>NZ_CP108394.1:0-9000000 GCF_041435215.1 Streptomyces sp. NBC_01314 | reverse complement strand
AGTACACCGCACCACGCGGTGTCTGCAGCACCTTGCCCGCGCCACACAGCAGCTGCCGGGTGACGAGGAACGGAATCAGGATGTCCGCGAGCCGGGAGAACTCCCCGTGCCGGGCCACCAGATAGTTCTCGTGGCAACCGTACGAGTTGCCCGCCGAGTCCGTGTTGTTCTTGAAGAGGTAGACGTCGCCCGCGATTCCTTCCTCGTGCAGGCGGCGTTCGGCGTCGACCAGCAGTCCTTCGAGAATGCGCTCGCCGGCCTTGTCGTGAGTGACGAGTTCGGTCACGTTGTCACATTCGGGTGTCGCGTATTCCGGATGTGAGCCCACGTCGAGATAGAGGCGGGCTCCGTTCCGCAGAAACACATTGCTGCTGCGGCCCCATGACACGACACGGCGGAAGAGGTACCGCGCCACCTCGTCAGGAGACAGACGGCGCTGTCCCCTGAACGTGCACGTGACGCCGTACTCGTTCTCCAGCCCGAAAATGCGGCGGTCCATGACTGAACATTACGCCCGATCCACCGAGCTGAAACGGGGTTCGGCAGCACGGTTTGGATCATTTTCCGATGAGACCGCAACCACCGCACCCTCAGAAGGAACAGCGAGAACCCGCCCGGTGGCCAGCAGAACCAGCAACGACACGGCCCCCGCGGCCCCCGGCACGGCGAACCCCCACAGCGTCCCGCCCCACTCGACGACCGGTCCCGCGACGGCCGTTCCGACCGACTGGCCCACAGTGAACGTCGTCACGATCCAGGAGAACGCCTCGGTGACCGTGCCGCGCGGCGCGTGCCTGTCGACGAGGACGAACACACAGGCGATGGCCGGCGCCAGGAACACACCCGCGAGTGTCGTGAGCCCCGTCATCCCCACCGGACCGGGCATCAGCGTCAGCGGCACGTAACAGACCGCCAGAAGCGCCACCAGCACCTGCAGACGCCGCTCCGGCGCCCCGCTCCACTGCCGCGCGCCGTACACCGTGCCGCCCACCAGCGCCCCCAGCCCGACGCCCGCCATCAGCCAGCCGTAGACGGCGTCCCCGCCGTTGTCGTCCGCGTAGGAGACGGCGGCGACGGTGATCGAGCCGAGGGCGATACCGACGAAGAAGAACGCGCCGAGCAGCGCCAGCAGCCCCGGCGAGCGCAGCGCGCCCAGCCAGTGGGCCTCACGCGGAGCGGAACGCCAGGCCCGCGAGGGCGGCGAGACGACCACCCACAGAGCACCGAGCACCCCGATGACACTGAGCGCGACGAGCGCGGCCGACGCCGACCACAGCGCCACGCACACGGTCACCAGCAGCGGCCCGACGGTGAACATGACCTCCTGCGCCACCGCGTCCATCGCGTACGCCGTGTGCACCTGCTCCTCCTTGCGGAGAACCGAGGACCACAGGGCCCGCAGCCCGCCCTCCAGAGGAGGCGTGAACAGCCCGGCGACCGCCATGGCGAGATACGCCACCGGCAGCGGATCCAGCCCCGACAGCGCGAAGACGGACATGGCGAGGGCGGCGACGACGGCCGCCGGCAGCTGTACACGCGGCTGTCCGTGGCGGTCGACGAGCCGCCCCAGCAGCGGCTGCCCCACGGCGTTGGCGAGGCCGTACACGGCGGCCAGCGCGCCGGCGAGACTGTACGTGCCGCCCTCCGCGCGGACGAAGAGCACGATGGCGATCGCGGCGGTGGCGTTCGGCAACCGGCCCACCAGCGTTCCGGCGAGCAGCCGCGCCGCGTGCCGCGTCCTGAGGATCTCGAGATATCCGGCGGCCATGTCCTGCCTCTCGATGCGCTGTCGACGAGCGAAGTGTTACGTATAACGTCCCTCGTCCATACGTACCATGTGCCCTGTCCACGAGTCCAGACGAGGGAGCAGGCCGACAGTGGCACGAGGTAGTACACGGCCCACGAGCCGTGACGTCGCCCAGGCCGCCGGCGTCTCCCAGGCCGCCGTCTCCCTCGTCCTCGGCGACAAATGGCGCGGCCGCGTCTCCGAGACCACGGCGGAACGCGTACGCGAAGCCGCGCGCGACCTCGGCTACCGGCCCAACCTCGCAGCCCGCAACCTCCGCCTCGGCCGCACCCGGACCGTACTGCTGGTGGTACCCGCCCTCACGACCGAGTTCTTCGCGGGCGTCTACACAGGCGCCGCCCGGGTCGCCGCGCGCCACGGCTTCGGCGTGGTTTTGTATCCCTCCCCCGAAGGCGTCGGCCCCGCCCGCGACCCCTTCGCCTCCGCCCAGGCAGCCCTCGACGGCGTGATCGCCTCGTCCATGGCCGCCGACGCGCTGACCGCGATCCGAGGCGACCAACTGCCCCTGGTCATGCTGGACAGCGACCCGGAAGGCAGCCTGGGAGCCGCCACCGTCAACCTCGACATCCGCGACGGCATACGACAGGTCGCCGCCCACCTCCTCGCGCTGGGGCACCGCCACTTCCTGCACCTCGCCGCCGACATCCCCTCCTGGACCTTCGACGTCCGCGCCCGCGAACTGGCGGCCCGGGTCGGCTCGACGCCGGGCACGTCCCTGCGAACGGCCGCCGCGCCGATCTCCATCGAGGGGGCACTGGCCGCGGCGGAGGGCGCGCTGAGCGGACCCGGGAAGCGGCCCACCGCGGTCGTCTGCGACGACGACAAGCTGGCCGCCGGCGCGTACAAGGCCGCACGACGGCTGGGACTGCGGGTACCGGAGGACGTCTCCGTGACCGGGCTCGACGACCTGGCCCTCGCCACCGCACTGGATCCCGAGCTGACGACCGTGCGGCTGGACTCGGAGTCGTTCGGGGAGCGAGGGATGGAAGCGCTGCTGGCCGTCCTGGAGGGCCGCACGCCCGCGGAGGGGGACATTCCTGTGGAGCTGGTGGTTCGCGGATCCACGGCACCACCAGGGCCCTGACGAGGGCAACCCGACCGTGGGACGACCGTGGCTGATCACGCAGTTCCCCGCGCCCCCACCAGGGGCACTCCAGTGCGACCTCAATACGCCGCGCGCCCCGGCCTGTGCCGGCCGGGGCGCACTACGGGCGGGGTGTTTCCGAAGGCGCCGGTACTACTCGTCCTCGTCGGCGCTCTCGGCCTCGGTGGCGGCGCCGTCGATCTCCAGCAGGCGCCCCAGCTGTCGACCGACGATGCGCTTGAACTTGCGCTTCTGCGGGCGGGTACGGTCGAGGACCGCGACCTCGAGGCGCTCGGCGGGGATCTCCCGCTGCGTGCCGTTGGTGTCACGGGACAGGGCCTGCACCGCCAGCTTCAGGGCCTCCGCCAGGGACATACCGTCCTCGTGGCGCTGGTCCAGATAGCTGCTGATCTGCTCGGCGTTACCCCCGACCGCGACCGAGCCGTGCTCGTCCACGATCGAACCGTCGTGCGGCAGCCGATAGATCTGGTCACCCTCGGGGGTCTCCCCCACCTCGGCCACGACCAGCTCCACCTCGTACGGCTTCTCGGCCGCCGAGGAGAAGATCGTGCCCAAGGTCTGGGCGTAGACGTTGGCGAGACCACGGGCGGTCACGTCGTCACGGTCGTAGGTGTAACCGCGGAGGTCGGCGTAGCGCACACCACCGATCCGCAGGTTCTCGTACTCGTTGTACTTGCCGGCGGCCGCGAAGCCGATCCGGTCGTAGATCTCGCTGAACTTGTGCAGCGCACGGGACGGGTTCTCGCCGACGAACACGATGCCGTCGGCATACTGCAGCACGACCAGGCTGCGGCCACGGGCGATGCCCTTGCGGGCGTACTCCGCCCGGTCGGCCATCGCCTGCTGGGGTGAGACATAGAACGGCGTCGACACCGGTTATCCGTCCCTTTCTGTCGAAGTCACTGGATCACCTTGATAAGAGGGCCGTCGACCGGACCAGCTAGAGCAGCGCGGCGCGCGGGCCGTCGGGCTGCTCCAGGCGCCGCTCCAGGATCGCGCGGGCGATCTCGGAGGACTCCTCGTCGGTGAGCCGGCGGAAGCCGTCCTCGGTGATCACGGTGACGATGGGGTAGATCCGGCGGGCGACGTCGGGGCCACCGGTGGCCGAGTCGTCGTCTGCCGCATCGTAGAGGGCCTGGATCACGAGGGTCGTCGCCTCGTCCTCGGAGAGGTCGGCACGGAAGAGCTTCTTCATCGCGCCGCGCGCGAAGATCGAGCCGGAACCGGTGGCCGCGTAGCCGCTCTCCTCGGAACGACCACCCGTCACGTCGTAGGAGAAGATGCGGCCCTTGCCCCGGTCCACGTCGAAACCGGCGAAGAGCGGGACGACGGCCAGGCCCTGCATGGCCATGCCCAGGTTGGAACGGATCATGGTCGACAGACGGTTGGCCTTGCCCTCCAGCGAGAGCTGCGCGCCTTCGACCTTCTCGAAGTGCTCCAGCTCCAGCTGGAACAGCTTGACCATCTCCACGGCCAGACCGGCCGTGCCGGCGATACCCACCGCCGAGTACTCGTCCGCCGGGAACACCTTCTCGATGTCCCGCTGCGCGATCATGTTCCCCATCGTGGCCCGGCGGTCACCGGCGAGCACCACACCGCCAGGGAACGACACGGCCACGATCGTCGTGCCGTGCGGGGCCTCGATGACGCCCTGGACCGGCGGCAGCTGCCGCTTGCCGGGGAGCATCTCCGGCTGGTGGTCCGACAGGAAGTCCATGAAGGACGACGACCCAGGCGTCAGGAAGGCAGCTGGTAGACGCCCGGTGCTACGAGTGTTGGCTTCCACGAAGTTCCCTCCAAGTAGGCGGCAGCCCGACGAACAGCGTCGGGATCGTCTCCCAACTTGCCGATGGCCGAATTACAGTTGAAGCACAGTACGCCTCGGACCCTACCCGTCTTATGACAGTGATCCACATGAACGGCCGGGGCTTTCAGGCAGATCACGCAGAGGCCCATCTGCGAGGCGATCATCTGGTCACGCTCAGCTTCGGTCATGCCGTACTGCCGCTTCAGGTGCCCTGCGCGACCCTCTGCGGCACGGCATGTTTTGCAGCGAGTCGACAGCCCATCCGAAGCAGTGGCGTTCCGATGCCACTCACTCCACGCCTTGACCTCGCCGCATTTGAGGCAGAGCTTGTGCCCCTCAGGAACCTCCGCCCGGGGCCGGACCTTCTTACCCAGGCTCTCCTGGCGTGTCCGGTGATAGTTAGATGCACAGTCCCGGCAATGCCTTTGGAGTCCGTCGAGGTTTGACCTTCTGCGGGCGAAGGCTGCGAGCGGCTTGTCTTCGCCGCACCGCACGCAGCGCTTCACGCCATCTTCGATTGACAACGCAAGATCCCCCGCAGCCTTCAATTAAAAGGCTACTCGCCGCCTTTCTGAACGAATGATCGAACGAAATCCTCGGCGTTCTCTTCCAGGACATCGTCGATCTCGTCCAGAACCGAGTCCACGTCGTCGCTCAGCTTCTCCTGTCGTTCCTTGAGGTCCTCCGAAGCCTGCGCCTCCGGCGCCGCTTCGGTCTCCTCGGTGGAACGGGTCGCCTTCTGCTGTCCGCCGCCGGTGTCCTTGGTCGCCATAACCCTCACCCCGCTCAGTTCGCCCGACATGGTCGGCAGGTCGGCTTTCCTGCCGATCGGTGATGATCAGACCCTACAAGCCCGGTCTGACATTGGCCCCGTCGTTTCCACAACGTCCGGGGACCACCTCGATGATTCCCGGACGCCGCTGTTTCCACCCTGCTCGGCGGAATGGGATCACAGCGCGGTTCAGCGTCCTGACAGGACCCTGACCAGGTCTTCTGCCGTGCGGCAGCGGTCCAGGAGCTCCTTGACGTGATTTCGCGTTCCGCGAAGCGGTTCGAGGGTTGGGACGCGCTGGAGCGAATCCCGTCCCGGAAGATCGAAGATCACCGAGTCCCAGGAGGCCGCCGCGACGTCGTCCGCGTACTGCTCCAGGCAGCGGCCGCGGAAGTACGCACGGGTGTCCTCCGGCGGCTTCGTACGGGCCCTGTCGACGTCCGTCTCGTCCAGGAGCCGCTTCATCTTGCCGCGGGCCGCGAGACGGTTGTAGAGGCCCTTCTCGGCGCGTACGTCGGCGTACTGGAGGTCGACGAGGTGGAGTCGGGCGGCGTCCCAGTCGAGGTCGTCCCGGCGCCGGTAGCCCTCCATGAGTTCCCGCTTGGCCACCCAGTCCAGCTCGCCCGAGAGGCTCATGGGATCGTTCTCGAGCCGGTTGAGCGTGTCCTCCCACCTGCTCAGGACATCCTTGGTCTGGTCGTCCGCGTCGGCCCCGAACCGCTCCTCCACGTACTTGCGCGACAGCTCGTAGTACTCCATCTGCAGCTGTACGGCGGTGAGCGTGCGCCCGCTGCGGAGGGTGACGAGGCGTTGCAGGGTCGGGTCGTGCGAGACCTGGTGCAGCGTGCGTACGGGCTGGTCGACGGCCAGATCGACGGCGATGAAGCCGTCCTCGATCATCGACAGCACCAGGGCTGTCGTGCCCAGCTTGAGGTAGGTCGAGATCTCCGACAGGTTCGCGTCGCCGATGATCACGTGGAGGCGGCGGTACTTCTCCGCGTCCGCGTGGGGTTCGTCGCGGGTGTTGATGATGGGGCGCTTGAGGGTGGTCTCCAGGCCGACCTCGACCTCGAAGTAGTCGGCGCGCTGGCTGAGCTGGAAGCCGTGTTCGTGGCCGTCCTGGCCGATGCCGACGCGGCCGGCGCCGGCGAAGACCTGGCGGGAGACGAAGAACGGCGTGAGGTGGCGCACGATGTCCGAGAAGGCGGTCTCCCGCTTCATCAGGTAGTTCTCGTGCGTGCCGTAGGAGGCGCCCTTGTTGTCGGTGTTGTTCTTGTAGAGGTGGATCGGCTGGGCGCCGGGGAGCTGGGCGGCGCGCTCGGCGGCTTCGGCCATGATGCGCTCGCCGGCCTTGTCCCACAGGACGGCGTCCAGGGGGTTGGTGACCTCGGGGGCGCTGTATTCGGGGTGGGCGTGGTCGACGTAGAGCCGCGCGCCGTTGGTGAGGATGACATTGGCGAGGCCGATGTCCTCGTCGGTGAGCTGGCTGGAGTCGGCGGAATCGCGGGCGAGGTCGAAGCCTCGCGCGTCCCGCAGCGGGTTCTCCTCCTCGAAGTCCCAGCGGGCCCGGCGGGCCCGGTGCATCGCCGCGGCGTAGGCGTTGACGATCTGGGACGAGGTGAGCATGGCATTGGCATTGGGGTGGCCGGGGACGGAGATCCCGTACTCCGTCTCGATGCCCATTACTCGCCGTACGGTCATGCGGCCCTCCTTGCCCGGCGGCGCCCTCGGTCGGGGACGCCGCTCAAGTACCGCTGGCGCTCCGGTGCGTGTGCGGTGCCCGTCCCCGCACTGCGCGACTCGGCGGTACGGAAGAGCCTAGAACGGCTCTGCGCTGGTGGGGAGATCATTTGCGTCATTGCCTTGCTCCGGCCGTTGCCCGAAAAACAGTCGGCTGCGGGTACCCACCGAGGGCACCCGCAGCCGCCCTGTGTTTTACAGGTACTGTCCGGTGTTCGCCACCGTGTCGATGGAGCGTCCGGTGTCGGAGCCCTGCTTTCCGGTGATCAGCGTACGGATGTAGACAATCCGTTCGCCCTTCTTTCCGGAGATTCGGGCCCAGTCGTCCGGGTTGGTGGTGTTGGGCAGGTCCTCGTTCTCCTTGAACTCGTCCACGCAGGCCTGGAGGAGGTGGGAGACGCGGAGGCCTTTCTGGTTCTTGTCGAGGAAGTCCTTGATCGCCATTTTCTTGGCGCGACCGACGATGTTCTCGATCATCGCGCCGGAGTTGAAGTCCTTGAAGTAGAGGACTTCCTTGTCTCCGTTGGCGTAGGTGACTTCCAGGAAGCGGTTTTCCTCGGATTCGGTGTACATGTGTTCCACTGCCGTCTGGATCATGCTCTGGACGGTGGCGGACCTGGAGCCGCTGTGTTCGCCGAGGTCGTCGGCGTGCAGCGGGAGACGCTCGGTGAGGTACTTCTGGAAGATGTCCTTGGCCGCTTCGGCGTCCGGACGCTCGATCTTGATCTTCACGTCGAGCCGGCCGGGGCGCAGGATGGCGGGGTCGATCATGTCCTCGCGGTTGGAGGCGCCGATGACCACGACGTTCTGCAGGCCTTCCACGCCGTCGATCTCGGCGAGCAGCTGCGGGACGATGGTGTTCTCCACGTCCGAGCTGACGCCGGAGCCACGGGTGCGGAAGAGGGATTCCATCTCGTCGAAGAAGACGATGACGGGGGTGCCCTCGCTGGCCTTCTCCCTCGCACGCTGGAAGACGAGGCGGATCTGCCGCTCGGTCTCGCCGACGTACTTGTTGAGGAGTTCGGGGCCCTTGATGTTGAGGAAGAAGCTCTTGCCGGTGGCCTGTCCGGTGACTTCGGCGACCTTTTTGGCCAGTGAGTTGGCCACGGCCTTGGCGATGAGCGTCTTGCCGCATCCGGGGGGTCCGTAGAGCAGGACGCCCTTGGGCGGGCGGAGTTCGTGCTCCTTGAACAGGTCCGGGTAGAGGTAGGGGAGCTCGACCGCGTCGCGGATCATCTCGATCTGGTTGCCGAGGCCACCGATCTGCTCGTAGCCGATGTCGGGGACCTCTTCGAGGACGAGTTCCTCGACCTCGCTCTTGGGCACGACCTCGTAGACGTAGCCGGAGCGGGGTTCGAGCAGGAGGGCGTCGCCGGGGCGGATGGTGATGTCCAGCAGCGGCTCGGCGAGCCGTACCACCCGTTCCTCGTCGGTGTGCCCCTGCACGAGGGCGCGCTCACCGTCCTCAAGGATCTCCTTGAGGGTGACGATGTCGCCGACGCTCTCGTACTCCATGGCCTCGACCACGTTGAGTGCCTCGTTGAGCATCAGTTCCTGGCCGCGCCGGAGCTCTTCCAGGTCGACGCTGGGGCTGACGTTCACCCGGAGTTTGCGTCCTCCGGTGAAGATGTCGGCCGTGCCGTCCTCGTTCGCCGTGAGGAAGACACCGAAGCCGGCCGGCGGCTGTGCGAGCCGGTCGACTTCCTCCTTGAGGGCCACGATCTGGTCGCGGGCCTCACGGAGTGTGTTGGCGAGCCGCTCGTTCTGTGCGGACACGCCGGCCAGATTGGTCTGCAGCTCGACGATCCGCTCTTCGAGAATCCTCGTGTGTCGCGGAGAGTCGGCGAGCTTGCGTCGCAGGACGGCGATCTCCTGCTCAAGGTAGGCAATCTGCCCGGCCGGGTCGTCGGACCCTCGTCCCGGGCGGATGCCGCGGTTCATGTCGTCGTCGTGGGCTGCCACGGTCCTCACCTCCTCCAAGGGGAGCTGGACGCTTCCAGACCCTACCTGGGTGGGTGTCGATTGAAACCCCTAGATCACAAAGACGGTCGGGGTGTGTCCGATCTTCACCCTTGCGCTCTCCCTCACGCCAGGGGAATACCCACCGAACGTGGTTGGGAAGCCGCCCCGGGTAGGGTCGAAGTGTTCAACACCCGTCAGAGCCTGCATCGTTCCCGACCGGCTCGACGATCGAGACGGCAGGAGAGATGACCGTGCAGCAGGAGGCCGGAGCCGAGGGCGGGCCGCTGGAGGTCTGGATCGACCAGGATCTCTGCACCGGTGACGGTATCTGCGTCCAGTACGCGCCCGAGGTGTTCGAGCTGGACATCGACGGGCTGGCCTATGTGAAGGGCTCGGGCGACGAGTTGCTGCAGGCCCCGGGGGCCACAACGCCCGTTCCGCTGCCGCTTCTCACGGATGTGGTGGACTCCGCGAAGGAGTGTCCGGGCGAGTGCATCCATATACGTCGGGTTTCGGACAGGGTCGAGGTCTTCGGGCCTGACGCGGAGTGACCCGACGGGTACTCCGCGTCGCCGGGTGTCTGCTTTCTCACACCGGGTTTGCCGGGTGATCACTTCCCGTTCGCCCGTGGTGGGCGGTGTCAGACGTTTTGCGCTCCGGCGGGCGTCGAGCGTACGAACGCCCCGTTCTTCCACTGCCACTTGACGAGCTCCGTGACGTCGGGGCAGCAGTTGGGCACGTCGGCCGACGAGTAGCCGTGCAGGGTCGCGGTGACGGCGGCGTCACGGACGGCGAAGTCGGAGACGGATCTGCGGTCCTTCGGGTTCACGAGGGTGGCGACGACCCTGGGCTGTGCGGCGTCGGTGGAGCGGGTGAGGACGTACACACCGTCGGGCGGGGTGCCCATGCTGGCGTCGCAGTGGACGACGGCCACGGTTTCGGGGCGGCCGTCTCCGTCGAGGTCCCCGGAGCCCTTCTTCTTCACGACGATGCCGACGTGCCCGCAGTCGAGGGGGAGGGCGACCTCGGTGGGGTCGGGGGCCGCCACGACGGCCGGGGCCGGGTTCGCCTTCGGGGCGGGCTGGGCCGCTCTCGCCGCGTCGGGTTGAAGGGCGGACGACAGGGCGACGACTCCGGCGAGGGCGGTGGCCGTGGCGAGCCAGTGGATGGGGCGGGTGTGCGCGTGTGCCAGTTCCGGGACGGCGGATTGCTGCACTAGGAGCGTCTCCTGGGGGTGCTGTGCCGGTTGGGATGACCCGCATGGTGCCACACGTCACAGTGGGGGTGGAACGGCGGGGTACGTGGGTCCCGCAGCTTTCTCGTGGCGCGTCAACGGGAGAGCGCCGTGGCCGAGTTCCCGGGCACTGCCGGGAACTCGGCCACGTCAAGAGCGCGTTGCGTGCGGCGGGCGGCCGCCCGCGGTGCCGGGTGGGCGGTGGCTCAGCGGCCGGCGCCGCCGTCGGCGTTGGGGCCGGAGTAGTCCTCGCCGTAGGAGCCCTTGGAGGGGCGGCGGCGGCGCATGAGGGGCTCGACGCCGTCGGCGAGGCGGCGGGCGGTGAGCAGGAAGCCGGTGTGGCCGATCATGCGGTGGTCGGGGCGGACGGCGAGGCCCTCGATGTGCCAGTTGCGGACCATCGACTCCCAGGCGCTCGGCTCGTTGAAGCAGCCGATCTCGCGGATGGACTCGACGGTCCGGGCGAGCTGGGTGGTGGTCGCGACGTAGCAGCAGACGATGCCGCCGGGGACGAGTGCCTTGGAGACGGCCTCCAGGCATTCCCAGGGGGCGAGCATGTCGAGGACGACGCGGTCGACCTCGGTGTCGCTGAGGTTGTCCTGGAGGTCGCCGACGGTGAGCTGCCAGGCGGGGTGGGGGCCGCCGAAGTAGCGCTCCACGTTGGCCTGGGCGATCTCGGCGAAGTCCTCGCGGCGCTCGTAGGAGTGCAGCATGCCCTGGTCGCCGATGGCGCGCAGCAGGAAGCTGCTGAGTGAGCCGGAGCCGACGCCCGCTTCGACGACGCGTGCGCCGGGGAAGATGTCGGCGAAGGCGAGGATCTGCCCCGCGTCCTTGGGGTAGACCACGGCGGCGCCGCGGGGCATGGACAGGACGTAGTCGGGGAGCAGGGGGCGCAGCGCGAGGTAGGCGACGTTTCCGGTGGTGCGGACAACGCTGCCCTCGGGTGCGCCGATCAGCTCGTCGTGCGGGAAGGAACCTTTGTGGGTGTGAAAGTTCTTTCCGGCTTCGAGCGTGAACGTGTAGTGGCGGCCCTTGGGGTCGGTCAGCTGAACCTGGTCCCCGACCTTGAAGGGCCCGCGGCGGCGGGCGGCACCGGTCGGTTCGGACATGTGACCAGCCTACCGGTCCCCGGAGGGGCGGCCGACCACTGGCCAGGCAGGCGGCAGGTGCGGGTTGTTCGTGGCTGGTCGCGCAGTTCTCCGCGCCGCTTTCGGGGCTCTCAGCTGGGCCTTGCCATGGCCTTCACGAACGCGCGTTCCACGTCGGCCGCCGAGAGGACTCCGTAGATCTCGCCCGAGTCCTCCACCACCAGGTACTCGCTGGCGGGGGCCGCGCGGAGGGCGTCGAGGAGGTCTTCGCCCGCGAGTTCGGCGGAGACTCGCATGCCGTCGGTGAGGTCCTGGGCGAGGCCGCTGACGGCCACCCAGGGGCGGCGGTGTTCGGGTACGCCGACGATGGCGGCCTCGCGGACGAGTGAGAGGGGCTCGCCGTCGAGGTCGACGATGACGAGCGCGCGGGCGCCGGCTTCGTTGGCGCGGCGCAGGGCCTCGGAGAGGGGGGTGTCGGTCTCGACGGGGACCGCGCGGCGGGTGAGGGTGCGGGCCTGGAGTTCGGGCAGGTGTTCGCGCAGACGGGCCATGCGGAGGCTGTTGCCGGCGCCGGTCCAGATGATCGCGGCGAGGATCGCGGCCAGCAGGGCGTCCAGGACGGTGTCCATGCCGACGCTGTCCTCGGCGGCCGAGCCGAGCAGGCCGGACTGGGTGAGCAGCGGCAGTCCGATGAGGACGGAGACGGCGAGGGCGCGGCCGACCCAGGCGGCGGCGATCGTGCCCGTCATCGGCTTGCCGGTGATCTTCCAGACGACGGCGCGGAGCATGCGGCCGCCGTCGAGGGGCAGTCCGGGGAGCAGGTTGAACGCGGCCACGATCAGGTTGGAGATCATGAGGCCGGCGAGCAGGACGCCGGGGACGGTGCCCGGCTCGACGGCCAGCAGGGCGACGTAGAAGACACCCGCGAGGATCAGGGAGAGCAGGGGGCCGACGAAGGCGAGGACGAATTCGCGGCCGGGGGTCTCGGATTCCTTCTCGATCTCCGAGACGCCGCCGAAGAACTGGAGCTGGATGCGGCGCACCGGCAGTTTGTAGCGCAGGGCGGCGATGGTGTGGGCGAGTTCGTGGACGAGCACGGAGGCGTAGAAGGCGACCGCGAAGAACAGGGCGACGAGGTAGCGGAGGGCGCCGAGTTCGGGCAGGACGCGGTCGAGCTGGCCGCCGAAGACCCAGGTGATCAGGGCGGCGACGAGGAACCAGCTGGGCGCGACGTACACGGGCACGCCGAAGGGGCGGCCCATGAGGATGCCGCCGCCGGGGTCCTTGGGGCGCCCGGGCGGTTTGGGTGCGGCGTCCGAGTGGGCGTGGGGGCGCGCGAAAGCCGCTGTGCGCTCCGGCTCGTCCTCCGGCGCCTTCTCCAGGTCGGCCGAGGCCGCCGGGGCCGCTGAGTCCGCCGGGGGCTCGCTCGCCGAGTCGGCCGACGGTTCGTCCACGGCGTCCGGCGAGGCCTGGTCCGCCGGGCCTGCGGACGGCTTGTCCGCCGAGTTCGTCGGCGGTTCGTCCGCGGCAGTCGACGGGGGTCGGTCCGCCGGGGCCGGGGACTGCGTGTGTGCGGGGGTTTCTGATGGGGTCGCGGACTCGGGGCCGCCGGGGGTCCTGGATGCGCCTGGTACCTCGGCGGTGCCGTGCTGCTCGGTGGCGTCCTGTTCCTCGGCGTCTTCCTCGGCGTCGCCGGAGGAATTGGAGGCGCCCGGTGTTTCGGAGTCGCCGGGCTCTTCGGGGGTGTCTGTCGCGCGGGGGGTTTCGGAGGTGGGGATGTGCTCGTCGGGGGTGGGGTGGGCCGGGGCCGGGGTGGGGGCGCCGTTCTCCGCCGGTGGCTCGGTCGCGTCGCGGTGTGCGCGCTCGGGCGCCTCGTCGCTGTCGGACCGCGGCTGCCCGCTCCCGCCGCTCGTCTCCACGATGTCCCCTCGTTCGAAGCGTCTTCCGCGCCCGGTGGCCGGGCGGAAGGGTCTACGGTCGATGCTATGCGGTCACCGGGGCGCGTTCCGCCCCGGCACCCCCTCTGTTTTCCCCCACGTCGCACAAGGCACACGGGTGTCGGCGTGCGGGTGTCGGTCGGCGGTCGTACGGGCCCGTGGCTGTCACTGTCAGTGGTGGGCCGTATGGTCTGGGGTCATGGAAACGAGCACCGACGGAGCCGGCACCGTCCCCGTGGGCGGCGAGGACGGCCGTCCTGCCGTGCGGGCCGCCGCGCCGCCTGCCTCGCTGTCGCCGTCGCGCGCCAGCGACTTCATGCAGTGCCCGCTGCTGTACCGGTTCCGGGTGATCGACCGGCTGCCCGAGAAGCCGAGCGAGGCGGCGACGCGCGGCACGCTGGTGCACGCGGTGCTGGAGAGACTCTTCGACGCGCCGGCCGCCGAGCGGACGGCGCCGCGGGCCAGGTCGCTGGTACCGGGACAGTGGGACCGGCTGCGGGAGACCAGGCCGGAGGTCGTGGAGCTGTTCGCGGACGACGCGGAGGGTGAGCGGCTCGCTCGCTGGCTGGCCGAGGCCGAGCAGTTGGTGGAGCGCTGGTTCACGCTGGAGGACCCGACGCGCCTGGAGCCCGCCGAGCGGGAGTTGTTCGTGGAGGCGGAGCTGGACTCGGGGCTGAGGCTGCGCGGGATCATCGACCGGGTGGATGTGGCGCCCACCGGGGAGGTGCGGATCGTCGACTACAAGACGGGCAAGGCGCCGCGCCCCGAGTACGCCGAGGGCGCGCTGTTCCAGATGAAGTTCTACGCCCTGGTGGTGTGGCGGCTGAAGCGGGTCGTGCCGCGCCGGCTGCAGCTCGTCTATCTCGGCAGCGGTGACGTCCTGACGTACGACCCGGTGATCGCGGACCTGGAGCGGGTGGAGCGCAAGCTGCTCGCGCTGTGGGAGGCGATCCGGCTGGCCACGGAGACCGGTGAGTGGCGGCCCCGGCCGACCAAGCTGTGCGGCTGGTGCGACCACCGGTCGGTGTGTCCGGAGTTCGGCGGTACTCCCCCGCCGTATCCGCTGCAGGTGAGGTCGCCCGAGTCGGCCGACGACGGACAGGGCAGAATGGGCCCGGACTAGGGTCTGTCCGGTGGGATCAGGCCTGGGCCACGGGGGCCCGAAGCCGGCCTGATCCAGAAGACAGGCCCTAGCGAAGGAGACTTTCGTGGCCGTCCGGGTCCTATTGGTCGACGACCAGCCTCTGCTGCGTACCGGCTTCCGGATGATTCTGGAGGCGGAGCAGGACATCGCGGTCGTCGGGGAGGCCGGTGACGGTCTGCAGGCGCTCGAGCAGGTGCGGGCGTTGCAGCCCGACGTGGTCCTGATGGACATCCGTATGCCCCGGATGGACGGGGTGGAGGCGACCCGGCAGATCACCGGGCCCGGGCGGGACGGTCCGGCGAAGGTGCTGGTGCTGACCACGTTCGACCTGGACGAGTACGTGGTGGAGGCGCTGCGGGCGGGTGCCAGCGGGTTCCTGCTCAAGGACGCCCCGGCCAATGAGCTGGTGCAGGCGATCCGGGTGGTGGCCAACGGGGAGGCGATGCTGGCGCCGAGCATCACGCGCCGTCTTCTCGACAAGTACGCGGTGCATCTGCCGTCGGGCGACGAGCAGGTGCCGGACACCCTGCACACGCTGACCGACCGTGAGGTCGAGGTGCTGAAGCTGGTGGCCCGGGGTCTGTCGAACGCGGAGATCGCAGCCGATCTGTTCGTCAGCGAGACCACGGTCAAGACGCATGTGGGTCATGTGCTGACCAAGCTGGGCCTGCGCGACCGGGTGCAGGCGGCGGTGTACGCGTACGAGAGCGGGCTGGTGCGCCCCGGCGCGCAGTAGGGGCCGGCATCGCATGACGCGCCGAGGGCGCCCTCTTCACCGGAAGAGGGCGCCCTCGGCGTGTGTGGCCGTCTCGGCTCAGCCCTTGCTGATCTCCCAGAAGCGGAAGACGGTCGACGCGTCCAGGCAGTACTCCAGGCCGTAGACGTCGTCGCCGACGACGGCGTACTGCTTGGCCTGCCAGATGGGGATGAGGGGGACGTCGGTGGCGACGATGTTCTGCAGTTCGGCGTACTCCTTCTCCGTGGCGGAGCGCTCGCTCTCGGCGGCGGTCTTCGGGAGGAGTTCACCGGTGATGGTGGCGTTGGTGTAGTTGTTGCCCAGCACGTTGCCCTTGCCGAAGAAGGGGCCGGTGAAGTTGTCGGGGTCCGGGTAGTCGGGGACCCAGCCCTTCACGTACACGCCGTACTTGCCGGCGGCGATGTCCTTCTCGTACTTGCCGAAGGCGACGGATTCCACGTCGGCGTCGAACAGCCCGCTGTCGTTGAGCTGTTGGGCGATGGCCTCCAGCTCCTCGTCGGTGGAGGGGCCGTAGCGCGACGGGGTGGACCAGAGGGTCAGTTCGACCTTGTCGGTGATGCCGTCGGCGCGCAGGGCGGCCTCGGCCTTGGCCGCGGAGGGGCGGGCGCCGTAGGTGTCGAAGAAGGCCGTGTTGTGGCCGGTGATGCCGGCCGGGATGATCGAGTACAGCGGTGTGGCGGTGCCCTGGTAGACCTTGTCGACGAGGGCCTCGCGGTCGAGGAGGTGGGCGATGGCCCGGCGGACGCCGACCTTGCCGGTGACCGGGTCGTCCATGTTGAAGACGAGGTGCTGGACCTCGGCGCCGGTGCCGTCGACGATGTCGATGCCGTTGGCGGTGGAGGTGTCGGTCTCGATGTCGGAGATGTCGGAGGCGCCGAGGCCGCGGTAGGTGACGTCGAGGTCACCCTCCAGCAGGTCCTTCTTCAGGGCTTCCTGGTCGCCGTGGAAGAACTTGAGGGTGACACCGGTGTTCTCGACGTCGGCGGTGCCCTTGTAGTTCTCGTTGACGGTGAAGACGGCGTCGTCCTCGCCGAAGGACTCCAGCTTGTACGGGCCGGAGCCGACCGCCTCGCCGTCCTTGCGGAGGCCGTCGGCGTCGTACGAGCCCTCGTCGACGATCGAGCCGGCGCCGGAGGCGATCTTGCTGGGGAAGGTGGCGTCGGCGTACTTGAGGTCGAAGCGGACGGTCTTGTCGTCCGGGGTCTCGACCTTGTCGAGCATGGGGAACATGATCGCGGGGCCGGCGTCGTCGTTGATCTTCAGCATGCGGTCGAAGGAGAACTTGACGTCCTTCGAGGTGAGCGCCTCACCGTTGCTGAACTTCAGGCCGTCCTTGAGGGTGCACTCGTAGACCTTGGTGCCGCTGCTGTCCGCGAAGGAGCACTCCTCGGCGAGGTCCGGTTCGGGTTCCGTGGCGCCGTTGGGGAAGCTCAGCAGCGACTGGAAGACGTTGTTGAAGAGGAGCCAGGATCCGGGGTCGTAGCCGGAGGCGGGGTCGGTGGCCAGGACGTCGTCGGACATCCCCATCACGACGTTGGAGCCGGAGTCCCCGGATCCCCCCGAGTCGGAGCCGCAACCGGTCAGCAGGCCGGCGGCAAGCCCTGTCGCGATGGTCAGGACGGGCCACGGGGTGCGCATGTTCACGTATGGATGCCTTGTGTCGTCGGGTGCATTGCGGGTGCTCCGGGTTCCCCCGAGGCCGGTCGGCCTCTGTCCGGAGGGGTGGTGAGGTCCGGTCAGTTGCCCATGCCGCGGCCCAGCTCCCAGAGCTGGAGCGTCGAGGCGGAGTTGAGGGCGTACTCGGCACCGGTGATGTCGTCGCGGACGGCGACGTACTGCTTGCCCTGCCACAACGGGAGGATCGGCACGTCGTCGGCGACGATGTCCTGGATGCCGGTGAGGCTGTCCGAGGCGGTGAGGCGGTCGGCCGCGCGACGGGATTCGGGGATCAGCTTGCTGCGGATCTCGCGGTTGGCGTACGGCGAGCCGAGGAAGTTGTCCTTGTCGAGGAAGGGCGCGAGGTAGTTGTCGGCGTCGGGGAAGTCCGGGAACCAGCCCATGCCGTAGACGGCGTACTCGCCCTTCTGCTCGGCGGGGCGGAACGTGGACCAGGGGGCGCCCTTGATGGTCACGTCGAACAGGTCGCTGTCGTTGAGCTGCTTCCGCAGCTGCTCGAACTCCTTCTTCGTGGCCGCGCCGTAGTGGTCGGTCGTGTAATGCAGGGTCAGCTTCACCGGCGCGGTGACGCCTGCGGTCTCCAGGGTCGACTTCGCCTTGTCGACGTCCGGGTCGCCGTACTTGTTGAAGAACGAGTTGGAGTGGCCGGTGAGGCCGGCCGGGACCAGCGAGAAGAGGGGTTCGGCCTGGGAGCCGTACACCTTGGAGACGAGTTCGCCCCGGTCGATGACCTCGGCCATGGCCTGGCGGACGGCCGTGCTGCGTACCGGGGTGGCTTCGGTGTTGAAGGCGAGGTAGCGGATCTCCAGGCCCTCGGACTCGATCACGTCGATGTCGCTGTCGGTGGACTCGGAGAGCTTGTTGATCTGCTTCGGCGTCATGGTGCGGGTCATCAGGTCGATGTCGCCGTCCTTGAGGGCGGTGCCCATGGCGTCGGCGTTCGCGAAGGAGCGCAGCTCGACCTTGTCGTTCTTCGGGTCCAACTGGCCCCTGTAGTTGGGGTTCTTGGTGAAGACGGCGCGGACCAGCTCGTTGTTCTCGACGTCGGCGTCCAGGGTGTACGGGCCGGAGCCGTCGACCTCGAAGCCGTCGCGCAGCTTGCCCTTGTCGTAGTCGGCCGGGTTGACGATGCCGGCGACCGGGGTGGACAGCTTGTACGGGAGGGTCGCGTCGGGGCTGTTGAGGTGGAAGATCACCTCGTTGTCGCCCTTGGTCTCGACGAGGTCGATGGTGGACAGCAGGGCGAAGACACCGCTGTCGGCCTTGAGGGAGCGGGCGCGGTCGATGGAGAACTTCACGTCCTCGGCGGTGACCGGGTCGCCGTCGGCGAACTTCAGGCCGCTGCGCAGCGTGCAGGCGTAGCGCTCGTTGCCGCTGTCGGTGAAGGAGCAGTTGGAGGCGGCCTCGGGTTCCGGTTCGCCGTCGCCGCGGGGCTGGACCAGGAGGGTCTGCACGGTCTGGCGGAGGATGTTCCACGTGCCGACGTCGTAGGCGTAGGCCGGGTCGATGGGGGCCGGGGCCTCCTTCGAGGCGGTGAACCGGTCGGTGGTGCCGACGACGATCGCGTCACCGCTGCCACCCGCGCTGTCGGTGGGACCGCAGGCGGCGAGTACCGGGGCGAGCAGACCGATCACGGCCGGCAGCACCAAGGTCTTGCGGTTCATGCTCGAGTTTCTCCAGAGCTGTGTTCCGGGACGGGGGCCGGCGGGGTGGTGCGAGCGCGTCACGGGAGGTACGGCGATGTTCTCGTGTCGAGGTTAGCCCGCACCGCCAGAAAGGCCCGCGCGCACCGGAGTTGAGTTCCCCTCACGCTGCGGAACCGGGTGTGGACACAAACGGTGTAGCGGGCACGGAATGTTTGGGTGCACGCTTCACCAATCGGGACACAAGGTCATGCTGAACACCCCTGAATGCGGGGATTGAACGCGTCCGGAGGTCGCCCGGAGCCCCGCGGGAGTGGTAAACGTCACAGGCGGAAAGGGGTTCCCGGGTCCGGGAATTCAGTCATTGCGAGCGGACCGAATTCCCGGCGCGGGGCGCTGTGCGTGATCTTGGAATTTCTTGCGCTTTCAATGGCCCGTCGTCGTCATCAGGCCGCGCAGAAAGGGCAGGTCGACCTCTTCCAGCGAGGTCACGACGGTGCGCCGGACGGCAGGGGCGATGGGGGCCACGGACGGGACGGCAACCACATGGCAGCCGGCGGCCTCGGCGGCGGCGACGCCGGTCGCGGTGTCCTCGATGACCGCGCACCGGGCCGGATCCGCGCCGAGGCCGGAGGCCGCGAGGAGGTAGGGGTCGGGGAACGGCTTGGTCCGCTCGACCTCGTCGCCCGCGACGGTCAGCGCGAAGTGCTGGGCACCCAGGGAGGCCAGGACGCGGTCGATGATGCGCCGGTGCGAGGCGGAGACCAGGGCCGTGGGGACGCCGTGCGCGGCGAGTTCGGCGAGGAGTCTGGAGGCGCCGGGCATCAGGGGCAGCGCCTGCTCGATACGGGCCTCGAAGCCGTCGTTGAGCAGCACGCTCAGCTCGGGGAAGGTGATGTCGGCGCCGGTGGCCTCGATCAGGAAGCCCGCGCTGCGGCTCATGGGGCCGCCGACCACGACATGGCGCCAGGAGTCGTCGAGGGTGTGGCCGAGGCCGGCGAAGATCTCGACCTCCACGTCCCACCAGAACCCCTCGGTGTCCACCAGGGTGCCGTCCATGTCGAGGAGCACGGCCTGCAGCGCGGAGCCTTCGGCCGTACGGGTTCCTAGCGCGGGGATCGTCGTGGTCATCCGGCGCACCTCCTTGTGGGACGAGCAGGCCGGTTCCCGGATGGGGAACCGGCCTGCGGTGGACCGTCCAGTCTACGGCGCCGCGCGGGAAAGCGCCTTCGGGCGAGGCAGCACCGCGCCCGCAAGGGGCGCGGGGAACTGCGCGACCGGCCACAACGGACCCGTGGACAACGCACCGCCGGTGAGCGGAGCGCTAGCGCGCGTTGAAGTACTTCGCCTCGGGGTGGTGGATCACGATCGCGTCGGTGGACTGCTCGGGGTGGAGCTGGAACTCCTCCGAGAGCTGTACGCCGATCCGCTCGGGCTCCAGCAGTTCCGCGATCTTGGCGCGGTCCTCCAGGTCGGGACAGGCGCCGTAGCCGAGGGAGAAGCGGGCACCCCGGTACTTGAGGTCGAACATGTCTTCGATCACGGCCGGGTCCTCCCCGGCGAAGCCCAGCTCCGAGCGCACGCGGGCGTGCCAGTACTCGGCGAGGGCCTCGGCCAGCTGCACGGACAGGCCGTGCAGTTCGAGGTAGTCGCGGTAAGAGTTGGACTCGAAGAGCTTGGCGGTCTCCTCGCCGATGCGGGAGCCGACGGTGACGACCTGGAGGCCGACCACGTCGGTCTCGCCGGACTCCTCCGGGCGGAAGAAGTCGGCCAGGCACAGCCGGCGGCCGCGGCGCTGGCGCGGGAAGGAGAACCGGGTCCGTTCGTTGCCGGCGTCGTCCAGGATGATCAGGTCGTCGTCCTTGGAGACGCAGGGGAAGTAGCCGTAGACGACGGCCGCTTCGAGGAGGTTGTCGGTCTGCAGCTTGTCCAGCAGGCCGCGCAGCCGGGGCCGGCCCTCGGTCTCGACGAGCTCCTCGTAGGTCGGCCCGTCGCCGGTGCGGGCCTGCTTGAGCCCCCACTGACCCTTGAAGAGGGCGCCCTCGTCCAGCCAGGTGGCGTACTCCTTGAGCTGGATGCCCTTGACGACGCGGGTGCCCCGGAACGGCGGCGTGGGGACGGGGTTGTCGGTGGCGACGTCGGAGCGGACGTGGCCCTCCTCCGGGCGTTCCTCGACCGCCGTGGCCGTGGCCGTGGCCCGTACCCGACGCTGCCTCAGCTCGGGCAGGGCCGCCCCCGGCACGCCGCGTTTGACGCCGATGAGGGCGTCCATCAGACGCAGGCCCTCGAAGGCGTCGCGGGCGTAGCGGACCTCGCCCCCGTAGATCTCGTACAGGTCCTGCTCGACGTAGGCGCGGGTGAGGGCGGCGCCGCCGAGGATGACCGGGTAGTCGGCGGCCATGCCGCGCTGGTTCAGCTCCTCCAGGTTCTCCTTCATGATCACCGTGGACTTGACCAGGAGGCCGGACATGCCGATGACGTCGGCCCGGTGCTCCTTGGCCGCGTCGAGGATCGCGGAGACCGGCTGCTTGATGCCGAGGTTGACGACGTTGTAGCCGTTGTTGGACAGGATGATGTCGACGAGGTTCTTGCCGATGTCGTGGACGTCGCCGCGGACGGTGGCCAGCACGATGGTGCCCTTGCCCTCGGCGTCCGACTTCTCCATGTGCGGTTCGAGGTGGGCGACCGCGGTCTTCATGACCTCGGCGGACTGCAGCACGAACGGCAGCTGCATCTGTCCGGAGCCGAAGAGTTCACCGACGACCTTCATGCCGTCCAGGAGGGTGTCGTTGACGATGTCGAGGGCCGGGCGGGTTTGGAGGGCCTCGTCGAGGTCGGCCTCCAGGCCGTTCTTCTCGCCGTCGATGATGCGGCGCTTGAGGCGCTCGTCCAGCGGGAGGGCGGCCAGCTCCTCGGCCCTGCCGGCCTTCAGCGACTTGGTGGTGGCGCCCTCGAACAGTGCCATGAGCTTCTGGAGGGGGTCGTAGCCCTCGGCGCGGCGGTCGTGGATGAGGTCGAGAGCGGTCTGGACCTCCTCCTCGCTGAAGCGGGCGATCGGCAGGATCTTCGAGGCGTGCACGATCGCCGAGTCCAGGCCCGCCTTCGCGCACTCGTCGAGGAAGACGGAGTTGAGGAGGACACGGGCGGCCGGATTGAGGCCGAAGGAGATGTTCGACAGCCCCAGCGTCGTCTGCACCTCGGGGCGGCGGCGCTTGAGTTCGCGGATCGCCTCGATGGTGGCGATGCCGTCCTTGCGGGACTCCTCCTGACCGGTGCAGATGGTGAAGGTCAGGGTGTCGATGAGGATGTCCGACTCGTGGATGCCCCAGTTGCCGGTCAGGTCGTCGATGAGCCGTTCGGCGATCTCGACCTTCTTCTCCGGGGTGCGGGCCTGGCCCTCCTCGTCGATGGTCAGCGCGATCAGCGCGGCGCCGTGCTCCTGGGCGAGCGCGGTGACCCTGGCGAAGCGGGACTCGGGACCGTCGCCGTCCTCGTAGTTGACGGAGTTGATGACCGCACGGCCGCCGAGCTTCTCCAACCCGGCCCGGATGACGGGCACTTCGGTGGAGTCCAGCACGATGGGGAGGGTGGAGGCGGTGGCGAAACGCCCGGCGAGTTCGGCCATGTCGGCGACACCGTCGCGGCCCACGTAGTCGACACACAGGTCGAGCATGTGGGCGCCCTCGCGGATCTGGTCGCGGGCCATCTCCACACAGTCGTCCCAGCGGGCCTCCAGCATCGCGTCACGGAACTTCTTCGAACCGTTGGCGTTCGTCCGCTCGCCGATCGCCATGTACGAGGTGTCCTGGCGGAACGGGACCGTCTGGTAGAGGGAGGCGGCGCCAGGCTCGGGGCGCGGGGCGCGCGCGGCGGGCGCGAGGTCCCGGACGCGCTCGACGACCTGACGCAGGTGCTCGGGGGTGGTACCGCAACAGCCGCCGACGAGGGAGAGGCCGTACTCGCGGACGAAGTTCTCCTGGGCGTCGGCGAGTTCGGGGGCCGTCAGCGGGTAGTGGGCGCCGTCCTTGGTCAGCACCGGCAGACCGGCGTTGGGCATGCAGGACAACTGGATGCGGGAGTGGCGGGCCAGATAGCGCAGGTGCTCGCTCATCTCGGCGGGGCCGGTCGCGCAGTTCAGGCCGATCATGTCGATGCCCAGCGGTTCCAGCGCCGTCAGCGCGGCGCCGATCTCCGAGCCGAGCAGCATGGTGCCCGTCGTCTCGACCGTCACCGAGACGATCAGGGGGACGTCGTATCCGGCCGTCCGCATCGCGCGGCGCGCGGCGATGACGGAGGCCTTCGTCTGCAGCAGGTCCTGGGTCGTCTCCACCAGCAGTGCGTCGGCGCCGCCGGCCAGCAGGCCCTCGGCGTTCTGCTGGTAGGCGTCCCGGATGGCGGTGAAGGTGGTGTGGCCGAGGGTGGGCAGCTTGGTGCCCGGACCGATGGAGCCCAGCACCCAGCGCGGGCGGCCGTCGCGCGCGGCGAACTCGTCGGCCGTCTCGCGGGCGATGCGGGCGCCGGCCTCGGACAGCTCGGCGGTGCGCTCGGCGATGTCGTACTCACCCAATGCGGTGAGGTTCGCGCCGAAGGTGTTGGTCTCGACGCAGTCGACGCCCGCGTCGAAGTACGCGGAGTGCACCGAGCGGACGATGTCGGGGCGGGTGGCGTTGAGGACCTCGTTGCAGCCCTCCAGCTGCTGGAAGTCCTCCAGTGTGGGGTCCTGCGCCTGAAGCATCGTGCCCATCGCGCCGTCGGCGACCACCACACGGGTGGCGAGGGCCTCGCGCAGGGCCTCGGATCGGGCCCGGCCGGAGGCGGCGGACGAAGGGGACGTGTTCGGCAACGAGGCCATGGAGCTGCTCCCTGGAGTGCGACGGCTGTCGGCTTTGCGGCTTCTCATGGAAGGCGCACGCCGCAAGGGTAGCCCGGAGCGCCACGGATGGTCAGGAGAGTCCACGGGACGGACGGGCGTGGCGTACGCGTCCGAGTGCGGTTTACTCCGACGACGAAATGAACGACGGACACCGCTCCGGCACCGCACGCACACCCCACGATCACATGACCGTCGAACAGACACCCGACGGCCACGGGAACGTCACCGCGCGACGGGTGTGGCCGAAAAGCTGTTGACGGCCATTGGCGGGAGGTCGTCAACGACCGGTAGTGTTCGACATTGCCGAACGATGGAAGTTCAGTCGCGTACGGCGGCCGAAGGGGACGGAGGCAGGACGGCGATGGCACGGAACATCCAGTCGCTCGAACGGGCGGCCGCGATGCTGCGGTTGCTCGGAGGCGGCGAACGGCGGCTCGGCCTGTCGGACATCGCCTCGTCGCTGGGCCTCGCCAAGGGCACCGCCCACGGCATACTGCGCACGCTGCAGCACGAGGGGTTCGTCGAGCAGGACGACGCCTCCGGGCGCTACCAGCTGGGCGCGGAGCTGCTGCGGCTCGGGACCACGTACCTGGACGTCCACGAGCTGCGGGCGCGCGCCCTGGTCTGGACGGACGACCTGGCCCGTTCCAGCGGCGAGAGCGTCCATCTGGGGGTCCTGCACCAGCAGGGCGTGCTGATCGTGCACCACGTCTTCCGGCCCGACGACAGCCGGCAGGTCCTGGAGATAGGGGCCATGCAGCCGCTGCACTCCACAGCCCTGGGCAAGGTCCTCGCGGCGTACGACCCGGTGGCGCACAGCGAGGTCCTGGAGGCCGAGCGCAAGGCGTTCACCGACCGGACCGTGCACACGCTGGACGACTTCGAGGGCGTCCTGGACATCACCCGCGCGCGCGGGTACGCGGCCGACGTCGAGGAGACCTGGGAGGGGGTGGCGTCCATCGCCGCCCCCATCCACGACCGGCGGCGCATGCCCGTCGGCGCGGTCGGCATCACCGGTGCCGTGGAGCGGCTGTGCCGCGAGGGCGAGCTGCGCTCCGAGCTGATCGCGGCCGTACGGGACTGCGCCCGCGCGGTGTCGCGCGACCTGGGCGCCGGACGGTTCTGACCTGGCGCAGGACCTCGATCGACCGGAGAGGCCGGGACACCACAGGGTGTCCCGGCCTTTTCGGCGTCCAGGCACACAGGTGCACACACGCCACACCCACCCCGGGATCAATAACCAACAACAATCAACAACGGCAGTGTTTCGTCTGCCGGACCCTTGACGAGCCACTGACCCCCCAGTGAGACTCCCGTCCATCGGTCGACATTGTCGAACACCTACCGGCAATAGGCGCTAGAGTGTCACGACGCCACGGGCCGACATCGCTCTCAGCCAACGAGAGCACGAACCACCGGTGGGACCCGGGGTTCGACTTCCCCTGGACGAAGGACAAAGGAGTCGCGGGTGTCCAGCTCCGACATCTTCATCGGCGAGACCATCGGTACCGCCATACTCATCCTGCTCGGCGGTGGCGTCTGCGCCGCTGTGACGCTGAAGGCCTCCAAGGCCCGTAACGCCGGTTGGCTCGCCATCACCTTCGGGTGGGGCTTCGCCGTGCTGACGGCCGTCTACACCTCCGCGCCGCTCTCCGGCGCCCACCTCAACCCGGCCGTGACCCTCGCGCTCGCGCTGAAGAAGAACGGCATCCCGTGGAGTGACGTCCCGATCTACTGGGGCGGGCAGCTGCTCGGCGCCATGATCGGTGCCGCACTGGTCTGGGTCGCCTACTACGGCCAGTTCCACGCCCACCTCACCGACAAGGACATCGTCGGCGAGCCGGCCGCGAAGGGCGCCAAGGCCAAGGCCAAGTCCGTCGAGGCCCGGGAGGCCGGCGCCGGCCCCGTGCTCGGCATCTTCTCCACCGGCCCCGAGATCCGGAACGCGGTACAGAACGTCGCCACCGAGGTCATCGGCACCATCGTGCTCGTCCTGGCGGTCCTGACGCAGGGTTTGAACGACGACAACAAGGGTCTCGGTACTCTCGGCGCCCTGATCACCGCGCTCGTCGTGGTCGCCATCGGTCTGTCCCTCGGTGGCCCGACCGGTTACGCGATCAACCCGGCCCGTGACCTCGGTCCGCGTATCGTCCACGCCCTTCTGTCCCTGCCCAACAAGGGCGGCTCCGACTGGAGCTACGCCTGGGTCCCGGTGGTCGGCCCCCTGCTCGGCGCCGCCATCGCTGCAGGCATCTACAACGTCGCCTTCGCTTAAGAGCACCGAGCCGCAGGATCCCGAAATCCGTGATCCCGCGAAACGCTCAGCACGCGCCGTACGTACAGCCCCATACCCAGTGAACTTTCAGGAGCACACCGTGACCGACGCCCACACCGCCGGGCCCTTCATCGCCGCCATCGACCAGGGCACCACCTCCAGCCGCTGCATCGTCTTCGACCGCGACGGGCGCATCGTCTCCGTCGACCAGAAGGAGCACGAGCAGATCTTCCCGAAGCCGGGCTGGGTGGAGCACAACGCCACCGAGATCTGGACCAACGTCGAGGAGGTCGTCGCCGGGGCCATCGCGAAGGCCGGCATCACCAGCGACGACATCAAGGCCATCGGCATCACCAACCAGCGCGAGACCACGCTGCTCTGGGACAAGAACACCGGTGAGCCCGTCCACAACGCCATCGTCTGGCAGGACACCCGCACCGACGCGCTCTGCCGGGAGCTCGGCCGCAACGTCGGCCAGGACCGCTTCCGCCGCGAGACCGGCCTGCCGCTGGCCTCGTACTTCGCCGGTCCGAAGGCCCGCTGGCTGCTGGACAACGTCGAGGGTCTGCGCGAGCGCGCCGAGGCCGGCGACATCCTCTTCGGCACCATGGACAGCTGGGTCATCTGGAACCTGACGGGTGGTGTCGACGGCGGCAAGCACTACACCGACGTCACCAACGCCTCCCGCACCATGCTGATGAACCTGCACACACTGGAGTGGGACGAGAAGATCGCCGAGTCCATCGGCGTCCCGCTGTCGATGCTCCCCGAGATCCGCTCCTCCGCCGAGGTGTACGGCGAGGTCACCGGCGGGCGGCTCGGCGACCTGCTCGGCGGCATCCCGGTCGCCTCCGCGCTCGGCGACCAGCAGGCGGCCCTGTTCGGCCAGACCTGCTTCGAGGAGGGCGAGGCCAAGTCCACGTACGGCACCGGAACGTTCATGCTGCTGAACACCGGCGAGAAGATCATCAACTCCTACAGCGGCCTGCTGACCACGGTCGGCTACCGGATCGGCGACCAGAAGCCGGTCTACGCGCTGGAGGGCTCGATCGCCGTCACCGGTTCGCTGGTGCAGTGGATGCGCGACCAGATGGGCCTCATCTCCACCGCCGCCGAGATCGAGACGCTGGCGCTCACGGTCGAGGACAACGGCGGCGCGTACTTCGTGCCGGCCTTCTCCGGTCTGTTCGCCCCGTACTGGCGCTCCGACGCCCGCGGTGTCATCGCCGGTCTCACCCGGTACGTCACCAAGGCGCACCTCGCGCGCGCCGTCCTGGAGGCCACCGCCTGGCAGACCCGTGAGATCACGGACGCCATGACCAAGGACTCGGGCGTCGAGCTCGCGGCCCTCAAGGTCGACGGCGGCATGACCTCCAACAACCTGCTGATGCAGACCCTCTCGGACTTCCTCGACGCCCCCGTGGTGCGCCCGATGGTCGCCGAGACCACCTGCCTCGGCGCCGCCTACGCCGCCGGTCTCGCCGTCGGCTTCTGGACCAACACCGACGAACTGCGCGCCAACTGGCGGCGGGCCGCCGAGTGGACCCCCCGCATGGACGCGGAGACCCGCGACCGTGAGTACAAGAGCTGGCTCAAGGCCGTCGAGCGGACCATGGGCTGGCTCGAAGAAGAGAACTGACAAGAGCTGAGAAGAGCCCGTCGCAGGCTCCGACCCACGCTCTGATGAGGAGTAAGAACCCCACATGACCAGTCAGACCACCCTGCAGACCCTGCCTGCCCTGGGGAAGCGCCCGGCGTCCGGCTCGAACCCGAGCCGTGCCGAGACCCGGGAGCAGCTCTCCAAGGCGTCGTACGACCTCCTCGTGATCGGCGGCGGCATCCTGGGCATCTCCACCGCCTGGCACGCCGCGCAGTCCGGGCTCAGGGTGGCCCTGGTCGACGCCGGCGACTTCGCCGGCGCCACCTCCTCCGCCTCCTCCAAGCTGCTCCACGGCGGTCTGCGCTATCTGCAGACCGGCGCCGTGAAGCTGGTGGCGGAGAACCACTTCGAACGCCGTGCGGTGTCCCGCCAGGTGGCCCCCCACCTGGCGAACCCGCTCACGTTCTACCTCCCCGTGTACAAGGGCGGGCCGCACGGCGCGGCGAAGCTCGGGGCCGGCGTCTTCGCCTACTCGGCGCTGTCGGCCTTCGGCGACGGCGTGGGCCACCTGCTCTCGCCGTCGAAGGCCGCGCAGGACGTGCCCGAGCTGCGCACCGAGAACCTCAAGGCCGTGGCCGTGTACGGCGACGACCAGATGAACGACTCCCGGATGGCCCTGATGACGGTCCGCGCGGCCGTCGAGTCGGGTGCCGTCGTCCTGAACCACTCCGAGGTCACCGGGCTGCGGTTCACCAGGGGCCGGGTGACCGGTGCGGAGCTGCGCGACCAACTCTCCGGCGACGAGTTCGGTGTGAACGCGCGGCTGGTGCTGAACGCGACCGGGCCGTGGGTCGACCACCTGCGCAGGATGGAGAACCCGGACGCGGCGCCGTCCATCCGGCTGTCCAAGGGCGCGCACCTGGTGCTGAAGCGGACGGCTCCGTGGAAGGCCGCGCTCGCCACCCCGATCGACAAGTACCGCATCACCTTCGCCCTCCCCTGGGAGGACATGCTGCTGCTCGGCACGACCGACGAGGTGTACGAGGGCGACCCGGCGGACGTCGCGGTCAACGACAAGGACATAGCCCAGATCCTGGACGAGGCCGCGTTCTCCATCCGGGACCAGCAGCTCGACCGTGACCTGATCACGTACTCCTTCGCCGGTCTGCGGGTGCTGCCGGGCGGTCCCGGTGACACCGCGAAGGCCAAGCGCGAGACGGTCGTCACCGAAGGCCGGGCCGGCATGCTGTCCGTCGCGGGCGGCAAGTGGACGACCTTCCGGCACATCGGCCGCACGATCATGAAGAAGCTGGAGGCGCTGCCCGGGCACCCCCTGGGTGAGGACTTCGAGCCGGTCGGCTCGCTGCCGAAGAGGCTGCCACTGCCGGGGGTCGCCAACCCGCGCGCGGTCGCCCACCGGCTCCTCGTCGACCACCCGGCGCCCGGCCCCCGCATGGGCGCCGACACCGCGCGGCACCTGGCCACGCACTACGGGTCGCTGGCCTTCGACATCGCCCGTCTCGCCAACGAGAACCCCGAGCTGGGCGAGCGTGTCCACCCGGACGCCCCTGAGATCTGGGCGCAGGTCGTCTACGCCCGTGACACCGAGTGGGCCGAGACGTCCGACGACGTGCTGCGCCGCCGGACGACGCTGACGATACGGGGGCTGGCGACGGACGAGGTCCGCACGAAGGTGCAGGATCTGCTCGACAAGAAGTAACCGGGTTTCGGTGCCGGCCCCTCTCCCTGACCGGGGCCGGTACCGAAAGGTACGGCCCCTTCCGCTCCGGGGCCGGACCGAGGAAGGGGCGGCTCCAGAACATGGAGCCGCCCCTTCGGCATGCCGGTCGTTCTTACGTCGTGCCGATCGTCATTCCGTCGGGCCCATCGTCCTTCCGTCGGGCCGGTCGTCCATTCGTCGGGCCGGGCTGTCAGTGCCGGGTGCTTTCATGAGCGAATGAACATCGATCATGCCGACCCCGCCGAGCTGGCGGCCCTGCGCGAGGCGTTCGCCGTGGACGACGGCGGGGAGTCGGCTCTCGGCTGGGCGGCTGTGCACGCCTTCGAGGCGGAGCACGGGGTGGTGCTGCCCGAGCCGTACCGGACGTTCGTGGCGGAGGTGTCCGACGGATCCTTCCAGGGACCGCCGGTGTACGGGCTCGTGGGGCTGGCCGAACTGCCCGACGACTGGGGGGACGACGGGGCGGACCGGGACCTGGGCAGGCCGTTCCCGCTCACGGCACCCTGGCTGTGGGAAGAGGACGACGGTCCGTACGAGGACCTGGAGACCGTCGTCGGCGAGGTCGTCAACCATGGCTCGATCGTGCTCGGCACGGACGGTTGCGCCATGAACTGGCATCTCGTCGTCACCGGCCCCCATCGGGGACACATATGGCACGTCACCGATGTGGGTGCCCTGCCGTTCGGCGCGGAGTTCGGCCACACGACCTCCGCGCCCGGCTTCGGCGGCTGGGTCGCGCACTGGGCCGCCGGGAAGGAGTGGTTCGACGCCGAGTCAGCCGAGTGAGGCCACGACCTCGCGCACCGCGTCCGGTGAGGTCAGCTCCGCACGGCGGACGATCAGTTCACGGCCCAGGAGCAGCGCCCGGCGGGATGCCGGTACCGGGTTCTCCAGGGTCGTCAGGTCGGTGAGGTGGGCGAAGCCGATGATGCGGCGGACGAGTTCCGTGCCGGCGAAGCCCAGGGACTCCGTCCAGACGCGGTGGAGGAAGCGGTCGAGGTAGGGAGCGTCGAAGAAGGTGTCGACGCGGGACGGCCAGAGGCGGCGGAACTCGGTCTCGAAGGCCTCCCAGGAGAGGCGGAGCTGGTCTCCGTGGTCCGTGAGACTGCCCAGGGCACGGGCCCGTTCCTCGGAGACGAGCGCGTTGGCCCAGTACAGGCCGAGGTCGAAGCCGATGGGGCCGACGAAGGAGAACTCGGGGTCGAAGACACGCAGGACGTGGGCGCCTTCGCGTTCGCCGACCATGACGCTGCCCGAGTGGAGGTCTCCGTGGAGGAGGGCCTGGGCGCTCGTCATGAAGACGTGGCGGAGGTCGGCGACCTCGGTGCGCAGGGCGGTGTCCGCGCGGAAGGCGGCGGCGAGGTCGTCCAGCCCCGGGTGCCAGTGGTTGTGTTCGTGCTCGATGTACGGCTCGGAGAGGACGACGTCCTCGGTGATCTTGCACAGCTCGGCGTTGACCGAGGCGGCGAACAGCGCCTTGCGGTCGGCGGACTCCATGCCGAAGTCGCTGGTGGCGAAGGAGAGCCGGGCGACGAGGCGGCCGATCTGGGGTGAGGTGTACGGGCCGTACGACGCGCCCTCGTTGAGGAGGGTGCGCAGGACCTCCAGGTCGGAGAGGTCCTCCATGACAAGGGCGTGGTGCTCGGGGTCGTAGCCGTGGATCCGGGGGATCTCGTCGGGGGCGACCTTGGCGAGTTGTTCGTACGCGCGGGCCTCGGCGTCGGCGCGCTCGGGGCTCAGCGGCCAGGAGGGGCCGGCTACGCGGACCCAGGGCAGGGCCTGCTTGAGGGCGAGACCGCGGGTGCCGGCGGCGTTCGAGGCGAGGAAGACGCGGTTGACGTTGCCGTCCGACACCTCGCGGACGGTGATGTCGTCCGGGTCCTCCCAGTGGCCCCGCTCGCGCAGGTACGCGGGGATGTCGTCGGTCTCCAGGATGCGGTAGCCCATGGTCGGTGAACTCCCTTATGCGGTGCGGCGCTTGGACAAGGTGAAGCTGAAGACCAGGGCGAGGATGAGGACCGCGCCCTCGACGACGTCCTGGGTGTAGTACGGCAGGCCCTTGATGGTGAGGCCCGTGGTGATGATGCCGATCAGTACCGCGCCGAGGGCGGTGCCCCAGACGTTCGGGCGGCCCCGGCCGAGGACCGAGGTGCCGACGAGGGCGACCGCCACCGCCTCCAGCAGCTGGGAGGTGCCGGCGCTGACGTCGCCCTGGCCGATGCGCGACGCCAGGATCAGGCCGCCGATGGAGGCGAGGACGCCGGAGAGGACGTACGCCAGCGCGCGGTACGCGCCGACGCGGATGCCTGCCAGGCGGGACGCCTCCGGGTTGGCGCCGATCGCGTAGAAGACGCGGCCCCAGCGGGTGCGGGCCAGGAAGACCCAGGCCGCGACCGTCAGCGCGCCGAAGACGAGAACCGAGATCGGGATGCCGAGGACCGTGCCCCGGTCGATCTTCAGGAAGTCGGCGGTGAACCGGCCGGGAGCGGTGGTGCCGTCCTCCAGCGTCATGCCGGGGGTGATCGACTGGCCGTCCACGAGGATGAGTTTGGTGCCCTGGATGACGAACATGGTGCCGAGCGTGGCCAGCATGTCGGGGATCTTCATCACCACGATCAGCAGGGCGTTGAGGAGGCCCGCGAGGGCGCCCGCCGCGAGGACCGCGATGATCGCGACCGTGCCGATCTGGTTGTACACGACCATGGTGTGGGCGGCGACCGAGACGCCGAGGCCGGCGACCGCGCCGACGGACATGTCCATTCCGCCGACGGACATGGTGAGGGTGACGCCGAGGCCGAGGATGGCGGCGACGGACACGTACCGGAGGGTGTCGAGGAGGGTCGCCGACTCGCGGAAGGAGCCCTCGCTCAGCGCGAAGTACGCGAAGAGCGCGACCGTGACGAAGATGAAGCCGTACTTGATGACGGCGTTCTGGACGCGCACGGCCGTGGAGGTCGCGGGCGGGAGCGCCGCCTTGGCGGGGACCTCGGTGCTCTGGGTGGTGGTCATGGGTGCTTCCTCGGACTTCCTGGTCCTGGGACTTCCTGGTCCTGGGATTTCCTTGCGGCGGGCCGGGGTCACACGGACGCCGAGATGGTCTGGATGACGCGGTCGCGCTCCGCGTCCTCGCCGTACGCGTCCAGGTGGATCTCACCGGCGGCGAGTACGACGACCCGGTCGGCGACCTCCAGGATCTCGTCGACGTCGGCGGACAGGACGAGTACGGCGGCGCCTTCGGTGGCGAGCGCGCGGGCGCGGCGGCCGATGTCGCGCCGGGCACCGATGTCCACACCTCGGAACGGCTCGTCCAGGATGAGGACACGAGGGGTCTCGGCGAGCCAGCGGCCGACCACGACCTTCTGCTGGTTGCCGCCGGAGAGCTCCTCGACGGTGCTGTGCTCGTCGCGGGTGACGACACCGAGTGCGTCGATCGTGTCGCGGCCGAGTGCGTGTTCCCTGGCCGTGTTCATCAGGCCCAGCCGCGAGAAGGACCTGAGGAACGGCAGGGAGATGTTCTGGGCCACCGACCAGCCGGGGACGAGGGCGTCGGCGTGCCGGTCCTCGGGGACGAGGTGGACGCCGTCGCGGATGGCGTCGGCGGGGCGGCGGGGCGTGTACGGCCTGCCGTCCAGCTCGACCGTGCCGGTGGTGAAGGGCTCGGCGCCGAAGAGGCCGCGGGCCAGCTCGGTCTTGCCGGCGCCCAACAGGCCGACGACGCCGGTGACTTCGCCGCTGCGGAGGTCGAGATCGAGCGGGGGGCGGCCCTCGAAGAGAGGTACGCCCTTCAGGGACAGGACGACGTCTCCCTGGTCGCCCTCCCGGACCGGGCGGGCGGTGGTCGTCTCGTGGGCCTGGGCGAGCATCGCGCGCAGGGCGGCGTCCCAGTCGAAGGGGCGGGTCTGGTCCTCGGTGAGACGGCCGTCCCGAAGTACGACCAGACGGTCGGCCAGGGCGTCGATCTCACCGAGTCGGTGGGAGACGTAGAGGACCGCGATGCCGTCGTTCCGCATTCCTTCGACGAGCGCGAAGAGGCGCTCGGCCTCGGCGGCGGAGAGCGCCGAGGTCGGTTCGTCGAGGATCAGCAGGCGGGGGCGGGTGGCGAGGGCGCGGGCCAGGATGAGCAACTGGCGGTCGGAGATGCCGAGTTCGGTGACGTCCTGCTTGAGGACGGCGTCGGTCCAGTCGAGGCCGAGGTTGGCCTGGATCTCACGGGCGCGGGCGAGCTGCCTGCGTCCGTTGAGGAACGGGTTGCCGCGGCGCTGCGCCAGTTCCTCGAAGCCGAGGTTCTCTGCGACGGTGAGGCCGGGGACGACGCCCTCGCTGATCCGCTGATGGACGGTCTGGATGCCCAACTGACGGGCGGCGAGGGGGCTTCGGAGGGCGGCCGGGGAGCCGTCCACCAGGACCTCGCCGCCGTGGTCGGCGTGCACCCCGGACAGGATCTTGATCAGCGTGGACTTGCCGGCGCCGTTCGCGCCGAGCAGCGCGACCACGCTGCCCGGCGCGATGTCCAGCGAGACGGAGGCGAGCACCGTCTTGCCGCCGAAGGCCTTGCTGACGTCCCGCAGGCTGACGGCGGCCCCGCTCTCGCCGCCGTCGGCCTTCTCGTGGCTGGTGTCAGTGGGCGACATTCGAGATCCAGTCGGCGGTCGAGACCTGCGACAGGTTCAGCGCGGGCAGCGCCTCACGCAGCTGGTCCATGTTCTCGATCTTCTTCTCGCGCAGGAAGTCCTGGGTGATGGCGACGGCCGGGAACTCGACGGAGGTCTCGTTCAGTTGACCGGCCAGCTCCAGGGCGGCCGTACGGACCACGGCGGCACCCACGGCGGAGGGGTCGGTGCCCGCCGTGGCGACCCAGGGGCTGTCCTTGGCGGTGATGGCCTGGATGTCGGCGTTGGAGACGTCGGCGCCGAAGACCTTCACCTTGTCCTGGAGCTTCTTGTTCTGCACGGCGAGGACGGTGCCCTTGGCCAGCTCGTCGTACGGGGCGAAGACGCCCGCCACGTCGGAGTGCTGGGTGAGGGCGGCGGAGACGAGGGGAACGTTGTCGGTGGCCGTGGAGTCGGTGACCTTGCCGACCTTGAAGGCCTGCTTCCAGCCCTGCGCCTCGACCGTGGACTTCCAGACGGTGTCGCGCTTGTCGAGGGCCGCGAAGCCGGCGACGTTGACGTAGCCGACCTTGGCGTCCTTGCCGACCTCCTTCGCCATCACGTCGAGGACGGCCTGGGCCATGCTCGCGTCGTCCTGCTTGGTGGAAACCACGCCCTTGGTGTCGGTCTCGACGTCGTAGACGACGACCTTGATGCCCTTCTTCACGGCCTTGTCGATCTCCGGCTGGATCGTCGCCGGGAAGCCGTGGTCGATGATGATCGCCTTGGCGCCGGAGTTGATCGCCGAGGACAGGTCGGTGGCCTGCTTGGCGTTGTCGGCCTGGGCGTCGTACACCGTGAGGTCGATGCCTACGGCCTTGGCCTGCGCCTTCGCGCCGTTGCCCCACTGCTCGAAGTAGTCGCCGGCGCCGCTCTGCCGGACCAGGGCGACCTTGACCGCGCCCGCACCGAAGGGGGCGGGCTTCTTGCCGGTGGCGGCGGAGGCCTTGGCGGTGGTGTCGCCGGTGTCCTTGGAGGCGTCCGTGGACTGCGCGCAGGCCGACAGGAGCAGGGCCGAGGCGGAGGCGAGCGAGAGCGCGGCGAGGGGGAAACGGGTGCGGCGGGACGAGAGGGACATGACGGCTCCAGGTACGGGGTGGTGCGAACACGCACGGGTGCGTGGGTGCGCGGGGATGCGAGGGAGATGAAGCGGGGGTGCGAGCCCGGAGCGAGGGACGGGAATGAGCCACCGAGCGGGCGGCGGTGAACGCGCAGGGAACGGGGGCGCGTCGGAGCTCCGGGAGAGGTCAGCGACAGCTGGCCGTGGTCGACCGGAGCAAGTCCACGTACAGCCGCCGCACGAGCAGCAGCGTCTTCATACGGAGATCATGAGAACGATTTCAGCCATCCGTCAAAGAAATGGACGCCGGATCTCGACATTCGAGACGACGATTACGTCACAGGCGATGCACCCATGGCGGACACACCCTCGGGAGTTACCATCACGGGACCGGCACCCGACCCGGCACAGTGAGGCCCCGATGACGACACCGAGCGCAACAGCGCTGCGTATGCCCTGCATGCGCCGCTGTACCGGCGCGCCGTGTCGCGGCTGACCCGCTGCACGCCGCTCCACTCGCCGCCCAGTCGCTCTCCCTCCCCACCTCCTCTCTGCCCCCTCTCCACCCCTCCCCCGTCCGGCGCTGGTCTCAGCATCCGGACTTCCCTTCCAGATTGCTGGAGTTGCTCCCATGACCCTGCTGACCACCTGGTCCGAGTCCGGACCGGAGACCCTGGTGCGTCGTACCTCCGACCCCGTCGAGATCGCGGCCGCGCTGGCGCCGCTCGGGGTGCGCTACGAGCAGTGGCCGGTCTGCGACGACGTGCCGTTCGACGCGGACAGCGAGACCGTGTTCGCCGCGTACGGGCCGGAGATCGACCGGCTCAACGCCGAGGAGGGCTTCACGACCGTCGACGTCCTCGGACTGCACCCGAGCGACGACCCCGGGTTCCCGGCGAAGGCGGAGGCCGCGCGCGCGAAGTTCCTGCAGGAGCACACGCACGACGACGATGACGAGGTCCGCTTCTTCGTCTCCGGTTCCGGCATCTTCTATCTGCACGTGAGCGGCGAGGTGCACGCGGTCTACTGCGAGAAGGGCGACCTGCTGGGGGTGCCGCGCGGTACGACGCACTGGTTCGACATGGGCACCAGCCCCTCGTTCACCGCGATCCGCTTCTTCCACGAGGAGGACGGCTGGATCGGCAACTTCACCGGCTCCACGATCGCCTCCCGCTTCCCGGACTACGACACGATCGACGCCGGGTACCAGCAGGACAGGGCAGCGGCGTGAGCCAGGTCCTCGACATCGGCCCCGTCGACTCCGTGGTGCTCGACATCGAGGGCACCACGAGCGCCACGGGGTTCGTCGTGGACGTGCTCTACCCGTACTCCCGCTCTCGCTTCGGAGCACTGCTCTCGGAGCGGAGCGGTGATCCGGAGGTGGCGCGGGCGGTCGCCCAGGTGCGGGACCTCATCGCCGAGCCGGACGCCGACAACGTTCGCATCGAGAAGGCCCTCAACGAGTGGCTCGACGAGGACCGCAAGGCGACCCCGCTGAAGACCCTCCAGGGCGTCATCTGGTCCGAGGGTTTCGCCCGGGGCGACCTCGTCTCCCACTTCTACGACGACGTCCTCCCGGCCCTGCGCGCCTGGCACGCCGCGGGCATACGCCTCCACGTGTACTCCTCGGGTTCCGTGGCCGCCCAGCGCGCCTGGTTCCGGTCGAGCCCCGAGGGCGATCTGCTGCCGCTGGTCGAGGGCTTGTACGACACCGAGAACGCGGGGCCGAAGCAGGAGGCCGCGTCGTACCGCGCCATCGCGACGGCCCTGGGCCTCGGCGCCGCCCCCGGCCGCATCCTCTTCCTCTCCGACCGGCCCGGCGAGCTGGACGCGGCGCGGGAGGCCGGCTGGCAGGCCGTCGGCATCCGCCGGCCCGGGGAGCCGTACTACGAGCAAGGTGTCGGCGACCACGCGCAGGCGGGGACGTTCGACGGGATCACCATCACCATCACCAGGAGCACCGCATGACCACCGAGATCTCGGCACTCGACCTGGAGGAGGCGGGCGCCGTCCTGGCCGCCGAGTCGGCCCGCTTCGCGTCCTTCGGCTGGATGCGCGGCACCTCGGGCAACCTGTCGGTGGTCCTGTCGCGCGATCCGCTGCGGCTGGCGGTCACCGCGAGCGGCCATGACAAGGGTGAACTGACGCCCGCGGACGTGGTGCTGGTCGACGGCGGCGGTGCCGCCGTGCGGGGCGGCAGGCCGTCCGCGGAGGCCGAGCTGCACGCGCGCGTCGCCGCGCTGACCGGTGCGGGCGCCGTGGTCCATGTCCACACGGTCGCCTCCGTGGCGATGGGCCGCCGCGAGCCCGGCGGCATCGTCTTCAAGGACCTGGAGATGCTCAAGGGCGTCGGCCAGCCCGCGCACGACGTCGAGGTCACCCTCCCCGTCATCGTCAACAGCCAGGACATGAAGGTCCTCGGCGACCGTCTGGAGGCCGCCCGCGACCCGCGCATGCCCGCGGTGGTCGTGGCCGGCCACGGCCTGTACGTCTGGGGCGCCACCCCCCGCCAGGCCCGCCACCACACCGAAGTGGTGGAGTGGCTGCTGGAGTTGGAGCTCTCCCAGCGCTGACGGTACGTCAAAGGGCGGCCCGGTCTCCGCGACCGGGCCGCCCTCGGTGCACGAGGATACGGGGCGGGGCCTAGCGCAGGCGCTCCCCCGGCAGTTCGCCCGCCGACACCTCCAGCACCCCCCGTTCGGTGACCAGCCCCGTCACCAGGCGCCCCGGTGTCACGTCGAACGCCGGGTTGTGGCCCCGCGACTCGGCCGGCGCGGTCCGTATGCCGCCCCACTCCAACACCTCGTCCTCGCCTCGGAGTTCGATGTGGATGTCGGCGCCGGAGGCGGTGGCGAGGTCCACGGTGGTGGTGGGGGCCGCGACCAGGAAGGGGATGCCCGCGTCGGCGCAGGCGAGGGCGACGCCCACCGTGCCGACCTTGTTGGCGGTGTCGCCGTTGGCCGCGATGCGGTCCGCACCCACGATCGCCGCGTCGACCTCGCCCCGCAGGATCGTGCCGGCGGCGGCGCCGTCCGCCTGGACGAAGTGCGGTATGCCCTCCTGGACCAACTCCCAGGCGGTCAGACGGGATCCCTGGAGGAGGGGTCGCGTCTCGTCGGCGTACACGACTTCGAGTCGGCCGCGCGCGTGCAGTTCACGGATGACCCCAAGTGCCGTACCCCATCCGGCAGTCGCGAGCGCCCCCGTGTTGCAGTGCGTCAGTACCCGCAGCGGACGGTCGACGTCCACCCTCTTCAGCAGCCAGTCGGCGCCGTGCGCCCCCATCGCCCGGTTCGCCTCGACGTCCTCGCGCTGGACCGCGGCGGCCTCCTCCAGCACCGCCTCCAGCCCCTCGTCGAAGCGGGTCATGACGCGGTCCACGCACACCATCAGGTTCACGGCGGTCGGCCGGGCCTCCCGGACGCGGGCGACGGCGGCGCGCACCTCCTCGGCCGACCGGCCCGCGCGCTCGCCCTCCAGCAACGCGAGCGCCACGCCGTACGCGCCCGCCGCCCCGATCGCGGGCGCGCCCCGCACGACGAGGCGCTGGATGGCGGAGACCAGGGCGTCGACGTCGTGGATCTCGACCGTCTCGGTGCGGTGCGGCAGGACCGTCTGGTCGATGAGCGCAAGGCTGTTTCCGGTCCAGTCGACGGCGCGCAGTTCCTGGGGCATAGCGGGGCACTCCTGGTGTTCCGAAGGTGCCCGACACCGTACATGGCCTCGAAGAATCGACGGGAACCACAGTTCGAGACAGCGGGGCGTGCGTCCGGAAAGCGGTGTTACAGTCCAGCACCGCCCGCAGCCCGAAGGCCGATGTGAAGGAGGATCCGTGCTGCTCACCCTGCGCCGTTTCCTCGACCACGGTCGCTGCGCCGGCGACGGCTGTCGCCGCTGACTCCGGTCGCCAGACCGCTCAGCGCCCCGTCGCTCCTCCCCCACACCGCTCCACCTCTCCCTCATCACCTCCCTCTCCAGGGCTCGTCAACGGCGACGGTCCCGGCCCTTGCCGCACCCTCCGGAAGGTCCCCCGATGTCCCGCACCGCCGTCGTCACCGACGTCACCCGTTCCGCCCTCCCCACCCGCAGATCCCGCCGCCCGCTCCGGCTGGCCGCCCTCGCCACCGGCACCGTCCTGCTGGCCACGGCCTGCAACGCCGCCGCGAAGAAGGACGACTCCGCCGACAGCGCCGCCGCCGGTGGTGGCAGCGGGAAGAGCTTCACGCTCGTCACCCCCGACGCCGTCGGCCAGAACGAGTTCCTGAAGGCCGCCGTCACCGGCGTGAAGGCGGCGGCGAAGGCGCACGACGGTTCGCAGAAGGTCTACGAGTCCACGGACTCGGCCTCGCAGCAGCAGAACGTGCAGGCCGCCGTGGACGAGAAGCCGGACGTGATCGTGCTGGTCGGCTTCGAGTTCGCGGACCTCGTCGCCCAGCAGGCCGAGGCGCACCCGAAGCAGCGGTTCCTGCTCGTGGACGCGTGCACGCAGAAGACGGTCAAGAACGTGTCGTGCGCGGTGTTCCGTGAGCACGAGGGCGTCTTCCTCGCGGGCGCCGAGGCGGGCCTGCTGAGCGAGAGCGGCAAGGTGGGTGCCGTGGACGTGCTGGACACACCCCAGTTCCGCCGCTTCAGCGACCCGTTCGCGGCCGGGGCCAAGCAGGTCGCCGCCAAGACCGAGACCTCGACCCGGTTCGTCGGCGGCCAGTCCCCGTTCGACGACTCGGCCCGTGCCAAGGAGCAGGCGAACTCCCTGCTCGCCAAGGGCTACGACCAGATCATGGCGGCCGCGGCGGCCGGCAACTACGGCGTGTTCGAGGCGGCGAAGGCCAAGGGCGCGTTCGCGTACGGCGTCGACGTCAACCAGTGCCCCTCGGCGCCCGGCACGGTCGTCGACAACGTCGTCAAGCGGACGGACGTGGCGGTGGAGAAGGGCATCGAGCAGGTCCTCGACGGCAGGACCGGCACGGTGTCGTACGGCCTCAAGGAGGGCGGCATCACCCTCACCGGCCTGGAGGACGGCGTGGACTCGTCCCAGTGCGTCATCGCCGACCACAAGGACGTGCTGAAGAAGGTCGAGGCGCTGCGCGACCGGATCGTGTCGGGAGAGCTGACGGTCGATGACCCCGCGGCTGCCTGACGAACCGGCGGGAGCCGGGGTGCCCACGGGCGACGCCCCGGCGGCCTGTCCGCCCCCGGCCGACACCGCGGAGCACCCGGCCGCCGTCGAGCTCCTCGGCATCACCAAGCGCTACCCCGGCACCCTCGCCAACGACTCCGTCGACCTGACCATCCGCCCCGGTGAGATCCACGCCCTCATGGGCGAGAACGGCGCGGGCAAGTCGACGCTCATGTCGGTCCTGTACGGCATGGAGCGCCCCGACGCCGGCACGATCCGCATGGACGGGCGCGAGGTGACCTTCGCGGGGCCCGCCGACGCGATGGCCGCCGGGCTCGGCATGGTCCACCAGAGTTTCAAGCTGTTCGACTCGCTGACGGTCGCCGAGAACGTGGTGTACGCCGCCGAACCGCGCCGCTTCGGCCTGGTGGACCGGGCCGCGGCCCGCCGCCGGGTGCGTGAACTCGGCGCGGAGCACGGCCTGGTGGTCGATCCGGATGCCCGGGTCGGCGACCTGCCGGTCGGGCTGCGCCAGCGCGTGGAGATCCTCAAGCTCCTCCACCGCGGTGCCCGCACCCTCATCCTCGACGAGCCGACCGCCGTGCTGACGCCCGCCGAGGCCGACGCCCTGTTCGCGGTGCTCAAGTCGCTCGCGGCGCGGGGCCGTACGGTGATCCTTGTCACGCACAAGCTGCGCGAGGTCCTGGAGGGCAGCGACAACGTGACGGTCCTGCGGGACGGCCGGGTCGTGGCCCGGCTGCGCACCCCGGACACGACCGCCGCCGAGATCGCGGCGGCGATGACGGGCCGCGCGGTGGAGTTGGACCGGGTGCACGCGCCCGGCACTCCCGGCGCGGTCGTGCTGGATGTCGACGGCCTCACCACCGACGGCGTGCGCGAGGTCGCGCTCACCGTCCACGCCGGGGAGATCGTCGGCATCGCGGGCGTCGCGGGCAACGGCCAGAGCGAACTGGTCGAGGCCCTGGCCGGACTCCGCCCGGTCACCTCGGGCCGGGTCCGGCTGCGCGGCGAGGACGTCACCCGTGCCTCGGCGACCGAACGGCGTGCCCGGGGCCTCGCGTACGTGCCGGAGGACCGCCATGCCGTGGGCACGGCACCGGCGGCGTCCGTGGCGGAGAACCTCGCGATGGGTCATCACCGTACGTCGCTGTCGTCCGGGTCCCGGCTCGGTCTGCTCCCGCCCACGGGCGTCCGTGAACACGCGCGCCGCCTGATCGAGCGCTTCGGCATCAAGGCGTCGAGCCCCGACGTCCCCGCGTCGGCCCTTTCGGGCGGCAACCTGCAGAAGCTCCTCATCGGCCGTGAACTCGCCCACGAGGCACCGCTGTTGCTCGTCGAGCAGCCCACACGCGGTGTCGACATCGGCGCCATCCAGAACATCCACGACCAACTCGTCGCCCACCGCGACGCCGGCCACGCCGTCCTCCTCGTCTCCGCCGAACTGAGCGAGATCCGGGGCCTTTCGGACCGGGTGCTGGTCATGTACGAGGGCCGCGTGACCGCCGCGTACGACAGGGCCGACGCGGACGAGAGCGTGCTGGGGCTCGCGATGGCGGGCGGCGGCAGCGGCGCGAGTGGTGACACCGGCGCCACGAGCGCCGCAGGCAGCGGCACGGCACCGGTGGAGGCCGGGAACTGACATGAACCGCATACCCAGGGACCGCGTGACCGCGGCCCTCCGCTCCCCCGTCGCCTTCTCCGTCCTCGCCGGTGTCCTCATCGGCGCCCTCTTCCTCGTCGGTACGGGCGCCGACCCGCTGGCCGCGTACGGCGCCGTCCTGACCGGCTCCCTCGGCGCGGACGGCATCGGCGCCACGCTGAGCACCGGCACGAGTGTGCTCGGCCTGGCCCTGGCGCTCGCGATCCCCCTCCGCGCCGGGCTGATCAACCTCGGCGGGGACGGGCAGCTGGTCCTCGGTGGCATCACCGCCGCCGTCACCGGCCTGTACTCACCGTTCCCGGCGCCGCTCACGGTCGGCCTCGCCCTGCTGGCGGGCATGGCGGCCGGCGCCGCGTACGCCGCCCTGGCCGCGCTCTGCGAGAACCGCCTCGGCGTTCCGCTGCTGGTCAGCAGCCTCCTGCTCAGCTATCCGGCGGTGTCGCTCGCCTCCTACCTGGCCCGTTACCCGCTCAAGGAGCCCGGCTCCAGCCTTCCCCAGACCCGTCGGCTCCCGGAGGGCGTGGCGCTGCCCGCGTTCGGGGAATCGACAGTGACCGTGGGGCTGTTGCTGGTGGTCCTCGCGGCGGTCGCGTACTGGTTCACCGACAGGCGGACGGCCCTCGGCTACGAGATCCGGATGACCGGCCTCAATCCGCGCTTCGCCGCGTACGCCGGTGTGGAGCGTACGGGGCTGACGCTCCGGCTCATGGCGGTGTCGGGGGCGCTGGCCGGGCTGGTCGGCGCGATCGGGGTGCTGAGTTTCCCGTACCGCTTCCTGGACGGCTCGCTCACCGCCCCCGGCTACACCTGGACCGGTCTGACGGCCGCGCTCCTCGCGGCGGCGGCCCCGATCGGCACGCTCCTCGCCTCGTTCTTCTTCGCGGTCCTCCAGGTCGGCGGGCTGTCGATGGAGCGGACGACGGAGGTGCCGCGCGAGCTGACGCAGGTTCTCCAGGCCATCGTCATCGTGTTCCTGGCGGCCCGGCTGCGCTTCCCGACGCGGCGCCGGAAGCGCGCCCAGCGGCCCTCGCCGCGTAAGAACAACCAAGAGCCGTCATCCCAGGGGGAGTTCGTCTGATGTTCTTCGACTCCGATCTCCTCATGTCGGCGCTGCGCGCGCTCACCCCCATCCTGCTGGCCGCACTCGGCGGCGCCCTGTGCGAGCGCGCGGGCGTCTTCAACATCGGTCTGGAAGGCATGATGCTGCTGGGCTGCTTCACGGCGGTGACGACGAGCTGGTTCACCGGCAGCCCCTGGCTCGGCGTCCTGGCGGCGGCCCTCGCCGCCGCCGCGTACTCGCTGATCCTGGCCGTCGGCGCGGTGACCCTGCGCGGCGACGCGGTGGTCCTCGGCATCGCCATGAACCTCCTCGCCGTCGGCCTGACCAGCTTCCTGCTCCGTACGGTCTTCGGCGTCCAGGGCACCTTCGACGACCCGTCGCTTGCCGGGCTGCCGCTGATCGGCGGGCTGTCCCCGCTGGCGTATCTGGCGTGGGTCGCCGTCGGTGTGGCCGCGCTCGCCCTGTCCCGTCATGTATGGGGCCTGCGGCTGCGCGGGGTCGGCGAGGCGCCGGACGCGGCGGCCACACTCGGGGTGAGCCCGGCGAAGTACAGGTACGCGGCGGTGCTGGCCTCCGGCGTACTGTGCGGGCTCGCGGGCGCCCAACTCGCCCTGGGAAACGTCACGTTGTTCTCCGAGAACATGACGGCCGGCCGGGGCTGGATCGCCGTGGTCGCCGTGATGCTCGGCCGCGCGCTGCCGCTGGGCGTGCTGCTCGCCGCACTGCTCTTCGGTCTCGCCGAGGCCGCGGGCTTCCGCCTGCAGGGGCTCGGCCTGCCGCAGCAGGCGACGGACGCCGCGCCGTACGTCGTCACGCTCGGTGCCCTCTTCCTGACGACGGCCCGCCGCCGTCGCCGTACGGGTCGCAGAACCAGCACGAGCAGAACCAGCACCGACCGCTCCGGAGCCGCCGCATGACCCAGGATTTCCTGCCCATCACCCGGATACCCAGGACCGGGCTGCCGCCGCGCGCGGTCGTGGTCGGCGACCCGGCGCGCGCCGCGGCCGTCGCCGCGCTCCTCGACGGGGCCGAGGAGGTGTCGTACCACCGCGAGTACCGGGTGTTCAGCGGGAGTTGGAAGGGCGTGTCGGTCGTCGTCGCCTCGCACGGCGTGGGCGGGCCGGGCGCGATCCTGCTGTTCCAGGAGCTGGCGGACGCGGGGGTCCGCACCTTCCTGCGGTTCGGCACGGCGGGCGCGATGAAGCCGGGGATCGGCGACGGCGACCTCGTGATCGCCGAGGCCGCCGTACGGGACGACGGTGTCACCCAGCAGCTGCTGCCGCCCGAGTACCCCGCCGTCGCCGCCCCCGAGGCGGTCCTCGCACTCCAGCGCGCCGCCCGCGAGGTGGGAGCACCGCACCATCGGGGCATCGTATGGACGAGGGCGGCCTTCCAGCCCGGCCTCATCCCGCTCGACACGTACGACCGTGCCGGGCTCGCGGCCATCGAGATGGAGCTGTCCGCGCTGTATGTGACGGCTTCGCTGCGCGGTCTCGCCGCGGGCGGGGTCCTCGTCGTGGACGGCGCGAACGCCGACGAGTTGGTCGATGTCGAGACCACCGGCGGCTACGACCCGCACCGCGAGGTCGTCGCCCTGGGCGTGGAGCGCGGGGCGGTCGTGTCGCTGGAGGCACTGCGGCTGCTGGCCGAGGAGTACGGGTTCGAGGAGACCGGGTCCGAGGAGACAGGGTCCGAGGGAGACGGGTTCGAGGGGGATGCCGCGTGAGCGAGCACGTCGATCTGCTGGTCCACGGCGGTGACGTCCTGACCGTCGACGAGGCCGGAACCCTCCTGCGGGGCGGGGCGGTTGCCGTCCGAGAGGGGGAGATCATCGCCGTCGGCCGGGCGGAGGAACTCCGTACGGCCTACACGGCGGCGGAGACGATCGGCGCCGAGGGCTGTCTCGTGCTCCCCGGGCTCGTCAACGCCCACACCCACCTCGCGATGACGCTCCTGCGGGGGCGCGCGGACGACGTCACCCTCCAGGGGTTCCTGGAGCGGGTGCTGCGGTGGGAGGCGGAGCTGCTGTCGCCGAAGAACGTGGCGGCGGCGGTGCGGGTCGCGATCGCCGAGAGCCTGCGGGCGGGGGTGACGTCCGCGCTGGACATGTACTGGTTCCACGAGGCGGCCGAGCGGGTCGCGCGCGAGACGGGCTGGCGGCTGCACACGGGCCCGACCTTCATGGACGTACCCGATCCCGCCGACGGGCTGGCGTACGGGGAGCGGCTGGAGTGGGCCCGGCGGGACCTCGCCGACCGCTCCCGCCGACCGGGGACGCGCCCGGTCCTGTTCGCTCACTCGGCGTACACGCTCGACCCGGATCAGCTGCTCGACATAGCCGCCCTGGCACGGGAGTTCGGGGCGTTGCTGCACATCCACGCGGCCGAGAACGCCGCCGAGGTCGCCACGGTCGAGGTGCGGTACGGCAAGCGCCCGGTGGAGCTGCTGGACTCCCTCGGTCTGCTCGGCCCCGATCTGCTGCTCGCCCACGCGGTCGACCTCACCGGCCCGGAGATCGCGGCGCTGGCCCGCACCGGGACCTCGGTCGCGCACTGCCCGGTGTCGAACCTGAAACTGGGCTGCGGGATCGCCCCGGTGCCCCGGCTGCTGAGCGCGGGCGTCACCGTCGGACTGGGCACGGACGGGGCGGTCAGTTCCAACACCCTGGACGTGCTGGGTGCCGTACGGCAGGCCGCGCTGGTGCACAAGGCGGCCGGCGACCCCACGGCGGTCGGCGCCGAGCAGGCGGTGCGGATGGCGACCATCGAGGGCGCCCGGGCTCTGGGGCTCGGCGACCACCTGGGCTCCCTGGAACCGGGCAAGCGGGCCGACCTGATCGTGCTCGACCTGGGCGGACCTCATCTGCGACCGCGGCACGATCCTTGGTCCACGCTCGCCTACGCTGCACACTCGGCGGACGTACGCGACACGGTCGTGGAGGGGCGCGTGCTGATGCGTGAGCGTGTCCTCACCACTTTCGACGAGGCCGCGGCCCTGGCCGACCTGGAGGCTTTGGCCTGATAGGGCCGATGGAGCCCCCATAATGACCTGATACATCGGATGTCTGAACGACAGGGAGGGTTCGCCCATGGCGGTCACCGACGAGGCGATCGAGAAGATCAAGGGCATGATCGTCTCCGGCGCGCTGCGCCCCGGCGACCGGCTCCCGAAGGAGAGCGAGCTCGCCGCCGATCTCGGGCTGTCCCGCAACTCCCTGCGCGAGGCCGTGCGCGCCCTGTCGTTGATCCGCATTCTCGACGTGCGTCAGGGAGACGGCACCTATGTCACCAGCCTCGATCCCCAACTCCTCCTCGAAGCGCTGAGTTTCGTGGTCGACTTCCACCGGGACGACACGGTCCTGGAGTTCCTCGCCGTACGCCGCATACTGGAACCGGCGGCGACGGCGATGGCCGCCCTGAAGATCAGCGAGCAGCAGCTGGACGCGCTGACCTCCCAGCTGGACAGGCTCGGCACCGAGCCGTCGGTGGAGGAACTGGTCGCCTGCGACCTGGAGTTCCACCGGGGCATCGTGCAGAGTTCCGGCAACTCCGTGCTCTGTTCGCTTCTTGACGGCCTGTCAGGTCCGACCACCCGGGCCCGTATCTGGCGCGGCCTGACCCAGGAGGACGCCGTCAGCCGGACCCTGCACGAGCACCGCGCCATCCTGACCGCCCTCCGCGACCGTGACGCCGACGCCGCGCGCTCCTGGGCCACGGTGCACATCGCGAGCGTGGAACAGTGGCTGCGCTCGACGCTGTGAGAAGTTGATCACTTTTGGGCTCCGACGGCCGACGAGTGTTCGCGCCGTGCGAACGGGGCATTGATCCGTTCACTCCCCCGTGCAAGGGGGCTGCGGAGGTCCCCTCGGCACGCCGTAAGGTTGGGGCGTACGCGAGGGCACGTCGGAAGGAGGCGCTGGGTGATCGAGCTGGAGGGGGTTCCCGAGCTGATCGACCCAGTGATGGTGGCCGCGTTCGAAGGCTGGAACGACGCCGGCGACGCCGCCTCCACCGCGGTCGCGCATCTGGACAAGGAGTGGAAGGGCGAGGTGTTCGCGGCGCTGGACGCCGAGGACTACTACGACTTCCAGGTGAACCGTCCCACCGTGTGGCTGGACGGCGGTGTACGGAAGATCACCTGGCCGACGACAAGGTTGTCGGTGGTCCGGGTCGGCGGCGACAAACCCCGCGACCTCGTACTCGTCCGGGGCATCGAACCGTCGATGCGGTGGCGCTCGTTCTGCAACGAGCTGCTGGGCTTCGCCCACGAGCTGGGCGTGGAGCTGGTGGTCATCATGGGCGCGCTCCTCGGAGACACCCCGCACACCCGTCCGGTCCCGGTCAGCGGTGTCACGTCCGACCCGGACCTGGCGCAGCGGATGGACCTGGAGGAGACCAAGTACGAGGGCCCCACGGGCATCGTCGGCATCCTCCAGGAGGCGTGCACCCACGCGGGGGTCCCGGCGGTCTCGCTCTGGGCCGCGGTGCCGCACTACGTGTCGCAGCCGCCGAACCCGAAGGCGACGCTGGCCCTTCTGAACCGGCTGGAGGACCTCATCGACGTGCGCATCCCGCTGGGCGAACTGCCCGAGGACGCGCGCGCCTGGCAGGTGGGTGTGGACCAGCTGGCCGCGGAGGACAGCGAGGTCGCCGAGTACGTGCAGACGCTGGAGGAGGCCCGGGACACCGCAGAGCTGCCCGAGGCGACGGGCGAGGCGATCGCCCGCGAGTTCGAGCGGTACCTCAGGCGCCGCGACGGAGGTGGTCCGGCGCCGGGCGGTCACGCCACGGTGGACGGGGCCGACGGGACCACCGGGGCGTGGAATCCCAAGGACAACCCCAGCGGGCGTACCCGGCCACCGAAGCCGCCGCGGCCCGAGACCGAGGCTGAGGCTGAGCCCGAGACCGGGGCTGAGCCTGAGTTCGAGGCCGAGGACGAGGATTCGTCGGACGACTGAGACCCGGATTCCGGCGGGAGACGCTGCGCGGGATCTGGCGGGTTCATCGTGACCGGTCGCGCGGTTCGTTCGTCGTGACCGGTCGCGCGGTTCGTTCGTCGTGACCGGTCGCGCGGTTCGTTCGTCGTGACCGGTCGCGCGGTTCCCCGCGCCCCTGAAAGCAGGACGGAGCGCGGGAGACGGCATCCGGTGTCTAGATGACACTCCTCTTCACTGCCACCACCGCGTACGTCGTGTCCGGGGTCGGGGTCGTCGTGAAGCGGGCGTTGGGCAGGTAGAGGCGGTTCGCGTAGGCCGCGACCGTCGTAGGGACGTCGAAGTCGGAGTCCGTGAGGCGGCCTTCGAAGGTGCCGCCGCGGCCGTCCGCGGAGAGATTGAACACGTCGATCGCGTTCTGGCGGTTCTGGACGACGTAGAGCCGCCGGCCGATGAGCAGCAGGCCGTCGCCGTTGGTGAGGGGTGCCGCGTCGCCGAGGTCGACGAGTTCGGTGACGCCGGTTTTCGGGTTCACCCGGTGGAGACCGCCCGCGCCGGACTGGACGACCAGGAGTGCCTTGCCGTCCGGGGTGCCGGTGATGCCGTTGGCGTTGACGACCTCGCCGGGGGCCTGCCTCCAGGCGCCGCTCAGCGTGACCGTGGCGACCTCGTCGGGGCCCGGCAGCCGACCGTGGCCGCCGAGCGGGAGGGCGTACAGGACGGGCTGGAACGAGTCGGTGAACCAGGCGGCCCGCGAGGTGAGGAAGACGTCGTTGGCGAAGGTCGGCGTCTTCGTGGTGAGCGTGTACGACGCGATGATCTCGCCGGTGCGGACGTCCACCACCCGGGCGCCCTGCCGCCCGGCGACGAACAGCCGCCCCCGGCCGTCGAGTTTGAGCCCGACCGAGGGCGTACCGGGGCCCGCGGAGATGATGCGGCCCTTGCCGGTGCGCAGGTCGGCGCGGTAGATCGAGCCGTCGCCGAGGGAGCCCAGGTAGGCGTAGGGGCCGTCACCGATGGTGATGCCCTCGGGGCGGAAGCCGTTCGGCAGGGGGATGAGGTCGGGCCAGGTGTGCTCGGTGGCCGAGGCGGAGGCGGTCGCGGCCGAGGACCCGACGAGCAGGGCGCCCGCGGTGGCGGCTGACGTCGTGAGCAGTCTTCGTCGACTGATGTGACGGGCGGTGGGGGATTGTGGGGGTTGCGGGGGTGCCACTGTTCGTCCCTTCCACGAAAGGCACCGGCAGCTGGCCGGTCCGGCTTTCAACTGACGTCTGTCACCCCATCACATGCCGACCGGCCCCGCAGCCCTTCGACGGTCGACCGACAGCGCCTTGACAGCCCCAGAACGGCTTCCCGGCCGGATTGTGACGGTCTGGACGACTCGCCGCTCGCGTGCTTGGTTGTGCCCCGGGCCCAGGAGTTCCACGCGCCACCCAGCACCCGCAGGACCGAAGGGAGCGGTACGCGATGAACGACGAGGTACAGCCGGCCGAGGGCCCGGGGGCGTCCGGGCCGGGGCCCGACGGAACGGGGTTCGCCCATCGGGGAGCCGAACAGGAACTGATCGTCGTCGCCCGCCCCGAGGCCCGGCTGCGGGCCGGAGCCGAGGGCGTCCGTTCGGCGGCCGACGCGGACGTGGCGGCGCTGAACCTGTTCCTCGACGACGAGCAGCTCGTCCTGGAGCCCCTGTTCGGCGGCGAGGAACGGCTCCGGGCCACCGTCTCCGACGACGACGGGGTACCCGACCTCACCCTCTTCTACCGGGTGCGTGGCGGCACCGGCCGCGCCCAGGAGCTGCGCTCACGGATCGCGGCACTGCCCGGCATCGACACCGCGTACGTCAAGCCTGGCGCCGTACCGGCCTCCGTCGGATCGGGATGGGTCGGGTCCGTCGGATCCGGCTCGGCCGGGTCCCGCGGTTCCGGCGGTCCACGTTCCGGCGGTCCACGTTCCGGCGGTCCACGTTCCGGCAACAGTCGGCAGGTGGAGGAGGGCGCGCCCGTGGCGCCCGACCGCACGGGCCGCCAGGGCTGTCCGGGCCCGGCGCCCGAGGGCATCGACGCGCACTGGGCCTGGCAGCGGCCCGGTGGCAGCGGCCGGGGCGTGACGGTCGTCGATGTGGAGGGCGCCTGGCAGTTCGGCCACGAGGACCTGGCCGCGCGGCTCGCGGGCGTCGCCGTCAACACCCCGTCGGCCGACCTCGCCCGGCGCAACCACGGCACCGCCGTCGCCGGGGTGCTTGACGGCGACCGGGACGAGCACGGGATCACCGGCATCGTGCCGGACGCGGTGACGGCCGCCGCGTCCGTCCAGGGCATCGGCACCGCCGCCGCGATCCGGGCGTCCGCCGACCGGCTCGGCCCCGGCGACCTCATCCTCGTCGAACTGCACCGCCCGGGCCCCGGGTTCGCGTACGAGCCGCGCGACGACCAGCGGGGCTACATCCCGCTGGAGTGGTGGCCGGACGACTTCGCGGCGATCCGGTACGCCACCGCGCGCGGTGTCCTGGTCGTCGCGGCGGCCGGCAACGGCGCCGAGTCCCTGGACGACGCGGTCTACGAGCGCCGCCCCGACGAGTTCCCGGCGTGGTGGCGCAACCCGTTCAACCCGTCCCACCCCTCCTCCGGCGCGATCGTGGTCGGCGCGGGCGCCCCGCCGCCCGGCACCCACGGCCGCGACCACGGTCCCGACCGCTCCCGCCTCGCGTTCTCCGGCCACGGCGCCCGTGTGGACGCCCAGGGCTGGGGCCGCGAGGTGACGGCCACCGGCGGCTCCTGGGACCGGCCGGGCGACCTCCAGGGCGAGGCCGAGGAGGTCGCCCGGTACACGGACACGTTCTCCGGGACCTCCTCCGCCGTCCGGGTCGTGGCCGGCGCGCTGGCCGCGCTGCAGGGCATGCTCAAGGCCGCCGGCCGACCGCCGCTGTCGCCCGAACGAGCCCGCGAGGTCCTGCGGGCCACCGGGTCCCCGCAGCAGGACGCCCCCGGCCGGCCCGCCTCACAGCACATCGGCAACCGCCCCGACATCAGGGCGGCCGTCGCCCACCTCCTCCCGGAGGCCGCCGGCTCCGGCACGGCCGAACGCTACTGGGACGAACTGCTCCCCTATCCCCGTGAACTCCCGCCCAGACTCCGCCTCTTCGTGTCCGGCGCGTGGCGGAACCTGACCGACCCGTCCCCCGAGATCCGCCAGGCGGTCCACGCCGCCTTCGCCGGGGGACGGCCCGACGTCCGTGTGTGGTTCTCCGACGACGAGGTCGTCGGCCTGGTGATCACCGGCTGACGACCACGGGTCCTCTGTCCGAGTGAAGACGAAGGGGCGCCTCCTCCGGCCGGAGGAGGCGCCCCTCTGTTCTCATCCCGTATGACCCGCGTGACACGTGTGACGTCTCCGACACCTGTGCAGAGTCGTTACTTCAGGTGTCGCGCCTTCAGGTGTTTCACAGGGCCACGCCGAGGAGCGCGTCCACGGCACGCGACACGACACCGGGTGCGCCCTCGTCCGTGCCGCCCCGCTCCTCCTGGAGCGCGGCCCAGCGGTCGACCGCGGCGAGCGCGGTCGGCGCGTCCAGGTCGTGCGCGAGCGCCTCGCGGATCTCTTCGACGAGGGCCTCGGCGGACGGCCCGTCGGGCCGGGAGACGGCGGCGCGCCACCGGTCGAGGCGGGCGACGGCGTCCTGGAGCACCTGGTCGGTCCACTCCCAGTCGGCCCGGTAGTGGTGTGCGAGGAGCGCGAGCCGTATCGCGGCCGGGTCGACCCCGTCGCGGCGCAGCTTGGAGACGAAGACCAGGTTGCCCTTGGACTTCGACATCTTCTCGCCGTGCAGGGCGACCATGCCGGCGTGGACGTACGCCTTGGCCATGGGGAACTCGCCGGTCAGCGCCTGCGCGTGCGAGGCGCCCATCTCGTGGTGCGGGAAGGCGAGGTCGGAGCCGCCGCCCTGGACGTCGAAGCCCATGCCCAGGTGGTCGAGGGCGATGGCGACGCACTCGATGTGCCAGCCGGGCCGGCCGCGTCCGAGGGAGCCGCCGTCCCAGCTGGGCTCGCCCTCACGCGCGGCCATCCAGAGCATCGGGTCGAGTGGGTTCTTCTTCCCGGCCCGGTCCGGGTCCCCGCCGCGCTCGGCGGAGAGCAGCCGCATCGTGGCGGCGTCGAGGCGCGAGACCTTGCCGAAGTCGGGGTCGGCCTCGACGGAGAAGTAGATGTCCCCTTCGAGCTCGTAGGCGGCGCCGGAGGCGAGGAGCCGCTCGACCAGCGGAACGATTCCGGGGATGGCCTCGACCGCGCCGATGTAGTGGCGCGGCGGGAGCATCCGCAGGGCGGTCATGTCCTCACGGAAGAGGGCGGTCTCCTTCTCGGCGAGGGCGACCCAGTCGATGTCGTCGCGCGCGGCCCGCTCCAGCAGGGGGTCGTCGACGTCCGTGACGTTCTGGACGTAGTGAACCTGCCGCTTGGTGTCGAGCCACACGCGCTGTACGAGGTCGAACGCGTTGTAGGTCGCCGCGTGACCGATGTGGGTGGCGTCGTACGGGGTGATACCGCAGACGTAGATACGGGCGACGGGACCGGGGTCAAGGGTGATGAGCCCATCGGTCGCGGTGTCGTGGATCCGAAGGTCGCGGCCCTTGCCGGGCAGGGCGGGGACCTCAGAAGCGGGCCAGGCATGCATGCCACGAGCCTAACCCGATCGCCGCGCGGCCATGCCGGGCGCCTGGGCACTCGGGGGTACGCGCTGATTTCGCGACTGCGGCCGGTACGTGGACGGACCGCCACAACCGCCCCGGTCGCGGGCAGTCGTGCCGCCAGTGGGCACGGATGGGCGCGGCGGCACCCCGTGACCGCCGAGCTGCGGGACCCGCCCCCGGTCGGCCCCGGCAGGCGGGGCCGTCAGACCGGTGGCCAGGGGATCGCCGGCCACTCCCCGCTCGGCTCCGGGTGCCGGCCGCTCGTCAGCAACGCGGCCACCCGCTCCCGCGTGGCGTCCAGCTCCGCCGGGGTGATCAACGAGGCCAGCCTCGCGGCCAGCGGTCCGCCCTCGCCCAGCGCGTCCCGCAGCCGCCGCAGCACCTCCACGGCCTCCTCCGTGAGCGGCTCCCCCGCCCACCCCCACAACAGCGTCCGCAGCTTGTTCTCGACGTTGAAGGTGACCCCGTGGTCGATGGCGTACAGCCGCCCCTCGGCGGCCGGCAGCAGGTGCCCGCCCTTGCGGTCGGCGTTGTTGACGACCGCGTCGAGCACGGCGAGCCGCCGCAGCCGCTGGTCGTCGGCGTGTACGAGGAGCGCGGTCTCCCCGTCCCCGACCTCCGCGAACCCGACGGCCTTCCAGCCCTCCGCGGCCTCCTCGCCCGCCACAAGGGCCAGCAGTTCGGACCCGGGCTCACCCTCGATCCACAGCTGGCACATGCCCTCCCCGTACGGCCCGTCCCGCAGCACGGTGGGCGGGACGAGCCCCCAGCCGGTCGCCTCGGACACCTCGTACGCGGCGACCTCCCGCTGCGCGAGCGTCCCGTCGGGGAAGTCCCACAGGGGCCGCTCCCCGGCGACGGGCTTGTAGACGCAGGCGGCCTCCCGCCCCTCGTACGAGACCGTGCAGTACAGCACCGCGTTGGACGCCTCCCGCACCCGCCCGCGCACGGTCAACTCGCCCTCGGCCAGCAGCTCGACCGGCCGCTCGGCGGACGGTTGGGCGGGCCGCTCGGCGGACGGCTGGGCGGGCGGCGACGAGCCGGCGGAGGCGGAGGTCACGCTCCGCGCCGGTATCCGTTCTGGCGCGGACATACGTGTCCCTCCGGATCGAGCGGCAGACTGCACAGCGGGCACGGCGGCCGTCCCGCGTTGACGACGTCGAGGGCGCGCTTGGCGAAGGCACGGGCCTGAGAGCCGGTCAGGCGGACGCGGAGCATCGGCGGGCCGTTCTCCTCGTCCTGGAGCATCCGCTCCTCCGCCTCGGCCAGGTCCTCCTCGGAGTCGGCGTCCAGCTCGACCAGGGCCTGGGCCTCGACGATCATCCGCTCCTCGTCGCCGTCCCAGGCCAGCGCCATGGTGCCGACCCTGAACTCCTCCTCGACGGGGGCCTCCAGCGGCGCCGTGTCCGACACCTCGGTGGGCACGACGGCCGGCACCGCGGCGCTTCCGCCGCTGCGCCGCACGACCTCGTCGAGCAGCTCGTCCATGCGCTCGGCGAGCGCGGCCACCTGGGTCTTCTCGAGAGAGACACTGGTGACACGCTGCCCGGAGGAGGCTTGCAGGAAGAAGGTCCGGCGCCCGGGCAGCCCGACCGTACCGGCCACGAAGCGGTCCGGGGGGTCGTAGAGGAACACCTGACGGGACACGTCCTGTCTCCATTGGAATCGACGTCGGGAGCGGCCGCGTCGGCTGCTGACTTGGTTCAGCGCCGCCGCGACCGCTTCACCCTACTGCGGTTGACGATCACGGTGCCCCCGCCCCGCCCCCGACGGTCGCGTCACCGCTCGGGGGCTGCTCGCGCGGCGCCAGGGACGCGAAGTCCCCGGTGTCGCCGAGGCGGACGAGAAACGGCCTGAGTCGGGTGTAACGGATCGCTGTGATGGAACACGGTTCAACAGAGATCCGCTGGAAGAGGTCCAGATGAAGTCCGAGTGCGTCCGCGACGAGCGACTTGATGATGTCGCCGTGCGAGCACATCAGATACACCGCGTCGGCCCCGTGCTCGCGCTCCACGCGCGCGTTCCACTCCCGCACCGCCTCCGCGGCGCGGTGCTGCATGGCCCGCATCGACTCGCCACCCGGGAACTCGACCGCCGTCGGATAGGTCTGTACGACCTCCATCAGCGGCTCGTCCATCAGTTCGGCGAGCTTGCGGCCGGACCAGTCGCCGTAGTGGCACTCGCCGATGCGCTCGTCGGTGTGCGGGCTGAGGCCGGGCCGGGCGTCGAGGAGCGGGCGGACCGTCTCCTGGCAGCGCTGGAGCGGGCTGGTGACGACCTCGGCGATCGGCAGCCCGGCGAGGCGGCCGGGCAGCGCCGCGGCCTGCGCGGCACCCCGCTCGTCGAGCGCTATCCCGGGCGTCCACCCGGCGAGCACGCCCTCGGTGTTGGCGGTGGAACGTCCGTGCCGGACAAGGATCAACGTGGGCATGCGCCCCAGCCTAGACGCCCGCCCGACGGCCCCCTTCGGCCCTGTGGACAACGCCTCCGCGGACAAGGGCTCCGCGGACGCGGGCTCTGTGGACAAGGCCCCCTGGAAAGGAACTCCCTGTGATCGTCGACTGCGCCGTCTATCACGACGGGCACCGCACCGAGGGCCCCGACGACCTCTCCGACGCCCTGGCCGCCGCCCGCGCCTCCGGCGGCTTCGTGTGGATCGGGCTGCACGAGCCGTCGGAGAAGGAGTTCGCCCTGGTCACGGAGGAGTTCGCGCTGCACCCGCTGGCCGTGGAGGACGCCCTGAAGGCGCACCAGCGGCCCAAGCTGGAGGTGTACGACGACTCGCTGTTCATGGTCCTCAAGCCGGTCGTGTACGAGCCGTCCAGTGACACCGTGACCACCGGCGAGGTGATGGTCTTCCTCGGTCACGCCTTCGTCGTGACCGTCCGCCACGGCGAGGGCTCGCCCCTGGGCGTCGTACGCAGCCGGCTGGAGCGGGAGCCCGAACTGCTCGGCAAAGGCCCCACGTCCGTGCTGTACGCGATCACGGACGCCACCGTCGACCACTATCTGGACGTGGCGACCGAACTCCAGACCGACCTGGAGGAACTGGAGGCGGAGGTCTTCTCCCCCGACATCGGCGGCTCACGGAACACGGCGTCCCGGATCTACACCTTCAAACGCCAGGTCCTGGAGTTCCGCCGGGCCACCGGCCCCCTCGCCGCGCCGCTCGGCCGACTCTCCGGCACGGGCAACGCCGCCACCGCGGTGCCCTTCGTCGAGGAGAAGGCCCAGCCCTTCTTCCGTGACGTCAACGACCACCTCACCCGCGTCAACGAGTCCGTGGAGGGCCTGGACCGGCTGGTCTCCGACATCCTCTCCGCGCACCTGGCGCAGATGAGCGTCCGCCAGAACGACGACATGCGGAAGATCTCCGCCTGGGCGGCCATGGCCGCGATCCCGACCATGGCCGCCGGCGTCTACGGCATGAACTTCGAGCACATGCCCGAACTGCGGTGGGTGTGGTCGTATCCGGCTCTGATGGCGCTGATGGTCGTGACGGAGGTGCTGGTGTACCGGCTCTTCAAGCGCCGGGGCTGGCTGTAGCCCCTCGTCCCATGCCGTCATGCGGCTCGTGCCGCCCTGCCGTCATGCGATGCGTCATTCCGTACGCGCGGGTGGACGAAGGTGGACGAAGATCGCCGCCCCACACGCGCGTGCGGTCAGCTACACGGGGCCTCAGGCGAACTCGGGGGCCGCAGTCGCCGGTCCGCCCAGGGCGTCGCGGCGTTCCGGCATCTCCAGGGTGACCATGCGGCGCCAGCCGAGGGCCCGCTCGTACGCGTACACGGCGTGGATGCCCGCGGCGAGGACGGCCGCCTTGGCCTTCGGCCAGCCGAGGATGCGCCCCATGTGGTCCATCACGGCGAGGCTGACGTCCCGGTAGACGCCGATCTCCGCGAGGGCGCACTCGCGCAGGGTCCGCTGGATGAGAGGGCCGTGTCCGGCGGCCGCGAACCGCAGCAGTTCCTCGTGGGTGTAGGCGAGGTGGTTGTCCTCGTCGTCGGAGATCATCCGAATGGCCTTGCCGATCTCGGGGTGGCCCTCGAAGTGCTTGCGGAGCATCGCCATCTGGTCGGCGGCACGCTGCTCGGTGACCCGGCTGTGGGACAGGTAGACGATGATGTCCCGCACCGAAAGGGCCTCGTCGGCCTTGAGCTTCTCGTGCGCGAGGCCGATGCCGTCGCGCTCCAGGAGCATGGTGTAGTCGGTCTCCGGCGGCACTTCCACGGGTTGGAGGCCACGCTTCTTCATGAGGGCGTTGAAGATCCGCCCGTGCTTGTCCTCGTCCGCGCCGTGACGGGTGATCCTGGGGGCGAGTGCGCGCTCGCTCCGCGGGACGAGCGCGGCGATGCGCGCGTTCTCCCAGCCGCCCTGCGTCTCCCCGCTGGCCGCGATGGAACAGAACAGTCGGAACGACTCGTCGTTGTCGACGATCTCCTGGAACAGTTTCTTGGCCGAAAGCATCGGAGGCACCTCTCTGCAGGGGTCCTGGCAGGGTCCTGCAGAAAACGAGTCAAATGGGGTACCAGGAGCCGGGCAACAGCTGTGTCGGACAAATCCGCCGAACGAAGGATGCCGGGCGGGCGGAGGGGCGTAACCGGTTGGGCCGTGCCGCGTCGCCCCGCCTGGCGGCCGTGGCGGGGAAGGCCTCCGAGCCCCCAACACGGCCGCAGCGCTTCCGGAGGCCGATGCGCGGCCGATTCCCGCCGGATCCCGGCTGTCGTCGGCCGCTGCGCCGTTCGGGCTACGCGAGCCCGGCCAGCTCCATGGCCTCCGAACCGGCCCGCAGCGAGGCGACCCGCTCGTCCAGGGTGAAGCCCGCCGGGGCGAGTGTGAGGGTGGTGACCCCGGCCTCGGCGTAGGCCTTCATCCGGTCGGCGATGCGCTCCACGGAACCGAGCAGCGTCGTCTGGTCGATCAGCTCGTGCGGGATGGCGGCCGCGGCCCCGGCCTTGTCGCCGGCCAGGTACTTGTCCTGGATCTCGGCGGCCTCCTTCTCGTAGCCCATGCGCTGGGCGAGCTGGTTGTAGAAGTTCTGCTTGCGGCTGCCCATGCCGCCGACGTACAGCGCGGTGTACGGGCGGAAGGTGTCGGCGAGCGTCGTCACGTCCTTGTCGTCGCCGACGGCGAGAGGCAGGGTCGGGCAGATGTCGAACCCGTCGAGGGTCTTGCCGGCCTTCTCCCGTCCCGCCCGCAGGTACTTGACGGCGGTGTCCTCCAGGTGCGCGGCCGACGGGAAGATCAGCAGGGCGCCGTCGGCGATCTCGCCGGTCTGCTCCAGGTTCTTCGGGCCGATCGCGGCGATGTACAGCGGGATGTGCTCACGGGTGGGGTGCACGGTCAGCCTCAGCGGCTTGCCGGGGCCGCCGGGCAGCGGCAGCGTCCAGTGCTCGCCGTCGTGCGACAGACGCTCGCGGGTCATCGCCTTGCGGACGATCTCCACATACTCGCGGGTGCGGGCGAGCGGCTTGTCGAACTTGACCCCGTACCAGCCCTCGGAGACCTGCGGTCCGGAGACGCCGAGACCCAGCCGGAAGCGTCCGCCGGAGAGCGAGTCCAGCGTCGCGGCGGTCATCGCGGTCATCGCGGGCTGGCGGGCCGGGATCTGGAAGATGGCCGAGCCCACATCGATACGTTCGGTCTTGGCGGCGACCCAGCTGAGCACGGTGGCGGCGTCCGAGCCGTACGCCTCCGCCGCCCAGCACACCGCGTAGCCCAGCCGGTCGGCCTCCTGGGCCACGGCCAGGTTGTCCGCGTCCATTCCGGCGCCCCAGTAGCCGAGGTTGATCCCGAGCTTCATATAGACCAGCCTTCCCCTTACCCATCAGTAACGTCCCTTGTGCTGCTGACCCTACCGGGGGGACGGGGCCGTAGGGCGAGTGCGGGTGGCGTGTGGCTGGTCGCGGACAACGAACACGCCCCGGGGAAATCGGTTGTCCACAGGCCCCCACGTGGCGAACTCCGGCCAGTAATGTCGCCGTTCATGGAGCAGAGGCATCTCGGCCGTACCGGCCTGCGTGTGTCCCGGATCGGGCTCGGCACCCTGACGTGGGGCCGCGACACGGACGAGCATGACGCCGCGGACATGTTGAAGCTGTTCTGGGAGGCGGGCGGCAGCCTCGTCGACACGGCGGACGTGTACGGGGACGGCGAGGCGGAGTACCTGCTCGGGCAGTTGATGGACGGGCTCGTGCCCCGCCGCGACCTGGTCATCTCCACGAAGGCCGGCAGTGTCCCGGACCCCGACCGCCGTTTCGACGGCTCCCGCGGCCATCTCCTCGCCGCCCTGGACGCCTCCCTCGCCCGCCTCGGCACGGACTACGTCGACGTCTGGCACATCCACGCGTACGACCCCGAAACCCCCCTGGACGAAACGCTCCAGGCCCTCGACCTGGCCGTCAGCAGCGGCCGGGCCCGTTACGCCGGGGTCTCCAACTTCTGCGGCTGGCAGCTCGCGAAGGCGGCCACCTGGCAGCTCGCGGCCCCCGGCATACGCACCCGCCTGGCCAGTACGCAGATGGAGTACTCCCTGCTGCAACGCGGCATCGAACGCGAGGTGCTGCCCGCCGCGCTGGACCTGGGCATCGGCCTGCTCCCGTCCTCGCCGCTGGGCCGCGGGGTGCTGACCGCCAAGTACCGCCACATCACGCCCCCGGACTCGCGGGGCGGCTCGGAGCACATGGCGCCGTTCGTCGCGCCGTACCTCGACGAAGCGGCGACCAGCATCGTGGACGCGGTACAGACCGCCGCGGACGGCCTCGCCGTGACCCCGATCCAGGTGGCCCTCGCCTGGGTCCGCGACCGGCCCGGCGTGGCCGCGCCCATCATCGGCGCGCGCAACGCGCTGCAGCTCACGGGGGCATTGTCAGTGGAGACCCTTAGTCTTCCTGACGAGATCTGCCGGGCTCTCGACGACGTGTCGGCGCCCGTGCACCGCTATCCCGATCACGACTGGAGCACGCTGTGAGCACGGAGCCCGCGACCACGGAGACGGACGAGCCGGGGGGACGGGGCGACGGGACGCCCGCCGACGGCGCCGACACGCCCGGCGGCACGCCCGACGACCGGGAGGCCGCGCTCGCGGCGACGCCGGAGGGCGGGGCCACGGCCGGGGGCGAGGCCGCTGCGGCAGCCGGTGAGCCCGGCGGGCCGGGAAGCGGAGGCGACAGGGACGAAGCCGCCGGGAGCGACACGGAAGCTTCCGCCGGTGCCGTCGTCGGCGACGGTGGTGATTCCGGCGCGGGCGAGGACGAGTCGGCGGCGGACGGCCGGTCGGCGGGGACCGCCGGAGCCGGCGGCGAGGCTGCTCCCGAAACCTCCGAGGCGCAGGCCGAGTTGGCGGCTCAGCGGCTGGAGCGGGAGCGGATCGAGCGACGCAAGGCCGAGAAGGCGCCGATCACGAGCGGGGCCAAGCTCAGCGGGACGGCCGCCGAGCTGATGGCCGCCGTACGGGCCGTGGAGGGCGGCCAGAAGCCCATGGCCGGCGCCTTCGACGAGACCGCTCCGCGTCGGCCCGCGCCGGAGCCGGTGCGGCGACCGGAGCCCATGGCGACCGCGGCCGGTGCGACGGCTCCCTCGGGCGAGACCGTCGAGGCGGTGCGCGCGGTGCTGGCCGAGGGCGGCGCACCCGAGGCGCTGGTGCCGCAGATCGCCGAGGCGCTCGGCGAGGGCGCCGACGCTCGACTGCGCGAGGATCCCTGGCAGTTGCTGCGGGTTCCGGGCGTCCGGCCGGAGCAGGCGGACGGCTTCGCGCGGGCACTGCTCGGCGCGGAGTGCGGCCCGGACGACGAGCGGCGCGGCCGGGCGGTCACCGTGTGGCTGCTGGAGCAGGCGGCCGTCGCCGGGCACACGGCGCTGGAGGTCCCGGCTCTGGCCGCCGCGCTCGCCCAGCGTTCCGTGCCCGACCCCGACGAGGCCGTCCAGAGCACCGTCGCCGAGGGCGAGGCCCTGGTCTTCCAGGACTCGCTCGACGACACCCCGACCGCGACACTGCCCGCGCCCGCGCCCTCGCCCCCGCCCGCCACGGAGGCCGGCGACGCCGAGGACGACGAGACGGAGGAGGAGCGCCCGGTCCGCGTCCTCATCGGCCTGGAGCGTTACGCCCTCGCCGAGGAGAGCCTCGCCGACGGACTCGGCCGTGTCATGAACTCCCTGCCCAAGGAGGACACGACCGACTGGGCCCCGGCCGCCGCGTCGGCACCGCGTTCCGCCGCGGAGCTGATCCGCGCCGTCGCCGGACACGGGCTCGTGCTGCACACCGGCGGCGAGGCGGCCCGAGCGGAACCGGCGGCGCTGGTCACGGCCGCCCGGACGCTCGGACTGCGGGCCTACGCGGCGACGCACAGCGCGGACGGGAGGCGGCGGTTCGCCTCCCGGTCGGACACCGCAGAGGGCGGGGACGCCCCCGTGACGACTCTTGCCGGACTGCTGTCCGGTGCCGAGGGGCCCGGCCGGGATGTGGACGGCGCCCTCGACCTCGACCTGCTCGTGGTGCTGGACGCGCCACAGCTGGACGTCGAGACCGCCGCTCTGCTCGCCGAGTCGCTGCCCGACGGAGCCCGGCTGGTGCTCAGCGGCGACCCGGGGGTGCTGTGGTCCGCCGGGCCGGGCCGGGTCTTCGCGGATCTGCTCGCCGCCCGTGCCTGCCCGCAGGTCGCCTCGCGGACGCCCGACCCCGGGCCCATCGGCGAGCTGGTCTCCGGGATCGGGATCGGGGAGCTGAACCAGGTCGACGCGCCCGGCAAGGAGGTCGTCATCGTCCCGGTACGGGACGCGGGCGAGGCGGTGCACCGGACCGCGCAGCTCGTCGTGGACTCGGTGCCGAGGGCGTTCGGGATCCCCGCCGAGCAGGTGCAGGTGATCACCCCCGGGCATGGTGGCGCGGCCGGCACACGTGCGTTGAACACCGCGCTCAAGGAACGGCTGAACCCCGGTCCGGGCCGCTTCGGCGGGTTCGATCCGGGCGACCGGGTGGCCTACTCGCCCGCCCCGGGCCGTTCGACGCCCGGCCGTGTGGTGAAGGCCGACGCCGAGGGACTGCACCTGGAGTGCGCGGGCACGGCCGTCGTCGTACCGAAGGAGCGGGTCGAGCAGACCGTGCGGCACGGGTGGGCGCTGACCGCGCACCAGGCCGTGGGACACCGGTGGCCGGCCGCGGTCGTGGTACTGCCGGGGGACGCGGCGCAGGCGCTGAGCCGGCCCTGGGTCTACACGGCCTTCGGGCGCGCCGAGCAGCATCTGTCCGTGGTGCACGGTGTGGAACAGGCCCTGCCGCGGGCTGTCGCCGAGGTTCCGGCGAAGCCTCGCACCACACGGCTGCCGGCGCTGCTGAGGGCCCAGATGCCGTCGGCTGATTGACAGGCCGCAGGGGGCTGGGCGCGGGGGCGTGCGACGCGGCCCGGTGCTTGCGGGGCGCGGCCAGGACAACGGCAGTGCGCCCCTGGGGCGGCTCCCAGGGGCGCGGGGAACCCCGCGAGCAACCACGAACAACCCCGCGGCCGCCGGAGCGGCGGCCGCCCCGAGCCACTGGGCGGCCTGAGCTGCTGGGCGCCCTCAGCCGCTGGGCGCCCTGAGATCGGCTACCGGTCCGCGTCCGATGGTTCCGGCTCCTCGTCCTCGAGCGTGAGGTCGTCGTCGAGGTCGTCGTCCTCCGCGTCGTCGTCGAAGACCGCGCTGACGTCGAAGCGGCAGACGACCCGCTGCGGATCGACCCCTTCGAAGGGTGCCTCCAGCCACTCACCCGGCTCGGCGGTGTCGTCCGCGGCGGTCACCCAGAGCGTGGAGTCCCCCTCCTCCAGACCGAACTCCTTGTGCCGGGAGGCGATCTCGTCCGGCTCGAACTCCCCGAACAGCAGACCCAGCGCACCGTGCACCGTGCCCGCCGCCCCGTCGGAGCCGACCGGCTCCTCCGCGGCCTCCACCCGCTGGGCCTGTGCCAGCAGTCGCTGCGGCTCGGCCACCGTGTAGTCCCGGCGGATCAGCACGCTGAGCGCGTTGGGTTCCTCGGGGCCGGTGTACGGCGGCATGTCCTCGGTGCCGCCCGGGATCTCGAAGGGAGTGACCTCGTCGTAGCGGTCGTAGAGCAGTTCGTCGTACTCCTCGGCGGCCGCGGCCAGCTCGTTGAACGCCTCGTAGACGGCCGGGTCGTCCTCCCCCGACCGGCGTTCGACCGCCGCCAGGTGGCGGTCGAGCGCGGTCTTGACCGCCTCGGCGGCGGCGCGTACCTCGGCAGCGGTGGGCTGCGCAGCATCAGACATAGGGCAGACGCTATCCGTACCGGGCCCCAGCCCGCACAATAGATACCGATGCCGGAATACGAATTTGTCGACGTGTACGTACCGCGCGGAGTTTCCCGCAAGGACGCCACACGTCTGCTGACGGACCATGCCGAGTACGGACACTGGGAGTTGGACCGACTGAGCCTGCTGCGGGATGGCAGCCGAAGGGTGCGGTTGCGCCGACGGATCATCCGCCAGGTACGCGCCACCTGGTGAGTGGGCGGCGTGAAACGGAGCGGGCCCCGCTGGTGCGGGGCCCGCTCCGTTCGTGCGTGCCGGGTCCGGCTACAGAGCGGCGGCCCGTGCCTTGCGGTAGATCAGGGCGCCCCCGATCAGTGCGCCCGCGCCCACCGGGAGCATGAGCCCCAGCGGCAGGTCACCGCCGGTCTGGGCGAGCTGCGCGGCGTCGTCGGGCTGGGTGACGGTCTGCGTGCCCGGGGTGTTGGTGTCACCGCCGGGGACCTCACCACCGGGTTTGCCCGGCTCGCCCGGCTGTCCGGGCTTGTTCGGTACCTGCGGGGACGTCTCCTCGGAGTCGCCCGGCGGGTTCTGGTGGCCACCACCCGGATTCTCGTGCGCCCCTCCGCCGCCCGAGTTCCCGCAGTCGTTACCCGTGACCCCGTTGCCGATACCGATCACGCCGATGTTGTTGCCGCACAGATTGACCGGCACATCGACCGGAACCTGCACGGTGTTGCCGGAGGCCACACCCGGCGAGCCGCTGGTGTGACCGTCCGCGTGGGAGCCACCGTGCGACGAACCGTGACCGCCTTCGCCGTAGCCGCCGCCCCCGCCGTTGTGGCAGTCGTTGTCGGTGGCCGGGTTGCCGATACCGATCACGTCGACGCTGTTGCCGCACACGTTGACCGGCACATGCACCGGAACCTGCACGGTGTTGCCGGAGGCCACACCCGGCGAGCCACTGGTGTGACCGTCCGCGCGGGAGCCACCGTGCGACGAACCGTGACCGCCTTCGCCGTAACCGCCGTCGCCGTAACCGCCGCCGCCATGGCCGTCGGGTGCGTGCTTGCCGCCTCCGCCGTTGGAACACTTGTTGCCCGCCGCCGGGTTGAGCAGTCCGACCACGTTCACCGTGTTGCCGCAGACGTTGACCTCGGCCTCCACCGGCGCCTGCACGGTGTTGCCGGAGAGCACGCCGGGCGAGTTGGTGGCGGAGCCCTGCGCACCGGAGTCGGCGTGCGCGTAACCTCCCGCCGCGGCGATGACGCCGGACGCGGCCGCCATCGTCATGAGGCCTTTGCGGGTGACCTGTCGCATTGCTGAATTACCTGCCTTAGCCCATGTTCTGATCTTTTACACCTTGCCGGGATACCGGTCGGCCCCGGAGTGCATGGCGCGCACTCCGGGGCCGACGGTTATTCAGACCCTCACCGAGTGAGGCGCAACGTCACTTGTTGATGCAGGTGTTGCCGAAGGCAGGGTTCAGCAGCCCGATCACCGAGACCGTGTTGCCGCACACGTTCACGGGGACGTGAACCGGCACCTGGACGACGTTTCCGGACGCGACACCCGGGGAACCGATGGCGGCACCGTGGGCCCCGGCGTCGGCGACAGCCAGACCCGCGCCCGCGAGAACCAGACCACCGGTGACAGTCGCGACGGCGACGACCTTCTTGAGCATTATTCCTCCTTGTTGGCAAAGCGACCCCGAGTAGCGAGTCACACCACCTGTAACGAGGAAGGAGTAATGGAGCTACGAGCTTATGGTCCGATTCACTCGACCCGGTCGATCTTCGTACAAGCTGCCGAATATTGAAGTCTCGTTTCAGCACCCCATTCCGGACAGAACAAAGCCGGTTCAGGACCGGTCAGGGACCAGAAAGGTCCCGTCGCGGAACATCAGGACGCGTCGATGAAACGGTCGAGCACGCGCACGCCGAACTTCAAACCCTCCACCGGCACCCTTTCGTCGACACCGTGGAACATGCCCGCGAAGTCCAGCTCCGGCGGCAGCTTGAGCGGCGCGAAGCCGAAGCCCCGGATGCCCAGGTCGTCGAAGGACTTGGCGTCCGTACCGCCGGAGAGCATGTACGGGACCGCCTTCGCGGCCGGGTCCTCGGCGAGCAGCGCCGACTGCATGGCGTCGACGATCGCCCCGTCGAAGGAGGTCTCCAGCGCCTTGTCGGAGTGCACGTCCTCGCGCCGCACCTTCGGGCCGAGGATCTTGTCGAGGTCGGCGAGGAACTCCTCCTCGAACCCGGGCAGGAACCGCCCGTCGACATGCGCGGTGGCCTCGCCCGGGATGACGTTGACCTTGTAGCCGGCGCCGAGCTGTGTCGGGTTGGCGGTGTTCCGCAGGGTCGCGCCGATGAGCTTGGCGATACCGCCGAGCCTGGCGAGGGTCCCCTCCATGTCCTCCGGGTCGAGCTCGGTGCCGAGCGCGTCGCCGAGTTCGTCGAGGAAGGCCCGGGTGGTCTTGGTGACCCGCACCGGGAACTGGTGGCGGCCCAGGCGTGCGACGGCCTCCGACAGCTCGGTGATGGCGTTGTCCCGGTGGATCATCGACCCGTGCCCGGCCGTTCCGGCCACGGTCAGCTTCATCCAGTGCATGCCCTTCTCGGCCGTCTGGATCAGATAGAGCCGCCGCTGCTCGCTCACGGTGAACGAGAACCCGCCGACCTCGCTGATCGCCTCGGTGACGCCCTCGAAGAGATCTGCGTGATTCTTGACGAGGTGCTTCGCCCCGTACGTGCCGCCGGCCTCCTCGTCCGCGAGGAAAGCGAGCACGATGTCGCGCGGGGGCTTGCGGCCGCTGCGCATCCGGTCGCGGACGACCGCCAGCGTCATCGCGTCCATGTCCTTCATGTCGACCGCGCCCCGGCCCCACACACAGCCGTCCGCGACCTCACCGGAGAACGGGTGGTGGGTCCAGTCCACCGCGTTGGCCGGCACGACGTCGGTGTGGCCGTGGATGAGGAGCGCGGGCCGCGACCGGTCCTCGCCCTCGATGCGGGCCACCGTCGAGGCGCGGCCCGGGTGCGACTCGAAGATCTTCGGCTCCAGCCCCACCTCGGCCAGCTTCTCGGCGACGTACTCGGCGGCCTTGCGCTCCCCCGGTCCCGAGTGGTCGCCGAAGTTGCTGGTGTCGATCCGGATCAGCTCGCGGCAGAGGTCCACGACCTCGTCCTCACCGGTCACGCGCCTGCCCGTGTCCGTCTCGCTCACGCTGGTTCCTCCCGCTGTCGCTGCTGGTGGTTCCCCCTCATCCTCCTCCTGCCCCACCGCTCGCCCCAAGACCGGGACCGGCCCGTCACAGGCCGTTCACGCCCCGGCCGCCCCCGTGACGGGGTGATCGGGGGCCCTGGAAGACCTGGTAATGTTTCCTTCGTCGCCGCAGGGGAAACCCGCGCGACAGACACCTTGTCCGGGTGGCGGAATGGCAGACGCGCTAGCTTGAGGTGCTAGTGCCCTTTATCGGGCGTGGGGGTTCAAGTCCCCCCTCGGACACATAGTGGCGAAGGCCGCGACCATCAGGTCGCGGCCTTCGCGCGTTAGACTGACGAAATGTGGGCGACGTCTCTCCCCACCAGGAAAACCCCAGGTCACAGCCCGGCCCCGCACCCTTCCGGGTCGCCTGGTGGTCGCCCCCTCTTGGCCGACACGACAGGCCGTAGTCACCCGAGCACTAGAGTATTGGGCTTGTTCGGTACCGATACGGAAATATCCCCAGGCAGACCTGCGGGCCCATCGGTGCCCCCGGATGGTCCGGGTTCGAGAGGCGAGGATCCGATGGCCGCCGTGTACGAGAGTCCTGACCTGACGCTGCTCGACGGAGAGCTGGCGGAGGGAGCCGGGGGGTTCGGCGGGGCGGCGCGATTCTCGGCCGGTCCGGCGGCGTCCCCGCGCACGCTCGTCGATGTCTTCGAGGCGTCCGTGCGGTCGTACCCGGACGAGCCCGCGCTGGACGACGGGAAGCGGCGGCTGACCTATCGCGCGCTGGCGGTCGAGGTGGAGAACCTGCGGCGGCGGCTGGGGGCTGCGGGGGTCGGGCTCGGGGACCGGGTCGGCGTGCGGGTGCCGTCGGGCACGAACGAGCTGTATGTCGCCGTCCTCGCGGTGCTCGCCGCCGGGGCCGCCTATGTGCCCGTCGACGCCGAGGACCCCGATGAGCGGGCCGAGCTGGTGTTCGGGGAGGCGGAGGTGCGGGCGGTCGTCGGGGCCGGACACCGACTGACCGTGAACGGCGCGTCCGACTTCCCCGCCGCGCGTCCCGGGGTCGAGCACGACGCGTGGATCATCTTCACCTCCGGGTCGACCGGGAAGCCCAAGGGTGTGGCCGTGAGCCACCGCAGCGCGGCCGCGTTCGTGGACGCCGAGGCGGAGCTGTTCCTGACGGAGGAGCCGATCGGGCCCGGGGACCGGGTGATGGCCGGCCTCTCGGTGGCCTTCGACGCGTCCTGCGAGGAGATGTGGCTGGCCTGGCGGTACGGGGCCTGTCTGGTGCCGGTACCGCGCTCGCAGGTCAGGAGCGGCGCCGATCTGGGGCCCTGGCTGGTCGAGCAGGAGATCACGGTCGTGTCGACCGTGCCGACGCTGGCCGCGCTCTGGGAGTCCGAGACCCTGAGCGACGTACGGCTGCTGATCTTCGGCGGTGAGGCCTGTCCGCCGGAGCTGGCGCAGCGGCTGGTGACGGAGGGCCGCGAGGTCTGGAACACGTACGGGCCGACCGAGGCCACCGTCGTCGCCTGCGCCTCGCTGATGTCCGGCGAGGAGCCGATCCGGATCGGGCTGCCGCTCGACGGGTGGGAGCTGGCCGTCGTCGACGAGGCCGGGGAGCCCGTGGCGATGGGTGACAGCGGGCAGCTCGTGATCGGTGGCGTGGGGCTCGCGCGGTATCTCGACGCCGAGAAGGACGCGGAGAAGTACGCGCCGTTGGAGTCGCTGGGCTGGGAGCGCGCCTATCGCAGCGGTGACCTGGTGAAGGCCGAGCCCGAGGGGCTGGTCTTTCTCGGGCGGGCCGACGAGCAGATCAAGCTCGGCGGGCGGCGGATCGAGCTGGGCGAGGTCGACGCCGCGCTGCAGGGGCTGCCCGGGGTCGCGGGCGCCGCGGCCGCCGTACGGACCGCGCGGAGCGGGAACCAGCTGCTCGTGGGCTATGTGGTCACCCAGGACGGGTGGGACCGGGCGGCGGCCGTCGAGAGGTTGCGGGCGGAGCTGCCGGCCGCGTTGGTGCCGCTGCTGGCGCCGGTGGTGGAGCTGCCGACGCGGACGTCGGGGAAGGTCGACCGCAACGCCCTGCCGTGGCCGTTGGCGGAGCTGGAGGCCGCCGGGCCGACCGAGGAGCTGTACGGGACCGAGGCGTGGCTCGCCGAGCAGTGGGCCGCGGTGCTGGGCATCCCGGTCGGCGGCGCGGGCGACGACTTCTTCGCGATCGGCGGCGGCAGCCTGGCCGCCGCGCAGCTGACGACCCGGCTGCGGACCCGGTATCCGAGAGTCGCGGTGGTGGACGTCTACCAGCGGCCCACGCTCAGGAAGCTGGCCCGGTATCTGGAGGCGTCCGGCGAGGGGGACGGGCCCCGCCGGGCGGTGGAACCCGTGCCCGTGCGGGCGCGCCTCGTCCAGCTGCTGCTGCTCGTGCCGCTGTTCACACTGCTCGGCCTGCGGTGGATCGTCCCGTTGGCCGCGCTCGGGAACCTTCTCGGACCCTACGCCTGGCTGCCGACGGCGCCCTGGTGGGCCGTGGCGGCCGGGGCGGCGCTGTTCTACACCCCGCCGGGCCGGCTGGCGATCGCGGCGGGCGGGGCGCGGCTGCTGCTGCGCGGGGTCGAGCCGGGGCGGTACGCGCGCGGCGGGAGCGTGCACCTGCGGCTGTGGGCGGCCGAGCGGCTGGCCGAGTTCAGCGGGGCGACCTCGCTGACCGGGGTGTGGCTGGAGCGGTACGCACGGGCGCTGGGCGCCAGGATCGGGGCCGATGTCGACCTGCACTCGCTGCCGCCGGTGACCGGGATGCTCAAGCTCGGGCGGGGTGCGGCCGTGGAGTCCGAGGTGGACCTCTCCGGGTACTGGCTGGACGGGGACCGGCTGGAGGTCGGGCCCGTCAAGGTGGGCGCCGACGCGGTCGTCGGGACGCGGAGCATGCTGCTGCCGGGGGCCAGGGTCGGCAAGCGGGCCGAGGTGGCGCCCGGGTCGGCCGTGGTCGGTCAGGTTCCCACCGGGCAGCGCTGGGCCGGGGCGCCGGCGGTCAAGCTGGGCAAGGCGAAGCGGAACTGGCCCAAGGAGCGGCCGCGGCGGGGCCTGTTCTGGCGGGTGTCGTACGGCGTGACGGGGGTCGGGCTGACCGCGCTGCCGCTGCTCGCCGGGGTCGCCGCGCTGGCCGTGCTGAGCCTGTTCGCGGCCCCGGACGCCGGGCTCGGTGAGGCCCTGCGGGGTGCGGCGCCGGGGCTGGTGCCGGCCACGCTCGCGTTCGGGGCGGCGTACGCGCTGCTGCTCCTCCTCGCCGTACGGCTGCTGAGTCTGGGGCTGCGGGAGGGCACGCATCCGACGCACAGCCGGGTCGGGTGGCAGGCGTGGACGGTCACGCAGTTGATGGACCGGTCTCGGCAGACGCTGTTCCCGCTGTACGCCGGGCTGGTGACGCCGGTGTGGCTGCGGCTGCTCGGGATGCGGATCGGGCGGGGCGCCGAGGTGTCGACCGTGCTCGCGCTGCCGAGTCTGACGACGGTCGGCGACGGGGCGTTCCTCGCGGACGACACGCTGACCGCGCCGTACGTGCTGGGTGGTGGCTGGCTGCGGATCGGGCGGGCGGAGATCGGGCGGCGGGCGTTCCTCGGGAACTCCGGGATGACCGCGCCGGGCCGGTCCGTGCCGGAAGGCGGCCTGGTGGGTGTGTTGTCCGCGACGCCGAAGAAGGCCAAGAAGGGCAGCTCGTACCTGGGACTGCCGCCGGTGAGGCTGCCCCGGTCGGCCGCGGACGGGGACCAGAGCCTGACGTACGAGCCGCCCGCGCGGCTGCTGTGGGCGCGGGCCCTGGTGGAGCTGTGCCGGATCGTGCCGGTGTTCTGCTCGGCGGGCCTCGCGCTGCTGACGGTGGCGGCGCTGAGCGTGCTGGGCGGCTGGGCCTGGCTGCTGGGCGGGGTCGTGCTGCTCGGGGTGGGTGTGCTGGCGTGTGCGGTGTCCGTCGTCGCGAAGTGGCTGCTCGTGGGGCGGCACCGGAGTGGTGAGCATCCGCTGTGGAGCGGTTTCGTGTGGCGCAACGAGCTGGCGGACACCTTCGTGGAGGTGCTGGCCGTGCCGTGGCTGGCCGGGTCGGTGCCGGGTACGCCGGTGCTGAACGTGTGGCTGCGCGGGCTCGGGGCGAACATCGGCAGAGGGGTGTGGGTCGAGAGTTACTGGCTGCCCGAGACCGACCTCGTCACGCTCGGCGACGGGGCGACGGTGAACCGGGGATGCGTGCTCCAGACCCACCTCTTCCACGACCGGATCTTGCGGACGGATACTGTTGAGCTCCGTGAGGGCGCCACCCTGGGCCCGGGCGGAATCGTCCTGCCCGGCAGCGTGGTCGGGGCCCGCACCACACTGGGTCCGGCGTCGCTGGTCATGGCCTCGGAGTCCGTTCCCGACGACACCCGGTGGCTGGGCAACCCGATCGAAGCATGGCGCCGCTGAGTGCGGCTCGTGCGGCGTCGGGTGATTCGGGGGACGATGGACGTCGTACGAGAGCGGAGCGGGGAGCAGAAGCGGCAGTGGCGGTTCAGCAGTCAGTGGGTCCGGACCCGTACTTCCCGGCGAACGGTGATTCCCGTTACCGGGTGCATCGGTACGAGCTGGCTGTGGACTACCGACCAGGGCCGAACCGGCTGTCGGGCACCGCGCGGCTCAACGCCATAGCGGGCCGGGCCGCGCTCGCCGAGTTCCAGCTCAACCTCGCCGACTTCAAGATCGGCCGGGTACGGGTCGACGGCCGGGCGCCGCACTACTCGCACCGGGGCGGCAGGCTGCGTATCCGGCCCGCGAAGCCGATCCGGCCCGGGGCCGCGTTCACGGTCGAGGTCCACTGGTCGGGCAATCCCAAGCCGGTGAACAGCCCCTGGGGCGGGCTCGGTTGGGAGGAGCTGACCGACGGGGCGCTGGTGGCGAGCCAGCCGGTCGGGGCGCCGTCCTGGTATCCGTGCAACGACCGGCCCGCCGACAAGGCCTCGTACCAGATCTCGGTCACGACGCCGTCCTCGTACCAGGTGGTGGCGGGCGGGCGGCTGCTCACCCGTACGGCGAAGGCGTCCACGACGACGTGGGTGTACGAGCAGTCGGCGCCGACGTCGAGCTATCTGGTCGGGCTGGCGATCGGCAAGTACCAGACGGTGCTGCTGGGCGACCCGAGGCCGGGCGGGGTGCCGCAGCACGGGCACATCCCGGCCGACCTGCTCACCGAGTTCTCGCGGGACTTCGCGCGGCAGCCGGCCATGATGGAGCTGTTCGAGGAGCTCTTCGGGCCGTATCCGTTCGGGGAGTACGCGGTGGTGGTGACCGAGGAGGAGCTCGATGTCCCGGTCGAGGCACAGGGGTTGTCGCTGTTCGGCGCCAACCATGTGGACGGGGCGCGGGGTTCGGAGCGGCTGGTCGCGCACGAGCTGGCGCACCAGTGGTTCGGCAACAGTGTGTCCATCGCCGACTGGCGGCACATCTGGCTGAACGAGGGGTTCGCCAAGTACGCCGAGTGGCTGTGGTCGGAGCGCTCCGGCGGGCGTACGGCGCACCAACTGGCCGCCGGCGCGCACCAGAAGCTCTCCGCACTCCCCCAGGACCTGCGGCTGGCCGACCCGGGCCGGAAGCTGATGTTCGACGACCGGCTCTACGAGCGCGGCGGTCTCACCGTCCACGCGGTCCGCTGCGCGCTCGGCGACGAGGCGTTCTTCCGGATGCTGCGCGGCTGGGCGACCGTCCATCGCGGCGGCGCCGTCACGACGGCCGGTTTCACCGCCCACGCCGGGCGCTACGCGGACGGGCCGCTGGACGCCCTGTTCAGGGCGTGGCTGCGGGAGCCCGCTGTGCCACCGCTGCCCTCGCCGAAGGGCCCTGTGGTCCCGGCGCGACCACCGTACCCACCGACGAACTCGGGCTCGGCGTAGGGCACGGCCCGCGGGGCGTGCACAATGGCGGGCATGTCGTCGCGCCGCAGCAGTTCCAGGGCCAGGTCGAAGAGTGCCTCGCGGGTCTCTCCGCCGGCTCCCGGTAGCTGTCCCTGCGGGCTGCCCCGGACCTACGAGGAGTGCTGCGGACGCTACCTCCCCGTCGGCGCCGCCGCCGCGCCGACCGCCGAGGCGCTGATGCGGTCGCGCTACAGCGCTTTCGTCGTGCGCGACGAGGCGTACCTGCTGCGCAGCTGGCATCCCCGGACGCGGCCCGCCACCGTCGACTTCGACACGACCATGCGCTGGACCGGCCTCGAAATCCTCGACACCCACGACGGTTCGGCCTTCCACAGCACCGGCACGGTCACCTTCCGCGCCTCGTTCCGGGGCGGCTCGATGCACGAGCGGAGCCGGTTCGAGCGGGTCGACGGGGCCTGGGTCTATGTGGACGGGGAGTTCCTGGACTAGGGCCTGTCGGTCAACCGGCGGCCGGGGAGTGGCCGTTGGGCGCCAGGATGTCGAGTTCCTGGAGGGCGCCCGTGGTGATCTCCCTGGTGAGTTCTTCGGCTCTGGGGGCGTCGTGCTCCCGGATGGCTGCGGCCACCTGGACGTGCAGGGTGACGGCGACCGGGTCGGGGTCGTCGAACATGACGGCGTGGTGGGTGCGGCCGGCGAGTACTTCCTCGACGACGTCGCCGAGGCGGGCGAACATCTCGTTGCCGGAGGCGGTGAGGATCAGGCGGTGGAAGGCGACGTCGTGGTGGAGGTATCCGTCCAGCTTGTGGCCACGTGAGTGGGCGACCATGCCGATGGCGCACGCGGTGATCGCGGCGCACTGCTCGGCCGTGGCGTAGCGCGCGGCGAGGCCCGCGGCGATCGGTTCGACGGCACTGCGGAGAACGGTCAGCGAGCGCAGCTGGCGGGGACGGTCCGCGCCGGCCAGGCGCCAGCGGATGACCTGGGGGTCGTAGACGTTCCACTCGACGGACGGGCGGACGGTCACACCGACCCGGCGGCGTGACTCCACCAGGTGCATGGACTCCAGTACCCGGACCGCCTCGCGCATCACCGAGCGGGACACCTCGAAGGTCTGGGCGAGTTCGTCCGTGCGCAGCACGCTTCCCGCCGGGTACTCGCCCGCGGTGATCGCCGGTCCGAGGGATTCCAGTACTCGGCCGTGCAGCCCCCGGCCCGGTGTGCTCATGGGGATCAGGGTACGAGGAGGGAAGGGCGAAGAAAAAGTCAGACTTATTTGGGTCGAGGGCTTGAATTAGTCGTACCTAATGGGTTTCAGTGTCGTCGACGTCGGGTGACGTCCCAGGTGTCGACGAAGACAGCGAGGTAGTGATGCGTACCCCTCATGTCGTCGTGGTGATGGGCGTGGCAGGAACCGGGAAGACCACGATCGGTCCCCTGCTCGCGGCCCGGCTCGGCGTTCCGTACGCCGAGGGCGACGACTTCCACCCCGAGGCCAACATCGCCAAGATGTCGGCCGGGACACCGCTGGACGACGCGGACCGGGAGCCATGGCTGGACGCCATCGGCGCGTGGGCCCACGGCCGGGACGGGCTCGGCGGGGTGGTCAGCTGTTCCGCGTTGAAGCGCGCGTACCGGGACCGGCTGCGGGCCGCGGCGCCCGGAGTCGTCTTCGTGCACCTCGCCGGTGACCGTGCGCTCATCGAGGGCCGGATGTCCCACCGGCAGGGCCACTTCATGCCCACGGCGCTGCTCGACTCGCAGTTCGCCACGTTGCAGCCGCTGGAGGCGGACGAGGCGGGCGTCACGGTCGACGTGTCGGGCGCGCCCGAGGAGATCGCCGAGCGGGCGGTCGCCGCGCTGCGGGGACGCGACCCGGCGACGTCGTAGGCCCTGTCTTCCTGGGCGTCCCTTCTTCGTCCTCTTTCTGCATCCCCTTCAACTTCCCCCACCCCAAGGATTCTTCACCGTGACCAGACTCAACGTCGAGCTGCTGGCAGCGGACCCCGTCGAGCCGATCACCTCGGCGGGACACGCGCAGCTGGGCATCGCCGTACTGGCGGGCATCGCCGTCATCGTCGTGCTCATCACCAGGTTCAAGGTGCACGCCTTCCTGGCGCTGACCATCGGCTCGCTCGCGCTCGGCGCGTTCGCCGGGGCGCCGCTGGACAAGGCGATCCTGAGCTTCACCACCGGGCTCGGGTCGACCGTGGCCGGGGTGGGCGTACTCATCGCGCTGGGCGCGATCCTCGGCAAGCTGCTGGCGGACTCCGGGGGCGCCGACCAGATCGTCGACACGATCCTCGCGAAGGCCGGCGGGCGGGCCATGCCGTGGGCGATGGTGCTGATCGCCTCCGTGATCGGGCTGCCGCTGTTCTTCGAGGTCGGGATCGTGCTGCTCATCCCGGTCGTGCTGATGGTCGCCAAGCGCGGCAACTACTCGCTGATGCGTATCGGCATTCCGGCCCTCGCCGGTCTGTCCGTGATGCACGGGCTGATCCCGCCGCACCCCGGCCCGCTGGTCGCGATCGACGCGGTGCAGGCCAACCTGGGCGTCACGCTGGCGCTGGGGCTGCTCGTGGCGATACCGACCGTGATCATCGCCGGGCCGCTGTTCTCGAAGTACGCGGCGCGCTGGGTGGACGTGCCCGTCCCCGAGCGCATGATTCCCGCGCGTGCCTCGGAGGAGCTGGAGAAGCGGCCCGGGTTCGGCGCGACCATCGCGACCATGCTGCTGCCGGTGGTGCTGATGCTGGCCAAGGCGCTGGTGGACATCATCGTGGACGATCCCGAGCAGATGGTGCAGCGGGTCTTCGACGTGGCGGGCTCGCCGCTGATCGCGCTGCTCGCGTCGGTGATCGTGGGCATGTTCACGCTGGGGCGGGCGGCCGGGTTCACCAAGGAGCGGCTGGGGTCGACCGTCGAGAAGTCCCTCGCGCCCATCGCGGGCATCCTGCTGATCGTCGGCGCCGGCGGCGGCTTCAAGCAGACGCTCATCGACTCCGGGGTCGGCCGGATGATCCTGGAGATCTCCGAGGACTGGTCGATCCCCGCGCTCGTCCTGGCCTGGCTGATCGCGGTGGCGATCCGGCTGGCGACCGGTTCGGCGACGGTCGCCACGATCTCGGCGGCAGGGCTGGTGGCCCCCCTCGCCGCGGACATGTCGACCACCCACACGGCCCTGCTGGTCCTCGCGATCGGCGCGGGCTCGCTCTTCTTCAGCCACGTCAACGACGCCGGGTTCTGGATGGTGAAGGAGTACTTCGGGATGACCGTCGGCCAGACCATCAAGACCTGGTCGGTGATGGAGACGATCATCTCGGTGGTGGCGGGGGCGCTCGTGATGCTGTTGTCACTGGTGATCTAGGGCGTACGGGTGTCCCTGGTGATCCGGGGAGTACGGGACCGGGGACTCCCGGCCGTGGCCGGTGCTAAGGCCGCCACAGCGGGTGTTCCCGGTCCGCCCACTCCCTGCTCACCGAGCCCGTCCGCAGGCCCCGGCGGGCCTCCGGGTCGCCCAGGGCCATGCCGATGTGGCCCGCCAGGACGATGCCGATCGTCAGGGCCAGCCAGTCGTGGACGAAGGTCGCGCTGGTGCGCCACATCAGCGGGGTGAGGTGGGTGAACCACATCATCAGGCCCGTGGCGAGCATGACGAGGGTGGCGCCGGCGATCCAGGCGGCGTAGAGCTTCTGGCCGGCGTTGAACTTGGCGGCGGGGCGTGCGCCCGGGACGCGGCGGCGGGCGGCGCGGAGCCAGACGCGGTCGTGCGGGCCCCAGCGGTTCAGCCGGCCGAGGTCCGCACGGAACGCGCGGGAGGCCAGGCCCGCCAGGACCGGGAGGGGCAGGAGCAGGCCCGTCCACTTGTGGACCGTGACCACCAGGGCCCGGCGGCCGACCAGTTCGGCGAGGGCGGGGACGTAGAGACAGGCCGCCGTCACCACGCAGATGCCCATCAGGGCGGCCGTCGTGCGGTGGATCCAGCGTTCGGCGGCCGTGAAGCGCCGGACGCGTGTCTCCGCCCGAACGGGTGCCACCTCAAGTCGTCGGTTCATCGTCCCGCCCGTTCGATCGGCCGACCCACGCGTCGATGTCGTAGCCCCGCTCCTCCCAGTAGCCGGGCTCCACCTTCTCCGTGACCTCGATGCCGGAGAGCCACTTGGCCGACTTGTAGAAGTACATGGGGGCGACATAGAGACGTACCGGGCCGCCGTGGTTGTGGCTGATGTCCTTGTCCTGCATACGCAGGGCCACCAGGACGTCGGCGCGGCGGGCCTGTTCCAGGGTGAGGCTCTCGGTGTACGCCCCGTCGAAGCAGGTGAAGCGGATCGCGCCCGCCGAGGAGCGCACGCCGGCCGCGTCCAGCAGCGCGGAGAGCCGTACGCCCTCGAACGGGGTGTCCGGCACGCGCCAGCCCGTGACGCACTGGACGTCCTCGACCATCCGGGTCTGCGGGAGGGCCCGCAGGTCGGCGAGGGTGTACGAGGCGGGCTTGTCGACCAGGCCGCCGACGGTCAGACGGTAGTTCCTCGCGGTCCTGCGGGGGACGGACGACGTCACGGAGTAGTAGCGGAAGCCGCCGCCGTTGGGGAGCAGGCCGGTCAGGCCGGTGGGGTCCTTCTGGGCCGCCTCGCCGAGGAACGCCTCCATGCCGCGCTGGAGAACGGGCGCGGAGACGACGCCGAGGGCACCGAGTCCGAGGGTGCCGAGAAGGACACGGCGGCCGATGGGTCTGCCCCGCTCGGATTCCTGACCGGCGTGGCCTTCCTGCTCTTCGGGGTGCTCCGTCGGCGCTTGCCGCGCTTCGGGATGTTCAGGGTTCACCCATCGATTCGACCATCCGCCGCCCCGGTCGGGCCAGTGGCGGCGGATATTCGTCAGGATTCGGTAAGCCTTCGCGGCCCCGGATCAGCCCGTCGCCTTCGCCGCCGCGCGGCCCGCCGTGCGGCCGGAGAACAGGCAGCCGCCGAGGAAGGTGCCCTCCAGGGAGCGGTAGCCGTGGACTCCGCCGCCGCCGAAGCCGGCGGCCTCGCCCGCCGCGTACACGCCCTCCAGCGGGTCGCCGCCCTCGGTGAGGACGCGGGAGGAGAGGTCGGTCTCCAGGCCGCCGAGGGTCTTGCGGGTCAGGATGTTCAGGCGGACGGCGATCAGCGGACCCGCCTTCGGGTCGAGGATGCGGTGCGGGGTGGCGGTGCGGATGAGCTTGTCGCCGAGGTAGTTGCGGGCCCCCCGGACCGCCATGATCTGCAGGTCCTTGGTGAAGGGGTTGGCGACCTCGCGGTCCCGGGAGACGATCTCGCGGCGCAGCTCGGCCTCGTCGATCAGCGGTTCCTTCGTGAGCGCGTTCATGCCGCGGACCAGGGAGCCGAGGTCCTTCTCGACGACGAAGTCGACGCCGTGGTCCATGAAGGCCTTCACCGGGCCGGGGACGTCCGCGCGGGCCCGGATGAAGACGTCCTTGATGGACTTGCCGGTCAGGTCGGGGTTCTGCTCGGAGCCGGAGAGCGCGAACTCCTTGCCGATGATCTTCTGGTCGAGGACGAACCACGTGTAGTCGTAGCCGGTCTTCATGATGTGTTCGAGCGTGCCGAGGGTGTCGAAGCCGGGGAACAGCGGGACCGGGAGCCGCTTGCCGCGGGCGTCCAGCCAGAGCGAGGACGGGCCGGGGAGGACTCGGATGCCGTGGTTCTCCCAGATGGGGTTCCAGTTCTGGATGCCCTCGGTGTAGTGCCACATGCGGTCGCGGTTGATGAGGTTGGCGCCCGCCTCCTCGGCGATGCCGAGCATCCGGCCGTCGACGTGCGCGGGCACGCCGGAGATCATCTTCTCCGGGGGGTTGCCGAGGCGCTCCGGCCAGTTGGCGCGGACGAGGTCGTGGTTGCCGCCGATGCCGCCGGAGGTGACGATCACGGCCTGGGCCTTCAGTTCGAAGGCGCCGGTGACGTCGCGGCTGCTGGCCTGGCCGCGCTCGATGGTCGACGGCTCCAGGATCTCGCCGGTGACGGTGTCGACGGCGCCCGCGCTGCGTGACAGGCCGGTCACCCGGTGCCGGAACTTCAGCTGGACCAGTCCCCGGGCCACGCCCTCCCGCACCCGCCGCTCGAAGGGCTCGACGAGGCCGGGGCCGGTGCCCCAGGTGATGTGGAAGCGGGGGACGGAGTTGCCGTGACCGTTGGCGTCGTAGCCACCGCGCTCGGCCCAGCCGACCACCGGGAAGAACCGGACACCCTGCTGGTGGAGCCAGGACCGCTTCTCACCGGCCGCGAAGTCGACGTACGCCTCGGCCCACTTGCGCGGCCAGCGGTCCTCCTCGCGGTCGAAGGCGGCCGTGCCCATCCAGTCCTGGAGGGCGAGCGCGTGGCTGTCCTTGATGCGCAGGCGGCGCTGCTCGGGCGAGTCGACGAAGAAGAGTCCGCCGAACGACCAGTGCGCCTGGCCGCCGATCGACTGCTCCGGCTCCTGGTCGAGGAGGATCACCTTGCGGCCCGCGTCGACGAGCTCCGCGGTCGCCGCGAGCCCTGCGAGGCCCGCCCCGATCACGATCACATCTGCGTCGTACGACATTGGAGGACGTCCTCTCGGGGGAACGGGTCAGGCAAGCGGGGGCAGGCCGAAGCAGGCCAGGCACGGCCCCACGCTTTGTTACCGGCCGGTCAGCAGGTTTGGACCAGATCCTTCGGCAGAAGGAGTGACCTAGTCAACTGCCGAGATGTGTCTCCTCTTACGGACAGCCTCCGGCGGGGCGGCTACAGTCGTCCGAATACGTATCGGGTCACCCGTCGAGGCACAAATCGCCTCCCTGGCGGGGTACCGAGCGGGACGTCCGGTGGGACGGTCACCGCGGCCCGTCCGACGACCCGAGGTATTCCGCGTGTCGGTTCTCGTTCTTCTTCTCGCCGTGGGCGCCGCCTGCTGTCTGGGCTTCGGCTTCGTTCTCCAGCAGCAGGCGGCCGCCCACGCCCCGCTGGGCGACTTCCTCTCGCCCCGGCTGCTGCTCGACCTGATCCGGGTGCCGCGCTGGCTCGGCGGCATCGGGCTGATGGTGTGCGGCATGGCTCTGGGCGCGATCGCGCTCAGCCAGGGTGAGATCACCCTCGTGGAGCCGCTCCTCGCCACGAACCTGCTCTTCGCGCTCGCCCTGTCCCGCCGGCAGACCCGTCAGCCGCTGGGCCGCCAGGGCTGGGCGGGGCTGGTGCTGCTCGCGGGCGGCGTCACCGCGTTCATCGTCGCCGGGCGGCCGGAGGGCGGGGCGGCGGTCGGCGGCCCCTTCCGGCAGTGGCTGATCATCGGCGTCATGCTGGGGCTCGCGCTGCTGCTCACGGCGTACGCGAAGCGGTCGCGGCTCAGTGCGGCCCCGGTGCTGCTCGCGGTCGCGGCCGGGCTCCTCTACGGCATCCAGGACGCGCTCACCCGGATCAGCGGGCAGCTGTTCGCCGGAGCCGGCTGGGGCGGGCTCTTCACCTCGTGGCAGCCGTACGGGGTCGTGCTGCTCGGCGTGACCGGGCTCGTGCTCGTACAGAGCGCCTTCGAGGCGGCGCCGCTGCGGATGTCCCTGCCGGCGCTCACCGCCGCGCAGCCGCTGGCGGGAATCGCGTGCGGAGTGGGGTTCCTGGGGGATCGACTCCGGATGGACGCGGGGGCGCTGGCGTGGGAGGCGGCCGGGTTGACGGGGATCGTTGTCGGGGTGGTGCTGCTCGGGATGCATCCGGCGATGCCGTGCGGCTCCGCCGGGGGTTCGCGGGAGAGCTCGGGAGTGCGGGTCGCGTAGCGAGTGCGGCTGAGTGGGGCTTCTCGCGCAGTTCCCCGCGCCCCTGAGAAGCAGGGGCTGCGCCCCGTGCTTCTCCCATCCGCAGCCGACCCGCACCCTCGCTCCACCCGCCCCCTGCTTGGATGGGGACATGAGTGCCGCCGACGAGATCCTCGACATCGTGGACGAGAGCGACCAGGTCATCGGGCAGGCCCCACGGGGGGAGGTGTATGCGCGGGGGATGCGTCATCGGGCCGTGTTCGTGCTGGTCAAGGATGCCGAAGGGCGGGTGTTCGTGCATCGCCGGACGGGCACGAAACTGATCTTTCCGTCGCTGTACGACATGTTCGTGGGCGGAGTCGTCGGGGCGGGCGAGTCCTACGACGACGCGGCGCTCCGCGAGGCCGAGGAGGAGCTGGGTGTCTCCGGGCTGCCCCGGCCGGACCCGCTGTTCAAGTTCTTGTACGACGACGGGGCCGGGCGGACCTGGTGGTCGGCGGTGTACGAGGTCCGCTGCGCGCTGCCGGTGGACCCGCAGACGGAGGAGGTCGCCTGGCACGGGTTCCTCGCGGAGGCCGAGGTGGAGCGGCGGCTGGGCGAGTGGGAGTGGGTGCCGGACGGGGTGGCGGCGTACGAGCGGCTGAGGGCGCGCGGGGCCGCGGGGTGAAGCGCGGGGAGGCGGACCTGCGCTCCGAGGCCGACCGGTAATGTCCTGCGAGTGATCGAATTTATACAGAACGTCCGGCTCTGGTTCGCCCCGGGTGAGATCCGGGAGGAAGGCCGGACCCCGGACTACCGGTTCTCCCTGGCCAACGAGCGGACCTTCCTGGCCTGGCTGCGCACCTCGCTCGCCCTCATCGGCGGCGGCTTCGCGGTGGACCAGTTCCTGCCGGACCTGCGCTGGGGCTGGCGCGTCGGGCTGGCGCTCGCCCTGCTGGCCGCCGGGGTGCTGTGCGCGTTGCGCGCGGTCAACCACTGGGTGCGCTGCGAGCGGGCGATGCGGCGCGGGGAGGATCTGCCGGTGTCCCGCTTCCCGGCGTTGCTCGGCCTCGTCGTCGCCGTGGTCGCCGTCGGCATGGTCGCTGTCGTGCTGCTCGGGTGGGAGGGGTGAGCCCGCCGTCCGCTCCCCCCGGGTCTTCCGACCGCGACCCGGGCCTCCAGCCCGAGCGCACCCGGCTCGCCTGGCGGCGTACGACCCTCGCGGGCGCCGTGATCACCGTGCTCGCCGCGAAGTCCGCGCTGCACGGTGGGCCGTCCGCGGCCGGAGTGGTGGCCGCGGCCCTGTGCGTGGTGCTGTGGCTGGGCTTCCTGGCGCTCGCCCATCGTCGCATCGACACCCTGACGGCCTCCCGCCCGCCCGTACTGGTGCCCAGGACGGCCGCGGCGGCCGTCCTGTGCGTGATCGCCCTCGCGGTGTGTGGCGCGGCCCTGGTGTCCTGACATCTGACCCTGCGGCCACCGCACCACCGGACGGCCGGACCCGGCGGAGGGCGACGATGGCGACGAGGAGCGATCGAGCGAACCGAAGCGGGGGGCAGGTTCTGGTGCGTGCGGGGAGTTTCAAAAAGGTCGAAGTGGGACTTCTGTGACTAGCCTGGATATGTCACCCCCGTACCACCGAAGGTGAGCGCGATGACCACCCTGCACCAGGAACACCCCGTCCACGACCACGCCCACAGCCCCACCTGCGGGCACACCGCCGTGTCGCACGGTGACCACACCGACTACGCGCACGACGGGCATCTGCACCGCGAGCACTCCGGCCACTGGGACGAATGCGAGCCGAGCGGGCACACCACGCACGACGGGCACGCCCATGAGCACGGGGAGGACTGCGGGCACCAGGCGGTCTCGCACGGGGACCACGTGGACTATGAGCACGACGGACACCGGCACGCCGCCCACGACGGGCACTGGGACGACCACTGACGGCGGCGACGGCCGACGGCTGGTGCCGGCACCAGCGGTAGCGCCATCACCCGCGCCGTTTCCGTGCACCCCGGATTCCACCGGATCATCGCCGACTGGCAGGCTCGGACCACCAGTTGGCGACGATCCGGGGGATGAAGGGGTCACTATGACCGCGGAAGAGCCGTACACCGTCGAACTCGCGAGCGACGTGTACGCGTATGTACAGCCGGACGGCGGATGGTGTCTGAACAACTCCGGTTTCGTGAGTGACGGCACCACCACCTTGCTCGTGGACACGGCGGCGACGGAGCGCAGGACCCGCGCCCTGGGCGCCGCGCTCGACGCGACCGGCGTCCCGAAGCCCCGCCTCCTGGTCAACACCCACCACCACGGGGACCACACCTACGGCAACGGCTTCTTCACGCCGTCCGCCACCCTCGTCTCACACTCGGCCTGCCGCCGCGAGGCCCTCGCCAGCGGGCTCCACCTCCACCTGCTGTGGCCGCAGACCGACTTCGGCGATGTCGACATCCAGGGCGCGGACCTGACGTACGACGACCGCGTGACGCTCCACGTCGGCGACATCGAGGCCCAGGTCATCCACCCGGGTGTCTCGCACACGGTCGGCGACTCCGTCGTGTGGCTGCCGCACCGGCGGGTGCTGTTCGCGGGGGACCTGGTCTTCGAGGGCGGGACGCCGTTCTTCCTGATGGGCTCGCTGAGCGGTTCACTGCGGGCGCTGGCGCTGCTGCGCGAGCTGGGCGCCGAGACCGTCGTACCGGGGCACGGGCCGGTCACCGACCCGTCCGCGTTCGACAAGGCCGAGCGGTACATGCGCTTCGTGGGCGAGGTGGCCGAGAAGTCGCACGCGGCGGGCCTGACGCCACTGGAGGCGGCCCGGAGCACGGATCTCGGCGAGTACGCGGCGCTGCCGGAGAGCGAGCGGCTGGTGGCGAACCTGCGCCGGGCGTACGCCGAGCTGGACGGGGAGCCGGAGGGCGAGGGCGTCGACCCGTTCGCCGGGTTCATCGACATGGCGACCGTCAACGGCGGGGAGATGATGACCTGCCACGCGTGACGGACCGTCCCGGGACCCGAGCCGTACCCCGGCGGGGTACGGCCGGATTCCGGCGGGATCCCGTCGAGACTCCGATCACTTTCGTGTCGCCCCCTGGACGGCATACCGACCGGTCGGCATCATGAGACAGGTCACGGTAAACCGCGTGTAGGAGCGATGATGCACCCAGACCACCCGCCAGGTCTCGATCCCGACCGGCTCCGCGCCCTGCTCGACGCCGAGCGGCCCGGACTCGTGGGCGGCCCGCTCACCGGCCGGCTGATCGAGGGCGGACGGTCGAACCTGACGTACGAGGTCACGGACGGCTCCGCGAAGTGGGTCGTACGGCGGCCTCCGCTGGGCCATGTGCTGGCGACCGCGCACGACATGAAGCGTGAACACCGGGTGATCAGCGCGCTGCACGCGACGGACGTTCCGGTGCCGCGTCCCGTGCTGTTCTGCGGTGACGAGGACGTGCTCGGCGCGCCCTTCTACGTCATGGACTTCGTGGAGGGCACCCCCTACCGCACCGCCGAGCAGCTGGCCCCGCTGGGCCCGGAGCGCACCCGGGCAGCCGTGCTGAGCCTGGTCGACACCCTCGTCGAGCTGCACGCGGTGGACCCCGCCGAGGTGGGCCTCGCCGACTTCGGACGCCCGGAGGGCTTCCTGGACCGGCAACTGCGGCGCTGGGGCAAGCAGTTGGACGCGTCCCGCAACCGCGAGCTGGCCGGCATCGACGAACTGCACGCGGCCCTGGGGCGCCAACTGCCCCACTCCCCCGCCCCGACCGTCGTGCACGGCGACTACCGGCTCGACAACGTCCTGCTGGGTGACGACGACCGGATCAGGGCGATCCTCGACTGGGAGATGTCCACGCTCGGTGACCCGCTCACCGACCTGGGCCTGCTGGTGATGTACAGCGTGCCGCTCGCAACGCCCGAATCCCCCGTCTCCACGACCGCGGCGGCGGCCGGGCACCCGGATCCCGCAGAGATCGTCGAGCGGTACGCGGCACGCTCGGGCCGCGACGTCGCCTCGGTGTCCTGGTACACGGCGTTCGCGTGGTTCAAGCTCGCCGTGATCCTGGAGGGCATCCACTACCGGTACACACTCGGCCAGACGGTCGGCCGCGGCTTCGACCGCATCGGCGACCTGGTCCCCGTCTTCATCGAACACGGCCTGACGACTCTTCGCGCCGGCTCCCAGGAGGCCTGACCCACCATGGACTTCGCATTCGACGCCCGTACGGAGGAGCTGCGCGCCAAGCTCCTCGCCTTCATGGACGAGTACGTGTACCCGGCGGAAGCCGTGGCCGAGGAGCAGCGTGCCGAGCTGGCCTCGCCGTGGGACACACCCGCCGTGGTGGAGGAGCTGAAGGCCGAGGCCCGCAGGCAGGGCCTGTGGAACCTCTTCCTGCCCGACTCCGAGTACGGGGCCGGGCTCACCAACCTCCAGTACGCACCGCTCGCCGAGATCACGGGCCGGTCCCCGCAGTTGGCGCCGACCGCGCTGAACTGCGCCGCGCCCGACACGGGCAACATGGAGGTGCTGAGCCAGTTCGGCGACGAGGCGCAGAAGAAGCAGTGGCTGGAGCCGCTGCTCGCCGGTGAGATCCGTTCGGCCTTCGCGATGACCGAGCCGGAGGTGGCCTCCTCGGACGCCACGAACATCACCACACTGATCGAGCGGGACGGTGACGACTATGTCGTCAACGGGCGCAAGTGGTACATCTCCGGGGCGATGAACCCGGACTGTCAGATCTTCATCGTGATGGGCAAGACGGACCCGAACGGGGCCGACATCCGCCGTCAGCAGTCGATGATCCTGGTCCCGCGTGACACTCCCGGTGTCACGGTGAAGCGCGCGATGCGGGTGTTCGGCTACGAGGACCACTCCCACGGCGGTCACGCCGAGGTGATCTTCGAGGGCGCGCGGGTGCCGGCCGCCAACCTGATCGGCGAGGAGGGCGGCGGTTTCGCCATCGCGCAGGCGCGGCTCGGACCGGGGCGTATCCACCACTGCATGCGGCTCATCGGGATGGCCGAGCGGGCGATCGAGCTGATGTGCCGGCGGGCGGTGGCGCGGGAGGCCTTCGGCAAGGCGCTGGCGCAGCAGGGGGTCGTGCACAACTGGATCGCCGACGCGCGGGTGGCGGTGGAGCAGTTGCGGCTGCTGGTGCTGAAGACGGCGTGGATGATGGACACGGTGGGCAACAAGGGGGCCCACGCGGAGATCCAGGCCATCAAGATCGCTACGCCGCGGACGGTCGTGGACATCATCGACCGGGCCATTCAGCTGCACGGCGCGGGGGGTGTCAGCCAGGACTTCCCGCTGGCCGAGCTGTACGCGGGGGCGCGGACGCTGATGATCGCGGACGGGCCCGATGAGGTGCACCAGCGGTCGTTGGCGCGACGGGAGCTGAAGCGGTACGTGTAGCGGCGGGGGGTTCGTTGTCGGCTGCGGGTCCGGTGGGGGCTGGTCGCGCAGTTCCCCGCGCCCCTAAAAGATCAGGCCCCTGCGGGCCTGAAAAGCACGGGGCGCAGCCCCTGCTTTTCAGGGGCGCGGGGAACTGCGCGAGCAACCACGAACCACCCGCACCCGCCGACGCACCCGCACCCCCGAGCTGTCAGGCGCCCAGGCCCCCTACGGCCGCAGCGCGCGCAGCAGCAGGTCCGCCAAGTGGTCCGCCACCTCCTGGGGGGCCATCGGGCCATCCGGGCGGTACCACGTCGACAGGTGGTGGACCGAGCCGAAGTGGTAGTCGACCACCAGGTCGGCCGGGGTGGCCCTGGAGAAGACGCCCGCCTCCTGCCCCTCCTCCACGAGCGCGCGGAAGCGTTCGTGGTAGCGGCGGCGTTCGGCGCGGACCTGCTTGTTCTTCTCGGGGCTCAGGTGGTGCATGGACCGGAAGAAGATCATCGCGTCGTCGAGGTTGTCGATGGTGGTGACGACGACATCGGCGGCGGCACCCCGCAGCCGCTCCTCGACGGGCGCGTCGGCCCCCGCGAACGCGTCGAGCCGCTCCTGCTGGATGCGCAGCACGCGCGCGTACACCTCGTGCAGCAGGTCGTCCTTGGAGCCGAAGTAGTGGTAAAGCGCGCCCTTGGTGACGCCGGCCGCCTCGACGATCTCCTGTACGGAGGTGCGGTCGTAGCCACGCTCGGCGAAGAGCCGGGTGGCGGCGGCCAGCAGCCGCTGAGGGACGGGAGTACCGTCACCGTCCGTCGTCCTGGGCACTGCCGCCACCTGCCTTCCGAGGTTCTGTTGTCGCCTGCCGGTGGTCGCCCGTCGGCCCCCGGCCGGTTCCCTACCGGCCGGAATCGGGCGCTCCCGCCGGAGGATCATCCCACTCTCCGGCACCCGTGCGCCGGGCAGGGCCGTCAGCCCGTCGTCTCCCACTTCCGCTGGATGTGGTTCATGTTCGTCAGCCAGCGCTCCGGGTCGGCCGCCCTGGCCTGGTAGAAACCGGCCACCTCGGGGTGCGGCAGGATCAGGAAGCGGTCCTTGTCGATGCCCTCGAAGAGCGCGTCGGCCACGTCCTCCGGCTCGATCGCGGTGGGCGCGAGCACCAGGTCGCCGGCGCTGCCGGAGGCCGTCAGCATGTCGGTTCGCACTCCCTGCGGGCAGATCGCGTGGACCTTGATGCCCCGGTGCCGGTAGGTGAGGGACAGCCATTCGGCGAAGGCGTACGCGCCGTGCTTGGTGACGCTGTAGGGCGCCGCGCCGATCATCGTGAGCAGCCCCGCCGCCGAGACCGTCGAGACGAAACGTCCGCTGCCCCGTTCCAGCCACGCCGGAAGCAGTTCGTGGGCCGCCCGGACGTGCGCCATCACATTGACGTCCCAGGCGAGCGCCCACACCTTTTCGTCGGCCGTTTCCGTCCCGCCGGAGGCGGCTCCGGCATTGGCGCAGTACACGTCCACGGTGCCGCCGAGGGCGTCGCGCGCCTCGCCGATGATCGTGGACGCGTCCCCGGCCACCGCGATCCCCCCGATCTCGTCGGCCACGGCCTTCGCCCGGTCGCCGTCCAGGTCGTTCACCACGACCCGGGCACCCTCGGCCGCGAACCGCCGCGCCAGAGCGGCCCCGATCCCGCCACCGGCCCCTGTGACGACCACACCCGCACCCCGCACGACATCCACGATCGTTCTCCCTCGACACGACGCACACGAACGGCTCAAGCCAGACAGTCAGACTAACCAGTCGGTATGTCAACGAGAAGGGGCGCCACCCGCTTTTCGGGGGCGCGGGGCCGTGACAGGTGCGGCTCCGCCGCGTGGGCGCGATCGGCCACCTGCGGCCCGCGGACTACAAACCACCCGGGGAAGCGCTTAGCTTGCACATAACACCGCTTCCCGCGATGACGGAGGTCACCCCCATGCACCTCTCCCGCCGCGCCTTCCTCGCCGCCGCCACGGCAGCCACCGCCTCCACGGCCGCCACCGCGAGCCGCACCACCGCTCCCCCGGCCGAGGCGGCCCGCCAAGGCCTTCGCACCGGCTTCGAGCGACTGGCCGCCGACGGTTACCGGACCCTCGGCGGTCAGAAGGTCGGCATCGTCACCAACCCCACCGGCATCACCCGGGACGCCCGCCACATCGTCGACGTGATGCACGCCGACGACCGCGTGGACCTCGGAGCCGTCTTCGGCCCGGAGCACGGCTTCCGGGGCACCGCCCAGGCCGGCGGCTCCGAGGGCCGCCACGACGACCCGGCGACCGGGCTGCCGGTCTACGACACCTACCTGAAGAGCGGCCGTCCGCTCGCGGACATCTTCACCGCCTCCGGCGTGGACACGGTCGTCTTCGACATCCAGGACGTGGGCGCCCGCTTCTACACGTACATCTGGACGCTGTACGACTGCATGGAGGCGGCCCAGCTCGCCGGGAAGCGATTCGTCGTACTGGACCGGCCGAACCCGGTGACCGGGCGGAGCGCCCAAGGGCCCGTGCTGCACAAGGAGTTCGCGACGTTCGTCGGGCGGCAGCCCATCTCGCAGGCGCACGGGATGACGGTGGCGGAGCTGGCACGGCTGTTCAACGAGGAGTTCCTCACCACGCCCGTGCCGCTGGAGACCGTACTGATGTCGGGGTGGAAGCGGTCGCGGTTCTTCGACGACTCCGGGCTGCCCTGGGTGCCGCCGAGCCCGAACATGCCGACACCGGACACCGCGCTCGTGTACGCGGGGACGTGTCTCTTCGAGGGGACGAACCTGTCGGAGGGGCGCGGCACCACGCGGCCGTTCGAACTGCTCGGCGCGGAGGGCGTCGACCGGCGGTGGGCCGCCGCCGTGAGCGAACTCGGCCTGCCCGGCGCGCACTTCAGGGAGGCGTACTTCGCCCCGACGTTCTCCAAGTTCCAGGGGAAGACCATCGGGGGCGTACAGATCCATCTCCACGACCGGGCCGCCTACGACCCGGTGCGCACCGGGATCGGCCTCCTCGTGACCGCCAGGAGGGTGTGGAGCGGTTTCGCCTGGCGTCCGGACAACTGGATCGACAAGCTGACCGGTTCGGCGCGGGTGCGGACGATGATCGACGCGGGGGCCGACACGGACGAGGTCGTGGCGGGCTGGCAGGCGGAGCTGACGGCGTTCCGCAAGGTGCGCAAGGAGTACCTGTTGTACCGGTAGCGGGCGTATCCACCGCGCACCCGAGAGTCGGTGCCAAGGGCCCTACGTGACGTATGGCCATCCTTCGCCGTTCGCAGGACCATGCGCCTGAGCGCACCACCAACGGGGGCCGAAGGGGGCTCGTCATGGCGGATCCGGAAATGAGCGTGACTCCCTACTGGGAACTGACCTTCGACGCGGACGGGGACGTGGATACCGGTCAGCGGGACCGGCTGCTCGGCGGGGTCCGGCGGCGCGGGGTGGTGGACCTGGTCGTCTTCGCGCACGGCTGGAACAGCGACCGGTCCGGCGCGACCCGGCTGTACAGCCGCTTCCTCGCCCCGTTCCCGGCACTCGCGCCGCACGCGAAGCTGGGGTATGTGGGCGTGCTGTGGCCCTCGATGCGGTTCTCGGACGAGCCGATCCCGGACCTCAAGCCGGTCCCGGCGGTGGCGCCCGGCCGCCCCACGCTCGACAAGAACACCCGGCACGCACTGCTGGAGGTCTTCCCCGGGCGGGCCACCGTCGTCGAGGAGCTCGCACGGCTGCTGGACCAACGGCCGGACGAGGGCGCTTCGTTGGAGGAGTTCGGCAGGCTCGTACGGCTGCTGGTGGAGGTGCCCCCGCAGGGGCCGCAGGGCGCGTTCACGGCGGACACCATCACGGAGGGGGTCCCGGAGGGTACGCCCGGGATGCTGTGCGGAGACGCGGCGGCGGTGTGCGCGGACTTCGCGCTGGCGCTGGCGGAGGTCGAGGCCTCGGGGGTGATGACCGGGGCGGTGCCCACTCCTCCGCAGGCCTGGGACGGCGCCCATGAACTCCTTCGTCAGGCCACGTACTTCGCGATGAAGCGCCGGGCGGGGACGGTCGGCGAGCGTGGGCTGGGGCGGCTGCTCGGGCAGCTCGCGGGGACGGCACCGAACGTGCGGGTGCACCTCGTCGGGCACAGCTTCGGCGCGCGTCTCGTGTCGTTCGCGCTGCGCGGGCTCCCTGAAGGGGTGCACACCGTGAAATCGGTGACGCTCCTTCAGGCGGCCTTTTCCCACTACGCGTTCGCCGCGCGCCTGCCCCACGACCCCCGCGCGAGCGGTGTACTGAACGGCCGGCACAAACGCATCGACGGACCGTTGGTGTGCTGCCACTCCAGGCACGACACGGCGCTCGGCACGATCTACCCGCTAGCCTCCCGGATGGCGGGAGACGCACGGACGGTGCTGGGCCTGAGCGTGAACAGTCTCCTCGGCACCAAGTGGGGAGCCCTCGGCTACGGCGGGGTGCGGGCGGTCAAGGGCACCCGGTCGTTCGAACTGGCCGACGCCCTCAGGACCCAGCTGCCGACATCGGGCTGCGTGAACATCGACGCGGCGGCGGTGGTGAGACGCGGCGGCGCGCCCTCGGGCGCGCACAGCGACATCTGTCACCGGGAGTTGGCGAGGGTGGTGCTGGCGGCGGGCCGTATCGCCTGATCCCGGGCCCGCCGCCGTCACGCTCTCACCGGCACGCACCGGCGCACGCACCGGCTCTCACCGGCTCCTACCGGTGCTGCCCGGCGCTCACCTGTGCGAGGTGAACTCCACGACCTGCTGGTAGGTGGGCCGGTTCTGCCAGCTGATCTTGTTGTGCTTGATGCCTCCCAGGGGCTGCTGGATGATCGAGTCGGCGCACCACTGGTCGCCCGCCGAGCAGTACGCGTCTCCGGGGTAGACCTGTGCGGCGGTCTTGCCGGCGGCCTCCTTGAGGGAGTTGATCAGGAGGGTGCGGCAGGCGCTGAGGCTGCCGCCGCCGCAGTACTGGTTCGCCAGCGGACCCCGCACCGTCTCGCCCAGCACCGAGCGGATGTCCTTGTCGACGTAGCTCCACCAGCCGTACTGGAAGGAGCTGCCGGCGTGGGAGCCGGTCGGGCCGTGCGCGGCCGACGGGGACTCGTCGATGGGAAGGTTGGCGGCCATGGCGGTGTACAGGTCGGTGCCGAGGCCGGGTTCGAACTCGGCCTTCACCAGCAGCGGCCACCAGGCGTCCAGGATGCGGATCGCCTCGGCGTTGGCGTAGGTCTTGGAGCCGGCCGCGGTCTCCGTGCGTTTGGAGCCGGAGGTGACCCAGGTCTGCAGCTTGGTGACCGCCGCGGCGGCCGTGGAGTCCGTGACCGTGCTGCTGTTGATGACTTTGAGCAGGTCCGGGACGACGTCCTCGGCGCGCAGGTCGGCGAGGCCGGCCTCGGCCATGGCCTTCGTCAGCGAGGCCCGGGTGACGCCGCCCGCGGCGACCAGCCGTTTCACCCGGTCGTCGAGGAGGTTGCCGCGATGGACGGAACCGTTGCCCCAGGAGGCGGTGGTGTAGTCCGCGGCCTGCTTGTTGTTCCAGGAGATGTAGTAGTCCTGGTCCATGGAGTTGGGGTGGGCGGAGGGCGCGGTGTAGTCGGCGGTGTTGGTGGTGGGGTTCCAGTTCCGCCATTCGTACGCCGGCTGCGCCCAGGCCGGGAACTCGGGGTCGACGGTCGCGGCGCGCACCGGGTTGTCGCCGCTGTTGTAGTACGCGGTGCGGGTGGAGTCGGCGTAGAACCAGTTGAAGGTGTAGTTGATGTTCTGGACGGCCTTCTGGAAGGTCTCCGGGCCCTTGACGAAGTCCGGGTCGTTCAGCATCTGGAAGCCGATGATCGACTCGGCCTCGTTCAGGTACGAGGAGCGCAGGGTGGTGTAGGCGACCTTCTTGCCGCCGACCGTCGCACGGTGCGTCACGGGGCCGTACTTGGTGCGCCAGACCTGCATGCGGTAGGAGCCGGCCGGGGTGGAGTCGGCGGTGGTGGGCTTCCAGGAGTTGGTCTGTTCGATCTTCTCCATGGCCGTGCAGGTGCCGTGGTACAGGTAGTGGACGTCGTCCTGGCACAGCTCGACGGCGTACGCGTCGATGATGTCCTGGCCGGAGGTGGTGGCGCTCCAGGCGTAGTCCTGGCCCCGGCCGAGTTCGATGTACATGCTCAGGCCGGCGAAGGAGGCGCCGCGGGCGCTGATGCCCGGGCCCTGGATCTCCTGGAGCATGAGCAACTGCGGGGCGAAGTAACCGGTCTGTGGGCCGAAGACGGCGATGGGGCGCCCGCTCGCGGTGTGCTCACCGCTGACGACGAGGGCGTTGGACATGCCGCGCCGGGCGGAGCTGAGGGCCGTGTCGGTGGCCTTGGTGGAAACGGTCGCGGAGGCTGCCGTGGCCGCGCTGCCGGTGCGGTCGTGGACGAGCGGCTCCTCGGTCACCGTGCCTTCGTCGGGCAGGGCCATCCCCTGGGGGTCGGTGGGCTTGGTGGCGTACGGGAAGCTGCCGTCGTGGACGGTGAGGGCGGCCTCGGGGTCGTTGCGCTCGCGGAAGGACTCCCAGACCTTGGCGCCCTCGGTGACGCCGTACTTCTCCTGGGCGGCCAGCAGGGACAAGGCGTTGTTGACCTCGCCGCCGCCGCCCGAGCCGAAGAGGGCTCCGATGACGGAGGCCAGGGCGACCAGGTCGGTGGGCTTGAAGCGCTCGATGGTGCCGGCGTTGGTGACGGAGTCCTTGTAGCCGGTCAGGACGTACTCGCCGGGGTAGTAGCGGCCACTGTCGGAGGCGTCGATGTAGGCGTTGATGCCGGCGACGTAGGCGTTGACGTCGGCGAGGGCCAGTTGCCCGCGCTCGCCGTTGGTGGCCACCGCCTTGTCGATCTGGGCCTGGAGGTCGGCCTCGGTGTAGGGGGCGTGGCGCCAGAACTCCTGTTCCAGGCCCTGGTTGGACGCGGCGCCGCCCGCGAAGGGGGTCAGCCGGCCGCGGCCGACGTGCCGGAAGACGTCCATCAGCCACAGCCGGTCCTGGGCGGCCGCGTAGCCCGCGCCGAACTCGGTGCCGTAGCGGGTGGTGCCCGTGATGTGCGGCACACCGGTCTTCTTGTCACGGACGATCGTGACGTCGGTGCGGCCGGCCGGGTTCAGGGTGGAGGCGACCTGGCCGGAGGGGACGCCGAAGGAGGCGTCGTTGAAGAAGGTGTTGATCGTGGAGTTGGTGAGGCCCGAGTAGCCGGTGGCCAGGTTGTTGTAGGGGCCGAGCTGGTTGCTCGCGTTCTCCGGCATGGAGCCGAAGGCCTGGTTGGCGAGGATCTGGGCGAGCGTCGCGTTGCCGTTCTGACCGGGCGGCAGGATGTCGGAACACTGTCCGCCGCAGTGGTCGGTCACCGCCGCGGCCGCGACGGCCTCGGTGTCGGCGGCCGCCGCGGGGGAAGCCGGGGAAAGAGGCGACAAAAGACCGGCAACGAGTGCGCATATCGAAGCGGCCTTGAGGAACTCCGTGAATCTACGGGGAGTTCTCAGTCTGTCGAGTGTGGTGCGTGGGGTGCGCCAGGGCATGGCAGTTCCTCCCGACGGGGGTGGGGCCGGATGTTACCGCCGGTATCCCCGCGTTTGAAGATGAACATGCGTCACGTTTTGGAGATCACCGTTCCCGGACAGGTGACTGACAGCGTGAACAGGTACTCAGAAGTAGTCGTAAAGCAGACGAGAAGAAGTCAGAGGCGGTCAGGCGTAGGCAGGAATGGTCCGTGAACGGCTCAGTTGACGACTTATGGAGGTCATCGGAAATCGGATGGAGCCGAATCGCGTGTCGATACGTCTATTCGGCGACGTCCCGACGACGACGCCGAAGTGACCGAAGTACAGGTGCAGGTGTGACGGAGGTGCAGGGCGATGGCCGGTTTCCGGAGTCTGGCAAGACAGGTGCGGGATCCCAGGTGCGACCTGGCACTGCGGCGCTATTCGCTGCGCAAGTGCCTTGAGCGGTTCGCCCCCTACGGGCATCGGGCGACCTGGGACCACCTGTGCTCCAGGGCCGGGTTCGGCCCCGAGGACCGCAACCCCGACCCGGCGCGGCTCGTGGCCGCACTGGAGGAGTTGGAGGAGGCCCGTTCCGTCTGGCTCGACTACGAGCTGCAGTTCGCGCAGCGCCGCAAGAAGGAGAAGCACGACGGGCTGCGCAGGCCGGGCACGGTCGACGACTGGCACCGGCTGACCTGGGGCGGGTTCGGAGTCGCCTGGTGCGACGACCCGAAGGTCCATCCCCGTGGACCGATGGCGGAGGTGCTGCGCCGGCTCATCGCCGCGCTGGAGCGCGAACCGGGCTCGACCTGCCCGGTGTGCGACGGCGATCGCCTCGTCTGGATGTACGACCTGGCCCACGAACCGTCCTCGGGCCCGGTGTGCACGGAGTGCGGAATCGTGGTGCCACGTCCGGTGCTCACGGCCGAGGCCCTGGCGGAGTCCCGGCGCGGACGGCTGCTGATCTCGGCGTAGCCCGGCGGGGGTGCGCCGGGGATGCCGCACCCCCGTGTATGAGCACGTACGGCGCGCGGGTTCGACGCGGAGAGACAACACAGCGCGGAGACAACACACAGGTACGGCGTGACGACTACGGCTTCTTGACGTCCGTGTGGATGGCGAGCTTGAACTCGGCGAGGGTGAGCGTCGTGGCCCGCCTGGTGTCCCCCGACCCACGCGCGGATATCTTCAGCCCGAGCGGTATGCCCTTGTGCACGAACATCTGCCAGGTGTAGGTGCGGAACTGGCCGCCCCGCGTGGACGCGCTGTCCGTGGTGCCCGTCGAGTCGTACTTCTTCTTCGTCAGGTTCAGGGGATCGCGCACGAAGCGGGCCCGGTGCTCCAGCGTCCTGGGGTCCGCCTCCCAGAACACCATCGCCGACAGCACACCCCAGCCGTTGTGGCTGGGCCAGATCAGTCCGGAGCGCGGGTCGGGGAACTTCGACGCGGTGTCGCCGCCGTTCGCCGGGTCGTGCATCTTCCAGGGGTCGTACGACTCCTCGCTCTGCGCGTACGGGAAGCGCACCAGGTGGTAGCCGTCCGGGTCGTAGGCGATCCTCTGCACCCCCGAGTGCGCCTTCTCCCACTTCAGCGAACAGATGACGACGCTCACCAGCGCCCCTTTCCTTGCCCGAGGGCGTGCCGTGCCGCCCCCCTCCGTGTCCATGACACAGTCTCGGCGAAAGCGGTTGCACCGCGGAGGCGGAACGCGCCGGGGTGCGTCGATTCACAGGTTCACGGGTTCACGGCAGGCGGTCCCAGCGCTCCGGCGCGGGCAGCCCGAGTACGCCGACGCGCACGGCGAGGCCGTAGTCCAGGGGCTCGATGCGAGCGGGTGCCTCGGCGGCGAGCCAGGTCCGCAGGTCGCGTACGACGGCGCTCTCGATGTCGGGGGCGAGCCGGGAGAACGGCGGAGCGTCGAGCAGCAGGTCGTGGATCCAGGAGTCGACGCAGCGCGCGAGATGCGCGTCGGCCTCCGGGCCCGCGGGCCAGCGGTCGAGCAGCGGCACGGCGGTGCCGAGAAGCCCGGCGCAGGCCTCGAAGACGTCACCGACCGGCTGCGGCGGCCGGGCCCTCGCCAGGTTGCCCTCCCACCAGGCGTGGACGAACGCCTCGACGGCGGCGGCCTGTTCGGCGGGCCACCGGCGCCGGTCGACCTCGCTCAGCCCGAGGGGCTTCCACCCCCCGGCGAGGTGGAGCGTGCCGTCCGCCAGTGCCCGCGCGGCCTGCGGCAGCAGTCGGCGCATCGAGGCGGCGTGGTCGTCGAAGTGGTTCGAGACCTCGAACATGTACTGCTTCAGCACGTCCGGCGGCACGCGCGTGTACGGCGTGCGGAGGTACGCGGTCTCCTCGGGCAGGTGGCAGCGGCCGCACCCGGTCTCGTTCGGGCTGGAGAAGCCGTCGAAGATCGTGTCGATGTCCGCGAGTGCGGCCTCAAGGGCGGCTGAGAACAAGGGAATCGGTCCCGTCGGTACTCCGTGCCGCGCCCGTCCGCTCCCGGGTCCGCCGACCGAAGATCGCGACCCTACCAGCCGCAAATCCCCTCGCTCCACCCCTTTCCCGTACGGACAGTTGGGGGCGATGAAACAGCCCTGAGCGACCCAGGAACCGAGGGAGAGCCCCCATGTCGACGCTGCGTGTCACCGCCGAAGTGCTGACGATCCACGAACACCCGAACGCCGACGCACTCGAACTGGCCCAGGTCGGCCTGTACCGAGCCGTCGTGGCGAAGGGCGTGTACCGCACCGGTGACACCGCCGTCTACGTCCCCGAGCAGTCCGTGCTCCCGGCCGCGCTGATCGAGGAGCTGGGGCTGACCGGACGGCTCGCGGGGAGCAGGTCGGACCGGGTGAAGGCGGTACGGCTGCGGGGCGAGCTGTCGCAGGGCATCGTCTGCCGTCCGCGGGCGCTCGCGGACGTGGACCTGACGGCGGCCGTCACGGACGGCACGGACTTCGCGGAGCGGCTCGGCATCGTCAAATGGGCGCCGCCGATCCCGCCCACCATGAACGGCGAGGTCGAGTCGGCGCCGGATCTGCTGCCCTGGGTCGACATCGAGAACATCCAGCGCTATCCCGACATCTTCACGCCCGGCGAGCGGATCGTCCTGACGGAGAAGCTGCACGGCACGGCCTGCCTGGTGACGTACTTCACCGAGGACGGCCGCGTCCAGGTGTCCTCGAAGGGCTTCGGCTCGAAGTCCCTCGCGCTGAAGGAGGACCCGCGCAACCTGTACTGGCGTGCCGTCCACGGCCACCGGGTCACCGAAGCCGCGGCCCGGCTCGCCGAGCGGCTGGGGGCGCGCCGGGTCGGCGTCTTCGGTGAGGTGTACGGCGCCGGGGTGCAGGACCTGTCGTACGGCGCCGACGGCCGTCGCGACACGCTCGGTTACGCCGTGTTCGACGTCTCCGCCGACATCGACGGCCAGGTCCGCTGGCTGGACTCGGCCGAGCTGTCCGAGCTGCTCGACGGCGAACTGCCGCTGGTGCCGAGGCTGTACGAGGGCCCGTACGCCATCGAGCGGGTGCTGGAGGTGGCCGACGGCCGGGAGACGGTCTCCGGGCACGATCTGCATCTGCGTGAGGGGGTCGTGATCCGGTCGGCCACCGAGCGGTACAGCCCGGTGACCGGCGGGCGGGCCGTCGCGAAGGCGGTCAGCCCCGCGTATCTGACCCGCAAGGGCGGCACCGAGTACGAGTGAGTGCCGAGGCAGGGTGAGAACCGGGGCCGAGTGCGAACAGGCCCCCCACGGGATCTTCGGGGGACTCGTGGGGCCGGGGAGCCCGGGAGTTGCTCAGCGGCAACCCTGGGCTCCTTCTCTCGCTCCTCCTGCTTCTCCTGTTCCTCCTACTTCTCCCGCTTCTCCCGCTTCTCCTGTTCGACCACCCTCCGGCGCTCCACCTAGAGGCGGGAGCCGCTCTGCCGTTCGCCGAAGACGTCGTCGGGGTTGGACAGCACGCAAGTGGCCAGGGACAGGCAGCCACAGCCGATGCAGTCGGTCAGGTGGTCGCGCAGCCGGTTGAGCTGCTTGATCCGCTCGTCCAGCTCGGACCGCCAGACCTCGGAGAGGTGGGCCCAGTCCTCGCGGGTCGGCGTCCGCTCCTCGGGCAGCTCGGCGAGCGCCTCGCGGATCGTGGCGAGCGGGATGCCGACGCGCTGCGCGGCCCGGACGAAGGCGACGCGGCGCAGGGCGTCACGGCTGTAGCGGCGCTGGTTGCCCGTGGTGCGGCGGCTGCTGATCAGCCCCTTGGACTCGTAGAAGTGCAGCGCGGAGACGGCGGCACCGCTACGGGCCGACAGCTGGCCGACGGTCAACTCGTGGATCTTCTCAGGGATCTGGGGCACCCCTCCGACCCTACCCATACCCGATAGGGTCACGGTCCGTTGACAGGGACCGCGCGGCCGACCATGCTAAGCAGTTGCTTAGACATTTGGGATCAGGGAGGCCGGGACATGGCAGAGCCGAGGATCTTCACATCCGCCGAGGAACTGAAGGCGGCGGTGGGTGAGCAGCTGGGGTACAGCGACTGGCTGGAGGTCGACCAGAAGCGGATCGATCTGTTCGCCGAGGCCACCGGTGACCACCAGTGGATCCACGTGGACCCGGAGAAGGCGGCGACAGGACCCTTCGGGACGACCATCGCCCACGGCTATCTGACCCTGTCGTTGCTGCCGTTGCTCGTTCCTCAGGTGCTCAAGGTCGACAACGTGAGGATGGGCGTCAACTACGGCACCAACAAGGTCCGCTTTCCGGCGCCGGTGCCGGTCGGTTCTCGGCTGCGCGCCACGGCGGCCCTCCAGGAGGTCACGGAGGTCGGCGGCGGCGTGCAGGTCACGGCCGCGGTCCTCGTGGAGCGCGAGGGCGGGGACAAGCCGGTGTGTGTGGCGGAGTCGGTGTCCCGGTACTACTTCTGAGCCGATGGGTCGATAACCGACGGGTCGACGAGCCGACGGTGAAGTGGCGCGGCGGTCGCGACCGCCGCGCCACGGGTGTTCCGGTACCCGGGAGCGGTGCTCGGCTACCCGGGTGCCACGGCGCGGCCGGTCTGCGGCGAGATCGTCCCGGCGCACAGGCCTCGGCCTGCCAGCCCCTGCGCGATGCGCGGGATCGCCGCGAGTGTGTTCGCGGACCAGTCGTGCATGAGGATGACCTGGCCGTTGGTGAGCCGGGCGGCGGCCTGCACGATCGACTCCGCACTGGCGCCGTTCCAGTCCTGTGAGTCGACGTTCCAGATGATCTCGGTCAGGCCGTACCTGGCCGCGACCGACCTCACCGTCGCGTTGGTCTCGCCGTACGGCGGCCGGAACAGCCTGGGGGTGCCGCCGCCCGCGCCGGCGATGGCCTGCTGGGTCCGGGAGATCTCCGAGTCGATCTGCGCCTGGCTCAGCTGGGTCAGGTGCGGGTGGGTGTAGCTGTGGTTGGCCACCCACATGCCGGCGGCGACCTGGGCCCGGACCTGGGCGGGGTTGGCGGCGGCGTACTGGCCCTGGTTGAACATCGTGGCCCGCAGCCCGTTCCGCTGCAGCGCGCCGAGCAGGGCCGACGTGTTGCCGGACGGGCCGTCGTCGAAGGTGAGGCCGACGTACCCGTTGCAGGCGGCGGCCGGCGCCGGGGCTGCCGCGGCGGCCGTGAGTGTGAGGGGGACGGTGGTCGCGAAGGCCGCCCCGACGACGGCCAGCCGCTTGCCCAGGAGACGGAACGAGCGGCGCGGTCCGGTGTTCACGGGGCCACCGTGAGGTTGGAGCTGCCACTGCTCCGGTATCCCTCGGTGGCCATGATCATGTAGTACCTGAAGCTGCCGAGGGGCATCCCGGCGCGGGCCCAGGCGTCGAAGTGATTGCCGGTGGTGATGTTCCCGCCCGTCCGCTTCGCCTGACGGACGCTCCAGTACTGGTCGAAGGTCCGGTTGCCCTCGACGGACGGGGCGTTGTACCGCGTCGTCCTGTAGATGTCGTACGTGCCGCCGTCGCTGGTGACCGTGCCCTTGTACGTTCCCGTGGGCCGGTAGGTGCCCCAGTTGTCGACGATGTAGTACTCGACGAGCGGACTGGCCGTCCAGCCGTAGAGGGTCAGGTAGGCGTTGCCGGAGGGGCTGAACGTGCCCGAGTAGGTCACGGTCCTGCGGGAGCCGTTGCTCCAGCCCTTGCCGGCGACGAAGTTCCCGGTGTTGCTCCAGGAGGTCCGGTAACCGCCCCCGGAGGCCAGGGTCATGGAGACCGTGCCCGGGGCGTCGGTCCAGAACGAGTAGTAGAAGCCGTTGTTGCTGCCGGTCTGGTTGGTGGTGACGACCGTGTCCGCGTGGGCGGTGCCGGGCAGGGCCACCGCGGTCGCGGCGGCCAGCGCGGTCGTACAGAGACCGGTCATGAAGAGCCTGCGGCTCGGGGGCGGGGCGGGAGTGGGTGCCGGTGCGGGTGCGGGTGCGTCGTTCATACGCGCGCGTCCTCCTCGGGCTGATGGGGGTTCGCCCTGTCACCCACGGAGTGTTGGCCTGCCCCTGTCAACTGTCAATAGTTTCGGCACCGGGAACGAAACATTCGACCCTGCCCGCGTGCGCGTATTGCAGGGACCCGCATCAGGCTGGACGACAGGGCCGACGCCTCCCACTCACAGGATCGCCCGGCGATTATTCGAATGTTTCGAAGAATTATCCGATCGCCGTGTCAGGTCACTTCGTCGCGCCCACCATGCGCAGGACGAGGTCCGCGTAGAGGCTGCCGACCTCGTCAGGGGTGCGCGGGCCGTTGGCGTTGAACCAGCGGGCGACGTCGATGCACAGGGACAGGACGGCGATGGTGGTGCCGCGGACGTCGGGGACGTCGAAGTCGCCGGCGGCGACGCCGTCCTCGATGATGCCGCGCACGGCCGCGTCGTTCTCCCGGCGGAGGGTGACGATCTCGGCGCGGGCGTCGGGGCCGAGCGCGTCCAGTTCGTACTGGACGACGCGGGCCACGGTGTGCTGCCCGGCGTGCCAGCGGACGAAGGAGCGCACGGCCTCGGCGAGGCGGTCGGCCGGGCTCCCCTCGGACTCCGCCGCGTTACGCAGCACGTCGAGGGCCTTCTCGTGCCCGATGCGGCTGATCCGGTGGAGCAGCTCTTCCTTCGTCTTGTAGTGGATGTACAGCGCGGCGGGGCTCATGCCCGCGCGGCCCGCGATGTCACGGGTCGTCGTCGCGTGGTACCCACGCTCGGCGAAGGCCTCCACGGCGGCCACCAGCAGCCGCCGGGCCGCGTCCGGGTTGACCTCGCCCCACGGTTGCGGCTCGCCGCCCGCCGGGTCCTCCGCCGTACTCATCGCTCGTTCGCCCCTTCCGATGGCTGGGCACCACCATACCGCCGAAAGGTGAGCGAGCGCTTAGAAGGCCCGCTCAGGGCCGTGCCGGACGGGCCGCACGGGCCGCAAGGGCCGAGCCCTGCCGGGCCGGGGCTCCTCAGAGCTTTTCGAAGGGGTCGTGCTCCGCCAGGAGCTTCTCCAGTCTGGCCTGGTCGACCCGGCTGACGAGCCGCCCGGCCTCCTGCCGGTCACGGATCACCTTGGCCAGGGTGAAGCACGAGGTCACGAGGTAGAGGACCGCGACGGCCAGGAAGGCGCGGACCCAGGTGTCGGCGTCGAGGTTGTAGATGCCGACGGTGGTGGCCGCCATGGCGACGGCGAAGGAGGCGACGGCCTGGCCGTAGAAGGCCGCCGTGTTCTGCTGCTTGCCCGGTGTCTCACTCATGGGGACATGGTTCGCCGGCGGCGGCCCGGACCGCATCCGTCGGGATACTCAGTCGGCGGTCCCAGGTACTCAGACCGGCTCGCATGCGGCTCAGAACGCCGAAACCCCTGTCAGCGCCCGCCCGATGAGCAGTTTCTGTATCTGGCTGGTGCCCTCGTAGAGGGTCATCACGCGGGCGTCGCGCAGGAGCTTTCCGGCCGGGTACTCGTCGATGTAGCCATAACCGCCGAACACCTGCAGGGCGTTGTTCGCGGCGCGGACGGCGGCCTCGGAGGCGAAGAGCTTGGCCTTGCTGGCCTCGGTGGCGAAGGGCTGCCCCCGGTCGACGAGATCGGCGACGCGCCAGGTGAGAAGCCGGGCGGCGTCGACGTCGACCGCGATGTCGCTGATGAGTTCCTGGACGAGCTGGTGGTGGGCGATGGACTTGCCGAACTGCTCGCGCTCGGTGGCGTAGCGGACCGCGACGTCCAGTGCGGCCTGGGCGATACCGACACAGCCGGCCGCGACCGACATCCGGCCCTTGGCGAGCGCGGACATGGCGACGGTGAAGCCCTTGCCCTCCGGGCCGAGCATGGCGGAGGCGGGGACGCGGACCTCCTCCAGGACCAGTTCGGCGGTGGCCTGGCCGCGCAGGCCGAGCTTGCCGTGGATGGCGCGGCGGGTCAGGCCGGGGGCGTCGGTGGGGACGAGGAAGGCGGAGATGCCCTTGTGGCCGGGGGCGTCGGTGGAGCGGGCGAAGAGAAGGACGACGTCGGCCCAGGTGCCGTTCGTGATGAACATCTTGGTGCCGCTGATGACGTACTCGTCGCCGTCCCGGACCGCGCGGGTGGTGAGGTTGCCCGCGTCGGAGCCCGTGCCGGGTTCGGTGAGGCCGAAGCAGCCGACGTACTGCCCCGCCGTGAGCCCCGGCAGCCAGCGGCGTTTCTGCTCCTCGTCGCCCCAGGCGGCGATGGTCTTCGCGACCAGGCCGAGGGAGACGGAGACGATGCCGCGCACGGAGGAGTCGCCCCGGCCGAGCTCCTCGGTGACCAGGCAGTACGTGAGGTGGTCACCGCCGGAGCCGCCGTACTCCTCGTCGACGGTGAGCCCCAGGAAGCCGACTTCGCCCAGCTTCTTCACGAGGGCCCGGTCGACCTCCTCCGCCCGGTCCCAGGCGATGACGTGCGGGGCGATCTCGCGCTCCACGAAGTCTCCCGCGAGCCGGCGTACGGCGGTCTGTTCCTCGCTGAGCTCCAGGTTCACGTCGGATCACCCCATCCACAGATCACGCTCGGGCATGGCCATTCACGCTTAAATTATCACTGCTAGTTTTATGGTGCAGCCCTACTATGTGCGCCATGGCCCGACCGCGCAAGCCCTTGCTGAGCACCGACCGCATCGTGGAGACGGCGCGGGCGCTGGTGGACGCGGAGGGGCTGGCGGCGGTCTCCACGCGACGGCTCGCCGCCGAGCTGGGAGTGAGCGGACCCTCCCTCTACAACCACTTCCGCACCATGGACCAGATCCTGGAGGCCGTCGCCGACTCGGTGAGCGCGCAGGTCGACCTGTCGATGTTCGAGGACGGGCGCGACTGGCGGACCGCTCTGCACGACTGGGCGGTCTCCTACCGGGCCGCCCTGCGCGACCATCCGAACATCGTGCCCGTCCTCGCCCGGGGGCCCGGGCGGCGGCCCGCGGGGCTGAAGGTCGCCGACGTCGTGTTCGGGGCCATGGTCGAGGCGGGGTGGCCGGCCGCGCAGGCCACGTCCGTCGGGGCGTTGATGCGGTACTTCATCATGGGGTCCGCGATCGGGTCGTTCGCCGGGGGGTTCGTGGACGACAAGAGCGCGTACGACCCGTCCGACTATCCCCATCTCGGGCAGGCCCATCTGCTGGCGGAACAGCAGGAGAAGGTGGACGAGCGGGCGTTCGAGGTGGGGCTGCGGGCGTTGCTGGACGGCTTGGAGCAGCAGTACGAGCAGGTCGGGCCCCGTCAGGGGCGCGGGGAACCGCGCGACCCGGCCACGAACCACCCGCAGCCGTGATGCCACGTACCCTCCCGAGCTGGGCGTCCGAAATCCGCGAGCCTCCCACCGGCCTCCTCACCTAGCCTCGACCCCATGACGAACGACTCCCGGTCCACGCCCACCCGTAAGGTCGAACTGCTCGCGGCGGGGGCGGCGGTCGTCACCGTCGTGCTGTGGGCGTCGGCGTTCGTGTCGATCCGGAGCGCCGGGGAGGCGTACTCGCCGGGGGCGCTGGCGCTCGGGCGGTTGCTGGCCGGGGTGGTGGCGCTGGGGGCGATCTGGCTGGTGCGCCGCGAGGGGTTGCCGCCGCGGGCCGCGTGGCGGGGCATCGCGGTGTCCGGGGTGCTGTGGTTCGGGTTCTACATGGTCGCCCTGAACTGGGGCGAGCAGCAGGTCGACGCGGGCACGGCGGCGCTGGTCGTGAACATCGGACCGATCCTCATCGCCCTGCTCGGCGCCCGGCTGCTGGGCGACCCGATGCCGCCGCGGCTGCTCGCCGGCATGGCGGTGTCGTTCGCGGGCGCGGTCGCCGTCGGGCTGTCGATGTCCGGCGAGGGCGGGGGCTCGGTGCTGGGTGTCGTCCTCTGTGTGCTCGCGGCCGTCGGGTACGCGGCGGGGGTCGTCGCGCAGAAGCCCGCGCTGGGCTCGGCGAGCCCGCTGCAGGTGACCACGTTCGGCTGTCTCGTCGGTGCGGATGGGGGCCCCTCCCGCTCGAGCGCAGCCGAGAGTGGGGGACTGTCTGCCGTTCGCCGGGCAGCTGGTGCGGGAGGTGGCTGACGCGCCGATCTCGGCGACGCTCAACATGGTGTACCTGGGCGTGTTCCCGACCGCCCTCGCCTTCACCACCTGGGCATACGCCCTCGCCCGTACGACCGCGAGCCGGATGGGCGCGACCACGTACGCCGTGCCCGCGCTGGTCGTGCTGATGTCGTGGCTGGCCCTCGGCGAGGTTCCGGGGCTGCTCACACTGGCCGGTGGCGCGCTGTGTCTGGCGGGAGTGGCGGTGTCGCGGTCCCGGGCGCGTACGCGGGCGGCGGCGCCCGGCGCGGAGGCCGCGGCCCCGGATGTCGTTCCGGAACCGCGACCCGGGCCGCGAGGCTAGCCGTCCGCTCGTGAACTCGCCCTCCCCGCAAGGATCTTGATCGACACGAGGGCGATCACCGAGAGCCCGATGATGTACGCGGACACCGCCATGGACGTGCCGGTGGCCTCCAGGAGGAGGACCATCAGGAACGGGGCGAGGCCGCCGCCGAGGACCGCCGCGATCTGGTAGCCGAGCGAGGCGCCCGTGTAGCGCATCTCGGGGGTGAACAGCTCGGCGAACAGGGCGGCTTGGGGCCCGTACATGATGCTGAGGAAGCAGCTGGCGACGAAGGTGCCGACGGCGAGCCACAGCAGGGAGCCGGTGTCGATGAGCAGGAACAGCGGGACGGCCCACAGGGCGATGCCGACCGCGCCGAACGCGTAGACGCGGATACGGCCGACACGGTCGGAGAGGGCCGCGGCGGCGGGGATCAGCACCAGCTGGGTGAGGCTGACGCAGAGGGAGACGGCGAGGACCGCACCGCGTTTCATGTCGAGTTCGCGGGTGGTGTAGTCGAGGACGCCGGTGATGAGGATGTAGAAGGTCGCGGTGTTCACGGCGAAGGAGCCGCCGGCCAGGAAGACCGTGCCGAGGTGACCGCGGAGGATCGTTTTGAGCGGGGAGCTCTGCTCGCCCTTCTCCTTCTCCGCCAACTCCCGCTCCGCCGCCCGGAATTCCGGGGTCTCCTCCACGTGCCGGTGGATGTACCAGGCGAGGCCGAGGACGAACAGGCCGACCAGGAAGGGCACGCGCCAGCCCCAGGCGGTGAACGCGGAGTCGTCGGTGGTCGCGCCCACGACGAGGAACATCGTGTTGGCGCTCACCACGCCGATGGGCACGCCGAGTTGGACGAAGCTGCCGTACACCCCGCGCTTGCCCTCGGGGGCGTACTCGGTGGCCAGCAGCATCGCGCCGCCCCACTGGGCGCCGACGGCGACGCCCTGGGCGACCCGGAGGAGGACGAGCAGGATCGGAGCGGCGATCCCGATCGTCTCGTACGTGGGGAGGAGGCCGATGGCGGTGGTGGCGAGGCCCATCAGGGTGAGGGCCAGGACCAGCATGGGTTTGCGGCCCCGCTTGTCGCCGAGGTGACCGGCGACGATGCCGCCGAGGGGTCGGGCGAGGAAACCGACGGCGAAGGCCGCGAACGCGGCGAGCACTCCGGCGGAGGAGCTGCCGGCCGGGAAGTAGAGGTCGCCCAGGACCAGGGCGGCGGCTATGCCGAAGACGAAGTAGTCGTACCACTCCACGGCCGAGGCGAGGGCCGCGGCGGTGGCGACCTTGCGGTGGCTCTGGGGGCGGGGGGTGGTGGGTGCGGGCGGCTGGGGGACGGACGGGGTGGAAGGAGCGGTGTCCATACGAGCACACTCCGGTGGGTGCGGGGACGTTCCGGGGAACGTACTGACCGGACGGTATGGAGGTCAACGGGCATGCAGGGACGGGTTCGCGTGAGGGGTGAATTGTGCGGCCGCGGGTAGGCGGCGGTTGCTCACGCAGCTCCCCACGCCTTCGAAGCGCTCAGGGCGCGCCCTGCGCCGTCACGGGCGCGCGCCCTCGATGCACGCCGGGCGCGCCCCGCGCCGTCACGGGCGTGGGGAACTGCGCGAGCGGCCACGCATCACCCTCGGACGGGTCAGAACGTCACCAGAGCCCGGCCGCCCTTGCCCGCTCGCATGTTGTCGAAGGCCGTCGGGATGTCGTCCAGGGAGATGCGGTCGGTCACCAGGGTGCCCAGGTCCAGACGGCCGGCCCTGACATGGTCCGCGAGGACCGGGACGTCGCGTGCCGGGTCGGAGTTGCCGTAGACGCAGCCGGAGAGGGTGCGGCCCCAGTGGAAGAGTTCCAGTGCGTTGAAGGTGACCTGCTGGTCCTTGCCGCCGATGCCGACGACCGTGGTGCGGCCGCCGCGCCGGGTCGACTCCCAGGCCGCCCGGATGGTGACCGCGCGGCCGACGCACTCCACGGCGACGTCCACACCCTGTTTGCCGGTCAGGGCACGGATCTCGCGGGCGGTCTGCTCGGAGGCGACGACGTACTCCGTGGCTCCCGCCGCACGGGCCAGCTCCTCCTTCGCCGGGGAGACGTCCACCGCGACGATCCGGGAGGCGCCCGCGATCCGCGCGGCCTGCAGCGCGGCCAGCCCGACCCCGCCCACCCCGAACACGGCGACGGTCTCGCCCTCCCGGACCCGCGCCGAGTGGTGGACCGCGCCGTAGCCGGTGAGGACGGCGCAGCCGAGCAGGGCCGCGTCGGTGAGCGGGACGCCGTCCGGGGCGGGAAGCACGCACCCGGAGGCCACAACCGTCTCCTCCGCGAAGGCGGCCACGTTCAGACCGGGGTAAAGGTCGGCGCCGTCGGAGGCCCGCCGGGCGTACACGTTCCCGGAGCCGAGCAGCGCGTTCGCGCACAGCCACACCTCGCCGAGCGAGCAGGTGTGGCAACTCCCGCATGAGGGAGCCCAGTTGAGGATGACGCCGTCGCCGGGCGAGACATGGGTGACCCCGTCGCCGACCGCGAGGACCGTGCCCGCGCCCTCATGGCCGAGCACGGCGGGCACCGGTACCCGCATGGTGCCGTCGGACAGCGACAGATCCGAGTGGCAGACCCCGGCGGCTGCCAGCCGCACCCGGACCTGGCCGGGCCCGGGGTCCGGCAGCTCGATCCCGGTGATCTCCAACGGGGCACCGACGGCGGGCAGTACGGCGGCACGAACGGCCATGGGGACGACTCTCCTACGCTCGCTGGAAACGACTCGCTCGGTCCGGCAGACGGCAACGTCCGGCAGGCGGGAACGGTTCGTCCGACGGCTCCGGCTCTCGGTCGGCACCCGTCTCGGCCTCCGCGTGATCGCGATGCGGCACCGTCCCCGCCGTCGGCCCGAACCCGCTCAGAACTGAAGGGACTTGGTCTGCAGGTACTCGCTCAGACCGTGCGCGCCGAGTTCGCGGCCCACTCCCGACTGCTTGTAACCGCCGAAGGGGGCCAGCGGGTTGAAGCGCCCGCCGTTGATGTCCACCTGGCCGGTGTCCATGCGGCGCGCGAAGGCCACGGCCTCGGTGTCGTCGCCGGCCCAGACGGCACCGGCCAGCCCGTAGACCGTGCCGTTGGCGATCCGCAGGGCATCGTCCTCGTCCTCGTAGCGGAGGATCGACAGGACCGGACCGAAGATCTCCTCCTGGGCGACGGTCATCTCCGGGGTCACGTCGGCGAAGACGGTGGGGCTGACGAAATAGCCCTGCTCGCGCGGGGGTTCAACGCCGCCGGCGACCAGACGGGCGCCCTCGGCGACGCCCTTCTCGATGTAACCCCGCACCCGCTCCCGCTGCTTGGCGTTGACCAGCGGGCCGATGCGGTCGCCGTACTTCGCGACGGCCTCGGCGGCCAGCTCGACGGCCTCGTCGTACTGGGAGGAGTGGACGAGCATGCGGGTCCAGGCGCTGCACGTCTGGCCGGAGTTGGACATGACGTTGGCGACGCCGACGCCGACCGCCCTGGTCAGGTCGGCGCTCGGGAGGATCACGTTGGCGGACTTGCCGCCGAGTTCCAGGGCCACCTTCTTGATGGCGGCCCCGGCGGTCGCGGCGATGCGCCGGCCCACCGCCGTGGACCCGGTGAAGGAGACCAGGTCGACGCCGTCGTGCTCGGCGAGCGCCTGCCCGGCGACCGGGCCGAGACCGGTGACCAGATTGAACACGCCGGCGGGTACGCCCGCCTCGTGGACGGCCTCAGCGAAGAGCTGGGCGCTCAGCGGGGTGTCCTCGGCGGGCTTCAGGACGACCGTGCAGCCCGCGGCGAGGGCAGGGGCGACCTTGGCGACGATCTGGTGGAGCGGGTAGTTCCAGGGGGTGATCGCGCCGACGACGCCGATGGGCTCGTGGTGGACGGTCGAGTTGCCGACCTTCTCCTCGAAAGCGTGCCGAGCGGCCAGGTCGGCGTACGAACCGGCGACCGCGACCGGAAGGTCCGCGTGCACCCGCTGGGAGAACGGCAGCGGCGAGCCGAGCTCCGCCGTCACCGTCTCGGCGATCTCCTCCCGGCGCGCGGCGAGCGCGTCGCGCAGCGCGCCGATGATCGCGCCCCGTTCGGCGGGTGGGGTGGCGGCCCAACCGGGGAGGGCGGCACGCGCGGCTCGTACGGCGGCGTCGACGTCCTCGGCCGTTCCCGCCGGGACCCGGTCGATCACCTGCTCGTCGGCCGGGTTCACGACCTCGATCGTGTCGGTCCCCGCGGCGGGCCGCCAGGTACCACCGATGTACATGCCGTCGTGTGCCTTCATCGTGCTGCCTCCCGGGCGGGCGTGGTCGTCCGCCCCAAAAACTAGCTCTGATAGTTTTCCGGCACCAGAGCCGCGGGGAGTGAGGCAGGACTCGTCGGCGGCCCGGCGTACGGAGAAGTGCCCCGGGCGCGCCAGGCGCGGAGGAGCCACTCCGGGTGCGGAGGACGGGGACGGGGTGCCCGTGCGGATGGTGGGAGTGCGTGGGGGTTGGTAGCTGCTCGCCAAGGAGTGCGCGTGAGGTCGAGTTAGCTCGATCGTGTGATGTCCTGTTTCCGGGCTTGCGGTGTCCTGGGCCGTTCGGGTCAGCGTGGTCGTGCGATCTGGGACGCCCGGGTACGGCGTCGGCGTACGGGGCCCTGTTCCACCGGTGTGAGTCGCCTCTGGCCGTACCCAATTGGCCAGGTCGCGCAGGGCTGTGTCCATCAGCGGCCTCCGGCCGCGGGGGCCTCCCGGACCGGACCAGCTCGCCCAGGACCGTTCGGGGCGCGCGGCTGAACGGACCAACCCCCGCTCAGTCCACAGGAACGGTGGAGTGCGCGGTCATGTGTCCTCTTGGCGGGATCACCGGTTCCGGATCCCTCGCCGCGCCGGAGCCGGGCCGCGCGTGGGCCAGTACGCCCTCACGGGCTCGCCGAGGCGCACGAAACGCGCCCTGCGCGCCTGCTCACGGCTTGCGCGCGGGTTCCCGGGTCCCGGTCAGGTGGGCGAAGACGACGACGTTGCTCGCGTAACCCTTCCACCGGTCGTACGTCCCGCCGCAGGTGATCAGGCGCAGTTCGGGGCGGCCGCGGTGGCCGTACACCTCCTTGTCGGGGAAGCGGCTCTTCTCGTACGTCTTCACGGCGTCAACGGTGTAGACGGCGGTGCGTCCGTCCGCCCGCAGGACCTCCACGATGCGGCCCGGCTTGATGACGTCCAGCGAGGCGAAGACGGCGGGGCCCGTCCGGGTGTCCCGGTGGCCGACGACGACCGCGGTGCCGGGCCCGCCGGGCGCGGGCCCCTCCGCGTACCAGCCGACCAGCTCGGGCCTGTCGTCCGGCGGCGCGGGAAGCCGCCGCCTGCTGTCGAGGCGGAGCCCGGTCACCGGTGCCTCGATGCCGAGGTACTGGATGGTGACGGTCTTCGCCGGGGAGGGTGGGAGCGTACGGGGAAGGGCGGGCCTCTTCGCTTCGGCCGGGGTGGTGGTGGGGGCGGGCCGCGGAGGCTCGGCGGGGGCCGGGTCCGTGAGTCGGGTGGGGGTCGCTCCGGTGGGCGCGGCGGGAGTGGGCTCCTCCGGCTCGGCGGGGCTCGGACCCACCCGCTCGACCGGCTCAGTGTGCTCGGCCGGCTCAGTGTGCTCGGTCGGCCGTGTGCGCTCGGTCGGCTTGGCGTCTTGCTCGGGTGCCGTGTGTGCGGACGTGGCGCGTGCGGGCTCGTCGGGTGGTGAGGGCGTGAAGGACAGGGACGCCTGGCCGCGCGGCGCCCCCGCATCGCGCGCCCCGGTGTCGGCCCAGGCGGAGCGGTCCTCGGCGGATGCGGTCCGCTCCCTGTCCTCCGCCAGGTGGACGCCGCCCACCACCAGCGCGACGGTCATCACGACCGTCCGCGTCAGGCGGTAGGCGCGCGTCCGGTACCAGGGCCTCGGCCGGCGTCTACGCGGCGCCATCGGCGTGGCGACGGCGCAGCCGCAGGTAGGCCACCCCGCCGACCGCGGCAAGGCCCACGGCGGCCGCGCCGGCGACCGGCGCGAAGTTCTGGGTCATGGCGAGACCGCCGGCACCGGCCGGGACGGCGCCTTCAGGACGGGCGCCCCCGACACGGGAACCTTCAGGACGGGCGCCCTCGACACGGGAACCTTCAGGACGGGCGCCCTCGACACGGGAACCTTCGGGACGGGTGCCTTCGGGACCGGCGAGAGCGGTGAGCGGGCAGTCGACGGTGATCTCCCTGCGCCCTTCCTCGAGCGTGCCCCCGACGGTCCTCCAGGTCAGCACGTACTCCCCGTCGGGGAGCCGTGCCGCGTTCTCGGGCGCCACGGGCGTGCTGTGTCCGGTGCCGTCGGTCGCGAGGGGCATCTCGCCCGTGGCGACGGGGTCGGTACGCGGTGCGGGCGGCTCCCGGTCGATCGTCCAGCTGATGCGCTGCGACGGCGTGGAGTCCTTGGGGAAGTTGAAGGCGGAGAGATAGAAGTCGCAGACCAGCGGCTGGTTGCGCTGGTTGTCGAACGGGAAGCCCACCTTGTGGATCACGACGTCGGGGTCACCCGGGGCGGCGACGGCGGCCGGTGCCGTGATGAGGCCGGCTCCCGTGACGGTGAGTGCCGCGAGGACGGCGGCGGCACTCGCGCGCACTCCGGCGGGGCGGGGGCGGGACGAGGTGGACATACAGAACCTCCGAGTCAGACGATTTTCATACAAATCGCTCTTTCGCCTGACTCTCTGCCACATCACACGGGGCCGAGAGGGAGCCACGCCCGACGACCCGTCGGACAACCCTCAGATATCCCTCTTCCGGCCCAGGGGCACACCGGGCCGAGGGCGGCCCTTCCCGTCCCCCTTCCCCTCGTCCCCGTCCTCGCCCCCATCCTTGCCCTTGCCCTTGCCCTTGCCAGGCCTGCCGCTCCGCTGCCCGGGCTGTGCCGGTGAGCGCAGGGCGATGCCCGACGACACCAGCAGCAGTGCGCCGAGCATCACGAACGGCGCGGCCACGCCCGCGACACCGGCGATCAGGCCGGCGGCGGCGGGTGCCCCGGCCTGCCCGAGCCGGTTTCCCGTCAGCCTCAGCGCGAGGGCGGTGGACCGGGCCTCGTCCGGCGCGGCCTGCACCACCGTCGTCATGGACAGCGGCTGTCCCACCCCGAGGCAGAACCCGAGGGCGGCGAGTATCAGGGCCAGCGCCCACACCGGCACGGGCAGCGCGATCCCGGCGCACAGCACGGCGCCAAGCACACAGGTGACGGTGAGCAGCGCGGTCCGGCCCAGCAGTCGCAGCATGGGCGTCATCACCAGACGGCACGCGATGGTCGCCGCCGCGCGCAGACTCAGCAGGGCGCCGATCACCGCGGGCGCGATGCCCCGGTGCTCCCCGACCACCGGCAGATAGGCGGTGAGGATGTCCGTGGCCGACAGTACGGCGAGGCTGATGAAGATGCCGCCCGGCACTCCCCGGGTGCGCAGGATGCGGTGCACGGGCACCCGCTCGCCCTGTGCCGTACGGGACTTGGGCTCGACCGGGCGCTCTATCCGCCACAGCGAGGTGAACGAGACCGCCGCCCCGGCGCCCGCCACCACCAGGGCCAGGCCGCTCGTGCGGACCATGTCCGAGCCGCCGATCAGGGCGCCCGCGGCGATCGGGCCGACGAGTTGGCCGAGGGAGGCGCCGATGGTGAAGTGGCCGAAGTTGCGGTCGTGTTCGTGCGGCGCGGACTGGCGGGCCACCAGCGACTGGGCGCCGATCACGAAGGAGAGGTGCCCGAGGCCCATCACCCCGCTCCACACGGCCATCGCCACCAGCGAGTTCGCCAGGCCGCTCATGACGCAGCCGCCGGATATGAGGACGACGCCCACGGGCAGCAGGGGCGCGCACCGGCCCCGGTCGGTCCTGCGGCCGAGCGGGACGGCGGCGAACAGCGGGAGCAGGGCGTAGACCCCCGCGATCACCCCGATCGCGCGCTCGTCGGCACCCAGCGCGAGGGCCCGGTAGGACACGGCGGGCCGGGCCATCGACACCGCCCCCTGCGCGAAGCTGAAGGCGATGACGAGGCGGAGCAGCCAGCCGCGGTTCCTGCCGGGCCTCACGATGCGGGTCCTCCTGGGGGAAGTTCACGCCGATTCGAGGGAAGTTCACGCGGTTCCCGGGAGCTTCGCTCCGGTTCGAGGGAGTCGGGTTCCACGGTTCAGATGATGCCGAACAGCACGCCGGCGCCGAGGACGATCAGCGAGGTCGCCGCCGCCCACTTCACCACGAACTTCGTGTGGTCGCCGAACTCGACCTTCGCCATACCCACGAGGACGTACACGGCGGGCACCAGCGGGCTGGACATGTGCAGCGGCTGGCCGACCAGGGAGGCGCGGGCGATCTCCAGCGGCGAGACCCCGTGGGCGGCGCCGGCCTCGGCGAGGACCGGGAGGACGCCGAAGTAGAAGCCGTCGTTGGACATGAAGTAGGTGAGCGGCAGGCTCAGGAAGCCGGTGACGAGGGCCATGTGCGGGCCCATGCCGGCCGGGATGCCGTCGACGATCCACTTGGCCATCGAGTCGACCATGCCGGTGCCCTGGAGGACGCCGGTGAAGACGGCGGCGGCGAAGACCATGCCGGAGACGTTGAGGACATTGTCGGCGTGGGCGGCGAGCCGGGCCTTCTGGTCGGGAATATGGGGGAAGTTGACGGTCAGGGCGAGCGCGGCGCCGAGGATGAACAGCACCGGGATCGGCAGCAACTCCATGATCATGGCGGTGAGCAGCGTGACCGTGAGCAGCGCGTTGAACCAGTACAGCTTGGGGCGCAGCGTCGGGCGGTTGGGGTCGAGGCCCTGGAGGCGGGCGTCGTCCTCGTCGTCGTCCTCGGAGTCGGTGCCGGAGCCCGCTCCGCCGGTGGTCTTCGTCGTACGGCCCTTGTCGTCGCCGGAGCCGGCGGCGGAGGACGCGGCGCCCGCGCCGACGAGCACGGTCTCCTCGGACTCGGACTCCTCCTCGTCCTTGACGATCTTCTCCTGCTCCAGGACCTCGTCGAGGCTCAGGACGCCGAGGCGCTTGCGCTCCCGCAGGCCGAGGACGTAGGCCAGGACGAAGACGAAGAGCAGGCCGACGAGGAGCGCCGGGATCATCGGGACGAAGATGTCGGCGGCGTCGAGCTTGAGCGCGGTGGCGGCGCGGGCGGTCGGGCCGCCCCAGGGCAGCGTGTTCATCACGCCGTTGGCGGTGGCGGCGACACCGGTCATCACGACCAGGCTCATCTTCAGGCGCTTGTACAGCGGGTACATCGCCGAGACGGTGATCATGAAGGTGGTCGAGCCGTCGCCGTCCAGGGAGACGATCGCGGCGAGCAGGGCCGTGCCGACGACGATGCGCAGCGGGTCGGCCTTGCAGAACTTCAGGATGCCTCGGACGATCGGGTCGAAGAGACCGACGTCGATCATGAGGCCGAAGTAGACGATGGCGAACATCAGCATCGCGGCGGTGGGCGCGAGGTTGCCCACCCCCTCGATGACGTAGTCGCCGAGATGGGCTCCCTTTCCGACGAACACGCAGAAGAGCGCGGGGATCAGTACGAGTGCCGCGATCGGCGACATCTTCTTCATCATGATCAGGACCAGGAAGGTCGCGATCATGGCGAAGCCGAGGATGGTCAACATGTGGATACCTAACGTTCGCCCTTGAACTCCCACCAGGGCACCGGCGGTGCGACGACGTTAGGGCGGCCCCGCAAGTCTTAACAAGACGTTGACATGCGAGCAATAAGAGCAGAACTCCAGGTCACAGCGTTGCGCCTGTTGGGACGAGGTCGACGGGGATGCCGTTGAGGACCGCGTTGCCGGAAAGCGGGTCGAGCAGCGAGCCGTCGAGGAGCTGGTTGACGTTCACGCCGGGGTCGATCGCCGCGTGGCTCATGCGGGTGCCCGGACGGTCGTGTCCCCAGCCGTGCGGAAGGCTGACGACGCCGGGTCGTACGACGTCGGTGACCTCGACGGGAGCGGTGACCTCTCCCCCGGCGCCCTTGATCCGTACGGCGTCGCCGTCGGCCAGTCCGAGACGGCCGGCGTCGTCGGGGTGGATGTGCAGGGTGCAGCGGTTGGTGCCGCCGGTGAGGGCGGGGATGTTGTGCAGCCAGCTGTTGTTGGACCGCAGATGGCGGCGGCCGATGAGGACGAGGCCGTCGGGGCGCTCCCGCAGGGCGGTGCGGAGCCTCGGCAGATCGTCGACGATCGGCTGCGGCAGCAGTTCGATGCTGCCGCTCACCGTCTTCAGCGGCTGCGGCAGACGCGGCTTCAGCGGCCCGAGGTCGATGCCGTGCGGGTGGGCGAGCAGCTTCGCGAGGGTCAGCCCGTCCGGGTCGGCGCCGAAGCCGTCGCCGTACGGGCCGAGGCGCAGCATCATGTCGAGCCGGCGCTCGGGGCCGCCCGTGCCCGTCAACTGTGCGGCGAGCTCCTTGGGGTCGCGACCGTGGACGGGTGAGTGGGCCTCCTTCACGGACTTGCCCAGGGTCTGGCCGATGACCAGGTCGTCGACGGCGGAGGGGTCGGCGCCGTGCATGCCGGTGGCGGCGAGGACGAGCCGCGCGAGGATCTCCGTCTCGGACATGCGGCCGTCCTCCAGGGGGACGGCGGCACGGTTGTAGCGGACCTGGTTGCGTACGGCCAGGGTGTTGAGCGCGAAGTCGTAGTGCGGGGCCTGGGAGGGCGGGGGCGGCGGCAGGACGACGTCGGCGTGGCGGGCGGTCTCGCCCAGGTAGGGGTCGACGCTGACCATGAAGTCCAGGGAGCCGAGCGCCTTGTCGAGGCGGTCGCCGTCGGGTGCGGAGAGCACGGGGTTGGCGGCGATCGTGATGAGGGCGCGGATCGGGCTGCCCTCGGCGGTGGCGGTGTCGATCTCCTCGGCGAGCGCGGACAGCGGCAGTTCGCCCTTGGCCTCGGGGTGGCCGCTGACCCGGCTGTGCCAGCGGCCGAGCGCGAAGCCGTGGCCGGGCCCGGCGGGCCGGGGTGTCCTGTCGGTCGCGGACTGCGGGAAGAGGGCACCGCCGGGCCGGTCGAGGTTGCCGGTGAGGATGTTGAGCACGTCGACCAGCCAGCTGGCGAGGGTACCGTGCGGGACGGTGCAGCTGCCTATGCGGCCGTATACGGCGGCGGTGGGCGCGGCGGCCAGTTCGCGGGCGAGCGCGCGGATGGTCCCGGCGTCGACGTCACAGGCCCCGGCGACCGCTTCGGGTGTGAACTCCTTTACGGTGGCGCCGAGTTCCTCGACCCCTCGCACATGCGGGGCGAGGTCCCCGAGGTCGACGAGGTTCTCCTCGAAGAGGACGTACGCCATCGCCGCGAGCAGCAGCGCGTCCGTGCCGGGGCGGATCGCCACGTGCCGGTCGGCGAGCTTGGCCGTGCGGGTCAGGCGCGGGTCGACGACGGTGAGGGTGCCGCCGCGCGCCTTGAGGGCCTTGAGCTTGCCGGGGAAGTCGGGCGCGGTGCACAGACTGCCGTTGGACTCCAGGGGGTTGGCGCCGAGGAGCAGCAGGTGGTCGGTGCGGTCGAGGTCGGGCACGGGGATGGCGTTGGCGTCGCCGAAGAGCAGTCCGCTGGAGACGTGCTTGGGCATCTGGTCGACCGTGGAGGCGCTGAACATGCTGCGGGTGCCGAGGCCGCCGACGAGGAGCGGCGGGTAGAGGCCGCCGGCCACGGTGTGCACGTTCGGGTTGCCGAAGACGAGACCGACGGCGTTCGGTCCATGGGCCTCGACGACGGGCCGGATCCCGGCGGCGACGGCGTCGAAGGCCTCCTGCCAGGTGGCCTCCCGCAGTTCGCCGTCCCTGCGGACCAGCGGGGTGCGCAGCCGGTCCGGGTCCCCGTCGGCCGCGCCCAGGGAGGCGCCCTTCGGGCAGATGAAGCCCTTGCTGAACACATCGTCCCGGTCACCGCGCGCCTTGGTCACCCGGGTGCCCTCGATGGTGAGGGTGAGTCCGCAGGTGGCCTCGCAGAGGGGGCAGATACGCAGGGCGGTGCGGGAGTCGGTGGTGGTGGACACGGGTCCTCCGGAAGGGCGGCGGCGACGGTGACGCTCGGACGGGGGCCGCGCCTGTGGAGGCGCACGGCACCGACGCTGAGCATACCGACCGGTATGCATCGCGGGGAGGGGCGGCCCGGGATCTTCTCGGAAATTCGCGTGACCGTAGCCGGGTCGCGTTGCCGGTCGCCCCGGCCGGGGGCGGGGCCGGACGGCCCTCGCCCCGGCTCGGACAGTTGGCTCCCTGACCGGCCCCGGCGTCAGTCCAGCACGCGCGCGAGGTAGGCCCGCAGCAGCTCCCGCATCTCCTGGATGATCCGCGCGTCACCCTCCGGGGAGACCCGGAAGGCCAGGTGGACGAGGGTGTCGGCGGTCTCCACGGCGATGAGGAAGGTGCGGCGGAGGTCCTCGTCGGGGGTGCGGTCGATGAACACGGAGAGCAGTTCGGACAGCCGGTCGGCGACGCGGTGGTTGGGTTCCTGACGGTTGCCGCCGACCGGGATCTGGTTACCGAAGTCGATGAGGGCGAAGCCGGGGGTGTTGCGCTTCATGTCGAGGTACTCGTCGAGGACGGCGTCCATGGTGGTACGCCAGTCCCGGCCGCCCGTCGCCTGGAGGCGGCGGGTGACACGGTCGGTGAAGCGGTTCAGGTTGCGCTCGGCGAGCGCGTCGGCCATCGCGCGCTTGTTGCCGAAGAAGCGGTAGACGGAACCGATGGGCACACCCGCCCGCAACGCCACGGAGCGGGTGCTCAGCGCGTCGTAGCCCACCTCGTCGAGGAGGTCGGCGCAGGCGTCGAGGATCCTGGTCAGTCGTTCGGCACTGCGCCGCTGCACGGGTGCGCGGCGCAGGGAGGTCGCCTGGGACACGGGCTTCATGATGCCTTTCCGCCGAGGTCCGATGAGCCTTCCGAATATCAGTACGGCCGGTGCCGCCGCTCCCGCTCAGCCGCCGAGCACGACGGACGGCGAACATCCGCACGTCCACGGCCTGCCGGGAGACTAAAGCACCGCACTGACAGGACGGATCCCCTCCCGTTCCGGTTCTCCCTCTCCGCCCGATGCACCCGATCTGCCGACGTCCCGTCGCGTCCGGTTGTCGTCCTGTCCCCTTGCGCCCGCCCCGGCCGAATCCTACGGTTAAGCATAGGAATTAGGAGCGCGAGGGAGCGGGCATGAGCGGGGACGCGAGGAAGACGGCCGAGGGGTTGGACTACCTCTCCGGTTTCGGCAACGAACACGCCTCGGAGGCGGTCCCGGGCGCACTGCCGCACGGCCGCAACTCCCCGCAGCGCGCCCCGCTCGGCCTGTACGCGGAGCAGCTCAGCGGCACCGCGTTCACCGAACCGAGGTCCCACAACCGCCGCTCATGGCTCTACCGGATCCGCCCCTCGGCCGCCCACCCCGCCTTCACGCGCACGGACAGCGGGACTCTGCGCACGGCCCCCTTCACCGAGACGGTTCCCGACCCCAACCGCCTCCGCTGGGACCCCCTTCCGGAGCCCCCGGCGGGCACCGACTTCCTCGGCGGCCTGTGGACGCTCGGCGGCAACGGCGACGCGGCCCAGCGCACGGGCATGGCCGTGCACCTGTATCACGCCAATTCCGCCATGGAGCGGGTCTTCAGTGACGCGGACGGCGAACTCCTGATCGTCCCGGAGCGCGGCGGCCTCCTCCTGCGCACGGAGTTCGGCCGGCTCCACGTCGAGCCCGGCGAGGTCGCCCTGATCCCCCGGGGCGTCCGCTTCCGCGTCGACCTGCTGGACGGCCCCGCCCGCGGCTACGTCTGCGAGAACCTCGGCGCCCCCTTCCGCCTCCCCGACCTCGGCCCGATCGGCGCCAACGGCCTCGCGAACGCCCGTGACTTCCGGGCGCCGGTGGCCGCGTACGAGGACGTCGAGGGCCCGTTGGAGGTGGTGAACAAGTTCTGCGGCAACCTCTGGACGGCCGTCTACGACCACTCCCCCCTCGACGTGGTCGCCTGGCACGGCAACTACACGCCGTACGTCTACGACCTGCGCCGTTTCAACGTCATCGGGACGATCTCGTACGACCATCCGGACCCGTCGATCTTCACGGTGCTGACGTCGCCGAGCGACACCCCCGGCCTGGCCGGGGTGGACTTCGTCGTCTTCGCGCCGCGCTGGCTGGTCGGCGAGGACACGTTCCGGCCGCCGTACTTCCACCGGAACGTGATGAGCGAGTACATGGGCCTGATCGAGGGCGCGTACGACGCGAAGACCGCTGGAAAAGGGGGGTTCGTGCCCGGTGGCGGTTCGCTGCACAACATGATGTCGGCGCACGGCCCGGACCGGGAGACCTTCGACCGGGCGAGCGCGGCGGAACCGAAGCCGCAGCGGGTCGACGACGGGCTCGCCTTCATGTTCGAGACGCGCTGGCCGATCCTCACGACCGCGCAGGCAGCCCGCGCGGAGCACCTGCAGCAGGGGTACGACGACGTGTGGTCCGGGCTCCAGCGCCACTTCGGCCCGTTGCACTGAACACGCGACGCCGGGTACGGATACGTCGTGACCTCTTTCGCTCCGGACTCGATCGTCCTGAACCGCAAACTGCCGCTCTGGTATCAGGTGTCGCAGTCCCTGCGCGCCTCGATACTGGGCCGAACGCCCCGGGATCCCCTGCGGCTGCCCACCGAGGAGCAGTTGGCCGGGCACTACGGGGTGAGTGTGCTGACCATGCGGCAGGCGCTGAAGGAGCTGGAGGTCGAGGGGCTGATCAGCCGGCACCGCCGGCGCGGCACCTTCATCGAGCCGAGCGCGCAGCGGGGCTCTCCGGTGCGGCTGCTCGGCTCGGTGGACGCGATCGTGGCCCAGCAGTCGGGCATGACGACCGAGCTGCTGGACCAGGGCAGCACCCCCCTGTCGGGTGAACTCTCGGAGTACTTCCCCGACTTGACCGAGGTGGCCACGTACCACCGGCTGCGCGGTGACGAGCGGACGGGCGAGCCCACCAACCACGCCCGCAACTACGTCCGCCCCGAGCTGGCCGAACGCATCGACCGCGACGACCTGCTCCGCTGGCCCATGACCAAGGTTCTCCGTGATGTCGTAGGCGTGGCCATCGGTCGGATCACCGACACCGTCGAGGCCCGCATCGCCGACCCGGAGACGGCCCGGCTCCTCCAGGTCCCCCTGCTCAGCCCGATCCTTCACTACACGGGCGTCACCTACGACGACTCCGGCCGCGTCCTCGACGTGGCGGTCATCCACTACCGCGGCGACCGCTTCTCGTTCACCGTGACCCTCGACGCCCACTGACGAGGCCTTACGATGCCCGACGTGACGCCCGACGACGCTCCGCTGCTCGCGGACCTCATGCCGTGGTCCGTCGCACCGCCACGGCTGGGCCGGGGGTGGCCGGCGGCCCCCGACGCGGCCGCCCTGAAGGCCCGCTGGGACGCCCTGGTGAAGGCCGAGGGCCCGGACCGCGAAGCCCTCTTCGCCCCCACCCGCTCCCGCACCCTGGCCTCGGCGGTGACCCAGCTGCCGGGCCAGTCCAGCGGCACCGGCCGGCTGGCCCGTGAGTCGGGCCCCTGCCCCGAGCCGGTACGGATCCTGGCCGCCCCGTTCGACGAGCAGTGGCTCATCCCCGACCACCGCCTGATCGATGCCGCCCGCCCCGAGCTGTGGCGCGTGGCGGACGAGCGGCAGATCTTCGTCGTCGAGCAGACGGCGGCCCCGGAGGCGTCGTCGGGCCCCGTCCTCCTCGCCTCCCCCGTCCTGCCCCTGTCCCCGCCCCACGGCCCGCGCGTCGGCCGCGTCCGCCCCCTGTACCGACGGCCGGGCGGACGGGAGCCGAACCTCGCACCCGGTCTGCCGGAGTACGTCGGCGAACGCCTCGGCACCGCCCCCGTCGATCCCGTGGACGTCCTCGGCTGGATCCTGGTGGCCGCGCGCCCCGGCCCGAACCGCGTCGAGGTCCCGCTGCCCACCGACCCCGAAGCCTGGTCCCACGGTGTCGAGCTGGGCCGCCGCACCCTCTGGCTCATGCGCCGCGACGGCGACCGCCCCAAACTCCCCGGCGGCCGCCGCCCCTACGTCCGCTCCCCGCTCCCCTCCCGCCCCGTCGAGGTCGTCTACGACCGCGACGAGGAGACCCTGCTCGTCGACGAGGGCCGCATCTCCCCCGTACCGTCCGAGGCCTGGGACTTCCGCGTCGGGGGCGTCCGCGTCCTGGAGGAGTGGTTCGGCCGCAGAACGGAACAGGCGGAGCCGGGCACGCTGGAGGCCGTCCGCCCGACGACCTGGCCGCAGACCTGGACGTCGGAGTTGCTGGAACTGATCACCGTGCTGGCACTGCTGGCGGAACTGGGGCCGGGCCGGGCCGAGTTGACGGTCGACCGGCCGATCACGGCGGCCGACCTGCGCGAGGCGGGCGTACTCCCGGTCCCGGAGTCGGCGCGCCGGCCCGCCTCGGTACTGGACCACCACGAGGAGGGCCCGGAGGGCCAGTTCACGCTGCTGTGAGAGGGCCGGGCACAAGGCTTCCCCGTCTTCGGGGCCCTACGGCGCGAACGAGTCCAGCACCCTGCCGAGCATCCACTCGAACACCTGCTCAAGATCGATCGGCCCCGAATCCTCCATGAACGCCGCGGCCAGCCTGGGAAACTCCCCGGACGCGATCCGACTGCCCAGGTAGGCGATCCGCACCGCGTTCTCCTGCTCCTCCGACCACGGCAATGAGCGCACGCGCTCAGCGGCCGCCAGCTCATTCGCGACGTACGTCGTCACACACCCGTTCAGCATCCCCAGGAGCTGCATCTTCGCCCCGTACGGCGCGTCGAGCGGATCCATGCAGGCCATGCAGTGCTCCAGGTACCGCATCGCGTTGGGGCTGAACCCGTAGACCGGCGACATCAGCCGCGGCATCCAGGGGTGCCGGCGCAGCAGGTCCCGCGTCTGGTGGGCCACCCGCCGCATGTCGGCGCGCCAGTCCCCGCTCGGCTCCCACAGCTCGTGCTCACCGCCGACCGCGTCGACCATCAGCTCGTACAGGTCCTCCTTGCGCGGCACGTAGTTGTACAGCGACATCGTGCCGCAGCCCAGCTCGGCCGCGACGTGCCGCATGGACACGGCGTCGAGACCGCCCGCGTCGGCGAGCCGCACGGCCGCCGCCGCGATGTCCGCGCGACTGAACGCGGGCCTCGGGCCTCGGCCGGTGCGCTCGGCGCGCGCCCAGATCACTTCGGGTTCGGCCGCTCGGCCAGCCATCGATCATCACCTCTGGCCACCATCCTAGTTACGTACAGCGTACGTAATGCGCTATGGTCGACCCATGACTACTACGTACGCTGTACTTAGTGAGGGTCTGGAGAAGAGTTTCGGAGACGTCCACGCCGTGCGCGGCCTCGATCTGGCCGTGGCGGAGGGCACGGTGGTCGGGATGCTCGGCCCGAACGGGGCGGGCAAGACGACGGCCGTACGGCTGCTGGCGACGCTGCTGCGGCCGGACGCGGGCTCCGCTCGGGTGGCGGGCCACGACCTCGTGCGGGAGCCGGACGCGGTCCGGCGGGCGATCGGAGTGACCGGGCAGTACGCGTCGGTCGACGGCGACCTCACCGGGCGGCAGAACCTGCGGCTGTTCGCACGGCTGCACCGCGTCCGCGACACGGCGGCCCGCGCGGGCGAGCTCCTCGACCGTTTCGGCCTGACCGGGGCCGCCGACCGGCCGGCCTCCACCTACTCGGGCGGTATGCGCCGCCGCCTCGACCTGGCGGCCAGTCTCATCCGGCACCCGGCGGTGCTCTTCCTCGACGAACCCACCACCGGGCTCGACCCGGTCAGCCGCAACCAGATCTGGGACGCCGTGCGCGCTCTGAAAGCGGAGGGGACGACCGTGCTGCTGACCACGCAGTATCTGGAGGAGGCCGATCAACTCGCCGACCGGATCGTCCTGATGGACCGGGGCCGGATCGCGCACAGCGGCTCGCCGCCCCAACTCAAGGCGCTGGTCGGCTCGTACGCGGAGGTCGTCGTCGCCCACGCGGACGCGATGACCGGGGCGGCCGGCGTTCTCGACCAACTCACCGGAGCGCAGCCCTCGTTCGACCACGAGCGGCACGCGGTCGGCGCGGTCACGCTCGACCCGACGCTCACGCTCCCCCGGCTGGTGCGTGAACTCGACGCGGCGGGCGTGCCGTTGCTCGACGCGAGTCTGCGTCCGCCGACCCTCGACGACGTGTTCCTCCGCCTCACCCAGGGCACCGTCGCCGACCGGACCGACCTCAAGGAGCGTGCGGCATGAACGCGTTGGCGTACGACGGCACGGCGATGCTGGGCCGGCAGCTGCGGCGGGTCCGCAACAACCCGGGGCTGCTGATCCTCACCCAGACCATGCCCATCTCGATGCTGCTGTTCTTCGGGTACGTCTTCGGCAGCGCCCTGGCCGTACCGGGCGAGGAGTACCGGCGGTTCCTGGTGCCCGGTCTGCTGGTGGCGACCGCGGCCGGCGGGATCATGACCGGCATGTTCCAGGCCGCGGGGGACACACACCGGGGCGTGATGGACCGCTTCCGCACCCTGCCGATGAGCCGGGCGGCCGTGCCCCTGGGTCAGGCGCTGGCGGACGTGGTCGTCACGGCAGCCGGGACGGTGCCGTTCCTGCTGGTCGGGCTCGCGGTGGGCTGGCGGATCGAGGGGGGCGCGCTCGCGGCGGCCGGCGCGTTCGGGCTGTTGCTGCTGTTCCGGTTCGCGGCCGTGTGGATCGGCATCTTCCTGGGCCTCCTGACCCGCAACGAGGAGGCGGCCGGTCAGCTGGGCGGTGCGACCTTCCTGCTGCCGCTGCTGTCCAGCGCCTACATCCCGACCGAGGGTCTGCCGGGCTGGCTGCGCACGGTCGCCGAGTGGAACCCGATCAGCGCGGTCGCCACGGCCCTGCGCGACCTCTTCGGGAACGCGCCCGTGCCGGAGGGAGGCACCTGGCCGGTCACCCATCCCGTCGCCGGGTCGCTGCTCTGGTGCGCCGTCCTGCTCGCGGTGTTCGTGCCGCTCGCGGTCCGCACGTACGCCGCCGGGCCCAAGTGACCTCCGGCCCGTTCGGGGGACGGGCCGGAACCAGGTGAGCCGGGGGCACGTGAGCCGGGGCGGGGCCGGGGGCACGTGACGCTCGGCACGCCCCGGTGACAACGGCGCCCCGGCGGGGACATGATCCACGGCATGCGTCCACTCCCCCGCACCGGTGATCCCCTGCCCCTCGACGGCATCACCGTCGTCGCCGTCGAGCAGGCCGTCGCGGCACCCTTCGCCACCCGGCAGCTCGCCGACCTCGGCGCGCGGGTCATCAAGGTCGAGCGGGTGGACGGCGGCGACTTCGCCCGCGGCTACGACACCGCCGCCCGGGGCCTGGCCTCGCACTTCGTATGGTGCAACCGGGGCAAGGAGTCCCTGGCCCTGGATCTGAAGGACCCGCGCGGCCTGGCCGTCGTACGGCGGCTGGTGGCGGACGCGGACGTGTTCGTGCAGAACCTCGCGCACGGCGCGGCGGCCCGCCTTGGCCTGGACTCTGCCACGCTGTGCGCCGCGCACCCCCGGCTCGTCGCGGTGGACATCTCGGGCTACGGGGCGTCGGGGCCGTACGCGGACAAGCGGGCCTACGACATGCTCGTGCAGTGCGAGGCCGGTCTGGTGTCGGTGACGGGGACGCCGGAGCAGCCGGTGAAGGCGGGCATCCCGGCGGCGGACATCGCCGCCGGGATGTACGCGTTCTCGGGGGTGCTCGCGGCGCTGGTCCGGCGGGGAACGACCGGGCGGGGCGGGCCGGTGGAGGTGTCGATGCTGGAGGCGCTGGCCGAGTGGATGGGGCATCCGCTGCACCACACGATGCACGGCGGGAGCGCGCCGGCGCGGACGGGGCTCGGGCACGCGGTGATCGCGCCGTACGACGCCTATCCGACGGCGGACGGCGGGCGGGTGCTGCTGTCGGTGCAGAACGACCGGGAGTGGCGGCGGCTCGCCGAACAGGTGCTGGGGCGGCCGGAGTTGGCGAACGATCCGGAGTTCGCGACAAATCCGGCGCGGGTGGAGCGCCGGGAGCGTACGGACGAGCTGGTCGCGAAGGCGCTCGGGGTGCTGGACACCGACGCGGCGCTGGCGCGGCTGGAGGCGGCGGGGATCGCCTGCGCGCGGCTGCGGGACGTCACGGAGGTGGCGGAGCATCCGCAACTGGCGGCCCGGGACCGGTGGCGGGAAGTGGACTCGCCGGTGGGGCCGCTCAGGTCACTGCTGCCGCCCATCACGCTGCCGGGCGGGGACGAGGCGCGGATGGGTGCGGTGCCCGCGCTCGGGGAGCACACCGGGTCGCTGCTCCGTGCCGCGGGGATGACGGACGAAGAGATCGCAGCGCTGCGCCGGGACGGTGTGGTCGCCTGAACGCGGGCCTCCTGCGGGAAAGCCCTTGGTGCTGTGGTGCTAGCGGCTGCCGAACAGCGAGCGGCGCAGCCTCTTCAGGGGTGCGAACAGCGAGACCCGGCCGAGGCGCGTGTCCTTGCGGCTGCTGCGCTCCTGCGGGGTACGTGACGTTATCTCGAGCATCAGCGAAGTCGCCTCGGCCGCCTCGCGCTGCGGGACGGCGGGGCCGCCCAGCACCGAGAGATGGCGGTCGAGCCGCGAACTGGTCGCGCTGCTCCCGCACGTGATCGCAGGGACTCGTGCCCTGCGCACTGTTATCTGTTCCATGTCACTCCCCACCCGTACGAGTCCACCCGGCCCGGGCAGCGTAACCATATCGCTCCGTTGGAGCACTCGGGAATCACGGTCCCGGTATTCATCTACCCCGTCACGGGGTTGTTGACTACTCTCCGAATCCAACCGATTCCAGGGCGAGTTGGACAACTGGCTGGCTGGTGGGTTGCGCTGATCCACCGTCGGGTTCGACGGTCACCGCGAGTGACGTCGCGTCGGTGTTCATTCCACTGGTGACCAAGGGCGTGTCGCCGTCGAAGAGACCCAGGGAGCGTGGCTGCACGTCGGGGCGCATGAGCCAGAGCTGGTGCACCCGGTTCTTCGGGAGGTTCTCGAATCCGCTGAGGGTCACGATCGCGCTCCCCTCCTCGGCGGAAGCGATCACTCCGATTGCCTGGCCCTCCGTGTCCCTGTCACTGCTCGCGCGGGCGTCCGGCGCGGCGAGAACGTGGGCGATCTCACTGGCCCGTGCGCGCTCGGCGGCCAGTTGGTCGCGGGTGCGGTCGGCCTGGACGGCGAAGAGGGACGCCACGACGAGTGCGGCGGCGGCCGTGACCGTGGCCAGCGGGACGAGCAGAGAGCGCAGACGGGGCGCACGGGCGCGCGACTTCGGCGGCGGCTCCGTGCCCCACACATGCCGCGGCAGATGCTGCTGCCGCGACGGCTGGGCACTCCAGGACCGGTTCTCCTGGGGGGTGCTGCGTACGGCGGCGAAGACGCGGTCGCGCATCGCCTCGGGCGCCGGAGCGGCCGTCGACCAGGCCAGGCGGACCGCGTCCTCGGACAGGGCGCGCACCTCGGCGGGACAGCGGTCGCAGCCCTCCAGGTGCTTCTCGAAGCGGCGCCGCTCGTCGGGTTCCAGGGCGTCGAGCGCGTAGGGAGCGGCGAGCGAGTGGAGGTCCTCTCGGCGGAACAGGCTCATGCCACGCCTCCCCTCGGTACACACGCCCCACGGGCCGCGCGGCCGAACGGGGCCTCAGGTTCCACGAGGCCGATCAGGGCGCTCATGCGACTCCTCCCAGGCATTCGCGCAGCCGTGTGAGTCCGTCGCGCATACGGGTCTTGACCGTGCCGAGCGGCAGCGAGAGCCGTTCGGCCACTTCACGGTAGGTGTAGCCGTCGTAGTAGGCGAGGGTGACGGACTCGCGCTGGATGGTGGTGAGCTTCTCCAGGCAGTGGCGCACCCACTGGCGTTCGAGTCCGGCCTCGACCTCCTCGGCGACCTGGTCGAAGGCGGGGTGGTGGTTGCGCCGTCCCTCGCGCTGCTCGCGCTCGGTGGCGGCGCGGGCGCTGCGCACCCGGTCCACCGCCCGCCGGTGGGCGAGGGTGAGTATCCAGGACAGGGCGCTGCCGCGGGCGGGGTCGAACCGGCCCGCGGAACGCCAGAGTTCGAGCAGCACCTCCTGAGTCACCTCCTCCGACTGCGCGGGGTCGCGCACGACCCGGCGGACCAGCCCGAACACCGGGCCGGACACCACTGCGTACAGCTCCTCGAACGCCCGTTGGTCGCCTCCGGCCACCCGGACCAGAAGCTTGTCCGCCTCCACACGCTCTCCCTCACCTCCGGCCGAACACGGCCATCCCCGCGCGTAGGGCATTCGCAACCAACCCACCTCCGGATGGGGTTACGGATCAGGCTGCCCAAAACGCGGGTCTCCGGTCGACCGATCCGAACATCGGATCAACGAATCGTGCTCTCCGGTGAAACAACCTTTCAAACGCGCCGTAAGAACGTTTGGGATTCGACCAATCCACCCTGCCGACCGCTCCGAATGGCGTTCGTCAGGCAAGTTGGGACAGAGGACGGACGGCATGACACCTACTTCCAGGAGCGGCTCGGGACGCAGGAGCGTCGCGTCCCTCATCTGTGCTTCGTTGGCCGCCGGTGGGCTCGCAGCCGCCGGCGTGACCGTGCTGGAGCCGGGGGCGGCCTCCGCCTCCAGCCACCGGGAGGCCCCGCTGATCTCGGGGGAGCCCCAGTTCGACAACACCGATGTGTACGCGTTCGTCAGCCCGGACCACCCGGACACGACGACGGTCATCGCGAACTGGATCCCCTTCGAGGAGCCGGCGGGCGGACCGAACTTCTTCACCTTCTCCGAGGACGCGCAGTACGACATCCGCGTCGACCAGGACGGCGACGCGCAGGAAGACCTGATCTTCCGGTACTCGTTCAAGACGAAGACGAAGAACGACAAGACCTTCCTGTACAACACGGGCGTCGTGGAGAGCCTCGACGACCCGGACCTGAACATCACGCAGACGTACGACATCGAGCTCATCAAGCTGAAGAACCGCCGCGAGGTCTCCAAGACGCAGCTCGCGGACGATGTGTGGGTGGCGCCGTCGAACGTCGGCAAGGCGTCGATGCCGAACTTCAAGAAGCTGCGCGACGAGGCGGTCTACAAGACGGCGAGCGGAGTGACGACGTACGCCGGTCAGGCCGACGACCCGTTCTTCCTGGACCTGCGCGTCTTCGACCTGCTGTACGGCGGTGACCTCTCCGAGGTCGGGCGGGACACGCTCAAGGGCTACAACGTCAACTCGATCGCCCTGCAGATCCCGAGCGACGCGCTCGTGGAGTCCAAGGACCAGCCGATCGTCGGCATCTGGTCGACGACCCAGCGCGCGGGCGCCGACGGCCAGTACCACCAGGTGTCACGCCTCGGCATGCCGCTGGTGAACGAGGTCGTCAACCCCATCGGGGACAAGGACAAGTTCAACGCTTCCTCGCCGGTGGACGACGGCCAGTTCCTGAAGAACGTCACCGAGCCCGAGCTGCCCAAGCTCATCGAGGCGATCTACCAGATCCCGGCGCCCAAGGAGCCGCGCAACGACCTCGTCGACGTCTTCCTCAAGGGCGTCGAGGGCCTCAACCAGCCGCCGCACGTGACCCCGTCGGAGCAGCTGCGCCTCAACACCTCCATCGAGCCCACCAAGAAGCCGAAGCGGCTCGGTGTGCTGGACGGCGACAACCAGGGCTTCCCGAACGGACGCCGGCTCACCGACGACGTGATCGACATCGCGCTGCAGGTCGTCGAGGGCGAACTCGTCGACGCACCCAACGACCTGGGTGACGCGGTGAACAAGAACGACAAGAAGTTCGGCAAGAGCTTCCCGTACGTCGGTCTGCCGACGGCCGGTTCGCGTGGCAAGACCGTCCAGGGCAACAGCACGAACAGCGTCCGCAGCGCGATCGGCACCGGCGTCGAGAGCGGCACCGACGACACCACGCTGATCGCCGCCTCGGCCGGCGCCGGCGCTGCCGGTGTCCTGCTCATCGGCTCGGGCCTGCTGTGGTGGCGCCGTCGGAACGACCGCGCGTACTACTAGCCCGCCCCGACCGGGCCCTCCCCCATAGGGCCCGGTTCACCGAGACCGGCGCGGCCCGCTCGTATCCATCCCCCACGATGCGGGCCGCGCCCCACTCTCACGACCACCACGCTCGGCAAGGATGTTGAGGAGAGGGCATGTCCCCGCGTACGAACGAGAACGCGTCGGAGGACGGGCGTCCGCGCCCCGGCGAGGGGACTCCCGAGGACGAGCGGCGCGACATCGCCGAGTCCGGCCCTTCGTCCGATGCCGAGCCCGGCCCGGAGCCCGCTCCCGAACCCGACCGCGGGCCCGCGCCCGAGCCCGCCCGGCGACGCCTGCTGCGGCTCACCGCGTGCGCGGCCGCGCTGGCCGTCGCGTTCACCGGGTTCGCCGTGGCGCTGGGGGCCAGGGACGACGACAACCGGACGGTGGCCGTCTCGACCTTGCCGGGCGTCTCGGCGGCCCAGCTGGCCGGTGGCGACCTCGACACGGCGGTCGAGCGGCTCCAGGCCCATCTCAAGGAACAGCCCAAGGACTTCGGCTCCTGGTCCACGCTCGGCCTCGCCTACGTCGAGCAGGCCCGCGTCAAGGGTGACTCCACCCGCTACCCGCAGGCCGAGAAGGCCCTGCGGCGTTCGCTGAAGCTGCGGCCGGAGAACGACCCGGCGCTCGCGGGTCTCGCCGCGCTCGCCGCCGCCCGCCACGAGTTCGGCGACGCGCTGCGGTTCGCGGACCGGGCGCTCAAGGAGAACCCGTACAGCGAACGGGCGTTGTGCAGCCGCGTCGACGCCCTCGTCGAACTCGGCCGCTACGACGACGCGTTGAAGGCGGTGAAGCTCGCCGACACCCGCCGCCCCGGCATCCCCGTGTTCACGCGGTACGCCTACGTGTACGAGCTGCGCGGCGACGTGAAGACCGCCCGGCGCGTCCTGGAGCAGGCCCTGCGCTCGGCGGCCACAAGGGGCGACATCGCCTACGTGGCCACCCAGCTCGGCCAACTCGCCTGGCGGCAGGGCGACTACAAGACTTCGCTCGACCATTACGCGCGCGCACTCGGCGCCGACGACACCTATCTCCCCGCGCTGGAGGGCCGCGCCCGCGCCCAGGCCGCGAGCGGCGACAGCGCGGCGGCGATCCGCGGCCTCGAGCAGGTCGTGTCCACCTATCCGCTGCCGGGACCGCTCGTCGTGCTCGGCGAGCTGTACGAGGCGAAGGGCGACAGGACCGCGGCGGGCGACCAGTACGCGCTGGTGGACGCCTACACGGCCATCGCCCGGTCCAACGGCGTCAACGCCGACCTCGACACCGCGCTCGCCGCCGCGGACCACGGCGACAAGAAGGCCGCGCTGCGGGCCGCCGAGGCCGAGTGGAAACGCCGGGAGACGGTCCACACGGCGGACGCCCTCGCCTGGGCCCTGCACGTCAACGGCCGCGACGACGAGGCCCTGCCGTACGCCCGCCGCGCCACCGCCACCGGCTACCAGGACGCGACGTTCCTGTACCACCGGGGCATGGTCGAGAGCGCGGCCGGCGACCAGAAGAAGGCCAGGGCCTCACTGAAGGAGGCGCTCGGTCTCAACGCCGGCTTCTCGCCGCTCGGCGCGGCACAGGCCCGCAAGACCCTGAAGGCTCTGGAGACCGCCAAGTGACCTCTCCCCGGCGCGCGTTCGCCTCCGGCACGGCGGTCTTCCTGGCCGCCTGCGCACTCGTCCTCGTCCCCACCGGGACGGCGAGCGCGCACCCGCTCGGCAACTTCACCGTCAACCGGTACGACGGCCTGGTCGCCGCTCCCGGGCAACTGAGGATCCGCCATGTCGAGGACCTGGCGGAGATCCCGGCGACCCAGGCCGCGCCCGCCATCGAGCGGCAGGGCGTGGACGACTGGGCCCGGGAGCGGTGCGAGAAGGCCGCCGAGGGCAGCGAGGTCACCGTCGACGGGAGTGCCGTCGAGGTGGCGCTCAGGTCGAGCCGGGCCGAGGAACGGCCGGGCCAGGCGGGGCTGAAGACGCTCCGCGTGGAGTGCCGGATGACGGCTCCGCTGCCGGACCGCGCCGCCGACGTACGCTTCCACGCGGCCGTCGACTCCGGACCGGGCTGGCGCGAGGTCACCGCTCAGGGCGACCGGATGACCCTGACCGGGTCGGACGTGCCCGAGGAGTCGGTCTCGAAGCGGCTCACCAACTACCCCGAGGAACTGCTGCAGTCGCCGGAGGACACCGCGACGGCCTCCCTCCAGGTGAAGCCCGGCGGCCCCGCGCTGGCCGAGCGGCGGAGCGACGCGCCCGGCGCCTCGATCCTCCCGCGTGGCGCGGACCGCTGGACCAGGGCCCTCGACGACCTGGTCTCCAGCCAGGACCTCACGCTCGGCTTCGGCACCCTGGCCTTCGGCATCGCCATGTTCCTGGGCGCCATGCACGCGCTCGGCCCGGGGCACGGCAAGACCCTGATGGCCGCGACGGCCGCCGCCCGTGACCGGGCCCGGATGCGTGACGTCCTGCCCATGGCCGCGTCCGTGACGGTCACGCACACCCTGGGCGTCGTCGCCCTCGGCCTCCTCGTGCTCGCCGGCTCCGCCGCCGCCCCGTCCGTGATCACCTGGCTGGGCATCGCGAGCGGCCTGTTCGTGATGGGCGCGGGGGTGACGCTCGCCCGGCGCGCGTGGCTGAACCGCAAGCTGACGCTCACTCACGCGAAGGCCCAGGGGCCCGGGCACACGCACGAGCACGGTCATGACCACGAGCACGACCACCAGCATGGGGACGGGCACTCCCACGGACATGAGCACGACCACAGCCACGGGGACGGGCACTCCCACACGCACGACCACGCGCCCGAGCCCGGCCGGGAGCTCGTACTCGCCCAGGCCGCCCCTTCGCACACCCACGCGCACGGCGAAACCCACACACACACCCACGCGTCGGTCGCGAGCCACACCCACGACCACGCACCGGCCAAGGCTCACACCCACGACCACAGCGACGGTCACTCCCACGACCACGACGCCCCGCACAGCCACGACCACGACCACGCTCCCGCCCAGAAGCGCTCCCTCTTCGGCGGTGGTGTCACGCACACCCACGGGGGCTTCACCCACACCCACCCCACCGCGCCCACCCTGCGCGGCACGATCCTGCTCGGCTTCGCGGGCGGCATGGTGCCGAGCCCGTCGGCCGTGGTCGTGCTGGTCGGGGCGGCGGCGCTGGGCAAGGCGTGGTTCGGACTGCTGCTCGTGGTGGCGTACGGCATCGGGCTGGCGCTCACGCTGACGGCGGCCGGGTACGCCGTGGTGAAGGCGGGCGGCTGGGTGACGCGGGTGATGGACAAGGGCGAGGGTCGGCTCGGTGGGCCGACGGCCGCGCTGGTGCGCAGCACCGTGCCGCTGGCGTCGGCCCTGCTCGTCGTCGCCCTGGGGGCCGGTTTGGTGTTCAGGGGGGCAACATCCGCACTCGGCTGAGCTACTTTTGCGGAGAAATCGCACGGAGTGGAGATTTCAGGCGGATGCGAGTGACGGGGGATGGCCGTGTCCGAAGAACCACGCAGTGAACGAGTGATCGCGGGCCGCTACCGGCTGCTGACCCCGCTGGGCGAGGGCGGCATGGGAACCGTGTGGCGGGCCCGCGACGAGGTGCTGCACCGCGAGGTCGCCGTCAAGGAGGTGCGGGCGCCGGGCGGTGTCGCGGTGTCCGACGTCGAGCGGATGTACGCCCGGCTGGAGCGGGAGGCCTGGGCGGCGGCGCGGATCGCGAACCGCAATGTCGTCACGGTGTACGACGTGGCCATGGAGGACGGCCGCCCGTGGATCGTGATGGAGCTGGTGCGCGGGCTGTCGCTCGCCGATCTCCTGGACGCCGAGGGCCCGCTCGACCCGCAGCGCGCCGCGCACATCGGCGCCGAGGTGCTGTCCGCGCTGCGCGCCGCGCACGAGGCCGGGGTGCTGCACCGGGACGTGAAACCGGCCAACGTGCTCATGTCCAACGAGGGCCGGGTCGTCCTCACCGACTTCGGCATCGCCACGGTCGAGGGCAGCTCGGCGCTGACCATGACCGGCGAGGTCATCGGCTCCCCCGAGTTCCTCGCCCCCGAGCGGGCACTCGGCCGTGCGTTCGGCCCCGAGTCGGACCTGTGGTCGCTCGGTGTGCTGCTGTACGCGGCGGTCGAGGGCAACTCCCCGTTCCGGCAGAACACCCCGCTGAGCACCCTGCGCGCGGTCGTCGACGAGGAGCTTCCGCCGCCGCACCGGGCCGGTCCGCTGGCCCCGGTGATCGAGGGGCTGCTGCGCAAGGATCCGGCCGGCCGGATCTCCGCCGACCAGGCCGAGCGGGACCTGCGGATCATCGGCGCCGGGGGTACCCCCTCCGGGGGAGGCACCCCGGGCTCCGACACGGTCGCGTCGGCCCCGTACAACCCGACGGTCGCCGCCTTTCCCGGTCCGGGCGCGAGCCGGGGGGCGGGCACGAACGAGTTCGGGCCGCCGACCCCGCCTCATCCGGTCCCGGCCGCCGCGACCCGCCCCTCCCCGGTGCCGACCCGCGAGCCGGACCGCAACCGCCGGGCCCTCGTCTTCCTCGTCGCCGGCATCGCGGCGATCGCCTTCGCCATCGCCGGCCTGACGTACGCCCTGGTCAACCGCGACAACGGCGGGCAGGACGGCAACCCCACCAACGGGGCGGGCACGGTGGGCGGCGCCAATGGCCAGACGGACGACGGTGGTACGGGCGAGGAGCCCGGCGGCGGCACCACGAGCGACGAGGGCGACACCCCCTCCGGAACACCGGAGGAGAAGCCGACCAGCAAGCCGCCCGCGCAGTCGGTCGAGGTGAGGGTCGAGGGCGCGAACACCGACTACTCCGGCACCTGCCCGCCGACGGACGCCGAGGTGCCCACCTTCACCGCGACGTTCACCGTGGGCAGCGTCCCCGTGGACGTCGACTACCGCTGGGTGGCGAAGAACGGCGAGGTCGATGACACCGGCTGGAAGACCCTGTCGTTCGCGTCCGGCGACGACAGGACCAAGCAGGACCAGGTCGTCGTCTCGACGAACGGGAGCCACGCGGACGAGATCAGCGTCGAGGTCCGCGGCCCGGTGAAAGTCACGTCCAACGCCGTCGCGTTCTCGGTGACGTGCGAGACGGAGGCCCCGACCACGGGCGGGACCTCCCCCTCCGACGACTCGGAGAACCCTGACGAATACAGCGACTCCGAATCCGACTACGACGACGAGGCCGGAGCCCTCGACGAGGCAGCCCTGAACGGGGCCGTCAGGCCACGTTCCTGAACACCGGCAGATAACCGCCCGACTGCCCCGCGGCCTTCGGGTGGTACGACTCACCCACGTTCAGCAGGCTGAGGCCGTGCAGCCACGCGCTGCCCGAGCACAGTTCGTGCCCGGTGAACGCGGAGCGGACGTCGCCGAACGTGAAGCCGTGGTCGGCGGCGCGTTTGGCGATCGCGGTGTTCAGGTAGTCGGCCGCGTTGTTGATGGCGGACCGCTTGGCCTGGGAGAGGCCGGGGCAGGTGCCCCCCAGCCGGTAGAAGCGGGGATAGCCGAGCACCACCACATGGGCGGCCGGTGCCTTCGCGCTGATCGCCGAGTAGACCTTGTCGAGCTGGCCGGGGAGCGTCGAGTCGACGTACGCCTTCGCCGTGTTGATGCGCGAGAGGCAGTTGCTGTCGGACTGGAGCACGCAGGTGGTCATGACGTCGGCGAAGCCGGCGTCGTTGCCGCCGACGCTGACGGAGACGAGCCCCGTGCCCGCGCCGAGCGGTCCCATCTGACTCGCCAGAACATCACCCGTTCGGGCGCCCGAGCAAGCCGTGAAGTTGAAGGACGAGGGTGAGTTGGCGGCCGCCCAGAGGTACGGGTAGGCCTTCGTGCTGCGCTTGCAGTCGCCGCTGGAGGAGATGTAGCTGCCCGCGCCGACGCCCGAGGAGTAGGAGTCGCCGAGCGCCACATAGCCGGTGGCGGCGGCCTGTTGGGACGCCTGCGCCGTCGCGGCCCCGGTGAGGGCGACGCCGACGGCGAGGAGGAGTGAGGTCATGTATGCCGTAAGTCGGGAACGTCTCATGGAACCTCCCTTTAGCAGGATCTCTGCCTCAACCGTCGTAGCAACTACGCGTGTTGATCGGAAGTGTTCATGTCAATACTTTCCCTCTCGCAACAGAACGTACCCACCGCGTTCCATGCCCGTTCGATTTCGCGCGCGTGACAGAAACATGACAACAGCTCAACTCCCTTGAGCTGCACCCTTTGATCACCCAGTCTGCTTATCAGCCGCGAGCGGAACGCGACGCTCCTGGCCGTGAGTGCGCGCTCGCACACACACCCCCACAGGCGCGCGCCCACCCGGGCGTGCGCCGCCTATGAGGAGGAATCCCTCGTAATGGCACACCTGCGTATCAGCAACATCCGTGTCGCCGCCGTCACCATGGCGACCGCCGCCCTGCTCGGCGGCCTCACCGCGCTCCCCGCCCAGGCCGCCCCGGCCGAGGGCAAGGTGCTCGCGGCCGGCTCCCCCACCGCGATCAAGGGCAGTTACATCGTCACGCTCAAGAAGAGCGCGGGCCTCAAGTCCGCGTCGAGCGCGGGCAAGGACCTGGTCGAGGAGTACGGCGGCTCGGTGAAGCGGACCTTCAAGTCCGCGCTCAACGGCTACTCGGCCAGTCTCTCCGCGGCCGAGGCGAAGAGACTCGCCGCCGACCCGGCGATCGCCTCCGTGGAGCAGAACCAGGTCTTCACCGCCGACGCCACGCAGTCCAACGCCCCGTGGGGCCTGGACCGCTCCGACCAGGCGTCGCTGCCGCTCTCCGGCACGTACACCTACCCGGACACCGCGGGCAGCGGCGTGACCGCGTACGTCATCGACACCGGTGTGCGCATCTCGCACTCCCAGTTCGGCGGCCGGGCGTTCAACGGCTACGACGCGGTCTCCGGCGACAACGTGGCGCAGGACGGCAACGGCCACGGCACGCACGTGGCGTCCACCATCGCGGGCTCGACCTACGGCATCGCCAAGCAGGCGAAGATCGTGGCGGTGCGCGTGCTGGACAACGCCGGCTCGGGCACCACGGCGGGTGTCGTCGCAGGCATCGACTGGGTGACCGCGAACCACAGCGGCCCCTCGGTCGCCAACATGTCGCTCGGCGGCGGCGCCTCCACCGCGCTCGACACGGCCGTGGCGAACTCCATAGCCAGTGGAGTGACGTACGCGGTCGCGGCGGGCAACAGCAGCGCCAACGCCTCCTCGTACTCCCCGGCCCGCGTCGCCTCGGCGATCACGGTCGGCGCCACCACCAACACGGACGCCCGGGCGAGCTACTCCAACTACGGCGCAGTCCTGGACATCTTCGCCCCGGGTTCGTCGATCACGGCCGGCTGGTACACCAGCGACACCGCGACCAACACCATCTCGGGCACCTCGATGGCCACCCCGCACGTCGCGGGCGCGGCCGCCGTCTACCTGGCCGGCCACACCTCGGCCACCCCGGCCCAGGTCGCCTCGGCCCTGACCGCCGGCGCCGTCACCGGCAAGGTCACCGGCCCCGGCACCGGTTCCCCGAACCGTCTGCTGCAGATCGTCCCGTAACGGCGACAGCCCGACTCCGAACGGAGGTTTCCCTGGAGGCGCTCCTCGCCTCCAGGGAAACCCCGTGTGCGGCCGGCGCGTTCTTCGCCGGTGCATCGCGAATGGTCATATCGTCGCGTGGCGCGTCCCGACGTATGGACTACGGAAAGCGGATGCACGGGAAGCCCGCGGTGACAGATCATGGCGACATGTCTGCCAACCCACACGACGCACTGCCGATCCGGCTCAACGTCGACGACAGCGACTCACCGTCCGATGTCGTCGACGCGCTGTTCCTCGGCCGTTTCGCGACGGGCGAGCAGCCGTACGCGCACGCCGCGAACATCGACCGGGTACGGTCCGGCGCCACCCTGCTGCCGCCGGGCGCCCAGGTGCTGCGGGCAGCGCGGGACGACGACCGCAGCGCCACCCTCGCCGAGGGCGACGGCTGGACCGTGCTGATCTCCCGCTGGAACCGGGGCGCCGACGTCACGGTCACCGCGACCACCGCCGAGCTCGCGGAAAAGGTGCTCGGCCAGGCCACCGACGGCGCGGCCGACGAGCCCGAGCCGCAGCCGGAGAACGTGACGATGGGCTTCTGGTACGTCTCGCCGCGCCGGGGTCCGCACCGCACGACCCGGCAGATCTCGGCGGGCACATGGGAAGAGGTACGGCCGAACTACACCGCGCCGGTGGCGGACGCGATGGACCACCTGATGAAGACGACCCCCGAGAACATCGCGGGCCGCCTCCTGCTGCTGCACGGCCCGCCCGGCACCGGCAAGACCTCCGCCCTGCGCACGCTGGCCCGTTCCTGGCGGGACTGGTGTCAGGTCGACTGTGTCCTGGACCCGGAGCGGCTCTTCTCCGACGTCGGCTATCTGATGGACATCGCGATCGGCGAGGAGGACTCCGCAGGCAAGGGCCGCTGGCGTCTGCTGCTCCTGGAGGACTGCGACGAACTGATCCGTGGCGAGGCCAAGCACACGGCGGGCCAGGCGCTCTCCCGACTGCTGAACCTCACGGACGGCCTGCTCGGCCAGGGCCGCAACGTCCTGGTGGGCGTCACCACCAACGAGGACCTGGAGCGCCTCCACCCCGCCGTGGTCCGCCCCGGCCGCTGTCTCGCCCGGATCGAAGTGGGCGCGCTGACCCGCGCGGAATCGGTGGGCTGGCTCGGCACGGACGAGGGCGTCGGCCGCGAGGGCGCGACCCTGGCCGAGCTGTACGCACTGCGTCGCGGCACCTCACCCACGTCGGTGCCGGAGCCTAGGGGCGGGGCGGACGCGGGCCTGTACCTGTAGCGGTTTCGCTTCGGTGCTTTCCTGGATGTATGACCCTGTTCGTCGGCACGTCGGGATGGCAGTACAAGGACTGGCGGGGCGCCCTCTACCCGGAGGGCTGCCCGACCCGGCTGTGGCTGGAGGAGTACGCGGCGCGCTTCGCCACGGTCGAGATCAACAACGCGTTCTACCGGCTGCCGACGCGGGAGAACTTCGAGGCGTGGCGGGACAGGGTGCCGGGGGACTTCGTGGTCGCGGTGAAGGCGAGCCGGTACCTGACGCACATCAAGCGGCTGCGGGACCCCGAGGAGCCGGTACACCGCCTGATGAGCCACGCGGAGGGCCTGGGTGACCGCCTGGGCCCGATCCTGCTCCAGCTGCCGCCGACGCTACGGGTCGACGCCGACCTCTTGAACACCTGCCTGGGCTGCTTCCCGTCCGGCACCCGGATCGCGGTCGAGCCCCGCCACGACTCCTGGTGGACCCCCGCGGTCCGCGAGGTCCTGGAATCCCACGGCGCGGCCCTCTGCTGGGCGGACGCCCACTCCCGCCCGGCCACGCCCCTCTGGCGCACCACCGACTGGTCCTACCTCCGCCTCCACCAGGGCCGAGCCCACCCCTGGCCCCACTACGGGCACCGAGCCCTGACGACCTGGGCCACCCGCATCGCCGACACCTGGCCCTCCACCGCCGACGCACACGTCTACTTCAACAACGACCCCCACGCGGCGGCGGTACAGGACGCGACGACCTTCGCGGGGGCGGCGCGAAGGGCAGGCCTGCGGCCGACCCGGACACCGGAACGGCCGACGCGGACCTGAACAACGCCTCAGCCACCGTGGCGCGTTCCTGCGGTGCAGGACCCGCGCGCACCCCGGCGGCCCGGGACGCCCTACTCCGCGTACGCGGCCCGCAGGGCGTCCCGGGCCGCCGCCAGCGCCTCCGCCTCGCTCAACCCGAGTCGGCGCACCCGCTCCGCGTACGCCGCGGCGGCGCCCGCGGCCTCGCGCTCCGCGGCCGAGCCGGCGGCAGCCACGAACGTTCCGTTGCGCCCCCGTGTCTCGATCACCCCGTCCGTCTCCAGCGCGCGGTACGCCTTGGCGACGGTGTTGGCCGCGAGCCCGAGCCGCTCGGCGAGCCCCCGTACCGTCGGCAGCCGATACCCCACGGGCAGCGCGCCGGAGCGGGCCTGTTCCGAGATCTGGGCGCGCACCTGCTCGTAGGGCGCGCCCCCCTCCACGATGCGAATCTTCAAGGTCACGCGGCGATTGTCCCGTACCCACCGGAAATTCGGAGGCAGCCCCCCGTGCGCCCCCCGTACCGTGCGCACACATGACACTGATCGTGCGCGACCTCCGCGCCGCCGACCCCGCGGACGCCGAGGCCTTCGTCGAGGTACGACGCCTGGCCCTGCCCTTCATGGTCAGCACCACCGCGTCCCTGCTCCACGACGCCACGCACGCGACTCCCGAGGCCCACTACCAGCGGCTGGTCGCCGAGGCGGACGGCGAAGTGATCGGCACGGTGCAGATGGGCATCGCCGACGACAGCCCCGTACCGGGCCAGGGCTACCTGAACGTGTACGTGCACCCGGACCATCCGCGCCGGGGCGCCGGCGGCCTGCTGGTGCGTACCGCCGAGGAGCGGCTGACGGCGGTGGGGGCGCGGCGGCTGCTGTCGTGGGTGCTGGACACCCCGGAGGACCGCGCGTTCGCCGAACGGCGTGGCTACACGCCCAGCCGCTCCGCCCACTTCCTCCGCCTGGACCTGGCCCACGGCACCCTGCCCCCGCTCCAGGCCCCGCCCACGGGGGTGGAGCTGCGCACGGTCGCCGACTTCGCCGACGACCCCCGCCCGCTGTTCGACCTGGACGCGGAGGCCTCGGCGGATGAACCCGGCGACCTCGACGCGGAGTTCGACGACTACGAGCGGTGGCTCGGGGAGACCTATGGCCACCCTCTGCTGGACCACGCCCTGAGCACGGTGGTCGTCGCGGACGGCACACCCGTCGCGTTCACCGTGGTCCGCACGGACGGCCGGGACCGCTATTTCACGGGTATGACGGGCACCGCGCGCGCCTTCCGTGGCCGGGGCCTCGCCAGGCTCGCCAAGAACGACTCCCTGCACCGTGCCCGCGCAGCCGGCTACACGGAGGCGTTCACGGGCAACGACGCCGGCAACGGCCCGATGCTCGCGGTCAACAAGTGGTTCGGGTACGAGGTCTGCGCGACGGAGGTGCGGTATGTCCGTGAACTCGACTGAGCCCGGGGGCGAGTCGTGCGAGGTGCGGGTCGTCCTGCGCAAGGCGGGCCGTACGAAGATCCGTTACCCCGCACGGCTGCTGAGCGACGACGGCACCCGGATCGTGGTCCACGCCGCCTGGGCGGGTGACGGCGTACGGGACTTCGGGTTCGTGCGGTTCGAGCCGGGCGATGTGTTCACCGAGTACTACTGGCGCGACCGGTGGTACGCCGTGAAGGAGGTCCGGGACGCGCGGGGCGGGCTGAAGGGCTGGTACTGCGACATCACCAGGCCCGCCACGCTCGACGGCGGGGAGCTCGTCGTCGTGGACCTCGACCTGGACCTGTGGTGCTCCGCCGACGGCACGGCCGTACTGCGGCTGGACGAGGACGAGTTCGAGGAGAGCGGGCTCGCGGAGAGCGACCCGGCGGCCGCGACGGCCGCCGTGGCCGCCCTGGACGAACTGGAGGTGCTCGCCACCGTCGGGGGCGGCCTGGAGTCGCTGCTGACGTAGCCGGTGCCGACGGGGGACGGCTCCGGCGTGGGCGCGGCCGGTCAGAGGCGGGCCACCACCGCGTACCGCTCGTCCTCGACCGTCCTGCCCCACAGCAGCGAGTCGCTCTCCAGCGGCACCACCGCCGCGTCGGACACGAGCGGCGCGACCAGCCCGTACAGCCGCTCGGCGGCTATGCCGACCGGGCTGACCGTGCCCCACACCCCCTCGACCAGCACGAGCCGCCCGCCGGGCCGCAGCAGTCCGCACCAGTCGCGGACGGCGCGGCCCGGGTCGGGCAGGGTCCACAGCACATGGCGGACGAGGATCACGTCGAACCGCTCCTCCCCCACGGGCGGGGCCGCCGCGTCGCCGACGAGGAACACGGCGGGGCGCCCGGCGAGTTTGGCGCGGGCGAGGGCGACCATGGCCGGGGAGGCGTCGATCCCGGTCACCCGGTGCCCCTGTTCGGTCGCGAGGAGTGACAGGCTGCCGGTGCCGCAGCCGAGGTCGAGCACGTCGGAGGCGCGGCGCGGCAGCCAGTCCCGCAGCCGGGCCGCCCACGCCTCCCGGACGACGGGTTCCCGCAGGCCATGATCGGGTTCGTCGTCGAAAACGGGCGCTTCCGCGTCCCAGTCGATGGCCTCCGAAGAGGCATCTGCCGCCGGGTTCTTCGGTGTTCGCAGGGCTGGGGAGGTTTCACCGTCGTCGATGTTGGTCATGCCGCCAGAGTGACACCTGCCACTGACAGTCCAGATGGTGACAGCCGCCACTGACAGAGCACGAACGATGAGTAAAGCTCCCGGAAAAGGTCTACCTCCGTGAATACGCGGAACCCGGTGGATCGCAAGGAGGCAGCCATGCGCCGTACGACCGTGCAGAAGCCCCTGAGGAAGTCCACGTCCCGCCAGGTGCGGGACGAGGCCGACGAACGCCCCGTCGAGCGCCGGGAAGTGCGAAAGGACATCGCGCGCACCTGGTGGCCGGACGGCTGAGCGCCCACGCCCCGGCCCACCCGACCACGAGAACCGACGTCAGCCCCTCCCCATGAGTCCCCATGGCCCCGATGATTCCCATGAGTCCCGATGGGGCCCGATGATTCCCGTCAGGCGAGTCTCTTGCGGTAGTGGATCCGGTCGTAGGGCCCGTCCACCCGGCGCTCCACGACCTCGTACCCGAACTTCGGGTAGATCTCCTGGTTCTCCCACATCATCACGTTCGTGCAGAGCCTGACCTCTGGCAGACCGAGGGCACGCGCGCGTGTGTCCACGAACTCCAGCAGCCGCCGCCCGACGCCCCGACCGTGGGCGTCGGGACGGACGGCGATGTTGTCGAGGAAGAGATGGTCCTCGTACGGCTCGACGACCACGAGGCCGATCACCGGGTCCCCGGTCACGAAGACCCGCCCCGCGGCCACGTTCGCCGCGTGGTCCGCCTCCATGGGCTGCGGCACCCGTCCGATCCGCTCGATGTAGTGGCGGTAGGCGGCGTCCGTCACGGCCTTCACAGCGGCCACGTCGGCGGGGCTCGCCGCCCTGACGGCCTGCTCGTCCCGGGCCTCCGTCACGGCCGGGGCTGTGCGAGGTTGCGGCCCAGCAGGTCCAGCAGCGCGGTCCAGTGGCGTGCCGTCGCCTCGGCGTCGTACGCGGCGGTGTCGGCCTGGGTGTAGCCGTGCGAGGCGCCCGTGTAGACCTCGGTGCGGTGGCGGACCCCCGCCTCGGTGAGCGTCTTGTCGAGCAGGTCGATCTGCTCCGGCAGCAGGGACGGGTCCTCGTCGGCGTGGCCGAGGTACACCTCGCCGGTGATCCGGGCCGCCGCCAGGTGCGGGCTGTCCGGGGCGTCGGTCGCCAGGCGCCCGCCGTGGAACCCGGCCGCGGCGGCGACCCGCTCCGGGAAGGCGCCGGCGGTGTACAGGGACAGCCGGGCGCCCATGCAGTACCCGGTGATCCCGACGGGCCCGGCGGCGGCCCGCGGGCTGTCGGCCAGCCAGTCCAGGTAGGCCGCCGCGTCCCGCAGCGCGAGCTCCGGTGTCAGCGCCTGCATGGCCGGGAGGATCTGGCCCCATATCTCCGGACGCGCGGACGGGTCGATGAACCCGGGCAGGTCGAACACCGGGGTCCGGCCCGACCGGTAGAAGACATTGGGCACGAGGACCGTGTACCCGGCAACGGCCAGCCGGTCGGCCATCTCCCTGAGATGCGGCCGCAGCCCGAACGCGTCCATGTAGAACAGGACCGCCGGATGCGCGGCGTCGTCGTCGGGGTGGACGAGGTAGGCGTCGGCGGTGCCGTCCTGGGTGGCGATGTCCACGGTGGTTCCGCGTACGGCGGTCATGGGCGGTCCTCTTCTTTCTTCGGCTGGTCCTCAACCGGTCGTCAACTGACGCGACCAGCCGCATTGTTCCGCGCCCGGGTAAGAAACGGATCACCGGCCGGCACAGGAACCCCCGCACCGGCCGGTGCGCGGACCCCCGTTCCTGAGCCCTCGGTTAGCCCATCCTTAACGCCACCATAAGGATCTCCCGCACCCACCCCCAGCAGGCGATTTCGCGGTTTCTTGGGGCTAGCTTGCTGATCGCCCCCGCCGCCCGGGACCGACCCCCGGAGCCGTCCAGGACCGTTTCGAGGAGTGCCCCGCCATGCCCGCTGCCCGTCGCAAGGCCGCCGCGTTCACCACCGCAGGTGTCGTCGGTGTCGTCGGTGTCGCCCCCTCGCCCTGACCGCGTTGGCCGCCGGGCCGGCCGTGGCGCACGGTTCGATGGGCGACCCGGTGAGCCGGGTGGCGCAGTGCTACGCGGAGGGCCCCGAGAACCCCAGGTCCGCGGCCTGCGCGGCGGCGGTCACGGCCGGCGGCACCCAGGCGCTCTACGACTGGAACGGCATACGGATCGGCGACGCGGCCGGCCGCCACCGTGAGCTGATCCCGGACGGCGAGCTGTGCAGCGCGGGCAACGAGGCGTTCAAGGGCCTCGACCTGGCCCGCGCCGACTGGCCGGCGACGAGCGTGCGCGCCGGCTCGTCCACCTTCGGGTACCGGGTGACGGCCCCGCACAAGGGCACCTTCGAGGTGTACGTCACCAAGGCCGGCTACGACCCGTCCCAGCCGCTCGCCTGGGACGACCTCGACCTCGCGCACCCGGTCGCGACGGCCACCGACCCGGCCGCGTCGGGCGGCTTCCACACGTTCCCCGGCACCCTCCCGCAGCGCACGGGCAAGCATCTGCTGTACGCGGTCTGGCAGCGCTCGGACAGCCCGGAGGCGTTCTACTCCTGCTCGGACGTCACCTTCGGCGGCACCTCGGCCCCGCCGAGCGCGTCCGCGCCCTCCGAGGAACAGATCGAGGACGGTACCGACGAGTCGACCGTCGAGCACGGCGGCCACGGTGACGAGGACGCGAGCACGACGACGGACCCGACACCGAAGGCGTCGGCCGAGGAGTCGGCGAAGGGTGCCACGCGGACCGCCTCCGGCGACACGTCGCCGACCGCGAGGTCGACGACGAACGACGGGTCGGCCACAGGAGCCGTCACCGCCGGCCTCGCGGAGCCCGCCGGAGGCAAGGAGGGTCTCGCCGACACCGGCGGCGAGGGCATGACCCCGTACGTCGCCCTCGGTGGCGCGGCCGTCCTGGCCCTCGGCTCCTCCCTCCTCTTCGCCGCGGCCCGCCGCCGCGCGACGACCGGCGGCCGGCACGGCCGCTGACGACTTCCGGGGCCTGTCGGGCGGCTCAGGCCGGACAGGCCCCGGCAGCATGCGTCGGCGCCGCCGGGCGGAGCGTGCGTACGCACCGCCGGGCGACCCCGGCGGTGCGTACCCACACGTGTCAGCCGACGGCCGAGAGGCAGGTCGTGGGGGTGGCGTGGGCCGGGTCGAGGGCGTTGACGACCTCGTGGAACGCGATGCGGTCGAGGAGTCCGATCGCCGCGTGCTCGGAGAGGTCGAGCGCGCAGAGGTCCTGGATGACGATGTTGCGTACGTTCGGCCCGTCGAGGAACTGGGACCGGTACGGCGTGACCACCTCGTCGTACTTGGTGGCGAGGACCGTGTACGTGACGCCGGGGACGGTGTCGCCGCCCGCGTTGAGCCTGGTCATGAAGGGGGATCCGGCCGCCTGGTCGGCGAGGGCCGGGGTCGCGGAGGACAGCAGGTCGCCGGCGCCCGGGAAGTACGTGAGGAGTTCGGTGAGCCCGTTCAGGGTGGTGCCGTGGTTGGAGGGGGCGATGCCGACGAGGGCGTTCACCTCCGCGGCTCCGCCGAGGAACTTGAGGTAGTAGCGGGGCATCATGCCGCCCTGCGAGTGACCGACGAGGTCGGCCTCGGCGGCGCCGGTCGCGGCGAGCACCCGGTCGACGAAGGCGTCGAGCTGCTCCGCCGACCTGTCGATGGGGCCGAGCCCGTTGAAGAAGGCGACGCCGGGGAGTTGGCCGTAGTCGAGGGAGTAGACGCAGTAGCCCCGGTTCACGAGGTACGGCGCGAGGCCCAGCCAGTTGTCGACGGAGTTCGCGAAGGTTCCGTGGACGAGGACGACGGGGCGGGGGTGGGCGCTGGAGGGTTTGCAGGAGTAGTCGTTCCAGCCATGGCTGGGTGCGGCGGCCGTGTCGGCGGCTTCGGCGGCGGTGGCGGGGACGGCGGTCGCCGCGGCGGCCAGGCACAGGGCGGCCAACGGTCTGATCAGGCGCTTCCAGGGCAGCATCGGGTGATCTCCTTGCGGCTCAAGGGACGTGCGACGACGTTCGCCCTGTGATCCGGATCACGAGGATGCTGTTCTAGTTCGCCAAGTTACGGGCGAGTAGAAAAAGTGGGAAGTTATGCGTCAGTAAAAACTTCAAGTGATGGTCGGGGACACTGACACGTGACGTCGAACCGTCACCAGGCGGGCCTGATGGGGCCGTAGGGCGCGATGCGCAGCAATTGATCACTCAACACCCGCACTTCCCCCTCCCCGCCGAGCAGTTCGGCCCACCCCGCGACGACCTCGGCCGCCGCCTCTTCCGCCGCCCGGGTGCAGGCCCACCCCCGCTCGGTCAGCACCACCAGCCGGGCCCGGGCATCACCGGGATGCGGCCGACGCTCGACGTACCGTTGCTCAGAGCCTCAGCGGCTCTCAGCATTCCAGGCATTTCAACCTGGAAGGTCCGTCTCGTCACCAGAGCGTGAGCGCTTCGGTTTGAGTACGGTCTCTCGTTTCCGTCTGCCGCTGGTGCGGCAGGGTTGCGCCACCTGCCCGCCCCGCACCCGTCTTGCGGCGGGGGCGGATGGCGCGGGTCTTCTGGTCGGCTCCACGAGGCTTCGACACCGCCGGGGCGGTGTCCTGGTCTCCGGCCACTCTGGTACCAGTCGTGCAGGCTGCCGCGAGGGCGGCGAGGTTGAGTGCGGCGTTGTCGTCCCGGTCGAGGACCAGGCCGCAGGCGTCGCATGCGTAGGTCCGGACGTGCAGCGGCAGCTTGGCTTTCACCGCGCCGCACCCGGAACAGGTCTTGGAGGAGGGGTACCAGCGGTCGGCCACGATGGTGCGGGTGGCGTGGCGCCGGCGGGTCTTGTAGGCGAGCTGGCGGCGGATCTCGCCGAATCCGGCGTCCGCGATGCGGCGGGCCAGGCGCCGGTTGCGGAGCATCCCGGCGACGTTGAGGTCTTCGACGACGACGGTGCCGTACTCGGCGGCCACGCTCGTGGTGAGCTTGTGCAGGGCGTCTTCGCGGAGGTTCGCCACGCGGTGGTGGACCTTGTTCCGCTGGGCGTTGGCCTTCTCCCACCGCTTCGACGGCTTCTGTCCGGTGCGCCGGTCGGGGCCCTGGCGTCGGGAGACGACGCGGGAGGCGCGGCGCAGTTGCTTGCGTGCCCGGTCGTAGTGCCCGGGGTTGGCGACGGTGCGGATCTCACCCGTGCTGTCGGCCATCACCGCGAGAGTCTTCACGCCCAGGTCGATACCGACCGCCGCGTCCGGCCGGGCAACGCGGGCGATCTCCCGCTTCACCTCGACCTGGAACGAGACGAACCAGCGTCCGCGTTCGTGCCGGACGGTCGCCGACAGGATGCGGGCCGTCCCGGCCCGGACGCGGGCGAGGAGGCCGCCGGTGGGCTCGTGAGCGCGGAGTGTGCCGAGCCGGGGCAGCGTGACGTGCCGCCCGTCAGCGTCGACGCGGATCGTGCCGGTGGTGAACCGGCAGGACAGACGCGCCTTCCGCTTCGACTTGAACCGGGGCGCGCCCATCCGCTTGCCGCGCCGCTTGCCGTTCTTCGACTTCGCGTAGTTGTCGAACGCGGCCGACGCGTTCGCCAGCCCGGTGGAGTACGCCTCCTTGGAGTTCTCCTCCCACCAGGTGGACAAACGCGGATCGGTGCGCTTGGCCTCGTTGAACGCCTTCCGCAGCGACGGCAACGACCACCGCCGCCACTGCGTCAGCTCCGACTCCGCAACGCCGTAGGTCTCCTCGGCCTTGCGCTGCCACCAGGAGGCGGTCACCCAGCCGACAGCCCAGTTGTACGCCGCGCGGGCCGCACCGCAGTGCGAACGCAACGCCCGCTCCTGGGCGGCGTTCGGATCGAGCGCGTACCGGAACGCCTGCACCACGAACCCGGGCTGCGGCTGGAATCTCTTCACGCTCAACACCCCCTACCATTTAGTCAGTGAGTGACTAAAGTCTAGCGCATGGACCCCCTCGACAACTGGATCACCAGCGATCAGGCATGCGCACGGCTCGGCATCGCCTGGCGCACCCTCTACAACCACCACCGCAACACCCCAGACTTCCCCCGCCCCCGCCACATCGGCCGCACCCTCCTATGGCCCGCCGACAAGCTCGACGAATGGCGCACCAAGCACCCGCCACGCAAGAAAAGAGACGATGAAAGATGAGATTCACTGATGAATTCCGCAGCAGTTGACAATCCCCTCCCTCCGGCTCATCACGAACTCGGTTGCCAGTACCGATCATGCGTTCCCGGCACGCGCGGAATCCCGGTAACCGTCCCCGTTCACCCTGACGAGGGACAGACCTGGCCGGCCATGGCCAACAACCGAAGCAGCAGTTATCGACCCGATCACGGGCGGCGCGCTGCCACCGCCGATGCTGCCGCCGTTCTGGGCGGCGATCGGCCCGGCGCTGCCACCGGGTGCGGGGCGTCTGGGTGGCCCGCTCGATCGCGTACTTCGAGGGCAACGTCATCACCGGGCCACCACTAGTGCTCGCGACCTGGGCAGGGCCGCCATCACCGTGGTGATGGCGGCCCCTGAAGAAGAAGCCGGAGCGCCGGCCTTCCGAAGCGTTGAGCCCTGGCCTTCACGACTCTTCGGATCCCCGGCTCATCGAACCTCAGCCGATCCCCGAACCTCAGCCGATCTGCGTACCGGTCGCCGACAGCGCCTCGGTGACGGGCTGGAAGAAGGTCTCGCCGCCCGCGGTGCAGTCGCCGCTGCCTCCGGAGGTGAGGCCGATGGCCTTGTCGCCGGAGAAGAGCGAGCCGCCGCTGTCGCCGGGTTCGGCGCAGACGTCGGTCTGGACGAGGCCGTTGACGATGTCGCCGCTGCCGTAGTTCACGGTGGCGTCGAGGCCGGTGACCGTGCCGCTGTGGACCTGGGTGGTCGAGCCGCTGCGGGTGACCTTCATACCGACGGTCGCCTCGGCGGCCCCGGAGATGGCCTGGGTCGAGCCGTCGTAGAGGTTGACCTCGCTGGGGTGGTCGACGTCCGCGGTGTACTTGACCAGGCCGTAGTCGTCGCCCGGGAAGCTGGAGTCCTCGTTCTCGCCGATGACCCGGCCGCCGGCCGACCACGTGGAGATGCCCTCGGTGCAGTGACCGGCCGTCAGGAAGAACGGCTCGCCGCCCTTGACCACGTTGAAGCCGAGGGAGCAGCGGCCGCTGCCGCCGGTGATGGCGTCGCCGCCCGCGACGAAGGGCTTGTACTCGCCCTTGGTGCGCTTGAGTTCGGCCTTGGCACCGAGGCCGTCCACGACCTTCGTCAATCTCGCCAGCTCGGCCTTCGAGACCGTGCGGTCCGCGGTGACGACGACCTTGTTGGTGGTCGGGTCGGTGGCCCAGGCGGTACCGGGGATGGTGGCGTCCGACTTGAGGGTCGTCCGGGCGCCCTTCAGCTCGGCGAGGGAGTTCTCGACGATGCGGGCCTTGGCGCCGGCCGCCTCGACGGTCTCGGCGGCGGTCTCGTCGAGCACGTTCACGACGAGGAGCTTGCTCTTCGCGTCGTAGTACGTTCCCGCGGCGTCGGCTCCGAGGTCCGTGTCGAGGGTCAGGGCGAGCTTTCCGGCCGCCGTGATGGAGAGCGCTTTCGGCGTGGGGGCCGGCGCGGTCTCACTCGCGTTCGCAGTCTGGAAGGTCACTCCCGCGGCGACCAGTGCGGCGATGCCCGCACCCGTCACGACGGCACGGCGCCTGGGTATGCGTCGGTGCTTCAACTCTCGTCCTCCTGTGGGGGGTTGACCAAGAAGGGCGTGGGGGCCCGTCCCGGCCGGAAGTCGTACGGGCAAGGAGGCGACAGACGGTAAAAAGCGCCGCGTCCATGCCAACTGTGCGGCGCCAACTATTCCTAGGCGCGCAGGGGGCACACAAGGTCGACTTCAGGCCGAGCGCACCACGAGGGCGCACGCCCCCTATGTCATTACCGTCCGGTAACGCCCCACCTCCCGGTCGCGGGAATTCACACTGCAAACACAGGAGGCAACGACCTCCTACGCAACGGGTGAGGTCTAGTCCTGTCTGAAATTCGACCTACTGAGGTCCGGATTCAAACGGAGCTCATGGGACACGAGTTGCTTCCGCACCGATTTCCGGGGCACGGCGGCGGCAACCGCGGGGCCACGGCCGACGGCTACGACTCCCGCTCGGAAGCCTGCCGCTGAGCCGACTCGGCGATCTCCGGCGGCTGCGGCTGCGGCCGCGGCCGCGGTGCACCCTGCGGTGGCCGCTGGGCCTCCGGAGCCGGCGGCGCCCCCTGCCGAGCCCGCTCCAGGAACCGCAGCAGCTCCACCGGGAACGGCAGGACGAGCGTGGAAATCCCAGGTCCCACGATCACGTCAACCCGATCAGCCCAGGGCACCGCAAGCCCGCAAGCCCGCAACAGACGATCACACGATCGAGCAAATGCGGCCTCGTGCGCACTCCTTGGTGAGCAGTACCAACCCCCGCTCGTACTGCCTCACGACCCGTGCCGCCGACATCACGTACACCGCGCCGACGGACGCGAGGGCCACCCCCGCCGTCACCAGCTCCTCGGCCATCACGGCCCCAGGGTCCGAAGTGGGCGTACAGAGGGAGTACTCACGGGCGGCGCACGCGCCTCGGCGCGCACCCGCACGCATCTCGAAGGTGACTGCGCCGACCGAACGAGGGCGAGCCCCCGCACACCATGTGTGCGGGGGCTCGCCTGCTGCCTACTGCGGCTGCGTGGGGGGCCGGCGCCGGGGGGAAGTGCGCCGGTTCCCGTTCGGCCCAGTACCCAGGCGCCTGGGTACCTGAGTGCCCAAGTGCCTAGTAGACGCTGACTCCGTACGCGCTCAGGGCCTCGGTGACCGGCTGGAAGAAGGTCGTTCCGCCGGAGGTGCAGTTGCCGCTGCCGCCGGAGGTCAGACCGTACGCCACGCCGTTGCTGCCGTAGAGCGGGCCGCCGGAGTCGCCGGGTTCGGCACAGACCGTGGTCTGGATCATGCCGTAGACGATGTCGCCGCCACCGTAGTTCACGGTCGCGTTGAGGGCGGTCACTCGTCCGGTACGGGTACCGGTGGTGGAGCCGGTGCGGATGACGTTGGTGCCCACGCTCGGCGTGGCCGCGCTGGTGATGTCCACACTGCCCGCGGTGCCGTCCTTGGCGATGGACGTGTTGCTGTAGCGCACGAGGCCGTAGTCGTTGGTCGGGAAGCTCGACCCGGCGGTCGGTCCGAGGACCGTGGTGCGGCCGGAGTTGGAGTACCAGGTGCCCGCGCCGTCGGTGCAGTGCCCGGCGGTCACGAAGTAGTAGGTGCTCCCGCTGCGGACGTTGAAGCCGAGGGAGCAGCGCCAGCTACTCGCATAGATGGCGTCGCCGCCCTTGATCAACTTGTTGAACTTGCCCGGGGTCCGCTTGATCGTCAGGGCGTCGGCGTTCTCGCCCGCCGCCTCCTTGATCTGCGCGAGCTCGCCCTGGGAGACGGTGCTGTCGACGGTGACGACGACCTTGTCCGTCGCCGGGTCGATGGCCCAGGCGGTACCCGGGATGTCGGCCTTGAGCACCGATGAGCTGGCGCTCTTGAGCTCGGATGTGCTGAACGTCTGGGTGCCTGCCGCGTTGGCGGTGGGAACCGTGACGGCGGCCGCGGCCGCGAGTCCGGCGGTCACGGCGATCAGCCGGGTCCGTCTCGCTATACCGCTGCGGGGGGTGGTGCGCTTGATCCTCACTAGTCGTTCCCTCCAAAGGGAAGTCGGGGGCCCGCGTGGGGTCGGGGCCCGTGAGGCGCAGATCGGGGGCATCGGTCCGGATTCCGGACACGCCGTGCCCCTGACAAGGCGCTGGGGGGAAGTATTCGGCCGTACCGCCACCCACGCAAGGGTGCCTTTCGGCCTCCCGAGTTCCAACCGGCGCGCCCTCCAGTCCAGTTGATTCCACCAGGCCATATGTAAGGGTTCTGTGTGCATGCTGAGCCGCTCCCGGCGGGACCGGCTGACGGGTCGTCGGAGCAGGGCCCGGGAGCGTCGAGCACCACTATCGTCGGCCGCGGCGGAGGACACCCTCCGAGGCGCCCGGTCGGAGTACGCGGGTCCACCGCCCGGGGGTGTCCGGAAGCAATGCGTTGGGCCGTTCAGCCGTTCGGTGCCGCCATCCCGGGCTCGGGCGTCCGAGGCGCGCGCACGGCGTCGTGCCCCGGTACTCCGTTCGGTCAGGACGCTCCCCCTGCGGCTCTCCCCGCCTCTCGCCCTGTCACGGCGGGCCGGGCGGCGGGGCGGGCGAGGCCCAGGTGCTCGCGGAGCGTGCTGCCCGGGTAGAAGGTGCGGAACAGCCCGCGGTGCTGGAGCAGCGCCACCGTCCCGTTGACGAGTCGCTCCAGATCACGGCGCGGCTCGACGGGGACGAGGTGGAAGCCGTCGGCGGCCCCGGCCCGGTGCCAGGCGGTGATCAGCTCGGCGAGGTCGACGGGCCCACCCCGGTACAGCGGACCCTCCGCGGTCTGCCGTGGGCCTCCCCCGCCGTGGCCCGGCTCGGCCGCGTGCTCACCACCGCCGAGATCCACTTTGAGGCTCACCAGAACCCGCAGCTCATCGGGGTCCCGCCCGAACCCGGCCGCCGCGTCCCGCAGTTCCGTCCGTACGGCGTCGGCGTGGACGGGGTCGGTGACCCGCAGCAGTGCCACATCCGCATACCGGGCGGTGGTCCCACTGCTCTCCCCCTCGGTCGCGTCGACGACCCGCACGGGACGCCCCTGCGGCGACCGGGGCACGATCGGGGGCTCCCGGCCAGAGAACCCGGCGACCTCGACACCCTCGCGGTCGACGTGGGGCCCCTTCTCCCGGTCGATGAACCGTCCGGCCCCGACAGCACGGATCCCGGTGCCGTCCTCCCAGCCGTCCCGCGACCGGGTGGCCACGTCGGCCACTTCCCCGGCCTCCCACCACAGCTCGTCGCCGGACGCGGCATGCCGCCGTCCCGGCAGCCAAGCCTCCTCCTCCTCCTCCTCCTCCGGGCCCGGCACCTCGATCCACCACCCGGCCCGCCCCCGACTGACCCAGTCGAGCGTCGCCACGGCCGCCCGCACATGAGACGGCTCGGTACGCGTCGTCGTCACAGCCGGCACCAGCCCGATCCGCCCCGTCTCCGGCGCCACCCGCGCCAACACCGCCGACGCGTCCAGCCCCGGCCGCCCGAACGAGTCCCCGAGCGTCACAAAATCCAAGGCCCCCCGCTCCGCGAGCCGGGCGAGCTCGACACACACCCTCGCGTCACACACCGCACGCTGATCAATGGCTGCGGCCAGGTGCAACCGCCCCCGACCGTACGACGACCCCATAAGACCGACCTCTCTCCACTCCGACCACGCGCCCCAGGGACGCCTCTCCGCACGACGACACAAGCCACCCGCCCTTCTCGAACGAGCCCTCCTCACCCGCCCCCTCTCATCACCGCCCCTGACCGCACCACCGCCCCCGTTCCACCACGCCGCCCTGTTCCACCACCCCGCCCTCCACCTCCACCGCAACGGCGACCCGCCGCGGCATCGCTGCCCGGCGGTCACCGGTGGCCGCACTCCTCGTCGGCCGACCCCCTCACGCGGCCACGCGGCACCCCAGGTCACGCAGGAACGCGAGTACGGCCCGAGCCGTCGCGTCGTTCTGCCGGAAGGCGGGCCCACCCGTGCGCGGCCGGGTGAAGGCCCCCGGCGTACGGCTGTTCGTGTAAGGCCCGAGGGCGAAGCGCCGAGGGTGGGGGCGCCCTGTCCGGTCCAGCACGCGTCCGTCCTCGGGGTCGACGGCGACCAGCCCCTCCGCCGTCTCGACGACATCCCCGTCGTCGTACAGCTCGCGCAGCAACCCGTCGCGGACCCGCGCCACCGTCGGCTCCGGCAACCGCGCCTCGATCAGCGCCCTCGCCTCGACGGACCCCCCGGGCACGGTGACACTGGAGGCCCGGAACACCCCGCCCTCGGCGACCACTCCCATGTCCGCCCCGACGAAGTTCAGGACGCCGGCCCGCGACAGGGCGAGCATCTGCCGCAGCCGGGGACCTGGCGGCCCGGAGGCCAGATAGCTGAAGAACCCGTGCCACCAGGACCCGACGTTGCCGAGCCGGATCAACTGCCCGTAGACGGACAACAGCCCGAAGAAGACCCCCAGGTCGGCACTGAAGGCGTCGTCGTGACGGCGTGCCAGGTCGGCCTCGACATAGCCGCGCAGCCCGTCCTGGAACTGCTCGTGCGACCCGTACCGCACCCCCTCCAACGGACGGTCCAGCGCGGCCAGGTCCAGCCGGTCGGCCGCGTCCGGCACCGCCGACGCCACCAGCACCGCCCGCTCCCCCGCGTCCGCCGCCGCGTACTTCTCCTCGAAGTCCGCCCAGGCCATGGCCGTCCGCCCGGGATGAGCGGTGAACAGCCGGTGGTAGTGCGCGAACCCCAGCTCCTTCTCCACCAACGGCCACACATCGCGCCGGAAGTCGAACCCGGCCGCCCTGCCCAGCAGTTCGTCGACCTCGGCCGGCCCGAAGAACCTCGGCAGCGGCGGCCGTTCCCCCTCCAGGTCGTACCCGATCTTCGAGTGGTACGGCACCCCGCGCCGCGACCCGACATGCAGCACGGGCTCCCGTCCGGACGCGTGATACGTCAACTCCCCGTCAGTGTTTCCCTCGTACCCCTCGTACCCCTCGTACCCCTCGTACCCCTCGTACCCCTCGTACCACCCGCCGCGCCCCTCCGTCAGCAGCACCATGAGGTCGACGAAGGCGAGCCCGAAGCCCCGCACGAGCACCGGTTCTCCGGGGGCCAGCAGCGACAGGTCGCTGTCGGCGGTGAAGTCCGGCGGCATGTGGACGAGCCCATGGGCGCGGGCGTAATCGGCCAATCGCTGCTGCTCGTCGTCGAGTTCGGCGTCCAGATGACCGAGCGCGAGGACGACGAGGTCCGCGAGGAGCGGACGCGGGCGCCCCTCCAGCCACACCTGCTGACGCCCTTCACCCGGTCCGCCGACCCGCAGCGCCCGCCGCGGGTGATGGTGAACCGTGACCCCCTCGGGCAGATCGGCCACGGCACTCTCGTGCACCCACCGCAGATACTCGCCCTGTATGCGCCGGTCCGCGAAGACCCGCCCGTCGAGCCCCGCCCACTCGTGCAGGGTGGGCCCCTCCCGTACGGGCCCGTCCATCCGCACCGTCTCGTCGGTGAACATGGTGATGTCCTCGGCCTGCGAGTTCATCCACAGCAGCGGCGACTGGTCCGCACGCCAGATACGCCCGGCACCCGGCGGATGAGGATCGACGAGATGGATGTCGAAGCCCACGCCCGCGTACAGCTCACCGGCGTTGGCGGCGATCCGCTCGATCAGTCCGGTGCCGCGCGGCCCGGCCCCGACGATCACCAGGGACGGCCGCGAGGAAAGCGTGGAGGAATGAGAAGAAGAGGCAGACGGCATGCGAAAGGCTCCGTGATGTCCGAGTCGAACACGGGTGCCTTCACACGGAGCGCGTCCATGGACGTGGACGCGGGCGACCGAGCCCCTCAGCAGCGGTCTGTGCCGAGAGTACGGCGGTCTTTCCCCTCACTGTCAAGGTTGTCCGAACTGTGAGCGCTACGTCTCAAGCCAGTTGACGCGCAATCGGATGCCTGTTCCACTTGACCCCATGCATTCGCAGCAGTGGCTGGTCACGCGCTCCCACATCGACTTCGGTCGAGTGTGGTCCTCGTCCTGTTGAGCTGACCCGACCCCACTGCGCGCCCCGCTTTCCGAGGGGCGCCGTTCGTGTTCTCCCCCTTGGCCTTCACACGCGCACCCCTCCCCTCGCGTTCGCCCGTACCTCGTCCCTCGCTCCCGGCCGCCGTCTCAGCAGTCGCAACCGCAGCACTCGCACGCCTCACAGCAGTCACAGTCGCAGTCCCGGCAGCAGCCCTCACGCTTCTTCCGGGACCAAGGGCCCTCGTACTCCTTCGCGCAGCACATCTGGCAGGTGCAGCACAGCAGCGTGAACATCCCGCACCCCGCCCAGAACCCCCGCCGCTTCGGCGGCTGCGGCGACGGCACCCCACCGAAGCCACCGCCCCCGCCATACCCTCCGCCGCCACCACCGAACGGATTCCCACCGCCGTCGGCGTAGGGATCACCGGCGCCGCCCGCGTAGGGATTCCCGCCGTCCCCGGCATACGGATCGCCCGGCACCGGCGCCCCGCCGGGCTGATGCGCCGAACACACCGGCACCGCCCCGAACGCCCGGTCCACCGACCTGCGCAACTCGTGCACGAGCAGCCGATGGGCCAGCTCGCCGTCCACGAAGTCGGCCTCGCGCAGGGCGAGCCGAATGCCGTGCAGGGCGTCGTCGGCGAGCCACCGGGCCTCGGCGAGGGAGGTCCCCGTGGCGGTCAGCGGGTTCCACGCGCCCACGGCGGCGTCGGCGGCGCGGTCCTCCACGGCGTCCAGCAGATGGGCGAGCCGTCCGAAAAGGCGTCCGGCCTCGGCGAGCGGTGCGGCGTTGCCCGGCCGTCCGGCCAGGATCGCGGTGTGCGCGAAGGCCGCCGCCGTCGCCGTCTCGGTGGGCTCGGTGACCGTCAGCAGCGGGGTTCCCGGCCCGGCGAGCGCCTCGATGCCGACCTGCCGGTCCACGGCGTCGACCAGCACCGCCGTGTCGAACCCGATGTCCGATCCCGTACGCGCCCCGGCGCGCCCCCAGTTCGTCGCAACCCGGCGCGCGGCGCGCGCCACCGGCTTGCGCGCGAGCACTCCGTCTCCATCAGCCACATGGTCACGCACCTTGGCCGAGGCGAGCACCAGCGAGACGGCGGCGGCGAGCCGCGCGCCCTCGCCCTGTGCGACGGAGGCGGTGCGCATCCCGCGCAGCGGACAGGGTCCGGCGGTGCGCCGCCAGTCGCTGGTGCGCTCTGCCTGAGCCTCCGTCAGAACCGAGACCAGCAGACCGTCATAATTGGTGACGATCCGGGCGAACTGCCCGTGATCCCCGCGCAGCGCGAGGCAGAGCCCGCACAGATGTGCCATCCATTGCGTCCGCAGCCCTTCGCCGAGCCGATGGCTGCAGGGCCTCACCATTCCGAACACGACACTCCCCCGTGTCTCCCCGTGTCTCAGCACGCTCGTCGGCGTCGCCGCATCGTAGCTGCCGGAACGTTCACCCGGACGGACCCCGGCTCACCCAAACGCCACGAACAATATTATTTCACTCCCTGTCAGCAGGTGTGTACAGCGGAGCCCTTGGGGCACATGGACTCTCGACGAATTCGTTCTGCACCAGTACCGTCACGAAACCCCCGTGCGGCGTCTATCCACTTGGCGAGACCTCCGCATCATGGACGACGATAGGGATGCGGAAAGCACGAAAGACCGCTGCGAGAGGAGGCGTCCATGGGATCGGTGCGCAAGGCGAGTGCCTGGCTTGGCCTCGTCGACGACAACGATGACGAGCGTTACTACGACGACGACTACGCCGATGAGCGGGAGTCCGGCTCCGGCGAGGCCTGGGTCACCGACCCTCGCGTCAAGGTCGCGTCCGAGTCCGTGCAGGACCACGGCCGCCGGATCGGCACGGTCACGCCGGACAGCTTCCGTGACGCCCGGCACATCGGTGAGCTCTTCCGGGACGGCGTCCCGGTCATCATGAACCTCACGAACATGGAGGCCGGCGACGCCAAGCGTGTCGTCGACTTCGCGGCCGGCCTGATCTTCGGTCTGCGCGGCTCCATCGAGCGGGTGTCCAACCGCGTGTTCCTGCTGACCCCGGCCGACACGGAGATCGTCAGCGGCGAGGTCGCGAGCCGTCCGGTCGACGGTTTCTTCAACCAGAGCTGAGGCAGGGCCGCTCGCCGGCCCGTCCTCCGGTGCGCGGTCGCACGACGCGGCTCACCGGAAGGCGTCAAGACCGGTGAGCGCCTTGCCCAGCACCAGTTGGTGCATTTCGACGGTGCCCTCGTAGGTGAGCACGGACTCCAGATTCGTCGCGTGCCGCATCACCGGGTACTCGAGGGAGATCCCGTTCGCGCCGAGAATCGTGCGGGCGGTACGGCAGATCTCGATCGCCTCTCGTACGTTGTTCAGCTTGCCGAAACTGATCTGCTCGGGACGGAGCCGTCCCGCGTCCATCCGCCGCCCCAGATGGTGGGCGAGCAGAATCCCTTTGTGCAACTCGACCGCCATGTCGGCGAGTTTGGCCTGGGTGAGCTGGAATCCGCCGATCGGCTTCCCGAACTGTTCCCGCGTCCTGGCGTATTCGACGGCCGACTCGAAACACGCCCGCGCGGCGCCCATCGAACCCCACACGATTCCGTAGCGGGCGTGCGAAAGACAACTCAGCGGCCCTTTCAGTCCCCTGACCTCCGGGAGTACGGCGGCTTCGGGCAACCGCACGTCGTCCAGGACGAGTTCACTGGTGACGGAGGCGCGCAGGGACCACTTGTGCTTGATCTCCGGCGCGGAGAACCCGGCGGTGTCCGTGGGCACGACGAACCCCCGGACGCCCTCCTCGGTCTGCGCCCACACCACGGCGACCCCGGCGACGGACCCGTTCGTGATCCACATCTTCCGCCCGTTCAGGACCCAGTCGCCGCCGTCCCGCTTGGCGTACGTACGCATCGACGACGGGTCGGACCCATGGTCGGGCTCGGTGAGCCCGAAGCACCCGATGACCTCACCGGAGGCCATACGCGGCAGCCACGTCTGCTTCTGTTCCTCGCTCCCGAACCGGTGGATCGCGTACATGGCGAGCGACCCCTGCACGGACACGAGCGAACGGATCCCCGAGTCCGCTGCCTCCAGCTCCAGACAGGCGAGCCCGTACTGCACCGCACTGGCCCCCGCGCACCCGTACCCCTGGAGCGACATCCCCAGCGCCCCGATCGCCCCCAACTCCCGGGCCAACTCCCGGATCCCGGGCAACTCCCCCTGCTCGTACCATTCGGCGACATACGGCAGTACCCGATCCCCCGCCCAGCTCCGCACGGTCTCCCGCACGGCGAGATCCTCGGGGTCGAGCAGATCGTCGAGGCCGAGGAAATCGGCGGGGTCGAAGGACGGCGATTTCGTGGGCGCGGTCATGGAACAACCTCCGGCTCATAAACTAGCGATGCTAACTACCGTACCCAACCCTTCGCCGTCTCAGCTGTGGGCCGGGCCGTCCCTGGCCGGTCACACCCACGCGGCGGAGCCGCACAGGGCGACAGCTCCGCGCCCGACGGGGCCCAGCCGCCCCGAACAGCTCAGCGCATCGACTCCGCGCGGACGGGCGTCGCCGCCTTGGCCTCCCGGGGCCCGGGAACGTCCGCGGACGCCCCGCACTCCATCCCCCGTGGCAGCCGCAGAGCCATCACCGCACCCAGCACCAGCAACGCCGCACTCACCAGCAGCGTCACATGCAGACCGTGCACGAACGCATCACGCGCGGCGTGCCGCAGCGCCTCCCCCGGGGGCCCGCCCAACCGGTCCGCGACCTGGTACGCCTCGCCGAGCGAGTGCCCGGCGGCATGGGACGCCGACGAAGGCACCCCCGGCACGGACGACAACCCGGGCGCGTACGCCGCGTTCATCACGCTGCCGAGGAGCGCGATGCCGATGCCGGCGCCGAGTTGGTAGGAGGTCTCGCCGATCGCGGCGGCCCCGCCCGCCGAGGACGCGGGCGCCTCGCTCAGCATCGACTCGTAGGCGCCGAAGAGGGTCGTCTCCAGACCGAAGCCCAGCAGGACGAACCCGGCGAGCAGCAGTCCCGCGTTGTCGTGGCGTCCCATGGCCGTCAGCAGGACGACCGCGAAGGCGGTGAGGCAGAAGCCGAGGGACACCATGCGGCGCGGCCCGAAGCGGTGCAGCAGGTGGGAGCCGACGAGACCGGCCGCCATCGCGGCGATGGTCAGCGGCAGCAGCCGCAGTCCCGTCTCCAGGGGGGACAGCCCGAGGACCAGTTGCAGATACTGCGCGGCGATCAGCTCGAGCCCCACCAGCGCGAGCATCGCGAGGACGATGCAGCCGACCGACGTGCTGAAGGCGGGGCGCGCGAACATCCGCAGGTCGACCAGCGGATGGGTACGGCGCCGTTGGCGTCGTACGAACGCGATCAGCAGCCCGGCGCCGCCGAGGAGCGCGAGGGCGGTGCCCGGGTCGAAGGGCAGGTGTCCACCGCCGAGCCGCTTCACGGCGAAGACGACGCCGAAGAGACCGACGGCCGCCATCAGGGCGCCGACGACGTCCCAGGGGCCGTCGCGGTCGCCCGTCGACTCGGGCAGCAGCAGCCGTCCGATCGGCAGACCGACGAGCATCAGGGGGATGTTGACCAGGAAGACGGAGCCCCACCAGAAGTGTTCCAGCAGGAACCCGCCGAGCAGCGGTCCGACGGCCGCGCCGACCGCGGCGACCGCGCTCCAGATGCCGATGGCGAGCGCCCGCTCGCGCCGGTCGGGGAAGACCTGGCGCAGGATCGACAGCGTCGCGGGCATGATCATCGCGCCGCCGACGCCGAGCAGGGCGCGGGCCGCGACCAGGACCTGTGGGTTGTCGGCGCAGGCCGCGAGGCCGGACGCGACGCCGAAGAGGCCGTATCCGAAGAGGAGGATCCGTCTGCGGCCGACCCGGTCGCCGAGCGTGCCGAAGAGGATCAGCAGCGAGGCGCAGACCAGCGGGTAGACGTCGACGATCCAGAGCAGCTCCATGGCGCTCGGCTTGATGTCCTCGGTGACGGCGGGGACCGCCACGTGCAGCACGGTGGCGTCGACGGCGACGAGCAGCAGGCTGACGCAGAGGACGACGAGGACGACCCAGCGGTTGGCACCGGCCCCGGCCTCCCGGCGGCGTCGCACAGCGGCCGTGGGCGTCCCGGACATGTACGTACCTCCCAGATGCTCTCGCGTTCGGCGGTACCAACGGGGTGGGGACTCCCCGGCGGCCACGGCCCGGGAGGAGCGGCGTCCCGGGCCCGCGCAACGAAAGGCGAGCGAGCCGACAGCGTACGCGAGTCCCGGCCGGTGGAGAGTGGCGGGCGTCTCATGGAACCCTCATGTGACGTGTGGCACACATCACGCCCCGGGCCGTCCACCGGTCCTCCATGACTCCTTCGTCACCCGTCCGTGGTTCGACCGTCACCGTCCATCACGGACCACCACGTGACCGCGTCCCGGCCGGTTCCTGGCTCCGCCGATAATCGAGCGCGTGACCGATCCTGCTACGCGCCCGGCGCCGCCCCTGCTGAGGCGGGCCGCCCCCGCACTCCTCGGGTACGCCGCCGTGCGCGCCCTGGGCCTCGTCGCCCTCGCCCTGTGGAGCGCGGCGCGCGACAAGAGCGCCCTGACACTGCTGTCGGCGCGCTGGGACTCGCTCTGGTACACCCGCGTCGCCGAACTCGGTTACGGCTACGAGGTGCGCCTGCCGAACGGCGACGTCCACTCGAACCTGGCCTTCTTCCCACTGCTCCCCTGGCTGGAACGGGCGGTGTCGGCGGTGACCCCGCTGTCGTACGCCCACGCCGGCCTCGTCGTCGGCACGCTCGCCTCGCTCGCCGCGGCCTGGGGGATCTTCGCGGTCACCGACCATCTGTACGGCGGACGGGTCGGGGTCTGCGCGGTGCTGTTGTGGGCGGTGCTGCCGGTCGGGATCGTGCAGTCGATGGCGTACACGGAGTCACTGTTCACCGCGTTGGCCGCCTGGTCGCTGTACGCCGTCCTGACCGGCCGCTGGGTGACGGCGGGCGCCCTGGCCGCCCTGGCCGGGCTGACCCGCCCGGTGGGGCTCGCCGTGGTCGCGGCGGTCTGGGCGGCGGCGATCGCGTCGTACCTGCGGGAACGGCGACACGAGCCCGCTCCCCCGTTCGTACGGAACCGGAGTGTGGAGGCGTTGAACAGCGCTTCTCTCTGGCCGCGCGCCCTGGGGATGCTCCTCGCGCCCCTGGGTGCCGCCGGTTACGTCCTGTGGGTCGGTCACCGCACGGCCCGGGGCCCGCTCGGTTATCTCGACGTCCAGGCGGGGTGGCGCAACGGCTTCGACGGCGGCCTCGCCTTCGCGCGCTTCGTCGCCGACAAGTTCACGTCGTTCCCGTCGGCCCTGGCGGGTGTCGGACTGATCATCGGAGTGGCGTTGATCATCTGGCTGTACACGGTGTGCGTACGGCAGGGGCAGCCGCTGCCGTTGCTGGTCTACGCGGGGGTCGTCACCGCGCTGGCGCTGTGCGCGTCGAGCTACTTCGGCTCGAAGCCCCGGCTGCTGATGCCCGCCTTCCCGCTGCTGCTGCCCCTCGCCCGGACTCTCGCCGGAGCGCGTACACCCGGCTCAGCGACGATCGTCGGCGCTGTCGGGGTGGCGTCGGCGATCTACGGAGCGTTCTGGCTGAATGGCTCCGGTCCGCCCTGACCCGGCCCGCGGCGGACAGCGAGCGGGCGGGTAATTCCATGTAAGCATTCGGTGAACGAATTCAAAAGGGTCGCAAAACGGATGCCCAGTATTAAGCCATGGAATTGAAGGCCGAGTGGCGCAACGATTCGTCATTCAGCAGAAATAAGCATCAATATGAGAGCCATCCCACATCACGGCGTCATCACAAAGCCGGTGATTCACGCCGCGTCGGAGCTCACTCGCTGTAACGTCGATTGAGTGCGTACCGAACTAAAGCCGACCCGTCTGGACCGGGTCTTCTCCAGGCTGGACCGTGAGCCGGAACGACCGGCCCACATCGATGTGCCGGTGATGACCCGGCACCGGGTGGTGCTCCTCGCCTCCACCCTGGCCTTCTACGTGGCCATCGTGTGGGCCATCGTGATCACCTCGTGGCTGGTCCGGCTCGACTGGCAGATCATGTTCTTCCGGCCGTACCAGCAGTGGCAGCAGATCCACGCCTTCCTGGACTACTACGTCGTCCTGGGCCAGCGCGGACCCACCGCCGTGATGGTCGCCGCCTGGCTGGGCTGGCGCTCCTGGAGACAGCACACCCTGCGCCCGATGCTCGCCCTCGGCGTCTCGCTGCTGCTGCTGAACATCACGGTCGGCGCCGCCAAGATCGGCATGGGCCGGCTCGGCCCGCACTACGCCACCGAGGTCGGCTCCAACGAGATGTGGCTGGGCGGCGACATATTTCCTTCGGGACACACCGCCAACGCCGTGGTGACCTGGGGCATCCTGGCCTATCTGGCGTCGACGCCGAGGGCCAGACGCTGGCTGTCCGCGCTGTCCGCCGTGATCTCGCTCGGCGTCGGCCTCACCACGGTCTACCTCGGTACGCACTGGTTGAGCGACGTCCTGCTGGGCTGGGCCGCCGGTCTGCTGATCATGCTTGCGCTGCCCTGGTTCGAGCCGCTGATCGCCCGCGCCGAGGCCTGGCTCTTCTCGCTGCGGGACACCCTGCGCGACCGTCGTGCGGCGCCACTGCCGGCGCCCGTACCCACGGCGGTGGGCACGGCCCCGCTGCGCCAGCCCGGCCATGAGCCCGCGGCCGTCCGGGAGACCGGCATCGCGGCCCGTGCCGCCCACGCCCCGATCGTGCCGCTGCACCTGTCCCCCGGGCCTCATCCGACCAGGTCGGAGCGGGCCCCGGTCACCCCGACCGGCCCCCGCCGACCGCCTCACGCGGACCGGGTCGCCCACAACGCGACCTCGGCCCGACCGGTCGCGGGCGGCTGACACGAGACAGCGGGGCCGGTACGCACAGCCCATGCCCCGCACGGTGAAGGCCCGGCTCTCCGCGAGCCGGGCCTTCCCCCGTCCTTGATCTGACGGCGATCTGACGACGCTCGGTCTCAGCCCTTCCAGGCGCGCCTCACCCGGCCGTCCTCGACCTCGAGGTTCAGCCGGCCGAAGCGGTACTCCATGGTGACGATCGCGCCAGGTGACAGCTTCCGGACGGTGGACCAGCCGCGTTCCACGGCTCGGCGCTCGGCGTTCGGCGCCTCCAGTCCGACGTAGGCGTCGGGGTCGTCCCGGGGCTCTTCGGAGGGGGTGGGAATGGGTGCCATGACCGCCACGGTAGGCGGCCGAGGCCCCGCTGTCCTCCCGCAGTCACGCTTCTGTCACAGAACCACGACACGCGTTTCGGCCCAACTCAGTCACACGTACGAGCGGTTCCTTACGCCTTCCGCGTGCTGCCGAACGTAATTCCCGGCCACTTCGGCACCATCACGAATAGCCCGTCGGAAAGTATGTCCGGGGCCGTGTGTGTCCGGTGCATGTCCAGCCTTTTCCCACTGATTCCCGGACGGCTCCAGGAAGCCCCCACCTCATGGGAAATACACGGTTCCCGCACACTTCCCCCGTACGTCCCCTGTCGGAGCGACCGGGGCGCGAGCATCATGGCGTGCGGCACGGGCCCAGGACGCGGCAGCGAAGGGGCGAGCGATGGGGACCGAGACCGTACAGGCGCCGGCACGACCCGTACGGGCGAGGGCGCCGGGGCGGCTGGTGGTCGACTGGCTGACCACGACGGACCACAAGAAGATCGGCCACCTCTACCTGGTCACGTCGTTCCTGTTCTTCCTGGCGGCCGGTCTGATGGCGCTGGTGATGCGTGCCGAACTGGCCCGGCCGGGCACACAGATCGTGGACAACGAGCAGTTCAACCAGCTCTTCACCCTGCACGGCACCATCATGCTGCTGCTCTTCGCGACTCCGACCTTCGCCGGGTTCGCCAACGAGATCATGCCGCTGCAGATCGGCGCGCCCGACGTCGCCTTCCCCCGGCTGAACATGCTGTCGTACTGGCTGTTCCTGTTCGGCGGGCTGATCGTGCTGGGCTCGCTGCTGGTGCCGTCGGGGCCCGCCGCCTTCGGATGGTTCGCCTACGCGCCGCTGAACGGTCTGGAACGGTCACCGGGGATCGGGGCCGACATGTGGATCATGGGGCTCGCGCTGGCCGGCTTCGGGACCATCCTCGGCGCGGTGAACTTCCTGACCACGATCATCGGGATGCGCGCCCCCGGCATGACGATGTTCCGGTTGCCGATCTTCACCTGGAACACGCTGTTCACGTCGATCCTGATCCTGATGGCGTTCCCGGTGCTCGCCGCGGCGCTCCTGGTCCTGGAGGCGGACCGGCGGTTCGGCTCGCAGGTGTTCGACGCGGCCAACGGCGGCGCGCTGCTGTGGCAGCACCTGTTCTGGTTCTTCGGGCACCCCGAGGTCTACATCATCGCGCTGCCGTTCTTCGGGATCATCTCGGAGATCATCCCGGTCTTCAGCCGCAAGCCGATCTTCGGCTATCTGACGCTGGTCGGGGCGACGATGGCGATCACCGGGCTGTCGGTGGTGGTGTGGGCGCACCACATGTTCGCCACGGGCGCGGTGCTGCTGCCGTTCTTCTCGTTCATGAGCTTCCTGATCGCCGTGCCGACGGGGGTGAAGTTCTTCAACTGGACGGGGACGATGCTGAAGGGCTCGCTGTCGTTCGAGACACCGATGCTGTGGGCCACCGGCTTCCTGGTGTCGTTCCTGTTCGGCGGTCTGACGGGGGTGATCCTGGCCTCGCCGCCGATGGACTTCCACGTCACGGACTCGTACTTCGTGGTCGCGCACTTCCACTACGTCGTCTTCGGCACGGTCGTCTTCGCGACCTTCGCGGGGTTCTACTTCTGGTGGCCGAAGTTCACCGGCAAGATGCTCGACGAGCGGCTCGGCAAGATCCAGTTCTGGACGCTCTTCGTCGGCTTCCACACCACGTTCCTGGTACAGCACTGGCTGGGCGCCGAGGGCATGCCCCGGCGGTACGCGGACTATCTGGCAGCCGACGGCTTCACGGCCCTCAACACGGTCTCGACGATCGGCTCGTTCCTGCTGGGCCTGTCCACGCTGCCGTTCCTCTACAACGTCTGGAAGACCTCCCGGTACGGCGTGCAGGTCGACGTCGACGACCCATGGGGCTACGGCCGGTCGCTGGAGTGGGCGACCTCGTGTCCGCCACCGCGCCACAACTTCGTGACGCTGCCCCGCGTCCGCTCCGAGGCACCGGCGTTCGACCTGCACCATCCGAGGTTCGCGGCGATCACGCCGCCCCAGACCCGGAAGGGCCAGGAGGGGACGCCGCATCCCCGCTTCGGTCAAGAGCGGCCGACAGCCGGTCCCGGAGAGTCCTGATCGCCCCGGTCAGCTCCTCCGGTTCGACGACCTCGAACTCGACGCCGGTCATCATCACGTGAATGGCCATCACGTCGAGGTTCGGCGCCCCGGTGCGCAGCAGACAGCTGTGCTCGTCGTAGGCCTCCAGGGTGCCCGCCGAGGGCGAGATCCGCTCGGCGGCCTCGTGGAGGGGCACCAGCAGCCGTACGACGGCGTGCGAGGCGTACACGCGCGTGGAGACGCCTTTGGACACGTACGCGGCGAGGTCATCGGCCGGTGGCTCGCGAGGGGTGAAGCGCGGGCCGTGCGGCGGCCTGGGCGTGACCCGGTCCACGCGGAAGGTGCGCCAGTCGGCGCGGTCGACGTCCCAGGCGACCAGGTACCAGCGGCGTTCGGTGCACACCAGGCGGTGCGGCTCGACCGTGCGGCGGGTGGCGGCGCCGGCGTGGTCGCGGTACTCGAAGCGCAGCCGCTCGGCGTCCCGGCAGGCGTTCGCGAGTTCGGTGAGGACCGTCGGGTCGATCGCGGAGAGCTGCGGCCCGCGCAGCAGCGGCACGGTGAAGGCGTTCAGGGCCCCCACCCGGCGGCGCAGCCGGCTCGGCAGCACCTGTTCGAGCTTGGCGAGTGCGCGTACGGAGGACTCGCCGATGCCGTCGATGCCCTGCCCGGCGGCCGAGCGCAGCCCGACGGCCACCGCGACCGCCTCCTCGTCGTCGAGGAGCAACGGCGGAAGTTCGGCCCCGGCGCCGAGCTGGTAGCCGCCGCCCGTGCCGGGGCTGGCGTTGACGGGGTAGCCCAGCTCGCGCAGCCGGTCCACGTCGCGGCGGACCGTGCGCGCGGTGACGCCGAGCCGGTCGGCCAGGTCCGAGCCGGACCATTCCCGGTGGGCCTGCAGGAGCGAGAGCAGTCGTAGCAGCCGTGCCGATGTCTCCAACATGGGGCGAGTCTGTCAGCGGTCGAGGACAGGGAGTGTCCTCGACCGCCGAAGCCCGCTCGGCTCTGCTCAGCTCAGCTCGTTCAGTCAGCTCACGGCGACGACCGTGACGGAGAGGTCGTTGTCGGCCGTGTAGGACGGCTCGGCCTCCACCGGGCCGTGCTCGGTCTCGACACGCTTCCTGGGATAGACGAAGACCGGGGTCTTCTCGACGATGTCGTCGAGAAGCCGCGCGACGCGCACCCGCGGGCCGGACTCCCCCTGGGGGCGCAGCCACACATCCCAGGTGCCGGGCCGCAGCTCGCCGTAGGCCACGGTGAAACGGAGGCCGCCCCGGCCGTCCGGGGTGAGGCCGGCCCGTACGGCGGGCGCGGACTCCTGCCGGTCGGTGAACTCGGCGTACGCCTCGGGCGTGGGTTCGGCGCCGTACGCCCGGACGGTCACCTCCAGCGCCGCGTCACCGATGTGGAGTTCGCCCGCCTCGGCATGGGGGGAGCGCTCCCAACTGCGGATGGTGAGGTTGCCGTGCTTGGTGCCGTACGGGATGCGGACGGCGACCCGGTCGGCGGTGGCGGCCGGAGCGCGGTCGACGAGGGAGCGCAGGTCGTTGAGGCCGGGAGACAGTCGGCACGGCTCGCCGTCGGCGATCTGGAGGTAGGCGTCCCAGCGGCCCTCGGGGACGTCCGCGCTGCCGGGCAGCGCGGCCCTCAGGCGGCCGTTGCCGGCCGGGGTGAGCGGCAGGCGCACCTTCCGGTCGCTGTCGCGGAGGAAGAGGACCAGGTGGGCGGGGTCGGACACGCCTCGGTCGTCGATGTCGAAGGTCAGGCCGCCGGCGAAGTCGGCAACGCAGTCGGTGCGCGGGGGCGTGACCCTGTCCTCCTGGTCGTCGCGGTGCGTGGGCTGCTGCGGTGCCAGCGTCATCATGCGGTGCGCCCCTTCTTGATGGCGGAACGACCGGCATCCCGAACGGCGTACGCGCGGCCGAGCAGAGCGCCGCGGGTGCGATGCAGGGAGCCGCGCATCCGGCCCACCGACGAGCCGCCGCCACGGGCGGCGAGGTCGCCGAAGAGCGTCTCGTAGCGCTCGGCGATGCGGGACGGGTCGAAGCGCTCGGAGTCCTGGAGAGCGGCGTGCGCCATCTGCTGCCGCTTGCCGTCGTCGTTGATGAGTTCCAGCAGACCGTCGGCGATGGCGTCGACGTTGCCGACCTTGACCAGGCGGCCGTCGACGCCGTCGTCGATGATCTCGCCGGGGCCGTGCGGGCAGTTGGTGGAGACCACCGGCAGTCCGCAGCGCATGGCCTCGACGATCGTCATGCCGAACGACTCCAGGCTGGAGGTGACGGCCGCGATGGAGCCCTTGGCCCACTCGGGTTCGATGGGATTGGCGGGGCCCATCAGATACACGTGGTTGTAGAGGCCCAACTTGTCGACGAGGGTGCGGAGTTTCTCCTTCTGCTTACCGCCGCCGTAGATCCGCAGGCGCCAGTCGGGCCGCTCCTCCCGCACCTTGTCGAAGGCCTTGATGAGCAGGTCGTAGCGCTTCACGGGCGCGAGTCGCCCGGCTGCGACGACCCACTTGCCGGAGCCGTCGGCCGGGTCGATGCCCGGCGCGGGCACCGGGTTGGGCACGGCCTGCACGCGGACGCCGGGCAGCCGCATCTTCGAGCCGTACGCGCGCGCGTCGGCCTCGGTGGTCGTGGTGAGCGCGTCGAGCCTCGGGTAGACCCCGCGCAGGGTGGCGCGCAGAGCCGAGGAGTGGCTGTCGAGCGTGAGGTGCTCCTGGCCGACGCGGACCGGGCCGCGGCGGGTCTGCCGGGCCATGTGCACGTTCAGCCCGGGGCGGGTGCCGACCAGGACGTCGGCGTCGACCGAGGAGAGGTGTTCGGCGATGCGCCGGTCGGTCATGGCGCTGTACTGGGCGTAGCGGCCCTCGGCGCGCGGGAACACCCTGGCGGAGCGCTCCAGGTCGGCGTGGCCCTTGTCGGCGCCGCCCTCCCGGATGTCGACGAGGCCCCGCAGCCGGACCCTCGGGTCGACGTCGAAGACCGGCTCGTCCCGGTGGCGGAAGACGGAGACGATCTCCACGTCGTGCTGTTCGGCCAGGGTGTTTGCGAGGTTGTACGTCGTCCGGATCGTTCCCCCGATGCCGTACGCGTTGTGTATGAGGAAAGAAATGTGCATGCGTCCCCCGAGCCCCCTGATTTCCCTGGTCATCCGTTGATTTCGCCGGTCATCCGTCAATGGCGGTGCTGGTCCACCGCCACACCGTTAGACCCGGCATCCCTGGGAATGGTTGGACAGCATCATCAACTTGTTTTGGAACGGTTGCCCGATCGATAGCGGGATGAGGGAACTTGTCGGCTCCGAATCGCATCAGGGCTGGTAAGGAAGTTGTGGAACGTCGAAACAGGTGTCGTTCATGTCCCCCTGGCTCACCCACCCCTTCGCGTCCTGCCAGCGGGCCACGGACACACACGTCCGGCGCGTGCTCGGGGGCTCGGTGAGCCGTTCGAAGCGGACGGGCACGAGCAGTCCGTCGGCGCTGTAGAACTCGGCTCGGTTCATGAACCGGTCGACACACGCGCGCGTGACGCCTTCCCGGCCCCCCGCGCACGAGCGCGCCGCGTCCGTGAACCACATCGCTGCCGCCCAGCCCTCCAACTGCCACTGGGAGTGCGTCTTCAGATTCTTCGTCGCGTCCCGGAACTCCCGTACGGCCTCGTCGCCCTCGTCCGCGTGGTTGCGGCTGGAGCCGGTGGCCCACAGGGCGTTGCGGCAGCGCGGGGCGTCCTTGTAGTCCTCGGCGACCGTGGAGGTCCAGTTCTGCACGTTGGTGACCTTGGCGGTGAGTTCGACGCCCGCCTCGTCCATCGCCTCGCAGAGCCGGGCGTTGCCGTGGCTGTCGATGGCGTCGAAGACCAGGTCTGCGCCCTGTTCCCTGATGTCGGCGGCGGCCGCGCGGAAGTTGGGCAGCGCGAAGTCGACCTGCTCGGTGACCACCTCGTACCCCTCGGCCTTCAGCCCCTGCACGACCAGACGCGCGTACGCGGCCGACGCGGACTGGTTGTACGAGACCACGGCGGCGGTACGGGCGCCGTGCTCACGCTTGAAGTAGCGGTAGACCTCGGTGCCGCCGTACTGCGTCCCGTCCCAGCCGGTCGTGCCGTCGCGGGGCGCGAGGCTGCCGTAGACGCTGTACAGGTACGGGTACGTGTCGTAGGCCGGGCCGATGGGCTGGCCGCCGATGTCGGGCACGCGCGCGTGTGCGACACGGGAGGCGCCCGCGTAGTCGAGGGCGGTGGTGGCGACGAGCGCCACCACGTCGTCCTCCTCCACGAGTTGCCGCACGCACTCGTTGTTGCCGACGCCGCTGCCCCCGTCGTCGCACTCCCGCACTTCGACGCGGCGGCCGTCGATGCCGCCGCGCGCGTTGAGCGCGGCGAAGTAGGCTTCCGCCCCGTCGCGCGGCCCGGTGAACGCGGCACCGCCGACCGGGCTGGTGACGCTGGTGATGATGCCTACGCGCAACGGCTCGGCGCTCGCCGGTGCCGTGGTGCCGTCCCGGCGCTCGAAGTCGCTCTCCGGGAGCCGGCTGCCGCAGGCCGTCACCAGGAGGAGCAGCAGGCCTGCGGCCAGGGCGTGTGGTGACAGTCCCGTGCGGTGCCTGCGCCGGGCGCCGCGGGTGCTGTGCGGGACTTTCACCACACGCTCCGAGGTCTCAGCAGCCAGGGCCCGGTGTCGCATTGCCGCTCAGCGCGACCAGTCCGCACAGTGTCTTGACGGAGACCTTCCAGGTGCCGTCCTCCTCGACGGCCGTACCCGCCGCGTCCGGCAGGGCCGTGGCGCCCTCCAGGAGCAGGGTGTACGTCACGTCGGCGTCGGTGGCCGAGGTGAACACGACCTTCTGGACCTGGGCCTCCACCTTCCCGCCGCGCTCGTCGCCGCTGAACGCCGCGAGGACCGGGCCCATCTCGTCGCCGTTCTCCAGCACGGCCTGTTTCTCCTTGGTGGAGGTGGCCGGGTCGAAGAACGTCTTCCAGCTCTCCTTGATCTGTTTCTCGGCCGCCGCCGTGTCCGCGGGCCCGCTCGCGCTCGTGGTCGCTTCGGCGGGCTCGCTGGTCGTGCGTTCCACGGACGGTGTGGGCGGCGCCGTGTCGCCGCCGCCACCGCTGTCGTCACTGCACGCCGCGAGGGCCGGGGCGAGGAGGAGGACGAGGGCGGCCGCCAGGGCCGTACCCCGTCCCGCCGCCCGTGGGCCGCGGCCCCGCCGTCCGTTCGCCCGCCTGAGGTCGCTCCCGAGAACCATCTGGCTCACCACCGGGGTGTCGGACCGGGCGGCACGCGCCCGGTTCTTTCAGGGTCAGCTTGCAGAAGGCATAGTGCAAGCCATCGGCTGGGATGGACAGACACACGACGTGTGGGAGCCCCGATGCGGACAGCCCGACTGCGGACCGTGCACCCCGTCCTCTGGGCCGGCTGGGCCGCGCTCGCCGGCGGCGCGGTGCTGTGCGTCGTCGGCTGGTACGGCATCTCCGGCGAGCGATTCGCCGAACGACAGCTCCCCTACCTGGCCTCCTGCACGGTCCCCGGCGCCGCGCTGATCATCGCGGGCGCGGTCCTCCTCGCCCACGGCCGAAACGCCCTGGCCGCCACGCGTGTGGAGGAGCTGTACGGCCTCCTGGTCACCGCCGAGCCCTCCGACGCCGACGCCGAGACGTCCGCGCAGGCGACGGCCGGGCCCCTCGCCACCAGCGGCAGGCTGCTGATGGTGCCCGGCGGCACCCTCTGGCACCGCGCGGACTGCCCACTGGTGGCCGGCAAGGCGGAGGCGGTGCCGGTGGACTCCCGGGTACTCACCGGCGGCGAACTGCGGCCGTGCCCGATCTGCGAGGCACCCTCCGGAAGCGACCCCGCCGAGCCCGCGGAGGGCTGATGGCGTCCCTGACGTACGACCTGACGCTGGCCGGGCTGTCGGTCGGCAGCGCGGCGGCCCTCACCGGAATCGGTCTGATCGTGACGTACCGGGCGACCGGCGTGCTCAACTTCGCACACGGGGCGATCGCGATGGTGTGCGCGTATCTGCTGCGCCAGTTCACCGTGGAGTGGGGGTGGCCTCTCTGGCTCGGCGCCCTCGTGACCCTGTTCCTGGTCGCCCCCGCCATCGGCCTGATCCTGGAACGCCTCGTCTTCCGCCCGCTCGCCGTGCTCGGCGGCGACCCGGCACAGACACTGGTCGCCTCGATCGGCGTCTTCGTCCTCCTTGTCGGCGGGGCCGCGCTGCTGTGGGGCCAGGGGGCGCGGGACGACGCGCCGACGCTGGTGCCGGCCGACCCGTGGGGCCAGCCGGCGGTGGCCTTGGCGGTCGCGGCGACCGTGGGCGCGGTCACCCGCTGGACACGCTTCGGCCGCGAGCTCCGCGCCGTCGTGGACGACCGGTCCCTCGCCGTCCTCGACGGTATCGACGCGGACCGGGTCGCCGCCGCGGGCTGGGCGTTCGGCTCGTTCACGGCGGGCCTGACGGGCGTCCTGCTGGCCCCGTACGTACGCCTCGACCCGTACGGCATGCCGCTCCTGGTGATGGAGGTGGTCGCCGTGGCGGTCGCCGCCCGGATGCGCAGCCTCCCGATGGCCGTGCTGGTCGCGCTGGGTATCGGGATCGCCCAGAGCCAGCTGACCCGGTTCCACCCGTCGGGCTGGGCGGAGCCGCTGCTCCAGGCCGTGGGCACCAACCTGTTCGTGGTCGCCCTCCTCGTCGCGGCCCTGGTCCTGCCCGGCGTGGGCACCCGCGACGCGCTGCCCCGCACGGCGACCGCGCGGGTCGGCACACCCGCCGGCGCGTGGATCGTGGCGCTCCCGCTGTTCCTGATCCCGCTGGGCTTCGCGGGCGAGGACCTGCACACTGCCGTCCAGGTGCCCGCGCTGGGCGTGGTCCTGCTCTCCCTGGTGGTGGTGACGGGCAGGGGCGGCCAGATCTCCCTGGGCCAGACGGCCTACGCGGGCCTGGGCGCGCTCTTCACGGCACTGCTGTCGGCCGGCCGCTTCCCCTTCCTCCCCACGCTCCCCGAACTGACCGCCCTCCTGGTGGCCGTCCTCCTGGTGGCCCCCCTCGGCCTGCTGACCGGCTGGCCCGCCATCAGCCGTCACGGTCTGGCGCTGGCCCTCGCCACGTTCGCCGTGGGCGTCGGTGTGAGCCGCTTCGTCTTCGCCCAGCCGTACGCGACCTCGGGCCTGACCGTCACCCGTCCCCCTGGTTTCGAGGGCGACCGCGCCTACTACGTCCTGGAGTTGGGACTGCTGTCCCTGGCGCTCCTGGCCACCCACGCCCTGCGCCGGGGCCGCACCGGCCGGGCCCTCGCCGCCCTGCGGGACCACGAGGCGGGCGCGTCGGCGGCGGGCGTACGCGTCCCGTCGCTGAAACTGGCGGCGTTCGTGACGGGCGCCGCCCTGGCCGCCCTCGGCGGCGGCATGCTCGCCATGGGCCTCCGCGCCTTCGACCCCACGGCCTACGACCCCGTCCGCGGCCTCATCTGGTTCGCCGCGATCGTCGTCCTGGGCGCCGACAGCACGCTCGGCGCTCTCGGGGCGGCCGCCCTGCTGGTCGGCCTGGACGCGGGCACCAGGGGCGGCGTGGCGGCCGCGGTCATCGGCGTCCTGGCGGTCCTGGTGGGCCGCTTCCCCGGCGGGCCCTACGAAGCGGTGCGGGCGGGGTTCGTACGGCTGCGGCCGGGGGCGGGCGGCCGACACGAGCTGACGTCGGCGGGGACGCGGGCCCGAAAGCGGGTACGGGCGGGGGCGCCCGTCGGGGTGGATCGACCGAGGTCGGCTCTTCCGGGCAGGGGCGCGGCGTCGGCGGACCGCTCGACACAGGACGCGAGCACCGGGTGGGCGAGACGTGGCACGGGCGCGGCCACAGCCTCGGCGGTCGCCGCGACGGACGGCCCGGCGCGGGGCTGGTCCTTCGCGGGCGCGGCGGCGCAGGACGCGCTTGACCAGGCCGTCCGGGACGAGGGCCCCGTGGTGGGCAGAAGACCGGCCGTGAGCAGCGGCGGTCCTGGTCGCGGAACCCCGGGCGGCGGGCGAGGCCGTGACGGGATCGGCCGACGGTGGCGGGTAGCGGCCTCGGGCCGAGTCACGTCGCAGGACGAGGGGCAGCCCACCGAGAGCGCGCCGGGCGGGGCGGAGCCCGCCGGTCACGACGGGAAGCGGTCCGACGAGGCGAAGCCCGCCGATCACGGCCAGGAACGGTCCGACAAGGCACGGCAACCGCCCACCCCCGACCTCGGCACTCCCGCCGGGCACCGGCCCGAGGTTGTCCCGGCCTCCCCTCCTCGGCCGGCCGGCGGGCGCGCCACGCGCTCTCCCCGTGCAGCCCCTTCTCCCGCCCCCTCCCTCCAAGCCCGCGACCTCCACCTCGGTTACGGCGGGTTCACGGCCCTCGGCGGTGTCGATCTCGACGTCATCCCGGGGCGGGTCTGCGCGGTGGTGGGTCCCAACGGTGCCGGGAAGAGCACGCTCTTCCACTGTCTCGCCGGGACACTGCGGCCCGGCGCCGGCCAGGTGCGCCTCGGCTGGCGGGACATCACGCGGCTGCCGGCGCACGCCCGAACCCGGCTCGGTATCGCCCGGACGTTTCAACAGCTGGCCGTGTTCCCGTCGTTGACCGTGGCCGAGAACGTCCGGGTCGGCGCCGAGCAGGGCCGGATCGCCGATCCCGGAGCCGTGGAGCGGGCGCTGCGGCTGTTCGGGCTGGACGGGCCGGTGCGGAAGGCGCCGGCGGCCGGACTGCCGACCGGGACACTGCGGCGGGTCGAGCTCGCGCGGGCGCTCGCCGGGAGCCCGCGCGTGCTGCTGCTCGACGAACCCGCCGCCGGACTCGACGCGGCCGAGCTGGCCGCCCTCGCCCGCGTGCTGCGCGCCCTCGCCGACGACGGCATGGCCCTGCTGGTCGTCGAGCACGACCTCGACCTCGTCGCGGACCTCGCGGACGTCGTGCACGTCATGGCGGCGGGCCTGATCGTCACCTCCGGCCCCGCCGACCATGTCCTCCGTGCACCGGGCACACGCGACCCGTTCGACCCGGCGGTCGAACGATGACCCTCATCTCCCTGCGTCACGCCCGCGTCCGATACGGCCCCCTGGAGGCGCTGCACGGCCTCACCCTCGCCGCCCCGGGCCCCGGCCTCACCGTGCTGCTCGGCCGCAACGGCTCCGGCCGTACGACCGCGTTGCGGGCCCTCGCCGGCACGGTCCCGCTCTCCGGCGGCGCCGTGGTGTGGGACGGGGCCGACATCACCCGGCTGCCCGCGTACGAGCGCGCCCGCCGCGGCCTCGTCCTCGTACCGGAGCGGCGCGCCGTCTTCGGTTCGCTCACCGTGCGCGAGAACCTCGAACTGGCCGCGTCGGACCTCTCGTACGCCCTGGACGCCTATCCACGGCTCGGACCCCTGCTCCCTCGCCGCGCCGGCACCCTCTCCGGCGGCGAGCAGCGCGTGCTCGCCCTCGCCCGCGCCCTGTCGGCCCGCGCGCGTGTCGTCCTCGTCGACGAACCCACCCAGGGCATGTCACCGGCGGTCGCGGCCCGCACCTACGAACTGCTGAGCGACCTCGACGCCTGCGTGGTCGTCGCCGAACAGCGCCTGCCGCCGGGACTGCGCGGCGTACCGGGCGTCCTGGTGTACGAACTGCGGCGCGGGGCACTGGCGTTCGGTGGCGAGGCGGCGGAACTCGCCTGAGACGGCAGGGGCCGTCGCCGTCCGGAGAGGCACAGGTCCCACCCGGCGGGTGTGCCGGGTGGGACCTCGGCGCCCAGGGGAAACGGGCGCGGGCGGGTCAGAGGTCGAGCCGCTGGCCCGGCACGATCATGTCGGGGTCGCCGCCGATGACGGCCTTGTTGGCGGCGTAGACCTGCCGCCAGGTGGTCCCGTGCCGGGCGGCGATACCGCTCAGGGTGTCGCCCTGCCGGACGGTGTAGTCACCGCGGGAGGCGCTGCGGTCCGAGTGGCCGGCGGGGCGCGACGGTGTCGTCGAGGGGGCCGGTGTGACGGACTTCCCGGATTCGGTGGGGTCGGCCGGCCTGGTCGACCCGGTGGGGGCCGAGCCGGTGGCGGGTCCCGCGGGTGCGCTGCCGGAGGCTCCGGCGCGCCCGGCGCAGGTGGGCCACGCTCCCCAGCCCTGCGCGCGCTGGACCTTCGTGGCGATCGCGATCTGCTGGGCCTTGGAGGCCTGGTCGGCGGTGGCCGCGTAGGCGGTGCCGCCGTAGGCACGCCAGGTGGAGGCGGCGAACTGGAGACCGCCGTAGTAGCCGTTGCCGGTGTTGATGTGCCAGTCGCCGCCGCTCTCGCACTTGGCGATGCGGTCCCACACCCCGCTGTCGGCCGCCGAGGCGGTGCCGGTGACGGCCAGGAGTCCGAGGGGGGCGAGCAGGGCCGCCCCGGCGAGGACCGCCGTCGTACGTGTCCTTCGAGCGCTGCCGCGCGCGGTATCGGCACATTCGGACATGAAGATCCCTCTCCACGGACCCGGGGTCCCCCAGGACGGGGCGCTTCCCGCGCATGGACGCGGGTGTCGCGCTCCGCCCCGTCCGCCGGAGGTGGTGCTGCGCGCTGTCTGGCTCTGCGCGGCCGGCGGACGTACCCGAGCGGTGCTCGTTGCACACGGCCGGGAATGTATGGAGGTTGACGGGCTGTCAGCAAGCAATCGCCGGTCATTCGAGGCCAGTTCGCCGTTACCGCGAGTAGCGGCCAATTCCGGACACCTACTTCATTCCCTTATTTACTGATATGTCGGCCAGACGCCTCGACGATCTGTGACCCACTTCACCGGCGTAACTTGGCCGGGCCCTTGGGAAGTTGGCGCGGAGTAACTGATTCCGCCCATGGATTCACCCTGCGCTGCGGTTGGTTCGATTCCGTTCGTCATCGGGCGTGACCCCGGCCACAGATCGCACGTTGTCTCCTTCATGAGCCGGAACCTCCGTGCTCATGGGCCGGGCGCCACCCGGCACCGACACGCACCGCATCCCGAGGAGCCACCCGTGCCGCGCATGCTCGAGGTCAGCGACGAGGTACGCGCCGAGATCGGCGACGAAGAGGCCGACCGGCTGCTCGCCGGAGAGAACGCCCCCGGCGGCTACGACTGCACGTCGTGCCGCACCCCCGGCGACTCCGAGCAGGAGCGCACCAGCACCGTTCTCTTCGTCGGCGACGAGACAGCCGTACTCGCCTTCGCCCACGCCACCTGTCTGCCCTCCCAGGTGGTCCAGGTCACCGAGGAGCAGTTGCAGGGCGCCGCCCGTTCCATCGCCGGGGACAACCCGGCCCAGGCCGTCCCCGAGCAGGCCGTGCTCGGCGTCACCAGCGGACTGATCCTGCTCAGCGGCGAGCTGCACCCGGCGCTGGTCGTCGAACCGACCGCTCCCATCGCCCGCCCCGGCACGACCGGCGTGGGCGACGACTTCCTGCCGCTGCTCATCGAGCAGGGCTTCATGCCGCTCCCCCAGATCGACTCCGTACCACCCGTACTGCACGGCTGGTCCGTCCTGCTCGCCATGGGTCAGCTGCACGCCATCCTGCAGCCGGGCCCCTCCGGTGGTTCGCCGGTCGCGTGGTGGCAGGCCCATCAGGCGCTGCAGGTCGCCGACGCGTGGCGGGCGGCCGCGAACAAGCACCAGCAGGTGCTGCTGTTCGCGGCGCCGGTGGGGTCGATCGGACGGCAGCCGCGGGAGGATCTGCTGCGGGACGCGCTCGACAAGGCGGCGGCCAACGGGAAGTTGGTGGCGGCCACCCTGCCGCTGGCCGGCACCTGATCGCGCCGCTCGGCGAGCCGTGACAATCCGCCATGGCGGAGCCGCATATCGGTACAGCCCCGCGCCCCTCGGGGCCGCGATTCCTTCCCGGAGGCTGAATGGTGGAGGCAGCGCATCCCTTCCGCGGTGGGGTCGTTGGCACAGGCGTGCACGCATACGAGGTTCCTCGCCGCCAGTCCTACCAGTCGATCCCGTCCATGCGGCCGACTCAGGATCCGTCGGCCACGCCCATCTACGACACGCTCTACGCGGAGTGGGTCAGGACCTACCGCACCCTGCCGGGCGACCGGCACGGGGAGGAGGATCTGGGGTTCACGGGCTTCGGCAGCCTGTCGCACGGCTCGGGCGGATCTCGCACCACAGCTCCGTACACCTCCGGCTCGTTCGCCGCCCGGCACGGGGCGGGGCATCTCGCCACCCAGCGCGAGACACAGTCCGGTCAGACGGCGACGACGACGGCCGTGTGGCAGCCGGTGGGGCGCATCCCCACCGGGTACACGGGGATGCACCACATCCCGTCCCCACTGCCCCCGGGCCCACGCCGAGGTCTTTGAAGCGGGCACATGAGGAGGCGGCCACCCGGATGTCCGGGTGGCCGCCTCCTCATGTCGTGCCGCTGTCTACTTCTTCCTGCCGCGCTTCTCGCGCACCCGCACCGAGATGTGGATCGGGGTGCCCTCGAAGCCGAACTCCTCACGCAGCCGGCGCTCGATGAAGCGTCGGTAGCCCGCCTCGATGAAGCCGGAGGCGAAGAGGACGAAGCGCGGGGGCTTCGTGCCGGCCTGGGTGCCGAAGAGGATGCGGGGCTGCTTGCCGCCCCGGACCGGGTGCGGGTGGGCGGCGACCAGTTCGCCGAGGAAGGCGTTCAGGCGGCCCGTCGGGACGCGGGTCTCCCAGCCGGCGAGGGCCGACTCGATGGCGGGGACCAGCTTCTCCATGTGCCGGCCGGTGCGCGCCGAGACGTTGACCCGGGGCGCCCAGGCGACCTGGGCGAACTCGGTCTCGATCTCCCGCTCCAGGTAGTAGCGGCGCTCCTCGTCGAGGGTGTCCCACTTGTTGTACGCGATGACCAGCGCGCGGCCCGCATCGACCGCCATCGTCACGATGCGCTGGTCCTGGACCGAGATGGACTCGGAGGCGTCGATGAGGATGACGGCCACCTCCGCCTTCTCGACGGCGGCGGCGGTGCGCAGCGAGGCGTAGTAGTCGGCGCCCTGCTGGAGGTGAACGCGCTTGCGGATGCCCGCCGTGTCGACGAACTTCCAGACGACACCGCCGAGTTCGATCAGCTCGTCGACCGGGTCACGGGTCGTGCCCGCGACCTCGTTGACGACGACGCGATCCTCGTTCGCCACCTTGTTGAGGAGGGAGGACTTGCCGACGTTCGGGCGGCCGATCAGGGCGATACGGCGGGGGCCGCCGACGGCCGTGCCGAAGGTCTGCTCGGGCGCCTCCGGCAGGGCCTCCAGGACGGCGTCCAGCATGTCGCCGGTGCCGCGGCCGTGCAGCGAGGAGACCGGGTGCGGCTCACCGACGCCGAGGGCCCACAGAGCGGTGGCATCGGCCTCGCCGCTCGGGCCGTCGACCTTGTTGGCGCAGAGCACCACGGGCTTGTTGGCCTTGCGGAGCAACCGGACGACGGCCTCGTCGGTGTCGGTGACGCCGACCTTGGCGTCGACGACGAACACGACGGCGTCGGAGGCCTCGATGGCGTACTCGGCCTGGGCGGCGACGGAGGCGTCGATGCCGAGGACGTCCTGCTCCCAGCCGCCGGTGTCGACGACCTTGAAGCGGCGGCCCGCCCACTCGGCCTCGTAGGTGACGCGGTCGCGGGTGACGCCGGGCTTGTCCTCGACGACCGCCTCGCGGCGGCCGATGATCCGGTTCACGAGCGTCGACTTGCCGACGTTCGGGCGGCCGACGATGGCGAGGATGGGCAGCGGGCCGTGGCCCGCCTCCTCGATCGCGCCCTCGACGTCCTCGATGTCGAAGCCCTCTACCGCGGCGAGCTCCATGAACTCCGCGTACTCGGCGTCGCCAAGCTCTCCGTGCTCGTGCTCGGAGGGAAACTGGTCGTTCATGAAGTCCGTACCTCGTAGTCATCGTGGTGATCGGTGGAGCACCCGGCTTGTCCGCCGGCTGGTCCACTACTCAGTGTCGCCCAGCGCCCGATCGGGCGCCCGGCGTTTTACCGGCGGCCGGTGAGCCGCCGGGCATGCTCCAGGTGCGCGCCGAGATGCTTCTGGATGCGCACGGTCGCCTCGTCGAGGGCCTTGCGCGTACGCCGTCCGCTGCCGTCGCCCGCCTCGAACGGGTCGCCGAAGACGACGTCGACGCGGGAGCGCAGCGGGGGCAGCGCCTTTATCAACCGTCCGCGCCGCTCCGTGCTTCCCAGTACGGCCACCGGGACGATCGGTGCGCCGCTGCGCACGGCGAAGTAGGAGAGCCCGGCGCGCAGCGAGGCGAAGTCGCCCTCGCCCCGGGTGCCCTCCGGGAAGATACCGAGCACGCCGCCATCGGCCAGGACGGCGAGCGCGCGGGTGACGGCGGTGCGGTCGGCGGTCGAACGGTCCACCTCCACCTGGCCGACGGCGTGCATGAAGGGGCCGAACAGACCGACGAACGCCTCCTTCTTGACCAGGAAGTGCGAGGGCCTGGGCGCCACGCCGATGACCATCGGGCCGTCGATGATGTGGGAGTGGTTGGCGGCGAGGATCACCGGGCCGGTCACGGGGACCCGCCAGGCGCCCAGCACGCGCGGCTTCCACAGCCCGTACATCAGACCGACGCCGATCCGCCGGCCCACCTCGGCGCCACGCGACGAAGGAGCCTCGGCCGACGGTGTCCGGGCCGAGGTCGCTCGGGCCGACGGGGCCCGGTCCGCTGAGGCTTCGCTCACTTTCCCGCCCGCTTCTCCTCGACGAGGGTGACCACGCACTCGATGACCTGCTGGAGGGTGAGGTCCGAGGTGTCCACCTCGACCGCGTCGTCCGCCTTGGCGAGCGGCGAGGTCTTCCGGCTGGAGTCGGCCGCGTCCCGCTTGAGAAGGGCCTCACGGGTCGCCTGGACGTCGGCGCCCTTCAGCTCGCCGCTGCGGCGCGCGGCGCGGGCCTCCGGCGAGGCGGTGAGGAAGATCTTCAGGTCGGCGTCCGGCAGTACGGTCGTGCCGATGTCACGGCCCTCGACCACGATGCCGCTCTCGGTGTCCGACGCGATGGACCGCTGCAGTTCGGTGATCCGCGCCCGCACCTCCGGTACGGCGCTGACCGCGCTGACCTTGGAGGTGACCTCCTGGGTGCGGATCGGCCCGGCGACGTCCGTGCCGTCGACGGTGATGGTCGGCCCGGACGGATCGGTGCCCGACACGATGTCCGGCTTGCCGGCGACGGCGGCGATCGCCGACGGGTCCTCTATGTCGATGGCGTTGTTGACCATCCACCACGTGATCGCCCGGTACTGGGCTCCCGTGTCCAGGTAGCTCAGCCCGAGCTGTGCGGCCACGGCCTTCGAGGTGCTCGACTTGCCCGTGCCGGAGGGGCCGTCGATGGCAACGATCACTGTGGCGCGTTCCACTGGGGAGCACCTTTCCTGGTCCGAGGTGGTGGGGCGGGACGGAAAGCGCCCCGGACAAGGGTACTGGTTGCCCGTACCCCATCCAGCCGCATGTCTCCGGCAGGCGCGCGCCCGCTGCTCATCGCCGACCGGGCGCACTCGGCCCGTCCGGTCCGAGGACGAGGCCGCGAGGCCGCGAGGCCGCGAGGCCGATGCGGGGGGCCGGGGCGCGATACTCGGGGACGGGAAGGGCAGGGGCGGCGGGGGCGGGCGATCTGCGCCTGCCGCACACCACCGATACCGCGCACCACCCCTACTGCCGGATGGCCCAGCCCCGCTCCCGCAACGCCGCCGTCAGCACCACCGCCGCCTTCGGCTCCACCATCAGCTGCACCAGACCGGCCTGTTGCCCCGTGGCGTGCTCGATGCGGACGTCCTCGATGTTGATCCCGGCGGCCCCCGCGTCGGCGAAGATACGGGCCAGCTGGCCCGGCTGGTCGTCGATCAACACGGCCACGACCTCGTAGATCCGCGGAGCGGACCCGTGCTTGCCGGGGACGCGGATCTGGCCGGCGTTGCCGCGGCGCAGGACGTCCTCGATGCCGGTGACACCCTCGCGGCGCTTGGCCTCGTCGGAGGCCTGGAGGGCGCGCAGGGCCTGGACGGTCTCGTCGAGGTCGGCGGAGACGTCGGCCAGGAGGTCGGCGACCGGGCCGGGGTTGGCGGAGAGGATGTCGATCCACATGCGCGGGTCGGAGGCCGCGATCCGGGTCACGTCCCGGATGCCCTGCCCGCACAGCCGTACGGCCGACTCCTCGGCGTGCTCAAGCCGCGCGGCGACCAGGCTGGACACGAGGTGCGGCATGTGCGAGACCAGGGCGACGGCCCGGTCGTGGGCGTCCGCGTCCATGACCACCGGGACGGCCCGGCAGTGCGAGACCAGCTCCAGGGCGAGGTTCAGGACCTCGGTGTGGGTGTCCCGGGTCGGGGTGAGCACCCACGGGCGGCCCTCGAAGAGATCACCGGTGGCGGCCAGCGGGCCGGACTTCTCACGGCCCGACATGGGGTGGGTGCCGATGTAGGAGGAGAGGTCGAGGCCCAGCTCCTCCAGCTCACGGCGGGGTCCGCCCTTGACGGAGGCCACGTCGAGGTAGCCGCGCGCGAGGCCCCGGCGCATGGCGTCGGCGAGGGTCACGGCCACATGCGCGGGCGGGGCCGCGACGATCGCGAGGTCCACCGGCCCCTCGGGCTCCTCTTCCGTGCCGGCGCCGAGCGCGGCCGCCGTACGGGCCTGCTCGGGATCGTGGTCGGTGAGGTGGACGATGACACCGCGCTGGGCCAGGGAGAGGGCGGCCGAGGTGCCGATCAGCCCGGTGCCGATGACGAGTGCGGTTCTCACTGGGCGATGTCCTTGCGGAGTGCGGCCGCGGCCCCCAGGTACACATGGGCGATCTCGGACCGGGGCCGGTCGGACTCGATGTGCGCGAGGACCCGTACGACCCGGGGCATGGCGCCCTCGATGTCCAGCTCCTGTGCGCAGATCAGCGGTACGTCCACGATGCCGAGCTTGCGGGCCGCGGCGGCCGGGAAGTCGCTGTGCAGGTCGGGGGTGGCCGTGAACCAGATGCTGATCAGGTCGTCCGGGGTGAGTCCGTTGCGCTCCAGGACCGCGGTGAGCAGCTCGCCCACCTGCCCGTCCATGTGCCCCGCCTCGTCCCGCTCGAGTTGGACGGCGCCCCGGACCGCTCGTACCGCCACGGCTCTGCTCCTCGCTGATGTACATCCCGGCTCGTTGTACGACCAGCCTAGTCAGCCCGCCCCGGGCCGGTGCTCGGCGCCCGCCTGCCGAGACGCGCGGCCCGGGAGGTGGTTCCGGTGGCGGATCACCGCGGCAGACCCTGACAATGTCACGCGAACGTCACTGTCCCGTCACTTGGGGTGAAATACCTCCATGCACCCCTGGACGCCGTCCCGCGCGTCCGCTTGCATGGGGGAGGCCGTCCGCGCCACGCCTCGGGGGAGGCCCGTATGAAGCGCTCCGGACCACTTCTCACCCTTCTCGGCGGGCTGTTGCTGGCCCTGTTCATGCTGTCGCTCAACGCGACGACAGGGACCCGCGCCACCTCGTCGTCCACCAGGAACGACCCGCCGCCCGCCTCGGCGTCGGCAAGTCCGTCCCGGAGCCCGTCGCCGACGAAGACCTCGCCGTCGCCGAGTCCGACACCCGCCTCGCCGGCCGATGCCGACTACGCGGGCCGCACCGACGACGACTCCGCCGCGATCGCCGTGACACTGCGCGACGGCAAGGCGGTCGCCTACTTCTGCGACGGACGCGACAAGGAGTCCTGGCTCAAGGGCGAGGTCGAGGACGACGGCGGCATGAAGCTCACGGGCAGGGACGGCGCCGAGCTGAACGGCACGCTGAAGGGGAGGAGCGTCCGCGGCACGGTCGACATCGGCGGCCGGGAGTACGGCTTCACCGCGCCCGAGACCGTCAAGCCCTCGGGGCTGTACCGCGCGACCGCCAACGTACGCGGGGCCGAGGTCGACGGCGGCTGGATCGTCCTGCCGGACGGCCGCCAGGTCGGCATCCTCAAGCGCGACGGCAAGCCCACGACGGCGCCGGAGATCGACCCGGAGACGGGCGCGGTGACGGTCGACGGGCAGCGGCTCACGGCCCGCCCCGTCACCCCATGACCAGGGAGCAGCCCATGACCGTCGACCCGAACGCCGCCACCCAGGACTTCCCGTCCCCGGGCCCCGCCCCCGCCGAGAACCCCGGCGGCGCCTCCCGCTACCTGGTCCCGGCCCTCGTCGCCGGCGCGGTGGCGGTCGGTCTAGGCGCCTACGGCAAGGTGCATGATCCGGCGGGCACCGCGTTCAATCTGGCGGGCTTCAGCAGCACGGGCGCCGTGAAGTCATGGCTGGCGACGGCGTCGTTCGGCTTCGTGCTCGTGCAGCTGACGTCGGCGCTGATGATGTACGGCAAGGTGCCGGGCCCGAGCTGGTCGGGAGTACTGCACCGCTGGTCGGGGCGGGCGGCGTTCCTGATCGCGGTGCCGGTGGCGGTGCACTGTCTGTACGCCCTGGGCTTCCAGTCGTACGAATCACGCGTTTTGTGGCATTCTCTCCTGGGTTGTTTCTTCTTCGGTGTTTTCAGTGCAAAGATGCTGCTGCTCCGCTCGGAGCGACTTCCCGGCTGGCTCCTGCCGATCGTCGGCGGTCTCGTCCTCACCGCTCTCACGGTCGTCTGGCTGACCTCCGCCCTCTGGTTCTTCCGCACGTTCGGAGTGACGACATGACGATGGGTTCCACCCGCCGCGCGGTGCTGGCCACCGGAGCCGCGGGCACGGCGGCGCTGCTCATGGGGTGCGGCGAGTACGGCGGCGACGACGGCGGCGACACCGGGGAGAAGACTTCCCCCGGGGACGCCGGTACGGACGGCGGCGGGGAGCTGGCGAAGACGACCGACATCCCGGTGGGCGGCGGCAAGATCTTCAAGGACCGGAAGATCGTCGTGACCCAGCCCGAGGAAGGCGCCTTCAAGGCCTTCTCGGCGGTCTGCACCCACGCGGGCTGCATCGTCAGCAGCGTCTCGGACGAGACGATCAACTGTGCGTGCCACGGCAGCAGGTTCAAGATCGCGGACGGGGCCGTGGCGCACGGACCGGCCACCGAGCCACTGCCCGCCGAGGAGATCAAGGTCTCCGGAAATTCGATTCAGCCGGCCTGAGCCACCCCGTACGCTCCCGGGCATGCAGCCCCCGCACCCACACGCCCTGGTCCGCGACCACACGATCTACGCCTGTGTGATGGGGTCGCGGGCCTTCGGCCTCGCGACGGACGACAGCGACACGGACCGGCGGGGTGTCTTCCTGGCCCCCACCGAGCTGTTCTGGCGCTTCGAGAAGCCGCCGACGCATGTGGAGGGCCCGGCGGAGGAGCAGTTCGGCTGGGAGCTGGAGCGCTTCTGCGATCTGGCGCTGCGCGCCAACCCCAACATCCTGGAGTGTCTGCACTCCCCCTTGGTGGAGCACGTCGACGCCACCGGCCGTGAACTGCTCGCCCTGCGCGGGGCGTTCCTGTCCCGGCAGGCCCACGAGACGTTCGCCCGGTACGCCCTCGGCCAGCGCAAGAAGCTCGACGCGGACGTCCGCACGCACGGCGCCCCCCGCTGGAAGCACGCCATGCATCTGCTCCGCCTCCTGATGAGCTGCCGGGACCTGCTGCGCACGGGCACGCTGATCGTCGACGTGGGGGACCAGCGCGAGCCCCTGCTGGCGGTGAAGCGCGGCGAAGTGCCGTGGGCCCAGGTCGAGTCCTGGATGGCCCGGCTGGCCACGGAGGCCGAGGAGGCGGCGGCCCGCAGCCCGCTGCCGCATGAGCCGGACCGGGCCCGGGTCGAGAACTTCGTCGTACGGACCCGGCGCGCCTCAGCCCTTCGGGCCGGCTCGGAACTCCAGGCCGGCTCAGACTTCCAGGCCGGCTCGGACCTTCAGGCCGGCTCGGACCTTCAGGCCGTCCAGACGGACGCGGACGACGAAGTCGTGCAGGGCGTCGTACGCGGACGGGTTCTCCGGCAGTACTGACAGGGCCTGCTCCTCGTCCAGTAGGCCCTGGAGCCGCTCCACGTCCGCCGCGACCCGCTCCTGGTCGACCTCGGCCTTGCCGTGCTCGTGGGCCGCCTTCGCCGCCACGAGGTCCGGGAGATACGCGGGGGCGTCCTCGACCTCCGGCAGCAATGTGGGCAGATGGGCCTGCACCTCGCCGCTGCGCATGAGGTGGATGCCGGTGAGCAGCACCCGGAACGTGTAGAGCAGCGGCTTGAGTTCACCGGTCTTCTCGAACAGCCGCCACTGGGTGACGGCGAAACCCCGGTAGTGGTGGGCGTGGTGACGGGTGAGGACCCCGGGGGCGAGCGCGATCAGTTCGCGGTGCGCCTCGCTCGTGTGCACGACGAGCGGGGAGAGCAGCTGCTCCAGCACATAGCCGTTGCGGCGCAGCATCAGCCGGGCGAACTTGCGCAGGTCGTGCGTGACGAGGTCCATCTCGACGCCGTCCCGGTCCCACATCTTCGACCGGGTCTCCTCCGGCTCGCGCAGCCCGACCAGTTCGGCCGTGGGCAGCAGATGCACACCGCGCAGGTCGACGTCCGAGTCGCGCGAGGGGAAGCCGTACAGGTGGGCTCCGGAGACGGTGGCGAACAGCAGGGGATCGGGCTGTTCCGCGACCACGGGGGCCAGGTCGATGTCGAGGGCGTCGGTCATCCCTCAAGCGTCCCAGAGGGCTCCCAGCGAGACGAGGTCGCCCTGGTACTCGATCCGGTCGGCCCACTCGGCGGGCCAGGCGTCCGGCCCGTGGTAGGCGCCCGCGAAGGCACCGGTGAGGCAGGCGATGGAGTCCGAGTCGCCCGAGGTGCAGGCGGCGCGGCGCAGCGCGGTGACGGGCTCGTCGACGAAGAGCAGGAAGCACAGCAGCCCGGTGGCGAGGGCCTCCTCGGCGATCCAGCCCTCCCCCGTGGACAGGCAGGGGTCCGTCTCGGGCGACGGGAGCCGCAGGGCCTCCTGGACCCTGTCCAGGGCCTGCAGGCAGTCGTCCCAGCCCCGGGAGATGTAGTGCTCGGGTGAGGGGTCCTGGCTGTAGGTCCACAGGTCGCCGAGCCAGCGCGCGTGGTAGCGGGCGCGGTTCTCGTACGCGTAGGAGCGCAGCAGGCCGACCAGGCCCATCGGTTCGGTGCCCTGGGCGAGCAGCCGTATCGCGTGGGCGGTGAGGTCGGAGGCGGCGAGGGCGGTGGGGTGGCCGTGGGTGAGGGCGGCCTGCAACTGGGAGGCGCCCGCGCGCTGTTCGTCGCTGAGCGGGCCGATCAGGCCGAGGGGCGCGACCCGCATGTTGGCGCCGCAGCCCTTGGAGCCGATCTGGCTGGCGAACTGCCAGGGGTTGCGCTCGACCGCGAGAAGGTCACAGGCGACGAGGCAGGTGTGGCCGGGGGCGCGGTTGTTCTCCGGGGAGCGGGACCAGTCCACGAACTCCTTGCGGACGGCCCGCTCCAGCGCCTCGGCGCCGAGCGACCCGCGGTCCATGGCCGCCCGCAGCCCGTGCGCCAGCGCCAGCGTCATCTGTGTGTCGTCGGTGACGATCGCGGGCCTCGGCAGCTCCATCTTCCGCCAGGGGCCGCACTTGGCGAGGATCGCGGGCACGTCGTTGAACTCCGTCGGGAAGCCGAGGGCGTCTCCGAGGGCGAGGCCGAGCAGGGATCCGGTGGCGGAGCGCTTCGTACGCAGCGTCATGGTCATCAGGACCGTCCTTCCGTGGTGGGTCGCAGCAGGGGCGGGTGCAGGGCGGTGGCCCCACCCGCGCGGTAGAGCGCGGCGGGCTTGCCGCGACCGCCGGTCAGGCGGGCGGCGCCGGGCACCTGTTCGACGAAGCCCGGCGTGGCCAGCACCTTGCGCCGGAAGTTGGGCCGGTCGAGCGGAGTGCCCCACACGGTCTCGTAGACCTGCTGCAGCTCGCCGAGGGTGAACTCGGGCGGACAGAAGGAGGTGGCGAGACAGGTGTACTCGAGCTTGGCGCCGACGCGTTCGTGGGCGTCGGCGAGAATGCGGTCGTGGTCGAAGGCGAGCGGACCGATGGCGTTGAACCGCAGCCACTGGGCCTGTGCCGCGTCGCCGCCGCCGTGCGCGATCGGCAGATCCGGGAACAGCGCGGCGAACGCGACGGTGACGACTCGCATCCGCGGGTCCCTCCCCGGCTCGCTGTAGGTCCGCAACTGCTCCAGGTGGAGCCCGGGGACCTCCGTGACCCCGGTCTCCTCCGCAAGTTCGCGCCAGGCGGCCTCCTCCGCGGACTCGTCCGGCAGCACGAACCCGCCCGGCAGCGCCCAGCGGCCCGCGTACGGCTCCTGCCCGCGCTCGACGAGCAGCACCTGGAGGGTGCCCGCGCGGACGGTGAAGACGGCCAGGTCGACGGTGACGGCGAAGGGTTCGTAGGCGTACTTGTCGTAGCCCTCCGGTGCGGCGCCGTTCGACGCGCCGCCAGGTGCGGTCATGTCCGCCACCCCCTTTATGGTCACCATGACTAATAGTCATAACGACTATAAAAGAACGCGGGTCGGCGCACAACCCTTTTACGGGGAAAGGGAAGCCAAGAGTGGCGCCGGGAACGGCAAAGGGCCGACCCCGAAGGCAAACCCGGGACCGGCCCACTGCTCGAACGCGACGCAGACCTAGAGGTCGACCTCCTGCATCAGCATGCCGACCTCGGTGTTCGACAGCCTGCGCAGCCAGCCCGACTTCTGGTCGCCGAGGGTGATCGGCCCGAAGGCGACGCGCACCAGCTTGTCGACCGGGAAGCCGGCCTCCGCCAGCATCCGGCGCACGATGTGCTTGCGCCCCTCGTGCAGGGTGACCTCTACGAGGTAGTTCTTGCCGGTCTGCTGCACCACCCGGAAGTGGTCCGCGCGCGCGTACCCGTCCTCCAGCTGGATGCCGTCCTTGAGCTGCTTGCCCAGGTCGCGCGGGATCGGACCCACGATGTGCGCGAGGTAGACCTTCTTCACGCCGTACTTGGGGTGGGTCAGCCGGTGCGCCAGTTCACCGTGGTTGGTGAGCAGGATGACGCCCTCGGTCTCGGTGTCGAGGCGTCCGACGTGGAAGAGCCGCGTCTCGCGGTTGGTGACGTAGTCGCCGAGGCACTGACGGCCCTCGTTGTCCTCCATCGTCGACACGACACCGGCCGGCTTGTTCAGCGAGAAGAACTGGTACGACTGCGTCGCGACGGTCAGCCCGTCGACCTTGACCTCGTCGTTCTCGGGGTCGACGCGCTTGCCCTGCTCCAGGACGATCTCGCCGTTGACCTCGACCCGGGCCTGCTCGATCAGCTCCTCGCAGGCGCGCCTTGAGCCGTAGCCCGCGCGCGCGAGGATCTTCTGCAGCCGCTCGCCCTCCGGCTCGGCGCCCGGGAAGGTCTTGGGCAGCTTGACGTCCTTCTTGTCCGCGTACCGCTCGCGGTTGCGCTCCTCCGCCCGTGCGTCGTACTCGCGGGAGGTCGCCGGGGCCCAACGGCCGCGCCCACCGCTCGGGGACTGCTTGGGGCCACCCTTGGCACCACCGCGGGCCGCGTTGCCCCGCCCGGACTTCGGTCCTTCGTGGGTGGCGCCGGGGCCCACGTCGTAGCGGCGCTCCTCGGGACGGGGCTTGCCCTCGCGCTTCGGCCTGTCGTCGCGCCCTCCCCCGCCCTTCGGCTGGGAGCCGCTTCCACCGGACCCGCGAGGGTTGCCGCCCCCACCGCTTCCCCGGGGGTTGCCGCGCCCGTTGTTCCTACCACTGCCGCTGCCACTGCTTCGCATCAAAGTTCCGTCGTCGTCGTGTCGTCTGCATCTGCATCCGGTGCGTCCGGATCGAACGACGGGACCCCTTCCAGCGTCTCGGCCTCGATCGCCTCCGCCTCCGGGAGGAAGGGCGCGAGCTCCGGGAGCTCGTCCAGGCCGCGCAGGCCCATCCGCTCCAGGAAGTAGTTCGTCGTCCTGTACAGGATCGCACCTGTTTCGGGTTCCGCGCCCGCCTCCTCGACCAGACCGCGTTGGAGGAGGGTCCGCATGACCCCGTCGCAGTTGACTCCCCGCACGGCGGAGACCCTGCTCCGGCTCACCGGCTGCCGGTACGCGACCACGGCCAGCGTCTCCAGCGCGGCCTGGGTCAGCCGGGCCTGCTGCCCGTCCAGCACGAACCGCTCGACGGCGGCGGCGTACTCGGGCCGGGTGTAGTACCGCCACCCGCCGGCGATCAGCCGCAGCTCGAAGCCACGGCCCTGCACGGCGTACTCGTCGGCAAGCTCCCTGAGCGCCTTGGCGATCTGCCGCTTCGGCCGCTCCAGTATCTTGCTCAGGTGCTCGACCGTGGCGGGCTCGTCCACGACCATGAGGACGGCCTCCAGGGCGGGCTTGAGGTCGAGGTCGGCGACGGTACGCGGCCCTGCGGACACCCCGGTTCTCTCCTCGCTCACACCTTCTCCTTCCTGGGCGGCTCGGGCGGCTCGGGCGGCCGGTCGAACTCGTCGGTGACCACGGGCTCCACGCCCCCGTCCCCACCGGTCCACCGCACGACGAGATCCCCGAGCGCGGTCTCCTGGTCGAGGACCACGGCCTTCTCCCGGTAGAGCTCCAGCAGGGCGAGGAAACGGGCCACGACCGTGAGGGTGTCGTCGGTGTCCTCGACGAGCACCCGGAACGACGCCTCCCCCAGCTCCCGCAGCCGCGCGACGACGATCCCCGCCTGCTCCTGCACACTGACGAGGGGTGCGTGGATGTGATCGACGTACACCTGCGGCTTCGGCTTCGGCTGCATCGCCTTCACGGCCAGCCTGGCGAATCCTTCCGCCCCGATGCTGATGACCACCTCGGGCAACAGCTCCGCGTGCTGCGGCTCCAGCCCGACGGTCCGCGGATACCTCCGCGCCTCCTCGTCCAGCCGCCGGTTGAAGATCTCCGCGATCTGTTTGTACGCGCGGTACTGCAGCAGCCGGGCGAAGAGCAGGTCGCGTGCTTCGAGGAGCGCCAGGTCGGCTTCGTCCTCGACCTCGGCGGCGGGCAGCAACCTGGCCGCCTTCAGATCCAGCAGCGTCGCCGCGACCACCAGGAACTCGGTCGTCTCGTCCAGGTCCCAGTCGGGCCCCATCGCCCGGATGTGCGCCATGAACTCATCGGTGACCTTGGACAGCGCGACCTCGGTGACATCCAGCTTGTGCTTCGAGATCAGCTGGAGGAGAAGATCGAAGGGCCCTTCGAAGTTGGCGAGCCGAACCTTGAAGACCCCGTCGTCGGGTTCTCCGGCCTGGTCGGCCACATCCGGCACAGCACCGGCTTCGGCTTCGGCTTCGGCAGGGACGGCAGCGGGCGGTTCCCCGTCACCGCCGCCAGTCGGAACGGGTGGGCGCAACGCCCCACCGGCCTCGGCTGAAGAACGCTCCTGAGCCGAGCGCTCGCCCGGATCCGGCTCAGCCGGCGGAGCCAAGGGCCCCCTCCCCAGCGCACGCCGTCGACCGGCCGAACCGCCGGAGGCCGACGCAGAGGAGTCATACGAGGTCATAACCCCCGCAGGCTACTCCTACCGCCCACGAAGTCGTCGTACGAGGATGCTCGCGTCCCCTCGGGCCTCCAGATCCGCCAGCACCACGGCGACAGCCTCCCGCACGATCCGCCCGCGGTCGACGGCCAGCCCGTGCTCCCCGCGCAGCACCAGCCGCGCGTGTTCGAGATCCATGAGCTCCTCGGCGGAGACGTACACGGTGATCTTCTCGTCGTGCCGCTCCCGTCCACTGGGCCGGCGCCCGGAGCCCCGCCCCCGCTTGCGGGGCTCGGCGGAGGCAGAACCTTCCTGCGGATTCTGCTGTCGCCCGGCGGCGGCTGCCCGCTCGGCCCCCGCGGCGGCGGACCGGCTGCGCGGTTGGTCACCGTCGGACTCGGCGTCGGCGGCCACGTGCTCGGAGCCCTCGCCGTCCCCGCCCTGCACGGGCACGGACGGCGGCGCGTTCTCCGCGCCGACGGCCCCGTCGCCGCCCCCGGCGGGAGCGGGCACACGGACTTCTCCGTTGGGCCCCCGCCGGGGAGTGGACGGCTGCAGCGCCGTTCCCCCTGTCGTACGGAAGAGTTCGTCGGCCCCTGGCAGACTCACTCGGCGTGACACCGGGCGAGCACCTCCCTGGCGAGCTGACGGTAGGCGGCGGCGCCGACGGAGTTGGAGGCGTATGTGGTGATCGGCTCGCCGGCGACCGTGGTCTCCGGGAAGCGGACCGTGCGCCCGATGACCGTGTGGTAGACGTGCTCGTCGAACGCCTCGACGACACGCGCGAGGACCTCACGGCTGTGCACGGTGCGCGAGTCGTACATCGTGGCGAGGATGCCGTCGAGCTCCAGGTCGGGGTTGAGTCGCTCCTGGACCTTCTCGATGGTCTCCGTCAGCAGTGCGACACCACGCAGGGCGAAGAACTCGCACTCCAGTGGGACTATCACCTTGTGCGCGGCCGTCAGGGCGTTCACGGTGAGCAGGCCGAGTGAGGGCTGACAGTCGATCACGATGTAGTCGTAGTCGGCCAGCAGCGGCTTGAGCGCCCGCTGCAGCGTGGACTCGCGCGCGACCTCGGAGACCAGCTGGACCTCGGCCGCCGACAGGTCGATGTTGCTCGGCAGCAGGTCCATGTTGGGGACCGCGGTCTTCAGCAGGACCTCGTCGGCCGACATGCCCCGCTCCATGAGCAGGTTGTAGACCGTGAGGTCGAGCTCCATCGGGTTCACCCCGAGGCCGACCGAGAGGGCACCCTGCGGGTCGAAGTCGACGAGCAGGACCCGGCGGCCGTACTCCGCGAGCGCGGCACCCAGATTGATGGTCGACGTCGTCTTGCCGACGCCGCCCTTCTGGTTGCACATCGCGATGATCTTCGCGGGACCGTGGTCGGTCAGCGGCCCCGGGATCGGGAAGTACGGCAGCGGGCGACCGGTCGGACCGATGCGCTCGCGGCGCTGGCGGGCCGCGTCGGGCGCGAGCGTGGCCGCGTACTCCGGATCCGGCTCGTACTCGGCGTCGGGGTCGTAGAAGTGCCCGTCGGGCAGCTCGTCGTAGTCGGCGAAGTGGTTGCGGACCCCGCCACTTCCGTCGCCGGCCATGGCGTTCACGTGTAGGCCATCCATGCTCTGGAGTGCTGTCGGAGTTGCCTGCGGACTCTGGTGGGCCGCGAAGGTGCGGACAGCGACCGAGCCGACAGCCGCGAACCCCATAGGGCCCGAGACCGGCGCAGGCATTCCTGGTTGACCACCCCCGGGAGTAAATGTCGACTCATTCACAAGTCGTCTTACCTCCTTGGTGACCAGGAAACTTCTAGATAGGTCAGCGTGGCACCATGCCGACAGCTGGCGACTCTATGGCGTGTCGGCGGTCCGCAGCAACACAATCCGCCGGACCCGGCCCGATGTGTCGGCAATGAAACATGCGGCTGTCAAGGGCGTAGGGCCGTCGCACGGCAGGTTTCACCGGTGCACGAAACATCCGAACGGTTACGTTCGAGGCGAGTTGCGCGAGTGTCGCAAAGTGACCATACACACATCCGGCCGGACCTTGTCGGGCAAGATCCGGCCGGGTAAGTGCTGTTGACGACCTGTGTTGACGTATCGCCTTTTGCCGCAAGGTGACTGGAAACAGCCGGTCAGCGGCCGGTCGGCGCCTGTTCCGGCGGGCTTCGCCCGTCGGCGGGTCAGACGAGCAGCGACGCCAGCTCGACGTGTTCCAGGCCGTGCGCCTCGGCGACCTCGCGGTAAACGACCCTGCCGTCATGGGTGTTGAGCCCCCTGGCCAGCGCGGGGTCGCGGCGCGCCGCCTCGGCCCAGCCGTGGTCGGCGAGTTCCACGATGTACGGCAGCGTGGCGTTGGTCAGCGCGTACGTGGAGGTGTTGGGCACCGCGCCGGGCATGTTGGCGACGCAGTAGAAGACCGACCCGTGGACCGGGAAGGTCGGCTCGGCGTGGGTGGTGGGCCGGGAGTCCTCGAAGCAGCCGCCCTGATCGATCGCGATGTCGACAAGGACACTTCCGGGCTTCATCCGGGACACCAGCTCGTTGGTGACCAGCTTCGGGGCCTTGGCGCCCGGGATGAGGACGGCCCCGATGACGAGGTCGGCCTCCAGGCAGGCCTTCTCCAGCTCGAAGGCGTTGGAGACGACGGTCTGGATCTTCGTGCCGAAGATCTTGTCGGCTTCCTTGAGCTTGTTGATGTCCTTGTCGAGCAGGGTTACGTGGAAGCCCATGCCGATGGCGATCTGGGCGGCGTTCCAGCCCGACACGCCACCGCCGATCACGACGGCCCGGCCGGCCAGCACCCCCGGCACACCGCCGGGCAGCACACCGCGGCCTCCGTTGGCCCGCATCAGGTGGTAGGCGCCGACCTGCGGGGCGAGCCGGCCCGCGACCTCGGACATCGGCGCGAGCAGCGGCAGCGCACGGCTCGGCAGCTCGACGGTCTCGTACGCGATCGCGGTCGTGCCCGACTCGACGAGGGCGTCGGTGCACTCCTTGGAGGCGGCCAGGTGGAGGTAGGTGAAGAGCGTCTGGTCCTTGCGGAGGCGGTGGTACTCCTCGGCGATGGGCTCCTTGACCTTGAGCAGCAGGTCGGCGGTGGCCCACACCTCGTCGGCCGTCGGCAGGATCGCGGCGCCGGCGGCGACGTACTCGACGTCCGGGATCGACGAGCCGACGCCGGCGCCCTGCTCGATGACGACCCGGTGGCCATGGCGCACCAGCTCGTGCACGCCGGCGGGGGTGATGGCCACCCGGAACTCGTTGTTCTTGACCTCGCGGGGGATGCCGACCTTCACGTCGATCACGGTCCTTGGCTCGGAGGGGTGTGGGGGCCCATGCGCATGGCGGCACATGCCGACGCAATGCAGCCCATACCTGTACGCATCTGAGCGCACCGGGAGACACCGCAGGAGAACCGGCGGCGTAGCCAGTCTAATGAAGGCGTCCTCGCTGTCTAGCCTTTCAATGCATCAATCTTTCACGGATGCACTACGGATTTCGCAGGCGTTAGCATCCTGTTCCGGCTCGATCTCATGGGTTTCGGGGTCCGGGACCTCGTCGTCGAGCAGTCGCTCGGCGGCTCCCCGGTGCAGCCGGGCCGCCGCCGGGTCGCCGAGCCGCTCCAGGGTGTCGGCGATCCGGAGCTGGATCGCGGCCTGCAGCCGGGTGTCGTCGGCACGCCGCGCCCACTCCGCCGCCTCCTGGCAGGTCCCCAGGGCCTCCTCCGGCCGCCCCGCGTACTCCTGGACGCGCGCCATCTCGCTCAACGCCCTTGCCTGGCCGCCCACATCACCGAGCCTGCGGTGGCCGGTGAGCGCCGAGCTCCAGTTGCGCAGCGCCTCGCCGTAGCGGCCCGCGTAGGTGTGCGCGGTGGCGATCCGGCCGTACAGCCGCGCGGCGTCCTCACGCTCGTCCCGGGCGAGCCGCTGGGCGAGCGCCCTGCCGTACCAGTCGGCGGCCCGGTCGTAGTCCTCCAGCTCCTGATGGGCCCCGCCTACGGATTCCATCGCGCGGCCGGTCGCGTACGGGTCGTTCGCCCGCCGTCCGGCGTCGAGCGCGGCCCGGTAGCGGGCCAGCGCCGCCTGCGTACGGCCGGTCCGGGCGTCCAGGTCGCCGAGATTCAGCAGCGCCGCCGCCTGCTCGCGCGGCAGGTCGCGGCGCTCGGCGACATCGAGGACGAGCCGGTGGACGCCGTACAGGTCGGGGGCGGCGGCCTGGGTGCCGAAGTGCGCCACCATGGCCCGGACCAGCTGGGACATCAGCCGCCGGGCGAGGGTGTCCAGCTCCCCGTCGGCGACCGCGAGCCGGGCCGCGGCCAGCAGCGCGGGGCGGCGGGCGCGCAGCCACTCCTCGGCGGCCCGGGGGGTCGGGAACCGCAGCGCCTTGGGCATCGCGAGAAGCTTCTCGCGGGCCATCGGGCTGTCGGTCTCGGTGATGGCCCGGCAGGACTGCAGCAGCCGTACCGTCCGCTCCAGCATCCGCGCGCGGGCCAGCTGCAGCTCGCCCGGCCGCTCCTGCCTCTCGGCGAGGGACCACAGCAGCGGCTGCAGGCAGCCGGGGACCTCGTACTGCGGCAGCGCCGCATCGGCCTGGTGCAGGAACCCGAGCGCCACGAAGTCGTCCAGCGTGGTGCGGGCCGCGCCGACCGAGCAGCCGGCGAGCCCGGAGGCGACGTGCGGGTCGACCAGGCCCGCCGGGGCGAGCGCGAGGAGGCGCAGTATCCGGGCGGCGGCGGTCGGCAGCGAGGCGTACGCCAGCTTGAAGACCCTGGCGAGCGGCGGACTGTCGTCGTCCCCGGCGCGCAACTGCTTGGCCAGGTCGGAGACGGCCGCGGCGGGCCGGGCGGCCAGCCACCCGCCGGCGAGCCGCAGCGCGGCGGGCTGTGCCCCGCACACCTCGGCGAGCCCTTCGGCCGAGCGCGGGTCCACGGTGATGCGCACCGAGCCGCTGAAGCGTTCCAGCAGCTCCACGGCGGATTTGGTGTCCAGTCCGCCCAGGGTGCACGGGCGGACGTCGGAGATGCCCGTCAGCGGCCCCTCGGAGACCGCCACGACCAGGGAGTCGGGGGTGTCCGGCAACAGCGCGTCGACCTGTTCGGCATCGGCCGCGTCGTCCAGCAGGACCACCACCCGGCGGTCGGCCAGCGCCTCCCGCAGCGCCTCGCTGAGGTCGTCCTCGTCGGCACCGGCCGGCGCCGGCAGCCCGAGTTCCCCGAGCAGCTCCCGCGCCGCGCGCTCGACCGGTACCCGGGTGCCGTCGGGTTCGGTGAGCCGAGCCCGCAGCACACCATCGGGGTAACCGTCGGTAACTTGCCGTACGAGTTCCTCGGCCAACGCGGTGCGGCCGAAGCCGGGCCGGCCGGCGACGAGCAGCACACGCGCGTGCGGCGCCTTGCGGCCCGCGAGCGTGTTGAGCCCGGCCCGGCCGATGTCGGCCCGCAGTTCCTTCAACTCTCTTGTCCGGCCGAGGAACTGACTGTCCGTGGGGGCGGTCTCGACAGCCGGGGGCCGCCCTGTTCCGGACACCCGGGCACCCCCGATGTCCACCGCCTGATCCGCCACGGGCCACGCTCCCGTCCCACCGCACGAGCAAGCCCGCCGGGACTCCGGTTCGGGCGTTTCCCGAGCCTAGTTCACGCTCTGCGACGATCTGGGCGGAGCAGGGCGGCGAGGTCGCTCGATCGGATCAGCAGATCGTACGACTGGTGGTGTGTGGTCGCCATGAGTGCGGGTTCAGGACTCGAACGGCCGGGCGGGCCACGGTGCCTCCGCCGCACGCAGCGACTCCACACCGCCCCCACTCCTCGCCGCCACCAGCGAAAGCACCCCCACCACCAGGCAGTTGTTGTGCAGCTCGCCCGCGAGCACCCCCCGTACCAGCTCGTCCAAGGGCACCCGGGCCAGCTCCATGTCGGCCTCCTCGTCCTCCACCCCGAACCGCTGCCCCTCGGCCTCGGACAGATCCCGGGCCAGGAAGATCCGCACGGCCTCGTCGCAGCCGCCGGGCGTGGTGTAGACGTCGGTCAGCACCCGCCACTCCTCCGCCTTGACGTGCGCCTCCTCGTACAGCTCGCGCTGGGCGGCGTGCAGGGGGTTCTCGCCGGGCACGTCGAGCAGCCCGGCGGGGATCTCCCACAGCTTCTCGCGGACGGGGTGGCGGTACTGCCGGATGACCAGGACCCGGTCCCGGTCGTCGACGGCGAGGACGGCGACGGACCCCGGGTGGACCTGGTAGTCGCGGCGGACGACCGAGCCGTCGGGCATGACCACGTCGTCGGTGCGCACGGAGGTCTTCTTGCCGACGAACGGCGTCTCGCTCGCCCGGACCTCCCACTCCTCGGCGGTGTCCTTGATCGTCATCTCGACTCGTCCTCCCACACGTGCAACGAAGAAACCGGGGCACACATCCCGAAAGACGCGCACCCCGGTCACCGTACAGCTCTTGTGTCGCCCGGTTTTACTTACCGGTCTTGCGCTCCACCGCGGCCTTCACCAGCCCCGCGAAGAGCGGGTGCGGGCGGGTCGGGCGGGAGCGCAGCTCGGGGTGCGCCTGGGTCGCGACCAGGTACGGGTGGACCTCCCGGGGGTACTCGACGTACTCGACGAGCTTGCCGTCGGGCGAGGTTCCCGTGAACTGCAGGCCGGCCTTCTTCTCCAGTTCCCCGCGGTAGGCGTTGTTCACCTCGTAGCGGTGGCGGTGGCGCTCCTCGACGTACTCCTTGCCGTCGTACACCTCGCGCACGATCGAGCCCTCGGCAAGCTTGGCCGGGTACATGCCCAGCCGCATCGTGCCGCCCATGTCACCCTCACCGGCGACGATGTCGAGCTGCTCGGCCATGGTGGAGATGACCGGGTGCGCGGTGGCGGAGTCGAACTCGGTGGAGTTGGCGTCCGGGATGTCGGCCAGGCTGCGCGCGGCCTCGATCACGATGCACTGCAGGCCGAGGCAGAGGCCGAGCAGCGGGATGCGGTTCTCGCGGGCGTACCGGATGGCACCGACCTTGCCGGAGACGCCCCGGTCGCCGAAGCCGCCGGGAATGCAGATGGCGTCGACGTCGGCGAGCTGGGCCGCGGCGCCGGCCGGGGTCCTGCAGTCGTCCGAGGTGACCCACTTGATCTTCACGCGGGCCTTGTTGGCGAAACCGCCCGCGCGCAGGGCCTCGGTGACCGAGAGGTAGGCGTCGGGCAGGTCGATGTACTTGCCGACGAGCGCCAGGTTGATCTCGTGGAGCGGGTTGTGGACACGGTCGAGCAGGTCGTCCCAGGTCGTCCAGTCCACGTCGCGGAACGGCAGGTCCAGCTTGCGGACCACGTAGGCGTCCAGGCCCTCACGGTGCACGGTCTTCGGGATGTCGTAGATCGACCGGGCGTCGGGACACGCGACCACGGCGGCCTCGTCGACGTCGCACATCAGGGAGATCTTGCGCTTGATCGCGGCCGGCACCTCGCGGTCGCAGCGCAGCACGATCGCATCCGGCTGGATTCCGATGTTGCGCAGAGCCGCAACCGAGTGCTGGGTCGGCTTCGTCTTCAGCTCTCCCGACGGCCCGATGTACGGCAGGAGCGAGATGTGGACGACGAAGACGTTGTCACGGCCGACCTCGTGACGGACCTGGCGGACGGTCTCCAGGAACGGCAGCGACTCGATGTCGCCGACGGTGCCGCCGACCTCGGTGATGACGACGTCGACCTCGTCGGAGGCCATGCGCCGGATGCGGTGCTTGATCTCGTTGGTGATGTGCGGGATGACCTGCACGGTGTCGCCCAGGTACTCGCCGCGCCGCTCCTTGGCGATGACCGTGTTGTAGACCTGGCCGGTGGTGACGTTGGCCGAGCCGTCCAGGTCGCGGTCGAGGAAGCGCTCGTAGTGGCCGATGTCCAGGTCGGTCTCGGCCCCGTCGTTGGTGACGAACACCTCACCGTGCTGGAAGGGGTTCATCGTGCCGGGGTCGACGTTCAGGTAGGGGTCGAGCTTCTGCATCACGACGCGCAGCCCGCGGGCCTTGAGCAGCATTCCGAGGCTGGAGGCGGTCAGACCCTTGCCGAGCGAGGAGGCGACACCCCCGGTGACGAAGATGTGCTTGGTCGTCGTGTTTCGAAAAGCAGCGGGCGGCATGGCCAAGAGGGGGCTCCCGTGGTCGCGGTTCGGTGTGCGGGTCGGCCGCCGCCCGATCTCATCCGTCGGGGGTGCCTTCGCTGCGGTTCGGGGGTCCCTCTTGCGTCGGGGCGCCCACCGGTCCACGGGCTACCAGGGTATCAGCGACAGAACACGATCGCTTCCGGCCACGCTCCGCGCACGGGCCGACACGGACGTCGTACGACCTCGGGCCGATCTCGGTCGGCCTTCACCCCTGGCTCACCCGTTCGGCACACTCGCGTTGCCGGGAGCGGCACGCGGAGCCCTCCAGCGCGTCGTATCCTCTTCGGACACTCGCTGCCGAGCGCGGCCGGCGCGACGGCACCACCCCCGCCCGTCTCCGGCAATCATGAGAACTCGTCAGTCCGTTGAGCAACGAACGCCTCAAATGCGTTGAGGATCGTTGAGCGACATCGCATGACACCGTCCCTCGGATCACTCTGGAAACATGGTTCCTTTGTCGTTCCCAAGGGTCCCTTGACCGCACACCGCACAGCGACCGCCCCTCGGGGGGCGACGACGTGGCCGTTCGACTGGAGTTGCACGTGGCCGGGCGCATCGAAGACTACGCACTCATCGGAGACATGCAGACCGCAGCGCTGGTCTGCCGAGACGGCACGGTCGATTGGCTGTGCCTGCCCCGCTTCGACTCCCACGCCGTCTTCGCCGGACTGCTCGGCACCGAGGAACACGGATTCTGGAGACTGGGCCCCGCGCACGCCTCGGACGCCGAGCCGCCGACGGCCTCCCGCCGCAGGTACCGCGGCGACTCGCTGATCCTGGAATCCGAGTGGGACACCCCGCGCGGCACGGTCCGTGTGACGGACTTCATGCCGCCCCGTGACGGCGCCCCGCAACTGATCCGAATCGTGGAGGGCGTCAGCGGCCGGGTGCCGATGCGCTCGGCGCTGCGCATGCGGTTCTCGTACGGCCGTGTGGTGCCCTGGGTGCACAAGCACGAGGGGCGCACGGTGGCCGTCGCCGGGCCGGACTCTGTGTGGTTCGACACCGAGTGCGAGACGTACGGCAAGGCGTTGACCACGTACTCCGACTTCACGGTGACACCCGGCGACCGGATCGCGTTCACGATCTCCTGGGAGCCCTCGCACAAGCAGCCCCCGCCGCTGCCGGAGCCCGAGCCGTCGCTGCGGGCCACCGAGGAGTTCTGGCACGACTGGGTGGAGCAGTGCACGTACCACGGCCCGTACCGCGAGGCCGTGATCCGCTCGCTGATCACGCTGAAGGCCCTCACGTACGCGCCCACCGGCGGCATCGTCGCCGCGCCGACCACCTCGCTCCCGGAGCACATCGGCGGCGTCCGCAACTGGGACTACCGCTACACCTGGCTGCGCGACGCGGCCATCACCCTCTCCTCGCTGCTGCGCACCGGCTACCGCGACGAGGCCCGCGCCTGGCGCGAGTGGCTGCTCAGGGCCGTCGCCGGCGACCCGGAGAACCTGCAGATCATGTACGGCATCGCCGGTGAGCGGGAGCTGGGCGAGGCCGAGCTGGACTGGCTGCCCGGGTACGAGAACTCGGGCCCGGTCCGGGTCGGCAACGGCGCCGCGCACCAGCTCCAGCTGGACGTGTACGGCGAGGTCACCGAGGCCCTGCACCTGGCCCACATGACGGGCCTGGCCCGCAACGACTACGCCGCCCTCCTCCAGCTGAAGCTGATCCGCTACCTGGAGGACCACTGGGACCAGCCGGACGAGGGCATCTGGGAGGTGCGCGGCCCGCGCCGCCACTTCGTGCACTCCAAGGTCATGGCCTGGGTCGCCGTGGACCGCACGATCAAGCTCATCGAATCCGGTGACGCGGACGGCCCGCTGGAGAAGTGGCGCGAGCTGCGCGACGACATCCACCGGGACGTGTGTGAGAAGGGTTACGACAAGGAGCGCAACACCTTCACACAGTCGTACGGCTCGAAGGAGCTGGACGCCTCGCTGCTGCTGATCCCGCAGATGGGCTTCCTGCCGCCGGACGACAAGCGGGTCATCGGCACCATCGAGGCGATCCAGCGCGAGCTGTCGACCCCGGACGGCTTCATCCTGCGCTACCCGACCTCCGGCGAGGACGAGGGCGTGGACGGGCTGCCGGGCGACGAGGGCGCTTTCCTCGCCTGCTCGTTCTGGATGGCCGACGACCTGGCGATGATCGGCCGCGTGGACGAGGCCCGCAAGCTCTTCGAGAAGCTGCTCTCCCTCCGCAACGACCTGGGTCTCCTCGCCGAGGAGTGGGACCCGGTCCTCAAGCGCCAGGTCGGCAACTTCCCGCAGGCGTTCAGCCACGTGCCGCTCATCGACACGGCCCTGCGGCTGACCGCCTCGGGGGCGTACGGCGGCTGAGTGCGCCGTCCGGTCCGGCGCGCACGGCGGCGGACCGGGGCGCGGGCAGGCGCGCGTGGGCAAGCGCTTGCGCTCGCTGGTACGGGTCTGCTGGCCCGCCGTCCCGGCTGCCCCGCCTGCCCCGCCTGCCCCGCCTGCCCCGCCTGCGGGTAATCGTGCCGCTGGGGCGGCACGGGTGGGCTCAGCGGCACCTCGTGAGCGCCGAGCCGCGGAGCCTTCCCCACCCAGCACCGGCGCCGGGTGCCCAGTCCTTCGCCACGCACCGCCGAACAGGCCCTGTACGCCGCCCCCGCCTAGCCTGGAGGTAGTCCTGTCCCCCGGCTGAAAGGGGGCGGCTCGCCATGGCTCCCCTCTCGAAGGCGCGCACGGCCCTGGCCGCGCTGCGCGAGGATCTGTCCGGCGACGTGTTCGCGCCGGAGGATCCGGGGTACGACGAGGCCCGCGCGGTCTTCAACGCCATGATCGACCGACGCCCGGCCGTGATCGCGCAGTGCGCGGACGAGACCGATGTCGTCCGTTCCGTGCGTTTCGCCCGCGATCTGGACCTGAAGATCGCGGTGCGCGGCGGCGGCCACAGCGTGGCCGGAATGGCGCTGAACGACAACGGCCTCGTCATCGACCTGCGCCGGATGCACGGCGTCACGGTCCACCCAGGGTCCATGAGCGCCCGGGTCGAGGGCGGCGCCACCATGAGCCATCTCGACCGCGCAACCGAACCCCACCGGCTGGCGACCACGGGCGGCCGGGCGTCGACCACGGGTGTGGGCGGCTTCGTCCTCGGCGGCGGCAGCGGCTGGCTGGACCGCACCTTCGGGCTCGCCGTCGACAACCTGCTCGGCGTCGACCTCGTGACCGCTGACGGTCACGAGGTTCGCGCGAGCGCCGAGGAGAACCCGGACCTGTTCTGGGCGCTGCACGGCGGCGGCGGGAACTTCGGCGTGGCCACCGCGCTCACCCTCCGGCTGCACGAACTGCCCGCGTTCGCCATCGCCCTGCTGCTCTACCTCCCGGAACACGGCGCCGAGGTGATCCGCGTGTACCGCGAGGTCATCGAGACCGGCCCACCGGAGGCGAGCGGCGGTGTCCTCTATCTGACCGGCCCGCCCGAGGAGTTCGTCCCCGAGCACCTGGTAGGCAGGCTCGTGTGCGGCGTCCTCCTGACGTACGCGGGCACCGAGGACGACATGCGCAAGGTCGCCCAGCCGCTGCTGGCGCTGCCGCACGAGGCCGAGATCGTCGGCGCGATGCCGTACGCGGACGTACAGTGCATGATCGACGACCCGCCGGGCCTGCGGAACTACTGGTCGGCTGAGTATCTGACCGGTCTGCCGGACGAGTTGGTGGACGTCTTCGCCACCCGTGCCTGGACGATGCCCGTGCCGACCGGCACCCAGCACGTTCTCTTCCCGCTGGGTGGCGCGATCGCCGACGGCCCCGACCACTACCCCGTGCCGTACCGGAACTCCCCTTGGGTCGTGCACCCCTTCGGCGTCTGGGAGGACCCCGCGGACGACGAGCGGAGCGTCCGGTGGGTACGCGACGTCCGCGCCGACGTGCGGCCGTGGAGCACCGGCGCGGTCTATCTCAACTTCGTCGGCGACGAGGGCGCCGACCGGGTGGTGGCCGGTCTCGGCGTCGACAACTACCGGCGGCTGACCGCGGTGAAGACCCGGTACGACCCCGACAACGTCTTCCGCTTCAACCACAACATCCCGCCGGCCTGACGACCGGGTACCGTCCGCTCCATGGACACCCGTGACAGCCGCGCACCAGGTGACGGCCGTGAGGCGCAGGGCGGTATCACCGTGCGGCGGGCGCTGGAGCTGCCCGGACTGCGCGGCGGGCTGCCGGAGGTCCTGGCCGGCGCCGACCGGCTGCACCGGGCCGTGCGCTGGGTGCACGCGGGCGAGGTCCCGAACATCGCCTCACTCCTCAAGGGCGGCGAACTGCTGCTGACCACGGGGTACGGGCTCGGCACCCGCCCCGCCGACCAGCGCGCGTTCGTCCGGACCCTCGCCGAGCGCGGCATCGCGGCCCTCGTCGTCGAACTGGGCCCGCGCTTCGCCCGGCTCCCGGCGGCTCTCGTCGAGTCGGCGCGGACGGCGGGTCTGCCCCTCGTGCAGCTGCACCGTGAGGTGGCCTTCGTGACGGTCACCGAGGAGATCCACACCGAGATCGTCAACGGCCACTACGCGCTCCTCCAGCAGGCCGAGGAGGTCCACCGCCGCTGCACCGAGGCCCTGCTCGGCGGGGGCGGGATCCCGCAGGTCCTCGACATCCTGGCCGGCTTCAGCGGCAACCCGGTCTTCCTGGAGACCGCCGACGGACAGCTCCTGTACGCCGCCGGGACCGGCCCGGCGGACACCGATCCGCTCCAGGTGTGGGAGGGGCTGCGCGACCGGCACCAGGACGCGCCGCCGGCCGGGACGAGCATCGTCGACGTACCGGGAGGCGGCCCGGGGACGGGCTCGGTACGGGCTCGGCTGGTCCTCCTCCCCGTCGTCGCCCCCCTGGCCCCCGTGCACCGGATGGCCGCCGAGCGCGCGGCCGGTGTCCTGGCCGTCGTCCTGATGCAGGCCCGGCAGGAGGAGGAGCTGGCGGCGCGCGGGCGCGGCGATTTCCTCACCGACCTCGCCGAGGGCCGCGTCCGGGCCCAGGACGCCCCCGCACAGGCCCGCGTCCTCGGCTTCAAGCCGGGCGGCGGCCCCCTGCTCCCCGTCGTCATGCGGCTCGCCGACGGCCTGTCCCCCGAGGGGGGAGGCTGGGCCGTCCTCGCCCGCGCGGTGGCCGAGGAGCTGGCCTCCGTGGGCGTGCCCGTCCTGCTCGGCGTACGCCCCGTCGAGGGCCGCGTCCCGCTGCTGCTGGGCCTGCGCGCGGAGTCCGAGCGTCCGGCGGTCGCCGACAAGGTCGCGGCGGCGCTGCGGGCGGGGGCGGAGCGTGCCGGGATGCGGCGGCCGGGCGGACGGCCGCCCGTGGTGGTCGTGGGCGCGCCCGGGAGCTGGGCGGCCGCCTCGGCGGGTCTGCGGCACGCGGCGGAGACGGCGACGGCCGCACAGGGCCTGGCCGACCGCCCCTGGCACGACGCCCGGCGCCTCGACATCGACCTGCTGCTGTGGCGGCTGCGCGACCACCCCGACCTGGCCGCCTTCGTGGACCGCGCGATCGGCCCGCTCCGCGACCACGACGACCGTGCCAAACCCCCGCTGCTGCCCACCCTGGAGACCTATCTGGCGCATGCCGGCCGCAAGGCGGAGACCGCCCGCGAGCTGCACCTCAACCGCCAGACCCTCTACAACCGCCTCGCCCGCATCGGTGAACTGCTCGGCACCGACCTGGACGACCCTCAGGCCGTCCTGGCCCTGAGCCTGGCACTACGGGCGCGCAGACACGTCGCCTGAGGCCGTGACCGTCGGATGTCCGTCAGCTGAGGGGCCTCAGCTGCGTCAACTCGTCGTAGACGCTGAGCACCTGGGCCACCGTCTCGTCCTCGGTCGGCCAGCTGGCGGCCTGCCGCGCGCCCCGCTCCCGCAGCGCCTCGCGGCGGGCGGGGTCGTCGAGAAGGCGTACAACAGCCGTGGCGAGCGCCCTGGCGTCGCCGTACGGGACCAGTTCGGCACCGTCGCCGACCAGGTCGGGCAGCGATCCGACGGCGGCGGCGACGAGCGGCACGCTCGCGTGGAGCGCCTCCTGGGCAAGGACGGAACGGGCCTCGGGACCGCCGGGCAGCAGCGCGAGGTCGGCGGCCGCGATCAGCTCGGAGACGTCGTCGCGCCGCCCGACGAGCCGTACGGGCAGCTCCTCGTCCTCGATACGCCGCTGCAGGACGCTCCGCAGCGGCCCCTCGCCGGCGACGACGAGCAGCGGCGCCGGGTCGAGGCCGCGCCATTCCCGGGCGGCGTCGAGCAGGGTGTCGTACCCCCGGTGACGGTCGAGCGTGCCGACGGCCATGAGCAACGGGCGTTCGGTGGCGCCCAGTTCGGCCCGGACCTTGGAGGCGGGCCGGTCCGGCTCGTCGCAGGGGTCGGCCCGGCGCGGCGTGGGCAGGGCGACGGCGGCGAGCCGGGCGTCGCGCGCGCCCCGGCTGCGGGCCCGGTCGACCAGGTCGGAGGAGGTGCCGAGGACCACGGCGGCGGCCTTGGCGACGCGCCGCTCCAGCAGCCGCAGCAGATGCGCCCGCGCCCCCTCCGCGTACGAACGTGTGTGCCAGGTGACAACGAGCGGGGTGGTGCGCCGGCCGAGCGCGAGGGTGGCCCGGAAGCCGGCGTGCAGGCCGTGCGCGTGCACCAGGTCGGCGTCCGCGCACGCGCTGCGCAGGCTGGCCACCGAGGCGGGGTCGCTGCTGCGGGGCACGTGGACATGGTGGGCGCCCACGCCGGTGAAGTCGTACACGCCGTCGGCGTCACTGGGGGCGCACACAGTGACCCGCACGCCCCGGGCGACCAGACCCGAGGCCAGCGACCGCACATGCGCACTGCTCACCGCACTGCCGCCGCCGAGCACTTGCACGGTCCGCAGCGGCGACTGGCCGTGCGGTGAGTGGCTGCTCACGTGGCTCACGTGGCCGGGGCTCCTGGTTCGGGGTCGGACGGTCACGAAGAAACGTACAGAAGGATCCCGCTGTGGGGGTGGACCGTACGAGGCGGTTCCGTACGGTCCACCCAGCACGTCCTGTTACGTCGTTCCTGTCCAAGGATGCCAGGTCGCAAGGGTGTTCCGGGACAGTCGAACGGGGCGGAAGCCGGAGGGCCCGGCAACTCCGGACCCAGGGTCACCCACACGAGTGAACTCCCGCACGCGGTTGCCCCTCCGCACGACTCCCGCCCCACTCTTTCCCGCCACGTTCACCGCCCCCCGTTCACTCACGGCCGACGAAACGGCGGTCCCCGCCCTCGCCCTACGCGTCCGCGCGGGCCGCCGCCAGCAACTCCTCAGCGTGCGCCCGTGCCGTCTCGGAGTCCTCCTGGCCGGCGAGCATGCGCGACAGCTCACGCACCCGGTCCTCGCCCTCCAGGACCTTCACCCCGGACCGGGTCACGGACCCGTCGCTGGTCTTCTCCACCAGCAACTGCCGGTCGGCGAAGGCGGCCACCTGCGGCAGGTGGGTGACGACCACGACCTGCGCCGACCTGGCGAGCCGGGCGAGGCGCCGGCCGATCTCGACCGCGGCCTTGCCGCCGACTCCCGCGTCGACCTCGTCGAAGAGGTACGTCGGCACGGGGTCCGTCCCCGCGAAGACGACCTCGACGGCCAGCATCACCCGCGACAGCTCACCACCGGACGCGCCCTTGGCGATGGGCCGGGGCGGCGCCCCCGGATGCGGGGCGAGCAGCAGTTCGACCTCGTCGGCACCGGACGGCCCGTACGCGACCGTACGCCCGCCCACCTCGACGCCCACGGGATCCTCGCTCTGCCGGATCTCGAACGACACGCGCGCGTGCGGCATGGCGAGCGAGGCCAGCTCGGCGGTGACGGCGGCGGCGAACCGTTCGGCGGCCTCCTCCCGGGCGTCCGTCAGGGCCTGCGCGAGCCCGCCCAGTTCGGCCCGCAGCGCGTCCCGCTCGACGGTCAGCTCGTCGATCCGCTCGTCGTCGCCGTCGAGTTCGGTGAGCCGCTGGGCGCCCTCCTCGGCCCAGGAGAGCACGGAGGCGGTGTCCTGTCCGTACTGGCCGTACTTCCGGGTGAGCGCGTTGAGGGCGGCACGCCGCTCCTCGACGGCCGACAGCCGCAGCGGGTCGGCGTCCAGGTCGTCGGCGTACCCCGCCAGCTCCCCCGCCACGTCGCCCAGCAGGATCCCGATCTCCCCGATCCGCTCGGCGAGCGCGGCCAGCGCCGGGTCGTGCGACCGCACGGTCTCCAGCGCCCGGTGCGCGCCCGCGACGAGCGTGGTGGCGTCCACGCCCTCCGGGTCCTCGGGATTGCCCGCGAGCGCGGCGTGCGCGGCCGTGGCGGCGGAGGCCAGCGCCTCCGCGTGCCCGAGCCGCTCGGCCTCCTCGGCCAGCTCCACGTCCTCGCCGGCCCGCGGCTCCACGCCCGCGATCTCGTCGAGTCCGTACCGCAGCATGTCGGCTTCCTGGGCCCGCTCACGCGCGCGCGTGACGATCTCGTCGAGTTCGCCGGCCACGGCCCGCAGCCGCCGGTAGGCCTCGCCGTACTTGGTGAGCGGCACGGCCACCGCGTCCCCCGCGTACCGGTCGAGCGCCGCCCGCTGCCGGGACTGCTTCAACAGCCCCTGCTGGTCGGTCTGCCCGTGCACGGCGACCAGTTCGTCGGCCAGCTCGGCGAGCACGCCCACCGGGACGGAACGCCCGCCCAGGTGCGCCCGCGACCGTCCCTCGGCGGAGACGGTCCGACTGATCAACAGCGCCCCGTCGTCGAGTTCGGCCCCGGCCTCCTCGGCCCGGACCATCGCCGCCGCGCCCTCGGGCACGGTGATCCGGCCCTCCACGACCGCGCTCTTCGCGCCGATCCGCACGAGCGCCGGGTCCGCCCGCCCGCCGAGCAGCAGGCCGAGGCTGGTGACCACCATGGTCTTGCCCGCACCCGTCTCACCCGTCACGGCGGTGAAGCCGGGCGACAACTCGACGACAGCGTCGTCGATGACTCCGAGCGACCGTATCCGCATCTCCTCCAACACGGACACGACCATACGAGGTCCGGGGAGCGAAGTGTGACGCCCCCCGTCCCCAATGTCACTCCGGCGAGCTACGACGCCCCTGAAAGGGGCGCGGGACCGTGTCGATATGCGGCCCCGCCGCATGGACGCGAGCAACCGAGACGAACCCGCGGCCGCCGACGGTCCCGCCCTCCCCCACAGCGCGCTACGCGCTAGTGCCGAGCCCCCCGCCACCCGGAAACGGGCAGAGCGAACTTGGCCACCAGCCGGTCCGTGAAGGACGCATGGTGCAGCCGAGCCAGCCGCACCGGCACAGCCCCTCGCCGCACCTCGACCCGGGCCCCCGGTGGCAGCTCGACGGTCCGCCGTCCGTCACACCACAGCACCCCGGGCGGAATATGAGGCAGGACCTCCACCGCCAGCACGGAGTCCGGCGACGTCACCAACGGCTTCGCGAACAGCGCGTGCGCACTGATCGGCACCATCAACAGCGCCTCGACCTCGGGCCACACCACGGGCCCACCGGCCGAGAACGCGTACGCCGTGGACCCTGTCGGAGTCGACAGGACGATCCCGTCACACCCGAACCCGGTCACCGGCCGACCGTCGATCTCGAGGACGACTTCCAGCAGCTTCTCGGCGCCCGCCTTCTGCACGGCCGCCTCGTTCAGCGCCCAGTCCGTGTGGACGATGTTCCCGTTCTGATGAACGACGACATCGACGGTCATCCGCTCCTCGACCTCGTAGGCCTTGGTCACCACCCGGTCGACTACCTTGTCGAGGTCGTCCCGCTCGGCCTCCGCGAGGAAGCCGACGCTGCCGAGGTTGACGCCGAGCATCGGCACCCCGGACGCGCGGGCGAACTCGGCGCCGCGCAGCAGCGTGCCGTCACCGCCGAGGACGATGAGCAGCTCGCACCCGTCGAGGCACTGCGGGGTGGCCTCCTTGACGAGTTCCACCTCCTCCGGCACCGGGATGTCCTCGGCCTCGTGCTCCAGGACGCGCACACCGATGCCGTGGTGCAGCAGCCCCTTGACGACGAGTTCGGCACTGCGGATCGCCGCCGGCCGCCCGGTGTGGGTGAGCAGGAAAACAGTTCGAGATCGGTCCTGAGTCAACGCGGCCCCTCCGCCACAGCTCGGTCGACGTCGGCCGGGTCCAGCGCGGGAGCCCCGGCACGCAGCCACAGAAAGTACTCGACATTGCCCGAGGGTCCGGGCAGCGGACTGGCCGTCACACCCTTCACCCCGAGCCCCAGCTCCCCGGCCCGCCGGGCCACCCCGCGCACCGATTCGGCGCGCAGCTCCGGACTCCGTACGACTCCCCCACTGCCCAGCCGCTCCTTACCCACTTCGAACTGCGGCTTGACCATCATCACCAGATCGGCATCCGGCTTCACGCACCGCACCAGTGCGGGAAGTACCAGGCCGAGCGGGATGAAGGACAGATCCCCCACGACAAGATCCACAGGCTCCCCATCGATCACTTCGAGCGTCAACTCGCGTACGTTCGTACGGTCCTTGACGGTGACGCGTTCATCGCTTTGAAGAGTCCACGCCAGTTGTCCGTATCCGACGTCAACGGCGACGACGTGCGCGGCCCCGGCCCGCAGCAGGACGTCGGTGAATCCGCCGGTGGAGGCGCCGGCGTCCAGTGCCCGCCGCCCCTCGACGGCCAGCCCCTGCGGGACGAAGACATCGAGGGCGCCCGCGAGCTTGTGCCCGCCTCTGGACACGTACTCCGGGTCGCCGTCGTCGGTCACGACCACGATCGCGGCCGCGGTCTCCACCTGGGTGGCGGACTTGGTCGCGACGGTCTTGCCGACGGTGACCCGGCCGGCGGCGATCAGCTGGCTCGCGTGCTCACGCGACCGCGCGAGCTTCCGCCGGACCAGTTCGGCGTCCAGACGGCGGCGTGCGACTCCTGCCACGGTGGGTTCAGCTCCTGCTCTCGTACGTCAATCGATAGGTGCGACCCGAAGGGTCTCATTGAGGGGCGGTGGTCGGGTGACGGGTGGGAACCGGAGGTCCCGGGCGGGCGTCGAGCGCGGTGAGCGCGTCGCGCAGCCCCCGGTGTACATCCTCGTACACCTCCACATGGCCGTCGGTCGCGAGGTGGTCGGCGTCGGCCAGCCGGCCGAGGGCGGTGTCGACCTCGGGGTGGCCGGTGGCGGTGCGGGGCACGTTCAGCGGGGCCGGTGCGGCGGGGTTGTCCCCGGGTTCGACGACCGGGGGCTCCGACCGGGGGCCGGGCTCGCCGGCCGTCCCGGCCGCCTCCTCCGGAACCACTGCTTCCACCCTCGCCTCGACCTCGGGCAAAGAGTCGCTCATGCCCAGACGCTACCGCGAAGCTCTGGGGTACCGTCGATCGCGATGGCAACGATTGAGGAGTGCCGCGCCGCACTCGAAAAGCTCGCGGACAACATGGCAGGCGCCGACGGACACGTGAGCGAGGCGACGGCCCTCGACCGCTCGGTGAGCTGCCATGTCAGGGATCTCGACGTCACCTTCGTGGGCCGTATGCGCGACGGGCGCATCGAGGTGCACGACACCCTTGAAGGGCCGCCGTCCGAGAAGGCCCAGATCCGGCTCGCCATGACGGGCGACGATCTGGTGGCCCTCGTCGGCGGCGAGCTGAACTTCGCCAAGGCCTGGGGTTCGGGCCGGGTGAAGCTGGAGGCGGGCTTCCGGGACCTGCTCCAGCTCAGGAAGCTTCTGTAGCGCCCACCTTCTCGATCTTCTCCATGCCGGTCCGCGCCCTGCGCGCCGCCGGCACCACCAGCGGTGTCCCCGTCTCCGGGTCGTCGATGACCTGACAGCGCAGCCCGAAGACCTCCTCGACCAGCTCGGCCGTGACGATCTCGGAGGGGGCGCCCTCGGCGATCACCGAGCCGTCGCGCAGGGCGATGAGGTGGGTGGCGTAGCGGGCGGCGTGGTTGAGGTCGTGCAGCACCGCGACCAGCGTGCGGCCCTTCTCCTCATGGAGTCCGGCACACAGGTCGAGCACGTCGATCTGGTGCTGGATGTCCAGGAAGGTGGTGGGCTCGTCGAGGAGCAGCAGCGGGGTCTGCTGGGCCAGCGCCATGGCGATCCAGACGCGCTGGCGCTGACCGCCGGACAGCTCGTCGACGTATCGGTCGGCGAGCTCGGCGACCCCGGTCGACTCCATCGACTCACGGACGATCCGCTCGTCCTCGGTGGACCACTGCCGCAGCAGCCCCTGGTGCGGGTACCGGCCACGGCCCACCAGGTCGCCGACGGTGATCCCGTCGGGCGCGATGGACGACTGCGGCAGCAGCCCGAGTGTCCGTGCGACCTTCTTGGCGGGCATCGACTGGATGACCTGCCCGTCGAGCAGCACCCGTCCCTGGGACGGCTTCAGCATCCGGGACAGGGCGCGCAGCAGCGTGGACTTGCCGCAGGCGTTGGGGCCGACGATCACGGTGAACGAGTTGTCGGGTATCTCCACCGACAGCTGCTCGGCGATGACCCGCTGGTCATAGGCGAGGGTGACGTTCTCGGCGGACAGGCGGTTCACGGTGCTCCTCTTGTCGTTCTCGTTCATATCCGCCCGGTCTTCCGCTCGGTGACCAGCAGCCACAGCAGATAGACGCCGCCGAGCACGCCGGTGACGACGCCGACGGGCAGCTGGTCGGCCCCGAAGGCCCGCTGCGAGGCCCAGTCGGCGACGAGCAGCAGGGTCGCGCCCATGCACATCGCGGGCACGAGGTTGGGGCCGGGTGAGCGGGTCAGCCGCTTGGCGAGCTGGGGCGCGGTGAGGGCGACGAAGCTGACCGGCCCGGCGGCCGCGGTGGCCCCGGCGGTGAGCAGCACGGCCGACACCATCAGCAGCAGTCGTACGCGCTCGACGCTCACCCCGAGGGCGTACGACACGTCGTCGCCCATCTCCGTCATCCGCAGCCCGCGCGCGTTGCCGAGCACCAGCGGCACGAGGATCGCGCACATGATCAGCAGCGGCTGGACCTGGGCCCAGTCGCGGCCGTTGAGGGAGCCGGTCATCCAGACGACCGCGCGGGCCGCGTCGACCAGGTCGGCCTTGGTGATCAGATAGCCGTTGACCGCCGTGACGATCGCCGAGACGCCGATGCCGACCAGCACGAGCCGATAGCCGTGTACGCCCCGCTTCCATGCCAGCGCGTAGATCGCGAGGCCGGTGACCAGGCCGCCGACGAGCGCGCCGAGGGCGACCTGGTTCGCGCTGCCGGAGAACAGCACGATGACGACCAGCGCGCCGGCGGTGGCGCCCTGCGAGAGGCCGAGCACGTCCGGACTGCCGAGCGGATTGCGGGAGATGGACTGGAACAGCGCCCCGCCGAGCCCGAGCGAGGCCCCGACAAGGAGCCCGACCAGGACCCTCGGCAGCCGCAGTTCGTTGACGATGAACTCCTGGCCCGCGTCACCGTTGCCGAGCAGCGTCTTCAGGACGTCGCCCGCCGGGATGGGGAAGTCGCCGGTCCCGATCAGTGCGACGCCGGCGGTGAGCGCCGCCACCAGCAGCAGGGCGACGACGGTGCACGCCCGTACGTCCAGTCGGAGCGACAGCCCGCCGGGGGTGCGGACCGCGCGGTTGCGTACGGCGGGCTTGCTCACGACCCGCGACTTCCTCATGCCCCGCGATCCCCTCATGACCTGCATCTTCACAGCTGCGCCGTCCTCCGCCGTCGTACGAGAAAGATGAAGACCGGGCCGCCGAGGATCGCGGTGACGATGCCGACCTGGAGCTCCGCGGGCCGCACCACCATGCGGCCGATGACATCGGCGCCGAGCAGCAGCACGGGCGACAGAACGGTCGCGTACGGCAGGATCCAGCGCAGGTCGGGCCCGGTGAAGGACCGCACGACGTGCGGGACCATCAGCCCGACGAAGACGATCGGCCCGCAGGCGGCGGTCGCGGCACCGCACAGCACGGTGGCAGCGCCCATCGAGAGCGCCCGGGTGCGGGCGAGGTCGGCGCCGAGCGCGCGGGCGGTGTCGTCGCCCATGGCCATCGCGTTCAGCGGCCGGGCGAGCAGCAGCGCGACGACCGTGCCGACGGCCAGGAACGGCAACACCTGTGTGATGGTCTCGTCGGTCGCCGAGGCCAGCGAACCGACCGTCCAGAAACGCATCTTGGAGAGCGCCGCGTCATCCATGATCATCACGGCCTGCAGATAGCCGTAGAGGGCCGCGCTGATGGCCGTGCCGGCGAGCGCGAGGCGCACGGGTGTCGCACCCCGGCTGCCGCCGAGGAACCAGACCAGCGCCCCGACCACGGCGGCACCGGCGAACGCGAACCACACGTATCCGCTCAGCGAGGTGACGCCGAAGTAGGTGATGGCGGTGACCACCGCGGCGGACGCACCCGCGTTGATGCCGAGCAGGCCCGGGTCGGCCAGCGGGTTCCGGGTGAGCGCCTGGAGCACTGCCCCCGCGAGGCCGAGCGCGGCGCCCGCCAGCAGTCCGAGGAGAGTGCGCGAGATCCGTTCCCCGACGACGGCGTCGCCGTACGTTCCCGTGTCCTCGGACAGGCCGTGCCAGACCTGTTCGAACGTCAGCTCTTTCGCGCCGATCGCGATACTCGCCAGGGCGACCAGGACGAGGAGCACGAGGGCCACGAGGAGCCCCGCGGCTCGTACCACGCGGCGGTTCGAGGGCGCGGGGGCGGTCTCCGCGCTCGGTTCAGGAGGACTGTCGACCAACACCCAGTTAGGTTAGCCTACCCTCTCTTCACGGCTCGATCGCGTCCACGAACACCGCGAAGGTCTCCGGGCCGTACGGCAGGACTCCGCTCACACAGGCCACGGCCACCGCACGGCCCTCCGGAATCCCCGGGCCTCGGACGCTCACAACCCCAGTCGGGCCAGCGCCTTCTCCCCGTCCAGCTCGCACGAGCCCTCCCCGGCAGCCGTCCAGGCCGCCGCGCACAGTGCCCTCAGTCCGTCCAGCGCCTCGCCCTCGCCGTCCAGTTCGAGCCGCTCTTCGCCGGCGGTCGCCGTCCAGCCGCCGCAGCGGAAGCCCGCGCCCGCCTCGACGACCTCCGGCTGTCCGGTGAGCATGCCCCGCAGATCGGCGTCGACGTACGTCGGCCGGTGCTGCGGGGGCGCGGCCAGCAGTTGTGCGCCGTCGGTCACGCCGGTCAGCACGAGCAGCGAGTCGACCTCGCCGTTGAACGCGCCCTCGATGTCCGTGTCCAGCCGGTCCCCGACCACCAACGGCCGTTCGGCGCCGGTCCGCAGGATCGTCTCCCGGTGCATCGGCGGCAGCGGCTTGCCCGCCACCTGCGGTTCGGCCCCGGTCGCGATCCGGACAACCTGCACCGCCGCCCCGTTGCCGGGCGCGATGCCCCGCGCGCCCGGAATCGTCAGGTCCGTGTTGGACGCGTACCACGGCACCCCGCGCGCGATGGCGAAGCTGGCCTCCGCGAACCGCCCCCAGGGCAGATCGGGTCCGCCGAACCCCTGCACCACGGCCGCCGGATCGTCATCCGCCGACTCGACCGGCTCCAGACCCCGCTCACGCAACGCCACCCGCAGCCCCTCGCCGCCGATGACCAGCACCCTCGCCCCGGCGGGCATCTGCTCACTGATGAGCCGGGCCACGGCCTGCGCCGAGGTGATGACGTCATCCGCCTCGGTCGGTATCCCGAGCGCCGTGAGATGCGCGGCCACCGTGTCGGGGGTCCGCAGCGCGTTGTTCGTGACGTACGCGAGGTGCATACCGCCCGCGCGGGCCGTGCCGAGTGACTTCACGGCGTGCGCGATCGCACTGCCGCCCGCGTACACCACTCCGTCCAGATCGAGCAGAGCCGTGTCGTACGCCTCGCTCAGGGCCTGCCCACTGCCATCGGGCCGTGTCCTGACTTCCTGGCTCATCGCACTCTGCTCCTCGCTCGATCCATCGGTCGTTCCATCAATCGTTCCCATCGGTCGTTCCCATCGGCCGGTCGCACGGTGGGTCAACAATCGGTCAGGTCACTTTCTCCGATCATCCCTCACCGCACTGACACCCATACGATGCATCAATGAACTACGCAGGTCCCGCGGAGGAGATCCCGGCGCGCAGCGGCCTCGAACTGACCCCGTTCAGGGGACTTCGCTACGACCCCGACCGGGTCGGCAGCCTGGCCGCCGTGACATCACCGCCGTACGACGTGGTCGTACGGCCGGACGGACTGCTCCACCTCGAATCCGCCGATCCACACAACATCGTCCGCCTGATACTCCCTCAGGCCAGAACACCCGCCGCCCGCGACGAGCAGGCGGCCGGCACCCTCCGCCGCTGGCTCGCCGACGGCATCCTCGTCGCCGACACCGAGCCCGGCCTCTATGTCTACGAGCAGGCGGACGACAGCATCCTGCAGCGCGGCCTCATAGGCGCCCTGCGCCTCTCGGAGCCGTCCGCCGGCGTGGTCCTCCCCCACGAGGACGTCATCCCCCACGTCATCGCGGACCGCGCGGCCCTGATGCGCGCCACCTCCACCAACATGGAGCCGCTTCTCCTCACCTACCGGGGCAACGGCAGCGCGGCCGGCGCGACAGCAGTGGTCGAACGCGCCACGGAACGAGCCCCTCTCTTCGCCACGACCACGGAGGACGGCTTCAGCCACCGCCTCTGGGCGGTCACCGACCCCGCCGACGTCGCCGAGATCCAGTCGGACCTCGCCCACCACCAGGCCCTGATCGCCGACGGCCACCACCGCTGGGCGACCTACCTCCGGCTCCGCACGGAGCACCCGTCCCCCAGCCCCTGGGACTACGGTCTGGTCCTCCTGGTGGACACCGCCCGCTACCCCCTCCGCGTCCGGGCGATCCACCGCCTCCTCCACCGACTCCCGGTCTCCGAGGCCCTCACCGCCCTGGACGGCCGGTTCCGCGTCCGCCGCCTCACCGTCCCGCTCCCGGAGGCCCTGGAGGCCCTGGCGGACGCGGCCGCCGCCGGCAACGCCTTCCTTTTCGCGGGCGACGGCTCCTTCCACCTCGTCGACCGCCCGGACCCGGACCTGCTCACCCGTACGATCCCCGCCGACCGCCCGGCCGCCTGGCGCAACCTCGACGCGACCGTTCTGCACACCACACTCCTCCAGCACGTCTGGCGCCTCCCCGAGGACTCCCCGGCCCACATCGCCTACATCCATGACACGGCCGCCACCGTCGAGAAGGCCGAACGCGACGGCGGCACGGCCGTCCTCATGCACCCTGTCCACGAGGAGGTCGTACGCGACCTCGCCCGCCAGGGCGTCACCATGCCCCGCAAATCCACGTCGTTCGGCCCGAAACCGGCGTCGGGCCTGGTGCTGCGCGCGCTGGAACTCTGAGGAAGCCCTCCGGAAGACCGGCATACGAAAGGGCGGGACCCCATACACGGGCCCCGCCCTTCACCGTCTCTGCCGGACGTCAGTCCTTGACGTCCTCGGCGTCCTTGTCGTGCTCGTCGTGCTGGACGCCCTGGACGTCGATGACGTCGTCGGTCACGTCGGCGTCGATGTCCTCATCGGTGACATCGTCGTCGGCGTCCTCGTCGGCGTCCTCGTCGGCGTCGCTGTCCTTACTGTCCTCGACGACCTGGTCGTCCGCCGCGGAGGCGCTCTGCGGCGCCTCGTCACCCTCGTGCCTGTTCTCGTCGTCCTCGTCGCCGAGGGCGTCGACGAACTCGACACCGTCCATTTCCGCGAGCCGGTCCGACGCGTCCGTGCTTCCGTCCTTGTCGGCCTCGACGGCCTTGGCGAACCACTCCCGCGCCTCGCCCTCACGCGCGGCCGCGAGCAGCGCGTCGGCGTACGCGTACCGCAGGCGCGCGGTCCACGGCTGTACCGAGTTGGAGGCCAGTTCCGGGCTCTGCAGGGTCACGATGGCCGCGTCGAGCTGGTCCATGTCGCGCCGCGCACCGGCCGCCACGAGCCGCATCTCGACCTGACCTGCCTTGTCCAGCTTGTTCACCTCGGGCGCCCCGGCCATGTCCAGCGCCTTCTCGGGCCGCCCGAGACCACGCTCGCAGTCGGCCATGACGGGCCACAGGTCGACGTTGCCGGTCATTCGCCGGGCCGCCCGGAACTCCGCGAGCGCCTCGCTGTACTTCTGGGTGGCGTACGCGGCGAAGCCGGCGGCCTCCCGCACGGCGGCGACACGCGACGCCAGCCGCAGAGCCACCCTGGAGTAGCCGTACGCACCCTCGGGGTCCTCGTCGATGAGCCGCGCGACCATCACCAGGTTCTTGGCCACATCGTCGGCGAGCGTCTTGGGCAGGCTCTGCAGCTCCTGCCGTACGTCCTTGTCGATCTCCTCGCCGGTGACGTCCTCCGGGATCGGCAGCCGCTTGATCGGCTCACGATCCCGCTCCCGCTCGTCACGGAAATGTCCACCACCGCGCCGGTCGTCGCCGCCCCGCCGATCGTCCCGGTCACGGAAGCCACCACCGGGTCGGCTGCCACGATCGTCCCGACGGGGACCATGGCTCCGATCGTCACGGCCGCGATCGTCCCGCCCACGGAAGCCGCCGCTGCGCTCACCGCCGCGGCTGTCGTCCCGCCGGAAGCCGCTGCTGCGCTCGCCGCCGCGGTTGTCGTCCCGGCGGAAGCCGCCGCGGTCGTCGTCGCGGTTGTCGTCCCGGCGGAAGCCGCCGCGGTCGTCGTCGCGGCGGTGCGCGGGACGGTCGCTCTCACGACGCTCGGGGCGGTCGTCACGGCGGTCATCGCGACGGAAGGCCGGCCGGTCCCCGCTCCCACGGTCGTCGCGCTGGAACGGCGGACGCCCACCACGGTCGTCCCCACGCCTGTCATCGCGGCCGCGATCGTCCCGCCCACGGAAGCCACCGCTGCGCTCGCCGCCACGGCTGTCGTCCCGCCGGAAGCCACCACGGGCGTCACCACCGCGGTTGTCGTCCCGGCGGAAGCCGCTGCTGCGCTCGCCGCCGCGGTTGTCGTCCCGGCGGAAGCCGCCGCGGTCGTCGTCGCGGCGGTGCGCGGGACGGTCGCTCTCACGACGCTCGGGGCGGTCGTCACGGCGGTCATCGCGACGGAAGGCCGGCCGGTCCCCGTTCCCACGGTCGTCGCGCTGGAACGGCGGACGCCCACCACGGTCGTCACGGCGGGGACCCGCACCTGCGGGACGCTCATCACGCCGGAACGCGGGGCGAGGCCCACGATCACCCTCACGACGATCGTCCCGCCCACGGAACCCACCGCCACCACTGCGCTGCTCACCACCACGGTTGTCGTCCCGCCCACGGAAGCCACCGCTGCGCTCGCCGCCACGGCTGTCGTCCCGCCGGAAGCCACCACGGGCGTCACCACCGCGGTTGTCGTCCCGGCGGAAGCCGCTGCTGCGCTCGCCGCCGCGGTTGTCGTCCCGGCGGAAGCCGCCGCGGTCGTCGTCGCGGCGGTGCGCGGGACGGTCGCTCTCACGACGCTCGGGGCGGTCGTCACGGCGGTCATCGCGACGGAAGGCCGGCCGGTCCCCGTTCCCACGGTCGTCGCGCTGGAACGGCGGACGCCCACCACGGTCGTCACGGCGGGGACCCGCACCTGCGGGACGCTCATCACGCCGGAACGCGGGGCGAGGCCCACGATCACCCTCACGACGATCGTCCCGCCCACGGAACCCACCGCCACCACTGCGCTGCTCACCACCACGGTTGTCGTCCCGCCCACGGAAGCCACCGCTGCGCTCGCCGCCACGGCTGTCGTCCCGCCGGAAGCCACCACGGGCGTCACCACCGCGGTTGTCGTCCCGCCGGTCGTTGTCCCGATGCGGTCCACCGCGATAGCCGCCACGGTCACCACTGTCCCGTCGCCGCTGGTCGCGCTCCGGTCGATCGTCGGGAGAGTTGGTGGACATGGTGACTCCTGTCTTCGGTACCGCAAGTCATTCTCGCGCAGCCGGGTACCCGGCGCGCTCCGGAAAAACAAAAAAGGACCCCTGGTCCCAGCTGTACGCTGGTGACCAGGGGTCCTTCAAAGATTGTTCGGCGGCGTCCTACTCTCCCACAGGGTCCCCCCTGCAGTACCATCGGCGCTGTAAGGCTTAGCTTCCGGGTTCGAAATGTAACCGGGCGTTTCCCTCACGCTATGACCACCGAAACCCTATTGGTTTCGAGCGAACAAGCACACTTTTCAGTTGGATGTTCTGCTCTGAGCCGACAACTGTTCGTTGTCTCAGAACTAACACAGTGGACGCGAGCAACTGAGGACAAGCCCTCGGCCTATTAGTACCAGTCAACTCCACCCGTTACCAGGCTTCCATATCTGGCCTATCAACCCAGTCGTCTACTGGGAGCCTTACCCCATCAAGTGGGTGGGAATACTCATCTCGAAGCAGGCTTCCCGCTTAGATGCTTTCAGCGGTTATCCCTCCCGAACGTAGCCAACCAGCCATGCCCTTGGCAGGACAACTGGCACACCAGAGGTTCGTCCGTCCCGGTCCTCTCGTACTAGGGACAGCCCTTCTCAATATTCCTGCGCGCGCAGCGGATAGGGACCGAACTGTCTCACGACGTTCTAAACCCAGCTCGCGTACCGCTTTAATGGGCGAACAGCCCAACCCTTGGGACCGACTCCAGCCCCAGGATGCGACGAGCCGACATCGAGGTGCCAAACCATCCCGTCGATATGGACTCTTGGGGAAGATCAGCCTGTTATCCCCGGGGTACCTTTTATCCGTTGAGCGACGGCGCTTCCACAAGCCACCGCCGGATCACTAGTCCCGACTTTCGTCCCTGCTCGACCCGTCGGTCTCACAGTCAAGCTCCCTTGTGCACTTACACTCAACACCTGATTGCCAACCAGGCTGAGGGAACCTTTGGGCGCCTCCGTTACTCTTTAGGAGGCAACCGCCCCAGTTAAACTACCCATCAGACACTGTCCCTGATCCGGATCACGGACCCAGGTTAGACATCCAGCACGACCAGACTGGTATTTCAACGACGACTCCACCCGAACTGGCGTCCGAGCTTCAAAGTCTCCCAGCTATCCTACACAAGCCGAACCGAACACCAATATCAAACTGTAGTAAAGGTCCCGGGGTCTTTCCGTCCTGCTGCGCGAAACGAGCATCTTTACTCGTAGTGCAATTTCACCGGGCCTATGGTTGAGACAGTCGAGAAGTCGTTACGCCATTCGTGCAGGTCGGAACTTACCCGACAAGGAATTTCGCTACCTTAGGATGGTTATAGTTACCACCGCCGTTTACTGGCGCTTAAGTTCTCAGCTTCGCCACCCCGAAGAGTGACTAACCGGTCCCCTTAACGTTCCAGCACCGGGCAGGCGTCAGTCCGTATACATCGCCTTACGGCTTCGCACGGACCTGTGTTTTTAGTAAACAGTCGCTTCTCGCTGGTCTCTGCGGCCACCCCCAGCTCACCGAGTAAATCGGATCACCAGTGATGGCCCCCCTTCTCCCGAAGTTACGGGGGCATTTTGCCGAGTTCCTTAACCATAGTTCACCCGAACGCCTCGGTATTCTCTACCTGACCACCTGAGTCGGTTTAGGGTACGGGCCGCCATGAAACTCGCTAGAGGCTTTTCTCGACAGCATAGGATCATCCACTTCACCACAATCGGCTCGGCATCAGGTCTCAGACTATTGCCAGGCGGATTTACCTACCTGACGTCCTACACCCTTACCCCGGGACAACCACCGCCCGGGATGGACTACCTTCCTGCGTCACCCCATCACTCACCTACTGCAAGTCTGGTCCGTCGGCTCCACCACTTTCCATTCCCCGAAGGGTCCGGAACGGCTTCACGGACTTAGCATCGCCTGGTTCAATGTTTGACGCTTCACAGCGGGTACCGGAATATCAACCGGTTATCCATCGACTACGCCTGTCGGCCTCGCCTTAGGTCCCGACTTACCCTGGGCAGATCAGCTTGACCCAGGAACCCTTGGTCAATCGGCGCACACGTTTCTCACGTGTGTATCGCTACTCATGCCTGCATTCTCACTCGTGAACCGTCCACAACTCGCTTCCGCGGCTGCTTCACCCGGCACACGACGCTCCCCTACCCATCCCAGCAGGCGTTGGCCCTATATGCTGAAATGACACGACTTCGGCGGTACGCTTGAGCCCCGCTACATTGTCGGCGCGGAATCACTAGACCAGTGAGCTATTACGCACTCTTTCAAGGGTGGCTGCTTCTAAGCCAACCTCCTGGTTGTCTCTGCGACTCCACATCCTTTCCCACTTAGCGTACGCTTAGGGGCCTTAGTCGATGCTCTGGGCTGTTTCCCTCTCGACCATGGAGCTTATCCCCCACAGTCTCACTGCCGCGCTCTCACTTACCGGCATTCGGAGTTTGGCTAAGGTCAGTAACCCGGTAGGGCCCATCGCCTATCCAGTGCTCTACCTCCGGCAAGAAACACACGACGCTGCACCTAAATGCATTTCGGGGAGAACCAGCTATCACGGAGTTTGATTGGCCTTTCACCCCTAACCACAGGTCATCCCCCAGGTTTTCAACCCTGGTGGGTTCGGTCCTCCACGAAGTCTTACCTCCGCTTCAACCTGCCCATGGCTAGATCACTCCGCTTCGGGTCTTGAGCGTGCTACTGAAGCGCCCTGTTCGGACTCGCTTTCGCTACGGCTACCCCACTCGGGTTAACCTCGCAACACACCGCAAACTCGCAGGCTCATTCTTCAAAAGGCACGCAGTCACGACGCACCGAGTAAACTCGATGCGCGACGCTCCCACGGCTTGTAGGCACACGGTTTCAGGTACTATTTCACTCCGCTCCCGCGGTACTTTTCACCATTCCCTCACGGTACTATCCGCTATCGGTCACCAGGGAATATTTAGGCTTAGCGGGTGGTCCCGCCAGATTCACACGGGATTTCTCGGGCCCCGTGCTACTTGGGTGTCTCTCAAACGAGCCGTTAATGTTTCAGCTACGGGGGTCTTACCCTCTACGCCGGACCTTTCGCATGTCCTTCGCCTACATCAACGGTTTCTGACTCGCCGACCAGCCGGCAGACTGATCAAGAGAGATCCCACAACCCCGTATACGCAACCCCTGCCGGGTCTCACACGCATACGGTTTGGCCTCATCCGGTTTCGCTCGCCACTACTCCCGGAATCACGGTTGTTTTCTCTTCCTGCGGGTACTGAGATGTTTCACTTCCCCGCGTTCCCTCCACTTGCCCTATGTGTTCAGGCAAGGGTGACAGCCCATGACGACTGCCGGGTTTCCCCATTCGGACACCCCCGGATCAAAGCCTGGTTGACGACTCCCCGGGGCCTATCGTGGCCTCCCACGTCCTTCATCGGTTCCTGGTGCCAAGGCATCCACCGTGCGCCCTTAAAAACTTGGCCACAGATGCTCGCGTCCACTGTGCAGTTCTCAAACAACGACCAACCACCCATCACCCCCGGTAACCACCGGAGTTCACTGGGGCCGGCACTGAAGGCAGCCATACGGCCATACCCTCAGACACCCAACAGCGTGCCCGACCGGATCCCGTCCGAAGATCATGTTTTCCACGCCCTTGCGAGCAGTACTAACAGTCTCCGACCCGGAAACCAGCCGAATAATCAACGTTCCACCCTTGAGCAACCACCGCAGAACATTCGCCTGCGTCATGGCCCTGGACCACCGGGCAAGCCCGGCAGCCTAGATGCTCCTTAGAAAGGAGGTGATCCAGCCGCACCTTCCGGTACGGCTACCTTGTTACGACTTCGTCCCAATCGCCAGTCCCACCTTCGACAGCTCCCTCCCTTACGGGTTGGGCCACCGGCTTCGGGTGTTACCGACTTTCGTGACGTGACGGGCGGTGTGTACAAGGCCCGGGAACGTATTCACCGCAGCAATGCTGATCTGCGATTACTAGCAACTCCGACTTCATGGGGTCGAGTTGCAGACCCCAATCCGAACTGAGACAGGCTTTTTGAGATTCGCTCCGCCTCACGGCTTCGCAGCTCATTGTACCTGCCATTGTAGCACGTGTGCAGCCCAAGACATAAGGGGCATGATGACTTGACGTCGTCCCCACCTTCCTCCGAGTTGACCCCGGCAGTCTCCTGTGAGTCCCCATCACCCCGAAGGGCATGCTGGCAACACAGAACAAGGGTTGCGCTCGTTGCGGGACTTAACCCAACATCTCACGACACGAGCTGACGACAGCCATGCACCACCTGTCACCCGACCACAAGGGGGGCACCATCTCTGATGCTTTCCGGGCGATGTCAAGCCTTGGTAAGGTTCTTCGCGTTGCGTCGAATTAAGCCACATGCTCCGCTGCTTGTGCGGGCCCCCGTCAATTCCTTTGAGTTTTAGCCTTGCGGCCGTACTCCCCAGGCGGGGAACTTAATGCGTTAGCTGCGGCACCGACGACGTGGAATGTCGCCAACACCTAGTTCCCACCGTTTACGGCGTGGACTACCAGGGTATCTAATCCTGTTCGCTCCCCACGCTTTCGCTCCTCAGCGTCAGTAATGGCCCAGAGATCCGCCTTCGCCACCGGTGTTCCTCCTGATATCTGCGCATTTCACCGCTACACCAGGAATTCCGATCTCCCCTACCACACTCTAGTCTGCCCGTATCGAATGCAGACCCGGGGTTAAGCCCCGGGCTTTCACATCCGACGCGACAGACCGCCTACGAGCTCTTTACGCCCAATAATTCCGGACAACGCTCGCGCCCTACGTATTACCGCGGCTGCTGGCACGTAGTTAGCCGGCGCTTCTTCTGCAGGTACCGTCACTTTCGCTTCTTCCCTGCTGAAAGAGGTTTACAACCCGAAGGCCGTCATCCCTCACGCGGCGTCGCTGCATCAGGCTTTCGCCCATTGTGCAATATTCCCCACTGCTGCCTCCCGTAGGAGTCTGGGCCGTGTCTCAGTCCCAGTGTGGCCGGTCGCCCTCTCAGGCCGGCTACCCGTCGTCGCCTTGGTGAGCCGTTACCTCACCAACAAGCTGATAGGCCGCGGGCTCATCCTTCACCGCCGGAGCTTTCCACACTCATCGGATGCCCGAGAGTGTTGTATCCGGTATTAGACCCCGTTTCCAGGGCTTGTCCCAGAGTGAAGGGCAGATTGCCCACGTGTTACTCACCCGTTCGCCACTAATCCCCACCGAAGCGGTTCATCGTTCGACTTGCATGTGTTAAGCACGCCGCCAGCGTTCGTCCTGAGCCAGGATCAAACTCTCCGTGAATGTTTACCCGTAATCGGGTCGACACCACGAGAGCGGAACAGTCAGGCGGAATAAGCCCGACCGTTCACAACGTCCTCGCTGTGTTTTACTTCAAAGGAACCTCGACCACCGGAAAAGAATCCGGCGGACGGGGTATCAACATATCTGGCGTTGATTTTTGGCACGCTGTTGAGTTCTCAAGGAACGGACGCTTCCTTTGTACTCACCCAAGCTACTCTCGGGCTTTCCTCCGGGCAGTTTCCCTTCGGTCTTGCGTTTCCGACTCTATCAGATCGTTTTCCGATCCGATTCCCTGTCGGGGGGATTTGCCTTTCGGCTGCCTTTTGGCCTCTCGGTTTCCCTTGCGGCCTTTCGACATTCACTACGTTAGCCGATTCCCTCGGCAACTCATAATTGAGTGCTGCGGACTTGAATCAGGGCATGCCTAATTCGCCCCCGCTGAGGGGATGTTGTAGGTAGTGGGTTGGCCGCTCTCGGCTGCTGGCTGATCGCCGTAACCGGTTCAAGCGGCTCGGGCTACGTTACGGATCGCCCAGGAGCGAGTCAAGTTGAGCGCCGACGGGGGACATGGGCCCTGTAGGGGCTGACAGTCGGGTCGCCGGCGGTCCAGAAGCGCCAGGCGTGGACGCCGCCGTCGCCGGAGACGCCGGTGCGGGGACCGTTGAGTACCTGGTCACGACTGACAGGGATGCCCGTCAGGACCGTCAGGGGTGAGACGCCCGAGGCGCAGACGTCCGTGCCGTCGAGGGCTCGGTCCACGTCCAGGGCCGTGGCCAGGCGGGCGGGCCCTTTGGCTAGTTCCTTGTCATTTCGGGCTGAGATTCGACGTTTGCGGACGAGATCGGCGCCTTCGACGATCTCGCCGGCGCGCAGCAGAACCGCGCTCGCCCGGCCCTCCGGACCGCACACCAGGTTCATGCAGTGCCACATGCCGTAGGTGAAGTAGACGTACACGTGTCCGGGCGGACCGAACATCACGCCGTTGCGGGCTGTGCGACCCCGATAGGCGTGGGAGCCGGGGTCGTTCGCACCGTCGTAGGCCTCGACCTCCGTGAGGCGGAGTTCGATCGGCCCGTCCGGGGTGGTGCGGACGAGGACACGTCCCAGGAGATCCGGTGCCACCTCCAGTACGGGGCGGTCGAAGAACTCGCGGGCGAGGGGCGTACGGTCGGGGCTCGCGATCATGGCGTACGAGCGTAGTCCAGACGGTGCGTGCCGACGGGTGGCGTGGGGGCGTCCTCCTTGGAAGGGTTGGGAAGAGGGAGGGCGCGGAACCGGGCGCCGTCGGTTTGCGTTTGTAGGGATCAAGGATCCACGCCACGCAGAGCGATCCACACCAGAAGCACAGAACACAGAACCACACAGATACGCAGGCATTGCCTGACGGGAGGAACAGACATGGGGTTCAAGCGGCTGCTCGCGAGCCTGGGGGCCGGTGGGGCTTCGGTCGAGACGGTGCTGACCGAGGTCAATGTCGTCCCGGGCGGTGTCGTCCAGGGTGAGGTGCGGATCCAGGGCGGCTCCGTGGACCAGCAGATCGAGGCGCTGTCCGTCGGTCTGCAGGCCAGGGTCGAGGTCGAGGGCCAGGACGCGGAGTACAAGCAGGACATGGTGTTCACCAAGCAGCGGCTCGGTGGTGCCTTCGAGCTGAAGGCCAACGCGGTGCACGTGGTGCCGTTCGGGCTGGAGATCCCGTGGGAGACGCCGGTCACCACGATCCAGGGGCAGACGCTGCCGGGCATGAACATCGGTGTGACGACCGAGCTGGAGATCGCGCGTGCGGTCGACTCCGGCGACCTGGACCCGATCAACGTGCACCCGCTGCCGGCGCAGCAGGCCATTCTGGACGCCTTCATCCAGCTGGGCTTCCGCTTCAAGAACGCGGACCTGGAGCGCGGTCACATCCGGGGTACACGGCAGAAGCTGCCGTTCTACCAGGAGATCGAGTTCTACCCGCCGCAGCAGTACCACGGCCTGAACCAGGTCGAGCTGAGCTTCGTCGCCGACGACCGCGAGATGGACGTCGTGCTGGAGATGGACAAGAAGCCGGGGCTGTTCAGCGAGGGCAGCGACTCGTTCCGTTCGTTCCGGGTCGGGCTGCACGACTTCCAGGGCACGGACTGGACCGCGTACCTGAACCAGTGGCTGTCGGAGGTCGGCAGCAAGCGCAGCTGGTTCTAGGCTCTGAGCACACCTACCCCGGATCCATCAGGAGGTATAGAGGTGACCGAGCCGAAGAGGCCGCCCCTCCCCCACGATTTCCACCCGGTCGTGCCGTCCTTCACGGTCGCGAGCGAGGACGTCGAGGCGGGTGCGACGCTGCAGGATGCCCAGGTCCACGCGGGCGGGAACACCTCGCCCCAGCTGAGCTGGGAGGGCTTCCCGCCGGAGACCAGGAGTTTCGCCGTGACCTGCTACGACCCGGACGCCCCCACGGGCAGCGGGTTCTGGCACTGGGTCGTGTTCGACATCCCGGCGTCGGTGACGGAGTTGCCGACTGGTGCGGGCACGGGAAAGTTCGAGGGGCTCCCCGAGGGCGCCGTCCACGTGCGCAACGACTACGGCACGAAGGATTTCGGTGGGGCCGCGCCGCCGCCCGGGGATCCGGCGCACCGGTATGTGTTCACGGTCTACGCCGTGGATCAGGAGAAGCTCGGTCCGGATGCGGATGCTTCGCCCGCCGTGGTCGGATTCAACCTGCGGTTCCACACTCTGGCGCGCGCTCAACTCATCGCTGAGTACGCCGCTGTGGCGGAAAAGTAACGAAGCCGGACGTTCATTGAGCGTTTGCCCGTCTCTGGTCTTGGAAGTGATCAGAGACGGGCATTTTTTTATTGCGTTGTCCATCTCGGCGTGCCCGGCCAGAGTTGATCCAAGCCCGCCGGGGGGTGGGCTGGCACAGGAGGTGGGCTGGAATGCGGGACACGCTGGTACTGAACGCGAGCTTCGAGCCGCTGTCGACGGTGACGCTCAACCGAGCCGTCGTTCTGGTACTGCAGGACAAGGCCATCGTCGAGCAGACCCACCCCGAACTGCGCATGCGCGGCGCCGCGGTCGATATACCGGCGCCCCGGGTGATCAGGCTGTGCAGGTACGTGAGGGTGCCGTTCCGAAGACAAGCGCCGTGGTCGAGGCGAGGTGTCCTGGTACGGGACAGGCACAGGTGCGCGTACTGCGGCAGGCGGGCGACGACCGTCGACCATGTGGTGCCGCGGTCGCGGGGCGGTGGTGACACCTGGCTGAACACGGTCGCGTCGTGCGCCGAGGACAATCACCGCAAGGCCGACCGGACTCCGGAGCAGGCGGGGATGCCGCTGCTGCGGCAGCCGTTCGAGCCGACGCCGGCCGATGCGATGCTGCTGTCTCTGGGGCACGAGGACTACGACGCGTTGCCTGCCTGGCTGTCGCAGGGAGCCGCGTAACGCCGTCGGGACTGCGGCTGTTGGCGGTCTACGGGCGCGTCGTGGCTCGTCGCGCAGTTTCCAGCGCCCCTTGACAGGCAAAAGCAGTGGGGCCCGCCTTCTCTCGAAGGCGGGCCCCACTGTCTTGTCTTCAGTCGATGGCCGGCTTCTCACGGCGTTCGCTGTCGCCGTCGGCGGGCCTGGGGACGGACGGGCCGCCGCCGAAGTTGCCCATGGCTCCGGAAAGGCCCTTGAGGGCGTCGCCGATTTCGCTGGGGACGATCCAGAGCTTGTTGGCGTCGCCCGCGGCGATCTTCGGAAGCATCTGGAGGTACTGGTAGGACAGGAGCTTCTGGTCCGCGTCGCCGGCGTGGATGGCCTCGAAGACCGTACGGACGGCCTGGGCCTCACCCTCGGCACGCAGGGCGGCTGCCTTGGCCTCACCCTCGGCGCGCAGGATCTGGGACTGCTTCTCACCTTCGGCGGTGAGGATGGCCGCCTGGCGCGTACCTTCGGCGGTGAGGATCGCGGCGCGCTTGTCACGGTCGGCGCGCATCTGCTTCTCCATCGAGTCCTGGATGGAGGTGGGCGGCTCGATCGCCTTCAGCTCGACGCGGTTGACGCGGATGCCCCATTTGCCGGTGGCCTCGTCGAGGACGCCGCGCAGGGCCGCGTTGATCTCCTCGCGGGAGGTCAGGGTCCGCTCCAGGTCCATGCCACCGATGATGTTGCGGAGGGTGGTGACGGTGAGCTGCTCGATCGCCTGGATGTAGCTGGCGACCTCGTAGGTCGCGGCGCGGGCGTCGGTCACCTGGTAGTAGATGACCGTGTCGATGTTCACGACCAGGTTGTCCTGGGTGATCACCGGCTGGGGCGGGAACGGCACGACCTGTTCGCGGAGGTCGATGCGGTTGCGGATCGAGTCGATGAACGGGACGACGATGTTGAGGCCCGCGTTGAGTGTGCGCGTGTAGCGGCCGAACCGCTCGACGATGGCCGCGCTGGCCTGTGGAATCACCTGGATGGTCTTGATCAGGGCGATGAAGACCAACACCACCAGAATGATCAGGACGATGATGATCGGTTCCATCGTTGCTCCCCGTGCCCTTCTCTGCCGTGGCGCTTCCTGAAGATCTTATGCCTGTCGGAACCATTGAAGATCTTGCTGGTCGAGTCTGGCAGAACACCGCCCGCCAGGTGGGTCGTTCAGGTCATAGCGTCACCGGCTCGTGACCACATCGTGCGAGGTCACATGACGATCGCCGTGGCTCCCTCGATCTCCACGACGTCCACTTCCCGACCCACCTCGTAGGCCTGACCGCTGTCGAGCGCGCGGGCGGACCAGACCTCGCCGGCCAGCTTGATACGGCCGCCCATGCCGTCGACCCGTTCCAGGACGACTGCCTGTTTGCCCTTCAACGCGTCGATACCGGTCGCGAGTCGGGGCCGCTGGGAGCTGTGCCGGGCCGCGATGGGCCGTACGACGGCGATGAGCGCGACGGAGACGATCGCGAAGACGACGACCTGGAGTACGACACCCCCGCCCAGCCCCGCGGTCACGGCGCCGGCGACCGCGCCCAGGGCGAGCATTCCCAACTCGGGCATCGCGGACACTACGAGGGCGATCCCGAGCCCGGTCGCGCCGATCAGCCACCACACCCATGCGTCGATGCTGTCCACATCGGCCATGGTAGAACCGCGATCGGGCCGCCGAACAGAGCGCATGGTCAAAGATCGCGTACTGAATACGCTCAAGTCGGGTGCGCCTGGGCCCGGTTGCGGTCCAGGGGCGCCCGACCGGCGGAAGATCGGAAGAAGTTGGAGGTCAGGTGAGCGGCAGGCCGTGGGCGGTCCAGCGCTCGCCGAGCTGGTCGACCACCAGCGGGAGACCGAAGCAGAGGGACAGGTTGCGGGAGGTGAGTTCCAGCTCCAGCGGGCCCGCGGCGAGGATCTTGCCCTGACGGATCATCAGGACGTGGGTGAAGCCCGGCGGGATCTCCTCGACGTGATGCGTGACCATGATCATGGAGGGGGCGATCGGGTCGCGGGCGAGGCGGCCGAGACGGCGTACGAGGTCCTCGCGGCCGCCGAGGTCGAGGCCGGCGGCGGGCTCGTCGAGGAGCAGCAGCTCGGGGTCGGTCATCAGGGCGCGGGCGATGAGGGTGCGCTTGCGCTCGCCCTCGGAGAGGGTGCCGAACTTGCGGTCGACGTAGTCGGTCATGCCGAGGCGGTCGAGGAAGGCGCGGGCGCGCAGCTCGTCGATCTCCTCGTAGTCCTCGTTCCAGCTGGCCGTCATGCCGTACGCGGCGGTCAGGACGGTCTGCAGGACGGTCTGGCGCCTGGGGAGCTTCTCCGCCATGGCGATACCGGCCATGCCGATGCGGGGGCGCAGTTCGAAGACGTCGACCTTGCCGAGGGTGTCGCCGAGGATCGTGGCGGTGCCCTTGCTGGGGTAGAGGTAGCTGGACGCGATGTTCAGGAGGGTGGTCTTGCCTGCGCCGTTCGGGCCGAGGATGGCCCAGCGCTCGCCCTCCTTGACCGACCAGGAGACCTGGTCCACCAGAGCCCGGCCCTCGCGGACCACGGATACGTCCTCCAGCTCCAGAACATCGCTCATGAGCGCGCTGTCTCCCCTTGCAGTGTCGGCCTGTCTCGGCTGGCGCGTACGCCTGTGGTCGGAGCCACCGCCGGGTGGGCGCAGCCCTCAGGGAAATCTACGCCACCGGTCGGGCCGTCCATCCCCGCGGTCGGTCCTTAGGGTGGAGGCATGCTTTCGGAACCACGCTCAGGGCGTCTCGCCTCATGGGGAAATGCCCTTATTGCCGGACTTGTCTCACCGGATGACGCGGTGCTCGCGATCGTCGGGGAGGACGCGGTGCACCGGGTGGAGGGGCTGCCCGGTGAGTCGGGGCCGGTCGGGCTGACGCTCGCGCTGGGGCGGTTGCGGGCGCTCGGGGTGACCGGGCTGCGGGTCGCGCTGCCCACGGCGGGGCATCCACTGGGGCTGAGCGGGCCGCCGGAGTTCAACAAGCGGGCGCTGGAGGCGGAGGAGGCGGTCGTCTGCCACGGGGGTGCGCTGGGGCTGGTGCCGGAGGTCTACGCGGTGGGGCCCGCCGGGGACGAACATGTGGAGGTCGTCTGGCAGTGCCTGGAGGTGCGGGAGGCTCCACCGGCCGATGTGCCGTCCCTCGGGGAGGCCGAGCGGGAGTTGGCGGAGGCCTTGCGGGAGGCGACCGCCGTGCTGTCCCGGCTGGACGTCGCGGCGTCCGGGCCGGTGGCGGAGGCGGCGATCGACGCGTACCGGGCGCGGGCCGAGCGGGGGCGGGAACTCTTGGCGCCCGGGTATCCGCCGCGCGCGGTACGGGTGCTGGAGCTGGCGCAGCGAATCGGGCTGCTGATCTCCGTGGCCCGGGAGAACGGCCACGGGGGCGCCGTGAGCGCCTCCGAGATGGCCTCGCGGACGGCTGCGCTGCGACCGGTGGAGCGGACGGCTCGGCGGGCCCAGGTGGCGGCGTACAACGCGTTCGTGGAGGAACGGGAGCGGGGGCGGTAGTCGGCCGGGGGTGCGCTGCCCTCTTTTGGCGGACTGTCGCCTGGCGGCTGCGCTGGGCGACAGGCGGTGTGTTGCCCGGCGGCTGCGGTCGGCGGGAGAACGGGGTTTCGCTCACCAGCGCTTGCCGGGTGCCGCTGCGCCCACCCGTGCCGCCCCTGGCGGCACAACTACCCGCAGCCGGGTAAGCCCGCCGCCGGGTCGGCGGCGCCGCTTCGCGGGGCCTGCGGGCCAATGCGGCGCGGCTCAGTGGTTGGCCGTGATGTTGCGGAACGCCAGGTTGAGCGCCAGAGGCGGCGGTGACGGCCAGGGCGGCCTTCTTGGCGAAGTTCGCGAGCTGCGTTCCTCACGCGTCGTACGGGTCCGGCCCGCCCTCGGGCCGCGCGCTGATCGACGCAGGCCAGGGGCGCGGTGGCACGGACGAGCGGTGGGAACTGCCCGGTCGACGCATCAGGGCATCAGGGCATCAGGGCATCAGGGCGATGGAACGACGACGCGGGGAAATGATGAGGCGAAAGCCTGACCGGCCTCCCAGGCGCCTGGAAGGCCGGTGGTCACTGGTGCTCCGGGGCGGGAACGTCAGTGGTTGACACCCAGGTTGCCGAAGGCCGGGTTCAGGATGCCGACGACGTTCACGCTGTTGCCGACCGCGTTCACGGGAATGTCGACCGGGGCCTGAATGACGTTGCCCGAGACGACGCCCGGCGAGCCGATGGCCTTGCCGTCGGCGTGCGCCCCACCGTCGGTGGCGGAGGCCATACCGGCACCGGCGGCGACGAGGCCACCGGCCACCATCGTGACAGCGGCGGCCTTCTTCAGGTTCTTCACTTTGAGCCCTTCCTTGCGATCACTGCGGCGGTCGCACGCAGCACGCACTGAAGAACGCGGGCAGTCCCGACAGGATGCGCCACCCGAGGGACATACACCCGACAGTATGAATCTCAGCCCGGAGTGGAACCCTCCATGTTGCCGGATAATCCGTACATCATCAGGCCACACCGTGACGTACCGCCCATAGTGCGGCCTGGGTGCGGTCCGCGAGGTCGAGCTTCATCAGGATGTTCGAGACATGGGTCTTCACCGTCTTCTCGGAGAGGACCAGTGCGCGGGCGATCTCCCGGTTGGAGCGGCCGTCGGCTATCAGGCCGAGTACCTCGCGCTCCCGCTCGGTGAGTGAACCGCTCCTCCCCTGGCCGGAGTTCACCTCCTCCCGGGACAGGAGCGCGTCGGCGACCTCCGGCTGGAGGAGGATGTGTCCGGCGTGCACCGAGCGGATGGCGCCGGCGAGGGCGTCGGGGTCCACGTCCTTGTAGACGTACCCGGCGGCGCCGGCGCGCAGTGCGGGGACGACGGTGCGCTGCTCGGTGAAGCTGGTGACGATGAGCACGCGCGCGGGGTTGGCGAGTTCGCGGAGCTTGCGCAGCGCGTCGACACCGTCCATGCCCGGCATCTTGACGTCCATGAGGACGACGTCGGGCCGGAGCTCCTCGGCGCGGGCGACTCCTTCGGCTCCGTCAGCGGCCTCTCCCACGACCTCTATGTCGTCCTGCACCTCCAGGAAGGTGCGCAGGCCGCGTCGGACCACCTGGTGGTCGTCGACGAGCAGCACCTTGATTGCGTCAGCCACCGGGGACCTCCATCTCGATCGTGGTGCCCTTTCCGGGCGCCGATTCCACGCTCAGTCGGCCGCCGACCCCGCCGGCCCGGTCGCGCATGGAGACCAGGCCCAGGTGGCGGCCCGCGCGGCGTACGCCCTGGGGGTCGAAGCCGGCGCCGTCGTCCGTGACCCGCAGGACGGCTCCGCCGCCGTGCCGGTCGAGGGTGACGTCGACCCGCTCGGCTCCCGAGTGCCGCAGGGCGTTGTGCAGGGCCTCCTGGGCGACGCGCAGCATGGCCTCCTCCTGGGCGGCGGGCAGCGCGCGGGCGCCGCGGCCGGAGAAGGTGACGCGGGCGCTGTGGGCACGGTCCAGTACGTGGATCTGGGTGCGCAGGGTGGCGACCAGGCCGTCCTCGTCGAGTCCGGCGGGGCGCAGCTCGACGACGGCGGCGCGCAGTTCGTCCGCGGCCTCGGCGGCGAGTGCGGCCACCTGCTGGAGTTCGCCCTTGGCGCGGGCGGGGTCGCGGTCGACGAGGGCGGCGGCGGCCTGGGCGGTCAGGCGCAGGGAGAAGAGTTTCTGGCTGACCGCGTCATGGAGTTCGTGGGCGAGCCTGGAGCGCTCCTCGGCGATGGTCAGCTCGCGGCTGCGCTCGTAGAGGCGGGCGTTGGTCAGGGCGATCGCGGCGTGCTGGGCGAGGGTCGACAGCAGTTCCTCGTCCTCTCCGGTGAAGCCGCAGCCGCCCTCGGGGCTGGGGCAGCGCTTGTTGGCGAGGAAGAGGGCGCCGATGACCTCGTCGCCGTCGCGGATGGGCAGGCCCAGGAAGTCGACCAGGTCGGGGTGGGCGCTCGGCCAGCCTTCGAAGCGGGGATCCTTGCGGACGTCGGCCAGGCGCTCGGGGGTGGCCTCGTGGAGCATGGCGGCGAGGATGCCGTGCTGGCGCGGGAGCGGTCCGATGGCCTTCCACTGGTCGTCGCTGACGCCGTCGACGACGAACTGGGCGAAGCCGCCGTGGTCGTCGGGGACGCCGAGCGCGGCGTACTCCGCGTCGAGCAGCTCACGCGCGGAGGCGACGATCGTCTTGAGGACGTCGCGCACCTCCAGGTGCCTGCTCATGGCCAGCAGCGCGGAACTCACCGCGGCGAGGCCGGACCGTGGACCTTGACTCATGACCTCACCGTACCGGCGGGGTCCGACACCGCGGATCGGACCGTCGGAGGCCTGGTCCGGGCCCTCGGACCTAGGCCGGAGGCCTACGACCGGTCCTAGGACAGTTCTAGGACCCAGCCGGGCCCGGTGGGCCTAGGGCGAAGGGCCCCGGTGTTCTGCGGCCCGCGCACGAGGCGGCGGGGGCCGCCCCGTTCCTACGTTGGGGTCACCGCCGACCGGGTCGGGAGGCGGCTGAGGACGAGGGGACGGATGTCATGCCGGTAGCGATCATCACGGGGGCTTCGAAGGGGCTGGGCCGGGCGCTGGGCGCGGCGCTGGCGGAGCGCGGGTGGGACCTGGTGCTCGACGCCAGGACCGCCGAGGCGCTGAAGGAGTCGGCGGCGGAGCTGTCGGGGTACGGGACGCGGGTGGAGGCGCTGCCGGGTGATGTCACGGACGCCGGGCACCGGGCCGGGCTGGTGGCGGCGGCGCGGGGGCTGGGCGGGGTCGACCTGCTGGTGAACAACGCAAGCGCGCTGGGCGCCGAGCCGCTCGTCCGGCTGGAGGGGCTGGCGCCGGACGGGTTGCGGCGGGCGCTGGAGGTCAATGTGGTCGCGGCGCTGGGGCTGGTCCAGGAGGCGTTGCCGCTGTTGCGGGCCTCCGGGGCGGGTGCGGTGATCGGCGTCAGCTCGGACGCGGCGGTCGAGGCGTACGAGACGTGGGGTGGGTACGGGGCCTCGAAGGCGGCGCTGGACCAGCTGTCGGCGGTGCTGGCCGAGGAGGAGCCGGGGCTTCGGGTCTGGGCCGTCGATCCCGGGGACATGGGCACGGACCTGTACGCGGCGGCCGTACCGGGCGACGACGATCCGCGGCCGAGCCCGAGGAGTGTGGTCCCGGCCTTTCTGCGGTTGCTCGACGAGCGGCCGGCCAGTGGCCGCTACGGGGCGCCGTCCCTGCTGGAGGGGCGATGACGACGGCGGCGGTGCGTGTGCCGGACGGGTCGCACGCGCGCGTGCCCGCCGAGCAGCGCGGGCCGGGCCTCGACCGGGACGGGGTACGGCTGCTGGTCTCGCGCGGTACGGAGGTGTCGCACCACGCGTTCGCGGCGCTGCCGGGGTTGCTGAGGGCGGGGGACCTGCTGGTCGTCAACACGTCGCCGACGCTGGCGGCGGCGGTGGACGGGACGGTGGGGCACGCGCGCGTGGTGGTGCATTTCTCCACGCGGGGCGACGACGGGCGGTGGGCCGTCGAACTGCGGGATCCGGACGGGCGCGGCACCACGCGCGCGCGGGCGGGCGGTCCGGCGGGGACGGAGGTGCGGCTTCCCGGTGAGGTGCGGCTGGTCCTGGAGGAGCCGCTGAGCGGACGGGGTGAGCGGCTGTGGTGGGCCCGCGTGTCCTCGGCGGCTGTCGCCGGGGTGCTGCGGGAGCACGGGCGGCCCATTCGTTACTCCTATACGGAGCGGGATCAGCCGTTGTCCGTGTATCAGACGGTGTTCGCGTTGCCGTCCGAGGACGGGACGGGGAGCGCGGAGATGCCGAGTGCGGGGCGGCCGTTCACGGCACGGCTCGTGGCGGAGCTGGTGAGCCGGGGTGTGCAGTTCGCGCCGGTCGTGCTGCACACCGGGGTGGCGTCGGCGGAGGCGCACGAGCCGCCGTATCCGGAGCGGTTCGCGGTGCCGGAGGCGTCGGCGCGGTTGGTCAACGCGGCGCGGGCAGGTGGCGGGCGGGTCGTGGCGGTGGGGACGACCGCGGTGCGGGCCGTGGAGTCGGCCGCCGGGTCCGACGGCGTCGTACGGGCGTGGGAGGGGTGGACGGACCTGGTGGTGACGCCGGAGCGCAGGGTGCGGGTGGTGGACGGGCTGCTGACGGGGCTGCACGAGCCGGAGGCCTCGCATCTGCTGATGCTGGAGGCGGTCGGGGGGCGGGCGGCGATCGACCGCGCCTACGAGGAGGCGGTCGAGGGGCGCTACCTGTGGCACGAGTTCGGGGACGTGCACCTCATCCTGCCGGGCCGCTCGCCGAAAGGGCCTCACGGAGAGCATTGCGACAGCAACTGCCGGTGAGACCGGCGCCCGACCCGTGTGAGCCCGCCCATAGGGTGCGCATCACGTACGAACGTGCCTAGGAGAGGGATAAGGGCGGTTTGAGCGGGAGAGACGGGTTGGTCTGTCCTGTTTTGCCGGTTCCGGTTCAACTAAGCAGGATCGTACGTCACACCTTTGCCAGACGATTTTGCGGCCGCTAAGAATTGCTTCAGTCGCTCGACGCCGTGGGTTCTTCCGCGGCGTTTCCGCTGGAAGAGCAGTGTCCTGAACCGGCCCGAGAGCGACCTCCGCGCTATCGAAGAGGTCCATCACTTATGCCCAAGAACGCCAACGTCCTCCGCAACCGTCTCGCCCTGACCAAGACCCACAAGCTGTCGTTCGCCGGAGTGGCCGCCGTCGGCGCCGCCTCCCTCGCGTTGTCGCTGGTGCCGGCCCAGGCTCAGACCTCCGCGAAGACGGTTTCCGCGGCGCCGGTGGCGTTCAGTCAGAGTGCGACCCAGGCCGCGAAGGCGAGCGTCACGGACCAGGCCGCCGACGCCGACAAGAAGGCCGCCGCCGCTGCCGCGAAGAAGAAGGCCGAGCAGGAGCGCGCGAAGAAGGAGGCCGCCAGCCGGTCCGCCCAGCGCGCCAAGATCGCCAAGGCCGCCGCAAAGACCTACCCGGACAATCTCGACGGCTGGATCCGTGAGGCGCTCGACATCATGAAGAAGCACAAGATCCCGGGCACCTACCACGGCCTGCACAAGAACATCATGCGGGAGTCCTCGGGCAACCCGAAGGCCATCAACGACTGGGACATCAACGCCATCAACGGCGTCCCGTCGATCGGTCTGCTGCAGGTCATCAAGCCGACCTTCGACGCCTACCACGTCCCGGGCACGGCCAAGAGCCAGTACGACCCGGTCGCCAACCTGACGGCCGCCGCGAACTACGCCGCCGACCGCTACGGGTCGATCGACAACGTCAACAGCGCGTACTGAGGCCTGCGCGGACCTCTGAGAACGTGGAAGGGCGGCACCCGGTGCGGGTGCCGCCCTTCGTACGTCGGTGCCCGGCCCATGGGCCGTGGGCGCTACTTCCGCATGACCTCCGGTTCGTGGCGGCGCAGGAAGCGGGCCACGAGGACACCGCAGATCACGCCGATCACGATGAGGGCGATCATGTCGAGGCTGTAGGAGCCGACCGTGTGGTCCCACAGCGGGTCGGTGTCGCCCGCCTCCTTGGGGGGACTGATGTTGTTGAAGTCCAGCGTGGCACCGGCGGCGGCGACCGCCCAGCGCGACGGCATCAGGTACGAGAACTCGTTGACGCCGGGGCTGCCGTGCAGGGCGAAGAGGCAGCCGGTGAAGACGACCTGGACGATCGCGAACATCACCAGCAGCGGCATCGTCTTCTCGGCGGTCTTCACCAGCGAGGAGATGACCAGGCCGAACATCATGGACGTGAAGCCGAGGCCCATGATCGGGATGGAGAGTTCGAGCATGACGGCGAACTTGCCCTCGCCGAAGATCAGCGCCTCGTCCGGGATCGTCCGACTGGAGAAGCCGATCGCGCCGACCAGGGCGCCCTGGAACACGGTGACCGCGCCGAGGACGATCACCTTGGACATCAGGTACGCCGAGCGTGACAGGCCGGTGGCCCGCTCCCGCTCGTAGATCACCCGTTCCTTGATCAGCTCGCGGACGGAGTTGGCGGCGCCCGCGAAGCACGCGCCGACCGCGAGGATCAGCAGCACCGTGGTGGCCGTGCCGTTCGGGACGGGCAGGCCGGACGCCTTGTTCACCCCCCGGACCAGCAGGTCCTTGTCCGGGTCGATGAGCAGGCTCACCGCGCCGAGCACGGCCGGCAGGATCACCGTCAGCGCCAGGAAGCCCTTGTCGGACGCGATGACGGAGACGTAGCGCCGGACCAGGGTGCCGAGCTGGGAGAGCCAGCCCTGCGGCTTCGGCGGACGCATCGACTGCGGCGGCGGCATGTGCACCGACTGCGGGGCCACGGCGTCGATGTCCGCGGCGTACATCTGGAAGTGCTGCGAGCCCTTCCAGCGGCCCGCCCAGTCGTAGTCGCGGTAGTTCTCGAAGGCGGAGAAGACGTCGGCCCAGGTCTCGTAGCCGAAGAAGTTCAGGGCCTCCTCGGGCGGACCGAAGTACGCCACCGAGCCGCCCGGGGCCATCACCAGCAGCTTGTCGCAGATCGCCAGCTCGGCGACGGAGTGGGTGACCACCAGGACCGTACGGCCGTCGTCGGCGAGGCCGCGCAGCAGCTGCATGACGTCGCGGTCCATGCCCGGGTCGAGGCCGGAGGTCGGCTCGTCCAGGAAGATCAGCGACGGCTTGGTCAGCAGCTCCAGGGCGACCGAGACGCGCTTGCGCTGGCCGCCGGAGAGCGAGGTGATCTTCTTGTCCTTGTGGATGTCGAGCTTCAGCTCGCGCAGCACCTCGTCGATACGGGCGTCGCGCTCCTGGGCCGTGGTGTCGGCCGGAAAGCGGAGCTTGGCCGCGTACTTGAGGGCCTTCTTGACGGTCAGTTCCTTGTGCAGGATGTCGTCCTGCGGGACCAGACCGATGCGCTGGCGCAGCTCGGCGAACTGCTTGTACAGGTTCCGGTTGTCGTAGAGGACGTCACCCTGGTTGGCCGGGCGGTAGCCCGTGAGCGCCTTCAGCAGGGTGGACTTTCCGGAGCCCGAGGGGCCGATGACCGCGATGAGCGACTTCTCCGGGACGCCGAAGGAGACGTCCTTCAGGATCTGCTTGCCGCCGTCGACGGTGACCGTCAGATGGCGTGCGGAGAAGGAGACGTCACCGGTGTCGACGAACTCCTCGAGACGGTCGCCGATGATACGGAACGTCGAGTGGCCGACGCCGACGATGTCGTTCGGGCCGAGGAGTGCCGTGCCGCCCTTGGCGATCGGCATACCGTTCACGAACGTGCCGTTGTGCGAGCCGAGGTCACGGATCTCGAAGCGCCCGTCGGGCGTCGCGTGGAACTCGGCGTGGTTGCGCGAGACCTGCAGGTCGGAGACGACCAGTTCGTTCTCCAGGGCACGGCCGATGCGCATGACACGGCCGAGTGCCAGGTGGTGGAACGTGGTCGGGCTGCGGTCGCCGTAGACCGGCGGCGCCCCCGCGCCACCACCGGGGCCCTGCTGCGGGAAGCCCTGCTGCTGCGGGACCTGTGCCTGCTGCGGCTGCTGCCAGCCCCCCTGTGGCGCCTGCTGCGGCGGGGCCTGCTGGCCGGCGTATCCGGCGCTCGCGCCCTGCGCGGCGTACGGCTGCTGAGGCTGTGCGACGGACGCGGCGGAACCGGAGAGGCTGACTCTCGGTCCGTCGGTCGCGTTGCCCAGGTGCACGGCCGAGCCGGGGCCGATCTCCAGCTGGTGGATCCGCTGCCCCTGCACGAAGGTGCCGTTGGTGCTGCCGTGGTCCTCGATCACCCAACTACGGCCGCTGTAGCTGATCGTGGCGTGACGCCAGGACACCCTGGCATCGTCGAACACGATGTCCCCCTGCGGATCACGTCCGAGGGTATATGCCCTGGACGGATCGAGCGTCCAGGTTTGTCCGTTCAATTCCAGTACGAGTTCCGGCACTCCATGCCCCACTGAGTTGTCCCCCGATTTACCCCCATCACAGGGAGTCTAGGGATGTCGAACATCGGGGGGAACTATTTCAGGCTCGGCCCCCTGACCGAAAGTCGGGCCTTGTGAAGAGTGCGTACGGGGGCATCGGCCGGGCCCGTTGACGGGGTTGAAACCGGGCCGGAGAGTGGTAATCCCACGCGAGGGGGACATCAGCGGTACAACGCCGCGATGCGGATCGGGGGGGTCCGACCATGAGCGACCGGAAAGTCGGCCGAGGCAGGAGCGTGCCGTGGGGGGATGTACTGTTCTCCGCGATCGCCGCCGTGAGCTGGGCCTTGATCGGAATGGCGGGTACGGCGGCACTCGGCCTGCATCTGCTGGAGGCCGACTCGGCGGGCGAACTCGGGCCCATGACGGCGGCGGTTGTGGCGCTCGGGGCGGGTGGGTCGGTGACCCCGTCCGGCGATGTGTCCGTCTTTGGCCTGGAAGGAGCACAGGCCACCACCGCCATCGAGATCACGCCACTGGGTGTAGGCCTGGTGGGAGCGCTCCTGCTGTCCTGGTTCTTCCTCCGGTCCCTGCGGGGAGCGGGAGTTGTGATCACCCCCGTCGAACTCCTCGCGCGGGCGGGCACGGTGCTCGCGCTCTTCGTGGCACTGATGGGCGGCCTGGCCTGGGCCGGGAACGCCGTCATCACCCTCGACGGAACCCAGCTGGGGATCGACGGACAGCTGCCGGGCGGCGACGCTCTCGACGACGTGGAGATCCCCGGGCTCGGTGACATCGGGGACATCGGCGGCGGCCTGCTGCCGGACCGGCTGGGTGACCTGGCCGACGCGAACGCCAAGGTCGGCTTCACGGTCGACACCGTGCCGACCCTGCTCGGCGGCCTGGCCTGGTGCCTCGGAGTGCTGCTCATCGCCCTGCTGGCGTCGCGCCGCACGCCCCTGCCGCACGCCCTCGACGCCGTCCACCGCGTCGTACGGCCGGCCGTGTCCGCCGTGGTGACCGTGCTGCTGGTGGCGGTCCTGGCCGGGCTCGCGGCTGCGGCGTACGCGGCGATCAGCGACCCCCACCCCGAGCGGATCGCCGGCGCGGCCCTCCTCGGCGCGCCCAACGGCGTCTGGCTGGGCGTCCCCATCGGCCTCCTCGTACCCTGGGACGGCCAAGCCACCGGCGCACTGGCCGACCTCCTGCCCGACCCGCTCGACGAGCTGCTGCGCATCGACGCGAGCGAGCCCGTGACGCTCGGGCGCCTCGCCGAACTGGACAGCAGGGTCTGGCTGTTGGGCCTCGCGGCCGCGCTGATGATGCTGTACGCCGGGGTCCTGACCGCCGTACGTACGCCTTTTGCACGGGAATCGGCTGCCGCTGCTGCCGGGGGTGCGTCCGGTGCTGATGTACGGGGCGGAGGAGTGCTCGGCTTCGTGGGGCGCTGCGCTCTTCGGCTGGGCCTCGCGACAGCAGTGGCGCTGCCGTTGCTCGTATGGCTGACGGAGGTGTCGGTGGACGCCTCGCTGAGCCTGTTCGGCTTCGACGCGTTCGACGCGGGGGTCGAGCTGCGCGGGCAGACGGTGATGGCCCTGGTGCTGGGCGCGCTGTGGGGCGCTGGTGCGGGGGCCGCCGGGGCGCTGCTGGCGTGCGCGACGCGGACCGCCGGGCTGCGGGCCTCGCCGTGGGCACGGGGGGACTCGGGTGGCGGCGGGGCGGGGGGCACCACCGAGGCCTACGAGACCTCCGCGACACCCTCCTCTTCGGGACCGTACGCGCCGGGGGCGCCCTACCGGCCGCCGAACCCGGACACCAATCCGTATCTGCGCCTGCCGGACGAGCTACGGAGGCCGCAGGGCCCGCCGGGGGCACGGGAGCCCCGGGAGTCCCAGGGGTCTCGGGAGTCCCGGGGGTCTCGGGACTCTCAGGGGTCTCGGCCACCCGACGTGAACGCGGCGCCCACGGTGGTGCGACGGTTCACTCCTCCGCCGCGACGGCCGGGGTCGGGTGCGGGGTCCGGGGCGGGGTCGGGGGCAGGCGCCGGGTCCGGGGCGGGTGGCTGGCCGGCTCCGCCGCCGCCACCGGAGGAGGGGCCGCCACCGCCTCCGCCACCGCCACCGCCTCCGCGAGGGCCCCGGGGGCGTTGAAATGTCCGAGGACGACGGGGTGATCCGAGGGACTGTCCGGGGGCGTCGTGCACGATCCGGGTGCGCCTTCAGTCACTGGTAACCCAGTGTTCTCCGTCCGCTGGGCGAACCTCAGGGGCGAAAGGCACGGGCGCCGGATACGGTTGGCACATCATGAGCGCTTCGCAGACCTACTCTGACGTCCCCACCATCCTCGTCAAGATCTTCGGCAAGGACCGGCCGGGGATCACCGCCGGGCTGTTCGACACCCTCGCCGCTTACTCCGTCGACGTGGTCGACATCGAGCAGGTCGTCACCCGTGGCCGGATCGTGCTGTGCGCGCTCGTGACCGAGCCGCCCGCCGGGCAGGAGGGCGACCTGCGGGCGACCGTCCACAGCTGGGCGGAGTCGATGAAGATGCAGGCGGAGATCATCTCCGGCCTGGGCGACAACCGGCCCCGTGGCCTCGGCCGCTCGCACGTCACCGTCCTCGGCCACCCGTTGACCGCCGAGTCCACCGCCCGCATCGCCGCCCGGATAACCGCGACCGGCGGCAACATCGACCGTATCTTCCGGCTCGCCAAGTACCCGGTGACGGCAGTGGAGTTCGCGGTTTCCGGCGCGGACCCGGAGACGCTGCGGACCGCGCTGGTCACCGAGTCGGTGGCGCTGGGCGTGGATGTGGCCGTGGTCGCGGCGGGGCTGCACCGGCGGGCGCAGCGGCTGGTGGTCATGGACGTGGACTCCACCCTCATCCAGGACGAGGTGATCGAGCTCTTCGCCGCGCACGCCGGGTGCGAGAAGGAGGTCGCCGAGGTGACCGCGGCCGCGATGCGCGGCGAGCTGGACTTCGAGCAGTCGCTGCACGCGCGGGTGGCTCTGCTGGAGGGGCTCGACGCCTCGGTGGTGGAGAAGGTACGCGGCGAGGTCGTGCTCACACCGGGGGCGCGTACGCTGATCCGCACGCTGAAGCGGCTCGGCTTCCAGGTCGGCGTTGTCTCGGGCGGGTTCACCCAGGTCACGGACGACCTCAAGGAACGGCTGGGGCTCGACTTCGCGCAGGCCAACACGCTGGAGATCGTCGACGGCAGGCTCACCGGCAAGGTCGTCGGGGAGATCGTCGACCGCGCGGGCAAGGCACGGCTGCTGCGCCGGTTCGCCGCCGAGGCGGGGGTGCCACTGGCACAGACCGTGGCGATCGGCGACGGTGCCAACGACCTCGACATGCTCAACGCCGCCGGCCTCGGCGTCGCCTTCAACGCCAAGCCGGTCGTCCGCCGGGCCGCGCACACCGCGGTGAACTTCCCCTTCCTCGACACCGTGCTGTACCTCCTCGGGGTGACCCGGGAAGAGGTCGAGGCGGCGGACACACACGACGAGGAGTAGCGGGGCGTACGACCGGGCCGTGAGTTTGCCCGGCCCGCTCGGTGTTGTGCGGCGCGCGCCCGTATGCGCGGGAAGGCCCGGCACCACAGTGGTGCCGGGCCGCTGTCGTACCGGGTGCCGGTGGGGCCGCGCGGCCGGGTGTTACTCCGACGGCGCCCAGTAGTCGGCCAGCGTGGTCGCGCCCGGCTCCAGGCTCTTCCAGGCGCCCTCGAAGGAGAGCACGGCGAAGGCGGCGGTCGGGAAGCCGCGGCGGTTCATCCGCTCGCGGGTGTCGCCCTCGGCGCTGCCGGCGAGGATGTCGGCGAGGCCCTGGATTCCGGGGTTGTGCCCGATCAGGACCACGTTCTGCGCGTCGTCCGGGGTCTCGTTGAGCAGGGCGATCAGCTCGCCGGGCGAGGCGTCGTAGATCCGCTCCTCGTAGACCGTTTTCGGCCGCTCGGGCAGTTCGTGGACAGCGAGCTTCCAGGTCTCGCGGGTCCGTACGGCGGTGGAGCAGAGGGCCAGGTCGAGGGGGATGCCGGAGTCGGCCAGCTTGCGCCCGGCGACGGCGGCGTCCATGCGGCCCCGGTCGGCGAGCGGCCGCTCGTGGTCGGAGACCTGTGGCCAGTCGGCCTTCGCATGCCGGAAGAGGACGATCCTGCGGGGTTCTGCGACGCTCATGTGTCCCAGCTTCGCACGAAACAGGCCATGGGGCGCAGGGAGTTGAAGTGCGGATACCCGGCTGCGGTACATGTGCTTCCGGTGGGCTGGTCGGTCGTCACAGCGCGTGGCTCAGCAGGGCCTGCTGGATCCGCTCCAGGACGTGGCCGATCATGGGGTCGCCGCTCGCCGCCCGGGCCTGCGCGGGGTCGAGGATCAGCAGGAGGAGAGCGGCGAAGGCGAGGGCGGGCAGGGCCACCGCCCACCAGGGGAGCCGGATGTCGACGCCGCCCGTGGTCGCCGGGTGGGGTCGGGTGTGCGTAGGGGCCGACATGCCGCCTCCGTGGTCTCCGGGTGGTCTGCGGCCCGTTTTCGCGGCCACATCTCGAAGCTACGGAATCCGAGCGCCTCGGCCCATCCGGTGATCCACCCACTTCACCCTGAGACTCGCCCCCTAGGGGACGGGGGGTTATCCCCACCCCTCGGCACTCAGGGTGACGCGATGGCCGCGATGATCCCGATGACGACGAAGATGGCGAGGAACGAGCCGAAGACCAGGAGCATCTTCTTCTGGCCGTTCTGGGGGTTCGGGTCGAGCACTGGCATGCGCCCAGTCTCGCACCCCCGACCCGCCGTGGAGCCGCCGGGGTGTGGCTCAGCGGGCCGCCTCGTCCTCCACCACCCGGTCACGGCCTGCCAGGATGCCCGCCGCGATCTGCGGGAGCATGAGGGCGGCCATGAGGGCGAGGGGCAGGCCCCAGCCGCCGCTGTGCTGGTAGAGGACACCGACGAGGAGCGGGCCGGGGATCGAGATCAGGTAGCCCGTGCTCTGCGCGAAGGCGGACAGCTTGACCACCCCGGCGCCGGTGCGGGCCCGCATGCCGACCATGGTGAGCGCCAGCGGGAAGGAGCAGTTGGCGATGCCGATCAGCATCGCCCACGCCCAGGCTCCCTCGGCAGGGGCGAGGTAGAGGCCGCCGTACCCGAGGAGCCCGCAGACGCCCAGGGCGACCGCGATCGGCCCCTGGTGGGGCAGCCGGGTGGCGAGCCGGGGGATCACGAAGGCCAGCGGGACACCCATCACCATCGTGACGGCCAGCAGCAGTCCCGCCGTGCCGGCCGGGACCCCCGCGTCCCGGAAGATCTGCGCCATCCATCCCATCGTGATGTAGGCGGCGGTCGCCTGGAGCCCGAAGAACACGGCGAGCGCCCAGGCGGTACGGCTCCGGGTGATGCGCGGCGCGGGCCCTTCCTCGCGTACGGGGGCCTGCGCCGCCCCGGCCCGCCCGGCGGAGCCGGCGCCCCGGTTGCGTACGAACGGCAGCCACGGCACCACGGCCGCCGCCGCGAGGACCGCCCATACGGCCAGGCCCGTCCGCCAACTCCCGCCCAGGGCCGCGGTCATGGGCACGGTGACGGCCGCGGCGGCGGAGGTGCCGAGGGCGAGGGCCATGGAGTAGAGGCCCGTCATGGAGCCGACCCGGTCGGGGAACCAGCGCTTGACGATGACCGGCATCAGGACGTTGCTGACGGCGATGCCCATCAGGGCGAGGGCGCTCGCGGCCAGAAAACCGGCCGTACCGCCCGCGTACGGCCGGATCAGCAGGCCCCCGGCGATCGCGACCATACCGGCGCAGACGACGGCGGCCGGGCCGAAGCGGCGGGCGAGCCGGGGCGCCATGGCGCCGAAGACGGCGAAGCAGAGCGGTGGTACGGAGGTGAGAAGGCCGGCGACGCTGCCGCTCATGCCGAGACCGACGCGCACCTCTTCGAGGAGGGCCCCGAGGCTGGTGATGGCGGGGCGGAGGTTGAGGGCCGTCAGGACGATGCCCACGACCACCAGTCGCGTCGTCCACGCGCGCGTGCCCCGCGCCGGAGGCCCGGTCCGCGGGTCGGCTCGGGCCTGTTCGGGCGCGACTCGTGCGGGTGCGGCTCGTTCGGGTGCGATTCGTGCGGATGGGGCTCGTTCAGGTGCGACTCGTGCGGGTGCGACTGTCGGCGTCAGGGTCTCCTTGCTCACCATGCCACCCATCATAGAATCATAGGATGATTGGTTGTCCATGGCCCGACCACTCCCGGTCGGCCCGTCCGTGCGAAGGTGTGCCATGCCGCTGAGCCATCCCCGCCGATCGGCGCTGTCCGAGCAGGTCATCGCCGCGCTGAGGAACCAGATCACCTCGGGCGAGTGGCCGGTCGGCTCCCGCATCCCCACCGAGCCCGAGCTGGTCGAGCAGCTGGGCGTCGCCCGGAACACCGTCCGCGAGGCCGTCCGGGCGCTCGCGCACAACGGCCTGCTGGACATCCGCCAGGGCTCCGGCACGTACGTCGCCGCGACCAGCGAACTCGCGGGCGTGATGCACCGCCGCTTCGCGGACGCCGATCCGACCCACATCGCCGAGCTGCGCTCCGCCCTGGAGTCGAGCGCGGCGAAGCTGGCGGCCGAGCGGCGCACCGAGAAGGACCTGAAGCAGCTGGACACGCTCCTGGCCCGGCGTGAGGAGGCCTGGGAGTCGGGCGACGCGGAGGCCTTCGTGACCGCCGACGCGACCTTCCACATGGCGGTCGTGGCCGCGTCCCACAACGACGTCATGACGACCGTCTACGCGGACCTGGGCGAGGTGCTGCGGGACTGGCTGCGCGGTGACGTGGGCGAGGAGCTGACCCCGGAGACGTACATGGACCACGCCCGGCTCGTGGACGCCGTCCGCGCGGGCGACGCGGAATCCGCCGCGGCGGAGGCTGCCGGGTATCCGTTCCACTGCCGTCCGGGACGGGTCAGCCCTCCCCCCGCCCGTGGCTGAACCAGACCGAGCGGACTTCCTTCCAGCAGCGCCCGGTGAGCCGTACGGTCCGTGCGGGGCCCGTCGCGACCGCGGCGCTGTCACTGTCGATGTCCCACCACCGCGCGCACTCGATGTGCAGCCGGACGTGGTCGACGGCGACGTAGGGGTTGTAGCAGTGCGCGATCACCTGGGAGCCGGTGACGGTGCTGTGGCAGGCCGCCCCGAACGGGTCGGGCTTGTTGTCGTCCACCACTACGCGCGCGTGCCGCTCTCCGGCCTCCACGCGCGCGTGCGGTGCCGACTCGGACGGGAGGGTGAGTACGAGAGCCAGGGCGACGACCGCTGGGGCGATGCTGCGGGAGATGCGCACAAGGGGGACCTCCTCGGCCGAGTGGCTGAGCGGTGTACGTCCAGCGTGCGCGGCACCCGGCCCGGGTGGCCCGCCGGATAAGCCGAACGAGTGATGATCCCGGCGCAGAGGAGTACGGCGAGGGCGCGCACCCGAATGGATGCGCGCCCTCGTACCGTCGTGCCGTCGTGGAGCCTTCAGCGGCAGCGCTCAGGCGCCGATCGCGTGCAGCCCGCCGTCGACGTGGATGATCTCGCCGGTGGTCTTCGGGAACCAGTCGCTCAGCAGGGCGACGACGCCCTTGCCGGCCGGCTCCGGGTCCTTGAGGTCCCACTCCAGGGGCGAGCGGTCGTCCCACACGGCGGCCAGCTCGCCGAAGCCCGGGATGGACTTGGCGGCCATGGAGGCGAGGGGGCCGGCGGAGACGAGGTTGCAGCGGATGTGCTGCTTGCCCAGGTCGCGGGCGATGTAACGGCTGGTGGCCTCCAGGGCGGCCTTGGCCGGTCCCATCCAGTCGTACTGCGGCCAGGCGAACTTCGCGTCGAAGGTGAGGCCGACGACCGAGCCGCCGTTCTGCATCAGCGGCAGGCAGGCCATGGTCAGCGACTTCAGGGAGTACGCCGAGACGTGCATCGCGGTGGCGACGGACTCGAACGGCGTGTTCAGGAAGTTGCCGCCGAGGGCGTCCTGCGGGGCGAAGCCGATGGAGTGGACGACGCCGTCGAGGCCGCCCAGCTCCTCGCCGACGATGTCGGCCAGGCGGCCGAGGTGCTCGTCGTTGGTGACATCGAGCTCGATGACCTTGGTGGGCTTGGGGAGCTTCCTGGCGATGCGCTCGGTCAGCGTGGGCCGCGGGAACGCGGTCAGGATGATCTCGGCGCCCTGCTCCTGGGCCAGCTTGGCGGTGTGGAAGGCGATGGAGGACTCCATCAGCACACCGGTGATCAGGACGCGCTTGCCCTCGAGGATTCCACTCATGGTGATCAGTGACCCATTCCCAGTCCGCCGTCTACGGGGATGACGGCTCCAGTGATGTACGAGGCGTCGTCCGAGGCGAGGAACCGCACCGTCGCGGCGACCTCCTCGGGCTGCGCGTACCGGCCGAGCGGCACCTGCTTCACGATGCCCGCGCGCTGCTCGTCGGTGAGCACCTTGGTCATGTCCGTGTCGACGAAGCCGGGGGCGACGACGTTGAAGGTGATGTTGCGCGAGCCCAGCTCACGGGCGAGGGAGCGCGCGAAGCCGACCAGGGCGGCCTTGGAGGCGGCGTAGTTGGCCTGACCGGGCGAACCGTAGAGACCCACGACCGAGGAGATGAGGACGACGCGGCCCTTCTTCGCCCGCAGCATGCCGCGGTTGGCGCGCTTGACGACCCGGAAGGTGCCCGTGAGGTTGGTGTCGATGACCGAGGTGAAGTCCTCCTCGGACATGCGCATCAGAAGCTGGTCCTTGGTGACGCCGGCGTTGGCGATCAGGACCTCGACCGGGCCGTGCTGCGCCTCGACCTCCTTGTAGGCCTGCTCCACCTGCTCGGAGTCGGTGATGTCGCACTTGACGGCCAGGCAGCCCAACTCTGTGAGGGCGGCCGGCGGCTCCCCCGAGCGGTACGTGATGGCGACCTTGTCGCCGGCGTCGGCGAACGCGCGGGCGATGGCGAGGCCGATGCCCCGGTTGCCTCCGGTGACGAGAACCGAGCGGCTCAACGGATCACCCTTTCGTTCTGAGGTCTGGTACCACTCGAACCTATCCGCCCGCCGAGCCGGGTACCGATTACGACAGCGACAGGGCGACGTGGTGCTGTCTGTGGGGTTCCCACAGACAGCACCACGTCGCGGAACGTGTCGGTGCGATGCGTCACCGGAAGATCACATGAGCGCGGAACCCCCACAGCACTTCTTGTACTCGCGCTCCGAACCGCACCAGCAGGGTCCGTTGCGCGGAGGCGGCCAGTCGGGTCGCCTGCCCACTGCGGGCCGGCTCGGCGGCGTACGCGGACCGGGCCGCCGAAGTGTCGGGGGAACCTCTTCCCTCTGCCTCCAGATACGCCGTGAGGCCACTCGACGATGCCCGATCGACCGCCAGGCGCGGGGCGCCCGCGTCGGACAGCTCACGCAGCGTGCGTTCGACCTGGAGGCGATGTCCGCCATGGTCGTCGCCGTACGCGTCCGCGGCCGACGGCCGACGGCCGACGCTGGAGCAGTCGCGCGAACTCGTCGGACGGCCAGAACGGGACGCGGTTCTTCACCGGGCCGGAGACCGCCTGTTCACCTTCGTCGTGCTCGCCCGGGAGCGCCTCGAACTCGGCCCGCAGGGCCAGTCGTCGTGCGGTTCGCCCAGCAGGCGTCGCACCCGGTGCCGGCCGATGACGAGTTCCTGCAGACCGAAGGAGTCCGGGGCGTCGGCGACCACGTCCGCCGTCACGGGGGCGCCGACGCCCAAGGAGTGCGTGATGCCGGCCGTGTACCACTCGGCGGCCTTCGCCGTGTCGTCTCCTGCCCCGAAGACCTGGGCGACGACGCTCCAGGCATCCGCGACCCGGGGACGCCGCGCGCGGAACGCGGCAGCCGCCGCCCGAGCGTCGTCCTCACGCCCGGCGTACCACAGTGCGTCGATGCGCCAGGCGTCCACGCTGTCCGGCTCCTGACAGCCGCCCGACTCCGGGTCGAGCAGCCGCTCGTAGAGCGCCACCGCCCGCTCGTGCTCGCCGGCGTCGAGCCATGCCTGGCGGCCTCACGGAGCAACTGCTCCCGGGGCCTCGGGGTAGTAGGGCTCCGGTTGGGGCGGAGGAGGAACGTTCCGCGGTCACCGGTCCGGGTGGTACGACGGGTGTTGGACGAACGCGCTTACGGTGACGGCCTCTTGAGCCGGTGGCGCCGGCATGCGCCCGGGGTGGTGGGGAGGAGGCCATCTTTTTGTACGCGTACGAGTGTCGGACGGTGCCCGGGGTGGTCGCAGCCTGAGGGTACGCGCGGGCGGTGGTTCGAGCGTCAACTCCCGCCGTGGTCCGAAGAGCAGACCAGTCGCCGGGTCACGGCACAGGGGCATCGTTCCAGCGGTCCGATCACTGGTTCGCGGCAGGCACGGGAGTTGGTTTCCCGTGTCCGCCCGTTTGTCTGTGCCCCATGATTCACTGCCTCCGACGGTCACCACAGGCAAGCCCGAAGGGAACCCCACCCGTGCCCCATGAAGTCGATCAGTCGTTCCTGGCACTCCCCCTACGGGCTCTCGCCGACGCCGCGCTGGCCCGCGCCCGTGCCCTGGGCGCCGACCACGCGGACTTCCGGTTCGAGCGGGTGCGCAGTGCCTCCTGGCGGCTGCGGGACGCGAAGCCGGCCGGGTCGTCGGACACGACGGATCTCGGGTACGCGGTGCGGGTGGTGCACGGCGGGACCTGGGGGTTCGCGTCCGGGGTGGACCTGACGATGGACGCCGCCGCGAAGGTCGCCTCGCAGGCCGTGGCGATGGCCCAGCTGTCCGCGCGGGTCATCAAGGCCGCCGGGTCCGACGAGCGGGTGGAGCTGGCGGACGAGCCGGTGCACGCGGAGAAGACCTGGATCTCCTCGTACGGGATCGATCCGTTCACCGTCCCCGACGAGGAGAAGACCGCGCTGCTCACGGAGTGGAGCACGCGGCTGCTGGCGGCCGACGGGATCAACCATGTGGACGCCTCCCTGCTCACGGTGCACGAGAACAAGTTCTACGCGGACACCGCCGGCACCGTGACCACCCAGCAGCGCGTACGGCTGCATCCGGCGCTGACCGCCGTGTCGGTCGACGAGTCCAGCGGTGAGTTCGACTCGATGCGCACGCTGGCGCCGCCGGTCGGGCGCGGCTGGGAGTACCTGACGGGCACCGGCTGGGACTGGGACGACGAGCTGGCGCGGATCCCGGAGCTGCTCGCCGAGAAGATGCGGGCGCCGAGCGTCACGTCCGGTGTCTACGACCTGGTCGTCGACCCGTCCAACCTGTGGCTGACCATTCACGAGTCCATCGGCCACGCCACCGAGCTGGACCGCGCGCTCGGCTACGAGGCCGCGTACGCCGGCACCTCCTTCGCCACCTTCGACAAGCTCGGCAAGCTGCGTTACGGCTCCGAGCTGATGAACGTCACCGGTGACCGCACCGCCGAGCACGGCCTGGCGACCATCGGGTACGACGACGAGGGGGTGGAGGGCCAGAACTGGGACCTGGTGAAGGACGGCACCCTTGTCGGCTATCAACTCGACCGCCGTATCGCGAAGTTGACCGACCTCGGACGCTCCAACGGTTGCGCGTACGCCGACTCCCCCGGGCATGTGCCGGTGCAGCGCATGGCCAACGTGTCGCTGCGGCCGGACCCGGCCGGGATGTCCACCGAGGATCTGATCGGCGGGGTCGACCGGGGGATCTATGTCGTCGGGGACCGGTCGTGGTCCATCGACATGCAGCGGTACAACTTCCAGTTCACCGGTCAGCGGTTCTTCAGGATCGAGAACGGGCGGATCGCCGGGCAGCTGCGGGACGTCGCGTACCAGGCGACGACGACCGACTTCTGGGGTTCCATGGCGGCCGTGGGCGGGCCGCAGACGTACGTCCTGGGCGGTGCGTTCAACTGTGGGAAGGCTCAGCCGGGCCAGGTCGCCGCGGTGTCGCACGGCTGCCCGTCGGCCCTCTTCAAGGGCGTCAACATTCTGAACACCACGCAGGAGGCCGGTCGATGAGCGCGGGGAACAACAAGGCGCACAAGCCGCACGAGATCGTCGAGCGCGCTCTTGAGCTGTCGCGGGCCGACGGCTGTGTGGTGATCGCCGACGAGTACTCGACGGCGAACCTGCGCTGGGCGGGCAACGCGCTGACCACGAACGGGGTCACCCGGGGCCGGTCGGTGACCGTCGTCGCCACCGTCGACGGCAAGGAGGGCACCGCCTCCGGGGTCGTGTCGCGGTCCGCCGTGACCGCCGCGGAGCTGGAGCCGCTGGTGCGGGCCGCCGAGGCCGCCGCGCGCGGCGCCGGACCCGCCGAGGACGCCCAGCCGCTGGTCACGGGCGTGGCACACTCCCCCGACTTCACGGACGCGCCCGCCGAGACCTCCTCCGACGTGTTCGCCGACTTCGCGCCGGCGCTCGGGGAGTCGTTCGCACGCGCGCGTGCGGGCGGCCGCGAGCTGTACGGCTTCGCCAACCACGAACTGGTGTCGAGCTACCTCGGTACGTCCACGGGGCTGCGGCTGCGGCACGACCAGCCGAACGGAACGCTGGAGCTGAACGCCAAGTCCCCGGACCGCAAGCGCTCGGCCTGGGCGGGGCGCTCCACGCGGGACTTCAAGGACGTCGACCCGGCGGTCCTGGACGCGGAGCTGGCCGTACGGCTGGGCTGGGCCGAGCGACGGGTACCGCTGCCCGCCGGGCGGTACGAGACGCTGCTGCCGCCCACGGCGGTGGCGGACCTGCTGATCTACCAGATGTGGTCGGCGTCGGCTCGGGACGCGGCCGAGGGCCGGACGGTGTTCAGCAAGCCCGGTGGCGGTACCCGGATCGGCGAGCGGTTGACCGACCTGCCGCTGACCCTGCGCAGCGACCCGGACGAGCCGGGCCTGGAGTCGGCGCCGTTCGTGCTGGCCCACGCCTCCGGCGGCGACAGCTCGGTGTTCGACAACGGCCTGCCGCTGAAGGAGACCGAGTGGATCAGCGGGGGCGAGATCGCGCACCTGCCGACCACCCGGCACAGCGCGGGGCTGACCGGGCTGCCGGTGGTGCCGACGATCGGCAACCTGATCCTGGACGGCGGCGAGGACCGCTCCCTGGAGGAGATGGTCGCCGCCACGGAGCGCGGGCTGCTGCTGACCTGCCTGTGGTACATCCGCGAGGTCGACCCGGCGACGCTGCTGCTGACCGGGCTGACCCGGGACGGCGTCTACCTCGTGGAGAACGGCGAGGTGACGGGTGAGGTCAACAACTTCCGGTTCAACGAGTCGCCGGTGGACCTGCTCGGCCGGGCCACGGAGGCCGGGCGCACGGAGAAGACACTGCCGCGCGAGTGGAGCGACTACTTCACCAGGGCCGCGATGCCGGCGCTGCGGGTGCCGGATTTCAATATGAGTTCTGTCAGCCAGGGCGTATAACCTCGTACCTGATTACGAGCTCAATCAAGGAGACACGAGAACCGTGACGGACATCGTCGACGAGCTGAAGTGGCGGGGGCTGTTCGCCCTGTCCACCGACGAGGACGCTTTGCGCAAGGCGCTCGCGGACGGTCCCGTCACGTTCTATTGCGGTTTCGACCCGACCGCGCCGTCCCTGCATGTCGGGCATCTCGTGCAGGTGCTCACCGTGCGCCGGCTCCAGCAGGCCGGGCACCGGCCGCTGGCGCTGGTCGGCGGCGCGACGGGCCTGATCGGTGACCCCCGCCCCACGGCGGAGCGCACGCTGAACGACCCGGAGACGGTCGCGGGCTGGGTCGGCAGGCTGCGTGCCCAGATCGAGCCGTTCCTGTCCTTCGAGGGTGAGAACGCGGCCGTCATGGTCAACAACCTCGACTGGACCGAGGGCCTCTCCGCCATCGAGTTCCTGCGGGACATCGGCAAGCACTTCCGCGTCAACAAGATGCTGACGAAGGACTCCGTCGCCCGTCGTCTGGAGTCCGACCAGGGCATCAGCTACACCGAGTTCAGCTACCAGATCCTCCAGGGCATGGACTTCCTCCAGCTCTACCGCAGGTACGGCTGCACGCTCCAGCAGGGCGGCAGCGACCAGTGGGGCAACCTCACGGCCGGCCTGGACCTGATCCACCGGATGGAGCCCGGCGTCGAGGCGCACGCGGTGGCGACGCCGCTGATGACCAAGGCGGACGGCACCAAGTTCGGCAAGACCGAGGGCGGCGCCGTCTGGCTCGACCCGGAGATGACGACGCCGTACGCGTTCTACCAGTTCTGGCTGAACGTGGACGACCGTGACGTGACGCGGTACCTGCGGATCCTGTCCTTCAGGTCCCGCGAGGAACTCGAGGAGCTGGAGAAGCAGACGGAGGAGCGGCCGCAGGCGCGGGCCGCGCAGCGTGCGCTGGCCGAGGAGCTGACGACGCTGGTGCACGGGGCCGAGCAGACCGCCGCCGTGATCGCCGCGTCCCGCGCGCTCTTCGGACAGGGCGACCTGGCCGAGCTGGACGAGAGGACGCTGGCCGCGGCGCTGTCCGAGCTGCCGCACGCGAAGGTCGCCGAGCTGGCGACGGTCGTCGATCTCCTCGCGGAGGTCGGGCTGGTGCCGAGCAAGTCCGCGGGGCGACGGACCGTGAAGGAGGGTGGAGCCTACGTGAACAACGTCAAGGTCACCGCCGAGGACGCGGTTCCCTCCCGGGAGGAGCTGATTCACGGGCGGTGGCTGGTGTTGCGGCGCGGAAAGAAGAACCTGGCCGCCGTCGAGGTGACTGGGGCCTAGGCTCCGCAGGGGCGTGGGGATCTGGCGGGTGCCGCTTCGTCGTGGCTTGTCGCGCCGTTCCCCGCGCCCTTTTCGGGGCTCAGGTTCGTTGTTTGTTCTTGCCCAGGGTCGCCATGTAGGCCATGTCGCCCAGGGCCACGATGACGATCGCGGCGATCAGCTGGAAGGCGTGGCGGGTCCAGTCGATGCCGGAGGTCTCCTCGACCCCGAAGCCACGCGCGATCGCGTTGCCGACGACGGCGCCCAGAATGCCGAAGATCGTCGTGAGCCAGAGCGGGCTGTGCTGCTTGCCCGGAATGATCGCCTTGGCCAGCAGGCCGAGTACGAATCCCACGATGATCGCCCACAACCAGCCCATGGCTGCCTCCTCGTACGGCTCGACGTGAGCATTACGCCCAGTGTCGGCCCGCCTCCGATACGCCGCATGTCGGGCACGGCCGTACGCGCTACGGCGGATTTCCTCCACCCCCGTGGAAGTGACCCGGTCTCGTAGGCGGCGCAGACGCGGCGTAACGTGGAGCCTGTCCAGGCCGCGTCCAGGAAGCGGGCGCGGGTGGGGCACGGACCGGGGAGCGTCCGATACAGGCGGGTGGTGGAACGTGATGCGGAAGCAGAGCAACGTCGAGGTCTTCCGGATCACAGGCGCCCGGCAGGGCCTCGCCGACGACGTGCGCGGCCGGCAGCGTCGCTACATCATCTCGATGTCCGTCCGCACTCTCGCGGTGATCGCCGCCGCGGTTCTCTGGAACGTCGAACGGCACGTCGCGGTCGTCGCGCTCGTGCTCGGCGCGGTGTTGCCGTACATCTCCGTGGTGATCGCCAACGCGGGCCGGGAGAACGCGCCCTCGCTGCCGTCCACGTTCGTGCGTGCGCCCATGCGTCCGATGATCACGCCGCCACAGGAGACGGGCCCCTCCGCCTCGGCCGAATTCGGGGCCGAGGGACGCTCCGCGGAATCCGTCCCGGAAGACGCCGCGGCCGATCCTGCGGACGGTCGGCGCAGTGAGCCGCGCGAGCGGGCCTGAGCACCGGGAATCCGGACGAAGCGGAATCGAATCACCCGCCAAGCTCAAGAAATGCTCAGATCAATCATGTAGTTCCTGTGCCGGGCAGAGGCCTACCCGTGACATACTTCGTACGCGCTCCGCATCCCCCGTCGGAGCGACAGACCGACGCCGGGCAGCTCCCCCCGTGGCTGCTCGGCGTCGCCTTTTCTGCGGCTAGGGTCGACGTGTGAACATCCTCAACGTCCCCGGCTCCGATCCGTCCTCCCCCGTCTGTTCGGCCAAGGGCTGTCGTGCCGACGCGGTCTGGGTGCTCGCCTGGAACAACCCGAAGCTGCACACGCCGGAGCGCCGTAAGACATGGCTCGCGTGCGACGAGCACCGGGAGCACCTGTCGCAGTTCCTGGGGGTGCGGGGGTTCCTGAAGGACGTCGTGAAGCTGGACGACTGGGAGGACCCGGCGCGGTAGAGCGCTCAGCCCCCGATCGCCGACATGGGGCGGTCCGGCTGGACGAACGACGGGTCGTCCAGGCCTGCTCCCGCCTTCTTGCCCCACATCGCCAGGCGCCAGACGCGGGCTATCTCCTCGTCGGGGGCGCCGGAGCGCAGCGCGGCCCTGAGGTCGGTTTCCTCGCGGGCGAAGAGGCAGGTGCGGACCTGGCCGTCGGCGGTGAGGCGGGTGCGGTCGCAGGCCGAGCAGAACGGGCGGGTGACGGAGGCGATGACGCCGACGCGGTGGGGGCCGCCGTCGACCAGCCAGCGTTCCGCCGGGGCCGAGCCGCGTATCTCGGAGCCCTCGGGGGTGAGGTCGAAGCGGGTGCGGAGGGACGTCAGGATGTCGCCGGCCGTCACCATGCCGTCGCGCTTCCAGCCGTGTTGGGCGTCCAGGGGCATCTGCTCGATGAAGCGCAGCTCGTAGTCGTGCTCCACGGCCCAGGCGAGGAGGTCCGGGGCCTCGTTCTCGTTCAGGCCGGGCATCAGGACCGAGTTGACCTTGACGGGGGTCAGGCCGGCGTCGCGAGCGGCGGCCAGGCCTTCGAGGACGTCCTTGTGACGGTCCCGGCGGGTGAGGGTCTTGAAGACGTCCGGGCGGATGGTGTCCAGGGAGACGTTCACCCGGTCCAGGCCCGCCGCCTTCAGGGCGGCTGCCGTGCGCTTGAGGCCGATGCCGTTGGTGGTCAGGGACATCTGGGGGCGGGGGGCGAGGGCCGCCACGCGCTCCACGATGCCGACCAGGCCCGGGCGCAGCAGCGGCTCACCGCCGGTGAAGCGGACCTCCGTGACGCCCAGGACGCGGACGGCTATGTCTATGAGGCGGACGATCTCGTCGTCCGTGAGCAGGTCGGGCTTGGCCAGCCACTGCAGGCCCTCCTCGGGCATGCAGTAGGTGCAGCGCAGATTGCACCTGTCGGTCAGCGAGACCCTCAGGTCGGTGGCCACTCGGCCGTAGGTGTCGATGAGCACGTGGGCCCCCTCCCTCGAAGCGGATCACAGATTCTCCAACACCTGCGAGCCTACGTGACGCCGCTGACAACATCACCGGCCGATTCGCACGAGACACGACGCGGGGCCGCCGTAGAGATCTACGACGGCCCCGGGCGGAGTGAGCCGGATCAGTGGGCTCCGGTGCCCGTGAGGGACCGGACCTCCAGCTCGGCGTACTTGTCGGCGTCGGGCTTCTCCTTGGACAGGACGGTGCCCAGCCAGCCCATCAGGAAGCCGAACGGGATGGAGATGATGCCCGGGTTCTTCAGCGGGAACCAGTGGAAGTCGACGTCCGGGAACATCGCCTTCGGGTCGCCGGAGACGACGGGCGAGAACAGCACCAGGCCGACGGCGACGATCAGACCGCCGTAGATCGACCACAGCGCGCCCTGGGTGGTGAACTTCTTCCAGAAGAGGCTGTAGAGGATCGTCGGCAGGTTGGCGGAGGCCGCGACCGCGAAGGCGAGGGCGACCAGGCCGGCCACGTTCAGGTCGCGGGCGAGGGCGCCCAGGCCGATGGAGACGATGCCGATGAAGACGGTCGCCCAGCGGGCCGCGCGGACCTCCTCGGCGCCGGAGGCCTTCCCCTTGCGGATGACGTTGGCGTAGATGTCGTGCGCGAAGGAGGACGACGAGGCGAGGGTGAGGCCCGCGACCACGGCGAGGATCGTCGCGAAGGCCACCGCCGAGATGGTGGCCAGCAGGATCGCGCCCCAGGCCGAGTCGACGCCGCCCAGGTGCAGGGCGAGCAGGGGGGCCGCCGTGTTGCCCGACGGGTTGGAGGCGATGATCTCCTCCTGGGAGATCAGCGCGGCGGCGCCGAAGCCGAGCGCGATGGTCATCAGGTAGAAGCCGCCGATGATGCCGATCGCCCAGTTCACGGACTTCCGGGCGGCCTTGGCGTTGGGCACCGTGTAGAAGCGGATCAGGATGTGCGGCAGACCGGCGGTGCCGAGGACCAGGGCGATGCCGAGGGAGATGAAGTCCAGCTTGGAGGTGCCGGTCGCGCCGTACTGGAGGCCGGGCTCCAGGAAGGCGGCGCCCTTGCCGCTGTTCTCGGCGGCGGTGCCGAGCAGATCGGAGATGTTGAAGTTGAACTTCAGCAGCACCAGGAACGTAATGAGGATCGTGCCGCTGATGAGCAGCACGGCCTTCACCATCTGGACCCAGGTGGTGCCCTTCATGCCGCCGATGGAGACGTAGACGATCATCAGCACGCCGACCAGGGCGACGATGAGGACCTTGCCGAAGTCCGAGGTGATGCCGAGCAGCAGCGAGACGAGGACACCCGCGCCCGCCATCTGGGCCAGCAGGTAGAAGATCGACACGACGATCGTGGAAGTACCGGCGGCGGTGCGGACGGGACGCTGGCGCATGCGGTACGCGAGGACGTCGCCCATGGTGTAGCGGCCGGAGTTCCGCAGCGGCTCGGCGACCAGGAGGAGGGCGACGAGCCAGGCGACCAGGAAGCCGATGGAGTAGAGGAAGCCGTCGTAGCCGAACAGGGCGATGGCGCCCGCGATGCCGAGGAACGACGCGGCCGACATGTAGTCGCCGGAGACCGCGAGGCCGTTCTGGAAGGCGCTGAACTGGCGTCCGCCCGCGTAGAAGTCGGCGGCGTCCTTGGTCTGGCGGCCGGCCCAGACGGTGATGGCGAGGGTCGCCAGGACGAACAGCCCGAACAGGGTGATGATCAGTGGCCGGTGCTCACTGGCTTCTCCGGCCGCGAGGACTGTCTGCTGTACGGGGCTCATGCGCCGCCCTCCATCCGGGACTTGATCGCCTCGGCCTTGGGGTCGAGCTTCGCGGCGGCGTGCCGCGAGTACCACCAGGCGATGAGGAACGTGGTGACGAACTGGGCGATGCCGAGGACGAAGGCGACGTTGATGTTGCCGAAGAGCTTGGTGCCCATGAAGTCGCCGGCGTAGTTGGAGAGTAGGACGTACAGCAGGTACCAGGCGATGAAGGCCACGGTCAGCGGGAAGGCGAACGAGCGGTAGGAGCGGCGCAGTTCGGCGAACTCGGCGCTCTCATGGACCGCGACGAACTCCTCCGGTGGGGGGAGATGATGTTCGGCCTTCGCGGGGGGCGGTGCGTCGGTTGCCACGGAGTCTCCTCGCGTCTCCGCCGCCGTCACGACGGCGGACGGAGACTGCTTCGCCGTCGGATCGGGGGACGGACGGGGTACGGACATGGGTCGGCTCTGTTCCTTCGGTGACGGGTGCACGATCGTGCTCGGGCTCCCTGCACAACGTCACGGCGGCGCACGAGGACCGGTTCAACCGTGCGCGTTTCTTTCGGGAACCGATGCGCAAGCGGCCCGGACGTGCGGTGACTTCGAGGGTTACCCCTCTGATTCGGCCTCCCGCCCATCAAGTCATTGCTGGCCGACGACGACCAGAGATAGCTTCGGGCTGCACCACCAACGTCATGTACCTGCCCAGGCACCCGTGCGTCCCGGGCCGGTTTCTTTGAAAATGATGTGGAGATCCCATGGCTCATCTGCGCTCCAGACGACGGCTCGCTCTCGCGGTGCCGGTCGTCCTGTCGCTGACCGCCTCGCTCGGTTTCCTGCCGGGTGTCGCCTCGGCGGCCCCGGTCGCGGAGTCCAGCGCCGCGACCGCGGCGGAGGGCCCGAACCTCTCGTACGTCGTGAACACGAAGACGAACAAGCGCACGATAGCCGCCGTGCAGGAGGCGATAGTCGAGGCCGGCGGCAAGATCGTGATCACGTACGCCGAGATCGGCGTGATCGTGGTCCACTCGACCGACCCGGGCTTCGGTGCGACGATCCGCGCCGTGCGTGGTGTGCAGTCGGCCGGTGCCACCCGGACCTCGCCGCTGACGCCCGCCGGTACGACGGACGTGGGCGCGGCCGACTACCTGACGGCCAAGGAGGCCGCGAAGGTGAAGGCCGCCTCGGCGGACATCCCCGGCGCCGAGCCCCTCGAGGCCGACCAGTGGGACCTGCGGGCGATCGGCGCCGACAAGGCCGCGAAGATCAACCCGGGCAGCAAGAAGGTCACCGTCGCCGTGATCGACACCGGCGTCGACGACACCCACCCGGACCTCGCGCCGAACTTCTCCGCCTCCCAGTCCGCCAACTGCAACGGCGGTGTCGCGGACACCAGCGAGGGCGCCTGGCGGCCGTACACGGCGGCGGACTACCACGGCACGCATGTCGCCGGTGAGATAGCCGCAGCCCGCAACGGCGTCGGTGTCGCCGGTGTCGCGCCGGGCGTGAAGGTCTCCAGCATCAACGTGACCGACCGCAGCAGCGGCCTCTTCTACGCGGAGAGCGTCGTCTGCGCGTTCGTGTTCGCCGCCGACCACGGCGTGGAGATCACGAACAACAGCTACTACGTCGACCCGTGGCTCTACAACTGCATGGACGACCCGGACCAGAAGGCGATCGTCGACGCGGTCAACCGGGCCCAGCTGTACGCCACGAAGGAGGGCACGCTGAACCTGGCGTCGGCGGGCAACTCCAACCACGACCTCGCCTCCGACGCGATCCCGGACGCCTCCAGCCCCAACGACACCACGCCGGTCGAGCGCACCATCGACCCGAGCGAGTGCTTCGACGTGCCGACCCAGCTGCCGGGTGTCGTCACGGTGAGCGCGACGGGCGTGAAGAACGAGAAGTCGTACTACTCCACGTACGGCAACGGCGTCATCGACATCGCGGCCCCGGGTGGCGACGCCCGCTACCAGCTCCCGGACACGCCGTCGAAGAACGGCCGCATCCTGTCCACCATGCCGAACGGCGCGTACGGCTTCCTGCAGGGCACGTCGATGGCGTCGCCGCACGCCGCCGGTGTCGCCGCGCTGCTGAAGTCCACGCACCCGGGGGCCAACCCGGGCCGGCTGCAGCGGCTGCTGAAGGCCGAGGCGGACAAGCACGCCTGCCCGACGTCGTACGACCAGAACGGCGACGGCACGCAGGACGCGGTGTGCCAGGGCGACCTGAACCTGAACGGTTTCTACGGGTTCGGCATCGTCAACGCCCTCAAGGCCGTCAAGAAGTAACCCTGCGAGCAACCGCACGAGGCGGAACGGCTGGGCGGTGACACCACCGCCCAGCCGTTCCGTTTCTGTTTCTGTTTCCGTTTCCGTTTCCGTTTCCGTTTCCGTTGCATAGTGCGGGTCATGACAGACATGAATCACGCGTGGGCGGCCCTGGGCGGCGATCCCGCGCTGTTGCCGAGGGTCTCGACCGTCGTACGGGACGGGGTGCTGGACGCCCGACTGCCGGTACGGGAGCTGGCGCGGGCCTGCGTGGGGGTGTGCGCGCTGGCGGCGGCCGAGTTGGGGGCGCGGCGGGCCGGGCTCGCGGAGGTGCCACGGGTGCGGGTGGACGACGGGGCGGTCGGCACCGCCTTCGTGAGTGAACGGCATCTGCTGGTCGACGGGCGGGCGCCGGTCTCCTTCGCGCCGCTGTCGCGCTTCTGGCGGACGGCGGACGGGTGGGTGCGGACGCACGCCAACTACCCGCACCACCAGGGCCGGTTGCTGTCCGCGCTGGGGGTGCCGGAGGCCTCTTCCGATCCGGTCGCCGCCGTAGGAGCGGCGCTCGCCGGGCGTTCGGCCCTGGAGGCCGAGGAGGCCGTGTACACGGCTGGGGGCCTGGCGGTCGCCCTGCGGACGGCCGAGGAGTGGGCGGCGCACGAGCAGGCGTGGGCGGTGGCGGCGCGGCCGCTGGTCGAGCACGAACGGCTGGACACGGCGTACGCGTGCGTGCCCGCCCCGATCGAGGGCGGGCCGCTGTCGCCCGCCGCCGGGATGCGTGTTCTGGACCTGACCCGGGTCATCGCGGGCCCGGTCGCCACCCGCACGCTCGCCCTGCTGGGCGCGGACGTCCTGCGCGTCGACCCGCCCGGGATGCCCGAGATCCTCGACCAGCACGCCGACACCGGTTTCGGGAAGCGGTCGACCATCCTCGACCTGGGCCGCACCGCCGACCGGCGCGCCTTCGAGGAGCTGCTGGCCGCCGCGGACGTCGTCCTCACCGGCTACCGCCCGGGCGCGCTCGACCGCTTCGGGCTGTCACCGGACGCGCTGGTCGCCCGCCGGGCCGGGCTGGTCGTGGCGCAGCTCTCGGCCTGGGGCGCGTACGGGCCGTGGGCCGGGCGGCGGGGGTTCGACAGTCTGGTGCAGGTGGCGACGGGCATCGCGGCGACGGAGGGTGCGGAGGAACGACCGGGCGCGCTGCCCGCGCAGGCGCTCGACCACGGGACGGGGTATCTGCTGGCGGCGGCCGTACTGAGGGCGCTCACCGAGCAGTCGGAGCAGGGGTACAGCAGGGTCGTCCGGCTGTCGCTGGCGCGGACGGCGGCTTGGCTGACGGGCGGGATCGAGCGCGCCCCGGGCGAGGGCGAGGCTCCCGGCGGGCCGGACGCGTGGCTCGCCGAGCGGGACAGTCGACTCGGGCGGCTGCGGTACGCCCTGCCACCGGTGTCCTTCGAGGGCGGGCCGGGTGACTGGGCACGGCCACCGGGGCTCTGGGGAGCGGACGAGGCGCGTTGGGGTTGACGCACGTCGAGTCACCGGAAGCTCTGAACCGTACGTATGGGTGGAATGTCGAACTGCCGGTTGTTTCCCGGCGCTTGCCTGCCACTTGCCCAGTTCTGGTGCGACTGGTGAACTTTTCGGGGTGAGCCTGACGAGACGGACCGCGGAGGCGACGGGGACGGGGGCGGACGAGCCCGAGCGGAGTTCCGGGCAACGAGCCGGGCGGCGAACGGGTCGGCCCGGAGGTGGGGCCGGCCGGGCCGTCGTCGTGCTCGTCCTGGTGGCCGTGGGCGCGCTGATCCCGCTGCTCGGGCCGCGGGCCACGCTGGACGGTACGGGTGAGGCCGGGGCGCCCGGGGCCGGGGGAATCGCCCTGTCGCGGGCGGTGCTCCTTGCGGCGTTGTGTGTGCCGGTGGGTGAGCTGTTCGTGGCGTGGCTGGTGCGGCGGGTGCCGGGCGCGCCCCGGGAGGCGCCGCGCGGTTGGGCGCCGTGGGCGGCGGGGGCCGGTTTCGTGGCCTCGTTGGGGCTGGCCTCGGTCGTGGCCACGGGCAATCTGGTGCCCGACTCCCCCGCCGACATGGACGTGGGCGGCCTCTACGCGACCCGGGACGGCAGACTCGCGCTCCTGGAGGTCAACGCCTTCGCGGCGGCCGGTCTGCTCGCGCTGTCCCGCAGGCCGGCCGCCCAGACGCTGCCCCTGGCCGCGATCGTGGTCGCGGAGGCGCTGCGCGCCCACCCCACCACGGAGGACAGCCCGCTCACCGGCACCGGTCTGACCCTGCGTGCGCGGCACTGTGGGCGGGCGGACTGCTCCATGTCCTGCGGACGTTGCGCACGCGCGCGTGGCACTCGACGGAGACGGGCACCGCCCTGTTGGGCCTCTACGCGCGCGTGGCCGCCGTTCTGCTCGCCGCCGTCACCGCCACCGGCGTGTGGAGCACGCTGCGCCGGATGCCGCCGGGCACGGTCCTCGACCAGCTGACGGAGACGGCGTACGGGCGTGCCCTGCTCGCCAAGGTGCTTCTCGTGGCCGCCGTCGCCGCCCTCGCCCTCCGGGCCCGGCTGCGGTTGCGCCGCGCGGCCGACGACCGGCTCGACGTCTGCGCTCCCGCGCGCGCCGAGGTGGCGGTGCTGGGCGCGGTCGTCGCGGTGTCGGCGCTGCTGACGGCACTGCCGGTACCGATCCGCTGGTGAGCGCCCGGACGACGGCGCCGACGGGCTCCCGCGCCTCGGGCTCGGGGACGTCCTCCGCCCTCGTGCCGTTCGGGGGAATGGCTGGTGCGCGTGTGGGGGCGGAACCTTCGCGCGGTCGAGCCGTTCGGCCTGCTCAGACCGTGTGCGTGGACGCCTCACCGTACGCCGGGGTGGGTTCGGGCCGCGTGCCGAGGGTGCCGAGGACCCCGTGGACCAGCAGGTACTGGGCCGCGAGATAGGTGAGCATGATCCACAGGTCGGGGCGGGGCGGTTGCGGCCACTCGGCGACGCCGGTCGCGATGAGCATGTCCGACACCACGAAGAGGGCGCCGCCGAGCCCCGCGACGAGCCCCGACCGCCCGGCCGCCCACGCCATCGCGGTCAGCAGGGCGCTGTATCCCGCGACGGGCAGCCGTAGTTCCGCCGGCAGGCCGGGCCACAGACTCGCGACGGCGGCGACCAGGGCGAGGGTGTACGCGACGCCGTACGCGAGGGAGCTCCGGGCTCCACGCGCGCGTGGAGCCCCCTTCTCGGGTCGCCGGACCTTCCCGAAGAGCACGAGGTAGCAGACGTGCCCGACCGCGAAGGAGCCCATCCCGGCGAGGAAGGCCGGCTCGACGTCGGAGAGGAGCAGCACGTCTCCGCCCCAGCCGAACAGCAGGGCGGCGACCAGCGGTCGAGGCCCGCCGCGCGTGTACGCATAGGCCGCGAGCAACGGCATCAGCAGGGGCTTGGCGACGACGTGCCCGGGAGTGGAACCGAGGGCGAGGGCCCCGAGGTCGACGACGGCGGCGACCCCGAACGCGGCGAGGAGGACAGAGGCCCTGTCCCATCTCACGCGACGGTCCCCGTGACGGTGGCCGTGTCCTCGTCGGTCACCGCGGCCCGCTCGGACGACTGTGCGGGCTGCCAACCGGGCCCGCGGAGGATCCGCCCCGCCCGTTCTCCCCAACTCCCCGCCTTCCGAAGGTCCTTGGCGATGGAGACGTACTCATGGGTGGCGACCCGCAGCGGGTTGTATGTGCCGATGTTCTTGGTCAGCCCGTACACCGGCCGCTCGGTCTCCTCGACGAACGACCCGAAGAGCCGGTCCCAGACGATGAGGATGCCGCCGAAGTTGCGGTCCAGGTAGCCGCCCTGGGAGGCGTGGTGGACCCGGTGGTGCGACGGCGTGTTGAACACGAACTCGAACGCGCGGGGCAGCTTGCCGATCCGCTCGGTGTGGATCCAGAACTGGTAGACGAGGTTGGCGGAGGAACAGAAGGCGAGCGCGGCCGGGTGCACGCCGAGGGCGATGAGCGGGACGTAGAAGGGCCACACGGTCAAGGTCGTCCAGGGTTGCCGCAGGGCGGTCGTCAGGTTGAACTTCCGGCTGGAGTGGTGGACGACGTGGCAGGCCCAGAGGATCCGGATCACGTGGTGGCCGCGGTGCGACCAGTAGTAGAAGAAGTCCTGCGCGAGCAGCATCAGCGGGACCGTCCACCACAGGACGGGTACGCGCAGCGGGGTCAGCTCGTAGATCGCCGTGTAGATCGCGACGATCGGGATCTTCCAGAGGAAGTCGAAGACGAGACTTCCGAGCCCCATGCCGACGCTCGTCGCGGCGTCCTTCGTCTCGTACCCCGCGGCATCGTCGTCCGGATGGATCCGGACACTGATCACCTCGATCACGGTGAGCAGCACGAAGGCGGGTATCGACCACAGCACGACATCGGGCAGGTTCGGCATGTGGGCACGGTAGATCCGCTGGTCGGCTGGGGCTAGACGTTGTTACTGACAAGTATTCCCAGTGGTACGCGCTTGCTTCTTGGCGTTCTCCACCAATGCGGGAGGCCACGAAGGGGCCTGCGTGCCTCAGCCGGATGCGACTGTCGCGTGCCCGCCCGGAGTTGTACGGTGCCGCGCCGGCCCTGCCACCCGAACCGCCCGGGCCGGCACAGATCGAGCACTCGGCGCCGCCCCCTTCCCCCGAACCGTCTCGGCATCGGGTAACAGGCTGTCAGTCCCGGCCCGTATCCTCATGGACCATGCTCGAAGACCACACGACCGCAGCGCCGCAAGCGCCTTGGCCGGCCGCGTATCCACAGGGGTACGCGGTCGTCGACGTGGAGACGACCGGACTGGCCCGGGACGACCGGATAATCTCCGCGGCTGTGTACAGACTGGACGCGCGGGGCGAGGTCGAGGACCACTGGTACACGTTGGTGAATCCGGAGCGCGACCCGGGGCCGGTGTGGATCCACGGACTGACGAGTGACGTGCTCGAAGGGGCGCCGCTCTTCCCTGAGATCGCGGAGGAGTTCTCGTCGCGGCTCGCGGACCGCGTGCTCGTCGCGCACAACGCGGTGTTCGACTGGTCGATGATCGCCCGGGAGTACGCGCGCGCGGAGACCGAGGCGCCGGTGCGGCAGCGGCTGTGCACGATCGCATTGTCGAAGGAACTGGGGCTGCCGTTGCCGAACCACAAGCTGGAGTCGCTGGCGGCGCACTTCGGGGTCGTGCAGCAGCGGGCGCACCACGCGCTGGACGACGCGCGGGTGCTGGCGGAGGCGTTCCTGCCGAGTCTGCGGGCCGCCGCCGCGAGCGGTGTACGGCTGCCGCTGCACGAGTGCCGGCCGCTGACCGAGTGGCGGGACAGCCCGGCCGCGCCCCGGATCGGACAGCAGGCGGGCCCCGGCGGCTACGGCAGCTATCGACCCACCAGTTGGCGGCCGTCACGGAAGCGGCCCGCGTGCCCCCATCCCAACCCCGGGCGTTACGAAGACGGCACACCGCTCAAGCAGGGCATGCGGGTCGCCTTCTCCGGCGACACGTCGATCGAACGCGACCTGCTGGAGGACCGTGCGATCGAGGCCGGGCTGCATGTCGCGACGAGCCTTTCCCGGGTGACCAGCCTGCTCGTCACCAACGACCCGGACTCGAACACGTCGAAGGTCGTCAAGGCCCGGCAGTACGGAACGCCGGTCGTGGACGAGGCGGCCTTCGGGCAGTTGCTCCGCGATGTCGAGCCCGCGGACGAGTGAGTGGCGGGTAAGGCCCGCGGAGGCGGCCGTACGGATGGGTGATTGCCGCGCGACTCGCCCGCCGCCCGCTCGCCCGCACGGTGGTGACGGCCCACCCTGTGGCGCATGGCGAGATGCGAAGTTTGCGGCAATGACTACGGAATGACCTTCGAAATTCACGCTCAGGGAGCGGTGCACGTCTTCGACTGCTTCTCCTGCGCGATCCACCGCATGGCCCCCATCTGCGAGCACTGCCGGGTGCAGATCATCGGCCAGGGCGTCGAGGTCGAGGGCCACTGGTACTGCGGCGCCCACTGCGCGCGGGCCGAGGGGAAGGCGGGGATCGTCGACAAGGTCTGACCACGTCCTCGGCAGGGCCCCGGACGGCAGAGCCCCGGACGGCCGGGCCTCACGAGGTCCGAGCGCACACCCGCCCGAACACGCCCCACGACCGAGTTGTACGGTCGTGGGGTGTACCGCTTCCTGTTGTCCCGGCAGTGGGTGATCCTCACGCTGCTCTCCCTCGTCCTGATCCCGACCATGGTCAGGCTGGGTATTTGGCAGATACACCGCTATGAGGAGCGCAGCGCGCGCAATCAGCTCGTCGCCGACGCGCTGGCCGCCCAGCCGGTCCCCGTGGAGCGGCTGACCTCCCCCAAGCACACCGTCACCAGCGCCGAGCGCTACCGCACGGTGACCGCGAAGGGCCGCTTCGACACCGACGACGAGGTCGTCGTCCGCCGGCGCGTCAACGCCGACGACGAGGTCGGCTTCCATGTCCTGACCCCGTTCGTGCTCGACGACGGCAAGGTGCTGCTCGTCAACCGGGGCTGGATCCCCGCGGACGGCCCGAGCCAGACGGCGTTCCCCCGGATTCCCGCGCCGCCCGGCGGCGAGATCACCGTCACCGGGCGGCTGATGCCCGACGAGACGACCGAGGCGAGCGGGATCAAGGATCTCAAGGGCCTGCCGGACCGGCAGATCATGCTGATCGACAGTGAGCGGGAGGCGGACCGCCTCGGCGTCCAGGTGCTCGGCGGCTATCTCGCGCAGACGGCGCCCGAGCCCAAGGGCGCCACCCCGGAACAGCTCGGCAGCCCCGGAGACGAGAACGCCGCGCTGAACTACGCCTATGCCCTGCAGTGGTGGCTCTTCGCCCTCGGCGTTCCCATCGGCTACGTCATCCTCGTCCGCCGGGAGCGCCGCGACCGCACGGAGGCCGCGGCCGGTGCGGAGGCGGAGGCCGGTGCGGAGGCGGAGGCCGGTGCGGAGGCGGAGGCCGGTGCGGAGGCGGAGGCCGGTGCGGAGGCAGAGGCGGAGGAGACGGCGCCCGCACCGGCGTAGTCAGGGTCGGAGCCGGAATCGGGGTCGGGAGGGGGTTCGGCCTCATGTCCGGCCACGGCGACCGGTCGCGCTCTCCCGCCAGTACGCGAACGTGCGCTCCGGCTCGGGCAGCAGGTCCCACGGATGGCGTGTCATGTGGCGGCCGAGGCGCTGGAAGACGGGGGCCGCCTCCGCGGGGCGGTGGGCGCGGGTCAGGGCGAACGCGAGGATGTTAAGGTCGGTGACGCCTTCGGCGTGGAGTGCGGTGCCGACGTCGAACCAGCTCTTGAGGGCCAGGTCGATCTCGTGGACGGATCGGGGCTCGTTCCAGTTTCCGCCGCCCGAGCCGAGAACGCCCAAGGGTGTCGCCCCCTGGCGGTGGGCCATGAGTTCGACGCGGGCCGCCACCGGGAGCAGGGCGAGCGGTGATCCGTGCGGTGCGCGGGCGGCGGCCTGCCAGGCGAAGTCCATCATGTCGGGGACCGTCCCGTGTCCGCGTGGCGACAGGTAGCGCAACAGCCGGTGGTAGGACGTCCGGAGCCAGGGGGCCCGGTTGACGGCCTCGGTCCACGCGGGGACGGCGTCCTTGACCGGCACGGCACAGGCGTACATCAGGGACAGCAGCGCCAGCCAGGGGGTGGGGTCCTCGGGGCAGGCCTCGGCGGCGCGGAGGCAGGAGTGTTCGGCGCGGCGGACGGCGTCGTGGTCGGTGGCGGGGGCGCGGTTCGACGCGACGAAGGCGTGCAGGGTGAGGGCGTCGCCGTCTCCCGGGCGGTCGGCGGTCCAGCGCTGCGGGACGGCGGCGGGGAGGCGTTCGGCCAGGACGGCGAGGCGGTGCGCCCGGCGGTCCCAGTCCCGGCCCGTGGCCCTCAGCAGGTCGGCCACCGCTTCCCACGGGGGTCGGGTGCGGCCCGCGCCCAGGCCGTGCAGCTGTTGGGCGGGGCGGAGTTCGGTCAGGGTCGTGTGCAGGGGGTCGTCGTCGAGTTCGGGGCGGATCAGCAGGGAGGGTCGGCGTCTCAGCATCTCTGGATCCGGTCGGGTCGGGGGTGGCCGGGGGTGGGCGCCGTGGGGTTGCCAGGCGCCCGGCGGCTGTGGCTGGGCGGGGGTGGGTTTCACTCACCGGCGCTCGCCGGGTGCCGCTGCGCCCACCCGTGCCGCCCCAGCGGCACGACTGCCCGCAGCTGTGCGCGGGTGGGTGGGCAACCGCCCCAGCTGCGGGGCTTCCCGCAGCTGAGGGCCGCTGAGTGGGTGGCGGCGGTGCTGTGTGTGTCCTCGCGTCGTGGCCTCAGCAGCAGCGGCCCTCCGGGTGTTCCTCTCTGCGCAGGGTTCGCCAGACGTCGTACTCCCGCCGGGTCGGTAGCGGCGCCTTCGGATGGTGGCGGCGGTGCCGGTCGCAGTAGCGGTCGTACTCCGCCTCTCCGGTCAGCTCCCGCAGGTACCAGCGGACGGTGCGTACCCAGTGCCGGGCGGTGCGGGCGGTCACCGGCGGGCCCCCACCAGTTCGTCCTCGCCCCGCTCCGCCGCGTCGATGCGCGACTCGACGTACGGAGCCTCGGTCGACGGCAGCGGGACCGGGGAGCGTACGGCGCGGACGCACACCATGGCGCAGTTGACCAGGACCGTGAGGACCAGGATCAGGAAGATCGCCATGATCACGCCGTCGACCGTGTTGTTGATGACGATCGTGTGCATGTCGTCCATGGTGGTGGCCCCCGGCAGGAGGTCACCCTTGTCGATGGCGGCCGCGTACTTGTCCCGCAGGGCGAAGAAGCCGATCGCGGGGTTGTCCGAGAAGATCTTCTGCCAGCCGGCGGTGTAGGTGACGGCCACGTCCCAGGCCAGCGGGATGCCGGTGACCCAGGCCCAGCGCAGTTTGCCGGTCTTGATGAGCACGGTGGTGGTGACGGCGAGGGCGACCGCGGCGAGCAGCTGGTTGGCGATGCCGAACAGCGGGAACAGCTGCTTGATGCCGCCCAGGGGGTCGGTGACACCGGCGTACAGGAAGTAGCCCCAGGCGCCGACGACGATGGCGCTGGTGATCCAGATGCCCGGCTTCCAGGTGACGCGGCCGATCGGCTTCCACACGTTGCCGAGCATGTCCTGGAGCATGAAGCGGCCGACGCGGGTGCCGGCGTCCACCGTGGTGAGGATGAACAGGGCCTCGAACATGATCGCGAAGTGGTACCAGAAGGCCTTCATCCCGGCGCCGCCGAAGACTCCGGCGAAGATCTCCGACATGCCCACGGCCAGGGTGGGCGCACCGCCGGAGCGGCCGACCAGGGTCTCCTCCTCGACGGCCTTGGCCGCCGCGGTGAGCTGTTCCGGGGTGATGGTGAAGCCGAGGTTCTTGACCGCCTCGGCGGCGGTGTCGACGGTCGGTCCGAGCAGTGCGGCCGGGGAGTTCATGGCGTAGAAGAGGCCCGGCTCCAGCACGCACGCGGCGATCAGGGCCATCACGGCGACGAAGGACTCCGTGAGCATGGAGCCGTAGCCGATCAGCCGGACCTGGGACTCCTTCTGGATCAGCTTCGGCGTGGTGCCGGAGGAGACCAGGGCGTGGAAACCGGACAGGGCGCCGCAGGCGATGGTGATGAAGAGGAAGGGGAAGAGGGAACCGGCGAAGACCGGTCCGGCGCCCGTGTGGGCGAACTCGGTGACCGACTCGGCGCGGAGGTTCGGGGCGGCGATCACGACACCGACGGCCATCAGGGCGATGGTGCCGACCTTCATGAAGGTGGAGAGGTAGTCGCGCGGGGCCAGCAGCATCCACACGGGGAGTACGGAGGCGACGAAGCCGTAGCCGACCAGGCAGAAGACCAGGGTCTCGGGGCTCCAGACGAAGTACTCGGCGAGCGAGGAGTCCTGGATCCAGCCGCCGCCGAGGATGGCGAGCAGCAGCAGGGCCACCCCGATGAAGCTGGTCTCCACGACTCGGCCGGGGCGCAGATAGCGCAGGTAGAAGCCCATGAAGAGGGCGATCGGGATGGTCATCGTGACCGAGAAGGTGCCCCAGGCGGACTCGGCGAGGGCGTTGACTACGACCATCGCGAGAACCGCGAGCAGAATGATCATGATGGCGAAGACGCCGATCAGCGCGGCGGCACCCCCCACCTTGCCGATCTCGTCGCGGGCCATCTGGCCGAGGCTCTTGCCGTCCCGGCGCATGGAGAGGAAGAGGACGATCATGTCCTGGACCGCACCGGCGAAGATCACACCCGCGATGATCCAGATGGTGCCCGGCAGATAGCCCATCTGGGCCGACAGCACCGGTCCGACCAGGGGGCCGGCGCCGGCGATGGCCGCGAAGTGGTGGCCGAACAACACCCGCTTGTCGGTGGGGTGGTAGTCGACGCCGTCCTCAAGTCGTTCGGCCGGCGTGGCCCGGGTGTCGTCGACCTGGAGGACCCGGCGGACGATGAACCGCGAGTAGAAGCGGTAGCCGATCGCGTACGAGCCGAGGGCCGCCATGAGCAGCCAGACGGCCGAGATCTCCTCGCCCCGGGACAGGGCCAGCACGGCCCAGCCGATCGCGCCGACGAGGCCGACGGTGATCCAGAGCGCGATCGACTTGGGTGACATCCGGGACCCCTCCGGCGCCTCGGGATCGGGGCCGGGACCGGTTTCGGGCATGGCTGATATGGACATGGCGGCTCCTGAATTCAACGGATGGTGCGGCGGAGAGAAGCGGGGAGACGGCGGGAGCGTGCGGGGGATGGCGGGAGAGTGCGGCTCAGCGATGCCGGTCGGAGCGCCGTCCGTCCGAGCGGTGTCCGTCCGGGCGATGGCGGTCCGTCAGCGCGTACGCGGCGAGCAGGCAGAGGCCGCATCCCGGGACCCAGGCGAGCTGGTACCAGTAGAAGAACGGCGTGCCCGCGAGCCGTGGCTCCGCACCGGCGTACCAGGGGACCCAGAGCAGTCCCGCGGCGGGGGCGAGGAGCAGTACGGCGATCGCGACGCGCCGTAGCCGCTGGTGACCGTTGTGTGCCATGAGCTGTGCTCCTCTCCCGATCGCTGTGGGTCTGTGCAAGAGTTGCCCACCCGCCGGATCCGGTTGACAGCGAATTTCCAGAAGATTTCCCGCCGATCCGTGTCCTCCGAACCGGCCACCCACGCAACCAACACGCGAGGGCCCAGGTACACCCGGGGGCTCAGGCACACCAAGGACGGTGACCCGTGGCGGACGCTGCCATGACCGCGACGTTCCTCGCCGTGATCGGCGGAGCGTCGCTGCTCGCCGTCACCGCGCGCCGGCTGCGCCCCACCGACCGGCTGCCCTCACTGGAGGGCTGGGCGCTGGCGGACCGCGGCCTCGGCCCGGTGTGGACCTGGCTGCTGCTCGGCGGCACGATCTTCACCGCGTACACCTTCACCGCCGTGCCCGGACTGGCGTACGGCAACGGGGCGCCCGCCTTCTTCGCGGTGCCGTACACGGTGATCGTCTGTCCCCTGGCCTTCGTCCTGCTGACCCGGCTGTGGGAGGTGGCCCGGCGGCACGGGTACATGACGGCCGGGGACTTCGTGCGCGGGCGGTACGGTTCGGCGCCGCTCGCCCTGGTGGTGGCGCTGACCGGGATCCTCGCGACGATGCCGTATCTGGCGTTGCAGCTGCTCGGCATAAGGGCGGTGCTGACGGCCGGCGGCCTGTACCCGAAGGGCGCGGCCGGTGACCTCGTGATGGTCGCGCTGTTCGCGGGGCTCGCGGTGGCGACGTACCGGCACGGCCTGCGGGCGCCCGCCGTGATCTCGGCGCTGAAGGCGGTGGCCGTCTTCGTGTCGCTGACCGCCGTGTGCTGGCTGGTCCTCGACCGGTTCGGCGGTCCGGGCGCGGTGTTCGAAGGAGCGGCCCGCCGCCTCGGTGGCACGAGTGTCGAGCAGTCCGCACTGCTCCTCTCCCCCGAGCAGCAGCCCGCCTACGCCACTCTCGCGCTCGGCTCGGCGCTGGCCCTGCTGATGTACCCGCACGTCCTCACCGCCGGATTCGCCGCCGACGGGCCGCGTACGGTCCGCAAGGTCGCGGTCGCGCTGCCCGCCTGGACGGGTCTCCTGGCACTCTTCGGATTCCTCGGCGTGGCGGCGCTCGCGTCCGGGGTGCGGGCGCCCGAGGGCGGTGCCGAGGCGGCCGTGCCGATGCTGGTGGACCGGCTGATGCCGGGGCCGCTGGCCGGACTGGTGTTCGGCGCGATCACCGTGGGCGCGCTGGTCCCGGCGGCGGTGATGTCGATCGCGGCCGCCACCGGCTTCGTCCGCAATGTGTATGTCGAGTACTTCCAGCCCACCGCCACGCCCAAGCGCCAGGTGCGCATCGCCAAGGTGGTGTCGCTGACCGCGAAGGTGGGGGCGGTGGCGTTCGTGTTCGGGCTGCGCGACCAGGACGCCATCAACCTCCAGCTCCTCGGCGGGGTGTGGATCCTGCAGATCTTCCCGGCGGTGGCGATCGGCCTGTTCACCGGGCGGCTGCATCCCCGGGCGCTGCTGGCCGGGTGGGGCGTCGGCATGGTGACCGGCACCTTCCTGGTGGTGCGCGAGGGGTTCTCTTCGATCGTGCTCCTGGGCGGCGGCTCGCTGGAGATCTACGCCGGCCTGCTCGCCCTCCTGCTCAACCTGACCGTCGCCGTCCTCGGCACCACGGTCCTCGAACGGCTCGGTGTCCCGCGTGGCGCCGACGCGACCGACCTACCGTCCCGCCTGACCGTCAGGCGGCGCCCCGAGACGGGAGCGAGCAACCCGTGAGACGCAGACAGCACATGCGTGTGCCAGTGCCCCCGGCGGCTGCGACACCCGTGACCGCCGCCGGGCCCGTGGGCCGGATACCGGCTCCGGCCGCCGCCGAGCCACCGGTCTCCAGCCCCGCGCTGGTCTCCGATCCGGCGCTGGTCTCCAACCCCGCGCTGGTCTCCGATCCCGCGCTGGTTTCGAACCCCGCCCTGCCGCCGGGCGCCCTCGGTGATCCCTCCGACGTGGAGCGTGAGGTGGGTGTCGCCCGGCTGTTCGAGCTGCACTACTCCTCGATGCTGCGGCTCGCGGTGCTGCTGGGCGCCGACGACCCCGAGAACGTGGTGGCCGAGGCGTACTACCAGATCTACCGCAAGTGGCGGCGCCTGCGGGACGCCGAGGCGGCGGAGGCGTATCTGCGCTCCACGGTCTGCAACCTCACCCGGATGCGGATACGGCACCTCCAGGTCGCCCGTAAGCATGTGGAGGCCCCGGCGGCGGAGGAGCCGGTCGCCTCCGCCGAGAGCACCGCGCTGCTCCACGACGACCAGCGAACACTGATCGTCGCGCTCCAGCGGCTGCCCGCCCGGCAGCGGGAGGCGCTCGTGCTGCGCCACTGGCTCGGGCTGAAGGAGAGCGAGATCGCGGCCGCGATGGGTATCTCCTGCGGCTCGGTCAAGACCCACACCGCACGCGGCCTCGCCGCCCTGACCCAGGCGATGGAGGCCCGGCGATGAACGACACCACCGGCAACGACACGGGTCAGGACCGCACCGAGCGGGACCTGGCCGAGGCGCTCGCCGCGCTGGCGGGCGGGGTCCACGCCGCCCCCGACGCCTACCGCTCGGCCCGCGGCGACTGGCTCCGCCGCGAACGCCGCCGTCGCCTCGTCCTGGCCGTCCTCGTCCTCCTCGTCTTCACCCTCGCCACCCTGCTCGGCCTCTGGGTCCTCAACCAGGCCCCGTCCGGCTCCGGGGTGATCTTCTCGGGGGTGGGAGGGACGACGGCGGGAACGGGGCCGGGCTGACGGAGGGGGTGCCGTCGCCGTGCCCGGCCGCGGGCCCCGGATCCCCTTGGACTGATCACCCCCGGCTCCGGGCACCCGTTCCCCGTGCACCCCCACATCGAGGACTACGCCCTGATCGGCGATCACCAGACCGCCGCGCTGGTGAGCAGCCACGGTTCCATCGACTGGCTCTGCCTGCCCCGGTTCGACTCGGCCGCGTGCTTCGCCGCGCTGCTCGGCGACGAGGAGAACGGACACTGGACGATCGCGCCCAGAGGGGGCGGGGCCTGCACGCGGCGGGCGTACCGGCACGACTCACTCGTCCTCGACACCGAGTGGGAGACGGACGAGGGAGCGGTACGGGTGACCGACCTGATGCCGCAGCGCGACCGCGCCCCCGATGTCGTACGGATCGTGGAGGGCCTGTCCGGCCGGGTGACCGTGCGCAGCACCCTGCGCCTGCGCTTCGACTACGGCTCGGTCGTGCCGTGGATGCGCAGGTCCGACGGTCACCGCGTGGCGGTCGCCGGTCCGGACTCGGTGTGGCTGCGCAGCGAACCCGGGGTGCGGTCGTGGAGCGAGGACCGGGCCACGTACGCGGAGTTCACGGTGGAGCCGGGCGAGAAGATCGCCTTCGTACTGACCTGGCACCCGTCCCACGAACCACGTCCCCGGCTCGTCGACCCGTACGAGTCGCTGCGGTCGAGCCTCCACGACTGGCGGGCCTGGGCGGCGCGCTGCCGCTACGACGGCCCGCACCGGGACACCGTGGTCCGCTCCCTGATCACCCTCAAAGCCCTGACCTACGCCCCGACCGGCGGCATCGTCGCGGCCACCACCACCTCTCTCCCCGAGGAGATCGGCGGCGTCCGCAACTGGGACTACCGGCACTGCTGGCTGCGCGACTCCACCCTCACCCTCGGCGCCCTGCTGTCCTGCGGCTACCAGGAGGAGGCCGAGGCCTGGCGCGACTGGCTGCTCCGCGCGGTCGCGGGCGACCCGGCCGACCTGCAGATCATGTACGGCCTGGCCGGTGAGCGCCGCATCCCCGAGTACGACCTGCCCTGGCTGTCCGGCTACGAGGACTCACGCCCGGTCCGCGTCGGCAACGAGGCCGTGCGGCAGTTGCAGCTGGACGTCTACGGCGAGGTCGTCGACTCCCTGTTCGTGTCCCGGCGTTCGGGCCTGCCCGACAAGCCGGACATGTGGCCGATGCAGTGCGCGCTGATGGAGTATCTGCGGTCGGCCTGGCGGAAGCCCGACGAGGGGCTGTGGGAGGTGCGCGGACCGCGCCGCCACTTCACGCACTCCAAGGTGATGTGCTGGGTCGCCGCCGACCGGGCCGTCCGCACCCTGGAGGACGACCCGGAGCTGACCGGCGGCGACCTCGACGGCTGGCGGGCCATGCGCGACGAGATCCACCGCGAGGTCTGCGAACGGGGCTACGACGCCGACCGCAACACCTTCACGCAGTCGTACGGCTCCCGCGAACTCGACGCCGCGCTGCTGCTCATCCCTCTCATGGGCTTCCTCCCGCCGGACGACCCCCGGGTCATCGGCACGGTCGACGCGATCCGCGAGGAGCTGAGCCACGAGGGGCTCGTCCGCCGCTACAGCGCCGACCACCTCACGGCCGCGGCCACCTCCGTCGACGGGCTGCCGGGCGGCGAGGGCACCTTCCTCGTCTGCTCGTTCTGGCTGGCGGACGCCCTGCGTCTGACCGGCCGTACGGCCGAGGCGCGCGAGCTGTTCGAACGGCTGGTGGGGCTGGCCAACGACGTGGGGCTGCTGGCGGAGGAGTACGACCCCGTCGCGGGCCGACAGCTCGGGAACTTCCCGCAGGCGTTCAGCCATGTCGGTCTCGTGGGCACCGCCCTCGCCCTCTTCGGCGGCGAGGAGGCAGGATAGGGGCCATGGATCTTGGGCTGAAGGACCGTGTCTACATCGTCACCGGGGCGACCCGCGGACTGGGCAACGCGGTCGCGCGGGAACTCGTCGCCGACGGCGCGAAGGTGGTCGTCACGGGCCGCGAGGAGGAGAGCGCGGGTGCGGCGGCGGCCGCGCTCGGGGCGAACGCGGTGGGGGTCGCCGTGGACAACGCCGACCCGGAGGCCGCCGGGCGGCTGATCGCCGCCGCCCGTGAGTACTTCGGGGGCTTCGACGGCATCCTGGTCAGCGTGGGCGGGCCGGCGCCGGGCTTCGTCGCCGACAACACGGACGAGCAGTGGACCGCCGCGTTCGAGTCGGTTTTCCTGGGGGCGGTCCGTCTGGCGCGGGCCGCGGCCGAGGAACTCGGTGAGGGTGGCGTCATCGGGTTCGTGCTGTCGGGGTCCGTGCACGAGCCGATTCCGGGGCTGACCATCTCGAACGGACTGCGGCCGGGGCTGGCCGGGTTCGCCAAGTCACTCTCCGACGAGCTGGGGCCGCGGGGAATCCGGGTCGTGGGTCTCCTCCCGGCCCGTATCGACACCGATCGGGTGCGTGAGCTGGACGGGATGTCGGCGGATCCGGAGGCGACCCGGACGGCGCACGAGTCGCGGATTCCCTTGCGGCGGTACGGGCGGCCGGAGGAGTTCGGGCGTGCGGGGGCGTTCCTGATGTCTCCGGCCGCGTCCTATCTGACGGGGGTCATGCTGCCCGTGGACGGCGGTATGCGGCACGGGTTCTGACGGTCGGTGTGCCGGGTCGGGGCGGGGCCGGCTGTCAACTCACCCTCTCCGCACGGTGTTTGGCTCCCTGCAGTCTGACCTCCGCCGGTAGCGCGGCCAGTCCCGCCGAATCCCTGGCGTGAGCCAGTGCCTCCGTCGTCAGGGTGTTGAGGGCGTCGCCCGGGTTCACGTGGGGCTGGAGGAGGAGGCGGACCCGGGCCTCGGGTGCGTTGCGGCGGCCGGTCAGGCGGGTGTGGGCCCGTTCGACGCCGTCCGCCTCGGCCGCCTCGGTGGTGAGTACGCCCTCCAGCGCCCGCCCTCGCAGCAGTGCGCCCTCGCCGTCGCCGGTGTCGACGAGTACCTCGGCGAGGCGGTGGCGGCGCAGGACCGCGGTCAGCCACCACAGGGCGAGCAGGACGAGCACGGCGAGCACGGCGATGACGCCGGGCCACCACCAGCCGGAGTCGCGCCATCGCGTCCGGTCGGCGTCGCTGAGCAGCACGTCGTTCCGGCCGTCGTGCGGCCACCACGACGGCGGGTCCACGCCGAGCCCGACGGCGAGGACGGCGCCGCCGACCACGACCAGCACCAGCCCGACGAATCCGAGCAGCACCCTGTTGACGGTCCTCAGCATCGCGTCTCACCCCTTCCGGCCGGGCCGGCGGACATGCACATACAGGGCGGGCGGCCGGGACAGGCCCAGTCCTCGGATGCCGTCGGCGAGCGTGACGTCCAGGTCGGCCCGTACCTCGTCGAGTTCCCTGAAGTGGGACACCGCGCGGACGTCGACCCGCTTCCGGCCCGCCCGGACCCGTACGGACCGCACGCCGGACACCTCCATGGCCCGGTCTCGCAGGGCCAGCGCGGCGGCGCCCCGGTGCAGCCCGGCCCGTACCCGGGGGTGGACGCGCCGCATCGGCAGGACGTCACGGAGCCCGGGGGTCGCGGCCAGCAGGATCAGCCAGAGGCCGAGGAGTACGGCGACGCCGGCGCCGACGAGCACCCAGGTGTCGTCGAGGGGTCGCTCGGCGAGCTGCCGGGCCAGCGAACGGCGCCACTCCATGGCGGGCCGGTCGGCGCGGACGGCGGCGACGTCGTACAGGAGGAGGCCCGCGCCCGCGAGAAGCAGCACCGCGAGGATGCCCGCGGGAGTTCTGCGCGCGGACCAGAAGCGCTTCTCCCTGCCGTTCTCACCGTCGAGGGCGGGCAACGGGTCGTAGGCGGCGGCGGACGCCGACTGGTCCGGCTCGCGGTCGGCCGCCGTGCCGTCGGCTGTCGCGTCGTCGGCTGTCGCGTCGTCGGCCTTCTCGATGACGGGTAGTCGTCGCGTGCCGCCATCGGAGCGCTGGGGTTCGCTCACCGCGTCCTCCCCTGTGCCACGTCGTGTGCGTGCGCCAGGTGCAGCCGTTCCACCTGAACGGCCACCTCCGACACGTGCATTCCCGCCAAAGTCCCTACCCGCTCGGCGACATGACGACGCACCGCAGCGCATTGGCCACCGATGTCCGAGGGGTAAGGGAGCCCAAGACTGACGCGGACGCGCGCGGTCTCGCGCAGCACGACGACCGTGGCGGAAGGGGGCGCGGAGTCCCGCGGCGGCGCCACCAGCGCCTCGCGCGCCGCCTGCGCGGCGATCTTCGCGACCACCCGGTCGGCGATCCGGGTCGCCCCGCGCTCACCGGACGGAACGGCGTTCCCCCGCGTGGGGCTGCCGCTGTCCACCGGGTTCACCGGCGTCGGTCGTCACGCGGGCGGAAGAAGTCGCCCAGCTCCAGGTCCCCCTCCAGGAACCGGCCGACGACGAAGCCGACGGCGCCCAGCGCGGCCACCAGCAGAAAGGCGCCGAATCCGCCGAAGTACCCGGCGAAGCCCAGCGCCATCCCGGCGATCATGCCGCTCACGGCCAAGCTCATCCTGCGCTCCTAGGGACTCAATGACTCCTGTCGCGTTCCATCGGAGCCGAGGGCTCCGCTCACTGCAGCCGGGACTCCGGCTCCTCGTCCTCCTCGTCCGGCAGCTTCACGTCGCTGACCGCGATGTTGACCTCGACGACCTCCAGACCGGTCATCCGCTCGACGGCCGCGACGACGTTCTCGCGCACGTCACGGGCCACGTCGCTGATGGACACGCCGTAGTCGACGACGATCTCCAGGTCCAGCGCGGTCTGCACCTCGCCGACCTCGACCTTCACACCCCGGGTCACGGACTTGGCCCCGCCGGGGACCCGGTCCCGCACGGCCCCGAGGGTCCGTGACAGCCCGCTGCCCATGGCATGCACACCCATCACTTCCCGCGCGGCGAGCCCGGCGATCTTCTCGACGACGCCGTCGGCGATGGTCGTACGCCCCCGGCCCGCCGGATCACCGCCGCCGCGCCGGGTGGCCCTCCGCCCGACCTGCGTCGGCTCCTTGGCAGTGTCGGGCCCTTCCGTCCGGTTCCGCTCCGTCACGTCAGTCATGCCGCACGTCCCTTCCGGTCGTCCCCCTCAAGCCCACAGTAAGCGCGGTTGCGGCGCCGCGCGCCGGGGATACGGCAGGCTGGAGGAATGACGTCGGACGGTTGGACGAAGGCGGTACGCCGGCAGCTCGGGTTCGGCCGTGTGCTCCCCCTGGGCAGCCCGCACGACGGCGCGTGGATCACGGAGAGAGCTGCCGAAACAGTGCTGCGCCGCGAGGCCGCCGCGTTGCGAGGGCTCCGCCTCGGTGCGCTCCGCATCTCACTGACCGGCTCCGGCGAGCACGACGCCGGCGTGCCACCGCCCCCGAGTGCGCTCCCGCCCGGCCCGCTCCGTGTCACGGCCGACTTCGCGGTCGCGGCGGGCCCGACCGTCGAGCCCTTCCCGGCGATGGCCGCCCGGCTGCGTACCGTCCTGTCCACCACGGCCAGGGAACGCCTGGGCCTGAGGGTGGAAGAGGTGGATCTCCGGGTGACGCATCTGCTGGAAGGCGACGAGCAGACGGTCCACCCGGCCCCCGAACCGCCGCCCACCGCCCCGACCACCCCACCCACCAGCGACGACGAGGTCTCCCGCGTGGCCGCCGCGGCCCTGTCGGTCCCCGGCGTCACCCGTCTCACCACCGCCTTCGGGGGCCACGTCGCGACCGGGCCCGCCCTCCCCCGCCGCCACATCCTCGTGGAACTGGCGGTGACGGAGGAAAGACGAGCCCTGGATCTGGCACGCGAGGTGCGAACAGCGGTGAGCGACGCCCTGCCCGATCATCCGTCGGTGGCGGTACTCATCACAGCGGTGACAGGGCCGGCCGCCGTCGTCTGACCTCCGCGGACCGCTGCGCCCACCCGGCGTCCGCCGCGCCGACTACTCCGCGACCCCCGCGAGGTCCCGCAGGCGGCGCGCCTGCGCGGCCCTCTCCGCCGCCCGCTGTTCGTCGTACGAACGCCCCTGCGCCCCGCGCAGCAACGCCTTCGTCTCGACCACCGCGTCCCGCGGCGCGGACACCAGCGCAGCGGCCAGATCCCGCACCGTGTCGTCGAGCTGGTCACCGGGCACCGCGAGGTTCGCGAGCCCGACCCGCTGCGCCTCGTCCGCCTGGACGAAGCGCCCGGTGAGGCAGATCTCCAGCGCGCGGGCATACCCGACGAGGCTCACCAGCGGATGGGTCCCCGCGAGGTCGGGGACGAGCCCGAGGCTGGTTTCGAGCATGGCGAACTGCACGTCGTCGGCGACGACGCGCAGATCACAGGCAAGGGCAAGCTGGAAGCCCGCACCGACGGCATGTCCCTGCACGGCGGCGATGGACACGATGTCGTTGCGCCGCCACCAGGTGAACGCCTCCTGGTATTCGGCGATGGTCGAGTCGAGCCCGGCGTCGTCACGGCGCGCGAGATCGATGAACGACGGCTCCCCCTCGATGCCTTCGGGCGTGAACATCTGCCGGTTGAGGCCGGCGGAGAACGATGTGCCCTCGGCACGCAGCACGACCACACGGACGGAGCCCGGCACCAACCGCCCGGCCTCGGTGAGCGCCCGCCACAGAGCGGGGCTCTGCGCGTTGCGCTTGGCCGGATTGGTCAGCGTCACCGTGGCGATCGCGTCGTCGACGGTGAGCCGTACGCCGTCCTGGTCGAGCAGTGGTTCGAGTGAAGCCATGGGGCGCCTCCGATGAGTGCGGTCAGCAGAGCGATGGAGCATGCTAAGTGACTGCACAGTAACCACCCGGTCGATCAGCCGACCGACCGGGTGGCCACCATCGAAGCCGATGGGCCGCCCGGCGTCAGGCCGAGGCGGCCTTCTTGCCCCGTGTCGCGCCGCCACGCCCTCGGAGCGTGACGCCCGACTCGCTGAGCATCCGGTGTACGAAGCCATACGAGCGGCCGGTTTCCTCGGCCAGCGCCCGAATGCTCGCACCGGAGTCGTACTTCTTCTTCAGGTCTGCCGCGAGCTTGTCGCGCGCGACGCCGGTAACCCGGCTGCCCTTCTTCAGAGTCTCGGCCACCCGGTCCTCCTCATGGGAAGTGCGCTCTGGTCTCCTCATGATCACCCCTCCGGCGCGCGATGGCCACCCATTCGGCAAGGTCCGTGGGACAAGGTTTTGACGACAGGAGCGCGTACCCACGAGTGGAACCTGTGATTCCGCCCAGAGGCGTCCGTACGCCCGAACGGGTTGTTCCGTGAAGTGCCTGGTCAGAGACGCACGGCGGCCGAGCCCTTCACACGGAAGGACTCGGCCGGGAAATCGGTGTAGGACACACCTCGGTACGAGGAGATCTCACACAGATGATGGATCACGGATGGGCCGAATGATCCAGACGCAGTTGATCAACCCATTCGATCGGCCATTCGCTCAGGCGAGCGCGACGAGATCCGCGTAGTCCGCGCCCCACAGGTCCTCGACGCCGTCCGGCAGCAGGATGATCCGCTCCGGCTGGAGCGCCTCGACCGCGCCCTCGTCGTGGGTGACGAGGACGACCGCGCCCTTGTAGGTGCGCAGCGCGCCGAGGATCTCCTCACGGCTGGCGGGGTCGAGGTTGTTCGTCGGCTCGTCGAGGAGGAGGACGTTCGCCGACGAGACCACCAGCGTCGCGAGCGCCAGGCGGGTCTTCTCGCCGCCGGAGAGGACGCTGGCCGGCTTGTCGACGTCGTCGCCCGAGAACAGGAACGAGCCGAGCGTCTTGCGGACCTCGACGAGGTCCAGGTCGGGGGCGGCGGAGCGCATGTTCTCCAGGACGGTGCGCTCGGGGTCGAGGGTCTCGTGCTCCTGCGCGTAGTAGCCGAGCTTGAGGCCGTGGCCCTCGATGACCTCGCCGGTGTCGGGCTTCTCGGCGCCGCCGAGGAGGCGGAGGAGGGTGGTCTTGCCGGCGCCGTTGAGGCCGAGGATGACGACCCTGGAACCCTTGTCGATGGCCAGGTCGACGTCGGTGAAGATCTCCAGCGAGCCGTACGACTTCGACAGTCCCTCCGCGGTGAGCGGGGTCTTGCCGCAGGGCGCGGGCTCCGGGAAGCGCAGCTTGGCGACCTTGTCGGAGACCCGTACCGCGTCCAGGCCGGCGAGCAGCCGGTCGGCCCGCTTGGCCATGTTCTGCGCGGCGACCGTCTTGGTGGCCTTGGCGCGCATCTTGTCGGCCTGCGAGTGCAGCGCCGCGGCCTTCTTCTCGGCGTTCTGCCGCTCACGCTTGCGGCGCTTCTCGTCGGCCTCGCGCTGCTGCTGGTAGAGCTTCCAGCCCATGTTGTAGACATCGATCTCGGCGCGGTTGGCGTCCAGGTAGAACACCTTGTTGACGACCGTCTCGACCAGGTCGACGTCGTGGGAGATGACGATGAAGCCGCCGCGGTAGGTCTTGAGGTAGTCCCGCAGCCAGATGATCGAGTCGGCGTCGAGGTGGTTCGTCGGCTCGTCGAGGAGCAGGGTGTCGGCGTCGGAGAAGAGGATCCGGGCCAGCTCGATACGGCGGCGCTGACCACCGGAGAGGGTGTGCAGCGGCTGGCCGAGCACCCGGTCGGGCAGGTTGAGCGCGGCGGCGATGGTGGCGGCCTCGGCCTCGGCGGAGTACCCGCCCTTGGTGAGGAACTCCGTCTCCTGGCGCTCGTACTGCCTCAGCGCCTTCTCGCGGGTGCTGCCCTGTCCGTTGGCGATGCGCTGCTCGTTCTCGCGCATCTTGCGGATCAGTACGTCGAGGCCGCGCGCGGACAGGACGCGGTCGCGGGCGAGGACGTCGAGGTCGCCGGTGCGGGGGTCCTGAGGGAGATATCCGACCTCGCCGGAGCGGGTGATGGTGCCGCCTGCCGGGATGCCCTCGCCGGCCAGGCACTTGGTGAGGGTGGTCTTGCCGGCGCCGTTGCGGCCGACCAGACCGATGCGGTCGCCCTTGGCGACACGGAAGGTGGCGGACTCGATGAGGACGCGGGCACCGGCGCGCAGCTCGACGGCGGAGGCGGAGATCACGGACAGACTCCAGGGCGGATCGGGGAGACGGGTGGGCGGCTGAGGCGTTCCCGCCGTCTAATGCGCGAGGAGAATGGCCATGGGCCAATTCTAACTGGGGGCAGCAAGCGGTTTTCCGCCCCTATGACAAGGGATCACGTGGCATCGGTCACCGAAGCGCCGGACACCGGCTCTTCGCGGACCGCGAGTCGGACAGTGTGTTCGGCCGCCCGACCGCCCGCCCAACCTTCCGTTTCGTCCGACCGCCCCTCCGTTCGTTCGTTCGTTCGTTCGTTCGGCAGGGTGCGTTGTCAGTGGTGGGTGCAAAACTGAGCAGCGGGTCGTATTCCGGACGACGGAGAGGTCGTGATCGGTATGACGGGCAGGAGTGACGGGCGTCCGAGCGTCTATCCGACGCTGCTGTACGCGGACGCCAAGGCCGCCATCAGACAGCTCACGGAGGCGTTGGGCTTCACCGAGCTCTCGGTGTACGAGGGTGAGGACGGGGTGGTGCAGCACGCCGAGCTGACGCAGGGCAACGGCGCGGTGATGGTCGGCTCGAAGGGCAGCGGCAGCGTCTTCGACGGCGCGATGAAGGGCGCCGGGCCCACCGGGGTGTACATCGTGGTGGACGACGTGGACGCCCACCACCGGCGGGCCGTGGAGCACGGCGTGGAGATCCTGACGCCCCCGACGGACCAGGACTACGGCTCGCGGGACTACATGGCCCGGGACGCCGAGGGCAATGTGTGGAGCTTCGGCACGTACGCCCCCGAGACAGGCGGCTGACGCCCACGCGACCGGCCTGTTCCGCGTGGCCCGGCGCCGGTCGGCCCCGTCTGCCGGTCAGCTGCCTCCGGTGTGCACCTGGAAGGCGGCGCGGCGGACGGCCTTGGCGAGGGCGGGGTCGGGGTGGGCGGCGGCGAGGGCGACCAGGACCTGGACGGTGCGGGGATGGCCGACCGCGCGGACCTCGGCGAGCAGCGCGGGAACCGTGGGCTGCATCGCGGACTCCAGATGCCGTACGAGGAGGGGGGCCTCGCCGTGGTCGGCGACGGCGGCGGCGGTGTCCACCCAGAGCCAGGTGGCCTCCTCGCGGGTGAGGACCTCGTGGGCGTCCTCGGGGTCGGCGCCGTCGTGCACGGCGAGCCAGAGCAGGGCGTAGGGGCGCAGCGGGGTCTCGTCGGCGACCGCGCGGACGTCGGGCTCGGCGGGGGCGCCGACGACGCGCAGGGCCTCGAAGGCGAGGCCCCGGATGAGGGCGTCCTCGCCGCGGGCGGCGTCGATGAGCTCGGTGACGGCGCCGCCGACGGGGCGGGCGGCGAGCCAGGCACGGTACTCGGCGCGGGCCGCGTTCGGGCGGAGCTGGGCGCAGCCTCGGAGCATGTCCTCGGCGGAGACCTCGATGTTCCCGGCGGGGCTCTGCGCGGCGACGCAGATCTGCTCCAGCTTGACCCAGACCGCCCAGCTGCCGAGCGGGGTGAGGGTGGCCTGGGCGTCGCCGTAGGTGAGGGCGCCGACGGAGGCGAGGGCCCGCAGGGACCAGTCGAGCAGGGGGGCGAGCGGGGTGTCCTCGGCGCTGGGCTCCGGGCTCGGCCCGGCCTGCGGGCCGTAGGGGACTTCGCAGCGCTCGGTGCGCAGTTCGGTGACCCGCTGTTCGAGGAGGTCGAGGAGCTGCTCGACGGGGACGGGCCCGGCGGAGAGCTGGAGGAAGGAAAGCACCTGGGGCATGGCCGAGACGACCTCGGCGACCGCCGCGGGCTCTCGGTCCTCGGGCTCGGGGTAGGCGATGGACCAGGCGTCGAAGAACGCGACCCAGCCGCGCAGTACGGCGCTGTCGTCGCGGTTCCAGGCGCGCAGCCGCCAGCCGGGGCGCGCGCTGTCGCCGTGCACCTCGACGAGTCCGGCCAGCCGTGCCGTGTCCCAGTCGTGGCGGACCTGATCCGGGGTCAGTCCCAGGTGGTCGGCGGCCCGTTCGGCGGACGCGACGGAGAGGGTGCCCTTGCCGTCGGGGCTCGCGCCGTCGCGGCCGGGACGCAGGGCGGCATCGGCCCAGTGGGCGACGCGGGCCGCGTCCGCCAGGACGGCGCGGGCCATGCGGGCGAGTTCCACGGGCGGCGGTGTGCCCTCCGGGGGCCGGGGAGCCGGTCGGCGGCGCTGGGTCACTGCCGCTCGGGGAGCGGCGGCCAGGGTTCGCGGGCCGACGAGTCGGAGCCTGGAGTCGCGCGGGTTACGGGACGTCACGGGGGCAGTCTTCCGGTTGACGGTCCGAAAACCCAAACGGAATGTCACAGCGGGCGACAGGAGTGGCCAACGCACGGGTTCCCCAGGGGCTCGACACCGAGGGGGATCGCCTCGGCACAGCCTAAACGGAATGTGGCGCACCTCTCCTTGGCGGGCGGTTTCTCGGCACCCTTCCATCCGGGTGCCGAGGGGTCGGCCGCTCGACCGCCGACGGCAGGCGGCTGCCTACATCAGTGGTGTGAGGAAGCGGCGGAGGGCCTCTTCGTAGGCCTTGGGGTCGGCGTTCCACATGGCGCCGTGCGGGGCGTGGCGGACGGTGCGGAGGGTGACCCGGTCGGGGTGGAGGGCGGCGAGACGGCGGGAGGGCCCCCAGGGGGCGACGGCGTCGTCCGGGCCGTGGAAGAGCAGGGTCGGCGCCCTGAGCCCCGGTGGGGCGACGCCCTGGCCGAGGGTGGCGGCGCGCAGTCCCGTGCGGCCCTGGGCGGCGCGGACCGCGAGGGGCAGCAGGGCGTTGGGGGTGCGGCGGGCGGCCGCCAGGGCGCGCAGGGTGGCGGCCCAGTCGAGGACCGGTGAGTCCAGGACGAGTCCGGCGACGCGGTCGCGCAGCGCGGAGTGCGTGGCGGCGCGCAGGGCCATGGTGGCGCCGGTGGACCAGCCGTGCAGGACGACCCGCTCGGCGCCGTACCGGACGGCGTACCTGATGGCGGCGTCCACGTCGCGCCACTCGGTCTCGCCGAGGTGGTTCAGGCCGTCCAGGGAGCGGGGTGCGCCCGAGTCGCCGCGGTAGGCGAGGGCGAGGACCGGGAACTGGTGGCGGTGCAGGGACTCCATGACGTTCATGGTGTGTTCGCGGGTGGCGCCGAGCCCGTGCACGGCGATCACCCAGGTGTCGCGGGCGGCGGGCACGAACCAGGCGGGCAGGACGCCGAGTTCGCCGGGGACCTCGACGTCGTCGTGGTCGAGGCCGAGCGCGGTCCGCGGGTCGCCGATATGGAGGTCGGGGGTGAGCCATACCTTGTCGCCCGGCTCCAGGGTGCCTTGGGTGACGCGCTCCAGGCGGCGTACGACGGCGTCGGGAGCGTGCGGGGCGGCGTCCAGGACGTTGCCGACGACCGCGTGGGAGCCGTTGCCGGTGAGGCCGTAGGTGCCGGGGCGCCGGGAGGCGAAGGCGCGGGTCAGCGCGATGCGGCCGGCGGCGGTTGAGTGCACGGTCAGTCGGGGTTCCGTGGGCAGTGGTTCGCCCGGCGGCGCCTTCAGCGCGACGTCGCTCGCCAGCCGGCCCGCGGCGACACTGGCCGCGCCGGCGGCGAACGCGACCCCGAGGGCCGAGGCTGCCGCTCTGACTCCACGCACGGATCCAGTGTCCTGGCGGACCGCGACATGGGCCAGTGGGCGTGCGTACGAGGGTGACCGGGGCGGCGTGGGCGGAGCCGCGTGGGCGGAGCCGCGTGAGTGGAGCCGCGTGAGTGGAGCCGCGTGAGTGGAGCCGCGTGAGTGGGACCGCATGGGTGGGGCAATCGGGGTGACGAGCCCGGAGCCCTGGTGGCCAAAGGGGCACGCGTGGGAGCGGCACCGCCGGACAGGCACGATTCGGCTCCGCGCCGTCGCGGCGGAGAGTAGGGACCGGCAGAAGAATGAGGCCGACGGACAGTGGGGGCGGCCGGAGGGTGGAGCGGGCCGGAAGGGTGCGGGGCAAACCACAGGGGTGCGGGGCGGCCTGAGGGTGGAACGGGCGTGGAGGCTGCGGGGCGGGCCGGAAGGGTGCGGGGCGGCCTGAGGGCTATTGCGGTTGGCCGTAGTCCTTGAGTCGTTGCCCCGTCCTGTTCACCTGTTCGCGGGTGAGTAGATGGGGGGTGAGGCCGGGCACGGAGGAGGCCTTCAGCCAGACCTGGCACATCCATTCGAGTTGGGTCGTGCGGTCGTAGGCCTCGGAGAGGGTGTCCCCGTAGGTGATCGTGCCGTGGTTCTGGAGGAGACAAGCGGTGCGCCCCGTCAGAGCGCGGAGCATGTTCTCGGCCAACTCGGGGGTGCCGTAGGTCGCGTAGGGGGCGACTCGGACGGGTCCGCCGAGGGCCGCGGACATGTAGTGGATCAGCGGCAGCTCGCTCACGAGGGTGGAGACGGCCGTCGCGTGGACGGCGTGGGTGTGGACGACGGCGCGGGCCTCGGTGGTGGTATGGATCGCCAGGTGCATGGGGAGCTCACTCGTCGGGCGAAGCGCGCCGAGGACCTGCCGGCCGGAGAGGTCGACACCCGTGACGTCGTCCGACGTCAGACGGTCGTACGGCACTCCCGTCGGTGTGACCAGGACGGTGTCCCCGACGCGTACGGACACGTTGCCGGAGGTGCCGACGACCAGACCGTCGGCCACCGTCCGGCGGGCCGCCGCGACGAGCTCGTCCCACGCGCGCGCCACGTCGTCCGGCACACCCCGCCGCCCCATGTCCCGCGAGTTCTGTGCGTCCTCACCCGTGCCCCGCTCGTCCCGGGTGTCGCGCCACTGCTCAGCCATGCCGTGATCCTGCCAGGCGGATCCCCCGACGGCTCCCGGGCGGGGGCACGGCAGGCCGGACGAAGACCTCCGGAAGAGCCCATATAGGCCTATATCGACCGGCGTTGACGATTGGCCGGTGATCGCCGAACCGAGTCGTCCGGCAAGGCCCGGGCCGCCCGCTTCGTGAACAATGGCGGCGGCCGACGCTCGGACGGTCGACGCTGCCGCCGGCCGTCGACATCGAGTACAAATCGAGTACAACCCGTACGACAAGCCGGCTGAAGAAGTTCGCCAAGGGCCAGCGGGGTAGCGGGTAGCGGACCTCGACGTTCCGTCTCAGTTCGAACGTCAGGCCGCCAGACGTCAAGCCCGACGCGTCCGGCTCCGCACAAGCGGAGCGGCGACATCTCATTCACTACACCCGTACGCCCGCCCCAGTTCATCTTCCGTTCACCCAGGTTGCCTACGGTCCTTATGCCAATGACGTCCGAAAGAAGCTCGGGTAAATGGAAAACTTCTCGCTGATCCTCGCGATCGTGGTCATCACCGCGCTTGCGTTCGATTTTACGAACGGTTTCCACGACACCGCCAACGCGATGGCCACCACCATCTCGACAGGCGCCATGAAGCCCAAGGTCGCGGTAGCCATGTCCGCCGTGCTCAACCTTGTCGGCGCGTTCCTTTCCATCGAGGTCGCCAACACCATCTCCAAGGGACTCGTCGACGAGTCCGGCATACAGCCAGAGGTCATATTCGCGGCGCTCGTCGGCGCCATCCTCTGGAACCTGCTGACCTGGCTCGTCGGACTCCCCTCCAGCTCCTCGCACGCCCTGATGGGCGGCCTGATCGGCGCCACCATCGCCTCGGTCGGTGTGGGCGCGGTGCACGGCGACGTTCTCGTCACCAAGGTGCTGATCCCCGCCGTCGCCGCCCCGCTGGTCGCCGGTCTCGCGGCGATGCTCGCCACCCGGCTGACGTACAGACTCGGTGAGCACACGAGCGAGAAGGCCTCCGGCAAGGGCTACCGCGCCGGCCAGATCGCCTCCGCCGGCCTGGTCTCGCTGGCCCACGGCACGAACGACGCCCAGAAGACGATGGGCATCATCACCCTCGCCCTGGTCGCCGGCGGCACCCTCGCACCCGACTCCGACCCGCCGGTGTGGGTCATCTTCTCCGCCGGTACGGCCATCGCACTCGGCACCTACCTGGGCGGATGGCGCATCATCCGCACGATGGGCAAGGGCCTGACCGACCTCCAGCCGCAGCAGGGCTTCGCCGCCCAGACCAGCGCGGCCACGGTCATCCTGGCCTCCTCGCACCTCGGCTTCTCGCTCTCCACCACGCACTCGGTCTCCGGTGCGGTGATGGGCGCGGGGCTCGGCCGCAAGGGCGGGGTGGTCCGCTGGTCCACCGCGACCCGGATGTTCATCGCCTGGGGTCTGACCCTGCCGGCCGCCGCGCTGGTCGCCGCGCTCGCCGAGTGGGTGACGTCCTTCGGCACCTGGGGCACGGCCGTCGTCGCGGTCTTCCTCGTCGCCTCCAGCGCCGCGATCTGGGTGGTCTCGCGCCGTGAGGTGATCGACCACACCAATGTGAACGACACCGAGGAGCCGCCCGGCGTGGTGACGACGGCGATGGCCGCCGTGACTCCACCGCCGGTCGGCACCGTGGCCGAGGATCTCACGGCGACCATCCCGGCCCCCGCGGCCACGGTCGCCGCCGAGACCACGGCCCCGGCGGGCTCGTCCACGCCGACGCCCGCCGTCTGAGCCCCACGACTCCCTGAGGAATCACCACCATGCACATCGACTGGGCAGCTCTCGGCTCCGTCTTCGGAGTCAGCCTCGTGGTCACCGTGGCCCTCGTCGGCCTCTTCACCCTGGGCATCGTCGGTCTCTCCAAGCGGGAGCAGGCGTCGACCCGGGGCGACTCGGTGGCGGCGGCGACCACTGGGGCGTACGTGTGCTTCGCGCTGTGCGCGGCGGCAGTGGCGTACGGAATTTCCCTGATCATGACCTGAGACCGGAAATCCCACGGCCCCCACGGGGCCGTAGTGACAACTGCAGAATCAACCCCCGAGAGCGTTCATGACGCTTTCGGGGGTTTTGTTTGCATTGAGGATGCCTTGGCGAAGTTTTCGAATCGACACATGTCATAATGACGGCCGCTAGCCGATGACAGCTAACTCACCTACTCTATTGGGGAGTTACTGTTCGAAGGTGGCGGTCTGACGAGTCGGGTACGACATGTGGCAGGGAGCACCATGGCCAGGGACATCGATCCGAGCCTGAATCGACGCAGGCTTCGCATCGAGCTGCGCAAGGCGCGTGAGAACGCCGGGCTGACCCAGCGGGACGCGGCGCAACACCTGGAGTGGTCACTCTCCAAGCTGATCAGGATCGAGGCCGGCACCGTGAGCCTCGGCGTCACCGACCTGCGCGCACTCCTACAGATGTACGAAGTCACGGATGCCGAACGCGTGACCGAGCTGGAGAACGCGGCCCGGGGTTCGAAGGGCCAGTCCTGGTGGGCGCAGTACAGCGAGCTGGTGTCTCCGCAGTACGCCCAGTACCTCGGCTACGAGGGCGCGGCGAACAGCATTCGCATGTACAACCCCATCATCCTTCCCGGCCTCGTGCAGACCGAGGACTACGCCACCGCGCTGCTGTCCGCCCAGGCACCGGAGTCCCAGGTGCGCCAGCAGGTTGAGTTGCGTATCACCCGGCAGGAGCGCTTCTTCGAAAGCGAGAACGGCCCCACGATGAACATCGTTCTGGACGAGGCGGCCGTGCGGCGCGAAATCGGCGGTCCGGCGGTGATGCGGCGGCAACTGGACCACCTCAGGACGATGGTGGAGCACTCCCGCACAAGCCTCCAGCTACTGCCGTTCTCCGCCGGAGCCCACTACGGCATCGCCGCGCCGTTCATCCTGCTGGAGTTCAAGGACGACGACGACCTGCTGTACATCGAAGGTCCCACGGGGGGCCTGTCGAGCCGTGACGACCTGGGCCTCACAGCGCGCTACCAGGAGTGCTTCGAGGACATCAGCTCCATCGCGTACCGCGGCGACCGGATGGTCGGGGCGCTCGACGCGATCAAGGAGAGTCTCAGCAACGACTGACCCCGGGCGGGACACCCGGGCAGAGAAACGGGGGGAGGCCTCATGGCGGTCTTCGGAATACGGGCGTGGTGGCGGGGGTTGGGCTCAGCCCCCGCCGTTCCACCGGACAGCACGGCGAGAGATCCCGACGAGACGGCGGGCCGACAGGAGTCCGCCGCACTCGACGACTGCACCCTCAAGCCCTACCCCATGCAGCAACCCGAGTGGACCGACGCCCTCATTCGGGTCGAAAGCGCCCGGGTCGCCGGACAGATTCGCCTGCCGTCGGTACGGCTGCTGTTGGGCACGACATGCGGCAGCGCTCTGCTGTTCAGCATCTCCGTGGCCACTCGGGTCGCCCCGGGCGCTCCGCTCGGAGCCTCAACACCGTTGGCCACGGCTGTGATCGGCGCCGTGGGAGCAGCCCTGGTCACAGCGCTCGGGGCATGGCTGGGCAGAGCACTGCGCCACCGCACCGGCGTCAGTGGCGCTCCGGCCTCCGGGGCTGTGCCGCCGCGAGAGCCCGGTTCAGGACCCGGAGCCGCTCAGCGACCGGAGTGAGACCCCACCAGAGGCCGGCACCGGCGGCGACGAGAACGGTCACCACCAGCCAGACCAGACCGCGCACTTCACCTCCTGGGACGAGGAACGCCACCAGTGCGCCCGCACCGACTGCCAGCACCCCCATGACCGAGCAGAAGAGTGCCAGTGGCGCTGCCGCCGTCACCCACGTTCCGCGCGCGCGCTGATATCCCGTGCGCGACGAGACCGTCTTCCTGGGCCGATCTTCCATGTGTGCACCTCCCGTCCCCCGGGTGACCCGTCACGAGTCGCCCGTCCCCGGGTCCACAAGTCCAGCCAGAAAACCACACCACGCCGTGTAGCGGAAGGTGAGCACAGAGTTCTGGCTCCAGTTCGAGTCGCGCAACAGTACGCGCCCCCGCTCGGGCAGCACCTCGACGCACTCACCCTGCGTGCTGGAGTAACTGCTCCTGCGCCACAACCGCTCCGGCGAATCCCTGCCGACCACACCGACCTCCACCTCACCAGTCAGCGCGCCGACACGGCGTCCTCACCGCGGCGACCCGAGCGCCGTGTCCCGATGCCGCTCGTCGGCGCTCAGCTTTCGTACTGCCGTTCCCTCAAGTGTTCCCAGCTTGGGCATCGGGGAAGAGCGTGGAAAGAGCCGATTCGGGCGTCTGGCGATATTTCGGCGATGTGGGGCTCAGCACACCGCTGCACCGCAGGTCAACAGCAAGTTGACGGGTCTTCCGGGGGCGTGGTGGACTGCCGGGGCCATGTACGACGGTAGGAGAGGAAGCCGGTGCGAGTCCGGCGCGGTCCCGCCACTGTCACCGGGGAAGAACCTCCCGGGAGCCAGGAACTCTCGCCGTCGGTCTCGTCGAACCAGGGCGTGGACACCCTGAGTGAGGACATTTCGCCATGTGCGCCATGTGCGGCTGCTCGTCGGGCCTCGGTGCCCGGTCCCTGCCCGACCCCGTGATCGGCTGAACGGGTGTGTGCCGACCGCGTCTTCGCGTACGGCGCCGCCGCCGGACTCCTCGGTGATCTGCTGCTCGGTGATCCTCGCCGGGGCCATCCGGTCGCCGCGTTCGGGCGGGCCGCCGGTGCCGTGGAACGGGTGCTGTGGCGGGACCACCGGGGGTGGGGCGCGCTGCACACGGCGGTGTGCGCGGGTGGCGCCGTGGCGTTGGGGGCGGCTGCCGCGTCCGCGGTGCGGCCGTCGCGTGCGGCCTCCGTCGCGTTGACCGCCGCTGCCACCTGGGCCGTCGTCGGGGGGACCTCGCTCGGGCGGGAGGCCCGGGCCGTGGGGCGGTACCTGGAGTCCGGGGATCTCGAGGGTGCTCGTGCGCGGTTGCCGCATCTGTGCGGGCGGGATCCTCAGTCGCTCGACCCGGCCGGGATCGCGCGGGCCGTCGTGGAGTCCGTCGCCGAGAACACGTCCGACGCGGTGGTGGGGGCGCTCGTGTGGGGGGCCGTCGGTGGGGTGCCCGGGCTGGTCGGGTTTCGGGCCGTCAACACGTTGGACGCCATGGTCGGGCACCGGTCGGAGCGTTATCGGCGGTACGGGTGGGCCTCCGCGCGGCTGGACGATGTGGCGGGGTGGCCGGGGGCCCGGCTGACCGCGGTGCTGGCCGCGGCCGCGGGCGGGGATGCCCGGGGTGCCGTTCGAGCCTGGCGTGCCGATGCGGGGAAGCATCCGAGTCCCAACGCGGGGCCGGTGGAGGCGTCGTTCGCGGGGGCGCTCGGAGTGCGGTTGGGGGGCACGTTGTCGTACGGGGGGCGGGTTGAGCATCGGCCGGTGCTGAATGGGGAGGGGCGGGCTGTCGCCGTGGCGGACATCGAGCGGGCTGTTCGGTTGTCCCGGCGGGTGAGTTGGCTGGCGTTGGGGGTCAGTGCGGGTGGGGCGGTGCTGCGAGGGCGGGTTTCGAGGCGCCCGGCGCGGCGGTTGAGGAGTCAGGGATGAGTGGCGGACTACTGGTCGCCGGGACCACCTCCGACGCCGGGAAGAGTGTCGTCACCGCCGGGATCTGTCGGTGGCTCGTGCGGCAGGGGGTCAAGGTCGCGCCCTTCAAGGCGCAGAACATGTCGCTCAACTCCTTCGTGACGAAGGAAGGCGCCGAGATCGGGCGGGCTCAGGCCATGCAGGCGCAGGCCTGTCGGGTGGAGCCCAGTGCCCTCATGAACCCCGTTCTGCTGAAGCCCGGGGGTGAGCGGAGCAGCCAGGTGGTGCTGCTGGGCAAGCCCGTGGGGGAGATGAGTGCGCGCGGGTACCACGGGGGGCGGCAACAGCGGCTGCTCGGGACCGTGTTGGAGTGTCTCGCCGAGTTGCGGGGCACGTATGACGCGGTGATCTGTGAGGGGGCCGGTTCCCCCGCCGAGATCAATCTCCGGAGGACCGACATCGTCAACATGGGGATCGCCCGGAACGCCGGGCTTCCCGTGCTCGTCGTCGGCGACATCGACCGCGGTGGGGTCTTCGCGTCGTTCTTCGGGACCGTCGCGCTGCTCTCGCCCGAGGACCAGGCGCTCGTCGCCGGGTTCCTCGTCAACAAGTTCCGGGGGGACGTCTCCCTGCTGGAGCCGGGGCTCGACATGCTGCACGGGCTCACCGGGCGGCGGACGTACGGCGTGCTGCCGTTCCGGCACGGGCTCGGGATCGACGAGGAGGACGGGCTGCGGATCTCGCTGCGGGGGACGGTCCGGGAGTCGAACGTCGCGCCGCCCGTCGGGGCGGACGTGCTGCGGATCGCCGTGTGCGCGGTGCCGCTGATGTCCAACTTCACCGACGTGGACGCGCTCGCCGCCGAACCCGGTGTCGTCGTGCGGTTCGTGGACCGGGCCGAGGAGCTGGCCGACGCCGACCTCGTCGTCGTTCCGGGGACCCGGGGGACGGTGCGGGCGTTGGACTGGCTGCGGGAACGCGGGCTCGCCGACGCCCTGGTGCGCAGGGCCGCGGAAGGGCGGCCGGTGCTCGGCATCTGCGGGGGGTTCCAGGTGCTCGGCGAGCACATCGAGGACGAGGTCGAGAGCCGGCGGGGGCATGTGGACGGGCTCGGGATACTGCCCGTGCGCGTGCGCTTCGCTCCCGGGAAGACGCTCACACGGCCCGTCGGGGAGGCCCTCGGGGAGCCGGTCGAGGGATACGAGATCCATCACGGGGTCGCCGAGGTCCTGGGCGGGGTTCCCTTCCTGGACGGATGCCGGGTCGGGCAGACCTGGGGCACGCACTGGCACGGGTCGTTGGAGTCGGACGGGTTCCGGCGGGCCTTTCTGCGTGAGGTGGCGGCCGCCTCGGGGCGCCGTTTCGTGCCGGCCGCCGACACGTCGTTCGCCGCGCTGCGCGAGGAGCAGCTGGACCGGCTCGGCGACCTGATCGAGGAACACGCGGACACGGACGCGCTGTGGCGGCTCATCGAGTCGGGCGCGCCGGCGGGACTGCCTTTCGTGCCGCCGGGAGCACCGGGAGTACCGGGAGCGTCCGGATGAGCACAGGCTCGCTGTTGAACGACCGGCCGCGGGTCAACCGCCCGTGGCCGGAGGGTGACTTGGAGGGCGACGCAAAGTGAGTGTTCCGTTTCCGTTCACGGCCGTCGTCGGCCAGGACGACCTGCGGCTGGCGCTGCTGCTGAACGCGGTGTCGCCGGCGGTCGGCGGTGTGCTGGTGCGCGGTGAGAAGGGGACCGCGAAGAGCACCGCCGTGCGGGCGCTCGCGGCGCTGCTGCCGGAGGTGGAGGTCGTCGTCGGCTGCCGGTTCTCGTGCGATCCCGCGAAGCCGGACCCCGCGTGTCCGGACGGGCCGCACGAGCCGGCGTTCGAGACGCGGCCGTCGCGCATGGTCGAGCTGCCCGTCGGCGCCTCCGAGGACCGGCTCGTCGGCGCGCTCGACATCGAGCGGGCGCTGTCCGAGGGCGTGAAGGCGTTCGAGCCGGGGCTGCTCGCGGACGCGCACCGGGGGATCCTCTACGTCGACGAGGTCAACCTGCTCCACGACCACCTCGTCGACCTGCTGCTCGACGCGGCCGCGATGGGCGCCTCGTACGTGGAGCGCGAGGGTGTCTCCGTACGGCATGCCGCGCGGTTTCTGCTCGTCGGGACCATGAACCCCGAAGAGGGTGAGCTGCGGCCGCAGTTGCTCGACCGGTTCGGGCTGACCGTCGAGGTCGTGGCCTCGCGGGAGCCGGACCAGCGGGTGGAGGTCGTACGGCGGCGGCTCGCCTATGACGACGACCCGGCGGCTTTCGTGACCCGTTGGGCGGACGAGGAGACCGACGTACGGCAACGGGTCGTCGCCGCACGGGAGTTGTTGCCGTCCGTGGTGCTGGGCGACGGGGTGCTGCGGCAGATCGCGGCGACCTGTGCGGCCTTCGAGGTGGACGGGATGCGGGCCGACATCGTGATGGCCCGGACGGCGACCGCGCTGGCCGCGTGGGCCGGGCGGACCGAGGTGCTCGCGGAGGATGTGCGGCAGGCGGCGCTGCTCGCGCTGCCGCACCGGCGGCGGCGGAATCCGTTCGACGCGCCCGGCCTCGACGAGGACAGGCTCGACGAGACGCTGGAGGAGTTCGCGGAGCCACCGGCGGACTCGGCAGACCCAAAGGACCCAGAGGACCCGAAGGACCCGAAGGACGAAGACCCCGATCCCGATCCTGACGGGCCCGGTGGCGGTGGGCAGCCGCCCTCCTCCGAGCCCGACGGGCCGCAGGGCGGCGACAGTGGGGCTCGGTCCGAGAGCGGGGAGGGCGTGCCGGCGCAGGCTCCGGCCGCCGGGGAGCAGTCCGCCGTACGGGCCGCCGAGCCCTTTCGTACGAAGGTGTTGAGCGTGCCGGGGCTCGGGGAGGGCGCTACCGGGCGGCGTTCGCGGGCGCGGACCGAGCACGGGCGCACGACCGGGGCGCGTCGGCCTCGCGGCACGCTGACCAAGCTGCATCTGGCGGCGACCGTGCGGGCCGCCGCGCCGCATCAGCGGACGCGTGGCCGGTCCGGGCCGGGGCTGGTCGTCCGCCGGGACGATCTGCGGCAGGCGACCCGGGAGGGGCGCGAGGGGAACCTCGTGCTGTTCGTGGTCGACGCCTCCGGGTCGATGGCCGCGCGGCAGCGCATGAGTGCCGTGAAGGGCGCTGTGCTGTCGCTGCTCCTCGACGCCTATCAGCGGCGGGACAAGGTGGGTCTGGTGACCTTCCGGGGGTCGGCCGCCGAGGTGGCGCTGCCGCCGACCTCGTCCGTGGACGCGGCGGCGACCCGGCTGGAGTCGCTGCCGACGGGTGGACGGACGCCGCTCGCCGCCGGGCTGCTCAAGGCGCACGACGTGCTGCGGGTGGAGCGGTTGCGGGACCCCGCGCGTCGGCCGCTGGTCGTGGTGGTGACCGACGGCCGGGCGACCGGCGGGCCGGAGCCCGTCGCGCTCGCCGGGCGGGCGGCGCGGCTGTTCGCGGCCGAGGGCACCGCCTCCGTGGTCGTCGACTGCGAGTCGGGCCATGTCCGGCTGGGGCTCGCCGGGCAGCTCGCTGGTGAACTGGGCGGTACGGCGGTGACGTTGGACGAGCTGCGCGCGGACTCCATCGCCGGGCTGGTTCGGGATGTGCAGGGAACGCACGGGACGCACGGAACGCAAGGACCGCAGGGAACTTCGAGGAGGGCCGCGTAGATGCCGCAAGGACAGCCGAGTGTCGTACCCGACGACGGACTGACGACTCGTCAGCGCCGGAATCGTCCGCTGGTGTTCGTGCACACGGGCGTGGGCAAGGGCAAGTCCACCGCCGCGTTCGGGCTCGCGCTGCGCGCCTGGAACCAGGGGTGGCCGATCGGGGTGTTCCAGTTCGTCAAGTCGGCGAAGTGGAAGGTCGGCGAGGAGAACGCGCTGCGGGTGCTCGGGGCGTCCGGTGAGGGCGGGTCCGTCGACTGGCACAAGATGGGCGAGGGCTGGTCGTGGGTGCAGCGCGACGGGCAGATGGACAACGAGGACAAGGCCCGGGAGGGCTGGGAGCAGGTCAAGCGGGACCTGGCGGCCGAGACGTACAAGCTGTATGTGCTGGACGAGTTCGCGTACCCCCTGCACTGGGGGTGGATCGACACCGACGAGGTCATCGAGGTGCTGCGGGACCGGCCGGGAACCCAGCATGTCGTGATCACCGGGCGGAACGCGCCGGAGAAGCTCGTCGACTTCGCGGACCTCGTGACCGACATGTCGAAGGTCAAGCACCCCATGGACGCGGGCCAGAAGGGCCAGCGGGGCATCGAGTGGTGACGTCGTGACCTCCTCCCTTTCCACTCCCCTGCCCTCCGTCCCCCGGCTGGTCATCGGCGCGCCCTCCTCGCGCAGCGGCAAGACCACCGTCGCCACGGGGCTGATGGCCGCGCTCACCGAGCGGGGGCTCGCCGTGTCCCCGCACAAGGTGGGGCCGGACTACATCGACCCCGGCTATCACGCGCTCGCGAGCGGGCGGGTGGGGCGGAACCTCGACGCGTATCTGTGCGGACCGGATCTGGTCGCGCCGCTCTTCGCGCACGGGGCGCGCGGGTGCGACATAGCCGTCGTCGAGGGTGTGATGGGGATGTACGACGGGGCTTCGGGCCAGGGGGAGTTGGCGTCCACCGCGCATGTGGCGAAGCTGCTGCGGGCGCCGGTGGTGCTGGTCGTGGACGCCTCGTCGCAGTCACGGTCGGTGGCGGCGCTGGTGCACGGCTTCGCCTCCTGGGACCCCGAGGTGTGGATGGGGGGCGTGATCCTCAACAAGGTCGCCTCCGACCGGCACGAGGAGTTGCTGCGGGACGCCCTGGAGTCGACCGGTGTGCCCGTGCTGGGGGTGCTGCGGCGAGCCCCTCAGGTGGACACGCCGTCCCGGCATCTGGGACTGGTACCGGTCGCCGAGCGACGACGCGCGGCGGTGGAGGCCGTGGCGGCGATGGCCGCGCAGGTACGGGCGGGGTGCGATCTGGAGGCGCTCGTCGCGCTCGCCCGCAGCGCGGGGGCGCTGTCGGGTACGGCGTGGGAGCCGCCCGTCGCCGACCCCACGGACAGGCGGGAGGTGGTCGCCGTGGCCGGTGGGCCCGCGTTCACCTTCTCCTATGCCGAGCACGCCGAGCTGCTGACCGCCGCCGGCGCCGAGGTCGTCGTCTTCGACCCCCTGCGCGACGAGCAACTGCCTGACGGAACAGGCGGGTTGGTGATCGGCGGCGGGTTCCCCGAGATGTACGCCGCCGAACTGTCCGCCAACGAGCCGCTGCGGAAGGCGGTCGCCGAGCTGGCGTTCGGCGGGGCTCCGGTGGCCGCCGAGTGCGCCGGACTGCTCTACCTGTGCCGGGAGCTGGACGGGCGGCCCATGTGCGGGGTGCTCGACGCGACGGCACGGATGGATGAGCGGCTGACCCTCGGATACCGGGACGCCGTGGCCGTCGGCGACAGCGTGCTCGCGCCGGCCGGGACCCGGATGCGGGCGCACGAATTCCACCGGACGGTCGTCGAGCCGGGGGCCGGACCGGCTCCCGCCTGGGGGGTACGCAGCCCACGGCCGCGGGTCGAGGGGTTCGTGCAGCAAGGGGTGCACGCGAGTTATCTGCACACGCACTGGGCGGCCGAGCCCGGTGTCGCCCGGCGGTTCGTGGAGAGATGCCGGACCTCATGAGCGGCGGCCCGGTCGGAGCCCCGGTCGGCTTCGCGCCCTCCCGCTCACTCCGCCACGCCCACCACCAGCCAGATGAAGGCCGCTCCGGCGACGGTGCACAGCAGGGTGGAGCGGGCCGGGTGTTCGTGGTGGGCCTCGGGGAGGATCTCGGCGGCGGCGAGGTAGAGCAACGCGCCGCCGAAGAAGCCGAGGTAGCAGCCGAGGGGGCCCTCCGGGATCGTGAACAGCAGGGTGGAGGCGGCTCCGACCACCGGGGCCGCCGCGTCCGCGAACAGCATCGCGAGCGCACGGCGGCGGGCGTTGCCGTAGAGGCTCGTCAGCGTGTAGGTGTTGAAGCCGTCCGCGAAGTCGTGGGCGATCACCGCGAGCGCGACCGCGATGCCCATGCCCTCGCCGATCTGGAAGGCCGCGCCGATCGCGACGCCGTCCATGGCGCTGTGCCCGACCATCGCGGCGGCGGCCGTCAGACCCACCTGGGGCGTACGGCCGTTGTTCTCCTCCCCGCCGTGCGCCGCCTGGCGTACGGCCAGCAGGCGTTCCACCAGGTGGGCCAGGAGAAAGCCGGCGACGAACAGCAGCAGCGCCGCCGGTACGCCGAAGATCTCGCCGCCGGCTGCCTCCAGTGCCTCGGGGAGCAGGTCGAGGCCGACCACGCCCAGCATCAGGCCGCCGGCCAGGCCCAGCACCAGGTGACGGCGGTCCGTCACCCGTTGTGCCGTCCAGCCGCCGACCAGCGTCATCAGGAACGCGCCGAGTGCTACGAAGACCGCCATGCGTACTTGCTACCGGAAGAGCGGGGGCTGTCGGCTGCGGCGCCCCGAGCGAGTGCGGAGTGGGGAGGCCGGGTTCTGACCGCGGATTCGTCGTGGCTGGTCGCGCCCACGCGGCGGAGCCGCCTCTGCCGCAGCCCGGCGCCCCTTACGGGGCTCTGCAGTGGCTGACCATCTGCTCGGCTCCCTCGTCATCGGTGTGGGCGCCTCCAGAGGCGCGCCGGTGGCGGAGATCCTCTGCCTGATCGAGGGCGCCCTGCGGGACGCCGGTCTCTCGCCCGGGTCGGTCGCCGTGCTCGCCACCGTCGACGCCAAGGCCGACGAACCCGGCATCGTCCGGGCCGCCGAACGCCTCGGCGTTCCCCTGGTCACCTACTCCGCCGAGGAACTGGCCACGGTGGAGGTGCCGAACCCCTCCGACGCGCCCCTCGCCTCCGTCGCCACCCCGTCCGTCGCGGAGGCCGCCGCGCTGGTGAGCGGCGGCCGACTCCTCGTGCCCAAGCGGAAGTCGGAGCCGCTGGACGGACGATCGGCGAGGGTGACGTGTGCCGTCGCGTCGGCCGGTGCGGTGCGGGACGCGTCGCTGCCGGACGAGTCGAGCCGGTCTACGGGCCCTGACTTCGCCGGCCCCGGCGCCGGTCGGCATGATGATCGTCGTGACCAAGAGCAAAACCAGGACCAAGAGCAAGAGCAAGAGCAAGACCGAGGCCGTGACAGAGACAGAGACGGTGGCTGTGGCTGTGGCTGTGGGAGACACGGCGGCTCGGTGGACGCCGGGACGCTCGGGACGACGGTGACCACCGCCGACCCACCCATGAACGCCGTCCCGCACCAACCGCGTTCCGCTTCGCACCCGCACCCGCACCCGCACCCGCACCCGCACCCGCACCCAGCTTCCGCCTCAACCAATGCCGTCACTTCCGAGGAGACATCGTGACCACCCCGCCGCCCGCCCTGCTCATCGCCGGTCATGGCACCCGGGACGATGCCGGGGCCGAGGCCTTCCGCGGCTTACTGCGCGAGCTGGGGCACCGCCATCCCGGGCTGCCCGTCGTGGGCGGCTTCGTCGGGCCGTCCCGGCCGTCGCTGGGCGAGGCCGTGGACGAGCTGGCGGAGCGGGGGGTACGACGGTTCGCCGTGGTCCCGCTGACGTCGGAGCCCACCGGGCGGGCCGAGCGGGACGTGACGGCGGCGCTGGCCCTCGTGCGGGAGCGGCACCCGGCGATCTCGTACACGTGCGGGCGTCCGCCGGGCCCGCACCCTGCCCTGCTGAACCTCCTGGAGCGGCGGACGGAGGAGGCACTGGGGTCGCCCGCGCCGCGTACGCCGGGTGACCGGGCCGATGTGACCGTGCTGCTCGTCGGGCACGGGTCCACCGACCCCGGGGCCAACGCCGAGGTGCACAGGGCGGCCCGGCTGTTGTGGGAGGGGCGCGGGTACGCGGGCGTGGAGACGGCGTTCGTGTCGCTGGCGGCGCCGGACGTGCCGAGCGGTCTCGACCGGTGCGTGAAGCTGGGCGCGCGGCGGATCGTCGTGCTGCCGTACTTCCCGCTGACCGGCGGGCCGGCGGACCGGGTGCGGCAGCAGACCGAGGGCTGGGCTGCCGCTCGTCCGGAGATCGATGTACGGTCGGCCGATGTCATCGGACCGGAGCCGGAGCTGCTCGATCTGGTCGTGGAGCGGTACCGGGAGGCGCTGGAGGGCGACCCGCACATGAACCGCGATGCGTACGACCGCTCCGCCCACGGCGGCACCCCGCCCGGCGTCGAGAACGCCTCGGGGCTGCCGCGACAGCCGCGCGTCCATCCGGACGACGACGGTCAGCAGGGCCACGATCATCACCAGTGGGGACACGCGCACTCCCATGCACACTGAATCCGACTCCGGGAGCAAGCACGACCTGCGGCATCACGGCGACGCCGAGGTGCGGGACGACGGGGCGAGGCTCATCGATCTCGCCGTGAACGTCCGGTCCGACACACCGCCCGCCTGGCTGCGGGAGCGGATAGCCGGGTCGCTGACCGGGCTGGCCGCCTACCCCGACGGGCGGGCCGCCCGTGAGGCGGTGGCTGCCCGGCACGGGCTGCCTACGGACCGGGTGCTGCTCACGGCCGGAGCCGCCGAGGCCTTCGTGCTGCTCGCCCGCGCCCTGAAGGCCCGTCAACCCGTGGTCGTGCACCCGCAGTTCACGGAACCGGAGGCCGCACTGCGGGACGCCGGGCACACCGTGGACCGGGTGCTGCTGCGGGAATCGGACGGCTTCCGGCTGGACCCGGCGGCCGTGCCGGACGACGCGGACCTGGTCGTCATCGGCAACCCGACCAACCCCACCTCGGTGCTGCACCCGGCGGCGTCCATCGCCCGACTGGCCCGGCCGGGGCGGACGTTGGTGGTCGACGAGGCGTTCATGGACGCGGTGCCCGGCGAGCGTGAGGCGCTGGCCGGCCGGACGGACGTGCCCGGCCTCGTCGTCCTGCGCAGCCTCACCAAGACCTGGGGGCTGGCCGGCCTGCGGATCGGCTACGTCCTCGCCGACCCGGGGACGATCACCGAACTGGAACGCGCCCAGCCCCTGTGGCCGGTGTCGACTCCCGCCCTCGCGGCGGCCGAGGCCTGCGTGTCGGACCGGGCGCTGGCGGAGGCGGCCGACGCGGCCGGCCGGATCACCGCCGACCGGGCCCATCTGGTCGCCGGGCTGCGGGAGTTCGGCCCCGACGGCCTCGTCGTGGCCGAGCCCGCCGAGGGCCCGTTCGTACTGATCCGGCTGCCCCGCGCGACCGCCGTACGACGGCATCTGCGCAGCCTCGGCTTCGCCGTCCGTCGCGGCGACACCTTCCCTGGGCTGGACGAGGAATGGCTGCGCCTGGCGGTCCGCGACCGGGTCACGGTCAACGGTTTCCTCCAGGCACTGGACCGGGCGATGACGCTGGCGGACCGCTGAGCGGAAGGGGCTCAACCACGTCAGGGAGTCACGGGGTTCGGCGAAATCGTCACTTCGGCCATCGCCCCTGAGGGGTCGCTGCTCCTCAGGGGGCCGCTGATCCTGAGAGATTGTCAGCGGCCGTTGCTCCTAAGGCAGTTCGTTCCAGCACACCCGTTCCCGGGTGCCGTCCGGGAAGCGGATGTCCACGTCCCCGGCGGCGTCGACCGTCGCGCTCGCCCCCGTGTGGGGGGCGCGCGGGTCGCCGCTGAGCATGACGAGGGTGACCAGGACCGGGCCGCTGCCGGCGGGCCCTCGCAGTACGGGTGTCGCCGAATGGTTCCCGTACGCGTTCGCGCCGACGGCCCGGGCCACGGCTCCGGGCCCGTCGCCCCAGCCGTGCAGGCCCACGATCACGCTGGTCAGACCGTCCGCGCGGCGGGCGAGGGCCCAGCCCGGACCCGACAACTCCACAGACGGCTCCGCATCGTCGGCCACGGCCCACCCCCCTTCCCGTACGGGCGTGCCGGTCGGGGTCTCGAAGCGGTGCGCCCTCACCTCCCAGGGGCCGTGCACCACGCTGACCGTCTCGGTGCCGTCGCCGTACCGGGACGCGGCGCGGCGGCCCCCGACGCCCAGGGGATGGATACGGCCTCGCGGGGAGGGCGTCCCGTCGGGGGCGAGCAGGGCGAGGTGGTTGTCGGGGCCGGCCTCCGGAGGTGGCGGGGTCTCCGGTGCCGTGGCGCTGGAGTAGGCGAGCCGGGAGTAGTGCGGGCTGTCGTCGGCGGGCGCGGGCGGGGGCGGCAACCGGTCGCTGCCGTGGTTGACGAGCCGTACGAGCCCGTCGGCCGCGGTGGAGTGCAGCAGCCAGCCGGGGCCGGGCAGGGCGAGCGTGATGTCGGCCGTGTCGATGGGCGCGGGCTCCTCCGGCGCGGTCCACACGGGGTGGCTCGCGGGCAGGAGGAGGCCGAGGAAGGCCTTGCTCGCCCAGTACGGGGAGGCGGGGCCCGAGTAGCGCTGGGTGACGGGGAGGAAGGGCCGGTACCAGCCGAGCGTGAGCAGACCTCGCTCGTCGGGCACGCCCCGCTCCGCGAAGTGCTTCAGGGCACCGGAGGCGAGCCTGCGGGTGCGGCCTGGCGGCAGGGGCGTGGCGTCCGCGAGGGCGCCCGCCCACAGCGGGGCGGCGGTCGCGAAGCGGTAGGTGAGCGAGCGGCCCTGGTGCACCGGTGCCCCGTCGGCGCCGAAGAAGTGCTGGTGGGCGCCGAGGAACTCACGCAGCCGCCCGCGATGCCGGGCCACCAGCCCCGCGTCCGCCCGGGGGCCCGCGATCCGCGCCCACAGCACCGGATACAGGTGCAGCGCCCAGCCGTTGTAGTAGTCGAACTTCCGTCCGTCGCCGTCCGTGTACCAGCCGTCGCCCCGGTACCAGTCCTCCAGCCGGGCGAGCCCCGCGTCGATCTCGGCGCGGCTGTGCGGGGCGCCTACCGAGGCGAGGAACTCCTCGGTGATCACCTGGAAGAGCCGCCAGTTGGAGTCGTTGACATCGGCTCCGACGAATCCGCCCAGCCAGTCGGCGATCCGCCCGCGTACGGCGTCGTCGAGGTGGTCCCACAGCCACGGGCGGGTCTCGTGCAGGGCGATCGCGATCGACGCGGCCTCCACCATGGGCTGCGCCCGGTCCGTGATCGCCGGCCACCGCTCGGCGCCGCCGCGCGGATCGGTCCCGGCGGCGAGCCCGGCCGCGTACCGCTCGATCAGGGCCGGGGAGACCCGTCCGCCCGAACCCGCGATCCGGAAGGCCGCGAGCAGGAAGGAGCGGGCGAACCCCTCCAGCCCGTCGGACAGGGGCCCGGAGTGACTGGCCCGCCCGGGCAGCCGGTACTGGGCCAGCCCCGGCGACGCGTACGGCACCAGCCCGTCGAGCAGCCGATCGGCGACGGCTTCCCAGTGGGCGCGGGTCCAGCCGGTGAGGGGGGAGAGGAGGAGATCGGTGGGCGGGAGCGTCGAGTGATCGGCGGTCGACACGTGCGGCGCGGTCATTCGGGGGTGAATCCTCCGTGAGTTGTGGACAGGGGCAGGGGTGGCGCGCCCGTCAGGAGCGGGGGCGGCGCGCCCCCTCAGGGGCGCGGGGAACTGCGCGACCAGCCACACACGACCCGCACCATCACGACGGCCGCCGCGGAGCAGCGACACTGCGCCGCACGACTATGTGCGTGCCCAGGAGGTGATGGCTCCCAGCCCCCCGCTCCGGATCCCGCAGAGCGATCCGCACAGCCGCCCGCCCCAACTCCTCTGCGGGCGTGCGCACCGTGGTGAGCGGCGGATTGAAGTCCTCGGCCAGCGGAATGTCGTTGTATCCGACCACCGAGATGTCGTCGGGAACGCTCAGCCCCATGTCGGCGATCGCGCGGAGCACCCCCGCCGCGACCATGTCGTCGCCCGCGAACACGGCCGTGAACTCCCGTGTCTCCTTGAGCAGTTCGGTCATCGCACGCAGCCCGGCGGGGCGCCCGAGGCCGCAGTCCACGACCCGCGCGGCCTCGGGCGGCAGTCCGTGCTCCGCCAGCGCGGCCCGGTACCCGGCGACGCGGGCGTCGAGCGCCGTGTTCCCGGGCAGCCCGCCGAGGAAGACGATCCGGCGGTGCCCGGCCGACAGCAGATGCCCGGTGATCGCCCGCGCCCCCGCCTCGTTGTCGAACTCGACGACCAGCGCCGGGATCCCGGGATCGGGGGCCGGCCGGCCGCACAGCACGAGCCGGGCCCCGGAGGAGTCCAGGGCCTGCGCGTACTGGGCCACGCGCGAGCGGTACGCGTCGTCCTCGACGACCCCGCCCACCAGGATCACCAGGCGGGCCCCCTCCTCCCGCATGAGCCGCACGAAGTCCATCTCCCGCTGCGGGTCTCCCCCGGTCGCGCCGACCACGCACAGCCAGCCCCGGTCGGCGGCCTCCGCCTCCACGCCCTCGGCGACCTGGGCGTAGAAGGGGCTGGTGACCTGGCGGACGACGACGGCGGCCATCTTGCGGCCGCCGCCGACCAGGGCGCGGGCGTGCGCGTTGGCGACGTAGTCGAGCTCGCGGGCGGCGCGCAGGACGCGGGCCCGGGTGGCGGCGGGCACGGGATGGTTGCCGCTGAGCGCGCGGGAGGTGGTGGCCGTCGACACCCCGGCCCGCTCGGCGACCTCCCGGATCGTGATCCGTCCCTTGGACACCGGGTCCTTGGTGGCCGGTGCCCTGGAGACCGGTGCCCTGGAGACCGGATCCTCCGACACCGATTCCCCCGACGCCGGCGCCCCGGGCACCGGCGTCCTGGGCATCAGCGGGTCGGGCACGGGTGTCCCCGGCACCGACGACCTGCGCACCAGCCCCTCGGGCATCGGCTCCGTGGGCTCCGTCTGCTTGGGTGCCATGTCGCTTCCCATCCCCCGCGTCTCCTGTTCCGCCGCCGCCGGCCGCCGGCCGTTGTTCACGTATTGGCCGTGTGGTCCTTCGCGAACTCCTCGGCCATTCTGTCGCCGCCCCCGGCCCGCCACTTCTTCACCGTCGCGTCCCACTCCGACAGCGGGATCCGTCCCGCGACGATCCCGGTGACGGTGTCGTCGAGCAGCGTCTGCAGCGTCGCGCCCTTGGCGTTGTTCGTGGTGGACTGCAGACCGAAGGAGGCGTTGCGGACGGCGTGCGGCACCACCTTCTGCTGCCAGGCGTGCAGGGCCCGTACGGCGTCGGGCATACCCGGCACGAACAGCACCTGCGGGCCCTCGGCGAGGTATTTCAGCGGCAGGTTGGTGTTGTTCTCGACATCGCCGAGCTTGGTCGGCTGGGGCGAACCGTCCTTGCCTCGGGTGAAGTGGGTGCCTTCGACGCCGTAGTGGACGAGCTCCCACTCCTTGCTGCCGAAGGGGGCGGCGAGGTAGTCGAGGATGCGCAGGAGAAGCTCGATGCGCTCCTTCTTCGCCTTCTTCAGCACGGTGTAGCCGAAGGAGCGGCGGGCGGCGACGATGCCGCCGGACGTGCCGCCCACGCTGTACGGCAGCGCGGCGGCCGGTGTCATCCCGTCCGGGGCCTCCCGGTACTTGGGCAGGTACGCGCCGAAGCCGTCCTGCATGGAGCCGACGGTGCCGTTGTAGTAGAGGGTGGTCAGGTCGATCTGGGAGACGGACGTCGACTCCGGGTAGAAGGAGCCCTCCTTGCGCAACCGGGCCCGGAAGGCGATGGACGCCTTGTAGCGTTCGTCGGCGTAGCCCGGCAGGAATGTGCCGTCCTTGGAGACGGCCCAGCCCTGGGGCGCGTTGTGGGCGGCGGAGTGGAAGCCGTTGCAGAACCCGGAGCCCTGCGCAGCGCCGAGGGCGTACGTTCTGCCGCTGGTGGCCTGCTTCGCGACGGCGGCGAAGTCGTCGGAGGTCCAGCCTTCCTTCATGCCCGCGTCGGTGAACGTGCCCTGGTTGATCCAGAGCGTGGAGCCGGGCAGCGGGCGCTCCAGCGGGATGCCGTGGATACGGCCACCGATGCGGCCCATGTCGCGCCAGGCGTGGGTGGGGATGTTGGCGAGGTTCGGGTAGTCGGCGATCGCCTCGCCGGACAGGAACGGTGTGAGGTCCTCGGCGCGGCGCTGCACGAACTGGCCCTCGCGGGGCAGCACGAACCCGGAGAACATGTTGATGATGTCGGGCAGGCCGTCGGCGTCGCCGGCCATGACCGTGGCCATCTTCTTCTGGTAGTCGGCCTGGGAGACGATCGTGTACTCGATCTTCACGCCGAGGGCCTTCTCGACGGCCGCCCAGAACTGGTTGGCGGAGGCCGGCTTCGGCGGTACGCCGAAGGACACCGTCATGACCTTGACGGTGGAGCCGTCGCCCGGGGTGCGGGCCACGGACTGCGTCAGGTCGGCGGGGTAGGCGGTGTACCCGGCCTGGACACCGGCCTCCGTGGGCTCCAGGTCGGGCTTGGGCGCCTTGGCGGTGGGGCGGTAGGCGGGCCACGGGGCCAGCTTCTTGCCCGCGTTGGAGACGTCGCCGTCGCCCGAGCTGGTGGAACAGGCGGACAGCAGGGCGGGGGCGGAGAGCGCCGCGCCACCCACCGCCACGGAGCGCAGGAGCGTGCGTCGGGACATGCTGGACATGGGCAGGTCACCTTTCTACATGCGGCTCTTGATGACGTATCAGCTTTTGATGGCGCCGGTGAGCACGCCCTTGGTGAAGTACTTCTGCAGGAAGGGGTAGACGAGCAGGATCGGCACGGTGGCGATCACCAGCACCGCCATCTGCACGGTCTGCGGGGCGCTGATCGTGCCCTCGCCGGTCGTCGCGTCGGTGAGGCCCGAGCCGGCCACCACGTAGGTGCGCAGGACCTGTTGGAGGGGCCAGTGGTCGCTCTCCAGGTACAGCGAGGCGTAGAACCAGGAGTTCCAGTACGCCACCGCGTAGAACAGTCCGACGACGGCGAGCGCGGCCTTGGACAGGGGCAGGACGACCGAGAACAGCACCCGCCAGTCCCCCGCCCCGTCGAGCCGCGCGGCCTCGTACAGCTCCTCGGGGATGCCCTGGAAGAAGCCGCGCAGGACGACGAGGTTGAAGACGTTCACGAGGACGGGCAGCACGAGCGAGGCGTAACTGTCCAGCAGACCCAGCTCCTTGACCAGCAGGAAGCTCGGGATCATGCCAGGCGGGAAGAGGAAGGTGAACAGGATCAGCAGCAGCATCGGCCGGCCGCCGAAGACGCCGGGGCGGGAGAGCGCGTAGGCGAGGGTGACCGTGCAGGCGAGGCTGAGCAGGGTGCCGACGAGCGTGACGCCGGCGCTGACGCCGAGGGCGTGGGTGACGATGCCGCCGTCGAGGATGTCGCGGTACGCGTCGAGGCTGGGCTGGGTCGGCCACAGTACCCAGCCGCCGTTGGCCACGACCTCGTCGGTGGAGGCGAGGGACGTCGACACGATCACCAGGAACGGCACGCACACCAGGAGGACGACGGCGGCGAGGGCGACGGCCTTGGCGGCCTGGGTCACCGGCTTCGGCTTCTCCATCCAGCCGGGCCGGACGGCGGTACGGGGGGCCCGGCGGCCGGCGGTCCGGGTGCTGGTGCGGGCGCTCACTTGTAGACCCCTTGTTCGCCGAGGCGGTGGGCGACCTTGTTGGCGGCGTAGACGAGCAGCGCGCCGATGACGCCCTTGAACAGGCCCGCGGCGGCGGCGAATCCGTAGTCGCCGCCGACGATGCCCTGGTAGTAGACGAAGGTGTCGATGATCTCGGCGGCCTCCGGGCCGACCGCGTCGCGCTGGAGCAGCATCTGCTCGAAGCCGACGGAGAGGATCTCGCCGAGCCGCATGATGAGCAGCAGCACGACCACCGGGCGGATGGCGGGCAGCGTGACGTGCCAGAAGCGGCGCCAGGGGCCTGCCCCGTCGATCGCGGCGGCCTCGTACTGCTGTTCGTCGACCTGGGCGAGCGCGGCCAGGAAGATGATCGTGCCCCAGCCGGCGTCCTTCCAGATGACCTGGGCGACGGTGAGCGGCCGGAACGCGTCCGGGTTGCCGATGATGTCGACGGTGCTCAGACCCATGCCGTCCAGCGAGGAGTTGAGCAGTCCGGTGTCGCCGAGCAACTGCTGGAAGAGGGCGACGACGATCACCCATGAGATGAAGTGCGGCAGATACGCGACCGACTGCACGAAGCGGCGGATGCTGCTCCGGGTGAGGCTGTGCAGCAGCAGGGCGAGGGCGAGCGGTACCGGGAAGTAGAAGACGAGCTGGAGGACGGCGATCCAGACCGTGTTGAGGACGGCTGCCCAGAACGCCTCGTCCACGAACATCCGTTGGAAGTTGCCCGTGCCGACCCAGGGGCTGGCCCAGATGCCGTCGAACGGCACGTACTCCTTGAACGCGATGAGGTTGCCGGCCAGGGCGCCGTAATGGAACAGCAGGAAGTAGCCGAGGCCGGGGAGCATGAGCAGGACGAGTGCGCGGGAGCTCCGGATCCGGCCCTTGCTCTGAAAACCTTTTCGTCGCGGTAACGGCTCGTCCGTCCGACGGCTCGCCGACCCTACCTCCTCTGCACCTGCGCGTTCCCGTAGTACAGCGGCCACGGGTCCCCCTCACATCTCGAAGTCGGAGCGAGGGAAAGTTAAAACGTTTTCAGTGCGCGGTCAACAGTCCTGACAGACAACGGAGTTGAATCTCGACCGTTGGCCGCCCGGACGTGGCCGGCGCTGACGCCGCTCCTAGCCGACGACCAGCCCGTTCAGGACCACCCTCGACGGTGCCGCCAGTACCCGCACATCCGTGCGGGGGTCCTGCGCGTAGACCACCAGGTCGGCGGGGGCGCCCTCGGTCAGACCGGGGCGGGCCAGCCAGTCGCGGGCGGCCCAGGTGGTGGCCGCGAGGGCGTCCAGCGGCGGGATGCCGGCGGTGACCAGTTCCGCGACCTCGGCGGCGACCAGGCCGTGGGCGAGGGAGCCGCCGGCGTCGGTGCCGACGTAGACCGGGATGCCGGCGTCGTAGGCGTTGCGGACGGTGTCGTAGCGGCGTTCGTGGAGCCGGCGCATGTGCGCGGACCAGCGCGGGAACCTGGCCTCGCCGCCGGCCGCCATGGACGGGAACGTGGCGATGTTGACGAGTGTGGGGACGATGGCGACGCCGCGGGCGGCGAAGAGCGGGATCAGGTCCTCGGTCAGCCCCGTCGCGTGCTCGATGCAGTCGATGCCCGCCTCGACGAGGTCGCGCAGGGAGTCCTCCGCGAAGCAGTGGGCGGTCACCCGGGCGCCCAGCACATGGGCCTCCGCGATGGCCGCCTCGACGGCCTCCCGGGGCCAGCACGCGGTCAGGTCCCCGACGCCGCGGTCGATCCAGTCCCCCACCAGCTTCACCCAGCCGTCACCGCGCCGGGCCTCCTGGGAGACGTACGCGACGAGCTCCTCCGGCTCGATCTCGTGGGCGAAGTTCCGGATGTAGCGGCGGGTGCGGGCGATGTGACGGCCGGCCCGGATGATCTTCGGGAGGTCGTCGCGGGCGTCGATCCAGCGGGTGTCGGAGGGTGAACCCGCGTCGCGGATCAGCAGCGTGCCCGCCTCGCGGTCGGTCAGCGCCTGCTTCTCCGCCACGTCGGCGTCCACCGGGCCGTGCGCACCCAGGCCCACGTGGCAGTGCGCGTCGACCAGGCCGGGGAGGGCCCAGCCCTCGACGGTACGGACGTCCCGGGCGCCGGACGGACGGTCGTAGGAGACGCGTCCGTCCACGACCCAGAGGTCGTCGCGGACGTCCTCCGGGCCGACGAGGATCCGTCCCTTCACGTGCAGCACCGCGTGATCGCTCATATACCGCACGATAAGGCTCCCCCGGGGCGCCATGTCGACCGCGGGTGGTGTTCTGTCGCGGCCGGCCGCGCCCACCCGGCGGAGCCGCACATGTCACAGCCCCGTGCCCCTCACGGGGCGCTGTCGTCCTCCTCGACATTCGCCATCGCCGGGTCCAGCAGACGCGAGAGGAAGTGGCGCGTTCGCTCGTGGCTCGGGTCGGTGATGACCTGGTTCGGCGGACCGTCCTCGACGATGACCCCGCCGTCCATGAAGACCACCCTGTCGGCGACCTCCCTGGCGAACGTCATCTCGTGCGTCACGACCATCATCGTCATGCCCTCCTGGGCGAGCATGCGCATCACCGCCAGGACGTCCCCCACCAACTCCGGGTCCAGCGCCGACGTCGGCTCGTCGAACAGCATCACCTCGGGGCCCATCGACAGCGAGCGGGCGATCGCGACCCGCTGCTGCTGACCGCCGGAGAGGGAGGCGGGGTAGGCGTTCGCCTTCTCGGTCAGGCCCACGCGCTCCAGGTTCTCGGCGGCCACCTTCGCCGCCTTCGCCCTGCCGCGCCCGAGGACCCTCCGCTGCGGCAGCGTGAGGTTCTCGGTCACCGTGAGGTGCGGGAAGAGGTTGAACTGCTGGAAGACCATGCCGATACGACGGCGTACGGCATCGATGTCGACATCGGGGTCGGTGAGTTCGGTGCCGCCGACGAAGACCTGGCCGCTGGTGGGCTCCTCCAGGAGGTTCACGCACCTGAGCAGGGTCGACTTGCCCGACCCCGACGGGCCGATCACGCACACGACCTCGCCCCGGCCGATCTCCAGGTCGATGCCCTTGAGGACCTCGTTGTCGCCGAACGACTTGTGCAGAGCGCGTACTTGGATCTCGGGCCGGGTCATTTCACGGCCTCCTGGGCCTTCGCCTCCATACGGCGCACGACGAAGCCGAGCGGGACGGTCACCAGCAGGTAGCACAGGCCGGCGACCAGGATCGGCGTGGAGTTGGCGGTGGTACTGGCCAGGTCGCGGCCGTACTTGGACAGTTCGCGCTCCTCCAGCGTGACGCCGAGGAACAGGACGAGCGAGGAGTCCTTGAAGAGGAGGACCAGTTCGTTGGTGAGCGGCGGCAGGATGATCCGGAACGCCTGCGGAATGATGATCGAGACCATCGCGCGCGCGGGTGAGAAGCCCAGCGAACGGGCCGCCTCCAGCTGCCCCTTGGGGACCGCCTGGATACCCGCGCGGATCGTCTCCGCCATGTACGCGGCGGCCACCAGACCGAGCGCGAGGGCCACCTTGCCGTAGGTGCCGCCGGGGATCTCCGTGCCGGGGAAGGCCAGCGGCACGGCGACGCCGATGAAGATGAAGATCAGCAGGGCCGGCAGGCCCCGGAAGATCTCGATGTACACACCGGCGAACCAGCGGTACGGGCCCACCGACGACAGCCGCATCAGCGCGATGACCATGCCGAGGACGAGTCCGAACACGAAGCCGGACAGCGTGTACAGCACGGTGTTCTTCAGCGCCAGCGTGATGACGTCGGGGAACATCTCCTCGGCGATGTCCCACTGGGCGAACTGGTTCTTCAGCCGGGCCCAGTCGGCGGACACCGCGAAGGCGACGACGGCCGCGACGAACACGACGTACTGCGCGCCCCGCGACAGGGCGCGCTTACGGCTCCGGCTCAGGCCCTTCCTCTTGGGCTGGAGCGGTGACTCCGTGTCGGTCGGGCTCATGAGGCGGACGGGGAGGCGGAGGCGGCGTCCTCGTCGTACGGGCCGATCCACTGCTCGTACAGCTTCTTGTACGTGCCGTCGGACTTCGCGTCCGCCAGCGCCTTGTTGATGGCGGCGAGCAGCTTCGTGTTGCCCTTCTTCACCGTGATGCCGTACTCCTCACCGGTGTTGATCTGCTCGGCCACCGCGTAGGCGTCGGCGAGCTCCGCGTTCTTCAGCCAGCCCTGGACGACCGGGTAGTCGATGACGACGGCGTCGACCTGGCCGGCGCGCAGACCGTTGAGGACGGCGTCGGAGGACTCGAAGGAGACCGGGTCGAGGCCCTGGCTCTTGGCGTAGTCCTCGCCGGTGGTCTGCGCCTGGGTACCGACCTTGAAGTCCCCGTCGCCCTTGAGATCCGCGAAGGAGCGGATGTCGGTCTTCTTGGCGGCGAGGACGGCCTGGGTGGCCTCGAAGTACGGGTCGGAGAAGTCGACGTTCTTCTTGCGCTCGTCGGTGATCGTCATACCGGCCGCGGCGAGGTCGCACTCGCCGGAGTTCAGGAAGGCGCCGGTCTTGAAGTTCTCGAACGGGGTGTCGACGATCACCTGCTTCACGCCCAGGTCGTCGGCGACGAGGTCGATCAGCGACACGTCGAAGCCCTGCGCCTTGCCGTCGATCTCCGACTGGAACGGCGGGTACGGGAGATGGGTGCAGGTCGTGAGCTGACCGGCCTTCACCAGTTCGACCCCACCGGCCGCGGTCCTGGTGCCGCCTCCGTCGCCGTCGCCGTCCGAGGAACAGCCGGCGACGAGGAGCAGCCCGGCCGTCGCGGTGATGGCGGCAAGCACGCGGGTGCGGCGTCCGAGGACCGAGTTCACGGGGAGACCTCCTGTGGGGGGAACTGGGGAACCTGTGAAGCACAGATGGGGCACAGACATCCGATTATAAGGAAATCTTTGACTCTCTCAAACCAATGTGATGGTCATGGAGTTGTTCGACCTCGGAAGTCATCGGCCGGAAAGGTCCCGAGCACACTGATGACGCTCGACCTACCCTCGACACCATCTACCCCGTGAACGAAGAGAGCACCCCGTGACACACCCGTTTCTGGATCTGGCCCCGTTGAGCGCGGCGCACTTCGCGTCGATCGAGGACCGGGTGGCCCGGCTGCTGTCCACCGCGCAGGACGTCGTGATCACCCAGGGCGAGGCGCTGCTGCCGCTGGAGGGCGCGATCCGCGGGGCCGCCGGGCCCGGTACGACCGCGCTGAACGTGATCACCGGCCCGTACGGGCAGACCTTCGGGAACTGGCTGCGGGACTGCGGGGCGACCGTGATCGACCTGACCGTGCCCTTCCACACGGCGGTCACGGCCACGCGGATCCGGGACGCCTTCACCGAGCACCCGGCGATCGACTTCGTGTCGCTGGTCCACGCGGAGGCGGCGACCGGCAACACCAATCCCGTGGCGGAGATCGGCGAGGTCGTCCGCGAGCACGGCGCCCTCTTCTACCTGGACGCGGTCGCCTCCGTCGGCGCCGAGCCGGTGCTGCCGGACGCGTGGGGTGTCGACCTGTGCGTCATCGGGGCGCAGAAGGCCATGGGTGGACCGGCCGGAGTGTCGGCGATCTCCGTGAGCGAGCGGGCGTGGACGCGGATGGCGGCCAACCCGCAGGCCCCGCGCCGCTCGTACCTCTCCCTCCTGGACTGGAAGGAGCGCTGGATCGACGGCGGCCGCCGCGCGCTCCTCCACGCGCCCGCCCAACTGGAGATGCTGGCCCTGGAGGCCTGCCTGGAGCGCATCGAGGCGGAAGGGCTCGACACCGTGATGTCCCGGCACGCGTCCGCCGCCGCGGCGACCCGGGCGGGGGCGCTCGCGCTGGGCGGGGGCCTGGAGCCGTACGTCCACGAGGCGGTCGACGCCGCGCCGGTCGCCACGACCCTGCGGGCACCCGCCGGGGTCGACGCGGCGGAGCTGGTCGCCAAGGCGCTGGCCGCGGACCCGGCCCTCCCGCTGGCCGCGGGCGGCGGCACCCTCGCCTCGGAGATGGTCCGGGTGAACCACTACGGCCCCGACGCGACCCCGGGGGTCGTGCACGCCGGCCTCGCGGGGCTGGGGGCGGCGCTGACCGGGTTCGGCAGGGCGGTGGACCTGGAGGGAGCCCGCCGCGCGGCGGCGGAGGCCTGGGCCTAAAAGGCTTCCCCGCGGAAATAGCGGCACTTCACCCCGAGGGAATTCATTGAATTCAGCGGGCAGAACCCCGTATTCTTCTGCCCGCTCTCCTCTCCCTCAAACGCGAAGATTTCGCGAACACCGAGGGGCGCGATTCGAGCAGATCTCGTGAGGGTTGCGTACGTGTGACAGACTCCACAGCGCACCCTTTTCGTACGGTAATTTCCGGACGAACAGCACCAGATCCCCCACTCCTTCCTGGAGCACTCACGCCCGCGTGATAACACGCGGGCATCGCATACGTAACCCCTCGGGGCAATGCGATCCGAAATTCTGCTGGGTAAATTCAAGCCGTATGACTGCCGCACAAGCAGACCTGCACACCCAGCCCCTGGAAGCACCTCGGGAAATCATGGAAGGCATTCGGATCGACCGCCCGGACGTGGCGGACGGCGCGGCGCTGTGGCGCATCGCCGGGGACTCCGGAGCCCTGGACCTGAACTCCTCGTACAGCTATCTGCTGTGGTGCCGGGACTTCGCGGACACCTCGGTGGTGGCGCGGGACGAGTCCGGAGAACCGATCGGGTTCGTGACCGGGTACGTGCGGCCCGAGCGGCCGGACACCCTGCTCGTGTGGCAGGTGGCCGTCGACGAGGCGCACCGCGGGCTCGGCCTCGCGGCCGCGCTGCTGGACGGGCTCACCGCACGGGTCGCGCGACGGCACCCCCTGACCACCGTGGAGACCACGATCACGCCGGGCAACACCGCGTCCGAGCGTCTGTTCGCCTCGTACGCCGACCGTCATGGCGCGGACGTCGAGCGCACGGTCCTGTTCGAGGCGGCGGACTTCCCCGACGGCCCGCACCAGCCCGAGATGCTCCACCGCATCGGCCCGCTGTCCCCCTGAGCCGCACCCGCACCCCCTCCCCTCTCTCTTCCCTCTCCCTCCCCCCACGCATCGAGGAGCGATTCGACGTGACCATCACCCAGCCCGACCTGAGCGTCTTCGAGACCCTGGAGTCCGAGGTGCGCAGCTACTGCCGCGGCTGGCCCACCGTCTTCGACCGCGCGCAGGGCAGCCGGATGTTCGACGAGGACGGTCACTCGTACCTGGACTTCTTCGCCGGCGCCGGTTCACTCAACTACGGCCACAACAACCCCGTACTCAAACGCGCCCTCATCGACTATCTGGAGCGGGACGGCGTCACCCACGGGCTCGACATGTCGACGACCGCCAAGCGGGCGTTCCTGGAGTCCTTCCAGAACCTGGTGCTGCGGCCGCGCGACCTGCCGTACAAGGTCATGTTCCCGGGCCCGACCGGCACCAACGCGGTGGAGTCGGCGCTGAAGCTGGCCCGGAAGGTGAAGGGGCGCGAGGCCATCGTGTCGTTCACCAACGCCTTCCACGGCATGTCCCTCGGGTCGCTCGCCGTCACCGGCAACGCCTTCAAGCGGGCCGGGGCGGGGATTCCGCTCGTCCACGGGACGCCGATGCCGTTCGACAACTACTTCGACGGTCAGGTCCCCGACTTCCTGTGGTTCGAGCGGCTGTTGGAGGACCAGGGGTCCGGGCTGAACAAGCCCGCCGCCGTCATCGTCGAGACCGTGCAGGGCGAGGGCGGCATCAACGTCGCCCGCCCGGAGTGGCTGCGCGCTCTCGCCGGGCTGTGCGAGCGGCAGGACATGCTGCTGATCGTCGACGACATCCAGATGGGCTGCGGTCGTACGGGCGCCTTCTTCTCCTTCGAGGAGGCGGGCATCACCCCCGACATCGTGACCGTCTCCAAGTCCATCAGCGGCTACGGGCTGCCGATGTCGCTCTGCCTGTTCAGGCCGGAGCTGGACATCTGGGAGCCGGGCGAGCACAACGGCACGTTCCGCGGCAACAACCCCGCCTTCGTCACGGCGACGGCCGCCCTGGAGGCGTACTGGGCGGACGGCTCCGTGATGGAGAAGCAGACCCGGGCGCGCGGTGAGCAGATCGAGGAGGCGCTGATCTCGATCACCGAGGAGAACCTCGCCGACGTGAAGGAGTACCGGGGGCGCGGCCTGGTGTGGGGCATCGAGTTCCACGAGAAGGCGCGTGCGGGGCGGATCGCCCACCGGGCCTTCGAACTCGGGCTGCTGATCGAGACGTCCGGCCCGGAGAGCGAGGTCGTCAAGCTGCTGCCCGCCCTCACCATCACCCCCGGCGAGCTGGACGAGGGGCTGCGCGTCCTCGCCAGGGCCGTGCGGGAGACCGTCTGAGAACGCAACAGACTGCAACAGACTGCAACAGACCGCAAGGAACCACAGAAGATCGCAGCAGATCAGCTGAAATCCTATCGAGGAGGCATCGCAACACCGTGATCGTCCGTTCGTTCAAGGACATCGAAGGAACCAACCGGCATGTGAAGTCGGCATCCGGCACCTGGGAGAGCAAGCGGATCGTCCTGGCCAGGGAGAAGGTCGGCTTCTCCCTCCACGAGACGGTTCTGTACGCGGGTACGGAGACGTCGATGTGGTACGCGAACCACGTCGAGGCCGTCGTGTGCGTCGAGGGCGAGGCCGAGCTCACCGACCAGGAGACCGGGCGGAGTTACACGATCACGCCCGGAACCATGTACCTCCTCGACGGGCACGAGCGGCACACGCTGCGGGTGAAGGAGGACTTCCGCTGCCTCTGCGTGTTCAACCCGCCCGTGACCGGCCGGGAGGACCACGACGAGAACGGCGTCTATCCCCTACTGACGGAGGAGGGCTGACCATGACCACGCTCACCGACCTCTACCCCAGCCGCGGAGCCACCGAGGTGTCGGTCCCGCGTCAGGACCCGGTCGTCTGGGGCTCCCCCGGCACGCCCGGCCCGGTCTCCCTCGCCGAACTCCAGGCGTACGAGCGCGACGGCTTCCTCCCCGTCGAGCAGCTCATCGCGCCGGACGAGGTCGCCGTCTACCGGCAGGAGCTGGAGCGGCTCGTCGCCGACCCGGCGATCCGCGCCGACGAGCGCTCGATCGTCGAGCCGCAGTCGCAGGAGATCCGGTCGGTCTTCGAGGTGCACCGGATCAGCGAGCTGTTCGCGCGGTTGGTGCGTGACGAGCGGGTCGTCGGGCGGGCCCGGCAGATCCTCGGCTCGGACGTCTACGTCCACCAGTCGCGGATCAACGTGAAGCCGGGCTTCGGCGCGTCCGGGTTCTACTGGCACTCCGACTTCGAGACCTGGCACGCCGAGGACGGCCTGCCGAACATGCGGGCGGTGTCCGTGTCGATCGCGCTGACGGAGAACCACGACACCAACGGCGGCCTGATGATCATGCCGGGGTCGCACCGGACGTTCCTCGGCTGTGCGGGGGCCACCCCGAAGGACAACTACAAGAAGTCGCTGCAGATGCAGGACGCCGGCACCCCCTCCGACGAGGCGCTGACGGCCATGGCCTCCGAGTACGGCATCAAGCTGTTCACGGGCAAGGCCGGTTCGGCGACCTGGTTCGACTGCAACTGCATGCACGGCTCCGGCGACAACATCACGCCGTTCCCGCGCAGCAACGTCTTCATCGTGTTCAACAGTGTGGAGAACACGGCGGTCGAGCCGTTCTCGGCGCCGGTACCGCGGCCGGAGTTCATCGGCGCACGGGACTTCACCCCGGTGAAGTGACCCCGCCGTCCCGGTGAGAGGGCCGGGCGGTCGCTGCCCCTCAGCGACCGCCCGGCCCTTTCACGCGTCCCGATCGGCTGAATCGGCTGTATCGGGCACAGCCCCGCCTCCCTCACGGGGCGCGCCCTCTCTCACAGCCACGCCAACGACGCCGCCCTCTCCAGAACGTTCCGTGCCGCGCTCTCGTCGCCCGTGATCCCTCTCGGTACCTCCTCCGGGGCGTACCGGCCGCCGACCAGCAGGCAGAAGTCGACGGGATCCAGGGTGAGTTCGGCGTGTGCGGGCTCGGAGTCGTCGCCGAGGATCCAGCTGGTGTCGGTGGGGCCGGTGACCTCGAAGAGGACGGGGGGCGCGTCGTGGAGGGCCAGGCCGAGGATGCGGACGGCCAGGCGGACCAGGGACCAGAGGTGTTCGTCGGGGGGCGGGGGGACGGGGAGGCCGAGCGCGCGGCCGATGTCGTCCGTGTGGATCCACGCCTCGAAGGCGCGGACCAGGAAGTGGTCGGCGACCGGCAGCCGCAGGCCCATCACCGTGACGGCTCGGGCCGCGGGTTCGGGGTCACCGGCCTCGGGCGTGGCCAGCAGCGCGGCGGCCTGCGCGGCCCAGGTGGCGACCGTCTCCCCGGCAGTGCGCCCGTGCTCGTGGGCGATGACGTCGGCGGTACGCCTGCCCCAGGCGTCCTCGGCGGCCATCCCCTCCGGGATGTGCGAGGCGGGCAGGCCCGTGTCGATGCCGAGGTGCACGGCGAGGTGCTCGTCGGCGGCGACGAGATGCGCGACGGTGGCGTGCGCGTCCCAGTCGTGCACGACCGGTGTGCCCCAGCGGCCGTCCAACTCCGGGACCAGCGCCTGCAGTCCGGCCACGGCGGCGGCGTAGGGGGCGGCATGGTGGGCGATCTCGGCGGCGCGGGGGCGTCGGGAGCGGAGGGCGAGCGCGAGGACACCGTCGGCGCTCCCGTTCACGGCACCGGCCCGCAGGGCATCGGCGCCGTCCCGTGCGGCGCCCGGCGCACCGCCCCGCGCGACACCCGGCCTCGGCTCCGGCCCCGGTGCCGGTCCTGGCCCCGCCGCACCGTCCAGCAGGCGTACGGTGGCGCGGAGCCGCTCGGCCTCCGCCGCGCACGATTCGCAGCCGGCCAGGTGCGGGAGGACCGTCCGCCGGTCGCCGGGTGGGAGCGCGCCGACCGCCCAGGCGGCCAGCAGCTCCCGTACGCCGTCGTGGTCGTTGGTCATCGCGCGCCGCCCTTTCGCCCTGCCATGTCCACGATACGCACGCCCCGCGCGGCCCGGACGGTTGCGTACGCCCCCATCACGCGCCCCTCACCGCTGCCGGGTCCGGTGGGTCCGCGAGGGACTCCGCCAGTTTGCGCAGGGCCGAGCGGAGCCGGGTCTTCGCGGTGCCCTCCGGTATGCCCAGTTCGACGGCGGCCTGGCGGTAGGTGCGGCCCGCGAAGTAGGCGAGATGGACCACCTCCCGCTGGGGGCGCGGGAGTTCGGCGAGGGCGGTGTGCAGCAGGAGGGAACGCTCGCGGTCGACGACCGCCTCGTCCGGGCCGGGCCCGGCGTCGGGAATGGCGTGCAGCGCGGAGTCGTCCGCGCGGGCGTCCTTGCGGTGCCGGGCCTCTCCGCGTACCCAGTCCACGGCCCTCCGGTGGGCGACCATGGACAGCCAGGTGCGCAGCGAGCCACGGCCCGCGTCGAAGCCGTAGGGCCTGGTCCAGAGCTGGGCGAAGACCTCCTGCGCCACGTCCTCGGCGGCCGCCGGGCTGCGGGTGACCCGGACGGCCACCCGCCGGACGAGTCCCCCGTACGCCGCGTACGCCTCACGCAGCGCGGACTCGTCCCCGTACACCAGCCGCCGATGCAACTCCACATCGATGAACGGCTGTTCGAGCGTCGGCTCCACCGGCACCACCACCTCGTGATGCCTTCCTAGCGTCCGAGGCACGGTCCGCGCCAGTGGGTCTCGGAAGTCAGCCGGACAGGACGTCCAGAAGCCGGTCGACGTCCGTTCGCGTGTTGTACAGGTGGAAGGCGGCCCGCAGATGGCCCGCGCGATCGGAGACCTCGACCCCCGCTCGGCTCAATTCCGCCTGCCGATGGCCGAGTCCGGGCACCGACACGATCGCCGATCCGGGCGCCGGAACCGGCTCGTGGCCGAGGCCGGCCAGGCCCGCGCGGAACCGGTCGGCCAGCGCCAGGTCGTGATCGCGCACGTTCGCCACGCCCAGCTCCTCGATCAGCGCCAGGGACCGGCGGGCGCCCGCGTAGGAGAAGAGGCTGGGGCTCTCGTCGAACCGGCGGGCGGAGTCGGCGAGTTCCTCCACCGGGCCGTAGCAGCTGTCCCACGGCTCCTGCCCCGCGACCCAGCCGGCGAAGAGGGGGGTGAGGCCGCCGAGGTCCTCCGGGACGACGAGAAAGGCCACTCCGCGCGGGCAGACGAGCCACTTGAAGGCGACGGAGACGACGTAGTCGTACGCGTCCGCCTCGATCGGCAGCCAGCCGACGGACTGCGACGCGTCCACGTACGTTCGCGCCCCGTGCGCCCGCGCGGCCTCACGGATCGCGCCCAGGTCGGCGACCCGGCCGTCGGCGGACTGGGCGGCGCTCACCGCGACGAGCGCCGTGCCGGGGCGCACCGACTCGGCGACGCGCTCCAGCGGGACCTGGCGCACCTTGAGGTCGCCGCGCACATGGAAGGGGTTCACGAGGGACGTGAAGTCGGCCTCCGCGGTCAGCACCTCCGCGCCCTCGGGCAGCGAGGCCGCGATCAGCCCGCTGTAGACGGCGACCGAGGCCCCGGCCGCCACGCGGCGGTCCGGCACCCCGACGATCCGCCCGAACGCCGCCCGCGCGGCCTCCACGTCGGCGAACATGTCCTGCGGCTGCCCGGCCGCCACGGAGTCGACACCGGCCTTCATCGCGTGGACGGTGCGGGCCGGCAGCAGCCCGGTACTCGCGGTGTTCAGATAGGTGTTCTTCGGGGCGAACTCGGTCCGGACGAGGCTCTCGAAGGTCTCCATGTCACCACTGTGCGGCCGGGCGCATCTCACGTCCATTGAGATGTTCTGCGCGCTTTCCCCAAGTAATGCTTATACATGGCAGCTGACCTGCGGTGCGGGTCTCGCGGCCTACTGAGGCACCGCGCACCCGTCCGGCCCGCAAGCCTCCGCACCCTCGGCCGCCACGACCCGCAACGGCGCCGGCCTCTCCCCCCACGCCTGGGTGAGAGCCTTCTCGAACACCTCCGCGGGCTGTGCCCCGGACACCCCGTACTTCCGGTCCAGTACGAAGAAGGGGACCCCGTTCGCGCCGAGCTCGGCCGCCTCCCGCTCGTCCGCGCGGACGGCGTCGGCGTACGCGCCGGAGTCGGCCAACACCTTGCGGACCGCCCCCTCCTCCAGCCCCGCCTCGACGGCCAGCTCGACCAGATACGCGTCCGCGTCGGTGTACACGGACCGCTCCTCGGCGAAGTTCGCCCGGTAGAGGGCCTGCAGCAGCTCGCTCTGCCGCCCCTGCTCCTTGGCGAAGTGGAGCAGGCGGTGCATGTCGAAGGTGCTGCCGTGGTCCCGGCCCTCTGCCCGGTAGGCGAGCCCCTCGGCGCCGGCCTGCTCACGGAGGTTGTGCTCGCCGGCCTGGGCCTGCGCCTCGCTCATCCCGTACTTCTTGCTCAGCATGGTGAGGACCGGCTGGACGTCGTCCTTGGCACGGCCGGGGTCGAGCTCGAAGGAGCGGTGCACCACCTCGACACCATCACGGTGCGGGAAGGCCGCGAGCGCCTTCTCGAAGCGGGCCTTGCCCACGTAGCACCAGGGGCAGGCGATGTCGCTCCAGATCTCGACGCGCATGGTGTCAGCTCTCTCCAGGTCGTACGGGTACGGAGACGCCCTCCGCCTCTACGGTTGATGAACGTTCAAGCAGCCTGGCTCATTCCCCGGCCACGCTCATTCCCCGGCGACCCTCATTCCCCGGCCACCGTGAACATGAGCAGGAGGTGGTGGTCGTCCGGGGCGGGCGGGTGGCGCGGGTCGGGGGTCCAGCCCAGGCCTGCGTAGAAGGCGCGGGCCCGGTGGTTGTCGATGTGCACGGAGAGGCCCGCCGTGCGTGTGCCGTCCGCCCGCCACGCCTCCACACAGGCCGCGTGCAGGGACCGGCCGGTGCCCCGGCGCCACCGGTCGGGGTCTACGTGGAACTGCGCGAGGTACACCGTGCCGTCGGGTGCGCCCTCGGCGCGGCGGAAAGAGGCGATGCCGGTGATGCGACCGTCCTCCACCACGCACAGCACCTGTCCGTGGGGCCGTTCGATGGCGTGCTGCCAGGAGGCGAGCCAGTCCGTGCCGTCCTCGGGGGTGCCGTCCGGGTAGTACGTCGCTCGGGCTCGGGCGTGCAGGGCAGTGATGGGCTGGGCCTCGGCGGGGAGCGCGGTCCTGATCACGCGCGCTCCGGTCACTCGGTTCACACGGTCCTTGATCATGCCGGTGAGGACGTGACCGGGGGCGGGGTGGTTCCGGGGTGCTTTTTCGCCCCCGCCGCCCCTACCCGTCCCATCCCCAGGGGCTACGCCCCTTCCACCCCCGTCACCGGCCCTGTCAAAGATTCGGGGCTACGGCCCGGACCCGTTCGCGCCCGGTTCCCCGCCCCCCTGAAAAGACCGGATCAGCTGCCGTTTCTCAGGTCCTCCGGCCAGTTCGGGCGGAATTCGATCTCGTCGTAGGTGACCACGCAGCCCTCGCCCATCGGGGACTGGGTCATGAAGCCGACGAGGGCGGCTCCGCTCTCGTGCTCGCCGGCGAGGGTGAAGAGGCGGACGAAGGTCCACTGCTTGCCGTCGCGTGAGGCGTGGAAGGCGAAGGCACGGCCGGTGCGACTGACCCGCAGCCACACCGAGCTGCCCTCCACCGTGAAGGAGTTGGCGTCGTCCGAGTGTCCCCGGGTGACCACCGTGCACACGGTCGGCACGTCCGGCGAGTGCTCCAGGCAGAGCTTCGCCCAGGCCCGTTCCCCCACGTGCACATACAGAACGCCCGCGTCGAACCCGGCGGCGAAGCCGACGGTGACCCGGGCGATCAGCTGGAAGTCCCCCTCCGGCGCACCCAGCAGCCGGGGCGCGTCCGAAGCCGGATCCAGGCCCTCGCCGGTGGGCGACACGAACCGGTCCTGCCGAGCACCGGCCCACCCGGTGAGCACCCCGTCCTCATGGGACCAGTGCCCATCGGGTCCGTATGTGCGGAGCGAGAACGGGAGTTCGGGAATTTTGACGTCCATTGGGGGATTCTCGCAGCTCCGCGCCCCCATCCGCGCCCCTTCGGGGGCGCGGGGAACCGCGCGGGCAACCATGACGCACGCGCGGTCCGAAACGAACCGAACCCCCTACGCCACTACCGTTCCAAGTGGCCGTTGAACCGCCGCGGCAGCCCCAGCGCGTTCTCGTCCCGCAGCTCCGCCGGAAGCAGCGCCTCGGGCGCCCCCTGGTAGGCCACCGGCCGCAGCCACCGCTCGATCGCCGTACCGCCCACCGACGTGGACGTGGACGTCGTCGCCGGGTAGGGCCCACCGTGGTGCTGGGCCGCGGCCACGGCCACACCCGTCGGCCAGCCGTTCACGAGCACCCGTCCGGCCAGCGGCGTCAGCTCGGCCAGCAACTCCGGCCCACGCCCCTCGCCGGAGGCCTCTCCGGCGGACACGTGCACCGTGGCGGTGAGGTTGCCCGGCAGGCGGGACAGCACCGACTTGGCCTCGTCCTCGTCCTCGTAGCGCGCCACGACCGTGAGCGGCCCGAAGCACTCCTCCAGGAGCAGGTCGTGCTCGCCCTCGGCGGCCAGCTTGCCGGCGGGGACGGTCAGGAATCCGGGGCTGACGGTGTGCTCGCCACCCGCGCCGGCGGTCACCGGCGACTCCACGTCGGGCAGTTCGGCGCGCTCGGCGACACCGGCGAGGAAGTTGTCGCGCATCCGGTGATCCAGCAGGACCCCGGAGCCGACGTCGCTGACCGCGTCGGTCAGCGACTTGAGCAGCCGGTCACCGGCGTCACCGGCGGGCGCCAGCACCAGGCCCGGCTTCACGCAGAACTGGCCGACGCCGAGGGTCATCGACCCGGCGAGCCCGGCGCCGATCGCCTCGGCGCGCTCGGCGGCGGCGGCCTCGGTGATGAGGACCGGGTTCAGGGAGCCCAGCTCGCCGTGGAACGGGATCGGCACCGGCCGGGCGGCCGCCGCGTCGAAGAGGGCACGGCCGCCGCGCACCGAGCCGGTGAAGCCGGCGGCGGTGACGAGCGGGTGCTTGACCAGTTCGACGCCCGCCTCGAAGCCATGGACGAGGCCGAGGACGCCCTCGGGGATGCCGTGCTCGGCGGCGGCGCGGCGCACCACGATCGCGACCAGCTCGGACAGCGCCGGGTGGTCGGGGTGGGCCTTGACGACGACCGGGCAGCCGGCGGCCAGCGCGCTCGCCGTGTCGCCGCCGGAGACGGAGAAGGCGAAGGGGAAGTTCGAGGCCGAGTAGACGGCGACGACACCCAGCGGGACCTTGTAGCGGCGCAGGTCGGGAATGGGCGGGGTGGCCGTGTCGTCGGGGTGGTTGATCACCACGTCGAGGAACGCGCCCTCGTCCACGATGTCGGCGAAGGCCCGCAGCTGGTAGCAGGTGCGGGTGAGTTCACCGGTGAGCCGGACCGGGCCGAGCGCGGTCTCGGCGTCGGCGACCTCGACGAGCTGGTCCTTGGCCGCCTGAAGCTGGTCGGCGGCGGAGCGCAGGAAGGCCGCGCGGACCGTGCGGTCGGTCAGGGAGGCACGGGCGGCGTGCGCCGCGCGGACGGCGGCGTCCACCTCCTGAGCTGTGGCTTCCACCGCAACCTGCTCGCGCTGCTTCCCGGTTCGGGGGTCGACACTCCAGACTGGTGCTGCTGCCACCGGGGGTTCCTCCACGTATTCCTGAGCGTATTTCTGGGTCCATTCACCAGGGTCGTTCGATATGCTGAACGCTGTCTCTGATGATGAATATGCTGTCTGAGACTATTTCCCGTCGAACGATAGGGGTCAAGGGCGATGTCGGCAGTCGAGACGGGCGGCGGAGCACAGGTCAAGTCGGCGGTGAGGACCGTTGAGCTGCTCGAATACTTCGCCGGGCGCCCCGGTATGCACTCCCTGGCGGCGGTCCAGGAGGCCGTCGGTTACCCCAAGTCGAGCCTGTACATGCTGCTCCGCACCCTCGTGGAGCTGGGCTGGGTCGAGACGGACGCGACGGGCACGCGGTACGGCATCGGCGTACGGGCACTGCTCGTGGGCACGTCGTACATCGACGGCGACGAGGTGGTGGCGCTGGCCCGGCCGACGCTGGACCGGCTGTCGGACGACACGACGGAGACGATCCACCTGGCCCGTCTCGACGGCACGAACGTCGTCTATCTGGCCACCCGGCAGTCGCAGCACTATCTGCGCCCCTTCACCCGTGTCGGCCGCAGGCTGCCCGCCCACTCCACCTCGCTCGGCAAGGCGCTGCTGGCCACCCACACCGACGAGCAGGTCCGCAAGATGCTCCCGGAGACCCTTCCGGCGCTGACGGAGCACACGATCACGGACCGGGAGCGGCTCATCGAGGAGCTGCGCCAGATCCGTGAGCAGGGGTTCTCCGTGGACCGCGAGGAGAACACGCTCGGGCTGCGCTGCTTCGGCGTGGCGATCCCCTACCGCACACCGGCCCGTGACGCCATCAGCTGCTCGGTCCCGGTCGCCCGGCTGACGCCCGCCCACGAGCAGCTGGTCAAGGACGCCCTCTTCGACGCGCGTGACCGGCTGACGCTGGCGACCCGGCGGCTCTGAACCCCACCTCTCACGCCCTCCTCAGCGCCCTCATGCCCTCATGAAGAACCAATGAGAAATCCGGGCGAAGGGAACGATTGATCGCATCCTGCTCGTCTTTTCGGGTGCCATGAACAAGACGATCAGGCGCTCCGCCGTCTTCACCCTGCTGCTCGTGCTCGCCCTGCTGGTCAGGGCGACCTGGGTGCAGTTCTACGAGGGCACGGCGCTCGCGGACGACCAGGGCAACCGGCGCAACGTGATCAGGACGTACGCGGACCCGCTCGGGAACATCGTCGTCGGCGGCGAGTCGATCACCGGCTCGGCCCGCACGAAGGGCAGCGACCTCGCGTACAGACGCACGTACACGGACGGCGAGCTGTACGCGGCGGTGACGGGCTACGCCTCGCAGGCCTACACGCCGACCCAACTGGAGGGCGTCTACCAGGACCTGCTGGACGGCACGGACCTGCGGCTGAAGACCGTGATGGACACGGTCACCGGCGAGCGGGCCGAGCCGGGCAATGTGATCACCACGATCGAACCGGCCGTGCAGAAGGCGGCGTTCGAGGCGCTCGGCGACAAGAAGGGCGCGGCCGTGGCGATCGACCCGACGACCGGGAAGATCCTCGCGGTGGTGTCGACCCCGTCGTACGACCCGTCCTCGCTCACCGACGCCAACACCGCCGGTACGGCCTGGAAGAAGCTCAACGCGGACGAGGACAAGCCGCTGACCAACCGGGCGTTGCGCCAGCCGCTGCCGCCGGGGTCGACGTTCAAGCTGGTCGTGGCGGCGGCCGCGCTGGAGGACGGGCTGTACACGTCGGTGGACACGAAGACCGACAGCCCGGACCCGTACACCCTGCCGGGCACGACCACCGAGCTGTCGAACGAGAACCCGAGCGCGCCCTGCGAGAACGCCACGATCCGTACGGCGCTGCGGTACTCGTGCAACAACGTCTTCGCGAGGATGGCCGTCGCCCTGGGCCAGGACAAGGTGAGGGCGATGGCCGAGAAGTTCGGCTTCGACGACAAGGCGCAGGACGTGCCCGTGCGGGCGTACGAGAGCGTCTACCCGTCGGACATGGACGAGTCGTCGACCGCACTGACGGGCATCGGCCAGTACGACGTCACCGCGACGCCGCTCCAGATGGCGATGGTGTCGGCGGCGATAGCCAACGGCGGCAAGCTGGTCGCGCCGCACATGGTGTCGCAGATCACCAACGGCGGAGGCGATGCCCTGGAGGACTACGACGCCGACGCGGACACGAAGGAGATCATGAGCTCCGGCACCGCCGAGCAGTTGCAGTCGGCGATGCGGACCGTCGTCGAGGACGGCACGGGCACGAACGCGCGGATCAGCGGGGCGACCGTGGGCGGCAAGACCGGTACGGCCCAGCACGGCGAGAACAACAGCGAGACGCCGTACGCCTGGTTCACGTCGTACGGGAAGGCCGACGGCAAGGAGGTCGCCGTCGCGGTCGTCGTGGAGCAGTCGAACGCGGCCCGGTCGGAGGTCAGCGGCAACGGACTGGCGGCGCCGGTGGCCAAGGCGGTCATGGAGGCGGCGCTGAAGGACTGAGGGACCACATGAAGAGGAAGGGCCGCCCTCTCTCCCCCCGGAGAGCGGCCCTTCGCCGTCAGTGCGTGAACGGTGTCACCTCACCCCGAACAGCTGCTGGATCGGGTTGATCGCGAAGTACACCAGGAACAGGGCCGAGGTGGCCCACAGCAGCCAGTGGACCTCCTTCGCCTTGCCGAGGACCGTCTTGATCAGGACGAAGGCGAGGAAGCCGGCGCCGATGCCGTTGGTGATCGAGTAGGTGAACGGCATCACGGCGATCGTGAGGAACGCGGGGATGGCGATCTCGTACTTGTCCCAGTCGATGTTCTTGACCTGGGTCATCATCAGGAAGCCGACGGCGACGAGCGCGGGGGCGGCGGCCTGCATGGGGACGATGGTCAGCAGCGGGGTGAGGAAGAGCGCCACCGCGAAGAGGCCGCCGGTGACCAGGTTGGAGAAGCCCGTGCGGGAGCCCTCGCCGACACCGGCCGCGGACTCGATGTAGGAGGTCGCGGAGGACGAGGAGGCGGCACCGCCCGCGACGGCCGCCGCGCCGTCGATGAGGAGGACCCGGCCGAGGTTCGGGACCTTGCCCTCCTCGTCGAGCAGGCCCGCCTCGGCGGTGATGCCGAAGACCGCGCCCATGGTGTCGAAGAAGTCCGAGAGCAGCAGGGTGAAGATCAGCAGGACGACCGTGATGACGGTGGTCTCGCCGAACGAGCCGAACAGGCTGAAGTCGCCGATCAGTCCGAACTCGGGGGCGGCGACGATGTCCTCGGGGACCTTCGGCGTGGTCAGGCCCCAGCTCTTGATGTCGGCCACCGAGTTGATCACGATCGCAACGACGGTCATCGTCAGGATGCTGATCAGGATCGCGCCCTTCACCTTCCGGGCGAGCAGGCCGATGGTCAGCAGGACACCGAGACAGAAGACCAGGATCGGCCAGCCGGACAGCGCGCCCGTGGCACCGAGCTGCACCGGCACGGTGGTACCGGCGATGTCCGGGATCCGGCTGACGAACCCGGCGTCGACGAAGCCGATGAAGGCGATGAACAGGCCGATGCCGACGCTGATCGCCTGCTTGAGCGGTTGCGGGATGGCGTGCATGACGGCCTCACGCAGGCCCGTGACCACCAGGACGCAGATCAGCAGGCCTTCGAGGACGACCAGGCCCATCGCGTCGGGCCAGCTCATCAGCGGGGCTATCTGGAAGGCGACGACCGCGTTGAGTCCGAGGCCGGCGGCGAGCGCGAGCGGCAGGTTGCCGCCGACGCCCATGATGATGGTCATCACCGCGGCCACGAGGGCGGTGGCGGTGACGAGTTCGGCGCCGTCGAGGGTGTGGCCGTACTTGTCCTTGGCGTTGCCGAGGATGATGGGATTCAGGACAAGGATGTACGCCATCGTGAAGAACGTGGCGAGGCCGCCGCGTATCTCACGGGCGAAGGTGGACCCCCGGGCGCTGATCTTGAAGAAGCGATCGACGCTGTTCGCCCCGGGTGGCTCGGCTGCGGGCCGGTCGGCCACCTTCTGTGCGTCGGACATGAACGGTGCTCCTAGTGACATGCGTGGACTACGCGCGGATGCTGGCTGGATTGTGTCCCCGTTGAACCTGATTCAGGTTTTCTCCGTGTTACGGAATCGGAATTCTCCCAGCAAGACGGCGTTCGAAGCCGCGTACGAACACCTTTCACGATCACTGCTACTCTTCCGGATCTCGTCGGGGGTCGACCCCTGACGATCACATGTCATTCACATGACACGCACAGGCAGCCGGCTCGGCTGCTGTGGCCGTAGCCAGGAGAGAGGTCCCCGTGGGCACTGTCGTCGACGACGCAGCCTCCGTGGAGTTCCACGCCTTCTTCGAACGTCACTACGCCGAACTTTCCCGCCTGGCGCACCTGCTGACAGGTGAGGCCGACGCCGCCGACGACCTGGCCGCGGACGCGTTGCTCGCGATGTGGCACCGCTGGGACCGGGTCCGCGCGGCGGACCATCCGGTGGCGTACGCCCGGGGCATCGTCGCCAATCTGGCCCGCACCCGGATCCGCAGCGCGGTCCGTGAGCGCCGCAGGGTCACGCTGTTCTGGTCGCAGCGCGAGGAGAAGACCGAGAATCCCGATGTGCCCGGCGTGGTCGACGTCCAGTCGGCGCTGCGCAGACTGCCGTTCCGCAAGCGGGCCTGTGTGGTCCTGCGGCATGCCTTCGACCTCTCGGAGAAGGACACGGCGCTCGCCCTCGGGGTCTCGGTCGGTACCGTGAAGAGCCAAACGTCCAAGGGGATGGCCGAGTTGCAGAAGCTGCTCGGCACCGAGGACGCACCACGGCGTATGCATGCCGGCATCACGACCGGGGGCGTGCCGGGCGCGAGAGTGACCGGTGCCGGTGCGCCGGGCAGCGGAGGAAGGGACCGATGAGGGACGTGCACGAGGAGCTGCGCGCCCGGCTGCGCGAGTCGGCCGAGGCGCACGAGCCCGACCGCGCCCGCATCCTGGCCCGGATCGAACGCGGTATGGCCGCCCCCGAGGAGCGCCGGAGCCGCAAGGTGACCCGGCCGCCGTTGTGGGGCTGGGTGCGGGTGATCACCGCCACCGCCGGTGTCGCGAGTGTGCTCGCGGTCGGCGGCTACGCGGTCGCCTCCGCGGTGAAGGGTGCCGAGACACCGCCGGCCGACCAGACCGTGGCGGTCTCCCCGACACCGGTCGACTCCCCGGGCGCGACGAGCCGGGCCCCGATCGACCCCGACCACCCGAGGCCGAGCACCGGCGGCAAGACGGAGAGCGAGCCCGGCTCGGCCCCGTCGAAGAGCCCGTCCACCAAGGACACGACCGCGCCGGAGCTGCCCGCCTCGGGGAGCGTGGAGGACGGTCCGCTCTGGTCGGACGGCTCGGTCGACCCGCACAGCAACGACTTCTGGGCGCAGAGCAACCTCACCCTGAAGACGAGCGAGCAGCTCACCGAGCTGACCGTCCAGTTGCGGATCGCCCAGACCGGCGGGGTCACCTCGGCCGGCGCCTGGCGCTCGCTGCCGGAGCAGGACTTCGACCTCACGGTCGAGGCCGACGACGGCTTCCTGGTCTACACCTGGGTGCTCAAGGACGGCCTCACGGTCCCGAAGGGCGAGTTCGTCTTCGCCGGGCAGTACAACCACGAGCGCGGCGGCCGTGACGCGGGCGACGACCGTTACGCGATGAAGGCGAAGGCGAAGGGCGAGGACCTCGCGGTGGCGGGCGACTTCGAGGGCCACGACGACAACGACTCCTCGGACAACGACTCCTCGGACGAGGGCGATTCGTAGAAAAGATCTTTCGTGAAAAAGATCTGTGGACGCGGCAACCCTTCCTCCACCGGTGGCGACCAGTAGGCGCAGGAGTCACCACCGGCAAGGAAACGGGTTCATGACCGCACCAGCAGAACAGCGCGTCCGGCACCGCCGTCGGGTCATCGGCCGGCGGGCCGTGATCGGCTCGGCCGCCGCCCTCGCCCTCACCGGCGGGGCCCTCGCGACGACGTCGCTGCTGTCCGGCGCCGGCGCCGCCACGACCTGGCCGACGGCCAAGGGCAGCAAGGCCGTGTCCAGGACGATCGAGGTCTCGGGCACGTACGACGGCAAGCTCAAGAAGTTCTTCGGCAAGGGCGCGCTCGGCAGCGGCAGCCAGGACGAGGGCCAGGACCCGATCTTCGAGCTGGCGGACGGCGCGGTCCTGAAGAACGTGATCATCGGCCTCCCGGGTGCGGACGGGGTGCACTGCAAGGGCAGCTGCACCCTGAAGAACGTGTGGTGGCTGGACGTCGGCGAGGACGCCGCCAGCTTCAAGGGCAAGTCGTCGAAGGCCGTGTACAAGGTCGTCGGGGGCGGCGCGAAGAAGGCGTCGGACAAGGTCTTCCAGTTCAACGGCGCCGGGAAGCTCAGCATCACCGGCTTCCGTGTGCAGGACTCCGGCAAGCTGGTGCGCTCCTGCGGCAACTGCGAGAAGCAGTACAAGCGCACGATCACGCTGAGCGACATCGACGTCGTGGCGCCCCTGAAGGCGATCGTCGGCGTGAACGCCAACTACGGCGACACCGCGACGCTGTCGAAGATCCGTATTCACGGCGACCCGAAGAAGAAGGTCAAGATCTGCGTGCGCTTCAAGGGCAACAGCTCGGGCAGGGAGCCCACCCAGATCGGTGTCGGCGCGGACGGAACCACCTGCAAGTTCTCGTCATCTGCCATCACGTACAAGTAAGCCAAGATCCGACAATCCCGGAGTACCACCCTTGAGCACCCACAAGAGACGCCTCACGCGCCGGCGCGTGCTCGGGGCCGGCGCGCTCGGCGTCGCCGCCACCGGCGCCGCCGTCGCGGGCGGCACCGGACTCCTCTCCACCGCGTCCGCCGCCGGGTTCGGCCACTCGGACGACGGAAGGAACCTCGTCGTCGACACCGGGGCGAACCTGGTCTTCAAGGTCTCCAAAGCCACCGGCGACCTCACCTCGCTCCGCTACCGGGGCAAGGAGTACGAGGGGTACGGAGGCAAGCACTCGCACGTCGAGTCCGGGCTCGGCGCCTCGACGGTCACGATTCGGCAGTCCGGGTCGACGATCCTGATCAAGGCCGTGCACGGCGCGATCACCCAGTGGTACGCGGCCCGCAACGGCCAGAACAACGTCTATCTGTGGACCGACAAGGCGGACGCGTCCTTCACGGCGACCCGCTTCCTCGTCCGCCTCAAGCCCGGGATGTTCCCCAACGAAGGCCCGGACTCCTGGATCGAGGCCTCCGACAAGGTCATCGAGGCCGGTGACGTCTGGCGGCGCGCGGACGGCACGACCCACTCCAAGCACTACTCGGGCAAGCGGGTCGTCGACTACGACCACATCGGCTTCACCACCGGAGAGGCCGGCCTCTGGATCGTCCGCTCCAACCACGAGAAGGCCTCCGGCGGCCCCTTCTACCGCTCCCTGCTCCGCCACTCCAACGACCTGTGCGCCGGGCTCTACGAGATCCTGCACTACAACCAGGCCCAGACCGAGGCGGAACGTTTCGGCCTGCAGGGTCCGTACGTGCTGGCCTTCACGGACGGCGGGGCGCCCTCGGCGTCGCTGGCTCACGACAAGCTGGACACGTCCTGGGTGGAGGGCCTCGGCATCACGGGCTGGGTCGGCAAGGCGGGGCGCGGCAAGGTGGCCGGTGTCGGCCTCAGGGGCATGGACGCGAAGTACGCCTACACGGTCGGTTTCGCGAACAAGGACGCCCAGTACTGGGCGAAGGCCGCCGCCGACACCGGCGCCTTCTCCTGCAAGGGCATGCTGCCGGGCACGTACACGCTGACCGTCCACAAGGGCGAACTGGCCGTGCACACCCGGGAGGTGAAAGTGACGGCGGGCGGTTCGACCGCACTGAACAGCATCACCATCACCGGCGACCCGTCCATCGCGAAGACGGTCTGGCGCCTCGGCGACTGGGACGGCACGCCCGGCGAGTTCAAGAACGCCGAGCTGATGACGCGCGCGCATCCGTCCGACGGCCGCGCGGCGAAGTGGACGGGCAACGTCACGCTGGGCAGTGGTGACCCGGCGGCGTCCTTCCCCGCGTACATCTGGCAGGACGTCAACGACGGCATCCAGATCTTCTTCAAACTCACCGCCGCCCAGGCCGCCGCCGCGCACACCCTGCGGATCGGTGTGACGGACGCCTTCGCGGGCGGACGGCCGCGGGTATCCATCAATGACTGGGTGTCGCCGATTCCGGCGGCCCCGAAGCAGCCCTCCACCCGGTCGCTCACCACGGGTTCGTACCGGGGGAACAACCACACGTTCACCTACAGCGTCCCTGTCAGTGCATGGAAGTCGAACACCAGTCAGTACAACGTACTGAGACTCGACATCGTCAGTGGTTCGAGCGGCACGGCCTTCCTCAGTCCGGGCACCTCGTTCGACTGCGTGGACCTGCTGGCCTGAGCCCCCCTCGGCCGGCAGCAGGTGCCGACCGGAGCCCCCCTCGGGGTCGGCACGACAGGGACCGCCCCCGCCGGTGACGGCCGACGGGGGCGGTTCGTGGCAGTTCAGTCCATGGTCGAACCGATGGTCGTGGAGCCCGTGGTCAAGAACGTCGTGACCGGCAAGGACCCGTCCGCCTGCCGAGAGGCATACGCGGTTGCCGCGTCCGTCGACCTGAAGGCCGGCGCGGTCACTCCGCTGTCCCAGTTGTTCGCGGCCGACACCGTGGACGAGCCCAGCTTCGCCTTCCCCGATCCGTTGCCCACCGCCAGGTTCCGCGCCGGCCGGGCCTTGCCCGTGGCGAAATAGAACCCGTTCTTCTTGTTGGCGTAAGCGGTGTTCCTGTTCAGCAGTACGGCCCCGGTGTTGGAGTTCTCGGTGAACCCGTGCAACGTGTTGTCCCAGGCCGCGTTGTTGTTGACGGAGTGCGCGACGGACACCCCTCCCCCGCCCAGCTTGAACCCGTTGCCGTTACCCTCGAACGCGGAGTCGTTCCAGCGGTTCTCGCCGTTGCCGAAGGCCCAGGAGTGCTCGATGGTGACGGGCGAGGAGAACTGCCAGAGGTCGAGCCCGTCGTCCGCGTTGTTGTAGAGGCGCGCGCCGGTGATCCTGTTGCCGGTGCCGGAGCCGAACTTCACCGCGATGCCGTCGGCGTTCTGGCCGTGGTCGGCGGCGTCGTAGTTGCCGTGGCTGTCGAGGTTCCGCACGAGGTTGTTCGTCGTGCCGTCGCCGCGCAGCGTGAACCCGGAGTCGCCGTTGTTCGCGGTGACGAGGTTCTTGAAGATCCCGCCGACCGACGACGTGGCGACGAAGCCCTGGGCCGGGGAGTTCTGGAAGGTGAGGCCCGAGACCGTCCAGTAGTCGCCGTGGATCCCGGCGAGCCAGGAGCCGGCGGCCAGCCCCGACCCGTCGATCCTGACCTTCTCACTGCCGTACGCGGTGAGCGTGATCCGGGCCGAGGCGGTGCCGTTCGCCGTGGACTTCAGGGTCTTCGTCGGCCGGTAGGTGCCACCGCGCACCTGGATCGTCGTTCCGGCGACGGCGTTCGCGACGGCCGACTCCAGCGACGCGGTGCTGGAGACGGTGACCGTGGTGGCCGCGGCCTGGGCGCCGTCGTGCGAGAGGCCGAGGTAGACGCCGCCCGCCCCCGCGGCGACGGACACGGCGGCGGCGATCGACAGGGTGCGGGTCCTTCGGTGGCGTCCGATGGTCTGACGCACAGGTGTTCCTTTCGCAGGCGACACGTCTCGGGGAGACGAGGAACGAAGCGGGCCGGAGGGGCCGCCCCGGCCCGCTTCTGATCACTGGTCGCCACCCGGCGGCAAAGGGTTGCCGCGCCACCACGAAATCGTTCGAAAGTTTCGCTCGAAGCCTTCACACGCCCACCGATTGACGAGCCGAACCCCACTGGCAACACTCCGAGGACAGCTCATCCAACAGAATCCACCAGACCCCCACAGGATGTGTCATGAGCCGCACCGCCCGCACGATCCTGCTCCCCCTCCTGGCTCTCCTCCTCGGCCTCCTGGCCGCCCCACCGAGCCCGGCGCAGTCCACAGAGCAGGTGGTGAAGAAACCCAAGAAGTACGCGGGATATCTCTTCGCCTACTTCACCGGCGAGGGCACGGCCGACGGCGAGCAGATCCGGTACGCCCTCAGCCGTGGCAACGACCCCCTGCACTGGCGGGAGTTGAACGCGGGCAAGCCGGTCCTCACCTCCACCACCGGCGAGAAGGGGCTGCGCGACCCGTTCGTGATCCGCTCCCCCAAGGGCGACAAGTTCTACATGATCGCGACCGACCTGCGCATGTACCGGAACAGCAGCGGAAGTTGGGACTACGTCCAGCGCCACGGCAGCAAGTCGATCATGGTCTGGGAGTCGACCGACCTGGTCCACTGGACCGACCAGCGCCTGGTGAAGGTCTCCCCCGACTCGGCCGGCAACACCTGGGCACCGGAGGCCTATTACGACGAGCAGCTCGGCTCGTACGTCGTCTTCTGGGCGTCGAAGCTGTACGCCGACGACGACCCCGAGCACACCGGCTCGACGTACAACAAGATGATGTACGCGACGACGAAGGACTTCCGCACCTTCAGCGAGCCCAAGGTCTGGGACGATCCGGGCTACTCCGTGATCGACTCAACTGTCGTGGAGCACAAGGGGACCTACTACCGCTACACGAAGGACGAGCGGGACCCCACATCCTCCAGCCCCTGCTCGAAGTTCATCACCGCGGAGAAGTCGACCTCGCTGACGGACACCTCGTACGACTTCGTCTCCGACTGCGTCGGGAGCGGGTCGATCGACCGGGGTGAGGGACCGACTGTCTTCAAGTCCAACACCGAGAACAAGTGGTACCTGTTCATCGACGAGTACGGCGGTCGCGGCTACGTCCCCTTCGAGACCACCGATCTCAACTCCGGCAAGTGGACGATGTCCGCCGACTACCAGCTGCCCGCCAGCCCCCGCCACGGCACGGTGATGCCGGTGACGCAGGCGGAGTACGACCGACTGCTGGCCGCCTACCCGGACACCCCGACATCCGTCGTGGACGCCACGGCCGGTGGGCAGAAGGGGTACGCCGTCGTCACGGAGGCGGCCGCCAAGGTCGTGCTGCCGATGCGGCCTGACGCCGAACTCGCCCGGCTGGACCCGAAGTTGTGGGTCGGGGCGGGGGCGAGGGTGAGCCCCGCGTCGGGTACGCGGCGTGACTTCCGCAAGCCGCAGAAGTACACGGTGACGGCGGCGGACGGGACGCGCCGCACCTGGACGGTAGAGGCGGTGCCCACCCGCAGCCCGGTTCTGCCGGGGCTGTACGCCGACCCCGACATCCAGTATCTGGACGGCCGTTACTGGATCTACCCGACGACCGACGGCTTCCAGGGCTGGAGCGGCACCAGGTTCAAGGCGTTCTCGTCGAAGGACCTGGTCCACTGGACAGACCACGGCGTGATCCTCGACCTGGGACCCGATGTGTCCTGGGCGGACAAGAACGCCTGGGCGCCGGCGATCGCCACCAAGAACGGCAAGTACTACTTCTACTTCTGCGCCGAGCAGGCGATCGGGGTCGCGGTGGCCGACTCCCCGGCGGGCCCGTTCAAGGACGCCCTCGGCAAACCCCTGGTGGCGAAAGGGCAGTTGAGCGGCCAGATGATCGACCCGGCCGTCTTCACCGACGATGACGGTCAGGCGTACCTCTACTGGGGCAACGGGCACGGATACGTCGTACCGCTGAACGAGGACATGGTGTCGTTCGACGCGGCGAAGGTGAAGGACATCACCCCGGACAACTTCCGTGAGGGTTCCTTCGTGGTGAAGCGGCAGGGGACGTACTACTTCATGTGGTCCGAAGACGACACCCGCAGCGAGAACTACCACGTCGCCTACGCGACCGGACCGTCCCCGCTCGGCCCGTGGACCAAGCGGGGGACGATCCTGTCCAAGCGCCCCGAGTACGGCATCAAGGCCACCGGCCACCACTCCGTGGTGAACGTGCCCGGCACCGACGACTGGTACATGGTGTACCACCGGTTCGCCCTGAACGGCCCCGGAAAGGCAGGCGGTGACGGCATGCACCGGGAGACCACCATCGACCTGATGCGCTTCGCGGCCGACGGGACGATCCTGCCGGTCGTACCCACCCTGGAGTCGATCAGGCCGCTGAAGAGGTGAAGACCTGAGGATCAGCTCACGAAGTACGTCGGGTTCGGGAGCTTGTACGTCTTGTCGGCGTAGCCGCCTTCGAGGTCCGAGTACTGGTCGCCGAAGTTGGCGATGACGTCGTACCCGAGGTCCTCGATGTGCTTGCGGGTGCCGGACTTGTACTGCACGGTCGTGCAGGTCCAGGTGCCGGGTGTGGCGCAGGCGCTCAGGTAGGCGGGCGGGTTGGCCGCGTCCTTGAGGAACATGTGGGCGGCGTCGAGGTTGATGTCGGCGCCGACCTTCTTCAGGTTCGCGACGGCCGCGGCGCGCTGCGACTCCTTCAGACCGGAGTTGTAGAACACCTCGACGCCCTTGGCCTTGGCGTAGGCGACCAGCTCGGGCGTGCCGAAGACGGCCGGGCGGTCGGCCTTGGCCACGTACTCGGCCCAAGTGGCCGAGTTGTACGTGTAGTTGGTCCTCTTCTCGTAGTCGAGGGAGAGCAGCAGCGTGTCGTCGACGTCGAAGACGACAGCGGGCTTCTTGCCCTTGCGCAGCGCCTTGCGCGCCGCCTTGTCGATGTCCTTCTTCGCCGCGGACTCGATGCGCGCCAGGTCCTTGGCGTAGGGGCTGGTGGCGGAGGCCTGGTACACGCCGGCGCTGTCGGCCGTGGTGCCGTAGTAGGAGTCGATCTCCTGGACCAGGAGCCCGATGTTGTGGGGCTCGTGGGTTGAGTTCGCCGTGGACTGACCGGCGGTGGCCGCGCCGGCGCCGTACAGGGCGGCACCGGCGACGGCACAGGCGACGGCGAGCGTCGCGAAACGGAATGGCTTATGCATGACAGGTTTCTACGCGCGTCACCCTCTTGACTGCCAGACCTTTTGCCTGATCCATATCAAGTCAATAGGGACCGGAAACCGGCCATTGAGGGGTGAGGGGTGCGGTAGCGACGCCGCACCCCTCGGTTCGTCTCGCAGCTCGTCCCGACGGACGGTCAGTTCATCGTCGACCCGATCGTGCTGCTGCCCGTCGTCAGGAACGTCGTCGCGGGCAACGTCCCGTTCGACGCACGGGAGTTGAAGGTGGTCGACGCGTTCGTCGACGCGAAGGCCGGAGTCGATATCCCCGAGTCCCAGTTGTTGCCGGACGAGGTGACCGACGAGCCCTTGCTCACCGAGCCTGAACTGTTGCTGACGGCCAGGTTCTTGCCGAGCTTCGCCGCTCCGGTGGCGAAGTAGTAGCCCCACTTGGCGTTGGCGTAGGCGGTGGTGCGGTTGATGACGATGGCGCCCTTGTTGCTGTTCTCGGTGAAGCCGTTGCCCGCGTTGTCCCAGGCGGCCGAGTTGTTGATGACATGGGCCACGGTCTCGCCGTCGCCGCCCAGCTTGTAGCCGTTGCCGTCGCCCGCGAACGCGGAGTCCGACCAGCGGTTCCTGCCGTTGCCCATCGCCCAGGTGTGCTCGACGGTGACGGGCGACGAGAAGGACCAGAAGTCCAGGCCGTCGTCCGAGTTGTTGTAGAGCCGGGCTCCGGTGATGAGGTTGCCGGAGCCGGAGCCGAACTTCACGGCGATGCCGTCGGCGTTCTCCCCGTGGTTGGCCGCGTCGTAGTGGCCGTAGGAGTCGATGTTCCGGACGGTGTTGTTGGTGGTGCTGTCGCCGGTGAGCGTGAAGCCGGAGTCGCCGCCGTTGATGGTCTTGATGTTGTCCCAGACCGTGGAGGCGCAGGACTGGCAGACGACCGCGCTGTCCGGGGAGTTCTGGAACGTGATCCCGGAGACGGTCCAGTAGTCGGCGGTCAGCTTGAAGATCCAGTCGCCGTCGGGGAGGTTCGAGCCGTCGATCTTCACGGTCTCCGAGCCGTACGGCTGGAGGTATATCCGGCTGGAGGAGGTGCCGTTCGCCGTCGACTGGATGGTCGCCGTCGGGTAGTACGTGCCGCCGCGCACCTGGATGACCGTGCCCGCGGTGGCGTTCTTGATGGCGTTGGACAGGTCGGTGGAGTTGCTGACCACCACGGTGGCGGCGTACGCCTGGGTGGGGAGTACGGCCAGACCGGCACCGAGGGCCAGGGCCGTGCCCAGGGCGAGAGTGGTACGACGAGACATGGAGAGCGGTTCCTTTCTCGTGCGGGTGGGGTGGTTCACAGGACGGAGTCGAGCCATTCGAAGACCTCGTCCTGCGGGGGAGCGGTGAACACATGGCCGAGGTCCGGCCAGGTCGTCAGCCGCAACCGCTCCTCGGCGTGGCGGGAACGCCAGACGGCGCGCAGCTTGTCGTGGGCCACGCGAACGCCGTCGGCGGGGAACAGCGGATCGAGGCCGCCGTTCAGGAACAGCATCGGCTTGGGGGCGCCGATGCTCGCCACGTCGGGGAAGTCGAGATGCCGGGCGAGCCCGGGATGGAGCATGTAGTAGGAGGACTGGCCGCGCAGGATGTTGTTGCCGGGCACCATGACCTCCTTGAGCCCGGTCATCCAGCACACGCTCGCGGCGGCCGCGATGTCGTCGCTGAGCGCGGCCGTCTGCCAGGCCCGGAACGCGCCCATCGAGAACCCGAGGGCCGCCACCCGGCGCCGGTCCACCCGGTCGAGGCCGGCCAGGAAGGCCGCCGCGCGCACGTCCTCCCTGGCCATGAGCCCGGCGAGCGACGAACCCAGGTTGTAGAGGTTGCTCGCGAGGGCCTGCTGCTCCTCGTAGGCGACCGGACCCCGGTCGCCCCAGCCGAGCGCGTCCACGGCGAGGACCACGTATCCGCGCCGGGCCAGTTCGTCGCCGACGAACCGGCCGCTGAAGTACCGGTCCGCCCAGGCCTGCGCGGAGGTCAGACGGGTGTCGTCGTACCACGGCCGGACCAGCTTCTCCTTCCCGATGTCGAACCTGGCGCCGTGGTCGTGCAGCAGGAGGACGGCCGGGAACGGTCCGGTGCCGTGCGGGGTGAGCAGGGCGCCCCGCACCCGGCCGTAACGGCTGAGGGAGAAGGTGACCAACTCCCGTGTGTAGCCCTCCCCTTCGGTGTTCCGCTCGCCGAACTCGGGGACGTACGGGGTGTCGTCCCGGGCGACGAACAGGTGCTCCTCGACCTTCGCCCGTGCCGCCCGCCGCCAGGTGCGGAAGTCCCGGATGGGCGAGGTGCCCCAGGCGAGCGGGAAGCGGAGCTCGTCCTTGAGGAGGGGATGGAAGTCGGGGAGGGCGCCTTGCGGGGCGGCCGGCTCGGCGGCGGCGCCCGCGGCGAGCCGCGAGGGCTCCGCCCCGGCCGCCGCCGCCGTTCCCGCCCCCGCGAAGAACGCCCCCGCCCCCGTGCCCACGACGAAGGCCCGGCGCCCCACGGGGTCGCGGCTGCCCATCGGATCACCCGTGGGCATGGGGCCTCCAGTCCCCCAGATACGTCCGCCGCGTGTGCGCCCCGGCTTCGGCCGCTGTGAGCTGCGGCCGGTTCTCCGGCTCCGAGATCACCGCGCCCGGGCCGGAGTTGGCGTACTCACGAAAACGCATGGTCTGCCAGGGGTAGGCCTCACGCATGTTGGTGTACGGGGCGACCGCGTCGATCCCGGGGCCGATCCAGGTGTCCCGCACGACCAGCGAGGGCCAGGCGGTCGTCTCGTACGAGGGCACCCAGGGCCGGGCGATCTTGTACGCGGCCTCCTCGGCACCGGAGGTGATCCGGCTGTGCAGGGCGAGGAAGCCGTAGGGGTTGGCGCGGGCGGTGGCGGGGGCGAAGACCATGCCCTTGGGGGTGAAGGACACGTCCCGCTGGAGGGTGCGGAAGTGGCACGCGTCGAAGACGGCCCTGGCCCGCCCGAACACGAAGTCGACGTCGCCCTCGATGTAGCAGTGCCGGTAGTACTGCCGGTCGAAGGCGTCCAGCGCGGTGGTGTCCGCGAACAGGGTGTCCTGGTGGGCGAGGAACCGGACGTTCTCGAAGTGCGAGCGGTCCCCGGTGACGTACGCGGCGACCGCCTGTGTCCCCGTGTAGTCCGGATGGTCCGCGCGCAGCCAGTCGTTGGCGAGGGTCAGGTCGCGTACGGTCAGGCCGGGCGCCGCCGAGGTGAAGGTGGCGGAGCCCGCGGTGCCGTACGTGCCGCCCTCCGGCCTCGGGGTGCCGTTGGCCCGGTCGAAGACGATGACGGCGGCGCGGGGGTCGCGGGACGCGCCGCGTAAGGTCAACTCCCCTTTGCCGACCGGGATGTTGACGACCTCGCGGTACGTCCCCGGGTGGACGACGATCGTCCACCCGGGGCCGGTGACGGCGTCCACGGCGGCCTGGACCGACCCGCCGGGCCGGACGTGCAGGACCCGGCGGGTACGGCCGTCGGCGACGGCGGGGGTGGTGCCGCCGGCCACCAGGCCACCGGCGAGCCCGGTGAGCAGTGTGCGCCGGCGCATCTCAGCACCTCTCCCACGGGGTCCAGTCGCCGAGATATGCCTCGCGGGTGGCCGACGCGGCGTCCGCGGCCGTGAGCTGGGGCCGGTTCTCCGGTACGGAGACGACGGCGCCCGGCCCGGTGTTCCGGTACTCGGCGAACCGCTGGTCCTGCCAGGGGAAGCCCGACGACATGTTGGTGTAGGGCGCGACCGCGTCGATCCCGGCACCGAGGCGGGTCTCGCGCACGGTGAGCATGGGCCGGGCGGTGGTGTCCGAACTGGGCACCCAGGGGCGGGCCAGCTTGTAGTAGGCGTCCGGGGCCTCACTGGTGATGCGTCCACCGGTGACCAGATAGCCACGCGGGTTGGCGCCCGCGGTGGAGGGCGCGAACACGAACCCGTACGGGGCGGACCCCAGATCGGTCCTGGTCAGCGTGTGGAAGTGGCAGCGCTCGAACACGGCCGTGGCCCGCCCGAAGACGAAGTCCACGTCCCCTTCGGCGTAGCAGTCGCGGAAGTACTGCCGGGCGAAGGTGCCGAGGGCCATCGAGTCGGCGTACAGCGTGTCCTGATGCCCGAGGAACCGGCACCGCACGAACGCCGACCGGTCGCCCTGCACCTTGATGGCGACGGCCTGCGTGCCACTGATCCCGGGATGGTCGGCGCGCAGCCAGTCGTTGGCGAACGTGAGGTCCCGCGCGGTGAACCCGTCGGCCTGCACCAGGGTCGTGGCGGACCCGGTGGTGCCGTACGTGCCACCGCCGGGCTTCGGCGTACCGGCCGCGTTGTCGTACACGACCACGACGTCCCGGGCGTTCCCGGAGGCCCCGATCCAGGTCATTCCCGTACGGGCGACGCTGACGGCGACGGTCTCCCGGTACACGCCCGGCGCGATGACCAGCGTGTATCCGCTGCCTCCCCCAGTGCTAAACGCCTGGGAGGTACCCCCAGCCGCGGTCACGGCGGCCTGGACGGTGGTGAAGTCACCGGTGCCGGCGGCGTCGACGTAGAGGGTCTGGGCGTTGAGCCGGGCCGAGGGTGACCCGTACCGGCCGAAGACGGAGCGTCCGCGGGCGGCTTGGGCGGGGGGCGCGACGCCGAGGGTGAGGGCGGCGCCGACGCTCGCGGCGAGGAAGGAGCGCCTGCCGAACGTTTGGTCGGGGAAGGAGCGCCTGCCAACCGTTCGGCCGGAGAACGGCCGCCTACCAGACGTTTGGTCAGAACCGGCCATCAGCAGACCTTCCCTGCGCCCGCGCGGTTCGCGACGATGCCCGGCACGGCCCGCGGCGAGTCGACCTTGGTCCGCAGGGTGGGTGTCCACCCGGCGCCGGACTGCAGGATCTCCGAGGGGATCTCGGCGTTGTGGACGGCGATGAGGTCCGTCAGCTTGCCGTTGACGTAGTTGTTCTGGGCCGTGAGCGGGGACTCGTTCCACTTCTTCAGGGCCTTGCCGACGCTCGCGCTCGCGGGCAGCGTGATCGCGTTGTCGCTGGCGTGGAGCTGCGAGCGGATGCCGACGCCGAAGACGTAGTAGTCGTCCTTCTGCTCCTCGGTCACCACGTAGTGGTTGTTGTAGACGTCGACCTGTCCGAACCGCACGCGCGGGGAACGCTGGAGGATTCCGTCGAAGCGGTTGTGGTGCATGGTGACCTTGAGCTTGCCGGCGTCGGTGGTGGCGGTGCTGTCGCTGTTCCCGATCAGCATGTTCTTGTCGTGGTCCTTGAAGGAGTTCCAGGACACGGTCACGTAGTTGGCGCCGCGCACGATGTCCGTCAGCCCGTCGTGCTGCTGGAAGACCTTGCCGAAGTAGCTCGGCCGCTCACTGTCGGGGTAGCGGCCGTCGGTGAGCGTGTTGTGGTCGATCCACACGTGATCGGTGCCGAAGACGACCACGGCGTCGTACTCGGAGTTCCAGTTGCCGGTGTTGTTGTCGTCGGTCGGGTCCCACTTGGGGAAGCAGTCGAGCGGGGCCTCGATGGTCAGGTTGCGCAGGATGACGTTCGAGACGCCCTTGATCTGGAGGCTGCCGCCGAGGATGCCGGAGTTCTTGCCGACACCGACGATGGTGGTGTTGCTCGGGATGTTGGCCTTGATCTCCGCGTCCTGCCTGGCGGCGGAGGCGACCCGCGCGTCCTCCTGGGGACCCATGGCGATCTTGTCGTTGCCGTAGACGGCCGGGTCGTAGTCCTTGAGGTACTGCTGGAGGTCGTAGCCGCCGGTGACGAAGGCCTCGCATCCCTCGGAGACGGCGTCGATCATGCCCTTGACCTTGATGATCTTCGGCGCGTCACCGCCGGCCCTCAGCGCGGTCTTGAACTCCGCCCAGGTGGTGACGGTGTACACGTGCTCGGTGTCGGCCGCCGAGCCGCCGGTCGTGCCACCCTCCGCCGACCCCCAGCCGTCACCCGCTCCGAGAACCTGCCGGCCGAGGTCACGCCCCTGGGACTGGGCGACGCCGGTCCCGGTGACGCCGAGCACGAGCGCGGTGCAGCCGACAGCGGCAGTAATGGCATGGGCATGCCAGATGTGAAGACGCATGAGTACGGTTCCTTTCGAAACAAAGGGAGAAGTGGCGCCCCACCAGGGGCACGGGGAGCTGCGCGACCAGCCGGAACGGGCCCGCGGTCGGAAACCGGTCTGCGAGCGGAGCGCTACGCCTCGGGCCAGGTGATCCAGGAGTCGGGGATCTCCTCGCCCAGGCGACGGACCTCCCGCGGCGAGAGAACCCGCCGTCGCAGCAACTCACCCACGACGAGCCGCGCCACGGCGATCGCCCCCGGCGGGTTGAAGTGCGTGTTGTCCTGCTCGGTCGCGGTCCAGTTGAAGTACTTCTTGGTCTCCTCGACGCCGAGCCTCTGCCACAGCCCGATGGACAGCGCCTGGATGTCGAGGAGCGCGACACCCTCCTGGGCGGCGAGTGCGATCGCCGCTGCCGGATAGTCGCCATGGGTCGGCACCGCGTTGCCTGCCGCGTCGAACTTCCTGCGCTCGACGGAGGTCGCGAGCACCGGCCGTGCCCCTCGGGCCCGCGCGCCGTCGATGTACTGGCGCAGATAGTCCTGGTACGTCGTCCACGGCTCGGTGTACCGCGTGGGATCGGCGACCTTGGAGTCGTTGTGCCCGAACTGGATGACGAGGAAGTCGCCGGGCCGAATGGCGCCGAGGATGACGTCGAGCCGCCCCTCGTCGATGAAGCTCTTCGAACTGCGGCCGTTCACCGCGTGGTTGGAGACCTTCAGTCCCGACCGGAGGAAGAAGGGGAGCGCCATGCCCCACCCCGTCTCGGGGGCGGCGTCGGCGTACTTCTGTGCGGCGGTGGAATCACCGGCGATGAAGAGCGTGCGCTCACGACGCCCCGCGCCGCGCGAATCCGCGGCGGACGCGGGCCCCGTGGCGGCGACGGCGAGCGGAACAGCGGCGAGCGCCGCGGTGGTGAGCTGTCTACGGGTGAGTGACACGTGCGGGTGCCCTTCTCAACAGGCTTGCGGGACAAGGAGGTTGGGCGGTGCCTTCCGATTTGGGGGGTGCTCCCCGCGCCCCCTCTTCTTGGGGGCGCGGGGAGCTGCGCGACCAGCCACGACGAACCCGCGGCTTGGGGGCGCGGGGAGCTGCGCGACCAGCCACGACGAACCCGCGGCCGGTCACGGACGAACCGGACCGGGCTCTTAGCCCTTCTGCTCCTGCCACTCCGCCTGTGCCTTGTTCAGCTGGTCGGCCAGCGAGTCCAGGAACTCCTTCGCGCTGGTCTGCCCGTCCATCACCTTCTGGAAGGCCGGCTCGTTGTCGGTCTTCGAGATCGTGTTCCAGTCCGGCAGGAAGTACGGCAGCTGCACGATCGTCGTGGACCCGTCGGTCAGCGCGGCGGCGGCCAGCTTCGTGGGCTCCGCCTCGGAGATCCAGCTGTCCTTCGCGGCGTCGTTGTTCGACGGCACCTGCCCCGCCGACTTGTTGAACTTGGAGTTCTCCTCGTGCGAGGTGGCGAACTCGATGAACTTCCAGGCCGCCTCCTTGTTCTTCGAGCTCTTGAACAGCCCGAGCCCGTCGACCGGGTTGGAGACCTGGACCCGCTTGCCGTCGGGGCCGGTCGGCTGCGGGATGCCCCGGAACTTGTCGACGCCGAACGCCTTCACGTGGTCCTGGTAGGAGCCCAGGTTGTGGTTGAGCATGCCGATGGTGCCGGAGTCCCACTGGGCGACCATCTTGGTGAAGTCGTTGTTGAGGTCGGCGGCCGGGGTGGCCTTCTTGTAGAGGCCGACGTACTTCTCCAGGGCCTTGACGTTCTTCGGGTCGTTGACCGTGGTCTTCTCACCACTGGAGTCCCAGAACGAGGTGATCCCGGACTGCCCGTACATCGCGTCCAGCGCCTGGGCGATGGAACCGGCGCCACCGCGGATGGTGTAGCCGAACTTGTTCTTGTCCTTGTCGGTGAGCTTCTCGGCGGCCGCGTAGAACTTGTCCCAGTCGGTCGGCTCCGGCAGGCCCGCCGCCTTGAACAGGTCGGTGCGGTAGTAGAGCACACCGTTGTTGGCGGAGGTCGGGATCGAGTAGAGGGCGTCGCCGCCGCCGGCGGACTTCAGCGACTCGACCATCGCCTCGTTGAGCTTGCCGTTGAGGGAGGACTTGGAGAGCCGGTCGTCGAGCGGCTCCAGCGTGTTCTGGGCCGCGAACCCGGCGGCCATGGCCGCGCCGACACCGCCGACGTCCGGGAGGCCGCCGCCCTGGATGGCGGTGTCGACCTTGGACTGGTACTCGGTGGAGGCGATCCCGACGTACTCGACCTCGATGTCCGGGTTGGCCGTCTCGAAGTCGGCGATGATCTCCTTCCAGATGTCGGTGCGGACACCGCCGTTGTTGTCCCAGAAGAGGACCTTGCCCTTGCCGCTGCCCTCGGAGCCCTTGTCGCCGCCCGCGCCACTGCCGTCGTCACCACAGGCGGTGGCGGTCAGCGCGAGTACGGATCCCAGGGCTATGGCCGCGGCGGCGCGCCTGCTTCTGCGATTGCTGATCTTCATTGAACGGCTCTCTTCTTCTGGATACGAGGGTTATGAAGTTGTGGGGGGTCTGTGCTGTCTCCGGAGCGGACTCAGTGGCCGGTGCGCCCGCTGTGCGGCGCCCAACCGTCCGTCCCCGCGAGGTACTTGGTGACCGTGTGGGCCGAGGCGTCCGCCCCGTCGAGCTGCGGCCGGTCGGCGGTCACGCCGGCCCCCGGCCCGTACGTCCGGTACTCCGTGAACCGCGCGTCCTTCCACGAGAACCCGCTCATGTCCGTCCACGGCGACGACTTGATCGCGGCGGGCAGCTCGGTGTCCCGGAAGAGCACCTGGGCGACGGCGTTCGGCTCACCGCCCGGGTGCCAGGGCCGGCCGAGGTGGTAGGTCCCGGCGGGCGCGTCACTGACGACCTTCGACCTGGTGATCAGGAAGCCGTAGGGGTTGTCCTTCCAGGTGGAGGCGGCCGTGATGTAGCCGTTGTTGCTGTCCGAGCCCCGGCTGAGCGCCTTGATCAGGGAGCGCTCGATCACGGTCGTGGCGCGACCGTAGACGAAGTCGACATCGCCCTCGATGTACGAGTCGCGGATGTAGACCCGGCTGATGACGTCGAGCCTGGGGCTGTCGGTCATCAGGGTGTCCTGGTTGCCCAGGAAGGCAGTGTTCTCGAAGACGATCCGGTCGCCGGTCGTCTTCACCGCCAGCGCCTGCTCGCCCTTCAGCTCGTGCGCGGCCTCGTCGAAGTCGTTGCTGAAGGTGAGGTTGCGGGCGGTCACGTCACTGGCGAGGATCCGCACGGTGGCGCTGCCGTTGGAGCCGCCGTACTCGGCGGGCGTGTCGTAGACGATGACGGTGTCCGAGCGATCCTGTCCAGTCCCCTGCAGCACCAGGTTCGGCTTGTTCGCGGGGACCAGGACCTTCGCGCGGTGGGTGCCGGGCGCGATACGGATCGTGACGGTGCCGTCGTTGCCTGCGGGCACGGCGTCGACGGCGGCCTGGACGGTCGCGTAGTCGCCGGGGACGTTCAGCACGGTGTTCGCGCCGATGCCCTTCTGCGGGCCCGAGAAGCGCGTGACCAGCGTGGGCACGGCGGCGGCCCGGTCGAGCCGGTAGGCGTAGAAGTCCTTGGGGTCGAAGGCCGCGCCCCACGCGTCCTGGCGTCCGCCGACGTTCTTCAGGATCGATCCGCGCTGCACCAACTCGGCGGTGGCGTCGGCCTGGTAGGGGTGCTGGACCCCGTCGTAGTAGCTGTTCTCGATGACCATCTTCGTCTTGCCGCGCGACCAGTTCCCGTAGGTCCACACGGGGTCGCCGTCGGCCACCTGTGCCGAGAGGTAGTTGTTGTAGAGGTGGGCGTAGGCGCAGTTGTCGGCGGAAGGGTTGCGCTGCTTCGTGCCGGTGAACCAGTTGTGGTCGATGGTGATCTCGGTCCGGACGTTGGTCGTCCAGCCGATACCGAGGGCCTTGTTGTGGTTCTTGAACTGGTTGTAGGAGACGGTGACGTACCGGCTGTCCTTGCGGATGTCGAGGAGTCCGTCGCCCATGCGCTCGAAGCGGTTGTGGTCGATCCAGACGTGGTCGACGGTGTCCATCTGGATCGCGTCGAAGTCGGTCGTCTTACCGTCCCAGTCGCCCTCGACGTAGGAGTCCCGGATCGTCAGGTTGCGGATGATGACGTTGCTGGTACCGGGGTTGAGGTGCAGCTCGCCGTGGACGATCTCGCCGGTGTCGCCGACGCCGATGATCGTCTTGTCGGAGGTCACGACGATGTCCGAGCCGAAGGGTTCGACGTCGATCGCCCCGGCCACCCGGATGACGTACGGCTCCGCGGCGGCCGCGTACCGCACCAGCGAGGCCTGGTCGGAGACGGTCACGACCTTGCCGCCCGCGCCACCGGTGGTACCGCCGTCGAGGGAGGCGAAGCCGTGCGGCCGGTCACTCCAGCGGGGCGCCCCCACGGACCGGGCGGTCTCGGCGGACTCGGTGGCGGACACGGCCACGGCCTCCGCAGGGGTGAACGCGCCGACGACGAACGAGGCGATCAGGGCGGTGACGGCGGCTAAGGCTCTCCCTCGGTGCGGCAAGCGCTTGCTACGGAGGTGCGTCATTGCGGCTCCAAACAGGCGTACGAAGACTGGGGGTCAGGCGGTCGTGGCTCGTGCGGCGGTGATCCGGAACTGTGTGAACGTGGCCGCCCCGGCGTGGCCCCCGCCGGTGGGCGCGACCGCGAAGAGGCCGAGCAGGGCGCCGACCCAGCGCCAGGGGGTGGCGGCGAAGACCTGTCCCGAGGACTCCCACCCCTCCCCCACGTCGTAGGAGAAGCGGCAGCGCGCCCCCGCCGAGGTCTCGATCCGCAGCCGGGCCCGTCCCTCGGGGGCCGGCTGCGGATGGTCGGCGTCCCGCTCCCGCTCGGCGACGGTCTCGGCGAACCGGTGGACGAGGTGCACGGTCCCGTCGGCCCCCCGCTGGAGTCCGATCCAGCGAAACGCGTCCCCGAGCACCGCGAGCCCTGCCCGCGCCCCCGGTTCCTCGCTGTCGAGCCTCAGCTCCACCTCGATGACGGCCGGGATCCCCGGCAGCCGCTGTGTGAGCACATTCGCCAGTTTCCGCAGGTCGTGCGCGTGCACGGAGCGTGCGCACGTGAGCCGCAGCCCGTCCCCGGAGTGCTGGGTGGCCCAGCCGTCCTGCGGGTTCGCGGTCCACTGCCACTGGCGTCCGAAGCGGCCGCCGGGGAAGTCGTCGTCGGTGGCGGGCGCGGCCGGCGGCTGCGGCGGCAGCTTCGGCTTGCGGTGTACGGCGACGGGGGCGCCCTCGTCGCCGAGCACGGGCCAGCCGTCCGGAGCCCAGCGCATCGGCTGGAGGTGGACGACCCGGCCGTACGCGCCCCGCTGCTGGAAGTGCGCGAACCAGTCCTCGCCGGCCGCCGTGCGCACCCAGCCGCCCTGGTGCGGACCGTTGACCTCGGTGTCCTTCTGCTCCAGGGCGATCCGCTCCTCGTAGGGCCCGAAGAACTCGCGGGAGCGGAGGACGCCCTGCCAGCCGGTCTCCACGCCCCCGGCGGGGGCGAAGATCCAGTACCAGCCGTCGTGGCGGTAGAGCTTGGGCCCCTCCAGCGTGAACCAGCCGGGAAGCCGGTCCGCGTCGACGATGACCTTGCCCTCGTCGAGCAGTCCGGTGCCGTCGGGCCGCATACGGTGCCCGGTGAGCCGGTTCTTGATCCCGGAGCGGGACTTGGCCCAGGCGTGCACCAGGTACGCCTCGCCGGTCTCCTCGTCCCACAGCGGGCAGGGGTCGATGAGTCCCTTGCCCTCCTTGACCAGGTGCGGTCGGGTCCAGGGCCCCCTGATTCCGGGGGCGTTGACCTGGAAGATGCCCTGGTCGGGGTCGCCCCAGAAGATCCAGAACCGGTCGTCGAAGTGCCGCAGCGAGGGCGCCCACACCCCGCAGTCGTGCCGCGGGACCCTGAACTCGGCCGCCGGTTCCAGGAGTTGGAGCGCGTGGCCGACGAGCGTCCAGTTGACCAGGTCCCGGGAGTGGAGCAGGGGAAGGCCCGGGGCCCGGCCGAAGCTGGAGGCCGTCATGTAGAAGTCGTCGCCCACGCTCAGGACGTCGGGGTCGGACCAGTCGGCGTCGAGAACCGGGTTGCGGTAGGTGCCGTCGCCCTGGTCGGCGGAGAGCGCGGGCGCGGAGGCAGTGGCGGCGACGGTGGCGGACGCACCGGCCGTGGCGGCGAGGGCACCGGTTGTCGCGCTCACGGGCTCACCGCCTTGCGGACGAGGGCCGCGGCCCCGCCCCGGTCGAGGGTGCCGTCGGCGACGACGGTGACGACCCGGCGTACGGCGGTCTCGCCCGGTTCGATCGGGAGGCGCTCGGTGTGGGCGAGGGAGGAGCCGACGCCGGGGTACTCCTCGGCGCGGACGAACCACGGGTCGCGGCGGGTGGTGTCGGTGGCCCCGGCGAAGACGAGCGTCCAGTTGCCGCCGGCCAGGGCGAGCCAGTCGGCGCGGGCGCCGTGGACCTCGGACTCGCCCTCCGCGTCGGCGGTGAAGACGCGGGGTGCGGCGGCTTCCTTTCGGGCCCGCCAGAAGAAGCCGCCGTACGCGGCGCCGGGGCGGCCGTTGGTGGCGGGGCTGCCGATCGACAACGGGCCGTCGGTGGTGTTGGTGAGGGAGAAGGTGAAGTCCAACGCCCAGGCCGAGTCGGTGAGTTCGGTGGCCGCGACCGTGCGGCGCTCGCGCAGCAGCTCTTTGCCGGACGCCAACCAGCGCAGTTCCTCGACGAAGCCGTCGGGGTCGCGCAGCTGGAAGGCGGTGTGGCGCTGGGAGCCGTGGTTGTCGAGCTCGGTCGGGCCCTGGTCGCGGACGTAGGTCCGCCCGCCCCAGAAGTTGTGCCCCTCGACGTCGGGAACGGCGACACCGACGCCGAGGTGGTGGAGGTGGTCGGCGGGGCTCAGTTCGGTGACCGCCGTACCGGACAGGGTGGTGACGGGATGCAGATAGGGGCGGGGCGAGTGCCGCTCCGGCAGTTCGGGCCGGGTGAGATAGCGGCCCACCGGACGGCCCGCCACCCGCAGGACCAGGGATTCGTCGGTCGTCATCAAGTGCTCACCTCTTTCGCCGGTGCTGCGGGGAGCGCCCAGGAGGCGCCGAGTTCGGAGTAGAGGGCGAGGTTGTCGGCGGCGGCCGTGACGAGGCCGTCGATGCCGTCGACGACCCGGCGGTCCTCGTCGGGCAGCCGGTGCCAGGCGTCGGCCGGGAGCGCGATGGGGTCCGGGGCGACCCGGATCGCCTCGACGACCTTCATGAACGCGCCGGTCACCGCCGGCGGGACCAGCAGATCGGTGCCGTCGACGAGGTGGTCGACGAGGTTCTCCAGGAGGTCCGTGCGGGCGTACTCGATCTCCTCCGGGCCGTGTCCGGCCCGCTGGACGAGCACCCGGTCCTGCTTGTACCAGAAGGTGATCCGGCCACTGGTGCCGTGCACGACGTTGTACGGCTCGCCCGGGTCCTCGGCGCACAGCGTGACGGCGACGGTGATCCGGCCGCCGTCGGCGGTGGTGACCCGTACGCACGAGGTGTCGTCGGACTCGATGTCGTTGGCGCGCAGCAGCTCGGTCTCGATGGCGGTGACGTCCTCGGCGCGGCCCGCGCCGGCGAGCGCGAGCCCGGTGGCGACGGCGTGCGCGAGGGGGTTGGTGAGCGCCCCGTCGATCACGTCCACGCCGTTCAGGCGCCGCTTGCCCGCCCAGGGTGCCCGCCGGTAGTACGCCTCGGCGCGGGCCCAGGCCCCGGCACCGCCGATGCCGACGACCTCACCGATCAGGCCCTCCGCGACCATCTTCCGGATCGCGGGCACGGCGTGCGAGCCCAGCGACTGGAACCCGATCTGGCAGACCGCGCCGGCTTCCGCGACCCCGTCCGCCATCCGGCGGAACTCGGCGTACGACGGGGCCGGCGGCTTCTCCAGCAGGACGTGCACGCCCCTCCGGGCCGCCACCAGCGCCAGGTCCGTGTGGGTCGGGATCGGGGTGCAGATCACGGCGATCGCGGCGCCCGTGGTGTCGAGGAGGGCCCCGAAGTCGGCGGACTGCTCGGGTGTGCCGAGGCCGTCCGGGATCTCGTCGGCGCCCAGCGGGGTCAGCTCGCAGATGCCGGCGAGCCGGACGATGCCCTTGTCCTGCAGCCGCCGGATGTTCTCCAGGTGCCAGCGGCCGTGGCCGCGGGCACCCGCGAGGACCAGCGGAAGCGGGGTGTCGTACGTCGCGGTGTGCGGGTTCTTCTGGTTCGTCGGGTTCATCGGATCCTCCCTGCGCCCGCGCCTCGTGCCACCTCTCGGTCGGCCTTCCCGGCGCTGTCGATCTTTTGGTGCAGGGTAGGCGCCCAGCCCACGTCGGCCGTGAGATCACGCTCGCTGCCGGAGTTGTAGGCGTTGTGGATGGCCAGGAGATCCACCGGATAGCCGTTGAAGAGGGTGCCCGTCTGGTGCAGGGCGGTGCCGTTCCAGCTCTTCACCAGGTCGGCGGCCTCGACATGGCCGGGTGTGGTGAACGCGTTGTTCTCCGCGTACACGGCGGACTCGGTGGAGACGCCGAAGGAGTAGCGGTAGTCGTGGGCGTCGGCCGGGACGACGTACCGGTTGTTGTACAGGTGGACCTGGCCGAAGCGGACGCGCGGCGCGCGCTGCACGACGTTCTCGAACTGGTTGTGGTGCAGCGTCACCCGGAGCCTGCCCCGGTCGCCGGTGGCCGTGTCGCCGTTGCCGATCAGGATCCCCTTGTCGTGGTCGACGAAGCGGCTCCACGAGACGGTGACCAGGTCGGAGGCGTTGGTGATGTCGAGCAGGCCGTCGTGCCGGAGGTAGTTGCGGCCGAAGTACGTCGGCTCGTCCGCATCGGGGTGGCCCTTGTCGGAGATCGTGACGTGGTCGACCCAGACATGACTGGAGCCGCGCACCCAGATGTTGTCGTACGCCGTCTTCCAGTCGCCGAGGCCGCCGGTGTTGGGCTGCCAGACGGGGAAGCAGTCGTAGGCGTCCCGGAGTTCGAGGTTGCGGACGATGACGTTGTCCACGCCCCTGAGCTGGAGACTGGCGCCCTTGAGGACCGCCGAGGAACCGAGGCCGACGATGGTGGTGTTGGAGCCGACGGCCAGTTCGATCCGCTCGGCCTGCTTCGCGGCCGACACCTGGCGGGCCTCCTCCTGGGGGCCGCTGGGCCTGGCGGAGCCCCAGGTGCGCGGGTCGTACGCGGCCAGGTACTCCTTCAGGTCGTAGCCGTCGGTCGCGTAGTCGGCGCAGTCGAGCCTGTCGCCGTCGTCGGCGGTGTTGGCGTCGACGGTCCCCGCGATGCGGATGATCTTCGGAGTGGCGCTGCCGCCGTCCAGCGCGCGGACCAGCTCGCTCCGGTCGCGCACGGTGAAGACATGGGCGTCGTCTGCGGTGGAACCCCCCGTGGTACCACCGTCGGCGGCCGCCCAGCCGTCGTCCGCAGCGAGCGTGTCCCGGCCGATGTCCCGGGACCCGGCCCCGGCCGGGGTGGTGAGCGTCGCGCCCAGCACCCCTGCGAGGGCGACGAGTTGCACCGCTCTCCTGAGTACGGTCATCCCTTCACCGCCCCTGCGCTGAAGCCCGTGATCAGCCACTTCTGGATGAAGGCGAAGACGATGACCACCGGTACGGCGGCGATGATGCCGCCGGCCGCCAGCGCGCCCAGGTCGACGCTGTCGGCGCTGAGCAGGGTGTTGAGGCCGACCGGGATGGTCTGCTTGTCCTGGTTGCTGAGGAACATCAGGGCGAACAGGAAGTGGTTCCAGGAGTGCACGAAGGCGAAGGAGCCGACGGCGATCAGACCGGGCCGCAGCAGCGGCAGCACGATCACCCGGAACGCGGTGAACCGGTTGCAGCCGTCCACCCAGGCCGCTTCCTCCAGCGTGTACGGCACGTTCTTGATGAAGTTGCTGATCAGGATGATCGACAGCGGCAGCTGGAAGACCGTCTCGGCGAGGATGACACTGCCGAGCGAGTTGATCATCTGCAGTTCGGCGAAGATCTGGAACAGCGGGACGAGGAGCAGCGCGCCCGGCACGAACTGGGAGCACAGCAGCGCCAGCATGAACCCGCGCTTGATCTTGAAGTCGAAGCGGGCGAGGGCATAGCCGCCGGCCAGGGCGACGAGCGTGGTCATCAGCAGGGTGACGACACCGACGAGCACACTGTTCTGGAAGTAGACCCCGAAGCTGCGCTCGTTCCACACCTTCTCGAAGTGCTCGAACGTGATCGGCCACGGCACCAGCGAGGTCGAGCCGGGCTTGCGCAGCGCGAAGAGCAGGATCCAGTAGAAGGGGACGAGGGTGAAGACCAGGTAGATCCCCAGCGGCAGGTAGATCTGCCAGCGCGGGACCTCGTCCCAGGCGCGGCGGACCTTGCCCGGGCGCCTCGGGGGCTCCTCGGCCACGGGCGCGGGCCGCACCGGAGCGACCTTCTCGGCGTCCTTGGTGATCACTTGGACTCGCCTCCGAACTTGCTGAGCCGCAGATAGACCATCGAGCAGAAGAGAAGGATCACGAACGCGACCGTGGTCAGGGCGGACGCGTAGCCGAAGTTGTGGGCGTCGACCGAGGTGTTGGCGATGTACAGCGGGAGAGTCGTGGTCTCACCCGCCGGCCCACCACCGGTCAGGGTGTAGAGGAGGTCGACGTTGTTGAACTCCCACACCGCGCGCAGCAGCGTGGAGAGGATGATCGCGTCCTTCAGGTGCGGCAGCGTGATGTGCAGGAACTGCCGGACACGGCTGGCACCGTCGACCTCTGCGGCCTCGTACAGGTCCTTCGAGACGGACTGGAGGTCGGCGAGGATGAGGATCGCGAAGAAGGGGACACCGCGCCACAGGTCGGCGACGATCGCCGCCGAGAAGACGGTGGAGGTGTCGGAGAGCCAGCTGGTGCCGTACTCGCCGAGGCCCATGTCCGCGAGGTAACGGGTGATGCCTGTCTGGGAGTTGTAGAGGAGCACCCAGATCGCGGAGGTCAGCACGCCGGAGACGGCCCAGGGCGAGAAGACCAGTGCGCGGCCGACCGCCCGCCCGACGAACGTCTGGTTGACGATCAGCGCGAGCGCCAGACCGAACAGCAGCTGCAGCGAGACCTCGACGACCACCCACTTGGCGCTGAAGACGAGGGTGTCCCAGAACAGGGGGTCCTCGGTGAAGGCGTGGACGAAGTTGTCGAAGCCGGCGAAGCCGTTCCGCCAGGGTTTCGTCGGGTTGTAGTGCTGCAGGCTGTAGTAGAAGACGCTGATGACCGGGTAGGCGATGAAGCCCAGCATGAGCAGGGCGGCCGGGGCGATCAGCAGGTATGGCAGCCTGCGCGGTGTCGCGGAGGCACGGCGCCGCCGGGGTGGCGCGGGCGGTTTCGCCACGGCTGCGGCTTGGGCCATGACTGGGGCTCCGTTTCTTGGTACGTCGTGCGTTGTGTCGTGCTCTCGTGGCGCTCTCGTCGTGCTCTCGTCGTGCAGGAAGCGCTTTCTCGATGTGCGGGGGTGTGCCGGTCGCGCGATACGGGGTGCCTCTTGCGGTCGTGTGGCGGGTGCGGGTGCGTTCTGGCTGGTCGCGCGGTTCCCCGCGCCCCTTCAGGGCCCGGGATCGGGTCGTTCAGCCCGCGTACGGGTCCGGGACCTTGCCCGGCCGGGCCAGGAACTCGAAGTCGCAGCCGGTGTCCGCCTGGGTGATCTGTTCGTTGTAGAGCGCGCCGTAGCCGCGCTCGTACCGGGTGGGCGGTGGTGTCCACTGAGCCCGGCGGCGCTCCAACTCCTCGTCGTCCACGTTGAGCTGGAGAGAGCGGGCCTCGACGTCGAGGGTGATCGAGTCACCGGTGCGCACGAGGGCGAGGGGCCCGCCGACGTACGACTCCGGTGCGATGTGCAGGGCGCAGGCGCCGTAACTCGTGCCGCTCATCCGGGCGTCGGAGATCCGCACCATGTCCCGTACACCCTGCTTCAGCAGATGGTCGGGGATGGGCAGCATCCCGTACTCGGGCATGCCCGGTCCGCCCTTGGGTCCGGAGTTGCGCAGCACCAGCACGCTGTCGGCGGTGATCCCGAGGGACGGGTCGTTGATCGTGCGCTGCATCGTCCGGTAGTCGTCGAAGACGACCGCGGGACCGGTGTGCTTGAGCAGGTGCGGCTCGGCGGAGATGTGCTTGATGACCGCGCCGTCGGGGCAGAGGTTGCCGCGCAGGACGGCGACCCCGCCCTCGGTGGCGACCGGGTTGTCCCGGGCGCGGATCACGTCGTCGTCGTGCACGAGCGCACCGTCGAGCTGCTCGCGCATCGTGTCGTGCGAGACGGTCGGCCGGTCCAGGTGGAGCAGGTCGGTGATCCGGGACAGGAACCCGGGGAGGCCACCCGCGAAGTGGAAGTCCTCCATCAGGTACTTCTGGCCGCCGGGCCGGACATTGGCGAGCACCGGGACCGTTCGGGCGATGCGGTCGAAGTCGTCGAGGGTGAGCCTGACGCCCGCGCGTCCGGCCATGGCGATGAGGTGGATGACCGCGTTGGTCGAGCCGCCGAGTCCGAGGACGGTGGTGACCGCGTCCTCGAAGGCGTCGGCGGTGAGGATGTCGTTCAGCTTCCGGCCCTTGTGGACCAGTTCGACGATCCTGAGCCCGGCCGCGGCCGCCATGCGGTCATGTCCCGAGTCGACGGCCGGAATGCTGGACGCGCCAGGGACCGTGACGCCGAGCGCCTCGGCGGCGGCGGTGAGCGTGGACGCCGTACCCATCGTCATGCAGTGGCCCGGCGAGCGCGCGAGACCGGACTCCAGCTCGGTCATCTCGCAGTCGCCGATGAGCCCGGCGCGCTTGTCGTCCCAGTACTTCCACATGTCGGTGCCGGAGCCGAGGACCTCGTTGCGCCAGTGCCCGGGCAGCATCGGCCCGGCGGGCACGAACACGGCCGGCAGGTCGACGGAGGCGGCGCCCATGAGCAGCGCGGGTGTCGACTTGTCGCAACCGCCCATCAGCACGGCCCCGTCGACCGGGTACGAGCGGAGCAGTTCCTCGGTCTCCATCGCGAGCATGTTGCGGTAGAGCATGGGGGTCGGCTTCTGGAAGGTCTCGGAGAGGGTCGAGACCGGGAACTCCAGCGGGAAGCCGCCCGCCTGCCACACACCCCGCTTGACCGCCTGCGCGCGGTCCCGGAGGTGCACATGACAGGGGTTGATGTCGGACCAGGTGTTGAGGATCGCGATGACCGGCTTGCCGAGGTGCTCCTCGGGAAGGTAGCCGAGCTGGCGGGTACGGGCGCGGTGGCTGAAGGAGCGCAGGCCGTCCGTGCCGTACCACTGGTGGCTTCTGAGTTCTTCCGGCTTCTTCATATCGACCACCGGGCGGCAATGGCGGCGACCTCGGCGCGTTCGTCCTCGGGCAGGTGTCTGCTGGGTGCCCGGACGTCGCGGCGGCAGAGGCCGAGGGAGGCGAGGGCCTCCTTGACGACGGTGACGTTGTTGGCGGAGCCGTTGGCGGCGCGCAGCTCCTCGAAGCGCCGGATCTGCTCCCAGACCTTCATGGCGGCCGGGAAGTCACCCGATCGAAGTGCTTCGATCATGTTCAGCGAGACGGCCGGGGCGACGTTCACCAGCCCCGAGGTGAAGCCGGTGGCGCCGGCCGAGAAGTAGGAGGGTGCGTAGGGCTCGGCGAGCCCGGCGACCCAGACGAAGCGCTCCAGGCCGGCGTCGCGGGCGAAGGCGGCGAAGCGCGCGGCGTCCGGCACGGCGTACTTGACCCCGATCACGTTCGGACAGGTGTCGGCGAGTTCGGCGAGCCGGACTCCGGTGAGCTGGGCGTTGCGGATGTAGGGCACGACGCCCAGCTCGGGCACGGCCTCCGCGATCGCCCGGTGGTAGTCGACCCAGCCGTCCTGCGACACGTACGGGTGGACCGGCTGATGGACCATCACCATCTGCGCCCCGATCTCACGGGCGTGCTCGGCGGAGGCGACGGCGGTCGGCACGTCGTGTCCGACGCCGACCAGGATCACGGCCCGGTCGCCGACCTCGTCCATCGTCAACTCGGTGACCAGACGGCGCTCTTCGGGGGTGAGGGCGTAGAACTCGCCGGTGTTGCCGTTCGGGGTGAGGGTGGTGATCCCTCCGTCGAGCAGCCGACGCAGCAGGGCCCGGTGGGCGCTCTGGTCGACGGTGCCGTCCTCGGCGAACGGAGTCACCGGGATGGCCACCACGTCGGCCAGAGCCGTCCGTTGGGTCTCGAACGTCACGCTGCTCATTGATGACCTTCCTCTGCAAGGACTTCTTGGAGGACTGCGGAGGGCTGGCGGGTCCGCCGCGTCGTGCGGGCTCGCCGTGCCTCGTGGACTCGGGGGCTTACAGGGCCTGCTGGGCTTGCTGGGCCTGTTGTTCCTCGCCGGCCCCTGGGAAGGCCCGTTCGACGAACGAGGCGATGTGCGCGTGCAGGGCGGCGGCCGCGCCGTCGCCGTCGCCGTCGAGGGCGAGCCGCAGGATCTCCCGGTGCTCGGCGGCCTCCCGCTCCCAGGACGGGTCGGCGGCCCAGGCGACGGCCGACACCAGAGCGGCCTGGTCACGTACCTCGTCGAGCATCCGGCCGAGCAGCGGATTCCCGCACGGCACATACAGCGCGCGGTGGAACTCCCGATTGGCCAGCGACCGTTCGGCGGTGTCCGTGGCCTCGTCGGCCCTGGTCAACGCATCGCTCGCCACGTCCCACGGGGCACCGCGCCGCACCGAGCGCCGCAGGGCCTCCGGCTCCAGGAGCAGCCGTACGTCGTAGACCTCGCGCGCCATGTCCGCGTCCACCATGCGCACCGTGACGCCCTTGTACTGGCTCATCACGACGAGCCCGGTCCCGGCCAGTGTCTTGAGCGCCTCTCGCACGGGTGTCTTGGACACCCCGAACTGCGCGGCCAGGTCGGTTTCGACCAGGGCCTGACCGGGCGTCAACTGCCCGGTGAGGATGCGGTGCTTGATCCCCTCCAGCACGAACTGCGTGCGGGACGGGATCGGCGTGGGCACAGAGGTCATGCGCGCCTCTCGGTTCTCACGTGTGGCTCTCACATATGGGATCTCAGGTATGGGATCTCACGTATCGCGTCTCATATATGACGTACGAAGTGCGACGGGTTGAAGGTAGGAGGGGCTTCGTGTTTCGTCAATGCTTCTGGCAAAAGAAGATGTGGCCGCCGTCACGCGATCTTGGTGTCGCCCTCGCGCACGCTCCGGGCCGCTCCACCGAGGACGACGGCCGCCCTCGTACGTCCCGTCCGCGTCCGGCGTGGGATGCGCCCGGGGTTCGCCTTCGCGATGCGTGCCGACATCCGCCGCGCACAGGAACAGGTCGGCGTCGGCGTCCAGTTGACCGAGCCCGTCGCACGGACCGCTGTCCTCCGAGTACGCGAAGACCTGCCCCCTGCGCTGGGCGCGCAGCCCGTAGGACTCCACGTCGTGGACCAGGGCACGGACGGTGAGGCCGAGATTCCACTCCAGTGCCGGACCGCATGGCACGTCGTACGGGGGCGACGTCGAACACCCCGCTCAGGAGCGCCATGCCCGGCCGCCCGAGGCAGACCGCGAGCCGCCCCGCGCGGTCACCGGACGCGCGGGCGGGGCAGCGGCGCGGGCAGGGTGGAGCCGCCGTACGCGAACCCGTACATCGCGGCCACCGGATCCGCGACGGGGTACCGCCCGGTCGAGCGAAGCCGAGACTGGGGGAGGTCGGCGTGCGGATGCGAGATCCAGATCGCCGTGAGCCGGGCGGGGGTGGCGGCCGGCCGGGCGGGCGGGATCTGTGTGCCGCTGCAACTCGGCGAACGTACCGAACTCCGCGTCCCCCCTCGGCCCCCCGCCGCGCGGTGGACAGCCGGAGGCGGGCCGACCCGGGCGGGGTGCGGAGAGGCGGTGTCGAGGACGGTGAAGGTCAGGGTGCGATTGCGTGGTTGTTGCGTTCCGTCGTTCCTGCGTTCCGGCGTTCCGGCCTTCCGTCGCGGGAATCTACGGCTTCCAGATCGGATCGCGTCCGCTCAGCCCGATCGCGCGGTCCAGCAGCGGCGCGTCGTCCGGTACGGGCACCACCGGGCCGAAGATGTCGCCGCGCGAGGGATCGTCGGCCGAGGCGGCGAGGAAGGAGTGCGTCGCGGCGAGGGCAGCCGGATCGGGTTCGTACACCTGACCGGTGGCCCGGGCAAGGTCCCAGCCGTGCACGACCAGCTCGTCCGCCGCCACGGCCCCGGCGATCACCCCCGGCAACGGCACTCCGCCCGCCCGGGTCTCCCCCGTCCATGCGGCCGCGTCCCGCCAGGCCTCGGCGAGCTCGTCGAGCATCTGCGGCAACGCCTCACGCCACCCCGGCCCGACGGCGGGGAGCGCCGCCTGCGGGTCGGTGTCCGTCGTCGGCCCCAGGTCCTTCCGGCCCGCGTCCCGGAAGGCGACGGCCAGCCCGAGCAGGTGCCCGAGAATGTTGTGCACGGCGTACTCCGGGCACGGGGTGGGATCGGAGAGCTGATCGTCGCGGACACCTTGAGCGAGGCGGGCGATGATACGGGCCTGGGGGGCGAGGTCGAGGGGGGCCGGGGCGTGGTCGGTCATGCCGTGCTCCTTCGGTGCTTCAGGTGCTTCCAGCACTTCTCGGAGACGTGCCGGAGTCGTGTGTGTCTCTTGTTCGATAGACCTCCGCCGCCCCGAGAACTCATCGCTCGCCCCGCACCCACCCCTCCCGGCGACGATTCCTAGGGCATCCGCCCGATCCGTACGGCGGGTCCCCTCAGCGCCACGATCACCAGCCAGCTGGTCGACCCCCTGGTGCTGCTGCCGACCGTGGGGATGATGTGCCTACTGACAGCGGCCGGTCTCCTACGCCATCGCCGACAAGTAGGGGACCCTGTACGCATGGGCAAGGTGATCTGCGACATCACGGTCTCGGCCGACGGGTACTCGGCCGGACTCAACCAGAGCGACGAACGCCCGTTCGGTGACGACGGCGGCGACGGTACGGGCGGCACACTGCACGCCTGGATGTTCGACACTCCTGACGAGAACCGGGCCGAGATCGACCGGATGGCCGCCGCCAGGGCATTCATCATGGGGCGCAACATGTTCGGCCCGGTGCGTGGCGCATGGGACCGGCGGTGGAACGGCTGGTGGGGCGACGATCCGCCGTTCCACGCACCGGTGTTCGTGCTCACCCACCACGCCCGCGAGCCGCAGCCGATGGACGGCGGCACCACGTTCCGCTTCGTCACCGACGGAATCGAGTCGGCACTCGCACAGGCACGCGCGGCGGCCGGCGACGGCGACGTCGCGGTCCAGGGCGGCGCGACCACCATCAACCAGTACCTCGCCGCCGGCCTGATCGACGAGCTTCGGCTGCACATCGTGCCGCTCACCCTGGGCGCCGGCACGCGCCTGTTCGAGGGAGTCCCACCGATGGCACTGGAGCAGGTGGACTCCCGGCCGGCGAGCCTGGTCACGCACGTGACCTACCGCGTGCTGCCCTGAGCGGGAGCGTGCTGTCGCACGCCCCCTCTCCCCTCGGCTCACCCCACCGCCGTCAGCGCCTCCCGTACCGCCGCCAGGTCCTGGTCCGAGGCCAACCCCGCGTGGTACAGACGCAGTTCGGTCGCACCCAGCTCCACCGCCCGCCCCGCGTCCTCGGCCAGCGTCACCGGGCTGCCGCCCATTCCCGACACGACTCCGAAGTTGGCGGCCAGCACGGCGCCCTCGGCCTCGACCCCGGCGAACGCCGGCAGCAGTCCCGGCCCGCCCGCACACGGCACGACGACACCGTCCGCCACACCCAGAATGTGCGCGGGGTCGACGCCCGGGTTCGCCCCGCAGTGATACGTCACCGGGTCCGCGTGCAGGAGCACCTGGAACCCCGCGGGCGCGGCGGAACGTACCGCCGTGACGGCCGTCTCCTGGAGCGAGCGCGCGATCGCGTCGCGCCACATCCGCGTGGCCTCGGCCCGCTCGGCCCCGAGGCGTTTCTCCACGGCCGGCCAGCCGTCGTCGAAGGTCTCGCCCCGCCACAGCGGTTCCAGCGCATCGCGTACGGCCGCCGCCAGAGCATCCGGGTTCTGCCCGGCCTCGACGTATCCGTCGCGGCAGGTGCCGCAGAAGCAGAGCGACATCAGGTACTGCCCGGCGTCCCCCAGCCCGACCCCGCCCGTCTTGTCGTGGGCGTGGAGGTGGGAGACGCCGTACCAGCCGAGCGACTCCAGTTCCGTACCGCGCGCGCCCGGCCGGACCGCCGCCTCCACCGCCAGATCGACGAGGTACTCGCGGGTCGCCTCCTGCGCGACGCACGGCGCCCACGGATAACGGTCCCCGTACGCGTTGACCACGGAGGTCGAGGGATGCTCGGCGCCCAGGCGGGAGTTGTGGGCCAGGACCACCCAGGTGTGCACTTCGAGACCGGCGTGGGCGAGCGCCGTCGCCGCCTCCCCGAACGCGTCGCCGGGGGCCCACTCCCCCGCCGGGTACGGCCGCAGCGTACGGCCCTGCCAACGCGCACCCGGCGGATACAGCACGGCCGCGTGCTCGGCGGTGACGATGCGCTGCCGGGGGTGGCGGGGGGTGAGCGCGCGGGTCGAGTGGTACGCGGAGGCGAGCGTCGCCTGGCGCACACCCAGCCCCGCGATGCGCTCCGCGGCGGCCGGATCCCCGTTGACGTCCCACGGGTAGACGAACGTCGACGCCTTCACTTGCCCTCCTGGCACTCTTCCAGCAGCGCGTGACCGCGCTCGATCAACTGGCCCAGCTGCTTGACGTGTTCCTCTGCCGGCTCGTGCAGCGGCGGCCGTACTTCTCCCACGTCCAGCCCTCGTAGCCGTACCCCGGCCTTGACCAACGACACGGCATAGCCGCGTCCCCGGGCCCGGAGTTCGACGAAGGGACGGTAGAACCCGTCGAGCAGCCGTTCCACGATCGCATCGTCTCCCGCGCCGAGCGCCCCGTGAAACGCGAGGGCGATCTCCGGTACGAAGCAGAAGACGGCCGACGAGTACAGGGGGACCCCGACGGCCCGGTACGCGGGCTGGGTCAGCTCGGCCGTCGGCAGACCGTTGAAGTAGAGGAAGTCGTCCGGGCCGGGGGCTTCGCCGCGCACGGCGCTGACGATCCGCGTCATCAGGTCCAGGTCGCCGACGCCGTCCTTGAGGCCGACGATCCCTTCCGTGCGGGCCAGTTCGACCACCGTCTCCGGTGTGAACACGGCGTTGTCGCGCTGGTAGACGACGACGGGGAGGGAGGTCGCCGCGGCGAGTTCCCGGTAGTGGCGCAGCAGCCCTTCCTGGGCGGCCACGACGAGGTACGGCGGCATGGCGAGGAGGCCGTCGGCGCCGGCCTCCTCGGCGAGACGCGCGTAGCGCACGGCGAGGGCGGTGCCGTAGCCCGCGCCGGCCACGACCGGCACCCGGCCGGCCGTCTCCGCGACGGCGGCCCGTACGCACTCCTGGAACTCCTCGGGCGTGAGCGCGTGGAACTCGCCGGTGCCGCAGCAGGCGAAGACCGCGGCCGCCCCTGCCTCGACGCCCTGGCGGACGTGCGCGCGGTAGGCGTCGAGATCGACCGCGCCGTCCGGGCCGTACGCCGTGACGGGGAAGAACAGAGGTCCGCTGGGGACCCTGAGCCGGGCGGTGAGAGGGGCTGACGTCACGGGCTCTCCCAAGTCCACGGGCTCTCCCACTTCATGGGTTCCCCCTAGTGAGTCCATATCACTGACCAGTGTTTATATTTCTGAACAACAGCACGCTAAGGCGCCTCCTTGCGGGCGGTCAAGCCGGGCAACCCGCACCACATCAGCGATTTCACGCCTCGGCGTCACACTTGACGCACAGGACCCGGACTCCCTAGCGTGTCCATGAATGTGAATGTCGGACGCCCATGTGCACGGATCACAGATGGCGATGCAAGGAGATCCACGGATGCCCGCTCCCCGCACCGTTCTGCTCACCGGCGCCGCCGGTGGGCTCGGCACCCTGATGCGGGACCTGCTCCCGGCCCACGGCTACGAGCTGCGGCTCCTGGACCTGCTGCCCGTCGAGGGCGCGCCGGACGCGATCACGGCCGACCTCGCCGACAAGGAGGCCCTGCGCGAGGCCGTACGGGGCGTCGACGCGATCATCCACCTCGCGGGCATCTCCTTGGAAGCCTCCTTCGAGAAGATCCTCAAGGCGAACATCGAGGGGACGTACAACCTGTACGAGGCCGCCCTCGCGGAGGGCGTCCCCCGCATCGTCTTCGCGTCCTCCAACCACGCGGTGGGCTTCACCCCCCGCCCGCTCGGCCAGGATCCGCTGATCCCGGTCGACACCCCGCACCGCCCCGACACCTTCTACGGCCTGTCCAAGTCCTTCGGCGAGGACCTGGCCCAGTTCTACTGGGACAAGCACGGCCTGGAGACGGTCTCCGTGCGCATCGGCTCCTGCTTCCCCGAGCCCACCAGCGTCCGCATGCTCTCCCTGTGGATGAGCCCGGCCGACGGCGCCCGCCTCTTCCACGCGGCCCTGACCGCCGAGCACGTCGGCCACACGGTCGTCTACGGCTCCTCCGCCAACACCCGCCTGTGGTGGGACCTCTCCTCCGCTCGCGCCCTCGGCTACGAGCCGCAGGACGACTCGGAGCCGTACGCCGAGAAGCTGATCGCCGAGCAGGGCGAACTGGACCCCGAGAACGTGGCCCACGCCAACCTGGGCGGCCACTTCGTGAGCGACCCGCCGATCTGGCCCTACTGAGCGACCGGGACACACCTGGGTTCGCACGTCGTACGGGATACGAGGGCCGTACCGGCGTGCGGAAGGAGCGGGCGGGCACCGAACGGGCCCGCCCGCTCCCGCGTTCGGGCACGCCCGTTGCCCGATCCCCCGCCCCCCAGGTCCGTAACGGGCCACGGCGATGCGAGGCGGTCAGGGACGGGCATCGTCGGTCGCGCGACAGGCATCACCGTGCTGCTCGGCGGCCGGCCGTCAGCGAGGTCAGGGCCCAGGCGATCCGCGCCTCCCGGCGCACGGTCTTCCGCCCTTATCATCCGGGACATGCCACGCCCTCAGGGATTCACCTACACCCAGCACTCCGACAGCACGGTGACGATCGACCACCACGGTCACACGGCCACGACGCTGCGCGGTCCCCGAGCCGCCCGGTTCCTCGCCGAGGTGGCGGCGGGCGACCCGCAACTGGTCATGGCCCGCTGGACCGGAAACTACCGGCGGGGCAACGAGCGCACGGCCCGGGAGCACCCCCGCAACCGCCGATGACCCGAACGGCCGCCGACACCCATGGGTAAGGGAACGGTAAAGCGGCCTGAATCGTTCACCACGCATGACCGCTATGACCCCCGGCTCGAACATCCCGCTGCCCGTCACCCGCGTCGCGGTGGACGTCTCCGCGCCCGTGCGGCTCGACGTATCGGGCCTGCTGCTCACCGCCGACGGCAAGGTGCGCTCGGACGACGACTTCATCTTCTTCAACCAGCCGACCGGTCCGGGCGTGACGTACCGCTCCGGCGGCGGTACGACCCCCGACTCGATCACGGTGGACACGACGGCCGTCCCCCCGGGCATCGAGAAGATCGTCATTACGGCCAGCCCGGACGCGGCGGGCCAGACGTTCCAGGGCATCGAACCGACGGCCACGATCCGCAACGCGGCGGACGGCTCCGCGATCTCCACGTTCACCCCGCCCCAGCTGGGCACGGAGACGGCCCTGGTGATCGTGGAGATCTATCTGCGCAACGGCGCGTGGAAGGCCCGCGCGGTCGGCCAGGGGTACGCGAACGGGCTCGCGGGCATCGCGACGGACTTCGGCGTCACCGTGGAGGAGCCCGCCCCTGCCCCGGCCGCCCAGCCCGCCCCCGCCATGCGGCCCCCGGCTGCCCCGCCCGCCCCGCCGGCCCCGCCGGCCCCGGCCATGGACCCGCGCGTCATGGCACCCCCGGCACCCCCCGCCCCTCCGGCCGCGCCCCCGGCCCCCGTCCCCGGCGCCGGGAAGATCAACCTGGACAAGGGCCGCGTCAGCCTCCAGAAGAACCAGACGGTCTCCCTGGTCAAGGGCGGCCAGCCGCTGCTCTCCCAGGTCAAGATGGGCCTCGGCTGGGAACCGGCGTACCGGGGCAAGGACATCGACCTGGACGCGTCGGTCATCGCGTACGGCCCACAGCGCAACCACATCGACAGTTGCTACTTCGGCAAGCTCTCGATCGTGAACGGCGCGATCAAGCACTCCGGTGACAACCTCACCGGCGAGGGCGGCGGGGACGACGAGGTGATCGTGGTCGACCTCGGACGGCTCCCCCAGGAGGTCACCGGACTGGTCTTCACGGTCAACTCCTTCTCCGGCCAGAAGTTCACCGAGGTCGCCAAGGCCTACTGCCGTCTCATCGACGCCGCCACCGGCGAGGAGCTCGTCCGCTTCGACCTCACCAACGCCGAGGCCCAGACCGGCGTGATGATGGCCAAGCTGATCAAGCAGTTCTCCGGCGAGTGGGACATGACCGCGATGGGCGACTTCGTGAAGTCCCGCACGGTCAGGGGGATGGTGAAGCCGGCGGCCCAGTCCCTCTGAGGGCACGCGCGAGCAACGCCGGGCCACCCGACAAGGGTGCGCCCGGCTCCCCCTGCCGACCGTCCGCCCGCACGCCGTGCGCTGTATCCGGCCGGGTGCCGGCTGCGGCGGGAGCCCGTGTCCGGGTCAGCCCCCGCAGAACGCCCTCGACGTCACCCGATCACTCCGCTGTACGCGTTCAGCGCGGGCTGGCCGCCGAGGTGGGCGTACAGCACGGTGGACTCCGGGCCTATCTCGCCGCGCTCGATCAGGTCGACCATCCCGGCCATCGACTTGCCCTCGTACACGGGGTCGGTGATCATGCCCTCGGTGCGCGCGGCGAGCTGCATGGCGACGAGGGTGGCGTCGTCCGGGACACCGTAGATCCCGGCGTGGTAGCGCTCGTCCAGCTCGATGTCGGCCACGGTCAACTTCCGCTTGAGGCCGATGAGTTGCCCGGTGTTGTGGGCGATGCGGGCGATCTGCTCGCGGGTGGGGGTCGGCTTGGCCGAGGCGTCGATGCCGATCACCCGGCGCGCCCGTTCGCCCGCCTCCTCCAGCGCGGCGAACCCGGCGACCATGCCGGCCTGGGTCGAGCCGGTCACCGAGCAGACGATCACCGTGTCGAAGAAGACGCCCAACTCCCGCTCCTGCTCGGCGACTTCGTATGCCCAGCCCGCGAAGCCGAGGCCGCCGAGGGGGTGGTCGGAGGCGCCGGCCGGGATGGCGTAGGGCTTACCGCCGCCCTCCTCGACCTCCCTGAGCGCCAGTTCCCAGCTCTCCTTGAAGCCGATGCCGAAGCCGGCCCGGACGAGCCGTACGTCGGCCCCGGCCAGTCGGCTGATCAGGATGTTGCCGACCTTGTCGTACACGGCGTCCGGCCAGTCGACCCAACTCTCCTGCACGAGTACGCACTTGAGTCCGGCGCGGGCGGCGACGGCGGCGACCTGGCGGGTGTGGTTGGACTGCACGCCGCCGATGGAGACGAGGGTGTCGCAGCCCTGGGCGATCGCGTCGGCGACGAGGTACTCCAGCTTGCGGGTCTTGTTGCCGCCGTACGCGATGCCGGAGTTGCAGTCCTCGCGCTTGGCCCAGATGGAGGCGCCGCCGAGGTGTGCGGTCAGGCGCTCCAGCGGGTGGACCGGCGAGGGCCCGAAGAGGAGCGGGTAGCGCTCGAAGGACGAGAGGGACACGGGTTCTCCAAGGTGGAGTCGGGCGGGGCGGCGTTGGGCGGGGGCGGAGTGGGGCGGGGGCGATCGGGTCAGTGGTCCGCTTCGCGCACGCGCACGGGCACGGGCACGGGTTCGCGGGCGGGCTCGTGGGTGAGCCGGTGTTCGGATGCGCCGCCCGGCTCCTCTGCGGGTTCAGCGACCGGGGCGTCGCTCGGCCCGGTCCGCTCGTCACTCGGCCCGGTCGGCCCGGTCGGCCCGGTCGAATCGTCGGTCGGCTCGTCGGCGAGTGCGGCCAGGCCGCGCCAGATCTCCGCGGTGACGCTGACCGCCTGGTCCGTGTCACCGGCCGTGCAGGCCTCGATCAACTGCTCGTGCAGTCCGGCCGAACGGCAGTTGCCGCCCTCACCGAAGCGCCGCCGCTCCAGCCGGCGGATGAGCGGGGTGTAGCGGGCGACGGTGGCGGCGGCCGCGCGGTTGCCGCTCACCCGGACGAGGACGTCGTGCAGTGCGTCGTCGGCGACCAGGGCCGCGTCGACGTCGCCCGAGCGGACGGCCGCCGCGAACCGCTCGTTGGCAGAGCGCATCGTCTCGATGTCCGCCGCGAACAGCCGGGGCACGGCGGTCCGGGTGGCCAGCTCGTGCATGGCGCCGACCACGGCGGCGGCGTCCCGCACATCGGCGGCGACGACGGCCGTGACCCGCGTATAGCTCTGCGGCTTGCTCTCCAGCAGCCCCTCGTCCACCAGCCGGGAGAACGCCTCCCGCACCGGCGCCCGCGACAGCCCCAGTAACTCCGCGAACTCGGCGTCCCGCACCACCGCGCCCGGCTCGATCTCCCCGGCCACGATGGCGTCCCGGATGGCTTGGTAGGCGCGGTCCCTCAGCAGGGTGCGCCCGACCGGTCGTATGGCCTCCATGAACTGAAATGTTAGATGTCAATCTTAGGATCGGGCAAGGGCCGCGGACCATGCCGCAACATGGGCCACAGTCGCTGCGCGCAACCCAAGATCAGTCGTGTCGGGGACGTGCCCGGGTGAGCCGCGGCCGGATCATCACGGGCCCGTACGCGGACTGGCCGCGGTGACGATGAGCCCATGGACGAGACAATGTCAGTTTCTCGAAGCTACTCGACGGCCCTTTGGCCCACCGGCGTTCGTAATGTCAGTTGCCCGTCGCGACGCCGTTCGTGACCCACAAGCGGGACGGCTGCACCTCGACGCAGTAGGTCTTCTTCGCCCCGGCCGGTGCAATGCAAACGACGCGGTCCCACACAATGGACGCCACATTGACCTGGCATCCGTGCTTGGCGACATACTCTCGAATCTGCTGAAGTGTTCCGTCGTCGTGGCCGACCCATGTCGGGGTACGGCCGGTCATGTTGCCATCGCCGAGCATCGATCCGACGAACCAGCCGTCCCACTCGTCACCAAGAGTTCCGAAGAAGTCAGCGGTAAGCGGTGCAGGGACCGCGCACCCGGGCTCCAGAGAGGCGGTCGACTTCCAGGTCGGACGTCGTGAGCCTTCCCGGCTTCGGACAGCCCACCTGTGGTTGGCTGTCGCTTCGATCACGCGGCCCGAAGCGAACCTCACGGCGAGTACAGGCTGCGTACCAGTGTCGATCCAGCGAGCTGGGCGAGTGGTCACCAGGTTGCCAACTGTGCTGTCTCGCGGTGGGTAGGGGCGTCCGGGCCGGGCTTGGCGAAGGTCCCACTCCTTGTCATAGGCGAGAACAGAAAGCCTCTCGGCCACGACACTCTCCACGGGAGCCACCATGCCGTCCGGGAGCCAGACCGGAGTCCCTTCGGCAAGGCCCTCGGCAGCCGGTCTGTCCGTCCCCTCAGCGCTCGCGAAGCGCGCGCGGTTCGACGTGACGGCAGGGCGGTGTCCCGGCCGTGCCGTCACGTCGAGACCGCCCCCGACCAGGCTCTCCCGCCCCGTCTCGTCACATGAGTTGGACATACGGGAACGGTACGTTCAGCACCATTGGCCACTCACCGAATCAGACAAGCCCACCCGTACGAGTGACGAACCGTTCTAACGCCGCTGCCGCTTCCACGGCCCCGTGACGGCGAGCAGAATGCCCGGCGTCTGGATGTTGGCGTACAGGGTCTTTCCGTCGGGCGAGAAGGTGACGCCGGCGAACTCGCTGCACTCCGGCTCCTCCTCGGTGCCGCCCGCCGCGGTAGCGGCTGATGTCATGGCCAGGTCGTTGCGGGCGATCGGGTACGTACGGCCGCTGTCGGTGGCGCAGAACAGGTGAGAGATGCCCTCGCCGTCCTCGGCGAGGACGATGCCGCCGTAGGGGGAGACGGTGATGTTGTCGGGGCCGTCGAGGGCGCCGTCGGCGGACGGGTCGGGGTTGACGCCGAGCAGGACCTTCAGGGTCAGGGTGCGGCGCTTGGGGTCGTAGAACCAGACCTGGCCGTCGTGCCGGCCGGGGCTCTCGGAACGGGCGTAGGAGGAGACGACGTACGTGCCGCCGTCGCCCCACCACATGCCCTCCAGCTTGCGGGCGCGGGTGATCTCGGTGTCGGCGAACTGCTTGCGTACGGCGACGGTCCTGGCGTCACGGTCGGGGACGTCGATCCAGTCGCCCCCGTACACCGTGCCGGTCTTCGTGGCGCGGGACAGGTCGTCGACGAACCGGCCGCCGGAGTCGTAGCAGCGGGGGGCCTGGAGGACGCCCGCGTCGTCGGCGAGGGTGCGGAACTTCCCGGGGTCGTGGGTGAATCCCTTGGGCGGGGTCCAGCGGTAGAACAAGCCGTGGGGGGGCGGACCCGAGTTGTCGCGCCACGGTCGCGCTCGCGCTTGAACGCAGGCTGAACGGGGGTAGACGGAGCCCCCTGGCTTCGGTGAACCACCAAGGGGCTGCGCCCCTTCGACCCCCTTGGGCGCCTCATGGCTCGGGGATGCCTGTGGGTCGGCGGGCGCGGGTGGGTCCGTGGTTGCTCGCACAGTTCTGCGCGCCCCTGAAAGACCAGGCCCTCGCGCTCCTGAAAGACCAGGCCCTCGCGCTCCTGAAAGACCAGGCCCTTACGCTCCTGAAGGACCACGGGCCCTTCGGGCCGAAAAGCATGGGGCGGAGCCCCTGCTTTTCAGGGGCGCGGGGAACTGCGCGAGAAGCCCCACCGGACCCGCACCCGCCGACCCACAGGCATCCCCGAGCCATTGGGCGCCCCGCCCCTAGAACGCGCCCGGCCCCTTCTGCGACCGCGCCTTGAACGCCGCCTTACGGGCCTCCTTCGCCACCCGCTTGTCGGGGTGGATCCTCCCCATCGCCTCAAGGACATCCGGCGTGGCCGGGTGATCCACCCGCCACGCCGCCGCGAAGAACGAACCGTGCTGCGCGGCCAGCCCCTCCACCAGCGCCCGCAGCTCCGCGGAGTTCCCCTCGGCCGCCAGCTGCGCGGCAACCGTGTCGATGGTCAGCCAGAAGACCATGGCCTGGGACGGCGCGGGCACGTCGGTGGCTCCGTGCTCGGTCAGCCACACCCGGGCGAGCCCGCCCAACTCGGGGTCGTCCAGAACCTCCCGGAGGGCAGGTTCGGCCACCGCCCCCACGAGGGACAGCGCCTGCTGACAGCGCAGCCGCCGCAGCGGCGCGCCCGCGTCGGAGCCACGCGCGGCCGCGAGCAGCTCGCGGGCCGCGGCCGGCGACTCCCGGCGCGCGAGCCACTGCTCGGTCTCGGCCTGGGCCGCCGCCGGCGGGAACCCGGCGGTGCCGTCCAGCAGCGCGTCCGCGCCCTTGTCGACGAGGTCCCCGACCGCGGGCGCAAGTACGCCCGCCTCCTGGAGCCGCGCCCGCATCCCGTACAGCCCGAGCGGGGTGAGCCGGACCATGCCGTACCGCGTGACATCGGTGTCGTCGACGGCAGGCGCACCCGGCCCCTCGGCCGCGGCGGCCTCCTCCGCGTCCGTCATCAGCGCCTCGTCCACCGGCTGGTACTCCACCAGCCCGACCGGCTCCAGCACCCGGAACTGGTCGTCGAGCCGCATCATCGCGTCCGAGACCTGTTCCAGTACGTCGTTGGTGGGCTCCCCCATGTCGTCGGGGACGATCATCGAGGCGGCGAGGGCGGGCAGCGGCACCGGTCCGTCGGGGCCGTCCTCGCTGACGGTGAGGAGGTAGAGGTTGCCGAGCACGCCGTCGAGGAAGTCCGCCTCGGCGTCGGGGTCCCAGTCGAGTTCGGAGAAGTCGATCTCGCCGCCTGAGTCCATGGCGTCGACGAGGCCGTCGAGGTCGGGCACGCTCGCGTCGGCGAGGGCGGCCTCCAGGGCCGTGCGCCAGATACCGAGGACGTCCTGCGGGCCGCCGGAGACAAGGAGCGCGAGGTCCTCGCCCACGGCGACCGTCCCCGCCTCCTCGTCCACGATCTCGACGAGCCCGGTGTCCACGGCCACCCGCCAGGCCTCACTGGCCGAGGCCGCCGCGTCGTCGCCGTCGACGCCCGCGCCGGTGAGCCCGAGCGCCTCGGCGGCGGCGGACAGCTGCTCGTCGACGAGTTCGCCCCCGGAACCCACACGCGTGTCCGGCCCGGCCCAGCGGGCGAGCCGGGCGGCGCGCGAGAGCAGCGGTGTGGCGAGCGCCTCCCGCGCCAGCTCCGCTTCGGAGAGGAGCCGCACCGGCGGCAGTGGCGAGCTGTCTGACATCGGCGGGGATCTCCTCGGAACGGATGGTGACGAACGACTGCCGGGCGCTTCGGGCGGCCCCTGCGGAGAGGGCTCCCGTGAGCGATACGCGAACGAGTACGGGTACGAGTACGCAGCCGCTCAGCCTAGACGGATTTGAACCCATGCCGCCCGGTTCATGTACCTGCCAGGAGTCAGGTATGGCTGAAACCTTGACAACTGGCCTGACCAGGCAGGAGATTGACGCGCGTAGAAACTCATGGGTAGCTCTGGGAAGACTCCGGGGCCACCCACAGGCATGACCATCGGAGTTCATCGGGCCTGTCGGGTTCTACGCGCGTCGCGCCGCCCCACCGGTCGCAGGCCACCCAAGTCCACTCTCGTCCCGGCGCTCACGTACGTCCCCGGAGGGATCCCCTTGCCGAGCAAGAGAACCGCGCGCATCGGCGCGCTGACCGTCGCCACCATCTGCTCCACGGTGTCCGCCGTGGTCCTGACCTCGACCGCCGAGGCCGAATCCATACGCATCCACGACATCCAGGGCACCACCCGGACGTCCCCGCTCACCGGCCAGCAGGTCGCCGGGGTGCAGGGAATCGTCACGGGCGTCCGCACCTACGGTTCACGCGGCTTCTGGATCCAGGATCCCAAGGCGGACGCCAACCCGGCCACGAGCGAGGGTGTCTTCGTCTTCACCAGCTCCCGGCCGACGGTCTCCGTGGGCGACGCGGTGACGGTCGCGGGCACGGTCGGCGAGTTCGTGCCGGGCGGCACTTCGTCCGGAAACCAGTCCGTGACGCAGATCACCCGCCCGACGATCACGGTCGTCTCCACGGGCAACGCGGTCCCGGCCGCGACCGTCCTCGACACCAAGTCCGTGCCGAAGAAGTACGCCCCGGTCGGCGACACCGCCGCGGGCGGCTCGGTCAACGGCCTCAAGCTCGCCCCGGCCACGTACGCGCTGGACCGCTATGAGTCCCTTGAGGGCATGAACGTCCAGGTCGCCGACACCCGCGTGGTCGGTGCCACCGACCCGTTCACCGAGCTGTGGGTCACGGTGAAGCCCCGGGAGAACGACAACCGCCGCGGCGGCGCGCTGTACGACTCCTACACCTCGCAGAACACCGGCCGGCTGCAGATCCAGTCGCTGGGCGCGGTAGCCGACTTCCCGAAGGCGAACGTCGGTGACGTCCTGAAGGGCACGACGGCCGGCCCGCTGGACTACAACCAGTTCGGCGGCTACACGCTCGTCGCCAACCGGCTCGGCACCCTCAAGCAGGGCGGCCTGGAGCGCGAGACGACCCGCAAGCAGGCGAGCGGCGAGCTCGCGGTGGCGACGTACAACGTCGAGAACCTGGACCCCTCGGACGCCTCCTTCGCGGACCACGCGGGCGCGATCGTGCACAACCTGCAGTCGCCCGACATCGTGGCCCTGGAGGAGATCCAGGACAACAACGGTGCCGCCAACGACGGTACGGTCGCCGCCGACCGGACGGTGCAGAAGCTGGTCGACGCGATCGTGGCGGCCGGCGGCCCGACGTACGCCTGGCGGTCCATCGACCCGGTGAACCTCGCGGACGGCGGTGAGCCCGGCGGCAACATCCGCCAGGTCTTCCTGTTCAACCCCGCGCGGGTCTCCTTCGCCGACCGCGCGGGCGGCGACGCCGCGACCGCCGCCGGGGTGACGAGTGCGAACGGCAAGGCGCGGCTGACGGTGTCGCCGGGCCGGATCGACCCGGCGAACGCCGCCTGGACGAACAGCCGCAAGCCGCTCGTCGGCGAGTTCTCCTTCCGCGGCAAGTCCGTCTTCGTGATCGCGAACCACTTCGCGTCCAAGGGCGGCGACCAGGCGCTGCACTCGGAGTTCCAGCCGCCGAAGCGGAGCTCGGAGACCCAGCGCCACCTGCAGGCGACCGCCGTGAACGCCTTCGTCAAGCAGATCCTGGCGAAGGAGAAGAAGGCGGACGTCATCGCGCTCGGAGACATCAACGACTTCGAGTTCTCCGACACCGCGAAGCTGCTGGAGAACGACGGCGTCCTGTGGTCGGCGATCAAGTCGCTCCCGAAGAGGGAGCGTTACTCGTACGTCTTCCAGGGCAACGCCCAGGTGCTCGACCAGATCCTGGTCAGCCGCTCGGTCCGGCGCTCCACCGGGTTCACGTACGACAGCGTGCACGTCAACTCGGAGTTCAACGACCAGATCAGCGACCACGACCCGCAGGTGGTTCGGTTCGAGCCGTAAGCAGTAAGCAGTAAGCAGTAAGCAGTAAGCGACAGTGATTCTCAGGGCTGGCTGAACACTCCGTTCAGCCAGCCCTGCCATGCGATCTCGTCCGCCTTGGCGTCGGCACCCGGCGCGAAGTCGTGGACGCTCATGCCGACGCGGTAACCCCAGTGGTTGCGGCCGAAGAAGCGGATGAGGGCGTCGTCGGTGCGCAGGCCGATGAAGTACGGGTCGCGGTAGTCGACCACGGCGTCGAGGAGCTGCCCTTCGGGGCCCTTGGCCTGGACACGGGCCCCTTCGGGAGTGTCGTCCGCGAGACCGAGCGCCCGTCCGACGGTGGTGAGCGCGTCGGGGGTCCCGGCCGTCTCGGGCCCGTCGAAGGTGGCGAACGCGGTGACCGTCCGGCCCGCGAAGCGCGTCAAATACTGGCGCAGGGTGTGCAGATAGAACCCGGTGTGCTTGGCGGCGCCGTCGTACTGGTTGTCCCAGTCGTCGACGAAGATGCCGCTGTGCACGTACCGCACCCAGGCCCGCCGGCCGTCGTCGCGCGGTTCGATCGTGTAGTCCAGCTGGTTGAGGGTCTGTTCGGAGATGCCCTCGACGTCCTCGACGCGGTTGGTGTACCGATGCGGCGGATCCCATGCGACGACCTCGGAGCCGAACGGCCCCTTGCCGCCGACCCGCGGCTCGGGCGCCTCCATCGGCCACAGCCACCCACCGGTCCCGGCGGTGACGGCCTCCCACACCTCCTCGGGAGTGGCATCGACCTCGAACTCCCGGGCGATCTCGAATTCCTTGGACATGGCGTACTCCTCAACGGGTCTTACTGATCGGGCTGGTCGGTCTGATCGGTCGGTTCGGGCCGGTGGGAAGATCCGCGCCGGTCGGGCTGGGCGAGCTGATCGGGCTGATCGCGCTCGTCGGACTGGTCTGACTGGTCGGGCTCGTCGGACCGGTCCGGTACTTCGGCGGTCTGCGGCTTGACTGTCGGGTGGACGGCGACGACGATCCGGTGGCCTCGGCCGGCCTCCGCGTCCGGCGCGTCGTACTTGCGGATGAGCGCGCTCACCCCGGCCGTCAGCTCCTGGACGAACGCGGCCCGGTCGGCGGCCGAGGCGAAGGTGACCTCGCCGTCGAGCGCGTAGGTCGCGAGCCGCTTGTGGGCCTTGGCCGCGCCCGTGATGAGCGACCCGACGTCCCGGACCAGCCGGGCACCGAGCGCCAGCAGCCAGTGCGCGGAGAGCTGGTCCCGGAAACGGTCCGGGTCGGGCTGTACGGCGGCGAGCGCGAGCGGGGAGATCACATACGACGCGGCGGTCGCCCGCATCAGCCGCTCGGTGACATTGCCCTTGCGGCGCTCCCCCGCCAGCTCGACCAGGCCGTGCCGCTCCAGCGCCTTGAGGTGGTAGTTCACCTTCTGGCGCGGCAGCCCGACCTTCCCGGCCAGCATGGCGGCCGACGCGGGCCCGGCCGCCAGCTCGGCGAGCAGCCCGGCCCGTATGGGGTCCAGCGAGACCGCCGCTGCCTCGGGGTCCTCGATCACGGTGACATCCAACATGACTCCACCGTCCCACCGAAAACTTTTTTTGTCCAGACGGTTGAAGTTTTCGGTGGGTCGCCGGTCGCTGGGTCGCGAGTCGCCGAGTCACGGAATAGGAGGCGCCGATCGTGGAGGAGGGTGCTGTCGGGGTCAGTCAGGGAGGAGGCCGAGGGCGTAGTCGTAGCGCTTGACCGTGCTGCCCTTCAGTCCGGGCCAGGTCTGGACGCGCTGCCAGAGCGCCGAGGGTGTACCGACTCCGTCGCCGGGGGCCGCCAGGGCGTCGATGTGGTGCTGGGCGGTCTCCCACTCGGCGTAGTTGAGGACGTGGGTCCCGTCGGTGCCGAGATGGAAGTGGGCGGAGATGCCACCGGGGTGCGCGTTCGGCTCGCCGGCCAGCGCTTCCTCGACGGCATCCACCCAGGCCCGCTGCCGCGCCGGGTCCGGCCCGTCGAACTCGATGTCGACGATCACGACGCACCCCGGCACCCGTCCCGCCCGGTCGCCGTCCCCCGTGAGGCTGCGGTAGAGCCGGTAACGCCCGAGCCCCACCCGCTCGATTCCCGGCACGGCGGTGTCGATGGCGTCGTTGCGCTCCTGCCGATGCGTCCGCACGAAGGCTTCGTACGCCTGCTCGTCGGCCCACTGCGAGTAGTGCAGCAGGCCGGAGCCGTCCTGCGCCGCGTAGACGAAGTATCCCAACAGCCCCTCGGTGGGCCACGGCCGCCGCTGCCAGGTGTCGGCGATGGCCTCGACGGTCCGCCGCTGCCGCAGGGGCGTGCCGACCTGCCAGGTACTGAAGAAGGCCGCCCCGGCACCGGGGCGGTCGAGGACGGGGTGGAGGTCCGTACGACGGGTCATGCCGCTCTCCCATGGCCGGTACTCGGTGTGCGTGCACCGACCACCTTTCAACCTCAACCAGGATTCAGGTCAACTCCGCGATTCGGGGCCCGGTTTCGGGAGACCCGCCCGGTCATGGACGAGAAGCGGCCCGAGGCCGAGCGGGTGGGGAAGAAACCGGGACCTGGGGCGGAGACCGGAACGGGGCCCGAGGTGAGGGCCGGGGCGGAGACCGACGTCGGGCCCGGGGCGGAGGCCGAGGAGCGGACCGGCGGGGACGGTCCCACCGGACTGCCGAAACGTTCGTGGTGGGCGGTGGTGCGGCGCACGGCCAAGGAGTTCCAGGACGATGAACTGTCCGACCGGGCGGCCGCGTTGACGTACTACGGCGTCCTGTCGCTGTTCCCCGCCATCCTGGTGCTGGTGTCGATGCTCGGGATCGTCGGCCACCGCGCGACCGACAGGATCCTGGACAACATCGGCGACCTGGCGCCCGGCCCCGCGCGGGACATCCTGCGGGACGCGGTCGTCCAGTTGAGCGACAGTGGCGGTACGGGCGGGGTGCTGGCGATCGTCGGCCTGCTCGCGGCCGTGTGGTCGGCGTCGGGATATGTGGCGGCGTTCATCCGTACGTCCAACGCGGTGTACGACCTGCCGGAGGGCCGCCCGGTGTGGAAGGTGACGCCGCTGCGGATCGCCCTGACCCTGGTACTGATGGTGATGCTGGCGGTGAGCGCGTTGATCGTGGTGTTCACGGGGCCGCTGGCCGAGCGCGCGGGCACGACGATCGGGCTCGGTGACGCGGCGATCGCGCTGTGGAACATCGCCAAGTGGCCCGTGCTGCTGGTGCTGGTGACCCTGATGATCGCGCTGCTGTACTGGGCCGCGCCCAACGTCCGTGGCCGGGGCTTCCGCTGGGTCAGCCCCGGGGGAATCCTCGCCACGCTCATCTGGCTCGCCGCGTCCGCCGGTTTCGCCGTCTACGCCGCCAACTTCGGCTCCTACAACAAGACCTACGGCACCCTCGCCGGCGCCGTCGTCTTCCTCGTCTGGCTCTGGCTCACCAACCTCGCGATCCTGCTGGGCCTCGAGTTCGACGCGGAACTCTCCCGCGAACGCGCCATCACCGAGGGCCGCTCCCCCACGGACGAGCCCTACGTCGAACCCCGCGACACCCGCAAATGGCCGCCCCGCCTGCGGGCCCTGCGGGAGGCCCGCGCCCGGGCCACGGCCGAACCGGACACGATGAGCAAGAGTTGAGGTTGAGAGCTTGCCACCGGGGCGGTGGCGGGCGGAGGGGGCGTGGCACGCAGTGGCCGATGACGCCGAATGGTGACCAGCCGCGGGGCGCGCACGGGCGACGGGCGGAGCTGTGGGGCGCGCGACGCCGTCGAGATGTCGGCGTCGGCGGGTTCGTCCGGCACCGCGCGGTGCGGGTTGCCGGTGGTCGTCGAGAACGACGTCGCCGCGCTCGTCGAGGCCGAGACCTGGCGGCGCGGGACGCGGCCTCGACCGGTTCGTCGACGGTTGGCCCGTGTCCCGTCCATCACGAGCAGACTGACTGATCAACTGATCACAGGGAGGTCGGCTGCGAATCGACCTTCCCCCGGGCGGCGGCGGAGGCGAGGCCTTCTTCCCGGAGCGCGGCTGACCGGACCCACCAGCCACCCGCCACCGGGACGCGCGCCCTCACCACACACTCCGAGCCCGCACCCCCCGGCCCACACTCCGCCATCATCCGCGCATGCGGAGCAGACCCGGTCGCCGTCGTCACATGCGAACAGGTGAGATGCAGCCCTCACCAAGCCCTTCGGGCGGCAAGGCTCTTCGGCCGCGAAGCTCTTGAGCCGGGCTCTGAGAAGCGGAAAACGTTCGGTGTAACTCCCGATCAGGACGACCAGCCGGTCAGAGGCGCTAGTGGTAGTGGCGCCAGAGCAGGACCCCCACCATGGCCACGGCGACACCCGCGCCGCTCACGACCACCGCCTCCCGGGGCACCCGCTCCCACGCCGAGTGCGCCCTCGCCTGCGCATCGGCCTTGGCCGAGTGCACCCTCGCCTTCACATCCGCCTTGGCGGCCAGTTCCTCGACGGTGTCGCCGAGTTCCGCCCGGGTCAGCTCGATCTGCCGCCGGAGTTCGTCGGGCCCCTTGGCGCCCACCGAACCATCGGTCCTCCTGGATGCCTGTGTCATCGCCGGGCCCTCCCCTTGATCTCGTCCACGTCCGCCTTGACGCTGCCGAGCGCCAGCTCCGGCTTGGGAGGGGTGGCCCGCCGCAGTTGCGCGCGCCCGACCGCGGCCAGTACGGCGGCGATCACGAAGAGCACGGCCATGACGATGAGCGCTGCGGCCCACACGTCCAGCACGAGGGAGAGCGCCCCGACCCCGGCGGCGGCGAGGGTCATGAATCCCACATAGGCGACGGCGCCGGCCGCGCCGAGCAGCCCGCCGCCGCGCCCCGCGCGCCGCCCCTTCTCGGTCAGCTCCTCCTTGGCGAGGGCGAGCTCCTGTCGTACGAGCAGGGAGAGCTGTTCGGTGGCCTGCCCGACCAGCTCGCCCACGGAGTGGTGGTCGTGTTCGCCCGGCCCCGGACGTTCGGATCGCACAGAGCGCACGAATCGCGGGGGCCTGGTCTCGGTGGTCCCGGTCACGGTGTCGCCTCCTCACACATCGGGACGCCCCGAGTACCCTGCCCGGCCCCCGCTACCCCTCCACCTCCAGCGCTCCCGCCGACCGCCCGCCCACACTGCCGGCCCGCACCCCATCCTCGTAGCAAAGCTCCCACGCATCTCGTAGAAGAATTAAGTGGAGCTTCACAGTCGCCGGGCCGAGACTACCCGTATGACCCTCACCCACCGCCCCACCCCCTTCGGCCGCGCCCTCTGCGCGATGATCACGCCCTTCACCGCGTCCGGCGCGCTCGACCTGGACGGGGCCCAGCGACTCGCCGACCGGCTGGTGGCCGAGGGGTGCGACGGGCTGGTGCTGTCCGGTACGACGGGTGAGTCGCCGACGACGACGGACACGGAGAAGGCGGAACTGATCCGCGCGGTGCGCGCGGCCGTCGGCGACCGGGCCGTGATCGTGGCCGGGGTGGGCACCGCCGACACCCGGCACACCGTGGAACTGGCGCTGGCGGCCGAGAAGGCGGGCGCGGACGGCCTGCTGGCGGTCACGCCGTACTACAGCACGCCCCCGCAGGACGCGGTCGAGGCCCATTTCCGCGAGCTCGCCGACGTCTCGGGGCTGCCCGTCGCGCTGTACGACATCCCCGGCCGCACCGGCACCCGGATCGAACCGGACACCATGATCCGGCTGGCGGGCCACCCCCGGATCGTGGCGGTGAAGGACTGCGCGTACGACCTCCTCGGCACCCAGAAGGTGTTGGCGGAGACGGGGTTGGCGTACTACACGGGCTGCGACGAGTACGTTCTCGCGCTCTACGCGATCGGCGGGTCGGGTTACGTCAGCACCGTCGCGAACGCGGCACCCCGCCACTTCCGGGCGGTCATCGACGCGTTCGACGCGGGCGACACCGGCGAGGCCGCTCGACTCCAGCGGCGCACCATCCCGCTCACCGAGCTGATGATGGCCTCCGGCCTGCCCGGCACCGTGACGGCGAAGGCGCTCCTCGGCCGGCTCGGTCTCCCGTCCGGCCCGGTCCGCGCCCCGCTGCGGCCCGCCGACCGCGACACGGCCGACGGGCTGCTGAAGGCGTATGAACGGCTGGTCTCCGGCTGAGGTCCGGCGCCGGACAGTCAGCGGGTGGCGAAGACCGCGTTCCACCGCCCGTCCGCCCCGTCGTTGCCCTTGCGGGCTCCGCTGAGCGTGAGCGTCTTGTCGCTGCCGATGGTGACGAGCACCAGGGCGTTGCGGAACTCGTTGTCGCCGGCCGTGATGTCCCAGGCGACGAGCCGCTCATTGTCGGCCCAGGCGAGGAGCTGCTGGCCGCGGATCTTGTGGAGCCGCTCACCGGTGTACGGATCGAGGATCTCGGAGGCGGTGGTCTTGGCGCCGCCCGCGAAGCCGCCGGCCGCGAGCTTGCCGTTCGGAGAGAGCCGCGCCTCCACCGACCAGGTCAGGTACTTCTCGTCGGCCGGCTTGGCGACCTTGTCGCCCTTGAGGTCGTAGAACTGGTCGTACGGCTCCGAGGTCAGCCCGGAGTAGACCAGCTTGGCGTCGCCGCTGAAGGCGAAGTCCTGACGGGCGTTGAGGATGCCCATCTCGTTGCCGTCGTCGGGGACGACCTCACTCCAGTCGGTCTTTCCGGAGTCGACGTCGACGACGTAGAAGCCGGTCCGGTATGACGTGGACCAGTCCGAATCGAAGTCGTTCTTCTTGCCATCGCCGTCGGAGTCGTAGTCGGCCCTGTTCAGCAGGTCGGGGTTCTTGCTGTAGGTGGTGGCGACGAGCTTGGTGCCGTCGGCCGAGAACTCGACGCTCGCGACGCCCCGGTCGACCGGGATCCAGCGCTCGACCTCGCCGGTGAGCAGGTCGAGGAGTCCGATCCGCTCCGCGGGCAGATCTTTCTCCAGGACGGCGGCGGTCCGCATGCCGGGGGCGACCGAGATCTGCGACCAGCGGGTGTCCTTGACGTATTTGCCGGTCTCCTGGTCGAGGATCCGGTAGGTGCGTTGCCTGACCGCGGTGTCCTTGGAGGTCTTGACGGTGTCCGAGGTGTACCACGCGGCCAGCGCCACGTCCCCGGCGGCGATCAGATCGCGCGGCGGCGACTGGTCGGGGTGGGCGATGATGTCGCTCTTGTTCATCTCGGTGGCGAGTCGTACCTCGTCCTTGCCGGAGTCCAGCAGCGGCACGGCCACCGCGACGGCGACCACGGCGGCGGTGGCCGCGGCGACGGTCGCGAGCGCACGGGTCCGGCGGCGGCGCCGCACGGTCAGCACCCGGTCGGCGAAACCCGGCGACAGGGGCGTCTGTTCGGCGGCCTGCTCCCGCAGGGAGTCACGTACCAGTTCGTCGACGTTCACGGACGCACCTCCACGGGCGAGAAGTCACGGGACGGAGCATGTTCGGCGGCGGCAGGACCGAGCGCGGCCAGCTCGGGCGCGAGTTCGCGCAGGCGGGCCAGCGAGCGGTGGGTCGTGGACCGGACGGTCCCGACGGAGCATCCGAGGATGCGGGCCACATCGCCCTCGGGCAGGTCCTCGAAGTAGCGGAGCACGAGCATGGTCCGCTGCCGGGCGGTGAGCCGGGCCAGCGCCCCGCGCATCACGAGCCGCAGCTCCACACCGGCCGCCCCGTCGGCGGCGCCGTTCTCGGGCGGCTCGGCGACGGTCAGCTCCCGGCGCCGCCACTTCAGCCGCCACCGGCTGACCTGCTGCCGGTACAGGATCCGCCGTACGTACGCCTCCGGCTCGTCGATCCGCTGCCAGCGGCCGGCGGCCTTGATCAGCGCGTTCTGCAGCAGATCCTCGGCGGCGTGCCGGTCCCCGCCGCTCAGCAGCACGGCGGTCTTCAGCAGCGCCGACGACCGTCCGGCCACGAATTCCCGGAAGCTCTCCTGCCCCGCGGCATCCATCGTCACCTTCTCTTCCCTGGCGGGCCCTGTGTCCCGCCCCTGTGCTTTGTGTGACGCGCGGACCCGCGCCCGGCTATGTCACCCCGGAGAAGAAAAGCTGTGGGAGGGATCGTGGAGGGGGCGGAGAACGGTGCGGGCCCGTACGCGCGTGTGCGCGTACGGGCCCGGATTCCCGACGACGGCCGGGTCAGCCCCAGCGGTACCCGTCACCGAACAGCAGGGTGTGCTCCAGCACGTCCTCCATCGGGTCGTCGACCTGGCCGACGTTGACGAGCCCGATGCGGGGGCCGTTGTGCGAGGACCTGTTGGTCTCGTCCGCGTGCGCGGCCCCGGCGGGGAGCCAGCACAGCGTCGCCGCGGCCAGCACCCCCGTGACGACTCGCGCCACGGTCCTCGCCCGGTCGTTCCTCATCCCTCGGCCCCTCATCTCGTCGGCCCCTCATTTCGTCGGCTCGGCTTCTGATCGGACTCCGTGTCCGCCCGTTCATCTGCCTGGACCGTGCGAAGGTCACGCCGAGTAACCCGTACGTGGGGCCGTGGGACTCAGTTGTGGCTGTGAAGGATCTCGTTCAGGCCGCCCCAGACCGCGTTGTTCGGGCGGGCCTCGACCGTGCCGGTGACGGAGTTGCGGCGGAAGAGGATGTTCGAGGCGCCGGAGAGGTCGCGGGCCTTGACGACCTGACCGTCGGGCATGGTGACGCGGGTGCCGGCGGTGACGTAGAGGCCCGCCTCGACGACGCACTCGTCACCGAGGGCGATGCCGACGCCCGCCTCGGCGCCGATCAGGCAGCGTTCGCCGATGGCGATGATGACGTTGCCGCCGCCGGAGAGCGTGCCCATGGTGGAGGCGCCGCCGCCGATGTCCGAGCCGTCGCCGACGACGACACCGGCGGAGATCCGGCCCTCGACCATCGACGTGCCGAGGGTGCCCGCGTTGAAGTTGACGAAGCCCTCGTGCATGACCGTGGTGCCCTCGGCGAGGTGCGCGCCGAGGCGGACGCGGTCGGCGTCGGCGATCCGGACGCCCTTGGGGGCCACGTAGTCCGTCATCCGCGGGAACTTGTCGATGGACGTGACCTGGAGGTGCAGGCCCTCGGCGCGGGCGTTGAGCCGCACCTTCTCGATGTCGTCGACGGCGACCGGGCCGAGCGAGGTCCAGGCGACGTTGGCGAGGAGGCCGAAGACGCCGTCCAGGCTCTGGCCGTGCGGCTTGACCAGGCGGTGGGAGAGCAGGTGGAGGCGGAGGTAGGCGTCGTGCGTGTCGATCGGCTTCTCGTCGAGGGAGGAGATGACCGTGCGGACCGCGACGACCTCGACGCCCCGGCGCGAGTCCTGACCGAGCGCTGCGGTCGCGCCACCGCCCAGCATCTCCGCGGCCCGCTCGGCGGTCAGCCGCTCGGTGCCGGAGGGGCCCGGCTCGGCGGACAGCTCGGGCGCGGGGAACCAGGTGTCGAGAACGGTGCCGTCGGCGGCGATCGTGGCGAGGCCGGCGGCCACGGCGCCGGTGGTACGAGGAGCAGTCGTGTCGGTCATGAGGGCAACCTAACTGTCCGGGGGCTGTACGGGCCAACCCACGGCACGGGCGTCTCAGCGGCCGGGCACTTTACGGACATACGGTGCGGGCGGCCCGCCCACCCCCGTGGGACGGGCCGCCCGGACGCGAGGGGTGTCAGTTGCGTTCGCCCGGCTTGTCCACGACGGCGGTGTCGACGGTTACGCTGCCGCCAATCGTTCTGCCGTCCTGGATCCACTGACTACCGACGACCTGGTACGTCTCGGGGTCCATCAGCCACCGCGTACCGGAGTCCCCGCCGGTGCTCAGGCCGACGAGCTTCCTCCCGACCGCGTCCTCGACCAGGTGGTCGACGACGGAGAGGCCCGGCAGGGTGCCCAGCGCCCGGTACAGGCCGGCCAGGCCCTCGGGGGGCTTGACTTCGGCGTTCAGCAGTTTGCGGATCTCCTCGTAGTCGTTCTCCGCCTGAGTAGCGCCCCTCTGGTCCGTGATGGCGTTCTCCGCGCGCAAAGCCTTCAACGCTCCTTCGGCGTCGGTGGGCAGTGTGGACAGGGCGCGGTACATCTCGACCGGGGTACGGTCGGCGCCCTGCTCAGGGTCCGCGTCGTTGACGTTCACCTTGATCCGCTTGCCGAAGGGGTCACGCTGCTGGCTCGCGCGCTTGACGCCATCGAAGCGGATCCAGTTCTCGCCGAGGTACGACCACTCCCCGTACTCCTCCAGCGTCTTGGGGTCCAGCGCCGCAGCCTCGCCCTCGTCCGTGTCCTTGGTGTAGACCCACTGCTTCGCCCTCGGCTCCGGAACCGTCGGCTGCCCCTCCACGGCCCCCGCCGCCCGCTCCAGCAACTCCGCCGCGCCCATCCCCTTCAGGTCGGCCTCGGTCAGCGCCGCCGGTGCGGTCCACCCGTGGTTCTCCTCACCACCCACCAGCAACGACGCGGTCACCGCCACCACCGTCACCGCCGCCGCGACCTCGACGATGACGAACCTCGGCCGCGCCCACACCCGGCGCCCCCGTCCACCGGCCCGCGCCGTGTCCAGCAGCCGGGCGCGGCCGGGCGCCAGCCGGGCCCGGTCGGGGGCCGGTGCCCCGGCACGCAGCTCCCGCACTTCGGTCAGCTCATCCACGTCAGACCACCTCCGCCGCGTCACCGACGAACGCCGGATCGGCTCCCAATGCCGTACGCACCTTGCGCCGCGCGCGGTTGAGCCGCGAGCGGACCGTTCCCACCGGGATGTCCAGGGCCTGGGCGACCTCCTGATAGCCGAGGTCGGCCCAGGCGACGAGCAGCAGCACGTGCCGGTCCCCCGCCGGGAGCGCCGCCAGCGCCCCGGCGAGCGGTCCCTGCGCGGCCACCCGGCTGTCGGTCTCTTCGACCCAGGTCTGGCTCCAGGACGCCGCGACCGGGTCGTGGCCGGTGCGGGCCAGCGCCTTGAGGGCCCGCACCTCGGTTCGCCGGTGCTTGCCGATGAGGTTGCCCGCGATGCCGTACAACCAGGGGCGGGCGTTGGCGTGGGTCCGGTCGTAGCGGCCGCGGATGCGGAACGCCGTGAGGAAGGTGTCGGCGGTGAGGTCGTCGGCCATGCCGTCACCGAGCCGCCGGGCCACGTACCGGTGAATGTCCGGCGCGTAGCGGTCGTAGAGCCGCGCGAACAGCTCGGGCTGTTCCAGCGACTGGGCGACGACCTCGGCGTCGTCCTCTCCCTGCGTCTCTCCCTGCGCCTGTGCCTGCGGCGGTGGTCCGCTCACCAGGTTCTCCCCCTGCTCGTCACAAGCCCGCCCCTCTGCTCAGCCGTGTTCCTGTCACCTCCTGTTGCCCGATGGACCGAGAAAGGTTCACGCCGTGCGCCGCCGGGTTCCTCAGGGGATCACCCGTGCCAGCACCTCCCGCGCGTACTCCTCGTCGTAGGGCGCCCCCGTCAGCAGTACCTGCAGACAGATGCCGTCGATCAGGGCGACCAGCGCCCGCGCGGTCACCGGGTCGGTGCGGCGGGCGAGCGAGTCGGCGAAGGCCCGGCCCCACTCGTCGGCGACGGGCCGCAGGGCGGGCGTGCGCAGGGCGGCGAGGTAGAGCTCGTACTCCACCTCCAGGCCCGTCCGGTCACCGGCGAACCATTCGCCGCCCAGGGCGGCCAGTTCCGTGGCGAGGTCGGTGCCGGGGTCCCGCAGGGCGTCGCGTGCGGCGACGGTCTTCGCGAACCCCTCGTTGGCCTGCCGCAGGGCGGCGACCATCAGATCGTCGAGGGTCTTGAAGTGGTACGTCGTCGAGCCGAGCGGGACGTCCGCCTCGGCGGCGACGGTCCGGTGGCTGAGCCCGGCGATGCCCTTGTCTCCCACGACCCGGATCGCCGCGGCGATGATCCGCTGGCGCCGGTCGGGGTCGTAACGCCGGGCCATCAGTGGGCGCCTCCCAGGTTCAGCACCACCACTCCCGCGATGATCAGCACGATTCCGGCGACTTTGGGGACGCTCAGCCCCTCCCCGAAGAGCACCAGCCCGAGCGCGGCGACGGCGGCGGTGCCGACGCCGGACCAGATCGCGTACGCCGTGCCGATCGACATCGACTTCAGCGCCTGGGCGAGCAGGACGAAAGAGACGAGGTACCCCACACCGGTGACCAGCGAGGGCCACAACTTGCTGAACCCCTCGCTGTACTTCATGGCGGTGGTGGCGGCCACTTCGGCGGCTATGGCGCCGGCGAGCAACAGATATCCCATGTGTACGATCGTACACATCATGCGTACGGTTGTACACATCGGGTGTACAGGCGTACTTATGGGCGGAATTGGCCGCCCTCGACCGCCAAGAGGCCCTTCTTTCGGGGCCGTTCCGTTATGGAAGCGCTCACTGAAAGGGTCCCCGGGCGCCACTTGGTGAACTACTGTTTCAACGGTCAATCTCCCGGATGCGTGACGACCGCCAGGGTTTTCACACATCGGTGACACGTAACACCCTCCCTGATCCGCATGACGAATTCGCGTCCGCCTGGGCGACGCCGAGGGAACTGCGCATGCCGCCGACAAAGCCCGGACCTGATCCGGACCAGACCCCGCCCAACCTTCCGGTGCTCAGATCCGCGAAGGTGTGGGAGACGGGGGTCGCCCCGAACGACACCCGCATACCGGGCACGCGCCGCCTCTGGCTGGCCGGAGCCCTCGCCCTTGCCGTGGTCTCCTCCTGCGTGACCGCGATCACCCTGCAGGGCTCGGGACCTGACGACTCGTCAGAGAAGAACGGCCGTACCACGGCCGCCGACGACCGGGTCATCCCCACCGTCTCCCTCCCGCCCGAGTCGCCCCCCGCGACCTCGGCACCGGACGGCAAGAGCGGCCTGTCGGAACCGCAAGGCTCCGACGGAGACAAGGACAAGGACAAGGACTCCGGTTCCAAGGACTCCGACTCCTCCGACGACAAGCAGCAGGGCGGCTCGAAGCCGACCGCCGAGCCGTCGAAGACGACGTCACCCACGAAGCGGCCGTCCACCTCTACCTCCCGGCAGTCCGTCCAGGCGGTCAACTACTCGGACCGGTACTGGCATCTGAGCGGGGGCGCGATCCGGCTCGACTCGGTGGGCTCGTACAGCGGAAGCGAGACCCGGGAGGACTCGTCCTTCGCGGTCGTCTCCGGCCTCGCCAAATCCTCCTGCTACTCCTTCAAGATGTCGGACGGCCGCTATGTCCGGCATCAGAACTTCCGGCTCCGGGTCGGCAGCAACGACGGCTCGGAACTCTTCCGGCAGGACGCCACCTTCTGCCCCTCGCAGTCCCCGTACTCGGACGCCGTGATGCTCCAGTCGGTGAACTACCCCGACCGTTTTCTGCGCCACAAGAACTACGAGCTGGTGCTGGACCCGTACGGCTACAACACGACCGGCCGGCAGGACTTCTTCTTCCGCCTGGTGAAGGGTCTCGGCTGAACGGCGTGAAACCCGCACATGGGTGTGGCCCCCGGCGCATCGCCGGGGGCCACACCCATGTCACTGGTCTCAGACGTTGAACCCGAGCGCCCTGAGCTGCTCGCGACCGTCGTCGGTGATCTTGTCGGGGCCCCACGGGGGCATCCAGACCCAGTTGATGCGGAGTTCGTTGACGATGCCGTCCGTGGCGGACTTGGCCTGGTCCTCGATGACGTCCGTCAGCGGGCAGGCCGCGGAGGTCAGGGTCATGTCGATCGTCGCGATGTTCGCGTCGTCGATGTGGATGCCGTAGATGAGTCCGAGGTTGACGACGTCGATGCCCAGTTCCGGGTCCACTACGTCGTACAGGGCCTCGCGGACCTCCTCCTCGGAGGCCGGCTTCATCTCCAGGGTCTCGCTCATGCCGTCTTCCTTTCGACGTCGGCGTCGGCGCCCAGCGCCTGGGCCGTCGCGTCCTTCCACGCCATCCAGCTGAGGAGGGCGCACTTGACCCGGGCGGGGTATTTGGAGACACCGGCGAACGCGACCGCGTCCTCCAGCACCTCCTCCATCGCGTCGTCCGGCTCGATCTTCCCCTTGGACTGCATCAGCTCCAGGAAGGTCTCCTGGATCCGCCGCGCGTCCGCGAGGTCCTTACCGACGAGGAGGTCGTTCAGTACGGAGGCCGATGCCTGGCTGATCGAACAGCCCTGGCCCTCGTACGAGACGTCCCGCACGGTCGTGCCGTCGTACTTCACTCTCAGGGTGATCTCGTCGCCGCACGTGGGGTTCACGTGGTGCACCTCGGCGTCACCGTCCCGCAAGCCCCGCCCGTGCGGGTGCTTGTAGTGGTCCAGGATGACTTCCTGGTACATCGAATCCAGCTTCATGCGATCGCTCGTCCCCTCAGCCGAAGAAGTTCCGTACGTGCTCCAGGCCTTCGACCAGGGCGTCGACCTCGGCCGGGGTGGAGTACAGATAGAACGACGCTCGGGTGGTCGCGGGAATTCCGTAGCGCAGGCAGACGGGGCGGGCGCAGTGGTGGCCGACCCGGACCGCGATGCCCTGCTCGTCGAGGACCTGGCCCACGTCGTGCGGGTGGATGTCGCCGAGCGTGAAGGAGATCGCCGCGCCCCGGTCCTCGGCCGTGGGGGGGCCGATGATCCTGAGGTCCGGGACCTCCGCCAGCCGCTTCACCGCGTACTCGGTGATCGCGTGCTCGTGGGCGAGGATCTTGTCCATGCCGATCGAGTTCAGGTAGTCGATCGCCGCTCCCAGGCCGACCGCCTGCGCGATCGGCGGGGTACCCGCCTCGAACTTGTGCGGGGCGGGGGCGTACGTCGACGAGTGCATCGACACCGTCTCGATCATCTCGCCGCCGCCAAGGAACGGAGGCAGGTCCTCCAGAAGCTCCTGGCGGCCCCAGAGCACACCGATGCCCGTCGGACCGCACATCTTGTGGCCGGTGAAGGCCACGAAGTCGGCCTGGAGCGCCTGCACGTCCAGCGGCATGTGCGGCGCGGCCTGCGAGGCGTCGATGCAGACCAGCGCACCGACCTCCTGCGCCCGGCGCACTATCGCCTCGACGGGGTTGACGGTGCCGAGGATGTTGGAGACCAGCACGAAGGAGACGATCTTCGTCTTCTCCGTGATGACCTCTTCGATGTTGGAGAGGTCGAGGCGGCCGTCGTCGGTCAGCCCGAACCACTTCAGCTTCGCGCCCGTGCGCTGCGAGAGCAGCTGCCACGGCACGATGTTGGAGTGGTGCTCCATCTCCGTGATGACGATCTCGGTCTCGGCGTCCACCCGGTAGGGCTCGTCGGCCCAGCCGAGCATGTTCGCCACGAGGTTCAGCGACTCGGAGGCGTTCTTGGTGAAGATCACCTCGTTGCGGCTGGGCGCGTTGATGAACGCGGCGGCCTTGTCGCGCGCGCCCTCGTACAGCGCCGTGGCCTCCTCGGCGAGCACATGCACACCGCGGTGGACGTTGGCGTTGTAGCACTCGTAGTACTCGTTCAGGGCGTCCAGCACCTGGCGCGGCTTCTGCGAGGTCGCCGCGTTGTCCAGGTACACGAGCTTCTTACCGTCGTGGACCTGGCGGTCCAGGATGGGGAAGTCCTTGCGGATCGCCTCGGTGTCGAGGAGGCCCGGCAGCTGTGTCACGCGGATGCGCCACCCTTCACGTACTTGTCGTAGCCCTCGGCCTCGAGCTGGTCGGCGAGCTCCGGGCCGCCGGACTCGGCGATACGGCCGTTCGCGAACACGTGCACGTGGTCGGGCTTGATGTAGCGCAGGATGCGCGTGTAGTGGGTGATCAGCAGGGTGCCGACGTCACCGGTCTCGCGGACGCGGTTCACGCCCTCCGACACGATGCGCAGCGCGTCGACGTCCAGACCGGAGTCCGTCTCGTCGAGGATCGCGATCTTCGGCCGGAGCAGTTCGAGCTGGAGGATCTCGTGGCGCTTCTTCTCGCCGCCGGAGAAGCCCTCGTTGACGTTGCGCTCGGCGAAGGCGGGGTCCATGTTCAGGCGCTGCATGGCCTCCTTGACCTCCTTGACCCACAGGCGGAGCTTGGGGGCCTCGCCGCGGATGGCGGTGGCGGAGGTGCGCAGGAAGTTGGAGACCGAGACGCCGGGGATTTCGACCGGGTACTGCATCGCCAGGAACAGGCCCGCGCGTGCGCGCTCGTCGACGGACATCTCCAGGACGTCCTCGCCGTCGAGGGTGACGGTGCCGCTGGTGATCGTGTACTTCGGGTGGCCCGCGAGCGAGTAGGCGAGGGTCGACTTGCCGGAGCCGTTGGGGCCCATGATGGCGTGCGTCTCGCCCTGCTTCACGGTCAGGTCGACGCCCTTGAGGATCTCCTTCGTGGCGTTGTCGGCCTCGACGGTGACGTGCAGGTCGTGGATTTCAAGCGTTGCCATGGGTGCCTCAGGACTCCTGGGTGAGGGAGACGAGCACGTCGTCCCCTTCGATCTTTACGGGGTAAACGGGGACGGGGCGCGTCGCGGGAAGGCCGGACGGCTTGCCGGTTCTGAGGTCGAACGCGGAGCCGTGCAGCCAGCACTCGATCTGGCAGTCCTCCACCTCGCCCTCGGAGAGCGAGACGTTCGCGTGGGAGCAGATGTCGTGGATGGCGAACACCTCGCCCTCGGTCTGCACGACCGAGACCGGCGTGCCGTCGAGTTCCACCCGCTTCGGGGTGTCCTTCTCCAGCTCGCTCAGTCCACAGGCGCGTAGATACGTCGAAGAGGCAGTCATCAGACCGTTGCCTCCAGCTCCTCGTCGATCCGGACGAGAAGGCGTTCCTGGATGTCGTCCACGCCGATCTGCTGGACCAGCTCGGCGAAGAAGCCACGGACCACCAGGCGACGGGCCTCGTCGGCCGGGATGCCGCGGGCCATCAGGTAGAAGAGCTGCTCGTCGTCGAAGCGGCCGGTCGCGGAGGCGTGGCCGGCGCCGACGATCTCGCCGGTCTCGATCTCCAGGTTCGGCACCGAGTCGACCCGGGCGCCGTCCGTGAGGACCAGGTTCCGGTTCATCTCGTAGGTGTCGGTGCCCTCGGCCTTGGCCTCGATGAGCACGTCGCCGATCCACACCGCGTGGGCGCCCTCGCCCTGGAGCGCGCCCTTGTAGACGACGTTCGACTTGCAGTGCGGGAGGTTGTGGTCGACCAGGAGGCGGTGCTCCTGGTGCTGGCCGGCGTCCGTGAAGTACAGACCGAAGAGCTCGGCCTCGCCACCGGTGCCGGCGTAGGTCACGCGCGGGTGCAGTCGTACGACGTCGCCGCCGAAGGTGACCACGACGGATTTGAAGGAGGCGTCCCGGCCGATGAGGGCGTTGTGCTGGGCCACGTGCACGGCCGTGTCGTCCCAGTCCTGGACGGAGACGACGGTCAGTTTGGCGCCGTCGCCCAGGACGTAGTCGACGTTGGCGGCGGCCACGGCGTCACCGGTGTGGTCGAAGACGACGACGGCCTCGGCGAAGGCGCCCAGCTCGATCACCTGGTGGGCGAAGGACACCCCGCCCTCGCCGTGCACGGAGATGCGGACGGGCTCGGTGAGCACCGTGTCCTTGGGGACGGTGATCACACCGGCCTGCTCGAACGCCGAGTACGCCTGGGCGGCGACACGGTCCACCGGGGTGCCGGCCCGGCCGAGGCGTGGGTCGTCACGGCCGACCAGCTCGACGGTGACGCCCTCGGGGGCCTGGACGTCGACCTTCACGCCGTCGCCGGTGGCGACGGCGGTGCCGTCGTGCAGCCCGCGCAGCCGCTCCAGCGGGGTGAACCGCCACTCCTCCTCACGGCCGTGCGGGACCGGGAAGTCCGCCACGTCGAAGGACGGGGGCGCGCTCATGCGCGTGGCGACGGTCGATTCGGCGGCCACCGCGATCTGGCCCGCGGTGGTGGACCCCACGGGAATGTTCTGAGCCTCAGCCATGGCTGTCGGTCTGCTCTCTTCCTACGTCAAGAAATCTGGCTACTGCTGGGGAGGACGGTCTTAGCCGACCGCGCCTTCCATCTGCAGCTCGATCAGCCGGTTGAGCTCCAGCGCGTACTCCATGGGCAGCTCCTTGGCGATCGGCTCGACGAAGCCGCGCACGATCATCGCCATCGCCTCGAACTCGGTCATGCCACGGCTCATCAGGTAGAAGAGCTGATCGTCGCTGACCTTGGAGACGGTCGCCTCGTGACCCATGGACACGTCGTCCTCACGGACGTCGACGTACGGGTAGGTGTCGGAGCGGGAGATGGTGTCCACCAGCAGCGCGTCGCACAGCACGTTGGACTTGGAGCCGTGGGCGCCCTCGCCGATCTCGACGAGACCGCGGTAGGACGTACGGCCGCCACCGCGCGCCACGGACTTCGACACGATGTTCGAGGAGGTGTTCGGCGCCATGTGGACCATCTTGGAGCCGGCGTCCTGGTGCTGCCCCTCGCCCGCGAAGGCGATGGAGAGGGTCTCGCCCTTGGCGTGCTCGCCCATCAGGTAGACGGCCGGGTACTTCATGGTGACCTTGGAGCCGATGTTGCCGTCGATCCACTCCATGGTCGCGCCCTCGTACGCCACGGCGCGCTTGGTGACCAGGTTGTAGACGTTGTTCGACCAGTTCTGGATGGTCGTGTAGCGGCAGCGGGCGCCCTTCTTGACGATGATCTCGACGACCGCGGAGTGCAGGGAGTCCGACTTGTAGATCGGGGCCGTACAGCCCTCGACGTAGTGGACGTAGGCGTCCTCGTCGACGATGATCAGCGTCCGCTCGAACTGGCCCATGTTCTCCGTGTTGATACGGAAGTAGGCCTGGAGCGGGATCTCGACCTGCACGCCCTTCGGCACGTAGATGAAGGAGCCGCCCGACCACACCGCGGAGTTCAGCGACGCGAACTTGTTGTCGCCGACCGGGATGACGGTCCCGAAGTACTCCTTGAAGAGCTCCGGGTGCTGCTTCAGCGCGGTGTCGGTGTCGAGGAAGATGACGCCCTGCTCCTCCAGGTCCTCGCGGATCTGGTGGTAGACGACCTCGGACTCGTACTGCGCGGCGACACCGGCGACAAGGCGCTGCTTCTCCGCCTCGGGGATGCCGAGCCTGTCGTACGTGTTCTTGATGTCCTCGGGCAGGTCCTCCCAGGACTCCGCCTGCTTCTCCGTGGAGCGCACGAAGTACTTGATGTTGTCGAAGTCGATGCCCGACAGGTCCGAGCCCCAGTTCGGCATGGGCTTCTTGTCGAACAGGCGCAGGCCCTTGAGACGGAGCTTGGTCATCCACTCCGGCTCGTTCTTCTTGGCGGAGATGTCGCGGACGACGTCCTCGTTGATACCGCGCTTGGCAGAGGCACCGGCCACGTCGGAGTCGGCCCAGCCGTATTCGTAGTTGCCCAGACCCTCGAGCTCGGGGTGGGCAGTCTCCTCGATGGGGAGCGTCATGCGGGGTTCCTCCCGGCGGTACTTGCAGATGCGGTGTCGGTGGCTGTCTTGGAAATTCTGGGGATGAACGTCGTGCAGACGCCATCGCCGTGGGCGATGGTGGCCAGCCGCTGGACGTGCGTACCGAGCAGTTCGGCGAAGAGCTCGGTCTCGGCCTCACAGAGCTGCGGGAACTGCTCGGCCACATGGGCTACCGGGCAGTGGTGCTGGCAGAGCTGCTCACCCTGGTGGGGGTGGGGGGCACTGCGTGCCGTAGCAGCGTACCCGTCGGCGCTCAAGGCCTTGGCCAGGGCTTCGGTCCTGTTTTCGGGGTCCGCCGCCTCGACGGCCTCGCGGTAGGCGCCGCCCTGGGCGGCGACCCGGGAGCGGGCGAAGGCGGCGACCGCCTGCTCCCCGCCCTCCTGGTCCGCGATCCAGCGGAGCGCGTCCGCGGCGAGCTTGTCGTACGACTGGTCGAAGGCGTCCCGTCCGCAGTCCGTCAGGGCGAACACCTTGGCCGGGCGCCCGCGTGTACGAGCGCCGTAGACGCGCTGCTCGCGGGGCTGGACGACGTCGTCGCCGACGAGTGCGTCGAGGTGTCGGCGTACGGCCGCCTGGGTGAGCCCGAGGCGCCCGGCGAGGTCGGCCACGGTGGACGGGCCGTGGGACAGGATGGACCGCGCGACCCGGTTGCGTGTCGACCGCTCCCCGGTCGCGAGTTCCTCCTGCGGAGCCTCGCCAACGTTTTTCACAACGCCATTGTTGCGTAATTCCTCGGAGAGGGGCAAGCCGCGCCCGAACGAGCGGGCGGTGCCGTGCATCACTTAGGTAAACCTAAGCTGACCAGCGGAAACGATCATTGATCGATCAAACGGGTAGCGCCGCGAGGGCCGCTCCGGAAGACTGCCACACCATGTCGACAACCCCTCCCACCGGCCCTCTTGTCACCCGCGCGGGCTTGGCGGCGGACCTGCGCGCCGCCGGTGTCGAGCCCGGTGGGACCCTCCTCGTGCACTCCTCGCTCAGCGCGCTCGGCTGGGTCTGCGGAGGTGCCGGCACGGTCGTCCAGGCACTGCTCGACACCCTCGGTCCGGAGGGCACCCTCGTCGTCCCCAGCCAGACCGGCCATCTCTCGGACCCGGCGCTGTGGGCGTATCCGCCGGTGCCCGAGGAGTGGTGGGAGCCGATCCGGGCGAACATGCCCGCGTACGACCCGGCCACCACACCCACGCGTGGGGTCGGAGTGATCCCCGAGACGGTGCGGACCTGGCCGGGCGCCCTGCGCAGCGCGCACCCCCAGACGTCCTTCGCGGCGATCGGCGCGGGCGCGGCGGCGATCCTCGCGGACCACGCCCCCGACTGCCGCCTCGGCGAGCGCAGCCCCCTGGCCCGGCTGGAGAAGGCGGGTGCCCGGGTGCTCCTGCTCGGCGCGGGCTACGACTCCTGCACCAGCTTCCACCTGGCCGAGTACCGGATCCCCGCGCCGCTGGTCGAGGTCGGCCGGCCGGGCCCGGACGGCTGGGAGGTGGTGACCGAGGTGTCGATCGACTCGGACCGGTTCGACGAGCTGGGGTACGACTTCGAGCGCGACCACGGGATCCCGCGGACCAGGGTGGGCACGGCGGACGTACGTCTGTTCCCGGTGGCCGACGCGGTGGCGTACGCCGAGCGCTGGCTCCCGTTGCACCGTCCCCGTGAGGAGGAGATCTCCGGACCCGGCCGCCTCGGCACCCGGCCGCGTACCTAGACTCGGGCCCATGCGAAGTGACCCCGTGGTCCAGGTCCGGTCCCTGGTGAAACGGTACGGCGACAAGACCGCGGTGGACGGCCTGGACCTGGCGGCCGGGGTGGGCGTCACCGCCGTGCTCGGCCCCAACGGCGCGGGGAAGACGACCACGATCGAGACCTGCGAGGGCTACCGGAAGCCGGACTCCGGCTCGGTGTCCGTACTCGGCCTCGACCCGGCCCACGAGGCCGCCGCGCTGCGCCCCCGGATAGGTGTGATGCTCCAGTCCGGCGGTGTCTACTCCGGTGCCCGCGCCGACGAGATGCTCCGCCATGTGGCCAGGCTGCACGCCCACCCCCTCGACGTGGACTCCCTCGTCGAGCGCCTGGGCCTCGGCAGTTGCGGTCGTACGACCTACCGGCGGCTCTCCGGCGGCCAGCAGCAGCGGCTCGCCCTCGCGATGGCCGTGGTCGGCCGTCCCGAGCTGGTCTTCCTCGACGAACCGACCGCCGGCCTAGACCCGCAGGCCCGCCGGGCCACCTGGGAGCTGGTCCGGGACCTGCGCACGGACGGCGTCTCGGTCATCCTCACCACGCACTACATGGACGAGGCCGAGCAGCTCGCGGACGACGTCGCGATCATCGACGGCGGCAAGGTCATCGCCCAGGGCCCACCCGAGGAGCTGTGCCGGGGCGGCGCCGAGAACACCCTGCGCTTCACCGGCCGCCCGGCCCTCGACATCGGCTCCCTGCTCAAGGCCCTCCCGGCGGACTCCACCGCCGTCGAACTGACGCCCGGCGTCTACCGGGTGACCGGCAAGATCGACCCGCAGCTCCTCGCGACCGTCGCCTCCTGGTGCGCCCAGCACGGGGTGATGCCGGACCGGATCTCGGTGGAACGGCACACCCTCGAAGACGTCTTTCTGGAGCTGACCGGCAAGGAGTTGCGTTCATGAGCGCCAGTACGAGCACGGGCGCGTACACGCCGAAGCCGGGCGCCGCCCCCCTCCCCCGGATGATCGCGGCGCAGGCGGCCCTGGAGGCGAAGATGCTGCTGCGCAACGGCGAGCAGCTGCTCCTGACGGTCGTCATCCCGACCCTGCTGCTGGTGCTGTTCGGCTCGGTGGACATCGTCGACACGGGCGAGGGCAAGGCGGTCGACTTCCTGGCCCCCGGCGTCCTGGCGCTCGCCGTGATGTCGACGGCGTTCACCGGCCAGGCCATCGCCACCGGCTTCGAACGCCGCTACGGCGTCCTGAAGCGGCTGGCGGTCTCGCCGCTCCCCCGCTGGGGCCTGATGACCGCGAAGACGCTGTCCGTACTGGTCACGGAGATCCTCCAGGTCGTCCTGGTCACCGTGATCGCCTTCGCGATGGGCTGGTCCCCGCACGGCAACCCCTTCGCCGTGCTGCTCCTGCTGATCCTCGGTACGGCCGCCTTCTCGGGCCTCGGTCTGCTGATGGCGGGCACGCTGAAGGCGGAGGCGACGCTCGCGGCGGCGAACCTGGTCTTCCTGCTGCTGCTCGTGGGCGGTGGCGTCATCGTCCCGCTGGACAAGTTCCCCGACGCGGCGCAGAGCGTGCTCGGACTGCTGCCGATCTCGGCGCTGTCGGACGGGCTGCGGGACGTCCTCCAGCACGGCGGCGGGATGCCATGGGGCGACCTCGGGATCCTCGCCGTGTGGGCGGTGCTCGGGCTGGGCGCGGCGGCCCGCTTCTTCCGCTGGGAATGACGACACGCTTCCTCCGCCCCGATGCGGTGCCGGGTCCCCCCGGCCCGCGTGAGCGCCGGGTGCGGGGCGCCCGACGGGTGAAAGCCCCGACCCCTCGTGAATACGTGCACAAGCGGCGGCCTACCATGGTGCGCGTGCCGAAAGTGACCCGCGACGACCTCGTCTCCGCTGCGCGCAACCCGCTCGCCTTCATCGCCGAGCGCTGGACCCCGGACCCCAGAACGGTCCGGCGCGCGGCCCTCGCCGCCCTCGTCATGGCGGTGGCCATCGTGGTGACCGGCGGTGCCGTGCGGCTCACCGGGTCGGGCCTCGGCTGCCCGACCTGGCCCAAGTGCACCGACGACTCGCTCACCGCGACCCGGGCGATGGGCGTCCACGGCTACATCGAGTTCGGCAACCGCATGCTGACGTACGTGCTGTGCGCGGCGGTCGGCTGGGCGATCGTCGCCGCGCGCTCCCAGAAGCCGTTCCGGCGTGGCCTGACCAGGCTGGGCTGGACGCAGTTCTGGGTCGTCATGAGCAACGCGGTGCTCGGCGGCATCGTCGTGCTGGTCGGCCTCAACCCGTACACGGTGGCCGCGCACTTCCTGCTCTCCACCGCGCTCATCGCCGTCGCGGCCGTGATGTGGCACCGCACCGGCGAGGGCGACACCGCTCCGCGTCCGCTGGTCGGCAAGGCGGTGCGCCAGCTGGTGTGGGTCCTGGTGGGCGTCACGCTGCTGCTGATCGCGGTGGGCACGGTCGTCACGGGCGCCGGCCCGCACGCCGGTGACTCAAGCAAGGTCGAGCGCATCCCCCTGAACTGGGAGAACGTCACCAAGCTGCACGCGGTCCTGGCCTGGATCGTGGTGACGCTCGCCTTCGCCCTGTGGTTCGTCCTGAAGGCGGTCGACGCCCCGCGTGGGCCGCTGGACCGCACCCGCGACCTGTTCCTCGTCCTCCTCGCCCAGGGCGTCATCGGTTACGTCCAGTACTTCACCGACCTCCCCGAGGCCCTGGTCGGCGCCCACATGTTCGGCTCCTGCCTGGTGTGGATCGCCACCCTCCGGGTGCTGCTGGCCCTGCGCGAACGACCGGCGGACGAGGTGGACCTGCCGGAGCCGGCCGTCGCGGTGACCCCGGTGGCCGCGCGCGGCTGAGGCCTGGGCGGGCCTCCACCCGCAGAGTCAGCCGTACGTCCGTACGAGGTCGTCGATCGCCGGGCCGAGGAACAGCCGGGTCAGCTCGCCCCGGTACGGCACCTCCTCGGCCCGCTGCCCGTAGCGGCGGCGCCTGATGTCCTCGACCACCTCGACGGGTGCGCCCAGGGCGGGCAGCAGGTCCAGGGCCTCGCGCTTGGAGATCAGCCGGCCTTCGCGCAGGGTGACGGTGGCGCGGGCGAAGGTGAGCAGCCCGAAGTCGACCCAGACGTCCTGGTCCCAGAGGTGGGCCCGGTCGGCCAGCAGACGCCGGTACTCCCGCTGGTCGCGGACGACGAAGGCGTCCAGCTCTATGTCCGACACCGGCGGCAGCAGCGCCCCGGGCGGTTCGCCGTGCAGGACCAGGCCGAAGGTGTGCAGCTCACGCCGGGTGACCGGGGTGACCGTCCGCCGGAACAGCTGCCGGTGCGCCCAGGTGAGGTGCCTGCGCTCGGCGTCGCCCGCCGTGCCCGGGGTCAGATACGTGCAGTGCAGCTGGGCGGCGAGCGGCTCGTGACGCAGCCGGGCGTGCAGTCGCCCCGCCCGCCAGGCCGTCCGGGCGGTGACCGGACCGTCCAGGACGGCGATCAGGTCCAGGTCGCTGCGGCCCTCCTGGTAGTCGCCTCCGCCGAGGGAGCCATGGGCCCAGACGGCGAGCGGGGCGAGCTCCCTGAGTTCGTCGAGGAAGCGTTCGACCAGAGCCCGGGTGTCGGTGGCGGAGCCGGGTAAACCGGCGGTCGCGTCGCTGCGTGTCATACGCCCAGTCTGTACAGCGCGTGCGGGCGCCGTACACCCCACTGTCACTCCAGCCCGTACACCCGCCGCGCGTTCCCCGCCGCGATCAGCCCGGCCACGCGCTGCGCGTCCGCCAGTGACCAGGCGCCCTCCGACACCCAGGTCCCCAGCACCCGGGCCAGCGCCTCGCGAAACAGCCGGGCCCCGACCACGTGCAGCTCGGGCAGGCCGTGGGCGCCGCTGGAGAACAGCAGCTTGCCGAAGGGGGCGAGTTCGAGGACCTCGGCGAGTACGGCGGTGGCACGGGCGCCGGTGCGCACGAGTTCGGCGCCCAGGTCGACGTAGACGTGCGGGAACACACCGGCGAGGTGGGCCGCGTGGCGGTGGTACGGGTAGCCGTGCAGCAGGACCAGGTCGGTGCCGAGGCCCGCCGTGGCGCGGGCGAAGTCGGTGAGCAGGACGGGGTCGGTGGCGTCGATGTGCAGGCCCGGTTCGCCGAGACCCGCGTGGAGTTGGAGGGGGCGGCCCGAGGCGACGGCGATCCACAGCAGGTGGCGCAGGAGGACCGGGTCGGTGAGCGCGCCGCCGACCGGCCGGTGCGCGAGCCAGCGCCCCACCGCGCCCCGCACCTCTCCCGGGCCGGGCGGTTCGGGCGCGAACGCCAGGCCGTGCCGTACGCCCGCCACCGACGCGAAGGCGACGGCGTTCGCGGCGGCCGCGTGCACCGACTCGGCGAGATTGGCCAGGAACGACTCGATGGTGCCGGAGGTGTCGGCGACCTGTTCGGCGAGGAGTTCGAGGCGGACGATCTCGTGGGCGTCCGCGTTTCCGGTGGAGGCCATCTCGCCCGGCCCGGTGAGGTCGCCCGGCAGCCCCGTGTCGACGAGATAGGTCGTGATGCCGCTGCCCCGGAGCAGCCTGCGCCCCGCCTCCAGTACGCCCAGTTCGCGGCGCCGGGCCAGATAACGGGCCGGTGGGCAGTGCGGTTCCAGACCCAGGAGGGGCGGGCACCAGCGGCGTACGGCGAAGCCCGTCTGGGTGTCGAAGAAGGTGGTGCCGGGCGCCGGCGGGCCCTCACTGCGGGCGAGGTGGGCCTCGAAGGTGCCGAGGCCCAGCTCCGTTCGCAGTACTCCGTGGCAGTACTGGTCCACTAGGGACGGCGTTTCGATCATCGGGCTCCCCGAGGCTGGACCTGTGAACTCCCACAAGTCCTAACGGGCGAGCCGGGCTCAGGTGTTGCTGTTGCTCGGGCCGCCGACCTGGATTCCGGCCATCCGCGACCACTCGTACGGGCCGGTCTTCACCTTGGCGGCGAACTCGCCGTCGAAGTCCTCGTGGACGGTGACGCCGGACTTCTGCACGGCCGCCTCGGCGATGGCGTAGGTGGGGGCCACGAGGTCGCCCCAGCCGCCGTCCTCACCGACCAGGACGATGCGGGCTCCGAGTTGACCGATGTAGGCGACCTGGGCCTCGGCTCCGCCGTGGGCCTTCGTGAAAGAGGCGATCTGCTTCGCAAGCCTGGCCGCCCTGCGCTCGGCCTTGGCGGCCTGCCGGACGTCGGTGCCCTCGTCAACCTGCTTGGTGTCTGCCATGGCCAGGATGCTACCGATGGGTATGGACAGAGGCCACGGCAGGGCTGCGTGGCCTTGAACACGAAACCCGCGCCCCCTGTTCTTCAGGGGCGCGGGGCTGTTTCGATGTGCGGCTCCGCCGCGTGGGCGCGACGGGCCGCGAACCACCCGCGGCCGAAGGACTCAGCGCAGGAACGGGTCCACCGCCACTGCCACGAACAGCAGCGACACGTAGGTGATCGACCAGTGGAACAGGCGCATTTCCTTGAGCTTGCCGCCGGTCGCGCCGCTCTTCGCGCGGTTCTGCAGGGCGTGCGCCTCCCAGAGCCACCAGACGCCCGTCACCAGGGCCACCGACGTGTAGAACCAGCCCGTGTAACCGAGCGGGGTCAGCATCAGGGAGACCGCGACCATCACCCAGCTGTAGAGGACGATCTGCCGGGCGACCACCTGGTTGGAGGCGACCACCGGGAGCATCGGGACGCCGACGCGGGCGTAGTCGGCCTTCACCTTCATGGAGAGGGGCCAGTAGTGCGGCGGCGTCCAGAAGAAGATGACCAGGAAAAGGATCACCGCGGCCCACGACATCGAGTTCGTGACGGCGGACCAGCCGATGAGGACCGGCATGCAGCCGGCGATGCCGCCCCAGACGATGTTCTGGGACGTACGGCGTTTGAGGATCATCGTGTAGACGACGACGTAGAAGAGGAGCGCTCCGAGCGACAGCCAGGCGGACAGCCAGTTGACGAGGAGGCCGAACCAGGCGGTGGAGAGAACCGCCAGGGTGATGCCGAAGACAAGGCCCTCACGCGGGGTGACCAGGCCGGTGACCAGCGGGCGCTGCGAGGTGCGCTCCATGAGAGCGTCGATGTCGCGGTCGATGTACATGTTGAGCGCGTTGGCGCCGCCCGCGGAGAGGTAGCCGCCGATGGTGGTGGCGAGCACCAGCCAGAGGTCCGGGACACCCTGCTCGGCGAGGAACATCACCGGAACGGTGGTGATCAGCAGCAGTTCGATGATCCGCGGCTTCGTCAGCGCCACGAACCCCTTGACTCGGGCCCCGATCGGCCGCTGACCCCGGCTGCTGTTCGTGTTGCTCGCGCCCAGCTCCCCCAGTGCCTGAAGGGCCTGGGCGGTGCCCCCACCCGATGGACGGGATTCGACGGCCGTCACGCACACCCCTGACAGAGACTCCCAGCAAGCCTCCGGTTGTGAACTCCCCGTGACGGCTCGCGCGTACCACGCCACTGTAGACGTTGCCCAGAGCCGACCTTTCAAGGGGGTGCGGTCGTGTTGGGAGGGGCCGCGCGACGAGCCTCACGCACTTCGGTTGAGCAGTCGGATGAGCGGCTCCGTATTCAGATGTCGAACAGCGGAACCCCCTGGTCTCAGCATGCGAGCCACCGGTCGGGAGGCGGACCTGACACAGTCCCGGCAGTCTGGAACGACTCGAAAAAATGCGCGTTCCTACGGGGGTAGGCTCGACAACGGCCGGTGCCGTGAAGAACACCGGCACGAGACATGTGGAGAGGAGCCCTGACCCAGGGTGAGCACCAAGCCGACCACTACAGACCTCGCGTGGACCGCAGTGGACCAGCGGGCCGTCGACACCGCCCGTGTCCTGGCCGCCGACGCCGTACAGAGGGTCGGCAACGGCCATCCCGGTACGGCGATGAGCCTCGCGCCCGCCGCGTACACCCTTTTCCAGAAGGTGATGCGCCACGATCCCGCCGACCCCGACTGGGTGGGCCGTGACCGGTTCGTCCTGTCCGCCGGTCATTCCTCCCTGACCCTCTACATCCAGTTGTACCTGGGTGGTTTCGGCCTGGAGCTTCAGGACCTGGAGTCCTTCCGTACCTGGGGTTCGAAGACGCCGGGCCATCCGGAGTACGGGCACACCAGGGCCGTCGAGACGACGACCGGGCCGCTGGGGCAGGGTGTCGCCAACGCGGTGGGGATGGCGATGGCCGCCCGCTACGAGCGCGGCCTGTTCGATCCGCAGGCCGCTGTCGGTGATTCGCCGTTCGATCACCACATCTTCGTGATCGCCGGTGACGGCTGCCTGCAGGAGGGCATCTCCGCGGAGGCGTCCTCGCTGGCCGGTCACCAGAAGCTCGGCAATCTGGTCCTGCTGTGGGACGACAACCACATCTCGATCGAGGGTGACACCGAGACGGCTGTCTCCGAGGACACCGCCGGGCGGTACGAGGCCTACGGCTGGCATGTGCAGCGTGTGGAGCCGAAGGAGAACGGCGACCTCGACCCGGCCGCGCTGTACGCGGCGGTCGAGGCGGCGAAGGCGGTCACCGACCGGCCGTCGTTCATCGCGATGCGCTCGATCATCGCCTGGCCCGCCCCGAACGCGCAGAACACCGAGGCCGCGCACGGCTCGGCGCTCGGCGCGGACGAGGTCGCGGCCACCAAGCGGGTCCTGGGCTTCGATGCGGAGAAGAGCTTCGAGGTCTCCGATGAGGTCATCGCGCACACGCGCGCCCTGGGCGAGCGGGGCCGTGAGGCCCGTGCCGTCTGGGACAAGCAGCTCCAGGAGTGGCGCGACAACAACGCCGGGCGGGCCGCGGAGTTCGACCGGATCAGCGCGGGGGAGCTGCCCGCGGGCTGGCAGTCGCACCTGCCGGAGTTCGAGACGGGCAAGAGCGTCGCCACGCGTGCCGCGTCCGGCAAGGTCCTGCAGGCGCTCGGCACGGTGATCCCGGAGCTGTGGGGCGGCTCCGCCGACCTCGCCGGTTCGAACAACACCACGATCGACAAGACGTCGTCCTTCCTCCCGGCGGACAACCCGCTGCCGGAGGCGAACCCCTACGGCCGCACGATCCACTTCGGTATCCGTGAGCACGCCATGGCCGCGGAGATGAACGGCATCGCGCTGCACGGCAACACCCGCATCTTCGGCGGCACGTTCCTGGTGTTCTCCGACTACATGCGCAACGCCGTGCGCCTGTCCGCGCTGATGCACCTGCCGGTGACGTTCGTGTGGACACACGACTCCATCGGTCTGGGCGAGGACGGCCCCACCCACCAGCCCGTCGAACACCTCGCCGCGCTGCGCGCGATCCCGGGCCTGAACGTGGTCCGCCCGGCGGACGCCAACGAGACGGCGATCGCCTGGCGCGAGATCCTCAAGCGTTACACCAAGGAGTTCGGCAAGGGCGCCCCGCACGGCCTCGCGCTGACCCGTCAGGGCGTGCCGACGTACGAGGCCAACGAGGACGCCGCCAAGGGTGGTTACGTCCTGTTCGACGCCGAGGGCGGCGACGCCCAGGTCGTGCTGATCGCCACCGGGTCCGAGGTGCACGTGGCCGTGGAGGCCCGCGAGCAGCTCCAGGCGCAGGGCGTGCCCACGCGGGTCGTGTCCATGCCGTCCGTGGAGTGGTTCGAGGAGCAGGACCAGGGGTACCGGGACAGCGTTCTGCCGCCGTCCGTCAAGGCGCGTGTCGCGGTCGAGGCCGGTATCGGTCTGACCTGGCACCGGTACGTCGGCGACGCCGGTCGCATCGTCTCCCTGGAGCACTTCGGCGCTTCGGCCGACGGCAAGGTCCTCTTCCAGGAGTTCGGCTTCACCGCCGAGAACGTGGCCGCGGTCGCGCGGGAATCCCTCGCAGCCGCCCAGCGCTGACGCTCACACACGACACGTAGGAGATGGAATTTCCATGACAGACGCACTCAAGCGCCTCTCCGAGGAGGGCGTCGCGATCTGGCTGGACGACCTGTCGCGCAAGCGCATCACGTCCGGCAACCTCGCCGAGCTGCTCGACCAGCAGCACGTCGTGGGTGTCACCACCAACCCGTCGATCTTCCAGAAGGCGATCAGCAGCGGTGACGGCTACGAGCCGCAGGTCTCCGACCTCGCCGCCCGCAAGGTCACCGTCGAAGAGGCCATCCGCATGATCACGACGGCGGACGTCCGGGACGCCGCCGACATCCTGCGGCCGGTGTTCGACGCGACCGGTGGCCAGGACGGCCGGGTCTCCATCGAGGTCGACCCGCGCCTGGCGCACAACACCAAGGCGACGGTCGCCGAGGCCAAGCAGCTGGCCTGGCTCGTGGACCGCCCCAACACCCTGATCAAGATCCCGGCGACGCTGGGCGGTCTGCCGGCCATCACCGAGGTCATCGGTCTCGGCATCAGCGTCAACGTCACGCTGATCTTCTCGCTCGAGCGTTACCGCCAGGTCATGGACGCCTACCTCGCCGGCCTGGAGAAGGCCAAGGAGCGCGGCCTGGACCTGTCGAAGATCCACTCCGTGGCGTCCTTCTTCGTGTCCCGCGTGGACACCGAGATCGACAAGCGGATCGACGCGCTCGGCACCGACGAGGCCAAGGCCGCCCGCGGCAAGGCCGGCGTCGCCAACGCCCGCCTCGCCTACCAGGCGTACGAAGAGGTCTTCGACGGCAAGCGCTGGAGCGACCTGGAGAACGCGGGCGCCAACAAGCAGCGTCCGCTGTGGGCCTCGACCGGCGTCAAGGACCCGGCGTACAAGAGCACGCTGTACGTCGACGAGCTGGTCGCGCCGAACACGGTGAACACCATGCCGGAGGCCACGCTGGAGGCCACCGCGGCGAGCGGCGAGATCCGCGGCAACGCGATCGCCGGGACGTACGAGCAGTCGCGTGCCGAGCTGGACGCGGTCGAGAAGCTCGGGATCTCTTACGACGAGGTCGTCCAACTGCTGGAGGAAGAGGGCGTCGAGAAGTTCGAGGCCTCCTGGAACGACCTGCTCAAGTCGACCGAGGCGGAGCTTCGGCGCCTCGCACCCTCGGAGGGCTGAACACCTTGTCGAGCAGCAATCCGCTGCGTGACGCCGCGGACCGACGGCTCCCGCGTATCGCGGGGCCGTCGGGCCTGGTCATCTTCGGCGTCACAGGCGATTTGTCACGTAAAAAGCTGATGCCGGCCGTGTACGACCTCGCCAACCGCGGACTGCTGCCGCCGGGCTTCTCGCTCGTCGGCTTCGCACGCCGGGAGTGGGCCAACGAGGACTTCGCGCAGGAGGTGCACGACGCGGTCAAGGAGCACGCCCGGACGCCCTTTCGCGAGGAGGTCTGGCAGCAGCTCATCCAGGGCATGCGGTTCGTCCAGGGCACCTTCGACGACGACGAGTCCTTCGAGCGGCTGCGCGACACCATCGAGGAACTGGACAAGGCACAGGGCACGGGCGGCAACTTCGCCTTCTACCTCTCCGTGCCGCCGTCCGCGTTCCCGGTCGTCATCCAGCAGCTGAGGAAGCACGGGCTGGCCGATCAGTCGAGCGGTTCGTGGCGGCGCGCGGTCATCGAGAAGCCGTTCGGCCACGACCTGGCGTCGGCCGAGGACCTCAACTCGACCGTGGAAGAGGTCTTCGCCCCGGACCAGGTCTTCCGCATCGACCACTACCTCGGCAAGGAGACCGTCCAGAACATTCTGGCGCTCCGCTTCGCCAACACGATGTTCGAGCCGATCTGGAACCGGTCCTTCGTCGACCACGTGCAGATCACCATGGCCGAGGACATCGGTATCGGCGGCCGCGCCGGCTACTACGACGGCATCGGCGCCGCCCGTGACGTCATCCAGAACCACCTGCTCCAGCTGATGGCGCTGACCGCGATGGAGGAGCCCGCCTCCTTCGACGCGGACGCGCTCGCCGCCGAGAAGACCAAGGTGCTCGGCGCGGTGAAGCTGCCGAAGGACCTGGGCCGGGACACCGTGTTCGCGCAGTACGCGGCCGGCTGGCAGGGCGGCGAGAAGGTCATCGGCTACCTCGAAGAGGACGGCATCGACCGCAAGTCGAAGACCGACACCTACGCGGCGATCAAGGTCGAGGTCGACAACCGCCGCTGGGCGGGCGTCCCCTTCTATCTGCGGACGGGCAAGCGCCTGGGCCGCCGGGTCACCGAGATCGCGGTCGTCTTCCAGCGCGCCCCGCACTCCCCGTTCGACTCCACCGCCACCGAGGAGCTGGGCCAGAACGCGATCGTCATCCGCGTCCAGCCCGACGAGGGCGTGACGGTCCGCTTCGGCTCCAAGGTGCCCGGCACGTCGATGGAGATCCGGGACGTGTCGATGGACTTCGCCTACGGCGAGTCCTTCACCGAGTCGTCGCCCGAGGCGTACGAGCGCCTCATCCTGGACGTCCTTCTCGGCGACTCGAACCTCTTCCCGCGCACCGAGGAGGTCGAGCTGTCCTGGAAGATCCTCGACCCGATCGAGGAGTACTGGGACAGGAGCGGCAGGCCCGCGCAGTACCAGGCGGGCACGTGGGGTCCCGTCGAGGCGGACGAGATGCTCGAACGAGACGGACGGAGCTGGCGCCGGCCATGAAGACAGACCTCACGGACACCACGGCCAGCAAGATCAACAAGGCGCTGGTGAAGGCCCGCCGGGAGATAGGCACCCCGGCTGTCGGCATGGTGCTCACGCTGGTCATCGTGACGGACGAGGAGAACGCGTACGACGCGCTCAAGTCCGCCAACGACGCCTCCCGCGAGCACCCGTCGCGCACGATCGTGGTCATCAAGCGCGTCTCCCGCTCCCCCCGCGACCGCACGAAGTCCCGCCTCGACGCCGAGGTACGGGTGGGTGCGGACGCCGGCACCGGCGACACGGTCGTGCTGCGGCTGTACGGCGAGGTCGCGGACCACGCCCAGTCGGTGGTGCTTCCGCTGCTGCTGCCGGACGCGCCGGTCGTCGTCTGGTGGCCGGTCAACGCGCCGCTCGACCCGGCCCGCGATCCGCTGGGCGCGCTCGGCCAGCGTCGGGTCACCGACAGCTATGCCGCCGAGAAGCCCATCGACGAGCTGCGGACCCGCGCCGACAACTACGAGCCCGGCGACACGGATCTGGCCTGGACCCGGATCACCCCCTGGCGTTCCATGCTGGCCGCCGCGCTCGACCAGGTGGACTGCGAGGTCATCTCCGCGGAGGTGCAGGGCGAGCAGTACAACCCGAGCGTGGAGCTGCTGGCGATGTGGCTGGCGGACCGGCTCCACGTCCATGTACGGCGTGGGGTGTCGGCCGGGCCCGGCCTCAACGAGGTGCGGCTGCTGACCAGCGCCGGTCCCATCCGGCTGTACCGGCCCGCCGGGGGCCTCGCCCTTCTCACGCTGGAGAACCAGCCGGACCGGGCGGTCGCGTTGAAGCGCCGCGAGACGTCCGAGCTGCTGGCGGAGGAGCTGCGCAGGCTCGACCCCGACGACACCTATGCGTCGGCGCTGCGGTTCGGGGTGGACCGGCTGGGAGGCGCGGGGGCGTCGGGAGGTTCGGCGGGCAGTGCGCTCACGGCTGCCACGGCCGCGACGGCCGCTCCGGCAACCGCGTCGGCCGCCGCGGGCGGCGCTCCGGGGGCCTCTTCGGCTTCCGGCTCGGGCTTCGGCTCGGGTTCCGGCTCCGGCTCCGGCTCCGGCTCCGAGTTGGGTTCGGCCGTCGCCCCGGCTGCCGCTCCGGCCCGTACGTCCGCGCCCGCGTTGCCGTCGGCTGCCTCGTCGGGTTCGGTCGCTTCCCCGGGTTCCACGGGATCGGCCGGTTCCGCAGGGACGGCCGGTGACGATGACTACGAGCGGCCCACTCCGGCGCAGATGCCGCCGGTGAAGAAGGCGGCCGCGCCGTGAGTACTCCGCAGTTGGTCGTGCACCGCGACAAGGAGCTGATGGCTCAGGCCGCGGCGGCTCGGCTGATCACCAAGGTCGTGGACGCGCAGGCCTCGCGCGGCTACGCCTCGGTGGTCCTCACAGGTGGCCGCAACGGCAACGGACTGCTCGCCGCGCTGGCGGCGGCACCCGCCCGGGACGCGATCGACTGGGGCCGGCTGGACCTGTGGTGGGGTGACGAACGGTTCCTGCCCGAGGGCGACTCCGAGCGCAATGTCACCCAGGCCCGGGAGGCGCTGCTGGACTCGGTGCCGCTGGACCCGAAGCGCCTGCACGCCATGCCCGCGTCGGACGGGCCGTGGGGTGCCGATGTGGGCGCGGCGGCCGCCGCGTACGCGGAGGAGTTGGCGCGGGCGGCGGGGCCCGAGAACCATGGCTCGGTGCCGACGTTCGACGTGCTGATGCTGGGGGTCGGGCCGGACACCCATGTGGCCTCCCTCTTCCCCGAGTTGCCCGCCGTGCGGGAGACCGAGCGGACGGTGGTGGGCGTCCACGGCGCGCCGAAGCCGCCGCCGACGCGGGTCACGCTGACGCTGCCCGCGATCCGTGCGGCGCGTGAGGTGTGGCTTCTCGCCGCCGGTGAGGACAAGGCGCGGGCCGCGGCCATCGCGTTGTCCGGTGCGGGCGAGATCCAGGCTCCGGCAGCGGGCGCGTACGGGAGGTCGCGGACCTTGTGGCTGCTGGACGCGGCGGCGGCCTCGCAACTGCCCCGGTCGCTGTATCCACCGGCTTCGCCGTGACGGCTTGATCCGCCCCCGCCGCTCCTACCCGTTCCGGTCCTTGAGGGTTGCTGCCCCTTCGACCCGCGCAGGTGGGTTCGGTGGGTGCGGGTGGGTGGGGGCTGGTCGCGCAGTTCCCCCTGAAAGGCACGGGCCGCATCCCGTGCCTTTCGTCTTTCAGCGGTCCGGGGAACTGCGCTGCCAGCCCCACCCACCCGCACCCGTCGGCGAACCGCGACCCTCCCGGCTCTCGGCTCTCGGCTCTCGGCTCTCAGGCGGTGAACTCCTCCCCGCGGGTCTCCGGCAGCGCCAGCAGGCACAGCAGGCTCACCAGGCACAACCCACCCGTGTAGAAGCCGAGCACCAGCGGCGACGACCACTGGCTGTTCAACCACGTCGCGACGAGCGGAGCGAAGCCGCCGCCCAGCGTGTTGGCCAGGATGAACGCCGCCGACGCCCCGGTGTAGCGCAACCTCGCCGGGAACAGCTCCGCGAGAAACGCCGCCACCGGGGAGAACATCACGGCGAGCAGCATGAGCCCGACGGTGTACGCACCGGTGATGACGAGCGCGTTGCCCGAGCTGAGGGACGCGTACATGGGGACGGCCCACACGACGCAGCCGGCCGCGCCCGTCAGCATGACCGGCCGGCGTCCGATCCGGTCGGCGAGCCGGGCGACGGGCAGGGTGATCGCGATCCCGGCCGCCGCCCCGACGCTCGCGGCGGTGAGCATCGTGTTCTGGGGGATGCCGAGCGACTTCGGCCCGTAGGACAGGCTGTAGACGATCGTCAGGTAGTACACGGCCGAGCCGCCGATCGCCGCGCCCGTGCCGAGCAGCAGCCGGCCGGGGTACCGCGAGATGAGCGCACCGAGCGGGAAGCGCGCCGCGGGTGACGCCTCGGACTCCGCCGCCGAGGACGAGCCCTTGAACACCGGCGACTCCGACACCGTCGTCCGCACCCACAGCCCGACCAGCACGAGCACCGCGCTGAGCAGGAACGGCACGCGCCAGGCCCATTCGGTGAAGCCGTCGCGGCCCACGATGTTGAGGGTGGGGAGGATGACGGCGCTGGAGAGCAGGAAGCCGAGGGAGGGGCCGACGTTCGGGACGGCGGCGTACAGCGCGCGGCGACCGGGCGGGGCGTGCTCGGCGGCCAGCAGGACCGCGCCGCCCCACTCGCCGCCCATGCTGACGCCCTGCAGCAGCCGGAGGGTCACCAGGAGGACGGGGGCGAGGAGTCCGGCGCTCTCGTAGGTCGGGAGCAGGCCGACGCCGACCGTCGCGACGCCCATGAGCAGGAGGGACGCGACCAGGGCTCGCCGGCGGCCCAGCCGGTCGCCGATCGTGCCGAACAGGATGACGCCGAGGGGACGGGACAGGAAGGCCGCCGCGAAGGTGAGGAACGCGGCGAGGGTGGAGACGGTCGCGTTGCCGGAGGGGAAGAACGCGGGTCCGAGGACGAGTGCGGAGGCCGTGCCGTAGACGGCGAAGTCGTAGTACTCGATCGTCGTGCCGATGAGGCTGGCGGCGGCGACCTTGGGGGCCTTGCTCGGCTCGGCCGGCGACGAGGACGGTAACGCGACCTGTGCGGGGCCCACGGCCTCGGCGACGGTCTCGGAGGGGGATTCGGGCATGAGGGCTCACTTCCGGTACGCCCGGACACGAATGGTCCGGGCCCAGATGGGGACGGCCACGCATGAAACACGAACCGGAGTGCGGATGTCACCCTAGGCCGGGAAATTCGATTCCCACAAGGAAGGGTCGGAAAAGACCGACCGGAGATGTTCGTCGAATCATTTCGATGGCAGAGTAAGCGTCGATTACACGCGACAACGACATTTAAAGCGGGTAATCCCAGGTAATCCCATGTGATCCCGCTATGCGTGGGGACAGGTCGCCAGAATGCACCACGAACACCACCCTCGGACGCCGTCAACCCGGGGGATCCTGTCAAGTCGCTATCAAATATCTATGTGTTCACGCGCATAAAAATTTGCCGATGGTCACGCCTTGCCAACACCCGATCACCCACGAAATGCTGAAGTCCGGCAGAACTTGAAAGTTCTACGACCATCGTTTTTCGGACATGGAGACCGCATCGGGTCGTCGCGGTTCGACTTTCTGAAATGCGGCCCGCAGAGCCGGGAAGGCGCATTACCCATGCTGAAAACTGGCAAGCCATTACGCTGGAGAAGACTTTCGCTGACCGGCGACGACCGGCATTTGCTCATTCCGCTCGACCACAGTGTTTCGGACGGTCCGGTCGCCCCTGCGGGCCAGTGGGAGAACCTGCTGAGGGAGCTGGTGGCCGGCGGGGCCGACGGGATCATCGTCCACAAGGGACGCGCCCGCACGCTCGCCCCTGACCTCCTCAGGAACTGCGCGCTGGTGGTGCATCTGAGCGCCAGTACGGCCTGTTCCGCCGATGTCGACGCCAAGGTGCTGGTCGGCGATGTCGAGGAGGCGGTGGCACTCGGCGCGGACGCTGTCAGCGTCCATGTGAACATCGGCTCGGACACCGAGGGGCGGCAGCTCGCCGACCTGGGCGCGGTGGCCCGTTCGTGCGACACCTGGGGCATGCCGCTGATCGCGATGGTCTATCCGCGCGGCCCCCGGATCGAGAACCCGCACGATCCCGTTCTCCTCGCGCACGTCGTGAACGTCGCCGCCGATCTGGGCGCCGACATGGTGAAGACCACCGTCGCCCTGCCGCTCGACCGGATGGCCGAGGTGGTGGCCCACAGCCCCATCCCCGTCCTCGCGGCCGGCGGTCCACCGGACGGCTCCGACCTCATCGAGTACGGCACCGCCGTGATGGCGGCGGGCTGCCGGGGACTCGCCGTCGGCCGCCGGATCTTCTCCTCCCCCAACCCCGCCTCCCTGGTGTCGCGGCTCGCCGCGGTGGTGCACGGACACGCCGACGACGACCTCCGTGATCACATGAACATGACAACCCATACCCCTTACTCGACGATCGTGGCAGGTGTCGCATGAGATTCGCGTGGATCGATCTCCGTGAAGTCCCCCGTCCGCAGCTCCAGGCGGTGGTGGACGCTGCCGTCCACGCCCGGATGGCCGGAGTGGTCTCCGCCGACGCCGCGTTGCTGGGGACGCTGCCGCCGACGGTGACCCGGGTGCTGGTGTCCGGGGAGCCGACCGCCCCGGTCGCGAGGAAGGCCGGTGAGAAGGGCTCCGACAAGGGGGGCAAGGAGACCAAGGGCACGGGCGACGCCGCGCCCTCCGGCCCCGGCGAGGCCCTCGCCGGCACCGGGATCGACGTCGTACTGCGGAAGTTCACCACCCAGGACGAGCTGGACGCCCTCGCCGCGGAGAACCGGGCCGCCACCCGTGCGCCCGCCACGGGTGAGCCGGGCAGCCGTACGCCCGTCGCCGGATTCGTCGACGTACGGGACGACCGCACCCTCCAGCTGTCGTGCGTGGGCGCGATGGCACTGCCGTACACGCTGATCCACTTCGCCGATCCGACGAAGATCCCGCTGGAGATCGTGCTCGCGGCGGCCGAGTCGGCCGAGGGCAAGCTGGTGACGGTCGTCGGGGACCTGGAGGAGGCGGCCATCGTCTTCGACGTGCTCGAACGCGGCTCGGACGGCATCCTGTTCACGCCCCGCGGCGCCGACGACGTGTTCGCGCTGGCCCGTCTGCTGGAGGCGACGACACCGCAGCTGGAGCTGTCCACGCTGACGGTGGAGAGCATCCGGCACGTCGGGCTCGGCGACCGGGTGTGTGTGGACACCTGCTCGCACTTCGAGGAGGACGAGGGCATTCTCGTCGGCTCGTACTCGTCCGGTTTCGTGCTCTGCTGCAGCGAGACGCACCCGCTGCCGTACATGCCGACCCGGCCGTTCCGGGTCAACGCCGGCGCCCTGCACTCGTACACGCTGGGCCCCGACAACCGCACCAGCTACCTCAGCGAGGTCGGCTCCGGCAGCGTCCTGCTGGCGGTCGGCGCCGACGGCCGCACCCGGCGGGTGGTGGTCGGGCGGGCCAAGCTGGAGTCCCGGCCGCTGCTGGAGATCCGTACCCACGCGGAGGACGGGCGGCTGGTGAGCCTGACCGTGCAGGACGACTGGCACGTACGGGTGCTCGGACCGGGCGGCAAGGTCCTCAACGTCACCGAGTTGCGGACGGGCGACGAGCTGCTCGGCTATCTGGCGCAGGACAAGCGCCACGTGGGCCTGCCCATCGGCGAGTTCTGCAAGGAGGTCTGAGGCGTCATGGGCGAACTCGTGGCGGCCGCGGCCGGTGAGGACGGGATGGGCGTCCTGGTCCAGCGGCTGTTCGACGCACGGGACGACGGCCTGCCGTACCTGACGCATCAGCGGGAGACCGTCGGCCGGGGCGAGTTACGGGAGCGGGTGGCCAAGCAGGCCGCCGTGTTCGCCGGCTACGACATCGGGCCCGGCAGCACGGTGGGGCTGCGGACGCCGCCCAGTTTCACCCAGGTCGAGGTACTGCTCGCGCTGTGGCGGCTGGGCGCGCAGGTGATGCTGTTCGACTTCCGGCTGAAACCCGCCGAGGTGGACGCGCTCTGCGCCACCTGCCGTCCGCAGTTCATGGTCCGGGCCGGGTCCAACGTCCGGGCGGCGTTCGGCTTCCGGTCCGAGTACGAGGTCGCCACCGAGTGCCGCAGGGCCGGGCGGCCGGCCGACGGCGAACACCGGCTGGTCCAGTTCAGCTCGGGCTCCACCGGACGGCCGAAGGTGATCGGCAGGACCGCCGGGTCGATCGCCGCCGAGATCGAGTCGTTCGCGGCCGTTGCCGGCATGCCCGGCGAGGGCGACCGGCTGCTGCTGCTCAGCTCCACGGCGCACAGCTTCGGACTGCTCGGCGGGCTGCTGCACTCGCTGGCGGCGGGTGTCTCCGTGGTCTTCGCGCCCCGGGTCTCGGCCCGCGACATCCTGCGGACCTCGGCCGACCACCGGATCACCACCCTGTTCGGGGTGCCGATGCACTACGAACTGCTCGCCGCCGCCCTCGATCCGCCCGAGCTGCCCGCGCTGCGGACCGCCGTCTCGGGCGGCGAGCTGATGCCCCCCGAGGTCGCCGCGCGGTTCGCCGAACGGTACGGCGTCACGGTCGGCGAGGCCTACGGCACCACCGAGACCGGCATCGTCGCCATCGACGTCGGCGGCACACTGCGGCCCTCGGTCGGGCGGCCCGCGCCTGGTCTGCTGGTCCGGGAGCACCATGGCGAACTGGACGTCGCGCTCGGCGAGTCGCCGTATCTCTTCGACTCGGGCGGCACCCAGTACACGGACGGCTGGCTGCACACCCGTGACCGAGCCACGGTCGGCGCCGACGGAACGGTCACCGTGGGCGGTCGCACCGACTCCCTCGTCGTCATCGGCGGCCTCAAGGTCGACCTCACCGAGGTCGAGCACGTGCTCCGCGCGCACCCGGCCGTCGAACAGGCGGTTTTGGTCCACGAGGACGTGACCGAGGCGTACGTGGCGGTCGCCGCCGGGGCCGGGAGCCCGTCGGCGGAGGAGTTGCTGCGCTGGTGCCGGGAGCGGCTGGCCGACTACAAGCTGCCCCGCGTGATCCGGCTGATGGAGGCCCTGCCCCGCACGTCGAACGGGAAGCTGGTCCGCCAGGCGGCGACGTTGCGCGAGCGCTGCGCCGGGTAGTGCCGCCCGGTCGAGCCGCTGGGCGGGCCGGGGGCCTTTCGGCCGGTCGTCGTCCTCGGGTCGTCCGTGGCTTGTCGCGCGGTTCCCCGCGCCCCTTCGGGCGCGGACATCTTGCTGGATCCCCCACTGGAGCTACTTATCATGAGCACATCAACACTGGACGCCGAGATCCGTGAGTTCGTCCTGACCACCGTCATCGACGAGATGAACATCCTGCTGAGCCGTGACGGCATCACGGACGAGAGTCCGGTGACCGTCGGCGGGCTGGAGCTGGACTCCCTGAGTCTGATCGAGCTCACACTGCGGCTGGAGTCGCGGTTCGGCGTGGAGATCCCGGACACCGACATCGAGCCGTTGGCCTCGCTGACCCTCGGCGGGCTGGTCACCGAGGTCGTCGGGCGCGGGGCGAAGGCATGAGCGCGGACGCCCCCGCGTCACCGGTCACGGAAGCGTCCGCGCCGTCCGTCATCACCACCGGCACCGTCCGGGAACTGCTGTCCGACCGCAAGATCTTCCCCGGCGTCCCGGACGACCTCGGCGACGACGCCGAACTGGTCCTGGACTCCCTGGGGTTGGTGTGGCTGCTGCATGTGGTGGAGGAGCGGTACGGCCTGGTGGTGGAGCCCGGCGACGAGGACATCGCGGGCCTGACCTCGCTCCGCCGGCTCACCGAGTTCCTGAGCGCGGCCGGGGCGGGTGCGGTGGAGGGGGGTGACCGCGTTGACCGGTGACGTGACGGTGACGGGGTTCGGCGTGCGCACCGCCTTCGGCACGGGTGCGGACGCCCTCCGCCGCGGTGTCTTCGCCGGCGTCCCCTCCTTCGCCCCCACCACCCGCTTCGACACCGGCCCGTACCGTACGCCGATGGCCGCCGCCGCCCCCGACGGCCCCGACGCGGTCGAGGACTGGGCCCTGCGCCATGCCCTCGCACGCTGCGGAAGGGAGGCCCTCGACATGGCGGACCTGCCCCGGGGCACCGGGGCGGCGGTCCTGCTGGGCATCGCGGGCGACTGCACGAGCATCACCAGGTACTGGCGGGACGCGGCGGCGGTGCAGGGGGCCGACGAGAACGCCGGCGCCGTCGGGGACCGGGGCGCGGCGGCTGTCCGGCTCGCCGACGCCGTCCCCGCCCGGCTCGCCGAGTCGCTGGCCGGAGGCCTCGAACTGACCGGCCCCCGGCTCACGTTCACCAACGCCTGTGTCGCCTCCGCCGCTGCGATCATCCACGCCTGTCGGCTGATCTCGTCCGGCCGGATCGACGTGGCGGTGTGTGCCGGCGGCTACCTCGTGGAGGAGGAGACGTTCGGGAAGTTCGACTCGGGGCGGGCGTTGTCCCGTGACGGCATGGTGCGGCCGTTCAGCGCCGACCGCACCGGACTGCTGCTCGGCGACGGGGTCGCGGCCGTGGTGCTGGAGTCCGCCGAGCACGCGCGGCGGCGCGGGGCCCGCCCGCTGGCGGGCGTGGTCGGCTGGGGCGCGGCCACCGACGCCCACCACATCGCGCAGCCGCACCCGGAGGGCGTCGGCCTGGCCCGCGCGGCCCGGCAGGCGCTGCGGCTGGCCGGGGACCCCGACGGGTCGGGCCTCGGCTATGTCAACGCCCATGGCACCGGCACCAAGTACAACGACGGCGCCGAGACCCGGGGGCTGCGCGCCGCCCTCCCGGAGCGGGCCGAGTCGATCCCGGTCAGCTCCACCAAGAGCACCACCGGCCATCTGCTGGAGGCGGCCGGTGTCGTGGAGTTCGTGATCACGATGCTGGCCCTCATGGACGGTGTACTGCCGCCGACCGCCAACTTCACGCGGGCGGACCCGGAGTGCGACCTCGACTACGTGCCGAACCGGCCCCGGCAGGCCGACCTCCGCCGGGCCCTCACCATCAACGCCGCCTTCGGGGGCGCCAACACCGCACTCGTCCTGGAGCGGCCGTGACGACGACGGACAACAGCGGGAAAGCCGCACCGGCAAGCGGCGGGGAGGCGTCGGCCGAGAAGGCACCCCTGCGTTCGCCCCTCGGCGTCCTCACCACCGCCACCGCGACCCACGGCACCGGACGGGACGGCGACATCCGGCTGCCGCGCCTGCCGGGGTTCGTGGAGTCGGCGTTCAGCCCGATGGCGTACGAGGTCGCCGCGCGGTGTCTGACCGAGCGGCCGGGTGGGGGCACCTCCCGCTCGAGCGAAGCCGAGAGTGGGGGAGGCTCCCGTACGGCCGTCGCGCTGCTGAGCCTCATGGGTGACACCACCACGGCCGATCTGGCGAGCCGGCGGGTGGTGTCCGGGCGGGTCCACAACCCGCTGCTGTTCATGCAGTCCACCGCCAACTCCGTGCTGGGGCACATCAGCCGGGAGTTCGGGATCACCGGGCAGATGTTCAGCCTTTCCACCCTCGACGACCCGGTGACCGAACTGCTGGCCATGGCGGACCTCCTCCTGGAGGACCCGGAGCTGGACCAGGTCCTGGTGGTCGGCCTGGAACTGGGCGGCGGCGAGCGGCTGGCCGCCGTGCACCGGGAACTCTCCGCCGACACCGGCCGCCCGGTCCCGGACCTCCCCGAATCCGCCGCCCTGGCGGTGGCCGTCCTGCTGGGCCGCCCCGGTGCCGGCGCGCCCGTGACCATCCGTGCGACGCGGACGTACGACGGCGATCGGTCGGCGGCCTCCGCGCACCCCGGCAGCGTCCAGGGCCTGTTCGACCTGGCCGCCGCCCACCGGCGGCTGCTGCGGGACGGCGGCACCCACGTCCTGGTCACCGAACCCGGGACGCCCGCGTTCCTCCTCGACGCCGAACGGCTCCCGGAAAGAATCGAGACGGAGACCCATGCTCATCAGTAGGCAGGAGCGGGCGCGGATCTGCTCCGACACCGACCTCGGCGCCGGGAACGTCCTGCGGCGGCTGCGGGCGTACGAACGCCCGCTCGACGAGCCGGTGTTGCGGACCGACGGCACCTGGCGGGCACCGGACGGCAGCCGCCCCGAGGTGCTGACGCTCGGGCAGTTGTACGAGGTGGTCGAGACGTACGCGGGCTGGTACGCGGCCCGGGGCGTGCGGCCCCGGGACCCGGTGGCCGTCCACTCCTTCTCGGCCGTCGAGTTCGCGGTGAACTTCCTGGCGCTGACGTCACTGGGCGCCGTCCCGTCGTTCGTCAACGGCAATCTGTCCCCGGAGATCGCCCGGGAGTACGTCCGCCGGCAGGGCGCGGTGGGCGTCTTCACGGACGAGGCACACCGCGAGGTGTCGGCCGACGACGCCAAGGGTTCCGCAGGCAGTACCGGCCCGGGGTTCCGCGTGACCGCCGCCGACATCCGGCCGGAGCACCGCGCGTCGCTTCCGCCGTCGTACCCGTACCGGCACGACCCGTCCGACCCCGTGCTCATCTCCCACTCGTCCGGTACCACCGGCATGCCCAAGGGCGTGCCGCACACGCACCGGACGCTGATGTACGCCCAGGTGCACCGGCTGCGCTTCTCCACCGGCGCCGACATGGAGCGCACGCTGGTGGGACTGCCCGGCGCGCACAACGCGATGGTGGCGACGCTGCTGTACTGCCTGCTGCTGCGCACGGACATCAAGCTGCTCTCCAGCCAGCGCGGCACGGACGTGCTGGACGCCGTCGAGGAGTACCGGCCGACGACCGTGCTGGCCTTCGCCGGGACCTTCGGCGAGATGGCCGCGGAGGATCTGACGTCGCGTGATCTGTCCAGCGTGCAGGTGTGGTTCAACACGGGGGACGCGGCGCACGAGGCGCACATCCGGGCGCTCGTCCAGCACGGCAGCCGTACCGAGATCCGCCGCGACCTGAGCCGCGTCCGGGTCGACGGCTCGGTCTTCGTGGACGGGCTCGGTTCGTCGGAGGCCGGCTACTCCGTCTTCCACAACCGGCACACCAAGGACACCTCGGCCTACTCCCGCTGTGTCGGCAAGCCGATCAGCTTCGCCGAGGCCGCCGTGCTCGCCGAGGACGGCACCCCGCTGCCACCCGGGCAGATCGGGCGCCTGGGCCTCAGGTCGCCCACGCTCACACCCGGTTACTGGAACGACTCGCTCACCTGGAACCGGATGCGGCTCGGCGGCTACTGGCTCACCGGCGACCTCGCCCACCAGGACGAGCAGGGCAACTTCTACCACCTCGACCGGGTCCCGGACGCCGTCCGCACCCGCGCCGGGATCGTCTTCAGCACCCGCACCGAGGAACTGCTCCTGGCCGAGCTGCCCCGGCTCGCCGACTGCACGGTGGTCGGGGTCGCCCCCGACGGCGTACGCGCCGACTGGGACGGCGACGGCGAGGCCGAGGCGTACGCGCTGCTCCAACTCGTCGACGAGAGCGGAGCCGAGGACAGCGGTGAGGGCGACGACGAGGTGTGGACCGGGCGCGTCAACGCCGTGCTGACGGCCGCCGGGTTCCCGCCGGTGACCCGGGCGCTGCGGATGAAGCCCGAGGACGTGGCCAAGGGCGCCACCGGCAAGGTTCTCAAACGAGTGATGCGCGACCGGTTCGCCGCCGACATGGCCACCGCGGTCGCCGCCGAGGAGCAGCACGCATGAGCACGCACCCCGACGCCGACGGCGTCAATCACCGCGCCCGCGCGAGTGAGGCCTACCGGCTGTGGTGGCAGCACGACGCCAACTGGTACCAGGGGGTGGCCGCGCGGTTCGGGCAGGAGGTCGCCAACGAGATCAACGCGGAGGCGCTGGGAAAGGTCGCCCTGCACGTCGGGCAGCGGGTCGCCCGGCTGTACGGGCCGCTCCCGGACACCGGCGACCGCCGCAAGGACCTGGAGGAGCTGCGCCGCCGCTACGACGACTGCGGTGACCGGATGTTCCCGCCGGAACTGCGCAACGCCTCCACCGAGGTCGAGGACGACAACCTGATCGTGCTCACCCTGAAGCGGAACTTCGCGATCACCATGGTCCGGATGGCCGGTTCCCTGGAGGGCTACCGCTGCCCGTGCACCGCCATCCACGCCGGCTGGTCCGAGGGCCTCGGTGTGGCCCTCGCGGAGAACCGGGCCGAGAGCTGTCTACGGGACGGCGACAAGGCGTGCCGTCTGCTCATGCGTGTCTCCACCCCCGTCGCACCCGGTTCGGAGGGCTGAGGCATGCGCGTACTCGTCGCCGGGGCCACCGGAGTGGTCGGGCATCCGCTGGTGGGCGCGCTGCGGGCGCGGGGTCACCATGTGAGCGCGCTGGTACGGCAGGGCTCCCGGGGCCGGGCCCCCGAGGCGGACGAGGTGGTGGTCGCCGACGCCCTCGACCGTACGGCCGTGCTGTCGGCGGTGTCGGCCGCCCGGCCCGAGGTGGTCGTCCACCAGTTGTCGGCCCTGCGGCTGCTGCGCGACGACCCGCCGGGAGCCTTCGCCCTCACCGCGCGGCTGCGCACCGAGGGCACCGCCCACCTGGTCGAGGCGGCCCGCGCGGCGGGCGCGCGCCGGATGGTCGCCCAGTCCATCGCCTTCGCCGCCGCCCCGGCGGGCGAGCCGGTCCTCGACGAGGACGCGCCCCTGTACGTGGACGCCCCCGACCCCGGCTGGGCCTCGACGGTGCGGGCCGTCGCCGAGCTGGAGCGGCAGGTGACGGGCAGTGACATGGAGGGTGTGGTGCTGCGCTACGGCACGCTGTACGGCCCCCGCACTGCGTACGCCCGTACCGGCACAACCTCCGGGTCCGTCCTGGCCGGACGGCTCCCGCTGCCCGGCGGCGGGGCGGGAGTCATGTCGTTCCTGCACGTCGAGGACGCCGTGGGGGCGGCCGTGGTGGGCGTCGAGTCCGACGCCACCGGGGTGTTCCATGTGACGGACGACGACCCGGCCCCCGCCGCGCAGTGGCTGCCGCACCTCGCCCGGATGCTCGCCGCCCCCTCCCCGCGCACGGTCCCCGCGGCCCTCGCGCCCCGGCTTCTCGGCTGGTTCATGGCCCACCAGCTCACGTCCGCGCACGGCGCCGCCAACGACCGGGCCCGTACGGCACTGGGCTGGAAGCCGGCCAGACCGACCTGGCGTGACGGGCTGGGCCAGGAATGACCCGTGCCGATGACGCCCTCACCGTCTGTGTGATCGGCGCCGGTCCACACGGCCTGTCGGTGCTGGAGCGGATCCGCGCCGACGCCGGTGGGGCCGTGCGGCCGGTCGAGGTCCACACGGTCGCCTCCGAGGTGACCCTGTTCACCGACGACAACCACCTGGAACGGGTCTTCGGGCACCTGTCGCGTGCGGCTCCCGCCCTCGGGGTGCCGGTGGAGGGCCGTCGTCTCCGCAAAGCCATGCACGGACACGGATACGAAAACGGAAGCCGGGGCGAGGCCGTCGTGCGCGGTCGCGAGAACTACGGAGCAACGCTGTGACCACCGTGAGCCGGGCGACCGGGAAACCGGCCGCCGCACCCACCCGCTCCTGGCCCGTCCTCCTGGTCGTGGTCTGCGCGCAGATGCTGATCTGGCTGGACACCTCGATCCTCAACGTCGCCGTCACCACCCTCGCCGACCCGGTGAAGGGCCTGGGCGCTACCCCCGGCGAGCTGGAGTGGGTGGCGAGCGCCTACACCCTGGTCGTCGCCGGCACCCTCTTCGCGGGCGGCGCGCTGGCCGACCGTTTCGGCCCCCGGAACACGCTCGTCGCCGGGCTCGCGCTGATCGGTGTGGCCTCCGGCGCGGGCGCGTTCGTGGACAGCCCGGCGTGGCTGATCGTCGCGCGGGCCTTCATGGGTGCGGGCAGCGGTCTGCTCATGCCCGCGACGCTGACGGTCATCGTGCAGAGCACCCCGGAGGACAAACGCACCCGGGCGATCGCGATCTGGAGCTCGTCGAGCGGCCTCGGCGTGGCCGTCGGCCCCGTCGCGGGCGGGGCCCTGCTCAGCCAGTTCTGGTGGGGCTCGGTCTTCCTCGTCAACGTACCGATCGTGGCCCTGTGTCTGGTGGCGGTCGTGGCCGTCGTCCCCGACCTGGGCGGCTCCCACCGCCGGGTGCTCGATCTGCCGGGGCTGGGGCTTTCGGTGCTCGGCCTGGGCGGCGTGGTCTACGGCATCATCGAACTCGGCGGCGGCAGCACCTGGTACGGCCCGCACGTCCTCCTGCCCCTGGTGCTGGGCGGTGTCGTGCTGGCCGTCTTCGTCGCCGGTCAGCGCAGGTCCGCGACGCCGAGCCTGGATCTACGGCTCTTCCGGCAGCCCGGCTTCACGGCCGGCAGTGTGGTCCTGCTGATCGCCTTCATGGCCCTGGCCGGTCACCTGTTCTACGCGGCCTTCTATCTCCAGGGCCCCCGCGGCCTCTCCCCCGCCGACGCCGGAACCGTGATGATCGCCGCCGCCGTCGGCATCGTCCTGGGCAGCCAGGCCTCCCCGGCGCTGAGCCGCCTGCTGTCGGCCCGCTGGACGGTCGCGTCCGGCGTCCTGGCCACCGCCGCCACCTACGTCGCCTACGCCTGGCTCGACGGGCGCACCCCCCTGTGGACCGTCGCCGTACTGCTGTGGATCCAGGGCTTCGGCATGGGCCTGGTCGGCACCCCGGTCACCGCCGTGATGATGCGCGGGGTGCCGCCACAGCTCGCGGGCGCCGGTTCCGCCGTCAACAGCGTCACCCGGCAGGTCGGCGGCACCCTCGGGGTGGCGATGGCCGGCTCGATCCTCTCCGGCGTCTACCGGGACCGGATGGCCGACGCCGAACTGCCCGGCACCGCGCAGGGCCTGTCACCGGCCGGCGAGGAACAGGCCCGCACCTCCGCCGAGGCCGCCCGCTCCCTGGCCGACTCCCTGAACCTGCCCGAGTTGGCGACCACAGCCGACCGCGCCTTCCTCGACGCCATGTACGCCGCCACACTCTCCGTCGCCGTCCTCGCCCTCATCGGGTGCGCGGTGGCCGTCGTGGGTCTGCGCACCCGTGCGGCACCCGAAAACCGAGAACACACGAGGCCGTCGGACCCGGCACCGGAAGGACGGACGCGATGACACGGACGACGACAGCCCGTTCGGTCTTCGTCACCGGCGGGAACAGGGGCATCGGGCTCGCCGTCGCCCGCCGTTTCGCGGCGGCCGGGGACCGGGTCACGGTGACCTACCGAGGCGACGAGCCCCCTGCCTCCGAGGGATTCCTCGCCGTGCGGTGCGATGTGACGGACAGCGGGCAGGTCGACCTGGCCTTCAAGGAGGCCGAGGCCTCCCACGGGCCGGTCACCGTCCTGGTCGCCAACGCGGGCGCCGCCCAGGACCGGCTGCTGGTGCGGATGACCGAGGCGGACTTCACCTCCGTCGTCGACACCAACCTCACCGGAGCCTTCCGCGTCGCCCAGCGCGCGGTACGGGGCATGCTCCGCGCGGGCCACGGCCGTATCGTCCTGGTCTCCTCCACGGCCGCCCTGCGCGGCGCCCCCGGCCAGACCAACTACGCGGCGGCGAAGGCCGGCCTCGTCGGCTTCGCCCGCTCCCTCACCCAGGAACTCGGCCCCCGCGACATCACCTGCAACGTCGTCGCCCCCGGCCTCACCGAGACCGACATGAGCCGCGCCCTCACACCGGACCAGCGCCGTGAACTGCTGCGCGCCACCCCCGCCGGACGTCTGGGCACCCCCGAGGAGGTCGCCGAGGCGGTGGCCTTCCTGGCCGACGCCGGTTATGTACGCGGCGCCGTGATCCCGGTCGACGGGGGCGCCGGGCTGGGGCACTGAGGCCGGCACCGAGGCCGGGTGGGGAGGTGGACGTCGCGCGGCCGCCCGCTTCCCCACCCCGTACGCGCGCCCCGTACGGCTACCGCCGTCCGCGCAGCGCCCGGTACTTGGCGACCAGCGCCTTCGTGGACTCGTCGAGGCCCGGCACCTCCGCGCCCTCCGTCAGCGCCGGTTCCACCCGCTTGGCGAGGACCTTGCCCAGCTCGACGCCCCACTGGTCGAAGGAGTCGATGTTCCAGACGGCACCCTGTACGAACACCTTGTGCTCGTACAGCGCGATCAGCTGGCCGAGGACCGACGGGGTCAGCTCCTTCGCCAGGATCGTGGTCGTCGGGTGGTTCCCCTTGAACGTCTTGTGCGGCACCAGCTCGTCCGGCACCCCCTCCGCCCGCACCTCGTCCGGCGTCTTGCCGAAGGCCAGCGCCTGCGTCTGGGCGAAGAAGTTGGCCATGAGGAGGTCGTGCTGGGCCTTGAGCGTGTCACCGAGCTCGGCGACCGGCTCGGCGAAGCCGATGAAGTCCGCCGGGATCAGCTTGGTGCCCTGGTGGATCAACTGGTAGTACGCGTGCTGCCCGTTCGTCCCCGGCGTGCCCCACACCACCGGCCCGGTCTGCCACTCCACCGGCACCCCGTCCCGGTCCACGTACTTGCCGTTGGACTCCATGTCCAGCTGCTGCAGGTAGGCCGTGAACTTGGACAGGTAGTGGCTGTAGGGCAGCACCGCGTGGGACTGCGCGTCGTGGAAGTTGCCGTACCAGATCCCCAACAGGCCGAGGAGCAGCGGCACATTGGACTCGGCGGGCGCCGTCCGGAAGTGCTCGTCGACCACGTGGAATCCGTCGAGCATCTCCCGGAAGCGGTCCGGACCGATCGCGATCATCAGGGACAGCCCGATCGCCGAGTCGTACGAGTAGCGTCCGCCGACCCAGTCCCAGAACTCGAACATGTTGGCCGTGTCGATGCCGAAGTCCGACACCTTCTCGGCGTTCGTCGACAGCGCCACGAAGTGCTTGGCGACGGCGTCGGAGCCGGCCTTCAGCTCTGTGAGCAGCCAGTCGCGCGCGGAGGTGGCGTTGGTGATCGTCTCGATCGTGGTGAACGTCTTGGAGGCGATGACGAAGAGCGTCTCCGCCGCGTCCAGGTCCCGCACCGCCTCGTGCAGATCGGCGCCGTCCACGTTCGACACGAAGCGGACGGTCAGATCGCGGTCGGTGAAGGAGCGCAGCACCTCGTACGCCATCGCCGGGCCCAGGTCGGAGCCGCCGATGCCGATGTTGACGACGTTCTTGATGCGCCGCCCGGTGTGGCCGGTCCACTCGCCGGAGCGGATGCGCTCGGCGAAGCCGCCCATCCTGTCGAGAACGGCGTGCACACCCGGCACCACGTTCTCGCCGTCGACCTCGATCACCGCGTCGCAAGGGGCGCGCAACGCGGTGTGCAGGACGGCGCGGTCCTCGGTGGTGTTGATCTTCTCGCCGCGGAACATGGCGTCCCGCAGACCGAACACGTCGGCCGCGGCGGCCAGCTCACGCAGCAGCCGCAGCGTCTCGTCGGTGACCAGATGCTTGGAGTAGTCGACGTGCAGATTGCCGACCTCCAGCGTGTACCCGGCGCCGCGCCCCGGGTCGGCCGCGAACAGCTCGCGCAGCTGCACCTCACCCTGCTGCTCCCGGTGCTCGGCCAACGCGGCCCACTCGGGCGTCTGGTTGAGCCTGGTACGGCTTTCTGCGTTCATCTCGGACTTCAGCCTTCTTTCCTACCTGGTCCTGCGTACCTTGCCCCGCTGCCGGTCCCAACTTAATTGATCACGACGGAACACGAGCTGTCGTCCCCTGGTCGTCCGGCTCGACAACAGATACGTCCGCCTTGAGCGCCGGTATCAGCACGGCGACGGACAGGACGAAAAAGGCAGCGGCGAGCAACGCCGGCGTGTTCGCTCCCCAGAGCGTGGCGACCAGCCCGCCCAGCAGGGCGCCCAGCGGCGCCCCGGCCACCCCGACCGTCCGAAAGGCGGAGCCGACACGCCCGAGCAGGTCGACGGGCACCCGCTGCTGCATGAGAGTCGTGGTGTTGACGTTCCACACCATCCCCATGGCCCCGAAAACGGCGAGGCTCACCGCCAGCGTCACCAGGCTGCGCACCGAGCCCATCACGACGAGCGCCCCGATCTGCACCCCACCGGCCAGCAGCACGGCACGCACCCGCCCGACCCGGGCCACCAGCCGTCCGTTCACCGCACCCCCGGCGAGGCCGCCCACCGTGTACGCGGTCGTCACCGCCGCGAACCCGGCGTTGCCCGCGTCCAGCCGGCCGGTCACCAGCAGCACCAGCGTGGCGATGAGGGCGCCCATGCCGACGTTGCACAGCGCGGTCGCGGCGCACAGCCCGCGCAGGGCCCCGTCCCGCCACAGCGTCCGCAGCCCCGCGGCGATCTCCGCGCGCAGGGTGCTGCCCGCGGGACGGGGCTCCCGCTCGGGCGGGGCGGCGCCGAGCGAGGCCACGAGGGCGGCGGCGACGAGGTAGGTCAGCGCGTCCGCCGCGAAGGGGACGGCGGCTCCGGCGGCCAGCAGCAGGGGGACGAGTGGCGCGGCCACCAGCCCACCGGCGATCCGTTGGCCGGTCAGCAACCGGGTGTTGGCGCTGCCCAGGGCGTCCCGGCCCACCAGGGCGGGCAGCAGGGCCGTGGCCGCGTTGTCGAAGAGTGTCTGGAGTGTGGTCAGGGCGAAGGCGAGGGCGATCAGCAGAGCGATCGAGGCGTGGTCGAGGACCACGGCCACCGCGAAGCCCGCCACCAGCAGACCGCGCGTCACATCCACCGTCCACATGGCCCGCCGCCGGTCCACCCGGTCGGCGACGGCGCCGCCCAGCAGTCCGAAGAGGAGCCACGGCACATAACCACAGGCCGCGACCGAGGCGACGAGCAGCGGCTCGTCCGTCAACGTCACCGCGAGCAGCGGCAGCGCGGCCGTACGCAGCGCGTCCCCGAAGCTGGAGAGCACGGCCGCGCTCCACAGCCGTAAGAACGCTCCGCGGTAGGCGGCCGCCGCCCCCTCCTCAGCCCCCGCCATGCGTCCCCCTCACGATTCGTCGATGCACAAACCGTAGAGGGACCCACTGACAATCAGCCTGACCTGCGCAAACGCAAACATCGCGGGCATCACGGGCATCACGAGCCACCCGCCCGAACAACTGCGCCCGAACAACTGCGGCCGGGCACCCTCGGTGCCCGGCCGGTGTCGACTTCTAGATTTCACCCCGCAGTTTGGCGAGCGCCTCGGCGAGGATCGCCTCGCCGTCCGCGTCGCTGCGTCGCTCCCGCACATAGGCGAGGTGCGTCTTGTAGGGCTCGGTGCGCGGTGGGTCCGGTGGGTTGTCCCGGTCCTGTCCGGCCGGGAAGCCGCAGCGCGGGCAGTCCCAGGTGTCGGGGACCTGTGCGTCGCTGGCGAAACTCGGCTGGGTCTCGTGTCCGTTGGAGCACCAGAAGGAGATGCGAAGCCGGGGTGCGGACTCGCCGCGCTCGGCTTCGCCCATCGGCCCCGCCCCGACCCGGCTTCCTCGGATCGCGTTGCCACTTGCCACGGTCGTAACTCCCTGCGTGATGGTGCGGCGAGGCGAGTCGGCGTTTCGCTTCGCTGCGGCGCCTCAGTCTACGTAAGGCCCAACGCGCGTCCAGTGACTGGAGTTACATCCCGCCCACAGACGCAAGCCCCATGATAGGCCGCGTTCGAAGTCGCGTACCCAGCATGGGGCTTTACGTGCGGATTGGTGCGTCCGTGACGCCTTGTCTCGCCGATGTCGGTCTGACGGTCAGTTATTGACCTTCATGAGGATGCCGAGTACGACAATGCACGCGAACCACAGCAGACCGACCACGACGGTGATCCGGTCGAGGTTGCGCTCGGCGACCGAGGAGCCACCGACGGAGGACTGCATACCGCCACCGAACATGTCGGAGAGGCCGCCGCCCTTGCCCTTGTGCATCAGCACCAGCAGCATCATCAGCAGGCTGAACACGATCAGGGCGATCGAGAACCCCATAACCACGGCTGGACCAACTTCCTCGGATCTGGATAGACGACGGGAGGGCCGGGACCGGTCGGCGAGTTCGACACTCGCTTACTGGGCCTCGGCCCCCCGCAAGAGTACGACGTTACGCCGCTAAGGCCTACTCACTGGTCACGGAAGCGCACGATCTTGACGAACTCGTCGGCGTCCAGGGAGGCACCGCCGACGAGGGCGCCGTCGATGTCGGCCTTGGCCATGATCTCGGCGACGTTGCCGGCCTTGACCGAGCCGCCGTACTGGATACGGATCTGGTCGGCGGTCTCCTGGGAGTACAGCTCGGCCAGCTTGCCGCGGATGGCCGCGCAGACCTCCTGGGCGTCCTCGGCGCCGCAGACCTTGCCGGTGCCGATGGCCCAGACGGGCTCGTAGGCGATCACGACGGTCTCGGCGTGCTCGGCGGAGACGTCCTTGAGGCCGCCCTCGACCTGGGCGAGCGTGTGGGAGACGTGGTTGCCCGCCTCGCGGACCTCCAGTTCCTCACCGACGCACAGGATCGGGGTAAGGCCGTGCTTGTAGGCGGCCTTGACCTTGGCGTTGACGATCTCGTCGGTCTCGTCGTGGTACTGACGGCGCTCGGAGTGGCCGATCGCCACGAAGGTGCACTTGAGCTTGGCCAGCATCGGGCCGGAGATCTCGCCGGTGTAGGCGCCCGAGTCGTGGGCCGAGACGTCCTGGGCGCCGTACTTGATCTTGAGCTTGTCGCCGTCGACCAGGGTCTGGACCGAGCGCAGGTCGGTGAAGGGCGGCAGGACCGCGACCTCACAGGCCTCGTAGTCCTTGTCGGCGAGGGCGAAGGCGAGCTTCTGGACGTGCGCGATGGCCTCGAGGTGGTTGAGGTTCATCTTCCAGTTGCCGGCCATCAGGGGCAGGCGGCCCTGTTCCGTAGCGGTCATTGAGGGTCAGTCCTCCAGTGCGGCGAGCCCGGGGAGCGTCTTGCCCTCGAGGTATTCGAGGGAGGCGCCACCGCCGGTCGAGATGTGGCCGAATGCGTTCTCGTCGAAGCCCAGGATGCGCACGGCCGCGGCGGAGTCTCCGCCGCCGACGACCGTGAAGGCCTTGGAATCGAGGAGAGCCTGGGCGACCGCCTTGGTGCCCTCGGCGAAATCGGGGTGCTCGAAGACGCCCATGGGGCCGTTCCAGAAGACGGTGGCGGCGTCGGCGATCTTCGAGGCGTACAGCGCGCCGGACTCCGGACCGATGTCCAGGCCCATCCGGTCGGCCGGCATGGCGTCCGCGGCGACCGCGGCGGGATCGGCCGGAGCCTTGCTCTTCAGGTCCGGGAACGCGGGCGCGACGACGGTGTCGACGGGCAGGACCAGCTCGACACCGATCCGCTCCGCGCGCTCCACGTACTCGGTGACGGCGGCGAGCTGGTCCTCCTGCAGGAGGGAGCTGCCGATCTCGTAACCCTTGGCCTTGAGAAAGGTGTACGCCATGCCGCCACCGATGAGGATGCGGTCGGCCTTGCCGAGCAGCTGGTCGATGACGGCCAGCTTGTCGGACACCTTGGCGCCGCCGAGTGCGACCACGTAGGGGCGCTGGACGTCGTCGGTGAGCTTCTTCAGGACGCCGACCTCGGTGGCGATGAGGTACCCGGCGTAGTGCGGCAGACGGGCCGGCAGGTCGAAGACCGAGGCGTGCTTGCGGTGCACGGCGCCGAAGCCGTCGCCCACGTAGACGTCGGCGAGGGCGGCCAGCTGGTCCGCGAACGCGCCGCGCTCGGCGTCGTCCTTGGACGTCTCACCGGCGTTGAAGCGGAGGTTCTCGACGACCGCGACCCGGCCGTCGGTCAGGCCCTCGACCGTGGCGGCGGCGGACTCACCGACCGTGTCCGTCGCGAACGCCACGTCGGCGCCGAGGAGTTCACCGAGGCGCGCGGCGGCGGGGGCGAGGGAGAAGGCCGGGTCCGGGGCGCCCTTGGGGCGGCCCAGGTGGGAGGCGACGACGACGCGCGCGCCCGCCTCGGCCAGCGCCCTGACGGTGGGCAGCACGGCGCGGATGCGGCCGTCGTCGGTGATGGTCGTGCCGTCGAGAGGCACATTGAGGTCGGCGCGGACGAAGACCCGCTTGCCGGCGACTGGCTCGGCGAGGAGTTCGTCGATCGTCTTCATGGAGAGGGCTCCCGAGGAGGACTTGTGGTGCTCGTGATCGTAAGAGGCCGCATGGGTACGCGAGTCAGGGCCCGGGCGGCGCGTCCCTGCGCCGCACGAGCCCTGACTTCACATGGAGGTGCCTGCTCTGTCGGTCAGAGCTGCGCGCCGACGAAGACCGTGAGGTCGACGAGGCGGTTGGAGTAGCCCCACTCGTTGTCGTACCAGCCGAGGATCTTCACCGTGTTGCCCTCCTGGACCATGGTCAGGGAGGAGTCGAAGGTGCAGGAGGCCGGGTCGCCGACGATGTCCGAGGAGACGATCTCGTCCTCGGTGTAGGTCAGGTAGCCCTTGAGGTCGCCGTCGTCGGAGGCCTTCTTGAACGCGGCGTTGACCTCGTCCTTGGTGACCTCGCGCTGCAGCGTCACGACCAGGTCGGTGGCCGAGCCGGTCGGGACCGGGACGCGCATCGCGATGCCGTCGAGCTTGCCCTTGAGCTGCGGGAGGACCAGCGCGGTGGCCTTCGCGGCACCCGTGGTGGTCGGGATGATGTTCTCGGCGGCGGCGCGGGCGCGACGCAGGTCCGAGTGCGGGAAGTCCAGGATGCGCTGGTCGTTGGTGTACGCGTGGACCGTCGTCATCAGACCCTTGACGATGCCGAAGTTCTCGTCGAGGACCTTGGCCATCGGCGCCACACAGTTGGTGGTGCAGGAGGCGTTGGAGATGACGTGGTGGTTCGCCGGGTCGTACTTGTCCTGGTTGACGCCCATCACGATGGTGATGTCCTCGTCCTTGGCCGGAGCCGAGATGAGGACCTTCTTCGCGCCGCCTGCGAGGTGCTTCGCGGCGTCGGCCTTCTTCGTGAAGATGCCGGTGGACTCGATCACGATGTCGACGCCCAGGTCGCCCCACGGAATGTCCGCGGGGTTGCGCTCGGAGAGCACCTTGATGGTGTGGCCGTCCACGGTGATCGTGTCGGCGGTGTGCGACACCTCGGCCTTGAGACGGCCCAGGATGGTGTCGTACTTCAGGAGGTGTGCGGTGGTCGCGGTGTCACCCAGGTCGTTGACAGCCACGATCTCGATGTCAGCACCCTGCTCCAGCAGCGCGCGGAAGTAGTTACGACCGATGCGGCCAAAGCCGTTGATGCCTACGCGGATCGTCACGAACCGATCTCCTCGTGGTACGCCGGCTCAGTGCCGGCGAGCTGTATGGGATGTCCCCGACCGCCTACGACCCTACCTCCCCCGGGCCCGTCGAGTGACATCGAGATGCCCTATACATGCCGGTGCGGTCCGTACCCGTCGGTAGGGGTACGGACCGCCCTGGTTTTGCAAGCTGATTACCTTTTGAGCGGCCCCCCGATCATCTGATTCCAGACGTCCGGAGGGCCGCTCACGAGGCGTTCTCTCAGCCGTTCGACGCAGTCGGCGCTCAGTTCTTCAGAGCCGTCAGCGCCTTGCCGAGCAGTGCCTTGCGGTCGGCCGCCGCGGGGACCTGCTCCAGGCCGAAGCCCAGCAGCACCGTGTCGTCCGTGGTGACCGCGCCATAGGTCTTGAAGAGTTCACCCGACAGGCCCCAGTCCTTCACCACCGCCGGGCTGCCCGCGGGCGGGCCGGGGGTGCTCCAGGCACCGAGCGACGTCTCGAAGCCCTCGACCGCGCCGGGCGTGCCGCCGATGACGACGGTGGCGTTGTCGGCCAGGACTCCGCGACCGCCGGAGCCGGGGTCGGTGACGTAGCTGAGCGACACCTCGACCTTCTTCCCGGCGTACGCGGAGAGGTCGAACTCGACCTGCTGCCAGCCGTCCGAGGCCCCGGTGAAGCTGTTCCAGGAGCCGCTGGTGCCGCTGGGCGTGCAGCCCCCCGAGCCCAGGGTCAGGTACCGCTTCAGGGCCGGGTGGCCCTGGATGAAGTACCCGGCCTCGCACTCGACGGGCACGGTGGTGGAGGTGGCGCCGCCGGCCTCCGGCAGCGTCGTCCAGTCGTCCGCCCCGGCCGTGTGCGCCTCAAGGAGAGCGTGGTCGTAGCCCTCCTCCGTGCTCCATAGGAGCTGGGTGCGCAGGGCGGGCTTGTCGGCCGCGCTCACCGAGGTGAGGTCGATGGTGCGGGTGAGGCGGTTCCAGGCGTAGTCGGTGTGCGTGGCGGCCGCCATGGACGCGCCCTCGTACGGGCCGTACGGGTTGACGGTCCCGGGGTACTGGCCCGCGCCGGCGCTCTTGAACTGCGGGAACGTCTCCACGGGCAGGGCGTCCGAGGTGACGCCGAACGATCCGGCGGTGTTCAGCGGATTCCCGGGCGCGTCGCCGAGCGTCCCGGTGAAGCCGCCGAGCTTGGCGAGGCCCGCGAAGGCGGTGGCGTTCGGCAGGGAGGTACGGCTGTAGGCACCCAGGTAGTACTGGCTGAAGTCGTTCGACAGGGTGCCGCCGCCGAGGTCGACGGAGCCGCCGGCGCTCTCGCCCGCCTCGATCAGCTTGCCGCCCTCATTCAGGTAGGCGCGCAGTTCGAGCTGGGTGGCGATGCCGGGGCGGACGGCGCCCGTGTAGTGCACGACCTGCTTGAAGTGCTCCAGTACGCCGAGCGCGTCGGGGGCGCCCTGGGTCGCGACGTCCCAGACGAGCGCCTTCTTGCCGTTGGCCTTCAGCGCGTCGACGTAGGCCTGCGTCTGGGTCGCGGTCGCGCCCTCCTCGGCGACGACGAGCGTGTCGGCCTTGGGCCGTTCGGCGATCGTGTACGTGAAGCGCTCACTGGTGGTGGGCTTGCCGCTCTTCGTCTCGCCGGTGAACCAGACCTCGACCTTGTCGCCCGGCTCGCCGTCCCGCACCTTGGCCCGGTACTCGTCGAACCAGAGGTTGTCCTCGCCGCCGAACGTCTCACCGCCCTTCCAGGGCTTGAGCCTCTGGTCGTACGTACGGCCGCGGCTGTTGATCCGGTACTTCAGCTCCTTGTCCTCCACGGACTTGCGGGCGACGACGGAGATCTCCTGCTTCTTGCCGCGCGAGTACGACGTGCCGAAGGAGGCCGGGGTGAAGTCGGGGGCGTCGAGGCCGACCGAGGACTTCGGCCGGTCGGGAGTGACGGCGGACTCGGCGACGGAGAGCGCGAACGGGATGTTCTTCGCGAACTCCTGCTGGATCAGCTTCTCGTCGTCCGGGAACGTGAAGACGGAGGCGCAGTCCTCGGGCTTCCAGGCATCGCCCGGATCGATGTCCGACGCGGTCTGGCAGGTCGACATCTCGGGGGTGAACATCGCCGTGCCGTTGACGTTGGCCGCGTGGCCGTCCGCCTCACCGTTGGTGGTGTACAGCTCGGAGGAGAGCTGGGGGTGGTAGCCGGAGACCGCGGGGTTCTCCGGGGTACCGGCCAGCGCCTTGTAGAGCACGTCGTCCGGGGTGGGGCTGGCCACCTGCCAGCCGACCCCGTAGAGGATGAGTTCGGCGGCGGAGTGGTAGTTGATGCCGTACTCGAAGTCGATGCGCTTCTCGAAGGCGTCCAGGGCCTTTGTCTCGGGCTCCGAGTTGGGGCCGCCGCCGCGGTAGGTCTCGCTGGTGGGGAACGGGGACGAGCCCTCGTTGTCGTAGCCCCACTTGTAGGCGAAGTTGCGGTTGAGGTCGACGCCGTCGCCGACGGTGATGGCGTTGTCGCCGTTGACGTCCCGCACGTTCTTGCGCCACTGACGGTTGGCGGCGTCCCGGTGCGTGAAGTCGTAGCCGTCCGGGTTGGCGGAGATCACGAACCACAGCTCGGTGGAGTCGACGATCTTCTTGATCCGCTTGTCCGTCTTGTAGTTGTCCAGGTAGTGGTGCATCAGACGCCGGGTCATCTCCGGCGTGATCCACTCACGCGCGTGCTGGTTGGACATGTACAGCACGGACGGCTTGACGCCGTCCTTCGTCTTCTTCGCGTCCTTGGTCAGTTTGACCGCGAGGATGTCCTGCCCCTGAAGGGACTTGCCCAGGGAGACCACCTTGGCCAGGGAGGGGTTCTCCTGCCCCGTACGAAGGATCTCCTCCTTGAGGCCGCCGGCGCCGCTGTACGGGCGGTAGACCCCCTCGGCGGCGGCGTCCACACGCGCCTCCGCCTTGCGCGTGAGCTGGTGCTCCCTGAGCTCGACGCCCTGCTCCTCCAGAGCGTCCGCCTGCTTGTCGGTGAGGTAGACCTCCACCGACGCGGTGCCCTTCTCCGGCGCCTGCTCGCTGAGTTCGTGACCGTCCTGTCCGGCCGCGAGCAGCAGCGGTATCTGCTTCTTCGTCACCTCGGCGCGGAAGACCTTGACTTCCTCGGTGTCGGAACCGTCGTTCTCGGCAGCCTGGGCCAGCGGTGCGAGTCCCGCACCACCGCCCAGCAGGAGCGCGCCGGCGGCGAGGATCGATCTCGCTCTTCGTCTCATGAGCCCCCCTTGCGTGGTTCGCCCCACTAGCGAACAGACGCCAGGCTCATGTCAGATCTGAGCCAAGTCAAGGAGGCCTCACAGGCCAATCACGAAATTCACGCAGAAAGCGGAGAACCGGTGCCGACGGCCCCAAGTGGGCCTCGGCACCGGCGAGTTGAGCTCTTCTGGCGTCCTGTCACCCCACCAGGTTTTCGGCCATCTCCTCGGTGATGCTGGCCTCGGTCCCCGGGATGCCGATGTCCGACGCGCGCTTGTCGGCCATGGCCAGCAGCCGGCGGATCCGGCCCGCGACGGCGTCCTTGGTGAGCGGCGGGTCGGCGAGCGCGCCCAACTCCTCGAGGGAGGCCTGCTTGTGCTCCATGCGCAGCCGCCCGGCGGCCGCGAGGTGCTCGGGGACGTCGTCGGCGAGGATCTCCAGGGCTCGGCCCACGCGAGCACCGGCCGCGACGGCGGCGCGGGCCGAGCGGCGCAGGTTGGCGTCGTCGAAGTTGGCGAGCCGGTTCGCCGTGGCCCGGACCTCGCGGCGCATCCGCCGCTCCTCCCACGCCAGCACGGACTCATGGGCGCCGAGGCGGGTCAGGAGCGCGCCGATCGCGTCTCCGTCCCGTACGACGACCCGGTCCACGCCCCGTACCTCGCGGGCCTTCGCCGCGATCGACAGCCGCCGGGCGGCGCCGACCAGGGCGAGAGCCGCCTCCGGCCCCGGGCAGGTCACCTCCAGGGAGGACGAGCGGCCGGGCTCGGTGAGCGAGCCGTGGGCGAGGAACGCGCCGCGCCAGGCCGCCTCGGCATCGCAGGTGGCCCCGGAGACGACCTGCGGGGGCAGGCCGCGGATCGGCCGGCCCCGGCCGTCCACCAGGCCGGTCTGCCGGGCCAACTGGTCACCGCCGGCGACCACCCGGACGACGTAACGGGAACCGCGACGCAGTCCGCCGGGTGCCATCACGATCAGTTCGGAACTGTGGCCGAAGATCTCCAGGATGTCCCGCTTGAGTCTGCGGGCCGCCATCGCGGTGTCTAGCTCCGCCTCGATCACGATGCGTCCGCTCACCAGGTGCAGCCCGCCCGCGAACCGCAGGATCGCCGAGACCTCCGCCTTTCTGCAGCAGGTCCGGGTGACGGGTAGCCGGGAGATCTCGTCCTTCACCGCTGCCGTCATCGCCATGGGCCGATCCTTCCATGCATCCGAAAAATACGGTCGTACGCGGCGGCCAACAGCTCCGGGTCGTGCCGCGGAGATCCATCGGTCCGGGCCACCGGCGCCAGCTCGACCGCGGCGCCGAACCGTTTGGCGGCTTCGGTCAGGGAATCGCGGTCGGGCACGGCGGCCTCGTCGGCCAGCACCACGTCCAGGGCGAGTTTAGGGGCGTGTCGTCCCAAAACCTCCAAATGACGCTGCGGGGAGAAGCCATCGGTTTCTCCCGGCTGCGGGGCGAGGTTCAGCGACAGCACGAGTCGGGCCTTGGTCTCGGTGAGGGCGTCGAGCAGTTCGGGCACGAGCAGGTGCGGGATCACCGAGGAGAACCAGGAGCCGGGACCGAGCACCACCCAGTCGGCGTCGAGCACCGCCGCCACGGCCTCGGGCACGGCGGGCGGGTCGTGCGGCACGACGTGCACGGACTGCACCTCGCCGGGGGTGAGTGCCACGTTGGCCTGCCCCCGGACGGTGTCGACGTCGTCCGGGCGCGCCGGATCGTGCCCCTTGACCAGGGCCTGGAGCTCCAGCGGTACGGCCGACATGGGCAGCACACGGCCCTGGGCGCCCAGCAGCCTGCCGACCAGGTCGAGGGCCTGGACGTGGTCGCCGAGCTGCTCCCACAGGGCGACGATCAGCAGATTGCCGACCGCGTGTTCGTGCAGGTCCCCCTGGGACTGGAAGCGGTGCTGGATGACGCGGGCCCAGGTCTGGCCCCAGTCGTCGTCCCCGCACAGCGCGGCCAGCGCCTTGCGCAGGTCGCCGGGCGGCAGGACACCCAGCTCGTCCCGGAGGCGTCCGCTGGAGCCGCCGTCGTCGGCCACGGTGACGACGGCGGTGAGGTCGCCGGTGATCCGACGGAGGGCGGCGAGCGAGGCGGACAGGCCCATGCCGCCGCCGAGCGCGACGACCTTGGGCTGGGCGCCCCGGCGGCGCGGCCGGGCCCCGCGGGCCTCGGCTGGTCTGTTCGCGCGGCCCTCGGGGGCGACCCGGCGCAGCCTGCTCAGCCGCGCCGTGGTGCGTCCGGTCACTCGCGCCCCATGTCCCGGTGCACGACCACGGTCTCGACGCCCTGGGAGGCGAGGCGGGCGGCGAGCTTCTCGGAGGTGGCGACCGAGCGGTGCTTGCCGCCGGTGCAGCCGACCGCGATGGTCACGTACCGCTTGCCCTCGCGGCGGTAGCCGGCGGCGATCATCTGGAGCAGCTCGGTGTAGCGGTCGAGGAACTCCTTGGCGCCGGGCTGGTTGAAGACGTACGCGGAGACCTCCTCGTTGAGGCCGGTGTACGGGCGCAGCTCCGGGACCCAGTGCGGGTTGGGCAGGAAGCGCATGTCCACGACCAGGTCGGCGTCGACCGGGAGGCCGTACTTGAAGCCGAAGGACATGACGGTGGCCCGCAGCTCGGGTTCCTCGTCGCCGGCGAACTGGGCGTCCATCTTCGCGCGCAGCTCGTGCACGTTCAGGCTGGAGGTGTCGATGACCAGGTCGGCGTCGCCGCGCAGCTCGCGCAGCAGTTCCCGCTCGGCGGCGATGCCGTCGGTGATGCGGCCGTCGCCCTGGAGGGGGTGCGGGCGGCGGACCGACTCGAAGCGGCGCACCAGGGCGTCGTCGGAGGACTCCAGGAAGACGACGCGCCGCGTGACGTGCTTCGTCGCCAGGTCGGCGAGGGAGTCGCGGAGGTTGTCGAAGAAGCGGCGGCCGCGGACGTCGACGACGACCGCGATCCGGGCCACGTTTCCCTGGGAGCGGGCGCCGAGCTCCACCATGGTGGGGATCAGCGCGGGTGGCAGGTTGTCGACGACGAACCAGCCGAGGTCCTCCAGACACTTGGCGGCCGTCGACCGTCCGGCGCCGGACATGCCGGAGATGATGACCAGCTCGGGGATGGCCGCCTCGGGGACCCCGGCTGTTTCGATGCCCGTACTCACGTGTGCTCCGTCTTCCTGTGGCGCCGGGTGCTGCGGGGTATCGTCGTCCGCCGCGCTGTGGGCTTCCCCGCGCTCCGCTGTGTGCTCGTGGTGCTGTTCTTCTGGACGCTCTGAGTGCTCCGGGAGGTCTGGCTGCTCCGGGAGGTCTCGTCGCTCGTCGTGCTCGGTCATGTCTCCTGCCCTCGCCGCCGGTCCGGGGCGCCCGCGGCCACGGACTCCCCAGAGGGGTCCGCCGTCGTACCGGGCTCCTCTTCCTCCATGATCTCTCCAGTGGCCGTGTTCACGGCGGGTGCGGCCGGAGCCGCCTGGGCTAGGGCCGCGGCGATCGTCTCGGCCGTCTTGCGGCCTATGCCGGGAACTTCGCAGATCTGGTCGATCGTCGCGGAACGCAGCTTCTTCAGCGAGCCGAAGTGCTTCAGCAGGGTCTGCTTGCGAGCCTCCCCGAGGCCGGGCACCTCGTCCAAGGGGCTCGCCCGGAAACGCTTGGCGCGTTTGGCGCGCTGGTAGGTGATGGCGAAGCGGTGGGCCTCGTCGCGGACCCGCTGGAGCAGGTAGAGGCCTTCGCTGGTGCGGGGCAGGACCACCGGGTCGTCGTCGCCGGGCACCCAGACCTCCTCCAGGCGCTTGGCGAGGCCGCACACGGCGATGTCGTCGATGCCCATCTCGTCGAGTGCCCGCCGCGCGGCGGCCACCTGCGGCTGACCGCCGTCGACGACGACGAGCTGAGGCGGGTAGGCGAACCGCTTGGGACGGCCGTCGTCGTCCTTGAGACCGCCGGCGGGGCCGCCGAGACCGTCATCGGAGCCGCCGAGGCCGCCGGCGGGACCGTCGAGACCGTCACCGGATGCACCCAGGTCGCCCTGCGCGGTGGAGTCGTCCTCCACCCACTCGCCGGTCCTCTCCTTCTCCGCGAGGTAGCGCTTGAAGCGGCGGGTGATCACCTCGTGCATGGAGCGGACGTCGTCCTGGCCCTCGAACCCCTTGATCTGGAAGCGGCGGTACTCGCTCTTGCGGGCCAGCCCGTCCTCGAAGACGACCATGGAGGCCACGACGTCGTCGCCCTGGAGGTGGGAGATGTCGTAGCACTCGATCCGGAGGGGGGCGCTGTCGAGGTCGAGGGCCTCGGCGATCTCCTCCAGCGCGCGGGAGCGGGTCGTGAGGTCGGAGGCGCGCTTGGTCTTGTGCAGGACGAGCGACTGGTGGGCGTTGCGTGCGACGGTCTCCATGAGCGACTTCTTGTCGCCGCGCTGCGGGATGCGCAGGGAGACATTGGCCCCGCGGCGGCCGGTGAGCCACTCCTGGACGGGCCCGACGGGGTCGGGCAGCGCAGGGACGAGGACCTCCTTGGGCACGGAGTCGCCGGTCTCCTCGCCGTACAGCTGCTGGAGCGCGTGTTCGACGAGATCACCGGTGGTGACGGCCTCGACCTTGTCGGTGACCCAGCCGCGCTGGCCGCGCACGCGTCCGCCGCGTACGTGGAAGATCTGGACGGCCGCCTCCAGCTCGTCCTCGGCGACCGCGATCAGGTCGGCGTCGGTCGCGTCGGCGAGGACGACCGCGTTCTTCTCCATCGCCTTCTTCAGGGCCTCGATGTCGTCGCGCAGGCGGGCGGCGCGCTCGTACTCCATCTCCTCGGCCGCGTCGGTCATCTGCTTCTCCAGACGACGGATGTACGTGCCCGTGCGCCCCGTCATGAAGTCGCTGAACTCGTCGGCCAGTTCGCGGTGGTCCTCGGCGGAGATCCGCTCGACGCAGGGGGCCGAGCACTTGCCGATGTAGCCGAGCAGACAGGGCCGGCCGGTACGGGCCGCGTTCTTGAAGACCCCGGCCGAGCATGTGCGCACGGGAAAGACGCGCAGCAGCAGATCGACCGTGTCCCGGATCGCCCACGCGTGCGCGTACGGCCCGAAATACCGGACGCCCTTCTTCTTGTGACCGCGCATCACCTGCACGCGCGGGTACTGCTCGTTCATCGTGACCGCGAGGTACGGGTAGCTCTTGTCGTCGCGGTACTTGACGTTGAACCGGGGGTCGTACTCCTTGATCCAGGAGTACTCCAGCTGGAGCGCCTCGACCTCCGTGGACACCACGGTCCACTCCACGGAGGCAGCCGTGGTGACCATCGTGCGGGTGCGCGGGTGGAGGCCGGTCAGGTCCTGGAAGTAGTTGGCCAGGCGCTGACGCAGGCTCTTCGCCTTCCCGACGTAGATCACCCGACGGTGCTCGTCGCGGAACCTGTACACCCCGGGGGAGTCCGGAATCTGCCCCGGACTGGGGCGGTAGCTGGAGGGATCGGCCATGCTCCACACCCTACTGGCGCCCGCTGACATCACGGAGCGCCTGCGGACAAGGGCCGGGCCTCCACGGGGCACGGGACCTGTGCCGGTATGCGGCTCCACCGCGTGGGCGGGGCCGGCCGTCCGCGACCCGCGCCCGCCGAACGACCGTCGTCCCCGAGCTCTAGCGCGTCTCCAGGAACGTCAGCACGGCCAGAACCCGCCGATGGTCATCCGGCTCCTCGGGCAGCCGGAGCTTGCCCAGGATGCTCCGCACATGCTTCTCGATCGTCCCCTCGGTCACCCACAGCCGTCTCCCGATCCCCGCATTGGAGCGCCCCTCGGCCATGAGGCCGAGCACCTCCCGCTCACGGTTGCTGAGCATGGACAGCGGATCGTCACGACGCTGCGCGGCCACCAGCTCCTGCACCAGCGACGGATCGATCACCGAACCACCCCGGTGGATGCGGTCGAGGGTCTCCAGGAACTCGTCCACGACAGTGATCCGGCTCTTGAGCAGATAGCCGATACTGCGCCCCCCGGCCAGCAGCTCCAACGCGTCCTCGACCTCGACGAACGCCGACAGGACCAGGATGCCGACCGACGGATACCGTTCCCGGATGGTGCCAGCGGCCTTCAACCCCTCCGTGGACTGGGTCGGCGGCATCCGAATGTCGACGATCGCGATGTCCGGAAGTTCCGTCTCGACGAGGTCCAGGAGCCCGCCGGCGTCGCCGGCCTGGCCCACGACCTCGTAGCCGACGCGCTCGCACAGGCTCGCCAGCCCCTCCCGCAGGAGCACGTCGTCGTCCGCGAGCACCACCCGCCCGCGCACCGGATGTTGATCGGCCTCCATGCTCTCGGTCTCCCCCTTGCCCGACCTGTCCCGTTCGTCCCAACAGCCTGCCTGAACATGGGTCTTACGGCTAGCCGGAAGCCTAGTTGGGGGAGGGCCGGGAAGACACCTGCACGTTTGCCCGCCATGCTCGCAGGTGTGCGGCCGCGGGTGGACCGGCGCCTCTGACGGGAGGCGGCGAGACATCCGCCTGCCCAGGAGCCGGACGGCCGTCTCCGCCGTCCGATTCGACCGCCCGAACGTACGCCCGTACCGAGTCCCGAACTCCCCCCTTTGAACGGGCCTCACCCGCGTACGCTTCGGGCGGTCACGCACGCGGCAGGACAGCCTCCGCGGCCGCCGCGGCCTCTTCGGGTGGTGCCAGCGGCAGGCGCACGCTCAGCGTCGTGCCGCTCCCGGGCGGGCCGGCGACCGTCAACCGGCCGCCGATCGCCTCCACCCGGTCGATGAGCCCGATCAGCCCCGACCCCTTGCCGGGGTCCGCTCCCCCGACACCGTCGTCGCGGATGACCAGCTCCAGCACTCCCGAGCGCTCCTGGGCCGCCACGGTCACCACGCTCGCGCGCGCGTGCTTGACGGCGTTGGTGAGGCTCTCGGAGGTGACGTAGTACGCGGCCACCTCGACCTGTTCCGGGAAGCGGGCACCGGCGAAGGCGAGGTCGAGTTCCACGGGGACTGCGCAGCGGCGGGCCAGGGAGCGCAGGGCTGGGCCCAGGCCGCCCCTGGAGAGAACGGACGGATGGATGCCCCGGGCCACCTGGAGCAGGTCCAGGAAGGTGTCGTCGAGGCCCTTGGCCAGATGGTCCAGCTGCTGGGCGAGTTCCGAGGAAGGGTCCTCCACCAGGGTCTCCGTCATCCGCAGCTCCAACTGCAGGGAGACCAGGCGCTGCTGGACGCCGTCGTGCAGGTCGCGTTCGATGCGGCGTCGGGAGGCGTCCCCGGCCGCGACCACGCGCGCGCGTGAGGCGGCCAGCTGGGCGCGGCTGTCGGCGTTGGCGATCGCGGTGGCGATGAGTTCGGTGAAGTCGGCGAGCCGTGACTCGGTGCCCTCGGGCAGCGGATCGAGGAGCGAGGCCGCCACGACGACTCCCCACAGCCGACCCTCGACAACGATGGGGGCGCCCACGGAGGTGCCCGAGTGGGCGGAGCCGCGGGTGCGGGCCACCTCGTCGATGGTCTTCCGGGCCGCCCCGCGGCGTGTCATACGGACGGCCTCGGCGGCCGTGCCCACGCGCGCGTGCGCGATCCCGAGGACCTTGACGCTGTTGTCGGGCTCGTAGCGCAGTACGGCCGCCGCCGTACCCAACAGGGACGCCACCTCCTCGGCCACCTTCCCGAACACGTCGGCCGGCGGCACGCCGCGCGCGACCGCGGTCGCCACCCGGCGCAGCGCGGTCTGTTCGAGCGAGGCCCGGCGGCTCTCGGTGACGTCGCGGGCGGCGGCGTAGATGAGACCCTCCTCGGGGACCGACCGGGCGCTCCACTGCAGCCAGCGCTCGGTGCCGTCGGCGCGGAGGTACCGGTTCTCGAACTCGGCGACCTCGGTGCCGCCCGCCAGCAGCGTGATGGCGTCACGGGTGATGTCCCGGTCCTCCTCGTGGACGAAGTCCAGGAGCGGCCGGGAGGTCAGCGTCTCGACCGGATAGCCCAGGGTGCGTTCGAAGGCCGGGTTGACGCGTTTGAAGTAGCCGTCGACGCCGCTGATGCAGAGCAGGTCCAGGGAAAGGTTGAAGATGCCCTCCAGTTCCTGTTCGGCCCGTCTGCGCCGGCCGTGGGCCGCGGCGAAGGACGCCATGGTGCCGTTCATGCCGCCCAGCAGCTGGGCCCAGGTGCCGTCGAAGGAGTCGACGTCGGCCCGGTGTGCGAGCCGGCCCGCGTCGATCGCCGTGTTCATGGCCCGGATCTCGCCGGCCAGCCGTTCACTGGTCACCCGCAGCTCACGGAAGGTGTCGGCGACATCGCCGAGCTCGTCGCATCCCGCGTAGCGGATGTCGTACGAGAGGTCGCCGTCCGACAGGGCGCGGGCGCCCTCGGAGACCTGCCCGAGAGGGCGGGTGATCGAGCGGCGCAGGGCCAGCGCGAGCAGGGTGACGAGGGCCAGGACGGCGAGGGAGACGCCCAGTTCGGTGAAGGCCCGGGTCCGTGTGGCGCGCAGATCGCGGTGGGCGGTGGCGTCGAGTTCGCGGGCGGCCCGGTCCTGGATGCCGCGCAGGGCGTCGACGTAGTGCTCCGAGTCGCTGAGCCAGCTGTCGTACGAGGGCCAGTCGGCGGGCCGGGGGTCGGTGTCGGCGAGCAGGTCACGGACCCTGCGGACCTCGCGTCCGGGGACCTGGAAGATCGCGGCGTGCAGTTCGGCCTTCAACTCGTCCGAGGCGGTCAGCTGAAACCTTCTGAGCTGCGATTTCTCCAGTTCGGTCCAGCGGCCCGCGGCGGCGGTGGTGTGCTTCTCGCCGGGTGTGTGGAAGAGGATGGCGAGTTCCGCCCGTTCGCTCCCGGTGGCGGCGACGGCCCGCAGCATCGCCATGTGGGCGTCGGCCGCGCGGCCCGAGGCCCGGGTGGGGCGCCCGGATTCGAGGACGGCGACTATGTCGAGCACCTTGTTCTCTATGGCCCCGTACCGCCGGGTCACGGCTTGCGCGTCCAGCGAGCCGGTGCCCGTCTGGACCCGCAGCGCGTGCAGTTGACGGCGTACGGCGTCGAGGATCCCGGCGACGTCGGGCTCCGGCTGTCGGTCGACGGCCTCCCCGAAGGCCCACCGCAGCGCGTGGTCGGTGATCCGCTGGGCCTCCGAGCGGCCGCGCAGGGTGTCCGGTTCGGCGCTCAGCCGGGCCTCGACCGCGGCGATCCGCTCGCGTGCGACGGCGCCTCCGACCTCGCTGGTCGCGAACGACACCTCGATCGCGGTGTCGAAGTCGCTCAGGGTCCGCGCCTCCTCCCACTGGGCCGTGGCGGCGAACGCGGTGAAGGACAGCAGGACGGTGACCGGCAGCAGGACGAGCAGCATCAGCTTGGGGCCGACCCGCAGCCGCGCCAGGAACGGGACGGTGCCCACGGTCGCCGCGCCGCGGCGGCCCCGCGCCCCGGCGGGGCGCGGGGCGGGAACTCGTTCGCGGGACGGTGGGCGGAGCACGGCCGGGCCTCACGGTCCGGTCGGGGGGTAGTGGCCGTGGTCCGCCAGGTCCTTGTCGACGGCACGCACCGCCTCGTCCAGCGCGGGCTGCACGGCCGCTCCCCGCATGATCTTCGCGAAGGCCCGGGCGAAGGCCTCGGTGATCGCCGGGTAGGCGGGGGTCTGCGGCCGGGGACGGGCCGTCCCGTTGCGCAGCTGTTCTATGTAGAGGCGCCCTGGGCCGCCCTCGGCGAACCTGTCGGCGCGTTCGACCGCGGTATCGGTGGCGGGTATCCCGCCGTTGACGTCGGTCATCCGCAGGATTTCGTCGGGGCGCAGCAGAAAAGCCAGAAAACGCCACACGGCGTCGCCGTCGGCCTCCCCTGCGGGCATGCCCCACTGCCAGGAACCCATGCCGGTGGCGCTGCCCGTGCCGAAGTCGGGCAGCGGCACGATCGCCACGTCGCCCGGGTGCGCCTCGCTGAACTCGCCGTACCTCCAGTGGCCGTTCCAGGACACGGGGCTTCTGCCCTTCTGGAAGGCTCCGGAGTCCTTGTTCGCGTCCACGTATCCCGCCTTCACCCAGCCCTGCAGCGTCGTCAGCGCCTCGACCGACCTCGGCCCGTTGAGCACTCCGTCGGCCGTTCGATAGGTGGAGCGGTCGATCAGGTCGCCGCCCGCCGACCACAGGGCCGGTGCGAACCCGTAGGTTCCCCATTCGGTGCCGGCCCACGGCAGCTGGAGGTCCAGCGGCCTCTCGTGGCCCAGGGTGCGCAGCTTCTTCAGGATGCCGGTGAACTCGTCGGCGGTCCAGGCATCGCCGATGCCCTTCGGGATGCGCACACCCGCCTTCTTGAGCACGGACGGCCGTACGTACAGACCGAGTCCGGAGTCGAACGTACCGAGGCCCCACAGTCTGCCCCGGTAGGTGCCCTGTTCGACGACGGAGGGGAGCAGGTCGGCGCGCAGGGACTCCGGGACGCAGGAGTCGATCGGCCTGAGGCCGCCGGCCCAGGCGTGGCTGAACAGCTTCGGGGCGTCGAAGTCGAGCAGGTCGGGCAGTTCGCCGTCGGCCGCCGCCGTGCGGACCAGGTCGTCGTAGTGGCCGGCCGGGAGGCGGACGAGCCGGACCTTCACATCGTCCTGGGAGGTGTTGAAGGCCCGCACCTGGGCCTGTACGGCCTCCCGTTCGCCGCGTGCCGCCGGCTCGTGGAACCACATCGTGATCTGCGCGGGGACGTCGATCCGCCCGTCGCAGGTCGCGTCGGAGCCCCGCCGGGTGTCCTCGTCGCCGCCCCCGCCCGCGTCGCAGCCGGCGAGCAGCAGCGCCATGCAGAGCAGAAGCGCCGGCAGGGCCCGGCGGGGTCTGTGCGAAGTACCGAGCCGACGGGGCACCCCGCGAGTACTCCGCCGGGGCACGGCGGCACGGGTCATGGTCCGCTCTTCGGGTAACCGTCGTGGGCGGCGAGATCCTGGTCGACGGCCTCGACGGCGTCGTCCAGTGTCTTCTCCGCGGGCGCCCCGGAGAAGACGATGTCGGCGACCGCGTGCGAGAAGGCGGCGGTGACCGCCGGGTACGCCGGTGTCTGCGGCCTGGGCCGGGCGGTGCCGCTCCGCAGCTGCTCGATGAACAGCCGCTCCGCGCCGTCCTCGTCGTACAGCGGGGACAGTTTCACGGCCCTCTCCGTCGCCGGGATCGCGCCGTTGGCCTCGCTCATCCTGGCCACCTGCTCCGGCCGCAACAGGTACTCCAGGAAACGCCACACCGCGTCGCCGTCGGTGCCCCCGGCGGGGATGCCCCACTGCCAGGAACCCATGCCGGTGACGGTACCCGTGCCGAAGTCGGGCAGCGGCACGATCGCCACGTCGCCCGGGTGCGCCTCGCTGAACTCGCCGTACCTCCAGTGCCCCATCCAGGAGATGGGGCTGCGGCCCTTCACGAACGCGCTCCTGTCCTTCTCCTTGTCCCTGTCGACATATCCCTCCTCCACCCAGTTCTGCATGGTGGTGAGGGCCCGTACGGTCTCCGGACTGTTCAGGTACCCGTCGGCGGTGCGGAACTCCCCGGGGTCGATGAGGTCGCCGCCCGCCGACCAGACGGCCGGTGCGAAGGCGTAGGTGTTCCACTCGTCGGCGACCTTCGAGTCGGTGAAGTTCAGGTCGAGCGGCGCCTCGTAGCCCTGCGCGCGCAGCTTGCGCAGGATCTCCGTCAGCTCGTCGGCGGTCCAGGCGTCGTCGACGCCCTTCGGCACCCGGACCCCGGCCTTCTCGAGCACCGACGGCCGTACGTACAGGCCGAGTCCGGAGTCGAAGGTGCCGACGCCCCACAACCGGTCGTCGTAGGTGCCCTGTTCACGGATGGAGGGAAGCAGGTCCTTCCGGGTCTTCGCGGGTACACAGGAGTCGATCGGCTTCAGGGTGCCGGACCAGGCGTAGCTGTAGAGATTCGGGCCGTCGAAGTCGAGCAGGTCGGGCAGGTCGCCGCTGGCCGCCGCGGACAGGACGAGGTCGGTGTACGGGCGCTGTTCGGGCAGGGTGACCAGTTCGACCCGCACCTGCCGCTGGGACCTGTTGAACTCCTTGACCTGGTTCTTCAGCGTGCTCTGCTCACCGCTCTGCCCCGCGTGGAACCACATCGTGATGTGCGCGGTGCCCTCGATCCTCCCGTCGCAGGTCGTGTCGTCCGCCGCCTTGTCGCCCTCGTCCACCCGGCCGTCCGCGTCACCGCCGCTGCACCCGGCCAGGAGCAGCACGACGGCCGCCGCACCCGACAACAGGGCACGGCGAACAGGACGTTCTCCGAGGTCCTGGCGCTGCGTGTTCATCGCACTCCCCCACTCGACCGGACGGCATCGGCCCCCACGGCGGCGACATGCTACTCCTCGTGTCACGTTCGATTCCCTCGGTGAGAGCGAACCCGTTGATCCGGCACAGGACGCCAGCACATTCCGGCTGACGGGAATCCGGCGGCGCCGACTCTTTCCCGCTAGCCGGAATGTGCGCCCGTGACCACCTTGGAAGGCTGTGAGCATGTCCATGCGCTGTCTCATCGTCGATGACAGTGCCCGGTTTCTGGAGGCCGCCCGTACGCTGCTGGAGCGCGACGGGATCCGCGTCGTCGGCGTGGCCTTCACAGGCGCGGAGGCGTTGGCAGGGGCCGCGGAGCTGGCCCCGGATCTCGTCCTTCTGGACATCGACCTCGACGGCGAGAGCGGCCTGGAGCTCGCGCCGAGGCTCGCGCGCACCGCCGCGTGCGTCATCATCCTCACCTCCACGCACCCGCTGGACGACCTCCAGGAACTCGTCGCCGCCAGTCCCGCCCGGGGATTTCTGCACAAGTCGAAGGTCTCGGGGCAGGCGCTGCGGGACCTGCTGAGGCCTGACCGCGGGTCACCAGCGCGTTGAGGATCTTGCCGATGGTGTCCGGCCATGTCACGCGTCAGGTGTTGTCGGGACCTGGTCAACACGCTTCAATGCGGGGGAACCCGGGGCAAGGAACGCCGTCGTACGGATGTGAAGACGGACGGCCGTCCAGGGCCCCCGGCGCCCCGAGCGTCCACCGGGCGCCCCATCGGCCCGCGCGGTCCGACCACCCGTCGCGCTCTTCTCTACAGAAAGGCCCCTGCATGCGGCACGCCACAGAGCACGCGGACATCGCGGCGGTCAGGGACGTCGCCACGGACGTCGCCACGGCGGAGCTGGAATCGGTCCTGCGGGGCGGTCCTTTCCATGTCGCGCTGCGCGCCGCGATAGCCGCCCGCGGCCTGCCGCTGCAACGCGTGCAGCACCATCTGTCGCGCTACGGGGTCAAGGTCGGTGTCACCAGCCTCAGTTACTGGCAGCAGGGCGCCCGGCGTCCGCAACGTCCCGAGTCGCTACGGGCCGTGCGGGCCCTGGAGGAGATCCTCCAGCTCCCGGACGAGTCGCTGATCCGGTTGCTCGCCCAGGCCGACGAGCACCCTGGCCCGGAACGCCCCGCCCGCCGCTCGTACCGCTCCGTCGTGGAGGCCTCCGGCGTCCTGGAACGGCTTTTCACCGGCCTGGAGGTGCCACTCGACGGCGGTGTCCACACCGTCGGCCACCACGAGCGGGTCCGCGTCGGCCCGTGCCGGGAGCTGCTGGGCCGCGAGTCCCAGCACATCGTGCGCGCCCACAAGGACGGTGTGGACCGCTATGTCGCCGTCCATCACGGCGACCCGGGCTGCGCGCCGGAGCGGATGGCCGTCCGCGCGCTGGAGAACTGCCGCAGCGGACGGGTGCGCTGGGACCAGGAGACGGGTGTCCTCGTCGCCGAACTCCTCTTCGACACCCGGCTGCGCAGCGGGGACACCTTCCTCTTCCGCTACGGCTTCGACGACGGCACGGCCGGTGTCTGCACCGAGTACGTCCGTGGCTTCCGGTCCACGGGCGGCCAGTACGCCCTCCAGGTCCGCTTCGACGAACGGGCCCTGCCCGTGCGCTGCCACCGCTTCAGCCAGCACTCCGCCGCGGCCCCCCGCAGCGGCCGGCAGACACTCCCCCTGAGCGGCCTTCACCGCTCGGTCCACCTCGTCGAACCACGGGTACGGCCGGGGATCGTGGGGATCGGCTGGGACTGGGAGTGACCGGCCGCGAGGTGTGGGGCCAGCGCCGACATGACCGGCCGACGCGGTGCGCACGCCCTTTGCGATACTTCCGGCCGAGAGCCCCGAGGAAGGACCCGCCTTGTGATCGTCGTCGCCGGTGAAGCCCTGATCGACCTGGTCCCGCAGGGTGCGGGCGCACTCGTGGATCTGCGGCCGGCGCGCGGCGGCGGCCCCTACAACACGGCCGTGGCGCTCGGCCGTCTCGGCTCCCCCACCGCCTTCTGCTCCCGGGTGTCGTACGACGCCTACGGCGAGTCCCTGCTCAGCGGCCTGCGGGACGCGGACGTGGACGTGGCGTCCGTGCAGCGCGGTCCCGAGCCGACGACCCTCGCCCTGGCCTCGATCGGCGAGGGCGGCTCCGCCCAGTACTCCTTCTACGTCGAGGGCAGCGCCGACCGCCTTTTCGAGGCCCCGGCCCGGCTCCCCGCCGGCACCCGGGCCGTCTCCTTCGGCACCTGCTCACTCGTCCTGGAACCCGGCGCGAGCGCGTACGAGAAGCTGATGCACGCCACCGCCGCCCAGGGCGTGTTCACCGCCCTCGACCCCAACATCCGGCCGGGGCTGATCCCCGACGCGGGCGCCTACCGGGCCCGCTTCAGGAGTTGGCTGCCCTCGGTGTCGTTGCTCAAGCTCTCCGAGGAGGACGCGCACTGGCTGGGCGGCACCCCACGCCGGTGGCTTGACTCGGGCCCCTCTGCCGTCGTCGTCACCCGCGGCGGCGACGGCCTGACCGTCCACACCCGCGCCGGCGCGGAGCACTCCGTACCGGGCGAGAAGATCGACGTCGTCGACACCATCGGCGCCGGTGACATGGTCAACGCGGCCCTCCTCCACGGCCTGTCGGCCTGGGACGCCCTGTCCGACATGGCCCTCGCGTCCCTCGGCACCGACGACTGGACCCGCTTGCTCCGCTTCGCCGCCCGCGCGGCGGCGATCACCTGTTCCCGAGCGGGCGCGGAGCCGCCGTACGCGGCAGAGGTGGGTGAGGTCTGAGCGCTCCCACGCGCGCGGCGGCGTCCTGACCGGGCCGACCGGCGAAGGCCTCGGCCCGCGCGCGGGACCGCTCGTGCGCCGCGTTCAGCCGCTGACCGCGCGCAGGGCGCCCGGTTTGAGGCCGTTGAGGTGGTCGAGGGCGGTGGCCGTGGCCTCGTCGGCCGGGAGGTGGACCATGAGGCGCTGGCCGTCGTCCGGCAGGGCGAGCGTCTCGTACGACAGGCGCAGCCGTCCCGCCTCGGGGTGCTCGATGAGATCCGTGCCGTTGCGCAGCGGCATGGCCGGTACTCCCTTCAGCCGCAGGGTGAACCGGGCTCCCGCGGTGACCGTCAACTCCTCGGCCAGGGCGGCTACATGGGGGTCGTGCAGCGGGGCCTCGTGGCGCAGATGGGCGACCTGCTCGTCGGCGAGCCGCTCCCAGCCCGGGTATACCGTGCGGGCCCGCGCGTCGGTGAACAGATACCGCATGACGTTGGGCGGGTCGCCGTCGAGGAGCCCGAGCGGGCGGGCGAACCGCTCGTAGCCCGAGGTGTGGGCCACGATGTCGCCGAGCCAGTTGAGCAGCACGGCCGGGGTGGGCTCCAGTCGGTCGAGGAGGGCCCGCACGGTGGGCCGTACGGTGTGGGCGGGCGGGGCGGCCGAGCAGAGCATCTTGTCGTCGCCGCTCTCCTTGGCCAGCCGGCGCAGCAGGATCCGGTCCGGCACCCGCAGGCACAGCGCGTCCGCGAGGGCGCCGAGCACCTGGGACGAGGGGTTGCGGTCGCGTCCCTGTTCCAGCCGGGTGAGGTACTCGACGCTGATCCCGGCGAGGGTCGCCAGCTCGGCGCGGCGCAGGCCGGGTGCGCGGCGGCGGGGGCCGGTGGGCAGTCCCACCTCGGCCGGGGTGATGGCCTCGCGGCGGCTGCGCAGGAAGGCGGCCAACTCGTTGTCGCTCACCCGTCGAACGTACAGGGTGTGCCGCCGCTGAGGGTGGCCCTCGCGGTACCACTCTTTCCCCGGCCTCCCTCCCGGGTGTGGAACGCCTGATGGTGGAGGCATGACTCAGGACAACGCGCCCCAGGCGCCGACCGCCACAGCTCTGCCTCTGTCCCCCGGCCACTGGGAACTCGATCCGCTGCACTCCGCCGTGAACTTCACGATCCGGCACCTCGGGATCGCCAAGGTGCGGGGTCGGTTCGTGCGGTTCACCGCCGAGCTGCACGCCGGGGGCACGGTCGACGATGTGCGGGTGGGCGCGGAGATCGCCCTCGCCTCCCTCGACACCGGGAACCCCGACCGTGACGCGCACACACGCTCGGCGGATCTGCTCGATGTCGAGAAACGTCCGTCGATGACCTTCCGCTCGACGAAGGTGCACGGGGCGGGCGAGGAGTGGTCGATGGAAGGGGACCTGACCATCGGGGACGTGACCCGCCCGGTGACGCTCGCCGTCGAGTTCGGCGGGGTCGTGGACTCCCCCGGGGACGGTCGCAGGCATGCCGGGTTCGAGGCGACGGGTGAGATCCGGCGCAGCGACTACGGGTTGGACTTCGGGGCCGGTCTTCTCGGTGATGTTGTCAAGGTCCAACTGGACATGCAGTTCGTCGAACCCGTGGGCCAGGAGGGCTGATCGGTGCAGGGCCAGGGCGGCTGATGGGAGAACGAGCGGTGGCCCGCGGGAAGTTCCCGCGGGCCACCGCACTTTTCCTGATGTGGCAGGACTTTTCGCTCAGGCGTCTCAGGCCTTGCGCGCCCGCGTCGTCTTCTTCGCGGGAGTCGCCTTCTTCGTGGTCGCGGCCGCCTTCTTGGCGACCGTGGTCTCGGTCGCCTGGCTCTTGGCGGCCGTGGTCGTGGTCGTCCGGGCCGTCGCCGTCTTCTTCGCGGTCGATCCGGCGGCGACCGTCTTCTTCGCCGCGGTCCTGCGCGGGGCCTTCACCGGGGCCGCGTCGCTGATCCGGTCGGCGCCGAGAACCTCCCGCAGGAACTTGCCCGTGTGGCTGGCCGGAACCCCGGCGACCTGCTCGGGTGTGCCCTCGGCGATCACGAGACCACCGCCGGCGCCGCCCTCGGGACCCATGTCCACGACCCAGTCGGCGGTCTTGATGACGTCGAGGTTGTGCTCGATGACGATGACCGTGTTGCCCTTGTCGACCAGGCCGGACAGCACCGTGAGGAGCTTGCTGATGTCCTCGAAGTGCAGTCCGGTGGTCGGCTCGTCCAGGACGTAGACCGTGCGTCCGGTGGAGCGGCGCTGCAGCTCGCTGGCGAGCTTGACACGCTGTGCCTCACCGCCGGACAGGGTGGTCGCGGACTGGCCGAGCCGGACGTAGCCGAGGCCGACGTCCTTGAGTGTCCTGAGGTGACGGGCGATCGCGGGGACGGCCTCGAAGAAGTCCGTGGCCTCCTCGATCGGCATGTTCAGTACGTCGGCCACGGACTTGCCCTTGTAGTGGACCTCCAGGGTCTCCCGGTTGTACCGGGCGCCGTGGCAGACCTCGCACGGGACGTAGACGTCCGGGAGGAAGTTCATCTCGATCTTGATGGTGCCGTCGCCCGCGCAGTTCTCGCAGCGGCCGCCCTTGACGTTGAAGGAGAAGCGGCCGGGCAGATAGCCGCGGACCTTCGCCTCGGTGGTCTCGGCGAACAGCTTGCGCACGTGGTCGAAGACGCCGGTGTACGTCGCCGGGTTGGACCGGGGCGTACGGCCGATCGGCGACTGGTCGACGTGCACGACCTTGTCGACGAGGTCGTCGCCGTCCACGCGCGTGTGCCGCCCCGGGACGCTCCTCGCGCCGTTCAGCTCACGGGCCAGGTGCGTGTACAGGATGTCGTTGACCAGCGTGGACTTGCCGGAGCCGGACACACCGGTGACGGCGGTGAAGACGCCCAGCGGGAACGAGACGTCGATGTCCTGGAGGTTGTTCTCCCGGGCGCCGTGCACGGTGAGCTGCCGGGCCGGGTCGAGCGGGCGGCGGATGTCGGGCAGCGGGATGGCCTTCTTGCCCGACAGGTACTGCCCGGTCTGCGACTCGGCGTTGTCGAGGAGTTCCTTCAGGGAGCCGCTGTGTACGACATTGCCGCCGTGCTCGCCCGCGCCGGGACCGATGTCGACGATCCAGTCGGCCATCTTGATGGTGTCCTCGTCGTGCTCGACGACGATGAGCGTGTTGCCCATGTCGCGCAGCCGGACCAGGGTCTCGATGAGCCGGTGGTTGTCGCGCTGGTGCAGACCGATGGAGGGCTCGTCGAGGACGTAGAGCACGCCGACCAGACCGGAGCCGATCTGGGTGGCCAGGCGGATGCGCTGGGCCTCTCCGCCGGAGAGCGTGCCGGCCGCGCGGTTGAGCGAGAGGTAGTCGAGGCCGACGTCGACCAGGAACCGCAGCCGTTCGTTGACCTCCTTCAGCACCCGTTCGGCGATCTTCTTGTCGCGTGGGTTGAGCTTCAGCCGGCCCAGGAAGTCCGCGCAGTCGCTGATCGACATGGCGGCGACCTCGGCGATCGACTTCTCCATGATCGTGACCGCGAGGACGATCGGCTTCAGCCGTGTGCCCTCACAGGTGGGGCAGGGCACCTCGCGCATATAGCCCTCGAAGCGCTCACGGCTGGCGTCGCTCTCGGCCTCGCCGTGCCGCCGCTTCACGAAGGGGACGGCGCCTTCGAAGGCCGTCGTGTACACGCGCTCGCGTCCGTACCGGTTGCGGTAACGCACCTCGATCTGCGTCTTGTGGCCGTACAGCAGGGCTTTCCTCGCGCGCTGCGGGAGTCCGGCGAAGGGGATGTCGGTCCGGAATCCCAACGCGTCCGCGAGGGCACCGATCAGGCGGCCGAAGTAGTCCTTGGTGTGGCCGTGCGACCAGGGGTGGATGGCGCCCTCGTCGAGCGACTTGTCCTCGTCCGGGACGATCAGCTCGGGGTCGACCTCCATCCGCGTACCGATGCCGGAGCATTCCGGGCAGGCGCCGAAGGGCGAGTTGAAGGAGAAGGAGCGGGGCTCCAGCTCCTCGAAGGACAGGTCGTCGTACGGGCAGTACAGGTGCTCCGAGAACATGCGCTCACGCTCGGGGTCGTCCTCGGGGAGGTCGACGAAGTCGAGCACGACCATGCCGCCGGAGAGGCCGAGAGCGGTCTCCACGGAGTCGGTGAGGCGGCGCTTGGCGGAGTCCTTCACCGTGAGGCGGTCGACGACCACCTCGATGGTGTGCTTCTCCTGCTTCTTCAGGGTGGGCGGGTTGGAAAGCTGGATGGTCTCGCCGTCCACCCGTGCGCGGCTGTAACCCTTGGTCTGGAGATCCGCGAAGAGGTCGACGAACTCGCCCTTGCGCTCACGCACCAGCGGCGAGAGGACCTGGAAGCGGCTGCCTTCGGGCAGCTCCAGCACCCGGTCGACGATGGCCTGCGGCGACTGGCGTGAGATGGGTCGGCTGCACTCGGGACAGTGCGGCTTGCCGATGCGCGCGAAGAGCAGCCGTAGGTAGTCGTAGACCTCGGTGATCGTGCCGACCGTCGAGCGCGGGTTGCGCGAGGTCGACTTCTGGTCGATGGAGACCGCCGGGGACAGACCTTCGATGAAGTCGACATCCGGCTTGTCCATCTGCCCGAGGAACTGCCGGGCATAGGAGGAGAGCGACTCGACGTACCGGCGCTGCCCCTCGGCGAAGATCGTGTCGAAGGCCAGCGAGGACTTGCCCGACCCCGACAGGCCCGTGAAGACGATGAGCGAGTCGCGTGGCAGGTCGAGCGAGACGTTCTTCAGGTTGTGCTCGCGCGCGCCACGGACGATGAGACGGTCGGCCACGCCGGTCCGCACCTTTCTTGAGTGAGTGACAGGGGCCGGAGACCCCGTCTTCCACAGACTAGGGGGAGCCACTGACAGCGCCGGTCCTGTTTCCCCGTTCCACAACAATCCCGGGCCTTCCAGCATGCCCGACGCCGCACCCGACCATATAGCACGTGCATTCGATTTGCGGGCGTGGCCGGACTCCTTCACCCGAAAGGTGTGACGGGGCTAGGGTCGGCGGCATGATGGATCACGCGCGTGACCTGGCCTCTGTACGTGAAGCGACGGACCGGCTCCTCACCGCGGCGGCCGAACTGGACAACGCCGCTGTGACCGACCCGTCACGGCTGCCCGGCTGGACCCGCGGTCACGTCCTCGCCCACCTCGCCCGCAACGCGGACGCGCTCGTGAACGTCCTCGAAGGGCGCCCCATGTACACCTCCGGGGAGGCCCGGGACGCGGACATCGAGCGGGACGCGCCACGCCCCCTGAAGGCCCAGCTCGCCGACGTGCACGACAGCGCGGACCGCTTCCAGGACGCCGCCTCGGCCCTTGGGGACTGGTCCCGCACGGTCGAGCTGCGCAACGGGGTCACGGACTCCGCGTCCCGGGTACCGTTCCGGCGCTGGATCGAGATGGAGATCCATCACGTGGACCTGGGGGTCGGGTACGAGCTGGAGGATCTGCCGGAGGACTTCGTGGTGCGGGAGATCGACTTCCTCGTCGACCGTTTCACCGGCCATCCCGAAGTGCCGCGCACCCGTGTGACGGACGGCACGCGCGCGTGGACCACCGGTAGCGCCGCTTCCGGATCCGAGGTGGCGGTGACCGGAACCACGCCGGCGCTCCTCGGCTGGCTCGTGGGCCGCCGCGACGGTGCCGCGCTGCGCGTGGAAGGAGGGGCTCTCCCGCCGCTGCCCCGGCTATAGGCTGCCCCCATGACGTACAGCGGAGCGGTGAAGGTCGGCGGTCCTGCGGATGTGCACGAGCTGCGAGACCTGATGATCTCCAAGGTCGCGGTCGGCCCGATGGACAACAACGCGTATCTGCTGCGCTGCCGCGCCACCGACGAGCAGCTGCTGATCGACGCCGCGAACGACGCCGGCACGCTGCTCACCCTCATCGGTGACGACGGGATCGCGTCCGTGGTCACCACGCATCAGCACGGCGACCACTGGCAGGCTCTCGCCGAGGTCGTGGCGGCCACCGGCGCCCGTACGTACGCGGGCCGGGACGACGCCGAGGGCATCCCGGTGACGACCGACGTGCCCGTCGGTGACGGCGACACGATCCGGGTGGGGCGCGTGGAGCTCACCGCGCGCCACCTGGTGGGCCACACGCCGGGTTCGATCGCCCTGGTCTACGACGACCCGCACGGACATCCGCATGTCTTCACCGGGGACTGCCTCTTCCCGGGCGGCCCTGGCCGGACAACACTTCCGGAAGAGTTCAACTCCCTGATGGACGGCCTGGAGACCAAGGTATTCGACGCGCTGCCCGATGAGACCTGGGTCTACCCCGGCCACGGCAACGACACCACCCTCGGCACGGAGCGGCCCCACCTCGCGGAGTGGCGCGCACGAGGCTGGTAACCGTCCAACGACGACCGCCCCCGTTTCGAAACCGAAGCGGGGGCGGTCGCGCGTTCGGGCCCGTCGGCGCTCGGGCAGCATCTTGCCCCACGGACGGTGGCGTCCAGAGCTCCCTCACCGACGCCGCGGCAGCAGTGACCGCGGGGGGGAGGAACATCTGTGCCAGATCGTGCCGGCCAGGCAGGTTGCAGGATGACCGCCGCCCATGATCAGTTTCGAGGGCTACCCGGCGCGACCCACTCTTCAGGTTGCGCTGCCTCGGCAAAAAGCTCCGGCTCCGGGTCGGCGGCGCGCGGGCGCACAACGCCTGGCGCCGTACGCACGAAGCAGGTAACCGCTGAGTCTTCCTGGCCGCCGTGACGGATGGCCCCACGCTTGGTCACCAAGACCGGGCGGAGGGCCATCCGCTTGTCCGGCTCACAGATCCTCGGTGTCCCGCACGTCAATCTCGCACTCCAGATCGGGAATCACATCGAGCTGCTTCTTCACCGCCTCACGGGCATCACCGTTCAGCGATACCGATACCCCGGCGGGGACGTCGGGAGCGTCCGAGCGGTTGACGGATGCCACGATCGCATCCGGATCCACGTTCTCCAGCGCGTGGAGAACCTCGTCGACACGGTCGTTCCGCACAGTCGTCGAGACGTAGGTACGGACAGTCATGGTGGTCTCCCTGGTAGTAGCCCCACTGCTCCGGCCCGCCACCCGCCGTCCTCGTCGGGCGGGTATACGACCACGGGCGGAAGCCATGCCGCCAGCCTCACCCCGGCGGAGGCAGAGCGCATCCGCACCCGTTTGCGCGAGCACGAGAGGCGTGCCAAGGACGTGCCATCTGCCTGAGACTTCGCAGGTCAAAGCCAACAGACCGCATCCTCTATGCCGCTGGAGGGGCTTAGTTCGAAGCCGAGCGACCCACGGGAAGCAACTTGCCGAGCGGCCGAACTCAAGGGAAGGCTGTGGCGACGACGGACCCCCTGACTGGGTGAAGGAAGACCAACTCCTCGACAGCCTCCTCGGCCACATGATCCGTGACGCTGCCACGCTGGAGATGTACCTGGAGACACTCGTGAAGCTGCTGTGCAACAGCCCCTCTGGGGCACTGCTCATCAGCGGCGAGTCCTCAAGCCGCGTCATCACTGCCTGCCGTGCGCTGGTCGACGCCCTCGACGACATCCCCCAAAACGAGAAGACCGAGTTCCGGACGCTGCTGTCGCAGTCGAAACAAGCATTCGAGCGCCGCCACCCATACGTTCACGGCGCGATCGCCTGGAACGCAGACGGCAAGGGCGCCGTGCGATCACGCCACCTCAAGACCGAGGCCCAGTTCGAGCTTGTCGATCTCGAAGACCTGTCTGCACTCGGTGCAGAGTTCAACCGCCTCACATCAACTGCTCACGAGCGCCTGGGGAAGCTCCTTCCCGCGGTGTACCCCGTGGCCTCGCAATTGCCCTTCTGCTCGGCTTCGCCCAAGAGCAGCAGCCGGCAGTCACCCCGGACTTCCTCGACATCAAGGGCGCGATCACAGCAGCCCACAACGACCTTCCAGAGGCTCGCGACACCGAGGACCGAGAGCAACTCGATCAGCGGCACGACGAGATCAGGGCCCTGCTGTACCTCCTGCACAGGCCCGCGACCGGACCCGCCGCAGCCCACACCGGCACCCTCACCACGATCTAGTGTCCTGAGTCTTTGATTCACTGAAGAAGTAGGCTGGGCTCATGGCGCGTATGGGTCGGCCGACGGTCGAGGTGGTCCTGACAGACGACGAGCGGGATACGTTGCTGCGCTGGTCGCGGCGGGCGACGTCGTCGCAGGCTTTGGCGTTGCGGTGCCGGATCGTTCTGGCCTGCGCCCAGGGTGGCTCAAATACCGTCGTGGGTACGGAACTTGGGGTGCACCCGGTGACGGTGGCCAAGTGGCGCAAGCGGTTCGCGTCCGATCGGCTTCAGGGCCTGTCGGACGAGCCGCGGCCAGGGCCGCCGCGCACGGTGAGCGACGAGAAGGTCGAGGAGGTCGTGGTGCGCACGCTGGAGTCCACCCCGAAGAACGCCACGCACTGGTCGACGCGGGAGATGGCCGAGGCCAGCGGCTTGTCGCAGTCCACGGTCTCCAGGATCTGGCGGACCTTCGGCCTCAAGCCGCACCTGGTGGACACCTTCAAGCTGTCCAAGGACCCGCAGTTCATCGAGAAGGTCCGCGACGTCGTCGGTCTGTACCTGGACCCGCCGGAGCGGGCGATCGTGCTGTGCGTGGACGAGAAGTCGCAGATCCAGGCGCTGGACCGGTCCGCGCCGGTACTGCCGATGATGCCCGGCATGCCCGAGCGCCGCACCCACGACTATGTGCGCGGTGGGGTGACGGCCCTGTTCGCCGCGCTGAACGCTGCGACCGGCGAGGTCATCTCCTCCATCCACCGCCGGCACCGCGCGGTGGAGTTCAAGAAGTTCCTGGCCAAGCTCGACAAGGAGGTGCCCGAGCACCTCGATGTCCACCTGATCTGCGACAACTACGCCACTCGCAAGACCCCCGCGATCCAGAAGTGGCTGCTGGCCCACCCCCGGTTCCATATGCACTTCACGCCGACCAGCGCCTCCTGGTTGAACCAGGTCGTGCGACACGAAGTCGCTTGAGAAGAGTGGGAATCACCAAGGAGGTTCGACGATGTCGAAGGTGTAGACCCGAGCCAGTGCACAGGGCTCGTTCCCGCCTCAGCGTGCGTCGCGAGTGATCGCGGGGTGCGAAGCCTGAGGAAAGGTCCAAGGATTCCCGTTCCATCCGGGGATTACAGGCCGGGAAATGCCGGACGGGTGAATGCGAATGAACCCTTGATGATGCCTCGTCATGAGCACTCTCGCCGATGGGTTGTTTCAGCGGGAGATAGGGACTGGCCATTGAAAAGTGGCAGGCGCCGACCGGAGATATCTGACCGGTCGGGAGTGCACCGCCGTCCCCGGGGTGCAGAGGGCACCCTCCCCGGCAGCACCTCTCTCATGCGGAACGTGACAACCCCGATGGAGTCCAGGCAATAAGTTTCTGGCCTGGTAAGCCAACCGCAAGTAAGGCCCAAATCTCCAGCGGGCGCAGGAAGACCCAGCAAGCGAATGCCGGTGGCCGAAAGGCAGCAGGAAACCGGGAACCACATGCCGACACCTCCGTCGGCGGTTCCCGCATAACTGGCCGGATAGGGGCCGATACCCCGACCTGAAAGGGTGCTGACGTGGGTCTGGTGAGCTTGTGAAGGCACGAAGACCGAAGACACCGGAACCGAAGGAAAAGTTGGACGTCATGACGACACACGCGGCCGGGACGGCGCAAGCCGCAGCGACCGCCGTCGGCATAGCGAACGGACCGGAGGGCGAGATCACCGACTGGCCGTCGATCGACTGGCGGAGGGTCGAGGACGACGTACGGCGTCTGCGGCAGCGCATCTTCACGGCATCGCAGGCAGGAGACCTGGCCAAGGTCAGGAATCTGCAGAAGCTGATGCTCCGCTCCCGCGCCAACGCACTCGTGAGTGTGCGGCGGGTCACGGAGGTCAACGCTGGCCGCAAGACGGCGGGGGTTGACGGGAAAGTCGTCCTGCCGCCCCAGGAAAAGGCCGAGCTGGCCGACTGGGTCCAGCATGGCGCGGCCCCGTGGAAACCCAAGCCCGTCAAGCGGGTGTATATCGCCAAGGCGAATGGAAAACAGCGCCCGCTCGGAATTCCCGTGATCGCTGACAGATGCCTCCAAGCTCTGGCACTGAATGCGCTGGAGCCCGAGTGGGAGGCACGGCTGGAACCGAAGGTCTACGGCTTCCGTCCCGGCCGTGGCTGTCATGACGCGATTGTGGCCATCCACACGACGGCGTGCGGCAAGACCGCCAAGCGCCTGTGGGTGCTCGACGCCGACTTGAAAGCGGCATTCGACCGGATCGACCACGATAATCTGCTCACGTCGCTGGGTTCGTTTCCCGGAAGGGGAATGATCGCCGGATGGCTGAAGGCGGGCGTGGTCGAGAAAGGTTGGTTCGCCCCCACGTTGGAAGGAACTCCTCAGGGCGGGGTGATCAGTCCCGCGTTGTTGAATATCGCTTTGCATGGAATGGGAAAGGCCGCTGGAGTCCGCTACCAGACTCTCGGCAGCGATGCCGCGATTTTGGCGCGTGACTCACCGGTTCTGGTCGTCTACGCCGACGACCTCCTCGCCCTGTGCCACTCGCAGGAACAAGCCGAGGAGGTCAAGGCACGGCTCGCCGCGTGGCTCGCGCCCCGGGGACTGGCTTTCAACGAGGACAAGACGCGCGTTGTCCACCTCGATGAGGGCTGCGACTTCCTGGGGTTCAACATCCGACGCTATCGCGGCAAGTTGCTGACCAAGCCGAGCAACGCGGCCCTGTGGCGGATCCGGGAACGGCTCGCCGCCGAGATGCTGGCCCTGCGAGGGGCCAACGCCGACGCGGTGATCGCCAAGCTCAACCCGATCATCAAGGGCTGGGCCGCCTACTACCGGATCGGGGTGTCCAAGCGGGCGTTCAACTCGCTGGACGCCTACGTGTGGAGGCTGGTCTACAAGTGGGCCAAGTTCTCTCACGCGAACAAGTCGAAGCGCTGGGTGACCGACCGGTACTTCGGCATGTTCAACCCGTTCAGGTATGACAGGTGGGTGTTCGGGGACCGCACCAGCGGTTTCTACCTCTACAAGTTCGCCTGGACGCCGATCGTCCGGCACCGGATGGTGCCAGGAACGGCGTCGACCGACGATCCCACCCTGGTCGACTTCTGGGCCAAGCGGCGTCGCCGCGGCAAACTCCCGCTGGGCAAAGGCACCCTGCATCTATTGCAGAAGCAGGACGGCCGATGTCCAGTCTGCGGAGGGCTGTTGCTGCACGCCGACCACGAGCCGCAAACTCCCGACCAGTGGGAACAGTGGCTCAAGGTCACCCGCACGGCGATCCGGAAACACGCGATCATCGCTGATGCGGGCAACGGCAAGCCGGACAAATCCGCCGCCCCACGTCTGATCCACACCCACTGCCACCGTCGGCTGACCACCGGCATCGGCAAGTCGCCAGCACTTCTGACCAGCCCGCGAGCCATAGAGCTTGCTTGAGCCGGTTGCCTGGAAATCGGGCACGGCCGGTTCTGAGGGGGGACCGCTGCAGCAATGCAGCGGTCCTACCCGACGAGCGCTGGTTCGGCCTGCTGACGGACAAGCAGATACGGCGCGGCGTCCACAAGAACGTGCAGGCCCTGGAGAAAGACATCCGCTCCTGGATCGCCACCTGGAACGAAGATCCCCGACCTTTCGTCTGGACGAAGACCGCCGACGAGATCTTCGAACGCCTCGCCGGATATCTGAACCGAATCAAAGACTCAGGACACTAGGAGATCCCATGGCCACAGACATCGTCATCGAGCTTGGCGACGACCGCGACACCACGTACATCGTGCAGACCGTCCCGACCAGCGATGGCGAGTGCAGCCCCGCGCACAGCAGCTGCGGCAAGCCCGGCGTCCTCGCAGTCTTCCGACAGTTGGAGGACGCCGACATCATCAACCCCCTCGACGCCAGCCTCTCCGGCGAACCGTGGGGAAGGATCAACTACCACCCGGCCAAGTGCGCCGACGAGAAAGAACACATCCACGTCGTCTGGCAGCAGGACCCAATCGTCGTCGACCTGAACGACGCCGTCCGCCTGAACGGCCAGCTGAACCGGCTCGCCCGGCAGGCCGCACGAGAACGGTTCCCCTGGGACTGGGGTAACCGGATCGCGGTCAAAGCGCACCGCCGCTACCTCCGCCAACGCCGGATCATCCTGGGCAATGCGACGTCGTGCACGTTCCCCGCGAAGGCCTTCCATCAGATGGGCCGTGAAGGGCTCGGGACGGTCACTTACTTCGCGGAGGGGCTGGGTGGGGATCTGGATCGGCTGGCGCTCGCGCTGAAGAGGCATCAGACCGCTGCGGCCAAGGCGATCGGCGAGGTCGTCACCGCCCGGGCACGGAACCTGAAGTACGCCTGCCAGTAAAACCAGCGCGCCGCTACTCTGCGTTCTTCAGCAAGGGGGCGCATGACCGATCACATTAGGGAGCGTTTCTTCCGATGACCGCACAGCCCGCACGCCCTGAGCGCAGCGGTCCCGAGACCGCCTCGGTCATGGATGTCTCGCCGTTCAAGCCTTCTCTCGTCAAAGCGGTGTTCAGGGACGTGACCTCGATGCACGTCTCTCGGTCGGCCGCGTGGGCCGCCGCGTCGGTGACGCGGACAGTGCTGACGGAGATCATCGACGGCGCGAAGAGAGCGGCGGCGGCGGAGGCCCGGAAGAAGCTGATTCCCGGGGACCTTCTCTCGGCGATCGACCGGAACGTCGAGCTCGAGGTGGGGGACAAATGGTACGACCACAGCCCGACGTTTCAAGGCCTGACCGGTGTCCTGTACGACGCCGAGGGTGTCATCGTGCCTTCTCGTAAGCGCAGCAGGTCGCGCAAACCGAGTGCTGTGGTCGGCGCCCACAGGTTCGAGGCCGGGGTCAAGAAGCTGCTGTGGAGCCAGGGGGCGACGGCCGTCCCGGCGATGGTCCGCGACCTGGACGGAATCGCGAGCGTGTTCCTGACGGACCTCGCCCGGGACGCGGCCATGGTCGTCCGCGAGGGCGGGGTCAAACGTTTCGGTACGGTCACCCTAGTGATGTCGGGCGAACCGGCCCCACCTCCGTTCCTCAAGGATTCCCTCCGGGCCCTGTCCGCCCGCAGGGGGGACGGGCGGACCATCGGCAGGGATGACATCCTGGCCGCCACCACGATTCAGTTGTTCGGCGGCAACCTCAGGCAGCGAGCCCTCACCGAGGCACGCGAGGCGACACAGAACACTTCGGCCGGCTGAGCGGGTGCGACACAACATCGCCGCCTGCACCCTCATCTGGTACCGCAGACTCGCGCCCCAGGCTTCCCGGGCGGGGTGGGCAACACCCGTAAGGACCCGGAGGCGTTCGCCAGTCTGATCCACGACGTGGAGACGAAGATCTTCGAGGCCCTGCCCGACGAGACGTGGGTCTATCCGGGCCACGGCAACGACACGACGCTTGGCGCGGAGCGCCCGCACCTGCCCGAGTGGCGCGCGAGGCTGGTGAACTCCTCAGTGCTGTAGGGCAGTTGGTGAGGCAACCGGCAGGGGGCGCGGGCACGCTCTCACGCGCCCCGTGTGAATCGAACGCACGCGCCGATGTCACGCGCGCGCTCCCGGCGCGCGCCGTGGCGTAGTCCACTGGAAGCAGGTCCGCACGGGATGACGGCTTCCGCGCGGATGGGCCGCCGGCCTCCAATCCCCGCCCTCGGCCGGCGGCCCCGCCGAGGGTTCACAGGAATGCAACACACGTTCCCAGAATGCGGACAACTGCCTGTGTGACCTCGACAAACAGGACGTCACGCTGTCAATCTCACGCCATGCGTCCTGTCCTGCGAGCCCCGCGCTCCACGCGCCGTGCCGCCTCCGCCGCCATAGCCGCCCTGCTCGCCACCGTCGCGGTGGGCTGCGCCCCGCAGCCGGAGGAGGACGCCTCCGGCTCAGCCTCCTCCTCGGCCTCCGGGGCGTCCTGCGCCAAGGGCGGGTTGGGCACGGAGACCTCCGGCAAGCTGACGATCGCCACCGACGAACCGGCGTACGAGCCCTGGTTCAGGGACGACGACCCGAAGAACGGCGAGGGCTTCGAGTCGGCGGTCGCGTACGCCGTGGCCGAGCAGCTCGGCTACGACAAGGCGGACGTCGTCTGGCAGAGCGTGCCCTTCAACAAGGCGTTCGCGCCGGGCGCGAAGACCTTCGACTTCGACATCAACCAGGTGTCGATCAGCGACGAGCGCAAGAAGGCCGTGGACTTCTCGTCGGGCTACTACGACGTGCGCCAGGCCGTGGTCGCGCTGAAGGGCTCCGCGGCCGCGAAGGCCGCGAGCATCGCGGACCTCAGGAAGCTGCACCTGGGCGCCCAGGTCGGCACCACCAGCCTGGACTACATCGGCGACGTGGTGAAGCCGACCCGGGACGCCGCCGCGTACGCGAAGAACGACCAGGCCAAGTCCGCGCTGAAGAACGGCCAGATCGACGCGATCGTGGTCGACCTGCCGACCGCGTTCTACATCACCTCGGCCGAGGTGACGGACGCGAAGATCGTCGGCCAGTTCGAGAACCAGGGCGGCACACCCGAGCAGTTCGGTCTCGTCCTCGACAAGGGCAGCGCCCTCACGTCCTGCGTGACGACCGCCGTGGACGCCCTGCGTGAGGACGGCACGCTGGCCAGGATCGAGCAGGAGTGGCTCTCCGAAGCCGTCGACGCCCCGGTGCTCAAGTGACGGTCGTGAAGCAGGAGCCCGACCGGGAGGACGCGGACGACGACGGCGACATGCCCGGCGCGGACGACGGTTACGTCCCCTCGCGACGGCGGCTCGACCGGGAGCACTTCAAGCGCACCCGGGCCCGCCGCGCCACGGGCATCGCCGCCCTGTCGACCCTGGTCACGGGCGTCGTCCTCTATCTCGTCGTCGTCAACGCGCCGGGGTGGCCGCGCACCAAGGAGACGTTCTTCAGCGCGGAGTACGCGCGCGAGGCGTTCCCGAAGGTCCTCGAAGGACTGTGGCTCAACGTCCGGCTGCTGCTGATCTGCGGCGTCGCCGTGCTCGTCCTCGGCATGCTCATCGCCGTGGCGCGGACCCTGCGCGGCCCGGTGTTCTTCCCGCTGCGGGCGCTGGCCGCCGCCTACACCGACTTCTTCCGCGGTCTGCCGCTGATCATCAACCTGATGATCGTGGTCCTGGGCGTCCCCGCGCTCAGGCTCCAGGGCGTGACCGTCGACCCGGTACTGCTCGGCGGCACCGCGCTGACACTGACGTACTCGGCGTACGTCGCCGAGGTGTTCCGCGCCGGCATCGAGTCCGTGCACCCCTCGCAGCGCGCGGCGGCCCGCTCGCTGGGCCTCACCAACCGGCAGGCACTGCGGCACGTCGTGCTCCCCCAGGCGGTACGCCGCCAGGTGCCGCCCCTCCTCAACGACCTCGTGTCACTGCAGAAAGACACCGGCCTGGTCTCGATCGGCGGCGCGATCGACGCCGTACGCGCCGCGGACATCATCGCGGGCCGCAGCCTCAACTACACGCCGTACATCGTCGCCGGACTGGTCTTCGTCGCCCTGACCATTCCGATGACCCGCTTCACCGACTGGGTCACAGCCCGGATGGACCGGCAGCGGGCGCAGGGAGGTACGACATGAGCGACACCGAAAACACCGCAGACGCCTCCCAGGGCTCCCCCGTGCTGCGGGTGGAGTCCGTGCGCAAGACCTTCGGCGGCTCGGTCGTACTGCGGGACGTCGATCTGGAGGTCGCCCCGCACACCGTGACCGCCCTGATCGGCGCCTCCGGGTCCGGGAAGTCGACGCTGCTGCGCTGCGCCAACCTCCTGGAGGACATCGACGACGGGGCGATCTGGCTGGACGGCGAGGAGATCACCGACCCGCGCGTCGACCAGGACGCGGTACGCCGCCGCATTGGCGTGGTCTTCCAGTCGTACAACCTGTTCCCGCACATGACGGTGCTGGACAACATCACCCTCGCCCCACGCCGGGTGCACGGCATGGGCCGTGCGGAGGCCGAGGAACGGGCCCATGAACTCCTGGACCGGCTCGGGCTGAACGGGAAGGCGGGCGGGTACCCCGACCGGCTCAGCGGCGGTCAGCAGCAGCGCGTGGCGATCGTGCGCGCCCTGGCCGTACGCCCCCGGCTGCTACTGCTCGACGAGATCACCGCGGCTCTCGATCCGGAGCTGGTGGGCGAGGTCCTGAACGTCGTCCGTGACCTGAAGGGAGACGGGATGACGATGGTGCTGGCCACGCACGAGATGGGCTTCGCCCGCGACGTCGCCGACCAGGTTTGCTTTCTGGACGGAGGCGTGGTGCTGGAACACGGCACGGCGGAGCAGGTCTTCGGCGATCCGCGGCAGGAACGCACGCGGCAGTTCCTGCGACGGATCGTGGAGGCGGGCCGCCTGTAACGGGCGTCCGCCCTGCGGTCGGGCCTTACCACCTCGTTCGTCGGGAGACCGGACCGTCCGCCTCCGCACCCCCCTCGGCGACGGAGCCCTACGCCTCGGCCTTCCCCGCTCCCGCCAGCGCGGCGACCCGTTCCACGCCGAACACATAGCCCTGCACCCCGCAGCCGGCGATGACCCCGTCGGCGCACAGCGAGACGTACGAGTGGTGCCGGAACGTCTCGCGCTTGTGGATGTTGGAGATGTGGACCTCCAGCACGGGCAGCCCGTCACAGGTGTTGAGCGCGTCGAGGATCGCCACGGAGGTGTGCGAGTAGGCGCCGGGGTTGATGACGATCCCGCTGTGGTCGAGCCGTGCCTCATGGATCCAGTCGACGAGTTCGCCCTCGTGGTTGGACTGCCGGAAGTCCACGGTGCCCCCGTGCGCGGCCGCCGCCCTGGCGCACATCGCCTCGACGTCGGCGAGCGTGTCGGAGCCGTAGATCTCGGGCTGACGCTGACCCAGGAGGTTCAGGTTGGGGCCGTTGAGGATCATGATCGGGGCGTTGGCCAGGCTGCGGGGCACGGTTTCTCCGGTCCTTTCGGGGTGGGCGGCCCGTCGGGACCGCTGCTGAACCCCGGTTTATCACGGTGAAACCGTGGAGCAGGAGGCCGTACCCTCCCCGCATGACCACGCCCTCGTATCCTCCCAAGCCCTCCCCCGGCGACCGCGTCGCCGTCCTCTCCCCCGGCGCCGGCCTGCCCGAACTCTTCCCACGGCCCTACGAACTGGGCCTGCGGCGGTTACGTGAGGAGTACGGCCTCGAACCGGTCGAGTACCCGACGACCCGGAAGATGGACACGACACCGCAGCAGCGGGCCGACGACATCCACGCGGCCTTCACCGACCCGGACATCAAGGCGGTGTTCACGTCGATCGGCGGCGACGACCAGATCACCGTGCTGCCGTTCCTCGACCGGGAGCTGCTGCGGGCCAACCCCAAGCCGTTCTTCGGCATGAGCGACAACACCAACCTGTTGGCGTTCCTGTACAACGCCGGAGTCGTCGGCTACCACGGCGGGACCGTGATGACCTCGCTGGGCAGGTCCGTCGCCATGGACCCGCTGACCGCGGACTCCCTGCGCGCCGCCTTGTTCACCTCGGGACCGTACGAACTGCGGCCCGCCGAGCGCTTCAACGACGTCAATCGCGACTGGGCCGACCCGGCGACCTTCGACGCGGAGCCGGACACCGTGCCCGGCACCGGATGGACCTGGGTGAGCCCCGACCGCGTGGTGGAGGGTCGGAGTTGGGGCGGCTGTCTGGAGATCCTCGGCTGGCTGCTGATGGCCGACCGCGAGGTGCCGCGCGACCTGTCCGTCCTCGACGGCGGCGTGCTCGTCCTGGAGACCTCGGAGGACATGCCCAGCGGCGAGGAGGTCTTCCGCACCCTGCGGAACATGGGCGAACGCGGTCTGCTCCAGCGCTTCCCAGCACTCCTGATGGGCCGTCCCAAGGCCTGGTCCTTCGAACAGCCCAACACTCCTGAGGAGGCGGCCCGTTACGCGGCCGGACAGCGGGAGGCCGTTCTGCGCGCCATGCGGACGTACGCCCCCGACACCACGATCGTCTTCGACGTGGATCTCGGACACACCGATCCCCAGCTCGTCATCCCTTACGGGGGCGTGATCCGGGTCGACGGGCTCGCCCGGCGCATCTCGGTGACCTACTGAGACCCGTTGACGCCTCCTGAGCCTCATTGACCTCGAACGGGCCTCCGCACGCCCCCCGTAACCGCCCGTCACCGTGGGTAGTTGACGCGGCATGCAACCTGCACGCACCGTGAAACCGCCCTCCATGCTGCGACTCGCGTCCGCCTCTCTCGCCGGGACGGCCATCGAGTTCTACGACTTCTTCGTCTACGGGACAGCGGCGGCCCTCGTCCTGGGGCCGCTGTTCTTCCCGACGTTCTCTCCCCTGGCCGGGACCCTCGCGGCCTTCGCGACCTTCGGGGTCGGGTTCGTGGCGCGGCCGCTCGGCTCGGTGCTGTTCGGGCACATCGGGGACCGGCACGGGCGGCGGCCGGTCCTCGTCGCCTCGCTGCTGCTGACCGGGGGTGCGACCGTGGCCGTCGGCTGCGTCCCCACGTTCGACTCGATCGGCGTGGCCGCCCCCTTCCTCCTCCTCGTGCTGCGCTTCCTGCAGGGGCTCGGGCTCGGCGGGGAGTGGGGCGGGGCGGTACTGCTGACGGCGGAGCACGCGCCGGCCGATCGCCGCGGGCTGTGGTCGAGCTTCCCTCAGGTCGGGCCCGCGGTGGGGTTCCTGTTGGCCAACGGGGTGATGCTGGCGCTGTCGGCGAGCCTGACGGAGGCCCAGTTCGCCGCCTGGGGGTGGCGGGTGCCGTTCTGGGCGGCGGGCGTACTGGCCCTCGCGGGGCTGTGGCTGCGGTCGTCGCTCACGGAGAGCCCGCAGTTCCTGCAGATCGCCGAGCCCGCGCGCGTGCCGTTCGCCGAGGTCGTGCGCGGCCACTGGCGGCTCGTCCTGCTGACGGCCGGGGCGCTCGCGATCGGATACGCGGTCTTCTACTCGGTGACGACCTGGTCCCTCGCGTACGGAACCGAGCGGCTCGGAGTCAGCCGTACGGTCATGCTGACCTGCATCATGGGTGCCGTGGTGGTGAAGGGCGCGCTGACACCGGTGGCGGCGGTGCTCGGCGACCGGTACGGGCGGCGCCCGCTGTGCCTGATCGGTTGTTCGGTCACCGTGCTGTGGATGTTCCCGATGGTCGCTCTGCTGGCGACCGGTGAACCCCTGCTGATCTTCTTCGGCTTCCTCGTGGCGATGCTCGCGTTCGTCACGATGTTCGCCGTGATCGCCGCGTACTTGCCGGAGCTGTACGAACCCCGGGTGCGCTGCACGGGGGCCGCTGTCGGCTACAACCTCGGCGGGGTGGTGGGCGGCGCCCTGACACCAATCGTAGCCACCGCCGTGTCCCAGGGCGGCCGGGTGCCCTGGGGCGTGGGCGCGTACTTGACCGGCATCGCCCTGCTGAGCCTGGGCTGCTTCGCGCTGCTGCCGGAGACCCGGCCGGTGCCCCTGGCGACGACGGCGGAGGCTGAGGCCGCCGCGGGGTGAGCACCGGCGCCACGTATGCGCGGGCGCCGGTGCCATCGGTTCACCGACACCGGCGCCACGGGTTCACCGACACCGGTGCTACGGGTTCACCGCCAGCTCCAGATACGCCGCGAACAGCACGAGATGGACTCCACCCTGCAGAGGTGTCGCGCGTCCCGGGACGACGGTCAGCGTGGCCACCACGACGGTCAGGGCGAGCAGCACCATGTGGGTGGCGCCAAGGCCGAGGACGAGCGGTCCGGAGAGCCAGACGGAGGCCAGGGCGACGGCCGGGATGGTCAGACCGATGCTGGCCATGGCGGAGCCGAGGGCGAGGTTGAGGCTGGTCTGGACGCGGTCGCGGCGGGCCGCGCGCAGAGCGGCGATGGTCTCGGGCAGCAGCACGAGCAGGGCGATGATCACACCGACGACGGCGTGTGGCAGGCCCGCCGCGTCGACGCCGGACTCGATGGTCGGCGAGACGCCCTTGGCGAGGCCGACCACGCCGACGAGCGCCAGACCGAGCATGCCGAGGCTGATTTTGGCGGTGCGGGCCGAGGGTGCCTCGGCATGGTCGTCCTCGGCGATCACCTCGCCCAGCCGGGTGATGGGCAGGAAGTAGTCCCGGTGGCGCACGGTCTGCGTCGCCACGAACAGGCCGTACAGAGCCAGTGAGGACAGTGCGGCGAAAGTGAGTTGGGCCGTGGAGAACTCCGGGCCCGGCTTGCTGGTGGTGAAGGTGGGGAGCACCAGGCTGAGCGTGGCCAGCGTCGCGACCGTGGCGAGGGCGGCGCCGGTCCCCTCGGGGTTGAAGACCGCGAGTCCGTGGCGCAGTGAGGCGACGAGCAGGCAGATGCCGACGATGCCGTTGCAGGTGATCATCACGGCGGCGAAGACGGTGTCGCGGGCGAGGGTCGCGCTCTTGTCTCCGCCGTCGAGCATCAGGGTCACGATCAGGGCGACCTCGATGATCGTGACGGCGACGGCGAGGACAAGAGAGCCGAACGGTTCTCCGACCCGGTGTGCGACGACCTCGGCGTGGTGGACGGCGGCCAGTACGGCTCCCGCGAGCACCAGCGTCACCAGGGCGACGGCCGCTGCGGGCAGATCACGTCCCCAGGTGAGAGCGAGCAGGACGACCGCGGCCACCGGGACGACATCAGTCCATCGCGTCGTGAGCGACCGGAGCCGAGCGAGCATGCGGTGATCCTTTCAGACGTGAAAGGGCCCCGCACCCGGTGGACGCCGTGGATCTGCGTCTCCCTCGCGCGGGGCCCCATCAGTGATCGCTGTGCGGTACGGGCCTCCGTCAGGCCTCGATGCTGTCCTTCTCGGCGCCGTCAACCTTTTCCCGCGCCGCCTCGGCCTCTGTCTGCGCCTGCTTCTTGGACGCGATGAGGCTGGTGATCGTGGTGACGATCAGGACCGCGCAGATCACCCCGAGCGAGACCGGGATGGAGATCTCCGGTACGTGGACGCCGGACTCGTGCAGGGCGTGCAGCACCAGCTTCACCCCGATGAAGCCGAGGATGACCGACAGACCGTAGGACAGGTGGACCAGCTTCCTCAGCAGGCCGCCGATGAGGAAGTACAGCTGTCGCAGGCCCATGAGCGCGAACGCGTTGGCCGTGAACACGATGTACGGGTCCTGGGTCAGACCGAAGATCGCCGGGATCGAGTCCAGTGCGAAGAGGACGTCCGTGGTGCCGATGGCGAGCATCACGACCAGCATCGGCGTCATGACGCGCTTGCCGTTCTGCTCGATCCACAGCTTGGTGCCGTGGTAGCGGTCGGCGACACCGAAGCGCTTCTCGACGGCCTTGAGGAGCTTGTTCTCCTCCCAGTCCTCCTCCGCCTCGTCGGCCCTGGCCTCCTGGATCAGTTTCCAGGCGGTGTAGATCAGGAACGCGCCGAAGATGTAGAAGACCCAGGCGAAGCTGGAGAGGATCGCCGCGCCCGCGGCGATGAATATCGCGCGGAGCACCAGGGCGATCAGCACACCGACCAGTAGCACCCTCTGCTGATACTGCGAGGGCACCGAGAACTTCGCCATGATCAGGACGAAGACGAAGAGGTTGTCGACGCTCAGGGACTTCTCGGTGATGAAGCCCGCGAAGAACTCTCCGGCCGGCTGGCCGCCGGCGAAGACGAGCAGCCCGAGTCCGAACAGGGCGGCCAGGACGATCCAGACGACCGTCCAGATTCCGGCTTCCTTGATGGACACATCATGAGGCTTGCGGCCGATGAAGAAGTCGACCGTGATGAGGGCGGCAAGGCCCACAACTGTGAGGACCCATAGGGTCGTTGAGACATCCACTGCGCCTCCGGCAGTACGTAACGGCAAATAGCAGCGTCATCGCTACCGGAGGTCTCTTCCACCCGGTCCTCCGAGGCGTTCCACAACGCCTGGTGCCGCCGGGCCGACGCCCCGGGATCAGGGTTGATCCGTATTGACGGGTACGCCGCAGCAAGTAGGGAGTACTCCCCTCCGCACGAAAAGAGTACCCAATCACCAAGACCAGGTAAAGGGCTAGGCAAAGAAAGTATCAAAACTGCAGGTCAGGCAACTTTACGAGAGCTTGGTACGGGGAGTTCCTCACCTGTTCCAGGAGCGGCGGGCCTCCGCGACCCGGGCGAGAACGTCGTACATGACCCGGCTTCCGGGCGGGATGCTCGACGGCTCATACGTCCACGCGTGCCCGACCCATGGGTCGGCGAGATGGTCGTCAGGGGTGGGCGTGAGTCGCATCAGCGAACGCCACAGCGGGTCGAGCAACGGCCCGTAGGCGGCGGCTTCCTGCCGGTCGGCGACCATCATCAGGTGGACGCCGACGGCCGGGCCCTCGTCCGCGAGATAGCGGAGCTGGGTGACGGCGCGGTCGTCGAAGCCGTGCGGGAAGTCGTTGACGATCAGCAGTTGCTCGGCCGTGTCGAAGCCCGGGGGCAATGCGTCGGACGCGCCACCGCGCACCGCCATCTGCACGAGGTCGACGCGCTGGGTGAGCCGCCCCAGGACGTCGGAGACACCCGCGGCTCCGGCAGCGGGCGGTCCGGCGAGCACACCCGCGCCCACCAGCGGTGCCAGCGCGGACGAGCCGGCCCCTGCCGCGTCGACGACGTGGACGGTGAACTCGCCCGGCGGGTAGACCGCGAGCAGACGCGCGGCGAGCGCCACCGCCGTGTCCAGCGCGCGGCGGCGCAGCTCGTCGGAGTCGACGAGCGAGTCGCGCGAGCCGGAGCGGCCGCTGTCGATCCACAGCCCTCGCTCCAGCGGCAGCCGGACCAGCATCGGGATGCGCACGCCCTCGCTCTCCGGCAGATGGAGGTCGCCCAGGCGCAGGGCCATCGGGATCTCCATCGGCACCCGGTAGCCGTGCCAGACCGGGTTGTCCCAGCTCGCGAAGGCCGGGGGCAGCGCGGGCTCGACGACATCGGCCTCGGCCCGGAGCTGGGCGAGGTCGCGGTCGAGGGCGTCCCTGGCCCGGTCGACGAGCTGGGCGTGCTTGGCGCGGGCGGCCTCGCGCGCGGCGTCGCCCCGACCGCTGATGCGGCTGCGCGGGTCGGACAGGACCTTGTCCAGCTCCTGTTCCAGGCGCGACTCGGCGAAGTCGACGGCGCTGCGGTACGCGGCGGTGGTGCGGGCGAGGTCCTCGAACATGCCCCACACCTGGTTGTAGAGCCGCTCCTCCATGGACCAGCCGGTCGCGTCACCGGCGACGGGCCGCGCGGGCTGCCCCGGCAGCGCCGGTGGCGCGGTCGGCGGTGGCGGGGGCGGCGCAGTGGTCTGACGGCCGGGGTGGCTGTAGTTGACGGGGCCGCCGGCGGTGGACGCGGCGGGCTGGGTGCCGACGGACGGGTCGCCCGGGGCAGGGCCACCGTGCTGCGCCGAGGCGTGGTCGGCCAGGGTGGCGTCGGGAGGAGAGCTGTACGGGGGTGTGGTGCCGTACGGGGAGGTGGGCTGGTCTCCCTGCTGCGGCGAGGTGTTCGCGGGCAGGCCCTGGGGTGTCGTGCCGCTCTGGGCCTGGTCGGGGCCCGGCGCCGGGGCGGCCGTCTGACGGGGGCGGTCCGCGTCCGCCAGCCGGGGCGGAGGTGCGGCCACCGAGCGGGCGAGGCCATGGGCCACGGCCTCGTGGATGCTGCCCGCGAGCTGCTGGGCCTGGGGCAGGCCCTGGTCGGTGAGCAGCTCGGCGAGGCCGCCCGCATACCCCTGGCCGACCGCGCGGACCTTCCAGACGCCCTGCCTGCGGTACAGCTCAAGGGCGATGACGGCCGACTCCGCCTCGAGGTCGGTGATGGTGTAGCTGGCGACCTCGGAGCCGTCCAGGCCGGTGACCGCGACGAAAGGGGCGGCGACGGCGCCGAACCGCGCCGGGCCGCTGCTGCCGGACGCCAGGGCGAGCAGCACGGTCACCCGGTGCACGGACGGCGTCAGGGCGTCGAGGTCCACGGCGAGGCGGTGGTCGGCCGCCGCCTGTTTGGGAACCTCGATGCCCGGCAGGGTGGGCGCGCCCGGGTGGGCGACCCACTCCACGCCGTGCACACGGCCGTTCTCGTCCCCGAGGGTGGCCCCGGCCACGATCGGCGTGCCGGCCGAGACGCGGATCTCCAGTCGGACCTCGGGCAGCAGATGGTTCTGCCCCCGGACCAGCTCGGCCGTCATCGACTTCGTCCCCCTGTGTCGCTTGCTGCGTCTGCGTCGTGCTTGCCTACAGGACCGGCAGGATCGCCGGCATGAGGTCCTGGAAGGTGCGGCCGTTGGCGGGCGTACCGATGGCGGTCATCTGCCAGCCCGTGCCCGCGCGGTGCACCTTGGCCATGATCTGGGCCGTGTACTGGCCGCCGCCGGCGAGGGTGTAGCGCGCGAGCTCCTGGCCGTTGGTCTCGTCGACCAGACGGCAGAACGCGTTCTGCACCTCCTGGAAGGTCTGGCCCGTGAAGGAGTTCACGGTGAAGACGATCTGGTCGATGTGGACCGGGATCCGGGCCAGGTCGACGAGGATCGCCTCGTCGTCGCCGCCCTGACCCACGCCGCCGACCAGGTTGTCGCCGGTGTGGCGCACGGAGCCGTCGTCGCTCACCAGGTGACGGAAGAAGACGACGTCGACGGGCTGCTTGTCCGCGAACAGCACGGCGGAGGCGTCGAGGTCGATCTCACGGGTGCGGGATCCGAACAGGCCGCGCCGGGGGGCAGCCTGCCAGCCGAGACCCATGCGTACCGCGGTCAGGCTGCCTCCGTCGTTCTTCTGCAGACTGATGGCCTGACCCTTGGTCATGTTGACGGTCACGCGCTGATTCCCCTCTCGAACTGTCCCCTGTTTCCGTGGAGTCCACGGATGTGCAGCACCTTACGCAGCGGCACTGACATTCCCGCAGCCGGTGTCGCACTTTGTGTCGGTCTTGCAACACAGGGCGCCCGCACGGGAGCGCGCCCCCTCCTCCGGCGCCCGCCCGGCCGTCAGGCCTGGCCCGCCTCCCTCATCTGCCGCAGTTCCTTCTTCATCTCGGAGACCTCGTCCCGCAGCCGGGCGGCGATCTCGAACTGCAGGTCGGCGGCGGCCGCGCGCATGCGCTCCGTCATCTCCTCGATCTGCTGGGCGAGGTCGGCCGCGGGGCGGTCGGTCGGGGCGCTCCCCTTGGCCTTGCCCTTGGCGGACCTGGCCGCCTTGCCACCGAGGGAGGGGACGGGGGCCTTGGCGCCCTTGCCGTCCTTCCCCTGGCGGTAACCCGTGCCGAGAAGCTGCTCCGTGTCGACGTCCTCGCGGGCGATCCGCGCGACGATGTCGTTGATCTTCTTCCGGAGCGGCTGAGGGTCGATGCCGTTCGCCTTGTTGTACGCGACCTGCTTCTCCCGGCGCCGGTTGGTCTCGTCGATGGCCTTCGCCATCGCCGGGGTGATCCTGTCGGCGTACATGTGGACCTGACCCGACACATTGCGCGCCGCGCGGCCGATGGTCTGGATCAGCGAGGTCCCGGAGCGCAGGAAGCCCTCCTTGTCGGCGTCGAGGATCGCCACAAGGGAGACCTCGGGGAGGTCGAGGCCCTCCCGGAGGAGGTTGATGCCCACGAGGACGTCGTACTCACCGGCCCGCAGCTCGCGCAGCAGTTCGACGCGGCGCAGGGTGTCGACGTCGCTGTGGAGGTAGCGGACCTGGATGCCGAGTTCCAGGAAGTAGTCGGTGAGGTCCTCGGCCATCTTCTTGGTGAGGGTGGTGACGAGGACCCGCTCGTCCTTCTCGGTGCGCTTGCGGATCTCGTGCACCAGGTCGTCGATCTGGCCCTCGGTCGGCTTGACGACGACCTCGGGGTCGATCAGGCCGGTGGGGCGGATGATCTGCTCGACGTGGCCGTCGGAGCGGGACAGCTCGTACTGACCGGGGGTCGCCGAGAGGTAGACCGTCTGGCCGACGCGCTTTTGGAACTCCTCCCACTTCAAGGGGCGGTTGTCGAGGGCGGAGGGCAGCCGGAAGCCGTGGTCGACGAGGGTGCGCTTGCGAGAGGCGTCACCCTCGTACATCGCGCCGATCTGGGGAACGGTGACGTGCGACTCGTCGATGACGAGGAGGAAGTCGTCCGGGAAGTAGTCCAGCAGGGTGTTCGGCGGCGAGCCGGGCTCGCGGCCGTCGAAGTGCATCGAGTAGTTCTCCACGCCGGAGCAGGAGCCGATCTGACGGAGCATCTCCAGGTCGTACGTCGTGCGCATCCGCAGTCGCTGGGCCTCCAGGAGCTTGCCCTGCTTCTCCAGCTCCGACAGGCGCTCCCCCAGCTCCTTCTCGATGTCGTTGGCGGCGCGCTCCAGGCGCTCGGGGCCGGCGACGTAGTGGGAGGCGGGGAAGACGTACAGCTGCTGGTCGTCGCTGATGATCTCACCGGTGAGGGGGTGGAGGGTGGAGAGGGCCTCGATCTCGTCGCCGAACATCTCGATGCGGACGGCGAGCTCCTCGTAGACCGGGAAGATCTCGATGGTGTCGCCGCGGACGCGGAAGGTTCCGCGGCTGAACGCCAGGTCGTTGCGCGTGTACTGGATGTCCACGAAGCGGCGCAGCAGCTCGTCCCGGTCGAACTCCGCACCGACCCGGAGGGGGACCATGCGGTCCACGTACTCCTGTGGCGTGCCGAGGCCGTAGATGCAGGAGACCGAGGCGACCACGACGACGTCGCGGCGGGTGAGCAGCGAGTTGGTCGCGGAGTGGCGCAGGCGCTCGACCTCCTCGTTGATCGAGGAGTCCTTCTCGATGTAGGTGTCCGACTGCGGGACGTAGGCCTCCGGCTGGTAGTAGTCGTAGTACGAGACGAAGTATTCGACCGCGTTGTTCGGCAGCAGCTCGCGGAACTCATTGGCCAGCTGGGCGGCCAGCGTCTTGTTCGGCGCCATCACCAAGGTGGGGCGCTGGAGCTTCTCGATCATCCACGCGGTGGTGGCGGACTTGCCGGTGCCGGTCGCGCCGAGCAAAACGACGTCCTTCTCACCTGCTCCGATGCGCTGGGCGAGGTCGGCGATGGCTGTGGGCTGGTCACCGCTCGGCTGGAAGGGGCTGACGACCTCGAGGGGCGCCACCGTGCGTTCGATCTTGGAAACGGGCCGCATGGAATCCACCGTACGACCCCGCACTGACAACGGGCTCCGATCAGCGGTTCTGCGGGGTGCGGGAACTCCGTTCGCGGTGCTCCTGGCCGGTGCGTGACTCCGGACGCCGGCAGGTGTGCGCGGTGGCCTGGGCGGGGATGCCGGGCCGCCGTTCCACCGGGTTCCCGTGGAACCTGCCCATGATCATGAAAGGGTCGAACATCACGACGACGCCCGCGAGGAGCAGGAAGACCAGCGGGCCGATGATCAGCGGGGCGAGCAGACCGGCGGACGAGGAACCGTCGGCCGGGGCCGGGGCCGCGGCGCTGTGCAGATGGACACTGAGGGCGGCCATGCCCGTGTAGTGCATGCCGCTGACGGCGATTCCCATGACAAGGCTCGCGCCGACGCTCCACAGGAAGCCGCGGACCTGTCCGGCGGCCCACAGGGCGGCGATCGCGGCCACCACGGCGATGACGACCGACGCGGCCACGGTGACGGTGTTGTACTCGAGCGTGCCGTTGAGGCGCATACCGGCCATGCCCAGATAGTGCATGGAGGCTATGCCCAGGCCGGTGATGGTGCCGCCGGTGAAGAGCGCGGCCCCGGTCGCCCCCTTGGAGGTGACCATGAAGATGCCGATGCCGACCATGACGATCGCGACGGCGAGGCTGGCGAAGGTGGTCAGGGGGTCGTACTGAACCGGGGTCTGCAGGACCTTGAACCCCATCATCGCCACGAAGTGCATCGTCCAGATGCCGGAGCCGATGGCCGCCGAGCCCAGCGCGAGCCAGCCGATCCGCCAACGGCCGTCGACGAGCATCGATCTGGTGGTGCAGCGCAGGCCGAGCGCACCACCGAGGCAGGCCATGAGATAGGCCACCACCGGTGTGACGAGTCCGTAGCTGAAGCCGTCGACCGTGCCCTGCATTCGCGGCTGCCTTTCCCGCCCTGTCGCGTCCCTGGATTCCCTGCGGTGCCCCCGGCCCCGGGACCGCCACGGCGGTCAGGGGTGTCGCAGAGAGTATGGCCCCCACCGGAATGGTCGAACGATTTTCCGGCAAAGAAACACGCCCTTGCCTCACTTGTGCGGTGCCCGTGAGCGGACTTGGGCAACTCCGTTCAATTCGTGGTCATCCTGCGCCCCTCTGCTGTTGACCCTCTGCTGTCACTCTTGAGCTGACCGTGATCGATCGACGCGAGGAGTACGCATGCACGTGCGCGCAGTTGCCGCCGCGACCACAGCGTTCTTGGGGGCCACCGTGCTCCTGCTCCCCACTCCCGCTGCCGTTGCGGCAGCCGCCGAAGCCGACACTCCGCTGGTCGTCGCGCACCGCGGAGCTTCCGCCTATGCGCCCGAGAACACGTTGGCCGCCGTCGACAAGGCCGACGCGATGGGCTTCGAGTGGGTCGAGAACGACGTCCAGCGCACCAGGGACGGCAGGCTCGTCGTCCTCCATGACGCGACGCTGGCACGGACGACCAACGTCGAGGAGCTCTATCCGGAGCGCGCGCCCTGGAACGTGGCGGACTTCACCGCCGCCGAGATCGCGCGCCTGGACGCGGGCAGCTGGTTCAACGACAGCTACGCGGGCGCGCGCGTTCCGACGCTGGAGCAGTACATGAGGCGCGTGTCACGCAACCACCAGAAGCTCGTCCTGGAGATCAAGAACCCCCAGCTCTATCCGGGCATCGAGCAGGAGACCCTGAAGGTGCTCGGCAACGAGGGCTGGCTCGACCCGGCACACCTCGAGAAGTTGGTGATCCAGAGCTTCGGCGCCGACACCGTCCGGCGGGTCCACGAGCTGCGCCCGGCGGTGAAGACCGGCTTCCTCGGCACCCCTGACATCGTCGACCTGCCCGACTACGCGACGTTCAGCGACCAGATCAACCCCTCGTACACGACCATCTCCGATTCCTATGTGGCCGCGATCCACGCGCTGAAGAGTCCACACGGGAAGCCCTTGGAGATCCTCACCTGGACCGTGAACGACGCGGTCAACGCCCGCCGGGTGGCGGGCTACGGGGTGAACGGCATCATCACCAACAAGCCGGACGTGGTCAGAGAGGCCACGCGGGGCTGACAGGCGGTCCGAGGTCGGTGGTGTGCGTTCCGGGGCGGAGCGCACACCACGGTCGTTGTCAGTGGGGGCCCGTACCGTGGTCCCATGAACAGCCATGCGCAGGACGAGCAGCAGGTCGTGTGGGCCGTCGTCGGCTCGGACATCGGTCCGCTGCTGCTGGCGGCGACGGACGACGGCCTGGTGAACGTCGTGTTCCACGCCACGGACGCGGTGCGCGACCGGACACTCGAGCGGCTCGCCTCCCGCCTCGGCACCACCCCCGTGGAGGCCCCCCGCGCACCCCAGCTGGCCGAGGCGATACGTCAGGTCGAGGCGTACTTCGCGGGCGAGCGGCACGCCTTCGAGCTGCCGCTGGACTGGTCGCTGATCTCCGGGTTCAACCGTCAGGTGCTGCGCGAGCTGGCGTCCGGCGTCGCCTACGGCTCGGTCGTGGGCTATGGCGATCTGGCGCGGCGCGTGGGGCAGCCGGGCGCGGCCCAGGCGGTGGGGGTCGCGATGGGGTCGAATCCGCTGCCCGTGGTGGTGCCGTGCCACCGGGTGGTCGAGAGCGACGGCGGCATCGGGGGGTTCGGCGGCGGACTGGAGACCAAGCGGAAGCTGCTGGCACTGGAGGGGGTGCTTCCGGAGCCCTTGTTCTGAGGCGGCCATGGGTGGGACTTCGCGTGCCCGTGCGTGGCCTGTGCGTGTGAGGTGTCGGAGGCGAGCTCCCTGGCGCGAATCGGTCATCGGTGGTCGTTCCGGCGTGCGGAGACCGGCCGGAAACCGATCATGTTCAGTCGTAGTGCCGGGCCTCGATCACGTTGCCGTCCGGGTCCCGGAAGTAGAAGCTGCGCCGGGCCGGTCCACGTGCGCCGAAAAAGTCGTACGAGAAGTCCGAGACGGGGACCACCCGTGCCTCCAGACGCGTGCGCAGTTCGTCGAAGGCGTCGGCGGGCAGGGCGAGGCAGACATGGTTGACCGGGTGGCCCGCGCTGTCGGCGGCGCCAGGCACCATTCTCATGGTCTCGGCCACGGCCAGCGGCATGAGGTCGAGGAGGGTCTCGTCGTTGAGCCGTACGGAGGGGAAGGGGGCCTTCCCCTCCGCGTACTCGGTGACCCTGACGGGCTCCAGGCCGACGACCTGCTCGTAGAAGTCGGCTGCGGCGATCGGCTCCTGTACCCAGAGGACGACATGGTCGAGACGTGTCGTGTTCTCATTCATGCACCTCAGGCTGGTGTCCTGCACCACAACCCGCAAGGGTTTGGCCGGGCGCGCCGTCCGCCAGGGATGAGGGAAGAACGACAGACAGGAGACAAGCGCGTGCTAGTGGTGTCCGAAGAGGTGCGGGAAGCGGTCGACGCGCGTCGACCCGTGGTGGCGCTGGAGTCCACGATCATCGCGCACGGGCTCCCCCGCCCGCGCAATCTGCAGGTGGCGCTGGAGCTGGAGGAGGTCGTACGGCAGGAGGGAGCCGTACCCGCGACGATCGCCGTGCTCGACGGGCGGCCCCACATCGGCCTCGGCAAGGACCAGTTGGAGCGGGTCGCGAACGAGGACGGCATCCGCAAGCTCGGCCACCGGGACCTGCCCCTCGCGGTGGCCTCGGGGGTGAGCGGCGCGACCACCGTGTCGGCGACCGCCCAACTGGCGGCCCTGGCGGGCGTACGGGTGTTCGCGACCGGCGGCCTCGGGGGTGTGCACCGGGAGTGGACGGTCACCCAGGACGAATCCGCCGACCTGGGGCTTCTCGCACGCACCCGGATCACGGTGGTGTGCGCGGGCGTGAAGTCGATCCTGGACGTCCCGGCCACCCTGCAGCGCCTGGAGACGCTGGGCGTCGCGGTCGCCGGGTACGGCACGGAACGCTTCCCCGGCTTCTACCTGTCCGACTCGGGTCATCCGGTGGAGTGGACGCTCGGGTCGCCGGGCGAGGTCGCGGACGTCATGCGGGCGCAGGACGCGCTCGACGGCCCGCGGTCGGCGCTGATCGTCGCCAACCCCGTGCCCGAGGAGGAGCAGCTCGATCCCGGGCTGCACGCGCGCGTGCTCGCCGAGGCGCTCCAGGCCTGTGAGGCGGAGGGCGTCACAGGGCAGGCGGTCACACCGTTCCTGCTGGGCTATCTGGTACGGCACACCGACGGCGCCTCCCTGAGCGCCAACCTGGCGGCGGTACGCGGCAACGTGCGGCTCGCGTCACGGATCGCGGCGGCCTGGGCCGGGGCGTGACGTGAACGGGGCGTTGCTCGTCGTGGGGGACGTCGTCACGGATGTCGTCGCCCGGCACCGCGGGCCGCTCGCGCCGGGCACCGACACGGCCTCCGCGATCGAAACGCTGCCGGGCGGGGCCGGCGCCAACGTGGCCTGCTGGGCGGCCTACCGGGGCTGCGCGGACGTGCGGCTGCTCGGTCGCGTGGGCATGGACGGGGCCGAGTGGCACGAACGGGAGCTGCGGGCTTCGGGGGTACTGCCCCACCTGGTCGTCGATCCGGACGCGGCTACGGGGACGGTGATCTGCCTGGTCGACACGGGCGACGCGGCCGAACGCACGTTCCTCACCGACAGTGGCGCCGCGCTGCGGTTCGACCCTGACGACTGGTCACCGTCGCTGCTCGACGGGGTCGCGCGGCTGCATCTGTCGGGCTACCTGTTCTTCTCGGAGCCGAGTCGCGCGCTGGTGTCCGTGGCCCTGGAGGCGGCCCGCGCGCGTGGAGTGCCGGTGAGCGTCGATCCCGCGTCGGCGGGGTTCCTCACGCGACTGGGCGTGGACCGTTTCCTCTCGCTCGTCGAGGGGGTCGACCTGCTGTTGCCCAGCCGCGACGAGGCGTGCCTGCTGACCGGACTGCCCGATCCGGGCGACGCGGCGGCCAAGTTGAGCCGTCTCGTTCCCCTGGTCGTCGCCAAGCAGGGCGTCGACGGCGCGCTGGTCGCCCGCGGCGGCAGCGTCGAGTCGCGGATTCCGGCGGCTCCCGCCGCGCCCCGCGACACCACCGGCGCGGGTGACGCCTTCACCGGGGCGTTCCTGGCCGCGCTGCTCGCGGGCGCGGAGGCCGAGGAAGCGGCGGTCGAGGGGTGCGGGGCGGGGGCGCAGGCGGTGGAGAAGGTGGGCGGAAGGCCGCCGACGGCCGGCTGATCCGTGCCCGTGGCCGACCGCGACGTGCGACACACGGCCGGTCGCGACGTACGGCATGTGGTCGAGTGCGATCTGCGGCCCGTGGCTCGCCGCGGCTGCGGGCTGCGGGCTGCGGGCTGCGGGCTGCGGGCTGCGGGCCATAGTCGACTGAGGCCGGTGACGGCAGCCGTGCGGTCGCGCGAGGTCGGCCGCGCGACCGCGGCCGCGTGGGCCGCGTCCGTCACTGTGCGAGCCCGGGGCCTTGGCCGGCCGGTCGAGGCTCTGTGCCTCGCCGGGGTCTGAGCATGCCGTTACGCCTTCCGTCCCCACGCCGAGATCAGTGGCGGGGCGGCGATGTTCATCGCGCCGGAGGCCACGTTGGCCAGATGCCGGTCGATCTCCTCTACCGTGGCGAGGTTCGCCGTGACGAGCGCTTCGCGGAGCTGGGCGATCGTCGCCGACTCCAGCGCGGCACAGGCCGTCGAGGCGATGGGAAAGTGCGCGTCGGCCTCCACACCCCGCAGTCCCGCCGCGCGCAGCAGGCGCGGGAGCCGGCGGCCGTGCGCCGGGTCGATTCCACGTTCGGCGAGCAGCGCGCGGACGGCTTCGCGGAGCCGGTTCGCCAGCTGGTGCTCGGGGCCGGATTCCTCGAGGCAGGCCAGGGGCTGGAGGGCGGGGTCGGCGTCCTCGATCAGGAGCCGTCCGCCGGGACGCAGAGCCTTGATCATCGACAGCAGTGCTCGCTCGCGGTCCGGCGCCTGGGCCAGGGCGAGCCGGGCGTGGACGAGGTCGAAGCCGTCCCCCGGCGGCTGGTCCACGCCCACGTGGTGGACGCGGGCCTCGACCGGGGGGCGGGTGACCGAGGGGACGGCCCATGAGATGTCGGTGTCGGTCGCCATGACCTTGCCGGTCGGTCCGACCTTCTTGGCCAGCCAGGAGACCACGGACGTGCCGCCCGCGCCGACCTCCCAGCATCGCCAGCCGGAGCCCAGACCGAAACCCTCCAGGTGCCGGAACGTCGTGGGGTCGAAGAGCGTGGCGAAGGCGTCGGGGCCCTGGCCCGTCTCGGCCTGCCGGTGGTCGAGGAGATACCCGTCGGTTCGCATCATGCCGCGATCATCCCATTTAGCCGACTTGTCACTAATAGCGACTCTCCAGCAGTCCGCGAGGTCGCCCCGACGGCCACCGGATCGGAGGGCCGGATCGGGATGGCTCCACCGAAGGGCCGGATCTGAACGACCTGATCGGAACGGCTGGATCGGAACGGTTGGATCGGAACGGTTGGATCGGAACGGTTGGATCGGAACGGTTGGATCGGAACGGTTGGATCGGAACGGTTGGATCGAACATGACGTCTACAAGTGAAGCGGAACGTTCCGTTCCCACAGCCTTACCCGGCACTCGTTCGGCCCTGGCAAACTGGCGCGACACGGCACGGAGTGCGGTGCGAGGAGACCCACGCAAGGAGACCCAGATGTCCATGGCAGGGAATCTGCGCAAGGTCGCCGGCCTCGACAAGGTCGGCGGCCTCCGCAGGATGGCACGGCTGGCCCGAAGGCGCCCCCGCGTCGACCTCAGCCATCCGGCCCGCTCCCCGCTGGGCACCTCGGTGGTGAACTGCGTGACGTACCACAAGGGCGTCCGCTCCCCCGGCGGCCGCGATGTCGTCGAGGCCGTCAAGCAGGTCCGCAGGCACGACCACGGCTTCGTGTGGCTGGGGCTGCACGAACCGACGCAGCGGGAGTTCGCCGGCATCGCCGAGCTCTTCGACCTGCACCCGCTGGCGGTCGAGGACGCGGTCGAGGCCCATCAGCGCCCGAAACTGGAGCGGTACGGCGACACACTGTTCGCGGTGTTCAAGACGGTCTGCTACGTCGAGCACACCGAACTGACCGCGACCAGCGAGGTGGTGCACACCGGCGAGATCATGGTCTTCGTCGGCGCCGACTTCGTGATCACGGTTCGGCACGGACGGCACGGCTCTCTCGGCCCCCTGCGCGAGGAACTGGAGGCGGACCCGGAGCAGTTGTCCAAGGGACCGGCCGCGGTGCTGCACGCGATCGCGGACCACGTGGTCGACGACTACCTGAACGTCACGGACTCGGTCCAGACGGACATCGACCAGGTCGAGACCGATGTGTTCGCCGCGAACGGCGCGCGCGTCGACCCTGGGCGCATCTACCAGCTCAAGCGCGAACTGCTCGAACTGAAGCGGGCGGTGGCCCCGCTCGCCCGCCCGCTCCTGGAACTGACCTCACGACCGATCCGGGTGGTCGACCCGGAGATACAAGCCTACTTCCGGGACGTCTCCGACCACCTGCTGCGGGCCACCGAGCAGATCGCCGCGTTCGACGAACTACTGAACTCGATTCTGCAGGCGCACCTGGCGCAGGTCAGCGTCGCGCAGAACGAGGACATGCGGAGGATCACGGCGTGGGCGGCGCTGATCGCCGTGCCGACCATGGTGTGCGGGGTGTACGGCATGAACTTCGAGCACATGCCCGAGCTGCACTGGAAGTTCGGCTATCCGCTGGTCCTGGGAGTCATAGCCACCGGCTGCGTCACCCTCTACCGAGGCTTCAAGCGCAACGGGTGGCTGTGACTCCGTAAGCGGGAGCGGGGGACGAAGCGGGGAGCGGGGAAGCGGTCGGTCGGGTCAGTGCGTCGTGCTCTTCGCGTAGACGCTCTCGACCCAGGCGGCGATCTGGTCGTCCGACAGATGATGGGCCAGGTCGGCTTCGCTGATCATGCCGACGAGACGCTTGTTCTCGATCACCGGGAGCCGGCGGATCTGGTGCCCCTTCATCTCGTCGAGCACCTCACCGATGTCGGCATTGGCGTCGATCCAGCGCGGTGTGCCCTTGGCCATCTCGCCCGCCGTGATCGTCGTCGGGTCGTGTCCCAGGGCGACACAGCCGACGACGATGTCGCGGTCGGTGAGGATGCCGCAGAGCCGTTCGTTCTGGTCGCTGATGGGGAGTGCTCCGACGTTCAGCTGGCGCATCAGCTGCGCGGCGCGGTCCAGGGTCTCGTGTGCGGGGATCCACTGGGCTCCGCGGTGCATGATGTCTCCGGCGGTGGTCATGTAGTACCTCCCGTTGCCGGACGGCCGGCGCGGCGCAGGACGCACCGCTAGTCCCGGCGCCCTACATTCTTGCCGCGACCGGGGTGAAGCGCACTCGGAAGGACACCACCGCGCCCCCGCCGGACCCGGGTGGGCCTCAGGCCGCGAAGTGGACGATCCTCTCCGGAACGACCCGGATGATCACGCGGACCTCGTCGTCCTTCTCCACTGGAGGGTCGACGCCGAACTTGTGCGAGGGCTCGTACGGGAGGCGTTCGTCCACGTCGGGGAATATGCCGGCGATACCGCTGATCTCGGCGGAAATGTAGGGATTGGTCAGTTCGAAGACCGAGAGGCCGACGCGCGGGTCCCGCTGGAACAGGCGGGAGGGTGGCGCCGCCGTCGGCGGTTGTCCGGGCTGCCCCGTGCGTCAACCGTTCCAGGCCGGGTGCCGTGGGTCGTCGGCGCGTACCAGGACATCGGCGGTGCCGGCCGGGTCGGTCTCCGCCGCGTAGCGCTCGAAGGCGGGGAGGGTCCAGTGCTCACCCTCAGGGGTGCGGCGACGCAGGGCGCCCGGGGAGAGGAGGACATGGACGGTCAGATCGAAAGGGAACCAGTGCTTCAGGAGGAGGGGGCCGTGCGTCAGCAGGATCGCGCCGGGCGGGAGTTGGACGTAGGGGCTGCGGGTCGCGCGGTCGGTGGTGGGGTCCCAGAGGTCGGGCAGCACCCGGCCCGTGCCGCCGGGGTCGAGCGGGCCGAAGACCTCGCGCCACAGGGCGGCGGTGTCGAACCAGCCGTCGTAGTACGCCTCCACGTCCTCGTGGCCGTACTCGAACCGGAGCGAGGCGGGCCGGAGAAACCCCTCGGTGCCCACGATGAGCGAGGGTCGACCGCGTATGCGCAGTGCCTCCGACACCCGTACCGCGAGGTCTCCCGGGCGGGCGGCCGGGGCGCCGTCGAAGGCGATGCGCGGCCAGGGCGAGCCGTCGTCCGGCTTCAGGTCGAGGAGGCGGTCGGCGAGGAGGTCGCCGAGCCGTTCCCAGGTGATCGCTTCGATTCGCACACGGCCCATGATGCCGCGCGGCCGACCGCGCCGAGCCGGTGGAGAGGCCGGGCCGACGACCACGTGCCCATGCGGCCACCAGGGGGAATGAATCGCGTATGGCAGCGCTCGCTACTCCCCCGTCCCGTACCGGACTTGTCGTCGTGCAGGCACTCAGGAAGAGGCACTGCGCCGAATGCCGGAGCGGCCCGGTGGCGCTGCTGGTGCTGGAGGAGGGAGCGCCGCGCTGCCTGGACTGCGCGGACCTCGGGCACCTGGTGTTCCTGCCCCGGGGCGACACCGCGCTCACACGGCGAGCCCGGGAGGGGAGTTCGCTGTCGGCCGTGGTCGTACGGTTCAACCGCCGCCGGAGCCGGTACGAGCGGCAGGGCGTCCTGGTCGAGGAGGCGGCGCTCTCCCGCGCCGAGGAACGGTGTCTGGCGGACGCGGAGGCGCGACGCCGCCGTCGACTGCGGGACGCCCGGCGGCGGGCGGCGGAGGACGTGCGCTTCACGGCCGCGTTCGCCACGGAGATACGACGCCTGTTCCCCGCGTGCCCGGCCGAGCGCGCCCGGGAGATCGCCGCCCACGCCTCGTTGCGCGGCAGCGGCCGCGTCGGCCGTAGCGCGGCGGGACGTGCCCTGTCCCAGGTCGCGGTGACCTCGGCGGTCATCGCATCCGTACGGCACGTGGACACGCCGTACGACCGGCTGCTGATGACCGGCGTGCCCCGGCACGAGGCGCGACGTCGGATCGCGGGGCTGGTGGAGACGACACTGCGGGAGTGGCGGGCGGTGGGCTGAAAAGGACCGGATGAAGGGGGTGAGCATCGCTGGAGCGGGTGTTGGACGTTCGCGTAGGGGGGTGCGCATCTCGGCCATGGTGACTGTGACCGTGCGAATGTTCACTTGTGGTGACGGCAGGTGGGATGCAGGGTTCTTGGATTCGGGGGATGGATGTGGGAGCGGACATGATCGATGGGCCGTACTTCGTGCTGACGGTGCTGGGCCTGCTCGGGACGGGGATCGTGGCAGGCGTGTTCTGCGGGTTCTCGACGTTCGTGATGAAGGGGCTGGCGTCGTTGCCGCCCGCGCAGGGCGTGGCCGCGATGCAGGCGATCAATGTGAGCGCGCTGACACCGGCGTTCATGCTCGTGTTCGTGGGTACGGCGGTGCTGTGCGCCGTGCTGGCCGTCGTGACGTTCGTACTGTGGCCGGACGAGGGCAGGGTGGAACTGCTGCTGGGCAGCGCGCTGTATCTGTTCGGCTGCTTCGGGGTCACGATGGTGGCGAACGTGCCGCGCAACGAGACGCTCGCCAAGCTGGACGCGGGCACGGCGGAGGCCGCCGGGTACTGGCGGGAGTACGTGAGCCAGTGGACGAGATGGAACACCGTCCGGTCGGTCGCGTCGGCCGCCGCGGCCCTGTCGTATCTGCTGGCGCTCGCCTGAGGCGGGGGCGGCGGGCGCACCGTATCGTTGCGGGGAGAGAGTGCCGCCCCCAGGCGCGCAGCCTCGCGCTTCGCGCCCCGGCCCTCATGCCGATCCGAGTCCGCCGGTGTACGGCCCTGCCCGTACGCGTACGCCATACGTGAGGGAGACGGCCATGGCCGATCCCAAGGGTTTTCTGACCACCCCGCGCGAGGAGTGGCCCCGTCGGCCCGTGGAGGAGCGGGTGCGGGACTGGGACGAGGTGTATGTCCCGGGGGCGCTTCTGCCGATCATCAGCAAGCAGGCCGACCGCTGTATGGACTGCGGTGTCCCGTTCTGCCACGACGCCTGTCCGCTGGGGAATCTGATCCCCGAGTGGAACGATCTCGTGTCGCGGGAGGACTGGCGGGCGGCGAGCGACCGGCTGCACGCCACGAACAACTTCCCCGAGTTCACCGGGCGCTTGTGTCCCGCGCCGTGCGAGGCGGGGTGTGTGCTGGCGATCAATCAGCCCGCGGTCACCATCAAGAACGTGGAGGTGGCCATCGCGGACCGGGCCTGGGAGGACGGTTTCACGCAGCCGCGTCCGCCCGACCGGCTCTCCGGGAGGACGGTCGCCGTCATCGGCTCCGGGCCCACCGGGCTGGCGGCGGCACAGCAGCTGACGCGGGCCGGGCACACGGTCGCCGTGTACGAACGGGCCGACCGGATCGGGGGGCTGCTGCGGTACGGGATCCCGGCGTTCAAGATGGAGAAGCGGCATCTGGACCGGCGGTTGGAGCAGATGCGGGCGGAGGGCACGAAATTCCGTACGTCGACCGCGGTGGGGAAGGACATCGGCGCGGCTGAGCTGCGGGCCCGGTACGACGCGGTGGTGATAGCCACGGGGGCGACGGCCTGGCGGGAACTGGATGTGCCCGGGCGGGAGTTGGGCGGGATTCATCAGGCGATGGAGTATCTGCCACTGGCCGACCGGGTGTGCGAGGGGGATCTGGCGGTGTCGCCGTTGTCGGCGGCCGGTAAGCATGTGGTGATCGTCGGGGGTGGTGACACGGGGGCGGACTGTCTGGGGACTGCGGTGCGGGAAGGGGCCGCGTCGGTGACGCAGTTGGACATCTATCCGCTGCCGGAGGCTGAGCGCGACGAGGACGTCGATCCGTGGCCGACCTATCCGAAGGTGTACCGGCTATCGGCGGCGCACGAGGAGGCGCGCGACCTCCGGTCGGCGTCGGTGGCGCACGCGGACGCGCGGCTCTTCGCGGCATCCACGCTCCGGTTCACCGGGGACGAGGCGGGGCACGTACGGGCGTTGCACCTGGTCGAGGTGGACGATCGTCGGCAGGCCCGGCCCGGTACCGGGCGGACACTGCCCGCCGATCTCGTCCTGCTCGCGCTCGGGTTCTCCGGGCCGGACCGCCACGACGGGCTCGTCGAGCAGCTGGGGCTGGCCCTCGATCCGCGCGGGACGATCACGCGGGGGCCGGACTTCGCGACCACCGTGCCCGGTGTGTACGCCGCCGGCGACGCCGCCCGTGGGCAGTCCCTCGTCGTCTGGGCCATCGCCGAGGGGCGGGCGGTGGCCGCCGCGGTCGACCACCGGCTGACCGGGACGGAGCGACTGCCGGCACCGATCGGGCCGTACGACCGCCCCATGACGGCGTGACCACTGACCGCGGGGCGGGCAGGCCACCGACCCCGGGGCAAGCCACCGACATCGGGCAGCGGCCGGGTCGGTAACCGCGGGTCGCGCCGTCGGGGTGATCTCCCCTGCGGCGGAGTGGAGTGAGCGGGGTCGGCCCGCTCTTCCGGCAGTCGGGCCGGCCGGAGCGCCGGTGGCCGGGCAGGTCGGCGCCGGGGTCGGGCCGGTCGGTTCAGCGGGTGTCCGTGCCGGCTTGCTTGGTCGTGGAGAGAGCAATGCGGTTCCACGTGTTGATCGTGAAGATCAGGGCGAGGACGTGGGCCAGTTCGGTGTCGTCGAAGTGGGTGGCGGCTTCGGCGTAGATGTCGTCGGGGACGCCACCGTCGGCGACGAGGGTGACCGCTTCGGTGAGGGCCAGAGCGGCCTGTTCGCGGGCGGTGAAGAAGTGCCGGGCCTCCCGCCAGACCGGGATCATGTGGAGCCGGTCCTCGTTCTCGCCTGCCTTGCGGGCGTCGTTGGTGTGCATGTGGAGGCAGTAGGCGCAGTGGTTGATGTGGGAGGCACGGATCTGGATCAGTTCGACCAGGGCCGGGTCGATGCCCTCGCGGGCCGCCGCGTCGAAGCCGATGAGGGCGCGGAAGGCGTTTCGGGCGGACTTCGCGAAGTCGAGGCGAGGAGACGCGGCTACGGGGCCCGCCGTGATGGTGGCGGTCCTCACATCCGTGCCGGTCCTCACATCCGTGCTGTTCCTCGCGTCCGTGCTGTGCATGGCGTCCGTGCTGTGCATGGCGTCCGTCGTGCTCGCCATGTACGTCGTGCTCGTCGTGCTCGTCGTCATGACGATGAATCTATGGGGCGGAAAGACCTGCCATAGGGTGCATTTCCATGGTGGATTCATGGGTCAATTCAGCCGAGCGGATCGGGGCCGATCTGCATCTCGAACTGTCCGGCGGGGGCGGGCGGCGGGCGGCGTTGATCCGGGCGTTGCGGGACGCGGTGCGTGGCGGTCGGCTCCCTCCCGGGACCCGGTTGCCGCCGTACCGTTCGCTCGCCGCGGACCTGGGCGTCGCGCGCAACACGGTCGCCGACGCGTACGCGGAGCTGGTCGCGGAGGGCTGGCTGACGGCACGACAGGGGTCGGGTACGCGGGTCGCCGAACGGGCCGAGCCGCTGGGCGCCCCCGCGCGCGTACCCCGGAAGGCGCCTCCACGCGCGCGTGGACCGTGGCACGATCTGCGGCAGGGCACGCCGGACGCTTCGGCGTTCCCGCGGGCCGCCTGGGCGGCGTCGTACCGCAGGGCATTGACCCAGGCACCCAACGAGGCGTTCGGGCCGGGTGATCCGGCCGGCCGCAGCGAGCTGCGAGAGGCGCTCACCGAGTATCTGGCACGCGCGCGTGGCGTGCGGACCGAGCCGTCGCGGATCGTGATCTGCTCCGGCTTCGCGCACGCGCTCCGGCTGTTGTTCCACGGCCGGGTGCTGCGGGGGCCGGTGGCCGTGGAGTCGTACGGTCTGGGCTTTCATCGTGAGCTGCTGACGGCGGCCTCCGTACGGACGGTTCCGTTGCCGCTCGACGAGGACGGTGCCCGGGTGGACGGGCTGGGCCGGGAGCGGGCCGTGCTGCTCACGCCCGCGCATCAGTTCCCGACGGGTGGGCCGCTGCATCCGGTTCGGCGTGCCGCTGTCGTGGACTGGGCACGCGCGCGTGGCGGGCTGATTCTGGAGGACGACTACGACGGGGAGTTCCGCTACGACCGCAAGCCCGTGGGTGCCGTGCAGGGGCTGGATCCCGAGCGGGTCGTGCACATCGGTTCGGTGAGCAAGAGCCTGTCTCCGGCGCTGCGGCTGGGGTGGATGGTGCTGCCGGAGCGGTACGTGGACGCCGTGCGGGAGGCCAAGGGCGAGCGGGAGGCGTGGGCGAGTGTGCCGGAGCAGTTGGCGCTCGCGGACTTCGTGGTCCGCGGGGCGTACGACCGTCATGTGCGGCGTATGCGGCAGCGGTACCGTGCACGGCGGGACCGGCTCGTCGCGGCCCTCGCCACGCATGCGCCGCACATCGAGGTCACCGGCATCTCCGCCGGGCTGCACGCCGTGCTGCGGCTGCCGCCCGGGACCGAGCGGTCCGCCGTGAAGGCGGCGGCCTGGCGGGGCGTCGCGCTCGACGGCCTTGCGGAGTTCCGGCATCCGGAGGCCACCGGGGAGGCGCCGGACGGGCTCGTCGTGGGGTACGCGACGCCCCCGGAGCACGCGTACGGAGCGGCACTGGAGGCGCTGTGCGGGGTACTGCCGCCCAGGTGAGCGGCGGGCAGCGGGCAGCGGGCAGCGGGCAGCGGGCAGCGGGCAGCGGGCAGGAGCCTACGGACCTGGTCGCCGGGAGGGGGCTCCCGGTGCGGGGCATTCACAACTTCCAGGCCGTCGGCACCGACGGCGAGCTGTGGCGCGGGGCCGTGCCCTCCCCCACCGGCTACCGGGCGCTCGCCGACCTCGGCTTCACCACGGTCGTCGACCTGCGCGCCGAGAACCTGAGCGCCGCCCAGCTCGCTCTGCCGCGCGAGGCGGGCCTCGATGTCGTACGGGTGCCGATGCGCGACGGGCAGACCCCGACGCCGGAGCAGGTGCAGCGCCTGCTCGACACCGTCTCCGCGAGCTCCGGGCCGGTGTTCGTGCACTGCGGCGCCGGCGTCGGCCGTACGGGGACGATGGCCGCGGCCTATCTCGTACGGACCGGGCAGGAGGACTCGGCCGGAGCGGTCTGGCGCAACCTGTCGGTCGGGCCGCCGTCGATCGAGCAGATCTACTACGGGCTGACGCTGGAGCAGGAGCGGGACACCGCGCAGCCGCCGTTGCCGGTGGAAGCGATGAGCCGGCTCGTCGACGCACCGCGCCGCATCTGGTCGTACCTGTAGGCGTCGGCGCGCACCACGGCTCGCCGAGCGCGCGGCTCACTGAGCGCGCACGGCGCGCGAAGGCGCGGCCCAGCGCGCGTGAGGGCGCGGCCCAGCCCCAGAAGGTCTGTGCCGCGCCCTCACGCATGCCGCCGACGAAGCTCTACGGCTTGCGCGCCACCGCGCCGTATCCCGGGATGACCCCGTCGTCCTGGCCGGGGACGGGATCGCCGAGTTCGGGGTGCCAGTGGTGGGGCACCTCGACGCCGGGGTCGACCAGTTCGAGGCCGTCGAGGAAGCGGGTGAACTCCTCGCGGGAGCGCAGGGCCAGGGTGACGCCCGCGGCCTTGAGTTTCTCCGTCGCCACCTTCGACTCCTCCGGGGTGAAGTCGGCGGTGGCGTGGGTGACGACCAGGTAGCTGCCGGAGGGCAGTTCGGACATCAGCCGCTGGACCAGGGCGTGCGCTCCGTCCTCGTCGGAGACGAAGTGCAGCAGCGCGATGAGCGAGAGCGCCACGGGCCGGCCGAAGTCCAGAACCTTCTTGGCGCCCTCGATGACGGCGTGCGGGTCGCGCACGTCGGCCTGCAGATACTCGGTGCGCCCCTCGGGCGTACCGCGCAGCAGGGCCGCCGCGTGGGCCAGCACGATGGGATCGTTGTCGCAGTACACGACGCTCGTCCCGGGGGCGACGCGCTGGGCGATCTGATGCAGGTTCGGCTCGGTCGGAATGCCGGTGCCGATGTCGAGGAACTGCCGTACGCCGTTCTCCGCGAGCCAGCGCGTGGAGCGGTGCATGAAGGCACGGTTGACCTGTGCCATGACCGGCACCCGGGGGTCGAGGGCCAGCATCTGCCTGCCCATGGCCTCGTCGACGGGGTAGTTGTCCTTGCCGCCGAGATACCAGTCGTACATTCGTGCGGGATGAGGTCTGCTCGTGTCGATCTCGACGGGGGGACGCCCGCTCATGACGAACTCCATGGGAATGTGCGGCAGTAGATGATCAACTCAGGGCCAACATAGGGTCATTGACTGAACAACAGGGAGTGCGCAACAGGCCTCAGGACAGGAGGAAGTCAGCCACCCCAGCCTTGGCGCCCTGGATGAAGGCGTTCATCTCGGCGGGCGTGTAGATCAGCGCCGGTCCGTCGGGGTCGGTGGACTGCCGTACGGCGATTCGGCCGTCGGCGAGCTTCATGGCCTCCAGGCAGTTGCCGCCGTTGCCTCCGCTCCAGGGCTTGTGCCAGCCCTCGCTGCCGAGCTCCCGGGCGGGCATGCCGTTGTAGACGCGTGTGTGCGACTGCTTGCGCGTGCGCGACTGCGACTTGATGAGTTCCATTCGGTGTCTTCAGAGCTCCTTGCGGAGATCCCGGAGGATCTCCTTCGTGCGTTGTGCAGTGGCGGCCTGCGCCGCCATGCGGTCCATGACCTCGAGGTGGGTCGCCACCTCGGAGCGGTCGTCCAGGTAGACGGCGCCGGTCAGGTACTCGCTGTAGACCATGTCCGGAAGTTCGGGCATGGCGAAACGGAACAGGACGAAGGGCCCGTACGTGCCGGGGTGCGGTCCTGTGTCGAAGGAAGCGACCTGGAGGGTCACTCGGGTCAGTTCCATGGCCTCCAGCAGTCGGTCGATCTGGGTACGCATGACCGCCGGCCCCCCGACGAACCGGCGCAGGGCGGTCTCGTCCATCACGAACCACAGCCGGGGCGCGTCCTCACGGGTGAGCAGTTCCTGCCGTTGCATGCGCAGGGCGACATGGCGCTCGATGTCCTCGGGCTTGGTCTGGCCGATGGCGCCCGAGGTCATGACGCCACGCGCGTAGTCCTCGGTCTGCAGCAGGCCGGGGACGAAGTGGGGGTCGTAGCCGCGGATCAGGCCGGCCGCGCCCTCCAGGCTGACGTACATCGAGAACCAGCCCGGCAGGATGTCGTGGTAGCGCTGCCACCAGCCGGGTTTGTTGGCGTCCTCGGCGAGCCGGACGAAGGTCGCGGCCTCCTCGTCGCCGACACCGTACGCCTTCAGCAGGAGCTGGAGGTAGGGAATCTTGAGGGCGACCTCGGCGGTCTCCATACGGCGGACCGTGGCGGCGGCGACGTGCAGGATGCGCCCGGCCTCCTCGCGCCGGATGCCCGCGCGCTCGCGCAGGTCCAGCAGACGCCGGCCGAGAACGACCTGGCCGACCGTCGGCGCGGACCGCGGCTCGCTCATCTCGCCCCTCTCTCCTCTGACTCGGCGCTGACCTGCGTCGAATTCCGGGCCGGCCGGTCCCGACAGCCCGGCGGCGCCGTTCGGAGGCCTCGCGCGCCGCGCATGTCCGTGTACACAAACGAACACTGTGCGTGCTTAAGAACGTTGTGCGAGGGATTTCCAACTGGCGCCGCTACACGTGCTGTTGCGTGCAGTGTGCCATGACCGTTCAGAGAGTCATACGGCACTCTGCAATTTCCAGAGTGACACTTGCCAAGTGTTCACGGCGGGGCGATAGTGGCAAGCGTGATTCCGCCCCCTGCGCCGTTAGGAACAGACGCCGCCGGAGACCGTGTCGGTCCCGGTCCGGCCGCCGGGGCGCGCCCCGAGACAATCGCCGAGCGCCGGTTTCGATTCGAGCTGGCCGCGCACCCGGGCGCCGTGGCCCAGGCCCGGCGTGTGACCCGTACCCAGCTCACCGGCTGGGCCCTCTGCGAGGACACCTGCGACACGGCCGCGCTGGTCGTGTCCGAGCTGGTGACCAACGCGATCGTGCACACCGCGAGCACCCAGATCGTCTGCGAGCTGCACGATGGCGACGAGCTGGTGCGCATAGCGGTACGGGACGAGGGCTGCGCTCCGGGTGAGCCGCATCCCTCGCCGCAGCGGCCCGAGGAGGAACACGGGAGAGGACTGCTCCTCATAGAGTCCCTCTGCCGCTCCTGGGGAGCGCAGCCGGTGGGCTTGGGGCTCCTGGTGTGGGCGGACGTGCCGCGTGGGCTCCTCGCCGGCGCGGTCTCCCCCGATTCGGGCGCGAGCACGGTCATGGTCACCGGTATGGCGACGAGCGCGGACACGGCGGCCCGGTCCGATCTGGGCTGGGGCGCGAAGAAGCCGCCGGCTGAGAACCGCGAAGGCGACGCAGAGGCGTTCCGCTTCGCGGGTGCCGAGGGTCGTGCGGGTACCGAGGTCCGCATAGGTACCGAAGTCCGCATAGGTACCGAAGTCCGTAGAGGTACCGAAGTCCGTAGAGGTACCGAGGTGCGCAGAAGTATTGACGGCCGTGCGGTGGCCGGGGGCCGTGCGGGTGCGGAGTGTCGTACGGAAGTCGAAGTCCGGCCGGAAGTCGGACGGCGGACGGGGGCCGAATGGGTGTGAGCGCGTCGATCGGTCCCGCTCGGCCCCCCGGTGGGGGCAGAGTGGCCCGTGTGGTGAGCCTCGACACCCTGACCCGTATGCGCCGCGCCCAGCGTCCCGCGGCGACGCCCCGCCCCATTCCCCTGCCCGATGGCATGACCGCGCCCATGGGCTGCGACGCGGTTGCCGTCCCGGCCCGCTTCGGGCCGATGGTCCTGCCCCGGCTGCCCCGCGTGGGCTGTGTCTACGCCGACAAGGCGCACTGGTGGTGGATCGTGCCGGCCGACTCCGACTACGCCCTGGAGTGGCCGGCTCCGGTGCGCTACACCACCGGAGCGCTGGTCTCCGACGGTTCGGCCGTTCCCGGGCTGATCCTGCGGCCGGAGGGCGCCATTCCCTACACGCCGCCGATACCGCTGTACCTGGCGTTGTGCCGGGTCACTGGGACCACGCCCTCGTGGTCTCGGACGATGACCGCGTAGGGCTCTGCCGGTTGGCCGCGTTACGCGTCGGTGGATTCGCGGTCGGTGGATACGCAGCCGCGGGTCCACGGGGGCTGACGCGCGGTTCCCCGCGCTCCTGTGAAGGATGGCGCCTTCTGAAGCAAGGCGCCATCCGAAGGAAAAGGGGTTCTGAAGGAAAGGGTCTTCGGCCCTTCCTTCACATCCCGGCGTACTCCCTTCTGCCTCTTCGCGCCCCGCGTGCTCCGGGTGAGTGGGGGTCTCGTCGTCGTGCGCTCTGGTCGGGGGCGGGGTGCGCCGGGATAGTGGCCTGTCGGCGACGACTCGGGGGAGGCCATGGGTGGGGAAGGCGCGTGATGGGGGCAAGCCGGAGACGTCGGAGTCGGAGCTGCTGCTGTTCGGGGGGCCGCTGCGGTACGACATGGGCTGGTCGCAGCATGCCAACGCGTTTCTGGAGCTGAATTTCCGAGCGATGGTGCGGCGGCTGCCGTCGCTGCTCGCGTCGAGTTTCCGGCTGGCCTGGCAGGCGGACCGGCGGGCCGCCCGGACCGTACTGGCCGCCGAGACGGGCCGCGGTCTCGCCCAGGCCGTGAGCCTCTTCGCGGTGAACACGATCCTGGCCCGGCTGATCGCGGACGGCACGGTCGAGGAGCGGTTACGGGGAGCCGCCCCCGCACTCCTCACCATCGCGGCCGTGATGCTGGTGTCCAGCCTGCTGCGAGCCGCGTCGACGTACGCCACGGGCCGGCTGGAGCCGAAGGTGGAGCGCGTCGCGACCGAGCTGTATCTGGAGCGGGCGGCGGCTGTCGAGCTGTCCGCGATCGAGGACGACGGCTTCCACAAGCTGCTGGACACCGCGAAGTACGGCGCCCAGTCGGCGCGCCGGATGATCAGCTACTCGGCGCGCGTGGTGAACGCGTTGATCTCTCTGACCGCGGCGGCCGGTGTGCTGACCGTGCTGCACCCGGCCCTCCTCCCGCTCCTCGTCACCATGACCCTGCCGAGCGCCTGGAGCGCCCTGACGATCGCCCGCCGCCGCTACACGTCCTTCCACGCCTGGGTGCAGCACGCGCGCGCGGGATATCTGATCGGCTCCCTGCTGATCGAGCCGGAGGCGGCTCCGGAGATCCGGGTGCACGGCGTCGGCCCGTTCCTGCTGCGCCACTTCCGCTCCATGTCGGAGACGGCGGAGGCCGAGCAGGCGCGCCTTGCCCGGCTGGCGGCCCGTACAGGCCTGTACGCGGCCGTGTGGACCGGGCTGGCGACCGTGGCGACGTACGCGACGCTGGGCGGTCTGCTGCTCACCGGCGCGATGGCGCTGTCCGTGGCGGGTACGGCGGTCATCGCGGTCCGCACCGGCTCCGCCAGCCTCGACACGCTGGTCCTGGAGGTGAACTCCCTCCACGAGGAGGCCCTGTTCGTGGGCGACATGCAGCGCCTGTACGTGGAGGCCGCCAAGCGTGCCATCCCGGAGGGCGGTGATCCGCTGCCCGAGGACCCGCGGGAGATCCGGGTGGAGAACCTGACCTTCACCTACCCGGGCAAGGCCACCCGGCCCGCGCTCAGCGATGTCACCCTGACCGTGCCGCTGGGCAAGATCGTGGCGCTCGTCGGCGAGAACGGCTCGGGCAAGACGACCCTGGTCAAGCTGCTCGCCGGGCTGTACACGCCCGACGAGGGCAAGATCATGTGGGACGGCGTGGACGCGGCGGGCGCCGACCGGCGACAGCTGGCCGAGCGCATCGCGATGGTCGCGCAGGACTTCAAGCGGTGGCCCTTCACGGCTCGCGTCAACATGGCGATCGGGCGTCCCTCGGCGCCAATGACCGAGGAGCGGCTCACCGCGTCCGTCGCGGAGGCCGGGGCGCAGGCCGTGGTGGAGGATCTGCCACGCGGCCTCGACACGCTTCTGGGCAAGGGGTTCAGCGGCGGGCACGAGCTGTCGGGCGGGCAGTGGCAGCGCCTGGGGATCGCGCGAGCAGCGTACCGGCGGGGGCGCATCCTGATCGTGGACGAGCCGACAGCGGCCCTGGACGCCCGCGCCGAGTTGGAGGTCTTCGAGAAGATCCGCGCCCTGGCGGGCACCGGTCAGACGGTCGTCCTGATCACGCACCGGCTGGCGTCGGTGCGCCACGCCGACCTCGTGCACGTCCTCGACCAGGGCCGCCTCGTGGAGTCCGGCACTCCGGACGAACTGCTGGCCACGGGCGGGGTGTACGCGGAGCTGTATTCGCTCCAGGCGGAGCAGTTCGCGGCGAAGGTGCCGACGGGGCAGGCTTCCGCGGCGAAGGTGCCCGCCCCGAAGGCGGGGTGAGGTCAGGCCGACGCGGTCACGGCGGTGTCGGCGCCGCGCACGATGACCAGGAACATGTCCGTCGCGATGTCCATCACGACCTCGGCCTGCTGCCCCTCGAGGCGGGCCGCGTGCGCCAATTCCTCCGCCGGCCACGAGCCGCGCGGCCCACCGGCGGGAAAGCGCCCCAGCACCGTTCGCCCGTTCACCCTGCACCTCCATGTCGCGCTGTACCCGTAGCCCGTGATCCGCAGCTGGGCAGCTTGTAGATTTAAACGCCAACCATGGGGTGAACGGCTCGCGAAGTGACGGTACTGAGACGTAGTTGACACGAGGTCAACGGCGGATCGTGAGGTACCTCTCAGAAATCACACATTTCGGTGACTCTGTGTACCGACTCTTGCACTATTTGTCACTCCTCGTACTCGTCCGTGGAGCCGAGCCTTCGCTCGACGACGCCATGGCCACGGTCAAGGTCAAGGTGGAAAGCGTTGCCGTACGACGAGTACCAGGGCGCCGTGCATCCCATGCGTGCCTCGAAGGGGACGTCGCGTGTGCGGCGCCCGCGACTCGGACGGCGAACATGAAGCGCTGCACGGTCAGTTGACGGCGTTCCTGGCAGAGGTCCAGCAGCTTCGTCGCTCGGCGTTCAGGACGTCCCGCGCGCGTGAGGGTCTTCTCCTTGAGCTGCGGTTTCTTCGCTCAGCGGGGCGGCTTGTCGTAGTCCTGGATGCGGTTGCCGTGGCTGCGGTCGGTGAGCGCGGCCAGGCGGTCCGTGAGTTCCCGAGCGGTCCCGGGCACGTCGACGGTGAGCAGCTCGCGGTCGCGCATCAGGACACGGCCGTCGACGATCGTGGTGCGAACGTCGGCGGAGCGGGCGCTGTGTACCAGGGTGGCGGCGAGGTCGTGCACCGGCTGGGTGTGCGGGCCGCTGAGGTCGACGAGGACGATGTCGGCGCGCCGGCCGGGGGCGAGGCTGCCGATCCGCTCCCCCAGCCCGACGGCCCGGGCGCTCTGCAGGGTCGCGTGGTGCAGGGCCTGGCGTGAGGTCAGCCAGCGCGGGTCGCCCTCGGTGGACTTCTGCACGAGCGCGGTGAGGGCCATGGCCTCCCACACATCGAGGGAGTTGTTGGAGGCCGCCCCGTCCGTGGCGAGCCCGACGGGGATGCCGATACGGCGCAGGGCACGCACCGGGGTCGTGGGCCAGGCGAACTTCAGATAGCCGCGGGGCGCGGTGGCGACGGCCACCGGCCCGGTCGCCCGCTCCAGAACCGGCAGGTCACGCTCGACGATCCCGGTGCCGTGCGCGATGAGCACACCCGCGTCGACGCCGAGCAGGCCGGTGCGCTCCAAAATCTCGATGGGCGTGACGCCGTGCCGGGCGAGGCTGTTGTCGGTCTGATCGCGGCTCTCCGAGGCGTGCAGATGCACCGGGAGGTTGTGCTCGCGGGCGAGTTCGGCGGTCACAGCGAGGTCGGCGCCCTCGACCGTGTAGGGGGCGTGCGGGGCGAGCACGGTGGTGATACGACCGCCGGCCGCGCCCCGGTGCCGCAGCGCGAACTCCAGGGACTTCTCACGGCCTTCGGGCCCCTGCGAGGAGAAGAAGGCCTCGCCCAGGTGCGCCCGCATCCCCGTCTCCTCGACCACGGCGGCGACCGTGTCCATCGAGAAGTAGTGGTCGGCGAAGCACGTCACCCCGCCCCGGATCATCTCCGCGCAGGCCAGCCGGGCCCCCAACTCGACGTCCCGCGCCGTCAGGTTGGACTCGACGGGCCAGATGACGTCGTTGAACCACTCCTCCGCCGGCATGTCCTCCGCGATGCCGCGCAGCGCCACCATCGGCGCGTGCGTATGGCAGTTGATCAGCCCCGGCATCGCGACCTGGCCGCGCGCGTCGATCCGTTCCGCCGTCGTGACCGGAGCCGTCTCCTCCGCCGGCCCGATGCTCGCGATCACCCCTTCCCGTACGACGATCGCGGCGTCCTCGACGAAGGTGATCCCCTCGTGCTCGTCGTGGACGAGAGCGGTGCAGCCGGTGATGACGAGATCGGCGGGAGCCGGGGACGAGGTCGTGGGGCGGGGCGGCGGGGACGGAGACGGAGACGGCGTCATGTGGCCACGGTACGACCGGGGCGTGCTCGGGAGGGATGCGAACCGGGCACCCGTGGGTGGAGGCGTGGGATTCGGCCGTGTCCGCCCGCGCACCACCGGGCCTGCGCGGGCGCACAAGGGGAGCTGCGCAGGCGCACAAGTGGGGGCTCACGAGCGCCTGCTCACGAACGCGTACTCACGAGCGCCTGCTCACGAGCGCGTGCTCACGAGCGCGTGCTCACGAGCGCGTGCTCAAGCGCTCAGGCCCTGCCTCGGCGGTACGTCGGCCAGGTCCGGGGCGTCGGGGAGGCTGATGCCGGCGTGCCTCTGGTGGCGTGCGAGTTCGTCGAGGAGTGCGGTGAGCCGCTCGGTGTGGTGGCGGCTCAGGCGTCCGGTGTCGTCGAGGTGCACGGCGCAGGCGGTGGTGGTGTCGACCAGTCGTTCAAGGATGGCGGCGACCTCGTCGGTGCCTTCGGTGTGCCGGGCCAGGGCGGGCAGTTCGGCTTCGGAGAGGGCGATCGCGGCGCGGGCCCGGGCGAGCGTGCGGTAGGCCTCGCGGCGCAGGGTCCAGCGGGCGGCCCGCTCGTCGGCCTCACCCGGCAGGGCGGCCCCGACGGACACGGTGACGCCGTTGGGGGTGGACGCGCCGCGCGACAGGCCCGTCCCGTTCGCTCCGGAGCCGGCGCCCGGCGCGCACGGCTCGTTCAGGACGTGCACGAGGTAGGCGTGCGCCGCTGTGCCCGCTTCGGTGAGCCGGGCGCGTACGCCCCCGCCTCGCTGCCCCTTCGGTATCGGCAGGTGGCCGACGATCAGGACGATGGCGCAGGCCAGAAGCGTTTCGGCGATGCGGCTCCAGGAGGCCTGAGGGTCGCCGCCGACCATGACGAGGGCGAGGACGAGGACGGTGACGACGGCGGTCTGCGCGGCGAAGTGCCGCGTGGCGACGGGTATCAGCGCCCCGCTGACCGCGACGAGCGCGATGAGACCTTCCGGCCGGGGCAGTACGGCGGCGAACCCGGCGAAGAGCACCGCGCCGAGCACGGTTCCCGCGGCCCGGCACAGCACCCGGGACACCAGCGGCCCCAGGTCGGGCTTGACCAGGAAGACGGCGGTCGCGGGCAGCCAGTACCAGTGCTCGTGGTGCAGCGCTTGTGCCACGGCCGCGGCGGCGCCGAAGGACAGGGCGACCCGCAGCCCGTACTCACGTCCCCCGGACCCGAGGCCGAGCCGGACGAGCGACCCGAGGCTACGGCGGCGGGTGTGCAGTTCGTGTGCGTCGCCGCCCCGGTCGAAGGTCTCGGCGGCGCGCAGGAGCGCGTCGTCGAGGGCGCGCAGCGCCGGCGCCGAGCGGGAGGGCGCGGGCAACGGACCGGTGGCGGTGTTGCCGCGCACGGCCGCGGCGAGCCGCCGGGGCCCTTCGGAGGCCCGGCCGACGACGGCGTCCCCGGCCCAGGCCAGCGCGGTCGCCGCCTCGGCCAGGGGCAGCGCGGCGGTGTACTGGGCGTGCAGCCGTCGCTCGGCCGACGAACTGGCGTACCGCCGCAGCCGGGGTCCGGCGAGCGCGTCCTGGGCATGGTCGAGGGTGGCGGTCAGCGCGGCTCGCCTGGCGATCGCGTCCGGGGTGCCGACGGCGTCCAGTAGCCCGGCGATCGCGTCGTAGACGGCGGCGACGGCGTCCCGTTCCCCGTCGAAGCGGTAGTCACCGGCGGTGAGGACCGCGGGCGTGGGTAGGGCCAGGCGCAGTGCGAGCAGCCATCCGGCGCCGACGAGGTAGGCGAGCGCCCGCTCCCATCCCGGTTCCGGCAAGGGCATTCCGGCCCCGATGGCGGCCGCGACCAGCAGTTGCGTGCCCGCTCCGGACGCCACGAGTCCGACCGCGCTCATACCGCCGGCGAGCAGCCCGAGCGCGGTGAGCAGCAGGGTGAGGACGACGGCGCCGGCGTACTGCCCGGCGTACGTTCCGGCGAGCATCCCCACGGCCCCGGCGAGCGCGGGCACCCCGAGCCGCTGCACGGCGACGCGTCGGCTCCCGGGGCGGTCGTTGATCCCGGCGAGCATGGCGCCGAGCGCCGCGAGGACTCCGACGGAGGGCCGCCCCAGCAGCACGGCCACGAGCAGCAGTGGCCCACCGGCCAACGCCCCTCGCACCACCGCGTTCCAGGGCACCGGTCCCCTCTGCGCACGCAGAGCATGGGCGAGCCAGGGCGGCAGGGCTGGGGCAGCGGGGCGGGACACGGGGCTCCTGTCGTCGGGTGAGGGCGGGGTGTGCCTTCGGGCGACGGCGGCCGGGGCGTTGGCGGTGGCGGTGTCAGCGGCGACGGTTGATGCGCCGACCGATGGCATCGGATGCTGGCTGCTCTCCACCGTAGGGCCCGGACCCGGAGATTCTGGAACGCTCGTATTACCGCGATGTGACGATCCCTGTAGAAGCCATGTTCTTTATGAACGCAACCAGGGAGCGCACGCGTACGGCAGGACGGAAAGGCACGCGAGCCAGGGTGCAAAGGCGACCGCGAGTCATTTCGGAAGGGCGCGCGAGTCATGCCCGTGAAGGGACGTGAGTCATCCCTTAAGGGTGGCGCGAGTCATGCCGGGAAAAAGGTGGGCCCGAGGGCGTAGCCGGCCCCCGGGCCCTGATATGCCGCCCATTGGGCACGCCGCCACGGTAGAGAACCCAGGTCAGTCGTCATGTCGCCGCGTCCTGCCTTTGGACCACCGCGCATCGAGCTGCGCGGGCTGGACTTGAACCAGCACTTCGACGTCCCGGGGCCTGGGCCCGGTCGTTGCGACGATCGGCGGCGAATACTGAGTCTGGAGCAATAGTCTGAGATTGATCGCGGCCCGTCCCCGAGTTCTTCGGCGGGTACGGACCGGTCCGTCACGACAAGCCTCAGCTTCAGCTTGCGCTCCTCGCGCACCCCGCCCGGCTCGAAGGCCGACCGGGGAGTCTGTGAGACTACCCGAACTATCCGAACAGGTAGCCGAACACGGCATCACCGACCCGCTGGTCGACGACGTCCGCGCTGTTCGCTTCCTCCCGTGCGTACTTCACGGCCTGCTGCAACTTCTCGACGCGGTCGAGAATTTCGTTCACGCGCCGGGCGGGCAGGGCTCCGGAGAACTTCACGGTGGTCCAGTAACCCACCGGAATGTCCTCGTAGTACACATCCACCTGGGCGGGGTGCTTGTCGGTCGCCTCGGCCTTCACATGGTTGCGCGGCACCTTCTTGGTACGCACCGTCCGCACGGCCTCGGTCTTCCAGTCGTCGGTGGACGGGTCCTGCGCCCACGCCTCGGAGGCGTCGAGCACGGGCAGCTTCCGCACCAGCGTGTTGATCTCCCCGAGCTGCTTCTCCAGGAAGAGCAGATAGGCCACGGGCACGTCGGCGACGAGCACCCGCCCCTCGACCTTCACGTCCGCCCGCGCCGTGCAGTTGGCCCAGTCCTTCGTGGCGGTCACATCGAACAGCCGGGTGAGAACCCCCGCGGTCTCCCGCAGCACGTCCTCCGCCCGCACCTGCACCCTGGTCGACTCGGGCGGCAACTGCTCACCCTCCTCGTCCTTCGGCTGATAGGTACGCGCGATACCGGACAGCAACGCCGGCTTCTGCAGCCCCTGATGAGCGGCCGTCAGGTCCTGATGGGACTTGGCCTTGACGCCCTTCTCCACTGCGATGATCTGATTGAGTTTCGCCACGTGAGAGACGGTAACAGCGGAAGGGTGATCTCCTCGAAGGATTATTCGCGGGGAATGGGGACTTCGGTTCGCCGTACGGAATTTCTCGTCGCCTGCTCTACCCGGCGGACCGGAAGAGCGCCTCGGCCTCGAAAGCCGCCCGTGTGAGCACCATCGGCTCCGCGCGCAGGCCTTCGACGATGCCGTCGACCGCCCGCAGCCCCGCCCGTTCCAGCAGTCGCTTCTCGTTCGTCACCCACTCCCCGCGCGCCGCCAGCACGCCGTGCGCGGCCTGGGCCGCGGCCGTGGCGATGGCACCGGCGACCTCGGTGAGGCGGCCCTTCGGTGCGTGGTTGGCCTTGGCGTAGGCAAGGGTCGCGTGGGCGGTACCGTGCCAGCGTTCGGCGGCGGACCTGCTGAGGTTCTCCGGGTACGCGGCCGGGCGGGGCAGGTCGCCGCGCAGGACGCGGTTGACGGCCAGTTCGGCGACGAGGAGGTAGCTGGGGATACCGGCGAGGTGGAAGAGGAGGGGCTCCACATGGAAGCGCCCCTCCTCGGCGTTCGCCAACTCCCTTTCGACGACGTCCAGATCGCGGTAGTGGACGTCGACCCGGCGACCGTCGACGGTCAGCCAGGCACCGCCGTTGAAGACGCCCCCGCCCCAGCCGCCGATCTCGGAGACCTCACCCTCCCAGCCGACGGCTCGGAGGTCGGCCGGGTCGAACGAACCCCGGTAGTAGACCGCCAGGTCCCAGTCGCTGTCCGGGCCGTGCGTGCCCTGCGCCCGGGAGCCACCGAGAGCGACGGCACGGACGGTCGGGAGCACGTCGAGACGGTCCGCCAGGTGATCGAGGAACGCGCGGTCGGTGAACTCCCGGCCGTCCTTGTCCCCGCCCCCGTCCCTGTCCCCGGCTGAGGGCATCCAGCCGGTGAGTGCCGGGTCGAGCGGACTGGGGGTGGAGGAAGCCGAACCGGGAAGCTCCGCCTCGCCGCTCTTACTCATCGCCCCTCCTGGACCGGCGCCGTGGCCACACCCCGCCCACCGACGCGCTCAACTCCGCGCCCACCGGCCCTCCTTGCTCGTCATCGTCGTACAGATCCTCAACCGTACCGTCGGACGGCCCCACGGACCGGGTGGTCGGCGGGACGGAGTCGTCCATGCGCCCGGGCGTCAGCCGGTGGTGGGAGTTCGCGCCTCGCACCCCGCGGTCCCGTGCGCTCCGACAAGCCGCGGCTGACCCGGCTCAGCGCGGGAAAGGAGATCCGATCCGGCACGCACTCCCGGCAGATCCGGCACGCACTCCCGGCACAGCAGGACGGGGCGGACCGGGGGCGTTCGCCGAGGCGGCGCCCCGTTCCGAACTGCGGCCTGCTGTGCCGCGGCCGATCCTGATAGGGCGGCGATGACGCCGTACTCAGCAACGGGAGGTCGTGATGGGACGTCTGAGCGAGCGGGTGGCGATCGTCACCGGTGGGGTCGGAGGGATCGGGTCCGCGGTGGCACGGCTCCTCTCGGCCGAGGGGGCCACCGTGGTGGTCGCCGACGTACGCGACGCCGAGGGAACGAGCCTCGCGGCGGAACTCGGCGGCCGGGCGCGCTACCTGGATCTGGACGTCAGCAGCGAGGACGACTGGCAGCGGGCGGTGGCCGAGGTGGAACGCGACCTGGGCCCGGTCTCGGTGCTGGTGAACAACGCGGGGATCGCCGAGTGGGGCTCGATGGAGGAGCAGTCCCTCGCATCGTTCCGCAGAGTCCTCGACGTCAACCTCCAGGGCCCATGGCTGGGCATGCGCGCGGTGGCGCCCTCGCTGCGCCGGGCCGGCGGCGGGGTGATCGTGAACATCTCCTCCCTCGCTGGGCTGACCTCCTACGCGGGCATCGGGTCGTACGCGGCGAGCAAGTGGGGGCTGCGCGGGCTGACGAAGACCGCCGCGCTGGAGCTGGCCCCCGACGGGGTCCGTGTCTGCTCCGTCCACCCCGGCGCCATCCGCACCCCGATGACGGCCGGCTTCGGCGACTCCTACACCTCTGGACAGCCCATTCCCCGGTTCGGTGAGCCCGAGGAGGTAGCGCGCATGGTGCTCTTCGTCATCGCCGACGCCACGTTCTCGACGGGCGCCGAGTTCGTCCTGGACGGCGGCATCCTCGCCGGCCAGCCCACCGTCGTGACCTCGGACGGCTGACCCGACCGCGGCGGAGAAGGGACGGCGAGTGGACAGTCCGTACGGCGGCGCGAGGCCAGGGCCACCGACGGCGGGGTAGGTGCGGGTGCGGCCCTGGCACCGCAGCCGCAGCACCGCAGCACCGCCGACGGCGTGGTGCGGCGGCGGTCGGCAGCAGCGGCGCAGGCACGGCTCGGCCCGGAATTCGGATGCGGTCGCGGCGGAGAATTCGCATGATCACCTGATCGACAGGTTGTCCTCCACCGGGAGCAGTCATGATCCAGCGCGCCACCGTCCCCAGCCTCTTCGCACCGCCCGTCTACTCTCACGCTTCCGTCGTCGAGGCCGGGACGAAGCTCGCCTTCCTCGCCGGCTCCGTTCCGTTGGACGCCGACGGGAATCTGGTCGGGGAGGGGGATCCGGTACGGCAGGCCGAGCAGGTGCTGGCCAACCTCGGGGAGCAGTTGCGGGCGGTGGGCAGCGACTTCGAGCATGTCGCCTGCACCGACGTGTACGTCGTGAGCGACGAACCGGCGGTCCTCTCCGCGGTCTGGGACGTCGTCGAGGCGTCCGGCCTCAGCACCGGCCCCCACTCGTCGACCCTCCTCGGCGTGGCCTGCCTCGGCTACACGGGCCAGCTGGTGGAGATCACGGCGACAGCGGTGGTCCCGGAGTCGCCGGTCCGGTAAGGGGCACGGACGGACGCGGCACGCCTCCGGCCCCACCACGGACGCGGACGGACGTGAGCCGACCCCGGCCCCGCAAGGGGCGCGGGGCACTGCGCACCCAGCCACCCGCAGACCCACATGCCCATATGCCCGCAGCCGCCCACGACAACAAGGAGCCGCCCCTGACCGCGTCCACATCCCCCACCCCTCGACTCACCCGGTCCCCAGGCCCCCCGACGAACCCGCTCCCCCGGCCCCCCAACTCCTCTTCTTCGGCAGCGGCTTCGCATAACCCCCCGCCCGACTGGTGGTCAGCCCCAGCGCCACCAGTGACTCGGCGAGTTTCACGGCCGCCCCCACCCCGTCGACGACCGGCACTCCCAGCTTCTCCCCGACCGTCCGCTGGAGCCCGGTCATCCCGGCGCACCCCAGGACCAGCACCTCGGCCCCGGCGTCCCGGGCCCGCTGCCCGGCCGCGAGGAAGGCCCGGGTGGTGCGGCCGGTGTCGGCGAGGTCGAGGACGCCGAGGCCGGTGCCGACGATCGCCGCGCAGTTGCGGCCCACGCCGGCGGCGTCCAGGCTGTCCTCGATCTGCCCGCAGGAGCGTTCGAGCGTGGTGACGACGCCGTAGCGCCGCCCGAGCAGACAGGCGAGGTGGGCGGCGGCCTCGGTGATGTCGACGACGGGAACGTCCACCAGTTCGCGCGCGCCCTCACGCCCGTGCTCCCCGAAACCGGCCATGACTACGGCGTCGTACGGCTCCTCGTAGGTCCGCAGGGTGTCGAGGACGGCGGCGGCGGAGAGGTAGCTGTCCAGCCAGCCCTCCGCGGACTCGGGCCCCCAGGCGGGGGTCAGTCCGGTCACAGTGGTGCCCGGGCCTGCGGCGGCCCGGGCACCTCGCACGATCTCCTCGGTCATCCCCTGCGTCGTGTTGCAGTTGGTGACGACGATGCGCACGCTCAGCCCTCCACGGCTGCGGGCTCGGCGGGAGCCGGCCCGGCGGCCCGCTCGTCCCGGCACAGCACGGCGTACAGCCCGGCGGCCAGCGCCGTACCGATGAACCAGGAGTACGGGGCGACCTCGCTGAAGGTCGTCACCAGGGCGAGAACCGCCGAGACCGCCGCGGCGGGCAGGAACGCCCACAGCGCCTTGGGGTTGACGCCCTTGCGGTAGTAGTAGCGGGAGCCGGGCGCGGCGTTGAAGAGTTCGTCGACGTCGATACGGCCGCGCTTGACCCAGAAGTAGTCGAGCATGATCACGCCGAACAGCGGGCCGAGGAAAGCGCCCAGGCCGCCGAGGAAGTACTGGACGACGGTGGGGTTGGAGAAGAGGTTCCACGGGGTCACGACCAGCGCCGCGACCGTGCTGATCATGCCGCCGACCTTGAAGGTGATCTTCTGCGGCCAGACGTTGGCGAGGTCGTACGCCGGTGAGACGAAGTTGGCGACGATGTTGACGCCCATGGTGGCGATGGCGAAGGTCAGCGCGCCCAGGACGAGGATCCAGGTGTTGCCGATCTCGGCGACGAGGTGCGCCGGATCGGTGATCGCCTCGCCGAAGACCTCGATCGAGCCCGCCGTGACGATGACGGACACCACCACGAAGGCGGTCGAGTTGATCGGCAGACCCCAGAAGTTGCCCCGCTTGACCGTCCGGTAGTCCGGCGCGAAGCGGGAGAAGTCGCAGAAGTTGAGCATCAGCGTGCCGTAGGTGGCGAGGACCAGCCCTATCGCGCCGAACCACTGCCGCCACTGCTCGCCGACGGAGACCGGGTTGGGGGTCGAGGTGAGGGAGATGGTCCAGCCGGCCTTGGCGAGGATCCAGACGGCCAGCGCGATCATGACGAGCCAGATCGCGGGGCCGCAGAAGTCCTGGAACTTGCGGACCGACTCCATGCCCTGGCTGATGATCAGCGCCTGGATGAGCCACAGGGCGACGAAGGTGCACCAGCCGAGCTGGTGCAGACCCAGGAAGGAGTTGTGGGTCCAGGACTCCAGGCCCGGCCAGGCGGCCAGCAGCATGATGTTGACCGCGACGGACGCGAGATAGGTCTGGATGCCGTACCACATGATGGCGATCACGGCCCGGATGAGGGCCGGGATGTTGGCACCCCAGACGCCGAAGCTGATGCGGCTGATCACGGGGAAGGGCACGCCGTGGCGCTGCCCGATCCTCCCCATCCAGTTCATCCCGATGTAGATGATCACGAAGCCGACGAGCAGCGACGTGAACACCTGCCAGACGTTCATGCCGAGGACCAGCAGGCCCGCGGCGAACGTGTAGTTGCCGAGGTTGTGGACGTCGGACATCCACAGGGCGAAGAGGTCGAAGACCTTCCAGGCCCGCTTGTCGGCGGGGGCGAGGTCCTCGTTGGTGAGGCGGGGGTCGGGGACGAACGCTGTGGTGCCGGTGGCTTCGGCACGGTCGGCGAGGGACACGGGGCCTCCAGGAGCGAGAGGAGACGAGGGGTGGGTGACGGGGACGGGTGCGGGACCGGTGTGGGGGACCAGGAAAGCACCACGCGCTGTTTGGTATACCAAACTGCGCTCATAGTCCTCCCGTCAACCGTTCGGACCGATGTCGCTGTTGTTAACGCCCCGTAAAAGACCCCCGGCGTCGGCGAAGATTGCCTCATGAGCTCCCTGGCTCCGCAAGGAGCGAAGATCGAACCCCTCGGCGCGGTGCGCGAACGTGTCCTGGGCACCCTGCGGCAGGACGTCATCGCGGGGCGCCTGCGTCCGGGCGACCGGCTGGTGGAGCGTGAGCTGGCCGACCGCTTCGGGGTCTCCCGGGTGCCGGTCCGTGAGGCGATCCGCGCGCTGGTCGCCGAGGGCTTCGTCCACTTCGAGACCCCGCGCCGCACCGTCGTCCGCCGCCTCACCCCGGCGGACGTGGCGGAACTCTTCGAGCTGCGCGAGGCACTGGAGGTGTACGCCGCCGGGCTCGCCGCCTCCCGCGCCACCCCGGAGTCCCTCGCGGAGCTGTCGGCGCTGCTCGACCGGGCGGCGGAGGCGACCCGTGCCGGGGACGCCGAGACGATCACTGACATCAACACCCGGTTCCACGACCGCGTCCTCGCCATGGCCGGCAACAGCCTGCTCATCTCCGTCATGGAGCCGGTCGACGGCCGCCTGCGCTGGCTGACCCGCCAGAACACCGAGTGGCCCCAACTCCTCACCGAGCACCGCGAGCTGTACGACGCCATCGCCTCCGGCGACCCCGACCGCGCCCGCCACCACGCCCTCACCCACGTCCGGACCAACTACCGGTCGACAGTGCGGCATCTGTTCGGCGAACACGGCGCCGAGGGCGACAGCCACACGGACGGCGGAGAGATCAAGGACAGCCCAGGCGGCACAGGCGGCACAGGCGGCAGGGACGGCAGGGACGGCAGGGACGGCAGGGACGGCAGGGACGGCGAAGAAAACGCGGATGGCGGGCCGTAGTCCCGGTCCGGCAGTATTCGCAGGTATTCAGGCAGTATTCGCAGGTATACGGCGCGAGTCTCCCGCCTTCCGGGGATACGCCGTGAGTCTCCCGTCACCGCGCGGCTTCCCCGGTATCCGCCGTAGGAAGTCGAGCGCGCACCCAACGCCCCTCTCGGCGTCCCGCCTCCTCGCGGCCCTCAACCCTTGGCGTACTTGTCCGTCGCCGCCACCAGCGCCGTCGCCATGTCCGGCGCGCCCGCGTCGTGTCCCACGTCGTCGATGAGGATCAGCTCGCTGCCGGGCCAGGCGTGGTGCAGGCGCCAGACGATACCGAGGAGGTTGCCGGGGTCGAGGCTGCCCTGGACGAGGGTGCCCGGGATGTCCTTGAGCCGGTGCGCGTCACGCAGCACCACGCCGTCGCCGCCCCCGTCGAGGAAGTGGCCGTTGCCCCAGTAGTGGGTGACGGTGCGGGCGAAGGCGTACCGGAACACCGGGTCCTCGTAGCGTGGCACGGAGCGGGGCGGCAGCGCGGCGATGGCCGTCTCCCAGTCGGTCCAGGCCCGCGCCGCCCGCGCCCGCACCGCCTCGTCGGACGACTCGAGCAGCCGGTTGTACGCCGCCGGCAGGTTCCCGTCCCGCTCGTCCTCGGGCAGCTCTCCCAGGAACCGTTCGAAGGCCTCCGGGAAGAACTGTCCGAGCCCCCTGGTCAGCAGGGCGACTTCGGCGTCGGAGGCCGTGGCGACCCCCGTGAGGACCAGCTCCGTCACGGCCTGCGGATGCGTCTGCGCGTATCTCAGACCGAGGGCCGACCCCCACGACACGCCCCATACCAGCCACCGCCCGATCCCGAGATGCCGCCGCAGCAGCTCCAGGTCGGCGATCAGACGATCCGTCGTGTTGACGCTCATGTCGGTCCCGTACACGCTCGCCAGTGGCGTCGAACGGCCGCAGCCGCGCTGGTCGAGCAGCACGATCCGGTACGCGTCGGGGTCGAAGAGCCGCGGGAACCAGGCGTTGGCCCGGGACCCCGGCCCGCCGTGCAGCACGACCGCGGGCTTGCCCCGCGGATTCCCGCAGACCTCCCAGTACACGCGGTTGCCGTCCCCGACGTCGAGCATGCCGTGGTCGTACGGTTCGATCTCCGGGTAAATGGGCATTGCGCGACCCTAACCGGCGTACGACGGCGGCGGTAGCCGGTTTTCCGCCGGGCCCGAACACCCGGACCGCCCAGGCAGCCTCGACTACGAAGTGACGCTCAGCCCCGCGGACTTCGCCGCCGTACGCAGGACCTCGCGCAGCATGGCAGGGGTCAGCCGGCCGGTGAAGGTGTTGCGCTGACTCACATGGAAGCAGCCGAAGAGGTCCAGCCCGTCGAGCGGTACCTGGGTGCCGTGGCCGAAGAGGGGTCGCGGCCGGGGCACGTCCCAGCCGGCGTCGGCGAGCGCGGGCAGCGCGGCCTGCCAGCCGAAGGCCCCGAGCACCACCACGGCCCGCAGTGTCGGCCGCAGTAGCTCCAACTCCCCGACCAGCCACGGCCGGCACGTGTTCCGCTCCTGGGGCGTCGGCTTGTTGGCGGGCGGCGCGCAGTGCACGGGTGAGGTGATCCGTACGCCGTACAGCTCCAGGCCGTCGTCCACGCCGACCGCCGTGCCGCGCGAGGCCAGGCCCACATCGTGCAGGGCCGCGTACAGCACGTCTCCCGAGCGGTCGCCGGTGAACATCCGCCCCGTCCGGTTCGCCCCGTGCGCGGCGGGCGCGAGCCCGACGATCAGCAGCGCGGCGTCGGGCGGCCCGAAGCCCGGCACCGGCCGCCCCCAGTAGTCCTGGTCGGCGAACGCGGCCCGCTTGGTACGCGCCACCTCTTCCCGCCACTCGACCAGCCGGGAACATGCCCGGCACCCGCTGATCCGCGCGTCGAGCGCGGCCAGCCCGGTGCCCCCACCCCGACCGTCGCCACCTCCGCCGTCGCCGGCGCTGTATCCGTCACCACCACTGCCGCCGCCCATCTCTCCACGGTACGTCCGGTGATCTCCTCCCCTGCGCGGCCGACCGGGGAGCTAAGGTCGAGGCATGGCTTCTGAAGGTACGCAGGAGCGGACGAGCGGTCCGGCCACCACCGACCGGGGTACCGACGGGTCGGCGGCGGTGTCCGCGGCCGCCGAGGCCGCCCGCCCGGCGAACGGCGAGACCGTGCGCGTCGACAGCTGGATCTGGTCCGTCCGCCTGGTCAAGACCCGCTCGATGGGCGCCACCGCCTGCCGGGGCGGCCACGTCCGCGTCAACGGCGAACGCGTCAAGCCCGCCCACGCGCTGCGCGTCGGCGACGAGGTGCGGCTGCGCCAGGCCGGGGGCCACGAGCGGATCGTCGTCGTCAGGCGTCTGATCCGCAAGCGGGTCGGCGCGCCCGTCGCCGCCGAGTGCTACGTCGACAACTCCCCGCCGCCCCCGCCCCGCGAGGCCACCGCCCCCGCAGGCATCCGCGACCGAGGCACCGGCCGCCCCACCAAACGCGACCGCCGCGACCTGGAGCGCCTTCAGGGCCTGCCCGAGGCCGCGAACGCCGAGCGCCATCGCCGCTCCACGTAGGTCGCCGCAGGCAGCCGCAGGCGCCCCGCGAGCACCGGTGAGGGCGCCCCACGCCGACATCCCAGACGCCCCACGTCAGCGCCCCTCCCCGCCACACCACCCGGCGGCGGGCACCGCCGAGAGGCCTCCCGGGTGGTCGCCGGAGAGCCTCTCGGTGATGCCCGCCGCCGGGTGGGCCTGACCGCTGCGGTCACGCCTCCCGTCGCACTCGTCGCACCCACTGCGCCGGCCCGGCCACGTCCTGGCGCCGGGCCCAGGCGATCAGGGCGAGCGGAACGATCAGAATCAGCGGTGTCGCCGCGTACTCCCCGTCGAAGGCGGTGATCTGCGTGATGAACGCCCCCACCATCAGCGCGCTCAGCGACGCCGCCGCGACCGAAGCCAACGCGGGGATCAACAGCCCGATGGCACCCGCCAGTTCGAGCACGCCGATGGTGTACATCCCCGCGCTGCCCCAGCCGAGCGTCTCGAAGGACTCGACGGCCGACGAGTGCGCGATCAGCTTGGGCAGCGCGCTCGCGAACGCGTAGAACAGCGCGAGCACGATCTGCAGCGCGCGCAGCGAGATCCGTGCGCCCTTGCTGCGTGCGGTGCCCTTCGTGCCGGCGGCGGAGGAGGAGGCGGCGGCGGCGGCCAAGGAGGAGTCGGACGCGACGTGGGTGGCGGGATCGGTGGTCTCGGACATGGGATCTCCTGTGTGACGCGGTTCCGTAAGAGCTGTCACAGAAGTAGACCGAGCCGCTCCCCCGAACTCATCGCCGCCCGGCGGACATTCGCGCCACGATCTCCGGCGCCCCCTCCCCCCTCCTCAGCCCCTCGGCCCACCGTCAGCGGCCAACCCACCGTCAGGCACTCAGCCCTTCAGCCCACCGTCAGCCGCCCGCCCCTTCGGCAGCCCTCACTCCACCGGCACCACCTTCACCCACACCCGGTCCTCCGTCAGATACCGCTCGACCTTGAGCCCCGCCTCCCCCAGAGCCTCCTCGAACTGCTCCTTGGTCAGTGGTCGTGCCCTGAACGTCTGGGTCCACTCGCCATCTGGGAAGAAGTACTCCGCGAACACCGAGTCGACCCCGTCCCCGACGGGTTCGACCGAGGCTATGCGGACGGTGAACCCTCGGGGGTCGACCCGTTCCCGGGGCACGTTCGTGTGGTAGTCCTCCCCCTCGCGCTGGATCAGCACGAAGCCCTCGTCCCCGACATGCCGCAGACAGGTCGCGAGCATCCCGCGCCGCACCTCGGGGTCCCCGGTGTGGACGAGGAACGACGCGAGCAGCACCACGTCGAACTTCTCGCCCAGGTCGAGGCCTTCGATCGGACCGCATATCGTGCGGGCCCCGCGCACCCGCTCAAGCATCTCCGCCGACTCGTCGACAGCCGTGACGGTGAACCCCCGCTCGATCAGGGGATGCGTCATACGGCCCACGCCGCTGCCCAGTTCGAGAATGCGCGCGCCCGCGGGTGCGACGCCCGCGATGACCTCCGGCTCGTCGCCCACCGGCAGCCGCGAGTACAGCTCGACCGCGCAGCCGTCCGGGGTGATCGCGCCGGGTCCGGTTCCCTCGTATCCCTCACGCATCTGAATGCTCATATCCGTCCAACGGCCGGGCGGACGCGGACCGTTCCTGTCACAGGTCACCCGATGGGGTGAACATGGGTGCCCCGAGTCGGTCGTGCAGATCGCGCCTCACCAGGCGAACCAGCCATGCCCGCTGTACCAGTGCCCTCCCGCCCGCAGATGATCGGCCACGGCCCGTTCGAGGCTCGTCCGGCGTGGCAGTGTCTCCACCGGTAGGTCCGGGTCCCCGAACACGAAGCGGATCGGCAGGTCGTCCTCGGGTTCGCTGTTGCCGCAGGCGACCCGGAACCGCTCCTGGAAACGGATGATGTTGGCGTCCGCCGGCAGGTACCGCTTCAGCTGTGGGTCGAGGAGCCAGGAGTGGCAGCAGCCCGCCGTGTAGCGCTCGTGCGGGAAGTGCCGCGCGAAGAAGTCACGGGCCGATGTCAGCGACCGGTCGCAGGCTTCCGGTGTCAGGGGTCCCGCGTAGTCGGGTATGTGCAGGTCGAGGCAGGGTTCTCCTGGCTGCAGCGCCAGGCCCGCAGCCGCCAGCGCGACACCTTCCCGGCCGCTCACCCGTGACCGCTGGTACTGCAGCCGACCGAGCTGGAACAGCTCCCCGTGGAAATGCAGCGAGTACCAGCCCGGCGCGACGAGCCCGCCCACGCCGTACCGCCGGCGGTGCAGCACCAGGCCGCGGCCGAGGTCCGCGAGGGTGCGCCGGGAGATGTCGTCGGGGATCCCGCGCTCGCGGTGGTACGCGCGCACGTACGGCAGGGTCGCCACGAAGACGTACACATGGAAGTAGCGGCCGAGCGGGCCCGACTCCAGGGGCAGCGGCAGGAGTCTCAGCCCCTTGCCGATCTTCCCCATGTCCCGCACGAGACCGTCGACGCACCGCCCGAGCAGCCAGGTCGCACCCTCGTCGGCCGCCAGCGTGCGGCGCAGCGCGACCAGCTCGTTGATGTCCTCGTACGGCACGGCGAGGTCGACCAGTACATCCGGCAGCTCGTCGGCCTCCGGCAGCCGCTCCCGCACTCCCGGGGCGCTCTCGCTCTCCTCCAGGCCCTTCAGCCAGTCGGCGAGCCTCACGTCCGCCCGCACCGCGTCCAGCAACACCTTCGCCTCCCCCGTCACACCGCATCGGTCGTCTGGAGAACGTACGAGGCGAGGAGTACGTTTCCGAGTAGGACGAGGAGGAGCGGCGATCCGATGCGTACCGGCAGTGAACCGACGACAGCACGCAGTCCCCTGCGGATGCGGCTCTGGCTGAGCGTATGGGGCCTGATCTGGGCGATCGCCGGAACGACTGCCTTCGCTCTGGTCGGCCGCCCCGGCTGGGCCGCCGCCTGTGGGGTGCTGTGGCTGATCGTCACCGTCGATCTGGCCGTGGTCCTGCGCCATATCCGTCAGGGCCCGCACTACCAGCCGGGCCGCGACATCCCGCCGTACCAACCACCGAGGCAGGGCCACCCGTAGGGGCGAGAGTACGCGCGGCCGTCAGGAGTCGAACCGGGCCGCTTCCAGGTACTGCGGGTTCGGGTCGAGGGCCGCGGCGAGCCGGAAGTGGCGTTTGGCCTGGTCGTCGCGGGCCTGGCGCTGATAGGTGCGGGCGAGGGCGAAGTGCGCGAACGCGTTGTCCGGCTCGCGCTCCAGGACGATGGTGAACTCCAGCTCCGCGGGCCGCAGTTGGGCCGCCGCGAAGAAGGCGCGGGCCCGCAGCAGCCGGGCCGCCGTGTTCTCGGGGTGCTCGGCTATGACCCGGTCGAGCAGCTTGACCGCGCCCCGCGGATCACGTGCGGCAAGCAGTTGCTCGGCAGCGCGGAAGTCGATGACGTGCGTCTCCGGGGTACGTCCGGTGGAACCGCTGGTCTCGGGCACGGCTGAGTCCTTCCCTCGCTGCGAGGGTTCAACGCCCCCTGCGGCCCCGCTATTCCTGTGAGTGTGCGGATCGCTCCCGGGCCGCGTGCGCCCGACGCGTGAGATCCGCCCATACGTCCCGCACCCGCCGCCGCAGGTCTTCCAGGGGCACGTCGTTGTCGATGACGATGTCCGCGATCTCCAGACGCTTCTCGCGGGTCGCCTGGGCGGCCATGCGCGCGCGTGCGTCCTCTTCCGTCATGCCGCGCAGGCGTACGAGACGGTCGAGCTGGGTCTCGGGGGCCGCGTCCACGACGACCACCAGGTCGTACAGCGGGGCGAGGCCGTTCTCGGTGAGCAGGGGGACGTCGTGGATGACGACGGAGTCCTCGGCGGCGGAGCTCTCCAGCTCTCTGGAGCGGGCGCCCACCAGGGGGTGAACGATCGCGTTCAGCGCGGCCAGCTTCTCCGGGTCCGCGAAGACGAGGGAGCCCAGCCTGGGCCGGTCCAGGCTGCCGTCCGGCGTGAGCACGGTCTCGCCGAAGGTCTGCACGACCGCCGCGAGCCCGGGGGTACCCGGTGCGACGACCTCGCGCGCGATGCGGTCCGCGTCGATCAGCACGGCGCCGCGCTCCACGAGCAGCCGCGACACCTCGCTCTTGCCGGCGCCGATACCGCCGGTGAGACCCACTTTCAACATGCCCGGCAGCTTAGGCCCTGCCACTGACACAGCTGTGGGAGACCCTGATTTTCCGGGCCTCCCACAGACCCGGGATCAGGAGCTCCCACAGCCCCGGAGACGGGTCCGGAGGCGGGCCCGCGGAGGACTCAGCCCTCGCCCTCCCGCTCTGCCAGGAACTTCTCGAACTCCCGCCCGATCTCGTCGGCGGAGGGGATGTCGACGGGCTCGGCGAGCATGTTGCCCCGCGTCTCGGCGCCCGCTGCCGCGTCGTACTGGTGCTCCAGGCCCTGCACGAGGGCGACCAGTTCCTCGTCGCCCTCCCGGATCTGCCGGTCGATCTCCGTCTGCGTACGGTGCGCCTCCGTGCGCAGTGCGTGCGCGACGGAGGGCAGCACCAGGCCGGTGGCCGCCGTGACGGCCTCCAGGACGGTCAGGGCGGCGTCCGGGTAGGGCGAGCGGGCGATGTAGTGCGGTACGTGCGCGGCGACGCCGAGCACGTCGTGTCCGGCCTCCGCGAGGCGGTACTCCACGAGGGACTCGGCGCTGCCGGGCACCTGCGCCTCCTCGAAGGGGCTGCGATGGCCCGGGACCAGCTCGGCACGGTTGCCGTGGGGGGTGAGGCCGACGGGGCGGGTGTGCGGCACGCCCATGGGGATGCCGTGGAAGTTCACCGAGAGGCGCACGCCGAGCCGCTCGACGATCTGCTGGACGGCGGCCGCGAAGCGCTCCCACTCCACGTCCGGCTCGGGGCCCGACAGCAGCAGGAAGGGTGCTCCGGTGGCGTCCTGGACGAGCCGTACTTCGAGCGTCGGCTCCTCGTAGTCGGTCCAGCGGTCGCGCTTGAACGTCAGCAGCGGGCGGCGCGCCCGGTAGTCCACGAGACGGTCGTGGTCGAAGCGGGCCACCACCTGGTGGGGCAGTGAACCGAGGAGTCGTTCGACGATCTGGTCGCCCGTCTCACCCGCGTCTATGTATCCGTCGAAGTGGTAGAGCATGACAAGTCCCGCCGACTCCTGGGCGAGCGCCATGTCGACGACGGCAAGACCCTTCGGCTCCCATGCGTACAAACTCTGCGGATCAAGCACTGTGACCGCTCCTCCTCGTGTTCGTACTCCACAACACGGAGCGGGGGCGGGGCATTCCCGGTGACCGTTCCACGCATGCGGCACGCGCCACAACGACCGCCGCACGCGCGCGTGGAGCACGGTCACCGCCTTACCCGTTCCGCGCGGACCTGACGCCCCGTGGCGCCGGGCGGCCTCCCCACGGGGTGTCCGGCCGGGCCGAGGAACTCCGGGACGTGGCCGTGGACATCGGCGCCTCCGCGGTCCGGTGCCGGACCGGTTTCGTCACGCAGGTCGGCCCACCACGTCGCAGAGGTGCACGGCGGCGTCGCGTCGGTGAACACCTTCTCGGGGACGCCCGGTTCGCGGCGGTGGTCGAGGGCGACCATCCACTGCGGGAGACGGGCCGGCCCGGTGTCGAGGTACTTCCCGTCGGCGAACCGGGCGGCCCCGCGACCAAGCCTGTGTCCTGCCGGCCGGGTCCGGCGGCACAGGGAACGCACGTCGGGCCCGCATCCTGGTGGATGCGGGCCCGACGTGTTATCGGCTAGACCTCAGCCGTGTGCGTTCAGCTCTGGCCGCCGGCCAGCTTCTCGCGAAGGGCAGCCAGCGCCTCGTCCGAAGCCAGGGCACCGGAGGTGTCCGCGCCCTCGGAGGAGTACGACGAGCCACCGCCGCCCGCGGCCGGAGCCGCACCCGCGGCGTCCCCGCCCTCGGCCGCGGCAGCGGCGTCGGCCTCGCGGGACTTGATGACCTGGGCCTGGTGCTGCTCGAAGCGCGTCTGCGCCTCGGCGTACTGGGTCTCCCACACCTCACGCTGGGATTCGAAGCCCTCGAGCCAGTCGTTGGTCTCGGGGTCGAAGCCCTCGGGGTAGATGTAGTTGCCCTGGTCGTCGTACGACGCGGCCATGCCGTACAGCGTCGGGTCGAAGTCGACCGTGGCCGGGTCGGCACCGAAGGCCTCGTTGGCCTGCTTCAGCGAGAGGCTGATGCGACGACGCTCGAGGTCGATGTCGATGACCTTGACGAAGATCTCGTCGTTGACCTGGACGACCTGCTCCGGGATCTCCACGTGGCGCTCGGCCAGCTCGGAGATGTGGACCAGACCCTCGATGCCCTCGTCCACGCGGACGAACGCACCGAACGGAACGAGCTTCGTGACCTTACCCGGGACGACCTGACCGATCTGGTGGGTCCGGGCGAACTGCTGCCACGGGTCTTCCTGCGTCGCCTTCAGCGACAGGGAGACACGCTCACGGTCCATGTCGACGTCGAGGACCTCGACGGTGACTTCCTGGCCGACCTCGACAACCTCGGAGGGGTGGTCGATGTGCTTCCAGGAAAGCTCGGAGACGTGGACGAGACCGTCGACGCCACCGAGGTCCACGAACGCACCGAAGTTGACGATCGAGGAGACGACGCCGGAGCGGACCTGGCCCTTCTGCAGGGTCGTGAGGAAGGTCTGGCGGACCTCGCTCTGGGTCTGCTCCAGCCAGGCACGGCGGGACAGGACCACGTTGTTGCGGTTCTTGTCCAGCTCGATGATCTTCGCCTCGAGCTCCTTGCCCACGTAGGGCTGGAGGTCGCGGACACGGCGCATCTCGACAAGGGAGGCCGGCAGGAAGCCACGGAGGCCGATGTCGAGGATGAGACCACCCTTGACGACCTCGATGACGGTGCCGGTGACGATGCCGTCCTCTTCCTTGATCTTCTCGATGGTGCCCCAGGCGCGCTCGTACTGGGCGCGCTTCTTCGAGAGGATCAGGCGGCCTTCCTTGTCCTCCTTCTGGAGAACAAGGGCTTCGATCTCGTCGCCGACCTTGACGACCTCGTTCGGGTCGACGTCGTGCTTGATCGAAAGCTCGCGGCTCGGGATGACACCTTCGGTCTTGTAACCGATGTCGAGGAGAACCTCGTCCCGGTCAACCTTGACGATGACGCCGTCAACGATGTCACCATCGTTGAAGTACTTGATCGTCTCATCGATAGCGGCGAGGAATGCTGCCTCGTCACCGATGTCGTTGACCGCAACCTGCGGGGTGGTGGCGGTGGTCTCGGTGCTGCTCGTCATGTGGGAAAGGGCTCCGGTGCGGACAGTGAGTCGTAGGTACTGCTACGCCGGGAGCCCGTATCGCTCTGAAGAAGCCGGACAGCCAAGGAAGCACCACACCAGCCAAAAAGCCGGTGGCGCCTCGAAAACCGAGGGGACATACGACAGATGCGAGCGCAGCCTGCTACGTCTGAGGTGCGCAGGCCCGCAGCGCAACTTGTAGCATACGGGGGCAGCCAGGCAGGGTCAATGCGCGAAGGCGCACACCCGGGGCGGAACGCCGCATACCCGGCACAAAACCAGTCTCATGAGGCCACACAGGCCTGGGAGACCCCTTTCGTGACACCACCGGAGCGGGTCGCGCCACGCGGGTTACGGAAGAGTACGACGAGGGAGCCAATCATCCAAGAGCCCGAAGTCCACGAAGCCGTCGAGGTCCACGGGGCCCCCGGCGCACCCGAGGCCGACGAAGCGGAGGCCACCCGGCGCGAGGCCGGGGTGACGGAGAGTTCCCGGGCCAACCGGGGCTGGTGGGACCGCAACGCCGACGAGTACCAGATCGAGCACGGCACGTTCCTGGGCGACGACCGTTTCGTGTGGGGCCCGGAAGGGCTCGACGAGGTGGAGGCGGAGCTGCTGGGGCCGCCCGAGGAGCTGAAGGGCAAGGACGTCCTGGAGATCGGCGCCGGCGCCGCGCAGTGCGCGCGCTGGCTGGCCGCCCAGGGTGCCCGTCCGGTCGCCCTGGACCTCTCCCACCGTCAGCTCCAGCACGCCCTGCGCATCGGGGGATCGTTCCCTCTGGTGTGCGCCGACGCCGGCGACCTGCCCTTCGCGGACGGCTCCTTCGACCTGGTGTGCTCGGCGTACGGGGCGCTGCCCTTCGTCGCCGACCCCGTGCGGGTGCTGCGGGAGGTCCGCCGCGTCCTGCGCCCCGGCGGCCGCTTCGTCTTCTCGGTGACCCATCCGATCCGCTGGGCCTTCCCCGACGAGCCGGGCCCGGAGGGCCTGTCGGTCTCCGGTTCCTACTTCGACCGCACGCCGTACGTGGAGCAGGACGACGACGGGCGGGCGGTGTACGTCGAGCACCACAGGACGATCGGCGACCGTGTCCGGGACGTCGTGGCGGCGGACCTGAGGCTGGTCGACCTGGTCGAGCCGGAGTGGCCCGCCTGGAACACCTCCGAGTGGGGCGGCTGGTCCCCGCTGCGCGGGAATCTGATCCCGGGTTCGGCCATCTTCGTGTGCGAGCGGGACTGAAGCGGGACGGGTCCGGCGGGCGACAAGCACGATGAGGAACGCGCGCGTATCGAAATCGAAGAGACACGCGCGCGTGGAGGTCGTTCACCGGGGCGTACGACACTGGGGGCGTGATCCGTTACGACGCCCTGGACGCGCTGCCCGTGCGCGCCGCCCTGCCCGCTCTGGACGACGCCCTGGAGGGGCACGGCACCGCCGTCCTCGTCGCCCCGCCCGGGACCGGCAAGACCACGCTGGTGCCGCTGGCCCTGGCGGGGCTGCTGGACGGCGGGCCGGTACGGCGCGTGGTCGTCGCCGAGCCTCGGCGGATCGCGGCGCGGGCGGCGGCGCGGCGGATGGCGTGGCTACTGGGCGAGAAGGTCGGCGAGAGCGTCGGCTACACCGTGCGCGGCGAACGGGTCGTCGGACGCCGCGCGCGCGTGGAGGTCGTCACGACGGGTGTACTGCTGCAACGGTTGCAGCGGGACCAGGAGTTGCCGGGCGTCGACGTCGTGGTGCTCGACGAGTGCCACGAACGGCATCTGGACGCGGACACGGTGGCGGCGTTCCTGCTCGACGTACGGGGGGCGCTGCGGCCCGAGCTGCGGCTGGTGGCGGCGTCGGCGACGACGGACGCGCAGGGCTGGGCGCGGCTGCTGGGCGGGGCTCCGGTGGTCGCTGCCGAGGGGGTCTCGTACGGGGTCGAGGTGGTGTGGGCGCCGCCCGCTCGTCCGGTGCGGCCGCCGCACGGGATGCGGGTGGATCCGGCGGCGCTGACGCATGTGGCCTCGGTGGTGCGGCGGGCACTGGGCGAGCGGCAGGGGGACGTCCTGTGTTTCCTGCCGGGGGTGGGCGAGATCGCGCGGGTGGCCGGGCAGTTGGGGGACCTCGGTGACGTGGACGTGCTCCAGGTGCACGGGCGGGCGCCGGCGGCCGTGCAGGACGCGGTGCTGGCGGGCGGGGAAAGGCGCCGGGTGGTCCTTGCGACCTCCGTGGCCGAGTCCTCGCTGACGGTGCCCGGGGTGCGTGTGGTCGTCGACTCCGGGCTGGCGCGGGAGCCGCGCGTCGACCACGCGCGGGGGCTCAGCGCGCTGACGACGGTACGGGCCTCGCAGGCGGCCGGACGGCAACGGGCCGGGCGGGCCGGACGCGAGGCCCCCGGCGCGGTCTACCGGTGCTGGACGGAGGCCGAGGACGTCCGTCTGCCGCGCTTCCCCTCGCCGGAGATCAAGGTGGCCGACCTGACCGCGTTCGCCCTCCAGGCGGCCTGCTGGGGCGACCCGGACGCCTCCGGGCTCGCCCTGCTGGACCCGCCCCCGAGCGGGGCGATGGCCGCGGCCCGCAACGTCCTCTCCGCCGTGGGCGCGGTCTCCCCCACCGGTCACGCCACGGACCGGGGTGTGCGCATGTCCCGTCTCGGCCTCCACCCCCGTCTCGCCCGCGCCCTCCTGGACGCGACGCCGTCGGTGGGTGCCGAGCGTGCGGCTGAGGTCGTCGCGCTGCTGAGCGAGGAGCCACCGCGGGAGTACGGCGACGACCTCACCGCCGCGCTACGGACCGCCCGGCGCGGGGGCGACGCCTACGCGGCTCGCTGGCGCACGGAGGTCCGGCGTCTGCGGACCGCGTCGACGTCGGCGCCCTCGGCGGAGGTCGCCGGGGTGGGGGGTGGTTCCCGGCCAGCCGTGACGGAGGGCGGGGCGGGTGGCGGGGAGGAGTGGGGGGTCGGGGTCGTGGTGGCGCTCGCTTTTCCGGAGAGGGTGGCGCGGGGTGGCCAGGGGTCGTATCTGATGGCCTCCGGGACCCGGGCCGAGGTGAGGGAGGCGTCCGGGTTGCGGGGGGTGCCCTGGATCGCCGTGGCTGTCGCGGATCGGGCGGTGGGGGCGGGGCACGCGCGCGTGCGGCTCGGGGTGGCCATCGACGAGGGGATCGCCCGGGAGGCGGCCGGGACGCTGTACAGCCGGGGCGAGGAGGTCGGGTGGAGGGACGGGGACGTCGTCGCTCGGCGGGTGGAGCGGCTGGGGGCCGTGGAGTTGGCGGTGCGGCCGTTGCGGGAGGCGGCGCCCGGGCTCGTACGGGAGGCGTTGCTGGACGGGCTGCGGGTCGAGGGGCTCGGGCTGTTGCGGTGGTCGCAGGATGCCGCGCGGTTGCGGGAACGGCTGGGCTTTCTGCATGCCCGGCTCGGCGCGCCCTGGCCCGATGTGTCCGACAGTGCCCTGCACGCGCGCGTGGAGGAGTGGTTGGAGCCCGAGTTGAGCCGGGCGCGGCGGCGGGCGGACCTCGGGCGGATCGAGGCCGGGGAGGCGCTCAAGCGGCTGTTGCCGTGGGCCACGGGGGACGCCGTACGGCTTGAGGAGCTCGCGCCCGAGCGGATCGAGGTGCCGAGCGGGTCCCGGATCCGGGTCGACTACACACGGCCCGAGCAGCCGGTGCTGGCGGTGAAGTTGCAGGAGATGTTCGGGCTGCGGGAGTCGCCCGTACTGGCCGGGGTGCCCGTGCTGGTGCATCTGCTGTCCCCTGCCGGGCGGCCCGCAGCCGTCACCGCCGATCTCGCGTCGTTCTGGAAGGACGGGTACAGGGCCGTACGTGCGGAGTTGCGCGGGCGGTATCCCAGGCATCCGTGGCCGGAGGACCCGGCGACGGCCGAGCCCACCCGGTACACGAACGCGCGGCTCAGGCGTTGACCGGCTCGGACGCCGGGGGCCTGCTGGACTCCGGTTCGCCGGGCCTGCGGCCGCGGGCCTCGACGTAGAGGGAGAGGGCGAGGAGCAGGATGCCCAGGCCCAGGAAGCCCCAGGGCAGGTAGGACGTCATGAGGAGGACGAGGAGGCGCTGGGACTTCACCAGGTCGACGGTGTGCTCGATGTAGTCCTCGCGCATCTTCACGTGGCCGGCGAAGGCGGTCACCTTCTCGCGGTCGCCCAGGAGCGTGCCACCGCGGAGTTCCTCCTTGTGGATCTCCTCGCCGTAGACGGGGGCTCCGGTGACGGGTTCCACCCAGAACTTGCGGACCGTGGTGTACCAGCGGGTCGTGCCCGTCCCGGCGACCGTCTCCCGGGTGATGCCCTCGACGGGCATGGTCCGGGGGAAGGGCACCTCGGTCCAGGGAATGGTCTGCTCGAAGTAGTAGACCTCGACGCCCCGGAAGTCCTGGGTGCCCTTGTAGTGGATGGGCGCGGTGATCCGGGCCTGGGCGTCGAAGTACTCGTAGTCCCTCTTCTCCGTGAGGAAGGGCCACTTGAATTCCAGGCCCTGCCGCTTCACGGGGTCGCCGTCCACCATCTCGCCCTTGGCGTGCACGGGTTCCTGGGTGTGGGCGTCGAAGATGTAGCGCTCGGGGATCCTGGAGACCATCCTGCCGTCCGGGCCCTGGACGTACGACAGGCCGTCCCAGACGACGACGTCCCGGTCGGTGTTCTTCTCGATCTCCTCGGAGGCCTCCACGTTGCCCTTGAGGGTCTGCACGATGGTGACCTCGGGCACCGTTTTCGCGGTCATCGTGCCGTAGTCGAGGAGGGTCGCGTCCTTCGCCTCCAGGACCATGTCCTGGTACTGGTTCGCCGGGATTTTGGCCAGGTTCGGGAAGGCGTACCAGCGCAGCAGTGGGGACAGGGCGGTGAAGAACACGGCGAGCGCGAGCAGGATCAGGCCGGCCCTACGGCGCATCTCGGCCTCCCTCCCGGGTGGTTGCGGACGTGCGGCCACCCTCGGCTGTGCGGCTATGGATGTGCGGGGACCGTCGTCAGCAACGGTTTCGGTGACGTCTGTCCCGTCGGTGAGCCCAGTGCCGTGATCGTGAACACCAGGGCGAAGGCGAGGGCGAGACCGGTCGCGGCGGCGATCAGGGCACGCATACGGACCTCCCGGCCAGGGCTTCACGACGGGAACCGAACAGGAACTGATACTTCGTCAGGTCCGGCACCGTAGCAACGGCGGGGCGAGATGAGAACACGTCGCGCACACAACAACGGCGCCCTTCTCGGGAGAAGGGCGCCGCCGCGGCCGTACGCAGGGCCGGTGTCGACCAGGACTAGGACTCGCTGGGGCTCGGCGTCACCGATTCGGTGGGCGTGGCCGTCTCGGTCGGCTCGGCCGCCGCCTCCACCTTCAGTTCGAGGGTGAGGATCGCGCCGCCCTCGGTCTCGATGCGGAGCAGGAACGTGCCGGTGGCGTCGTCCGAGTACAGCTTCGGGAGCTTGAGGACGCCGCCCGCGTCGGTCTCCAGGGCCAGGGTGCGTACGGGCTTTTCGTCCGCGCCCTTGAAGTAGGGGCCCTTGTCGTTCTCGGTGGCATCGAGGAGCGACTTGACGAGGGTCGCCTTGGCGGTGACCTTGTCCGCGATCTCGCCCCGGTAGGTGGCCTTGACCTCGATCTGCTCCGCGAACTCCCCGTTGGGGACGCAGGTCAGCGCGGTGGTGCCGGTGCGGGCGAGGGCGTCGGCCCGGCGGGCGGTGACGGTGACCTTGTGGTCCAGGGCGGCCACGGAGCGGCCCACCACGGTGGTGCGGACCGTGACGTCGCCGGTCTTCTCGCCGGCCACGAGCGCGGGGGCGGTGGCTTTGCCCGCGCTGTCGGTGATGACGGTCGCGACCTTCTCGCCACCGGTGAAGGTGGTGTCCGTGCCGCCGACGACGGTGAAGCGGACCCGGACCTTCGCGACGGCCACGCCCGCCTTGGTCTCCGTGCGGGCGACGAGCTTGCCGGTGAAGGTGTCGCCGGCCATGGCCGTGAGGGTCGCCGCGCCCGCGTTCTCCAGGTGGTGCACCGTGTCGGTGGGGGTGGCCGGCGTCGAGGGCGGGGTGGTGGACGGCGGGGGCGGGGTGGTGGTGCCGCCGCCGCCCGAGTCTCCGGTGCCCGGATTGTCCTTCGGCGGTGTGGGGCTGGGGCCGGGGTTCGGCGTGGAGTCGCCGTTGCCGTTGCCGTTTCCACCACTGCCGTTGCTGTTGTTGTTGCCCGTGTTGTTGCTGTTGCCGCCGCTCGGCGTCTCGGGCAGGGAGCCGGTGCCGTCCGGGATCTCGTGGGTGCCCTTGCGGTAGTACTCCAGCCACGTCATGACGGTGTTGTAGTACTCCGTCGAGTTGTTGTAGCTGAGGATCGCGCTGCGCAGGTTGCCGTCGTTCGACAGGTCCCAGTCGAAGCGGCACAGGTAGTGGCCGGCGGCGAGGGCGGCGTCGTAGACGTTGTTGGGGTCCTTGGCGCCGTCGCCGTTGCCGTCGCGGCCCGCCCACTTCCAGGTGGAGGGGATGAACTGCATCGGGCCGACCGCCCGGTCGTGCGTGCTGTCGTCGTCGTGGACGCCGTTGTCGGTGTCGCTGATGTTCGCGAAGCCGTTGCCGTTGAGCGGGGGGCCGAGGATCTTGCCGATCGTCGTGCCCTCGGCGTCGACCTTGCCGCCCTCGGCCTGGCCGGACTCGACCTTGCCGATGGCGGCGAGGAGTTGCCAGGGCAGATTACAGCCGGGCTTGGACTCGCGCAGGGACGCCTCGGCCTTCTTGTAGGCGTCGAGGACGGTCGCGGGTATACCGCGCTCGGAGCCGCCGGTCGTGCCCGAGGTGTCGCCCGTACCCGTCGTGGGGTTGGGGCTGTCGAGGGACGGAAGGTCCGTGTAGTAGCGCGAGTTGCCCGAGGCGGTGTCGTCGGCCAGGGTGCTCATCTCCGGCGAGGGCGCGCCCGCGGCCTGTCTGCCCGCACTGTCGGTGGTCACTCCCGGGGCCTGGGAGGCGGCGAGCGCCGCTACCGTGGCCGCGGCCAGGGCCGTCGTGGCGGCCCCCTTGCGGAGCCTCAAACCGAACTGCGCCGCCATTGAGTGAACCCCTCCCGGTGGTCGAACGCCTGGGCGTTCTTCCCGTCTATTGATGTCACGGGCGTTTCTCCGGTTTCGCCGGACCGGCTTCCCTGCCCAGCTACACGACTCCGGAGGTGCGGTCTTGGTTGCCCTGTTCCGGCATTCCCTTTCCCAGAACTCCGTAGGCCACCACACCGACCGGCGCGACGGCCCAGGCGACCCTATGACAACTTCCTTCGCCCGGACACCCGTTCGTGCCCGATATTCACCTATTGGCCATGTCGGTTTGCTGTCAAGCGGGCACCCTGCGGACGGCGGACACAGGTCGCGCATACTGGCGACCGGTCATCGCCGGGCCGACCATTCCTGCCAAAGCCCGCCACAGGGGGACGATTTGCCCTTCACGCTCAGCCACGCGGCCGCCGTACTGCCCGCCCTGCGGGGGAACGGGACGGGGCGCGGGCGCCTGGTGCCGTCGGTGCTCGTCGCCGGTTCCTTCGCGCCCGACCTGACCTATTACGTGGCGAGTGTCCTGCCCGAGGCCATGGAGTTCGGCGACGTCACGCACTCCTTCGCCGGGGTCTTCACCGTCGACGTCCTCATCACCTGGGCGCTGGTCGGGCTGTGGCTGGTGCTTCGCGAACCGCTGGTCGCGCTGCTGCCGAGGGGGCGACAGGGCAGGGTGGCCGCGCTGGTGCGCTGTGGGGCGGGAGTGCGGCGCCTCAGTCCCTCGGCGGCCCTGTGGTGGTACGTCTCCGCCGCCCTCGGTTCGCTGACCCATGTCGTCTGGGACGCGTTCACACATCTCGACCGGTGGGGGATGCGGCTGTTCCCCGTCCTCGGCGAGGAGATCGCGGGCTCGCCGCTCTACTGGTACCTCCAGTACGGCGGTTCCGCGGTCGCGGCTGTCGTGATCGTCGTCTTCGTCGTGCTGGCCCTGCGCCGGCAGCCGGCGGTCGAGCCCGTGGGCGTGCCCGTGCTCTCCTCGGCCGACCGGTGGGTGGCGGGCGCCGTCATCGGGGGCTGCGCACTGGTCGCGGCCGTACAGCGGGTGGCCCGCTGGTGGGCGTACTGGGGGGCGGTCGCCAAGCCGTACGAGGTGATCCCGACCGTGTGCTTCGGGGCGGGTGCCGGTCTCGTGGCCGGCGTCGTCCTCTACGGCGTCGGCGTCAGGGCCTGGCGCCCGGCTCCCGCCGCTCCGGCGCCCGCAGTCGACGCGGAGGCGGACAGCTCGGCCCGCCGCTGAGTGCCGGGCGCCGTGTCGGGGCTCCACTGGGGACGCGGGGTCTGGCGGCGCGCGGGGCATACGGGGGGACGTGCCCGAGGAGCGCCGCCAGGGGGTGGGTCAGCGGCCAGGGGTAGAGGCTGTGCGGCCGCCGGACGCGCGGGCGGGCCCAGGGGGCCCGGGTGAGGCGGGTTCGCACCCCTGACAGGCGGGTGGCAGCTGTCGCTGTACGGCGGCGGAGCGTGCGTATACCCATGCGGGCATCCTTACGGCTGGGCTCCGGCCGGGGCGCCCTGGTGTGGGCCGGTCGGGTGACGGGGACCGGGCTGGGCCGCGGCACGGCGCGGCGGTGCAGAGGGGGGCGGGCCGTGGGCTCGGCATCGCCGAACAGCACCGCACTGGTTACCCGCCCTGCGCCCTGCCGGCGGACCATTGCTGAGCGGCGAAGAAAGCAACGCGGACCGCACGGGTGGGACCCGTGCACGCACCGATCCGGGCCGGGCGAGGCCCTGCGCACGCGTCGACCCGCCAGGTCGAACCCGGCGCACCCACCGACCCGACCGCGCGAGGCCCGGCATACACGTCGACCCGCCAGGCAGAACCGGGCGCACCCACCGACCCGACCGCGCGAGCCCGGCACACGCACCGATCCGGCAGGGCGCGGCCCGGCGTGCGCCGCGACCCGAACGGATGAGGACCGGCGTGCGCCGCGCCCCGGCAGGTGAGGCCCGGCGTGCGCGCCGATCCGGCAGTGGGGCCCGGCGCATGCTGCGCCGGGCCCCTCCTTCAGTGGCTGGTGTGCCGCCCGAGTGGCTAGTGCGCCGCCGACTCCCAGTCCGGGCCGTGGCCCACCGAGACGTCCAGCGGGGCCCTCAGGTGGACGGCGTCGGCCATTTCGTGGCGGAGGAGTTGTTCGGTGCGGTCGCGTTCGCCGGGGGCGATCTCCAGGACGATTTCGTCGTGGACCTGGAGGAGCATCCGGGAGGCGAGACCGGCCTCGTCCAGGGCGCGGCCGACGTTCAGCATGGCGATCTTGACAATGTCGGCGGCGGTGCCCTGGATGGGCGCGTTGAGAGCCATCCGCTCGGCGGCCTCGCGACGCTGACGGTTGTCGCTGTTGAGGTCGGGGAGGTAGCGCCGGCGCCCGAAGAGCGTCGCCGTGTACCCCGTCGCACGCGCCTCGTCCACGACCCGGCGCAGATAGTCCCGTACACCGCCGAAGCGCTCGAAGTACGCGTCGATCAGGGCACGCGCCTCACCCGCGTCGATGTTCAGCTGCTGGGAGAGACCGAACGCGGACAGCCCGTAGGCCAGGCCGTACGACATCGCCTTGATCTTGCGGCGCATCTCCGCGTCCACCGCCGACGGCTCGACCCCGAACACCTGGGCGGCGGCCGTGGTGTGCAGGTCCTCGCCGGAGGTGAACGCCTCGATCAGGCCCGCGTCCTCGGAGAGGTGGGCCATCACCCGCAGTTCGATCTGACTGTAGTCCGCCGTCATCAGGGACTCGAAGCCCTCGCCGACGACGAAGCCGCGGCGGATGGCGCGGCCCTCGTCGGTGCGGACCGGGATGTTCTGGAGGTTCGGGTCCACCGACGACAGGCGGCCCGTGGCGGCGACCGTCTGGTTGAACGTGGTGTGGATACGGCCGTCCGCGGCGACGGTCTTGATCAGGCCCTCGACGGTGACACGCAGCTTCGCCTGCTCACGATGGCGGAGCATGATCACCGGCAGTTCGTTGTCCGTCTGGCCCGCGAGCCAGGCCAGGGCGTCCGCGTCCGTGGTGTAGCCCGTCTTCGTGCGCTTGGTCTTGGGCAGGCCCAGCTCGCCGAAGAGGACTTCCTGGAGCTGCTTGGGCGAACCCAGGTTGAACTCGTGCCCCACCGCCGCGTGCGCCTCCTTCACCGCCTGCTGCACGGCACCCGCGAACATCTGCTCCATGGCCTCCAGGTGGGCGCGGTCCGCCGCGATGCCGTGGCGCTCCATGCGGGCCAGGAGCGCGGAGGTGGGCAGCTCCACGTCCCGCAGGAGGCCTTCGGCGCCCACCTCCTGCAGGCGCGCGCCGAAGGCCTCGCCGAGGTCGAGGATCGCGCGGGCCTGCACCATCAGCGCGTCGGCCTCGGCGCCCTCGTCCGCGCCGAAGGCCAGCTGACCGTCGGCCGTGGCGGCGGGGGCCAGCTCGCGGCCCAGGTACTCCAGGGAGAGCGCGTCCAGGTCGAAGGAGCGGCGGCCCGGCTTGACCAGGTACGCGGCGAGCGCGGTGTCCATGCCGACGCCCTCGATGGTCCAGCCGTGGTCGGCGAAGACCCGCATCGCGGCCTTGGCGTTGTGGAACACCTTCGGCCTGGCGGTGTCGGCGAGCCAGGCCGCCCACGCGGTCTCGTCCGTCTCGTCCAGTTCGGTCGGGTCGAACCAGGCGGCCGCTCCCCCGGCCGCGGCGAGCGCGATCTCGGTGACCGATCCCGTGCCGAGCGCCCAGGTGTCGACCGTGGTGACGCCGAGGACCTCCGTGCCGTGCTCGGCGAGCCAGGGGGCCAGCTCGCCGGAGCCGAGGACCGTGCCGTCCACCTCGACGCCCGGGGCGGCCGGCTGACCGGCGTCGGCCTCCTCGGCGCCCGGGTCGACGGCCAGCAGGCGCTCGCGCAGCGACGGGTTGCGGATCTCCAGGGTGTCGAGGACCATCGCGACGGCCTTGCGGTCGTACGCGGCGCGCTCCAGCTCGGTGACGCCCTTGGGCAGTTCGACCGTGCGCACCATCTCGGTGAGACGGCGGTTGAGCTTGACGGCTTCCAGGTGGTCGCGGAGGTTCTGCCCGGCCTTGCCCTTGACCTCCTCGACGCGCTCGACGAGATCCGCGAACGAACCGAACTGGTTGATCCACTTCGCGGCGGTCTTCTCGCCGACGCCGGGGATGCCGGGGAGGTTGTCGGACGGGTCGCCGCGCAGCGCCGCGAAGTCCGGGTACTGGGCCGGGGTGAGGCCGTACTTCTCGAACACCTTCTCCGGAGTGAACCGGGTCAGCTCCGAGACACCCTTCGTCGGGTAGAGCACGGTGGTGTGCTCGCTGACGAGCTGGAAGGAGTCCCGGTCGCCGGTGACGATGAGGACCTCGAAGCCCTCGGCCTCGGCCTGGGTGGCGAGCGTGGCGATGATGTCGTCGGCCTCGAAGCCGTCGACCGCGAAGCGGACCGCGTGCATCGCGTCGAGCAGCTCGCCGAGCAGCTCGACCTGACCCTTGAACTCGTCCGGGGTCTTCGAGCGGTTCGCCTTGTACTCGGTGAACTCCTCCGAGCGCCAGGTCTTGCGGGAGACGTCGAACGCGACCGCGAAGTGGGTGGGGGCCTCGTCGCGCAGCGTGTTCGCCAGCATCGACGCGAAGCCGTAGATCGCGTTGGTCGGCTGGCCCGTCGCTGTCGTGAAGTTCTCCGCGGGCAGCGCGAAGAACGCGCGGTAGGCCAGCGAATGCCCGTCCATGAGCATGAGCCGGGGACGGCTGCCGCCGGGGGTGCTGTCGGTCTTCTTCGATCCTGTCTCTGCCACGAACCCGATCCTGCCACGTGCCACTGACAGCCGGACCCCAGGGACGTGTCGAGAACCGGCCGGGCACCGCGTGAGGCCGGCCGCCGACTGCGGACCGGCCGGTCTCCGGCCGTCGGTCGGTCCCGGCCGTCGGTCGGTCCCGGCCGTCGGTCGGCCCAAGCCGGAGGTCGACCCCGGCCGGAGGCCGGCCCTCGTCCGCCGTAGGTCACGCGTGCGAGGATCGGAAGCGTAGCCACACGCCCGAACAGAACGAGCATGCGAATGGGGAGCAGCCATGGCCGGCAAGGCGCCGAAGAGTGATCCGGTTCAGGACGCGCCGCAGGTCGCGGAGCCCAAGCATGCCGCGGCGGGCCTGCCGGCGATCGGACACACGTTGCGGATCGCGCAGCAGCAGATGGGTGTGAAGCGGACCGCGCTGACGCTGCTGCGGGTCAACCAGAAGGACGGCTTCGACTGCCCGGGATGCGCCTGGCCGGAACCGGACCACCGGCACGCCGCGGAGTTCTGCGAGAACGGGGCCAAGGCGGTCGCCGAGGAGGCCACGCTTCGTCGGGTCACTCCCGAGTTCTTCGCCGCCCACAGCGTGGCCGATCTCGCCACGCGGAGTGGTTACTGGCTCGGGCAACAGGGGCGGCTCACGCACCCCATGTACCTCCCCGAGGGGGGCGACCGGTACGAGCCGGTGTCCTGGGAACGCGCCTTCGACATCGTCGCCGAGGAGCTGAAGGCCCTCGCCTCCCCCGACGAGGCCCTCTTCTACACCTCCGGCCGGACGAGCAACGAGGCCGCGTTCCTCTACCAGCTCTTCGCCCGCGAGTTCGGCACGAACAACCTGCCGGACTGCTCCAACATGTGTCACGAGTCATCGGGCTCCGCGCTCTCCGAGACGATCGGCATCGGCAAGGGCAGTGTCCTGCTGGAGGACCTCTACAAGGCCGATCTGATCATCGTCGCCGGGCAGAACCCGGGGACGAACCATCCCCGGATGCTCTCCGCGCTGGAGAAGGCCAAGGCGAACGGCGCGAAGATCATCACCGTCAATCCGCTGCCCGAGGCCGGCCTGGAGCGGTTCAAGAACCCGCAGACCCCGCAGGGCATGTTCAAGGGCGCCGCCCTCACCGACCTGTTCCTCCAGATCCGCATCGGCGGCGACCAGGCCCTGTTCCGCCTCCTGAACAAGCTGATCCTCGCTGAACACGACAGCGCCTCCGGCGCGGGGTCAGGCACGGTGGACGAGGCGTTCATCGCCGAGCACACCCACGGCTTCGAGGAGTTCGCCGAGGCCGCCCGCGCCGCCGACTGGGACGAGACGCTCACCGCGACCGGCCTCACGCGCGAGCGGATCGACGAGGCGCTGCGCATGGTCCTCGCCTCGAAGCGGACCATCGTCTGCTGGGCGATGGGCCTCACCCAGCACAAGCACTCGGTGCCGACCATCCGCGAGGTGGTCAACTTCCTTCTGCTGCGCGGCAACATCGGCCGCCCCGGCGCGGGCGTCTGCCCCGTGCGCGGCCACTCGAACGTGCAGGGCGACCGCACGATGGGCATCTTCGAACGGCCCGCCCCGGCCTTCCTTGACGCCCTGGAGAAGGAGTTCGGCTTCGCCCCGCCCCGGGAACACGGCTACGACGTCGTACGGGCCATCAGGGCCATGCGCGACGACAAGGCGAAGGTGTTCTTCGCGATGGGCGGCAACTTCGTGTCCGCCTCCCCCGACACCGAGGTCACGGAGGCGGCCATGCGCCGCGCCCGGCTGACCGTTCACGTGTCGACGAAGCTGAACCGCTCGCACGCCGTCACGGGCGCGCGGGCACTGATCCTGCCCACCCTGGGCCGCACCGAGCGCGACCTCCAGGGCGGCGGCGAGCAGTTCGTGACCGTCGAGGACTCGATGGGCATGGTGCACGCCTCACGCGGGCGCCTGGAGCCCGCGAGCGGGCAGCTGCTGTCCGAGACGGCCATCGTGTGCCGGCTCGCCCGCCGGGTCCTCGGCGAGGACAGCCGGACGCCGTGGGAGGAGTTCGAGAAGGACTACGCGACGATCCGCGACCGCATCGCGCGCGTGGTGCCCGGTTTCGATGACTTCAACGCGCGCGTGGCCGACCCCAACGGCTTCACCCTCCCGCACGCCCCGCGCGACGAGCGGCGATTCCCCACCGCCACCGGCAAGGCCAACTTCACGGCCGCGCCGGTCGAGTACCCGCGGCTGCCGGAGGGCCGCCTGCTGCTGCAGACGCTGCGCTCGCACGACCAGTACAACACCACGATCTACGGCCTCGACGACCGCTACCGGGGCATAAGGAACGGCCGCCGGGTCGTCCTGGTCAACCCCGAGGACGCACGGGACCTGAAGCTCGCCGACGGCTCGTACGTGGACCTGGTCGGCGAGTGGAAGGACGGCGTGGAGCGCCGGGCCGACGGCTTCCGGGTCGTGCACTATCCGACGGCCCGCGGCTGCGCGGCCGCCTATTACCCGGAGACCAACGTCCTGGTGCCGCTGGACGCCACCGCCGACACCAGCAACACCCCGGCCAGCAAGTCCGTCGTGGTCCGTCTGGAACAATCGTCGACCGACTGAGCGTTTGCTCAGGAGGGCCGGCACCCGATCTCCGGCGGCGCAGGCGATCGACGACGAACGGAGCCCCATGGGCGAGCAGCACCACGCGAAGTTCCCGCAAGAGGTCATCGACGAGTACGCGGCCCTCGGCGTCGACCTGGTCGCGATGTTCTCCGCCGGCCACCTGGGCACCCGTATGGGCGTGCGGATCGTGGAGGCGTCGGCGGACCGCGTCGTCGGGACGATGCCGGTGGAGGGCAACACCCAGCCGTACGGGCTGCTGCACGGCGGCGCGTCCGCCGTGCTGGCGGAGACCCTGGGGTCGGTCGGCTCCATGCTGCACGCCGGCAGCTCCAAGATCGCCGTGGGTGTCGACCTGAACTGCACACACCACCGGGGCGTACGGTCCGGGCTGGTGACCGGTGTCGCCACACCGCTGCACCGGGGGCGTTCGACGGCGACGTACGAGATCGTCATCAGTGACGAGGCCGGCAAGCGAGTGTGCACGGCCCGGCTGACCTGCCTGCTGCGGGACGCCCCGGGCCATGGGTGAGCGGGCGCGGACGTCCGACTGATGCGCGCGGACGTGCGGCGGCACGGGTCGAAGGTCTCCCCACCCCTGGTCCCACACGGCGGACAGGCCCTAGCGTCGGAGCATGGCAACGGGAAGAGCCCTCTGGCCGGGGGCGGTGCTCGGGCCGGCTCTGCTGATCGGCGTCCTGGCCACCGCGTGCACGGAGCCGGGTGCGAGCGGGCCGACGGCCGCGACGGGCGGATCGACGTCCGCGCGGGGCGGCGGCTCACCGTCGCCGTCGGCCACCCCGCCGGAGGAGCTGTGCGCGAAGCTCGTCGCGCACTGGTCACGGCAGACGGTGGACGGCGACACCTACGGGGACTACCAGTCCATGGGACTGTCCAACGGGCAGTACGACATCCTGCGGAAGGTCGTGGACGCGGCACGGGCCGAGAAGAAACGCGCGGGTTCCGCCGCGGCGGAACGCCTGATCGACCGGCGGGCGCGTGCGGACTGCCGGGAGTGGTACCGCTCGGGCGGCCCGGGCGAAGGGCCCTGGCAGTGAGCGGGGTCGGTCCCGTCGAGCCGGGCGAGGGCACACGCGCGTGGGACGTACCGGAAACGGAGCCCCCTCCAGCGCCGCAACCCCCTCGCGGACGGTTCACCCAGGTGTACGACCGGCACCGCCGCGCCGTGCTCGCGGGCGCGGCGGCCGTCGCCGTGCTCGCGGGCGGCGGCTCCCTGTATGCCACCCGGCCGACGCCGGCCCCGACGCCGGAGCCGACGGCGCAGGAGGCGCCGTACCCGTCCCAGGCGGTCGGCGTCAGCTATCTGGGCCCGGTGACCCGGCCCGCCGGGGCACCGCGCACGAGCTTCGGCTTCGAGGTGGAGCTGAGCGTGCGATCCGGCCCCCCTGTCACCGTCGAGCGGATGACCCAGCCCTACGCGGGACTCTCCCTGCGGACGACCCCGGGCACTCCGGTCCGGATCGGGACGGACCATCCCCGAAAGCTCGTCATCACGATGCGCGTCACGGACTGCGGGAAAGCGCCGGAGAACGCCGGACTGCCTTTCCTGGACGTAACTCTACGTAATACGCGCGCAATAGAAGCGCACAGTTTCATCCTGGGTGAGCGCTACGCGAAGGACCTCTCCGACGCCCTTCAAGTCGCCTGCACCAACGATTCCATGTCATCACCAAAAGGCTGAACACTCCTGAACCGACCCGCACCAACCCTGCACGTTCTCACCATGTGGACAGGACGAATCAGCCTGAATTCCGCACAACCACCCACTGAGTACCGCTCTGCATTACCTCGTGTCATAACAAGAGCGTCACAGCCTTGGCCAGACCCTCCTACACGTTCCCCACACACGCTTAGAGTCACGCCCAGTCACCGCGCCAACGGAATCGAAGTCACGTCTTCGGCCCAGCGCTCGACTCGGCCACTTCCAAACAGGAAGGGCCGCGCCAGGGAAAGGACTGACCGTGCGTCAACGTTCGCTCATAGCCATCACCGCCGCGCTGGCGGCGGGAGCACTCACACTCACCGCCTGCGGTTCGCGCGACGACGGCAAAAGCGGCTCGGACACCGGCAGTGGTACCACTGTCGTCATCGGCGTCGACGCCCCGCTGACCGGTGACCTGTCCGCACTGGGTCTCGGCATCAAGAACTCCGCGGACCTCGCCGCCAAAACGGCCAACAAGGACAAGTACGTAGAAGGCGTCACCTTCGAGGTCGAGGCCCTCGACGACCAGGCGCAGCCCTCCTCGGGCCAGCAGAACGCCACCACGTTCGTCGCCAACAAGGACGTCCTCGGCGTCGTCGGCCCGCTGAACTCCTCCGTCGCCGAGTCCATGCAGAAGGTCTTCGACGACGCCAAGCTCGTCGAGGTCTCCCCGGCCAACACCGGCCCGACCCTGACCCAGGGCGCCGACTGGCAGACCAAGAAGGTCCGCCCGTACAAGTCGTACTTCCGCACCGCGACCACGGACGCCATCCAGGGCCCGTTCGCCGCGCAGTACCTGTACAACGACGCAAAGAAGAAGAAGGTCTTCGTCATCGACGACAAGAAGACCTACGGCGCCGGCCTGGCCGGCACCTTCACCGACGAGTTCAAGAAGCTCGGCGGCGAGGTCGTCGGCACCGAGCACATCGACCCCGAGACCAAGGACTTCTCCGCGGTCGCCACCAAGGTCAAGACCTCCGGCGCCGACGTCGTCTACTACGGCGGCGAGTACCCGCAGTCCGGCCCGCTCACCAAGCAGATCAAGGCCGCCGGCGCCAAGATCCCCGTAGCGGGCGGCGACGGCATGTACGACCCGACCTACATCGAGCTCGGCGGCTCCGCCAGCACCGGCGACTTCGCCACCTCCGTCGGCGCCCCGGTCGAGGAACTCTCCTCCGCCAAGTCCTTCATCGCCGACTACAAGTCCGCCGGCTACAAGGAGCCCTACGCGGCCTACGGCGGCTACTCCTACGACAGCGCCTGGGCGATCATCGAAGCCGTGAAGAAGGTCGTCGAGGACAACGACGGCAAGCTTCCCTCCGACGCCCGCGCCAAGATCACCGAAGCCGTGCAGAACGTCTCCTTCGACGGCGTCACCGGCAAGGTCTCCTTCGACGAATACGGCGACACGACCAACAAGCAGCTCACCGTCTACAAGGTCGAAGGCGGGGAGTGGAAGGCGGTCAAGTCCGGCACCTACACCGGCTGATCCCATCCGCACAATCATGAGCCGCGCGGGGCGCTGCACCACAGCGCCCCGCGCGGACTCGCATCCGGTCACATTCGTCGAACGTCCGAAAGTCTCGGAGGACATGCGGTGAACGAACTGCCGCAGCAGCTGGTCAACGGCCTGCTACTAGGATCCATGTACGGGCTGGTCGCCATCGGCTACACGATGGTCTATGGCATCGTCCAGCTCATCAACTTCGCCCACGGTGAGATCTTCATGCTGGGCGGCTTCGGCGCCATCACGGTCTACCTGTACGTGTTGCCCGACGGCACCACCCTGTGGGTCGCACTCCCGCTCATGCTCATCGGCGGCATCGTCGTCGCCGTACTCGCCGCCGTGGGAGCGGAACGCCTCGCCTACCGGCCCCTGCGCACCGCACCCCGCCTCGCCCCCCTCATCACCGCCATCGGCCTCTCCCTGGCCCTCCAGCAAGCGGTGTGGGCCTGGTACCCGGACGCCAAGGAGTCCATCAATTTCCCGCAGATCGACGGCGGCCCCTTCGAAATCGGCAGCGTCACCATCCAGACCGGTGACATCTTCCTGCTCGTCGCCGCCCCGATCAGCATGGCGATCCTCGCCTACTTCGTCATGAAGACCCGCACCGGCCGCGGCATGCAGGCCACCGCGCAGGACCCCGACACCGCCAAGCTCATGGGCATCAACACCGACCGCATCATCGTGGTCGCCTTCGCCCTCGGCGCCGCGTTCGCCGCCGTCGGAGCCGTCGCCTACGGCCTCAAGTACGGCCAGGTCCAGTTCCGCATGGGCTTCATCCTCGGCCTCAAGGCCTTCACCGCGGCCGTCCTCGGCGGCATCGGCAACATCTACGGCGCCATGCTCGGCGGCGTCGTCCTCGGCCTCGCCGAAGCCCTCTCCACCGCCTACATCGCCGACATCCCCGGCATGGAGCAGTTCGGCAGCCAGTCCTGGGCCAACGTCTGGGCGTTCGTACTCCTCATCCTCGTACTCCTGGTCAGGCCACAGGGTCTGCTCGGTGAGCGCGTGGCGGACAGGGCGTGACACCGATGACCACACACACGACCGCATCCCCCGCACCCGCCACCAAGCACGACCACACCCCCAGGGGCCTCGTCGGCATCCCGGAGAACATCGGCCGCGCCCTCGCCACCGGCGGCGGCGCCCTCGCCGTGATCTCCGCCTTCCTCGCCTGGACCTGGACCTCCGCCTTCCCCGGCAACCTCACGGTCAACGGCTACCCCGGCGGCCTCCAGGTCCTCGTCCTCATCGGCGGCGCCCTCACCACCCTCCTCGGCCTCGCCTCCTACGGCGTCAAGGGCCTGCGCTGGCTCATCCCCGCCGGCGCCGACAGCGCGATCAGCCTCGCCGCACTCGGCACCTTCATCACCGCCTGGTACACGGTCATCGCGATCAGCGTCCAGCTCGGCGGCGCCGTCAACCTCGAACCCGGCGCCTACCTCGCGGCCGTCGCCACCCTCGCCGCCCTGCTCGGCGCGCTCTCCCTGCCCTTCGAGCACCCCGAGGCCGAGACCCCCGACCCCGAGGACACCCCGCAGGAACGGATCGCCCGCGTCGGACGCCAGATCCGCGCCCTGATCAAGTCCGCCTTCGCCACCGGCACACCCACACCGGCCCCGAAGCTGCCCGCCTTCGCCGAGATCCTGATCATCGTCGCGGCCATGGCCCTCGGCCTGCTCGTCTTCACCTACGGCATCGGCACCGAATACGACGAACTCTTCGTCGGCTTCCTCATCACCGCCGGCTTCAGCTTCGGCGCCCTCGCCAAAGCCGGCCTCGCCGGCCGCGTCTCCGCCGTCACCTCGAAGCACCGCACCGTCACCATGGCCGGCGCCTTCACCGCCGCCGCCGCCTTCCCCTTCACCCAGTCCGACGACCAGTACGCGACCATCGGCGTCTACATCCTGATCTTCGCCACCGTCGCCCTCGGCCTCAACATCGTCGTCGGCCTCGCCGGCCTCCTCGACCTCGGATACGTCGCCTTCCTCGGCGTCGGCGCCTACACCGCGGCCATGGTCTCCGGCTCCCCCTCCTCCCCCTTCGACATCCACCTGCCGTTCTGGGCCTCCGCGATCCTCGGCGCCATCGTCGCCATGATCTTCGGCGTCCTCATCGGCGCCCCCACCCTGCGCCTGCGCGGCGACTACCTCGCCATCGTCACCCTCGGCTTCGGTGAGATCTTCCGCCTCGCCGTCCTCAACATGGACGGCACCTCCGGACCCGACATCACCAACGGCTCCAACGGCATCTCCTCGATCCCGAACCTCAACATCCTCGGGTTCGACTTCGGCCAGGAACACACCATCGCCGGGTTCACCATCGCCCGATTCGCCAACTACTTCTTCCTGATGCTCGTCATCACCCTCATCGTCGTAGTCGTCTTCCGACGCAGCAGCGACTCCCGCATCGGCCGCGCCTGGATCGCCATCCGCGAGGACGAGACCGCCGCCCTGGCCATGGGCATCAACGGCTTCCGGGTCAAGCTCATCGCCTTCGCCCTCGGCGCAGCCCTCGCCGGCCTCGCCGGCACCGTCCAGGCACACGTCACCTACACCGTGACACCCGAGCAGTACCAGTTCGCCCACGTCGTCCCACCGAACTCCGCCTTCCTCCTGGCAGCGGTCGTACTCGGCGGCATGGGCACCATCAGCGGCCCCCTCGTCGGCGCCGCACTGCTCTACCTCATCCCGGCCAAGCTCCAGTTCCTCGGCGACTACCAGCTCTTCGCCTTCGGCCTCGCGCTCGTGCTGCTCATGCGCTTCCGTCCGGAAGGCCTCATCCCCAACCGGCGCCGCCAGCTCGAATTCCACGAAGACGCCGAAGCACCCACAGTCCTCAGCAAGGCAGGGGCCTGACCATGACCACCGACACCACCACCAAGGACACCGCACCCGGCGCCAACGCACCCGGCGAGACCGTCCTCGACGCCCGCGGCGTCACCATGCGCTTCGGCGGCCTCACCGCCGTACGCAACGTCAACCTCACCGTCAACAGCGGCGAGATCGTCGGACTCATCGGCCCCAACGGCGCCGGCAAGACGACCTTCTTCAACTGCCTCACCGGCCTCTACATCCCCACCGAGGGCGAAGTCCGCTACAAGGGCCAGGTCCTCCCCCCCAAGTCCTTCAAGGTCACCGCGGCCGGCATCGCCCGCACCTTCCAGAACATCCGCCTGTTCGCCAACATGACGGTCCTGGAAAACGTCCTCGTCGGACGCCACACCCGCACCAAGGAAGGCCTCTGGTCCGCCCTCCTGCGCGGCCCCGGCTTCCACAGGGCCGAAGCCGCCTCACGCGAACGCGCCATGGAACTCCTGGAGTTCGTCGGCCTCGACGCCAAAGCCGAACACCTCGCACGCAACCTGCCCTACGGCGAACAGCGCAAGCTGGAAATCGCGCGAGCACTCGCGAGCGAGCCCGGCCTGCTCCTCCTGGACGAGCCCACCGCCGGCATGAACCCCCAGGAAACGCGAACCACCGAAGAACTGGTCTTCGCCATCCGCGACAAGGGCATAGCCGTCCTCGTCATCGAGCACGACATGCGGTTCATCTTCAACCTCTGCGACCGCGTCGCCGTCCTCGTCCAAGGCGAAAAACTCGTCGAGGGCGACAGCGCCACCGTGCAGGGCGACGAACGCGTCGTCGCCGCCTACCTCGGCGAACCCTTCGAAGACGCACCCGGCCAGGACGAGGTCGCCGAAGTCGAGGCCGCCGAAGCACACGCCGCGCCCGGCAAGGAGAACGACCGATGACCCCACTGCTCGAAGTAGAGGACCTCCGGGTCGCCTACGGCAAAATCGAAGCCGTCAAGGGCATCTCCTTCAAGGTCAACGCCGGCGAGGTCGTCACCCTCATCGGCACCAACGGCGCCGGCAAGACCACCACCCTGCGCACCCTCTCGGGCCTGCTCAAGCCCGTCGGCGGCCAGGTCAAGTTCAACGGCAAGTCACTGAAGAAGGTCCCCGCGCACGACATCGTCGCGCTCGGCCTCGCCCACTCCCCCGAGGGCCGGCACATCTTCCCGCGCATGACCATCGAGGACAACCTCCGCCTCGGCGCCTTCCTGCGCAACGACAAGCCCGGCATCGAGAAGGACATCCAGCGCGCCTACGACCTCTTCCCCATCCTGGGAGAACGTCGCAAGCAGGCCGCGGGTACGTTGTCCGGCGGCGAGCAGCAGATGCTGGCCATGGGCCGCGCGCTCATGTCCCAGCCGAAGCTGCTCATGCTCGACGAACCCTCCATGGGCCTCTCGCCGATCATGATGCAGAAGATCATGGCCACGATCGCCGAACTGAAGTCACAGGGCACCACCATCCTGCTCGTCGAACAGAACGCGCAGGCCGCGCTCTCGCTCGCCGACCAGGGCCACGTCATGGAGATCGGCAAGGTCGTCCTCTCCGGCACGGGCTCCGACCTGCTCCACGACGAATCGGTCCGCAAGGCCTACCTCGGCGAAGACTGAGGCACGGCATCACGTACGACGAGGCCCGCGCCCCCTTTCAGGTGGGGGGCGCGGGCCTCGTCGTATGTATACGTGCGCGGGGGCGGCGTCAGTCCTTGGCCGCCTTCTTCTCGTCGGCGTCCAGAATGACGGCCTCCGCGACCTGCTGCATCGACATCCGACGGTCCATCGACGTCTTCTGGATCCAACGGAACGCGGCCGGCTCCGTCAGCCCGTACTCCGTCTGCAGAATCGACTTCGCCCGGTCGACGAGCTTGCGGGTCTCCAGGCGGAGCGTGAGGTCGGCAACCTCGTTCTCCAGCTCCTTCAGCTCCGTGAACCGAGACACGGCCATCTCGATGGCCGGCACGACGTCACTCTTGCTGAACGGCTTCACCAGGTACGCCATCGCACCGGCGTCCCGAGCGCGCTCGACGAGGTCACGCTGCGAGAAGGCGGTCAGCATCAGCACGGGCGCGATACGCTCCTCGGCGATCTTCTCGGCGGCGGAGATCCCGTCCATCTTCGGCATCTTCACATCGAGAATCACGAGGTCGGGCCGGTGCTCCCGGGCCAGCTCGACGGCCTGCTCACCGTCACCGGCCTCGCCCACGACGGAGTAGCCCTCTTCTTCGAGCATCTCCTTCAGATCGAGGCGGATCAACGCCTCGTCCTCGGCGATGACGACACGGGTCGTCAGCGGAGGCACGTGCGACTTGTCGTCGTCGACGGGCTGGGGCGACTCGGGGGCGGTCACGTGGGCTCCTCGTTCGGGGCAGGGGTACTGCTGACAAGAGGGTACCTAGCTGCAGGCCAGTACCGTGACCCGGTATGCTTCCCGGCAGACACTCTCGCCGGGTTGGCGCAACTGGTCGACGCGGAGGTCTCAAACACCTCTGTCCGCAAGGACGTGTGGGTTCGAATCCCATACCCGGCACCGTTAAGCGGATGTGCACGTTCTCGTGAACATCCGCTTTTTGCTGCACACGGTCGCGATCACTGACACAGAGTGGCCGCATGAACTTCCATGGCACTGAGGTGCGACAGAAGGCCCTCACGCTGCTGCGCGGCGGTACGAAGAACGCGGAGGTAGCCCGTCGGCTCAACGTGCCGCTGGGGACGGTCAGTTACTGGAAACATCTTGACCGGGCGAAGCGAGGAGAGTGCCCCGGACGCCACAGCCCGCCCTGCCCACGTTGCGACGAACGAGAACTCGACGAGTCGGCGTACAGCTACCTGCTTGGGCTCTACCTCGGCGACGGTCACATCGTCCAAAACCGCGCGATGCGAGTGCCCAGCCTGTCGATCGCCTGCGCCGATACGCACCCCGGACTCATGGACGAGTGCGAGAAAGCCATGCGGACGGTGTTCCCCGGAAACTCGGTCTGCAGAGTTCGCCGAAAGGGCTGCCGAGAGGTGAAGCTGTACTCCAAGCATCTGCGGTGCCTCTTCCCCCAGCACGGCCCCGGCATGAAGCACGAGCGCACCATCACTCTCGCCCCGTGGCAGCAGGAAATCGTCAACGCTCACCCATGGAAGTTCATCCGAGGCCTCATCCACTCCGACGGCTGCCGCATCACCAACTGGACAACCCGCCTGGTCGGCAGTGAGCGCAAGCGCTATGAGTACCCGCGTTACTTCTTCGCCAACAAGTCCGACGACATCCGGCAGCTCTACACCGACACCCTCGACAAACTCGGCGTTGAGTGGGCGAGCTGCGCCCGCAGCGGAACCCCGTTCAACATCTCCGTCGCCCGCAAAGCCTCCGTCGCCCTCATGGACACCCACGTAGGCCCGAAGTACTAACCCCCTACTTCGGGCTTTCCTCCTCCCCGATGTGATGCACCCGCACCATGTTCGTGAAGCCCGCGACCCCCGGCGGTGAGCCCGCCGTGATCACCACCACGTCGCCCTTCTTGCAGCGGCCGTACTTCAGCAGCAGCTCGTCCACCTGGTCGACCATCGCGTCCGTCGAGTCGACGCTCGGGCCCAGGAAGGTCTCCACGCCCCACGTGAGGCTCAGCTGCGAGCGTGTCGCCGGGTCCGGGGTGAAGGCCAGGAGCGGGATCGGGGAGCGGTAGCGGGAGAGGCGGCGGGCCGTGTCGCCGGACTGGCTGAAGGCGACCAGGAACTTGGCGTCGAGGAAGTCGCCGAGCTCGGCGGCCGCGCGGGCCATCGCGCCGCCCTGGGTGCGGGGTTTGTTGTGCTCGGTGAGAGGCGGGAGGCCCTTCGCCAGCATGTCCGATTCGGCCGCCGCCACGATGCGGCTCATCGTGCGGACCGTCTCCACCGCGTACTTGCCGACGCTCGTCTCGCCGGACAGCATCACCGCGTCCGTGCCGTCGAGCACGGCGTTGGCGACGTCGCTGACCTCGGCGCGGGTCGGCCGGGAGTTGTTGATCATCGAGTCGAGCATCTGGGTGGCGACGATGACCGGCTTGGCGTTGCGCTTCGCGAGCTTGACCGTGCGTTTCTGGACCAGGGGGACCTGTTCGAGGGGCATCTCGACGCCCAGGTCTCCGCGCGCGACCATGATGCCGTCGAAGGCCGCGACGATCTCCTCGATGTTGTCGACCGCCTGCGGTTTCTCGATCTTGGCGATGACGGGGAGTCGGCGGCCCTCCTCGTCCATGATCTGGTGGACGTGTTCGATGTCCCGGCCGGAGCGCACGAAGGACAGCGCGATGATGTCGAAGCCGGTGCGGAGCGCCCAGCGGAGGTCTTCCTCGTCCTTCTCCGACAGCGCGGGTACCGAGACGGCGACGCCCGGCAGGTTCAGCCCTTTGTTGTCGGAGATCATTCCGCCTTCGACGACCCTGGTGTGGATTCGGGGGCCGTCGACCGCCGTGACTTCCAGGGTGACCTTGCCGTCGTCGACGAGGATGTGTTCGCCGGGGCTGACGTCGGCTGCCAGGCCGGTGTATGTCGTGCCGCAGCCTTCGCTGTCCCCTTCCGCCCCCTCTTCCACGCTGATCGTGAAGGTGTCTCCGCGTTCAAGGAGTACGGGGCCTTCGGTGAAGCGGCCGAGGCGGATCTTCGGGCCTTGAAGGTCGGCGAGGGTGCCGACGCTGCGGCCGGTCTCGTCGGTGGCCTTGCGGACGTGTTGGTAGCGCTCGTCGTGTTCGGCGTGGCCGCCGTGGCTGAGGTTGAAGCGGGCGATGTCCATGCCGGCCTCGACCAGTGCCTTGATCTGGTCGTACGAGTCGGTGGCGGGCCCGAGGGTGCAGACGATCTTTGCTCGGCGCATGTTTCGAGCCTATGGCTTACCCGCCGGTAGCGATTTGGTGGGGCGTGACTACTCAACGGCCTTTGGGTGAAGGGTATTTGACAAGTGGTCACAAGGGTTGAAGGTGCCTCGGTCCAGCGGCCCGGGCACTTCTGCGGCAGGTCACAGTTGTGGTGGCAGCATCGTGAAGCGGGCGTTGACCTGTGCGTGGACGCGTTGCCGTTGGGGTTCGAGGTCGAGGGGGGCGGCGGTGGTGTCCTCGGCTCCGGCGATCATGGATCGCATACGGCCGCCTGGGCCGGCCGGGTGGAGGGGTTGGGGTGCCTCCGCGCCGATGTCGGCGAGTTCGACCAGGGCGGCCAGGGAGGTGCCCAGGGCTTCCGCGTACTCCCTGGCGCGTTGTACGGCTTCCCGTACGGCCTGCTGTCGGGCTCGTTTGTGGGCGGGTGAGTCGGGGCGGAGGGACCACCAGGGGCCGTCGACGCGTGTGAGGTCGAGGTCTGCGAGGCGGGTGGTGAGTTCGCCCAGTGCGGTGAAGTCGGTCAGCTCGGCGGTGATGTGGACGCGGCCGTGGTAGGCCTGGATTCTTTCGCCTCTGCTCTTCTCCTTCAGTTCGGGGGTGATGGAGAAGGCGCCGGTCTCCAGGCGTTCGACTGCTTCGCCGTAGGTTTTGACGAGGTCGAGGACGGTGGTGTTGCGGCGGGTGAGGTCGTCGAGGGCGGTGCGCCGGTCCTTGCCGCGGGCGAGGACGGTGATTCCGATGCGGGCTGTCTCGGGGTCGACTTCGAGGTGGGCTTCGCCGCGGACGGCGATGCGGGGTGCGTCGGGGGTGCCGTAGGGGACGGCCGGGGGTTGGGCTTCCTCTGGGCTGGTGGTCATACGTCCCACTCTGTCACCGGTGGTGTGGTCGCTGACCGTGCGGGTCACCAGATCGAAACCTGTGGGGTCTGTTGCGGTGGGGGCGGTACGGGTCAGAATCTACGCGCGTTGTGTCATGTGGCCGTTTGTTCTGCCGACTATTGTCTACGCGCGTTGAGATCGTCCGTTCCTCCGAGGAGTACCCGACATGCCCTTGAACCGCCGGAAGTTCCTGAAGAAGTCGGCCGTGACCGGTGCGGGAGTGGCCATCGCCGGTTCGGCCATGGCTCCGAGTGCGCAGGCGGCCGAGGTGAAGGGTGGCGGGAAGAAGGACCCCGACCGGTACAGGTTCACCGTGATGGGGACGACCGACCTGCACGGCAATGTCTTCAACTGGGACTACTTCACGGACAAGGAGTTCGACGACAAGGCGCACAACGACGTCGGTCTGGCGAAGATCTCCACGCTGGTGAACCGGATCCGCAAGGAGAAGGGGCGGCGGAACACGCTGCTCATCGATGCCGGTGACACCATCCAGGGCACGCAGCTGTCGTACTACTACGCGAAGGTGGACCCGATCACCGCCAAGGGTGGTCCGGTGCATCCGATGGCGCAGGCGATGAACGCGATGGACTACGACGCGGCGGCGCTGGGCAACCACGAGTTCAACTATGGCATTCCGGTGCTGCGGAAGTTCCAGAAGCAGTGTCGTTTCCCGTTGCTGGGTGCGAACGCGCTGGATGCCAAGACGCTTCTGCCGGCGTTCCCGCCGTACAGCATGCACCGGATGCGTGCGTCGCACGGGCGGGATGTGAAGGTGGCGGTGCTGGGGCTCACGAACCCGGGTATCGCGATCTGGGACAAGGCCAATGTGCAGGGGAAGATGACGTTCCCGGGGCTTGAGGAGCAGGCCGCGAAGTGGGTGCCGAAGCTGCGGTCGATGGGGGCGGATGTCGTCATCGTGTCGGCGCACAGTGGGTCGTCCGGCACCTCTTCGTACGGTGATCAGTTGCCGTACATCGAGAACGCGGCCGGGCTGGTGGCCGAGCAGGTGCCGGGGATCGACGCGATTCTGGTGGGGCACGCGCACACGGAGATTCCGGAGTACTTCGTCACCAACAAGGAGACCGGTAAGAAGGTCGTGCTGTCGGAGCCGCTGAAGTGGGGGCAGCGGCTGACGCTGTTCGACTTCGAGCTGGTGTGGGGCAAGGGCCGCTGGGAGGTCGAGAGGGTCGGCGCGCAGGTTCTCAACTCCAACGCGGTGGAGGAGGACCCGAAGATCGTGTCGATGCTCGTTGACGAGCACAAGAAGGTCGTCGCGTACGTCAATCAGATCATCGGTACGAACGCTGCCGAGATGACGTCGGTGGAGGCGCCGTACAAGGATGTGGCGATCATCGATCTGATCAACCACATTCAGGCCGACACGGTGAAGCAGGCCCTCTCCTCCTCCGAGTACGGGTCGCTGCCGGTGTTGTCGCAGGCGGCGGCGTTCTCGCGGAGCGCGGTGATTCCGGCGGGGAACGTCAGCATTCGGGACGTGGCGGGTCTGTATGTCTTCGAGAACACGCTGGAGGCGCGTCTGATGACGGGTGCGCAGATGAAGGCGTATCTGGAGTTCTCGGCGAACTACTTCGTGCAGACGGCGGCGGACGCGGTGATCGATCCGGCGAAGCTGACGAACGCGAACGGGACGCCGGACTACAACTACGACGCGGTGAGTGGTCTGTCGTACGAGATCGATATCGCGAAGCCGGCGGGGTCGCGTATCTCGAACGTGCTGTTCGAGGGGGTGGCGTTGGCGGACGACCGGAAGTTCGTGTTCGCGGTGAACAACTACCGGGCCAACGGCGGTGGCAACTTCCCGCATGTGGCCGCGGCCCAGCTGCTGTGGTCGAACTCGGACGAGATTCGTAACACGATGATCGCGTGGGTGAAGGCGAAGGGGTCGATCGATCCGGCGGCGTTCGCGTCGGTGGACTGGAAGTTGACGCGGAACGGTACGCCGGTCTTCTAGAGGTTCAGGAGTGACAGGTCCACGGCGTCGGCGATGGCTTTCGCGCCGGCGTCGTTGACGTGGAGGCCGTCGCCGCTGTTGAGGTCGTCGCGGATGCGGGTGGGGTGGTCCGGGTCCGCGACGGCGGCGGCGATGTCGATGACGGCGTCGAAGGGGTGGGTGTCGCCGAGGAGCCAGGTGTTGACCTCGGCACGTACGGCTTGACCTTCGTCGGTGTCGTAGCCGGGGTAGACGGTGCCGGCGTAGGGGCCGATGGTGGTGCCGATGGCGGTGAGGCCTGCGGCGTGGAGGCGGTCGGCGAGGGTGGTGAGGCCGGTGATGAGGTCGGCGGCCGTGGGGAGTTTGGCGGGTTCGGGGTAGGCGATGGCGCCGGGCAGGCCGAGGTCGTTGAGGCCGGTGTGGATGATGACGTGGCTGGCGCCGGGTATGTCGAGGACGTCGTGCTGGACGCGGGAGAGCAGGTGGGCGCCGATCTCGTCGGTGAGGAGTCGGTTGCCGGAGATGCCGGTGGCGACGATCCAGCCGTCTGTGAGGCGGTGGCCGAGTTGGGCGGGGAAGCTGCTGCCGGTGCCGGGGGTGGTGGCCATGCCTTCGATCCAGGAGTCTCCGAAGGCGACGGCGATGCGGGTGCTGTCGGGGGCGAGGACGTCGATGCCGGTGACGAAGTGCCCGGTGATCAGCTCGTCGTACTCGTCGAGGGATTCGGCGGTGAGCTGGTCGCCGGGGACGGCGTGGCCTACGTCGTAGGGGTTCGCGGTGTGTGTGGTGAGGCCGGTGTCGCCGGGGAGGTAGAGGCTGAGGGCGAGTTCCCGGCCGGCGGTGACGGTGCCTTCGACGGGGTCGCTGATGGCCTCCTCGCCGGGTGGGACGGTGATGGTTTCGGCGCCGGCGAAGAGGAGGGTGACGTCGGTGGCGGGGTCGATGGCGCTGCCCTCGGTGCGGTGGGCGAGGTGGGCGCCGCCGATGTGGAGGGGTGTGTGGCCGTAGCGGTTGCTGAGGCGGACGCGTAGGGCCTGGCCGCCGCCTGCTGGGCGGAGGGTCTGGCGCACGGTCTGGTCGGTGAAGCTTCGGACCTCGAAGAGTTTGAAGGCTTCGTGGGGGTCGATCACGGCGGAGCGGTGGGCGGCGATCCAGGTGGTGCCGGCGCGGGTGCTGGTCATGGCCCGAAAGGTAGGCAGGTTTCTTGCAGCCGTCACCACTGCTGCCCTACTTCTTTGCTCGTCGATTACCTTACGTCGACGAGTGGGGTCAGTGGGGTGAGGGTTTTCTCCTGCCGGGCGGGCGGGATCTGCGGCCGTGGTCCGAGGCCGAAGGTGGTGAAGGCGGTGCGGCCCGGCAGGGGGTAGGGCTCCTTGCCGGTGAGGGTGTTGAGGATGGTGGCGCTGCGCCAGGCGGCGAGGCCGAGGTCGGGGGCGCCGATGCCGTGGGTGTGCAGTTCGGCGTTCTGGACGTAGACGTGGCAGCCGGCGGCGGTGACGGACGGGTCGAGGATCATCCGGAATCCGTCGTCGACCCGGGGCCGCTCGCGGCTGTCGCGCCGCATGTACGGGTCGAGGCCGGCGAGGACGCGGTCGAGGGGGCGCTCCTGGTAGCCGGTGGCGAGGACGACGGCGTCGGTGGTGAGGCGGGAGCGGGTGCCCTGTTCGAGGTGTTCGAGGTGGAGTTCGACCTTGGTGGTGGCGAGCCGGCCGGCCGTGCGGACGTGCACGCCGGGGGTGAGGACGGCGTCGGGCCAGCCGCCGTCGTGGGTGCGGCGGTACAGCTCGTCGTGGATGGCGGCGATCGTGTCGGAGCCGATGCCCTTGTGGAGCTGCCACTGGGCGGCGACGAGGCGGTCCCGGGTGGGTTCGGCGAGGGCGTGGAAGTAGCGGGTGTAGTCCGGTGTGAAGTGTTCCAGGCCCAGCTTGGAGTACTCCATGGGCGCGAAGGCTTCCGTGCGGCCGAGCCAGTGCAGTCGTTCCCGGCCGGCGGGCCGGTGGCGCAGCAGGTCGAGGAAGACCTCGGCTCCGGACTGTCCCGCTCCGATGACGGTGATGTGTCCGGCGGCCAGGAGGCGGTCGCGCTCGTCGAGGTAGTCCGCGGCATGGATGACGGGCACGCCGGCCGCCTCGACGAGCGGCTTGAGGGGTTCGGGGACATGTGGTTCGGTGCCGACGCCGAGCACGATGTTGCGGGTGTAGGTACGGCCGAGTGCCTCGGCTTCGCCGTCGCCGTCGCCGTCCAGTCGGATGTGGTCGACCTCGAAGAGTTCTCGTTCGGGGTTCCAGCGCACCGAGTCGACCTGGTGCCCGAACCGTAGTCCCGGCAGGTTCTCGGCGACCCAGCGGCAGTAGGCGTCGTACTCGGCGCGCTGGATGTGGAAGCGCTCGGCGAAGTAGAACGGGAAGAGCCGGTCGCGGGTCCTGAGGTAGTTCAGGAACGACCAGGGGCTTTGGGGGTCGGCGAGTGTCACCAGGTCGGCCAGGAACGGGACTTGGACCGTGGCGCCCTCGATGAGGAGCCCCGGGTGCCAGTCGAAGCCGGGGCGTTGCTCGTAGAAGACGGCGTCGAGTTCGGTGAGGGGCTGGGCGAGGGCGGCGAGGGAGAGGTTGGCTGGTCCGATGCCGACGCCGACGAGGTCGCGGGGGGCTTCGGGTTCGCGCTGGTCGTGCTCTGGGGGCGTGCTCATGTGGGGGTGTGTCCTTCGGGGAGTTCTGCGGGTACCGCGAGTTCCGGGGGTGCGGCGAGTTCTGCGGGTGTTGTGGGTGGTGCGAGTTCCGCGAGTTCTGTGGCTTCCACGAGTTTCAGCAGGGTGGTGAGGTCGCCCGGCTGGGTGTGGGGGTTGAGCAGGGTGGCCTTGAGCCACAGTCGGCCGTCGAGTTGGGCGCGGCCTATGACGGCCCGGCCGTCGTGGAGGAGTCGGCGGCGTACGGCGGCGACGGTGTCGTCGGACGCGCCGGTGGGCCGGAAGAGGACCGTGCTGATGGTGGGCCGGTCGTGGAGTTCGAAGCCGGGGTGTGCCTCGACGGTGGCGGCGAACTCCTGGGCGAGAGCGCAGACCTGGTCGACGAGCGCGCCGAGTCCGGTGCGGCCCAGGGTCTTGAGGGTGACGGCGATCTTGAGGATGTCGGGCCGTCGGGTGGTCCGCAGGGACCGGCCGAGCAGGTCGGGCAGGCCGGCCGCGGTGTCGTCGTCCGCGTTGAGGTAGTCGGCTCGGTGTTCGAGTACGGCGAGGTCCGGTGCGTCGCGTACGGCGAGGAGTCCGGCGGCTGCCGGCTGCCAGCCGAGTTTGTGCAGGTCCAGGGTGATGGTGTGGGCGCGGGCGAGGCCGTCGAGGCGGGCTCGGTGCCGGTCGCTGAAGAGGAGGCCTCCGCCGTAGGCCGCGTCGATGTGGAGCCGGGCGCCGTGGGTCTCGCACAGGGCGGCGATCTCGGGCAGCGGGTCGATGAGCCCGGCGTCGGTGGTGCCTGCGGTGGCGGCCACGAGGAGGGGCCCCTGGAGGTGGGTGAGGGCGTCGTCCAGGGTGGCGGGGTCGAGGGTGCCGGCGGGGGTGGGGATGACGACGGGCTCGGGGAGGCCGAGGAGCCAGGCGGCGCGGGGGAGGGAGTGGTGGGCGTTGGCCCCGCAGATGAGGCGTACTCCGGGGTGCGCCTCCCGGGCCAGCAGGAGGGCGAGGTGGTTGGACTCGGTGCCGCCGGTGGTGACCAGCGCGTCGGCGGCGCCGGCCTCCTCGGCCAGCGCCCGGGTCACCAGCGCTTCGAGCGCGGAGGCTGCCGGGGCCTGGTCCCAGGAGTCGAGGGAAGGGTTCAGCACGGAGGCGGCGAGGTCCGCGGCGGCGGCGACGGCCAGGGGTGGTGTGTGGAGGTGGGCCGCGCACAGGGGGTCGGCGGGGTCGGCGGTGCCTGCCGCGAGGGCCCGGACCAGCCGGTGGAGGGCGTCCGGCTCGCCTTCGGCGGGCAGCGCCTCACCGAGTGTGTCCCGCACCTGCGCCGCTACCGCTTCCGGCCCGCCGGCGGGGAGGGGGCCGCCCCGGGCCTCGGTCCCCTCCCGCAACGCGTCGAGCACCGTGTCGAGCAGCGGGCGGAGCGCGCCGGGGCCTCGGGGTCCCGAGGCGAGGGGCGGAGTGGTCATGGATTCCTCCGGAGCACGGGGAATCCCATTTTGTACGCCGATCGGGTGCTGAGCCCGAAAAGGACGTTGATTACAACCAAAAGAGGGTACGAGAGCGTGCCCTGAGCGGCAGCGCGCCTCGAAGGGGCGCGGGGAACCGCGCGGCCGGCCACGGCCGACTGCCGGCCCGCAGAACGCCCGGGCCCCCGCGCGGCCCCCGGAAAACCTTTTACGTCTCCCGCACCCGCAGCGCACGCGCGAGGTCATCCAGTTGATCCACCAGCTTTCGCCGAAGCGCCGGAGTCAGGTTGTCCTGCTGAAGACACCGCTCCCCCAGGTCGAGCGTCTCCGGGTCCACCGCGTACACCGGGAACGCCCACCGCCCTGCGGCTTCCGCGATCGCCGGTCCTCGCCTGGCGGCCAGCGAGACCGCGTCGGCCCAGTAGCGCTCGACGTACTCCCGCAGGAGGGCCGTCTGCTCCGGCTGCCAGAATCCCTGGGCGGTGGCGGTGAACAGGTAGTTGGAGAGGTCGTCGGTGGTGAACATCGCCTCCCAGGCGGCCCGCTTGGCCTCGGGTTCGGGCAGTGCGGCCCGGCAGCGGGCGGCGCCCTCGCGGCCGCTGGCGCTGGGGTCCCGTTCCAGTTCGTCGGCGATCGCGGTGGCGTCGAGCGCGCCGAGGACGGCGAGCCGGCCGAGGACGCGCCAGCGCAGTTCGGGGTCGAGTTCGGGGCCGCCCGGGACCGTGCCGTCGGCGAGCCAGGCGGCGATGGTCTCGGGGTGGGCGGCGACGTCGATGAAGTGGCGTACGGCGGTGAGGCGCAGGCCGGGGTTGTCGCCGTCCTCGGTGCGGCGGATGAGGTCGCGGCACAGGGAGCCGAGGGTGGCCAGGCCGGTGGCGCGCTGTTCGGGGGCGAGGAAGCGGTCGGCGACCTGGGTGGTGGCGAAGGTGAGGACGCCCTGGACGATGGCGAGGTCGCTCTCGTGCGGGAGGTGGGTGCGGGCGGCTTCCAGGTAGGCGGTGGGCGGGAGTTCGGCGTCGCGTACGGCGTCGCGCAGGGCGTTCCAGACGACGGCGCGGGTGAGCGGGTCGGGGAGGCCGCAGAGGTGGTCGGTGACGGCGGCGAAGGAGTCGGGGTCGAAGCGGACCTTGGTGTAGGTGAGGTCGCCGTCGTTGAGGAGGAGGAGTGCGGGTCGTTTGCCGATGGGCTGGTCGGTGGTCTGGGGGAGGTCGAGTTCGACGCGGTCGCGGAGGGTGAGGTGGCCTCGGTCGTCGCCGGGGTCCTGGTCGTAGAGGCCGACGGCGATGTGGTGGGGGCGGCTGCCGGTGCGGTCGACGGTGAGGGTGTGGGTGCCGTCGGCGGCGCGGGTGACCTTGGGGGTGAGGGTGTCGACGCCGGTGGTGCGGAGCCAGGCGTCGGCCCAGGCGTGGACGTCGCGTTCGGTGGCGCCGGCGAGGTTGTCGATGAAGTCGGCGAGGGTGGCGTTGCCGAAGCGGTGGCGGGTGAAGTGGGCGTTGATGCCGGCGAGGAAGTCCTTCTCGCCGAGCCAGGCGACGAGTTGGCGGAGGGCGGAGGCGCCCTTGGCGTAGGAGATGCCGTCGAAGTTGAGAAGGGCGGCCGCGGTGTCGTCGACGTTCTCGGGGGCGACGGGGTGGGTGGAGGGGCGCTGGTCGGCGTCGTATCCCCAGGCCTTGCGGGCGATGCCGAAGTCGACCCAGGTGTCGGCGAAGCGGCTGGCTTCGGTGAGGGTCTGGTAGCCCATGTACTCGGCGAAGGACTCGTTCAGCCAGATGTCGTCCCACCACTTGAGGGTGACGAGGTCACCGAACCACATGTGGGCCATCTCGTGTGCGATGACCATGGCGCGGGTCTGGCGTTCGGTGTCGGTGACGGCGGAGCGGTAGACGAACTCGTCGCGGAAGGTGACGAGGCCGGGGTTTTCCATGGCGCCGGCGTTGAACTCGGGGACGAAGGCCTGGTCGTAGGAGTCGAAGGGGTACGGCTCCTCGAACTTCTCGTGGTAGCGGTCGAAGAGGGCGCGGGTGACGTCGAGGATCTCGTCGGCGTCGGTGTCGAGGTGGGGGGCGAGGGAGCGGCGGCAGTGGATGCCGAAGGGCAGGCCGCGGTGTTCGGTGCGGACGGAGTGCCAGGGGCCGGCGGCGACGGCGACGAGGTAGGTGGAGATCGGCGGGGTGGTGGTGGCCCGCCAGGTGCCGTCGTCGCTCTGTTCGGTGATGCCGTTGGCGAGGACGGTCCAGGCCTCGGGGGCGGTGACGGTGACGTCGAAGACGGCCTTGAGGTCGGGTTGGTCGAAGGCGGCGTAGACGCGCTGCACGTCGTCCAGGAAGAGCTGGGTGTAGACGTAGGTCTCACTGTCGGTGGGGTCGGTGAAGCGGTGCATGCCCTCGCCGGTGCGGGAGTAGCCCATGGCGGCGTCGACGCGCAGTTCGTGTGCGCCCGGGGGGAGGCCCTTGAGGGGGAGGCGGTTGCCGTCGAGGGTCTCGGGGTCGAGGGGCTTTCCGTCGAGGGTGACGGAGCGCAGTTCGGCGGGCTTGAGCTCGACGAAGGTGTCCGCGGCCTTTTTCTTCCCCCGCACGGTGAAGTGGATGACGGTACGGGAGTCGAAGGTCTCGTCGCCGCGCGTGAGGTCGAGTGCTATCTCGTAGCGGTGGACGTCGAGGAGCCGAGCACGGGCTTGCGCTTCGTCGCGCGTCAGTACGGACATGAGGGACATGCTGCCTGATGCCTCTGGCGCAGGACAGGGGCGGGCCTGGTACGCGACCTATGTCCGGTCGCGTGCGCCGTGTGTCCGGTTGTTTGCGGCCTATGCCCGGTCCATGTCCGGTCCGTGGGCGGCCTGTGTGCGCTCCTTCGCGCCGTCGTGCTGTGCGGGGATGCGCCTCCGGTCGCGGTGGTCGTCGGCGGCCCTGAGTTCCTCGTGTTCCTTGAGCTCCTTGAGCTCCTTGAGCTCCTTGAGTTCCTCGTGTTCCTTGAGGCGGGCGCGCAGGTCGCGGATTTCGCGTTCCAGGGTGTGGGAGCGTTCGTGGGCGTCGTAGAGGTAGCGGACCTTGGTGCGCAGGGCCCAGGGGTCGACGGGTTTCATGACGAGGTCGGCGACGCCGAGGCGGAAGGCGGCGGCGGTGAGTTCGGCGTCGGGGCCGAAGCCGGTGAGGAGGATGACGGGGATGTGCTGGGTCTGTTCCACGCCGCGCATGTAGTGGACGACGTCGAGGCCGCTGACGCCGGGCATGCGGACGTCGAGGAGGAGCAGACCGACCCGGCCGCGGAGGACTTCCTTGAGGGCCGCGTCGCCGCTGGTGGCGCGCGTCAGGCGGTGGCCCAGCGGGGCCAGGGCGCTCTCCAGGGCGTACAGGGTGTCCTCATGGTCGTCGACGATGAGGATCCTGGATTCTGACGGCATGACCTCTCACCGCGTGTGGTCGTTCCCTGACAAGGAGTGCTCACGCAGGGTGCCCGTCGGAGGACGTTGTCACTCCCCTGCGTCTGGTGCTGTGCCGGTCGTGCCCGCTGTGCCGTTCAGCGCGTCGTCCGCGATGCGTTCGTGGTGCCGGATGACCTCGGCGATGATGAAGTTCAGCAGTTTCTCGGCGAACGCCGGGTCCAGCTTGGCACTTTCGGCGAGTCCGCGCAGCCGGTTGATCTGTTGCGCCTCGCGGCCGGGGTCGGCGGGGGGCAGTTGGTGCGCGGCCTTGAGGTGGCCGACCCGTTGGGTGCATTTGAAGCGTTCGGCGAGCATGTGGACGACGGCGGCGTCGATGTTGTCGATGCTGTCACGCAGCCGGGTGAGTTCCGCCCGGACCTCCGCGTCGACCTCGTCGGCCGGCGCGGCCGCGGTGTTCGCCGCCTCGTTGGTGTTGCTGGTGGTCATGGTCGTCAGCCTAACGACGCTGCGGCTGGCGGGCCGCACCGGCTTAGAGTGGAACGTATCGAGGCGTCTCTGGGGGTGCGGACGTGGCGAACGGCGGACCTGTCGAGCACGGCTACCCGCATCTGGACACCGTGCGGGAGTCGATCACCGCGCTGTACAAGCGGCTCTCGTACGACACGATCCAGTTGTTCGCCACCAGTGTGGCCCCCGTGGACGTGGCGTTCTGCGACACCGACGATCTCCATCTCGGTGCGCAGCGGGTGGCGCGGGAGCTGGTGCGGCACTATCGGCTGCCGGAAGCCCGGATGGTCGTCGGTTTCCGGGAGATGACCCATGCGGCGAGCGTCGAGCTGGCGGCGGGGCCCGAGTACTTCGTCGAGCTCAACGACCGGTTCCGTACGCACCGCCGGGACATCGGGGCGGCCCTCGCGCACGAGGTCATGCATGTGTATCTGCACCGGCTCGGGCTGTCCTTCCCCGGCACCCGTGAGAACGAGATCCTCACGGACACGGCGGCGACGTATCTGGGGGCGGGGTGGCTGCTGCTGGACGCGTATCGGGAGGACGCCGCGTCGTCGCAGAAGCTGGGGTATCTGACGCCGGAGGAGTTCGGGTACGTGCTGGCCAAGCGGGCGCAGCTGTTCGGGGAGGACCCCTCGGTGTGGTTCACCAGCGCGCAGGCGTATTCCGCGTTCGCGGAGGGCCGGGTGCGGGCTCGCCGGGACGAGCGGGAGCCACCGCTGACGGCAGCGGGGTGGGCGGGGCGGCGGCGGTACGCGCGTGATCGGCGCCATGCGCAGGACCTGCGGGCGGCCTCGCCGGGGGCGGGGGTGCCGTCGGGGGTGCCGTATGTGTTCACGCCTGAGGGGCGGGGGCCGTTGCGGGTGTCGTTTCCCTGTCCGACGTGTCATCAGCGGATTCGGGTGCCGGTTCGGGGGCGGGTTCGGGCACGGTGTGGGTTGTGTCGGACGGTTCTGGAGTGCGACACGTAGGTTTGTGGGGCGCGTGGGAGGGCGTGGAGGGCGTGGTTGGTTCGGTGCGTCCGGCGGGTGTGTGGGTGCGGGTGTGTGTGGGCTTGTCGCGCAGTTCTCCGCGCCCGTTAAAGACCTGGGGCGTAGTTCTGTTGCGAGCCGGAAAGACCTGGGGCGGAGCTTTGTCGCGACGGGAGGCCGCGGCTCAGCCGGACCCGTACACCGGTCCGGGTTTCCGCGCCTCCGCCAGCAGTTTCAGTGCTGTCTCTCCCGCCTCCTCCGGCGTCCAGCGGGCTCCCTTGTCCGTGGTGGGGCCTGCGTGCCAGCCCTCCATGACGGTGATGCGGCCGCCCTCCGTCTCGAAGACCCGGCCGGTGACACCCTCGCTCGCGGCGGAACCCAGCCACACCACCAGCGGGGAGACGTTCTCCGGGGCCATCGCGTCGAAGCCGGTGCCGGGGGCGGCCATCGCCTCGGCGAAGGCGCCCTCGGTCATCCTGGTGCGCGCGGCGGGGGCGATGGCGTTGACCTGGACGCCGTAGCGGGCGAGTTCGGCGGCGGCGACGAGGGTGAGGCCGACGATGCCGGCCTTGGCGGCGCTGTAGTTGCCCTGGCCGAGTGAGCCCAGCAGGCCCGCGCCGCTGCTGGTGTTGACGATCCTGGCGGTGGGTGTGCGACCGGCCCTGGTCTCGGCGCGCCAGTGCGCGGCGGCGTGTTTCAGGGGGAGGAAGTGGCCCTTGAGGTGGACGTGGAGGACGGCGTCCCAGTCGTCCTCGTCGAGGTTGACGAGCATGCGGTCGCGCAGGAAGCCGGCGTTGTTGACGAGGGTGTCGAGCCGGCCGTACGTGTCCAGGGCGGTGCGGACGAGGGAGGCGGCGCCGTCGGTCGTGGCGATGTCCCCGCCGTGCGCGGTCGCTTCCCCTCCCTGGGTGCGGATCTCCTCGACGACCCGGGCGGCCGGGCTGTCGGGGTCCGGTGTTCCGTCGAGTCCGACGCCGAGATCATTGACGACCACACGGGCGCCCTCGGCGGCGTAGGCGAGCGCGTGCGCGCGGCCGAGGCCACGCCCCGCCCCGGTCACAACCACGACGCGCCCTTCACAGAGCCGGTGCGTGCCACTGCTCATCGCGGTTTCCCTTTCTCTTCGTCCTTGTGGGCCGACGGCTATACCTGGTCAGCCGACGGCTGTACCCCGTCTGGCGTCGTCCGTCCCTCGTAGTCCGTCGGCTGTCCCTTGTTGGCCGTCGCCGCGTCCAGGAAGGCCGGGCGTTCGCCGCCGCCGTGGACGAGGAGGGAGGCGCCGGTGATGTAGGCGGCCGCGTCGGAGGCGAGGAAGACAGCCGCGTCACCGATGTCGGAGGGGGTGGCGAGGCGGCCCAGCGGGACCGTTCGGGCCACGGCGGCGATGCCGTGGTCGTCGCCGTAGTGGAGGTGGGCCAGTTCCGTGCGGACCATGCCGAGGACGAGGGTGTTGACCCGTATCTCCGGGGCCCACTCCACGGCCATGGTGCGTGCCAGGTGTTCCAGGCCGGCCTTGGCCGCGCCGTACGCCGCCGAGCCGGGTGACGGGCGGTTGCCGCTCACGCTGCCGATCATCACGATCGCACCCCGGGCCCGCCGGAGGTGTTCGTGGGCTGCGAGGGACACGGTCAGCGGGGCGGTGAGGTTGAGTTCGATGACGCGGGCGTGGCGGCGGGCGTCGGTCTCGGTGAGCGGGCGGTAGGGGGTACCACCGACGTTGTTCACGAGGACGTCCACGCGGGGCAGTTCGGCGAAGAAGCGGTGCACGGCGTCGGGGTCCCGTACGTCCAGCGGTATGAACTCGGCTCCCTTGAGCGGTACTTCGGGCGGACGGCGGGCGCAGGTCACGACCTCGGCGCCGGCTTCGGCGAAGGCTCGGGCGATGCCGGCGCCGACGCCGCGTGTGCCGCCGGTGACGACGGCGAGCTTCCCGTTGAGCCGCATCCGCTGCTACCTTCCGCACAAGAGACACACCAAACAAACGTTAGGTGGAAGGTAGCTGATGCTCCGATGAGTGTCTCCACCTCGTCCCCGGAAAAGGGGATCTCCGTCGTCACGGTCGACTTCCCGCCGGTGAACGCGCTGCCGGTGCGCGGGTGGTTCGAGCTGGCCGAAGCCGTGCGCGGGGCGGGCCGTGATCCCGAGGTCCGATGTGTCGTACTGGGCGCGGAAGGGCGCGGGTTCAACGCCGGTGTGGACATCAAGGAGATCCAGGCGGCGGGGCAGCAGGCGTTGATCGGCGCCAACCACGGCTGCGCCGAGGCCTTCGCCGCCGTGTACGAGTGCGAGGTGCCGGTGATCGCCGCCGTGCAGGGGTTCTGTCTGGGCGGCGGCATCGGGCTGGTGGGCAACGCGGACGCGATCGTGGCGAGCGAGGACGCGACCTTCGGGCTGCCCGAGCTGGACCGGGGCGCGCTGGGCGCGGCGACACATCTGGCCCGGCTGGTGCCTCAGCATCTGATGCGCGCGCTGTACTACACCTCGCGTACGGCGACCGCCGCCGAGCTACGGGCGCACGGCTCGGTGTGGCGGGTCGTACCGCGTCCCGAACTCCCCTCTGCCGCGCTGGAGTTGGCGCGGGAGATCGCCGCGAAGGACGGTCGGCTGCTCCGGCTGGCCAAGGCCGCCATCAACGGCATCGATCCCGTCGACGTCCGCCGCAGCTACCGCTTCGAGCAGGGGTTCACCTTCGAGGCGAACCTCAGCGGTGTCGCCGACGAGGTCCGCGACACCTTCGGGAGGGCCGGGAGAGCCGGAACGGCGGGGGCGGCAAAAATCGAGCGTCCGCAGGGCGAGGGAAGCACGGCAGAGGAGGGCCTCGGTGAGTGACAAGTCGATGACCGCCGACGAGGCCGTCTCGCGGCTGGCGAGCGGGATGACCCTCGGCATCGGTGGCTGGGGCTCGCGCCGCAAGCCGATGGCACTGGTGAGAGCACTGCTCCGGTCCGAGATCACCGATCTCACCGTCGTCTCGTACGGCGGCCCGGACGTCGGCATGCTCGCCGCCGCCGGACGTATCCGGAAACTGGTCGCCGCCTTCGCCACCCTCGACTCCATCCCCCTCGAACCCCACTTCCGCGCGGCGCGCGAGCGGGGCGCGTTCGAGCTGATGGAGGTCGACGAGGCGATGTTCATGTGGGGACTACGGGCCGCCGCGAACCGGCTGCCCTTCCTACCGGTACGGGCGGGCATCGGCTCGGACGTGATGCGGGTCAACCCCGGCCTGCGGACCGTGACGTCGCCGTACGACGACGGGGAGAGCTTCGTCGCCATGCCCGCGCTGCGCCTGGACGCCGCGTTCGTGCACGTCAACCGGGCCGACCGGCAGGGCAACGGCCAGTATCTGGGTCCGGACCCGTACTTCGACGACCTCTTCTGCGAGGCGGCCGACACGGCGTACGTGTCGTGTGAACGGCTCGTGGACACGGCGGAGTTGACGAAGGAGGCCCCGCCCCAGTCGCTGCTGGTCGCCCGCCATGTGGTGACGGGCGTGATCGAGGCCCCCAACGGCGCGCACTTCACCTCCTGCGCCCCCGACTACGGCCGGGACGAGGCCTTTCAGAAGACCTACGCGAGCACCCCGTGGGAGGACTTCGCCGAGCGGTTCCTGACAGGTGACGAGCATGCGTACCGATCGGCCGTGCGGGCGCACAAGGAGGGCCCATGAGTGGAGCGACCCGCGCCGAGTACTGCGTGATCGCCTGTGCCGAGGCCTGGCGCGGGGGCGGTGAGATCCTCGCCAGCCCCATGGGCCTCATTCCGTCCCTGGGCGCGCGCCTCGCCAAGCGCACGTTCTCGCCGGACCTGCTGCTGACCGACGGCGAGGCACTGCTCGTCGGCCTCGACGGCACCGTCGAGGGCTGGCTGCCCTACCGGCGGCACCTGGCCCTGGTCACCGGCGGCCGACGGCACGTGATGATGGGCGCGAGCCAGATCGACCGGTACGGCAACCAGAACATCTCGTGCGTCGGCGACTGGGCGAAGCCGAGGCGACAGCTGCTCGGGGTGCGGGGCGCGCCGGTCAACACCCTGAACAATCCGACGAGTTACTGGGTCCCGAGGCATTCGAGGCGGGTCTTCGTCGAGAAGGTCGACATGGTGTGCGGGGTCGGCTACGACCGCGTGGCCGAGCATCGGGGCGCCGCCCGCTTCCACCACCTCCCGCGTGTCGTGTCCGACCTCGGGGTCTTCGACTTCGCGACCCCCGACCACGCGATGCGGCTGGTCTCGCTGCACCCGGGTGTCACGGTCGGGCAGGTCGAAGAGGCGACGGGCTTCGCACTCGCCGTCCCGGACGAGGTGCCGCCCACGCGTGAACCGACCGAGGCCGAGCTGAGGCTGATCCGCGAGGTGATCGACCCGGAGAACACGCGTGCGCGCGAGGTCGGCGGCTGACGGCAGAGGCGGAGGCCCGAGAGACAGGCACAGAAAGGGCACAGAAAGGGCGGAGGCTGATGCGGCGGCCGACGGAAGAGGAGGCGGCCGACAGAGGAGGAGTGACGATGGAAACGGCTCTGACCCGGCTCGTCGGCGTCCGCCGTCCGATCGTGCAGACCGGCATGGGCTGGGTGGCCGGCCCCCGTCTGGTGTCCGCGACGGCGAACGCGGGGGCCCTCGGCATCCTGGCCTCCGCGACGATGACGCCCGCGCAACTCCGGGACGCCGTACGGGAGGTGAAGTCCCGTACGGACGGGGCGCCCTTCGGGGTGAATCTGCGGGCCGACGCGGGGGACGCGCGGGAGCGTGTGCGGATCATCGTCGAGGAGGGCGTCCGGGTGGCGTCGTTCGCGCTCGCCCCGTCCAGGGAGCTGATCGCCGAACTCAAGGACGCGGGTGTGGTCGTGATCCCGTCCGTCGGCGCGCGGCGGCATGCCGAGAAGGTGGCGGCGTGGGGTGCGGACGCGGTGGTCGTGCAGGGCGGCGAGGGCGGCGGGCACACCGGGGAGGTGGCGACGACCGTACTGCTGCCGCAGGTCGTGGACGCCGTCGACATCCCCGTCGTCGCCGCCGGCGGCTTCCACGACGGGCGCGGGCTGGTGGCCGCGCTGGCGTTCGGGGCGGCCGGGGTGGCGATGGGCACCCGGTTCCTGCTCACCTCGGACTCGACGGTGCCCGACGCGGTGAAGGCCCGCTATCTGGCCGCCACGGTCAAGGACGTCACCGTCACCAGGGCCGTGGACGGACTGCCGCACCGCATGCTCCGCACGGAGTTCGTGAGCGCGCTGGAGGCGTCCGGCCGTACGCGCGCCCTGGCGCACGCCGTGCGCCACGCGGCCGGCTTCCGGCGGCTCTCCGGGCTCACCTGGCGCCGTATGGTCCGCGACGGCCTCGCCCTGCGGCACGGCAAGGACCTCACCTGGAGTCAGGTCCTGCTCGCCGCCAACACACCCATGCTGCTCAGGTCCGCGCTGGTGGACGGCCGTACGGACCTGGGGGTGATGGCGGCCGGGCAGGTCGCCGGGGTGATCGACGACCTGCCGTCGTGCGCGGAGCTGGTGGAACGGATCATGAAGGAGGCGGAGGAGGCGCTGACGTCGTTGGGGCGGCTCGGCGCCGCTCAGTGACCGTCACCGCCACCGCCACCCACTGACGGTGGCCGTCACCGCCACCCACTGACCGTCGCACCTCCGCTCGGTGACGTCGCACCTCCGCTCGGTGACCGTCACAACCGCTCGATGATCGTCACGTTCGCCTGCCCGCCCCCCTCGCACATCGTCTGGAGCCCGTACCGGCCGCCCGTGCGCTCCAGTTCGTGCAGGAGGGTCGTCATGAGCTTGGCTCCGGTCGCGCCCAGAGGGTGGCCGAGGGCGATCGCGCCGCCGTTGACGTTGACCTTCTCCGGGTCGGCGCCCGTCTCCTTCAGCCAGGCCAGGACGACCGGCGCGAAGGCCTCGTTGATTTCGACGAGGTCGATGGCGTCGAGGGTGAGGCCGGTCTTCTTCAGGGCGTACGCGGTCGCCGGTATCGGCGCGCTGAGCATGCGGATGGGGTCCTCACCGCGTACGGAGAGGTGGTGCACGCGGGCGCGCGGGGTCAGCCCGTGCTCCCGTACGGCGCGTTCGGAGGCGAGGAGGAGCGCGGCGGCGCCGTCGGAGACCTGGGAGGAGCAGGCGGCGGTGACGGTGCCGCCGTCGATGACCGGCTTCAGGGCGGCCATCTTCTCCAGGGAGGTGTCCCGGCGGGGCCCCTCGTCGACGGTGACATCCCCGTACGGCACGGTCTCGCGCGCGAAGCGGCCCTCGTCGACGGCCCGTACCGCCCGCTGGTGGGACCGCAGCGCGTACTCCTCCTGGTCGCGGCGGCTGATGCCCCACTTCGCGGCGATCATCTCGGCGCCGGCGAACTGGTTCACCGGCCGGTCCCCGTACCGCGCCCGCCACCCCTCGCTGCCCGCGAAGGGCCCGTCCGTGAGCCCGAGCGGTACGGCGGCCTGGCGGGAGGCGAAGGCGATGGGGATCATCGTCATGTTCTGGACGCCGCCCGCGACCACCAGGTCCTGGGTGCCGGAGAGCACGGCCTGGGCGGCGAAGTGCACGGCCTGCTGCGAGGAGCCGCACTGCCGGTCGACGGTCGTACCCGGCACCTCCTCGGGCAGCCCGGCCGCCAGCCAGCTGGTCCGCGCGATGTCACCGGCCTGCGGTCCGACGGTGTCCAGGCAGCCGAAGACGACGTCCTCCACGGCGGCCGGGTCCACGCCCGCGCGTGCGACGAGCGCTTTGAGGGCGTGCGCGCCGAGGTCGGCCGGATGGATTCGGCCGAGCCCTCCCCCGCGCCGCCCGACGGGCGTCCGGACCGCTTCGACGATGTAGGCCTCGGCCATGGCAACTCCCCTGACGTCAACGGTTGTTCACATACGGCTCCGCACGTGCCGCGTTCACGTACCGCTTCACGTACCGATTTCACGCACCGCTTTCACGTACGGCGATCCCGTCCAGAACCATTGACAGGTACTGTCGGGCGATCTCTTCCGGGCTGTACTTTCCGTTGGGCTGGTACCAGGACGCGGCGACCCAGACCGTGTCGCGCACGAAGCGGTAGGTGACCCTCGTGTCGAGGTCGGCCCGGAACTCTCCCAGGGCGACCCCGCGCTCCAGCGTGGACAGCCACGCCTTCTCGAACTTGGTCTGCGACTGCTCCAGAAAGAAGAACCGCCGCTCCTGGGCGATCAGTTGCTTCGCCTCGTTCTGGTAGATCTGGACGGCGGCACAGTGCCGGTCGATCGCCCGGAAGGACTCGGCGACCAGGGCTTCGAAGGTCTCCCGGGGACCCGTTTCGGCATCCAGGACGGCGTCGTACCGGTCCCAGAGTTCGTCGAGGAAGGTCCGCAGAATCTCCTCGAGCATCGCGTCCTTGGACGCGAAGTAGTAATAGAGGCTGCCCGCGAGCATGCCCGCGTCGTCCGCGATCCTGCGTACGGTGGTGGCGTTGTACCCCTGATCCGCGAAGACCCTCGCGGCCCTGTCGAGGAGTTCACCACGACGGGCGGGCGCTGCGGCGGTCGTCCGGGGCTTCTTCTTGGTCGGCACGCTGTTCAATGTCCTTAGGGGTGCTGGTTGCTGACGGAGACGATCTCACCCGTCATGTACGAGGAGTAGCCGGACGCCAGGAACACGATCACGTTGGCCACCTCCCAGGGTTCGGCGTACCGCCCGAAGGCCTCCCGCGCGGTCAGCTCGGCCAGCAGCTCGGGGGTCGTGACCTTCACGAGGTGCGGGTGCATGGCGAGGCTGGGCGACACGGCGTTGACCCGGACCCCGTACTCGGCCGCCTCGGCCGCCGCGCACCTGGTCAGCGCCATCACGCCCGCCTTCGCCGCAGCGTAGTGCGCCTGGCCGGCCTGGGCGCGCCAGCCGACGACGGAGGCGTTGTTGACGATCACGCCGCCACCGCTCTCCCGCATCAGCCGCAGGGCGGCCCTGGTGCACCGGAACGTGCCGTTCAGTGTCACGTCCAGCACCTTGGACCACTGCTCGTCGGTCATGTCCACGAGATCCGAGGTGCCCCCGAGGCCCGCGTTGTTGACGACGATGTCGAGCCGTCCGTGCAGCCGGACGCCCGCCTCGAACAGCGCCCGTACCTGATCCTCGTCGGTCACGTCGCACGGCACCGCCTTGACGGACTCCGCTCCGAACTCGCCCGCCAGTTCGGTCTCGCACTCCTTGAGTCTGCGCGCGTGGGTGTCGCTGATCAGTACGCGGGCGCCTTCCTCCAGGAAGCGTCGCGCGGTCGCTCCGCCGATGCCCGCGCCGGCCGCCGCGGTGATCACGGCGGTGCGGCCGGTGAGCAGGCCGTGGCCGGGGAGGTACGTCGGAGGCTCGACGTTGTTCATGCGGGCACGCTAACCTACCAAACACTTGTTAGGGAAGACCGAAACGTTCGGCAGGCAAAGAAGGGCTGTGCCCCATGGACCTCGCCCATTCCCCCGCCGACGAGGCCTTCCGCGCCGAGGCCCGCGCATGGCTGCGCACCCATGTCCCGCCCGATCCGCTCCCCTCCCTGGAGACGGAGGAGGGCTTCGCCGCCCACCGCGTCTGGGAGGCCGAACTGGCCGCCGACCACTGGTCGGTGGTGGACTGGCCGACCGCGTACGGCGGCCGCGACGCGGGCCTGCTGCGCCGGCTGGTCTTCGAGGAGGAGTACTACGCGGCGGGCGCGCCTGGCCGCGTCGGCCAGAACGGCATCAGCCTCCTCGCTCCGACCCTCTTCGACCACGGCACGCGGGAGCAGCGGGATCGTGTGCTGCCCCCCATGGCCTCCGCCGAGGTGGTGTGGGCCCAGGCCTGGTCGGAGCCCGAGGCCGGGTCCGACCTCGCGTCGCTCACCTCCAGGGCCGTGCGCGCGGACGGCGGCTGGCTGCTGACCGGCCAGAAGACCTGGTCGTCGCGCGCCGCCTTCGCGGACCGGGCGTTCGGCCTGTTCCGCAGCGAGCCGGGCACCCCGAAACCGCACCAGGGCCTGACGTATCTGATGTTCGACCTGCGCGCGCCGGGCGTGACGGTCCGTCCGATCGGCCGCCTCGACGGCAAGCCCGCCTTCGCCGAACTCTTCCTCGACGACGTGTTCGTCCCGGACGACGACGTCATCGGCGAGCCCGGCCAGGGCTGGCGCGTCGCCATGTCCACCGCCGGCAACGAGCGCGGTCTGACGCTCCGCCCCCCGGGCCGCTTCCTGGCCTCCGCGAACCGGCTGTTCGATCTCTGGCAGGCCCAGGGGAGCCCGGCGTCCGCACACGACCGTGTGGCCGACGCGTTGATCGGCGCCCGCGCCTACCAGCTCTTCACCCACGCGGCCGCCTCCCGCTTCCTGGAGGGCACGCCGGTCGGCCCCGAGTCCAGTCTGAACAAGGTCTTCTGGTCCGAGTACGACATCGCCCTGCACGAGACGGCACTCGAACTGCTGGGCGAGGAAGGTGAGTTGACGGACACCGACTGGTCCGAGGGCTATGTCTTCTCTCTCGCCGGCCCGATCTACGCCGGCACCAACGAGATCCAGCGCGACATCATCGCCGAGCGCCTCCTCGGCCTGCCGAAGGGCCGCCGCTGATGTGTGACCTCATCCTGAAAGGCCGCCGCTGATGCGTTTCCTCCTCGACACCGAGCAGCGGGCGTTCGCCGAGTCCCTGGACGCCATGCTGACGGCCGCCGACACGCCGTCCGTCGTACGGGCCTGGGGGCGCGGGGAGCACGGTGCGGGGCGCGCACTGTGGTCCCGTATCGCAGAAGCCGGCGTGTTCGCGCTGGCGGCGCCGGAGGCGTTCGAGGGGGTCGGGCCCCTGCCCGTCGAGCTGGCCGTCGCCTTCGTCGAGTTGGGGCGGCACGCGGTGCCGGGTCCGCTCGTGGAGACGGCCACTGCGGCGGTCCTGCTGGCCGGTCTGGAGGACCCGGTCCCGGCCGGGCGTCTGCTTCCGGCGCTGGTGTCCGGGGAGGCCATGGCCACCGTGGCGCCGTCACCGGAGTCGTACGCGCTGGACGGGGACGTGTCTGCGACCCGCCTGTCGCTCGACCTGGACACAGGTGAACTGCGCCTCTCCGCCGGCCACGGCCCGGTCCGCCGCTCCCTGGACCCGGCCCGCCGTCTGGCCCCGCTCTCCCCCGGCGGCGAAATCCTCGCCACGAGCCCGCCCTCCCTCGCCGCGGCCCTCACCTGGGCCCGTCTCGCGGTCGCCGCCCAGGCCCTCGGCGTCGGGCTGGCACTGCTGGACAGGACGGTGGCGTATGTCAGGCAGCGGACCCAGTTCGGCGTGCCCGTTGGTTCGTTCCAGGCGGTGAAGCACCGGCTGGCGGACGCGAAGGTGGCCCTGGAGTTCGCGCGTCCGCTGGTCTTCGGGGCGGCCGTCACCCTGGACCCGGCGGATGTCGCTGCGGCCAAGGTGACGGCGTGCGAGGCGGCGTACACGACCGCGCGCACCGCGCTCCAGCTGCACGGCGCGATCGGTTACACGGCGGAGTGCGACCTGTCGCTCTGGCTGACCAGGGCCCGAGCGCTGCGGACCGCGTGGGGCGGCCCGGCCGAGTGCCGCAGCACGGTCCTCAGTGGTGGTCGCCGCCGGTGATCTCCCGGTACTCCTCGGCCGTCGACGACCGGCCCGACCTCGTACGGCGGGTCCTGGTCGTGCCGGGTGAGCGAGAACAACTGCTGCTGCGAGAGCGGCCCGTGCTGACGGGCGCGTTGCGGGGCCGGTCGAGGAGGTGGTGCTCGCGCCTGTCGCCCGTGATCCACGCTTCGACGAACGGGTGGACGCCGATGGCCGGCATGATCAGCGAGACTGGAAGAGGAAGAAGGGCCACCGGCGACCGCCCCGTCCAGGAGGCCCCCGTTGACCTCAGGGCTCTGCGGGAGACCCGAGGCCATGGCATCCCACAGGCCCCCTCCCCACTCACCCCTGGTCGTTCGCTATTTTGTTTGCCGCCGTCCTCACCGGCTCGTCATCAGCCCCGCACCCTCAAGGAGCCGGCCGTGGAACCCGAGTCCCCGTCGTCGTCCGAGTCCGCCGTCACCACCTGCTATCGCCACCCGAAAGTGGAGTCGTACGTCCGCTGCACGCGCTGCGAGCGGTTCATCTGCCCTGACTGCATGCGCGACGCGGCCGTGGGCCACCAGTGCCCGGAGTGCGTGGCGGAGGGCGCGAGAACGGTCCGTCAGGCCCGCACCGCGTTCGGCGGCAGGATCTCGACCGTCCCGCTGGTGACGTACATCCTGATCGGCCTGAACGTCGTGGCCTACGTCGCCGAACTGATCCGCCCGGAGGTCGTGGACGATTTCGCGATGCTGGGCCGGGGCCTGCTCGGCTCGGACGGCCTCCACTACGTCTGGCAGAGCGCCTATCCGGCCGACTTCCACGTCGAAGGCGTGATCGACGGGGAGTGGTACCGCCTACTTACCGGCGCCTTCCTCCACCTCTCGCCCACCGAGGGCACGTTCGGCATCCTGCACATCGTGATGAACATGGTCACGCTGTGGAACGTCGGCAGGATCGTGGAGTCCCAGCTCGGCCGCACCCGCTACCTCGCCCTGTACCTGCTCTCGGCCCTCGGCGGCTCCGTCCTCGTCCTCCTCCTCGCCCCCGACTCCAGCACGGTCGGCGCCTCCGGCGCGATCTTCGGCGTCTGCACCGCGTACTACGTCCTGGCCCGCCGCCTGGGCGCGGACCCGGCCGGCATCAACCGCTTCATGGCGGGCCTGCTGGTGTGGCTGGTCATCTCGGCGGTCGTGACGTCCTGGCAGGGCCACCTGGGCGGTCTGCTGACCGGCGGCCTGATCGCTCTCGCGTTCGCCTACGCGCCTCGGAACCGACGGCGGGTACTCGTGCAGGCGGGGGCGTGTGCGGCGGTGCTGACGGTGCTGGTGGTGCTGGCGCTCGCCAGGGTCGCGGCCATGACGGCCTGACCGAGCGGTGTCCGCCGGGCAGCGGGCCTTCCGCTCCCGGCGGTCCCCGGACCGGTCCCCGGACATGCGACGGCGCCTGCCCAGTCGTCCGGTCGGGGACTGGCGGGCAGGCGCCGTCTGTGTTCCGTACGCCGTTGTACGGGACGTGTGGGGGTGACCGTCAGGTCACCGTCCTTCTCTGAACCGTCAGCCGGATCAGACCATCAGCGAGCGGTCCGTCGGCCGGATCGGCGCCGGCAGTTCGCTCGCCCCCGTGAGGAAGCGGTCGCAGCCCCGAGCCGCGGAGCGGCCCTCGGCGATCGCCCACACGATGAGCGACTGACCGCGGCCCGCGTCACCGGCCACGAACACACCCGGCACGTTGGTCTGGAAGTCGGCGTCGCGGGCGATGTTGCCGCGCTCGTCGAGGTCCAGGCCGAACTGGTCCACCAGGCCGTTGTCACGGTCGGTGCCGGTGAAGCCCATCGCCAGCGTGACCAGCTGGGCGGGGATCTTGCGCTCCGTGCCCGGCTTCGAGGTCAGCCTGCCGTCGATGAACTCGACCTCGGCGAGGTGCAGGAACTGCACGTTGCCGTCCTCGTCGCCCTCGAAGTGGGTGGTGGAGACGGAGTAGACCCGCTCGCCGCCCTCCTCGTGCGCGGAGGTGACCTTGTAGAGCATGGGGAAGGTCGGCCACGGCTGGTTCGCAGCACGGTCCTCGCCCGGCTGCGGCATGATCTCCAGCTGCGTCACGGAGGCCGCGCCCTGGCGGTGGGCCGTGCCCACGCAGTCCGCGCCCGTGTCACCGCCGCCGATGACCACGACGTGCTTGCCCTCGGCCGTGATGGGGGGCGCCACGAAGTCGCCCTCCTGGACCTTGTTGGCCAGCGGCAGGTACTCCATGGCCTGGTGGATGCCGGTCAGCTCACGGCCGGGGACCGGAAGGTCACGGGCGGTGGTGGCGCCCGCGGCGATGACGACGGCGTCGTACCGCTTCCTCAGGTCCGTCGCCTTGAGGTCGCGGCCGATCTCGATGCCCGTACGGAAGCGGGTACCCTCCGCGCGCATCTGCTCGATGCGGCGGTTGATGTGCCGCTTCTCCATCTTGAACTCGGGGATGCCGTAGCGCAGGAGGCCGCCGACGCGGTCCGCGCGCTCGTACACCGCCACCGTGTGACCGGCGCGCGTCAGCTGCTGGGCGGCTGCCAGGCCCGCCGGGCCCGAGCCGATGACCGCGACCGTCTTGCCGGACAGGCGCTCCGGGATCTGCGGCGCGACATCACCGCTGTCCCACGCCTTGTCGATGATCGAGACCTCGACGTTCTTGATGGTGACGGCCGGCTGGTTGATGCCGAGCACGCACGCCGACTCGCAGGGCGCCGGGCACAGACGCCCGGTGAACTCCGGGAAGTTGTTCGTCGCGTGCAGACGCTCCGACGCGGCCTCCCAGTCCTCGCGGTAGGCGTAGTCGTTCCACTCGGGGATGAGGTTCCCGAGCGGACAGCCGTTGTGACAGAACGGGATGCCGCAGTCCATGCAGCGGGACGCCTGCTTCGAGATGATCGGGAGCAGCGAACCCGGGACGTAGACCTCGTTCCAGTCCTTCAGGCGTACGTCGACGGGGCGGGACTTGGCGACCTCGCGCCCGTGGTTCAGAAAGCCCTTCGGGTCAGCCATTGATCGCCGCCTCCATCATCTTCTCGGTGATCTCGGTCTCGGAGAGACCGGCCTGCTCGGCGGCGGCCTTGGCGGCGAGCACTGCCTTGTACGTGCTGGGGATGATCTTGCTGAAGCGTTCCACGGCGACGGGCCACTCGGCGAGCAGCTTCTCGGCGACCGTCGAGCCGGTCTCCTCGGCGTGGCGGCGCACCACGTCGTGCAGCCACTGCTTGTCGGTGTCGTCGAGGGCCTCGACGGCGCCCAGGTTGCCGACGTTGACGTTGTCGCGGCTCAGGTCGATGACGTACGCGACGCCGCCCGACATACCGGCCGCGAAGTTGCGGCCCGTCTCGCCGAGGACGACGGCATGGCCGCCGGTCATGTACTCGCAGCCGTGGTCGCCCACGCCCTCGGAGACGACCGTCGCGCCGGAGTTGCGGACGCAGAACCGCTCACCTGTACGACCGCGGAGGAACAGCTCGCCGCCGGTCGCGCCGTAGGCGATGGTGTTGCCCGCGATCGTCGAGAACTCGGCGAGGTGGTCGGCGCCCCGGTCGGGACGGACGATCACACGGCCGCCGGAGAGGCCCTTGCCGACGTAGTCGTTGGCGTCGCCCTCCAGGCGCAGCGTGACACCGCGCGGCAGGAAGGCACCGAAGGACTGGCCCGCCGAGCCCGTGAAGGTGATGTCGATGGTGTCGTCGGGCAGACCGGCCCCGCCGAACTTCTTCGTCACCTCGTGGCCGAGCATCGTGCCGACCGTGCGGTTGATGTTGCGGACCTTGACCTGGGCGCGGACCGGCTGGGCGTCGGTGGCGTCCGAGGCGGCGAGGGCGTCGGCGGCGAGCTTGATCAGCTCGTTGTCGAGGGCCTTCTCCAGACCGTGGTCCTGCTCGATCACCTGGTGGAGCGCCGCGCCCTCGGGCAGCTCGGGCACGTAGAAGAGCGGCTCCAGGTTCAGGCCCTGCGCCTTCCAGTGGTCGACCGCGCGGGCGACGTCGAGCGTCTCGGCGTGGCCGACGGCCTCCTGGATGGAGCGGAAGCCCAGCTCGGCGAGGATCTCGCGGACCTCCTCGGCGATGAACTCGAAGAAGTTCACGACGTACTCGGCCTTGCCGGAGAACCGGTCACGGAGCGTCGGGTTCTGCGTGGCGATGCCGACCGGGCAGGTGTCCAGGTGGCAGACGCGCATCATGACGCAGCCGGAGACGACCAGCGGCGCGGTCGCGAAGCCGAACTCCTCGGCGCCGAGCAGCGCGGCGATGACCACGTCACGGCCGGTCTTCAGCTGGCCGTCGGTCTGCACGACGATGCGGTCGCGCAGGCCGTTGAGGAGCAGGGTCTGCTGGGTCTCGGCGAGGCCGAGCTCCCAGGGGCCGCCCGCGTGCTTCAGCGAGGTCAGCGGGGAGGCGCCCGTACCGCCGTCATGGCCGGAGATGAGGACGACGTCCGCGTGTGCCTTGGACACACCGGCCGCGACCGTGCCCACGCCGACCTCGGAGACCAGCTTCACGTGGATCCGCGCCTGCGGGTTCGCGTTCTTCAGGTCGTGGATCAGCTGGGCCAGGTCCTCGATGGAGTAGATGTCGTGGTGCGGCGGCGGGGAGATGAGGCCCACGCCCGGCGTCGAGTGACGCGTCTTCGCGACCCACGGGTACACCTTGTGGCCGGGCAGCTGACCGCCCTCACCGGGCTTGGCGCCCTGGGCCATCTTGATCTGGATGTCGTCCGCGTTGACCAGGTACTCGGAAGTCACACCGAAGCGGCCGGAGGCGACCTGCTTGATGCTGGACCGGCGAGCCGGGTCGTACAAACGGTCCGGGTCCTCGCCGCCCTCACCGGTGTTGGACTTGCCGCCCAGCTGGTTCATGGCGATGGCGAGGGTCTCGTGCGCCTCGCTGGAGATCGAGCCGTACGACATGGCGCCGGTCGAGAACCGCTTGACGATCTCGGAGGCCGACTCGACCTCGTCGATGGAGATCGGCTGCCGCTCCCCGGTCTTGAAGCCGAACAGGCCGCGCAGCGTCATCAGGCGCTCGGACTGCTCGTTCACACGGTCCGTGTACATCTTGAAGATGTCGTAGCGGCGCGTACGCGTCGAGTGCTGCAGGCGGAAGACCGTCTCCGGGTCGAACAGGTGCGGCTCGCCCTCGCGCCGCCATTGGTACTCGCCGCCTATCTCCAGGGCGCGGTGGGCCGGCGCGATGCCGCTGGCCGGGTACGCCTTGGCGTGGCGGGCGGCAACCTCCTTGGCGATGACGTCGATGCCGACGCCGCCGATCTTGGTGGCCGTGCCGATGAAGTACTTCGCGACGAACTCGTCCGCGAGGCCGACGGCCTCGAAGACCTGGGCGCCGCGGTAGGAGGCGACCGTGGAGATGCCCATCTTCGACATGACCTTCAGAACGCCCTTGCCGAGGGCGTAGATCAGGTTGCGGATGGCCTGCTCGGCCTCGATGTCGGAGAGGAACGTTCCGGCGCGGACGAGGTCCTCGACGGTCTCCATCGCCAGGTACGGGTTGACGGCCGCGGCGCCGAAGCCGATGAGCAGGGCGACGTGGTGGACCTCGCGGACGTCACCGGCCTCGACCACCAGGCCCACGTGGGTGCGCTGCTTGGTGCGGATGAGGTGGTGGTGGACGGCCGCGGTGAGCAGCAGCGACGGGATCGGCGCGTGCTCGGCGTCCGAGTGGCGGTCGGAGAGCACGATCAGCCGGGCGCCGTTGTCGATGGCGGCGTCGGCCTCGGCGCAGATCTCCTCGATGCGCGCGGCGAGGGAGCCGCCGCCGCCGGAGACCCGGTAGAGACCGGAGAGCGTGGCGGCCTTCATACCGGGCATGTCGCCGTCGGCGTTGATGTGGATGAGCTTGGCCAGCTCGTCGTTGTCGATCACCGGGAAGGGCAGGGTGACCGAGCGGCAGGAGGCTGCCGTGGGCTCCAGCAGGTTGCCCTGCGGGCCGAGCGAGCTGTGGAGCGACGTGACGAGCTCTTCACGGATCGCGTCCAGCGGCGGGTTGGTGACCTGCGCGAACAGCTGGGTGAAGTAGTCGAAGAGCAGTCGCGGACGGGCGGACAGCGCGGCGATCGGCGAGTCCGTGCCCATCGAACCGAGCGGCTCGCCACCGGTCTTGGCCATCGGCGCGAGGATGACGCGCAGCTCCTCCTCGGTGTAACCGAAGGTCTGCTGGCGGCGGGTGACCGAGGCGTGGGTGTGCACGATGTGCTCGCGCTCGGGCAGGTCGGAGAGCTCGATCTCCCCGGCCTCCAGCCACTCGGCGTACGGCTGCTCGGCGGCGAGGCCGGCCTTGATCTCGTCGTCCTCGATGATGCGGTGCTCGACGGTGTCGACGAGGAACATCCGGCCGGGCTGCAGACGGCCCTTGCGGACGACCTTGGCGGGGTCGATGTCGAGGACGCCGACCTCGGAGCCGAGGACGACGAGGCCGTCGTCGGTGACCCAGTAGCGGCCGGGGCGCAGTCCGTTGCGGTCGAGGACCGCGCCGACCTGCTTGCCGTCGGTGAAGGTGACACAGGCCGGGCCGTCCCAGGGCTCCATCATCGTGGAGTGGAACTGGTAGAAGGCGCGGCGTGCCGGCTCCATCGTGTCGTGGTTCTCCCACGCCTCCGGGATCATCATCAGCACGGAGTGCGGCAGGGAGCGGCCGCCGAGGTGGAGCAGTTCCAGGACCTCGTCGAAGGAGGCCGAGTCGGAGGCGTCCGGCGTACAGATCGGGAAGATCCGGTCCAGCTTCTCCGCGGGGCCGAACAGGTCGGAGACCAGCTGGGACTCGCGGGCCACCATCCAGTTGCGGTTGCCCTTGACCGTGTTGATCTCGCCGTTGTGCGCGACGAAGCGGTACGGGTGGGCGAGCGGCCACGACGGGAAGGTGTTCGTGGAGAACCGGGAGTGCACGAGCGCGATCGCGGAGGCGAAGCGGCGGTCGGACAGGTCCGGGAAGAAGGGCTCCAGCTGGCCGGTGGTCAGCATGCCCTTGTAGACGATCGTCCGCGCGGACAGCGAGGGGAAGTAGACGTCGACCTCGCGCTCGGCGCGCTTGCGCAGCACGAAGCTCTTGCGGTCGAGGTCGATGTCCGTGGCGGGCACGTCCGCCGCGTCGGAGACGAAGACCTGACGGAAGGAGGGCATCGTCGAGCGGGCGGTGGCGCCGAGCAGCCCGGGGGCGACGGGCACCTCGCGCCAGCCGAGGACGGTCAGGCCCTCGTCGGCCGCGATGGCGTCGATACGGGCCGCGGCCTCGTCCGCGCCGTGCTCGGGCAGGAAGGCGATACCCACGGCGTACGAGCCCGCCTCGGGCAGCTCGAACGCGGCGACCTCACGGAAGAACGCGTCGGGAACCTGCGACAGAATGCCGGCGCCGTCGCCGGAGTCGGGCTCGGAGCCCGTGGCACCACGGTGCTCCAGGTTGCGAAGAACCGTGAGCGCCTGCTCGACCAGCGCATGGCTCGCCTCGCCGGTGAGGGTGGCCACGAAGCCGACGCCACAGGCGTCGTGCTCGTTGCGGGGGTCGTACATACCCTGCGCAGCAGGGCGAGCATCCATGAAGGACCACTTCTGGCCATTCGTGGAGTGCTGGGACGGCTGGCGCGGCGTACGCATCGGCTCTCCCGTCGTCGTCATTTGGCTGGGGTACCTCCCAGGCCCTGAAGGCTCTGGGGGAGCGATTGCCGAGGGACGACGCTGGCCCTCTGCGCAAAGTGCAAAATTTCGTGCAGGTTACATGATGGAGCGATTCTCGGGAACCGGATACTTCGTCCCAACATGCGGACGCCACGGGCGCGGAGGGGGTGCCGCGCACAGTGGCGTGATCAGGGGGGAGCCGACCGGACAGATCAATGTCGGTCGACCGGGGGCGCAGGAGGCGGCGTCGCCCACTGCTTCAAGGTGCTTACAGGCGTCTTTGCCCGCGGCGCTTACGGCTCATGCCCAGCGGTTAAGCATTCGAAACCGCCTGGTAACGACTACTTATGCGGTCCCGCGCATACGTAGCCATCCGATCCATCATACGGCCGCGCCGAACAGGCTGCCCAGGGCGTACGTCACACCCGCCGCGGCACCCCCGAGGGCGAGCTGCCGCAGGCCGCTGAACCACCAGGTCCTGGCCGTCACCCTGGCCACCACCGCGCCGCACGCGAAGAGCCCCGCGAGTGCCACCAGCACGGCGGGCCACAGCGCGCCCGCACCGAGCAGGAACGGCAGTACGGGCAGCAGGGCGCCCAGCGCGAAGGAGCCGAAGCTCGACACGGCGGCGACGGCGGGCGAGGGAAGGTCGCCGGGATCGATGCCCAGTTCCTCGCGGGCGTGGATCTCCAGGGCCTGCTCGGGATCGCGCGACAACTGCCGCGCGACCTCGCGGGCGAGCCCCGGCTCGACCCCACGGCTCTCGTAGAGCGCGGCCAGCTCCGTCTCCTCGTCCTTGGGGTACTTGCGCAACTCCCGCCGCTCGACGGCGAGTTCGGCCTCGACAAGGTCCCGCTGCGAGGCCACGGAGGTGTATTCGCCGGCGGCCATGGAGAAGGCCCCGGCGGCGAGCCCCGCGAGCCCGGCGACGACGACCGCCTCCCGGCCGGCCGACCCGCCGGCGACACCGGTCATCAGCGCCAGGTTGGACACGAGTCCGTCCATCGCCCCGAACACGGCGGGCCGCAACCAGCCGCCGTTCACGTCCCGGTGGGTGTGGTTGTCACGGTGCGCCTCGTGCAGCGCGGCCTCGGTGTCGATGATCGCCACGGTCAAGCCCCTTTCCTCACGTCGAACGTACGCTCGGAAAATCGCTTCTGCCAGCAAGGAAGGCCGTACTTACCCGAGTCGGCGGCTGTTCGAGAAACCATTGCCGCTCATTCGTACATGGCTCTGCACAGATGTCGACCGGGTGATACGGAGGCGTTCCGGCAGCCGGTCGGGCACCCGATGTGGCAGAGATCTTCACAGCGGAATCCTCGATCTCCGCATCTCCACATCTCCACATCTACGGATCTACGGATCTACGGATCTACGGATCTACGGATCTACGGATCTACGGATCTCCCAGAGCGGATCGACTGCCCACAGGGTCAGACCTGCCCCAGGGCCAGAGAGGCGCCATATGCCTTCCATCGCCTGCATTCCTTCGGTTCCGGCGCCGGGGGACGCCACCGACCTCCGCGAGCGGGCACGCGGAGCCATGCTCGGGCTCGCTGTCGGGGACGCGCTGGGGGCGCCCGCCGAGAACATGAAACCCTCCGAGATCCGCGCGCGCTGGGGGCGCATCACGGGGTACGTGGCCGAGCATCCCGCGGGCACGGACGACACCGAGTACGCCATCTTCTCCGGGCTGCTGCTGGCCCGGCACGGCTCCGCGCTCACCGTCACGCATGTGGAGACGGCGTGGCACCAGTGGATCGCGGACCTGGACGAGGGCCCGTTCCGGGGCGCCGGCTTCAGCGAACGCGGCACCCTGGAGAACCTCCGCCGGGGCCTCGCCGCGCCGATCTCCGCCCAGCACCGGCACGCCTGGAGCGACGGACTGGCCATGCGCGCGGCCCCCTTCGGCGTCTTCGCGGCGGGCCGCCCGGCGGAGGCCGCCCGGCTGGTCGCCATCGACGGCTCGGTCAGCCACGACGGCGAGGGCATCTACGGCGGCCAGGCGGTCGCGGCGGGAGTGGCGGCGGCGATGGCGGGCGCCCCCACGATCGCCGTGGTCGCCTCGGCCCTCGCCGTGGTCCCCGACGACTCCTGGACGGCCCGCTCCCTGCGCCGGGCGGTGGCCGTCGCCCACCGCGGCGAACGCGCGGTCCGATCCGCCGTCGTCATCGGCGGCTACCCCTGGACCGACCTCGCCCCCGAAGCCGTCGCCCTCGCCTTCGGCGCCTATGCGGCGGCCGACGGCGACTTCACCGAGTCGGTGCTGACGGCGGTGAACATGGGCCGCGACGCCGACACGACCGCGGCCGTCGCCGGCGCCCTGGCCGGAGCGACCCGGGGCGCGTCCTCGATCCCGCCCGAGTGGGCCGCCGCCATCGGCCCGGCGCGAGGCAGCTGCCTTCCCTCCATGGCGGGCCACCACGTCCTTGACGTGGCCGAACTCCTGGTCCCCGGCGAGGGCGGCAAATGGGGCACCACCGCCCCCCTCCACCACGAGGAGCGGCCCTCCCCACCTCCGACCGCCTTCACCCTGGCCCCACCCACCACATCGGAGACCCCCTCATGACCCCACCACCGTGGGACGGATCCCCCTCCACCGCGACACCAACGCCCTACGACGAGACAACCCGCACGACGCCCCCCGGACCGGGCGACGCGACGACACTCACGGCAACACCCGGACCGGACGAGGGGACGACGCGTACGGCCACACCCGGACCAGGCGACGGGACCACGCGTACAGCAACACCCGGACCGGGCAACGCCACAACACACACGGCCACACCCGGACCAGGCGACGCGACGACGCGTACGGCAACACCGGCAGCGTCCAACGAGACCGGACATGCGGCGACACCCGGGCCGAACAACGACACCACACCCCACACGGCGCCCACCTCGTGCGCAGCGGCGAACACCCCAGGCGGGACCGGCCTCGCTGCCGCGGCGAAGCCGATCATTGCCGAGCGCACGGCCGTGGCGACGTCGATCAGCCCTGAACCCGAGGTCACGGCAAAGCCGACCGATCCCGACCCCGGGGTCGCGGCGCAGCCGACCGAACCCGAACGCGTGGTCGTGGCGCAGCCGACCGACGCCAATCCCGTGGTCGTGGCGCAGCCGACCGACACCGCGCCCCCGATCCCGGTGAAGCCGATCATCCCCGAACCCGCGGTCGCCGACGGTGAGGTCGCCCCGCCGGGGCCACCCGCACCCGACGACGAAAGTCGCACGGGTGGTGCGGGTGGGAGCAGGCCGAGCGAAGGCGAAGCCGAGGCCGAGGCCGTTGCGGCGCACCCCCCGGAGGGCCACCGTATCGAGGGCCTCCTGTTGGGCCTGGCCGCAGGCGACGCCGCCGGCTGGCCCGCCGCCCGCCACCGAGCCGCCCGTATGCCGGAGTGGACCCGCCGCCTGACCCGCGAACTGGACACCTTCGCCGAGCAGAACGCCACCACCACCCTCCCGGTCCCCATCGCCCTCAACCAACCCCCCGAGCCCCTGCGCCTCGGCCCCTCCGACGACGCGGAATGGGCGGCGTTCGCCGCAGAGGCCCTCCTCCGCGCCGGCGACGCGGCCGCCCTCGGCGACCTCAGCCTGGAACGCCGCACCCGCGCCTCGATCGACCTCTCCTGGAACGCCGTGGCCAGCGAGATCGCCGCCGCCGCCGAACGCGCCCCCGAGGTCGAGTCCGCCGTACTCCCCCTGCGCGCCCGCATCTCCGTACGCGCCGGGCTCGGCAACCTCGCCACCGGCCTCCGCCCACCCGCCACCGGCCACGACAACCCGCACTACTTCGACGACGCGGCCTGCGTACGCGCCTGCGTGCTCGCCGTGGCCCACCCGGGCGACCCCCGACGCGCCGCCGATCTCGCCGAGTTCGACGCCCGCTACACCCAGGACGGCGACGGCGTGCACGGCGCACGCGCGATGGCCGCCGCGCTCGCGCTGGCGCTCGTCGGCGCCGACGTCAACGACTGCACGGCAGCGGCCCTGGCCGAACTCCCCGCCGAAACAGAGATCGGCCGCAACGCCCGTCACGCCCTGGACCTCGCCCACCGCCACAAAAATGAAGGAACATTCGCCCTGGTCCCGCTCCTGGAGCACCAGATCGTCGACCACGTCTACAGCTACGGCATCGCCGCCGCAGAGACCGTCCCCGTGGCCCTCGCCCTGGCCACCGCCGCCGAGGGCCGGATCGCCGAGGCCGTCCCCGCCGCCGCCTGCCTCTCCCGCGTAGCCGACTCCGCCCCCGCCCTCGCCGGCGCCCTGACCGGCGCGCTCGGCGGCGCGGCCGCCATCCCCGACGCCTGGCGGGGCGCCTGCCGCACCCTCTCCGGCTGCGCACTCCCCCGCCTCACCGGCACCGATCTCGTACACCTCGCCGAACTTCTCGCAGCCACGGAACTCGCCACCCCAGGAGGATGATTCGGGCATGACGCCCTCAAACGACCCCCCCACCGCAGTCACCCTCGAAGAGCGCATCACCGGTGCCCTGGTCGGCGCCGCCGTCGGCGACGCCCTCGGCGGCCCGGTCGAGGGCTACACCCCGGAGCAGATCGTCGAACGCCACGGCGGCCGCGTCCACGGCATCGTCGGCCCCTGGAACGGTGACGAGTGGCGCACCGCCCGCCCCATCGCGCCGTACCACAAGGGCGACGGCCACGTCACCGACGACACCTTGATGACCCACGCGCTGGTCCGGGTGTACGACCACGTACGCGACCACCTGGACGCGTACGCCATCGCCGAGCACCTGGTGCCGGACATGATGACGACCCCGCGCTGGATCCCCGAACTGGAGGCGGAGGCCCTCCCCCTCCAGCGGGTCTTCCTCGCCGAGAAGTGGCTGGTGGCCCGCCTCCACTACGGCCACATCGACCCCCGCGAGGCCGGCACCGGCAACATCGTCAACTGCGGCGCCGCGATGTACATGGCCCCCGTCGGCCTGGTCAACGCCGCCGACCCGCCCGGCGCGTACGCCGAGGCCCTCGACATCGCGGGCGCCCACCAGTCGTCGTACGGCAGGGAGGCGGCCGGCGTGTTCGCGGCCGGGGTCGCGGCGGCGTGCGCGCCGGGCGCGACCGCGGAGTCGGTGATCGAGGCGTGCCTCGCCCTGGCGAAGGACGGCACCCGCGCGGCGATCGAGGCCGTGTGCGAGGTGGCCCGCCACCACACGGACTTCGAGTCGGCGCTACGACCGCTCCGCGAGGCGGTGGCCCCGTTCGACACGGTCGGCCCCGACTACCGCGCTCCCTCGCTCGGCGCCCGCCGCCCCTCCCGCATCCATGCGATCGAGGAACTCCCCATCGCCCTGGGCATGTTGCTCGTGGCCCGCGGCGACTACCGCCACGCGGTGCTGGGTTCGGTGAACTACGGCCGCGACTGCGACTCGATCGCCACGATGTCGGGAGCGCTGGCGGGAGCACTGGGCTCGGAGATCCCGTCCGACTGGGCCAAGACGGTGGCGGAGGCCAGCCGCCTGGACCTGCACGCCCCCGCCACGGCCCTGACTGCGGTCACCCTCCAGATTCACGCCCAGGACGTACACCGCCGACGCGCCCACGAGGCCGCCTTCACCACCCTGGCCCCCCTGCGGTGACCCCCCTCCGCCTCACGTGGGTCCAACCGGAAGACCTCCTGGGCCACGAACTCCACCAGGCGGTCCAGGACGGTCGCGAGCCGTCGGCCGTCGCCGCCCGCTGGCGAGGAGCGGGCGGCCCCCCGGCCCCGCCCCGCGTCGGCGCATCCCCGCACCGGACGTCCCGCTACTTGCGCCAACTCGCCGAGGACCTGCTGGACGAACTGGCAGACCTACCCAGCAGCTTGGCGGAACACGAGCCGACCGAGCTGAGCAGGATCAAGGCGTTGTGCCCGAATTGGCCGATGCGCCCGGCCGAGCCCACCGGTCCGGCTGGGCCGACCCGTCCCGGCCACCCCACCCACCCCGCTCAGCCTGCGGGCAGTCGTGCCGCCGGGGCGGCACGGGTGGGCGCAGGCGGCACCCTGCAAGCGCAGGCGCGCGACACCCTCCCCACCCCGGCCGCATACACACCGCGCCTCGAAGCCGCCTGGCTGGGCCGCGCCGTCGGCTGCCTCCTCGGCAAACCCGTCGAGAAGCTCCCCCTCCCCGCGATCCGCCAACTCGCCCGGGCAACCGGCAACTGGCCCCTCACCACCTGGTTCACCGCCCGTGGTGTCCCCCCGGAACTCCTCGCCACCCACCCCTGGAACCGACGCTCGGCCCCCACCTCCCTCGCCGAGAACATCGACGGCATGCCCGAGGACGACGACCTCAACTACCCCCTCCTCAACCTCCTCCTACTCACCCGTTACGGCCGCGACTTCACCACCACGGACGTGGCACGGCTCTGGCTCGACGAACTCCCCGCGGGCCGCACCTTCACCGCCGAACGCATCGCCTACCGCAACCTCCTCACCGGCATCGACCCACCCCACACGGCCCGCCACCGCAACCCGTTCCGTGAATGGATCGGCGCCCTGATCCGGGCCGACGTCCACGGCTGGACCAACCCCGGCGACCCGGCGGCCGCAGCGGAACAGGCCCACCGCGACGCCGCCCTCACCCACACCGCGAACGGCGTCTACGCGGCGATGTTCATCGCGGCCGCCATCGCGGACGCGGCCACCGGCACCCACGACATCCACCACTGCCTGCGCACCGGCCTCAAGGTCGTCCCCCCGAACTCCCGCCTGGCAAGAGGGATCGACCACGCTCTCCGACTCGCCACCGCCCAGCGCGACTTCGACACGGTCGTCGACGAACTCCACGCCACCTACGCCGACCACCACTGGGTCCACGCCATCCCCAACACGGCCCTGCTCACCGCCGCCCTCGCCCACGCGGACGGCGACTTCACGGCCTCCATCTGCCGTGCGGTGTCGGGCGGTTGGGACACCGACTCCAACGGCGCGACGGCGGGCAGCATCGCCGGCCTCCTGACCGGCTCCCCGGACGCGCTCCCCGACCGCTGGACGGCCCCTCTCAAGAACCGCCTGGCCACCTCGATCGCCGACTTCAACGGCGTCGGCTTCGACACCCTGGCCCACCTCACCCTCCGGGAGACCCCCCACCCATGACCCAGGCGTACGACCCCCCGCTCTCCCACCTCCGCGTCCTCGACCTCGCCACCCTCTTCGCCGGCCCCCTCGCCGCCACGATGCTCGGCGACTTCGGCGCGGAGGTCATCAAGGTCGAACACCCCACGAAGCCGGACCCGTCCCGCGGCCACGGCCCGTCGAAGGACGGCGTGGGCCTGTGGTGGAAACTGCTGGGCCGCAACAAGCGCACAGTGACGCTGAACCTCTCCACCCCCGGCGGCCGGGACACCCTCCTCCGCCTCGCCGCCACCGCCGACGTGATCATCGAGAACTTCCGCCCCGGCACCCTGGAGAAATGGGGCCTGGGCTGGAAGGAGCTGTCGGCGGCGAACCCAGGTCTTGTCCTGGCCCGCGTCACCGGCTTCGGCCAGTTCGGCCCGTACGCGCACCGCCCCGGCTTCGGCACGCTCGCCGAGGCGATGAGCGGCTTCGCCGCGATCACCGGCGAGCCGGACGCCCCACCGGTCCTGCCCCCCTTCGGCCTCGCCGACTCGATCGCGGGCCTGGCGACGGCGTACGCGGTGATGACCGCTCTCGCCGCGCGTGACCGGACCGGCGAGGGGCAGACGGTCGACATGGCGATCATCGAGCCGATCCTCACCGTCCTCGGCGCCCAACCCCTCTGGTACGACCAGCTCGGCCACGTCCAGCCCCGTACCGGCAACCGCTCCGCCAACAACGCGCCCCGCAACACCTATCGCACGGCGGACGGCTCCTGGGTGGCCGTCTCCACCTCGGCCCAGTCGATCGCGGAACGGGTGATGCGCCTGGTCGGCCGCCCCGAACTGATCGACGAGCCCTGGTTCGGTTCGGGGGCGGAACGGGCCCGCCACGCGGACGTCCTGGACGAGGCGGTCGGCGCGTGGATCGCCCGCCACACCCGCGAAGAGGTCATCGAGGTGTTCGAGAAGGCGGAGGCGGCGGTGGCCCCCATCCAGGACATCAGAGAGGTGATGACCGACCCCCAGTACCGGGCCCTGGACACCATCACCACCATCGACGACCCCGACCTCGGCCCCCTGCGCATGCAGAACGTCCTCTTCCGCCTCTCCGCCACCCCCGGCGCGATCCGCTGGGCGGGCCGCGCCCACGGCGCCGACACGGACTCGGTCCTCACCGAACTGGGCCTGTCGGAACCGGACATCGAGACCCTCCGCCAGGAGGGCGCCCTGTGACCTCATGGCCGACACCTGTCCCCCTGACCTGGCTGTACGTCCCCGGCGACCGCCCGGAGGTGGTCACCAAGGCCCTGGCGTCCGGCGCGGACGTGGTGATCGTGGACCTGGAGGACGCGGTGGCCCCCGACCGCAAGGCCTACGCCCGCGCGGCCACAGCCGAACTCCTCTCGGCCCCGCCCCCCGTCCCGGTCCACGTCCGCGTGAACGCCCTGACCACCCCGGAAGCCGAACAGGACCTCAAGACCCTCTCCCCCCTTCCCGGCCTGGCGGCCCTCCGCCTCCCGAAGATCACATCCCCTTCGGACGTCGCCGCCGTCGCGGAAAGAACCGCCCCCGCCGAAGGCGGAGCGATCCCTCTGTACGCCCTCCTCGAATCGGCCCTGGGGGTGGAACGTGCCTACGACATCGCCACGGCCCATCCCGCCCTCCGCGGCATCGCGCTCGGTGAGGCGGACCTCCGCGCCGACCTGGCCGTCCAGCACGATCCGGCCCTCGACTGGTCCCGTTCCCGAGTGATCGTCGCCGCACGCGCGGCAGGGCTCCCCTCGCCGGCCCAGTCGATCTACCCGGACACGAAGGACCTCGACGGCCTGGCCACCTCCTCCGCCCACGGCCGCACCCTCGGCTTCCTGGGCCGCGCCGCCATCCACCCCCGCCAACTCCCGGTGATCGAACGCGCCTATGCCCCGACCCCGCAGGAAGTGGAATCAGCCGAGGAAACCCTCAAGGCGGCGACCACCACGCCCGGCGCCCAGGCCCTCCCTGACGGCCGCTTCATCGACCCGGCGGTAGTGGCCGCCGCCCACAGAACCCTGACCCTGGCCAGCCGCCCCACCAGACACTGATCCACCCCCGCCGCCCCTCCCTCATGCAGCAGCTGCGCCCCTTGCCTTCTTCGGCGGCACGCAGGGCCGTCGTCTCCAGGCCCGCAGGTCCTGGTCTTTCAGGGGCGCGGGGAACTGCGCGAGAAGCCCCACCGAACCCGCACCCGCCCCACGACCTCAGTCACCCCGACCCGACCCGCCCGTCTCTCCATCCGCCCCCAAACTCAAAGACCCACCCGCCCTGAATGGGGCGGGTGGGTGGGGAACATCCGACGCCGAGCGGCGGATCACAGCAACCGGAGCGATACGTCAGCTCTTCTCGGCGGACTCGGCCTTCTTCTCGCCCCCGGAGTCGGGGGCGGCATCCGCCTTCTTCTCTTCCTTCGCATCGGCCTCACCCGAGGGCTCCGCCGACTCCGAGCCCTCGTCCTCCTCCTGCGCGCCCTTCTCCAGGTCCCCAGCGGCAGCGCCCTCGTCGGAGTCAGCCGGCTCGACGACCTCTTCCCGCCCAGGCCGCTTCCGGGCCGACAGGACGATGTAGATCACGGCGAGGATGAAGACGAACAGCGCGGTCCAGTTGTTGAGGCGCAGCCCGAGGATGTGGTGGGCCTCGTCGACCCGCATGTACTCGATCCAGAACCGCCCCACGCAGTACGAGGCGACGTACAGCGCGAACGCCCGCCCGTGCCCGAGCTTGAAGCGACGGTCCGCCCAGATGACGAGGAACGCGACACCGACGCACCACAGCGACTCGTAGAGGAAGGTCGGGTGGTACGTGCCCGGCAGCCGCCCGTCCGTGGAGGACGTGATCTCGACGGCCCACGGCAGATCCGTCTTCTTGCCGTACAGCTCCTGGTTGAACCAGTTGCCCCACCGCCCGATCGCCTGTGCGAGGGCGATACCGGGTGCGACGGCGTCGGCCCACGCGGGCAGCGGGATGCCACGCCGCCGGCAGCCGATCCACGCGCCCACCGCGCCGAGGGCGATCGCGCCCCAGATACCGAGCCCGCCCTCCCAGACCTTGAAGGCGTCCACCCAGTCACGGCCCTCGCTGAAGTACAGCTCGTAGTCCGTGATCACGTGGTAGAGCCGTCCGCCGACCAGGCCGAAGGGCACGGCCCAGACCGAGATGTCGGCGACCGTACCGGCCCGTCCGCCCCGCGCGACCCAGCGTTTGTTGCCGAGCCAGACGGCTACGAAGACCCCGATGATGATGCAGAAGGCGTAGCCGCGCAGCGGGACGGGACCGAGGTACAGCACCCCGCGCGACGGGCTGGGAATGTAGGCAAGTTCCATGGCAGGGTCGACGCTACCCTGCCGGGCCCGGCCGACGGCAGGCAGCCCGGCAACGGGTCCATAACGCCGTACCCCTACCGCCTTGACGCCCCACGGCCCCCTGCAGCCCCTCGGCTCACACGCGACTCACCCCTGGGCCTTCGCCTCCACCATCTGCTTCAGCTTGGCGGGGGTCATGGACTGGTCCGCGTAGATGTTGGTGCCGTTGAGGAAGACACTCGGGGTGCCGGAGAAGCCGCCCTTCTGGAAGGCCTCGTTCGACTTGGCGACCCAGCTGTCGTGCGGGCCGTCCTCGACGCAGGTGCGGAAGGCGGCGGTGTCCAGCCCGTCCACCTTCTTCGCCAGGTCGAGGAGCTTGGCCTCACTGGCGAAGTCGTCGCTCGTCTCGGCGGGCTGGTTCTGGTAGAGCACGTCGTGGTACGCCGGGAACCTGCCCTCGTTCTGCGCGCACGCGGCGGCGTTGGCGGCCTTGCGGGAGCCGCTGCCGCCCATGTTCCCGTCGATCAGGGTGGCGAGGTGGTACTCGACCTTGAGCTTCCCGGCCTCGGTCAGCTCGTGGATCGTCGAACGGTAGGCGTCCTCGAAGGACTTGCAGGCCGGGCAGCGGAAGTCCTCCCACACCGAGAGGGTCGACTTCGCGCCGGCGTCCCCCACGGGGATCGCGAGGCTGTCCTCGCCGTTGGCCCCCGAGGGCGCCACGACCGGGCCCGCGGTGTCGGCGTCGTCGTCCTTGCCCGCGTTCGCCGCCACGACGCCGATCACTGCGGCCAGGCCCAGCACGCACAGCACCGAGGCGCCCACGATCAGTACCCGACGGCGCTTCTCGGCGGCCTTCTGCTTCTCGCGCTCCTCCGCCAGCCGTTCACGGGCGGTGCGCTTTCCCTCACGGTTCTTCTCGCTCACATCCCGCAGAACGAACCGGGGAGGCGCACAGCGCCTCCCCGGCCCCACTTCCACCCGTTCGAGTGAGCGTATTGCCCGTTACGTCCAGCGATTCCCGTACGACAAACGGGTGAACGTCACGAGCCCCCTTGGCGCGCCGGGTCGCACGCCCGATCACACGCCCCGGCGTACGCCCTTCGCGAGCTCGCCCGCGAGTTCCCGTACGGCGTCCAGGCCGGCCGCCTCGTCGGGGGCGTCCAGCATCCGCTTCACGAACGCGGAGCCGACGATCACGCCGTCGGCGAACCCGGCGACCTCGGCGGCCTGCTCGGCGTCGGAGACACCGAGGCCCACGCAGACCGGCAGGCCGGACCCCGTGGCCCGGGTTCGCTCCACCAGGTCCTGGGCCTGCGCGCCCACCGACTTCCGGGTTCCCGTGACACCCATCAGCGAGGCGGCGTAGACGAAGCCGCTGCCCGCCGCGGTGATCTCGGCGAGGCGGGCGTCCCTGCTGCTGGGCGCGACCACGAAGACGGTGCCGAGACCGTGCTTCTCCGCGTGCTCCCTCCACAGCGCCGACTCCTGGACGGGCAGGTCGGGCAGGATGCAGCCCGCGCCGCCCGCCTCCGCGAGCTCGGCCGTGAAGCGCTCGACGCCGTAGCGGTCGATGGGGTTCCAGTACGTCATGACGAGGACGGGCTTCCCCGTGGCCTCGTAGGCCTCCCGCACCGTGCGCATCACGTCCGCGATCTTGACGCCACCGCGCAGGGCGATGTCGTCGGCGGTCTGGATGACGGGACCGTCGAGGACCGGGTCGCTGTGCGGCAGCCCGACCTCGACGACGTCGGCGCCGCCCTCGAAGACCGCCTTGATGGCGGCGATACCGCCGTCGACGGTCGGGAACCCGGCCGGCAGATAGGCGATGAGCGCGGCCCGCCCCTCCGCCTTGGCGGCGGCGAGGGTGTCACTCAACAGCTGGATGTTGCCGCTCACTTGGCGTCCCCCTCGATCTCGGCGAGATCGGCCGCGTCGGCGGCGACCTCGGCGTCGGCACCGGTTTCGTACAGGTCGAAGTAGCGCGCGGCCGTGTCCATGTCCTTGTCGCCGCGCCCGGACAGGTTGACGATGATCAGCCCGTCCTTGCCCAGCTCCCTGCCGACCTCCAGGGCGCCGGCGAGCGCGTGGGCGCTCTCGATCGCCGGGATGATGCCCTCGGTGCGCGACAGCAGACGCAGCGCCTGCATGGCCGCGTCGTCGGTGACCGCGCGGTACTCGCCGCGGCCGCTGTCCTTGAGGTAGGCGTGCTCGGGGCCGATGCCCGGGTAGTCGAGGCCCGCGGAGATCGAGTACGGCTCGGTGATCTGCCCTTCCTCGTCCTGCAGGACGTAGGAGCGCGAGCCGTGCAGGATGCCGGGTTCGCCGGCGGTCAGCGTGGCCGCGTGCTCACCGGTCTCGATGCCGTGACCCGCGGGTTCGCAGCCGATGAGGCGTACGTCGGCGTCCGGGATGAAGGCGTGGAAGAGCCCGATGGCGTTGGACCCGCCGCCCACGCAGGCGACGGCGGCGTCGGGCAGCCGTCCGGCGCGTTCGAGGATCTGCCGCCGTGCCTCGACCCCGATCACCCGGTGGAAGTCGCGGACCATGGCGGGGAAGGGGTGGGGCCCGGCCACGGTCCCGAACAGGTAGTGCGTGCGGTCGACGTTGGCGACCCAGTCCCGGAACGCCTCGTTGATGGCGTCCTTGAGGGTCCGGGAACCGGACTTCACGGCGACGACCTCGGCGCCCAGCATCCGCATGCGGGCGACGTTCAGGGCCTGCCGCTGGGTGTCGATCTCGCCCATGTAGATCGTGCAGTCGAGGCCGAAGAGCGCGCAGGCCGTGGCGGTGGCGACGCCGTGCTGGCCCGCGCCCGTCTCGGCGATGACCCGCGTCTTGCCCATGCGCCGGGTGAGCAGGGCCTGCCCGAGCACGTTGTTGATCTTGTGCGAACCGGTGTGGTTCAGGTCCTCGCGCTTGAGGAAGACCCGCGCGCCACCGGCGTGCTCGGCGAACCTCGGCACCTCGGTGAGCGAACTGGGCCGCCCCGTGTAGTGCACGAGCAGATCGTCGAGCTCACGCGCGAACTCGGGGTCGTGCTTCGCCTTGTCGTACTCCACGGCGACCTCGTCCACGGCGGCGACCAGCGCCTCCGGGATGAACTTGCCGCCGAACGCGCCGAAGTAGCCTTCGGCGCTGGGAACCTGACCCTCGGGGTCGGGAATGAAGAACTCACTGGACATGCGGTTACCTCGCAGGGGCACAGCCCCGGGTTGGTCGGACGATGGGTTCACCGTGATCGCGTACACGCCGCGCTGAGAGCCGCAGTCGGGGCTCACCGTCGCGAACGGTCGTCGGACCTCGCTCCGGTGGCAGTGATTCCGCCGCGACGGCGCACGCCCGTACGGCGTACCGGCGGTGCCGTACGACCGGAGCCCCCGCACGGGGGTCCGACAACGGCACGTCGCCGTGCGCGTGGCGCGGCTCAGCTCATCGCAGGTGACGCGTCCGGGGCCATCGCATGCCGTTCACCTGGCCCGGCTCGTCGCCGATGACGTACCGGACCCGGCGCCCGTGGACCCGGCGGGCGGGCGCCCGGCAGCCACGGGGACGGCACCCGCGTGCGAGGCGGGCGTAGGGGTCCTTGGTCGTCATGGAGATCGAGAACATCGGGGTACAGCCTACCGGCCCCGGATCACCCATGTGGGTGGCCTCGGCCGATACGGTCGACATGGCCGCCTCCGCGCACCCCGACGCCCCGGCGGGGGCGAACCCCGGCCGGTCGGCGGCGAAGGCGCGGTCGGTCATGGTCGGGTCAGCCCCGCCCGTGCCGCAGCGCCGGGTGCTCGCCCGCGGCGACGAGGTCGGCGACGGCGGTCCTGGGGTCCTTGCCGGTGACGAGGGACTCGCCCACGAGGACCGCGTCGGCGCCGGCGTTGGCGTAGGCGATGAGGTCGTGCGGGCCCCGGACACCGGACTCGGCGATCTTGATGACGGAGTCGGGGATCTCGGGGGCGACCCGCTCGAAGGTGGTGCGGTCGACCTCGAGGGTCTTGAGGTTGCGCGCGTTGACCCCGATCACCCGGGCACCGGCGTCGACCGCGCGTTCGACCTCGTCCTCGTCGTGGACCTCGACGAGCGGGGTGAGCCCGATGGACTCGGCACGCTCGATCAGCGACTCCAGCGCCGGCTGGTCGAGGGCCGCGACGATCAGCAGGACGACATCGGCGCCGTACGCCCGCGCCTCCCACAGCTGGTACGAGGTGACGATGAAGTCCTTGCGCAGGACGGGGATGTCCACGCGAGCGCGGACCGCCTCCAGGTCGGCCAGCGAGCCGCCGAAGCGGCGCTGTTCGGTGAGGACGGAGATGATCGCCGCGCCACCCGCCTCGTAGTCGGCCGCGAGAGCGGCCGGGTCGGCGATCGCGGCGAGCGCGCCCTTGGAGGGGCTGGACCGCTTGACTTCGCAGATCACCTTGACGCTGTCGCCGCGGAGCGCGGCAGCGCCGTCCTTGGCCGCCGGAGCCTTCGCCGCGCGCTCCTTGAGCTCGTCGAGGCTGACGCGCGCCTGCCGCTCCGCGAGGTCGGCACGGACTCCGTCGATGATCTCGTCGAGCACACTCACGCGAGCGGCCCCCTTTCAGACGGTGGAAATCGGTGACAACCTTTGACGGTCATGTATTGACAGTCGAGCGGTTCCCAGAGTTCTGGCAGTTCATTGTGATGGTATCCGGAGGAGGGCGTGGGCCTCACATCCGGTTGACGACGGTCCCACTACCTGGACGTTCACCGTTTGATCAAGGATGGAGCCAGCCGCCGAAGGGCAGGTTCCGGACAACCGTGAAGACCAGCGCCAACACGCCGAGCGACCACATCTGTACGGGTCCGAGCCGGAGGCGCAGGGATCGCCCGCGCGCCGCATGGACCACCCAGACGGTCCACAGCACCGCGAAGCCCACGAAGCCCGCCACGGCCAGCGCGTTGTCGGTGAGGGCGGTCGCGACGTCCCCGTGCGCGAAGGCGTGGGCGCTGCGCAGACCGCCGCAGCCGGGGCAGTAGAGACCGGTGAAGCGCCACAGCGGGCACACGGGGTAGTGGCCGGGTTCGTTGGGGTCCACGGTCGCGACGTACGCGAAGGCCCCGCCCACGGCCACGAGCACCCCGGCGGGCACCCGGAGCGCGCGTGACGTGCGCCCCAGGTCACGACCGGGGCCGCTGGTCGCGGCGGTCGCATCGGCCGTTTCGGCACGCGACGGCGGCGCGGTCGGCTGAGTCTCGGCGTTCACACACCGCATTCTGCCCCGCGCGGGCCGTACGCGCGCCCGAGGGACGGCTCCGCGGTCGCGGAACCGCCTCTCACACGGACGTCAGCTCTTGGCGCCGGCCGGCTCCGGGGTCGTCGCCGGCCGGGTGCGTACCGCCGCGTTCTCGTACACGGCGTGCGCGTCCTTCGGCTGGCCCATGCCCATGGCGCGCATGACCATGCCGACGACGCCGCCGAGGACGGTGATGACCATGCCGGCCCAGAATCCCAGCGGCTGGGCCATCACCATGTAGGCGCCCGAGACGCAGAAACCGATGAAGGCGATGGTGACGCCGGTCCAGGCGGCCGGGGTGTGACCGTGGCTGCTGCCCGCCATGACTTGCTCCTCGTTGTTCATTGCGCGGTGCTCGATGCGTGTCGCTCGATGCCTGTGCTGAGTCGGACGCTCGTCGTCCATTGTCCCGTACGAGTACGAGTGCCTTGAGCGGGGGTGTCCACTCCGGCGTTCCGGGGGTCGTGCCGTCCGTGCGGTCTAGGCCGGGTCGGGTCCCGTCGGGTCCTCGCCCCGGTCCAGGGCCTTCCACATGTCCTCGGGCCGGTCGGGGTCGACCGGCTCGGCCTTGCGGGGCCGGGGGGTGCCGTCGCGTTCGTAGCGGCCGGACATCGCGGGCCACAGCCCTCCGTAGCGGAGCGCGAGCAGCCCGGCGAGCAGGATCAGCGCGCCACCGGCGGCCGCGACGTACGGCCAGCCGGTGTGGCTGAGCGCGCCGACGGTCGCGGCGGTGTCGCCGGAGGCCTCGGCCGCTTTGTCGTCGAGCGCCGAACTGTCGTACGCGCCGAGCAGCGCGGCGGCCACCGTACCCGCCCCGGAGAGGGCGAGCAGGGCGGCGACCAGGACGCGCCCGGACCGGCGGACGGCGAAGACGGCGACGAGCGCGGCGAGGCCCACGACGGCGAGGGCCGCGGGCACGCCCGTGACGTCGCTGCCCTGGGCGGTCAGCGGGAAGGCGCCGCCGGCCACCGAGATGGTGCCCTCCGACCAGCGCTGGCGGCTGGCGAGCAGCGCGACGGCCGCGCCGAGGGCACCGCTGAGCAGCGCCAGGCCGAGGCTGCGCCGGCCGGCGCGGACGGACGCGGGTTCGGATCGGGGGTGAGGTACGTGAGGTACTGCGGTCACGTACCCCACTATCGCCTGCCCCCCGGGTGGGTTGTCACCCGGGGCTGACGTGAGAAGCGCCCTATTGTCCGAGCCGGTTGGCCGTGTGCACCGCGCGCAGGACCGCCGCCGCCTTGTTGCGGCACTCGGTGTCCTCGGCGAGGGGGTCGGAGTCGGCGACGATTCCGGCGCCGGCCTGGACGTATGCCGTGCCGTCACGCAGCAGTGCCGTGCGGATGGCGATGGCCGTGTCGGAGTCGCCCGCGAAGTCGAGATAGCCGACGCAGCCGCCGTACAGGCCCCGACGGGACGGCTCCAGCTCGTCGATGATCTGCATGGCACGCGGCTTCGGGGCGCCGGAGAGGGTGCCGGCGGGGAAGCACGCGGTGAGGACGTCGAAGGCCGTACGGCCCGCCGCGACCCGGCCGGTGACGGTGGACACGATGTGCATCACGTGCGAGTACCGCTCGACGGACATGAAGTCGACGACCTCGACCGAGCCCGGTTCGCAGACGCGGCCCAGGTCGTTGCGGCCCAGGTCGACGAGCATCAGGTGCTCGGCGCGCTCCTTGGGATCGGCGAGCAGCTCGTCGGCGAGGGCCTGGTCCTCCTGCGGGGTCGCCCCCCGGTGCCGGGTGCCGGCGATGGGGTGGACCATGGCGTGCCCGTCCTCGACCTTGACCAGGGCCTCGGGGGAGGAACCGACGACGTCGAAGCCGTCGAAGCGGAACAGGTACATGTACGGGGACGGGTTGGTCGCCCGGAGGACGCGGTAGACGTCCAAGGCGCTTGCCGTGCACGGCGTTTCGAAGCGCTGGGAGGGGACGACCTGGAAGGCCTCGCCGGCCCGGATGCGCTCCTTGATGTCCTCGACGGCCTCCTGGAAGTCGGGGCCGCCCCACAGCGCGGTGTACTCGGGCAGCTCCGAGGGCGGCAGGGCCGCCGGGGGCTGGGCGACGGGCCGGGCGAGATCGGCCTGCATGGCGTCGAGGCGGGCGACGGCGTCGGCGTGGGCCTCGTCGATGCCCGTGTCCAGGTCGTTGTGGTTGATGGCGTTGGCGATCAGCAGGACCGAGCCCTCCCAGTGGTCCATGACCGCCAGGTCGCTCGTCAGCAGCATGGTCAGCTCCGGCAGCCGAAGGTCGTCCCGCTCGCCGGGGCCGATCTTCTCCAGGCGGCGCACGATGTCGTAGCCGAGGTAGCCGACCATGCCGCCGGTGAAGGGGGGCATGCCCTCCTGGTGGGGGGTGTGGAGCGCCTCGATGGTGGCGCGCAGGGCGGCCAGGGGGTCGCCGTCCAGGGGGACACCGACGGGCGGGGTGCCGAGCCAGTGTGCCTGGCCGTCGCGGGCGGTGAGGGTGGCGTGGCTGCGGACGCCCACGAAGGAGTAGCGGGACCACGAGCGGCCGTTCTCCGCGGACTCCAGCAGGAAGGTGCCTGGGCGCTCGGCGGCGAGCTTGCGGTAGAGCGCGACCGGGGTGTCGCCGTCGGCGAGGAGCTTGCGGCTGACGGGGATGACACGGCGGTCACCGGCCAGCTTGCGGAACGTCTCGAGGTCCATGGCGGCTGACCTTACTGATCCAGTGACGGTACGTCGGAATCGGCGCCGCCCTCGACGGCCTTGAGGACGTCCTCGTCGAAGCAGGTGCGGGCACCGGTGTGGCAGGCGGCGCCGACCTGGTCGACCTTGACGAGGACGGTGTCGGCGTCGCAGTCCAGGGCGACGGACTTCACCCACTGGAAGTGGCCGGAGGTGTCGCCCTTCACCCAGTACTCGCGGCGGCTGCGCGACCAGTACGTGCAGCGGCCGGTGGTGATCGTGCGGTGCAGGGCCTCGTCGTCCATCCAGCCGAGCATGAGCACCTCACCGGTGTCGTACTGCTGGGCGATGGCGGGCAGGAGCCCGTCGGCGCTGCGCCTGAGGCGCGCGGCGATCTGGGGGTCCAGCGCGCTGGGAGTGCCGGGGCCGGAGGGGGCTCCGGGGCTACGGGGGCTGCTGGAGGACGGCGTGCTGGTCATGCGTGCCATTGTGCCGCGCCGCGCCGGCCGGCCCGGTCCGTTGTCCACAGGCCGGACCCTCTTGTCGTACGAACGGCACCCCGGCCGGGCAGCCGTCGCCACGCGTCGGCCGGACCTGCGCTGGGCGGAGCGGTGGCCCGGTCGTAGGCTGGCTGCCATGTCGACCCATGCCAAGCGTGAACGGCTTCTCTTCGCCGACCTGTTGGAGACCGCGGGCCCTGAGGCCCCCACCCTGTGCGAGGGCTGGACGACCCGTGATCTGGCCGCGCACGTGGTCGTGCGCGAGCGCCGCCCCGACGCCGCCGGGGGGATACTCATCAAACAGCTCGCGTCGCGCCTGGACCGGGTGATGGCGGAGTTCGCCGCGAAGCCCTACGAGGAGCTGATCCAGCTCGTCCGCACCGGTCCGCCGCGTTTCTCGCCCTTCTCCCTCAAGCAGATCGACGAGGCGTCGAACACGATCGAGTTCTACGTCCACACCGAGGACATCCGCCGCGCCCGGCCCGAGTGGTCCCCGCGCGAGCTCGACCACGTCTTCCAGGACGCCCTCTGGTCCCGCCTGGAGCGCACCGCCCGCCTCATGGGCCGCGGCTCCCCCACCGGCCTGGTCCTGCGCCGCCTCGACGGCCAGACGGCGGTGGCCCACCGCGGCGCCCCCGTCGTCACCGTCTCCGGCGAGCCCTCCGAGCTGCTCCTGTTCCTCTACGGCCGCCAGCAGGTCGCCGACGTCGAACTGGACGGCGACAAGGAGGCGATCGCCAAGCTGCACGCGACGAAGCAGCTGGGGATCTGAGCAGGCCTCGCCGTACGCCCCGACGGAGAACCCCGGCCACCCTGAAGGCGGCCGGGGCTCTACGGAGCGCGACGTCACCGCACAGCGTGTCCCGCTCCCCGCAGTGCTTCCTTGACCTCGCCGATGCGCAGGTCGCCGAAGTGGAAGACGGAGGCGGCGAGGACGGCGTCGGCGCCGGCCTCGATGGCCGGGGAGAAGTCGGCTAGGCGTCCCGCGCCGCCGGAGGCGATGACGGGGACCCTGACGTGCTTGCGGACGGCGGTGATCATCTCCAGGTCGTAGCCGTCCTTGGTTCCGTCCGCGTCCATCGAGTTGAGCAGGATCTCGCCGGCGCCCAGTTCGGCGGCCCGGTGGGCCCACTCGACGGCGTCGAGGCCGGTGCCCTTGCGGCCGCCGTGCGTGGTGACCTCGAAGGATCCGGCTTCCGTACGGCGCGCGTCGACGGAAAGGACCAGCACCTGGCGGCCGAAGCGCTCGGCGATCTCGCGGATGAGGTCGGGGCGGGCGATCGCCGCCGTGTTGACGCCGACCTTGTCCGCGCCGGCCCGCAGCAGTTTGTCCACGTCCTCGGCCGTGCGGACGCCGCCGCCGACCGTCAGCGGGATGAAGACCTGCTCGGCGGTGCGGCGCACCACGTCGTACGTGGTCTCGCGGTTGCCCGACGAGGCGGTGATGTCCAGGAACGTCAGCTCGTCGGCGCCCTCGGCGTCGTACACCTTCGCCATCTCGACGGGGTCGCCCGCGTCGCGCAGGTTCTGGAAGTTGACACCCTTGACGACCCGGCCGTTGTCCACGTCCAGGCAGGGGATGACTCGGACCGCCAGGGTCATGAATCCACGGCTCCTTAGGAATGACCTGGGAAAGGCCCGCGAAGGCCTAGCCTCTGAATGCTTCGATCTCTACTTCGACAAGGATGCGCGGGTCGACGAACCCTTCCACGACCAGCAGGGTCGCGGCCGGACGCACCGGGTCGAAGATCTCCTTGTGGGCCCGCCCCACGTCTTCCACGTCCCGCATGTGGGTCAGGTACATCCGCGTACGGATCACGGACCCGGCACCGAGCCCGAACTCGCCGAGCGCCTCGACCGCGCTGGTGAAGGCCACCTTGGCCTGTTCGTACGGGTCGCCCTCCCCGTACAGCACATCGCCCCTGAAGGCCGTCGTGCCCGCCACCAGCACGCGGTCGCCCGCCGCGACGGCGCGCGCGAAACCGAAGGACTCCTCCCAGGGACTCCCACTCTGCACACGCCGTACGGCTTCGGACGTCATGACACCGCGTCCATTTCCGGGACAGTCACGCCACAGCCTCCAGGGCCTCTTCCAGGGTGAACGCCTTCGCGTACAGGGCCTTGCCGACGATGGAGCCCTCGACACCGAGGGGCACAAGCTCGGCGATGGCCCGCAGGTCGTCGAGGGACGACACGCCGCCGGACGCCACGACCGGGCGGTCCGTCGCGGCGCACACGTTGCGCAGCAGCTCCAGGTTGGGGCCCTGGAGGGTGCCGTCCTTGGCGATGTCCGTGACGACGTAGCGGGCGCAGCCCTCCTTGTCGAGGCGCTCCAGCGTCTCGTAGAGGTCACCGCCGTCGCGGGTCCAGCCGCGGCCCTTCAGCGTCGTACCGCGCACGTCCAGCCCCACCGCGATCCTGTCGCCGTGCTCGGCGATGACCTTGGCGACCCACTCGGGGGTCTCCAGGGCGGCGGTGCCCAGGTTGACCCGGGTGCAGCCGGTGGCCAGGGCCTTCGCCAGGGAGGCGTCGTCCCGGATGCCGCCGGACAGTTCGACCTTGATGTCCATCGCCCGGGTCACCTCGGCGACCAGGTCCCGGTTGTCGCCGGTGCCGAACGCGGCGTCCAGGTCGACCAGGTGCAGCCACTCGGCGCCCGCGCGCTGCCAGGCGAGGGCTGCCTCCAGGGGGGAGCCGTAGGAGGTCTCCGTGCCGGACTCGCCGTGGACGAGCCGGACCGCCTGGCCGTCGCGGACGTCGACGGCGGGAAGGAGTTCGAGCTTTGCCATGGCTACAGGGTTCCGATCCAGTTGTTCAGCAGCTGCGCTCCGGCGTCGCCGGACTTCTCGGGGTGGAACTGGGTGGCCCAGAGGGCGCCGTTCTCGACGGCCGCCACGAAGGGCTTGCCGTGGGTCGACCAGGTGACCTTGGGGGCGGTCAGCGCGGGGTTGTGCGTCTCCAGGGACCAGTCCTGGACGGCGTAGGAGTGCACGAAGTAGAAGCGGGCGTCGGCGTCCAGGCCGGCGAACAGCCGCGTGTCGGCCGGGGCCTCGACGGTGTTCCAGCCCATGTGCGGCACGATCTCGGCCTGGAGCGGCTCGACGGCGCCGGGCCACTCGTCGAGGCCCTCGGTCTCCACGCCGTGCTCGATGCCGCGCGCGAAGAGGATCTGCATGCCGACGCAGATGCCCATCACCGGGCGGCCGCCGGAGAGCCGGCGGTCGATGATCCAGTCGCCGCGCGCCTCCTTCAGCCCCTTCATGCAGGCGGCGAAGGCGCCGACGCCGGGCACCAGCAGCCCGTCCGCGTTCATGGCCCTGTCGAAGTCACGCGTTATCTCGACCTCGGCGCCCGCGCGCGCGAGGGCGCGCTCGGCGGACCGCACGTTCCCGAAGCCGTAGTCGAAGACGACGACCTTCTTGGCGCTCTTCTTGGACGCGGTGCTCAATTCCACACCTCCAGCCGCATGATGCCCGCGACGAGACACATCGCGGCGCCGATCGAGAGCAGGGTGATGAGGCTCTTCGGCATGTCCTGCTTGGCGAACGAGATGATCCCGCCGACCAGGAAGAGGCCGACGACGATCAGGACGGTGGAGAGGCCGTTCACAGCGCGCCCTTCGTGGAGGGCAGGATGCCGGCCGCGCGCGGGTCGCGCTCGGAGGCGTAGCGCAGGGCCCGCGCCAGCGCCTTGAACTGGCACTCGACGATGTGGTGCGCGTTGCGCCCGTAGGGCACGTGCACGTGCAGCGCGATCTGGGCCTGGGCGACGAACGACTCCAGGATGTGCCGGGTCATCGTGGTGTCGTACTCGCCGATCATCGGCGCCATCTTCTCGGGCTCGGTGTGCACGAGGTACGGGCGGCCGGACAGGTCGACGGTGACCTGGGCGAGGGATTCGTCCAGTGGGACCGTGCAGTTGCCGAAGCGGTAGATGCCCACCTTGTCGCCGAGGGCCTGCCTGAAGGCGGCGCCCAGCGCGAGGGCGGTGTCCTCGATGGTGTGGTGGGAGTCGATGTGCAGGTCGCCGTCGGTCTTCACGGTCAGGTCGAACAGACCGTGGCGGCCGAGCTGGTCGAGCATGTGGTCGTAGAAGCCGACCCCGGTGGAGATCTCCGTCCTGCCCGTGCCGTCGAGGTTGATCTCGACGAGCACCGAGGTCTCCTTGGTGGTCCGCTCTGTTCTGCCGACGCGGCCGTCGCGACTCATGCGCTCTGCTCCTTCTTCAGTTCACGTACCGCGTCGAGGAACGCGTCGTTCTCGGTGGGAGTTCCGGCGGTGACCCGCAGCCATCCCGGTACGCCGTTGTCCCGGACCAGGACGCCCCGGTCGAGAATCCTCTGCCAGACCTCGTGCGCGTCCTCGAACCTGCCGAACTGCACGAAGTTCGCGTCGGAGTCGGTCACCTCGTAGCCGACGGCGCGCAGTTCGGCGACGAGCCGGTCCCGCTCCGTCTTCAGCTGTTCGACATAGCCGAGGAGGGTGTCGGTGTGTTCCAGCGCGGCCAGCGCGGTCGCCTGGGTGACGGCGGAGAGGTGGTACGGCAGTCGTACGAGCTGGACCGCGTCCACGACCGCCGGGTGCGCGGCGAGGTAGCCGAGGCGCAGACCGGCCGCGCCGAAGGCCTTGGACATCGTCCGCGAGACGACGAGGTTCGGCCGCCCGTCGAGCAGCGGCAGCAGTGAGTCGCCGTGGCTGAACTCGATGTACGCCTCGTCGACCACCACCATCGACGGCTTGGCCGCCTGCGCGGCCTCGTACAGCGCGAGGACGGTCTCCCGTGAGACCGCGGTGCCCGTGGGGTTGTTGGGGGTGGTGATGAAGACGACGTCCGGCCGGTGCTCGGCGATCACCTGCTCGGCGGCGGCGAGGTCGATCGTGAAGTCGTCGCGCCGCGGACCGGAGATCCAGCCGGTGCCGGTGCCCCGCGAGATCAGTCCGTGCATCGAGTACGAGGGCTCGAAGCCGATGGCGCTGCGGCCGGGGCCGCCGAAGGTCTGCAGGAGTTGCTGGATGACCTCGTTGGAGCCGTTGGCCGCCCAGACGTTCGTCGGATCGACCCCGTATCCGGACGTCTTCGTCAGGTACTCGGCGAGCCGCGTCCGCAGCTCCACGGCGTCCCGGTCCGGGTAGCGGTTGAGGTGCCGGGCCGCCTCCCGCACCCGCTCGGTGATCCGCTCGACCAGCGGCTCGGGCAGCGGGTACGGGTTCTCGTTGGTGTTCAGCCGTACGGGGACGTCGAGCTGGGGCGCGCCATAGGGGCTCTTGCCGCGCAGCTCGTCCCGTACGGGGAGATCGTCGATTCCGAAGCTCACTTGCCAGGTACCTTCCAACCGAACCTTGCCTTGATCGCCGCGCCGTGCGCGGGCAGGTCCTCCGCCTCCGCCAGCGTCACCACGTGGTGCGCGACCTCGGCCAGCGCGTCCTTCGTGTAGTCGACGATGTGGATGCCGCGCAGGAAGGACTGGACGGACAGACCGGAGGAGTGGCAGGCGCAGCCGCCGGTCGGGAGCACGTGGTTGGAGCCGGCCGCGTAGTCGCCCAGCGAGACCGGCGCCCAGGGGCCGATGAAGATCGCGCCCGCGTTGACGACACGCTCGGCGACCGCCGCGGCGTCGGCCGTCTGGATCTCCAGGTGCTCGGCGCCGTACGCGTTGACGACCCTGAGGCCCTCGTCGACGCCGTCGACCAGGACGATCGCGGACTGCCGACCGGCCAGTGACGGGCGAACCCGGTCCTCGATGTGCTTGGTGGCCTCGACCTGCGGCTCCAGCTCCTTCTCGACCGCGTCGGCGAGGGCGATGGAGTCGGTGACGAGCACGGCGGCCGCGAGCGGGTCGTGCTCGGCCTGGCTGATCAGGTCGGCGGCGACGTGCACCGGGTCGGCGGTTTCGTCCGCGAGGACCGCGATCTCGGTCGGGCCGGCCTCGGAGTCGATGCCGATGACGCCGGTGAAGTACCGCTTGGCGGCCGCCACCCAGATGTTGCCGGGGCCGGTGACCATGGGGGCGGGCGGGCAGGACTCGGTGCCGTACGCGAACATCGCGACGGCGGTGGCGCCACCGGCCGCGTACACCTCGTCGACGCCGAGCAGCTCGCAGGCCGCGAGGATCGTGGGGTGCGGGAGCCCGTCGAACTCGGCCTGCGCCGGGGAGGCGAGGGCGATCGACGGGACACCGGCCTCCTGCGCCGGGACCACGTTCATGATCACGGACGAGGGGTACACCGACCGGCCGCCGGGGGCGTACAGGCCTACGCGCTCGACCGGTACCCACTTCTCGGTGACCGTGCCACCGGGGACGACCTGGGTGGTGTGCGTGGTGCGGCGCTGCTCGTGGTGGACGATGCGGGCGCGGCGGATCGACTCCTCCAGGGCCGCGCGGACGGCCGGGTCGAGCTGTTCCAGCGCCTGCGTGAGGGCCTCGGCCGGGACCCGTACGGAGGTCAGGCGGACGCCGTCGAACCTCTCCGCGAAGTCGATCAGCGCCGCGTCGCCCCGATGATGCACGGCCTCGCAGATCGGACGCACCTTCTCCAGGGCGGCCGAGACGTCGAAGTCGGCTCGGGGCAGCAGGTCGCGCAGGGCGGGGCCCTCGGGGAGGGCGTCACCGCGCAGATCGATTCGGGAGATCACAGGGCCAATTCTCTCAGACCCGCGCGGGCGGCCGTCCGCGCGTTCCAATGGCTGATACGGGCCCGCGCGGGAACCCGGAAGATCCTCTTCACGTCTTGTGTTCAGGGTGTGACTCAGCGGGCATCACCAGCGTAAACAGTTGCGTGATACACGCGAGTACGGAGGACGGGGGAAGGAAGAGCAGTGAGCGAGGGTGTCGGCCTCCGGGACGACGGAGACCTGCCGGAGGACCTGACCGCCGCCGAAGCGGGCATGTGGCAGGCGTTCCGCAACGGCAGCGTGTACGACTTGCGCGACGGGGACATCGCCGTGGATGACCCGCACGGCGGCCACCCCTGGGGGCCCGAGCGCACCGTCCGGGCGCGGATCGTGGCCTGGCTGCTGCTGGACGGGCCGCCCGCGCTGGCCGGGCGGGTGTCCGCGCTGAAGCTCGTCGGCGTCCAGATCCAGGGTGTCCTGGAGCTCGCGGGCGGCCAGGTGGTGCCGTACGTGGAGATGAAGGGCTGCCGGTTCGAGAAGGAGATCCTGCTGCCGGAGGCCCGGTTCACGACCGTACGGCTGGTGGACTGCTCGGTGCCCCGGCTGGAGGCGGCCCGGCTGCACACGGAGGGCGATCTGCATCTGCCGCGCTGCCGGTTCCACAACGGGGTGCGGCTGGCGGACGCCCACATCGGCACCGATCTGCTGCTCAACCAGGCGGTCGTCTACCGCGACCGGCACGGCCGCTCGCTCTCCGCCGACGGGCTGACCGTGGCCCAGGACTTTCAGGCCGAGATGCTGGAGTCGCACGGCGAGCTGAGCCTGCGCGGCGCGACCGTCGGCGCCTCGCTCAGCCTGCGCGGCAGCCGGCTCGCCAACCCGTACGGCCGCCTCGCCCTGAACGCGCCCCAGCTGACCGTCGAGCGCACCCTCTATCTGACCCCGGCCGGCATCGGCAATCCGCTGCACACCAGCGGCAGCACGCCCGCGCGCGGCACCCGCGTGCAGCGGTTCGACTGCCAGGGCGGGATCCGGCTGGACGACGGGCGGTTCGGTGACTCCGTCGACCTGGAGCGGGCCCGGTTCACCTTCACGGATGAACAGGAGCTGTCCCTGCGCCGCGTCCAGGTGCCCGAGCTGCGGTTTCTCGGCGACCGGCCCGAGCGCGGCAAGGTCGTCCTGTCGGGGGCCCGCGTCGGCGTCCTGATCGACAGTTCGGGGAGCTGGCCCGGCCCCGGCAACCTCCACATGGGCGGCTTCCAGTACGAGACCCTCGTGCCGCGCGACCGGTTCCCGCTGGCGAGACGGCTGGAATGGGTGGCGGCGGCGACCGCCGAGTACAGCCCGGAGCCGTACGAGCGGCTGGCGACCGTGCTGCGGGCCGGCGGGGACGACGAGGGGGCCCGTGAGGTGCTCCTCGCCAAGCAGCGCCACCGGCGGGAGAACCTGCCGCTCGCGGCCAAGCTGTGGGGCCACGCGCAGGACTGGACGGTCGCGTACGGGTACCGGCCGGGCCGGGCCGCGGTGTGGATGGCGGTGCTGTGGGCGCTGACCTCGCTCGCCTTCTCGCACGCGGACCCTCCGCCGATGAAGAGCGGCGAGCACCCGAACTGGAGCCCCTCCCTGTTCGCCCTGGATCTGCTGCTGCCGATCGTCGACCTCGGTCAGGTCGGTTACTGGCAGCTGCGCGAGGGCTGGCAGTGGCTGGCCGCGGTGATGATCATCCTGGGCTGGATCCTCGCGACTACGGTGGCGGCGGGCGCCACCCGGCTCCTGAGCAGGAACTGAGCGGTTCTCTCCGGAGGCCGCTCAGTGTTCCGGACCTTGATCCGGGCGGCAGACAACAGTCTGGTCGGCTGGCAGACAACAGTCTGGTCGGCAGACAACCCAAAGCTTCTTCCCACCGTCTTGATACCGAAACCATCGATCGTGTGACCACGATGGCGAGAACCCGGTACGCGAGAGCGGCACCGGCTCAGGCGCGAAGGGGGTGTCATGGGTCCGCTGCGCGCGCTCGTCCGTACCGCCCGGATGGCACGTCACACCTCACGGCTCGCCGCCGGTCTGGTCACCGACGACGAGGTACTGCTCGACGCCCCCGACGAGCGGCTCGGGCCCGTGCTGCTGGCGGCCGGCCGCGGTGAGTACGCACCCGCGGCGAAGCTGCTGGCGACCACCCGGGAAGCCGCCGAGTGGGAGAACCGCGACCGGTACGCGTTACGGCTCGCCGCCTTCGCCCGCGCGCGCGACGAGTGGCTGCGGGCCTGGCAGGCGGCCGCCCCGCACGACCCGGACGTCCTGCTGATCCGGGCCGAGCTGGCGGTGGCCCGTGGCTGGCACTCCCCCGCCCGGGTCGAACTGCTGCGCGAGGTGAACCCGTTGATCGCCGCGGCCGCCGAGGGTGAGCCGCGCGACCCGGTGCCCTGGCGGATCGCCCTCGACCACGCCCGGGGCACGGGCCTCGGCCACACCGGCTTCGAGCAGCTGTGGGCGGAGGCGGTCCGCCGCTCCCCGCACCACTACGGCTGCCACGTCGCGGCCCTGAAGTACCTGTCGGCCGCCTGGTACGGCTCGCACCGCGAGTGCTTCGACTTCGCCGAGCGGGCCGCCGAGGACGCGCTCCCCGGCTCCCTCGTCCGCGCCCTGCCGGTACGGGCGGCCCTGGCATACCTCACCGAGGGCGGCGGGGCCTTGATCCCCCGCGCGCGTCTGGACGCGGCGGCGGACGGCGCGATCGCGCTCTCCGCCGAGTACGAGCCGAGCGACCCGTGGCCCGCCGAGGTCCGGAATCTGCTGGCCTACGTCCTGGTCCGTCTGGAGCGCTGGCAGGACGCCCTGGCTCAGCTGCGCGTGATCGGCCCGTACGCCACGTCCTTCCCGTGGGACCGGGTGTCGGACGATCCGCTGGGCCAGTTCCTCCAGCTGCGGGACGGCGTACGGCTGGAAGTGGCGTGCTCGATCCCGCTGCGCGCGCGGTCGGAACGGCCGACACGAGCCGGGGGTTAGGTCTCACCGGAGGTCACCAAACGAGTACGGCCGAACGCGCGCGCCCCGACGCCCATTAGGCTCTGGCCTCGTGACCACCGTCCGGCTGCCGCTCTTCCCCCTGAACTCGGTGTTGTACCCGGGGCTCGTGCTTCCTCTGAACATCTTCGAGGAGCGCTATCGCGCCATGATGCGCGAGTTGCTGAAGACCCCCGAGGACCAACCCCGCCGCTTCGCCGTCGTCGCCATCCGCGACGGACACGAGGTCGCGCCGAGTGCCCCCGGCATGCCGGATCCGACCGCCCTGCCCGACCGGGGCCCGACCGCGGGCTTCGGCGACGAACCGACCAAGGCGTTCCACTCCGTGGGCTGCGTCGCGGACGCGGCGACCATCAGGGAACGCGACAACGGCACGTACGAGGTCCTCGCGACCGGGACCACCCGGGTGCGTCTGCTCTCCGTGGACGCCTCGGGCCCGTTCCTCGTGGCGGATCTGGAGGAGCTGCCGGAGGACGCGGGCGACGGGGCGGGCGCGCTGGCGGAGGGCGTCCTGCGGGCGTTCCGCCAGTACCAGAAGCGGCTCGCGGGCGCCCGGGAGCGCTCGCTGTCGACGGGCGCCGACCTCCCGGACGAGCCGGCCGTCGTGTCGTACCTGGTCGCCGCGGCGATGATGCTCGACACACCCGCCAAGCAGCGGCTCCTGCAGGCCCCCGACACCGCGTCCCGCCTGCGCGACGAGCTGAAACTCCTGCGCGCCGAGTCCGCCATCATCCGTACTCTGCCGTCGTTGCCCGCGTCGGAGCTGACGCGGAGCCCGACGAGCCTCAACTGACGTACACGAGAAGGCCGATGGCGAAGAAGTCGAAGAAGCAGCAGGCAGGCGGCACGCCCGCGACGGTGGCCCTGAGCACGGCGGGCGTGGAGTTCACCGTGCACGCCTACGAGCACGATCCCGCGCACCCGTCCTACGGCGAGGAGGCCGCGGAGGCGATGGGCGTGTCCCCCGAGCGGGTCTTCAAGACCCTGGTGGCGGATGTCGACGGCGCGCTCGTGGTCGCGGTCGTGCCGGTGGCGGGTTCGCTGGACCTGAAGTCGCTGGCGACGGCGGTCGGCGGCAAACGGGCGGCGATGGCCGACCCCACCCTGGCGGAGCGCACGACGGGCTATGTCCGGGGCGGTATCTCCCCTCTCGGACAGCGCAGAAAGCTCCGCACGGTGCTGGACGCCTCCGCGGACGCCCATGACACGATCTGTGTCTCGGCCGGCCGCCGCGGCCTGGAGGTCGAACTGTCCCCGCGGGACCTTGCGAAGCTCACGGAGGCGGTCGCCGCGCCGATCGGCCGCGCGTGACGCCGGGTGCGGTCCCTGGGGTTCGCGTCGGAGCTCGGGGCGGTCGGTTCGTCGGCGGGTGCGGGTCCGGTGGGGGCTGGTCGCGCAGTTCCCCGCGCCCCTGAAAAGCAGGGGCTGCGCCCCGTGCTTTTCGGCCCGCAGGGGCCGTGTCCTTCAGGGGCGCGGGGAACTGCGCGAGAAGCCCCACTCACCCGCACCCGCCGACGCCCCGACCCGATCGGCGCCCAGAAACGTCACGCGACCGGCGCCCCGTACCCGTCCTTGGCCTGCTCATCCTCGAACAACTCGGGATCCCGCGGCCCGAACAACGCGGTCAGCCCGAGGTGCACCAGCAACGCCGCCAGCGGCCACGCCAGCAGCGCCCCCTTCGCGGCGAGCTTCAGCGGCGCGGAGAACGTCACCCCCTGCCCGACCTCCTTGGCCCGTGCCGCGACGTCTGTCTCGGGTCCGAGCCAGACCCCGAGCCGCCACGCCACCACGGCGCCCAGCAGCCCGCCGACCGTGAGCGCCACGACGAGAGGCACCCCGCCGCGCCGACGCAGCACAAAGACGACGAGTGCGCTCAGCGCGCCCGCGCCCAGCGCCAGCAGTATGAACGTTCCGTCGACGCCGACGGCCTGCTCGCCCTCGGTGTCCTTGAGATAGACCGCCGATCCGTCGGAGACGAGCGGTACGTGCGGTGCGAGCCACCACCACAGGAGCCCGAGCAACGCGCCGCCGAGCAACGCCATGACCGCGGTGACGACGGCGGCCTCGATCAGTTCGGTCCTCGTCCCGGGACCGGCCGGCTTCTGCGGCTCGTACCAGAGTTCCGCCGCGCCCCCGCCGCTGGTGGGCGGCGGACCCCAGGGGTCGTTCGGGGACTGGTTGTGCGGCGGTGGCGGAGGAGTCAACGGTGCGGTCACACTGCCATCGTGCCAGGCGCGGCTGAGTGCCGCGTCACCGGACGGCGGCCCGCCGGTACGCCCAGGTGGCGACCGCGAGCGAGACGACCCCGACCCCCGCGCACACGGCGAGGTCACCGAGCACGAACGCCCAGTCGGGGTGCGGCCCGAAGGTCCGCGCGAAGGCCTCCACGCCGTATGTCGAGGGCAGCAGGTCCCGCGCGAACCGGATGAAGCCCGGCATCCGGTCGGCCGGCAGTACGCCCAGCAGCAGCGCCGCCGACATGCCCAGCTGTCCGAGCACGGTGGCGAGTTCCGGGCGCGGGGCGAGCAGGCCCAGCGCGGCGCCCAGCCCGGCGAGCGCGGCCCCGGCGAGCGGGATCACGGCGACGAGCACCCAGAGGTGGGTCAGCGGCAGCCCGAAGAGCACACAGCCGAAGACGGCGGTCACGACGGTCCCCGGCACGGTGAAGGAGGCGTACGCCCCCGCCGCGCCCAGCACCACCGCCGCCGGCGGCACCGGCAGCGTCGCGTAGTGGTCGAGCCCGCCGCTGGAGCGCAGCTGCCCGAAGTACTGGGCCAGCAGGTTCAGCGCGACGAAGGCGACGACGAGTACCGCCGAACCGGCGACCACGGCGTGCGCCTCGGCCCCGCCGTCCACCACTCCGCGCATCAGGATCATGATCCCGATCGACTGGAAGGTGGCCACGAACAGCAGCGGGATCCGTGCGACCCGCGCCCGGGAGAGCTGCGCCCGGTACACGGCGCAGAGCGACGGCCACAGGCGCGCGCGGGGCCCGAGCTCGGCGGCCGGGAGCTCGACGCGCTCCTCGGCGGCCAGAGCCTGGCCCGGCAGGATCTCGGCGGGTACGACACTCACGTCGAGCGGCTCCTCTTGGCTTCGGCTGTCGCCCATTTTCGTACGGCCGCGGCAGCCCTGCCGTTCACATCCGCACCGACTGTTCTCCGGCACACGCCCGCGTCCCTCACCCCTTGACCAGTCCCCGTGCGCTGCCCGCGCTGCCGCCGAGCGCCAGGTAGACGTCCTCCAGGCTCGGCGTGGCGAGGGTGAAGTCGTCGAGCGCCACGAAGGCGGCGCCCCCGGTCACCGTGGCCACCACGGCGCGCGCCTCCTCGGGGGCGAGCCGGAGCGTCCATCGGCGCCCGGACTCCACGGCGCGCGGGCGCAGCGCGGCGACCTCGGGCACGTCCAGCGGGGCCTTCTCCCGCCACACCAGCTCGACGCGCACCTCGCCCGCGACCTGTTCCTTCAGTCCGGCAGGCGTGTCGCAGGCGATGACCCGCCCCTTGTCGAGGACGGCGACGCGGTCGAGCACGGTCTCCGCCTCGATGACGTTGTGGGTGACCAGCAGGACGGTGGTGCCGGACTCGGCCCGCCGCCGGTCGACGGCGGCCCACACGGCCCGCCGGGCCACCGGGTCCATGCCACTGGTCGGCTCGTCGAGCACGAGCAGCGGCCGCTCCCCGACGAGCGCGGTGGCGAAACAGGCGAGCCGCCGCTGCCCGCCGGACAGCTTCTTCAGGGGCCGTGCGGCGAGCCCGGTCAGTCCCAGCTCCTCCAGCACCGCGTCCCGCTCGGCCCGCGCCCGCCGTACCTCCAGCCCGCGCAGCCGCCCGGTGGTCTCCGCGGCGAGCGCCACGGTCAGCTCGTCGAGGGCGGTCGACTCCTGCCCCAGGTAGGCGAGGATGCGCGAGGCCCGCTCCGGATGCCGCACGATGTCGTGGCCCAGGATGTCGACGGTGCCGTCGTCGGGCCGCATCAGCCCGGTCAGCTGCCGTACGAGAGTGGTCTTGCCCGCCCCGTTGGGCCCGAGCAACCCGAAGATCTCCCCGCGCCGGACCTCCAGCGCCACCGCGTCGTTGGCCCGTACCTCGGGAGTTCCCGGCGTGCCCCGCCGCCCCCGCGTCGCGGGATACGTCTTGGTGAGCCCCCGCACAGCACACACGACATCCCGACCGTGCCGGATCGCCTGTGCCGTACGCGTACTCACGAGGGTCGAGCCTACGGGGTCCGGGGTGCCGATTTTCCTCCGGGTCACCCAGCCGCGCCCTGGAGAGTCGCGGGAAACCGCGCGACCGGCCCCGACGAACCCACACGCGGCCTCGAACACGCGCCCCGACCTATGGGGCGCCCTTACCGCTCCCCCGCCGGCGCGTGCTCGACCCCCGTACGCACATCGATCTCCCGCCAGAACCCGGCCCTGATCGCGTACCGGTCGCGCTCATCGATCTGGTCGTCCTTGTGCGCCAGCAGCCCGAATCGGGCCGCGTACCGCAACAGCTCCCCGTCGACCCGATGCGGCACCCGTGGATACATCGCCGACAGCTTCTGCAGATGCGACTCATCGGTCAGCCGGGCCATCCACCGCCGAGCGAACACCTGCCCGACCTCGAAGGGGTCGCCTCCGACTGTCGTGATGTCCTCCTCCCGGTCGGCCCACCGCTGCTCCGCCGTCGTCAACTGCGCCAGCGTCGGCATGGCCGCCGCCTCCGGCGGCTCCGCCGCGCCCCCGGGCCGGTCCACCCACCCCTTGTCGGAGGACCATCGCAACGTGGCCGTCGCCGGATGCTGCGATGCGGGCGCCCCTGGCCCCCGCATCGCCGCCAGATCCTTCGGCGTCGGTACGCCCTTGTGCGTGGCCGCCCGCTCCTCGGCCCCGTCGCGCGCCCCATCCGCCGTCGAGGCGTGTTCGGGCTCTCTCGGCGTCCGCTCGGCGGCGGTCGCGAGGGACGACTCGGGCAGCGGCGCCGACAGGATCGCGGCGATCTCCGGTCGCGGCACCGACTGCGGCGCGCAGCCCCCGCCGAGGTCCTTGGCCCGTACGGCCTTGGTGATCCAGATCCGGTCGAGCACGCGCCGCTCGTCGGCTTCGGCGACCAGGTCCTCGGACTGGTTGTAGTCGCCGTCGGCGGCCTGCACGGCCCACAGGTGTACGGCGACGCCGTGCTCCTTGGCGGCCATCATGCCCGGCAGCAGATCCCCGTCGCCGGTCACGAGGACCACGTCGGAACAGGCGCGGTTGCGGGCCAGTTCGGTCAGTTCGGCGTGCATGGCGGCGTCGACGCCCTTCTGCGCCCACCGCCCGTCGCTCCGGGTCAGCGCGCCGAGCCGGACGGTCACGCGGGGCATCACGCGCAACCGTCGGTGCTCGGGCTGCGGGACGCGGTCGGGGGCGCCGTCGAACCAGTAGATGCGCAGCAACGGCCGCTCGGTGTCGGCCTCGGCGCGCTCGCGCAGCCCATGGATCAGGGCGGTGTGATCGACGGTGATGCGGGAGCGGGAGGGTTCCCCGGCGAGGAGGCTGGCAGCCGCGCCGAGCAGATACCCGGCGTCCACCAGGACGATGCAGCGGTCCACGCGATCCACCCTCTTTCCGGGAGGTTTGCTTCGGGCTTCCTTCGAGTCTGCCCGACCGCGCGGAGGTTAACGGCCGGAACTCGATCTTCGGCGTGGCGTATCGGCCGCGCGCCCCTTCGGTACGGCGCACTGTCCGACAACTCTCGTCACGGACGGTGTTTTTTCGAAATGCGAACCTTGTCATGCTATGTGAGTCTGGTCGCGGCCCTGGCCCCTAGATCCCCCTCAGGAGGCAGATCACCATGGCCAAGAACAAGAAGCAGGACCGCAAGCAGCCGCAGTCCGAGCGTGGTCAGCAGGAGGCCCAGCAGTCCTCGCTGGAGTCGCAGGCCGAGCAGCGCGCGACCCAGGTGACCCCCGGCGACATGGCCCGCAAGGGTCGGCAGAAGCGCTTCGGTCACAACTGACATCCGCGGAAAGGGCTGTTGCAGCCCGTACACACCAAGGGGCGCGTCCGGAACACCGGATGCGCCCCTTGCACGTTCACGCCCACCGGCCTGACGAGGCCCGCTCAGCCGGCCAGGCAGGACGGGCCGAGCAGCACCTTCAGGTCGCCGAACAGGGCCGGGTCCGGCTTCACCCGGTGCCGGTCGAGGCGCAGCACGGTCGTCTTGGTCGGGCCCTGGAGCCTGATCCGGACCTCGCTGTCGCCCTTGTGGTGGCTGAGGATCTCACCGAGCCGGCTGACCATGGGCGGGGTGACGCGGGTGGCCGGGATGGTGAGGATCACCGGCGCGTTGGTGCCCGCGTTCGACAGGTCGGGGACCTGCATCTCCATCGAGACCAGCCGCGGCACCTCCTCGCGCTTGTCGAGGCGGCCCTTCACGAACACGACCGCGTCCTCGACGAGTTGGGTCGAGACGAGCTGGTAGGTCGCCGGGAAGAACATGCACTCGATGGAACCGGCGAGGTCCTCCACCGTGGCGATGGCCCAGGCGTTGCCCTGCTTGGTCATCTTGCGCTGGAGACCGGAGATGATGCCGCCGATGGTGACGACCGCGCCGTCCGCGTGCTCACCACCGGTGAGCTGGGCGATGCCCGCGTCGGCCTTGTCGGAGAGCACGTGCTCCAGACCGAAGAGGGGGTGGTCGGAGACGTAGAGGCCGAGCATCTCCCGCTCCTGGGCCAGGAGATACGTCTTCTCCCACTCGTCGGTGGTGAACTCGACGTCGAGTCCGAAGCCGGGCTCGCTGGTCTCCTCCTCGCCCATGCCGCCGAAGAGGTCGAACTGGCCCTCGGCCTCCTTCCGCTTGACCGCGACCACGTTGTCGATCATCGGGTCGAAGTGCGCGGTGAGGCCCTTGCGGGTGTGCCCCATCGTGTCGAACGCGCCCGCCTTGATCAGCGACTCCGTGGTGCGCTTGTTGCAGGCGACCGCCTCGACCTTGTCGAGGTAGTCGGGGAAGGAGGCGTACTTCCCCTTGGCCTTGCGGCTGCGGATGATCGACTCGACCACGTTCGTACCGACGTTGCGCACGGCCCCGAGGCCGAAGAGGATGACGTCGTCGCCCTGGGCGGCGAAGTTGTGCTCGGACTCGTTGACGTTCGGCGGAAGCACCTTGATGCGCATGCGCCGGCACTCGTTGAGGTAGACCGCCGACTTGTCCTTGTCGTCCTTGACCGAGGTGAGCAGCGCGGCCATGTACTCGGCCGGGTAGTTCGCCTTCAGATAGCCGGTCCAGTAGGACACGAGCCCGTACGCGGCCGAGTGGGCCTTGTTGAAGGCGTATCCGGCGAAGGGGACCAGCACGTCCCACAGGGCCTTGATCGCCTCGTCGCTGTAGCCGTTCTTCTTGGCGCCGGCCTGGAAGATGGTGAAGTTCTTCGCCAGTTCCTCGGGCTTCTTCTTGCCCATCACGCGTCGCAGGATGTCGGCCTCGCCGAGCGAGTAGCCCGCGATGATCTGGGCGGCCTTCTGGACCTGCTCCTGGTAGACGATCAGGCCGTAGGTGACCGCCAGGACCTCCTCCAGCGGCTCCTCCAGCTCCGGGTGGATCGGCGTGATCTCCTGGCGCTTGTTCTTGCGCTCCGCGTAGTTGATGTGCGAGTTCATGCCCATCGGGCCCGGCCGGTAGAGGGCCGAGACGGCGGAGATGTCCTCGAAGTTGTCGGGCTGCATCTGGCGGAGCAGCGAGCGCATGGGGCCGCCGTCGAACTGGAAGACGCCGAGGGTGTCACCGCGGCAGAGCAGTTCGAAGGTCTTGGGGTCGTCCAGCGGGAGGGCGAGCATCTCCAGGTCGATGCCCTTGTTGGCCTTCACCATCTTGATGGCGTCGTCCATGATCGTGAGGTTGCGCAGGCCCAGGAAGTCCATCTTCAGCAGGCCGAGCGACTCGCACTGCGGGTAGTCCCACTGTGTGATGGTCACACCGTCGGTGTGCCGCACCCAGATCGGGGCGTGGTCGACGATGGGCTCGCTGGACATGATCACGCCGGCCGCGTGCACACCCATCTGCCGGACCAGGCCCTCGACGCCCTTGGCGGTGTCGATGACCTTCTTCACGTCCGGTTCGTTCTCGTACATTCCCCGGATCTCGCCCGCTTCGCTGTAGCGCGGGTGGGAGGGGTCGGTGATGCCGTTGAGGTCGATGCCCTTGCCGAGGACGTCGGCGGGCATCGCCTTGGTGAGCCGGTCGCCCATCGCGTACGGGTAGCCCAGCACGCGCGCGGAGTCCTTGATGGCGTTCTTCGCCTTGATCTTGCCGTACGTGCCGATCATGGCGACCTTGTCGGCGCCGTACTTCTCCGTCACGTACCTGATCACCTCGACGCGCCTGCGCTCGTCGAAGTCGATGTCGACATCGGGCATGGAGACGCGCTCGGGGTTGAGGAACCGCTCGAAGATCAGACCGTGCGGGATCGGGTCGAGGTCGGTGATGCCCATGGCGTACGCGACGATCGATCCGGCGGCGGAACCGCGGCCGGGGCCGACGGCGATGCCCTGGGTCTTGGCCCACATGATGAAGTCGGCGACGACGAGGAAGTACCCCGGGAACCCCATCTGGATGATGACGTCCATCTCGTACTCGGCCTGCTTCTGGCGGTCGTCGGGGACGCCGCCGGGGAAGCGGCGCTCCATCCCGCGGCGGACCTCTTCCTGGAACCAGGTGATCTCGGTGAAGCCTTCGGGGATGTCGAACTTCGGCATGAGGTTCTTGGCCTCGAACATGCCGGAGGTGTCGATCTGTTCGGCGACCAGCAGGGTGTTGGCGCAGCCCTCCTGCCAGGCGTCCGAGGAGTCGACGGCGTACATCTCGTCCGTGGACTTCAGGTAGTAGCCGGTGCCGTCGAACTTGAAGCGGTCCGGGTCGGAGAGGTTCTTGCCGGTCTGGATGCACAGCAGGGCGTCGTGCGCGGTCGCCTCGTGCGCGTACGTGTAGTGCGAGTCGTTCGTGACCAGCGGCGGGATGCCGAGCTTCTTGCCGACGCGGAGCAGGTCCTCACGGACCCGGTGCTCGATGTCGATGCCGTGGTCCATCAGCTCCAGGAAGTAACGGTCCTTGCCGAAGATGTCCTGGTACTCGGAGGCCGCCTTCACCGCCTCGTCGAACTGGCCGAGGCGCAGCCGGGTCTGGAGCTCGCCGGAGGGGCAGCCGGTGGAGGCGATGAGCCCCTCGGACCACTGGGAGATGGTCTCCTTGTCCATCCGGGGCCACTTCTGCAGCCAGCCCTCGGCGTACGCGTCCGAGGAGAGCTTGAAGAGGTTGTGCAGGCCCGTCCTGTTCGCCGCCCAGATCGTCTTGTGCGTGTAACCACCCGAACCGGACACGTCGTCCCGCTTCTGGTGCGGCTGGCCCCACTGGATCTTGCGCTTGTTGCGCCGGGACTCGGGGGCGACGTACGCCTCGATGCCGATGATCGGGGTGACGCCGGCCTTCTTGGCGGTGTGGAAGAAGTCGTAGGCCCCGTGGAGGTTGCCGTGGTCGGACATGGCGATATGGGTCATGCCCATCTCGTTGCACGCGTTGAACATGTCCTTGAGCCGCGCGGCACCGTCCAGCAGCGAGTACTGGGTGTGGACGTGCAGGTGCGTGAACGGCGGCTTTGACACGGCTTCGGCCTCCAAGGGACACAGGGGAAACAAGCGTGAACGACTTCCCCACGGGCTGCGGACAGTCTGGGGGACAGCGTCGAAGTCTATGCCTCGGGACTGACACCGCGAGGCGTGTCCCCCGTACCTTTCAGGGGGCGTCGCGGGCACTCGCGCGCGCCCTCGCACGTTGAGAAGTCGACTCACCCGTGATCCACCAGGAGGCACCCAGCGATGTCGGTTCCGCAGCTCAACGACGAGCGACGCGGCGAGGAGATCCTCGCCGTCTTCGACACCGCGTTCGGCCAGCTCCTGGCCGCCGACCCGGCCGCGTTCCGCGTGAAGTTCCGGAAGATGGCGGCCTCGGCCTTCGCGTTCTACCGGGGTACGGCGTGCCTGTTCTACAAGGATCTGGACGACGAGAAGGCCTCCGGTCCGTACCTGGACGAGCGCACCTCGCGCGTGTGGATCCACGGCGACCTGCACGCGGAGAACTTCGGCACGTACATGGACTCCACGGGCCGCCTGATCTTCAACGTGAACGACTTCGACGAGGCGTACGTCGCCCCCTTCACCTGGGACCTGAAGCGCTTCGCCGCCTCCGTGGCGCTCATCGGGTACGCGAAGGCGCTCGGCGACGAGCAGATCACCGAGCTGGTGGAGACCTACGCGGCCGCCTACCGCGAGCGGATCCACGCCATCGCGACCGGCGCCAAGCGGGACGAGGTGCCTCCGTTCACGCTGGACACCGCCCAGGGCCCGCTGCTGGACGCGCTGCGCGACGCCCGCTCGCTGACCCGCTTCGGTCTCCTCGACTCGATGACGGAGATCCGTGACTTCGAGCGTCGCTTCGCGCCCGGGGGCGGCTCGATCGAGCTGGACGCGGCGACCCGCTACAAGGTGCTGGCCGCCTTCGACGGCTATCTGGAGACGCTCCCGGAGTCCTCGCTGACCCGCCCGGACTCCTACCGGGTGAAGGACGTCGTCGGCCGCCGGGGCATCGGCATCGGCTCGGCGGGACTGCCGTCGTACAACATCCTGCTGGAGGGGCAGAGCGACGCCCTGGAGAACGACGTCGTGATCTACATCAAGCAGGCCCAGACCCCGGCCGTCTCCCGCCACATCACCGACCAGCGGATCCGTGACTACTTCGAGCACGAGGGCCACCGCACGGTGATCTCCCAGCGGGCTCTGCAGGCCCACGCCGACCCGTGGCTGGGCTGGACCGAGCTGGACGGCGCCGGGCAGCTGGTCGCCGAGGTGTCCCCGTACGCGGTGGACCTGGACTGGAGCGACATCGACGACCTGGACGAGATCGCGACGGTCGTCGCCGACCTCGGCCGGGCCACGGCCACGATGCACGCGGCGGCGGACGACCTGACCGGGCAGTCCCTGGTGCCGTTCTCCACGGAGCGGGCCATCGACGCGGCGATCGCGGCCGACGAGGAGGGCCTCGCACCGCTCCTGGTGGACTTCGCGCACGCGTACGGAGCACGCGCGCGTGCGGACCACCAGATCTTCGTCGACCTCTTCCGCAACGGCCGGATCCCCGGCCTGCGGAACCACTGAGACCCCGGCGAATTCCCGAGAACCCTCCCCGCAGGCCACCACCGAGACAGGAGGCGTCGCGTACTCACAGGGACCTTTTAGCGGTCCCTTACGTGCGTACGTGGGACACTCTCCGACGCCATGGACATATCCGGGACCCACCTCAGAGCCGTACGCGCGGCGCTGTTCACGGCGGTCGTCGTGACGCTCAGCACCACGTCGCACGTACTGCTGTCCAGGGTCCCGCTCCCGCTCACCGCCGTCGCCGCGATCGCCGCCGCCGTGTTCCTCGTCGCCTACGCGCTGGCCGGCCGCGAGCGCGACTTCGGGCGGATCGCCGGTGTGCTGATCCCACTGGAGCTGACCGCCGACACGGTGTTCACCACGGGCCAGCACGCCTGTTACGGCGAGGCGGGCGGCCCGATCACCGGTCCGCTGCGCCAGGTCGGGCTGGACATGCTGTGCGGCGGCGGCAGTGTGGGCGCACCGCTGGCGCGGGTCGCCGGCGGCTCCGAGCGGGCGGCGGCGCTGCTGGCGGGCGCCGGTCCGGGCGCCGCCTGGCTGCTGCTCGCCGCGCACATCGGCGTCGGTCTGCTGGCCGCCGCCTGGCTGCGGCGCGGCGAGCGTGCGCTGGCCCAGCTGTTGGACGCCGCGGTCGCCGCCGGCTTCCGGCCGCTGCTGATCGCGGTCGCCGTGGTCATGGTGCGGCCCCTGAAGGCGCAGCACCGGCCGACGCGCACCGCGCACCGTACGGCCAGTGCCCGCACCCTTCTCCACACGCACTCCCTGGGACGGCGTGGACCGCCGTGCTCGGTCACCTTCGCGTGACCACCTCCTGAGCACGAGCACGTCCCCCACCACACGCATCCGCGCACCCCGTGTGCGCGTCCCCAGGGAGTTCACCCATGAGCAAGCGGAACAGCAGCGCGGCGAAGTCGGCGGCCCGTGAGCGCCTGCGCCTGGAGCGCGAGCGTCAGGCCAAGCGCGCGAAGGTCAGGCGGCAGGCGATCGTGGCGGGCTCGATCGTCGCGGTCCTCGCGATAGCCGGCGGCATCGGCTACGCCGTCGTCCAGAACAACCAGCCCACCAAGTGGGAGGCGGCCGCCAAGGCCACGGTGGTCGCCCCGGCCAACACCTCGGGCAAGAACGGCACCACTGTGCTGATCGGTGACTCCACGTCCGACAACGTGGTCCATCTGTACGAGGACCCGCGCTGCCCGGCCTGCGCCGGCTTCGAGCAGACCGTCGGCGAGACCGTCAACAAGGGCATGGACGACGGCGACTACAAGCTCTCCTTCACGCTCGGCACCTTCCTGGACGGCAACCTCACCGGCGAGGGCTCGAAGAACGCGCTGAGCGCGCTCGGGGCCGCCCTGAACGTCAGCCCCGAGGCCTTCCTCGACTACAAGGCCGCGCTGTACTCGACGAAGTACCACCCGGAGGAGTCCACCGACGAGTTCGCCAAGGACAGCTATCTGATCAAGGTGGCGAACACGGTCGACGCGCTGAAGAACAACAAGAAGTTCCAGGACGCCGTCGAGAAGGGCACTTACGACGCCTGGGCGATGAGGATGAGCAAGTCCTTCACCGACGCCGACGGGGTCAAGTCGACCCCCACCATCAAGATCAACGACAAGACGATCACCAACCCGTCCACGGTCGCGGAGTGGGAGACGGCGCTCAAGGACGCGGGCGTCACCAAGTAGCCGCCGCACGGCACGCGTGAACGGGCGGGGCCCCGGAGCGGATCTCCCCGCGGCCCCGCCCGACCGACGACGGCAGCGGCTACGGCGCGGCTACGGCGGCTACGGCGGCTACGGCGGCTACGGCGGCTACGGCGCGATGTACGGCTTGACGCGCTTGCGGTAGTCCTCGGGCCGGACCTCGTTGTAGTACTTGTCGGCGTCCTCGTCGTCCGAGGTGAAGATGTACACCGGGCACTCGTCGGACTCGGCCTTGCCCGTGTGCCCGTACTGCTCCTTGCCGGTACGCGCCTCGACGACCCGCACCCGGTACGAGGTGTTGTACGTCCGGATCTTCAGCGGCTTGCCGTCGGCCTCCATGTCGCAGACCTTGCCGGTCGCGGTGGCCTTGGTGCGCTCCACGCAGACGACCAGCTCCGCCTTCTCCGGCTTGTCCTCGTAGCCGAGGAACCAGCCCTTGGGGAAGTCGCCGTCGACGGGCACGCTGCTCGTCCAGCCGTCGCCGGTGCTGTTCATGAGCTGCGCCGGGTGCACGGTCTTCTTCGTACGGTCGTAGGCGGGCAGCCCCTCGAAACCGAGCCCGTCCGTGCAGACCCGCTCCAGGTCCTGGGTGGTCAGCGGCACCTCCGGTCCGTCGGCGGCGGCCCCGGCCGACGACGACCCGCCGCCGCTCCCGCCCCCGGTGGTTGCGGCGGGTGACGAACACCCGCACAGGACCAGGCCCAGCACTCCGGCGGCGACCCATATCGGGGCACGCTGCATTGACGACCTCCCTGCCGAAAGAAAAAGAAGCAGGCAGGGCATGTTCCCCCGGGCCATGCCCTGTCCCCCCTGCCCTGCCGAAACAGAAGCGTGCCGGACGCCGGGCCCCCTGGTATCGGGGAAGATCCCCCATGTAGTTGTGCGACCTCTGTGGAGCCGGGGGCTACCCTGTACGCGCCTCGAAGGCGCTTTCGAGAGGTGCCCGGCGGGGGTGCCGTACGGGTGCGTACGGGTGCGTACGGGGTTGCCACCACCATCCCGACAGGGCGCAGGGGGCCTGGAGTTGTCGTCGTTCTCTTTGATGCCGTCGTTCTCGTCGTTCTCGTCGTTCTCGTCGTTCTCGTCGTTCTCGTCGCTGTCGTCGCTGTCGTCGCTGTCGTCGCCCGCTCTGATCGGCAGGGAAGCGGAGCGGGACCTTCTGGCGGCTGCCGTCCGGGCGGCCCGGGAGGGGCGGGGCTCGTCGGTGTTCGTGCTGGGCGAGCCCGGTATCGGCAAGTCCCGGCTCGTCGAGGAAACCGCGTCCGCCGCCGCCGGCGCCGGGGCACGGGTGCTGCGCGGGCGGGCCGCGTCCGCCGGGCGCGCGGTGCCGTTGCGTCCGCTGGCGGAGGCGGTGTTCTCGGGGTTACGGGGCGACGGGGCGCCCTCGGACGGGGACCTGGGCCTCTACGAGCCCCTGCTGTCCCGGCTGTGCGGGCTGGCACCACAGGACGGCGCCCCGCTCGTCGGGTACGCCGAAGCGGTGCTCCGGCTCCTGCACGTCCTCGGCCGGGACGGCGGCTGCGTCCTGGTGCTGGAGGATCTGCACGACGCGGACGCCGACACGCTCGCCATCGTCGACTACCTGACGGACAACCTCTCCGGCCAGCGGGCCGTCCTGCTGGCCACCCTGCGCGGCGAGGCCGGCCCGGCACTGGACCTCGCCGAGGCCGCCACCTCCCGTCGTACGGCCCGTACGGTCCGCCTCGCCCGCCTCGGAGCGGCCGGCACCGCCGAACTGGCCGCCCGGTGTCTGGGCCACAACACCGCCGAGGACGTCCCGGCGGCGGTGCTGCACCGGCTGCACGCCGTTTCCGAGGGCGTTCCCTTCGTGGTGGAGGAGCTGCTGCGTGCCATGGTCGACGGCGGCTCCCTCGTCCGGGACGGGGGCTCCGGCTGGACGGTGACCGGTTCGCTCGACGCCGGTGTCCCCGACACCGTCGCCGCCGCGGTTCTCCAGCGCGTGGACCAGCTGTCACCGCCCGGCATCGCCCTGCTGGAGGCGGCGGCGGTCCTCGGCAGACGCTTCCCCGTGGACATCGCCGCCCGCGCCGCGGGCCTGGACCACGCCACCGCCCTCACCCAGCTCCGCCACGCGGCCCACGCCCACCTCGTGTCCGGCGCCACCACGCCGTCGGAGCCGGGCTGGCACACCTTCCGCCACGCCCTGACCGCCGACGCCATCACCGGACGGCTACTCCCGCCCGAACGCGCGGCCCTCTGCCTGGCCGCGGCGGACGCGATCGAGGCGGCGAAGGGGGTGGGCCGCGAGAAGGCACGGAGTGAGGGGGCGGTTCTTGAGGGGCCGAGCCCTGACGGGGTGAGCCCAGAGGAGCCGCGCAGCGAGGAGCCGGACCTCGGCGGGGCGAGCCGCGAGGGAGTGAACCCTGCGGGGGCGGGCCTCGACAGGGCGAGCCTTGGAGGGCCGACCATCGGCGGGGACGCCCCGACACGCCCGGGCACCCCGAGCACAGCGGACCTCGACACGCCGAGCACGGCAGACCTCGCCGACCCGAGCACGACAGACCTCGACACGCCGGCCACGCGGAACGCCCTCGGCCACGAGCCGGCCGGCCTTCCCGTCCCACCGCCCCGTGGCCGCGAGACGGCCGGCTCCCCCGCTCCCCCGTCGACGGAGCCCGACACCCCCGTCGTACTCGCCCCGCCCGCCGTACCCGGCGCCGCCCGCACCCTGACCCCGCCCGCCGATCCGAACGCCCCCCACCGACCGCTCGATGGCGCGGACGCCGGCGACGACCTGTACCGCCTCGCCGCGGAGCTGTGTGTGGCCGCCGGCCGGCCGGCGCGGGCGGCCGTGCTGCTCACACGGGCCGGCAAGCAGGCGGTCGCGCGGGGTGCGTTGCTGACCGCCGTGGAACTCCTCGACCGTGGCCTGGAGTTGACCGCGGACACGCCGGACGCGCCGCCCGAGGCCGTGGCCCTGCTGCTGGAGGAACTGCTCAACACGCTGATCCTGACCGGTGACGTACGGCGCGTGCCCGAACTCGGGGATCGGCTGGACCGTGTCCTGACGGTGTGGGGCTCGCCATCCACCCGACGGGCAGCGGGCTTCCTGACACGCGCGCGGGCCGCGGCGACCGCCCAGCAGTGGGAGGAGGGCCTGACCGCCGTACGGCAGGCGAGGGACCTGCTCGGCGACACGCCCGATCCGGCGTCCCGGGCCGCCCTGGACGCGGTCGCCGCCCACCTGGTGCTCAACTCGCAGCGCCCGGACCGGCTGGAGAACGCCCGCGCGCTCGCCGAGGGGGCCGTCGCGACCGCCGAGGAGGTGGTGCTGCCGGAGGTGGCGTGCAAGGCGCTGAACATGCTCGGCTACTGCCTGCGGCCCCAGGACCTCGGCGAGGCGGAGGATGCGTTCGCACGGCTGGTCGCCATCGCCGAGGCCCACGCGCTGCCGGTGTGGCGGATCCGCGGCCTGCTGGAACTGGGCGTGCTCGACCGCGTCCGGTTCACCGGCACGGACCGGCTGCTCGCCGCTCGCGGGGCCGCCGAGGAGACCGGCGCGGTGCTCATGACGGCCTGGGCCGACATGCATCTGACCCTCGCGCACATCCTGCGCGACGAACACGACCGGGCGACGGAGTCCGCGCGTCGGCTCCGGACGACGGCCCACAGACTGCGGCTGCGCGAGGTGGAGCTGATCGGCGCCGGCGTGGATGGCATCATCGCCGCCTCGCTCGGGGAGCGGGAGAAGCTCGACGCCACCCTGCGCACCCTGGAGCGCGCGCTCGCCGGCCGGAGCGCCGGGGCGCTCTGGGGCTACGCCGACACCTCCGTGTGGGGCTGGGCCCAGGGCATCTGCTCCCTGCTGCGGGAGGAGACCGACCGCGCGCTGGCCGAGTTCACCGAGGCGGACGGCGTCATGCGGGCGCTGCCCAGCACCGGTGGTGTCACCGGCTTCCTCGGCCCGTACCTCCTGCTGCGCACCCTGCGCGGTGCGACCGACTGGACCGAGCTGGACGGCCCCGGCACCGAACGGCTCACCCAGGTCCACTGGGACCGCCCCTTCGCCGGCTGGTCCCGGGCCATCTTGCTGGGCCGCGAGGGCCGGGCGGCCGAGGCCACCAAGGCGGCGGAGGAAGCCCTGGCCGGGACCCACGGCATCCCCTTGGCCGCCCATCTCTGTCTGCGCCTGGGCGCCGAGGCCGCACTCGCCGACGGCTGGGGCCGGCCCGTGGAATGGCTGCGCGCCGCAGAACAGTTCTTCCACGAGCGGGGCACGACCCGGGTGTCGGCCGCGTGCCGGGCGCTGTTGCGCGACGCCGGCTCCCCCGTGCCGCGCCGCCGCCAGGGCCACGACGCCGTCCCGCAGGAACTGCGGCGCGCGGGGGTGACCGCCCGGGAGTACGAGGTCCTGCGCCTGCTCGGGGCCCGACTCGGCAACCAGGAGATCGCCGAGCACCTCTTCCTCTCCCCCCGCACCGTCGAGAAGCACCTCGCCAGCCTCCGCGACCGCACCGGCCGCCCCGACCGCGCCGCCCTCATCGCCCTGGCCAAGCGGTACGCCCACGAGCGGTGACCGACGGGCCGCCCCAGGACGACCGCCCAGGTCGATCGACGGCGCATCAGCCCACGCGGCCTGCGGCGAACGCGGCACGAACGGTGGCGGGGAGGCCGCCCGTCCCGGCTCGCCGACCGACGAACAACCCACGGCCGTCTGAACATTGAGCGGATTACGGCCGCTGTCTTACCTCCGGCCCTACCGATCAGTAATCTCGTCGGCCGTGACCAGTCGCAGATCTCACTCCAGCCCCGACTCCCCCGCCCAGCCCACGGGTTCGTCCGCCCCGAGCCGCCGTACGGTCGTCAAGGCGGCCGCGGCCGGAGCCGTTCTCGCGGCACCGCTGGCCGCCGCGATCCCGGCGGGTGCGGCCGAAGCACCCGTCTTCCTGCACGGCGTCGCCTCCGGTGACCCACTGCCCGACGGGGTCCTGCTGTGGACCCGGGTGACGCCCACCGCCGCCGCGATACCCGGCTCCGGACTCGGCCCGGACGTCAAGGTCGGCTGGACCGTCGCCCTGGACAAGGCGTTCACAAACATCGTCGCGAAGGGCTCGACGACCGCGACCGCCGCCTCCGACCACACCGTCAAGGCGGACGTACGCGGCCTCGCACCCGCCACGAACTACTGGTTCCGCTTCTCGGCCGGCGGCACCGGCTCGCCCGCCGCCCGCACCCGCACCGCCCCGGCCGCCGACGCCACCACCGCCGGCCTGCGCTTCGGCGTGGTCTCCTGCGCCAACTGGGAGGGCGGCCACTTCGCCGCCTACCGCCATCTGGCGGCGCGCGGCGACCTGGACGCGTGGCTGCACCTCGGCGACTACATCTACGAGTACGGCACCGGCGAGTACGGCACCCGCGACAAGGTCGTACGGCGGCACGCGCCGACCCACGAGATCGTCTCCCTCGCCGACTACCGCGTCCGGCACGCCCGTTACAAGACCGACCCGGACCTGCAGGCCCTGCACGCGGCCGCGCCGGTCGTCGCCATCTGGGACGACCACGAGATCGCCAACGACGCGTGGTCGGGCGGCGCCCAGAACCACACCGGAGGCACGGAAGGCACCTGGGCGGCCCGGCAGTCGGCGGCCAAGCAGGCGTACTTCGAGTGGATGCCAGTGCGCCCGGCGATCGCGGGCACCACCTACCGCCGGCTGCGTTTCGGCAAGCTCGTCGACCTGTCGCTCCTTGACCTGCGGTCCTTCCGCTCGCAGCAGGTGGGCGTCGGCGACGGCGAGGTCGACGACCCGGACCGTACGCTGACCGGCCGGGCCCAGCTCGACTGGCTGAAGGCCGGGTTGAAGTCCTCCGACACGACCTGGCGCCTGGTCGGCAACTCGGTGATGATCGCCCCGTTCGCCCTCGGCAACCTCACGGTCGACCTCTTCGAACCCCTCGCCGAGCTGCTGGGCCTGCCGAAGGAAGGGCTCGCCCTCAACCCCGACCAGTGGGACGGATACACCGACGACCGCCGCGAACTCCTCGCCCACCTGCGGCAGAACGCGATCCGCAACACGGTCTTCCTCACCGGCGACATCCACATGGCCTGGGCCAACGACGTGCCGGTCAATGCCGGTACGTACCCGCTGTCGGCCTCCGCCGCCACCGAGTTCGTCGTCACCTCGGTCACCTCCGACAACCTCGACGACCTCGTCAAGGTCCCCGAGGGCACCGTCTCCGCGCTGGCCTCCCCGCTGATCCGCGCCGCCAACCGGCACGTCCACTGGGTCGACACCGACCGGCACGGCTACGGCGTCCTGGACATCACCGCCGCGCGGGCGCAGATGGACTTCTACGTCCTCTCCGACCGCACGAGGGCCGACGCGACGTCGTCCTGGGCGCGCTCGTACCGGACGCGGAGCGGAACGCAGAAGGTGGAGCGGACGTACGACCCCGTGTGACCGGCGTACCGACCCCTCGCGGGCCTCACCGGCACATGGCGCGCAGAGCTCAGAGCTCAGAGCTCAGAGCGAATCCAGGAAGCCGAGCGCCACCCGCCAGGTGGCCTCGGCGGCCTCCTCGTCGTAGTCCGGCAGCCCGGGGTCGGTGTAGAGGTGGCCGGCACCGGCGTATCTGTAGACCTCGACGTCGGCGCCGGCCTTGCGTATCTGGAGGTACCAGGCGCTCAGCCAGTCGTCCGGCTCGAAGGGGTCGGGCTCGGCGACGTGCAGCTGGACGGGCAGGTCGTCCACGGACGCGGTGGCGGCGATGTCCGACGTGCCGTGCAGAAGCAGCAGCCCGCGCGCGTTCTTGTCACCCAGGGCCAGGGTCTGCGCGGTCGCGGCGCCCAGGGAGAACCCGGCGTAGACGAGCCCCCGCCCCGAGTAGGGCGCGGCGGCCAGGACCGCGCGCTTGAGAAGCTCCTCTCTGCCCAGCTTCTCGTTGAAGGCCATGCCGTCCTCGACCGTGTCGAACGTCCGTCCGTCGAAGAGGTCGGGGGTCCACACCTCGTGTCCGGCGGCGCGCAGCCGGTCCGCGGCCTCGCGCACCGCGGGCCTCGGACCATAGGTCGAGTGGAAGAGCATGATGTTCATGAGGCCATGGTGCCAGCCGGGTCCGACAACGGACCCCGGCGCCCGTACCCCGAGGGCGGCAGAAGTCACATGTTCATGACCCCGCGCGGCCGGTTACGTTCGAAGGCATGGAGAATCTACTCCGCCCATTGATCGTCATCGGCGGCTCGGTCGTCCTCACGCTGCTCATCGGCTGGACGACCGACCTGCTGCTGCGCAAGGCGGACCAGCGGCACCACGAGACACCTCTGTGGGGCCTGCTGCGCCGCGGTCGCATCCCCTACCAACTGGTCCTGTGCGCGGCCTTCCTCAGAGCGTCGTACGACGAGGCGCAGTTGCTGGAACAGCACCGGACCGCCATCGGCCGCGCCCTGACGCTGGTGCTGATCGGTGCGACGGCCTGGCTGGTGATCCGGATCGCGGCGGCGATAGTGGAGACGACATACAGCCGTTACGCCCGCGCCCACCGCGATCCGGCCCGGGTGCGCCGGGTGCGCACCCAGGTGACGCTGATCATGCGGGTGGTCGCGGCGATCGTCGGGGTGGTGGCCGTGGCCTCGATGCTGCTGACCTTCCCGGCGATGCGCGCGGCCGGTGCCTCACTGCTGGCCTCGGCCGGGGTCCTGGGCATCGTCGCCGGTATCGCCGCGCAGTCCACACTGAGCAACATCTTCGCCGGGCTGCAGATCGCCTTCGGCGACATGGTCCGCCTCGGTGACGTGGTCGTGGTGGAAGGCGAGTGGGGCACGGTCGACGAGATCACCCTCACCTTCTTGACGGTCCGCACCTGGGACGAGCGCCGCATCACGATGCCGGTGTCGTACTTCACCTCGAAGCCCTTCGAGAACTGGTCCCGCGGCGGCTCCCAGATGACCGGCACGGTGTTCCTCCATGTCGACCACGCCGCGCCGCTGCCCGCGATGCGCGAACGGCTCCGCGACATCCTCCGTTCCTGCCCCGCCTGGGACGGCCGCCACTACGACCTGACCGTCACCGACGCGACCCCCTCCACCATGGAAATCCGCGCTCTCGTCACCGCCAAGGACCCGGACGACCTGTGGACCGTCCGCGTCACCGTCCGCGAACAGCTCATCCACTGGCTCACCGAGAGCCACCCGTACGCCCTCCCCCGCGTCAACACCGCCGACGCGCTCCTCCCCCCGAACCACCCCAACGGCCACACGGACGCCCTGTCCCCCCGCCTCACGCGAGGCCGCGTCCACGAGCCGCCGAGGTCGACGGGCAGGGGATGAACCCGGCAGGCAGCCGGGCGCGGTCCCGGGCACGAACCCGCGCCCGGCGCCCCGCCTCTCCACCGGGAAGTGCCCGGCGGGGCGCGGGTGGGCGGGCGACGGCCGGTTCAGCGAAGGCTGCGTACGTCCAGATGCCGCAACACCCGATCCACCACCTCGGGATTGGCCCCCGGCTCACTGCGCGCGGCCAACACCTCATGCCGAGCCGCACTCAACATCTCCCCTGGATCCGCCGCATCCTCCGAAGCCGCCGCACCCGCTGCTCGTGCCCCTCCCGCCGCTCGTCCTCCCCCACCTCCGGACTGATCCGCACCCCGATCTCGAAGGCCCGCCGCAACAACCGCTCGGACATCTCCTCCGGCAGTTCCTCCGCCTCCTCGATCTCCTTCAGCCGCCGCTTCGCCGCCTTGGCCGCCCGCACGGCCAACACCTTCTCGAACTCCTTCTCGGCCCCCTCGTCGGCCCGCACCCCCAACCGCCGCACCAGCCACGGCAGGGTGAGCCCCTGAAGCACGAGCGTCGCCATGATCACCCCGAACGCGATGAACACGATCTCGTCCCGGTCCGGAAACGGCGCCCCGCTCTCCGTCTCCAACGGAATCGCGAGCGCCAGCGCCACGGACGCCACCCCCCGCATACCCGACCACCACATCACCACGGTCTCCCGCCATGACGTCGGGATCTCCTCGTCGTAGTCCCGCTTCGCGTGCCACCGCCGAGCGAGCCACGCGGCCGGCAGCAACCACAGCAGCCGTACGAGCACCACGACGACCACGACGGCCGCCGCCCAGCCGAGCATCTCGCCCCACCGCCCGGACGCCGTACGGATCGCGTTGTGCAGCTCCAGCCCGATCAGCCCGAAGGCGACGCCGGTGACCAGTGTGTCCACTACGTCCCAGACGGTGTGCCCGGCGAGCCGCGTCAGCACGTCGTCCGCCCCGAGCGCGTACTCCGCGAGGAACAACGCGGTCGTGAGCACCGCGAGGACCCCGGACCCGTGCAGTTCCTCGGCCATCACGTACGACGCGTAGGGCACGAGCAGGGTCAGCCCGATCTGCAGGGTCGCGTCCTCCAGGAAGTCCATCAGCTTGTTGGCGGCCCAGCCGAGCGCGACCCCCACGGCGACGGCGACGACCGCCGACAGCACGAGCTGGAGCGCGGCGCGGGGCCACGAGAAGGTTCCGCTGACGGCGGCCGCGATGGCCACGTGGTAGAGCACGATGGCCGTGACGTCGTTGAAGAGGCCCTCGCCCTCCAGGATCGACACCAGCCGGCGCGGCAGCCCGAGCTGTCCCGCCACGGCCGTCGCCGCCACCGGGTCGGGCGGCGCGACGAGGGCGCCGAGCGCCACGGCCGCCGCGACCGGGAGTCCGGGCACGATCGCGTTCGCCACGGCTGCCACCGCGGCGGTGGTCACGAACACCAGGGCCACGGCCAGCAGGAAGATCGGCCGCAGATTCGCCGTGAACTGCCGCCAGGACGTGCGTCGCACCGCCGCGTACAGCAGCGGCGGCAACAGCAGCGGCAGGATGAGTTCCGGCGGGATCTCCACGTTGGGCACGAAGCCGGGCACGGCGAGCGCGATGCCGAGCAACGTCATCAGTACCGGCGCCGGCAGCTTCAGCCGCTCCCCCACCGGCACACTGACCACGGCCCCGACCAGCAACACGAAAACAGGGCCAACTGATCCATGGGGGCGCTCCGCTGGTGCTAGACGATCAAGACCGGCCAGATGCCCAGGGTGCCCCACCCGCGCCCGCGCATGCTAAAGCGTCCGCCGCATCGCCCGATGGGGTATCCCCGCGTCCAGGAACTCCGCCCCGTACGCCACGTACCCCAGCCGCTCGTAGAACCCCAGCGCGTGCGTCTGCGCCCCCAGATCCACCGCGGTCAGCCCACGCTCCCGCGCCGCCTCCTCGACGGCCCGCACCAGCGCGACCCCGACGCCCAGCCCCCGGGCCTCCCCCACCACCGCGAGCCGCCCCAGGGACCCCACACCGGCAGCCCCACCGGTCTTCCCGGCGGCGGCCTCCCCGTGCAGCAGCCGCCCCGCCCCGAGCGGCACCCCGTCGTCCCGTACGGCGAGCACGTGCACGGCCCCGGCGTCGTACGCGTCGTACTCCAGGTCCTCCGGCACCCCCTGCTCGGCGACGAAGACCTCCTTGCGCACCGCGAAGCACGCCTCGCGGTCGCCGGGATCGTCGGCGACGCGCACCACGTAGGACACCGGCACGGGACTCACGCGTAGGTCTCCTCCCGCACCTTGTCGAGGGCCTGCTGCAGATCCGCGGGGTAGTCGCTCTCGAACTCGACCCAGCTCCCGTCCCCGGGGTGCTCGAAGCCGAGCCGTACGGCGTGCAGCCACTGGCGGGTGATGCCGAGCCGCTTGGAGAGCGTCGGGTCGGCGCCGTACGTCAGGTCGCCGACGCACGGGTGGCGGTGGGCGGCCATGTGGACGCGGATCTGGTGGGTGCGCCCGGTCTCCAGCTTGATGTCGAGCAGCGAGGCGGCCCGGAACGCCTCGACCAGGTCGTAGTGCGTGACCGACGGCTTGCCCTCGGCGGTGACGGCCCACTTGTAGTCGTGGTGGGGGTGCCGTCCGATGGGTGCGTCGATGGTGCCGCTCGTGGGGTCGGGGTGGCCCTGGACCAGCGCGTGGTACCGCTTGTCGACCGTCCGCTCCTTGAACTGGCGCTTCAGCGACGTGTACGCCCGCTCCGACTTGGCGACCGTCATGAGGCCCGAGGTGCCCACGTCGAGCCGGTGCACGATGCCCTGGCGCTCGGCGGCGCCGGACGTCGAGATCCGGTACCCGGCGGCGGCGAGCCCTCCGATGACGGTCGGTCCGGACCAGCCGGGGCTGGGGTGCGCGGCCACGCCGACCGGCTTGACGATCACGAGCACGTCGTCGTCGTCGTGCACGATCTCCATGCCCTCGACCGGCTCGGCGACGATCTGCACCGGCGCGGGCGCCTGCGGCATCTCGACCTCCAGCCAGGCCCCGCCGTGCACGCGCTCCGACTTGCCGACCACCGACCCGTCGACCGTGACCTTCCCCGAGGCGGCGAGGTCGGCCGCCTTGGTACGGGAGAAGCCGAACATGCGGGAGATGGCGGCGTCGACACGCTCGCCCTCCAGGCCGTCGGGCACGGGCAGGGTACGGATCTCGGGAATCGTGCTCACCCGTCGAGTATGCCGGACGGGTGAGTGCCGCCCGACCGTGCCTGTGGACAACTCCCCCGACGCGGCCCTCCCGCTCTCAGTCCTTGTGGACGGTCCCGTCCGGGTCGAGCCCCCGGAACGACAGCAGCACGATGAGCACGCCGCCGCACACGATGGCCGAATCCGCGAGGTTGAACACCGCGAAGCCCTTGGGCGCGATGAAGTCGACGACCGCGCCCTCGAAGACGCCCGGCGAACGGAAGATCCGGTCGGTGAGGTTGCCCAGCGCACCGCCGAGCAGCAGGCCGAGCGCGATCGCCCAGGGCAGGCTGTGGAGCTTGCGGGCGAGCCTGGCGATCACCACGATCACGATCGCCGCGATCACCGTGAAGATGATCGTGAAGGCCTCGCCGAAGCCGAAGGCCGCGCCCGCGTTGCGGATCGCCTCGAACTTCAGCCAGTCCCCGATGATCTCGATCGGCTCGTGGTGCTCCAGCTTGGCGACCACGATCATCTTGCTGACCAGGTCGAGCGCGTACGCCAGCGCGGCGACCCCGAACAGCACGGCGACACGCCTCTTGCCGCGCGGACGCGCGGCGGCGTCCGCCTGCTCCTCCGCGGCACCGTTGTCGCCGTCGGACTGCTCCGGGTCGGCGCCCGCCGCCTCTGGAATGTCCGGCGTACCGATGATGCGCTCCGCCTCTGCCACGTGAGTCCCTCAACCTAGGTTCCTGACTGAGGACAAAGGTACGACACGACCCTCACGGACCAGGGGCTCAGGCGGCGATCACTAGCGGCGTTCCTGCCTCTGCTTGCACTCCACGCAGAGCGTGGCGCGAGGGAAGGCCTGCATCCGTGCCTTTCCGATCGGATTGCCACAGTTCTCACAGAGCCCGTACGTGCCCGAGGCGAGCCGGTCCAGGGCGCGCTCGGTCTGGTCGAGCATCTCGCGCGCGTTGTGGGCGAGCGACAGCTCGTGCTCGCGCGTGATGTTCTTCGCGCCGGTATCGGCCTGGTCGTCGCCCGCGCCGTCCCCCGAGTCCCGCATCAGGCCCGTGAGCGACCGCTCGGAGGCCTCCAGCTCGGCCCGCAGCCGCGCGGCCTCGGACTGCAGCTCGGTCCGGGCCTCGACGACCTCGTCCGGGCTCCAGGGGTCCTCACCGGGGCGTACCGCGAGCTCGCCGGGCTCCACCGCGGCGGGCCGTGCCTTCGGGACGGCGGAGGGCTTCCTCTTCGCCGCCGTAGCCGTACCAGGAGTGTTCTTCGCAACCACCGTCGTGGCTCCCGTCGTCTCGGCGGCCTCGGCCGCGCCCGCCTTCTTGACCATGCTCTTCTTCGCAGAGGGACCCTTGGCCGCGCTCTTCGCCGTGCTCTTCCCGACCGCGCTCTTCCCGGTGGCGGCCTGCTCCGCCACCACCTGCTCGGCCGTCGCGACCTCCCCGGCCGTCGTCGCCCTCCTGGTCGCGGTCTTCTTCACGGCCGTCTTCCTGACGACCGCCTTCTCGGTCCCGGCCTTCTTGGCCACCGCCTTCCTCGCCACCCTCTTCGTGCCGGCCGCCTTCACCGCCACGGCCTTCTCACCCTCGCTTGCGCCGCCCGAGGCCACCGTGGGTCTGCCGGACGCCGACTGCTGTTCGGCGGTCTTCTTCGCCACCATGGCCGCGGCCCCTTCACATATTGTGATCTTGCACGCGAATCGTGCTGGGACGATAAATCGACCGGAGCCCCTCGGCAACGGGGCAGACCACCCATTCCCACCGCCCCGCGACCGTCGCGCAGCGAGCCTGCAAGCGTTGTGCCCAGCTCCCCGCCGGGTATTCCGCCCCGCCGGACGTCCCAGGATCCGGACGCCCGGCCCGCTCCATTCGGGTCATGCCGCAGGTCACCGCACCCCCGGCCGACATACCGCCCGAATGCCCCCACCGCAGCCCTCCCCCGGCCCCGGAAAACCGGTCGGCCGCTGTCCGTGCGGCCCCGTACACTGGGCGGAGCGAGAAGCGTGGATGGGGACGAGTAGCGTCGTACGCAGCCCAGAGCGACCCGGGGACAGTGGAAGCCCGGGGGCGAGCGCGATGTGAAGATCACCCCGGAGCCGCCGGAAGAAAGCCGCTGCCCGCGAGGCACGGCGAGTAGACCCGGTATCGCGACCCCAATGAGGGGGCTCACCGGCGCGTACAGCGCACAGGGGAGCCAAGGAGGGTGGTACCGCGGGAGCGCGCCGCACACGGCGTACGAAGGATCGAAGCTCTCGTCCCTCCGACGGAAGGCAGCAAGTCCGTTGGAGGAAGCCCGCTCATGACAGAGCCGACGTACCGCCAGGTGCCCGCCCAGGTCGATCTGCCCGCGCTCGAGCACGCGGTGCTCGACTTCTGGCGCGAGCAGAAGATCTTCTCCAAGAGCCTGGAGCAGTCCGAGGGCCGCCCCGAGTGGGTGTTCTACGAGGGCCCACCCACCGCCAACGGCATGCCGGGCGCCCACCACATCGAGGCGCGCGTCTTCAAGGACGTCTTCCCCCGCTTCCGCACGATGCGCGGCTACCACGTGGCCCGCAAGGCCGGCTGGGACTGCCACGGCCTCCCCGTGGAGCTGGCGGTCGAGAAGGAGCTCGGCTTCAACGGCAAGAAGGACATCGAGGCGTACGGCATCGCCGAGTTCAACGCCAGGTGCCGCGACTCCGTGACCCGGCACACCGACGCCTTCACCGAGCTGACGACCCGCATGGGCTACTGGGTCGACCTCGACGACGCCTACCGGACCATGGACCCCGAGTACGTCGAGTCCGTCTGGTGGTCGCTCAAGGAGATCTTCAACAAGGGTCTGCTGGTCCAGGACCACCGCGTCGCCCCCTGGTGCCCCCGCTGCGGCACCGGCCTGTCGGACCACGAGCTGGCGCAGGGCTACGAGACGGTCGTCGACCCCTCGGTGTATGTCCGTTTCCCGCTCACCTCCGGTCCGCTCGCCGGTGAGGCCGCGCTCCTGGTGTGGACGACCACGCCGTGGACGCTGGTGTCCAACACCGCGGTCGCCGCCCACCCCGAGGTCACCTACGTGGTCGCCACGGACGGCACGGAGAAGCTCGTCGTCGCCGAGCCGCTCGTCGCCAAGGCGCTCGGCGAGGGCTGGGAGACCACCGGCCAGACCTTCACCGGCGCCGAAATGGAGCGCTGGACCTATCAACGTCCGTTCGAGCTCGTAGAGTTCCCCGAGCCCGCCCATTTCGTGGTGAACGCGGAATACGTGACGACCGAGGACGGTACGGGTCTGGTCCACCAGTCCCCCGCCTTCGGTGAGGACGACCTCAAGGTCTGCCGCTCGTACGGCCTGCCCGTGGTCAACCCCGTGCGCCCGGACGGCACTTTCGAGGAGGACGTTCCCCTCGTCGGCGGTGTCTTCTTCAAGAAGGCGGACGAACAGCTCACCGAGGACCTCCAGCAGCGCGGCCTGCTCTTCAGGCACATCCCGTACGAGCACAGCTACCCGCACTGCTGGCGCTGCCACACCGCGCTCCTCTACTACGCGCAGCCGTCCTGGTACATCCGCACCACCGCCGTCAAGGACCGTCTCCTCCAGGAGAACGAGAAGACCAACTGGTTCCCGGACTCGGTCAAGCACGGCCGCTTCGGCGACTGGCTGAACAACAACATCGACTGGGCGCTCTCCCGCAGCCGTTACTGGGGCACCCCGCTGCCGATCTGGCGCTGCGAGGAGAACCACCTCACCTGTGTGGGCTCACGCGAGGAGCTGACGCAGCTGTCCGGCACCGACCAGTCGCAGCTGGACCCGCACCGCCCGTTCATCGACGCGGTCACCTTCACCTGCCCCCAGGACGGCTGCGGCGGCACCGCCACGCGCGTCCCGGAGGTCATCGACGCCTGGTACGACTCGGGTTCGATGCCGTTCGCACAGTGGGGCTACCCGTACAAGAACAAGGAACTCTTCGAGTCCCGCTACCCGGCCCAGTTCATCAGCGAGGCCATCGACCAGACCCGCGGCTGGTTCTACACGCTGATGGCCGTCGGCACCCTGGTCTTCGACAAGTCCTCCTACGAGAACGTCGTGTGCCTCGGCCACATCCTCGCCGAGGACGGCCGCAAGATGTCCAAGCACCTGGGCAACATCCTGCAGCCGATCCCGCTGATGGACCAGCACGGCGCCGACGCCGTCCGCTGGTTCATGGCGGCCGGCGGCTCCCCCTGGGCGGCCCGCCGCGTGGGCCACGGCACCATCCAGGAGGTCGTCCGCAAGACGCTCCTCACGTACTGGAACACGGTCGCCTTCCAGGCCCTGTACGCCCGCACGTCCAACTGGGCGCCCAGCGCGGCGGACCCGGCCCCGGCCGACCGCCCGGTCCTGGACCGCTGGCTGCTGTCCGAACTCCACGCCCTCACCGACCAGGTGACCGGCGCCCTGGAGGCCTACGACACCCAGCGCGCCGGCAAGCTCCTCTCGGCGTTCGTCGACGACCTGTCCAACTGGTACGTGCGCCGCTCGCGTCGCCGTTTCTGGCAGGGCGACAAGGCCGCACTGCGCACCCTGCACGAGGTCGTCGAGACGGTCACGAAGCTGATGGCCCCGCTGACCCCGTTCATCACCGAGCGGGTCTGGCAGGACCTGATCGCGCCGGTCTCCCCGGGCGCCCCCGAGTCGGTGCACCTGGCGTCCTGGCCCGAGGCCGACCTGTCCGCGATCGACCCCGAGCTGTCCAGGCAGATGGTCCTGGTCCGCCGCCTGGTGGAGCTGGGCCGCGCCACGCGCGCGGAGTCGGGCGTCAAGACCCGCCAGCCCCTCTCGCGCGCCCTGGTGGCGGCGACGGGCTTCGACTCCCTCGACCGCGAACTGCACGCGCAGATCACGGAGGAGCTGAACGTCAGCTCGCTCGCCTCGCTCTCCGAGGTCGGCGGCTCGCTGGTGGACACCACCGCCAAGGCCAACTTCCGCGCCCTGGGCAAGCGGTTCGGCAAGCGCGTCCAGGACGTGGCCAAGGCCGTCGCGGGCGCCGACGCGGCCGCCCTGTCGCTCGCCCTGCGCGAGGGCACGGCCTCGGTCCAGGTCGACGGCGAGACCATCCCCCTCGCCCCCGACGAGGTCATCATCACGGAGACCCCGCGCGAGGGCTGGTCGGTGGCCTCCGACTCTGGCGCCACGGTCGCCCTCGACCTGGAGATCACGGAGGAGCTGCGCCAGGCGGGCCTGGCCCGCGACGCGATCCGCCTGATCCAGGAGGCCCGCAAGAACAGCGGCCTGGACGTGGCCGACCGTATCGCCCTCCGCTGGACGGCAACGGACCCGGCGGTCACCGCGGCCCTGACCGAGCACTCGGCCCTGATCGCCGACGAGGTCCTCGCCACGGACTTCGCCGGGGGCGAGGCCGACGCCACGTACGGCACGCCCTTCACGGACGAAGGCCTGACCCTGACGTTCCGCCTGCGCAAGGCATAGGGACGGTCGTGCTCGCCTAGCTGCGGGCAATCGTGCCGCCAGGGGCGGCACAGGCGGCACGGGTGGGCGCAGCGGCACCCGGCGAGCGCCGGTGAGTGAACGCCACCCCCGCCGCGCCGCACCCACCGGCAACCGAGAAGGCCTGGGGCACCGAAGAAATCCGGCGCCCCAGGCCTTCGGCGTTGCGTCCGCCACACATCCGCGCGCATCCCCGCACAACCGCCCCACCCCCGGATCTCGCGCAGCAAAAGGGCGGGGCCCCGGAGAGAAATCCGGGGCCCCGCCCTGAACGCTGCCGACGCCTACGGCGTACCAGTAGTCGTCAGTTGTCGTCCTCGTCGATGAGGAACCCGCGCATCGGCGAGGGAGCCTGCCCCATCGGGGAGGGACCCTGCGGCCGGACCGGAGCCATCGGCTGGGTCATGGCCGGCGACATCTGCTGCTGACCGCCGTAGGAGGGCGCGGCCGGAGCAGGGCCGCCGCCCATGCCTCCACCCATTCCTCCACCCATACCGCCCGGGTTTCCGCCGTACGACGGGGCGCTCGCGCCGGCCGGAGCCATGGAGGGCGCCGGGGACGGCGGCAGCGACGCGGTCGCCGGGGTACGCGGCGGGGCCAGCGAGTCGTCCGCCTGGGTCTCCAGCTGACGTAGCTGCGACTCCAGGTACGACTTCAGACGCGTGCGGTACTCGCGCTCGAAGCCACGCAGGTCCTCGACCTTGCGCTCCAGCGTGGCGCGGGCGGACTCCAGGGAGCCCATCGCGACGCGGTGCTTCTCCTGCGCGTCCCGCTCCAGGGCGTCGGCCTTGGCACGGGCGTCCCGCTCCAGACCCTCGGCGCGGCTACGGGCCTCGCCGACGATCTTGTTGGCCTCGGAACGGGCCTCGGCGATCGCCTGGTCGGCGGTCTGCTGGGCCAGCGAGAGCACACGCGCGGCACTGTCGCCGCCGGGACCCTGACCGGGGCCGCCCATCGGACCACCCATGGGACCGCCCATCGGGCCGCCCATCTGCTGCATGGGAGGCTGGCCTCCCATGGGGCCCTGCCCCATCTGGCCCTGGCCCATCTGGCCCTGCATCTGGTTCTGCATCTGGCCCTGGCCCATCTGGCCCTGGCCCATCTGCTGCTGCATCTGGCCTTGACCCATGGGGCCCTGGCCCATCGGTCCCTGACCCATCGGGCCGGGACCCTGCTGCCCACCCTGGCCACCAGGGCCGGCGGGCAGCTGCGGAGCACCGCTCGGCAGCTGGGGCGGGCCACCCATGGGGCCCCCCATCTGCTGCGGCGGGCCCGATATCCCAGCGGGTACGGGTCCACCGGGACCGCGCATACCCTGCTGCTGCATGCCACCTTGCTGCATACCGCCCTGCTGCATACCGCCCTGCTGCATGCCACCTTGCTGCATGCCGCCCTGCTGCATACCGCCCTGCTGCTGGTCCTGAGGCTCTGGAGGCTTGCGCATGTTCTGCTGGTTCTGGGCAGCAGCGCGCGTGGCCGCCGCCAGTTTGGCGCGCAGATCCTCGTTCTCGCGTAGCAGTCGCGTCAGTTCGGCTTCGACCTCGTCGAGGAAGGCATCGACCTCGTCCTCGTCATAGCCTTCTCGGAGGCGGACGGTCGTGAACTGCTTGTTCCGCACGTCCTCGGGGGTCAACGGCATCTCTTCACCTCAACGTAGTCATCGGCAGTCGGCAAGACCGGATCGTCCACAGTCACCTCGCGAGTCCCCCCACGATGGTGATCAGGATGTAGACGATGATCATCAGTACGAAGAAGGACAGGTCGAGCGCCACGCCCCCGAGACGCAGCGGCGGGATGACCCGCCGCAGAAGCTTGAGCGGTGGATCAGTGACAGTGTAGGTGGCCTCCAGAACGACCACCATCGCCTTGCCGGGTTGCCACGAGCGGGCGAACTGGAACACGTAGTCCATGACCAACCGGAAGATCAGCACGATGAGGAAACACATCAGAGCGACCCAGAGCACTTGCCAAACCACGCTCATGATCCGTGCTTCCCTCTCCCCTGCTCCATACCGTGTTCCGGTCGTGCGTCTCAGCTCTGGTTGAAGAACCCGCCCTCTGCGATGCGGGCCTTGTCCTCCGCCGTGACATCGACGTTAGCAGGCGACAACAGGAACACCTTCTGCGTCACCCGCTCGATGCTGCCGTGAAGACCAAACACCAAACCGGCCGCAAAGTCGACAAGTCGCTTCGCGTCCGTGTCGTCCATCTCAGTCAGATTCATGATCACCGGGGTGCCCTCACGGAAGTGTTCCCCGATGGTACGGGCCTCGTTGTAGGTCCGCGGGTGCAACGTGGTGATCCGGTAAGGCTCCCGCTCGGACACGACCTTGGGCATGATCACCGGTGCGTTCTTCTCCAGACTCGAACGTTCTTGTGTGATGGATGCCACGGGCGCGATCCGGGCGGGTCGCACCGATTCCGCGGGAAGCGAAGTGGCGTGCGACACCGGTTCGCGTTGCATCGGGGGCTGCACCACTCGCACCGATTCGTCCCTTTGGGACTGATGTGGCTGGTGCGACTGATGTACCGGCTCATGCCGCCGGTGGTCCCGCTCGGGTTCCGGGTCGAGCTCGGGCTCGAAATCGTCATCGGGGTCGAATCCCCTGCCGTCGTACCCATCGTCCTCCACGAGGCCGAGGTAGACCGCCATCTTGCGCATCGCGCCGGCCATGCTCTGAGTCCTCCGCTCTGTGGTGGATCGACTGACGACTTCCCAAGTGCCCGTGATCCACGAGGTCGTTGCGCCCGCCTCTCGACGGAATGACCATATTTTCTGCTGTGGTCCGACTTCTTGGCGACGTTACCCGAGCCTGGGACGGACTCCGAGTACCGCAGTGCCGACGCGTACATGTGTCGCTCCGGCAGCCACGGCCTCCTCTAGGTCCGCACTCATCCCTGCGGAGACCATGTTCGCAGCCGGATGGGCTCGGCGCAGGTCGGTCGACAAATCCATCAACCGCTCGAACGCGGCCCGTTGCCGTCCGGCGTACGCCCCGGTGAGCGGCGCGACGGTCATCAGACCATCGACCCGCAGCCCCGGCGCCCCCGCAAGGAGGTCGGCCAACTCTTCGATTCCGTCCGGCCCCACACCTCCTCGCTCTCCCCGGCCGCCCGCGTCGGCGTCGAGCGCGACCTGGATGAGACATCCCACCTCACGCCCGACCCGAACGGCCTCTTTCGACAGAGTCGTGACAAGCCTGGAACGATCGACGGACTGCACGAGATCCGCATAACGCACCACAGAACGGACTTTGTTGGTCTGCAACTGCCCCACGAAGTGCCATACAAGGGACAGATCGGAGCATTCGGCAGCCTTGGGCGCCGCGTCCTGGTCCTTGTTCTCGGCGACATGACGCACACCGAGTTCCGACAGGATCCGCACATCGTCGGCCGGGTAGGTCTTGGTCACCACGACCAGGGTGACCTCGTCCCGCTTACGCCCCGCGGCCGCGCAGGCCGCCGCGATGCGACCCTCCACCTTCGCCAGGTTTCCGGCGAGTTGTGCCCTACGGTCCGTCATGCCCATCAGTCCAGCCAGACATATCCCGCGAGTCGCCCTGTGGCGCGGTCGCGGCGGTACGAGAAGTGGTCACGCGACTCCAGCGTGCACACCGGCGACTGCTCCCGGTCGCGCACACCGAGGCGCTCCAGCTGTGTGTGCACTCCGGCGCACACATCGACCGAGGGGGTGCCCCAACTGGTCTCGGCGTACGCCGCCGGCTCGACGGTGGCCACCTCGGCGCGCATCGCCTCGGGTACTTCGTAACACCGGCCGCAGACGGCGGGGCCCGTGCGGGCGACGATCCGGGCAGGGTCGGCGCCGAGCTCGGTCATGGCCCGTACGGCGGCGGGGACGACCCCGGCGACCATGCCGGGCCGGCCCGCGTGGGCGGCGGCCGCGACCCCGGCGACGGGGTCGGCCAGCAGAACGGGTACGCAGTCGGCGGTGAGGACGGCGAGCGCGAGACCGCGCCGAGTGGTGGCGATCGCGTCGACGGACGGGATGTCGTCCGAGCCCCACGGTGCGTCGACCACGGCCACGTCCGCGCCGTGCACCTGGTTCATCCAGACGACCCGGTCCGGTTCCAGACCCAGCGACTTGGCCGCCAGCTCCCGGTTCGTCGTCACGGCGCCGGCGTCGTCCCCGACCGCGCCGCCGAGGTTGAGCTCCTCATACGGAGCGGCGCTCACCCCGCCCCACCTGTCGGTGAAGGCGAAGTGCGCGCCGCTCACGTTCTCGCGCTGTCCTATCACTTGAGGAAGTCCGGCACGTCCAGCTCCTCCGCCGCACTGTCCGAGTAGGACCGGGACGGCGGGACGGGCGGGGCGACCTGAACCTCGTTCACCGGCTCCGGGGCGGGTGCCGGCTCCTCCTTCGGCTTGACGCTGCCGAGCGAGCCGAAGGACGGGCGGGTCTCGGCGGGGCGCACCGGCGCCGGCTCCTCGCGCTTGGCCGCGGCCGAGCCGAGGATGTTGTCCCGCTTGGGCGGGGGCTGGCCGCCGTCGAAGCCGGCCGCGATGACCGTGACCCGGACCTCGTCGCCGAGCGCGTCGTCGATGACCGCTCCGAAGATGATGTTGGCCTCGGGGTGCGCGGCCTCGCTGACCAGCTGCGCCGCCTCGTTGATCTCGAACAGACCGAGGTCGGAGCCACCGGAGATGGAGAGCAGCACGCCCCGGGCGCCGTCGATGGACGCCTCCAGGAGCGGCGAGGAGATCGCCATCTCGGCGGCGGCCACCGCGCGGTCGTCGCCGCGGGCCGAGCCGATGCCCATGAGGGCCGAACCGGCCTCGGACATCACGGACTTGACGTCGGCGAAGTCGAGGTTGATCAGACCGGGCGTGGTGATGAGGTCGGTGATGCCCTGCACACCGGAGAGCAGGACCTGGTCGGCCGACTTGAACGCGTCCAGAACGGAGACCTGGCGGTCCGAGATGGACAGCAGTCGGTCGTTCGGGATGACGATGAGGGTGTCGACCTCCTCGCGGAGCTCGGCGATGCCGTCCTCGGCCTGGTTGGCGCGGCGGCGGCCCTCGAAGGTGAAGGGGCGGGTGACCACGCCGATGGTGAGGGCGCCCAGCGAGCGGGCGATGTTGGCCACGACGGGCGCGCCGCCGGTGCCGGTGCCGCCGCCCTCGCCGGCCGTCACGAAGACCATGTCGGCCCCCTTGAGGACCTCCTCGATCTCCTCGCGGTGGTCCTCGGCCGCCTTGCGGCCGACGGCCGGGTTGGCGCCGGCGCCGAGTCCGCGGGTGAGTTCACGGCCGACGTCGAGCTTGACGTCGGCGTCGCTCATCAACAGAGCTTGCGCGTCGGTGTTGATGGCGATGAACTCGACGCCCTTGAGACCGACCTCGATCATCCGGTTGATGGCATTGACACCACCGCCGCCGACACCGATGACTTTGATGACTGCGAGGTAGTTCTGCGGTGCTGCCACGTCGAAGGCCTCTCGCCTCGAGTTACGTGTCGCCGCCTCGCGAGGTACCCGCGAAGCGCCGACTGATGCCGAAGTGGGACGGTCCGAACGCCGACCCGAACCCTAACGCTGAAGTTTAGGGTTACCAGTGTGACTGTTCTTTGGACTCTTCCGAACAGGACACTAAGTCGACAAGTGGCGCACGTTCAACGAACACGCCGAACCTCCCGTTTTTCTTTTCACCCTATGTGATCAGCCATAGCCGTGCCCAACCAGGGTGCTGGCCTGCGCAGATGTGCGTCAACTCCCTGCTGACGCGGGCGCGGTGGGAACGCTCACGTCGAAGTGCCCCGCGTCCGGGGCGGCTTTCATCAGAGCGGTGAGCGCGCGGGCCTTCGCGCGCCCCTTCTCCGCACTGCCCCACGCGACCGTACGGGCTCCGGTCAACCCCAACGAGATGGAGTCGTAGGAACGGACCTTGACGACCAGGGTGTCGTGCGCGAGCGCGGCCGGAACGGCGTCGGCCACCCGCACGGCCTCCCGTACGAGCCGGTCCTCGCCGAATCGCCGCGGACCGGCGGCCGACGAACCCGACCGGGACACCGCCAATTCGAGTACGGGTACGCCTTCCGGGGCGTGCGAAACCGTGGCAAAACGCACACCTTTCGCGTCCACTTCGACGTACTTGCCCGAATTTCCGGCCGCTTCGACAACCAGGACCGGAGTACGTTCGCTCACTTTCAGCCCGATTTCGTGGGGCCAGGATCGAACGACCTCGACCGAGTCGATTCGGGGCAGTTCATCGAGCAGTCGTGACTCGATCCCGTCGAGGTCGACGGAAATCAGCGGATCATCCAGCGGCACACCGGCGGCCTCGCGCACCTGGGCCTCGGTCAGTACGCGGGTACCCGACACGGACACCCGCGTGGCCCGCAGCCAGGAGGAGCCGTACAGGGCCCAGACCGAGGCTCCGCCGACCAGCACCAGGGCGACCGCGGCGGCGATCAGCCCCCGGGGGTCGGGGAGCCGTCGCCGCGGCGGCGGGCCGGGGTCCAGATCCTCGTCTGCGCCACGTTCGGCGGTGGTCGGTCCGGCCACGCCCACTCCCTCTCCTGGCTCGGTTCACCGCCGGGGCGCCTCACTCGCCGATCAGTTCCCTAGCGGCGTCCACGCTTGGCTGCGATCGCCTCGTACACCATCCCGACGAGCAGGTCGTCGGCGTCCCGGCGGCCGAACTCACTGGCCGCGCGGGACATCTCGTACAGCCGGTGCGGGTCGGCGAGGACGGGCAGGACGTTCTGCTGCACCCACTGGGGCGTCAGTTCCGCGTCGTCGACCAGCAGTCCGCCACCGGCCTTGACCACCGGCTGGGCGTTCAGCCGCTGTTCGCCGTTGCCGATGGGCAGCGGGACATAGGCGGCCGGGAGCCCGACGGCGGAGAGTTCGGCGACGGTCATCGCGCCCGCGCGGCAGAGCATCATGTCGGCCGCGGCGTACGCGAGGTCCATCCGGTCCACGTACGGTACCGGGATGTACGGAGGCATTCCCGGCATCTGATGCACCTGCGGCAGTTCGTTCTTCGGGCCGACCGCGTGCAGGATCTGGATCCCGGCCTGCTGGAGGTAGGGCGCGACCTGCTGGACGACCTCGTTGAGGCGGCGGGCGCCCTGGGAGCCGCCGGAGACCAGCAGAGTCGGCAGATTGGGGTCGAGGCCGAACAGTGCGCGCGCCTCGGGGCGGGCGGCGGCCCGGTCGAGGGTGGCGATGGCACGGCGCAGCGGGATGCCGATGTAGCGGGCGTCACGGAGCTTGCTGTCCGGGGTGGAGACGGCGACCTGGGCCGCGTACCGGGAGCCGATCTTGTTGGCGAGACCGGGGCGCGCGTTGGCCTCGTGGACGATGATCGGCACGCCGAGGCGCTTGGCGGCGAGGTAGCCGGGCAGGGCGACGTAGCCGCCGAAGCCGACGACGGCGTCCGCCTTGGTGCGCTCCAGGATCTGCTCGGTCGCCTTGATCGTGCCGCGCAGCCGGCCGGGCACGGTGATCAGCTCGGGGGTGGGCTTGCGTGGCAGGGGTACGGCGGGGATCAGCGCGAGTTCGTAGCCGCGCTCGGGGACGAGGCGCGTCTCGAGGCCGCGCTCCGTGCCCAGGGCCGTGATGCCCACGGTCGGATCCTGCCTGCGCAGGGCGTCCGCGAGCGCGAGCGCGGGCTCGATGTGACCGGCGGTTCCGCCACCGGCGAGTACGACATGCACCGAAATTCACCGCTCTCCGGACGAACGTGCCAAGGCACGCCGTCGCATCGTGTTCCATCTCCCGGGCCCCGAAGGGCCGCCGCCACGCTTTCTACCAAAGCGGGGTTGCCGCATGGCGAGCGCCGCCCGTGCGGCGGGCTCGTCGCGCGCGAACGCGATCAACAACCCGATGGCGAACATGGTCGGCAGCAGGGCGGAACCTCCGTAGGAGAACAGCGGGAGCGGGACTCCGGCGATCGGCAGCAGACCGAGCACCGCACCGATATTGATCACTGCCTGAGCGGTGATCCAGGTGGTCACGCCTCCCGCGGCATACCTGACGAAGGGTTCCTCCGTGCGTCCGGCCACGCGGATACCCGCATAGCCTAGAGCCGCGAAGAGGGCGAGCACCGACAGCGTCCCCGCGAGGCCCAGTTCCTCACCGGTGACGGCGAAGATGAAGTCGGTGTGCGCTTCCGGGAGTTGGCCCCATTTTTCCACACTGGCACCGAGCCCGGAGCCGAAGATTCCGCCCGAGGCAAGGGCGTAGATGCCGTGCACGGCCTGCCAGCAGTCGGCCCCGTCCGTACGGGGTTCGGTGGCTCCGATGCAGGCCAGGCGGGCCATGCGGTTCTCGCTGGTCCTGATGAGGACGAACCCGATGAACCCGGCGATGGACAGCACGCCCACGAAAAGCCGCGTCGGCGCCCCCGCCAGCCACAGCAGGCCGAACAGGATCGCCGTGAGAATGATCGCGGTTCCCATGTCGCCGCCGAGCATGATCAGCCCGAGGAGCATGAACGCCACCGGAACGAGCGGCACCAGCATGTGCTTCCACTGGGTCAGCAGATGCTTGTCCTCCTTGCGGGCCATCAGGTCGGCGCCCCACAGCACGAGCGCCAGCTTGCCGAACTCGCTGGGCTGGATCTGGAAGGAGCCGCCGATGGCGATCCAGTTCTGGTTGCCGTTGATCGACTGCCCTATTCCGGGCACCTGAACCAGGGCCATCAGGAACACACAGCCGGCCAGCAGCGGGTAGGCCAGCGCCCGGTGCAGCTTGACCGGCATCCGCGAGGCCACGAGCAGCAGCGTGGTGCCGATCGTGGCCGCGAGGAACTGCTTGCGGAAGAAGAAGGTCCCCGGCAGCGACTTCTGCAACGCCGTGATCTGGGAGGCCGAGTAGACCATCACCAGACCCAGCACGGTGATCAGCAGACTGCCGCCGAGGATCAGGTAGTACGCGGTCAGCGGCCGGTCCCACGCCTTGCGTGCCCGGGTGAGGAACCGCCGCACGGGGTTCTCCCGCGGCGGTCGCGAGAGCGGCGGCCGTCGTGTGACGCGCTGGAGGGGCGCACGGCTCGTACGGCTACTCGGCATCGGGGGCGCCTTCGCCGCCGACCGACCACATCCGTGTCACGCGTCCCTCCCAGTTTCACCCGGCGCCGCCAGGCGAAGCCGGGCCGGGTCAGCCGTCCGCGGAGGAGAGTTCGCGCACAGCCTCCGCGAACGCGTCCCCACGCTTGTTGTAGTTGACGAACATGTCCATCGACGCGCAGGCCGGCGCCAGGAGCACCGTGTCACCCGCCCGCGCCAGCGTCCGCGCCTCGCGGACGGCGGCGAGCATCGCCCCAGTGTCGGTCCGGTCGAGGTCGACGACCGGCACTTCGGGCGCGTGTCGCGTGAGCGCTTCCCGGATCAGCTCGCGATCCGCTCCGATCAGCACGACGCCCCGTAGCCGCCCGGCCGCACCGGCGACGAGTTCGTCGAAGGTGGCACCCTTGGCGAGTCCGCCCGCGATCCACACGATCGACTCGTACGCCGCCAACGAGGCCTGCGCGGCGTGCGTGTTGGTGGCCTTGGAGTCGTCGATGTACGCGACGCCGTCCACGTCGGCCACGTGCGCGATGCGGTGCGCGTCCGGCGTGAAGGCCCTCAGCCCGTCCCGTACGGCCGCGGCGGGCACCCCGAAGGCCCGGGCGAGGGCCGCCGCCGCGAGGGCGTTGGCGATGTTGTGCGGGGCCGGCGGGTTCACGTCCGAGACCTCGGCGAGTTCCTGGGCGTTCTTCTGCCGGTTGTCGACGAAGGCGCGGTCGACCAGGATGCCGTCCACCACGCCGAGTTGGGACGGCCCCGGTGTGCCGAGCGTGAACCCGACGGCCCGGCAGCCCTCCTCGACGTCCGCCTCGCGCACCAGGTCCTCGGTGGCCTTGTCGGCCACGTTGTAGACACACGCGACCCGATTGCCCTCGTAGATGCGGCCCTTGTCGGCGGCGTAAGCCTCCATGGAGCCGTGCCAGTCGAGGTGGTCGGGGGCGAGGTTGAGGACGGCGGCGGAGTGGGCGCGCAGGGAGGGCGCCCAGTGGAGCTGGTAGCTCGACAACTCGACGGCCAGCACGTCGTACTGCTCGTCGCCCAGGACGACGTCCAGCAGCGAGACCCCGATGTTGCCGACGGCGGCCGTGCGCAGGCCCGCCGCCGTCAGGATCGAGGCGAGCATCTGGACGGTCGTGGTCTTGCCGTTGGTGCCCGTGACGGCCAGCCAGGGGGCTGCGTCCGGTCCCCGCAGCCGCCACGCCAGCTCGACGTCGCCCCAGATCTCCAGACCGGCCGCACGGGCCGCCGCGAAGAGCGGTTTATCGGGTTTCCAGCCGGGGGTCGTGACGACGAGTTCGGTGCCCTCCGGCAGGGTTGCGCCGTCGCCGAGGCGCACGGTGATGCCGAGCGCCTCCAGGTCCGCCGCCTGCGCCCGGGCGCGCTCGTCCTCGCCGTCGTTGACGACCGTGACGGTGGCGCCGAGGCCGCGCAGGACCTTGGCCGCCGGGATGCCGGAGACACCGAGCCCGGCGACGGTGACACGCCTGCCCTGCCAGTCGGTCACTTGTCGGCCGCCCATCCCGCGTAGAAGAGGCCCAGTCCGACGATCACGCAGATGCCCTGGATGATCCAGAAGCGGACCACGACAAGGACCTCGGACCACCCCTTGAGCTCGAAGTGGTGCTGGAGCGGGGCCATGCGGAAGACGCGCTTGCCGGTGAGCTTGAACGAGCCGACCTGGATGACGACCGACATCGTGATGAGGACGAACAGACCGCCGAGGAGCGCGAGCAGCAGCTCGGTGCGGGAGCAGATCGCGAGACCCGCGAGCGCGCCGCCCAGGGCCAGCGAACCGGTGTCACCCATGAAGATCTTGGCCGGCGAGGTGTTCCACCACAGGAAGCCGAGGCAGGCGCCCATCAGCGCGGAGGCCACGATCGCCAGGTCGAGTGGATCTCGTACCTCGTAACAGGCGCCCGGGTTGGTCAGGGTCAGCGTGTTGGCGCAGGACTCCTGGAACTGCCAGACGCCGATGAAGGTGTACGCGCCGAAGACGAGCACGGAGGCGCCGGTGGCGAGGCCGTCCAGACCGTCGGTCAGGTTCACGCCGTTCGACATGGCGAGGATCATGAACAACGCCCAGATGACGAACAGCACCGGGCCGATGGTCCAGCCGAAGTCCTGCACGAAGGAGATCTTGGTGGAGGCCGGGGTCTGGTCGCGGACGTCCGGGAACTGCAGCGCGAGGACCGCGAAACTGATGCCGACGATCAGCTGGCCGGCCATCTTGGCCTTGGCCCGCAGACCGAGCGAACGGCGCTTGACGATCTTGATGTAGTCGTCGAGGAAGCCGACGAGGCCCATGCCGCCCATCAGGCCGAGCACCAGCAGACCGGAGAAGGTCGGCGGCTGGCCCGTGATCACCTTGGCGAGGAAGTACGCGACGATCGTCGCCAGGATGAAGGCGATACCACCCATCGTCGGCGTACCGCGCTTGCTGCCGTGCGTGCGCGGGCCGTCGTCGCGGATGTACTGGCCGTAGCCCTTGCGAGCCAGCAGCTTGATCAGCAGCGGGGTGCCGACCAGGGTCAGAAAGAGACCAATGACTCCTGCGAACAGGATCTGCTTCATCATCGGGCGGCAACCTCACCCTCGTTGCCGCTGTCGAGCAGCGCCTGCGCCACGCTCTCGAGCCCGACCGACCGGGACGCCTTCACGAGTACGACGTCTCCCGGGCGCAACTGACTGCGCAACAGGTCGACCGCCGCCTGTGCGTCGGACACGTGCACCGACTCCTCACCCCACGAACCCTCGTTATATGCGCCCAGTTGCAGCCAGGACGCTTCCCTGCCCCCGACCGCGACGAGCTTGCCGACATTGAGCCGGACGGCGAGCCGTCCGACCGCGTCGTGCTCGGCGAGCGATTCGTCCCCGAGCTCGGCCATCTTGCCGAGCACCGCCCACGTACGTCCCCCATGTGCCTGTGCGGCCTTGCCCATCGCCGCGAGCGCGCGCAGAGCGGCTCGCATGGACTCGGGGTTCGCGTTGTAGGCGTCGTTGACGACCGTCACGCCGTCCGGGCGCTCGGTGACCTCCATGCGCCAGCGGGAGAGGGAGCCCGCCTCGGAGAGCGCGGTGGCGATCTCGTCTGCGGACATGCCCAGCTCATGGGCGACGGCGGCCGCGGCGAGCGCGTTCGACACGTGGTGCTCACCGTACAGGCGCATGGTCACATCGCTTGCACCGGAGGGTGTGTGAAGCCTGAACACGGGCTGTCCGGCGTCCGTGAGCGTCACGTTCTCGGCGCGTACGTCCGCTTCGCCGGACTCTCCGAAGAAGATCACCCGGGCCTTCGTACGGGACGCCATGGCCCGGACGAGGGGGTCGTCGGCGTTGAGGATCGCGGCGCCGCCCTCCTCCGCGGACGGCAGGGCCTCCACCAGCTCGCCCTTGGCCTGCGCGATCTGCTCACGGCCGCCGAACTCGCCGATGTGGGCGGTGCCGACGTTCAGCACGAGGCCGATCCTCGGCGGGGTCAGGCCGGTGAGGTAGCGGATGTGGCCGACGCCCCGGGCGCCCATCTCCAGCACCAGGAAACGGGTCTCCTCCGTGGCGCTGAGCGCGGTGAGGGGCAGCCCGATCTCGTTGTTGAGGGAGCCGGGCGTGAACACCGTCGGCGCCTTGCGCCGGAGTACCTGTGCGATGAGGTCCTTGGTGCTGGTCTTGCCCGCGGAGCCGGTGAGGGCCACGAGGGTGGCACCGAGCTTCTGGACGACGTGCCGGGCGAGGGCGCCGAGCGCGGCCTGGACGTCGGTCACGACGATCGCGGGCACGCCGACGGGACGGGACGCCAGCACAGCTGCCGCACCCGCCTCGACGACCGCGGCCGCGTAGTCGTGCCCGTCCACGCGCTCGCCCACGAAGGCGACGAAGAGGCTGCCGGGCTCCACTTCACGGGAGTCCCGGACGACCGGTCCGGTGACCTGCGCCGACGGATCCGGTATGTCGTGCGTCTGCCCGCCGACGACTTCTGCGATCTCGGCGAGGGAGAGGGCGATCACAAGTTCATCCCTGGGTCTGCTGGATAGCTTCGCGAAGCACCTGGCGGTCGTCGAAGGGACGTACCACGCCGGCGATGTCCTGGCCCTGCTCGTGGCCCTTGCCCGCGACCAGCACGGTGTCGCCCGGCTGTGCGCGGGCCACCGCCGCGGTGATCGCGGCGGCCCGGTCCTCGAAGAGGAGGACGTCGCCGCGCTCGTGCGCCGGCACGGACGCCGCGCCTTCGAGCATGGTCGCGAGGATCGCCAGGGGGTCCTCGGAGCGGGGGTTGTCGGAGGTCAGTACGGCGGTGTCGGAGAGCCGGGCCATGGCGGCGCCCATCGGCGCGCGTTTGGTCCTGTCCCGGTCGCCGCCGCAGCCGAGCACGACGTGCAGGCTGCCCTCGGTGACCTTGCGCAGCGCCTTGAGGACCGACTCGACGGCGTCCGTCTTGTGGGCGTAGTCGACGACCGCGAGATACGGCTGCCCGGCGTCCACGCGCTCCAGCCGGCCCGGCACACCCGGTACGGCGGCGATGCCGTCGGCAGCGGTCTGCGGGTCGATCCCGGCGACGGCCAGCGCGGCGACGGCCGCCAGGGTGTTGGCGACGTTGAAGGAGCCCGGCAGCGGCGCCCGGGCGGTGATCCGCTCGCCCTTGGGCCCGACCACCGTGAACGTCGAGTCCATCGGCCCGACCTGGACGTCCTCTGCGCGCCAGTCGGCGTCCGGGTGCCCCTCGGCGGAGAAGGTGACGATTGGGACGGTGGCTTCGTCGACGAGCCGGCGGCCGTACTCGTCGTCGAGGTTGACGACGCCGAGCCTGCTGCGTTCCGGTGTGAAGAGCTGTGCCTTGGCCCGGAAGTAGTCCTCCATGCCGGAGTGGAACTCCATGTGCTCCGGGCTGAGGTTGTTGAAGACCGCCACGTCGAAGACGCAGCCGTCGACCCGGCCGAGGACCAGCGCGTGGCTGGACACCTCCATGACGACCGAGTCGACACCGCGTTCACGCATGACCGCGAACAGGGCCTGGAGGTCGGTGGCCTCGGGGGTGGTCCGCTCGGACTTGATGCGCTCGTCGCCGATGCGCGTCTCGACCGTGCCGATGAGACCCGTGGAGCGCACGGTCCGCAGACCGCCCTCGACGAGGTACGCGGTGGTGGTCTTACCGGAGGTGCCGGTGATGCCGATCTGGAGCAGGTCGCGGCCCGGGTGACCGTAGATCGTGGCCGCCAGCCCGCCCATCCGCGCGCGCGGGTTCTCCACGACGAGCGCGGGGAGCCCGGTGGCGGCGACGCGCTCGGCGCCGCTCGGGTCGGTGAGCACGGCGACGGCGCCGAGGCCGACCGCCTGGTCCACGAAGTCGGCGCCGTGCAGCCGGGCACCGGGCAGGGCGGCGTACACGTCGCCGGGACGGACGGACCGCGAGTCATGGGTGATGCCCGTGACCTCCGCGGCGCTCCCCGGCTGCTCGGCACCCACCTGGCCGGCGAGCTCCGCGAGGGGTGTGGCGGAGACCTGGATCGGCCTGGGCGGTCCCGGATATGTCACGGGAACGTCCTTCTGGGTGGTTTGGGACTGATCAGCGTGTGGCACGGCGGTGAGCGTACCGGGCACACCCCCGCCGGAGCCAAAGGCGAGCCCGCGCGGAGCGCGGTCCGGCAAGGGCGGTGAGGCGGGACGGGTGGGCGAGGGATTGTGCGAGCGGGGCTGCGCCCCGCGGTTCCCGGGGTCGGGAGTGATCATGGTCACGAGTCGGTTCCTGGCTGGTCGCGCTGATCGGCGGGTGGATCAGGATGTGGTCAGGAGGCGGTTCAGGGTGTGAAGGCGACGGGCAGGTTCGCGGGCTTCGCCCCGGTGGGCGGAACCTGGAGGGTCTTCAGGGCGAACTCCATGACCTCCTTGTAGATGGGGCCACAGATCTGGCCGCCGAAGTAGTTGCCCTTGGTGGCGTTCTGGATCGCGCAGTAGACGGTGATCCTCGGGTTGTCGGCGGGCGCGAACCCGGCGAACGACGAGGTGTAGCCGCGGTATCTGCCGGTGGCCGGATCCACACGGTTGGCCGTACCCGTCTTGCCCGCGACCCGGTAGCCGGGGATGCGCGCCCTGGTGCCCGTGCCCTCCTCGTCGTCCACGACGGACTCCAGCATCCGGGCGAGGCTCTTCGCCGTCTTCTCGCTCACGACCCGGCTCTTCTCGGGCTTCGGAGCGGGGGTGAAGCGGCCGTCCGGCCCCTTCGTGCCTCGTACGAGGGTCGGTTCGACGCGTACGCCGCCGTTGGCGATCGTCGAGTAGACGGAGGCCGCCTGCATGGCGTTCATCGACACACCCTGACCGAAGGGAATCGTGTACTGCTGCGAGGTCGACCAGTCGTCGGGCGCGGCGAGGATGCCCTTGGTCTCGCCGGGGAAGTCGAGGCCGCTGTAGCCGCCGATGCCGAACTTGCGCAGGTACGAGTGGAGGATCCTGTTGGACTCGCGTTGGTTCCTGCCCAGTTCGCCGGTGGCGAGGATGGTGCCGATGTTGCTGGACTTGGCGAGCACGCCGTTGAGCGTCAGGTACCAGGTCTGGTGGTCGATGTCGTCCTTGAAGAGCCGGTCGCCGCGGTGCAGCCGGTTGGGCACGGTGACGTGCGTACCCGGCGTCGCGACGTTCTCCTCCAGCACCGCGGCCATCGACATGACCTTGGCGGTGGAGCCGGGCTCGTAGGCGTCCTGGAGGGCCGCGTTGCCCAGCGCGTCCGGGTCGGCCTTCGTGAGGTCGTTCGGGTCGAAGCTGGGCGAGTTTGCCATGGCGAGGACCTCGCCGGTGCGGGTGTCCTGCACGATCACGTAGCCGCGGTCGGCCTTGGACTTCTTCACCTGCTCGGTGATGGCGTTCTGCGCGGCCCACTGGATGTCGCGGTCGATGGTCAGCTCGACGTCGGAGCCGGCCACGGCGGGCGTCTCGGTGGAACCCGCGGTGGGCACGAGACGGCCGCCGGACTGGGCGTAGCGGATCTTGCCGTCCTTGCCTGCCAAACGGTTGTTCAACTGCTGCTCGATGCCGCCGCCGCCCTTGCCCTCGGCGTTGACCCAGCCCAGTATCCCGGCGGCGAGGTCGCCGTTGGGATACACGCGCTTGCTGCTGGGCTCCTGGAAGACGCCGGCCAGGACGTTGACCGTGCCCTTCTCGTCCTCGGCCCGCTGGACGAGCGCGGACTTCAGGTCCCTGATCTGGTTCCAGACCTGGGGGGTCTGGCGGCGGGCGAGGAGCACATAGCGCGTGTTCTTGGTGCGCAGCCTCTCGGTGAGCGTCTCCTGGTCCGCGCCGAGGATCGGCGCGAGGAGCGCGGCCGCCTGCTCGGGTCCGTCGTCGATCCTCAGCTGCTCGCGCGTGAACATCGTCGGGTCGGCCGTGATGTCGTTGGCGTCGGTGCTGATCGCCAGGGCGACGCCGTTGCGGTCGGTGATCCCGCCCCGCTCGGCGGCCAGCACCCGGCCGACGTACCGGTTCCGGTCGGCTTTGGCCGCGTACTCGCTCGCGTCGACGGCCTGCACCTGCAGCAGCCGTACGACGAAGGCGATCATCACCAGGGTCAGCGCGAGGCTCACCATGCGCAGTCGCGGGCGCGGGCTGCCCAGGCGGATGGTGCGGGCGGCCGGCGGCCGGGGCGAGGCCGGGCGGCGCTGCGCGGCGGGGCGGGAACCGGGGCCCGGCCGGCGCTGCTGGCCGCCCGGACGCACGGGCCGGGCGGGTCCGGGTACGCGGCGGCGGGGGGGCTGCCTGCCTGAATCGGCCACTTCCGTCACCTGCCGGGGGTCGTCGGGAGCTGGGTGGACTGTACGAACGGGCTGGTGGGTGGGGGGGTGGGCGTGGGGGTGCCCGCGGGCTCCGGCGTCTGCGGCGTCTCCGGCGACGGCCGGGACGGCTGAGGCGGCTGGGACGGCGGAGGCGGCTGGGACGGCGTCACAGTGGCCGAGGGCCTGGACGGGGGCGTGGATGTAGGGGTGGGGGTGGGCGTGGGGCTCGCGGGCGGGCCGGGGTCGAGGACCTCGGGCGCGAGGACCAGCGGCATACGGGCCACGGACTGCTGGGCGGCGCTCGGTACGCCCTTGACCGTGCCGTCGGGGTTCAGGAAAGCCGGGTCGCCCCCTGGGACCATGCCCAGCTCGCGGGCGCGGCGCTGAAGCGCGTCGGGCGCGGAGTAGGCGTCCACGTCCCGTTGGAGCGCCTGTTCCTCGTCGGTGTAGCTCTTCACGTCGTCCTGGAGGTCGTCGAGCTTGAACGACCCTTCACTGAGCGCGGAGTTCAGCACGAGGAGGCCGATGAGGCCGCCGCCCAGCAACAGCACGACGAGAAGGACGAACGGGGTGCGTGCGGCTCCCTTGGCCCGCACCGGCAGGAGCCGCGCGAGACGGGCGGCCCGGCCCCTCAGTTCGGGTTTCCTGTTCACACGCCCTCCCTGTGAGTCCGGTTTCCGGACTCAACCACCGTCCCCGCGAGTTCGCTTTTCGGACTCACTCACCGTCACCTCTCACGCACCGTGTGCGGCCGCCTTACGCCTCATTCGAGGTTCTCCCGCACGCGTTCCGCTCCGCGCAGGCGCGCGGGGGCCGCGCGCCGGTTCTCGGCGACCTCTTCCTCGGTGGGAAGTTCGGCACCACGGGTGAGGAGCTTGAGCCTCGGCTGGTAGCGCTCGGGGACCACGGGCAGTCCGGGGGGCGCGGTGGTGGCGGCGCCCGCCGCGAACACCTGCTTGACGAGGCGGTCCTCCAGCGAGTGGTAGGACAGGACGGCGATCCGGCCGCCGACCGCGAGAGCCTTCACGGCGGCGGGGATCGCCCGCTCCAGGACGGTGAGTTCGCCGTTGACCTCGATGCGCAGCGCCTGGAAGGTGCGCTTGGCGGGGTTGCCTCCGGTGCGCTTGGCCGCCTGCGGCAGGGAGTCGCGGATCAGTTCGACGAGGCGGGCACTGTCGGTGAAGGGCTCCTTGTCGCGCTCGCGCACGACCGCGGAGACGATCCGCTTGGCCTGCTTCTCCTCGCCGTACGCCCGGAGGATCCGGACGAGTTCGCCCGGCGCGTAGGTGTTGAGGACCTCGGCCGCGCTGATGCCGGTCGTCTGGTCCATCCGCATGTCGAGGGGGGCGTCCTGGGAGTACGCGAAGCCCCGGTCCGCCTCGTCGAGCTGCATGGAGGAGACACCGAGGTCGAACAGGACGCCCTGGACGCGCGGGAGGCCCAGGCGGACGAGCACGTCGGGGAGTTCGTCGTAGACGGCGTGCACGAGGGTGGCGCGCTCACCGAAGGGGGCGAGCCGTTCACCGGAGAGGCGCAGGGCCTCCTTGTCCCGGTCGAGGGCGACGAGCCGCGCCTCGGGGAATTGGGTGAGGAGGGCCTCGCTGTGGCCGCCGAGGCCGAGTGTGCAGTCGACCACCACCGCGCCGGGCTCCGTGAGTGCCGGGGCCAGCATGTCCAGGCACCGCTGGAGCATGACGGGGACGTGGCGGCTGTTGCTCAAGGGGCCCTCTCAGGTCCGGCGCGAGCCGCACGTACGCGCCGCGCACGCGGGGAGACGCCGGGCTGTCACCGGTTCTCCTGGGAATTTCAGTCCAACAGGGGGCCTCGCCCCCGCTCCGCGTCACTCTAGTCCACGGCCTATCCCGGTCAATCAACCGGCCTGCGCGTCGCGACACCGGCCCCGCGCGAACCCGCGAATCCGGAGAAATCACCCGCACGACTGCGATCCGGCCACTCCTGTGGGTTACCTCACAACAAACGTCAATGACGTTCTTTGTCCTCTCTCACAAGGCGCTCCCAACGGGCGTGACCAGTACCGTCTTGGCTATGACGACCTCCGCAGCAGTTCCCACAGGCCCCGAAGGCGCCATATCCGACGGCACGGTCACCGATCGCCTCGTCGAGGCGAACCAGCAGTACGCGGCCGCGTTCGCCGACCCCGGAATGGATGCCCGCCCCGTCCTCCGCGTCGCGGTCGTGGCCTGCATGGACGCCCGCCTCGACCTGCACGACGCGCTCGGCCTGGAGCTGGGCGACTGCCACACCATCCGCAACGCGGGCGGCGTGGTGACCGACGACGTGATCCGCTCCCTCACCATCAGCCAGCGCAAGCTCGGCACCCGCAGCATCGTCCTCATCCACCACACCGGCTGCGGCCTGGAGTCCCTCACCGAGGACTTCCGCACCGAGCTGGAGGCGGAGGTCGGCCAGCGCCCGGCCTGGGCGGTGGAGTCCTTCCGGGACGTGGACCAGGACGTGAGGCAGTCCATGCAGCGGGTGCGCACGAACCCGTTCCTGCTGCACTCGGACGACGTGCGCGGCTTCGTCTTCGACGTCAGGACGGGCCTGCTGCGGGAGATCGACCCGGCCTGAGCCCCGTCGAACCGGGCCTTCGGGACCGTCCTCCTACCGCCCGAGGACGGTCCTCCACAGCCCCGGTTTCCTGTCAATCTGCTGGCATCTCGACTCCTAAAAGGCAGCAAAACGGATATATCGTGGACCGTTATCCACAGGCGAGTGACACGGATTGGTAACGGCAGCAAGAATGCGGATGTGACGTCACGCTGAGCAGTTCACGCGTGGTGTCCGTGTTTCGGGGTGGGCCGGTCCGCATCGCAGAGCGACGGCCCGGAGAAAGAACGGGCCGAGGAGGGCCGGGTGACGACCTATGACGATCGAGCGAGCCTCACTGATCTGACCAGCACTGTGGAGCGAGTCCGCAGTTCGGTCGAAGGAGTGATCGAGGGCAAGCCTGAGGTCGTACGGCTTTCGCTGACAGTGCTGCTCGCCGAGGGGCATCTTCTGATCGAAGATGTGCCCGGCGTCGGCAAGACCATGCTGGCCAAGGCGCTGGCGCGGTCCATCGACTGCTCGGTACGGCGTATCCAGTTCACGCCGGACCTGCTGCCCTCGGACATCACTGGTGTGTCCATCTGGGATCAGCAGCGTAAGGAGTTCGAGTTCAAGCCGGGCGCGATCTTCTCTCAGATCGTGATCGGCGACGAGATCAACCGAGCCTCGCCGAAGACGCAGTCCGCGCTCCTGGAGTCCCTGGAGGAGCGCCAGGTCACGATCGACGGCACGACGTACGAGCTGCCGAGCCCCTTCATGGTGGTGGCCACGCAGAACCCGGTGGAAATGGAGGGCACCTACCCACTGCCGGAGGCGCAGCGGGACCGCTTCATGGCCCGTGTCTCCGTCGGCTACCCCAGCCCGGAGGCCGAGCTGCGGATGCTCGACGTCCACGGCGGGGCCTCGCCGCTGGAGGACATGCAGCCGGTGGCGCACGCGCACGAGATCATGAAGCTGATCGAGACCGTCCGCAATGTGCACGTCGCGGAAACAGTCCGGCGGTACGCGGTGGATCTGGTCGGCGCCACCCGCAGTCACCCGGACCTGAGACTCGGCGCCTCTCCGCGTGCCACGCTGCATCTGCTGCGCGCCGCGAGGGCGACCGCCGCCCTGAGCGGCCGGGAGTACGCCCTGCCGGACGACATCCAGTCGCTCGCCGTGGCCATCCTCGCGCACCGGCTGCTGCCCACCGCCCAGGCCCAGCTCAACCGCCGTACGCCGGAGCAGGTGGTGCAGGAGATCCTCCAGCGCACGCCCGTACCGCAGGCGCCCCAGGTGCAGAGCGGCTTCGGCTCGGTCCACGCCACGCCCGCGTATCCGCAGCAGCCGCCGCGGAGGCTTGGATGACCACCGGCGGGCCGGCGCCCGCCCCGGAGCAGGACAAGGGCGGGCTGCGCACGGCCCTCACCGGCCTCACCACACGAGGGCGCTCCTTCCTGGCCGCCGGCATAGCGGCCGCGATATGCGCGTACGTCCTCGGGCAGAGCGATCTGCTGCGGGTGGGCCTGCTGCTGGCCGTGCTGCCGCTGGTCTGCACGACCGTGCTGTACCGCACCCGCTACCGGGTCGCGGGCAGCCGTCGGCTCTCCCCCGCGCGGGTGCCGGCCGGCAGCGAGGCCCGCGTCCATCTGCGGATGGACAACGTCTCGCGGCTGCCCACCGGGCTGCTGATGCTCCAGGACCGGGTGCCGTACGTGCTCGGTCCGCGCCCGAGGTTCGTGCTGGACCGGGTGGAGGCGGGCGGCCGCCGCGAGGTGTCCTACCGCGTCCGCTCCGATCTGCGCGGCCGCTATCCGCTGGGCCCGCTCCAACTGCGTCTGACCGACCCGTTCGGCATGTGCGAGCTGACCCGGTCCTTCGCGACGTACGACACGCTGACGGTCATCCCACGCGTGGACGCGCTGCCGCCGGTGCGGCTGAGCGGGGAGGCGAAGGGATACGGCGACGGTCGGCAGCGCTCGCTGGCGCTGGCCGGCGAGGACGACGTGATCCCGCGCGGGTACCGGCACGGCGACGACCTGCGCCGGGTGCACTGGCGCTCGACCGCGCGCTACGGCGAGTTGATGGTGCGCCGCGAGGAGCAGCCGCAGCGCGCCCGCTGCACGGTGCTGTTGGACACCCGGGCCGAGGCATATCTCGGCGCGGGCCCGGACTCGGCCTTCGAGTGGGCCGTCTCCGGCGCCGCCTCCATGCTGGTCCACATGCTTGAACGAGGCTTCTCCGTACGGCTGTTGACGGACACCGGCAGTTCGGTGCCCGGCGACGGTGCGGACGGGTTCGCGGGCGCCAGCCAGGAGTCCGCGGATGCGGCGGGGCTGATGATGGACACCCTCGCGGTGATCGACCACTCCGACGGCGCGGGCCTCTCCCCCGCGTACGACGTGCTGCGCGGCGGCAACGAAGGGCTGCTGGTCGCCTTTCTCGGCGACCTCGACGAGGAGCAGGCGACGGTGATCGGCAAGATGCGTCAGCGCAGCGGCGGGGCGGTCGCCTTCCTGCTGGACAGCGAGGCGTGGACGACCGAACCGGGTGAGGTGCCGGGTGCCGGGAGTGCGAGCGAGGAGTCGCTGCGTCTGCTGCACGAGACGGGCTGGACGGCTGTGACCGTGCCGCGCGGCGCCTCGCTGACGGACCTGTGGCGGCAGGCGGACCAACAGCGCACCGGTGTGCTGTCCGGGAGCGGCATGGAGGGACGGTCGTGAGCGGGCGGGCAAGGCTGGCGCTGTGCGCCTGGGCCGCCACGATCATGGCGGCGTGCGCACTGCTGCCGCTGGTCGACCCGGCGACCTGGATCTTCCAGGCGGCCCTCATGCTGGGTGTGCAGACCGGCGTGGGAGCGCTCACCAGGCGGGTCCCACTGGCCCGGCCGCTGACGGTGGCCGCTCAGGCGCTGGTCACGCTGATGATGCTGACGCTGGTCTTCGCCCGGGAGCAGGCGGTGGCCGGGATCGTCCCCGGCCCGGAGGCGTTCCAGCACTTCGCGACGCTGCTGCAGACGGGCGCCGACGACGTCGGGCGGTACGCGATCCCGGCGCCGCTGAGTGACGGCATCCAGCTGATGATCATCGGCGGGGTGATGGTGATAGGCCTCCTGGTCGACGCGCTCGCGGTGACGTTCCGCAGCGCGGCCCCGGCCGGTCTGCCGCTGCTCGCGCTGTACTCGGTCGCCGCGGGGCTCTCCGACGGCGCCGCGTGGCTGTGGTTCGTGCTGGCCTCCGCCGGCTATCTGCTGCTGCTCCTGACCGAGAGCCGCGACCGGCTCTCGCAGTGGGGCAGGGTCTTCGGCGGAGCGTCCCACGGACCGCGCACGGAGTCCGCGGGCGGCGCCGTGGCCCCGGTGCGCACCGGGCGGCGCATCGGCGCGGTGGCGCTGGGCATCGCCCTGGTGGTGCCCCTCGGACTGCCCTCCCTCGACGGGGGGCTTCTGGACGGCACGGGCGCCGGCATCGGCGCAGGCTCCGGTGGCGGCGGCACGATCGCCGCGGTGAACCCCGTGGTGGCGTTGAGCGGCAGCCTGAACGTGGACGAGGACCGCCAGGTGCTGTCCTACCGCACCAACACGGACAACCTGCAGGAGATGTACCTGCGGATCGTCTCCCTGGACAAGTTCGACGGCACCTCCTGGACGCCGACCGAGCGCTCCATCACGGGGGTGCCGGACGGGTTCGGCACCCCGGTCGGCCTCGCCCCCGACGTCAAGCGGACCTCGATCGAGACCCGGATCGTCGCGGCCAAGGACTACGAGCAGAACTGGCTGCCGATGCCGTACCCGGTCACCAGCGTGGACATCGACGGCGACTGGCGGTACGAGCCCGTGGGGCGCACTCTCGTCGGTGACCACGGCCAGGACACCAAGGGTGCCCAGTACAAGGTCGAGAGCCTGATCGTGCAGCCCACCTCGGAGCAGCTGGCGTCGGCGCCGGAGCCGCCGCCGTCCCTGCGGCGGGAGTACACCAAGGTGCCGGCCTCGCTGCCGTCGGTGGTGGCGCGGACCGCACTGGAGGTCACCAAGGGCGCGACGAACAACTACGAGCGGGCGGTGAAGCTGCAGGACTGGTTCGCGTTCAGCGGCGAGTTCACGTACGACACCGAGGTGCGGTCCGGCACGGGCGCGCGTGCGATAGCCCGGTTCCTCCAGGAGAAGGAGGGCTTCTGCGTCCACTTCTCGTTCGCGATGGCGTCGATGGCCCGCACGCTGGGTATACCGGCCCGGGTCGCCGTGGGCTTCACCCCAGGCGCCCCGCAGACGGACGGCACGATGTCGGTGGGGCTGCGGGACGCGCACGCCTGGCCGGAGCTGTACTTCGAGGGTGTGGGCTGGACCCGTTTCGAGCCGACCCCCAACCGGGGCTCGACTCCTCAGTACACGGTGCCGGAGGACTCCGGCACGGACGGCCTGCCCGAGGTGCCCCGGCCCTCGCAGTCGGCTTCCACGGCGCCGTCGGCCGAGCCGTCGGCGAACGCGAGCTGCACTCCGCAGGAGGTGAAGCTGGAGGCCTGCGCGAGCGAGTCCGCGGCGGCCGTGGCGGGTTCGGACGACGAGGACCGCTCGTTCTGGGGTCTGCTGTTCTTCTCGCCCTGGACCCTGCTGATCCTTCCGGGGGCGCTCCTGGTGCTGGCGATCCCGTTGCTGCCGATGCTGTGGCGGCTGCGGGTTCGGTCCGTACGGCTGGGCGCGCATGACGGTGCGGTGCCGAAGGGGGCCCCTGGGCCCGCTGCCGCGCGGGAGGTGGCCGAGGAGGCGGGCGGCCCGGAGGGCTTCCTGGCGCCACCGGACAGAGCCACCGGGTACGGCCGAACGGAGGCAGCCGCGGCTCATGCGCTGGCCGCCTGGCAGGAGGTCACCGACACGGCGTGGGACTACGGGATCGCGCCGGACGAGTCGCAGACGCCCCGCAAGGCCGCCGCGCGGATCGTGCGGCTCGGGGAACTCGAACCGTCGGCCGCGGACGCGGTGCACCGGGTGGCGGCGGCGGTGGAGCAGGTCCTCTTCGCTCCGCGTCCGCAGGTCCCGGCGGGCCTCGCCCGGGACGCGCACCAGGTCGGCAGCGGCCTCCGGGCGCACGCCGGCCGCCGGACGAAGCTCCGGGCACTGCTGCTGCCGCGTTCGACCATCCGGGTGGCCTGGGCTCTCTCCGCCCGCTGGGCGCGGACCACGGACGAGCTGCTGTCCCGCATCCCGACGCTACGGCTGCCCTGGCGACGCCCCTCGCCGAGCCAGAACAACTAGCGGCTCCGCGTCCGTCTGCCCCCGCCGGTTTCGCCCGGCGGGGGCAGACGCGCGTACACGCGTGTGTCGTGCGGACGGGCGTGTGCGGGGCCCGGCTCCCCGCACAGCCGGATAGCCGTGACTGCGATGTGCCGGGTAGCCGTCACCAAAGGAAGCGCGGCCGTGATCGGCGACCGCTCGACGAGCCGCGACCACTCGACGGGGGTCGACCGCTGGACGAGCCGCGTCCGTTCGATTTTCGGGCGCACGTGAAGGGTGACCGCCCCTGGGGTGGTCACCCTTCGTCCGTGTTCAGCTGTGGCTGTCGGATCGGCGCTCCGGCGGGCTCAGTGGCCGCCCTGCTCGTCACGACGGCGCTGCCAGCGCTGTTCGATTCGGTCCATCATGGAGCGGCGCTGTCGTGTCTGACGCGCACCGGTGGAGCCTGTGGCACCGGTGGGCTGTTCACCCGGCTTGGGGGCCTTGCGCCAACCGGTGACGGCGAGCACGGCGCAGCCCAGCATGACGAGGAACCCCACCACACTGACCCAGATCTGCTGTGCGACCATTCCGGCCATGAGGAGCGCGATACCCACTAGAAAGCCCGCGACCGCCTGGTAGACCCGCCGCCGGGTGTACGTACGCAGCCCGCTTCCCTCAAGCGCTGACGCGAACTTGGGATCTTCGGCGTACAGCGCTCGCTCCATCTGCTCGAGCATGCGCTGCTCGTGCTCTGAGAGCGGCACGGAGTCCTCCTCATCGTGCGGTCGCCGGGGCGACCCGGGGGGTCCTCTTCAGGATAGGCAGGGAATCGCCCCCTTGAAACCCGCCCCTCTACGCCAATTCGCCAACCGGAACCCGCCATGGCACCCCGACCCGCTGAGGTGTGAATTCCCCAGCGGACGGCCCGTCATGCCGGAACGGCCTCCCTCGATCATACGGCTCCGAGCGCGCGATCGGGGGGCCTGTGGCGTACTCCATCCGCCGCCGAGCCCCTGATCAGCGGGTCACCCTCATGCGCGCCGGGGACGAATCAGGACTCAGCGACCCCTCGCGTCTCGCCCAGCACGTGAAGTTGCGTGGCCACGGAGTGGAAGGCGGGCAGTTCGGCGACCGCCGCCTCCAGCTTGAGCAGGGCGTCCAGGGCGCCGGGCTCGGTGTCGACGAGGACGCCGGGGACCAGGTCGGCGAAGACCCGGACGCCGTGCACGGCGGCGACCTCCAGGCCCGCACCCTCGACGAGCGCGGTGAGCTGCTCGGCGGTGAAGCGGTGGGGAACCGGATCACCCTCGCCCCAGCGTCCGTTCGGGTCGTCGAGCGCCTGCCGGGCCTCCTTGAAGTGCCCGGCGAGGGCCCGCGCGAGCACCGCGCCGCCCAGGCCGGCGGCGAGCAGGCTGAGCACGCCCTCGGGGCGCAGCGCGGCGACCGCGTTGCCGATGCCTTCGGCGGGATCGTCCACGTACTCCAGGACGCCGTGGCAGAGCACGGCGTCGTACCCGCCGCGCTCGACGACGTCGAAGAGGCCGTGCGCGTCGCCCTGGACGCCCCGCACCCGTTCGGCGACGCCGGCTTCGGCGGTTCGGCGCTCCAGCGCGAACAACGCGTTCGGGCTGGGGTCGACGACGGTGACGCGGTGGCCGAGGCGGGCCACGGGCACCGCGAACTTGCCGCTGCCGCCCCCGGTGTCCAGCACGTCGAGCGACGCACGTCCCGTGGCCTTCACCCGGCGGTCGAGGGCGTCCTGGAGGACCTCCCAGACCACGGCGGTACGGAGGGAGGCGCGGGGTCGGGAGGGATCGGAGCGCAGCGACGTCGTCTGGGAGTGGTGGTGGGAGACGGGTGGGCGCATCGGGTCCGACACGGCAGTTGACTCCTCGGGCGGCACCGCCTGGCGTGCGGCGGGGCGATGGGCTTGCGTCTCCGCCGGGCCCGGGGGCGCGGTGGAGGGTGCTGATGCCCCAACCCTAATGGGCGGCGCCGGGGCGGTCGGTCAGCCCGCGTCCGGTATCCCCGGGGTGCCGTCCCGCCGGGGCTGGGGCAGCACCGGCTGGAGCACCAGCATCCGCTCGACGAGGCGCAGGAACATCGCCACGTCGCGTATGAGGTCGTCGGCGTCCCGTGCGCTCGCCGCGCCCTGGATGTCCGCCTCGGCGCGCGCGCGGCGGGCGGCGCCGGAGGCGAACAGCGCGCTCCACTCGGTGAGTTCGGGCGCTATCTCGGGGAGCACTTCCCAGGCGCTCCTGATCTTGGCGCGGCGCTTCGGGGTGAGTTCCGGGCGGCCCCGGGCGGCGAGCACCGCGGCGGCGGTGCGCAGGGCGGCCAGGTGGGCGGTGGCGTACCGCTCGTTGGGCGTCAGGTGGCCGGACGCCTCGTCGAGTCCGGAGCGGGCCTGGGCGAGCAGGTCGAGGGCGGCGGGCGGGGCCGTCGCCCTGCGCAGCACGGGGTGCACGTCGCCCGGCGGGCCGGTCAGTGAGGGGGCAGGGCCGGTGGCACGGCGCCGGTTGGCGGCTGCTGCGTGGTGGCTGGCCATGACGAACCTCCTGTCGTCTGCGGACGGCACGCCCTGACACGAGGTGCCGTATGTGCCCATCGTGCGGTATGCCACTGACAATCCGTTCTGACCTGCCCTTTTGCTTCGATCAGAGGTTCGGAGTAGTTTCTGCACTGACCAGTCAGTACAAAAGCACGGAGAGGCTTGGGGGACATGGCAGAGCCAGGGGAGACGGACGCCGGGCAGGGGACGGCCCGCGGTGTCGCCGTCGGTGCCGAGGGGTTCGGCCTCAAGGGGCCGCGCGGCTGGGCGTTCCGGGGTGTGCGGTTCGGCGCGGAGGCCGGCTCGCTGGTCGCGGTCGAGGGGCCGTCCGGGTCGGGCCGGACCTGTCTGCTGCTCGCGCTCACCGGGCGGATGAAGCCGAGCGAGGGCGAGGCGACGGTCGGCTCCCTGCGGCTGCCGAAGCGGATGGCGGCCGTGCGCCGGATCAGCGCCCTCGCCCATGTCCCCGGTGTGACCGACCTCGACCCGGCTCTGACCGTCGGGGAGCACCTGCGCGAACGGGCACTGCTGCAGCGGCGGTTCGACGGCTCCCTGCGCGGGCTGCTGCGCCCCCGGGCCGAGCGCGCCGCCGAGGCGAAGGGCCGGATCGAGGCCGCCCTGACCGCGGCCGGACTCGACCGCGAGGCCCTGCCCAAGGGCTCCAGGACCGCCGTGCGCGACCTGGACCGGATGGAGGCCCTGCGGCTGTCCGTCGCCCTCGCGCTCGTCGGCCGACCCCGGCTGCTCGGCGTCGACGACACCGACCTGAAGCTCTCCGACGCCGAACGGGCCGAGATGTGGACCCTGTTGAGGTCCCTCACCGAGTCCGGGATCACGGTGGTGGCGGTGTGCGGCGAGGCCCCGGAAGGAGCGGTCGTCGTGTCGACGGGGCCGGACGGAGGCGCACGCGCGCGTGAGGGCGTACGCGAAGCCTCCGAGCCCGACAGCGAAACCGCGACGGACACCGGCGCGGACACCGGCACCGGCGCAGGTACGAGTGCTCGTACGGGTGCCGGTGCCGGCACCGGCGAAGACGGCAACAACAACGACGACACCCACGACAACACCGACAACACCGACAAGGAGACGGCCGATGCGCTCGCCGAGACTCGCCGCGCTTGAGCTCAGGCGCTTCGGCCGGGGGAAGCTGCCGCGCGCCGCGCTGGTCTCGCTCCTGCTGCTGCCGTTGCTGTACGGGGCTCTGTACCTGTGGTCCTTCTGGGACCCGTACGGCCGTCTGGACCGCGTCCCCGTGGCGTTGGTGAACGACGACAAGGGGGCGTCGGTCGGCAAGGAGAGGCTGACCGCGGGCGACGACATCGCCGAGGGGCTGCGGGAGAGCGACACCTTCGAGTGGCACCGGGTGAGCGCCGCCGAGGCCCGTGCGGGCGTCGAGGACGGCACGTACTACCTGTCGCTGACCATGCCGAAGGACTTCAGCGAGCGGATCGCGTCGAGTTCCGGGGACGTGCCGGAGACCGGCGCTCTCCAGGTGCGGACGAACGACGCGAACAACTACATCGTCGGGCAGATCTCGCGGACGGTGTTCTCTGAGGTGCGGACGGCGGCGTCGACGAAGGCCTCACGGTCGTTCCTGGACCGGATCTTCATCTCGTTCTCGGACATCCACGGGAAGACCGAGGAGGCGGCGGACGGCGCCGACGACCTCAAGGGCGGCATCGACAAGGCGGAGAAGGGCTCCAAGGACCTCGCGGACGGCCTGAAGACGGCCAAGGAGGGCAGCGGGGAGCTGTCCGGCGGGCTGAAGGACCTGGACGAGGGCGCGGGTGACCTGGAGGACGGCGCTCAACAGGTCGCGGACGGCACCGGCAAGCTCGCCGACAAGGTCGGCGCCGCAGCGGACCAGGTACGGCCCTTCCTGAAGGAGAACGGCGACACGATCGCCGACACCGCCACCCTGGTCGCCGACTCGGCGGCCACGATCCGGGACCACCTCGACGCGTTCGTCGAGACGGCACCGGCCGCCGCGACCGGCACCCGTGCCGCCGCGGACACCCTGGACGACGTCCACAAGAGGCGCTGCGAGGAGGCCGTGCTGCCCGACACGGCCTGCGCGGACCTGAAGAAGGCCAAGGACGCGGCGGCGGAGGCGGCCGTGCTCGCCGAGGACGTCAACACCGTGGTGAAGAACTACGACGGTGACATCAAGGCCTTCGACAAGGACCTGGAGACCCTGGAGAAGCAGGCCCGCGCCCTGGCGAAGGCGGCGCCCACCCTGTCCACGGACCTCGACGACGCCGTCGCCAAGGTGAACGCGCTCGACAAGGGCGCCACGAAGGTCGCCAAGGGTGCCAGCACGCTCCACACGGGCCTCGGCACCGCGAAGACCGGCGCGGAGGACCTGGACACCGGCGTCGGCACCCTCAAGACGGGCGCGGTCGACCTCAAGGGCGGCATGTACAAGCTGGCCGACGGCTCCGGGAAGCTCGCGGGCGGCCTGCACGACGGGGCCGAGCAGATCCCGGACTACGACGAACGGGACCGCGACCGGCGTACCGAAGTGATGGCCGACCCGGTGCGGTTGGCCAACAGGGACCTGCACAAGGCGCCCAACTACGGCACCGGGTTCGCCCCGTACTTCATCCCGCTGTCCCTGTGGGTGGGCGCGATGGTGGCGTACATGCTGATCCAGCCGCTCAACCGGCGGGCCCTCGCGGCGGGCGCCCCGGCGTGGCGGATCGCGCTGGCGGGCTGGCTTCCGGTGGCCGCCCTGGGTGCGCTGCAGACGGTCGCGCTGATGGCGGTGCTGCACTGGGCGGTCGGCCTGGAGATGGCGCGGGCGGCCGGGACGGTGGGCTTCCTGTTCCTGGTGACGGCGTGCTTCGCGGCGATCGTGCAGTGGCTCAACGCCCGTTTCGGGGCGGCGGGCCGGATCCTCGTCCTCGCCTTCCTGATGCTGCAGTTGACGTCCGCGGGCGGCACGTATCCCGTGCAGACCAGCCCGGACTTCTTCAACGCGGTCCATCCCTTCCTGCCGATGAGCCATGTCGTCGACGCCCTCAGAAGGCTCATCACGGGCGGCGGTCTGGGCCCTGTCCGGGACGCCTGCGCGGTTCTGGTGGCCTTCACCGTCGGCGCCCTCGCGCTGACCGCCCTGTCCGCCCGCCGCAAGCAGGTGTGGACGCTGGACCGGCTGCACCCGGAGTTGAGCCTGTGACCGCGCACGGCACGGTTCCTGTGACAATCAGGGCCATGGAAAGCAGCAACGCCCCCGGCGGCGCAGGCGGGGGCCGCCGCGAGGCGACCCGGCAGAAACTCTACGAGGCGGCCGTCACCCTCATCGCGGAGCAGGGGTTCTCCGCGACCACGGTGGACGAGATCGCCGAGCGCGCAGGCGTCGCCAAGGGCACCGTCTACTACAACTTCGCAAGCAAGTCGGTCCTCTTCGAGGAGCTGCTGCGGCACGGCGTGGAACTCCTCACCGCCTCCCTCCGGGAGGCCGCCGAGCGGACCGCGCGGGAGGGCGGCAGCAGGGTCGCCTCCCTGGACGCGATGATCCGCGCCGGACTCCACTTCATCGACCGCTACCCGTCCTTCACCCAGCTCTACGTGGCCGAGCTCTGGCGCACCAACCGCGCCTGGCAGTCCACGCTGATGGTCGTCCGGCAGCAGGCGGTCGCGGTCGTCGAGGGCGTGCTGCGCGAGGGCGTCGAGGGGGGCGAGCTGAGCGACGAGATCGACATCGGCCTGACGGCGTCGGCCCTGGTCGGCATGGTCCTGGTGGCCGCCCTGGACTGGAAGGCCTTCCAGCCGGATCGCTCCCTGGACGATGTCCACGCCGCGCTGTCCCGGCTGCTCCAGGGCCGGGTGAGCGGAAACCGCTGACCGGACCGGAGCACGGACGAGGGCGCCGGTTCGAACCGGCCGCGTCCCCCGCGGCCACCTCGAACCGGCGCTTTCCCGTATCCCCCGTATCCCCCGTACTCCCCCGTGCCTCGCTCCCGCCGACCCATGTCGACGGAAGGAGCGGTAAGAGCGAGAGCCGTTCCGCCGCCCCGTGCCGGCGGTACCGGAGCCGCGCCCCTTCCCGTGCCTCCACTCTCCCGTTCCCGCAGGTGGGAGCCCATCCGTACGCGTACTCATCTCCCCGGCTGAGTACGGGTACTCAGCCCTGCGTACTCACCCCCAGACCTCTCTGTTGCCAACTGGTGACGATCGCGTCCGCGTTCCTACTCCCCGCAGTCGCCGAACAACCGCGCCCCGAGCCATCCCACGAGATCGAACTGTCAGTGGCGGCCGATAAAGTCGCTGCCATGGCAAGAATCGCGGTGATCGGCGCCGGCCTCGGCGCGATGGCAGCCGCCGCCCGGCTGGCCGTCGCGGGCCACAGCGTGGTGGTGCACGAGAGCACGGCGACCTACGGCGGAGCCGTGGGCCGCTTCGAGCGCGAAGGCTTCGCGTTCGACACGGGCCCGGGGCTGCTGCCACTGCCCGCCGTCTACCGCGATCTGTTCCTCAAGACCGGCAAGGAACCGCTGGAGAAGTGCGTCGACCTGGTCCAGGTCGACCCGGCGGCCCGGCACGTCTTCGCGGACGGCACGGACCTCCTGCTTCCCAACGCCTCACGCGCGGGCGTGGTCGCCGCCCTGAACACGGCGCTCGGCTCGGACGCGGGCGACCGCTGGGGCGACTTCCTGGTGCGCGCCCGCGAGGCCTGGGACCGTACCCGGCGGCCCCTCCTGGAGGAGCCGCTGTGGCCCGACCGGCAGGTGCTCGCCGAGCGCGAGCCCTACCCCTCGGTGCCCCACAGACGGCTTCTGCGCACCCGCCGCGCCGGCACGCTCGCCGAGGTCGGCGCGTGGGAGCTGCGCGACCCCCGGCTGACGGCCCTGCTGGAGAGTCACGCCCTCGCGTACGGGCTGGACCCCAGGAACGTACCGGCGAGCGCGGCGGTCCTGCCGTACCTGGACCACGCCTTCGGGACCTGGTACGTCCGGGGCGGCATACGGGAGTTGGCGCGGGCGCTGTACGAGCGGTGCCTGGCCCGGAAGGTCGAGTTCGTCTTCGGTGCCGAGGTCACGGGGATCGTCGAGAAGGACGGCCGGGCGGCCGGGGTGGAGCTGGCGGACGGTGCGGTGACCGAGGCGGACTTCGTGGTCGCCGGGGTCGCGCCCGAGGCGCTGAGCCGATGGGTGCGGCAGTCGGCCGTACGGAGTGCGGGTGACGTACCGGCCCAGCGGGGGGCGACGAGCCGTCTGACCGTGCTGCTGGCGCTGCGTGGCCGCCGACCGGACGGCGCTGCGCACCGGACGGTGGTGCACACGGAGGACCGCGAAGGTGAGCTGGACCTCCTGTTCGGCCCTTCCCCCGGAATGGTCGCGCGGCCCACGGTGACGGTGCTGCGCCCCGACGATCCGGGACTGGTGCCGGACTCCGAGCATGAGGCGGTCACGGTCACGTGCGCGGTCCCCGCCGAACCCGACCGGAGCCGGGCCGACGCGGACGTCGTCGATCAGCGGGCGGAGCGGCTGATCGCCACCGCCGAGCGTGCCGTGCCCGACCTGCGCGAGCGCCTTCTCTGGCACGAGGTCCGCACCCCGGCCGACATCGCGCGGACGACCGGTGCGGAGGGGGGCGCGGTTCCGGCGCCGGCGCTCGCCGCGGCCGACGGCCGCCTGCTGCACCCGTCCAACACCACCGCGACACCGGGTCTGTTCACCGTCGGCGGCTGGTCCCACCCCGGCGGCGGCCTCCCGCACGCCGGGATGTCGGGCGCGCTGGTGGCCGGACTGATCGTGGAGGGACCGGACTTCCGCGGTTCACAGTGAGCCGCCGGGGCTCAGCGGGATTCCGGTGAGCCTTCAGAAACGGTACTGCTGCTCGTCGTAGCCGCTCTGGCCGTTGCCGCTCTGGCCGTTGCCGTTCTGGCCGTTGCCGTTCTGGCCGTTGCCGTTGCCCTGGTGCGGGTCCTGCTGGTCCGCCGGGAGGCCGGAGCCGAACGGGTCGAACGAGTCGTCGGTGTTGCGCTGCTGCGGGACCCAGACACCGCCGGGCGGGGTCTCGCCGCCGTAGCCGCCGTTGCCGTACTGGTCCTGGACGTAGCCCTGTTGACCGTATCCCTGCTGGCCGTAGGACTGGTCGTACGAGGCCGTGGCGTCGTACGTCTGCGTGCCGATGTACGGGTCGGAGTAGGCGGCGTACTGCTGCTGGTTCGGGTCGTAGCCGTAGCCCTGCTGGTCGTAGCCGTAGTAGGCGAAGGCCTCGTCCTGCGCGGACTGGTCGGCGGTCGCGTAGGGCTGGTCGGGGGCGCCGGCGTAGGCGTTGTCGTCGCGGTAGACGCCGTAGGTGTTGGTGTCGTCCGGCAGGGGCTCCGGGGAGTAGACGGCGGCCGCGGAGGGCGTGGACTGCGGGCGGACGAACACGTCGTCGTCGCGGTCGTCGTCGAGCGGGTCGCCGCCCTGGCGGTACGTTCCGGCCGCCGTGGACTCCAGGTCCATGACCTGCTGAGTCGAGTCCTGACGGTCGGGTTCGCCGCGCCGCCGCTTCTTGCCGGCCTTGGCCGGCCTGGCGCCGTCCTCGCCCTCATCGGAGCGCGGACGGACGGCCCAGCCGGCCTCGAAGCCGCGACGGAAGGAGAGGGTCACGTAGGTCTGCCCGGCCGCGAACCCGATCGCGCCCAGCGCGATGACGATCACGTTGGGGATCAGCACACCGAGGACGACGCAGAGGAAACCGGCGAAGGCGAGCAACCGCCAGCGCAGACGCGCCTTGTACTGCAGCAGCACCTCACCCAGCAGCCACAACGCGACGACACCGAACGCGATATAGAGGACCGTCCAGCCCATGTACGCCCCTCTCCCTGTGGCCGCTACGCAGTGTGTCGTACGCGAGTGCGACCGGTCTAGGCCCGTGGTGGATGGTGCGGGCCCAGGTTCTCGTAGATTTCCAGTGTCGCAGTGGAGTTGTTCAGGGTGATGAAGTGAAGTCCGGGGACTCCTTCGTCCAGCAGCCTCGCGCAGAACTCCGTGGCGAACTCGATGCCAATGGAGCGTACAGCGGCCGGATCGTCTTTGGCTGTGACGATCCGCTCTTTCAGGGCGTTCGGGATGGCGGCGTTGCTGAGTTGCGGCAACCGTTCCAGCATCTTCACGCTGGTGACGGGCATGACCTCGGGAATGACAGGGGTTTCGCAGCCGGCCTTCGCGACCGCGTCTCTCAGACGGAGGTACGACTCCGGGTGGAAGAACATCTGCGTGATCGCGTAGTCGGCGCCGGCTCGGCACTTGTCGACGAAGCGCGCCACGTCACTGTCCCAGTCCGGGGACCGCGGGTGCATCTCCGGGAAGGCCGCGACGCCCACGCAGAAGTCGCCCGACTCCTTGATGAGCCGGACGAGTTCGGCGGCGTACGTCAGTCCCTGCGGATGTGCGATCCACTCGGCCATGGGGTCGCCGGGCGGGTCGCCGCGGACCGCGAGCATGTTGCGGATCCCGGCGTCCGCGTACTGGCCGATGATGTTGCGCAGCTCGGCGATGGAGTGGCTGACCGCGGTGAGGTGGGCGACCGGGGTGAGGGTGGTGTCGGCGGCGATCTGCTCGGTCGCCTTCACCGTGCCGGCCCGGGTGGAGCCACCGGCGCCGTACGTCACGGAGACGAAGCTGGGGGCGACCGCCTCGATCCTGCGGAGGGCGTTCCACAGGTTCCGCTCGCCCTTCTCCGTCTTGGGCGCCCAGAACTCGAAGGAGTACGTGGTCCTGCCCGTGGCGAGCATGTCGCGCACGGTGCGTGCGTGATCAGTCCTGGTGGAAGCGGTTCCTAGGGCCATACCGGCAGGTTAGTCAGGTCACGGCCGTCACCCAACCAGAGCTGGGATATTTGTCCGCTTTGCCGACCTGTTGTCCACGCCTTGGACAGCCGCGGTCCGGGGGCGGGGCGGCTAGAGGCTGCGCAGGCGCTTGGTGAACTCCGCCGCGGCGGATCCGGGGTCGTCCGCCTCCGTGATCGCCCGCACGACGACGGCCCGGCGGGCGCCCGCCTCGACGACCTCGTCGAGGTTGCCGAGGTCGATGCCGCCGATGGCGAACCAGGGGCGGTCGGTGCCGAGGGCGGCGGTGTACCGCACGAGGTCCAGGCCGGGGGCGTGGCGGCCGGGCTTGGTGGGGGTGGGCCAGCAGGGGCCCGTGCAGAAGTAGTCCACGCCCTCCTGGACGGCCGCGGCGGCGGCCTCTGCCTCGGCGTGGGTGGAGCGGCCCATGAGGACGTCGGCTCCGAGGACGGCGCGGGCGGCGGGGACGGGGAGGTCGCCCTGTCCGAGGTGCAGCACATCCGCGCCGATGGCGTGGGCGACGTCCGCGCGGTCGTTGACGGCGAGCAGCCTGCCGTGCCGGCGGCAGGCGTCCGCGAAGACCTGGAGGTGCTCCAGCTCCTCGGCCGCCTCCATGCCCTTGTCGCGGAGCTGCACGATGTCCACGCCGGCGCCCAGGACCGCGTCCAGGAACTCCGGCAGGTCACCCTGGCGCTTACGGGCGTCCGTGCAGAGGTAGAGCCGGGCGTCGGCGAGCTGTGCGACGGCGTCGGGCATGCGTCGGTCCCCCGTTGGCGGTGCGTTGTCAGTGCGGCGTACGGGAGCCGAGGCCCGCGAGGGGCACGGCTCCCGTACGCCGCACAGGTGGCTGCGTCACTATTTTTCGGTGCTTCAGGTGTTTCGGTCAGACGGCGAGCGCCTGGGCACGGCGCTTCACCTCCGTGCCGCGATTCTCGCTCAGGGCCTGGGCCGGGGTGCCGGGCAGGCTCGGGTCCGGAGTGAAGAGCCACTCCAGCATCTCTTCGTCGGTGAAGCCGTCGTCCCTCAGCAGGGTCAGGGTGCCGGTCAGGCCCTTGACCACCTTGTCCTCGTCGATGAAGGCGGCGGGGACGTGCAGCGCGCGGTTCTCACCACGGCGTACGGCGATGAGCTGGCCTTCCTTCACCAGCTGCCGCACGCGGGTCACCTCGACGTCCAGCATTTCTGCGATGTCGGGGAGGTTCAGCCACGCGGGGACGAGAGCATCGATCTTTGCGTCAATCTCGGTCACGTCTCCAAGACTGCCATCTGGGACTGACAGTGGGTAGCCGGGCCGCCCCGACGAAAGCCGACAGGGGGTACGCGGAGCGCCGGACGGCGGGGAAACGCGCCCGCCCGCTACGCCGTCGCCGCCTTCAGGGGCCTGGCCGGGTCCTCCAGCAGCTCCGGGTTCATCGGCGTGCCCGCCTCGATCAGACGGCGGCCCTGGGCCAGGTCGCGGGGGCGGCCCACCGCCAGGAGGGCGACCAGTCGGTGCTCGCGGAGCCAGCAGACCGACCAGGCGGCGCCGGTGGGGTCGCCGCGCCGGACCATGGTGTCGGCGGAGGCGTGGTGGCCGGCGTACTGGACGAAGCGGCCGAACTGCTCGGACCAGAAGTAGGGGACGGGATCGTAGGCCTCGGGGGTCTCGCCGACGATGTTCGCGGCGACCGTGCGCGGGCCCTGGAGGGCGTTGTCCCAGTGGTGGACGAGGAGGCGCCGGCCGTACCTGCCCGAGGGGAAGGAGGCGCAGTCGCCGACGGCGTAGACGTCCGGTGCGGAGGCGCGCAGGTGGTCGTCGGCCACCACCTCGCCGTGTGCGCCGAGTTCGATGCCCGAGTCCTTCAGCCAGGCCGTCGCGGGGCGCGCGCCGATCCCCACGACGACCGCGTCGGCCGGCACCCGGGTGCCGTCGTCCAGGACCACCGTCCCGGGCTCGACGCGCTCCACGCGCGCGTGGGTGCGCAGGGTGGTCCCGCTGTCGGCGTACCAGGCGGTCATCGGCGCGGCCACCTCCGCCGGGAGCGCGCCCGCGAGCGGGCGGTCGGCCGCCTCGACGACCGTCACCGCGCAGCCCGCCTCGCGCGCGGCCGTGGCGAACTCGGCGCCGATCCAGCCCGCGCCCACGACCACGATGTCGTGCTGCCGGGCCAGCACGGGCCGCAGCCGCTCGGCGTCGTCCAGGGTCCGCAGCAGATGCACCCCGGGCACGCCCTCGGCGCCCGGCAGCCGGATCGGTTCCGCGCCGGTCGCGAGGACGAGGAGGTCGTACGGGACGGGCCCGGCGGCCGTGTCGAGTTCGTGGTCGGCGAAGCGCAGGCCCGACACCTCGCGGCCCAGCCGGAGTTCGATGCCGAGCGCCTCGAAGTCGACGTCGAAGGCGGAGCCCTCGGCCTTGCCGAGCAGCACGGCCTTGGAGAGCGGCGGCCGGTCGTACGGCTGGTGCGGCTCGGCGCCGATCAGCGTCACATCGCCGGTGAAGCCCTTCTCACGCAGGGCGACCGCGGTCTGCACGCCGGCCATGCCCGCGCCCACGACGACCACGCGCCGCGCCGGCGTTCCGCCCCTGTGCTGCGTCTGCTCGCTCACCCGGTCACCATAGACAACTGACATTCGGTCAGTCAGGGAGCCGGGTGGACCCGCCGTTCAGCGGGTGGGTCGACGGTCGCTCTCCGTCGGCCGGCCCGCGGTCTCGTCGATCTGCTCCACCACGCTCGTACCGCTGCCCGGCCGCGACTCCCACTCCCAGGTCTCCTCCAGCCGGACCCGCCCGTCGGCCAGCTCGACCACCAGGGACCGGCAGTGCCCGGACGCGGTGGTCCCGTCGGTCTTCAGCTGTACGTACCGGAAGTCCAGCCGGTCCCCCACGCGCGTGCCCACGAGGTGACCGCGCACGACGTCACCGCCCGCGTACTCGGCCCAGATCTCGCCGTCCCCCTCGTGGTACGCGAACCGGGTGCGGGTGCCCACCTGACCTGGGGCCTGGTCCGCGACCGGGGCGAGGACGAGACCGTCGAGCGAGCGGACCATGAGCGGAGGCTCCCTTACTGGGACGAACGGCGAGGGCTAAGGTGGGCCAACGTAGAGCACTCGCGGGAGCCCGGACGCACCGGGCTGAGAGGGAGGCTGGCGGCCTCCGACCGTACGAACCTGATCCGGGTCATGCCGGCGAAGGGAGGGGCTGGACGCCCATGTCGCGTACGCACACGTCAGACGTCCTCGTCGTGGGGGGCGGAATCATCGGGCTCGTCACGGCGTGGCGGGCCGCGCGGCGCGGTTTCGCCACGGCCGTGGTCGATCCCGCGCCCGGCGGCGGGGCCGCGCAGGTGGCGGCCGGGATGCTCGCCGCGGTCACCGAACTGCACTACGGCGAGCAGACGCTGCTGGGGCTCAACCTGGAGTCCGCGCGCCGCTACCCGGACTTCGCGGCCGAGCTGACGGAGGCGACCGGCCTCGACCTCGGCTACCGCCGCTCGGGCACCCTGGCCGTCGCGCTCGACGCCGACGACCGCGCCCACTTGCGCGAACTGCACGCCCTGCAGCGCCGGTCGGGCCTGGACTCGGAGTGGCTGAGCGGCCGCGACTGCCGCCGTCTGGAGCCGATGCTCGCGCCGGGCGTGCGCGGCGGACTGCGGGTCGACGGGGACCACCAGATCGACCCGAGGCGGCTCTCCAGGGCCCTCGTCGCGGCCTGCGAGCGCGCCGGCGTCATATTCCACCGGAGCTGGGCCGAGGAGCTGTCGGTGGTCCGGGAGCGGGCCGCAGGGGTCCGGGCCGGTGACGGTGACCGGCTGTCCGCCGGGCAGGTCGTCCTCGCCGCGGGCAGCCTCAGCGGGCGGCTCGCCGGGGTCCCGGACGACGTGCTGCCCCCGGTGCGACCGGTGAAGGGGCAGGTGCTGCGGCTGACCGTGCCGAAGCAGTACGCGCCCTTCCTGAGCCGTACCGTGCGGGCCGTGGTGCGCGGCAGCCATGTCTACCTGGTGCCGCGCGCGAACGGCGAACTGGTCGTCGGCGCGACCAGCGAGGAGCAGGGCTGGGACACCACGGTGACCGCGGGCGGGGTGTACGAACTGCTGCGGGACGCCCATGAACTCGTCCCCGGGATCACCGAACTCCCGCTCACCGAGACCCGCGCGGGCCTGCGCCCGGCCTCCCCCGACAACGCGCCGCTCCTCGGCCCCTCCGGGCTCGACGGCCTGGTCCTCGCGACCGGCCACCACCGCAACGGGGTGCTCCTCACCCCGGTCACCGGCGATGTGCTGGCCCATGTGCTGACCACCGGTGAACTGCCGGAGGAGGCCCGCGCCTTCACACCCTTGCGGTTCCGCGCCGGCGCGGCCCGTGAACTCCTGGAGCAGCCCGTATGAGCGCCACCGGGACACTGACCGTCCTCGTCAACGGGGAGCGTCGGCAGATCGCTCCGGGCACGGCCCTCGACGCGCTCGTGCGGACGCTCGCCCCGTCGCCCGCCGGTGTCGCCGCCGCGCTCAACGAAACCGTCGTCCCGCGCGCGCGGTGGACGACCACCGCCCTCGCCGAGGGGGACCGCGTCGAGGTCCTCACAGCCGTCCAAGGAGGCTGATCCCATGGCAGACGACCCCTTCGTCCTCGGCGGTACGACGTACTCGTCCCGTCTGATCATGGGCACCGGCGGGGCGCCGAGCCTCGACGTCCTGGAGCGCGCGCTGGTGGCCTCCGGCACGGAGCTGACGACGGTCGCGATGCGCCGCGTGAACGCGTCCGTGCACGGCTCGGTCCTGTCCGTGCTCGACAGGCTCGGCATCCGGGTGCTGCCCAACACGGCCGGCTGCTTCACGGCGGGCGAGGCCGTGCTGACGGCCCGCCTCGCGCGCGAGGCGCTCGGTACGTCCCTGGTCAAGCTGGAGGTCATCGCCGACGAGCGCACGCTGCTTCCCGATCCGATCGAACTGCTCGACGCGGCCGAGACGCTCGTCGACGACGGTTTCACCGTGCTGCCGTACACGAACGACGATCCCGTGCTCGCGCGCAAACTGGAGGACGTGGGCTGTGCCGCGATCATGCCGCTCGGATCGCCCATCGGGTCCGGGCTCGGCATCCGCAACCCGCACAACTTCCAGCTGATCGTGGAGCACGCGCGCGTGCCGGTGATTCTCGACGCGGGTGCCGGTACGGCGTCGGACGTCGCTCTCGCGATGGAGCTGGGGTGCGCCGGGGTCATGCTCGCCTCCGCCGTGACCCGGGCCCAGGAGCCGGTCCTCATGGCCGAGGGCATGCGGCACGCGGTCGAGGCGGGGCGGCTGGCGTACCGGGCGGGCCGCATCCCCCGTCGGCACTTCGCGGAGGCGTCGTCGCCGGGCGAGGGGCTGGCGCGGCTGGATCCGGAGCGCCCCGCGTTCTGAGTCGGATCTCACGCCACCCGCCCCCCACTCGAACAGCCGAACGAGTTTCGCCGCGCGCCCGCCTGTCACAGCCCTGCGCTCCGGGTCACAGCTCTGCTGCAGTACGTCTCCGGTACCACGCGACTTATGGGCCTGTCGGCGGCGGCTCGTACACTCACCTGCGTGGACACGACCCTTCAGGACCCGCTTGTCGGCCATGTGCTCGACGGCCGGTATCGAGTCGAGGCGCGGATCGCGGTCGGCGGCATGGCCACGGTCTACCGGACCGTGGACACCCGCCTCGACCGTGTGCTCGCGCTCAAGGTGATGCATCCGACGCTGGCCGCGGACCGGACGTTCGTCGAGCGGTTCATCCGTGAGGCCAAGTCAGTGGCACGGCTGTCCCACCCGAACGTGGTGGGGGTCTACGACCAGGGCACCGACGGCCCGTACGTCTATCTCGCGATGGAGTACGTCGCCGGCTGCACCCTCCGTGACGTGCTGCGCGACCGCGGGGCGCTGCAGCCCCGCGCGGCGCTGGACATCCTGGAGCCGGTGCTCGCCGCGCTCGGCGCCGCGCACCGCGCCGGGTTCGTGCACCGGGACATGAAGCCGGAGAACGTGCTGATAGGGGACGACGGCCGGGTCAAGGTCGCCGACTTCGGGCTCGTACGGGCCGTGGACACCGTCACCAGCACCACCGGCACCGTCCTCGGCACCGTCTCCTACCTCGCCCCCGAGCAGCTGGAGCACGGCACCACCGACACCCGTGTCGACGTGTACGCGTGCGGCGTGACGCTCTACGAGATGCTCACCGGCGGCAAGCCGCACGGCGGGGAGTCCCCCGCGCAGGTGCTGTACCACGCGCTGCACGACGACGTGCCGCCGCCGTCGGCCGTCGTGCCGGGGCTGCCGTACGAGCTGGACGCGCTGGTCGCCTCGGCGACCGCGCGCAATCCGGAGCTGCGGCCGTACGACGCCGTCGCGCTGCTCGCGCAGACGCTGGACGCGCGGGCGGGGCTGAGCGACGAGCAGCTGGACGCGGTGCCGCCACAGGCGACAGCCGCGGGCCATGACAACGCGGACGACCGGACGAGCGTGATCCCGCGCTCGCTGTCCGTGTCGCGGTCGGTGGCGCCGGAACCCGACCTCCACAACCGTACGAGCCGGTTCGAGTCGCCTCCGCCGCCACCCCGGCGCCCGCGCAACGCCCCGGCGCCCCGCCGCGGGCTGCTGGCGGTCGTCGTCGCGGTACTGCTCGTCCTCGGTGTGGGTGGGGGCGTCTGGTACATCAACTCGGGCCAGTTCACACAGGTCCCGGCCGTGCTGCAGCAGAGCCGGGCGGACGCCACGAAGCGGCTGCAGGGCGCCGGGCTGGACGTCGACGTCGAGCAGGCGTTCAGCGACACCGTGAAGCGCGGCAGGGTGATCAGCACCGACCCGGCGCCCGGGGAGCGGATCCGGGACAACGACATCGTGACGATAACGATCTCCAAGGGCCCGGAGACCGTGAAGGTGCCCGACCTGAAGGGGAACCGGCTGGACGCGGCGAAGGGCCAGCTGAAGGACGACGGGCTCGAACCGGGGCTGGTGACAAGGGAGTTCAGCGACGAGGTCATCCGGGGACAGGTGATCGGCACCGAACCGGGCTCCGGCACCGAGATCTCCTCGGGCTCCGCCGTCAGGATCGTGGTCAGCCGGGGCGCCCCGGTGGAGGTGCCCGAGCTGTCCGGTTCCTCGGTCGACGACGCCACCGCCCAGCTGAAGGAGGCCGGCCTCAAGGTGAAGACCGCCTCGAAGCAGGTCAACTCCGAGTTCGACAAGGGGCTCGTGGCCGAGCAGTCGCCGGGCGCGGGCAAGCAGGTCGGCGAGGGCGACACCGTCACCCTGACGATCTCCAAGGGCCCCGTGATGGTCGAGGTCCCGGACGTCGTGGGCGACAGCGTCGACGAGGCGACCCGGAAGCTGCGGGACGCCGGCTTCGAGGTCGAGGAGGACCGGGGCATCCTCGGATTCTTCGCCGACGAGGTGAAGGGCCAGTCGGTGGACGGCGGCGACACGGCGGCCAAGGGATCGAAGATCACGATTGAGATCGGCTGACCGACGCCGGGCCGGACCGGCCGTTCGGGATCATCCGCCGGGCCGGACCGGGGCCGGCCGGACCGGGGCCGGCCGGACCGGGGCCGGCCGGACCGGGGCCGGCCGGACCGGGGCCGGCCGGACCGGGGCCGGCCGGACCGGGGCCGGCCGGACCGGGGCCGGCCGGACCGGGGCCGGCCGGTTGGGATCGGCCGGCCGCCGGGGCCGACAGAGGTGGTCGGCCGTGCGGGAGTCACAGGCAGCAGAAGTGTCCGGACGAAAGTTGCGGGAAGCAGACCCGTCCGGACGGAAGTTACCCGGAGCAGGGGCGTCCGGGCGGCAGCCGTCGAAGCTGCCGGTCGGGCGCCGCGGGTCGCATGACACCCTGGTGCCGTGAGCACTCAGCAGTCCTCCGGCCTCTCCGGCCCGCCCTCCAGCCTCCCCGGCCCGTCCCGGAACCCCGTCGGCGGGCATATCCCCGTCGCCGGTGGTCTGAACTCCGTAGGGCTGACGTACGCCCGTGAGCTCAGGGCCGAGACGGTCCAGGTCTTCGTCGCCAATCCGCGCGGCTGGGCGACTCCGGTCGGGAACCCCCGGCAGGACGAGGAGTTCCGGGCGGCCTGTGCCGAGGAGTCGATCCCCGCATACGTGCACGCGCCCTATCTGATCAACTTCGGGTCGCACACCGAGGCGACGGCGGAGAGGTCCGTGGAGTCGATGCGGCACTCGCTGCGCCGGGGGCGGGCGATCGGCGCGCTGGGCGTGGTCGTGCACACGGGGAGCGCGACCGGCGGGCGGGACCGGTCGGTGGCGCTGAAGCAGGTGCGTGAGTATCTGCTGCCGCTGCTGGACGAGTTGACCCACGACGACGACCCGTTCCTGCTCCTGGAGTCGACGGCGGGCCAGGGGGCTTCGCTCTGTTCGCGCACCTGGGACTTCGGGCCGTACTTCGAGGCGCTGGACTCCCATCCCAAGCTGGGCGTCTGCCTGGACACCTGCCACATCTTCGCGGCGGGACACGATCTGACCGGGCCGAGCGGTATGCACCAGACCCTCGACCTGCTGGTGGACACCGTCGGCGAGGGCCGGCTGAAGCTGATCCACGCCAACGACTCCAAGGACGTGGTCGGCGCCCACAAGGACCGCCACGAGAACATCGGCTCCGGCCACATCGGCGAGGACCCGTTCCGTGCCCTGATGACCCACCCCGCCACCGAGGGCGTCCCCCTGATCATCGAGACACCGGGCGGCAAGGAGGGCCACGCGGCGGACGTGGAGCGCCTGAAGAAGCTCAGGGACGGCTGACGCCCGGTCTCGGACCGTCAGGACCGCGTCAGAACCGCCAGGACCCTCAGAGTTCGGGGCCGTCCCCCGGCTCCTCCTGGTACGAGTAGCGCTGTTCCTGCCAGGGGTCGCCGACGTTGTGGTACCCGCGTTCCTCCCAGAAACCGCGGCGGTCGGCGGTCATGTACTCGATGCCGCGGACCCATTTGGGGCCCTTCCAGGCGTACAGGTGGGGGACGACGAGGCGGAGCGGGAAGCCGTGTTCGGCGGTGAGGAGTTCGCCGTCCTTGTGGGTGGCGAAGATCGTGCGGTCGTCGGCGAAGTCGGCGAGGCGGAGGTTGGAGCTGAAGCCGTACTCGGCCCACACCATCACATGGGTGACCTCGGGGCCGGGCGGCGCGGTGCGCAGGATCGTACGGGCCGGAATGCCGCCCCACTCGGCGCCGACCATGCTGAACTTCGTCACGCAGTGCAGATCGGCCACGACCGAGGCGTACGGCAGGGCGGTGAACTCCTCGTGGGTCCAGCAGTGCTTCTCGCCGTCGGCGGTGGCGCCGAAGACCCGGAAGTCCCAGCGCTCGGGGCGGAACTTGGGGACGGGCCCGTAGTGCGTGACCGGCCAGCCGCGCTGGAGGCGCTGTCCCGGCGGAAGCTGCGACGGTGGCGCGTTCTCAGATGCGCGATCTCCTGATGCGCGTTCCACCGGCTGACCCATGACTCCATCCTGACAGACCTCGAGTGGTGCACATGACCAGGGTCCACCCGACCCGGACATTTAGAACTAAGGCTGCACTTACTTACTAAGCTTGCACTTACTGGACGATCTTCGGCAGCGGTGCAATCATCGCGGCGCAACCTCCCCATTCCCGCTTGGTAAGGAGCTTCCGCGATGCAGGGCGACCCCGAGGTCCTCGAATTCCTCAACGAGCAGCTGACCGCGGAGCTCACCGCGATCAACCAGTACTTCCTGCACGCGAAGATGCAGGAGAACTTCGGCTGGACGAAGCTCGCGAAGTACACGCGTCACGAGTCGTTCGACGAGATGAAGCACGCGGAGGTGCTCACCGACCGGATCCTGTTCCTGGACGGGCTGCCGAACTACCAGCGACTGTTCCACGTCCGGGTGGGCCAGACGGTCAAGGAGATGTTCGAGGCCGACCGGCAGGTCGAGGTCGAGGCGATCGACCGCCTCAAGCGCGGCATCGAGGTGATGCGCAACAAGGGTGACATCACCTCGGCGAACATCTTCGAGTCGATCCTCGCGGACGAGGAGCACCACATCGACTACCTCGACACCCAGCTGGAACTGCTGGAGAAGCTCGGCGACGCGCTGTACATCGCGCAGCTGATCGAGCAGCCGGAGAGCTGAGCCCACGCAGGGCCACCTTCAGGGCTACGCGGCTTCCTCGAGTTCGTCGAAGTCGGAGAGCACCCGCTGCGTCCGGTCGGCCAGGTCACGGGACGGGCACGCGCCCCTGCCCAGGATCGCCTGGATCCGGCGTACGCATGAACCGCAGTCCGTGCCCGCCTTGCAGGCCGACGCGATCTGGCGAGGCGTGCAGGCGCCGTCCGCCGCGTGCTTCTTGACCTGCTGCTCGGTGACGCCGAAGCAACTGCAGACGTACACGCGGTCCACCTCCCGCCGGGGTCGATTGCTGGCGCCACCCCGATGATCGGTGAGGCTAACCTAACCTTACCCGGCAGGCCGGAACCGCAAAAGTGGAGTGGGGCGCGGATCGTCTGTGATCCGCGCCCCACCTCATGCCCCTGTAACAGGCGCACCCACTGCTGATCTGCTACTAGTCCCGGTACAGCTCCGCGACGAGGAACGCCAGGTCCAGGGACTGGCTGCGGTTGAGCCGGGGGTCGCAGGCGGTCTCGTAGCGCTGGTGCAGGTCGTCGACGAAGATCTCGTCGCCGCCGCCCACGCACTCGGTGACGTCGTCGCCGGTCAGCTCCACGTGGATGCCGCCCGGGTGGGTGCCGAGGCCCTTGTGGACCTCGAAGAAGCCCTTGACCTCGTCGAGTACGTCGTCGAAGCGGCGGGTCTTGTGGCCGGAGGCCGCCTCGTAGGTGTTGCCGTGCATCGGGTCGGTGATCCACGCGACGGTCGCGCCGGAGGCGGTGACCTTCTCGACCAGCTCGGGCAGCTTGTCGCGGACCTTGTCCGCGCCCATGCGCACGATGAAGGTGAGCCGGCCGGGCTCGCGGTCCGGGTCGAGGCGCTCGATGTACTGCAGCGCCTCCTCGGCCGTGGTCGTCGGGCCGAGCTTGATCCCGATCGGGTTGCGGATCTGCGAGGCGAACTCGATGTGCGCGTGGTCCAGCTGGCGGGTGCGCTCACCGATCCACACCATGTGCGCCGACACGTCGTACAGGTGCCCCGTGCGCGAGTCCACGCGGGTCAGCGCCGACTCGTAGTCGAGCAGCAGCGCCTCGTGCGAGGAGAAGAACTCGACGGTGCGGAACTCCTCCGGGTCGGCCCCGCAGGCGTGCATGAAGTTCAGCGCCTGGTCGATCTCGCGGGCGAGCTGCTCGTAGCGCTGGCCGGACGGGGACGACTTCACGAAGTCCTGGTTCCAGGCATGCACCTGGCGCAGGTCGGCGTAGCCGCCGGTGGTGAAGGCGCGGACCAGGTTGAGCGTGGAGGCGGAGGCGTTGTACATCCGCTTCAGGCGCTCGGGGTCCGGGATGCGGGACGCCTCGTCGAAGTCGAAGCCGTTGACCGAGTCGCCGCGGTAGGTCGGCAGGGTCACGCCGTCGCGGGTCTCGGTGCCCTTGGAGCGCGGCTTGGAGTACTGCCCGGCGATACGGCCGACCTTCACGACCGGCACGGAGGCCGCGTACGTGAGGACGGCGCCCATCTGGAGCAGCGTCTTCAGCTTGTTGCGGATGTGGTCGGCCGACACGGCGTCGAAGGCCTCGGCGCAGTCGCCGCCCTGGAGGAGGAACGCCTCTCCCTTGGCGACGGAAGCCATCCGGGCGCGCAGCTGGTCGCACTCGCCCGCGAAGACGAGCGGCGGATACGACTCGAGCTCCGCAACGACTGCGCGCAGAGCCTCGGTGTCGGGGTACTCGGGCTGCTGCGCCGCGGGCAGGTCTCGCCAGGTGTTGCCAGCGCTCGCGCTGGACTTAGCGTTCACGGTCACGACGTCCACATTACGGGGTCGTGTCGGGCGTCCATCCCATTGCTCATCAAGTGAGACGAACCCCGCTCGATCGGAGCGGGGTTCGTCGGGTCGCCGGCGTGGGGCCCGCGTCAGTGCAGGTTCATGACCGCGCTGTCGTCGAAGCCCACGGCGAAGACCGTGCGCAGCGAGAGGTTGGCGGCGTTGTCGTAGCCGTCACAGGCGTTCTTCTTCTCGTCCGGCTCCTCGACGGCCTTGAACTCGTGGGGGTAGCTCGTGCGCAGGCTCGTACCGGGGCAGATGTGTTCCGTCAGCCCCCACAGCTCCTCCACCTGGTCCGCGCCGAGCTTCGGCCAGTAGCTCAGGGCCTGGGGTGTGCCCACCGCCCAGTTCCCGTTGGCGTACACCGTGTCGCCGACCGTGCGGTTGCACGCGGTGGTGGCCCGGGTGTCGCCCACCCAGGTGCGCGAGAACACGGCGGGCTGGAGGGCGCAGCCCTTGTGGAAGGCGAAGTTCAGCAGTCCGGTGCTGTCGGTCCAGGTCATGCCGCCCTGCAGTCCCACATAGCGGGACGCGGCGTAGGCGTCCTGGATCACGGTCTTGCCGCCGGACATGTTCAGCAGCCCGGGATAGGTCGAGGCGCTCGTCGGATTGAGCTGGTAGCGCACCACCCGGCCGCCCGCGGCGCTGCCGAACCACTCGCCGGTGACCAGCTTGTACGGGCTGCCCCCGGACTTGTCGAGGGAGAGCCAGGAGTAGCACAGGGAGTCGGCGTCGGGCGTGCCGTTCACGGCGTCCGCGTCGCACGCGCCGGAGGGCGGCGGGGAGGCCTGCTTGTAGTAGTGGACCTGCGGCAGCACGTACGGGTAGCCGCAGGCGCTGGACTTTCCGGAGCTGTCGATGCCGTAGGAGTTGAGGCCGGAGCCGTAGGTGTCGACCTTGCCGAGCTTGTTGATGTCGAAGACGCGGATGCCGTTGGAGGTGTCCGTGACGTAGAGGTAGTTGCCGTACCAGACAAGGCCGCCGCCGTGGCCGGTGACGAACTTGAAGTCCGCGCCGCCCTCCGTCGGCTCGGCGAGCAGGATGTGGCGGTACTTCTTGGTGTCACGGTCGATGAGGGTGAGCTTGAGCAGGTTGTTCGTCTTGCACTTGTCGTTGGCCTCGTAGTCGCCGGCCGCGTTGGTCTTGAACGTCTCGTAGTGCCAGGCGACCGCCGTGACGCGTTTGTCCTGGATGGCGCCGTCGGCTCCGTCGGCGGTGCCGGTGCTGCTCATGCCCTGCGGCCACCAGCGCGGAGTGGTGTCGTCGCCGTGCGCCGAGGACCAGCACCAGGCGACCTTCCTGTTCACCGGCGGCAGGGCCTTCGTCTCGTCGCCGGCGCACGCGCGCATGGTGCGCAGGTTCATCCAGGGGTCGGTCGCCCCGGAGGAGTCCGTCGTGTAGTTGGTGGTGACGACGTCCGCGAGGTCGGCGTCGGCCAGCTTGCCGTCGAGGGTGGTCGCGGCCGACACGGTGCTCGTGTCGGTCATCTTGAACCTGTCGCCGCTGAGCGTCAGCTTCGTCACCACCGGCTCGTCCGCGGCCGCCGCGGGTTGTCCGGTGAGCCCGGCGAGCAGGGCGGCCGCCGCCGCGACGAAGGCCAGGGGCCTCATTCTCCGTATGAGTGACACACTCGCCCTTCCGTATCCGCAAATCGACTAGAACATGTCAAAGATCGAACCGAGAGTGATCATAAGGAGAACCTCCGACAGGATCACGTGAGTTCACGGGAGATGTCCGGTAAGGTGCCGCGCATGTTCGCGCACTCGATCCAGAACTGGTGGTGGACCGCTCATCCGGCGGCCCACTGACTGCGCGTACGCAAGACTTCGCGAAGGCCGCCCGAGGGGCGGCCTTCGGTGTTTCCAGGGCCCGGCCGCTCCTCCCCGATCACCGCGACGACCGTGATCCCCCAGGGAAGAGGAACCCATGGACCTGACCCGGCTGCTGTCCGACGACCGCCCGTTCGCCCTGCTGCGCCGCCGCACACCCGGCCTCCACGACCACGACACGGTGGAGCTGCTCATCGGCCCGGTGACCACGTGCGAGCGGCTCGCCGACATCCCCGAGGAGGGGCTGGCGCTCGTGCCCTTCCGGCAGATCCGCGAACGCGGCTTCGACGTCCGTGACGACGGGACGCCCCTGTCGGTGCTGGTGCCGGAGGAGTCGTACGGGCTGCCGCTGGAGCGGGTCCTCGCGGAGCTGCCCGCGCATGACGTCCGGGTCGAGGGCGGGGGCTTCGACGTGGACGACGAGGAGTACGCGGAGATCGTCGGCCGGGTGCTGCGCGAGGAGATCGGGCGGGGCGAGGGCGCGAACTTCGTGATCCGGCGGACGTACGAGGGCACCGTCCCTGGCTTCGGCCGCGCCGACGCGCTCGCGCTGTTCCGGCGCCTGCTGGAGGGCGAGCGGGGCGCGTACTGGACGTTCGTGGTGCACACCGGTGAGCGCACGCTCGTGGGTGCCAGCCCGGAGGTGCACGTCCGGATGTCCGGCGGGACGGTCGTGATGAACCCGATCAGCGGGACCTACCGCTATCCGGCCGAGGGGCCGACGCCGGAGGACCTGCTGGCCTTCCTCGCCGACGGCAAGGAGATCGAGGAGCTCTCGATGGTCGTCGACGAGGAACTCAAGATGATGTGCACGGTCGGGGACATGGGCGGGGTCGTGGTCGGGCCCCGGCTGAAGGAGATGGCGCACCTCGCGCACACCGAGTACGAGCTGCGCGGGCGGTCCTCCCTGGATGTGCGGGAGGTGCTGAGAGAGACGATGTTCGCCGCCACGGTCACCGGGTCGCCGGTGCAGAACGCGTGCCGGGTGATCGAACGGCACGAGGTGGGCGGGCGCGGGTACTACGCGGGAGCGTTGGCGCTGGTGGGGCGGGATTCCGGGGGCGCGCAGACCCTCGACTCGCCGATTCTGATCCGTACCGCCGACATCGCGGCGGACGGGCGGCTGAAGGTGCCGGTGGGGGCCACGCTCGTCCGGGGTTCGGATCCGGCGGGCGAGGTCGCCGAGACGCACGCGAAGGCGGCGGGGGTGCTGGCGGCGCTGGGCGTACGGGCCGGTCGGGCGGGGCGGGAGCGGGTGCGGCCGCAGTTGGCGGAGGACCCTCGGGTGCGGGCGGCCCTGGACGGGCGGCGCGCCTCACTGGCGCCGTTCTGGCTGCGGATGCGGGAGCGGACGGCCGAGCTCACCGGGCACGCGCTCGTGGTGGACGCCGAGGACACGTTCACCGCGATGCTCGCGCATCTGCTGCGGTCGTCGGGGCTGGAGGTGTCGGTACGGCGGTACGACGAGCCGGGGCTGCGGGAGGTCGTGCGCGCGCATGAGGGCGTGGTGGTGCTGGGGCCCGGGCCCGGGGATCCGGGGGATCTCGACGACCCGAAGATGCGGTTCCTGCGGTCGCTGACCGCCGAGGTCGTGCGGGGGCATCGGTACGGGGTGCTGGGGGTGTGTCTCGGGCATGAGCTGATCGCGGCGGAGTTGGGGCTGGGGATCGTGCGGAAGGAGGTGCCGTACCAGGGGGCGCAGACCGGGATCGATCTGTTCGGGCGGGAGGAGACGGTCGGGTTCTACAACAGCTTCGTGGCGTACTGCGATGACGAGGCGGCGGCAGAACTGGCGGCGCGTGGGGTCGAGGTCAGCCGCACCGTGAGTGGGGAGGTGCATGCGCTGCGGGGGGCCGGATTCGCGGGGGTGCAGTTCCATCCGGAGTCCGTGCTGACGTTGGACGGGGTGTCGGTGGTGCGTGAGTTGGTGGCGGGGGTTCAGTCCCTGCGCGCGCTCTAGGGTTCCTCGCCCCCGCCGCCCCTACCCGTCCCCTCCCCAGGGGCATCCCCAGGGGCGCTGCCCCAAAAGCGAAAAGCAGGGGCCGCAGCCCCTGCTTTTCAGGGGCGCGGGGAACTGCGCGAGCAACCACACACCACCCGCACCCGCACCCGCCGACGCACCCCACCCTCCACGCCATGCCGCGGCGGGCTCAGCCGAAGAAGACGCTGATTTCGTCGTACAGCTCGGGGTCGACCGTCTTCAGCTTGGCCGTCGCGTCGGCGATGGGGACGCGGATGATGTCCGTGCCGCGGAGGGCGACCATCTTGCCGAAGTCCCGGTCACGCACGGCGTCGATCGCGTGGAGGCCGAAGCGGGTGGCGAGCCAGCGGTCGAAGGCGGAGGGGGTGCCGCCGCGCTGGACGTGGCCGAGGACGGTCGTACGGGCCTCCTTGCCCGTACGCCTCTCGATCTCCTTGGACAGCCATTCGCCGACCCCGGAGAGGCGGACGTGGCCGAAGGAGTCGAGCGAACCGTCCTTGAGGACCATCTGGCCGTCCTTCGGCATGGCTCCCTCCGCGACGACCACGATCGGCGCGTACGACGCCTTGAAGCGGGACGTCACCCAGGCGCACACCTTGTCGACGTCGAAGCGCTGTTCGGGGATGAGGATGACATTGGCACCGCCGGCCAGGCCGGAGTGGATGGCGATCCAGCCGGCGTGACGGCCCATCACCTCGACGACGAGGACCCGCATATGGGACTCGGCGGTGGTGTGGAGGCGGTCGATGGCCTCCGTCGCGATGCCGACCGCCGTGTCGAAGCCGAAGGTGTAGTCCGTGGCCGAGAGGTCGTTGTCGATCGTCTTCGGGACGCCCACGCACGGCACGCCGTACTCGTCCGACAGTCGCGCGGCCACACCGAGCGTGTCCTCGCCGCCGATGGCGATGAGCGCCTCGACCTCCTGCTTGGCGAGGTTGTCCTTGATACGGCGGATGCCGTTCTCCTGCTTGAGCGGGTTGGTGCGTGAGGAACCGAGGATGGTGCCACCGCGGGGCAGGATGCCGCGGACGGCGGGGATGTCGAGGCGGACGGTGTCGTTCTCGAGCGGACCCCGCCAGCCGTCCCGGAAGCCGACGAAGTCGTAGCCGTACTCCTGCACGCCCTTGCGGACGACGCCCCGGATGACGGCGTTGAGCCCGGGGCAGTCGCCGCCTCCGGTGAGTACTCCGACGCGCATGGAAATGTCCCTTCGCCGCAGTTACCTGGTGAAGCCACGCTAAAGGTGATCCAGGTCACTTCAACATGAACGGGAAGGTCAATTCCGGCGAATTACCGCCCATTGAGGGTGAGTTGAGCGGAGTTGATCAACTCACCTTCACCCTATGGGGTGATTCGTGGCGTTTACTCGTCGTCGAGACCACGCTCTATGGCATAGCGGACCAGTTCCACCCGGTTGTGGAGCTGGAGCTTGCCGAGAGTGTTCTGGACGTGGTTCTGGACCGTGCGGTGCGAGATCACGAGGCGTTCGGCGATCTGCTTGTAGCTCAGCCCCTTGGCGACGAGCCGGAGCACCTCGGTCTCGCGGTCGGTGAGCTGCGGCGCCTTGGGCTCGTCGGCGCCCGGCGCGGGGGCCGGCTCGGAGGCGAGGCGGCGGTACTCGCCGAGGACCAGGCCCGCCAGGCCGGGGGTGAAGACGGGGTCGCCGACCGCGGTGCGGCGTACGGCGTCGGTCAGCTCCTCGGTCGAGGCGGACTTCAGCAGGTAGCCGGTCGCGCCGGACTTCACCGCCTCCAGTACGTCCGCGTGCTCCCCGCTCGCCGACAGGACCAGCACCCGCAACGCCGGGTTCGCGCCCACCAGTTCCTTGCAGACCTGCACCCCCGGCTTCGCGGGCAGGTTCAGGTCCAGGACGAGGACGTCCGGAGCTGCGGCGCGGGCGCGCCGCACCGCCTGCTCGCCGTCGCCCGCCGTCGCGACCACGTCGAAGCCGGCGTCGGCCAGGTCACGGGCGACGGCGTCCCGCCACATGGGGTGGTCGTCGACCACCATGACCTTGATCGGGCCGCTCCCGCCGGACTGTGCCGGTCCGTCCGCCGACCCGCCGTTCCACATGCTCTCCACGCGCTCCGTCACCGCTTCTCCGCCTTCCCCCGTACGCCTTTCGGCCCCTGTGCGGCCTTGGGCACCTTCAGTTCGACTTCCGTGCCCTGGCCGGGCACCGAGATCAGTTCGGCCGTACCGCCGATGTCGCGCAGCCGTCCCCGGATGGAGAGGGCCACTCCGAGCCGTCCCTCGCCCTCCGCCCGGGCGAGCCGTCCCTCGGGGATGCCGGGGCCGTCGTCCCGTACGGTCACGACGATCTCGTCCGGCCAGTCCTCGACCAGGATCCAGGCACGCGCCCCGTCTCCCGCGTGCTCGCGCACATTGTCCAGGGCTGCGCCGACGGCCGCCGCCAGCTCCCGCGCGGCCCGCGGGACGAGCGGCACCGGGCCGCCGGGCTCGGAGAAGGTGACCATCGCGCCGGCGTACGGGGCGAGGAGCGCGCGCAGGTCCACGGGGCCCCCGGCGTCGCCGTCGCCGGCCTGTTCGTCCACCGCGCGTACCAAAGCTCCCTGGGCCGCGTCCTGCGAGATCCGGGAGACGGGGACCAGGCCGCCGGAGACCAGGGTGCGCAGGGCGACCTCCTGCTCGCCGGCCATCCGGCCCAGCTCGGCGGCCTCGCCGCCGAGGGCGTTTCCGCGCCGCTGGACCATGGCGAGCACCTGGAGAACGCCGTCGTGGATGTCCCGGGCGAGGCGTTCCCGTTCGCGGGTGGCGGCATCGACCTCCAGGGCGCGGGCGAGGGTGCGCTCGGAGGCGCGGGCGACCTCGACGACGTATCCGATGGCTATGGAGACGAACCAGACCAGCAGCACGTTGTGGATGGTGTCGCGGGTGGGGGCGCCCCGGTGGATCAGGTTGGCGACGGCGACGAGCGTGGAGGCGAAGGCGGCCCAGCGCCAGCCGCCCTTGACGGCGAACGCCAGCACCGCGCCGGCGGTCCATATCGACGGGAGCGTCGGGCCTCCGGCCTCCACCCGCACGGTCGAGTCGGCGAGACGGGTGAGCATGATGCCGACGATCGCGATGGTGAGGTCGGCCGCGAGGAACCGCTTGGTGCAGCTGGCCGCGCCCGCCACCTTCGGCAGGGTCGCCAGCGTCCAGCCGGCCAGCACCGCGAAGTAGGCGACGGCCAGCCAGGGGCGCTCGAACTTGTCGTAGGCGCTGACGAAGAGGCCGATCGCGTAGATCATCGTCAGGATCCGGTAGCCGGTGAGCGCTCGCCACAGCGGCTGCTCGACCGACATGCGCATGACTCGCTCACCCTCAGGCATATCCCCCACCCCACCCACGACGATCGCGTCCGGGAACGCGACCGTACCCGGGAACACGGCCGTTACGAAGCCGGCCGGTCCCTGTCCGCCCGGGTCTCCGCCTGTTCCTGCCGGCCCTCGGCCGTCTGCTGCTTGGCCGTCCGTTCCTTCTCGACCTTGGCGAGGGCGGCCCTGGCGGCCCTGTCGGCCTCCTTCTCGGCCTTGGCCGCGTCAGCGATCCGCCGCTTGGCGGCGGTCGCGTAGATGTCGACGTACTCCTGGCCGGAGAGCTTCATGATCTCGTACATGACCTCGTCGGTCAGCGCCCGCAGGACGAAGCGGTCGTGCTCCATGCCCTGGTAGCGGCTGAAGTCGAGGGGCTTGCCGATGCGGATGCCGGGGCGCATCACCTTCGGCAGGACCTTGCCCGGTGGCTGGATCTTCTCCGTGTCGATCATGGCGACCGGGATGACGGGCGCGCCGGTGGCGAGGGCCACGCGGGCCAGGCCACCGGGTTTGCCGCGGTAGAGCCGGCCGTCGGGCGAGCGGGTGCCCTCGGGGTAGATGCCGAACAGCTCGCCGCTCTCGAGGACCTGTATGCCGCTCCTGATCGCGGCCTCACCCGCGCCCCGCGCGCCGGAGCGGTCCACCGGGAGCTGGCCGACGCCCTTGAAGAAGGCGGCCGTCAGCTTGCCCTTGATCCCCGGGGTGGTGAAGTACTCGGCCTTCGCGATGAACGTGACCTTGCGGTCGAGGACCGCGGGGAGGAAGAACGAGTCCGAGAAGGAGAGGTGGTTGCTCGCGAGGATCGCGGCGCCCTCGGCCGGGATGTTCTCCAGGCCCTCCACCCAGGGCCGGAAAGTGACCTTGAGCGGTCCGCCGATAGCGACCTTCATCGCGCCGTACAACAACCGAGTGCCTCTCTGTGAACCGTGGATCAGACCTTAACCCGGACGCCCGAAGAAGAGTCCGACAGGTCCGGCCGGTGTCGGGGCCCCCTCACGGTTCCCCCGGCTCCCCCGCCCGCTTCCCCACCGGCCCTTCCCCCGTCCCCCACCGGCACCTTCACCTGTCCTCCACCGAGCGAAGCCCCTGGTCGGTGTCAGAGCGGTCGCGTACGGTGAACCACATCCGGACTTTCACACCCTTCTCATGAACAGGAGACCGAACCGTGCCGGTCCTTCCTGGAGCCGAGCCGTACCACCACGAGGGCGGGGAGGTCGGTGTCCTCCTCTGCCACGGATTCACCGGGTCACCCCAGTCCATGCGCCCCTGGGCGGAGTATCTCGCCGCGCGGGGATCGACCGTCGCGCTGCCCCTGCTGCCGGGACACGGCACCCGCTGGGAGGACCTCCGGCTGACCGGCTGGCAGGACTGGTACGCGGAGGTGGACCGCGAGCTGCGGGCCCTGCGTGATCGCTGTGCGCACGTCTTCGTGGCGGGGCTGTCCATGGGCGGCGCGCTGGCGCTGCGGCTGGCCGCGAAGCACGGGGACGCGGTCGACGGCGTGATGGTCGTCAACCCGGCGAACAAGGTGCACGGCCCGGCCGCGCACGCCCTCCCGCTGCTCCGGCACTTCGTCCCCACCACGAAGGGCATCACCAGCGACATCGCGAAGGAGGGCGTCGAGGAGCTGGGGTACAGCCATGTGCCCCTCCACGCGGCGCACTCGCTGCGCAACTTCCTCCGTCTCGTCGACGGCGAACTGCCCCAGGTGACCCAGCCGTTGCTGCTGCTGCACAGCCCGCGGGACCATGTGGTGCCGCCCGTCGACTCCGAGCGCGTCCTCGGCCGGGTGTCGTCGACCGACGTCACGGAGATCCTGCTGGAACAGAGTCACCATGTCGCGACGTTGGACCACGACGCGGGCCGGATCTTCGAGGAGAGTCACGCTTTCGTCACCCGGCTCGTGGCGGGGTCCGACGCGCGGCGCGTGACGGACTCCGGGGAGGCACACGTGAAGGAGTCCGACGCGGAATCCGTACAGCAGTCTGATTCGGGGTCCGCGGAGCAGATCGGTCCGGGATCCTTGGAGCAGAGGGAAGGGACGGCCACTGGTGGCTGAGCACGACTCCGAGCGTGAGCCGGAGGAGAAGGGAGCGCCTCTCGGCGAGCGCCACGGCGCATCGCAGGGCGACTCCCCGGGCGGCTCCTCGGGCAGCTCCGCGGGCTCCTCGTCCGGCGAGACGCCGTCCGAGGAGCAGCACGTGGGCAAGGAGCAGCACGTGCCGTTCGACGAAAACGCGGCCTGGCAGGCCATCGTCGCCGGGTTCGGCAACGAACCGCCGGACCCGCCCGGCACCAAGCCGTTCAGGTCCGTGGAGGACCTGGCCCTGCTGGAGGCCGAGCCGGAGGAATCCCCGGGCACGTCCCCCGATGCGGCCGCCGGCCCCGCGGCTCCCAGGCCGCTGGGCAGCTCGGTCGCGTTCGCCCCCGGCGTCGGCTCGGGTCCGCGCGACTACAGCGTGCCCGACGCGGTCGGCGAGGACCTGGACAAGGGCGACAGGAGCGGGGACGCCGACGACGAGGACGAGGACGGTGAGGGCCACTTCGTGCCGCCCGAGCCGCCCCCGCTGCCGGAGGCCGACGTGACCGCCAAGTTCGCCTGGCTGGGGGTGCTCGGCGGCCCGGTCCTGTTGCTGCTCGCCGTCCTTCTCGGCTGGGAGATGACCTGGTGGCTCACCACCCTGGGCATCGGCGGCTTCCTCGGCGGCTTCGCCACACTGGTGATGCGGATGAACGGCGACGACGAGGACGACGACGATCCGGGCCGGGGAGCGGTCGTCTGACCCCACCACCGCTGTACGAGGGCCCGTCCGGGAGAGTTCCGGGCGGGCCCTCGCCGTTGCCCTGCGACGGGGTCGCGGAGATCTGTCGCCGTCGCCGTGCGACGGGATGGAACTCGATTCCGGTGAACGGCGAAGTACGGGTGTACGACCTGAACGAGCCCAGGTCTTCGAGGCGTTCAGACGAACGAAAGGAGCCCCGATGACCGTCGGACCGCCGGGCGTCGGCACCCGCGACGGGGACCGCGAGGAAAGTGATGCCCGCGTGATCGAGCGGTCCCGGGACGAGCCCGAGCTGTTCGCCGTCCTCTACGACCGGTACGCCGACACCGTGCATCGTTACGCGGCACGGCGGCTCGGCCCCGAGGGGGCGGAGGATCTGATGGCGGAGACCTTCGTCACCGCCTTCCAGCGGCGGTACACGTACGACCTGGATCGGGCCGACGCCCGCCCCTGGCTGTTCGGTATCGCCACCAACCTCGTGGGCCGGCACCGCCGGGCCGAGGCGCGCCGGTTCCGGGCGCTCGCCCGGCTGCCGGAGCCGGTGGAGCACGAGGAGGCGGTCGCGGACCGGGCGGTCGCCAGGGCCGGTGCCACGGAGGTGCGCCGGGAGCTGGCCGCCGCGCTGGCCGGGCTGTCCGCCCGGCACCGCGACGTGGTGCTGCTGGTTGCCTGGGCCGGCCTCGACTACGAGGAGGCGGCCCGCGCCCTCGACGTGCCCGTCGGCACGATCAGATCCCGGCTGAACCGGGCTCGCGGCAGATTGCGCGAAGCACTGGGCGGATCCGATCCGACCGCTTTCCGAGAGGCAGACGCCCATGCGTGACATCGACGACCAGAGGGACCTGCGGGACCTCGCCGACTTCGACGCGGGGGCTCCCTCACTGGACGACGAGGCCCGGCGGCGGGGGCGGGCCCGCCTGCTCACCACGATCACCGCGCCGGGCCCGGACCCGGCGAGGCGTACGGTCTTCCGGCCCGGCTCGGCGGTACGCAGCCGCCCCGTTCTGCGTATCGCCCTGGCCGCGGTGGTCGCCGGCGCGGTCACGGCCGGTGTCCTGGTCACCGTACGGGACGGCGACGGTGCCGGCCGGGGGACGACCGCGAAGCCGCCGGTGGTGAGCCTGCCGCCGATGCGGAACGCGAGCGCCCGGACCGTGCTGAACGGGGCGGCCGTGTACGCACGCAGACACGAGAAGCCGGTCAGTCCTCGGGACGACCAGTTCGTCTACACCAAAGAGATCATCAAGGAGACCGACCAGAAGACGGGGAAGACGAGGACACACGTCTCCGAGAACTGGCGCTCCGTGGACGGCTCCAAGCGCTCCTGGGTCATGGAGCTCAGCAAGGGGTGGTGGTCGCCGCCGGACGACGGCAACGGGACCAGCTGGCCGCCACAGGAGTGGGGCAGGCTGCAGAAGCTGCCGACCGACCCCGAGCAGCTGATCCTCGCGATCCAGAACGACTGGGCTCCGGGCAACGAGGAGAACACCTCGCTGAAGAACATCACCGAGGAGCAGTGGTGGCAGATTTACTACCTCATCGGCGGACTGCTCAAGCTGGTCCCCGTGATGCCCGAAGGGCTGCGGCCGGCGGCGTACGAGGCGCTCGGGATGGTGCCGGGTGTCAAGGCGGTGCCGAACCAGAAGGACGCCAAGGGACGCGTCGGCGTGGCCATCGTGTACGACGACCCGGCCCGGCCCCCGGGGTCGCGGGGCTACAGCAGCAACCACTTCATCTTCGACCCGACGACCTACGCCTTCCTCGGCTTCCGTGACGAGCGTTCCTCGGGCGGCGGCAAGAACATGAAGACGTACACCCAGCTCTCGTATCTGGACAGTTGGGCGATCGTCGACAAGGTCAAGCAGTATCCGTCCGCCGCGGGCTAGGACTCGGCGGGGACTCGGAGGGCGGCCAGGACCGGCAGGTGGTCCGTGGCCGCCCTCAGGTCGTCCTCGGAGATGCCGGGGTGGTCGAGGGGGACGCCGCAGCCGAGGACCTCGATGCCGGGGGTGGCCAGGATCGCGTCGATGCGCTGGTGGGGGTCGGTGGGCGTGGAGCTGTACTCGCCGCCCCAGGGGGCGGTGGTCCAGCAGTCCTGGAGTCCTCCGGCGAGGCGGCGGAACGTGCGACCGTCCGGTCGCTCGTTGAGGTCGCCGCCCGCGACCGCGTGTGTCACGCCCAGGCCGGCCAGGTGGTCGAGGAGCAGGCCGCCCTGCTCGTACCGCTCGTCCTTCTGCAGGGAGAGGTGGCAGGACAGGACGCCGAGGCGGGCGCGGCCGAAGCGGACCACGGCCGTGGCGAAGCCGCGTCGGTGCAGACCGGGGGTGAGGGGCAGGAGCACGTCGTCGGCGTGCTCGACCGTGGCGCGGAGGTTGCACAGCAGCGCCGGGCCGGAGGCGGTGGCGCCGCCGGAGAGGGTGACCAGCTGGGAGGCCGCCGCGAGCCTGGCGAGTTTCTTGCGCCAGCGGAAGAAGCGGGGGGCTTCCTGGATGAGGACCAGGTCGGGGGCGCAGGCGGTGATCACTCGGGCGAGGGCGTCTGTGTCGTCCCGCATGGAGCGGATGTTGTAGCTGAGGACGCGGATGGTTGCCGAACCGTCGGGGTTCGTGCGGGAGTTGGGCAGCGGCGTCATGTGGATCAATGTACGCGGCAGCACTCCGCCGGGAGAGCCGAGAGACCGTGGGTCGTTCGTTCGGCTGACGGCCGGCGGGGGTTGGTCGCGCCCACACGGCGGAGCCGCATGTCGATACGTCCCCGCGCCCCTGAACGGGGCGCGGGGACGGCGGCCGGTGTCTACATGATCGGGTCGGGTTCTCTCGCCAGGTCTGCCGCGCCCACCAGGCCCGCCTCGTTGCCCAGTTGGGCGGCGATGACCTCGGCCACCGGGCGCCAGTTGCCGCCCACGAGCCAGCGCTTGTAGGACTTGCGGATCGGGTCGAGGACCAGTTCGCCCTCGTCCGACAGGCCGCCGCCCACGATGAACGCCGACGGGTCGAAGAGGGAGGCGAGGTCGGCGAGGCCGGCGCCGGCCCAGCGGGCGAGTTCGCGGTAGGAGTCGACGGCCACGGGGTCGCCCTGGCGGGCGGCCATGGAGATGTGCTTGCCCTCGATGCCGTCGGGCGTGCCGTCGCCGAGGCCGAGGAGGAGTTCGGCGTTCTCGGGGGTGGCGTTGGCGCGCTGCTTGGCGTAGCGGACGAGCGCCCGGCCCGACGCGTACTGCTCCCAGCAGCCCTGCGAGCCACAGCCGCACTGCAGCCCGTCGGGAACCACGCGGATGTGGCCGAACTCGGCGGCGACGCCGTAGTGGCCGCGGCGCAGCTTGTTGCCGATGATGATGCCGCCGCCGAGGCCGGTGCCGAGGGTGATGCAGATGACGTTGCGGTGGCCCTTGCCGGCGCCGAACTTGTATTCGCCCCACGCGGCGGCGTTGGCGTCGTTCTCCACGACGACCGGCAGGCCCACGCGGGCTTCGACCTTCTCCTTGAGCGGCTCGTTGCGCCAGTCGATGTTGGGGGCGAAGTAGACCGTCGACCGCTCCCGGTTGACGTAACCGGCCGCGCCGATGCCGACACCGACGATCTCGTGTCCGGCTCGCGCGCCCTCGACGGCGGCGGCGATGGCGTCCACGATCGCCTCGGGCGTGCCCGGGGTCGGCACCTTGTGGGTCGAGAGGATGTTGCCTTCCTCGTCGACCACACCGGCCGCGATCTTGGTACCGCCGATATCGACGCCGATGGTGAGTCCCATGAATCCCTCAGTTTCGGTCGAGCCCCGCTACGGCCAACCGTACCCGAGGCCCCGCCCAGGGACTCCCGGCGTCCGCCGGGCGGACGCGCCCGGCGTCAGTCCAGGTCGATGCGCTCTCCGGGGCCCGGATCGTCGCCCTGATCGCGGTCTTCCCGGTGGGCGGTGTCCCGGTTCGTCCAGCGTCGCTCCTGGGCCTCGACGGCGGAGCGGTACGCGGCGAGCAGTTCGCCGCCGGCGGAGGCCAGATGGTCGAAGACGTCCGGGTTGCGTTCGATGACGGGTTCGACGGCGGCCTTGGCCTGTCGGACGACCTGGTTGACCATCTGCTGGGCCGCGCCCCCGGCGACCGCGCCGAGCAACGGCGACTGCAGCCCGGACAGCTTCTCCGCGACGGTGTCGACCAGCTTGCGCAGTTCCTCGGCGGCCGAGCCCGGCGGCGGGCCGTACTTCGCCCGGCGGCGGGCCTTCTCCGCGACGAGGTCCTCCTCGCACGCGGTCGCCCAGGCGTCGGAGTCGGTCGCGCGCACCCGGTCGGTCACACGCACCCGGTCGGTCGCGCGGGTCTGCTCGGCCGACCGCGCCTCCTCGGCCGCGTCCTGACGACCGGCGTCGGACGTGGGGCGCTCTTCGCTCATGGCGGGCTCCTGCCTACGGTTCGTACCTTCGACGTTACCCGAACGGGCGTATGGCGTTCACCGTGTCCGGGGCCACAACCGCGGGTCCGGCGCGAAACGGATCCTCAGCTCGCCGTCGCGCAGGGCCGCGCCGTCGACCGTGCAGCGGCGCAGTGCCGACGGCAGCGGAACAATACGGCGGAACTGCCCGGCCGTGACGACCAACTCGTCGCCGCGCCGGACGAGATCCAGCTCGTCCCGTATCGCGCCGGGCAGCGGGATGTGCCACACGAGCACGCCCTCGTCCCCGAGGTTGTCGGTGACGGTCCACTCGACGCGGGCGGGAACGTCACCCGCACCGGGGACGTGCAGGGCGGCGAGGTCGTCGTCGCCGCGGGGGTCGTGGCCGAGGTGGGCGACGCCCCGTACGGGCCGGGCCCCGGGTACCGAAGGGGCCTCCTCCCATTCCGCCAACGCCTTGCGCTGCTGGGCGACGAGGCCGGCGAGCCAGGCGTCGTGCGTGCCCTCGGGCAGGACGCGGTTGGCGATCAGCATGTCCACGGGCAGGGCCCGCAGGGCGAGTCCGACGCTCGCGAGGCGCACATGGTCGGCGCCGGCCGGGCCCGGCTCGGCGACCAGCCGCACACTTGTCCCCGGGTCCTCGACGACCGCCGCGACGGCGGCCAGTTCGACGTCCCACCGGGCGGCCGTCTCGAACAGCCACTCGGCGGGCATCGGCACCCCGGCGAGCCGCCCCAGGACCGGCCGCAGCGCACGGGCCGCCTGCCGCTCGGGCGGCAGGAGCCGCCGCAGATACCGGCGGAGTTCCTCGGGGAGACCGAGCAGGGCGAGTGCCTGCGGGGCGGGCGGCAGATCGACGACGAGCAGGTCGTACGCCTCCGACAGCGCGGCGTCGCGCAACGCACGCAGCAGGGCGAGCTCCTCGGCGCCGGGCAGGGGTGTGAGTTCCTCGGCGTCCAGCCGGGCCGCCCCCAGCAGAGCGAGCACGGACGTGGCCCGCTCCTGGAAGGCGACGAGATCATCCCGGAAGCGCTCCGCCGCGTCGGGCCGCCACGCGGTGAGCTCCGGCGTGACCCGCACGGGTTCCGCCCCGGTCGCCACCCCGAGCACCGCCCCCAGGCTGTCGACCGGGTCCGCGCTCAGCACGAGCGTCCGCACGCCCTCGCGGGCAGCCTCGACGGCCGTGGCCGCGGCGACCGTCGTACGGCCGCTGCCGCCTTGCCCGGTGATCAGGATGGTGCGCATGAGGGTGAACGGTAACCCAGCGGGACCCTTCCCTCCGCCGCCCAGGCACCCGGAGCCGGGGCCGGGCGGCAGGGAGGCGCCCACCGGCGCTGACAGGGCGCGGGAGGGACCCCATCGCCCAGCGGCCCAGCGGCACGGCTGCCCGGCTGCCCGGCTGCCCGCAGCCAGGACAGCGGCTCGGAGGCCTAAACGCCCGATTCCACCCGCTTCTTCAGCCCCGCCAGCGCGCGGTCGATGATGACCTTCTCCGCCTTGCGCTTGATCATGCCGAGCATCGGGATCTTGACGTCGACAGTCAGCTGGTACGTCACCTCGGTGACCGAGTCACCGACGGGCTTCAGGATGTACGACCCGTCGAGCGACCGCAGCATCTGGGACTTGACCAGCGTCCAGGACACCTCGTTCGTCCCGGTCCAGGTGTACGCGAGGGTCTGGTCGTCCTTGATCGCGCCCGCGTCCATGACGAGCCGGACCTGTTCGGCGCGGCCCTGACCGTCGCTCTTCAGCACCTCCGCCTCCTTCACCTCGCCCGTCCAGTCCGGGTAGCGGGCGAAGTCGGCGATCACGCCCATGACCTCGGCCGCCGCAGCCTCGATCGTGATGCTCGAACTGGTGAATTCCGCCATCGCGGTGGCTCCTCCAGAGACTGTCCGGTGAGGGAGGTGGGTGCGCACGTCTGTGCAGCGTGAAGGCTACCGCTTACGGAGGCTCACCATTCCAGCGCCCACGGCTTCCCGGTCCCCGCGAAGTGCCCCACGTTCACACACTCGGTCGCCCCGATCCGCATCCGGCGCGCCAACGGCTGGTGGACATGCCCGAACAGCGAGTACCGGGGCCGGGTCCTCCGGATCGCCTCCAGCAGCGCCCGGCTCCCCCGCTCGAAGCGGCGCGCCACCGTGTCGTACACCAGCTCGGGAACCTCCGGGGGGATGTGCGTGCACAGCACGTCCACCTCTCCGACCGCCTCGATCTTCGCCGCGTACTCCTCGTCGCTGATCTCGTACGGCGTTCGCATGGGGGTACGGAGTCCGCCGCCCACGAAGCCGAAGACCCAGCCGCCGATCTCCACCCGTTCGCCGTCCAGCACGGTCGTCCCCGGGCCCGCGTACTCGGGCCACAGTCTCGGCATATCGACATTGCCGTACGTGGCGTACGTAGGCGTGGGGAAGGCCGCGAACATCTCGGCGTACTGTTTGCGGACGGCCTTCTCGATCACTGCGGAGCGCTCCTCCCCCACGCCCGCCCACAGCCGGACCCCGAGTTCGCGCGCCTCCTCGAAGCGGCGGGCGGTGCGCAGTTCGACGAGCCGGGTGGCGTTCGCGGCGCCGAACAGGTCCGGGAAGATGCCGCGGGAGTGGTCGGCGTAGTCGAGGAAGAGGACCAGGTCACCCAGACACACCAGGGCGTCGGCGCCCTCACCCGCTGCGGCCAGGTCGCGTGCGTTGCCGTGCACGTCGCTGACCACGTGAATGCGCGTCCTGTCGTTACCGCCCGGTGTGCGTGCCATGGCGATCAAGCGTAGGCGTGTGTGGCATACGTGAACAGAGCCGATCGGACGTGCGGTTACTGGCCAGTCGGCAAGTGAGGGGATTATTCTTCCCGGGAGAACCCCACATGTGTGACGCGAAGAACATCTCGCCCGACCCCCCTCGCGTAGAGGCCATACCGACGGGTAACGTCCGGGCAGTCCAGTTGTGCTCAGGTTTTCAACCAGTAGGAACCGAAGAACCAAAAGGGGACCTGAGCGCTCTCCCGGCCTTGGACCGCACCGTCGCAGCACACAGAGTCGTGGCGCCGGCGCCCTATGAGGAGCAGCAGTCTTGCGCGAGTTCAGCCTTCCGGCTTTGTACGAGGTCCCGACGGACGGCAATCTGACGGACATCGTCCGTAGAAACGCCGCGCAGCATCCCGATGTCGCCGTCATCGCCCGCAAGGTGGACGGCGTCTGGCAGGACGTCGACGCCGTCCAGTTCCTCACCGAGGTGCGGACGGCCGCGAAGGGGTTCATCGCCGCCGGGGTCCAGCCGGGCGACCGGGTCGCGCTGATGTCCCGTACCCGGTACGAGTGGACCCTGCTGGACTTCGCGATCTGGACGGCCGGCGCCGTGACCGTGCCGGTGTACGAGACCAGCTCGCCGGAGCAGGTGCAGTGGATCCTCGCCGACTCGGGCGCGACCGCCATGATCGTGGAGCTGGACGGGCACTCGGCCACCGTCGAGTCGGTGCGCGACCGGCTGCCCGCGCTGAAGCACCTGTGGCAGATCGAGGGCGGCGGTGTGGAGGAGCTGGGCCGACTCGGCCAGGGCGTCACCGACGAGGCCGTCGAGGAACGCAGCTCGATGGCCAAGGCCGACGACCCGGCGACCATCGTCTACACCTCCGGCACCACCGGCCGCCCGAAGGGGTGCGTCCTCACCCACCGCAGCTTCTTCGCCGAGTGCGGGAACGTGGTGGAGCGGCTGCGGCCCCTGTTCCGTACGGGCGAGTGCTCGGTGCTGCTCTTCCTCCCGCTCGCGCACGTCTTCGGGCGGCTCGTGCAGGTCGCGCCGATGATGGCGCCGATCAAGCTGGGCACCGTACCGGACATCAAGAACCTCACCGACGAGCTGGCCTCCTTCCGGCCGACGCTGATCCTCGGCGTGCCGCGCGTGTTCGAGAAGGTCTACAACTCGGCGCGGGCCAAGGCGCAGGCGGACGGCAAGGGCAAGATCTTCGACAAGGCCGCGGACACGGCGATCGCGTACAGCAGGGCGCTGGACACCGCGTCGGGCCCGGCCCTCGGCCTGAAGATCAAGCACAAGGTGTTCGACAGGCTCGTCTACAGCAAGCTGCGCACGGTGCTCGGCGGCAAGGGCGAGTACGCGATCTCGGGCGGCGCGCCGCTGGGCGAGCGCCTGGGCCACTTCTTCCGCGGGATCGGCTTCACGGTCCTGGAGGGCTACGGCCTGACGGAGTCCTGCGCGGCCACCGCGTTCAACCCCTGGGACCGGCAGAAGATCGGTACGGTCGGGCAGCCGCTGCCGGGTTCCGTCATCCGGATCGCGGACGACGGGGAGGTGCTGCTGCACGGCGAGCACCTGTTCCAGGGCTACTGGAACAACCCGGGCGCGACCGAGGAGGCGCTGGCCGACGGCTGGTTCCACACCGGTGACATCGGCACCCTCGACGAGGACGGCTACCTCAGCATCACCGGCCGCAAGAAGGAGATCATCGTCACCGCGGGCGGCAAGAACGTCGCCCCGGCCGTGATCGAGGACCGGATCCGGGCGCACGCCCTGGTCGCGGAGTGCATGGTGGTGGGCGACGGGCGGCCCTTCGTGGGCGCGCTGGTCACCATCGACGAGGAGTTCCTGGGCCGTTGGGCCGCCGAGCACGGCAAGCCGGCGGGCTCCACCGCGGCGTCGCTGGGCGCGGACGCCGATCTGACCGCGGCCGTGCAGGCCGCGATCGACGACGGCAACGCCGCGGTGTCGAAGGCGGAATCGGTGCGGAAGTTCCGCATTCTGTCCTCCCAGTTCACGGAGGAGTCGGGCCACCTGACGCCGTCCCTGAAGCTCAAGCGGAACGTGGTGGCGAAGGACTACGCGGACGAGATCGAGGCGATCTACCAGAAGAAGTAGTCACCGGAAGTAGTCACACACGTACGACGGTCATGGCGCGGCGTCCTCCACGAGGACCCGCGCCATCGTGCGTTCGGCGAGCGCGGTGATCGTGACGAACGGGTTCACCCCGATCGAGCCGGGCACCAGCGAGCCGTCGGTGACGTACAGCTTCGAATACCCCTTCACCCTCCCGTAGTTGTCGGTCGCCTTCCCCAGTACGCAGCCGCCCAGCGGGTGGTACGTGAAGTCGTCGGCGAACACCTTGTTGGACGAGCCGAACAGGTCGGACCGGTAGATCGTGCTGTTGGCCGCGTTGATCCGGTCGAAGAGCTTCTTGGCCATGGAGGAGGAGACCGCGCTCTGGGCGGCGCTCCAGCCGAGCTTCGCCGAGTCGCTCGCGGTGTCGTAGGTGAAGGAGGCGCGCTCCGGGTTCTTGGTGATCGCCAGATAGAGGCTGACCCAGTGTTCGAGGCCGGTGGGCAGCGGGGCGATCTCGGCGAAGACGGGGTTGGCGGTGTTGGCCCAGTCGTCGATGCCCATGACCGGCATGGTCGACTGGTTCGCCCCGACGGTGTCCCACAGATGGTTGGCCCGTCCGAGCATCACGTTGCCGTTCGAGCCCCAGCCGGCGCCGACGCTGGCGTCCAGCGCGGGGAGGGTGCCCTTCGCCCGCGCGCGGACGAGGAGTTCGGTGGTGCCGACGCTGCCGGCGCCGAGGAACAGGTAGGTGCAGCCGTACTCCTTGGTCTCGACGACCGTGCCCGTGCCGTCGATACGGTCGACGGTGACGACGTACGTCCCGTCGCTCAGCCGGCGGATGCCCCTGGCCCGTTCCATGGTGTGGATGGTGACGTTGCCGGTGCCGAGGGCGGCGGCGAGGTACGTCTTGTCGAGGCTCTTCTTCCCGTGGTTGTTGCCGTAGATGACCTCTCCGGCAAGGGCCGATCTGGTCGCGGTGCCGGCCGCCTCGCGCCGCATGTAGTCGAAGTCGTAGACGCTCGGCACGAAGGTGGTCCGCAGGCCGGCCTTCTCGGCGTGGGCCCGGGAGATCCGGCTGAAGCGGTACCACTCCGTGGACTCGAACCACGCGGGGTCGATGGTGTTGACGCCGAGCATGGCGCGGGCGCGCGGGAAGTACGTGGAGTACATCTCGGTGGTGTCGACGGCCGGGAACTGCTCGGCGAAGTACGACTGGAGAGGGGTGACGGCCATGCTGCCGTTGACCAGGGAGCCGCCGCCGACGCCGCGCCCCAGGAAGACCGACATGTTGGCGTAGCGGACGCGGTCCAGGACTCCGGGGTAGGGGTTGATGTCCTGGTTGACGACGTCCAGCCAGAGGAAGGTGGCGAGCGGGGCCTCGGTCCGGGTCCTGAACCACATGGACCGGTCGTCCGGCTCCTTGGTCGAACAGAAGATCTTCCCGTCGGAGCCCGGGGTGTTCCAGGCCTTGCCCATCTCCAGGACGAGGGTGCGGATGCCGGCCTGGCCGAGCCGGAGGGCGGCGACGGCGGCGCCGTAGCCCGAGCCGATGACGATGGCGGGGGCGTTGTCGACCGCGTCGGGCTCGGCCGCCCGGGCGGACTGGAGGCCGATGCGGGTGAGGCCGAGGGTGGCCGCCGTCTGCAGGGCGGCCATACCAAGTATGTGACGTCTCGTCAGCTGACGCTGCATCAGTTTTGCTGTCATGTGCGCAGCATGTGCGGATTTTCGGGCTCCGGCTAGGGGCTCCGCCGGGCAGGACGCCCCTTACTGGGGTGCCGGGTGCTCCTAAAAGGCGACTTCCGGTCGTCTTGTGGCTGGTCGCGCAGTTCCCCGCGCCCCGCACGGGCCTACAGCAACGATTTCAAATTTTCTGCCAACAGGTCCCAGCGCCATTTCTCCTCGACCCACTCCCGTCCCCGCTGTCCCATGCGTCCCCGCAGCTCAGAGTCGCCGAGGAGGGCGACGAGGCGTTCGGCGGCGTCCGTCGGGGAGTCGCCTCGTACGACCCAGCCGGTCTCGCCGTCGAGCACGGCGTCGGGGGCGCCGCCGGAGTCGCCCGCGACGACGGGCAGTCCGGTCGCGGAGGCCTCCAGGTAGACGATCCCCAGTCCCTCGACGTCCAGCCCGCCCCGGCGGGTGCGGCACGGCATGGCGAAGACGTCACCGGCGCCGTAGTGGGCGGGCAGCTCGGACCAGGGGACGGCGCCGGTGAAACGGACGGACCCGGCGACCCTCGTCTCGTGGGCGAGCCGGCGCAGCTCCTTCTCGTACGGTCCGCCGCCGACGATCAGCAGCACCGCGTCCGGCTCCTTGGCCAGGATTCCGGGCATCGCCCGGATCAGCGTGTCCTGCCCCTTGCGGGGCACGAGCCGGGAGACGCAGACGACGACCGGCCGGTCGGTGAGCCCCAGCCGGGCCCGGACCTCCGCGCCGCCGGAGCCGGGGTGGAAGGTCTTCTCGTCGACGCCGGGCGGCAACTGGACCATGCGCCCGGCCGCGCCCGGCGTGAGAGCCGTGGTGATCCGGGAGCGCGTGTACTCGCCCAGGTAGGTGATCGTGTCCGTGCCCTCGCCGATCCGCCGCAGCAGCTGCCGGGCGGCGGGCAGTTGCGCCCAGCCCGCCTCGTGGCCGTGCGTGGTGGCCACCAGCCGCTTCGCGCCCGCCCGGCGCAGCGCGGGGGCCATCAGGCCCAGCGGGGCCGCCGCGCCGAACCACACCGACGTACAGCCGTGCTCCCGCAGCAGCGAGACCGCGCGGCGGGTGACGAGGGGCGTCGGCAGCAGCATGGTCGTCCGGTCGCGTACGACGGTGAAGGGCTGCTCGTCGTCGAAGGCGGCCGTCGCCTCGACGCCCTCCCGGCTAAACTTCCACGTCGAGGCGTAGACGACGATCCGCTCGGGGTCCAGCCGTAGCGCCATGTTGTGCAGAAAGGCCTGGATACCGCCGGGCCGGGGCGGGAAGTCGTTGGTCACGATCAGGGTCTTGTCCATCGCCGCCGACCCTACCGAACCGGCGTCGGCCCGCCGCCCCCAGGCACATCCACAGCGCCACGGGCACATCCGCACCGGACCCGGCCGGGCTTCACGGCCGCTTCACAGGCCGGCGGGGGATCATGTCCCCCACAGGCGCGCAGCGCGGCGTGGACAGACGTCGGCGGACAGGGACGGACAGGGACTCACGTGGCTCAGATGGACATGACGGGCTCTCGACGGCTCCCGTTCGGGCTGCTGACGCTCTGGGGCGCCACCCGGCTGCTCCTGCTGCTGTTCGTCTTCAAGGTGTACGTGTTCCCCGGCCCGGACGTCACCAGCGACGTCTCGGTGATCTACCAGGGCTGGTACGAGACCCTGCGCACAGGAACGTATCCCCTGGACGACGTCACCTGGCAGTACCCGCCCGCCGCCGCCCTCGCGATCCTCTCCCCCGCGCTGCTGCCCTTCCTGGACTACGCGTCGGCGTTCTTCGTCCTCGCCTTCCTCGCCGACCTGGTCGTGCTCGCGCTGCTCCTGTACTCGGGCGCCCGCCCCGGCAGGACATGGCGCGGTGCCTGGGTGTGGGTGGTGGGCCTGCCGCTGCTCGGCCCTACCGCGTACGCCCGCTACGACGTGATGGTGACGGCGGTGGCCGTCGGGGCCCTCCTCGCCGGGAGCCGTCATCCGCGCGCGATGGGGGCGCTGACGGCCTTCGCGGCCATGCTGAAGGTCTGGCCGGCGCTGCTGCTCCTGGGCGCCCGCGACCGCGCTGCCTGGGCGTGGGCGGCGGGCACCGGCCTCGCCGTGGCTGTGCTCTTCGCCGTCTCCATGCCTGGCGCCTTCGCCTTCCTGACGTTCCAGCGGGACCGGGGCACCGAGGTGGAGTCGCTGGGCGCCCTCGTCTTCCATGTGGCCCGGCAGTTCGGCTGGGACGGCGAGGTGCTGCTCAACTACGGCTCGGTGGAGTTCCTCGGCGACCACGTCGACACCGTCAGCAAGGCGGCCCTGCTGCTCAGCGGGACGGCGTTCGCCTGGCTGCTGCTGTGGCGGGTGCGGGCCCGGCGGTTCGCGCCGCACACCCTCGCGGACGCGGCGTTCGTGGCCGTGCTGATGTTCACGGCCACCAGCCGGGTGATCAGCCCGCAGTACATGGTGTGGCTGGTGGGCCTGGCCGCGGTGTGCCTCTGCTTCCGCGCGAGCCGTATGGGTCCGCCCGCCGCCCTGGTTCTGGCGGCGTCCTTCGTGACCGTCCTGGAGTTCCCGGTCTGGTTCGCCCACGTCGTCGCCAGCGACGCGCTGGGCGTCACCCTCCTCTTCGTCCGCAACGGCCTTCTCGTCCTCGCGGCCCTGCTCGCCGCGTTCGAGCTGTGGCACGACACGGTGCGGCCCGCCCCGGCGCCGCTGCCGGATCCGCCGGCCCGCGCCAAGGAGCCACTGGGTTCCTGAACCCCACGCGGGTCGGTTCGCCGGCCGCGGGCCGGTGGGGGCTTCGCGCGGTTCCCCGCGCCTCTGGACGGCCCTTCGGGCCGTTCCGCCCCCGCGGCTCAGCCCAGCCGATCCCGCACGTACTCCCGCCACCGCTCGGTGAACTCGTCGACCGTCGTGCCCAGGACCTCCTTCAGCGCGCCCTCCACCGCCCCGGCCCGCTTCCCGTGTGCGCCGACGGTCCGGTAGAAGGCGTCGAGGCGTGCCTCCCCCCAGTCGTCGGCGATCAGGCGGCAGGCCAGCCAGCCGCTCTCGTAGGCCTGGGCGAGCTTGCCCGAGTCGTCGGAGAAGCCGAAGTCGGAGTCGGCGGGCAGGGCGGCCGGGGCCCGGCCCTCGGCGACGGCACGCCGCAGTTCGGGGGCCACCTCGGGGACCGTGCGGCCGGTCGTGCGGTAGCCGACCCAGTCCGCGTAGCCCTCGGAGAGCCAGAGAGGGGTGGCGGCGGCGGTATGGGCGCGGGTGGCGACGTGGGTCGTCTCGTGGGTGAGGACGACCTGCTTGCCGAGGCCGCCCAGGACGGCGTACGCGTCGGGGTTGACGACGATCCGGTCCGCCGGCGCCTTCGCCGTGCCTCCCCCGGCCGCTGTCCCGGAGGACGCCCCGTTCACTTGGCTCACCTCGCCGGTGGTGACCGCCGCGATCCCCCGGTACCCGGACGCGGGCGCCCCCAGCAGCCCCGCCATCTCCTCCAGCGACTCCGGCACGACGACCAGGACCCGCCGGGCCCACTCCTCGCCCCACGCCTCCGTCACGGCGGGCACGGCCCGGTCCGCCAGCCCGGCGTACTCCCGCAGGGCCTGCGTCGGCCACCCGACCCCCAGCACCAGGCTCCGCTCCCCGCGCACAGCCCGAATCCGCCCCTGCTCCCACAGCTGTTCGGTGCCCTCCTTCGAGGGCTCGTCGGCGGCGACCCGCCACGCCCCGTCGTCGTCCCGGACGAGGGTCAGTGTCCGTACGGCGGTGACGGGCGCCTTGTCGTAGCCGCGTATCCGGTAGCGGAGGGCCGCCTCGGCCGTGGCCCGGTCGCCGGAGCGGTGGAAGGCGGTGAGGTCGTACGACCAGGAGGAGAGCGGCAGGCTGCGGAGGTTCGCGAACTCGGCAGCCCCGGTGGCCAGTTGGCCAGCGACCGTGGATGCCGGCGCCTCGGTGGCGCGGTACGCCGTCCCGTCCCGCTCCAGGACCGCCGAGGCCCGCCGGTCGAGCATCCGCCGCACGTCGGCGCGGGCCTCGTCGGGCGCCGCGTTGCCGCCGCAGCCGACGAGAAGGGCGAGTGCGAGCGCGACCGCCGAGGGAACCGCGACCACCGAGGGAACACTTCCGCGGCCCGGGACAGCCCCGGGCCGGACACACGTGGTGCGCCTTCGACCAGCCACGTTCCCGATCGTACGGGGGCCGTGTCGCCGAACGGCAGGGCGGCCCGGGTCCCGACCGCCCCGCGAGGGCCGGGACCCGGCGGCGGTCAGGGGCGGGTGACCGACGTGATCGGCATCATGCCGACGGGGTCGTAGCGGACCGGGGCACCGGGGTAGGGGGCGTGAATGACCTGGCCGTTGCCCGCGTACATGCCGACATGGCTGGCGTCGGCCCGGTAGGTGACGAGGTCGCCGGGCTGGGCCTGGGAGAGCGGGACCTGGGTGCCGGCATACCGCTGGGCCTGCGAGGTACGCGGCAGGCCCACGCCGGCCTGTCCGTACGACCAGACCATGAGACCCGAGCAGTCGAAGCCGTCGGGGCCGCTGGAGCCCCACACGTACGGCTTGCCGAGGGCGGAGCGGGCGGCGGCGACAGCGGCGGCGGCGCGGCCGTTGGGGGCGGCGGCGCCGGCGAGGTCGGGCATGTCGGTCCGGCCGGAGCCGGTGGAACGGGAGGCGCGGTCGTACTCGGCGCGCTCCTCGTCCGGGAGGGAGTCGAGCAACCGCCGGGCCGCCGCGAGCTTCCCCTCGACGGCCCGCTTGTGCTGGGCGACGGCCTTGCGGCTCTTCTCCAGCTCGGCGAGCTTGCCACCGGCCTCCGCGCGGTTCTGGGAGAGGTCGCGCATGGCCTGCCGGAGGTCGTGGAGTTCGCCCGCCTGGTGCGCGTTGATGCGGTACAGGGCGGCTGCCGTGTCGAGGTAGTCGTCCGGATCGTCGGAGAACAGCAGGGCGATCGACGGGTCGACGCCGCCGGAGCGGTACTGGGCACCCGCGAGCGAACCCAGCGACTCCCGCATGACGTTGATGCGGTCCTGCTGCCGGGCGATGGAGTCCTGCGCGATGCCGACCTGGTCGCGCAGCTCGTCGGCGCGCTCGTCGGCCTTGTTGTAGGCCTCGGTGGCCCGCTCGGCCTCCTCGTACAGCCGGTCCACCTCGGCCCGGGTCTTGTCGTGCGGCGCGGCGGCGGCCGACTGGGCGGGGATGGCGCCGAGGGCGGCGGCAGCGGCGGACAGCACACCGAGGGCGGCGGCAGCGCCCCGGTCGAACCCGGACGGTACAAGGCGACTGTGGGACACCACGGGAAGCCGCACTCCCTTCGACGGTGGACAGGGCCCTCCCTCGGGTCCGCGGCGGCGACCCCGGTCCGGGGTGCACTCACGGCGAGTGAGGGAAGCGCGGCCGACAGTAGCCGCGCGACCGTGTCCCGGCCAAAGACCTCCGCGGCCACACAGCGTGACCTCAGGCCCGGTGCCCAGGTCACCAGCGGGGAAAGGGGTCAGCACGAGGTGCGGAAATTCGCCCGTTCGGGCGGTGCGGTGTCCTGATCTTGAAGAAAAACAGAACTGATCGTCACACGGTGTGACGATCAGTCCTGTTCAAGCCGGTGCGGGTGTCATCCGCCGATGCGGACACCGAACTGGAAGGTGCCGATGGTGCTCATCGACTCGTAGCGGACGTTCTTGCCCGGGTACGGAGCGTGCAGGACCATGCCGTTGCCCGCGTAGAGACCGACGTGACCCAGGTCGTTGAAGAAGACCAGGTCGCCCGGCATGAGTTCGCCGCGGCCGATCCGGGGGCCGTCGTTCGCCTGCGTGTACGTGGTCCGGGTGATCGACACACCGGCCTGGGCGTAGGCCCACTGGGTCAGCCCGGAGCAGTCGTAGGAGTTGGGGCCGCTGCCACCGGAGACGTACGGCTTGCCTTCCTGGGTGGCGGCGGCGGCGAGAGCGGCGGCACCGCGATCGGAGGCGGCCACCTCGTTGCCCAGGTCGACGCGTTCCCCGGCGTCGCGGCTGGCGCGGGTCTCCTGCTCGTCCAGGTCGGCCTTCTCCTCGGCCGTCAGGGAGTTGAGGAGCTTGTTCGCCGCGGCAAGCTTGCTCTGGACTTCCTTCTTTTTCTCGGCCAGGGTCTCGCGGGTGTCCGCGAGGTCCTCCAGCTTCTCCGTGGCCTCCTGGCGCTGCTGCGCGAGCGTGCGCTGCTTCTCCTGGACCTTCTTCAGCGACTCGACCTGCTGGCTGGTCAGCTGGTCGAGCGTGGCGGCCTTGTCCAGGTAGTCGTCCGGGTCCGCGGAGAGGAAGAGCTGGATCGAGGAGTCGATGCCGCCCGAGCGGTACTGGGCGCTGGCCGCCAGGCCTATGCCCTCACGCAGCTCGTTGAGGTCTTCCTGACCCTTGGCGACGTTGTCCTGGATCGCGGAGATCTCCTTCTCGAGCTTCTCCTGCTTCTCCTCGGCCCCGTTGAGCTTGTCGGTGGCCCGCCCGGCGTCCTCGTAGAGCTTGTGGACCTTGGCCTTGACCTCGTCCTTGCTCGGCTTCTCCGCGGGCGCGGCGTTGGCGGCCTGCGAGCTCAGGGCCACGGCAGCGGCGGCGGCAGTCGTGAGCACGGTCACACGCGCACGGCTCGGCTGCTTCGGTCGACGGTGGGACGCCACGGTAGGTGAACTCCTTCATGTGAGCGACCGGCCGGCGGGGACTCCGGCGACGATCACCCGTTCAGAGGTTTGAGCCCAGACCCTAGTGACCTAATGGTGATCACTTCAAATCCCCCACAGGAAAAATCCCGCCCCACGGCGCACAATTTACACTCAACGCACATGCGGTAATGCTCGGTTGACGCTACGTTGCGCAACATTTCTGCCAATTCGGTCATAGCGCCTGTTCGTTACTGTTGCGGCGGACCGTACCCAAGGGTCACGAAAGACGCTTGAGGAGCACCACGGACGCCACCGGGCGGGCCCCCGCCTTGGCGATCCCGTCGGCCACCTCACGGTCGGTGGAGGCGACGATGACCGGCCGGCCGGGCGGCTCGGCGCGCACCAGCTGGCGGATCAACTCGTCGGCGGTGACACCCGGCTTGGAGAACAGCACCCGCACCCCGCGCGGCGGCGCGAGCAGCACCGGCGCGGCCAGCTCGGCCCCGTCGAAGACACAGGTGACCTCGGCGCCGGTCTGCGCGGCGAGCTGGGAGAGCTGCCCGAGGAGCCGCAGCCGCTGCTTCTCCAGCGGCATCTGCGGATAGCCGGTCTTGGTGACGTTGTAGCCGTCGACGACGAGATGCGCCTGCGGCAGCGCCAGCAACTGGTCCAGGATCGCCGGGTCGTTCTCCGACAGCGCGCGGGCGGCGATGTCCTTCGGGGTCATCCGCCCCGGCTCGACCGCGTCGACGGTCTCGGCGGGCCGTACGGAGACCGGCGGCAGCGCCAGCTCCCGCCGCAGCCCCTGGGCCGCCTCCAGCACGGTGTCCAGCAGCAGCCGTACGCGCATGTCCTCGACGCTGCGGCCCTCGCGGGCGGCCCGCCGGGCGGCCTCCAGGGCGGCCTCCGCCTCACCGAGCCGGGCCTTGACCCGCCGGCTCTCGCTCTCGGCGGCGGACACCTGGGCGTGGCTCTCGGCGCGTACGGTCTCCATCTCGGCGTGCAGCTTGCGCAGGGCGGCCTCGCCACGCTTGACGTCGCTGAGGGCGGCCCGGAGCTTGCGGTGCATCGAATCGGCCTCCTTCTTGACCGACTCCAGCTCCGCGCGCAGCCGTTCCGTCTCGGCCTTCGTATGGCCGCGGGCCTCGGCGAGCTGTTCCCGCAGCCGCTCCAGCTCGGCCCGGCTCTCCTCGTCGACCCGCTCGGCGTCCGCCCGCAGGGCCTCCTCACCGGCGGCGGCGACCAGCTTCACCCAGCCCGTGGGGCGCAGCACGTAGGCCGCGGCCGCCACGTCCAGCGGATCCGCGGCCGGGGGCGGCGCGCCCGTGTCGAGGGCGCCGGCCAGCTCCGGGTGGGCCTCCCGGAACCGCTCCCCGATCCGCTGTCTGAACAGCGTGTCGCTCTCCACGGCGGCCGCCATCGCGTTCCCGGCGAACCTCACCCGGCGATTCGGGGTGAACCGGGCATACTGCCTGAGCTGTGCGGGCAGTTCGGCGACGGTCAGTCCGCCGAAGCCGTCGGAGACGATCTGCACGACCCGCTTGCGGACGCCCTCGGGCAGCGGACGGTCGAGCACCTCAGCGGTACCGTCGCCCGGCCCCCCGCCTGCGCTCTCCACCATCCGTCACACCCCATTTCTCAGCGGGGCCCTCCCCACTCTCGACTTCGCTCGAGCGGGGGGACCCCCGTCCTCAGGAGCCGGCGCCCGGCCTGTCCACGAGTTCCACCTGGTCCACGGCGTTGCACCAGCGGCAGCGCACCGACTCGATGGTCTCACTGACCACGTCGCGCTCCTCGACCTTGGGCTGCCCGGCGAGATCGAGGTGAACGTACTCGACGACCTTCGACGAGCGGGTCACGTCGAACCGCGTGAGGTTGCCACAGAGCGTGCAGCGCCAGCGGGTCGTGTCCGTCGGCAGGGGAACCGTCATCGTGGCTGCTCTTCCTTCTTCCAGTCTCGGTGAAGCGCCGGCGTACCGGTGCGTATGGCTCGTAACCCTACGGCCTGACCGGTACCGGACGCCCGTTCGCCTGCGGCGGCGCCGCCGATTGCCCCCGGCGGCGAGGCCGTCCGTGACCGGCGGCGAGGCGGTCTGTGCCGGTGAGTCCTGTTACGTCATGCTCTGTTAGTGATCGGCAAGTGGAGCACCTCGGCCGCGCGGGCCGTACGAAACGAGTCGGCACCGGTGACATACGGGCTGATCGCCGTCTGCTGTGCGATCTTCCTGATCGGACCGGCGGCCGGCTTCAACCCCGTGTACGGCACCGGGGACGAGCTGCTCGCCGCGCAGCGGGCGTACTTCCGCCGCTGGGGTGTCGTCCCCGACGGACTCTTCGGCGGCACCCCGCGCGCCGCGCTCACCCCCCTCACCGCACTGTTCGTCCACGGCAGCTGGCTGCACCTCCTCGGCAACATGCTCTTCCTCTTCGTCTTCGGGGCGATGGCCGAGGAACGCATGGGTCATGTGGAGTTCGCCCTCTTCTACGTGGGCTGCGGCTATCTCGCGCTGGTGGCGTACGCGGCGGCACACGCCGGGTCGCCGCAGTCGCTGGTCGGCGCGTCGGGGGCGATCTCCGCGGTCCTCGGCTCGTTCCTCTTCCTGTTCCCCGGGGCGCGGGTGACGAGCCTCCTGCCGTTCCTCCTCTTCCTCCCACTGCGGTTTCCGGCGTGGGTGACCCTGCCGTTCTGGGTGAGCCTGCAGTGGCTGGCCGCGGGGCGGCAGACCTCGGGGCCGGGCGTCGCCTATCTGGCGCATCTGGTGGGGTTCGGACTGGGGTTCGCCTACGCGTGGGGGCGTTATGGGCGTAGGGCTAGAGTGACTGCGCCAGCGGACGCCTCAGAGAACGTCCCAGCTCCGGCCCCCGAGGGAGAGAAACAGCCGTGATCACCGCGATCGTGCTCATCAAGACCAGCGTGGACCGGATTCCGGAGATCGCGGAGTCGATCGCCGCGATCGAATCCGTGACCGAGGTGTTCTCCGTGACCGGTACGTACGATCTGGTCGCCATGGTCCGGGTGAAGGAGCACGAGGACCTCGCGGACGTGATCCCCGGCCGCATCAGCAAGATTCCGGGGGTGCTGGGGACGGACACGCATGTCGCGTTCCGCGCCTACTCGCAGCACGACCTCGAGGCCGCCTTCGCCATCGGGCTGGACGGCTGAAGCCTGGCGTTCGGATCATGCCGGTTTCGGGCTGCGCCGCCTGATGACCGCCGGTGAGCGGGGCGGTGGGGGTACCTCCCGCGCGAACGCGGCCAGGGTCCCCCCACGCCGTTCAGGCACCGTTCAGACAGTGGGCGGAGTGCGTGCCACGCCCCGCGGCCCAGGCCTGATCCGATCGGCAGGACCTGGCTCCCCGCGCGGCCGGGTCCGGCGGCGGGGTCAGACCGCCGGGACGCAACGGCCGTCCTCCGTACGGTAGTTCCACTGCGCGCCGTCCCGCACGAGCTCCTTCACCGCGCCCACGAACCGCTCCACGTGCTCGTCGGGGGTGCCCGCGCCGAAGCTCACCCGGATCGCGTTGAGGGACCGCTCGCCGGGCGCGGCCTCGGGGGCGCCGCACTCGCCCTGGGTCTGCGGGTCGCTGCCGAGGAGGGTGCGGACGAGGGGGTGGGCGCAGAAGAGCCCGTCGCGTACGCCGATGCCGTACTCGGCGGAGAGCGCGGCGGCGAAGTGGGAGCTGTTCCAGCCCTCGACGACGAAGGAGAGGACGCCGACGCGCGGGGCGTCGTCCCCGAAGAGGGAGAGGATCCGCACCTCGGGCACCTCGGCGAGTCCGGCCCGTACGGCGTCGATCAGATACCGCTCCCTGGCGACCAGCGTGTCGAACCCGGCCTCGGTGAGGGCCCTGCAGGCGGAGGCGATGGAGTAGGCGCCGATGACGTTCGGCGAGCCGGCCTCGTGGCGGGCGGCGGTCTCGTGCCACTCGACGTCCACGCCCCCGTCCGTACGCCGGGTCACCTTGCGGGAGGCGCCGCCGCCCGCGAGGTAGGGGTCGGCTTCGCGCAGCCAGTCGGCGCGCCCGGCGAGCACGCCGGCCCCGAACGGGGCGTACAGCTTGTGCCCCGAGAAGGCGACCCAGTCCACGTCCAACTCCCTTACGGAGACGGAGTGGTGGGGTGCGAGCTGGGCCGCGTCGAGCACGATCCGCGCGCCGTGCGCGTGCGCGACGGCGGACAGCTCACCCACCGGCCAGATCTCCCCGGTGACGTTGGAGGCACCGGTGACACACACCAGCGCCGGCCCGTTCGGGTCGCGGTCGGCCAGCGCGGTCTCCAGGGTGGCCACGGCCTCCTGGTGCGTACGCGGCGCGTCCAGGTACGTCACCCGCGCGTTCCGCCAGGGCAGCAGCGAGGCGTGGTGCTCGGTCTCGAAGACGAAGACCTGGCAGTCGGCGGGGAGTGCCTGGGCCAGGAGGTTCAGGGAGTCCGTCGTCGAGCGGGTGAAGATCAGCTGGTCGTCGGTCCGGCAGTCGAGGAACTCCGCGACGGTCCTGCGGGCGTTCTCGAAGAGGTCGGTCGACAGCTGGGAGAGGTAGCCGGCGCCGCGGTGGACGCTGCCGTAGTAGGGCGCGTACGCCGCCACGTCGTCCCACACGCGCTGCAGGGCGGGGGCGCTGGCCGCGTAGTCGAGGGCGGCGTAGGTGACTTCCCCGCCGGTGACGAGCGGGACGGTGACATCCCGGCCCAGAACGGGCAGCGGGGCACAAACGGACTGGTCGGCGGCAACAGTGGAGACAGACATGGCGAACTCCCGTGAGGGGCATGCCGAAGGAGGGCATGCGGAAGAAGAGAAAAGGGTGCGCGGAGGCGGGGCTCGGCGGCCCTATCGCATTCGCTTGCTCACGGAAGACTCCCTCGAAACCGCGCTTGCCGTAGACCTCGCTGCCTACGACCCGGTCTTCACCCGGGGCACCCCGCCACGGAAGGAGGGTTGCCGGACAGCCAGCCGGGGCTTTGGGCTGTCACTCATGACCTGAACAGGAACGTACTGAAGTGATCGCCACGCCGCAACTTCTGTCCGGATGACGGGATGAGGGCGCCCAGCAGCTCGGGGGTACGGCTCCGTGGGGCGAGTACAGGTGAGTTGGGGTGTTCGCGCAGTTCCCCGCGCCCCTGAAGGGCCTGCGGGCCCTTCAGAGGCGCGAGAAGCCCCACCCATCGGCAGTCGCTACGCGTTGGTCGCCGCGACCCATCGTTCGAGAACCCGCAGGGCCGCCCCCGAGTCGATCGACTCCGCGGCCTTCGCCATCCCGACCCGCAGCTGCTCCGCCAGAGAAGTCGTCCCCGGCTCAAGGGCCACCAACGCCGCCGCCGAGTTCAACAGCACCGCGTCCCGCACCGGCCCCGTCTCCCCGCCCAGCAACCGTCGCGCGACATCCGCGTTGTACGACGCGTCAGCCCCCCGCAACGCCTCCACGGGCACCATCTCCAGGCCCACGTCACGGGGATCGAAGGCCTCCTCGGTGACCTTGCCGTCCCGGACGACCCACACCCGTGACGTGGCCGTCGTCGTCAGCTCGTCGAGTCCGTCGTCGCCCCGGAAGACCAGCGACGAGTTGCCCCGCTCGGCGAAGACGCCCGCCATGATGGGCGCCATCCGCGGATCGGCGACACCGACCGCCTGGGCTCGCACCTTCGCCGGGTTGGCCAGCGGCCCGAGCGCGTTGAAGACCGTCCGGATGCCCAACTGCCCTCGCGCGGCGGCCACATGACGCAACGCCGGATGGAACTTCACGGCGAAGCAGAAGGTGATCCCGGCCTCCTCGGCGACCTCGGCCACCCGCTTCGGCGTCAGTTCCAGATTGACGCCCAGCTTCTCCAGCACATCGGACGCCCCGGACGCCGACGACGCGGCCCGGTTGCCGTGCTTGACGACCTTCGCGCCCGTACCGGCGACGACGATCGACGACATCGTGGAGATGTTGACCGTCTTCGCGCCGTCACCGCCCGTACCGACGATGTCGACGGTCTTCCCCGCCACCTCGATCACATTGGCGTGCTCGTACAGCGCCTCGACAAGTCCGGTGATCTCGTCGACCGTCTCCCCCTTGGCCCGCAGTGCCACGACGAACCCGGCGATCTGCGCGTCCGTCGCCTCGCCGCGCATGATCTGGTCCATCGCCCAGAACGTGGCGCCGGCGTCCTGGTCCTGCCCGGACAGCAGCGCGTTCAGCACCGCGGGCCAGGAACGGCCCGCCGCGGTGTCGCCTCCAGCGGGGGTCACAGCGCTCATAGCCGCTCCGGGGTGTCTCAGCCGCGGGCAGGGAATGCCACGCGGACCGTGAAATCACTGATGCGCCCACCCTATCCAGGTCGGAGCACGGCGAAGGGCCCCCGTCCGAAGATCGGACAGGGGCCCTTCGACCGTGGTGCGGCGAAGCGAAGCGATCAGTGGTGGCCGTGGCCGCTCGTGATCTCCTTGTACTCCTCGACGGTGGGCTTGGCGATCTGGCTGTCCTCGCCGTAGTAGCCCTTGCTCAGCTTGGCGCGGAGCTTGCCGAGGGGCGTGGTCTTGCGGGCGACACCGTTCTCGTCGACCGCGGCACCGATCTCGGCCGGCGCGTACTGCTCGTGCGCCGTGAGCGTGTGCAGCTGCTCCTGGCTGAGCGGCTCGTGGACCTCGATGAACTCACCGTGCGGCAGGCGCTTGATGATGCCGGTCTCGCGACCGTGCAGGATCTTGTCCCTGTCCCGGCGCTGCAGGCCGAGGCAGATGCGCTTGGTGACGATGAACGCGACGACCGGGGCCACGAAGAACGCGATCCGGACGAACCAGGTGATCGAGTTGATCGACAGGTGGAAGTGGGTCGCCCAGAGGTCGTTTCCACCACCGATCAGCAGGACCATGTACCAGGTGATCCACGCGACGCCGAAGGCCGTACGGGTCGGGGCGTTGCGCGGGCGGTCCAGGATGTGGTGCTCGCGCTTGTCGCCGGTGACCCAGGACTCGATGAACGGGTAGACGGCGATCGCGACCAGGACCAGCGGGAAGATGATCAGCGGGATGAACACGCCCAGGACGAGCGTGTGACCCCAGAGGTTGATCTCCCAGCCCGGCATGACACGGATCAGGCCCTCGGAGAAGCCCATGTACCAGTCGGGCTGGGCGCCGGTCGACACCTGGTCCGGCCGGTAGGGACCCATGGTCCAGATCGGGTTGATCGTGGCGATCGCCGAGATGACCGCGATGACACCGAAGACCAGGAAGAAGAAGCCTCCGGCCTTCGCCATGTACACGGGGAGCAGCGGCATGCCGACGACGTTCTTGTTCGTCTTTCCGGGGCCCGCGTACTGCGTGTGCTTGTGGTAGAAGACCAGGATCAGGTGCGCCACCACGAGGCCGAGCATGATGCCCGGCAGCAGCAGGATGTGGACCGAGTAGAAGCGGGCCACGAAGTCGCCGCCCGGGAACTCTCCGCCGAAGAGGAAGAACGACAGGTACGTGCCGACGATCGGCACGGACAGGACCGCGCCCTCCATGAAGCGGACACCGGTGCCGGAGAGCAGGTCGTCCGGGAGCGAGTAACCGGTGAAGCCGGTGAACATGCCCAGGACGAACAGCAGGAAGCCGAACAGCCAGTTGACCTCACGCGGCTTGCGGAACGCACCCGTGAAGAACACGCGCATCATGTGCACGAACATGCCGGCGAGGAAGACCAACGCGGCCCAGTGGTGGATCTGCCGGATCAGCAGACCACCGCGCACCTCGAAGGAGATGTGCATGGTCGAGTTGAACGCCTCGGACATCAGCTGACCCTGCAGCGGGACGTAGCTGCCGTGGTACTCCACCTCGTTCATCGACGGGTGGAAGAACAGCGTCAGGTACACACCCGTGAGGATGATGATGATGAAGCTGTAGAGGCAGATCTCGCCCAGCATGAACGACCAGTGGTCGGGGAAGATCTTGCGCATGTTGGCCTTGGCCAGGGAGTAGATCCCAAGCCGTCCGTCGGCCCAGTCGGCGACGCGCTCGCCGGCCGGTGCCTTCTCGCGCTTGTCGCGCGCGTCGGTGGTGGTGCTCGTAGTGCTCATCCGCGCTCCCAGAAGGCAGGACCGACGGGCTCTTCGAAGTCGCCGACCGCTTGGAGGTAGCCGTCTTCCCCGACGGTGATCCTCAGCTGCGGCAGGGCGTGACCCGCGGGGCCGAAGATGACCCGGCCGCCGTCGGCGAGGTCGAAGGTGGACTGGTGGCAGGGGCAGAGCACGTGGTGCGTCTGCTGCTCGTACAGGGAGATCGGGCAGCCCACGTGGGTGCAGATCTTCGAGAACGCCACGATGCCCTCGTGGGACCACTCCAGCTCGCGCTTGTCCTTGAAGTCGTCCGGCTGGATCCGGACGATCATCAGGGCGTCCTTGGCGATGTTCTTCTGGAAGTCGTGGTCGTGCTCGCTCAGGCCGTCCGGCATGGCGAAGGTCAGCGACCCCACCGCGACGTCCGAGGGACGCAGCGGCTCGTTGGTGTTCATGTTGACGAGCTTCTTGCCCTTGGCCCAGGTGGTGTGGCGCAGCTTGGTGCCGGGCGCGGGGCCGAGGCCGCCGAGCAGGAAGACACCGGAGAGCGGGAACAGGGACAGCGCGCCGAACATCGTGGTGCGGATCAGCTTGCGACGGCCGATCACCGACTCCTTGGCGCCTTCCTTGAAGTCGGCCAGGACCTTGGCCTTGACCTCGGGCGCGGCCTCGATCGGGTGACGCTCGTCGGCGACCTCCACGTCCGACATCAGCGTGCGGGCCCAGTGGACCGCGCCCGCGCCGATGCAGAACAGCGACACGCCGAGCGTCATACCCAGCGCGAAGTTCAGCGCGCTGATATGACCGATCGGGAAGACGTAGATCGACTTTTCGACGTCGATCGCCAGGTACGAGGCGATGAAGGCGACGGTGGCCAGCATCGACACCGTGAACAGCAGGGCGACCGTGCGCTCGGACCGCTTCGCGGCCCGCTCGTCGATGTCCTGGACACGGTGCTCGTGGGGCGGGAGGCCGGGGTCCGCGAAGGGGTTCTTCTCGTCCGCGACCTTGACCGCGCCGTGCGCGTCCTGCTCGATGGGCAGGTTCTCTTCTGGAATCTCTTGACTACTCATGACTTCTTGGCCTTTGCGGTCCGAGCGGCGACCCAGACGGCGATGGCGATCAGCGCGCCGAGCCCGAACACCCAGCCGAAGAGACCTTCGCTGACCGGGCCGAGCCCGCCGAGGCTGAGGCCACCGGGCTCCACGGTGTCGTCGCCGTTGACCGCGTCGAGGTACGCGATGATGTCCTTCTTGTTCTCCTCCGACAGCGTGGTGTCGGGGAAGGACGGCATGTTCTGCGGGCCCGTCTGCATGGCCTCGTAGATGTGCTTCGGGTCGACACCCTCAAGGTCCGGCGCGTACTTGCCCTCGGACAGCGCACCCCCCTTGCCGGTGAAATTGTGGCACTGCGCGCAGTTGGTGCGGAACAGCTCGCCGCCCTCGGCGATGTCCGCGCCCTCGGGGTCGTACGCGTTCTCGGTCGGGATCTCCGGACCGGCGCCCAGCGAGGAGATGTACGCCGCGAGCTGGTCGATCTCGGCCTGCGAGTAGGCGACCGGCTTCTTCGGGATCTGCGCGCCCGGCTGCTGGGCCGGCATACGGCCGGTGCCGACCTGGAAGTCGACGGCTGCCGCGCCCACACCCACCAGGGACGGGCCGTCGGTGGTGCCCTTACCGCCGGTGCCGTGGCAGCTGGCGCAGCCCACGGCGTAGAGCTTCTTACCCTCCTCGATGCTGAGGGTCTGAGCGGTCTCATCGGCCGCGGCCCGGGGCGCGGGCGCGAAGGCGGTGTACAGCCCCCCGGTGGCCGCCAGCGCGATGAGTAGGACGACGAACGCCGCCAGCGGATGGCGTCGTCGTGCGGAGAGCTTTTTCACGGATTACCCCGGTGTCAGGATCTTCTGCGTCGGTGCTTCTGGAAGGGTCGTTCTCGGTGCGAGGCAGGCGTTCGGTCAGCCCGGCCCGGCCGCCCGCTCTACTTGATCATGTAGATCGTGGCGAAGAGGCCGATCCAGACGACATCGACGAAGTGCCAGTAGTAGGACACGACGATGGCCGCGGTCGCCTGTTCGTGGGTGAACCTCTTCGCCGCGTAGGTGCGTCCGAGGACCAGCAGGAAGGCGATGAGACCGCCCGTCACGTGCAGGCCGTGGAAGCCGGTGGTCAGATAGAACACCGAGCCGTAGGGGTCGGACGAGAGCGACAGGCCCTCGTGCTTGACCAGCTCGGTGTACTCGAAGACCTGACCGCCGATGAAGATCGCACCCATCACGAACGTGACGATGAACCACATCCGGAGCTTCTTCACGTCCCCGCGCTCGGCGGCGAACACGCCGAGCTGGCAGGTGAGGGAGGAGAGCACCAGGATCGTGGTGTTGGTCGCCGAGAACGGGAAGTTCAGGGTGTCGGCCTTCTCGGCCCAGAAATCCGGACCGGTCACCGATCGCAGGGTGAAGTACATCGCGAAGAGGGCCGCGAAGAACATCAGCTCGGAACTCAACCAGATGATGGTTCCGACGCTGGTGAGGTTCGGCCGGTTGACCGACGGGTGCGCGTGCCCGGTTTCTACTGTCGTTGCTGTCGCCACGACCGACATTATGTCGGTCGCTTATCCCGCCCTCACTCCGGGGGGTGCCGTTCGGAGTGTTGCTTCCCTCCATACCGGTGCTGACGTGGTGTTCGAGGGAGTAGCATCCGCGCATCGGGCCCTGTCCGTCTTGTTGTCCGTACGACGTCCGATCTTCTGCGTAACGGAGGAACAATGCAGCCGACCGCCACGGTGCTGGTCTACAGCGACGACTCCAACACCCGGGAGCAGGTGCGGCTCGCCACCGGCCGCCGCCCCGCTCCGGATGTTCCCGCCGTGGAGTTCTTGGAGTGCGCGACACCCGCCGCCGTCATCAAGGAGCTGGACAGGGGCGGGATCGACGTCTGTGTGCTCGATGGTGAGGCTGTGCCCATGGGGGGCATGGGGGTGTGCCGGCAGATCAAGGACGAGATCTTCGAGTGCCCGCCCGCCCTGGTGCTGATCGGGCGGCCGCAGGACGCGTGGCTCGCGACCTGGAGCCGGGCGGACGCGGCGGTGACCCTGCCGGTGGAGCCGGTCGAGTTCGCGTCGGCGCTGGCCTCGCTGCTTCGCAGGAAGCAGCCGTTGAGCGCCTAGTCGCGCGCCTGCCCCTGAAGGGGCCGCACGGCCTCACACCGACTCCGGTCTCAGGCGGGCCTGCACCTGGGGGCCCGGTACTTCCTCGGTGCCGCCGACCAGGGCGCTGCCCTCGCGCCAGTTCTTCCAGTCGAGGTTCCAGTCGCCGTAGCCGTTGCCGAAGGGGGCCATGGTGTCGCCGGCCGAGTTGACGACCTGGACGATGTCGCCCTCGTTGATGGTCTCGTAGAACCACTGGGCGTTGCCGGAGCTCATGCCGGTGCAGCCGTGGCTGACGTTCGCGTACCCCTGGGAGCCGGTCGACCAGGGGGCCGCGTGGACGTACTCGCCGCTGTTGGTGACCCTGACGGAGTGGTGGACGGTCAGGTCGTAGAAGTCCGAGGCACCTATGCTGGCGCTGGTCATACGAACGGTACCTTCCTTGGCCAGGACGACTTTGACGCCGTTGCGGGTGTCGTAGCCCGGCCTGCCGGTGGTGACCGGTATCTCCTTGATGACCTGGTCGTTCTTGTAGACCGTCATCCGGTGCGACGAGGCGTCCGTGACGGCGACTATCTTGGCGCCGGTCGTCAGCTCGATGGGGTCGGCCTTCCCGCCCCAGAGCCGGTCGCCGATCTTGAGGTTCTCCAGGTTGCTGTGCACGCGGATGGTGGCGTCGGCGGGCCAGTACTCCTTCGGGCGGTAGTGGAGCGTTTTGTCGTCCACCCAGTGCCAGGCGCCTTCCGCGGCGGGGGTGGAGTCCACCTTGAGCGCGCGTTCGACGACGGACCGGGCGGCCTTGTCCTTCACCGGCCGGCTCAGTTCGGCGGTGACGGGCTGGCCGACGCCGTACCTGCCCTCCTCGGGGCCGAAGGTGACGTCGAGGCGCTTCTTGGTGAGGGGGCGGCCGGTGTCGAAGGCGAGGGTCTCGCGGCCGGGGGCGCCGTCCTCGTCCTCGGTGCTCACACGGACCGTGTAACGGGCGTTGGCGGCGAGCGGTGAGGTGGAGTGCCAGCGGTCTCCATCGGCGGAGAGTTCGCCCGCCACGTAGCGGCCTGCGGCGTCCACGGCGGTGACGTCGGTGATGCGGCCGTCGTCATCCGCGGTGACTTCCAATGGCTTGTCGGGGTCGGCCTTCTCGCCCTCCTCGCTGGGCGTGTTGAAGGAGACCTGGTCGGCCGCGTCGTACGGCTTGCCCGAGAGCGGGTGGCCACCGGAACCGCAGGCGGTGACGCCCGCTCCCAGGGAGACCACCAGCAGGGTGCAGCTGACGACCGTGCGGTTACGGCGCGGGCGCGCCGGTGTCGAGAGCCCGGGCGCGCGAAGGCCCGAAGGGTCGAGCACGGTCGGGCTCTCGACACCGGCTGTGGCGTCCCTGAAGGATTCTGATGTGCTCATGAGTTCAACGTAGGAACGCCTGTCAGGCGCGGCGCGCCGAGTAGGCCGAGTGAGCTACGTACGGCGTGGCAAACGGGGGAAGCCCGGACCTCCTGTGGGAGTGTCCGGGCTTCCGTGCGCTCTGCGCGTGTTACTGGTTCTGGCTTTCTCCGCGGTAGTACTCGAAGACCCAGCCCCACAGGCCGATCAGGATGATCGGGGTGGAGAAGTACAGCAGCCACCAGCCGAAGACGATGCCCATGAAGGCGAGCGCGCCGCCCGTGGCCAGGGCGAGAGGCTGCCAGCTGTGCGGGCTGAAGAAGCCCAGCTCACCGGCGTCGTCCGCGACGTCGGCCTCCTTGTCGTCCTGCGCGCCCACGTCGACCCGCCGGGCCGTGAAGGCCAGGTAGTAGCCGACCATGATGCACAGGCCGAAGGTCAGGAAGAGCGCCGTGGTTCCGGCCGGCTCCTTCGACCACACGCCGTAGACGATCGCCATGGCGAGCACGAAGACGCTCAGCCAGATGAACATCTTGCCTTGGACCTTCACTTGCCGGCCTCCTTGCCGCTGGTCGCGAGCTCGTTGGCCGCCGGGCCGCCGTGCGCGAGCTGCTCGAGCGCGGCGATCTCCGGGTGGTGCAGGTCGAACGCCGGGGATTCACTGCGGATCCGCGGCAGGGTGAGGAAGTTGTGCCGCGGCGGCGGGCAGGACGTCGCCCACTCCAGCGAACGGCCGTAGCCCCACGGGTCGTCGACCTCGACCTTCTTGCCGTACTTGGCCGTCTTCCACACGTTGTAGAGGAACGGCAGGATCGACAGACCGAGTACGAACGAGGCGATCGTGGAGATCGTGTTCAGTGCGGTGAACCCGTCGGCGGCGAGGTAGTCCGCGTAACGACGCGGCATGCCCTCCGCGCCCAGCCAGTGCTGGACGAGGAACGTGCCGTGGAAGCCGATGAACAGCGTCCAGAAGGTCATCTTGCCGAGCCGCTCGTCGAGCATCTTGCCCGTCATCTTCGGCCACCAGAAGTGGAAGCCGGAGAACATCGCGAACACGACGGTGCCGAACACCACGTAGTGGAAGTGCGCCACCACGAAGTACGAGTCCGAGACGTGGAAGTCCATCGGCGGCGAGGCCAGGATGACACCGGTCAGACCACCGAAGGTGAAGGTGATCAGGAAGCCGGTGGCCCAGAGCATCGGTGTCTCGAAGGACAACGATCCCTTCCACATCGTTCCGATCCAGTTGAAGAACTTCACACCGGTCGGTACGGCGATGAGGAACGTCATGAAGGAGAAGAACGGTAGGAGTACGCCACCGGTGACGTACATGTGGTGCGCCCACACCGTGACCGAGAGGCCCGCGATCGCGATGGTCGCGCCGATCAGACCCATGTAACCGAACATCGGCTTACGGGAGAAGACCGGGATGACCTCGGAGATGATGCCGAAGAACGGCAGGGCGATGATGTACACCTCTGGATGGCCGAAGAACCAGAAGAGGTGTTGCCAGAGCAAGGCGCCGCCGTTGGCCGCGTCGAAGACGTGCGCACCGAACTTGCGGTCCGCCTCCAGGGCCAGCAGCGCCGCCGCGAGGACGGGGAAGGCGAGCAGGACCAGGACACCGGTCAGCAGCACGTTCCACACGAAGATCGGCATGCGGAACATGGTCATGCCGGGCGCGCGCATGCAGATGATCGTGGTGATGAAGTTGACCGAGCCGAGGATCGTGCCGAAGCCGGAGAAGGCCAGACCCATGATCCACATGTCGGCGCCGATACCCGGGCTGCGGACCGCGTCCGACAGCGGGCTGTAGGCGAACCAGCCGAAGTCGGCCGCGCCCTGCGGGGTGAGGAAGCCACCGACCGCGATGAGCGAGCCGAAGAGGTACAGCCAGTACGCGAACATGTTCAGCCGCGGGAACGCCACATCGGGCGCGCCGATCTGCAGCGGCATGATCCAGTTGGCGAATCCGGCGAACAGCGGCGTCGCGAACATCAGCAGCATGATCGTGCCGTGCATCGTGAACGCCTGGTTGAACTGCTCGTTCGACATGATCTGCGTACCCGGGCGGGCGAGCTCGGCACGCATCAGGAGCGCCATGACGCCACCGATGCAGAAGAACGCGAACGACGTGACCAGGTACAGCGTGCCGATCGTCTTGTGGTCGGTGGTCGTCAGCCACTTCACCACGACGTTGCCAGGCTGCTTGCGCCGTACCGGAAGCTCGTCTTCGTACGAGCCCTCGGCGGCGGCAGCACCCTGAGGTTCGTTGATGATGCTCACAGCTGGTTCACCTCCCGGTCCTTCTCGTGCTGCGTCTGCTCGATGCCCGCCGGGACGTAACCCGTCTGACCCTTCTCGGCCAGCTCCTTGAGGTGCTGCTCGTACCGCTCCTGGGAGACGACCTTCACGTTGAAGAGCATCCGGGAGTGGTCGACGCCGCACAGCTCGGCGCACTTGCCGAGGAAGGTGCCCTCCTGATTGGGCGTCACCTGGAACACGTTGGTGTGGCCCGGGATGACGTCCTGCTTCATCAGGAACGGCACCACCCAGAAGGAGTGGATGACGTCACGCGAGGTGAGGACGAAGCGGACCGTCTTGCCTTCCGGCAGCCAGAGGGTCGGGCCGGGGTTGCCGGTCTGCGGGTTCTTGTCACCGGGGGTGCCGCAGGTGTACACGCCGCCCGCGTTGTCCGGGAACTGCTTCTTCCACTTGGTCGGAATCGCGTCCAGGTTCTCGTCGGTCTTCGCGTCACCGGTCGAGCCGTCGACGTTCTCGATGTAGTTGAAGCACCAGCTCCACTGGAAGCCCACCACGTTGACCGTGAGGTCGGGCTTCTTCGACGTGTCGAGGAGCTTCGACTCGTCGCGGGCGGTGAAGTAGAAGAGCACCGAGACGATGATCAGCGGGACGACCGTGTACAGCGCCTCGATGGGCATGTTGTACCGGGTCTGTGGGGGAACTTCGACCTTGGTGCGGCTGCGCCGGTGGAAGAAAGCACTCCACAGGATCAGGCCCCAGACCAGTACGCCCGTGGCGAGCGCGGCGGCCCACGAACCCTGCCAGAGGGAGAGGATCCGAGGAGCCTCTTCCGTGGTCGGGGTGGGCATACCAAGGCGGGGAAAGTCCTTGTATGTGCAACCGGTGGCGGTCGCCAGGACCAGGCCCGCGGTCAGTGCCTGCAGCAGCTTCCGCCGCATCGGGCGCCGCGGAGAGCGGTCGGAGCCGTTGGGACTCACGTAGCGCCTTCCCGAGAGTCTCGCCCGCGCGGTGTGGCTGCGGCCTTCTCGCTGGTCGGTCGCCGCCCTGCGACGGGCAGGGGTTTGGATGTTTATGCGGACCAAACCCTACTGGACGCGATTTGGGGTCGCGCGGGGAGGGGGTGCCAACTCGCCGGGGGTCACGCCGGGCGCCTAATAGCTCGGGACTTCGGGTGTTTTGACGGGTGCGCGCGCGTTGTGGTTGTTCGCACCCACGCGGCGGAGCCGCGCATGTGGCAGCCCCGCGCACCGTTTCCGCCGAGCCCAGGCTTTAGCGTTGCCCCGTGGCCTACTTCGACTCCGCTTCTTCCGTTCCCCTTCATCCCGTCGCCCGGCAGGCGCTGGTGGCTTCGCTGGACGAGGGGTGGGCCGATCCGGCGCGGTTGTACCGAGAGGGGCGGCGGGCGCGGTTGCTGCTGGACGCGGCTCGGGAGGCCGCCGCGGAGGCCGTGGGGTGCCGGGCGGACGAACTGGTCTTCACCTCGTCCGGGACCCGGGCCGTACATGCCGGGATCGCAGGCGTGTTGGCCGGACGGCGGCGGGTGGGACGTCACCTGATCGTGTCGTCGGTCGAACACTCTTCGGTACTCCACGCCGCGGAGGTGCACGAGGCCGACGGCGGGACGGTCACCCGGGTGGCGGTGGAGCGCACCGGGTCGGTGGCCGCGTCCTCGTACGTCGAGGCCCTGCGGGAGGACACCGCGCTCGCCTGTCTGCAGTCGGCCAACCACGAGGTGGGGACGGAGCAGCCGGTGGCCGAGGTGGCGGCGGCGTGCCGGGCGGCCGGGGTGCCGTTGCTGGTGGACGCGGCGCAGTCGCTCGGGTGGGGGCGGGTGAGCGGGGACTGGTCGGTGCTGACCGCCAGTGCCCATAAATGGGGCGGCCCGTCCGGGGTCGGGCTCCTCGCCGTACGGAAGGGTGTGCGGTTCGCGGTGCGAGGGCCCGCCGACGAGCGGGAGTCGGGGCGGGCCGCCGGGTTCGAGAACATCCCGGCGATCGTGGCGGCCGCCGCCTCGCTGCGGGCCGTACGGGCGGAGGCGGACGCGGAGGCCGTGCGGCTGCGGGAGTTGACGGAGCGTATCCGGGCGCGGGTGCCGTCGCTGGTGCCCGATGTGGAGGTGGTGGGCGACCCGGAGCGCCGGCTGCCCGGGGTGGTCACCTTCTCCTGTCTCTATGTCGACGGGGAGACGTTGCTCCACGAGCTGGACCGCGAGGGCTTCTCCGTCTCCTCCGGCTCCTCCTGCACGAGCAGCACGCTGACGCCCAGCCATGTACTGCGGGCCATGGGGGTCCTGAGCGAGGGCAACGTACGGGTGTCGCTGCCTCCGGGCGCGGCGGAGGAGGACGTCGAGCGGTTCCTGTCGGTGCTGCCCGGTGCGGTCGCGGCGGTCCGGGAGAAGGTGGGGCCCGCGGCCCCCGCGACCGTCCTGCGTGAGGACGTCCTCGTCGTGGACGCGCTCGGCAAGCGCTGCCCGATCCCCGTCATCGAGCTGGCGAAGGTGATCGGCGACGTCCCGGTCGGCGGCACGGTCCGCGTCCTCTCCGACGACGAGGCGGCCCGTCTGGACATCCCGGCGTGGTGCGAGATGCGGGAGCAGGAGTACGTGGGAGAGGAGCCGTCGGAGCGGGGTGCGGCGTACGTGGTGCGAAGGCTGACTTGACGGGTTGCCCGCGCCCCCATTGTTTTCAGGGGCGCGGGGCTGTGTCGAAATGCGGCTCCGCCGCGTGGGCGCGGCCGGCCACGACGGACCCTCGGCCGACGACGCACCGCCGCCGGCGACCCGAGGGTCGCCGAGTCCCGCCTCAGCCGAGGTGCGTACGGACCTCTTCCGCCGCCTCGTCCCCGTACGCCTTCGTGAACCGGTCCATGAAGTTCGCCCGCCGCAGCTGGTACTCCTGCGTACCCACGGTCTCGATCACGAGCGTGGCGAGCATGCAGCCGACCTGGGCGGCCCGCTCCAGCGAGACGCCCCAGACCAGCCCCGAGAGGAACCCCGCGCGGAACGCGTCGCCGACACCCGTGGGCTCGGCCTTGCGCTCCTCCTCCGGGCAGCCGACCTCGATCGGGTCGTGACCGGCCCGCTCGACGCGTACGCCCTGCGCGCCGAGCGTGGTCACCCGGTGGCCGACCTTCGCGAGGATCTCCGCGTCCGACCAGCCGGTCTTGGACTCGATGAGGCCCTTCTCGTACTCGTTGGAGAAGAGGTAGGTGGCGCCGTCCAGCAGTATCCGGATCTCGTCACCGTTCATCCGGGCGATCTGCTGGGAGAAGTCCGCGGCGAACGGGATGTTCCGGGAGCGGCACTCCTCCGTGTGGCGGAGCATCGCCTCCGGGTCGTCCGCGCCGATGAGGACGAGGTCGAGGCCGTCGACGCGGTCGGCGACGGTCTTCAGCTCGATGAGGCGGGCCTCGCTCATCGCGCCGGTGTAGAAGGAGCCGATCTGGTTGTGGTCGGCGTCCGTGGTGCACACGAACCGGGCCGTGTGCAGCGTCTCGGAGATGCGCACGGAGGCGGTGTCCACACCGTGCCGGTCGAGCCACGCGCGGTACTCGTCGAAGTCGGAGCCCGCCGCACCGACCAGGATCGGGCGCGTACCGAGCTGTCCCATGCCGAACGCGACGTTCGCGCCGACACCGCCCCGGCGTACGTCGAGCTGGTCGACGAGGAAGGACAGGGAGACCGTGTGCAGCTGGTCCGCGACGAGTTGGTCGGCGAAGCGGCCCGGGAAGGTCATCAGATGATCGGTGGCGATGGAGCCGGAGACTGCGATACGCACGGCGAGGACACGCTCCTGCGAAGGAAGAGGGGATTGACAGTTCACGCTACCGGGTTGCTCGCCCGCTCTGAAGCAGGCAAAACTACCCGATAGTAGGTCTTTCTTCGCGAGGTTCGTGGTGCGTACGGTGCGGTTATGACGAACCCCAAGATCCACGGCACCGTTCCGTTCGACCTGGACGGCGGCCTCGCGGCGCTGCGCGGTGACTGCGCCCGGATGGCTCCGCACTGGGCGGCCCCCACGAAGGTCATTACGGCTCCGGTGTCCCCTTCGCTCATTCACGGGGTGACGGTGCCGGCGACGTCCGCGCGACTGGTGGACGCGATGCGGGAGTACGGCGACTGAGGGAACCGTCGGCTCCTCCGCCGCGTCCCATCGCTGTCCCTCGTATAGGGGATGCGGTGTACGACCTTGCCGAAGGAGCGATGCGGTGAACCCCGAGCGACCCGACAACCCCGAGAACCCGGACGAGGGCCCCGAGCCCGACGCCGCCGAGGAGATCAGGGCTGCCGGGGCTGACGTCACCGAGGCCGACGTGGCCGATACGGCCGACCGGGCCGATGAGGCTGCGGCTGCGGCTGCGGCTGCGGCTGCGGAGAGTGACGTGGATGGCCAGGGTGTGGCCGTTGACGGTGACGACGGCCCCGGTGACGACGACGGCAGCGACGGCGACGGCGGTCACGTCGTGGACGTCGGCGGTGCCGAGCGGCCGCGTGGGCGGCGATCCCGGGTGGCCGTAGCGTCCGTGGCCGCCGCGGTGCTGCTGGTCGGGGGTGGTGGGGCGTTCCTCGCCACCACCGCGTCCGGCGGGTCCGGGGGCGACGACAAGGGCTCCGGCTCACCCGGCGGTGACGGCACTCCCCCGCCGCTCGCGCTCGACGGATACACCGACGGCGGTTCGAACGGCATCGCGCCCGGTGAGCCCAACCCCAACGGGGTGACCTATCGCGCGGGCGACGACCTGCCCGAGGGACCCGGCTCGGCTCCGGTGTACTCGGTCAAGGGCGAGGTGACGGCCGCCGAGGTGGCGCGGCTCGCGAAGGCGCTCGGGGTGGAGGGCAAGCCGACGCCCGAGGGCGAGGCCTGGCAGGTGGGGGTGGCCGGGGACGGTTCGGGACCGGTGCTCCACGTGAACAGGCAGGCGCCGGGGACGTGGACGTTCAACCGGTACACGCCGGGCACCGACAACTGCCAGAAGGTCGACGTCTGCGCGTCCGGCGGTTCGGCCGAGGGCGGCGACCCGGTGAGCGAGGCGGTGGCCAGGAAGGCGGCGGCACCCGTCCTCAAGGCCGTCGGCCAGGACGACGCCAAGCTCGACGCCACCCAACTGATGGGCGCCGTACGAGTGGTGAACGCCGACCCCGAGGTCGGCGGGCTGCCCACTTACGGCTGGTCGACCGGCGTACAGATCGGCGCCGACGGCCACGTGGTCGGCGGCAGCGGCAACCTGAAGTCGCCGGTGAAGAGCGACACGTATCCCGTCGTGGACGCGGAACGGGCGCTGGAGCTGATGAACGGCTCCGGGCAGGGCGTCGACACCGGGCGCGGCGGCATCGGCGGCTGCACCGGTCCCGTACCGCTGGAGGGCGAGAACGGGGCGGTCGCCGAGAGCGGGACGGTCGTGGCGGACGAAACGCCGTGCGAGGCGGTGACCAGGCTGCCGAAGCCGGAGACGGTCGCCGTCGAGAAGGCGGTGTTCGGGCTCGCCTCTCACCATGTGGACGGCCTCCCGGCCCTGGTGCCGTCCTGGATGTTCGAGGTGCGGCCGACGGGGGCCGAGGACTCCTACACGGTGACGCATCCGGCGATCGACCCGAAGTATCTGGCCGCCCCCGAGCCCCGCTCGGAGCCGACCGAGAAGCCCGGCGAGCCGGGTGACACGCCATCCACCGGTCCGTCCTCGCGTGATGTGCGGATCCAGGGCTACAAGGTCGACGGCGACGAGCTGACCGTGGCCTTCTGGGGCGGGGTGTGCAGCGACTACTCGGCCTCGGCGGGCGAGGAGTCGGGCGAGGTGACGGTCACCGTGACCGACACCCCGTGGGAGGGCAAGGTCTGCATCATGATCGCCAAGGCGGTGGAGCGGACGGTGCGGCTGGACGAGCCGCTCGGCGACCGGAAGGTGGTCGGGTCGGACGGCAGGGCGATCCCGGAGGGCGGGATCGCGGAACTGGAGCCGCGGTAACCGCCGCCGCGGCGGGCGGCGGCCGGGCGGGCGGAGGGATGCGCGGCCTCGGCTGAGCGGGCATACGAGCCGTAGGCGAGCGGGCATACGAAGGCGGCGTCCCCTCGGAGGGGACGCCGCCTTCGTCATACCTGATCGTCGCCGTACGCGTACCGCTGTCGCGGGCGGGAGCTCAGCTGAAGGAGTCGCCGCAGGCGCAGGAGCCCGTCGCGTTCGGGTTGTCGATGGTGAAGCCCTGCTTCTCGATGGTGTCGACGAAGTCGATCGTGGCGCCGCCCAGGTACGGGGCGCTCATGCGGTCGGTGATGACCTTCACGCCGTCGAAGTCCTTCAGGACGTCGCCGTCGAGCGAGCGCTCGTCGAAGAAGAGCTGGTAACGCAGGCCGGAGCAGCCGCCGGGCTGAACGGCGACGCGCAGCGCCAGATCGTCACGGCCTTCCTGGTCGAGCAGGGCCCTGACCTTGGCCGCGGCGGCGTCGGTCACGATGATGCCGTCGGTGACGGTGCCGGTCTCGTCCGATACGGACATCTACATCTCTCCCGGGTTGTACGGAGACTGCTTGCCGACGGGTGCAACCGCCGGAGCCCCGGATTCATTCCGGGCCGCGCGAGTTTCCCTCGCGTCTCTCTTCATGCTCGCACATGGTCCGCGACACCGGCACCGGGTCGCCCGGGGCTGTGGACAACCCCACGCGACGTAGGCGGTCCCAGCGGTCCGGTGCGTCCGCCGGGATTCATGTCACATCGACAATATGGGCATCGTCAAAGTGACGTGAAGCGGTTATGATAGATAGCGTCAATTCGACGAAAAGGATAGCCCGGATGTCCCGCCGACCCTCACCCGGGCGGCGAGCCGCAGAACAGAAAGGGTGCGTGCCGTGACCACCGCCCAGACCCAGGAGCTCGACGTACAGCCGACGCCCCTCGCCCTGCTGCTGCTCGGCCGCGAGGCCGACCCGAGGAGCGAGCGGGGTGTCGAGTGTCCGGGTGACCTTCCCTCCCCGTCCGACCCCGACCTTGTGGAGCGCGCCCGCGCGGCCAAGGAGAAGCTCGGGGACAAGGTCTTCGTGCTGGGCCACCACTACCAGCGCGACGAGGTCATCCAGTTCGCGGACGTCACGGGCGACTCCTTCAAGCTGGCCCGGGACGCGGCGGCGCGGCCCGAGGCCGAGTACATCGTGTTCTGCGGTGTGCACTTCATGGCCGAGTCGGCGGACATCCTCACCGGCGACGACCAGAAGGTCGTCCTGCCGGACCTGGCCGCAGGGTGCTCCATGGCCGACATGGCCACCGCCGAGCAGGTCGCCGAGTGCTGGGACGTGCTGACCGAGGCGGGCATAGCCGAGCAGGTCGTGCCCGTCTCGTACATGAACTCCTCCGCCGACATCAAGGCCTTCACCGGCAAGCACGGCGGCACGATCTGCACCTCGTCGAACGCGAAACGGGCCCTGGACTGGGCCTTCGAGCAGGGCGAGAAGGTCCTGTTCCTGCCGGACCAGCACCTGGGGCGCAACACCGCGGTGCGGGACATGGGGATGTCGCTCGACGACTGTGTCCTCTACAACCCGCACAAGCCGAACGGCGGGCTCACGGTCGAGCAGCTGCGGGCCGCGAAGATGATCCTGTGGCGGGGGCACTGCTCGGTGCACGGCCGCTTCAGCCTGCAGTCCGTGAACGACGTACGGGAGCGCATTCCGGGCGTGAACGTCCTCGTCCACCCCGAGTGCAAGCACGAGGTCGTGGCGGCGGCGGACTACGTCGGGTCGACCGAGTACATCATCAAGGCGCTGGAGGCCGCTCCGGCCGGTTCCAAGTGGGCCATCGGCACCGAGCTGAACCTCGTCCGGCGGCTGGCGAACCGTTTCGCGCCCGAAGGCAAGGAGATCGTCTTCCTCGACCGCGCGGTCTGCTTCTGCTCCACCATGAACCGCATCGACCTTCCCCACCTCGTCTGGACCCTGGAGTCCCTCGCCGAGGGCACCCTCGTCAACCGCATCGAGGTCGACAAGGAGACGGAGACGTTCGCGAAGCTGGCGCTGGAGCGGATGCTGGCGCTGCCGTAGCCCATGGCCCGCTTACCCCGACGCGCGCTCACCCCGATACGGGCTCCCGGTCGGGGTGGGCGGGGTCGAGGGAGAAGAGCGTGCCGTCGGAGACGGCCACGACCAGCGCTCCCTCGTGGGGCAGCGCCCGGGGAGCGCCTTGGACCGACCAGGTCGGCGTGGCACGGGGCAGCGTCTCCCACAGCAGGGTGCCCTTGAGCCTGTCGAGCGCCGCGACCCTGCCGGTGTCGCTGGCCAGGTAGACGGTGCCCGTCACGGCGTCGTACCCGGGCTCGCCCGGCCGTTCCAGACTGGTCCTGGTCCGCCACAGCAGCTCGCCCGTGTGCGGTGACACGGCAGTCACCTGACCGCCGGACCGGGTGAACACCAGCATGCCGTCCGTCAGGGCCGCCCGGCCCCGCCCGTTCTCGCCCGGCTGCGTCATCACTCGGGTACCGGTCTCCAGGTCCTGGAGCAGGATCGTGTCGTACGTCGGGTCGCTGCCGCGGGTCGCGTCGGTGTATTCGGTGCCGTCCGCGACCAGGACCAGGTCTCCCTGCTTCGCGCCGAGAAGGACGCTGTTCAGCGGCACCTTCACGGTCCTGGCCGAGCCGTCGGCGCGGTCCACGACCAGGACCCGGGATTCCGGGTTCGCCGCCTTGGCGTCCCGGGTCACCGGCCGACAGTGCGCGTACGTGCCCGCTCCGGCCGTGGTGAACGTGCAGTGGTGGCCGGCGGGCATCCGCAGGGACCAGCGCTCGGCGCCCGTGCGCGGTGAACGGGCCGTGACCGTCACACCGTCGGGTTCGGGGGTGAGGACGAGGTCGCCGGTCAGGGCCGGGGCGATCTCGGTGATGTCCACCCGACGGGTCCACAGCCGCTCCCCGGTGTCCGCGTCGAGGGCTACGAGATCGACCGGGTCCACCACGGGTTCGCCGCTGAAGACGGTCTGCTGCACGAGGACGGTCCCGTCCCGGACGCCGAGGACCGAGGCGTAGTACCGATCCCGCTCGTGGGTGGCCGGTACGAGGTCGGCCCGCCAGACGGTCTTTCCGGTCCTGCCGTCGACGCGGATGGGGAGGACTCCCTCGCCCCCGCAGTAGACAGCGTTCCCGTGCACCTGGCAGGAGGGGGCGCCGCCGGCGCCGCCGTCCTTCGAGGGCAGCGGCCCGTGGGTACCGGCCGACGCCTTCGCGAACACCGTCGTCTGCCAGGGCTGCCAGCCGCTGGGCGGGGCCGTCCAGCGGGAGGTCGGGGACGGCGCGGGTGCCGCCGTGTCGGTCGTCCGCACGCCACCCGGTCCCAGCAGATAGGCCGTCAGCCCGAGGACCAGCGCGCCCACGGTGCCGGTCGCGGCGAGCAGGGGCCGGACACGGCGTCGGCGGGCGGGCCGCGGGGCCGGTCCGGGGTACGTCGTGGGACCCGGGCGGGGCTCCGTCGCGACGTCCTGGGTGTCCGTGCGGGGCGTCACCGGCGGCAGGTCGCCCGGCTCCGGCTCCGGCAGGGCGTCCGCGAACTCCTGGGCCAGTTCGTCGAGTCCGGGCCGGTCGGCGGCCTTCTTGGCCAGACAGCGTTCCAGAACGCCGCGCAGCGGCCCGTCCACCCCGTCCAGCACGGGTGCGTCGTGCATCACCCGGTAGGCCGTCAGATAAGGGCTGTCCGCGTCGAAGGGGCCCCGCCCGGTGACGGCGTACACCAGGAGGGTCCCGAGCGAGAAGACGTCCGAGGCCGGGCCGGCCGTGCGGGCGTCGGTGAGCTGTTCCGGCGACATGAACGGCGGGGTGCCGATCATCTGTCCGGTCTCGGTCAGATTGAGGTTCTCCGTCGCGCGGGAGATGCCGAAGTCGATGACGCGGGGGCCGTCCTGCGCCATCAGGACGTTGGCCGGCTTCAGGTCCCGGTGCACCACACCGGCCCGGTGGATCTCCCGCAGCGCCTCGACGAGTCCCAGGGCCAGGGGGCGCAGCTCGGTGACGCGGAGCGGGCCCCGGTCGCGGATCCGCTGGGCGAGCGAGCGCCCGGGCACGTACTGGGTCGCCATCCAGGGGCGTTCCGCCTCCGGGTCGGCGTCCACGACGGCCGCGGTGAAGGCGCCGCTGACCTTGCGGACGGCCTCGATCTCCTGCCGGAACCGGGCGCGGAAGACGGCATCCTGGGCGTACTGGGCGTGCACCACCTTCACGGCGACCTCGCGGCCGGAACGTGCCCGTGCCCGGTAGACGACGCCCATGCCGCCGTTTCCGAGCCGGTCGACCACTTTGTACCCGCCGACCGATCTCGGGTCGTCGCTGTGCAGGGCCACGCCCGAGTCCCTCCCCCGTGAAGCGGTTCGAGGCACAGGATACGTAACGCCGGTGCACGGACGGCCGGGTCCCGAACCCGCACGGTTCGGGACCCGGCCGCTTTGGGCCTCGGGGGCGTCAGACCCCGGCGGGCTCCGGCTTCTCCGACTCCGGCTTCTGCGACTCGGTCGGCTCGGACGGGGTGCCCGAGCGCTTCAGGGCCTTCTTCTTCGCCCGTCGTTCCTTACGGATCTCGACCATCGTGTAGAGGGTCGGGACCAGGAGGAGGGTCAGCAGCGTCGAGGTGATCAGGCCGCCGATGACGACCACCGCGAGGGGCTGGGCGATGAAGCCGCCCTCGCCCGTGATGCCGAGGGCCATGGGCAGCAGCGCGAAGATCGTCGCCAGCGCCGTCATCAGGATGGGACGCAGACGGTGGCGTCCGCCCTCGATGACCGCCTCCACCGTGCCGTAGCCCTGGCGGCGGTACTGGTTGATCAGGTCGATCAGCACGATCGCGTTCGTCACCACGATGCCGATCAGCATCAGCATGCCGATCATCGCGGGGACACCCATGGGCGTGCCGGTGATGATCAGCAGGCCGATCGCGCCGGTGGCCGCGAAGGGGATCGAGACCAGCAGGATCAGCGGCTGGACCAGGGACCGGAAGGTCGCGACCAGCAGCATGAAGACGATCGCGATCGCCGCGAGCATCGCGAGACCGAGGGAGGCGAAGGCCTCGTCCTGGTCCTGGGAGACGCCGCCGATGTCGGCGGTGGCACCCTCGGGAAGCTTCAGGGCGTCCAGCTTGGCGGTGAGGTCGGTGCTGACCGCGCCGGTGTTGTCGCCCTTGGGTTTCGCCGTGATCGTCGCGGCCCGCTGGCCGTCGATCCGGGTCATGGAGACCGGGCCGTCCACCAGCTCGACGTCCGCGATGTCCCCCAGCTTCACCGCGCCCAGCGGCAGGTCCCGCAGCTCCTTGAGCGTCTCGGCGGGGTTCGCCGACTTGATGACGACGTCCCGCTCGGTGTCGTCGAGGACGGCCCGGCCGCTGGTCGTACCGCGGACGGCCTGGGAGACGGCGGCGCCGAGGGTCTGGTCGTCGAAGCCGGCCGCGGCCGCCTTGTCGGTGGCCCTCACGGAGATGCGGGGCACGCTCTGGGCGAGGTCGCTGGTGACGTCCGTGACGTTGTCCATCGTCGAGACCGCGTCGCGGACCTGGTCGGCGGCCTCGCGCAGGACATCGCCGTCGGCGGCCTTCACGACCACGCTGAGGTCCTGGCTGCCGAAGGCGTCGCCGACCGCGACGGTCGTCGTACCGACCCCGGAGAGCCCGGCGAGGCCCTTCTCGATCGTGTCCTGGACGTCCGCGGCGGTGACCGAGTCGTCCAGCATGACGCTGTACGAGGCCTGGTTGGAGTCGGTGCCACCGCCGAACGCGGCCAGGAAGCCGGAGGAGCCGACGGTGACCTGGTAGTCCTTGACGCCCTTGGTGTCGGCGAGCAGCTTCTCGACCTTCTTGGTCTGCTCGTCGGTCGCCGCGAGGCTCGTGCCGGGCTTCAGCTCCTGCTTGAGGCTGAGGACCTCCTGGTCGCCCGGGTCGAAGAAGTTCGTCTTCAGCAGCGGGGCCATGCCGAACGTGCCGATCAGGACGACGGCCGCGACGGCCACACTGGTCAGCCGGCGGCGGGTGGCGAAGCGCAGGACGGGGACGTAGAAGCGCTGGAGGCGGCTCTTCGCCTCCTTCTCCTCGGCCGTACGGCGGGCTTCCTCGGCGTCCTCGGGCGTGCCCTTCGGGGCGCGCAGGAACCAGTACGACAGCACCGGGACCACGGTCAGCGAGACCACGAGAGAGGCCAGCAGGGCCGCCGTGACGGTCAGCGAGAAGCTGCCGAACAGCTGGCCGACCATGCCGCCGGTCAGGCCGATCGGGAGGAAGACCGCGACGGTCGTCAGGGTGGAGGACGTGACCGCGCCGGCGACCTCGCGGACCGCCTTGAGGATCGCCTCCTCGCGCTCCTCGCCGTAGCCGAGGTGACGCTTGATGTTCTCCAGGACGACGATCGAGTCGTCGACGACCCGGCCGATGGCGATGGTCAGCGCGCCGAGCGTCAGCATGTTGAGGGAGAGGTCACGGGTCCACAGGACGATCAGCGCCAGGACCACCGACAGCGGGATGGACACCGCGGTGACGAGGGTCGAGCGGATCGACGCCAGGAAGACCAGGATGACCAGGACCGCGAAGAGCAGACCGAGGGCTCCCTCGGTGGTCAGGCCGTCGATGGACTTGGAGACCGCCGGACCCTGGTCGCTGACCACGGTGACGGTGGCGCCGGAGCCCAGGTCGCGGCGCATGTCCGACAGCTTGTCCTCGACGGCCTCGGAGATGGCGACCGCGCTGCCGTCGCGGTCCATGGTGACCATGACCGCGAGGCTCGGCTCACCGTTCGTCCGGGTGATGGAGTCGGCCTTGGCCTGCTCCTCCTTGACGGCGGCCACGTCGGCGAGACGTACGGGCTTCTTGGCACCCTCGCCACGCACCATCAGGTTCTCGATCTGCTCCAGCGAGGTGTAGCCGCCGCCGACCTGGACGGTGCGGTTGGCGCCGTCCTCGTCGAAGGAGCCCGCGGGAACGGTGACGCCGCCCGCCTGGAGGGCCTGGGAGAGGGCCATCGTGGTCAGGCCCGCCTTCGCCAGCTTCGCGTCGTCGGGGGTGACGGCGACCTGGAGATCGCGTACGCCGTCGACGGTGACCTGGCCGACGCCGTCGATGCCTTCGAGCGTCGGCACGACGGTCCGGTCGAGCTGGTCGGCCAGGGCCTGCTGGTCCTCGTCGGAGGAGACGGCGAGGACGACGGTCGGCATGTCGTCCGTCGAGCCCGCGATCACCTGCGGATCCACGTCGGCCGGCAGCTGCGCCCGGACCCGGTTGACGGCCTGCTGGACATCGGCGACGAGCTGGTCGGTGCCGGGCCCGTAGTCGAAGGACGCCATGATCAGGGCATTGCCCTCGCCGGCGGTGGAGGTGACGCCCGTGATGCCGTCGACGGCTTCGAGGCTGTCCTCGATGGGCTCGACGACCTGCTTCTCGACCACGTCCGGGGAAGCGCCCTGGTAGGGCGCCAGCACGGACACCATGGGCAGTTCGATGGTGGGCAGCAGCTGCTGCTTGAGCTGGGGTATCGCGATCGCCCCGAAGACGAGCGCGATGATCGACATCAGACCGACGAGGGCCCGTTGTGCGAGGCTGAACCGAGACAGCCAGGACATGGGTCAGGGTCTCTCTTCCGTGGCGTGAGCGGAGGACGAACGCCCATGCCACATGCGGCTTGGATCCCCCATGTGTCGCTCGTGTGAAGCGGATGTGAGCGCTCACCTCATACCCTGGGCCATGGGGGACCCCCGTTCCCTCGCTCCGCAGGGCCATTTCCTTATGCCGCGCATACTCCGGGTGGAGTAGTGCCGGACCGCTCTCAGTCCACCCGTGGGCGTACCAGCCCCGATTCGTACGCGAAGACCACCAGTTGGGCCCGGTCGCGGGCGCCGAGCTTGGCCATGCCCCGGTTGACGTGTGTCTTCACGGTCAGCGGGCTGACCTCCAGGCGCTCGGCGATCTCGTCGTTGGAGAGCCCGCCCGCGACCTGTACGAGCACCTCGCGCTCGCGGCTGGTCAGCGTGGCGAGGCGCGCCGAGCGGGCGGCGGCACCCTCGCCGTCGGCCGAGTCGTCCGGCTGGGCGAGGAAACGGGCGATCAGGCCCTTGGTCGCGGTGGGCGACAGCAGGGCCTCACCGCCGGCGGCGATCCGGATCGCGTTCAGCAGTTCCTCCGGCTCGGCGCCCTTGCCGAGGAAGCCGGAGGCGCCGGCGCGCAGCGACTGCACGACGTAGTCGTCGACCTCGAAGGTGGTGAGGATGACGACACGGACCTGGGCGAGCGTCGGATCGGCGCTGATCAGGCGGGTGGCGGCCAGCCCGTCCGTGCCCGGCATCCGGATGTCCATCAGTACGACGTCCGCCCGCTCCTCCTTCGCGAGCCGCACCGCCTCCGCCCCGTTCGACGCCTCCCCCACCACCTCCATGTCCGGCTCCGAGTCGACGAGCACCCGGAAGGCACTGCGCAGCAGGGCCTGGTCGTCGGCGAGCAGGACACGGATCGTCATACGGGGTCCCCCGGGGCACTGGTCACGGTCGTACGGCTTCCGCGGCGGTCGTTCGGGTCTTGAGCGGCAGGATCGCATGGACGCGGAAGCCGCCGCCGTAGCGGGGGCCGGTGGCGAGGGTGCCGCCGAGCGCGGTGACGCGTTCGCGCATGCCGAGGAGGCCGTGCCCGCCGCCGCCGTCCGCCTCCTCACCCGCGCCGTCCGTGGTCGCCTGCCCGGTGCCGTTGTCCAGGATGGTGATCTCCATGTTCGGGCCTACGCGTACGACGCTGACCTCGGCCTTCACTTCCTGGCCCGCGTGCTTGCGCACATTGGTGAGGGCTTCCTGGATGACGCGGTACGCGGCGAGGTCGACGGCTGCCGGCAGGGTCACCCCCTGGTCGGCACGGGCCACCTCGACCGCCAGGCCCGCGCTGTGGAAGGTGCCGACGAGTTCGTCGAGCCGTACGAGGCCGGGGGCGGGCTCGGTCGGGGCCTCTGGGTCCCCGGACTGGCGGAGCAGGCCGACGGTGGCACGGAGTTCGTTGAGTGCGGAGCGGCTGGCCTCGCGGACGTGGGCGAGGGCCTCCTTGGCCTGGTCGGGCCGCTTGTCCATGACGTGCGCGGCGACTCCGGCCTGCACGTTGACCAGGGCGATGTGGTGGGCGACGACGTCGTGCAGGTCTCGGGCGATCCGCAGACGCTCCTCGGCGACCCGGCGGCGGGCCTCCTCCTCACGGGTGCGCTCCGCCCGTTCGGCGCGTTCCCGGATGGCGTGCACGAAGTCGCGGCGGCTGCGTACGGCGTCCCCTGCCGCGGCGGCCATGCCGGTCCAGGCGAAGATGCCGACGTTCTCCTGGTCGTACCAGGACAGGGGGCCGGCGAGCATGGCCGTACCGGTCAGCACGGTCATCGTGAGCAGGCCGACGCGCCAGGTGGTGGGGCGGTCGGTGGTGGAGGCGACGGTGTACAGGGCGATGACGGCGGACATCGCGACGGGCGCGCGCGGGTCACCGGTCACCAGTTCGGCGACGGCGAGGGCGGAGGTGGCGGCCAGTACGGCCATGGGTGCGCGGCGGCGGGCGATCAGGACGGCGGCGGCCGACACCATCAGCACGAAGCCGAGGCCGTCGGGGGTGCGGGCGCCCCACTTGTCACCGTGCTCGGCGTGGGGGTCGACGAAGGCGCCCGCGACCATCGCGACGAGGACGCCCACGGCGAGGGCCGCGTCCAGTGCGGTGGGGTGTGCTGTCAACCAGGCCTTGGCGCGCTGGAAGGTGCTCACGGAGCTTTACCCAACGGGGTTCTCGCAGGTGGGCGAACGGATGGATCGTTCCTCGGGTGCGGGTGCGGGTGCGGGTGGGCGGGGGCCGACCGCGCGGTTCCCCGCGCCCCAGGAAGACGGGGGCCGCTCCCCGTGCTGTTCGGCCCGGACGTGCGGCCGGTCACCCCGGGATCAGGCCGTCGTCGCTCAGCATCTCCCTGACCTCCTCCAGCGTCGCGTCCGGCGCCGGGAGGATCAGTTCCGAGGGCTCCAGGGAGTCGTCGGGCAGGGGCGTGCCCAGCTCTCGGACCTTGTCCAGGAGGGCGTGGAGGGTGTGACGGAAGCCCGGTCCGTCGCCGACCTCCATCTCCGCCAGGAGTACGTCGTCCAGCTTGTTCAGCTCGGTGAAGTGGACGTCATCCAGCCTCACCTGCCCCTCCCCCATGATCCGTACGATCATGTCGCCCTCCTCGGGGACGAGAGACACCTACTTGTCGAAGCGCGGAGTGTCCTGCCGCTGGGACTGCTGCTGCGGGGCCGACTGGCCCGTGCCGCCCTCGATGGCCTGCTGCTGTGCGGACGGGCCGCCCGCCAGCTCCGCCTTCATCCGCTGGAGCTCCAGCTCGACGTCCGTACCGCCGGAGAGGCGGTCCAGCTCGGTCTGGATGTCGTCCTTGTGCAGGCCGGAGGAGTCGTCGAGGGCACCGGAGGCGAGCAGCTCGTCGATGGCGCCGGCGCGGGCCTGGAGCTGCGCCGTCTTGTCCTCGGCGCGCTGTATGGCGAGACCGACGTCGCCCATCTCCTCGGAGATTCCGGAGAACGCCTCGCCGATCCGGGTCTGGGCCTGGGCGGCGGTGTACGTGGCCTTGATCGTCTCCTTCTTCGTACGGAAGGCGTCGACCTTGGCCTGCAGACGCTGCGCGGCGAGGGTGAGCTTCTCCTCCTCGCCCTGGAGAGTGGAGTGCTGCGTCTCCAGGTCCGTCACCTGCTGCTGGAGCGCGGCACGGCGCGAGAGCGCCTCGCGGGCCAGGTCCTCACGGCCCAGCGCGAGCGCCTTGCGGCCCTGGTCCTCCAGCTTCGACGACTGGGACTGCAGCTGGTTGAGCTGGAGCTCCAGGCGCTTGCGGGACGTGGCCACGTCGGCCACGCCTCGGCGCACCTTCTGGAGCAGCTCCAGCTGTTTCTGGTACGAGTAATCAAGGGTCTCGCGCGGGTCCTCGGCCCGGTCAAGGGCCTTGTTCGCCTTCGCGCGGAAGATCATCCCCATACGCTTCATGACACCGCTCATGGGCTTCGCGCGCCCCCTTCTGACGGACTCCAGCTCACAGGTCTGCGACAGAACCCACAGTACGGGCCCTGCTTCTATTACCGCACTGTTCGGGGACCGATGCGCTCATCCCCAAGGACGACTGTGTACGGCACCGCTCCGGCGTAGGGAGTAGGTGTCTCCCGGGGTCTTGTACGGGCCGACCCCCGGAATACCTCGGACCCCCTACGGACGAACCGTCACCGCGCTCCCCCTTTTCCGGGTTTCCCGGGTTGCCCCGAACACTTTCGCCCCACCTCTGTCTCCAGTACGGACGCCGGGTGTTGCCGGATCGTTCCCCAGTCGGCTGGGGTCCATGCCCCGGCACCCCGTACCCTTGGGTTTTGTGTTCCGTAGCCGCGCCAAGAGCGAGAAGGAATCGGCCGCCGACAAGGCGGCGGTGACCAACTCCCAGCAGACCCGTCACCCGCAGGCCCCCAAGGGGCGGCCCACTCCCAAGCGGAGTGCGGCCCAAGGCCAGCGTCGTAGCGTTGCCAATACGCCGACGACGCGCAAGGAGGCAGCCAAGCGCTCCCGCGACGAGCGCCGCTCCGCCATGGAGAAGCAGCGTCAGGCGCTGGCAACCGGCGACGAGCGCTATCTGCCCGCACGGGACAAGGGCCCCGTGCGCAGGTTCGCCCGTGACTTCGTGGACTCGCGCTTCCACATCGCCGAGTTCTTCCTGCCGCTGGCCGTGCTCATCCTCGTGCTGAGCATGGTGCAGGTGGCGTCACTGCAGAACATCGCGCTGCTGCTGTGGCTGTTCGTGATCGTTCTGATCGTGGTCGACTCGATCAGCCTCGGGTTCCGTCTGAAGAAGCAGCTGAACGAGCGCTTCCCCGACGCGAACAAGAAGGGCGCCGTGGCCTACGCCCTGATGCGCACGCTCCAGATGCGTCGCCTCCGGCTGCCGAAGCCGCAGGTCAAGCGCGGAGAGCGGCCCTGAGCACGACCGCTTTCTCCGGAGGTGCCGCTCAGGCCTGGCTGAACCGGCTGGGCACGCTGCGTGAGGTCGTACGACAGGAGCTGGTCTCCCGGCAGGTCGACGAGCAGATAGCCGGACGCTTCCCGGTCGGGCAGCGGCTCCGGGTCCTCGACGTGGGCATGGGTCAGGGCACGCAGGCCCTGCGGCTGGCCCGGGCCGGGCACGCGGTGACCGGCATCGAGCGTGAGGCGAAGCTGATCGCCGTGGCCCGGGAGGCGCTCGCCGCCGAGCCCGAGGGCATCCGGGGCCGGGTGCGGATCGTCGAGGGCGACGGCCGGGACACGGGGGTCCACTTCCTGCCGGGCAGTTTCGACGTGGTCCTCTGTCATGGGGTCCTGATGTACGTCGAGGAGCCGGACGCGCTGCTGGCGGGACTGGCGCGGATGCTGGCGCCCGGGGGGCTGCTGTCGCTGCTCGTACGGAACGGCGACGCGCTCGCGATGCGGGCGGGGCTGGCCGGGGACTGGGCGGGGGCGCTGGCCGCCTTCGACACCACCGCGTACCGGAATCGGCTCGGCCTCGATGTGCGGGCGGATCGGCTGACGACACTGACGGACGCGCTCGCGGGGATCGGGGCGCCGTTGCACGCGTGGTACGGGGTGCGGGTGTTCACGGATCTGGCCGCGGACGATGCGGGGGTTCCTCTTGACGGGGATCTGGACGCGTTGCTCGCCGCTGAGGAGCGGGCGGGGCGGACGGATCCCTATCGGCGGGTCGCGGCGTTGCTGCACCTGTGCGGTGTGCGCGGCTGAGTTTTTGTCTCGCCCCCGCGGCCCCTACCCGTCCCTCCCCCACCAGGGGCTGCGCCCCTTCGACCCCCATCCGCGGGTTCGGTGGGGGCTGGTCGCGCAGTTCCCCGCGCCCCTGAAAAGCAGGGGCTGCGCCCCTTGCTTTTTCGGCCCGAAAGGGCCGTAGGCCCTTAGGGGCGCGGGGAACTGCGCGGCCAGCCCCCACTCGGCCGCGGACGACGAACGCACCCGTCCCGCGGGGTTCGGGGCGGAGCCCCGGGTGGGAGCCCCGCCCCACCGCGGAGCGGCTACGCGTCCTGGGCGTTCAGGCTCATCGGGCCGTAGATCTTCGTCGTGTCCTCGGAGAGGTGGACCTGTTCGGCGCCGCCCTCCAGGAGTTCCTTCCAGTGTTCCCCGATCCACGACTCGGCGTCCCCCTGGGTCGTGAACTCCTCGGGCTGGACCGCGGGCTGGACCTCAGTCCCGTCGGCCTTCTCGAACCGCCACGTCCATGCCGCCATGTGAGCCTCCGTAAGTACCGGCCCGGCACCGCACACAGGGTGCCAAGCAAGATCCGGTTCCTCCCTTGAGCCTAGTCGGACGCACAAGATCTGCGGGTGTTCATCGGGACACGCGAAAATCGGGGCGTGGAACTGACTTTGCTCGGCACCGGCGCTCCCGCGGGGCTTCCCCGCCCCGACTGTCCGTGCGCGGCGTGTGCGACCGCGCTCGGTGATGCCGCGCGCGGGGCGACCGCGCTGCTCGTGGACGGCACACTGTTGCTCGACCTCACTCCGGGCGCCGCCCTCGCGGCCGCGCGCGCCGGGCATTCGCTGACCGGTGTGCGGCAGGTACTGCTGTCGCATCCGCACGACGGGCCCGCCGTGGAGGTGCCGGCGGGGCTGCCGCAGCCGGGGCGGGTGCCGGACGGGCGGGAGCTGGCGCTGCTGACCGGGCACCGGGTGCGGGCGCTGGCACTGGACGCGCCGGGCACGGGGTACGCGGTGTCCGGGCCGGGCGGGCAGCGGTTGCTGTATCTGCCGCCGGGGGGCGCGCCGGCCGGGCTGGAGGAGCGTTCGGTGGAGCCGTACGACATGGTGCTCGCCGATGTCCTGGGGCGTCCGGACGCGCTGGCGCGGCTGCGGAGGGTGGGTGCCGTCGGGCCGACGACCGATGTCGTCGCCGTGCACATCGACCACGACGTGCCGCCGGACGGCGAGTTGCCGCGCCGGCTCGCGGCGGCGGGCGCGCGCGCCGTGCCGGACGGGACGACGCTGGCGGTGGGCGCCTACGAGGACGTGCCCGATGTGCCGCGCCGCACGCTGGTGGTCGGCGGGGCGCGGTCCGGGAAGTCGGTGGAGGCCGAGCGGCGGCTGGAGGCGTTTCCGGACGTGCTGTACGTGGCGACCGGCGGGACGCGCACCGGCGACGGGGAGTGGGCCGCACGGGTCACCTCCCACCGTGAGCGGCGGCCCGGCTCCTGGCACACGGTCGAGACCTGCGACCTGGTCCCGCTGCTGAAGGACGACGGGGCGCCGCTGCTCGTCGACTGTCTCTCCCTGTGGCTGACGGACGCGATGGACTCGGTGGGGGCGTGGGACGACGCGGAGTGGGCCGGCGGCGGGGAGCGCGCGCTCCGGGCGCGTGTCACCGAGCTGACCGACGCCGTGCGGCACACGCGCCGCACGATGGTCGCCGTCTCGAACGAGGTCGGCTCCGGCATCGTCCCCGCCACCGCCTCCGGCCGCCGCTACCGCGACGAACTCGGACGGCTCAACGCGGCCTTCGCGGCGGAATGCGAGCACGTGTTGCTGGTGGTGGCGGGGCAGTCTCTGTCCCTACGGGGCTGAGGCGGACGGACCGGGCCAGGGCGGCGGAGGGGTCGAGGAGAGCGGTGGGAGGTCGGCCACCGGGGCTGGGGGCACTGCGGGGGCGGTTGGTTGTGCGGTGCGGCGCGCGAGGATGCGGTGGGCGCGCGGCGGGAGGGGGGTGCAGGGGCGGGTGGTGAGGATCTCGTAGCCCAGGGACCGCAGTTCGGAGAGCAGGTTGCGCAGGGGGATGAGGTGGAGGGGGCGCAGGCCGTCGTGCGGCTTCCAGAACCGGCGGCTCCTGAGGGACCGCGTGCCGAACGGGCGGGCCCGGTCCGGGACTTCGAGGAGGAGGTGGCCGCCGGGACGCAGGACGGTGTGGGCGGCGCGGAGTTCCTCGCGGGGATCGGCGGTGTGTTCCAGGTGGTGGAACATGCTGACCACGTCGTAGCGGGCACGCAGCCGCGCGGTGATCTCCGGATCGGTGAGCAGGCCCTGGTACGCCTCCTCCACCCGCCCGGCCTCCCAGGCCTGTTCGATGCGCCGGGTCGGGTCGAGGCCGTCGAAGGAGGTGTACGGGTGGATCTCGCGCGCGGCCTCCGGGAAGTGGCCGTGGCCGGTGCCGACGTCCAGCCAGCTCTCCGGTTCGAGGTACGCCCGCAGCGCGCGGGCGGCGGCCCGGTGATGCCGGCGGAGTCGGCGGCCCCGGCGCCCTGCGAGGATCGCGCTGATGTCGTCCTCGACGGGGTGCTGGTGGTGCCGGAGCAACAGCCCGTCCGCGGTGGGCCGGGGGTTCTGGAAGGCGTGGGCGCAGTCCCGGCACTCGTCGACCACGAACGTGCCCGGCGTGCGCCGGCTCCCTTCCGGCGCTCGCACCCGCGTACGCAACTGCCGTGAACCGCACCACGGGCAGTCGCCCCGGCGCGGTTCGTGGAAGGGGTCGGCTCCCGAGGCGGGTCGGCCGGGCTCCGGCCGCGGGGTGGGGGGCATGGCGGCTCCTGGGGAACGACGGGATCGCGTACGCGACCGGGACGACGACGTACGGACATTCGCACCGAAAAGGTACGTACGTGAGCGTGATCCCGGGTGCAATGACGTGCCGGTGGCGCGGTGGGACGTTCGTACGCCGTGGGGTCACGGTGTGGCGCGGTCGTGTTCGATCGCTGCCGGTACTGTTCGGCGAATGAGCTCGCTTAATCTCGACGACTTCACCGATCTGATCGAGCGCCCCGACGGTGGGGTGCGCCGCGACGCCGAGGCTCGGCGGGAACGGCAGATCGTGCCGCCCGGGGCACTGGGCCGCCTCGACGAACTGGGTGAGTGGCTGGCGGCGGCACAGTCGGCCGTGCCGGTGCGGCCGATCGGCCGGGCCCGTGTGGTGCTGTTCGCGGGCGACCACGGGATCGCCGAACTCGGCGTCTCCGCGCGGGCCGCGGGCACCGCGGACCAGCTGGTGCGGGCCGTCCTCGACGGCGCCAGCCCGGTGGCGGTGCTGGCCCGGCAGCTCGACGTACCCGTACGCGTGGTGGACCTCGCGCTCGACTGCGACCCGGAGGCGCTGCCCGCGGAGGTCGTACGGCACCGGGTGCGGCGCGGGTCCGGGCGTATCGACGTCGAGGACGCGCTGACGAGGGAGGAGGCGGAGGCCGCGTTCCGGGTGGGCGTCGCCCTCGCGGACGAGGAGGCGGACTCCGGGACCGACCTCGTCGTCCTCGGCGATGTGAGCGTCGGCGGGACCACGGCGGCGGCGGTTCTCGTCGCCGGGCTGTGCGGGACCGACGCGTCCGTCGTCACCGGGCGGGGCGGCCGGGCGATCGACGATCTGGCGTGGATGCGCAAGTGTGCGGCCGTACGGGACGCTCTGCGGCGGGCCCGGCCGGTGCTCGGTGACCAGTTGCAGTTGCTCGCGACCGTGGGCGGGGCGGATCTCGCGGCCATGACCGGGTTCCTGTTGCAGAGCGCGGTGCGGAAGATGCCGGTGATCCTGGACGGTGTGGTGTCCGCGGCCTGTGCGCTGGTCGCCCAGCGGGTCGCCTTCCGGGCGCCGGACTGGTGGCTGGCCGGGCAGAGCAGTGGGGAGCCGGCCCAGGCCAAGGCGCTGGACCGGATGGCCATCGAGCCGCTGTTCGACCATGGCGTGAAGGTCGGGGAAGGGGCGGGGGCGCTGCTGGCGCTGCCGCTGGTGCGGGCCGCTGCGGCGCTGGCGGCGGAGCTGCCGGAGCGGGAGCTGCCGGAGCCGGAGCCGGCCAAGCCGGAAGAGGCCGAGGAGAAGAACCTCGGCGAGGAGTACGACGCGACCTAGAAGTGACCCGGGAGCGGTGCGGGGGCGGATGCGGGGGCGTCACGTACGGCCGGTTCGGCACCGTCGGACCGGCCGTCCTGGTTGCCCACCGTCGCGGCGGAAATGAATGCCGAGCGGCGGATCCGAGCGGGAGACAGACCCCTCGGACGCGCGAGTCGTGGACACCGGGCCGTCGGTGGCCGTGGTGGGGCACGCCGTGTTCGTGGGGTGCCGCTTCCGGGCGTGCGTGACGGCGGGCGCGGCTGACGAGGTGCCGGTCGTCGAGGTGCTGGTCGTCGTGGCGATGATCATCGAGGTGCCGGTCGTCAAGGTGCCGGTCGTCGAGGTGCTGGTGAAGGAGAACCTCGCGGGCAAGGAGCATCTGGCGGCGATCGCGGCGGTGCTGGTGGGGTGCGGGGCCGTGGCCGTACGTCAGCGGCGCTCCGGCGGATCGGCCGGTTCCGACGGGCCGGTGGGGCCGGACGAACGGGAGGGGCCGGCGGGGAGCGCGGGGCGGGCCGCCGATACCAGTTCCGGTGGTGCCACGTCCGGGGTGCCGCCGATCCAGTCCTGAAGGCGGCGGCTGGGGCCCGTCCAACGGCGGTCGTGGCGGTAGGCACGCTTCCAGGACCGGGCGCGGGTGCGTGGGCGGCGGCGGTAGAAGCGGCGGGCCCAGGCGGAGGTGGGGCGGGCCAGGCGGACGGCGCCGATGACGGCGATGAACGGGATGACCACGCCGAAGATCGCCGTGCGGGCCTTGCCCTTGGCGAGGGCGATCAGGGCGATGAGGAAGTTCGTCCCCATGCTGACCATGACGGCTCCCCGGTCCTGGAGCTCCTCGTCGTCGAGGTCGTCGACGCCGAAGGGGAGGAAGCCGACCAGCATCAGGCCCACCAGGGCCGCCGTCAGCACGACCACTTCGACGCTCTGGCGGCCCGCCTCGCTCCAGTACACGTCGTCGAGGTGCAGGATCAGCGCGAACTCGTCCAGCACCAGGCCCACGCCCATGCCGAACAGCACGGCGGAGATCAGCGCGCCGAAGCCGTGCCCGTCGCCGGCCACCGAGCCGAAGCCGCCGATGACGGTGAGGACGACGCCGGGGACGACGTGGTGGATGTGCACGCCGCCGCTGCCGCTGATGTTGCGGAAGGGGCCCTTGCCCGCACGGATGAGGCGGGTGACGACCCGGGTGATCAGGAATGTCAGGACGAACGCGGTGAGTGCGAGAAGCAGGGGCAGTTTGCCCGGCTCGATGATGTTCCGCTCCCACCAGTGACCCATATGCGAACTTTATCCATCACCGCCCCTGGCCGCCGCCGAGCCCACCCGCCGCGCCGGGTAGCCTGCGCCGGTGTCCACGACCCCCGAGCCCCCGGACGACGAGCCCGTGTCCCCGAAGTCCGTGTCCCCCAAGTCCGGGCGCGCGTTCTCCGACGGCCCGCGTTTCGCGTTCGGCACCCTGACCGTGCTGCCGGTGGCCGTTCATCGCTGGGACCGCGAGGCCGCGCGCGCCGGGATGCTGTGCGCGCCCGTCGCCGGACTGGTCGTCGGGCTGGGCGCGGCCGTGCCCGGCGGGCTCCTCCTGCTCCTGGGGGCCGGTCCGCTGCTCGCCGCCGTGGCCTCCGTCGCCGTACCAGCCGTACTCACCCGGGGCCTCCACCTGGACGGGCTCGCCGACACCGCCGACGGGCTCGGCAGCGGCAGGCCCGCCGAGGACGCCCTGCGGATCATGAAGCAGTCGGACATCGGGCCGTTCGGGGTCGTCACCCTCGTCCTCGTACTGCTGGCCCAGGTCGCCGCGCTCACCGAGGCGTACGGCGAGTCCTGGGCGCTGGGCGCGCTCGCGACGGCCGTGTCGGCGACCACCGCGAGGCTGGCCCTGACCCTGGCCGCGCGCGCCGGCGTACCCGCCGCCCGGCCGGAGGGGCTGGGGGCGGCGGTGGCGGGGGTGGTGCCGGTACGGGCCGCACTGCTCGTGGCCGTCCTGGTCGGGTGCGCGGCGGCGGGCGCGGGGGCACTCCTCGGGCCGTACGACCTCGGCCGCGCGGCCCTCGCGGTCGTCCTCGCCTGCGGTGCCGCCGAACTCCTGCTCCGCCATTGCGTACGGCGGTTCGGCGGCGTCACCGGTGATGTGTTCGGCGGCCTGGCGGAGACCGCGGCGACGGCGGCCCTCGTCGTGTTCACCCTGGGGTGAACACGACGTGATCCCCGAGCTGATCACCGAGGTGATCAACAGGCCTTCCGCCACACCCCCAGTTCCCACTTCTTCAGCAACGAGCTGAGCTCCAGGCGCCGGGCCTCGGGACAGAAGTCGCCTGTTCTCATCTCGTACTCGACGTGGAAGACGGCCTTGCCGGCCTCGATGAACGGGGTCAGGTCGTCGCACTCCCCGTACTGGGCGCACTGCTCGTTGACGGCGAAGTCGAAGTCGTCGACGAGTTCCGGGATCTGGTCGAGGTCGTTCTTCAGGCCGACGGCGAGGCCCCGTTCGTGGGCGAGGCGGGCGATGAGACGGTTGTAGCGGAGCTGGTCGGCGGCCGTGAGGGGGAAACCCGTCCTGTTGCGGTAGCCGTCCATGTTGTCGGGCTCGACCGCGTCGAAGCCCTTCTCCGCGCACATGTCCATGCGGGCGGCCATCAGGGGTTCGAGGACGTCGGTCTCGCGGATGTCGAGCCAGCGCTCGCCCTCCCAGCCGTTGCCCTTGCCCAGGACCCGGTCCGGGAACGTTTCGGCGTCCGGGCGCCAGTCCTCCCAGGCGCCGGTCGACAGATAGCAGATCACCTTGCGGCCGTCGTCGTGCAGCCCGGCGACCGTGTCGGCGGAGTGGTCGAAGCCGTCGATGTCGTACACGGGGACGTCGACGGAGGTGTCCAGGCGCCCGCTGAGCTGCCACTGCCACTCCGTGCCCGGCTCCGGGCGCCAGCGGGCGCCCGGCTTGTCGTCGGAAGCGGCAGTGCACCCCACCGCCAGCAGGAGCAGGGACAACAGGGCCCTGCGGGCGAGAACGCGGGTCATCGGACGGGCTCCAGGGCGTGCGTACGTGCGGCGGCGCGCGGCAACTTACCCCCAGGGATGAGTTGATCACTCACTGGCGGGATGAGTGTGACCCAGGTCATGGCATACGAGGCACGAGAATGGCCATGCAGCCGCACAGGGGTGAACACCCGCAGGGGTGATCGAAATCGGCCGCCGACGCTACGCGCGGAGACCGTCGGCGCTACGCGCGAAGACCATGGAGCCGCGACACCGACCCGGCGACAAGGGATCCCCCTATGCCGAAAACATGGGGATCTCCCTGCCCGTCCGGAGCGGAAAGTCGGGGAGGCTGGTCGCAGCGGACGCCGTACGGACGGCGAGAGCGCAACCGGCCCACGCCCCAGGTCCGATGGGCCGAACAAGGGCCTAGGCTCGTTCTCGGCACGTCGACCCATCACCATCCGTTCGGCCACCGAAACTCAATCGGAAGCGAGATTCCACCACCGTGACTGCTCTCACTCTCAGCACCGCCGCCGCGCCGGGCCTCCGTGCCGACGCGATCGTGGTCGGTGTCGCGAAGGGCCCTGCATCTCGGCCTGGGGGCCTGGTCGTCGCGCCGGGTGCCGAGGCCGTGGACAAGGCCTACGACGGCAAGCTGGCCGACCTCCTGGAGACCCTCGGCGCCTCGGGCGCGGAGGGCGAGGTGACGAAGCTGCCCGCGCCGTCCGGCTTCAAGGCGCCGCTCGTGGTGGCGGTGGGCCTCGGCGCGGTGCCCGAGAAGGACGGCTCGTTCGGGGCGGAGGCGCTGCGCCGCGCGGCCGGTGCCGCAGCCCGTGCCCTGTCCGGTACGAAGAAGGCCGCGTTCATGCTGCCCGTCGAGGACGCCGACGCCGTGGGCGCCGTCTCCGAGGGCGCGCTGCTCGGCGCGTACTCCTTCGACGTCTACAAGGAGAGCGCGCCTTCGAAGAACGCCGCGAAGGCGAAGAACGGCAAGGCGCCGCTCGCCGAGGTCACCCTGCTCGGCGCGAAGCCCCGCGACAAGGCCCACAAGGCGGCCGCCGAGCGCGCGATCGCGGTGACCGAGGAGCTGAACCGCGCCCGCGACCTCATCAACACCCCGCCGAACGACCTCGACCCCGAGGCCTTCGCCGCCGTCGCGCAGACCGCGGCCAAGGAACACGGCATCAAGGTGACCGTGCTCGACGAGAAGGCGCTCGCCAAGGGCGGCTACGGCGGCATCCTCGGCGTCGGCGCGGGCTCCGCGGCCACGCCCCGGCTGGTGCAGCTGTCGTACACCCACGCCAAGGCGAAGAAGCACCTGGCGTTCGTCGGCAAGGGCATCACCTACGACTCGGGCGGCATCTCGCTCAAGCCCGCCGGGCACAACGAGACGATGAAGTGCGACATGAGCGGCGCGGCCGCCGTGTTCGCCGCGGTCGTCGCCGCCGCGCGCCTGGGCCTAGAGGTCAACATCACCGGCTGGCTCGCCCTCGCCGAGAACATGCCGTCCGGCTCCGCCACCCGCCCGGGTGACGTGCTGCGCATGTACAGCGGCAAGACGGTGGAGGTGCTGAACACCGACGCGGAGGGCCGGCTCGTGCTGGCCGACGCGCTCGCCAAGGCGTCCGAGGACAAGCCGGACGCGATCATCGACGTGGCGACGCTGACCGGGGCGATGATGCTGGCGCTGGGCAACCGGACGTTCGGGATCATGGCGAACGACGACGCGTTCCGCTCCGCGGTGCACGAGGCCGCGGAGGAGTCGGGGGAGCCGGCGTGGCCCATGCCGCTGCCGGACCACCTGCGCAAGGGGATGGACTCCCCGACCGCCGACATCGCGAACATGGGTGAGCGGTACGGCGGCGGGCTCGTCGCCGGGCTGTTCCTGAAGGAGTTCGTGGGCGAGGGCATCACCTGGGCGCACCTGGACATCGCGGGGCCGGCCTTCAACGAGGGCGGTCCCTTCGGGTACACGCCGAAGGGCGGGACCGGGACCGCGGTGCGGACCCTGGTGCGGCTGGCCGAGCGGGCCGCCTCCGGCGACCTGGGGTGATGGTCGCCCGGGAGCTCGATGCCTGAGGAGCGCGGGCGACTGCGGGCCGGCCGCGGCCGGTCGCGCGGTTCCCCGCGCCCCTGAAAGGCACGCTGTCCCGCTGCCCCGTCACATCTGAGCGTGTGGTGTCTCACACCCCGGCCCGGCGTCTCGTTCGCCGTCGACAAGTGCGAAGATGGGGCTCGGCAGGACAGGGCCCCCACCACAGGGCCGAAGAAGAGCGGCCGGACACCAGCCGCCGCGCGGTCATGGACGACCGGCGTACGGCGTACATGCATGGAGGACGTGACGTGGCGAACGACGCCAGCACCGTTTTCGACCTAGTGATCCTCGGTGGTGGTAGCGGTGGTTACGCCGCGGCCCTGCGCGGGGCTCAGCTGGGCCTGGACGTCGCCCTGATCGAGAAGGACAAGGTCGGCGGCACCTGCCTGCACCGGGGATGCATTCCCACGAAGGCCCTGCTCCACGCGGGCGAGATCGCCGACCAGGCCCGCGAGAGCGAGCAGTTCGGTGTGAAGGCCACCTTCGAGGGCATCGACGTCCCCGCCGTGCACAAGTACAAGGACGGCGTGATCTCCGGCCTGTACAAGGGTCTGCAGGGGCTCATCGCCTCCCGCAAGATCACCTACATCGAGGGTGAGGGCCGCCTCTCCTCCCCCACCTCCGTCGACGTCAACGGCCAGCGCGTCCAGGGCCGTCACGTCCTGCTGGCGACCGGCTCCGTGCCGAAGTCGCTGCCGGGCCTGGAGATCGACGGCAACCGAATCATCTCCTCGGACCACGCCCTCGTCCTGGACCGGGTGCCGAAGTCGGCGATCGTCCTCGGCGGCGGTGTCATCGGCGTCGAGTTCGCCTCCGCCTGGAAGTCCTTCGGCACCGACATCACGATCATCGAGGGCCTGAAGCACCTCGCCCCGCTCGAGGACGAGAACTCCTCCAAGCTTCTTGAGCGCGCCTTCCGCAAGCGCGGCATCAAGTTCAACCTGGGCACCTTCTTCTCGAAGGCCGAGTACACCCAGGACGGTGTCAAGGTCACGCTCGCCGACGGCAAGGAGTTCGAGGCCGAGCTGCTGCTGGTGGCCGTCGGCCGCGGGCCCGTCTCCGCCGGTCTCGGCTACGAGGAGCAGGGCGTCGCCCTGGACCGCGGCTACGTCCTTGTCGACGAGTACATGCGGACGAACGTCCCGACCATCTCCGCCGTCGGTGACCTGGTCCCGACGCTCCAGCTCGCGCACGTCGGCTTCGCCGAGGGCATCCTGGTGGCGGAGCGTCTGGCCGGCCTGAAGGCCGTTCCGATCGACTACGACGGTGTCCCCCGGGTGACGTACTGCCACCCCGAGGTCGCCTCCGTGGGCATCACCGAGGCCAAGGCCAAGGAGATCTACGGTGCGGACAAGGTCGTCGCTCTGAAGTACAACCTCGCGGGCAACGGCAAGAGCAAGATCCTGAACACCTCGGGCGAGATCAAGCTCGTCCAGGTCAAGGACGGTGCCGTGGTCGGCGTCCACATGGTCGGCGACCGCATGGGCGAGCAGGTCGGCGAGGCCCAGCTGATCTACAACTGGGAAGCGCTCCCCGCCGAGGTCGCCCAGCTCATCCACGCCCACCCGACGCAGAACGAGGCGCTCGGCGAGGCCCACCTGGCCCTCGCGGGCAAGCCGCTGCACTCGCACGACTGACCCTCGGTCGACGAAGCGACGATCCAGACTTCCGCAATCGTTAAGGAGCAACCGAAACCATGGCGGTTTCCGTAACCCTTCCGGCGCTCGGCGAGAGCGTCACCGAGGGCACCGTCACCCGCTGGCTCAAGGCCGAGGGTGAGCGTGTAGAGGCCGACGAGCCGCTGCTCGAGGTGTCGACCGACAAGGTCGACACCGAGATCCCCTCCCCCGTCGCAGGCATCCTGGCGTCCATCAAGGTCGCCGAGGACGAGACGGTCGAGGTCGGCGCCGAGCTGGCTCTGATCGACGACGGCACGGGCGTGCCCGCCGCCACCCCGGCCCCCGCGGCCGAGGAGGCGCCGGCCCCGGCCCCCGAGCCCGCCGCTGCCGCGCCCTCCACCGAGCAGGCCGCCCCCGCGCCGGCCCCGACCGCCGAGGCCGCTACCGGCGCCGGCTCCGCCGAGGGCACCGACGTGGTCCTCCCGGCGCTCGGTGAGTCCGTCACCGAGGGCACTGTCACCCGCTGGCTCAAGGAGGTCGGCGACTCCGTCGAGGCCGACGAGCCGCTGCTCGAGGTCTCCACGGACAAGGTCGACACCGAGATCCCGGCGCCCACCTCCGGTGTGCTCCTGGAGATCACGGTCGCCGAGGACGAGACCGCCGAGGTCGGCGCCAAGCTGGCCGTCATCGGCGCCCCGGGTGCCGCTCCGGCGGCTGCTCCGGCTCCGGCCGCACCGGCTCCGGCGCCCGCCGCCGCTGCCCCGGCCGCCCCCGCGGCTCCGGCTCCGGCCGCTCCGGCCCCGGCGCCCGCCGCCGCTGCTCCGGCCGCACCGGCTCCCGCGCCGGCCCCGGTCACCCCGCCTCCGGCCGCTGCCGCCCCGGCCGCGTCCGCCGCCGCCAAGGCGACCGACGAGGGCGCGTACGTCACCCCGCTGGTGCGCAAGCTCGCCGCCGAGAACGGCGTCGACCTGGGCACAGTCAAGGGCACCGGCGTCGGCGGCCGTATCCGCAAGCAGGACGTCGTCGCCGCCGCCGAGGCCGCGAAGGCCGCTGCCGCCGCTCCGGCGCCGGTCGCCGCCGCTCCGGCCGCCAAGAAGGCGCCGTCCCTGGAGGCCTCGCCCCTGCGTGGCCAGACCATCAAGATGCCGCGCATCCGCAAGGTCATCGGCGACAACATGGTCAAGGCGCTGCACGAGCAGGCCCAGCTGTCGTCGGTCGTCGAGGTCGACGTCACCCGTCTGATGAGGCTGCGCGCCCGGGCCAAGGACTCCTTCGCGGCCCGCGAGGGCGTGAAGCTCTCCCCGATGCCGTTCTTCGTCAAGGCCGCGGCCCAGGCGCTGAAGGCGCACGCGCCCATCAACGCCCGGATCAACGAGGGCGAGGGCACGATCACCTACTTCGACGCCGAGAACATCGGTATCGCGGTGGACTCCGAGAAGGGCCTGATGACCCCGGTCATCAAGGACGCGGGCGACCTCAACATCGCCGGCATCGCCAAGGCCACCGCCGATCTGGCGGGCAAGGTCCGGGCCAACAAGATCACGCCGGACGAGCTCTCCGGCGCGACCTTCACCATCTCCAACACCGGTTCGCGCGGCGCGCTCTTCGACACGATCATCGTGCCGCCGAACCAGGTCGCGATCCTCGGTATCGGCGCCACGGTCAAGCGCCCCGCCGTGATCGAGACGGAGGAGGGCACGGTCATCGGCGTCCGCGACATGACGTACCTGACCCTCTCCTACGACCACCGTCTGGTCGACGGCGCCGACGCGGCCCGTTACCTGACGGCCGTCAAGGCGATCCTGGAGGCGGGCGAGTTCGAGGTCGAGCTCGGCCTGTGACGCCTCTGAACAGGGGCTTCTGAACAGAGGCCGCTGAGCACGGTACGGCGGTGCCCCGCCCGGAGTTCTCCGGGCGGGGCACCGGTGCGTTCACGCCCGCTCGACGCACGCGGGGAACCGGTCGCCGAGCCTGGCCGGTACGGGTCTTTACAAACCGGCCGCCACGGGAACGTGTAAGTCTCGTCTCACCTGCGCGAAAGCACCCCCGTGCGTCTCTCCCCCGAAGGGCCCCGGCTCTATTGTCTAGAGGTCAACGCCCTTGGGGCTCGTCCCCCGCCGGTCCCCCGCCGAAGGAGCCCTCATGACCACCGCGCCCGTCGTCCACTCGCTGCGCGAACAGATCCGCGAGCACATCGTGGAGGGGATCGTGAGCGGGCGGTGGAAGCCGGGCGAGCGGATCGTGGAGCGGCGGATCGCGACGGAGCTGGAGGTCAGCCAGACTCCCGTGCGGGAGGCGCTGCGCGAGCTGGAGTCGCTGCGGCTGATCGAATCCGCGCCGAACAAGGGCGTACGGGTGCGGAATCTGACCGCCGCCGACCTGGAGGAGAGCTACCCGGTGCGGGCCGGCCTGGAGGCGATCGCGGCGGAGCTGGCGGCGGAGCGGCTGGCCGAGGACTGCTCGGCGCTGGAGCCCCATGTGGCCGCGCTGTACGAGGCGGACCGCAACGCCGACGGCACGTCGCAGGTGCGGCACACGGTGGCGTTCCACCGCGAGCTGGTGCGGGCGGCCGACAACTCGGTGCTGCTGCACACCTGGGAGGGCCTGGGCATCGAGGTCTTCACGGCGCTCAGCATCCGCTGGCTGGGCACGGTGCAGCAGTCCTATGCCGAGGAGCACGAGGAGCTGGTCGCGGCGTTCCGTCGCCGCGACCCGCGGATCGCGGACCTGGTCAAGTCCCACGTCCTGGGCTGCGCCCCGCACACGGACGACGAGTCGGCCTAGCCCTGGCCTAGCCCGTCGAGGGTGCGTTTTCGGCTGCGGGTGAGTGGGGGCTGGTCGCGCAGTTCCCCGCGCCCCTTGACGGCATGGGTCGCGTCCGGGGTTTTCAGGGGCGCGGGGAACTGCGCGAGCAACCACGACGTACCCGCACCCGCCAACGCGCCGAACCCCCTACCCCTTGAGCGCACCCCCGCTCAAACGCCACCTCACCTGCACAAACCCCGGCCCACCCGGCACCCGGTGTCTCCGCCGAAGGCACCCCGTGCCGACTTTCTCGAGATCAAGAGATTTTGCCCGCGACCCTTTGATCGATCATCGATCAGCGGGTTACAGTCGCGGCGGGCTTCTACCGAAGCCCATCGCCCTGTCCTGCCAAAGACCAAGGGCAACCCCCGAACCCTTACCGATGAGGGAACCCCCTTCGACTGAGGAAGGCGGCGCTATGACCGACTCCCACGCCATCCAGCCGAGCGCGCTCGACCAGCTCCCCGACCGCGATCCGGAGGAGACCGCCGAATGGCAGGCCTCGCTGGACGCCGTCACCAAGGCGGCCGGGCCGCACCGCGCGGCGTACCTGATGCGGCGCACCCTGGAGCGTGCGGAGGGCAACGGCATCGCGCTGCCCAAGCTGCTCGAGACGGACTACGTCAACACCATCCCGACCGCCGCCGAGCCGGGCGTGCCCGGTGACGAGGCGATCGAGCGCCGTATCACCGCGTGGAACCGCTGGAACGCGGCCGCGATGGTCACCCGTGGCTCCAAATACGGCGTCGGCGGCCACATCGCCACCTTCGCCTCCGCCGCCTGGCTCTACGAGACGGGCTTCAACCACTTCTTCAAGGGCAAGGAGGCCGACGGCTCGGGCGACCAGCTCTACATCCAGGGCCACGCCTCCCCCGGCATCTACGCCCGCGCCTTCCTCGACGGCCGGCTGAACGAGTCCCAGCTGGACAACTTCCGCCGCGAGTCCGGCGGCAACGGCCTCCCGTCGTACCCGCACCCCCGCCGCCTGCCCTGGCTGTGGGAGTTCCCGACGGTGTCGATGGGCCTCGGCCCGCTGTCCGCCATCTACCAGGCGCGCTTCAACCGCTATCTCACCAGCCGCGGCATCAAGGACGTCTCCGACTCCCACGTCTGGGCGTTCCTCGGCGACGGCGAGATGGACGAGCCGGAGTCGACGGCGGCACTCGCTCTGGCCTCCCGTGAGGGTCTCGACAACCTCACCTTCGTCATCAACTGCAACCTGCAGCGCCTCGACGGCCCGGTCCGCGCGAACTTCAAGATCGTGCAGGAGCTGGAGGCCCAGTTCCGCGGCGCCGGCTGGAACGTCGTCAAGTCGCTCTGGGGCTCGGCCTGGGACGAGCTGTTCCGGCTCGACACCACGGGCGCGCTCGTACGCCGCCTGCGCGAGGTACCCGACGCGCAGGTGCAGACGTACCAGACCCGTGACGCCGCCTACATCCGCCAGGACTTCTTCGGCAAGGACCCCGCACTCGTCGAGATGGCGAAGCTGCTGAGCGACGACAAGATCGTCGAGTGTTTCCACCTGTCCCGCGGTGGTCACGAGTCGCGCAAGGTGTACGCCGCCTACAAGGCCGCCGTCGAGTTCAAGGGCGCGCCGACCGTCATCCTGGCCCAGACCGTCAAGGGCTTCACGCTCGGTGAGGGCTTCGCGTCGAAGAACGCCAACCACCAGATGAAGAAGCTGTCGGTGGACGAGTTCAAGCAGATGCGGGACCTGCTCGAACTCCCCATCAGGGACAGCGACTTCGTCGACGGGGTCGTGCCCTACGGCCACCCGGGCGCCGACTCCGCCGAGGTCCGCTACCTCCAGGAGCGCCGCGCCACCCTCGGCGGTCCGGCCCCGGCCCGCCGTACGCACGCGCTCGCCCCGCTGCCGGCCGCCGCCGACAAGACCTTCGCCGCCTTCGACAAGGGCTCCGGCTCGCAGAACGTGGCGACGACCATGGCCTTCGTCCGGCTGATCAAGGACCTGGTCCGCGACAAGCAGACCGGCAGGCGCTGGGTGCCGATCGTCCCCGACGAAGCGCGCACCTTCGGCATGGAGTCGCTCTTCCCGTCCCTCGGGATCTACTCCCCCAAGGGCCAGACGTACGAGCCGGTCGACCGCGACCAGCTGATGTACTACAAGGAGGCCAAGGACGGCCAGATCCTCAACGAGGGGATCACCGAGGCCGGTTCCATGGCGGACTTCATCGCCGCGTCCACCGCGTACTCCACGCACGGTGAGGCGATGATCCCGTTCTACATCTTCTACTCGATGTTCGGCTGGCAGCGCACGGCCGACCAGATGTGGCAGCTCGGCGACCAGCTCGGCCGCGGCTTCCTCGTCGGCGCGACGGCCGGCCGTACGACCCTGACGGGCGAGGGCCTCCAGCACGCCGACGGCCACTCCCCGGTGATCGCGGCGACGAACCCGGCGGCGCTGACGTACGACCCGGCGTTCGCGTACGAGGTCGCGGCGATCGTCAAGGACGGTCTGCGCCGGATGTACGGCGAGGCGGCCCCGGGTGAGGACCAGAACGTCTTCTACTACCTGACCGTCTACAACGAGCCGATGCCGCAGCCCGCGAAGCCGGCCGTCGCGGGTGTGGACGAGGGCATCGTCAAGGGCCTGTACCGCTTCAACACGGCCGAGTCGGCGGGGCTGTCCCCGGTGGCGAACGCCCCGCGCGTCCAGCTGCTCGGCTCCGGCACGGCGATCCACTGGGCCCTTCAGGCACAGAGACTCCTCACGGAGGAGTGGGGCGTGGCGGCGGACGTCTGGTCCGCGACCTCCTGGAGCGAGCTGCGCCGGGACGCGCTGGAGGCGGATGCGGCGCTGCTGCGGGGTGAGGAGCGGCTGCCGTACGTCCGTCAGGCGCTGCAGGGTGCCGAGGGGCCGGTGTTGGCGGTCTCCGACTACATGCGGCAGGTTCCCGACCAGATCGCGCAGTGGGTCGAGCAGGACTACTCCTCGCTCGGTGCCGACGGCTTCGGTATCTCCGACACCCGTGAGGCGGCCCGCCGTCACTTCGGCGTCGACGCCGAGTCCGTGGTCGTGGCCGCCCTCGCCCAACTCGCCCGCCGCGGCGAGGTCAAGGCGACGGCGGTGAAGGAGGCGCGGGAGCGGTACGGGCTGTGACACCGGCGGGGGCGACGGGGGTTTTCCCGCGCCCCCGCCACCTCTGCCCGTCCCCGCCCGTCCCATCCCCAGAGGCTGTGCCCCTGCCTTTTCACGGCCCGCAGGGGCGGCGGGGGCGCGATCTCTGGCGTCGTCGGGGCCCGGCATCATGGGCGTATGCGTGCCGCCCGGCTGATCAAGATGGTGTTGTTGCTCCAGTCCCGGCCCTCCATGACCGCAGCCGAACTCGCGCGGGAGCTGGAGGTGTCCGAGCGGACCGTCACACGGGACGCCCAGGCGCTGTCGGAGGCGGGGGTCCCGGTGTACGCGGACCGGGGGCGGGCCGGGGGGTACCGGCTGATCGGCGGATACCGGACGCGGCTGACGGGGCTGGCCCGGAGCGAGGCCGAGGCGCTGTTCCTCAGTGGTGTGCCCGGGGCGCTGCGGGAGATGGGTTGGGAGGACGCGGCCTGCGCCGCCCGGCTGAAGGTCTCGGCGGCCTTGTCGCCCTCCCTCGGCGATGCCTCCCGTACGGCCTCCCAGCGGTTCCACCTCGACGCACCGAGCTGGTTCGCGGAGCCGAAGACCCCTGAGCTGCTGCCCGCCGTGGCGGACGCGGTGTGGGACGACCGCCGGATCGTCGCGCGGTACCGCAGGGGTGACGGCGAGGTCGGGCGCGAGCTGGAGCCGTACGGTCTCGTCCTCAAGGCAGGCGTCTGGTACCTGTGCGCCCGTGTCCCCCGCGCCGACGACGGCACCGCCTCCTTCAGGACCTACCGCATCGACCGCTTCCTCTCCGTCGACGCCGGCGGCGACCGCTTCACCCGCGACGAGGAGTTCGATCTGCCGGCCTACTGGGACGGGCAGACGGAACGGTTCGCCCGGTCGATCCTGCACGCCGAGGTCGTCGTACGACTTTCGGCCGAGGGGGTGCGGAGGCTGCCGCACGTCGTGGATCCCGTCTCGGCGCGTGACGCCCTGACGGCGGGCGACACCCCCGACGAGCACGGCCGGACGACCGTCACGCTCCGGGTCGAGTCGGAGAATGTGGCGCACGCCCAGCTCACGGGGCTGGGGCCGGAGGCCGAGGTGCTGGCCCCCGAGAGCCTGCGGGAGCGCTTCGCGGGCGACGCGCGCCGGCTCGCCGGGCTGTACGCGACGCCTTGAAGTCCGCTTGAAGTCCCCCTGAGGTCGCGGAGAACACCGGGCCGGAGATAACAATCCGCCGTCCTCCGCGTGCGTCCCACCCGCCCAGGCACGATGCTGGACCAGTGATGGACGAGACGGAGTTCTGGGAGTTGGTGGACACGGCCCGCGAGGACGCCGAGGGCGATCCCGAGGACCAGGCCGACCTGCTCGTGGAACGGCTCGGCCGACTGGACCCGGAGGCGGTGCTGGACTTCGCCCGGCACTTCGAGTCCCGTTACAACCGCGCCTACACCTGGGACCTCTGGGGCGCCGCCTGGGTGCTGCTCGGCGGAGCCAGCGACGACGCGTTCGACTTCTTCCGGTGCTGGCTGATCGGCCAGGGCCGGGAGGTCTTCGAGGGGGCGGTGCACGACCCCGACTCGCTCGCCGGTCTGCTGGACGACTTCGACGAGGAGATCGACGGGGACGGTGAGGAGCTGGGCTTCGCCGCGGACGAGGCGTACGAGCAGCTCACCGGTGTCGTCGCCCCGGATCTCGGCATCCCGCCCCCGCCCGGCGAACCCGAGGGCGCCCCCGTCGACTTCGAGAACGAGTCCGCGCTCGCGGAGCGCTGCCCGAAGCTCTGGGAGCGTTTCCGGACCCAGGGCTGAACCAGGGCCGGCCCGGGGCTGCACCGGGGCCGCCCCAGGACCTGTCCGGCGGAGCGTTCGAGTTCGAGGGGCGGTTCAGGCGCGCAGCCCGCGGCTCGACGGGCGCGGCAGGTACGCGTACTGCTCGGTGGTGTACGGCTGGGCGTGGTGGCGTCGTTCCTTGCCCGGGGCCGGGTGCTCGGGGGCCGAGGCCCCGTGCAGGGGCGCGGAGTTGGCGCGGTCCAGAGCGGACGCGGTGACGGCGGACGGGCCGAGCACGACGACGGCGGTCGCGCAGGCCACCGTCCAGGGGCTCCGCAGGGCCGAGGACCAGGACCTCTTCGGACCGCGGGACGCGTTCTTCGTACGGCTGCCGATCATTTTCCCCACCACTTTCCCCACCTCCGGTCGGCTGACACCGATGAAGTTAGGGCGCGGATCTTGGAGAAGTCTGTGAGACCCCGGCGCGCTGTCTGTGAACCTGATGAGATCCGTCTCAACGCCGTCCCTGGAGGCGTGCCGCCAGCTCCCTGATCGCGGGCAGGCGTTCCGCGAGGGCCGCGCCCGGGCAGCTGGTCATGTAGCCGTCGCTGTGGCCCGCGAGGGTGGGCAGCAGGGCGGTGGTGCCGGCGGCGTAGCGGCTGAGGCTGTTGCTGGAGGTGAGCTTGACGCTGCCGCGGGGGTCGCTGTCGGAGAGGCCGAGTTTCCAGGCGGCGAGGGCGGCGATCGCGTCGGTCATGGCCTGGGGGACGGGGACGCCGGCGGTGAAGGTACCGAGGGCGGCGATGCCGGTGGTGCGGTGGTTGAAGCCCTGGGTGTGAGCGCCTGTGACGGGGCGGTCGACGCCGCCCGCGCGGCCCTCGTAGATGGTGCCGCAGCGGTCGACGACGAAGTTGTAGCCGATGTCGTCCCAGTTCTTCGCGCCGGTCTGGCCGGCGTACAGGTGGCGGATGATGTGGGGCGCGTCGGCGCAGTCGTAGCCGTTGGGCGAGTCCGTGTGGTGGACGAAGACGGCAACGACCTCGTCGTCGTAGCGGGCGGGCGGCTGGCTGGGTGGCTCCTTCTCCAGCTCCAGCCAGCGGGCCCTGGGCACGATGGGCGGCCGGGGCGCCTGGTGCGGCGCGGGCCGGGCGGCCTCGGACCGGTCCGAGCGGGGCCCCGTACGGTCCACACCGATCACGCAGATCACCAGTGCCAGGACGGCCGCCAGTCCGGGCAGACAGGCCAGCAGCAGGAGGACGGGCCGTGGCAGGTCGACGCGCTCCCGGGCCAGGCGCAGACGGTCGCGGGAACGGCGCAGTCGCTCGCGGACCGGGCCCGGGGCGCGCGGGGTCCGTGTGCGGCGGTGCCCCACGCGGAGCAGCCGCCGTATTCGCGCCCCCCGTGACCTCCGGAACACACGCATGTCCCCAGAGTCACCCGGATGTGCTCCGGCCGCGATGTGGGGTGGGCCACCCGGTGGAAGCGGATGGAACCAACGCCGTGGTCCGGGACGTTTTTACTGTTCCAGGCGGATGTGCCGCGGTGGTGGCCGGTTCGCGCGGGCCATCGGGGTGCAGTGGGGGGCGTAGCTGATCACTGCGCCCGTCGCGCGCGTACTACAGGGTTCCTAGAGAGAGGCGGTTGGAGTGGACGTGCTCGACATCCTGCTGATGCTGGTGATCCTGGCCTACGCGGCATCGGGTTACCGTCGCGGCCTGGTAGCGGGATGTGTGTCCCTCGCCGGTTTCGTGGGCGGCGCGGCGATAGGCGTCTGGGTACTGCCCTGGATGATGGAGCTGGTGGAGGCGGGCACCCCGGCGGCGACGGTCACGGCGGTGCTGACGGTACTGGTGCCGGGGGTGATCGGGCACGAGCTGGCGGGCCGGCTGGCGCTGCGGCTGCGCCGGGAGATCGACCGCAGTCCGCTGCGGGTGGCCGACGGCGTCGGCGGGGCGGCGGCCAACACGCTCGCCGTGCTCATCGTGGCGTGGGTGGCCGCGAGCGTCCTCGGGGCGTCCTCGTCGGCGGTGGTGACCAACTCGATCCGTAACTCGGCGCTGCTCGGCGCCGTGCAGGACACCATGCCGGAGACCACCCCGGCCTGGTTCTCGGACGCCACCTCCGCGCTCACCGAGGCGGGCTTCCCGCAGGTCTTCAACCCGTTCGAGAACGAGGCGACGGCCGAGGTCGCCAAGCCCTCCGGCGACAGCGTCACCGCGGCCGCGACCGGCGCCGCCAAGCGGAGCACGGTGAAGATCGAGGGCGTCGCGGGCACCCAGGGCCGCGAGGGCAGCGGTTTCGTGTACGCCACCGAGCACGTGATGACCAACGCCCATGTGGTGGCGGGCATCGACGATCCGAGCGTGCGGGTGGGCGGCGTGGGCAGGGCGTACGAGGCGAAGGTCGTGCTCTTCGACCCCGACAAGGACGTGGCGGTCCTCTACGTCCCGGGGCTGAAGGCCCCGCTGCTGCGCTTCGACGACGGCGCCAAGCGCGGTGACGCGGCGGTCGTGGCCGGTTATCCGGAGGACGGCGGCCTCGACCTCCAGGCGGCCACGGTCGCCAGCCGTATCGACGCGACCGGCCGGAACATCTACAACACCGACTCGGTGACCCGCGACATCTACTCCATCCGCTCCACCGTCCGCCCCGGCAACTCCGGCGGCCCGCTCCTCACCACCGAGGGCCAGGTCTTCGGCGTCGTCTTCGCCCGCTCCACCTCCGACGCGGAGACGGGTTACGTCCTCACCGTGGACGAGGTCGTCCCGGACGCGGAGCGCGCGGCGAACGCGACGGCGGCGGTGGACACGGGCGACCTCGTGACGTCATGACCTCGTGACGTCACGACCTGGTGACCGGATGACCGGGTGACCTCGTGCGGGGCGCGTTCGGTGGCGGGTGCCGTCGGGTCAGAGCCGACGGCCCATCAGAACGTCGTCCACGTACGCCCCGTCGAGCAGGAACTCCTCCGGCAGGATTCCCTCCACGGCGAACCCCTCGGACTCGTAGAGCTTCCTGGCCGCGGTGTTGTGGCCGAGGACCCGCAGGGTGAGCCGCCGGGCGCCACGGTGGCGTGCCTCGTCCTGTACGGCGCGCAGCAGCGCCCGTGCGACGCCCGCCCCGCGCGCCCGCTCGGCGACGACCAGGCCCTGGATCTGGCCGACGTGCTTGTGGCAGGCGAGGTCGGAGGACAGCGCGAGACGGACGTACCCGACGACGGTGCCGCCGAGTTCTGCGACCAGGTGGTCGTGGGGGGCGTGACGCTCGTCGAAGAACGGCTGGTACGGCTGCGTGGGGCGGTCCTGGACGGAGTGCAGCGTGGACCAGGAGTCGCGGTCGAGTCGGCCGAGCGTGTCCTCGTCGTCCGCGGTCGCGGCGCGTATGTGCGGAACGGGCATGGCGGCCACTTTATAGCGACGGCACGGCTGTTCGGGGGCCGTCAGGGGCGGTGGTGGGTGCTCGCGGGTGGCGGCCCTGGGCGTCCAGGCCGCCCCCGGGTCCGCACTCTCGCCGCGCGCCGGGCAGGATGGGGGCATGACCGTTGAATCGCCCGTTGCGCCCGGTTCTCGTATCGCGATCGCCGGGGCGTCCGGCCTGATCGGTTCGGCGCTGGCCCGCTCCCTCACCGACGACGGCTACGAGGTGCTCCGGCTCGTGCGGCGGGCGCCCCGGGCGCGCGGTGAGGTGCGCTGGGACCCGGACGCGGGACAGGTCGACATGGCGGGGCTCGCGGGGTGCGCGGCCGTCGTCAATCTCGCCGGCGCGGGGGTCGCGTCCCGCCGCTGGACGGAGTCGTACAAGGCGACGATCCGCAACAGCCGGGTGCTCGGCACCAGGACGCTCGCCGAGGCCGCCGCCGCCCTCGACACACCGCCGAGCGTGTTCGTCAACGGCAGCGCGATCGGCTTCTACGGCTACACGGGCGACCGGGTCGTGGACGAGTCGGCGGAGCCGGGGTCGGAGTTCCTGTCCTCGTTGTGCGTGGAGTGGGAGGGGGCGACCGAGGCCGCGCGGGAGGCCGGGATCCGCACGGCGTTCGCCCGTACGGGGCTGGTGGTGGCCGGGGGCGGGGGTGCCTGGGGTCCGCTGTTCCCGCTGTTCAAGGCCGGGTTGGGCGGGCGGATGGGGAACGGCCGCCAGTACTGGAGCTTCATCTCCCTGCACGACGAGGTCGCCGCTCTGCGCCACCTCCTCTTCACGCCGTCGCTGTCCGGGCCGTTCAACCTGACCGCGCCGGCCCCGCTCACGAACCGCGAGATCACGGCGGCCATGGGCCGGGTCCTGCACCGGCCCACCCTGTTCACCGTGCCCGCGCCCGCGCTGCGGCTCGCTCTCGGCGGGGTCGCGGGCGACGTCCTGGGCAGCACGCGGGCCGTTCCGACGCGGTTGCTGGAGTCGGGCTTCGCGTTCACGTATCCGGAGATCGACGAGGCGATCCGGGCGGCGGCGGGCCGCTGAGGGGGTGCGTTGTCGGGTGCGGGTCCGGTGAGGGCTGGTCGCACAGTTCCCCGCACCCCTGAAAAGCAGGGGCTGCGCCCCGTGCTTTTCAACCCGCAGCTCGGTCGCCTATCAGGCCCACGGCCCCGTTGACTTTCAGGCTCGCGGCTCCGTCGCCTTTCGGGCCCGCAGACCTGTCGTCTTCCAGACCCGGAGGGGCCTGGTCCTTCAGGCCCGGAGGGGCCTCGTCTTTCAGGGGCGCGGGGAACTGCGCGGCCAGCCCCCACCGGGCCCGCAGCCGCCCGACAACCGCGGTCCCCCGAACGCCCGGCGCACACGCACCCCGCCCATGCCCCCGTGCGAGGTCACACGCTCCTTCCCCCGAACCGGCCCCCACCTTCACTCTCGTGCCGAACTCAGGTATTTCAGAAGGGTGTTGGGGGCATCACGTTTCCAGCAGCCGCGCGACCTCGGGAGGGGCACGTGCTTGAGTCGGTGCACCAGTCGGCGTTCCCGGCGGACACGGAGGACGTGGACGTCATCGTCATAGGAGCCGGCGTGGCCGGCCTCGCTGCGGCCGGACATCTGACCAGGGCGGGGCTGAGGACCATCGTCCTTGAGGCCGCCCCCGCCGTCGGCGGCCGTATGTCCACCGAGAAGATCGACGGCTTCCGCCTCGACCGGACGACGCAGTTGCTCTCCACGTCGTACCCGGAACTGCGCCGCACGCCGGGCCTGGGCACCCTGCCCCTGCGTCCGTTCGCCCCCGGCGTCCTGCTGCACGCCGACGGCCGTCATCAGCGCGCCGGCGCCACCCCTGTCCTGCGAAGCGCGAGGGGCGCACTCACGGCCGCGCGCGCCCTCGCAAGCGCCCCCAGGCTCCCCCGGAACCAGGGCCGCCCCCAGGCCCGTTCCGGGGGCATCCGGCCCGGCCGGCTGGGCGCGCCCGCCGACCAGTCCCGGCTGGCCATGGCCCTGGCCCGGCTCGCCGCGACCGCGCCCGAGCGGCTCCTGACCCGGGTCGAGGCCCCGGTGGCCCAGGCGCTGGCGACCCGGGGTTTCCCGCCCCGGACGATCGACGGATTCGTCCGCCCCCTGCTGGCCGCGCTGCTCGCCGACCCGGCGCTGCGCACTTCGAGCCGCTGTGCCGACCTGGCCCTGCACACCTTCGCGACGGGCCGGCTGTGCATCCCGGAGGGCGGCGCCGACACGCTTCCGGAGCTGCTCGCGGCGGCGCTGCCGCCGGGCTCGGTCCATACCGGAGTCCAGGTCACCGCGATCAGCACGACCTCGGTGACGACCGCGCACCACGGTGAACTCACCTGCCGTGCGGTGGTGCTGGCCACGGACGCCCGGTCGGCCGCCGAACTGCTCCCGGGGCTACGGGTTCCGGGGTTCCACCCGGTGACGGTGCTGCACCACGCCACGGACGAGCCCCCGTTGACCGAACCGGCGCTGCTCCTCGACGCCGACCGCAGCGGGCCCGTCTCGCACACGGCGGTCATCAGCCAGGTCGACCCGAGCCGGGCACCGGCGGGCCGCGCCCTGATCACCTCGACGGTCCTCGGCACTCCCCCGGACCCCGCGCACCTCGACGCCACGGTCCGCGCCCAACTGGCCCGTCTCTACCGCACGTCCACGACCCGCTGGGAACTCCTCGCCGCATACCACGTCCCCGAGGCCGTCCCCGCGATGCCCGCGCCGCACGACCTGCGCCGTCCGGTACGCCTCCTGGCGGGCCTCTACGTCTGCGGCGACCATCGCGACACCAGCACCGTCCAGGGCGCCCTGCATTCCGCCCGCCGAGCCGCCCACGCCGTCCTGACCGACCTGGACGCCCGCCCGACGTACCTGGAGGAGCCGCTGGAGACGGCCGCCTGAGACTTGTGGGCAACGCTAGGGCGCCCGGCATGCGACCGGGCGCCCCCGACGCGGATCGCACGCCTACCCCAGCGCCGCCACCTTGTCCCGGTATCCCCTCACCGGTGCCGCGTCGCGGTACGGCTCCAGACGGCGTTCGAAGTCGCGGACGTACTCCACGGCTCGTACGGACCGCATCTCGGCGGCCTGCCCGGCGGCTTCCGCGCCCAACTGGCAGGCCTGGTCGAGTTCGCCGAGGCCGAGGCGGGCGGAGGCGAGCACGACGCGGCTGAAGAGGCGGCTGCGGGCGTAGGCGGGGGCCCGCAACTGCAGGGAGCGTTCGGCGTGCTGGGCCGCGGCCCGGTACTGCTGGAGGTCGCGGTGGCTGTGGCCGAACTCGTCGGCGAGCTGGGCCTCGTCGAAGAACCGCGCCCAGTACGGGACCTCGTCCCCGGGGCGGGCCGTCTCCAGGGCGCGCTCGGCCCGTACCAGCGCGGCCGTGGAGGCCCGCACCTCGCCGAGCACCGCGTGCCCCCGCGCCTCGACGGAGTGCAGCAGCGACTGCACCACCGGCGGCACGGCCGACCCGACACCCTGCTGGGCGACGCGCGCGAGCTGCACGGCCTCCCGGCCGTGGCCCAGGTACACCGCCTGACGGCTCATGGTGACGAGCACGTACGCCCCGTACGCCCGGTCCCCCGCCGCCTGCGCCAGCCTCAACGCCTGCACGAAGTACCGCTGGGCGAGCCCGTGCGCGCCGATGTCGTACGAGGTCCAGCCCGCCAGCCGGGTGAGGTCGGCGGCGGCCGCGAACAGCCGTCGGCCGATCTGCTCGCCATAGGCGCCGCGCAGCATGGGTTCGGCCTCGTGTTCCAGGTAGCGCACGAGGGCCTGGCGGGCGTGGCCGCCGCCGTACGCGTCGTCGAGGGCGCGGAACAGCTCCCCCACCGAGCGGAGGGCGGCGATGTCCCCGCCGGTGACCCTTTGGCCGGGGCCGCGCTCGGTCTGGCTGCGCTGCCGGGGGACGACCGGGCGGCCCTGCGGGGGAACCCGGGTCGCGCCCGGATCACCCCGGCCCACGCGGTCGTCGGCGCGGCCGATCAGCCAGTCGCGGCTGGGCACGACCAGCCCGGCCGGGGTGAACGCGATCTTGCGGAGCTCGGCATGGCTGCCGGAGTCCTTGCGCCACAGCCCGCCGACGATGTCGATGGCCTCCTCGGGGGTCGCGGCGAACTCCAGGCCCGCGTAGACGGGGGCGCAGGCGTCCAGTCCGAGGTCCTGGGCGGTGAGCCGGCGGCCGAGGCGTCGGGTGAACACCTCGGCGATGAGTGCGGGTGTCGTCCCCCGGGGCTGCTGACCACGCAGCCAGCGGGTGACCGAGGTCTTGTCGTATCTGAGGTCGAGGCCGTGTTCGAGACCGAGCTGGTCCACACGGCGCGCTAGTCCCGCGTTCGAGAACCCCGCTTCTGCGATGAGGGCGGCGAGCTGGCGGTTGGGGGTGCGCTGCGCGGGTCGTTCCGTCATCTGCGGTGCGGTCTCCTGCCTTCCGGGTGTTGGCGGGGTTTCCCGGATTGCCTGGTGAGAAGCCTTTTGCGGCCTTGTGAACGGCGCGAATGTAGCGGAGAGTAAACGCCTCATCGCACACTTCCGCACCCATTCATCCGATCGTGTGAGGATTCGCCGCACGGCTGACGTGGCCGACCTCCGACACGCGCCGGCGGGGCCCCTCGTACGCCCGGCGGCCACGGCATACGCCGGACGCCCGCCGCCGACTCCGCGCCCGGTACGACGGAGGCCGCGCGCCGGGGCGGACGGCGAAGCCGGGGTGCCGCCGGGGTGCCGGCGGAGGCCGCTCGAACAGTGCCCGGTCGTACGGTCGTACAGTGGCTTGGGCGCGCCACGCGCCTGACAGAGCCATCAGGGCTATCGCGGTGCCTCCCTCGGCGGTACCGCCGAGGGAGGCACTTGCCGTGAGTGGGTTGCGGTTCGTTCGCATGGGGTTCGACACGGAGGCCGTCGAGTACCAGGAGGCGTGGGACGAGCAGCGCCGGGTGCACGCGGCACGCTTCGCCGACGAGATCGCCGACACCGTGCTGCTCCTGGAGCACCCGCCGGTCTACACGGCCGGCCGGCGCACGGCCGACAACGAGCGCCCCCTCGACGGCACCCCCGTCATCGACGTCGACCGCGGCGGCAAGATCACCTGGCACGGTCCGGGCCAGCTGGTGGGCTACCCGATCCAGAAGCTCCCACGCCCGGTGGACGTGGTGGCCCATGTACGGCGGCTCGAAGAGGCCCTGATCCGTACGTGCGCGGAGTTCGGGGTGGAAACCACCCGGGTCGAGGGCCGCAGCGGCGTGTGGGTGCTCGGCGATCCGGTCGAACGGCGGCTCGGCGGGCTCTCGCTGGACCTGGACCCCCGGATGACCGACGACGAGTTCGATCCGCGGATGAACGGGCCGGAGTACGCGCCCTCCAACGCCGGGCAGCGCCGCGAGGACCGCAAGATCGCGGCGATCGGCATCCGGGTCGCCAAGGGCGTCACCATGCACGGATTCGCGCTCAACGTGAACCCCGACAACAAGTGGTTCGACCGCATCATCCCCTGCGGGATCCGCGACGCGGGCGTCGCGTCCCTGGCGGGCGAACTGGGCCGGGACGTCACCATCGCCGAGGTGCTGCCGGTGGCCGAGCGGCATCTGCGGGACGTACTGGAGAGCGCGGAGCTGAAGCCGCGCGAGGTGGAACGGGCGTCGGCGTAGTCCGCGTCCGGGCGCGGCTTCCGGGCGCGGCTTCCGGGGACGCGTTCTTCGGGTGCGGGTCCGGTGGGGCTTCTCGCGCAGTTCCCCGCGCCCCTGAAAAGCAGGGGCTGCGCCCCGTGCTTTTCAGGCCCGCAGGGCCTGCGTCTTTTTTGGGGCGCGGGGAACTGCGCGAGAAGCCCCCACCCGCCCGCACCCGAAGAACCCACCCCTCGGGGTCGCGGCGGGGGCGAAAGGGAATGCGTCCCACAACCGCAAGGTTGCCCACCCCGGGAACCGAGAACCGTACGGGCGTACCCTGGTGGACGCCGAAGAATCGAAGCACAGGGAGCCGATGTGTCCGCAGTCGCACCCGACGGACGCAAGATGCTGCGCCTGGAGGTCCGGAACAGCCAGACCCCCATCGAGCGCAAGCCCGAGTGGATCAAGACCCGGGCGAAAATGGGTCCCGAGTACACGAAGATGCAGAGCCTCGTGAAGAGCGAGGGCCTGCACACGGTCTGCCAGGAGGCAGGCTGCCCCAACATCTACGAGTGCTGGGAGGACCGTGAGGCGACGTTCCTCATCGGTGGTGACCAGTGCACCCGGCGCTGCGACTTCTGCCAGATCGACACCGGCAAGCCCGAGGCGCTCGACCGCGACGAGCCCCGCCGCGTCGGCGAGTCCGTCGTCACCATGGACCTGAACTACGCCACCATCACCGGCGTCGCCCGTGACGACCTCCCCGACGGCGGCGCCTGGCTGTACGCCGAGACGGTCCGGCAGATCCACGAGCAGACGGCTCGGCGCGAGGACGGCCGGACCAAGGTCGAGCTGCTGGCGCCCGACTTCAACGCCGTACCGGAGCTCCTGGAGGAGGTCTTCGCCTCCCGCCCCGAGGTCTTCGCGCACAACGTCGAGACGGTCCCCCGGATCTTCAAGCGCATCCGCCCCGGCTTCCGCTACGAGCGCTCCCTGAAGGTCATCACCGAGGCCCGTGACTACGGTCTGGTCACGAAATCGAACCTGATCCTCGGCATGGGCGAGACCCGCGAAGAGGTCAGCGAGGCGCTGAAGCAGCTGCACGACGCCGGCTGCGAGCTGGTGACCATCACCCAGTACCTGCGTCCGAGCGTCCGCCACCACCCCGTGGAACGCTGGGTCAAGCCGCAGGAGTTCGTCGAGCTGAAGCAGGAGGCCGACGAGATCGGCTTCTCCGGCGTGATGTCCGGCCCGCTGGTCCGCTCCTCGTACCGCGCCGGACGCCTGTACCAGATGGCCATCGAGAAGCGCGGATCCTACATCGCCTCGCAGGCCGTCTGACCCCTTCGCCGACCACTCCGCCAAATGGCACGGAGTGCCATCAGGTCGTGTGAATCCCAGCACAAGTAGCTACTCGCCAGTAATGGCCGATTGGCCGCGGTCCTGACAGTCCTCGCAGATGAGGGCACTGTCAGGGCCGCGTCGGGGTTTAAGGGCTCCACACCGAGGCTTCACTGTCGTTTGACCGGTCGGTCATGCCCTGGTAACACCAATCAGTGACCCTGGTTTCACACCCGGTACAGGGTCCTAGCCAGAGCAGCCATCCCGAGGGGGGACCTCCCATGCAGGCCGCACCCGTTCGCGCCACCCCGATCCCGTCGTTCAGCGATGCACTCCGTGCCGTCGAGTCGCTGCTCATGAGCAGCGGTCAGCGCACCGCCCGTCGCAACGCCTGGACCTCCGTCCTGGAGGACCGCCGCCGCGCCAAGGACCGTGTCGAGGTCGAGCGCGTCCTCGAAGCGGCCGTCGCCGCGCGCACCTCGTAACCCCCGGCTCCTCCCCGCACCACCCCGTCTCCGCACGACGGCCGCTCCAGGCCGGCACCGCCGCCGCCCGGCGCCGCTTCCCCAGCGCAGCCCCGGTCTCCGGTCCCCACCGGCACCGCCGTCGTCCTCGCTTCCCCGGACACGTAGACTTCGTGGCATGGCGAGGAAGGAACCCGCAGCGGACGCTGCGAACCCCGGGCGACTCAAGCAGATCGCTCTGACGTACAAGATGACCCGCAAGGCCGACAAGAAGATCGGTCTTGTACTCGCGGCTGTCGGAATCTTCACCTTCGGTGTCTTCCTTGCGATCGGTTTCTTGATCGGTCACCCCATCTATCTCGGCGTTCTGGGCCTCCTGCTCGCCTTCCTCGCGACGGCGATCGTCTTCGGACGGCGGGCTGAGCGGGCCGCGTTCGGGCAGATGGAGGGCCAGCCGGGTGCGGCGGCCGCGGTGCTGGACAACGTGGGCCGTGGCTGGACCACGACACCCGCGGTGGCGATGAACCGCAGCCAGGACGTGGTGCACCGGGCCGTGGGCAAGGCCGGCATCGTCCTGGTCGCCGAGGGCAACCCCAACCGGGTCAAGAGCCTGCTGGCCGCCGAGAAGCGGAAGATGGCCCGCATCGTGGCGGACGTCCCGGTGCACGACCTGGTCGTGGGCACCGGCGAGGACCGGACCGAGCTGAAGAAGCTCCGCACGACCATGCTCAAGCTGCCGCGCGTCCTGTCCGGCCCCCAGGTGACCGCCACCAACGACCGGCTGCGCGCCATGGGCGACCTGATGAGCAACATGCCCCTCCCCAAGGGCCCGATGCCCAAGGGCATGCGCATGCCCAAGGGCGGCCCGAAGTCCCGCTGACGACCCTGTACGACGATGGGGGCGCCCGGAGTGATCCGGGCGCCCCCATTGTCGTACCAGCCGTCGTACCGGCGTCAGATCCGCACCTCCACCGTGCGCGCCAGCCGGTCGTGCAGGCCCCGGCCGTCGCGGTCCCAGACCAGGGCGGGGATGGCGAGGCACAGCAGGGCCGTGCGGAGGAGGGCGCGCCAGGGGTTCACGGTGCCGGTGTCCTGGGCGACGACGCGGAGGCCGAAGAGGCGCTTGCCCGGGGTGAAGCCGACCGTGCCCAGGGTGAGGGCGTGCAGCAGGAAGAGGATGAGCAGGGCCCAGTTGCTGGCGGCCTGGTCGTAGCCGTCGGTGATCAGGCCGTATGCGATCAAGAGGCAGAGGCCCCAGTCGACGGCGAGGGCGCCGAGACGGCGGCCGGGGCGGGCGATGGAGCCGGGCCCCTCCTCCGGGAGACCGAGCTGCTCTCCCCTGTATCCGAAGTCGACTCCGGCGTCCTCCGCCGCCGCGCGGGGGCCGGAGAGCCACGATCCGAGTGCTTGCCTCTTGTCCACCCGCCCACCGTACTGCGACCGTTTTGCCATGTGGACAGGTGGGGTGCGGGGCGGGATGTCCGGTTAACTTGTGCGAAACAAATGGGTCACGTACGAGAAATCACCCGTCCCTAGTGTCGACGACAGCGTGTGCCACCGCACTGGCAGCACGAACGAACTACCACCCCGGCAGGTGACGTCGGGAGTAGGAGGAGCTGGATGTTCCAGAACGCCGACGAGGCCAAGAAGTTCATCGCGGACGAGGACGTCAAGTTCGTCGACGTCCGCTTCTGCGATCTGCCGGGTGTGATGCAGCACTTCACGCTGCCGGCGACGGCCTTCGACCCGGACGAGGAACTGGCCTTCGACGGCTCCTCGATCCGCGGCTTCCAGGCCATCCACGAGTCCGACATGGCGCTCCGCGCCGACCTGTCCACCGCGCGTGTCGACCCGTTCCGCAAGGACAAGACGGTCAACATCAACTTCTTCATCCACGACCCGATCACGGGCGAGCAGTACTCCCGTGACCCGCGGAACGTGGCGAAGAAGGCCGAGGCGTACCTGGCGTCGACCGGTATCGCGGACACCGCGTACTTCGGTCCCGAGGCCGAGTTCTACGTCTTCGACAGCGTGCGCTTCGCGACCGGCGCGAACGAGTCCTTCTACCACATCGACTCCGAGGCCGGCGCCTGGAACACCGGTGCGGTCGAGGACAACCGTGGTTACAAGGTCCGCTACAAGGGCGGTTACTTCCCGACCCCGCCGGTCGACCACTTCGCCGACCTGCGTGCCGAGATCTCCCTGGAGCTGGCCGCCTCCGGCCTCCAGGTCGAGCGTCAGCACCACGAGGTGGGCACCGCCGGCCAGGCCGAGATCAACTACAAGTTCAACACGCTGCTCGCCGCGGCCGACGACCTCCAGCTCTTCAAGTACATCGTGAAGAACGTGGCCTGGCGCAACGGCAAGACCGCGACCTTCATGCCGAAGCCGATCTTCGGTGACAACGGCTCGGGCATGCACGTCCACCAGTCGCTGTGGACCGGCGGTTCCCCGTTGTTCTACGACGAGGCCGGTTACGCGGGTCTGTCCGACATGGCCCGCTACTACATCGGCGGCATCCTCAAGCACGCGCCGTCGCTGCTCGCCTTCACCAACCCGACGGTGAACTCGTACCACCGTCTGGTCCCGGGCTTCGAGGCGCCGATCAACCTGGTGTACTCGCAGCGCAACCGCTCCGCGGCCATGCGTATCCCGATCACGGGCTCCAACCCGAAGGCCAAGCGCGTCGAGTTCCGCGCGCCCGACTCCTCCGGCAACCCTTACCTCGCCTTCTCCGCGCTGCTGCTGGCGGGCCTGGACGGCATCAAGAACAAGATCGAGCCGGCCGAGCCGATCGACAAGGACCTGTACGAGCTCGCTCCCGAGGAGCACGCGAGCGTGGCGCAGGTCCCGACCTCCCTCCCGGCGGTCCTCGACTCCCTCGAGCGCGACCACGAGTTCCTCCTCCAGGGCGACGTGTTCACGCCGGACCTGATTGAGACGTGGATCGACTTCAAGCGCACGAACGAGATCGCGCCGATCCAGCTGCGTCCGCACCCGCACGAGTTCGAGCTGTACTTCGACGTGTGATCGAGCCCGCGAGCCCGCGCTTCACGCGTGAGGTTCCGATCGGCCGCTGAGTCGTTCGACGGCGCCCCCGCCCCCGTTTCTCGGGACGGGGGCGCCGTCGTATGGTTCTGGCACGGCTGTTCGAGAGAGAACGGGGAGACACGGGGATGCCCGAACAGGACGACGACGAGCGCGAGTTCGACATCAGGTGGGCGGACAACGCCGAGCACAAGGAGCCCTCCGCCCGGGCCCGGATGCTCGCCGCGCGTTGGAAGGAGAACCCGCCCGCACCTCAGCCCTTCCGCGCCGCCCCCGGCCGGGCCGGACCGCGCCGGTCCTCGTGGGTGTCGACGGTGATCGTCTTCGGATGCATGGCGGGACTCATCGCGCTGATCGGCTACCTCAACTATCGGTCGACGTACTGAGCCCTGCCCCGCCTGGGACCGATCGCGGATGACTGCGTGCGGATGCCCGGCCGCACCACCGTGGACGGTTCCTCCGAAGGGTGCCGCCGGGCGCGTACGCGTCTGGTGGACGGGGCAGCGGCGCGGTGCCGCCCGGCTGCGGATCGAACCCGGGCCGAGTCGGTGGTTCCCGGATCGGGGGTGCCCCGCGGCTGTGAACCGCCCCGGGGCACCCTGCCTGCTCGCTCGTCGGCTCGTCGCTCCGGTTTCCTTCGCTACTTGACGCCCTTGTCGCGGGCCTGCCGACGGGTCTCGGAAGGCCGTTCGCGGCGGTAGCGGCGCTCCCACTTCGCCTGCTGGTCACGGCGATCGCGGTAGGCGCGGTAGGAGGCGGGTGCCGGGCCGCCGCTCGCCGGAGGTCCGGACGAGGACGCCGTCGACGAGCCTCCCCCCGTGCGGCCGTAGCGGACGTACAGGTAGAGCAGGGCGACCGCGGCCAGCCAGAGGACTTGGTTGGAGAAACCCATGACGACCAGAACCGCGGTCGCCGAAAGGATCAAGGTGCCCATGACGGGACTCCTCGGAACGTGGCGTGGGTGATGACTGTGCGTGGAAGAGTAGCCCCGGGGCCGGAAAGTGATGCCCGTTCTGCGTGAGCCCTGTGTCCGGGACTCCACCGCACATGTCCAGGATGCTCGGGTGACGGGAGCGGGGGCATCCCATTTATCGGAGATGCTGGCCCCATGGAACTCGACGATCAGGAGTGGGCGGCGACCCGTACCTGGGTGGACAAGCAACTCCCGGAAGGCCGCACCGTACGGAACTGGACGGATCTGCGCGGCGGTTGGACCTCGCGGATGCGCCGGCTGACCCTCGACGACGGGACGGGGCTCGTCCTGCGGTCGTTCGTGAAACCGTTCTTCCGACTGCATGCTCCGGGGCTGCTGAACCGTGAGGCCGCGATACTCACGCTGCTCGCGCCGTACGACGACATCCCCGTGCCACGCCTGTACGCCGTCGACCCGACCGCCGAACTCACCGGTCATCCCTCGCTGTTGATGTCCCTACTGCCGGGGTCGGTGCGGGTCGAGGAGGACGCGGACCTGGAGGCGCGGCTGGATCTGCTCGCCGGGCAGCTCGCGCGGATCCACGCGGTCGTACCGGAGGAACGGCCTCGCACGTACCAGGCCTGGACCTCGCCCGAGCGGGTCACCACGCCCGGCGGGCCGTTGTGGGAGCGGGCCGTGGACGTGATCCGACGGGAGGCACCGGCGTACGAAGGGTGCTTCCTGCACCGGGACTTCCATCCGGGGAACGTCCTGTTCACGGGCACGGACGGCGGCACGGGCGGAGGTGGGGACCTGCGGATCAGCGGGGTCGTGGACTGGGTGGAGACCTCGTGGGGGCCGGCGGATCTTGATGTGGCCCACTGCTCGACCGCGTTGGCGTTGTTGTACGGGGCGGAGTACGGGGTCGGGTTCCGTGAACGGTATGAGGCACGGGGTGGGCGTCGACTGGCCCAGGATCAGGACCACTTGTACTGGCGGCTGCTGGACGCGCTCGCCTACGCGCCCGACGCGGAGAAGTTCGGGGCGCCCTGGCAGGAACTGGGGCGGACGGATCTGACGCCGGAGACGCTGGGGGCGCGGCTGGAGGCTTATGTGGGCGCGCTGTTGGAGCGGTACGCGTAGCAGGGCGGGACGAGGGGCGGGACGACGGACCCGGTGGTGGCGGCGAAGGCGAGCGGTTCACACGTCCGCTGTCGCCGTCACCACGCCCGCCGCGACCGCTGCGACCGCCGCGACCGCCGCGCCGAGGGCGGCGTGGTTTCCCTGACGGTCTGTTCGGCGTAGCGGAGGGTGAAGCCGGAGCGAGGGCGTGGTCGAGGTGTCCTTGGGCCGAAACTTGGAGGGCTTCGGGTCGTGGGGCTCCGAGGCTTGAGGGCCTTGGGGCTTGGGGGCCTGGGCTTCCGGGGGCCGAAAAGACTCCCCGACTACGGGGCTACGGGGCTACGGGGCCACAGGGTTTTGCGAACGGACGCGGCGCATGAGTGGAGGCGGGCGGCATGGGTGACGGGCGGCGGTATGTCGGGGTGGCCGAGCGGCGGGCGCGGTTGGGGTTGCGGCAGCGATTGGCCGGATCTGTGCGGGTGGCGGGCCCGGAGGAGGTGGCCGATGCGCTGGTCGCGCTGCACGGCTCCGATCCCGCGACGGTGCATCTCGCGGTGGGCGCACGGCTCGCCGATCCGGGGCGGACCGTGGCAGATACCGAGCGGGCGCTGTACACGGACCGCACGCTCGTCCGCATGCACGGCATGCGGCACACCGTGTTCGTGTTTCCCACGGAGCTGACCGCCGTGGTGCACGCCTCGACCGGCATCACGGTCGCCGCGAAGGAGCGGGCCGCGTTGCTGAAGGCCATGGCGGCGGCCGGGGCCCCGGACGCGGCCTGGCTGAAGGAGGTCGAGGAGTCGGCGCTGGCCGCGCTGGCCCGGCGCGGCCAGGCGACCGCGTCCGAACTCGCCGAGGACGAACCGAGGTTGCGGCAGCGGTTCGTGTACGCGGCCGGGAAGAGCTACGAAGGGACGCACTCCGTCTCGACACGGCTGCTGAAGGTGCTGGGGGTGGAGGGCAGAGTCGTCCGGGGACGGCCGCTCGGCTCCTGGACGTCGAGCCAGTTCCGCTGGGCCCTGGCCCCCGCGCACCCCGAGTTGGACGTGGCCGAGGCGCAGGCGTCCCTGCTGGGCCGGTGGCTGGCGGCCTGCGGCCCGGCGACCGAGGCGGACCTGAAGTGGTGGACGGGGTGGCGTGTCACCGAGGTCCGCCGGGCGCTGGCGGCGATCGGGGCGCGGGCCGTGACGCTGGACGAGGGCACGGGGTTCGTGACCGCCGACGACGAGGCACCGGTCGCCGGCCCCTCCGAGCCCTGGGCCGCTCTCCTTCCCGCCCTCGACCCGACAGCCATGGGCTGGCAGCAACGCGACTGGTATCTCGCCCCCGAACTCCGGCCCGCCCTCTTCGACTACAGCGGCAATGTGGGCCCGACGGTGTGGTGGAACGGCCGGGTGATCGGCGGGTGGGCCCAGCGGGCCGACGGGGAGATCGTCTGGCGGTTGCTGGACACGGGAGGGGTGGGGCGGGAGGCCGAGGAGGCGATCCGTGTGGAGGCGGTGCGGCTTCGGGAGTGGGTGGGTTCCACGAGAGTCACGCCGCGTTTCCGGACGCCGTTGGAGAGGGAGTTGGCGTGATTTTCGCGGAAGAGCGGCGGGGATCCGTTGTGTGGCGTGCGCGGGTGGTTCGTGGTTGCTCACGCAGTTCCCCGCGCCCCTGAAAAGCAGGGGCTGCGCCCCGTGCTTTTCGACCCGCCGGCCGAGCCGTCGCTTCCAGCCCCGCAGAGCCGTCGTCTTTCAGTCCCCCGCAGAGCCGTCGTCTTTCAGCCCCGCAGGGCCATCGCCTTCCGAGGCCCCGCAGAGCCCGCTCTTTCAGGCGCCAACCCTGGTCTTTCAGGCCCGCCCGCCCTGGTCTTTCAGGGACGCGGGGAACTGCGCGGCCGGCCCCCACCGGCGCGCGGACGCACAACCCGCCGAGGGGGCCTGGGGGCGCAGCCCCCGGTGGGGTCGGTACAAGCGCCGGGTGCCCGAGAACCACGGGGCACCCGGCAACCGGCTCACCCGGTGGGGCACTCCTTCCACGCCAAGTGATAGATCGTGCTGATGTCACCGTCCGTCGAGTCCATGGTCATGAAGCTCGTGGTGCTGGCCGGCGACGACCCCCGGTTGACCCGCAGCTCGGTGTTGATGTTGAAGTTGCGCTCGACTCCACAGGGCGCCCACACCAGTTGGGCCCAGTCGGTCTCGTCCGTGGTCTGCCAGTTGTCCTCGTAGGGACCGTTGAACGCGTGGGTTCTGGAGGCCGTGTCCGGGGAGCCCTGGAAGTAGTACGAGGCCTTCTCCGTGCCGCTCGCGCCGCGCTGCAGCGAGGCGAAGCCTCGGTAGTCGACGCTGGCGATGGCGTAGGTGAAGCCGCCTGGCACATGGACGATCAGGTTGAGCTGGCAGTTCTTGCGGAACGCGGTGGACGGGGCGCCGCCGCCGACCTGTGCGAGGTAGTCGCTGTAGGTCACCGTGAACGCGGTGTTGTCCGGTGAGACGGCGACCGCGGCCGTGCCCTGGGGACAGCCGGAGCCGTTCACCGTGGCGACCTTGATGACGATCTTGTCCGGGGGCGGGTCCTCGAAGGGGGACTCGGCCTGCGCGGGAAGCGCACTGGCGAACAGGGCGGCTACGGCGCCGCCCAGGAGGAGACCACGAACCATGGGGGGTTCTCCGATCAGAGTCATGCACATGTCAATAGGCATGCACGTGGACCCCGCAGTCTGTGAAGCAGCCGTGAAGACCGAGGGGCGACCGCATCGTATGGACCCCGGGCGGGCAGGGCTAGAGCGATCTCCGGCCAACCCTGGCGGCCGGAGATCGCCCTCCCCTCCCCCACTCCCCCCAACACGCCGGTGCCGCCCACCCCCCGCGGAGTGGACGGCACCGGAAAATCCGTCGGCCGGCGTCAGCGGCCGTGCCGCATCAGCGGCTGTAACGCATCAGCGCCCGCACCATGTGGCACGTGGTGTCCGACGGCGGGTGCACACCGATGACCTCCGCCGTGCTCCGGATCGTCTCGTTGCGTGCCTGGTTCGGCACATGGACCCCGGAGTCGAGCAGGGCGATCGCGAGGCGCATGGCCTTCAGACGCCGGTTGTGGGTGACGTACCAATCACGCGGACGGCCCGGCGGCAGCGTGTGCTTCACCACCGGCGCGTAGGGCAGGTCGAGCAGGACGGGATGCTGGACGGTGGACTGGGTGGGCAACGGCTTCGACTTCAGTGCGGCAGCGGGCACGGACATCCTCCTGTCGCGGTCTGGGCATCGACGGAATCCCCCGTCGACAACCCTCGAACACTGCTTCTATTTTACTACTCCCCACTGACAATCGCCCCTGGCCAGAAGGCTCCTGAGGGGTCCTGTGACAGAGGTGGAACACGGGTTTTCGCGCCCGGTTGGCTACGGTGGGCGGCATGGAGATCTGGATCAATCCGGCCTGTTCCAAGTGCCGCAGCGCCCTCAGCCTGCTCGACGCCGAGGGCGCCGACTACACCGTCCGCCGCTACCTGGAGGACGTCCCGAGCGAGGACGAGATCCGCGCCGTACTGGACCGGCTCGGGCTCGAACCGTGGGACATCACCCGCACCCAGGAGGCCGCCGCCAAGGACCTGGGCCTCAAGGAGTGGGCGCGGGACGCCGATGCGCGCGACCGGTGGATCAAGGCGCTCGCCGAGCACCCGAAGCTCATCCAGCGGCCGATCATCACCGCACAGGACGGCACGGCGGTGGTGGCCCGCACGGACGAGGCGGTGCGGGACGCTCTGTCCAGGTAGCGGGTGGTTCGGACGGTCGTGCCCCAAGCTTCGTATGACGTGGGTTGCTTGAGAGTTCGCTGTGACCGTTGAGCAGCTTCGTTCGACATCTCGTACGTAGCGGCGTACTCGTCCGATCCGGTGGCCGATCCGAAGGCACGCCGGGAACAGGAGGCGCGCATGTCGCGTAGGAGAACGCTCAGCACGAAGAAGAAGGTCGCATTGTTCGTGACCGCGGCGGCGGTGGCGGGAGGCGGGGCCTTCGCCATGGCGGCCACGTCGAACGCGGCGCAGTCCGCTGCGGAGTCCAGCGTCTGTCAGGGGCTGGCCACCGCGCTCGGCAACAACGAGCGGTTCATCGCGGACCAGAGGGCGAGGCCCGACGCCCAGTCGGCGGCCCGGATCGCCAACCGCGAGGCGGTCATCGCCCAGATCGAGGTCCAGCAGGGCGCGTCGGACTGCGTGGTCGGGGAGTCGGCTCAGGACTCCCAGGCCGCACAGTCCGCACAGCCGTCCGCGCCGGCCACGGAGACCGGGGGGTCGGCTCAGGACCCCCAGGGCGACGAGGCCGCGGGGAACGCGGGTGCCGGAAACGCGGGCGGCGCCGGGGACACGGGGAACGCAGGGGCCGGTGAGCAGGTCTGCGACGGCTCCACCGTCACCCTCTCCGGCGAGGACGGCGCCCCTGCCGCGTCCAGCAACGAGTTCCCGGCCGGTACGAAGCTGCGGGTGACCAACCTGGACAACAACAAGTCCACGACCGTCGAGGTCACCTCGGTCTCCGGCAGTTGTGTCCTGCTGAACGACTCCGCCTTCGAGCAGGTCCGGGAACCCGGCAAGTTCCTGATCCGCCGCGCGCTGATCGAGAAGGTGGGGTGACGCCGGCCTGGACGGCGGCGCGTCAAGGTACGAAGCGGGCCTGCTCGTAACGGTGAGGTGACGAGCAGACGACCGTCGTCCAGGGAGGCCGGCCACCGCGCGGAGCGGTGGCCGGCCTCATGTCGCCGTCCGACCAGCGCGTCCACCAGGACGTGAGTCGCGCCACAGCGACCCCAGGTAACACGGGGTTCACATTCGAGCAACGACCGGGAAATCGCGCGTTGACAGGCTGCCCGGCATCAGCGCGGCGTTTCAGTGCCGCAGCGCCGCAGCACCCGCACATGCGCCTAGTGACACACCCCCGAAGGATGAGGCCCGTGACCTTCAAGGCTGAGTACATCTGGATCGACGGCACCGAGCCGACGGCCAAGCTCCGTTCCAAGACGAAGATCCTGGCCGACGACGCCAAGGGTGCCGAACTTGCGATCTGGGGCTTCGACGGGTCCTCCACCAACCAGGCCGAGGGGCACTCCTCGGACCGCGTGCTCCAGCCGGTCTTCTCCTGCCCGGACCCGATCCGCGGCGGCGACGACATCCTCGTGCTCTGCGAGGTCCTCAACATCGACATGACGCCGCACGAGTCCAACACCCGTGCGGCGCTGCGCGAGGTCGCCGAGAAGTTCGCCGGCCAAGAGCCGATCTTCGGCATCGAGCAGGAGTACACCTTCTTCCAGGACGGCTCCCCGCTCGGCTTCCCCAAGGGCGGCTTCCCGGCCCCCCAGGGCGGCTACTACTGCGGCGTCGGCGCCGACGAGATCTTCGGCCGTGACATCGTCGAGGCCCACCTGGAGAACTGCCTGGAGGCCGGTCTCGCCATCTCCGGCATCAACGCCGAGGTCATGCCCGGCCAGTGGGAGTTCCAGGTCGGCCCGGTCTCCCCGCTGGAGGTCTCCGACCACCTGTGGGTGGCCCGCTGGCTGCTCTACCGCACCGCCGAGGACTACGACGTCGCCGCCACCCTCGACCCCAAGCCGGCCAAGGGTGACTGGAACGGCGCGGGCGCACACACCAACTTCTCCACGAAGGCGATGCGCGAGGGCTACGACGCGATCATCACCGCGTGCGAGTCGCTGGGCGAGGGCTCGAAGCCGCTCGACCACGTCAAGCACTACGGCGCCGGCATCGACGACCGCCTGACCGGTCTGCACGAGACCGCCCCGTGGAACGAGTACTCCTACGGTGTCTCCAACCGTGGCGCCTCGGTCCGTATCCCGTGGCAGGTCGAGAAGGACGGCAAGGGCTACATCGAGGACCGTCGCCCGAACGCCAACGTCGACCCGTACGTCGTGACGCGGCTGATCGTCGACACCTGCTGCACCGCGCTCGACAAGGCCGGCCAGGTCTGATCCGTACGGGCCTTTCCGGGCCTGTCGGTCCGAGTTCCCGAGAGGGCGTCCACCGATCCGGTGGGCGCCCTCCGGCGTTGTCGGTGGGGCGTGCCATGGTGGAGGCATGAAGATCCACGGGGGCGACGGCCCGAGCGACACGAGCGAACTCGCCATCAAGGTCGAGACGGAGAACTGGGAGAAGCACGCCCGGATCCCGGCCGAGCGGCTGCGCGAGCTGGTGTGCCGGATCGGGGACAAGGGCGACCGTTTCCTGGTCGTGCAGCGGATACCGGACGTCCCGGACGTCTTCATCCAGGTCTGGCACGAACAGACCGACGACGGCACCGGCGGCGAGTACCAACTGGAGCACCGGGAGGACCGCGACCGGTTCTTCGGGGCGGTCCTCACCGACCCGGAGCGGGTCGCCGAGGCCATGACGGGCTGGGCGCGGCGGACGCCGGGCTGGGAGACCGGGATCGACTGGACTCCGCTGGACCACGACGCCCCCGAGGAGGTGCCGGAACTCCCGGACGACGTACGGGAGCACGTCGAGGAGCGGGTGCGGGAGCTGCTGCGCTGCGGTTACGACAACCGTGCGCGGCTGAGCGAGGCCGCCGAGGAGGATCTGGTCGACGGCGACACGCGGCCCGTCTCCCGCGCGCAGGCCCGGCAGCTCGTCGACCGGCTCTGGGTGGAGCGGCTCGCCGAGCAGGAGACCTGGGACGGGGTCACCGACCCCGAGCGGATCACCCGCGCCTTCGAGACACTCGGGGCGGCGCACGGCATCACCGCCCGGGAGAACTTCACCTGCTGCCGCAACTGCGGCACCACCGAGATAGGCGCCGAAGGCGCGCCGGACGCCCGGGGTTTCGTGTTCTTCCACTCGCAGTGCACGGAGAGCGCCGCCGCCGGGTCCGGACTGATGCTGCTGTACGGCGGGTTCGACGACGACGCCGAGACCACGACGGCGGTCGGGCAGCAGGTCGTCGCGGCGCTCGCGATGGAGGGACTGTCCACGCAGTGGGACGGTGATCCCACCAAGGCCATCACCGTCACCCCGCTGGACTGGCGGAAACGCCTGGTCGGATGAGGTCACGACACGCCCCTGTCATGTCAAAGAAGCGTCCAAGCAGTGAGAGGAGGCTCCTGCAGCGGGCGTGTGTCTGCTTCAATGGAGCCATGGCCAGCTTCCAGAACCGACGCGCGACGGGTCGTCACGACCTCGAGCCCTTCTGGCCTTCCCGTCAGCACCACGACTTCGACCGGGTGTGTTGCCGCGCGATGAACGCGCCGGCCCTCTAAAGCCGTACACCCCGGCCTTCGGTCGGCGCGGAACGACGTACGTCCCTCGGCGGGGCCGATCACGAACTCGGCCGCCGAGGTCTCCCGGACGAACCTCTCGCGCGAAAGAGCTGACCTCTCATGGCGAACACCCGTTCTTTGTCGACCGCCACCCCGCTGACCTCCGCGTCGGGCCCGGCCCCCGTCGCCGTCCCCTCAACCAGCGTCTCCCCCCGGCACCGGCTGCGTGCCGTGGGCCGGGACGAGGTCGTGGACATCACGGACTTCCTGCCGCCGGGCGCGACGTGGCTGCCCGCTCCCCAGCACACCCTGCCCACGCTGCCGGGCCGACCGCCGATGGTCGGCTACCTGGTGCTGATGCCGGCCGACCAGCAGCCGTCGGTGCTGCCGTTCGCGGTCGCGGACGAGAGGCCCGCCGACCACGTCGGCCCCGGTGCCGGTTCCGTCGAGGTCGGGGACGAGCTGGTCCGCGTCGACACCGTGCAGCGCACGGCACAGGTCGGGGGGCGGCCGCTCGACCTCACCTATCTGGAGTTCGAACTCCTCGCCCATCTCGTCGCCCATCCGAACCGGGTGCACACCCGCGACCAGTTGGTCACCACGGTGTGGGGCTACGGGCATGTGGGCGACGGGCGGACGGTCGACGTCCACATCGCCCGGCTGCGCCGCAAGTTGGGCGCGGAGTTCCGCCAGGCGATCCAGACGGTACGGCGGGTCGGGTACAAGTACACGCCCCCGCTGAGCCGTTGACGGCAGGTCCGCTCACTCCGGCCCGGCAGATCCTCCGAAGCCGGAGCTTCTCAGGCCGGAGCTTCTCAGGCCGGATCTCCTGAGAGCAGATTTCCGTTCCGTACCGGCCGCCCGGCGGGCAGAGTCGGCGGTATGAGACTTCTGATGCTGGGTGGTACGGAGTTCGTGGGCCGCGCCGTCGTGGAGTCGGCGCTGGCCCGTGGCTGGGAGGTGACCGTCTTCCACCGGGGGCGGCACGCACCTCCGGCCGGGGTGCGGTCGCTGCTGGGCGACCGCACCGCACCGGACGGGCTCGCGGCGCTCGTCGACGCCTCCACCGCCGGCTCCGCTTCCGGCGGGGGCGGGTGGGACGTCGTCGTCGACACCTGGTCGGCGGCGCCGCGAGCCGTTCGGGACACCGCGCGGCTGCTGTCCGGCGTGGCCGAACGGTATGTGTACGTGTCGAGTTGCTCGGTGTACGCCTGGCCCCCGGCCGCCGGATACGACGAGCGGGCACCCCTGGTGGACGGTGCGTCGGCCGAGGCCGACGGGACGGACTACGCCCGCGACAAGCGGGGCGGGGAGCTCGCCGCGGTCGAGGCGTTCGGCGCCGACCGCTCGCTCCTCGTGCGCAGCGGGCTGATCCTCGGACCGTACGAGAACATCGGCCGGCTGCCCTGGTGGCTCACCCGTGTCGCCCGGGGCGGACCGGTCCTGGCGCCGGGCCCCCGGGACCTCCCCCTCCAGTACGTCGACGTCCGCGATCTCGCCGCCTGGATTCTCGGCGCCGCGGACCAGAGGCTGAGCGGCGCCTACAACCTGATCAGCCCCACGGGCACGACCACCATGAGCGAACTGCTCGACGCTTGTGTGCGGGTGACCGGCGGGGCCGCCGAACTCCGCTGGACCGCGCCGGAGCCGATCCTCGACGCCGGGATCGAGCCGTGGACGCAGCTGCCGGTATGGGTGCCCGAGGGGAGCGACCTGCACGACGCGCTGCACAGGGCGGACGTGTCACGGGCCGTACGGGACGGGCTGCGCTGCCGGGGCGTGGAGGAGACCGTACGGGACACCTGGGAGTGGCTGACGGGGCTCGGCGGGGTCGCGCCGCGACGACCGGACCGCCCGGCGGTGGGACTGGACGCGTCGGTGGAGGCGAAGGTGCTGGGCGCCTAGCAGACAAATCGGCATGCGGGCGGCGGTTCTCGCGTATCTTGGCCAGGGCCGCCGAAACACCCCTTCACGGACCCCACCAGGGGCCGCCACCGCGCACACGCCGTAGGGGGGTGGCAACTCCTGGTGTCTGCCGGGGCGTTGAAACCAGTTTGTCCCACGAATCTCTCATCAATTTCTGAGTCGCCTGAACACTCCTGGGACTTACTTCGTATTCGATGGAGCCGCTTCACTCCTGTCGGGCGCCTCGATAGCCCCGCAAGGAAGTCAGAGGAGTTCCATGGGACGCAACACACGCAAACGACGTTCGCCGCTGGCCGTTCGGGCCATTGCCGCATCCGCGGCGCTCGCGGTCGCGGGCGGCGGCCTGGTCTGGGCGAACTTCTACGCCTCAGCGGGCGAGTCGAAGTCGAAGCAGAACAGCACACTGGCCGCCGCGCAGGTGGCCACCATCGCCTGCCCGGACGTCGGCCAGAAACTGACGAACGTACCCACCAAGGCGCGTGCGGGGGTCGCCAAGGAGCTGGCGCTGCTGGACCGGCAGATCACCGAGGCGTACAAGCGCCTGGCTGACACGCGCCAGGCCCAGGCGGGCGACGCCAACTTCGTCAACAACGCCATCCTCGGCCCGCTGAAGTCCAAGCGGACCGCCACCATCGACCGGATCGGCATCAACATCCGGCGCGTGGGCGGCCAGGCTCCGCAGGGCATGGCCCAGCTCGCCGCCTGCCAGGGCAAGGGCGACCAGGCTCAGACCAACGCCGGCGGGGGCCAGGGTCAGAACCAGGGCGGCCAGGGCCAGAACCAGGGCGGCAACCAGGGCGGCCAGGGTCAGAACCAGGGCGGCCAGGGTCAGAACCAAGGCGGCAACCAGGGCGGCCAGGGTCAGGGTCAGGCCGCCAACGGCCAGGGCGGCAACGGCCCGGTCGCGGGTGACTTCCAGGACATCACCCAGGTCCAGCCGAACGGCGGCCCGAAGGGCGTGAACGGAAACGGTCTCGCCGCGAACGGCAACGGCGGTTCCAAGGGCACGTTCACCACGAGCTGTGGCGTCAACAAGAACGAGCTTCGCAACTCGGACAACGTGATCGTCGCTCCCGGTGTCAGCAACGGTGCCCAGCACCAGCACGACTACGTCGGCAACCAGAGCAACAACGCCTTCGCGAGCGACCAGGACCTGGCCAACGCGCAGACCTCCTGCCAGAACCAGGGCGACAAGTCGTCGTACTTCTGGCCGGTGATCCGTATCCAGGACGGTTCCAACGACATCGACGCCAACGCCCCCGGCGGTGGCGTGGACAAGAACGTCGGCAAGATCGTCGAGCCGAGCCAGGCCCAGCTGAAGTTCGTCGGCAACAAGACGGCCAACGTCGTCGCGATGCCGACGGCCCTGCGCATCATCACCGGTGACGCGAAGGCCTTCGTGAACGGCCTGAACAACGCGAACACGAACTGGAGCTGCACCGGCTTCGAGGACCGTCAGCTGACGGACAAGTACCCGATCTGCCCGCAGGGCAGCTCCGTGGTGCGGACGACCTTCTTCCAGAGCTGCTGGGACGGTCAGAACATCGACAGCGCCAACCACCGCACGCACGTGGACTTCGTCGAGGCGAACGGCAGCTGCTCGAACGGCTTCCAGGCCATTCCCCAGCTCCAGGTCCGACTGGTCTACAACGTGCCGGCCCCGCAGATCCAGAACGGACAGGTCGTGAAGCCCTTCGCGGTCGACTCCTTCCCGGAGAACCTGCACAAGCCGATCACCGACCACAACGACTTCATCAACTTCTTCAGCCAGGACGCGATGAACAAGATGGTCCAGTGCATCAACGGCGGCCAGAACTGCAAGTAGTACCGAAGCGCTTCTGAGCCACTGAAGAAGCCGGCGGTGGGATCTCCCACCGCCGGCTTCGTCTTGCCCGGACCGCGTCCGCGCCGCTGACCGCGTCTCGCGCGGTCAGCCGCTGTGGCTGTTGTGGCTGCCACCGGGGTTCATGTGCTCGGACCCCTCCTGCAGGTCCCCGCCGAGCGTTCCCTGCAGTCCGTTGACCGTCTTCTTCTCGCCGACGGCGACCCACTTGCGGCCGACGAGGTAGTAGCCGCCGTAGTCCTTGGCGCCGGAGAGCCACTCCGCCTGGCCGCGGTCGGTGGCGAAGGTCGCGAGGACGAACTTGCCGTCGAAGTCGCCGTCCTTGTTCGTGCAGAGGGCCTGGCGGATGGTGTCCGCGTCCGTCTGCATGTCCGGCTTGCAGCCCACCTCGCCCGCGATGTGCTCCAGCGTCCCGGACGCCGTCTTGGGGACCGCGGCCTCGGCGTCGTCGGCCGCTCCGCAGCCGGTCAGCACCAGCAGGGCGGCGACCGCTCCGGCAGCGCTGCCCGCAAGCCTCTTCCTCGTCAAACTCATCCGTACCTCCGGGTCCGTTCAGGCGACATGAACGCGCCAGCTCCGTGCACACCGTTGTTCACGGACGATCGCCCCGTTAGCGTGCCGCCACTGTCGACACAGGGGGCACACAGACATGAACAGTCCGTCGCGACGCACGGTGCTGGGCTCGGCCGGTGTCATCGGCCTCGGAACCCACCTGCGATGGTCGGTCCCGGCCCACGCCGCAGAGAGCCCCGACGAGGGCCCCGCCTTCGATACGGCTCCCGCGCGGTCCGCGCTCAATCGGCTGCTGCCCGGTCATGCCGGACAGTTCCGGCTCAGTCTGCTCGACCGGAGCGGCACCGTCGACCGGTTCCGTGTCACAGGCACCATCGGACGCATCCAGGTCCAGGCCACCACACCGGCCACTCTGCTCATGGGCGTGCACTGGTACCTCAAGTACGTCTGCGGGGCCCACCTTGCCTGGAACGGCAGCCAGCTGGACCTCCCGAGCCGCCTCCCCGCGCCCGCCCGCCCCCTGGAGAGATCCACCGCCCTCCCCCACCGCTTCGCCCTCAACGACACCAACGACGGGTACACCGCCCCGTACGCGGACTGGTCGTACTGGGAGCACCAGATCGATCTCCTGGCGGCCCACGGCTGCAACGAGGTGCTGGTCATCGCGGGTATGGAGGCCGTCTACCACCGGCTGCTGAAGGACTTCGGGTACTCCGACGAGGAGTCCCGGGCGTGGCTGCCCGCCCCCTCGCACCAGCCCTGGTGGCTGCTGCAGAACCTGTCCGGCTACGGCGGCCCCCTCTCCCCCGAGCTGATCGCCCGCCGGGCCGCGCTGGGCCGGCGCATCACCGACCGCCTGCGGGAGCTGGGCATGTCCCCCGTGCTCCCCGGCTACTACGGGCACGTCCCCAAGGAGTTCGTGGAGCGCAACGGCGGTGACGCGCACATCGTCCCGCAGGGCATCTGGCACGGCTTCGAACGCCCCGACTGGCTGGATCCGCGCACCGACTCCTTCGCCCGCGTCGCCGCCTCCTTCTACGGCCATGTGAAGGACGTGTTCGGCGAGGCGGCCCACTTCAAGATGGACCTCCTGCACGAGGGCGGCACGGCGGGTGACGTGCCCGTCCCGGACGCGGCCCAGGGCGTGGAGCGTGCCCTGCAGAAGGCGCACCCGGGCGCCACCTGGGTGATCCTCGGCTGGCAGGAGAACCCGCTGCCCGAACTGCTGGACGCCATCGACAGGTCGAAGATGCTGATCGTCGACGGTGTCTCCGACCGCTACGCCAGTGTCACCGACCGCGAACGCGACTGGGGCGGCACCCCGTACTGCTTCGGCACGATCCCCAACTTCGGCGGCCGTACGACCATCGGGGCCCGTGCCCACCTCTGGAACGACAAGTTCTTCGCCTGGCGGGACAAGGCGGACAGCGCGCTGGTCGGTACGGCGTTCATGCCGGAGGCCACCGACCGCGACCCGGCGGCCTTCGAGCTCTTCTCCGAACTGGCCTGGACACCGGGGAAGATCGACCGGGCCGTCTGGTTCTCCTCGTACGCCGACTTCCGGTACGGCGGCCGCGACGACTTCGCCCGCGGGGCCTGGCGGGCGCTGCACGACACCGCGTACCAGCAGCGGGCCGTGGAGCGCAGCGACCCGCACGACTCCCTCTTCTGCGCCCGCCCCGACCTCGCCGCCGACCGCGCCGCCGAGTACGCGCCGAGGACGCTGACGTACGACCCCGGCCGTTTCGACGCGGCCCTCGCCGGGCTGCTGGGCGTGGCGGGTGGGCTGCGCGGCAATCCGGCGTACCGGTACGACGTGGTGGATGTGGCGCGGCAGGCGCTCGCGCACCGCAGCCGCCAGTACCTGCCGCAGCTGCGGGCGGCCTACCGGCGCAAGGACCTCGACACGTTCCGTGCCCTGTCCACTCTCTGGCTGCGGCTGATGCGGCTGTCGGACGAGGTCACGGGTACGAACACGGCGTTCCTGCTGGGCCCGTGGGTGAACGACGCGCGGCTGATGGCGACGGACGACGCCGAGCGGGCGGAGTTCGAGCGGACGGCGAAGGTCCTGATCACGGTGTGGGGCGGGCGGGCCACCTCCGACACGGGTGATCTCCACGAGTACGGCAACCGGGAGTGGAACGGCCTCATGGCCGACTTCTACGTCCCGCGCTGGCAGAAGTGGCTCGACACCCTGGAGGACGCGCTCGCCACGGGGACCGCTCCGGCGGCCGTGGACTGGTTCGCGTTCGAGGAGCCATGGACACGGGAGCGCGCGGACTACCCGCTGCGGCCGGTGGGCGACGCGTACCGGACGGCGGCGCGGGTGCGTGACGTGCTGGCGCGGGCGCCGTACCAGGGGACCCTGACCGTCACCGCGGAGCCGCCGGTGCTGCCGCCCGGCGGGAGTGGGCGGCTGTCGGCGGTCTTCCGCAATGTCAACGGGCTGCTGGCCACCGGGCAGGTGGACTTCGCCCTCGGCGGCTTCGACGGGACGGCCGAGCCGGAGGGGCCGACATCGTTGCCGAGCGTTCCGGCGGCCGGGTCGGGGACGGTGCGCTGGCGCGCGGACGCGCCGGACGCGCCGCTGGACCGTCCGCTGCGGCCGCTCCCCTACACGATCACCGTCCAGTACGGTCCGCGCGGCGAGGACCGGGTCGAGGGGCGCATCGACGGAACGCTGTTCGAGGCGGGGCCGGTGGGTTCGGGGTGGAACACGTACACCAACACCGGGGCCGTCTTCGGGCAGCTGGAGGACCGGTTCGCGATCGATGGTGGCGGGGCGGATCTGTGGCGGGGTACGGCGGAGTTCGGCACGCTCTATCGGGCGGGGGCGCTTCGGGACGGTACGTCCGTCACGCTCCGGGTCGACTCCCAGGCGGCGACCGGGAACTGGGCCCGGGCCGGGATCGTGGTGCGGAACAGCCTCGGTGGGGCCGGGTCGGCGGGGTTTCTGAATCTGGCGGTCACTCCGGCCAACGGGGTCGTGTTGTCCTACGACAGCACGGGGGACGGGACGCTCGACACGTATCGGCGGATCACCGGGGTCAAGGCGCCGGTGCTGTTGCGGTTGAGCCGGACCGGCACGGGTTCGTACACGGGTGAGTGCTCCACCGACGAAGGCGTGACCTGGCGGGTGGTGGCCACGGTGACCGTGCCGGGGGCGGCGAGTGCGGGGCAGGACGTGGGGTTGTTCATGAGCGCGACGAATGGGGGGAACGGGACGCGGGGGTTGGTCGAGTTCAGCGGGTGGTCCCTGACCTAGCTCGCGTGAGGGGCGCGGGGAACTGCGCGAGCAACCCCCACTCACCCGACACCCGCCGACGTACACGCACCCCATAGGCGCCCCGCCCAACCCGGCGGAGCGCTCAGGTGACCATCTGACGATTCGCTCGTTTTGCTGAACGTGCAGTCACAGGATGTCGCCCCGCCCCCCGCATCTTCCCGCGCCCAGGAGTCGGTCGTGGACGTCGAGCAGGCGGAGGCCGCGCTCGTCGAGCACTATCCGCGCCTGGTCCGGCTCGCCTATCTGACGTTGCCGCCGAGCCTGGGCCGGAACCGCCGTGTGCTGACGGCACACGCGCTGACGCAGCGGGCGCTGCCCCGAGGCCGTAGGCCGACGACGCTCATCCCGGCGCAGTCGACGGGGGCGGTGGCGGGCCGGGAGCGCAACCCCGGGTACGTCCTTGTCCGGCTGCGAGTCGTCCGCACCGCCCTGGAAGCGGGCCTGCCGCTGCGGCGCAGGGCGTGGCCGAAGCGGTCCCAACTGCCGCCGCCGCTCCCGCAGGTGTGGGGCCTGCGGCTCTTCCCCCGTTCGGGCGGCGCCGACGAACTGGCCCTGGACCAACGGCTGTCGGCGCTCACCTCCCCGGCCCGCGCGGCCTACGTCCTGCGCGGTCTGGAGAAGCTCCCCGACCCGGCGATCATGACGCTCCTCGAAGAGGCCGGCGTCGACGATCCGGCCGCGGCGCTGAAGGAGGCCGGCTCCGTGCCGGCGCAGCAGTACGCGCTGCTCACCTCCCCCGAGTACGACCCCTGTTCACTGCACGCCCGCCCCACCGATCTGATGCGGCGCCGCCAGCACATGAAGGCCGCGCTGGCCGCCACGGCCGCCGTGGTCGTGTGCGGGGCGCTCCTCGGACTGCCCGGGGATGCCTGGGGGCCCGACGGCGCGGCGGCACCCTCGTACGCGCGGAACCCGGCGGCCCAGGCGGCCCTCGATCCGGGGCGGTTGACCACGGCGACGGCCACGGCGTGGCAGGCGACGGGGCGCAGCGACTTCACCACCTGGCCCGCGCGCGGCGATCTCGTCAAGGACAAGGCCCTGCTGCGGCGGGCCCTCGCGGTCTGGGCCCGCCCCGGCGAGTCCGTGCAGGTCGCGGTCACCCTCGGTACCCAGGCCGGGCCCACGCCGGGGCCGCCGCAACTACTGTACGCGGGCAAGGTCGACAACCTCCGGGTCGTCCTGCTCCACGACGGCCTGCGCATCGCCCGGTACGCCGAGCCCCTCGACGACCCGGGCGTGGCCGCCCTCGACCTGACCCGGGTCGACGGGGCGACCGGCGCCGGCGCGAGCGCCCTCGTGCTGGGCCGGGCCGACGGCAACGTCCGCTATCTGACGGCGCCCTGGGTGCGCGGGGCGGCCGTACGGGATCTGGCGAAGCCGGACGTCCCGGTGCGGAAGCTCGCGCTGACGAAGGACGGGACGACGGCCCCGTTCGCCGCCCCCGCGATGCGCACCGGGGAGTGCCGTTCGTGGGACGTCCTGCAGCTGACCGATGCGACGGGCGGTACCCGGCTGCTTACCGACCTGTTGGAGGTGGCCCCCGCGCACCTCACGGTCGGCCGCCCGTCGGCCGCCGCGCCGGGTCGTGACGCGTCCGCCGCGCCGGCCCTCTGGGCGCCGTTCGCCTGCTCCCTGGCCGCCGTGCGGTCGCAGGGTGTGCGGACCGTGAACGCCTGGCAGTTCGCCCGCCAGCCGCTGCCCGACGGCAGCGGCCGGGCCGACTGGGTGTGCACCCGTACCGAGACGTGGCGGGGCGCGGGAACCCGGGCACTGACGCAGTTCAACACCCCGGCCGGCGCGTACGTCACGGCCGCCGCCGACGAGGTCCCCGCCTGTGGCCCGGCCGACCCGCACGTCCTGGCCGCCGGCCCCTGGAAGTCCGCGGCCGGCGACTCGTACCTGCTCGCCGCCGGCAGCAAGGGCACCGTCTCCGTCGCACTGAGCGGCGGGGTGAGCGGTTCGGCCCGGGGCAACCTCCTCGCCGTACCGGCCGAGGAGGGCGCGCGGGCCGAGTTGACGGGCACGCTGGCGAACGGCCGCAAGATCAGTGGACTTCAGTCGGCCCAGTGACCGCTCGCGGAGCGAACACCGCAACGCCATCCAGTCCATGGCAGGCTGGAATCAATCGGTAAGGTGTTCGTATGCGAACCGGTGCGCGCCGCAGGATGGGTGTGGAGGAGCGGCGGCAGCAGTTGATCGGGGTGGCCCTCGAACTGTTCAGCCGACGCTCGCCCGACGAGGTCTCCATCGACGAGATAGCGTCGGCGGCGGGCATCTCACGCCCGCTCGTCTACCACTACTTCCCGGGCAAACTCAGCCTGTACGAGGCCGCTTTGGCGCATGCCTCCGACGATCTCGCGAACCGTTTCGTCGAGCCCCGTGAGGGCCCGCTCGGCGCGCGGCTGCTCCGCGTCACGCACCGCTTCTTCGCCTTCGTCGACGAGCACGGCCCCGGTTTCTCCGCCCTGATGCGCGGCGGCCCGGCCGTCGGCTCGCCCCGCACGAACGCCCTCATCGACGGTGTACGCCAGGTCGCCTATGTCCAGATCCTGTCGCACCTCGACGTCGACGCCGCGCCCGCCCGTCTCGAACTCGTCATCCGCTCCTGGATCTCCCTGGCCGAGTCCACGGCCCTGATCTGGCTGGACGGCCGCCGCATCCCGAGGGAGGAGCTGGAAGTCCAGCTCGTCCACGACTTCGCGGCCCTGGCGGCGGTGAGCGCGGCCCAGGACGAGGAGATGGCGGCCCTGCTCCGCGCAATCCTCGCCGACGAGCCGCAGGACGGCCCGTTCAGCGATCTGGCCGGGCGCCTGGTGGCTTTGGGACGCGCCTAGATCTCGAACTTCCGGTATGAGGGATCAAGGTCCCGGACCTCCGCCGACGCGTGAAACGCCAGCCCCGCCGAGAGCTTCACGTGCTCCCGAAGCAGTTCCAGCACGTTCTCGGTGAGCGTCACCTTGGTCTCGTCGGTCCGCCCGGCGAGCAGCCCGAGCGCGACGTGCACGATCGCGTGGCCGTCCGTGTCGGGTCCGACCACCGTGTCCTCGGTGGCCCGGAACCGCGTCTTGCACGCCTCCGGCTTCGCGGCGGCGGTCCGTACGACCTCCTCGTGCAGGGCCTTGGCGAACGCGGGCCGGTCGAAGCCCTCGGAGAGAACGGCGGAGTAGTCAACAGTGATCTGCGGCATGAGGTCACCCTAACCGCAGCCGCAACGCCAGCATGGCGATGTCGTCCTCCCGGTCCCGCCCGAAACAGTGCAGCAACGTGTCGCACAGCGCGACCGTCCCGGCCGGGGCGTCCGCCGCGGCGGCCCGCAACTGTTCCAGGGAGAGCGAGAGATCGATGCCCCGGGTCTCGACGAGCCCGTCGGTGACCATGAGCAGCCGGTCCGCCGGCCCCAGCACCGTCTGTGTGGGGGCGGGCCGGTCGAGGCCGAGCCCGAGGAGCGGTCCGGCGGCCTTCACGTACTCGGCCTCTCCCGAGTCCCGGACGATCAGCGGCGGGATGTGGCCCGCGTTGGCGATCCGTACGCGCCCGCTGTCCGGCTCGACGAGGGCGAGACAGACCGTGGCGGTGACGTCGGGGTGGTAGTGCTGGAGCATCCGGTCGAGCCGCCGGGCGAGTGCCGCGGGGTCGGACTGCTCCACGCAGTAGGCGCGCAGTGCGTGCCGGATCTCGACCATCACGGTGGCCGCGTCCAGCGAGTGCCCGACGACGTCACCGACGGCGGTGAGGAGGCCGCCGGGGGTGGACAGGGCCGCGTAGAAGTCGCCGCCGATCTCGGTCTGCCGGGAGGCGGGGACGTAGCGGACGACCACTTCGAGGCCGGGGAACTCGGGCACCCGCTTCGGCAGGAAGCTGTGCTGGAGGGTGAGCGCGACATGGCGCTCGACCTGGTACATGAGGAGGGGCTGCGCGGCCAGGGCGGTGGCCTGGGCGAGACGGGCGACCAGACCCGTGGCGTCGGCTGCGGTGCCGCGGGGGCCGCGCACGGGTGTGGCGACGCAGACGGGCGTGCCGCTCTCGGTGCGGGCCAGGACCAGCCGGGCGTCCTCGGTGATGCCGGGCCGGAAGAAGCCCGGGGGCCACAGGGGTGCGGGGACGACGGTGTCGTGCGGTCCGGGGTCGCCGTCGGTGACGCGGCGGATGAGCCGGGCCACGGCGTCGTGCGCGCCGGTGTCGGGGAGGGTGGTGCGGGCTCGGGCCCGGGAGGTGCCGCTGTAGAGGTGGCCGTCCTCGCCGAGCACGAACACCGCGGCGGGTGACCGGGTGAGCCGGGCCGCCCCTTCGGCGGCGGCTCCGGCGAGCTCTTCCAGGGTGCGGGCGGCCTGGACGTCGACGATGGTCTCGGACAGCAGGGTGAGCCGTCGCACGAGGGCCTCGGCGCCGTTGCGCATACGGGCGCCGCGCACGGCCGCGCGGACGACCGCCTGGATCTCCTCCGGTTCGGCGGGGACCGTCAGATAGGCCTCGCCGCCCGCGTCCAGTCCCCGGCAGCGGTCGCTGGGGGCGACGGCCGCGGCGGAGAAGTGGACGACGGGCAGGGCGGCCATCGGGGGCCGCGCCTTGAGCCGGCGGCAGAGTTCGAAGCCGCTCATGTCCGGGAGGCCGACGTCGACGAGGGCCACGTCGGGCAGGGCTCCCGAGCGGAGCCGCAGGTCGAGTTCGGCGAGCGCCTCACCGGCGCTGGCGACGGGGACGACGCTGTGCCCGGCCCGGCGCAGGACCGCGCCCATCGCGTACCGGCCGGCGACCGCGTCGTCGACCACCAGCACCGTGGTGCCTGCTTCGTCGGCCATCAGGCTCATGAGGCTCTCGTCGTCGCTGAAGCTCGGGGTGGTGCGGGCCGTCCCCTCTCCGCCCGCACCACCCAAGCTAGCGGCCTACCGGTCGGATCGTGCGAATACCGCCACGGTCCGCCCCGGAACGACGAACGTCCCCGATTCCGCTTCGTACGACGAGGTCCGGACGGTAGAGTCCGCACCCGCCGCCTGTACGTGGTGCAGGGCGTATCCCGTCCCGGCCAGGTCGTCCACGGTCTGCTTCCGCTTCTCGGGGGTGGCGTTGAAGACGACGACGAGGTCGCCGAGTTCCATGGTGATCACGCCCGGTGTCTCGTCCTTCCCCGACAGCGGGAACGACAGTTTCGACTGCACCTGGCCTGCCGTGTCGAGGGAGAACACGTCCTCCGTCGTACGGATCCTCAGCAGGTCCCGGTATGCCGCCGAGGCTCCCTCGATCTGTGCGCAGCCGACCTCGACGGAGGTCAACAGGGGTTTGGCGTAGGGCCACTTGGACTGGTTGTCGGCCGCGAGGGGCAGCCCGCGCCCGAAGCCGTTGCCGTCCCGGCAGTCCCAGTGGATCGCGTTGAACCAGTCGCCGCTGTCGTACGAGTTCCGGTCGAGCGACTTGGATCGCAGCAGGTCGGTGCCGGCCTGGGAGAGCGCCGGGCCCTGCGAGAGGGCGGCGGTCGCCATGGCCAGGACCTGCATACGGGCCCGGTCGGCCGCGCTCGTCGACCTGGGCAGCTTGAAGGCCAGCGCGTCGAACAGGGACTCGTTGTCGTGCGCGTCGACGTAGGCGAGGGCGTCGCCGGGGACGGCCGCGTATCCGGCGGCGGCCCCGTTGTAGTCGACCTCGGAGCCCTTGACCTCCTTGCCGTCGGTGTCGGTGAACCGGTAGTTCGCGAGGTTGCCGCTCAGCCCGACCTTGATGAGGTCCTGGTAGTGCAGCAGCCGTGCCTTCTGCTCGGCCGGAGTGCCGTTGCCGTCCGAGGAGTTGGGCTCGGTGTAGAGACCGGACGCGAAGCCCTGGACGCCCGGGTCCTCGTCGAAGGGTCCGCCGCCGCGCACCGCGTCACGGGCCCGGTCGGAGAAGGTCGCGATGCCCGTCCCGGCCATGTTCTTCTGCGTGGCCTGGGGGAAGCGCGCGTCGTCGGCGACCTCGCCGAAGTTCCAGCCCTCCCCGTACAGGATGATCTTCTTCCCGTCGACGCCGTCCTTCTTGGGCGTCAGCGCGTCGAGTGCCTTCCTGACCGCCAGGATGTTGGCCTTCGGGTGGTGGCCCATCAGGTCGAAGCGGAACCCGTCGACCTTGTACTCCTTGGCCCAGGTGACGATCGAGTCGACGACGAGCTTGCCCATCATGGTGTTCTCGGGCGCGGTGTTGGCGCAGCAGGTGGAGGTGGCGACCGAACCGTCGGCGAGGAGCCGGTGGTAGTAGCCGGGGACCACCTTGTCGAGGACGCTCTTGTCGGCCTGGCCGCTCGCCGGGGTGTGGTTGTAGACCACGTCCAGCACGACCCCGAGGCCGTCGCCGTTGAGCGCCTTCACCATCTTCCGGAACTCGAACGTACGCCGCGTACCGTCCGGGTCGGTCGCGTACGAACCCTCCGGGACGGTGTAGTGGTAGGGGTCGTAGCCCCAGTTGAACCCGTCCTTCGCCGCGGCCTTCGCCACGCACTCCTGCTGCTGGTCGGAGTCGGCGGCGTACGAGCCGAGGTCGCAGTCGGCGGTCGCCCGGTCGGCCTTCCTCTCGGGGATGGTGGCGATGTCGGCGACGGGGAGGAGATGCACGTACGACGTCCCGGCCTTCGCCAGTTTCCGCAGATGCTTCGAGCCGTCGCTCCCCCGGTCGGTGAAGGCGAGGTAGGTGCCCTTGTCCTTCACGGGCACGGTCTTGTCGTCGATGGAGAAGTCCCGGACGTGCAGCTCCTGGATCTGCGCGTCCTTGAGCGGTACGGCCTTGGGCTTGGTGTACGACGACCAGCCGGCCGGGGCGAGGGACTTGTCGCCGAGGTCGACTACGAGGCTGCGCTCGGAGTCGGCGGTCAGGGCGACGGAGTACGGGTCGGTGACCTTGTTGGTGACGACCTCGGCGACGCTCGGGGCCCACACCTTCACGACGTACCGGTAGGGCTTGTTCTTCCAGGACTTCTCACCGGTGACGGACCAGACGCCTGTGGTGTCGTTCCGCTTCATGGGGAGCGTCCTGCCGTCGAGGTCGAGCGAGACCTTCCGGGCGGTGGGCGCCCAGACGGCGAGCGTGGGGCGGCCGTCACGGAAGGTCGGGCCGAGGTCCGCGTCCGCCGCCGCTCCGTACAGGTCGTCGAGTACGCCGGCGATCTGTACGCCCGTCGCCGTGAGTACGGCCCCGGTCGCCGCGCGCTGGGAGGCGACGAGCTGGCCACGCAGGGCCTCGCGGACCCGGTCGCGGTCGCGCGGGTCGACGGTCCAGGCGGTGTACGACTTCAGGTGCGGGAACCTGGCCTTCTGGGCGTCGGTGAGGGCCGACTTGGTCAGGCGGAGCCACCGCTCGTCGGTGCTGGTCAGCGCGGAGTCCTTCGCGGCGATGGAGCCGGTGCGGGAGTACAGCAGTTGGGTGGAGGCGGCGGTGTCGTCGCCGTTCCAGGCGACGGTGTTCCGGTCGATCCAGACCGCCTTGGAGGTGGCCAGGTCGAGGGTGGCCGCGCTGCCCGCCGGCTGCGGGAGCAGGTACTTCTCCTGGCCGTTGAGGAGCCAGACCTCGTGGCCGTCGGCCTTGAGGTCGAGTGCCTGATCGGTGGGGAGGTCCTTCTCGTCGCCCTTGTGGAGGATGTAGCTGAGGCTGGTGGCCCCCTCGGTGAGCGGCACCTCGAAGACGGCGCCGTAGGCGTCGGTCCGCACCGGCTCCAGGGGCTTCGACCAGTCCGTGGGGTTCGCGGCGCCGGACCAGACGTGCAGGCCCCAGCCGTCGTAGTTCCCGTCGGCACGGTGGTGGTGGAGGACGGCCTTGGTCTTGTCCTGCTCCGGGTAGTCGGCCGTGGGCTTCTCCGTCAGTACGGACTCCTTGCCCTGCTCGACCCAGATCTCACCCGTCTTCGTGACGTCGATCGAACGGTCGGCGGAGACGTCCTTGTTGCCGTCCTTGTCGATGACGAGGTAACTGACGTTCGAGGCCCCGGGCTTGAGCTTGACGTAGGCGAAGGCGCCGTACGCGTCCCGCCCGATGAAGTCATGGCCGTCCGGCCAGGTCGTCCCCTCCCCGTCGGCGATGTCACCCCAGGCGTACAGCCGCCAGTCGGTGTAGTCGCCGTCGGCGCGCTTGTAGTGGACGACCGCGTAGTCGCGCGAGGAGGCGGTGGGGGTCTCGGGGGCGGGCGGGGTGCCGGTGGTGGAGGTCGCGGTGGCGCTCGCCGTGCGTCCGGTTCGATCGATCACCACTGCCTTGTACCGCAGGACCGTTCCCGGCGGAACCTCCTCCCCGATGGTCTGGGTGACCTTGTAGGGGGCGTGGTCGGCGGAGCCCAGCGTCTTCCACCTGCCGTTGCCGACCTGGGCGGCGAAGACGACTCGGTTGAGCTGTCCGCCGTCGACGTCGGCGCCGATTTCGACCGTGCCCGTGGCGCCGGTGGCCGGGCCGGTGAGCGTGAGGGACGGCTCGGTGGCGGGCTTCGCGAGCGGGCCTGCGGCCTTGAGGACGATCGCGGACCCGGCCGGGACGGTGACGGTGACCTTCTTGTCGGCGCCGCTCGTCACGTTGGCGTCGGTCCCGTAGAGGCCCTTGAAGACCATGCGGGCGGAGCCGGTCGCGAAGGTGGCGTTCTTGGCCTCGCCCGCGTTGTTGAAGGCGACGACGTACTCGGTGCTGGTCTTGGCATCGGTGCGGGAGAAGGCGTAGACGCCCGCCCCGTCGGCCGCGTAGCGCTCGGTCTGGACGCCGTCGGCGAGAGCCGGGTTGGTCTTGCGGAGCTTGGCGAGAGCACTGATCCGCTGGTAGAGCGGTGCTCTCGTGTCGTACGCGTCGGAGGCGTGCGTCCGGTCCGTGCCGAGCTGGTCGTCGTCCAGGTAGTCGGCGACCTTGGAGGCGAACAGCGTCTGGCGGGCGTCCTTGTCGCCGCCCGCGCCGGTGAAGCCCTGTTCGTCGCCGTAGTAGATGACGGGGTTGCCGCGACTGAGGAACATCAGCTCGTCGGCGAGCTCGGCCTTCTTGATCAGCTGGGCGTCGCTCGCCCCCGCGTCGTCCTGTTTGAGGAAGGTCCCGATGCGGCCCATGTCGTGGTTGCCGAGGAAGGTGACCTGCTCGTACGCGTTGGCCTTGTCGGTCGTGTACTTGTAGTCGTCCCCGAAGACCGAGGCGAGCCGCTGCGCGCTGCCGCCCTGGGAGGCGTACGCCCGTGCCGCGTCCTGGAAGGGGAAGTCGAGCGTGGAGTCGAGGCGGCCCTGCGTGACGTACGGGGAGGTCACGGAGGTGTCGGCGGAGTAGACCTCGCCGAACATGAAGAAGTCGTCGCGGCCCTTCTTCGCGGCGTACGCGTCGAGCGCGGTGGCCCACTGGGTCCAGAACTCCGTGTTGACGTGCTTCACGGTGTCGATCCGGAAGCCGTCGATGTCGAAGTCCCGCACCCACTTCTCGTAGATCTTCTCCATGCCGGTGACGACCTCGGGCCGCTCGGTCCACAGGTCGTCCAGCCCGACGAAGTCGCCGTAGGTGGCGGACTCGCCGGCCCAGGTGGAGTCACCACGGTTGTGGTACATGGTCGGGTCGTTGAGCCAGGAGGGGACCTTGGCGTTCTTCTTGGCGGCGGGGGCGACGGGGGTCCGGGGGAAGGAGTCCCGGTCGACCTTCGGGAACTTCTCGCTCCCGTCCGCGTGGTCGGCGTCGTCGAAGGGCTCGCCGTCCTTCGTCAGATACGGGAAGGCGCCCTTGGAGAGGTAGTCGTAGGACTTCTCCTCGTAGTCGACGACGTCTGCGGTGTGGTTGGTGATGACGTCGAAGAAGACCTTCATGCCCTTGGCGTGGGCCTTGGAGATCAGGGTCTCCAGGTCCTTGTTGGTGCCGAAGTGTGGGTCGACCTGGGTGAAGTCGGTGATCCAGTACCCGTGGTAGCCGGCGGAGGCGTTCTCCCCGGTGCCCTGGACGGGCTGGTTCCTGAAGATGGGCGCCATCCAGAGGGAGGTCGTGCCCAGGCCCTTGATGTAGTCGAGCCGCTTGGTCAGTCCCTTGAGGTCACCGCCCTGATAGAAGCCCTTGTCGGTGGGGTCGTAGCCGGTCGCGAGGCGCGAGCCGGTCAGGCCGCCCTTGTCGTTCGCCCTGTCACCATTGGCGAAACGATCCGGCAGGACGAAGTAGAACTGTTCGCGGGTGAGGTCGTGACGGGCGGCGGTCTTCGCCAGCTTCGCGTCGGACGGAGGTGCGGGCGCGGTCGCGGCCCCGGCCACGAGGGGCTGGACGAGCGCTGCGGTCAGCGCGGTCACGGTGACCGCGCCGACCGCCGCGGCCCGTCCGGCGTGGGTGGTACGGCGCCTCGACGGCGTCGGCCATCTCGGTATCACAGATGGACTCCTTGCGATGACGGCTCTGGTGGGTCCGACCCCGCGCGACCGTATCGCCGCCGAAAGCTTTTCAGCAAGAGGCTTGAAAGTAACGGAAAGAGCTTTCAGGGAAACTTTCGGGCGCGCTTGTCGCGGCCGGCGGGTGGAGCCCCTCAGCAGGTGGACTTGCCGGCGTAGATCGCGAGGGCGGTGTTGGCGCCGAGGGTGGCGGTGAACCGGCCCGAGCCGTTGACGGTCACCGTCGTGTTGCTCTGCACGTCGCAGTACGTCCCGGCCGCGAGGGAGGTCTGGTACGTGCGGCCGAGGCTGCTCGACTCGTGATTGACGGCCACGAAGCCCTTGCTGCCGCGCCCGAAGGCGATCGCGTCGCCCCCGTTGTCCCACCAGTTCGTGACGGCCTCACCGCGGGTGGCGTTGCGGAAGGCGACCATGCGCATGATCTCCGGCCAGGCGTGCTGGCACTTCCAGCCGTCCTGCCAACAGGCGTTGACCGTACCGCCGTTGGGCGGCCCGGCGTCGGTGGAGGAGAACTCGTAGCCGGAGTTGATGTCGGGCGCGCCGTACGGGTACGCCAGCATGAAGACGTTGGCCATCGTGTAGGTGGCGCCGTCCTTGTAGCTGAGGGTGGAGCCGTTGCGCTCGGTGTCGTGGTTGTCGACGAAGACCCCGGCGACCGAGCCGCTCATGTACCCCCAGCCCTCGCCGTAGTTCTTGAGGTAGGCGAGGTTCTCGTTGTTGAAGACCCGCTTGAGGTCGAAGGCGTACCGGAACTCCTGTACGTCCCCGTTGCCCGTGTACTCGCTCGGCTGGACGGCCTCCCCGGCCCCGTGGATGGCCTCCTGCTTCCAGTACACGGACGTGTTGCTCAGCCGCGACTTGATGTTGGCGAGGTCGGCGGCGGGGATGTGCTTGGCGGCGTCGATCCGGAAGCCGTCGACGCCGTACCCGAGCAGGCTGTTCATGTACCCGGCGACGGCCGACCGGACGTACTCCTCACCGGTGTCCAGGTCGGCGAGGGTGACGAGCTCGCAGTTCTGGACGTTGGCGCGGTTGGTGTAGTCGCTGACGGTGGAGGTGCAGTCGTCGAAGTCGAAGGAGGAGTAGAGGCCGGGGTAGTCGTACTTCGTGTACGACGACCCCCCGGTGCCGGTGCCGCTCCCCGCGGACATGTGGTTGACGACGGTGTCGACGACGACCTTGACGCCGGCCGCGTGGCAGGTGTCGACCATGTTCCGGAAGGCGGTGGCGTCACCGAGCCGCCCGGCGATCCGGTAGCTGACCGGCTGGTACGACGTCCACCACTGCGAGCCCTGTATGTGCTCGGCGGGCGGCGAGACCTGGACGTATCCGTACCCGTTCGGCCCGAGGGTGTTGGCGCACTCCTTGGCGACGGAGGCGAAGCTCCACTCGAACAGGACGGCGGTGACGTCCTTGGTCCCGGGGGGCGACGCGTACGCGCTTCCCGCGGGCACCGCGAGCGCGATCGACGCGCCCGCCGCGAGAGCGAGCGCACCGGAGAGGGTTCTGCTGGTCATGTGTGGGGTCCTTCTCCATTGAAGGGATCCGAAGGGGAGGGGCCGGGGGCCGAAGGGCGGCCCACGCACAATCGGTTGCCGTTTCTTGCTGCAAGATGGCTGAAAACTTTCAGCCGACAGGAAGGTACGAGTCCGCTTGTCGCACGGTCAACCCTCCGGACACACCTTCTTCACGCCCCCGAAATCTCTTCACAGGGTGGGGCGTTGGGGACCGGGTGGCGTCAGGAGAGGTCCGCGAGATCCTCTCGGGTGAGGGTGATCGAGGCGGCGGCGGTGTTCTCCTCCAGGTGGTCGAGGGAGCCGGTGCCGGGGATGGCCAGCGTGACGGGAGAGGCGGCGAGCAGCCAGGCCAGGGCGATCTGCGGGACCGTGGCGCCGTGTCGTTCCGCGACCTCGGTGATGCGGTCGCCGGTGAGGTCGGTGAGGCCGCCGCCGAGCGGGAAGAACGGCACGTAGGCGATGCCGGCCTCCTCGCAGGCGGTCAGGAGATCGGTGTCGTCGCGCTTGTCGGCGTGGAAGTGGTTCTGGATCGCCGCGACGGGCGCGATCGCGCGGGCCTCGGCGAGGTGGCCGACGCCGACGTTGCTGAGACCGAGATGACGGATCACCCCCTCCTCGCGCATCGCGGCCAGGACCTCGAAGCGTTCGGCGACGGACTCGCCGTGGGGTGGCAGCCCTACGCCCCCGATGCGCAGATAGACCAGGTCGAGGCGGTCCACGCCGAGGGTTTCGAGGTTCTCCTCGACCAGCGGACGCAGGTCCGCGGGGTCGGTGGTCGCGGCGAGGCCGCCCTCGGGGGTACGGGCCGGGCCGACCTTCGTGGCGATGACCAGGTCGGCCGGGTAGGGCTGGAGGGCCTCGCGGATCAAGGCGTTGGCACGGACGGTGCCGTCGCCGCTGGTGTAGAAGGCGGCGGTGTCGATGTGGTTGACGCCCAGTTCGACCGCACGGCGCAGGACGGCACGACCGGTCCGGGGATCGCGAGCCGGGCCGTGGAAGGTGTTCGTGGGCAGGCGCATGGCCCCGAAGCCGACGCGGTTGAGCGGAAGGTCGCCACCGAGGCGGAAGCAGTCGTCTTTGTTCATGAACTCAGCCTCAGCGAGAGGCTGTTCGGTCCGCGAACCGCTGGCAGGTTGCTGCCATCGGGCAGAATGGCGACGTGGCAGAGATCGTGACGATCCGCGGTGACCTGGAGCTCCTCACCCGTACCGAGCGGCTGTTCTCCTCCGTCCAGGAGGAGTTCGTCTGTGCCGCCCGCGACCTCGACACCTGGCCCCGCCCCGAAGCCCGCCGGACCGCCCGTGCCCGGCTACGAGGCAGCGGCTCTCACCGGGTCCGCAAGCTGCTCAGCCCGGCCGCGCTGGCCGACGAACACAGCCGTGCGCACCTGAGCGAACTCGCCGACCGGGGCGCCCTGGTGCGGATCGCCGCCACCGCCCTCCCCCACGAGACGATCATCGTCGACCGCCGCTTCGCGATCCTGGCCGGCTCGCACTCCGCCGGCGGCCGCGAGTACACCCTCACCACCGCCCCCACCCTGGTGGGCGGCGTGTACGCCCTCTTCGAAGCCGCCTGGGAAACGGCCACCGACCTCAAGGCCTTCCTCCGCGGCGGACAACCCCGCCTCGACGCCGAGAGCCGGAAGGTCCTGCGCGCACTGGGCTCGGGAGCCACCGACGAGACCGCCGCCCGACAACTCGGCATGTCCGTACGAACCTACCGCCGCCGGGTCGCCGAACTGCTCGACACGTTCGACGCGGGGTCACGGTTCCAGGCGGGGGTGCGGGCGGGTGAGCTGGGGCTGAGCGGCTAGGCCCGCTGGGTTCACGGCGGGATCAGCCGGGGCGTGGCCACCACGCCCCGGACCCAGGCCCACGGAACGCGGGAGGCTCGCCACCCGAACCGGGTGGCGAGCCCCTCGATTGCCCGGTCAGACGGTCGTCCACCAGACCGTTGTGTCCCCCGGCAGCTTCGTCTCGTCCTCGGCTGTGGTCAGCTCGCCGCTGGCGAGCAGGACGCGGCCGTACGCGGGGATCGTGACCGTCTCGCCCGTCGTGTTCGCGACGCACACGAAGTCCCCCCGGCGGAAGGCCAGGACACCTGCGGGCGCCTTCAGCCACTCGACCGAGTCGCCCGCGCCGAGACCGGGCTCCTCGCGGCGGACGGACAGGGCGGTGCGGTACAGCTCCAGGGTCGAGCCCGCGGCGCCCGTCTGGGCCTCGATGCTCAGGTCGCCCCACTCGGCGGGCTGCGGCAGCCAGGAGCCGCCCCCGCCGAAGCCGTACGACGAGCCGGACCGGGTCCACGGGATCGGGACGCGGCAGCCGTCGCGGAAGCCGTCCTGGCCGGCGCCCCGGAAGTACGCCGGGTCCTGGCGGACCTCGTCCGGGAGGTCGACGACGTCGGGGAGGCCCAGTTCCTCGCCCTGGTAGACGTAGGCCGAGCCCGGGAGCGCCAGCATCAGAAGGGAGGCCGCGCGGGCGCGGCGCAGGCCCAGTCCGCGGTCGCCCGCCAGGCGGATCTGTGTGCCCAGGCCCGGTCCGTTCGCGAAGCGGGTCGCGTGGCGGGTCACGTCGTGGTTCGACAGGACCCAGGTGGCTGGGGCGTTGACCGGGCGCATCGCGTCCAGCGTGCGGTCGATGACGACCTTCAGCTCCGCCGCGTCCCAGTACGTGCCCAGGTACTGGAAGTTGAAGGCCTGGTGGAGTTCGTCCGGGCGGACGTAGTTCGCGGTGCGTTCGACCGTCGGGGTCCACGCCTCCGCCACGAAGATGCGCTCCCCCGCGTACTCGTCCAGCACCAGGCGCCACTCGCGGTAGATCGCGTGGACGCCGTCCTGGTCGAAGAACGGCATGACATCGTTGCCCAGCAGTTTCAGCTGTTCGTGGGCGCCGAGGTCCGGGAGGCCGGCCGCTTTCACCAGGCCGTGGGCCACGTCGATGCGGAAGCCGTCCACACCCATGTCGAGCCAGAAGCGCAGGACGGAGCGGAACTCGTCGCCGACCGCCGGGTGGTCCCAGTTGAAGTCGGGCTGTTCCGGGGCGAACAGGTGCAGGTACCAGGCGCCCGGGGTGCCGTCCGGCTCCGTGACCCGCGTCCAGGCGGGGCCGCCGAAGATGGACTCCCAGTCGTTCGGGGGGAGTTCGCCGGACGCGCCCTTGCCCTCGCGGAAGTGGTAGCGGTCGCGCAGCGGCGAGCCCGGGCCCTCCGCGACCGCCCGCCTGAACCACTCGTGCTGGTCGGAGGAGTGGTTGGGAACCAGGTCGACGATGATGCGCAGACCCAGGTCGTGGGCGTCGCGGATCAGGGCGTCCGCGTCCAGCAACGACCCGAACATCGGGTCCACCGCGCGGTAGTCGGCGACGTCGTAGCCGGCGTCGGCCTGGGGGGAGGCGTAGAAGGGGCTGAGCCATACGGCGTCGATGCCGAGGTCGCGCAGGTACGGGAGCCGGGAACGTACGCCCTCCAGGTCGCCCATGCCGTCGCCGTTGCTGTCGGCGAAGCTGCGCGGATAGACCTGGTAGATCACCGCGTCGCGCCACCAGTCGCTGCGCTGGGCGACGGTGGCGGCGGAGGTCGGGGCCGTGTCGGCGGAGTGCTGCTGGCTCATGGCGTCCTTGGTGCGTAAGGGAGTCATCGGGTCAGAGGTAGATACGGGACGGGTGACAGAGGCGGCCGCGGTGTCAGCGGGGTCGGATCGGCACCGCGGCCGCCACCCGCGCCTCAAGGGGCGCGGGGAACTGCGCGACCAGCCATGACGAGAGCCGCGGACAAACTACGGCCCGTCGCGGCTCAACCGGCGGTCAGCCCTTGGTGCCGCCGGCCGTCAGCCCGGTCACCAGGTTCTTCTGCACGAGGTAGAAGAACGCGGAGACGGGGATCGCGACCAGTACGGCGGTGGCGGCCATCAGGTTGCGCTGGGCGTCGTGTTCGCTGACGAAGCTCTGCAGGCCGACGGCGAAGGTGTACTTCGTGTCGGACAGCATGAACGTCGAGGCGAACGCGACCTCCCCGAACGCGGTGATGAAGCTGTAGAACGCGGCGACCGCGAGGCCCGGCTTGGCGAGCGGCAGGATCAGCCGTGCGAACGTGCCGAAGGGGGTCAGCCCGTCGACGCGTCCGGCCTCGTCGATCTCGAAGGGGATCGTGTCGAAGTAGCCCTTGAGCAGCCAGGCGCAGTACGGCACGGCCGTCGAGCAGTAGACGAGGACGAGGCCGAGGTAGCTGTCGATGAGCTTCAGTTCCGACAGGATCTCGTACATCGGGACCATCAGTACGGCTACCGGGAACATCTGCGTGACCAGGAGCACCCACATGAACTTCCGGTAGCCCGGAAAGCGCATGCGGGAGACCGCGTAGCCGGTGGTCGCCGCGATCAGCACCCCGATGACGGTGGTGCCGAGCGAGACGACGAGGGTGCTGACCAGCCAGTCGAAGAACGGTGTCTCCTGGAGCACGTACGAGTAGTTGGCAAATGTCATCTTGCCGAAGATGCGCCCGGGATGCAGGTAATCGTCCTTGTCCGGGCCGAGGGACAGGAACAGCAGCCAGGCGATCGGGAAGAGCGCGGCCAGACTCGCCACGATGAGGATCGCGTGGGAGGCGATGGCCCCGGCGAGGCTGTTCTCGCCGCGTCGGCGCGTGCCGCGGGGCGCGGTGGTCCGCGCGGCCGACCGGTCTTCCGGAGCCGTGGTCTTGACGGTCGTGGTGCTCATGGGGGCTCCTGCCTCAGATCGCGAGCTGCTGCTCATCGCGGTTCAGCCAGCGGCGGTAGACGGAGGTGAAGACGATCAGGATGGCCAGCAGCAGGATGCCGTAGGCCGCCGACTGCGCGAAGTCACGCGGCTGTTGTCCGAAGCCGAGGTAGTACGCCCAGGTCACGAGGATCTGCGCTTCGGGCGCGGTGTCGCCGAACAGCAGGAAGATGACGGCGAACTGGTTGAACGTCCAGATGATGCCGAGGAGTACGACGGTGGAGCTGACGGACCTCAGGCCCGGCAGGGTGACGTAGCGGAAGCGCTGCCAGGCACTCGCGCCGTCCATCTCCGCGGCCTCGTACAGGGACGTGTCGATGGACTGCAGTCCGCCGAGCAGCGAGACCATCATGAACGGCACACCGCACCACGTGTTGACCATGATCGCGGCGAACCGCTGCCAGAAGGTGTCCTCCAGCCACAGCGGGGCCGGCAGGTGCAGCGCTTCGAGGCCGGCGTTGATGACACCGCCGTCGGCGAGCATGAACCGCCAGCCGAAGACGGTGACGAAGGTGGGCACGGCCCACGGCAGGACCAGGATCAGCCGGTAGAAGGTGCGGCCGCGCAGCTTCTGGTCGAGCAGCAGCGCGAGGCCGAGCCCGATGACGTAGTGCAGGGCGACGCAGAGGGCCGTCCAGACGATCGTCCAGACGAAGTGCGACCAGAAACGGTCGTACGAGGTCGGGCCCCACAGGATGTCGGCGTAGTTGTCGAGGCCGATGAACTCGTAGGTGGCCTTGATGTGGTTGACGCCGATGGTGCGCGCCGAGTTGAGGCTGTTGGCGTTGGTGAGCGTGAGATAGAAACCGCGCGCCAGCGGATACAGCACCAGGACGCCGAGCACGACGACCACCGGGGCGATCATCGCGTACGCGTACCAGTACCGCTGGTACGACTGCCTCAGACGCGTCAGCCGGCCCGGGCGCCCGCCCGGTTCACCTCGGCGCTTGCCGGTCGCTCGGTCGATGGCGACTGTCATCGTTCGACACCTTCTGGAAGATCACTGGCAATCACTGACAGGTCAGGGGCTGGGCGGCCCTGGGCCGGGCCGCTCCGGGGACAGGCCGGTGACCGCCGCATCCGTTCCCCGAGGGTCCGGGGAGAACGCGGCGGTCACGCGGGATCACTTGCCGAAATCGGGGACCAGCTTGGCGATCGCGGTCTCCGCGTTGCCCAGGCCCTTGTCGAGGGACTCCTTGCCGCCGGCGACGGCGAGCAGCTCGGTGTCGAGCGGGCCCCACAGCGAGCTGTACTCGGGCAGCTCGGGGCGCGGCTGGGCGGCGGCGAGGACGGTCTGGTAGCCGGCGATGCCCGGGTCGGCCTTGACCTCGGTGGTGTAGGCGTCGTCACGCGTGGGCAGCGTGGAGTTCTTCAGGGCGATGGTCTCCTGGGACTTCGCCGAGGTCATGAAGTTGACGAACTTCAGCGACGCCTCCTGGTGCGCCTTGTCCGAGCCGGCGTAGACGGACAGGTTGTGGCCGCCGGTCGGGGCGCCCGCCTTGCCGGTGGAGCCGGCCGGGACGGTGGCGATGCCCAGGTTGGCCTTGTCCTTGAACGCCGAGCCCTTGTAGAAGTTGGTGATCTCCCACGGGCCCTGGACGATCGAGGCGACCTTGCCGTTGACGAAGGCGTCCTGGATGTGGGCGTAGGCGTCGGCCGTGGTGTCCGCCTTGTGCAGGCCCTTGCCGTCGAAGAGGTCCAGCCAGGTGCCGTACGCCTTCTTCGCCTCGGCGGAGTCGACGGTGATCTTCTTGGCGGCGACGTCGACGGTGTCGGTGCCCTCGCCGTAGAGGAAGGACTGGGCGTAGTAGGCCTGGGTGGAGCCCCAGTAGCCGTCGACGTCGGTCTTGTCCTTGATGGTGGCGGCGGCCTTCTTCAGGTCGTCCCAGCTCCTGGGGGCCTCGGTGATGCCGGCCTTCTCGAAGAGGGCCTTGTTGTAGACCAGTGCGAGGGTGTCGGTGACGAACGGGACGCCGTAGGTCTTGCCGTCGTACTGGGCCTGCTTGATCAGGCTGGGCTGGAACTTGTCCTGGTCCTTGAGGGCGTCGGTGCCGTCCAGCGGCAGGAAGAAGCCCTTCTTGGCGAAGGCGGGGGTCCAGCCGACCTCGGAGCGCAGGATGTCCGGGGCGCCCGTGGCGCCGGCGGCGGTGTCGAACTTGTTCTGCGCCTGGTCGAAGGGCACGTTGACGTACTTGACCTTGATGTCCTTGTTGGCGGCCTCGAACTCCTTGACCAAGGCCTTGTACGTCGGTGCCTCATTGGTGGCGTTGGAGGTGTCCCACCAGGTGATGGTGACCGGACCGTCGGCCGAGTCGCCGCTGTCGCTTCCGCCGCAGGCCGTCGCCGTGAGGGCGATCGACGCCACCAGCGCGGTGGCCGCTATGCCACGCCGCATGAGATCTCCTTGAGGGTGAAAGCCCGTGTGCTTGGGGCCGGCCAGGGCCCCTGGGAGGGCCCCGTCCGCCGCTCCCGCTGCCGGGGCGTCGTTGCCGCCGCCGGGCGTGGCCGAACGTAACAGCGATGTAAGCCGGACGAAAGACCTTGCTGCAAAAAAGTGCAAGAACCGGCGATGGTTACCCCGCCGCGACCCATGTCCGACCACCCCGGAACCCAGTATCCAGGCCGCTCAGCGAGCTTGGAGGCGGCCATGAAAGACTCTGCAAGTCCTTGCCACGACGCGCGCGTACGGCAATCATCACTCTGTCAGCGTCTTGCGCATTGCGGATTGCGGAAACCACCCCTTCCGCGCAGGGGCGCCCCCACGGACACCGACCAGAATCACGAGGGACCGCGATGACGCAGCAGCCCGCAGCGGGCCGCACCCCGGGCCGCGCCCCCGCCCGCACCCGGCGCCGAGCCGGTGGGCAAGCGCAGGCCCGGCCGGTACAGTCCAGTGCTGTGACCACACGGCTTGCCGACATCGCAGCCCAGGCGGGGGTCAGCGAGGCGACTGTCAGCCGCGTCCTGAACGGGAAGCCGGGCGTCGCCGCCACCACTCGCCAGTCCGTTCTGGCCGCCCTCGACGTCCTGGGCTACGAGCGGCCCGTACGGCTGCGTCAGCGCAGCGCGGGCCTGGTGGGCCTCATAACCCCGGAGCTGGAGAACCCCATATTCCCGGCCCTGGCCCAGGTCATCGGCCAGGCTCTGACCCGGCAGGGCTACACCCCGGTCCTCGCCACCCAGACCCCCGGCGGTTCGACGGAGGACGAGCTGACCGAGATGCTCGTCGACCGCGGTGTCGCCGGCATCATCTTCGTCTCCGGTCTGCACGCCGACACCTCGGCCGACATGCAGCGATACGAGCAGCTGCGCGCCCAGGGTGTGCCGTTCGTCCTCGTGGACGGTTTCTCGCCGAAGGTGCAGGCGCCCTTCATCTCGCCGGACGACCGGGCGGCGATGTCCCTCGCGGTGACGCATCTGGTGTCCCTCGGGCACACTCGGATAGGTCTGGCCCTGGGCCCCAAGCGCTTCGTCCCGGTCCAGCGCAAGATCGAGGGTTTCGTCCGGACGATGCAGGACCAGCTGGGCCTGGCGGCCGCGACGGTCGAGTCCGAGTTCGTCCAGCACTCCCTTTACACCCTGGAGGGCGGCCAGGCGGCGGCCCTGGCGCTCATCGACCGGAAGTGCACGGCGGTGGTGTGCGCGAGCGACATGATGGCGCTGGGCGCGATCCGGGCGGCCCGGCAGCGGGGCCTTCAGGTGCCGCAGGACGTCTCGGTCGTCGGTTTCGACGACTCCCCCCTGATCGCGTTCACCGATCCCCCACTGACGACGGTCCGCAAGCCGGTCCCGGCGATGGGGCAGGCCGCGGTGCGTACGTTGCTGGAGGAGATCGGCGGGACGCCGGCGCCCCACAGTGAGTTCGTGTTCATGCCGGAACTGGTGGTGCGGGGGTCGACTGCTTCGGCTCCTGGGGACCGGAGTCGTACCTAAGACGGAGAAAGCGGGGAGCGATGCGATACGTGCGGAGGAGATGCCCGTCCGCCCTACCCCGACGGACGTGCGTGATGAACCCGACCAGAGGATGATCGGTGAGGTGCGGCTTTTCTGGCAGACTCTGTGCCCATGGGTGACTCAACCGTGACGACGCTGGAGGAAGGCCGGGAGCAGGCCGCCCCGCGGTCCGTCACGGGCACGCCGGGGCAGGGGTCTCTGCACCGGCTGAGGGCTCCGCGTCGCCCTCGTCTCTGGTTCGAGATCCTGCTGATCGCGGTGAGTTACTGGACGTACTCCCTGATCCGCAACGCGGTCCCCGAGCAGAAGACGCAGGCGCTGAGCAACGCCGACTGGATCTGGAAGGTGGAACACCACCTCGGGATCGCGGTCGAGGAGACGATCAACCACTCCGTGAACTCGGTGACATGGCTGATCGTCGGCATGAACTACTACTACGCGACCCTGCACTTCATCGTCACGCTCGGTGTCCTTGTGTGGATCTACCGTAGTCATCCGGGTCGCTACGCGGCGACACGTCTGGTGCTCTTCGCCACCACCGCGGTGGCACTGGTCGGCTACTTCTTCTACCCGCTGGCCCCACCCCGCCTGATGGCCAACGAGAGCTTCATCGACACGGTCGTCGTGCACCAGACCTGGGGCTCGATGGCCTCCGGCGACCTGAAGAACATGTCGAACCAGTACGCGGCGATGCCGTCGATGCACATCGGCTGGTCCCTGTGGTGCGGGTTGACGATCTTCGCGCTGGCGTCGGTGCCGTGGGTGCGTGTGCTGGGCCTCCTCTACCCGACGCTGACGCTGGTCGTGATCGTCGCCACCGCCAACCACTTCTGGCTGGACGCGGTGGGCGGCATGATCTGCCTCGCCTTCGGGTTCACGGTGGCCCGGGTCTGGTACGGGGCGTTGCCGTACGCGCTGCCGCGCCAGGTGGCGGGGAGGGCCGTGGAGCCGGAGCTGGAGCCGGTCAAGGCGTAGTGCCGGGGGCGGGTGCCGCCTGTCGCGGGCCCGAGGCCCTGACGGCGTCCCGCAGCGCCCGTACGAAGGTTCTCAGGGCGGGCTGCGGCGGAGCCGTCTCGCGTACGGCCACGTGGATGGAGCGCTGGGGTTCCGGGTCGGCGAGGCGGCGTACGACGACGTCCGGGTGGGGGCTGCCGAGGCCGAGCCGGGGGATGAGGCCGACGCCCAGTCCGGCGGCGACGAAGCCCTGCGCGGTCGCGTAGTCCTCGCTCTCGACGACGAACCGGGGCCTGAATCCGGCCGCGGCACACGCGTCCAGCTCGGCGTCCAGGCAGGGCCCCGGCGACTCGCTGCCGACCCACGGCTCGTCGGCGAGGTCGGACAGTTCGAGGGCGGGCCGGTCGGCGAGGGGGTGCGCGGTGGGCAGGACGGCGAAGTAGGTGTCGTCGAGCAGGTGCAGCAGCCGTACGCCCTCGGGGGCGGACCCGCGCGGCAGTACGACGAGCGCGAGGTCGGCCCGGCCTTCCCTGACGGCCGGGAGCGGGTCGTCGGGGTCGATGAGCTTCAGCTCGACCTGAACGCCGGGGTGCTCGGCGCGCAGCCGGGCGACGGCGGGGGCCACCAGGGAGGCACCCACCGTGGCGAAGTAGCGCACGGCGAGGTGTCCCGTGCGCCCCGCCCGCAGATCGGCCAGCGCGGTCTCCGCCTCGGCGACCTGGCGGCCGATCGTGCCGGCGTACTCGGTGAGCAGCAGCCCGGCCTGCGTGGGCCGCACCCCGCGCCCGACCCGCTCCAGCAGCGCGGTCCCGGCCTCCTTCTCCAGCGCGGCGATCTGCTGGCTGACCGCCGAGGGGGTGTAGCCGAGGGAGGTCGCGGCGGCCGTCACCGAGCCGCTGGTCACCACGGTCCTGAGCACCTGCATACGCCGCACATCGAGCATGTAGCTCAGCTTAAAGGTATGTGCACCATCTTTCGCTTGTCCTTATGGGTCAAGGCGCCCGATCGTTGAGCCCATGCCTCCCATGCCTCTCGCGTCCACACTCCGTATGGCCGTGCTCGCCCTGCTCTGGGGCTCCGGCTTCCTCTGGATCAAGCTCGCCCTCAACCACGGTCTGTCCCCGCTCCAGATCACGGTCACGCGGTGCGCGCTGGGTGCCGGGGTGCTGCTGGCGCCGGCCCTCGCCGCACGTCAGCGGCTGCCGCGCGACCGGCGGGTCTGGGGCCATCTGCTGGTGGCGGCCTTCTTCTGCAACGCCCTGCCGTTCGCGCTCTTCAGCATCGGCGAGCAGACCGTCGACTCGGGCACGGCGGGCGTCCTCAACGCGACCACACCGCTGTGGGCCCTGCTCCTCGGCCTCCTCCTCGGCACCGACCGCCCCCTCTCCCCCGCCCGCCTCACCGGCCTGCTCCTCGGCTTCGCCGGAGTCCTGCTGATCTTCGCGCCCTGGCAGCGGACGGGGCTGATGACCGGCGGCGCGCTCGCCCTGCTCGGGGCGGCCGTCAGCTACGCGGTGGCCTTCGCGTACATGGGCCGCCATCTGACGGGCCGCGGCGCGCCCCTCGCGGTCTCCGCCGCGCAGCTCCTCACGGCGACGGGGTGGACGGCGCTCGCGCTGCCCGCCGGGAACCCGGGCACAGCCGGGGTGGATGCGACCGCCCTTGTCGCGGTCACCGTCCTGGGGATCTTCGGCACCGGGGTGACCTTCTACCTCAACTACCGTCTGATCGAGGACGAGGGCGCGACGAGCGCGGCGACGGTCGGCTATCTGCTGCCGGTCGTGTCGGTCGCGCTGGGGGCGCTGTTCCTCGACGAGCGGGTGGGGCCCCGGGTGATCGTGGGAATGGTCGTGGTGCTGGCGGGGGTGGCGCTGACCCGGCAGCGCGGGGGGTCGGCGGGCCGGACCCCGGTACGGCCCCGTCCGGCCGCCGCTCCGGTGGCCGATCGGCCGGTGGTGCGGTCGTGAAGCCGGTGCGACCCTCCCGCCGAGGCGTCACCCCCCGTAGAACAACTCGTCCACCACGCCCCGGGCCCGCCGTGTGATCCGGCGATAGTCGTCGAGCATGTCGCCGACGTGCCCGGGGCCGTACCCCAAGTACCGGCCCACGGCGGCGAGTTCGCGACCGTCGGACGGGAACGTGTCGCCTGCCCGGCCCCGTACGAGCATCACGGCGTTGCGTACGCGGGTGGCCAGCACCCAGGCCTCGTCCAGTATGGCCGCGTCCTCGGCGCTCACCAGGTCGGCCGCGTGAGCCGCGGCCAGGGCCGCGCGGGTGCGGGTCGTGCGCAGGCCCGACACGCCGTGGCCGTGCCGGAGTTGGAAGAGCTGGACGGTCCATTCGACGTCGGACAGGCCGCCGCGGCCGAGTTTGGTGTGGAGGGTCGGGTCGGCGCCGCGCGGCATCCGCTCCGACTCCATACGAGCCTTCAGGCGCCGGATCTCGCGTACGGCGTCGTCACCGAGTCCGTCCGCCGGGTAACGCAGTGGATCGATGAGCTCGATGAAGCGGCGGCCCAACTCCTCGTCGCCTGCGACGGGTTCGGCGCGCAGCAGCGCCTGCGACTCCCAACCCAGCGACCAGCGGCGGTAGTAGGCCTCGTACGACTTCAACGTCCTCGCCACAGGACCCGACTTGCCCTCGGGGCGGAGGTCCGCGTCGATGAGGAGGGGCGGGTCGGCGCTCGGGAGCTGGAGCAGGCGCCGCATCTCGGCGACGACCGCGTTCGCGGCGCGGGCCGCCTCCTGCTCGTCGACACCCTCCCTCGGCTCGTGGACGAACAGGACGTCGGCGTCGGAGCCGTAGCCCAGTTCGTGGCCGCCGAAGCGGCCCATGCCGATGACGGCGAAGAGGGTGGGGAGGGTGTCGCCCCAGCGGTCGCGGACCACGGCACGGAGGGTGCCCGCGAGGGTCGCGGCCGTGAGGTCGGAGACCGCGCCGCCGACGAGGTCGACGAGGGCGCCCTGGTCGGATGGGGGTCCCCCCGTTCGAGCGAAGTCGAGAATGGGGGAGGCCGGGGACGCCTCGGTGCCGTAGGAACCCACGATGTCCATGGCGGCCGTACGGAAGAGTTCCCGGCGGCGGACGCCACGCACGGCCGTGACGGCCTGTTGGGCGCCGTCTGCGCGGCCGACGGCGGAGAGGATCTCCTGTTCCAGATGGGCGCGTACGCGGGGTTCGAGCCCGCCGACGCCACCGGCTACGCCGTCCCCGTCGCCGAGGAGGGAGACGGCCTCGGGGGCGCGCATGAGGAGGTCGGGGGCGAGGCGGCCGGCGGAGAGCACGCGTGCCAGGTTCTCCGCGGCGGCCCCCTCGTCGCGCAACAGCCGCAGATACCAGGGGGTTCTGCCGAGGGCGTCCGAGACCTTGCGGAAGTTGAGGAGCCCGGCGTCCGGGTTGGCCGAGTCCGCGAACCAGCCCAGCAGGACCGGCAGCAGCGTGCGTTGGATGGCGGCCTTGCGGGAGACGCCGGAGGCCAGGGCCTCCAGGTGGCGGAGGGCGGCGGCCGGGTCGGCGTAGCCGAGGGCGACCAGGCGTTCGCTGGCCGCGTCGGCGCTCAGCCTGGTCTCGCCGGGGGCGAGTTGGGCGACGGCGTCGAGGAGCGGACGGTAGAAGAGCTTCTCGTGCAGTCGGCGTACGACGGCCGCGTGGCGTCGCCACTCGCGGTTCAGCTCGGCGACCGGATCGGTGCGCAGGCCGAGCGAACGGCCGATGCGCCGCAGGTCGTTGTCGTCCTCGGGGACGAGGTGGGTGCGGCGCAGGCGGTAGAGCTGGATGCGGTGTTCCATGGACCGCAGGAAGCGGTACGCGGCGTCGAACTGGGCCGCGTCCGCCCGTCCCACGTACCCGCCGGCGGCGAGCGCGCCCAGCGCGTCGAGCGTGGTTCCGCTGCGCAGCGAGGTGTCGCCGCGCCCGTGTACGAGCTGCAGCATCTGCACGGCGAACTCGACGTCCCGCAACCCGCCGGGACCGAGCTTGAGTTGACGGTCGACCTCGGCGGCCGGGATGGTCTCGACGACCCGGCGGCGCATGCGCTGCACGTCGGCGACGAAGTTGTCCCGCTCGGCCGCCTTCCAGACCAGCGGTTCGAGCGCGGCGACGTACTCCTCGCCCAGTTCGAGGTCCCCCGCGACCGGCCGGGCCTTCAGCAGCGCCTGGAACTCCCAGGTCTTCGCCCATCGTTGGTAGTACGCGAGATGACTGCTGAGTGTGCGGACGAGCGGGCCGTTGCGCCCCTCCGGCCGCAGGTTGGCGTCGACGGGCCAGATGCTGCCCTCGACGGTCGTCTCGGAGCAGATCCGCATCATGTGCGAGGCGAGGCGGGTGGCCGCCCGGATCGCCTTCTGCTCGTCGGCCCCGTCCGCCGTCTCCCCCACGAAGATGACGTCGACGTCGGAGACGTAGTTGAGCTCATGACCGCCGCACTTGCCCATCGCGATCACCGCGAGCCGGCACAGCGCCGCGTCCTCCGGCGCGGCGGCGCGGGCGATCGCGAGGGCGGCGCGCAGCGTGGCGGTGGCGAGGTCGGCGAGTTCGGCGGCGGTCTGGGCGAGGTCCGTCGTACCGCAGACGTCACGGGCGGCGATGGAGAGCAGACAGCGGCGGTAGGCGACCCGCAGCGAGACCGGGTCGGTGGCCTCCGCGAGCCCCTGCTCGAACTCCTCGACGCCCGGATGCAGGTCCTGCGCCTCGTACGTCACGAGCGCCTGCCAGTCCTGCGCGTGCCGGGCCAGATGGTCGCCGAGCGCGGCGGACGCGCCGAGCACCCCCAACAGCCGGTCCCGCAGCGGCTTCGCCGCTATCAGCGTGTCCAGCACCGCCCGCCGCGCCGTACGGTCCGGCTGCGCCTCCAGCAGCCGTACGAGACCCAGCAGCGCGAGGTTCGGGTCGGCGGTCGCCCCCAGCGCGTCCAGCAGCACCGGGTCGTTCCGTACGGCCGACAGTTCCTCGCTCTCCAGCAGCCGCTCGGCGGCGCTCGGATCGGTGAAACCGTGCCGCAGCAGTCGCGAGAACGTGCTGCTCCTGCGCCCCGGCGCCGTCATCCAGGCCTCCCGTCGGATCAAGCCCGCTCGTCCGCTCACCCGATCGCCCGACTCCGTCGATCAAGGTCGTACGGGCTTGAGCCTAACCGGAGAGCCTGGGAGAAGCGCCGGTCGGCGGGGTGCGGGTTCGGTGGCGCCGAGAGGTTCCACGGAGCCCTGGCCGGGGCGGCCCACCGGTGCCGCTGTCCCGGCGGGCCGCTCAGTCCGGTGTTCACGGCCCGTCTTTCGCCATGTCCACGGCTACTCTGCCGAGGTGGGTGACGAAGAGGACAGCGGGAACGGCTCGATACGGCGTCGTTCGTGGGGGACGGTTCTGTCGTCGGAGCCGGTGGTGACCACCGCCCTGCTGGAACTCGCCGGTCTCGCCGTCTACGGAGTCGTCACGCTGGTGGGGTGGCTGTTCGGGTCGGCGCCCAACCCCCATCTCGCCGCGTTCACCGCGACCATCGCCGCGGCCGGGCCCGCGATCGAGCTGTACCGCGAGGGGCGCCCGCCGCGCCGGCTCGCCGTCGTCGCCGCCCTGCTGGCGCTGGCGGCGTTGAGCCTGCTCGGGGCCGCGGCGACGAACTGGGCCCTGCCCCCAGCGGCCGACCCGGGCATCGGTCTCCTTGTCGGCTGTCTCTTCGCGATGCCCGCCGGTGTGGCTGTGCTGGCCCGGTTCATCGGCGGGGAGGATCCCGCATGACATCGAGGTGCGGAGCACGCCGGCGAACTGTGGGATGAGTTTCGGCGCTCTGTGGAGTCTGCCCTTTGACGACAGGCACCCGGTGACAGGAAGAGACACCTCATGTCCGACACCAGCACACCGCAGACCCGGCTCGACCCCCGCTACAGCGACCCGGACGCCGCCGCGATCCCCTGGCCGGAGGCCGAGGCGCGACTGTCCGGCGCCGGGCTGTTCTGGATCTCGACGGTGCGGCCGGACGGGCGGCCGCATGTGACGCCGTTGCCCGGCGTGTGGTCTCAGGGGGCGCTGCACTTCTGTACGGGGCCGGAGGAGCGGAAGGCGAGGAACCTCGCGGAGAACCCGCACGTCGTGCTGACGACCGGCACGAACACCTGGGACGAGGGCTACGACCTGGTGGTGGAGGGAGAGGCCGTACGTGTGAGCGATGACGGTCGGTTGCGGGAACTGGCCGTCGCGTGGGAGGCGAAGTACGGCAGTTTCTGGCACTTCGAGGTGCGCGACGGGTGTTTTCAGCACGGTGCGGGGCGGGCTTTCGTCTTCTCGGTGGCGCCCGCCACCGTTTTCGGCTTCGGTAAGGGGGAGCCGTTCAGCCAGACGCGGTGGCGGTTCGGCTGAGGCGAAGGCTCGCGCAACAGCACGAAAGCCACGAAAGATGTGGACAGGCACTCCCGTCAACGGCGACCTGGAGGACCAGGGATGCAGTACACGCTCGAAGTGATTCCGCTGCCCGTGAGCGACATCGACCGGGCCCGGGACTTCTACCGGGACAAGGTCGGTTTCCATGTCGACGTCGACCAGGAGGTCATGCCGGGCATGCGGATCGTCCAGCTGACTCCCCCGGGGTCCGGCTGTTCCATCGCTCTCGGCGACGCCATCTGGGACATGGCCCGGGGCCCGAAACCGGCCCCCGGCGCGTACCAGGGCCTCCAGCTCTGCGTCGCCGACATCAAGGCCGCCCACGCCGAACTCCTCGAACGCGGCCTCGACGTGTCCGAACCCGTCCAGTACGCCCCCGACGACGGCGCCACCTTCATGTACTTCAAGGACCCCGACGGCAACGGCTGGGCGGTCCAGGAGTACCGCCGCAGGGTCACGGAGCCACTGCACCGGGTGCTGGCGGACCTGGCGGACCTGGCGGAGCAGCCGTAACACCAGGAGCAGCGGTAACACCAGGGGAGAGCGGCGGTCGCGCGTCAGACGGTCCCGGTCGCGGCGTACCGGCAGCCTTCGAGGCGGCGGTACCACCAGACCCGGGGCCGCCACTGCCGCCGGGCGTCGGTGAACGGGTCCGGCAGGGTGCGTTCCAGATAGCGGAGGTCGAGCGACGCGACCATGCGGCCCAGTTCGGCGCGGGGCCGTGGGGGCAGGTGGCGCAGGACCGTGCCGAGCATGTCGCGGACGTGCCTGATGTCCCTGAGGGCGCAGGCACGGCACCCGCAGTCGTCCAGGAACGGATAGCGCGGCCGGCGTCCCGGCGCCCCCACGAAGGCTCGGTAGCGCCGCAGGGCGTAGGCGGTCATGCCGGGGAAGACGTCGTAGTCGGTCGAGAGCGCCTCACAGCGGTGTACGGCGGCGCTGGTACGGGCCGACAGTCCGTGGATACGGGTCAGCGGTGGGCTGTCCCGGCTCAGGGGCCGGTCTGCTCGGAGCCGCTGGGCGGCGCGCAGCGCGCCGGGCCGATTACGCGGCATCGGCCTTTCGTAGGTGTGCGTTCAGAGGCATGGCGATCATCATGCCGGTTCCCGCCGGCACGCGGAAGGGGAGCCCAGCGACCTGGACTCCCCTTTCGCCGTGCACGGCTTCCGCCCGGCGCTACAGCACCGGCAGGTTCTTCCGCAGCTCGAAGGCCGTCACCTCGGAGCGGTACTCCTCCCACTCCTGGCGCTTGTTGCGCAAGAAGAAGTCGAAGACGTGTTCGCCCAGCGTCTCCGCCACCAGGTCGCTGCGCTCCATGAGGGACAGGGCCTCGCCCAGGTTCTGCGGGAGGGGCTCGATGCCCATCGCGCGGCGTTCCGCGTCCGAGAGGGCCCAGACGTCGTCCTCGGCTCCCGGCGGGAGCTCGTAACCCTCCTCGATGCCCTTGAGGCCGGCGGCCAGGAGCATCGCGTACGCCAGGTAGGGGTTCGCGCCGGAGTCCAGGGAGCGGACCTCCACCCTCGCCGAGCCCGTCTTGCCGGGCTTGTACATGGGGACGCGGACCAGGGCGGAGCGGTTGTTGTGGCCCCAGCAGATGTACGAGGGGGCCTCGCCGCCGGCGCCGGCGGTGCGCTCGGAGCCGCCCCAGATGCGCTTGTAGGAGTTGACCCACTGGTTCGTCACGGCGGCGATCTCGGCCGCGTGCTTCAGCAGGCCCGCGATGAAGGAGCGGCCGACCTTGGAGAGCTGGTACTCCGCGCCCGACTCGTAGAACGCGTTCCGGTCGCCCTCGAAGAGCGAAAGGTGCGTGTGCATGCCGCTGCCGGGGTGCTCGCTGAACGGCTTCGGCATGAACGTCGCCTGGACGCCCTGCTCCAGCGCCACCTGCTTCATGACCAGGCGGAACGTCATGATGTTGTCCGCCGTGGAGAGTGCGTCGGCGTAGCGCAGGTCGATCTCCTGCTGGCCCGGCGCGCCCTCGTGGTGCGAGAACTCGACCGAGATGCCCATGGACTCCAGCATGGTGATCGCCTGGCGGCGGAAGTCCATGCCGACGTTCTGGGGGGTGTGGTCGAAGTACCCGGAGTTGTCGGCCGGGGTCGGGCGGGAGCCGTCCGTCGGCTTGTCCTTCAGGAGGAAGAACTCGATCTCGGGGTGCGTGTAGAAGGTGAAGCCCAGGTCGGAGGTCTTGGCGAGGGCCCGCTTCAGCACATACCTCGGGTCCGCGAAGGACGGGGAGCCGTCCGGCATGAGGATGTCGCAGAACATCCGAGCGGTGCCGGGGGCCTCCGCACGCCACGGCAGGACCTGGAAGGTCGACGGGTCCGGCTTGGCGATCATGTCGGACTCGTACACCCGGGCGAAGCCCTCGATGGCCGAGCCGTCGAAGCCGATGCCCTCGTCAAACGCCTGTTCCAGCTCGGCGGGGGCCACGGCGACGGACTTCAGGAAGCCCAGCACGTCCGTGAACCACAGGCGTACGAAACGGATGTCGCGCTCCTCCAACGTACGGAGCACGAACTCCTGCTGCTTGTCCATCTTCCGCTTCCACCCATTCCTTGCTGGTCAGGCCGCCTTGCTCCCGAGCCGCGGGAGGCGGTCGGGCACCTGAGCATCCCACCACAACACCATTTCATGCGCGTTGCGCACCTTGATCGGCAAACCGACCTCCAGTCGAACGCCCGGCATACGGCGGGTGTACCTCCCGAGGTGTACCTCCCGCTGTGGGGGTGTACCGCTCGCTCCGCCGCTCAACCGCTCTACCGCCCATCTTGCCTGCTCGCGCCGACATCCGTAACGCCCGTGTCGTTCCGTGGGCGGGCCGGGGTGCCGAGGGGGCAGCATGGGAGGCGGGATCCCTCGTTTACGAGAGGGAGCGGATCAACTTACGATCAGCTGATCCGACCGTCCCATCCGACCCATCCCCCACTAAGGACACCACCCATGGCCGCCAAGACCAACAGCAGCGGGGACCGCAAGGCGCGCATCGAGGCGATGCGCCGTGCCGAGCGCTCCCATGAGCGCCGGACCCGGATCCTCACGATCGGCGCCAGCGTGCTGATAGTCACCGGCCTCGTCGTGGGCGGGACGGTCCTGATCCGCTCGCAGTCCGACGACAGCAGCAGCACCGCGAGCGACTCCAAGGCCACGGGCAAGTGGAAGACCGGGTCGGACGGCGTCAAGACCTGGAGCACCAAGCTCACGCAGAACCACGTCACCAAGACCGTGAAGTACCCGATGGAGCCCCCGGTGGGCGGTGACCACAACCCGGTCTGGCAGAACTGCAACGGCGACGTCTACGACAAGGCGATCAAGAACGAGAACGCCGTGCACTCCCTGGAGCACGGCGCGGTCTGGGTCTCGTACAACGGCAAGGCCTCCGAGGCCGACGTGAAGGCGCTCGCGGAGAAGGTCAAGAAGACCCCGTACACGCTGATGAGCCCGGTCGAGGACCAGAAGGACCCCATCATGCTCAGCGCGTGGGGTCACCAGCGCACGGTGACGAGTGCGAAGGACCCGAACGTCGACAAGTTCTTCGAGGCGTACGTCCAGGGTGAGCAGACTCCCGAGCCGGGTGCCGCCTGCACCAACGGCCTCTCCTAGCGGCAGCGGCCTGGCACAGTGGGAAACATGAAGCACATCGGTTGGATCGCCTCCGGGGCCGCGGCGGTGCTCGTCGCGGCCGGGGCGATCACTTACGCGGTCGCCGACGGCGACGAGTCCGGGCTGAAGGCCCCCGCCGCCGACTCCGCCGACGCGGGGTTCGCCCGGGACATGGCCGTCCATCACCAGCAGGCCGTCGAGATGTCGTACATCGTGCGCGACCGGACGGACGACGAGGAGGTCCGGCGGCTCGCGTACGACATCGCGCAGACGCAGGCCAACCAGCGCGGCATGATGATCGGCTGGCTCGATCTGTGGGGCCTGCCGAAGGTGTCGTCGCAGGAGCCGATGGCCTGGATGGGCATGGGCGGGATGGCCTCCGGCGAGGACGGTTCGCTGATGCCGGGCATGGCCACCAATGCCGAGATGGAGAAGCTCGGCAAGCTCAACGGCAAGCAGGCCGAGATCTTCTTCCTGCAGTTGATGACCGACCATCACAAGGGCGGCGTCCACATGGCGGAGGGCTGTGTCTCCAAGTGCGCGGTCGGCGTGGAGAAGAAGCTCGCGCAGGGCATGGTCAACGCCCAGGAGTCCGAGATCTCGTTGATGACGGGCATGCTCAAGGACCGGGGAGCCGCGCCGAGGTAGCCCTCGGGTCGAGGTGACCGGTCATCCCCGAAGCCCCAGGGACGTATGCCGCAATTCCCTTGCGCACACGGTTCCTTGGGGCTTCCGTACGCTTCCATACGTTCGCTTGGGGGGTTCTTGGCCCAGCCCTGCCCGCCACCATTCCCTGGCATGAACGGTTCATCGCGAGAGTGACCACCGTTGGGTGATCCACTCGCGACGAACCGCATTCCAGGGGGTTCCTTCCCATGAGATCCAAGAGGTCCACAGGGGCCGTGCTGCTCGCCGGCGCGCTGGCGCTGGGCACACCCGTGGCCCATGCCTCGACCGACCCGGGCCGGGACACACTGCTGGGGACCAGACCGGCGTGGGCGACGGCCGGGGCCGACGCGGGTGCCGCCGCCGACGGCTCCCGGGTGTCCGCCCGTGTCTATCTGGCCGGCCGGGACGCGGCCGGACTGGCGGCGTACGCCAAGGCCGTGTCCGACCCGTCGTCGACGTCGTACGGGAAGTTCCTGAGCGCCGCGCGGACGCGGGCGCGCTTCGGGGCGACCGCGGCGCAGGTGGCGGCGGTGCGGACATGGCTCAAGGACGCCGGGCTCACCGTCACCGGCACGAACCGGCACTACATCTCGGTGACGGGTGAAGTGACCGACGCCGAGCGGGCGTTCGGCACGCAGCTGCACAACTACCGCAAGGACGGCCACACGTACCGCGCCCCGGCGAAGACGGCCTCCGCGCCCGCCGGTCTGAACGGGGCCGTGCTGACCGTCACCGGCCTGGACACCGCCCCGCACGTGGCCACCCACGACGACCAGCTTCCCCCGCCGGACACGGTGTTCCGCAACGCGGGGCCCTTCTCCTCCTCCTACGGCTCGAAGACCGCGAGCACCCTGCCCGACGCCTACGGCACGAAGATCCCGTACGCGGTGCGGGGATACACGGGCGGACAGCTGCGGGCGGCGTACGGGGCCGGGAGCCGTACGGGCAAGGGGGTGCGGGTCGCGATCACGGACGCGTACGCCTCGCCGACGATCGCGTCGGACGCGGCCACGTACGCCGGGAAGCACGGTGACGCGGCCTACCGGGGCGGGCAGTTGCGGCAGGTGCTGCCGAAGAAGTACACGGCGACCAAGGAGTGCTCCGCGTCCGGCTGGTACGGCGAGGAGACCCTCGACGTGGAGGCCGTGCACGCGGTCGCGCCCGCCTCCGACATCGTGTACGTCGGAGCCGCGTCCTGCCACGACGACGACCTGATCGACTCGCTCGGGAAGATCGTCGACGGGCGTCTCGCCGACATCGTCTCCAACTCCTGGGGCGACATCGAGGCCAACCAGACCCCGGACCTCGCCGCCGCCTACGACCAGGTGTTCCAGCTGGGCGCGGTCGAGGGCATCGGCTTCTACTTCTCCTCCGGGGACAACGGCGACGAGGTCGCGAACACGGGGACCAAGCAGGTGGACACGCCGGCGAACTCGGCGTGGGTGACGGCGGTCGGCGGTACGTCGCTGGCGGTCGGCAAGGGCGACTCGTATCTGTGGGAGACCGGCTGGGGCACGCTGAAGGCCACGCTGTCCGACGACGGCGAGAGCTGGACGGGCTTCCCCGGCGCCTTCACGTCCGGCGCGGGCGGCGGGACCAGCCGGACCGTGCCGCAGCCCTTCTACCAGCGGGGTCTCGTGCCGACGGCGCTCGCGACGGCGAACGGGGGCGCGCCGATGCGTACGGTGCCGGACATCTCGGCGATCGCCGACCCGAACACCGGGTTCCTGGTCGGGCAGACGCAGACCCTGCCCGAGGGCGGGCAGGCGTACGGCGAGTACCGGATCGGCGGCACCTCGCTCGCCGCGCCGGTCGTCGCAGGCGTCCAGGCACTGGCCCAGGAGGCGCACGGCGGCCGTCCGCTGGGCTTCGCCAACCCGGCGATCTACGCCCGGTACGCCTCGCCGTCGTACGGCGCCAGGGTCTTCCACGATGTCACCGACGATCCGACGGGCGGCCCCGGGCTCGCGGTGGCCCGTGTCGACTTCGTCAACGGCTACGACACGGCCGACGGGCTCGCCACCTCCGTACGCACCCTGGGCGCCGACAGCTCGCTGCACGCCGTGCGCGGGTACGACGACGTGACCGGGGTGGGATCGCCCGCCCCGGGTTATGTGGAGTCGTACCGCCGGTAGAGATCACGGGAGGATCTGTGGGGCGCCGCAAACGTGGGGCGCCCCACACCCCATTGCGTCGCATTGACGATTACACTGGGCGCCGTGCCTCAACTTCGTCTCGCTTTGAATCAGATCGACTCGACGGTCGGCGACATCGCCGGGAACGCCGAGGCGGTGGTCCGCTGGACCCGGCACTCCGCCGAGCAGGGAGCGCATCTGGTGGCGTTCCCCGAGATGGTGCTGACCGGGTATCCCGTCGAGGACCTGGCGCTGCGCCAGTCCTTCGTGGAGGCCTCCCGCTCCGCGCTGAAGGCGCTCGCCGCGCGGCTCACCGAGGAGGGTTTCGGGGAGTTGCCGGTGGTCCTCGGTTACCTCGACCGTTCCGAGTCCGCCTCGCCGAGGTTCGGCCAGCCGGCGGGCGCCCCGCGCAACGCCGGGGCGGTGCTGTACCGGGGCGAGGTGGCGCTCACCTACGCCAAGCACCACCTCCCCAACTACGGCGTGTTCGACGAGTTCCGCTACTTCGTGCCCGGCGACACCATGCCCGTCGTACGGCTGCACGGCGTCGACATCGCCCTCGCCATCTGCGAGGACCTCTGGCAGGACGGCGGCCGTGTCCCGGCGGCCCGGTCCGCCGGCGCCGGACTGCTGCTCTCCGTCAACGCCTCGCCGTACGAGCGCGACAAGGACGACACCCGCCTCGAACTGGTCCGCAAGCGCGCCCAGGAGGCCGGCTGCACGACCGCGTACCTGGCGATGATCGGCGGGCAGGACGAGCTGGTCTTCGACGGCGACTCGATCGTCGTCGACAAGAACGGCGAAGTCGTCGCGCGGGCGCCGCAGTTCGCGGAGGGGTGCGTCGTCCTCGATCTGGACCTCCCCAGGGCCGCCGCCGACCCCGTGACGGGTGTCGTCGACGACGGGCTGCGCATCGACCGCCTCGTCATCTCCGAGGAGCCGCTGCCCGCGTACGAGCCGGAGCTGGCCGGCGGATACGCGGAGCGTCTCGACGACGACGAGGAGGTGTACTCGGCGCTGGTGGTCGGACTGCGGGCGTACGCCGCGAAGAACGGCTTCCGGTCCGTCCTGATCGGTCTGTCCGGCGGTATCGACTCGGCGCTGGTCGCGGCGCTCGCGTGCGACGCGCTGGGCGCGCAGAACGTGTACGGCGTGTCCATGCCGTCGAAGTACTCGTCGGACCACTCCGAGGGCGACGCGGCGGAGCTGGCGCGCCGGACGGGCCTCAACTTCCGTACGGTGCCGATCGCGCCGATGTTCGACGCGTACATGGCTTCGACCGAGCTGACGGGCCTGGCCGAGGAGAACCTCCAGTCGCGCCTGCGCGGCACGCTCCTCATGGCGATCTCCAACCAGGAGGGCCACATCGTCCTCGCGCCCGGCAACAAGTCGGAGCTGGCGGTGGGGTACTCGACGCTGTACGGCGACTCGGTGGGCGCGTACGGCCCCATCAAGGACGTGTACAAGACGTCGATCTTCCGCCTCGCCGAGTGGCGCAACCGGGCGGCGGCGGAGCGCGGCCAGACCCCGCCGATCCCGGAGAACTCCATCTCCAAGCCGCCGAGCGCGGAACTCCGTCCCGGGCAGGTCGACACCGACTCCCTGCCGGACTATCCCGTCCTGGACGCGATCCTGGAGCTCTACGTCGACCGCGACCAGGGCGCCGACGCGATCGTCGCCGCCGGGTTCGACCGCGAGCTGGTCGTCAAGACGCTCCGCATGGTCGACACGGCCGAGTACAAGCGGCGGCAGTACCCGCCGGGGACGAAGATCTCGCCGAAGGGGTTCGGGAAGGACCGGCGGCTGCCGATCACGAACCGGTGGCGCGAGCAGGCGTAGGTGCCGGGTTCTTTCGCCCCCGCCGCCCCTACCCGTCCCTCCCCCTCAGCTCAGGGGCTGTGCCCCTTCGCCCCCTCCGGCGCCTTATGGCTCGGAGGGGGTCGCCCGCTTCAGACGCGAACCGTCTCCGACTCCCCCGGCACGTGGGACGCCACCACACGCCCGCGCTGCGGCGTGGTGACGGGCGCCCGGCGGGTGTCGACCGCGTAAGCCACGCCCGCGACCGCCAGGCCGATCACCGCGAGGCCCGCGCCCACGGTCGCCGGGGCCGTCGCGCCGAGGCCGGCCGTCAGGGCGAGGCCGCCGATCCAGGCGCCGCCGGCGTTCGCGAGGTTGAAGGCGGCCTGGTTGGCGGAGGAGGCGAGGGAGGGGGCGGTGGCGGCCTTCTCCATGACCATCAGCTGGAGGGGCGAGCCGGTGGCGAAGGCGGCGACGCCGAGGAGCAGGACGGCCAGGGCGGCGCTCCACTGGGCGGACATCAGGACCGGGAACAGGGCCAGGACGAGGATCAGTGACGCCAGGCCGCCGAACAGCGTGCCTCGCAGGGAGCGGTCCGCGAGGCGGCCGCCGGCCAGGTTGCCGATGGTCGCCCCCACGCCGAACAGCGCGAGCAGCAGGGTCACGCTGGTCCCGGCGTACCCGGCGGAGTCCGTGAGCATCGGCGTGATGTAGCTGTAGGCGGAGAAGAGGGCCCCGAAGCCGGCGACGGTCGTGCCGAGGGCGAGCCAGACGGGGAGCGAGCGCAGGGCACCCAGTTCGCCGCGCAGGCCGGCCGTCGGGGCGGCCGCGCGGTCGTGCGGGAGCAGCAGCGCCAGGGAGGCGATGGCCGCCAGGCCGATCGCGCTCACGCCGAGGAAGGTGATCCGCCAGCCGAAGTCCTGGCCCACGAGGGTCGCGGCCGGTACGCCGGCGACGTTGGCGATCGTCAGGCCCAGGAACATCAGCGAGACCGAGCGGGCCTTGCGCTCGGGTGCCACGAGGGTGGTGGCGACTACGGCGCCCACGCCGAAGAAGGCGCCGTGCGGCAGACCGCTGAGGAAGCGGGCGGCGAGCAGCCAGTGCTCGTCGGGGGCGAGGGCGGAGAGCGCGTTTCCGACGACGAAGAGGACCATCAGCCCGATCAGGACCTTGCGGCGGGGCAGCCGGGCCGTGACCGCGGCGAGCAGCGGGGCGCCGATGACGACACCCAGCGCGTACGCCGAGACGAGGTGGCCGGCGGCGGGGATCGAGATGCCGAGGTCGGCCGCGACCTCGGGAAGGAGGCCCATGATGACGAACTCGGTCGTGCCGATTCCGAAGGCGCCTACGGCGAGAGCGAGCAGGGCCAAGGGCATGGCGGAGAGACCTTTCAATGACAGCGGGAGGGCAGGAGGAGGGCAGGAGGAGGGGAATCGGATTCGGGTTCCCATCGTAAGTTCACCGACGGAACAAACTCGAACCCGGACCCTGTCCCCTCCGCGCCCCCGACCGTCCCACCAGCGCCGTCAGCTCCCGGACGTGTCGATCGTCACCCGCGCCGCCACCGGCAGATGGTCGCTGCCCGTCTCCGGAAGGGTCCAGGAGGCCGTGGGTTCCATGCCCCGGACCATGATCTGGTCGATACGGGCCATCGGGAACGACGCGGGCCAGCTGAAGCCGAAGCCGCTGCCCGCCGCGCCCTGGGTGGAGCGCATCTGGGCGGTGACGGCGTTCAGGGCGCGGTCGTTCATGGTGCCGTTGAGGTCGCCGAGGAGGGCGACCTGCTGGATCGGCTCGTCGGCGATGGCCTCGCCGAGTGCGTTGGCGCTCTTGTCGCGCTGGCGCGCGGTGAACCCGGCCTCCAGCTTGACCCGTACCGAGGGCAGATGGGCGACGTACACGGCGACCGGCCCGTCCGGCGTCGCCACCGTCGAACGCATCGCGCGCTCCCAGCCGAGCTTGATGTCGACGGCCTTGGTGTCACTCATTCGGTACTTGCTCCACAGCCCGACGGTGCCGACGACCTCGTGGTACGGGTACGTCGCCGCCAGCGCCTTCTCGTACACCGGCATCGCGTTCTCGGTCAGTTCCTCCAGCGCCACCACGTCCGCGCCGGAGCCGGCGACCTCGTCGGCCGTGCCGGACGGGTCGGCGTTGTCCGCGTTCACGTTGTGGGTGACGACGGTGAAGTCACCGCCGCTGCCCGTCTTACTGGTGACCAGCCCGCCGAAGAGGTTCAGCCAGACGACCGTGGGCACCAGGAGCGCGATGAGCGCGGTCGCCGATCTACGGACCAGCGCGAGGATGAGCAGCAGCGGGATCGCGATGCCCAGCCAGGGCAGGAACGTCTCGGTCAGGCTGCCGAGGTTGCCGACGGCGTTCGGGACCTGGGCGTGCAGCACCATCAACAGCGCGACGAGGCCCGCGAGAACGGCGAGGACGATGCCGCGCCGCCAGATCCGCCGATCCTCTCTCCAGCCGCCGAAGAGGCGGCTCAGCAGGCGCCGAAGCCGGGATTGTTCGGGGCCCTGACCCGTGCCGCCGCCGCCCGTCTCCGTCATGTACGCCTGCGCCATACCGTCCTCACAACCTGCCGTGCACTTCGTCCCCCCGCGCCTAAAGACCCTAGGGGATGATCGCCGTCGATCCTGCCGCCACATGGCGGTCGTACGGGAACGAGGACGAACAACCCGCTGTTCGGAGTTCCGGACCGGCGGACAGGTCCTGACGTCTGTAACGAAACGCGCACATCAACGTGACTCACTTCGCAGGAGGACGAAGCCCTGCGAGCACCGTGTCGACGATGTTCTCCGCGAGTTCCTCGGGGAGGGGGGCGTCCGGGCGCATGACGGTACGGACGAGCATGGGGCCGAAGACCAGGTCTCCGACGAGGTCGAGGTCCACGTCGGCGCGGAGTTCGCCGTTGTCCCGGCCCCGGCGCAGGACATCGGCGAGGGCCCGGCGGCGGGGGGCGACGACGTCCGCGTGATAGGCGTTCCAGATCTTGGGGCTGCTCTTCATCTGGGCGATGACGTTGTGCAGGATCGCCGACGGCCGGTTGAGCAGCCCGCGTTGGCGTGCCGCCTCCAGGAAGACGACCAGGTCGTCGCGCATCGAGGTGCCGGGCAGTACGGGGTCCGGGGGTTCCGCGGCGCGCAGTACGTCGACGAAGAGCGCCTCCTTGCCGCTCCAGCGGCGGTAGATGGTCGCCTTGCCGACGCCGGCTGTGCGGGCCACCCGTTCGATCGACAACTCCGAGAGCGGCACGCCCTCTTCGAGGAGTCTCATCACGCTCTCGACGATGGCCCGCTCCACGGCCTCGCTGCGGGGCCGCCCGCGTCCGGGGCTCCCGTCCCGGACCCGCCCGTCTCCGGCGTGGCTCTCGGCGAGGCTCAAGGTCGACTCCGTCTCTGTGGTTCTCCGGGGCCGGCGCTGTCGTGCTCCGGTGTCCGGGGTGATTCTCTCCCGCGTACGGCAGTGGGGTGCCGTACGCGGGATGCCGGTCAGTGGTCCGCGGCCACCAACTCCGTCTCGTCCTTGCCCTCTTGGCCGCCCTTCGTCCGTCCCGGCAGGAACACCGCCATGGTCACGGCGCCGATCAGGGCGATGCCGGCTCCGCACAGGGCGGTCACGTGCATGGCGTGCAGGAAGGCGTCGTGGGCCGGGCCGACCAGGGCCTCGCCCCGCTCGCCGAGGCGGGCGGCGAAACCGAGGGTGGCCTCGATGGACTCGGCGGCGGCGTGCGGGGCACCGGCCGGCAGTTTGTCCTCGATGCCGCCGCGGTAGGCGGTGGACAGCACCGAGCCGAGGACGGCGATGCCGAGGGCGCCGCCGACCTGGCGGAAGGTGTTGCTGAGCGCCGACGCGGAGCCGGCCTTCTCGCGGGGCAGCGCCTGCATGATGACGACGCTCAGCGGGGTCATCACGTGCGCCATGCCCACGCCCATGAGGAAGAAGATCACTTCGAGGATCCAGATCGGCGTGTCCGCGTCGAGCACGGCGAACGCGGCCAGCGTTCCGGCGATCAGCGTCATGCCCGCCGTGCACACCGCGCTGTTGCCGAAGCGGTCCACGACGAGGCGGGCGCGCGGCGCGAAGAAGAGCTGCGCGACGGCCAGCGGCAGCATCAACAGGCCGGTCTGGAGCGGGGAGTAGCCACGCACGGTCTGGGTGTAGAACACGGCGAAGAAGGTCACGCCCATCAGCGCGAAGAAGACCACGCCGATGACGCCGATGGCGGTCGAGAACACCTTGTTCTTGAAGAACGAGATGTCGATGGACGGGTGGTCGCTGCGCTTCTCGAAGACGACGAAGGCGGTGAGGACCGCGAGGCCGGCCGCGATGGTCGCGAGGACCGTGACATCGGTGAAGTCGGCGAGCTGGCCACCGCGGATGATGCCGTAGACGAGGAGCACGAGGCCGACGACGGAGAGGACCACGCCGACGGGGTCGATACGGCCGGGGGCGGGGTCGCGCGAGTCGGGCACCAGCCAGATCATCAGGCCGAGCGCGAGGACGACGATCGGCACGTTGATCAGGAAGACCGAGCCCCACCAGAAGTGGTCGAGGAGGACGCCTCCGGTGATCGGGCCGATGGCGATGGCGAGGCCGACGCCGCCCGCCCAGATGCCGATGGCCTTCGGCTGCTCGTCCCGCTCGAAGACGTTCATCAGGACGGCGAGGGTGGCGGGCATCACGAAGGCCGCGCCGAAGCCCATCACCGCGCGGAAGACGATCAGCTCGGCCGGGGAGCCCGACATGGCGGCCAGAGCCGAGCCGATGCCGAAGACGACGAGTCCGCCGAGCAGCACCTTCTTGCGGCCGAGCCGGTCGCCGAGCAGGCCCGCGGAGAACAGCAGCCCCGCGAAGACGAGCGTGTAGGCGTTGATCGCCCACTCCAGCTCGCTCTGGGTGGCGCCGAGGCCGGTGGGCTCCGGGGTGGAGATCGTCTTGATGGCGACGTTGAGGATCGAGTTGTCGAGCACCACGATCAGCAGGCTCAGCATCAGTACACCGAGAATCACCCAGCGGCGCCGGTGCACCGCCGCCGGTACGCGGGGGTCAGGGACTGCGGTAGTCATGGCGTCGACCCTAGACCAATTTCGATACGGGACCGTCTCGTATCGTAAATCTTTTACCCGGCTCTTACGTGCCGGGTGCCTGAACGGTCACATCGACCTGCCCTAGCCGTCTCCTGCCCGAGGTGCCACCATGGAAGCGGTCCGGGGACGCCGTCAGGGTGCCTCGAGATGACATGAAGGAGCTGTAGCGATGACACAGCTTTCGGCTGCCCAGACGAAGCCGTCCGACAGCGGCAAGGCGCTGTACGGGGGCAAGGGCACCCGCCGTATCACCGTCCGGGACATCGCCCTCGCCAAGGAGCGCGGCGAGAAGTGGCCCATGCTCACCGCCTACGACGCGATGACCGCGTCCGTCTTCGACGAGGCCGGCATCCCGGTCATGCTCGTCGGCGACTCCGCGGGCAACTGCCACCTCGGGTACGAGTCGACCGTGCCCGTCACCCTCGACGAGATGACCATGCTCTCCGCTGCCGTCGTACGGGGCACCAGCCGTGCCCTGATCGTCGGCGACCTGCCCTTCGGCTCCTACCAGGAGGGCCCGGTGCAGGCGCTGCGCTCGGCGACCCGGCTGGTCAAGGAGGCCGGGGTCGGCGCGGTCAAGCTGGAGGGCGGCGAGCGGTCGCACCGCCAGATCGAGCTGCTGGTCGAGTCCGGCATCCCCGTCATGGCCCACATCGGCCTCACCCCGCAGTCCGTCAACGCGATGGGCTACCGCGTGCAGGGGCGGGGCGAGGAGGCCGCGCAGCAGCTGCTGCGCGACGCCAAGGCCGTCCAGGACGCGGGCGCGTTCGCGGTCGTCCTGGAGCTGGTTCCGGCGGAGCTGGCGGCGGAGGTCACGCGCGTGCTCCACATCCCGACCGTCGGGATCGGCGCGGGCGCCGACACCGACGCGCAGGTCCTCGTGTGGACCGACATGCTCGGGCTGACCGGGGGGCGGATGCCGAAGTTCGTGAAGCAGTACGCCGATCTGCGGGCGGTCATGGGTGACGCGGCGAAGGCGTTCGCCGAGGACGTCGTGGGCGGGACGTTCCCGTCGGAGGAGCACTCCGTCCACTAGGCCCGAGGGCCGTTGAGCCACTGCGGTACTCCCCGCAGCCCGCCGATCTTCCCCCGTCGGCGGGCTGCGGCCTTGTTCGCGCACGCGTGTCGGTGCCCCGTCGGTCGTGTAGGTGGGCTGTCGGTGGTTTGTCGGTGGGGCCTGGGACCGTCGTCCTCATGACACGAATCGACAAGAACGCCGGCGGCGCGAAGGGCGCTGTCGCCGTGCGGGGGCTGGTCAAGCATTACGGGGAGACCAGGGCGCTGGACGGTGTCGACCTCGATGTGCGTGAGGGCACGGTGATGGGGGTGCTCGGCCCGAACGGGGCGGGCAAGACGACGCTCGTGCGGGTCCTGTCCACGCTGATCACGCCCGACGCGGGGCACGCGACGGTGGCCGGCTACGACGTCGTACGCCAGCCGCGGCAGTTGCGCCGGGTGATCGGGCTGACGGGACAGTACGCGTCCGTGGACGAGAAACTGTCCGGCTTCGAGAACCTGTACATGATCGGCCGGCTGCTCGACCTGCCCCGGAAGGAGGCGAAGAGCCGCGCCACCGGTCTGCTGGAGCGGTTCTCGCTGACCGACGCCGCCGGACGCCCGGCGGCGACGTACTCCGGCGGTATGCGGCGGCGGCTGGACCTGGCCGCGTCCATGATCGGTAGCCCGGCCGTGCTGTACCTGGACGAGCCGACGACCGGCCTCGACCCGCGGACGCGGAACGAGGTGTGGACCGAGGTGAAGCGCATGGTCGGCGACGGCGTGACCGTGCTGCTGACCACGCAGTACATGGAGGAGGCCGAGCAGCTGGCCTCCGAGCTGACCGTGATCGACAAGGGCAAGGTGATCGCGGGCGGCCGTATCGAGGAGCTGAAGGCCCAGGTCGGCGGGCGTACGCTCCGGGTCCGGCCGGCCGATCCGGCGCATCTGCGGCCGCTGGCCGGGGAGTTGGACGGCCTGGGCATCACCGGGCTCGCCACGACCACCGTGGACCCCGAAACCGGGACCCTTCTCGTGCCGATCCTCAGCGACGAGCAGCTGACCGCGGTCGTCAGCGCGATCACCGCGCGCGGCGTCACCATCGCCTCGATCAGCACCGAACTGCCCAGCCTGGACGAGGTGTTCCTGTCCCTCACCGGCCACAGGACCGGCGCGACGCAGGACGCCGTCTCGTCCCCCGCTTACGAAGAGGTCGCCGTATGAGCGCCGCCACCACCGTTCCCACGACCGGTGAGACCATCGAAGCCGGTCAGACCGGTCAGGCCGACGGCCGGATCGGGCTGCGGGCCCATGCCCGGCACACCGGCGCGCTCGTCCGGCGCAATCTGCTGTGGATCCGGCAGGACCCCGAGTCGATGTTCGACGCGGTCCTGATGCCGATCGTGTTCACCCTGCTCTTCGTGTACGTCTTCGGCGGCTCCATCGGGCAGGCGCTGGGCGGCGGCCAGGAACAGTACGTGCAGTACGTGGTGCCGGGGCTGATGGCGATGATGGGCATGAACATCGCCATGGGCGTCGGCACGGGCTTCAACGAGGACTTCCAGAAGGGGGTCATGGACCGCTTCCGGTCCCTGCCGATCGGCCGGTCCTCGGTGCTGCTCGCGAAGATCTCCGTCGAGCTGCTGCGCATGCTCGTCGCCACGACCATCCTGCTGACCGTCGGTGTCCTCATCGGCTTCGACATCACCAGCTGGCCGGGGCTGTTCGGCGCGGTGGGCCTGGCCGTCGTCTTCGGCTCGTCCCTGATGTGGATCTTCCTGGTGCTGGGCGTGACGATGAAGAACGCGCAGTCCGTGCAGGCGATGGGCTTCCTGGTGCTGTTCCCGCTGCAGTTCGGCTCGTCGATCTTCGCGCCGACCCAGTCCATGCCGGGCTGGCTGCAGGCCTTCACCGACTACAACCCGCTGTCGTCCCTCGCGGACGCCGCGCGCGGGCTGATGACCGGTGGGCCGATCACCCACGACCTGCTGGTCACGCTCGGCTGGTCGGTGGGGCTGACGGCGGTGATGGCACCGATCGCGATCCACAAGTTCAAGACGAAGAGCTGACCTCCGAGGCCGTGGCGCAAGGGTGACGGCAGAGGTCAGACGAGGGCGGCGGCCTCCTCCAGGGCGAGGGCGCCGCCCTCGGCGTACGCCCTCTCGTAGGCCGCGTCGTCCAGCCCGGCCCGCGTCACGGCCTCGGCCTTGGCGCGCGCCTCGACCTCCATCGGGCTGGAGAAGTGGCCGGGCGGCAGCAGCGCGTCGGCGGCGCCGAGGATCCGGGCCGCGTCGGGGGCGCGGACGCCGCCGTCGACCCCCGCGACGGAGATGGCGGCGGTCACGAGATGGATGGCGGGCATATGGGGCGCGACCGTCAGGGACAGCCGGTCCAGGCTCCGCTCCAGCGCCCGGCGCATCAGCGGCAGCGCCTCCTCGTGGCGTCCGTCCATCGCCTCCAGCCAGCCCTCGACGCCGAGGACGAACCCGGCGAAGAGCACGAAGTCGGCGGCCTGGAAGTCCTCACGCAGCAAGGTGAGCTGCTCGCGGGCCTCGGCCGGGCGCCCGCTGCGGCCGAGCCGGACGGCGAGGAAGAGGCGGGCGATGGGCACCGCCTCGCGGGCGACGGCGCGGCGCCCGGGCGCCAACACGTCGAACAGCATCTTCTCGCCGCGCTCCACGTCGCCGCCCTCTATGTACGCACTGCCGAGCCGGACGCCGAGGACTCCCAACTGGGCGTTGGCGCCGAGCCGTTCGGCGTACCCGATGGCCCGCTCGTAGTCCGCGGCGGCGAGCGCGAACTCGCCCCGGCGTTCCAGGGACTCGCCGCGCGCCGAGAGCGCCTCGGCGGCGCCCCAGGCGTCCCCGAGCCGGTCGAAGATCTCCAGCGCCTCGTCGGCGTCCGTGATGGCGTCCCCCGCCCAGTCGCTGCGGTTGGCGAGGATGTTGGCCCGCGTCTGCAGGGTCTGCGCCAGCTCCCAGGTGAAGCCGAGTTCGCGGCAGGTGCGGATGTTGGAGTCGAGGATGGCCCGCAGCCGGTCCATGTCGCCGGTCAGCAGGACGGCGTAGAACCACATGAAGCCGGGGAAGCGGCACGTCTGCGGCTGGCCCGGTCGGTAGGTCTCGCTGATGACCCGCAGCTTCTCCTGGGCCTCGGAGGTCTGCCAGGCGGGCAACTCCATGTCCATGCAGGCCAGATGGACGAGGTGCACCCCGCGCCGGGCCTCGTCTAGGACGGCCGGACTCATCGGCGGCGGGCTGTCCACGGCGCGTCCGCGCAGGTCCGGGACGCGGCGCGCGGGCGCGGTGAAGGGGTGCGGGCCGAGCTCCTTGACCTGCGCGGACCAGTGCCGGGCCTCGGTCTTCAGATCGCGCATCTGCCAGTACCAGCACAGCGACAGCGTCAGGCAGAGCGCCTCCTGCTCGTCCCGCTCGGCGACGGCGTACCTGAGGGCGGTGCGGATGTTCTCGTACTCCAGCTCCAGCAGTTCGATCGCGGCGCGCTGGCCGGAGCCGCGCAGCAACGGGTCGGTGGCGCGGACGAGTTCGCGGTAGTACGTCAGGTGCGCGCGTGCGGCGGTGGGGCGGGTGCCCGTCTCGTCGAGCCGTTCACCGGCGTACTCGACGACGGTCTCCAGGAGTCGGTAGCGCATCTCGCCGCCCCCCGTGCCCGTGCCGCTGCCCGCCGAAGGGGCCGCCACGACGAGGGACTTGTCGACGAGCGAGCCGAGCGCCTCCAGCGCGGCGGGACCGCAGACGGCCTCGGCGGCGGCCAGGTCGCAGCCGCCGGCGAACACCGACAGCCGCCGCAGTACGTACCGTTCGTCCTCGTCGAGCAGCTCCCAGGACCAGTCGACGACCGCGCGCAGGGTCTGCTGCCGGGGCAGGACCGTACGGCTGCCGGAGGTGAGCAGCCGGAAGCGGTCGTCGAGGCGGTCGGCGATCTGGCGGGGCGTCAGCATACGGAGCCGGGCGGCCGCCAGTTCGATGGCGAGGGGGAGTCCGTCGAGGCGGCGGCATATCTCGGCGGCGGCCTCCGGGTCGGCGGCGACGGTGAAACCGGGCCGGGCCGCCGCTCCCCGGTCGGCGAGCAGGCGCAGCGCGTGGGGTTCCGTCAGTGGTTCCACCGGGCGCAGCAACTCCCCCGGTACGCCGAGGGGTTCGCGGCTGGTGGCGAGCACGGTCAGCGTCGGGCAGCGCTGGAGCAGCTGGTCGACGAGGTGGGCGGCGGCGTCCACGACGTGTTCGCAGTTGTCGAGGATCAGCAGCATGCGGCGTCCGGCGCAGTGTTCGGTGAGACGGGCCAGCGGGTCGTCCTGGCGGTCCGCCGCGACACGCATCTCCTCGGCGCCGGCGCCTCTCAGTACGGTCTCGCGGGCGCCGAGGGCGGTGAGCACGGCCTCCGGGACGTTCGCCGGGTCGTCGACGGGGGCGAGTTCGACGAGCCAGACACCGTCCGGCATGGCTTCGGCCACTGCGTCGCCGGCCTCCTGGGAGAGGCGGGTCTTGCCTGCGCCGCCGGGGCCCAGGAGGGTCACCAGGCGGGTGGCGGTGAGGTCGTCGCGGATGGTGTCGATGTCCGTGTCGCGGCCTACGAAGGAGGTGAGGCGGGCGCGGAGGTTGCCTGGGGGGCGGGTGGGGTGGGGGTGTGGCTGCGGATGCGGGTGCGGACTGGAGTTCTCGCCCCCGCCGCCCCTGCCCGTCCCTCCCTCACCAGGGGCGCTGCCCCTTCGACCCCGTGGGGTGGATGGGGTGAGTGGTTGCGTGCGGGTTGGTGGGGGCTGGTCGCGCGGTTCCCCGCGCCCCTGGCGGGGCGCGGCCCCGTCTGAGTTCAGCAGGTCTTCGTGGAGGCTGCGCAGGGCCGGGCCCGGGCTCGTGCCCAGGCGGTCCGCCAGGAGGGTGCGGACCTCTTCGTAGGCGGCCAGGGCCTCGGCGGCGCGGCCGGTGTCCCGGAGGGCACGGAGGCGGAGGGACTGGAGGGCTTCGTCGAGGGGGTGGGTGTCGCAGAGGGCGGTGAGGTCGGGGAGGGCGGAGTCGGGCCGGCCCAGGGTGAGTACGGCGGTGAGGCGGGTGCGCTGGGCGTCGAGGCGACGGGTCTCCCAGCGGGCGGCCTCGGCGGCCCGGTCGGGGAGGTCGGCCAGGGGCGGGCCCTGCCAGAGGGCGAGGGCGTCGTCGAGGACGTCGGCGGCCTTGGCCGCGTCGCCGTCGGCGAGCGCGCGGGCCCCCTCGTCCGCGAGGCGTTCGAAGCGGTGCAGGTCGATGTCGTCCCGGGCGGCCGCGAGACGGTAGCCGCCGTTCACCGACTCGACCGCCTCGGGGCCGAGAGCCCGGCGCAGGCGACCGACCAGCGCTTGCAGCGCGCCAGGGGCGTCGGCGGGCGGATCGCCGGCCCACACCTCGTCGACGAGCGCGGTCGCGGGCACCGTACGCCCCGGCCGCAGCGCGAGCACGGTCAGCAGGGCGCGCAGCCGGGCGCCCCCGACCGGGACGGGGGTGCCGTCTGCTTGCAGTGCCTGGGTGGTGCCGAGGATGCGATAGCGCACGGGGTCCATTCTCACCCGCCCCATAGCCCTGGAGGACGTACTCCCTGCCGTCGGGGAAGACCCAAGCAAGAATTTACCTAACTCTCAGTTTGTTAGATACAAACACGCTAGCCTCATGCCATGGCGCGATCTCCCAGGGCACTCATCGCCGTCCGATTGACCGTCCACACCGAGTCGACGACCAGCCCTGAACGGCAGCTCGAAGAGTGCGAGTCCTTCTGTGAGCTGCGTGGCTGGGAGATCGTTGGCGTTGCGAGCGATCTATCCGTCTCCGCCACCACGGTGCCACCGTGGAAGCGTCCAGAACTGTCCCGGTGGCTCGACGACCGCGCACCCGAATTCGACGTCATCGTCTTCTGGCGACTCGATCGGTTCGTTCGCCGAGTCGGTGATCTGCACCGGATGATCGAATGGGCCGAGAGCCATGGCAGCAAGGGGCTAGTTTCCGCCACCGAACCGTTCGATCTCACAAGTTCGACGGGAAAGGAGACGGCCACCATGATCGCCACATTCGCGCAGATGGAAGCCCGCGCCGCTGCCGAGCGGGTCGCATCATCGCGTGCGCACCTGCTCACGTCCACACGATGGGGCGGAGGTTCACCTCCTTTCGGCTATCGCACCTTCGCAAAGGACAGCGCCCGATACCTGGAGATCAACCCGGAGACAGCAGACATCGTCCGGGAAGCCGCTCGACGCGTCATCGGCGGCGAGCCGGTCAACGCCATCTGCCGAGACCTCGAAGAACGCGGGGTGCCATCCCCTGCGGACACATATCAACGGAACAAGTCCGGCAAGGACTTCGTCTGGTACCCCCGCACGCTGAAGGGAATCCTCACCTCCCCCACTCTGCTGGGCTGGAAGACACGAAGCGAGGATGTCCCCGGTAAGAAGTACAAGAAGCGCGTCCTGGTTCACGACCGGGGCGGGTACCCCATCCGCGTTGCCGAAGCGGTGCTGGACCAGGACGTCTTCGACTGCCTTCAGGACGCCCTGGCCGACTCCGCCTCCCCGGTCGGCCGACGCTCCACGACACCCAGGACCCCGCTCCTCAACGTGATCAAGTGCGGAGGGTGCGGCAAGAACCTTCAGCTTCACACGTCCAGAAAACGGCGTAAGGACGGGACGTACCGGGTCACCGAGAAGATCCGCTGCCTTTCACGAGTCGGCTCCCCGGCGTGCCCCGGCTATGTGTTCCTGCCTGACGAGGAGATCCTCACGCCCGTACTGCACATGCTGGTCGAAGCAGTCGGAGATGTGCCTGTCACCCGCCGCGTATACGTTCAACGTGCCGACGCCAAGGGCGAGTCGACGAATCCGTCACATACTGCCGATGAGGACCACTGGCGGTTCGTGCCGCTCGGTACCACCTTCGTCGAACGGTGGCAGAGCATGGGAGTCACCGAGCTCGGTGAGGATCTGATCCACGCCGGCGTCACTGTCAGATGTCACCCCCGAGAACTCGGCGGCCATGTTCTGGAAATGCCCGAAGACTTCCGAGAGCGTCTTGCGAAGTTTCTGAGGTAGTCGCCGGGCCTCACGAAAGGCGCGGTCCAAACTCCCGCCAGGCTGGCCCATTCCGGGAAACTCAAAGCCCCGCGAGACGTTGTCCTCATGTTCACCAGCACGGCCGAAGTTTCCCCCCAGCTCGGCCCTACGTACCAGGAGCCTCGCCCATGACCACCGCTTCCCGAACGAGCGAACAGCGGATCAGCCCCGTCTTCCTCGGAATCACTGCCATCACGGCAATCACCGGGTGGGCGGTATGGAGTGGCTTCGCGTCGTCTCCAGGGCTTGCCGTCTTCCTCTTCGTCACCTCGGCCTGGGTGATCTCTCTGTGCCTGCACGAGTATGCACACGCCCGCACCGCGCTGCACGGGGGCGACATCACCGTTGGCACGAAGGGCTACTTGAGCCTCAATCCTCTCGTCTATACCCACCCTCTGCTCAGCATCGTGCTGCCCGTCGTCTTCGTGATCATGGGTGGAATCGGTCTGCCCGGTGGCGCGGTGTTCATCGAGCGCGGCCGTATCCAGGGCCGCTGGAAGCACAGTCTGATCTCGGCGGCGGGACCGCTGACGAACGTCCTGTTCGCGGCCGTCTGTACCGCGCCCTTCTGGCTGGGCGTCACGGACGGCGTGCCGGCGGCGTTTCTCTTCGCCCTCGCCTTCCTCGCGATGCTCCAGGTCACGGCCGCGATCCTGAACTTCCTGCCGGTGCCCGGCCTGGATGGCTACGGCGTCATCGAGCCCTGGCTGTCGTACAAGATCCGCCGCCAGGTGGAGCCGCTCGCGCCCTTCGGTCTGCTGCTCGTCTTCGCGGTGCTGTGGATCCCGGCGGTCAACGGGGTGTTCTGGGACGTGATCGACGCGTTCATGCGCGGCCTGGGGATCGAGGACCAGCTGTCCGACTGCGGCTACTGGCTCTACCGCTTCTGGCGCGAGGACAGCGACATCTGCCTCACCGGGGTGTGAGGGGACGGCCGCGTGGCTCAGCCGGTGGCGGACCGGCGCTCCAGCTTCGCCTTCCGCGCGTAGTACCAGGTCATGTTGGATGACAGGCCGGCCATCAGCACCCACACCACTCCCAGCCAGCTGCCCCGGCTGAAGGAGACCACAGCGGCGGTGACCGCGAGGAGACAGACGATGAGCGCGTAGACGGCGAGGCGGGGCATGGGGGTCGGCTCCTGACAGGACGGTCGGGTCGGACGAGGTGATACGGCGTCCAGTGTCCCCCATGCCCGAGGGCGTACACGCGTCGGCTACACGTCGGTCAGACGGAGGCCCGCGTGGGCCTTGTAGCGGCGGTTCACGGAGATCAGGTTGGCGACCAGGGACTCGACCTGGTGGGCGTTGCGCAGCCGCCCGGCGAAGATGCCCCGCATGCCGGGGATACGGCCCGCCAGCGCCTGAACGATCTCGACGTCCGCGCGCTCCTCGCCGAGGACCATGACATCCGTGTCGATCTCCTCGATCTCCGGGTCTTCGAGGAGGACGGCGGAGAGGTGGTGGAAGGCGGCGGTGACCCGCGAGTCCGGCAGCAGGGCGGCGGCCTGCTCGGCGGCGCTGCCCTCCTCCGGCTTCAGCGCGTAGGCGCCCTTCTTGTCGAAGCCGAGCGGGTTGACGCAGTCGACGACGAGCTTGCCGGCCAGTTCCTCGCGCAGCGATTCGAGGGTCTTGCCGTGCCCGTCCCACGGCACCGCCACGATCACGATGTCGCTGCGGCGGGCGGTCTCGGCGTTGTCGGCACCCTCGACTCCGTGTCCGAGTTCCCCGGCGACGCCCTGCGCACGGTCGGCCGCCCGCGACCCGATGATCACCTTCTGGCCGGCCTTGGCGAGGCGGTAGGCGAGGCCCTTGCCCTGCGGCCCGGTGCCGCCGAGCACGCCGACGACGAGCCCCGACACGTCCGGCAGGTCCCAGGGATCCTTGGCCGGGGCCTTCGCGGGGACCTTCGCGGCGGGCTGCTGTGAACTGTCAGTAGAGGTCATGGGCCGACTTTACGTGCGCGCCCTTCGCCGGTGGCGGCGAGGTGAGCGCGTTCACGGGGATACGGCTGCTCCGACTCCGGTGAGGTACGCGAGCGGGAGACGGCGGAAGGTGATCGTCTCGTACGCGCCGAAGTCGCCTGTCTCGTAGAGCAGTCCGACGGTGTCCGTGTCGACACGTGGGAGATCGGAGCGCCGCAGGGCGGTGGGCGGTGCAAAGCGGTGAGGCCGCCGGGCGGTGAGGCCGTGGAAAAGTGGTTGCTGTGGGGGCTGGGGGCGGTTGAGCATGGCCCGTCGTGACTGCTTCCGATGATGCCTCTTCGGCCTCCACGGCTTCCTCCCCGCCCACCTCGGCCCCCTCCTCTCCCGATTCGACCTCTTCGGACTCTTCGACCTCTTCGACCTCTTCGGACTCTTCTGCGGCTTCGCGGCTGAGCGGGCTGTTACCCGATCTCGCGCCGTGGCGGGTGTCCGTGGACTTTCGGCGGTTGTGGGTGGCGGGGCTGATCACGAACTTCGGGAGTTTTCTGACCTTCGTGGCGCTGCCGGTGCAGATGAAGGAGCTGACGGGGTCGGTGGTGGCGGTCGGGGCGATCGGCGCCGTCGAACTCGTGCCGCTGATCGTGTTCGGGCTGTACGGCGGGGCGCTCGCCGACGCCCTGGACAAGCGGGCGCTGATCCTGTGGAGCGAGGCCGGGCAGGGGCTCCTGTGCGCGGGGCTGCTGGTGAACGCGTTGCTGCCGGAGCCGCTGGTGTGGCCGTTGTACCTGGTGGCCGCCCTGTCGTCCGCGCTGGTCGCGGTCCAGCGACCGGCCCTGGACTCGATCGTCCCCCGTATCGTCCCGCACGAGCATCTGCCGGCCGCCGCCGCGCTCAACTCGCTCCGCTGGACGGTGGGCGGCGTCGCCGCGCCGGCCCTCGCGGGTGTCGTCGTGGCCTACGCGGGGCTCGGCTGGGCCTACGCGGCGGACCTCGCGACCTTCGTGGCGTCCGTCGCGCTGGCCGTGGGACTCGCCCCCTCCCCCGCGTCGCACGAGGCGGCGAGACCGTCGTTGCGGTCCATCGTGGAGGGGGCGCGGTACGCCTGGAGCCGCAAGGAACTCCTCGGTACGTACGCCGTCGATCTCGCCGCGATGTTTCTGGCGATGCCGCTGGCCCTGCTGCCGTTCCTCGCGGACGAGTTGGACGCGGAGTGGTCGCTGGGGCTGATGTACGCGGCGTTGCCCGCGGGGGCGTTGCTGGTGACGTTGACCAGTGGGTGGGCGTCACGGGTGCACCGGCACGGGCGGATGGTGGTGCTGGCAGCGATGTTGTGGGGGCTGTCGGTGATGGCGGCGGGGCTGGTGCGCGATGTGTGGCTGGTGCTGGCGTTCCTGGTGCTGGGGGGTGCGTTCGACATGGTCAGCGGGATCTTCCGGGCCGCGATGTGGAATCAGACCATTCCGGATGAGTTGCGGGGGCGGCTGGCGGGGATCGAGCTGCTGTCGTACTCCGTCGGGCCTCAGCTGGGGCAGGTGCGGGCCGGGGGCATGGCGGCGTGGACGTCCGTACGGGCGTCCGTGTGGGCCGGTGGGGTGCTGTGCGTGGGGGCGGTGGGGTTGCTGGCGCTGTGCCTGCCGCAGCTGATGTCCTACGACGTGCGGACGAACGAGCATGCGGCCCGGTTGCGTGAGCGGCGGGGAGCTGTCCCACCGAGCCCGCCCGTCACTCCCGCCTGACAAGTCCGGGCCTCCAGCGGGGGCGGACCCCCGACGGCCCCTGCGGACCATGGCTCCGGCCCCACCGCCCGTGGTTGGGGCCGGACACCGGGGCGACTGCGGGCTGCGGCCGACCGGCTGTGCTGAACCCTCGCCGGAGACCCACACCCGCCGCTCGGCGGTTCCGTGCCGCCGGGCCGGTCAGTCGGTGTTCGGGTCCGTCGTCGGGGTGTCGTGCCAGCGCGGGTCGGTCTCCCATTCCGCGTTGCGTTCCTGGGCCGTTTCCATGGCCCGGGTGGCGTCCTGACGGGAGGCGTAGGGGCCCATACGGTCCTTTCCGGGGCAGTCGGGGCCCTCTTCGACCTTCTTGTGCTCCAGGCAGTAGAACCACTCGCCGGGCTTGCCGACCGTGCGCCGCTTGAACAGGGGCATGACCTGAGTTCCCTTCTCCAGTCGTCACCTGCATGGTCCCCCACCACCGCTGGTTAAACTCGCTGGCATGTCTGGCCAGTCGCTGCTCGCACCGGGGAAGCTCTCCCCCACCCGCCCCGTCCCGGGAAACATCCGCCGACCCGAGTACGTGGGCAAGCCCGCCCCGACTCCGTACACCGGGCCGGAGGTGCAGACGCCCGAGACCATCGAGGCGATGCGGATCGCCGGCCGGATCGCGGCTCGGGCGATGGCCGAGGCGGCCAAGCACATCGCGCCCGGTGTCACCACGGACGAACTGGACCGGGTCGCGCACGAGTACATGTGCGACCACGGGGCCTACCCGTCGACGCTCGGCTACCGGGGCTTCCCCAAGTCGCTGTGCACCTCGGTCAACGAGGTCATCTGCCACGGCATCCCCGACTCGACCGTGCTGCGCGACGGCGACATCGTCAACCTGGACGTGACGGCGTACATCGGCGGCGTCCACGGCGACAACAACGCCACCTATCCGGTGGGGGATGTCGACGAGGAGTCGTCGCTGCTCGTCGAGCGGACCCGGGAGTCCCTCACCCGCGCCATCAAGGCGGTCAGGCCCGGTCGCCAGATCAACATCATCGGGCGGGTCATCGAGTCGTACGCGAAGCGGTTCGGGTACGGGGTCGTGCGCGACTTCACCGGGCACGGGATCAACTCGTCGTTCCACTCCGGGCTGATCGTCCCGCACTACGACTCCCCGCACGCCACCACGGTGATGCAGACCGGGATGACGTTCACGATCGAGCCGATGCTGACGCTCGGGTCGTACGACTACGACATGTGGGACGACGGCTGGACGGTCGTCACCAAGGACCTCAAGCGCACCGCCCAGTTCGAGCACACGCTGGTGGTGACGGAGACCGGCGCGGAGATCCTCACGCTTCCGTAGCTCCACGTCGTTCGTCGCCGCGAGACAGCCTGCCCACGGTTCCGGCCGCAGGGCGGGCTTTTCGTCGTGCGGATTCGCCGCGCGGGTTCGTCGCACGGACAGTCGCCCGGACCGTTGCCCTGATCGTCGCGCAGACCGTTGGCCGGACCGTCGCGTGGATTGCATGTGGGGCCGGTGGAGATTCGGGGTACCGTTTTACCGACAGGGAGTCGGGAACCTGTTGACTTAGGTAAGCCTAACCATAGAAAATGGCGTCAGCTTCTCGTCTTCCTCACTTCGGCACCGGAGGCCTTCATGAACGCGTCGGTCACATCGGACACGGCGTTCTCCACGCTCATTCGTGCCGCCTCGCACGAGCAGCACACCGAGGTGGTGTCCACGACGTTCATGGACGACATGCTCGGCGGCAAACTCGGCGTCGAGGCGTACACGCGGTACACCGAGCAGCTGTGGTTCGTGTACGAGGCGCTGGAGAGCGCCGCGCCGGGGCTGGCCGGTGACCCGGTCGCCGGGCCGTTCATCCAGCCCGAGCTGATGCGGCTCTCCGAGCTGGAGCGGGACCTGGAGTATCTGCGCGGTTTCGGCTGGCGCTCGACGCTCACGGCGCTGCCGGCGACCGAGGCGTACGCGGCGCGGGTCGCCGAGTGCGCGCGCACCTGGGCCGGCGGTTATGTGGCCCACCACTACACGCGGTACCTCGGTGACCTCTCCGGCGGGCAGATCGTCCGGGACCGGGCCGAGAAGACGTGGGGCCTCGCCAGGAAGGGCGACGGGGTCCGGTTCTACGTCTTCGAGGAGATCACCAACCCGGCCGCGTTCAAGCGGGGTTATCGGGAGCTGCTGGACCGGGTGCGGGCCGATGATCTGGAGAAGCAGCGGATCGTGAGTGAGTGCAAGCGGGCGTTCGCGCTGAACACGGCGGTCTTTATTGCTTTGGGGGAAGAGTTTCCGTTGAGTGCGTGAGGGCTCCGCCGGGGGGTTCGTTGGTCGCTGCGGGTTCGTGGGGGCTGGTCGCGCAGTTCCCCGCGCCCCTTGAAAGCACGGGGTGCGGCCTTCCCCAAGGCGCCCCACGCTCCTCGTAAAGGCGCCCTACCGCTCTTCCCAACAGCACCCTCACCGCTCCAGGAACACCCGTCCCCCGACCTCCACCCACCCATGCGGCTGTGGCGCCGTCAGGATTTGGGAGCCCGTGCCCTGGGTGATGTTCAGGGCTCGGCCCAACTGGGCGGTCAACTGCAGCGCCGCCGCGCCCGTGGCCTCGTCCTCGTCGATACCGTCGTCGCGGCCGGGGAAGGCGCGGGCGCGGACACGGCCGGCGGCCTCGTCCTCCCAGGCCCAGGCGTAGATCCAGTCGCCGGGCGGCGGGACGCGCAGGTCGTCGACCTCGGCGGCGGAGGCGTACTGGCGGAACGTGCGGGGCGGGGCCCACTCCGGCAGGGCTTCGATCCAGCTGAACTCCCCGTCCAGCCGGGCCCCGACGACACCGGCCGGGGTGACGAGTTCGGGAACGTCGAGCAGCCAGGCCGCGCCCACGCACGGGTATCCGGCGAAGGGCAGGCGCAGCGACGGGGTGTAGATGTCGATGACACCGCGCTCGGGGTCGTCCACGAACACGGTCTCGCTGAAGCCGAGTTTGGCGGCGAACTCCTGGCGCTCGGCACGGTCGGGCATCACGGAGCCCTCGCGGACGACGCCCAGTTCGTTGCCGTATCCGCCGCGGGGTCCGCAGAACACCCGCAGCACATCGAAGTCGGTCACCCCAGCATTGAAACATCAACCGGGCCCCGGGTCGTACCAGGTCACCGCACCGCCGGTCAGCGATCAGGCAGGGCCGACCCCAGCCCTGGGACCAGCCCCGAGACCAACCTTGAGAGGATCAAGTGACCGTACTGGACAAGCCGGTTGAGCCGGAGTGGTCCGACAGGCCCGCGGAGGCGGGCGAGTCGGCCGCGGCCGGTGGGGCACAGGCCTCCGCCTCCGCCCGTCGTCACGCTCCCCTCCTCCTCACCGTCGGTCTCGTCGTCGCCCTCCTCATCCTGGTTCCCGTCGCCGGTGGACTCGGGGCCTATCCGATCCCCACCGGTGACGTGATCTCCTCGGTCGTCCACCGGATCGGGCTCGGCGGGGCGGAGCTCGAACGCGTTCCCGAGTCGGTGTTGTGGAACGTGCGGTTCCCGAGGATCGTGCTGGCGTTGCCGATCGGGGCGTCGCTCGGGTGCGCGGGGGCGCAAATGGGGCGGGCGCCGTGGGCGCCGCAGCCGCACGCGGACGAGTGAGAAGACCCCGACGACAGAGCCGTGGCGGAGGCGATGGCGGTCACGGAGGTCACCGGGTTCGCGGCGCGGACCTTCTCCGCGCTGAGCGGCGGCGAGCGCGCCCGGGTGGCGCCGGCGCGGGTGCTCGCCCAGCGGGCGCCGCTGCTGATGCTGGACGAGCCGACGGCCGCGCTGGACCTGCGGCACCAGGAACTGGTGCTGCGGGTGTGCCGGGCGCGGGCTCGGGCCGGGGACGCGATGGTCGTCGTGCTGCACGACCTGGGGCTGGCGGCGGCGTACGCGGACCGGGTGGCCGTACTGCGGGACGGGCGCATCGCGGCGGACGGGCCGCCGGGCGGGGTCTTCGAGGAGGAGTTGCTGTCGGAGGTGTACCGGCAGCCGGTCGAGGTGTTCCCGCAGCCGCGGACCGGCGATGTCCTGATCATGCCGAAACGGGATTCTTGATCACGAAGGCCCACGGAAGATCCCGTGAGGTTGCGCAAGACCCCTAAAGATCACTGATGATCCAGGAAGATCCCCAAACATCAAAGAAAGTCCAGGAACATCTAGGAACGTCCCTGAACGTTCCGGAAAGTCTCGGAAGGCCTCGGAAGGCCACAGAAGTTGACGCTTCGACGTGAAACCGCGTTCTTGACCGCCGAATGGGTCTCTTGACCCGCTCTTGACCGGATCATGGGGGCTGTTTTTGGCCACCGTGATCGGGCCGTGCTCGCACGGCTCCGGAGAGAGGGTTTCACTGGGGGTACAGCATTTGGTGAGGTTAGCCTCAGATAACTTGGGGTCGCCTCACCTTCTCTGTGTGTCCTCTGTGTACTCCCTTGGAGCCGAAATGCGCCCCCTCAGACTCTCCGCCGTCACCGCCGCCGCGACGGTGGCAGCCCTGACCGCTGTCACCGGCTGCACCGAGAAGAGCAGCGCGGGCGCGGACGGGGCCATATCGGTGACCGCGACCGACACCAAGTGCGAGGTGTCGAAGAAGGAGTTCCCGGCGGGCCACGTCGAGCTGGACATCGAGAACAAGGGCTCCAAGGTCACCGAGGTCTACCTTCTCTTCCCGGACGACCGCGTGGTCACCGAGCGCGAGAACATCGGGCCCGGCACCAAGCAGAAGGTCACCGCCGAGGTGAAGGCGGGCGACTACCGGATCGCCTGCAAGCCGGGCATGAAGGGCGACGGCATCCGGCAGGACGTCAAGGCCACCGGCGGCGGCAAGGTCGCCAAGAGGGACCCCCGGCTCGACGCGGCCGTCGCCTCGTACCGCAAGTACGTGCAGGGCCAGGCCGACGAGACCCTCCCGCTGGTGAAGGTGTTCGCCGAGGCCGTCAAGGACGGGGACGTCGAGGCCGCGAAGAAGGCGTACGCGCCCTCCCGTATCGGCTGGGAGCGGACCGAGCCGGTCGCCGAGTCCTTCGGTGACATCGACCCGAAGGTCGACCTGCGCGAGGACGGTCTGGAGGAGGGGCAGGACCTGGAGAAGGACTGGACGGGCTGGCATCGCCTGGAGCGTTCGCTCTGGCAGGACGGCAAGCTCACCGACCGTGACTCCGAGCTGGCCGACCAGCTGGTGACCGACCTGGAGGACTGGCAGAAGCGGGTCGGCAAGGCCGAGATCACCCCGACCTCCATGGCCAACGGCGCCAAGGAACTTCTCGACGAGGTCGCCACCGGCAAGGTCACCGGCGAGGAGGAGCGCTACTCGCACACCGACCTGGTCGACTTCAAGGCGAACGTCGAGGGCGCCGAGGAGTCGTACGAGTTGCTGAAGTCCGTCGCCGCCGAGAACGACCCGGAGCTGACGAAGGAACTCGACCAGCAGTTCGCGGCCCTGAACACGCTGCTCGACAAGTACCGCAAGGACAAGACGGGTTACGACTTCGTCTCCTACGACAAGGTCGGCAAGGCGGAGCAGAAGGAGCTGTCGGACGCGGTGAACGCGCTCGCCGAGCCCCTCTCGCAGCTCGCGGCAGCCGTGGTGAAGTGACGATGACCACCGACGACTCCCCCGAGCCCGGCCCCCGTACTGCGTCGGAGAACTCCCGTACTCCGTCGCGGCGTGCGCTGATCGGCTGGGGTGGTGCCGGGCTCGCGCTCGGTGCCGCCGCGGCCGGCGGCGCGGTCGCCGTGGCGCGCACCGGCGACGACACGGCTCCCAGCGCCGGGGCGGGCGTCGCCTTCCACGGCGCCCACCAGGCCGGTATCGCCACGCCCGTGCAGGACCGGCTGCACTTCGCGGCGTTCGACGTGGAGACGGACGACCGTGCCGAGTTCGTGGCCATGCTGAAGGACTGGACGGCCGCCGCGCGCCGGATGACCGCCGGGAAGGCGGTCGGCGACGGCGCGTACGGCGGTCTGGCGGAGGCCCCGCCGGACGACACCGGCGAGGCCCTGGGGCTGAAGCCGTCCCGGCTGACACTGACGATCGGCTTCGGGCCGTCGCTGTTCGACAGGTTCGGGCTGGCGGGGCAGCGGCCCGAGGCGCTGGTGGACCTGCCGCAGTTCGCCGGTGACAACCTGGACCGGGCCCGCAGCGGCGGTGACCTGTGCGTCCAGGCCTGCGCGGACGACCCGCAGGTCGCGGTGCACGCCATCCGCAACCTCGCCCGCATCGGCTTCGGCAAGGTGTCGGTCCGCTGGTCCCAGCTCGGGTTCGGCAAGACCTCGTCGACCACGCCCGAGGCGCAGACCCCGCGCAACCTCATGGGGTTCAAGGACGGCACCCGCAACATCGCGGGCACGGAGACGGCCCGGCTGAAGAAGTTCGTGTGGGTGGGCGAGAGGGACGTCGACGACAACTCGGCCTGGATGACCGGCGGCTCGTACCTCGTCGCCCGCCGCATCCGGATGCACATCGAGCCCTGGGACCGGACCTCGCTGCAGGAGCAGGAGGACATCTTCGGCCGTGACAAGGGCGAGGGCGCCCCGGTGGGCAAGGCGAAGGAACGCGACAAGCCGTTCCTGAAGGCGATGCTGCCGGACGCGCACGTACGGCTCGCTCACCCCGACTCCAACGACGGGGCGACGCTCCTGCGCCGCGGCTACTCCTTCACCGACGGCACGGACGGGCTCGGCCGCCTGGACGCGGGCCTGTTCTTCCTCGCCTACCAGCGCGATGTGCGGACGGGGTTCATCCCGGTCCAGCGCAATCTGGCCACGGACGCGCTCAACGAGTACATCCAGCACGTCGGTTCGGCGGTCTTCGCGGTGCCGCCGGGTGTCCGGGACGCGGACGACTGGTGGGGCCGGGCGCTGTTCTCGAAGGAGGCGTAGACCGTGTTCGCGAACTACCTGATCGGTCTGCGGGAGGGCCTGGAAGCCAGTCTCGTCGTCTGCATCCTCATCGCCTATCTGGTGAAGACGGACCGCCGGGACGCGCTGAAGCCCATCTGGATCGGTATCGGTGTCGCCGTCGCGCTGGCGCTCGCCTTCGGCTGCGTCCTCGAATTCGGCTCCCAGGAGCTGACGTTCAAGGCGCAGGAGGCGCTCGGCGGCTCCCTGTCGATCATCGCGGTGGTCCTGGTGACGTGGATGGTCTTCTGGATGCGGCGCACGGCCCGCCATCTGAAGGCCGACCTGCACGGCAAGCTCGACGCGGCCCTGCGGATGGGCACGGGCGCCCTGGTGGCGACCGCGTTCCTCGCGGTGGGCCGGGAGGGTCTGGAGACCTCGCTGTTCGTGTGGACGTCGGTGCGGGCGTCCGGCGACGGCGCCGAGGCCCCGCTGATCGGCGCCCTGCTGGGCCTGGCGACGGCCGTCGTGCTCGGCTGGCTGTTCTACCGGGGCGCGCTGCGCATCAACCTCGCCAGGTTCTTCACCTGGACCGGCGGCATGCTCGTCGTGGTCGCGGCCGGCGTCCTCGCGTACGGCTTCCACGACCTCCAGGAGGCCGACTTCCTGCCCGGCCTGAGGGACAGGGCGTTCGACATCACGGGGACGATCCCGCCGGACAGCTGGTACGGCACCCTGCTGAAGGGCGTCTTCAACTTCCAACCGGACCCGACGGTCCTCCAAGTCACGGTCTGGCTCCTGTATCTGATCCCGACGCTCGCGCTGTTCCTCGCCCCGGTAGGGTTCGCCTCCGGGAAGGGGAAGGTGAAGATTCCTGATGAGCAGGGTTCTCGGGGTTCCGAGCCCACGAAGGCTTCGTGAGGTTCGTCCGATTCGTGCAGGCGTGAGGTTCCTCGGGCTCCTTCGGGACACCGAACTCGGTCAGAACAGCGGACTCCTTCGGCACGACGGGCTACGTCGGCGCAACGGGCTACGTTCGTACGGCCGCGCCGCGCTGGTGACCACGGCGGTGACCGCGCTGTCCTTGACGGCGAGCGGGTGCGTGGTGGTCCGCGGCGACCTGGAGATCGTGCCCACGGCGACCCAGGGGGAGGCGGCGCGGGCGCTGGAGGACTTCACCACCGCGTACAACAAGGCGGACAAGGAGTACGACCAGTCCCAGGACGCCTCCCGGGTCACCGGCGCGCTCGCCGACATCGACGGCGGCAAGCTCCGCTCGGGCGCGAAACTCAACCCGGGCGGCAACCCGAACCACGTGGCGCTGAAACTGACCGACGTCACGTACACGATCCCGGAGAAGGCGGCCTGGCCGCGCTGGTTCGTGGCCGACGCCGCCGCCAACAAGGGCAACGCGACGGACCGTTGGCTGTTCGTCTTCACCCGGGACGGGCTGACCGATCTGTGGGAGGTGTCCTTCCTCACGGTCGTGGCCGCCGCCGACCTGCCCGAGTTCGAGAAGGACGAGAACGGCCACGCCCAGGCGGTCACGCCGGACGACCCCCAACTCTCCGTCGCGCCCGCGGAGTTGCCCGACAAGTACGTCACGTACCTGAAGGAGGACAGCGCCCTCTTCGCGGACGGCCCGTACACCTCCGAGGAGCGTTCCGAGCGCCAGCAGAACGCGGCGAAGCCGGGGCTGGCGCGGCAGTACATCGACGAGGCGCTCACCAACGGCGACTACGCGCCGGTCGGCCTGCGCACCACGGACGGCGGGGCGCTGGTCTTCTTCACCACCCGCCACTACCAGAAGCAGACCGCCGCGCGGGACGTGAACATCCCCGTCAACGACGCGGCCGTCAGGGCGCTGATGACGGGCGAGCCGAAGCAGTCCCTGACCCTGGAGTTCGTGAACAACCAGGTGGTCCTCGATCCGGCGAAGACACGGTCGGACCAGCAGGTGAAGTTCCTGAGCCAGGTGGGCGGGCTCACGGGGGCCAAGGGCGAGTGACGGAGGGCGGGGTGACCGCCGGGCCGGGCCGAGCGGTCACCGCCGGGCCGGGCGGTCAGCCCCTGGAGGGCCAGGCGGCGTTCGTGTGGCCCGACTGCTCGGCCACATGGCGGGAGCAGGCGTCGGTGAGGATTTCCAGCAGGGTCAGCGGGTCCGGCAGCGGATGCTCGGGGCCGCGCACCCAGTGGACGGTGAGGTCACCGGGGAGCCGGGCCGGTGGTACGGGGACGTAGGAACCGCGGCAGTGCCAGCGCAGGCCGGGGTGCTCGTCCATGGTCTCCGGGTGGCAGTCCAGCTCGCAGGGCCACCACTCGTCCTCGTCCTCGGGCGTGCCCCGGGTGAGGGTGAAGAAGAGCAGCCGTCCGTCGTCGGACTCGGACTCGGACTCCGCGACGGGCCCCACCTCGATCCCGGCGGCGAGCAGCCGCTCCAGGGCCTCGCTCCCGGCGGCGAGCGGTACGTCCAGCACGTCGTGGGCCATGCCGGTCGCGGTGATGAAGTTGGCCTGCGGCTGCTGCCGGGCCCAGTGCTCGATCTGGGCGCGGTCGGTGGTCGACTGCGTCTGCCAGGCGAACGACACCGGGTGCCGGGCGGGGGTGGGACAGCCCACGCGGTCACAGGAACACCCGTAGCCCGAGGGGTACGCGGCGGGGGCGAGCGGGAGTCCGGCAGCGGCGGCGGCGAGCAGCAGTTCCTCACGGCCGGCTTCGTCGGCGGCTCCGTCGAGCGGGCGGCTGGTACGTCGGGCGCGCAGCCACTCGGAGAACCTGCCCTGCCGACCGCTCCGGCCGCCGAACGTCGCGCTCATCTATCGCCTCGCCTCGCTGTGGTGCGGACAGCATGCTCCATGGTCCCACCATCCTGCGCCGCGGGTGGCCGGAGCCCACATCCGGGGTAGGTGGGGCGATGCCGGAGTGCGGACAGGAATGGTGGGCTATTGCATGATTTGACGGGATTTACGTCCCGCCCACCGGGCCACGTGTTCGGCGCTCGGCCGCCACTTGGTCGGATTGATCACACCCGGGCGGGAAGTTGACCCGGCTCAGCGGGGCGCGAGGCCGTACAGGGCGTACTCGACGAGGGCGTCCGTGTACGCGTACGAGATGGGTCCCGTGCGCTGGAGCCAGCGCTGGGCGAGCGGGGAGACGAAGAGCTCCAGGGCGATCCGCGGGTCGATGTCGGGACGTACGGCACCCTGCCGCTGGGCCGCGCGCAGGCGCTTCACATAGAGCTGGAGCTGGGGTTCGAGCAGTTTGGCGACGAACTCGGCGCCGAGCTCCCGGTTGACCACCCCCTCGGCGGCCAGGGCGCGCGAGGGGACCTCGAACCTGGGGTCGAGCAGTTCGTCCACGGTGGCGCGCAGGACCGCCTTGAGGTCGGCCTCCAGGTCCCCCGTGTCCGGGATCTCGTACTCGGCCCGCTCCCCGATGACCTCGGGCCGGGCGGCGGCCTCCGCCGCCTGGGCGCTCAGATCGATGAACGCCTCCAGCAGGACGTCGGCCTTCGACGACCACCACCGGTAGATCGTCTGCTTCCCTACGCCGGCACGGGCCGCGATGCCCTCGATGGTCGTCTTCTGGTACCCGACCTCACCGACGAGGGCGAGGGCGGCGTCGTAGATGGCGCGACGCGACTTCTCGCTGCGCCGGGCGGAATCAGGGACGGTCTTGTTGGCCATGGTCCGAATTTATCAGGTTGACAAGACGGTGCGTCTCGCTGGATGGTGGTGGACGTAAGCGAGACGAACCGTATCGTCATTGAGAGGGAGACCGTCATGGCCCGAGGTGGAGCAGGAAACATGCTGGGAGTGGGCGGTTCGCGCCGGAAACTGGGCCGCGAGGCCCTGCGCGGCGGCCCCGCGAACGGCCGTGTCGGCGGCGGCCTCGACCCCCAGGCCCAGAAGCGGGAGCTGCTGCGCAAGCTCCAGGAGAAACGCCAGGAAGCGGAGACGGCAACGGAAGGTACGACCGGCGAGTCCTCGTGAACCGCAGCGGGTCCGCCCCGCCGGAACCACCTTGAGTGGGCCCGGCGGGGCGGACCCGCCTCTCGTCCACAGATGCGGAGCCGGGCCCGCCAGGGAGGTGAGGCCTGTTGAGCGGCTCAGCGGCGGCACGGGACGGCCGTCATCCGCCCAGTTCCAGCACCGCCACCGTCTGGTCCCCGCTGGTCTCCCCCGTCGTGCGGAAGCCGAGGCCGAGATAGAAGGCCTCCGGGCCGTCGGGGCCGGGGTGCCAGGTGACGTACAGCTCGCTGCCGCCGCGGCTGCGGATCTCGGCGGCCACCGACTCGACGGCGAAACGGCCGTACCCCCGCCCCTGTTCGTCGGCGGCGATGTTGAGACGCCACAGCCCGGAGCGGATGTCGGTGCCCGATCCGTCGCCCTTCCAGTCGATGTCGAGGAAGGCCATCAGGAAACCGACGGCCCGGTCGCCGTCCCGGATCAGCCGGGGCCAGGCAACACCGGGGTGGACGTACGCCTCGGCCAGCGACTGCGCGACCGGCTCCACCAGGTGTTCCTGGTCGGGGCGGATGCGTACGGCGAGTGCTGCTGCGAGGTTGGCGGGAGTTATCTCGGCCAGGTGTGGGGTGGTCGGCATGATCGATTAGATAGCCAGAAGTGGTGCCGGTACCGCAAGCGATTTATGGGCGCGGGCAGGGGGCGGTCGGGGCAGCGGTTCAGTCCGCGCCCTCGCCCCCGCCCTCGTCCCCGTCCGCGACCGGCGGCCAGGCGTCGCCCCACTCCGCGTCGCGGGCCGCCCTGTAGAGGAGGCCGTGGCGCTTGGTGACGGTGGTCCGGCTGAGGGCGGGCACGGCTCGCGCTCCGACGGCTTCGGTCTCGGTCGCTTCCGTCTTGGTCGCTTCGGTCTCGGTCGCTTCCGTCTCGGAGTCGGTGGCCGTCTTCGTCTCGCAGAGGTCCAGGAGGACCTGGCCCTTGCGGATCTGGGGCTTGCGGACGATGCGGGAGGGGGCCGGGGCCGGGGGGAAGCGGGTGGCGGCGACGTAGCTGAACTTCTCGTCCTCGTACGGCAGGGAGCCGCCCTTGACCTGGCGGTGCAGGGAGGAACGGCTGACGCGGGCGGAGAAGTGGCACCAGTCCTCGCCGGGGACGATGGGACAGGCGGCGCTGTGCGGGCAGGGCGCGGCGATGTGGAACCCGGCGGCGACAAGACGGTCGCGGGCCTCGATGACGCGGGTGTAACCGTCGGGAGTGCCGGGTTCGATGATCACGACGACCTGGGCGGCGGTCGCGGCCGCCTCGACCACGGCCGCGCGGTCGGCGGCGGTCAGCTCACCGAGGACGTAGGAGACGGTGACGAGATCAGCGCTCTCGATCGTGAGCGCCGATCCGATACGAGAGCGCTGCCACTCGGCGGCCTTCAGCTCCGGGTTCACCGCGGCGATCTCCCGCCCCAGCGCCAGCGCCGGCTCCGCCCAGTCGAGCACCGTCACCGGCCGGCCGCCCTCCCAGGTCGCGTTCACCGCCCACGTCGCCGCGCCCGTGCCCCCGCCGACATCCACATGACTGCCGGGCACCCACCCGGGCACGGTCACCGCGAACGCCTCCAGCGCCGAGCACACCGCCTCGAACGTCGCCGGCATCCGGTAGGCCGCGTACGCCACCACGTCCGACCGGTCCCTCAGCACCGGCGCGTGCGTCGGCGTCCGCCCCCGGTAGTTCGCGATGAGCCGCTCCACCGCCTGCGTGGCCGACTTCGGCGGAAGCCCGTCGAGGAGCCCGGCGAGGGCGGTACGGAGGGTGTCGGCGGAGGAGGCGGGGGCGTTCACATGGCGATTCTATGGGGCCGTCGTCCGCCGTTTCGGCGGCCGTCCGGAGGGTCTGAGGCCCGCGATCTGAGGCCACGGTCGGGAAGGCCGGGCCGACTCCCCCGCACCGTCGCACCGCCCACGCGGCTCACCTGCCCCGCACCGCCCTCGCCACCCGGGTCCCCGCCGCCGCCCGTGCCGCGTTGATCGGGTCGCGGCGTCGGGGGTGGACCGCGTTGGTGAGGAGGACGAGGAAGGTGTCCGTCGCCTGGTCGAGGACGAGGGACGTGCCCGTGAAACCGGTGTGCCCGGCCGCGCCCCGGCCGGCCAACTCGCCCATGAACCAGGGCTGGTCGAGGGCGAAGCCGAGGCCCGGCGGGGTGAGCATCAGCTCGGTGAAGTCGGGGCCGAGTATGCGGGCGGGGCCGTAGGAGCCGCCCGCGAGCAGGGTGCGGCAGAAGATCGCCAGGTCCCGGGCGGTGGAGAAGAGTCCCGCGTGGCCGGCCACACCGCCGAGGGACCACGCGTTCTCGTCGTGGACCTGGCCGCGGACCATGCCCCGGTCCGCCTTCGCCCAGGGGCGGCGCTGGTCCTCCGTCGCCGCGGCGGCCGGGCAGGGGCCGAAGGCCGTCGCCACCATGCCCAGCGGATGGGTGATGCCGTCACGGATCAGGACGTCGAGGGTCCGGCCGGTCAGCCGTTCCAGGACGTGCTGGAGGAGCAGGAGGTTCAGATCGGAGTACAGGTAAGCCGTGCCGGGGGGCGCCGTCGGGGCCTCCGAGCGGAGCATCGCCAGCCGGGCGGCCGGGGACGGGCAGTCGTACAGCGGGAGTTCGGGGCGTAACCCGGAGGTGTGGGTGAGGAGGTGGCGGACGGTGAGGCCGTGTTCGGCGGCGCCCGTGAAGCCGGGGAGGTACGCCGCCACCTTCGCGTCGATGCCGAGGGTGCCGCGTTCCAGTTGCTGGACCGCCGCCACCGCGGTGAACAGCTTGGTGAGGGAGGCGAGGTCGAACAGGGTGTGGGGGGTCGCCGCCACGCGGGCGTCCGGCGGGAGTTCCCGTCCCCTGTCGGCGCGTTCGTCGTAGGCCTCGTAGCGGACCGCCCAGCCCGCCGCCTCCTCGACGGCGATGACGGGGCCGCGGCCGGCCAGGACCACGGCGGCGGGGGCCCGGGGGCGGTCCCCTTCCGTCAGCGTGCGCACGTCTCGTACGAGACGGCGCAGTTCCTCGGGGTCGAGTCCGGCCCGTTCCGGGGTGTCCGTGCGCAGTCTCGGCGCGCTCAGCTGTCTGCTCCCTCCACCGTCGTACCCACCGTCGTACGCCTGTTCCAAGGACGGCACAGTGCCATGAAGCAGGCCGCGGCCACCAGTGTCGCGGCCAGTTGGACGACGGCCATGGGCACGGCGGTGTCCTCGCCCGCGACGCCGACCAGGGGGGACGCTATCGCGCCGATCAGGAACGACGAGGTACCCAGCAGGGCCGACGCGGAACCCGCCGCGTGGCGCACCCGCATCAGGGCGAGTGCCTGGGTGTTGGGGAGGGTGACGCCCATCGCGGACATCAGGACGAAGAGGGCCGCCGCCACCGGCGTCAGGCCGACCTCGCCGAAGACGCCCAGGGACATCAGCAGCAGCGCGGTGGCGGACAGGGCGACGACGGTGAGGCCCGCCGCAAACACCTTGTCCAGGCTCACCCGGCCGACCAGGATCTTGCCGTTGATCTGGCCGACGATGACGAGGCCGATGGAGTTGACGCCGAAGAGCAGGCTGAACGTCTGCGGGGAGGCGCCGTAGATCTCCTGGATCACGAACGGGGAGGCGCTGATGTACGCGAAGAGGGCGGCGAAGGCGAAGCCGCCGGCGAGCGTGTAGCCCATGAAGATCCGGTCGGTGAGCAGGCCGCGCATGGCGCCCAGGGTCTCGCCGATGCCGCCGCTGTGGCGTTCGGCGGGGGTGAGCGTCTCGGGAAGTTTCACCCAGACGACCGCGAGGAGCGCGATGCCGATGACCGTGAGGACGGCGAAGACGCCCCGCCAGTCCGTGGCGCGGAGGATCTGGCCGCCGATCAGCGGCGCGATGACCGGGGCCACCCCGGAGACCAGCATCAGGGTCGAGAAGAAGCGGGCCATCGCGTCGCCGTCGTACAGGTCGCGGACCACCGCTCGGGCGATCACGATCCCGGCGGAGCCGGCGAGGCCCTGCACCACGCGGACGGCGATGAGGGTCTCGATGGTGGGGGCGAGGGCGCAGAGCGCGGTGGCGACGATGTAGACGGCGAGACCGAGGAGCAGCGGACGGCGGCGACCGAAACGGTCGCTCATCGGACCGATCAGGAGCTGGCCGAGCGCCATGCCCGCGAGACAGGCCGTGAGGGTGAGCTGGACCGTGGTGGCCGGGGTGTGGAGGGAGTTGGTGACCTCCGGCAGGGCCGGGAGGTACATGTCCATCGCGAGGGGCGGGATGGCGGTGAGGCCACCCAGGATGAGGGTGACGAGGAGACCGGTACGGCGGAGGGCGGTGGGGTTCGTCTTCGAGGACTGCGGCTTCGAGGACTGTGGGATGGACGACGGCGGGGTTGACGACCGTGGGGTTGACGGCTGTCGCTTCGGCCGTCGTGGCGGTCGCGGTTCCGCCGCCGCCGTGCCCGGCTTCGCGTACTCCCCCGCCGTCGTGTTCGACTCGGCTGCCGTCGCCGAGCCCGGTATGTCCCCCTCGGGCATGTGCCCCTCCCTCTCCGTTCGGTCCGCCACCTATGCTCTCAGCTCGTACGACGTGGGCGGGGTCACAATCCCGCGCCGGGGCCGAGGACAGGGGTGGCGATGTCGAACGACGGACGTGTGCGGTGGGGGATCCTGGCGACGGGAGGGATCGCCGCGGCCTTCACGGCCGACCTCGTCGACCTGCCGGACGCCGAGGTCGTGGCGGTGGCCTCACGGAGCGAGGCCTCGGCGAAGACCTTCGCGGAACGGTTCGGGATACCGAGGGCGTACGGCGACTGGCGCGCGCTCGCCGAGGACACGGACGTGGACGTGGTGTACGTCGCCACTCCGCACGCGGCACACCGGGTCGCCGCCGGGATGTGTCTGGAGGCGGGGCGGAACGTGCTGTGCGAGAAGGCGTTCACGCTGAACGTGCGGGAGGCGGAGGAACTGGTCGCGCTGGCGCGGGAGCACGGGCGGTTCCTGATGGAGGCCATGTGGATGTACTGCAATCCGCTGGTGCGGCGGCTGGCCGAGATGGTGCGGGACGGCGCGATCGGTGAAGTGCGGACCGTGCAGGCGGACTTCGGGCTCGCCGGGCCGTTCCCGCCCTCGCACCGGCTGCGGGATCCTGCGCAGGGCGGGGGCGCGCTGCTCGACCTCGGTGTGTACCCGGTGTCGTTCGCGCAACTGCTGCTCGGGGAGCCGTCGGATGTCACGGGGAGAGCGGTGCTCTCCGACGAGGGCGTCGATCTCCAGACCGGAGCACTGCTCTCGTGGGAGAGCGGTGCTATCGCTTCGGTGCACTGCTCCATCGTGGGTGGCACGGGCACGTCCGCCTCGGTGACCGGTTCCGAGGGCCGCATCGACATACCGTCCGGGTTCTTCTTCCCGGAGCGGTTCGTCCTGCACCGCGACGGCCGCGACCCGCAGACCTTCACCGCCGACCCGGCCCACGGCCCCCGCAACAGCCTCCGTCACGAGGCCGCCGAGGTCATGCGGGCCCTGCGCGCCGGCGAGACCGAGTCCCCCCTCGTCCCCCTCGACGGCACCCTCGCCGTGATGCGCACCCTGGACGCGATCCGGGACGGCATCGGGGTGCGCTATCCCGGCGAGGAGAGGCTGAACGAAGGTTCGTTCGCGTAGGCGGAGGCCGGGCCTGAGGCGTCCGAGGGTGGAGTAGGGGGCGGGGTCGGCGCCGGGCCGGGTCGGCCCGGCGAAAACGGAGGTTCGTTCCGCGCCGGCCCAGCCCCTCGGGCCTCCGCCCGCCCACTCCCGCCCCCGCCCCCGCCCACAAAGCGAAGGTTCGTTCGCGACCCGCCCCCGCCTAGGCCCCCGCCTACGCCCCGGTCCTCGCCTACACCGGCGTGAGCCCCGGCTTGCCCGCCTCCACCGCGAAGGATGCCACCGTCGAGATCCCGGCCCCCGTCGTCGTCACGTACGGGACGGCCTTGAAGTCGGCGCGGGCGGACCGGCGGTCGAGCGTGACGGTCGTGTAGCCGCGGCGGCCGTTGTAGAAGCGCATGTGGGGGTTGGCGGTCATGTAGGTGTCCCAGTTGGCGGGCCTGTCGGAGCCGTTGCCGCCGCTGCTGACGGAGCTGGCGACGAGTTCCGTGCCGACGGTCCGGGACGAGCGGTCGTCGAAGTCGCGTTTGATGTCGAAGGCGTAGCCGACGTGGACGTCGCCCGTGAGGACCATGAGGTTCTCGATGCCGGCGGCGTCCGCGCCGGCGAGGAGGCGTTCACGGGAGGCCGGATAGCCGTCCCAGGAGTCCATCGACACCTTGTAGACGTCGCCGACGGCGTTGCGGCGCTGGGAGAAGGTGACCTGCTGGGGGAGGACGTTCCAGATCGCGTCGGACCGGTCCCAGCCGTCGAGGAGCCAGCGCTCCTGCGTGGTGCCCGTCATCGTGCGCGCCGGGTCGGCGGACTCCGGGCCTGGGATCTGCCAGCCGTCCCCCTGCGCCTGGTTGGAGCGGTACTGGCGGGTGTCGAGTATGTCGAACTGGGCGAGGCGGCCCCACCGGAAGCGGCGGTAGAGCTTCATGTCGGGTCCGTCGGGGCGCTGAGGGCGGCGCAGCGGCTGGTTCTCCCAGTAGGCCCGGTAGGCGGCGGCGCGGCGCAGCAGGAACTCCTCGGAGGGCACGCCGCCGTCGGGGTTGTCGCCCGCGTAGTTGTTCTCGGTCTCGTGGTCGTCCCAGGTGACGACGAAGGGGTGCGCGGCGTGGGCGGCCCGCTGGTCGGGGTCGGTCTTGTGGAGGGCGTACCGCAGTCGGTAGTCCTCCAGGGTGACCGTCTCGTGGTTGAAGACGTCGGGCAGGACGCGGTCGGTGTAGTTGCGGGCGCCACCCACGGAGTTCACGGCGTACTCGTAGAGGTAGTCCCCGAGGTGGAAGACGACGTCGAGGTCCTCGTCCGCGAGGTGCCGGTAGGCCGTGTAGTAGCCCTGGTCGTACCGCTGGCAGGAGACGGCCGCGAAGGAGAGCGCGGTGGAGCCGGTCAGGTGACCGGGGGCGGTGCGGGTGCGGCCGGTCTCGCTGATCCAGGTGCCGGTGCGGAAGCGGTAGTAGTAGACGCGGCCGGGGGCGAGGAGGCCGGCCTCGACGTGGACTGTGTGGTGGAACTCGGGGTGGGCGGTGGCGGTGCCGCGTCTGACGATGTGTCGGAATCTCTCGTCACGGGCCAGTTCCCATTGGACGGCGACGCGTTCGGCGGGCAGCCCGCCGTCGGGCTGGTACGGGGCGGGGGCGAGCCGGGTCCACAGGAGCACGGAGGTGGGGTGCGGGTCGCCGGAGGCCACGCCGAGGGTGAAGGGGTCATCGGTGATCTGCCGGGCGTCGAGCGTGGCGGCGGCCGCGGCACCGGCCGCGGGGAGGTTGGTGGCGAAGGCGAGCGCGGCGGCGGCTCCCGTGACGGTGAGGAAGCGGCGGCGGTCGAAGTGCCGCGCCGCGGCGCGGAGTTCGGGCGCGTGGGACGAGCGGGGCTGCGTCGACCTGTGGGGTGTGAGTGTCATCTGGCCCTCTGCTGACGGTAGTTGTGTTTGGTATTGGAGTGGCCAGGTTCGACGATCTTCTGGCACGTACACAACACCCAGATGGCGGACGGATGAGTTCCGGATGGCGGGCCCCACCTGCGCGACGGAGCGGGGACCCTCCCCTACGCTGCGAGCCCATGAAGGTCAAAGGAACCAAGATCGCGATCGTGACGGGTGCGGGCTCCGGCATCGGCCGTGCCGTGGCCGTGGAGTTGCTGCGCGCAGGCTGGTCGGTGGCGCTGGCGGGCCGCCGCGAGGAGAAGCTCGCCGAGAGCGCGGCCGAGGCCGGCGTCACGGCGGCCGCGGGCAGCGGCAGCGGCACCGGCACCGGCAGCGACGCCGGGGCCGGGGCCCCGGAGGCGCTGTGCGTCCGTACGGACGTCTCGCGGCCCGGCGATGTGGACGCGCTCCTCGCCGCCGTGCGCGACCGGTTCGGGCGGCTGGACCTGCTGTTCAACAACGCGGGCACGTTCGGTCCCGGCGGGGTGCCGGTGGAGGAACTGGACTACGCGGCCTGGCGGCACGTCGTGGACACCAACCTCAACGGGGCGTTCCTGTGCGCGCAGGCGGCGTACCGGCAGATGAAGGAGCAGGACCCGCGGGGCGGCCGGATCATCAACAACGGCTCCATCTCCGCGCACACGCCCCGCCCGCACTCCGTCGCCTACACCGCCACCAAGCACGCGCTGACCGGCCTCACCAAGTCGCTCTCACTGGATGGGCGACCGTACGGCATCGCGGTCGGCCAGATCGACATCGGCAACGCGGCGACAGACATGACGGAGCGCATGGCGAACGGAGTCCTGCAGGCCAATGGGCAGCTCGTGCCCGAGCCGGTGATGGATGTGACCGATGTGGCCCGGACCGTACGGCACATGGCGGAGCTGCCGCTGGAGGCGAATGTGCAGTTCGCGACGGTGATGGCGACGACGATGCCGTACATCGGTCGGGGCTGAGCCGCCGGCGCGCGGGGCCGGCCCGGTGCGTAAACGGCCGGGCCGCCCGTGCGGTGGCTGCCGACAGGCCCGTGCGGTGGCTGCCGGGCGACCCGCGCGGTAGCTGCCGGACGGCCTGGCCGCTCGGGCTCGGCGGCATTCGTCCAGGGCTCAACTTACACAAACGGAACCTGTCACTCCGGGCCATTGGAGCACGTGGCAGGCATATGCTCAGGACTCGTCTCCACGAGAGCTTCACACTTGGAGGCGTAGGCTTCCGCGACCAACCCGAGGGGGGAGTGGGCAGCCGTTCCGTGCTCCGGAAGGGGGCGGACCTCGCGTGGGACCGCGAGGGATGCACCGGAGCACAGAACGGCTGCCCGCCCATTTTTCTTCTCTTCCTCTCTTCTTCTCCGGGCGGTATCCAAGCGGGATTTCCTGGCAATAGCCCATGGATGGCTCAGGAATTCGCTGTCTTATCGAAATCTGATCCCGGGCCTCGAATTCTCAGGCCCTGCACATTCCCTACTCATGACCCCTCAAAGGTTCCTCCCTAGCTTGTGACCGCGCCCACAGCGGGCGCCAAGAACCTTTGAGGAACGGGATGTTTGGCATCTATCTCAAGCGCGAGCTGAGCCGGCGCAAGAAAGCGGCTCTGGTCATCGCCATGGGTCTGGCGCTCGGAATCGCGCTGGTCATCACCGTCACCTCGGTTTCGGCGGGGATGCGGCAGGCGCAGGACAAGGTCCTGCAGTCGCTCTACGGCCTGGGCACCGACATGACGGTCACCAAGGCCAGAGAGGCACCGTCCGGGGACGACGAGGAGCAGGGCGGGCCGAGATTCGAGTTCGACGCCACCGCCGACGGCGACGACGGTGAGGAGCAGAGTTCCGACCGGGTCATGACCCAGGGCGGGCAGACCCTGAAGTCCGCGCTCGTCGCCGAGGTGGCCAAACAGGACGGCGTCGCGGAGGCCGTGGGCGCGCTCAGCCTGAACGTCACCAAGGTCGACGGTTCCTTCACCCAGGGCGAGGCACGGACCGACGACACCTCCTCCGCACAGCAGGGCCAGGGCGGCCCCGGTGGCGGCACCGGCCAGGGGGGCGGCACCAGCCAGCCCCGCGTCGAGGGCGGCGGCGCCTCGTTCGGCGTCAACAGCTACTCCGTCGCCGGTATCGACGTCACCGACCAGGACCTCGGCCCGCTCGCCACCTCGAAGATCACCAAGGGCAAGACGTTCACGGCCTCGCAGACCGACGCGAAGGTCGCGGTGCTCAGCAAGTCGTACGCCAAGGAGAACGAGTACACGGTCGGCGAGAGCGTCAAGATCTCCGGCACCAAGTACAAGGCCATCGGTATCGCGACGCCCGACACCAGCGAGTCGACCACCGACGTCTATCTGCCGCTGAAGCAGGCGCAGACGCTCGGCGACGCGAAGAACACCGTCACCACGATCTACGTCAAGGCGACCGACTCGCAGCAGATCGACGCCGTCAAGGCGACCATCCAGAAGAACATCTCGGGCACCACGGTCACCACCTCCGCCGACCTCGCCGAGACCGTCTCCGGCTCGCTGACCACCGCCTCCAACCTCGCTACCAGCGTCGGCAAGTGGCTCTCCATCGCCGTGCTCGCCGCCGCGTTCCTGGTGGCCGCGCTGCTCACCTCCTCGGCCGTCTCCCGCCGGGTGCGCGAGTTCGGCACCCTGAAGGCGCTCGGCTGGCCGAGCCGCAAGGTCACCCGGCAGGTCGTCGGCGAGTCGATCGTCAACGGTCTGCTCGGCGGTGCCCTCGGGATCGGCCTCGGCCTCGCCGCCGCGTACACGGTGACCGCGATCAGCCCGACCCTCAAGGCGGAGCTGGGCAACACCGGCGGCATGGGCGGCGGGATGGGCGGCGGCCCCGGCGGGGGCGGTGCTCCCGGTCAGCAGACCTCCAACGCCCTGGAGATCGCGCTGTCCGCGCCCGTCTCCGTGTCCACCATCGCGCTCGCGGCGGGTCTCGCCATCGCCGGCGGTCTGATCGCCGGGGCCATGGGCGGGTGGCGCGCCTCCCGGATGCGGCCCGCGGACGCGCTCCGCAGCGTGTCGTAGCCGACCGGCCCCCAACCTCCCTACAGACAAACAGGACAAACCATGTACAAGCTCACCGGCGTCACCAAGCGCTACAAGCGTGGCAAGGAGACGATCGAGGCGCTGCGCGGCATCGACCTCGTCATCGAGGACGGCGACCAGCTCGTCATCCAGGGCCCCACGGGGGGCGGCAAGTCCACCCTCCTGCAGATGATCGGCGCCCTCGACCGCCCCTCCGAGGGCAGTGTCGAGCTGGACGGTGTGGACCTCGCCTCCATCAGCGAGGCCAAGCTGACCCGGGTGCGCGCCGAGAAGATCGGCATCATCTTCCAGGCGTTCAACCTCATCCCGACGCTGACCGCGCAGGAGAACGTCGAGACCGCGCTCGTCCCGCTCGGCGTGAAGGCGAGGGAGCGGCGCGAGCGTGCCGCCGAGGCGCTGCGCTCGGTGGGCCTCGGCGAGCGCCTCACCCACGCCCCGTCCGAGCTGTCCGGCGGTCAGCAGCAGCGCGTCGCCATCGCCCGCGCGCTGGTCAAACGGCCGAAGGTGCTTCTCGCCGACGAGCCCACCGGCAACCTCGACGAGGGCACCCGCGACGAGATCATGGCCCTGCTGGAGGGGCTGTGGCGTGAGCAGGGCCTCACCTTCATCCTGGTCACACACGACTCGTCGATCGCCCGGCGGGCGCCCCGGCTCGCCACGATCAAGGCGGGACAGCTGACGGTCACGGAGCAGGAGCAGGAGCAAGGGCAGGACCAAGCGCAGGAGCAGTACGCCGGCTGAGGCCTTCGGCTTCAGTGAGGTGGCTGAGCCCCGCGGCTGCAGCGGGGCACGGGCCGTTCACCGCCCCAGGATCCGGTCGATCTCGGCCACCTGGTCCGCGGTGAGCGGCCCCTTCTCGAGGGCGCCCGCGTTCTCCTCGGCCTGGGCGACCGAGCGGAAGCCGGGGATGGGCACGGTCCGCGGGCTGCGGGCCCAGATCCAGGCGAGGGCGCCCTGCGCGAGCGTACGGCCCCCGCTGGTGAGGATCTCGCGCAGCGCCTCCACCCGGCCGAGCCACTCCGGGTCGGCGCCGGTGCCGGCGGTGAAGCCCGGCAGCCAGGCCGGCGGAGTGCTGCGGATGTCGCCGGCCTCCAGAGTGCGCCCCTGGGTGTGCCTGCCGGTGAGCAGGCCCATGGCGAGGGGGCTGCGGTTGATGCTCGCGAGGTTCGACTTCTCGCACAGCGCCAGGAGTTCGGGCGCGTCCTGCAGGATGTTCAGCCGGTGCTGCACGGCCGCGCAGTGCGGTCCCTCGGCGAACACGGCGGCGCGGTCCGGGTCGTCGGTGCTCCACGCGTACGCCCGGATCAGGCCCTCCCGGACGAACTCCTCGCAGGTCTCGCGGAGTTGGGCCGCGCGCTCCGGGTCGGCGTCGGAGAGGTGCAGCTGGTACAGGTCGACGTGGTCGGTGCCGAGGCGGTCGAGGGAGGCGGTGAGGGCGCGGCGGGCGTGGGCCGGGGTGTCGTCCTGGCCGGTGAGGGTGCGGGTGGCCTCGTCGAAGACGTTGCCCCACTTGGTGGCCACGACGACGTCCGCGCGGCGCTTGCCGAGAGCGCGGCCGAGCACTCGCTCACTGTGCCCGGTGCCGTAGGCGTCGGCCGTGTCGAAGAAGGTGACGCCGAGGTCGAGGGCGCGGCGCACCGCCCGTACGGACTCCTCGTCGTCCACCTTCCCCCAGCCCAGCGGCTGCCCGTCGGAGGCCTGCCACTCACCGCCGATCGCCCAGCAGCCGAAACCGAGGGCGCTGACCTCGATGCCACTGCGGCCGAGGGGCCTGGTGTACGGCTGCGGGTGAGTGTCCGTGTGGGAGTTCGTACCTGTGCCTGCGCCTGTGCCTGTGTGCGAGTTCGTCTCCATGACCATGGACGTTAGGAGTTGGAGTGCACACGAAGGCAAGCCCCTCGGGGGATCGGGTCGTCGTCGGTCAGGCCTGGCCCGTCTCGAAGCGGCTGATCCTGCCGTCCTCCGAGACCGTGAAGCGCCACGCGGTGCGCATCTCGCCCCAGGTGTCGTTGCAGTAGTTGGCGACCAGGGCCCGTCCGCCGGCGGACTCGCGCTTGACCTCCAGGTGGCCGTGGGAGGAGAAGATCTCCCGGTCCGTCCAGTCCGTGAGGTCGCGGTCGGAGCCGTCGTCGGACATGGTCGCGTCGTCCGTGAGGAGCGCGAAGAACGCGTTCTGGTCGTGGGCGTTCACCGCGGCGACGAAGGCCCGGACGGCCGGGTCACTGAGTTTGGCGAGTGCGATCGTCATGGCGGCCAGCCTCACACCGTTCACAGGAGCACGCCACCGGAGGCACACGGCGGATTCGAGCGAATGCGGCGGCACCCGAACGGGTGCGCGGGCGGGCCGGGGAGGTGTGATCGGTGCAACGGTGGATACGCGGGGGGACACACGCACGTTCGCACTGTCGGGTTCTCCGCCGGTACCTCTGCTGTTCGGGAGTGGTCATGACCTCATTCGACCGACGTGATCTGGGGCTGCTGCTGCTCCGGCTGGGCGCGGGCGGCGTACTCGCCGCGCACGGGACGCAGAAGCTGTTCGGCTGGTTCGGCGGGCACGGGATCGAGGGGACCGGCGCGTTCATGGAGTCCGTCGGGTACGCGCCCGGCAAAGCGAGCGCCACCGCCGCCGGGCTGGCCGAGACGGGCGGCGGCGCGCTGCTCGCTCTGGGCCTCGCGACACCCGCGGCCGGTGCCGCCGCGGCGGGCGCGATGGGCGGCGCGACCGCCATCCACGCGCCCAACGGGTTCTTCAACGCCGAGGGCGGCTACGAGTACGCCGCGACCCTGGGCCTGGCCGCCGCCGGCCTCGCGATCACCGGCCCCGGCAGGATCTCCCTCGACCACGCGTTCCGCCATGTCTTCGACCGGGGCTGGATGGTCCCGGTGGCACTCGCCGGTACGGCCGCGGTCACGACGGTGGTCGTCGGCATGCGCAACCAGCGGGTGCGCAAGGAGAAGGAGGGCGAGCAGGAGGCGCTGTTCGAGGAGTGACCGTCACTTCCGAGGGCTGACCGTCTCCTTCGGGGGGTGAGTCTCCCTCGAAGCTCTTTCGCAGCTCTTCTCAGCTCTTCCGAGGTTCTTTCGAGGCTCTTTCGAGGAGTGCCTGTCGCTGTCGTAGGGGCGTGGCAGGCTGCGCCCCATGAGTGATCAGCACGCCGAAGCCCCCGCCCCCGGCCCCCCCGGCGACCTCTGGCAGTCCGTCTCCCGCCTCCACGCCTGGCTGGAGGCCGACCAACCCCACGGCGGCCAGGAGGGCCTGCTGCTGCGGATGTTGAAGCTCCAGGAGGAGGTCGGCGAGGTCGCGCAGGCGGTCATCGGCGCGACCGGCCAGAACCCGCGCAAGGGCACCACCCACACGTGGGACGACGTCCAGTCGGAACTGTGCGACGTGGTCATCACGGCCCTGGTCGCCCTGCGCACCCTCACCCCGGACGCCCGCGCGGTCTTCACGGCCCACCTGGCCGGGGTCACCGAACGCTCGCTGGGCTCCCGCCGTGGCTGACAACGCGTTCTGGATCGCCTCGCTCACCGCCGGGACGGCCGTCCTCGCGAGCTGGGTGACGAGCCGGGGGACCTCGCGGGCGGCGCGCATACAGGCGGACACGACGGCGGGCGCGCAGCGGGTGGAGCGGCTGCGGGAGGCCCGGCGGACGGCGTACGCGGAGTACATCGAGCAGGCGCAGCGGCTGGGTGACGTGTACTGGAAGGTGTCCGAGCTGTACCGGGGCACGACGGGGGTGCTCGGGCCGGAGCAGGTCGAGGAACTGCGGCGGCTGCGTGACCGGCAGCGGGACGAGTACGGCACCCTGCGGCACCGGACGTGGATCGTCTCGCTGGAGGGGCCGGACGAGGTCGCCGAACTCGCCAACACGGTCCGGCGGTCGACGAACCCGTTCTACCGGGCGCTGGAGGCGATGATCGACGGCGACGCCGCTGCCGCCGCCCGCTTCGACGCCGCCTACGGGCCGTTCTGGAAGGCGCTGAAGGACTTCATCAAGGCCTCCCGCGACACCCTGCACGCCATGTAGGCAGGCCACGCCATGTAGGCAGGCCCCGTCATCCCTCGGTCTGACCCGGCGGCCGTGGCGTACTGCGTTCTGAGTAGCCGGAACTGTCGGCAGCCGCACGACGACGTGAGGGGGCCCCGGACGGGAGTCTTTGCAGGTATCCGAGACTTCTGACGTGGAGACCTGCGACCCATGGCAACCTTCCTTCATCGGCTGGGCCGGCTGGCCTTCCGCAAACGCTGGTACGTCATCCTGATGTGGGTGGCGGTACTGGGCGCCGTCGGTATCGGCGCCCTCAAGGCCCCGGGAGCCTCCGACGAGGAGTTCTCGATGCCGGGCATCGAGTCCCAGAAGGCGTTCGACCTGCTGGAACAGCGCTTTCCCGGGGTCACGGCCGACGGCGCCACCGCCCGGGTCGTGTTCGTCGCGCCGAGCGGTGAGAAGGTCACCGCCGCCGAGAACAGGAAGGCCGTCGAGGACACCGTGGCCGATCTGGCCGACGGCTCGCAGGTCGCGAACGCCGTCGACCCGTTCCAGGCGCGGGCGGTCAGCAAGGACGGTACGACGGCGTACGCGACCGTCACCTACGAGGTCACCGCCAGCGACCTCTCCGACGCCGCCAAGACCCAGCTGGAGCAGGCCATCGACAAGGCCCGGGACTCCGGGCTGACCGTCGAGGCGGGCGGCAACGCGGTGGTCGGACGCTCCGGCCCGGGCGGGACGGCCGAGGTGATCGGTGTCGCCCTCGCCGCCGTCGTGCTGCTGGTCACCTTCGGCTCGTTGGCCGCGGCCGGGCTGCCGCTGCTGACCGCCCTCATCGGCGTCGGCGTCAGCATGGCCGCCATCCTCGCCCTGTCCGACGCCTTCGGCCTGTCCACCACGACCGGCACCCTGGCGATGATGCTGGGCCTCGCGGTCGGCATCGACTACGCCCTGTTCGTCGTGTCCCGCTACCGCGAGGAACGCGCCAACGGCCGTACGCCCGAGGAGGCGACCGCCCTCGCCACGGGCACGGCCGGGTCGGCGGTCGTGTTCGCCGGGCTCACCGTCGTCATCGCGCTGGCCGGACTGTCCGTGGTCGGCATCCCGATGCTGACGAAGATGGGGCTGGCCGCCGCGGGCGCGGTCGTCGTCGCCGTACTGATCGCGCTGACCCTGGTCCCGGCCCTCCTCGGCTGCTGGCCGAACGCCGTTCTGGGGCGCAAGGCGCGCGGGAGCGGCCGGATCGAGGAGAGCCCCGGGACCAACGGGGGCACCCGCTGGTCGCGGTTCGTGCTGCGCCGCCCCGTGCCCGTACTGATCCTCGGTGTCATCGCTCTCGGCGCGCTCGCGGTGCCGATGACCGACCTCCAGCTGGGCATGCCCGGCGACGAGGCCAAGCAGACCTCCACCACCGAGCGCCGGGCCTACGACGCGCTCGCCGAGGGCTTCGGGCCCGGCTTCAACGGGCCGCTGACGATCGTGGTGGACGCCAAGGGCGCCGCCGACGCGAAGAGCGCCGCGCAGACCGTCGCGAAGGAGATCGGCGCCACCAAGGGGATCGTGTCCGTCTCCCCCGCGAACTTCAACGAGGCCGGCGACACCGCCGTCTTCGCGGCGGTGCCCGCCACCGCGCCGACCGACCAGAAGACCAAGGACCTGGTGACCACCATCCGGGACGAGCGTCCCGGCATCGAGTCCGGGACCGGGGCGACGTACGTGGTCACCGGCACCACCGCGCTGAACATCGACATCTCCGGCAAGGTGCAGTCCGCGCTGGTTCCGTATCTGCTGGTCGTGGTGGGCCTGGCCGTCATCCTCCTGATGGTCGTCTTCCGCTCCCTGCTCGTCCCGCTCAAGGCCGCCGTCGGGTTCCTGCTGTCGGTGCTCGCGTCGCTCGGCGTGGTCGTCCTGGTCTTCCAGCAGGGCCACGGCGCGGAGATCCTGGGCGTGGACCAGACCGGCCCGATCATGAGCCTGATGCCGATCTTCCTGGTGGGTATCGTCTTCGGCCTGGCCATGGACTACGAGGTGTTCCTCGTCTCCCGGATGCGGGAGGCGTACGTCCATGGCGACCGGGCCGACGAGGCGATCACCAGCGGCTTCCGGCACAGTGCCCGCGTGGTCGTGGCCGCCGCCCTGATCATGATCGCGGTGTTCGCCGGGTTCATCGGCGAGAGCGACTCCATGATCAAGATGATCGGGTTCGGGCTGGCCTCGGCGGTCCTGTTCGACGCGTTCGTCGTCCGCATGGCGATCGTGCCGGCCGTGCTCGCCCTGCTCGGCGACAAGGCCTGGTGGCTGCCGAAGTGGCTGGACCGGATACTTCCCCACGTCGACGTGGAGGGCGAGGCGCTCACCCGCCGCGCCGACGCGGAGCCGGCCCCGGCCGAGACGGACCCGGCATCGGCCGCCCCGGCCGAACTGGAAGTGACACGCACCTGATCCGACCGCCCCCACCGGGGCCGTCCGTGGCCAAGGACACGGACGGCCCCCGGGGCGTTCCCACCCGAAATCGACCACCATGTCGACCACCATGTCGACCCATGACGACCACCGTGGTCACCAGCCCCACCGACCGGAGTCACCGATGACCGTCAGCCTGGAACGGCGCTACGCCGATCGCCTCGAGGAATTCTCGGAACGCCATCCGTTCCTCGTTGACCTGACGATGGCCATGGCGCTGATGGGCTGTGCGGTCCTCGGCATGGCGCTCACCCTGCCCGGCGCCGCACCGCCGGCCGAGGGCAAAATCGGCGTCGCCTTCATGGGAGCGTCCTGTCTCGCCCTGCTCAAGCGCCGCACCCACCCGCGCACCGCCCTCGTCGTGACCGTGGTCGGCACCGGGGGCGCGATCTCGATGGGCTATCTGCTCACCCCGCTGCTGCTGGCGCCGATCATGGCCGCCCTCTACTGGCTGGCCACGCTCACCGACCGGGGGACCACCCGCGTCTACGGCCTCACCACCATCGCGACGATGACACTCGCGGCCGTGCTCTCCGACTCCATGACCCACCTGTCACTGGTGCTCAGGACGATCGGCCCCGCCTTCTGGCTGCTGCTGCCCCTCGCCACGGGCCGGGCGACCCAGATCCGGCGGGCCTATCTGAAGTCGGTGCAGGCCCGCGCCGAGCACGCCGAGCGCACCCGGGAGGAGGAGGCCCGCCTGAGGGTCACCGAGGAGCGGATGCGCATCGCCCGCGATCTGCACGACGTGGTCGCCCACCACCTGGCCCTCGCCAACGCCCAGGCGGGCACCGCCGCGCACCTCACCCGCACCGACCCCGAGCAGGCCCACCGGATCCTCACCGACCTGACCTCCACCACGTCGGCGGCGCTGCGCGAGCTGAAGTCCACCGTCGGTGTGCTGCGCCGCCCCGACGACCCCGAGGCGCCACTCACCCCCACCCCCGGACTGGGTCAGCTCCCGGACCTGATGGCCGCGTGCGATTCCGCCGGCCTCTCGGTCATGGTCACCACGGAGGGCGCCCCCGGTCTGCTCGACCCCGGCGTGGACCTGACCGCGTACCGGATCGTGCAGGAAGCCCTCACCAACGTCAGCAAGCACGCCGCCGTGGACGCGGCACGCATCCGCCTCACGTACGAGGAGGCCCATCTGACGATCAGGGTCACCGACGACGGCTCGGCAAGCCCCCACAGCACGCTCGGCGACCGCCGCGGCTTCGGCCTCATCGGCATGCGCGAGCGCGCCCAGTCCGTGGGCGGCTCCCTGAAGGCCGGTCAGCGTCCCGAAGGCGGCTTCGAGGTCACCACCGACCTCCCGCTGCGCCCCCGTCCCCGCGCCCCCGAACCGGACGCGGCACCGACCCCTGACCAGCGGAAGTAGAACAGCACCGTGACCATTCGTGTCCTGCTCGCCGACGACCAGGCCCTCCTGCGGGCCACCTTCCGTATCCTCATCGACTCCTGCGCGGACATGGAGGTGGTCGCCGAGGCCACCGACGGCCGGGAGGCGGTCGACCTCGTCCGCGTCCACCGCCCCGACGTGGTCCTCATGGACATCCGCATGCCCGGCACCGACGGACTCACCGCCACGGCCGTGATCTGCGCCGACGAGGAACTGGCCGACACCCGCATACTGATCCTCACGACCTTCGAGATCGACGAGTACGTGGCCCAGGCGCTGCGCTCCGGCGCCAGCGGTTTCCTCGGCAAGGACGTCACCGCGGACGTGCTCCTCGACGGCATCCGTGCGGTGGCCGCCGGCGACACCCTCCTCTCCCCCGCCGCCACCCGCACCCTCATCACCCGCTTCCTCGCCGCCCCCGCCCCCGGCAGCCGCCTCACCACCCCCGACCGACTGACCACCCTCACCACCCGTGAACGCGAGGTCATGTCGCTGGCCGCCGAGGGCCACTCCAACGACGAGATCGCCGAGAAGCTGTACGTGAGTCCGCTGACGGTACGCACCCATGTGCACCGGGCGATGACGAAGCTGGGGGCCAGGGACAGGGCTCAGCTGGTGGTAATGGCGTACCAGTCGGGGTTGGTCCAGGTCATGCCTCAGGAGTAGGGGCACCGGAAACGCACCTGCGCGCCGCCTCTCGGGCGACGCGCAGGTGAATCGCAGGTGACTCGTGAACAGCCGGACCTGATGGGACCTACTCCTTGTAGAAGGTCGCGTCCTGCCGGTCGAGGGTCGTGCTGACGGGCTGGGTGTAGAGCAGGTTGTTGAAGTGCCGGATGTAGCGGCCGGGGAAGTTGTACGACTCGTACGAGACCCCGGCCGCGGTGTCGGCGAGACCGGCCCGCTGGTAGAACGAGGCGTCGGCGTCGAACAGGGCCGTGCCGTCGTCCTTCTCCACCCACACCTCGTTGTTCTTGTGGCGGAGGTAGTAGCCGGGGAAGTTCGCCGACTCCAGCGAGACCGTGCCGCTGCCCGTGAGCCCGGTCACGATCCGGAACTGCGAGTCGGCGAGGTTGGTGACGTTGGCCTCCAGCTTCGCGCGGTACTCCCAGTGCCGGATGAACCTGTCCGGGAAGTTGTACGAGGAGAGGCGGACCGGGGTCGCGCCGTCGGCGACGGGGATGCCGAAGTTGGGCGTGCCGTCGGCGTTCCAGTACAGCTTCTGGTAGCGGGTGCGGCGGTTGGGGTCGTTGAGCGGGTCGCCGCTGATGTCCTTGTAGTTGCGGTCGTGGTAGACGAGGATGTCGGACTTTCCGTCCTCGGACGTGGTGAAGGTGTTGTGGCCGGGGCCGTACTGGCCGGTCGCGGCGTTGCTGGTGAAGACCGGGTTCGGGGTCTTCACCCAGGAGGCCGCGTTCATCAGGTCCGCGGAGGCGGAGGCGGTCAGCAGGCCGAGGCAGTAGTTGGCGTCGGTGGCGGCGGCCGAGAAGGTCATGAAGACCTTGCCGTTGCGCTGGATGACCGCCGGGCCCTCGTTGACGGTGTGGCCGACCTTCTCCCAGGCGTTGGTGGGCCGGGAGATCATGACCGGACTGCCGCTGATCGTCCAGGGGTTGGACATCGTCGCCAGGTAGATGTTGGTGCCGTCGCCGACCGCCGGGTCGTTCTGCGCCCAGCTCAGATAGCGGGTGCTGCCGACGGTGAAGGTCGTCGCGTCGAGCGAGAAGGTGTCGAGCGGCAGGGAGATGCGGCCCTTCTCGGTCCAGGTGCCGGTGATCGGGTTGGCGGAACTGGTCTCCAGGACGTACGGGCGGATCTTCCAGATGTCGTTGGAGGAGCCGGCCGTGAAGTAGATGTACCACTTGCCGTCGATGAAGTGGATCTCCGGTGCCCAGATGTGGGCACCCATCTCACCACTGGCGTGCTTGGTCCAGATGGTGGTCTCCGTCGCCGTGGCGAGACCCTGGAGGGTGGTGGCCCGCCGCATCACGATCTTGTCGTACGCCGGGACGGTGGCCGTGAAGTAGTAGTAGCCGTCGGTGTGCTTGAAGATGTGCGGGTCGGCCCGCTGCTCGGCTATCGGGTTGGTGAAGGTGACGGCGGGGGACGCGGGCGCGGCGGCCTGGGCGGGGGTGGTGACGCCGGTGAGCACGGAGAGCGCCACCGCGGCGGCCACCATGACCCGTCTGACAAGTCGTCTCATGTCTTGTTGCGGCCCTTCGGGGGTCAAGGATGTGGGGGATCAGGCGGTCGTGGGGGATCAGGCGGTCGTGGGGACGAGCCGCCACTGCTGGCAGTTGTTGTTGAGCCAGGACCACTGGCGTACGTCGGCACCGTTGGCGGTGCCGCAGTCGGCGACGTCCATGACCTTGCCGGTGGAGGCGTTGACGATACGGACGTAGTCGCCGCCGAGGTAGACCATGCGGAACTTCTGGCAGTTGTTGTTGAGCCAGGACCACTGCCGGATGTCGGCGCCGTCGGCGCTCGCGCACTCGGCGACGTCGGCGACCTTGCCGGTGGCGACGTTCACGAGACGGCTGGTGTCGTCGGCGCGGTCCTCGATCCGCCACTTCTGGTTGGCCCCGCCGTTGCAGGTCCACTGGAGGATATTGGCGCCGTCGGCGGTGCTGCCGCCGCTGACGTCCAGGCACTTGCCGCTGTTGCGGTTGACGATCGTGTACGCGGTCGGCGTGGTCGCGGTCTCACCGGAGGGGCCGGCGATGGTGGTCCCGAGGGCGACCGGGGTCCCGAAGTTCGGCGTCCCGTCGGCATTCCAGGTGAACTTCTGCGCGCGGGTCGTACGCCCGTTGTCGCACCCGTCACCGGCGGCGTCATTGGCGTGGTAGACGATCCAGTTCTCGGTCCCGTCGGGCGAGGTGAAGAACCCGTTGTGACCGGGCGCGTACACACTGTTGGCGTCGCTGCGCTGGAAGACCGGCGTCTGCTTCTTCGTCCAGGAGGAGGCGAGCAGCGGGTCGGAGCCGGTCAGCTCCAGCTGCCCGAGCTTGTAGTCGGGCCCCCAGCAGGCGCTCGCGGAGTAGACGAGGAAGGTGCGGCCGTTGCGGTACAGCGGCTCGGGCCCCTCGTTCACCTCACCGCTCTGCGTCTCCCAGCTCAGTGTCGGGCTGGAGATGACGGTGAACGTGGAGCTGGCGAGGGTGTACGGGTTGCTGAGCGGCGCGATGACGAGGCTCTGCTTGCTGCCGCCGGCCGAACCGCTGCCGACCAGGTACAGCTTGTTGTTGTACTTGAGCACGCTGGAGTCGATCAGCCAGCCGCCCGGGTTCAGGTTGGAGCCGGTGAGGGTGTTCTTGAAGGTGTACGGCCCCATGGGGTCGGACCCGGCGCTCTCCAGCACCTGGGTGCGCTGGTCGTCGCAGCAGGCGGAGTTCCGCGGCCCGGCGGAGTAGTAGAGGTACCACTTGCCGTCGAGGAAGTGGATCTCCGGCGCCCACATGTTCCAGTTGCGGCTGCTGGTGCTGTCCGACCATACCTGCACGCTGGGGGCGGTACTCAGCCCGGCCAGGGTGGGCGACTTCCGCATGGTCAGCTCACCGGTGAACGAGGTCGTCACCAGGTAGTAGTTGCCGTTGTAGTACTCCAGCCACGGGTCGGCGCCTTTCTGCGACTTGACCGGGTTGGTGAACGGCTTGCCGTCGGCCGCGGCGGCGGGCGCCGCCGGCTGGACGGCCAGGAGTGACGCGAACAGGGCCAGCAGTGCGGCCCCCAACGTCACCCAGTGACGGACTTGAATGCGGAACACGGCAAGTCCCTTCGAGGAGCGGCTCAAGAGAGGGGGGATTAAAGGGAGCAGATTGTTCGATATTGCGAACGCTGTACGTAACTTCGGCCAGAAGGTAAAGGTGAGGCAGGAGGGGCGTCAATGGATGCGACACATTTTGTGCCGACGGCCTTGCCTGCCTCGCTGGAGACGGCCTGCCTGCCTCGCCGGAATAGATCGCGAAGGCGAGCGGGTTGGCGTCTGCATGGCCAAAGAGAACAGCGTGGGACGGTACGGCATCTGGAGCATCGGCCTGCGGGCCGAGGACCCGGCTCGTAACGGCGAACTCGCCGAGGCGGCGTCCGAGTTGGAGGAACTCGGCTTCGGCGCGATCTGGCTCGGCGGCAGCACGACCGTCCAGCACGCCGTCCCCCTTGTCGAGGCGACGGCACATATCACCGTCGCCACCGGCATCCAGAGCATCTGGATGCACGAGGCCGCCGAGACAGCCGTACGCTTCGCGGAGCTGGAGGCCACCCACCCCGGCCGCTTCCTCCTCGGCCTCGGCGTGAGCCACGCGAAACTCGCGGAGCAGTACCGGCGCCCGTACGCCGCGATGGTCGACTATCTCGACGCCCTGGACACGGCCGGAGTCCCCGCTGACCGCCGCGTCCTCGCCGCCCTCGGCCCCCGCATGCTCCGCCTCTCCCGCGACCGCGCGGCCGGCTCCCACCCGTACCTGGTGACTCCGGAACACACGGCGGAGGCGCGCGAGACGCTGGGCGAGGGCCCCCTGCTGGCACCGGAACTGAAGGTGGTCCTGGAGACCGACGCGGACCGCGCCCGGTCCGTCGCCCGCGCCCACCTCGCCTTCTATCTGGGGCTCCCGAACTACACGAACACCTTCCTCCGCCTCGGCTTCACCGACTCCGACCTCGTGGACGGCGGGAGCGACCGCCTGATCGACGCGGTGTACGCGTGGGGCGACGACGACCGGATCCGGGGGCAGGTGGATGAGTTCCACGCGGCGGGGGCGGACCATGTGGCATTGCAGGTGATCGACGACGGGCCGGGCGACGCGCTGCCGCGCGAGGCGTGGCGACGGCTGGCCGGTCTGCTGGGCTGACCGGCCAGGCGGAGACCGAAGTCCACGCCTACCCGGCGTACCCGCCTACCCCTCCGATCCGGCCGACCGGCGCGACGAGCACGGTCGACAGCTCGTGGTCCGCTACGTCCGCTACGGCGCCAAGGCGGCCCGCCCCGGCACGTGGGTGTGCCGGGGCGGGCCGCTGTCGGCTGTGGGGCGTGTTACTTGATGACGATCTCGGCCAGCTGCAGACGGAACTTGGTGGACTCGTCGGAGGCGGGGGTGCCGAGTTTGGTTGCGGTCAGGCGCAGGTAGCGGCCGGTGGTGGAGGTGAGGGTGTAGGTCTGGGCGGCTCCGCTGGGGTTGGCCTGGCCGGTGACGGTGCGGGCGGTGGTGTAGGTGCTGGAGCCGTCGGGGCGGGTCTGGATCGTGAAGTCGGCGGGGAAGCCCGCCGAGCCGCCGCCGGCTCCGCTCGCGTCGGTGCGCGGGTGGAGGGTGACGGAGTCGACGGAGCGGTCGGCGCCGAGGTCGACCTCGATCCACACGGGTGTGTCGCTGACGTTGGCGGCGGGGAAGTCGATGCTGGTGAAGCCCTTGCCACCGCTGACGCTGGTGGTGGTGCCGTTCAGGATCCGGGTCTTGCCCCAGTCGCTGTTCTCCAGCGTGTAGTTGGCCGTGACGGCCGTCGCGGCGGTGGGGACGGTGAGTTCGGCGAGCTGGAGACGGAACTTGGTGGCTTCGTCGGAGGCGGGGGTGCCGAGTTTGGTGGCCTGCAGGCGGACGTGGCGGGCGGTGGTGGTCTTGAAGCCGTACGTCTGGACCTTGCCGTCGGGGTTGGCCTGGCCGGTGACGGTGCGGACGGTGGTGTAGGTGCTGGAGCCGTCGGGGCGGGTCTGGATCGTGAAGTCGACCGGGAAGCCCGCCGTACCACCACCTGCTCCCCCGGTGTCGGTGCGGGGGAAGAGACGTACGGCGTCCAGGTCGGTGTCGGCGCCGAGGTCGATCTCGACCCAGACGGGGGTGGCGCTGACGTCGGCGGAGGCGAAGTCGTTGCTGGTGTAGCCCCTGGCGCCGCTGACGCTGGTGAGTTTGCCGTCGGTGAGGCGGTTTCTGCCCCAGTTGGTGTTCTCCAGGCTGTTGCTGCTGGTGACCGTCCGGCCCAGGGCCAGGTTGTCCAGGCGGCCGGTGCCCGTCGCCGTGAACGTCCACGTGCCCGGCTGGACCTTGAAGTAGACGTACGAGGAGTCCTTGCCGTCGTAGCTCAGACCGCTGACGCTGCCCGTGGAGGAGCCGCCGGTGAAGACGGTGGTGCCGTTGGCCTTGATGACGGGCTGGGAGCCGCCGTAGGTGGGCACACCGACACGGGCCGTCGTCCCGCTCGGCGAGGTGAGGGTGAGGGTCGCCTGGGTGCCGTCGCGGGTGATGCCGAAGCGGATCTCACCCTCGACGGTCGGCGTCACCGTGTTGATCTTCGTGAGGGTGCCGGTCTGCGGGATGACCTCGTAGGTTTCCCAGCCCGCCGTGGTGGGGCGGACACCCGCTGCGTAGGCGGACAGGGCGTACAGCGGGCCGCCGTTCCAGGCGTGGTTGTCGGTGCCCTCGGACTTGACCCACACCTCCCACAGGGTGTGGCAGGCGGGGTCGGCGACCTGGGCGGCGAAGCGGTTGCGCATCCGCTCCTCCGCGACGGTGGCCGCGCCCATCAGGTACAGCCCTTCCAGGACGTAGAACTCGGTGTAGGGGCTGGCGTTGAGGTGGGTGCGCAGTACCTCGGTGATCGCCGGGTAGTGGCTGGGGGTGGCCAGGCCCGCGACGACGGCGAGGGCGTTGGCGCGGTCGTCGGTGTCGCCGTTGTAGGCGGGTGAGCGGTACTCGTTCTTCGTGGAGTTCCACAGCAGGGTGTCGAAGTTGGCCTTGATGCTGGCGCGCTGGGCCTGCCATCCGGCGACGTCACCGGTGTTGCCGCTGAGGTCGGCGAGCTTGGCGGCGGTGTCGAGGGCCAGGTAGTACCAGCAGTTGTTCAGGATCCGGGTGTCGATGTTGGTGCCCCAGTCCTGCCAGTCCCAGTCCCCGGTGCGGTGGGCCACCAGGCCGTCGCTGCCCAGGCTCCACAGGTCCATGTACTTCTTGACCGCCGGGTAGGCGGCGGTGACCGTGCTGGTGTCGCCGGTGTAGAGGTGGAAGGTCCAGAACGACCAGATGGAGGCGAGCATCTGGTTGGGCAGTTCGGCGGTCCAGATGGTCGAGGGCATCGGGGAGTACAGCACGCCACCGGGCTCCTGCCAGGCCGCCAGCTGTGCGATGGCCTTCTTGCCCAGGGCGTGGGAGTTGGTGTCGAAGGTGTAGAAGCCTTCCTTGAGCTGGTTGACCACATCGCCCCACCACTGGGCACGCTCGCGGGTGGGACAGTCCATGTAGTTGTCCCGCATGTTGACGTACATGGTGCGGGCGGCCTTGGTCCACACGGTGTCGAGGAAGGCGTCGTTGCTGGTGAACGAGCCGTCGAAGTCGGTGTCGTAGCCGGACTCCCGGTATTTGAGGTCGATGATGGTCACGCCCGCCGGGATGATGTACCGCACGGCGGTACCGCTCATCCAGGCCAGCGCCTCGAACTCCTGGACTCCGCCGGTGCAGACGTAGGTGGCGCGGACGTTGAAGATGGTGGCCTGGTCGATGCCGACCAGGCCCTTGCCGTCGTCGTAGTGGTCGGTCTGGATTCCGATCACGGTGCCGGCCGGGGCGTCGACCTTCAGGTAGGGGGTGACCTGGATGTTGGAGGGCAGGGTGGCCCAGATCGCGGTGGAACCCTGGCCGGTGGCCGGGAGCGAGGCGTTGTTGGTGTAGGACTTCAGGCCGGAGTAGCGGATCTGCGGGATCGGCCGTTCGACGAGGCCGTTCCAGGGCGCGGCGCCGGCGGCGCCGAAGTCGGTGGGTGCGCTCCAGGAGCTGTCGTCGAAGCCGGAGGACTGCCAGTCGGCCATGGCGGTGGCGTTGCGGGCGTCGTAGTAGACGTTCGATTCCGGCAGCCGGAAGTTGACCTGGGTGCCGCTGGTGTTGTTCGAGTAGCCCGGGTGGACCTTGTGCTTCCAGCCGGTGTTGCTGACCAGCCGGGTGGTGGTGGAACCGGTCTCGATGTCGGACTGGAACAGCAGTCCGCCCTTGCCGCTGCTGCTGTGCGAGAAGCCCTGCTTTCCGAAGTACGTGACCAGCAGCGCCACCGTGTTGCTGCCGCTGGTCAGGTACGGGGCGAGGTCGATCTCGTCGTAGTACGTGTCCGTACGGTTCGGGCCGCGCTTGAGGCCGCCTTCGAAGACGACGAGGGTGCCGTTGACCCACAGCCAGTACTTCGAGTCCGCCGCGATCTGGGTCACGGCCTTCGAGGGCGCGGAGTCCAGGGTGATCGTTCTGCGGAAGGCCACCCACTGGTTCGCCGAGCTGGAGGATGCCCAGATCCACTTGGCGGTCCACGAGACCGCGGCGGACGCGGTGGGCGCGAAGCCGGGCAGGACGAGTGAGCCCAGGGTGGGGGCCAGGGCCACGGCTATGGCCGAACGCAGAGCGGACCGGCGCGTCACATCGTGCATCGCGGGCTCCTAGGAGAGGTGCGGGGAGGGTGGCAACCGCGTCGGCAGCCCGGAGGGGGAGGAATCGGAATTATAGATTCCGCGCTTTTGAAACGATTCAATAACGTGGTTGCAGGCGAGATCTTTGTCCTGTTCGCAGTGCTGTGTCAATGGTTGTGCGGCCGGATTCCTCACAAAGGGCCCGAGTGCGCGGAGAGGCTCCGCCGCACAAGGGGGCGGAGCGGAGAAGGCCTGCCATCATGAGCGGCCACGGACGCGAGCGCCGGAGATCGAACTGGCCAGTTCCATTGACTCACCCCTGGCTGACATCTATCTTCTGCTCGAACTTGCGAACAATGTTCGATTTTTCGAACCACGGCCGTCAAAGGAGACAGCCCGTGCTGCGCATACGCCTCCGGCGCACTCCTGAGTCGGCTCCTCTGTCGGCCCGCTCAGCTGCCTTAGTCACCCGGCCCGCCACTGCGGCGGGGTCTCCGGTCACTGCCACACCCACGCGGAAACCGCGGCTTTCCGGCCGCTGACCGCGTATCACGCGACGTCCACGGCGCGCGGGAGCAGGTCCCGCCCCAGCGGTACGGAGGCCGGGCCTCACCCTCGACCTCACTCGCACCTGATCATGGCACTCCACAAAGACAGGAACACATATGCGCGCGGTCCTCGCTCGGCTGGCGGCGATATTCGTCGCCGCCTGCCTGCTCTTCACCGCCCAAGTCGTGACCACACCTCAACGGGCCGCCGCCGCGGACCCGGGGTACCTGATGACGCACTTCATCGGGGAGGGGGCGACCGGTCAGCAGATGTACTTCTCGTACAGCGCGGACGGTCTGAACTGGACCGACCTCAACGGCGGCGGGATGACCCTGCGCTCGACCGTGGGCACGCGCGGTGTGCGCGACCCCGCACTGGTGCGCTCACCCGACGGCAGCAAGTACTGGATCATCGCGACCGACCTGTGCATCGGCTGCGGCCAGTCATGGAGCGACTCCACCTCCAACGGCAGCCGTAACCTCGTGGTGTGGGAGTCCACCGACCTGGTCACCTGGTCTGCTCCGTGGCTGCTCAACGTCGCCGGCGCCATCCCCGACGGACGCAACGCCTGGGCGCCGGAAGCGATCTGGAACCCGGCCACCAACGACTACGTCCTGTACTGGGCGACCAACGCCACCCTCAACGGCGTACTGAAGCACCGCATCTACTACGCCCGCACCACCGACTTCCGCACCATCACCACCCCCCAGATCTACATCGACCGCGCCGGCACCCAGGGCATCATCGACACCCAGATCGTCGAGGTCCCCTCCGGCGTCGGCAACTACCGCTTCGTACGCGCCTCCGGCGACGGCCAGATCACCCTCGAAGGCAGCAACTCGGTCCTCGGCACCTGGACGAACCTCGGCAACCTCTCCGGCATCGGCCTGACCGGTTCCCAGGTCGAGGGCCCGATGTGGATGAAGTTCCGCGACCGCAACGAGTGGACCCTCTACCTCGACCAGTACGCGGCCGGGAAGGGATACATGCCGGTCTCGACGACCAACCCGTCCGTCTCCGGCAGCTACCAGCTCCCCACGTCGGGAACGTACTCCCTGGGCGGCAACAAGAAGCGCCACGGCTCGATCCTGAACCTGACGGCCGCCGAGGACGCCCGGATCCAGGCGCGCTGGGCCAACGTCCCGGCCAAGCGGCTGCAGTCCTTCAACTTCCAGGACCGCTACGTACGGCACACCAACTTCGATGTGCGCATCGACCAGAACATCACCAACGACGACGCCAAGTTCCGCCCGCGCCCCGGCCTGGCAGGCTCCGGCACCGTCTCCTTCGAGTCGGTCAACTTCCCCGGCTACTACCTGCGCAGCGACGGAGCCGACTTCCAGCTCGTCTACAACGACGGCACCACCCAGTTCGCCGAGGACGCCACCTTCCGCCAGGTCGCCGGACTCGCCGACTCGACATGGTCCTCCTTCCAGTCGTACAACCACCCCGACCGGTACATCCGCCACTACGCGTTCCAGCTGAAGCTCGAAACGATCACCAACGCGACGGGACGCAGTGACGCCACCTTCCGTCTGACGAGCTGACCCGACCGGGATGCCGGCGCCCTCAGGCGGCGCCCCACCCGCCACCCGCCCTCAAGCGAGGAGGGCGTCGGCATCCCACGCGCGAGCGCGCCACGACACGACACAACTCGACTCGACTCGACTCGACTCGACTCGTCGACTCCAGATGTCATTCGGGCGGAACGCGGCACCTCGGCCGAGGCGTCGCGTCCCCCTCTTCAGGCATGTCTTCATCACAGACGTGTCTTCTTCAGACGTGTCTTCTTCAGACGTGTCTTCTCAGGGGATGTGAACCATGCACAGCGTGCGACTTCAGTGCCGCCGAAGATTCCGGCAGGGCGCCCTGGCCGCCGTGGCCGCCGCCTCGCTCATGGTGGGCGTCGTCGGCCCGGCGGCCCCCGCCCAGGCGGCGGAGATCACCGACGGCCTGGCTCTCTGGTACAAACTCGACGCCACCTCGGGCACCGTGGCGGTGGACGCCTCCGGCAACGGACGCAACGGCACCGTCAACGGCACCGCGGGCTGGTCGGGCAACGGCGAGGGGCTCACCTTCAACGGGTCCAGCACCTACGTCAAGGTGCCGGACAACATCATGAGCGGCATGAACGCGATCACCGTCTCGATGGACGTGCAGATCGACGCCGCCCAGGCCACGCCCTACTTCATCTACGGCTTCGGCAACACCGCGAGCAGCGGCGCCGGCAACGGGTACCTGTTCACCACGGGCAACTCGTACAGGACCGCGATCGCCTCCGGGAACTCGTCCACCGAGCAGAACACCCGGACCTCCACCGCGTTGCAGCGCTCGGTCTGGAAGCACATCACCTACACCCAGACCGGCACCACGGGCGTCCTCTACGAGGACGGCGTGGAGAAGGCCCGTAACACGTCGGTCACCCTCACCCCCGGTTCCATCGGGTCCGGCATCACCACGGCCAACTACATCGGCAAGTCGGTCTACACCAGTGACAAGCTCTTCAAGGGCAAGATCCGCGACTTCCGGGTCTACGACCGCGCGCTGGCGCCCACCGAGGTCCTCGAAGTCAGCGGGAACAGCACGGGTATCGGCGCGGCCACCCACCCCAGGCTGAAGATCGACGCCATCGTCGACAACGCCAACAGCAAGATCACCCTCCCGCTGACCGAGGGCACCGACCTCACCACGCTCGCCCCGCAGTTCACCATCGCCCAGGGCGCGGCCATCAGCCCGGCCTCCGGCGCCCCGCGCGACTTCACCGACCCCGTGACGTACGAGGTGACCGGCTCCGACGGCCAGAAGCGCACCTGGACGGTCGAGGCGCTGATCATGAAGAGCCCGGTCCTGCCGGGGCTCACCGCCGACCCGAACATCGTCCGGTTCGGCGACACCTTCTACGTCTACCCGACCACCGACGGCTTCGCGGGCTGGAGCGGCACGAAGTTCAAGGCGTACTCCTCCAAGGACCTGGTCCACTGGACGGACCACGGCGTCATCCTGGACCTCGGACCCGACGTCAGCTGGGCCGACGCCCGGGCCTGGGCCCCGACGATGACCGAGAAGAACGGGAAGTACTACTTCTACTACTCCGCCGACACGAACATCGGTGTCGCGGTCTCCGACTCGCCCACCGGCCCGTTCACAGACCCCCTGGGCAAGCCACTGATCGCCCGTGGCGCCTTCACCGGCCAGATGATCGACCCGGCGGTCTTCACCGACGACGACGGCAAGACGTACCTCTACTGGGGCAATGGCAGGGCGTACGTAGTCCCTCTGAACGACGACATGGTCTCCTTCGACGCCTCGAAGGTCACCAACATCACCCCCAGCGGCTACAACGAGGGCACCTTCGTCATCAAGCGCAACAGCACCTACTACTTCATGTGGTCGGAGAACGACACACGTGACGAGAACTACCGCGTCGCCTACGCCACCGGCTCCTCGCCCACCGGCCCCTGGACCAAGCGCGGCGTCATCCTGGAGAAGGACCTCGCCCTCGGCATCAAGGGCCCCGGCCACCACTCCGTGGTCCACGTCCCGGGCACCGACGACTGGTACATCGCCTACCACCGCTTCGCCATGCCCGGCGGTGACGGCACCCACCGCGAAACCACCATCGACAAGCTGGAGTTCGACTCCGCCGGCCTGCTGAAGAAGGTCGTCCCCACCCTGGAGAGCATCGACCCGGTCACCGTAGGCGCCACCCTGCCGACGCACACCAACCGCTCGCTCCAGTCGGTCAACTTCACCGGCCGCTACGCCTCCGTCCGCGCCGACAACCTCGGCTACGTGGACCCGGTGACCTCCTCCAGCACCACGGCGGTCAAGCAGAACGCCACCTTCACCATCGTCCCCGGCCTGGCCGACCCCACCTGCTACTCGTTCCGCGACTCGTCCGGCCGCTACCTGCGCCACATGGACTTCCGGGTCCGCTTCGACGCGAGCAACGGCACGGCGACCTTCGACAAGGACGCCACCTACTGCGCCCGGCCGGGTTCAGCCACCGGCTCGGTCAGCCTGGAATCGTTCAACTACCCCGGCCGCTACCTCCGCCACTACAACTACGAGCTGCGCATCGACCCCTTCCAGAACACCACCACCTTCCGCGCCGACAGCTCCTTCACGCCGGTCAACCCCTGGGCCTGACCACGTCCCCTCGCTCCGCGCCGACTGACCCGCACGGCTTTGTCGTGCGGGTCACGCGTCTGCCGCGCCGCAGGTGCCCCAGCGAACCGGTGCGTGCACGGCATCGCCGAGCGGACGGCTCACAGACCGTGCTCGTCCATCAGCCGCATCAGGTTCCGCTTTCGTTTCTGGGAAGCGCGCAGGCCGGTGGCGTACTCCGTGAAGGCGTCCGGTGTGCCCAGGCGGCTGTGGCAGTCCCGGATGCTCAGCAGCAGGGCGACGAGCTGCTCGTAGACCGTGTTGCCGGTCTGGGCGGTCAGCGGCTCGGCCAGGCGGAGGTAGATGTCGCGCGCGTCGGCGGGGCGGTCGGGACGGATCTGGTCGGCGAGAGTGAGCCACTGTCTGTCGTGGGCGCCGGTCTCCACGGCGGCCTGCCACGCGGCGGCTCCGTCCTGGTCGTCGAGCAGGGCGTCGACCAGGACGGGGCCTCCGTACCAGCCCTGTCCCTGCCGCTCCGCGTCGGCGCGCAGCAGAGCCAGCGCCATCTCGCGCTCGGCCGGCCAGCAGTCGGCGGCCCGTGCGGCGACGCGCAGTTGCTGGTACGTGAGCAGGGAGCGGCGGGCGCCGAAGTGGTCGCGGCGCAGGGCGACGGCGTCGGGGAGCCGGGCCGCCTGAGCGTAACGTTCGCAGAGGTGGTCGACGAGGGCGGTGTCGACGGCGGCGAGGTCCTGGGTTTCCCGGATGCCGCGCTCCGCCCAGGTCAGGGCCTCGTCGGGGCGCCGGGCGGTGTCCAGCTCGCGGGCGATGAGCAGATGTGTGTGGCCGTTCGGCGTGAGGTCGGCCGCGTGCACGGCGATCACCATGTCGATGTCGCCTCCCGCTTTGGCCAGGCGTTCCATCAGGTACTTCTCGGCCCACCCGGTGCGGTTGCCCCGCCATGCCTCGACCACCAGCTTCCGCACGGCGGCCATCCCCTCGTCGCCGAGGACATCCCGGTAATCGAGCGGATCGATCTCGGTGAGGCCTTCGTCGACGTCACCGAGTGCCTGGCCGACCAGCCAGCGCGCGAGTTCCTCCGGGTCCGGAGATGCCGAGCGGCATGCTTCGAGATGGGCGGCGGCGAGGTCGGCACCGACCTGTCCGAGCCATCCGTCGGAGTCGTCGACGCTCTCCGCGGCCTCGGCCAGCAGCCGCATCGCCTCCCGCGCCAGGTCGACCGCCTCGGCGGCCCGTCCGGAGCCGGTGAGCGCCCCGATCGCCGACACCGCCTGCCCTGCCTGGTCGGCGTAGGCTCGGGCGTCGGCGTACTCGACGTGTCCGTACCGCGCGAACGGGCGTACGTCGAGCAGCTCACGAACGCTCGCCCGAACCCCGGCGAGGTCGCCACGGGCGCCCGCCGCCCGCAGCTCCAGACGTCGCCGCAACTGCCGGTCCTCGCCCACCTGTTCTTTCACCAGGGTGAGCAACTCGCCCTTGGACAGGGTGGACAGCCATGTGTCGAGGTCCTGGGCGCGGTCCCGGGCCGCCTTCCGCTGCCGCGGCAGGCTCGTCCCCCGGCCGAGCACGGTCAGGCCGAGGGCCACCAGATGCTTGCAGAAGTTGCCCTCCATCCCGTACGGGCAGTCGCACTCACCGCCCAGCCCGCCGGGCCCCTCCAGGGCCAGCTCCACCTCGTACCGCTCCGTACCGTGCACACTCGCGGTCACCCAGCCATCACCGACCTCGACCCCTGACACCGCGTCGAGGTAACCGAGCCCCCGCTCGAAGGAGCGGGGGCCGGCCAGCGCTTTGAGGTTCGCCTCGGTGAAACCGTCCACCATTCTTTTCTTTCCCTGTCCTGCTCGACGTCTTCCAAGAGGGGTTCCAGCGCCGCCTCCTCATGCAGGGCGAGCCTCAACGCCCTCAGGCTCGGGGCCCCCAGCGGACGGTAGGGCCACGTTGTTACCCTCCGCACCATGCACCAGCACATGCGGTGCATGGTGCGGGAGATGCGCTCTCCGATTCCGTCGATTCATCCGTACGTGCCCGCCCTTGAGCAACGCGGCGAGGTGATCTGTTCCATGGTTTCGCACGGCGGCTGCGACCACATACTCATCGCAGTGGTACGCCCCGAATTCAGCGACGGCACCAGCCCTCGCCGGCGGGTGTGCGATGAGTGGCTGCCCAGTCACCCAGCAGCCATCGCTCACATCACAGCCAGGGGCTTCCAGGAGCCCGTCATCTGCTGATGGGGCAGCGCCGGAGGTCCTGCTCGAAGCGGATCCGAACTCAAGGGTGACGACTACGCCGGGCGATACACGGCCTGGTCCGGGTCCGGTCTCACGATCAGGCCGTCCTTGGCCAGCTCACGCAGGTTGCTTCGGGCCTCCTTGCCGGCGGCTTCGTCGCTTGTCGGCTCGTATCCGGCGACCCGCAGGGCCAGCACGGCGCGTTCCGTGTCCCAGGTGCCGCCCAGCGCCTGGATCACCTTTGCGAGCGCTTGCTTGTGCGTCAGTGGTTTCTCGGTCATTTCGCCCTCCCCTTCGAAAACGGCCACAGCATGACACATCGCGGCCTCGTTTCCACGAAGTCCCGAGGCCTTCCCGGGAGTTGTCATGCGGCTTGGGCGCGGAAACACGACCTTTCCGCGGCCGAGTCGGGCTGCACGCCGGGGAGAATCACCGCGGCCCCACCACGCGGTGCACACAGCGACGCATCACAGCTTTTCGACGTCGGCCGAGACGATCTCGCCGTCCCGCACGGTGTAAGTCCCGGCGAACAGCAGGTGCGTTCCGTCCGTCTGCAGCGCGTCGAGTCGCACGGCCACGGTGTCGCCCGAGACGGACTCGATGGTGACCGTGTCCGAGACGGTGTCGGAGAGGCCCGCGACAAAGGAGTCGTAGGTCCCGCCCAGGTTCTTCGCCCCAAGGTCCCATGCGCGTGCGTAGTCCCCGGCGTTGATGGCGGCGAAATAGTCCTCGACGACCTGTTGGGCAGGCGCGACGGCGGCGGTGGTCGGAGGGGCTGATGTCGGTGCGGTCGTGGATGGTGCCGGTGCCGGGGTCTTGCCGGCCTTGCTGGGAGGGCTCTGCGTGGCCGTCCGGGTGACGGTGCTCTGCGAAGTGACCGTGCTCTGCGAGGTAGTGGGTGCGGACTGCGGAGTGTCTCGCGAGTCGCTGGTCATCACCACGGCTGCGGCGCCGCCACCCACCAGTGCCACCGCGAGTGCCGCTCCGGCGATCAGCAGCGACTTGCGCCGCCTGGACCGGCCGTCGTCCGCGCCGCCCGGGTGGGCGTAGTGGCCGGCGGAGGGTACCCGTACGGTCGGCGGGGTGGGCGCCCGGTTCTCGTCGTAGGCCTGCGGGACGGGCTCGGCCCGGTTGCCCGAGCCGTATGACGGCACCGGTGTGGGCGGTGTCGTCCGGGTCGGTTCTCGGGCGCGCTCCTTGCCGGTGCTGGGAGTCGGCGGCGCCAGTTGCGTGGGCGGATGCTCCTCTGTTCGGGGCGTGGGGGCACTCACCGCCGCCCCGGCCGCCACGTCGCCCAGCATCCGCTGGGCCTGCTCAGCCGTCGCCCGCTCGTTCGGGTCCTTACGAAGCAGCGCTTCTATGACAGGGGCGAGCGGGCCCGCGTGTCGGGGTTCCGGAAGCTCCTCGGCGACCACCGCCTGCAAGGTGCTCATCGTCGTGGTGCGGCGGAACGGTGACTGGCCCTCCACCGCGGCGTACAGCGTCACGCCGAGCGACCACAGATCGGACTCCGGGCCCGGACGGTGGCCCGTGGCACGCTCCGGGGCGAGGTAGTCCGGCGAACCGATGACGTCGCCGGTGCGGGTCAGGCCGCTGGAGCCGCCCATGACGGCGATGCCGAAATCGGTGAGCACTACTCGTCCGCCGCGCTCAAGCAGCACGTTTGCGGGTTTGACATCCCGGTGGAGAACCCCCAGCTGATGCGCCCGGTCCAGCGCCGACAGCAACTGCGCTCCGAGTCGGGCCGCGTCTCGTGGCAGCAGTGTGCCCTCCGTGGCAATGACGTCGGCGAGTGACTGGCCGTCGATCAGCTCCATCACGATCCACGGTCGGCCGTCCTCTTCCAGCACGTCGAACACGGTGACGACCCCCGGGTGCTTGACCCGCGCCGCAGCCCGCGCCTCCTGTTCCATGCGAGCGTGCAACACCGTGAGCTCTTCGCGCGGCAGGCCGCTGACCGTCAGCTCCTTCACCGCCACCTCACGGCTCAGCACCTGATCCTGGGCCCGCCACACGGTGCCCATCCCGCCGTGACCGAGCTGCTCGACGAGGAGATATCGGCCGGCCAACAGCCGCTCTTCGACGCCACTCATGGTGCTCCCGAGCCATGATCGGGCAGACGTGGGCACCGCGCGGAAGGTGTACGCATCGTCATAGCTCCTCACTTCCGCCGTCATGCGGTCGAGGATTCCGCCTCTTTCCATGCTGTGCCGACCGCTCAGCGATGTCGCGCCGAACCGCGTGACGACCCACCCCGACCCCGACCCCGACCCCGCCCCAGGCCGAGTAGCCGCAGCCGAGTGGTCGTACAGGAAAGGAGTGAGCCCCGTGACGCTGGCGCCCTAGCAGCCCCGGCTGCTCCACCCGCACGGCGGTCGCGCCCTCCGTGCGGGTGCGCAGAACGGCGAAGGAGCAGGGCGGGAGGTCGCAGACCGGGGAAGCCGGGGCGGGTACGAAGCGGCTCGTGGCGTGCGATGGCGTCTTCGTTGCCGACCGCCAGGTATCGAGGCCGAACGGCCCCACTCGAACCGGTGCGGATCGGGGTCCGATCAAGCCCCCGACGCGACAAGAAGGGCCACTGACCAGCATATTCGCTGTCCAGGGTCCTTGGCGGCAGACGAGTCGGGCTGTACGCCGGGGAGTGTCACCACAGCGCTATGACCTGCGCAAAGGTGCGGGGAGGGCACCCATGTAGCTACCTTGATGGCCACGCAAGACGAGATCCTGCCCCGGAGCAGTCCGGACGGGGCTTCGTCACTATTGGGGTCGGGCAGGCTACCCGATGCGCCCGAAGACGTCCGAGCGTATCTCCGTGCAGCCGCCTTCGCATGCTGCAGCCGACCCCGACGGTGGCCGCGTGGACCGCAATCACATCGATGGCTGGACAATGCGGTACCTGCGCGATATCGGCAGCCGGACACGATCCGTTCTCGACTCGCCGCACGCAGCTTCAAGGCCACCACGGTGGACACCGCCATCCGCCTCCAGAGTGGCGAGCTCGATGCAACCCTCGTTCAGCACTCCCTCTCCCGCCCTCACGACGCCGCCACATTGCGCCGGAAGATCGGCGCCTGCACGTCCTGCTCCTGCCGCCGCATTGTCTGCGCCGTGGTAACCCGCGCGGGCTTCACGCACTTGCTGGGCGGCGTGCGCATCAAGTGGTGACGGAGCAGTTGGGGCGGGCGTAACCCCTGGCGTCCGTCTGAAGCGGCCTTGACGGCTTTCCGCCTCAGCCGTCGTGCTGAAAGCGCGTCGGCTCGCCAAGCACCATGCCGGCGCTCTCGAAGTCGGCCAAGCGGGCCGCCACCGTGGCCACGGCGAGGCGTTCCGGGAGGGCGGCGGAGAACTTCAGGCCGCGTACGGCCCGGCGGTCCACATCTGGCAGGACGAGGTTCTCGGCGACGTCGTCACGGGCCGCACGCCAGTCGGCCGGGGCGAGGTTCTCGCGCAGGCGCAGCCAGCTGTCGGTGGGGCGTTGCAGAGGGTCGGTGACCGACTGGAGGGTGGCTGCCAGGGTGGCGTTGGCGCGGTAGCCGGCCCAGGTCCACCAGCGGACGTCTGAGCCGACGCGCGTGATCAACGTGCCGCCCGGGTGGACGGTGTCAGGTGCGTCGGTCTCGCGCTGTTCGGTCAGGCATGTCTCCGCCCGCCGGGTGAGGGAGACGGGCGGATTCGTGCCGAGCAGCACCTCACGCATGGCACGCGTCAGCGCGTACGACAGCCCGGCGACGCCGCCATTCATCCACTTGGCGATGCCACCGCCGTCGGCCGGCTCGACGAAGACGCGTTTGCGCAGCCAGTCGATGTACGTGACCTGCCAACTGCGTCCACCGAGTAGCAAACGCCTGGGGCCGGGACGTTCCTCCGTGAGCACGCTCGGGTCGGTGCGGCCGATCTCCGTGCGTCCGGACAGGACGGTGAACTGCGGAGGTGCGGTGAAGGAGGCGGTGAGCTCGATGAAGTGCCGTTTCCCGAAACGGCGTTCCGCCTCAGGGCCGACGAACAGCATCCCACCATCGCTGTCGAGGAAACCCTCCTCAGTGAGGAAACGCAGGATGGGAGCAGCCGACTTGTCGAAGGGGGCGAGGCCGTTCCACTGCCGGTCCCACAACTGGTCGCCGAGCTTGTGCTGTTGCAGGGTGACAGCGAGCAGTTGCTGGGCCACCAAGTGACGCGGCTCTGGCGGGGGGACGACCGGTTCCACCCAGCCCCGCGACCACAGCAGCAACAGGCCCGCCGCCTGCAGCAGTGTGTCCTTGCGGGTCGTGAGGAACAGACAGTTCCGCACGGTGCCGGAACGCCGACCGGTGCGGCCGATACGCTGCAGGAACGAGGCAACGGAGGCCGGTGAGTCGATCTGAATGACGCGGTCCAGGTCACCGACGTCAATGCCGAGCTCGAGGGTTGACGTGGAGACGATGACGCAGTCGCGGGCCTCGGCGAACGCCTGCTCGGAACGGGTACGTTCATCGACGGAGAGCGAGGCGTGGGACAGGAAGACGGTGACCTCGCGCGCGCGGAGCGCCGCGCCCAACTCCTCGACCTGGCGGCGCGAGTCGCAGAAGACGAGCCGTTTCTCTCCCCTGTGCAGCGCCGCGATGAGTTTGGCCGCATTGTCGAGGGAACCGACATAGTCGAGTTCCACTTCGCCCGCAGGCCTGCGGGACGGCTCGGGGATCGCTTCGTCGCCTCGCCCGCTGCCGTCGGTGGCCGACAGATGCACTCCAGGGGCGACGACCTGACCGTTGCGGCTGCCGACGCCCGCGCCTTGCAGCCAGTGCAGCAGCTCGGCCGGGTTGCCAACGGTCGCCGAGAGCCCTACGCGCTGAATAGGCCGCCCGGTGACCCGCTCCAACCGTTCGAGCACGGCGAGCAGGTGCCATCCCCGGTCGTCTCCTGCGAACGCGTGCACTTCGTCGACGACGACGGCTCGCACGCTCCCCAACAAGCGGGCATGGTCAGTCTTGACGCCGATCAGCATCGCTTCGAGCGACTCGGGCGTGGTCAGCAGGACGTCCGGCGCCTCGGCCCGGATGCGCTGCCGTTGCGATTCCTTGGTGTCGCCGTGCCAGAGCGCAGCCCGTCGCCCTAGCCACTGGGCGTACGCGTCGACGCGGACGACCAGGTTGTTGAGGAGTGCCTTGAGCGGGCACAGGTACAGCACGGATGTGCCGGTCCACTTCTGCTCGGTCATCGCCGACAGCAGGGGGAAACAGGCCGCCTCGGTCTTGCCCCCCGCCGTCGGAGCCAGCAGTACGGCGTCCTGCCCCTCCATGAGCGGGGGGATCGCCGCCCGCTGCAAAGGGCGCAGATCGGGCCAGCCGAGGGTGTTGACGATGTGATGCAGGACGACGGGGTCGAGTAGGTCCAGTACATCGACACCCTCGCCACCCGGGTCTCTCCCGGCCGAGAGTCCCGCGTCCGCCATCACAGCTCCAGGTCGATGTCATCGGCCGACGCGGAGTCTCCGGAGACCGTGGCCGCCAGGTTTCGCTCGACGTCGGTGAGTTCGCTGCCGGCGACGGTGAGCCGGTAGTGCTGCCGGGGATCGAAGTCGTCGAACTGGTCCACGCGGTCGAGTACGTCTCCGACGAGTTTCTTCAGGAACAGCCGGGGAGCCACTCCGACCTTCCCGCCCAGCGCCCCGCCGACGGCCACCGCGAGGTCCGCGACATACACGTCGTCGACGACCTTCCGCACACGGTCGGGTGCTTCTGCGGCATCGGCGTACAGGTCACGGATGGTGAGGCCGAGTCCTACCAGGGACTCCTGGTTGAAGCCGGGAAGCCTGATCTGCACGGCGCGAGGGTTGTCGAAGCGCGGGTCAGTGGTGAAGTCGGTGGCCAGCCGCTGAGCTAGCGGTGCCAGACGCTGCACGCCCTGTTGACCGTCGTAGAAGGCCGGGGTGCCCGTGATGACCAGATAGAGGCCAGGGAAGCGGCCCGAGTGCACCTCGTCGATGAGCTGCCGCAGCGCGTTGAGTGCCTTGTCACGGGCGTCCGACCGGACCCGCTGCAGCGTCTCTACCTCGTCGAGGACGATGAACAGCCCGGTGTGTCCTGAGTCGCGCAGCACGGTGAGGAGCCCCTGCAGGAACCCGAGCGCACCGAAGTGGTCGAGGTCGCCGCGCACGCCGGCAGATCGGCGGGCGGAGGCCGCCACGTGCGGCTGGCCGCCGAGCCACGCCAGGACGGCCGCCGCGGTCGCCTCGTCGCCGTCCGCGAGGGCGGCGCGGTAGCCGCGCAGAGCGGTGGCGAACGACGGGGCGTGCCGGGAGACCTCGGCGAGCCGTGCGACGAGCAGCTTCTCCACCTCGCCCGGAAGGTGGTCCTCGGTCGCACCGGCGGCGAGTGCGTCCTCCTCCAGTGCGTAGAACCAGGCATCGACGACGGGGCGGAGGGCACTCGCAGGGAAGCTGGAGGTGGTGAGGCGCTCGGTGAGCCGCCGGTAGACCGTCTCCAGCCTGTGCAGCGGTGTCTCGTTCTCCGAGATCTGGATCTCGGCCACGGCAAAGTTGCGACGCTTGGCCCGCTCCCCCAGCCAGCGGGTGAAGAACGTCTTGCCGGACCCGTACTCGCCCCGCACGGCCTTGAACACGGACCCGCCCGACGCCACCGAGTCCAGTTCCGCGTCCAAGGCCGCTTCGAACCGGTCGAGTCCGGTGGCCAGCAGGTCGAGTCCACTGTCGGGCACGGCACCGCGTCGCAGCGCGTCGATGACGGTACGGCGGCGGGCGGCGCTCACCTGGGCGGGGCGCTGGGATCCGGTGGTGCTCACAGGAGCCAGTCTTCCATTTCCACGGGCACGCCCGTACGGGAACCGGATGGCGGACGGCCGTCGATCGGTCCGCGCTGCGCGCGGGCACCGTGGCGGGGCGCCTACTTCGTTGAATCGGTTGACGGTCACCCGTAGACGCTGCTGGAATCACTCTCCGTACATACGGCAGGGTGGGAGTGGGACGAACGTGGCGGCACTCGACAATGTGAAGCTGAAGGACGTACTCGCGGATGTGGCGTCGGGCTCCTTACAGTTGCCCGACTTCCAGCGGAACTGGAAGTGGGACGACGACAGGATTCGCGCGATCATCGCGACGGTGACGCTGGACTATCCGCTCGGCGTGGTGATGACGCTGCAGACCGGCGGCGCCACCCGATTCCGCTCCCGAACGCTCACCGGAGCGCGCCCGGACGGGGATCCGGCCGCGGACCTCCTCCTGCTCGACGGGCAGCAGCGCCTCACCTCCCTCTTCCAGGCCCTGTGGCTGGACGCCCCGGTGGAGACCGCGGACGCCCGTAACAAGCCCATCGAGCGGTGGTATTACGTCGACATCGCGAAGGCCGTCGGCCCGTCCGCGGACCGCGACGAGGCCATCCTCTCCGTTCCGGCGGACAAAGTGCTCCGGACCGACTTCAACCGCACGGTGGTGCTGGATCTGAGCACCACAGAGGGCGAGTGCGCGGCCGGTCTCTTCCCTCTGCATCTCGTCTTCGACGCCCAACGCGTGAACCAGTGGATGATGTCGTACATCAAGGCGGACGAGAACCAGAACTGGGAACTGTGGGGCCAGTTCGACGAGTCGGTCCTCCAGCAGATCCGCGCCTTCCAGGTCCCGATGATCCGGCTGGCCGCCACCACATCCATGGACGCCGTCTGCGCGGTGTTCGAGCGGGTCAACACGGGCGGTGTGCCCCTGAACGTCTTCGAACTGCTCACCGCGACCTACGCCGGGGACCGCGAGCACGTGGACCGGACCGGGGACTACTACCAGCTCCCCAAAGTGTGGCGGGAGATCAAGCAGGGGCTGGCGGCCAAGTACCCGGTCTTCGGCCGTCTGGGCAACGGCATCGAGACCGGTCTGAGCAGCATCGACTTCCTGCAGGCCATCGCCCTGGTGCGCACCTGGGAACGGAAGCAGGCTGGCACCGGGGCGACGGTGTCGTGCAAGCGCCGGGATCTGCTGGACCTCCCGCTGGCCGACTTCGTCCGGCTGGCGCCGAAACTCACCGACGCCTTCGCCTGGGTGGGCGACTTCCTGGAACGGCAGTGCATCGTCCGTCCGAACGATCTGCCGTACAAGACACAGCTCGTCCCGCTCGCGGCCGTCCGCGCCATCCTCGACACGGCGCTGGACGGCCTGGGAGCGGAGGAGAAGACCGAGCAGTGGTACTGGTGCGGAGTCCTCGGCGAGATGTACGGAGGCTCCACCGAGACCCGCTTCACCCGTGACGTCGAGCAGCTCGTCCCCTGGATCGCGCAGGGCGACCGAGCACCCGACACCGTCACGGACGCGTTCTTCTTCGCCGACCGCCTCGACAGCCTCACCACCCGCAACAGCGCCGCCTACAAAGGCATCTACGCCCTGCTGGTCAAGCAGGGGGCGGTGGACTGGCACTACACGGACAGCCCGCTCAAGCCCGGCAGGCTGGACGAGTACAGCGTGGACGTCCGGCAGATCTTCCCCAAGACCTGGTTCCGGCGGGGCAACAGCCAGGACCTGCCCACGAACTCCATCGTGAACAAGACCCCTCTGTCCTACCGCGCGGCGATGGACATGACCGGGGCGCCGGCGTCCTACCTGTCCACGATGGTCGCCGCCTCTGACATGCGCCCCGAGTGGTTCGACGATGTGCTCGCCACCCACCTCATCGATCCGGAAGCACTCCGCGAGAACGACTACGAACGGTTCTACAACGACCGTTCCAAGCAGTTGCAGGATCTCGTGCACTCCGCCATGGGCAAGAGGACCATGCTCCGTGACCTCGCGGAGGGCGACGCCCGATGACGATCACTCCGAGCGGGCAGGACCTCGCCGCGCTCAAGGGCAGGACCGTGCCCGTGCAGGACATTCTGGACCTGTTCCAGGTCAGGGTCCGTGACCACCGGACGGTGCACCGCATCTCGCAGGCGCTCACGGACGCCGGGCTGACGACGCTGCCGGACTTCGCCGTCTGCGGCCAGCGCAGCAACGTCGACGTGGTGCCGCTCGCGTCCATCCCGGCGCAGGCCGCCCCCGCCGACACGGAGGAGGACGAGACGGAGGAGGCCCTGCCCTCGGCCGCCCTTCCGCAGCGTCTGCTGCTCGGGGACATCCCGTCGGCGCGGCGCGGCCTGGTGTCCGTCGGTCCCGGTACGCCCCTGGCGCAGACCACGTTCCTCATGCGCACGAAGGGCCTCGCCCAGGTCCCGGTGACCACCGGCATGGCGCAGGTCCATGGGGTGGTCACCTGGGGGTCCGTCGCCAAGATGTACGAGGCGGGCAAGCAGCCGACGCTGGACAACGCGATGGAGAAGGACTCCTTTCCGGTCGCCGACACCCGCCAGGAGTTCTTCTCCGCCCTGCCGGTCATCCGCGAACACGGATATCTCCTGGTCCGAGGCGACGACGGCTGTCTCTCGGGCATCGTCACCGCCGCGGACGTCACGGACCGCTTCGAGGGCGCGGCACGGCCCTTCTTCATCGTCGGGGAGATCGAGTCCCTGCTGCGCCGCTGCCTGGGCGCGGCGCTGGACGAGGAAACCATCAAGGCCGTTCAGACGAACAAGAAGGCCGAGCACCGCACCGGCCAGGTCTCCGACCTCATGTTCGGTGACTATCTGAGACTCCTTGACGGCGACCAGACGAAGACCGCGCTGGCCGAACGCGCCGACGCCAACTGGGAAGCCCTGAAGTGGCCCAACATGCCCAGGGAACAGTTCATCGGCCGCCTGGAACGAGTGAAGGACATCCGCAACCGGATCGCCCACTTCGACGAGAAGCCGCTTCCGCAGGAGCTGCTCGACGAGCTGACGACTTTCGCGAAGGTGCTACGGGCGTTCGTGTCCTGAGGCAGCGGGTGGCGGTCTCGGGAGGTGAGCGTCGGGTTGGACCGGCAAGAGGTGATAAGTGCCCGTCTCGTCCAGGACTTGTCCGGCCGATCATGTCGCGGAGGTTTGGCGGTTACGGCGAGGGAATGACGATCAGCCGAAGATGACTGAGGTCGTCGGAATCTCTTTGCCTGGTCCGACGGCTGAGGTGTCGCGGCGAAGGGTGAACCAGGGGGGGCCGCGTCGATGAGCTCTTTTGAGAGTTTCGCGGGCGATCTGGTCGAGAGGTAGCGAGATCGCAGCCTCCCACTCGCCTGTGCTCGCCGTGGCCGTCACTCTGGTGGGATTAGAGCCAGGCAGGTGGACTGGTTGGCCATCACTCCAGATGCGCCGTCTCCTCTCACGATCCATTCCCTGAACCTAAGCGCCCTTGGCCCAACGACATCCGGTACGCCGGCGCGGTGTGGGGCCGGCGTCCTCCGGGACACCGGCCCCTTGTGACGGGATCGGCAAACTGCCCGGCCCGGTCAGCCGACGAACTCGACCATGACGGTCGCCGTGCCGGGCACATGCGTGGCGTCGCCCGCGTAGGTGACCGTGTACTGGGGATACGTGTTCCAGTCAGGCGGGGTGTCACTGAAGTGGAAGGTGCCGTCCCGTCCGACCTTCACATCCGGCAGCTCCACGCCGTTCCGCGTCACCGTGACCGTTCTGTGCTTGGGGAAGGGGATCAGGGAGGTCAGTTTCCCCGTCACGGTGACCGGCGTGCCGACGGGGTTCGTCGGCGGGGCGGACAGAGTGATCGTGCTGGATGCCTTGGCGACGTCGGTGACGATGTCGAGGATGACCTCGCCCGAGTAGGGGAAGCGGGTGGCGAACAGCCGGTTGCCGTCGGGCGCCCAGGCCACGCCCCGGTCGAGCAGATTCGCGTACCCCGGCGACAACGCGACCGTGCGGTACGCGGCGGTCTCTCCCGGGCGGTAGAGGTAGACGTCCCAGTCCCCTCCCGCCACGATCCCCGCGGCAACCATGCCGTGGGAGTCGACAGCGACGGAGTTGGGGTAGGGGCCCGTGTCGTACTGGGCCTCCTCCGTCAGGTCCGACAGGCGCCACCGCTGGTGGTAGTAGTTGGAGCCGTTCGCGGTGATCACACTGCTGCCGTCCGGCGTCACCACCACGTCCTCGACGTCGCCGACGGCGTCGCTGTAGGCGATCTCCCGAAGCGTGCCGGAACCCACGTCGTACACACGCATGCCCGCCGCGCCCTGGCTCTCCGCGGCGACGAGCCGGTCGGGCGCGCCCGACGACGAGGCGAGCCGCGGCTTGCCGTACCAGACGGGGTTGTCGTCCAGGCTGACGGCCGGGCTCGCCTCGGCGATGGCGACCGACCCGATGCCGGCGTCGAAAACGGTGGCCTGGTAGCCGAAGAACAGCCGGTCGCCGGCGAGGGCGACGCTCTCCGGTTCGGTGTCGGCGCCGGTGGAGATGCGCCGCGTCTCGGTCAAGGTCGCGGTGTCGATGACGGAGATCGCGTCAGCGTCCGGGAGCGCCACGTACAGGGTGGACTCGTCGGCCGACTCGGCCATGCCCCGCGCCCCGTCGAGACCCTCCACCTTCTTCACGACCTGCCCGTCGTGGTCGGTGGCCAGCACAGCATCGTCGCCGGGCGCGCTGACATACACATGGCGACTGTCGGCGAGGGTCTGCCAGTGCGACCGCACAGGCAGAACGATGCCGCCCTGGGACTGCGCCGCTGCCGTGCCAGGGGCACCGAGCAGATTGAACGACGCGGCCGCTAAGACCAGCGCGGCACCCGCCGCACGTCTTCGTAAATGCACCTTAGGAGCTCCTTCGAGAACGGATCCAGCCGCACGGGCGGTCGGCGGAACAACTGTAATGATCCGCAATGACATTGGGCCCGCAGGATGACCGCGTGCGGAGCGCACGGCAGGCCACGGGCTCGCTGCAGCCCAGCAGCTCCAGAGGTACGAGTGGCGCCGACTGCGTCGAGATCGTCGTCGCACCCGGCACCGTTCATGCCCGGGGCTCGAAGCCATGTTCACCGCCTACGCGCGTGAGACTTCTGCCTGGGAACAGCGATCCGCGAGCAGCGAACACACAGCTCGGGATGCCTTCAGGTGAACGCCAGAGGCACCCCGACCGCTGTCAGTTCGCCCCGAGGGCGAACTGCTCGCGGAGCAGACCCTCATGGAGCCGTAGCGTGCGCCCGTCCGGCAGGGTCTCCAGCACCTGTACGCCGTCGTAGTTGAGGAGCTGCCGCAGGACCGCCGCGAAGCCGTCGCCACGGGTGGTGGGCATGCCCGCGCGCTGGGCGAGCGCGGTCACGGGCAGGGTGCCGCCCGCGTCGAGCAGGGCGGCGAGTGCCTTGTGGACCTGCTCCTGCTGCGGCTTGCGCGCCAGGCCGTCGAGCTGCACCTGATACGTCTCCGAGTCGAGCAGCGTCGTGACGAGCGCCTCGGTCCGGTTGACGAGGGTCGGGGTGAGAAGGGCGTCGTCTCCCCCGGCGGTCAGCTCCACGTCGAAGAGCGCGTCGTGCGTTCGCTCGAGTTCCGCCTGCTTCTTCTGGGACTTCCCCGTCGGCTTCTTCGGCGCGGCGAGGGTCGTGCCGACCGCCGGCTGAGTGGTGTGCTCACTCGACAGCAGCGTCCTGCCGATCTCCTCCGGAGCCCACCAGACCGGCCGCTGATCCCCCAACTCCCGCCACCCCTTGGGGGGTTCCGCCCCGAACGGCAGGAAGGCCAGTACCGGAATGGTGAACTCGGCGAGGGAGGCACCGCCGTGGTAGCCGGCCTTGAGGGCGGTGTAGCGGGAGTCGGCGTCCCACAGCGCGACGATGGACGCGCCGGGCTGGGGCCACACCACGCGCGGGCCGGAGAGGGCGATCTCCCGGTCGGCGAGCGGGCCGTCGCCGGGCAGGCGGTGCCGGGCGGACGCGGGGTCGGCGGCGGTGTCGACCTTCCTGCCGTGCCGGTCGACGACGTGGCCGTGGTCGCTGGTGAGGATGACGGCCATGCCCTGTGCCGCCGCCACCCGCAGCAGGTCGCGCAGGCCGGGGACGTCGTCGACCCGCCAGGTCCCGTCTCCCAGTTTCTGTTCCTTGGCGAGGCGGTCGTCGATGGCGTTGAGGACGACGGCGACATGCGTCCTGCCGTCGGTGAGGGCCTCCGTGAGGGCCGGGCCGAAGGCGTCGCCCGCGGTGTCGGTGCGCAGGTCGTCCTTGTGGAAGGCGGCGGCCGGGGCGCCGCCCCACAGCTTCAGTGTGGGGAACAGCCGCTTCTCGTCGGCCTGGGTGCCCTTCATCAGGGTGCCCGCGAAGAGCGAGGTCCGGGACACGGCCGTCAGGGTGGGCAGAGCTGCGGCCATGGCACGCCGGTGCGGGGCGCCCTCGGCCAGCGGGTCGAACTCCGCCCACGAGCGGCGTAGTTCCTCGCCGAGTTCGTTCGCTATGGCCGCGCTCATGCCGTCGAGGACGAGCAGCAGCACCCGCCGCTCCTCTCCGCGCCGGACGACCGGTCCGACCACGCGGTCGAGGAAGGTCTCGACGGTCAGCATGCTGCCGGGCTGGGTGCCGGCCTCCGTCCAGACGGCCAGAGCGCGCGCGAAGAGCGCGTCCATCTGCCGTCGTCGGTCCCGGACGCGTGTGCCGAGGGTGTCGTAGGCGGTCTTGAGGACGGGGTCCGGGTCGCCGCCGGCCTCGATGTGCTCCAGGGCGAGGTCGACCCAGCCGGTCTCGGCGATGTGCCGCTGTATGGCGTCGGCCACCGTGGGGGACTCGGCGGGCGATTCGATGGCCAGCCAGCGGGCGAGGCGCTGCCCCATGCGGGCGCGTTCGATGCGGGCGGACTCCTCCGGCTCGTCGGCGAGCCGGTGGTCCTCCAGGCGCCGGACGGCCTCCGCCACCGTGCTCCTGTGGTCCAGCGTGAGTGCTCGTCCTACGGCGGTGAACCGGGCCTCAAGTCCACCGCGCAGTACGGGGCTGGCCCCGACGGCCTGCTCGGCGCCGAACTGGCGGGCCAGCGCGGCCGCCCGGTCGAGCACGGTCCCGGTGGTGCGGCGTGCCTCGCGGGCCTGGTCGGCGTCGGCGCCGCCGGTGCGGTGTCCGGCCGCCAGCAGCGTGGTCACGTACTCCTCGGAGGCCCGACCGAAGACGGCCACCAGGGCGTCGAGCTGTTCGCCGACGGCCGGGGGCCGGTCGCCGAAGTAGCGTTCGGCTCGGCCCCGGGCCTGGTACGTCTCGGGGGCGGGCTCGGCGTGCTGCCACAGTGCCGCGCACACGAGGCCGAAGGCGGCGGCGTCCGCGCCGCGTTCGGCGTCGACGAGGGCGAGCAGGGCGCGTCCGGCGAGACCCGCCTGGTCCTCCTCGCCGAGGAAGGCGGTCAGTCCGGCGCGCTCGGGGCCACGTAGTCCGAGCAACCGTTCGGGGGCGCCGGGCCGGGTCGACCAGTGCAGCAGGGTCTGCACGTCGAGCCTGTCGTCGCCGGGGCGCCGTGCGGCACCCTCGATGTCGTAGCGGCCGAGGCGCAGGCGACGTTGGGCGAGGGCGGTGACGGCGTACTGGCGGGACAGCCAGCCGCCGGGCACCGGCGGCCAGCCGCCCGTGGTCGGCGGGGTGGCGTCGAGCAGGGCTTCGGCGGCCCAGTTGACGTCCTTGAGGCGCGGGTCGATCTTCCGGGCACCGAACGCCTCGCGGACGACGTCCCAGCTGTCGACCGTGTCGATGCGCAGTCTGTGGACGCGGGCGAGGATCGCCGGGTCGAGTTCGTTCTGCTCGCGGTCGGTGAGGACCACCAGGACGGCGGGGCCGGGGCGGCGGCCCACCAGGTGGTCGAGGACGAGTTCGTGAACGGCGAGCGGCGAAAGCGCCACCGCGACACCGGCCGTCCGGCCCTCGCCCCAGGCGGGTTCGGCGGGGCCGTCCCACTGGGGTGCGGACCGCAGCAGCACCACCCTGCGCCGCCCGTCCGCCCCCGTCAGGGAGGCGGCAAGGTGTGTCTGCGAGGACAGGTACTGGGTGACGGTCGCGGTGTTCAGCCGGACGGCGCCCGGGACGGCGGCGACGTCGACGGTGTCCGTCATTCGACGACCTTCCAGGTGATCTCGATGTTCGCGTCGGGGTGGCGGGCGGCCAGTTCGGACAGTTCCGCCTGGATGTCGGCGGCGGCCCGCGCCACGGTCGTACGGCGGGCCCCTGACTTCCGCGTGGTGCCACTCCCCGAAGAGCCGGAGGAGGGCGTCTCCTGCGGGGTGAAGGGGATCCGCGGATCGCTCGTCGGCCTGCCCAGGTCCAGGTCGTCGGCCGTGGGCTGCGGTACGACCGGCGCGGGCGGCGGGGTGGCGGCCTGGCTGCGCTTCACCAGGGCGACGACCTCGCGCTGGGTGCGGGCCAGGGCGTCGCGCAGGTCCGCGGTGCGCTGGTCGTCGCGGGCCACGTTGCGCAACGAGTCGAGCAGCGTCTCGCCCTCGAGGCCTAGCCCGGCGGCGAGCTCCAAGGTGCTCCAGGGCGCGGAGGCGATGGCCTCCGCGACGGTGCGGGCCTTCTTGATGGAGGTGCCGTACCGGTCGGCGCTGGTCTCGCCCAGGTCGAATGAGGCGAGGGCCTCCACGGTCTTCTTGGCCCCGGCCGCGCCCTTGCCGGCCTCGGCCATGAGCGCGTCCAGCAGTTCCAGGGAGCGGCGGGCGAGAGCGAGCCGCCCGGTGTCGGCGGTCTGGTCGAGGCCGAGGAAGGAGGCGTGGGCCTCCAACTGGTGCACCAGGTCGGCCGTGTGATCCCGGTGGGCGTGGGCGGCCTCGATGATCTGCCGGGCGAACTGGTTGACCATACGTCCGCGCCGCAGAGCGGGCGGTTTCTCACCGAAGACCGTCTCGAAGCGCTGCCGTGCCGTGTCCCAGTCGGACTCGGCGGGCAGCGGCTGGCTGCGCAGCGCGTCGTGGTCCTTGATCGCGGACAGTTCGGGCGCGGGGTCGAGGACGGAGCCGCCGCGCACCCACACCCGGTCGTCCATCTCGGCGAAGGCGGCGACGACGAGCCGGGCGAGGAAGTCGGGCAGGCCGCGCGGGTCGGGCTTGTCCGTCCAGTCGGTCAGAGTGATCAGCGACAGGTCCCCGGTGACGCCCTGGGCGCTGGCGAGCCGGCGGAAGTGGTCGGCCCAGTAGCGGGACAGCTCGAAGTACGCCTCCTTCTGCTGCCCGAGGCGCAGGGGCCCCGCGATCCGCTGCATGAGCTTGCGGTCGACGGCCGGGACCTCCACCCGCCCGTCGCGCGCCTCTGCGGCGGCCCGTACATGGGTGAACACCTTGCGCGTGTCCGTGGGTTTGACGGCGGTTTCGGTGGCGTCGGGATCGAGGTCGGGGTGGGCGGGGTACTGGTGGGCGAGCAGCTTGCCCGCGACGTGCCGGATGCCGTCGTGCAGGCTCTGCCCGAAGGACAGGGTGAGGCCGTCGACGTCCGGCAGCGCGACGAGATGGTCGTCGAAGTCGGGTACGACGTCGGCGGGCTGCTTCTGGGCGAGTCCGTACGCCTGTTTGAAGGCACCCTTGACCTGCTTGAGCAGGGCCTCGCGCTGGGTTTCGAGGAGGCCCTTGGCGCGGCTGCGGTTGTCGGCGTTGAGGTGGCCGGCGTACTGGGTGTCGAAGCGGTGCTCGTCGGCGAGGGCCTTGTCGATGACGACGAGGCGGCGGAAGTCGATGAGGCGCTGCGCGGACAGACGGGCGGGCAGCCAGGCGACGGTGCGGGAGCGCTCGTCCTGCTGCCGTTCGCGTAGCCGCCGCATGCGGTCGACATCCTCGGCCCAGCCCCAGTTGCCCTCGTCGAAGGGAAGGTCTATGGCGATGCGCCAGCGACCGTCCTCCTGCGGCATCAGGTCGTGGTCGGGCAGCTCGTCCTCGTCGGCGACGTTCCCGAACACGATCTCGGCGGTGCGGGCGGTGCCGCGCCACACGAAGCCGAGCTGGTCGGTCAACTGCCCGTGCTCGACGCCCAGTTCCTCGGACAGCAGCCGCCGGGCGAGGGCGACCCGGTTGCCGGGGTTGTCGTTGACCTGGGCGTTGGCGATGACGGAGTCCACGTCGACGCCGGACAGCTCCAGCCGTACGCCGGGGTTGGCGTCGGTGCCGGTCTCCTTGATCTCGGGGAACCTGGCCGCCCAGTCCGCGACCTTGTTCTTGATGATGCCGACCTCGGCGCCCGGGATCGGCGCGAGGACCGACCCGTGGTTGAGCGCGCCGAGCCGCCGGATGGTCAGCTCGGCCAGGGAGGGCACGCTGGGCGCGAGCGCGGACAGCAGCAGGGTGCACACGAGCCGGTTGTCGCCGACGAACATGCGGCAGCGGTTGGCGTGCTGCGGGTCGATGATCTCCTCGGGCCGCTTGAGGTACTGCTCGACGTCGTCCTCGGTGATGTCGTACGAGCTGAGCAGGTACGGCCGCAGCTTGTTCTTGTAGAGCTTGTCGGCCGCCTCGAAGACGACCTTCAGGCTGTCGGTGAACGGCTTGTCGCCGCCCTCCGCGATCACCGGGTAGAGGTCGCCGACGGGGATGAGCTGCCCGAGGCGGATCTCGTTGCGGTGGTCGGCGAGTAGCTCGCCCATCAGCTTCAGACCGGTACGGGAGCGCTGCAGCGCGGACGAGATGTGGACCAGGGTGTCCATGAAGGCGGGCGAGAACGGGTACGTCAGCCGGAACGACTCGGCGTCCGCGCCGGTCGTGCCCTTGTCCGAGCCGAGGAGGGTGTCCCAGACCTGGGTGCCGACCCGCTTGGTCTGCTCGAAGGCCGCGTCGACGAGCTGTTCCGTCCCGGGCTTCGGCTTGAGGAGGCGGGCGTGGGCGATCTGCGGAAGGTTGCGGTCCTCCAGGGTGATCTTGTCGAACCGCCCGGAGGCCAGGTTCAGGGTGTCCTGGATGGAGGCCTCCGCCGCGCCCGACACCTCCTCGCCGACCAGCTCGCGCAGGTCGCGCTGGCGGGCGATCAACGACACGACGGGGATGGCACGGCGGGCGTCACCGCCCTCCACGAAGTTCGTGATCTTGCTGGCCTCGCGGGCGACGAACTTCTGCTCGTGGATGAGGGTGGCGAGCCAGAGGATCAGCTCGTCCAGGAACAGGATCAGTCCGTCGTAGCCCAGTGACTTGGCGTGCTCGGCGATGACGGACAGGCCCGCGTCGAGGGAGATGAAGCCGTGCTCGTTCTCGGCGGCGTTCTTGGCGAAGCCGGGGAGGAGGTTGGTGCTGGCGTCGTTGACCAGCTTGGCCCGCAGCTCGGCCGGGGTGGAGGGGTTGCGGAGGTCGAGCCGGGCGCCCTCCTCGTGGATCTCCTCGGCGGCGAGCGCCGTGTCGAGGAGCTGCGGGGTCCAGGCGAAGCCCTCGCCCCACTCGTCCTCCTCATCGTCCGTGTCACTGCTGCCCAGGCCGCGGATGACCGCCTCGTCGCCCATGTTGGCGCGCATGGCGCGGATGTCGGCGAAGAGGGAGTCGGTCCGGTACACCTGCGGGGTCGGCGCCTGCGGGTGCAGCTTCTTGACGTGGTGCACGTACCCGCCGAGCACCCGCTGTTCCAGGGCCTTCGCCCCGAGCATGTGGTACGGCACGAGCAGGAACTTCTTGCCGTCCGTGCCCAGCCACTCGTGCTTGGTCAGCACCGGGTCGAACTCGCTGCGGGCGCGGGCGGCCGGGTCGCCGCTGAGCAGCGCGTACAGCACGGCCATGAAGTGCGACTTACCGGAACCGAACGAGCCGTGGAGGTAGGCCGCCTTGGAACGGTGCCCGTCCAGCGCGGACTTGACGAGGGCCAGCGCCTCGTCGAAGTTCTCCAGCAGCCGCTCGGTGACGACGTAGTCCTTGAGCGCGTGCCGGGCGCCGTCGGGTGTCGTCGCCTCGGCGAGGGACAGCACGAAGTCCGAGGTGGAGATGTTCTCTTTGATGTCGATGACATCGCGGAGGAGGGGCGGCTGCTGTGCCATTACCGGTCACGCTCTCCATCTGGTGGTCTCCGCCACCGCTCGTCCTCGATCGTGCGGGATGTCCGCTGCCTGTTCGGCCGACCAACAGGGACAGCGAAGCCGACCGACCACAGCGAAGGCGGGCCACTGCCCACCCGCGCCGGAAGCGTCCGGCTGCCGGGCAGGCGCTTACTCCCCGTTGCGCTGTATACCCGTCTTCATACCGATCGATCAACCGGCGGCCCTCGCACCCCTGGCCACCGGAATCGGATCGGGGCTACTGAAGACATCTCACTCCGCAAGCCGTACCAGAATGTCGTACCATTGCAGTACCGTTTTCCAGTACCACCAGGAGAGGGTGTCGCAGATGACCATAAGCGCCAGCGAGGCCCGCAAGGACCTCTTCCCCCTCATCAAGCGCGTCAACGACGACCACACCCCCGTACGCATCAGTTCCAAGAGCGGCGACGCCGTGCTGATGTCCGCCGAGGACTACGACTCCTGGCAGGAGACCGTCTACCTGCTGCGCTCTCCCGCCAACGCGCGCAGCCTCATGGAGGCCGTCGCACGGGACAGGGCCGGCGAGGCCGTGATCACCAGGACCATGGCAGAGCTGGAAGAGCTGGCGGGTGACGGGTGAGGAGCGTCCACTTCGACCCGGCCGGATGGGAGGACTTCCTGTTCTGGCTCGGCTCTGACCGCGCCATGGCCCGCCGGATCACCCGGCTGATCGCCGAGATCCAGCGCACGCCCTTCACCGGCATCGGCAAGCCGGAGCCCCTGAAGGGCGACCTGTCCGGCTACTGGTCACGCCGGATCGACGACGAGCACCGGCTCGTCTACCGGGTGGACCAGAAGGAAGTCAAGATCCTCAAGGCCCGCTACCACTACTGAGGCCACCGCTCATCCCCATGCCATCCACCGTCGCGCGGGCTTGGGCACAGAACCCGCTCAGGTCCCGCAGGACCTCGAACCGCTCGCCGACGGCTTGGCGTTGCAGCTCGTAGTGCGTCGATGCGATGATCGCACGCATGTCCGATCACAGGGGAGGCGGTGGAGCGCCGGAGGGTACACGCCGGTCCAGGATCTACGACTACCTGGAGCCGACCGCCCCGGCAGAGCCGACCGCCCCGGCAGAGTCGGCCGCCCCGGCAGAGTCGGCCGAGGTCACCCCCCTGCCCCCTCCTGAACGCGCTCCGGATGCCGCTCTCGAGCAGCCTGCCACCGACCAGGACGCCATCCACCGCCGTCGTCGTCGGCGCGAAGCCGCCGCTCTGCTCGGTGAGTTCCGGCGTACGGCGGTCCTGGTGCCCCTGTCGGTGGACGGCGACCCGCTCACCGGGGAGTTCGGCGGTATCCGCTGGATCTATGCCTTCTCGGACGAGCCCTCCCTGGCCCGATTTGCCGTCGCGAGGGGCGAAGGGACGCGGGAGTGGCCGTACGACCGTGTCCTGGGCGCCCGGCTGCTGGACGTGGCGATCCCGGCGATGCCGGTTCCGTACGGGGTGGCGCTGGACGTCGGCAGTGAGGGGCAGGGCGCACTGTTCCCGCCGGTCATGGGCATCGTGCCGGACGTGGCGGCGGTGGACGCAGGCGCACGCCCCGGCCCAGGCGCGAACGACATGAACGGAATCGACCCGCCCGGGGAGTTGGCTCGATGAACGACGGCGGAGGCGGTGGCGGCGGCGGAGGCGGTGGCGGAGGCGGAGGCGGTGGCGGAGGCGGCGGAAAGGACCTGCAGGTAGAGGCCCTCTCCCTGATCACCGAGGGCATCAACCTGGCCATGTCGGAGCTCCGCGAACTCGGCATGGTCGGCGAAGCGAGCGTGGGCCGCGGCTTCTCCGATCTGGCCCTGTCCGGCCTGGAGTTGGGGCACGGGGGACTGACGTCGGCGCTCGACACCTTCTGTGAGCGCTGGGAATGGGGGGTACGTGCGCTGATCCTGGAGGGCAGCAGCTTCGCGGACGCCGTGGGTCTGGCGGCGGGGACGTTCTACGAGACCGAGCAGTACGTCGACGGCACCTTCAAGATCGCGGCGAACTCCGTGATGGGCAACCCGCACCTCAGCGAGGACCAGGTCACACAGATGTCCTGGGGCGAGATCGGCGACAACCACATGTTCGCCACCTCCGACTGGAGCGCGGAGTCCTGGCAACGGGCCCAGGAGAACACCGACCAGGCCTGGAACGACACCCAACGTGACGTCATGACGTCGCCCCTCCTTGAGAACGGGCCCCTCGACCCGCAGAAGGCGATGGGCATGACCGACCAGGAGTACGAGGCGTCGCTGGACCAGCAGTACGGCCCCTCCCGCGAGGAACGCGAGCAGGCGGCCCAGACCGAGGGACAGCAGCAGAGCGGGGGCGGCAGCTGATGGGTGGCTGGATCCCGGACGGTGTGGAAGACAAGCTCAAGGGCGCCGCCAACACCGTCGTCGGCAAGGCCGAAGAGGTCTACGACGACGGCAAGAAGCTCGTCGGCGAAGGCATCGACAAGGGCACCGACTACGCCGGTGAGCGCTTGGAGGACATGGGCCTCAAGGGTGTGGCGGACAAGGTGGAGGACTGGGGCGACGGCGCCGCGTCCGCCCTGGGCGCCACCCCCGGCGAGCAGCAGCTCGGCGAGACCGAGCAGGCCAATGAACTCATCCACGGCAACCCGACGCGCATCCAGGAGAGCGCCAAACACCTCAAGGACTTCCACACGGCCTTCGACAAGGTCGGCGACGGCATGCGCAAGCTGGACTCCTCCCGGTGGAAGGGACAGGCGGCCGACACCTTCCGCGAGAAGTTCGCCATGCACCCCAAGAAGTGGCTGCACGCGGCGGACGCCTGCGACAAGGCCGCCAAGGCGCTCGACGCGTACGCGGACACGGTCAAGTGGGCCCAGGGCCAGGCCCAGGACGCCGTCGACGCCTACACGGCGGGCATCAAGGCGTCCAAGGCGGCGGTGGACGCGTACAACTCCAAGGTCGACGCCTACAACACCAAGGTGAAGGCCGGTGAGGACCCCGGCCCCAAGCCGGCGGAGTTCAGCGACCCCGGCAAGGCGGACATCACCCGCGCCCACGAACTCCTCAAGGAGGCCCGCCGCCAGCGCAACGAGGCCGCCCGCACCGCCACCACCTCGGTCAAGGCCGCCCTGGAGCACGCCCCCGCCGCACTACCCCCCGCCCTCAAACTCGCCGCCAACTTCGCCGACCAGGGTGCGTCATCGGCCGTGGAACTCACCCATGTCGTCGGAGGCGTGGTCAAGGGCGGCGCGGGCATCATCACCTTCGGCCGCAGCATGAACGCCCTCGACCCGTACAACATCGCCCACCCCGCCGAGTACTACCAGAACGTCAACATGACGCTCGCGGGGCTCACATCGACGGTCGCCCACCCCGATCGGGCCCTCAAGGACGCCTGGCAGTCCGCCAAGAAGGACCCGTCCGAGTTCGGGGGCCGCGTCGTCCTCGACCTGCTCGGCACCAAGGGAGCGGGGGCCGCGCGCGGGGCGGTGACGGGCGGGATCAAAGGCACGCTCAGACACACCGTCGAGGACGTGCTCGAGTCGGGAAAGAAACCGGACATGCCGGCGCGAGAGAGTGTCAGCGACGGTCCCGGCCGGGACTCGCGCCAGCCCGACGCGGTGGAGTCGCGGGGCTCCGACCCGATCGACTTCGCCACCGGCCGGATGTACCTCCCCCAGACAGACGTGACGTTACCCGGCGCCCTTCCCCTGGTGTTCAGACGCCGCGTCGAGTCGGGCTACCACCTGGGCAAGTGGTTCGGCCCGTCCTGGTCCTCCACCATCGACCAACGCCTGGAGATCGACTCCGAGGGCGTCGTCTTCATCACCGAGGACGGCCTGCTCCTCGCCTACCCCCACCCCGCGCCGGGCGCCCCGACCCTCCCCAGCCACGGCCCCCGCTGGCCCCTGGCCCGCGAGGACGGCGGCTACACGGTCACCGACCCCGGTACGCGCCGCACCTGGCACTTCACCGACCGCCGGGACGATCTGGCCGTCCTCGAACAGATCGACGACCGCAACGGCAACTGGCTCACCTTCGAATACGACGCCGAAGGCACCCCGCTCGGCATCGTCTCCAGTGCCGGCTACGACGTCCGCGTCGCCACGGAGGCCGGCCGGGTCACGGCCCTCCGCCTGGCCACCGCCGACCAGGAACTCAAGCGCTACGGCTACACGGACGGCAACCTCACCGAGGTCGTCAACTCCTCCGGCCTCCCCCTCCGCTTCACCTACGACGAGGCCGGCCGCGTCACCTCCTGGACGGACACCAACAACCGCGGCTACGCATACGAGTACGACGACCAGGACCGCTGTATCGCCGAGGGCGGCACGGACGGCCACATGACGCTGCGCGTCTCGTACGACGCCACAGACCCCGACACGGGCCTGCGCGTCACGACCACGACGACCGGCGAGGGCCACACCCGCCGCTTCGTCATCAACGAGGCGTGGCAGGTGGTCGCCGACATCGACCCCCTGGGCGCGGTCACCCGCTACGAGCGGGACCGCCACAACCGCCTGCTGTCCCTGACGGACCCTCTGGGCCACACGACCACGTTCCGCTACGACGAGGCAGGCAACCCCACCGTCGTCACACGCCCTGACGGCCGCGAGGCGAGAGCCGAGTACAACGGCCTCGGCCTGCCGACACGCCTGGTCAACCCGGACGGAACGGTGATCCGCCAGACGTACGACGAACGCGGCAACCGCACATCGGTGACCGCCCCCACAGGCCTCACCACCCACTTCGTCCACGACGACGCGGGCCGGCTGACCGCCGTCACCGATGCCCTCGGCCACACGACGACGGTCCGCCGCGACCGCGCCGGCCTCCCCTTGGACATCACGGCCCCCCTCGGCGCGGTCACCCGCTACGAACGTGACCCCTTCGGCAGACCCGTCACCATCACGGACCCAACGGGTGCAGTGACCCGGCTGGAGTGGACGGTGGAAGGCCACCTCGCCCGCCGCACGGTCGCCGACGGCACCACGGAGTCGTGGACCTACGACGGCGAGGGCAACTGCACCACCCACACCGACCCGATGGGCGGCGTCTCCCACTTCGAGTACACCCACTTCGACCTGCTGACGGCCCGCACGGGCCCGGACGGCGTACGCCACGAGTTCGCGTACGACCTGGAGTTGCGACTGACGAAGGTCACCAACCCACAAGGACTGACCTGGAGTTACGAGTACGACCCGTCAGGCTCTCTGATCGCCGAGACCGACTTCGACGACCGCACCCTCACCTACGAACACGACGCGGCAGGCCGCCTGACGTCCCGCACGAACACGCTCGGCCAGGTGGTGCGTTTCGAGCGCAACGCCCTGGGCCAGTTGCTCCGCAAGGACGCGGCGGGCGACGTCACGACGTACGCGTACGACATGACGGACCAACTCGCCCAGGCAACGGGCCCGGACGGTACGACGCTGACGATCCTGCGCGACCGCTTCGGCCGGGTGCGCTCGGAAACGGTCGACGGCCGCGAACTGACTCACGAGTATGACGATGTGGGCCGTCGAACAGGCCGCACGACCCCGACCGGCATGACGACGACCTGGACGTACGACGCGGCGGGCCGCCGCACGGGGATGGTCGCCGCCGGCCGCGCCATCGACTTCACCTACGACGAGGCAGGCCGCGAACTGACCCGCCAAATCGGCGAGACGGTCGCCCTGGCGCACACATTCGACCCCGTGGGCCGCCTCACCACCCAGGCGGTGACGGACGCATCCGGCCGCCCGCTCCAACACCGCGCGTACACCTACCGCGCCGACGGCAACCTCACCGGCATCGACGACCAACTCTCCGGCACCCGCCACTTCAACCTGGACACAACAGGCCGCGTGACAGCGGTCCACGCCGCGAACTGGACGGAGACATACGCCTACGACGAGGCCGGCAACCAGACCTCGGCGTTCTGGCCCTCGAACCACCCGGGCCGGGAGGCGACAGGCGACCGCTCGTACGAAGGCACCCGCATCACCCGCGCCGGACGCGTCCGCTACGAACACGACCCCCTCGGCCGCATCACCCTCCGCCAGAAGCCCCGGCTGTCCCGCAAACCGGACACCTGGCGCTACGAATGGGACACCGAGGACCGCCTCGCCTCGGTCACCACCCCCGACGGCACCCGCTGGCGCTACACCTACGACCCGCTGGGCCGCCGCACCGCGAAGCTACGCCTGGCCGACGACGGCGAAACGGTGGTGGAGCGGGTCGACTTCACCTGGGACGGCACCACCCTCTGCGAGCAGACCACCACGTCCCCGGCCCTCCCGAATCCCGTCACCTTGACTTGGGATCACCAGGGCCTACGTCCCGTCACTCAGACGGAGCGCATCGCAGCGGCCGGTGTCTCACAGCAGCAGGTCGACTCCCGCTTCTTCGCCATCGTCACTGACTTGGTCGGCACCCCCAGCGAACTCATCGACGAGCACGGAGAGATCGCCTGGCGGACTCGAAGCACACTCTGGGGCACGACAGCCTGGGCAACAGACAGCACCACCTACACCCCTCTCCGCTTCCCGGGCCAGTACTACGACCCCGAAACCGGCCTCCACTACAACTACTTCCGCCACTACGACCCCGAAACAGCCCGCTACCTCACCCCGGACCCCCTTGGACTGGCGCCGGCGCCCAACCCTGTCGGCTACGTCCAGAACCCCTTGGAGGAAATCGACCCCGAAGGTCTGACTCCTTGCCGTCAAGCTGTGGCAGACGACTTCAATGTCCCGCGTAAGGCGGTGGTGGAACCCCGCGTGGTCTACCGTGGCGACACGCGACTTCCTGAAGATATGTTCCAGAACGGATTCTCACCCAAGGGCACCAACGAAGACATCGGCCGATACGCACTTCACGATGACCCGTCGAACTGGGTGGGAACCAGCAAGAGCGCCAGCCAGGCTGGAAATTTCCCCATGTCAGCCCAAGGCCGTGGCACATGGGTATACGAGATCCGCGGCGCCGGATACGGTGTCGATGTCAATCGGTCCCTGGGGGGAGCAATCCGAGCCTGGATAAATGGCACTGGCTTCCCGTCCGAACGAGAGGTCATATTCAGAAACATTGATCCGAGCAACATTGTCCGCGCGGAACGATGGCGCTATGGAATGCCAACGGGAGAGATCATCGAGAACCCGGGGTATGTGGGATGACTGAAGAAATTACGATCCGTGTCCAAAAAGATGACCAGGAGGACCAATGGAAGATGCTGGTCGATGGGGAGGGCCCATGGGATCTTCGCCTCGAATCACCCAACGGGGTTGAGTCGACGGCGAGCGGCGACAATGTCTTTGAAGCTTTGCGATCCATGCGAAGAGAACTCTCAGCAAGAAACATCATTCTCTGCTGCAACGGAGCACGCGTCAACGTCAGACCGTCAGGCCTCTCCGCATCACACGGCGCTTGGATGGTTTACGTTCTCCACATGTGGCGCCCTTCAACAGTTCGAGATCTAGTTCCCGTCTTCGGTTACACCCAGCCTCGCAAAATTGGTACCGTAGAAGAGCAAGACGCCTATTGGGAACGCCACCTCAAAAACAGAAAGAATTGGCTTAATTTCATCAATCCAATCTGGTGGATCTATTTTCTCACAAGTTCCTGGGGGAAGCCCAAAAGGCACGATTTCTAAGAGCTTGACATCCGACGGCCAGAAAGAGGGGAGACCTGTTTCTCCTTCGCTGGTGACACGCCTGATGAGCTGCATCCACGGTTCAATGTAGGAGTAGTCGACGCTCTCTCCGCGGAGCCAGTCCGTGAAGGGGCTGTCCTCGTCGGGGACGAAGTAGTCGTCCCTCAGCTCCAGATGGAATGCGTCCTGCGCGGAGCTCTCAAAGAGCTGGTTGCGCTTGGCGCTGGAGATCAACTCCAGGTCAGACGGGTCGCGGCGTCTGCACTCTTCGTCCCCTTCGCGCACCGTCCGTGCGTGCCGCTCCCGTCCCGCCGTAAGCACTACGGCCGCCATCGCCCTGACCGGTAGGCGTCCAGCAGTTGTCGGCTCGCGACCGTGAAGGGGTGCTCGGGGCCCAGGCCGCGTTCCCGCCGCTCGACGACATCGGTCATCAGCGCGATCCCCTCCTCCACGTGTCCGAGCGCGGCCCGGGTCCGGGAGAGGAGTTGCCGGGCGGCGAGCACGATCGGGTACTCGGGCCCGAAGCGCCGCACATACGTCTCGGCGACCCGCCGGATCTCACGGTCGGCCTCGTGGAAGCGGCCCAGGAGGTACAGCGCCCACGCGTGGTTGTGTCGGGCGCCCAGTGTCACGGTGTGGTCGGGGCCGAGGGACCGCTCGCATTCCGACGGCAGCGTGAGCAGTGTGCCGCCTTCCTCGGTGACCACTTCGGCGGCGGGCAGCATCTCCAGCAGGCTGGCGCGGGCCCGCAGGGTCAGCGGATGCGTGGGGCCCAGTGCCGAGCGCCGTCCGGCGACGGTGTCGCGGAGCAGCGCGACGGATTCCTCGCGTCTGCCGAGGTTCGCCAGCACGAGCTGGAGTCCGTAGCCGCTGTCCGTGGTGTCGGGGTCGTCGGCGCCGAACAGGCGCTCCTGGGCGTCCCGGACCGCGCGGAGCGCCGCTTCGGCTTCGGCGTACCTGCCCAGCCGGAACAGTGCCCGCCCTGCCCTGGAGCGGGCGGCGAGGACCGTACGGTGGTCCGCGCCGAGGAGTCGCTGTGCGAGGTCCGCCGCGCTTCGGGCGGTCTCCCAGGCGGAGAGGTAGTCTCCGGTCCGGTGCAGGGCGACCGACAGCCGCGTCGCGACGGCCAGGGCGTCGGCGGCGGACGGCCCGCCGATGTGCCGCAGCAGGGCCAGCGCGTGAGGTACCAGCAGGCGCAGTCGCGGATCGTGCGGACCCGCGTCGGGTACGCCGGGCACGGCCGCGTCGAGCAGCCGTACGGCTGTCGTGTCGAGGGCGGGCACCAGGTCCGCGGGGGTCGCCGCCGAGACGCTGTCGAGCAGGATGCCGTGACTCTGTACGCAGCGCGCGCCGGCGGCGTCGACCAGTTCGGACAGCGACTGGTCCAGGAGTGCTCTGAGGGCTGTCTCGGTTCGGGCACGGGGCAGTACGGCGCCGATGTCGGCGTGGTTGAGCAGGGTCAGCGGCAGCGGCTCGGCGGCGAACCGGGCCAGCAGTCTGAGCAGGGCCGCCGCTTCGTACCCCGCCTGCTGAACGTCGTCGTCCACGCTGCAGCTCCTCCCCTACGACCATCACAGCCACCGGACTCCGTTCGCCCAACGCGCGGCTCGGGACCCGGTCACGCCCAACACCGCGTACAAGCGCACCACCCAGGCGTACAGCCCACACCCGTCAGTGCATCGCTCCTGTTCGACCACGCAGAGTCCGTCACCGTTTGACGGGGGTCCGTCATGGAGCGACCGCGCGCACGAGGAGCGTCCCGATGTGCCCCGGGTGAGGCGCGTCGAGCACCCGCGCCTCAGCCGTGGCGAACCCGGCCCGGGTGAGCAGGCGCTCCCAGACGGCCGGGCGGTAGCTGTAGCGGTAGGTGAACATCGCCTTTCCGGCGAAGCCTCCCTTGTACATGCCCTGCGGCCCGTACGCGCCAGGGATGGCCGGCGGCTGCGAGAACACGAAGACGCCGCCGGGCCTGAGCCGTTGGCGGACAAGGGGGAAGAGACGGCCCGGGTCGGTGAACCAGGCGGCTCCGAAGATCGAGTAGACCGCGTCGTACACCTTCTCGTGCCCGCTCAGGTACTCCAGCACCTCGCAACACACGAACTCCGCACCGGTACCGGCCCACTTCGTGGTGGTCTTCTCGACCATGACGGGAGACAGGTCGACACCCCGAGCGGCGATGCCGCGCTCAGCAAGGTGGGCGAGGGCGCGGCCGGTGCCGCAGCCGATCTCCAGCACGCGGCGCGGGTCGCCCAGCAGCTCCGGGCCGGGTCCGTGACCGGCGTACTGGGTCCAGCGGAAGCCCGGCTCCGCGTCTTCCTTGAAGGCGGAAGTGGCGAAGGTGTCCCACAGCTCCGTCTCGGCGGCGATGTCGTGTTGTGCGGGCAAAGCGAGTCCTCTTCGCAAGGGCCAGCCCCCTGGGCTCCGGGTGTGTGCGCCTCGGGATGCGAGACAGGGGTGTATCCGCTGAGGTAGACAATGACGCGACCGGGCCTGTCGGTCGGCGCCCGGGATCGGCTCCTCTCAGACCGCGATGACCTGCTGGGCCAGCAGCAGCGCCAGCGGACCCCCCTGAAGCAGAAAGCGTCCCTCGGTGGCGGCCCGGATCGCGTCAGGCATCGGCCACCACATGAGCTTGAAGGTCTCTTCGCTGGGCGTGAGCTGCTGCGGGCCGCAGGTGAGACCTTCGGCCAGGAAAAGGTGGATGCGGGCAGTGGATTTCAGGGTGATGGCGTACGAGCCGAGGGGCCGCCAGGTCTGGGCGGTGACGCCGGCTTCCTCGCGCAGCTCGCGTCGCGCGCACTCATCCGGTGTCTCGCCGTCCTCCCGGCGGCCCCCGGGCAGGAACACGTACTCGCCGCCGTGCTGGGGGAACTCGGCGGTCAGGACGGCAACCATGCCGTCCGCGTCTCGGGCCACGATGACGGAGGCGTCGCACATCGCCCCCCGTTGGGATGTGTCGGTCATGGCCCGGGAGCGTAGCCGCCTACGCTGACAGCCAGGCCGCGAACGGCACGTTCAGCACGGTCGGGTGAGCGATGCCACGACCGTGGTAGCCGTCCTCACCGAAGGCGTCGCCGTGGTCGGCGCACATGATGATCAGCCATCTTTTCCTGCCGGTGAGCCCGTCGACGAGGCGGCCGATGCGTTCGTCCGCATACGCGAGCGCGGCGGCCTGGGACTGCCAGGAGTCGCCGCTGTCGCCGGTGTAGTGGCTGTGGGGGACGTGGGTGGCGGAGACGTTGACGAACAGGAACAGCGGCCGGTCGGCGTACTGCTCGGCGACGGTCAGGGCGTGGTCGACCTGGTGGCGGGTGGAGTCGGGCTCCGGGGAACAGAAGTGGGGCCGCCAGTGGTCCTCGTCGAACATCTCGGGCAGCACCGACCCGAGCGGTGTCTCCCCGCGAGAAGTAGGTCACGCCGCCGACGCACACGGTGCGGTAGCCGTGCTGGGCAAGCCCGGTGAGGAGGTTCGGCGCGTCGAAGACGAACGTGCCCGCATCGACGGAACCCGCGTTGACGACGTTGTTGGTGTGCGCGACTCTGAGGCGCCCGTTCACGGCTGACACCAGAAAGACGCTGCACCAGTTCATCGCATCGCTGGCTGTGAACGACTTCCCTGGCCCACACCAAAGCCCGACAACAGGCCACCGCAGCCTCTTAATCGACCACAGCGGGGGCACCCAGGCACGCCGACGACCGAGCATGCATCATGATCGGATACGGGCAGCGCATGAAGCGGGGGAAGATGATGGCAGCTCCAGCAGAAACTGGATCCCATGGGAATGCGGGCTCGGCGGGAGCTTCGCAGCCATCCGGCGGACTGATCATCTTTCTGAACGGCACATCGAGTTCTGGGAAGTCGAGCATCGCCAAGTCGCTCCTCACGGTCCTGGACGACATGTACTTCCACATGCCGGTGGACGCCCTCGATGCCATGCGGTCGCAGCGGGCCATCGCTCCGGACGAACTACCCTCCGCGCTCAGGCGTGCATTGATGGGCTTCCACCGCGCGGTCGCCGGCATGGCCGCGGGCGGCAACAACCTCGTGGTGGACCACGTCCTGAGCGAGCCGTGGCACCTGCTCGACTGCGTCGCACTCTTCGCCCCCGAAGACGTGGTACTAGTCGGAGTGCACTGCCCTTTGCCGGAACTGGAACGGCGCGAGCAAGAGCGCGGGGACCGCCCACCGGGGCTGGCCGCACGCCAGATCACCCAGGTCCACGCTCACGGCCTCTACGACATCGAGTGCGACACGAGCACCGCCAGTCCGGCCGACTGCGCTCAGCAGATCAAGGACTTCCTGCCGCACCGCTCGACGCCCACCGCATTCGAGAAGCTGAAGGCGAACACCCCGGCCGAGCAGCCACCGGCCGGCTGACCCCTGGCCCGTCCGTCCGAATGCTCGGCTCAGGCGAACACGGACAACGGGTGGGGCCAAAATACTCGTTCACATCCCGCCCCCATGATCGCTACCTGGGGCCACCAGACTCGTTCCTTTTCCTTTGGGACCAACCGACACGTTCGAAGCCACATCGCAGAGGCTTCGGCATCCGCAGTATCGGCTGCCCCTTCGATGGCCTGTTCCATCTGGCGAAAGGTCCGTTCGGCTGATTAAGTGACAGTTTCAGTTGGCACGTGATGACCTGGGGGCAAAGGGATGGCGACAGATACCCACGACGGAGCGGATCCGGAAGCAGCCGGACGTGGGCAGCGAGTCCTCGCGCTTCTGGACAAGGCGATCGACCTCCAGACCCCACTGGTGCGCAAGAACATCGCCCGAGCCCGCCAGCGGAACCCGGAGGCAACTCCGGCACAGGTGATCCGCAGTCTGGAGCGGATGTACGTCAGCGCCTTGAGCGGGACGGGTGCCGCAGTGGGAGCAACCGCAGCCGCACCCGGCGTGGGCACGGGAGTCGCGCTGGCACTGTCGGCAGGCGAGACTCTCTCGTCTCTTGAGCTGAGCGCCCTCTTCGCGCTTTCGGTCGCCGAAGTCCACGGAGTCCCGATCGACGAGGTCGAGCGCCGCCGAACGATCGTGATGGGAATCATGCTCGGCGGGAGCGGCTCCACCACCATTACCAAGGTCGCCGAGCGCACGGGTCAACACTGGGGACGCCAGGTGGTCGCCAAGGTACCGGTCGAGACGTTGCGCCAGATCAACAAGATCCTGGGGAAGAACTTCATCACGAAGTACGGGACCAAGCAGGGAATCATCGTTCTCGGCCGAGTGGCACCCTTCGGTATCGGCGCTGTGATCGGTGGCGGCGCCAACGCCGCCCTCGCCGCTCTGGCAGTGAGGGCCGGTCGTCGGGCGTTTGGCCCGCCCCCGACGTCATGGCCAGAGCTGACGCACGGCACGCCGTCGACGCCCGAGGACTCGCAGGACTGACCCTCGGTGCGCTGAAGGGCGTCGAGCGCTCCGCCACCGGAGGCGACTGCGGCACCTAGCCACATGATCACGACTCGCTACGTGCCCTGACGGGCACGAGGCTTTACGGGCCCGCACTGTGTCAGCGCCCCGCTCCGGGGTTGGAGCGGGGCGCCGACGCGTGACGGGACTGCGCGCGGAGCCGCCCGTCGATCACGCCACGGATGAGGCCGGCCTGCCTGTCCGGCCTCAGCGCAGAGGCGGGCCCGTCTCGCCCGCCGAGGGCCCTGCCCCTGTTAGAGGGCCGCGAACTCGACGAACGCGGTCCATGCCGTGGGGTCCACGGCGAGTGCGGCACGGGTTGTGTCCTTCGAGTCGCGGACGTGGACACTGGCGGGGCGGACGGCGACCTCGACGCATTCGCCGCCCGAGCCCGTGCTGTAACTGCTCTTGAACCAGGCCGGCTCAGGTACCGGCTTCATGAGCTGTTGGGCGTTCATCTCTCTCCAAGCAACTTCTCGACGAGGGCCAGCGACTCACGCGGAGTGAGCGCCTGGGCCCGAAGGATGCCGTACTGCTCCTCGATCTCCCGTACCTGCCTCCGCTCCGTGTAGAGACGGCTGTCCTTGTACGCCTCCACGTAGGCGATCCTCTGTCCTTCGTGCGTCTCGATCAAGGTAAAAGGGCCTTCCAACCCAGCATGCTCGACCCGCTCGATCGGCATCACCTGGATTTCCACGTTGCGCCGATGCCCATACAGCAGAATCTGCTCCAACTGGCCCTGCATCACAGCCTGTCCACCGAGTGGTCGCCGCAGAACGAACTCTTCGATGACAAAGCTGATGGTGGGCATCGGGGTCCGGGAGAAGATCTCCTGGCGTGCCAGGCGAGCCGCGACCCGCTGGTTGATGGTCTCCTCGTTCAGTAGGGGACGCCACATGGAGAACACCGCTCGCGCGTATTCTTCCGTCTGCAAGAGCCCCGGCACAGCCTTGGTCGCGTACACATGCAGGGCTGCCGCCTTGGCCTCCAACCGCGCCGCGTCCCGGAAGAACGCCGGATACTGAGCCCGAGCCACCTCCTCCTTGCTCGCCCTCAACACCCCGCTCGCATCGAGCAGTTCATCCGCCTGGTCGATGAACTTCGGCGGCGGAATACGTCTCGCCTGCTCGAACGACGCGATCGTCGACGCCGAGTACCCGGTCAGCGAACCGACCTTCGCGCGGTCCATCCCCGCCCGCTCCCGGAACAGCTTCAACTGCCGCCCGAACACGCCCAGAACGCCCGTCCCGAACTCGTACTCCGGCTGCTGAACCTCGTCGTCCACGCCACGACTCCTCCCGTACGACCACCACAGTCACCGGACACCGCCCGCCCAACGCAAGACCAGGGAACCGGTCACGCCAACACCGCGTACAAGCGCACCACCCACGTGTACAGCCCGCACCCGTCAGCCCGTCGCTCCTGGTCAACGCTACGCAGCGTCCGCGACCGTTGACCCCATGAAGTCAGCAACTCCCCCCAACGGGCATATGCCACAACACCCCACACCCGAACGCGAGTTCACCATGCGCTTCACCTCCACCCCACGCGGCGCCCGCCTCGCCCGCCGACTCGTCTCCCACCGCCTGGACGCCTGGGGGCGTCACTCCTCGCCCGGCCGCCCCCAGCAAGACCGTATGGTCACCACCATCCAGCGCGACGAACTCAAACAGACCACACCCACTCCCGTAGCCACCTGACGAACGCCGCCGCCGCAAAGGAACGCCACTAACCTCGCTGTTTCGCTTGGGGTGACGAGGTGGCGCTGTGGGGTTGATCGAGGCGGTATCGGGCGGTGGGCATGGTGGGGACCCGGCGCGGTGGTCGGGTTCTCCAAGGTCTTTCGTGTCGTAGGTGGCCGGGGTGGCTGGTCAGTTGGCGGGGCGGGGTAGGGCGGCCAGACGGTGGAAGGCGGCGGCGAGTTGGTGTCGCCAGGGCCAGGTTGCTGCGATCCGCAGATGGAGGCGACGGCCGCCGCGGGTGAGACGGGCAGCGACGTGCAGGATCCGGTAGCGGAGTTTCTTGGGTTCGGCGGTGGCCAGTTCGCCGTCCAGCAGCAGGACGCGGGTCCAGGCCAGAAGGTCGATGGCCGCGAGGCTGAGCTCGAGCCAGGCGGCGTTGACGGAGAACAGGCGGGATGGGAAGCGTCCGAAGCCGGTGGTCTTGCCGCACCGGATGTGGTCCTCGACGGTGGCGTGTCCACGGTGGCGGACCTCCAGGAACTGGGCCGAGCCGCCGCCGGAGTACGGGGTGTCGGTGAGGAAGACCTGGTGCCGCAGGCCCTCGTCCTGGTCGAACAGGGACAGTTGGGCGCCGGGGTGCGGGCGTTCGCGGCGCACGATGATGCGGGTTCCGGCCGGGTAGCCGTTCAGGTCGACCATGCCGGTCAGCTCGGCGACCTCGGCGCCGGCACGCAGTGTTCCGTCCTGGTCCAGGGCGGGGTGCCAGACCTGTTCGGGCAGGGCGCGGATTGCGCGGCGGACCGGTGCGGTGACCGCGTATCCGACCGAGAAACGCAGGTGAAGGCCTTTGTCACGCAAGGCGCGGAGATGCGTGAGGAACGCCTTCGCACTGCCCGCGCTGTCGGTGCGGACCAGGATGTCGGTGCCGTGCCGATGGGCGTCGGGGATCTGCGCGAGGGCCTGGTCGAGCACGGTGATGTGATCGGCGGCGGTGTTGGCTCCGGCGTTGCCAGGCCGCAGCAGCCCGGACATCGCCTCGCCGGTGTTGGCCAGGAAACACAGCAACGGGTGGAACCCGAAGCCGCCTTTGTAAGTGGGTGCGGCCTGGTCTTTCTCGGAGTGGCAGGTGACCAGCGTGGCGTCGAGGTCCAGGACCAGGCCGGGCAGTTCGCGTCCGCCGGCCTTCACTGCGGGTATCGCGGTGCGGGTCTCGGCGGCCTGTAGCCAGGCCACTTCCCGGGCTGCGGCGCGGGCCGACCGCAGGCGGTCCAGTATGCGTTCGTCGACGGCGGCCAGCAGCCGCCAAGCCGTCGGCGTGGAGGCCACCGGGCCGAACACCTCGCGCTGGTCCCGCAGAACGGCCAGATCCGCGATCGCCTCGCCGCCGTCGGCGAGCATCACTGCGAGATCGGTGGCGATCCGGCCCGGGTCGTGGCCGGTGCCGCGCGGCCGAAGCGGCCGGAGCACGGTGGAATACGCCGCCGTCAGCCCGGTCGCTTCGGCGAGGTCCGCCAGCAAACGTGCTCCGGCGTGCCCGACCACCCCCGACCCGTCAGTGGACACCACAAGCCGGGGCCGCGAACCGATATCCTTCACGCAGAAAGTGCCTTCCTCTGGCGACGACAGAACCCCTAGACAAGGTCCATCGTCCCAGCTCAGGAAGGCACTTTTGCGTTTCTACCCAACCCTCAGCCGCACCCCAACCGAAACGGCGAGGCTAATGACCACGCTCACCGACACCCCTGCGGGGCCGCTCATCCCCATGCCGGACAGGAGCCCCGCCGCTCTCCGTGTCGCCGTCGCCCGCCTCAGCCCCGAAGCCCTGCCCAGGTTCGATACGCACTGGGCCGAAGCCATGGACCAGGCCCGCGACGAGTTCAGCCTTCTGCCCGGCCGCCACTTCGTCGATCACTGGTGGGCATGGGTCGCCGTCCAGCGCTGGCCCGAACGAGCCGCCCGCTTCCGCGAGTGCGAACACCTCGTCGCCACCAGCGACGACAAAGACACCCGCCGCGCCGCTTCCGCCGAACTCGGCCGCATCCTCGCCGACGCGGAACTGCCCGTCGATCACGCCACGGATGAAGCCGGTCCACTCGTCCGGCCTGCGGCGGCTGCGTGACCCCCACTACTCTCGCCCTCATGCCGACAACTGACGTGAGTGTCCGGACCCTCGACGGTCTTCACCTGGCGGGCACCTTGGTCACGCCGGAGCAACCGGCTACACGGGCCGTGGTGCTCGTGCATGGTGGAGGCGTCACCCGCGAAGAAGGCGGCTTCTTCACGCGGCTGGCTGCCGGGCTGGCTGAGGCCGGTGTGGCCTCACTTCGCTTCGACCTCCGCGGGCATGGGCAGAGCGAGGGTCGTCAGGAAGACCTCACCTTGTCGGCCATCCTCAACGACATCCGGGTCATGCTGGCGCACGTCCGCGAGGCAACTGGGGCCGCGGAGGTCACGCTGCTCGGGGCCAGCTTCGGCGGGGGCATCTGCGCGTACTACGCGGCCCAGCGTCCCGACAAGGTCTCCCACCTGGTGCTCTTCAACCCCCAACTCGACTACAAGAAGCGCACCATCGACAGCCGGCCCTTCTGGGAGAACGACTACCTCCAGGACGAGGCAGCACAGCAGTTGGCGTCAGAGGGCTTCATCCAGTTTCACGCCGACACTCAAGCACGGCCGCCCCATCTTCAACGAGGTCTTCTGGCTCCGTCCCCATGAAGCCCTCGGCGACGTCGAGGCTCCGACCCTCATCGTGCACGGCACCGGGGACACCTTGGTGCCCTTCGAGTCGTCCAAGTCAGCCGTCTCCCAGTTCCGCGCACCGTGCCAACTGGTCGAGATCGAGGGCGCACAGCACGGCTTCGCTGTCCACGACGACCCGCAGTACCTCAACCCCCAGAGCCAGGAGTGGCAAGCGTTCGTGGTCCGGACGGTGGCGGAGTGGATGACCGCCGAGCCGAGTTGAGGACTGCTCCTTGCCGATGATGGCCATTCATACAGGTGCATAACAAGGAAGCCCTGCAAGAGCGAATGATTGTCCATTTGGCAGACAGGGACTCGATCGTTGCGCTATAAGACCTAGCATGACAGACGCCTCTGAAACTGCCGAGTCCGGCCAGCCTCGCTCGGGTCAAGGTGAACCATCGGAGAGCCGATTGGGATCCCGCCTGTCCATGACGGAAAGCATGATAGGTGTCCTGTCAGCAATTGGAGCCTTCGCCCTAAGCGCACTGAGTGGCGTAGTCAAGATTCCAGAAGATTTCCGGCCTTGGCTAATCGTCCTGCTTGGCATGATTGCCGCATTCGTCGTTTTTCGCTCTATTCGAAATCTGCAAGCAGGCGGAAGTCCGATCACTGCTTCAGCGCGGCGTACAGTAGTCCAAGCGTTGGCTCCAATCGCAGCACTGACATGTCTGACATTTATTTGGAGCTTGCCCGGAATTGGAGATTCGGAAGGGTCGAAAGCGGAGAGTAAGGCATCCGCAGAAGCGGCGTGGGCGAAGTCCCTCGCGCGCCTCAAGAAGGGCATCAAGCCCAGCCATCACGCATCGATCGGGTGCACCACTGCCGTGTCAGGAACCGGCTGGATTCCGGATCACTTCGACATCTGGACGGCCGTCCTAAACGACACCAATGGAAACCCTGACACGTCACGGCTCTTCGGCCTAGAAAAAGCTGCCGCGTCCGGCGGGAACTCATGGACGACTGCACCATTTAACGTCGGCGTGTCAAAACCCAAGAACGACAATTACTGGATCTTCGTGTATTTGGTCCACGAAGACGCAAGCTCCGTCCTGACCAATGCCGTGCTCCCCGAAGGAAGCCAGAAGGTAAGCCTTCAGCGTCCCATCGAAAATGCCACAATCCTTGACCAGATTCCCGTCGAACGTGCGGCTCAAGCGAAGTGCTGAACTCGTAGGTCACGCCCCCCACGGCAAGGCTTCGGCGTTGTTGTGGGGATGGTGGGATGGCGCCGGTAAGACGGTCGGCCGTGTCCGCATCGCCGACAACCCGCCCACCACGGAACAGCTGTTCCTGCTCGACTACGCCCGGCACAACGCCACCTTCGGCGAGGACATCCGGTACCTGTGGCGCGAGGACGCCGCGCGGGCCGGCCTGCCCGCCGAGGACTTCTGGATCTTCGATTCACGGCTGGTCGCCCTGCTGCACTTCGACGACGAGGACAACCTGCTCGACATCGAGCTGATCACCGAACCGGCTGAGGTCGTGCGGTACGCCATCGTGCGCGACGCGGCGACGCACCACGCGATCCCGCGCGAGCAGTTCGCCGCGCAGGTGGCCACGACCGAATAGCACGTGACCGGTGAGCACTGACTACCAGCAGGCACGGGCGGCGTTGGGCGCGCGGCTGCGCGAACTCCATTGGGTGCAGCTCGTCCTGAGGGAAGAGCGCGATCAAGCGATGACTTGAGCGTGTCAGGGCTCCCCGACTGCTGCGGCCACTGCGGCCCGCAGTTCGGTTGTGTTCACCCTGAGGTCCTTGAGCAAGGCAGCGGTGCGTTCGTCGTGGTCGAGGATCAGTGCGAGCAGGTGGACCGAGGTGAAGGGCTTCTTGGTGAGGTTTTGCGAGAGGTGGAGGATCTTCTCCATCGCGGGTGACCAGGGCAGATCCCGAGCGCGGCTGACCTTGCTGGCGTGCCCGCCGACAGCCAGAGCCGTGCGGACCGTCTCGTAATCGGCGCCCGCTGTGTCCAGGAGATGGCGTGCCGGGCTCTCGTGGTGGGCGATGCTGAGGAGTACGTGGGTGGCGGACACGATCGAGTGCCCCAACGACCGTGCCTCGGCAGGGGATTTGGCAAGGTCTCGGACAGCATCCTCGGACATTGACTCGGGCATGGAGGCCAGCATTCGCCAGAAGCGCCTCGGCGTCCACTGAATGCGTGCATCTGCGGTGTAGCTTCTCGCCCGGAGCAAGCCGGGTGCGCAGAGCGCGCCTTGTACAAGAAGGTCTGGAAGACCCTCAGCGAGTCGGCGGTACACGGGGCCGACGCCCACAACATCATCAACTCGGCCCGCCGAGCCCTGAACCCGCGCTGATGACGTTGGGGGCGTGCGCAGGGCCCCTGGCAAGCACCCGCCTACCCAGGGGCCCTGCCTTGTCAGAGGGCCGCGAACTCGACGAACGCGGTCCATGCCGTGGGGTCCACGGCGAGTGCGGCACGGGTTGTGTCCTTCGAGTCGCGGACGTGGACCCTGGCGGGGAGGGTGGCCACTTCGACGCACTGACCGCCCTCAGCGCCGCTGTAGCTGCTCTTGACCCAGACAAGCGCAGGCGCGGGACCGCGCTTTGCTTCAGCGTTCATCTCTCTCCCAACAGCTTCTCGATGAAGGCCAGGGACTCACTCGGGGTGAGAGCCTGCGCTCGGATGATCCCATAGCGCGCGGACAGCGCATGGACCGCATCTCGCTCCGTGACCAGTGTGCTCCGGCCTTGAGCCTCCATGTAACCGACCTGCTGCCCCTGCCTTGGCGTCAGCAAGGTGAACGCGCCATCCACACCAGCATTGTCCTCCCGGTCGAGCGGCATCATCTGAAGCTCGACGTTCCGCTTCTGGCCGAGCAAAAGCAGCTGCTCAAGCTGTCCGCGCCATACCTGCTCACCACCGAGCGGTCGCCGTACAACCGGCTCCTCCATGACGAAACTCAGCAACGGGGCGGGCCACCTGTCGAAGATTTCCTGTCGTGCGAGCCGCGCTGCAACGCGCTGCTCGATGGTCGCCTCGTCCAGCAGTGGACGCCGCATCCCCAACAGAGCCCTCGTGTACTCCTCTGTCTGCAACAGACCGTTGACCACGTGGGTGTCGTACACGAAAAGCTCGACCGCCTCGGCCTCCAACTTGGCCGCGTCCCGGAAGAACGCCGGATACTGAGCCCGAGCCACCTCCTCCTTGCTCGCCCTCAACACCCCACCCGCGTCCAGCACTTCATCCGCCTGGTCGATGAACTTCGGCGGTGGAATACGTCTTGCCTGCTCGAACGACGCGATCGTCGAGGCCGAGTACCCGGTCAGCGAACCGACCTTCGCGCGGTCCATCCCCGCCCGCTCCCGGAACAGCTTCAACTGCCGCCCGAACACGCACAGCACGCCCGCCCCGAACTCGTACTCCGGCTGCTGAACCTCGTCGTCCACGCCGCGACTCCTCCCGTACGACCACCACAGTCACCGGACTCCGCCCGCCCCAACGCACGGCCAGAGAACCGGTCACGCCAACACCGCGTACAAGCGCACCGCCCACGTGTACAGCCCGCACCCGTCAGCCCGTCGCTCCTGTTCAACGCTACGCAGCGTCCGTGACCGTTGACCCCATGAAGTCAGCAACTCCCCCGAACGGGCATATGCCACAGCACCCCGCACCCGAACGCGAGTTCACCATGCGCTTCACCTCAACCCCACGCGGCGCCCGCCTCGCCCGCCGACTCGTCTCACACCGCCTCAACGACTGGGGCCACCCCTACACAACCCCGCTCAACGAGACACTCACCCTCATCACGGCCGAACTCAGCGCCAACGCCGTACGCCACGGCCACGTCCCCGGCCGGGACTTCCACGTCCAACTCACCCTGGCCGAGGGCGCCTTCCGCATCGAGGTGACCGACACCCGCGCCGAGAAGCAGCCCCCGTCCACGCCCCCGACCCCCGACTCGGCATCCGAGTCCGGCCGCGGCCTGTACCTCGTCGCCGCCCTCGCGGACGACTGGGGCGTCACCCCTCGCCCGGCCGCCCCCGGCAAGACCGTATGGGCCACGCTGCGCGTACCGACCGGAGGCCACCCGCGCACGCCGCCGGTGGCCCCTCGTCCGGCAGACTCGGCATCGGCTTACGGGCACGACACCAAGTCATTTCCGGCTACTTCTTCACGGCAGCGCGACGGCCTCGGGTTGCGGCCGGGGGACGCCAGTTGCGGAGGTCGTCGTCGGTGAGTCCGTGCTCGCCCTGCTTCTGCTGGCGGTAACCGGCGAAGAAGTCCGCCGGGGAGCCGCTGTAGAGCATGTCGAACTCGTTGTGCCACTGGGACAGCCACGGCTGGAGTTCCAGCAGGCCGGCGAGGAACGGTGTGATCTCCTCGGCGGTCAGCGCGGTGTTGGTGAAGTACGTCGCGAGGGCCTGCGCCTGCTCCCGCTGGTCCCAGCCGGCCCACCCGTACAACTCGGGGGTGGCGGCGTGGGTCTGCCCGTAGGAGATGAACCGCTCCTTGGGCACGTCGAGCTTGCCGCGCGCCCTCCAGTAGGAGGGGCGGAGGAAGTCGGCCGAGGTGTACTTCGGCGGTACGGGGATGGAGTCCCGGATCTTCCGCTTGGCGGGCTCGTCAGGCGCGGCGTCCTCCTTGCGCTGGAGGTCCCACACCTCTTCCCAGTCGACACGCTTCTTCAGCCCGGAGGGCTTGTAGCGCAGGGCGGAGAGGAACGGCACGTGCTCGTCGGTGACCAGCTCCGCGACGACCTTCGTAAGCTCTTTGCGGGGTGCGTAGAGCTTGGCGACAGAGACGAAGTCCTCGTCGTGGGAGAGGGCGTCTGTGAGGCGGGCCAGAGTGAGGATGGTGGGCTGACCGTTCTCGTCGAACCAGTGGTCGCGGTTCTCCATCCGGTCGAGCAGCCAGGACCGGAGGGCCTTCTCCTCGAGCGCGTCCCAACCTTCGGTGGCCCAGCGACGCTTGTACTCGGGGCGCTCGACCATTCCGATGGCACGGTTCGACTCGATGGCGTCGATCCGCTTCCGGACGATCTCTCGGTAGGGGGCGGGCCAGTGCGCAGGGATCTCCGTGATGGGCGTGGAGCTGTGCCGTTTGAACCACTCGTCACTGGCCTCACCAGCGGCGACGCGGCGAGCAAGAACGATCTCGAAGGCGCGCTCGCCGAGGGCGAGTTCGGGGATGTTGGGATCGTCGGCGTCCTCGGAGACGCGGAGGTCTTCGGGGTGGAGGTTGTAGAGGAAATAGACCTGCCAGTCGAGTTCTTCTTGAAGGGCGATCATGCGGGCGCGGGTGGATTCCCAGAGGGCTTTGGCCTCGCGAAGCAGGCCAGCAATTGGCACAGCGTCAGAAACCACCGACACAGGGCTAGCTGCCACAAGTCGCTGAGCCATAGCATCGACGGCGGCGCCGAGGATGGCCGGGTACTCAGCAGGAAGCGGGAATTCCTGAACTTTGGTTCCGGTGAACTCGTACCTTTCGGACCAGGGATGCACACTCACCCGAGCACCTGCGTCACCAACCGGGTCGCCACCCTTCGGATAGCTCACCATCTTGAGCCAGAAACCCGCTGTGGAGCTGTTGAGTAGCCCAAGCAACCGCAAGTGCTCTTCCTCACTGGCCCCCTCTCGCAACTTAATTACCGGTGCAGTCTGCTTGAAGACCTTGCCGCCACGATCCAAAACAAAGTGATTATGAGTGGAGACAAAGGGAAATGCGATTCCCAAGGGGACCGAGAATCGCTCAGGATGCCAACGACTCCACTCATACCAAGTCAAGCCAATCTCTTCATGTGTTCCGCCGGGCTCTCTCCGATTGCGAAGAATAGGGAAGTAGCGCCTAAGCAACGGAATCACATCATCTGACACCTCCGGACGCAGGTCGGCAGAGTACGGAAAGATGGACTCAGTCTCCGGGGAAACGTTCCAGTCTCGCAACGCCTCCCCTTCGACCAAGGGCACAATATGCCGGTCGGCGACGCCAAAACGACGCCAAGTCCCGGTTGGCGCAAAATATGCCAGGTCAGCACCGGTGTGAGCATATCGCCCTATAACACGCCGAACATCCGCCAGCCGCCTGGTTGACGTCAGGGAGATCTGCTCCACCATTTCGAGACCGCCGTCGGCGAGAATCCATGGCTGCTTACCGAAGTATTTCTTGCGGTCCAGGTCGTCCACGGACACCCACTGGCTTACTGATCCCGGCTTGTCAATCTGTTCAACGATCGCTCGCCAGACCAGACCCTCCTCAGCGTTCTCCGGCGCGGCAGGCTCTCCCTGTACGCTGCGAACGGTCCGGATCACTGCCGATCGCGCGTCCCCGCCCCGCTGCTTGCCAACCAGGATGACCGTCGGCGTCCCGTGTCCCGGAATGTACGCACCCGACGTGTCGATGACCTCGGCCAGTTCAACCGCGTGCCCGAAGTAGCCCTCGATGAGCTTGGTCCCAAACTCACGTTTCATAAAGGAGTTAGCGGTGATCTGCCCAACCATGCCAAATCCTCGCCCTTCGGAATCCCCGCGCTTGGCCAGTTCGAAGAACCGCTGGGCAAACGGAACCGAGAGCGCGTAAGTGCCCGCACACGCCGGATAGAGTTCCCGGTAAAGCTCGTTGAGCTTGTTGTCCTTCACCGTGATGTAGGGCGGGTTCCCCACTACCACGTGGTACCGCCCCGGCCTCAAGATTTCCAGATGCTCGTGCACGTCCTCCGTGGCGTACTTGAACTCGGCCAAGTCGTCCACAAAGTCTTCGTCTAGGCCGCCAAACAAATTCCCCTGCTGCGAGCGGCGGGACTTGATCAGCGAGTCTCCTACCGCCAGAGACACCGGCCAGTCGTACTTTGCCGCCTCCGCCAGCGTCCGCACACCACTCGCTGCCATAGCCGCAACCAGCAGCCGGAACCGAGCAACGGCCACCGCGAACGGGTTGATATCCACCCCGTGCACCGAATCCAGCGCAGCCCGCACCCGCTCGTGCACATCCCGCCCCGGCTGCCCCTCCCCCCACAGCCGAACCAACCGCCGAAACGCCCCCAGCACAAAGTGCCCCGACCCGCACGTAGGGTCGATCATCTTCAGTTCCTCGTACCCGAACTCCCGCACCGCCGGGTTCATCGTGCGGTCGAGGATGAACTCCTCCACGAACTCCGGCGTCTGCAGCAGCGCGTACGTCTTCCGGGCGGCCTCGCTCAGGTCCTGGTACAGGTCGCCCAGGAACCGTGTGTCCCAGCCCTCCGTACCGTCCTCGTTCAGCGGGTCGGTGAAGTCGTGGACGAGGATGCCCACCTCGTCCCTCCCCCGCCAGAACTCGACCAACTCCCGCGCACCGTCGTGCGAGAGCGGGACCTGGTACAGCGGGTTGTGCCGCTTGTCGAAGAGGAGCCGTCCCGCCTGGCCCTGGCCCAGCTCGTCGAACGCCTTCTCCAGCCAGCCGCGGTACGTCGGGTTGTCGTCCGACTCCACGTACGCGTCGTACCGGGACTCCGCCAGCTCGCGCCGGTCACCGTCCGCGCCCGTCAGGTACGGCTCGGGGATCAGGCGGTTGTCCTCGCAGAACCGTACGAAGACAGAGCCCAGCACCCACGCCACCGCGACCTGGGTGACCCGCTCGTCCAGCCACGAGGTCCACGTCGCCGCCGTACGCCCGAGCTTGCGGGCCTGGTCGTACTCGGCCCTCAGCCGCGTACCGACGTCCTCCAGCGCCTTCACCTGGCGCCCAAGGTCGGTCTCGACCGCCTTGACCTGCTGCTTCAGGTCGTTCAACAGAGCCTTGCGGTCGATCACTTGACGTCTCCCTCGACACCACTGGCACTAGCCACAACCTCGCCGGACCCGCGATGGGCGTTGCCCACCCACGTGTCCGGAAGCTGGATCCACTCCCCCAGGCCGGCCTGGTACGGCACGGCCACCTGCCCGAGCCGGGGCTCGCGCAAGGGGTCACTCTGCGGGACCAGGAGCCACAGCCCCCGCCCGCCCTGCCGGGCCGCCGACGCCAGCCGGTCCAGGACGCCCATCGCGTCGTACCGGGCGAACACCCCGGCCTCCGTCAGCAGCACGGGACCCGAACCCGACGCACCGCCACCACCACCGTTGCCACCGCCGCCCAGCAGCTCGACGATCCGGGGCTCGACCGAGCCCCACGCCGTCCGCGCGTACTCCCTGAAATGCACCGCGCCCTTCGAACCCGGCTCGGCGGCGTCCGCCTTGAGCAGGGTCTCCCAGGTGGGCTTGGTACCCGGCGTGACCAGTCCGTGCAGGGCATCCAGGAACAGCTCGGTCACCGAGACCGCCTCCGCCCCCAGCCGTTCGCCGCCCAGCCCGGCCACGGCCTGGCGCACGGACCGCTGCCCGACCGTCAGTACCCGGTAGCCGTCCCGGCGAGCCGACGCGAGCAGCCGTTCCTCCGCGCGCACGGCGCCCGCGAGCTGCGGGTCGTCGGCGTACCGCGTCACCGCGCCCGTACGGGTGGACTGACGCCACGCGCCCGTCGTGAGGTAGCTGGAGGCGTCGTCCACGCGGGTCGGCAGGTAGCGCAGGATGCCGTCGCGCTCGTGCATGCTGAGCGACAGTTCGAAGCCCGCGTCGCGCAGGGCCTTGGTGAGCGGGCCGCCGGTCGGCAGGTCGTGGGTCGTGCCGCCGTGCCCGTCGGGGACGACCAGCTCCGGGAAGCGGGAGCGGACCCGTTCGTGCACGGCCTGCCCGGTCAGGCCGGGCTGCCGGCCCTCCGGCATGGCCGGGACGCGGCTCACGAGGCCGGCCTGGGCGAGCCGCAGTGCCCGTACGAGGGGCAGGTCGCGCGGGTAGATCTCCAGGCGCGGGGTGGCGGCGGCGTTCAGGGACGCGGCGGCGGCCAGTTCGACCATGCGCCGCTCGTCCCAGTCGATCGCGCCGGGCGGTGCGGTCACCGCGCCCAGATCGGCCAGGACTGTCGCCGCCGTCGGGAGTGTGTCCAGCCCCGCGAGGCGGTCGGCCGTGCGGCCGAGCTTCGTCGCGTAGTCCAGCAGGCCGGGCGCGGTCGGGGTGTCCGGCGCGTCGGCCTCGCGTACGTCCAGGGCCAGCAGGCCCGCGCCGAGCGCCTCCTCGGTGGCCTTGCGGTTGGGCTGGTGCTGGAACTCGGCCTCGTCGGGGGCGAGTTGTTCGACCTCGACGACGGCGCGGACCGCCGCCAGGGCCATCGCGCGCCGCTGCTCGCGCTCGGCGAGCTGGCTGCCGCGTCGCACCGCGAGGGCGTCGGCTATCTCGACGGCGGAGGCGACCCGCCCCAGACCGGCGAGGAAGTCGAGGATCTCTGAGCGCAGGGCGCGGACGGCCGGGTCGGCCTTCCAGCGCTTGCGCTCCTCCTTGAGCATCTGCGGGATGCGCCCGGCGCTGAGCCCCAGCGCCTCGGCGACGTCCTTCTGCCTGGGCCAGACCCCGATGTCCGGCAGGACACCGTGCTCGTCGGGCAGGCGCAGCAGCAGCCGCACCATCTCGGCCTTGTTGCGGTTGGAGCCGTTGTTGTTGACGACCGGTACGAGGATCGTGGCGAGGGCGTCGAGGCTGACGGAGCGCAGGGCGCGGGGGGACAGGCCGCCGGCAGCGTCGGTCGTGGCCAGGGTGCCGACGAGGGCGGACTCGGCGGCGGTGAGCTGTTCCAGCTCCTCCTTGGCCTCCGCGCGGCCCTCGGGTGTGAGCGGCGAGACGGGCGTGGCGCGCAGCTTCTCGCCCCACTCCCGCTGCCGCTTCTGCACCTCGTTGCGGGTCTTGGCGCCGAGGCCGGGGGCGTTGACGAGCTTGCGGCGGCTGTAGTCGAGGAGTTCGCCGACGGTGGTGATGCCCAGGCCGTAGAGGAAGGACTGGGCCGCGCCCGTGAGACCGGAGACGGTCAGCGGGGTGTCGCGGGTCGCCTCGGCGGCGAGGCGGTCGCGCTGCTGCTCGGCGGTCTCCGGCTCGGCGTCCGCGATGGTGCCCCGAGCACCCCGGGGGGTCTCCTCCGCTCCGGCGGAGCCCGCGGCGGGGGCGGCGGTGGAATCGGTGCCGGCCGGTGCCGGGTGGCGGGTGCGGTGGCTGGAGGGGACGGTCTGCGAGGCGTCGAGGAAGATCTTGCGCCAGGCGTCCCGCATGGGCTTGAGCTCGGGGAACCGCTTGCCCGCGTCGCGGTGCAGGGCCTTCTGGAAGAAGGCGACGAGCCCGTCCCGTACGGCAGGGTCGAAGGCCTCGGCCGCGATGATCGGGTACGGCCACTCCTTCTGGTCCGTCATCCGGGGCAGGACGCTGCCGTCGCCCCACTTGGGCAGTTCGCGGGAGGCCATCTGGTGCAGGGTGACGGCGACCGCGTACCGCTCGGCGTGGGAGTCGTACGTGCCGCGTGTGATGACGTCGACGAACGGGTCGAGGTAGCCGTCGGTGCCCGCGTCGGTGTTCTTGGCGGGGTATCCGGCGAGCGAGAAGTCGATGAGGACCAGCTCGCGGGTGCGGTTGGGGCGGATACGGATGGCGATGTTGTCCGGCTTGATGTCGCGGTGCCAGATGCCCTCGCCCTCCAGGAAGTCGACGGCGCCGAAGAGGTAGTCGCCGTACGCCTCCAGCTGGTCGACGGGGAGCCTGCCGTCGTCGCGGAGCTGGCGGGCCACCGTCTCCTCGCGGCGGCGGGGCGCCTTCCGCTCGCCCGGCTCCCCGCTGTCGTCCCGCTCGTCGCCCACGTATTCCAGCGCGAGGACGGTGCGGCCCGCGATGCGCAGGGGCTCGGGTTCGACGAGGCGGATGATGCCGGAGTGGGGGCGCAGGCGGCCCATCATCTCGGCCTCGCGGACGAGGATGTCGCCCCGGTTGTCGGACAGCCCCACCTTCAGCACGGCCAGCGGACGGGTCCTGCGGGCCTCCGCCTGGAGGTCACGGACGAGGAAGGCGCGGCTGGTGGAGCCCGTGCCGAGTCGGCGGCGGACCTCCCAGCGGCCGTCGAACACATCACCGGGGACCGCCTCCAGCGGGTCCTTCTCGGGTACGTCGGCGGTCTCGGGCGGGGTGGCGGACGCGGGGGCGGTGAGGGAGTCCTCGACGACCTCCAGCATCTCCAGGAAGTCGTCGACGCTGAGCAGACGCTTGTCCGGGTTGTACGCCGTGGCCGCCTGCACCAGTTCGTCGACGTCCTCCGACAACCCGTCGACCAGGGAGCTGGGCCGCAGGCCCTCCCCGGCCTCCAGGCGGGCCCGCAGCTCGGCCTGGCTGGCGGCCGGGGCCTTGTCGGTGACCAGTAGATAGGTGAGGACACCGAGGCCGTAGACGTCCAGGGAGACCGGGTCGGGGCGGAGCGCGGTCAGCTCGGGCGCGAGGTAGGGGTCCTCGTCGTCGGCCAGGTTCATCGCGGACAGGGCGGTCGGCGCCAGACGCGTCGCGCCCCCGCCCTGGGAGGAGTCCGCGCTGCGCTGGGTGGCGATCTGCCAGTCGGAGATCTGCAGCCTCGGGCTGAGCCAGGCGGCCTCCTCGCCGACCGCCTTCCCCGGGCCACTGTCGAGACGGGGCAGGACGTGGATGGAGCGGGCGGCCAGGGCCCGGTGGTGGATGCGCCTGGCGTGCGCGGACCGCATGGTCTCGGCGAGCTGCCGGACCAGCGCCATCCGGCCGAGGATGTCGAGCTTCGCGCCGTACTGGACCAGGTACGCGTCCAGTTTCATCGTCCGCCGGTCGTAGTCGAAGACCAGCGCGGGGCCCGCCGGGTGCCCGGTCGGGAAGTACTGCCGGTAGGGGACGACACCCTGGTGCCGGAAACGCTGCAGCACGGCCGCCTCGCGGCGGGCGGCGTTCTCCACGGACTGCCGCAGCGAGGAGTCCGAGCCGCGCTCGCTCAGGTAGACGCGGACCCGGGCGCGCTCGGGCAGCTCGCTGTGGCTGGCCTCGTAGTCGGCCCAGGTCTGGCCGGAGTCGAAGGGGCGGCGCTTCAGTTCGTAGGGGCCGACCTTGTACTCGGCCTCGCTGCGGCGGATACCGATCCGGTCCAGCTCGGTCTTGATGTGCCGGGAGTCGATCGCGGTGACGCGGCGCCGCTCGTCGCGCGGGGGCTGCCCCAGCATCTCGACCAGCTCGGCGACGGTGTACACGCCGTTCTGGTCGTGGGCGGGCAGGCGCACGCGCAGCCCGTCGTCCGTGAAGCAGACCGCCTCGCCGACCCACACACGCCGGCCGCCCTGGCCCTGGCCCTGTCCGATCAGGCCGGACAGCTCCTTGGCCTTCTTGTTGACCAGGTGCAGCGGGTTGCCGTGCGTGCGACGCCGGCCGCCGGGCGTGGTCTGCACCCAGGTGCCGTTCTCGGAGGTGACCGAGCCGTGCCAGTCCTTCAACTCGATCATGTACACGCCGCCGGGCGCGACGACCAGCAGGTCGACCTCGCGGACGTGGCCGGTGTTCGCGGTGAAGGTGAAGTTCGACCAGGCGCGCCAGGGATCGGAGTCCGGCAGCCTCTCCCGGATCGCCTCCAGGCCGCGACGTTCGTGATCGAACTCGGACTCGGTGACCGTGACCCACCGGCCTTCCCGCATGCCTGTTCCCCGCTCCTCGTGTCCCACGAGGGTCACCGTTCCCCATGGTCAGGCCCTCGACGCAGATCCTAGTGGCTGCATGTGACATGCGAAGAGGTGACGAAGGACGGGACTACGGTACATACGGCCCGCATGATCGGAATCGGGCGCTCCCGGCCACGCGGGCCGACAGCCGTACAAGCCATTGACCTCCTCAAAGAGGCCGGTCTCCACGGCTACAAGTACGCCATCGACGCGGCCCTGGCCGCCGTGACCCTGCCGCAGCCGGGGCCGGTGCATGATCCGTCTTCACCTCCGACGAGGACGACCTGCACGAGCTCTGCGGCGACCGCGTAGTGGTCATGAGCCTGTAGGACATGGGGCACACCGATCGGGAGACACCCCGCCGATTGACCCTTCATCGTCCGGCAGCGGCTGAGGACCTTCTGCCGAACCCCAGCTCCCGGGTTCAGAAGATGCTCGGGCGGCCACCCCATGCGTGTGGCCGCCCGGGACGACGCCGGGTGGCTCGGTCTCAGGGGAAAAGCCACTCCCTCTCGACCCGCGCCAGTTGCACATACCGTCCCGGATCTGCCAGCCACGGGTAGGGGGTGCGGAACCTCATCAGGTTCTCCATGGACACCACCGGTGCGTCGAGCTGGGTCGCGATGTTGAGGAGAGCGTGCGGAGACGCCGACGGCACCGCGATCACTTCCCCTTCGCCGATGGCCCGGTCCAGGAGGTCTCGCTCAAAGTGCTCCACCGAGTCGACGATGTCCGTTTTGACCACCGTCACGAGCCGGTGGCCCGGGTACTTTTTGCGGGCGGCGGCCAAGGCGGAGGTGAGCAGCGCGTAGCTCGGCGGACGGGGCGAGGCAGCAGTGCGGCCCGCCGTCATGATGCGACTTCCGTCGATGACGACGGTGGACGTCGTCCCGTCACTGCGGTCCTCCGTCTCCTGCTCCCCCGAGCGCAGTGGGTCGGAAGGTACGCGGAGACCGGCCTGTTCGACCTGCGGGGCCGGTTCCGTGATGCGGCGGAGAAGGCGTTCCAGCTCTCGGTCCAGCCCGTTGACGATCGGTGTGCCGTCCGGGCCGAAACAGTCGATTTCCTCGTTGAGGATCTCCCGCCCGCCGTGTCGGTGGACGGCGCGTACCTTGAGGATGCCGTTGCGGTCGTATCGGTAGTCGACGTCGAAGAGGTTCGCGCTCGGTTCCGCTCCGGGCTGGGGAACGGGCAGTTCGAGGCGTGCGAGCGGGAAGGTCCGTTCGTCGTCCGCGGCTCGGGCGCTGTCGCCCTCGACGATCTCCAGGACCACCGTGCGCGCATCGCGACGGGCAGGCATGGCACTGCGACTGCCACGTGCGGGAAGCGTCGAGTAACGCGGGATGACCGTCGCGAACCCGCGGCGGCCTCCTGCTTCGAACGACAGCCCGAGGTCGTGACTGGCGGCGACGGAGATGGTGGTGTCCGGCAACAGCCCGTCGATCTCCGCCGCGGTGATCGCCGCCCCGCGTGCCACGGCAGTCATCGGATTGCACAAGCGCGGGTGAACGGCCTCCCGCCCGAGCACACGCTCCACTTCCCTGCGTACCAGCGGGATCTGTGACGTGCCTCCGATCATGAGGACGGCGTCCAGCGAATCCGGAGTCAGGCCAACGTCCCCCAGGCACTCCTTCAGCGGCACTAGCGCCTGGCGCACGAGGTGCTCCGTGACTGTCTCGAACTCGTCACGGTGGATGACGACGGGCGCGCCCCCTCCCGGCGGGTCGAACAGCTCTTCCGTCACGCCCGGCTGCGAGAGCGCGATCTTGGTGAGCTCTACATGCCGCCGCCAGCGGCGCGCTTCCCGCCGGGTCAGCTCGTCGGGGTGCTTGCCGAGCCTGGAGAGCACCAGCCGGGCGAGCGCCCAGTCGAACTCCAGGCCGCCCAGTGCGGGAATGCCCCGTGAGGCGACCTCGTCGAAGATGCCGTCGTAGTGTTCGAGCACGGTGACGTCGATCGTCCCGCCGCCCCAGTCGAAGACGAGGAAACGGCCCTCACCCGGGTACTCGTGCGCGTAGCTGATGGCTGCTGCCGTCGGCTCGTTGATCAACGCCTTGACCCTGATGCCCGCGAGGCGGGCGGCGGCGCGGGTGCGGTAGCGGGCGGCGCCCGTCGCGTTGGCCGGCACTGTGACCACCGCTTCGTCCATCTCCCGCAGGTTCCTGCGGACGCCCTCACGCATCCGGTCGAAGAGCGCGGCGGCGACCGTAGTACTGCGGAAGGGCTCGTCCCCAAGCCACACTTGGTGCTCCTCGGGCGTCACACCGCGGGCGACATCTCCCTCGTCGGCCGCCGCCCTGTGCTTGGAGGCGAGCATGCGTTTGACCGCGTCCTGGGGTTCCGTCGTGGAGCACTTGGCGTCCCAGCCGAAGCAGAGGGTGCGCTGAACATCCCTCATGGAGACTACGGACGGGAAAAGTTCGTCGAAGCCTGGCCTGTTCCACTCCGCGGGCAGTCCCTCGTTGTCCACGCGGAGCACCTCGGTGCCATGACCGTTCCAGCGGGCCACGACCGAGTTGCTGGTACCGAAGTCGATTCCGAAGGTCATGCCGGCCTCCCCTCCCTCGCTTCGACGTCTTGCCCGTCTTCCCCGTCGGCAGCGGGCGGTGAGGCGATGTGATGCACCGTGCCCCGCTGGACGACACGTCCGGTCGCCGTGTCGACGTACGCCGGAACGATCACCTCGTAACGACCGTTCCGGGTGTGCTCAGCAGGATTGTCGACGTCGAACACTCCGAGGTCGTCAGGATCGGTCACCCTCTTCAGACCCGACCGGGACATCTCCGCATCGACGCGAAGACGCACCGCTTTCAGGTCCTGTGTCGTGTGCGCGGTGCGATCGATGAGGGCCAGCTGCGCCAGTTGCCGCTCCCTCGCACGCGTCTCGTCGAGAGCCGCGGTACGCAGGGCGTCGTCCACCGCCGCCTGCACGGCCTGCCTGACCACGGATCCCATCTTGTCCGCGGTCGACATCGCTTCCCGGATCGACTCGTCGAGCTGGGTACGCAGTCTCAACGAGAGTTCCTGTGCGGCCTTCTGCCCCGCCTTGGAAGCCGCTTTGTCCACTTTCGTCGCGAGCTTCTCGCTGAGCTTGGCGAAGAGAATATCGGGACGCGCCAGAACGTCGGTGGGAATCTCCTCGTTCGCATTGGACGGAGGTTCCGAAGTCGTGCCGTCGGGGTCGGTGCCGGGCGCGGTCCGCTCTCCACCCGTCTCCCTGGCGCGGAAGGCCTCCTCCGTACTGCGCTGGGTCTTGGGGCGCTCACGGACTCCCTGGTACTGCGAGGGGGGAGTCACTTGCCTTCGCTGCCTGTTGGACATCAGTCGTTGTTCCTTGTGCTCCCGGCACTTCGGCCGATCAGTTCGCGGGCCGCTTCGGACGCGGACCACTGGAGTTCTTCTTCCGTGCTGGTGTCCGTCCGACGTTCCAGCGGCTGTGCGGGCGGATACAGCAGGGGTGACCGTTCACGCGGCACCCACAGGAGCCGTTCGTCGAGCGGCATCGTGTACAGCGACGCAGAGGCTGTGCCGAGGCGCTTGGCCGCATCAAGACGCTGGATCCGGTCCTTGGCGCTGTTGATGTACTCCAGCCGCTCGCCCGACACCTGGCGCCGCAAGTTCCGCCATCCATGCCGCCATTCGGTCGACCCGTGTTCCACGCACAGGGCAAAATAGGGATTGAGCACGTCCTGGGTTCTGTGCTTCTGACGCAGGGCCTGGAGTAGTGCACTGAGCTTCTTGAGCGCCGAGCGTGTCTGACCGCCCATTCCACCGGGACGCCCAGTACCGCTCCTGATCAGCTCCTCCAACAGCCCGACGGCGTGATCGAGCCGGTCTCGCTCGCCTGGGCGGGCTGTCAGGAAGTACACGTAGGCAAGTACCACGCGCGCTTCCCGATCCGCACGCCCTGCGGTCGCCCCTCCCTGCTCGTTGCGCAGGGCACTTGCCTGTTGCACAACTCCCCGCAGTGTGTCCGGAACCGTCTCCGGCTCGACGGCCATGGCCCAGTGGAGCTCGTCCAGCAGCCGGTAGAGACGCCTTGTGCCCGCCCAGTAGTGGAATGCCGCACGCCCGGCAACGAGACGACCTGCGGGCAGCCAGTCCTCCAGTACAGCAAACAGGCCGCGGTCGTTGCCCAGTTCTCGGTCCACGGCGCCACCTCGCCGGATCGACTGCAGAGAGTGCAGGAACTGCGCGAGAGCCGACGGAAGGCTCTGCCCGGGCGCCAGCGTGTTGGTGACAGAATCGAGTCCGGCGGTCTCTCCGCCGAGCAGCGCCGAGCGCAGGCTCCATCGGTCGTGGCAACCGTCGAGCGCGTCAATCGCCTCTCCTCTGTGGAGGGCCCTTCTTCTCGCTTCGTCCTGCCACCCCAGCACCGACAGCTCGGCCTCGGTCAAGTCCTCGGGCTCCAGTCGCGCGACGAGATAAGCCTCGCGATCCTCCAGCCCTCGCAGCGCCGGAAGGACTCGCCGGTCCAAGGTTCCGGCATCGATGAGATCGTCGACCACCGGCAACGGCAGCGTCCCGGCCAGCCGATGCCATGCCTCGCCCGAAAGCACACCCCGGCCGGACGCTTCCACAGCCTCCACATGTATCTGCCACGCGTCCGGGTGAAGGGGCGACGCGGAAGGAGCCGGAAGCCGCTCCGCCAGCAGGGCTTCACCTCGGGAGAGCTCGTCATCGGCGAGCATGGGCAGTCCGCCATGGGTCAGTTCGACGAGATGGCGCAGCGCCACCAGAGGAGAGCAGTTCAGAAGATGCTCACGAACGGCCTCCACGACCACAGCATGGGGATCTTCCTCCGCTCCGGCCCGCGCCAGCACCTCCACGAAAGAATCCGGGTCGCCCGCCTCTTCCGCTATGCGCCTCAGTGCCTGGTCGGCGCGTGCCGACAGCGTGACCGGCTCGGACTGCGGTGAGGGCGTCGCGTCGTTCTCAGAAGAAGAGGAAATCTTCCTGAACCGCGCACTCAGTACGGGGATCTCACCTCGTTCCCGAGCCAGACGCCTTCGTGCACGCTGCGCCATTTCTCGGCGACGTAGTTCTTCGAGATCGGGTTCGTCATCGAAATCGACAGCCAATTGGGTGGCCCCCCACCTGCTCCATGTATGCGCCCTGTGGCGGGCGATGGCATGGATGTTATGGGACATCGCCGCACTTCGGCATACGTATCTGTCAGGGACCACTCGTTCCGCAGCTCCGAGGGGTCCGCACTGCCGGTGAGCTCAACCGTGGTGCCGCCAGCCGTGCTCAAGAGCCCCGCCTCGAAGTGTCCCACCAGCGCCGGTCGCTCAGTTCGCGGCAGAGCGATTCACAGCACAGGAGCGCTCCTCCGCAAGGTAAATTGTGCCGCTGGCCGGATCCATTCCCGACATCACATGCCATGCGTAAGGTCCCGTCGTTCCGCGCACGACATCGACGTTCGGCCGATCACCTCGGGGGTGGTTCCATGGCAGAGGGAACGACGCGTCCACATCCGGTCAATGAACTGCTGACCGCTGTCCGGCTGGAGATCGCCGCCGAGTTGCGCAACGATGCCAAGGACGGCGTGAAGGTGTCCCTTTCGAAGGGACGCCGGGTCTCGTCATGGGACGGCCGGCACGAGTACCTCTTCGAGTGCCGTACCTGGCAGGCCGCGCTGGACGGCAAGGACGTGCTGGTCAGGGCCTCGCGGTCGACGGGCGAATGGGCATCGGCGGAGGTCGCCCGGATACCGGAGGGCAAGGTGCGACTCACCACGGCCGCCGCGCTCGGCGTATCCCCGGCGAACGTGCAGATCCGGGAGGACGAGACGGCGGGCCTGCGGGTTCTCGTCGAGCGACTGGAATCCGTGGGGCAACCGGACCATCCGGTGCGGCTGGAGAGCGCGGGATGGATGATTGGCCAGGGGACACCCCGGATCGACAGTGAGCGCTCGGTGGCCCGGTGGGTGGCCAACTGGGCTTCCCTGCAGCTCAATTCAGGACAACGTCAGGCCGTGGCGCGGGCTCTCGCCAGTGAAGTCACCTTCCTGTGGGGGCCTCCCGGGACCGGCAAGACGGACGTCGTCGGGCACATCATCGAGGGCACCTGTCGGCAAGGGCTCAATGTGCTGTTCCTCGCCCCGACGAAGGTGGCGGTCGATCAGGCACTGGAGCGCGTCTGCGACCTGCTGTCCGGTGAGTCCGCCTTCAAGGAAGGACTCGTACAGCGGGCCGGGGACATCGCCGTCGCCTCGCTCCGCGATACGTACGGGGACCAGATCGACCCGGACCGGATCGCGGCACGGCTCTCCGCGAAGTTGGACGCCGCACTGACGGAGCACACCGAGGCGCTGCGCGCGGCACGAGCCCACATAGCGGCCCATGACAGGGCCCGCGCCCTGCGGAACGAATTCACCGACGCGCAAAAGGCTCACAACAGCGCCACAGCGTCACGGGAAGCGGCCATATCGGCGCAGCTGCGGGCGCGGTCCGAGATCGCCGAGCACAACCGGACAGTGGTCAAGATCGGTGATCCGGACGGCATCTTCGGCGGGCGCAAGCGCAAACAGCTCGACCACGCACAGGCCGCCATCACCGGCGCCCGCACGAGGTTGGAGCAGATTGTCTCCAACCTGGCCGCCGGCGATCGCGCTCTGCGCCGGGCCACCGCGGATCTCACACGGATCCGAAAAACCCTCGCCGACGCTGAGACCGGACTGGTGGGGGTGCCCGACCGGGCCGCCCTGGTCAGCAAGGCCGACCGGTTGCAGCAGGAGATCGACGGGCTTGACCAACAGCGACGGGCAATCAAGGACACGGTCCACTCGAAGTGCCGGGTGCTCGGCACCACCGTCGCCAAGGCCGTGCAGTCGAAGAAGCTGCTGGACCGAGTCGACGTCGTCGTCATCGACGAGGCGGGGATGGTCGCTCTGCCGTCCGCCTGGTACGCGGCGGGCCTGGCGCGCAAGCGAGTCGTCGTCGCCGGTGACTTCCGGCAGCTGCCGGCCGTGACCAAGGGAGTCGGTGACCGTAAGGCGACGCCGGACGAGCGGGACCACGCCGCGTTGTGGACGGCGCGGGACGTCTTCCACGCCGCAGGTCTGGTCGGTGCCTCCGGCTCGGTCCGTCCGGACAGCCGCCTCGTCGCGCTCGACACGCAGTACCGGATGCGAAGCCCGATCTGCGACCTGGTGAACACCGTCGCCTACCCCGATGCTCCCCTGTCGACCGGCCGCGGGGACTCCTCGCGCATGCCGTTCAATCCGCTCGTCGACGCCCCGTTGATTCTCATCGACACGTCGAAGCAGCGCATCACTGGACGGGACCACCAGACCAACACCGTTCACGAGGCAGCGGTCCACGAACTCGTACGGGGTCTGCAGTACGAGGGCGTTCTGCCGGGCCGCAAGTGGCAGGACGTTCCCGCCGGAGAACGGGCCACCGATCGGCTCGCGGTGATCGCCCCCTACAAGGCACAGGTAAAGGCACTTCAGCGCAGTCTCGCTCACCGGTTCGGCGAGTCCTACGAGGGGCTCGTCGACACGATCCACCGGTTCCAGGGCAGTCAGCGCCCGGTCGTCATCCTCGACACCACAGCCGGGGCCGGTCGGCACCCCGGATACTTCTACCAAGGCACCGGTCTGTCCTCCCAGACTTGCCGTCTACTCAACGTCGCTCTCAGCAGGGCGCAGGACCATCTGGTGGTCCTCGCGGACGTCGAGCACCTTCGCGAACACCTCGGCATCGGCAGCGAGGCGCTACGCATGCTCGATCATCTCGAGGCGCATGCCCAACTGCTGTCTCTGGACCAGCTCATCCCCGTCCGGGACGCTGCGCAGCTCTCTGTGCTGTCGGAGGAGGAACTGGCCCGGCCCGCATTCTTCCCTGCCGACGAGGTGCCGCAGGCGGTGCGGTGGGATCTCGACCGGGCCACGCGCAGTATCGAGCTCTACTCCCCGTTCCTCGACCCGCGTCCCGTGCGGTCCTGGGGCAGCTCGCTCGCGAAGCGCGTCGCGGACGGTGTGCGGGTGACCGTGACAACACGAGACCCGGATGAGCAGTCGACGGAGGCTGCGGCATCCAGAGTCTCGGGCCTGGTCGAGGAACTGCGATCGTACGGATGCGTGGTGGAGTTCCGGGAGCGCATGCACGAGAAAGTCCTGATCCTGGACGGCACGATCCTGTGGCACGGGTCCCTGAACCTGCTGGCGAACACTGGGCCGACGGACCTGATGATGCGTCTCACCGATCCCGTCGCTTGTGAGCGTGTCGGGCAGGTGATCGAGCGGGCGCGGAAGGAGAGGTCCGCCTGGAATCCGCGGCTGCGAGAGCCCGGCGGTCCACAAAGCGCTCCAACCGCCCGGCTGTACCTGGACGTCCCGTTCGAGGACAACAACGAGGTGAAGAAGCGCCTCAAAGCACGCTGGGACCCCGAACGCCGTGCCTGGTACGTCGATGCGAACAAGGTGAGCCGCGAGCAGGCAGCACGATGGCTGCCTCCCCGGCAGGAGTAGTAGGGTCGCGCCGCACCTTTCATCCCGACAAAGGTGCCAGGTCAGGGGAGCGAGACGGATGCCGAGCGAAGCAGACAACAGGTTCCACGGCGACATGCGCAGCGGCGCCGAACGTCTCAAGCGCGAGATCGGCTACAACCCCACGAGGTTCGTACAGATGCTGGGTGAGCTGGGCGGCGTCGGGGCCGCCAAGCAGCTTCTGCGCGGCGGCAACGCCTCGGACGGCTTCACCAGGCTGTGGGAGGCCGGCCGTCTTGAGCTGAGCGTCGAGGCGTTCGTTCTCCTGCCGTGGTATCGACATCTCTTCGAAGAGCGCCACTTGGACACGGCTCGGTACCGGCTGAGCGAGCACGGCTTCGACGTCGATCGCCTTCTGCGTGAAGCCCAGCGGAATCCACCCGGCTGGGCTTCTGACGACATCTGAACGCACACAACCGGTCCGTCAGACCGGCACGACTTCCCGTGCCACTCCACCCGCCAACTCCCACAGTCTCTCCCGCGTCTCCGCGTCCGGCGAGTACACGATCGTGCCGACCATGCCCCGGGTCAGCAGGACCTTGTAGGTGTTGCGGATCAGGCGGTCGACGTCCGTGTCCGGGGTAGACCTCTTGAAGACCGGATCCTTGGAAGCTGCGCGGTCCGTGATCCAGCGGTCGCCGCGCCAGACCAGGTCGGGACCGATGATGACGCCGGACCAGCCGTACTCGAAGCCCTGCGCGGTGTAGACGCAGCCGACCTGTCCGAAGCCCGCCGGGTCGGTGGCCCAGAGTGCGGCCGGGGGTGCGCCGGAGACGGAGCGGTCGCCGCGCAGGTTCCAGGGGCGGGCCCAATCACCGATGACGACGTCTGGCGCGAGCGGCTCGCCGGGCTTGGGTTCCGGGGACCAGCGCCAGCAATACCCTGCGGACATACGGGCACCGTAGCCCTGGGATCGACGGGCTTCGAGGAAGGCCTCCATCTCCTGCGGGCTGTCGGCCACCAGCAACTGCATGCGGTCATCGGGCTCCCAGACGACCGGCCCGCCCGGCTCCAGGCCGAGGAGGCGAACCACCCAACGCAGGTAGGCATCACTGCCACCGCAACGGAACTGGCTGTCGAGCGGGACGACCTGGCACGGGATGCCCCGCTTCGCCGCTGCCGCCTTGATCTCCGCCACGGTGCCCATCTCTCCGGGGCGCACGACCTGGTGCTCATCGAGGAAGAAGACGGGCACGTACGCGACGTCGATGAGTTCGTCGATCTGGGCCCGGCCGGTGCGGTGCGCGGCGCGCGTGTAGCGGTTGGCCGAGGTCTCCCGGATACGGTGTGCCTCGTCGCAGATCAGGGCACCCAGGCTGTTCTTCTCTGCCGTCATGAAGCTGTTGAAGTACTTGAACAGGTCCTGGACTTCCCGCTTGCGGGCTCCGGCGACCTTCCTCATCGTCTTCGTGAACGACTGCGAGCCGGTGGCGTGCAGCGCCGGCACCCCGCGCCGGTAGAGCTCGCCGAGCACTTGGAGAGCAATGACGCTCTTGCCGGTGCCGGGACCGCCCGTGACGACGACAACCTCCTTGCGGTCGGCGCGCTTGGCCTTCTCCACCGCGTTGAGCACCATGCGGTACGCGACCTGCTGCTCGTCGAGGAGGACGAACTGTGTGCGTTCGCGCACCTCTTCAGCGGCCACGGACATGAGCTGCTTCGATGGCACCGTGGCGCCCGCGCTGAGTTCGTCCGCAGCCCCGGCCCCTGGCTGCTTGTCGCTCAGCCTCGAACGTAGGTGGTCGAGGAAGGCGCCACGGCGTTCCGCTGTGAAGAGCAGTCCGTGACCGTCACGCTCGATCTCCCGCAGCCCGGTCACACCGAATTCGGTGGCGTTGTGCAGAAATGCCACTCCCGCCACCCGGTGCCCGTGTTCCGCCACCGCCCCGTTGAAATTGACGAGGTATTCGCAGTAACGGCGGACCTGCTCGATGGGGTTCAGAACCGGATGAGCATAGGCGTCGACATGACACAAGGTGGGGTCGTCCTCGTGGGGCAGCGCCTGGCTCCACTGCTTCAGCTCCACCACGACGTACGACGGCTCTCCCGTCACCGGGTGCACACCCGCGAGGACCACGTCGGCGCGCTTGCTGTTCAGCGGGAGCGCGTACTCCAGCATGACCTCCACGTCGCCCAGGCCGGCGTCGTTGAGCGCGGCGGCCAGGACGGGAATGCTGCGCTCCCAGGAACGCACCTCCGAGGCGCCGGGCCGATAGCCGTGCATGTGAACGAACTTGTCGGTGAGGTGCAGAAACAGCGAACCGTCGAGTGCCATGACGGCGACCGTTTTCGCGGACGCGCGGAACAGCAAGGACTTCCCCCAGGCAGCACGAAGAGACTCGTGCGGGTGGGGGCATGTCCTTCGAGGCTCCACCGGGGTGGAGCGGAAGCCCGTCGGGCCGCGTTGACGATGTGTTTGAGGGTACCTGGCGGTACTGACAGTCGTACCGGTGGTCGCAGTGACGGCAGCGGACGCCGTACCCGGTCTCCCCTACCGACGTCCGGCATCGGCCGCTGCTCTGCGTGGTCGACGACGAGGACCGCGCCAGTGCGCGGCGGTCTGGGTCCGGGGTCAGCACAAAGGCTTCAGCAACCGCCTTGTCCACGAGAGCGTCCCACCTTCGATCGCTCGCATGTCAACGAACCATTGATGGCGCTTGTCCATCCTGGCAGCCCAGCGGGCCCTCCGGGCGATATGAGGAGAGCCCACCGCAGCGGATCAAGAACCCTCCGCAGGCATCAGGCCGCCCCCCGACTCGGTCAAGTCCCCGGCGGCGATCAACGCGTCGATGTCGCCAGTCAGCGCGTCCCGGATATCGGCTCCGAGTCGCGCCCATCCGAAGAAACGAGCGGCCTCCCGCAGCAGGTCCTCGCGCTGCACGCCCGGTCCTTCGTCGACCACGTTTCTGAGCACGAGCTGCCGCTCCGCCACGGGGACCTCCGCGACTCGTCGGGCGCACCGCTCCGTCGGTGTGCGGGCGAACTCCGTTTCGTGGCCGGGCCTGTCGTAGGCCGTACCGATGTGGACGATCTTGCCTTGCCTGAGCAGGCGGCGAAGAGCCCGGTCGATGCGGTCGCGGACCACCTGGCCGGCTCGTCCGAGGCCCCACGCGAGACGGACCCGGGTGTAGATCACCTCTTTCTCGACGGGCCCTTCCACCTCGACCACACACAGCGCCACGTCCGCCACCACATCGAGGGCTTCGGGGTCCTGCAACTCCGCGCCCCACATGCCCCGCTGGCTGCTCGACCTGTCACGTACCTCTGCCAACAGGTCAGGGTCGACCTCCTGGTAGGGGCGGCTCCAGGGTGCAGGGCCGGCGTCGACGGTCACGAACTCCACTCGCGGGACTGCCGGACCACCGGCCACTTCTACAGGTTCTCCGCCCCCCGCGCTCAGGGGGCCGTCCACGACGTCCGCCGTACTGTCACCGTTGGCTAGGCCGCCACCACTGCGGTCCACGCCCACGGGCGGCGCCACTCGCACCGCATGCGGATCCTCCGCACACGCCTGCTCCACCGCGGCCCGCAGCCGCGCCATCGCATCCCGCCGGTTCCGATACCAGTCCGTGCCCCAGATTCGGTGCAGCCTCCAGCCCAGGTCGCGCAGGACCGCTTCCCTGAGCCGGTCGCGGTCCCGGGCCGCCCGCGAGGAGTGATACATGGCGCCGTCGCACTCGATGCCCAGCGCGTACGTGCCGGGCGCGCCCGGGTGCCGCACCGCCATGTCGATACGGAAACCGGCGACCCCCACCTGCGGCTGGACCTCATATCCCCAGCCGCGCAGGACGCCGATGACCTCCTCTTCGAAGGGGCTCTCCGGCGCCGCGTCCGGATCGGCGGCCTCTGTCTGGAGGATCGCAGGACCGTGCTGGGCGTACTGCAGGTACCGCTTGAGGTGCTGCACGCTCTTGTTGGCGCTGTCCGGCAGATCGCCTCCGTGGAAGGAGGCGACGACCTCCATGCGGCGCCGGGCGCGGGTCACGGCAACGTTGAGGCGTCGCCAGCCGCCCTCTCTGTTGATGGGGCCGAACGTCGACAACAGCTTGCCCCGGTGGTCGGGACCGTAGCCGACGGAGAGGATGATGACGTCGCGTTCGTCGCCCTGGACGGTCTCGAGGTTCTTGATGAAGAAACCGTCGAGCCGGCCTTCCGTGAAGTGGTGGTCGAGGTCCGGGCGGGCCGCCCTCGCCTTCTGCACCGCCTCCTCGATGGCCTCCGCCTGCGCCTTCGACAGCGCGACCACGCCGAGGGTGTGCTCGGGGCGGGTGTCGAAGTGGTGGATGACGCGCTGGGCCACCTTCGTGGCCTCAAGGGGGTTGTCGCTGCTCCCGCCGCGGTCGTAGACGCCGTCCGCCTTGACGAACTCCACGCCGATGTCCGGTCCCTGTTCCAGCGCGCCAGGGAACGTGACCATGGAGTTGTCGTAGAAGTCGTGGTTGCTGAAGGCGATCAGGTTCTCGTGCCGACTGCGGTAGTGCCAGCGCAGGGGCAGCCCGCGCAGGACTCCGCTGGCCTTGCACATGTCGAGGATGGACTCAAAGCCGTCGGTGGCGTCCTCGTCCCAATTGTCGCCGTCGTCGCTGTCCCCGGTCGCGGTGAAGAACGAGGTCGGCGGCAGCTGCTTCTGGTCGCCCGCCACGATGAGGGCCTTGCCCCGGTAGACGGAGTTCACCGCGTCCTGGGGCAGCACCTGGGATGCCTCGTCGAAGACGACGACGTCGAACTCGAAGTCGGGTGGCAGAAACTGGCTGACCGTCAGCGGGCTCATCATGAAGCAGGGCTTGACCAGCCGTACGACGTCGCCGGTCTGCTGCAGCAGGTGGCGTACGGGCATGTGACGACGCTGTTTCTCGGACTCACGGCGGATCACGGCGGCCTGGCCCACAGATGTCCGGCGAGGGCGGCGGGAGTTGCACGCGGCGATGACCTCGGCGTGGGCCGCCGCCACCAGGTCCTGGTCCGCCCTCTGGAAGCGCTCCACCAACTGGTCGCGCTCCACGGCCCGCATCGGCTTCAGCCTCGCGTCGGTGGCGAGCTGGTGCTCGACCCACGCGGTGAGCACCGCACGTTCCATCGCGGCTGGGAAGTCCTCGGCGGAAACCTCGCGGCGTGCGAGCTGGTCGGGCAACCCGTCGAGGTGGTAGCGGCGCAGCAGGGTCAGTGCGTCGGCGCAGCTGGTCCACGCTTCCGGGCCGAAGGGGTCGCGGTCGAGGCGGGACAGGATGGACTGGGCCGCGGGGAGGGATTCGGCGAGTTCGCGTCGCAGCTCCTCAGCCCGCTCGGGCTCGAAGTAACCGGCGAGTGCCTCGCGCTGACCGCTCCAGTCGTCGGCGCGGGCCGCGACGGACGGGTCGGCTGACGCGGCCAGCATCAGCCGGGCCGCATCCCGGGGCAGGGGCGCGGAGTGGCCGCCGTGTGCGGTACGACGGACCTTCTGAGCCCAGTCCAGGGAATCCAGGACCGCATCACGGTCTGTCTCGGTGCCCTGGTAGAGGGAACCGAGAAGGCTTCGGTACGTGGCGTCGTTCTCCGCGAAAGAGGACTCGGCGGCGCGGGCGGAAACAACGGCGGCCACCGCTTCCCTGGCCCGCGACAGGGTGAGGCCCGTCTCCTCGTCCATGACGCGGGCGGTTGAGCGGATGAGGTCGGCGGCGTCCTCGAAGGGCTCCACGTGCGCGCGGAGCCAGCTCGCCGCCCGTTCGAGGGGGCGGGCGGCGAGCGCTGTGCCGACCGTCGCGACGTGGGGCTGCCCGGTGTACTCCTGCCAGAGGTCCAGGTCACGGCGGATCTGGTCCGTCTGCGCGAGGAGTTCGCGCGGTTCGGGCCGGCCGTCGGCCAGTACCTCGACGAGGCTGGTCCGGCGCGCTGGTTCCGTGAGCGTGTCGGGTACGAGGCGGGCGATCAGCCCGGCGGAGTCCAGGGCGGCCCGCAAGGCCTCGGTGTGGGGGTGCCCTTCCGGGGCGTACCGGCCCAGCAACTCGCGCTGCTGCTCCGAGGTGTATGGGCCCGGTTGCTGTCGCGTCAGGTCAAGGCCGCGGCGCAGGAGCTGCCCCACGGGCTCATAGCCCGTCACCCCGTTGGGCGCGGCGTCGTGCAGGTCGTCCGCCTGCGTGTCGAGGCCCCGGTACCAGGGGCCGAGAAGACTGCGGTCGGTTACGGCCTGAGCGGCGAACGCGGCGGTCTCCTTCTGTGCCGCGTGCGCAGCCGTGACCGCCGTGCGCGCGGAGGCGAGCGTGTGCTCGGAACCGGGGCCACTGTCCCGGCGACCGACCGAGGCCACGGTGTCCAGCAGCGCGACGGCCTGTCGCAATGGGGCGAGGTGGGCGCGCAGCCAGCGGGCGGCGTCGCCGAGCGGCTGCTTGGTGAGGTCGGCCGCATGCGGTGCCAACGACGGGCTGGCCAAATCCCTTCGCCACGTGGCGAGATCGCTGCGCAGCGCCGTGCCCTGCTCGACGAGTGGGGGTCGCGGCTCTCGGCCGTCGGCCAGGTGAGTGGCGAGCAGACTCCGGCGGTAGGGGTCGGCAACGGTTTCCGGCACGAGTGCGTGGACCGCTTCGGCGTGCGCGAGTGCCTTGCGCAGTGCCGGAACATCGGGCAACGCCGTGCCCCGATAGCGGCCGATCAGCTCGGCGTGGGCCGTGGCCAGCGACCGCAGCTTCCGGTGAGCGGCGCACCAGGCGTCGGCGAGTGGCAGCTTGTCGTACAGCTCGCCGCGCCACGAGCCGCCGTGTGTCAGCCGGGCCACGAGCTTCCGGTCGGCCCGGATGCCGCTGGACAGCATGCCGGCGAGTCCCTGGCGACCCTCCAGGAGCCGGTGGACCGCTCCGGGCAGTTCGGGCGCGGAGACGACTTCGGGCAGGAAGGTGTCGCGCGCCGCCTCCTGCGCGGCAGCCAGGTCTTGGGCGGCCGCGGAGATCTCCGCGACGGCTGCCTGGACACCGGGAAGTGCACGGGGATCGAGCCATGCTTCGAGCGTGCGGTCCGAGGCTGTGGCCAGCTCGACCAGCGTGGCCAGGCCCTCCGCCTCGGAAGTAGCCTTCGGCCGGTCACACCCGAGGCGCTCGGCCACCGAGTCGGCGTGCTCGGCGGCCATCTCAAGCGCGTCGGCGAGCGTGTCGAACCGCTTGGCCAGCTCGGCGGCCTCGCGGCCGGTCAGCGACGCGATGTCGGCGCCTGGCGGCTCCAGTGCAGCGATGGCCTGCTCGTTGGCCGGTCGCTCGGCGCTCACTTCCCGATGCAGTTCGGACCACCCGGGGCCCGCGTGGTCCGTGGCGAGGACCTGGGCGGAGAGTACCTGGTCCCGTCGTGAGAAGAAGTCACTCAGTGCGTCGGCGGCGGCCCCGACCGCCGCCTCCTCCGCCCGCGCGGGGCCGTCAGGGACCAGCCACTGCTCGAGAGGGCGGTGTTCGGTGCCGGCCACGGCGATCACGTCACACAGATGACGTGATCCCTCCGGGCTGCCGGGATTCGTGAGCCCGGTGAGGTGGCTGACACCGGTGAGGCTCTGCAGGGTCCGCTCCAGCACACCAGCGGTCGCGCCGAACTCCCCGGCGAGCTGTCGCGCTCGCTCCTCCGTGAGTCCGGCGAGGTCGAGGCCGCGCGGCGCCATCACCGAGAGCGCCTTCTCGGCTTGCCCCGGCTCAGCCGTCAGCCTGGTGGACAGCTCCTGCCAACGCTCGCCCACCGCCGCGCGGACGGCAGTGCTCGTACGCTGCACCTTGCGCAGTTCCGCCAGGAACGTGTCGGCCCGGTCGTCCACCTCATCGGCGAAGGCATCCGTGGTCAGCCACGCTTCCGGCACAGGACTCCGCACGTCAAGCAGCCGCAGGAGCGCGACCAGACGGTCGATTCCGCTCTGGTCCGTGACAGGCACTCCCCCAGGCGCAAGATCTCGGTACCGGTCGACCGCCGTCGTGAGCGCGTCCCGCGCCGCCTGCGCCTGCTCCAGCACAGGACGTGGATGCGCCAGGCCGGCTCGCAGGTCACGCCAGGGGAACGACGGGTCAGCGACCGCCTCCCAAGCGTGGGAGATGACTTTCGTCGCTTCGACGATCAGCCGCAGGTCCTCGTCACTGAGCGTCTCGGCGCGAAACGTCGCCCCTGTCCCCGTGGGGGTGTCGTCACTGTGGCTCAGATAAGCCACCGGCGCCTCGGACAGTCGGCCGACCCGACCGAGCACGTCGTGCAGGGTCCGTCCCAGTGGGTCGCGGACCTCGTTCATCGCTTCGGCGTAGGCGCTGAGCGCGAGACGCAGTTCTCTGGCCTGGGCCAGGGTCCGCTGTGACAGTTGCGGTGCGCGCGGCTCTTCCGCGAGCGTCCGTCCCAGCTCCTGGGCCACCGCCTTGCGGCTGGTGTTGTGGCTGTGGAGGGCCAGGGCGTACGAGTCGAGCCCGACCGACTTCAGCCGGTCGAGGACGACGTCGAGGGCCGCCGCCTTCTCACTGACAAACAGCACACTGCGGCCCGCGTGCATCAGGCCGGCGATCATGTTCGTGATCGTCTGGCTCTTGCCGGTGCCGGGCGGGCCGTCCAGGACGAACGACTGTCCGGCCACGGCCGCGGCGACGGCCTGCCGCTGCGAGGCGTCGGCGTCAAGCACCAGCGGGCTGTCCTCGGGCGGACTCAGTTCGTCGATCCGGTCGAGCTCGATCTCCTCGAAGTCGAAACGGTCGGAGGCGAGTCCGGAATTCGGGCCGAGCGCCATCGCCCGTACGAGGTCGCTGCCGAGAACCCGGTCCTCGTTGTCGAGCAGATCCTGGTACATCGACTCCTTGTGGGAGGCGAAGAGTGCGAGCACCACGCGGTCGGAGATCTGCCATCCGGCCTTGCCCGCCACCGCGCGAGCCGCGGCGGAGAGCACCGCCTGCAGGTCCGAAGGGTCCTGCTCGGCGACCGGCATCCAGTCGATGTGGAATTGCTGCAGCTTCACTTTCAGGGCCGGGTTGAGGCGCGGTTCCTCGTCGTCGCTCGCCCTGAGGCGGATCCGGCCGTTGCGCGCGCGCTCGATGACCACCGGCATCAGGATCAGGGGGGCGTCGCTGGCCGTCTCAGCTCCGTCCTCGCGCCAGCGGAGCATGCCGACGCCGAGGTTGAGGGTCCACAGGCCGTAGTCGTTGAAGACCTGCGTCGCTTTGGCGCGCAGGCTGTTCAACGCACGCGAAAGGGAAGGCGCGGTGGTCTTCTGGGTGACGATTCCGTCGGTGCGATCGCCCTTCTTCGCAAGGACCACATCGCCGGGTCGCATACCCTCGCCGTCATCCGGCTCCTCGTCCGGGAGCGGCGCGAAGTCCCAGCCGCGGGCCAGGCGTTCGACGAGCTCCTGCGCGGACGGGTTCGAGATCTCCAGTGTCGCCGACTTGGTGTGCCGGAAATTGAGCAGCCGGTTGCGGCCGCTCAGGTCCACCAGAGAGGTGCGCCAGCTCTCAAGCATCGCCTTGAGGCGGTCGAGTTCCTGGCTGCCCCCGAAGTCACCCGAGTTCGTCACGCTGGTCCCTGATGTTGTCGCTTCTGGGCCAACGGAACACCGGCGTCGACGGTAGTCCCCTCTGCCGCCAACGCAAAGCGCGGCCACAGACGTCCGTACTGTCCTGGTGGCCGCACAAGTCCCGTTGATCCCCCTGGATGCGAATCCTACGGTCAGCGCACCAACGCGTGAAGCGTTAACTACGGAACGATTTTCTCGCTGTTCAGGAAGCCTCGGTGTGCTCAGCCCGCGGCTCTTCATCGCGACATTGACCGGACAGCTGAAAGAGTTTCACGTGATGCACTTCTGCTCACCGCAGCTCGCGCGGAATAGCCTCGCGGACGGGTACGACGGCCAACGCCGAGGCCGCGTGATCCCGCCGAGCCAGGACCAACCCCACCGCCAGCACCACCAGCTCCATGCTCTGACGGCTGCCGCGAACAGCCATGTCAGAGGCCTTGCCCGCTCATCTGCGCCAGGGACTTTTCAGTGCGTTCACGGTGCTGTCCGAGGGGCTTTTCGCCGCCTGACGCGGCAAGCCCTTGAAAGCCCGGAAGGGCCTCCGACTCGGGTCAGCGACCCTTTCCAGAGCAAGCAAGCCGCAGGTGGCAGCAGACGAGTCGGGCTGTACGCCGGGGAGAATCACCGCAACGCTATGACCTGCACAAACGTGCAGGGAGAACGTTTCCGTGGCCACCTTGATGGCTACGCAAGGAGGCGCCCCACGCCGGAGCGGTCCGGACGGGGGCTTCGTCGTTCTCGGAGAGGCGGGTTCTGGTGGCCACCGAGGCGAGCGGCATCACCGCCGACATGGTGATCACCGAACTCAACCGGCGCGATGTACCGGTGGTCCGGTTCAACCCCGCCGACATCGGCGAGAACCTCGCAGTCTCGGTTGGTGGCAGGCTCCGGGACGGGGTTGGGGATACCCCCTCCAGGGCCGCCCGAGGCGGGACGCTCACCGGAATCCGTACTAGAATCTGTACAGAATCAAGCCTCTATATGGGTACGGTGACAGCATGGAGATTCCTGAGGTCGTGACCGTCAGCGACGCGCGCGCGAGACTGTCGCGGATCCTGACCGACCTGTCGGAGTCCGGCGCGGATGCTGACCCGGTCCTGATCGGTGCCCACCGCAAGCCCCAGGGTGTCCTCCTGTCCGTCGAGGCCTTCGAGGCGCTGAGCGGCCGAGCGGCACGGCGTGCGGCCGTCGCCTCGGCCACCGGCTCCATCGAGGCCGAGGGGCTCCAGGCCTCCAATGCCTCAGACCGCGACACCGAGGCATACGTGAAGGGCGACCTCGACGCGGACACCCTTGTCGCCCGCGCGATCGCCCGCCACAAGCAGACTTCGGAGCGGCGGGCCGGGTGAACGATCCGTACGCCATGCCCAACGGCGTGCTGCGCAACAAGCTCGGCATCACCGACCATCAGCTGCTCGCGGCAGCGGAGGCGGACATCACCCGGGCGCGCCTCGTCATGCTCGCCGAACGCCCCCTACCCGGCGCGTACGACCTCAGCCATCTCCAAGCGTTCCATGCCGCGATCTTCGGTGACATCTATCCGTGGGCAAGCGAGTTACGCACCGTTAACATCGCCAAGCGCACACCGTTCTGCCCGGCAAGAAACCTGGTGCCCTACGCCGGAGAGATCTTCGGCCGTCTCGCCTCCTCCGGTCATCTGCAGAATCTCCACCGGCAGGCATTCGTCATCCAACTGGCCACGTTGTACGGCGACCTGAACGTCCTCCACCCGTTCCGCGAGGGCAACGGCCGTGCCCAGCGGGCGTTCCTTGTCCAACTCAGCGCCGACGCGGGATACGCCCTGAACTGGTCGGGCATGGACCCTCAACGCAACGAGGACGCCTCGGTGAAGAGCTTCCTCGGTGACAACAATCTGTTGGAGCGGCTGCTCGACGAACTGGTCACCACGAGTTGACGCCCGTCACTCCGGCCGGCAAGGAAGCCCGGAACAGGGCGGCGCCCCTTGGGAACAGCCACGAGGAGCTGCACTCCGCGCATGTTTTCCGGGGGCTAGTGGGGGGTGATCTTCAGGTGGGGAATCCGCCGTGGGTCAGGCCGCGCTGGGAGGAGAACCCGCTCGGTACAACACAGAGGTGCGGCTCATCCGGCGCGACACGCGCCAACGCAGTTTCGAGTCAGCCGATGGAGGAGAAGCCGCCCGAGCCGCCCTCGCGTGCGTCGAGCAGCTCGTCCCAGTGCTCGGTCGCCCATCGGCACGCGGCGGCCAGCGGCTCCAGCGTGCTGCGGCCCAGCGGTGTCAGCGCGTACTCCACCCGCAGTTTCGGGTCGGCGTGCACCGTGCGTGACACGAACCCGTTCCGCTCCAAGCCGCGGAGCGACTGGGTGAGCGCCTTCGGGGTGACGCGGCCCAGTGGCACGCGGAGTTCGGAGTATCTGCGCGGGCCGTCTTCCAGACAGCGGAGGACCAGGGGTGCCCATTTGTCACCGAAGCGGAAAGGCAGCAGCGAGGACGGGCACAGCTCGTCGAACAAGTCGGGTGGCAGCGGTGGCTGTTGCGTCATCGAGGGTCTCCCGTCTCCGGTCTTGGTATCCAGTTGGTGACCGACCTTCTGGATATCTTCCGGAGCATCGACTCGACGGGCAGTATTCCGACGTTGGGCAGGATCGTGGTTTTCGGGGCGGGTGGCTGCCCGCCTGCTCGGCAACCTCACCGATCCGTACCCGTGCTCCTCTGGCCGGAAGGCTGCCGGCTTGCCGATTTGCGCCTCACGTCGACGTCAGGTTGAGAGTAACGGGTATCGAATGAACACCATCATTTCGACCTATAAAGGTAAGGCAGGACATTATGCGTGCAGCCCGCTTCCATGAATACGGCGGAGCGGAGAGCCTGGTGATCGAGCAGGCCCCCGAGCCCCACCCCGGACTTGGCGAGATACGTGTCCGGGTCGCGGCGGCCAGCGTCAATCCCATCGACTGGAAGCTGCGCTCCGGCGCCCTGCACCAGCTGATTCCCCTGGAGCTGCCCGCCATTCCAGGGCGCGACGCCGCCGGCGTGGTCGACGAAATCGGTGACGGAGTGCAGGGGGTGAGCATCGGCGACCGCGTTTTCGGGCTGGGCGGTGTCACCGGCGCAACCGCAGAGCTGGTCATCCTCTCGGCCTGGGCCCACGCCCCCGACACGTGGAACGATGAGCAGGCCGCGGGCGCCGGTCTCGCGTCCGTGACCGCGATGCGTGGCCTGAACGCGCTCGGCTCCCTCGCGAGACGCACCCTTCTCGTCGAGGGAGCCGCCGGAGGCGTGGGCAGCGCGGCAGTCGAGATCGCGGTGGCACAAGGTGCCACCGTGATCGGGACAGCCAGCGAACGCAACCACGAGTTCCTCACCTCTCTCGGCGCCGTTCCCACCACCTACGGCCCCGGCCTCGAGCAGCGCCTCTCCGCCCTCACTCCGCACGGCGTCGACATCGCGCTCGACACCGCGGCCTCCGGATCCCTGGACGACCTCGTCGCGATCACGGGCGACCCGACGCGCGTCGCGACCGTCGCCGACCACGCAGGCGGGCAGCGCCTGGGCACGCATGTGGTCAACGCGGACAACGACTCCACCCTCCTGTCCGCAGCCGCGGAACTGGGCCGGCAGGGCCGCTACACACCCCGTATCGAACAGAGCTACCCCCTGGAGCGGATCGCCGACGCCCACGCGCACGCCGAGCGCGGACGCACACGCGGAAAGATCGTGATCTGCATCTGAAGCGGGGGCATGGCACAGATACGCCAGCCCGCCAAGCGATGATCTTGGTGGGCTGGCGCTGCCCGCTCAGCGCCGGACGGTGTACGGGCACCTCGACAAGGCCAAGACAAGCCCATTGATCAGGACAAGTGCCCGCAGTGGCCGCATGGGTGGCTACCTTCGTGGCTACGTTCACAGCCGCGTGTACCGGTTTGAACCGGTACGGACCAGGGTCTGGTAAAGCCCTTCGGCTAACGAAAAAAGGGCCCCTGACCAGCAATTTCCCTGGCCATAGGGCCCCTGGCGGCAGACGAGTCGGGCTGTACGCCGGGTTCTGTCGCCCGGTCGCCTCGCGGCGGCCGGGGAGACGGCCATCCATCTAGGGCCGGCGTTGCCGCCGGCCTCGTGCGGTCTACCCGCGGACTTGGGCGGGCAGCCCTCGAACGTCCGCGCAGGGTCGCCCTTCTTGCGAAGAGGCGGCCCCTTTTGACCTTGCTCCGGGTGGGGTTTACCTAGCTGCCCAGGTCACCCTGGGCACTGGTGGTCTCTTACACCACCGTTTCACCCTTACCGAGGACCGAGGTCCCCGGCGGTCTGTTTTCTGTGGCACTGTCCCGCGGGTCACCCCGGGTGGCCGTTAGCCACCACCCTGCCCTGTGGAGCCCGGACGTTCCTCGGGAAGGTCCGTGAGGACCTTCACGCGGCCGTCCGCCCGGCTCGTCTGCCGTGGCGACCATGTTACCGGGCGAGAGGGAGGGGTCGGTGCCGCCGAGGCCGTCGCCAGGAACGAGCCCGCCAGGATCAGGGCGAAGGACGCCAGGATTCCGGGGGTGAGGCGTTCGTCCAGGAAGAGCGCGCCCGCCGCCACCGCCACCGCCGGGTTGACGTACGTGAAGACCGTCGCCCGTGTCGGGCCTACCTCGCGGATCAGTTCCAGGAACGCCACGAAGGCCAGAGCCGTGCAGATCACTCCGAGGGCCGCGAGGGATATCAGGGCGGGGGTCGAGGGGAGGGTGGGCGGGCGGGTGAGGGCTGCCGCGGGGGCGTAGACCAGGGCTGCGAGGAGCAGGACCGGGGCTATCAGCTGGAGCGTGGGGACCTGCTTGAGGTGGCGGGCCATGATCAGGGGGGCTATGGCGTAGCCGATCACCGTGATGAGGACCTCGGTGAGGGAGAGGACGTTGCCGCCGGTGAGGTGCGGGACGGTCAGGACCGCCACGCCTCCGAGGCCCAGGGCCAGGCCGGTCATACGGCGGGCGCCCAGCCGTTCCGTGTCTCCGAAGAAGCGGGTCAGGAGCACGCTCACGATCGGGACGCCCGCGATGAGCAGGCCGGCCGTGGAGCTGGAGAGGTGGCGTTCGGCGTCGGTCAGGGTCCACCAGGGGCCGAGGACCTCGATCACGGCGAAGGCGAGCATGGGACGCCAGTGATCTTTCACCACACGGGTCAGTCCCCCTTGGCGGATCGCGAAGGGGAGCAGGAGCGCCGCGCCCAGGGCACAGCGGACGAAGACGACCATGGACGGGGAGACCTCGTCCACGGCCACTTTGATCATCAGATAGGGGATGCCCCAGAGGACTCCCAGCAGGGAGAAGAGGAACCAGCCACGTGCAGTCATGGGGTGAGTCTCGGCCGGGTCAGTGACGTACGTCTTGAACGCTGTTGCGGTACGCCGCCGGGGTCACTCCCAGCACCCGCCGGAACCACCGTGTCATGTGCGCCTGGTCGGCGAAGCCCACCTGTCCGGCGACGTCCACCGGGCGCCCGCCGGCCTCCAGCAGGCCCCGGGCCCGGCTCACCCGGTGCTGGGCCAGCCAGGCGTACGGGGGCATGCCCATCGTCGTGCGGAAGGCTCGCAGGAGTTGGTAGCGGGAGAGGCCCAGGTCGGTGGCCAGGTCGGCGAGGGAGGGTGGGGCGAGGAGTTCGTCGGCCAGGCGGTCGCGTACGGCGAGGGCGATCGTGTCGGCGCCGGGGACGGTGTCGGAGGCTGCGCGGGACGTCGAGTGACGGCGGGCCAGGGCCGTGAGCAGCCAGGGGAGGCGGGACTCTGCCTCCAGGGGGTCGGGGCAGGTGCTCACCTCGGTGTGGGCGATGCGCAGGGCGGCGGCGAGTTCGGGGTCGTGGACGAGGGGGTCCCGGAAGTGCGGGGTGCCGCCGAGGATGCCGTCGGTGAGGAGGGCGGGGGCCGGGTAGAGGGCGCGGTAGGCGTAGGTGCCGTAGGCCGACTCGCCGGTGTGGACCTCGCCGGGGGCCAGGACGACTATCGCGCCCTCCGCCACCCTGAGGGCGCCGCCCCGGTAGTCGATGCACGAGGCGCCGAGCACGCAGATGCCCACGCTGAATTCCTCGTGCGTGTGCGGGGCGTAGCGGTGGCGGTCGAAGCGGGCGGTCAGGAGGTCGAGGGGGCGGTCGGGGCGGCCGAGGGTGGCCCTGGTCCACCGGGTCTGTTCATGTCCGCCGCCGCCCACCTGGCGCACCCCTTTCCAAGGCTGTAAGGGTGCAACACCTGGGTGTCCGGCTTTCATACCGCCGCCGTACGCCCCCCGGTACTCAGAGAAAGTCCGCCGTGTCCAGGTCGAAGGCGAAGGGCTCGGGGAGGGCGATCGGCTTGCCGAAGGGGACGGTGTGGCGCTCACGGTAATCGCCCTGACGTGGATCGCTGAGGAGTGTCACCGCGGAGGCGTCGCGGTCGACGAGCAGATACAACGGGGTCCCGGCGCGGGCGTAGCAGCGGCGCTTGACCTCGCGGTCGAGCTCGGGCCTGGTGGAGGTCACTTCCAGAACCATGGACACGCCTTGGCAAGGCATCCAGGGGTCCGCGCCCCGGTAGAGCCGCAGTGCCTGGGCAGCGAAGGTGCCGTCCGGGATCACGTAGTCGTTCGGGCATCCGTCCCCCTTCCCCAGCCGCAGCCCTTGTTCCCGGAGAACTGCATTTCGGTCCGCGACCGCTTCATCACCTGGCTCACGATCAGGCCGATGCAGTCCTCGTGGTCCCCGTCCGACGGCGCTGTCACTACGATCTCCCCCTCGATCAGTTCTGCCCGGAGACCCTCCGGGGTGCCAAGGGCGAAGAAGCCCTCCAACAGGACTTCCTCCTCCTGCATGAGCGGCTTGCGGGCCACGGCAGCCATGTCACACCCCTCCGTCCTCTGTCGCTCGCCAGACTGGGACATCGGCTGATCTCCTGGCCATGAGATCGGGACCGTTCCCTCGAACGTGGCACCTGATCACCGTGGTGACTGATCACCGTGGTGACTGATCACCGTGGTGACTGATCGCGGTCACCATCGGTCCCCCGGCCCGTCGCTTGACCCTGCCGCAGCGTCAACGTTTCTACTGGTCGTATGCGGATCGGAGAACTGGCCGCGGCTGTCGGGGTCACCCCGCGGGCCGTGCGGCATTACCACCACCTCGGGCTGTTGCCGGAGCCGGAGCGGCGGGCCAACGGGTATCGGGACTACACGTTGCGGCACGCCGTCGTGTTGGCGCGGATTCGGCGGCTGACGGAGTTGGGGCTCGGGCTCGCCGAGGTGCGGGACGTGCTCGTGGACGATGCCGGGCGTGAACTCGTCGAGGTGCTTGGGGAGTTGGACGAGGATCTGGCTCGGCAGGAGACGGAGATCCGGGAGCGGCGGGGGCGGTTGCGTGTCCTGATGGAGGACGCGCGTGCCGGGCGGCTGCCGGCCGAGGGGCCCGTGTCGCCCGAACTCGCCGCCCTCTTCGGGAGGTTCGGGCCCGTGCCGCAGTCCCCGATGGCGGTCAAGGACCGGGAGGTGTTCGCGCTTCTGGAGACGACCGCGACGCCCGAGGCGCGGGCGGAGATGCTGGCCGGGCTGGAGAGCATGATGGCGGCCCCCGGCGCGGTCGAGCGGGCACACGAGGCGTACGCGCTGCTCGACGCGCTCGCCGACGCCGAACCCGACGACCCCCGCGTGACGGAGGCGGCCCGCGTGCTCGCCGAGCTCATCCCGCCGGAGATGGTCCCACCGGGCACCGACATCGGCACCGACCTCGACAGCGGTGGCAGCAGCAGCGGCAATGGCGGCAACGGCACCAGCACCGGCAGCTTCCTGCGCGCCTTCTACGCCGACTTCGCCCCGGCCCAGGCGGAGGCCATCCGCCGCACGCTCCGGATACTGATGGAGGACCGCCCATGAGGATGATGGGGATGATGGGGAGTACCTACAGGATCGCCCACTCCCTGGTGCGTCATGAACTCCTGCTACTGGCCGGTCTGTTGCGCTGGGTGGCGCGGCGGCCGCATGGGGTCGGGAGCGGCGGGCGGGCGTTCGGGTACGCGCGCGGGCAGGGGGCCATGATGTTCGGGTTCGGCTTCGTGTGTGTCGTCGAGACCGTGACCATGGCCGTCCTGCTGCACGGCTTTCCACTCGTTCACCAGGTCTTCCTCGTCCTCGACCTCTACACGCTCCTCATCGTCGTCGGGCTCCACGCGGCCTCCGTGACGCGCCCCCACGTCCTCACCGGCACGACGCTGCGGCTGCGCCGCTTCGCCACCGTGGATCTGTGTGTGCCGCTCACCGTCGTGGCGTCGGTGCGACGTGAGTTGCGTACGACGCATGAGAAGCGGGACGGGGAACTCGACATGGAGGTCGGGTCACAGACCACCATCACTGTCGAACTCTCCCAACCCGTCGCGTACTTGACCTTCTTCGGCCGTCGCAGGGAAGTGCGCCTGGTGCGCTTCCACGCCGACCGGTCCGACCAACTTGTGGGGTGCGTGCGGGAGTTCATGGCGGAGGTCACGCCGGAACGAACCGTACCTTCGCCACTCCCGGTTCGGCCTGCGTGAGCCGTACCCGCAGCCGCTCCCCCAGCGGCAGCCGGCCGCCGGTGGTCTCCACCACGCGGCCGATGACCGCCGGGGACTCCAACTGCACGGTTCCAGCGCTGGGTTGGTCCTCCTCCACGTCCACCACACACCCCTCGAAGACTTCCCCCACCCGGTCCCTGAGCAGCGCCGCCTCGATGATGTCCACGCACTCGCGCTCCACGCGTCCGGCCAGCCGGGTTCCGGCGGTCATCTCGTCCGGGAGGGTGTCGAAGGCCGCCAGGACCCAGTCGGGGGTCACGGTGTCGGCTGCCGTCGCGAGGCAGATCTCCGAGGCGTAGCGGTCCACGAGACGGCGCAGTGGGGCTGTGCAGTGGGCGTAGGGGGCGGCGACCGCGGAGTGCGTGGTGATGTCGGGGAGGTGGCCGTCGCGGAAGGGCGTGTAGTGCGCGCCGCGGAGCAGGGTCGTGCACTCCAGGAGGAAGGCGGCGTGGCGGGGGTCGCGCGGGTCGAGGGAGCGGACGAGTTGTGCGTACGAGACGTGGTGCGGCCAGTCGATGCGGAGGGCTTTGGCCGTATGGCGAAGGCGGCCCACCGCGCCGTCCGGGGCGGCGGGGAGGGTGCGTAGTACGCCGGTGCCGTGGGCGAGCATCAGTTCGGCCGCGGCCATGCCGGTGAGGAGGGAGATCTGGGCGTTCCAGCCGTCGGCGGGGAGGGGGGCGCGGTAGGTCAACTCGTAGCTCTCGGTGCCATCGCCCGGGGCACCGTCCTCCGTGATCTCCTGCTCGGGGATGTTGAGGGAGATGCCGCCGCGGGCGACTTCCAGGCGCTCGCGCAGGTGCCCGATCTCCTTCAGGAGGCCGACAGGTTCCTCGGCGGTGCCCGCGTCGATCTGTTTCTGTACGCCGGCGTAGTCCAGCTTGGCGCGGCTGCGGACGAGGGCGCGGCGGACGTCGACGGTCTCGGTGCGGCCGTCCGCGTCGAGGTCCAGCGTCCACAGGACCGCCGGGCAGGTGTGGGCCGGGAGGAGGCTGGCGGCGCCCTCGGAGAGGCAGGCGGGGTGGAGGGGGACCTTGCCGTCGGGGAAGTAGAGGGTCGTCACCCGGCGGTGGGCCTCGACGTCGACTGCGCCGCCTGGTGTGACGAAGGCGGCGACGTCGGCGATGGCGTACCGGACGCGGTAGCCGCCGGCGCCCGTGCCCGGCCGTCGTGACAGGTGCATCGCCTGGTCGAGGTCGGTGGAGGTGGGCGGGTCGATGGTGAAGAGGGGGATGTCCGTGGCGTCGTACGACGGGAGGCGCGGTGACTTCGCGGCGTGCTCCGCCTCGACGAGGACCTGGAGGGGGAAGGCGTCGGGGACACCGAGGTCCCCGCGCAGCGCGCGCAGCGCCGCCCGCAGGGGTGCCTCTGCGGCGCCCTTGACGCGGAGATGGCGGCTGGGCATGGGTCGAGCGTAGGGCGGGACGCGCGGGACGGCACCCCGGCGGTCCCGCCCCCACCCGGCTTCCCTGCACCGTGCAGGGGTACACCCGTGCACCCCTGCACGACGGGCGCCCGGCGAAAGCCCGCCCCTCCGCGCCGCCCGGCCCTGGCAGGCGCCCGTCTCCCCACGTCGTACGCTTCTGCGGAGCCCCGAAACCCCCCGAGAACATGGAGTAGTGCCCGTGCTCGTCCTGCTGCCCCCCTCCGAAGGCAAGGCCCCCTCCGCGAGTGGCGCTCCGTTGAAGCTGGAGGGGCTGTCGCTGCCCGCGCTCACCGGGGCGCGGGAGGCGGTGATCGGTGAGCTGGTGGAGTTGTGTGCCGGGGACGAGGACAAGGCGCGTGAGGTGCTCGGGCTGAGTGAGGGGCTGCGCGGGGAGGTCGCCAAGAACGCGGAGCTGCTGACGGCGGGTACGCGGCCGGCCGGGCAGGTCTACACGGGGGTGTTGTACGACTCCCTCGACCTGGCCACCCTGGAGACCGCAGCCAAGCAGCGGGCGGCGCGTTCGCTGCTGGTCTTCTCCGGGCTGTGGGGCGCGGTCCGGGTGACGGACCGTATCCCCTCCTACCGTTGCTCGATGGGCGTCAAGCTGCCCGGCGTCGGCGCGCTCGGCACGCACTGGCGTACGCCGATGGCGTCGGCGCTCCCGGAGGCCGCCGGCGACGGACTCGTCCTCGACCTGCGGTCCTCGGCGTACGCGGCCGCGTGGAAGCCGAAGGGCGAGGTGGCCGGGCGGACCGCGACCGTACGGGTACTGCACGCACCCACCCGCAAGGTCGTCAGCCACTTCAACAAGGCGACCAAGGGCCGCATCGTACGAAGTCTGCTGTCGGCCGGGATCGCGCCCAAGGGCCCGGCGGAGCTGGTGGAGGCGCTGCGGGACCTCGGGTACGTGGTGGAGGTGGAGCCTCCGGCGAGGGCCGGGAAGGCATGGACGCTGGATGTGCTGGTGAACGAGGTCCACTGAGGGCGGGGGCCCAAGGCCGGAGCCGGCGGCCCGGGGTCGGAGCCCGGGGCCGGGGTCGGAGCCAGAGGCCGGAGCCCGCGGACGAGGACGATGCCGGAGCCCGGAGCCCGAGGCCGAGGTCGTAGCCCAAGGCCGGAGCCCGAGGCTCGGGCCGGGGCCAGGGGGCGGGGCCGGAGCCCGCGGCCCGGAGCCGGGGCCAGAACCATGGCCAGGGGGGCGGGGTTAGGGCCAGAGCCAGGGCCAGGGGGGCGGGGTTAGGGCCAGAGCCAGGGCCAGGTACGGGTGAAGCCAGGGCCAGAGCCAGAGCCGGGCCAGGGTCGGGTGGCGGGGCCGACCTCACCGGGTCCCCCACCTCCCCTTCACCCACCCCCCCACATTGCAGCATGCGCAACGTACGTTGTGCATGCTGCGGCTCGCGGGCAGGATGACGGCATGCCCTCATCGCCGCCCCCGTCGTCGCGCGTCTCCGTCCTCGGTCTGGCGGCCGTGCTGCCGGTGGTCGTCGTCGACGACCCGGTCGACGCGGTACCGCTCGCGCGGGCGCTGGTCGCGGGCGGGCTGCCGGCGATCGAGGTGACCCTGCGGACGCCGGGCGCGCTCGACGCCGTACGGGCGATCGCGGCGGAGGTTCCGGCGGTGGCGGTCGGGGTGGGCACGGTCATCACCCCGGCGCAGGTGGCGGAGGCCGTCGCGGCGGGCGGGCGCTTCCTGGTCAGCCCGGGGTGGACGGACGTACTGCTGGACGCGATGCGGGCGTCCGGGGTGCCGTTCCTGCCGGGGGTGTCGACCGCGTCGGAGGTCGTGACGCTGTTGGAGCGGGGGGTGCGGGAGATGAAGTTCTTCCCGGCGGAGGCGGCCGGCGGTACGGCGTATCTGAAGTCGCTCGCCGGGCCGCTGCCGCAGGCGCGCTTCTGCCCGACCGGCGGGATCGGGGCGGCCAACGCTCCGGAGTATCTGGCCCTGCCCAACGTCGGTTGCGTGGGCGGTACTTGGATGCTGCCGGCCGATGCCGTGGCCGCACGGGACTGGGGACGGATCGAGGGGCTGGCCCGGGAGACGGCGGCGCTCAAGCACTGAGCCGGCAGCGCTCAAGCACAGGAACGGGGAACCAACGGCGGCAGGCGGCCACCCCGTGGTGCGAGATCACGGGGCGGCCGCCCGCTGCCGTACGCGGAGGCGTCAGGCCACTTCGTCACCAGCGGCGCTCGCGACCTTCGCCCTCCACCGTTCAGCCGTTCAGCCGTTCAGCCGTTCAGCCGTTCAGCGCAGGTGTGACGTGTCGTTGAGGAGGCGGAGGGTGGCGTTGCCGTCCGCGTAATAGGCCAGGGCCGACAGTGACGCCGCCGAGAGTTCCATGCGGAACAGGGACTCCGTGGGCGCGCCGAGGGCCAGGCGTACGAGGGTCTTGATCGGCGTGACGTGGCTGACGAGCAGGACGGTACGGCCCCGGTGCGCCGCGACCAGTTCGTCGCGGGTGGCGGCGACGCGGTGGGCCACGGCCTCGAAGCTCTCGCCGCCGCCGGTGGGTTCGGCGTCCGGGGAGGCCAGCCAGGCGTTCATGTCGTCCGGGTACCGCTCCCGCACCTCGCCGAAGCTCAGCCCCTCCCACGCGCCGAAGTCCGTCTCCCGCAGCCCGTCCTCGACCGTCACCCCGAGCCCGAGCCGGGCCGCGACGATCCCCGCCGTCTCCCGGCAACGGGCCAACGGCGACGACACGACCTCCTGGATCGTCCCCCGGGCCACCAGCGCTGCAGCGACCCGCTCCGCCTGATACCGGCCGACGTCGGAGAGAGACGGGTCCGAACCCCCGCTCCCCGAGAACCGCTTCTGGGGGGTGAGGGCGGTCTCGCCGTGGCGCAGCAGCACGAAGGTGGCCGGCGTACCGAGATCGGGGGCGGCCGAGGCGACGTTCTTGGCGGCGCGCAGGTCGGCGGCGGTTGTGGACGCCCGGGCCTCCTTCGTACCTGCCGCAGTCGTCGCCCCCGCCAGCGCCGCACGAGCCTTCGCCGCACCCGCCGCCGCGTCCCCCGGGGGGCCCGACGGTTCGGGCGCGGCAGCCGCGGCGGCCCGCGTGGCACGGGTGTCCAGGTCCGCCGTGGAGGCGGACGGCGACCACTGCTCGCCCCGCTTCCCCGCGTCCATCGCCTCGTTGGCGAGGCGGTCGGCGTGCTTGTTCTGGTCTCGTGGCATCCACTCGTACGTCACGCGACCGGGCGGGAAGACGCGCGCGGCCTCGGCGGCCAGCGGCTTCATGCCGGGGTGTTTGATCTTCCAGCGGCCCGACAGCTGCTCGACGACGAGCTTGGAGTCCATGCGGACCCGGACGGAGGCCTCCGGGTCCAGCTCGTACGCCGCCTTCAGACCCGCGATGAGCCCGCGATACTCGGCGACGTTGTTCGTGGCGACCCCGATGTACTCGGCGGCCTCCACCAGCGTCTCGCCCGTCACCGCGTCGAGGACGACGGAACCGTAGCCCGCGGGCCCCGGGTTGCCCCGGGAACCGCCGTCGGCCTCGACGATGAACTCCCGCACGCCAGAAGCCCCTTACTCCCCTTGCCGCGCCTACTGCCCGCTACCGACTGCTACCGCAACCGCTACTGACTGCTACCGACACCTGCTACTGACTGCTACCTGCCTGCTGCTACCTGCCTGCCGCTGCCGCTAGAGGCCCGACTCGGACGTGCGGACCAGGATGCGACCGCAGTTCTCGCAGCGGGCGACCGTGTCGGCGGGGGCCTTGCGGATCTCGTTGAAGTCGGTGATCGACAGCTCCTGGCGGCAGCCCTGGCAGGTGCGCTGGTACAGCCTGGCCGCGCCGACGCCACCCTGCTGGTCGCGCAGTTTGTCGTAGAGCTTGAGGAGGTCCGCGGGGACCGCGGCCGAGATGACCTCGCGCTCCTTCGTCACCTTCGCCACCTCACCGTCGATCTCCTCGAAGGCGGCGTCCCGGCGCGCGGTCGCGTCGTCGACCTTCCCCTGGACGGCGCCGACCCGCTCGGTCAGCTCGGCGACCCGCTCCTGCGTGGACTCCCGGCGCTCCATGACCTCCAGGACGATGTCCTCCAGGTCGCCCTGCCGCTTGGCGAGGGAGACGATCTCGCGCTGGAGGTTCTCCAGGTCCTTCGGGGAGGAGACGGCACCCGAGTCCAGGCGCTGCTGGTCGCGGACGGCGCGCTGGCGCACCTGGTCCACGTCCTGCTCGGCCTTGGTCTGCTCGCGGGCGGTGTCGCTCTCCTCGGTCTGCGCGGCCACGAGCAGGTCGCGCAGCTGGATGTGGTCCTTCGTCAGCGACTCGATCTCGGCGTGCTCGGGCAGCGACCTCCGCCTGTGCGCGAGCTGCTGCAGGCGTACGTCCAAACCCTGGACGTCGAGGAGGCGGATCTGGTCGGCGGGCGCGGCGTTCAGTTGGGGGCTCCCAGTGGGTCAGAAGAAGAAGGGGTGCGCGAAGCGCTCGTTGGAAGGGCGGTGGCGGGCGACGGGTGGGAGGACGCCGCGTGGGCGGTCCAGGGGTCGGTGACCGTCTTGGAGACGTGGACGCGCAGGTCCCATCCCTCCCGGTCGGAGATCTCGTCGAGCTGGGCGGCGGCCAGCTCGCACCAGGGCCATTCGGTGGCCCAGTGTGCCGCGTCGAGCAACGCGAGAGGTGTGTGGGTGCCCGCGTGGGTGCCTTCCGTTGCGCGGGCGACAGCCGCCATGAACTCCGCGGCCGGGTGGTGGCGCAGGTCCGCGGTGAGGAAGGCGTCGACACCGGCCGCGCGCACGTCGTCGAAGAGGCTGTCGCCGGAGCCGCCGCTGACGGCGACCGTGCGGACGAGCGCCTCGGGGTCTCCGGCGATCCGAATGCCCTGCGCGGTGGCGGGCAGTCGTTCGGCGGCCCGCGCGGCCAGCTCCCGAACGGTCAGCGGGTGGTCCAGCTCGCAGACCCGGCCGAGACCGCGCCGCCCGGTGGGGTCGGCGGGGTCCGGTACGAGGGGGCGTACGACCCTGAGGTCCAGCGCGCCGGCGAGGGCGTCGCTGACCCCGGGGTCGGCGGTGTCGGCGTTGGTGTGGGCGACGTGCAGGGCGATGTCGTTCTTGATGAGGGTGTGCACGACGCGGCCCTTGAAGGTGGAGGCCGCCACCGTCGTCGTACCGCGCAGATAGAGCGGGTGGTGGGTGACCAGCAGGTCGGCGCCCAGCTTCACCGCTTCCTCGACGATCTCCCGCACCGGGTCGACGGCGAACAGGACCCGCGTGACCTCCTGGTCCGGATCGCCGCAGACCGTGCCGACCGCGTCCCACCCCTCGGCCCTCTCGGGCGGCCAGAGGGCGTCGAGCGCGGCGATGACTTCAGACAGACGGGGCACGCAGCAAAGGCTACCTGCACTGCTCCCGTCCCAGACCGGCCGCGGGTCACTTGACCATCCGCCCTCTGGCCAGCACATCCATCGCCGTTCCCTCAGACGAATCGAGGGACATGCACCCTTATGTGTGAAGGGGGTGCGGGTTGTCCCACGTCTGTGTGGACGAAAACTAGCTTCGTCGCCGGAGGTGATCGAACGATGACGGCCTGTACACCACCACCCTCACCCGCGACGGGCCACGGGAACGAGACGGGACGGGAGAACGAAGCGAAGAGACCCGGCGCGGAAAGCGGCGGGAACGACACCAAGGGCGGCGGCGAAGGCGGGAGCGAGGAGCCCCCGTCGCCCGGGTGTGTGATCACCGCCGACGGGACGTACGCGGCGCGCCTCGCGCTCGACGGCGAGTCCTGGTTCCCCGAGCGCTGGACCCTGGACGGCCCCGAGCCGTACGCCGTACCCCTGCCCGGCCACCAGCCGGAGGAGCCCGGCACGGAAGTGCTCCCCCTGACCGACGGCCGGGTCCTCATCCACCGGCTGGCCGCCGACCGGCACCTGTTCTCGCTCCTCTACCCGACCGGTCCCGGCACCGGCGAACTCCCGCTCGGCGCCGTGGAATGCGCCGATCCGGCGGCCGAGTTGCGGCTGCTGCCGCCCGCGCCGTGCGGGGAGCGGGCGTACGCCCTCGCCCTGGGCCGGAGCGCCACGACGGTGTGGCTGGTGGCGGGCGGGGCGTTCGGGCCGGAGTTGCTGGCGCAGGTGCCGGGGCGGTGTTCGGGCGGGATCTGGCTGGACGGGACGGGCCGGCTGCTCGCTCTGGACCAGGAATGGGGCGGCCGGACGAAGTCGGTGGTGGTCGATCTGGAGCAGGGCGGCGCGATCTCACCGCTGCTGCAGATCGCGGACGGCAGCAACGACCGGGTACTGCTCGCCGACCCCGACAGCGGGCTGCTCCTGATCCGTTCGGACGCGCCCTCCCCCGGTCACGACCGGCTCGGCTGGGGCGTGTTGGGCAGTACGCTCCCGGTCCGTTTCCCGGAGTGTCTGCGGGTTCCCGACGGCCACCGCATCACCCCGTTCGCCATCCAGCCGGGCCAGATCCTGACCCCCGAGAGCTGCGCGGTCGCGCTGCGTCTGGACGGCCCCAGGGGCAGCTGGGTCGGCGTCTGGCGCCCGGCGGCACGACGGATCTCCCATCTGCCCGCTCCTGAGGGCTGGTTGGCGGGGGCCGGGCTGTGGAGCCGGGAGGGGGTGCTGCAACTGCCGTACACGGCGGGGGCGGTGCGGTGCGGAGTGGCTCGGGTGGAGGTGACCTGGGAACCGGAGGAGCCAGAGGAGTCGCAGGAAGCACAGGAGGCACAGGGGGCCCACGAGTCGCAGGAGGCACACCGGGAGGGTGCGGCGTCGGGTGCGGAGCCGTCCGGACCGGGATTTACCGGACCGGGATCCGGCGCGGGGGCGACCGGTGCGGAGCCGTCCGCGCCTGTTGTCGCTCGGCCCGTGCCCTTGCAGCAGGCTCCGCTGGAGGGGCGAGTGCCCGAGGAGGTGACCGTCGGGTGAACGTGATGTGCGGGCTGCGGGCGAAGTGGGCGCGGCGCGGGCGACACGCCCTCGGGCGCCTTCGAGGCGCACGGGGTGCCCCGTTAAAATCATCCGCCGGAAAGAAGATCATTCGACGGGGAACACTTCCAATGAGCGACGTGCACACAGTCCATCCGCCCACGGTCAACCCACACGAGGCGGACGGCCACGGCAAACACCGGGGCCAGATCTCGGCCCAAGAAGCCGAGAAGACGAACCCTCGCGGGCGCCACCGCAAGCCCGCCGAACACACGGAGTCGACGACGTCCGCCTGAACGGCGACAGAGTCCCCTCCGGTCGCCTCCGGTCACCTCTGGAGAAACGTCAATTCGACGCCAGAACCGACCACCGCGGCATCCGGCCCCGCTCGTCGTCGACGGGCGGGGCCGTCCCGTTCCGGATACGGCCCCGTAAGGGGGCGGGCGCGGCGCGGGGAACCGCGACCGGCCCACCACCAGCCGCACTCGCCGATCCACCTGACGTGACAGACGCGTCCGCGGCTCGTTCGTGGCTGGTCGCGCAGTTCCCGCGCCCCTTGCGGGTCCGGGTCCCGCCTATACCTCCGCTGCCCCCCGACCATGCCGCAGCCCCAGCACCTCCGCCGCCGCGAACGTCTCCCCCGCCGGCCGGTCGACGTAGTGCGGCGTGAGCAGGCCGTCCAGTTCGTCGTACGTGAACGCGTCCTGCTTGGTGTCGAACTTGGCCCGCACACGCGGCCGTTCGACGATCGCGACCATGCCGCCGTGGACGACGAAGAGCTGGCCGTTGATCTGTGCGGCGGCGGGTGAGGCCAGGTAGCCGACGAGGGGGGCGACATGCTCGGGGGCGAGTGGGTCGAGGCCGGCGCTGTCGCCGTCGGGCGCCCCCGGCAGGCCCGCGAAGACGTCCTCGGTCATCCGGGTGCGGGCGCGCGGGCAGATGACGTTCGCGGTGACGCCGTACTTGGCGAGCGCGAGCGCCGTGGAGGTGGTCAGTCCGACGATTCCGCCCTTCGCGGCGGCGTAGTTGGGCTGCCCGGCGGAGCCGGCGAGGAAGGCCTCGGAGGAGGTGTTCACGACGCGCCCGTAGACCAGGCCCCCGCCCTCGCCCGACTTCGCCCGCGCACGCCAGTGGGCGGAGGCGAACCGGATCGTGTTGAAGTGCCCCTTGAGGTGCACCCGCACGACCGAGTCCCACTCGTCCTCGGACATGGAGAAGACCATGCGGTCGCGCAGGATGCCCGCGTTGTTGACGAGGATGTCCAGCTTGCCGAACCGGTCGACCGCCAACGTCACCAGTTCCCGGGCCTGTTCGTGGTCGGACACATCACCGATGTGCGCCACCGCGTGGCCGCCCGCCGCTCGGATCGACGCCGCGACCTCCTCGGCGGGCCCGGTGGACACCTCACCGGAACCGTCCCGACCCGGCCGGCCGTAGTCGTTGACCACCACGGCCGCGCCCAGCCGGGCCAGCTCCAACGCCTCGGCCCGGCCGAGCCCGCGCCCCGCGCCGGTGACGATCGCGGACAGTCCTTCGAGCGGCAGTGCCATTCCCGAACCCCTCTCCTCTCGCCCCCGGGCGGTGGTCAGATCTCGATGCAGGTCCGGAGCGCCACCCCGGTCCGCATCTGGTCCAGTGCCTCGTTGATGTCGGCGAGGGGCACCCGGTGGGTGATCAGGCCCGCGAGGTCGATACGGCCGGCCCGCCAGAGGGCGATGGCCCGCTCGTAGGAGCGCAGGACGTCTCCGCCCCCGTACATGGAGGGCAGGATCCGCTTCTCGTCGAAGAACAGCTCGAACATGCTGAGCTGGAGGAAGTCGTCCAGCGCGCCCGCGCCGACCACGACGAGCGTGCCGCCGCGCCGGGTGGCCTCGTACGCGGTGCGGGCGGTGGTCGAGCGGCCGACGACCTCGAAGACGTAGTCGAAGCCCTCGCCGGCCGTGACCGACTGCTTGGCGTCGGCCAGCTCCTCCGGCGGGATCGCCTTGGTGGCACCGAATTTGAGGGCCGCCTCGCGCCGCGAGGCCACCGGGTCGACGGCGACGATCTCGGCGGCGCCCTTGAGCCGGGCGCCCTGGATCGCCGAGATGCCGACGCCTCCGCAGCCGATGACCGCGACCGACGAACCGGCCTCCACATCGGCGGTGTTGAGGGCCGCGCCGAGCCCGGTGGTGACGCCGCAGCCGATGAGGGCGGCGATGTCGAAGGGCACGTCGTCCGGTATCGGCACGGCGCAGCCGGCGTCGACGACGACCTCCTCGGCGAAGGTACCGGTGCCCGCGAAGCCGAAGACGTCCCCGGCGGGACGCCTGAAGTTGGGCGTACCGGCGTTGAGGAATCCGGCGAGGCAGAGCTGCGTCTGACCGCGCTTGCAGGCGGGACAGATGCCGCAGGCCGGGAGCCAGCACACGACGACCCGGTCACCGGGCTTCACGTGGCTCACGCCTTCCCCGACCTCGACTATCTCGCCGGCCCCCTCGTGCCCCGGTACGAACGGTCCGGGCTGCGGCAGCACCCCGGCCATCGCGGACAGGTCCGAGTGGCACAGCCCCGTGGCCCGCACCCGGATCCTCACCCGTCCCGGCCCGAAGCCCACCGCCTCGACGTCGTCGAGCACGTCGAGCTTGTCCTGGCCGATCTCGTGCAGTACGGCTGCGCGCATGGTGCGGCTCCCCTCAGGAGTACCTGACCTACGGTTGTGCTGAGCTGCTCTTTCGTCGGCTCGTTCGGTGACTTGTACGTCGGCGCGTTCGGTGGCTCGTGCGGTGGTTCGCTCGGCGGCTCGTGCGGTGGCCCGTGTGGCGGTTCGTCCGACGGTCCGTACGTCCGCTCATTCGTGCTCGACGAGGGTGTCCGCCAGTACCGGCGCGTCGTCCCGCTCGACGGCGGTGACCGCCACCCGCACCGACCGGTCGTCCGGCCGCCACATCCGGATGCGGAGGGTCTCGCCGGGGAAGACGACGCCCGCGAAGCGCGTCCCGTACGAGCGGACACGGCCGACGTCCCCGCCGAGCACCGTGTCCACCACGGCCTTCAGCGTCATCCCGTAGGTGCACAGCCCGTGCAGGATCGGACGGTCGAACCCGGCCCGTCCGGCGAACTCCGGGTCGGCGTGCAACGGGTTCCAGTCACCGGAGAGGCGGTAGAGCAGCGCCTGGTCCTCGCGGACGGCCCGCTCGACCTCCTTGTCGGGCGCGGTCGTCGGCGGTTCCTGCCGGGCGGACGGCCCGCGCTCACCGCCCCAGCCGCCCTCTCCCCGTACGAAGATCTGCGCCTCGTTCGCCCACAACGGGCCCTCGGCGTCGGTGACTTCGGTCCGCATGACCAGGACGGCCGCCTTGCCCTTGTCGTACACGGCCGCCACCCGCGAGGTCGCGGTCGCCCGCCCCTCGACCGGGATCGGCCGGTGGAGCTCGACGCGCTGACCGCCGTGCAGGACCTTGGCGAGGTCGACGTCGACGCCAGGTGCGTTCAGGCCGCCGATCACATCCGGTGATCCCGCGCCCGCGACGGTCGCGAAGCTCGGCAGGACGTGCAGCCGGGACTCCAGCGTGTAGCGCAGTTCGTCGGGGTCGGTCGCGGGGATGCCGGCGCCGATACCGAGGTGGTAGAGCAGGACGTCCTTACGACTCCACGCGATCTCGGCGGAACGGGGCTCGGCCGCGAGCGCCTTGGCTGCGTCGATGGGCATGGGGCTCCTGTGTGCGATGCGTGGCGGAAGGCGAAAGAGGGAAGGCGGGTGACGGGTGGGGGGTGGCTTGCGCTGAGAAACCTCGGTACGACCGTCCGCACCAGCGGTCGCACCGAGGTCGTCACGGCCGACCCGGAACCCGCCCACCTAGAACGCGTTCCAGTCCGGCGACCCTCTGTATAGCCGAGCCACGTGCACTTGTGAAGGCTCCTGACAGTACGTCAGATACGGGTCGCTCCGCCGACCGGGCAGGGCAGGGTGACAGGGGCGGCACAGACCTTCCGCGCCCGGTCGTCCGGTCAGCCCCGCCCGCCACCACGTCACTCTCGCTTCCTCACGCCGTCACTTCACCACTTCGTTCACCTCGTCACCTCCGCCGACCGGTACCCCACCCCCTCCGGCGCCAGCGCCACGAACCAGCTCGCCTGGGCGCCCTCCACCTCGACGATGCGGGGATTGCTCAGGTCCGCCCGGGGGTCATCGCCCCGGTCGCGCTTGACGTCGACGAAGGTGTTGTCGGACCAGGTGACACGCACTACCTGAGCGGTGGGGGCGACCTGGCCGATGACAAGGCGCTCGGGGGCATCGTCCTCATCCCGGTCGCCGGTGCCGAAGGGTGTCGCGTAGACCTCCAGGTCCGTGCCCGAGAGGGCGTCCGCCTCGCCGTCGATCATCGCGCCCGTCTGCTCACCGCCCATGCTCAGGTGCACGAAGTGCCAGCTCTTGCCCACGAGGTCGGCGGCGCCGTCCACACCCCCCGGCGAGTCCCCGAACAGAGCCATCGCGGCGAGCTGATCGTCGGCCGTCGCCTTGTCCTTCGGCGCGTCCCAGACGTCGATCGTCATTCGCCAGGCCGTGCCCTTGTCCTCCCCCTGGGCCAGGGTGGTCCGCGACGGCTCGTACGTGACCCGGGCGTCGGGCGTCACCCGGTCCGTCGGCACCGGGGCCGACGCCGCCGGGACCACCCGTCCCCGGTCCCCGTCCGTCACCGTGGCCAGGGCCAGCGTCCCCGTGGTGCCCGCGATCACCACGGCCGCGGCAGCCGCGACGGCCCAGCGGCGGGCCTTGCGGCGCCGGCCGCCCCGTACGACCGCCTGGTACGGGGCTATACCGACCTCTACGCCGTCGGCCGCGTCCGCCAGCAGGAGGGCGATGTCTCTCTCCACCGGGGTGCTGTGCGTGAGGTCGTGGCGCGTGAGGTCGCCGTACGCGCTGTCGCCGTATGCGCTGTCGCCGTGCTTCATCTGCTGGTTCGCCTTCCCGTCCACGCCACCCACACCGTCCGTGCGGTTCGGACCGTTCATGTCGTCGGCCGTGTCGTCCGCGTCCCTCATTTCCGGCCCCCCTGTGTCACCATCTCGGCCAGTCCCGGTATGGCGCGGAGCTTCGCGATCCCCTTCGCCGCGTTGCTCTTCACCGCGCCCACGGAACAGCCCATCGCCTCCGCCGTCCGGCTCTCGCTCAGGTCCTCCCAGTACCGCAGGACCACGGCTTCGCGCTGGCGCGGCGGCAGTTGGGCCAGGGCTTTCAGCAGGGCGCTGCGGTCGTCGGCCTGGGCGATGCGGTCACCACTGTCGGGCCGCTCGGGCACGAGGTCCGAGTCGCTCCGGGGCGCCAGGAACTCCTTGAGGCGTCTACGGTGCTTGCGCGCGTGGGCGTTGATCATCACGCGCCGTACATATGTGTCCGGGTCGTCCGTCGAACCGACTCGGCGCCAGGCCACGTACACCTGCTCCAGCGTCGTCTGCACCAGGTCCTCCGCAGCGTGCCGCTGCCCCGTGAGGAGAAACGCCGTACGCATCAACCGTGGCCAGCGGCCGACGAGGAAGCTCTGGAACTCCTCGTCCCGAGCAGCCCTCGCCTGCTTCCGATCCCCCATGAGCACCTCCTAGATGCTTCTAACAGTCCATGAGGGCGCGGATCCGTTGCCTCCTCTCGCAAGAAGATTTCAGGCCCCCCTGACGGCCCACCCGGAGGCCTCGTCCCGCCCTCCGGCCCTGACGTGCCGTCACTTCCTCACGAGCGGGTCAAGTTTTCGTTAGTCGCTCGAAACAACGGAATAGTTGCCCAGGGCACGAGGTTTAGACGGCAGCTACCTTGACCCGGCCAGGAGGCCCGCACCATGACGCAACCGCACACGCCGCCGCCGATCGACCGGCCCACCACAGGAGCCGCAGGGGCCACACGTGCCTCCGGAGCGATCGTCCCGGTGCTGGCCTTCGCGGGAATCGTCGTCGCGGTGATGCAGACCCTTCTGGTCCCGGTGATCAAGGACCTCCCGCAGCTGCTGGACACTTCTCCCAGCAACGCGACCTGGGTACTGACCTCCACCCTGCTGTCCGGTGCCGTGGCCACCCCGATCATGGGCCGCCTCGGCGATCTCTACGGCAAGCGCCGCATGCTGCTCGTCAGCCTGTCCGTCATGGTGGTCGGCGCGCTGATCAGCGGTTTCACCAGCGCACTCCTCCCGATGATCGTCGGCCGTACCCTCCAGGGCTTCTCCATGGGCGCGATCCCGCTGGGCATCGGCCTGATGCGCGACGAACTGCCCCGCGAACGTCTCGGCTCCGCCATGGCCCTGATGAGCTCGTCCATAGGCGTCGGCGGTGGACTCGCGCTGCCGCTCGCCGCCGCGGTCGCCCAGAACACCGACTGGCACGTCCTCTTCTTCGGTGCCGCCGGCCTCGGTGTCCTCTCCATCGTGCTGACCCTCGTCGCCGTACCGGAGACGAAGGCGCGCGCGCAGGGCACCTTCGACTATCTCGGCGCGCTCGGCCTCTCCGCGGGCCTCATCCTCTTCCTCCTGCCGATCACCAAGGGCAGCGACTGGGGCTGGACCTCCGCGACCACGCTCGGCCTGTTCGCCGCGTCGGCCCTCGTTCTGCTCCTCTGGGGTGTCCTGGAGCTGCGTATCCCCGCGCCGCTGGTGGACCTGCGCACCACCGCCCGCCGCGAGGTCCTCCTCACCAACCTCGCCTCGATCATGGTCGGCGTCTCCTTCTACGTCGTCTCCCTCGTCCTGCCGCAGCTCCTCCAACTGCCGTCCTCCACCGGCTACGGTCTCGGGCAGTCCATGATCGTCGCGGGTCTGTGCGTGGCGCCGCTCGGCCTGACGATGATGTTCACCGCGCCGGTCTACGCCCGGATCTCCGCCAAGTACGGCCCCAAGAGCACCCTCATCCTGGGCCTGCTGATCATCGCGGTCGGCTACGGCGCCGGGCTCGGCCTGATGAGCGCAGCCTGGCAGACCGTGGTCGTGTCGGTGGTCCTGGGCGCGGGTATCGGCCTCGCGTACTCCTCGCTCCCGGCGCTGATCATCGGCGCCGTCGACCCGTCCGAGACGGGCGCGGCCACCGGACTCAACACCCTCATGCGCTCCATCGGTACGTCCTTGTCGAGCGCCGTCATCGGCATGGTGCTGGCCAACACCGCGAACCATGTCGGCGGTGTCGCGATCCCGACCATGCACGGCTTCCGCGTCTCCTTCCTCATCGCCGCGGCCGCGGTCGCCGTGGGCCTCCTCTTCGCCGTCCTCCTCCCGAGCCGCCGCCCCGCGCAGGGTCTGACGCTCCGCGCGAGCAGCGAGGACGGGGCCGATGGGACCAGGGGGATCGAGGGGATCGAGAGGACCAAGGGGATCGACAAGGCCGGTGAGACCGACGGCCTCGACGCGGCCGAAGGGGGCCACGCGACCGACGCGGCCTCCAGGGAGGACAGGGCAGCGGTCACCCGCTAGGCCGAGCGCACGGCGTGACGCCCGCCCGCTCGCTCGCTCGCTCGCCGAGAGTGGCACCTGCCCTCGACCCCTATCCGCAGGTCCGGTGGGGGCTGGTCGCGCAGTTCCCCGCGCCCCTGAAAAGCAGGGGCTGCGCCCCGTGCTTTCCGGCGCGCGGGCCGTACCTTTCAGGCCCGCAGGGGCCTGGTCTTTAGGGGCGCGGGGAACTGCGCGGCCAGCCCCCACCCACCCGCACCCGCCATCCGACCGAATCCCCGAACCCTCCCGCCGATCACCGCATGGCAGCATGGGGCGCCAGCGCGTACGACGACACGGAGGACCCCATGTCCGCGGCCCCCAACCCCAACCCGAACCTGGTCACGCCCACTCCCGCACCCAAGGCGGAGATTCTCGGTGCCTTCGAGTCGGCCAAGGGGTTCATGCCGGTGGGTGAGGGGCTGGCGCTGTACGCGGCGGCGGTGGAGGCCGGGCGGCTGGGGCTGCCGTTGCTGGAGGTGGGGACGTACTGCGGGCGGTCGACGATCCTGCTGGCCGACGCTGCCCGTGAGGCGGGGGTCACGGCGATCACGGTCGACCATCACCGGGGCAGCGAGGAGCAGCAGCCGGGCTGGGACTACCACGACGAGTCCACCGTCGACCCCGAGGTGGGTCGTATGGACACGCTCCCCACCTTCCGCCGTACCCTCCACCGGGCGGGTCTGGAGGACCACGTCGTCGCGGTCGTCGGCCGTTCCCCGCAGATCGCCGCCTTCTGGGGCACCCCTCTCGGCCTCGTCTTCGTCGACGGCGGCCACACCGACGAGCACGCCACCGCCGACTACGAGGGCTGGGCGCCCCATGTCGCCCCGGGCGGCCTCCTCATCATCCACGACGTCTTCCCGGACCCCGAGGACGAGTTCACCGGGCAGGCCCCGTACCGCGTCTACCTCCGTGCCCTCGCCTCCGGCGCCTTCACGGAGGTGTCGGCGACGGACTCCCTGCGGGTGCTGCGGCGCACCGGGACGGGAATCTGACCCGCACCACCCCGATACCCGAGCGGTCCCGCATACCTGGAGCTGCGCCACCTGCGCCACCTACGCCACCTCTATGCCGTGGTCCTGGACCAGTTCCTCCAGGCCGCCCCGGTACCCCTTGCCGCCGACGACGAAGTCCCAGTCGCCGTTGGCGCGGCGGCGGAAGGAGCCGAGGGTGAGGGCCGTCTCGTCGGCGCGGCCGTCGGAGACGTCCAGGCGGCCCTGTTCGGCTCGGGAGGGGTCCAGGAGGCGGATGCCGGCGTCGGTGAAGCCGGAGAGGTCGGCGTCGGGGTTCACGGCCGGGTCGATCGCCGCCACGAGGACGAGGCGGTCGGCCTCCGCCGGCAGTCCGTCGAAGGAGACCTGGATCGCGGCCTTGTCGGGTGCGGTCGGCGGGACGGCGCGGACCGTGCCGTCGGGGGTGCGGAGGTTGTTGTAGAACACGAAGTGGTCGTCGCTGAGGACCCGGTCGCCGCGGCAGACGAGCGCGCAGACGTCCAGGGCGACACCGCCGGTCCAGTACATGCCGAGCACGCTGTGGTCGTCCGTGGCCGGGTCCGCCACGGACGAGGCGTCCGCCGAGGTCCACTGGGCGGGCAGCACCACGGTGGGGTCGGTCGAGGACACGGGAGCTGGAGCGGCAGCGGGGCGCTCGCCCGTCCCCAGGCGCCCCCGGAGACCGTGCCGGTGGAGCAGGTCGACGAGTTCGCGGCCCGAGACCAGCTCCAGCGGCTTGCCGTTGGCGAAGGTGTGGGAGCCCGGTCCGAACTTGGACGTCGTCACCAGGACGCCCTTGTTGGCGCCGGCGTCCTGGACCGTGCCGTAGAGGTCACGGACGGCCGTCGGCGGGACGGTGTTGCGGTAGCGCTTGACCTGCACGACGATCTTGCCGCCGCGGATCGGGGCCGGGTCCAGGGCGTCGACGTCCACCCCGCCGTCGCCCGAGCGCTGGGTCGTGACGGCCTGCATGCCCATGGCCCGGAAGAGTTCGGCGACCAGTGACTCGAAGGCCAGGGGGTCCATCTCCAGCAGGTCGGGCTCGTCCTCGCCGCCGTGGGTGACGACGCCGTTGCCCACGTCGTCGGGCCTGCGCCCGGGGCGGACGGGGGTGCGCTGGTCCGGCCGGGCGGACAGCTGGCCCCGGAGCCCGTCCGTCAGGCAGTCCACGGCGCTCACCTGTTCCAGGTGCAGGCCGGCGAAGACCGACCGGGGCACCGAGACGGTCGTCAGGAAGATCTGGGCGCGGCAGCCGGTCGCCGGATCGTGGTCGTCCACGAAGCCGTTCAGGACCACCGATTCCAGCGCGCCGAACTCGTCGGCGGAGAAGAGGTCGTGGAGCACCAGGAGGGTGCACTGTGCGAGGACGTCCCGGTAGAGGGCCCGCCGCTGGGTGACCGGGCGCGGGCGCTCCTTGTCCTGGTCGACGCTCGGCATGTAGACGACGGTCTTCGCCTCGGGGACGGTGTCGTACCTGGGCAGCTCCCAGTCCAGGACCAGTTGCCGTGCCGCCGAGTCGTAGGCGGCCGAGACGCCCCGGGGGAAGCCGTCGGGCCAGGCGGGCGAGGCGTAGAGGGCGGCGGAGAAGTAGTCGACGGCGGCTTCCGGGTCGCCGTCGCGCAGTGCCGTCGCCATCTGCGCGAGCCCGGCGTTGTGCCGCCGGATCTCCGCCCGCTGCCCCTCCGCCCACTGCTCGTACTGGCGTTGGTACTGGGCCAGTTGACTCTGCCGCTGTGCATCGGCGGCCTGCGCCGCGTGCCAGTCGTGCTCGAACCGGGCGCGCGCCTCGGCCTCTGCCGCCGCCCGCCGCTGCGCGGTCCAACCACCCTGCGCCTGGTAGTGGTTGGGGTCCGGCATGGGCACCGGCCGGGCGAGCGGACCCGGCGAGAACGGCTCCAGCCGCTCGGTGCGGGTGAGGGACGCGGCCCTGAACGCCGGGGCCCGGCAGCCTGCGGCCAACAGCCCTTCCAGGGCCTGGACCTGCGCGTCCAGTTCCTCCGTACGCCGCCGCGCCTCCGCCTCGCGCTGCTGCCGGTACGCCGCCTGCTGCTCCCGCTGGCTGCGCGCCACCTCCCGCTGATACGCGCGCTGTTGGCGCTCGTACTCACGCTGCTGCCGGGCCTGCTCCTCCGACTGACGCTGCTGCTGGCGTTGTGCCTCGGCCCAGATCCCGGCCAACCCGTTGGAGCGACGACTCATGCGCTAACGGCCCTCCCACCGGAGCTCACCGACCGCGCGACGAAGCCCCGCCCCCACAACCAGACGTAACCGGACGACTTTATCCCGCGACAGCCCCTACGCCTACCGCTGGTCAGCGCCCTGCCCGCCGACCTCGCACCCCTCGCCCCCCGGCGGCCGTCGTCCGCCTGCCCGTGTACCGGACGGGCAGGCGGACGACGGCCGCCAGACGACGATCACGGGGGCGACGGCCGGTCGATCGGTCGGTCGGCTCGATGGGAGAACGGGCGGGGCGGGGATGCCTTCGTATGCCGTTGCCGTATGCGCGAGCCGCGGCGACGACGGGCCTTCAGGGGGCTCTCCCGGAGCAGGGGGCTGGTGGCGGGCCGACGAGCGGAGCCCGGGGCGAGGCTCCGAGCGGGAACGCGGGTGGGGACGCAGCCGGGACACGGGCGAGGACGGCCACACGCCTCCGGAGCGTGGCATCAGCTGCCACGCGGAGCGGGGGCGGCTGTCCGTCCGGGGCCCGACCCGTAAGGTGGCAGGCGTGTCGTACGTAGGCCCGGACTTCGATCCGCCCCAGCCCCGCCGTTCCGCGCTTCGCCGTCCGATGACCGTGGCGGTGGCCGCGGTCGTGGTGGGGGCGGTGGCCGGATGGGGGGTCTGGCAGGCCGTCGGGGACTCCGGGGGCGGGGACGGTGGGTCGGGCGGCGTGGCGGGCCCGCAGACCCGGTCGGCGACCACTCCGCCGACCTCCCCCGACCCGTCCGGCGGGCCGACCGCCTCCGACGACGGCAAGGACGCGAAGGACGGTGCGGACGGCGAGAAGGCGAGCCCCTCCGGTTCCTCCTCCGCGCCCGCCGCCACCGGCCCCCTCAAGGGCAAGGTCGTCGTCATCGACCCGGGTCACAACCCCGGCAACTTCCAGCACACGACCGAGATCAACCGCAAGGTGAACATCGGGACGAACGCGAAGGAATGCGACACCACGGGGACGACGACCAACGACGGCTACACGGAAGCCAAGTTCACGCTGGACGTCTCCCGGCGGCTGCGGACGCTCCTCGAACAGGAGGGCGCCACGGTGAAGTTCACACAGGACGGCGGTCGGGCCTGGGGTCCGTGCATCGACGAGCGGGCACGGATCGGCAACGAGGCGAAGGCGGACGCGGTGGTGTCGATCCACGCGGACGGCTCCGGCGCCGGCAACCGCGGCTTCCATGTGATCCTGCCGGGTTCGGTGAACGAGGGCGCCGCCGACACCCGGCCCATCGTCGCCCCCTCCCGCGACCTCGGCGAGCGCATCACCGGCTTCTTCGTCCGCGCCACCGGCAGCGCCCCCTCCAACTACGTCGGCGACGGCACCGGCATGGTCACCCGCACCGACCTCGGCGGCCTCAACCTCTCCACCGTCCCGAAGGTGTTCATCGAGTGCGGCAACATGCGTGACAGCAAGGACGCGGCCCAGCTCACCAGCGGAGCCTGGCGCCAGAAAGCGGCCCAGGGAATCTCCGACGGCATCGCGAGCTTCCTCGAAAATTGAACAACTCTCCCCTTCGCGGAACTCAGGCCGCTAACCCGAAGTACCACGGAATGAAGTGCGGGCGGTCTCAATCTGTCAACGGTTCCCGCCGTGTTCGTCGTGCGCGCCACGAAGCGCGATATCCATGACCAGGCACCGTTGACCAGCGGTGCCTGGCGGCAGAAAGCGGCGCGGGGGAACTCTGAGGAAATCGTGAGTTTTCTGCGAGGGTAGCGGGCGGGTCGTGATCATCGAGATGATCACGGCGGACACCCAAGTCGGTCGGACGATATGGTCGTCCTTACGATGAGGGGCCACCCCCGCGCATCCCACCACGGCCTGACGGCGACATGGTGACGGCGACGCCTCCACCGATGACGAGACGACTGACGAAGGACCTGAAGTGAATATCCGCTCCCTCACCAGAGGCGACGGCGTCGTGATCGGAGCAGCGGTATTGCTGTTCATCGCGTCGTTCCTCGACACGTTCGACGGCTCCGGCGACGACATCCCCAATGCCTGGGACAACCTCGGCTTGGTGATGAGCATGTACGTCGGCGGCATCATCGGTGCGGTGCTGATCGTCCTCGCCCGTGCGCTGCCGCAGCCGCCCAAGGTCGTCGGTCTCGACCTGGGACAGCTCGGGGTGGCTCTGACGATCTTCGCCGCCTGGACCTCGTTCTGGTCGATCATCGACCCGTTCGGAGCGATGGAGGACCTCTTCGGCAGCTTCGGCGGCTCCGAGCCCGACTCCGGCGCCGGCCTCATCCTCGGCCTGATCGCCGCCCTGCTCCTGGCCGCCGCGGCCGTCGCCACCCCCCTCGTCCCCGCCCTCAAGGCCGCCCTGGTCGGCGCCCCGCGTCCGGCCGCCCCGCTGCCGTACGGCGCCCAGCCGCCCGGTGGTTACGGCTACCCGGGTGCCGGTGCGCCGGCGCCCTTCGGTGCGGGTCAGCCGCAGCCCGGTCAGCCGGGACCCGGTCAGCCGGGTCCGGGTCAGCCGGGTCCGGGCGCGCCGTTCGGTGGCGCTCCGCAGCAGCAGGCGGCGGCCCCGCAGCCGCCGGCCGGTGACTTCTCGCCGTTCTGGTTCGCGGTGCCGGTGGCCCGTCCACTGTTCGCCGAGGACGGTTCGCAGTCGGCCATCGCCGAACTGGCGCCGGGCACCTGGTACCTGGCGGTCGAGCAGCGCGGCCCCAACCTGGTGGCCCAGACTCAGGACGGCCGCCGTGGCGTCCTGCAGGACACCAGCGGCATCCAGCGCGGCTGATCACCTCTCCGCACGGAGCCGCACGAAGTCATACGAAGCCATAAGAAGTCATAAGAAGCGGTACAGATCCACACAGAGCTCTACGACCGGCCCCTCGCTCTTCCGAGCGGGGGGCCGTTGTCGTACAGTCGCCTCCCGCCCGAACAGCTGACACACCGTCAGGAGGCAGGCGTATGCGGCTCGGTCTGGCACTCGGTTACTGGGGGCGCGGCCCCTCCGCGGACCACGTCCCGCTCGCCCAGGAGGCGGAGCGGCTCGGCTACGACTCGGTGTGGACCGCCGAGTCCTGGGGCTCGGACGCCTTCACGCCGCTCACCTGGATCGCCGCGCACACCTCAAGGATCAAGCTGGGCACGGCCGTTGCGCAGATGGCCGCCCGGTCGCCCACCACGACCGCGATGCACGCGCTGACCCTGGACCACCTCTCCGGCGGGCGCGCCCTCCTCGGGCTCGGGCTCTCCGGGCCGCAGGTCGTCGAGGGCTGGTACGGACGCCCGTTCCCGAGGTCCCCGCTGACCGCGACCCGGGAGTACGTCGACGTCGTACGCCAAGTCCTCAGGCGTGAGGCCCCCGTCGAGCTGCCGGGGCGCTTCCACCCCCTCCCGTACGACGGCCCGGACGGCACCGGCATCGGCAGGGCGCTGAAGTCCATCACCCACCCCCTCCGCGCGGATCTGCCCGTCCTGCTCGGCGCCGAAGGGCCGAAGAACATCGCGCAGACGGCCCGGATCGCGGACGGCTGGCTGCCGTTGTACTGGTCGCCGACGCGGACCGACGTCTACGAGGCGTCGCTGACCGAGGTGCCCGACGACTTCCTCATCGCGCCCATGGCACGGGCGAAGGTCTGCGACGACGTCACCGAGGGGCTGCTGCCCGTCAAGGCCATGCTGGGCTTCTACATCGGCGGGATGGGGCACGCCAAGCGCAACTTCCACGCCGATCTCATGGCCCGCATGGGGTACGCGGAAGAGGCCCGGCACATCCAGCGGCTCTTTCTCGACGGGCGGCGCGAGGAGGCCGTACTCGCCGTGCCGGACGCCTTCGCCGACGAGATCTCGCTGGTCGGGCCGCGCGAACGGATCGCGGAGCGGCTGGAGTTGTGGCGGAAGGGGCCGGTGACGGACCTGCTGGTGCTCGCCCCTGATCCGCACACGTTGCGGGTACTGGCGGAGCTCAACTCCTAGTCCGGCGAGGGCCGTCGACGGACGGCCGAGGTTTCATCGGGGGCAAAAGGGCAACCCGTCCGGCATGTCTCGATACAGCGGCTCCAACCAGGCCGGCCGGGTCATAGCCATCGTCGCCGACATCATGGCCTTCATCCTCGGCCTGTGGATCCTGATGTACCTGTTGGATGCGAACGGCACGAACGACTTCGTGCAGTTCATCCATGACGCGGCCCGCTGGCTCGCCGGCTGGTCGCACGACCTGTTCACCTTCGACGAGCAGTGGGCGCGGGTGGTGGCCGGCTATGGCCTGGCGGCCGTGGTCTACCTGTTCGTGGGGCATGCGATCGCCAACCGGATGCACCGCCATTGAGCGGATGCACCGCCGTTGAGGGGATGCACCGCCATTGAGGGGTGTGTGCGGCCCCACCGGACCCGCACACGCCCCTCAGCAGCACTCCGATTCGTCGAAGTCGTCCAAGCCGCGCGGCAACCGCTCACCGCCGAAGACCGCACACGTCGCCTCGTCGCCGCCCAGCGCGGCCACGGCAAGCAACAGGGATCCGGCGGTCCAGGAGGTCAGCTCCTCGGGCCAGACTGCCTGGTCCTCGTAGACGTAACCCGTCCAGTACAGGCCGGAGTCGGCGTCGCGGAGGTGCTGGATGGACTGGAGGATGTCGAGGGCGCGGTCGGACTCGCCCATCACCCAGAGCGCCAGGGCGAGTTCGGCGGACTCGCCGCCGGTCACCCACGGGTTGGGGACCACGCAGCGGACGCCGAAGCCGGGCACGACGAAACGGTCCCAGCCTTCCTCGACACGGGACTTGGCCTCGATGCCGGTGAGCGCGCCGCCGAGCACGGGGTAGTACCAGTCCATCGAGTAGCGGTCCTTGTCGAGGAACCGCTCGGGATGCCGGCGTATCGCGTGCCGGAGCGCGCCGACCGCCAACTCCCAGTCCGGCTGCGGCTCTTCGCGCTGTTCCGCGATGGCGAGAGCGCAGCGCAGCGCGTGATGGACCGACGAACTGCCCGTCAGCAGCGCGTCGTTCACCGGTGTGCCGTCGTCCTCACGCTTCCAGCCGATCTGGCCGCCGGGCTGCTGCAGCCGCAGGACGCATTCGATCGCCGCGTAGACGGCGGGCCACATGCGGTCGAGGAAGGTGTCGTCGCCGGTGGCCAGGTAGTGGTGCCAGACGCCGACGGCTATGTACGCGACGAAGTTGGTCTCGCGGCCTCGGTCGGTGACGTCGTCGGCGTCCCCGTCGGCGTACGCGGCGTACCAGGAGCCGTCGCCGTTCTGGTGCCGGCGCAGCCATTCGTAGGCGCGCTCGGCGGCCTCGTGCTCGCCGGCCGCGTCCAGGGCCATGGCCGCCTCGGTGTGGTCCCACGGGTCGAGGTGGTGCCCGCGGAACCAGGGGATGGCACCGTCCGCGCGCTGCACCGCGAGGATGCCGCGCACGGTGGCGGCGGCCTCCTCTGCGGTGAGGACCCCGGGCAGGACCAGGTGTTCTGTCCGGGGCGTCGTCACTTGGCGTCCGCCCCGGCCTTGGTTCCGGCTTCCTCGAACGGCCCGGCCTTCTCGGACGGCCCGGCCTTCTCGGACGCTCCGGCTTCCTCTGGGATCCCGGCTTCCTCCGGGATCCGGGGAAGGTGCGGCTTGGTCGCGTACGCCACGAAGCTCTTGCCGATGAGCGGGTTCAGCGCCTCCTCGGCGACCCGGGTGGCCAGCGGCTTCTTCATGATGTCCCAGACCAGCAGCTTGTGGTACGCCCGCACGGGCAGCGCCTTGTCGTTGTCGACGCCGAACGCGCACTTCAGCCACCAGTACGGCGAGTGCAGGGCGTGCGCGTGGTGGGTGCCGTACGGCTTGAGGCCCGCCTCACGGATCTTGGCCAGGAGTTCGTCCGCCTTGTAGATGCGGATGTGGCCGCCCTCGACCTCGTGGTAGGCGTCGGAGAGCGCCCAGCAGACCTTCTCGGGGCCGTAGCGCGGGACGGTGATGGCTATGCGGCCGCCGGGCCGCAGCACCCGGACCATCTCGGCGAGTACGCCCTTGTCGTCGGGGATGTGCTCCATCACCTCGGAGATGATGACGACGTCGAAGGACTCGTCGGGGAAGGGCAGCGCGAGGGCGTCGCCCTCCATGGCGGTGGCGGTGGCGCCTTCCGGGGCCTCCCCGGCCTCCTTCATCGCCGCGAACCACTTGGCGACCTCGCGGATGTCCTCGGCGTTCTGGTCGAGGGCCACGACCTGGGCGCCGCGCCGGTAGCACTCGAAGGCGTGCCGGCCCGCTCCACAGCCGAGATCCAGGACCCGGTCCCCCGGAGCGAGCGGGAACCGGGAGAAATCGACGGTCAGCACGTGGCCCTGCTTTCGCGGTTGGCGCTTTCGCGGTTGGTCTCGACTGCTTCGTCGACGACTTCGACAGCCTTGTGGGCTTCGACAGCCTCGTGGGTTTCGACGAGTTCGGCGGCTTCGACGGTGTGGTCCGCCGCCGGTACGGCGCTCGCGGCGGCCCCCGCCGGACGGCCCTCGGCGCGGGCGATCACCTCGCGGTAGTGGGCGACCGTGCCCTCGGCGGCGCGGGCCCAGGTGAACCGGGTGAGGACCCGCTCGCGTCCCGCGCGGCCGAGCCGCCGCCGGAGTTCCGGGTCGCCGAGGAGCCGGCTCAGTCCGGCGGCCAGGGCGCCCGGGTCGCCCGGGGGCACCGCGAGGCAGGTCTCGCCGTCGGGTCCGGCGACCTCCGGTATGGCCCCGCCGGTGGTGGCGACCAGCGGCGTACCGGTGGCCATGGCCTCGGCGGCGGGCAGCGAGAACCCCTCGTACAGCGAGGGGACACAGGCCACCTCGGCCGAGCGGACCAGGTCGACCAGCTCGGCGTCCGATATGCCCTTGACGAACTCGACGGCGCCTTCGAGGCCGTACCGCTCGACGGCCTGGGCGACCGGGCCCTCGGCGGGCCGCTTGCCGACGACGACCAGATGGGCGGCGGGGTGCTCGGCGCGCACCTTGGCGAGCGCCTCGACGAGGAAGACGAGCCCCTTCAGCGGCACGTCCGCGCTTGAGGTGGTGACGATCCGGCCCGGTACCTGTGGCACGGCCGGATTCGGCGAGAAGAGGTCGGTGTCGGCGCCGATGTGCACGACGTGCATACGGTCGTCTCGTACGCCGAGGTGGTCGACGATCTCCTGGCGGGAGGTGCCGGAGACGGTGAGCACTGACGGCAGCCGCCGTGCGACCCGCTTCTGCATGCGCGTGAACGCGTACCAGCGGCGCACGGACATCCGCCGCTGCCACCCCTCGGCCGCGTCCAGCTCCAACTGCCGGTCCACGGTGATGGGGTGGTGGATGGTGGTGACGAGGGGCGCGCCCACATCGCCCAACAGCCCGTACCCGAGCGTCTGGTTGTCGTGGACGACATCGAACTCGCCGCGCCGGGCGCGCAGATGACGGCGGGCGCGGAGCGAGAAGGTCAACGGCTCCGGGAACCCGCCGGTCCACATCGTCGCCACTTCGAGGGCGTCGACCCAGTCGCGGTACTCGTCCCGCTTCGGGGTGCGGAAGGGGTCGGGCTGCCGGTAGAGGTCGAGGCTGGGCAGCTCGGTGAGGGAGATCCCGCCCGGACCGTCGGCGGGCACGGTGTCCTCGTCGAGCACGGGGTACGGCTGGGAACCGATCACCTCGACCCGGTGGCCGAGGCGTGCCAGCTCTCGCGAGATGTGCCGTACGTAGACGCCCTGCCCCCCGCAGAACGGGTTCCCCTTATAGGTGAGGAGCGCGATGTTGAGCGGTCGCTCGCCGTCCGCAGCGAGGTCATGCCGAGACCCCGCCTGACTGGCCTCAGCGGTCACTCCTGGCCCCCTTCTCACTGCGATTTCCCGTGAGATTACGACGAGACGGTAATCTAGAACAAGTTTCAGAGTTGATCGTTCAAGAGGCTCTGAATCTACCGGCTGGTAGAACCGCTGTGAGGGGTGGATCGGGTGATTCACGCCACGGCCCGCGCCCTGGCATGCTATTTGATCTCATACCCTCACCGACCGTCACGACTGTCACGGAACGAGACCCATGCCTGCGGAAGTCAAGGTGGAAGCCGTCGCGGGGCGACCGGACTCACCGCCCCTCACGGAGCGACAGGAGGCCCGTCGGCGCCGCATCCTGCACGCGAGCGCCCAGCTGGCCAGCCGGGGCGGTTTCGACGCCGTGCAGATGCGTGAGGTCGCCGAGTCCTCGCAGGTCGCCCTCGGCACGCTCTACCGCTACTTCCCCTCCAAGATTCATCTGCTGGTCGCCACCATGCAGGACCAGCTGGAGCACATGCACGGCACGCTCCGCAAGAAGCCCCCGAGCGGCACGACGGCGGCCGAGCGCGTCGCCGAGACCCTGATGCGCGCCTTCCGCGCCCTCCAGCGCGAGCCCCACCTCGCCGACGCCATGGTCCGCGCGCTCACCTTCGCCGACCGCAGCGTCAGCCCCGAGGTCGACCAGGTCTCGCACCAGACGACCGCGATCATCCTGGACGCCATGGGCCTGGAGAACCCGAGCGCGGAGCAGCTGTCGGCGGTCCGTGTCATCGAACACACCTGGCACTCGGCCCTCATCACCTGGCTCTCCGGCCGCGCCTCGATCGCCCAGGTGAAGATCGACATCGAGACGGTGTGCCGCCTGATCGACCTGACGGCCCCGGAGCAGCGGACGCGGGCATAAAAAAGACCTACGAGACGGGTTCCCTGCGCCGGTACTGCTTGTCCGGCTCAGGTGCCGAGGGTCACCGTCAGGCCCTGTCCTGCGACCTTCCGGCCTCTCAGCCCGACCGTCGACGTCGGCATCGGCGGATCTGCTACCTCGCGCCACTGTCGGCTACTGCGGTCGGCTCCCTCACTCGTCTCGTAGGCTGATTTCTACGATAGAACACCCACGCGGGAATACAACCCCCTCAAGGGGATTTTTTCGAGCAATTCCGACAATGACGGAACGCGCTAACCCGCGGCTTCCAGACCGCTCCAGCTCCGCCCGATCGCCTTCTCGCCCGCCCACCGGTCGAGCAGCCCGCGAGCCTCGTCCTCCGGGGCCGCCAGGGACACGCGCTGGGCGCCCGCGAGCGCCGGCCGGGGCTCCTTGTGGAGGGTGCCCTCGCTGCAGCAGGCGCAGTGCGTCGTCAGGCTGCCGGCGGGTTCCGCCGCGAAGTCGTGGTCGGCGAAGAGGGTGGTGAGGGCTTCCAGGTCGGCGGGGTCGCCGACCGCGACCGTCACCTGGAACGTGGGCAGGTCGGACGGTTCGAAGAGGAGCAGTTCGTCGAAGACGGGGTAGGTCGCGCCGTCGACGACGCGTTCGCCGTTGGGCTGGCCGTCGTGGAGGACGATCTCGCCGTAGCGGCGGCCGCCGGTCACGGGCACGTTCATCACGCGCCCGCGCGTCGGGCACAGCCGGTCGATCCACACCACCTCACGTGCGCCATCGGTGTCGAGGCGCACGCAGGCCTGGCCGAAGCGGCCGTCGATCTCGCCCTCGCCGTCGGGCAGCTGGATGCCGAAGCCGGTCCAGGCGTCGCGGGCGGTGGCCCAGTCGCGGCGGATCGTGGCGGCGATGCCGAGGTTCCAGTACGCGGGGTCGCCCTCGCCGCGCGGTGCGCGGGCGGCGGCCTGGATGCCGAGCTCGTACGCCTTGTCCCAGTTGCGCAGGAACTTGTGGCCGAGCGCGGCGTCGTACCACCACTCCGCGCTCGGCTTCTCGTCCGGGAAATGGGCGAGCACCTGTTCGTAGAGGTCGGCGGCGCGCTGCCACTCCTCGGCGTCCCAGGCCACGTACGCCTGCTTGATCAGCTCCATGGCCTCGGACTTCCGCACGCTTCCCGCCCCGACTTCCCGATCGTTCCTGTACCGACCGCAGAGCGTAGGCCTCCTAGTCCTCCGGCGGGAACACCGGCTCCCCGCTGCCCAGGAGGGCGATCGTGATCGCCTCCACCGGGCAGCCCTCCGCCGCCTTCAGGATGCGTTCGTTGGCATCGGTGTCGGGGGCGGCGGGGTGGGACTGCATGGCGGAGTCGAGGCGGAAGGCTTCCGGGGCGAGGTGGGTGCACTGGGCGGAGCCGATACAGAGGGAACGGTCGACCTCCACGTGCCAGCGGTCACCCATGCCCTGTCAGTCCTCTCCGTCGACGGTAACGGTGACGACGGTGGGCGGCTCGTACCCGGCCGGCAGATGGATCATCTTGTGCTCCAGGTACTCGCCGTAGCCCTCGGGGCCGAACTCCCGTCCCAGGCCGGAGTTCTTGTAGCCGCCGAAGGGGCCGAGCATGTCGAGGCTGAAGGTGTTGACGGAGTAGGTGCCGGTGCGGACCTGGCGGGCGATGTCGATGCCGTGTTCGTCGTCTGCGGTCCAGACGCTGCCGCTGAGGCCGTAGTCGGAGTCGTTGGCGATGCGTACGGCCTCGGCCTCGTCGCCGTACGGGAGGAGGCAGATCACCGGGCCGAAGATCTCCTCGCGGGCGATGCGCATGGAGTTGTCGACGTCGCCGAAGAGGGTCGGCTCGACGTACCAGCCGCGTTCCAGGCCGGCCGGACGGCCGCCACCGGTGAGGATCTTGGCACCCTCCTCCTGGCCGATGCGTATGTAGTCGAGGCTGCGGCGCTGCTGGCGGGCGGCGACGAGGGGGCCGAGTTCGGTGGCGGGGTCGAGGGGGTCGCCGATCTTGAGCGCGGAGGCGTAGGCCGCGAAGGCCTCGGCGAACTCGTCATAGCGGCTGCGCGGGACCAGGATGCGGGTCTGGGCGACGCAGGCCTGCCCGTTGATCATCCAGGCGAAGGGGGAGATGCCGTTGACGGCCGTCTGCGCGTCCGCGTCCGGCAGGATCACGGCCGCCGACTTGCCGCCCAGCTCCAGGGTGACGCGGGTGAGGTTGCGGGCGGCGACCTCCATGACCCGTTTGCCGGCGGCGACCGAGCCGGTGAAGGAGACCTTGTCGACGCCCGGGTGCCCGACCAGGTACTCGCTGACCTCGCGGTCGGCGGGAAGGATGGAGAGAACACCTTCGGGCAGGCCGGCCTCGGCGGCGATCTCCGCCAACAGGTAGGCGTCCAGGGGGGTTTCGGGCGACACCTTCAGGATCGCCGGGCAGCCCGAGAGGAGGGCGGGAGCGAGCTTCGCGGCGGCGGTGAACTGCGGGACGTTCCAGGGGACGATCGCCGCGACCACGCCGACCGGCTCGCGCCGGACGAGGATCTTGCCGAGCACGCCGTCCCGCCGCTCCTCGTACGTGAATCCGCGCGCCGTCGTGATCGCCGCGTCCCACACCAGCATCGAGGCGAGCGCCTGCACCATCACGCTGGAGGTGAACGGGGTGCCGTTCTCGGAACTGATGATCCGGGCGAACTCCTCGTGCCGTACGGCGAAGGCGTCCTTGATGCGGGCGACGACCTCGATCCGTTCGTCGAGGGTCATACGTGGCCAGGGGCCGTGGTCGAAGGCGTGGCGCGCGGCGGCCACGGCCCGGTCGACGTCCGCGCGCGACGCGTGCGGGACGCGACCGATGACCTCCTCCGTGTGCGGCGAGACCACCTCGATGACGTCCGTGCCCAGGGGGTCGGTCAACTCCCCGCCGATGAACAGCTGTCCGTGTTCCACGAGTTCGGTCATGGCCGACTGCCTCCCGGAGCCAGTTCTCTTCTCCAGCAAGTTCCAAGTTCGCGAGTCCGCAGGTGCGCAGACTTAGATTCAGATTCAGATTCCGACCCAGACTCAGATTCTGACGAGTCATCAGATCGTGAGGGATAGGGAACAGATACCAGTTCCAGTGAGAGGAGTCCACGGACTGCACACCGGATCATCCGGACTCCCGGTGGAACCCGTTCTAGTTATAGTGGCCGGAGCGCGCGGTGATCGGGTCATCAACGGGGCATCGACGACAGGGGGAGCGCATGACACACGTGCACGATCACGGCGGAGGCGTACGGTCCGTCGAGGTCCCCATCCCGGACAACCCGCTCGGCCACACCCTCGTGTACGTCGTCGACACCGACCGCGGGCCGGTCCTCGTCGACACCGGCTGGGACGACCCGGCGTCGTGGGACACGCTCGCCGCGGGTCTGACGGCCTGCGGTACGTCGGTCGCGGAGATCCACGGGGTCGTGATCACGCACCACCACCCCGACCACCACGGGCTGTCGGGGGCGGTGCGCGAGGCGTCCGGGGCGTGGATCGCGATGCACGCGGCGGACACTGCGATCGTACGGCGCACGCGCGGGACCGGCCCCGACCGCTGGTTCACGTACATGACGGACAAACTCACGGCCGCGGGCGCACCCGAGGAACACCTCGCCCCACTGCGCAGCCCGCGCCGCCCCCGCGCCCTGCCCGGTTTCTCCCCCGCGCTCCCCGACCGCGAGATCGTCCCCGGGGAACTCCTCGACCTCCCCGGCCGCCGCGTCCGCGCGATCTGGACGCCGGGCCACACGCCCGGCCACGTCTGCCTCCATCTGGAGGAGGAGCATCCCTCCCGGCTCCCCGGCCACGGCCGCCTGTTCTCCGGCGACCATCTCCTCCCCGAGATCAGCCCGCACATCGGCCTGTACGAGGACCCGGACGACGACACCGTCACCGATCCCCTCGGCGACTACCTCGACTCCCTGGAACGCGTCGGGCGCCTCGGCGCCGCCGAGGTCCTGCCCGCCCACCAGTACGCGTTCACCGACTCCGCCGCCCGCGTACGGGAGTTGCTGGCCCACCACGAGTCCCGGCTCACCGGCCTGCTCGCCCTCCTCGCCTCTCCCCTCACCCCCTGGCAACTCGCCGAACGCATGGAGTGGAACCGCCCCTGGCCCCAGATCCCCTTCGGCTCCCGCAACATCGCGGTCTCCGAGGCGGAGGCGCATCTGCGGCGACTGGTGAAGCTGGGGCGGGCGGAGGCGGTGACGGGGAGCGATCCGGTGACGTATGTGGCGGTGTGAGGGGCTTTCGTCGAGGCTGGAGGCCGCCGCCGCGCCCTCACCAGGCCGTGCTCTCAGGCCACCGTCGCCGGAAGCATGAGGGAGCGGATCAACTCCTCGGCGGCTCCCACGAGTTCCACTTCGCGCGCGGTCATCGTCGGGTTGGCCGCGCGGCGCCGTCCCGCCTCGACGAGTCCCTCCTCCGTCAGGGCGGAGGGGCCGTCGGGCTGCTGGGCGAGGAGGAGGGAGACGAGTGTGGCGTGGGCCATCTCGGCACGGAAGTCGGCGGTGTCGACGGCGACTTGGGCGAGGATCACTGCGGACGTACCCCAGTCGAGGCCGGGCGGCCCCTCCTCGGCAGTGCTCCAGTCGATGACCCGGGGGCCGTGGGTCGTGAGGATGACGTTCTCGGGGTGCAGGTCCAGGTGGAGGACGCGGGGTGTGGGCGCTGTGGACGACGCCCCGCGGGTGGGGGGCGGCGCGGCGGCGGTGGGGCTGAGGGAGTGGCCGGGCGTATGACTGCGGGGCGGGGAGATGTCTTGGCTGCCGGGCAGGGAGATGTCTTGGTCGCGGGGCGGGGAGATGTCCTGGCCGCGGGGCGTGCAGAGCGCTTGGTTGCGAGGCGGGAGGGCATGGAGGGAGTGCAGGAGGCGTGCCAGGGTGGCGCCGACCTGCGCCGGGTCGAGCAGACCGGTGGCGACGGCCTCCAGCATCGTCGGGCCGGACAGCCGCTCCAGCACCATTTCCGTACGGCTCGCCGAGCGCACGCGCGGGACGGGGTACCCGTGGGCCCGTACGTGCTCCATGATCTCGGCCTCGGCGGCCGCGTCACCCCAGCCGTCCCGGTAGCGCCGCAACACCCAGGCACCGACGGCGCCTTCCGGGCTCCCGGTTCGGCCGGTTGCGGCACGGCCGCCGAGGCCGCGACGGCCGCCGCGCCCGCCGACTTCGCCACGGTCGCCGGGGCCACCAGGGCCGCTGGCTGCGTCACGGTTTCCAGGTCCGCCGTCCCCGGACGGCCCCTCGGCCCAACCGAGCGCGTCGCCTCGGCCGCTCCCGCCGGCTCCGTCGGCCGCGAAATGGCCGTTGGGCCCATCGACCGTGTGGTGTCCGTCGGCTGCGGCGGGTCCGGTAAGCCCGTTGCGCCCGGGGCGCCCACCGCGTCCGGTATGTCCGTCAGCTCCGTCACCGTCGTCGAGTCCGTCGGGGGCGGTGGCTTCGCTGTGGGCGACGAGGGTGGCGGGCCCGGCCGTCGCGGACTCGCTTTCGTCGGTGTGGAGTTCGTACACGTCGGCCGTGCGGCCGGACCCCAGCAGTCTCCCCGTGCGCATGGCCCGAACCTATCCCGGCGCACCAACTGCCCTCAGGCTTTTGGCTACCGGCAGGTAGAGTGACCGGGTCGTCATCACACCCGTACGGGGGGAAGCCGGTGCAAATCCGGCGCTGACCCGCAACCGTGAGCCGACCCCGGCAAGGGGGAGGCAAGTCGGACTGCCCTGTACGGAATCGTGACCGGCTCGCGTCACCGGCGGCCCGCCGGTGTACGGCACCGTCGAGGAATACGGAGCCGAGCCGCCCGGCGCTTCGCCGTGCGCCCGGCTCCCCGTCAGGGAGAGGCAGCCGCCGATCATGAATGTCCGCCGCAGCGCCGCGGTAGTCGCCGTACTGGCCGTCACAGCCGGGCTCGGCACCGGACTCGGTGGCGGATTCGGTGGCGGATTCGGTGGCGGTTTCGCGCCGGTCGCTCTCGCCGACGACGCGTCTCCCGTGGCATCCGCCGCTCCCTCCGCCTCGCCGTCGCAGGCGATCCCCACCGGCCTGTACGGCTCCACCGACCCCACGTACGACGGTGTCTGGCGGCAGTCCCTCGCGCTGCTCGCGCTGGACACCGTGGAGGAGAAGCCCGGTGCCGGCGCCGTGCGGTGGCTCGTCGGGCAGCAGTGCGCGAGCGGGGCGTTCGCGGCGTACCGGGCCGACGCCACCGCGCGGTGCGATGCCAGGACGACGGTCGACACCAACAGCACGGCCGCCGCGGTCCAGGCGCTCGCCGCGGTCGGAGGACAGGACGCCGAGACGGGGCGGGCGGTGCGCTGGCTGAAGGACAACCAGAACAAGGACGGCGGCTGGGGCTACACCGCCGGCGGGCCCAGCGACGCGAACTCGACGTCCGTCGTGATCGGCGCGCTGACCGCCGTGGGCGACGCCCCCGACAAGCAGAAGAAGGCCGGCAACTCGCCCTATGACGCCCTCCGCGCCCTCGCCATCCCCTGCGGGGACGGGGAGAAGGACGGCAAGGGGAGTGGGAAGGACGGCGGGAACGACGGCGGCGCCTTCGCCTATCAGCCCGACAAGAAGGGCGGTCTCGCCGCGAACGCCGACGCCACGGCCGCCGCCGTACTCGGCAGCCTGGGCAAGGGGTTCGCCGCCGAGGCGGGGAACGGGCCGGGGAAACAAGGGGATTCCGTCGGGGAGTGCGTTTCGGGTGACTCGCCGGAGGATCTGGCCCACAACGGGGCCGACTACCTGGCCGGCGCCCTCGCCGCCGACGGTTTTCTGACGTCCGCCCTCGCGGGTGCGGAGGATCAGCCCGACCACGGCAACACCGCCGACGCGGTCGTCGCGCTCGCCGCCGCCGGGGACAAGGGCGCGACCGCGAAGCCGCTCGCCTGGCTGGAGAAGAACTACGGCGTCTGGGCGGCCAAGGCCGGCCCCGCCGCGTACGCCCAGCTCGTCTTCGCCGCGCACGCCGCCGGTGACGACCCGCGCGACTTCGGTGGCGCCGACCTCGTGGCCCAGCTGAAGGAGACCGGTCCGGCGCGCGACGTGGACGACTACTCCTCCATACCGAGCGACGAGACCGCCACCGGGGAGGAGGACGGCGCCGGTCTCGGGGCTGGCGCGTGGTGGGCGATCGGGTTCGGGCTCGCCGTTGTCGGGGGCGTCGTCGGGTTCGTACTGGTGAGGGCCGGCAGGAAGCGGCGGGAGGCGTGATCGGCCGCCGGAGGGCCGCCGCGATCAGGTCGACTGCCGCGCCGACGGGCTCGTCGTGGTCGGCCTCGCCTCTTCTGCCCCGGCCCCGGCTGCGTGGCGTGTTGCCGCTGCTGAGCGGCATCCTGCTCCTGCTGGGGAGCGTGGGCGTGGGGCAGGCTCATGCCTCGGCGTACCGCTACTGGTCGTTCTGGGATCGGGACGGTTCGGCCTGGACGTATGCCACGCAGGGACCGTCGACCGCGCGGCCGTCCGACGGGGATGTCCAGGGGTTCCGGTTCGCGGTCAGCAGGGACTCCGCGGACGCGGCCCAGCCGCGTGGGGCCGCCGACTTCGCCGCGATCTGTGGGGAAACAGCCGCGCGGGGTGGGGAGAAGCGGGTCGCGCTGGTCATCGACTTCGGTACGGCGGCGGACGCGCCGGCCGGTGAGACGCCGCCGACGGCGCGTACGGCGTGTGCGCGCGTTCCGGACGACGCGAGTACGGCCGAGGCGTTGGCGTCCGTCGCGAAGCCGCTTCGGTACGACACGAACGCGATGCTCTGCGCGATCGCCGACTATCCGGGGAAGGGGTGCGGTGAGGCGGTCGGCTCCGATGCCGATGCCGATGCCGATACCGGCGCCGATGTCGATACCGATGCCGGGGGCGATCCCACCGGCGACGCCCGCACGGACGAACCGAGTTCGCCGCCCGCTGGCGCTGTCACCTCCGACGAAGGGGGCGGGCCGTCCGTCGGGCTGCTCGCGGGCGTGGGAGTGGTCGCCGTGCTGGGGGCCGCTGCGGTGTGGCAGGCGCGGCGGCGTCGGAGGTAGGGCGGATGCGGTGGTGGCGGAAATTCAGCCGACCGGCACAACTACCCGCGGCCGAGACGACGGGGCGGGAAGCCGGCCCAGCGGCACGACTGCCGGTGGTCAGGGGGAGCAGGGAGCTCGGCGTGCACCCCCTCGCCTGGTGGGTCTGGGCCCTCGGGCTCGCGACTGCCGCGTCCCGTACCACCAACCCCCTTCTCCTCTGCCTCCTCGTCGCGGTCGCCGGATACGTCGTGGCCACGCATCGGACCGACGCGCCCTGGGCCCGGTCGTACACCGCGTTCGTGAAGCTCGGTCTCGCCGTACTGCTCATTCGGCTGGTCTTCGCGATCGTGCTGGGCTCGCCCATCCCCGGTACGCACACCCTGTTCACGCTCCCCGAAGTGCCACTGCCCGACTGGTCACAGGGGATCCGACTCGGTGGCCGGGTCACAGCGGAGGGGTTTCTGTTCGCGCTGTATGACGGGCTGCGGCTGGCCACCCTGCTGATCTGCATCGGCGCCGCGAACGCCCTCGCGAACCCGGCGCGGCTGCTCAAGTCGCTCCCCGGCGCCCTGTACGAGGCGGGCGTCGCCGTGGTGGTGGCGATGACGTTCGCACCGCATCTGGTGGCGGACGTCCAGCGGTTGCGGGCCGCGCGGCGGCTGCGAGGGCGGCCGGACCGGGGCGTACGGGGGCTGCTGCACGTCGGACTGCCCGTGCTGGAGGGCGCGTTGGAGCGATCGGTCGCGCTCGCCGCCGCGATGGACTCGCGCGGCTACGGCCGTACCGCACAGGTCCCCGCCCCGGTCCGCCGTACGACCGCCGCGCTCACCCTCGGCGGGCTGCTCGGCGTCTGCGCGGGAACGTACGGCGTACTGACCGCCGAGGGCGGCACCTACGGCCTCCCCGTGCTGCTCGCCGGGCTGGCCGCCGCGCTCACCGGACTGCGGCTGGGCGGCCGTCGCTCGCCGCGCACCCGCTACCGGCCGGACGTGTGGGGCGGGCGCGCGTGGCTGGTGGCCGGGTCCGGCATCGCCGTCGCCGTGCTGCTGATCGTCCTCGGCGCGTACGACTCCGCCGCCCTGCACCCCACCGTCGTACCCCTCACCTCCCCGGACCTCCCCCTCCGGCCGGCCGCCGCGATCCTGCTGGGCCTACTCCCCGCGTTCGTGGTGCCCGCCCCACCGAAGCCCGCCTCGTCGAGGCCCGCCCCGCCGCGCACCCAGCCGAACGCCGCCCCACCGACGAAGGAACCCGCGTGATCCGCTTCGAGGATGTCTCCGTGACGTACAAGGGAGTGGCGGAACCCACCGTCCAGGGCGTGGACTTCGAGGTCCCGGAGGGTGAACTCGTGCTGCTCGTCGGGCCGTCGGGCGTCGGCAAGTCGACGGTGCTCGGGGCGGTGAGCGGGCTCGTGCCGCACTTCACCGGCGGCACCCTGCGCGGCCGGGTCACGGTGGCCGGGCGGGACACCCGTACGCACAAGCCTCGTGAACTCGCCGACGTGGTCGGCACGGTGGGGCAGGACCCGCTGTCGCACTTCGTGACGGACACCGTCGAGGACGAACTCGCCTACGGGATGGAGTCGTTGGGGCTCGCTCCGGACGTCATGCGGCGCCGGGTGGAGGAGACGCTCGACCTGCTGGGGCTCGCCGGGCTCCGCGACCGTCCCATCGCCACGCTCTCCGGCGGCCAGCAGCAGCGCGTCGCCATCGGGTCCGTCCTCACCCCGCACCCGCGTGTGCTCGTCCTCGACGAGCCGACCTCGGCGCTGGACCCGGCCGCCGCCGAGGAGGTCCTGGCCGTGCTCCAGCGACTCGTCCACGACCTCGGCACGACCGTCCTGATGGCCGAACACCGCCTGGAACGCGTCGTCCAGTACGCCGACCAGGTCGCCCTCCTCCCGGCCCCCGGTGCCCCGTTGACCCTCGGCACCCCGGCCGAGATCATGGCGGTCTCTCCCGTGTATCCGCCGGTGGTGGACCTCGGGCGGCTGGCGGGCTGGTCCCCACTGCCGCTGACGGTGCGGGACGCCCGCCGCCGCGCGGGACCACTGCGGGAACGCCTCGCGACTCGAACACCGGACACCACCCGCGCTCCAAAGGGGCGCGGGGAACCGCCCGATCAACCACAACCCACCCGCACCCCGCGACGCACAGAAGCCCCCGAGCTCCCCCCGGCCCGCCCCTCCCCCCTCCTCCGGCGCCTCCTCGGCAAACATTCCACCCCTCCCACCCCCTCACCTCCCGCCGAACCGGCGACAGTCAGGGCCCTCGATGTCCACCGCGGCCACGTCCACGCCCTCACCCACATCGACCTCACCGTCACCCCCGGCGAGACGATCGCTCTCATGGGCCGCAACGGCGCCGGCAAATCCACGCTCCTCTCCGCGCTGGTCGGACTGGTGGAACCGGCGGCCGGTTCGGTGCGCGTGGGCGGGCTGACGCCACACCGCACGGCGCCGAAGGATCTCGTACGCCGGGTCGGGCTCGTACCGCAGGAGCCGCGCGACCTCCTGTACACCGACACCGTCGCGGCGGAGTGCGCGGCGGCGGACCGGGACGCGGGGGCCGAGCCGGGCACGTGCCGGAGGCTCGCCTCCGAGCTGCTGCCCGGGATCGGGGACGACACTCACCCCCGTGACCTGTCGGAGGGGCAGCGGCTGGCCCTCGCGCTCGCGGTCGTCCTCACGGCCCGCCCACCGCTGCTCCTCCTCGACGAGCCGACCCGGGGCCTCGACTACGCGGCCAAGTCCCGCCTGGTCACGACCCTGCGCGGGCTCGCCGCCGACGGCCACGCCATCATCCTGGCCACGCACGACGTGGAACTGGCCGCCGAGCTGGCCCACCGCGTCCTGATCCTCGCCGACGGCGAGATCGTCGCCGACGGCCCGACCCCCGAGGTCGTCGTCGGCTCCCCCTCCTTCGCCCCCCAGGTCACAAAGATCCTCGCACCCCAGAAGTGGCTGACCGCAGCACAGGTACGACGCGCCCTGCGGGCGGCCGGGCCGGAGGAACGGGGCGGGGCCGAGCTGGAAAAACAGGCTGGAGTCAAGGCGGAAGGGCAGGCCGGGGACGAGCCGGAGGAAAAGGGCGGGGCCAAGGCGGAAGGGCGCCAGCCATGAGCGGCTCCTCCCCCACCGACACCGAACCCCCCACCCCCGCTCGCCGCCGCCCACGTCCCCGCCCCGTCCCCCTCTCCCCCCGCACCATCGCCGCCCTCGTCCTCGTCAGCCTCATCGGTGCGGCGGCTTTCAGCTGGCCCTTCTTCGCGGACCCCGGCTCGCAGGTGACCGCGCACGCGAAGGACGCGCCCTGGCTGTTCGCGGGGCTGCTGGTGCTGCTGGTCGGGGTCGTCGGCGCGACGCTCTCCGAGGCCGGGCTGGGGGCGAAGGCGGTGGCGATGCTCGGGGTGCTCGCGGCGACCGGGGCGGCGCTGCGGCCGATCGGAGCGGGGACGGCCGGCATCGAGCCGATGTTCTTCCTCATGCTCCTCAGCGGCCGCGTCCTCGGCCCCGGCTTCGGCTTCACCCTCGGCGCGGTCACGATGTTCTCGTCCGCGCTGCTCACGGGCGGTGTGGGGCCGTGGATGCCGTTCCAGATGCTGTCGATGGGATGGTTCGCGATGGGCGCCGGACTGCTGCCGGGCGCGCACCGCCTGCGCGGCCGTACCGAGCTGGCCCTGCTCGCCGCCTACGGCTTCGTCGCCGCCTTCGCCTACGGCACGGTCATGAACCTCTACGGCTGGCCCTTCATCGACACGCTCGCCTCGAACATCGCCTTCGACGAGTCGGCGGCCCCGGCGGCGAACCTCGCCCGTTTCGTCGCGTACTGCCTGGCCACGTCCCTCGGCTGGGACCTGGGCCGCGCGGTCGTCACCGTCGCCCTGACCCTCACCCTCGGTACCCCGGTCCTGAAGGCACTGCGCCGGGCCACCCGCAGGGCCGCCTTCGAGAGCGCGGTCACATTCACCCCGCCCACCCGATGACCCACACGAACCGCACCACTCACCGTCCGTTACATGAGCCGTGAACCACCACACAGGACCCACATCACATACGAACCGGGCTCGTAGATCGAAGTACGTGACGTGCACACGCCCTTACCCGCGCTGACCAGCACTTTGAGAGCCACGTCACAGAGGGCACCTTCACCGCGAATACGACTACAACTAGCAAAAAGGGTCATTGCGGACGGCCGCTCCGGCTGTTTCCCTGGAGGAGTCGCAACGGCGCCGACGAGCCCACCCGGGCCTCGGCGCCGACGTACGCCCCCACCGCACAGCACGTGGTGAAGGCATGCCCGCGACGGCCGTGTCCCCGAAGAAAAGGATCCCCGTGACCGTCTCCGTTCTCCGCCGCATCGCCTCCCCGAAGAAGGCCCTCGCCGGTGTCACCCTGGCCGCTGCCGCCACCGGTGCCCTGTTCGCCGCCGCGCCCGCCCAGGCCGCGTCGGAGGCCACTCAGGCGCAGGCTGTGGCGAAGAAGATGATCGCGGACTCGGCCCAGTACAAGTGCTTCTCCAACATCGTCGACCACGAGAGCGACTGGAACATCAAGGCGACGAACTCGTCCTCCGGCGCATACGGCCTGGTCCAGGCCCTGCCCGGCTCGAAGATGTCCACCGCGGGCTCCGACTGGAAGACCAACGCCGCCACGCAGATCAAGTGGGGCGTGGACTACATGAAGGACCGCTACGGCAGCCCCTGTGGCGCGTGGAACTTCTGGCAGGCCAACAACTGGTACTGATCCAGCAAGACCCGCACCACCAGCGCGAGCTGCACGGCTGACACGGACGAAACAACCGGCACAGCCGACCCAGACCGAAGGCGGCGGCCCCCGATCCCCGGGGCCACCGCCTTCGCCGTCCGCACGGCACGTTCCCGCCGCGGCGAACGGCGACCGCTTCAGTCGGCGCCGCCCCGGCACTCGAACCACACCGTCTTGCCCCCGGCCCCCCTGGGCCCCACCCCCCACTTGTCGGACACCGCGCCCAACAGTGTGAGGCCGCGCCCGCGTTCCGAGTCCGGCGGCAAGTCGTCCCGCACGACGGGGAGCTGAGCCGACCCGTCGCCCACCTCCACCCGCACCCCGGCCGCCGCCCGCAGCAACAGCAGCGTGCACCGCCGGTCCGGGACATGCCGTACGACGTTGGCGAGCAGCTCCGTCACGCCCAGCTCGACGGCGTCGGTCAGCTCCGGCAGCTCCCACTCGTCGAGATACGAGCGGACGATATGGCGGATGTGATGCGCCGAGTGCTCACCGACGGTGAGGCTGATCCGGTACTGGGCGGGTGGGGCACCCAGGAGGAAGGGGGGAAAGTATGCGTTCACGCCCCAAGACTGACCCGACGCGGCTACTCTCAGCTACAGATCGGACACAACCTGTTGAAGAGTGGGTTCAAGCTCGACGGAGGGACCGCACGTGACCCAGATCCACACCCTCGACCCCGGCGCCTCACCACTGGACTACTACGGCTACGAGTTGCGGCGCTGCCGCGAGGCCGCGAGCCTGACGCAGAAGCAGTTGGGGGACATCCTCGGGTACACCGCGTCGCTGGTGGGACAGATCGAAACCGCGAGAAAATGCCCGACGCTGGAGTTCAGCGAGCGGGTGGATGTGGCGCTGGAGACGGGCGGGCTGCTGTCCCGGCTGGCGGTGCTGGTGATGCGCAGTCAACTTCCGGCCTGGTTTCAGCAGGTGGCGGAGATCGAGGTTCGGGCCGCCGAGATCTACACGTTCCAGACGCACTTGATCCACGGCCTGCTCCAGACAGAGAACTACGTACGCGCTGTACTGGGCGCCCTGGACGAGACCGACCTCGACGAACGGACCGCCGTACGACTCGCCCGCCAGCGCATCTTCGAGAAGGAGGAGCCACCGGTCCTGTGGGCCGTCATCAGCGAAGCCGCGCTCTACCAGAAGCTCGGTGGCGCGGATGTCATGCGGGGCCAATTGTTGAAACTGTTGGCCTTCGAGAAGAATCACCGAATCAACGTCCAGGTTCTGCCTTTCGAGGCCGGAGCACACGCGGGACTACAAGGCTCATTCAACCTCTACCGCTGCCGCCAGGACCCGGACATCGTCTACACCGAGGGCTACGGAAGTGGGCATCCGACCGCGAACCCGGACACCGTAAGGGACTGTTCACTCCGTTACGATCATCTTCAAGCCGCTGCCCTCTCCCTCAGGGACTCGGCAGAGCTGATCCGGCGCGTGATGGAGGAACGCTATGCAGAGCAACGGGATTCCGGTGCGGACCGAGTGGCGTAAGTCCAGCTACAGCGGCGACCAAGGCGGCGATTGCGTCGAGTGCGCGCCGCTCGGCCCCCTGGCCTGGCGCAAGTCCTCGCACAGCAGCGACCAGGGCGGTGATTGTGTAGAGATCACCGAAACCCCCTGCCCCATCATCGCCATCCGCGACTCCAAGAACCCGGCGGGACCCCAACTCACCCTGGCCCCCGCCGCGTTCAGCACCTTCCTCGGCTGGGCGGCGTCAGCAGACGCCGCCTGACTCCTGGTCCGGGAGGTACAAGGCCCGCTCCTGCCGGGTGAGGTCGCGGTGGACCGCTCGGCAGATGTTGGTGATCGACTTGTCCGGGGCGGGCAGATCCACGTTCCACAGGCGCAGGCGACCCTCGTATTCTCCGGTCGCGAGGGTGTGACCGTCCGGGCTGAAAGCCATCGCCCGGGGGCCATCACCGTGGCCGGTGAGGGTCGCGCGCGCGTACCCCGTGGCGGTGTCCCAGAGCCGTACCGTGGTGTCGGAGGCGGCGGTGGCGAGGGTGCGGCCGTCCGGGCTGAACGCCACCCTCACCGAGGCTTCCGTGGTGCCCGCGGTCAGGGTGGCGTCGAGCTGTCCCGTCCCGGTGTTCCACAACCGGACCGTGCCGTCGGAGGAACCGGTGGCGAGCGTACGGCCGTCCGGGCTGAACGCCATCGACTCGATCTGCCGGTACATGATGTAGTCGTCGTCCGCGTAACGCGTCGGTGCGGGGCGGCCGGTGGGGTCGGTCAGCGTGAGGCGGACGCGTCCGGTGTCGGGATCCCGGAGCCGGACCTTCTCGTCGTTGCCCCCGGTGGTGGCGAAGACCTCGCCCGTGGGGCTGAACGCCAGCACCGAACTCTCCTCGTCCTTGGGGAAGGAGACACGGGGACGACCGGTCGGCACGTCCCACAGCACCAGTCCGTCGCTGCCCACCGTCACCAGCGTCCGGCCGTCGGGGCTGTACACCATCGCGTTGACGAACCGGCTGGGGAGCGTGGTCCGCAGACGTCGGGTGGCCGGGTCCCACAACTCCGCGTCGGCGTCGTTGGTGAGGGCGAGCGTCCTGCCGTCCGGGCTGAACTCCAGTGACCCCACGAGGGTCACCTCACCGGTGAGTACGCTTCTCGTACGGCGCGTGACCGGGTCCCACAGCCGTACCACCCCGGCCATGTCCCGGATCTCCTGGGTCATCCGGACACTGGCGGTGGCGAGGGTGTCACCGTCGGGGCTGAACGCGACCGCTTCGATACTGCCGCCCGGCACGGTCACCGTGGCTCGGGGCCTGTGCGTGGTCACGTTCCAGAGCCGGACACTGACCCGGTCGCCGCCCGCGAAATTGCTGTCCTCGTTGCCCGCCGCCAGTTGCCTCCCGTCAGGGCTGAACGCCACCGACATCACGGGGCTGGTGTGGCCGGTGAGGGTGGTGTCGGCACGTCCGGTGGCGAGGTCCCACAGGCGAACCGTGCCGTCGTAGCTGCCGGCGGCCAGGGTCTTGCCGTCCGGGTCGAACGCCATGGACTCGACGCGGCTGCTGGCACTGGTGAGGGTGGTCCGCTGCCTGCCGTCGGCCACGTCCCACAGATGGACGGTGCCGTCCTCGGTGCCGGTGGCCAGGATCTTCCCGGCGGAGTCGAACGCCAGTGAACTGACCACTCCCGTACTGCTCTTGAGGGTGGACAGCACTCTTCCGGTGTCCAGGTCCCACAGCTGTGCGGTGCGGTCCCGGGTGCTGGTGGCCAGCGTGCGTCCGTCCGGGCTGAACGCCACCGCCATCTCCAGACCGGTGGGGCCCTTGAGCGTGGTCGCGACACGGCCGGATGCCACGTCCAGCACCTGCCCGTTCTCTCGTACGGCCAGTGCTCGGCCGTCATGGTCGAAACCCACGGACGCCAGGCTGTTCTCCTCGGTCACGCGGGCGGTGAGCGAATCCCGGACGCGTCCGGTGGCCGCGTCCCGCAACCGCACCTCCTCACCGCCGCCGGTCGCGAGGGTCCTGCCGTCCGGGCTGAAGGCCACGGTCCGCACGAGTCTGGTGTGGTCTCCGCCGGTGAGCACCTTCCGGGTGCGGCCGGTCGCCGGGTCCCACAGCCGCACCGTGCCGTCGAAACTCCCCGTGGCGAGGGTCTTCCCGTCCGAGCTGTAGACCAGGGTGGACACGGTCCCGGTGTGCCCGGTCAGCCGGCGTTCCAGCGGGACGGCCGCCGCGGCGTACAGGCTGCGCGTGGCCTCGCGGGTGGGGCTCGTCCGGTACGCCTTGACGGCCAGCAGCGAGGCGAGGTCGGTGTCGCTCTCCAACAGCGCGGCGGACTGGGCGGCCAGCTGCCGGGACAGGCCCTCGCGTTGGGCGTTCACGGCGCTCTGGCGCTGCCAGTAGGCGACGGCCGTGGCGGTGAGCGCGAGGGCCAGGAGGCAGGCGAGGGAGCCGACGAGGACGCGCAGGCGTCGCGTGGTGCGGGCCCTGGCCCGTTCCTCCTGGTCGAGGGCGGTGAGACTCTCGGTGAGGAAGGCGGCTTCCTGGTCGGTCAGGTCGTCGGTGTGACGGGGGCCCCCGAAGTACTCCCGTGCCGTGACGAGCCGGCTGCCCCGGTACAGCGCGCCCGTGTCACGGCCCAGCTCCTCCCAGGTCCGGGCCGCCTCGGTCAGTTGCCGGTGGGCGCGCAGACGGTCCCGGTCCTCCTCGATCCAGCCGCGCAGCCGGGGCCAGGCGGTGATGAGCGCCTCGTGGGCGACCTCGACGGTCGGGCCGTCGAGGGTGAGGAGGCGGGCCCGGGTGAGGGCCTCCAGGACCTGGGCGACCTCCGCCCGACCGGTGCCCGTGGTCTTCAGCTCGGCCCTGTCGGCGGGCCGGCGTGTGTCGGGCGTGCCGTCCCCCGGGGAGATCAGCCGCAGCAGCACCCGGCGGGCCGTGGCCGCCTCGCCGTGGGTGAACCGGCCGTACATGTCCTCGGCGGTCTTGGCGATGGCTCCGTCCAGGCCGCCGGCCGCCTCGTACCCGGCGAGGGTCAGCGTCTTGCCCCGGCGGCGCCGCCAGGTCTCCAGCAGGACGTGCGACAGCAGCGGCAGACCGCCGGGCGCGTCGGTGATCTCGTCGACCAGCCGCGTGGTCAGCGCCCGTTCCACCGTCAGCCCGGCAGCCGCCGCCGGCTTGACGACGACCTCGCGCAGCTCCGCCGAACTCATCGGCCCGGCCAGCAGATTGGCGTCGCCCAGCGCCTCGGCCAGCTCACGGTGCTCGGCGCAGCGGCCGTAGAAGTCCGCGCGCACCGCCAACAGCACCCGCAACCGGCTCTCCGGCTCGCGCGCGGTCAGCAACAGGTCGATGAAGCGGGCCCGTTCGGCCGCGTCGTGGCAGAGGGTGAAGACCTCCTCGAACTGGTCGACGACCACGAGGGTGTCACCGGAGCCGGTGCGGGTGCCGGTGCCTGTGCCGATACCTGCGTCGGTGCGTGTGCCGGTGCCTGCGTCGGTGCCTGCGTCGGTGCCGTTCGTCTCCAGCAGCAGCTCATGGGTGCGGGCCAGTTGCTCGCCGGGGGTCAGGATCCGGATCGCGGACGGCCGCAGTCCCTGCTCCTCGGACTCGCGCAGGACGGGGATCAGACCGGCGCGCAGGAGTGAGGACTTGCCGATCCCCGACGGGCCGAAGACCGCCGCGAACCGTCGGCGGCGCAGCAGGTCCACGAGTTCCGCGGTGAGCCGGTCCCGGCCGAAGAAGAGCCCGCTGTCGTCGGCCTCGAACCGGGCCAGCCCCCGGTACGGCGGCTCCGCGCCCTCCCCGTCCTTGTCCGGGTCCGACGCGGCGGCCTCCTCGACCGCCTGGTGCCACCGGATCTCCCACTCCCCCGGATCGCCCCCGCAGGCCCGTACGAAGGCCAGGGCCACCGCCAGCGTGGGCAACTGCTCGCCGCCCGCCGCCTGGGAGAGGGTGGTGATCGAGTAGCCCGCCTGCTCGGCCATCGCCCGGTAGGTGAGGCCGCCCGCCTCGGTCCGCAGTTTCCGCAACTCGAACGCGAACCGCTGCACCGGCCCGGCCCCCGGATCGACCGGCACCTCACGACGACCCGCCACCGCGCTGTTCCCCTCCCACCACACCCACACCGTCCCGGACAACCACCGTACGCATCCGGCCACCTAAGCGGAGAGATCGCGTCCGGCCATTGTTTGGCATGCTCGGCACCCGTGCCAAACAATGCGCGACCCGGTGAAATCAGTGGTGTGGGCGGTACGGGGGCCGCACACGACGGGGGATCGTGCGGCACGGCCACGGGGGACATGCCGCTCACGGGGGAAAGCGGCGGCGCGACCGGTCGCCACGGGGGAAAGAGGCGGCACGGGGGACGTGGCCGCCACGGGGGAAGGCCCTGCTGGCCGCGGGACGACCAGCAGGGCCACTTCCGTCTCCGGGCGCCGACCGACAGCCGGACAGCCACCGGCCACCGGCCACCGGCCACCGGCGCCACTGTCCGCTCGCCGCCGACCGGACAGCCATCAGCCATCAGGTGAGCCGTCAGGCGCCAGCCTTCAGCCCCAGCCTTCAGCCTCAGCCTTCAGCCTCAGCCTTCAGCCGGACAACAGCCACCGCACCACGGTCGGCCGACAGCGGCGGGCGGCGGGCGGCGGGCGGCGGGCGGCGGGCGACGTCACAGCCGCTGGATGATCGTCCCGGTCGCCAGTCCGCCGCCCGCGCACATCGTCACCAGCGCGAACTCCTTGTCGGTCCGCTCCAGTTCGTGCAGCGCGGTCGTGATGAGCCGCGCCCCCGTCGCACCCACCGGATGCCCCAGGGCGATCGCGCCGCCGTTGACGTTCACCTTCGCCAGGTCCTGGTCGAAGACCTGCGCCCAGCTCAGCACCACCGACGCGAAGGCCTCGTTGATCTCGACGAGGTCGATGTCCTTGAGCGACATCCCGGCCTTCCCCAGCACCGCCTTGGTCGCGTCGATCGGCCCGTCGAGGTGGAAGTGGGGGTCGGAGCCCACCAGCGCCTGGGCGACGATCCGCGCCCGGGGCCGCAGCTTCAGCGCGCGGGCCATCCGCTTCGACGCCCACATGATCGCCGCCGCGCCGTCGCTGATCTGCGAGGAGTTGCCCGCCGTATGGACGGCCGTCGGCATGATCGGTTTCAGCCGGGCCAGCGCCTCCACCGACGTGTCGCGCAGCCCCTCGTCGTGGTCGACGAGCCGCCACATGCCCTGGCCCGCGGCCTGCTCCGCCTCGGTCGTCGGCACCTGGACGGCGAACGTCTCCTTCTTGAACCGTTCCTCGGCCCACGCGGCGGCGGCCCGCTCCTGGGAGAGCAGGCCGAGCGCGTCCACGTTCTCCCGGGTGAGCCCCCGGTGCCGGGCGATCCGCTCCGCCGCCTCGAACTGGTTCGGCAGGTCGACGTTCCACTCCTCCGGGAACGGCTTCCCGGGCCCGTGCTTGGACCCCGACCCGAGCGGCACCCGGGACATGGCCTCGACGCCGCAGCTGATCCCGACGTCGATGACGCCCGCCGAGACCATGTTGGCCACCATGTGCGAGGCCTGCTGCGAGGAGCCGCACTGACAGTCGACGGTCGTCGCGGCCGTCTCGTAGGGCAGGCCCATGGTCAGCCAGGCCGTGCGCGCGGGGTTCATGGACTGTTCGCCGGCGTGGGTCACCGTGCCGCCGACGATCTGTTCGACGCAGTCGGCGGGGATGCCGGTGCGCCCGAGGAGTTCACGGTAGGTCTCGCCCAACAGGTAGGCGGGGTGCAGGTTGGCGAGCGCGCCGCCGCGCCTGCCGATGGGAGTGCGTACGGCTTCGACGATCACGGGTTCCGCGGCCATGGGGGAATCCTCTCGACGGTTACCCGCGCGGCGCGGGGCGTCCCGGCCCGGCCCGCCACGCAGAACTAGTACGCGTTCTAGTTCTCTTGAGCAGTCTGCTGAGCGTGACCGCGCGACCGCAAGGGGCGTGCGGCAATTGAAAAGCCCGTACCCCTTGCCAGTTGTAGAACCCGTTACTACGGTCACCGCAATTCCCTCTATCTGATGCCCCGTCAGGAGTGGCCGATGCCCTGTCCAGCGCTGCCCGACGGGTTCGACTTCACCGACCCCGACCTGCTGCACCACCGTGTCCCTCTCCCGGAGTTCGCCGAACTGCGCCGCACGGAACCGGTCCACTGGATCCCGCAGGCACCCGGCATCGCGGGCTTCGCGGACGAGGGCTACTGGGCCGTCACCCGGCACGCGGACGTCAAGTTCGTCTCCACGCACCCGGAGTTGTTCTCCTCGACGGTCAACACCGCGATCATCCGCTTCAACGAGCACATCGAGCGCGACGCGATCGACGCCCAGCGGCTGATCCTGCTGAACATGGACCCGCCGGAGCACACCCGGGTCCGGCAGATCGTGCAGCGCGTCTTCACCCCGCGGGCGATCCGCGCGCTGGAGGACAACCTGCGCCACCGCGCCCTCAGCATCGCCCGCGAGGCCGTCGCCCAACCCGGCCCCTTCGACTTCGTCACCGAGGTCGCCTGTGAACTGCCCCTCCAGGCCATAGCCGAGCTGATCGGCATCCCGCAGGAGGACCGCATCCGGATCTTCGAGTGGTCGAACCGGATGATCTCGTACGACGACCCGGAGTACGCCATCACCGAGGAGGTCGGCCAGGAGTCGGCGATGGAACTCATCGCGTACGCCATGAACATGGCCGCCGACCGGAAGCAGCGCCCGGCGAAGGACATCGTCAGCACCCTGGTGGCCGCCGAGGACGAGGGGAACCTCACCTCCGACGAGTTCGGCTTCTTCGTGCTGATGCTGGCGGTCGCGGGCAACGAGACGACCCGCAACGCCATCACCCACGGCATGCACGCCTTCCTCACCCACCCCGACCAGTGGGACCTCTACAAGCGCGAACGCCCCGCGACGGCCGCCGAGGAGATCGTCCGCTGGGCCGCCCCGGTCAACTCCTTCCAGCGCACCGCCACCCAGGACATCGAACTCGGCGGCAAGCTGATCAAGCAGGGGGACCGCGTCGGCATCTTCTACGCCTCCGCCAACCACGACCCGGACGTCTTCCCCGACCCCGACACCTTCGACATCACCCGCGACCCCAACCCCCACCTCGGCTTCGGCGGCGGAGGCCCGCACTTCTGCCTCGGCAAGTCCCTGGCCGTCCTGGAGATCAACCTGATCTTCAACGCGATCGCCGACGCGATGCCGGACCTCAGGCTCGCCGGCGAACCCAGCCGGTTGCGCTCCGCCTGGATCAACGGGGTGAAGCACCTCCAGGTGACCACCGGCTGACCACACCGCCCCACCGCACTCGGGTCGACGGCCTCCCGGCGCCGTCGACCCGTCCCGCTGGAGGCAGGGGCGCCATCCCCCTACGCCCCGCCCCTGCCTCCGTCGTCTCCTCCGCCGTCGCGCTGGACGGCCGTCGCGAGGCTGCCGGTCGCTCCCGGTTGCTCGTGCGGTTCCCCGCGCCCCTGACGGGGCGCGGTGGTGCGGGGCCCTGTCAGGAGGTAGGTCAGGCCGAAGCCCGCGCCCACCACCGCCGCGCCGCCCACCGCGTCGAGGATCCAGTGGTTGCCGGTCGCCACGATCGCGAGCGCCGTGAAGAACGGGTGCAGCAGGCCCAGTACCTTCATCCACACCTTGGGCGCGACCAGCGCGATCGTGAGCCCGCACCACAGTGACCAGCCGAAGTGCAGGGACGGCATCGCCGCGTACTGGTTGGCCAGCTCGGTCAGCCTGCCGTAGTCCGGCCTGGAGAAGTCCTGGGCGCCGTGGATGGTGTCGATGATGCCGAGGCCCGGCATCAGACGCGGCGGTGCCAGCGGGTAGAAGAAGAAGCCGACGAGGGCGAGGAGCGTGGTGAGGCCGATGGCCGTGCGGGCCCAGCGGTAGTCGGCGGGGCGGCGCCAGTAGAGGACACCGAGGACGGTCAGCGGGACCACGAAGTGGAACGACGTGTAGTAGAAGTCGAAGAAGCCCCGCAGCCAGCCGATCCCGACCACGGTGTGGTTGAACCAGTGCTCGATGTCCATGAACAGGACCTTCTCGACGGCGAGGATCTGGTTGGCGTGCTCCTCGGCGGCGGCCCGGCTGCCGGTGGCCTCAAGGCGGGTGCGCTGGTAGGCGGCGTAGGTGACGCGGATCAGCAGCAGTTCGAGGAGCAGGTTCGGCCGGGTCGCCACCCGGCGCAGCAGCGGGGCCCGGCGGAACCGGGTCTCCGCCTTCGGGGCGTACCGAGTGGGGGTCGGCGTCCGGTAGAACTCCGAGGTGCGGGACAGGAACGGCACGACGAGCGCGGCGGCGAGCGCGGCCAGCAGGACCACGTTGTCACGCACCGGGTGCAGGACGCCCACGTTCGGCACCATCATCTTCGCGGGCAGCGTCATCAACAGGACGACGGCGAGCGGCCACACGTACCGTGCCGAGGTCTTCTGCCCGACCCGGCCGACCACCGCGAGGAGCACCCACAGCAGCTGGTGCTTCCAGGACGTCGGCGAGACGGCGACCACGACACAGCCCGTGAGGGCGACCGCCAGCAGCAGCTGCCCGTCGCGGGCGTAGTGGATGGCCCGCCGCATGCCGAGTGCGGCGACGGCCGCGGCCAGCGCGAAGAAGACGACGACCTCCAGCGGGCCCTCCAGGCCGAGCCGGAGCAGCACACCGTGCAGGGACTGGTTGGCGAGGTCGTCCGCCCGGCCGCCCAGGCCGACGCCGGCGAGGTGGTGCACCCAGTAGGTGTACGAGTCGTGCGGTAACGCGGCCCAGGCCAGTGCGGTCGCCCCGGCGAAGGTGATCCCGGTGCTCGCGGCGGCGCGCCTGCGGCCGGTGAACCACAGCAGCGGCACGAAGAGCAGCACGGTCGGCTGGAAGGCCGCGGCGAGCCCGACGCAGACCCCGCTGGTGCGCTCGCCCCGGACCACGAAGCAGCCCGCGAGGACGAGCAGGACGGGGAGGATGCTGGTCTGGCCCAGGTACAGCGTGTTGCGCACCGGCAGCGACAGCATCAGCAGGGTGACCGCGACGGGGGCCGCGAGCAACGCCGTACGGCGGTTGACGGGCTGGGGCAGGGCGCGGGCGGCGATCAGGCCGAGGGCGACGACCAGGACGAGGGTGCCGAAGGTCCAGCCCCAGCCGAGCGCCTGTTCGGCCATTCGGGTGAGAGGCTTGAGGGCGAGGCCACCTAAGGGTGTGCCCGTGAACTGTGTGGAGTCGTACAGCGAGCCGTTCACATGCAGGACGCCGCTGGGCCCGACCCAGGTTTCCAGATCCGTGAGCAGCTCGCCTTTGGGCGTGTTCAGCACGACCGCGATCTGCCGCACCGCCAGGATCGCGGCGACCAGCCACAGCAGCGCTCGTGCCGCCCCCAGTCGGCCCGCCGTCGGGCCCGCTCCGGTGGCACCACCCGGTCTGCTCTGCTCCGTCGCCACGCGCTGTCGCCCTCCCGCCCCGTCGACGTCCCCCCGAGAAGGCTCGCACCGTCCCCGTTGTGAGACGCGGGCAACCCCCTCTTCACCCGAGAGTCACCCAACCGTTTTGTCCGAATGACGATAGTGCGCGGAAGGTTGCCCGCACGCCCAAGGGCACGACGTGGATCACAGATGCACATCACGGGCGGGGTTGTGACAGGCCACTGACAAACACCTGGAAGCATGGCCCCGAGCGGGACGGCACGTCAGCGGGGCAGCGGGAGGGCACGGGGGATGAAGGGTTTCGCACGGGGGCGTGCGCGCCCGGCGGAGTGGGCGCACGGGAGGCGCGGGGCGCGCGGACGGCTGATGGTGGTCGTCCTCGCCCTGCTGGGCTTCCAGCTGGCGTCGCTGGTGGCACCGGCGTACGCCTGTGGCTGCGGCGCGATGGTGCCGGACGGCCAACGGAACATGTATGTGAACGGCGAGAGGTCCGTCGTGCGCTGGGACGGACACGAGGAACAGATCGTGATGAGCCTGACGGTCGCCGGTGACGCCCGGACGGCCGCCTGGATCATGCCGGTGCCGAACCGGGCGACGGTGAAGCTCGGCGACGCGGCCGTCTTCGACCAGCTCGACCGGGAGACCGCGCCCGAGTACGAGAAGCGGGAGTACTTCTGGCCGCGCTCCGGCGACTGGCCGTTCGACATGTTCGAGAGCGACGGCATGGCAGGGGACGCCGCACCCCAGGACCCGCGGTCCTCGGTGGACGTCGTCGGCCGCGAACGGCTCGGCCCGTTCGACGTGGCCCGGCTGACCGCCACCGACTCCGGCGCCCTCGGCGACTGGCTCGACGAGAACGGCTTCGCGCTCCCGGACCGCCTGGACACGGCACTGAAGCCGTACGTCCGGCAGAAGTGGGAGTACGTGGCGATCCGGCTGGCCCCGGAGGACACCACCGCCGGCCTGCCGCTCTCCGGCACCCTCGACCCGCTCCACCTCACCTTCACCAGTGACGAGCTTGTCTACCCGATGCGCCTGTCCCGCCTCGCCACCACCCCGCAGACCCTCGACCTGTACGTTCTCGCCGAGCACCGCATGGAGCCCGGCTCCGCGATCGGCGGGGACGAGCCGAAGGTGACGTTCGCCGGACGCCTCGGCGCGCCCGTCGGCGCGCTCGGCGACCTCACCGGGGGCGGTACGGACTTCCTCACCGCCGTCGAGCAGAGCTTCCCGCAGCCGGGGCGGATCTCCGGCGATCACACGCTGCGGCAGGCCGCGGCCGACGACACCTATCGAAAGGTCATCTACGTGGACGAGATGCAGACCCTGTGGGGCATGCCCGAGTGGCTGGTGTGGTTCGGCATCGGCATCGCCGCGCTGGCGATCAAGGCGGTGGCCGTCGCGATCGTGCTCATGCGCAACGCGAAGCGGCAACTGCCGCCCCTACCGCCGCCGGGCGCGGCTTTCCCGCCGCAGGGCGCCTACCCGCCCGGTGCCTACCCGCCCGGCGCCCCCGGCGCGTACCCACCGGGAACACCGGGTGCGTACCAGCCCGGACCGCCCGCCGCGCCGGCCGACCCGAAGTCCGGACCGATCGGCTGACAACACACCCTGGAACCGCTGACAGAGGGCCTGCCTCGCGCCTATATTCATTAGCGCACCTACTTAGCCGATCTAAGTAACTGCTGGTCAAAATAACTACTGGTCTGAGTAACTGTTCCAATGAAAGGCGCGGGAGGCACAGCTTCATGAGCGAGTCAGGGACCTGGGACGATGTCGACGCCTACTTCACCACCCACCTCGCCCCGAACGACGAGGCCCTGGAGGCGGCGCTGCGCGACAACGAGGCGGCCGGACTCCCGGCCATCGACGTCGCCGCCAACCAGGGCAAGTTCCTCCATCTCCTCGCCCTGATCCAGGGCGCCCGCCGCATCCTGGAGATCGGCACCCTCGGCGGCTACAGCACCATCTGGCTGGCCCGGGCGCTCCCCGCCGAGGGCCGGCTGATCTCCCTGGAGTACAGCGACCGGCACGCGGAGGTCGCCTGTCGCAACATCGCGCGCGCCGGGCTCGACGGCATCGTCGAGGTACGGGTCGGCCCCGCCCTGGAGTCGCTGCCCAAGCTGACCGACGAGAACCCCGAGCCGTTCGACCTGGTCTTCATCGACGCGGACAAGGCCAACAACCCGCACTACGTGGAGTGGGCCCTGAAGCTCACCCGGGCCGGCAGCGTCATCGTCGTCGACAACGTCGTACGCGGCGGCCGGGTCGCCGACGCCGGCAGCACCGAGCCGGACGTCCGCGGCACCCGGGCCGCCATCGAACTGATCGCCGCGCACCCGAAGCTGAGCGGCACGGCGATCCAGACGGTGGGCACCAAGGGGTACGACGGCTTCGCGCTGGCCCGGGTACTGGACTGACCGGGGGCGGCGGGGCGCGGTTCCCGTCAGGCCTCGTGGTAGAAGCCCACGTTGACGCTACGGGGGCTCGTGCGGTCGTAGATGACGAGTTCGCCCGAGCTGCCGTGCGGGAGCTTCGCCGTGCCGCCGTACGGGAGCGGTGAGGGCTGGTGGTTGAGCAGGGTCAGCCGCACCTCGGAGGAGGGGTCGGCGTGCGAGCCGCGCAGCCAGGTGACCTGCCAGCTCCCGTCGGGGGCGCACAGGAACTCCAGGTGCACGCGGGAGACGAAGAGCCAGTCGTCGGGTGTCGCGAGCCTGCACACCGCCCGATCGCGGCCCACCCGGAGCACGCCGCCCGGCTCGCTGGGCGCGTCGGCCATCTGCATGCCGGCCGTCGCCCCGGCGTCCGCCTCGGAGACCGAGGCCATGGTGAGTTCGAGCACGTACCGCTCCTAACGGGTCAAACTCCAATTGTCGCTGCGCACGGCGCGTTTGACGCGCCGCCGCCGCATGATAATTCGCCGGATCGTCCTGCTGTGCGGGCTCCGGCACAATGGACGCATGACCGAGCGAAAGCCCCCCGGTGTCAGCTTCGAGTCCTTCGTCGACAAACAGATCCGCGACGCGGAGGCGCGCGGCGACTTCAAGGCCCTCCCCGGCGTGGGCCGACCCCTGCGGGACGACGACACGAGCTACGACGAACTCTGGTGGATCAAGCGGAAGATGGCCCGCGAGGGCATGTCCGTCCTGCCACCGACGCTCGCCCTGCGCAAGGAGGCGGAAGACGCCCTCGCGACCGCCGCCGAGGCCCCTTCCGAACGCGTCGTCCGCAAGATCATCACCGAGATCAACACCAAGATCCGAGAAATGATGTTCAAGCCCCCACCGGGCCCCCCGCTGGGCCTGAAGCCCTACGACGTGGAAGAGGTCGTACGGGAATGGGCCGCGCGCCGCGCGGGTGAGCAGGACGCCCGGTAGCCCGGGGGATTCCGCCATACGGCGCCTGCGGCCCGTCGGCGGCTGATCGCACAGCTCCGCCCAGACATGAAACCGCGCCCCGGGGCACGACCCGGGGCGCGGTCTCGTCGGGTGCCGCTGTCGGCGTCAGAGCCGAAGCAGCCGTTCGGTCAGCTCCCGGTAGTCGCGAAGGGCGAGGCGGAGCTGCTCGGTGTCGGTGGCGGACGCGCGGTCGTCGGTGGCGCTCGTCTGCCAGGAGGTACGGAGGGTGCGGCGCCGCTGCGTCATCGCGTCGGTGAAGCGGGCGGTGACCTCTTCGAGAACGTGATCCGCCTCCTCGACGGCGGACCGGGGCTCGTCGACGAACTCGCCGACCGCGTGCCGCAACCTCGACGTCAGCTTGTCGCACTCGTCGTGGGGCAGGAGAAGGGATCCGGCGGAGTGGGAGCCGCCCGGGCCGGAGGCCTTGGCGCGGTCCTCGCCGCGTCCCCGGCCGGGCTCATCGGCGACGCCCATCGTCCTGCCTTCGGTACGACCCTCGGTACGGCTGTCCGTGCGGCCGTCCATACGGCTGTCCGTGCGGCCGCCTGTACGGCCCGCCGTGGTGTCGTGGCCCGCGACGAGCGGGGACCCGGTACCTCCGGAGCCGGCCGGGTCCGTCGCCCGCGTGCCCGGCGAGATCCCGTCGCCCTTCACACCCTCACGCCTCGGGTCCGCGTCCCGCGCCTCGCGCGCGCCGCGCTCCCGGATGCTGTCGCCCCTGGTCACGTCGTCAGTCATCCCCCTCAACTCCCCTTCGCGTGGCGCCTGGTGGGCACCCATGGCAGATGGGACCGGTGACGGCCGGCGGCCGTACCGTCGCGCTCGTCGCGTCGCGCCGTGCCGTCGTGGGCCGGGTTCTCGCGCCCGGCGGTACCGTCGCGGTCCGCCCGCGCGTCCCGGCGGTCCGGTGTCACCAGGTCCTCGAACAGGGCGCGGGCGTCGATCATGGCCTCGCGCAACTCCTCGGTACCTGTGCCGGGACCGGCACCGTTGCCCGCGTGGCGCTGGGCGCTGTCGCCGGTGGTGTGCGCCGCGAGGTGCACCCGGCGGTAGCCGTGGACGTGGTGGGCGTGGTGGACGGAGAGCGCCTCCAGTTGGGTCTCGTAGTGGCCGCCGTCCGGGAAGCCGCGTGCTCCGGCCACCTCGGAGAGCAGCCGGTCCGCCTCGGAGACCGCCTCACGGGGCGAGTCGACGAAGCGCTCCTGGGCGGCCGCCCAGCGGGACTCGTAGCGTTCGCGCTCCGCGCTCGGCAGCGGCCGCTTCTCCATCGAGCCGTGCCGCTTCACCCGCTCCGTGAGTTCCCGGGCGGCAGCCCGCTCGTCGCCGTCATAGCGGGTCACGGTCCGGTCGTACTCGGGTCCGAAACGCCGTTTCAGCGATCCGCCGCCACCCGTACCCCTGCGGGCGCGCTGGGCCAGGACGGCCGCCACAACGATCACGACCGCCACGATCACGATCAAAGCGATGATCAAGCCTGTGGACATGAGTGCCTTCCAGAGTCCTCGGCCCGGGCGTCTCGCCCCATCGGGCCGTTTCGCACCGGGTTGCCCGAACCCGTTCGTTCAAACGGCAAGTGCACGGAAGAAGGACGCCGGGAGGCTGACGATGGGAGACGGACGACGGACGACGGACCAACCGCGTAAATCGTTTGCGGGCCACCCGCCCCCGCTCCCGACAATGACCGCCATGACCCGTATGACCCACGAGAGCCGCGAGAGCCACACGACCCCCACGACCAGCGTCTGGTCCGTGGACGAGGAGCCCTACGACTCCCCCCTCGCCACCGCCCTGTGGCGGGCGTACTACACCGAGGTCAGCGACCGCTGGTATCTGCTGCACGAGGGACACGCCACGGACCCGGAGGAGCTGGAGCGGGAGGTCGCCGCGGACACCGGGGAGTATCTGGCACCGCCGGGCGGGACGCTGCTGGTGGCGCGGTACGGGGGCGTACCCGTCGGCACCGCCGGGGTACGGCTGATGGACGCCACGACGGCCGAGCTGAAGCGGGTCTTCGTGCTGACGGAGGCACGCGGCAAGGGCGGTGCCGCGCTCCTGGTGACGGCGGCCGAGGACGCGGCCCGCGCACTCGGCGCCGAGCGGATCGTCCTCGACACCCGCGGCGACCTGGTGGAGGCCCGCGCGCTCTACGCCCTGCTCGGTTACGAGGAGAGCGCCCCGCACAACGACGACGAGTACGCCGACCACTGGTTCACGAAGAGACTGGCGTAGACGTAGACGTGGGAGCCGTAGGGGGCGTGGGCGGAGTGGGCGGCGGCGTACCGGACTTCGTCGTGGCCTGCGGCCGTCGGGTGATCGCTCCGCCGTCGTGCGGGCGTTCCGCGTCCGAGCCGCACAGCTCGTCGTTGAGTTCCTCGACGAGACGCACGAGGTCGGTGGGGCGGTCGGGGCCCCACCAGTCGCCGAGGAGTTCGGCGAGGGAGTCCTCACGGGCCTTGGCCAGCTTGTCGGCGGCCTCGTGGCCGGTGTCGGTGAGGACGAGGTCGATGCCGTCGCGGCGGGCAAGGCGGCGCCCCTCCACCTGCCGGGTCGCGGCCATGATCATGTCGAGCGGAACGGTGCTGCGTTCCGCGAGCACGGCGGGTTCGGTCCAGCCGTACCGCCGGATCCGCAGCAGCAACCAGCTCGATGCGGGCAGCAGGTCGTAGCCGGCCCGTGCGGTGATCGTCCGGTAGACCTCGCGGCGGCCCTCCCTCGACCCGAGTACCGACAGCGCCCGGCACACCTCGTCGTACGACGACCGTTCGACCGGATTGCTGGCGAGCGTCTCCGTGGCGTCGGGCGCCGTCACGGAGGCCCGCAGCGGGTCCTCGCGCAGGAACCAGGCGAGGACGAAGCCGAGGAGGGCGACCGGGGCCGCGTAGACGAAGACGTCGGTGATGGAGGAGGCGTACGCGTCGAGGACGGACGGGCGCAGCGAGGCCGGGAGTTCGGCGATCTCGCGCGGGTCGGCCTTCAGCCCGTCCACGCTCACGCCGGACGGGAGCCGGGCCCCTTCGAGCGCGTCGGTGAGCTTGTCGCCGAGGTGCCCGGCGAAGACCGTGCCGAAGACGGCCACGCCGAACGAGGCGCCGATGGACCGGAAGAAGGTCGCGCCGGAGGTGGCGACACCGAGGTCCTCGTACGGGACGGCGTTCTGCACGACGAGGACGAGGACCTGCATGACGAGGCCGAGGCCGAGGCCGAAGACCAAGAGGTAGGCGCTCATCTCGCCGTCGCTGCTGTCCGCGTCGAGCTGGTGCAGGAGCAGCAGGCCGAGCGTGGTGACCCCCGTACCGGCGACGGGGAACATCTTCCAGCGGCCCGTACGGCTGACGATCTGCCCGGAGACCGTCGAGGACAGCAGCAGCCCGAACACCATCGGCAGCATGTGCACACCCGACATGGTCGGCGACACACCGTGCACGACCTGCAGGAACGTCGGCAGATAGGTCATCGCGCCGAACATCGCGAAGCCGACGACGAAGCTGATCACGGCAGAGAGGGTGAACGTGTGGACACGGAACAGCTTGAGGGGCAGGACGGGTTCGGCGGCCCGCCGCTCGACGGCCACGAAGGCGACGACGAGCAGCACGGCCAGGACGGAGAGGCCGATGATCTGCGGCGAGTTCCAGTCCCAGGTGGTGCCGCCGAGGGAGGCGACCAGGACCAGACAGGTGGCCACGGAGGCGATGAGGAAGGTGCCGAGGTAGTCGATGACATGCCGCTCGGCCTTGCGCGGGATGCGCAGCACGGCGGCGATGACGAGCAACGCCACCGCTCCGACGGGCAGGTTGACGTAGAACACCCAACGCCAGCTCAGATGCTCGGTGAACAGCCCGCCGAGCAGCGGCCCGAGCACGCTCGTCGCGCCGAAGACCGCGCCGAACAGCCCCTGGTAGCGCCCTCGTTCACGCGGCGGGACGAGGTCCCCGACGATGGCCATCGACAGCACCATCAGCCCGCCGCCGCCGAGCCCCTGCAGGGCCCGGAACCCGATCAACTGGGGCATGTTCTGTGCCGCTCCGCACAGCGCCGACCCGATGAGAAAAATCACGATCGCCGTCTGGAACAGCCTCTTCCGACCGTACTGGTCGCCGAGCTTCCCCCACAGCGGTGTCGCCGCCGTCGCGGCCAGCATGTACGCCGTGACCACCCACGACAGGTGCTCCAGTCCACCGAGGTCGCTCACGATCGTCGGCAGCGCCGTCGAGACGATGGTCTGGTCGAGCGCCGCCAGCAGCATGCCCAGCAGGAGGGCCCCGATGGAGACCATCACACCACCGGGCACCCCTTCGGCGACGGGCACACCGTGGCCACGGGAGCCGTGCGGGGGCTCGTGTCCGGCGGTGGCGCCGGAGTCGTCGTCGCTGGTCGGGGTGGCGGCACCGGCGGCGTTCGCGGGCTCCTTGCCACCGTCGGCGGCGTTCGTGGGCTCGCCGCCACCGTCGGCGGTGGCGTGGCCGGTGTCGTCGGTCATGCAGACCTCCCGAGGGCCTCGTACAGCGTCCCCAGTTTCCTCTTTCTCCGTGTCCAGTCCATCGTGGTCGGTGTGACCGGTTATGGCCTGTCGAGCCGTACCGGAACCTGTGATTCCCGGGGCGCCTGGGAGATTCTGTGAGGACCGTTTGCTTAAACTCTGGAGTCTTCGCGGGGAGGAACGACACGTGAGTGAACCGACCAGTCACATATGCCCGGAATGCTTCACACCCCGGGCCTCGGACGGCTCGCCGTCCTGCGCGTGCGGCCGCCGCGCGTCCGAGGCCCTTCTGGAAACCCGCACGGCCGAGGCGGCGGCCGCGGAGGACTTCGACCCCCTCCGGATACGCCCATACGTGGAACTGGGCGACGAGGACGACGGGCCGGGCGGAACCTGGCCGGGCGGGCCGGGTCCCGGTCGGGCTTCGACGATCGCCATGCCGGTGACCACGGCAGCGACGAGTACGCCGAGTACCCCGAGCGCCACTTCGACCCGGGCGCTGTTCTCGACACCGGCGCCGACCACGCCGTACGCGTCGCCGACCGCTTCCGTCGCCTCTTCCGGCCCATCCGGCCCCTCCACATCCCTCGACTCCCCCGCCTCCCCGTCGGCGGCGGGGGAGTCCGTACATCGACGCCCTCGGCGTCGCCGCCGTACGGGGCTCGTCGTCGCCCTCGCCGGGACCGCCGCCGCGGGGGTGATGGCTGCAGCCGGGTTCGCGAGCGGCCTGTTCTCGTACGACACCCCCGAGCGTGACCGTGCGCTGCCGGACGACCTGCGGGCGAGCGCGCCGGACACGTCGCCGGACGGGGAGGCCTCGCCGGTGGAGCCGTCCGGGAAGGGCGGGGGCCGGGCACCCGCGCCGGCGCCGCCGGGCGGTGGCGGGGGCGCGGGTGCCCCGAGCCCCACGAAGAGCCCGTCCCCTTCTCCGTCGCCATCGGAGGCGTCCGGCTCGCCCTCGCCGTCCGTCTCGGCCGGCCCGACGCAGAGCTCGCCCGGCGCCAGCGCCTCCACCGGCTCGTCGGCCGCAGGCGCGGACGAGTCGGACGACAGCCGGCTCGTGGTTCCCAAGACGCTCCGCCTCGGCGACGACGACCCCGAGGTCACCGAACTCCAGCTCCGGTTGCGCCAGTTGGGCATCTACAACGGCGACATCGACGAGAGCTACGACAGCCAGGTCGAACAGGCCGTCCTCGTCTACCAGAGCAGCCGCGGCATCACGAAGGACCAGGACGAGCAGGGCGTCTACGGCCTGGTCACCCGGGAGCGACTGGAGTCCGAGACGAAGAGGCCGTGACCGGCGGGACCGACCCGACCAACAGGACCGACGGGGGCTGGGCACGGCCGACACGGGCTGTAGCCGGGCGCGAGGGCTGTAGCCGGGTGGCAGGGGCCGCGCACGGCTGATGCGGGTCGGCCGGCGTGCCCTCGTCCCGTGTGATGCAGGATGAAGCCATGAGTATCGTCAAGATCAATGTCCTCACGGTCCCTGCCGAGCAGCGCGAGGTGCTGGAGAAGCGGTTCGCTTCCCGTGCCGGGGTGGTCGAGAGTTCCGACGGCTTCGAGTGGTTCGAGCTGCTGCGCCCCGTCGACGGCACCGACAAGTACCTCGTCTACACCCGCTGGCGCGACGAGGTCGCCTTCCAGGCATGGATGGAGGGCCCCATGAAGCAGGCCCACCAGGGCGGCGGCGACCGCCCCAAGCCGGCCGCCTCCGACTCGAACGTCTGGACCTTCGAGGTGCTCCAGCAGACGGGCCCGAAGACCGGGTCCTGACGACCACCGGCACCAGCACCCGCTTCGCCCCGCCCGACGGCTACGGAACCGGCCCCCGGGCGGGGCGAAGTGGTCCCGTAAGTACCCACCTTTTTGTGGGTACTTGGCGGACGGCAGCCGTCAGGCGACCCTTGTGGTGAGGGAGCGGCCGGAGAGCCGCGTGACACCGACCACGGGACGGAAGACGAACGCGATGGCGACGGCAATGACGATCACGATGACGATGACGTGAGGGTTCACGAGGCGGGTCGGGACGCGATCTCGTGCTCGGCCTCACCCTCGGCCCCGGTCAGCGTGTCCAGGCGTCGGTGCCCCCAGTCCGACAAGGGTCCCAGCGCCTCGGAGAGTTCGCGGCCGAACGGGGTCAAGGAGTACACGGTCTTCAGCGGCAGCACGTCGTGCACCTCCCGGTGCACGAGCCTGTCGGTCTCCATCTCGCGGAGCGCCTGAGTCAGAACCTTCTCGCTGAGGCCCGGCAGCATCCGGCGCAGCTCGCCCGGGCGGTGCGGGCCGGACTCCAGCATCCAGAGCAGCGACGTCTTCCACTTTCCCTCGATCACTGCGATCGCCGCGGTCACCCCGCAGACATTCGTGTCCTGGGCACGCTTGCGCGACATCCCCGTTCCCCCTCGCCCTGTTCATCCTGTTCGTCGCGAATCGACAACGGACCAATTTTCCACAGGAGTTACTGAGTCATGCCCGCACACACCGAACAGCCCACCACTACCGCCGCCGGCACCGCCACTGACACAACCACCCCCACCGTCACCGTACTCGGCCTGGGTCCGATGGGCCGTGCCCTCGCCGGCGCGTTCCTGGACGCCGGGCTGCGGACCACGGTCTGGAACCGTACGCCGGGCCGGGACGGGGAGTTGGCCGCGCGGGGTGCGATCGGCGCCGGGTCGGCCGAGGAGGCGGTGGCCGCGAGCACGCTGACCGTGGTCTGCGTGGTGAACTACGACGCCTCGGACGCGGTACTGCGAAGCCCGGAGGTCACCGAGGCGCTCAAGGGCCGCACAGTGGTCAACCTGACCGCCGACACCCCGGGCCGGGCCCGCTCCACCGCCGCGTGGGCGGCCGAGCACGGCGTCGACTACCTCGACGGGGCGATCATGACGCCGACGCCGACCATCGGCACCCCGGACGGCGTCTTCCTCTACAGCGGCTCCGAGGACCTCTACAACGCCCACCGGCCCGTGCTGGTCGCGTTGGGCGGCACCCACACCCATCTCGGCGAGGACATCGGCCGGGCGGCGACGTTCGACATCGCGCTGCTCGACCTCTTCTGGACCTCGATCGCCGGCTACACCCATGCCCTGGCGCTGGCCCGTGCGGAGGGGGTGAGCGCGCGGGAGCTGACCCCGTTCGCCCAGGGGATCGCCGCGATCCTTCCGCCTCTGTTCGAGGCGGGTGCGGAAGAGGTCGACAGCGGCAGGCACTCCGGCGAGGGCAACCCGCTCACCTCGGCCGTGTCGACCATGGCCCACATCGTCGAGGTCTCCGAGTCCCACGGCATCGACGCGAGCGTCATGCGGTCGGCCGAAGGCTTCGCCCGCCGCGCGATCGCCCGGGGCCAAGGCACCGACGGCTTCACCAGGCTGACGGACGTCCTCGACCGCCACTAGCCCATCCCGCCGATGGTCCGGTGCGGGGGTGGGGGAAGCGGCGCCGTCCGGTGCGGGGGAAGCGGCACCGGCCGCACCGACCGGCTGCCCCATCCCTGGCATGCGGCACCAATCCCACCGGACCCACCGCCCGGAAAGACGGCACAAGCCTCAGCCGACCGACGTCCGGGAGACGGCACAAGCCTCAGCGAACCGGCCGTCCGGGAAACGGCACAGATCCCCCGTGACCAGCCCACCCGGAAGACGACACAAGCCCCCATGACCAGCCGGCCGGGGAGACGGCATTCCCGCCGTCTCCCCGTCAGCCGCTCACGTGCAGCCGGATCGTTCCGTCCCCGGCCACCTCGACCCGCACCGCCGTCAGGTCGGGAACCACCACGTCCGGACCGTAGGACCGGGCCCGCTCCCCGATCCCCACAACCCGCATCCCCGCCGCGCGCCCCGCCTCGATCCCCGCCTCGGAGTCCTCGAAGACAACGCAGTCCTCCGGCGGGACGCCCAGTTCGGCGGCCCCCTTCAGGAAGCCCTCGGGGTCCGGCTTGCTCGCGCCGACCGACTCGGCGGTGACGCGCAGCTCGGGCAGCGCCAGCCCGGCCGCGGCCATCCGGGCCGTGGACAGCGCGACGTCCGCCGAGGTCACGAGGGCGTGCGGCACACCGCCGACGACGAGGGACGCGAGGAACTCCGGCGCGCCGGGTATCGGGACGACGCCGTCCACGTCGGCGGTCTCCTCGGCCAGCATCCGCGCGTTGTCCGCGAGGTTCTGCTCCATGGGCCGATCGGGCAGAAGGACGGCCATCGTGGCGTACCCCTGGCGGCCGTGCACCACCTTCATGATCTCGGCGCCGTCCAGCCCGTGCCGTTCCGCCCAGCGCCGCCAGACGCGTTCCACGGCGGCGTCCGAGTTGACGAGGGTGCCGTCCATGTCCAGCAGGAGGGCGCGGGCGGTCAGAACGGTGGTGGCCGTCATCAGCAGCTCCAAGGCGCGAAAAAAGGGGGCCGCGAACGGTCGGACCCGGCGAGGCGGCCCGCAGGGACAAGGCGGCCCCGCCCACCGGTCAGGGAATGCGGGCGGGAGCCACTTTGTTTCTCTACGGTACAAAACAAAAAGGGTTCCCGCCACCCCCACACTCATCCCGCCACGGCCTCCCACAGACTCCACACACCGAGCCCCGCCATCAGCACGGCGGCGACCTGCGTGATCAGCTTCAGCGGCACCCGCTTCATCAGCGCCTTGCCGCCGACGATGCCGAGCCCCGCCACGGCCCACAGCGCGAGGACCGCGCCGAGCCCGACGGACAGCGGATCGTCGTACCGGGCCGCGAGGTTCGCCGTCATGATCTGCGTCAGGTCCCCGAACTCGGCGACCAGGATGAGCATGAAACCCGTCCCCGAGACCTTCCAGAAGCTCTGGTTCCCGGGCCGCCGAACCTCCGCGTCGTCATCGGCCCCGCCCTTCGTCATGAGCAGCACCGCCGCGCCGCCCAGGAACAGCGCGCCCGTCAGCGCGTGCACGATCTGCTGCGGCAGGAGCGTGAGGACACTGCCCGCCGCCACCGCGAGCGCGACGTGCACGGCGAACGCGGCGGCGACACCGGCGAAGACGTACGAGGCGCGGTAGCGGGTGCCGAGGACGAGACCGGCGAGCGCGGTCTTGTCGGGTAGTTCGGCAAGGAAGACGACGCCGAAGACGAGCGCCGTGACGCTGAAGCTGATCAAGTTTCCTCAATCGGTCGGGCCACCCCACCGAGAGAAATCATCCGCTGACGCGACACCTCGGCACGGCAGCACACGGATCGTCCGCGCCGGACGGCACGGACGGATGAGCCCGTACCGAACGGCACGGGCGGTGCACTGCTTGCCGAAGGTCTCGCTGGCCGGTCCCGACCAACAGGACCTGCCTCCGGGCGCCGGCTCAGACGAGCTGAGCAGTATGTCGACGGTCCGGCGAAGAGCTACTCCCCTTCTGCGGGGTCCATGGTACGCCGGAGGCGTTACGGGGCGACCGGTGGGGCTGTCGGGCGTCGCGAGCGAAGGAGGCTTCTCGCGCGGTTCCCCGCGCCCCTGAGAAGCAGGGGCCGCGCCCCGCGCTTCTCGACCCGCAGGCCGTCGCCTTCCAGGCCGAGGTAGCCGTTGTCTCGACCCACAGCCGGCACACAGGCCGCACTCATCTGGGGCACTCCGACCGCACAATCACGACCGCAACCCTTGCCGTGTCATGCGCACGTCACTAGCTTCTCACCAGACGCACATCCGCCGGTAACACGGCGGCGCGACCCTTCAATCGCTCGCGCCCCCACACTCCGCCCGACGTCCCCAGCCTCACAAGGAGTTCACATGCGCAGGTTCTACGCGCGTCGACGAGTCAGCATACTCGCGGCGCTCAGCGGATTGATAGCCTCCGTCGCGATCTTCAACGCTCCCACCGCCTCCGCCGCGCTGCCCACCCCGGTCAGCGCCGCCACCGCCCGCTCCTACCTGGCCACCCTCACCGTCGCGACAGAGGACCGCACCGGGTACGACCGGGACCTGTTCAACCACTGGATCACCATCAGCGGCACCTGCAACACCCGCGAGACGGTCCTCAAGCGCGACGGTACGAACGTCGTCACCAGCTCCGCCTGCGCCGCCACCAGCGGCAGCTGGTTCTCCCCGTACGACGGCGCCACCTGGACCGCCGCCTCCGACCTCGACATCGACCACCTGGTGCCGCTGGCCGAGGCCTGGGACTCCGGCGCCGACGGCTGGACCAGCACCCAGCGCCAGAACTTCGCCAACGACCTCACCCGCCCGCAGCTCATCGCCGTCACGGACAACGTGAACCAGTCGAAGAGCGACCAGGACCCGGCCGAGTGGATGCCCTCGGTGACGTCGTACCGCTGCACGTACGTCCGCGCCTGGGTCCAGGTGAAGTACTACTACGACCTCTCCGTCGACTCCGCCGAGAAGAGCGCCCTCACCAGCTACCTGGCGAGCTGCTGAACCGCCTGCCCGGCGAACGCTGAAGCACGCCGGCCGCCGAACGCAGCAGACTGCTGAACCCGGCCGACAAAGTGGTCCAGGACCTCCCCGTTCCCCTCCGTCGTTCCGTACCGTACGGGGCGACGGAGGGAAGGTGATCGCGATGACCGGGCTACGCCTGGGACCACTGCTTCGCTATGTGGACGGCTCGACCGCGACCGTATGGATCGAGGCGAGCCGTCCGTGCGTAGCCGAGGTGCGGTGCGCCGGCGGCGGGCGCGGGGAGGCCCGCACCTTCCAGGTCGCCGGCCACCACTACGCGCTGGTCCCGGTGACGGGCCTCGCACCGGGCACGGCCTCGGCGTACGAGGTCCTGCTCGACGGCACGCAGGTGTGGCCCCTGCCCGACTCCTCCCACCCGCCCTCCGAGATCCGCACCCCCGCCGAGGGCGACACCGTCCGGGTCGCGTTCGGCTCCTGCCGCTGGGCCGCGCCGCCCGCCGGCGAGCCGGATCCGGTGGGCCCCGACGCCCTGGACACCCTGGCGGCCCGGCTGGCCGCCGAGCCGGGGGCCGAGCGCCCCGACGTACTCCTCCTCCTGGGCGACCAGGTGTACGCGGACGAGACCTCCAAGGCCACCCGCCGCTGGCTCGCCGCCCGCCGGGACCTGGCGGACCCGCCGGGGGAGCAGGTGGCGGACTACGAGGAGTACACCCACCTCTACTACGAGTCCTGGCTCGACCCCGAGATCCGCTGGCTGCTCTCCACGGTCCCCAGCTGCATGATCTTCGACGACCACGACGTCATCGACGACTGGAACACCAGCGAGGCCTGGCTCACCGGCATGCGGGCCACCCCCTGGTGGCGCGAGCGCATCCTGAGCGGCCTGATGTCCTACTGGGTGTACCAGCACCTCGGCAACCTCTCCCCCGCCGAGCTGGCCGCCGACCCGGTCCACGCCGCCGTACGCGCCGTCCCGGACGGTACGGACGCGCTGCGCGCCCACGCCGCCGCGGCCGACCAGGACCCGGCGTCGGTCCGCTGGAGCTACCGCCGGGACTTCGGGCGCGTACGCGTGCTGATGCTCGACAGCCGGGGCGCGCGCGTCCTCGACGAGCGGAACCGCTCGATGCTGGACCCGGGCGAGGCGGAGTGGCTGCGCACCCAGGCACTGGACGCGCGCGGCTCGTACGACCATCTCCTCATCGGCACCTCCCTGCCCTGGCTCCTGCCCCACCTCGTGCACGACGCCGAGTCGTGGAGCGCCGCCCTGTGCCGGGGCGAGCGCGGGGAACGCTGGGCGCGGTTCGGGGAGAAGCTGCGTCAGGGCGCCGATCTGGAGCACTGGGCGGCCTTCCCCGCCTCCTTCGAGGACCTGACCCGGCTGATCGCCGAGGCGGGCTCGGGCGCCGACGCCCCGGCGACCGTACTGGTGCTCTCCGGGGACGTGCACCACGCGTACGTCGCCGAACCGTCGTGGCCGAAGGTCGCCCCCGATGGCGGTGCGGGCCACCCGGGAGCCCCCGACGCCCGCGTACTCCAGCTCACCTGCTCCCCCGTGCACAACTCCATCCCGCTCTCGATAAAGCTCGGTTTCCGCTTCGGCTGGAGCGGGACGGGGCGAGCGCTCGGCCGGTGGTTCGGGCGGCACGGGCGGGGTGCGCGGCCGTCGATCGACTGGCGCCGGACGGACGGCCCCTGGTTCGGCAACCACCTCATGACGCTGACGCTGCACGGCCGTTCGGCACGGCTGCGGCTGGACCGCGCCCGGGCCCGGAAGGGCGGCAAGGGAGAGCTGGAAACAGGAATGGATTCGGCACTCACCCCTTGATCCACTTAATCCACCCATTGCGCATGGTTGTTGCCCCCGTCGCCCCGGTGACCCTGCGCCCCTCCGTGACCCCTGTGACCCCTGTTGTCCGAGATGCTCGTGAGGCATTTCACACCTGGCGCACCTGCGGGGTTTCAGAGCTCTGTTCCCGTGACGGACGGCGGCATGATGAGGCGGACCGTCCGCTTCTCGGCGGGCGGTCCGCCGCACCCGCGCCTCACGATGCGCCCCACACGCACGGGAGTTACCCCTTTGTCTGATTTTCCAGGGATCAGTGACATCGGCATCGCACTCGTCGGCGCCGGCCCGCGCGGCACCAGCGTCCTGGAACGCCTCTGCGCCTCCGCCCCCGAACTGCTCCGCCCCGGCACCCGCCTGACGGTCCACGTCGTCGACCCCGCGCCGCCGGGCCCCGGCCAGGTCTGGCGCACCACCCAGTCCCCCCACCTGCTGATGAACACGGTGGCCTCCCAGGTCACCCTCTTCACCGACGACAGCGTGGACTGCTCGGGCCCGATACGCCCGGGACCGAGCCTGTACGAGTGGGCGACCGGCGGGAAGGGGGAGACGGACGGATCGGACCGGCCGGGCGAGTGGGGCGGGGCGGGCGAAGTGGGCAGGTCGGGCGGGGCGGGCGAGTTGGGCGGGGCGGGCGGGTTGGGGCCTGACGACTATCCGACCCGGGCCCAGTACGGCCGCTATCTGGAGTGGGTCTTCGCCGAGGTGGTGCGCGGCGCGCCGCCCGGGATCCGGGTCGAGGTGCACCGCACCCGCGCGGTCCGCCTCGACGACGCACCCGATGACGCGCCCGACGGCGGCCAGCGGCTCACACTCGCCACCGGCCGTGTGCTCACCGGCCTCGCCGCCGTGGTCCTCACCCAGGGGCACCTGCCCACCGTCCCGGACCGGGCCGAACGGGGTCTGGCCGCGTACGCCACCCGGCACGGCCTGCGCCACTTCCCGCCCGCCAACCCGGCCGACCTCGACCTCTCCCCCGTAGCCCCGGGCGAACCCGTCCTCCTGCGCGGCCTCGGCCTCAACTTCTTCGACCACATGGCCTTGCTGACCACCGGCCGGGGCGGCCGCTTCGTCCGCGACGGCGACGAGAAGGACAGCCACACGGAGGGCGCGCAGGGAGGCCTGCGGTACGTCCCCTCCGGCCACGAGCCACGTCTGTACGCCGGTTCCCGGCGCGGTGTCCCGTACCAGGCACGCGGCGACAACGCCAAGGGCCCCTACGGCCGCCACAGCCCTGTCGTCCTGACCTCCGAGGTCATCGCGGCCTTCCGCAAACGCGCGGACTCCGGCGAGGCGCCCGACTTCCTGACGGAGATATGGCCGTTGGTGGCGAAGGAGGTCGAAACGGTCTACTACGAGGGAGTGTTGAGGGCACCGACGACGGCTTCCATGACGGCTTCCACGACGATCAAGGCGACGGCTACGACGACGTGTCACGACGCCCGATGCGGCTCTCGCGGCGGCTCCCGGCCCGTTTCGCGCGGCGGCTACCCAAGCGCTTCACCCGGCGGCTCGCCGGGCACCGCGCGTGGCGGTTCACCGTACGGCCCGTTTCGGGTCCCGTCGTGCGACCTCTTCGGCGGCGCCCCCCTCGACAACGCACCCTTCGGCAACGCCTCCCACGACCTCTTCCCCACCCCTTTCCGCCCCTCCACCCCCTTCCGGGACCGCTTTCTCGCCGCCCCCCACCGTTCCCTCCAAGAGGTCGCCGTCCTCGACGAGTTCGGGGTCGCGGAGGCGGACCGGTGGTCGTGGGGCCGGGTCTCGTGGCCGTACGCGGGGCGGGAGTTCGCGGACGCGGAGGAGTGGCGCGGGTGGCTGCTGGGGTATCTGCGGGAGGACGCGGCGCAGGCGGCGCTCGGGAACGTCGTGGGGCCGGTGAAGGCCGCGCTGGACGTGCTGCGGGACCTGCGGAACGAGTTGCGGCTGATCGTGGACCACGGCGGGCTGGCGGGCGGCTCGCGCCGGGAGCATCTGGACCGCTGGTACACGCCGTTGAACGCGTTCCTGTCGATCGGCCCGCCGCGCCGCCGGATCGAGGAGATGTCCGCGCTGATCGAGGCGGGCGTACTGACCGTGCTCGGCCCGCGACTTGAGGTGCGGCCGGAGGGCGAGGCCTGGCTGGCCCGCTCGCCCGACGTGCCGGGGTCGGCGGTCCGGGTGACGACGGTCGTCGAGGCCCGCCTCCCCGAGCCGGACCTGCGCAGGACCGCCGACGATCTGCTCGCCGGACTGCTGAGGACCGGAGGGTGCCGCCCGCACCGGGTGGACGGCTACGAGACGGGCGGACTGGACGTGACGCCTCGCCCCTATTTTCTGATTGACCGTCAAGGTGTCGCGCACACAAGGCGGTTCGCGTTCGGTGTGCCCACGGAGGGCGTGCACTGGGTGACCGCGGCGGGTGCCCGGCCAGGGGTGGATTCGGTCACACTTTCGGATGCGGATGCTGTGGCGCGAGCCGTTCTACGTGCGACGACACCAGCGGAAGCTCCCCAAGTACCGGTGAAGAGCTGGCCAGATGTTGAACTTGAAAGCATCGATGGGGCCTGCCTACCGTGGGTGACTCAACGGTAATAACCATCCCCATCGGTCCCCACAAGGACCGGGTCACTACCGAAGGAGTCCCCCACCATGACCGGACGCCTCAACAGCGCCCAGCCATATGCCCTCGGACTGTTCCGCATCGTCATCGGCCTGCTCTTCACCTGCCACGGCGCCAAGACCCTCTTCGGCGTCCTGGGCGGCGTGGACGGACAGGGCGCCACCGCCTCCGCAGGCACCTGGCCCGGCTGGTACGCGGCCGTCATCCAACTTGTCGGCGGCGCCCTGGTCCTCCTCGGCCTCGGCACCCGCGGTGCGGCGTTCATCGCCTCGGGCGCCATGGCGTACGCGTACTTCAAGGTCCACCAGCCACAGGCCCTGTGGCCGGTCGAGAACGGCGGGGAGGCCGCGGCCTTCTACTGCTGGGCCATGTTCCTCCTGATCTTCACCGGCTCGGGCGCCCTCGGCCTCGACCAACTCCTCGCCAAGCGCCATGCCTCGTCCCCGGGCAAGACCGCCACGAGCAAGGCCCCCGTGACGGCCTGACCCACCCCGGTCACTACCGGCACGAACGGGGCCGCCGGGGGTGTCACTCACCCCCGGCGGCCTCACCCGCCCCCGAAACCGGTCGCCGAACCGATCGCCGAACCGGTCGCCGAACTATCGGCGCACCGCCGCAACACTGCCGCCGCACTCCCCGAATGAACACGGCGTGACCGACACATGAGCCCCTGTGAGCCTTCTGTCACACCCGGGGCGTACGCTGTTCGGCTGTCACGGGTCGCCGTGACGACGGGGGAAAACAGGAGAGTGCGCGGTGCTTGAGAGTCTGGGTTGGCTGGCCGCCGGCCCATGGATCTACGCGGTCGTGGGCGCGTCCATCGTGCTGGACGTGTTCCTGCCGGTCCTCCCGAGCGGTGTCCTGGTCGTCGCGGTGGCCACGGCGGCCGCGGCCGAGACGGCGGCGGGGGCGATGGCCCGCGAGGTCCCCGACATCCTGGTGCTGATGCTCTCGGCGGCGACCGCGTCCGTGCTCGGCGACCTGGTGGCCTACCGCCTTGCCTGGCGGGGCAGTGCCCGGCTCGACCGTGCCATCGCCCGCTCCCGACGCCTGACGACCGCGCAGGAACGTCTCGGCGCCGCGCTCGCCCGGGGTGGCGGCCTGCTGGTGGTCGTCGCCCGCTTCGCCCCCGCGGGCCGTTCCGTCGTCTCTCTCGGGGCCGGCGCCGCCCGCCATCGCGCCCGCGACTTCCTCCCGTGGTCCGCCGTCGCCGGCCTCGCCTGGGCCGCCTACAGCGTCGCCCTCGGCTATCTCGGCGCCCAGTGGCTCGGCCCAACCTGGCTCGCGACGGCGGTGTCCTTCGCGGCCCTCTTCGGAGCGGGCGCGGCGGCGGCGTACTTCATGCGCGCCCGTCGCACCGCTGACTGACGCGGTTCCCCCGCGCCCCCCTGAAAGACAAAGACCGGCCCTGCGGGCCGAAAAGCACGGGGCGCAGCCCTGCTTTCAGGGGCGCGGGGAACCGCGCGACCAGCCCCCACCCACCCGCACCCGAAGAACCCACCCCACGGGGTCGAAGGGGCAGCGCCCCTGGGACGGGACGGGACGGGACGGGTAGGGGCGGCGGGGGCGAGGAAGCTACCCGGCCCGCCGAGGGGCGCCCCTCACCTCCAAGCCGTCCAACAACTCCGCCGTGGCCGCCGCGATCACCTCCACCGCGTGGTCGAAGACCTCACGATTGTGGGCGGCGGGCGCACGGAACCCGGAGACCTTGCGGACGTACTGAAGGGCGGCGGCACGGATGTCGTCCTCGGTGGCCTCCTCGGGCAGGACGGGCGGTCGAAGGGTCTTGATGCTGCGGCACATGCACCCAGTCTCGCGCGTACACCCGCACAACCCCAGGGCGACAACCGCAGGTCACCACCCCTCCCAAGCGCTCCCTTGGGTATCAGCAAGTTTCCCCGAGGATTGACTTCACTCTCCACGTCGCGTGATCATCACCGAGCCCGGCTCGACCCGCCCGGCAGGAACGAGGGGACCATGACGAACGAACGGCTCACGGTGGCGGTACTGGGCCCCGGCGGCGTGGGCGGCCTGCTCGCGGCGCTGCTGGCCCGCGCCGGAAACCGGGTGATCTGCCTGGCCGGGGAGGCGACCGCACAGGCTCTGGAGAAGGACGGCATCTCGGTCAGAAGCGCCCGCTTCGGCGAGTTCACCGCCCGCGTGGAGACCGCGTCGGAACTCCGCGAACCGGTCGACGCGGCCATGATCGCGGTGAAGCACACCACCCTGACGACCGCCCTGGACCGGCTCCCGGCGTCGGCCCTGGGCCCCGACACCCTGGTCGTACCGTTCCTGAACGGCGTCGAGCACCCGGCGATTCTCCGCGCCCATTACGGCGGCGCCGTCCCCGTCGCCCCCGCCACCATCCGCGTCGAGTCGACCCGGGTGGCCCCGGGTGTCATCGAACACGCCAGCCCCTTCGCCGAGGTCGACCTGACCGGCGACACGGTCGCTCGGGGCCGCCTCAACTCCCTCGCCGGGGCCCTGGAATGGTCCGGCGTGGGCACCCGGGTCCTGCCGGACGAGACGGCGGTGCTGTGGGCGAAGATGTCGTTCCTGGCCCCGTTCGCCCTGCTGACAACCCTCCACGGCCTGCCCCTCGGCGAGATCCGCACGCGGCACCGTGGGCAACTGACCGCCCTGGTCGAGGAGACGGCGGCCGTCAGCGCGGCCGTCGGCGCCCCCGTGGACCCGGCCGAGGCCCTTCGCCGCTACGACGCCTTCCCGCCCACCACCAGGTCCTCCATGCAACGCGACGCGGAGGCCGGCCGCCCCCTCGAACTGGACGCGATCGGCGGCGCGTTGCTCCGCGCGGCCGAGCGGCACGGCGTCCCGGCCCCCGTGGCGACCGAGGTGGTGGCGGAACTGCGGGCAGCGGGCCGCTGAACGAGTACCCGGCCCCGGTCGAGGTCCGGGGCCCGGGCTCCTAGACCGCCCGCACCCCGCCCCCCGCCCGCACCGCGTGCCGGGCCACCGTGTCGGCGAAGGCGCGGGCCGGTGGTGACAGCGCCTCCCAGCGCCGTACGGCCCATCCGACGGTGAGCGGGGGCAGATCGGGGACCGGAAGGAAACGCAGCCCGGGGTGGCCGGGGCCGGTCCAGCCCGGGAGCGCGGGAACAACGGCGTGACCGACGCCGAGCTCGGCGAGAAGGATCGCGGTGTCCCAGTCGGCGACACCGGCGCCGGAGGGACTGACGGTGATGCCCAACTCGCGGTAGGCGGCGGCGAGATGGGCGTACGAGGTGGAGTTCTCCGGCAGTCCGATGAGCCGCATCCCGTCCAGTTCGCCGCCCTCCACCCGCTCCCGTCCGGCGAGTTGGTCATCGGCGCGCACGGCGAGCACCCAGGGCAGTTCCGCCACGGCCCGCTGCTCGATGCCGCGTACGGCGGGCCCGAGGGTCACCCACGACAGGTCGAGGTCCCGGAACGGGTCGGCCAGCGCGTCACGGCATCGGGCGCTCGACCGCACGGTCTGGAACTCCAGGCCCACGTCCGGGTAGGAGCGCCGGAAGTCGACGATGCCCTGCGCCATGAAGTGCCGCACGGTCGTGCCGCCGGTCGCGATCCGTACGACACCGCCGTCGCCGCGCACCAGATCGGCCAGGCGGCGCAGTGCGAGGTCCAGCCCGGTGATGCCGTCGGCCGCCGCTTCCTGGAGCACCCGCCCGGCCCGGGTGGGCACGACCCCGCGGGCCTGCCGCTCCACCAGCCCGACGCCGACCTCCCGCTCCAGCCGCCGCACGTGCTGGCTCACCGCCGACTGGGTGCAGCCCAGCTCACGGGCCACCGCGCTGAGGCTCCCGGCCCGGCAGACGGCGACGAAGACACGGAGATCGTCGAGGGTCATGGAGCGACGATACCCAAGGTGCAGCTTGGGTAAGAGCCACTCCCTCAAGGTCCCCCTTCCCCTCATCCGCCCATTCGAATGAAGCGGCGCCCGAAGTGACAGAAGGAACTCGCATCCCAAATTCGAACAGGCGTACCATTGCCGGGTGGCCAAGACCTATGACTTTCCCAGTGACCTCCTCGCCGGTCAGGAGGAGCTGCATCAGGTCCGGGCCGAGCTCCTGGAGCTGCTGAAGCGACTGCCCTGGTCGGTCGAACCCCTGGACGCCTTCAGCGACGACTACGGCTGGCGGAAGGTCGAGCGCCCCGCCTCCCCGGGCTGGACCCCCGACGAGCAGGCAGAGGTGGAGAAGCTCCGGGAGCGCGAGCGGGAACTGGCGGTGTTCGTGAGCTGCCACCGCTTCTGGGCGGAGCTCGCCACCGAGGAGAAGGTCGAGGCCCGCACCCGCCTGAAACACACCCGGGACTCCTGACGCGAAAACCCCGGCCGTGATCGGCCGGGGTCTTCGTCTCGGTGGGCATGGACGGTTTCGAACCGCCGACATCCTGCTTGTAAGGCAGGCGCTCTACCCCTGAGCTACACGCCCGAGTACGAGTCGACAGCCTACATCGCGCGAGGGAGTGCCCGGCAAACCGATAGTCGGGGGTTATCCCCACCCCTGTTCCGGGAGCGGCCCGGATCCCCCTCAAGACGCCGGCTCCGTACGGTCGGAGCACAACGGACGACAGGGGAGATCGCCATGGCACGCACGGCTCGTACGGCTCGCAGGTCACGCATGGGAGCGGTGGCCGTCGCCGGCCTCGCCGTCGCGCTCATGGCGTCCGTCGCCGCGTGCGGGGCGGACGCCGGGGAGGACCGGGACCCCGAGCACCGGAGCTTCGCCCTGGAGGGCCGGACGCTCACGGTCGACTCGGACGACTCCGCACTCGAACTGGTCTCGGCGGACGTGGACGAGGTCGAGGTGACCCGGTGGTTCGAGGGGCGGGTCATGGTCGGCGGGACTCCCCGGGTGACGTGGGAGATGAAGGACGACCGGCTGAAGCTGCGGCTGGAGTGCTCGGGCATGGTCGCCGACTGCGCGGCCAAGCACCGCATCGAGGTGCCGCGCGGGGTAGCCGTCGCCGTGCGGAGCGACGACGGGAGTGTGACCGCGAAGGGCTTCGCGGAGCCGCTGGAGGTCCGTTCGGCCGATGGTGGGGTGCGGGTCAGTGACTCCACCGGGCCGCTGGAGCTGCACACCGACGACGGTTCGGTGCGGGCGCTCGGGGTCGAGTCGCGGAGCGTCAGGGTGAGCACGAAGGACGGTTCGGTCAAGCTCGAACTCGGCGTCGTACCGGACCTGGTGGAGTCCCGCAGCGACGACGGCTCGATCAGCATCGGGCTGCCGCGTGACACGTCGTACCGGGTGGAGACCGGCAGCGAGGACGGTTCCGTGGAGGTGTCGGTGCCCCGTGACGAGGACAGCTCCCATGTGGTGACCGCCCACACCGAGGACGGCTCGGTGAAGGTACGGAACCTGGACTGAGAACCGTCCGGGAAGCTCGAACCGATCGCCCCGTGTTTTCGTCCTTGACCGGTGGGAGAATGGCACCGGTCAGGGTGGATGACAGCACGGGAGAGGGAAGTGACGGCGACACCTGCAGAGCCGTACACACCGATGGTGCCGAGCGCACGACAACCCCACAGCCGTGCACCACGACCAGCCGACGAGCCCACGCCACGACCGCCGGACAGCCTCGGGCCTCCCGGGTCGCTGCCCTCGGGCGGTCTCGTGCCGCGGCCGACGGAGAACCCCGCACCACCAGCGCCGGGCAGCCTCGGAGCCCCTGGTTCCCGGCCCTCTGGCGGCCTCGGGCCGTGGTCATCGGACACCTCGGCACCACGGCCGGCGGGCGGTCCTGCCACGCGGCCGTCGGGCAGCCCGGCGCCACATCCGCCCGACAGCCGCGCGCCGCAGCCGCCCGACAGCCCCGCACCTCGGCTCCGGAACCCCGCTCCCCGGCCCCGCAGAGCCCGGCGGCCCCTTCGTCGTTCCGCCGGTCGGGACGCGGTCGTCCTGCTCGCCCTGCCTCTGCTCGCCGTGCTGGTGCTGCCCGCCGCCTTCGCCGGAGGCGGGACCCGGCGGTGGTTCGGGGGGCGGGCGGAGGGGCAGCGGGCCGAGGCACAGGCCGCGAAGGACGCGGCGGCCGCCGCGTTCTACGAGCTGGACACCGCGCAGCGCGACCTGCGGATCTCGATAGAGACGATCACGGCGGTGGACGACTCCCCCGGCGCCCGCCGGGCGGCCGACGGCTTCGAGGCGCTGGGACGGCGGATCGACGAGGCCAGCCACCAGTACATCAACGCCGTCGACGCCCACGACCTGGACCGGGACGACCTGGAGGCCTCCGTCGCCGCCCGCGCCCGGACCGAGCTGACCGCCGCCAAGGACGAGCTGGGGCGGGTCAAGCAGGAGCTGGACCGGTTCGCCCAGGGGCTCGAACCGCTGCTCGGCACGGCCGAGACCCAGTTGGCCCGGCTGGTCCCGGCGGTGGAGCGCGCCCGGCAGGGCCTGCTCGCAGCCTCCAACGCCCTGGACGCCGTACGGGGTTCGCAGCTGAAGGCCGACGACCTCGCCGCCCGGCTCGCGGCCCTGGCGCCCGAGCTGACCAAGCTGAACCAGGGGGCGGGTCAGCACGGCGTACGGGAGACGCTGGAGCGGGCCGACCGGGTCGTGCGTGAGGCGGAGGCGGTGCGGGCGGAGGCCGAGCGGCTGCCGGAGAAGGCCGCCGAGATCGACCACCGGCTGGTGTCGCTGCGCACCCGCGCGGAGGCGCTGGGCACCCGGGCGGGGCAGGTGCCGCAGGTGCTGAGCGAGCTGCGGCGGCGGTTCGTGGCGGCCTGCTGGCAGGATCTCCAGCAGGTGCCGGACCAGGCCGCGCGGGACGTCGAGCAGGCCCAGCTGAAGCTGCGCGAGGCGCGGGCCGCGCGGGACGCCCAGCGCTGGCCGGACGCGACCTCGCTGCTGTCGACCGCACGCGCGCTGCTGAACCACACCGACGAGGAGGTCTCGGCGGCCGGCGACCGGCTGCGTCGGCTGAACGCCGTGCAGAAGGACCCCCAGCAGGAGATCGACCGGACCCGGTTCGCCCTCCGGGACGCCCAGCGCCTGGCCATGACCGGCCGCTCCACCCCCGACCCGCGCCACGCCCGCCCGCTGGACGACTCGGTGGGCCGTCTGGACCGCGCGATCGCCGCACTGGAGGGGCGCCACCCCGACTACTGGCATTTCCTGACCGAGACCGAGGCCGTACGGCAGAACGTGGCCCGTGTGGTCGACCTGATCCGCAAGGAGCGCGGCGCGGGCGCCACCTGAGGCGCCCGCCCCTCCCGGGCCGGGGTCGCGGGCCAGAGGTGCCCGGCCGGGCCCCCCGGGGTCACTGGGTTGCCCGGTGGAGCCCCCCGGCGGATGCTGAAGGGGTACGCAGGCCTCCGCTCACACCCGATGGGAGGCGGACATGGCCACGCACGCCACGCACACGGTGCGTCCGAAGGGCCGGCAAGGGAGTCCCCGGCGGCGGATCAGGATCGACGAACACCTGCCGGTCGACCACCGTCTCAGCAGGGTCTACCGGTTCGGGGCGGGCCTGATGGGTCTGTTCCTGCTCGTCTTCGGCATCCTGGGCCTCGTCGACAAGGTGGGCTGGTTCGACACCCACGGCGACGAGGTCGTGGGGCTGAACACCAACGGCACGCTGAGCGTCCTGTCGATCGCCGTGGGCGTGCTGCTGCTCGTCGGCGCAGCGATCGGCGGCAACTTCGCCTCCACGCTGAACATGACACTGGGCGTCCTGTTCATCCTGAGCGGCTTCGCCAACATGGCCCTGCTGGACACCGACTCCAACTTCCTGGCGTTCCGCATCGAGAACGTCCTGTTCAGCTTTGTCGTCGGCATCCTGCTGATGACGTTCGGGATGTACGGCAGAGTCGGTACCGCGCTGCCGCACGACAACCCGTACTGGCGATCCCGCCACCCGCAGGAGTCGGAGCGCGAGACGCGGCGCAAGGCCGGTGTGGGGATGGCGAAGCTGGAACGGGCCGACGCCCTCCCCCAACCGGAATCCGGATCGGGATCCGGGACGGACGGGAAGGGCGCCGGCTGACACCTGGTCGGGCCCAAGAGCCCGGGGATCAGGTGCGGTACGCGTAGTAGTTCGCGCTCGGGTACGAGGCGATGATGCTCGCGACCGAACGGCGGTAGGTGTCCGCGTCGTGGTAGGTCAGGTACGGGACACCGCTGGAGCTGCGGTAGGTCGTCATCATGGAGTGGTCCTTGACGCCGTCCTTGTTGAAGTCGACCTGCAGCACGTCGCCGATGTCCATCTGGTAGACGTTCGCGAGCGCGGTGGTCCGCTTGGCGGTCTGGGTGAACCAGGACCACTCGTTGACGCCGATCCAGGCGTCGGCCGTACCGTTCGACGCGTAGTACCAGGTGTCGTACTCCTCTGGCGTCACCGTGGAGATCTGCTTCCAGCCACCCGCCAGGAGACCCTGGCTGAGGTAGTTGGTGCAGTCACCGCCCGCCGAGTTGTACTTGCGGTACGCCGAGTTGTAGTTCTTCCAGTACTTCTCGGTGTACGTCGCCATCGCGTTGTAGTTGTACGCGCCGCCCGTGAGCGTCTTCGGCTTGGCCACCGGGTTGGGCGTGGTGGCCGCCTTGGGCGCGCTGATGATGGCCATCGGCGTGCGGCTCAGTTTGGCGTCCGCCGCCGGGGCCGCGGGCTCGTTGATGCGAGGGGCGCCGCCGTCCGTGGAGCGCATCGCGGTCAGCTGCCAGGTGCCGTCCGCCTGCGCGGCGAAGGTCAGCACGTGGTGCGCGTCGAAGCCCGTGGAGGCGGGCTCGTCGCCACGTATCTTCTTGTACTTGAGGGTCGTGGTCTCGGTGACCTTGACCGTGGCCTTCTGGCCCTTGACCTTGGCACTGTCGACAGTGACCTTGGTGTCGGCCGAGGTGTAGGCCTCACCCAGGTCGGCCAGGCGGGACTTGGTGCCCTTCAGGGCGCTCAGCTTGCCGTCCTCGGCCTTCTTCTGGCCGGAGGACAGCTTGACGCCGCCGGTGGGCGTCAGCGACTTGCGGGCGGCCTTGCTGCCGAGCAGGACGGCCGTGCGGTCGGTGAGCACGTTGTCCGCGACGCGACCGAAGGCGTCCTTGGTGGCGCTCGTGACCTTGGGCGTCGACGCGGCGGCGTTCGCGGCGGCGACGGGCAGCAGTGCGGAGGCCAGCACGGCTGCCGTGAGTGTCGAGCCTGCGAGGCTCAACGTCCTTGATCTCACTGGGAATCTCCTTGACCCCGGGTTGGTCTTACCCGAGAGACGAATCTTTACATGACCTCCTCAAGTAGAGAGAAGTCAGGGGGAATAACAAGTACGCAACATGGGTATCTGTGCGCCTATTTCACGACCGACGCCCAGTCGGCCGGTGCCTGGGCCGGGTCGAGTCCGCGCAGGTTCGCCAGGGTCTCCGGTGTCTGGACGTCCATCCAGTCGGCCAGTTCGTCGAAGGACACGCACTTCACGTCCTTCTTCACGCACACGTTCTTGATGACCTCGTCGACGGCGTTCATGTAGATGCCGCCGTTCCACTGCTCGAAGTGGTTGCCGATGAGCAGGGGTGCCCGGCTGCCGTAGTACACGCGGTTGAAGCCGGCCATGTAGGTGTCGATGGTCTCCTGCTGCCAGGCCGGGAACTTGGCCGGGTCGCCCTGGGTCTGGCCGTCGGACTGGTTGTAGAGGAAGTTGAAGTCCATCGACAGCGCCTGGTACTCGTCGTTGTACGGGAGCATCTGCAGCGGGAAGTCCCAGACGCCGTTCTTCTTGCCGGGCCACACCTGGTACGCGCCCGGTGAGCTGGCGTCGTAGCGGTAGCCGAAGTCCTTGATCGCCTTCAGCAGGTTGTCCTGACCCTCCAGGCAGGGGGCGCGTCCGCCCTTGATGGCGTCGATGCTGAAGGGCAGCGGGTCGAGGTCGGTATCGCCGGTGTTGGTCTTCCAGTTGGCGACGAAGTTGTTGAACTCCTTGATCTCCTGCTTCCACTCCGCGACGCTCCAGTCACCGCCGCCCTTCGGCCCGCAGAAGTGGCCGTTGAAGTGGGTGCCTATCTCGTTGCCCTCTTCCCACGCCTTGCCGAGCTGGTCCAGCGTGGTGCGGATGTGCTCGTCGGTGGGATAGCTGATCGCCGCGGCGCCCTTGTCGTGCTGGGGCGGGCTGTAGAGGTCCCGCTTCTCCTTGGGCAGCAGGTAGATGCCGGTGAGGAAGAACGTCATGTGGGCGTCGTACTTCTTCGCCAGTTCCTGGTAGTGCTGGAACAGGTTGTCGTCGCCGGCGAGCGCGCCGTCCCAGGAGAAGACGACGAACTGCGGGGGCTTCTCACCCTTCTTGAGCGGTACGGCCTTCAGGCGCCCCTTCTGCGGGCCGGTGTAGGAGGTCGAGCCGTCCCCGATGACCTTGGTCTTGCCGTCCCACTGCGGTTCCGAGTTCTTCGTGGACTTGTTCCCACTGCCGGCCGACGAGGCGGTCGGCGTGGTGCCGACCGAACGGTTCAGCACCATGTAGCCGCCGACCAGCGAGGCGAGCACGAGGAGCGCGGCCACCGTCAGGAACTGCGGGCGCGTGGTGCGGCGCGGCGGGCGCGCCTTGCGACGGTGGCCCTTGTGCGGCTTGCTGGCAGGGTTCATGTACGGCTCATTCTGCGAGGGTGGCGGGTCCGGGTGCTCATCGGTGGTCAGCCGATACTCATCGCACTGGACCAGATGTCGTAGGGGATTCCGGCGTTGGGCGTTCCGGCGATCCCGTCGAGCCGTAGCGGCTCCAGGCTCTTGGCGAGGTCGATGCGGTAGACGACGACGGCGGTCGACACGTCCTTCGCCGTTCCGACGTACCAGGCGGCCTTGTCGTTCTGTGTGGTTCCGCCCTTGGCGGCCACCTCGAAGGAGGCGGCGCCTGGCGAGGTGGGGTGGTCGGCACGGTAGGCGTCCGTGAGGGCCGAGGTGACCTCGGCAGCCACCTCGGCGCCCACCGCGCGCTTCGGCTTCGGGTTGTTCAGGGCGACCTTGGACCCGTTGTGGGTCACCTTCCGCACGGAGTACGGCTCGGTGTGCCTGCCCTGGGCGGCGAAGGTGCTGTAGCCGCTGGCCATACGGATCGCGCTGGGCGTGGCGCTGCCCACGGACAGTGCGGGCACCTGGGCCCCGAGGCTGGAGGAGAGCAGTCCGGCCGCCTCGGCGGTGGCCCGCACCCTGCCCAGCCCGGTGTCCATGCCGAGCTGCATGAACGGTGTGTTCACCGATCCGGCGAGCGCGTCGTGCAGGGTGATCGGGCCCCAGGACTTCTTGCCGTCGTTGTGGGCGGAGACCTGATCGCCGTCCCGGTCCCAGTATGGCCCCTCGGGGGTGGTCACCGGGACTGCGTCGTTGCCGTCGTAGACCGTCGCCGGGGTTACAGGTGTAGCCTCGCCGCCGCGTTCCTTGACGACGCCGTGTTCCAGGCCGGCCGCGTAGACGAACGGCAGGAAGGCCGACCCGGACGGGACGGTGGTCGCGTTCGACTCGTTGAAGCCCTGTTTACGGTGGTCGGGGCCGCCGTAGACGGCGAGGATCCGCCCGTCGGCGTCGACCGAGGAGGCTCCGAAGTGGGCGCTCTTCGCCTTCTTCGGATCGTCCTTGCGCACGTCCTTGCGCGCCTTGGTGACGGCGTCGGTCAGCTCGGTCTGCCGGTCCTTGTCGAAGGTCGTGTAGATCTGGTAGCCACCCCGGTCGAACTCCTGGTCGGTGACGTTCGCGGCCTTCTTCGCGTACTGGGAGGCCAGTCGCACCAGGTAGTCGCTCTGCTTGCCGGTGTCGTACTGGTTGGACTGTTGGATCGGCTCGGGGAACTTCGTGTACGTGGCGCGCTCGGCCTTGGACAGTTTCCCGATGTCCACCATCCGGTCCAGGATCCACTCCCAGCGTTCGACCGTCCGCTCGTGGTTGGCCTTGCCGAGGGAGGGGTCGTAGAGGCCCGCCCCCTTGAGGAGGGAGGCGAGGACCGCGGCCTCGCTGACGTTCAGGTCGCTGACGTCCTTGCCGTAGTACGCCTGGGACGCCCGCTGGATGCCGTAGGTGCCGCGCCCGAACCAGCTGGTGTTGAGGTACCCCTCAAGGATCTTGTCCTTGCTCATCTTGTTGTCGAGCTTGAGGGCGATCATCGCCTCGTCGAACTTGCGGCCGAGCGAGCGGTCCTGGGACAGGTAGACGTTCTTGACGTACTGCTGGGTGATCGTCGAGCCGCCCTGGGTGTCGCCCTCGCCCACGGTGCGCACCAGGGCGCGGGTGATGCCGCTGACGGAGATGCCGGGGTCGGAGTAGAAGCTCGCGTTCTCCGCCGCGAGAACCGCCCAGCGCACGTCCTCGGGGACGTCCTTCAGCGGCATCGCCTGACGCCGCACCCAGCCGGTACGGGCCATGGGGGTGCCGTCGGACCAGAAGTACACATTGTCCTGCTGGGTCGCGAAGGTGTTGAGGTCGTCCGGTATGTCCGTGGCGGCGTAGGCGGCGGTGAGCAACATGCCGCTGGCGCCCACGGCCAGACCGACGGCTCCCAGCGACTGCCGCCAGGACGGCACCCAGCGCCGCCAGTCGGTGCGGCCCGGGCGCGGGTACTCCGGACGCAGCCGGCTGGCGAACGGGGCGAAAGGGGCCAGCCGCGAGCCGGCGACGGCGGTGAATCTGGCCAGAACAGACGGCCTGGGCGCCTTGCGCCGACCCCTTCCCCCCGGCTTCGACTGCTCCTGCGGGCTCTCGAACATGCCCGGCTCGGGCAGCCGCAGCTGCATGGTCTCGTCCGCCGGGGCAGGGGGAAGCTTCAACTGCATCGTGAGGTCGGACTCCCGTACCTCCTCCGCCCGCTCCTGCGCCGGGGCACGTCGACGGCGCGCGCGGCCCTCGTCCTCGGACTCGGACCCGGTCGCGTTTCCCGCACTAGTCACGGCGGGCTCCCTCGAACGGGCGGCCCGAGCGATGCGCGGCAACGATTCTGCGGTGCGCGGCAACCTTTCGCCCACGCACGGCAACCATGCGACCGGGAGACGTGACTCCCGGTCGACAAAGGACAGCGGTCAAGACTGTCCCCCCTCCCCACTTGGCATCGCCCGTGTGGACGGCCACAGCCGCCACACTCGCGGCCGTGAGCCCCCTGTTCCCCCAGCCTTCCGGCCTCCACACAGCGACCACAAATTATCAGTCACTTTCACAACTGCTTCTGTCAGTGGCGTGAAAATTTGGCCAGTGTGACCGACCAGCCATTATGGAGGACCCTTGCCGCCGCGCGAACGCCGGTTAGCCTGGGCCCATGCCTCGCTACGAGTACCGCTGCCGGACCTGCGGCGACACCTTCGAACTGAGCCGCCCGATGGCCGAGTCGTCCGCCCCCGCGGACTGCCCCGGCGGCCACTCCGACACGGTCAAACTTCTGTCGACGGTCGCCGTCGGGGGCTCGGCCGCCGCGTCGGCACCCGCGCCCCGGGCGGGCGGTGGTGGCGGATGCTGCGGCGGCGGCTGCTGCGGTTGATCAACACACTTCGATCAACGGCCACCGGCCCGGGAACGTTCACCGGTCCCCCGGCCGGGCCACAAACTTTGAGCGGTCTCTCACCCTGACCCCGGGCGTTCACCGTCCCCTCAGGGTTCCCTCAGGCTCTCTTCAGCTTGGCTCACCTAGCGTGCCCGCATGACAGCCATGCAAGCGGAGTCGATGAGCGGCGCGCCTCTGTGGATCATCGGTCTGATGGATCTGCTGGGCGCGCCGGGCGCGGGCCTCGCCGTCGCGCTGGAGAACCTCTTCCCGCCGATACCCAGCGAGGTCGTCCTGCCCCTCGCCGGTTTCGCCGCGAGCACCGGGCAGATGAGCCTCCTGGCCGCGCTGCTGTGGACCACCGCGGGCTCCGTGGTCGGCGCCCTCGCCCTCTACGGCGTCGGCGCCGTCCTCGGCCGCGACCGCACGGTCGCCATCGCCGCCAGGCTGCCCCTGGTCAAGGTCTCGGACATCGAGAGGACGGAGGCCTGGTTCCTCAGGCACGGCACCAAGGCGATCTTCTTCGGCCGCATGATCCCCGTCTTCCGCAGCCTGATCTCCGTACCGGCCGGCGTGGAACGCATGCCTCTGCCCGTCTTCACCCTGCTCACCACCCTGGGCAGCGCCCTGTGGAACACGGCCTTCGTCCTGGCCGGCTACTTCCTGGGAGCCAACTGGACGGAGGTGACGGCGATCGCCTCGACGTACTCGAAGATCGTCCTAGTAGGAGCAGCCCTGGCGGTTCTGGCATTCACACTGGTCCGCTTCCTGAAAAGGGACCGCAGCAGCCACCGTCAAGGGGCGCGGGGCTCTGACACATGCGGCTCCGCCGCGCGGGCGCGACAAGCCACGACGAACCCGCAGCCCGAAACGCACCGCACCCGCACCCTCCGACCGGCACAGTCACCCCGCCCCCGGGTCAACGCTCCCGCGAGGCCCGCAGGAACTCCCGCAGAATCCGCTCCCCCGCCAGCACACCCCGCTCAGGAAGGGCACTGACCGCGGGCCCCACGAACCCCTCGTCCGCCAGCTCCCCGTGCCCGGGCCGCCAGGCCCGGTCCGCGGCGAGCAGCAGATCCGCGTCGAGCAGGGAGTCCCCCGCGGCCAACGTCAACTCCACCCCGGTCCGCCGCGCGACCTCCCGCATCGCCGCCGACTTCGTGAGCGGCTTCGGAACGGCGTAGATCTTGCGCCCCTGCAGGGACACGGTCCAGCCCCGCTCCTCGGCCCACACCCCGAGACACTTCACCCACTCCTCGGGAAGCAGCTCGCGCTCGACGACGAGATAGACGAACAGATCCTCCGCGATCCGGTGCTTGCGCACCCACGCCGGGTCCGCCGTGGCCTCCAGATGGTCCCGCACCTCGGCGAGCGGCGCGCACTCGTCCGCGAGCCGGGCGGTGACCCGCTCGTGCCAGGCGACATCCGTGACACCGTCCACCAGCAGATGCCCGCCGTTGGCGCAGATCGCGTACTTCGGCTCCGGCCCCGGCAGACTGATCCGCTGGTACTGCTTGCGCGTCCGGGTCGTCGTCGGCACGAACACCGCCGCGTCCCCCAGCTCGGCGAGCAACCGCGCGGCCGTCTCCGTCATGTACGACAGCGGCCTGCTCTCGTGCACCTCGACGGTGAGCAGCCGGGGCGCCCGCGCGTCCGGCATGGTCAGCGCGAGCGCGGCGGCCGAGTAGATGAGCGTACGGTCGAGATCGCTCGCGACAAGAACCCTGGGACCCGGCATCAGACCGCCACCGCCTTGCCGTCGGCGCCGGTCGCGCCCCGCGTGTACTGCGGGTGGATCAGCCCCACACATGTGTACGGCAGTTCGGCCACCTCTTCCACCGGTACCCCTCTCTGTTCGGCGAGCAGACGTACGTGGTCGAGATCCGCGCCCGCCCCGGCCCGCGCGAGGATCTTCCACGGTACCCGGCGCAACAGCACTCGAGTGGTCTCCCCGACACCGGGCTTGACCAGGTTCACGTCGTGGATCCCGTACTCCTCACTGATCCGCTCGACGGCCGCCCAGCCCTCCCAGGTGGGCGTGCGATCGGCGGCGAGCAGTTCCTTCGTACGGGCGTCCACGGCATCCACGACCTCCGCGAAGCGCGCGGCTATGGCGTCCAGGAAGCCCACCGACACGTCGACCCCGGCCAGCTCCCGGTAGAACTTGGCCCCGTGGAAGTCGTCGGGCCCGACGAGATCCGAGCGCAGGACGGTCCGCGATATCAGCCCGGAGACGGTCGAGTTGAGGCAGGCGGACGGGATGAGGAAGTCCTCCCGCGTCCCGTACGTCCGCACGCACGACCCCGGGTCGGCGAGCACGGCGATCTCCGGGTCGAACCCCGTGATCCCGTCGGACACCTCGAACTCCTCGATGGCGGCGGCGAGTTCACGGGTGATCGCGCCCTTGCCGGTCCAGCCGTCGACGAACACGACGTCGGCGGGGTCGTGATGGGCCGCCAGCCACCGCAGCGCGTTGGCGTCGATACCGCGCCCCCGCACGATCGACACGGCGTAGTGCGGCACCTCGACCCCGTGCCGGTACCGCGCCCACCGGCGCATCAGCACACCCACGGGTGTCCCGGCCCGCGCCAACGACACGAGGACGGGCCGCCGTGCCGACCGCTCGGCCAGCACGGTCTCGGTCACCACCCCCACGGCCAGCGCGATCCGCTCGGCGGAGGCTTCGAGAGCACTGTGGAAGAGGGCCTGGTACTGCTCGGTCGGCTGGTACTCGACCGGCAGGGACTCCGCGTAGTGCGCGCCCCCACTCTGGATGGCCTCCTCCCGCTCCTCGGTCGGCGCCTCCAACGTCACCTCCGAGAGGTCCCTCAGCAGCCACCCCACCTCGTCGGGCGCGTAGGAGGAGAAGTCGGGACCGCGCAGGGGGTCGGGGAGCATGGGGGGCCTTTCGGTGACAAGAGAGGTGGGGGGTGTCTGCGCGTGGGGGTCGGTGGTGCGGGTGACCGGCCTCGGTGGCCCGGCGGAGGCCGGAGTGACCGGGGCGTTCGCCCCACTGGGCGAGAGTTCGCGCGCTTCGGCCGTGGTGGCCGGGGCGAGTCCGCTCGCCTCCTTCGCCTCGGTCGCCTCGAACCGGCGGCTCCCTGATGCCGCCGCGGCGGCGCGGGGCCCGGACGCCGCGGCCCGGCGGTGCCCGGTCGGCGGGACGTACGACGGCACCACGGCGAGCAGCACGTCCGGTGTGTGCGCGGCGAGGGTCGCCAGCAGGCCGTCCGCGGCGTGCAGCGCGGCCGTGTCCGCGACCGAGTCGACGACCGCGACCACCGCGTCGAAGCCACCGCCGGCCACGTTGTACGCGTACCGCTCCCCCGGCCCGTCCGCGGGGTCGTCGTGCGCGGGGAAGACGATGCGGCTGCGTATCGCGTAGCCGGGGTCGTCGACGGCGAGGACGGGTGAGCGCGTGGTGGTGGAGAACCGTATCTCCAGCCCGGCCGCCATCTTCTCCAGCTCCCGCGCGAGCGCCAGCGGCGCGTACATCAGCTCCTCGAAGCCGAGTACGAGCACACGGCGGGCCCCCGGCGGCAGCGCCTCCGCGAGTCGCGCGGCCATGGCGGGCAGCGCGCTCTCCAGCCGCGCGCGATGCGCGGGGGTGAAGCCGTGCCGCCCCCCGTCGGGCACCCCGGCCGGCCATCCCAGATCGACGGGGGTGACCTGCGAAGTCCCGCCCTTCCCGGCCGGCGCCGTGGAAACGGCCTCGTACTCCGCGACGAGCGCCTGCCCCTTCTCCAGCACACCCTCCGGCAGCCGCACGGTCCCCTTCGCCGCGGCCACCAGATCCACCCGCGCCCCGATCTCCCGGGCGAACTCGGCCAGCCGTCCCTGGTCGGCGGCCGACCGCATGTCGACCAGCGCCACGACGACGTACCGCCTGCGCGGATACCGCTCGTGCAGCGCGCGGATGGTGTTGAGGACCGTGTTCCCGGTGGAGAACTCGTCGTCGACGAGGACCAGCGGCCCCCGCCCCGCGAGCAGCCTGGGGTCCTCCGGCAGCAGCAGATGCGACGTCGCGTGGGAGTGGGACTCCTCGAAGCCGCCCGCCTGGTGGACGCCCTCGACCGGGCGCCGGGTGGAGTGGAGGTAGGGCGCCTCGCCCACGCCGTCCGCGACCGAGTGTCCGAGCCCGGTGGCCGTCTCGGCGTACCCGAGGACGACCGCGGTCCGCGCCCCGGCCGCCCCCAGCAGCTCCCGCACCCGGCGGCCCAGCGCGAACCCGTGCCCGTGCACGACGGCCGGCGACTGCGGCACGTGCTTGCCGAGGACGTTCGACACCAGCAGATGGGCCCGCTTGGGATTGCGCCGCAGCGCGAGCCCCAGCAGCCCGCTCAGCTCCGCGTCCCCGACCAGTTCGACCCCGAGCCGTTCGCCGACCCAGGTCCCGGACCAGACCGGGTCGGAGGCGTCGGAGGGGTCGGGTGCGCCGGACACGCCGGACCTGCCGGTCGGGTCGTTCGCTGCGTTGATCATCGATTCCTTAGTCGGTACGACGTGAATGCGGACGGCTGTCGGAAGGCGGGAGGTTCAGTCGGGCAGCCCCGCGGCCAGCAGGTCCACGAACCCGATGTCCTCGTTGGCGACCCCGAACACCTCGGCACGCTGCAGAACCCTTTCCGCCCAGGCGCGGTGCGGTTTGACCTCGTTCATCTTGTTGCGGGAGGCGGAACGCAGTACGCCGCCCCCGTTGCGGTCGGGCCGCACGATGTCCTGGGCGTCGCTGAACTCCTCGTGGCTGACCACGGACAGCGCGTGCACGGGCAGGACGTGCGAGGGATGGATGCAGGTCTTGCCGAGCAGCCCGTTGGCCTGGTCGAGGGAGATCTCGCGCAGCAGACCGTCCAGCGCGTGCTCGATGAGCGACTCGCGCAACTGTCCGGCCCGGTTCGCCAGGAAGGGACTCGTGCGCAGCTGCGGCTTGAACATGCGCTCCTGGACCCGGAAGTACTCCCACACCGGCCCGGTCACCGTGAACCCGGTGCCGTCGGCACGTCCCAGCACGTTCACCACGTCCGCGATCACGGAGGCGACGATCTGGACGTCGTACGCGGTCATGTCCGGCGGTCGACGCAGGCCGTAGGAGGAGCAGAAGTCGGTCACGCCGAGGCGCAGCGCGAGGACGCGGTCGCGGTACTTGTCGACGGTGTGGGCGATGCCCTGGAGCGCCTCTACGCGCGTCTCCCTGTACATCAGCTCCGGCGATTCGAGCACCGGCATACCGAACAGCCGCCGCCCGCTCGCGGACTCGGCCGCGGTGAGCGCCTCCAGGAACGCGACACCCCGCTCCTCGGTGAACTTCGGGAACACGAACCCCGACAGCAATCGTACGGCCGGGCCGAATCGGCGTACGAGGTCGGGTATCTGCTCGGGGAAGCGGACTCTGATGAACAGCAGCGGAAGCTCGGCGTCCGGCCGCCCGGCGAGGTCGGCGAACTGCCGGACGAGGTTCTCCTCGGCGCCCACGACCTCCGCGTCGTCGATGGAGTCCTCCAGGCACAGCACCATGGAGACCACACCACGCCCGGCCTGCTTGACGATGTCGTCGGCCAGCCGCTCCCGGGTCGCCGGGCTGTAGAGCGTGGCGCCCAGCGCGGCGGCGAGCACGCGGGGCGGGGAGTCGGCGTCGAAGACCCCTGGCTCCCGGTGGAAGAGACGCTGACGCTCCGCAGGGGCGATATGCCCGAAATGACGCACGTAATTCCCCCGTGGTTGCTAGGCGGCCGGTCCCGATGGTGGCCGGTAATAGTACGTACAAATGTGTGACATCAGTTCCCACCGGGCGTGAAGTTCTGGTAACCCGGCCATGACGGGCGCTGGACTGTTTCACCGACGGTTCGCCGCCCCCGCGTTGTCGTGATCAGGACCGAGAGGGCAGGATGACCGCATGACGCACGCGATGCTGAAGGGGTCGAACGTCCCGATCGAAGCCACGGCGGTCCGCGCCGTGCTGCGCTGGGCGCCCGGGCAGGGCGCCCCGGTGGTCGACGCCTCGGCGCTGCTCCTCGGTCCCGACGGCCGCGTACGGTCCGACGAGGACTTCGTCTTCTACAACCAGCCGCGCCACCCCTCGGGCAAGGTGTGGCGGCTCGGCCAGAAGCGCGTGGCCGAAGGCCTCACCGACACGATCCAGACCGATCTGGCGGGTGTCGAGTCCGCTGTCAGCCAGATTCTCCTCGTGGCCTCCGCCGGGGACGTCTCCTTCGACCGCGTTCCGTCCCTGCGCATCCTGCTGTACGACGCCACGGTCACCGACGCCGAGCCGCTGGCGTACTTCGACGTCAAGCCCGAGACGGGTGAGGAGACCGCCCTCATCTGCGGTGAGCTGTACCGCCGCGGCGGCGGCTGGAAGTTCCGTGCCCTGGGTGAGGGCTACACCAACGGCCTCGAGGGCCTCGCCACGGACTTCGGCATCTCTGTCGACGAGTCGACCGCCGACCAGACCGCCACGACCCAGACCCCGGCCCCGGTCCCGGAGATCTCGGCCCCGCTGCCCCCCGAGCAGGCCCCGGTCGGCGTCCCGTCCCAGCCCGCGTACGGCTACCCGCCGGCGGCCCCCACACAGCAGCCCGCCCAGCCCTCCTACGGCTATCCGCATCCCCAGCCGACCCCCGCCACCGCCAACGGCCCGGCGTACGGCTACCCCCAGCCCACGGCGGCGGCCCTGGACCCGAACTTCCGCCTGCCGCCTCAGGGGCCGCAGTTCATCGGCCGCTGAGCGCCCGGTAGAGGGCGCGGGGCTGTCAGGAACGGCGCTAGGAACGCTCGGCCTTCGTCTTGTAGCCCCGCCCCCACTGCAGCCCCCACCCGTACAACCGGTCGAGTTCCGCCTGGAAGCCGTACACGAACTTCACCTCCCGGCGCACGGTGATCTCCCCCTTGATGTTCTCGATCATCACCACCGCACACGACCGGGCCTGGGGATGTCTCTCGTCCAGGCCTATCTCGATCCGCGGGCCGTTGCTGGGATAGAGCGTCACGACCGCGTGCGTCCGGTCGAACGCCGGCGTCTGGTCGTAGATGTAGACGAACACCAGCATCCGCTTGAAGGCGTCCCGGTGGTCCAGGTTGATGTACATCGTCTCGCCGGATCCCGACCCGAACCGGTCGTCCCCGCTGAGCCGCATGTACGGCGGGTCGTTGATGTCCCCGAGGAAGCCGCCCAGCGGCTGCACGACCCCCTTCGTCCCGTCGGCCAGCTCGTACAGACAGCCGAGGTCGAGGTCGACGTTCACCATGCTCTGGCTGTGCGCCTGCACCTCCTCCGGCCTGAGCGCCTTGAAGGGGTGCCGCAGCACGCTCTGCCGCTTCGGCCCGCCGATGTCGGACGTCCGCATCCGCCAGGACAGGTTGACGCGCAGATGGCCCGCCGCGGCGTTCTGTTTGGAGAGGGACACCCTCTGGTGCCGCTTGGTCAGTTCGATCGCGTTGGTCGCCGCGTTGCCCGCGTCGAACTCCGAGGCCCGCCCGCGCCAGAGGTTGTCCAGGAAACCCATGCCCGCCCCACAACTGCCGTGTCGTCACGTCAACCACCAGCGGGGCGGCCGACGAGGACGAGTCCTCGTCGGCCGCCCCGCTCAGAGCCTGCCCTCACCCCGCGGGTGGTCACACCCCGGATGAGACCTCCGCCTTGTCGGCGGCGTCAGCTTCTCCCTCTTCGGCCTCCAGCGCCTTGTTGCGGCGCACGGAGGACCAGAAGGACCAGGCGATCAGGATGACACCGATGGAGCCGGTGACGAACTCGTTGATCTCGTACTGGATGGTGACGAGAAGGATCGCCGCGAGCGCGCCGATCGCGTAGTGCGCGCCGTGCTCCAGGTAGACGTAGTCGTCGAGGGTGCCCTGGCGGACCAGGTACACGGTCAGCGACCGGACGTACATCGCGCCGATGCCGAGGCCCAGCGCCATCAGGACGATGTCGTTGGTGATGGCGAAGGCGCCGATGACACCGTCGAAGGAGAAGGACGCGTCCAGGACCTCCAGGTAGAGGAACATGAAGAACGCGGCCTTACCGGCCAGGGCCACGGCCGAACGCGGCTTGCCCGCGCGCTCCGCCGCCTCCTCCTCCTCGTGCTCGCGCTCCTCCTCTTCCTCCAGCTTGTTCTCGAAGAAGCCGGAGAGACCACCCACGATGAGATAGGTGATGAGACCCGCGAGTCCGGAGATCAGGACCGTCTGCGCCTTGTCGACATGGACGCCGCCGTGCTGGTGGGCGTTGGTGGCGAAGGTCATCGAGGTGACCAGCAGAACGATCATCGCGATACAGGCCGACAGCATGTCGACCTTGCCGAGCTTGGACAGCGGACGCTCCAGCCAGCCCAGCCACTTGATGTCCCGGTCCTCGAAGATGAAGTCCAGGAAGATCATCAGCAGGAACATACCGCCGAAGGCCGCGATCGACGGGTGGGCGTCGGTCACGTACTGCTGGTACTGGTCCTTGTCGGTGAGCGCCAGGTCGACGGCCTCTATCGGAGTCACCTTGGCGCTGATGGCGACGATGACGACGGGGAAGACCAGCCGCATACCGAAGACGGCGATCAGGATGCCGACGGTGAGGAAGATCTTCTGCCAGAAGGCATTCATCTTCTTCAGGATCCCGGCGTTGACCACCGCGTTGTCGAACGACAGCGAGATCTCCAGGACGGACAGGATCGCGACGACACCGAACGCCGCCCATCCGCCGTAGAGAACCGCTGCAACCAAGCCGAGCGCGGTGACCGCGAACGACCAGCCGAAGGTTTTCAGAACCACTGGCTACCCAATCGTGTGTGTACGGCGTTCCCCCGCGCCGCGCGCGGCTTTACGAACTTTTGAACCCGAAGTCTAGTCGGGTACCCCTCGCACCCCACACGGCCCCGGCTTTTGCGCTTATAGCGCTACGAGACGTTCACACCGAAGTCGAGCGCGATGCCTCGAAGGCCGGACGCGTACCCCTGTCCCACGGCGCGGAACTTCCACTCGCCGCCGTAGCGGTAGACCTCGCCGAAGATCATCGCGGTCTCGGTGGAGGCGTCCTCGGAGAGGTCGTAACGGGCGAGCTCCTGGCCGTCCGCCTGGTTGACGACGCGAATGAAGGCGTTGCTGACCTGGCCGAAGGCCTGGCCGCGGTTCTCGGCGTCATGGATGGAGACCGGAAAGACGATCTTGTCGACGTTGGCCGGCACCCGGGAGAGGTCGATGATCAGCGACTCGTCGTCGCCGTCGCCCTCACCGGTGAGGTTGTCGCCGGTGTGCTCGACCGAGCCGTCGGGACTCGTCAGGTTGTTGTAGAAGACGAACCACTCGTCCCCCAGCACCCGGCCGCCCTGGCACAGCAGTGCGCTGGCGTCGAGGTCGAAGGGTGCGCCGGTAGTGGTCCTGACGTCCCAGCCGAGCCCGACCAACACTTGAGTGAGGTTCGGCGCGGCCTTGGAGAGGGAGACATTTCCCCCCTTGGCGAGTGTGACGCCCATGGTGCTGGTCCTCCCCGATTTTCGAGCTTCAGTTGCTCAACTGTTCAGTTGTGGTCGTACGCGCGGGCAGCCGCCCTCGTCGTACGAGCGCGTCCGGCGCCGCGGTCGCTGAGGACGGCGGCACCGGACGTGGTGAGTCGGTGGTTCAGGGGGCTATTCCCCCGTGACTCAGACGTTCACACCGAAGTCCTGGGCGATGCCGCGCAGGCCCGAGGCGTAGCCCTGGCCGATGGCGCGGAACTTCCACTCGGCGCCGTGCCGGTACAGCTCACCGAAGACCATGGCGGTCTCGGTGGAGGCGTCCTCGGAGAGGTCGTAACGGGCGAGCTCCGCCTCACCGGCCTGGTTCACCACGCGGATGAACGCGTTGCGGACCTGGCCGAAGGACTGCTGGCGGTTCTCGGCGTCGTAGATCGAGACCGGGAAGACGATCTTCTCGATCTCGGCCGGGACGGTCGCGAGGTTGACCTTGATCTGCTCGTCGTCGCCCTCGCCCTCACCGGTGAGGTTGTCGCCGGTGTGCTCGACCGAGCCCTCCGGGCTCTTCAGGTTGTTGAAGAAGATGAAGTTGGCGTCGCTGCTGACCTTGCCCGACGACTCCAGCAACAGGGCGCTGGCGTCCAGGTCGAAGTCGGTGCCGGTCGTGGTGCGGATGTCCCACCCCAGACCGACGATGACCGCGGTCAGGCCCGGCGCCTCCTTGGTCAGCGATACGTTGCCGCCCTTGCTGAGGCTGACTCCCACGAAGTCCTCCGTTTGGTTTCAGGGGCGGGGAGCCCCGTCGTGCGTTGGTGTCGGATCAACGTCTCGATCCTAATGACGGGTTCCCGTTCCACGCAGGGCTTGGAACCCGGGAATCACAGGGTGTCCAGAGCGGCGAGATACTCGTTCAGGTCGCGGGCGTCCGGCAGGGCGTTGACGACCGACCAGCGGACGATGCCCTCCTTGTCGACGATGAACGTGCCGCGTACCGCGCAGCCCTTGTCCGCGTCGAACACGCCGTACGCCCGGGAGACCTCGCCGTGCGGCCAGAAGTCCGACAGCAGCGGGTACTCCAGGTTCTCCTGCTCGCCGAAGACCCGCAGCGTGTGGATCGAGTCGTTGGACACGGCCAGCAGCTGCACGTCGTCGTTCACGAACTTCGGCAGGTTGTCCCGCAGTTCGCACAGCTCCCCGGTGCAGACCCCGGTGAACGCGAACGGGTAGAAGAGCACCACCACGTTCTTCTCGCCCCGGAAGTCCGCGAGCCGCACGGTGGCCCCGTGGTTGTCCCTGAGCTCGAAGTCGGGAGCCTTGTCGCCGACCTGGATCGCCATGATGTTCCTGTAGTCCCTTCATGGACCGTTCGGGTGGCCCAGCCTACGCAGGGGAAACGGCGCGCCCCTGGAGGGGTGGCCCACAAGGGGCCCTCTCTCCAGGGGCGCGGGTCACGTCACTTCTTCGACTTCGCTGCCTTCGGCGTCACCAACCGGCTCCCACTCCAGTCCTTGCCGACGCTGACGCTCTTCGACGCGGACAGTCCCGCGGTCGTCGCGGCTTCGGAGATGTCGCTGGGCTCCACATAGCCGTCCCGCCCTGTCTTGGGCGTCAGCAGCAGGATCGAGCCACCCTCCTCGATGTACGTGGTGGCATCCACCAGTACGTCGGTCAGGTCGCCGTCGTCGTCTCGGAACCACAGCACGACGGCATCGGCCACGTCGTCATAGTCCTCGTCGACGAGCTCACTGCCTACGACTTCTTCGATGGACTCGCGGAGCTCCTGGTCGACATCGTCGTCGTAGCCGATCTCCTGGACCACCTGCTCGGGCTGGAACCCCAGCCTTGCGGCAGGGTTCGTCCGCTCCTCCGCGTGGTCCGCGGTCGCGCTCACGGGTTGCCTCCTGATCATGTTCGGGTGGGGTCGCCCCCTGGGGAATCAGCCACGCGCGTGCGCGAAGCATTGGCCGTAGTCCACACGGGCGGGACCGATCGCGCAAGTACCCAGCCTTTCAGACCGCCGAAACGGTGACGATCCGGGCCGTGTCACCGCAACTCTCTGCGCGGATTAATAGCCTCACGTGACTCACGCCACACCGTTCTGCCCGTTTTGTGCATTCGGCAATCATCCGGGGGTACGAGCATCGAATACCTTTACTACCTTTGTCGAGCAGGTGGCCGCCCTGGTTACCTCTCGGTAGAGGTGACGTTTGCGTCCCCGAGGTACACGATGGGGGGCGGTGCAGGCACCTAGTGAACACCCATGAAGAACCCCTGAAGAGCGGCCCTCTGACAGCTAAGGAACAGCGTGGCTTCCGGATCCGATCGCAATCCGATCATCATTGGCGGCCTTCCGAGTCAGGTCCCTGACTTCGATCCCGAGGAGACCCAGGAGTGGCTCGACTCGCTCGACGCCGCCGTGGACGAGCGCGGCCGTGAGCGCGCGCGCTACCTGATGCTACGGCTCATCGAGCGGGCCCGTGAAAAGCGCGTGGCCGTGCCCGAGATGCGCAGCACGGACTACGTCAACACCATCCCGACCAAGGCCGAGCCGTTCTTCCCGGGCAACGAGGAGATCGAGCGGAAGATCCTCAACGCGACCCGGTGGAACGCCGCCGTGATGGTGTCGCGCGCCCAGCGGCCCGGTATCGGCGTCGGTGGCCACATCGCGACCTTCGCGTCCTCCGCCTCCCTCTACGACGTGGGCTTCAACCACTTCTTCCGCGGCAAGGACGAGGGCGACGGCGGCGACCAGATCTTCTTCCAGGGCCACGCCTCCCCCGGTATCTACGCCCGCGCGTACATGCTGGACCGGCTCGACGAGCAGCGGCTGGACGCCTTCCGCCAGGAGAAGTCCAAGGCGCCGTACGGGTTGTCCAGCTACCCGCACCCGCGGCTGATGCCGGACTTCTGGGAGTTCCCGACCGTGTCCATGGGCCTCGGTCCGCTGGGCGCGATCTACCAGGCGCGGATGAACCGGTACATGGAGGCACGCGGTATCGCGGACACCTCCAAGTCCCATGTCTGGGCGTTCCTCGGCGACGGCGAGATGGACGAGCCGGAGTCGCTCGGCCAGCTGTCGATCGCCGCGCGCGAGGGCCTGGACAACCTCACGTTCGTCGTCAACTGCAACCTCCAGCGCCTCGACGGGCCGGTGCGCGGCAACGGCAAGATCATCCAGGAGCTGGAGTCGCAGTTCCGCGGCGCCGGCTGGAACGTGATCAAGCTGGTCTGGGACCGCTCCTGGGACCCGCTGCTCGCACAGGACCGCGACGGTGTGCTGGTCAACCGGATGAACACCACTCCGGACGGCCAGTACCAGACGTACGCCACCGAGACCGGCGCGTACATCCGCGACCACTTCTTCGGTGACGACCAGCGGCTGCGCGCGATGGTCGAGGGCATGACCGACGACCAGATCCTGCACCTGGGCCGCGGCGGTCACGACCACCGGAAGATCTACGCGGCGTACAAGGCGGCCCACGAGCACAAGGGCCAGCCGACGGTCATCCTGGCGAAGACGGTCAAGGGCTGGACGCTGGGCCCGAACTTCGAGGGCCGCAACGCCACGCACCAGATGAAGAAGCTGACGGTCGCCGACCTCAAGGGCTTCCGTGACCGCCTCCACCTGCCCATCTCCGACAAGGAGCTGGAGTCCGGCGCGCCGCCGTACTACCACCCCGGGCGGGACTCGGAGGAGATCCAGTACATGCACGACCGCCGCAAGGGCCTCGGCGGGTACGTCCCGACGCGTGTCGTGCGTGCGAAGCCTCTGCCCCTGCCCGAGGACAAGACGTACGCGAGTGTGAAGAAGGGTTCCGGTCAGCAGTCCATCGCCACCACCATGGCGTTTGTTCGACTACTGAAGGACCTCATGCGGGACAAGGAGATCGGCAAGCGTTTCGTGCTGATCGCGCCCGACGAATACCGCACCTTCGGCATGGACTCGTTCTTCCCGAGCGCGAAGATCTACAACCCGCTCGGCCAGCAGTACGAGGCGGTCGACCGCGATCTGCTGCTCGCCTACAAGGAGTCGCCCACGGGTCAGATGCTGCACGACGGCATCTCCGAGGCGGGCTGCACGGCCTCCCTGATCGCCGCCGGTTCGGCCTACGCCACGCACGGCGAGCCGCTCATCCCGGTCTACGTCTTCTACTCGATGTTCGGTTTCCAGCGCACCGGCGACCAGTTCTGGCAGATGGCGGACCAGCTGGCGCGCGGCTTCGTCCTGGGCGCGACCGCCGGCCGTACGACACTGACCGGTGAGGGTCTGCAGCACGCGGACGGGCACTCGCAGCTGCTCGCCTCGACGAACCCGGGCTGTGTCGCCTACGACCCGGCGTTCGGGTACGAGATCGCGCACATCGTGAAGGACGGTCTGCGCCGGATGTACGGCGAGACCGCCGACGGCAAGCCGGGCGAGGACGTCTTCTACTACCTCACCGTCTACAACGAGCCGCTCCAGCACCCGGCCGAGCCGGCGGACGTGGACGTCGAGGGCATCCTCAAGGGCGTCCACCGCTACCGGGCCGGCGAGGCGGGCTCGATCCCCGCGCAGATCATCGCGTCCGGCGTGGCGGTGCCCTGGGCGGTCGAGGCGCAGCGGATCCTGGCCGCCGACTGGAACGTGAAGGCGGACGTCTGGTCGGCGACCTCCTGGAACGAGCTGCGCCGCGAGGCCGTCGAGGTGGAGCGGCACAATCTGCTGCACCCCGAGGAGGAGCAGCGCGTCCCGTACGTGACGAAGAAGCTGAGCGGCGCCGAGGGCCCGTTCGTGGCCGTCTCCGACTGGATGCGGTCGGTGCCGGACCAGATCTCGCGGTGGGTGCCGGGCACGTACCAGTCGCTGGGCGCGGACGGCTTCGGCTTCGCGGACACGCGGGGCGCGGCCCGGCGCTTCTTCCACATCGACGCGCAGTCGATCGCGGTCGCGGTGCTGACCGAGCTGGCGCGCGAGGGCAAGGTCGACCGTTCGGTGCTCAAGCAGGCCATCGACCGCTACCAGCTGCTCGACGTGGCGGCGGCGGACCCGGGCGCCGCCGGAGGCGACGCATAGCATCGTTCTGAGTGCAAGGGGTGGTGAACCGGTGGGTTCACCACCCCTTCACGTTTTCTACTATGCGGCCATGAAGCAGCGATCGGTCTCGGCACAGGTCCGTTGGGAACAGAAGACGCAGCGGCCGCTGTTCGGACTGGCCGCGGTGTTCGCCGTCGCGTACGCGGTGCCGATCGTCCGGCCGGACGTGAGCGGGGACGTGCAGTGGTGGTGCGACGTCGCCGAGTGGGCGGTGTGGGGTGCGTTCGCGCTCGACTACGTCATCCGCCTGCTTCTCGCCGAGCGGCGGTGGGAGTTCGTACGGACGCGGTGGCTGGACCTCGCGGCCGTGGCGCTGCCGATGTTCCAGCCGCTTCGGCTGCTGCGGATGGTGGCGACGCTGCTGCTGGTGGGGCAGCGGGCGCGCATGGCGTCGCAGATAAGGCTCACGACGTACGTCGGCGGTGCGGTCGTCGGGCTGTTGATGTTCGGGTCCCTGGCGGTGCTGTCCGTGGAGCGGGACGCTCCCGGCGGGAACATCGACACGTTGGACGACGCGGTGTGGTGGTCGTTCACGACGATGACGACGGTGGGGTACGGGGACCACGCGCCGACCACCGGGCTGGGGCGGGTGCTGGCCGTCGGGCTGATGTTGTCGGGGATCGCGTTGCTGGGTGTGGTGACCGCGAACATCGCGGCGTGGTTCATATCGCGGTTCGAGAAGGACGACGCGGAGGAGCGACGACAGACGGCGGCGATAGTGGAGCTGGCGGAGGAGGTTCGGCTGTTGCGGGCGGAGGTTTCGGCATTGCGGTCTTCCGCGAAGGTGGTATCTGAAGTACCTGAACAGCGCCGATGACCGTAGAGGTACCTGTGCGTCGGCGGGTGCGGGTCGTGTGGGGTTGCTCGCGGGGTTCCCCGCGAGCAACCCCACACGACCCGCACCCGCCGACGCGTCCCGGGTCTTCCCGCACCTCGGGGTCAGAAGAAGCCGGTGCCCGGAGTGGCCGTGCCCGCCAGCCAGATGATGGCCAGGACGGTGTCGATGGCACCCAGAACGACCGCGACGATCGCGGGGACGGGGCGGGCGCCGGACCAGGTGCGGTTCATCGCCAGCCAGCCGCAGAGGATCGCCACCGGGCCGAGGATGATGCCCAGGACGAAGAATCCCGCTATCGCGCAGATGACTCCGATGACGCCGAGCGTCGCGCGATCCGGCCCGGTCCGTGACCCCGTCCGGCCACGTGATCGGGGGTGCCTGCGCGTACCGTGTCCGAAGCTCGCCATCGTCAACAACTCCCTGAACCTCGCGGTCAGTTCGAGTACCGAACGTCGAGTACCCGTCCGGCGTGGTCGAAACCGGCGAGAGTTGGCGAGCTGTCTGCGCGCGCTGCCCCCCTCCGGCAGCGCGCCGCAGACCCCGGGTCGCTCCGCCGTCAACGACCATGCCGTGCGGAGGACTTGACCCACTGTCACCTGCGGCGCGCACCGGATGGAGCGATCTTCAGCGTTGTCACCCTGATAGGCGAACTCGGGCCGAAACCCGCGCGTGAAGCAGTGGCATCGCTGTCGGATGCGCACGGAGCTGTCGGATGCGTACGGAGCTGTCAGATGTGTATGGAGCTGTCAGATGTGTGCCGCTCCGGCACCCGCCTCCGCGTTCTCGCCGCGCTTGGTCAGGAACGCCACGAGGACGGCGATCGCGGCCACACCGGCGGCGACGAGCGAGGCCAGGCTCATGCCGGACATGAACGTGTCGTGCGCGACCGTGGTGATCTTCGCGGCGATCTCCGCCGGGGTGCCCTCGGCGACCGGAGCGGCGCCCTGCTGGACCGCCTGCTTGGCCAGGGCGAGCTGGGCGTCGTTCAGCTCCGGGAGTCCCGCGTCCGCCCAGTTGCCCGCGAAGTCGCTGTCCACCTTGGACGTCATCACGGCGCCCAGCACGGCCGTACCGAGGCTGCCGCCGATCTGCATCGCGGCCTGCTGGAGACCGCCGGCGACACCGGACAGCTCCAGGGGCGCGTTACCGACGATGACCTCGGTCGCGCCGACCATCACCGGGGCGAGGCCGAGACCGAGGAGCGCGAACCAGAGGGACATCGCGGCGCTGCCGGTGTCGGTCTCCAGCGTCGACATGCCGTACATGGCGATCGCGGTGAGGGCCATGCCGCCGGCCAGCGGGATGCGCGGTCCGGCCTTGGTGATCAGCGCGCCCGCGAGCGGTGAGCCGACGATCATCATGCCGGTGAGCGGAAGGAGGTGCAGACCCGCGTCGATGGGGCTCATCCCGTGCACGTTCTGGAGGTAGAACGTCACGAAGAACAGGCCGCCCATGAAGGCGATGGCCATCAGGACCATCAGGACGACACCCGCGGACAGGGGTACGGAGCGGAAGAGGGCCAGCGGGATCAGCGGCTCCTTCACCCTCGTCTCCCAGAAGGCGAAGAGGACGAAACCGGCGATGGAGACGACCAGGAAGGTCCAGGTCAGGCCGTCGCCCCAGCCCCACTCCGGGGCCTTGATGAGGGCCCAGACCAGGCAGAACATGGCTCCGGACAGCAGGGCTATGCCGAGGACGTCGAACGAGCGCGGGGCGTTCTCCGCGCGGTGGTCCAGCAGGATCCAGGCGCCCAGGGTCACGGCGAGGACGCCGACCGGGACGTTGATCCAGAACACGGACTGCCAGCTGACGTTCTCCACCAGGAAGCCGCCGAGGATCGGGCCGCCCGCGGTGGAGGCGCCGATGACCATGCCCCAGATGCCGATCGCCATGTTCAGCTTCTCGGCGGGGAAGGTGGCCCGGAGCAGGCCGAGCGCGGCCGGCATCAGCAGCGCGCCGAACAGGCCCTGGAAGACCCGGAAGGTCACCACGAAGGCGACCGAGTTCGACAGGCCGATGGCGCCGGAGGCGGCGGCGAAGCCGACCACGCCTATCAGGAAGGTCTGCCGGTGGCCGAAGCGGTCACCGAGCTTTCCGGCGGTGATGAGCGTGACGGCGAGAGCGAGGAAGTACGCGTTGGTGATCCACTGGACATCCGCCCAGGTGGCACCCAGATCCTTCGCGATGGCCGGGTTGGCGATCGCCACGATGGTGCCGTCGAGGGCGACCATCATGACGCCGACGGCCACGGTGAGGAGGGTGAACCAGGGATGGCCGCGCAGGCCCCGGCCCTGGTTCGTCGTCGGGTCCGACGGGACGACTGGCGCCTTGTCCCCCGGTCCCGTCTTGTCGACAGTGGTCTGACTAGTCATACGCGCGAGACTAATGACAGCCACTGACAGTTGACAAACCAGTTCACAAGTCGGTAACTGTCACGTCACTCGCCGCACCGGCGGGCGGAGACGAGGGTTCATGGAGACGGCGGCCACGGCGGCGGCGACGGCGGAGGAGCGACCGGGACTGCGCGAGCGGAAGAAGCAGCGCACGCACGACGCACTGCTGCGGGCGGCCCTGGAGCTGTTCACGACCCAGGGGTACGAGGCGACGACGGTCGACGAGATCGCCGAGGCCGTCGACGTCTCGCAGCGCACCTTCTTCCGCTACTTCGCGGGCAAGGAGGAGGCCGCCCTCGCGGTCGTGGGCCTCACCCAGGAGCACTTCCTGGCGGCCGTGCGCGCCCGGCCGGCGCACGAGGCGCCGCTGGAGGCGATGCGCAACGCCGTCCTGGAGGGCTGGGACGCCATCGGTGAGGCCGTCGACCAGGTCGTTCCCGTCGACCTCCATCTGCGCGCCTACGGCATGATCGAGTCGACGCCCGCGCTGCTGGCCGCGCATCTGCGCCGCTCCGACGAGGTGGCGAGGGAGATCGAGCGGGTCATCGCCGAGCGCGAGGGGCTCGACGTGGACACCGATCCCCGGCCGCGGGTGGCGGTGGCCCTCTTCGGCGGGGTGATGCGGGTCACAGAACGCATGTGGGCCCTGGGCGGCGACCTCAGCAAGGACGCCATGCGCACACTGACCGCCACGCATCTGGACGCCGTACGGCCGACGTTGGCCGAAAAGTGGCGCACTGACTGAAAGGTGCGGGGAACGGCATCATCGGGACCTTCTCGACGCACCGCACGGAACGGGGCGTGATCGAAACGTGATCCCTCTCACTTGGTTAACGCGAGACCCTTCCGTTCTCTTAGTGTGTCCTTTCAGTGACTTCCTTCGACTCCTCCCCGCAACTGAACGTCTGGCGCGCACTGCTGGCGCTGGCCGTGGTTTTCGTGATGCTGGCGACCACCGGCTGGACCGCGATCCGCAGCCACCGCGAGGAGTCGCCGCTGCAGGCGTCGCTCTCCTCGTGGCAGCGCGGACACCTCGACGGCCGCGAACTGCCGGACGCCGAATCGTCCCCGCACCGCCTGGCCGCCTTCTTCGCCTCGCTCACCGCGTACCAGCGCACCAGGCTCGCCCACCGGTATCCGCTCGCCGTGGGCAACATGAACGGCGCCCCCGTCGAGCTGCGCTACCGGGCCAACCGCGTCGCGCTGAAGCAGCAGAGCAATCTCGAACGGGAACGCATGCACGACCAGCGGCTCTCCGAGACCGGCCGGTACGAGGCCGGCCGCCGGATGCACCGCTTCGACATGCTGGCCGTGAAGAAGCGGCACATCCTCGCCTTCAGCCCCGAGGGCAACGGCCGGGTCGCCGAGGTCTTCGGCAGCCTCGACAAGGCGGAGCGCGTCTCGGTCGTCGTCCCCGGCGTCGACACCAGCGTCATCAACTTCCAGCGCACCAACCGCCGGTACTCCGCGCCCGTCGGCATGGCCGAATCGCTCTACGAGGCCGAGCGTTCGGCGAGCCCCGGGACGCGTACGGCCGTGATCGCCTGGGCCGACTACACCGCGCCCACCGGCCTCGGCCTCGACTCGGCCACCGCGCTCCGCGCCGAACAGGGCTCGGTCCGGCTGAACGCACTGGTGCGGAGCCTGCCCGGCGGCTCCACCGTCGCGCTGGTGTGCCACAGCTACGGCTCCGTGGTGTGCGGGGTCGCCGCCCCGTCGCTGCCGTCGCGGGTCACCGACATCGCCGTCGCGGGCAGTCCCGGCATGCGTGCCGAGTCGGTCGGCCAGCTGCGTACGGCGGCCCGGGTGTGGGCCATGCGGGACGCCGACGACTGGATCCAGGACGTGCCCTACCTGGAGGTCGGCGGGCTCGGCCACGGCGCCGACCCGGTCTCCTCGGAGTTCGGGGCGCGCATCCTGTCGGCGGCCGACGCCCAGGGCCACAGCGGCTATTTCGAGCCGGGTACCGAGAGTCTGTACAACTTCGCCGAAATCGGCATCGGCGCATACGAGTCGGTGCGGTGTGCGCGGGAGGACGACGCGTGTCTGTCGGGTCTGTCCGACAGCGCTGCGGCCTGACGCGCGTAGAGGAGGGTAAAAGTGCGGTTCGCCTCGGTCGGGACTTCCCCGCGTCGCACGCATACGATGAGCCGCATGGGTGACGTACTGGCCGGATTTCATGCCGCCTGGGAGTTCGAGTCCGACTCCGTGCTCATCCGCTTCGAACGGGGGATTCGCACGCCGAAGCTCTTCCAGGCACTCGGTGAGCGACGCATCCCCCTGGAGGCGATCGCGGGGGTGACACTGACACCCGGGAAGCGGGGCACCGTCGTACTGCGTGCCGTGCCGCGACCCGGCGCCGATCCGCTGATGGAGGCGGCGGCGGACCAGCTCAAGGAGGGGTCCGACCCGTACCGGCTGGTGCTGCCGGCCGAGCGGGAGACGCTCGCGGAGTACTACGCCGACGAGCTGCGGGCGCGGTTGACACGGTCCGGGCCGGCCGAGCGGTTTCTCGTGGCGGCGCCCGAGGTGCCGTTGCAGTTCAAGGCGTACGACGGGAAGGCGTCCTTCGACGGGCGGTCCGTGTCGTTCCGGTGGTTCTGGACGGGCGCGTCGTCGGCGAAGTGGAAGGCCGGGGACCAGAGTTTCCCGGTCGGCGCGCTGAGCGGGGTCGAGTGGCGGTCGCCGGAGCTCTTCGAGGGGTATCTGCGGTTGCTGCGGCGCGACGACTCCGGTGAGCAGCCGCCTCAGCCCGATCATGATCCCGCCGCCGTGGTGTTCGGGCTGGGGTACGGGCCGGTGCACGAGTCGTTGCCGTTCGCCGCGGCCGTGTTGGCGGCGGTGCGGTCGGCGGGGCCCGTGGGCACGCCGGCCGATGCCGGGCCCCGGCGGGATCCGGCCGACATCGCCGACCGGATCCGGCATCTGGGGGAGCTGCACGAGGCGGGGCTGGTGACGGATGAGGAGTTCAGTATGAAGAAGGCGGAGTTGCTGGCGGAGTTGTAGCCACTCGCCGTTCGGGGATCGCGTCGTTGCCGGGTGCGGGTACGTCGTGGCTTGTCGCGCCCACGCGACGGAGTCGCATATCGACATAGGCCCGCGCCCCTGAAAGCAAAGCCCGCGCGCCCCCTGCCTGAAGCACAGCGCACCGACCCGCCTGAACAGCTCCGCTTCCTACTCCCTGCCTGCCGACGTGAACCGCATGTCCGCGTAGCGGTCGCCCGCCACCTGTGCCGCTATGGGTTCGAGCAGGGCCAGGTCGTCCTCGGTCAGGACGATCCTCGTGGCCGCCGCGTTCTCCTCCACCCTGGTCGGCTTACGGGTGCCCGGGATGGGGACCACCGGGAGGTTGTGCAGGGGTGCCTGCTGCTGGACCCAGGCCAGGGCGATCTGGCCCAGGGTGGCGTTGTGGGTCTCGGCGACCTTGCGGACGGGGTCGAGGAGGGTCGCGTTGGCGGTGGCGTTGTCGCCGGTGAAGCGGGGCTGGTGGCGGCGGAAGTCGTCGGCGGTGAGGTCCTCGGCCTTGGCGAAGGAGCCGGTGAGGAAGCCCCGGCCGAGCGGGGAGTAGGCGACGAGGGTGATGTCGAGGTCGCGGGCGGCGGGGACGACGTTCGCCTCGATGTCCCGGCTGAAGAGGGACCACTCGGACTGCAGGGCGGCGATGGGGTGCACGGCGTGCGCGGCGCGGAGTTCGGTGGCCGTGACCTCGCTGAGGCCGAGGTGCTTCACCTTGCCCTCGCGGACCAGGTCGGCCATGACGCCGACGCTCTCCTCCAGCGGGACGCTCACGTCGCGGCGGTGCATGTAGTAGAGGTCGATCACGTCGACGTCGAGGCGGCGCAGGCTCCCCTCGGCGGACTCGCGGATGTACGCCGGGTCGTTGCGGATGATCCGCTTGGTCGGGTCGTCGGGGTCGACCGCCAGACCGAACTTGGTGGCGATGACGACGTCGTCGCGGTGTGCCTTGAAGAAGGGGGAAAGAAACCTCTCGTTCTCCCCGGCGCCGTACGCGTGCGCCGTGTCGTAGAGCGTGACGCCCAGGTCGAGCGCGCGCTCCAGGGTGGCCCTGGACTCCGCCGCGTCCGAGGGGCCGTACGCGAAGCTCATGCCCATACAGCCGAGGCCCTGTACGCCCACCTCGGGTCCGTCGGTGCCCAGCCGTGCCTTCGCGATCCTGCCGTCCGTCATGAGGCCCTCTCCGATGCCAGGGCCTGCCCGGCGTCAGCGTAGAAGTTGATCTTGCGGTCGAGCACGTTCAGGGTGTCCTGGAGCTCGGCGATCCGGGACAGGACGTCCTGCCGGGTCGCCTTGAGCAGTTCGAAGCGCTCGGTGTAGGTGTGGTCGCCCTCGCGCACCAGTTCCGCGTACCGGACCATGTCGGCGACCGGCATGCCGGTCAGCCGGAGCTTGCCGACAAGGTCCAGCCAGTCGAGGTCGCGGTTGCGGTAGCGGCGCTGGCCGGTGTGGGAGCGGTCGATGTGCGGCATCAGCCCGATCCGCTCGTACCAGCGCAGTGTGTGCGCCGTCAGACCGGTGAGGTCGACGACCTCGCTGATCGTGTACCTGTCCTGCCCCTCCGGCCGCCGAGGCTTCGGCGGCGGACCGGCGCAACTGTCGGTACCGGCGGTACTCGTGGTACTCGTGGCACCCGTGGCCCTCGCCGTACTCGTGGTCTCCATCACCGTCATGCCCCCACGCTAAAACCTTGGAGTGCGCTCCAAGCAAGCGAATACGGTGAGAAAACACGAGGACGTGACGTGATCCCGCTGGTTAGCGTGCGGGCATGAGTCTTGTACGACGTGCCACGGTCGAGGACGCGGTGGAAGTGCTCCGGCTGCGCCAGGTGATGATCGACTCGATGACGCCCCCGGGAGCGGGTGGTCCCACCGGCTGGCATACCGAGTCCCTGCCCACCCTGCGCCGCCGACTCGCCGATACCGAAAGGGAGTTCGCGGCCTTCGTCGTCGACCGTCCGGAGCGGCCTGGCGCGCTCGCCGCGCTGGTGGTGGGGACGGTCGACTACCGGATCGGGCGGGCCGGCAACCCGCGCGGCGCGGTCGGACACGTCTTCAGCGTGGCCACCGACCCGGACTGCCGGCGCAGGGGCTACGCCCGTGCCTGTATGGAGGCCCTCGTCGACTGGTTCCGCGAGGTCGGCGCCGGATACGTACATCTGACCGCCTCCCCCGACGCCGAGCCGCTGTACGCGTCGATGGGCTTCCGGCGCAGGCCCGACCCCTTGATGCAGCTGGACCTCTGAGCCGCCTAGGCTCGTGGGCATGTCTCTGCAGAGCTTCGCGTTGATCGGGAACTGGCCGGTTCCCACGGCCGCCGCGGCCGTCGTACGGGCGGACGGAACCGTCCTCGGGACCCACGGTCCTCTCGGGCACCGCTTCCCGCTGGCCTCGGTCACCAAGCCGCTCGCCGCGTACGCCGCGCTGGTCGCGTACGAGGAGGGGGCGATCGAGCTGGACGAGGCGGCGGGGCCCGCGGGGTCGACCGTGCGGCATCTGCTGGCGCACACCTCGGGGCTGGCCTTCGACGAGCACCGGGTGACGGCGGCGCCGGGGGTGCGGCGGCTGTACTCCAACGCCGGGTTCGAGGCGCTCGGGGACCATGTGGCCAAGGCGACGGACATCCCGTTCGCGGAGTACGCGCGGCAGGCGGTGCTGGAACCGCTCGGGATGACGTCCACCTCCCTCGACGGTTCGCCGGCCAAGGACGGCGTCTCGACCGTCGACGACCTGGTGCGGTTCGCCGCCGAGGTGCAGGCGCCCCGGCTGCTGGACCCGCGTACGGTCGCGGCGGCGATGACCGTGCAGTACCCGGGCACGAAGGGCGTCCTTCCGGGCTACGGGCACCAGAACCCCAACGACTGGGGGCTCGGCTTCGAGATCCGGGACTCCAAGACGCCGCACTGGACAGGCACTTCGTCGTCGCCGGGGACGTTCGGGCACTTCGGCCAGTCGGGGACGTTCCTGTGGATCGACCCCGTCGCCGGCGTGGCCTGTGTGGCGCTGACGGACCGGGCGTTCGGGCCGTGGGCGGTCGAGGCCTGGACTCCGTTCGCTGACGCTGTGCTCGCCGAGGTCGGGAACAGTGTCTGATTCGTGAAGGAAGCGACAACTCTTCGACGGAAGAGGGCGGGTGCCCGGTCCGGGCGGCCACAGGCACCGATCCGTCGGCTAGCCTCCCCCGTGCACATCGGCCGCACAGTATTCGGGGGAGCACCATGAGTGAGGTTCGCGCGGGCGGGCAGTTCCGGCCGTTGGAGGTCGGGGACCCGACGACTGTGGCGAGCTACCGGCTCGCGGCGCGGCTCGGCTCCGGCGGCATGGGCACGGTGTATCTGTCGTACACGCCGGGCGGACACCCGATCGCGCTGAAGACGATCCGGCCCGAGCTGAGCGAGGACCCCGAGTTCCGCCGCCGGTTCAAGCAGGAAGTGCGGGCGGCCCAGCGCGTGCAGGGCCTGTACACCGCCCCCGTCCTCGATCACGACACCGAGGGCGACCAGCCCTGGCTTGCCACCGCCTACGTACCGGGCCCGTCGCTGCACGCGGCGGTCGCCGCGCATGGCGCGCTGCCGGTCTCCTCGGTCCTGCTGCTGCTCGCCGGGGTGGCGGAGGCTCTGAAGGTCATCCACGCGGCGGGCATCGTCCACCGCGATCTGAAGCCCGCCAACGTACTGCTCGCCTCCGACGGTCCCCGGGTCATCGACTTCGGCATCGCCCGCGCCGCCGACGCCACCGCGCTGACCGGTACCGGAGTCTCCATCGGCACCCCGGCGTTCATGTCGCCCGAGCAGGCGGCCGGGAAGCCGGTCACGCCCGCGTCGGACATCTTCGCGCTCGGCCAGGTGGCCGCGTTCGCGGCGCGCGGGTCCGGTGCGTACGGCGACGGCCCCTCGCACGCCGTGCTGTACCGGATCGTCCACGAGGAGCCCGACCTGAGCGGTCTCGCCGACGAACTCCGGTTCATCGAGCGCTGCCTGGCCAAAGACCCGGCCGACCGCCCCTCCCCCGCCGAGGTCGTCGCCCTCTGCCAGGAGGCGTCGCCCACCCCGCTGGTGCAGTCGGGCTCCTGGCTGCCGGACGCGATCGGCGCGGACATCACCCGGCGGGTCTCGGCGTCGGCGGACCTGCTGGCCGAGCGGGACAGGGCGGCCGAGGCGCCGACTTCGGCCGCCCAGCCCCCGCCGCCCACCGCCCCGGTGACGCAGATGGACCCAGGGTCCACAGGCCACAGCGCGCCGACGACGCACGCGGCGCCGACGATGCACTCCGGACCGGTGACACCGCCCCCGCCGGGCCCGCCGTCGACGCCGTACCACCCGCAGTCGGGACCGCACACGGTGCCGACCGGGCACCAGGCGCCGTACCCGCAGTCCGGGGGCTGGCAGCAGCCGTACCCGCAGGGACATCCTCAGGGGCATCCGCAGGGCCACCCTCGCCCGATGCCCGTTCCGCCGCCGCGCAGCAACGTCGGCAAGTGGATCGGGATCGGCGTCGCGGCGGTGTTCGGTCTGGGGCTGCTCGGCAGCTGCGCGTCGCTGGTGAAGGACCTCACGGATTCGTCGAGCGGCTCGTCGAGCAGTTCCTCCGGCGGTACGTCGACGGGTTCCGGCGGCGGTTCCGCCGAGTCCTCCGAGTCCAAGCCGAAGTCCGACCCCAAGCCGGTCGCCTTCAAGGGCATCAACATCCCCGCCAACTACTACGTGCGCTTCGCGGACTCGCCGCCCAAGCCCCTCGACAGCGAGACGGGCGTGTCGTACGAGGACGACGGGGACTTCTACTACTACGTGGACACCTTGTTCGGCGACAAGAAGCTGGGCAGCAGCAGCGACAAGCTCGTCCTGCTGAACAACTCCCAGAAGGGTTCCCTCGAAACCTGCCGGAACGAGACCCGGTACACGGACTCCGTCAAGCTCGGCCAGGTCGCCAAGGGCTCCCAGATGTGCGTGCGCACCAACTCCGGTCACATGGCGCTGGTGACCTTCCAGAGCGCGGCTCCGAGCGGCGACCCCAGTGACTACGTGTCCGTGGACATCACGGTGTGGCGCAACGCGGAGGAGCCGACCACCGGCAACTGACGGACGGTCACTCGCCGAGTTCCCAGACCAGCACCTCGGCCGGGGCGGAGACGGCGACCAGTTCCAGTCCCTTCTCCCCCTCGGCCCGCACGGAGTCCCCGGGCCCCAGCTCGTACGGCCCGAGCCGCACCGCGCCCCGTACGACGTGCGCGTACGCCCGTGCCGCGTCCGGCACCGCGGCCCGCTCCCCCGCCGTGCCCAGCCGCCGGACGTGCAGCATGGCGCCCGCCTCGGGGACGGCGTACGGGGTGGAGTCGGCGATGCCGTGGACGATCTCGTACGCGGGGTCGCCGCCCGGGGCCGACGGGGCCAGCCACATCTGCACGAAGGTGAGCGGCACGGAGCCGTCGTTGCGCTCGACGTGCCGTACCCCGCCCGCGGAGCTGAGCCGCTGGACGTCGCCGGGGCGGACGACCGTCTCGTGGCCGGTGCTGTCGCGGTGGGTCAGCTCGCCCTCGACGACCCAGGTGACGATCTCGGTGTGGCTGTGCCGATGCTCGTCGAAGCCGGCACCGGGCGCGAGCCGCTCCTCGTTGCAGGCGATCACCGCGCCGAAACGGAGATTGTCGGGGTCGTAGTGCGAGCCGAAGGAGAAGGCGTGCAGGGAGGCGATCCCGGCCTCCGGATCCCCACCGGGGTAGCGCGCACCGGCACGCCGCAGATCCATCACGCACCCACGTTATCCCCGGCCCGAGCGCTGGGCACCGGCCGGCAGCCCCTGGCAGACACACACCCCCGGCAGACGCGCACCCCCGGCCCACGCACCCACGGCGCAGGCGAGCGCGGCGATAGGGCAGTCTTGTCCCGTGCCCGAACCCGAAACCAGCAGGCCCGAATCCGTACCGCCCGTCCACCCGCACATCGCGACATTGAAGCGGCTGGAGAAGTCGTCCGGGAGTCTCGCCGCGCAGGCCATCGCGCGGATGGACGAGACGCTGTCCTGGTACCGGGCGATGCCGCCCGAGAACCGGTCGTGGATCGGGCTGGTCGCCCAGGCCGGTATCGCCGCGTTCACGGAGTGGTTCCGGCGTCCGGACGCCCCGCAGGCCATCTCGACGGATGTGTTCGGGACCGCGCCGCGTGAGCTGACCCGGGCGATCACGCTCCGGCAGACCGTGGAGATGGTGCGCACGACCATCGAGGTCATGGAGTCCGCCATCGACGAGGTGGCCGCCCCCGGCGACGAGGGCGTGCTGCGCGAGGCCCTGCTCGTCTACGCGCGCGAGATCGCCTTCGCCACCGCGCAGGTGTACGCGCAGGCCGCCGAGGCACGCGGCGCCTGGGACGCCCGCCTGGAGTCCCTGGTCGTGAACGCGGTGCTCAGCGGTGAGGCCGACGAGGGGGCGGTGAGCAGGGCCGCCGCGCTCGGCTGGAACTCGCCCGACCATGTCTGTGTGGTCCTCGGCACCGCCCCGGACGGCGACAGCGAGCTGACCGTGGAGGCCATCCGGCGCGCGGCCCGGCACGCCAAACTGCAGGTGCTCACCGGTGTGCTGGGCGACCGGCTGGTGGTGATCGCCGGCGGCGACAACGACCCGTTGCAGGTCGCGAAGTCGCTGATCGGGCCGTATGCGCCGGGCCCGGTGGTGGCGGGGCCGATCGTGCCCGACCTGCTGGCCGCGACCCGGTCCGCGCAGGCGGCGGCCGCGGGCCTCAAGGCCTGCACGGCGTGGCAGGACGCGCCCCGCCCCGTTCTGGCGGACGATCTGCTTCCGGAGCGCGCCATCGCGGGCGACCCCAGTGCGCGCGAGCAACTGGTGGAGGAGATCTACAGACCACTGGAGGAGGCCGGCTCCGCTCTCCTGGAGACCCTCAGCGTCTATCTCGAACAGGCCTCAAGTCTTGAGGGCGCGGCCCGGATGCTGTTCGTCCATCCCAACACCGTGCGCTACCGGCTCCGACGTGTGACTGACGTCACCGGCTGGTCGCCCTCCGATGTACGCTCGGCCTTCACCTTGCGGATCGCGCTGATCCTGGGGCGTCTGGTCGATGGGGATCACCAGCTCTAGGGTTTTGTCGAAGGGCTACAAAACCCCTACGTGTTCTTCGTCCCTGTCCCCACGGGCGGCTGGAGCCGTCCTCAAGAGAGAGTGTGAGAGTGCTCGTACTCGTCGCTCCCGGCCAGGGCGCCCAGACGCCCGGCTTCCTGACTCCCTGGCTCGACCTCCCCGGTGCCGCCGACCGCCTCGGCGCGTGGTCGGACGCCATCGGACTGGACCTCGCCCACTACGGCACCGAGGCCGACGCCGACGCGATCCGCGACACCGCCGTGGCCCAGCCGCTGCTCGTGGCGGCCGGACTGCTGTCCGCCGCCGCCCTGGGTGACGTAGTGCCCGGCGCGGTCGCCGGCCACAGCGTCGGCGAGTTCACCGCCGCCGCGTTCGCCGGTGTCCTCGACGACACGGCCGCGCTGGCCCTCGTACGCAAGCGGGGCCTGGCCATGGCCGAGGCCGCCGCGATCACCGGGACCGGCATGTCGGCGCTGCTCGGCGGCGACCCCGAGGTGACGATTCCGCACCTGGAGAAGCTGGGGCTGACCCCGGCCAACGTGAACGGCGCGGGTCAGATCGTCGCCGCCGGCACCCTGGAGCAGCTGGCCGCGCTGGAGGCCGACAAGCCCGAGGGCGTACGGCGCGTGGTCGCCCTCAAGGTCGCCGGTGCCTTCCACACGCACCACATGGCCCCCGCAGTCGACACCCTCGCCAAGGCCGCCGAGGAGCTGTCGCCCGGGGACCCCGAGGTCACCTATGTCTCGAACAAGGACGGGCAGGCCGTCGCCACCGGCGCCGAGGTGCTCTCCCGTCTCGTCGGTCAGGTCGCCAACCCGGTCCGCTGGGACCTGTGCATGGAGACCTTCAAGGAGCTGGGCGTGACCGCCCTCGTCGAGGTGTGCCCCGGCGGCACGCTCACCGGTCTCGCCAAGCGCGCGCTGCCGGGCGTGGCCACGGTCGCGCTCAAGACACCCGACGACCTCGACGCCGCTCGCGCGCTCATCGCCGAGCACCAGAATTAGGAGCCCTGGACCTATGCCGAAGATCAGGCCGAGCAAGGGCGCCCCGTACGCACGCATCCTCGGTGTGGGCGGTTACCGTCCGGTCCGGGTGGTGCCCAACGACGTGATCCTGGAGAGGATCGACTCGTCCGACGAGTGGATCCGCTCCCGCTCGGGCATCGAGACCCGGCACTGGGCGAACGACGAGGAGACCGTCGCCGCCATGTCCGTCGAGGCGTCCGGCAAGGCGATCGCCGACGCCGGGATCTCCGCCGAGCAGATCGGCGCCGTCGTCGTCTCGACCGTCTCGCACTTCAGCCAGACCCCGGCCGTCGCCACCGAGATCGCCGACAAGCTCGGCACGAACAAGGCCGCCGCCTTCGACATCTCGGCCGGCTGCGCGGGCTTCGGCTATGGCCTGACGCTCGCCAAGGGCATGGTCGTCGAGGGTTCGGCGGAGTACGTCCTCGTCATCGGCGTCGAGCGGCTGTCCGACCTGACCGACCTGGAGGACCGGGCCACGGCCTTCCTCTTCGGTGACGGCGCCGGCGCGGTCGTCGTCGGTCCCTCCCAGGAGCCGCACATCGGCCCGACGGTGTGGGGCTCCGAGGGCGACAAGTCCGGAACGATCAAGCAGACGGTCCCGTGGAACGAGTACCGGATCGGTGACCTGGAAAAGCTCCCGCTCGACCGCGAGGGCAACGTCAAGTTCCCTGCGATCACGCAGGAGGGCCAGGCGGTGTTCCGCTGGGCCGTGTTCGAGATGGCGAAGGTCGCCATGGAGGCGCTGGAGGCCTCCGGACTTTCGCCGGACGATCTGGACGTCTTCATTCCCCATCAGGCCAACGAGCGGATCATCGACTCGATGGTGAAGACACTCAAGCTGCCGGAGCATGTCACGGTCGCCCGTGACGTGCGCACCACCGGCAACACCTCGGCCGCCTCGATCCCGCTCGCGATGGAGCGGCTCCTGGCGACCGGTGAGGCGAAGAGCGGCGACACCGCGCTCGTCATCGGCTTCGGGGCGGGTCTCGTGTACGCCGCGACGGTCGTTACCCTCCCCTAGGCATCCCGCTGCCGGATCTTGTGGTCCGGCGCGGGAAATGCACAACCTGCCGCTGACGCGGCAGGCCGCCCCACCCTCTGAACACTCTGGAAACTACGAAGGAGCGCCTGACATGGCCGCCACCCAGGAAGAGATCGTCGCCGGTCTCGCCGACATCGTGAACGAGATCGCCGGCATCCCGGTCGAGGACGTCCAGCTGGACAAGTCCTTCACCGACGACCTGGACGTCGACTCCCTGTCCATGGTCGAGGTCGTCGTCGCCGCCGAAGAGCGCTTCGACGTCAAGATCCCGGACGACGACGTCAAGAACCTCAAGACGGTCGGCGACGCGACCGCCTACATCCTGAAGAACCAGGCCTGATCCGCGGATCGGGTTCGGACCGGTCCTGACCGGCCCGTTTGCCCCGCCACCCGGCGGTGGCGCCGCTGATCCTCGTAACCGTTGGAGAAAATTCCCGTGAGCTCGACCAATCGCACCGTGGTCGTCACCGGTATCGGCGCAACCACACCGCTGGGTGGCGACGCGACTTCCACCTGGGAGGGACTGATCGCCGGCAAGTCCGGTGTCCGTCCCCTGGAGCAGGAGTGGGCCGCCGACCAGGCGGTCCGTATCGCCGCGCAGATCGCCGTGGAGCCGTCCGAGGTCATTCCCAGGCCGCAGGCCCGCCGTCTGGACCGCTCGGCGCAGTTCGCGCTGATCGCGGCCAAGGAGGCATGGGCCGACGCCGGTTACACGGAGACCTCGGCCGACGAGGGCACCGTCGACGCGGACCGCGTCGGCGCGGTCATCGCCTCCGGTATCGGCGGTGTGACGACACTGCTCGACCAGTACGACGTGCTGAAGGAGAAGGGCGTACGCCGCGTCTCCCCGCACACCGTCCCCATGCTGATGCCCAACGGCCCGTCCGCCAACGTCGGTCTGTACGTCGGCGCGCGCGCCGGTGTGCACACCCCGGTCTCCGCCTGCGCGTCGGGCGCCGAGGCCATCGGCTACGCCATCGAGATGATCCGCACCGGCCGCGCCGACGTCGTGATCGCCGGTGGCACCGAGGCCGCCATCCACCCGCTGCCGATCGCCGCGTTCGGCAACATGATGGCGATGTCCAAGAACAACGAGGACCCGCAGGGCGCCTCCCGTCCGTACGACACCGGCCGTGACGGCTTCGTCCTCGGCGAGGGTGCCGGTGTCGTCGTCCTGGAGTCGGCCGAGCACGCGACGGCGCGGGGTGCCCGGGTCTACGCCGAGGCCGTGGGCCAGGGCATCTCCGCCGACGGCCACGACATCGTGCAGCCGGAGCCGGAGGGGCGGGGTATCGCGCAGGCCCTGAAGCACCTGATGGAGAACACCGACCTGGACCCGGCGGAGATCGTGCACGTCAACGCGCACGGGACGTCGACGCCGGCCGGTGACATCGCCGAACTGAAGGCGCTGCGGAAGGTGTTCGGTGACGACACCGACCACTTCGCGGTGTCCGCGACGAAGTCCATGACCGGGCATCTGCTCGGCGGTGCCGGTGGGGTGGAGACGGTGGCGACGGTGCTCGCGCTGTACCACCGGGTGGCTCCGCCGACGATCAATGTGAACAACCTCGACCCCGAGGCCGAGGCCAACGCCGACATCGTGCGGGGTGAGGCCCGCAAGCTGCCGGTGGAGGGCCGCATCGCCGCCCTCAACGACTCGTTCGGGTTCGGCGGGCACAACGTGGTGCTGGCGTTCAGGAGCGTTTGATCGCTGACGCGAGTGCGGCCCGGATCCCTTTCAGGGGTTCGGGCCGCAGCTGTTCGTACGTCGGGGCGGGCTTGTGGACGCTGGTCGCGCGGTCCTCTACACCACCTGGTGCAGCCAGCGGACCGGGGCGCCCTCTCCCGCGTGGCGGAACGGCTCCAACTCGTCGTCCCAGGGCTTGCCGAGGAGTTTGGCGATCTCGGCCTCCAGGTCGGTCTCGCCGCGCTGGGAGCGGGTCAGGGCGGCCCGGAGGCGGTCCTCGGGGATGAGGATGTCGCCGTGGATGCCGGTGACGGCGTGGAAGATGCCGAGGTCGGGGGTGCAGCTGTAGCGCTCGCCCTCGGCGGTGGCGCAGGGCTCGGCGGTGACCTCGAAGCGGAGGAGTTGCCAGCCGCGCAGCGCGGACGCGAGCTTGGAGGCGGTACCGGCCTCGCCCTGCCAGGAGAACTCGGAGCGCCAGGTGCCCGGGGCGGCCGGCTGCCGGATCCAGTCGAGGTTCACACGCGTCCCGAGAACACCCGCGACGGCCCACTCGACGTGCGGGCACAGCGCACGCGGCGCGGAGTGCACGTACAGGACTCCACGTGTCGTCACCGGGGGCCTCCACAGAGCAGGACAGTTTGCGATTCGACGGATCGGCAGTGGCGGAGCGGCCACGTGGCGAGGCTACCGTGCGGTGGGGCAAGGAGTGTGACGTACCGTCGGAGCCAACGCCAGGATGCGGCGCTGTTTCACCCGGCGGGACGCGTGCCGGACCCCCGGGCGGGGGTACGGGGTTGTCCCCGGGAAGACACAGCCACCTGAGGGGACGCCTGTGCGGGACGAAACAGTTGCGCCTTCCGCCGCACCGTTCTCATCACCGTCCTCGTGGCCCCTCTCATCGCCGCTCTCATCACCGTCCTCGTCGCCCTTCTCAGCTGGTCTCCTCGTGTCGGGAACTCTCGCGCGTTGTCATGGGTGGGAACTTGCACGTGTAGGACCGACGAGGGGACCAGGGAATGCGGAAGCGACGTCACCGTTCGAGGGCGGTGTTCGGCGCGGCCTTGGCGGCGGTCCTGCTGGCCGTGACCGGCTGTGACGCCACCGGTGGCGACTCCCCCGGCCCGAAGGGGACGGAGTCGAAGGCCAGTCCCTCCGCATCGCCCACCCCCGCCTGGGACAGCACCCCCGAGTCGCTGGCCGCCGTCGGCGACTCCATCACCCGCGGCTTCGACGCGTGCCAGGTGCTCTCCGACTGCCCCGAGGTGTCCTGGGCGACCGGCAGCGACGCCTCGGTCGACAGTCTCGCCGTACGGCTGCTGGGCACGGCCGGAGCTGCACAGCGGAGCTGGAACTACGCGGTGACCGGGGCCCGGATGGCCGACCTGCCGAGCCAGGTGGCCCGGGCGGTGTCCCGTAAGCCGGAACTGGTCACGGTGATGATCGGCGCGAACGACGCGTGCCGTGCGACCGCCGCCGACATGACCCCGCTCGCCGACTTCCGCGCCGACTTCGAGGACGCGATGACCTCCCTGCGGGACAGCCTGCCCAGGACGCAGGTGTTCGTGGCGAGCGTGCCGGACCTGAAGCGGCTGTGGTCCAAGGGCCGTACGAACCCGGTCGGCAAGCAGGTCTGGAAGCTGGGTATCTGCCCGTCCATGCTGGCCGACCCCGACCTCCTCACCACGGCGGCCGGCCAGCGGCGCGACGCCGTCCAGGACCGGGTGGAGGAGTACAACGACATCCTGCGCGAGGTGTGCGCCGAGGACCGCTACTGCCGGTACGACGGGGACGCCGTCTTCGACTACCGCTTCGGGCAGACCCAGCTCAGCCAGTGGGACTGGTTCCATCCGAGCGTGGACGGGCAGGCCCGGCTGGCGGAGATCGCGTACCGGATCATCAGCAGGAAGGGCGCGTGACCTGGGGTTCTGCCGTGGCCTAGGGTTTCGCTCATGAGTGAACTTTTCGGCACACTTTCCGACGGCACGCCCGTTCACCGCTGGACGCTGGAGCGGGGCGGCACCCGGGTGCGGATCCTGACGTACGGCGGGATCGTGCAGTCGGTGGAGGTTCCGGACCGTCATGGGCGGTCGGCGGACGTGGTGTTGGGGTTCGCCGACCTCGACGGGTACCTCCGCCACCAGGGGCCGTTCTTCGGGGCGCTCATCGGCCGGTACGCCAACCGGATCGCCGGGGGGCGGTTCACCCTCGACGGGCAGGCGTACGAGCTGGCGCGCAACAACCCGCCGAACTCGTTGCACGGTGGCCCGCTCGGCTTTGACAAGCGCGTGTGGGAGGCGGAGGGCGTCGAGGGCGCGCCCGGAGTACGGCTGTCGCGGGTGAGTCCGGACGGGGAAGAGGGCTTTCCGGGGCGGCTGGAGGTCTCCGTCACGTACACGCTGGAGGAGGACGGGAGTGCGCTGCGGATCGCGTACGAGGCGGTCACCGACGCGCCGACCGTCGTGAACCTCACCAACCACTCGTACTGGAATCTGGCGGGGGCCGGCACCGGGAGTGCGGGTGGGCACGAGCTGTGGATCGCCGCGTCGCGGGTCACGCCGGTGGACGCGGATCTGATTCCGACAGGTGAACCGGCGGAGGTGGAGGGGACCCGGTTCGACTTCCGGGTGGCTCGGAAGGTGGGGAGTGGGTACGACCACAACTTCGTGCTCGACAAGGGGGTCACGGGGAGCGCGGAGGTGGTGGCCGAGCTGTGGGAGGCGGGGTCGGGGCGGGTGTTGAGGGTGGCCACGACCGAGCCGGGGACGCAGCTCTATACGGCGGATCATCTGGAGGGCGCGTTCGGGCCCGGGGACGGGATCGCGTTGGAGACGCAGCACTTCCCTGATTCGCCGAACCGGCCGCGGTTTCCGAGTACGGAGCTGCGGCCGGGGGCGGTTTACCGGTCGGAGACGGTGTATGGGTTCGGGGTGCGTTCGTAGGTTCTTCGGGTGCGGGTGCGGGTGCGGGGGCGGGGGCGAGTGGGGGGCGGGTGCGTGCGGGGGCGTGGGGGCTGGTCGCGCCCACGCTGCGGAGCCGCACATCGACACGGCCCCCGCACCCCTGGCGGAGCCGCCGGTCGCTATGCCTCGATCGTCGCGGTAACGCGGCGGTCCTCGATCGAGCGGCCCGCCTCCACCTCGTACGAACCCTTCACGTATGCCCATGAGTTGGCCGTCTCGTCCCAGATCTCGAAGGCTCGGCGCGGGAGGTGGATGACCGCCTCCGCCGTCTCGCCGGGGGCCGCCGCCACCGTCGCGAAACCTGCCAGCCAGCGGGTCGGGCGGTTGTCGTCCGGGGTCGTGGGGGCCAGGTAGAGCTGGATGGTCTCTCGGCCTTCGCGTGTGCCCGTGTTGCGGACTCGTACCGTCGCCGTCGTGCCCGTCACCTCGATGGACTCGTACGTCCAGTCGGTGTAGCCCAGGCCGTGACCGAAGGGGTACGAGGGGGTCGCGGTGTGCTTGTCCCAGGCTCGGTAGCCGATGAAGACATCCTCGTCGTAGGGGAGTTCACCGGAGGTCGGGGCGACCCGGGTGACGGGGGCGTCCGGGAGGGAGCCCCAGGTGGTGGGGAGGCGGCCGCCGGGCTCGTGGGTGCCGGTGAGGACGTCGGCGAGGGCGGCGCCGCCCTCCTGGCCGGGGAACCAGGTGAGGAGGACAGCGGCGACGTCGTCGCGCCACGGGAGTTCCACCGGGGAGCCGGAGTTGATGACCACGACGGTGTCGGGGTTGGCGGCGGCCACCGCGCGGACCAGGTCGTCCTGGCGGCCGGGGAGGTCGAGATCCTTGCGGTCGAAGCCCTCGGACTCGACGCGGTCGGTGGTGGCGACCACGACGACGGCCGTGTCGGCGGCGCGGGCGGCCTCGACGGCCTCGGCGATCAGGTCGTCGGGGTCGGCCTGCGGGTCCTGGTGGCAGAGGGCGAAGGTGATGACCTTGAAGGGGGCGTCGGCTGGGAGCGCCACGACGTGGGTGAGGGAGATGTCGACGGGGGTGCCCGCCGTCAGTTCGACCTGGGCCTGGGGGACGGGTGCGCCGAAGAACGACACGAAGGGGTCGTCCGTGTCGGTGGTCTGGACGTCGTCGAAGTGGGTCGTGCCGTCGACGGTGAGGGTGAAGGCGCCCAGGCCCTTGATGCCGAAGGTGTGCGTGCCGGTCTCGCGCGGGGTGAAGGTGCCGGTCAGCTCGACGGTGTGCAGGGTGGCATGGGTGACGCCGTCGGGGAGGTCCGAACCCATCCACTGGATCTGGCCGTTGGGGGCGGAGCCGGTGCCGAGGACCGTGCCGGTGGTGTCGCGGCAGACGGCCCGGAGGGCGAATCCCTTGTCGGCGACGGCGAGTTCCTCGTTGGGGTCCGCGCCGACGGCGTACGTCAGCGCGCCCTCGGGGAGGGCGGTGGTGAGGCCATCGAGGGGGGAGACGACGCGGGAGGGGAAGACCGTGGCGGAGCCGCCGCCGAGGATGCGGGCGTCGCGGGCCGCGGCGCCGATGAGCGCGACCGTGGCGCCGGGTTTCAGGGGCAGCGTCGCCCTGCCGTCCCGTACCTCGTTGCGGACGAGGACGAAGGACCGGCGGGCGATCTCGCGGGCCAGGGCCTCACCGTCGACCGGGGCGGGGAGTTCGGTGACCACCGGGTCGGCGCCCTCCAGGATGCCGACGCGGGCGGCCAGACGCAGGACCCGGCGGACCGCCTCGTCGACCTCGGCCTCCTCGACCTCACCCGCGCGGACGGCGGTCGCCAGGGCCTCGCCGTAGACGGTGACCGGGCCGGGCATGGCCACGTCGAGGCCGCCGGTGAGGGCGCCGGCCGTGGAACGGGCGGCCATCCAGTCGGAGACGTTGTAGCCGTCGAAGCCCCACTCGCCGCGCAGGACCTCGTTCACGAGGTAGCGGTGCTCGGTCATCGTGGTGCCGTTGACCGTGTTGTAGGCGGTCATGATGCCCCAGGGGTGGGCGTTCGCCACGATCGCCTCGAAGGGTGCCAGGTACAGCTCGCGCAGGGCGCGTTCACCGACCAGGTTGTTCACCGTGAAGCGGTCGGTCTCGGCGTCGTTGGCCACGAAGTGCTTGACCGTGGTGCCGACTCCGCCGGACTGCACACCGGTCACATAGCCCGAACCGATCTCGCCCGTGAGGTACGGGTCCTCGCTGTACGCCTCGAAGTGGCGGCCGCCCAGCGGGGAGCGGTGCAGGTTGACCGTGGGGGCGAGGAGGACGTGGACGCCCTTGCGGCGGGCCTCCTGGGCCAGCAGCACGCCTGCCCGGCGGGCGAGTTCGGGGTCCCAGGTGGCGGCGAGGGCGGTCGGCGAGGGCAGCGCGACGGACGGGTCGTCGGCGGTCCAGCGCACCCCGCGTACACCGATGGGGCCGTCGGACATGACGAGGGAGTCCAGGCCGATCTCGGGGAGGGCGGGCAGGGTCCACATGTCCTGGCCGGAGAGGAGCCTCGCCTTGGCGTCGAGGTCCAGCCTGGCCAGGGCCTTGTCCACGGCCGCTTCGCGCGTCTCGTCGGCCGGGGTGGGGTGGGTACCCGGGTATGCCGCCATCGCGGTGCCTCCTCGTCGAGTCCGATCTGTCTCCCCATCGTGCATCCATTACCTGTAGATCGGTAGGTTTCGTTATCTTGACGTTATATTTCGCGCCGCTCGGTGGGGCAGGATGCCGATACGGTGACGGCATGAGCGGCATGAGCGGCACCAGCAGGACCCGGGGCGTCAGGGGTGCGGAGCGGCGCGCGGAGATCGTGCTGGCGGCCCTGGAAGTGATCGCCGAACGCGGTTACCGGGGCGCGAGCATGGCCGCGATCGCCGAACGCGTCGGGCTCACCCAGCAGGGGCTGCTGCACTACTTCCCCACCAAGGACGCGCTGCTCGTCGCCGTCCTGGAGGAACGGGACCGGTGGGACGCCGTGCCCGACAGCGCGCTGCGGCTCGACCTGCTGGGCTCCCTCGTCGAGTACAACGCCATGCGGCCCGGCATCGTCCAGACCTTCTCCGCCCTGCTCGGCGAGAGCGTCACCGAAGGGCATCCCGCGCGGGAGTTCTTCACGGAGCGGTACGGGCGGGTGCGGGGGGCCATGGCGGAGGTGCTGCGCACCGAGTACGGCGACCGGCTGCCGAGCGGACTCACGCCGGAGCGGGCGGCGCCGCTGCTGGTGGCCGTGATGGACGGCCTGCAGTACCAGTGGCTGCTGGACCCGGAGGCCGTGGACATGCCGGGGGCGTTCCGGGACTTCCTGGCGTTGCTGGGCGAGGACGTGGGCTGAGGCCGGCCGTTCGCGACGTGCGGCCGGACATCGCGCTTCCACCGGCTTGTACCGGTGGCGAACATGGCGTGCGCCCCTTCCGTCACGCGATACTGCCGCCGTCCGGAGCGACTCCCCCACGGCACGACAGCGACGGAAGGACCCGAACTCCCTTGATCTCCCTGCTGACTTCCCGCCCGCCGGCTTCCCGACCGGCTTCTCTACGCGGACGCGCACCCGCACCCGCACCCGCACGCGCACGCGCACGCGGAGCGACGATCGGACTGGCAGCCCTGCTGGCCGGTCTCTGCGCCCCCACCTCCGCCTCTGCCTCCGCATCTACTTCTGCCTCCGCCTCGCTCTCGGCCTCTTCGGCGGCGGCACTCACCGTCGAGGAACAGCGGCTCGACCGGGCGGTGCCTCAGGAGATCCTGCGGCGGTCCGAATTCGACAGCGTGGCCCCGGGGTTCGGGCGGGCGCTGGACGGGGCGCGGTCGTACGCGCAGGCCGAGCGGATCGTCGTACGGCAGGGTGCGCGGTTGTGGACGCGGGCCGTGGACCGGGCGCAGGGGCGGGGGTCGGCCGACGGTGATCTGAGCCGGGACGACGACCGGCCCTTGTACTGGGCACGGTTGGGGATGACGCGGGAAGTACGGGGATGGGAGCCGGAGTTCGAACTGTCCGATCGTCAGAGAGCCGTGTTGCTCGGCAAGTTGGAGCGGTCGTCGCGCGGGCAGGACTCTCTTCGCTATCCCCGGGGCGGCAAGGGCGTGAAGCGGATTCTCGTCACCGGGTTCGATCCGTTCACGCTGGACCGGGACGTGCGGATCTCCAACCCGTCCGGGGCCACGGCCCTCGCCCTCGACGGAACGGTGATCCGGACCGCCGACGGACCCGCGCGCATCGAGACGGCCGTCTTCCCCGTCCGCTGGCAGGACTTCGCCGACGGCACGGTCGAGCGCACCCTCCGTCGGCAGTTGCCGCGCGTGGACCTCTTCGCGACCGTCAGCCAGGGCCGGGTGGGCCGTTTCGACGTCGAGCGGACCAACGGGGCCTGGCGCGGCGGCTTCGCCGACAACGACAACATCGGCCGCACCGGGACCGTCCCGGTGACCGACCCCGCCACCCAGCCCCAGTGGACGACCACGACCCTGCCGTACGCGGACATCATCGCCGCGAACACCGGCCGCTTCCCGGTGTACGACAACACGAGCGTGACCGAGATCCCGGCGGGCGGCACGGCGGCGGTCGTACGGCCTGACGGACCGACGCCGGGATCGACCGCGCGGGCCGGAGGCGGCGGCGACTACCTCTCCAACGAGATCGCCTACCGGGCGACGCTCCTGCGCGACCGGCTGGGGCTGGGCGCCTCCCTGCCGGGCGGGCATGTGCACACGCCCGTCCTGCAGTTCGGCGCCGGCAACACGAACCCGGCGACCGGGACGGTCACCGATCCCGAGTTCGTACGCAACCGGCTGGACATCATCGCGCAGGTGCGGGCGATCGTGACCGTGGCGGTCAATGGCTCGACCGTGTGATCCATCGGGCCACGGACGGCATCCGTGCCGCCGCCGAGGACGCGAGAGCGGACGGCCCGGGGTACTGCACGTCTCTGAGGCAGGGGGCCGCCCCTGGGGCCGTGTCAGGCGTGCCAGTGCCCGGGGTTCAGGCGCCGACCTCGGGCTTGCGGAACATGGGGTTCGGGTGGCCGACGGGGGCGTGGTTCCGCTCGTCCTCGTCGGTCGTCTCCTCGCCGAGCAGGTCGCGGGCCATGAGGGTGGCGCCCGCGACCGCGCCCGGCATCAGGAAGACGGCGACGAACGGCACCAGGAAGGAGAGGGCCAGCGGGGTGCCGAAGCCCCAGATGAGCATCTTGCGGGAGCGCAGGAGGGCGAGGCGGTCGCGGAGTTCGACGCTGCGGCGCTGGAGGGCGACGGCGGTCAGTTCCTCGGTGAGGAAGAAGCCGGTCACGAAGAAGCCGACCACGGGGACGACGGTCTGGCCGATGAACGGGACGAAGCCGAGGCCGAAGAGCAGGACGGCCCACAGGAGCGCCCGCCCGACGACACGGAGGCTGTCCCGGCCGGAGATCCACAACTCCTGCCACAGCGGCAGGTCGGACTCCGGTGCGGAGCCGTCCGGTGAGACGTCCCGGTCGACCTTCTCCGAGAGGTTCTCGTAGAAGGGCTGGCCGATGAGGAGGGTCACGGCGGTGAAGGTGATGACCGCGAGGGCCAGGGCGAGCGCGAACAGGACGGCGGTGAGGAAGCCGCGGAAGAGGCCCGGCCAGGGGCTGGACCAGTCGTCCGCGAAGGGGGTGGCCCAGGTGACGAAGTCCGGGCCCCAGACGGCGAGTGCCACCAGGGCGCCGAGGTAGAGGACGAGTGTGATCAGGCCTGGGATCAGGCCGAAGCCGTACTGCTTCCCGTGCCGGGCCACCCAGCGTTGGCCCTGGACGAGGTACTGGAAACCCACCCCTAGATCGCGCATGAGACGAACTTTACTGAAGGGGGTTTGGAACTGCTGGCGTTGGAGTGCGTTCAAGAGCGTTCTGGTGGGCGGGAGTGAGTGTGGGTGGGCTGTGTCGTTTCGTGTACCTCGGCCGTGGGGTCGGTTCTCGGTGGTGAACTGACGTTCCTCCGTCGAATGCGTGACCTTCATGAGTGCTGCTCGTTTCCCAGGGCGACGGGGTCTTCGGGTGGCATCGGGCGGGGGTGACGGGGTGGGTGGGCTGAGGAGCATCGCGTCGCCGCTCGTCGCGTCCGGTCCGAGCGGTGTGGCTGTTCGGACCCGCCTGAAGCAGCTGACGCCCGGTGATGAGAAGGTGCTGCGTCTGGTGGGCGCGCATCTGGGGTCGCTGGCCTCGAAGGACCTCAGGACACGGTGCCGGGACGGCCTGTCGCATTCCGGTGAGACGTGGGCGGTGCGTAAGCGGGAGCTGACGCCGCTGTCGTCGTCACGGTGGGCGGGCAGCATCACCAAGGCCACGCACGACCAGTGGGCGCTGGCCCGGCGCTGCCAGCTCGCGCACATCCAGAACCTGGAAGCCGGTGTCCGCACCATCGAGGACCGGTTGTCCCTGCCGGTCGGGCAGAAGGGGACGAAGAAGGCGCCTGGGGGTTACCGGTCCCGGCGGGAGTGGCACGCGAAGTCGCGGCGGCTGCGGGTGCTTGAGGACCGGCTGACGGTCGCGCGGGCCGACCGTGAGGCCGGCATCGTGCACGTCGTGCGCGGTGGCAAGCGTCTGGCCCGTACCCGGCACCACCTGGAGGGGGCCCAGCTCACGGAGTCGCAGTGGCGGGGGCGGTGGGAGGCGGAGCGCTGGTTCTGCCAGGCGGACGGGGAGTCCGGCAAGCGCTACGGCAACGAGACCATCCGCATCAGCCCCGACGGCGAGGCGAGCATCAAACTCCCCGCGCCGCTGGCGCATTTGGCGAACGCCCCGCACGGCCGCTATGTCCTGGCGTGCCGGGTCGCGTTCGCGCACCGGGGCGGCGAGTGGGCCGACCGCGTCGCGGCCAACCGGGCCATCGCCTACCGCATCCACCTCGATACCGGCCGGGACCGCTGGTACCTGACCGCGTCCTGGCAGCTCACGCCCACCCCCGCCCTCCCGCTGGAGGCCGCGCTCGCCCATGGGGTGATCGGCGTCGACATGAACGCCGACCACCTTGCCGCCTGGCGCCTGGACACCCATGGCAACCCCACCGGCAGCCCGCGCCGCTTCTTCTACGACCTGACCGGCACCGCCGACCACCGCGACGCCCAGGTCCGCCACGCCCTCACCCGACTGCTGCACTGGGCCCGCGACTGTGGTGTGAAGGCGATCGCGGTGGAGGACCTGGACTTCGCCGCGGAGAAGACCCGAGAGAAACACGGCCGCCGCACACGCTTCCGCCGGCTCATCTCCGGCATGCCCACTGGCAAGCTCCGTGCCCGGCTGGCTTCGATGGCCGATCAGACGGGGATCTCGGTCATCGCCGTCGATCCGGCCTACACCAGCCGGTGGGGTGCCCAGCACTGGCAGAAACCCCTCACCACCACAACCCGCACAACCACTCGCCACGAGGCAGCTGCCGTGGCGATCGGAAGGCGCGCCCAGGGACACCCGATCCGGCGACGGACGGCACCGCCCCCACACGACCAGAGCGATCGTGCGGGGCATCGGACCGTCCAGGCCGGGCCAGGCGTCCTTGGGCGTGAGGGAACCCGCCCCCGCATTCCCGGACCACGGACACGATCCGTGCCGCCCGGACGCGGAGCGAACGCGGGCAACCAGAACGCCCAGCACCGTCCGGGGCGTTCGGCTGAGCATGATTTCTGGCAACAGGACTCACTCCCGCTCAGTCTTTAGGAACGGTCCGAGGTGGGTTGTCCGCATGCGGTTGTGTGGGGCTGGTCGGGCCCAGGCGAGCGGAGCCGCACATCGCAACAGCCCCGCGCCCCTTACGGGGTGAAGGCACCCTCTCCTTCAAAGGCCAGCTCCGCGAAACGCCTGCCGATCTGAAGGTGGGTCTCGGCGTCCGGGTGCAGGTCGTCCGGGAGCGGGAGGGTGGTGGCCTCGGACTCGCCGTAGAGGGCGAGGCCGTCGAGGTAGTGGAGGTTGGGGTCTTCGGGAGAGCGCTGGGCCACGATCGCCGAGAGTTCGTCGCGGATGACTCGGAGGGTCAGCTTGCCGGGGGTGGGGTCGTCCGGGTCGCCCATGGCTTTGAAGCGGAGGCGGCCCTCGGCGAGGCCGGTGAGGTCGGGGGCGCTGGGGCCGGGGGTGTCCTCGTGGATGGGGCAGAGGATCGGGGAGACGACGAGGAGCGGGGCGGTGGGGTGGCCGTCACGGATCGTGTCGAGGAAGCCGTGGACGGCGGAGGTGAAGGCGCGCAGCCGCATCACGTCGTGGTTCACGAGGTTGATGCCGATCTTGACGCTGATCAGGTCGGCGGGGGTGTCCCGCATGGCGCGGGCGGTGAAGAGGTCCAGGAGGGCGCTGCCGCCGAGGCCCAGGTTGATCAGCTCGACGCCGCCCAGGGACGCGGCGTGGGCGGGCCAGATCTCGGTGGGACCGGCGGCGTCGGAGCCGTGGCTGATCGAGCTGCCGTGGTGCAGCCAGACCCTGCGGCCCGGATCCGGGGCGGGCTCGACGGGGGCGTCGGTGCGCAGGGCGACGAGTTCGGTGGTCTCGTTGTGCGGGAGCCAGATCTCGATCGTCTTGAGGCCGGCGGGGAGGTCCGTGAAGGTCACGGTGCCGGGCGGGCCCGGGCGGTGCTCCGACGTTCCGTCGGTCATGTCGACGGTGATGGTGTTGCCGTCCGGCACGCTCGCCCTGGCGGTCAGCCGGCCGTCGACGAGGAGGTCGTACAGGCCGTCCGGGCGGGGCGGGGCGCCCACATAGGTCCGCTTGGTGCGCAGGGCGTCCAGTTCGACGGCGGTGGCGCGGGTGCGGAAGACCAGTCGTACGCCGGAGGGCTGCGACTCGACCACGGCCAGCTGCGGGTCGGCGCACTGGGCGCGGGCCCGGGCCGGCAGCCGGTGGGGCAGCACTCCGTGCTCGGTGCGCTCCAACTCCAGGGCGCCGCGCAGGAGGTCGGCGGTGAGGGGGATGGTGATCCAGTGGGGGACCGAAGGGTTTGTGGGGACCGAGGGGTTCGTGGGTACCGAGGAATTCGTGGGCATGGCTCAACCTGACGATCGGTGGGGTGGATTGTCCGGCGGTTGGTGGCGTGGGCGCCCGGCGGTCAACTGGGGGCAGAGGTCGGCCAGTTGCGCAGCAGGGCGTCGAGGGCGTCGAGGATGCGGTCCCAGCTCTGCTGCGAGTCGGGGGCGCTGTGGCTGAAGCCGCCCGCCGACTCCAGGCTGACGTAGCCGTGGAAGACGCTGCCGAGGAGCCGGACGGCGTGCGTCCGGTCCGGCTCGGTGAGGTCGTAGCCGCGCAGGATCGCCCTCGTCATCTGCGAGTGCCTGCCGCCCGCGCTCGCCGCGGCCACCTGGGGGTCCAGTCTCAGCTGGGCCGCCGCGTAGCGGCCGGGGTGGGCGCGGGCGTAGTCGCGGTACACGTTCCCCAGCGCCGCCAGCGCGTCCTTGCCGGCTCGTCCGGCGAGCGCGGCGGTGCCCCGGTCGGCCAGCTCCTCCAGGGCGAGCAGGGCGATCCGGGTCTTGAGGTCCTGGGAGTTCCGCATGTGCGAGTACAGGCTCGCGACCTTGACGTCGAAGCGTCGGGCGAGTTCCGAGACGGTGACCTCGTCGAAGCCGATCTCGTCGGCCAGCTCCGCTCCCGCCCGGGCGAGGCGGTCCGGGGTGAGCCCTGCACGCGCCATGGCCGTCCTTTCACTCGACTCACTCGACGAGATCGATTATGCGATTTCCTAAAGGTCTTAGGCAAGAAGCTTTAGCTTTTAGGTAACGCGGCCGCGCACCGGCGAAGCTCCTCCAGGGGGTACGCGGTCTGCCACCGACGGGTTCCGGCGCCGGATACAAGGTGATCGAGGGGACGAAGTGGGGGCGATCGAGGCGGTCGTGATGCCTGCGCCCTCTTGTTGCCCGGGAGTCGAACAGGTAGACCACCTGTGGTCGACCACCCGCAGTCAACTCAACTCCCGCAGTCAACTCCCCAGTCATCACCCGCAGTCGACACCCGCACCGGCACATCCGAGGAACCCCACTCCAGGAGGTAGCGTGCGTCCGCCGAGACCCGGCCCGAGATCCGCACTGTTCAGCGTCGCCGCCGTCACCGTCACCACGGGGTCGCTCCTGATCGCCCCGCACCCCGCGGGCGCCGCCGACCCGAAGCCGCCGGTCCGGGAGGGCTCGGCGCTCCCGCAGGGCGCCGCCCAGGCCCCCGCGAGCGCGGCCCGGCGGGCGCTCACCGCGCCGGTCGCCGACCTCGCCGACGCGGCAGATTCCGGTCGCGGTTACCCCCGCGAGCAGGTCCTCTCCCCCGACCCGGAGAACCCCGGCGACAAGTCCATCAAGCTCGGCCTCACCCCGTACCACGCCATCGCCCCGAAGCTGAACGCCCTCCAGGGCCTCGGCGAGCGGGTGAGTGTGGAGATCGCCGGGCGGTCGGCCGGCGGTCACCGGCTCTACCTCGTCACCGTGACCGCCCCGGAGACCGCGCGCCAGGCCCGCGATCAGGCCCGTATGCGTGAACTCATCGAGAGCGCACCCCAGTTGGCGGCCAAGGACCGGACCGTCAAGAAGTCGTACAAGACGCCCGTCTTCTTCAACAACAACATCCACGGCAACGAGTGGGAGGGCACGGACGCGTCCCTGAAGCTCATCGAGCGGCTGGCGACGGCGAGCGACACAGAGACGAAGGACCTCCTCGTCCACTCCCGGCTGTACTTCAACATCACCGCCAACCCGGACGGCCGGATCGCGGGAACCCGCACGAACGCGGGCGGCTTCGACATGAACCGGGACTTCGTCACCGCGTCGCAGCCCGAGGTTCGGGCGATGCGGCAGATCCAGATCGACAAACAGCCGGCCGTGATGCTCGACCTGCACGGATACGTCAACGGCACGCTCATCGAGCCGACCACTCCCCCGCACGGCGAGAACTACGAGTACGACCTCTTCCTCAAGAACACCTACGCCAACGCCCTCGGCATGGAGTCCGCCGTCAACGGCCTCGGCTACACGCCCGCGAAGGACGGTGTCGAGCCGGCCCAGATCCCGTTCCGCGACTCGGAGGAGGGCTGGGACGACTGGCCGCCCATCTTCACCCCGCAGTACGCGGCCTTCCACGGCACGGTCGCCGCCCACACTGTGGAGATCCCGCTCCAGGTGAACAACGCGGCGTACGAGTCGCTGCCGGTCGGCGAACTGCGCCGCCGCTCCGCCGTCAACGTGGACGTGGCGGGAGCGGCCCTGCGCGCGACCCTCGACTTCGTGCGGGAGGAGCGGGCCTCGCTCATCGCCGACCAGATCGAGGTCTTCCGGCGCGGTGCCACGGGCGCCGCCCAGGTCCCGGTCTCCGAGGAGACCGTCCCCGGGGTGCCCGGCATCGGTCCCGAGGACGTCTACACGGCCGAGTTCCCCCGCGCGTACGTCATCCCGGCGGGCAGCGCCCAGCGGTCCGCCACGGCCGCCGCGCGGCTCGTCGACCACCTGCTCGCCAACGACGTACGCGTGACGCGCGCGACCCACTCATTCCGGCTCGGTGGGCGGTCGTACGCGAAGGGCTCGTACGTCGTCGACATGCGCCAGCCCAAGCGTGGGCTTGCCAACGTGCTGCTCGCCGACGGGCGGGACATCAGCGACAAGGTCTCGGTGATGTACGACATCTCCGGTTGGAGCCTGGGGCGGCTCTGGGGCGCGAGTGTGGTGGGCGTCGAGAGCGGCCGTCCGTCGTCCGTCCCCACCCGCCCGGTGCGGGCGGCGGCCCGCGTCGGCTACGTCGCCCCGCGCGGCGACCTGCGCCTGCGCCTGGACTCCCCGCAGGAGATCGCCGCCCTCAACGCCCTGCTCACGGCAGGGGTCCCGGTACGGCAGGCGGCCGACGGCAGCGCGCTCGTGCCGTCGTCGGCGCGACGGAGGGCGGAGGCGCTCGCCCGGTCGTACGACGTGGCCTTCGACGCGACCAGGACCGTCAGGGGCGCGCCTCTGCACCGGGTCCGCGTGGCCGCGGCCGTCACGGCGGGCGAGTTGTTCGCGCTGCGTGAGATGAACTTCGACGTGGTGCCGGTGTCGACGGCCGTACTCAACGCGGGCTTCGACTGGTCGAAGGCCGATGTGCTGTTCGTGTCGTCCGGGCTGTCGTACGGCGGTCTGAACGCGTCCGCCCGTACGGCCCTCACGGGGTTCCTCACCGGCCATGGACTGGTCGGCCGGGGCGCGACCGGCGCGGTGCTCGCCACGGGCACCGGGCAGCTGAAGGCGACGGCGGTGGAGGGCAACGGGGACGCCAACGGCGTGGTGCGCGTGGTGAATTCGGGTGGCGCGGTGACCGGCGGCGCGCCTGATCACAGCTTCGTCTACGCGCCCGTATGGTTCACCGATCTCGGCGGCGGTGTCACCGTGGAGCAGTCGTACGGCACCGGGAACCCGCTGGTCTCCGGGCACTGGCGGCCGCTGGACGACGGCACCGGCGGACCGGCGGCGGCGGCGGGCCTGCCATCCGTGGTCAGCGGCCCGAACGCGGTCCTCTTCGGCACGGAACCTCTCTTCCGTGACCATCCGAAGGGGGAATTCCCGCAGGTCGCACGGGCGTTGCTGACGGTGTCCTGACCCAGCCGGCCACCCATCACGGTCGATCATCCAGACAGGAGTGCGATGACGCAGCAGGCAGAGGCGACCGGGGAGTCCGGGAAGGCCACCGTCCACGGCATGGTCGCCGACGGCTTCGAGGCGGTGCGCGAGGAGTTCGCCTTGTTCGTGGCAGGTGAACGGGGCGACTACGAGGGGCAGTTGACCGCGTATGTGCACGGGCGGCGGGTCGTCGACCTGTGGGCGGGGCCCGAGGAGGAGGAGACGGGCGCCGACACGCTGCACGGCGTGTTCTCCTCCACCAAGGGGGCCGCCCATCTCGTCGTCGCCCTCCTCGTCCAGGACGGCGTATTGGACCTGGACCGTGAAGTCGCCCACTACTGGCCGGAGTTCGCTGCGGAGGGCAAGGGCGCGCTGACCCTGCGGGAGCTGCTGGCGCACCGGGCGGGGCTCGTCGGCACCGACGCCGGGTTCACGCTGGAGGAGCTGGCGGACGACCGTGTCATCGCCGAACGCCTCGCTGTCCAGCGCCCGTTCTGGCGGCCGGGCGCCGCCTTCGGCTACCACGCGCTCGTCATCGGGGCGCTCACCGGAGAGGTCGTACGGCGGGCGACGGGCCGCACGCTCCAGGAGGTGTACGAGGAGCGGATCCGCGCCCCGTACGGGCTCGACTTCTTCCTGGGGCTGCCGGCCGAGCACGAGCCCCGCTTCCGGACCGTGCTGCCGATGACGCCCACGCCCGCGCAGCAGGCGGAGCTGGACGCCGTACCGCAGGGCCCGCACACGCTGGCGTCGATCGCGTTCAACTCCCAGGTGCCGGAACCGGGAGAGCTGACGGACTTCCCCAACGCCCGTGTCGTGCGGGCGAACGGGCAGTCGTCGGCGGGCGGTGTCGGCTCCGCGCGCGGGCTCGCCGGGATGTACGCGGCGGCCATCAGCACGGTGGACGGCCGGCCGCCGCTGCTGAAGCCCGACACCATCGGCGAGTTCGGCCAGATCCACTCCGCCGGCCACGACCTCGTGGCCCGTGCGTTCAGGGCGTTCGGCCTCGGCTTCCAGGCGACCGCCGAGAACCTGTACGCCTTCCTCGGCGCCGGCACGTTCGGCCACAGCGGCGCCGGCGGCTCGCAGGCCTTCGCCGATCCCCGCAGCGGCCTCGCCTATGGCTACACCCGGCGCCGCATGGCCTTCCCGGGCGGGGCGGCACCGGAGAACACGGGGCTGGTGCGGGCCGCGCACACGGCGGCGCTGGCGCTCTGAGGACGCACGCCCGGCCCTGTACACACGAACGGAGTCCGCACCCACGTCCAGGGGGTGCGGACTCCGGCGTGTGCGACGAACGTGAGCGGGCGTTCGTCACGGGGGTGGGCTCAGAGCTTGACGATCATCTTGCCCGTGTTGTCGCCGCGCAGGACGCCGAGGAAGGCCTCCAGGTTGTTGTCGATGCCCTCGACGACGGTCTCGCGGTACTTGAGCTCGCCGGAGGCGACCCAGGGGCCGACCTCCTGGACGAACTGGGACTGGAAGTCGTAGTGGTCGCCGACGAGGACGCCCTCGACGCGGAGGCGGTTCTGCAGGATCTTGACCATGTTGCGCGGGCCCAGGGTCGGCTCGGTCGAGTTGTACTGGGAGATCATTCCGCAGATCACGGCCCGGCCCCGCAGGTTGAGCGCGCCGATCGCGGCCTCCAGGTGCTCGCCGCCGACGTTGTCGAAGTAGACGTCGATGCCGTCGGGGGCGGCCTGCTTGAGCTGCTCCCAGACCGGGCCGTTCTTGTAGTTGAAGGCGGCGTCGAAGCCGTACTCCTCGACGAGGATCTTGACCTTGTCGTCGGAGCCGGCGGAGCCGATGACGCGCGAGGCGCCCTTGAGCTTGGCGATCTGGCCGACCTGGCTGCCGACGGCACCGGCGGCGCCGGAGACGAACACGGCGTCGCCCTCCTTGAAGGCGCCGACCCGCAGCAGACCCGCGTAGGCGGTGAGGCCGGTCATGCCGAGGACGCCGAGGTAGGTGGAGAGCGGCGCGGCGTCCGCGTCGACCTTCACGGCCTGCTTGGCGTCGAACGTGGCGTACTCGCGCCAGCCGCCGAAGTGCAGCACGTGGTCGCCGACGGCGATGCCCTCGGCCGCCGAGGCGACGACCTCGCCCACGGCACCGCCCTGCATGACCTTGCCCAGCTCGAACGGGGCGACGTACGACTTCGCGTCGCTCATGCGGCCGCGCATGTACGGGTCCACGGAGAGGAACTTGTTCCGTACGAGGACCTCACCCGCGCCGGGCTGCCGGATCTCCGCCTCGACCAGGGCGAAGTCCTCGTCCTTGGGCCAGCCGACGGGGCGGCTCAGCAGGTGCCATTCACGGCTGGTGGCGGGGAGGGCGGGGGTGTCGGACATGGGGGTGGGCCTTCCTGCGGGTGCGTGCTGCGAGCGGTGGTGCGGGGGACGGCTCTTGCGGTGCTGCTTGCACTGTTGCATACCGTGCGGTTACTTCAGTGTCTGAAACAACCATGCGCTTGAATATTTCATGTTGTCAAGTAAAGGGGTAGCCTCGGACCCATGCCCACGCAGAAGACGGCCCCCCGCATCGACCCGCTGACCATGGAGGTCGTCGAGCTCATCGGCACGGTGGTGGCCCGCTACCACGAGGAGTACGAGGACGCCGCCGCCGAGCACACGCTCACCGGCGCCCAGGCCCGCCTCCTCGGTCTCCTTTCCCTGCAACCGCTCCCCATGCGCCGCCTCGCCCAGAAACTCCGCTGCGAACCCTCGAACGTCACGGGGATCGTGGACCGCCTGGAGGCACGGGGTCTGGTGGAACGCCGCTCCGACCCGAACGACCGCCGCGTGAAGCTGGCGGCGGCCACGCCCGAAGGCCGCCGGGTGGCCGGCAGCCTCCGGAACTCGCTGGACTTCGCCCGGGAGCCACTGGCGGGGCTGAGCACCGCCGAACGGGAGGCGTTGCGGGATCTGCTGCTGCGGATGGTGGGGGCGTAGAAAGGCGGGCAGTCAGACCTCGTCCTCCAAGGACCCGGAGTCCGCTCTCTCCGGCATCAGCCTCGGCAACCGGGGGGACCGCGGCACGGCGACCGAAGCGTGCCTGAGGAACTGCTGGGTGGCGGTCGCCACGACGAGGGGCAGTACGTCGGTGAAGGCTTTCAAGGTGGGGACGCCGTCGGCAGCCGTGTGCAGGTCGGTATTTCGTCCCCGAGCCAAGAGGTTCGGCAGAACCCGTTCCAGTTCGGCCTTTCGCTTCAGACCCTCTTGCGCCTGGCACTGCGGGTCGAAGCGGCTCCAGGGGACCATCACACTGACCCAGGGGTGGGCGAGCCGGTCGAACGCCTGCAACCTGCGGCGCCGTTCGGAGTCCTGGACCGCCCACCGGTCCAGCAACAGGATCGTGGGACGGCTGGACCAGGCCATCTCGCCCGCGGATCGGGGGTCGTGCTCGCCGTGCTCCGCGAGGACGTCGATGGAAGGGTCCGTGTCGTCGAAGTCGGAAACGCTGACCCGGTAGTCCAGCGACCGGATCATTTCCTCGACGAGCCCGACCAGTGGGCGCGTGGACTCGCCGTGATAAGGGTTCCAGTGCCAGGCGTCCTCGCCGTACGGACGGATGTCCCGGTTCTCGGGGACGGAAGTCCGGGTGGGTGCCGCCACTATCAGGTGGATGCTGCGGGGCCCCTCGCCGCGCGGCTTGAACGCGCTGGGCGTCGACTCGTAGGCGCGGGGCTCTCCGGGGGGCAGCGGCGTCCTCTCTGCGGCCCACACGATCCGCCGGGCCAGGCCGTACACGACCTCCTCGTACTCGTCCCTGAGGCGGTTGAGCTTGATCAGCCCGTAGATGCCGCTGGTGAGATAGCGGTCCCCGAGCGAGGTGTCGATCTGGAAGTCCCGTGCGGACTCGGGAAGCTGGTCGAAGGGGACATGTACCCACAGGGCCGGGACGATGGCGGGCACGTCCCCCGCACCCGTGCTCCTCGCCAGCACGATGCGCTCGTTGAACGCGTACCATTCACGGCCCTGCATCTCGCCGGTGAAGTACCTCGGCGAGTACAACGGTACGAACACCCGGCACGCGGCGAGATTCTCGCTGACCTTGTCCGTCCAGCCGCCACCGGAACGCATCTCCCGGTCCATGAACCCCGCGCTCGCCCCGGCGGGCAGGTCCGTGAGGGCCATGATGTGGTCGCACAGGTCTTGGAAGAGCACCTGGACCCAGTGGTTCGGGTCGCCGCTGTTCAATCCGAGGGACGGTGTGCGGGCGTAACTGAGGAAGAAATAGGGCGGATTGTCCGCCGGAGCCGGTGCCTTCCTCAGTCGGGGCCGCAAGGTGCCCGGCCGCGGCACCCCCTCCGCCCCTCCCCCGGAGCCGGGCACGGCCGGACCGCCTATCGGCAGACCCAGCAGCTCCAGCGTGCGCCCCGACAGCTGCCCGAAGGCCTGCCCGGCCGCCGGAAGTTCGACGCGACCGCCGGAGCTCGACACCACTGCCGGCAACCGCCCGCCCCAGCTGTCCATGGAGGCCACATGGCGGCTCAACGCCCTGTTGATGCGCCAAACCTCGTGTTCCGCGAGTTCCCTCTGCAGCCGTCGCTGTATGACGTCCGGCGGACTCATCACTACGACGCCGTTGTCGTCGTGGCTGAGTGCGAAAAGCCCGCTGGTCAGCAACTCGGCGACATCGGCCACCGTGGCTTCGGGTACCAGTTCCTGGCGGATGAGATGGAGCAGGCGCGTGCTCAGCCGGTCGAACGTGGAGCACAGCACCGCCAGGCGCGCCGCCGGGGGCGAGGCCGTGCGGAGGAATCCCTCCGCGGCCACGCCCCCGGACCGCTGCCGAGGACGCCGTTCCATCCGTCCACCACTCGGTACGAGGACCGCGGCGGCACCTACGGGGGCCGCGCGCATCAACGTGCGTGACCAGTGGTTCAAGGAGTGCGGGGACAAGGAGAGAACAGGGACGGGCAGCCAGTCCCCCTCGTCGGCGTCATCGCTCTCGTGGGGCAGCAGCGGCGATGGGAAGAGCAGTCGGGAGTTGGGAGAGCCCGGTGCGGTGGCCGTGACTCTGGTCGAGGGCAGGTCGAGGCCTGTTCTGCGCCAGAGTTTCGCCGGCAGTGGATTGAGCAGGGCGACCGGGGCCAGCAGCGCCCAGTCGCGCAGCTGACGCCACACCGCCGTGTCCCGCCATCCCGGAGCCGCGCAGTCGGACACGACCACGATCAGTCGGCGCCCATCGGGAGACCTCAGCTGACGGGGGGCCGTCAACCTGCCCTGCTTGTCCCGGAGTTCGAACCCGTCGTCGCGGAAGTGGAGTTCGCGCAGGTGGAGGGTCCGGAAGGCGCCGAGCCGGTCCAGTACGGCGGTGAAGTCCATGACGGTCTCCCGCCACACCCCCATCGCCGGGGAGCGGTCCACCACCAGGACGAGGTCGAACCATCTCTCGGGCGCGGGGCTGAGCACCGGGATCAGTTCTCCGCTGCGGGCGTAGCTGTCCACGGTGGCGTCGACGTCCAGGACCGATCGGCGCCCCCGTGGCCATCGCCGCTTCCACGGGCGCAGCGCACGGGTCACCTCCAGAGCCCGTGGCAGACCGGGGGCATGGGCGGGTGCCACCGCGTCGCCCCGGATCGTCACCGGCGCTCCGGCGAGGTGTTCGTGCAGGTCGTGCAGGGGATCGGCGAGCTGTGGTTCGAGGTCTTCGGTCGCCGTCCCGGAGGTGGGCGTCGTCTCGGCGGGGCGGTCCCCCGCCGGCCCGCCGTCGGCTTCGCTGTCCACGTCCATCAGGGACGCCAGCCAGAGGGCCTCGGCCAGGGCCGTGCCGTCCAGCCCCGGCGCGGCGGCGCTGAGCGCCGCCACCACCCGGGCGAGAGGCTCCAACGCCGAGGAGCCCCGTTCAGGCACGGGACAACTCGCGCAGAACGAGCTCCATGATTTCCTGGTCGTCCTCTCCCTGCGAAACGCCGCCGCCGGTCAGCAGATGCACGGCGTTCAGGAGCTGGTCGATCGCCAGGCTCTCGCCCGCTGTCACCCGGCCGACGAACGTCTCGATGAGCGTGTCGACCGCCCGCGCCCCGTCGGAATCCACGCCGATCCGCAGGTGGGCCCCGACGATTGCGCGCAGCGCGTCGACGGTCGGCTTCGGCATGGTGAACCGGATACAGCGTCGGAGAAAGGCCGGTGGGAAGTCGCGCTCGCCGTTGCTCGTCATGACGATGAAGGGAAACTGGTCGCACTGCACCCGTCCGCGCGCCACCGGACTACGGGCGTCACCGCCCCATTCCCGTACGTCGACGATCTCCCTCGCGTACCGTGCGAGCTCGGGGACCTCGAACTCGCCGCGCTCCAGCACATCGAGCAGGTCGCTCGGCAGGTCCAGGTCACTCTTGTCGATCTCGTCGATCAGCAGGGCACGCGGGTGTTCGGCGGGCAGCAGCGCCGTCCCCAGTGGGCCCAGTTGCAGGAAGGGCGCGATGTCGTCGCCGCCGTCGCGGCCGGCGAGCCGCTGGGCGTGGATGCGGCCGAGGGCGTCGTAGCGGTAGAGCGCCTCCGTCAGAGTGCTCCGCGAAGTGATGTGCCAGCGCAACACGTCGCCGAGCTTGAGCTCCGCGGCGACCTGCTCGATCACGGTGGACTTGCCCGAGCCCGCGGCGCCGGTCACCAACAGCGGCCGACGCAGCAGCAACGCGGCGTTGACGGCCCGGACAAGGCCGGGCGGCGGTTGGAACTGCTGGTGCAGGGCCTGCCGGGGAAAGCTCCGCCACGGGGGCGGCTCACCGAGATCGACGTCGCGGGGCGTGCCGTCACCGACGTAGAAGGGCTGCCAGGTCATGCGGAGTTCTCCTCCTCCGTAGTGAACTGCTCGAACCGGTCGCAGAAGTCGAGCCACTCGATGTCGTGCCACACGGTTCGCCATCGGGCCAGTTGCTCCCGGCCGTCGGGGGTCGTCGGGGGGCGCTGTACCCAGCTGTGACGGTATGCCTCGCAGAACTCGGCGGGGAGCAGATGCCAGAACTTGTCCAGGGTGTCCCGGAAGCGCTCGGGCGCACCGTCGTCGGCACAGGGCCACAGCACGATCGGGGCATACGCCAGCAGTACCTCCATCACCTGCTCGAAGCGCGGCGGCCGGTGGGCCAGGGCGACGGCGCGGCGATAGGTGTTGTTGCGGAGCAGTCTCCTGAGCTCCTGTGCCTCTCCGGTCTCGGGCTCGCCGAGCCAGTCGACCGGCGCGGTTCCGGCGGCGCAGGCACTCATCGCCGCCAGTTTCACCCGGGCCCGGTCATTGATCCACCAGAGGTGGTCCGGCGGGCACAGCCGCTCGCTCCAGCGCAGTACGACGTCGTACGCGACACCCATCAGTTCCCCGAAGTCGGTCTCCTCGGGGCGCCAGCGCAGGAGGAGGGCGGCGGAGGCGGCGATCTCCACCCGCCGCAGCCGTACTCCGATCCCGCGTGCCCGTAGCGATGCCCAGCGCAGCACGGCGGCGAGCCGCTGCTCGATGCCGTCCTGGTCGGGCACGCAGTCGAACTCCTCGTGCGCGTGGACCTCTCCGCCGTCGAGCAGCCAGGCGTCGAGGCTCTCGGGCCACTCGTCGGCGACAGCCGCGTGCAGGCTGACGATCAGCCGCAGTCGCGTCGTGCTTCCGCGCTCACGCAGGGCCTCGAAGGCGTCGCTCAGTTCGACGCGGGAGCCCACCGCGTCCGCCCAGGAGACGAGTTCTCCGTCATCTTCGGCCAAGGCGTCCTCGGCGGCCAGCGTGGCGACGAAGGTCGCCAGAGGGGTGGTGCGTGTCTCGTGCAGACGTGGCGCTCGCAGGCGCAGCAACTCCACGGCGTCTCGCAGCAGTTCGCGTCCCCAGGTGTCCGGCAGCCGTTCGGCGGCCCGGCCGGCGGCCGACGACAGCGCGCGGCGCAGCCGCTCCGAGGTCAGCGGGCGGCCGGGCCATGAGGTGGTGAGCAGTTCGACCGTGCGCAGGCCGTCCAGGACACCGTCGACGACGCGCAGCGCCCAGGCCAGCTCGGCGGCGCTGCCCGACGAGCGGTCCGGCAGTACGGCGCGCAGCCGCTCCAGAGTCCCTGCGTCGGCCACCGGCGTCAGGAACAGGGAAGAGCATCCCAACGGAGCGAGCGCCAGGCTCAGTTCCTCGGAGGCGACGGGTCCGAGCAGGGGCCCGGAGTGGATCGGGTGGCGGGCGTTGCGCGCCAGCCAGGGCCGGTCGCCGAACTGTGCTCCGTCGTACTCCACCAGACGCGCGTCCTGACCCGGCACGGTGTCACGCACGGCCTGGAGCACCGCGGTGGGGTACAGGAACTCGCCCTCGCCGCCGAGGCCTCCCTTCAAGACCTCCGCGACGCCGCGCGAGAAGGCGAGGCGGTAGGCCGTCTGCGCGGCACCGACCCCCATGAGCAACGAGAGCCGGGTCGCGCCTTGTCGTACGCCGGCGTCCAGGGACTTCAGGTCGGGTGTGGCGCCGCCCGCGTGGCAGGTGTCGACCAGGGCGATCACACCGGGAAGTCCAGGTGTCTCCAGTGCCTGGGTCAGGAGCTCGCCGACATTGACGGCCGTGGCGATCTCGTCGGCACGGGAGTCGCCCGCCATGAGGTACAGCGTGGGGTTCTTGCCGGGGGTGATCCCGTGGCCGAGGAACGCGACGACCAGCACGGCCTGTGCCCGGGCCGCGTGCTTCGCCGCGCTTCGGACCGCCGCCTCGATGCGCGCCTGGCCGACGGAGTCGCCGTAGAGGAGCGATGGCGTGGCGGCGGGGCTGCGTGAGCACGCTCCTCTCCAGTGGCTGGTGAGGAGGTCGCGCAGTGACCGGGCCACGCCTTCGAGGTCGTCCAGCGGTCCCAGATTCGGGCACTGCGGGGCGATGACGAGGGCGTGACGAGGCGGAGTCGAAGCGGTCATGCGTGGGTGGCCGTCTCGATGGCCTCGACGACCGGGCCGGCCACGGCGGGCTGAGCGAGATACTTGACGGCGGGGTGCACCGACAAGCCGTCCGAGTCCACGCGTCTGCTGACAGGTCTCACGGCTCGGTCGTTGGGCCGTACGGCCTTCTCCAGCCGGGTCCCCGCCGTGACGAGATCGTCCCGGTCCCAGTAGTCCAGCCATCGCTCGACGGAGAGGGGCACCTGTAGGGGCTGCGGTCTCATGCGGGCGCCGACGACCGAGCGGAGCCCCATCGGTGAGCCGAGCGTGACAAGCAGCGGGACAGTGCCCCGGTGCGCGTGCAGCGTCTCGGTGGACACGACCGTGCCCAGCGAGTGCGCGATGACGATCGTGGGACCGACGGGGTCCAGGGCCCGCTCGACGGGGCGGCGTACGCGGACGTCGAGCGTCAGCCCTTCCTCGTCGGCCTCGCCACGGCGCAGATAGCGGGCCACCTGACGGAGGTGGCCGACCATCAACCCCGCGCTGGCCCATCCGCCGCAGGTACGCAACCCGGGCAGGCTCAGCAGTGTGTTGGCCGCGCTCAATACCTTGCGGGCCGCCGCTCCCGGCCCCTGCGCCGGTCCGTCCTGCGTGAGTTGGGCCCGCGCGTGGCGCAGGACCCGGCCCTCGTCGTTCGTGTGGGGTTCCTGCAGACGCTCGTCCAAGGCTTCGCGCAGCAGACTTCCGACGAGGACGGTTTCTTCGTCGTCCTCGTCGGGCACATCACCCTGCGCTTGTGGCGTCAGGCCGAACAGGTCACCGTAGTAGGCGAATCGCGCGTCGGCGGCCCAGCCCCGCACCAGGTCCAGAACGCGACGCGAATGACCTGCCGCCCGAGCCCCTTCGGCCAGGGCGCGCAGCCAGACATCACATTCGGCGTCGGGATCCCGTGGCCCCCCGACGCCATGCACGAACACCAGACGCGGCCTCATGCGCACCCCCGCGAATCACCCGACCAGGTAATGCCGGACAAACCATCTTACGTGCAACTTGCCAGCAGGCCACAGTACTTGTCCGACCGGCGGGAGCGTGGCGAATCGTGGTTGCTCCGTCGCGGTGGGACGGTGAAAGTCGGGCCATGCCCACCTTTCGCGCACCCGACGGCACCCTCCTCGCCCACCGCACGTTCGGGGACGGTCCGCCCCTGGTCTGTCTGCCCGGGGGGCCCATGCGGGCCTCCGCCTATCTCGGTGAGCTCGGAGGGCTGGCCGCGCATCGGCGGCTGGTGATGCCGGATCTGCGGGGCACCGGGGAGTCGGCGGTTCCGGAGGACACCGCCTCCTACCGGTGTGACCGGCTCGTCGGGGATGTGGAGGCGCTCCGGAAGGAGTTGGGGGCGGAGCGGGTCGATCTGCTCGCGCACTGTGCCGGGGCGAATGTCGCGGCGGCGTATGTGCGGGCGTATCCGGAGCGGGTCGGCAGGCTCGTGCTCGTCACGCCGAGCCCGATCGGTGTCGGTGTCCCGGTCAGCGGCGAGGACCGGCTCGCGGTCGCCCGGCTGCGGGAGGGCGAGCCGTGGTTCGGGGAGGCGTTCGCGGCGTTGCAGGAGGTCGCGGCGGGGCGGGGTACGGAACGGCACTGGGCGGCCGTCGCGCCCTTCCTGCACGGGCGTTGGGACGAAACCGCCCAGGCCCTCGACGCCGCCGACGCCGAGCAGCGCAACCCCGAGGCGGCGCGTGTCTTCGGGAGTGAGGGGGCCTTCGACCCGGAGGGTGCGCGGGCCGCGTTCCGGCGGTTCGGGGCGCCCGTGCTCGTGCTCGCCGGGGAGGTCGACCTCAACTCGCCGCCGAGCGCGATGGGCGAGTACGCCGCGCTGTTCCCGGGGGGCGCCGAGTTCGTCGTACAGCCGGGAGCCGGGCATCATCCGTGGCTGGACGACGGCGACCGGTTCGTGGAGACCGTCGCGAAGTTCCTGGACCGGGAGAACTGAGAGAGGGGACGCTCGCCGCAAGGGCGAGCGTCCCCTCCGCTCAGGTCCCACTCAGGTCCCGGTCACATCCCGGTCAGGTCTTCTTCCGTGCCGTCATCGCCCGCTGGATCAGGATGAACGCGCACAGCAGCACACCCGTGGCGATCTTCGTCCACCAGGAGCTGAGGGTGCCCTCGAACTGGATGAGGCTCTTGATGAGGCCGAGGACGAGAACGCCGAAGAGCGTGCCCAGTACGTAGCCGGAGCCGCCCGTCAGCAGCGTGCCGCCGATGACGACCGCGGCGATCGCGTCCAGTTCCATGCCGGTGGCGTGCAGGGGGTCGCCGGACTGGATGTAGAGGGTGAAGAGCAGGCCCGCCAGTGCCGAGCAGAAGCCGGACACGGTGTAGACGGCGATCTTGGTGCCGCCCTGCGGGAGGCCCATCAGCAGTGCGGACTGCTCGTTGCCGCCGATGGCGTACACGCGCCGGCCGAAGCGGCTGTAGTGGAGGATGTAGAACGCCGCGGCCAGGACCACCAGGGCGATGATCGCGCCGACGGAGAGGAAGCCCACGCCCAGTTGTGCCTGCGCCTGGGCCATGCTGCTCACCGTCGCGTCGCCGATGGCGATCGACTCCTTGCTGATGACCAGGCACAGGCCCCGGAACAGGAAGAGGCCGGCGAGGGTCACGATGAAGGGCTGGATCTCGAAGTTCTGGATCACATAGCCCATGAGGAAGCCGCCGAAGGCGCCCACGGCCAGGGCCATGGGGATGACCAGCAGGATCGGCACGCCCTGGCGTTCCACCAGCCAGGCCGTGAACATCGTGGTGAAGCCGATGACCGAGCCGACGGAGAGGTCGATGCCGCCGGAGAGGATCACGAAGGTCGCGCCGACGGCGGCCACCAGCAGGTAGCCGTTGTCGATGAAGAGGTTGAGGAAGACCTGCGGCTCGCCGAAACCGTAGTTCTGGTAGCGGCCCAGGCCCGTGATGTACATCGCCAGGAAGAGCGTGGCGGTCACCAGGACGGGCAGGCGCCGGTCGGCGAGGACCGCCGAGACCTTGGAGGCGGACATCGGTGCCGTACGGCTGTCCTGGGACGGCGGGGTCTTGGTGGTCGCGGTCATCACGACACCTCCATCTTCGGGGCCGCGTCGGCGGGCGTCGTGACGGTCTTCGCCGGGGCCGCGGGCGACGTGCCGCCGGTCGCGCCGGGCTTGGAACCGAACCGGGCGCCGAAGACCTTCGCGCGGAACTTCGGGGACTGGAGCAGGCAGACGACGATGACGACGGCGGCCTTGAAGACCAGGTTGGTCTGGGTGGGCACGCCGATCGTGTAGATCGTCGTCGTGAGGGTCTGGATGACCAGGGCGCCGACGACCGTGCCGCCGACGGAGAACCGGCCGCCCAGCAGCGAGGTGCCGCCGATCACCACGGCGAGGATCGCGTCCAGCTCGATCCACAGGCCGGCGTTGTTGCCGTCGGCGGCCGAGGTGTTGGAGCTGATCATCAGGCCCGCGATGCCCGCGCACAGGGCGCAGAACACGTACACCATGATCTTGATGCGCATCGACCGGATGCCCACCAGACGGCTGGCCTCCGCGTTGCCGCCGACCGACTCGACCAGCAGGCCGAGGGCCGTACGGCGGGTCAGTGCCACCGTGATGGCCACGACCGCGGCCACCACGAAGATCGAGAAGGGCAGCGTCAGCCAGTAGCCGCCGCCGATCAGCTTGTACGGCTCGCTGTTGATGGTGATGATCTGGCCGTCGGTGATCAGCTGGGCCACACCTCGGCCGGCGACCATGATGATGAGGGTCGCGATGATGGGCTGGATGCCCATCCTGGCCACCAGGAAGCCGTTCCACAGGCCGCAGACCACTGCCGCCACCAGTCCGATGCCCATGGCCAGGAAGACCCCGGCCAGCGCGTTCTGGTCGGCCTGGTCGCTGATGTACGAGCAGGTCAGGGCGCCGGTGATGGCGACGACCGCACCCACGGAGAGGTCGATGCCGCCGGTGGCGATGACCAGGGTCATGCCGACCGCCACCAGGATCAGGGGCGAGCCGAAGAGGACGATCGAGACGAGGCTGCCGTAGAGGTGGCCGTCCGTCATCCTGATCGAGAAGAAGTCGGGGGTGAAGGGGACGTTGACGAGCAGCAGGGCTACCAGGACCGCGACCGGCCAGAACAGATGGTGGTGCGTCAGCGCCCGCCAGCGGGATGCCGTGCCGGTCGTGGCCGTCGTCGCCACGGGTGGGGTGCTCACTGGTCTTCTCCGCTCGCGATGGTCTCCAGGATCCTGCTGGTGGTGATCTCCGGCCCGTTGGTGAGCCGCGCCACCAGCTTGCGGTCGCGCAGCACGCCGATGGTGTGGCTGAGGCGGAGGACCTCCTCCAGCTCGGCCGCGATGTAGAGCACGGACATGCCGTCCTCGGAGAGGGACACCACGAGCTTCTGGATCTCGGCCTTGGCGCCGACGTCGATACCCCGGGTGGGTTCGTCGAGGATCAGCAGCTTCGGCTGGGTGATCAGCCAGCGGGCGAGCAGCACCTTCTGCTGGTTGCCGCCGCTGAGCCGGCCGACGCGGGCCTCGGGGTTGGCGGGCCGGATGTCGAGGGCCTTGATGTACTTGGCGACGAGTTCGTCGCGCTGGGCGGCCGGGATGGGCCGGGTCCAGCCGCGGGACGCCTGGAGGGCCAGGATGATGTTCTCCCGGACCGTCAGTTCGGGGACCAGGCCCTCGGTCTTGCGGTTCTCCGAGCAGAACGCGACCCCGGCGCCGATGGCGTCGTTCGGGGCGCTCATCGAGACCTGCTTGCCGCCCACGGTGACCTTGCCGCTGTCGGGCTGGTCGGCGCCGAAGAGCAGCCGGGCGAGTTCGGTGCGGCCCGAGCCGAGCAGGCCGGCGAGGCCAACGACCTCGCCCTTCTTGATCTCCAGGTCGAAGGGGGCGATGCCGCCCGTGCGGCCGAGTCCCTCCGCGTGCAGCAGGGTCTCGCCGACGTCGGCGTGCAGCTGCTGCTCGTGGAGCTCCTCCAGCTGGTCCAGGTCCTTGCCGATCATCAGCTGGATCAGGCCGACCTGGTCGAGTTCGCTGACCAGGTGCTCGCCGACGAGGGTGCCGTTGCGCAGGACGGTCATGCGGTCGCAGATCTCGTAGATCTGGTCGAGGAAGTGGGAGACGAAGAGGATCGCGACCCCCTCGTCCTTCAACTGCCGCATCAGACGGAAGAGTTCGAGGACCTCGTCGCGGTCGAGGCTGGACGTCGGCTCGTCGAGGACGAGGACCTTGGTGCCCTTGCCCTCCTCGCCGCCGGTGCCCACCGACCGTACGATCGCGACCAGTTGCTGCACGGCCAGCGGGTACGAGGACAGCGGTGCCGTCACGTCGATGTCGAGGCCGAGCCGGTCGACCAGTTCCGCGGCCTCCTTGCGCAGCCGCTTCCACTGGATGCGGCCGAAGCGGGTCGGTTCGCGGCCGATGAAGATGTTCTCCGCCACCGACAGGTTGGGGCAGAGGTTGACCTCCTGGTAGACCGTGTTGATCCCGGCCTGCTGCGCCTGCAGCGGGCTGGCGAACCGCACGGACTCCCCGTCGAGGGTGATCGCGCCGCCGTCCAGGGAGTAGACCCCGGTCAGCACCTTGATCATGGTGGACTTGCCGGCGCCGTTCTCGCCCATCAGAGCGTGTATCTCGCCGGGGAAGAGCCGGAAGTCGACGCCCGACAGAGCCCTTACGCCCGGGAACTCTTTGACTATGCCCGTCATCTCCAGGACGGGCCGCGGCTCTGCCATAAGTCTCCTAGCGAGGACCACCGGCTTTGTCCGGTGGGGGAATTCACTTATCTGGGCTGTACTACGTTCGTCCCGCCCCACAAGGGGTCGGTTCGGGCTGGACCGCAACCTTCGGGTGGGAAGCCCTCACATGGGGCGGAGTCACGGCAGCGCTTCTCATGCGATCGAATCGCTGCGGGCCCGCAGGGGCCCGGCCGACCGAGATCTCGGCCGGCCGGAGGCTCCCTGACCGGTGGGCGTGGTGGGTCAGTACTTGCGGGTGGGGAGGGCGTCCTTGGCCTGGTCCTGCATGAAGTCGCTCTCCTTGGTCTTGATCCAGCGCTCGACCGTCTCGCCGTCCTTGACCTTCTGCACGACCTCCATCAGCTGGGGGCCGAGCAGCGGGTTGCACTCGACGATGGCGTTGATCTTGCCCTCGGACATGGCGATGAAGCCGTCCTTCACACCGTCGACCGTGACGATGAGGATGTCCTTGCCGGGCTTCTTGCCGGCCGCCTCGATGGCCTGGATGGCACCGATGCCCATGTCGTCGTTGTGCGCGAACAGCACGTCGATGTCCGGGTTGGACTGCAGGAAGGCCGCCATGACCTGCTTGCCGCCGGCGCGGGTGAACTCACCGGTCTGGCTGACGACGATCTTCCAGTCGTCCTTGTGATCCGCGTCCATGACCTCCTTGAAGCCCTTGGCGCGCTCGATCGCGGGGGCGGCACCGGTGGTGCCCTCCAGCTGCGCGATCTTCACGTTGCCCTTGTGGCCGGCCTTCTCCAGGACCTTCTCCAGGATCTTGGCGGCGCGGCGGCCCTCGTCCGTGAAGTCGGAGCCGACCAGGGTGACGAACAGGGACTCGTCGGAGGTCTCGACGGAACGGTCGGTCAGGACGACCGGGATCTTCTTGGCCTTGGCCTCCTTCAGCACCGCGTCCCAGCCGGTGACGACCACCGGCGAGAAGGCGATGACGTCCACGCCCTGGGTGATGTAGCTGCGGATGGCGGAGATCTGGTTCTCCTGCTTCTGCTGGGCGTCGGAGAACTTGAGCGTGTAGCCCGCCTCCTTGGCCGCCGACTTCACCGAGTCGGTGTTGGCGCTGCGCCAGCCGCTCTCCGAGCCGACCTGGGAGAAGCCGAGGGTGATCTTCTTGCTGCCGCCGCCGGAGGAGCCGGTACCGGTGGAGCTGTCGTCCTCCTTGGCGCAGGCCGTCAGACCGGCCGCGGCCGCCACGCCGACCGCCGTGGTGAGGAAGTTCCTTCTGCTGAGCATGTTCTTCTCCTTTGAAGAGCCGGTCCAAGGACGGACCGTTGGTACTCGTGGTGAACCGGCCGCACTGCGTCCAACCTGTCGATCATTGTTCGAAATGTCGGCCACGCTGATGGATGGAAAGGCTTTGGTTCGTTCGGTGCCGCGTCAGCCCGGAGGGGTGCCCGGTGGGGGCAGGTACGGGAAGGTGCTGGCGCGGACGACGAGTTGGGGCTCGATGGCGATCCGGGACGCCCCGGCAGGGGTCCGGCCCTCGATCAGGTCGAGCAGCAGGGCGATGCTCCGCTGCCCCACCGTGGCGAAGTCCTGCCGGACGGTGGTGAGCGGCGGGGCGAAGAACTCCGACTCCGGGATGTCGTCGAAGCCGGCCACCGCGACGTCCTGGGGCGTGCGTACGCCCGCCTCCCGCAGCGCGCGCAACACCCCCAGTGCCATCTGGTCGTTGGCGACGAAGACGGCGGTGAGGCCCCGGCCCACCCAGCCGGCCAGTTCCTGGCCGGCCCGGTAGCCCGACAGCGGGCTCCAGTCCCCGTGCAGCGGCTGCGGCGGTTCGACGCCCGCCTCTTCGAGGGTGGCCCGCCAGCCGACGGTCCGGTCCGCCGCCTCCTGCCAGTCCTCGGGTCCCGCGAGGTGCCAGACCTTGCGGTGCCCCGCGGCGAGCAGATGGCCGGTGGCCAGCCGCGCGCCCAGTTCCTGGTCCACGTTGACGCTGGGGATCTCCGAACCGGAGCCGGTGCCGACGGCCACCACCGGGAAGGGGTGGCGGAGTTCGGCCAGGGCCGCGACCGCCGAGCGCTGTGGGGCGAGGGCGATCACCCCCTCCACACCGCCGTCGCTGAGGCGGTCGACGGCCTCGGAGAGCGTCTCCACGGTCAGTTCGCGCAAACTGACCGTCGAGACGAGGTACCCCTCGGCCCGAGCCGCCTCCTCCAGCGCGAACAGCGTGCTGGCCGGCCCGTAGAGCGTGGTGTTGGAAGCGACCACGCCCAGCGTCTGGGTGCGCCGGGTCACCAGGGCCCGTGCGGAGGAGTTGCGACGGTAGCCCATCTCCTCGATCGCGCGCTGCACCCTGGCCCGGGTCTCGTTCTTCACGTTGGGGTGCTGCCCCAGGACGCGGGAGACGGTCTGGTGGGAGACACCGGCCTGGCGTGCCACGTCGGCCATGGTGGGCGGCCGGAGCTGCGAGTAAGTCACGGCCGTACCTCCTCGGCGGTCGACGGTGGACAGATTTTGTACTACGGGTAAGTCCTGTGGTGACGACGGGTCTTGTCCCACGGACGGGTCTTGTGCGGTGGGTGGACGGTTCCGCGCCGTCGGCTTCACGCCGGGATTCCGGAAAGCCCCAGGTCAGCCACTGGTAAGGCGAGTTGGGGCGCTGCTGGCACGGCGCTCGTACCTCCTCGGATGCCCTGGGGCGTCGACTGGTGAATGCGGAGGTCATTGTGAGCGCTAACAATTCATGGTGGTCAAGAGGGCTGCGTCAGGGAGGGCGTCACGGTTGGATAACGCGACCGTCGGCGCGAGTGGGGGACGGCCGTCCGGGGCACCGCGAAGCCCCCGGGCGCGGACCCCGGCCCGGGGGCTTCGACCTGCGGTTTTCGCTACGAGCACCACCACAGGAACTGCTTGCATGTCGCCGAGGGAGTGGGCTCCGGAGCGGGGTCGTCCGCGGTCGGTCCGGTGGTCGGGGTGTCGGCGTCGTCGGGGTCGGAGGTCGGGTCCTGCGCCGAAGGGGCGGGGTTCACCGTCGCGTCGGAGGCCGATCGGTCCCCGGGGCTGTGCGCGTCCTCGGCGTCGTCCCCGTCGGCCTCGGACTTCTCGGACTTCTCGGACTCCGAGGCCGACGGGGACGCCGATTTATCCGGCTTCTTCCCGTTCTTGTCGGCGCCGGCCGGGTCGTCCGAGCCGTCGTCGGCGCCCTTGGCGTCGTCCGCCGAAGCCGTTGGGGAGGCGTCGGACGCGTCGTCCACGATGGCCGCGCGCGGCTCCGTCGGCGGCGCCTCCATGCCGAGTTCGGCGAGGCTCAGCCCGCCCGCGGCGAGGAGCAGCCCGGCCCCGATCATCAGCACCCGGCGACGCCGGCGCCGGTGCGCGGCGGCCTTGCGGTCACGCCGCCCGGCCCGTGCGCCGTAACCCCGGCCGTGGGACCGGGAGCGGCGCCCGCCGACCTCCGGAGTGTCGCCCTCGGCCGGGTCCTCGAACGCGCCGTCGCCGTCGCCCACCGCCGTGTCGTCCCGCCCGGCCCGCGCGCCACGGCCACGTCTTCGGGACCGGGATCGGGCGCGGTGTCCGCCGCTCGGGCTCTCGGTCGCGGTGTCGTCCTCGAACGCGTCCTCGCGCTCGTCCACGGTCGTGCCGTCCCAGGCGGACAGCGCGTCCGGGTGGGTCCGGCACTCTTCGGCCGACGCGCCGCACCCCGAGCAGGAGAGGGCGCCATTGAGGTGCCGTTGGCACGGGTGGCAGTAGTCCATGACGCCGGAAGATTATGTTCCGCAGTGGTGACCTTCCCGGGCGGGCCCGTGAAAGTTGTGTAGGAACCTCGTGGACCGGCACTCCGGGCGGGGAGGTCCGGCTCATTTGCCCGCCGTCCCGGCCATCGGCCACCATCGACCCGACGCCGTTGTGCGTTCGACCCATTGACACTCCGACCGGGTCGTCCTTACTGTCGCGATCAGCATTTCGAACGAGCGACGAAATTTCGAACAGACCACAGAGGACAGGGAGTACCGTGCGCATCACGGGAATCAGCACGCACGTGGTCGGGACGCCGTGGCGAAACCTGACCTACGTCCAGGTGCACACCGACGAGGGACTCACCGGCGTCGGCGAGACCCGCATGCTCGGCCACACCGACGCGCTGCTCGGCTATCTGCACGAGGCACAGACCAATCACATTCTCGGCTCCGACCCGTTCGCTGTCGAGGATCTGGTCAAGCGCATGAAGTACGGCGATTACGGGCGGGCCGGCGAGATCGTGATGTCCGGCATCGCCGTCATCGAGATGGCCTGCTGGGACATCAAGGGCAAGGCCCTCGGCGTGCCGGTCTGGCAGCTGCTGGGCGGCAAGGTCACCGACAAGGTCAAGGCGTACGCCAACGGCTGGTACACCACCGAGCGCACGCCCGAGGCGTACCACAAGGCGGCGCAGGGGGTCATGGAGCGCGGTTACAAGGCGCTCAAGATCGACCCCTTCGGGACCGGCCACTTCGAGCTGGACCACGCGGAGAGCATGTACGCGGTCTCCCTGATCGAGGCCGTGCGCGACGCCATCGGGCCGGACTCCGAGCTGATGCTGGAGATGCACGGCCGCTTCTCCCCCGCCACCGCCGTCCGCCTCGCCAAGGACCTGGCGCCCTTCAAGCCCGCGTGGCTGGAGGAGCCGTGCCCGCCGGAGAACCTGAAGGCGCTGGAGAAGGTCGCCGCCAAGGTCGACATCCCGGTGGCCACGGGTGAGCGGATCCACGACCGGATCGAGTTCCGGGAGCTCTTCGAGAGCCAGGCCGTGGACATCATCCAGCCCGACGTCGGCCACATCGGCGGCATCTGGGAGACCCGCAAGCTGGCCGCCACCGCCGAGACCCACTACACGCTGGTCGCGCCGCACAACGTGGGCGGGCCGGTGCTGACCGCGGCGTCTCTCCAGGTCGGCTTCACCTCCCCGAACTTCAAGATCCTCGAGCACTTCAACGACTTCGCGGACGCGGAGATCAAGAAGATCGTCTCGGGGGCCCCGGAGGTCGTGGACGGTTACTTCCACCTGTCCGACAAGCCCGGCCTCGGTGTCGAGCTGGACGTGGACGCGGCGGCGGAGTTCCCGCAGCAGCAGGCCCGTTTCGACCTGTGGGCCGAGGGCTGGGAGCAGCGCAAGCCCAAGGGGACGGAGTGAGCGCCACGCCCGACGCGGCCACCGCCGTCGTCATCGAGGCGCCGGGCGAGCACCGGCTCGTCCCGCACGAGGCCCGGCAACCGGAGGCCGGCGAGGCCCTGGTGCGGGTCCACGCCTCCGGGATCTGCGGCAGCGACCGCGAGGTCTTCCAGGGCAACCGGCCGGAGGGGTATGTCCGATACCCCCTCACTCCGGGCCACGAGTGGTCCGGAACGGTGTCGGCGGTCGGTGACGGTGTTCCTTCAAGCCTTGTAGGCCGCAAGGTCGTGGGCGAGGGCTTCCGGAACTGCCAGGTGTGCGATCGCTGCCACGCGGGCGAGACCACGCTGTGCTCGGCGGGGTACGAGGAGACCGGGTTCACCCAGCCCGGCGCGATGGCCACGACCCTCACGCTGCCCGCCCGTCTGCTGCACGTTCTGCCGGACGACGCGGATCTGACGGCGGCGGCGCTGCTGGAGCCGGCCGCGTGCATCGCGGCCGCCGCGCTCAAGGCGAACGCCGTCCCCGGCGAGCGGGTCGCCGTGGTGGGCACGGGAACGCTCGGCATGTTCGCCGTTCAGTTCCTGAAGGCGGCTTCCCCGGCCGAGCTGCTCGTCGTGGGCACCCGGTCGGACCGGGCGGAGCTGTCGAAGCGGTTCGGCGCCTCGGAATTCCGTACCAAGGACGAAATGGATCCAGCGCTGTTGGGCGACTTCGACGTCGTCATCGAGACCGCCGGGTCCGCGGACGCGGCACGCACGGCCGCCGCCCTGCTGCGGCGCGGCGGACGGCTGGTGCTGACAGGCATTCCGGCGCCGGGCGCGGACGGGCTCGACCCGACCGATCTCGTCGTACGGCAGCTGGAGGTGCACACCGTGTTCGGCGCGGCGCCGGACGCCTGGGCGCACACCGTGCGGGTCTTCGGGGCCGGGCTGCTGGATCCGCTGCCGCTCGTCACGCACGAGCTGCCGCTGGAGGCGTTCTCGCAGGCCATCGAGCTGGTCGGGTCCGGTGACCCGGCAGTCGGAAAGGTCCTGCTGCGGCCATGACACACCCCTGAGCCGTACGCCGGTACGGGGTACCTGACGACTTCGTACCGGCGTACACCCAAGAGCTTTGTGCACCAAGAGCCGCGAACCTTGTCCGAAATATCGAACCTGTGAAGGACAGCTTGTGACCGACACCACCGCTCCGGCGCCGCGCCGACCCGGCGAGCATGTGCTTGCCGCGCTCGGCCTGGGCGCGCCCGCCCTCGATCCCTCCGACGCCTCCCCGCACTCCTTCCCCGGCGGCGGCCGCTGGCGCACCGAGGTGCCCTCCGTCGAGGGGCCCGAGGCGCTCGGCGTGGTCCTCAAGGAGGCCTCGCGCCTCGATGTGCCGATCCACCGGATCAGCCAGGGCAGCGGCGTGTGGATGCTCAGCGACGCCGAGATCACCGAGATGGTGGAGGCGACGGCCGAGCGCGACATCGAGCTCTGCCTGTTCACCGGCCCGCGCGGCACCTGGGACATCGGCGCCTCCACCCGGACCGACTCCAAGGGCGCCGGCCTCAGGGCCCGCGGTCACGACGCGGTCGCCGGGTGCGTCGAGGACGCCGTGCGCGCGACCGAGCTGGGCGTGAAGTGCCTGCTCGTCGCCGACGAGGGTGTGCTGTGGACGCTGCACCGGGCGCGGGTGGAGGGGATCATCCCGGCCGACACGACCTTCAAGGTGTCGGCGCTGATCGGGCCGGTCAACCCGACCGCGTACGCCGTGTACGAGAACCTCGGCGGCGACTCGATCAACGTGCCGAGCGACCTGACGCTCGATCACCTCACGGAGATCCGGCGGGTGTCCGGCGCCCCCATGGACATGTACATTGAGGCCCCCGACGACCTCGGCGGCTATGTGCGAATGTACGAGGTCGCCGAGCTGATCCGTCGTGGTGCGCCGCTCTATCTGAAGTTCGGCCTGTCGAAGGCCCCCGCGATCTACCCCTACGGGCACCACATGCGGGACGTCACGCTGTCCACGGCCAAGGAACGCGTACGGCGCGGCCGGCTGGCCCTGGACCTGCTCGCACGGCACGGAGCGGACGGCGACATGGCGCCGCTCGGCTCGCGGCTGCCGGGCGCGCTGAAGCGGTTCGGAACTCCCGCATAACGTTCCGGAAACCTCCCTTCACAGAACCCGACGCGGTCGCACAGACTCCGACACAAATCCTCGCCCGACCGGGTCCCCGGCCTCATAAACACATCAAGGAAGATGATCATGCGTACTCGCCGAGCCGCTCTCGCCTCCATAGCCACCGTCGCCTCCCTGGCCCTGTCCCTCTCGGCCTGCGGTCAGAGCGCCGAGGGCGGCAGCGAGCAGAAGTCCTCGGGTGACACCAAGGGCGCCACCATCGGCATCGCGATGCCGACCAAGTCCTCCGAGCGCTGGATCTCCGACGGCAACAACGTCGTCAAGGACCTGGAGTCCAAGGGCTACAAGACCAAGCTGGTCTACGGCGAGGACAAGCCCGAGCAGCAGGTCTCCCAGATCGAGAACCTGATCGCCCAGGGCGTCAAGGCGCTGATCGTCGCCGCGATCGACAACAAGTCGCTCGACAACGTGCTGCAGCAGGCCAAGGACGCGGACATCCCGGTCATCTCCTACGACCGCCTGATCCTCAACAGCCCGAACGTCGACTACTACGCCTCCTTCGACAACAGCAAGGTCGGCGAGCTCCAGGCCAACTACATCGTCGAGAAGCTCGGTCTGGCGGCGGGCAAGAAGGGCCCCTTCAACATCGAGCTGTTCGCCGGCTCCAACGACGACAACAACACCAAGTACTTCTTCAACGGCGCGATGAGCGTGCTCCAGCCGTACATCGACAAGAAGCAGCTCGTCGTCCAGTCCGGCCAGACCAAGATCAACCAGGTCACCACCCTGCGCTGGGACGGCGCCACCGCCCAGCGCCGCATGGACGACATCCTCACCAAGTCGTACAAGAGCGAGAAGGTCGACGCGGTCCTCTCCCCGTACGACGGCATCTCCATCGGCATCCTGTCGGCGCTGAAGTCGGACAGCTACGGCTCCAAGAGCAAGCCGCTTCCGGTCCTCACCGGCCAGGACGCCGAGCTGGCCTCGGTTAAGTCGATCATCGCGGGCGACCAGACGCAGACGGTCTACAAGGACCTGCGTGAGCTGGCCAAGGTCGCCTCGAACATGGTCGACGCGGTGCTGAACGACAAGAAGGTCGAGACGAACGACACCAAGACCTACGACAACGGGTCCAAGGTCGTCCCGGCGTACCTCCTGGAGCCGGTCAGCGTCGACAAGACCAACTACTCGGAGATCCTCGTCGACGGCGGTTACTACACGGCGGACCAGCTCAAGTAAGCGTCGGATCTCAAGGATTGGAAGGCAAGACCATGGCGGGACCCGTCCTGGAAATGCGCTCGATCGTCAAGACCTTTCCCGGTGTGAAAGCGCTGTCGGACGTCACTCTGACCGTCCGCCAGGGCGAGGTCCATGCCATCTGCGGTGAGAACGGCGCCGGGAAGTCCACCTTGATGAAGGTGCTCTCCGGCGTCCATCCGCACGGCACGTACGAGGGCGACATCCTCTTCGAGGGTGAGCTCTGCTCCTTCAAGGACATCCGGGCCAGCGAGCACCACGGCATCGTGATCATCCACCAGGAGCTGGCGCTGGTGCCGTACCTCTCGCTCGCGGAGAACATCTTCCTCGGCAACGAGCACGCCACACGCGGGCTGATCAACTGGAACACAACCCTGCGGCACGCCTCCGAGCTGCTGAAGCGGGTCGGTCTGAGTGATCACCCCGAGACCCGCGTCGCCGACATCGGCGTGGGCAAGCAGCAGCTCGTGGAGATCGCGAAGGCGCTGTCGAAGAAGGTGAAGCTGCTCATCCTGGATGAGCCGACCGCGGCCCTGAACGACGAGGACAGCGACAAACTCCTCGATCTCATCCTGGAGTTGAAGAAGCAGGGCATCACCTCGATCATCATCTCCCACAAGCTCAACGAGATCCGCAAGGTCGCGGACTCGGTGACGATCATTCGCGACGGGCAGTCCATCGAGACGCTCGACGTGAAGTCGGCGGAGACGACCGAGGACCGGATCATCAGCGGCATGGTCGGCCGCGACCTCGACCACCGCTTCCCCGAGCGCACCCCGCACGAGGCGGAGGTGGACGCGGAACCCGCCCTGGAGATCCGCAACTGGACCGTGCACCACCCGATCGACCAGCAGCGCAAGGTCGTCGACAACGTGTCGATCAACGTGCGGCGCGGGGAGATCGTCGGTATCGCGGGTCTGATGGGCGCCGGCCGCACCGAACTCGCGATGAGCGTCTTCGGGCGGACGTACGGCCGGTACGCGAACGGCACGGTCCTCAAGGACGGCAAGGAAATCCGTACGAAGAACGTCCCGGAGGCGGTCAAGCACGGGATCGCGTACGTCACCGAGGACCGCAAGCACTACGGCCTCAACCTCATCGACACCATCAACCGGAACATCTCGCTGAGCGCCCTGAACAAGGTCTCCAAGCGCGGTGTGGTCGACGAGCACGAGGAGCGCCGGGTCGCCGAGCGCTACCGCAAGTCCATGAACATCAAGGCCCCGACCGTCTTCGAGCCGGTGGGCAAGCTGTCCGGCGGCAACCAGCAGAAGGTCGTCCTCAGCAAGTGGATCTTCGCGGGTCCCGATGTGCTGATCCTGGACGAGCCGACGCGCGGCATCGACGTCGGCGCCAAGTACGAGATCTACACGGTCATCGACAAGCTCGCCGCTGAGGGGAAGGCGGTCGTCTTCATCTCCTCCGAGCTGCCGGAACTGCTCGGCATGTGCGACCGCATCTACACGATGGCCGCAGGACGACTGACAGGCGAGTTCCCGCGTGCCGAGGCCACGCAGGAATCGCTGATGCGTCAGATGACGAAGGACAAAGAGGTAACCCGATGAGCACGGATGTGACCGCCAAGAGCCCGGCCCCCGCGCCGCCCGGCAAGAGCGGGGGCGCGGTGGGCGGAGGTCTGCTCCAGCTGATGCTGGACGGCATGCGCCGCAACATGCGGCAGTACGGCATGCTGATCGCCCTCGGCGTGATCGTGGCGCTGTTCGCGGTGTGGACCGACGGCGACCTGCTGCTGCCGCGCAACGTCTCCAACCTGGTGCTGCAGAACAGCTACATCCTGATCCTCGCGATCGGCATGATGCTGGTCATCATCGCCGGCCACATCGACCTCTCGGTCGGCTCACTGACCGCGTTCGTCGGAGCCTTCGCGGCCGTACTGACCGTGCAGCACGACGTCTCCTGGCCCGTCGCCGTGGTGCTGTGCCTGATGGTGGGCGCGCTGGCAGGCGCGATCCAGGGCTTCTTCATCGCGTATCTCGGGATACCGTCGTTCATCGTCACCCTCTCCGGAATGCTGACCTTCCGCGGTGTCACGGAGATCCTGCTGCAGGGCCAGACCCTCGGCCCCTTCCCCGCGGGCCTGCAGAAGATCGGCAACGGCTTCCTTCCGGAGACCGGCCCGCAGACCAACTACCACAACCTCACCCTGCTCCTCGGCCTCGTCCTGATCACCTTCGTGGTGCTCCAGGAGGTCCGGGACCGCAAGCGTCAGCGGGAGTTCTCCCTCGACGTGGCGCCGCTCAACATCTTCCTGCTCAAGCTCGTCGCGATCGTCGCCGCGCTGCTCACCGTCACCATGCTGCTCGCCAGCTACAAGGGCGCGCCGATCATTCTGATCATCCTCGGTGTGCTGGTGGTCGGTTACGGCTACGTCATGCGGAACACGGTCTTCGGCCGTCACATCTACGCGATCGGCGGCAACCTGCCGGCCGCGAAGCTGTCCGGCGTGAAGGACAAGAAGGTCACCTTCTACGTCTTCCTGAACATGGGCGCCCTCGCGGCCCTGGCAGGTCTGGCGATCGCCGCCCGCCTCAACGCGGCCGGCCCGAAGGCGGGTCTCAACTACGAACTGGAGGCCATCGCCTCGGCGTTCATCGGCGGCGCGTCCATGAGCGGCGGCGTCGGCACCGTCCTCGGCGCGATCATCGGCGGTGTCGTCCTCGGTGTCCTCAACAACGGCATGAACCTCCTCAACGTCGGCTCCGACTGGCAGCAGGTCATCAAGGGCCTGGCCCTGCTGGCGGCCGTCGGGTTCGACGTGTGGAACAAGCGCAAGTCCGGTTCCTGATACGCCGGGAAGGGCCCCGCCGGAAGGCGGGGCCCTTCCCTTTTTGTGGGAGAAAGGCGGGACGTCACCCGTGAAGGAACTCTTCGGCAAGCTCGCCGACGGCACCGAGATCCACCGCTGGTCGCTGGAGAACGGCGGCACCCGTCTGAAGGTCCTGTCGTACGGCGGGATCGTTCAGTCCCTGGAGACCCCGGACCGGGACGGCCGGTACGCGAACATCTCCCTGGGCTTCGACACCGTCGAGGACTACGTCGCCGGGTCGCCCTACTTCGGCGCGCTGATCGGCCGGTACGGCAACCGGATCGATGCGGGCCGCTTCACCCTGGACGGCGAGACGTACGAACTCTCCGTCAACGACGGCGCGAACAGTCTGCACGGCGGGGCGAACGGCTTCGACACGGCCGTGTGGCACGTCGAGCCGTTCACGGACGGCCCGGACGTGGGTCTGCGGCTGTCCCGCACCAGCGCCGACGGCGAGATGGGCTACCCCGGCACGCTGGACGTGAAGGTCACCTACACCCTCACCGAGCGGGGCGAGTGGCGTATCGACTACGAGGCGGCCACGGACCGGGCCACCGTCGTCAACCTCACCAACCACGTCTACTGGAACCTCACGGGCGAGGGCAGCGGCTCCGTTCTGGACCACGAGCTGACGATCGCCGCCGCCCGCTACACCCCGGTCGACGCCGGCCTGATCCCCACCGGTGAGCCGGCCGGCGTCGAAGGCACCCCCTTCGACTTCCGAACGGGCAAGGCGGTCGGCGACGACCTCCGCGAGGCCGATCCACAGCTGCTCCACGCCAAGGGGTTCGACCACAACTGGGTCCTGGACAAGGGCGGTACGGCCGAGCCGGAGTGGGCCGCCACGCTCACCGACCCGGCGTCCGGCCGCACCCTGAGGATCTCGACGACCGAACCCGGGCTGCAGTTCTACTCCGGGAACTTCCTGGACGGCACGCTCGTAGGACCCTCCGGGAAGATCTACCGGCAAGGGGACGCGCTGTGCCTGGAGACCCAGCACTTCCCGGACTCGCCGAACAAGCCGTCGTACCCGTCGACGGTGCTGCGACCTGGACAGACGTACCGATCGACGACGGTCCACGCATTCGGATGACAGCCACCCGGCGGTGATCCCCGGCGCTGACCCCCGACGGTTCTTCACAAGTGGTCCACAGGTTCCCGACGAATTCTCGACGGTTGAACAGAGCCACCCCAGCCTCCGTATGTAGAGGCGGCCCGTGCTCCCCCGCACGGGCCGCCTTAGTCGTCGGACCCGGTCGTCCCCAACGGGTCCGCCCCCTACGGAGGTTCCATGGCCGACAACGTCACCTCGTTGTTCCGCAGCACTGCGGCGCACAGCCCTTCGATGGCTGCGCTGACACGTGAGGGCGGCGACGGGGTGGGTCCGGTGGACTTCTGTATCCCGTGCAATCCGTACTTCCCCACGCCCGCCATGTTCGACGACATGGCGAGCAGACTGCGCGACATCATCACGTACTACCCCAGCAGCGCCGACACGATCACGGCCGAGCTGTGCAACCTGCTCCAACTGCCGCCGCAGTGCGTGGCGATGGGCAACGGCTCGACCGAACTCATCACCTGGATCGACCATCTGCTGGTCCGTGAGTCCCTCGCCGTCCCCGTCCCCACCTTCGGCCGCTGGACCGACCAGCCGATGGAGACCGGCAAGCGCGTCGACATGTTCCCGCTCCAGGAGTCCAGCGGCTTCGCCCTGGACCTCGCGCAGTACGCCGAGTTCATCCGTGCCCGCGGCACCCGGGTCGCCGTCATCTGCAACCCCAACAACCCCGACGGCGGCTTCCTGCACCGGCACGCGCTGGTGCAGTTCATGGACGCGATGGCCCACCTGGACCTGATCATCATCGACGAGTCGTTCCTGGAGTTCGCCGACGCCGAGAACGAGCCGAGCACGGTCCAGGACGCGGTCATGCGGCCCAACGTGGTCGTGCTGCGCAGCCTCGGCAAGAACTTCGGTCTGCACGGCATCCGCTTCGGCTACATGGTCGCCAACCCCGCCCTCGCCGGCAAGATCCGCACGATGCTGCCGAAGTGGAACCTCAACTCCTTCGCCGAGTACGTGGTGTTCATGCTGAAGAACCATGGCGCCGAGTACATGGAGAGCCTGCACCAGGTCCGCCGGGACCGCCTGGACATGGCCCGCCAGCTCTCCGCCCTCCCCGGGCTGACGGTCTACCCGTCGCAGGGGAACTTCCTCTTCGTGCGCCTGCCCGTGGGCGCCGAGGGCACCGTGGTCCGTGACCGGCTCCTCACCGAGCACCGGATCCTGGTCCGCGAGTGCGGCAACAAGGTCGGCTCGTCCAGTCGCTTCCTGCGACTCGTGGTCCGTCCCCAGGTCGACGTCCGTCGCCTGGTGTCCGGCCTGGAGTCGGTTCTCTACGGGTCCAGGAGGGGAGCCGCCGTACCCGAGCTGAGCACCGGGACCAGCTACAGCTCGGGTACGGCGGCCGTGGACCGGCTGATGAGCGAGACCAACGGCACCGGGATGTACGACCTCGCCGGGCAGGCCATGAGCATGCCCGCCCCGGCAGCCGCGTCCTCCATGCAGTTCGCGTCTCCCGCGCCGGCGCCCATGCCCGCCGCCGCGTCCATGCAGTTCGCGTCCCCGGCCCAGGCGCCCGCGCCCGCCGCGCCCATGCAGTTCGCGTCCCCGCCCCAGGCGCCCGCGCCCGCCGCGCCCATGCAGTTCGTGTCCCCCGTTCCGGCCCCGATGCCGATGCCGATGCCGATGCCGGCCCCGATGCCCGCCGCACCGGCCGCCTCCATGCCGGTCCCCGGCCTCCAGCCCGTCTCCCAGACCGGCATGCCCGGCCTCGCGGCCGCCGCCCAGGGCCGCCGCACCATGGGCGCGGCGCAGGGCCTCACCGCCGCACAGGTACGCGGCCGTACCCAGCCGGAGCCCCTGGAGGAACCGCAGGGGTGGCCGACGGCGGGCGCGGTGTACAACCAGGTGGGGTAGGCCCCGGCCTCCCCCTGACGGACCCCATGAGGCGACGCCTCCAACAGGCCCTGTACGGGCGGCTGTTGGGGGCGTCGCCTTGTTGGGGGCGTCGCCCGTTCCATGGTCGGTGGGCTTTCCTCACCCCGCCCCGCTCCGGGCGGAGCGGGGCGGGGCGGTCACGGCGCGCCGCCCGCGACGGCCGGCACCCGGGGTGAGGGTGGTCGGACGGTGTGCCGTCCATGGAGGAGGAACCCACAGCCGGTCATCTCGATGACGCGGGCCATGGCCGAGGGCGGATGGTGCAGGCGGAGAGTCGTTCCCGCGTCGGCGCCGAGCCGGGATGCCGTGAGGAACGCGTTGAGCCCGCCGGCGTCGCAGAAGGTGACCGCCGTGAGATCGACGTCGATGGTACGGATGTCGTCGCGCAGGCATCCGGCCAGTGCGGCGTACACGAGCGGGGCGGTGGCCAGGTCGATCTCTCCGGAGAGGGTGATCAGCGCACGGGTGGTGCGGTCGTGCCGGTAGACGTTCAGTTGGGGAAGGACCATGGTTCCTCGGTTCGCGGTGTCCGTCGGAAGTTCCGCGTGGCGCAGGCGGGTTCGGCCTGTGCCGAACCCCCAGGTCCACCGGGGCTCGGGGCGTAGGGCACGGGGCGTAGGGCACGGGAAGACCCCGGCCTGGTAGGTGCAGTGCTGTGGCCGGGGTACAGGGCTGCGGACCGTACCGTCGCTTCGGTCGGTTCCGTTGGCCCTGCGAGTCCTACGGGTTCTGGCGGTACCGACGGTCCGGTCGGGGGCTCACTCCGTTCCCTCATGGGTGCGGCGCCGGAGGCGGAGCCGTCCGCGTCCGCCGTCGCGGTGGGAGCGGCGGCGGCCGGTGCCGGTCGCCGCCGCCCGGCCACGGGCCTTCCTCGAAGTCGACGGTGGCGGTCCCGCGACAGGCATCCCGGAGTCCCCGTAGTGGAAGGCGCCGATGCGGTCGCTGTGCTGTGAGTTGAGCTGGTGGATGAGGAGCGCACCGAAGGCGATCACGGCGATGATCACGACCACGGTCACGAATGTCTCCACGGTTCTCACCTTCCGATCGGCTGACGCGGCATCGCGGCGGTCATGGCAGTCACGGCGGTCATGGCGGTCATGGTCGGGATCCGCGGACGTACGGCCGGACCACCGGCCTCATGTCCTCCTTCGGAGTCCCAGACCGCCTCGACGGACCGGTCGGCCTCACGCACCGCCCGCAGACGCGCTGCCTCCTCCATCAACCGGCTCGCGGTCGACGTGCCCAGGGGGTCGCTCGCGGCGGCCATCAGCCAGGCGGCAGAGTCGGCGGGCGTCTGCGGCGGGACCACCAGGAGGTTCCAGCGGCCGGTGCGGTACGAGAGCAACAGCAGTTCGTGCGGGTCCTGTTCGGTCAGGAACCAGCCCACCTTCACCACGTGCCCGGCGACGGGCACCTTGCGCGGAGCGACCGGCCAGTGCAGGGGATTCACCGTGACCCGGGTGATCCGGCCCCACAACGGATCAAGTACTGCGGTCAAGGGGAGGAGTTCGGCCCCGAGATCGCGGGAGCGTGGCCACCATGCGCCGTCCAGCAGAGCCGGTGCGGGACCGACGGGAGCCAGCGACAGGCGGGGAGAGAGCGAGGAGGAACGGCCGGCTGCTTCGACCGTCGGCGGGTGGAAAATGGTCGCGGTCATGACGCGAACCCTGCCCCGGGCCGACACGACCGGCCCGGCGTATTCGATCGCCGAAAACGACACGAGCATGTAAGCCGGTGTGCGAAATATCCTCGGTACCTTCCACCGTACTCCTCGGGCAGACCCGGCGGACCGTCCGGTAGACAGGGGAACCGCCCCATGCGCCCCTATCTGACGCCGTTGCCCCAGGGCCCACGGCGCGGCTCACGGGCAAGGCGTACGAGCCCTGGGGAGAACGGCCGGTCCGTGGAGAACAGCCGTCGGCGGAAGTCCGGACGACGTCCGGGCACGTCCGGGAACGTTCGCCCGGCCCCTCCGGGGAGTAGCGTGAACCCACCAGGAGCACTTCACGACCGGCTTCGATGCCGGTGGGGTTCCCGGTGAGCGACGACGCCGGACGGCTGCCCCTGCGCAGGGATCCGGAGACAGGTTCGCGCGATGTCCGCGACCACCCCCCATCTCCCTCCACGGCCCGTTCCCTTCATCGCCCCGTCCGCGCGCCTCGCGCTGAAGTCCGAGAGCCCTTTCGCGGGGGCCACCGGATTGGACGGTGCCTGGTGGCCCCGTTCACGTGACCTGCCGGGCGAACTCTCCGCCCTGGCAGACGTGCTGGATCCGTTGTGGGGACGGATCACCCGTATCGCGGTCAATCCCCGCCACTGGCCGGCCCTCCCGTCCCGGATCGTCGTCAACGGCCATGTGGTGAAGGTCGGTTGGTTCACCTCGGCGCTGGATCCGCACGCGATCCTGCTGCTGTCCTACACCGCGGGCCGATGGAACCTCCTGGTGATCCCCCCCGGAGACCGGCGCCCGCTCGGCCGCCCGGCTGATGGCCGCCGCGAGTGCGGACACCGGCCCGCCGATGACCGCGACCGTGCTCATGACGGCGGAACGGGCCCGCACCGGGCGGGCCCGCATGACCCGCAGGTCCACTACCAGCAGGTCCCGACGCCCCGCACCCGGTGCGAGCACGAACGGAGCGGATCGACGATCACCGCCGTAGCCATGACGTGCGGCCGCCACCCCCTTGCCCTCCGTCCCCGACCTCCACCTGCTCGTGGGCAGGTACCGGGGGCCCGCCCCGGAGTAGAGTAAAGAGACCGAGAGCCGGTTCCGGGAGCGCGGCACGAGTGGCGGCGACCATGGCAACACTGCGGCAGCGGAAGAACCACCGCGAAGCGATCATGACGACCCTGTACGAGGGCATGGAAGGCAGTGGCCTCCCTGATGCCTCCGGGGCCACTTTGCGTGAGGCGCTGGAGATCCCCGAGCAGGATCTGGCCGCGGCCTGCACCTATCTGGTCGGCGAAGGGCTCGTCACGGTCCGCTGGGCCCACGGGGACGAAGCACCCGCGACGGTCATGCTGACGCATGAGGGGATACGGCTCATGGAGGCCGCGGAGGAGGACCGCGGCTGAACCCGCGAGGCCGCTTCGGTACGCGGCGGACGGGGCCGGGCCGTCGTGCGCACCACCCCGCGAAGCGCGCAGACAAGGAGCAGGGCATGATCCGTTCAGCCGACATCCGCGAGTGGCGCAACCATGACGTGGTCGACGAGAAACAGCGCACGATCGGCATGCTCGAAGCCGTCTACGTGGACACGGCCACCGACGAACCGGCCATGGCCACCGTCCGGACCGGACTGCCCACCCGCCACCGGCTGGTCTTCGTCCCCCTCGACGACGCGGTACTCGGACCGGACTACGTCAAGGTCGCCTACACCAAGGGACGGGTACGGAAAGCGCCGTCGATCGGGACGGACGACGTGCTGCCGGCCGAGCAGGAGGAGGAGATCTTCCAGCACTACGGCATGACGTACCGACCGGGAGCAGCCGGCGAACGTCAGCTCGCCCGCCGCTGACCGTGGTCACACGGCACGGAGGAGGTGGTACGGGGTGATGGCGCTCTTCCTTCTGCTGCTCCTTGTGGCCGTCGTCCTGGGAATCATCGGTGTGACGGCGGAGGGCCTGGGCTTTCTCCTGGCCGTCGGCATCGTGATCTTCGCCGCCGCCGTGATCTTCTTCGCGGTGCGGGTGTCCCGGCGCGCCAGGCGGCGTCCCGTCCGCTGACGGCGAAGCGGTGCGGTGTGCGGACACTCGGGAGGTGGGCGACCGGATCGACGTGTCGGCGGGATCGACGTGTCGGCCGTACGGGCGGCCACCCGCCGGGAGACGATCGGTCTCCGGCGTGACGGGCGGGTTCCCCGCGTGTATGTGGATCCTGTCGCGCCCGCGGTCCTCGGTGCGAGGCCGCCATGGACCCCGCCATGGACTGGAGGGCGGCGCGATGGAGGGTGCGGTGCCCGGTGCGGGAGACGAGGAACGGTCGCGGCCGGCCGCCGAGCCGGACTTCTGGCGGCAGGTCGTCGAGCAGCTGAGCACAGCCATGATGGTGCTCGATCCGGCCGCACGGATCCTCGCCGTCAACCCGGCCGCCGAGCGGCTGCTGGGCCGTACCGCAGGCGCGATGCGCGGGAAGGACGCACACGAGCTGCTGCACCGGGACGCGGGCGGTGGCACGCTCGTCCGGGAGCGGTGCCCGCTGCTCCGGGTGCTGGCCGAGAGGGCTGCCGCGCGCGGGGACGGCGACAGCTATCTGCGCGGTGACGGTCGCGTGGTCACGATCGCCTGGTCCGCTTCCCCTCTGACGGACGCCGGCTCCTTCAAGGGCATGGCCGTGCTGTTCACCGATGCCACGGGCGACCCCGGCACGCGCCGGGAACGAGCTGAACGGGCCGCCTATACGAGTGCGTTGGAGGACCTCACCGAGCGGCTGACGCTGGTCGCGGAGATCACCGACGTACTGGGCCAGACCCTGGAGACCGACGAAGCCCTCGCTCGGCTGGGCCGCCTGCTGGTTCCCCGCCTCGCCGACTGGTCCGCGGTGGACCTCCGGACCGGTTCCGGGCAGGTCCACCGGGTTGCGGTGACGGGTCCCGCGGGCCGGGACGCCGGACTGGAAGGCAGCCGCGAGCCTCTTCCCGAGGCCGGGGAGGCGGACGGCTCGCCTCTTGTCCAGGTACTGACCGGCGGTGACCCCGCGCTGTGGGACGAGCAGAACCGGGCGGAGACGGCCGTACCGCCCGGTTCTCCCCTGGCCACCCTCCACGGCGACTTCCTGCGGACGGTGGGCGCGACGTCCGCCATCACGGTGCCGCTGGGCTCCGGACGGCAGATCACCGGCGCCCTGACGGTGGTCCGCACCGACCCGGCGCACCCCTTCGACGCCGCCGACCTGGAGGTGGTGAGTGACATCGGCCACCGGGTCGGCCGGGTCATCGACAACGCACGGCGGTTCGGCCGTCAGCGCGCCGTCGCCGAGGCCATGCAGCGCAACCTGCTCGCCCCGCTGCCCCAGCCCGGCCGGCTGCGGCTGGCCGCCCGCTACCAGCCCGCGCCCGCCGGCTCCCAGGTCGGCGGCGACTGGTACGACGCGTTCGAGCTGAAGGACGGCACGCTCGCGCTGGTCATCGGCGACGTCGTCGGCCACGACCTGACCGCGGCGGCGGGAATGGCCCAACTGCACGGCATCCTGCGCTCGTTGGCCTGGGACCACATCGGGCCGCCCGGCAGCGTCGTCGACCGCCTCGACGACGCCATGCCCGCGATCACCACCGTCCCGATGGCCACCCTCGTCCTCGCCCGGGTGGAAGGCCACCCGCTCACGGGCCCATGGACACTGCGGTGGACCAGCGCCGGACATCCACCGCCGCTCCTCCTCACCCCCGGCGGACACGCGCAGTACCTCGAAGCCGGGCAGGGACTCCTCCTCGGCGCCCGCCTGGGCGACGAAACGAGCCGGCCGGACGCCACGCACCCCCTGCCGCCGGGTGCCACCCTGCTGCTCTACACCGACGGCCTGATCGAGATCCCCGGCAGCGACATCGAGACCGGCCTGGGCCGCCTGCGCCGCCACGCCCTGGCGCTCGCCCACGCGCCCCTGGACACGCTGTGCGACCAGCTACTCGCCCGTATGCCGCCCGGCAGCACCGACGACGTGGCCCTCCTCGCCCTGCGTCTGCCGGCGGAGTGACAGAGGGACGGGGTGTCGGCCCCCGGGACGCTGAACGTGCGGACGTCCACAGGACGCTGAACGTGCGGACGTACAGGGCACGCTGAACGTGCGGACGTACAGGGCACGCTGAACGTGCGGACGTACAGGCGCCTGTTCCGCATCGGACGCGAAAGGAGGACCTGGGTGGCCGTCGGCCCCCGGGGGGAGTGAACGACGGGGACGCAGATTCCGTACTTCCTGTCGTCGATGGGGCATCTCGGTCACTCCCGTCACTCCCGTCACTCCGTCGGAACCAAATAGCAACGCCCACGGCTCCGTACCGCACCGGTGTGCGCCATACGATCAAGCCCATCGCATACGCGTGCGAGCCGGGCTCGTGCTCCGTACTCACGTACTCCCGCACCTCTCCACTCCGTACTCGCGCACCTCAGGTTCGACTGGAAGCCGGAAGGGGACGGACCGTGCGTCATCAGGCCAGGACAAGCCGCAAGGCCCGGAGGATCATGGCGGCCACGGCCGCGCTGGGGCTCGCGGCCGGGCTGTCCGGCTGCGGCGGGGGCACGGACGCGAAGTCCGAAACGGTCTCCCTGACGGTCGTCGCGACCAACTACGGCGACAGCGTCCACAAGAACTCCGCGGGCTACTGGGACCGGGTCACCCTGGCGTTCGGCGCAGAGCATCCGGGCATCGACGTGGACGTCAAGGTCTACGACCCGGACGAGGTCGACGAGAAGGTCGCCGAGCTGGTCGAGCGGGGCGAGGCCCCCGACATCGTTCAGACGGACAGCTACTCCGAGTACGCCGCGCAGGACCTCCTCTACCGCGCGGACGACATACTGTCGGTCCCGGTCCAGGCCTCGTTCGTCCAGAGTCTCGCGAACGCCGGGGAGCTGGACCGGGCTCAGTACGGCCTGCCGTTCACCGCGAGCACCCGGCTGCTCTACTACAACAAGGACCTGTTCGAGCGAGCGGGCCTGAAGCCGCCGAAGACCTGGGACGAACTCGCCGCCGCGGCAAGTGTGTTGAAGGTGCAGGGGGTGAAGTACCCGATCGCCGTGCCGCTCGGCCCGGAGGAGGCGGAGGCCGAGACACTGATGTGGCTGCTGGCCGGCGACGGCGGCTACACCGACTCCACGAACAGATACGACCTCGCCTCCTCCTCCAATGTGGCGACGCTGACCTGGCTGAAGAAGAACCTGGTCGGCGAGGGTCTCACCGGACCGGTCGCGCCCGGCGAGCTGAACCGGGGCGAGGCCGTCGACGCCTTCCTCACCGGTGACGCGGCCATGGTCAACGGCCCGCTGTCGCTGGTCCGCCAGATCGAGGACTCCTCCGACTCCGTGCCCTACGGCGCCGTGCCACTGCCGAGCCGCGACGGCAAGGAGACCCCCACGATGGGCACCGCGGACTGGGTCATCGCCTTCAAGAACGACGACCACCGCGTCGCCATCGGACAGTTTCTCGACATCCTCTACTCCGACAAGTACGTGACCGAGCAGGCCGCCCAGTACGAACTGCTCCCCGTCACCACGTCCGCCGCCGACGCGATGCGCGCCGACAAGGCCCACCGGTCCCTGTGGAGCGGCCTCGACACCCTCCAGAACCTCCGCCTCTACCCCGTCGCCGAGACCAACTGGTCCGAGGTCGCCACCACGATCCGCAAGCGGATCGGCAAGGCGGTGACTCCGGAGGGGAACCCGCAGGAGGTACTGAAGTCGATCGCGGCAGCGGCCAAGTAGCCCGCGTCGACGGACAGTTCACCTGTCCGACATAAGACTTGACGGAGTGTCACTTTGCCGAACTGACAGCTGACCGACAGACAGCGTTTCTACGGTGCCGTGTTCATGACAGACACTTCAGTGCCCGCAGAGGCAACAGAGACGACTTCGGCGACCTCGGCGACCTCGGCGAATTCGGTCGGCCGCCGGACCGTACTGATCGCCACCGGTGCCACGGCCGCCACCCTGGCCGTCGGCGCCGCCGCCACACCTGAAGCCCCCACAACCGGGACGGCCGACACGGGGAACACCGCCCCCGTGGCCGCCGCGGCCGTCTGCACCCTCACGAAGGAGATGACCGAAGGCCCCTACTACCTCGACGGACAGCTCGTCCGCGCCGACATCCGCGAGAACAAGACCGGCTTCCCGCTGGTGCTCACCCTCACCGTCGTGGACGACGACACCTGCGCGCCGCTCGCGGGCGCCCTGGTGGAGATCTGGCACTGCGACGCGCTCGGCGAGTACTCCGGTTTCGTCGGCAACAACGGCCACAACGAGCCCGACAACGGTACGTTCCTGCGCGGCGCCGTACTGTCGAACTCCAGCGGCGTCGCGAAGATCACGACCGTCTACCCCGGCTGGTACCGGGGCCGGTGCATCCACATCCACCTCAAGGTGCACACCGACGTCACGCTCACCTCCGACGGCTCGTTCACGGGCGGCCAGGAGCTCCACACCGGCCAGCTCTTCTTCGACGAGACCATCACCACGCGTGTCGGCGCGCTCTCCCCCTACTCGGCCAACACGGTCCCCCGCACCACCCTCGCCCAGGACTCCATCTACGACGAGGGAGGCGCCGCCTCCGGCCTCCTCACCCTGACAGCCCTGGGCAGCTCACCAACGGCCGGGTACGCGGGGTCGCTGACGGTGGGGGTGGAGACGAGCTGAGGTAGGCCGTCCCGGCCCGTGCGCCCCGCGCGCTGCGTACGCGCGTACGACGGCACCGGCTCCCTCCCAGACCGTGCGGGAGGGGGTCGGCGCCGTGCCGTGAACCAGGGCAGCCCGACCTCGGCTGATCGGTGAACGCAAACCGATCAGCCCAGCTCGGGCGAAACCGATCACGACTCGGTCGAATTCATACGGTTCCGACCAGGCGTGCTGTCCTCTCGATCTCCTGGGTACTTATCGGGCGAGCGCGGCTAGCGTGGGCGAGGTGCGCCAGTTCACCTTTGACGCCCAGCACCCCGTGCTCGTACCCATCGAGACCCATCGAGAGGAGGCGGCCGTGATGCCGGGCGGGGAGACGGACAGCGGAGCAGGAACGATCGGCGGGCCTGGCGACGACACCCCCGGCCCCATCCCCGAAACGCTCCTGCTGAAACGCCACTTCACGGGCGAGAACCTTCACCAGGTACGCGCCCAGGTGGAGGACACGGCCGCCGCGGCGGGCCTCGGCGGGGTGCGCCTCGGCGAGTTCACCCTCGCGGTCAGCGAGATCGCCGCCAACGCGGTCGAACACGCCGGCGGCCACGGCCGGCTCGAACTCCGCCGCCTCCCCCACGAACTGGAGTGCCGCATCACCGACAACGGCCCCGGCTTCACCCCCACCATCCCCGAACTCCTCCCCGGCCTCACCGACACCTGCCCCGGCCGCGGCCTCTGGCTGGCCCACCTGGTCACGGACCGCCTGACAGTCACTACGGACCTGAGGGGGGCGGGGGCCGAGGTGACGTTGGCGATGTGGCTGGGGTGAGGGGCGGGAGGCCCTTCTTGTACATCTGCTACATTCATGACATGAGTGATCCGGTGATCGAATCCATGGCCGATGTCCGCAGCCACCTCGCCGACGTCATCGATCGCGCTCGTCGGGAGGAAACCCCGACGATCATCACGCGGCGCGGCAAGCAGGAAGCCGTCGTGATCGATATCCGGGAGTACCAGCGCCTCCGGGAGATCGCCGAGAACGCCGAAGAGGCGTGGCTCAATCAACTGGCCGACGAAGCCGAATCCGAGGGTACGCAGGGGTCGGTCTCGCTCGAAGAGATGGCCGCCTTGCTGCGCGCGCATCAGGGCTGACTCATGGGGTACGTCACGCGCTTCACGCCGCACGCTCAGCGGGACATGTTCAAGATTCCGCGCCCTGACGCCCTGCGCGTCCTGTACCGCCTCGCCGAACTCCAGAAGGCAATGGACGCGGGAGACACCGCATCGTTCGACATCAAGGTCCTCCAGGGGCACAGTGCCCGCTGGCGGCTCAGGGTCGGCGACTACCGCGTCGTCTACACCGTTGAGGACGGCCAGTTGATCGTGTGGGTCCTGGCCGTAGGCAACCGTCGCGACCTCTACCGCCAGGTTCCGTAGATCCCGCAGTGCAGATCGGTGCCGAGTGGCCACCGGAAGTCGCGGGATCGTACCGTCGCTCGTCCACCCCGGCAGGCCCGCCGAAGGCGCCTGCCGGGGATTCGGTCGAGAGACGTCCCGCGCCCAGGGGCTACGCGCGGCCCATGGTGTGTGCTGTGCCGGGTGAAGTCTGGACCGACTGTCGGCAGTCAGGCGCGGCTGAAGGTGGCGACTCTCCGTCGAGAGCGCGGCACAGGGCGGCGTGCAGGTGCTCCGCTTCGGCGAGGGTGAGAGTCAGTTCGGTGTCCGTGGCGTTGCCGTCGGTGAGGGACAGGCGGAGCGGTACGGCGAGGCGGTTGTCGTCGGTGCGACGTACGGGGCGGCCGGGTGGGCGCTCGATGGTCCAGTTCATGACGTCGCCCTCCCGATGCGCGCGAGGCGGTACGTGCCCCACAGCTGCCGCCCGTCCTCGCACCCGTCCTGGGCCTTGGGGCTGCCCTTGCAGCCGTCGGTGCACCTGCGGGCGTGCTCGAACCACAGGCGGTAGGCGCGCAGCATGGGGATTTCGGTGCGGGTTGCAGCGGGCCAGCCGTTCTGTACGGCGGTCATCGGCATGCCTCCTCTGCCAACCGAACCGCACCCCGGACACGTTGGCGTACCTCGGGCAGGAGGAGGTAGGCACCCACGAGGGTGGTGCTGATGTCATCGGCGGTGATGGCGGGCAGGTCTGGGCGAGGTCGTGAAGGCGAAGTTCTGCGACGACGCGCGCTCGCGAGGAAGGGAGCCCACATCTCTGGTGAGGGGCGGGGCACTCGTGCGCTCGGGGTGGATCTCGGGGTCGTACCGCAGGCGGCACGGCTGTATTCGGGTGGGCCGATGAGCATCACTCTCGCCCATGCAAGTGCTCGTGATACAAGGTGCATTGTCGGTCTCCTAGTCGGATCGGCCATGCCCCGGGACCGTGTCAGCGGTCGCCGGGGTCTTTGCTCGCCTGATGCGGGCAGGCCTGTGCCGCACCTACGCGTGTCCGTTCGGGCACGATCTGTAGCAGCCCTCCGAGTGTGATCCGTCGGCCCCTTGCGCCTCCACCCCTGCATCGACACCGGAATCCCATCGGCCGGAAGCGATGGACGGCGTCATTCCATCGCTTATCCATCGGAACTTTGGCGGTTGCGATAACCGCCGCCTGCGCAGGGCAGTTTGAAGACACGACCGCTCTACCGACGTGTGGCAGTGACGCAGCACGGAGCCGTGCAGGAGGGACGCCATGAGCACGTTGTTCCGCTATCTGGTCGATCAACGGGAATGGAAGGATCCCAGGGCGTTTCTCCCTCGCTTCCGAGAGGTCGCACAGCGGCTGTCGGAGACCGACCAGGATCCGGATCTGGCGACCTGTACCCCGGCAGCCAGCACTTACGAGGCCTGGTACTACAACCAACGGAAGCCGAACCGCGATGCGAGGCGTGTCCTCGTGGCCCTGTTCGCATGTAGTTTCGAACGGCTTTGGGGCCCTGCCGGAAACACTCTGTCCGCCGCCGCTGATGAGGCGTCACGTACGGAAGACCGCACCACATCGGACGCGGAACTGCGAGACATGAGAAAGGGCGCTGAAATGGCAGCACGGCGTGCACGGGATTTTGCCATGGGAGCAGAGCGAGGGCAGTTGGGCGAGGAGACCATGGGCTTCTTGCAGGATGAAGTACGCAGCATTGCCGAGCGCTACCCGCGCATGCCGCTCACGGACGTGTTCGATGACCTCGTGTCCGCTCAGGACGAGGTGTTCCGCCACATCGAAGGCGGCCGGTCGAGGCCGTCGCAATTGCGGCAACTGCACATCATGGCCACGTTGCTGTCCTGGTTCATGGCCAAGGCCAGTCACGACATGGGAGATCCGGCGACCGCGATGACGCAGGCCCGCGCGGCCGGCGTGTGCGCACAGCAGGCCGAGCACCAAGGGCTGATCGCGCTGACCGACGGGTTGAAGTCCCTCATCACGTACTGGTCGGGCAACGCGGACGACGCCCTGCACTACGCGCGGAAGGGGGCCGCTGAGCACCCCGACCTGCGCGGTACGACGAGCGTATGGCTCGCCAGTCTGGAGGCACGGGCGGCGGCGCTGCTGGGGGACGCGGAATCAGTGCTCGCAGCGAGCGAACGTGCCGAGCGGCTGCGGGAGCGCACTGTGCCGGACGACATCGACGGCCTGGGCGGCCTGCTGACTTTCCGCCCGGAGAAGCAGCTCTACTACGTTGTGGAATCGCACGTCCTGCTCGGCCATGGCGACGCGCGTACCGCGAACCAGGCGGAGCAGACCGTAGAAATCTTCAGCAACCCGGAGGCACCGCACTGGGCGTTCGGAGACCAGGCGGGCGCGCACTGCAATCTCACTCTGACCCGACTCCACGCCAACGACCTGGACGGGGCGGCGGCCGCCATCCGTCCCGTGCTCGACCTACCTCCCCGCCAGCGCAACAGGGGCATTGTCGTCTCCGCGCAGCGAGTTCAGGTGGCGCTGAGCCGGGAGTCCGTCCGTACCGCCGTCGTCGCCCGCGATCTGCGTGAGGAGATCGCCCTGTATCCGCCGAGCAGGCCGGCCCTGCTGCGCTGACGGTCCCAGTAGAGTCCGGGGCATGCATCCGGTCCATCGTGTGAGCAAGCGTCTGGACATACGCGAGCTGCGGCCTGACGACGCTGACGCCGTGTTCGCGATCTACGGCAGCGAGCAGGCTACCGAGCATCTGTCCTTCGAACCGCGCACGCGCGACCAGGTACGCCAGATCGTGGGACGTTCCATCGAGGCGGCCAACGCCCCGGACCGTACCGAGTACGTGCTCGCCGTGGTCGAGCACGACATGGACACGCTCGTCGGCTTCGGCCGTTTGGCCTTGGACCCGCACCAACCCGGCGGAGCGACCATGGGCTTCGCCCTGCGCCCAGCCTCCTGGGGGCGCGGCTACGGAGTCGAGACTGTACGGCTGTTGCTCGGTCTCGGCTTCGAAGAGCTGAGCCTGCACCGGGTCTGGGGCGCTCGCTCCCCCGCCAACGAAGCCTCCGCGAGGACGATGGCGCGGGCCGGGATGGTCGAGGAAGGCCGGATTCGCGAGCACATTCGCAAGGGCGGAGTATGGCGCGACTCCATCGTCCACGCCATGCTTGATCATGAGTGGGCGGCTCGAAGCCAGAGTGGCTGATTGAGAGCGGTCACCAACTCGTCGACCTGGGCGGCTCACTCCGCCTACCGGCACAGCGCGGACCGGCTTCGTGCAATGGGCGGCACGCTCGGCTTGTACGAGCCCACCGTCCCAAAGCCGGCGGGAGGCGCGGACCACTTCCGTTGGAGGAGGCCCTAACCCTCACAGAACCCCCGGCCAGGTCGTCGTTCCCCTGCCCAGCGGACGTGAGCCCGCAGCCTCGCGTGTCACTACGACTTGGTCGCGCGTGTCCCGACTAGTCCCGAAACCAAGTCAGCGGCCCGGACCTGTTGGAGCAGACGCTTCCGCGTTTCGTCCGCGGACCACAGCCGGTGGCGTTCATGGACGGGCTTCCGCCTTCCACGGACTGAAGCGGTCGGGGAGGTCACGCCGCCGCACGCAGGCCCGCATCCGCTGCGGGATCCCGTCGATCACCTGCCCGTGATCCCGCCACGGCCGCAACGGCCGTTGCCGACCGGCAGAAGCGGCCGCAGCCCTTCCCGCTCCACAGTCGTCAGATCGCCTTGCCCCAGGCCAGATCGATGACCTGGACACCGGCTGGTCACGTGATCGGCCGGGAAATCCGAGGCCGGTCCAGGTCCTTCCCTGCGATGCTGCTTGTCGGCGGGTTCGGGGGCGGGCGTCCCATGATGGGCGCGAAGACGTCGGGGGCGTCGCTGTTGTCCCCGGACGTCCATGAGTACTCAACGATGAGGGAGGACGGCATGGAGCCATGGGATCTCCGCCGCGCGATTGAGGCGGGACGGGCGACCGCTTCGGAGCTGGGTCTTCAGGTCGACGATGTGGTCGTCATCCACGACTCGGACCGCGTCGCGCTGCGCCTGGTCCCCTGCGATGTTCTGGCTCGGGTCGCGCCTGCGGGGCATCTGGCTGATTCCGAGTTCGAAGTAGAGGTCGCTCGCCGTCTCTCCGGCGTCGACGCTCCGGTGGCCGAGCTGGAGTCCCGCGTCGACCCCCGAGTCCATGTGCGTGATGCCTTCGCCATCTCGTTCTGGGCCTACTACGAACCTGTGGGATCGGAGATCGCGCCGGCCGACTACGCAGACGTGTTCCTGCGGCATCATGCCGCCCTGCGCCGGATCGATCTGGACGCACCGCATTTCACCGACCGAGTCGCCGCGGCACTCAGAGAGGTGAACGACCGGGAGAAGACCCCGGAACTGCCCGATTCCGAGCGGGAACTCCTCAGCGGCACACTCGGTGGACTGAGCGCCGCGATCAGCGTCGAGAGAGACGGCGACCAGCTGTTGCACGGCGAGCCTCATCCGGGCAACCTCCTCAACACGAGGAAAGGGCTGCTTTTCGTAGACCTCGCCACGTGCTGCCGCGGGCCGATCGAATTCGACCTCGCCCACGCGCCCGAGGACGTGGGAAAGCACTATCCGGGGGCTGACCAGGACCTGATCCACCGGTGCCGCGCCCTGAACTGGGCCATGTTCTCGGCTTGGCGCTGGCGCCGGGACGACCACATGCCTGACCGGGCCCACTGGAGAGTGGAGGGACTCGACCAGGTTCGCGCCGCACTCGCTCGCTGCGGACTGGGCTGAATCCTCACGGGTTCTCCCAGGCCGTAGGCTCCGCCGCCAGGTTCTTCACCGGCTCGGGGAGGGTGCCGGCCGCGATGTCGGCCACCGTGACGCCCTCCAGGATGCGGCGCACATTGGCCCGCAGCGCGATCCACAACGGCAGCAGCGGCTCGGCCGAGCCGGTGTAGGTCAGGCCGGTCGGCCGTTCCCCCCGTACCGACACGATGGGGCCGTCGACGGCGCGGATCACATCCGCGACCGTGATCGAGTCGGCGTCCCGGGCCAGCTGATAGCCGCCGCTGCCGCCCCGCCGACTCGTGACCAGCCCAGCACGCCTCAGGTCCCCGAGGATGCCCTCCAGGAACTTGTGCGGGATCTCCTGCACGGTGGCGATGGCTTCCGCCTTCACCGGACCGCTGTCCTGCCGTACGGCGACTTCCAGTACCGCGCGTACGGCGTAATCCGCCCGTGCCGAGATCCTCATGTCCCACATTGTCGACCACGCGGACGTCCCAGCGGACATCCCGGAAGACCCGGGCCCCCGAGGGGCGCGGGACTGGGTCCCGGGCTCTCAGCCGAGCCGGATCACATTCCACGACAGCGGCTCAAGAACCGCGCTCAGCACACCACCCTGCAGCACCGCACCCTCCACGACCCGCGGAGCGACCCGCTCGGGCTCCGTCAGCGTGTTCCGCGCGTCCGGGTCCGCGTCGGCCAGCACGCTGTGCTCGACGATCCGGGTCAAGTCCAGGCCGTTCAGGGCGACTTCCAGCGGCAACGCATCCGTGCGGCCCCGGTTGACCGCGAACACGGTCACCGAACCGTCCTCGGCCCGCACCGCCGTCGCGTGCAGCAGATCCGCCTCGCCGTACTTCTTCGTCTCGTACGTCGGCGAGTCCACCCGTACGTCGAGCACCTCGCCCCGTCCGTACTTCGCGGCCTGGGCGAACGGGAAGAACGTCGTCTGCCGCCAGGCCGGGCCGCCGGGCTCGGTCATGATCGGGGCGATGACGTTGACGAGCTGGGCGAGGCAGGCGACGGTGACGCGGTCGGCGTGCCGGAGCAGGGCGATGAGGAGGGAGCCGAAGACGACGGCGTCCATGACGCTGTAGTTGTCCTCCAGGAGGCGCGGGGCCTCCGCCCAGTCCCGCGCGCCGGAGTTCTCGATCGCGTGCCACTCCGAGATGTACCAGACGTTCCACTCGTCGAAGGAGAGGTTGATCTTCTTCTTGGACTTGAGCTTCGCGCCCACGTGGTCGGCGGTGGCGACCACGTTCTCGATGAAGGACTCCATGTCGACGGCGGAGGCGAGGAAGGAGTCGACGTCTCCGTCCTCGGGCTGGTAGTAGGCGTGCAGGGAGATGTAGTCGACGAGGTCGTACGTCTCCGCCAGGACCGTCGCCTCCCATTCGGCGAAGGTCGGCATGGACTGGCTGGAGGAACCACAGGCGACGAGTTCGACGCCGGGGTCGATCTGGCGCATCGCGCGGGCGGTCTCGGCGGCGACACGGCCGTACTCGGTCGCCGTCTTGTGGCCGGTCTGCCAGGGCCCGTCCATCTCGTTGCCCAGGCACCAGAGGTTGATGCCGAAGGGGTCCTTGTCGCCGTGGGCGGCACGGAGGTCGGAGAGGGCGGTACCGGCGGGGTGGTTGGCGTACTCCTGGAGTTCGAGGGCCTCGGCGACTCCGCGGGTGCCGAGGTTGAGGGCCATCATGGGCTCGGCCTGGGGACCGACCTTCTTCAGGAACGCGATGTACTCGGAGAGGCCGAAACGGTTGGTCTCGGTGGAGCGCCAGGCGAGGTCGAGGCGGCGGGGGCGGTCCTCGGCGGGGCCGACGGAGTCCTCCCACTTGTAGCCGGAGACGAAGTTGCCGCCGGGGTAGCGGATCGTGGTGACGCCCAACTCCCGCACCAGGTCCAGTACGTCGGTGCGCAGGCCCGCCTCGTCGGCCGCGGGGTGGTCCGGCTCGTAGATTCCGGTGTAGACGCAGCGACCGAGGTGCTCGACGAAGGAACCGAAGAGTCGGGGGTTGACCTCTCCGACCTTGAAAGCGGGGTCGAGGGTGAAGCGGGCGGTGCGGGTCATCGAGAACCTCCGAGGAAATCCCGGCCTTCAGGCCGGGGAGGAATCGGACTTCTGCGGAGCAGGGCAGGGGTAGAGGAGTCGCCGTCAGGGCGATTCGCCGTCCGCTGTCGACGACCCGTCAGGAAGTCACAAGCTGATGTGATAGTTTGTGAGCCATGGTCACTCACGTGAAGCGGTCGTTCAAGTACCGCTTCTATCCCGACGATGCGCAGGCGGCGGAGCTGTCGCGGACGTTCGGGTGTGTGCGCAAGGTCTACAACCTGGCCCTGGACGCCCGGACCATCGCGTGGTTCCAGCGCCGGGAGCGGGTCAACTACAACGCGACCTCGGCGATGCTCACCGCGTGGAAGAAGACCGAGGAACTGGCCTACCTCTGCGAGGTGTCGTCGGTGCCGTTGCAGCAGTGCCTGCGGCATCTGCAGGGCGCGTTCACCCACTTCTTCGAGGGCCGGGCGAAGTACCCGCGGTTCAAGTCGCGCAAGAAGTCCCGCCGTTCGGCGGAGTACACCAGCTCGGCGTTCCGTTACCGCGACGGTGCCCTGACGCTCGCCAAGATGCGCGAGCCGCTCGCCATCGTGTGGTCGCGTCCGCTGCCCGAGGGGGCGCAGCCGTCCGCGGTGACCGTGTCCCAGGACGCGGCCGGGCGCTGGTTCGTGTCCCTGCTCTGCGACGACACGATCCCCCCGGCACCGGCCACCACGACGGCGGTCGGGATCGACGCGGGCATCACCTCCCTGGTGACCCTGTCGACCGGGGAGAAGGTCACCAACCCGAGGCATGAGCGCCGTGACCGGGCCCGGCTGGCGAAGGCGCAGCGGGAGCTGTCCCGCAAGGTCAAGGGCTCCGCGAACCGGGCCAAGGCCCGGGTGAAAGTCGCCAAGGTCCATGCCCGGATCACCGACCGGCGCCGGGACCATCTGCACAAGCTGACCACTCGTCTCGTCCGTGAGAACCAAACGGTCGTGATCGAGGACCTGAGTGTCCGCAACATGGTCAGGAACCACAAGCTGGCGCGTGCGATCTCGGACGCGGCCTGGCATGAGCTGCACTCCATGCTGGAGTACAAGTGTGCCTGGTACGGGCGCGACCTGGTCGTGATCGACCGCTGGTTCCCCAGCTCGAAGCTGTGCGGGTCCTGCGGTACGGTCCGGGCGAAGCTGGCGCTGAACGTCCGTGAGTGGACGTGCGGCTGCGGCACGGTGCATGACCGCGACGTGAACGCGGCGAAGAACATTCTCGCGGCCGGGCTGGCCGTGTCTGCCTGTGGAGACGGTGTAAGACCTCAACGGGAGTCCTCCCGGACGGGGCGGTCGTCGATGAAGCAGGAACCCCAGCGGGCGACCGCTGGACTCCCATGCCTTTAGGCGGGGGAGGAAGTCAATGGGGCGGCCCCTTCGCTGTTCGGCGTTCGGCGTTCGGTATTACGGATGGTGATCGTTGAGCCGAACGGGACGCTATGGTCGAAGACGGGGCGAGTCAATGGGGTCGTGCTCCAGGTGGCGTGCGCCTGTTCGTCTGTCAGGGCGCCGATCGGGCGGGTGCGGCCTCTCTGCGGCTTGTCGCGCGGTTCCCCGCGCCCCTGAAGGGGTGCGTGCACAACTATCGTTCGTCAAAATTCAACGATCGTTGGATTCTCGTGGTGCCGGCACCCGGGGGCACGTAGGGTCGGCGCGTGCCTGCCCTCCCCGACGCCCTTGCCGAGACCCTGACCCGACTCGACGCCCGTATCGCGGAGACCGGTGCGGACCGGGGTCTGCTTCTTGACGTACAGACGCTGGCGGACCGTACGGCCCTCGGCGGGGACGAGGTGCGCGCCCTGCTCGACGGCGGCGAGCCGGTGGCCGACCGGGTCGACGACCGGGTGCGTGGGCGGGTGCGGGCGCTGCATGAGGCGTATGCCGCGCGGAGCGGGAAGCGGGCCGGTGAGGTCTGCAGGGAGGTCGCGGAGCGGCTCTCGATCAGTCCCGAGTGGGCCCGGCAGCTGTTGCTCGGCAAGAAGATGCCGAACGTGCCCGACCTGACCGAGCTCGCGGAGTTCTTCGGCATCGAGGAGGGCGTCCGGTACTTCACCGACCCGGCCAGGACCGTCCTCAACCGGGAACTCGGTCGCGTACTGGCGGGACTTGAGGGTGACGCGGACGACGACGGGCCACTGGTCGAGTTCGCCACCCGGCACGGGGTCGTCACGCTCGCGCTGCGCGGCCACCGGCTGACCCCCCGCAAGCAGGAGGCTCTCGCCGTCATGCTCGAAGGGCTGCTCGGCGTCGACGACGAGGAGGCCCGGCGATGAGCCGTGGCGAGGGCACGGGGCTGCGCGGGGCCGTCGGCCGGGTCCGGGCCGCGTTGTTGCCGTCGCGCTCCGCCGCCGAGATGCGGAAGCTGACCGCCGGGCTCAGCAAGGCGGTCAGGGGGAGGCTCGACGCACCCGTCGACGTACGGGAGTTGGGTGCGGCGCTGTGTGCGGAGATGAGTGCGCGGCGGGGCGGGCGGCCGGTGAAGCTGCGGTTCGAGCGGTTTCCGGACGGGATAGGGGTGACCGGACTGTGGATGGAGTTCCCCGACTTCGACCTGGTGATCGTCGAGGAGCGGGCTGAGACCGTGCAGCAACTGGTCATTCTGGGGCATGAGTTGTGGCACATGCACGCCGGGCACTGTCATCACCATCTGCCGGACTCGGACGCCGCCGCGCTCGCGCGGTCCGGGGGGACGGGCGAGCGGGGTGAACAGGGCGAGTCGGGTGCGTCGGGTGCGTCGGGTGAGCAGCGTACGGCCGCTCTGTCGCCGCTCTCCCCCGAGCTGTCCGCCGCGCTCGGGCAGGGCGGCACGCCCATCGCGGCGCGCAACGGCTCGCACGAGTCCGACGAGCAGGAGGCCGAGGACTTCGGCCACCGGCTCGCGACCGCCTTCCGTTCCTGGGTGGACACCGGGCAGGGCGGGCCGGCCGATCCGGCGGATCCGGCCGACCCCGTCGGGCAGGCCATCCAGGCGTCCCTGGGCTATCGCAGGCACAGAAGGTGAGGGGGACGGCCGTGCTCGCGACGACGACCGGGGCCCTCAGTCCCGCCGACTTCTTCGGTGAGCTGTACATCTCGTTCTGGATCCCCACGGCCGTCCTGACCGCCGCCCTGGTGATCAAGCTGCCCAGCATCGTGAAGCTGTGGCGGGACTCGCTGCTGCGGGCGGTCGGCGGGCTGCTGCTGCTCGCCTGCTGCGTCTTCGTGTTCGCGGTGCCGTCGGTCATCGCGTGGACCAACCGGGTCACGGGCGTGCCGAACGTCGCCGCGCCCTGGGTGTACTCCCTCATCACCGCGTTCTGCGCGTCCTGTCTGCTGCTGATCGTCGCCTGGCGCAACGGCCCGGCCGACCGGTCACGGGCGACCCGCCGTCTCATGCGGTGGGTCGTCGGCGTGTACACGGGGGTGATCGTCGGCCTGTGGGCGCTGTTCGCGCTGGCGGACGTCCCCCGCGAGCGGCTGCGCGACCTGGACACGTACTACGCCACCACGCCCTTCATGCGCGAGGAGATCCTGCTCTACCTCGCCGCGCACACGGCGGCCTGTCTGATCACCTACGGGCTGATCCGCAACTGGGTCCGCGCGGACGGCCTCGACCGCTGGCTGCGCGGCGGCCTGAAGGCGCTGGCCCTGGGCTGCGCGCTCAACCTGGTGTTCGACGCCTCGAAGCTCACGGCGGTCGTCGCCCGCTGGACGGGGCACGACCTGGACTGGCTGAGCACGCATGTGGCGCCGCCGGTCGTCGCCCTGGCGGCCATCTGTATCGCGGTGGGCTTCATCCTGCCGCACGGCGGCCAGTATCTGCAGGACCGCTGGCGCGTACGGGCCGGCCACCGGCGGCTGCGGCCCCTGTATCTGCTGACCCGGACCGTCGACGGCTCCCGCGTCCCCTTCGCGCTGCGCGCCACGCCGGAGCTGCGCCTCACCCGCCGGGAGACGTTCATCCGGGACGCCCTGCTCCGGCTGACCCGTCACCTCGACGAGGACCTGCGGCGCCGGGCGTACGACGCCGCCCTGGACCTCGGTCACGAGCCCGGCCGCGCGAAGGCTCTCGCCGCCGCCGTGACCGTCCAGGACGCGGTGGCCACGCGGAGGCGGTCGCCCGACAGCGGGACGACGGCCACGCTCGCGTCCGGCCCGCTCGTCTTTCCGGGGCTCGCGACGGATCCGGGTGACCTGTCGGGGATGGGTGGCCTGTCGGGGATGGGTGGCCTGTCGGGGGTGGGGAACGTCGCGGGCGTGGGGGACCTCGCGGGCCTGGGGGACCTCGCGGGCGGGCCCGATCGTGCGGCCTTCCCCGAGTTCGCGGTCTCGTCCGACTTCACCGACCTGCTCCAGGACATCGAGGCGGTGTCGCTGGCGCTTCGCGAGCCCGACGAGATCGAGGCGGTGCGTGCGCTCGCCGCCGCCTCCAGCACATCCGGCACATCCAGCACATCCAGCACAGAGAGCACAGAGAGCAGTGTTCCCGTTCATGAGTGAACGCCCCGCGGCCGTCCGGTCCGCCGTCGTGCTCGGTGGTTCCCTCGCCGGCATGCTCGCGGCCCGTGCCCTGGCCGGGTTCGTGGACGAGGTCACGGTCGTCGAGCGGGACGCGCTGCCCGAGCGGCCCGGTCCGCGCCGGGGCCTGCCGCAGGCGCGCCATGCCCACATGCTGTGGTCGGGCGGCGCCCAGGCGCTGGAGGAGCTGGTGCCGGGCACCACCGAACGGCTGCTGGCGGCAGGGGTGCACCGGCAGGCGGTGACCACGGACATGGTGGTCCTTTCGCCGCGGGGCTGGTACCGGCGCTGGCCCGTGTCCCACCACAACCTCTTGGCCGGCCGGGATCTGTTGGACGCGACCGTCCGTACGGCAGTCCTGGCCGAGGACCGAGTCGGGCTGCTGGAGCGCACCGAGGTACTCGGGCTGGTCGGCACCGGGGCCTCCGTGACCGGGGTGCGGGTCCGTCACGACCACGGCACCGAACGCACCCTCGACGCCGGTCTTGTCGTCGACGCCACCGGCCGGTCCTCCCGCGCGTCCCACTGGCTCGCGGCACTCGGGCTGCCCGAGCCGAAGAAGCGGGAGGTCGACTCCGGTCTCGCGTACGCCAGCCGGGTCTACCGCGCGCCCGAAGGGGCCCGGCAGGGTTTCCCGGTCGTCACCGTGCAGGCCGACGCGCGGCAGCCGGGGCCGGGCCGGTCGGCCTTCCTGGTACCCATCGAGGACGGCCGGTGGATCGTCACCCTGTCCGGGACGCGGGGCGGCGAGCCCTCCCCCGGCAACGACGACTTCGTACGGTACGCCCGGCGCGAGCTGCGGCATCCGATCATCGGCGAACTGATCGCCGGGGCCGAGCCGTTGGGCGATGTGGCGTTCACGCGGTCCACCGCCAACCGGCGTTGGTTCTACGAGCGGATGTCCCGCTGGCCGGAGAACTTCGCGGTCGTCGGGGACGCGCTCGCCGTGTACAACCCGGTGTACGGGCACGGGATGGCGGTCGCCGCCCAAAGCGCCCTCGCACTGAGGGATGTGATGCGACGTCAGGGGTGGGGCGCGCCCGGTCTGGCGCGGCGGATCCAGAAGGCGGTGGCCCGTCCGGTGGGGGTGGCCTGGGATCTCGCCACAGGGCAGGACGTGTTCTACGAGGGTGCGACGGAGGCCGGGCCCACGTTGCGGGACCGGCTGGTCGCCGCGTACGTGGGCCGGCTCCTCCTCACCGCCACCGGCAACGGCCGCGTCGCCCGCCGCCTGACCGACGTGACCTCCCTGGAGCGCGGCCCCGAGGTCCTTCTCACGCCGGGCGTCCTGCTGGCGGCAGCCGCCGGGCCCCTCAGGCCGAGGCTGGAGGAGGCGCCGCTGACGGCCGAGGAACGCGGGGTCGCCGGCCTCTGACCACCGTCGCGCGACGCGCGGGCGGAGGTGAGCGGCGGGTCCAGGACCCGGCACCCGGCACCCGGCACCCGGCACCCGGCACCCGCAACGGCCGTGGTCGCCCGCCGTTGCGGTGGACGACCACGTGGGCGCTGGGCTTCGGGGTCAGCCCGCGAATGCCGGCTGGGGCAGGCCCTTGCCCGCGTCCGGTACCACCAGTAGTGAGCCCGACAGCGGGTGTGGGGTCTCTGTTCCCGTGCGGGCTGTCGTGATGTAGAGGTCGGTGAGGTCGGGGCCGCCGAAGGTGCAGGCGGTGGGGCGGGGGGTGGGGAGGGTGATGACGCGGTCCAGGGCGCCGGCCGGGGTGTAGCGGCGGACGGCGCCGCCCTCCCAGAGGGCGACCCAGACGCACCCCTCGGCGTCGACGGTGAGGCCGTCGGGGAAGCCCGCGCCGTCCTCGATGGTCACGAAGGGGCGCCGGTCGACCGGCAGGCGGCCGTCCGCCGTGTCCGCGTAGTCGAAGACGTCGACGCGGCGGGTCGGCGAGTCGATGTAGTACATCAGCCGTCCGTCCGGGCTCCAGCCGGTGCCGTTGCTGACGGCGACGTCGTCGAGGACCGTCCGCGCCAGGCCGTCGGCGGTGAAGCGGGACAGGGTGCCGCCGCCCGGGGCCTCGTCGTAGCGCATGGTGCCGGCGAAGAGGGAGCCGTCGGGGGCGACCGCGGCGTCGTTGGCGCGGCGGCCGGGGACCGGCTCGTGGTGCAGCCACCTAAAGCCGCCGTCGGGGTCGGTCAGGCCGACGCCGTCCCGGAGGTTCAGGACGAGGCCGCCGCCGGCGCGGGGCTTGACCGCGCCGACGTGGTGCTCGGTGACGAGGACCGTGCGGCGGCCGGAGGCCGGGTCATACGTGTAAACGCGCGACCCGAGAATGTCGATCCAGATCAGGCGTTGGGCGTCGGCGTCCCAGGTGGGGCCCTCACCGAGGGCCGCGTACTCCCGTACCGCGATCTCGTAAGCCGTGTACGCGCTCATGCCACGCTCCGGTGGCCGAGGCGCTCGGACAGTTCCGCGGCGCCCTTGGCGGCGAGCTGCTCCAGCTCGATCCGGCGCTCGTCGCTCCAGCGGATCATGGGGACGGAGATGGAGATCGCGGCGACGACCCGGCCGGTGCGGTCGCGGACCGGCGCGGCGACGCAGGAGACGTCCGGGTTGGACTCGCGGTTCTCCACGGCGAGACCCCGCTCACGGATCCGGGCCAGGGCCTCGCGCAGGGCGGCCGGGTCGGTGATGCTGTTGGGAGTCATGCCGACCAGGTCGGCGTCGTTCGGGATCCGGGCGGACAGCTCGGCGTCGGGAAGGGAGGCGAGGAGCATCTTGCCGACGGAGGTGCAGTGCGCCGGGAGGCGGCGGCCCGCGGCGGAGACCATGCGCACGGCGTGCGTGGAGTCGACCTTGGCGATGTAGATGACGTCCGTGTACTCCAGGATCGCCACGTGCACCGTCTCGTCGCAGGTCTCGGCGACGGTCCTGGCCACCTGCTGGCCCTCGGCGGCGAGGTCCAGCTGCTCGGCGTAGCGGCTGCCGAGCTGGTACGGGCGGACTCCGAGGCGGTAGCGTCCCGGCTGTCCCTGGACCTGGACGATGTATCCCCGGGCGGCGAGCGTGGTGACCAGCTCGTGCACGGTGGTGCGGGGCAACTGGAGTCTGCGCACTATGTCGGGGGCGGAGAGCGTGCCGTCCCCGTCCAGGAAGAGCTCCATTATGTCGAGCGCCCGGGTCACGGCAGGTACTAGGCGTCCCACGGTCGGCCCCCTCCCTCTGTTTGTCTGCTTGCGGTGAGTGTTCGAAATTTCAACTGTCGATCGGCATAACGAACACAGGCTAGTCATAGTGCCCTTGACCGGGCAATGGTCGGGGCCACTCCGGGTTTCCTGTGACCGGTGGGCGGGCACTGCCCTCCACGTGGTGCGGGAGACGGGGGCACATGGTGACGGACGCCGGCAGAGTGGCGAAATTCGGGCTCGGAGGCCTGGTCGGCCTGGCGCTCGGGGCGGGCCTGGTGGGCGGGGCCTGGCTGATCGCGGGGGACGCCGACCAGTCGGTGCCCTCGGGGACGGCGGGGGCGCGGGCCGTCCCGGGCGCGGACCTCTCGGCCCCGGAGAAGCTCGGCGGGTTCCTCCACCAGGACCAGGCCGTCCTGGATCTCGGCAAGGGCGCGGACGGGCAGGAGACGGCGGACCGGAACCGCGCCTGGGACAGCGAGAGCGGGGAGCGGCTGTCCGAGGCGTACGGGGGTGCGGCGGCCGTCGTCCAGACCTACTCCGACTCCTCCCTGGAGTCCTTCTTCCAGCTGGCGGCCGTCCGCGGGCCCACCCCGCGGCCGTACGTCCCGTACGAGGACGCGAAGGTGCTGGGCCTGGAGCGGCCCACCAACGAACTGGTCACCTTCGGGAAGGTGGACTGCGTCGTCCACAACCTGCCGACCAACGCCGGCGACGAGCCGGACTCCGACAGCGTGTCCACGGTGTCCTGCCAACGCGGCGACGCGGACCTGACCGTGCTGGTCCGCAACTCCACCGGCGACGTCGCCCATGAGCCGAGCCAGGTGGCCCGGCTGGTCGACGAGGCCTGGGGCGAACTGACCTGAGCACCCTCACCACCGGGCACCCCGGTCCTGTCCCCCGGCTCTGACCACCGGGTACCCCGAACCGCGCTCCGGCTCACCGCCGGGGGCGCGGGTCTCCCAGCTCCCCCCGCAGCCGTTGGGCCCTCAGTACCAGTTCCAGTTCGAAGCGGCGGTCGGGGTTGTCGATCTCGTCGCCCCAGAGTTCGCGGATCTGGCGGAGGCGGTACCGGACGGTTTGCGGGTGCACACCGAGGCGAGTGGCGATCTCGGGGGCGCCGCCGCGGGTCTCCAGCCAGGCGAGGAGCGTCTCGGCGAGGCGGCGGCCGTGGGTGGGGCCGCAGTGGGCCAGGGGGGCGAGGCAGCGCAGGGCGAGGTCGTCGATCAGTTCCTCGGGCTGGAGGAGGACCAGGGCCTCGGTGTGCTCGGTGCAGTGCAGGACCTCTCCGCCGGGGAGCAGCCGGCGTTCCATGAGGCGTACGGCGGCCTCGGCCCAGTGCAGCGACTTCGCCGCGTCGGCCAGCGGCACCGGTGGGCCGATCGCGCCGGACCAGCCGGTCAGGGCACGGTGGAGGAGTTCGGGCCGGCCGGCGGCGTCCGGTTCGGGGATGACCATGCGGGGCTGCTCGTACTCCATGTCCAGCAGGACGCCCTGGCCGACGGCGGGTGCCATGGCCTCGCGGGCGGGGCGTAACAGGACCGCGACCGCGACCTTCTCCGGGAGCGCCCAGCCGATCCGGGCCGCGCGTTCCGTGAGCGCGTCCGCCGGGTCGCCCCTGTGGTGCTCGGCGAGGAGGAGTTCCATCAGCCGGCGTTGCAGTCGCAGCCGTTCGCCCGCCTGCCGGGCCGCCGCCTCCGCGTAGCCGCGCACCGACTGGTCCACCAAGCCGTCCAGGTACTCGTATCCGGCGTCGACGAGCTCGTACATCGCGGGCGGCGGGATCTCCACGCGCTGGCCGATCTCCGCGAAACGGCGCCAGGCGAGGCGTACACCGAGACGGTAGATCGCCTGCAGCGAATCCAGGCTGCGGCCGTTCAGGCCCTCGCCGCGGCCGAACTCCTGGAAGACCCCGGGAGGGACACGGGGGCGGCCCTCGGCGGTCCCCAGGTGCTGGACGAAGACCTCGATCGCGCGGCGGATGCCGACGAGGGCCATCGGCTCGCCGGAGTCGTCGAGGACCACGGGCAGCTGCGGGTACTCGCGTCGGATCTCGCGCAGGATCTCCTCGGCGAGGGCGGGGGCCTCGGCCATGGCGATCGCGGCGAACTCGCGCACCTGCAGTCGCGGCACGTCGTGCCAGGCGGAGCGGACCGTGACGGTTCCCGGGCCTCCGGTCACCCCTCAGCGCTCCTGACCGGCGTTCTCGTACGTGATGAGTGGGGTGTTCGGCTGTTCCGGGGTCGCGTCGAGCAGCGCGACGATGCCGAGCGCGGCCCCTACGGCGAGAGCGGCGGCGGCCGCCATGGTCAGCGCGGCGGCGAGCAGTCTGGACATCGCAGGGGCAGCCTCTCGGTCGACAGGTCGTCCCCACCCAGGGCACCCCGCGTGCTCAGTGTCATCAATGCATTGACACTGCGTCAAGACTCCGCCTACGGTTCCCGGCCCATACGCAGCACCCATCCGCACGCGCACATTCCCCCCTGGACGTCGCCCCTGTCGCACGTCTACCCGAGTCGCACCTCCCAACGCCCCCTGGAGTGCCCGGATGCGCCGTACCGCCTCACCGATCTCCCTGGTCCTGCTGGGCCTCGGCACGTTTCTGCTGGCCCTCGCGCCCCTGCTCGCGTGGTACGTGCAGCCACGGGCCGCCGTGAATCCGATCGACATCGACACGACCGCCGTCTACACCGGCACGGGCAGCGTCTTCGACGTGGAGCAGGTGAAGACCGTGCCGGGCCAGGAGATCACCGTGACCCAGCGGGTGCGCGGCGATGTGGCCGAAAGTGAGCGCAGCGGGGCCGCCGTGTGGGACGTGATCACCTCGGTCGACACCGAGAAGTCCCTGCCGGCGGCCGACCCGCACGGCGCGCTGGACTTCGCCCCGCACCGCTGGGTGACCGACCGCAGGACCAACCGGCCCGTGCACTGCTGCGACGAGAAGCCGTACATCGAGGGCGAGGCCTACCTGAAGTTCCCCTTCGACGTGCAGGAACGCTCCTACCGCTGGTGGGACAACACGCTCGGCGCGACGGTGACGCTCCAGTACGAGGGCCGGAAGAAGATCCGGGGCTATGAGGGGCTGCGCTTCACGGGGAAGGTTCCGGCCACGAAGACCGGCACCCGGATGGTCCCCGGCGCCCTCGTCGACGAGCCGAACCGGCCGCAGGTGCTCGCCGAGGAGTGGTACGCCAACCACGGTCTCGAACTGGTCGTCGACCAGAGCACGGGCCGCGTGCTGTACGCGCAGACCGGGCCGCGCCGGACGCTGCGGGCGCCGGGCGGGACCGAGGACGCGGCGGTGCTCCTCGACAGCCGGAAGCTCGCGTTCACCCCGGCGACGCAGAAGTTCGCGGTCGACCAGGCCGAGAAGGACAGCGGACTGCTGCGACTGGTGGGGCGGACGGTGCCTGTCGGTACCGCTGTGCTCGGTTTCGTCCTCGCCGCCGTGGGTGCCGTTCTGGTCGTACGTGGCAGGCGGCGCCCCGATTCGCCCGAGTCGTCCCAGCAGGAGATCACGATGTGACAGGGCGTCAGTTCAATAAACCCCGGAAATTGTCACGTCGGTGAGTAGCAGCTTCGAACCGCTGGGCGAAAACTGTCCACCCCACCTGAGCACAGCCCACCCACACCTCGCATACAAACAACTCCCCATACCTCCCAGCACCTCCGAGGAACGAGAGACCCGCACGACCCATCCGGACCCCCTCCCGCCGGAACATCCTCCGCAGTGAACGTCCTTCTCCCCGCTGAGTTCCGCACCCCGAGACGAGTTGGAGCACCCATGCCCCAGCACGTGCCGTTTTCGCTGGTCGAGGTGTTTCCGCGCCTGGACCAGCACCGGTCGGCAGACCCCCCACAGCCACGCCGGATCGTCTTTCTCGCCCGCCGTGACCTCGGTAATCCGGCGGCGGGGGGCTCCGAGCTCCTCGTCGACCGGCTCGCCGACGGCCTGACCCGGCTGGGCCACCAGGTCACGCTGCTGTGCGGCGGCCCGGCGGCCTACCGCGACTACCGGGTCGTGTCGGCCGGCGGCGACCTGAGCCACCATCTGCGCGCCAAGTCGACCTTCGCCCGTCAGGTCGGCGACTGCGACCTCCTCGTCGAGGTGTGCAACGGCATGCCCTACCTCGCGCCGCTCTGGCACCACGGTCCGACGATGTGTCTGGTCAACCATGTGCACACGGATGTGTGGCAGCTGCGGTTCGGCGGTCCCCTGGCGCCGGCCGCGCGGCTCGGCCGAAGACTCGAACACTGGTCGTTGACAGTCGCGCAGCGCCGGAACCTGCTGGTCGCCGTGTCCCCGTCCACGGCCACCGCGCTCCGCTCGATCGGTGTGGAGCGGGAACGGATACGGGTCGTGCACAACGGGGTCGAGGAGCCCGGACCGCGTACCGAGCGGTCCCCCGAGCCGCTCTTCCTGGCCGTGGGGCGGCTGGTCGAGTACAAGCGCATCGACCTGCTGCTGCGGCTGTGGGAACGGGTGCGGCCGGTGACGGGCGGGCGGCTCGTGATCGTCGGTGACGGGCCCGAGCGGTCGCGGCTGGAAGCGATGGCCGGGCCCGGGGTCGAGTTCGCCGGGCATGTGTCCGAGGAGGAGAAGCACCGGCTGCTGTGTGCGGCCTGGCTGCTGCTGCATCCGTCCGCCGTCGAGGGGTGGGGGCTCGTCGTCACCGAGGCCGCGGTGCGGGAGACGCCCTCGGTCGCCTTCGATGTGCCGGGGCTGCGGGATTCCGTCGTGGACGGGGAGACCGGGGTGCTCGCCCGGGGGGAGTCGTCGTTCGCCGCGGCCTGGTGTGCGCTGGCGTTGTCGACCGATCGGCGGGTGCTGATGGGGAAGGCGGCGCGGGAGCGCTCCGCGCATTATCGGTGGGATCGCACTGTGCGGCAGTTTCGTGCGGCGGCTTCCGAGGCCGTGCGGGGATTTGGCCGGTGAGCGCCAAACGGGGTGCCACGAGGGAACGTTGGTGGCTGTCGGTTCATCGTGGCCTGTCGCGCCCACGCGGCGGAGCCCCCCATGTCACAGCCCCGCGCCCCTTGAGTGGACCGGTGGCTTTGAAGGATCCCTCTTTTCGACGGTCGGTCGCCCTCTTCCGAGCCTTCATGCGGGAGCAGGACGATCCCGAGTACTGCTATGCGCTGCTCGCTCGCGATGCCGTCGATCAGGTCGAGGCGTACGGCGGGGGGCCCGTCGACGGGCTGACCGTCGTCGATGTCGGGGGCGGGAGCGGGTACTTCACCGAGGAGTTCCGGCGGCGGGGTGCGCAGGCGTATCTCTTCGAGCCGGACATGCGGGAGTTGGGGTCGAAGCCGCCGGAGGGGGCTGTCGTCGCCGACGGGTATCTGCTTCCGCTGGCCGACGGCATCGCGGACATCACCTTCACCTCCAACGTGCTGGAGCATGTCGCCGATCCGCCGACCTTCATCAGTGAGCTCGTGCGGGTCACACGGCCCGGCGGGCTGATCTATGTGTCGTTCACGAACTGGCTGTCCCCCTGGGGCGGGCACGAGTGGGCGCCCTGGCACTACCTGGGAGCCGAACGGGCGCGCGCCCGCTATCGGCGCCGTACCGGGAAGGACGCCAAGCACACGCTCGGCGAGAACCTCTTCGCCGTGCACATCGGACGCACTTTGCGGCAGGTGCGCGGCCGGGACGACGTGACCGTCGTGTCGGCCCGCTCCCGCTACTGGCCGTTTCTCGCGGAGACCGTCGTGAAGGCGCCGGGACTGCGTGAGTTCGCCACCTGGAACCTTCTCCTCATCCTCCGGCGGTGTCCACCATGACGAGCACGGTCCAGGCTCCACCTCCCGCTCCGGTACGGCCGGCGGGCACGACCGAGGGACCCCCCGAGGGCCCTCGGTCGCGGCGCTGGCTGCTGGGATTCTGGGCCGTGGTGTTCGTGCTGCTGATCGCCGCACAGCCGGGGCGGCAGACCTTCGACACCAAGCTCGGAGTCACCACCGACCCCTGGCAGTTCGTCTCCGACCTCGGTCAGCTGTGGCACGACCGGGGCGGGTTCGGCGGCATCCAGGACCAGTACGTCGGTTACCTGTGGCCGATGCTGCCGTACTACGGGCTGACCGATCTGGTCGGACTGCCGGTGTGGCTCGCGGAGCGGCTGTGGCTGTCGCTGATCGTGTCGGTGGCCTTCTGGGGTGCGCTGCGGCTGGCGGAGCGGCTGGGCGTCGGGGGTTCCGCGATGGGGGTCCCCCCGGTCGAGCGAAGCCGAGACTGGGGGAGGCTGCTGGCCGCCGGCGCCTATGCGCTGTGGCCCGTGTTCACCACCGTCGTCGGGTCGACCTCGGCCGCCGCGCTGCCGGGGGCGTTCCTGCCGTGGGTGCTGCTGCCGTTGACGAACGAGCGGTACAGCGCGCGCGTGGCGGCCCTGCGGTCGGCGCTCTTCATCCCGTTCATGGGCGGGGTCAACGCGTCCGCGACCCTGGCCTCGCTGCTGCCCGTCGGGCTGTATCTGCTGACCCGGACGCCGGGGCCGCGGCAGCGGAGGCTGATCGCCTGGTGGGTGCCGGGGGTGATCCTGGCGACCGCGTGGTGGGTGGTCCCGCTGCTCCTGCTCGGCTTCTACGGGGAGAACTTCCTTCCGTACGTGGAGAGTTCGCAGACCACGACGGCCACGATGTCCGCCACCGAGGTGCTGCGGGGCGCCGGGAACTGGGTGGCGTATCTGAACTTCGGTGAGCCCTGGCTGCCGGCCGGGTGGTCCGTCGCCGCGTCCGTCGTCGTGATCCTGTCGTCGGCGCTGGCGGCGGGGCTGGGTCTGGCCGGGCTCGCGCGGCGGGACATGCCCGAGCGGCGGTGGCTGGTGCTGACCGTGCTGGTGGTCGCGCTGATCACGCTCGCCGGGTACGGCGGTGTGTTCGGGGCGCCCTTCCACGGGGTGGTCCAGGACTGGCTGAACGGGGGCCTCGTGCCCTTCCGGAACATCTACAAGTTCCAGACGGGGCTGGCGCTCGCGCTCGTCCTCGGGCTCGCGCATCTGGTGGGGGTGGCCGCGCAGGCGCGCGGGGCCCGGCAGGTGCGGGGGCGGCGGTTCGCCCCGCTGATCGCGGCCGTCCTCGTCGTCCCGGGGCTGCTGTGGCCGTACCTCAACGGGTCGGTGCTGCAGCCCGGTTCGTTCCAGGAGCTGCCCAAGTACTGGCAGGCGACGGCGAACTGGCTGGAGAAGTACTCGCCGGACTCCCGCGCGCTGGTCGTGCCGGCCACCGCGCACGGCATCTACACCTGGGGCACCACCGTCGACCAGCCCCTCGACGTCCTCGCCGACTCCCGCTGGGCGCAGCGCGACTACGTCCCCTTCGGCACCGCCGGCAACCGGCGCGCGATGGACGCCGTCGAGCAGGCGCTGCTGACGGGCGGCGAAGTCCCGGGCCTGGGCGACTACTTGAGCCGGGCCGGCCTGTACTACGTCGTCGTACGCAACGACCTGGACCCCGACCAGGTCGGCGCGGTGCCGACGGCGACCGTGAAGCGCACCCTGGAACAGTCCGGGTACGAGCGGGTGACGGGGCTCGGGCCGGTGATGACCGGCGGGCGGATCGCCGAGGGCACCCCGCTCCAGATCGAGGGGCTGTTCGCGCGGCAGCGGGCCGTGGAGATCTACCGCCCGGCCGAGGACGTGCCGCGCCCCGGGCAGGCCGGGCTGAAGGCGATCGCGGACACCGCTGTCGTCTCCGGCGGACCCGAGTCGCTGCTGCCGCTGTCCGCCGACCCCGAACTGCGCGACCGGGCCACCGTGCTGACCGGTGACAACCACCCGGGCCTCGGCACCCCGGCCGTGCAGGTGGTCGGCGACGGGCTGCGCCGCGCGGACACCCGGTTCGGCCTGGTCAACGCCAACACGTCGTACACGTACACGGCGAACGAGCGGAACCCGAGCGGGAGTGTGCAGGATCCCGGCAAGAAGCCGAAACAGATCCTGCCGGTGTCGGGCCTGGACCACCAGACGGTGGCCGAGCTGCGCGGCGCCACGTCCGTGACCGCCTCGACCAGCGGGAACTGGCTGTTCCATCTGCCTCAGTACGATCCGGTGAACGCCTTCGACGGCGACCGGGGCACCGCCTGGGCGGAGGGCGCGGCCGGGTCGGCGAACGGGCAGTGGCTGCGGATCGACTTCGACGGCAGTCAGGACATCCCGGCGACGTTCGAGGTCACACCGCTGCCGCAGGACGGGGTGCGGTCGGCGCCGACGCGGGTCAAGGTGGAGACCGAGCGGGGCTCACGCTCCACGAACCTCCAGGCCGACGGCTCGACGCAGACGGTGAACGCCCGTCCCGGCGAGTCGGGTTGGCTGAAGATCACCATCCTCGACTCGGCGGAGCGGCACACCGGGCTCGTCGGCGCCGGCTTCTCCGAGATCGACCTCCCCGGCGTCAAGGTCACCCGGATGCTGCGGCTGCCGACGGACGCGAAGGAGTCCGACGCCTCAGCCGAGGTGATCTCGCTCCAGCGGGCCGCCGACCCGACCGGCCTCTCCCCGACGGGCACGGAACCGGGGCTGCACCGCACCTTCGGCACCGCCACGGCGGGGACGTACACGGTGAAGGCGACGGCCGTCCCCGTGCCGGGTGACGAACTCGACAAGCTGCTGTACGAGGTGGCCCCCGACCAGCAGACCCGGATGACGGCGACCGCCGAATCCACGGCCTCCCTCGGGGCCGGGCTCTCGCCGCGCAACCTGACCGACGGCGACCTGACCACGGCGTGGATCGCGGGCGACGACCCGACCATCCATCTCAGCTGGAAGGACAAGTGGCCGGTCGGCTCGCTCGTCCTGGCCCCGGCGGGCGGCCTGTCGGCCCGGCCGACGCAGGTCGAGATCAGCTCCCCGGACGGTGCCGCCATCGCCGGTGTCGACGAGAACGGCTGGGTCCGCTTCGACCCGATCAACACCGACCAGCTCGACATCACCATCACCGAGACGGCCCCGATGACCGTCCACAACCCCGTCGCCGACGAGGACCTGCAACTCCCGGTCGGCCTCACGGAGGCGTACGTCCCGGCCCTCGACCAGTACCGCACCCCGCAGCCCACCCCGACCCGGGAGTTCGAGCTCCCGTGCGGCGAGGGCCCGGTGGTCGAGGTCGACGGGACGCTGTACGAGACGAGCGCCAAGGGGACGGTACGAGACCTGGTCGAGCGCCGGTCGATCGATCTGACGCTCTGCCAGAACGGCGCGGTCGGCGGTGAGTTGGAGCTCGGCGCGGCCGGCCGGCACACCTTCGAGTCCGAGGACTCGGGCGCCCTGGCCGTCACCACCGTGACCCTCACCCGGGGCTCGATCGCCGAACCCGCCGCCAACGGCCGCGATCTGGGCATACGGGACTGGCTCGGCGACCGCCGCGCGGTCACCGTCGGCGACGGCGCGGCCTCCTACCTGACGACGTACGAGAACTTCAACGACGGCTGGAAGGCCACGCTGGGCGGCCGAGAGCTGACCCCCGTGCGGCTCGACGGCTGGCAGCAGGGCTGGCGCATCCCCGGTGGCGCGGGCGGCACGGTCAAGCTGTCGTACGAGCCGTCCGTGACGTACGAGGCCGGGCTGATCGGTGCCGGTGTGGGCCTCGTGGCCCTGATCGGGCTGGCCCTCTGGCGCCGCCAGGAGCCCAACCCCGACGCGCCACAGCCGACCCCGCCGGGCCCCGGTCTCTGGCTCGGCACGGTCGCCCTCACCCTCGTCGGCATCGTCATCGCGGGCTTCTTCGCCCTCCTGGTCCCGCTCCTGGCTCTCCTCGCCCGGAAACGGCACACCCTGCTCGTACCGATCGCCCTCCTCGCCCTGGCCGGCGCCGGTGTCGCCGCCGCCTTCGGAGCGGGTGAACCGGTCGCGGCGGAGGAGGGCGCGTTCGGTCATGTGGCCCAGCTGCTCGCGCTGATCGGGCTGTTCGCGGCGCTGGTGAGTGTGGGCGCGGACGCCGTGACCTCGCCGGAACGGCCCGGCTCCACAAGGGAGTTCGAGGTACCGCCGGGGGCGCAGGCACCGACGGAGCCGCTGCCGCAGCGGCGGCGGGTGAACAAGAGGCTGAACGGCGGGCCGGGCGGGTCCGGAGGCGGTGGTGGGTCCGTCGCGAGTCCGACGATCTCGGCGCGCGGGCCGGGCTCCCCGCAAGGGGACCCGGACACCCCGACCCGGCGGATCCCGTTCACCAAGCCGAAGTTCGGGGCGGTACCGCCTCCCGCCGACCACGACGACAGCGACGGTACGGGTAAGGGGGAGCCGGCATGACGGCACTGGACCACCCCGCACGGGACGAAGCCGCCCACGGGCCCGTCCGCATCCCCTTCCCGGTGGTCGACGAAATCTCCCGGCACTGCCTCCAGGAGAAGGAACCCGAAACCGTCCACATCGAGGTCCACCTGCCCGGCCGCCTGGACCCCGGCCGTCTCCACACCGCTTTCACCGCCGCCCTCCGCGCCCACCCCCGCATCCTCATGCGGGAGGCGCCGGGGCGGTGGTACAGCCGCCGCTACGAGTGGGAGCTGACCAAGGAGCCGGAGGTGGAGGTGGTGGCCTTCCTCCCGGCGGGCCCGCACGCCCTGCGGGACGCACGGACGAGAGCCCTGATGGAGGCGCCCCCGCTGACACTGTCCCCGCCGATCCGCCTGGAGGTGGTGGAGGGGGCGGGGCCGGCGGTGGGCAGCGAGGCCAGCGACGCAGTCGGCATAGCTGCGGGCAGTCGTGCCGCCGGAGCGACGGGGGTCCCCCCGCGCGAGCGAAGTCGAGAGTGGGGGAGGGTGGGCGCAGCGGCACCTCGAACCGCCGAGCAGCGGAAACACCCCCCGGCCGACCCCACCCCCACCCCTGGGCGCCCCAAAGGCACCGGCACCGGCACCGTCCTCTTCCTCACCATCAACCACACCGCACTGGACGGCCCGGCCTGCCTCCGCATCCTGGCCACCGCCGCGCAACTGTACGGCGGCGAGGACAACGCCCCCACCGCCCCGCCCGTCCGCCCCACCCCCGCCCAGGACGACCCGACCCCGGCCGAGACGGACGCCCCCTCCAACTGGGCCCGCCCCGCCCGCGTCGCCCCCGGCACCCCCGAACCCTCCCCCGGCAACGGCCTGCTCGTCACCGAACTCCCCGTCCCCCGCCGCCCGAAGTCCGCCCCCTACACCGTGAACGACCAGCTCATGGTCACCACGGCCCTGATGCTCGCCCACTGGAACCGGGAACACGGCGCACACCCCCGCCCCCTGCGCATCACCATGCCCGTGGACGACCGCCCGAGGGACACGGACATGCCGATAGGCAACGGCACCCGACTGGTGGAAGTCGCCTTCTCTCCACACGAGTTGAACCCGGCGCACACCCCCCTTGCCACCCTTCTCCGCCGCACGGCGGAACGCACCCGCGCCCTGAAATCCCTCCAGCGCCCCCAACTGGGCCACGGGGCCTCCCTGTTGACGGCCCCGGTGGTGCCCGTCTCCTGGCGCGCGGCCCTCACCCGGGGCCTGCGCAGAGCCGCGGGCCCCTGGACGTCGACCACCCTGCTCAGCAACATCGGCCGCATCCCGTACGCGCTGGACTTCGGTGCGGAAGCCGGCCGCGCCCACGCCGTGTGGTTCTCGGCCCCCGCCCGCATGCCGCGCGGCCTCACCGTCACGACCGCCTCCACGGCGGGCCGCCTGCACCTGGCCCTGCGCTGGTCCCGCGCCCTGCTCAGCCACGGCGACGGCGCCCACCTCCGCGACCTCTTCGAGCACTATCTCCACGCGACGGCGGAGGACACCGAGTAATGCCGCGAGCCATGCCGACCACCTCGCCCACGGAATCCCCGACACCCGCCCCGGCCAAGGGACTTCGGGACTTCTACGAGGACCCGTCCGTCCCCGTCGCCTCCGGCACCCCCCGCAGCCTCGCCCAGGCCCGCATGCTGGCCGAAGCGCTGGGCCCGGCCGCCCGGGGAAGCCGCACGATCCTCGACATCGGCTGCGGCGACGGCACGGCGGCGGCCACCGCCGCGCCCCTCCTGACCGGCCACCGCATCATCGGCGTCGACTGGTCCCAGGACGCCCTCCGACGCGCCCGTACCCGCATCCCGTACGCGATCCGCGGTGAACTGGCCGACGGCGGGCTGCCGTTGCGGTCCGAGTCCGCCGACGCCGTTCTGTTCAGCGAGGTCATCGAGCACCTGGTCGACCCGGACGCAGCCCTCGACGAGATCCGCCGCGTGCTGCGCCCCGGCGGCCATCTGATGCTGTCGACCCCCAATCTGGCCGCCTGGTACAACCGCGCCCTGCTGCTCGCGGGCGTCCAGCCCGTGTTCTCGGAGGTCAGCCTGCGCGGCATCCACGGCCGCCCGGGCAGGGAGGTCGTGGGCCATCTGCGGCTCTACACCGCCCGCGCGCTGCGGGAGTTCGTGTCCGCGTCCGGCTTCGAGGTCGTACGGCTGCGCGGGGCGCCCTTCCACGGCGTACCGCGCCCGCTGCGTCCGCTGGACCGCCTGGCCTGCGCGGCCCCGTCGGCCGCGTCGATCCTGCTGCTGCACGCACGGAGGACGTAGCCGATGTGGTGGGGAGTGGCCGCGGCCCTGTTGGCGAACGCGCTGTACAGCACCGGATTCGTCCTGGAGAAACGCGCGCTCACCGCCATGCCGCAGGTGACGGTCCGGGAACCGGTGAAGCTGCTGCGACAGGTCGTCGGCAGCCCCCTGTGGATCGCGGGCTCGCTGTCGCTGGCCGCCGGGTTCGCCGCTCAGCTGGCCGTGTACCGGACGCTGCCGATCGCCGCCGCCCAGGGCATCTTCGTATCGGGACTGGTCCTGCTGGTCCTGCTCTCGGCGCGGCTGCTCGGCGAGGAGACCACGGGCCGGGAGCGGTACGCCCTCGGGGCCATCCTCGCCGCGCTGCTGATGGTGGTGCTGTCGCTGGACGAGGGCTCCGACACGGTCAGCCGCGGGGCACCGTACGCCCTGGTCCTCACGATCTGCCTGCCCGCGCTGGCGGCGGGCGTGGGGCTGTACCGGTCCGCCGAGCGGCGCGCCCGGCACCGGCACCGGCTGCCGACCACGGGCGTCGAGTACGGCGTGGCGGTGGGCCTGCTGTACGGCGTCAGCTCGCTCGCGATCAAGGGCGTGTCGAGCCGTCTGACCACCGGCGGGCTCGGGGACGCGGTGGTCGGCCTGCTGCGCTCCCCGTACCCGTATCTCCTGCTCTTCACCGGCGCGTTCGGTCTGGTGATGTCGCAGGCGGCGCTGCAGCGCTGCCGGGCCTCGCTGATCGTGCCGGTCTGCACGACGGTGACCTGTCTGTTCACGGCGGTGCTCGGCACGCTGTCGTTCGGCGAGTCGCTGCCCGGCGATCCACTGCGTCTGACGCTGCGCCTGTCCGGCACGGTGCTGGCGGTCGCCGTACTGCTGAGCATGCCCAAGCACGACAGTCCAGCGCCGCCATCGCCACCCCAACCCCCGGCACCGGCCAAGGAGTTGCCTCTCCATGAACCCCGACGACCCGTTGCTCCAGATCCTGGCGTGCCCGCTGGACAAGGGGCCCCTGCACCTGGTGGTCCACGAGGAGGGAAAGCGACCTGACACCACCACCGCCGCCGCCCAGGCGTCCGAGTCGCTCTACAACCCCCGGCTGCACCGCCGTTACCCGATCGTCGACGGCATTCCGCAGTTGCTGCCGTCGTCGGGCGAGCAGGTGACGGAGGACGAGCACGAGAAGCTTTCCGCACTCCTCAAGAGGATGAGCTCATGACCACGCTCGCCGCCCGGCTCGCGCCGCTCCTCCCGGACCGGCTGGTGGCCGCGGCCGCCCGGCTCGTCTACCCGCGCTTCGAACCGGAGCTGGCCCGCCTCGACGAGCTGTGCCCGCCGGAGTGCGGTACGGCCGTGGACGTCGGCGGCTGGTACGGCCCCTGGACGCGCCGGCTGGCGGGACGGGCGGGGCGCGTGGTGACCGTCGAGCCGGTGCCCCGGCTGGCCCGACTGCTCAGCTCGACGGCTCCCTCCAACGTCCGCGTCGTCCAGGCCGCGGCCTCCGACCGCCCGGGCACGGCCCGCCTCTGGCTTCCGCCCGGCGACGACGGCGGACGCGGGGTGTCGTCCCTGGTCCGCCGGGACATCCACGCCCGCGCGCTGGACGTCAGCTGCGTCTCCCTCGACGGCCTGGGCCTGACGGACGTCGGGTTCATCAAGATCGACGTCGACGGCAACGAACTGGCCGTCCTGCACGGCGCGTCCGGCCTCCTCGCCCGCGACCGCCCGGCCCTCTTCGTCGAACTGGAGGCCCGTATCCAGCCGATCACCCCGGTCGTCGACCTCCTCGCCGGCCTGGGCTACGCCGGCTGGGTCCTGCCCGCCGGGACCTGGCTCCCCCTCGTTCCGGCCACCCTGGAGGCCCACCAGAGGCGCACCTCGCACAGGGCGTCGCAGGGGCTGCTCCGGCGTGTCCTGCCGTTCGCCGGCCGGTACGTCAACTCGGTGCTGTTCCTGCCGGACGGGCGCCGCCCGGGTGAGCGTGCCGGTGGCCGCCGAACCGCCTCGGGCGCCGTACGCCACGATGGACCCCATGTCCTCCGCGAAGCGCCCCGGCCCCGATAGGCCCTCCGGTCCTTTCACCCCTCTGGACTTCCAGTGCGTGCTGCTGCGTCGTATGGCCGACCACAATCCGGAGCTCGTCGAGGACGCCCGCCGTGCGCTGGGCGTCTCCCTCGCGGACATGCGCGAGGCGAACCGGCGGTGGCAGGCGATGGTGCGCTCGCCCCGGACACGGGGGTCGGCGTCCCGGTACCGGTCGGTCCTGGGCGCGCCGGAGTCGGTCACGGTGCAGAAGATCGGCGCCCTGGACTGTGAGGCCTGGCTGTGGCCGGTGCCGTTGTGGGCCGGCCTCCGCTTCGAGGTGCTGCTCGCGCCGAACGGGGCGGTGTGGAACGAGTGGCTCGTGCGGGCGCCGGGGGCCGCGGCGCCTGAGCTGCGCGCGCTCGAAGACCTGACGCCGTGGTCCTGCACGGTGGACGAGGTGGCACGGGCCTTCGCGCCGGCACGGCCCCTGGAGGGGACGGCGCCCACCCGGTGGGGGCTGCGGTTCGTCGCGCCCGACGGGCAAGGGATGCGGCGGGAGTGTGTCGCGGAGTTCACGTGGGGGCTGTTGCAGCGGATCGGCTCAGCCCCACGCCCCTGAAAGCAACCGGGTCGCACCTCTTCAGGTCTTCAGGTCACATACTCTTTCGATCAGCTTCTTCCCCAACCGCTCAGCTTGGCCTCCCAAGCAGACGATTGAGGATCATCCGGCCGTGGGGAGCACCGCTGGGCCTACTGTCCGTGCAGAGTCCTGATCTCACGGAAAGGCAACCCCCATGACGACCCAGCACCGCGCGGAGCGAACCGTGCCCGTCGAGCGGCTGCGGCTGGGGGATCACGCCTGTATGGGTCCGGGGGACATCGAGGGAGCCGGGGAGTCGCCGTGGAAGGTGTTCACCGCGTACACCCGGACGAGTCTGGCGCGCGGGGAGAAGGTCCTGCTGGTCATGGACCCCGACGACCTGAGCGACAACGAGGTGGTCGCCCTGCTGGACCGGGGCAGCGGGCAGGTTGTGGCGGCGCGGGCCGCCGGTCAGCTGTCGCTCAAGCGCAACACGGAGGTCTACGCCCCCGACAGCCGCTTCCAGGAGCAGCGCACGATCGACACGTACGCCGCCGAGGTCGACCGCGCCCGCGACGAGGGCTGGGCGGGGCTGCGGGTCGCCGCCGACATGAGCTGGGCACCCCGGATGAACCTCGGCCACGACCGGCTGCTCGACTACGAGGCGTCCGTGGCACCGCTGTTCGCGGACCCGCTGTTCACCGCGATCTGCTGGTACGACCGCCGGCACTTCGACGACGACCTCACGGCCCGCGTCGACGAGGTCCACCCGCTGCGGGTCATGGAACGCCTCGACTCCCTGGAGGTCACCGAGACCCCCGACGGCGGGCGGATCGCCGGCACCGCCGAGCTGAGCACGCGCACCGCGTTCGTCGAGGCCCTGCGCGACGCGCTGGAACGCCGTGACGACACCGGCCCCAGCCACTTCGTCCTCGACCTCCGTGACCTGTGCTTCATGGAGGCCCACTGCGCCTGGCAGCTGATCAGCCTCGCCGCGTCGCTCCCGCCCGGCAGCGAGGTCACCGTGCGCTGCGGCGAACTGCTGGGCCTGGTCCTGAAGCAGCTGGGCGCGGACGAGGTGCCCCAGCTGCTCCTCAGCGTGGAGGGAGACGGGGACGAGGGAGACGCCGGGTGAGCGGGGGTCCGGTACTGCGGATGGATGTCGACGGCACCGAACTCCCCTGGTGCGCTCGCTGGTCGAGGAGGTGGTGGCCCGACCGGCCCGACCGTGCGGCGGATCGGCCCGAAGGGCATGGGCCGCGTCTCGCCGGGTCCCTCTCCGTACCCCTGCCGACCCCCGTCACAGCCCCGCCCGCGTGCTGAACCAGGCCGCCACCTGACTGCGGTTGTGGAAGCCCAGCTTCACGAGGATGCGTTCGACATGGCCTTCGGCGGTGCGGCGGGCGATGACCAGATGGTCGGCGATCTGCTTGTTGGTACGGCCCTGGGCGACGAGGGCGGCGACCTGGAGTTCACGCCGGGTGAGCGGGACCGGGTCGGAAACGGGACCGGCGCCCGGCGCCGGGGCGGCTCCGCCGGGGCCCCCGGCCGGGGCGGCACCCTCGCACACGGTCGAGGCGTCCCCCGTACGTACGGCCGGGGCGGCCCCCTCCCGCGGCTCACCCAGCGCGTACGCCACCGCCTGCTCCACCGTCAGACGGCCGCCCCGGCGGCGGGCCAGGGCATAGGCGTGGTCACCGAGGGTGCTCCGGGCGCGGTCTTCGGCGGCCCGGGGGCGGCCGGGCCGGAGGGCGTCCATGGGTTTGCCGCCGATGTCGTGCCAGATGCGGTCGGCGGCACCGCGCAGGACACCGGCCCGCTCGGCGGCGCCCGCCAGGGCCTCGGCGGCGGCGAGCAGGTCGAGGGTGCGGGCGAGGCTCTGGTGCTGGCGCACGGTGTACGGCAGCCGCAGACAGGCGCGGGCATGCTCGGCGGCACGGTCGTACTGCCCGGCCGACCAGTGCGCGAGGGCGAGGGTGCGCAGCGCCCAGGAGCGGGCCCACTGTTCGCCGTGCGCCTCGCAGAGGGCGACGGCCTCGGCGCACAGCGGGATCGCCTCCGCCGCGCGGCCCCGACTGACGAGGGTGCAGGCCAGTTCGACGCGGGTGAGGACGACGAAGGCGGTGGAGGCGCGGGCCCGGACCGGGGCGAGAGCGCCGGCCGGCACGGGTGGCGGCGCGGGCACCGGGAGTTCCTCGTCGGCGGCGGCAGCGGTCCGCACCGGGGCGAGGCCGGCCAGGACGGCGGCGGAGCGGCTGTGGACCAGCGAGGTCAGGGCGCCCGCCCACAGGGCGCGGGTCAGCGCCTCGTCCGGCCGGGCCCCGGCCCGCAGGGCGCCGTCCATCCAGTGCCGGCCCTCGCCCCAGATGCCGCCCGCGACCCAGTGGAACCACAGGCCGGCGGCGAGCCGCAGCCCGTGCTGGGCCTCGCCGGGGGTGGTGAGGCAGAAGTCGAGGGCGGCCCGGAAGTTGTCCTGGTCGATCCGCAGCCGTTCGGTGATCTCCGCCTGGTCGGGGCCGAACCAGGCCTGCTCGTACTCGGCGCCGAGGCGCGCGAAGTGGTCCCGGTGGCGCCGCCGGGTGTCGGTCGCCTCGCCCAGGTCGTGCAGCTTCTCCAGCCCGTAGTCACGCAGGGAGACCAGGAGGCGGTAGCGGACCTGCCCGGCGTGCTCCTCCCGGACGAGCACCGACTTGTCGACGAGCCCGGCGACGGCGTCCAGGACGGCGCACGGGACGATCCCCTCCCGGGAGCCGGCGTCCGCCCCGGCGCAGACCGCTTCGGCGGCGGCCAGGTCGAAGCCGCCGACGAACACCGACAGCCACGCCCACACCAACTGCTCCTGCGGGGTGCACAGTTCGTGGCTCCAGTCGACGGCGGAGCGCAGGGTGCGGTGGCGGGGCGCGGAGGTCGGGCTGCCGCAGGTGAGGAGCTGGTAGCGGTCGTCGAGGCGTTCGACGAGCTGGTCCACGCCGAGGGCGCGCACCCGGACCGCCGCCAGCTCGATGGCCAGCGGCAGTCCGTCGAGGCGCCGGCAGAGGCGGGCCACGGCCTGCTGGTTCGCCTCGCCGACGGTGAAGCCGGGGACCACGGCCGCCGCCCGGTCGGCGAACAGCCGCAGTGCGGGGAAGGACTCGACCGCCGAAGGGGTCAGCTCTTCCTGCGCGGGCGCGGGCAACGGCGGCACCTCGAAGAGCTGTTCCCCGGCGAGACCGAGCCGGTGCCTGCTGGTGGCGAGGATCCGTACGCCCTCGGTGGCCGCCAGCACGGTTCCCGCGAGGACCGCGCAACTGCGCAGCAGATGCTCGCAGTTGTCGAGCACGATGAGTAGGCGCCGCTCGCGCAGATGGTCGACGAGGATCTCCAGCGGGGGCCGTACGGTCTCGTTGCGGACACCGAGCGCGTCGTTCACCGCGTGCGGGACGAACGCCTCGTCGCTCAGCGCGGCCAGCGGTACGAGCCACACTCCGTCCGGGAAGGCCCGTGCGACCTGTCCCGCCACATGCCCGGCGAGCCGGGTCTTGCCCACCCCGCCGGGCCCTGTCAGCGTCAGCAGTCTGCCCGCCGACAACAACCGTCTGACATCGGCCGCCTCGTCCCGTCGCCCCACGAAGCTCGTCAGCTCCGCCGGGAAACCGGAAGTGCGCCGCGACTCCGATCCGCCCACGACCCTGGTCACGCCCTCAGTTGTGCTGCCCGTACGCGCAGTTGTAACCCCGAAGGGTAGGCAGCGGGCACGGGCGGGACGCGCGCTTCGTGGATTTCCCGCCTCTTCGGGTGAGAGGGCTTGTGGGGCCGGGGCGGGTGCCGGGAGTCAGCCGGTGGTAGCCGCCGCCAGGATCGCTTCGACCACGTGGGGCAGCGAGTCCGGGTGCAGCCACAGGAAGAGGTTGGGCTCGACGAGTTCCAGTTCCATCACGCACGGCCGCCCGTCCTCCCCGGTGACGAGGTCGACGCGCGCGTACAACAGCTCGGGATTCCCCGGTACGGCGGCCAACGCCCGCTCGGCGACGGCGAGTTCGGCCTCGGTCGGGGTCCAGGGCTCCAGGTCCGGGTGGGCGATCTTGTCGGCGTCGTACGCGGTGCCGGGCGCGAGCACCGCCCCCTTGCGGCTGGCGTGCAGCAGTCGGCCTCCGAAGAACTGCAGGGCCCGCTCCCCGTCGGTGTCGATGCTCGTCACGAAGGGCTGCACCATCGCGGTGAGCCCCTCGGCGTGCATCCGCTCGACGTGCCGTACGGCGGTCTCCCGCTGGTCGGGGGTGTACCGCGCGGCGAACCGGGCGCCCGCGCCGGAGGTGGGCTTCACGACGTACTCGTGCGCCTCCGGAAGCCGCACGGTCGCGCCCGGCGCGAGATAGGCCGTCGGCACGACGGGTACCCCGGCGTCGGCGAGGTCACCGATGTACCGCTTGTCGGTGTTCCAGCGAACGACCCCGGCCGGGTTGGCGAGCCGGGTGGCCTCGCCGGTCCTCTCCGCCCAGGCCACGAACTCCGCCGCGCGCCAGCTGTAGTCCCAGGTGGACCGGATGACGACGAGGTCGTAGCCGGCCCAGTCGGCCGCCGGGTCGTCCCAGCGCACGGCCGCCGCGTCGGCCCCTGCCTCCCCCAGCGCCCGCACCAGCACCGGCAGATCCCGGTCATGGCTGGTCTCCGGCCCGGGGTCGTAGGTGGCGACGGCTATGCGGGGGGCGGCTGTGCGGGCCACGGGGACTCCATCCTCGTACGTCTGCGGCGGCCCTCCGGGCAGGTGTCCGGAAGGGGTCTCCGGCGCAGGCTAACAACTCCGGGGACCGACGAGGCAAAGGGTTCCTCCGCGACGGCGCTCCCGCTCACGGCACGGCAGGCCCCGTGATGAGGCGGCCCTTACTGTCGTACGGCCAGACATTGGGGACGCAGCCGTTCATGCCCTTGATCTGCTGCATCATCGCCGGGGCGGGCTTGCCCTCGCCGGAGCAGCCGACGTGGCCGAGGCCGAGGAAGTGGCCGACCTCGTGGTTGATGATCAAGGCACGGTAGGCCTTGACGTCCTTGGCGTAGACGGGGGTCGCCAGTTCCCAGCGTTCGAGGTTGACCATGACGTCGGCGCCGACGTTGCAGTTGAACTCGCCGCCGGTGTCCAGCCCGCCCGCACCGCAGACGTCGTCGACGGTGCCGGGGGTCGCGACCTTGACGACGAAGTCGAAGGTGCCGCCGGAGACCCGCTGGAAGGCCCGGTCGCCGCCGGCCGTCCAGCCGCGCGGGTCGGCGAAGACGCCTTCCACCTCGTCGGCGACGTCGGCGGTGGACAGCGACAGCCCCTTCTCGACCTCGACCCGGTAGCGCAGGGGTGTGCCCTTCCCCACCTTGCCGCTGCCGCCGGAGGCCGTGGTGAACGTGCCCGGCCCGGTCCTGGGGATGGTCACCGGGGAGCCGCTGGGGGACGGCGACGCCGACCTGCCCGGTGCCGAACCGGACGGGGAGGAGGGACTACGGGGACCATCGGCGCCGGCACTGGAACTCGTGCTCGGGCGGGGGCTCGCGCTCGGGCTGGGGCCGGGTGAGCGCCGGGATCGTTCGGGCGAGGGCTCGGCGGAGGCGGACACGCCGGCGCCCGCCTCTCCGGCTAACTCCTCCGTGCCGCCGGGCATCCAGCCCATGGTCGCGAATCCGGCGACACCGAGCGCCGTCACGACCCCGAGCCCGCCCCACAACGGCCCCCGGCCCCGCCTCGCGGACCCCTTCCTCCGGCGCCCCGAGCCCTTACCTCTCCCTCCGGCCGTCCCCGTGGCCGAGCCCTGCGCGGTGACACGCGGCGAGCCGCTGCGGCGGCGGGTACGAGTGCCGGAAGGTGTTGCCTTGTGCGCGCTCATGTTCCTTCAGAGTGTGATCGGTATGTGATCGGATGTGGCCGAGTCGGTCACGAAAAGATAACGGATGATCGGCAGGGCTCCGCACCACGGCTCACCACCACCGCTTGACCTTCACCTTCGAGGAAGCCCCAGCATCGATCGCGGAACGAGGAACGGCCAGGAACGACGGAAGCCAGGGGAAGCCAGAGGGAGTCATGGAGATGCTGACGATCGGGACCTTCGCGAAGGCATGCCGACTGTCACCGAAGGCGCTGCGGCTCTACGACGAGCTGGAGCTGCTCCGGCCCGCCCGCGTCGACCCCGACACCGGTTACCGCTACTACTCCACTGAACAGCTGGAACAGGCCCGGCTGGTGGCCTGGCTGCGCCGGCTCGGCATGCCGCTGGCCCGTATCCGCACGGTGTGCGCGCTGGAACCGGGCCCGGCGGCCCGGGAGATCCGGGCGTACTGGGCCGGGGTCGAGGCCGAGACGGCGACCCGACGGGACCTGGCGGCCTTCCTCGTGGACCACCTCACCCACCCGTCCGAGGAGGACATCACGATGCTGGAACTCCGTTACGCCGCCGTCTCCGACACCGGCCTGGTCCGCGCCACCAACCAGGACACCGCCTACGCCGGCTCCCGCGTCCTCGCCGTCGCCGACGGCTTCGGCCCGGCCGGAGCCCCCGCGAGCACGGCCGCCGTGGAGGCGCTCAGGACCCTGGACCGCGACACCCTCCCTGCGGGCAGCGTGCTGAACCTGCTGGAGGACGCGGTGCGGGGCGCGACCGCCGCCGTACGGGAGGTCGCGGGGACCGGGGACGACGGGACGACCCTGACCGCGATGCTCTGGACCGGCTCGCAGCTCGCCCTCGTCCACATCGGCGACTCCCGCGCGTATCTGCTGCGCGACGGCGAACTCTTCCGGATCACCCACGACCACACCGTCGTCCAGTCGATGATCGACGAGGGCCGCCTGACCCCCGAAGAGGCGGCCACCCACCCCCAACCCGCGCTGCTCCTCAAGGCGTTGACCAACAACGAGACCATCTCCACCCTCGACCTGCGCCTCCACGACGCCCACCCCGGCGACCGCTACCTCCTCTGCTCCGACGGCCTGTCGACGGTCGTCCCCGACCCGGCGATCCGGCGGGTCCTGACCTCCGTCCCGGACCCGGAGGCCGCCGTGCGCGCACTCGTCACCGAGGCGAACGAGGCGGGCGGCCCGGACAACGTGAGCTGCGTGGTGGCGGACGTGGTGCGGAAGGAGGCCGCGTAGCGACAGGAACCGGCTCGGAGGAGCGTCGACGGCGGTGAGCCGTCCGCGGGGCGGCGCTCAGGAGGCCGAGTCCCCCGGATCCCAGTCCAGCAGGCGGACCTTCGCGACCGTGCGTACGTGGCGGCGCATCGCGGTGGCCGCCTGCTTGGGCTGCTCGGCGGCGATGGCGTCGAGGATCGCCCGGTGCTGGGCGAGGGAACGGTCGGGCCGCCCCGGCTGGCGCAGCGACTCGGTGCGGCTCTCGGCGATCTGGGCGGCGATGGAGCGCATGAACTCGGCGAGCAGACTGCTGTGCGCGGCCGCCGTGACCGCCGCGTGGAACAGACGGTCGCCCTCGACGCCGTGCCCGTCCCGCTCGATCTCCCCGGCCATGTGCGCGAGCGCGTCCCGCATCGCGGCCAGGTCGTCCTCCGTACGGCGCTCGGCGGCCAGTTCGGCGAGCTTCGTCTCCAACGCCTCGCGGGCCTCCAGCACATCGGGCAGCCGCCGGCGCCGTTCGACCATCTCGTCGACGGGCTCGACGTCGAGGCTGTCCCGGACGAGATACGTGCCCCCGCCGTGCCGCGCCTCCACCAGGCCCTGGACCTCCAGCACCACGATGGCCTGCTTGACCGAGGCCCGGCTCACCCCCAGCCGCTGGGCCAGGTCCCGCTCGGGCGGCAGCCGGTCCCCCGCCCGCAGACCGCCCTCGACGACGTACTGACGCAGCCGGTCGAGGACCTGCTCGTAGAGCCGCTGCTTGGCCATGGGGCGCAGGGCGTCGCTCACGGTTCCCCCTATCGTCCGGCGTCGCTCGGGCGTCGCTCGTCGGGAGCGTAACACCGGCGGACACCAGTGGCCCGATGGCCAAGTGGCTGAACCAATTTTCGCGCGCCCTCTTGACGGCACCGCCGTACGCGCCCACGCTGACCAACCGTAAGTGGCTCAGCCACTCGGCCACTCGGCCCGAGTTCTCCGCCCCTCCCCAGCCCTTCCCCTCAGCCCTCCCCCAGCCGTTCCGGGACCCAACGACGGGAGCCCGTATGTCCCCCGAACTCATCTCGATCCTCGTGCTCGCCGTGGTGTTCGTCATCGCCACGACCCGCTCCGTGAACATGGGCGCGCTCGCCTTCGCCGCCGCCTTCGGAGTGGGCGAACTCGTCGCCGACCTCGACGCGGACGGCATCTTCGCCGGCTTCCCCGGTGACCTGTTCGTCGTCCTGGTCGGCGTCACCTACCTCTTCGCGATCGCTCGCTCGAACGGCACCACCGACTGGCTCGTCCACGCCTCGATCCGGCTGGTGCGGGGGCGGGTGGCGCTGATCCCCTGGGTGATGTTCTTCATCACCGGTGCGCTCACGGCGATCGGCGCGGTCAGTCCGGCCGCGGTCGCGATCGTCGCCCCCATCGCCCTCAGCTTCGCCTCGCGGTACGGCATCAGCCCCCTCCTGATGGGGGCGATGGTCGTCCACGGCGCCCAGGGCGGCGGTTTCTCCCCGATCAGCATCTACGGCACGATCGTCAACGGCATCGTGGAACGCGAGAACCTCCCGGGCAACGAGATAGCCCTCTTCCTGACGTCCCTGATCGCCAACCTCGTGATCGCGGGCGTGGTGTTCGTCCTGTTCGGGGGGCTGAAGCTGTGGAAGCAACCCGCTGACACGGTCGCGGGCACTCGTGCCGCCGGGGCAGCGCAGGGGGGCGCAGCGGCGCCTCGCACCGCCGAGCAGCGGACCCCACCCCCGGCCGACCCCGCCCCCGGTACCGCGTCCACCCCCAGCACGGAAACCGCCCTCACCCCCGCCCGCATAGCCACCCTCACCTCCCTCGCCGCCCTGGTCGTCGCGGTCCTCGCCTTCGACCTGGACGCGGGCCTCACCGCGGTGACCCTCGCCGCGGTCCTCAGCGCCGTCTGGCCGGACGACAGCCGCAAGGCGGTGGGCCAGATCGCCTGGTCCACCGTCCTCCTCATCTGCGGCGTCCTCACCTATGTGGGCGTGCTCGACGAGATGGGCACCATCACCTGGGCCGGCGAGGGCGTCAGCAACATCGGCATCCCCCTCCTCGCCGCCGTCCTGCTCTGCTACATCGGCGCGATCGTGTCGGCCTTCGCCTCGTCCGTGGGCATCATGGGCGCCCTGATCCCCCTGGCCGTACCGTTCCTGGCACAGGGCGAGATCGGCGCGGTCGGCATGGTCGCGGCACTCGCCGTGTCCGCGACGGTCGTGGACGTGAGCCCCTTCTCCACGAACGGCGCGCTGGTCCTGGCCGCCGCACCCGACGTCGACCGCGAGCGTTTCTTCCGCCAGCTGATGATCTACGGGGGGATCGTGGTGGCGGTGGTACCCGCGGTGGTCTGGCTGGTGCTGGTCGTACCGGGATTCGGGTAGCCCCAAGGGCAGCAGCGGTACATCGGACGGCGACAACCAAGGAGTACGACACGTGTCCCCTCTCTTCCCGGCCCTCACCGGCGACGTCCAGGCCCCCGACCGGCCTGCCCTCCGGTTCGGCGACCGGTCCCTGACGTACGCGGAACTCGCGGCCGTCACCGACGCCCTGGCGGACCGCATCAGAGGCGGCGGCCGGGTCGCCGTCTGGGCGACCCCCACGCTGGAGACCGCTGTCGCCGTGGTCGCGGCACTGCGGGCCGGCGTACCCGCCGTACCCCTGAACCCGAAGTCCGGGGAGAAGGAACTCGGGCACATCCTCTCCGACAGCGCACCGTCACTCGTGCTCGCCTCCCCCACCGATGAACTACCCGCCCCCGTACGGGAGTTGGTACGCGTCGATGTCGACGTGCACGACACCGGAAGCGGACCCGCCCCCGACGAGCGGAAGGCCGCCGAGGAGGACGCCGCCCTTGTCGTCTACACCTCCGGCACCACCGGCCCGCCCAAGGGCGCCGTCATCCCCCGCCGGGCCATCGCGACCACCCTGGACGCGCTGGCCGACGCCTGGCAGTGGACCGCCGACGACGTACTGGTCCACGCCCTCCCCCTCTTCCACGTACACGGACTGATCCTGGGCATCCTGGGCCCGCTGCGGCGCGGCGGCTCCGTCCGCCACCTGGGGAGGTTCGACACGGCCGCGGTCGCCCGGGAGCTGTCGGCCGGCGCGACGATGCTGTTCGGCGTCCCGACGATGTACCACCGCATCGCGGAGACGCTGCCCACCGACCCGGACCTCGCGAAGGCACTCGGCCGCGCCCGCCTCCTCGTCTCCGGCTCGGCCGCGCTGCCGGTGCACGACCACGAACGGATCGCGGCGGCCACCGGACGGCGGGTGATCGAGCGGTACGGCATGACGGAGACCCTCATGAACACCAGCGTCCGCGCCGACGGCGAACCCCGCGCCGGCGCGGTCGGACTCCCGCTGCCGGGCGTGGAGTTGAGGCTGGTCGAGGACGACGGCACCCCCCTCACCGCGTACGACGGAGAGTCGGTCGGCGAGATCCAGGTACGCGGCCCGAACCTCTTCACCGAGTACCTCAACCGCCCCGACGCGACCGCCGCCGCGTTCACCTCCGACGGCTGGTTCCGCACCGGCGACATGGCCGTCCGCGACCCCGACGGCTATGTACGCATCGTCGGCCGCAAGGCCACCGACCTCATCAAGAGCGGCGGCTACAAGATCGGCGCGGGTGAGATCGAGAACGCGCTCCTGGAACACCCGGGGGTACGCGAAGCCGCGGTCACCGGCGAACCGGACCCCGACCTCGGCGAACGCGTCGTCGCCTGGATCGTCCCGACGGACCCCGGGTCCCCGCCTCCGGCCGCCGAGTTGGCGACCCACGTCGCCACCCACCTGTCCCCCCACAAGCGTCCCCGAACCGTCCACTACCTCTCCTCCCTCCCCCGCAACGACATGGGCAAGATCATGAAGCGAGCGCTGAAGACGGATGAGTGACCGGCGCTGTTCGGCCCGCGAGGCCATCGCCTTCCTGACGGACGACTTCACGGAACTCCCCACGCCCCGAAGGGACTACGCCCCCGACGGCCCCCTCGCCTGGCACGGCTACGACACCTCACGCGCCCGCGCCGCCGAGCGCACCGGGGAGGAGGAGTCGGTGGTGTGGGGCCGGGCGGTGATCAGTGACCGGACGGCGACGGAGGCCGAGACGAGCTACCCCGATACGGAAGCCGAGGCGACCGGCCCCGATACGGAGGCCGAGACGACCGGCCCCGGTACAGCGGCCGGGGTGACGCCATCGGTGACGTCCGCCGAGACGCAGCGGCGCGGCGAGGCAGACGCGCCGCCGAGTCTCCCCACCTCCACGGCGGCCGTACTGATCTCCTTCGAGTTCGGCTTCCTCGGCGGCTCGCTCGGCGAACGCACCGGCGACCGTCTGGAGGCGGCGTACACGTACGCCCGTGAGCACCGTCTGCCGGTCGTCTCCCTGGTCGCGACCGGCGGCAGCCGTATGCAGGAAGGCATGCGCGCCCTCGTCCAACTCCAGCGCGTGGCACGCGAGTCGGCGCTGACCAGGGAGGCCGGGCTGCCCCAGATCGCGGTCCTCCGCGACCCCACGACGGGCGGCGGCTGGGCCACTCTCGGCGCCGGCGCCGACATCGTCCTCGCGCTCCCCGACGCCCAGGTCGGCTTCGCCGGCTCCCGAGTCCGCCCACCCGACGCGGACCCGACGGCGTACACGGCCGAGTCCCAGGTGGCGTCGGGCTCGGCGGACGCGGTCGTCCACCCCAACGACCTCCGCGGAACACTCGCCCTCTGGCTGACCCTCCTGACCACCTCCTCCACGGCCCCGGCACCTCCACCCCACGCCCTCCCGCCGCACCGCGCCCCTGACGGGGGCCGCAGGCCCTCAAGGGGCGCGGGCGCGGGGCTGTACCAATCCGCGGCTCCGCCGCAGGCCGCGACCAGCCACAACGCACCCTCGGCCGCCGACGAGCCGCTCCCCCCGCCCCCTGCGGCGCCCCTCCTCCCCACCACCGGCTGGGAAGCCGTACAACGCGCCCGCTCTCCCCAACGCCCCCGCGCCAACGCCTACTTGGACGCCTACTTCACCCGCCGGGCCCCCCTGCGAGGGGACCGCGCCGGCGGCACCGACCCCGGCATGCTGTGCGGCTTCGGCGAACACGAGGGCCGGACCGTCGCCTACGCGGCCCAGTGCGGCACCCCGACCCGCCCGGCGGGCTACCGCACCGCCGCCCGCCTGATCCGCCTCGCCGACCGCCTCGGCATCCCCGTACTGACCCTCGTCGACACCCCGGGCGCCGCGAACGACGCCGAGGCGGAACGGCAGGGCGCGGGCCCGGCCATCGCCGACCTCTTCACCACCGTCACCACCGCCCGCACCCCCCTCACCACCCTCCTCATCGGCGAGGGCGGCTCCGGCGGTGCCCTCGCCCTCGCCGCCCCCGACAACACCTGGGCCACCCCGGACAGCTACTTCTCGGTGATCGCCCCGGAGCTTGCCGCCGCGATCCTCAAACGCCCCCCGGAGCTGACACGGGCAACGGCGGACGAGCTCCGGGTGCGACCACAGGATCTGGTGGAGCTGGGGGTCGTGCGGGGGGTCGTGGGGGCGCTAGCACGGCGGGCCGCCGAACCCGCGGCGACGCGCCGACCCGACTGACGGCCGCCCTCGGTCCACCCCCGGCGATCCCGCCCGATCCCGCCTGTTCCGGCCGCTCCCGCCTGACCTCCCGTCACAGAACCACCCGTCCGGCCGCACCCCCACCCGGCCCACTCCAACGGGCACCCCGTTCCCGCCCCCCGCACGATGCAGGAGGAACCAGGGAACCGCCGACCGGCGGCGGTCCGCAAGGTCCGTGCCCTCGGGAGGATCAGCAATGACCGCGATGACCGCCAGTCTGGAGCAGCTGCGCCGCTGCCACTTCGGAGTCGACCTCGGAGCCGCTCGGACCCGGGTGTATGTGAAGGGCGCGGGCCTGGTGGTGGACCAGCCGAGCGTGGCCGCCGTGAACACCCGGACGGGCGCGCTGATCGCGGTCGGGGAGTTCGCGGAGAAGATGATGGGCCGCACGCCCGACTACATCAGGGTCGTACGGCCCGTCTCCAGCGGCACGGTTGTCGACATCGAGATGGCCCAGCGCATGCTGCGCCAACTGCTGGGCGACAGGGTCCGCCGCACGCTGCGCCGCAAGCCCAGCCTGCGCGCCGCCGCGTGCACCCCGCACGGCGCCGACCCGCTCGCCCAACGCGCCACGATCGAGACCCTCGTGGGCCTCGGCGCCCGTCGCGTGGAACTGGTCGACACGCTCATCGCGGCGGCCGTCGGCTGCGGACTGCCCGTCGAGCAGCCCGAGGCCACGATGATCATGGTCTGTGGGGCAGGGGCCACCGAGCTCGCGGTCCTCTCCCTCGGCTCGGTGGTCAGCGCCGTACGCATCCCCGTGGGCGGCGAGGCCATCGACCACGCGATCGTGCAGCACCTGCGCCTGCGGCACGAACTGACGCTGCCCAGCCAGTCCGTACGACCGCTCCAGCTCGCCCTCTCCGGCAACGGCCTCACCCCGCACGGCCCCGCCTCCACCGAGATCCACGGCCTCGACGTGGCGACCGGGCTGGCCCGCTCCGTCCAGGTGGACACCGCGGCCGTACGCGACGCCATCCAGACTCCGCTGACCGCCGTGGTCGACGGCATCGGCAAGGTGCTGCGCGACTGCCCGCCCGACCTGGTGGCCGACCTCGCCGACCGCGGCATCATGATGGTCGGCGGCAGCGCCCTCCTCCCCGGCTTCGACCAGATGCTCCGCCACGCCACCGGAATGCCGGTCCACATCGCCGAACGCCCCGACGTCTGCGCCGCCCTCGGCATCGGCGCCATGCTGGAGGGCCGCATCGCACCCATCAGCCTGGACCCGGTGGGCGACTGACCGACGGCCCGTACAGCCGCCTCGCGGACCCCCTACGAACATCTCTCCGAACGTCTCTCCGAACGTATCTCTCAACACCCCTCCGGCACCCCCTCCGGCACCCCCTCCGGCACCCCCTCCGGCAACTCGCCGGGTATCCCTCGGGCACCCCTCCGAGCCTTCCCGCGCATCCCCCCGCATTCCCACGAGCGGCAGCATCCGGAGCACGTGGGGGCGGCCGGCACCACGGCGGTCACCCGGCAGTCGCCCCCGTGAGCCCGCGACGCCCCACCGAACGCCCGTACGTGTCGTTCTCGCCGAAGTCCCCCGACGCTAGGGTTACTTGGAGGAACGCGGCCACGGAGGTGAGCGCACGGATGCCAGGGCCCGTGACCCGGATCGGTATCACCGGACACCGGGAGATCCCGGAAGCCGCCTTCTCCGCCGTCCGCTCGGGCATCCGGGCGGAGTTACGGGACCGCCCCACCACCACCCGGGCCCTCAGCAGCCTCGCCGCCGGCGCCGACCAGTTGTTCGCGGAGATCGCCCTCGAAAGCGGTATGCGGCTGACCGCCGTGATCCCCGGCATGGACTACGAGGCCCACCTCGGTGGCGACGAGGTCCGGGCCACCTACCGCCGGCTCCTCAAGTGCTGCGTCGAACGCGTGGAACTGCCGCGCGAACGCACCCACGAGGAGGCGTACTACGCGGCCGGCCGCTACATCGTCGACCACGCCGACCACATGATCGCCGTCTGGGACGGCGCCCCGTCCCGCGGCCTCGGCGGCACGGCCGACATCGTCGACTACGCCCGCCTCACGGGCGTCCCGGTGACGGTGCTGTGGAGCCCGGGCGTACGCCGCGCCTGAACCCCGCACCCCGCGCCTCACCCTCCGCCCGTCCCCTCAGGACCCGAACCGCACCAGCCAGTCCGTGTGCTGCGGCGAGACCAGCCGCTCCGCCTCCGCGACCGCGTCGGCCCACCCGTCCTCCCTGACAGTCGTGCTCATGGCGACGCGCAGGGTCTCCAGGTCCTGTTCGACCAGCTTGTGCGCGTACGTCAACGGCCGGTGCCTCCGGACCTCCTGCCAGGCCACGCCCGCCGCGGCCGCGGCACTCAGCACTCCGGTCGGGTCCCAGCGGCCCTCGATCAACCCGCCGGCCCTGAGCACGGCGGCGAGCAGCGCCAGCAGCGTCAGAAAGGTCGTCATGCCCGACCAGCGCACGGACGCGCGGTGCGCGTGCCCGGCCTTGTTGCCGTACCAGGCGAGTTGCTCCATGACCCGGTCGCGGAGATAGATGTCGCGCCGCGAGGCGAGCGGCTTGGCACGCACCGTGCGCATCATCGGCGTGATCTGCCCGAGCCCGAGTTCGGCGACGCTCTCCCGCGGGTCCTCCCAGCCCACCTTCCGCAGTTCGCTGAGCCGTTCCTCCAGCCGCTCGGCGAACCGCGCCTCGGGATTGACGAGCCGGGAAGGAAACGGCCCGCCGTGGACCATGAACTGCCAGGCCAACGACTTGATCACCTCGGCGGCCGCCCTGTGCGCCTGCCACTGAGCCCGCGCGCGGCGCCGGGACACGTAGATGCCGATCCCGACCGTCAGGGCGTACAGCACGGCCGCGACGGCCGACGGCACCCGACTCCCGACCCGTTCGGCCAGTGAGGCGGTCGCCGTGGCGAGCAGCAGCACGACCAACTGGGTTCGGACGACCCGAAAGGACTCACCCTGACGGACCAGCGCCCTCTCATCGCACACACGGAACAACGGGGACAGATCTCGATCACTCACCGTGGTGCTGGGGCCGGGCGTCGCAGCCATGCACACCTCGTACGGATGCCGGAGTCAACGGAACGGTCATGCTCTCGTCAATCTTGAATCCGCGCCAGATCGCCACCTCGCCCTATGCGCAGCGAACCCATGTCGGCGCATGATAGAAACGCGCAAGTATGCGCTCTGTCGTCCACCCTCATCTCCGAGCTTCGACCAAAAGGATCTCGTCGGCAAGGGACCGATGGCAGCGTCCCTTTTCTCGAACTGGAGCGACGAGATGAACCTTTCCTTCCCGAAGACGACGCGTGGATCGGACACCACCCGTTCGGCCCACCAGAGGCTCGCCCCGCTCGCGACCGTCGCCGCACACGCGCCCCGCACCCAGCGCTCCACCGCGCGGGTGACGGACGCGCGTGGTGCGCACCTCGCCAAGCCGGGGTTCACCTCCAGCATCTGACGTAGGCCAACCGGGGCTCGAACCTCCTTGTGGATCAAGGAAGTTGGGCCCCGTCGCCATGTCCGCCCCGAGTGGCGCCAGGGCTTACACTGCCGAAGTGAGGGACCCAGCGATCCAGCAACTGGTGCTCAAGATCCACAGTCGGTGCGATCTGGCGTGCGACCACTGTTACGTGTATGAGGCAGCCGACCAGACCTGGCGGTCGCGGCCGACGGTGATCTCCGAGGAAACACTCGACCAGGTCTCCCGGCGTCTCACCGAGTACGTACTGGCGAGAAATCTGGAATCCATCACCGTCATTCTGCACGGCGGTGAACCCCTGCTCGTGGGCCCCGTCCGGCTGAGACGAATCTGCGCGGAACTCACCCGCGCTCTCACTCCGGTCACCACACTGGATCTGCGTATTCACACCAACGGTGTGCGGCTGAACAGAGATCATCTGCGGGTCTTCGACGAATTCCGGGTAAAGGTCGGCATCTCCCTCGACGGAGACCGGGTCGCCAATGACCGCCACCGGCTCGACCGCCGGGGCCGCAGTAGCTACGACCGGGTGCTGAAGGCCGTCGAACTCCTCCGCCTCCCGGAGCACCGGCATCTGTACCAGGGCCTGCTGTGCACGGTGGACGTGGCCAACGACCCGGTCGCGGTCCACGACGCGCTGACCTCCCTGGACCCGCCCCGCATCGACTATCTGCTCCCGCACTCCACCTGGGACAGCCCTCCCCCCGGCCATGGACCCGGCGCACCGGCGACGCCGTACGCCGACTGGCTGCTGAAGGTCTTCGACCGCTGGGAGGAACAGGGACGGCCCATGCCGGTCAGGACGTTCGACTCGGTGCTCAGCACCCTGCGCGGCGGCCCCAGCCTCACCGAGGCGCTCGGGCTGGCCCCGTCCGATCTGGCGGTCATCGAGACCGACGGCACCTTCGAACAGGCCGACTCGCTCAAGACGGCTTACGAAGGCGCCCCGGCCACCGGCTACGACGTCTTCCGGCACGGTTTCGCGGAGTTCGCCGAGCACCCCGGCGTCCGCGCCCGCCAGCTGGGCATCGCGGGGGTCAGCGAGACCTGCCGCAGGTGCCCGGTCGTGGAGTCCTGCGGCGGTGGCCTCTACGCCCACCGGTACAGCGGCGAGAAAGGCTTCGACAACCCTTCGGTGTTCTGCTCGGACCTGCGGGGCATGGTGGAGGGGATCGCCGAGCGGATCACCGAGCGCGCACTGCACCCAGCGGTCACCGAGGCCGACGAACTGCCGCTGGCCCAGCTGAAGCTGAACCGGGACCTGCTGATCCGGGCGAACGCCGCGCTGGCGGGCCGGCCCGACTGGGACGCGGCCTGGCAGGTGGTGGTCCGGCTGGACTCCGACGCCGCCAGCGCCGCGCACCTCAACACGGTCCTCGCCCATCCGTATCTGCGTTCCGTGCTGCGCCGCTCCCTGGACGGTCCCGTCGGCCTCCCCCAGCTGATGGCGGCGGCCACGGCGGCCGCCGTCCTGGCGGAGACGGAGGCCACGCTCACCTGGCGGCAGCCTGGCCGGGACCTCCACCTCCCGACCCTCGGCACCCTGCGGCTCTCGGCACCCGGCCGGGTCGAGTGCGCGGTCACGGCGCACGGCCTCCAGGTGACCGGCGCGGGTGACGACGGTGGCGAACTCGACGTCGAGTGGCGGCCGTTGACGACCATGCAACTCACCGACGGGCCGCCGCTGCTCGTCGACGACGCCGATCCGGACCGCGACTGCTTCGGGTCGCCGGTCGCGGACCCGCTGCCCCCGAGCGACCTGGCCCTCTTCGGCAAGCGGCTGCGCGCGGCCCACGAGGCGCTGGACGCCCAGGAGCCCGGCTGGCGCAAGGGTGCCCACGCGCTCCTCGCCACCACGGTCACCCCTCTCGCCCCGGGCGCCGGACTGCGGCTCGGCACACACGCGTTCGGCGCGCTCGGGGTGGCCGTCGACTTCGAGGCCGACGCGTTCGTCCGGGAACTGCCGCTCCTGGGACGCGGATCCCGGCTCGCCGCCCTGCGGGAGGTCACCGACCTGAACGTGCCGGGCAGCGCCGCCGGACGGCTGCTCGACGAGGCGAGCGCGTGCGTGGGAAGAGCCGCCGCTTTCCCGCACGACGCCGCCGAGTCGCTGCGGCGGGCGCGCGCCGCCCTGGACACGCTCGCCGGCGCGGCGGGACACGAACTCACCGAGAACGGAGTCCACTTGGCCGACGAGCTGCGGGCGGAGCTGGTGGTGCCGCATGAGTGAGGCCACCGAACTCCCCGAGATACTGGGCCGGTTGGGCGTCCGGCCGGGCGGCGTCCTCATGGTGCACTCCTCACTGCGCGGCACCGGACGGAGCCCGACCGAGGTACGCAACGCCCTCCTCGACGCGCTCGGCCCCGACGGCACCCTGGTCGTGCCCGCCTTCACGCCGGAGAACTCCGACACCTCCCCCGCGCACCACAGCCGTACCGAGGGGATGACCGAGCGGGAGAAGGCCGAGTTCCGTGCGTCGATGCTCCCCTTCGAGCCGAACGCCACGCCCTGCCCGGCCATGGGTGCGCTCGCCGAGTGCGTACGGACCACGCCCGGCGCGGTCCGCAGCGCCCATCCACAGACCTCGTTCGCCGCGCTCGGGCGCCGGGCCGAGGAGTTGCTCGCCGACCACGACCCGTACTGCCACCTCGGCGAGCGGTCCCCGATGGCCGCGCTGTACGCGGCCGACGCCCAGGTCCTGCTGCTGCGGGTCGGCTTCGAGGTGTGCACCGCGTTCCATCTCGCCGAGTACCGGATGACCCCGCCGCCGCCGACACGGACGTACCGCTGCGTGGTGAGGGACAAGGGGAACTGGATCGAGTACGAGGATCTCTCCCTCCACGACGGGGACTTCGGCGCGATCGGGGCTCTTCTACCTCATGGTTTGTGCACGAAAAGGGAGTTCGCGGGAAAACCGACGTTTCTGTTCGGGATGCGCGATGCTGTCGACGCCGGGCGGCATCTGATGTCCGGATATCGCGGTGAAATGACGTGAAACGAGCCATGTGCCCGGGGAGTTGATCGGGCACATTGTTGGTTCCGGCTGGATGGGGCCTGGCGGGGGCACGAGGGCATCGAAAGGCGGGGGTGCGTGAATACACCTGCACGGGGACGGTCTCCGGACAACCGTCCGTACTTTTTCCTCAGTTACGCGCACACACCTCCCTCGGGACCCGACAGCGGCGACCCCGACCACTGGGTGCACACGCTCTACAAGGATCTGTGCGCGGACGTCCTGGCCCTCACCGCTCATCCGCGGGGGACGCCCGCGGGATTCCTGGACCGGGAGATGCGGTCCGGGGAGGGCTGGCCGGACCGGCTCAGCGAGAATCTGGCGCACTGCCGGGTGTTCGTCCCGCTGTACTCCCCCAGGTATTTCTCCAGCGACAACTGCGGGCGCGAGTGGTTCACCTTCGACGAGCGCATCCGCGAGGCACGCAACGCCGGCCACGGTGACATCCCGGCCATAGTCCCGGCGCTGTGGACGGCCATGGACCTCGAAGGACTCCCCGAATCCGTACGCCAGATCCAGGTCGAACGCAGCAAGTTCAGCGAGCGCTACACGTCCTACGGCATCTACGGGCTGATCAAACTCCAGCGACTGCGGGACGAGTACGAGGAAATCGTGTTCGGCCTCGCCCAGCGGATCGTGCAGGTCGCCGAGAACACCCCGCTGCCGTCGAGCCGGCCCCGGCCGTACGAGTCCACGCACAGCGCGTTCCGGCCGCACGGCGAGGGGCCGCGCCGCATCCACCTCACCGTGGTGGCGCCCAGCCGGAGCTCCGTGCCGGAGGGCCGGGACGCCCTTCCCTACGGCGAGGACGCCACTGAGTGGAACCCGTACCACGGCGAGTCCAGGCGCCCGCTGTCCGCGCTGGCCGAGGAGCTGATCCGGTCCCTCGACTACCGCATCACCGTGTCGGACTTCGACGTCCCGGACTCCGGAGCCGACGGTCTCACCGCGGGCGGGTCCGAGCCCGACGGGAGCGGGCAGCCGCCCGAGCCGCACCCCGGCATCCTGCTGCTCGACCGCTGGGCCCTGCTCGACCGGGACCGGCGGCACCGGCTCAAGACGTTCGACTCGGCCGCCCACCCCTGGGTCGGCGCGATCGTCCCCTGGAACCGCTTCGACCTTCAGTGCCGCGGTGAACAGGGCGAACGGCTGAAGGAGGAACTGGAGGACACCCTGCCGCTGATCCTGGAGCGGGGGCGCCGCGCCAAGTGCTGGGCCGCGGTCAACGGCGTACCCACCCTGAAGCAGTTCACCGAGATACTGCCGGTCGTCGTGGCCCAGGCAACCCGGCAGTTCCTCAGGCACGCGAAGGCGCACCCGCCGCCGGGCCCGACCACACCCCGGCCGCGGCTCAGTCTCGCCGATCCGACCGACCCCGATGCGGATTCCGACCACGGAGGACAAGCATGACGGCCCGTCAGGACGGACGCATCGTCACCTTCTATTCGTACAAGGGCGGTACGGGCCGCACGATGGCCCTGGCCAACGCGGCGTGGATCCTGGCCGCCAACGGCAAGCGGGTCCTGGCCGTCGACTGGGACCTGGAGGCCCCGGGCCTCGACCGGTTCTTCCAGCCCTTCCTGGACCTGAGCGTCCTCGCGTCCACCACCGGCGTCATCGACATGATCACCGAGTACTGCTGGGCCGCGACCACCGGCGGCCCGCGCACCGGCCCCTGGCACCGGGACTACGCCCGCGTCGAACAGCACGCCGTGTCCCTCAGCCCCGAACGGCTCGGGCTGTCCTTCCCCGAGGGCGGCTCGCTCGACTTCCTCTCCGCCGGCCGGCGCAACCGGGAGTACTCGGCGACCGTGTCGTCGTTCGAATGGGACAACTTCTACGAGCGGCTGGGCGGCGGCCAGTTCCTGGACGCGCTGCGCGAGGACATGAAGGCGTCGTACGACTACATCCTCATCGACAGCCGTACGGGCCTGTCGGACAGCGCGGACATCTGCACCATCCAGATGCCCGACGTCCTCGTCGACTGCTTCACGCTCAGCGGCCAGTCACTGGACGGGGCGGCGGCGGTCGCCCGCAGCGTCGAGGGGGGCCAGCACAAGCGGCGGATCAGGGTGCTGCCGGTACTGATGCGCATCGACGAGGGCGAGAAGCGGAAGGTCGACGCGGGGCGGGCACTGGCCCGGCTGCGGTTCGAGGGCCTGCCCAGAGCCCTCGACGGCGACGAGCTGAGCGCCGAACAGCAGGACGCCTACTGGGGCGCGATGGAAATACCGTATGTCCCGTTCTACGCCTACGAGGAGACGCTCGCGACGGTCGGGGACAAGAGCAATATCGCGAACTCCCTGCTGTCCGCCTTCGAACGGCTGACGAAGGTGATCACCGACGGCGAGATCACCGCACTGCCGCCGGTGCCCGAACCGGTGCGGCAGCGCTGTCTGGAGGCGTTCACCCGGCGCCAGCCGATGACGGACATCATGGTGGTGTACGCGGCGGAGAACCGGATGTGGGCGGACTGGGTGGAGGCCGTCCTCAGACTGACCGGCTGCAATGTCACGCTGCACGACGTGTCCGCCGGACCGCCGGAGCATCTGGACACGGCTACGCGCGCCCTCCTGCTGTTGTCCCACGCCTTCCAGAAGTCCCGGCACGCCCAGACGATCTGGCGCTCCCTCACCGACACCACGCTGGGCATGCAGCGCGCCACCATGGTTCCGCTGCGCGTCGACGAGGCCCGGTTCCCCGACGCCTACGTCGACCAGGAGCCGGTGGACCTGTACCGGCTCGACGCGTCCCAGTGCGTCGGCGCCCTGCTCAGCGCGCTGAAGCTGCCGGAGCGGCCCGACGACCTCGGCTCGGTGGAGCCCCGCTTCCCGGGCGGCGCCCCCACGGTGTGGAACGCGCCGCAGCGCAACATGACGTTCACCGGTCGCAGTCAGATCCTCGACCAGCTGCGCGACCAGCTGCGCGGCGGGGTGTCGGCCGTGGGGAGCCAGCCCAAGACCCTGTTCGGCCTCGGCGGGGTCGGCAAGACACAGGTCGCCCTCGAGTACGTGCACCGGTTCATGGCCGACTACGACCTGGTCTGGTGGATCTCCGCCGAACACGGCGACGGCGTCACCTCCGCCCTCGCCGAACTGGGCGCCCGGATCGGCGCGCCCGGCGGCGCCGACATGACGCTGGTCAGCCAGGAGACCGTACGGATGCTCGCCGACGGGGTGCCGACCAAGCGCTGGATCCTGGTCTTCGACAACGCCGACAACCCCGAGGAACTCACCCGGTTCTTCCCGCAGGGCAGCGGCGGGCACCTCCTGGTCACCTCCCGCAACCAGACCTGGGAGCAGCGGGGCGCCTCCTTGCCCGTAGACGTCTTCCCCCGGCACGACAGCGTCGAGCATCTCTCGCGGCGCGCGCCGGGGCTGAGCGCCGAGGAGGCCGACCGGGTGGCGGAGGCGGTCGGCGATCTGCCGCTGGCCGTGGAGCAGGCAGCGGCCTGGCTCGCCGAGACCGCCACCCCCATCGAGGAGTATCTGCGGCAGCTGAACAAGCAGACCACCGGTGTGCTGGACCTCAACCAGGCCGTGGACTACCCCGAGACGGTGGCGGCGACCTGGAACATCTCCATCGCCCGGTTGAAGGAACGCTCCCCCGCCTCGGTCCGGCTGCTCCAGCTGTGCGCCTTCATGGCGCCCGAGCCGATCTCCTCGCACCTGCTGTACAGCCGGGAGATGCTCGACGAACTGAAGAAGGTCGACCCCAGCCTCCAGGAGAGCCTGATGCTGGGCCGGGTCATCCGGGAGATCGGCCGGTTCGCCCTCGCCAAGGTCGACCAGGCCAGCACCAGCATCCAGGTCCACCGGCTGGTGCAGGCGGTGATCCGCTCCCGGATGGGCGACGAGGAGCAGAAGCAGGCCCGGCACATCGTCCACACCATGCTCGCCGGCGCCCGCCCGCCCGGCGACGAACCCATCGACGACGCCGAGACCTGGCCCCGCTTCGCCATCATCTGGCCGCATCTGAACGCCTCCGACCTGCGCAACTGCCATGAGGCCGAGCCCCGCCGCCTGTTCATCGACCGCGTCCGCTATCTGTGGAAGCGGGGCGACTTCCCCGGCGCCCGCAGACTCGCCGAGGAACTGGCGACGCACTGGCGCGGCACGCTCGGCGAGGACGACATGCAGTACATGTATCTGCGCGGCCAGCTCGCCAACGTGCTGCGCTCGCAGGGGCGTTTCGTGGAGGCGCGCTCGATCGACGCCGATGTGCTCGCCCAGCAGCTGAGGGTCCTCGGCCCCACGCATCCGCACACGTACGTCACCACCTCCAGCCTCGCCAGTGACCTCGCGGCGCTCGGCGAGTACACGAAGGCGGTGGAACTGGCCCGTGAGGCCCACCAGGGGTTCAGCCAGATCTTCCACGAGTCGCACGGGCGGACGCTCAATGCCGCGAACAACCTGGCGCTCGCGCTGCGCATGGTCGGCCACTACAACGAGGCCCGCGACGTCGACCAGGACACCTACGCCCGCCGCCGCGAGGTCCTCGGCCCCGACCATCCCTACACCCTGATCTCGGCCCAGGGCCTCGGCCGCGACCTGCGCGAGGTCGGCCGCTACACCGACTCGGTGGCGGTCCTGTCGGAGGCGTACGAGATCCACAAGCGGATCCTCGGCAAGGACTTCCCCGGCACGCTCAGCTGCGCCAAATCGCTCGCCGTGTCGCTGCGGCGGGCGGGCCAGTTCGTGGACGCGCACCGGCTGACGCGGGCGACGCTCACCCAGTACCGGACGCAGTACACCAGGGACAAGTACCCGGACCCGATCCCGGACTCCCTCGCGTGCGAGCTGAACCTGGCGGCCGATCTGTACGCCGCCGACGAGCCCGACCGGGCGCGGGAGGCCGTCAGAAGTGTGCTGGAGCACTACGCCAAGGTCCCGGGCAAGGAGCACCCCTACACCCAGGCCGCGCTCAACAACCTCGGCATCTATCTGTGGGCCTGCGGGGACGCCGAGGAAGCCGAGGGGGTGTTCGAGCAGGTGACGGAGCGAATGGCGGCGACCCTGGGCGACGAGCACCCCCACACCCTGTTCGCCCGCGCGAACCAGGCCAACGTACTGGCGGAGCAGGGCCGTCCGGAGGAGGCCTGGGCCCTGGAGGAACCGGCCCGCAACGTCCTCAGGTCCGTCCTCGGCCCCCAGCACCCCGAAACGCTCGCCGTCGTCAGCAACTCGGCGTTGACGCTGCGCTCGCTCGGGCGGGAGGAGGAGGCCCAGCGGCTGCGTGAGGCGACGCTCTCCGATCTGCGCCGGCTGAGTCGGCAGTTGGGGGAGGGGAACGGGATCACGCGGCTGGTGGGGCAGCGGCGGCGGGTGTATCGCGACTTGGAGCCGTTGGCTGTGTGAAGGGCGCGGCAGGGGGTGGGGGGTTGGGGTGCGTTGGCGAGTGCGGGTGCGTGGGGGCTGGTCGCGCAGTTCCCCGCGCCCCTTAAAAGCCCCGGGCGCGACCCATGCTGTTAAGGGGCGCGGGGAACTGCGCGACCAGCCCCCACGCACCCGCACCCGAAATCAAGCCGGTGACGCCACGGTCGGCTCGGTCGTGGTGAGCAGCCAGCTCAACACGTCCGGCAGCGCCCGAATCGCCGCGAAGTGCGCAGCCGCCGGCTCGCAGACCGCGATCGCGCGGGGAATGCGCGCGGCGAGCCAGGAGGAGTGCGCGGACGGGGTGAACACGTCCTTGCCCGCATGCCACAGCAGCACCGGCACCTTGATCTCCGCAGGGTCGAACCCCCAGGGGCCGGTGAGCGCGAGCGCGTCGTCGATCCAGCCGTACGGGGAGGTCCGCAGCGCCTCGTGGTAGTTGCGCAGCAGCATGGACCGGATACCGTCGTCCGAGACGATCATCCGGTCCTCGTCCGTGAGATCGCCGCGCAGTTCGTCGAGCAGCCGGGCGGGGTCGGACCGGATGGCGGCCGAGCGCGGGATCAGCTTGGCGACGAACCCCCGGGGATCGGTGAGCACCGAACGGAACTCACGGACGTTGTGAGGCGCCATCCCCGCGAACCAGTCGAGCCCCTCCGCGTCCTGCGGCGCGAGCGTCACCAGCGCGGCCGCCCGGGTCACCCGGTGGGGCAGCAGCGCGGCACAGGCCAGCGCGTGCGGGGCCCCGCCGGACCGGCCCACCACCGCGAAACGGTCCAGCCCCAGCGCGTCCGCGACGACTTCGATGTCCTCCACCACGTCCACGACCCGCCGCCCCGGCCGGCGGTCCGACCCCCCGTAACCGGGACGGTCGTAACTGATCAGCCGCGCACCGCGGTGGTAGAGGAAGATGGACCGCGGTCTGGGTCCCACCCTGCTGCCAGGCATCCCGTGCAACAGGAACACCGGCCGTCCGTCCGGATCCCCCGCGCACTCGACCCGCAACCGCCGCCCGTCGGCCGTCCGGACATGGTCCGGCGTCCGCACGAGGTCATGCACAGCGTTCCCCCTCCCTCGGTCCGAAGACCGGGACCACGCTGCCCGAACTTTGCCCGCGCACCTACCCCGCGAAACGATTGCGCAGGTCAAATAGGCCTGAATCGAAGGGTTCTGATTGGTCGTCAGTTATGACGTCGGTATGCCTTGACTTCACCATCCCTTCGCGTCAGATTCGATGCTCCGCACCACGTCCGGGGCGCAGGTCAACCGATTGCCTCCCGGGGAACAGCACGGCCACCCGTCCCTTCGCGAGGCTGGAGCGTCTGGCATGTCCAAGAGCGCGGATCCTGAGAGACGTACGGCGGCGCAGTCCGGGCCTTCGCGACGGCAGGTGCTCGGTACGGCCGCCGGGGCGGGGGTCGCGGTCGCGGCCGGTGGGGTCGTGGGGAGTCCGGCGGCTGCCGCAGCCCCGCCTCTCCTCGGCACCTACGACGTCGTCGTCATCGGCTCCGGCGCGGCCGGGATGACCGCCGCGCTCACCGCGGCGAAGCAGGGGCTGAGTTGTGTCGTCGTGGAGAAGGCGCCGACCTTCGGGGGGTCGGCGGCGCGGTCGGGGGCCGGGATCTGGCTGCCCAACAACAGTGTGATCAAGGCGGCCGGGGTGCCGGACACCCCGGCCAAGGCGGCGCAGTACCTCGCGGCCGTGGTCGGGGACGAGGTGCCCGCGGACCGGCAGAAGGCGTTTCTCGATCACGGGCCCGCCATGCTCTCGTTCGTCATGGCCAACAGCCCGTCGCGGTTCCGGTGGATGGAGGGGTACAGCGACTACTACCCGGAGCTGCCGGGCGGGTTGCCCAACGGGCGGTCCATCGAGCCGGAACAGTTCGACGGGAACCTGCTGGGGGACGAGCTGGCGCGGCTGAATCCCGCCTATCTGGCCACGCCGGCCGGGATGGTGGTGTTCAGCGCCGACTACAAGTGGCTCGCGCTGACCACCGTGAGCGCGAAGGGGCTGGCCGTCGCGACGGAGTGCCTCGCCCGGGGCACGAAGGCCGCGCTGCTCGGGCAGAAGCCGCTCACCATGGGGCAGGCGCTGGCGGGCGGGCTGCGGGCCGGGCTGCTCGGCGCCGGTGTGCCGGTGTGGCTCAACACCCCTTTGACGGACCTGTACTTGGAGAACGGGGCGGTGACGGGGGCGGTCGTCACCAAGAACGGCTCCGCCGGGCTCGTCCGCGCCCGCCGGGGCGTCATCGTCGGCTCCGGCGGCTTCGAGCACAACGCGGCCATGCGGGCGCAGTACCAGGAGCAGCCCATCGGCACGCAGTGGACGGTGGGGGCGAAGGAGAACACCGGGGACGGGATACGGGCCGGTCAGCGGGCCGGCGCCGATCTCGCGCTCATGGACGACGCCTGGTGGGGTCCCGCCATCGCCACCCCCGGTCAGCCGTGGTTCTGTCTCGCCGAACGCACTTTGCCCGGCGGCCTGTTGGTCAACGGGGCGGGCGCGCGGTTCGTCAACGAGGCGGGGCCGTACAGCGACGTCGTCCACACGATGTACGAGAAGGACACCGCGTCGGCCTCGCACATCCCGGCCTGGCTGATCGTCGACCAGAACTACCGCAACCGGTATCTCTTCAAGGACATCGTGCCAACCTTCCCGTTCCCCGACGAGTGGTACGACGCCGGGGCCGCCCACAAGGCGTGGACACTCGACGCGCTGGCCGGCGCGATCGGCGTCCCCGCCGCCGCACTCCGTTCCACCGTCGACCGCTTCAACTCCCTTGCCCGACAGGGGGACGACACGGACTTCGGGCGCGGCGACAGCGTCTACGACCACTACTACACGGACCCGTCCGTGCTCCCCAACTCCTGCCTGGCGCCTCTGTGGTTGCCGCCCTACTACGCCCTCCGCATCGTCCCGGGCGATCTCGGCACCAAGGGCGGCCTCCTCACCGACGCCCGCGCCCGCGTCCTCCGACCGGACGGCACGGTGATCTCCGGCCTGTACGCGGCGGGCAACGCCAGCGCCGCCGTGATGGGCCGCAGTTACGCGGGCGCCGGGTCGACGATCGGGCCCGCGATGACGTTCGGGTACGTGGCCGCGCTGGACATCGCGGGAAAGCTCTAGACCGCCGCCTCGGGGAGTCGGAGGTCGATCCACGGGATCGTGTCGCCGTCCAGCAGATAGCGCTCGGTCTCCACGAAACCGTGGCCGAGCGCGAACCGCAGTCCGTCCGCGTTCGCTTCCAGTACGCAGGTCTCGATCACCCCGGCGCCCAGTTCCCGCGCCCGCCGCAACGCCCGCTCGTACAACTGCTCGCCGAACCCCCGCCTCCGGTGTTCGGCGAGCACGCGCGCGATGACCGTGGCCGTCGCGGTGTCCCCCTCGGGCGGGCGGACCGTGGAGTTGCCGACGAGGACGCCGTCGGCGTAAGCGAGTTCGAGGTGGTTGCGTACGGCGCGCTCGCGGACGTCGTCGAGGGAGAGGAGGTGGGTCGGGATGATCGTGTTGTGGACGTGCCGCCAGGCTTCGAGTTCCTCGTCGCTCGCGGCACCGTCCACGCTCTTGATGGCGAGATCGGTCACGGTGTCAGCCTAGACACCGCCCGCCGCTCCGGTCGCCGGGGCGTCGTCCGCGGCCACCTCGTCGTCGAGGAGCGCGTACGCCCGCACGGGGAACGTGCCCATGCCCTCGACGGCCGGCGGCGCGGCGTGGAAACGGAAGCCCCGCGGGGGCAGTTGCTCCAGGCCCCGCAGGTGTTCCACGACGGGGATGCCGGCGGCGAGCAGGCCGGTGTGGGCGGGGCGGGTGCCGTCGTCGGTGTCGTCGATGTTGAGGGAGTCGATGCCGACGAGCACGGCGCCCCGCTCGACGAGCAGGGCGACGGCGTCGGCGGTGAGGTAGGGGTGGCCGTGACCGTACCGCTCGGTGCCCCAGTGCCGGTCCCAGCCGGTGTGGATCAGCACCGCCCGGCCGGTCACGTCGTACGGCAGCAGTGCCTCCCGGTCCACGGCCCGGCGCCCGGTGTCCGGGACCCGTACGACGAGACCGTCGAGATCGATCAGGCTGCTGAGCGGCAGCCCGGCGAGGTCGTGGCCGCCGTCGAAGCGGTGGTAGGGGCTGTCGACGTAGGTGCCGGTGTTGGACACCATCGAGATACGGCCCATGGCGAACTCGGTGCCGGGCGCGTAGATCTCCCGCGAGGCCTCCCGGGTGAGGTGGTCGCCGATCTCGGGCCCGGGAAGCCCGGGGTAGGTGATCATCCCGTGCCGGATGGGATGGCTGAGGTCGACGATCCGCCGTTGCTTGCTGCTCATGCCTCGATCCTCCCTGCAGTATCACTTCATCACAAGCAAGATTTACTGAAGCGGCACTACAGTACGGCTTATGGAACTGGATCCCCGTCGGTTGCGCGTCCTGCGTGCGGTCGCGTTGCGCGGTGGCGTGGTGGACGCGGCGAAGGTGCTACATCTGACGCCGTCGGCCGTGTCGCAGCATCTGGCGCAGTTGGAGCGGGAGGTGGGTCAGCCGCTGGTGGACCGTTCGCGGCGCCGGGCGGGGCTGACCCCGGCGGGGCGGTTGCTGGCGGCGCGTGCCGAGCGCATCGAGTGGGAGCTGGCGGAGGCGCGCCGTGAGCTCGCCGAGCTGACCGGCCGTTCGACCGGGCCGGTGACGGTCGCCGCGTTCTCCTCGGCGGTGTCCCACCTGCTCGTCCCCGCCCTCGGCGCCCTCGCCCGCACCCACCCGGGGCTGGAACCGAGAGTGGTGGAGGCGGAGGGCCCCGAGGCCCTGCGCGAGCTGCGGACCGGCGGCCTGGACCTGCTGGTCGTCGAGTACGACGGCGACGATCCCGACCCGGACGAGCAGTGGCGTGACCTGGCGGCCGCGCCGGTCGCCGACGACGAGTACCGCGTGATCACCCCCGCCGACTGGTCACCGCCGCCCCGCTCGGTCCGGGACCTGGCCGACCGCCCCTGGGTCACCGCGCCACCCGGCACGGCCTGCGGCCGCGCCCTGGCCCGCATCGCCGCCCAGTACGCCTTCACCCCGCTGCGCGCCCACACCGCCCTGGAGTTCCCGACCACCCTGGCCCTCGTCCGGGCCGGCCTCGGCGCGGCCGTCGTCCCCACCCTCGCCCTCACCGACGCCCCGCCCGAAACCGTGGCCCTGCCGACGGTCCCGATAGCGGGCCACCGCCGCATCGCGGCGGTCTGGCCCGCCTCTCCGTCGGGCCCCCAGCCCCGGACATCGGCTCTGGTCGAGGCGCTCCAACGGTCCGCTGTGGAACTGGGGTTGCCACCCGCGCCCTGAAGGGGCGTAGGGGCTGTGCCATGTGCGGCTCCGCAGCGTGCGCGCGACCAGCAACAACGAAACCGCACCGGATGGTCGCGGCCGCCTCACGGGTCGGCGCCAGTACCTCGGCGACGCGCTCGGAAGCGAGGTCCCGCCGGGCCGGCGCCAGGAGCATGCGGCAGCGGTCCCCCACGGGCCACATGGCGAACACGAACTGTGCCGGCGCCCGCTCGGCCGGCTCCGTCGGCTCCGTCGGCTCCGCGGATCCCTTCCCACGCGAAGAGTTGCCGTCCGCACGGGGAAGGGGCCGGTGACGCCTGGCGGGTCGGCCACGGCATCCGGCACTCTCCGGGGCCGGAGGGGAGTACGGTTGCGGCAGGGAGCGCACCTCGCATGCCGTCATCCGTTTCGGCGTCGCCCTTGGGGAACGGCAATGGCCGGAGCACAGCGGACCCGGCCGGAAAAGAGCCGCACCATGCCTCCTGGCTCGTACCCTCGCACCGTGGTAGCGAAGATCTCCTGATTCCCGAGGTGCTCCAGCATTCCGGCACCTCGCGTACGCCCTGGACCGACCAAGAGAATGCGGGACACATGTATTCACAGGACGCGATCTCCGGCCGCCGACGCGGCCGCCCCGAACCGACCGCCGAGATGATCTCCGGGCTGGCCTGTCTCATCTGCGGCACGGACTACAGGAGCGCACCGGACGCGGAAGCGGTGGTGGTCTCCCACCGTGACGACAAGCAACAGCTCGCCTGTCACGGGACGTGCGCGCGGCTGGCGAGCGGGTCGGTCTCCGGCCTGGACGAGACACCCCTCCCACTGGACGAACGCCTGCGCAGGCACCAGGCCGACCACTCCTGACCCGGCTTCCCGGCAACCACGCCAAGCAGGTTGCCGGGACGGCTCACCCGCGTCCCCGCCGCGACGGCCTCCGGACTCGCGAGCGGCGAATTCGGCCCGCTCTGGCAAAGTCGACGCTCCGACAGCCAAGCAAGTGCGTTCCGCAGCTCAGAGACCTAAGGCAGCGGGGCGGACGGGACTCGATCCCAGTGAGGGCGCCGGCCGCCGTGGGGGACTCACTGCCGAGGTTTCTCGCCCCGCGGACGCCCGGGGAGTGGGCCTAGGCTGTTGTCAGGGCCCGAGAAACAGGGGAAACAGGGGATCATGGTGATTGGGGACAAGCCCATGGCCGGGCGGCCCCGGCCGTCGATGGCGGATGTCGCCCGTCACGCCGGTGTCGCGCCGCAGACGGTTTCGCGTGTGTCCAACGGCCACACCAACGTCGACCCCGCGACCAGGCAGCGGGTCGTCGAGTCGATGCAGGCGCTGGGCTACCGGCCGAACGGAGCCGCACGCGCGCTCAAGAGCGGGCGGTTCAACACGATCGGTGTCATCACCTTCACGCTCAAGACGTTCGGGAACACGCGCACGCTCGACGCCATAGCCAAGGAAGCCGCACACGCCAAGTACGCCGTCACCCTCATCCCCGTGTCGGACCCGACCATGGGCAGGGTTTCCGGCGCCTACGACCGGCTCAGCGAGGCAGCCGTCGACGGAGTGATCCTCGTCTTCGAGGCGCATCTCCTGGACGATGCGGAGTTCAGCCTCCCACCGGGGGTTCCGATGGTGGTCGTCGACTCCGACACCGGCCCCGGCTACACCGTGGTGGACACCGACCAGGCACAGGGCGCCCGTCAGGCGACGGAACACCTGCTGGAACTCGGCCACCAGCAGGTATGGCACATCGCCGGACCCCCGACCTCGTTCTCCGCGGCCCATCGGGTCGAGTCCTGGCAGCGCACCCTGCAGAACGCCGGCATCGTCCCGCCCCCGGTGCTGTACGGCGACTGGACCACCCGGTCCGGATATCAGCACGGGCTGACTCTGGGGCGAAGGCCGGAGGTCACGGCGATCTTCGCCGCGAACGACCACATGGCGCTCGGTGTCATGCGTGCCCTGCACGAGCTCGGCCGCCGGATCCCCGACGACGTCAGCGTGGTGGGGTTCGACGACATGGAGGAGACCCATGCCTTCTGGCCACCACTGACCACCGTGCGGCAGGACTTCGCCACGGTCGGCCGGCTCAGTCTTCAGAAGCTGCTGAGCAAGATCGGCCGCACTGGACCCGACACGATCGACAAGACCTTGGTCCCGACCCGGCTGGTGGTCCGCGCGAGCACGGGAGCGCCGCCGCTCTCACCGGAAGGCGAAGCGCGGCGGCGCTGACCCGCACGGGCCGGCGAGGGTACTCGCGGGGCCCGTGCGGTTCGGATCACTGGATCAGCAGTCGACGGGAACAGGTGCCCGCGTCAGCTCCTGGTCCACTGCTGGTTGCCGCTTCCGTTGCAGAACCAGACATCGACCGCCGTGCCGTTGCCGGTGCCCGCTCCGGCTGCGTCCAGGCAGAGAGCCGGGTTCGCGACGCTGGTCACACTGAGGTCCGCGTTCACGTTCCACTGCTGTGCCGCCGCGCCGGTGCAGTCGGAGATGATCACGGGGTCTCCCGCCGTGGCGCCGGTGCCTCCCACCGTCATGCACTTGTTGCCGTAGACGGTGAGTTGTTTGTCCGCGTTCCAGTTCCAGCTCTGGTTGCCGCCGTCGTTGCAGTCCCACAGGTCGAGCTGGGTGCCGTTGGTCGTGCTGAAGCCGGGCACGTCGACGCAGCGGTTGGAGGCCACTCCGCGCAGGACCTCGCCGGGGGGCGCCGGCGGCAGGTCGTTGACCGGCGGGGTCTTGCCGAAGCCGTAGCCCCAGCGCAGCTGCGCGACTCCGCTGGCGTTGTTGTCGACCAGGTTGCCCTTGGAGTCCAGCGACTCGATCGAGTAGGCGTCGCCGAACCTCAGCCCCGGCCAGTACACCAGTCCCATCCCCTTGCTGCGGGCGGTGTTGGTCACGGCCGCGAGATACGACGTGTAGATGTTGCCGTTCCAGGCGCCGTAGTTCAGACCGGTGGTCATCGGGGAGCCGGCCTCGTCGATGATGGTCCGGCCGGCGTACTTGCCGATCCGGGCCTTGAGGTCGGCGACCCAGTCAGCCTGCTGGGTGTGGCTGGCCCAGAAGCCGTAGAAGTGCAGCGACAGCAGTGTTCCCCGCAGTTCGCGGGCCGCGCCGACGCCGGTGACGTTGTCGTTGTAGCCGGTACCGCTGATCACGACACGGCCGCGCGGGACGTTCTTGTGCTGGGCCAGCCAGCCACTGGTGACGGACACCCACTGGTCGAGGGTGTAGCCGTGCGGCTCGTTCATGGGCTCGAAGTAGACCCGCGGGTTGTGCTTGTACTCCCGCACCACGGTGTTCCACATCTTCTTCCAGGCGGCCTTGTCGTCCACCAGGCCGTCCTTGCTGGTGTTGGCCTCCCAGTAGCTGACGATGACCTTGTCGCCGTAGGCCGTGGCCGCGTCGATCGTCGCCCTGTACGACTTCCACCATTTCGTGCCCACGGTTGCCGGGTTGATCGGCAGTCGCAGCGTGTTGGCGCCCAGGTTCTTCTTGAAGCCGCGCACCATGTGCCCCGTGGTGCGGTACACCGTGCGGTAGTCGTCGGTCACCTTCAGCCCGCTGGGCACCACGGCATCACTGGCGTAGTTGTCCCGCGGGTCTGCCCAGTTCACCCCACGGAAGTCACTGGTACCGCCCTTCGGCACGGACTTCACCGGCGCGTGCGGGGCGGCGGCTGACGTCTCCGCCGCCGACTGGGCGAATGCGGGGGCGGGGGCGGTCAGGAACATGAGTGTCGCGCCGAAGCCGGCCATGAGCACGCTGGCCAGTCTTCTCGACCTCGTCGGGGTCTTGGTCATGTCGTCTCCAGTGACGGAAATCGCGGAGGGCGGAGTGCGGGTTCGCCACCTGAGCCGAGGCGGTGATGAACGAGGGTCCGGATACGGACACTCGGGCCCGTGCAACCGGCCATGGTTACGTAACCATGGCCCGGACAGTGGCACGCCGCCCGCACTGGTGACAAGTCCCGTGACGGTTCCGAAATACGCCGGACCCTTTTGGACCAGAAGTGGTTCATTGCCGGTGGAGTCGAGGGCGGCCGATCGGCGGGCCGACGGCGACACCATCACCGTCGCCACCCCGCCATGGTTCACCTCGACGCCTTGCTCGTATTGATCTGCCGCCGCCGCTGATCGGTGCCGCAGGACAGCCGTCGGCAGGTACGTCCGTACCGTGTCGCACCATCCGTGGGTGAGTACGTCGTTTCACCATCCGTGGGTGAGTACGTCGTCGAGGGCCTCGACGAAGACGTCGGCGCTCGTCGTGGTCAGGCACAGCGGCGGCTTGATCTTCAGGACGCACATCCGGTCCGAAGTCGGCTGCATCAGCACGCCCAGTTCTCGTAGCCGTTCGCAGATGGCGGCTGTCTCCTCGGTCGCCGGCTCCCGTGTCTCGTGGTCTCTGACGAACTCGACGCCCAGATACAGGCCGCTGCCGTGGACGGCACCGATCAGCGGGTGCTTGTCGGCGAGTCGCAGCAGCCGCGTTCGCAGGTGCGCGCCGACCGTGCGGGCGTTGTCCTGGAGACCCTCGTCGCGGAGCACGTCGAGCACGGTCAGTCCCACCACCGAACTGACCGGGCTGCCGCCGGCCGATGAGAAGAAGTAGCCCTGCGAACGGTAGGCGTCGGCGATCTCGCGTCGGGTGATCACCGCCCCCAGGGGGTGGCCGTTGCCCATCGCCTTGGCGACAGCGACGATGTCCGGTTCGACGCCCTGCTGCTCGAAACCCCAGAAGTAGGAGCCCAGCCGACCGTAGCCGACCTGCACCTCGTCGGCGATGCAGAGACCGCCGGATTCCCGGGTGGCGGCGTAGACCTGCTCGAGGTAGCCGTCGGGCAGAGCCATTCCGCCGGAGTTGCCGTAGTAGGGCTCGCACACGAACGCCGCTGGAGGGCGTCCGGACCTGACCAGGTCGGCGATCACGGCCACGGCTTCGGGGCCGTAGCGGTGCGCCTGAGGGCCTCGGTGCCGGCCGCGGTAGCTGTTCGGTGTGGGGACTGTGTGCACCCACGCGGGGCGGGTGGCCAAGGCGTTCGGGTTGTCGGCCGTCGAGGTCGAGATGGCGTCACCGGCGTAGGTCCAGCCGTGGTACGCCTCCTCCACGGCGACGACATCGCGCCTCCCGGTGGCGGCCCAGGCCAGCCGCAGTGCCAGATCCACGGCCTCGGAGCCGCTGTTGACGAGGAAGACGGTGTCGAGCCCGTCCGGCAGCAACGCGCTCAACCGCTCCGACAGCTCCACCACCGAGGCGTAGTGGAAACGGGAGTTGGTGTTGAGCCGCTGCCACTGCCGGTGCACTGCGTCGACCAGTCGCGGGTGACCGTGGCCCAGGACGGTCACGTTGTTGAGCATGTCCAGGTAGCCGCGGCCGCGGGTGTCCACCAGGTGGTGCTGCCAGCCTCGCTCGATCTGCGGAGGCGTTTCGAAGTAGTGCTCCTGCACGGTGGCGAAAGACTTCACCCGGCGCTCCAGAAGGGCGCTCTCCGGCTCCGTGGGGGTGTCCGCCACGGGGCGGTCCGCCCGGGGGAGGATCAGACCGGTGGGATCAGGGCACATCGCCAGCCAGCCCGCGTCCAGATCCGGCGGGGTGAAGCGTGGTGCCGTTCCCGTGCCCAGTCGGGACAGTTGCACATCCAACCGATAGCCGCTGCCCCGTGCGGCGACGGTGCCCAACCGCTGACCGGATACGACCTGTCCCGCGTCGATGACCGCGACAGCCGGGTCGATGCCGTCGAGCACCAGGTGCAGCCCTCCGGCGGTCAGGGTCACTCCGTGCTCGGCGTGCCGGGTGACCGTGCCGGCCCACGGCGCGTGGACCGCCAGTGGGCCGGCGAGGTGCACCTCCACGCCGAGAGCGAGCGTGGCGCTCTGCTCCGTGCTGTCGACCCGTGTGCGGGTGAGACGGCACTCTCCGTGCCGGGTCAGCACTGCCGTGCCGCCCGAGGCGAGTGCCCGTGCGACCACAGCGGACTCCGCGTCGGGATCGAGCCAGCGGCCGCCGTGCAGCGCGTCGCTGGTGACGGACAGGTCGAGCACCGTTGCTCCGGAGTGGAGTTCGGGGAGAAGAGGGGGGCCTGAGGTCGACGGATCGCTGTGCGGGGCGGGTTCGCCGAGCACCTGCCGGAAGTGGGCCGCCATCACCTCGGCCGGCACCGAGGCCCCGGCCTCGAACATGACCCACTCACGGTCAAGGGCCGCCGTGGCGTAGCCGTTACCGGGGTCCTGCAGCGCGGCGTGCTGCCCGCATACCACCAGCACACAGCCGCGCAGCACGACAAGCGGCCACAGCACGTCCAGTTCGTCTCCGACGAGCGGCCGTACGGCGTGGAACGCGCGGACCGCGGGCAGCACCGAAGCCGGTGTGGCCCCGTGATGATGCAGGACGGATGTGCAGGCGACCGCCAGCTCGGCCACGGCCCAGCTGTGTGTGAGATCTCCGAAGTCGATCAGCCCGACCGGCATGGGGCGGCCGTCCGGGTCTGTCCGGCACACCACGTTGTTGTCGGCCACATCGCCGTGAATCACCTGTATGGGAAGCCGGGCTGCGCGCCGCTCCACCTGTTGCTGTGCCGCGCGGGCGGCCCGCAGCACACGCTCGGCCCGCCGCTGGTCGACCATGTGGGGGGCCAGGGCCTCGACGACTTCGAGGGCGTTGCGCAGGTCCCACAGCATCGGCCTGTGCGGAGTGGGCACGTCGAGGCCTTCCAGGGCCGCGGTGACGCGTCCGGCCAGCTCTCCCAGCCGCGCCACCACCCGCGGAGCCAGATAGCGGCTGTCCATGATGGGTTCACCGGGAACATAGTCGAGCAACTGGCAGTCGTAGTCCTGGCCGTCCACGGAGACGGTCTGGATGTGCTCCCCGTCGACGCCGACCCGGGCCCGCGGCAGCCGTAGCTCCGGCAGTGCCCGGGCGAGGTGCTCGGTGGCCTGGGACTGCGCCCTCAGTACCGCGCGGTCGATGACCGGGTTGAAGACCTTGAAGACGTACCCGTGGTCATTCGGATCGGTGCGCACCCGGAAGTTGCGGTCGTGGTTGCTGCCCAGTTCCTCGAGTGTTCCCTCGATGCCGAATCGCTCCCTGAGGAGGGCTGCGGCCCGCTCCTCCTCGATTGCGACCATCGGCGCCACCAGCCACTCGGCAGGGGAGGTGCCCATCGCGTTCTCCTTTCATTGGTTGGTCGACCCGCGACGGCCCGGTCATTGCGGATCGGCGAGCGTGATCGGACAGAGGTGATGCAGGGCTGCGGGGCGGCCGGCCACACCCTGAGCGAATCACTGAAGTGGGTGCGGAGATGGCAGAGTTGGAGGTCCGCAGTAGCGTTGAGAGTTCTCATCGCTGCCTCGGTCCGCTGCCTCGGTCCGCTGCGCCGCGCCACAGCGCGGGCGGCCGTGCCGTGCCCGGCCAACGTGTGCGGCGGTCGCCGATCTTGACGGTGGCATCATGCGGGCACGAGCCGCTCACGTACCGGGGGCGGGCCTGGCCTGCTGTCGCTTCCGGGTGCCGTGTGCGACGGGGCGCGGAAAAGCAGTGAGCGGGGCGCTGCTCAGCCGACGTTCCAGAAGAACCGGTGGGTGTGGATCCCGAAGTAGGGGAAGCTCTCCACCGTTGTCACGCCCTCGATGGGACGCACGATGTCGTTGACGAAGTCCAGCAGGTCACGCGGCTGCCGGCAGACGGCCTCAGCGAACAAGTCGAAGGTGCCGGCGGTCAACACGGCGTAGACGACCTCGTCGTGGCGTGAGAGTTCGTCGGCCACCGCTCGCGGATCGCCGTCGACGCGGAGCCCGAGCAGGGCCATGGACTGACCGCCCATGGCCATCGGGTCGGTGACGCCGACGACCTGCACCGCCTTGGTGTCGATCAGCCGCTGCAGCCGTTGCCGAGCGGCCGACGCCGACAGTCCGACCTTCGGGCCGAGATCGGCGTACGGGATGCGACCGTCGGTCTGCAGCTCGCGCAGGATGGCCCGATCGATATCGTCCATGCGGTCACCTCCTAGGTGCTCGAACAGCTAAGCATGCGATCGATTCATGCGCAATAGGCATGGAGCACCATCGATTCCATCGTCGAGAGAATCGAATCAATCGTTCAGAGTCTGGAAGCGACGCTTGTCGCATGTCGCACAGCGCCGCCTCCCGCCAGCACCGGTGCCACGTGGCACCGGACAGGGAACCCGCCTCGCCGGCAGCCCGGCCGAAGGCCCCGGCCAGGAGGCCACGCCTAGAGCACGCCTAGAGCACGCCTAGAGCCTGTGCAACCCACCGGCCACTCACGCTCGGCGCACGACCTGTGGCTGCGGACGGGACCGTCATGCCCCCATCCCCCACAGGTCCCGGCCTCGCAGTCGACGCGGAAGCAGCCCGCGCCAAACGACCGGCGGCCGTCGTGTTCCCGGCCGGCGGCCGGCGGCCGGGAACACGACGTCCTCACGCTTGGCGCGCAGCGCCGCCCCCGCCAACACCGGGATGCAGTTGTGGCCGACAGGCAGCCCTGCTCGCCGAGCGAGCCGGGCTGATAGGTGTTCTGGATCGACAACGGCCGCGCGATGGCCGGGCCGAGGGTGCCGTGGCAGCGCGTTCCGTCTCCCGTCGGCGAGGCTGGCGTCGCCGCTACGGCGGGCCTGACCGTGCGGCTCGGCCCTGGGATACGACACCGCAGGGCGGGTCGCCGCAGGGCGGGCGATTCGACGCCGCTTCCAGCCGGGCGTCTTCCTGCACCCTGCTGATCACCTGGGCCCGAGGGCCCGTCGGCGGCGAGATCGACGTCCTGGTCCAACGCATCGAACCGGCAGACGTGCCCCACCTGACCGCCGCCCTGGACAAAGCAATACGGGGCAGACCCGCCGCTGTGGCCCAGATCATCGATGGCCCCGCCGAACTCCTAGGCCGCACCCTCACCCTCCTCGGCGACGGCAGTACATACGACGGCACCCTGGACAGCGAGAACGAAGACCGGGCGGTCGTGGCACAAGCCCGAGCCCTGCTCAGAGCGGGACGCACCGCCGTCATCGACATCGGCGCAGACCCCGACACCTGCCCCACCAAGCTCACGGTCCTCATCCACACCCACGCGGCCCCGCCCCGCATGCTGATCTTCGGCGCCGTCGACTTCGCCGCCGCCCTCAGCCAAACAGCCATCTCCGTCACCGCGGAAATCATCGCCCACAGCCACCGGGCCACCGGCCTACCCCTCTCCCACGGCACCGGCCCCATCCACCGACCGGGCCCTGCGAGCCCGATGCCGTCACAAGCCGCTCCAGCCACCGTGTGACCGACTGTCCGGGCCCGGCGGACAGCCCTGGTGAGGAGAGCGGAACTCGCCACGGACTTCCTCCCGTCCGACCGCCCAACGGCTGGCAGGCGCCCCTGCTGGACGAGGCCGCCGGGGCGCAGGTCAGTGCCGCGTACGAGGGCGGCGAGGACAACGAGATCGCCACACTCTTCAACAGCGTCCCGAAGTTCGACCGGCTCGATCTCTGGGTGCACCCGGTCATGCTCGGCGTCGGGAAGAAGGTGTTCGACGGTGGTGTGGTGCCCACGAACGTCACACTCCTCGAACCGCCGGTAGCCGGTCCGAAGGGCACCGTGTACCTGCGCTACGGGCTCGCGGACGGCACGCCCCGGACGGGGACATGAGCGCACCCGATCGCGGTGTGGATCACGGCGAGTGAATCCCCGCCAGGTGGGTCCGTGTCGTCGGCGGTGAGTCCGCCAGGTCGGCATTCCGTCGCGGCGTCGGCGGTTCGACGTGCCGACGCCGTGACGGAGTGCCTCGTACGATCAAGGGAGTTCAGAACGGAGGCGTACTCCCCGCACGCGTTCCGGGTGTACTGAGGATCAGGCGGTCCACCTCGTCCTCCGTGCCCTCGTGTCGGGGTCAGTCGTGGGCGGAGTCGAGGTGCCAGACGACGGCCTTGTCGAGCTTCACCGTGCCGTTCTCGGCGAAGACCTGGACTCCCTGGCTGGCGGGGTCGGGGAAGATCTGGTCGGTGATCACCGCTTCGCCGCTGCCGCCGAAGACCTCGACGGACGACCAGTCGACGAGTATCCGCAGCTTGACCTTGCCGTTCTTGGCCTTCAGCGGCGCTGTCTGGACGCCGGGGAAGGTGCTGTTGAAGTCCACCGCGCCGGAGCGGGTGCGGTCGACGTACAGCTCCTGGGTGGTGGTGTCGTAGCCGATGACGGTTTCCTCGCCGTTCGCGCCCGTGCGGACCTTCAGGCCGAAGCGGTCGGCGTCCTCGAGGGAGAAGGTCGCTTGGATGTCGAGGGCCTTGCCCTTGGCCGCGGGGCCGATCAGGGGCGTCGTGGTGTTCGTGACGGTGACGCCGGACGCGGACACCGCGTGCGGCTTGCGGAGGGACTCCAGGGCGTTGACCGGCTGGCTGATCAGCCGGATCCGGCCGTCGACCGTGCGCAGGGCCATCTCCCGGGGAACGCTCTGCGCGCCGCGCCAGGGGGAGGTGGGGACGGCTCCGCTGTAGTCCCAGTTGTTCATCCAGCCGACCATGTACCGCTTGCCGTCCGGGGCGTCCTCCCAGGACACGGCCGCGTAGTAGTCCTTGCCGTAGTCGGCCCAGTCGGCGCGCTGGACGACGGACTTGGCAGCGGTGTCGGCTTCGGTGAACCGGTCGGCCAGGACGTGGCCCCAGCCGGCCGTGTTCATGTCGACGATCTGGATCTTCGCCTCCTTGCCGGCGTAGGGGCGCAGGTCGAAGGAGGCCCAGTCGAGGGTCTCGCTGTTGGCGCCGGTGGCGCTGCGGACGACCTGGCCGTCGACGATCAGGTTGACGGCCGTCTCCTGGGAGACGGGCTGGGCCTTGGTGTCGGAGAGCATGATGTGGTCGACGTTGAGGTGGCCCCAGCCGCCGGGATTGTCGTCGACGATCCTGATCTGCGCCTTCTTGCCGGCGAGGTCCCCGACGTCCCAGGAGGCCCAGTTGAGTGCCTCGGCGTCCTTGCCGGTGGCGCCGCGCACCACCTGGCCGTCGACGAGGAGTTCGAGGGCGGTGGGGTTGGCCGTGCCGGAGGGGTGGTTGCCGCCGCCGATGAGGAAGTTGATGTGCTTCTTGTCGATGGTGAACTCGGGTGAAGTGAGGGTGCCGGTGGTGGAGTCGCCGTTCAGGTAGGTGTTGACCAGGCCGCCGCCCAGGTAGCCGGAGACTTCCTGCTGGTTGGGGAGGGTGCCGGTGGCCGGTGCCGAGCCGAAGGCGTCTCCGGTCGTCGTCCAGTCGCCGTAGCCGCCGCCTTCGAAGTCGGCGAGGACCGTGCCCTCGGGCGGTGGTCCCTGCTCCATGACGGTTCCGGCCTCGTGCGGGTGCCGTCCGCCGCCGATCTTGAAGTTCAAGTAGGGGCTGTCGACGGTGAATTCGGGTGAGGTGAGGGTGCCGGTGGTGGCGTCACCGGAGTGGAAGCTGTTGGCGAGGCCCTTGCCGTCGAAGCCGTCGACGGTCCCCTGCCCGGCCACCGCCCCGGCCGCCGGTCCGTCACCGAAGGCGGTGCCGGTGGCCGCCCACGTACCGAAGTCGGTGTTCTCGAAGTCCTGCACGACGGTGCCGGTGGGCGGGGTGTAGGTGCCCTTGTCGTCGGCGGTGAACTTCTCGCCGTCGAAGTCGCCGACGAAGTACTGGGCGGCCGAACCACCGGCGATACCACCGGGGTTGATGTTGACGACCAGGACCCACTTGATCTTCTTCTTGTCCCCGTCGACGGCGAGGGGGAACAGGTCGGGGCACTCCCACACGCCGCCCGTCGCGCCGGCCGGTCCGAACTCGCTCTGCAGCGTCCAGTCCTTGAGGTTCTTTGACGAGTAGAACCGCACCTTGTGCTCGGTGGACAGCGACACCGTCATCAGCCAGCTCTTGGTCGGCTCGTACCACTGGACCTTGGGGTCGCGGAACTCCCTGGAGCCGATGTCGAGGACGGGGTTGCCCTGGTACCTGGTCCAGGTCCGGCCGCGGTCGGTGCTGTAGGCGAGCGACTGGGCCTGCTTGCCGCCGTCCTTGTAGGCGCTGGTGTAGATCGCCACCATGGGCGGGTTCTTCTTCGTGCCGAAGCCGGTGGTGTTGTCCCGGTCGACGACCGCGCTGCCGGAGAACACCATCTCCTTGTCGTCGTGCGACAGGGCGAGCGGCAGTTCCTTCCAGTGCACGAGGTCCTTGCTCACCGCGTGCCCCCAGGACATGTCGCCCCAGGAGTTGCCGTTCGGGTTGTACTGGTAGAAGAGGTGGTACTCGCCCTCGTAGTACACGAGGCCGTTGGGGTCGTTCATCCAGTTCTTCTCGGGTGTGAAGTGGAACTGGGGCCGGTAGGTCTCGGAGTACGGCGGGGTGTCGGCGGCCACGGCCTGGGGGGCCGGCGGGGCTGCGGACAGGGCGCAGACGGTCGCCACCGCCGCGATCATCCGGGTGCGGGCATGCCCGGGTACACGTCCAGAGCTCATGAGGTCTCCTGTACTGCGGCCGTCAGCGCGGCCGAGCCAGATGCCCGGCACGGACCGGCCGAAAAGTGATGCCTTGGGCCGTCGTCCACGGCGGTCGGCAGGAGTGTCATCGTTGACTTGTGTCATCGATGACATCGAGTCGCCCCGATAATGGAGGCAATCCGGCCGACGCGTCAACAGCCCTGCAGCGATGCGATTTCCGGGTGGCCCGGCGTTCCGGCACGGGCGGCCGGCTGTCCCGAGCCGTCCCAACCGGTCTTGCCACAGCGGGCTGCGCCCGGCAACCGGGCAGGTCAGACCGCCGGGGAGCGAACAGACGGACTTGGGACCAATGGCGTCGTCGTCATGGACGAACCGGCCGCCTCCTGGACGAACCCGCCGCCATCCTGGACGGCGCGCGTTCCCGTTGGACGTCACCGCCTCTCGTCGACATCACTGACCTCTGACGGATTCCACCAGCAGTTGCTTCTGGCGGGCCGAGGACAGGACGTCTGACCGACCTGCGCGCTGCCTCGCGGAGTTCGGCGCGGACATGACGGCGCTCCGCGTGGCGGTGCGGAAGCCGCACCACCACGCGGAGATCGTGACCCGAACCGCCGCGTCAGCTGACGGAGAACTGACTGAAGCTCGCGGTGCCGATACTTCCGGCGTGGGCCGTGGAGAACATGCCCGCGTCCAGGGTGCTGTTCGCACCGGTCAGTGTCGCGGTGCCGACAGTGGTCCAGGTGGTGCCGTTGGCGGAGTAGGAGCCGGTGACCGACGTGCCGCTCCTGACCAGGCGGAGCCAGACCGGGGCGACGGTGGCGCTTCCGGTCTTGATGGTGTTGGTGTCGAGGTAGCCGTCACCGTTGGAGTCGTACGACAGGGCGATTCCGTTGCCGGGGGTGGTGGCGAGGACGAGGTACCCGGCGGACGAACCGGCGGAGGCGATGTTGTTTCGCAGCATCAGGCCGGCTTTGGCCCAGCTGTTGGTCTTGTCCTGACTGGTGACGCGGACGGTGACGGTCGAGGAGGTTCCCGCGGCCCCCGTCTGGTAGGCGGCGGCAAACTCGTCGTCGTATGCCGTGCCGGAGCGCCATATGTCGATGCCCGCGCTGGTCAGGGAGGTCACTCCGCCGCTCTGGCTGACAGCGGCCGGAATCGAACCGTATGCCTTGTAGGGCGAGGTGACGATGCGCAGGTTGCTGAAGGTCGCGCTGCCGGCGGTGGTGCTGTGGGCGGTGTGGATGACACCGGCGTCCTGGGTGGTCGCCATGGACGGCAGGGTCACCGTCGAGCCGACCTGGGTGAAGGTGGATCCGTCGGTGGAGTAGTAGGCGGACACCTGGGTGGCGGTGCGGGTGAGCCGCAGCCAGACCGGTGCCTTGACGGTGGCGGCGGTGTTCGTGAGCTGGTCGAGGTAGCCGTCGGCGTTGGAATCCCGCTGGAAGCTGACGCCGTTGTCCGGGGTCGCCACCACAGCCGCGTATCCGGCGGAGGAGCCGTCGTCCGTGAGGTCGTTGCGCAGGACGACGCCGGCCTTGGCCCAGCCGCTGGTGTTGTCCAGGTTGTCGACCCGGGCGGTCACCGACGTGCCGTCGACGGCTGCCCCGTTCCGGAAGACGGTGCCGTACTCGTCCTCGTGCTGTCCGCCGGCACCCCAGATGTCCTCGCCCGCGTCGGTGATCGTGAAGTGGCCGCCGCTCTGGCCGGTGTTGGCGGGGGTGGAGGAGTAGGCGGTGTAGGGGGAGCCGACGGGGTCGGTGGTCAGCGGACGGTACAGGGGCTGGATACCGGCGTTGTTCATGACCGTCTTGGCCGCTGACGGCCAGTTGCCGTTGCCGACGACGACGGTGCCGCTGACCACGTCACCGCGGCCGTTGGTGTTGGTGATGTTCGCGGAACTGTTGTTCGTCCAGTTGTCGGTCAGGGTCAGGGCGCCGGTGTTGTTGGTCGCACTGCTGTTCTCGTGGCCCCAGCTGCCGGTGTTGCGGAAGACGTTGTTGGTGTCCGTGAAGTTCCGGGAACCCTCGTCGTGGTAGAAGCCGAAGTAAGCGTTGTTGCTGTGGCAGTAGTTGCGTTCGAAGGTGCTGCCCGGTGACGCCGACAGGGTGTACATGCAGCCGCCGTCGGTCATCTGCTGCATGAGGTCGTGGATGTAGTTGTCGGTGACGTGGTTGTTCGCGGCGGTGGTCGCGGTCGTGTAGGTGGGCTGGTAGTCGTACAGGCCCCGGTTGACGTAGTCCTGGCTGCCGCCGATGTCGTTGACGCCCCAGCCGTAGCCGATGGTGAGACCGGAGTAGGGCAGGTTGTACACCTCGTTGTGCGAGACGGTCGCGCCGTTCACGTAGGTGACGAGGATGGCCGACATGTCGCGGTACTCCAGCGCCACGTCGTGGATCAGGTTGTTGCTGAGTGTGATGTTCTGGTTGGTCATCCGGCTGTCACTGGGGTGGTGCGCGTCCTCCTGAAGGCCGCCGACGACGATGCCGCCGCCCGCGTCCTGGGTGAAGACGTTGCCCGTCGCGGTGATGGTGTCGGCGCCGAGTCCCACGCCGGTGGTGTGGGCGTTGGCGTCGTTGCCGATGCCGAGGCCGCCCTGCCCGAGCTGGGTGAACCGGTTACCGGTGAACGTGATGTGGTCGGCGGCCGAGACCTGGACGGCGGCGGGCATCTGGTCCCAGTGAGGGCGTGTCGCCTCGAAGAGCGGGCAGCCGCTCTGGCACGAGGTCAGCGCGTCCGACGGGCGGTCCCAGGCACCGGAGATGTACGCGCCGGTCTGCTGGCTGGCGTAGCCGTGGGTGGTGGGGTCCAGCCAACTGGTGCCCGAGAACTGCAGCCCTGAGAAGGCGATGTGGTTGACGGGAGAGGAGTACGTCCCTCCGACGCCGATGAGCGACTCCAGCTTCGGCACCTCGACGTCGGCCTCACCCATGTCCTGCCCGGTGAGCGGCTTGTAGTACAGGGTGCCGGTAGCAGTGTCGAGGTACCACTCGCCGGCCGTGTCGAGGAACTCGTAGGCGTTCTCGATGTAGAGGGGGCCGGCCCGGAAGGGGCTCGTCAGGGTGTCGTAGCCGAACGTGTTGTTGTCCCACGAGGGCTGGGCCATGGTGATGGTGCCGCTGCTGATGCCGGTCACCGGGGCATAGCGGTCGGTGAAGGATCCGATGCCGTGGATCTCGGTCCGGCCCGGCTGCGCGAGACTGTTGAGGTAGCTCAGCGAGCTGTTCGTGAACGTGTAGCCGCTGGTGGTCGCCGTCAGGTGGGAGCGGGTGACCGAGGAGCGGGCCCTGGTGGCCAGGGCGCCGTCGACGAACAGATGGCGCGTGTCGAAGCCGGTGCCGACGTCGGCCTTCCAGATGTTCTTGGCCGGGTCCTGCACGGTCCAGCCGGTGGCCTTCTGCGCTCCGGTGATGACGGGACGGGCGCCCAGCGCGGCCTTCCAGTTCACTGTGTGGCCACCTGTGCCGGAGTCTGCCGAGGTGAAGGCGAGTGGCGAGGAGAGCCGGTAGGTGCCGTCGGCGAGCTCGACGGTGATGTCACCCGTCATGGCTCCGTTGCTCGCCCGCACCTGGGTCTTGGCCTGGGTGAGGGAGCACGGCTGGCTCGTGGAGCAGGCGGTGCCGGAGCCGTTCGGTGCGGCGTGGAGCGTCGTGCCGGCCGCGAAGGCGGGGCCGGCCTGGGTGAGGACCGCCGCGGTCGAGGCAGTGAGGACGGCGGCTGTGGCCAGCCATGATCTCAGACGGTCGGGAACCGCGGGACGTATGCGGGGTGTTCGCATGTGACACCTTCCGGGAGGTTCAGGGGGCCCGTGGTGCTCTTGGCGGGCAGGGGAGAGCCCAGCGACAAGAGGGGGAAGGGGTAATAGCGATGTAACATTAGACGTCATATGAATTTCGTCAATAGGTCGCGCACTGCCGACTCGGCCGGACCTGGACATGCGAACGCCCCCGGCCTGTGCGGCGCGGGGGCGAGTCGGTGGGAGTGCTCTCAGGAGGCGGGCGAGCCGACGTTCGGCAAGCGGCGGCGGCTCCAGGCGGTCTGGATGTGTGCCGCCATGGCCTGCGCGGCCCCCTCGGAGTCCCGGGCCAGCAGCCGCTCGGCGACCGCGCGGTGCTCCGCGTTGGCCCGCTCGCACGCGGCCGCGTCCGGAGTGCCGTTGTACAGGAACGTGGTGCGCGCCTGGGCGTGGAGGATCCGGATGATGGAACGCCCGAGCCTGTTGTGGGATGCCTGAAGGATCCGGTCGTGGAAGGCCACATCGGTCTCGACGAAGCGTGCCGGGACGGCGGTCTCCTCGTCGAGCCGGGCGAGCAGCCGCTCGATGGCTCGCAGGTCGTCGTCGGTGGCCAGCTCCGCGGCCTGGGCTGTCATCTGGGCTTCCAGCGTCGACCGGATGTCGACCAACTGGTCGAGGACGACGAGTTGGTCGTCATGCTGGACGGTCGCGGCGAGCACGACGGGGTCGAGGAGGTTCCATTCCTCGGGCGGGGTGACGGTGGTGCCGTAGCCCTGCCGGGCGAGAACCAGCCCCTTGGCCTCCAGGGACTTGACCGCCTCGCGGATGGTGATGCGGCTGACGCCGAACGTCTCGCAGAGCTCGGGTTCGACCGGCAGGGTCGAGCCCGGGGGGATGACGCCCGACACGATCGTGTCGGTCAGGCTCTCCATGACGGCCTGGGCCAGTCGGGCCGGACGCTTGGGCCAGGGCTTGAGGACGGAAGGCTCCCCTGCTCCGCCGGCACTGTCCTTGGCCATGTGGGTCCCCCTTGCTGATACGGATGACGGCGATTCTACTGCGTGGGACTTCTTGACAGCATTCGTATGACGACTTACGTTACACGAAAATTTCGCAGCAGTACTTCCCGCTCCAAGGGGTGCAAGCCGTGCGCATTGCCGAAGTCGAGTGCCATCCGGTCCGGGTGCCGGGAGCCAGTCCGCCCTTCGTCTGGCGGGACGGTCTCCTGGGCAGCCCGTCCGAAGGCGAGGCCGCGGTGCTGCGCATCCGCACGGACGACGGGGTCGAGGGGGTGGCGATGTCCCCTCGGCGGGGCAGCGGGGTCATCCTGGCGGACCTGCTGGACCGCGTACTGCGCACGGAATTGGTGGGGCAGGATCCCCTGCAGCGGGAATGGCTCTGGCACCGCATGTGGGAGCTGGACCGCACGGAGGAGCTGCCGCTCTATCTGCTGGGGCTGGTCGACACCGCACTGTGGGACCTGGCCGGACGACTCGCCGACCGGCCCACCTGGCAGATGCTCGGCGGTTACCGCACCTCGATACCCGCGTACGCCTCCACTGTCACCTACTCCTCGGTCGAGGAGTACCTGGACATCGCCGACCAGGCCCTGGAGCTCGGCTACCCGGCCATCAAGCTCCACGCCTGGGGTGACGCCCGCCGCGACGCCCGCCTGTCGGTGGCTCTGCGTGAACATGTGGGGGACGACATCCCGCTGATGTTCGACGGGTCGGCCGGCTTCGACCTCCCCGACGCGATCCATCTCGGGCACGCCCTCTCGGACGCCGACTACCTCTGGTACGAGGAGCCGATGAGGGAGTTCAGTGTCACCGCGTACAAGCGTCTCGCCGACGCGGTGGCCGTTCCCCTCCTGGTGGCCGAGACCTCCGACGGGGCGCACATGAACTCGGCCGATTTCATCCAGGCCGGCGCCGCCACCTTCGGAGTCCGCGCCTCCACCCAACTGCGCGGCGGCTTCACCGGCGCGATGCGCACCGCCCACCTCGCCGACGCCTACCGGCTGCGCGCGGAGGTGCACGGGCCGGAGATCCCCAACCGGCACCTGTGCATGGCCATCTCGAACACCACCTACTACGAGTCGCTGGTCATGGGCAATCCCATCAGCCGTGAGAGCGGCATCGACGCCCACGGCCTCGTCCATGCCCCCACCGGTCCGGGCGTCGCCCTTCCGGCGGGCCTGGACTACCCTCCCACCCTTCAGAAATTTGTCGACAAGGAGACCGTCACCCCGCCCCGGGCCTGATGACCGGAGCCCCGGACCCGACCGCCTGTCCCGAACAGCCCGAACACCCCGAACGCGGCGCCTCTCACCGCTGTGCGCCATTTCCCAAGATCCGAGGTCAGTCATGAACGACGACGTTCCGGTTTCCTCCCGCCGCCAGCTCAGACACACGGCCGCCGCCGTCCTGGGCGCCGTCTCCCTGCTCGTGCTCGCCGCCTGCGGCAGCGCGGACCCCACACCCGCGACGACTTCCTCCCCCGACGCCTTCGAACCTGTCGCGCAGAAGGACGGCAGCGAGATCACGGTCTGGGCGGACGCCACCCGGGTGCCCGGCGTGCAGGCGTACCAGAAGTCGCACCCGGGCGTGAAGATCAAGATCGTCACGTACAGCGGGGACGCCAACGGCGCCAACGACCTGCAGACCAAGGTCCAGCTGTTCGACCGGACCGGCAGCGGGTGGCCCGACGTCGCCTTCAGCGCCAATGTCAACGACGCCAGCTGGGCATCCCAGGGCAAGAGCCCCTATGCCGCGCCCCTCAACCAGGACGTGGTCTCCCGGTCCACGCTCAAGGGCTTCGCCGACGGCGCGCTCAACCCCTGCACCTTCGACGGCGACACCTACTGCCTGCGCAACGACCTGGCCCAGAACGTGCTCTGGTACAACAAGAAGCTCCTGGACAGGTTCGGGTACTCCGTCCCGACCACCTGGGAGGAGTACCAGGCACTCGGCAAGAAGGTCGCCAAGGAGCACCCCGGCTACCTGGTCGGAACCGCCGGGGACGCCTGGAGCCCCGAGGTGTACTTCTGGGCGAGCCAGTGCCCCGCCAGCACGGCGACCGGCGCCAAGAAGGTCAAGGTCGACCTGCAGGATTCCAGGTGCACCCGGATGGCCGAGCTGCTCGACAGCCTGATCGCCAAGGGCTCGGTCTCCAAGGACACCGTCTTCAGCGCCGGTTTCATCAAGAACAAGGCGAGCAAGGTCCTCATGCTCCCCGGCCCCTCCTGGTACGGCCAGGTGCTCTTCAACTCCACCTTCAAGATCCCCGAGGGGCAGATCGCCGCCGCCTCACCGCTGAAGTTCGAGGGCGACGCCAAGAACTACACCGGCAACGTCGGCGGTGGGCTGTGGTTCGTCTCCTCCCACAGCAAGAACCTCGAGGCGGCTTCCGACCTGGTGACCTGGATGGCGACCTCCAAGGCCTACCAGGCCACCGCGGGCACCTATCCCGCGTACAAGCAGGCAGCCGTCGCCTGGCTCGCCGGCCAGCAGAGGACCGGCTACTTCGCCGAGGACGTCAGCCCCGCCTTCCAGGAGGCGGCGGAACTGATCTGGCCCGGCTGGTCCGCCACCCAGTACAGCCAGGAAGCGATCTACTCCTCCACCGTGATCCCGGCCCTGAACTCGGGCAAGACCCTCACCGACACCCTGGGCACCTGGCAGACGGCCATCACCGACAAGGCCAAGTCCCTCGGATACACCGTCAACTAGCGAAGCGGACCGATGACCACCCACCTCGCAACGGAGCGGAGCGGCCGCCGCGGCGGCCGCTCGGCCCGCAACCCGGTCGGACGCGCCGGTTACGTCTTCGTCTCCGGCTATGTCCTCCTCCTGCTCGCCTTCGGCGTCCTGCCCACCTGTTACGCGGTGTGGCTGGCGCTGTCCAACTCCCGCAACCAGCTCGTCGGGCTCGGCAACTTCACCCGGACGTTCACCGACTACCGCTTCGTACCGGCCTTTCTCCACATCGGCCTGTACCTGGTGGTCTGGCTGGCCAGCCTGATGATCCTGGTGGTGCTGCTCTCCCTGATGCTGCACGGCCGCATGCGCAGGGCCTCCACCGGCCTGCGGTTCCTGTTCTACCTGCCGGGTGCCCTCGCCGGGGTGGCGAGCGTCCTGCTCTTCCTGATCCTCCTCGACCCGGCCGCCAGCCCCGTCGGCTGGCTGCTGAAGGGATTCGGCTGGAACACCCTCGCCCAGGTCAACGCCCCCGGCCACCTGCCGGTGCTGTTCACGGTCATCGCCTTCTGGACCGGGGCCGGCGGCTGGATCGTGGTCATGTACGGCGCGCTCAACAGCATCCCGGACGAGATCCTGGAGGCCGCCCGCATCGACGGCGCCAACACGCTACAGATCGCCCTGCGCATCCAGATCCCGATGATCACCAAGTGGATCGCGTACATGCTGATCCTGGCCTTCGCGGCCGGCACCCAGCTCTTCGTCGAGCCGCAACTGGTCTCCCTCGCCAGCTGGGGCATGATCCCCGACAGCTGGTCACCGAACCAGCTCTCCTACCAGTACGCCTTCCAGGCAGGCGACTTCAACGGCGCGGCGGCGCTCTCCGTCGACCTCCTCGTCCTGGGCCTCGCCTGCGCGGCGCTCGTCGTCTTCCGCACCGGCCTGTTCGACAGGGACGAAGGATGACCACAGCCACCACGACCGCAGCCCGCCGAACCCCGCCGCCCCGTACCGCCGGCGCCCGCACCAGCCCGAGGAAGCCCATGCGCCGGAAGCGCCGCCCCAGCTCACTGGCCGCCCGGCTGGCCTGGCTCATCGTCATGGGCCTGTCCGCGCTGTTCTTCTGTGTGCCGGTGGTGTGGCTCCTGCTGGCCCCGACCAAGACCGACAGCCAGATCGTGCGGGACAGCCCGTTCTCCTTCGGCTCTCTCGGCGCGGTCGCCGACACCTGGCACCACCTCTACGCGTTCCAGGACGGCGCCATCCTCACCTGGCTGCTGAACTCGGCGCTCTACACGTTCGGCGCGCTGGTCGTGACCCTGGTGACGTCGATCCCCGCCGGGTACGCGCTGGCTCTCACCCGGTTCATCGGGCGACGGATGCTGCTGACCATCACCATGCTCGTGATGCTCATGCCTACGGCCGCGATGGTGCTGCCCCTGTACCTGGGGATGAACGCCGTGCACCTGGACGGCACGGTCTGGTCGGTGATCCTGCCCTTCTCGTTCTTCCCGTTCGGGGTCTACCTCACCTACATCTACTTCTCCTCCAACATCCCCTCCGACCTGCTGTCCGCCGCGCGGATCGACGGGTGCTCCGAGTGGCAGGTCTTCCGGCTCATCGCGATGCCGCTGGCCAAGCCCGTGATCGCCCTGGTCGGCTTCTTCAACTTCGTCGGCAACTGGAACAACTTCTTCCTGCCGTTCGTGATGCTGCCCGACAGCTCCCAATACCCGGCGCAGGTGGGGCTGAACAACCTGCTCGCCGCCTCGCCGCTGTTCAACACCTCCAGCGGCACGGGAAACCAGATCATGCGGCCCGAACTGGCCCTGGCCACCCTGGTGACCATCGTCCCCGTTCTGCTCGTGTTCCTCTTCTCCCAACGCGCTCTCGTGTCCGGCATGCTCGCCGGCGCGACGAAGGAGTGAGGCGGCAGCCGCACCCTTGGCGCCTCCGCCGTATTCAACCGGCGTTCCCTGACGTCGGTGTCGTGCCAAACCCCACGCCGTGCCAAGCCCCACGCCGCGTCGAGCCCCACGCCGTGCGGACAGCCACGCCAGTGCGTCACCGGGCAGGCCCATGGCGGGCTGTCCGGCAACGCCGCTCACACTCACTCACTCACTCACTCACCAGAAGGGACCCCCGATGAAACGCGTTGCCCAGACGGTCCGTCTGCGGCCCGAGCACCGTGAGCTGTATCTGCGCCTGCACTCCGCGGTCTGGCCGGGCGTCGAGGCCTCGCTGCGGGCCGCGAACATCCGCAACTACAGCATCTTTCTGCGCGAGGACACGCTGTTCGGCTACTTCGAGTACCACGGCGACGCCTTCGAGGCCGACATGGCCGCGATCGGCGCCGACACGGCCACCCGGGCCTGGTGGAAGCTCACCGGCCCCTGCCAGGAGCCCTGGGCCGATACCGGCACCGGGGGCAGTTGGTCGGACCTGACCGAGATCTGGCATCTGAGCGATCCCGGCGCACCGTGACGGTCGGCAGCGCCTCGATTGCCCGTGCTGGTGATCGACCGGCTCGACGTGCGGTGACGGCCGTCGGCCGCGCATCTCCCCCTCGGCGACAGCCACCCGACAACCACCCATGGCAAGGAGACGCCCAGTGAGACTTCTACGAGTCGGCGCGCCCGGCGAGGAGCGGCCCGCCGTCCGCACCGAGGAGGGCCGACTGCTGGATCTGTCCTCCGTGACCTCCGACATCGACGGCGCCTTCCTCGCCTCGGACGGTGTCGACCGGGCCCGGGCGGCGGTCGCGGCGGGAGCACTGCCCGAACTGGACGCGGACGGAGTACGGATCGGAGCACCCGTAGCCCGCCCCGGCAAGATCGTCTGCGTCGGTCTGAACTACCGCGACCACGCCGCCGAGACCGGCGCGGCGATCCCCCCGCGGCCGGTGGTGTTCATGAAGGACCCGGGCACGGTGGTCGGGCCGTTCGACGAGGTGCTGATTCCCCGCGGCTCGGTGAAGACCGACTGGGAGGTCGAGCTGGCGGTCGTCATCGGACGGCGGGCCCGCTACCTCGACGGGCCGGACGCAGCTCGGAGCGTGATCGCGGGGTACGCGATCAGCCACGACGTCTCCGAGCGCGAGTTCCAGCTGGAGTACTCGTCGCAGTGGGACCTGGGCAAGTCCTGCGAGACGTTCAACCCGCTCGGACCGTGGCTGGTGACCGCCGACGAGGTGGGCGATCCGCAGGACCTCGGGCTGCACCTGAGCGTCGACGGGGTGAAGCGGCAGGACGGCCACACCAGCGACATGATCTTCCCGGTCGGCCACATCGTGTCCTACCTGAGCCGGTACATGGTTCTGGAGCCGGGTGACGTGATCAACACCGGGACGCCTGCGGGCGTGGCCCTCGGCCTCCCCGGGACCCCCTACCTCCGCGCCGGCGACACCGTCGAGCTCTCCGTGGACGGCCTCGGCGCCCAGCGCCAGACCTTCGGCCAAGCGTGAAAGGCGCCCCCTTGAGCAAGTTGAGCAGTTTGAGCGGCCTGTCAGGGCTCAAGGCCGTCGTCACCGGCGGCGCGTCCGGGATCGGGCGGGCCACGTCCCGGATGCTGGCCGAGCACGGCGCCACGGTGGCCGTCCTCGACCTCGACCCCTCCGGCGCCCCCGAGCCGCTGATCGCCATCGAGGCCGACCTCGGCGACGACGCCTCGGTACGCGTCGCCGTGGAGACCGCTGCCGGGCAGCTCGGCGGCCTGGACATCCTGGTCAACAACGCGGGCATCGGCGCCGTCGGTACCGTCGAGGACAACCCGGACGAGGAGTGGCACCGCGTCCTCGACATCAACCTCCTCGGGACGGTGCGCACCACCCGCGCCGCCCTGCCGTATCTACGGCGCTCGTCGCACGCGGCGGTCGTCAACACATGCTCCATCGCGGCCACCACGGGCCTCCCCCGGCGCGCCCTGTACTCCGCCAGCAAGGGCGCGGTCCTGTCGCTGACCCTGGCGATGGCCGCGGACCACGTCCGTGAGGGCATCCGCGTCAACTGCGTCAACCCCGGCACCGCCGACACACCCTGGGTGACCCGGCTCCTGGACGCCGCGGACGACCCGGAGGCGGAACGCGCCGCCCTCGACGCACGCCAGCCCCTGGGCCGCCTGGTCACCGCGGACGAGGTGGCGGCGGCCGTGGTCTACCTGGCGAGCCCCGCCGCGGCCTCCGTCACCGGCATCGCCCTCGCCGTCGACGGTGGCATGCAGGGACTCCGGCTGCGCCCGGCGGTCGGCGCATGAGAGCGACCACGCTGGGCGGGACCGGTGTCAGGGTCACCGAGCTGTCGTTCGGGGCCGCCGGCATCGGCAACCTCTTCCGCCCGGTCACCGACGAGGCCGCGTCCGCCGCGGTGGAGGCGGCCTGGGACGCGGGCGTACGCACCTTCGACACCGCCCCGCACTACGGGCTCGGGCTGTCCGAGCGGCGCCTGGGCGCCGCGCTGCGCGGACGCGCCCGCGACGCGTACACCGTCTCCACCAAGGTCGGGCGGCTGCTCGAACCCAACCCGGAGGGCGGCCGAGGCGACGATCTCGCCCAGGGCTTCGCCGTGCCCGGCACCCACCGCCGCGTCTGGGACTTCAGCTCCGACGGAGTCCTGCGCTCCCTGGAAGCCAGCCTGGACCGCCTCGGCCTGGACCGGGTGGACATCGCCCTGCTGCACGACCCGGACCACCACGCCGAGCAGGCCCTCACCGAGGCCTACCCCGCGCTGGAACGGCTGCGCGGGGAAGGCGTCGTCAAGGCGATCGGCATCGGAGTGAACCAGTGCGCGCTCCCCACCCGCTTCCTGCGCGAGACCGACATCGACGTGGTGCTGCTCGCCGGCCGCTACACCCTGCTGGAGCAGGAGGGGCTTGCTGAGGTACTGCCGGAGGCCGCCGCCCGCGGCAGGAGTGTCATCGTCGGCGGGGTGTTCAACTCGGGTCTGCTCACCGACCCCAAGCCCGGGGCCATGTACGACTACGCGCCCACCCCACCCCATGTGCTCGACCGGGCACTGCGCATGAAGGCGGTCACCGAACGCCACCGGGTACCGCTGCGCGCAGCGGCTCTGCGCTTCCCGCTCGGCCATCCGGCGGTCGCGAGCGTACTGTCCGGCGCGCGTTCCGCCGAGGAGGTCTGCGACACGGTGGCCCAGTTGCGGCGAGCGATACCGGCCGCGCTCTGGGACGGACTGCGTGCCGAAGGGCTGCTGCCCCCGCACGTCCCCGTCCCCGTCCCCGCCGCCGCACCGGTCGAAGGAGCCGATCGGCCGATGGATGAGTCAAGGAGTCGTGGGGGTGACCGCCATGAACCTGGAGGCGAACACCGCTGAGGGGGGCGTCATCGACACACACCACCACGTGTGGGACCTCTCCGTCCGCGACCAGGGCTGGATCACCGGAAGGGAACTCGCCCCGCTGCGCCGCGACTTCCTGCTCGCCGACCTGGAGCCCGAGGCCCGGGCCGCCGGCGTCACCGCGACGGTCCTGGTCCAGACGATCGACGTTCCGGAGGAGACGCCGGAGTTCCTGGCCTTGGCCCAGGACAGCGACCTGGTGGCCGGTGTCGTGGGCTGGACCGACCTGACCTCCCCGGATGTCGCCCGCGCGCTCGCGGCGCTGCGGGAGGGGCCGGGTGGCGAGCACCTGGTGGGCATCCGCCACCAGGTGCAGGGCGAGTCCGATCCTCGCTGGCTGATGCGGCCGGACGTGCTGCGTGGGCTCGCCGCGGTGGCCGAGGCAGGGCTCGTGTACGACCTGGTTGTCAGGCCCCACCAGCTCGCGGCCGCCCATGAGACTGCCCAACTGCTTCCCGGACTCACCTTCGTACTCGATCACGCGGGCAAGCCACCCATCGCCTCGGGCGAGCTACGGCCGTGGGCGGACGCGGTGCGCCTGCTGGCCTCGCTGCCCAACACCGTCTGCAAGCTCTCCGGCCTGGTGACCGAGGCCGACCGGGACCGGTGGAGCGTCGAGGACCTCCAGCCGTACGCGGACACGGTGCTGGACGCCTTCGGACCGCGGCGGCTGATGTTCGGCTCCGACTGGCCCGTCTGCCGACTGGCCGCCACGTACACCGAAGTCGTCGCTGCTGCACGGGAGTTGACAGCCGCCCTCCATCCCGCCGAACGCCGCGAGGTCTTCACCGGCACCGCCCTGCGGACCTACGGCCTGACCGTCACCGGCTCCCCGGCCGGGCGGTGACCGAACGGCTGGAACGGCTCGGCCGCCAAGCGCGGCCACCGCGGGAATCGCGCTTCTTGGTGTTGGCGAGGTCGCGCTTCTGCGGATGCGTCTCATTGAACGCGCCGGGCGATCCCGGTCACCCGGCCCAACAGCCATTCGAGCGGCCCTCGCTGGAAGAAGCGGGACCAGACGGTGGCGAGGACGGCGACGGACGCGATGAAGCCGAGCAGGATGTACAGGGGCGGGACGGTCGCTTCCTCGGTGTCCAGGAGCCAGATGGCGACGATGTGGTAGACGTACGCCGTCAGCGACATCGAGCCGACCGCGATGACGGGCCCGGCCAGGCGGCGCAGCCGGGGGAAGGCGTCCATGGCTGCCAGGCACGCGGTGATCACGAGGATCGCCACCCCGGTGTTGCCCACGATGGACAGGGTCGCCTCGCTGTGCGGGGCGGCGGCCGGCATCCCTGCCGGGCTGTCGCCGAAGATGCCGATGCTGTCAGGCGATACGGACGACATGGACGACATGCCCGGCCCCTCTTCGGCTTTCCGGACGGCTTCGGCGGCACCGGGTACGAGGCGCAGTGCCAGCCAGGAGCCGCCGTAGCCGGTGACGGCGAGGGCGACGCCGGTGAGGGCGAGGCGTATGCGTACGGCGGTGGCGGCCAGGTCGAGGCGGGCGACAGCCATACCGGCGATGACGAACGGGACCCAGGTCAGGGCCGGATAGCCGCCGGTGAAGAACAGCGAGACGGGGCCGTCGGCCTGGCCGTAGGAGAGGAATACGCGGCCGCCGAACACCGGCTTCAGCGCGTACAGCAGCTGCGGGCCCACCAGGGCCCAGCCCGCCGCGATCATCGCCAGCGGCTTGGCGCCCAGCCGGTACAGCGGCAGCACGAGCAGGAAGAACAGTCCGCAGAAGGCGAGGATCGGCACGGCCGGGGTGCCGGTCATGGTCAGGGCGGTGCCGAGTGCCATCAGGATCACGGCCCGGATGACGACCTTGGCGACGGCCTGGCGGCCGGCCGGGCCCGTCTTCGGTGTGCGGCGCCCGGTGACGAGCACGACCGCGAACCCGGCCAGGACGGCGAACAGCGCGGAGGAGCGGCCTTGCGCCGGCTCCATCAGGAAGCCGATGGCACCGTCCTGGCTCGGGGCGGGGCCCACATGGACGTCGAAGAGGTTCAGCCCTTGGGCCGGTCCCGCCGTATCGGAGCCGGGCCGCTGCTCTCCCGCACGATCAGCTCCGGCTCGGCCCACAGAGGCAGGGCCGGGGCGGTATCGGGCTCGAGGAGCCGGTGGAGCAGCCCGAAGCAGCCCCGGCCAAGGCCTTCGAAGTCGAGGCGGACGGTGGTCAGGGCGGGGTGTGCGTAGGCGGAATGGGGGGCATCGTCGAAGCCCACCACGCTCAGGTCGCCCGGCACGTCACGGTCTGCCTCCCTGGCCGCGCGGAGTACGCCGAGTGCCAGGTCGTCGTTGCCACAGAGCACGGCCGTGACCGACGGGTCGGCCAGCAGCGAGCGGGCGACGAGGTAGCCGGAGCGAGGGCTCCAGCCGGCGTCGAGCGGTTCCGGGAGGGGCTTGCCGGCCGCCCGCAGGCCGTCGCGCCAGCCCTCGGTGCGCTGGCCGATGCGGGTGGTGGAGGACGGGATGGCCAGGTAGTGCACGGTCTCGTGGCCGAGGCCGAGAAGATAGCGGGTGGCCTGAGCGGCGGCCGCCCGGTCGTCCAGCCAGAGCTGGGGCCGGTCGCCGGGGCGGCCGTCCTCGGGCCGTTCCACCGCCGCCGCTGCCGGGAACCCGGCGGGCAGCGCCTGCCATGCCCGTACGCCCGGTGCGTCGAAGGCGATCACCAGCACCGCCTCCCCCGGCCTGCTGACCCGGGCCGCGACATCCGCGGGCTTCCGGGCCGAGCCGGTGTCGAGCACGCTGATCTGGACCGTGAAATCGGCCGCCCTCGCCGCCTCCTCGATGCCCTTCAGGGTCGCCGAGGCACCGTACAAGGAGGTGTCGGAGGTCAGCACGGTCACCGAGCGCACCGCACCGCCGGCCAGCGCCCGGGCCATCCGGTTGGGCGTATAGCCCATCCTGGCGATGACATCCAGGACCCTGGCCCGCGTCGGCTCCTTGACCCGGGGGTGTCCGTTGACGACCCGGGAGACGGTCTGGTGGGACACGCCCGCCTCCTTGGCGACGTCCCGGATGCTGACGGCCTTCGGAGCCTGCGGCCTCCCGCCGGAGCGGGGGGCGGGGGTCGCTTCCTGCATGGTGGGGACGGCTCCTCGTCGGTACTGGCCAGTCGGTGACGGCGGCGTTGGACCAGGTGCTCCGTTGTCCGCGGCCTTCTTCAAGGTCTTCCGGCCGAACCAGACCTGGTTGAAGGGTCGAGCACCTTCGCGCTGGATGTGGACGACGAGGTGATCAGCGGTGTCGGCTCCATGGACGGCGCCAACCGGTCGTGATGCCTTCGGTGCCCTCGGAGAAGGCGCCGAAGTCCACTCCCTGCTTCTTCCAGTAGGCCACGAAATCACCATTCGGAGTCGGGATCGACGGCCATACCGTATCCGCAGAATGTGATGATCTCCTTCGTCCACAGGCTCGAGGCCACCGTTGGCGCGCCCTGGAAACTTCCCGAGCGCCCTCGCCTGACGGGACGCCAGGAGAAAGTTCCACGCGGAGTGTTGCGGGGACCGAATGTTACCGTTCACACTTCCCCCTACGTCACCGTCGCGTTAACGTCCGACGTCGAGGACGACTGGAGAGCTCACACACAAGGGCAGCTTCGCAGTCACCCTTGGTAGAAGTCTTGCCGCACCCTCTCCTGCCACACCGTCCGTCATCGAGCCCTACGGAGCGCAAGAATGTGAACGGTAACATTTGCGCTTGAGAGGGCACCCGAACTCACCGACCGACGCCCCCCGCCCCGTCCAGCCACCGCTCACAGGGCTGCCGAGTACTCGCTGACCAAAATAGGCGAACTGCACATTCCCGCCTGTTCAACCTCTTGGTGCACACCTGAAACAGGTGCCGCCCATACCTCCGCGTCCGATGTCGTCCATTCGCATCGAGAAAGGGCTGCTTTCATGTCATCAGGGAGAATTGACGCGATCCGCTGGATAAGACGTATCGCCGTCCAGGCTTTGGTCCTCAGCCTGGCTCTCGCCGGGCTTGCAGCCATGGGCGGCGGCCGGACACCGTCGGCGGACCTCGGCCGGACCGAGCCGGTCGCGGTGACCACCAACCAGGTCGCGGTTCCGTCGGCACCGATGGGCTGGGCCTCCTGGAACAGCTTCGCCAGCAGCATCGACTACAACACCATCAAGGCCCAGGCCGACGCACTCGTCTCGTCCGGCATGGCCGCCGCCGGCTACGACTACGTCAATATCGACGACGGTTGGTGGCAGGGCGCCCGCGACAGCAACGGCAAGATCGTCACCGACGAGAGCCTGTTCCCCGGTGGCATGAAGGCCATGGCCGACTACATCCACAGCAAGGGCCTCAAGGCGGGCATCTACACCGACGCCGGCAAGCAGGGCTGCGGCTACTACTTCCCCACCACCAGACCCGCGGCGCCCAACACCGGCAGCGAGGGCCACTACCAGCAGGACATGCAGACGTTCCAGGAGTGGGGCTACGACTTCGTCAAGATCGACTGGTGCGGCGGCAACGTCGAGGGCCTCGACCAGGAGACCACCTACAAGGCGATCAGTGCCGCCAACGACGCCGCGACCGCGATCACCGGCCGCAAGCTGGTCCTGTCGTTCTGCGAGTGGGGCACCGGCAACCCCTGGAACTGGGGCGCGGGCACTGCCCCGATGTGGCGCACCAGCACCGACATCATCTTCTGGGGCAACAGCCCGTCCGCGGCCAACATGCTGGCCAACTTCGACAAGGCGCTGCACCCGTCGTCCCAGCACACCGGGTACTACAACGACCCCGACATGCTGATGGTCGGCATGAACGGCTTCAGTGCCGCCCAGAACCGTACGCACATGAGCCTGTGGGCGATCTCCGGCGCCCCGCTGCTGGCCGGCAACAACCTCACCACCATGAGTTCCACCACCGCGTCGATCCTCAAGAACTCCGAGGTCATCGCCATCGACCAGGACGCCCGCGGCCTCCAGGGCGTCAAGGTCGCCGAGGACACCAAGGGCCTGCAGGTCTACAGCAAGGTCCTGTCCGGCACCGGCAAGCGTGCCGTGCTGCTGCTCAACCGCACCTCCTCCGCCGCCAACATCACGGCCCGCTGGACCGACCTGGGCCTGACCGCGGCCTCCGCCTCCGTGCGCGACGTATGGACGGCGACGAACGCGGGCAGCCCCGCGACGAGCTACACCACCGGCGTCCCGGCGGGCGAAGCGGTGCTGCTCACCGTCTCCGGCACCGAGGCCTCCGGCACGACCTACGAGGCCGAGTCCTCGTCCAACACCCTGGCCGGTACCGCCGCCACCGCCACCTGCGCGAACTGTTCGGGCGGCTCGCGGGTCGACTGGATCGGCAACGGCTCCGCCAACACCCTGACGTTCAACGGCGTCAGCGCCCCGGCCTCCGGCGTGAAGCTCGCCACCATCGCCTACGTCAACGGCGACACCACCGCCCGTAGGGCGACGCTCCAGGTCAACGGCCAGCAGTCCACGGTGGTCTCGTTCCCGCCGACCGGCTCCTGGACCACCCCTGGCACCGTCTCCGTGCTGGTCGGTATGGCCAAGGGCTCCAACACCATGAAGTTCTCCAACAGCGGCGGCTGGTCGCCCAACCTCGACGCCGTCCTCGTTCAGGGCATCGCGGGCACCGACGGCAACGCGATCATCGGCGCCGGCTCCAACCGCTGCCTCGACCTCGCCAAGAACACCATCACCAACGGCACCCAGCTCGCACTCTGGGACTGCGGCGGCGGACACAACCAGACCTTCACGTCCACGTCGCGCGGCGAACTCGTGGTCTACGGCAACAAGTGCCTCGACGCCGACAACAACGGCACGACCAACGGCACGAAGGTCATCATCTGGGACTGCACCGGCGGCACCAACCAGAAGTGGACCGTCAACTCCAACGGCACCATCACCAACAACCAGTCCGGCCTCTGCCTGGACGCCGTCAGCAACGGCACCGCCAACGGGACCAAGATCGACCTGTGGACGTGCAACAGCGGGACCAACCAGAAGTGGACGCTGAACTGACGGACTGACTCCGGCTGTTCCTTCCCGATCGGCGGACGGACTGGATTCTCCAGTCCGTCCGCCGATTCGCTTGCCACTCGGTGAGGGAGACGGCGGCCATCCGCGGCCGACCCGGTGCCTGGAGATCGGCACCTCGCACTTGAGATCGTCGGTCAGTTTCCTGCACGCCTCGCAGGCTTCTCCCGGGGCGGACACGCCTCGGTGACCACGCCCAACGGATCCCCCACCGCCAACTCTCCCGTCCTCGGGGTCGTTTTCCCTTCGGGCCGTTTTCCCTTCGGGCCGATTTCCCCTTCGGGCCGATTTCCGCTTCTTGTCCCATCGCCGGGACGCACTCTCAGCGGTCACCTGCTACCACAGGAATTGGTCCCACCGGCGTGCGCAACGGCGGTTACGACGATCAGCAGGAGAGAATGACATGTGGGGGGAATGTAAAGACTAGGGGGCAACTGTGGGAGCGGACCGGGTAGTTGGGGACGGCGAGAACGGGAGTCCGTTGCTGGGCCGCTCCGTCGAACTGGCCCGGTTCGATGCGCTGCTCGACCGTGCGGCAGGCGACGCGCGCGGCACGGCGAGGGGTGAGGAGTTCCGTGACAGCGGCCGTTCCCGGCTCGTCGACATCACCGGTGAGGCCGGCATCGGCAAGAGCCGGCTGCTCGGCGAGGTCTGTGCACGGGCGCGCCGACACGGAATGACGGTACTGCGCGGCAGAGCCACGGAGTACGAGCGGCGGGTGCCGTTCCAGGTGTTCACCGACGCGCTCGCCCACCTCGACCCGCACGCCCTGGACGGCTTCCAGGAGACCGAAGCGGTGGCGCCCCTCCTTCAGCGGAGCGGCGCGGTCGACCGTTTCGGACTGCACCGGTCCACGGCCGTCCTGCTCGCCCGGCTCGCCGCCCCGTCCGGACTGCTGCTGGCCCTCGACGACCTGCACTGGGCGGACCCGGCGTCACTGGAGCTGCTGGACCATCTCGTACGCCATCCCGTGCACGCCCCCGTCGTCCTGGCCGTGACACGCCGTGACCGCCAGAGTCCCGAGTCCCTCGCCGCCAGGCTCACCCGAGGACTCGACACCGGCACGGTCGTCAGACTCGGCCTGAGACCGCTGAGCGCACACGACTGCGCCGAACTGGCCGGCCCCGGCCTGCCGCCCGCCGAGACCGCCGCGCTGTACGCCGCGAGCGAGGGCAACCCGTTCTACTTCCTGACCCTCCTTCAGGCCCACCACGAGGGTACGACGCCCGAGTCCTCGGCGCCGCCCGGGCTCGGCACCCTGCTGCTGGACGAACTCACCATGCTCGCCCCCTCCCGGCGCGGCATCGCCGAGGCCGTGGCGGTACTGGGCGAGCACGCCACCCCGGCGATGGTGAGCCGGGTGACCGGCCGCTCCGGCACCGCGTTCACCGACGACGTCCACGCTCTCACCCGCCGCGACCTGCTGCGCTCCGCCCCGCAAGGCCTGTTGACCCTGCGGCATCCGGTCGTGCGAACCCTCGTCCACGAAAGCACGCCCTTCTTGAGGCGCGTCGAGATTCACCGACTCGCCGCGCAGGAACTGGCCCGCGTCGGTGCCTCGGCCGCCGAGCGAGCCCACCATGTGGAACAGTCGCTGACCGCCTGGGACCCGGCAGCGGTGGCCGTGCTCGACGAGGCCGCCGCACGAACCGCCCGAACGGCCCCGGCGAGCTGCGCCCACTGGCTCGATGTGGCACTCCGCCACCTTCCGGACACTCCGGAACACGCCGCCCGGCGGCGTGAGTTGGTCCTGAGGCGGGCCCGCGCGCTGGCCGCGTGCGGTGGCCTGCGAGAGAGCCGCGACCTGCTCCAGGAGCTGATCGCCACCCCGCAGCGGTCACCCGGTGGCCCGACCACCGGCGAGGACCAGGACCTCAGAGTGCGCGCGGTCGTCCTGTGCGCGCTGGTGGAGCGTCATCTGGGGCGCTCCACCGAGGCCGTCGCGCTGTTGCGCCGTGAGCTGGCCCGCGGCCCCGCACCGGGCCACGTCGTCCGGCTCGGCCTGGAGCTCGGCTCGGCCGCGCCCCTGGACAGCGACACCTCGTACGCCCAGGTGCGCACCGAGGTCGAGGCGGCCCTCGCGGCGGCCCGGTCCACGGGGGCCGAGGTCGCGGAGGCGGGCGTCCTCGCCGTCGCCGCCCTGGGAGAGGCGTACGAGGGCAACATGACCGCGGCGCACCGGCTCGCCCGGCAGGCCGCCGCCCTGGTCGACTCCCTGCCCGACAACGACCTCACCGCACTGTGTGAACCACTGGCCCGGCTCGGCTGGGCAGAGGCGTTCCTGGAGCACTACCCGGACGCGGAGCGGCACGCCGAGCGCGGACTCGACATCGCCCGCCGAAGCGGTCAGCTCTATGTCGTGCCCCATCTGCTGCTGTGCCTGTCCCATGTCCGGGTCCAGACCTGCCGGGTCTCCTCGGCGCTGGAACTCGCCGACCAGGCCGAGGACATCGCCCGCGGGATCGGCAGCGACCAGTTGCTCGCGTTCGTGTTGGCGAGCAAGGCCGCGGCGCTCGTCGCCCTCTGCCCGCCGGGCGATCCGCGCCCCCTCGCCGTCGCCGAGGAGGCGGTGGCCGCGGCAGGTAACGGGGTCGACTGGTGGGCCTCCACGGCCTGGTGCATCTACGGCTGGGCCGCGCTCATGGCCGGCGATCCGGTCCGTGCCCGGGACGCGATGCTCCAGGCGGGCGGCCCCGAACTGCAGCGGATCCAGCCCTCGATGCGGCCGCTCTACCTGGAGATCCTGGTCACGTCCGCACTCTTGACGGGAATGTCGGAGGAGGCCCGTGGCTGGGCCGAGCGGGCCCGTAAGGAGGCGGAACAACTGGGGCTGCCGATGCAGCGGGCCTCCGCGCTGCGCAGCGCCGCCCATCTGCCGCTGGCGCAGGGGGACACGGCAGCGGCGGCGGACCTGTTCGCGGAGGCCGCGGCGGAGAGCGCCCGCTGCGGCGCGGTCTTCTGGGAGGCCCACTCCCTGCTGCTCGGCGCCCCGCTGGAAGCGGCGGCGGGCCGCGGCCGGGGCGCCACGCACGCCTGGCTCAGGGGGCGCCGGCTCGCCGAGGCGGGCGGCAGCGGAATGCTGGTCGGCCTCGCCGACGCCACCCGTCCGCCCGGCGGCGGCTCCGAGGCTCCGTACGGTTCCCCGGGCCGCACCGAACTCACCGAACGGCTGGCCACCCTGACCGCCCGGGAGCTGGAGATAGCCGAACTGGTGGCGCAGGGACTCACCAGCCAGGCCATCGCGGACCGGCTCTACGTCAGCCGGCGTACCGTCGAGACCCACGTCTCCCGCATCTTCCGCAAGACCGGGGTCTCCTCGCGTACGGCCCTGGCCACGCTGATGGCCCGCCGCCGCACCGGGAGCCGTTTCGGGGACGCCCACGCGGAGCAGGACTGAGCGTGGCCCAGGTGCCCTCGGCGGTGATCAGTGAGCCTCCGCGAACCGGCCACCGCGGTCTCGGCCGGGAGGCTGACTACCTGACGTCGACGAAGTCGCCGGGCGCCGTCGCGGAGCCGGTCGTGCTGGTGCCGGCGAAGACGAAGCGGTAGTAGCCGTCGGAGCCGGCCCTGGTGGTGGTGCTCAAGGTGCCGGTACTGCTGGTCTTGACCGTCTTGAGGGTGGTGTAGGTGCTGCTGCCCCTCTTGCGGAACTGCAACTGCACCGGCTGGGTCGCGTATCCCGCGTTCTTGCCCGTGGTCCAGTTGGCGCGACTCAGCTTGCCGGTGACCGTGATGGTTTTGCCCTCCCTCACCGGCTCCGGGGAGGCGTTGGCGGTCAGCTTGGCGGCACGCTTGATCTTGGTCCTGGCGACGTCGTTGTCGTAACTGGCGTTCGCGTAGAGGTCGTAGGCGCCCAGGAAGACTTTCCAGGTCCCCGCGGTGCCGTTGCCGTCCTTGAAGGTGACCGCGGGGTCGATGGTGAAGACCGTCTTGCAGCTGTAGCTGTAGCCACCCTGGACCGGCGTCTCCGTGCAGGTGGGGTAGGCGTCCGACTCCATGGCGCCGGTGATGGTGTCCGTGTTCGAACTGTCGGTGCCCTGCCACAGGAAGGCCTGGGTGATGGCTACGCCCTCCTCGTCGAAGGCGGTGAACGTGACGGGAACGGCCTTCTTGCCCGTTACGCCGAGAACGATGTCCTTGCCCTTGTTGACGACCCCGTTCTTGAAGGTGGTGCCGCCGACAGCGTCCTGCGGCTGGACGCTGTCCGAGGCGAAGGCCCTGAGATCCGTCGCCGCCCCACGGTGCTCCGCTGCCTGGGCGGTACCCGGAAGAGCGAGCGCCGAGAGTACGAGGGCGCCGGAGAGGGCGGTGGCCGCAGTGTGTATACGCATGTGATTCCCCCATGATGAGGTCGAGTGGCGCCCTGCCGGACTGTCCTTGTGGCAGGGCCTGTTAGGGCCTGTTGACGTGGTGAAGAGGTCGGTGCACGCCCGGACCCGCGGAAGAGGCTCAGGGCGTGGGAGAGCGGAGGTCGTCGTTGCAGTCGAAGCTGTAGTCGGGCGTCGGGGCAGATCCGTCGGGCAGAGGTCCGTCAGGCAGAGGTCCGTCGGCTGGGAGCCCGGTGTGGGTTCATCGGCCGGGTCGGCGGTGGGCTTGCCGTCCGGGCTGCACACCTGCGGTGCCGAGGGCTCGGACACGTGGAGGAGAGGCGCCCTGGGCGCTCGAACACCCCCAGTGAACAGAACGACCACAGGCGAGGGCCGCGACGCCATGCACGGCGGAGTGTTGCGGGCCCGGGTATGCGCTTCGATGCGTACCTCACTGGTCGAACCAGTTCCTGGCTTCCGCGGAACTGAAGCCCCGCAGCACGGCGAGGGCGAAGGCGATGCCCGGGAGAACCGAGACGCCGCCCCCCTGAAGCAGGCCCAGCACACCACTCAGCAGGCTCAGCGCCTCGATGACGATGACCGTGACACGTATCCCGTTCGACCGCTTGCCCGCGAGAACGCCGCACAGCAGGAGCGCCCCCGCGATCAGCAGCGACAACACCGCCACGAACCGGAGCAGCCCGGCCCCCTCGTCCTGACCGTGGTCCGCCGCGTCGTTCACCACGGCCAGCAACAGGGCGCCGGCCGCCAGGTTCAGCACGGCCTGGACCCATACCCCCACCACCGCCAGCCTGACATTCTTCGGCATCTGCGCTTTCACGCCCGGTGTCGTCATGAACGCAAGGAAACGGCACAGGTGTCAGGGGTACATCAGTAGGAGTACGTATTCCATGTACGTATCTGCCATCGCCGCCTGTCCGCCGTCAACGTCCCTGGGCAGTACGCCCAGTGATCAGGCTCGTACGTCTCGCTGCTGAAGTTCGGCGGAGCCGCCGCGGCACTGGCTGCCGGCTGACCGACAGTGGCGTGTCCCATGCGGTGATCGAGCCCGAGCTGTACCTGGAGAACCTGCTCATGCCCTACGTCATCGACTCGAGGCCAGTACCCGGCGATCACCGGGCCGGACCTGGCCGAGGCGTTCGGCACCCGGCTCGGCCGGGACGACGTCGTCTTCGAACCGATCACCCCTGAGGAGATGCGCACCTCGATCGCACCCCTGATCGGGGAGGGCGCGGCCGCCGATATCGCGGGGGCCTGGCATGCCGCCCAGTTCCGCAGACGGCCTGCCGGTCCCTGTCGCTCTCTGAGAGAGCTGACACCTGCGGAATCCTGGGCGCCGCTCCGGCTCAGCGGACACGGTCGAACCCATGGCGCAGCGGATGCCCCTTCCAGCGCGCGGAGGCTCCGCCCCCGAAGGCTCCGCGGCGGGGCTCGTCCGTCGATTCGTGCGGCGGGACGGGCCCCGCACGGTTTGCTTCACCGTGCGGGGCCCGCGGCTGGGGAAGGTGTTCTGGTCGTGCTTCAGGAGGGCCGCGTGGTGAAGATCGCGGCGGCGCCTGCGGGCAGTCGGTAGCTGTATGTCGTATCGCCCCACGGGACGTCGAACGCGGCCATGCCACTGCTGGAGTTGTACGTCACCGACAGTTGGGTGCCGTCGGGCAGTTGAGCGTTCTTGCGCTGAACGCCCTTGGTCGCCTTGGGGTGCGAGGGTGCGTTGCCCCCGGCGGCGAGGACGGAGACGTCGTGGATGGACCACCAGCTGCCGGAGTCGGACTTGTTCACCACGCGGATGTAGCGGGCGGTGGTGGAGGGCAGCAGGACCCGGGTCACGGTGCTGCCCGGCCCGGTCGCGATCGGCTCGCCCCAGCTCGTGCCGTCGTCGGAGGCATACACCTCGTACCGGCGGGCGAAGTCTCCGGATGAGGCGCCGCTGTCCAGGACGAGCTGGTCGAAGGTCCGGGTCGAGCCGAGGTCGACCTGGAACCAGTCGCCGGACCGCATGCCGTGGCCGGAGCTCCAGCGGGTGGCGGCGTCGCCGTCGATGGCCTTGGTGGGCGGGTCGTCCGAGCTGCTCGCGGAGGCCGATGCCTGCCAGCCCTCGCGGGACAGGGGCGCTTCACCCGTGGACGGGGTGAGGGAGGCGCCGGTGGGCAGGGTGTAGCCGAGCCACCGGTCGCCGACGCGGACCTGGGGCTGCCGGGCGAGGAGCTTGCTGTCGTAGGAGATCAGGGCGTGGCTGCCGTCGGGGTTGCGGAAGGGGAGGTCGACGGAGCCGATGGCGGCCGGGGCGGTGCTGCCGCTCTGTTTGCCGTTCCAGGTGAAGGTCGCGGCCGCTCCCGCGGCCAGGGTGTAGGTGAAGTGGCGCTTGCCCCAGCGGACGGTGAAGGTGCGGTCGGCGGTGCCGGAGTTGTGGGTGACCAGCGCGGTGGAGCCGTCGGGGTTGGTGAAGGCGACGTCCTCGACGCTGCCCTTGCCGAGGGTGCTGGAGGCGACCCGGTGGGCGCCGGGTCGGACGAACTTGCTGGCCTGGGCGAGTCCCCAGTAGTCGGCCGTGGGCGTGTAGGTCCACTTGCCTTCGGCGTTCTGCGCGACGGTGACCACCGGGCGGCAGCCTTCACATCCGTTGTTCCGGGGGCCGCCGTCGGCGTCCAGGGCGATGTTCCAGCGGACGATGCTCTGGGCCCAGTTGCGGGGGCCGTTGATGACGTTGTCCATCACGCCGGCGAAGGCGTCGCCCTCCCAGTTGCCGCCGGAGCACTCGGTCTGGAAGGCCGGCTTGTTGGGGTAGTCGTTGTGGACGGCGGTCTGGTTCAGGACGAACTCGGCGCCGGCGTAGCAGTGCCAGGCCGTGCCGGCGACGTTCCGGGCGGCGGCCGGGTCGGCGTACAGGGACTCGGGGTAGCTGGTGACGTCCCAGTTGTGGTCGTAGCCCAGGATGCCGGTGGACAGGCCCTGCTTCTTCAGGGTCGGGCCGAGGTGGTCGGTGACGAAGGTCTTCTGCTGGTCGGCGGGCAGGTACATGCCCGGATAGGTCGACGGGTCGTGCAGCGGCTCGTTCTGCGGGGTGACGTAGCGGACCGGGACGCCGGCCGCCGCGTACGCCTTGAGGAACTTCGCGAAGTAGTCGGCGTACGGCTGGTAGGCGTCCGCCTTCAGTCGGCCGCCGATCATCGAGTCGCTGGTCTTCATCCAGCCCGGCGGGCTCCACGGGGTGGCCATGACGGCCAGTTGCGGATTGAGGCTGCGGGCCTGCTTGAGCAGGGGGATGGTGTACGCGCGGTCGTGGTCGACGGTGAAGTGCGTCAGCTCGGGGTCGGTCCGACCCGCGGGCAGGTCGTCGTAGGAGTAGTTGCCGCTCACGGTGAAGTCGCTGGCGCCCATGGGCTGGCGCAGGACGTTCAGGCCGATGCCGTCGCGGCGGCTGAACAGGTCACGCATCAGCGCGGCGCGCTGTGTCCTGTCGAGCTTGGTACCGACCAGCCAGGCGGAGGAGTCGGTGAACGAGGCACCGAAGCCGGTCATCGGCTGGTACGCGCGGGTGGTGTCCACCGTGATCGTCGAGCCGGATGAGCCGGCCGGTGCGCGTCCTGTCTTCCAGGGCACGGACGGCTGCTTGGCCAGGTGGGTGTCGATGGACAGGTCGGTGAGAAAGACCGACGCCTTGCCGGGTGCGGCGTCGGCGGAGGCCGGGGCGGCTGCCGGGAGGACGGGGAGCGTGGCGAGCAGGGTCGCGGCGGCGGCCAGGGCGGTCCGGCGCCGTTGCCGGGTGGTGGTTCTCATGGTGCGGCTCCTTGCGGGCATGACGGCCGTGCACGGCGGCTCGCGTGCATGACGTGGGTGGTGCGAAACCGGCGCGTGGGGGCCGGGTAAGGGCGCCGGAGCTGGGGTCACTTCAGGCCGGTGGTGGCGATGCCTGCGACGAAGTGGCGCTGGAAGAGCAGGAAGACGATGGTCACCGGGAGCAGGACGACGACGGAGCCGGCGAGCAGGATGCCGAAGCGGGTGAAGTCCTGTCCGCTGCTGGCCAGGGCGAGGCCGACGGGGAGGGTGTACTGGCTCTCGTTCTGGGCCACGACCAGGGGCCACAGGAAGTTGTTCCAGGAGCCGAGGAAGGTGATGATCCCGAGGGTGGCCAGGGCCGGTCGGGTCAGGGGCAGGATGATCTTCCAGAAGATGGCCAGTTCGCCGCAGCCGTCGACGCGGGCGGCGTCGATGAGTTCGTCGGGCAGGGTGGAGATGAACTGCCGCATCAGGAACACCCCGAAGGGGGTGGCCAGGAACGGCAGGATCAGCCCGAGCAGGGAGCCGGTCAGCTGCATGTTGGACACCAGGACGTACAGCGGTACGAAGGTGACCAGCCCCGGCACCATGAGGGTCGCGATGACCAGCGTGAACACGGCGCGCTTGCCGCGGAACTCCAGTTTGGCCAGGGCGTATCCGAGCATCGAGCAGAAGAGCAGGTTCCCCGCCGTGACGGCCAGGGCGACCATCACCGAGTTGGCGAACATACTGGTGAAGTCCAGCGTGCCGAGAAGTTCCCGGTAGTTGGCGAGCGTGGGGCGGATGGGGACCAGGTCCGGCGGGATCTTGCGGATGTCGGCCTCGGGCTTGAACGACCCGGACAGCATCCACAGGAACGGCGTGACCATGAGCAGCAGCAGGCCGGTGAGCGGCAGGTAGAGCCAGGGCCGGCCCCACTCCCGGCGGATGCGGCGGCGCCGCAGGACCGTGTCGACGGCCGATGACTGCGTGGGGGCGGAGGTGAGTGTGGTGGTCATGGGGCATCAGTCCTTGTCCCGCAGTACGCGGAACTGCAGCACGGTCAGAGCGATGATCAGGACGAAGACGACGTAGCCGGCCGCCGATGCCATGTCGTAGTTGCCGTTGCCGAACTGTTTGTAGGCGTACAGCGTGGCCGACAGGGTGGAGTCCAGCGGGCCGCCGTCGGTCATCACGAACGGTTCGTCGAAGAACTGCAGGTAGCCGATGCCGGTGGTGACGGCGGTGAGCAGCAGGGCGGGGCGCAGCAGCGGGAAGGTGACGCGCCAGAACCGCTGCCAGGCCCCGGCGCCGTCGAGCTCTGCCGCCTCCATGAGGGACTGGGGCACGGACTGCAGGCCCGCCAACATGATGATCATGACGGTGCCGAGGTTGCGCCATACCGCCATCAGGATCATGACGGGCAGGGCGAAACGGGTGTCGGCCAGCCAGGCCGGGCCGTCGATCCCGAACCAGGCCAGAACGGTGTTCACCAGGCCCGCTTGGGGTTCGAGGAGGGTTTTCCACACCACGGCGACGGCCACGACGCTGGTGATCACCGGCAGGTAGAAGCCGACCCGGAAGACGGCGCGGAAGCGACGGATGCCGCGGTCGAGGGCGACCGCCGCGGCAAGCCCGGCGGCAAGGGTCAGAGGCAGGCCTACCAGGACGAACACGGCGGTGTTCTGCAGGGCCGTGAAGAACTGCGGGTCCTGGAAGAGCCGTATGTAGTTGTCGAAGCCGGTGAACGACACGCTCAGCGGGGTGCGCAGGTCGGCGCTCTTGGTGTCGGTCAGGCTCATCAGCATCGACCAGACGACCGGCAGCAGCATGAAGGCGAGGAACAGGGCGAGGAACGGGGCGGCGAGGGACCACGCGGCGCGGGTCTGGCGGCCTTGTGCGGTGCGCCGCGGCGAAGAGTCGCGGCGGGCCGCCGACTGCGGGCCGGCGGCGTCGCGTTCCTTGGTGCCCTGCCCGGCGATGGTGCTCGTGGGCATGGTTGTCATCCGTCCGTACGAGGGATGCTGCGGGGGCGGTTCAGCGGCCGGTGCCGATGCTGGTGGCCTTGGACTGCAGGGTCTTCTGCGTCTCGGCGACGGTGGCCTTGCCATAGGCGAGCTTCTCCAGCTCACCGTCGACGGCGTCGGCGATCTGCTGCCAGGTCGTGATGGCCGGCGGGGCCTTGGTGACCTTCAGCTGTGCTTCGAAGGCATCCATCTCCTCGTTCTCGCTCAGCTTCCCCTCCGACCAGGACTGGACGACGGCGGGGAGGTTGCCGGTGGCGTCCGCGTACTCGGCGAGGTTCTTGGCGTCGGTGAGGAACTGGACGAACTTCCACGCCGCGTCCGCGTTCTTGGCGTCCTTGAAGACCGCCAGGTCGCTGCCGCCGGCCAGGCCGGCGGCCTGCTCGCCCTGTGGCAGGGGCATGGTCTTCCACTTGCTGTCCAGCTCGGGGGCGTTCAGGTGGAGGTTGCCACCGGTGCTGGCGCCCTGCTGCACGGTGCCGATCAGCCCGTTCTGGAAGTTCTGGCCGGAGTCGGTCTTGTCGTTCGGCGACAGGCCGTCCTTGAAGATGTCGCTGTAGGTCTCCAGGGCCGTGGTGACCTCGGGTGAGTCGAAGGTGAACTTCTTGGTGTCGGCGTCGTAGATGTCACCGCCCTGCTGCCACACCAAGGGCAGCCAGAACAGCCAGGAGTTGAAGCCGGTCTGCAGCTGGGTGGCGTGGCGCAGCTTGGGGCTCTGCTTGCCCGCGGTGGCCTGGATGGCCTTGAGGTCCTTGAGGTAGCCGTCCCAGTCGGCGGCCGGGGCGCCCTTGATGCCGGCCTTCGTGGTGATGTCGGTGCGGTAGTAGATCACCGAGGTGTCGGCCGTGAACGGGACGCCGTACGGGGTGTCCTTGTACTTCGTGGTGTCCCACTGGCCGGGGAAGAACGCGGACGACTCGAACGAGGCCGGGGTGGCCTGGAAGCCGTCCATGGAAGCCATCTCGGCCATCCACGTGGAGCCGATCAGCGACAGGTCGGGGGTGTTGCCGCCGGCGATCGAGGTGGTGAGCTTCTCGTGCGCGGCGTCCCACGGCACCGCCGTGATCTGGACCGACACGTCCGGGTTCTGCTGCTCGAACTCCTTCGCCAGCTCCTGCAGCGGCTTGTCGGCCTTGTCGCCCATGGACCACATGACCAGCTTGCCCTTGGCCTTGCCGCTGCTGATCTTCGTAGGGGCGTCGGCGGTCGAGGAGTCGTCGCTCCGGCCGCAGCCGGTTGCCAGCAGGGCGGCCGCGACGGTGGCGCAGGCTATCCGGAGGGTTCTGGTGGTGTGACGGGTGGTGTGACGGGTGGTTCTCATGGTGCGGCTCCTTGCGGTTGAACAGGCGAAGCAGGGGGGCGAGATGGGCGAGACAAAGGGGTGGCTGGTGGTGTCTGGAGAAGCCGGGTGGGTCAGCGTGCGGCGTGGAACCCGCTGTCGTCGACGGTCACCTCGGCCGTGAGGCGCAGATCACGGCTGGAGCGCCCGACGTGCAGCCGGTAGCGGCCGTGAGGGGTGCGCCAGCCGCCCGTGTCGGCGTCCCAGACCTGGAAGGCGCGGGCGGGAACGCGCAGGTCGGCGGTGGTACGGGCGCCCGCTGCCGCCCGGACGGTCGCGAAGCCGGCGAGCAGGCGCACCGGCCGGTCGATGCCGTCGCGGGGCGGCTCCAGATAGACCTGGACGACCTCGCCACCGGCCCGGGGCCCGGTGTTGGTCACCTCCACGGTCAGGCTGAGCCCGTCTCCACCTGCGGGGCTGGGCAGATCGGTGGAGACGGACGACTGTGAGACGGCCACGGACTCGTAGGTCCACCGGGTCCAGCCGAGCCCGTGACCGAACGGGAAGGCCGGGACGAGACCGCCCCTGTCCCAGGCGCGGTGGCCGATGTGGACGCCTTCGCCGTAGTCCACGACGCCGTCGCGGGGCACGGCGTCGGGTACGGGGACGTCCTCGGCGCGGGCGGGCAGAGTCCAGGGCAGCCGGCCGGACGGCTCGATGCGGCCCAGCAGTACGTCGGCCAGGGCGTGCCCGGCCTCCTGGCCCGGCAGCCATGCCCACAGCAGGGCGGGGGCCTCGTCGGCCCAGGGCAGCAGCACGGGGGCGCCGGCGTTGACGACGACGATCGTGCGCGGGTTGGCGGCGAGCACCTTGCGGACCAGGTCGTTCTGGTGGCCGGGCAGGTCGAGGCCGGTGCGGTCCCAGCCCTCGGACTCGACCTCCTCGTTGGTGCCCACCACGACCACGGCCACATCGGCGGCCCGGGCAGCGGCGGCGGCCTCGGCGATCTCCTCGTACGGCGTGGACCCCGGCGGGGCGTGGCGCAGCTGGGCGGTGACGAAGCGGTCGTAGCCGCCGGGCTCGACCACGGTGAGGTCGACATCGAGGGCGATCCGGCGCGGCTGCGGCCCCACCTCCAGGTCGATGCTCCGCAGGGTCGGGTTGTTGTGGGTGGAGTCGAGGATCAGCTCCACGCCCCGGTCGTCGTCCCCGGAGAGGACGTCGTCGCCGTCCACGGTCACCCTGTAGCGGCCGACGCATCCGATCTCCAGGCGGTGCGTGCCCGGCTCGGTGAGGGTGAGCACGGTGCGGAGCACCACGCGGTGCGTCTCCGGTCCGAAGTCGCTGTATCCGCTCCAGTCACCGGAGGGGCGTATCCGGCCGCCGACGCGATGACCGTCGGCGTCGAGGTGGTCGGCGTACACGCCGACGGTGCCGGTGTCGGAGTCGGTGAGCAGCGCCTCGGTGAGGTAGGGCGGGCGCAGGCGGGAGTCGCCGCCCCGGTGCACGGACAGGTGTACGTCCGTGGGGAGCGCGGCACGCAGCCCGTCCTCGAACGACACCGTGCGCACCGCCGGGACGAAGGCGCTGCCGCCGCCCTGGAGGTAGGGCGCCACGGCGTTGGGGCCGATCAGCGCGACGCTGCGGACGCCTTCCGACGCGGGCCGCACCAGGTCTGCCTCATCGCGGAGGCCCTCCGCCGCGGGCGCCAGTGGAGCCGCGCTGCTGTCACCCGGTGCCAACGGCAGCAGCTCGCCCTGGTTGCGCAGCAGCACCATCCCCCGGGCCGCGACCTCCCGCAGGAGTCGGAACTCCTCCTCCGTGGGCCCCGCCGGGGCGGCGTGCGCCTCCGGGTTCTGTCCGGGTTCGCCCAGCCGGCCGGTGTGCCGGGCCAGGCGCAACAGCCGCAGCACCTTGTCGTCGATGAGCCGCTCGTCCACCTCACCCGCGCGCACGGCCTCCACAAGAGGCTCGCCCCACAGGGGCTCGGGTCCGGGCATCGCCAGGTCGAGGCCGCCGACCGCCGAGGCCACGGTCGAGCCGGTGGCGGCCCAGTCGCTGACGACGGGCCCGGAGAAACCCCACTCCCCCTTCAGCACCTCGCGCGACAGCCGGGCGTTCTCGGTCATCGGCGCCGACTCGGTGCCGTCGTCGACACCCGAGTAGGCGGCCATCACGCTCCAGGGCTCGGCCTCGGCGATGACCTGCTCGAACGGCGCCAGGTAGACCTCGCGCAGGGTGCGCTCGTCCAGCCGGGAGCGGTAGCGGGTGCGGTCGGTCTCGGAGTCGTTGGCCACGAAGTGCTTCAGGCACGCGCTCACGCCCCGGTTCTGCAGACCGCGTACGAGGGCGGCGGCCAGGGTGCCGGTGAGCAGGGGGTCCTCGGAGAAGTACTCGAAGTGCCGTCCGGCGACCGGGGTGCGCTGGAGGTTCACCACCGGGCCGAGGACGACGTCGACTCCCTTGCGGCGCGCCTCCGTCGCGAACAGGTTCCCCAGCCGCTCGGCGAGTTCGGTGTCCCAGGTGGCCGCGAGCGCGCTCGGCGCCGGGGCCAGCAGACCGGTTTCTGCCGGGTCGTCGCCGGTCCCGCGTACTCCCTGCGGGCCGTCCGACATCGTCACCGAGGACAGGCCGAGGCGGGGCTCGGCCGGGAGTCTCCACAGGCTCATGCCGGTCAGCAGCCGGACCTTGGACTCCAGGTCCAGGGTCCGTATGCGGTCGGACAGCTCGGTGTCATCGGTGTCATCGGGGAGGGCAGGGCGGCTCATGCTCGTCCTTCCAGGCCGGCGGCGCGGCACGAAGCGGGCGGAACGGGAGCAGGAAAGCACACTTACTAAGTACTTAGTAAGTACTTGTGCGTAAGTTCTTTCCCAGGTTTGATGTGGACGTGACCACTGATCGACAGCCCCGTAAACTCCGCACGGTGACCGAGAGCAGGCCGAACGGCGAACGGCAGCCCCGCGCGGGGAAGAGCCTCAAAGCCCAGCAGCGGCGGCAGGAGATCCTCAAGATCGCCATGGACACGTTCGCGGCCCGCGGCTACAACAACGCCTCCCTGCAGGAGATCGCCGACCGTGCGGGAGTCACCCAGGCCGGCGTCCTGCACTACTTCCGCTCCAAGGCCCAGCTGCTCACCAGCGTTCTCGCCCTGCGCGACGAAACCGACATCGAACAGCTCGGCAGTGAACGCCCTCGGGGCCTGACCTTCCTTCGTCACCTGGTCGACACGGCCCATCGCAACGCCGACCGAGAAGGCATCGTCCGCCTGTACGCCGTCCTGTCGGCGGAGAGCGTCACCGAAGGCCACCCCGCGCAGGACTATTTCCGCGACCGCTACAGCGGACTGCGCGTCTTCGTCACCGAGGCCCTCGCCGAGGCGTGCGAACTCGGCGAGATCCGGACGGACCTGAACCTCGAAGACGCGGCCAACGCGATCATCGCCGTCATGGACGGCCTCCAGATCCAGTGGCTGCTCGCCCCCGACTCGGTCGACATGGCCGCCTCCACCGACCGCGTGATCACCGCGCTCCTGGCAGACCTCACCGACAGCCGCAGCTGATCTCAAGTCCCGCTCGGAGCCCCGGCTCCGCGACCCCGCAACCAGGGCGACGCCGCCGCGACAGTGCGGGTGGGGGGGACAGGGGGCTGCGGACCACACCCGATCTCGACGGCCCGACCGCCGTCGAGTGATCCCGGAGGGGCCGTCTTCTGTTCGGGCCGTTTTCTGTTCGGGCCGTTTCCGGACAGCCCAGGGCGCTCGACAGCGCCGCGCTCCCTGAGCGGCAGTGGCGACCACCACTCTCCGGCGCATGGACCCTCAGTACCGGGACCGCCGACCGGCCACGCCATCAGCAACACGCGCCGTCCCGCCGTCGGCAGCACCAAGACGCACCGCCATCCACTACGCCCGGTGTGCCCGGTGCGCCCGGTGCGCCCGGCGCCCGACCGGATACATCGCGGACGACGGCCCACAGCCAGCGGATGAGAAGCGCGTCCTCCGCACCCCTACCGGGCGGCTACCTGGCGAGCCAGACCGCCTGGTCCGGTGCCAGCAGGCCACCTTCGACCGGGCCGCTGGACAGCAGGACGGAGGTGTGTTCGGGCAGGGGGTGCGCCTCGGCCGAGATGTTGACCACGCAGACGAAGCCCGGGTCTCGGCCCAGGGCGAGGACCCCGTCGGGGGCCTCCAGCCAGGTCAGGGTGCCGTCTCCGAGTGCGCGGTGCTCTCGGCGCAGGAGCAGGGCGGCTCGGTAGAGTTCCAGCATCGATGTCTCGTCGCCGACCTGCGCTTCCACGCTGTGCTCTGCCCAGTCGGCCGGCTGGGGCAACCACGGCTTGACGGAGGCACCTTCGGGGCTGAAGCCGAACGGTGCGGTGGAACCGGACCAGGGGATCGGCACACGGCAGCCGTCGCGACCGCGCTCGGTGTGGCCCGAGCGTTCCCACACGGGGTCCTGGAGGACGGCTTCTGGCAAGTCCTCGACCTCGGGGAGACCGAGCTCCTCGCCCTGGTAGACGTAGGCGCCGCCGGGCAGGGCCAGCATGAGAAGGGCGGCGGCGCGGGCACGGCGGGTGCCCAGTTCCAGGTCGAGAGGGCCTTCTGGGCGATAGGTCTCGTTGACGACCCAGCGCCTGGCCGCCCTGCGACCGTAGCGGCTGGGGTGGCGTACGACGTCGTGGTTGGAGAGCACCCAGGTGGCGGGGGCTCCGACCACGCCGAGCATGGCAAGCGAGTTGTCGATGACCGCACGCAGGTCCTTCGGGTCCCAATGGGCCATGAGGAAGTCGAAGTTGAAGGCGGTGTGCAGGCCGTCCCGGCGGACGTAGGCGGCGAGCCGCTCGGGGGTGCCCGCCCATGCCTCGGCAACGAAGGACCGGTCGCCGGGGAATTCATCGGCCACCTTGCGCCATGCGCGGAAGATGTCGTGGACCTCGTCACGGTCCCAGTGCGGGTGGGCGAGATGCTGCCTGAGGCCGTCGTCCTCGGGCTGTTGACGGGGTGGCAGATCGGGCAGTTCGGGGTGCTTGACCAGTCCGTGGGCGACGTCGATGCGGAAGCCGTCGACTCCCCGGCTGAACCAGAACCGCAGGATCGATTCGAACTCGGCATGCACTTCGGGGTGTTGCCAGTTGAGGTCGGGCTGCTGGGGGGCGAACAGGTGCAGGTACCACTCGCCGTCGGGCAGCCGGGTCCAGGCGGGGCCGCCGAAAACCGACACCCAGTTGTTGGGCGGTTCCGTCCCGTCGAGGCCGCGGCCGGGCCGGAAGACGTAGCGTCCCCGTTCCGGACTGCCAGGTCCGGCCTTCCGTGCCGCCTGGAACCAGGCGTGCTGGTCGGAAGTGTGGTTCGGGACGATGTCGGGGATGACACGGAGGCCGTGCTGGTGCGCCTCCTCGATGAGCTGTTCCGCCTCGGCCAGGGTGCCGAAAAGTGGGTCGATCTCGCGGTAGTCGGCTACGTCGTAACCGTGATCCGCCTGGGGCGACTTGTACCAGGGGTTGATCCAAATGGCGTCGACGCCAAGTGCTTTGAGGTAAGGCAGGCGGGAGCGGATGCCGGCGATGTCGCCCACGCCGTCGCCGTCGCCGTCGGCGAAGCTGCGGATGTAGACCTGATAGATGACGGCGTCGCGCCACCAAGGCGTGGATTTCATGCCGAGCAGCCTTCCCGGTCTTCGATGTCGGTGCCCGATCGCTTGATCTCGAGCGGCAGGAGTTCCCACGCGTCGACGGTGAAGCCGAGCCGTGCGCCCGGCGCGGTGCGCGCCTGCAGGCGCCAGGGGCCGTCGCCCACCGGATAGAAGCGCAGGGTGAGCACCTGACCGGTGGAGGTCAGGAAGATCTCGGCGATGGAGTGGTCGACGACCACGCGCAGATCGACGGGCTCGCCGCTGGGCCGGGGCATCCGGTACGAGCCGCCGCGGGCCCGCGGGTCCAATGAGGCATGGTCGCGGTCGACGACCAGCTCGCCGGTGGCGGCGTCGAGCCGGATGTCGAGGTACTCGGAGCCGTCGGCGGCGGTGACCAGACGCAGACCGGCGTCACCGAAGGGCTCCAGACGGGCCAGGAGGTCGAAGCTGCGGCCGACTTCGCCCAATTCCTCCGGACCGGCGCCCGACGCCAGCCCGGCAGCGTGGACGGTGTGCTCGCCGCGTAGCGCCATCAACTCCTCGGCGGGCCGCTGGTACGGCAGCCCGTCTTCGGCCAGTGCTATCTCGCGGGGGAGGGTGAGCGCCCCGGCCCACCCGTCGTCGTCGGACCACTCTTCGTCGCGGGCTTCCCAGGACCAGCCCCACAGCAGCCACCTGTCGCCAGGGGCGCGCAGCAGGGCGGGCGCGTAGCAGTCGGGGCCGTGGTCGAGGAGTACGGGTGGGCCGGCTTCGAATGTGCCGCCGCGGTCCTCACCGACCATGGCCACGACGGAGCGGGGGCCGTCGTCATCGCCCCACGCGCTGATGATGAGTGCGCCGTGCTCGGAGGCGGCCGGGAGGTACTGCGGACATTCCCAGCCCTCGCCGGTGAGCAGTCCGGTGCGCACGCCGACCGGCTCTGGTGCGCCGGCGTGGAAGGGCCCTTGGTAGGCCCAGTCCTCCAGGTCGGATGACGTGTAGAGCAGGGCGGCGGCGCGTCCGTCGGCCAAGGTGGCGCCGACCAGCATCCGCCAGCGGTTGCCGTCCTGCCAGACGTACGGGTCGCGGTACATGGTCGTGCCCTCGGGCGGCTCGGGGATGAGCAGGTCGCCGCGGGGGGTGAAGGTGCGGCCGCCGTCGTGGGAGGTGGCGGTGGTGACCGGCTGGTCCCAGCGGTCGCGGCGGTAGGCGGAGTAGAAGGCGACCAGCCGGTCGCCGTCGGAGACGGCGTTGCCGGAGAAGCAGCCGTCGGCGTCGACGCCCCCGGGGGTGGGGGTCAGGGCGATCGGCTGGGGTTCCCAGCTCAGCAGGTCCCGGCTGCGGAAGTGGCCCCAGTGGATGTTCGCGTGCCGGGTTCCGTAGGGGTTGTACTGATAGAAGACGTGGTAGTGGCCGTCGTGGAAGACCAGCCCGTTGGGGTCGTTGATCCAGTTGCGAGGCGGGCGCAGGTGCGCGACGGGGCGGTGCGGGTCAAGGGGCGCGGTGGACACACGCGTGCCTTTCGTGGAGTTCACGGAGCGTGGGGGGTGTGCGGGCGCGGTCAGCGGAAGGAGCCCGCCACGATTCCCTCGACGAAATACCGCTGGGCTGCGAGGAAGATGAGCACGCTGGGGATCAGGGCGATGATCACGCCGGCGAGCACGATGGAGATGCTGCCGGTGCCCATGGTTCCCTGCAGGGTCACCAGACCCAGGGGCAAGGTGAACTTGTCGGTGGACTGCAGGAAGATCAGCGGGCGGAAGAACTCGTTCCAGTAGGCGGAGAAGGTGAGCACCGCCAGGGTCGCCATCGGAGCGCGTGCCATGGGGGCGTAGATGCGGGCGAAGACCTGGAAGTGCGAGGCCCCGTCCACTCGTGCCGCCTCGCCGAGTTCGCGTGGCATCTGCAGGAAGTACTGCCGCATCAGAAAGGTGCCGAAGGCGCCTCCGACGACGGGCAGGACGAGCGCCATGCGGCTGTCGGTCAGGCCCAGGTACCTGATGATCAGGAAGACCGGGATGATGGTCGTCTGGATCGGGACCATCATCGTGGCCAGGATGATGCCGAACAGGGCCTTGTTACCGCGGAAGCGGACCATGGCGAAGGCATAGCCGCTCATCGTCGAGGTGATGAGCTGGCCGAGCACGATGAGGCCGGTGACGAGCGTGCTGTTGAGGAAGAACTTCGTCAGCGGGACCTTGTCGAAGACTGCCTGGTAGTTCGACCAGATCGGATGCGTGGGGATCCACTGTGGCGGCTGGTCGAAGGAGGTGGCCGGGGTCCGCAGCGAGGTGGCCAAGGCCCACACGAGCGGGGCGACGACCAGGACGGCCGCCACGGTCAGCACGGCGAGCGACAGCAGACGTCCGATCGTGAAACGGCGGCGCGGGCGGGGGACGGGAGGTGCGGACTGTTTGCCGAGGACGGCGGTCACGAGTAGAACACCCACTTTCGGCTCGCCGTGAACTGCACGGCTGTGATGACCAGCAGGACAGCGAACAGCAGCACGGAGATGGCCGAGGCGTAGCCGAACTGGAGGTTCTGGAAGGCGGTTTGGTAGACGAGCAGCACGGTGGTGTAGGTCGAGTCGCCGGGGCCACCCTTGGTCATCACGTACGGCTGGTCGAACAGCTGCATCGTGTTGATCAGGCCGACGGTGGAGGCGAACAGGACGGTCGGGCTGATGAGGGGCAGTTTGATCCGCCAGAACAGGCGGGCGGACGAGGCGCCGTCGATCTGCGCGGCCTCCAGGACGTCGCCCGGCAGGGAGGCGAGGGCCGCGACGAAGAGAATGAAGGTGAAGCCCAGCTGCTGCCATACGGCGACCAGCACGATGGTGGCCGTCGCTCCCCCGGTGGAACTCAGCCACGAGACCTCGGGTAGGTGCAGCAGGCCCAGGTAGTAGTTGATGACGCCGAACTGGTCATTGAACACGTACGCCATCACGATCGAGATCGACGCGGCGGAGGCCAGCATCGGCAGGAAGAACGCCGCGCGGAACAGGTTCTGCACGATCTTCGACGCCCGCTGGGCGACCATCAGCGCCAGCCCCAGGCCCAGGGCGACCTGCAGGAAGACGATCAACACAGCGAGGCCGGAGGTCACCAGGAGCGAATGAGTGACCGCCTTGTCGCCGACGAGCGCGTCGAAGTTGTCCAGCCCGACGAACTGAGGGCTGGAGATGCCGTCCCACTTGAACAGGGCGAGGACGAACGAGGCGACGATCGGCACCACGGTGAAGACGACGACCACGAGCAGGGCCGAGGCCACCATGGCGTAGCCGAACAGGGCCTCGCGGCGCGCACGGCGGCTCTGGGCGCGGCGGCGCAGTGCCGTGGCCTCGTCAGCCGGGGGCTGTGGAGGGCGACCGGGCCGCGCACCCGCCGGGGCGGACGCGCGGCCGAGGCTTCGGACAGGCTGCGACATCAGCGCGTCATCCCGTCTTCGCGGCGGTTTCGAGGTCGCTCTGCAGACCGTCGAGGGCCGCCTTCGCCCTGCCCGTGGACATCGCCTGCGTGGTGCGCTTGTTCAGCGCGATGGCCATCGCCTGGTAGTACGGCGGGGCCGGGATCGGAGCGGTGTCGTCGAACTTGGTGAGCGTGTCGTAGAAGACCTGCCAGTTCTTGGGGCCGGTGGTGGCGTACCGCTCGGCCGTCAGCATCGACTTGCGGGCGGGCGTGGTGACGTTGCCCGGAATCAGCAGGTCGATGTTCTTCGGAGTCACCAAGGTCTTGAGGAACTCCCAGGCGAGGTCCTTGTTCTTGGACGACTTCATGATGCCGTAGCCGCCCGAGCCGAACAGGTGGCGCTGCGACTGCCACTTGGGGAAGTACTGCACGTCGAAGGCGTCGTCCGCCATGCCCGCGTTGTGCAGGCCGCCCGCCCAGAATCCGCCGCCGATGGCCATGCCGATCTTGTTGCTCGCGAACAGGCCCTGCAGCGTGCCGCCGCCACCGATGTCGGGTTTGGGTGACAGGCCCTCCTTCTGCAGCTGGATCAGGTAGTCGAGCGATTCGACGACCGGGGCGGAGTTGGCGGTCGGGTCACCCCAGCGCCAGCCGCCCTTGCGGCCGGCCGCGGCGGGGTCGTTCGGATAGAAGGTGTTCCACAGCCAGTCGCCGCCGTCCCACTTGCCCTCGGTCAGCAGGTTGCCGCCGTTGGCGTACATCCAGGACGTCCAGCTGCCCCACAGCCGGACGACCCAGTCGTAGCCCACCGTGTTGCCGTCCTTGGCGGAGATCTTCTTGGCGATGTCGTAGAAGTCGTCCCGGGTCCAGTCGTCGGCCGGGCGGTCCACGCCGACGCTCTTGAACAGGGACGTGTTGTAGAACATGTTTCCGGCGTTGAAGTCGGTCGGCAGTTCGTACAGGTGCCCCTGGTACATCATCGCCTCGACCAGCGCCGGGTGGACGTCGGCGAAGTACGGCTTGAGTTCGGCGGAGTCCCGCTTGACGTAGGCGTCCAGCGGTTCGGCCAGGCCCTTGGCTGCGAACAGTTGCAGGCCCTCGGTGGCGACGCAGGCGATGTCAGGGGCGTTGCCCGCGGACATCTGGGTGAGCAGCTTGCTGAAGAAGTCGTTCCAGTCCGTGCCCGTGGTGCCGGTGAACTTCACCTTCACGCCCGGATGGGCCGCCTCGAACGTCCCGGCCGACTTCGCCATCTTGTCCGCCGATGACTGGTCGGTGAAGATCGCGACGTTCAGCACCTTCGACCCGGAGGAGCCGGAGGACGAACCGGACGAGCAGGCGGAGGCCAGTCCGCCCACACCCGCCAGCGCGGCGGAGGCGGCGCCCGCTCTCAGCAGGCCGCGGCGGCTCATCGGAGCCTTGAAGGTCCCAGAGGACATGTGTGTACCCTCACTGTGTTCGAAGTACTGACAGGAGTGACGACCGATTGCAGCGGTCGCCTGTCGTCGTGCGAATGCTTCGCCGTCCCGGGTTCAGAGCCGGGGCGGCGAAGTGACCGATGCCCGCGCCACCAGCGGGCAATGCAGCATTTCCTGGATGACCGGGCCCGGTGGCAGGCCCGGCGTTCCGGTGAGCGCGAGCAGTTGGGTGACCGCCCGCGCACCCATCTCGTAGTGCGGGAGCTGGACGGTGCTCAGCGCCGGGTGGAGCGCCTCGGAGACCAGTTCCTGGTTGTCGAATCCCACGACCGACAGGTCATCGGGGATGGAAAGACCCAGCTCGGCGGCGGCCCGGTAGGCCCCGGCAGCCATACGGTCGTTGAAGCAGAACAACGCCGTCGGACGCTGATCCAGCGTCAGGAGCCGCCGCGCGGCCCGGTACCCCGCGGCCACATCAACAGCGACTGAGCCGAGAGTCGCCACCGCCTCGGCGGTGACCAGGGAGGGATCGTAGACGACACCGGCCTCGGCCAGCGCCTTGCGGTAGCCCTCGATGCGTCCGTGCAGAGCGGGAATGTCCGCCGTTCCCACGGTCATACCGATCCTGCGGTGTCCGTGCTCGATCAGCTCCCGCGCCGCCGTGTACCCGCCCTGAACCTCGTCGGGCACCACGAAGGGCACCGCTGGGTCGTCGCAGCGTGCGTCCAGCAGCACGGTCGGCGTCGAGCGCAGGCTCTCCGGCAGGCGTACGACCCGGTGGTACATGGCGGCATACAGCACGCCGTCGACCTGACGCTGCAGCAGCATCTCGATGCTCCGGCGCTCCAGTTCCTCATCCCCACCGGTGTTGACCAGCAGCAGCACCATCCCCTGGGCAGCCGCGGCCTCCTGCGCGCCGAGGATGATCCGGCCCGCGTTCGGCGTGGTGGCGATCTCGTCGCTGATGAAGCCGATGGTCTGCGAACGCTGCGTTCGCAGACCCCGGGCCAGGCCGTTCGGCGCGTACCCGAGCTCCTCGGCGATCCGTAGAACCCGCTGCCGGGTCTCCGCACTGGCCCTCTTGCCCTCCACCCGGTTGAGGATGTGCGACACCGTCGCGACGGACACACCTGCCGCCGCGGCCACGTCTTTGATCCCTGTCCGGCGCGCCATCGCCCCTGCCCAAAGTGTTGGATAACGGGTTGGCTAATCGTTTAGTCAACCGTGTGCACATGAGGGTGCCCCCGGCCAAAGCCGCTGTCAATGGCTCGCTACGAACTCATTGCCGCATCATGTCCACGCCCAGTTCCCGGCCCACATCGTGGTGAACACCTTCGGGCTTGGTGGGCCCATGGGGGTACATCCCGGCCACATGGAGCCGCCAGGTCCTCCGGCTCGGCCCCGACGAGGCTCACCTCGGCGATCAGCCGAATCACCCCCGGCGGCACGTGCCACCCGTCCACCCGCAGGCCGGGCCCGCTCATGGCGTAGTCGGCCGTGGCCGAGCCCGCTAACGTGGCACAGGCGAGAGGGGGAAAGCGATGCGCCTGCCCGACGGGGAGCGAGTCTTCCTGGTGCTGGTGGTCTTCGCACCGGAGAGCGGGTTCCTGGCCGCCTGGTTCACGGCCATAGTCATGGAAGGCCCTATGGATCGGCGACCCACGGCGTCACTGCTGTGGACGGTCGGGCTTTCGGTCTTCGTGTTCGTCGCCTGTCTGGTCTGGTACCTGACCGGCCGTCCGCACCAGAACGCCTCGGGGCCCAGATCACTCGGTGAGGCGGAGAGCGCCTGGGCCGCCGAGGAGGGTGGCGGTGGCGCCGACAGCTGCGGCAGCGGGGGTGGCGACTGACGCCCCCGCAGCGTTTTCCGCGGTCCCGCAATGGGGCCGCCGGCCTCCGGCCAGGTATGACTGCGCCCCTGTCGAAGGCATGAGAATGCCGTTGGTTTTGAGGCTGTCGGTCGGTTGGTTCGTTCGTTCGGCCGTTGCCCGGTCGGCGTGGTGCTTCATCGGCGTCCGCCAGTTCATGGCGACCTATCACCTGAACATGATCCACCAGTCACACAGGCAGCGCCTGCCCCGCTACGGCAGCAGCGGATTCGCCGGCTGCGATCCGTGCCCGCCGAGACAGAGCTTCATGGCGCACTGGTCTTCGGCCTCGATGAACACCTGCTGCCCCCAATGAGCACTGAGACGGTGTGCGACATCGACCAGTCTGCGACGTTCCTCCGGCGAGTATGCAGGGAACCGGACCCAGCCTCGTTCGGCGATGACGCTGCCGAGATCGCTGAACAGCACCGCCCGCGCGCGCTGCTCTTCCTCCTCGGTCAACGGCGTGGAGCCGCCTTCCCCGGGCTGCACCCGAACGTTGAACAGGTCTCGGATCACAGGCTTCTCACAGTTCGTCGGGTCTTGTTCCGGAGAGGGTATCGACGCAGTCAGTGACCATGGCTGTTGGAACATCCGAGCATCTCCCCGCACCGGCATGCTCCGCCGCGCGGCCTACGACACCGGATGCTACGGGTCTCACCGAGGCCACTCTGGCGACAGCTCCTATCGTCCTGGCCTCCGAGCGGCGGCCGTCGGAGACGTCGCAGCCGGGGGCCTGTGAGCCATCGCGCCACCAGCGGTGAGGCGGCGTCAGAAGTTGTCCACGAGCCAGGTCGCCGCGACCAGCATCACCGCGGCAGAGGCCAGCACCACGATCGCCTCCGCGACCCGACGGGGAATCCTGTTCATCGCGTCCCACCTCACCTCGGGGCCTGGCAGGTTACTACCCCGAGATGCGGTGCCCACCCGCGTCCACATGCCCGCAGGTCCGCAGGTCCGCAGGTCCGCAGGTCCGCCTGGATGAATCCGCCCGATTCGGGTAGCCCAGCCACACGGCGACCCCGAAGGTGGAGTTCCATGACCTCTGCGAGAGCACGCGTGGCCTCGGCGGTGACGGGGGCGCACGCGAGACGACACGGCCACCCGCCTCCGATTCGTCCGGCCCAACGCCGACCGACAGGCCCCCTTCGGTCTCCGTGTCATACCGGTGGACGCGCCTGTCACGAGTGCCACCGGTCGGGCCGTTGTTGTCATTGCGAGGGCGGGCGGTTGGGCAAGTGGTCTTCGGTAGTGAGAGCAAGAATTGCATTGAGGGAAGTGCAAGCGGTGAGCGGTGAGCGGTGGATCATCGAGGTGGCCGGGGGTGAAGGGGCCCGGAGGTGCCCCAGTTCGGTCAACCGTGATGTGCAGGGCGGACCATCAAGAACTACAGCTGCCGGGACTGACTCGCATGCCGTAGTCGGCAGGTACCGGCGACGTTCAACAGCCGCCCCGTGGTCTCCATCGACATCTCCACCGTTACCTCCACTGGAGACAACCTGCTGTCAACGGCGGCGGCGCTCCACATTTCGTACGGCTTCGCCGTCATCGCCGCCTCGACACGCGTCGGCTGTTCGGCCCGTCGCACCGTTCCGCATGTGTCCCGACACTGGCGTCAGCAACGGCCTTGAGGCGATGAACCGCCGATCAGGACGAGGTCACCACATCGACCCTGTCTACTCGCTCGGGCTACCTCCGATTCGCCCGGCGGCGAGTGCTCGCGCGTACGTCTCACGATTCAGCAGAGGGAGCTCGCCAGTGGCGTCCGTGGCGGCGATGTATTCAAGCATCCGCCTCTGAGCTTCCTTCGATTGATCTCTGACCAGGAACTCGGCGTGCTCGAGCTGCAAGCCGTTCTCGAGCGACAGGGAGCTGCCGAAGTAGATGGATCGCTTGATGGCTCCGAGAGATTTCTTCGAGCGCAGGCTCAGATACTCTGCGCGCTCGATCGACCGTGCGAGGACCTTTTCCTGTGGCACCACTTCGTCGACCGCACCGAGCGAGAGAGCCTCTGCAGGCGTGAACGGCCTGCCTTCGAGAACGGCGACCAACGTCTGCTGCCTACCGATCAGACGAGGCAGTCGCTGAGAGCCGCCGCCACCCGGTGTCAGTGCGAGCAGGACTTCTGTCAGGCCGATGACATACTCCCCGTCTGCCATGATGCGCAGATCGCAGGCAAATGCCAGTTCCGCGCCGACGGCAAGTGCCGAACCGTTGAGTGCCGCGACGAAGATGGTGCCGCTTGCATTCATCTTCAGGAAGGTGGCATGGAAGCTGTCGAGCTGCAGAAGTGTCTTGAGCCGGGTCATCCCCGCGAGCGTTCTGACAACCGGCACCCTGTTGATGAGCCTCGCCGTGCGCGCTACGAGCTTGGCGATGCGCGTGTTGATCGGCGGGAATCCAGTGCCACCTTGTTGTAGCCAGCGCACATCAGAGTGGCTCAGGAAGCGGTCCGGATGCGTACCGGTGAAGACGACCGCGCGAATGTCCGGATCGCGGTCTGCACGATCGACGAGTTCTTTCAGCTGCTTGGTGATCTCGGGATCGAACAACGCATGCGGGCCTCCGTCGATACGAGCGACAAGCACCCCGGCGTGGCCCTCGACCGCAATGTGTCCTGCGGGCTGCGGGCTACTTCGCGACGTGTCCATATGGTCCTCCGGTGAGTTGGCTGTGGTCGACGGTTTCCGGCGCTCGCGCGGGTCACGCTCCTCCTGGAGACGGCGACGCATTCTGTGCGCAGGAGGCGTGCCGGCCCGGCGGTCCGGTCCTTGCTTCGGGTTTCGATGACCGCGGTCGCCATGGAGTCTCCCGCGGTGCGCGCGAGTGCGCTGACCAGGCCCGACTCTAGGGACAGCGAGCTGCAAGCGAATCGGTCATCGTATCCGTCACGGAGATGGCGAAGTTCGGAACGCAGGTAGCACGAGGGCTCCGGCGGCAGCAGCCATGAAGCTTTCAAGCAAAGGGACCTTTACGGACGGCGCCAGCAGCAGGCCGCCCACCGCGCGCCGCAGGCCGCCGGATCGACGCCTCCCCGGAGCACTCCACCGCCGCCATGGTCACCATGCTGTTCGACCAGGCCGAAAGGCGCGACCCGACGCACGACCGCCGCTGGATCGTGCTGGTCGACGGCGCCAACCACCAGCTGGAATGCCTGGAAAGAGAAGCCGCCGGACGCGGCGTGGACATCGACATCATCGTCGACTCGTGCACGTGCTCGAATACCTGTGGAAGGCCGCCGAGGACCTGCACCCCGCCCAGCCCGCCCGTGCCGCCTTCGTTCAGGCCACAGCCCGCGACCTGCTGGAGGACCACGCCCCGCGCGTGGTCGCCGACCTGCACGCCTACCAGCGCGCCCGCACCGAACAGGACCGCGCCGCCCCCGGACCGGAACGCGCCGCCGCCTACCTGAAGGCCAATCAGCCCTACCTGAACTACCACATCGCCCTCACCCTGGGCCGGCCGATCGCCAGCGGCGTCATCGAGGGCTGCTGCCGCTACCTCGCGGCAAGCTTGAGGTTCTTCGCGGCGGCGATGCGCTCGGGGGTCAGGTACGCGGGCCAGAACGCTGCGAGATCACCACGTCCGCGTCGGCCAGCTCCCGGTCGAAGACGGAGCCGTCGCCGTCCTTGTCCGAGGTGACGACGAGGGTGTGCCCGGCCTTCTCCAGGAAGGCGCGCAGGCCGAGTTCACCGGAGACGCTGCCGAGCAGGTGACCCGGGGTGAAGTCGACCCGTGGCCAGAAGCTGTCCAACAAGGCATTGGCCGCAGTGCGGGCCCCGGTCGAGCACGGCTTCGCCCATCTGAAGAACTGGCGCGTCCTCGGCAAGGTCCGCACGAATCCGAGGTGGGCGACCGCGCTGGTCCGGGCCCTGCTGGTGCTGACGAACCGGGAAGTCGCCCGCTGACGGATGATCTTGTCGGTGGACTACCGCCCCGGACCTGCCCGAGCCTCCCCACGCCTACGCACACCAGGCCGACTGACGTGCGGTTTTCACGATGCACCGCGCTCAATAGCCGCGCAACTGCACAGACAACAGGTCTTACTCAGGCTGGAGTTGAGTACGTGCGCTCATACCTGGTGCTGGCTGCGCGATCAGAATTGGCGCAACGGCGCAGCCGAGAGCGCCGGTGTGATCCAGCTGAGTCTGTTAGGGGAATTTTCTTATGTCGCGTCGTATCGTTTTCTCCGTGGCTGCCGGTGTCATCGCCCTCGGAGGTGCCGGTGCCTTCGCTCTCGCCTACGCCGGGGAACAGCCTCCGGTGCTGTCGCACAGCACGGCCCGCTACACGGCCCCCGACGGCGACCGCGGTGGCTCGTTCACCTTCACCACTGACGTCACGGCGTCCTCCGGCGTCAAGAGCGTGAAGGTCCTGGCGTGGCCGGCGAGCTCGCCCTTCGCGCAGAAGGGGCTGACCGCCAAGGACATGGCCGCCGTGGAGTCGGCCGTCTGCAAGCCGTCCGGTGAGGACACCGTGCGCTGCACCTACAAGGTAACCGTCACCCGCGCCGAAGCCGACGGGTCCCCGCGTGGCCTGTGGCACGTCGCCGTCCTGGCCACAGCCAAGGACGGCGACACGACGCTGGACCCCAAGGCGACCGACTTCACCGTGGTGTGATCCACACGCGCATGTGATTGTGGCGCGCGCGGTTGGGGCCACGTGCGCTCTCCTTTCCAGGGCTGAAGGAAAGCAGGTCGTGATGCCGGAGAACGAGCCGTGGCGGATGTCGGTCGACGGTGACGAGTTCGAGGTCAGCCAGCCGGACGGCAGGCCGGGCTCCTACAACTTCGCCTGGCTGACCGGGCCCGACCCCCAGTACGGGTTCGGGTTCAGCACCCGCCCTCCGGCGCAGTCCACCACGGACCATCTCGAGGAGGTCATCCGGGAGTTCCTCTCGCAGGTGGACCCCGACACCGGACACATCGAGTGATCACCACTCCGGGACTGCACCACGTGCTGCTCGTCCTTCTCCAACGCGCCGGGCGGGAGCGGTGACGCTCGCAGTCGACGCGAGATGCCGGGGGCGCAGTGCTGCCCATCTTTTTGAAGGCGTGGGAGTCGTCGCACTCTTCATTTACGGCGTGGGAATCGGAGTTGACTACACACCAGACCCGTGACCTGCGAATTCACGATGCACACCACTCACTGGGCAGGCCGCGCGCCTGCTGAGGGCAAGTCAGAGCTCCCGCTGGCCCAGGACCGGGGGGCGGCCGGCCCTTGACGGAGCCAGGGTGACGGATCAGCCGAGGGTGAGCAGTTCCTCGTAGAAGCCTCCGAACTCCCGTTCCTGGTCGATGAGATGGATCTCCAGGATCCAGTGGCAGGAGCGCCCTGCCTTGTCGGTGCGCCGCAGTGGGGTGTCGTTGGCGGGGGCGATGTACGACTCCGTGTCCGCGCCGTCGATCCACTCGTGCGGGAACTCTCCCACCAGGTGCCCGGCGTGCCAGCCGCCCAGCTCCCACCCGGCTTCCTTCGCGAGCCGCTCGACCTCGGCGTACAGCCGTGCGCCGGTGATGTCCGGGTCGGCTTCGAAGATGCGGCGGCCGGCCTCGAAGACCTTCGGCAGGTCGTCGCGCAGCCGGTGCTTGACCGGGTCGTCGCCCAGCACGAACGTCCGGCCGAAGTCGGCCTCGTACTCCGCGAAGATCGGCCCGAGGTCGGCGAACACGATGTCGTCCGCGCCCATGACCCGGTCCGGTGGATTCTCCCGGTAGGGCTTCAGCGTGTTGGGTCCGGAGCGGACGATCCGCTTGTGCCAGTGCCGGGTCGTGCCGAACAGCTCGTTCGCCAGGTCCCGGACGCGGTCGCTGACCGCCCGCTCCCCCTCACCCGGCGCGACGAGCCCGCGCTTCTCGATCTCCGTGAAGAGTTGTTCGGCCTTGGCCTGGGCGTCCAGCAGTCGGGCCGCGCGCGTGCGTTCGTCGTCCGCCATGGGCCCGAAGGTAGGCTGCCAGATCGTTTCTCGGCAACCGAGAACAGCCACGGGGAGAGATGGGTGTGCTGCACGTGCCCGAGACGATGCGCGACAAGCTCAGCTCGGTTCCGGTCTTCGCGAACGTGGGTGACGGCCGTTTCCAGGAGCACGGCCTCCCGGACAACCCGTTGTCCGCGATCGGCGAATGGATCCTCGCAGCCGGCGCTGCGGGCCGGCCGGAACCGCACGCCATGAGCCTGTGCACGGTCGATGTGTCAGGGTGCCGTCCAGCCGGGTCCTGATCGTCAAGGACATCGACGACGACCGCCTGTTCTTCGCGACTCGTCGAAACATGGCACAGCGGATCTCCTTCCACCGCGCAGAGGCTCCGCCCGCGCAGGCTCTGCGGCGGGTGCCGTTGTCCGCCGAGGGAGCTACGCGCAGGTGTCCACCATGAGGTGACGATTCCGGGCCGTTACCGGCGAACTCGATGTCGCCGAGTTCGGCAGCAGCGGCCCACAGTGGCCCGGCTCGACACCGGATGCCCGCCGGTCTGCGGAAACGAAGACCAGGTGCCACCACACCCGCGTCCCGAGCCACGCGACGACCATCCCGACCGCGGCCCGACTGGAGTACCGGCCCGCCCCCGCGGGACATACCGGCCCGACATGACGGGTACGGCCGTGAAGCCAGTGACGCGGCGGGAGGGCCGCGTCACCGGCGGGTCGGGACGGCCGTACAACGGGCCCTGGCTGCTACGAAGAGATGACCTTGCCCTGCCGGGCGTTGCGTGCCAGCCGCTCGCGGACCAGCGCGAAGGCCACCACGGCCCCGGCCACCAAGGTGGACAGGACGACCTGGTCGCGGCCGCCGCCGTCGGCGGTGTCGGTCAGCATGTAGACCAGAACGAACGTGATCATCGCGATGGTGACCCAGGTCAGATACGGGTAGAGCCACATCCTGACGACCAGCTTGTCCGGCGACTCCCGCTGGATGATCTTACGCATCCGCAGCTGGGAGAAGCAGATCACCAGCCAGACGAAGAGGGCTATCGCGCCGGAGGAGTTCAGTAGGAACTGGAAAACCGTGTCCGGCCAGAGGTAGTTGAAGGCGACGGCGACAAAGCCGAAGACCACCGAGGCCAGGATGGCCGCATGCGGGACTCCGCGCCCGCTGGTGCGGGCGAAGGCGGCCGGGGCGTCGCTGCGACGGCCGAGCGAGAACGCCATCCGGGACGCGGTGTAGAGGCCGGAGTTGAGACAGGACAGCACGGAGGTGAGCACGATGGCGTTCATGATCTCGCCGGCGTGCGGGATGCCGACGGAGTTCAGCGCGGCGACGTACGAGCCGTCCTTGAGGATCGCCGGGTCGTCCCAGCGCAGCAGCGACACCACGACCAGGATCGAGCCCAGGTAGAACACCGCGATCCGCCAGATCACGCTGTTGGTGGCCTTGGTGACCGCGGCCTGCGGGTCCTCGGTCTCACCGGCGGCCAGGGTGACGATCTCGCTGCCCATGAAGGAGAAGACCACCATCAGGATGCCGGTGAGAATCGCCCCCGGCCCGTTGGGCAGGAACCCGCCGTGCTCGGTCAGGTTGGAGAAGCCGGATGCCGGGTGGTCCGAGCCGGGCAGCAGGCCGAAGATCGCGAGTCCACCGATCACGATGAACGCGGCGATGGCGACGACCTTGATACCGGCGAACCAGAACTCGAACTCGCCGTAGGAGCCGACGGAGACGAGGTTGGTGGCGGTGAGGACGACCATGACGAGCAGGGCCCAGCCCCACTGCGGGACCGCAGGGATCCATCCGGCCAGGATCTTGGCGCCGGCGGTCGCCTCGACGGCGAGCACCACGACCCAGAAGAACCAGTACAGCCAGCCGATGGTGAAGCCGGCCCAGCGACCCAGCGCACGGTCCGCGTAGGCGGAGAACGAGCCGGAGGTGGGGTTGGCCGCGGCCATCTCACCGAGCATCCGCATGACGAGGACGACGAGGGTGCCGACGAGCAGGTAGGAGATCAGGATGCCGGGACCGGCGGCGGCGATGCCCGATCCGGAGCCGACGAACAGGCCGGCACCGATGACACCACCGATCGCGATCATCGACAGGTGACGGTTCTTCAGTCCGGCTTGCAGGCCGGATCCTTCTGAGGCGCTCTCGGTGGTGGTCACCGGATCGGGGGCGGGACGCGGGGCTTGTGTAGTCATCTCGACATCCAGGAGGCAGGTGGGGACGAGGGAAGGTGCCGGCGGGATCGGGCGGGGTCGCCGCGTGGATGCCGCCGGGCGGGGTGTGCGGGGTGCCGGGTAACGGTGCTGGTGGCGATCACGGTCGGTGGGAGGGCATGGTGGACCGTGGCCTCCGGGTCCGGTGCCTGCTGGACCGGTCGAACCGGCGGCGTTCAGGAAAATAGTTCAGAACGATCGAATAAAACAAGGGGTCCAGTCGTCCACCCCATGGCGTCAACGCGCCTTCCCCGGGGCACGCATGCCTCGCACCCGCCCCCTCTCGCCCCGTCGACGGACCCCGGCGGCGGGCCCGCTGGGGCATAAATCCCCAGGTCAGGGCTATGGCGAGCCGACCGCCACCCCTGCCCCTCCTCCGCCTCCCGGACCGGTCGCGGCAGGGTCTTGTTTAACTGTTCACCTTGCTCTAATTTTTCCTGCATCGCGACCCGCTCCTCCCGTCGCGACGCCCGTACCGCGCCATGCCGTGCCCCGGCTGTTCCGGGCCGATTCGGAACCTCCTCGGGAGTCCCCATGCACCACACAGTGGCGTCGTCGCCGGAACCACCGGCGGACCTCCCCCCTCACCGAGCGCGAGCTCGCCCTCGGCGCCGACCCGGCGCACCGCACGAGGGCCGTCGTGGGCAGCGACGGCGATCAGCAGGCCGTTAGGGTGGCGCCGTGGCGAATGCAGCGGGCAAGTTCGGGCCTTACAAACCGCCAGGCCCGGCCCAGACGACATCGGTCACCGGCGTGGGACACGCCCGCGCCCTGCCCGGCGGGGGCCAGAGCGGATCCGATCTCGTCCGGTCACGGATCGCACTGCGGGTACGCCTGCGATCCGTGCAGCCTGGAGACCGGCTGCCGGACGCCGGGGTCCTCGCCGAGGAGCTGGGAATCGGCGAGATCACCGTGCGCCGCGCGCTGGAGGGCATGTGCCAGGAGGGCCTGCTCGACCGCCGGCGCGGACGGGCGGGCGGAACCTTCGTCGCGCAGGACTGGGCCACCGTCGTAGCCCTCACCCACGACCTCAAGGAGGCGGCTTCGCTGGACGCCTTCCACCTCCTGCTCGAATGCGGCCTCGTGGCGCACAGTTCGGGAGAGGTCCCGGCCGAACGGCTGGACGGGCTCCGGGCACTGGTCGAGGAGATGGAACAGACCGACGACCCGGCACGCCTGGCCGAGCTGGAGACCCGATTCCACCTGGACCTCGCGGTGGCGCTCGGCGGCGCCGGAATCCGTGAGTTCGCCGCCGATCTGCTCGGCCGGCTGTGCCTGCTGCTGCCCGCGCCGGAACCCGCGGTCGTACGGGCGCAGAACCGCTGCCACGCCGAACTTCTCACCGAACTCGGGCGGGGTGCGACCGATCCGGCCGTGCAGGCGGTGAAGGCACACCACCGTTTCCGGCACCGCTGACGCCCGGTCCGCGACGGCCCGGCTGTCGAGAACCCGCGCATCCATCACGCCGCCACCGCACGAGGAGTTGCCGCCATGCCCAACCCCGGAGCCGGCCCGTTGTCCCCGCCGGGTCCCGTCGGCGGCGCGCCGCAGCGGCTGCGCGGCGGCGTCCTCGGCATGGCGGACATCGCCGCCGCCACGATGGCCAACGTCGGCCCGGCCATGAGCTTCTTCTTCGGTTTCGCCTTCCTGGCCACCACCGCGGGAGTGGCGTCACCGCTGACCATCCTGGCCGCGGGCATCGCGGTGGCGCTCCTCGGCAACACGCTGGCGGAGTTCTCCCGGGCGCACCCCTCGGCGGGCAGCTTCATCACCTTCGTCGGCAAGACCTTCGGGCCGGTCAGCGCGGTGACCACGGCGCTGCTGGCGGCGCTGGGCTACATCATCGCGATGGCCGGCGTCATCTCGATCTCCGGCGGGTTCGTGCAGATCACCCTGCGCCACTACACCGGCGTAGACCTGCCGTGGATCATCTGGACGCTGCTGCTCACCGGGCTGGCCGTGACGCTGATGCTGCGCGGGGTGGTGGTCTCCACCAAGTGGGCCGGCTACTTCTTCGGCGCGGAGATGCTGGTGCTGGTCGTGGTCTCGGTCGCCGCGCTGGTGGAACACCGCGGCGAGCTGTCCTTCGACCCGTTCCTGCCCAGCCACATCAGCGACGGCTTCACGGGGCTGGCGGCCGGCTTCCCGCTGGCGGTGTACCTGTTCATCGGCTGGGAGAACTCGGCGGCACTCGCCGAGGAGACGGAGAATCCGCGTCACAACGTCGGCCGCGCGGTGTTCTCCTCCGTCGCAATCATGACGGTGAGTTACATCCTCTTCGCCTACTCCACGGTGACGGGCTTCGGCTACGACGTGACCCGACTCGGCGCCTCCCGGATCCCCTTCATCGAGGTGGCCCACCACACCCTCGGCGCGCTGGCGTTCCTCGCCTACCTCGGCGGACTGACCTCCACCCTCGGCGTGCTGATCGCCGGCATCAACTCCCAGGCCCGCCTGGTGTTCAACGCCGGACGCGAGGGGCTGCTCCCCTCTTTCTTCGGTTACGTGCACCCCATCCGCCGCACACCGAACAAGGCGATCATCACCTTCACCGCCACCGCTCTGCTGATCATCGGCGGCTGGGCCCTGGGCCACCTGCTGGGGTCCTCCGGCGACTCGATGAACCCGGTGGTCTTCTTCACCGAGTCATCGACTCTCGGCGCCATCCTGATCCTGCTGGTCTACCTCGCGTCCAACATCGCCCTGCCGCTGTACTACCGCAGGTACCGGCCGCAGGAGTTCCGGGTGGTCCGCCACCTGGTACTGCCCGCGCTCGGTACGGTGGCCATCCTGATCCCGCTCTACTACCTCGCCAAGCCGGGCCAGCCCGCGCCTTACAACTGGTTCCCCTACGTGGCGGTCGCCGCCCTGCTCGCCGCCGTCGGCTACGCGGCCCTCCTGGTCCGACGCGACCCGACTCTGGCCGAACGCGTCGGCTCCATCGTGGCCGACGCGGACTGAGCACTCACGGCCGGCGAGAGCACAGACTCGACGAGGCCGGACTGATCGGCGCGGCAGCCCTGCCGCTTCTCCGGCCGCGCGGCTGGGTGAAGCCAGTCGTGGCGCCACCGGAGCCCCAGGAGATCAGGCTCGTACGTCCCGCTGCTGAACCTCCTTGAGCACTTCGGCCACCGTCGCGAAGTCGTTGTCCACGTGGAGGACGGTGTACCCGTGGTGAACCGCGGTCGCGCACACCAACAGGTCGATCGCTCCTGCCACGCGATGCTGGCCCCGCTGGGTCAGCTTGTACTGGGCGGTGTCGACCCAACGCCAGGCACTCTTCGGAACGGGAGAGAGGTGACAGAGTGCGTCCAACTCCTCCGCGAGCTCGTCCCGGTGGGAGGAACTGGTTGCCGAGTAGAGAAACTCGGCGCGTGTCGGCTCGCAGAGATGGAACACCCCGGCGGCGATGTGTCCCTCCCAGGGCGGCAATGCTCCGGGGGTGCGGAACAGATGCCACAGGGCGGAGGTGTCGAGCAGGTATGTGATCACTCGAAGGCCTCGCGTCGGGCACGCTTGCCCGCGTCATGCGCCGCCGCGGCCTGCTCGAACTCACCACGCGCACCGCGTGCGGCCAGCTTCTCGGCGGCCTCAAGCCTCTTGATCCGGGCCACGTAGTCCCGCAAGGCCGCGTTGACCGTCTCCTTCTTCGTCGTGACACCCATCAGCCGCATGGCCTCGGCGAGTGCCTCGTCATCGAGATCAATCTGGGTGACGGACATCGAGCACCTCCAGCATTCATGATGTATGCCATCAAGATACATCACCAACATTGGAGCCCTCCACCGCTTAGGACCGGCTGCCGGAGGCGGTGGGGCGAAGCGGCCCACATGGCGTAACGCCACCAGCACCGCTCACTACGGCTGACTCGGTCCAGACTCACCGAGGCGAGGTTCCTGTGCCAACGTGAACAAAGACAACCGGCCAGGTACGGTCACCGCACCGGTCTTCTTCACGATCTTGGTCGTTCTCTGAGGATCAGCCGGTGGCCGTTCTCGTATCCAGGCACCGACTCCGACGCCGAGGCCCCCCGGATCAGGCGGAACCTATACACCACCCCACAGGACGCAACCCTCAACAACCCGCATCCGGCCGTGAGACCGGAGCGCAGACCACCCTTCACGGACACTTTCCGGGCACCGATGTCCTCACGCACCACGCCGTGGACGACCCAGCAAACCGGCGTCCTCGCCCCCTCGCAGCCCCCGCGTCCTGCCGGCGTCCCGAATTCACCGTTCCGGCCCTCAGACCGACCACCCTCCGAGGCCCGCACCAACACCAGGTCGGTTCATCCGCGCAGGTCAGCGGATTTCCAGCCGCCATAGACCGCTCCGGAACCAAACTCGCGAGCAGCGGATTCGGTCCGTTCAGGCAAAGTTGACGCCCCGGCACCCAAAAAAGAACGTTTCCGCAGGTCAGAGACCTGCGGAAGTGGGGCGGGTGGGACTCGAACCCACGGCCGACGGATTATGAGCCCTTTGAGGATCTTGGCGGGCCTTGTCGATCAACGCTCATCCATGACGTTTTCGCAGGTCAGCTGCGGCTATCCGTGTTGGGGCCAGTCAGCCCTTGTCAGTCCGTTCCTGTCCTTGCGGCCTCAACGCGGCCTCAATGAGGCCCGGCAGGATCGCGCTGAAGAGTCAGGAGACGATCGCGCCAGCCCAAAGACTGGAAGCGAACCCGGGCGCAGCGGATTTACCTTCCAACGCACAGAGGCTCCGCCCCTCTACTCGGACGCTGTTGGCGAATGCGGGCCTGTGCGTGACGTCGGCCTTCGAGACCTGGTTGTGGTCTTCAAGGCCGACGTTGCTGTTTGGGGAGGGTTCGGGTGCCGCTGCGGCCGCAGGAGCCTGGGGAAATTCCGGTGGAGACGGTGCGGATGGCGAAGGCCACATTCCCCAGGGGGAGTCTGACGATCCAGGTCCGGGGCGAGCTGGAGGTGATATTCCGGGACGAGTACTTCGCCGCCCTGTTCCCGGTACGGGGGAAGCCTGCCTGGTCCCCGGGGCGGCTGGCACTGATCGTGGTCTGCAGTTCGCGGACAACAAGCGTGTGACCTGCCCGAACGGTATCGCCAGCACGCAGTGGGCCCTGCGTGCCACCGCGATCGGACTGCCCGTCATCCAGGCGCGTTTCTCCCCGGCCGACTGCCGCCCCTCCCCCACCTGCACAACTGCGTCGGCTCACCCAAGGCCCAGCGCCGGGAGATCGTCGCGGGTGGCCATACCGCGAGGCAGGCCGCCTGGTCCGTGAGCGACCGGGGCGGTGCCGCTCAGGAAGTTCAGGGACAGGTTCTTCGGCTCAGTCGGCGAACTTGGCGTCTGTGAAGGCCGCGACCTCGTCGCTGTCGCCTTCGATCACCCACCACCGTGAGGGACCCAGCCCGTCACGGGACCAGTCGAGTACGACGTCAGCGCGCCCGTCTTGGTCGAAGTCCTGTACGGCTGCGAGCCGCGCCGGCCGCTCGGAGGCGGGGACTTCTTCGCCGCCGCCGTTGCGCCGCAGTGTGGTGGCCCCGTCCGTCGTCAGTCCGTCGGCGCTGCCGTACAGGATCCTGGCGCCGCCCGGGACGGAGATCAGAAGGTCGTCGCGACCGTCGTGGTCGAGGTCACCTGTGGAATAGCTTCCGGTCGCTCCCGGCTCGACGCGCCCGGGGGGACGGCCTCCGCCGTAGGTGAGGATGACGATGCCGTGCGCGGATTCGGTGTCGGCCTCCGGCTCGTTGTTGCGGTCGCCGCTGTCTCCGGTGGCGATGTCGCCCTTGCCGTCGCCGTCGAAGTCACCGAACGCCACTGAGCTGCCGGTCGGCAACGCCTGCGTGCGCGCCGTGAATCCACCGGGCCCGGCCCGGCCGTGCAGGAGCACGGACGGTGTCTGCTCGCCGTCTCCGTGGGCAGTGACGACGAGGTCGGTGGCGCGGTCGCCGTCCGCGTCGCCCGCGGTGAGGTAGAAGCCGCTGTCGTCGTAACCGAGGCCGGCCGCGCTGATCGGGTTCGGGCGGGTGGCACCCGTGCGGCGCGGCGTCCCTTCACGGGTGAACGGCCCGTACAGCACGCGGAGCCCAGCGCCGTCGCCCACGGCGAGATCGACTTGGCCGTCACCGTCGTAGTCACCCGGTACGCCCTCCAGCTTCGGGGAGGGAATGTCCTCGCCGGGACCGGTGGGGCCGCCCCAGATGACGTACCCGCCGGCCAGGATGTCCGCATGGCCGTCGCCGTCGAGGTCGGCGGTGCGGACCCCTCCCAGCGGCTGATCCAGGGACAGCTGCGTGCCGATGGGGTCCATGATGGTGCGGACGGCCGGGTCCGGTCCCCGCGCGGTGCCGTAGACCACACCGAGGTAGGCAGAGTGCCTGGCGCCCGGGTGGACGGCAGGCGCTGCGAAGACCAGGTCCGCGTAGCCGTCCCCGTTGACGTCACCGGCGACCTGGCTGCCGCTGCCGCTGGGCACGGGGGCTGTCGCGGAGGGTGTGGTCACCGGGTCCGCCGTGGCAGCCGACGAGTCGTCCCCGATCGCGGAGAGCAAGGCCACGACGGAGAGAATAAAGAGGGCGCACACGGCGATCGCCACGTTGGCCCTGACCGCGTTCTTGTTCACGTACACGTTCCCCTCCTCGTGCTCACGCCACAGCCCCCGGACCGTGGCCGCACAGCCTACTTTCAGCCCCGCGTCCGGATCATCACTGATATGCCGCCCCCCGTAAGGCGGGCTCGGCTCGTGACGGCGGAGCCGGCCGCCCCTGGACGAATCACCACTGGAAGGACGTGAAGACGATCAGACGGGCAGGACCAGCAGCATGCCGAAGGCTGGTGTCGACTCGGCTTGCTTTCAGGTGTGGACCAGGACCTGTCCGGTCGGCGGGGAGGGACACCGGGCAGGCCCTGGCGGATCAAGGGGACAGTTCGACTGGATTCGTTGCCCCTGTTGCAGGCCGCTATGGCTGAAGCCAGACCGCCTGGTCGGGTGCCAGCAGGCCGTCCTGAAGGGGACCGCTGGACAGCAGGATCGAGGTGTGGCCGGGTAGTTGGTACGCCTCACCCGAAAGGTTCACGACGCAGACGAACCCCGGGTCGCGGCGGAAGGCGAGGACTTTCGCGGGCGTGTCGAGCCAGGTCATGCTGCCGTCGCCGAGGGCGGGATGTTCGCTGCGCAGGCGGAGGGCTGTGCGGTACAGCTCCAGCATCGAGGTCTCGTCCCCGGTCTGTGCCTCCACGCTGCGCTCACCCCAGTTGGCGGGCTGGGGCAGCCAGGGGCCGGCATAGGCCTCGTCGGGGCTGAAGCCGAACGGCTCGGCCTGTCCTGACCAGGGGATCGGTACGCGGCAGCCGTCGCGGCCGCGGTCGGTGTGGCCGGAGCGTTCCCAGATGGGGTCCTGGAGGACGTCCACGGGGAGGTCCTCGACTTCGGGCAGGCCGAGTTCGTCGCCCTGGTAGATGTAGGCGCCGCCGGGCAGGGCGAGCATGAGCAGGGCTGCCGCTCGGGCGCGGCGGGTGCCGAGGTCCAGGTCGACGGGGCCCTGGGGCTGGTAACGCTCGTTGGGCACCCAGCGTGCGACGCTGTGGCGGGCGTAGCGGCTGGTGTGGCGCATGACGTCGTGGTTGGAGAGCACCCAGGTGGCCGGTGCGCCCACACCGTTGAGCATGGCGAGGGAGTCGTCGATGACCGTGCGGAGGTCCTTGGCGTCCCAGCTGGCCATGAGGAAGTCGAAGTTGAAGGCGGTGTGCAGGCCGCCGGGGCGGACGTAGGCGGCGAGGCGTTCGGGGGTGTCGGCCCAGGCTTCGGCGACGAAGGCGCGGTCGCCGTCGAACTCGTCGGCGACCTCACGCCAGGTGCGGTAGATGTCGTGGACCTCGTCTCGGTCCCAGTGCGGGTGCGTGGTCTGTTCCCGTGTCACGTCGGGCAGTTCGGGGTCCTTGGCGAGTCCGTGGGCGACGTCGATGCGGAAGCCGTCGACGCCCCGGTCGAACCAGAACCGCAGGATGGACTCGAACTCGGCGTGGACGTCGGGGTGCTGCCAGTTGAGGTCAGGCTGCTCGGGGGCGTACAGGTGGAGGTACCAGTCGCCGTCGGGCAGGCGGGTCCAGGCGGGGCCGCCGAAGCAGGAGATCCAGTTGTTGGGCGGTTGGGTGCCGTCGGGGCCGCGGCCGGGCCGGAAGACGTAGCGGTCACGCTCGGGGCTGCCGGGGCCCGCGTCCAGTGCCGCCTGGAACCAGACGTGCTCGTCGGAGGTGTGGTTGGGCACGATGTCCGGGATGATCCGGATCCCGTGCTCGTGGGCCTCCTCGATCAGCCGCTCCGCGTCGGAGACCGTGCCGAACAGCGGGTCGATGGTGCGGAAGTCGGCGACGTCGTAACCGCCGTCCGCCATCGGGGACTTGTACCAGGGGTTGATCCACAGGGCGTCCACGCCGAGCGACTTGAGGTAGGGCAGGCGGGAGCGCAGGCCGGTGATGTCGCCGACGCCGTCGCCGTCGCCGTCGGCGAAGCTGCGGATGTAGACCTGGTAGATGACGGCACTGCGCCACCAGGGCGAGGGCGTGGTGGAGGACATGTGCTGCTGAGGGTCCTTTGGTAGTGGGGGGAGAGAGCGGTGCGGCAGCCGGGAGTTACTTGGCCGCGCCCGCGGTGAGGCCGGCGACGATGCGGCGCTGGAAGAGGAGCACCATGATCACCAGGGGGATGGTGACCAGGACGCCCGCGGCCATCTGGCTGCCGAACGGGGTGTCGAACTGGCTGGCGCCGGCGAACTTGGAGATGGCGACCGGCGCGGTCTGGATGCTGGGCCGGTTCGTCATCGACAGGGCGATGAGGAACTCGTTCCAGGCGGCGATGAAGGTGATGATCGCCGTGGTGAAGATGCCCGGTGCGGCGATCGGGATGATGACCTTGCGGAACGCCTGGCCCCGGGTGCAGCCGTCGATCATCGCGGCCTGCTCCAGTTCGTCGGGCATCTGCCGGAAGAACGTGGTCAGGTTCCACACCGCCAGCGGCAGGGCGAAGGACATGCTGGGCACGATCATCGCCTGGTAGGTGTTGATCCAGCCGATGTCGGTGAACAGCTTCAGCAGCGGGACCACGATCGACACGACCGGGAACATCGAGGTGGCGATGATCAGGGTGAGGATCAGCCGCTTGAAGCGGAACTCCAGCCGGGCCATGGCGTAGGCGGTGAACGTGGCCAGCAGCAGCGCCAGGACGGTGGTGATGCCGGAGACGATCAGGCTGTTGAGGAGGGCGCGGCCGAATCCCTGGGAAGGGCTGAAGACCGCCTCGTAGTTCTCGAACGAGACCGGGGAGGGCAGCAGCGAGGTGTCGAAGATGTCCGAGGTGCGGCGCAGGCTGGAGACCAGCATCCAGTAGAAGGGGGCCAGGCAGTAGGCCACCACCGTGGCAACTCCCAGGTAGAGCAGCCAGGTTCGCCATTTCACAGTCGCGGTCATGCCGACACCTCCACACGGTTCCGCTTCGGGGCCCGTCGGAGCTTCTTCCTGCCCGGCCCGCCCGCGTCGCCGATGACGTCCGCGCCCAGCAGCCGTACGAAGCCCAGCGCGATGAGAAGGACGTAGACGAAGAGGACCACCGCGTAGGCGGCGGCGGGTCCGAAGCGGACGTTGGACGCCTCGTTCTGCGCGAGCATCGACAGGGTCTCCACCGAGTTCTTCTGCGCGCCGACGAGGAGGTACGGCAGGTCGAACATCCGCAGCGCGTCCAGACAGCGGAACAGCACAGCCACCAGCAGAGCGGGCTTCACCAACGGCAACGTGATGTGCCAGAACTGGCGCTGGGGGCTCGCCCCGTCCATGCGGGCCGCCTCGTACACCTCCTTGCCGATCACCTGCAGGCCGGCCAGGACCAGCAGCCCGATGAAGGGGGCGGTCTTCCACACCTCGGCGATGATGACGGCGATCTTGGCGTGGAAACCCTCGGTGGTCCACAGGATCTGATGACCGACCAGGGCGTTGGCGATGCCGTCGCTGTTGAAGATCCACCGCCACAGCAGGCCGGAGATGGCCGTGGGCACGGCCCAGGGAATGAGGATGCTCGCGCGGATCAGGGCCCGGCCGCTGAACGCCTTGTGCATGATCAGCGCCATGGCGACACCGATCACCGTCTCCAGGCCCACCGTGACGACGGTGAAGAAGGTGGTGTTCCAGAAGGCGTTCCAGAATCGTTCTCCGGCCTCGCCGAAGATGTCGGTGTAGTTCTGCAGTCCGACGAACGGCTCGGTGTCGCTGATGAAGCCGGTTGCCGGGTCCAGCCCCTTGGTCCCGTACAGCGACTCCCGCAACGCCATGATCGTCGGGTAGAGCACGACGACGGTCAGCACCAGCAGGGTCGGGGAGACCAGCAGGGCCGCCATCCGGCCGGAACCCGCTGTCGCCGACTTCCGGTCCCGCCGGGGCCTCGCCGGCCCGGCGGGCCGCCCGGCCCGGCCCGCTGCCGGTCCGGGCGGCCGGTCCGCGGCCTTCTCCGGTGGGGTCCCAGTGGCCACCACGCGCCTCCCTCTCACTGCGCCGAGAGCTTCTGCAGGGCTTCCTGCAGGTCCTTGAGCGCCTGTGCGCTGGACTTGTCGCCGTTCAGGGCCGCGTACGCCTCCTGCTGGATCGCCGAGGACACGTCGCCGTACTGGACCACCCGGGGGCGCGGCACGGCGTTCAGGATCGACTTCTTCAGCACCGGCAGGTACGGGTACTGCTTGACCAACACCTGGTCGTCGTACAGGTCCGCGTAAGGCGGGGCGGCCGAGCCCTCCTTGAGGAACGTGGTGGCGCTGTCGTGGTCGGTGAAGAACTTGATGAAGTCCAGCGCCGTGGCCTTGTTCTCGGCGAAGGAGGAGAGGGCCACGTTGTGGCCGCCCAGGGTGGAGGAGCCTGCCCCGGTCAGGCCGGGCAGCGGCGCGACCTCGAACCTGCCCTTGACCTTGCTCTTCTCGGCCAGCGAGTACACGTACGGCCAGCTGCGGAAGAAGGCCAGTTTGCCCGACTGGAACGCCTGGCGGCCTTCCTCCTCCTGGTAGGTGATGGCTTCCTTCGGGATGGTGCCGTCCTTGAAGGAGTCGACGAGGAAGTCCAGGCCCTTCTTCGCCGCAGGTGTGTCGACGTCCGGCTTGCCTTCGGCGTCGGTGACGACTCCGCCGGCGGAGTTCACGGCCTCGGAGAAGTTGACCGTGAGGCCCTCGTACTTCTGGAACTGGCCGGCGTAGCAGGACATGCCCTTGGCCTCGGGCAGCTTCCCGATCTTGGCGCAGGCGGCCTGCATCTGCGCCCACGTGGTCGGCGCGGCGCTGACTCCGGCCTTCTTCAGCAGGTCGGAGCGGTAGTACAGCAGGCCGCCGTCGGAGGACTGCGGGACCGCGTACAGCTTGTCGCGGTACTTGGTCGTCTCCACCACCGGCTTGAGCATCTCGTCCAGCGGGAACTGCGCGGCGGGCAGCTGGTCGATCCACTGGTGGGCGGCGAACTCCGAGGTCCACACCGCGTCCAGGGAGAGCACCGTGTAGGCGTCGGACTTCGTCTCGGCGTTCTGGATCATCTGCTGACGCTGCTGGTTCACGTCCGACGGCAGCTGGACGAAGGTGACCTTCTCCTTCGGGTGCTGCTTGTTCCAGCTGTCGATCACCTTCTGGACGACACCGGAGCTGTCCTTGGCGGCCGCGAACGTGATCGGGCCACGGCCCGAGAACGACGGACTCTTCGACTCTCCAGACGAGCCGGCGTCGTCGGAGGAGCCGCAGGCGGTGAGGACGAGCCCGGCGGCGACGAGCACGGCCGAGCACTGAAGGACTCTGCTGGTTCTGGCGTTCACTGTCTCTCCTGGACGTGCGGAACCGAAGCCTCGGCAAGGGCGCCCGGTAGGGAGGACTGCCAAGACTGACTATGAGACGGCTCTGATACGAGACTGTGCTGTCATAGCGCCTTGTAGATCAAAAGAGCAGGTCAAAGCCGCGAAGGATGGACTCACGGCGAGGACTTCGACTCCGCTGTGACAACGCTTGCACCGTAGGAGTGCACTCGACGGAAGTCAATGCGTAACGTCGGGTCGCACTCACGATTTAGGTGACCCACACCGCCAGATTCGGGGAACGTATCGCCCATTACGCCTTCAGGTTGTCCGTGACAGCGCTGCCACGCGGGGTCCCGTTGAGGGCTGAATCTGTGCTAGCTTCCGCTCATGTCACCAGCTCAGCGGCACCCCACGTTGGCCGACGTAGCCGAACGGGCGGGGGTCTCCCCGTCCACCGTCTCGCGCACCCTGCGCGGCCTGACATCGGTCTCACCCGAGGTCCGTGCCCGGGTCGAGAAGGCCGCCCGTGAGCTGAACTTCGCGGTCTCGCGGCAGGCGTCGAGCCTGGTCACCGGCAGGACCGGGGTGATGGCGGTGCTGGTGCCCACGCTCGACTCGTGGTTCATGGGAGCGGCGCTGTCCAGCCTGGGCCCGCTGCTGCGTGGCGCGGGCATGGAGATGACCGTCTACGTGGTGCCGGATCTGGCCGAGCGAGCAGCGTTCTTCGAACGCCTGCCTGCTCGGCGCAACGCGGACGCCCTGCTGGTCTTCTGCTTCGACCTCACCAACGACGAGACTGCCCGGCTCGACGACCTCGGCATGCCGGTCATCTACATCAGCCAGCACGTCGAAGGCCGCCCCAGCATCTACATCGACGACGCCGCCGGCGCGTGCAGGGCCACCCGCCACCTGATCAACCTCGGACACCGCCGGATCGCCTTCGCCCACACCGTCAACGCCCGTGGCTTCAGCTTCAGCTCACGCGATCGCCTTCTCGGCTACCGGCAGGCGCTCACCGAGGCGGGCATACCGCTGGACGACGACCTGGTCGTCACCACCCCGCCCCGCGACAAGCGAGGAACCACTCAGGCAATCGGAAACCTGTTGAGCCTGCGCGAACCACCCACCGCGATCTTCGCCGAGCAGGATGACCTGGCCGCCTCCGTCATCTCGGCCCTGCGCACTGTGCAGATCGAGGTGCCCGAACGGATCTCCGTCCTTGGCTTCGACGACCAGTTGATGGCCGAATGGCTCGACCTGTCCACCGTGGCCCAGTCCCCCTCCGACATGGGCCGAGCCGCCGCCGAACTGGCCCTGGAGCTCATCAACGACTCCGAAGCGGACCGAAGCCGGCACATCGTCCTGCCCACTCACCTGATCCCACGAGGGACCACTGCCCCGCCACCCAGCCCTCAAGGCGAGCAAGCAATCGGCGGGTAGCCGCACTTCGCGCCCCGGCTGGAGGTGTACGTCGTCAAGGCCGACACAGGCACCCTCGCCAAGCAGCAGGGCAGCACCTGCTGTACGAGCCGGGTCTCGTCCGGCACCGGGGCAGAGGAACCGGCCGCTGAAGGCTGCTGCTGATCCACCGATGAGACCAATCTCCACACCAGCAGCGGGGCAGTGAGTGGTACGAGAGACCGGTCACAGCCCCGTGTCGTGGTGTGGAGGTCGAAGGGCGAGTCAGCCCCCGGTAACCTGCTGCCGCGCATGGACGACGGACTTGAGCAAACCCTGTCCATAACCGCGGCGCTTCGCCTCAGCGCGGAAGGAAATCCAGAGCAGCGATTCCCCGGCGCACCGCCACCGCTGTCTCGTCCAGCAGACTGCGCTCGCGCACGCGCCAGTCCGCCTCAATGCGGAACGGATCCCCTTTGAAGCGGGGAAAGACATGAAGATGGACGTGGAAGACCTCCTGGAAGGCCGCCTCGCCGTCGGCCAGGAAGAGGTTGACTCCCTCGCACCGCAGACCGGACAGCCGTAGTGCGCGTCCGAGGCGATGCGCCACCGTCCAGACCCGCACACCGATGTCCTCCGGCAGATCCTCCAGTCCCTCCGCATGTGACTTCGGGATGACGAGCAGATGGCCCGGGGTCACGGGTTGGAGGTCCATGAACGCGATGACCCATTCGTCCTCGAAGGCGATGCTCGCCTCGGCCTGGCCTCGTGCGATCGAGCAGAAGACACATTCGTCGCCCGGCAATTCACCGCCCCCTCAACCTTCAAGACGTCTGTCTCGCCCCTTACGACACCACACGTGACCAGCCACGCCCAGCGAATTCCCGTCGACGAGGCAGTCCGGGTTCTGCCAGGCTGCCGGGCCGTGACCGCTTACGAATCGTTGCTCATCGGTGGTGGTGCGGCGTTGGCAAGTCGACCGTCGGATGGGAGGGGTCCGCGGTTCTGCAAGGGAGAGGAACGGCGCACTGCCTGATCGAGGGCGACTTCATGGACTGGATCCATCCAGCCCCGGACGACGATCCTCATCGCGCCGCCATCACGGAACGGAACATCGCGGCAGTCCGGTCGAATTACACCGCTCTCGGCCAGCGTCGCCTCATCTACACGAACACGGTGAGCATCCTTGAAGAGCCGATGATCAGCCGGGCCATGGGCGGAGGCGAGACCAGAGCCACCTGCGTTCTGCTCACGGCCGAGGAAGCGACCGTGCGGGAACGGCTCGCCCAACGCGAAATCGGGTCGCAGCTCACCGCGCACATCGAGCGGAGCCTGCGGGCGGCACAGCAACTGGACGAGAAGGCTCCGGCCGGCGCCGTCCGTATCCCGACCGACGGCCTGTCGGTCCAGGACATCGCCGTACGAGTGATCCAGGCGGCGGCTTGGTAGCGGCGACCGCCCTTCGTCCTCGGTGCTCGGGCTGCGCCACTGGGCCACGCATGTGGCGGCGGGGCCGCCGCCGGGTCGCCGCCGACTTCGGCCGACCGGTCGTCGCACCGGTCGGCCGGGTGAACCTCAGGAGTGCGGCGCCGAGTGTTCCTCGACGGTCAGTCCCGCAGGGGCTGTTACCGATTCGATTCGGCCGTCGGAGGCGATGGTGATGTCGAGTCGTTCTCCCGCGACGGTGAGCCCGGCGATGCGGAGCGCGCCGACGGGGAGTGGGCCTGTCGGCCGGAGGTGGAGGCGGCCGGCGGGGACGTCGGGATCGAGGCCGGTCATCGCGGTCATGAGGGCGATGGCTGCTGCCGCCGACCAGGCTTGTGGGCGGCAGGCGGCCGGGTAGGGGACCGGTGCGGGGGTGTCCGTGCGTGCGTCGCCGCCCCACAGTTCCGGCAGCCGGTACTCGAAGGCCGGGGCCGCTTCGAGGATGCCTTCGATGAGCCGGGCGGCGGCTTCAGGGTGTCCGGTGCGGGCGAGGCCGGTGACGGCGATGGCGGTGTCGTGCGGCCAGACGGTGCCGCAGTGGTAGCGCAGCGGGCCGTAGCCGCCGGACTTCGACGACATCGTGCGTAGTCCGTAGGCGTCGGACATGTCGGGGGCGGCTAGTCGTGCGGCGACGGTGGCGGTCTCGTCTGCGTTGAGGATGCCGGTGGCCAGGAGGTGGCCCATGTTGCTGGTGACGGAGTCGACGGGGCGGCCCGAGCCGTCGAGTGCCATGGCGGGGTAGGGGCCTCGCTGGTCGGAGACCCAGAAGCGTGCTCGGAAGCGGTCGGCGAGGTCGGATGCGAAGGTGCGCCAGTGTTCACCGTCGGGCAGGTGGAAGGCGTCGAGGAGTGCCGCTCCGGCGAGGGCTGCCTCGTAGGCGTAGCCCTGTACTTCGGCGAGAGCCAGCGGGGCTTCGGCGAGGCGGCCGTCGGCGTACCGGGCGGCGTCGCCGGAGTCCTTCCAGCCCTGGTTGGCAAGTCCGGTGCCGCTGTGGTCGATGTACGAGAGGAACCCGTCTCCGGCCCGGGCGGCGGCGTCGATCCAGCCGAGTGCCGCCACGAGTGCGGGCAGTAGCGGTTCGATGGCGGCGGTGGGCAGGCCCCAGCGCCATGCGTCGTGGAGCAGGCAGATCCACAGGGGCGTCGCGTCGACCGTGCCGTAGTAGACCGGCGGCAGGACAAGGCCCGTGCCGTCGTCGAAGACCCCGCGCCGTACCTCGTGGAGGATCTTGCCCGGCTCTTCCTCCGTCGCTGGATCGGTGCGGGTGCCCTGCTGGGCGGCCAGGGTGCGCAGGGTGCCCAGCGCGAGGTCGGTGCCCAGCGGCAGGAGCATCCGTGCGGCCCACAGGCTGTCCCGGCCGAAGAGCGTGAAGAACCAGGGGAGACCCGCGGCGAGGAAGGTGTCGCCGGGTGATTCGGCGGTGGCCATGCGCAGCGAGTGGAGGTCGTCCAGGCTCTGCGCGACGAGGGCGGGCAGGCGGCGGTCGTCGGCGGTGAGGCCCGGGCGCTGCCAGGTGGGGCGGGGGTCGGCGGCGGTGACGACTGCGGCCGTGTCGCAGACCTCGGCGGCCAGGTGCAGGTCGACGCTCTCGCCGGGCTCGACCGTGAGGGTCCAGGTCAGGGTGGAACGCTCGGCGTCGGGCGTCGCGCCGGGGGCGCTGACGGCGACGTCCACTGCCTGGTTGCCCCAGCGCAACACGCCTGCGCCGGAGAGCAGTTCGCCCGTCGGCTCGGCGGGAGACCGGGGCGGCAGGCCCGCCTTGGTGTGCTCCAGTGTCACGAGGTCTCCGGCGACCTCGACCCGGACGCTGAGATGCACCGGCGTCGTCGCGCTGGAGCGGACGGTCAGCTGTTCGGTGAGCAGGCGGGGGTTCAGGATGCGCCGCCGGTCGACCCGGACGGTCGGGTCGGAAACGGCGTCACCGAGCGCCCGGGCCAGGCCGACGAAACGGCTGCGGCCGGGACCGTCCGCCGCGGTCATGACCGCGACGACGGGCAGCCAGCCCTCGCCGTCGCTCTCACCCCCGCCCGCGCCGCCGACTGCCGAAGGCGCCTTCCCTATGTGCTCGCCGGATGGGGCGCAGACAGGGCGCAGCGTCACCCGCAGCAGACTCAGCGCCCGCATGTCGGCGTGGAAGAGCCCCTGTACGCCTGCCCCGGGGGCGGCGGCGTCGAGGTTGCCGTCCGGCGCGGACAGCACGACGGTCGGGGCCGCGAGGGTGACCGCGAGGTCGTGCAGGAGCGGCTGCCGCTGGGGTGAAGTCATGGAAGCTCCGTCCGGTGCCCTCGTGTCTCGTGGGCGGTTTGTGGGGGCGGGGTCGTGAGGCGATTCGTGACCGCGCCGACTCTTGACAGTCCGGGCGCGGATCGCCACAGTAACCGATCAGAACGCTAAATTTAACGTTCAAATCCAAGCGCGATGGCGTGACGATGCGGCACCGCCACAGCGATACGCTGCGGTGCTGTGAACTTTGTGGAGGTGGCTTCGCGATGGCGCGAGTAACACTCGAAAGCGTGGCGCGGCATGCCTCCGTGTCGATGCAGACGGTCTCCAACGTCATCAACGCGCCTCATCGGGTGCGGCCGGAGACGCTGGCCCGCGTGCAGGCCGCCATCGAGGAGCTCAACTACCGCCCGAACCAGGCTTCCCGGACGCTGCGGACCCGGCGTTCACGTCTGATCGGCGCGCGTATCGAGCCGCCGCGAGACGGTGTCAACGGTGCCGTCCTCGCTCACTTCCTCCAGTCGCTGACCGCCCGTACCCAAAAGGCCGGCTACCGGATCGTGGTGTTCACGGCCACCGACGACGACCACGAGTGCTCCCTGTACGAGCAGCTTCTCGACGACCACGACCTCGACGCCTTCGTCCTGCACGCCACCCACGCCGGCGACCGCCGGACAGCTTGGCTCTCCGAGCGCCGGGTGCCGTTCGTGACCTTCGGCCGTCCCTGGGGAGCCGAACCCGAGGCCCCCGAGCCGCACGGCTGGGTCGATGTCGACGGCGCGCAAGGAACCCTTGCCGCGACCCGGCACCTCATCGAGAGCGGCCACCGGCGCATCGCCTTCCTCGGCTGGCCGGAAGGACCGCAAGGATCAGAGGTCGGCGACGACCGGCGCAGCGGCTGGTCCACGCTCCTGGCCGTATCCGGAATCGGCACCCCCGCCGGCTACGACGTGGGCGTCCCCGACGGGCTCGAGACCGGCCGTGAGGCCGCCGCGGCGATGCTCGACCTGCCCACTGCGCCGACCGCGATCGTCTGCGCGAGCGACTCGCTGGCCCTGGGAGCCTGGACCGAGATCACAGCGCGTGGACTGCGTCCCGGTGCCGATGTCGCGGTCGTCGGCTTCGACGACTCCCCGACCGCGGCAGTCGTCGGACTGAGCAGCTTGGCGCAACCGTACGAGGAGGCCGCGGCCGCCTGCCTGCGGATGCTCCAGGAACTGCTGGCGACTCCGAAACCGCCGGTCGCCCCGCCCACCCCGATCCTGCTGCCGCCCCGGCTCGTCGTCCGGGCGAGCGGCTGAGCCGTCTCACCACACCCGCACCCTTTTCACCCCACCGAGCGGCTCCTTGAGCCCGTCCGGCGAACACCCGCGATCCCGCTCATGGCCACAGTGCGGCGACGGGACGCGGCACCCTCTACCACCGGCTCGTCAGGCCGGTCCCGCACAAGGAGATTTATCATGAGAAATCCGCGTACCCGCTGGGCTGTTGGTGCCGTCGCGCTGCTGTCGCTCAGCCTGTCGGCCTGTGGTGGCAGCGGGTTCGACGACAGCGGTGAAGGGGACGGCCAGGAGTCGTCCGGCCCCGCGTCGATCAAGGTCCTCATCGCCTCCAGCGGCGACGCGGAGACGAAGGCCGTCACCGGCGCCGCCCAGGGGTGGGCGACGAAGTCCGGCAACAAGGCGACCGTCACCCAGGCGCAGGACATCACCCAGCAGCTCGGCCAGGGCTTCGCCTCGAACAACCCGCCGGACGTCTTCTACGTCGACGCCAAGTTCTTCGCGACGTACGCCAGCGCGGGCAGTCTCGAACCGTACGGCGACAGCTTCGAGGGGAAGGACGACTTCTACCCCGCTCTGCGCCAGGCGTTCACCTACGACGGCAAGCTCTACTGCGCCCCCAAGGACTTCTCGACGCTCGCCCTGCAGATCAACACCAAGGCGTGGAAGAAGGCCGGCCTGACGGACGCCGACATCCCCACCACCTGGGAGGAACTGGCGGCCGTGGCGAAGAAGCTGACCACGGGCAAGCAGGTCGGCCTCGCGCTCGGCGACACACGCGACCGGATCGGTGCCTTCATGGTCCAGGCCGGCGGCTGGGTGACGAACAAGGACGCCACCAAGGTCACCGCGGACTCTCCGGAGAACCTTGAGGCCCTGAAGTTCGTCCAGTCGCTGCTCGCCGACGGCTCGGCCAAGTATCCCAAGCAGCTCGACTCCGGCTGGTCGGGCGAGGCCTTCGGCAAGCAGAAGGCCGCCATGACGATCGAGGGCAACTGGATCGCCGGCGCCATGAAGAACGACTACCCGGACGTCAAGTACAAGGCGGTCCCGCTGCCGGCCGGACCCGCGGGCGAGGGCACGCTCGCCTTCACCCAGTGCTGGGGCATCGCAGCGAAGAGCAAGAACAAGGCCGCGGCCCTCGACTTCGTCAAGGCGATGACCGCGAAGGACAGCCAGATGACCTTCGCCGAGACGCTCGGCGTGATGCCGTCCCGGCAGTCCGTCCAGGCCGACTACGTCGCGCAGTTCCCGCAGGACAAGGCATACATCGACGGCGCCGCGTACGCCCAGGCCCCGGTGAACGTCCCGAAGATCGACCAGGTGCTCATCGACTTCGACACCGCCCTTCAGGGACTGCCCAAGGCCGACCCGAAGGACATCCTCGCGCGGCTGCAGAAGAACGCGCAGGCGGTCGTAGGCCAGTGACCCGGACAGCCTGGATCCGGATACGGACAGAACGAGAGTGAATCTGCGATGAGTGAACCGAACCCCGGGCCCGCACAGGGCCCGGGTAGCGGGCCGGCACCGGCCCGCCCGGAAGGCACCACGAAGGCCGACGCCCCGTCATCCGTGCCGCGCGGGCGCCGCAAAGACACCGGCCCGGACGCCACCACGGCCGAAGTTGGCGGAAGTCGCCGCACCCGAGTCCCTCGCGGCGGTATCCGGGGCCGGGAAGGTCTCGCCGGCTGGCTGTTCGTCTCACCCATCGTCGTCGTGCTCGGACTGTTCCTGGTCGTACCGATCGTCATGGCGCTCTGGGTGAGCCTGTCCGACTGGAAGGGGCAGGGCAGCCCGTTCTCCTCCGGAGTGGACTTCGTCGGCGGAGAGAACTACGCGCCGCTGGTCACCGAGCCCGGCCTGGCGCAGAGCGACTTCATGATGAGCCTGCGCAACAACGCCTACTACGTGCTCTTCGTCGTCCCGCTGCAGACCGTGCTCGCGCTGGGCCTGGCGCTCCTGGTCAACGGCAGGCGGCTGAAGGGCAAAGGGTTCTTCCGCACCGCGTACTACTTCCCGTCGGTGACGAGTTCGGTGGCGATCTCGGTCGTCTTCCTGTTCCTCTTCTCCTCCAGCGGAGTCGTCAACTCCCTGCTGGCGAAGATCGGAGTGGACGGGCCGGCCTGGTTCGCCGATCCGCGCGGCATCATCCATCTCGCCCTCGGCGGCCTCGGCCTGAACACCGACGCGCCCCCCTCCGCACTCGCCGACACCACCGTCGGCGGCCTGTCCCTGTGGGAGTGGCTCGCCGGCCCCAGCGTGGCCATGTGCGCGATCATCGCACTGGTCGTGTGGACGACGGCGGGCACGTTCATGCTCATGTTCCTCGCCGCACTGCAGGACATCCCCCTCGAAGTCGAGGAGGCCGCCGAGATCGACGGCACCGGGCGCTGGCAGCGGTTCCGCCACGTCACACTGCCCATGCTCAAGCCGACGCTCTTCCTCGTCCTGACCCTCGGACTCATCGGCACCTGGCAGGTCTTCGACCAGATCTACGTCATGACCAAGGGCGGACCGGGAAAGACGACGCTGACTCCCGCGTTCCTGTCGTACCAGTCCTCGTTCTTCAACAACGAGTGGGGACAGGGCAGCGCCATCGCCTTCATCCTCTTCGCGATCATCGTCGCGATGACGCTCCTGCAGCGGTTCGTCCTGCGCGACAAGGACGAGGCCCGCGCCAAGGCCGCCACCCGGCGCGCGGCGAAAGCGGCACGCTCCGGATCCGGCCCGACGACGGGGGCGGCCGGATGACCCGCACGGCCGCAACCGCCCACCCCGCACAGCCCACATCCGGCGCGACGGCGCCCATCACCGCAGGCGCCCCGGCGGCCACAGCCGGCGTCCGCCACGGAGGCACGCGATGAGCACCCAGCACAAGCTTGCCCACGCGGAAACCGCGAACGGCACGCACACAACCCGCCGCTCAGGCAACCGCACGCGCCGCGGCAGTACCCTCACACGCGCGTTCGGTTACACCGCCCTCGTCATCGTCGCGCTGCTCTACATCTACCCCTTCCTCATCCAGCTCGCGACGAGCTTCAAGACCGACGCGGACGCCACCAGCCACCCCCTGTCGCTGTGGCCGACCCACTTCACCACAGCGGCCTTCAGCCGACTCGCCGAGGCGGACTATCCACGCTGGTTCACGAACTCCGTGGTCGTCGCGCTCTTCGTCACCGCCGGCCGTGTGTTTTTCGACTCCCTTGCCGGGTACGCACTGGCCCGGCTGCGCTTCCGCGGCCGGGGCGCCCTGTTCGCCGCCGTCATCGCGGTCATGGCCGTGCCCGGCGTCGTCCTGCTCATCCCGAAATTCCTCGTCCTCAACCAGCTCGGGATGTACGACTCCTACGCGGGGATGATCGTCCCGCTTCTCGCGGACGCCGCGGGGATCTTCATCATGAAGCAGTTCTTCGAGTCGATCCCCGTCAGCGTCGAGGAAGCGGCCCGCATCGACGGCGCGAGCACCTTCCGGATCTTCTGGTCCGTCGTGCTGCCGATGGCCAAGCCGGCCCTCATCACCCTGACCATCCTGTCGTTCCAGGGATCGTGGAACGAACTGCCGCACTTCATCGTGTCCCGGCAGAGCCCGGAACTGAACACCCTGACCACCGGGGTCGCCTCGATCGTCTCCGGTCAGCTCGGCGACGGCAACCTGTACCCGATCAAGCTCGCGGCGGCCCTGCTCATGACCATCCCCGTGGCCCTGGTCTTCTTCGCCTTCCAACGGCACTTCGTACGCGGCGGCACGGCAGGCGCGACCAAGGGATAGCCGGGCGAGAACCCAAGGCCAGTCGCGCAGCCGAAGCGCGTGCCCGCCCTCCCCGGGAGGAACGCCTCCCTGTACCCCCTCTGACTGGACCGATCCCACCATGAGCAACCCGACCCCCACGAACGACGCCGCGAACGACTCCTGGTGGCGGACCGCCGCGATCTACCAGGTCTACATACGCAGCTTCGCCGACGGCGACGGCGACGGAACCGGCGACATCGCCGGTCTCCGCTCCCGTCTGCAGTACCTGGCCTACCTCGGCATCGACGCGATCTGGATCAACCCCTGGTACCCGTCCCCGCTGGCCGACGGCGGCTACGACGTCTCCGACTACCGTGACATCCACCCCACCTACGGCACCCTCGGCGAGGCACGGAAACTGATCACCGAGGCCCACGAACTGGGCCTGCGGGTGATCCTGGACATCGTCCCCAACCACACCTCCGACCAACACGCCTGGTTCCAGCAGGCGTTGAGGGCCGCGCCCGGCTCCCCGGCACGAGACCGGTTCATCTTCCGTGACGGGAAAGGGGAAGAGGGCAGCGAGCCGCCGAACGACTGGCACGCGGCCTTCGGCGGCCCCACCTGGACCCGCACGCCGGACGGCCAGTGGTACCTGCACCTCTTCGCCCCCGAACAGCCCGACCTCAACTGGGACAACGGCGAGGTCCGGGCCGAGTTCGAGTCGATCCTGCGCTTCTGGTTCGACCTGGGCGTCGACGGCTTCCGCATCGACGTCGCCCACGGCATGGTCAAGGACCCGGCCCTCCCGGACCTCGGCCTGACCGAGTTCTCCGTCATCGCCAGCGAAGACGAGGGGAACCATCCGCACTGGGACCGCGAGGGTGTCCACGACATCTTCCGCGGCTGGCGCGCCGTCGCCGACAGCTACCCCGACCCCCGCGTCTTCGTCGCCGAGGCCCACGTCCGCCCCGGCCGCATGCCCGACTACCTCCGCCCCGACGAACTCCACACCGCCTTCAACTTCGACTTCCTCAAGTGCGCTTTCGAGGCGGACAAGCTGAGGGAAGTGATCGACCGCACGATCACCGATCTGGCGAAGGTCGGTGCCCCCGCCACCTGGGTCCTCTCCAACCACGACGAGACCCGCCACGTCACCCGCTACGGCCGCGCCCACACCGGGGTCCAGACCCTGTTCCGGAACCAACCGATCGCCGGCGACCTCGCCCTCGGCACCCGCCGAGCACGGGCGGCAGCCCTGCTGATGCTGGCCCTGCCGGGAAGCGCGTACATCTACCAGGGCGAGGAACTCGGCCTCTACGAGGTAGAAGACCTCCCCGAATCGGCGCTTCAGGACCCCACCTGGGAACGCTCCGGCCACACCGTCCGAGGCCGCGACGGCTGCCGCGTCCCTCTCCCCTGGACCGGCGACACCTCACCCTTCGGCTTCAGCACGTCCGTCTCCGCCGAGCCCTGGCTCCCCCAGCCCGAGCAGTGGAAGTTCTACACCGCCGAAGCCAACCAGGCCGACCGCACCTCCATGCTCCAGCTCTACCGCTCCGCCCTGCGCCTGCGCCGCACCAACCCGGGCCTGCGGAGCGAGGACTTCCACTGGCTCGACAGCCCGCCCGGCACCCTCCTTTTCGAACGCGGCAACGGCCTGCTGTGCGCGGTCAACCTCACCGACCAGCCGACCCCGCTCCCCGCCGCCACCAGCCCCCTCATCGCGTCAGCACCCCTGGACAAAGCCGGGCTACTGCCCCCCGACACCACGGCCCTGCTGCACCGGGACTGACGAACGACAACGGGCATCACTCCGGCCCACCTCCCCGCGCCCAGTCGCGCCCCCTATCCACCAGGGCCTGTCCGGTGTTCCTCCCCGCCGACCGGACAGGCCCTGGTCCATATCCAGGATCCCGATGGAGTTGCCGGAGACGGGACAGCCCTCTCGCCGAATGATTGCCATCCGCTGAAGACGGGGAAGGATGGCCACGATGACAGGTGATCGCCACGAACGGCGCATTGAGGCAGATCTGGGCATGCCGGAGGCCACAGGTAGCCGAAGCATGACTTGGGCGACGATGCCTCCCGAGGCAACTGCTCGGATTTAGCGGCGGGGCCGGCACCTCCCCGGGAAGCCGCTGCGAGACTGCCATCGGGACTCGGCTTACCAGAATCCTGCTCTGCGTGAAGAACCTGTAGGCAGAGCGCCGACGTCCTTCATCGCACGAGCGCAAGGAGTGCCTCACCATCAGAAGCGATCTGGGCGGCAACCTGACAGAGCCGACTCAACGGTTCCCTCGACCAACTCCCGCGCGACCAGGCGGCCCACGGCCGCGGCGAGCGTGACCGCCGAGTGCATCACTGCCAAGTAGAGGCCGGGGACCTCGGCGACCGGGCCGACGATCGGCTCACCGTCGGCCGGCATCGGGCGCACTCCGAGTCGGGTGCCGAGCAGCTCGACGCTCCCGGTGCCATGGAAAGTGGACCGGACGGCGGCAAGGGTCCGTTCGGGCGAGTCCGCGGCGGCGATCAGCCGGTCCGGGGCGACCTGCCGGAGATCGAAGTCCTCGGTGTTGACCACGGTGCGGACCAGACCGGCCGGGGCGCTGAGCCGGAACAGCGGCGACGGCGACGGTTCGACCGGGACGCGCACGCCGAGCGGTGCGCCCAGCGCGGCCGTGGCAACTCCGGCCGCCAGCACCACCGTCGCACCGGAGAGGGGGCCTGCTGTCGTCTCAACCCCGGCAATCCGGCCCGCTGCATCCCGGCGGACCGCGGTAACCGGCGTGTCCAGATGTACCCGAGCGCCATGGGTGCGAGCGGCCGCGACCAGCCGCTCGGTCACGCCCACCGAGTCAACAGCGCCGTCCCCCGGCGCCCAGACAGCCCACTCCGGAGGCTGCCGAAGGTTGGGTTCGAGCGTCGCCACCGTGGTCGCGTCCACGATCGTCTGCCCGGGTCCGGCGTCCGGCGCACTGTCCTGCCTGTTCCAGCTCAGCGAGCCGGACCAGGTCACCGGGAGTCCCGGCAACTCGGCCCCGAGCCGGTGGTACTCCGCCGTCGCGGTGGCCCGCAGCCCGGCGGCCGGAACTTTGAGCACGCCGGACGATCCGATCCAGGCGAACGAGTCCGCCGTCACGCCGGCGCCTGGCCGCCCGGCGTCGACCAACGTCACGTTGGCGCCCGCCCGAGCGGCGTGATACGCCACCGATGCGCCGACAATGCCGGAGCCGACGACGACCAAGTCCCTACTCACCGATGGGCTCAACACGTTCACGACCTTAGCGTCCGCCCGCGCGGCCTGGGGGCCGACGCCCGCTGACCGAAGGCAGCCCGTAGCCGGGATTTAGACGCGGGACACTAGTCTGAACGCCGCCTGTACTCACCAGCCATCCCAGCACTGGCGTCCGAAATATCGAAGCCCCCGACCGGATCCGTGGCGAACGCCGCACGGGAGGTCTTCGTGCGCGCGGCCGAGCACGGCGACGAGCACGTGGTGAAGTTCGCCACCGCCACCGCCACCGGCGGCATCGGCGCGGCTGGTGGCCGCAGCGCGGGCCTGCGAACTGATCGGCCCGGTTCTACAGCGGAAGCCGCCCCACCGTAGGCAGTGGCAGCAACGAGAATCTCCTGGCTTCGTAACTGACAGGCGACACTACTTATTGCCGAGTGTGGACAGCACTTGGTAATCACAGGGCCAGGAAATGTCGATGAGAACTGAACACCGACTCCTGGTCGAGCTACTGCCACACCAGCTCGGCGACGCGGAGGAAGTTGCCGCCCAGAATCGCGCCGACGGCGCGGTTGGGGTATCCCCCGGCGAGAAGCGCGTCTTCGACGGTCAGCAGGCCTTCCGATGGCATGAAGCTGATCGGCCCCCAGCGGGTGTAGCGGTCGGGGAACGGCTCCGGGCTCTGTTCGAGCATCGCGTTGAAGTCCTCGTGGTCGAACGGGAAGTCGGTCGACACTCCGACGTGTTCCGGACCGACGATGTCGACGGCGTAGTCGGTTGCTGTGGTCACGCCCGCCGAGCGGTCGGTATCGAGCCGTCCGGGCTGCCCGGTGCGACCCTTGACAGTCCGCGCGACGGTCGCCAGAGTGATCCATTGGAACGATCAAATTTAACGTTCAAACCCAACCTCTGATGGAGGTGGCTCGCGATGGCCCGAGCAACGCTCGAAAGCGTGGCCCAACATGCCTCTGTGTCGCGGCAGACGGTGTCCAACGTCCTCAACGCGCCGCATCGGGTGCGCCCCGAGACCCTCGCCCGCGTGCAGGCCGCCATCAAGGAGCTCAACTACCGCCCGCACCAGGCTTCCCGCACGCTCCGGACCCGGCGCTCACGGCTGATCGGCGCTCGTATCGAGCCGTCGACGGATGGCGTCAACGGCGCCGTCCTCGGTCAGTTCCTCCAGTCGCTGACCGCCCGGACGCAGGAGGTCGGCTACCGGGTCATGCTGTTCACGGCAGTCGATGATGACCACGAATGTGCCCTGTACGACCAGCTTCTCGACGACTACGACGTCGACGCCTTCGTCCTGCACGGCACGCACGCCGATGACCGCCGGACGGCGTGGCTGGCCGAACGCCGGGTGCCGTTCGTGACGTTCGGCCGCCCCTGGGACACTGAACCTGAGACCCCTGATCGGCATGGGTGGGTTGATGTCGACGGCGCGCAAGGGACCAGGGCCGTGACCCGGCACCTCATCGAGACCGGCCACCGCCGGATCGCCTTCCTCGGTTGGCCGGAAGAGTTGCAGGGGTTAGGGGTCGGCGACAACCGGCGCAGTGGCTGGGCGAGTGTCGTTGCCGCGGCCGGACTCGGTGTCCCTCACGGCTACGACGTGGGTGTCCCCGACGGGTTCGATGCTGGCCGCGCGGCCAGCGCATCGATGCTCGACCTGCCCAGTCCGCCGACCGCGATCGTCTGCGTGAGCGACTCGCTGGCTCTTGGGGCCCGGAGCGAGATCACCGCTCGCGGGCTGCGCCCCGGGGTCGATATCGCGGTGGTCGGCTTCGATGACTCTCCGTCCGCGGCGGTCGTCGGCCTGAGCAGCGTGGCGCAGCCGCTCGACGAGGCCGCCGCCGCCTGCCTACGAATGCTTCGGGTGGTGCTGGCGGCTCCCGCTCCGCCGCCCGGCCCACCCGCGCCTGTCCTGCTCCAGCCCCGGCTCGTCATCCGGGCGAGCGGCTGAGCCGACGCGACACGACCACACGTCCCCTCTGGCGCCGACTCCCAGATCGTTACCCGGTCTGGCGACCTGGGAATACCACGCAGACAGAGCTGCTCCCGGCCCTGCGCCACAAAGCGCAGCACGAGGCCGGGCAACACATCGGTGATCCCTCGCTGCAAGAGCAACTGCGCCGAGCACAGCGCACGATCAAGCAGATCGTGCGACTCCTGGACCCGCAGTTTACGGAGAAGGCGAAGGGGAGAAGTTCGAGAAACCCTCCTTGTCGCTTTCCACCATGTCGATCTCGTGTCCCAGACGAACTGCCTTGGTGCGGAGATAGTCGTAGTTGTTGCTGCCGACGAAAGAGGTGGTCGGCACCCTTTCGGCCACCTCGATACCGCAGGTCGTCAGTCCCTGGACCTTGTCCGGGTTATTGGTGAGAAGCCTGATCCGGGTGATACCGAGAGTGCACAGCATCTCCGCAGCGGCGTCATACCGGCGGGCGTCGACCGGCATGTCCAGGCTCAGGTTTGCGTCCACGGTGTCGAGGCCCTGTTCCTGCAGGGCGTATGCGTCAATCTTGTTGTACAGGCCAATGCCTCGACCTTCCTGGCGCAGGTACAGCAGCACCCCACCCTCCTTCCTGATCATCTCGATGGCCTCGCTGAGCTGTGGCCCGCAGTCGCATCGCGCCGAGCCCAGCACATCACCGGTGAGGCATTCCGAGTGCAGGCGGACCAGAGGAACTGAGCCGTCGGGCCCTGGCCAGTGCACGGCTACGTGTTCGGCGCCGTCGGACAGAGAATCGAAACTGTAGAGGTGTGGCTCCGCGGCGCCGTTGGAACTCCATTGCGGTAGATCGATCCGTTGGCGGATCTGCACGCTCTGGGTGCCGGAACGGACTTCCTGCGGTCGATTCGCGTTGCCAGCTGTATTCAGCTTCACCATTGGTTTTTCCTCGCTCATTGCCGACTGTCCAAAACAGGTCCATTGGAGGGTCGAAGCCGCCGCGACTTGCGAAGGTCGACATGTACGTACGCCCGGTGCAGCCACCTGTCCGTCCCGTCGAAGCGGGGATGGTAGGCGGTACGGCCGTGTACGGAGACCCGGTTGTCGACCACGGCCAAGTCACCGGCCTGGAGGCGGATCTCGTGGGTGACCTCGCGTAGTGCCTGGTCGAGCCGGCGTAGCGCATCCGCTGCCTCCGAGTCGACAGCCCGGGTGACGGCGAAGTCGACACACAGGTCAGGGTCGTCGATGGCACCGCGCAGCACGGGTCCGACCTGCACCTCCGCCAGTTCACCGAAAGAGCTGGGCGGCGAGGTACGAAACCGTGGTTCCCTGAGCGTCGCGACAGTGCGATCGTCCAGCAAGGGCATGGCTCGCCTGATCGAGGCCACGCGAAGTCCTGCCGCGTCGGCCGGGTCGGCGCGCACGCACAGCAGGAGGACGAAATCCGGTAGGTACGGATGGAAGGCGTTCTCGGTGTGCATCAGGAGTTCCACCGCGCCGGCGTTGCTCTGATCGGTGTGCAGTGCCGGCACCGGGACGACATCCTGGACCAGTGCCCCCGACTTCTCCTCGCGGTAGGCCACCGGATGGCCGAGTTGCTGGGCAAGCAGCAGCAGCGTCGTGGACGCGAGGCTGGGAACCCGACGTACCGAGCCGGCCACGTTCGGTGTGACGGGCGGGTGTGGATCGACCGGTACACCGCGAAGCACCATGGCGCCGTCGGCACCGCTGTCATACGCGAAGCCGGCCATGGGCGTACGGACCGCGGCCGACAAGGCCGCGCCGGCCGCCCGTAGTCGCTGAAGCCAGGATCGGTCATCAAGGCGGGCGCCATCGACGCACAGGGGATGCGCCGCGTCGGCTAGTTCCCGCGCTGCTTGATCGTCGAGCCGTTGGCGTGAGGGAGGCGGCACCTCCCGGGCAACCGTCGGTGGGGTGCATCGTGTGACGGAGTGTGAGATGACGTACTCCCCGGTGGGATGGGTGTTCGACGGTAGGGCGGTCGCTGTGCCGTCCCGTCCTGATCGGCCCGACCGGTCAGATTCCGGCGACCTTCTGATAGACAGCCAGGTAGCCGTCGACCATGGCGTCCTGACTGAACCGGTCGACGACCCGATTGCGGCACGCGTAGGGGTCGATGCCCGCCAGATCGGGGACCACCTCGGCAAGCTCGTCGACGGTGGCCCGGACAAACCCGGTGCTGCCGTCGGCTACCAGCTCTCGCGCTGAACCCCGGTCGAGTACCAGTACCGGCACGCCGCAGGCCATCGCTTCGGCCATCACGAGGCCGAACGGCTCGTCCCAGTGGATCGGGAGCACCATCGCGGCGGCACCCTGGATCAGCTTCACCTTCTCGGGGCCGTCGACCTCACCGATCATCCGGATCTGGTCTCCGTCGACGTACGGCGCCACGTAACTGTCGTAGAAGGGACGGTCGGTGGGGTCGACTCGGCCCGCGATGATCAGTCGGCGCCCTGTCGCGAGGGCGACACGGACGGCGTCGGCGGTGCCCTTGCGTTCGCTGAGCGTCGCCATGTGCAGCAGGTAGTCCCGTTGTCCGATCCGGTCCGGGTCGAGCGTGAACCGACGGATGTCGATTCCGTTGTAGACGGTGTCGACCCAGTTCAGGTCGGTGACCCCGAAGCGGCGTTGGCTGTCGCTGATGGAGACGAACGCGGCGTCACGCGCGTGCTCGTACACCGGCCGTATGACCTCCCAGCCTGTTGTCCCGTGCACGGTGGTGACCATCGGCAGTGGGGCGAAGTGGCGGAAGGGGAGGGCGGCAGTGGTGTGGTTGTGCACGATGTCGAAGCCGCCCATCTTCCGCAGCGATTCCGAAACGTGCACCACCTCCCGCTGCCAGTCGAAGCTGTCCCGGTCTGTCAGTCGGGTGCTTGTCAGGTGGGCTCGGGTCTGGGACGACGGGTGGGCGAAGAGTGTCACCTCGTGGCCCTGGTCGACCAGGGCGTCGGCCAGTTCGGCGATGACCCGCTCGACCCCGCCGTAACCTCGGGGCGGGCAGGGGAGATAGGGCGGCGCGAGCTGCGCGATCCTCACGGGATTCCTTTCTTCCAAGAAGCCGGACTCCTGCACGGCGTCGGCGTCGGCGTCGGCGTCGGCGTCGGCGTCGGCGCGCCGTGCCGCTGGGGCGAGATCTGCGGCGAGCCGTATCAGCCGAAGACGACCGTCGGCCGCGGGGCGTCGTCACCGCTGATCGACCAGCGGAAGACCCTGCCGTCCCACCCTGCGGTCACCGGGTCGCTGCCCGACCAGGCCACGGAGCTGATCGCGTTGCCGTGCGCCTCCAGGCGTCGGCTGCCTGCCGATTCGATGTCGTCGGTGAACCACCACAGTCGAGCGGTGAAGTCGTATCCCCCGGTGAGGAGCACCGGTCGGCCGTCGCAGCGGCCCCACGCGAGTGCTTTGACGGACTCGTCGTGTCCGACCAACACGGTCAGCAATTCCCCCGTGCCGACGTCATGGACCCGAACCGTACGGTCGCGCGACGCCGTCGCGAGCACCTCTCGGGAGCCGATGCGGGTGATGGAGCCGCTGTTGATGAGCTCGCCGTGCCCGGTGAACATGCGCAGCAACGTGCCGCTGGTACTGATCAGCCGAGCGGTGCGGTCGGTGGAGACGGCGAGCAGCCGTTCGTCGTCGACCCAACTGACGTCCTTCACTGCCCCGTCGTGGCCGTAGTACGCGGATTCGGGTATGAGCGCGTTGTCCTGCCACCGATAGATGTCGAGCGTCCCCTCGTAGTCGGCGACCGCCATCCGGCTGCCGTCCGGGGACCAGGCCACGCGATTGATCGGGTGCGACCGTTGTACCGACGCGAGGGGCTCGCCGGCGATGGTCGAGACCCAGACCCGCCCGGAGAACGCCCCGGCGGCGACCAGGTCTGCGTCCGGGTGTAGCGAGACCGTGTTGACCAGGCTTCCGTCGCCGCCGGGCAGCCGTCGTGGCTCCGCCCCTGCCAGCCACACCGCGCCGTCGTCGCAGCCCAGCGCGATCACGTCCCCGCGGCTCGTGACATGGTTGACACCGCAGGTGGTGCTGGGCGGGTCGAGCCGTACCGTCACGACCTCGCCGTGGACCGTGTCCCCCAGCTGCTCCGGAACGGGCAACAGTGCGGGGCCGCTTGCAGTCGTGCCGGAGATCAGGTGTCGCCCGTCCGGCGCCCAGTCCAGCGATCGCGGCCAAAGATGCGGCCCCGACCAGCGGACCAGTTCCTCGCCTGTGACGACGGACCAGATCCTCACTGTGCTGTCGTACGCCCCGATCGCCACGTGCCGCTGGTCCGGTGACCAGGCGACGGACTTGACCGCGGTGTCGTACGGGCCGATCTTCCCGATCAGTTCGCCGTCACGCTCCAGCAGGTGGACATGTCCGTCGTCGCAACTGGCAGCGAGGATCCTGCCGTCGGGCGACCAACGGCACATCTCGGCATGGCCGGCCTGGCCCAGTTCGGCGATGCGGGTACCGTCAGCCCCCCAGATGCGGATGACAGCATCCTCACCGCAGGTCGCGATGGTGTCCGGCAGCGCGTCGACAAACATGCAGTGATCCGCGTGGCCGAGGACGACGTCACGCAACGTGCTGTCGGTGAGGTCCCACATCCGGCCCGTGCCGTCCTGCGAGACCGTCACCAGCGCCTCGTCCGAGAGCCAACTGACGCAGTTGAGGTCGTCGGGCTGACGCGAGAGCAGGTTGACGATCTGGCCGGTCACGGCGTCCCAGACGCGGCAGGTCTTGTCGGCGGAGACGCTGGCCAGCCAGCGCCCATTGGGGGCGAACCGAATGCCGTTGACCAGGCGTTGGTGCTGCCCCGTCCAGCAGGGTTCGCCGGTCCAGCGGTCGTACACCACCACTCGACCGTCATAGCCACCGGTGGCGAACCATCGGTTGTCCGGGCTGAAGGCCACACAGGTCTGGGGGGAGGCGTGCGGCGCGTCAGAGGGAGTACCGATGCGGGCATGCCGGACGGAAACATCCATCGGGTACATGGGCTGACCTCAAATCGTGATAGCTGTACGGGCTCGATGAGGGGCGTTTTGCCGCAGGTAGGTGGACCGTGAGTCGGCCATGGGGCGCCGGGCGAGGACGTGCCGGAGCCGTACGCGGTCGGTGCCCGGCACGCCCGGCCATGGGCGGGACCCAGAGAAAGCGCACTCGCAAAAAAATGCAAAGCTCAGACGCCTGTGCCACCCCGTGGACGTCTCTTTTGCCTTGGATATCGATCTCGACCGAGGGCCAAACGTATAGTGGATCATCGAGGGTCGTCAAGCAGTTGCCGCAAGCCGAATTCACTGTGCCGATAGGTTTGACGGACGCGCAGCCCGCTTCTCGCTAAACATCGAAGGAAAGGCTGTTCTGCGGAATTCGCAAGGGTTCGGTCTGCGGTCGGTCACCCTTCCCTCGACACCGACCCTGCACCCCAAACCGCTTAACACGCCACTGAGCAGTACCTTTACTCGTGCCCGGCCACAGTCTCGGACGGGCTGACCCGTACGGCGACTAGGGCGACTTCGACCGAATTCGCCACCTCGACGTGGCATATCGCCACCGTTGACAGTCCGAGTCGGGCAGTCGTAGGGTCGCCGCAATGTGCCGCTTTTCCCGAAGCTAATCCTCTCCTTCCGCGCCTCATGGAACGCAAATTTGAAATGCTAATTTGAAATGCAAAAGCTGCCTGATCTGCTAATTGGCGGCGCCAAACGTCGGCCTCCCGCACCTTGAGAAACAGCGTCGACAGGCGCCTGGCGGCCCCAGAGGCCCTCGCGACCCGACCCGATCGCCAGGGACACGGCGTCGCAGCGGTCCCCGACGCCGCGATCCAACAGCTTGGAGTGCTTCTTGCCCGGCTTCCTCATGCCCATACGGCCACTGCCGTTGACCCCTGACTCGTCTGCGCCCGGCTCATCGAGTGCCGATCGGTCTGCCGATGTCGCGGCGGATCTGTTCATCCCGGTACGCGCCGAGCCGCCGGCGCAGCTCGCCCAGGCCATCCGCACGGCACGGTCACTGGCCCGTGCCGAGGGAGTGTCGGTGCACATCGTCTGCGGGAAGGACGATCCCGTGACGCTCGGTCATCTGACCGAGCAGTTGCGGCACATCGAGGGAGTCCAGTTGTGCGAGGTTCCCAGCTGTGCGCCCAAAGCCCGGGCGATGAACGAAGTCGTGAGACAGTCCCGAGCTCGCTGGGTGGGTTTCCTCGACGTTGACGTCGCCATGTCCGCCGACGTTCTGAGGCGAACTCTCAGCGAGGCCGACCTGGATCAGCTCGACTATCTGGAGTTCGTCGAGCTGTCGACCGGCACGGGCACGGTTCCTCGTCTGCTCAACATCCAGTCCGTGCTGTTCCAGATGGCCAACGCCTACCTGGCCGATCGCCTCGGGAGTCGGTACTTCGCCTCCTCGGGGCTGCTCCTGAGACGTTCCTTCCTGGATCGGGTGGGCCCCTGGCCGGAGGACGGTTGCGAGGAGGGCTATCGGTGGAGCCTGGCCGCCGCGGGCGTGCCCCAGCGCGGTCGAACGAGCACCGTGCCGGTCCAAGGACGACCGGCGGCAAACCTGAACCAGGCTCTGCGGCAACGCCGGCGCTGGTACCAGGGACAACTGCGGGCTGCGGTGGACTGCCTGCGCCCGGGATACCCGGTACGCGGCCGAATCCTCGGTCTGGCCGGCGCCGCGAGCATATTGGCCCAGGCCGGCTGGGTTGTCAGCCTGGGGCTGAGTCCCGTCAGCCGCCGAGCCCGCCGGACCTTCACGGCGCTGTCGCTGCTGGAGACGACCCGTTTACTGATGGCCGCACCCAGCCTCCGGTCAGCTTCAGATCAACGACCCCGCGATATCGGCGCCTTTCTGGCCTTCGAGATCGTGGAAGGACTCGCGGTCCTGTCCGCGGTCCTGCCCACTTCGCAGCAGTTCGGATGGCGACCGACGGTGAGAGGATGAGCCCGGTGCACCACTCCATCGAGCTGCTCTGCTCACCCTCCGGCCCGGCGGAGAACGCACTGCTCGCCGCTGAGGTGGACACCTGGTCCAGGTCGACCGGGACAGAGGTGGCCGTTACCCGACTGGCGGACCACAAGGACGGGCTTCGGGCGTACCTCACCGGCGCAGCAGCGCAGACAACGCTGGTACAGGTCACCCCGGATGTGGTGTTCGAGTTGGCGCGTGACAAGGTGCTCGCCACCCCGCCCGACGAGATCACCACGCCAGCGGTCCGAGCCGCTCTCGGACCGGCGTTCGAGGTCGACGGCCGGCAGTGGGCGGTACCGAAGGACTACTCCCTCATCAGCCTCTACCAGCGCGCCGACGGAGAGGCGGGCGGGACGATCCCGTCGACCTTCATGAACCCGGTGTACGAGCGGATCGCACCATTCCTCTACGCCCACGGCGGCGGCACCGTCCTCGACGGCGGGGGTGGACCTGAATCGCGGCCCGGAAACCTGGCAGGGCTACGGCGGGTCCAGGAACTGTTCCGCGAGGGCATGCTCACCTTTCCGCAGCAGTGTGGTTACGGCAACACGGTGACAGCTGCCCGGGAGGGGACGGCTCTGCGGGCTCTGGAAGGCCCGTGGCTGCCACGGGAAGTGCCCGCCGCTTGGACCACCACGTCTCTACAGGAACTGACCGGCGGCGATACGACGTTGGCCCTGACGGGGGGTTGGGCGGTCACCAGCGGCTCCGACGACATTGCCTGGGATCTGGTTCGCTTCCTCACCGCTCCCGCCACACTCGAACGGATCTCTCGGCACAGCGGCCCACGATCGGTGCATGAGATCGGCGACGCGGACGACTTCCGGCTTCTGCGTCCGGCCGCCGGCTCCAGGTCCGCCATCTGGTCCTGGCAGGCTCTGATCACCGCGATCCCCGACGGCCGACTCGAACCACTGGCCGACGCACTGTCCGTTGCCGACATTGGAGAGCTGACGTGACCGAGGTCGAGGCTGTGCTCGCCGAGATCCAGGACGGCCTGGTCGAGGTGCCTGCCGGCGCCACACTGATCGGGTCGACTCCGCAGACGATCACGACCGTACTCGCGGAGCCGGCCATGAGGGGCGTACGCCCGGAGTGGCTGCTCAAGGAGGTGCCACGGCACAGCGTGCGCCTGCCCACCTTCTGGATCAGCCGAGTACCGTTGACGGTCCGTCAGGTAGCCTTGCTCACCCCTGTCAGCGGTGTACGCCCGGTCGGCGAGGCCGCATCCGATCACCCCGCCACAGTGGGCTTGAGCGACGTCGACAAGCTTTACCACGCGTTGTCCGAACTGATCGGTCGCAAAGCCACACCTCCCAGCGAGAGTCAGTGGGTCCGCGCTGCCCGAGGTGACGACGAGCGCGTCTATCCATGGGGCGACACCTGGCAGGAAGGGCTGGCCAATATGGGACGGGCCGGCCTCGGCAACACCTGCCCTGTCGGCAACTTCCCGCACGGCCGCAGTGCCTTCGGGCTGCTCGACATGGCTGGCAACGCTGACGAGCTCACCTGCACCCCGTACGCTCCCTTCCCCGGCGCCCCCGCCGAGGTGCCTGAACTAGAAGACTGGGCGCACTCGCCGTACATCACCAAGGGCGGCGGCTACATGCACGCCCGGGACCTTGCCCGCTGCGACCGTCGGCACGGCGTCTACGCGCCGGACGAGCCGCTGGCCCTTCGAGTGGTTGTGGAGCAACCGGCTTGACAGAAGCAGAAGTTGACACCACGCCACCATCTGCACCCCGTATCGGCAACGCCGCACGTTTCCTCATTGCCGCTACCGCCGTGTCAGCCCTCGGTAACAGCATGTACATCGGTGCTGCCGCACTGTTGGTGCTGGAGCTGACCCGAAATCCGGCGTCCGTTCCCCTCATCGCCATCTGCGGCGGGATACCGGCCATCGTGATGGCGCCTCTTGTGCCCCGCGCCATCAAGCGGTTCGGCGCCGGACCGGTCGCGATCGCCGCTGACCTGGTGAGCGCGGCAACCGCCTGTCTCTACCCTCTGCTGTTCCTGCTCTCGATCCACAGCGGCCCCGAGATCGTGTATGCCCAGGAACTGGTCATCGGCAGCGCCGCTGCCTTCTACTCCACGTCCTCTCGTATCCTCGTCAGCGCGCTCTCGGCCAACTCCGCCAGCGTGCTGGTCCGGATCAACGGATACTCCATCGCGACGACACAGATCGCCGGCGTGATCGGCTGGGGTCTGGGTGCGCTCACCCTCGCCCTGTCCGATGCGGCGACCGCCATGTTCGTCAACGCGGTCACCTTCGTACTCAGCGCCTTGCTGCAGTGGAGAGTCCGGGACGACCTGCGCGGGGCACAGCAACGCGGTGAAACGACGGTATCGGAAGAGGCGGTGTCAGGGGAGGCCGAATCACCAGCTGCCCAGCCCGCTCCACGCCGCTGGTACCTGCCCCGGCCATCGGCTGTGATTGCCACGGCCGTCCTGGTCGTGGTCTTCAGCACCACCCAACGACTCTGGCTGAGCAACTACCCGGCAGTTCTCGAACTTGTCCTTGCCAAACCCGACTGGACATTGGGCATCGCGAACGTCGCCTACAGCGCGGGCGCGATCCTGGCCGGAGTCATCGTCGCCGGTCGGGCGAAGGCCCCCACCGTACGCAGCACGATACTCGTCATCTGTGTCTTCTACGCCCTCAGCGCCTTGGTCACTTTCACGTCTCCGCTGCCGCTGATGCTCGCGCTCTACTGCATGGTTGGTGTGGCCTCCATCGGCGCGGTGCTGGCGCAGTCCAGGCTGCAACTCGAACTTCCGCTGACCAGCCAGTCCACGTTCTTTGCCCGCCTGCTCGCGGTTCAGAACGCCAGTAACCTCATCTTTCTGTCGCTGTGGATCTACCTGCTGGAGCTCAGCGATCCGCGGACGCTGATCGTGATCACCCTGACCACGGCGGCAATCCTGACAATTTCTTTTGGAGCGGCAAAATATGATCATCGTGCTCACGACGTCCGACAGTGAGAACTCGCGAGGTGCCCGGTGTGCGCAGGCACTTGTTGAGCGGATGAGCGAGACGTCCCCGGACCCTGTGGCTCTCGTCGACTGGGGCCAGGACCCCGTGGCCGCCAAAGCCCTGCTGTCGGCCGAACCGGATTCCATCAACGGGGTAGTGCTGGTGGCTCCGGTACGCAACTTCGGCATCGCCGCGTCGACAAAGCTGGCCATTGAACAGTTGGCTGACCTGTTCCGCGATCGCCCGGTCGGCGTGGTGATGACCGCCGGCACGCCCCGCAGCTTGCTCGCCGTGCAGAGCGTCGTCATGCCGCTCATCCTCGACTACCGCTCTGTCATCCATCCGACAGTCGTGCATCTGCCCGGCGAGCCCGACGAAGACTCACGTCTCGAACGTTTCGCCCACGATTTCACCCGCTTCTGCGACGCCCTCGCGTCGTCCGCGTGGGTCGGCGACCGTGCAAGCGGCGCGGTGTCCTGACACGAAGTCGAGTTGGCCGATCCACAACCCGGAACCAGTGTGAGCACTCAACCGAGGAGGTGACTGTGCGGATAGCGCACGTTTCCTACGGCACCCTGTACGGCGGCGCCCCAGAACTCATCCGTGCCGACAGCCGGGGACTTCGGGATCTCGGATGCGTCGTCAGTTGGTTCGATATCGCACCCTATTTCCACGACCAACCCCTTGCCGACTACCTGCACGACGCCCTGCACGGAGTGCGTCCTCGGATCATCCCGGGGACCGAAGCGGAACTACGACAGCGATACCGGAACCCGGACGCCTGCCTGGAGCCGCTCGTCGAAAAGATCCGCGCGGACCGACCGGACGTCGTCATCCTGCATGACCCGGTCGGGCTGATCCTCGCTCCGGCGCTCCGCGGCGTCGCACAGATCGTCTGGCGGTCACACATCGGAGACCAGGCGTGGAACGAGTGGACCGTCTCCGCCAGCCATATTCTCCGGCCGGCTCTGGAAAGCTGCTCCCTGGCCGTGGTTCATCTACCGGAGTACGTGTGGCCCGATCCACCATGCTCCTTCCTGGTCAGCCCACCGGGTATCGACGTCGACGCCACCAAGAACCGGGACCTCGACCCCACAGAGGTAGCGCAGCTCACCGGCTTGCTGACCACTGGAGTGGTCAGCGGACCCTGGCGGGCAGACCAGGCCGGCGTGAATGACTCCGGGCAGGTCCCTGCCTTCACCGACCACGGCACAGGCTTTCTCCCCAGCGAAACCAGCCGCTACGCCCTGGTGGTCGCCCGCTGGGATCCGTTGAAGGGACACCGGCTCGCCTTCGACGCCTTCGTCGCGGCCGCTGACGCCGACCCCGATCTGCACCTCGTCTTCGTCGGGCCGAATCTGCATTCCGGCAGCCGCACCGTCTTCCACGACGTGCGTAACGGCATCCTGACTGCCATTCATGACTTCCCGGAATCGCTCGCCAACCGCTGCCACCTCTGGTCTGCGATCGACATCGGCACCGACCTGCACCGGGCAGCGATCAACTTGATCAGGAGCCGGGCCGTTCTGGTGATACAACCGAGCCTGCGCGAAGGCTTCGGGCTGTCACTCACCGAGTCGATGTACCGGGGGCGCACCACCCTCGCGACAGCAGTCGGGGGTCATCGATTCCAGGTCGTACACGGTATCAACGGGTTGCAATGCGCCCCGGAGGTCGACTCGCTGGCCAAGACGCTGACCCAAGTTCTCCACCAGCCGCCCCACCTTGGCGATCGTGCACGTGCATCAGTGCTCGAACGCTTCACAGCCCGCATAAGCGCAAGGCGGCAGCTGGACCGCTTCCAGCTGGATCCGGTGTGACCTCCCGCCTCTGCTGTCGGGTCTCCTGCGCACGGTGACTCGCCCCATCGCAACTGGTGAACCGTCGAGTTGGAGTGCCAGGCCCCATCCGCGTGGTGAGTACCCATTACCTCGGGTTGTGGCCGCAGCAGGCGACGGTCTCGGTCTGGTCAGCGTCGGCGAGCGGCGCTACGGCGAGCACAGCCGCCAGTGCCACGAACAAACCGAGTACGGCTTTACGCATCGCATCTCCTTGTCGAGGGGAACGTTGTCCAGCACTTCCGCTGGCGATGGCCCGTTACACCGTCGGGCCGGTCGCGCTAGCGGTGAGTACCCATTAGATGGTGGGTGGGACAGGTCCTGGGCGGCGGGCGAGGGGACGGGGCGCGTGCTCAGCCGGTTGCGCCTCGGCCGAGCCGCCGCGCCCGCGCCGCCGTCGGTGCGGCGGCAACGTCCAGCGGGGGACGTCGGCAGGGGAAAGGTCGGGGCGGGCACGGTGCCAGCGTGCGGGGTGTCGCCACCGTCCGGAGGCGTCACGGGCGACCTCGACGCCGACTTCCGCCACCAGCGTGACGTTCAGCGTCTCCCGGCTGCCCCACCCGGAACAGAACGACCAGCCCCTCCAGGGATGCGCGCCGGGCCGGGGCGAGCAGCCCGGCGACCGCGCTGCTCACTGGCTGGGCGAGGGTGGTGGTGCGGCCGACGTACTGAAGGCGGCCGTCGTTGTCGAACCTACCGAGCAGCAGACTGCTGGGGGCAGCCACAGAGCCGGTGACCGCGCCGACGATCACCTCGGTGGTCTCGCGCACCTTGTACTTCCGCCACCCGCGCACCGCCGGCGCTGATGACCTGGGTGCCTGTTTCACGGGCGGCCTGCCTCCGCCAGGGCCTGTCCGGTGTTCCTCCCCGCCGATCGGACAGGCCCTGGTCCATCTGCAGAAGCCGGGTGGAGTTACCGGAGACGGATCCGAGCCTCCAACAGGCCCGGATCCGTTCAGGACAGCACACGAGAGACCAGGGGCCGCTGCACGTTTGGGGCAGTTTTCTGTTGGGGCCGTTTCCTTGGCTTCCCGGACCCTCGCCAGACATGCAGACGACGCACTGGAGAGCGCCTTCCGGGCACTCCCCCGGTACCTCCGGCCTCAGGATGGCCTCAATCCTTGGCCCTGCCGCAGGAGAGCTGAGCAGGACAGGTCTCAGCGGCTACGCATTCATGCAGGTCAGGAGGGCATCAGCCGACATAGACCAGCGTGGCGCCAAACCCACGAGCAGCGGATTCAGTCCGTTCAGGCGAAGTTGACGCTCCGACACCCGAAAATGAACGTTTCCGCAGGTCAGCGACCTGCGGAAGTGGGGCGGGTGGGACTCGAACCCACGGCCGACGGATTATGAGTCCTTTGAGGATCTTGGCGATCCTTGCCGATCAGTGCCCATTCACGCCGTTCTTGCAGGTCAGACGCGTGCACCTGTGCCGGTCCTGCGAGGTCCTTGTCGGTTGGTTCCTGTCCTTGCGGTCCCTTTGTGGTCCCTGTCGTTCCCTCTCGCTCCCTGAGGGGGCCGGCCCGATAGGGAATCGCGACTGTCACTACAGCTCAACAGACGCGATCGGACCTTCGCGCAGCGGATTCCCATTCCCCCGCGCAGAGGGCCTGCACCCTTCTCCCGACGGCATGTCAGGTTGCCGATGTGGTCCCGTCCGCTCACCGGTGACCGCATCCGGCGGTGAGGGTCAGCAACTCAGCATCGGGCTCGCATCGGCGGGGGTATCCGCGTCGTGCGCGTGAGCCCCGGTCTGAGGGACGCTGGGCGCGTGTCGTCGGCGACGGCCACTGGAACGCCGGTGATCCGGTGCCGCAGGCGGCGGCCGGCTTCCTCTCAGGTCATGGTCAGAAGTGTTCCGCGCCTGTGCCTCAGTGGACGCGGACGGCGCGGGCCAGGAAGTGGAGGGAGGCGTCCTCGTAGCAGTCCAGCGACCATCCGGCGGCGTGCAGCGCGGGCCGCAGGTTCTCCTCGGCCAGAGGGTCGTCCGGGTCGAGGGGGCGGCCGTGGCGTGCGGCCCGTTCGGCGCGGCCGGAGGGGTGGAAGAGCAGCAGCACACCGCCCGGGGCGCTCACCCTGGCCCACTCGCGCAGCGCCGCCGCGGGGTCGGGCACGTGGTTGATCAGGCCCGCGCTGAAGATGCCGTCGACCGCCCCGTCCGCGAGCGGCAGCCGGCAGGCGTCGGCCATGAGCAGCCGGGCGAGGTCCGCGCGGCCCTCCTTCGCGGTGGCGGTGAGCATCGCCGGAGTCAGCTCCACCCCGAGGACCACGCCCTCGGCGCCGACTTCCGCGCGCAGTGCGGGCAGCGCGCGCCCGCTGCCGCAGCCCACGTCCAGCGCCCGCCCACCCGGACGCAGACCCATCTGGAGAACCGCCGCCGTATACCGGGGGCCGTCGGCGGCGAAGCGCGCCTCCCACTTCGCCGCCTTCGGCGTGAAGAACGTCCGGGTGGCACTCCGCTCCGCGCGGTCCGCCACGAGTGCAGCGAAGCGCGCGAACACGGCGTCCCGGTGCGGCGCGAGGGCGGCCAGGTTCCTGGGGGCGGACGCGACGAGGTCCGGCGCGGTGGCGGCTTCGTCGGGGAAGGCCGCGGCGAAGGCGTCCACGGCCGCCTTGTCGACCTCCAGGTGGAACTGCAGACCCCATGCCGAACCGCCGAGCCTGAACGCTTGGACCGGGAAGCGGTCACAGGATGCCAGCAGCGTCGCCCCGGCGGGCAGGTCCATCGTGTCGCCGTGCCAGTGCAGGACCGGCAGGTGTTCAGGGACGCCCGCGAACAGCGGATCGCCGTGCGCGGCCGGTGCGGCTCGTACCTCGCCCCAGCCGATCTGCGGCCCCGACCCGGGTCGGCTCCTGCCGCCTGCTGCCTCCCCGAGAAGCTGGGCGCCGAGACAGACCCCGAGCACTGGAACCTCGACCTCCAGCGCCGCCCGCAGCAGCGCCAGCTCCGCCGTACGGCCGGAAAAGTCCTCGTACGCCGCCGCGGGACCGCCCATCAGCACCAGGGCCGCGGCGTCGCCGAGCGTGTCGGGCACCGGATCCCCCGCCCAGGTCCGGCACGTACGCACCGGCAGCCCGGCCGCCTCCAGCGCCGTACCGATGGCGTACGGGCCTTCCTGCGGCGCGTGTTCGACGACCAGGACGTCCGTCGGGGGGACGGGGCTCACCGTGCTCCTCTCATCAGGGTCATGCCCAGGTTCACGTCCACGCGCGGTAGCTGCCATCCACGTGGATCGCGTTGATTCCGCTGATGTGCCGGGCGCCGCAGCGGTCCTGCGGGAGGACGAGTTGGGGTCCGGCGCGGTCGAGCGGGGTGTCGTCGATGGTGACCGCGAGCAGGACGGAAGCGCGGCCGAAGTCGGGGTCTATCTCGGCCCAGGACAGCAGGGCGTGATGGCCGTCCACCCCGGTCACGGCGATCAGGAAGCGCAGGCGGTCCTTGCGGCGGGCGGGGTCGAAACCAGGCTCGGCCGCCGACAGCACGTCGTGCAGGAGTGGTCCGGTGAAGCGGTGGTGCTGGATACCGCTGGTGGCGCACTCGAAGCTGACGTCGGCCTCGTGCTGCGGCCAGGCGAGCAGGTCGGGCACCGTCAGCCGGGACGGACGGCTCAGATCGCCGGCGAGGGTGAGTTCCGCCATCGGAACGGTGGCCGTACCGGCGGCTGCGAGGGACTGACTCACGGGCTACCACCTCCCGGAAGACCGTACCCGGACCCACCTCCCGCGCAAACGCACATGCCAACCTGATAGATCACGATTCCGGCTCATGCAAAGCCACAGGAGACTTTCTCCTTGCATCTGCGGCATTATCATCAGCGCATGCACACCTACCGGATCGGGGACGCCGCCGCCCTGCTCGGTGTCAGCGCCGACACCGTGAGGCGCCTGGTCGACGGCGGGAAACTCACCGCCGAACGCGACGAGCAGGGCCGCCGGATCATCCCCGGGCCGGCCCTCGCCGCCTACGCCCGCGAGACGCACCGCGCGGAGCGGGAGTCCACCGGCTCCTCGGCCCGCAACCGCCTGACCGGCATCGTCACCGACGTGATCCTCGGCGATGTGTCGGCGCAGGTGGAGATCCAGGCCGGACCGTTCCGGGTGGTGGCGCTGGTCAGCCGCGAGTCGGCCGAGGAACTGAAGCTGGAGCCCGGTGTTCCGGCGGTTGCCGTGATCAAGTCGACCAACGTGGTCGTCGAGAGACCGTAGATGGTCCGCCAGGACCACAGGTGATTGTGTCCGTCAGGACCAGAGGGAGTAGAACCCGTGATGACCCGTACCGCGCGCCGGACCCGTCGGACCCTGCAGGTGACCGGCGCAGGCGTCGCCGCGCTGCTGGCCCTGAGCGCCTGCTCGTCCTCCGACGACTCCTCGTCGACGAAGCCGGATTCCTCCGCATCCGAGTCCGCCTCGGACAAGCTCTCCGGCACGGTGACCGTGTTCGCCGCCGCATCCCTCAAGGAGAGCTTCACGGCCCTGGGCAAGGAGTTCGAGGAGACGCACCCCGGCACGAAGGTCACCTTCAGCTTCGGCGGCAGCGACTCCCTCGCAGCCAGCATCACCGGCGGCGCCCCGGCAGACGTGTTCGCGTCGGCCAGCCCGAAGACGATGGCGATCGTGACGGACGCGGGGGACGCCTCCGGCACGCCCGCCACCTTCGTCCGCAACCAGCTGGAGATCGCCACCCTGCCGGGCAACCCCGACAAGATCGCCTCTCTGAAGGACCTCACCAAGTCCGGCCTGAAGGTCGTCCTCTGCGACAAGGAGGTGCCCTGTGGCGCCGCCGCCCAGAAGGCCCTCGACGCCGGCAAGCTGAAGCTCACCCCCGTCTCCTACGAGCAGGACGTCAAGAGCGCCCTGACCAAGGTCGAGCTGAAGGAGGCCGACGCCGCCGTCGTCTACAAGACCGATGTACACGCCGCGGGCGACAAGGTCGAGGGCGTGGAGTTCCCCGAGTCCGCCGACGCCATCAACGACTACCCGATCGTCCAGCTCAAGGACACCAAGAACGCCGACGCCGCCAAGGCGTTCATCGCCCTTGTGCAGTCCGCCGAGGGCCAGAAGGTCCTGACCGAGGCCGGGTTCCTCAAGCCGTGACCCTCCCGACCGACAAGTCCGGCGCCGCGGCCGACACCCTCCAGGGCGGTCCGCGGCGTCGGCGTGTCCGGACGGGCGGGCGCGCCGTCGGCCGGGGCGTGCCCCGGCCGCTGCTGGTGCCCGCGCTGCTCGGCCTGGCGTTCCTGATCGTGCCGCTGGTCGCGCTGCTCGTACGAGCCACGTCTCGCACCGTGCCCGAGCTGTTGACCAGCGCCGAGGTGTGGCAGGCAGTCCAGCTGTCCCTGGTCTGCGCCACCGCCGCGACCGCGGTGAGCCTGGTCATCGGCGTGTCACCTTCCCGCCGGGTGCGATGACTCTCTACGGCGACCGCCCCACCCGGGCCGGCGCCCGCAACCTCTGGCACTGCGAGGTCGCAGAACTGGAGACCCACGGCGACCAGATCCGCGCAGATCTCAGCGGTGAAGCAGCTCCTGGACGCGGCCTCACCGAAGAAGTAGCTGCACACACTGTTTCGCGCCTGGGTTGGAGACCGCCCGGCCCACCAGCCGCTGCACCTTCGCCGGGGCCGGCGGCTCGATGTGATCGTTACGGCACCGGGCCACCACGGCCGCCATCAGACGCTCGCGAGAGAGCTCCACCGGGCACAGCTCTGCGGCAAGCCACTCCGCCAGCCGCTCCTGGCCCTCCTCGGTACCTGCCCGGAACCCGAAAGCCGTACGGATCTCCGTGCGGTGGCGGGCGATCGCCCGGCCCTGCCAGTCGTACGCGGCTCACTCCTCGGCCGGTACCTTCACCTGCTGGGCAATGTACGCAACCGCAGGCGCCGGGACTTCTCCCGCACCCTCAGGGAACCGTGCCTCGACCTCGAAGAACTTCAGCCTCAACCAACTGGATCTCCACATCGTGGCGACCACCCGGCCTACCTGGACGGAAAGCACAGATCCGCACCCCAGCCCCATCACGTTCTACTACATGACGGGTGGCGGCAGCTATACGAGAACACGGCCCTGACGCGGGGTTCGTGACGGCCCGCCGCCGAAACGATTCCCCAGCGCGACCCAACAGGCCATACGCGAGAGGGCCCCTGGCATGCAGCCGGAGGCCCTCTCGCGTTCTGCGCCCGCCGGGCCGCGCCCGAACTGGGCGGCTCGACCGCTGGCCTGGCGGGTTTTCACTTCGGGCGAGCATAGGGCGAGCTAGCGATCTTGAAGGACGCAAAAAGGCCCCCACAGAAGCGGGGGCCTCGACGTTTCTGCTGATCACTGGGGCTCTGCCCGCGTAGCGTGCGGTGGGGCGGGTGGGACTCGAACCCACGGCCGACGGATTATGAGTCCTTTGAGGATCTTGGCGGCCCTTGTCGATCAATGCTCATCTTGGTCGTTTTCCCAGGTCAGGCGAGGTTTGGCGCCTCAGTCCTTCTCGGCCCTTGTCAGTCCTTTCCGATCCTTGTGTCCAACCTGCGTCCAGAACGCGTCCTGGAAGGACAAGCCCAACCAGCTACCGAGACGATCGCCCCAGCTCGGGAGTGCGCCTCAAACTCGCCCGCAGCGGATTCCCCTTCCAGCACGCAGTGGCTCCACCCAGACACAACTGGCCGGGTAGAAGGTGACCGGATACATGGCCGCGGCCAGTGCGGACGCCGCGATCCGCCAGGCCCGCCAGGACCTCGATTTCCTCGCCGTCCTGCTCGCACAGGCCGCGCAGGCGGTGCTCAAGACGTATGTCTAGGCATGGCGCAACTGCTGGGAGGGCCGGGCGGACGCCCCGAAGTTCAAGGCACGCTTCCGGTCCGTCATGTCGGTGGACGTCCCGCAGGGCCGGGATCTGAGCATCAAGCGGGTGCACCGCCGCTGGGGCATGGTCAACCTGCCCAAGATCGGTCGGGTCCGATTCCGCTGGACCAGAGACCTCCCCGTCGGCAAGCACGCCGACACCGAGGACCGGATCACCGGAGCCCGGCTCGTCAAAGACGCGCTCGGCTGGCACATCGCCCTCCGCGTGACGACCCAGGAGACCGAGCCCGAGCCGCACCCCGGCCCCGAGGTCGGGATCGACGTGGGCGTCACCGTACCTCTCGCCCTCTCCGACGGGAGCACGTACGAGCACGGCCAGTGGCTGACCGAGAAGGGACAGGCCAGGCTCCTGCGCCTGGAACAGCGCGCCGCCCGGCGCAAGCAGCACCGCAAACCCGGCGAGCGCACCTCACGCCGCCTGCAGCGCACCTACGACCAGAGCGCCGCCCGGCGCAAGCAGCACCGCAAACCCGGCGAGCGCACCTCACGCCGCCTGCAGCGCACCTACGACCAGAGCGCCCAGCTCCGAGCGAAAGCCAAGCGACGGGCCGCGGACTGGCAGCACCAGACGACCACCGCCATCGCCCGCACCTACGGCACGGTGTTGGTCGAAGCACTCACCATCACGAACATGGTCACGTCGGCTCGCGGCACCGTCGAAGAGCCGGGCAGGAACGTCGCACAGAAGGCCGGGCTGAACCGCTCCATCGCCGCCGAGGCGTGGGGCCGCACGGTCACCATGCTGGCGTACAAGACCGCCCGGTATGGCGGCGCCCTGGTCAGGGTCCCCGCCCCCGACACCTCCCGGCGCTGCTCGGCATGCGGTATCACCACGCCCGGGGGCCGGGAGTCCCAGGCCGTGTTCGTGTGCAAGAGCCCCGACTGCGGCTGGTCGGGCAATGCCGACTGGAACGCGGCCCGGAACATCTTGCACCTGTACCGGATCGGCCTTGTGGCCCTCCCAGCTGCCGGGAGGGCAGTCGTCAGGCGCGCTCGCCGCGTCGAGCCCGCCACCGCAAGGTAGGCGGGAATCTCCTTCCTGAGCGTGCGAAGGGAGGAGAGCACTTCAAAGGGTGGAGTACACCATCGACCTCGGCCCCCTCGGGGTCGCGCTCGGCTGGATACAGCAGCCGGGCATGCGTACCAATCATGCGCGCATCGATGGCCGACTTGAACACCCTGATCCGCTTGGAGGCCCTCAACATGCGCGGCTAGCAACCGGACTCGGGCGCACTCGTACACGTACGAGTGCGCACGAGTCCGGTTGCTGTCAGCTCGTCGGTACGGACACCAGCTCCAGTCGACCGCCGGCCATGACCACCACGGCGGACACGAAGGCCTGGAGGCAGGTGTGCTCGGCCTGCTCGTCGGGGTGGGAGAGGTGCTGCATGGTGAGTCCGTCGAAGCCGGCGAGGAAGAACCGCGCGATCGTCTCCGCGGGCTGGGCGAGAGGCTGGCCCGTGCGCTCGGCCGCCTCGGTCACCAGTCTCGCCGTCACCTCCGTGATGCTCCGGTAGTGGCTGTCGAGGGCCTCGCTCAGGGCGGGTGAGCGGAGCGCGAACATGGTGAGTTCCGTGAGGAGTTGATGGCTGGCGGGCTGCTCGCGCACCGTCTGCCACAGGGCCGCCGCCAGCGCGCCGGCCGTCTCCTCGAATCCGGCGTCGGCCGGGGCGGCCTGCTCGACCTGGGCGATCAGATCCTGGGTGAGCTGCTCCATCACGGCGCGATACAGCCCCTCCTTCGTGCCGAAGGTGTAGTGCACCGTGGCCTGGGCCACCCCCAGCTCGGCGGCGATGGCGCGGGTGCTCCCGGCTGCGACTCCTTCCCTCGTCATGTAGTCGATGGCCGCTTTGATCAGCTGAGGGCGGCGCTCGGCCGCGGAAACGTGAGCCATGACCGCATCATACTGACTGAGTTTCATGAACAAGTCGTTCGAACAAGTCGGACTTCGCGCAGACGGATGCCGTGCTGGTGCGGCCGCTGAGGTCCGGTCCGTGGCCGCGCAGGTCAGTTCCCGCTGAACGGCGGGTGAATACGTTTCCTCCAACGCCCGTGAAGCGGGTCGAACGAGGAGGCAGGCCCGTGAAGGAAAGCCAGTTTGATACGTGCGTGATCGGGGCGGGACCTGCCGGGCTGGCGGTCGCCAGGGCGCTGGCGGAGCGGAATCTGCCGTACACGCACCTGGAGCGGCACACCGGGCCCGGCGGTATCTGGGACATCGACAATCCCGGCAGCCCGATGTACGAGTCGGCCCACTTCATTTCCAGCAGGACCCTGTCGGGATTCGGTGGCTTTCCGATGCCCGACCACTTCGCGGACTACCCGCCCCGCCGGCAGGTCCTGTCGTACCTGCGGTCCTTCGCCGACGCCTACGGGCTGACGGACCGCATCGAGTTCGGCGTCAAGGTCGAAAGCGTCGAGAAGAACGCGGACGGCACATGGACGGTCACCCGGGCCGACGGGCGGGAAAGCGTGCACGGTCAGGTCGTCGTGTGTACGGGCTCGCAGTGGCACCCCAACATCCCCGACCTGCCGGGGGAGTTCAGCGGAGAGGTCCGGCACACCGTCGGCTATCGCAGCGCGGAGGAGCTGCGGGGCAAACGGGTCCTGGTCGTGGGCGCGGGCAACTCCGGCTGCGACATCGCCTGCGACGCGGCCCGGACCGCGGACCACGCGGTGATCAGCATGCGGCGTGGCTACTGGTTCATCCCCAAGCACCTGTTCGGCCGGCCGGTGGACACCATCGCCAACGGTGGGCCGCACCTGCCGATGTGGCTGGCGCAGCGGGTCTTCGGTGCCCTCCTGCGGATCATCAACGGTGACCCGACGCAGCTGGGGCTGCCGAAGCCGGACCACAAGCTGTTCGAGACCCACCCGGCCATCAACTCGATGCTGATCCACCACCTCCAGCACGGCGACATCACCGCCAAACCGGGGATCGCCCGCACCGAGGGCAGGACCGTGTACTTCACCGACGGCACGAGCGACGACTTCGATCTCGTCCTGCTGGCCACAGGCTATGTCCACAAAGTGCCGGTCGCGCAGCGGTACTTCGGCGACGAGCAGCACCCGGACCTGTACCTGTCGTCGTTCTCGCGCGAGCACGAGGGCTTGTTCGGCATCGGCTTCGTCGAGACCAACTCCGGTGCGTACCAGCTCTTCGACTCCCAGGCGCAATTGATCGCCGGGTACGTCCATGACGCGCGGCACCGGTTGCCGAACGCGGAGCGTTTCGCCCGCCTGATCCGCTCCGACCGCCCGGATCTGTCCGGTGGGCTGCGGTTCGTCGACTCGCCCCGCCACACCGGCTATGTCGACAGCGGGGCCTTCGTGAAGTATCTGGGCAAGGTCGCGGGCGAGATGGGCTGGCGTATCCAGGGCAGGTCGCCGCACGCGCTGTCCGAGAGGCGCGAACTCGCGGGACGTATCCAAGAAGGTAGGGCGGCATGAGCGGGTTCGACTTCACCGGCAAAATCATGCTGGTGACCGGCGGCGCGGGCGGCATCGGCAGCGCGCTGTGCCGCCGCTTCGCCTCCGGCGGCGCCCGTTGTGTCGTCGTCGACATCGACGCGGTGCGCGCCATGAAGGTGGCGGCGGACCTTCCGGGCACCGGGCATACGGGCATCGGCTGTGACCTGATGGACCGCGCCCAGGTGGAGCGGTTGTTCGAGGTGGTCGCCGAGGACCACGGTGGTCTCGACGTTCTCGTCAACAACGTGGGCATGACGAGCGCGGAACGCTTCGATGTGCGCAGCGTCGAGAGCATCGAGCGGGAGATCACCCTGAACCTGACCTCACCGCTGGTCGCGACCCGGATCGCCATTCCTCTTCTCATGGCTTCCCGGGACGCCCGGGTGGTCACTACGGTCTCCCTCGGCGGGATCTTCCCGCTGGGCGAGACCCCGATCTACACCGCTTCCAAGTTCGGGCTGCGTGGCGCGATGCTCGCCATCGGGCTCGACCTGAGGAGCAAGGGCATTCTGGCCGGGTCGGTGCTCCCGTCGGCGACCGACACCCGGATGCTGCGTCAGGAGGCCGTGGACGGCGGGAACTCCATGCAGTTCCAGGACCGGCCCCAGCAGCCCGCCGACGTCGTCGCGGCCGTGGTGAGCCTGCTGGACAAGCCCCGGCTGGAGGCTTACCCCCGGCCCGGTGAGTCCCGCCTGGTGCGGTTCGCGATGCTCATGCCGAACCTGCTGCCCCGGGTCTTCCCGCTGTTCCGCAAGCGCGGTGACCGTGGCATGGCTCGCTATCTGGAGGAACTCCGCCGACGCGGACTGGTCCGCCGGACAGAGGGGTGCTGGGAGCTGGTGGAGGAGGCATGACCACGAACGAGACGCTGCTGGTCGTCAATCCCACCACCGGTGAGCCGATCACCACCCTGCCCGCCGCGAGCGCCGACGACGTTGCCAAGGCCGCCGAGCAGGCCCGGCAGGCCCACGGCGCCGGGGTGTGGTCGCGGCTGCCGGTCCGGGAGCGCGCCGCGGTGCTGCTGCGGCTGGCCGACCTCATGGAACGCGACGCGGAGATCCTCGCCCGGATGGACAGCGAGGACGCGGGCAAGCCGATCACGGAGTGCCGTACGGGCGACGTACCGGGCGCGATCGAGTCGATCCGCTGGTTCGCCGAGGCGGCCGACAAGGTCTTCGGCCGCATCGCGCCGGGCGGGCCCGACGGTCTCGGTCTCATGAGCCGCGAACCGGTCGGGGTCGTCGCGGCGATCCTGCCGTGGAACTACCCGCTCGCCATGACCGCCTGGAAGGTCGGACCTGCCCTGGCCGCGGGCAACTGTCTGCTGGTCAAGCCCGCCGAGGCGACCCCGCGCTCGGCCCTGCACCTGGCCGACCTCGCCGCCGAGGCCGGCCTACCCGACGGGGTGCTCACGGTGCTGCCCGGGTACGGCCAGGAGGCTGGGGCGGCCCTGGCCCTCAACTCCCTTGTGGGGGCGCTCTCCTTCACCGGGTCCACCGCGACCGGCCGCCGCATCCTCAAGAACGCCGCCGAGAGCAACTTCAAGCGCGTCTCGCTGGAGATGGGCGGCAAGAGCCCCCAGGTGCTGATGGCCGACGCGCTCTCCTACGGCGACGAGCTCATCGACAACATGATCGAGGCCGCGTTCCTGACCATGGGGCAGAACTGCACGGCCGGCTCCCGGGTTCTGGTTCACCGCAGTATCGCCGAGGAGGTCCTGGAGCGGTTCACGGCCGCAGCGAGCGAGCTCGTCATCGGCGATCCGGCCGACCCACGCACGCAGATGGGGCCGCTCATCAACCACGCCGCCTTCGACCGGGTCGCGGGAGCCGTGGAGGCCGCACGGGCCGGCGGAGCCCAGATCCACACCGGGGGACTGCCCCACGGGCTGCCTCCGCGCGGCGCCTACTACCCGCCCACCGTGATCACCCGCGCCCCCGACGGCAGCGACGTCCTCACCAAGGAGTTGTTCGGTCCCGTCGTCACCGTCCAGACATTCACCTCCGAGGACGAGGCGGTACGCAGGGCGAACGCCACCGAGTACGGTCTCGCCGCCTCGGTCTGGACCCGCGACCTCGACTCCGCGCTGCGGCTGGCCCGCGGCATCGAGGCCGGCGTGGTCTCCGTCAACGCCTACAGCGAGGGTGACATCACCACACCGTTCGGCGGCTGGAAGCAGTCGGGATTCGGTGGAGTGGAGAAGTCCACCAACGCCTTCGACCAGTGGACCCGGGAGAAGACGATCTGGATCCGCGCCCGCTGACCCGAGCCGACAGCCGGCAGGCGCGGTAGCCGACACGTCATTCGGTGTGCCCCGCCCCGCGTAGCATCCGCTCCCGCAGCTGGACCGGGGAGGCGCCGTGCCAGCGCCGTACCGCGCGGCGCAGCGCCCGTTCGTCGGAGAATCCCGCCCGGCGGGCGATGTCGCGCAGTGTCAGTTCCGGGCGGAGCAACAGCTGTTCGACGCGTTCCCGGCGCACTCCCTCGACGAGTGCCTCGTACGTCGTGCCGCAGTCGGCAAGCCGACGGCGCAGCGTCCGCTCGCTCGTCGCATGCCGCCGCGCCTGCTCACCGAACGAAGGCACCACCGGAAGGCCCTGCGCGACCGAGATTTCCAGCACCTCCAGCAGATCCTGCTGATCACGGCGGGAAGCCATCTGCGCGTCGAGCATCTCCAGCGTCGACGCATAGCTCACCGGATCCCGGCCGGGCATCCGGGTGCGGGCCCACGCGGGGCCGATGACGATGCGGTTGGCGGGGGTACCGAAGCGGACCGGACAGCCGAACAGGCTGCCGTACAGGTCGAGTTGGCGCGGTGGCGGAAAAGAGAACTCCACCGCCCTCGGCGCGAAGGCCGGGCCGACGGACAGCCGGGACAGGGTGACCACGGAGGCGAACGCCTCCTCGATCAGGAAGGACGCCACGGCCGGGTCCATGGCGGGATCGGGAAGATCGGCGCGCAGCACGAAGGCGTCGTCCTCCTCACCCACACCGGCCGACCACACCATCATCGCCCCGGACAGGTTCTGGTACTTCACCCCGGTCTCGATGGCGTGCTGAAGCGTGTCGTCGGCCATCAGGGCGAAGCCGAGCAGGCCCCACGCGGTCAGGTGCTGCGCCGCGCCGACCTTCAGCCCCAGGTGCTCGTCCCTGGTGAGTTCCAGCGCACGTCGGATCACCGCGCTGCCCTGCCGGTACGACACCCGCAGCGCGGCGGAGCGCATGACCGTCTCGTCCAGTCCCATCTGCTTCAGCAAGGGCCGCAGATCGACGCCGCGCTCGGCGGCGACCACGACGAGATAGCGCAGGATGTTCGGCTGGATCGTCGCCGACGTGCTGCGGCTGGTCCCGGGAGGGTCTGCCGGGCCGGGGGCAAGGGACATCGCACTCACCTTCTCCTCGGCGACCACCGTAGGCAGCCGGCATCACCGGTCGCGCGCTCTGGCCCCCGAAGTCCCCTGTACGGCCCCTGGCGTCCTGAGTCTGCCTTCCGCGCCTGGCTACGGTTTCCGCAACCCGCACGGCATTCGACTCGCTGCTCCTCCACCGGTCACTCCAGCGCACACAGGAAACGAAGGTGCGACACCATCATGTCCTTTCATGCTCCACCCCGGGCGAGGGCCATGCACCCGGTCTCCAAGACTGGCGCCCGAAGGGGCGCGACCCTCGCGTTCGCCGTACAAGGGGTGTCCGTCGCCGCCGTGTACACGACCATCCCCGCTGTCACGGAACACCTGAAACTGGCTCCGCTCCTGACAACCAGCCTGATGGTCGCGGTGGCGCTGATGGCAGGGGGTGGCAGCTTCCTGGGTCTGGCCGCGATCCGCCGCGCCGGTCCCGTCGCCACGATGCGCGGGGCCATGCTGACGACCGCCGCCACGCTGGTGCTGATCGGGTGGGCCCCCGACGAGGCGACCGTCATCTGCGCGTACATCCTCTTCGGGCTCGCCGTCGGTGCCCTCGATGTCGGGGCCAACACCCGGGCAGCGGCGATCGAACGCGCCTACGGCCGCAGCATCTTCGGCTCCCTCTACACGGCATGGAGCGTGGGCGGCGTGGTCGCGGCCCTGCTCACCGCCGGGGCCGCCCGGCTGGAGTGGCCCATAGCCGCCGGCCTGAGCGTTCAGGCAGGCATCGTGCTGCTCCTCGCCCTCTGTATGCGCACGCATGCCCTCCCCTCCTCCTCCGCAGAGCCGTCGGACACCACCGCACAGCCGCCGCTCGGGCGCCGCCTGTGGATCCGGCTCATCCCCTTTGGCCTGGTCCTCCTCGTCGTCTCCGTCGTCGACTCCACCGTCTCGGCCTGGTCGGCGGTGTACCTCCGCCAAACCCTCGCCGCGTCTCTCACGGTCGCGCCACTGGCGTACGCGGCCTACCAGGCCGGCACAGTCGCCGGCCGCGCCGCCACCGACCGACTCGTGCAACGGTTCGGAACGGTCGCCGTCGTCCGCACCGCGGCCCTGCTGGTCGCGGCGGCCCTGGCAGGCATGGCCGCCGCGCCGAGCTGGCCGTTCGCCGTTCTCGCGGCCGGGGCTGTGGGCCTGGGGGCGTCCGTCCTGGCTCCGCTGTGTCTGGCCTCCGCCGCGCGGCTGCGTCCCGCTGCCTCGGAGGCGGTCCTGGCGCGCCTGAACCTCTTCAACTACGTCGGTGTCATCGTCGGTGGTGCCGTGAGCGGGCTCCTCGGCTCCACCGGCCAGTTCCGTCTCGCCTACGCGGCACCGGCCGCTCTGGCGGTTCTTCTCCTGGCCGCCGCCCGCCATTTCACCCAGCAGCTTCCGGTCTCGGCCGGTGCGGCGAGAGTCCCTCCCCTCGACCGGGCAGATCCTCAGCCACTCGGCTGAGCGTTTCCGCACCGGGTGCTTCCGGACCGTCGATGCCGAGGGCGAACGGCTCATGCTCGGTGGGGCCAGGCACCGACGCGCTGTGAGCACTTGGCACGTCGTTCTGCTGCCGCTCTGCGCCTGACCGAGCGCAGACACTGACGGTTTGACCGGGCCCCCATCGACCCTCAGGTCGGTCAGGGGCTTTTGTCATGCGCCCGTTTCGGATCCAGTCCCAGACGCATTCGACGACGGAAGAACACGACTGTGCCGAACCGCACGACCCCTCCGGGCACGCGTCCCGAGCGATGGCTACTCGTCCTGGGCGCGCGCGAGCGTCCGCTGGTCCTTCGGCGTCATCTGCCACCACGCGTGCAGCAGATTCCACATCGTGCGGGCCGCGTGCGCCTGAGCATCGGCCGTCGACACCTCGGCAGGCGACAGCGCAAGCCGGGCACGGTGCCCGAACTGCCGCCTGACCAAGGTGCCTTGACTCATCAGATGCCCCCCATTCGACCGTTCGCTCGACACTCACAAAAACGAGCGAGGCTCTCAAAGCCAACTGGCCCCGGTGATGCGGCAGCACGCCACCACCCCCGACGTGACACCCCCTGCTGGTGCACTGTCGGCCCAAGGTCCAGCCCCCTCAAGGGCGTCTGGACCCGGCTGCCGCGCAAGGAGTACGACACGCACGCCCGCCCGTACCTGTGGGGCGGCCGCTTCCGGTCCGGCTCGCACTTCGCCGGATCGTGCGGCGGGGCGCCGTCGACCGCAGCGGCGTAACGGTCGGTGCGGGAGATGACCTTCCACACACGCTCGACGGGGGCGTCCATGACGGCACGTTCGGTGACCTGGAACTTGGTTCGATTCAATCGCAAGACAAAGCCATCCGATAGCCGCGTGACCTGGGCTTACGCCGGAAGTGACTCAGGTGACAGTCGAACGACTCGGTCGTTCGACTTGAGCAAGTGATAAAGTCGGTCCATCGATCGAGACGCCTGTCGGCATCGGCCCGTCACGTGGTTCGTCATGTGGCCGGAGTCCGACCGGTGTCCCTTCCGCTTCCGCCGCCCGTGTCCGCGATCAGGCGTGCGGGGATCCCCACCTGACCTAGGGAGTTCGTCATGGCCGTCCTGCTCCACCGGCTGGGCCTCAGTGTCTACCGGCACCGCAAGCTGATCCTGGGCATATGGCTCTTCGTCCTGGCCGCGCTCATCACGTGTGTCAGCGTCTTCAGCGGCAAGCTCGACGACCGCTTCTCGGTGCCCGGCACCGAGTCCCAGCGTGCGCTGGACAGCCTCAGCAAGACCCTTCCGGAAGCCTCGGGCGCGGGCGCCCAGATCGTCTTCACCGCCCCCGAGGGCCACCAGCTCACCGAAGCGCCCTACGCCGCGGCCATCACCCGGACCGTGACGGCGGCCGAGAAGGCTCCCCAGGTCAGTGAGGTCGCCGACCCCCGCGCCACCGGCGCCGTCTCGGCCGACGGAACCACGGCGATCGTCCAGGTCCAGTACCCGGTGCAGAACGCGGAGGTCCGTACCTCATCCGTGGACGCGATCGAGGACGCAGCCCGGGCGGCGGAGAAAGGCGGGCTGAAGACCTCGGTCGGCGGTTCCGTCTACAGCAGCAAGGGAGTTCACATCGGCCCGTCGGAGATCATCGGCGTGGCCGTGGCCCTGCTCGTCCTCGTCGTCACGTTCGGTTCGCTGCTGGTCGCCGGTATGGCGCTGCTGCCCGCGCTGATCGGTGTGGCGGTCGGTCTGGCCGGGCTGCTCGCCCTCGCGCCCGCGGTCAGCATCTCGTCCACGGCGGTCACGCTCGCCCTGATGCTGGGCCTGGCCGTCGGCATCGACTACGTCCTGTTCATCCTCTCGCGCCACCGCCAGCAACTGGCCCGCGGAACCGACCCGAAGGAATCCATCGCGCTGGCCACCGGCACGGCCGGCAGCGCCGTGGTCTTCGCCGGCATCACCGTGATCATCGCGCTCGCCGCCCTGAGCGTCATCGGCATCCCGTTCCTGACCACGATGGGCCTCGGGGCCGCCGGAGCCGTACTGATCGCCGTACTGGCCGCGATCACCCTCGTTCCCGCCCTCGCCGGATTCGCCGGCTCCCGGCTGACCCCCAAGCCCGGCAGCCGCGCCGCGAAGCGGGCCGCCGACACCGAGGGGGACACCGGTCGCACCACCATGGGCGCCCGCTGGACCAAGTGGGTCATCGCCAAACCACTGCTGACAGTGCTGGCCGTCGCGGGCATCCTGGTTACCCTCGCCCTGCCCGCCACGGACCTGCGTCTGGCCCTGCCCGACAACGGCTCCGCCCCGCACGCCTCCACCGAACGCAAGGCCTACGACACGATCAGCGACAAGTTCGGCGACGGCTTCAACGGCCCGCTCCTCGTGCTGACCGAGACCAAGAACGGTACGAGTGCGGCGAGTTCACAAGCCGGCGCCCAAGTGGCCCAGAAGCTGCGGACCCTCAAGAACGTCCAGGCCGTCCTGCCGCCCCAGCCCACCAGCGACCCGGCCCAGAGCGTCATCACCGTCCTCCCCAAGTCCGGCCCGGACAGCGTCCGCACCGACCAACTCGTCCGCGACATCCGCAAGACGGGCGCCGACATCCGTGAGAACACCGGCGCCACCATCGCGGTCACCGGCACCACCGCGGTCAACATCGACGTCTCCAACCGGCTCAGCGACTCCCTCCTCCCCTTCGTCGCCATCGTCGTCGGCCTCAGCCTGATCCTGCTGATGATCGTCTTCCGCTCGATGGTCATCCCCGTCAAGGCCGCCGTCGGCTTCCTGCTCTCGGTGGGCGCCTCGCTCGGACTGGTCGTCGCCGTCTTCCAGTGGGGCTGGCTGGCCGACGTCCTCGATGTGCCGCACAGCGGCCCCGTCGTCAGCTTCCTGCCGATCATCCTGATCGGGGTGCTCTTCGGACTGGCCATGGACTACGAGGTGTTCCTCGTGTCCGGCATACGCGAGGAGTGGACCCACACCGGCCATGCCCGCCGGTCGGTCATCGACGGCGCGCGCCACAGCGTACGGGTCGTCACCGCGGCCGCCCTGATCATGTTCACCGTCTTCGCCGGGTTCTTCCCCCTGGACGACGCCCTGATCAAACCCATCGCGTTCGCCCTCGCCGTCGGCGTGGCCATCGACGCCTTCGCCGTCCGCATGACGCTCGTACCAGCGGTACTCGCCCTCGCCGGCCGGGGCGCCTGGTGGCTGCCGGCCTGGCTGGACCGGATCCTGCCCGACCTCGACATCGAAGGCACCAGCCTCCAGAAGGCCACACCGGCGGACAACAAGGAACCCCAGCGCGTCTCCTGAGTACATCCGGGTACATACCGGTAGATCCGGTGGGCTCGCGGCGTCGGCCACCTCGCGAGCCCACCCCGAGCGGCACCGCCACCGCCCGAAGCCCCGCTCCCCTCCCCTCCCCTCCCCTCCCCTCCCCTCCCCTCCCCTCCCCTAGGCGACCCAAAGGACGAACGATGCACCGGGTACTCCTGACGGGCGGCCCATCCCTCCTGCGCGAGGCCTACGCGCGCATCATCGAGGACTCCGCCCTCCTGACCGTCCAGGTACAGATCCCCGACCTCGCCCATGCTCTGGCCCAGCTGCCTTCCATGAGGCCGGACATCCTCCTCATCGACGCCCTGGCACTGGCTCCCTCCCCGAGCACCACGACACTGCTGTCCCTGCGCCGAGCCGCAGTCCGGACCACGCTTGCCGTCATCGGTGACACACCCGCCGAGGAGGTCGGCCCACTCCTGCGCGTCGGCGCCACCGGCATCCTCGGCCGACAGATGGAGGCCGCCCCCTTCGTGATGGCTCTCGACCTGATCGGCCGGGGCGGGACAGTCGTCTCATCGCCGTCCACCGACGCGAGGATCTCCGCCGCCCCTCCGAACCTGATGCTGAACCAACTCTCCACCAGGGAACGGCAGATACTCGCCCTCGTCGCGACCCAGCCCGACAACAGCACGCTGGCGCACCTGCTCGGCATCAGCCCTCTCACGGTCAAGTCGCACGTGAACCGGATCCTGCGGAAGCTCGGCGCCTCCTCCCGCGCCCACCTGGTAACCATCGCCTACGAGAGCGGACTCGTCAGCCCCGGACAGCCCCTCGGCCGCACCCTCAGCCGCTGAATCACCAGATCACGTACCTACGATGTCCGCCGACGACTGGAGGCGACCATGGCTGTGAACTCGTACGCCCCGGACCGTCGCGCGCAACGGTGGGCGGCCCGGACGGCACTGGCCGCGGCGGCCTTCGCGGTACTGCTCCCCCTCGGCTACGGCGGCGTGGGCGGCGTCCTGCTGCTCGTGGCCGTACTCGCGGGTGTGGCCCTCACCGCGGCCGCCGTCTGGTGGGCACTGACCCGCCGCGGCCCCGCCCGCTGGGCGGCGGCGCTGCTCGCGGTGGCCGCCCCCACTGCCGTCGTCTTCCTGCTCGCGACCACCCTCCTATGGGCCCTGCCGCTGTCGCTGGTGTCGTGGGCGGTGGCAGTCGGGTCAGGTCGCTACGCCCTGCGCAGCACCCGGAAGCAGTCCACCCGCATGAAGGAGCGCAGGGCGGCCCCGCCCCGGCGTCCGTACATCCTCATGAACCCGCGCTCCGGCGGCGGCAAGGTGGCCGCGTTCGGCCTGAAGGAGAAGGCCGAGCGACTCGGGGCGCGCGTCGTCCTGCTCGACCCGGAGCAGCACCAGGGCGTCGCCGCGCTGGACCGGTCGGCCGTCGCGGACGGCGCCGATCTGCTGGGCGTCGCGGGCGGCGACGGCACCCAGGCACTCGTCGCTGCCGTCGCCGCCGAACACGACGTACCGTTCCTCGTCATCAGCGCCGGCACCCGCAACCACTTCGCGATGGATCTCGGCCTGAACCGCGAAGACCCCGCCGCCTGCCTCGACGCCCTCACCGACGGCGTGGAACTCCATGTGGACCTCGGCTTCGCCGGAGAGCACCCCTTCGTCAACAACGCCTCCTTCGGCGCGTACGCGGCAGTCATCCAGAGCCCCGCCTACCGCGACGACAAGATCGGCACCACCTGGGACCTGCTGCCCGACCTGCTCACCCGCCAACGCGGAGCAGAACTGACCGCACGCGCCGCAGACACCACGCTCACCGCCCCGCAGGCCGTCCTCGTGAGCAACACCCCTATGGCACGGCAGATCCGACAGGTCTCGGCCGCCGCGAGCGACTCGACACCGGACTGCTCGGCGTCCTGGGCATCAGGGTGGACAGTGCGGCCGAGGCGGCCGGACTCCGGCTGGACCCGGAGCCGGACGGACTCACGGTCGTGACCGCCCGCGAAGTGGTCGTCGACGCCGACCGCGCGGAGATCGAGGTCGGCCTCGACGGCGAGGCCACGATCCTTCCCACACCCGTGCACTGCCACATCGCACCCGGCAAGCTGCGCGTCCGCGTTCCCCGACAGCGTCCAGGTGTACCCCAGACCCATCCGCCCCTGGACTGGCGGCAGCTGCGCAAGCTCGCAGTATCGGTGGGACGTACAGCCGCACCCAGCCGTCGAAGCCGCCGCGGGAAAGCTGCCTGAACCTTGATCACGCCTACGCCGTGCTCTGGCACGAGAGCCCTGGGCCACACTCCATTGAGCCAGGAGAGATAACCCGGGCCGCTACCGCCCATTCCTCTCGGCAGCTCCCGGAATTCGGTCGAACAGGTCACCGAATTCGCCTCGTCGGATGTCGGCGGACCGAAAATCAGCTGCCGTGTGTTTTCGCGGCCGCGTTCCCAGCCGGCCCTGCCTCCGGATCCCCATCCCGCAGCGTGCACCGTCGGCGGACTCCGGCAAGGCCGCCAAGGGTGCACTGTTCGCCGCCGAACGGCCCGCATCCTGTTGCCTCTGCCGGCTTCCTCCCACCGGAACTCACCGCTCACCCTGCGGTACTTCGCCGGACGTACGTCTCGTCTTCCCAGTACTCCAGCAGTAGATCGTGATCTTGCCGCTCTGGACGTGAAGACAGCACTGCCTGGTGGGACGCGGATGGTTAGCCGTTGATGCCTCTGTCCGCCAGGAGGTCCCTGATGCGTGCGTCAACCTGATGGCGGTCGTAGCCCCGCCCCACGATCCGGAACGGCGGCGGGCCGACCGGCGAGTCGGCTTCAGACAGGGTCTTGAGATAGCGATCGACCTGATGGCGGTCATAGCCACGCCGCACCAGATCGAAGCCACGGAACTCAGACGATGTCGACACTTCGTACCCCACTCCAACCCGGTAGGAAGACGGGTGCAGCCACCGTTGATCATCGGTGTGTGAAGACTGAAGATCATGCGGTGGCCGCGGGACACAGCGTAGACCCTGCGCTGTGGCAGGAGGCATTCGAGGGCCTGATGGGCCGGATTGCAGGCCGGTTCGTCAGGGTTGAACCCCGGGGCCGGATAAGGCGGTTGGTGCTTGGGCTGCTTTCGGACCTGCCCCGAAAGCCCTGCTGGACCATCGCTGAGTGGGCCGGGGAGGCGACCCCGGACGGGATGCAGCACCTGCTGAACCGGGCGAAGTGGCACGCCGACGTCGTCCGCGATGACCTGTGCAGCTACGTGGTCGAGCACTTGCACGACGAGCAGGCGATGCTCGTGGTCGATGAGACCCGCGACGTGAAGAAGGGCACCTGCACCGTCGGCGCCCAACGTCAGTACACCGGCACCGCGGCAGGATCGAGAACTCCCAAGTCGCCGTTACCTGGTTTACGCAGGTCAGCGCGGTCACGCCGCTGTGGACCGTGAGCTGTACATCCCGCGCTCCTGGACCGACCAGCCCGACCGCTGCCGCGCGGCCGGACGGCGCCGACGAACACACCCGCCATCCCGCCCCGGACAACCTGATCCCGCTCACCTGCAACGAGATCCAGCGCCTGTTCATCAGGCTGGTCATCCGGCCCGTCCACGACACAGCACACCAGATCCGCTGGTCCCACTGGCGACGCCACCATCAGGCCCAATCCCAAACAAGCCACTACCACCGCCAAGCCGCAGCCCCAGCATGACGCGTCGGCGGACGCGGTTGCCGGAATTCCTCTGAGGCTCAGCAGTCCGGCAGAGGTGGTGCCGCCTTGAGGAAGTCTCCTGTCGAGAACGGAAACGTTGTGGGCCTCGCCGGAGGTCGTTTTCCGTCTGGGCGACGGGACACCACTCAACCGACCCTCGGAGACAGGCCGGAGCCGGGCACGTTGCTCGGGTCTCGTCATCGGTCTGGTCCGAGTAGACGGTGACACGACGGAACTTCGGTGAACTGCGCGCTCGGATCGAGGAGTTGGCCGGGCATCTTGCCGAGCAGGAGATGGTGCATCATCGCTCCACCGGGGCCGCACCGACCGGCGCACCCCGCGCAAGGACCCCAAGGCCCGGGCGAAATGGCTCACCGCCTCGGTCAGAAACGACGCCGACAAGGTCATCGCCGCTGCCTTCGACCAGGCAGAGGCCCGCGACCCCCAGCACCGCAGGTCCTGGGTGGTCCTGGTCGACGGCGCCGCCCACCAGCTCGAGTTGATTCGGGCCGAGGCTGCCCGCCGCAAGGTCGAGATCCATATCGTCCTCGACATCGTGCATGTGCTCGAGAAGTTATGGGCGGCTGCGCGGTGTTCCACACCGCCACCGATCCCGCAGCCGAAGACTGGGTCGGGGCCAAGGCAGCCCGGATCCTGGCCGGTGACGCCCCCGGGGCCGTCGGCGACATCCACGCCGAAGCCGACCGCACGGGCCTGTCCCCAGATCAGCGGGCCGCGGCGGACAGCCTGCCGCTACCTGGAGAACAATGCCGCCTATCTCCACTACGACAAGGCCCTCGAGGCCAGCTGGCCGATCGACAGCGGCACCGTCGAAGGAGCAGCCCGCCATCTGATCGCCGACCGACTCGACATCGCTGGCAGCCGATGGAGCGTCTGCGGAGCCGAAGCCGTCCTTACCCTCCGCGCCGTCATCAGCAACGGTGACTTCCCGCAGTACTGGACCTTCCACACCCGCAGAGAACGCGAACGCCTATACCCCGCCCCCGACCAGGCCGAATACGACCTGACCGCCTGAATACGGCCGTCACTCAGGAAAGCCGCACACATCACGCAAGCGCGAACCGGTGCCGGTGCTACGGTCCCAGTATGTCCAAGGCCGAGATCGACGGCGTCGCCGCCGAGTTCTTCAGTGCGTTCGACAACAGGGGCGGCAAGGCCGCAGATGTGGATCGGGTCCGCCGACTGGTACTCAGGCTGAACTCGCAGCGTCGTCTTGGGTGGTGACGGCTCATGATCCTCGCGCTATTGCTGGATCATGAGGTATGCGGCAGCGGGCGGGTACACGCCCGAGGAACAGGCCCGTCGGGAACGGTTGCGGCTGGAGGTCGCCGAGCGGTTCGCGGCGGGTGAGTCGAGTGCGCGGATCGCGCGGGAGTTGCGGGTCACGAAGCGCTCGGTGGAGCGCTGGCGGGCGGCGTGGAAGCAGGGTGGAGCGGCGGCGCTGTACTCGGCGGGACCCGTGGCGCGGGAGCGGCTGAGCGAGCGGCAGTGGGAGAAGGTGGCTGCTCTGCTGGACGCCGGGCCCGGCGTGTGCGGCTTCGAGGACGATCAGCGCTGGACGCTGGCGCGGGTCGCCGACCTGATCGGCCGGACCTGCCATGTCAACTACACCCTGACCGGGGTGAGCAAGCTGCTTGACCGGCACGGTTACTCCTGGCAGGTCCCGGTGCGCCGCTCGGCGGCACGCGACGAGGAGGAGATCACACGCTGGCGGGAGGAGACCTGGCCCGAGGTGGAACCACCGCCGGCGAGCTCGGCGCCTACATCTGCTTCGCCGACGAGTCGGGGCAGGGGCTGAGCCCGCCGCGAGGCCGGACCTGGGCCAGGCGCGGGGCTCGCCCGCAGGTCACAGTGCACGTACGCAAGCGCGGGCGGGTCAACGCGCTCGGTGCGGCCTGCTACCGCCCCGGCGGCCACCGGCCGCGCTTCGCCTACCGGTTACACACCTGGCACGGCCGCAAGAACGAGAGCAAGAGCTTCACCCTGGACGAGTACCGCGCCTTCCTGACTGCGCTCCATCATCAACTGCACACCCCCGTCGTGCTGGTGTGGGACAACGTCTCCACGCACAAGACGCCGGAGTTCACCGCGTGGGCAGCGCGGCAGAAGTGGCTTCGGGTGTTCCACCTCCCCAGATACGCACCCGAGCTGAACGCCGTCGAGTGGATCTGGTCCTGGCTCAAACGAGGCATCGTCAACTTCCTGCTCGCCGGTATCGACGACCTCGAAGCGCTCGTCCGCAGTCGACTCAAGCAGATCCAGTACCGGCCCGACGCGATCACCGGCTGCCTCGCCGACACCGGACTGATCACGAAGCCGCCATGATCCATCACAGCGACGCTACGGGTTCAACCTGAGTAGTGCCTGGGGGCGTCCTCATCAAGGCAGGGCCGGAGTTCACGGTGTACACCGTGGAGGAATTCATCGAGCCACGCCAACAACTGCTGGCCCAGGGCCGACTGGTGAACTTCAACGAGTGGGAGACTGCGGAGCGCACCGAGACCGTCGGCGCCATCGCATCGCGGTTCAGCGAGTACCGGAAATCCGGGATCCTCGACGGCGTGCCCTTCGAGGGCGGCGGGACGAAGACGATGCAGTTCGTACTCACCCCGGATGGCTGGCGGATCGCTGCGGTCTCCTGGTGCGACCGGCCCTGAGGCCAAAAGCCGCACCGCCGCACGATCTGGAGTACCCCTCCAGGGTCAGCCCGAAGGGGGCAGGCGCAGTTGCATCCAGACCGAGCTGATGTAACCGCCGTTCTTCGTGGCGTACTCGTCGAAGATGCCCACGTCGGTGAAGCCGAACTTACGGTGCAGAGCCACCGAAGCATCATTGGGAAGTGCGATCCCAGCCAGCGCGACATGGACCGGCTGCGAGCGCAGCGTTTCGATGAGGGTGCGGTACAGCGCCGAACCAATCCCAGCGGCCCGCGCATCGGGATCCACGTAGACGCCCAGTTCAACCGTTTGATCGAAGGCCGGATGCATCCGGTAGGGACTGCTTGAGGCGCACCCGAGTACCCGATCGCCGGTAGTGGCCACAAACAGCTGGTGCGGGCCCGTGTCGGAGAATCTCTCGAACCACTGCAAGCGGCTCTCTACCGTGACCGGTTGGGTATCGAAAGTGATGATCGAGTGGGTGACGTAGTGGTTGTAGATCCGCACCAGCTCAGGAAGATCATCTTTGCGGCCGGTGCGTACTACCAGCCGGTCGACGGCACGACGCCCGGGCCTCGCGGTCTCTTCCTGCCATGGGCCGCATCATGCCATGGTCGTTCTCCCAGATCAGCCCGTCCCTGCAGAAGAGCTACACCCTTCCTGTTTCTGCCGTCGGGCGGTGTCTGCATGGATGTGCGGGTCCGTGTACCGCCGGGGGTGACGGGCGCTCCGCCGGGGGTGCGGGTGGGGCTAGTCGGTGTGCCGTCTGCGGAGCGCGGGCATGGCCAGCAGGAGGCCCAGCGCGAGCGTGGCGGCGATGACGCGCAGGATGCCGGCGAAGCCCAGGTCGGTCAGCGCGCCGGTGAGCTGCGGGCCCAGGCTGGCGCCGATGAACATGCTGCATCCGTAGAGGGCGACGGCCGCGCCGCGTGCGTGCGCGGCACCCGCGTTGATGGTCTCGACGACGGCGGGCGCCGCTGCCGCGATGGCCGCCACGAACAGCAGCAGGGCGATGACCAGCGGCACGATGTGGCCGCCGAGGAAGGAGCCGGCCGTGACGGCGAGGGTGGCCAGCGTGAAGGCGAGGACCGCGCGCAGGGGTGCGGCCAGGCGCTGGAGCACCGGGGCGAGCACGGGGACGGCGACCAGGGCGGGCAGCGCGCTGGCCCGCAGGGCGAGGATCGCGGAGGAGTTCCCGGCGATGCCGGGCGGTCCGGCGATGGCGACCGCTGTGTAGACGGCGACGAAGGAGGCCATCAGGGCCACGGTCGAGAGGTAGAGGGCGACCAGGCGCGGTTGGCCGAGCAGCCGGGGCATCGCCGCGAACGCCTTGTGCAGCCCGCCGCCGGTGGCGTGGCGGAGGGTGGGTTGCAGGACGCGGCGCACGGGGATCAGGCTCAGGGCCATGAGGGCGGCGCTGAGCCAGAAGACCACGCGCCAGCCGAGCCCTGCCGCGACGGCTTGGGCGCCGATCTGCAGGAGCACTGCGGCGGCGAACATGCCGCTGGTGACGCAGGTCAGGGCGGTGGCGCGGCGCTGGGGCGCGATGTGGTGGACGACGTAGGAGAGCGCGGAGGGCGCGGTGGTCAGTCCCTGCACGATCCGCAGGGCGACGGCCCAGGTGAGGTCGGGAGCGGCGCCGACCGCCAGGGTGGCTGCGGTGGCGGCCACGAGCCCTGCGGTGATCACGGTGCGCGATCCGTAGCGGTCCGAGAGGGGACCGGCGAGGAGGAATCCGGCGGCGTAGGCGAAGCCGAACGCCGTCGCCGTCCAGGTGGCCTGTCCTGAGGTGGTGCCGAGTGCGGTGGCCATGGGGTGCAGCAGGGCCAGGACGGTGTACATCTGGCCGACCATCAGGACGCCGAGTGCGGTCAGCAGGGTGATGGTCGGGGCGGCGGGTGCCCAGGAGGGCGGCTGGTCCGGGGTGCTGGGCGCGGCTGTCGTGTGCCGGAGGGAAGTGGTGGGAGTGAGGTGGGACATGGGAGCTCCAGAAGGGGCGGCCGGTCGCCGCCCCGCGTGTCCGCGCGCGGCACGACCGGCCGATGACACTGGCGGGATGCGGTGGGTGGGTGCCCCCGGCCGCAGGAGGAGTAGCGGCCGGGGGCGATGGAGGGGACTGCCCAGGCGGTGGGGGTGCCCAGGCGGCCGGGTTGATCAGGCAGCTGAGGCGCTCAGACAGCCGGGGTGTTCAGCACGTACTCGCGTGAGGTGTGCACCTCGCCGCGCAGGGCGGCCAGGTCGACGTCGAGGACGTGTCCGTCCCACTTTCGGGGCTCGCCGTTGATGAGGACGGCGCTGATGTTGCGGGCATCGGAGCCCAGCACGATCGTGCCGATCGGGTCGTTGAGCGGCATGTTGTTGAGGTCCTCGGCCTGGATGACCAGCAGGTCGGCCTTCTTGCCCGGCGTGAGTGAGCCGGTGACACCGGCCAGACCGTTGGTACGGGCACCTTGGAGGGTGGCGAAGTCGAGGACGTCGTGGGTGGTGATGCGGGAGGGTTGCTGGTCGGTGCCGTAGACGGCGTTGACCGCGCGCATCCGCTGGATGGCGTGCAGCGCCCGCATCTGCGTGAACATGTCGCTGGCCAGGGCGACTTCGACGTCGATGCTCAGTCCGGGGCGGATGCCGACGGCGAGTGCCTCGTCGACGGCGGGGATCGCGGTCTCCAGGCCGATCTGCGCGTCGGACGTGGGGGCGAGCGCCACGGTGGTGCCGGTCTCCCCCATCGCCTTCCACGCCTCGGAGGTCAGTCCGGTGGAGTGGATGAGGGTGACGTCGGGGCTGAGGATGCCGTCCTTGGCCCAGCGCAGGACCGCCTCGGAGGAGGATGTGCCGAAGACGGCGTCCACGCTCACCCCGATACCCAACTCTTTCGCGACGCGGGCGAGTTCGGGGCCGTAGGCGAGGGCCGGTCCGGCGATCTCGTCGGTGGCCAGGGTGGCCAGGCGCAGGGTGAGCAACTGGTCGTCGCTGCTGAAGTACTGGCCCTTGATGCGGGCCAGGTCGCCCGGCCACTGCCGGTCCCACTCGCCGAAGTGCGGGCCCATGGAGGCGTGCACGCCGCGGATGCCGGTGTCGACGAGGGCCTGGACTGCGGCGTCGGAGTGCTCGGGGGTGCGGGAGTTGTGGGAGAAGTCGAGCATGGTCGTGATGCCGCTGTCGATCGCGGTCAGGGCGGCCAGCCGGGTGCCGATGTACATGTCCTCGGGCCGGTAGACCGTGGCGTAGCCGGCCAGGGTGGCCATGACGTAGCCGCCGAGGTCATCGACGTCCGGCATGATCCGGCGCAACTGGGCCTCCCAGGCGTGCCGGTGGGTGTCGACGAAGCCGGGGGTGAGGATCGTGCCGGTGGCGTCGACGACCACGGCATCTGCCGCGTCGAGGTCGCGGCCGACGGCGGTGATCGTGTCGCCCTCGACGAGGAGGTCGCCGCCGTCGATGACACCGAGGTCGGGGTCCATGGTGACGACGGTCGCGCCGGTGAACAGGATGCGCCGCCGGTCGGCGGGACGACGCCGGAGCTCTTCGAGGACGGCGGCGCTGGTGGTGTCGTTGACGTTCATGAGAGGTCTTCTTTCCGTACGGAGGAGAGGGCCGGGAGGACGGGCCATGCGCCGGAGATGGCCGGCAGGGTGGGCCGTACGCCGGAGAGGGCTGGGAGGGTGGTCGCCGGGGGCCGGGCTGCTCGAACACCAGCCTCGGCCGCGCCCGCGGCGGCAACCAGGCCGCGGTTTCCCCAGGTGTCGCGCACCCAGGATCGGGAACCGTGAGTGCGCTGACCGGGGAAGGTCAGCCGAGCTTCATGACGTAGCCCGCGTGGTGCAGCTCGTCGCCCTGGAACTCCCCGTAGGCCCAGAAGCCGAGGTCGTCCAGGTAGTCGATGCGGTCGCCGTCGATCCAGTAGCGGCCCTGGTAGGCGTGCGGGCGCCCGCCCCGGGTCTCGTCGTAGCGGCCGTCGGGGGTGAGCTCCTGGTGCAGGAAGTCGTGTCTGTCTATCCAGACGCCGACGCGCGGGCTGCCGGTCAGGTCCTCAGCGGCCGGGATGCCCGCCTCGGGGGCAGTGGCCCGGCCGGGGACGTCGACGCCGGACCACAGGACCGGCCGGCCGGCCGCGACGAGTGCGCGCACCTGCTCCGGTCGGGTCATGAGGGTGGCCACGGCGCTCGGCACGTCGGCGGCGAGTTCGTCGGGCACCACCAGGAAGTCGGGGGTGTTGCCCGGGGTCAACGTCGCGACGTACTCCGAGCGGTGACCACGCCCACCGGCCAGCGCCACGGTGTCCACGACGGCGGGGCCGATGGTCAAGCCGGTGCAGTCGACGACGATGGCGTTGTCGTCCCCCGCCGCGGTGATGATGCCGGGGCCGACCCCCACGACCAGGGAACCGACGAAGAGGAGGTCGGCACCGGTCATGGTCCCGATCAGCGGGTCCATCGTCAGGATGCGGGCGTTGGCGAACAGGACGGGACGCCCCTCGTCGTTCGAGAGGATCTCGTCGAGGACCTCGGGGCTCCAGCCCACGATGCCGGTGTCGGTGATGCTCATTGCGTGCTCCTCGGTGGAGTCGCCTCGTCGGTGTGCCCGCTGCGCGAAATGAGTGCCGGTGCAGGTCCGAGGCGAGTGGTCGGCAGCTACGGCGGCTGCCTGACCACCAGGTTCGTCGCGCGGCGGATTCGGAACCAGGCCGCCGTTATCCCAGGTGTCCGGCACCCACGATCCGTCCCGGCGCCTACGACCGCGGAGGCCATGGGGAAGGCCCAGGACGGCACGCTTCGCTGCCGCACGGCATGAAGAGACCCGTCACTCGCGAAGCTGGGTGCGCGGCACCCAGGAAGCCCTCACCTGGGGAGACGGCGGCCTGGTTGCCACCGGCCACCGGGCCGACAGTAGAGCTATGACCAGCAACGACACGCCCCACGCCCTGCACCCGTACGTCGGGATGTGGGTCACCGCCGACGGACACATCCGTCAGGAACTGCTGCCCGACGGCCGCTACGACGAAGCCCGCGGCAGCCGCCAGAGCGCCTACACCGGCAGCTACACCGTCACGGGCAACCACATCGACTACGTCGACGACACCGGCTTCACCGCCACCGGTGACATCCGCGACGGCGTTCTCTTCCACGAGCACCTGGTGCTTTACCGCAAGGGCGACGAGCACACCCGGAAGTGAGCCTGACCATGGCCGAGGTCCACCTGCCGGTGACCGCCTCCGCCCGGACGGAGCGTCCCCTTCCGTTTCCCCGCGTCCTGCCAGCGTCCCGAATTAGGCTTCCCAACCACTCACAGAGGCCACCTGCGGCGACTTCCCGGGCCGCGAGCCGAGACATCTGTGCAGGTCAGCGAACCAGGGCGGCTTCGCCGCCCTCCGCGGGGCGGGTACATGGGCGCGGCGAGCACCCCGTGGCCCTTGATCAACACTGCATCGCGGGGGCGGCAACGCAGGAGGCGGAGGTCAGCTGGTCAGCTACCTGCTGTTTTGCCCAGGCTGGTTGGTATTTACGCGTCAGAGGAGTTCGTACGCTCCTTGGCGGCAACACTGCCGAACTCGCGAGCAGCGGATTCAGTCCGTTCAGGCAAAGTTGACGATCCGACAGGACAAAATGAACGTTTGCGCAGGTCAGAGCCCTGCTAAAGTGGGGCGGGTGGGACTCGAACCCACGGCCGACGGATTATGAGTCCTTTGAGGATCTTGGCGGGCCTTGCCGATCAACGTTCATCTTTGCCGTTTCACCAGGTCAGACACTGTTTGGCGCCGCATTCCTTCTCGGCCCTTGTCAGTCTTTTCCGATCCTTGTGTCCAACCTGCGTCCCGAACGTGTCCCGGATGGACAGGCACGACCGACGCGGCGCCGATTGCGCCAGCTCAGGAACGAGTCTCGAACCCGCGCGAAGCGGATTTCCCTTCCACCGCGCAGAGGCTCCGCCCCAGCACTCAGGCGGAGCCTCATCCATCTTGGCAGGACGACCACCATGCGTGTCGGTCCCGTCTCGGCAACGGCCGAGAAACGGGGTCACTGACGGCGAATCAAATCTGGCCCGCTCTGCAACTCCAGCCTTGCCGGTCAAGGTCGGGAAAGCCACCGGTTCCACGAGGCGAGCAGATGCCGATCCAGACGATCGCGCGGCACTTGAGCATCCGAAGAACACGGTGCAGCGGGCACTGGCGCACGACCGGCTGCCGAAGTGCGCGAAATCGTTCAGGGGCTTGGGGTCGACGCGGTGGAGATGCAGAGCCGCAGCCAGCAGGCCACCCGCCGAACCGCCACCGAGGCAGGCGCAGGTCCGCTGATCAATGTTGAACAGCGCGAACTGGGCACCTCCAACCGGCTGTTCACCGTCATCGACGGCGACGGCGATGACCAGAGAGGGGTCAGTTGATGCCCCGCTCCACCTTCAACCGCTCTGACTTGCCCGTACGGTCGACCGGCAGTCACGCTCCCGCGAGACCGATGATCGGATTCCCCATGGCCGCCGACGCAGCCAAGCGATCCGAGTCCGTCGCCGCAGCGAGCTCGTCCAGCCCTGCAGCACGCAGCACGCGCGATCACTGACCGTCCGACGGAGGTCAGCCCAGGACGAGGGTCTCGTCTCCAAAGTCGGCGACAAGTCTCAACTGACCGCCGAGTGCCGCGACGTAGGCAGCGAGAGTCTCGACCTCGGAACGGCTGATTGCGCCCTTTTCGATCGCCGAGACGCGTCCTTGAGTGACACCAAGGATCTTGGCCACTCCCATCTGCGTCATGTGCTGGCGCTTGCGGACTTCGGCGAGGCGATACGCGCGAACCTCGGACAGCAGCGCAGCTGTGCCCTGTGCGATCTGCTCCTTCTCCTGGGCGGAGAAGTCGAACTCGTCCTTCAAGTCCTCCCAGTCAACGGCCTTGGCGGCCTTCGGCCTGGTGCCACTCATGACTCCTCCTTGTATTCCTTGTACGCCTCTTGTGCTTCCTTGATCGCTGTCCGGTACCACCCGGACCAGTTGCCGGACTTGTCGCCGCCGACGAGGATTACCGCGTTCCGATCGGGGTCGAACACGAACAGGACCCGTACCTCGCTCGCGCCGGACGAGCCGGGGCGCAGCTCCTTGAGGTTGGGAAGATCCGAACCGGTGATGCGGTCGACGAGAGGCCGGCCGAGAGCAGGGCCTTCCTGTTGCAGGACATTGAGGGCTGCAGTGATCTGATGGAGCGTACCCCTGTCATTCTGCCGGAGGCCGTGCAACCAGCTCAGCGCCGGTTCAACAACGACGATCTTGAAGGGCATACGCTCCCCCATCCGGGATTATTACGCAAGCATGATATCACTCGTGCGTAATATCTTCATCGTCGGTTCACAGTTCAGGCGGCGCGTCGCCCCCGAGATAAAGCGCGCGGCACTGCAGTTGCGCCTGCACCGGCATCCGGTGGGCGACTGGATCTTGCTGGACGCCTTTACCTCACCGTCCGGAGACGGAATCGGGACCATGGATGAGGTTCTTGGCGGTCCTTGCCGATCTACGCTCATCCTTGACGTTTTCGCGGATCAGGAGGGGTGAGTAGGGTCGGCCCTCGTTCGTCTTTGTCGGTCCGCTCCCATCCTTGCGTCCCGAACACGTCCCGAACACGTCTTGGATGGACAGGCCTGGCCGACGCGGGGCGAATCGCCCCAGCTCGCGAAGGGTCTCAAACTCGCCCGCAGAGGATTACCCCATCCAACGCGCAGAGGCTCCGCCCCAGCATTCGGGCGGAGCCTCATCCATCGGCGCAGAGACCAGCACCATGCGTGTTGGTCCCTGCGCCGATGGATGTGCATGACGTCCGATCCGACCGTTGGAGGTGCGGCGGCTGAGCTGTCCGTGTCCGCAGACCGACCCGACCAGGAGGGGCAGCGGCCGCGGCTACGTGATCACCGGACTTCGAAACCCGGTGACGACTGCGCTCTCCACGGCGCCGGTCAGGAGCGTGACCAGGTCGTTGACGGCCGGAGGACGGGCGCCGGGTCTGCTGACGGCGAGTATCTCCCGATGGAGCGGCGTAACCCCGGGCGGCAGCAGCACCCTCTCGACTCCGGCGTCGTGCCCTGCGCCGAGAAGGGTGGCCGGGAGCAGCCCCACCGCGAGGCCGGCTCGGATCATGGCGAGCATGCTGTGCAGGTCCCCGGTCTCCAGTGTCACCTCGGGTTCGATCCCGAGTTCTCCGGCCCATCGGAACAGCAGACGCCGGTCGGGGTTGTGTGCATGGCCCGAGACCCACTCCCGTTCCAGACAGTCGGTCAGTTCCACCGGGCGTCGGCGCCCAGGCTCGGCACCCGTGACCAGGACCAGCGGTTCGCGCCCCAGGACGGTGATCGTCAACGCCTCGGACGGGGCCGGCGGGTCCTCGGGCAGGTAGCGGTAGGCGACGAGCAGGTCCATATCCCCCGACTTCACCCTAGGCAGCCCCTCATCGGTCTCCACGACGACGAGACGGATGCGGGGCCCCGGGCCGCGGGCCCTGAGCGTGGAGAGGACCTGCGGGAACAGGTGGCTCATGGCGCTGGGGTAGGTCCCGACGCGCAGTTCGGCGATCTCGCGGTTCGCGATGCCACTCGCGGCGTCCTGGAACCGCGCGGTCGCGTCGAAGAGGGTTCCGGTCGCCTGGGCGAGGGAGCGGCCGGCCGCGGTGACGATCAGCCGGCTGCCGGGGCGGCGGACGATCAGTTCGACGGCCATGTCGCGTTCCAGCGCAGCGATGTGCTGGGACACCGCCGAGGGCACGTAGCCGAGCTCAGCCGCGGCCTCGGCCATCGACCCCCGGCGCACCACTGCCAGAAAGGTGGCCAGGAGCTTCAGATCCGGCTGGGACTTCATGAATCGTGAACTTTCTCTTCAGGATCCGTCGCTTTACGTGTCGCGGGGTCAAGGCCAGAGTAAGGACACCCCGACGCCCGGCACTCCGCCCGACAGAAAGCCGAGACCATGGCCCTCGACCTCACCGCCCTGCGGGCCCACTTCCCCTCCCTCGCCACCGGCCTCGCCTACTTCGACGGACCGGGCGGAACGCAGACCCCCCGCCCCGTCGCCGACGCCATCGCCGCAACGCTGACCGGCCCCCTCTCCAACCGGGGAACCAGCAGCCCGTCCGAGCTGAACGCCGAGCGCGCCGTCGCGGACTTCCGCGCCGCTTACGCCGACCTGCTCCACATGCCCGCGACCGGCATCGTCCACGGCCGCAGCGCCACCCAGCTCACCTACGACTTCTCACACCACCTGGCCAAGGGCTGGAAGGCGGGCGACGAGATCATCCTCAGCCGCCTGGACCACGACGCCAACGTCCGCCCGTGGATCCAGGCTGCCGAGCGTGCCGGAGTGACAGTCTGCTGGATCGAGATCGACACCGGTACCACGGAACTGGACCTCGACTCCTACGAGCGGGCCCTCTCCCCCCGGACCCGGCTGGTTGCGGTCACGGCCGCCTCCAATGTGCTGGGCACCAAGCCGCCCGTCCGCGCCATCGCCGACCGGGCCCACGAGGCCGGCGCCCTGGTGTACGTCGACGGCGTCCACTACGCCGCGCACCACCTCGTGGATGTACCCGCCCTCGGAGCCGACCTGTTCGTCTGCTCGCCGTACAAGTTCCTCGGACCGCATTGCGGAGTCCTCTCGGCAGCCCCCGAACTCCTCGAAACCCTGCGCCCTGACAAGCTCCTACCCTCCCCCGACACCGTTCCCGAACGCTTCGAATTCGGCACGCTCCCCTACGAGATCCTGGCGGGCGCCACCGCCGCCGTCGACTTCCTCGCCGCGATGGACCCCGGTACGTCTGGCACGGAGACCTCACGCAGGGAGTGCCTGACGCGGTCCCTGACCTCCATGCACGAGCACGAGCAGTCGCTGCGGACGAGGCTCCAGGAGGGCCTGAAGGCCCTGGGCGACGCCATCACCCTGCACTCGAAGGCACTCGACCGCACCCCGACCCTTCTGATGACCCTCGAAGGCCACGACGCACGCGATGCCCAGACACACCTGGCCGCACGCAAGGTGGTGGCGCCCGCCGGATCGTTCTACGCGCACGAGCCCTTCACCGCTCTGAATCTCAAGGGCCCCGCCCTACGAGCGGGCCTGGCCCCCTACAACACCACCGACGACGTGGACCGGCTCCTGGACGGCCTCGCCGCCTTCCTCTGACAGTGATCAGGTGACTGGTGGTTCTGCTGATATGCCTGACTCGCCCTCTGACTGACCGTCGTTGACTGTCCTGCTTGCGCTTTGTCGGCTCGTCGGCAGGACCGCCAGCCCCACGCACGCGGCCGGACGGGCGTCTGTGACCACAAAGGAGCTTGGTCCGGAGTTCGCCGCGACCATTCGCAGCTACCAGGACCTGCTGGGCAAGCTTCAGCTTGGGGCAACGCTGAACAACAGGGCTGACACCCGCCTCGCGGAGCCGGTGACTGGGGACTGTTTGCCGTACGGGCCGTTCCTCCCGCACCGCGGCGGGCGGTTGCCTCGTGATCCAGGGTCGCGCAGCGCCCTGATCGTCACCCGCCACAGCAGTGGCGGGCAGGGGGAGGACGGTGCCGAAGCAGCCACTTCCGATTCCCAGCGTCCTGCCAGCGTCCCGAATTCGGCGCCCAGCCGCTCGCAGAGGCCGCCGCGGCCATGCTCTCGGCTGCGAGGCAAGCCATCCGTGCAGGTCAGGGCAGTTCGAACTAACGCTGCCAGCAACGCTGTTGAAGTCACGGGCAGCGGATTCACTCCGTTGGCCCAACGTCTTGAATCCGCACGCCCACTGAGACGTTTCCGCAGGTTAGAAGCCTGCATGGTGGGGCGGGTGGGACTCGAACCCACGGCCGACGGATTATGAGTCCTTTGGGGATCTCGGCGGTCCTTGCCGATCAGTGCCGATTCACGCCGTTCTTGCAGGTCAGGCGTGTGTATCTCTGTCAGCCTTGAGGGGTCCTTGTCGGTTGGTTCCTGTCCTTGCGGTCCCTTTGTGGTCCCTGACGCTCCTTGAGAGGCCTGCCCCATACAGAATCCTGGCTGGCGCCCCTGCTCAACGGGCACGGTCGAACCATGGCGCAGCGGATTTCCCTTCCCACGCGCAGAGGCTCCGCCCCGATCTTCGGGACGCTGTTGGTGAATGCGGTTCTTGCTTCGCCCCGCTGGCTTCGTCCAGGGGGGCGAAGTGCTGCCAGGTGGCTGGTATGGGTTCGAGCCCGAGGGCGTTCGGTGAGGTGGGCGTCGATGCGGGTGGCTCTGTCAGTGAGTCGTAGTGTCATTTGTCGTTGAGCGCGGATGTCACCGTTGTTCCCGTAAAAGCGATATCGCTGTGTTTTAGGGGCAGTTGGGGCCTTGTGGTGGGCCGACGGCTGTGCTAGTCCCTCTGGGGGCACCGATACGCCTGTCGAAATCCAAGGCCGATCTGTACGCGGCGATCCGCCGAACCCCCGCAACAGAATTGATCACTGCGCTAGAGCCTGTCCGACGGGTTGCGCCGTGGCGGAAGCCCTACTCCAATACGCCTCTCCAAGTTCTCACACACCCCCAGGTGCGAGAGTGACGGCTCATTGAACCGGGAAGCATCCCGCTGATCTGCGCGGCAGCAGCCGCCTACGCCGTTCGAGGGGTTGCCATGAACAACATCCGCCGCATCGTCACCACCATCGGGGTGAGCGCCCTGCTCGGCCTGGTCAGCATCTCAATGGCCACGCCCTCCCAGGCACAGCCGGCTCCCAGCGCCCTCCTTCCCGTCAACGCCGGCGACCCTGAGTGGAGCCTCCACGCCATCGTCGGCGGCCTCGATTTGGACCTCGCCACGCTCATCCCCGGTTTCGACCGCTGATCCGGGCGGCAGCAGCAACCGCGCCACTCTCATCAGCGGGAGCCACGGCACCGCCGGTGGCAGGGGGCCAACGGCACCACGGGCACGCGCACGAGCCCCGGTATCCGGGGGCCGAGTAGTAACTGCAAACGAGCAAGAAGGTGGCTGACACCAGTTCGAGAGACCCCCAGAAAGATCGAATCCGTGCGTGAAAGCGCATGGGACATGGGTGCAGGTGGAGAACCTTGCGATGCCCGAACCGATCTTCAGGGAGTTATTCATGAAATTCATTCCATCTTCCAGGCCGCGGCGCGCGGTTCTGGTGTCTGCGATGGCGGCCGCGTCACTACTGTCGCCGGGTACCGCGTCCGCAGCACCTGCTGCCCAGGTACGGACGTATGCCTCACCCGGCGAGCACACCTTCACCGTGCCGCAGGGCGTCAGCCATATCCGCATCGTGGCTCTGGGCGGCGGTGCAGGAGGAGGTGGAGGCGGAGGCAACGCCGACGGGTCCCTGACCGGCGGCGGAGGCGGCGGAGGCGGCAGCTCGGCCGTGGTGTCGTGTCGCATCACCGTCGCGGACGGGTCGAAGATCTCCCTCACAGTCGGCAGCGGCGGAAAGGGCGGCCAAGGCGGAAGCGGCCGGAACGGTGACTGGGGTAAGAACGGCTCCAACACCACCGTCAGTATCGGCGGAGTCCCCGTGGCGTCCGCCGAGCACGGCTGGGAGGCAGGTGGCGGCGACGTGTCGGGTTGGTTCGAGAGCGGCAACGGCGGCCGCGCAGGAGGGGGCGGCGGCGCGCGGGCAAGCCGGTGCGAGGGCACCGACCGCACCATCACCCTGGGCAGCGGCGGCCAGGGCGGCCACGACGGATCTCTCAACCATCGCGGTGGGGGCGGCGATGGCGGCACGCCCGCGCGGTGGCCCGACAGCTGCCCAACCGCCGGCGTGGGCGGCCTTGGAGGAATTGGCGCTGGCCCTGCCGGCGCGTCCAACCCCGGCAAGCAGGCGGCTTCTACTGCCGGCTACGCGGGGAACGAGGGATGCGTGGTTCTGACCTACACCACGGACGCCGGTTCCTCCTGACGCCGCGGGCCAACGTCGCGTGTCCGCACGATGCTGTTGGGGCCGTGTGGCGGCAGCGGTGCCATGAAGGCCCCCAGCAGGTCGGGGCCGATGGACAGTCCGATGCTGTCGTTCTCCCTTCCGGCCGGGACCGGCAGGCCCAGATCCTGCGGGGTCAAGGCCCCAACTGTTCTTGAGTTAGCTCGGGGGCGGTTGACGAGATCCCGTCCGATCGGTTGATCGGGCGGGATCTTTGCATGTGCTGGGCTGATTCGAGGCGGTGTCCGAAACCTCTGACAGCAACACCAGTTTCCTGGTCCGTTCCCTCTCGGACCCCGATCTCGTTCCACACGAGCGACATCAAAACCCGCCTACTTTGATCACGGCGAGGCACGCGAAACGACTCCCCAAAGCATCGCGAAACGACTCCCGTTTATGCCTTCACAGCCATGCGGGCGAGTTGATCGCGGCCCCGGTGAGCTGGTGCTGCAGAGCGGGTCTTCGTCAGGCCCCGGGGGCCCGGGCTTCGTCAAGGGCCGCTGACCTGCCAGGAGCTGGCCGTCTTGTTCGACATGGACGTGGTGCCTACCGGACGCCCTGCCACGTGAAGCGCGAGACCAGGCAGAGTTCTGGAGTCCCTCCCCGACACCGGAAGTGTGTCAGTAGCCGGTGCCGCGCTTGACCTGGTTCCGCTCGATCCCGTGGGTCGCCCCTTTGCCGTCCAACGTGCGGCAGGCGTCGGCAATGTCCTGGGTCAGGCGATCGATCTGCTCGCGGCTGAGGGTCTCCTTGACCAGGGCGCGCAGGATCTTCACCTTCTCGGCGTTGGGCGGGAGCGTGTAGGCCGGCACCATCCAGCCCCGTTCGGCCGAGAGCTGCCAGGCGATGTCGGACTCGTCGTAGGCGTGCTTGCCTGCGAGACGGAAGGCGACCAGGGGCAGCTGTTCGAGGTCGCTTCCGATCACTTCGAAGCGGCCGCTGCTGCGCAGGTTGTCCGCCAGCGCGCGGGCGTTCTCCTGCATGATCTTCATGACGTAGGTGTAGCCCTGGCGGCCGAGCCGCACGAAGTTGTAGTACTGCGCGAGCACCATCGACGCACCGGTGGAGAAGTTCAGGGTGAACGTCGCGTCGGTCTTGCCCAGGTAGTTCTCGTAGAACACGAGGTCCTTGGCCAGGTCGGCCTCCTCGCGGAAGACCAGCCATCCGATGCCGGGGTAGACCAGGCCGTACTTGTGTCCCGAGACGTTGATCGAACGGACCTGTTCGAGCCGGAAGTCCCATGTGGAGTCGGGGTAGAGGAAGGGCCATACGAATGCGCCGCTGGCGCCGTCGACGTGGATCGGGATGTCGAGGTCCCGCTCTTTGCGGATGTCCCGCAGGAGCTTGTCGATTCCGACGACATCGTCCTTGTGGCCGGTGAACGTGGTGCCGAGGACGGCGACGACGCCGATCGTGTTCTCGTCGAGGTGGGGCTCCACGTCTTCAGGGCCGATTGTGTACTTGCCCTCGGCGAGCGGCACGATCCGCGGCTCGACGTCGAAGTAGCGGCAGAACTTCTCCCACACGACGTGGACGTCTCCCCCGAAAACCAGGTTGGGCCGGTCGGTCGACAGGTTCGCTGCCTGGCGGCGCTCGCGCCACTTCCACTTCAGCGACAGCGCGCCGAGCATGATCGCCTCGGACGAGCCCTGGGTCCGGCATCCGGTCGTCCGGCCCGGCGCGTGGAAGAGGTCGGCGAGCATGCGCACGCAACGCTGCTCGATCTCGGCGGAGATGGGGTACTCCGCGTGGTCGATGAAATTGCGGTGGAGGTTCTCGGCGATCAGCCGTTGCGCCTCCGGCTCCATCCACGTGGTGACGAACGTGGCGAGGTTGCGCTGCGGGTCGCCCTCCATGGCGAGATCCACATCCACGAGCCTCATCGCGTCCGTCGCGGCCATGCCTTCCTCGGGGAACGTCTCCGAGGGGGCGGGCACAGTCAAGAACCGGTTACCGAAAAGAGCCGCTTCATTGCGCTTGGTCATGAGTCGATCAAACAGCGCCGCCGCTTGCCTTGACGAGAGACGCACTGGGCCGGGAGGGCGGGGACCCGCCCTTGGAACAGGGCTCCGGGGGCGGCGACCTGCATCTTCTGCGGTGCTGGGGCATGACGCAAACCGCCCTACCGCCGATACTGCAATAGGATGAACGGGAGTAAAGGGTGCATTGCACTCTCGGTACCTCTGACAGCACGGAGCACCTGAGACTGGTCTTCCCCACTTTGGGCCCGGGCGCCACTGCAACCTCCAAGGAAGTGACGCCGGGATTTCGGCGGTACCCCTTTTTTTCGCCGGAGGCATCCGCTTGTCCGCAAGTAAGGCCGATTGACCGCCGCAGACGGTACGGCTGCACTTCGAACGGCCACGGTGAGACACGGCGGCGACAGCCAACAGTTGGTGCTCGCGTTCTGCCCCGACAAGGACCTCGCCGACGAGGCGGCCAAGGTGCTGAAGAACTGGGACAAGCCCACCGAGTACATGAAGGTCGACGGTGTCGGCGTGCTCGTCAAGGACAAGGACGGCACGGGCAAGGAACACAAGCTTGGGAAGCGGGCCGGGAAGAAGGGCATGGGGATCGATGTCGCCGCTGGGCATGGTCGCGGCGATACCAGCAGGGGATCTGCCAGGCTGCCAGAGACACACAAGGTGTAGTCGCGGCTGCCGTGTATCGAGTGGGCCACTGCGCGATGGGTTCAAGGGGACACGCGCTGTCGTCACGGTCCGCCCGTTGTCCCGCCGTTCTGGGCGTCGGTCGCTGGGTGATCTTGCCGCTTCCTGGCGTGCTCGACCGCCGACAGCAAGAACCGGGCCGCGACACCGATCAACAACAGATTCGCCGCCATCTGCCCCGTGACCAGCAATCGGGCCGGTTCGCTGCGCGGGCTGATGTCGCCGAAACCGACCGTGCTGAACACGGTCACGGTGAAGTACAGCGCGTCGGACCGCGACAGCGGCTCGCTGAAGCTGCCGGATGCGCTGCGCTCCATCAGGTAGTAGGTCGTGGCGAACAGGAGGAGGTACAGCGGAAGGGTCGTCCCTACGGCTTCCATGGCCCGCAGTTTGGGCCGCTGCGAGCGCGAGATCTTCCGGATCTGCCAGGACAGGAGCAGCGCCACGGCGGCGATGCCGACGGCAAGCCCGAGGACCGTGCCCGTGGTGAAGGCTGAATCGAACGGCAGCAGGTAGTAGGCGCTGAGGAGGAGCCCCGTGGTCAGCAGCGACCGCACGATGGCGCGCCTCGACTCCCGGCGGCTCCTGCCCGGTGTTTTGCCCACGGTTCTCCCGATGCACCCGATCCCGGAGCCGCGCTGCCGCGCCGGCCGGTGGAGCAACCTTCCCGCCGCTGGGGGCGCCGTACGGCAGGCGCACCCTGCGGGTCACCGGGATGGCGGGCCACGCCTGAGGGCCGACGAGACCGGAGGAGTGGGTGATGACCGCTTCTGGCTCCCGCCGTGAGACGACCGCACGAAGCGGTTGGGACACCCGCCTGTACTGGCGGTGGATCGTGTACAACACGGTCGCGTTCGTCGTCGTTCTGACCACCGGTCGCCGAGGACGACCAGCGTTGCGGCGGCCACCACGCCGCATGCCGCCACCAGAGCGGCCTGCGCGACTCGAACCACGCGCCCTGTGGATGCCCGGCCCCAGACGAAAGCATCCTTCGCCGCGGGCGAGAGCGACCACCCCGCTGTGGCACCGATTTCGGCAGGTCATGTCACACGGTCGGGCTACGGGCCGCCCCGGGTCTTCCCGGCAACCGGAGGCGGTACCGATGCTGGCGCTCGGGATGGTTCGGCGGCCGCCCGCCTGGTGCACGCCGATGGTCAGGCCGACCGCGAGCAGCGCGTAACGCTCCCGTGGTCGTCGGTGGCGATCGATCAGGCTGGTTGAGCCGGCGCTTTGGTGGTGCGCTTGGCGAGCAGGCCTGCCAGCAGCATGACGAGCAGACCGATCCCCACGCCGCACAACGTCCACAACACCCGGTAGCCCTCGGCGGCATAGTCGGAGGGCTGCGGAAGGTCCACCAGGATGAGCACGCCCATGGCGATGGCCGCCGAGTACAGGGCGTAGTTCCAGAAGCGAATCGCCACCCCGTGCATCATCAGGACGAGGGCGACCACTTCGAGTCCGCGATCGACCGCGAACAGCCTGAGTCCGTGTTCACTGGCGGGCAGGAGCAGAAGCAGCGCCGCTGCGGCGGCGCCGATGAGCGCGCCGGCAAGCCGCTGCGCGGAGACGAGCGTGGCCTGTTCCAGGCTCGGCTTCATCGCGATCATGGCCGCGATCGGCAGCCACGTGCCATGCGACAGGTTCAGTCCGAAGGCAAGCGCGACGGTGCCGGCCATGACCAGAGCGCGGATCACCGCGAACGTGATCAGCGGCGGGGTCAGCTTCCGCCGCGAGATGTCACCGGGGAGTTCGGCGATCGGCTGAGGCACTTCCGCGCGCCCGCGGATCAGCCACCCGACGAACGTCATCACGATCCACAGCGCCGCCCCTCCAATCCAGGCAAGTACCTGAGCCCAGGTGTAGCTGGTGATGCGGGCGTGATGATGAAGGCTGAACGCGAATCCGAGGGCGACGATGAACCAAAGGTTCAGAAGCAGGGCGGCAACGAACCTGTGCACCCCGAACGCGACCGCCAGTCCGGCCACCAGCGTGACCACGAAGGCCGCCAGCACCAGCCAGCCCCAGGCGTCCGCGCCGATGCCGAACCCCAGAGCGGTCAGCCCTGCGCCGATCACCGCGAAGACGGCGATGTGCGACGCGCGGTGCCCGTAGCTGCCTCCCGGGTCGACCAGCCACGTGAACAGCAGGCCGAACAACGCGCTGAGTAGATACTGCTCGTGCCCGATCGCCCAGAAGACGATTAGCGGCACCAGCGCGATGTCCAGGAACATCACCCCTCGTGGCCAGTCGGGTCCGACGGGGTTGAGCTCGAACACCTTCGACAGCCGGCTCATGGCTTCCCCCTTTGAACGGGCTGCTCTCCTCGTCCGCTCGCACTGGTCATGGGCCGCCCTCGCTCACCTCGTCGCAGGTACACCGCTCCAGTCCCGCATTCTCGGGCTCCCCTGAAATCACCGCGAAGCGACCCGCAGGTCCCGATCAAAGAGGCCGAGTCCACCAGTCATACGGCGGAGCGGAGCCAACTCTGAGAAGGTCCGCCGACGCCGAGCCGGTCGCCAGGGCTCAGACCTCCTGTGCGGCCGGGCTGGCGCACCGGGCGGACGACTCCGGAAACAGGCCGCCGGCGACCCCGCAGGGCCGTTTCCTCTTCGGGCAGTTTCTTGCCCCCACGTTGCGAACCAGACGTACCGGCAGCCGCGCCGCCCACTCTGCCGGTTCGGCATTCGACTGGCCGCACCAAGGATGTACGCACCCGATGCCTACACAACAGGTAAATCGGACAACGAATCGCCCCGGAGACACCGTTGGCCTGGACACGGCTGCGTCGTCCCGGTCCCTGTCCGGTCCCTGGACCTTGGTATCGAGCCTCAGGGCAGCCGCCCGGACTGCGAGCGACAACCACGACCACCTACTTCGCCGCAGGTCAGAGAGGTTGGAGCTCCCTGAGCGCCGGCGGTCTCCAAACTTGCGAGCAGCGGATTCAGTCCGTTCAGGCAAAGTTGACGCTCCGACACCCAAAATGAACGTTTCCGCAGGTCAGAGCCCTGCTGAAGTGGGGCGGGTGGGACTCGAACCCACGGCCGACGGATTATGAGTCCATTAAGGATCTTGGCGGTCCTTGCCGATCAGTGCCCATTCACGCCGTTCTTGCAGGTCAGACGCGTGCACCTGTGTCGGTCTTGCGCGGTCCTTGTCGGTTGGTTCCTGTCCTTGCGGTCCCTTTGTGGTCCCTACCGCTCCTTGAGAGAGCCGCCCGATACGAAATCCTGGACGTCGCTCCAGCTCAGCAGCGGCGGCCAAACCATGGCGCAGCGGAGTCCCCTTCCCATGCGCAACGGCTCCGCCCCGGGCGCCGCGGTGGCCATGGCTCCACCTACGGGGGCCGATCTCCTCGCAACGCTCCGTAACCCGGATTCCCCTACGGGCGGCCCCGTGCATGGGCCCCGTGGCGTTTCGTCAGCGCATCATTGAGCGCGCCGTTACCCTGTGCGGGACGATGGGGAGGGTTACCGCATGTTGCTGAGCTTCCGCGTGGCGAATGTCCGGTCGCTGCGTGACGAGCAGGAGCTCTCCTTTGTTGTACCTGCCGGCGAGAAGTCCGACGTGGCTCGCGCGGTGAACCTCTCTGACGGCAAGACCGTGGACGTCTACCCGCTGGTCGGGATCTTCGGCGCGAACGCCTCCGGCAAGTCCAACGTGATCGCCGCTCTCACGAAGATGCGGGAAGCCGTCCTCGGCTCGTACGCGCAGTGGACCTCCCGGCAGGGCATTCCCCGGGACGAGTTCGCCTTGGACGCGAAGTCCGGCGCCGAACCCACCTTCTACGAAGCCGACTTCGTGCTGGCAGACCAGGTCCGCTGGACGTACGGCTTCGAGCTGGGTACGGAACGGGTGGAGGCCGAGTGGCTGCACTCGTATCCGAAAGGTCGGCGGCAGGTATGGCTCGACCGTGACGCCAGGCGAGCAGAGCCGTTCGAATTTCCGGGCGAACGGGTGCAGGATCGTGCCCGGCTTGCCAGGACGACGCGGCAGAATGCGCTGCTGCTGTCTCGCGCGGCCAATGACAACCACCCGCAGCTCACCCGGATCTACGACTGGTTCAAGCTAAATCTGTGGGACATCAACCCGGAGGTGGAGCGCCTGGAACGGGAGGGCTACACCGCCGGGCACCTGCTCGACGAGCGATTCCGGGAACGCATCGAAGGACTGCTGCGTGTGGCCGACCTCGGTATCAGCGGGGCCAGGGTCGAGCAACGGCTCGGTGAGCGCCCCGTCGTCCGGCTGCTGCACCATGGCGAGGGCGGCGAAGCCGTCCCGATGGACTGGCAGAGCGAGTCGTTCGGTACCCGCTCATGGTTCGCGCTGATCGGACCACTGCTCCGGGCCCTCGACGACGGGGCGGTCCTGCTGATCGACGAACTGGACGCCAGCCTTCACCCGCGTTTCGCCGCCGAGGTCGTGCGGCTCTTCCAGGCCCCGTGGAGCAATACGAAGGGTGCACAGCTCGTCTTCACCTCCCACGATCCGTCGCTGCTCAGAGCACCCAGGGGCGGGCGTCCTCTGGAGCCGGGACAGATCTGGCTGACTCAGAAGGACGACACGGGTGCGACCGAGTTGTACCCGCTCAGCGACGTGGAGCCGGGTGCGGAGGAGGACCTCATGGACTCCTATCTCGCGGGCTCCTTCGGGGCGGTCCCGCGGGTCACGGAAGGGCAGATCGGACGCAGGGTGCTGAAGGCACGGGCAGGGGAGACAGGACGCGACTGATGGCCAGGACCAGGGGGCGGGAGTCGGTTCGGCGCGCGCGACAGCCACGCGGTGAGCGTGCGCGTGAGGTTTTCGTTTTCACCGAAGGGGAGGTCACAGAGCCTGAGTTCATCGAATGGGTCGTCGCAAACGGCACCCGCGCCACTCCGGAACATCAGGTCCATCACTTCATCGCGAATGCTCAGGTGTCGGGTGCCCGGCGCAAGCCAGTACCGCTCGTCAGCGACGCCGTTGAGAAGCTCGACAAGGCCGAGCGAGCCGCGAAGGAGGCTGGGCTGCGCCGGGACGCGTGGAACTGGCCGCAGGTGTGGTGCCTCTTCGACCGAGATCAGCACCAGGGCATCCCGACTGCCTTCGCGGAAGCCCGCCGAGCGGGCGTGCGGATCGCGTACTCGCACCCGTGCTTCGAGTTGTGGCGGCTGCTGCATTTCCAGAACTACACGAGCACGTTCGGTGGTGTCTGCGACAGCGTGGTGAACCGGCTGAAGCACCACCCTCGGTTCATGGAGAGCTACGGTCCCGCCCGTTCGGTGTCGCCAGACGACGCCAAACGCATCAGGCCCGGCCAGTTGGACGACGGCTACAAGAAGGCCCGCCAGTACGCCGAGCGCATCAATTCCCAGCACACTGGGCCGGATCAGACTCGCTGGGATCCGTACACCGACGTCTGGCGGTTCGTTGAGGATGGCCTCGGCATCGCTGATTACTGACGCGGCGGCAGTCCGGTCTCCGGGACCGCTGAATCACCTTAAGAGATGTACCGGACACGTCACGCGGTCCGTGGGCTACGCAAAGGCACTGGCAGGGGGGCCGACATGGTCAGGATGACGGTCGAACGGCTTGAGCGCCGACTCATGGAAGCGGCGGATCTGCTGCGCGGCTCTCTAGAGCCGGCGGAATACGTACCCGTCATCGGGGCCTTGCTTCATCTGAAGCAGGCCGACGACAGGTACGGCAACTCCCTGCCGAAGGCGGCGCGCTGGACCCGACTGACCGAGGTCTCGGGCGGGTTGCCCGCTGAAGAGCGGCTGCGGGCCGTCTTCGCGGCTTTGGCAAATGAGGGGCCGCCGCAGTCCGCCGACGCTGCCAGCCTCCTTCTGGTGGGCACCACCAAGCGGTCTCACACCGGGATGACACGGGTGATCGAGCACTTCGGTCGCCTTCGCCTGAGCGACGACGACCTCGCCCACCCCGATGTGCTGGGAGATGCGTTCGAGTCACTGTTGCGATGGTCGGCTGACGCAGCCAGCCACAAGGGCGGCGAGTTCTACACCCCACGCGGCGTCGTCCGATTGCTGACGGCACTCGGACGGCCGGCTGCAGGCATGCGCGTGTACGACCCGTGTGTGGGAACGGGCGGCATGCTGATCGACGCGCGGAGGTACGTGCGCGACCACGGCGGGGATGCGGGCAGCCTGTTCCTCGCCGGCCAAGATGCGAACAGTGGGGCCCTTCTCCTCTCCAGCTTGAACATGCAATTGCACGGTGCTGAGCAGTATCGCCTGGCCCAAGGGGACGCGCTCACTCACCCGGAGACGCCCGGTGACTGCTTCGACCTGGTGGTGAGCAACCCGCCCTTCTCCATGAACTACAGCCTGGCGTCGGTGCCCCACGCCGCCGAGCGTATGCCGTACGGAACGACGCCCGAACGCGGCAAAGCTGACTTGATGTTCCTCCAGCACATGTTGTACATGGCGCAGGGACGGAACGGTTCCGTGGTCACCGTCATGCCACAGGGCGTTCTCTTCCGTGGTGCGGGTGAACGGGAGATCCGTACGCGACTGCTGGACGCCGACCTGATCGAGGCGGTCATCGCCCTGTCTCCCAACCTCTTCTATGGAACGGGCATTCCCGCTTGTGTGCTGGTGCTCCGGGCCGGCCGGCGCCCCGATTCGCGGCATCGGGGCCGCGTCCTGTTCATCAATGCGGAAGGGGAGTACTACGCCGGGCGTGCGCAGAATTTTCTGTTGCCCGAGCATGCGGAGAAGATCGCCGCCACCTTCCATTCCCGCACGGAAGTGCCTGGATTCTCGAAGTTCATAACACGCGAGACACTGACGGAGAACGCCGACAACCTCACCGTCCACCGCTATGTGCGGCGCGAGGCGGCGACGGAACGGCAGGACCTGCGCGCCCACCTCGAAGGCGGTATGCCCGCCGTCGAGGTCACCGCGGCGAAGCCCCTGCTGGACGCATACGGGGTACAGCCCACCGACCTCTTCCAGGAGCGGGCCGGAAGCTCCGATTATCTGGACTTCCGTGTCCGGGGGGAGCGCCCGAACACGCACACGCTGACCCGCATGGCTCGCACGCGGGAGAGTACCTTGTGGGAGGCCTTCGACAAGGCCTGGGAGTCCGTCACTGACCAGATTTCGGATGCCTTCCGCCTCGACAGCAGCAGCGTTCCGGGGCAGCCAGGCCAAGTGCCCTGGACAGCTGTACGTAACGCAATAGCCGACACCGTCCGGAAGCCACTCGCCCAGATCGGTCTGCTGGACAGCTATGCCGTGGGCGGGATGGTCGAAGACTGGCTGGGACAGAATGAAGCCACGTTCAAAGCACTCGCTGCCCGGGGTTTCGCCGCCGTCGTCGACGACTGGTGCGCGGACGTGACCGACAGGCTGACCGCCGGGCAGCCCAGGGCGCGCTACGCACTCGATACCGCTCTTGAACATCCGGTCGTCATCGCCCTCCTGCCGGGCTTCCTCAGTGAACTCTCCTCCGCCCGGGAGCGGGCCGGTGAACTCTCCGCTCAACTCAAAGAAGCGATGGCTGCGGACGAGCAGGGGGAGGCTGACCTCTATCCCGGCGACTGGGCAGGGATACCTGCCTTGCGCAGGGCTCGTTCGACGGCAGTCCGTCGGGTACGCGAACTGGAAGCGGACATGCCGCTCGAAGAAGCTCGCCGTGCGCTGGACGCTGAGGGCGCGCGGGCCGTCGTCCTCGGCGCCCTGCGGGACGATCTCTCCGGGCGCCTGACGAGAATTCTGGGCGAGCGCCGTGCGGAGTTCATCGCACTGTACGAGGCATGGGACGCCAAGTACGGGCTGTCCTTCCAGGAGATCGAGGGCCGCTTGCCGGGTTTCTCGGCCACCTCCCGCGCCTTGCGGCAGACACCATGGTCGCAACAGAGCGGAGTGGATCCTCGGCACCGTGACGCCGAACTTCTTTTCAACGTCATCGAGGCCGAAGAGGCCATCAACGGCGAGATCACCAAACTCGACATGAAGCAGCACTTTGCCCTGCTGCCCGTTCTCGACGCCGTTGACGAGCGGAGCTCCGACGTGGAACGGCTGTCCCTGGGCGATGTCGTGCTCTCTCTCACCAGGGGTACCGCCGGACCGTCTTCCACCGATACGAGCGGGCTTCCCGTGATCTGGCCGAGCAATATGACTGGGGCCGGGCTCGACCTCGCCGACCTCCGGTACATCATCGGCAGCGGAAGGGTGGGACACCGGCTAGCGCCCGGTGACGTACTGCTGGGCGGCCTGCGCAGGTCGGAACGTATTGGTCAGGCCTATCGCGTGGCGGTGTGGCACGGCGAACTCCCCGATGCCACCCACTCGTCCTACGTGCTGCGCCTGATACCCGACCCGGCCCGCCTTTTGCCGGACTACCTGGCTGCCTGGCTTCGTCACCCCTTGGTGCGGCGGCGCGTCGAAACGTTGACGACGGCGTCACCGATGTCTCTGGACAGGGATCTACTCAATTCTGACATCGAGCTCCCCAACCTGGAGGAACAGCAGCGCCTGGTTGACCAGATCGCTCGCCTCGCGGCGGAGCAGGCCGATCGGCGCATCCAGCACGACAAGGCGGTGCGCATCCGTGAAGGACTGGCAGGCCGTCTGCTGGGGGGACCACTGGACTTCTGATCGCCTCTGCTCCGTTTACGCGACAGGATTGTCGGGCTCGGCGCGCCACGGGTCGGCAGCTCCGGGGAGTCGGCAGTCGAGAACTTTGGCCATGACGATGACGTCGTGTTGGTCGCGTTGTTCCTGCGCACGCGCTTCCTGTTCATGTTGCAGGGAGGGGATCGTGTGATCCCGTGCTGCGCGGTGTCGCCTTCTTCGCTCTTCGTGGCCCCAGCGGTCGCAGTCGAAGTAGCCGATGAGGTAGATGCCCGCAGTGCGGGGCGCGCGAAGGTAGTCGCGGACCAGTTGACTGGCAAGCGCGGTCGGTAGGTCCTGATTCCAGCATCCTTTGCATTCGATGACGACGGTCAGTGGGTCGCCGCCGTCGGTGAGCGGGGCGGTGGCCTGGATCTGGATGTCGGTTCGTCTGCCGGGAAAGCCGGGACGGTCGATTTGGACTTCGCGGTTGATCACGACGCGGTGGCCGCCGATGTCCTGGCGCAGGAGGGTGGCGATTAGGTCGCTGAAGTCCTCTTCCCAGCACGGCCACCAGTCGGCGTGATCGACTGCTGCTGTCTTCCGGTTCCACAAGTTGACTACAAGGCCGTTGGGCCCCTGAAGGACGGCCTGGAGGCGGTCTAGGCTGGCTAGCACGATCTCCTGAAGGTGGCGTGCGTCGCTGACGGCGCGCAGGTTGGTGTTCGTGGCCAGGCGCCGCAATTGCTCCGGTATCAGGGGTCGGGCCTGGAGTTCGGCGACGGCGCGGGCGGTGGCCTTGGCGTGCCAGCGCAGGTCAGCAAGTTCGGGATAGCGGGTGGCGAGGTCGATGAGCTCCCGGACCGCTTCGGGGGTGTTCTTGGAGATCAGCAGGCTCAGCAGTTCTCGGTGCAGATTGCTGGGAGCGTCGGTGAAGAAGCCGCCCTCGAACTGGTTGTCCCGGAGACGGGAGATACCGATGTGGTTGGTAACCCTGGCGTATAGGTCGGCGAGGTCGGCTTCGGGGAGCTGACCGGTCTCGGCCGGCCAAGATCCCCGAGAGTCGGTGGCGAAGATGCGCTCCAGGAGGGCGGCCAGAACGCCGGGCGCGGCCAAGGTGGCTCTGATGGCGGGCCAGGTCGCGGGCAGTTGAGGGCATGCCATCATCGCCGCGGTGGCGCGGGCCCACCGTGAAGTGCTCCGTGCGGCGTTTCGTTGAACGGCAGGGTCGGCCACGGCGGTGCACAGGTCTTCCTGGGACGGTCGGTTTCCCGCCAGGGCTAGTGCGGACAGGACGGCCGCCCACTGCAGGTCGGTGCGTCCCGAAGCGTGGGCCCAGTCACGCAGAGTCTGGACCGCTCCGGGAACAGCGGTGTGAGCGAAGGCATCGGCCAGACTGGTCAGTTCCGGTTCGCTGCAGCCGTCCAGCGCCTGGTGGAGCAGGGTCGACAGGCCTTGGCCAGCCAGTTGGGTGCAGCGGGTAATCAGCGTGCGCTGTAGTGCGGTGTCGTCGGGGTGGTGGCATTCGTGGGCTGCCAGTGCCACGGCGGCAGCAGCGGCTCGATGGGGTTGGTGGTTGAATGCCTCGGCCAGGCGTGGGGCGTCCAGCAGGGCCAGAGCGGTCAACGCGATCGCGGCCTGGTTCCAGTCTGCTGCGGCCGGAGTGGCTGCTCCGATGCTGAGGCTGGCTGAGCGGTGGGTGACGGTAGCGGCCGCGTACAGCAGCAGGCTGTGTAGCTCGCTGTTCTCGGGTGGGAAGGACGGCGCGGCAGCCACGGCGCCCAGCCACCTGTCTTGCGGCGCCTCGCTGCCGTCTGCGGTGCGGTACAGCTCGACGGTGATCTGCTGCCACAGAGGCTCAGGCGGCCCCTCCCCTGTGCTGAGTACGGTGAGGGCCTGCCGTACGCGGTCCTCGTTGAATGTCAGGCGGTGGCGCTGTTCTTCCTGCTCGCGCTGTTGATGAGCTTCTTCCTCCGCGCGGGTGTCCCACCGTGCGGTGGCAGCCTTCAGGTCCGGGTAATGCTCGCGCAGCTCAAGGGCGAGCGGCAAGTCCGCATCCGCCGGATCGGGCCAAGCCGTCACCAGCCAGGCAGCCCGCTGGCGCGCGTTCGGGCTCAACGTGGGCCATTGCATGGCCCAGTACACCGCCTCCTCGGTGGCGAACAGGGCAGGGCTGCCCTGCCGCGACAGCAGCCGGGTGACCTGGCGGTCATCACCGCGTTCCAGAACACGGCGGCCCAGCTCTCTGCGGGTACCCGGTCGGGTCACCAGCACCTCACCCACAGGGTGGGCCAGCCGGTGCCGGTCGTCGAAATCGGCACGTCCCGCCAGGGTGAGCAGGGCATCGGCGAACTGGTCGAGCCGCCTGTACCGGTGCGCAGGGTCGCTGTTGGTTTCGTCTTCGCCGAGAAGCGCGATCGCCCGGGCGAGAATGCGCACCGGCAGCCGCACAGACAGCTGTGCCTCGCCGGACAGGGTCAGGCCGGCCCGAGGGTGCCGGGAGCCCAGAATCCGTGTCGCCCACGCTACGGCGTCGTCGATGTCTTCGGGTCTCAGCCGGTCCGGAACCTGCTGGATCAGGAGCCACGCGGCACGGATCTGGGCAGGGTTGCCGGCGGGTGGGATTAGGTCCAGGAACTCGGGGAGTCGCAGATGCTGCGGCCACAACCGTTCCAGCGCGGCTGCGGCCAGATCCGCATCGCCGCGCCAAGCCAGCGCCCTCAGCAAGGCAACGCGCTCCGGGTCCAGCTCCTGGACCGGCACCCGGCCAAGGTCCGCGTCGTTGTGCTCGGCCAACGCCCTGAGCCGGGCCACCTGGTCCGCGTCCAAGTCCTCGGCGAGTGCCTGGACGGCTCGCCGACGCAGGACCGGATCGGCCGTCAGCGTCTCGGCCATGGACAGCAACTGGTCGTTGAGTTCCGGCAGTCGGCAAGCACGGGCGATGCTGAGCACGGCAGCGAGCACAGCACCTGCTGTCGAAGGGTGCAGGTGGCGTCGCAGCTGATCGGCCAGTCCTGGATGCTTCAGGCGGTGCAGAAGCCACCGGTCCAGTCGCGCCGTGTCATCGCTGCGCACCAAGTCGAGGAGCCTGTCCACGACGGCTTCGCGCTGCTCGGCGCGGAGCGCGGTAAGGTCGGCCAGCAGGAGCACCTCGGGGTCGTCCCGCAGGGCCTCGTCGAACAGTGAAGGATCGTCTACCACCCGCCACGCTGCCACCTCGCGGTGCCGTGCCACAACGTGCCGGGACGTTCCGTCGCCGACCCAAAGCAACTGTCGCTGTGCGCCGCCACACATTCGGTGGCGGTCCAGGAACTGGGCAGCCAGGTACTGCTGGTAGCTGTCGTGGGCGAAGGCCCAGCGCCGAAGCCCGACCTCGACCATCAGCCCGGAATCCACAAGCGCGAGCAGCTCCCGCATCCCGCAGTGGTACCGCGTCCCGGCTGGGCCCGGCTCGTCGCCGCCGTCCAGGTCGGCCAGCGCCACATCTACCTCCGCGGGACTGGGGGTGTCATGCACCGCCGCGTAGTGGCCGAACTGCAGGACCGCGGCTACTCGGCCTGCGAGCGCCGTCAGATGATCGGGAGTCAGCGGATTCCCATCACGGTGGCCGTGGGAACACAACTGCCTGCAGGCAAGCCGGTAGGCGTCAGCCACCGTGGAGGGCAGGCCTCGGCCTTCCCCTTCGGCCTCGAGCAGTGGTTTCAAGGTGATTGGGGACCGGGCCAGGGCCACCGCCCCCTTCTGCTGAAGCCGCTGGCTGACCCTGCGGCCGTCAAGACCATCGAAAGCGGCAGCCATCTCTACGTCGACACGGCTCAGCGGCGTCACACCGACTACCGACACCGCCCCGGGCACCCACAACGACTCAAGATCCCTTTCCAGCCCTCGGGGCCACCGGCCCGAGCGGCAGGCGATGCGCAGCCTCATTCGGCTCCGCCGCTCCTGGCTAAGCTCCTTCAGACAGGCAACCAGGACCTCGTCCAGAACCGCGAGCCGGTCCAATCCCTCATCGAAGCTGTCCAGCAGGACGTACCCCGGCTCCTCCTCAGAAGCCCGCTCCAAGACGGCCCCCAACTCCTGGCGCGCGCTGCCCGCGTCGTAGAAGCGGCCACGCGCTGTCAGGTCGACCAGATCCGCGGTGTGTCCCTCGCACTTCAGCGCCGTGGCTTCCTGCATGAACAGGTCGCTCTTGCCGCATCCCCGCTCGCCGAGCACGACGAGCAGTGCGTCCTCGCGTCTATCGGCCAGCAAGACCCCCGTGCGCATCCACGGAGTGTCGACCACCCAGCCGAAGCGGTCGACTTCGGGCGGGGAGTCACTCTCATGAACACGGCGTGTCCATGGATATCGACCTCCGTCCCCGCCTGTCTCGGCCACAGCGCCCGGCTCGTCCACGTCTGCAGACACTACGCGCAGCGTGACCCGACATAGGGCCGTTTTCTGTTCGGGCCGTTTCAGGACAGTCCAGTGCGCTCGATGGCGCCACGATCACTGAGCGGCGATGGCGACCACCACTCCGGCGCAGCGAACCCTCAATAACCGGGATCGCCGATCGGCCACTCCATCAGCAACACGCGCCGTCCCGCCACTGGCAAGCACCAGGACTCACCACCGGCCACTACGCCCGGTGCGTGCGGCACCCGAAACCGGATACATCGCGACGACGGCCCACAGTCAGCGAATGAGGGTCGTGTCCCGACCCTGGATCCCACACACACGACGCATCCTGTCGGCGCCGTCTTGGTCCCTGTCTGGTCCCTGGGCCGTGGCTTCGAGCCCCAGGCCAGCGGACCCGGGTGCCGCCGGCAGCCTTGATTACCTGTTCCGTCGCAGGTCAGAGCCATCAAGGCACTTCCGAACAGCACGAACCCACGAGATTCCAAACTCGCGAGCAGCGGATTCAGTCCGTTCAGTCGAAGTTGACGCTCCGACACCTCACCAGGAACGTTTCCGCAGGCCAGAGCACCTCTCTGGTGGGGCGGGTGGGACTCGAACCCACGGCCGACGGATTATGAGTCCGCTGCTCTAACCGGCTGAGCTACCGCCCCGTACGGCGTGTCGCGCACATTTGTGCGCGCCGTCTGCCGCAGCATAGCCGCTCATACGATCTCCTGCTTCGGATGGTCGGCCTTCGCATGCGCTTCTTGACCTTGAGGACTTCGGCGCGCCGCACGCGGTTCCCCCGGACATGAAAAAGGACCCCGACGGGGTCCTTCCTCGCTTGCTCTCCCGACTGGACTCGAACCAGTAACCTGCCGGTTAACAGCCGGCTGCTCTGCCAATTGAGCTACGGAAGATCGAAGCTCCCCCGACTGGATTCGAACCAGTGACCTGCCGGTTAACAGCCGGCTGCTCTGCCAGTTGAGCTACGGAGGATTGCCTCGTTGCATCGAACGTACCTCCCCGGGTATTCGCCAGGGGGCATGCGCTCGCTGCAACACATACATTAGCGCAAGCAGGGGGGTGCTCCGCCAATCGGTATCCCCCGCGCCCGTCGCCCGCGCAGGGCAACGCAAGGGACCGACGCAGACGTAAGGGAAGGGTGGCCGCCATGCGCTATCGGCTCACGTTCTTTGCCGGACTGGCTCTGGGCTACGTGCTCGGCACACGGGCCGGACGTGAACGCTACGAACAGCTGAAGAAGTCGGCGCGCCAGGTCGCGCAGAACCCCGCGGTGCGCAACACCGCCGAGTCGGCCGCCCAGCAGGGGCGCGTCTACGTCGGCAAGGCGTACCACGTGGTCAGCGAGAAGGTCGGGGACCGCGTGCCCGACCTGGTCGCCGAGCGGGTCCGCTCGCTGCGCGAACGCAATGCGAACGGCTCAGCCGGAGATGACTGGGGCACGAGCAATACCTAGGAACCACGCCAGGTCGGCCGGAGCGGCTCGCGGCGCCCCCACCCCTTCCCGTACGGCAGAATTTCTGTCATGGGGATAGTCGCCGGGCTGGACAGTTCGCCCGAATTTACGCGCATTGTCGTCTGTGACTCGGACACAGGGGCCGTGCTCAGGCAGGGGTATGCCCCGCACCCGCTGGAGTCGGCGGAGGGCGGGGGGCGCCCGTCGGACGTCGATCCGCAGGCCTGGCTGCTGTCCCTGGGGGAGGCGGCCACCGGAGGCCTGCTGGAGGGCGTGCAGGCGATCGGGGTGTCGTCCCAGCAGAACGGGCTGATCGCGCTGGACGCACAGGGCAACACCGTGCGCCCCGCGATGGTCGGCGGCGACAAGCGGACCCAGGTCGCGGCGGCCGACCTCGTCGACGCGCTCGGGGGGCGCGGCGCGTGGGCGGAGGCCGTCGGCTGCGTGCCGGGGGCCGCGCAGCCGGTGACCAAGCTGCGCTGGATGAGCCGTACGGAACCGGATGCCGCCATGCGGACGGCCGTACTGCTGCAGGCGCACGACTGGCTGGTCTGGCAGTTGCTGGGGCGGCCGGTCAGAAGGACGACGGACCGGGGCGGGGCGTCCGGGACCGGGTACTGGAACGCGGCGAGCGGGCAGTACCGCACGGATCTGGTCGAGATGGCGCTCGGGCACCAGGTCATGCTCCCCGAGGTGCTCGGCCCCTCGGACGCCGCCGGTACGACACCGGAGGGGCTCCTCATCTCCGCCGGCACCGGTGAGACCATGGCCGCCGCGTTCGGGCTCGGCATCGGGCTCGGGGACGCGGTGGTGTCGCTGGGGGCCTCCGGGTCCGTCATGGCCGTCCACACCACGGCGCTCGTCGACTCCTCCGGGATGATCACTTCGTTGGCCGATGCCACGGGTATGCATCTGCCGGTCGTCACCACGCTGAACGCCGTACGGACGTTGCGCGGGGCCGCCGAGATGCTGGGCGTGGCCGATCTGGAGGGGCTGTCCGACCTGGCGATGAAGTCGACGCCCGGGTCGCACGGGCTGGTGATGCTGCCGTATCTGGAGGGTGAGCGGACGCCGAACCTGCCGCACACGGCGGGGACGCTGGCCGGGCTGCGGCGGGAGTCGATGAAGCCGGAGCACTTCGCGCGGGCCGCGTTCGAGGGGATGCTGTGCGGGCTCGCGGACGCACTGGACGTGCTGCGCGGCCGGGGTGTCGACGTGCGGCGGATCTTCCTGCTGGGTGCGGCGGCGGGGCTGCCCGCCGTGCAGGCGGCGGCGCCGGCGCTGTTCGGGGTACAGGTGGTGGTGCCGCAGCCCGCGGACTACGCGGCGGTCGGCGCCGCGCGGCAGGCCGCGTGGGCGCTCGGGGTCACGCAGGGGGCGCTCGATCCGCGTACGCCACCGATGTGGCCGGGGGCGGCGGCGCAGGTTCTGGACCCGGGGGACGAGCTGGCTGTGGGGCAGGCGGTTCGGCAGCAGTACGTCTCGGTTCGTGAGCAGACGCATCCTGGGGCGTTTCGGGCCTGAGGGGATGCCTGGTCGGGTGAGTGGGCGGCCGCGGGTCCGTTGTGGCTGGTCGCGCCCACGCGGCGGAGCCGCACATCGATAGAGCCCCGCGCCCCTACAGGATCTGCGGTGCGCCCCAGCCGCAAAGGTTCGGGCATGGTGCCCTCACAGTCGGGTTAATTCGGTTGAGGTAACGCGGGGGGAGTGTCCGACGATGGGGGGTGGTGCCACCCGAACCCCGTCCTCGACTCCGAGAGATCTCGCGTGCTCATACGATTGCTGAGAAGTCATCTTCGTCCGTACCGGACACCGATCATCCTGTTGGTGCTGCTGCAGTTCGTGCAGACGTGCGCCACGCTCTACCTGCCCACACTGAACGCGGACATCATCGACAAGGGCGTGGTGGAGGGGGACACGGGTTACATCCTGTCCTTCGGAGCGCTGATGGTCGGCATCTCGTTGGTGCAGGTCGTCTGCAACATCGGGGCCGTCTACTACGGCGCCCGCACCGCCTCGGCGGTCGGCCGGGACATCCGGGCCGCCGTTTTCGACCGGGTGCAGTCGTTCTCGGCACGTGAGGTCGGTCACTTCGGGGCCCCGTCGCTGATCACGCGGACGACGAACGATGTGCAGCAGGTGCAGATGCTGGTGCTCATGACGTTCACGCTGGTGGTGTCGGCGCCGATCATGTGCGTCGGCGGCATCGTGCTGGCGCTCGGGCTGGACGTGCCGTTGTCGGGGGTGCTGCTGGCCGTCGTACCGGTGCTCGGCATCTCCGTCAGCCTGATCGTGCGCCGGCTGCGCCCCCTGTTCCGCACGATGCAGGAGCGGCTGGACACCGTGAACCGGGTACTGCGGGAGCAGATCACCGGCAACCGGGTCATCCGTGCCTTCGTGCGGGACGACTACGAGAAGGACCGGTTCCGTAAGGCGAACGCCGAGCTGACGGACGTGTCGCTGGGAACCGGGCGGATGCTCGCGCTGATGTTCCCGATCGTGATGACGGTCGTCAACGTGTCGTCGATCGCGGTGGTGTGGTTCGGTGCCCACCGGATCGACAGCGGCGGGATGGAGATCGGCGCGCTCACCGCCTTCCTCGCCTATCTGATGCAGATCGTCATGGCTGTGATGATGGCCACCTTCATGTTCATGATGATGCCGCGCGCGGAGGTGTGCGCCGAGCGCATCCAGGAGGTGCTGGACACCGAAACGAGTGTGGTGCCGCCGGTCGAGCCCGTCCGGGAGCTGCGGCGGCACGGGTTCCTGGAGGTGCGGAGTGCGGGCTTCCGCTATCCGGGTGCCGAGGAGCCGGTGCTCAGGTCCATCGAGATCGTCGCGCGGCCCGGTGAGACGACCGCCGTCATCGGGTCCACGGGCAGCGGGAAGTCGACGCTGCTCGGGCTGGTCCCCCGGCTGTTCGACGTCACCGACGGTGAGGTGCTGGTGGACGGCGTCGACGTACGGAAGCTCGATCCGAAGCTGCTGGCCAAGACCGTGAGCCTGGTGCCGCAGAAGCCGTATCTCTTCTCGGGGACCGTGGCGACGAACCTGCGGTACGGCAATCCGGACGCCACCGACGAGGAGTTGTGGCACGCGCTGGAGGTGGCGCAGGCCAAGGAGTTCGTGTCCCGGCTGGAGAACGGGCTGGACTCGCCCATCGCGCAGGGCGGGACGAACGTGTCCGGCGGGCAGCGGCAGCGGCTCGCGATCGCGCGGACGCTGGTGCAGCGCCCGGAGATCTATCTGTTCGATGATTCCTTCTCCGCGCTCGACTACGCGACCGACGCCGCGCTGCGGGCGGCGCTGGGGCGGGAGACCGCCGACGCGACCGTCGTGATCGTCGCCCAGCGGGTGGCGACCATCCGGGACGCCGACAGGATCGTCGTCCTCGACGAGGGCCGGGTCGTCGGCACCGGACGCCACCACGAGCTGATGACCGACAACGAGACCTACCGGGAGATCGTCCTCTCCCAGCTCACGGAAGCGGAGGCAGCCTGATGGCCGGGCCGTTGGCACGGATGGCGGGGGCCGGGGCCCCCGACCAGCACTCCATGGACTTCAAGGGGTCCGGGAAACGGCTGCTCGCGCAGTTCAAGCCCGAGCGGTTCACGATGTACGCGATGGTCGTGTGCGCAGTGCTCAGCGTCGGCCTTTCGGTGCTCGGACCGTGGATTCTCGGCAGGGCGACCGACCTGGTGTTCGCGGGTGTCGTCGGGCGGGAGATGCCGGCGGGCGCCACGAAGGCCGAGGTCCTGGAGTCCATGCGCGAGCGCGGGGACGGCGGGGTCGCCGACATGCTGTCCGGCACGGACTTCACACCGGGCAAGGGCATCGATTTCGACGCCGTCGGCACGGTTCTTCTGGTTGCCCTCGGCATCTTCCTGGTCGCGGGGCTGCTGATGGCGGCGGCCACCCGGCTCTCCAACCGGGCCATCAACCGGACCGTCTACCACATGCGCGAGGAGCTCCAGGGGAAGCTGTCGCGGCTGCCGCTGTCGTACTTCGACAAGCGGCAGCGCGGTGAGGTGCTGAGCCGGGCGACCAACGACATCGACAACATCGGCCAGACGCTGCAGCAGTCGATGGGGCAGCTCGTCAACTCGCTCCTCACCATCATCGGTGTGCTGGTGATGATGTTCTGGGTGTCGCCGCTGCTGGCACTGGTCGCGCTGGTGACCGTGCCCGTGTCGTTCGTGGTGGCCACGCGTGTCGGCAAGCGGTCGCAGCCGCACTTCGTGGCGCAGTGGCGGGTCACCGGGAAGCTCAACGCGCACATCGAGGAGATGTACACCGGGCACACGCTCGTGAAGGTGTTCGGGCGCCAGGAGGAGTCGGCGAAGCAGTTCGCCGAGGAGAACGACCGGCTCTACGAGGCCGGGTTCAAGGCCCAGTTCAACAGCGGGATCATGCAGCCGCTGATGTTCTTCGTCTCGAACATCAACTATGTGCTGGTCGCGGTCGTGGGCGGACTGCGGGTCGCGACCGGCTCGCTGTCCATCGGTGACGTACAGGCCTTCATCCAGTACTCGCGGCAGTTCTCGATGCCGCTGACGCAGGTGGCGTCGATGGCGAACCTGGTGCAGTCGGGGGTCGCGTCCGCCGAGCGGGTCTTCGAACTGCTCGACGCGGAGGAGCAGGAGGCCGACGCCGTGCCCGGGGTGCGGCCCGAGGAACTGCGGGGGCGGGTGGCGCTGGAGGGGGTGTCCTTCCGGTACGACGCCGACAAGCCGCTGATCGAGGATCTGTCGCTGGTCGTCGAGCCGGGGCACACCGTGGCGATCGTCGGGCCGACCGGGGCCGGGAAGACGACCCTGGTGAACCTGCTGATGCGGTTCTACGAGGTCACCGGGGGGCGGATCACGCTCGACGGGGTCGATGTCGCGTCCATGTCCCGGGACGAACTGCGGGACGGGATAGGGATGGTGCTCCAGGACACCTGGCTGTTCGGGGGGACCATCGCGGAGAACATCGCCTACGGGGCCTCCGCCGCGCGGAAGGTCACACGCGGGGAGATCGAGGAGGCGGCGCGGGCGGCGCACGCGGACCGGTTCGTCCGGACGCTGCCCGACGGGTACGACACCGTGATCGACGACGAGGGGACCGGGGTGAGCGCGGGTGAGAAGCAGCTCATCACGATCGCCCGGGCGTTCCTGTCCGATCCGGTGATCCTGGTGCTGGACGAGGCGACGAGTTCGGTCGACACGCGTACCGAGGTGTTGATCCAGAAGGCGATGGCCAAGCTGGCGCATGGGCGTACGTCGTTCGTGATCGCGCATCGGCTGTCGACGATCCGGGACGCCGACACGATTCTGGTGATGGAGAGCGGGGCCATCGTGGAGCAGGGGGCGCACGCGGAGTTGTTGGCTGCGGATGGGGCTTATGCGCGGCTGTACAAGGCGCAGTTCGCCGAGGCTGTGGCCGAGGTGGACTGAGGGGGCGGTGAAGGGTGTGGGGGCTGGTCGCGCAGTTCCCCGCGCCCCTTTCAGGGGTGCGGGGAACTGCGCGAGGGACCACGCGCCACCCGCACCCGCCGACGCACCGGACCTCCCGAGCTCTCCGGCGGAATCAGTCCAGGTAGCCCCTCAGTTGGTCCGCGAAGGCGTGGTCCCTGAGCTTGTTGAGGGTCTTGGACTCGATCTGCCTTATGCGTTCGCGGGTGACGCCGAAGATGCGGCCGATCTCCTCCAGGGTGCGGGGGCGGCCGTCCGCCAGGCCGTAGCGGAGTTGGACGACCTTCCGCTCGCGTTCACCCAGCGTGGACAGGACCACCTCCAGGTGCTCCCTCAGCAGCAGGAACGCGGCCGATTCCACGGGGCTCGCCGCGTCGCCGTCCTCGATGAGGTCGCCGAGGGCCACGTCGTCCTCCTCGCCCACGGGGGCGTGGAGGGAGACCGGTTCCTGGGCGAGGCGGAGGACCTCGGTGACGCGTTCGGGGGTGAGGTCGAGGTGGGCGGCCACTTCGTCCGGCGTGGGCTCGTAGCCCCGTTCCTGGAGCATGCGGCGCTGGACGCGCACGACCCGGTTGATCAACTCGACGACGTGGACCGGGACTCGGATGGTGCGGGCCTGGTCGGCCAACGCGCGGGACATGGCCTGGCGGATCCACCAGGTCGCGTACGTCGAGAACTTGTAGCCGCGGGCGTAGTCGAACTTCTCGACGGCCCGGATGAGGCCCAGATTCCCTTCCTGGACCAGGTCGAGCATGGTCAGGCCGCGGCCGACGTAACGCTTCGCCACCGACACGACGAGCCGCAGGTTCGCCTCGATCAGGCGGCGCTTGGCCATGCGGCCCATGACGACCAGTTTGTCGAGGTCCAGGGCGAGCTGGGTGTCGAGGTCGGGGGCGTTGGCGAGCCTCTCCTCGGCGAAGAGACCGGCCTCGACGCGGCGGGCCAGCTCCACTTCCTCCACGGCCGTCAGGAGGGGAATGCGGCCGATCTCGCGCAGGTACTGGCGGAACAGGTCCGAGGAGGGGCCGCTGGTGTCCGCGCGGCTGCGCGGCAGCCTCACGGGCTCGGGGGGTTCGGCCGTCTCGATGACCTCCACCACCACGGCGGCCGACGGCTCGTCGGGCTCGGGCGGGCCGTCCGGGGCCGCCGCCTCGGGGTGGTGCACGGCGCGGCTCTGGGCGGGCACCGCGGTGATGACGTCGGGCTGTGCGTCCGGCTCCGAGCCGTCGGAACCGATGGCCGTACCGGTGTCGTTCTGTACGAGGGTCTGGGTCTGCACGGGGGCGACCTCCAGGAATGTCGCTGCCAGGGCGTACGGCAGCGGTACGTCTGGGATGGCGCGGGCGGCCTCTCCGCCGTCCATCCCGTACTCATCGAGCGGAACCGCGGGGATCTCGGACCCGTGCGGGACGGGTCGGCCGCGCTCCGAGGACTCAGGCACCGGAACCCAGTGTGGAGTACGACACACAGCCGCCACGAGGGGCGTGCGATGACTTTTTGCGTCCGGTCGGTGACCTCAGGGTTACTCCGCCGTACGAGTGCGCTGCTGGGAGGGCCCTGAACCGCTCGAAGGCCGTGCGGAACGGGGTGGCTCCGGCGTGGGATTGGCATGTGCGCCAGGGACGTGCACGCCCGGGGCGCCGACCGGCACCGCCTCAGAGCGCCTCCGCGCCCCGTTCCCGCAACGCCTGGTCGTACTGCTGGAGCACCCACAACTCGTTCTGTACGGCGGCCAGCTGGGCCGGGTCGCCCTGGGCGGTCGCCCTCGACAGGCTGCCCTGGACGTCACGCACCCGGCGTTCGACGGCCCGGCGGCGCACGGTGACCAGTTGGGCGCCCGCGTACATGTCGTCGACCGTCTTGCGCATGATCGCCTCGACGGCCAGCTCGGTCACCATGGCCCGCACCGTGTCGTCCGGCGCCGCCTCGCGGACCCGGACCAGGTACTCCTGCGGGTCCACGGCGCCGTACTCGACGCCGCCCGCCTCGATGATCGCCTCGCGGACGGCCGCGTACTGGTCGGCGGTGAACTCGTCGACGCCGTACGCGTCGAAGGCGGGGGCGACCAACTCCGGGCGCTGGAGGGCGAGTTTGAGGAGTTCGCGTTCGGTGGCGAACACCGGGTTGCGGAGGGTGAGGGCCGGGCCGGACGGGGGCCGGGCGGTGGACTCGTACGGCTGTGCCGAGCGCTGTGCGGACGGGGCGGGGCCCTGGCCGCCCCGGTCGCGGGCCCAGCGGGCCAGCTGGGCGACGCGCTTGACGACGAACTGGGTGTCGAGGATGCCGAGCATGCCGGCGAGCTGCACGGCGACCTCGTGCTGGGCGCCGCTGTTCTTGATGCGGGCCACGACGGGCGCCGCCTCGTCGAGGGCGGACGCACGGCCCGCGGGGGTCTCCAGGTCGTAGCGGGCGACGATCTGGCGGAGCGCGAACTCGAAGAGCGGGGTGCGGGGTTCGGTCAGCTCGGCGACCGCCTCGTCGCCCTTCGCGAGGCGCAGCTCGCACGGGTCCATGCCGTCCGGGGCGATCGCGATGTATGTCTCGGCGGCGAACTTCTGGTCGTCCTCGAAGGCACGCAGGGCCGCCTTCTGGCCGGCCGCGTCGCCGTCGAAGGTGAAGATCACGCGGGCCGAGCCGTTGTCCATCAGCAGCCGGCGGAGGATCTTGATGTGGTCGCCGCCGAAGGCCGTGCCGCAGGTGGCGATCGCGGTCGTCACTCCGGCGAGGTGGCAGGCCATGACATCGGTGTAGCCCTCGACGACCACGGCCCGGCTGGCCTTGGCGATGTGCTGCTTGGCGAGGTCGATGCCGTACAGCACCTGGGACTTCCTGTAGAGCGCCGTGTCCGGGGTGTTCAGGTACTTCGGGCCGTTGTCCGACTCGTAGAGCTTGCGGGCGCCGAAGCCGACCACGTCTCCGCCGATGTCGCGGATGGGCCACATCAGGCGGCCCCGGAAGCGGTCTATGGGGCCCCGGCGGCCTTCCTGGGACAGCCCGGACAGCAGCAGTTCCTTGTCGGCGAAGCCCTTGCCGCGGAGGAAGCGGGTGAGGTGGTCCCAGCCCTGGGGGCTGTAACCGACGCCGAAGTGGACCGCGGCGGCCTGGTCGAAGCCGCGCTCGGCGAGGAAGATCCGGCCGGTGTCGGCCTCGGAGCTGGTGGCGAGCTGTTCCGCGTACCACTCGGCGGCGATCTTGTGCGCCTCGACCAGGCGGATCCGCTCACCGCGCTGGTGGGAGGGGTTGTAGCCGCCCTCCTCGTAGCGCAGGGTGATGCCGGCCTGGCCGGCCAGCCGCTCGACCGCCTCCGAGAAGGACAGGTGGTCGACCTTCATCACGAACGTGATGGTGTCGCCGCCCTCCTGGCAGCCGAAGCAGTGGAAGAGCCCCTTGCTCGGGCTGACCTGGAACGACGGCGACTTCTCGTCGTGGAACGGGCAGAGTCCCTTGAGGTTTCCTCCGCCCGCGTTCCGCAGCTGGAGGTACTCGGACACCACGGCGTCGATCGGGACCGCGTCCCGTACCGCCTTCACGTCCTCGTCATTGATCCGTCCTGCCACGCGGTGATTCTACGGTGGTCCGCTGACAGTCATGGGGCACGGGCGGCGCCCCGAAAGGGGCGCGGGGCTGTGACGGCACGCGGCTCCGCCGCGTGGGCGCGAGCAACCGCCTGCCACCCGCACTCGCCCTCGCGCCCCGACCCCGTAGGCGCCTAGGCGATCAGGCTCTCCAACGGTACCTGTGGGTTCGCGAGCGCCTCCACGTCCACCGCGGCCCGGGACCGGATCAGCTCCTGGATCGGCTCAGTGACATCCCACACGTTGACGTTCATCCCGGCCAGCACCCGCCCCTCCTTCACCCAGAACGCGACGAACTCCCGCTTGCCCGCGTCCCCCCGGACCAGCACCTGGTCGTACGACCCGGGCGGCGCCCATCCCGAGTACTCCATCCCCACGTCGTACTGGTCCGAGAAGAAGTAGGGCACCCGGTCGTAGGTGACGTCCTTCCCCAGCATCGCCCGCGCGGCGGCCGGCCCGCCGTTGAGCGCGTTGGCCCAGTGCTCGACCCGCAGCCGGGTGTCGAAGAGGGCGTGCGGGAAGGACACGACGTCACCGGCGGCGTAGACGGAGGGGTCGGACGTTCGGAGCTGGGCGTCCACCGCGATGCCGCCGCCCTGTGACCTGTCGGCCAGTTCCAGCCCGGCGGCTTCGGCGAGGCCGACCCGCGGCGCCGCTCCGATGGCGGCGAGGACGTCGTGCGCCGGGTGCTCCTCCCCCGTGTCCGTGCGGGCCGCGAGGACCATCCCGTCCTGGCCGACGATCTCGGTGAGCCTCGCGCCGAAGTGGAAGCGGACCCCGTGCTCGCGGTGCAGCTCGGCGAAGAGGTTGCCCAGCTCGGGGCCGAGCACGCCGTGCAGCGGGGTGGGTTCCGGCTCCACGACGGTGACTTCCGCGCCGTACTCCCGGGCCGCGGCCGCCACCTCCAGGCCGATCCAGCCGGCGCCCGCGATGACGAGGTGGCCGTTGTCCCGGCCGAGGGCGGCGAGGACGCCCTTGAGACGCTCGGCGTGGGCGAGGCGGCGCAGATGGTGGACGCCCGCGAGGTCGGTGCCCGGAATGTCCAGGCGGCGGGGCTCGGCGCCGGTCGCGATCAGCAGCTTGTCGTAGTGGACGAGGGTGCCGTCGTCGCCGAAGCGGACGGTCTTCGCCGTACGGTCGATCGCGTCGACGGTCTGGCCGAGGTGCAGCTCGATGTCGTTGCGCGCGTACCAGGACGGTTCGTGGACGAAGACGGTGTCGCGCTCCTCCTTGCCGAGCAGATAGCCCTTGGAGAGCGGCGGGCGCTCGTAGGGGTGGTCTCGTTCGTCGCAGATCAGTATCACGCGGCCGGTGAAGCCCTCCGCTCGGAGCGTCTCGGCCGCCTTCGCGCCGGCGAGACCGCCACCGACGATGACGAATGTCTGATCCGCGTCGACCACTTGATGCCTCCTCTTAAGGGTGCGTCCACATGCGAGCGTCCCGCACACAGCGTGATGCGGGAAGAGGTAGTGACCCGATCAGGCCACGGAGGGTCACGTGTGAGTCATATCCCCGCATATCCCTGTCACATGCGCCCCGTCAGTCTCGCGTGCAACGTGCGGGCGGAGGGGTCGGTGAGCGAGGCGATCTGGTCGACGATCACCCGCTTGCGGGCACGGTCGTCCACGGCCGTGGCGAACAGTGCACGGAACTGGGGTTCGAGGCCCTCCGGCGCGCGGGCGGTGAGCGCCTCCGCCAGTTCGGCGACGACGATCCGCTGGTCGGCGCGGAGCCGCTCCTGTTCGGCCCGCTGCATCACATACCGGTCGGCGACGGCCTTGAGGACCGCGCACTCCAGGCGCGCCTCGCGCGGGACGACCAGTTCGGCGGCGTACCGGGTGAGGGGACCGCTGCCGTACGTCTGCCGGGTGGCGCCCTCGGCCGCGAGGCAGAAGCGGCCGATGAGCTGGCTGGTGGCGTCCTTCAACCGGGCCTGGGCGACGGCCGTTCCGTCGTAGCCGTGCGGCCACCACTCCTGGTCGAGCAGGCGGTCGAGGGCCTCGGCGAGTTCGGCCGGGTCGGTGTCGGCGGGCACGTACCGGCCGCGCGCGACCTCGAACACCGCCTGCCGTTCGGGCTCCGCGTGCAGGCAGTTGGGGTCGATGTGGCCCGCGTGGAGGCCGTCCTCGACGTCGTGCACGGAGTACGCCACGTCGTCGGACCAGTCCATGACCTGGGCCTCGAAGGTCGTGCTGGTGCCGGGGGCGTCCTTGCGGACCCAGTCGAAGACCGGGCGGTCGTCGTCGTAGACGCCGAACTTGGAGGACTTCGGGTCGGTGGGGTGGGCGCCGCGCGGCCAGGGGTACTTGGTGGCGGCGTCCAGGGCGGCGCGGGTGAGGTTGAGGCCGACGCTGACGAGTTCGCCGGTGGTGTCCGACCGTACGAAGCGTTTGGGTTCGATCCTCGTCAGCAGGCGCAGGGACTGGGCGTTGCCCTCGAAGCCGCCGCAGTCCTCGGCGAACTCGTTCAGTGCCTGTTCGCCGTTGTGGCCGAAAGGGGGGTGGCCGAGGTCGTGGGAGAGGCAGGCGGCCTCGACGAGGTCCGGGTCGCAGCCGAGGGCGGCGCCCAGCTCGCGGCCGACCTGGGCGCACTCCAGGGAGTGGGTCAGGCGGGTGCGGGGGCTGGAGTCCCAGGCGAGGTTGCGTGTGCCGGGTGTGACGACCTGGGTCTTGCCGGCGAGTCTACGCAGGGACGCGGAGTGGAGTACGCGGGCGCGGTCGCGTTGGAAGGCGGTGCGGCCGGGTCGTTTGTCGGGCTCGGGGGCGTAGCGCTCCGTGGAGGACGGGTCGTAGCTTGCCGGGGTGTCGTGGCTGGGGGGTGCGGTGCCTTCCATGATTCGACAGTACGGGGAGGTGGTGACAAATGGGCGCCTACTCGTCTGCCGTGTGCTGTTCGTCGGCGGGTGCGGGTCATTCGTGGCTGGTCGCGCCCACGCGGCGGAGCCGCATATCGATACAGCCCCGCGCCCCTTGAGGGGCGCTCCTGTTCGCCGGGAGTTCCACAGCTCCCCTATGCCGACGCCAGGGCTCGCTCCACCGTCGTCCTGGGCGTCGTCAGGGACTCGTCGTAGCGGTGCAGGATCAGGCTCGCCATCGCCGGGTGGGCGCCCAGGGGGGCCGCGGCGATCCAGGGGGCCGCCTCCGCGCACTGCCTGGCGAAGCGGCCGGGGGCGGTGAAGTAGGAGGCCACGGCTATGCGGGTGCGGCCCAGGGCGGTGAGGGTACGGACGGCGTCGGCGACGGTGGGGGCTGCGGCCGAGGCGTAGGCGGGGATGACCGGGACGCCCAGGCGGTCGGCGAGGAGCTGGGCCGTGCGGCCGGTGTCCTCGGCCGCCTCGGGGTCGCGGGAGCCGGCGGCGGCGAGGACGACGGCACTGGTGCGGCGGGTGACGTCGTTCGTCCGCGTGCGCCAGCCGGCCTCGACGAGGCGGGTGTGCAGGGTCTCCACGAGGAGGGGGTGCGGGCCGAGGGGGGCGGCCAGGCGGGTGCGGGCCTCGGCGGCCGCGGCCATCTCGGGGATGTCCTGCTTGGTGTGGTAGCCGCGGCTGAGGAGCAGGGGGACGAGGACCGCTTCCCGGCCGCCGAGGGCGGCGAGCGTGTCGGGGAGCAGGGGCTCGTTCAGCTCGATGTGGCCGAGGTGTACGGAGAGGCCGGGGCGCTGCTCGCGGACGCGCTCCATGAGGGTGCGTACGGTCGCCAGGGCGCGCGGGTCACGGCTGCCGTGCGCCACCAGGACCAGAGCGGGCGGGGTCGGGCGCCGGGTTCCGTCGCGGGAGACGAGGCTGAGCTGCGAGGCCAGCTGGTCACTGATCAGGTTCATGATGTGCGCCGTACTGTCGAGGTCCGCGTTCGACTTGCTCGTCGTCGCCGTCATGCACCGATGGTGCCGTGGGGAGGTTGCCTCCCCGTTGCACGGTGGTGACGGGTGTTTTCCGGCGGTTCACCGTGCGCCGTGGGGGTGTGTGAACCTCCATGACCTGGTGTTTCAACTCGTTCGAGTGAAGCTTGTCACGCTGGGCGGTGAACCGGAGCGATGCGGATGACGTCTTCGTTGGTCGGAAGACGGGCGCGGTCGGGCCCGTCGGAAACAACCCGGACACATATGGGGTCCGACGAACGGGGGTGGGCCGCCGTGAGGCGTGTCGGGCGGGTGATTCGGCTGCCGCGTACGCGGGCGGGGCGGCGGCGGGCCGTGCAGGCGGTGATGGTGCTGTGCGCGCTGGCGCTGCTGCCCTCGACCTGGATGTTCACGGCGGCCGGCGACCGGCTGCGGACCACGGCCGACGTGCCGCGCTCCGAGGTCGCGATGGTCTTCGGCGCGGGGCTGTGGCAGGGCGAGCCGTCGCCGTATCTCGCGCGCCGGCTGGACGCGGCGGCCGAGCTGTACCGGTCGGGCCGGATCAAGGTGGTGCTGGTCACCGGGGACAACAGCCGCGAGGAGTACGACGAGCCGGACGCGATGCGTGGCTATCTGACCGAGCACGGCGTGCCCGACGACCGCATAGTCAGTGACTACGCCGGGTTCGACACCTGGGACTCCTGCGTCCGCGCCAAGAAGATCTTCGGCGTGGACCGCGCGGTGCTCATCAGTCAGGGCTTCCACATACGCCGGGCGGTCGCGCTGTGCCAGGAGGCGGGCGTCGACTCGTACGGCGTCGGGGTGCAGGACCGGCATGACGGGACCTGGTACTACGGGGCCACCCGTGAGCTGTTCGCGGCGGGCAAGGCCTCCCTGGACGCGCTGTTCGAGCCGGACCCCCGTTTCCTCGGTCCTGAGGAAACGGGGGTCTCGAAGGCGCTCGCGTCAGCGGGTTAGCGGGTCAGCGGGTCAGCGGGTCAGCGCTTGAGCAGGTCAGCGCTTGAGCAGGTCAGCGCTTGAGCGGGGCAGCGCGTCGGCCCGTCGGGGCGTGAGCGGTCAGTGCTGGACGGTGCCCCAGGTCCCCTGGTCCACGGCGCAGCCCCACTTCTTGCCGTCCGTGGTCTTGCCGTAGACGGCGAACTTCACCTCGTAGAGGTCGGTGCGCAGCATGCGGGTGGAGACCTTGAAGGCGGCGCTCTTGCCGGGCTTCAGGGTCTTGGCGGCGACCTTGACGATCTGGTTCGTCTTCTGGGTGATCTTGGCGCCCTTGGTCGTCACCGTCGCCTTGCCGAAGCGGAGGCTCTTGGTGTTGGTCACCTTGAGGCTGACGTCCTTGAAGGTCACCTTCTTGCTGGAGTTCGTGAGACCGAACCGGAGACCGCCGTTGGTCACCCAGTTGTTGTTGTCCACATAGAACTTCTTCAGATAAGTGATCTTGATCGGGCAGCTCGCGGCAACCTGCGTCTCGACACCGGCCTGCTTCTCGACGGACGCGGCGGACGCGGCGCCGGCGAAACCCAGCTGGGTGGCGGTGAGAGCTCCGGCGGCCCCCAGGACGGCGACGGTGGTGCGCATACGGTTCACGGTGATGGTTCCTCTTCCCCCTACGGCCCTCGCACGGGCCACGTGACAGGACGTACGCCACGCGGGGCTCACGGCACGACCCCCGTTGTCTGTGGCGCCCGTAGTTCTTAACACGCAAGGGCCGAACAGGTCGGCGGTAAGCGCTTGAACGGCCGCCTACGGTGACAGAACTGGTACATCGACGCACCCTGCGTTCACGGCGGCCCCGGGCCCTCGCTCCGCGGCCCCGGCACCGGCTCCTCACGCCGGGTCCTCACGCCGGGTCCGGGCGCGCCGGGAGGTCCCCGTGCCGGTCGCGTAACGGGGAGCGTCCCGGCGCGTAACACGGCCGACGCACGCTGAACGGTATGCAGAACTCCGCGACGCCCACCCACTGCCCGTACTGCGCCCTGCAGTGCGGAATGAACCTGACGCCCGGTGCGGACGGGTCCGACGGTGTCGTAGTGGTGACTGAGCGCGCGGATTTCCCGGTGAACCGGGGAGCGCTGTGCGGCAAGGGCCGTACGGCGCCGGCGGTGCTCTCGTCCCGGGTCAGGCTGACCAGTCCCTTGGTCAGAAGGGCGGGCGTCCTGGAACCCGCCTCCTGGGACGAGGCACTCGACCGGATCGCCGAGGGGCTCACCCGCACGCGTACGGAACATGGTCCGGACGCGTGCGGCGTGTTCGGCGGCGGCGGGCTCACGAACGAGAAGGCATACGCGCTCGGCAAGTTCGCGCGGGTGGTGCTCGGCACCTCCCAGATCGACTACAACGGCCGCTTCTGCATGTCCTCGGCGGCGGCCGCCGGGATGAAGGCCTTCGGGCTCGACCGGGGACTGCCGTTCCCGCTGGAGGACATCCCGAAGACCGGGTGTGTCGTTCTCGTCGGCTCCAACCTCGCGGAGACCATGCCGCCGGCGCTCCGCTATCTCACCGAACTCAAGGACAACGGCGGCAAGCTGATCGTCATCGATCCGCGCCGCACCCGGACCGCCGAACAGGCCGACCTGCATCTGTCCCCGCGCCCCGGCACCGATCTCGCCCTGGCGCTCGGCCTGCTGCATCTGATCGTGGCCGAGGGACGGACGGACGAGGAGTACATCCGCGAGCGGACGAGCGGGTGGGAGGAGACCCGTGCGGCGGCCATGGCGCACTGGCCGGAGTACGTGGAACGGATCACGGGGGTGTCCGTTCCCGAACTCCGCGAGGCGGTACGGCTGTTCTGCGAGCCGGAGCACGCGATGGTGCTCACCGCACGCGGGCCCGAGCAGCAGTCCAAGGGCACGGACACCGTCGGCGCGTGGATCAACCTCACGCTGGCGACGGGCCGGGCCGGCCGGCCGCTGTCCGGGTACGGCTGCCTCACCGGGCAGGGCAACGGGCAGGGCGGGCGCGAACACGGCCAGAAGGCCGACCAGTTGCCCGGCTACCGCAAGCTCGTCGACCCCGAGGCCCGGCGCCACGTCGCCGAGGTCTGGGGCGTGGACCCGGACAGCCTGCCCGGGCCCGGTCGCAGCGCGTACGAGCTGCTGGACGCGCTCGGCGGCGACATCAAGTCGCTGCTGCTGATGGGCTCCAACCCGGTGGTGTCGGCGCCGCGTGCCGCGCACATCGAGGGCCGGATCAAGTCGCTGGACTTCCTCGCGGTGTGCGATGTCGTGCTGTCGGAGACGGCGGAGCTCGCGGACGTCGTCCTGCCGGTGACGCAGTGGGCGGAGGAGACCGGCACGACAACCAACCTGGAGGGCCGGGTGCTGCTGCGGCGGCAGGCGATCACCCCTCCCGACGGCATCCGCAGCGACCTGGAGGTCATGCACGAGCTGGCCGACCGGCTGGGCGTCGAGAAGGGCTTCGCGACCGACCCCGAGGAGGTCTTCGAGGAGCTGCGCCGGGCCAGTGCGGGTGGGCTCGCCGACTACTCCGGGATCACCTACCGGCGGCTGGCGGAGGAGAACGGGGTGTTCTGGCCCTGCCCCGCCCCGGCCACCACACCGGCCACGGACGTGCGTCCCGTCCCGGCCACCACACCGTCGACGGACGTGCGTCCCGTCCCTGCCACCGACGTGCACCCCGGTACCCCGCGCCTCTTCCTCGACCGGTTCGCCACGGAGGACGGCCGGGCCCGGTTCGTTCCCGTGTCGCACCGGGCGGCGGCCGAGGAGCCGGACGCCGAGTACCCGGTACTGCTCACCACCGGGCGCGTCGTCGCCCAGTACCAGTCGGGCGCCCAGACCCGGCGGGTCGACGAACTGAACGCCGCCGCGCCCGGACCCTTCGTCGAACTGCACCCCCGGCTGGCCGAGCGGCTCGGCGCGGCGGAGGGCGACCCGTTGGCCGTGGTCTCCCGCCGGGGCCGCGCCGTGGCCCCGGCCCGCATCACGACCGCCATCCGCCCCGACACGGTCTTCATGCCGTTCCACTGGTCCGGCGAGGGCCGCGCCAACACCCTCACGAACCCCGCCCTCGACCCCACCTCCCGCATGCCGGAGTTCAAGACGTGCGCGGTACGGGTGGAGGTGGCGGGGAAGTAGACAGCCGGTCGGTCTGAGCGATGCTTCAGGGCGACCGTCGGGGCAGCTCAACGGGGCCCCTTTGGTGGCTGTCTCAGGGGGACGGTCAGTAGCTGTTCAGAGGACCGTCAGTACGGTTGTCGCGTCCTCGGCGTACTTCGTCGTCTCCTCCGTCGTGAAGTCCCGTCGTCCCGTGAAGCCCAGGCCGACGACGGCGAGGAGGCGGGTGCCGTCCGTCGGGTCGAAGACGGGGAGGGTGAGGGAGCCCGTGGCGCCGGCGGCGCGGCCCGCGCGAACGGCGACGCCGGTCGTGTCGGTCTGGAAGTCGGAGATGGCGACGGGCGCCCGGCGCTGCGCGGCCGTCCCGGCCATGCCCTTGCCGATCGGGATGACGGCGGTGCCGTTGCGCACCGGGACCGGCAGGTTGTACGAGGCGACGAGGACGATCTCGCCCACCTCGGCGGCCTCGGAGAGGTGGACGGAGCCGACGAAGCCGCCGTTCCGCTCCACGAACTCGCCGAGCCACGCCTCGACTTCGGGGCGGGCGTTCTTCAGGACGGTCGCGTTCAGGGCGATCGCATCCGGGGCGGTCGCGTTCGGGGCGACGGCGTTCATGTGGGGCTCCTCGTGCTCATGGCTCTGGTGGTACGGGTGGTGCGGGGTGTTGCGGCTGGTGTTGGTGGTGTTGGTGGCCTGTCGTGAACAGCATCAATACCTGGCCTGCTTGAACATTCACGCTTTCTTGTACGTAGATCTTGTGTGGTTATCCCGATGCTTCGCAGAGGATGAGGACAGCGGACGCACAGCTCGCCGTGAACACTTGGGAGTACAGCCGACCCGGGGGGATCGCATGCCGCAGCACGACAGTCACGAATGGACCGACTCGTTTCCGTGGAGCCTCTCGTACCGCTGGGGCCACTCCGCGCTGACCGCCGACTTCGACCTGAGCGGCGACACGCCCCGGCTGCTGCGCGTCCGCCATCCCGGCGAACCCGAACCGGGCCCCGAGGAGGCCAAGACCGACCCCGCGCTGCCCCTGGTCGACCTGGTCCTGCTCGGCGACGGCACCGGCTGGGCGAGACCCCGCTTCACGGGCACGGCGATCGGCGGCCGCCTGAGATACCGGGCGCACCACTCCACGTACGGCGCCACCCCCTGCCCTGCGGCCGACTCCGCCTCCGGCTCGGCGGCCGGCCCCGCCGACAGTGAGGGCTGGCATCGGCTGACCTTCGAACTGCACGACCCGGCCAGCGGGTTGACCGCGTTCGTCGAGTACGCCTCACCGGACGGCATCCCCGTGCTGCGCTCCCGGGTCCGGCTGCGCAACGACGGCACCGAGACGGTCACCGTGCGCTCCGTCGGCAGTCTGCTCCTCGGGGGGCTCCCCTCCCCCGACGAGCTGTCCGTCTTCCGGGCGCGCAACGACTGGCTCGCTGAGTGCCGTTGGTACGCCGAGCCGCTGCGGGACTCCGTGCCCGACATCAACCACGAGGTGCACGGCGGTACCGGCCACGCGGCGGCACGCCTGGCGGGACGCGGCAGTTGGCCCACGGACGGGCATCTCGCGATGGGCGCGCTCCAGCACCGTACGGACGCGCGCAGCTGGCTGTGGCAGATCGAGTCCGCGTCCAGCTGGGTCTGGGAGGCCGGCGAGTCGGCGGGCCAGACGTACCTCGCGCTCGGCGGACCGACCCACGACGAGCACCAGTGGCGTGCGGTCCTGGAGCCGGGAGCCGAGTTCACGACCGAGTGGGCCGCCCTCGCCCTCGGCGCCTGCTTCGACGGCGCCCTGGCCGCCCTGACCTCCTACCGCCGCGCCGTACGCCGCCCCCACCCGGACCACACCCGGCTGCCGGTGATCTACAACGACTACATGAACACCCTGATGGGTGACCCGACCACCGAGAAGCTGCTGCCGCTGATCGACGCGGCGTCGGAGGTCGGCGCGGAGTACTTCTGCGTGGACGCGGGGTGGTACGACGACGGGGGCGGCGGCGAGAGCGGGGCGGGCGGCGAGAGTGCGGGGAGCGGGGAGGGCAGGGACAATGTCGGTGCGGAGAACGTCCGTGCGGAGAACGTCTGTGCGGAGAACGCCGACTCGCCCGGGGGCTGGTGGGACAGTGTCGGAGCCTGGCTGCCGTCGGCGCGGCGTTTTCCCGGTGACGGTCCAGGCGGTGGCGGCGGTTCGGGTGCGGGCATCCGGGTCGTGCTCGACCGGATCCGGCAGCGCGGGATGGTGCCGGGGCTGTGGCTGGAGCCGGAGGTCATCGGGGTCCGTAGTCACCTCGCCGAGGAGCTGCCCGCCGAGGCCTTCCTCCGTCACGACGACGGCTCCCGGGTGACCGAGCAGGGGCGCCACCAGCTGGACCTGACCCACCCGGCGGCCCGCGCCCACCTCGACGGGACGGTCGACCGCATCGTCGGCGAGTGGGGCGTCGGCTACCTGAAACTCGACTACAACATCACCACCACGGCTCCGGCCCATCTCGCCCACTCCCGGGCCTGGTTGTCCTGGCTGTCCTCGGTCCTGGACCGCCACCCCGGTCTCGTCGTCGAGAACTGCGCGTCCGGCGGCATGCGTATGGACGGCGCCTCCCTGGCCGTGGCCCAGCTCCAGTCCACCTCCGACCAGCAGGACCCCCTGCGCTACCCGCCCATCGCCGCCTCCGCCCCCACCGCCGTACCCCCGGAACAGGGCGCCGTCTGGGCCTACCCCCAACCGTCGTACACGGACGCGGAGATCGCCTTCACCCTCGGCTCCGCGCTCCTCGGCCGCATCCATCTCTCCGGACACCTGGACAGGATGACGGCACATCAACTCGGGCTGGTGCGCGACGCATTGGCTGCCCACAAGTCCATCCGGGCCGACCTGCGCACCGCCCTGCCCTTCTGGCCCCTGGGCCTGCCCGGCTGGACGGACGACTGGATCGCGCTGGGGCTGAGGCCACCGGTAGCGGGCACGGCCCCGGTGTACGTGACGGTGTGGCGCCGGGGCGGAGCCACTGAACGGGCTTTCGCTGTCCCGCACTTGGCGAACGGGAACGGAGGGCACGCGGCCGGCATACAGGTGGAGGTCCTGCACCCGAGCACGACGACGGGCACGGCCGACTGGGACGGAACGGAACTCCGCGTGGGAATGCCCGAAGCCCCGTCGGTCCTGTTGCTGAGGCTGACATCAGCCGCGCCCGAAGGGGCGCGGGGATCGGCGCGACCCGTCACGGACACCCCACACCCGTCCGGCGCAACCGGCGACCCGGGCCTCTAGGCGAACGGCGGGAGGCGGCGACCGCGCCAGTCGCCGCCCTCGATCAGCTTCCCCCCGGCCCGCAGCCCGGCGGCGACGGACGGCGCGGCGACGTACACCCAGGCCCGTACGACCGTGCCGTCGCCGAGGGCCGCCGCGCGTTCCACCCGCTCGTAGAGGTTCGCGGGGTCGCCCGGGGCGTACTCCTCCAACTCGTCCAGGGTGCGCAGGAGTTCGGCGTATGAGTCGGGCCGGGCGGTGACGAGTTCACCGCTCACCGCACCCCCGCCGGTCTCCTCCACCGCGTACGGGTACCCGGGGCCGTCGTACAGGGCCATGCCGCGCATCCGGGCCGGCTCCTCGGCGCGGGTGCGGCCGCGCAGGAAGAGGTCGTGGTTGTGCTCGCCGGGGCGGAGCGTGCCGTAGACGAAGAAGGGGAGCACCGTTCTCCTCTCCAACCGGGTCGGACTCTTCCGAGGGGGCGGGTGGGGCTGATGTGTCGGGTGGGCGGGGCAGAGCCTTTGCAGAATCGATTCTCACCCCTCGCACCTCCCCCACGCACACCCCTGGACGCGGCCTGTCGCGTGGGTCGCCGACGCCGGTAATTGCGTGGCCGGGGGGCGCGGTCGTGACTACGCTCCACCGCTGTCCCCCGTTCACGGAACCTACGGAGATCCATGTCGTCGTCCCAAGGGAAGCTGCACGCCGACGAGTTCGACATCGACGGCGCGCTCGTCCGGCGGCTGATCGCGGCGCAGTTCCCCGAGTGGGCCGGGCTGCCGGTCGCCCCCGCTCCCGCCGCCGGGACGGACAACGTCATGTACCGCCTCGGGGACGACATGGTCGTACGGCTCCCCCGGAAACCCGACGGCGCCCACCAGGCCGACAAGGAACACCGCTGGCTGCCGCTGCTGGCACCGCACCTGCCCCTCGCCGTACCGGAGCCGCTCGGCAAGGGACGGCCGGGTGAGGGATACGGGCTGCCGTGGTCGGTGCTGCGCTGGCTGGAGGGCGAGAACGCGTACGACGCCCCCGTCGCCGATCCCGGGTGCGCGGCCGGGGAGCTGGGCCGGTTCGTGGCAGCGCTGCGGAAGGTGGACGCGACGGGCGGGCCGGCGTCGTTCCGTGGTGGCCCGGTGCGTGCGAACGACGACCACGTCCGGGACGCGATCCGTGGGCTGGGCGCGGACGGCTCGGTGGACGCGGCGCTCGCCACCGCCGTCTGGGAGGAGACCCTCCGGCTCCCCCAGTGGGCCGGCGCCCCGGTCTGGGTCCACGCCGACCTGCTGCCCGGCAACCTTCTCACCACCGCCGGCCGCCTCACCGCCGTCATCGACTTCGGCGGGCTCGGCGTCGGCGACCCCGCCTGCGATCTGCTGCCGGCCTGGACCCTCTGCACGGGCGCCTCCCGCAACGCGTTCCGCGACACCGCCGACGTCGACGACGCGACCTGGGCGCGGGGGCGGGGGTGGGCCCTGTGCTTCGGGATCGTCGCCGAGCACTACTACCGCGACAAGGGGCACGTGCTGGCGGAGGTGGGGCGGCGGGCTGTGGGCGAGGTGCTGGCGGAGTATGCGTGAGGAGGGGGAGCGAAGGCACGCGAAGGGGGTGCGTCGGAGTGCGAAGAGGGTGCGACGGCATGCGACGGGGGTGCGCTTCAACGCCGCTCCTGCCACCACCGCGTGAGGATCTCGACCTTCAGGTCGAACTCCTTGTCCAGGAAGGACATCGGGGTGCGCAGCGTGGCGCGGCGGCCGTCCGTGGTGTGGACGGTGATCTGACGTACGCCGAGGATGCGGCGGACCTCCAGGCGCTGGATGCCGGTCCAGGGGATCCGCCGGCGCCGGGTGCCGCGCACCACGAGGGCGTCCTCGGCCAGGGTCACCTCGTCGTTGCGGCGCAGGACCGCGACGACCACGGTGGCCGTCAACGCGCCCGAGACGCACTGCCTCAGCCTGTCGCCCCCCATCGGGTCGGAGGCCAGGGCGAGGCCGGCGTACACCAGTGCCGTGCCACCGAGGAACCCCAGCACGACGGGCAGGACGGACTGGAGCATCCCCGATCTGTACGTGATCGTTTCGTTCTCGCCGCAGTCGGGGGGAACGGGTCTGAATGGCATCGTGTCGGTGTTCCCGTGGGTCAGGAGGGGGTGAGCGGGAGGCCGTCCGTGTAGCCGTTGGTCGGGCGGGTGATCTTCTTGATGGTCCGGGCGTCGAGAGCCGCCCCGGCGGAGCTCGTGCCGAGGGTGCCGGCATGGTGCCAGGTGCCGGTGAGGGTGACCCAGGTGTCGGCGGGCGGGGCCGGGGTGTCATGGACGCGTACCTTCACGAACTGGGCGTCGGCGGCACAGCAACTGAAGATCACGCGGGTGAGATACCAGTCGGCGTTCCCGCCACCGCCTGCTTCGTCGCCCTCCTTGCCGGCAGTCCCCTTGTCGGGGGTGACGAAGCCGGTCAGCTGGACGGTTCGGCCGTCGATGGCCCGGTCGCGGTCCTGCTGCACGCGGCGGGTGAAGTCCGTGAGGGTCATCGGCAGGGGTGAGGTCTTCGGCAGGGGGTCGAAGTCGTCCTGTTCGGTGATCGTGACCGCCTTGGGGGCCTCGCGGGAGGCGGTGTACGCGCCGATGGCCGGCGGGGCGTAGAAGAGCAGGCTCAGGGCGGGGAGGAGCAGAAGCCAGGCGACTCGGGGCAGGGTGGAGTGGTCATGGCCGTGGTCGTGGTCGTGGTCTTGGTCGCCGTCGTGGTCTTGGTCGCCGTCGTGGTCGCCGTCATGGTCGTGGTCGCCGTCGTGGCTCTCCCGCTCGGCGGCCCCGTCCCGTCTCCACAGTGACCATGCCTCCGCCGCGCCGAGCACGAGCAGCAGCGCGCCCGAGGCGATGAGGAGGGGGTGCATGCCCTCCTTGACGTATCTGAGGTAGTGGTCGGTGAGGAGGGTGGCGTGGAGAAGGCCCAGGCCGCTGAGGAGGAGAAGGAGCGCCTGCAGGGGTCGTTTCACAGCAGGACGGCTCCGATCAGGACGCTGCACAGGATCGCGACGACGACCGTCGCGGCGGAGAAGCGGACCGCGAAGGCCCGGCCGAAGGTACCCGTCTGCAGGGCGATCAGCTTCAGGTCGACCATGGGCCCGACCACCATGAACGTCAACCGCGCGGTGGGTGAGAAGCCGGTGAGGGACGCGGCGACGAAGGCGTCGGCCTCGGAGCACACCGAGAGGAGGATGGCGAGCGCGGCGAGGAACAGCACCGACAGCCAGGGCGAGTCGGCGAAGGTGTCGAGCACGGTGCGCGGGACGAGCACGTTGAAGGTGGCCGCGGCCATCGCACCGACGACGAGGAAGCCGCCCGCGTGCAGGAAGTCGTGCTGGAAGCCGGTCCGGAACTCGTTCAAGCGGCTCTGCCCGGAACGGTGTCCCGCGTGCCGCGCGATCGGCTTGAGCCACTCCGCGCGCCCCAGCCAGAGCCACAGCCAGCCCATCCCGGCGGCGGTGACGAGGGAGGCGAGCAGCCGGGCCAGCACCATTTCGGGGCTGCCGGGGAAGGCGATGGCCGTGGCGGTCAGGACGATCGGGTTGATGGCGGGCGCCGACAGCAGGAACGCGAAGGCGGCGGCCGGGTCGACCCCTCGCCGGATCAGACTGTGCGCGACCGGCACGGACGCGCACTCGCAGCCGGGCAGGATCACCCCGGCGGCACCGGCGACCGGGACCGCGAGCGCCGGCCTTTTGGGCAGCACCCGGGTGAACACCCGCGCCGGTACGAACGCGTTGATGGCACCCGACAGGGCCGTACCGAGCAGCAGGAACGGCAGCGCCTGCACGGTGATGGAGAGACAGACGGTCCGCCACGCCTGCACGGCCGGATCCTCCATCCACCGCCCCATGACGAACAGCACGAAGCCGGGGATCACGGCCGCGCCCATGAGCAGCAAGGGCCAGTGACGGGGCCAGCTGTGGTCAAGGGTGGCGTCGGTGGCAGGGTCGGTGTCGGTGCCATGGCCGGTGCCGGTCTTGGTGTCGGTGCCATGGCCGGTGCCGGTCTTGGTGTCGGTGCCATGGCCGGTGCCGGTCTTGGTGTCGTCGCGAGCCGCCTCGTGGACGACCACGGGTATCTCCGGCTCGGCCGCCGCCCCCTCCGGCTCGGCCGTCACCGCCTCTTCGGCCGGTTCATCTGTCTTCTGCATGCCCACTCCGAATATCCGGACGCTCGGGTCGAACATAGCGGGCGCTCCGGGCGGGGCGTCTCAGACCCCGCCCAGTAGGGACGCGAGGCCGTCGTCGAGTGCCGGTTCCAGGTCCTCGCCGCCGAGCGCGACGACGGCGTACGAGCGGCGCAGGAAGCGGCGGAGCGTGGGCGTGTCGAAGCGGATCATGGCCATGCCGTGCGGTGAGCGGAGTTCCACGACCGTGTGGGCCGGGTCGCAGGGCCACAGATGCACGTCGCCCATCCCGGCCGGGGTGGCCAGCCCCTCTGCCAGCAGGGAGCGGGCGAACACCCACGTCACGTTCGCGTCGTCGGCGGAGGCGCCGGCCGGGAAGTCGATGTGGACGGCGAAGGGGTCGTCTGGGGTGTAGCGCAGGGTGGTGCGTACCGGGACCTCCTCGTAGTCGGGTGTGATCAGGCGGGCGCGGGCACTCTGTTCGAGAGCGGGGGGCGTGGGCATGGTGGGGCGCGCGGGGTGCATGAGCGGTCTCCAGTTCGGGCGTTGCAGGTACTTCGGGCCCCTCGGGACCCTCGGGCTTTCGAGCCCTGACGGCTTGTGCCGACACACCGCTTCGATCGCGCCAGGACCCCCTGTATTACGCCGTTTCCGAAGTAACCCACTGTGATGAATGTCACTATGCGTGATTACTTGAGATTTTTGTCATCGCGACATACAAAATCGGCAGGTCCCATCAGCAGGCGACTGGAGAGCGTTCCCGCCATGACCGACAGCCTGTCCACGTCCGCGACCGCGACCGCCACGTACACCCGGATCTTCGAGGAACAGCACCCGCGCCTCGTCGCGTACGCGCGCTCCCTCACCAGGAACTCCTGGACCGCCGAGGACCTCGTCGCCGAGGCGCACTTCCGCGTGTGGCGGCGGCTTTCCGCAGGGCACGAGATCGACAACGTGCCGGCGTACCTGACGACGACGGTGCGGCACCTCGCGGCGGCGGTCGGCACCGCCACGCGGGAGACGCCGCTGGATCCGACGGCACCCGAGCGGGCCGAGACCAACGCCCAGGTGGCCGACGCCGCCGACCCGGCCGAACAGGTCTCCTCCGTCGACCTGTTGGTGCGGGTCCTGGGCCAGCTGCCCGAGCGGTGGGTACGGGCGCTGTGGCTGGCCGAGGCCGAGGGCCAGCCGCTGGAGACGGTCGGGCAGCGCATCGGCGCCAAGCAGGGCGCGACGGCGGTACTGCTGCACCGGGCGCGTGAGGGGATGCGCCAGGCCTTCCTGCGCGAGCAGCCCGGGGCGCCGATCGATCCGGCGTGCCAGGTGCGATGGGGGCGCATGCCGGCGTATGTGCGCGGTACGGCGACCTCGCGGCAGTCCGAGCAGTTGCTCGGCCATGTGGACGCGTGCGACGACTGCCGGGCACGGCTCGCGGTCCTGATGCGCACCAACGACCGGCTTCCCGCACTCGTCGGTCCGGCGCTCCTGGTGTTCGTCGTGGGCGGTGGCGGGGGCAAGTTGCTGCTCTCCCTCACGGCGGGCTCCGCCGGTACGGCCGCCGCGCTCGGCGGGGCGGGCGGGCACGGGGGCGGCCAACTGCTGCACGCCGTACGGCAGGCCGCGACGGGCGGAGCGGGCGGGACGAAGGTCGCCGCGGTCGGGACGGCCGCGGCGGCTGCCGCCGTCGTGGCCGGCATCATCTTCGCGCCCCTCGACTCGGACGCGGTCCCGCCCCGGCGGGTACCGGTCGCCCAGGCCCCGGCGCCCCACCGGCCCGAGGCCCGCTCCCCCGAGGTCGTCGAGCGCCGGGACGCGGTCACGGAAGCCGTGAATTCGCACCCGGTGGGTGCGTTGGGAGCGGGCGACCCGGGTGCGGCGGCGACGGGCCTCGGTGACCGCGACAGCGTCGTGGTGCGGGCGGGGGATGCCGGCGATGCTGTGAAGGAGCCGACGGTTCGGGTTCCGGCGGGCGAGGACGAGGGTGGGGGTGAGGGCGGCAGCACCGGCGAGGCGGGGAGCGAACCGGAGGGGACTGCGCCTGAACCGCCGGATGCGGGGATTCCACGGACGCCGGGAGCGGAGGAGCCGGGAGCGGAGGAGCCGGGCGCTGAAGAACCTGGTGCGGAAGACCCCGGTGCGGAAGAGCCCGGCACCGGTTACCCGGTGGTGGATGAGCCCGGGTCCGAGGCGCCTGGGTCCGACACACCTGGGGGCGAGGAGCCACACACCGAGGAACCGGCGCCTGAGGCTCCCGGCTCCACCGAGCCGACGCCCGGGGAGGAGAGCCCTGCGGAGGAGGCCCCCGTAGAGGAGGCTCCCCTGGAGGAGCCTCCCGTAGAGGAGCCCGTGGCGGAGGCGCCGCCTATGGAGGGACCCGTGGAGGAGGTGCCTGTTCCGCCGGAGGTGGTTGTGCCGGAACCTGAGACCCCCGCTCCGCCGGACGTCGTTGAGCCGGAACCTGAGGCCCCCGCTCCCCCCGTGGAGCCGTTGCCCGAGGTTCCGGAGCCGGAGCCTGTGGGGCCTGGGGGCGGTTGCTGAAGTCGTCCGCCCCCACCCACACGCCTCACTCCCCGTACGGCCGCTTCTCCTTCGCCTCGCGCAAGGCGTGGCCCCACCACGACAGCTGGTCCAGCATCACCCGGGCCGCGGAGTTCGGCGCGGACGGGTCCTTGATGTGGCCGGTCTCGTCGAAGGCGGCGTGGGCGTTGTGGAAGGAGACCGTGTCGCGGACGGTGGTCGCGTGGAGTTCGGCGAAGACCTGCCGGAGGTGTTCGGCCGCACGGAGCCCACCCGACATACCGCCGTAGGAGACGAGGGCGACGGGCTTGGCGCACCATTCGTGGAAGTGCCAGTCGATGAGGTTCTTGAGGGCCGCCGGGTACGAGTGGTTGTACTCGGGGGTCAGGACGATGAACGCCTCTGCCGCCGCCAGCTTCGGCGTGATCTCGGCCAGCCGTGCCGTGGCCTCGGGTGATGTCGCGAAGCTCGTCGGCAGGTCTGCCTCGGCGACGTCCACCACGTCGACCTCGAAGCCGTCGTGCTCCCGCACCCGGCTCAGCAACCACTCGGCGATCACCGAGCCGAAGCGGCCGGTGCGATTGCTGCCGATGACCAGCGTCACCCGGACCGGGGTGGCGGAGGAGGAGACGGGAGCCGAGGAGGAAGAGGCGGAGACGGCGGCCGAGGCGGGAGTGGTGGCAGCGTCAGTGGCAGGGGCGGTCGCTGTGTCAGCGACGGAAGAGGGCGCCGTGTCAGTGGCGGAGGCGGAGGCAGGTGCCGTGTCAGTGGCGGAGGCGGTTGCCGTGTCGGCGTGAGTATCCGTAGCGGTCTTCATGGCGACCACCCTCGTACCTCGACTTGACTTGAGGTCAAGCCGTCACCGGTGTCGGCCCGGACCACCGCTCCGGACCGCCGCTCCGGAAGCCACCGTTGCGGAGTCTGCGCGGAGTCTGCGCCCACGCGTCACCACCCCCAGTCACCCGTTCACACCCCCGGCGCCCCTCCGTCGCGTTCTCTTCTCCACCGCACCCGCCCCACCCCGATGACCTGCCCAAACACCTCCCACTCCCCCTCCACCCCCACCTCCCTGACATCCATTCACCACATTTCTGACGCTCCATCAGGAAGCGCTCGGGCCGGTGTGCCACTTACCTCGGAAAGGAACGGAGGACTCTCGGAGGAGCTAGCGATGCGACATACCGCCCGGCCGCTGACCGCAACCGCGCTTGCCGTCGCCTTCGCGGCCCTCGCCGCCGCACCCGCGTACGGCGGTGAGAACACCGGGCGACTCGAACTGTCCCCCGCCGGTGTCGTCCCCGGCGACGAGGTCACCGTCCGTACGGCGGCCTGCGGCGCGGACGGTACGGCGACGGGGGACGCCGGCGCGATCGGCGCCGGCTCCTTCTCGCTGGCTCCCGGCTCCGGGCAGCGGCAGCTCGACGGGCGGTTCGAGGTGCCGTCGAGCGCACAGCCGGGGACGTACGAGATCGTCGCGACCTGCGCCGACAGTGGCCGTCAGGTCATCGGCGACCTCGTGGTCTCGCTCACCGGCACGCGCACCGCGCAGCCGACGTATCCGAGAGGAAGTGTGAAGACGGGGGTCGGTGGCGCACTCGGTCCCGACCCCGTGCAGACCGCGGCCGGCGTGGCGGCTCTGGCCGTCGCCGCCGCGGGCGGTACCTGGCTCCTGCATCGCCGGGCGAGAGGCGACGGGATCTGACGGACACCCTCCGCCGTCCGTCCGCCGGTACCGCCGTCCCCCCTCCCCTCCGGGCCCGACGCCCCTCGGCCCGGAGGGGAGGAACACGGGGAGGAAAACAAGGGGAGGAACAGAGGGAGGGGAAGGGGCAGGGGAGGGGTGAACGTGCATGGGGGTGGACGTCCGTCCGCGAGGAGGTTTCTGTGCGTCGGCTCGCCAGCTCCGTCATAGCCGGGGTCACCGTGGTCGCCCTCTGTTCCGGCGTGTGGTTGCTGCGCAGCGGCACCGCGTCACACGCGCCGCCGCAGCCGTCGGCCGCGCAGGCCCACCTCAGTGGTACGTCCGGCACGTCGAGCGCGTCGAGCCCGTCCGGGTCGTCGGGCACGTCGGAGAGGGACGAGCCGACGGCCGTCGCGCTGCCGCCCTCCCCGCCCGACCGCATCCGTATCCCCTCCATCCGCGTGGACGCGCCGCTCATGGGGCTCGGCCTCACGCCCACCGGCAGCCTCGACGTCCCGCCGGCGGAGAAGGAGGATCTCGCGGGCTGGTACGAGGCCGGCACCACCCCGGGTGAGCGGGGCACCTCGATCGTCGCCGGGCATGTGGACAACGCCGACGGTGCCGCCGTCTTCTACCGCCTCGGCGCGCTGAAGCGGGGCGCCACCATAGAGATGGACCGGCGGGACGGCGGGATCGCGGTGTTCACGGTGGACGCGGTGGAGGTGTACGCCGCGCGGAACTTCCCTGACGAGAAGGTGTACGGGGCGGCGCCGGGGCCGGAGTTGCGGGTCATCACCTGCGGCGGAGGGTGGGCGAAGTCGACCGGCTATCAGGGGAACGTGGTCGTATTCGCCCACCTCACGGGCAGTCGCGTCGGCTGATCACCGACAGCCCGGACACTGCCGGCAGAACGCCCGGCCGAACCCGCCGCCCATCAGTGGCGGTGACGGAGAGGGGCAGGGGCAGAGGCAGAGGCAGAGGTACCGTCCATCGACCTGAGGATCTTCTGCGGGTCGGCTCCCCTCCCCCGACAGCCCGCCCCCGTGATGTTTCGCCGCCGCCCCGCCCCTCCCGCCCCCCGCGACGCGATCCGCGGCCCCGCGACGTGACCTACGGCACCAATACCCGGCGCGCCCTGTCCTCCCCCCACCCGGCCCCGGCCTTCCCGTATACACCCGCATGACCGCCGTATCGCCAGGTCAGTGCGGGGATTCCGGGTGTCCTCACACCCCGCCCCGGCCTCCAGGAAACCCCTCACACTCCGCTCGGGGCCACGGGGAGGGCAGCGTTCCTCGTGGGAAACAGATGCGATGCGGTCGGGTAACACCGGCACCGCACGCTCAGGGGCATGACCTCGAATGAACGTGTGGTGGTGATCGGCTCCGGCCTCGCGGGTGTACGTCTCGCCCGGCGGCTCGGAGAGCTCGGCATGCCCGCCACGCTGGTCGGCGAGGAGGAGCACACACCCTACAACCGGGTGCTGCTCGCCGAGGTCCTGGCCGGGCGGTACGCGCCCGAGGTCATCGCGTTGCCCGCCCCCGCCGAGCTGACGCACGGCCGGGTGGTCCGTATCGACCGCGAGATGCGAGCCGTACATCTCGCGGACGGTACGGAGATCGCGTACGACAGGCTGGTCCTGGCGACCGGCTCGAACCCGGTGCTGCCGCCGCTGCGCGGCCTCTGGGACCCGGAGCGGCACGAGTTCCCCGACGGGGTGCACGCCTTCCGGACCATGGACGACTGCCTGGGGCTTTCCAAGGCCGTACGGCCGGGCGCGCGGGCCGTCGTCATCGGCGGCGGGCTCCTCGGGGTCTCCGCCTCCCGCGCGCTCGCCCTGCGCGGCGCACAGGTCGTCCTCGCCCAGCAGGGCGAGCGGCTGATGGAGCGTCAACTCGATCCGTCCGCATCGAAGTTGGTCCGCCGACACCTCACCGACCTCGGCGTCGAGGTGCACACCGAGACACGCGTACGTGCCGTGCGCAGCCTCGGCGGGACCGTGCGGTCCGTGTCGATGGCCGACGGGTACGCGCTCGACGCGGACCTGGTCGTCATCGCCTGCGGGGTCCACCCCCGTGTGGGTCTCGCCCAGGACGCGGGACTCGCCGTGCACAAGGGCGTCATCGTCGACGAGGAACTGCGCACCTCCGACCCGCGCATCCACGCGATCGGTGACTGCGCCCAGTTCGAGGGCACGGTGTACGGGCTCGCCACCCCGGCGCTCGAACAGGCCGATGTGCTGGCCGAGTTGCTGGCGGGTGACGCTGATTCCCCGGCCGCCCGTTACACCGGGACCCGCGCCCTGACCCGACTGACGCTCGCCGGAGCGGACTTCCTCGATCTCGCCGCGTTCGGCGAGCCCGAGCCGCTGCCCGGTGACGACGTCATCCAGCTCACCGACGCCACCCGCGGCACCTACCGCAAGGTCGTGGTCCGCGACGACCGTCTGGTCGGCGGGGTCCTCGTCGGCGAACTCGGCACCGTGGGCGCGCTCGCCCGCGCCTGGGAGGGAGCGGAGCCGCTCCCCGCGAACGGCGCTCCTCTGCTCCACCTGCTCACCAACGATGGAGGCTCCTGAATGTCCGCCACCCTGGGGCCCACCCCCACGATCGTGCTCGTCGGCCACGGCATGGTCGGCCAGCGCTTCCTCGAGGCGCTCGCCGAGCGCGGCCTGACCGCCACGCACCGCGTGGTCGTGCTGTGTGAGGAGCCGCGCCCGGCCTACGACCGGGTGGCGCTCACCTCGTACTTCGCGGGCAAGACGCCCGAAGACCTGTCGATGACCGACATGGAGTTCATCGAGACGCACGGTATCGAGCTGCTCGTCGGCGACCCGGCCGAGACGATCGACCGCGAGGCCAAGAAGGTCACGGCCCGCTCCGGGCAGGTCTTCGAGTACGACATCCTCGTCCTCGCCACCGGCTCGTTCCCCTTCGTACCGCCGGTCCCGAACAAGGACGCCAAGGGCTGCTTCGTCTACCGCACGATCGAGGACCTGCTCGCGATCGAGGAGTACGCGAAGACGGCCGAGATCGGTGCCGTGGTCGGCGGCGGTCTGCTCGGGCTTGAGGCGGCCGGTGCGCTGAAGGGCCTCGGACTCACCTCCCACATCGTGGAGTTCGCGCCCCGTCTGATGCCCGTCCAGGTGGACGACGGCGGTGGCGCCGCGCTCCTGCGGACCATCGAGGAGATGGGCCTGTCGGTCCACACCGGTGTGGGCACGCAGGAGATCGTCGTCGGCGAGGACGGCGCGGTCACCGGCATGAAGCTCTCCGACGGCTCCGAACTCAGCACCGACCTGGTGGTGTTCTCCGCCGGTGTCCGCCCGCGCGACCAGCTCGCCCGCGACTGCGGTCTGACGGTCGGCGAGCGCGGCGGCATCAGCGTCGACGACCAGTGCCGTACGGTCAACGACCCGCACGTGTACGCGATCGGTGAGTGCGCGCTGGCCTCCGACGGCCGGGTGTACGGCCTGGTGGCCCCCGGCTACGAGCAGGCCGAGACGGCCGCCGCGACCATCGCCGCCGACGAGGCCGCCTTCACCGGCGCCGACCTGTCCACCAAGCTGAAGCTCCTCGGCGTCGACGTGGCCTCCTTCGGTGACGCGCACGGCGCGACCGCCGACTGCCTGGACGTCGTGTACTCCGACTCCCGCTCGGGCGTCTACAAGAAGCTGGTCATCGGCCGCGGCGGCGAACTGCTCGGCGGCATCCTGGTCGGCGACGCGGATGCGTACGGCACGCTGAAGGCCTTCACCGGGTCCGTCCCGCCGGTCTCGCCCGAGTCGCTGGTGCTGCCCGCCGGCGCCGGGGAGTCCGTCCAGCTCGGCCCGACCGCGCTGCCCGACGACGCGATCATCTGCTCCTGCAACAACATCCGCAAGGGCACGATCCGCGGTGCGGTCACCGAGCACAACTGCACCACCGTGCCCGAGGTGAAGAAGTGCACCAAGGCCGGTACGACCTGCGGCAGTTGCGTCAAGGTCCTCGGTCAGCTGGTCACGGCCGAGCTGGAGGCGTCCGGCGTCGAGGTCGACAAGGGCCTGTGCGGCTGCTTCTCGCAGACCCGCGAGGAGCTGTACGAGATCGTCTTCGCCCTGCGCATCAACAAGTACCAGGCCCTGCTGGACCGTTACGGCCGTGACGAGGCCAAGGGCGGCGACGGCTGCGAGGTCTGCAAGCCGGCGGTCGGCTCGATCATCGCCTCCCTCGCCCCGACCATCGGCGCCAGCGGTTACGTCCTGGAGGGCGAGCAGGCGGCCCTGCAGGACAGCAACGACCACTTCCTGGCCAACCTCCAGAAGAACGGCTCGTACTCCGTCGTCCCGCGCATCCCCGGCGGTGAGATCACCCCCGAGGGCCTGATCGTGATCGGCGAGATCGCCCGCGACTTCGGTCTCTACACGAAGATCACCGGTGGCCAGCGGATCGACATGTTCGGTGCGCGGGTCGAGCAACTCCCCATCATCTGGTCCCGGTTGGTGGATGCCGGCTTCGAGTCCGGCCACGCCTACGGCAAGTCGCTGCGGACCGTGAAGTCCTGCGTCGGGCAGACCTGGTGCCGCTACGGCGTCCAGGACTCGGTCCGCATGGCGATCGACCTGGAGCTGCGCTACCGGGGGCTCAGGTCGCCCCACAAGCTCAAGTCGGCGGTCTCCGGATGCGCCCGCGAGTGCGCCGAGGCCCAGTCGAAGGACTTCGGCATCATCGCCACCTCCAACGGCTGGAACCTGTACGTCGGCGGTAACGGCGGCGCCACCCCCCGCCACGCGGACCTCCTGGCCCAGGACCTCGGCGACGCCGAGCTGATCAAGCTGATCGACCGGTTCCTGATGTTCTACATCCGCACCGCGGACCGCCTGGAGCGCACCTCGACGTGGCTGGAGCGGATCCCCGGCGGCCTGGACCACGTCCGTGACGTGGTCGTGGAGGACTCCCTCGGCATCTGCGAGGAGCTGGAGTCCCTGATGACGGACCACGTCTCCCACTACGCCGACGAGTGGGCCTCCACCATCAACGACCCCGAGAAGCTCGCCCGGTTCGTGTCCTTCGTCAACGCCCCGGACACTCCGGACCCGGTCGTCGGCTTCGTCCCCGAGCGCGACCAGATCAAGCCCGACCTGCCGCTGCTGTCCATCGGCCTGCGGCCCGCCGATGTCCTGGAAGGAAGCGCCCAGCGATGACCCTCGCTCCCGAGAAAACCGATGTGAAGGTCCAGCTGCGGCTGGCGGACGGCTGGTTCACGGTCTGCGACCTGACCCTGCTGACCCCGGGCCGCGGCGTGGCCGCCCTGCTCCCCGACGGCAACCAGGCCGCGCTCTTCCTCGACCGCGCGGGCCGGCTGTACGCCATCGACAACCGCGACCCCTTCGGCGGCGCCGCCGTCCTCTCCCGCGGCCTCACCGGCTCCCACCAGGGCCGCCCGTTCGTGGCCTCCCCGCTCCTGAAGCAGCGCTTCGACCTGGCGAGCGGGCAGTGCCTGGACGACGAGGCGGTACGGATCACGGCGTACGAGGTGCGCGCCGCGTAGCCGTCGGCCTGACCCTTCACTCCGGTGTGACGCGTGAACCGTACGAAGTTACGGTTCGCGCGTCACACCTGCAGTCCTTGGCTCCCACCCGCAGTCCTTGGCTCCCACCCGCAGTCCGTGGCTCACGCCTTCAGCTCGTCGTACGTGACCCCGGTGAGCCGCTCGGAGGCGGCCCAAAGCCGTTCGGCCGCACGGTCGTTGCGGGCCCAGGGCGCCCGCTTGGACGGGCCCGGCGCACCGCGCCACATCATGAAGGACGGGCCGATGAAGGAGTCGGGGCGTACGCCGGGGGCGGTCGCCGCGTACAGCGTGGGCAGGGCGCCCGCTTCGGCGGACTGGGCGAAGACGCTGTTGCCGACGCGCATGAAGCGCTCGACGCCCTTGCGGCCCTCGGCGGTGGCTCCGGCCGTCTGGAGATTGGTCGCCGCGTAGCCGGGGTGGGCGGCCGCCGCGACCATCTCCGAGCCGTTGGCGGCCAGCCGCCGGGCCAGCTCGTGGGTGAAGAGCAGGTTGGCGGTCTTGGAGCGGCCGTAGGCGATCCAACGTCCGTAACCGCGCTCACTGTTGAGATCGTCGATGTCGATGTTCGCCCTCATGTGCATGGTGCTGGAGACGGTCACGACCCGGGCGCCGGGCGTGGCCAGGAGCATCGGCAGCAACAGACCGGTCAGGGCGAAGTGACCGAGGTGGTTGGTCCCGAACTGCGTCTCGAAGCCGTCGGCCGTACGGCTCTGCGCCACTGCCATCACGCCCGCGTTGTTGACCAGCAGATCCAGTCGACCTCTCGCGCGCCCGTACGCCTCCGCGAAGTCCCGTACGGAACCCAGGTCCCCGAGGTCGAGCCGTATCAACTCGACGCTCCCGTCCGGGACTTCGGAACTCATCCGTTCCAGCGCGGCGGTACCCCGCTCCTCACTCCGACAGGCGAGGACGACATGGGCGCCACGACGGGCGAGTTCCCGGGCGGCGACATAGCCGATGCCACTGTTGGCACCGGTCACGACAGCGGCACGGCCACGCTGATCAGGGATGTCACTCACGTTCCAGCCGGTCATGACGCCACCTTCCCGAGGTGTTCTCAAGCCGTTCTCCAGCGTAGACCGGCTGAGGGTGTCGCGGGAGGTGTGTCGGGTGCGGGTGAGTGGGGGGCGGCGGGTCGCGCCCACGCGGCGGAGCCGCGCGAGAAGCCCCACAGGCCCCGGACCCGGACACGCACCCGCACCCGCACCCGCACCCGCCCACGAGCCCAGCCGGCTACTCCGCCCAGTCGCGCCCTCGGCGCAGCAGCGGCGGCCGGGACTCCGCCGTATCCGGCATCGGGCGGGTGTCGAGATAGAACCACTCGGCCGTGGGCCCGGGCCCAGGCCCGGACGGCCTCTGTCCCATACCCCCCACCGCCGCCGTACCGACCGTCGCGTAGTCCCACACCTCCGCCGGGTCCACCTGCGCATCCGGCGACGGTACGGGCACCGGCACAGCCGTCGCAGGCATCCGCGTGCCCGTGTCCGTGAGGTCCGGCATCAGCAGCTCCACCCGCAGCCCGGCCCCCCGGCGCTGCGCCACGAACTCCTCGACCTGGCTGCGGCACGCGTGGTCGAGATGGGTCACCCCGAGCAGGTCGAGCCGGATGCGCGGCTTGCCGGAGGCGGCCGCGCTCTCCAGCGCGTCGATCAGCTTCGGCAGCCGCAGGAACGTCGCGTTGCCCGCCATGACGACCTTCGCCGTGTCGTCCTCGATGTGCTGCCGGATGACGGTCTGCGACATGCGCAGCGCGGCCAGCACCACACCCGCGGCCAGCCCGAACAGCACCCCTTCGAGCAGCGCGGTCGCCGTGATGACCAGCGTCGTCAGTGTCATCACCGCGAACTCGCCCCGGTCCTGCCGCCACATCTTCGGGAACTCGTCCGGCGCGAACAGCTTCCACCCGCTGTGTACGAGGACACCCGCGAGCACCGAGATCGGGATCAGCGCCAGCACCTGCGGCAGCAGCAGCGCGAAGGCGAGCAGCCAGAGGCCGTGCAGCGTGCGGGAGAGGCGGGTCCTGGCACCGGCCTGGACGTTCGCCGAGCTGCGCGCGACGACCGCCGTGATGGGCAGCGCGCCGAGGATCCCGGCGATCGTGTTGCCCGCGCCCTGGGCGATGAGTTCGGTGTTGTAGCGGGTGCGCGGGCCGTCGTGCATCCGGTCCACGGCCGCGGCGGTGAACAGGCTCTCCGCCGACGCGATCACGGTGAACGTGAGGATCGCCGTGATGATCCCGGCACTGGCCAGCCCGGACAGCTGCTCCGGCCCGGGTACGGCCACGGAGGCCAGCAGATTGCCGACCTGGAGCGTCTTCACCTCGACACCCGGCAACGAGGCGACGGCGATCCCGATCCCGACGGCCACGAGCGCCGCCGGGACCTTCCTGACCGGCCCCGGTGCCTTCTTCCACAGGAAGCTCAGCACGATCGTGACGACGCCGAGCCCGGCGGCGATCAGCGCCTGCGGATCGGTCGCGGTGTCGGCGATCAGCCCGGGCACGCCCGCCATGTTCTCCAGGGGGGTGCCCGGCGCCTTGGAGTCGGACATCGGGTACAGCTGGCTGAACATCAGTGGCAGGCCGATGCCCGCGAGCATGCCCTGGACGACGGCCAGGGAGATCGCCTGGAACATCCGGCCCAGTCTCACCAGGCCCAGCACGATCTGGAGGATGCCGGAGAAGAGGACGATGACGCCGAGCATCGCGACGCCGAACTCCATGACCGTCTCCGCGACGAGCGCCGCGAGACCGGCCGCCGGCCCGCTGACCTGGAGCGTGCTGCCGCGCGCCGCGCCGACCACCAGGCCGCCGATCACCCCGGAGATGATGCCCAGCTCGGCTGGCACACCGGAGGCCACGGCCACGCCGATGCAGAGCGGCAGCGCGACAAGGAAGACGACGAGGGACGCGGTGATCTCGGTACCGAAGTCGATACGGCCGCGAGAGGCTCCCGCGCGGGACCCCTTCGATCCGCGGGCCGGGTGGTCCCGGCCCGGGACGTCGGTCGGGTGGTCCGGATCTGGGACCTCGGTCGCGTAGTCCAGATAGGGGGCCTCGGTCGGGTAGTCCGGGTATGGGGCCTCGGTCGGGTAGTCCGGATATGGGACCGCGGTCGGGTTCTGCCTCGGTGAACCTCCGCCGGACTCGGGCGCGTTGGGGACGTGGGCGGACACGGCCCTGCGGGCGGACGCCGCATGGCGTCGTCCGTGTGCGCCACTCATGAGTCGTGCACCTGGAAGTCCCCGTCCGCGTCCAGTTCGTGGACCTTGCCGGTGTCGATCTCGTAGTACCAGCCGTGCAACCGGAGTCGTCCGGCGTCGAGTTGCTGCCGGGCCACCGGGTAGTCACGCAGGACGGCGAGCTGGTTGCGGATGTTGAGCTGGACGACCTCGGTCAGGGCGGGGTCCTCGGACGACGAGGTGGCGTCCCGACCGCTGTCCCCGCCGCGCCCGCCGAGCACCGGTTCGAGCGCGGGCCGCGCGTAGTCGAGCCAGGCGTCCACCCTGGGCAGGCCGGACAGGTCGGCGCCGTAGGTCAGCGCGCCCATCGCACCGCAGTGGGAATGGCCACACACCACGATCTCCTGAACGCCGAGCACCTCCAGCGCGTACTCGATGGTGGCGGCCTCACCGGAGGCGGTCCCGTACGCGTCGTGCGGCGGCACGATGTTGCCCGCATTTCGCAGCTCGAATATCTCGCCGGGCCGCGCACCGGTGATCAGCGCGGGAATCACCCGCGAGTCCGAGCAGGTAATGAACAGCGCCTCGGGAAATTGTCCGACGGCGAGTTTCCGGTATTCGTCGCTCTCGAAGTCGACCCGTCGCCTGAACGACCGGGCGCGATCCAACAGCGCCTTCATCCTGCCTCCCTGAAGCGGTTCCGACCAGCTCCAACGACCGTAGGGGGGCGATGACCAGAGGAAGGTTAAGGGAACACTAAAGCGCCGCCAGGTTTTCCACAGATTTCGGCCACACCCGCCTTCGCCGCAGGTCGGGCGACCGAATACAAGCGGTTTCTGAGGGTCATTTCACAGTGCCCCGGATTCCCTGCACGTTCTTGTTCGGTCTCTTGTAGCGTGGCGCCCCACAACACGGTCCCCGTGTTGTCCCGACTTTCTGGAGAGACAGGCGGCCATGGGCGTACGAGTGCTGCTCATCGAGGACGACGAGACGATCGCCGAACCGCTCGCCGACGGGCTGCGGCACTTCGGCCTGACGGTCCACCACGTGGCCACCGGCGCGGACGGGTTGAGAGGTCCGCACGGCGATGTGGTGCTGCTGGACCTCGGCCTGCCCGACATGGACGGCATCGACGTCTGCCGCGGCATCCGCCGGACCTCCGATGTCCCCATCATCATCCTCAGCGCGCGCGGCGAGGAGGCCGACCGCGTGCTGGGCCTGGAGCTCGGCGCCGACGACTACCTGGCGAAACCATTCAGCATCCGAGAACTGGTCGCCCGCATACGAGCGGTGTCACGACGCCATCAGCGACCCGGAGGCGGGGCTGTGCCCGGCGTGGTCACCGGGGTTGTGGTGGCTGAGGCAGGGGTGGGGAGAGGGGCTGGGGCCGACGTCGGGGTCGGGGCTGGGATCGGGGCCGGGGGCGGGAGTGAGGTCTATGACCAACGAGGGCTGTCCGCACGTGAGTTGGCGGCTCAGCGGGAGTCGGCTACCGGGGTCGGTGCGGGTGTCGGTGTCGGTGCCGGAGGACGGTCCGGGGTTGGTTTCGGGGCTGGGAGCGACTTCGGGGCAGGGGACGATCTCGGGGCGGGGAACGACCTCGGGGCCGAGGGCTCAAGCCGCGTCGGTGCCGAGGGGTCGGGTCGCACCGGCCACGGGGACGCGGGCCCTGGGACCGGTTTCGGCGATGGGGACACGGGCCGCCGTAGGGCCGGTTTCGGCGTAGGGGCCGACGGGTCGGAGTACGACTGGTCGGCCGCGTACGAGACGCCGGCACAGGGCGCACCGACGCGCGGGACAGCGCCTCGTGGCGCGTCGGGCCGTGGCGCGTCGGGCCGTGAGGTCCCGGCCCATGGGGCACAGCCGCAGGGAACCCTCGCGCAGGGAACACCAATGGAGGGAACGCCCTTCGAAGGCACCCCCTCGCACGGAACCCCGCCCTTCCCCGGCAACCCTGCGTTCGAAAACCCCGTGTTCGGCGGCACCGCCGCGCAGGGCACTCCCCCACACGGCTCGCCGATGTACGGAACCCCGCCGCACGGCACGCCCACTTACGGAACCCCGCCGCACGGCACCCCCGCCTTCGGGAGCCCGGCGTACGGCAGCCCGGTCTATGAGCCGCCCGTCTACGAACCGCCTGCCTACGAACCGCCTCTCTACGAGCCCCCCATGTACGAGCAGGTCCCGCCGGACTCGCGCGCCCCCTCCGGTCCGGCCGCAGCCGACGACGACGGTTCGGCTCCGCCGCCGCCCGGGCCGTTGGTCGTGGACCGGCGGACCCGGCAGGTGTGGGTGGGCGAGGTGCCGGTCGCGCTGACGCCGAAGGAGTTCGAACTGCTGGCGCTGCTCACCGAGGATCCCGGCGCCGTCTACTCCCGGCAGCAGATCCTCAACCGCGTCTGGGACGACCACTACCAGGGCCCGACCAAGACGTTGGACGTCCATGTCGCCACTCTGCGCCGCAAGTTGGGTGATCCGGCGTGGATCCAGACCCTGCGCGGTGTCGGCTTCCGGCTGGCCGTACGCACCCCCGGGCAGGCGCCGGGACCCGGCCAGGGCCAGCCCCGGAGTCGCGGGCAGGGGCAGGGGCACGGCCGTGGGCGTGGCACGGGATCCGGGAGGCATCGCACACCCGAGACCAGGGCGTCATGACCCGGCGTCTGCTGCTGAGTTACCTCAGCCTCGCCGCCCTGGTCCTGCTCGGCCTGGAGATCCCGCTGGGCTTCGTCTACTCGCGGGCCGAACGCGAGCGGATCGTCAACTCGGCCAACGACGAGGCCGAGTCGGTGGCCGCGTACGCCGCGCTGTCCCTGGCCGCCGGCCGCCAGGACGAACTCGTCGAACGGGCCAGGCACTGCGCCGAGCGCATCGGCGGCAAGGTCGTCATCGTCGACGCGGACGGGAAGCTGCTCGCCTCCTCGCACTCCCTGGCCGACGACGAGGAACAGACCCTCTCCTCCCAACCCGAGATCTCCGCCGCGCTCCGGGGCCGCGCCACCACGGACGTACGCACGACGACGACCGGCGGCGTCCACTACCTGTCCGTGGCCGCTCCGGTCGGCCACGCGGCGGCGGACACGGGCGCCGACGCGAGCCGGGGCACGGGCTCCGTCACGAACACGGGCTCGATCACGGCGGCCGGGTCGACCACAGCCACAGCCACGGGGACGGGGACAGGGACAGGGACAGGGACGGCGATAGGGACGGGGGCGGGTTCCGGCTCGGGCGCAGTGACGACACAGGGCGCCGTACGCGTCACCCTCCCGACGACCATGGTGCACGCCCGGGTGTTCGCGGTCTGGCTGCTGCTGGCGCTGGCCGGACTCGCGGTGCTCACCGGGGTGGCCGCGGTGGCGTTCGCGTTCGCACGCTGGACGGGGCGCCCCATCCGGCAGTTGGAGGAGGCCACGCACCGGCTGGCCGAGGGCGGTGCGGCCAGCAGCGTGGTGGTCACCTCGGGCCCGCCGGAGGTACGGAGTCTCGCGGCGGCCTTCAACACGACCGCCGCCCGCCTCGAACACCTGCTGGCCTCCCAGCGGGCCTTCGCCGGTGAGGCCTCGCATCAGCTGAAGACCCCGTTGGCGGCACTGCGGCTACGGCTGGAGAACCTGGAGCCGGACATCGCCCGGCACGCGCTGCCGAGCCTCGACGCCGCCGTCACCGAGACGGACCGGCTGGCCCGGATGGTCGAGGGGTTGCTGGCGATGGCCCGTCTGGAGGAGGCGGCGGCCATCCCGGCCCAGGTCGACCTGGCCGCGATCTGCGCGGAACGGCACCGCACATGGGGGCCGCTGTTCGAACGCGAAGGGGTCTCGCTGGTCCTCTTCGCCGGCGTGGTCGGCCCGGTGACGGCCGTCCCCGGAGCCGTGGAGCAGATCCTCGACAACCTCCTCTCCAACGCGCTGCGCGCCTCCCCCGCCCGCAGCACGGTCACCATGGAGCTACGGCTGCTCGCCCCCGTCCGCCGGGCGCTGCGCGACGCCCGGCCCAGCTGGGTCGACCTCCACGTCACCGATGAGGGCCCCGGTATGACGCCCGACCAGCGCGCCCGCGCGTTCGACCGCTTCTGGCGCGCCCCCGGCGCCCCCAAGGGCGGTACCGGTCTCGGTCTCTCCCTCGTCCAGCGTCTCGCGCACGCCAGCGGTGGCGATGTGGCTCTGCGCGAGGCGGCCACGGGCGGCTTGGACGCCGTCGTCCGCCTTCCGTCGGCGGAGCCGCCGGGCCATTCCCACGGGCACGGGCACGGTCACGGGCATGGGTTCGGGGGGCGGCCGGGGCAACGCCGCCGTGAGGCTCCGCCGCTGCCTGCCTGAGTGGGTCGCCCGCCCAGGAGCGCGGAGGTGACGGCTTGTACGGCGAGCGCGGGTAGTACGTGGCCGATCACGCGGTGCCCCGCGCCCCTTTCGAGGCGCCTCTTTCGGGGCGCCTCGTCCCAATACCACCTGTACCACCGGTGAACGCCGCCGTAGAGTCACGAGTTGTCCATGCCCTGTCAATCACGCTCCCGTAAGTTCCCTCACCGCGCGACCCCGCCGCCGACCGGCAGGCGGGCCGGTCAAGGCACCCCTTGGAGCGACAGTGGAACGTCGTACTCTCCTGCGCGCGGCCGTACTCGGCGGCACATCGGCCGCCTTCGGCGGGACCCTGTGGCGCGGCGCCGCGTACGCCGCGCCCGCTCAGCCGGGCACGGGCCCGTACGGGGCGCTCGGTTCGGCGGACGCCAACGGCATCAGGCTCCCGGGCGGCTTCACCAGCCGGGTGATCGCCCGCTCCGGCCTGACGGTTCCGGGGACGTCGTACACCTGGCACAACGCCCCCGACGGCGGCGCCTGTTACGCGGACGGCACCGGCTGGATCTACGTCTCCAACTCGGAGATCAACCCGTCCGGCGGCGCGAGCGCGGTGCGGTTCTCGTCGACGGGCGCGGTCACGTCCGCGTACCGCGTCCTGTCCGGCACCCGCCAGAACTGCGCCGGCGGCAGAACCCCGTGGAACACCTGGCTGTCCTGCGAGGAGGTCGACCGCGGTTACGTCTACGAGACCGATCCGTGGGGCGTGAACGCCGCGGTCCGCCGGGACGCGATGGGCCGCTTCAAGCACGAGGCGGCAGCGGCCGACCCGGTCCGCCGGGTGATCTATCTGACGGAGGACGAGACGAACGGCCGCTTCTACCGCTTCACCCCCACGACCTGGGGCGACCTGTCCTCCGGCACCCTCCAGGTCATGATCGCCGGCACCGCCACCTCCGGCTCCTACACCTGGGCGAACGTCCCCGATCCGGACGGCTCCCCCACGACCACCCGCACCCAGGTCTCGGGCTCGAAGTCCTTCAACGGGGGCGAGGGCTGTCACTACGCCGACGACACGGTCTGGTTCACCACCAAGGGCGACAACCGCGTCTGGCAGCTCAACCTCGCCGCCGGCACCTACGAGTTGGCGTACGACGACTCACTGGTCACCTCCGGCACGGCTCCCCTCACCGGCGTCGACAACATCACCGGCACCTCCTCGGGCGACCTCTACGTCGCCGAGGACGGCGGCACCATGGAGATCTGCCTCATCACCCCGAACGACACCATCGCCCCCTTCCTCCGCGTCGACGGCCAGTCCGCCTCCGAGATCACCGGCCCCGCCTTCTCCCCCGACGGCCGCCGCCTCTACTTCTCCAGCCAACGCGGCACGAGCGGCAGTTCGTCGGGCGGTATCACCTACGAGGTGACGGGCCCGTTCCGCACCTGAACACATCTCACGCCTGAACCCATAAAAGGAAAATAACAGAAGACCACAACAGGCCGCGGCGGGCCCAAGTGAACCGCAGTGGACCCACAGCAGGCTGCGGAAATTCTCGAACTCATTACCATCCCTGACTCGTTCGAATTTCCTTCTGCTAGGTTCAGCGCGTGGTCATGCCCAACGAATTGGGGCCGGAGGGCCTCGCAGTCGGCGCTCGTTCGCGCAAGGTTCTCCTGGCGGCATGCGGTACTCGCGGGGACGTACAACCCTTTCTCGCATTGGCCGTGGCGCTGCGTCGGCACGGCCATCACCCGTTATTGGCCGCCCCTTCCTCCTATGCGGCCGACGCGGCCGCACATGGCGTCGAATTCGCCGCGATCGACGACGGGCCGACCCGGATCATCGACAACGGCCTCCTGGGCGTGCGCGGCAAAGTCGCGGCCGCACGGACCGTCGCCCGCCTCAAACAACTGCTCATCGCCCCGTTGCGGGACGTGGCGGCCATCGCCCACGACCACGGTGACCTGGCGGCGGTGGTGCACTCGGCGGCGTTCCCCGCCCAGCATGTGGCCGACATGCTGGACGTACCCGCCGTCGTCGTGGCGCTGCAACCCGGCTGGGTCCCCACCGGCACCTTCCCCTGCCAGCTGATGCCGCTCCCCCCGGTGCCGCGCTTCCTCAACCGGAGCACATACGCCCTGGTCACGGCAGCCCAGCGGTCCCGCGAAGTGGAGCGCTGGCGGACGACCGAACTGGGTCTTGCCCCCCGTCGCCACAGTGCGCGGCGCTGGCTGCGGGACCCCGAGGGCAGACGGCGCCCGGTCCTGCAGTCGTTCAGCCGACACATCACACCGATCGACCCGGCGTGGGGCGACGCCGTGCGCACCACGGGTTTCTGGTATCTGCCCGCCCGTCCCGACTGGACGCCGCCCCGCGAGCTGACCCGCTTCCTGGACGAGGGGCCGCCCCCCGTCTACATCGGCTTCGGCAGCATGACCGGCACCCGGGCACGCCGGAACAACGCGCTGGTCACCGAGGCGATCCGTCTCACCGGCGTACGGGCCGTGGTCGCGACCGGCTGGGGCGGCATCGGCACGGCTGCAAGCGAATCCGGCCCCCTGTCACCGAACATCCTGATGATCGAACAGGCCCCGCACGACTGGCTCTTCCCCCGTACGGCCGCTGTCGTCCACCACGGCGGCCCCGGCACCGTCGGCGCCGCCCTCGCCGCGGGCCGCCCGCAGGTCCTCTGCCCCCACATGGGCGACCAGACCCACTGGTCCGCCCGCATGCGAGCCCTGGGTGTGGCCCCCGCTCCCCTCACCGCCCGCACCCTCACCGCACACCGACTCGCGGAAGCGATCAGTACGGCGGCGACGGACCGACACCTGCGACACCGGGCGGGCGAAATCGCGCCTCTCGTCCAGGCCGAGGACGGCGTCAACACAGCGGTGAATTCCCTCTTGGCTCACCTCACCTAATCCCTCCCCCTCCCCCTCGACTTCCCCCCACAAGTCACGAACAGAAAGCCCCCGAGTGCTGCAAATCCCCTTCTCCGACGCCACCATCGCGCCCGGCACCGTGATCTCCTGGTCCCTGCGCACGAAGCACTCCCCCCATGACGGGCAGAATCCCACTTTCACATCGGCCTCGTTCAATCAGGACAAGCACCACTCCTCGTCCGAAGCGACCCGGAGTACGAGCGACGGAATCGCCAGCTCGGTCGCGGTGACCTTCGAGATCGCGGGCCCACTGGACATCGGGTCCCTCGAATCGGCGCTCCTTCTTCTCGTGCGGCGCCACGAGGTGCTCCGCAGTGAGTTCCAGCGCCTGGCCGGCGACCTGAACTGCACGGCGCCGGCGCCCGAATCCATCACCCTGGAGGCGGAGGAGGCCGGTCACTTCCACACCGAAGACGACCTGCGCACCCACCTCGACAAGACGTTCAAGAGCATCGACACGCTGTCCTGGCCGCTGTTCCTCATGGGCGCGGTGGTCCGGGACACGAGCGCGACGGTCTACCTCTGTTTCGACCACATCGTGTGCGACGGCCTGTCCATGCCCGTCGTCGTCAACGAACTCCAGACCGCGTACGCCGCCCTCACCGCCCAGCGCACCCCGCAACTGCCCCGCGCAGGAAGCTACTTGACCTTCGGCGACGACCAACGCCGCCGTTATGCCTCCCTCCGCCCCGACGACGAGCGTCTGACCTACTGGAAGGACTTCATCCGCGGCAACGGCGGCTTCTTCCCCAGGTTCCCCTTCGGCCTGGGTGTACCGGACGGCCACCTGTACCCCCTGGTGAACCGGGCCCTCCCCCTCCTGGACGCCCCCCGGACAGACGCCCTCGCGGCGGGCGCCCGCGCATCGGGAGGCAGCGTCTTCACGGCCGTACTGGCAGCGGCGGCGACGGCCCAGCACCGTTTCGGGGGGCCGGGGGTCTACCGGGGTCTGCTACCCATCAGCGAGCGGACGGACGGGGGCGGAGGGAACTCCGAAGGAGCCCCGAACCCGTGGCAGCACTCCATCGGCTGGTTCGTGAACACGATGCCGATCGAGTTCCAGGTGGGCGAAGGCGGTACGGACCACGCGACCACGATCGCGCGGGCCCGCACGGCGTACGGCGCGTTGCAGCGGCACGCTGACATCCCCTTCGTACGGGCGTGGGAGTTGCTCGCCCCGGAGACCTTCTCCCTGCACCACTGGCCGTTCCCGGTGAACTTCTTCTCCTACATCGACTTCCGGAGGACCCCCGGAGGCCTCCAACATCCGCTCTGGAACACGACGTTGCACGTCTGGGCCACCCGCGGCAACGGCATCAGCCACTGGTTCCACCGCACCGCCACCGGCCTCCACGTCAACATGCTGCACGTCGACACCCCCCAAGCACATGAGATCAGTGACGCCCTCCACGACGAACTCGTACGGGTCCTGCTGGAGATCGCGGGCGAACGAAGCGCGAAGCCGGTGTCCATCCCACGGCCGCCCCGGGGGGCGACGACCGTCAGGAGCTGAACGGCACGAGGGGCGACACCCGCACGGGATGCCGCCCCCTTTCAGGCTTCAGGCGCAGTTGGTTCAGGCTGCGGGCTGCCCGCTCTTGGCGGGCCGCGCCTGTCTAGTCCTGGTTCGCCTGTTGCCTGTTGCCTGGTGACCTGCTCAGGTTCGGTCGTCCACTGGACGCCGTCTCCGACGGGAGCCAGGAAAGCCACCGGTCCGAGGCGTTCTTGGGATGGATGCCGTACGGATCTCCGAGATCGAGCACATCCCGCAGGATGCCAACCCGGTCGGTCGCGAGGTCGAGGACCAGGGTGCCCGCGGGATGTCCAGTGCCGTACGGCTCACGATCCAGATCCACCCCCGATACGGGCAAGGCGGTACGAGCCCCACAGCTCCCGTCCACCCTCGCACCCGTCCTGCGCCCTCTGTACCTGCCTGCACCCATCACACTTCCGAGCGTGCTCGAACCACAACCGGTACGCCCGAAGCATGGGGATCTCGGTGTGCTCGGCAGCCTCCCCGGCCACCTCTCCGTCGGTCACCGGCCCGCTCCCGTGAACTGCCATACGGGAAAGGCCTGTCGGCGTTCCTCGGGCAGCAGGACGTAGGTACGAACAAGGCCCCAGGACTCCGTCTCCCCGGCGGCGGGCGGGGAAGTGGGCGGCCACAGATGCGGCGCCCTTCGGCGGCGCGCTGCGGCGAGGATCGCGCCCCACATCTGAGGCGACGGACAGGAGATCGCCGGTCCCGGATCGGTTCCCTATGCCGATGCCGATGCCGATGCCGAAGTGGCCGTACCCACAGGTGTGCTGGTCGTTCGTGCACCGAGCAGGAGAACTCTCGCCCGTTCGAATGCCCGTGCTGCGCAGTGCATGTCGGACTCCATCTTCAGATCGACCAGGTCCCGGGCGGGTTCTCGTCAGTGATGTGACAAGCGCAACCGCAGCGGGGCACCAACACGATGCCGGAGGTACCCGGAAGCAGCGCGTCATGCGTCTGACGGCACGTCCTGTGCAGGTCCTCGTATCCAGGCCGTAGGGCGAGCGCGCATTCCGCCGAATGCGTGTCCACGGGCGTACGCGACTCCTTGGCATCGGGAAGCTCTGCGTTGGCCACCATGGCAGCCTTGGTCCTGGATCGTGCATTGGCCTCGGCGACGCTTGCCTTCAGCGCTTCCGAGCAGCGGGCAGGCTTGAGATGTTCCGGTCGCGCGTCCCACTCCCTGCCACCGCCGAGCGGCCTCAGTTGGACGTATAGGCCGACAAACCCCATGACTCTGCCGAGCTTGTCGGCATTGGTGTCCGTCACGATGTCATCGAGGCGCGGTCCTTCATTCATGGTTGCATCGGCCTGACCAAGGCCGGTTGCCGTACTTTCGACGCGAGCGGCAGAGGCGGCCACAGACTCGGTGCGCTGCACGACCCGGCCCGCGCCAGGACGTATGACCGCTCGCTCGGCGACGGATATCCCACCGATCGAACCCTGTCCGTTGCCAGAGCTTCGATGGTGAACGCCGACTCTTCAGACCCGCGCGTCCTGACCAGCTCTTCTCTCAGCCGTTCGAAGGCCAGTGATACGAGGCGCATCTCGACTCCTTCGCGGTAGGCCGCACCTTGGGCACAGCAGCTTGTATAGCCAAGTCACGTCAGCCCAGCGACGGGCACTTGGATATACAAGTGAATCGAAGTTGATCCACATTGTGGGCGGGGCTTCGGTCAGGGGATATCGATGACGTACTGGAAGAGATGGCGATCGCAGGGCACGCGTGAATCCAGTACCTCGACCACGCGCCCGTCCTCCACCTGGGTGCTGCGCAGCACCCGGGCCAGTGGAACGCCAGGCGGAATGCGCAGTGCGCCGACCTCCGACGGGGTCGGCATACGGATTTCCAGGTCCTCGACGAAGCGGACGATCCGCTGCCTCACGGGGCCGGCGGGATCCTCGATCAGGGCGCTGACGCCACCGGCGATCCGACGGGACTCTTCAACCCGAGTACCGGCGAAGAGTTCTTCCAGGTAGTAGCCGTCGGCCAGTTGCATGGGCTCGTCGTCGACGAAGAACGCCCGTCGACGGATGATCACCGAAGTGCCGGTCGGCAGGCTGAGACGTTCGGCGATCTCGGCCGGAGCGGGCACTCGCTCCACCGAGAGGATCTGCTGCCTGGCCTGCAACCCCTGTGCCGCAGCCTCGGCGGTGAAGTTACTTGCGCCGGTGGCACGCCGCTCGCGGAAATTGGCGCCCGTGGTCTGGAGCCGAACTCTGGGCTGTTGGCGCACGAACACGCCCCTGCCCTGTTCGCTGATGAGCAGGCCGTCTGCCTTGAGCAGAGACAGCGCCTTACGCACAGTGACGCGAGTCGTTCCGTACTGGTCCTTGAGCTCGTTCTCCGACTTCAGCTTCTCGCCGGGGGCCAGCTTCCCCTTCACGATCGCGTTCCTCAGATCGTCGGCGATCCGGCGGTACGGGTGCAACTCCTGGTCCGGCATGTACGTCACCTCGGGTTCGGCTCTCCCGCCAAGGCTATGTGAAGGCCCAACCGCTCCATTGTTCGACCCGAATGGCAACGACAGGGCCCCTGGGCGGAGAGTCCCTGTACTGGTTGTACTTGTCGCACAGCAGCCCCACCGCGCGGTCCCGCTCCTGCCCGCTCTCCAGTACTTCTCCATGGCCGTCGGCGCGGGCCCACCAGAGAGCGGACCAGTCTTCGTTGTAGTAGTCGACCAGGACCGTCACGGGAGGATTCTCCCTGATGTTGCGCAGCCGTCTCAGATCCCACGTGTCCTTCGGCTTGTGGTCGACGGCGAAGTACAAGACCTCATCTTCGGCGACGAAGGTGATGGGAACCGCATGAGGAACTCCCTCGGTGTCGGCTGTCGCCAGTCTGGCGACGCGGGACCTGACCAAACGTTCCCGGGCTGCACGAGGCGCGAGCTTCATGCGGTTCACCGTAGCGAGGTTGTCAAAGCATGAGGCATGGCGCTACAAGCGCGCGGGTCGTTACGTTCCGTGATGTCCGGCAGTTGTTGAAGCTACCGTTACTGAGGGAGTCGCGTGTGAAGAGGAAATCGGTCGGATTGCTGGCGGCCGGGCTGATGCTCACGGGCACGGGTGCTGCGCCGGTGGGACAACAGGGCGGGATTCCGGTGCTTCGCTCAGGAGGCGCCGAGTTCACGGAGGGGGCCTACACGTTCAATCCCCCTGGCACGGATCACGGTTCCTTCGAGTGGTCCGGCCGGCTGACGGACACATATCCGAACGACGGACACACCGTCTACGTGCAGGTCAGTGTGGAAAGGCACGGCTGGGCGCGGTACTACGGCAAGCAGCGCGGGTCGGTGTGGATGCGTCACTCGGACTGGAGCGGTGCCCGGCGCTACACGGACGACGCGGCGATCCGGGTGTGCCGCGACCGTGGCTCCGCGCGCCCGGACAACTGCTCGCCGGTCCAGGAGTTCTCGTACAGCCGCGACTGAGCCCTCCCCCCTCGGCTCTTCCCGCAGACGGCCGCGTGCCACGTGCGGTTCACGCTTCGCCGTGCTCTCGACTTCCCAGGCCTTCACGAACTTTCAAGGCGTTCAAGTCTCCGCGCGTCGCCGCACCGATACCGCTCGGCGTGCTCAGGCTGTTGCGTAGGGACAGAGCTGGAGCAGTGAGCTCACCGCCATGGTGAGACCGTCGCTCGGTCGCCACGAACTACACAAGCGAGAAAGCGGCACCCCCCGCACGGGGTGCCGCCCTCTCTTCGTGGTCCGGAACCGCCGCCCATCGGTGAGGGTCGGTCGGGGACGAGCGGTGGTTCCGGGGTTCGGGGTCGCGGGGTGATGCCCGCGGTGACCCGGTGGTGGTCTAGCGGTGGTCGCTGCCCGTCGACTGGGAGGCCGCGCGGCCCGCCTCCAGGCGGGCGACCGGGATGCGGAACGGGGAGCAGGAAACGTAGTCGAGGCCCACCTCGTGGAAGAAGTGGACGGACTCCGGGTCGCCGCCGTGTTCGCCGCAGACGCCGAGCTTGAGGTCGGGGCGGGTGGCCCGGCCGGCCTCCGCCGCCAGCTTGACCAGCGAACCCACGCCGTCCCTGTCGATCGTTTCGAAGGGGGAGACTCCGAAGATGCCCTTCTCCAGGTAGGCCGTGAAGAAGGAGGCCTCGACGTCGTCGCGGCTGAAGCCCCACACCGTCTGGGTCAGGTCGTTCGTGCCGAAGCTGAAGAACTCCGCCGCCTCCGCGATCTGGCCGGCCGTCAGGGCCGCTCGCGGGAGTTCGATCATCGTGCCGATCGACAGCTTCAGCGCCACCCCCGTCGCCGCCTCGACCTCCGCGATCACCGCGTCCGCCTCCTCGCGGACGATCTCCAGCTCCTGGACGGTGCCGACGAGCGGGATCATGATCTCGGCGCGCGGGTCGCCCTTCGCGTTCTTGCGCTCGGCCGCCGCCTCCGCGATCGCCCGTACCTGCATCGTGAACAGGCCGGGGATGACCAGGCCCAGACGTACACCCCGCAGGCCCAGCATCGGGTTCTGCTCGTGCAGGCGATGGACGGCCTGCAGCAGGCGGAGCTCGTTCTCGTGGGGTTCCTGGCGGGACTCCGCCAGGGCCACGCGGACCGAGAGTTCCGTGATGTCCGGGAGGAACTCGTGCAGCGGCGGGTCGAGGAGACGGACCGTCACCGGGAGGCCGTCCATCGCCGAGAAGAGTTCGATGAAGTCCTGCTTCTGGAGCGGGAGCAGCGCCTTCAGGGACTCCTCGCGCACGGTCTCCGTGTCCGCCAGGATGAGGCGCTCGACCAGTTCACGGCGGTCGCCGAGGAACATGTGTTCCGTACGGCACAGGCCGATGCCCTGGGCGCCGAAGCGGCGGGCGCGCAGCGCGTCCTCGGCGTTGTCGGCGTTGGCCCGGACTCGGAGGCGGCGCTTGCGGTCCGCGAAGGCCATGATGCGGTGGACCGCCTCGACCAGTTCGTCGGCGTCGTTGGCGCCGGCGTGCATCCGGCCCTCGAAGTACTCCACGACGGGGGACGGGACCACCGGGACCTCGCCCAGGTAGACCTTGCCCGACGAACCGTCGATGGAGATGAGGTCACCCTCCTCCACCACATGGCCGCCCGGCACCGTCATACGGCGGCGCTTGGTGTCGACTTCCAGTTCCTCCGCGCCGCACACGCACGTCTTGCCCATGCCGCGCGCGACCACGGCCGCGTGGGACGTCTTGCCGCCGCGTGAGGTGAGGATGCCCTCGGCCGCGATCATGCCGTCGAGGTCGTCGGGGTTCGTCTCGCGGCGGACCAGGATGACCTTCTCGCCCGAACGCGACCACTTCACGGCCGTGTACGAGTCGAAGACCGCCTTGCCGACCGCCGCACCCGGGGAGGCGGCGATGCCGCGGCCGACCGGGGCGACCTTCGCCTCCTCGTCGAAGCGGGGGAACATGAGCTGCGCGAGCTGGGCGCCCGTCACCCGCTGGAGGGCTTCCGCCTCGTCGATCAGGCCCTGGTCCACGAGTTGCGTGGCGATGCGGAAGGCCGCGCCCGCCGTGCGCTTGCCGACGCGGGTCTGGAGCATCCACAGCTGGCCGCGCTCGATGGTGAACTCGATGTCGCAGAGATCCTTGTAGTGGTTCTCCAGGGTCTCCATGATCTGCATCAGCTGGTCGTACGACTTCTTGTCGATCGACTCCAGTTCGGCCAGGGGGACGGTGTTGCGGATGCCCGCCACCACGTCCTCGCCCTGGGCGTTCTGGAGGTAGTCGCCGTACACGCCCTGGTGGCCGGAGGCGGGGTCGCGGGTGAAGGCGACGCCCGTGCCCGAGTCGGGGCCCAGGTTGCCGAAGACCATCGAACAGACGTTGACCGCCGTGCCGAGGTCGCCGGGGATGCGCTCCTGGCGGCGGTAGAGCTTGGCGCGGTCGGTGTTCCAGGAGTCGAAGACCGCGTGGATGGCGAGGTCCATCTGCTCGCGCGGGTCCTGCGGGAAGTCCCGGCCGGCCTCGGTCTTGACGATCTTCTTGAACTTGGTGACGAGCTTCTTGAGGTCGGCGGCCTCCAGCTCGGTGTCGACGACGACCTTCTTGGCCGTCTTCGCCGCCTCCAGCGCCTCTTCGAAGAGCTCGCCGTCGACGCCGAGGACCGTCTTGCCGAACATCTGGATGAGCCGGCGGTAGGAGTCCCAGGCGAAGCGGTCGTCGCCGGCCTGCTTGGCGAGGCCCTGGACCGACTTGTCGGAGAGGCCGATGTTGAGGACCGTGTCCATCATTCCGGGCATCGAGAACTTCGCGCCGGAGCGGACCGAGACGAGGAGCGGGTCGTCGGCCTGGCCGAGCTTCTTGCCCATCTTCTCTTCGAGGGCCGTGAGATGGGCGCTGACCTCGTCACGGAGTGCCGCGGGCTCGTCGCCGCTGTCGAGGTAGACCTTGCAGGCCTCGGTGGTGATGGTGAAGCCGGGTGGCACGGGGAGACCGAGGTTGGTCATCTCGGCGAGGTTCGCGCCCTTGCCGCCGAGGAGGTCCTTGAGGTCCTTGTTGCCTTCGGTGAAGTCATAAACAAACTTCACGCCCTCAACGCTCTGAGCTACGTGGCCTACGTGGGGATCTTTGTTTTCCGACACAGGTCCCAACTCCTTGAGGACGCGGTGACTGCCCTGACGGCGAGGAACATACCCAGATCGAAGGCACCTGGGTACGTCCACTTGCGCGTCATGCGCCTGTAACCACCCGTCCGCCAGGAGATCGAAAGTCAAGGCTTGGCAAGGAACAGCGCCGGGACGTGTTCACTTCTTGAACCAACCCATCCCCATCAGCCCACCATACCGCTCAGGTGAGCGGCAATCGACACAACTGAGTTCGCCCGATGAACGATCAAAGGGTGGCACCGAGTGCCACTCCTTGAAGTCCGGAACCGCTCGCGATTCGCTCATCTGAGCGCAACCCTTATCAGAGGTGGCGAGAATCACGCAGTTTCAGAGGACCGGATTTCACCATGCGGACCGGTCCTCGGGACGGAAACACGCCCGTCATACGGGTGGAGAGGGGGCGGTAGCCCGTCCGGGTCGAGGGGATCGGTAGCCCGTCACACGGGTCGGGAGGACCCGGTAGCCCGCCACACGGGCCGGGAGGACCCGGTAGCCCGCCACACGGGCCGGGAGGGATCGGCCGTCGGCCATCCGGACCGGGAGGACCCGGTAGCCCGGCTCACACCCCCAGCGCCGCCAACCGCTCCTCGGCCCGCTCCGGCGCGTACAGGTACTCGACGACCAGCGCACCCGCCCCGACCAGGCCCGCCCGTTCCCCCAGCCCGGGGGTCACGACGGCCAGGTGGGCCGTGGAGCGGGACAGGGCCCGCTGGTAGAGCAGTTCGCGTACGCCCGTGAGGAAGGGGGTTCCGGCCAGATCCCCGGCGATCATCAGAACGCCGGGGTTCAGCAGGGTCACGACCGTCGCCAGGACGTCCCCGACGACCCGGCCCGCCTCCCGCGCGAGCGCCGTCGCCCCGGGGTGCCCGGCGCTCAGCAGGTCCCGCACATCCGATCCCGAGGCCGCCCGCACCCCCGTCTCCGCCAGCCGGCGCGCCACGGCGCCGCCGCTCGCGACCGCCGCCAGACAGCCGTACGAGCCGCACTTGCACAGCGCGTCCGCGCCCTGCGGAACCCGGATGTGGCCGATGTCGCCGGCGCCGCCGTCGATGCCCCGGTATATCGAGCCCCCGACCACCACTCCCGCGCCGATGCCCGTGGACACCTTGACCAGCGCGAACGCCGAGCAGTCGGCGTATCCGGTGCGCTGTTCGCCGTACGCCATGAGGTTGGCGTCGTTGTCGACGAGGACCGGGATGCCGGCCGGCCCGGACGCGTGTTCGGTGAAGGCGCGGGCCAGGCGGCCTCTTATGTCGTAGCCGTCCCAGCCGGGCATGATCGGCGGCTGGACGACACGGCCGGTGTCGGAGTCCACCGGGCCGGGCACGGCGAGGCCGATGCCGCAGACCGCGTCCGCCGGGCTGCCCGCCTTCTCCAGCAACGCGGCGAACCAGCGCCCGAGTTCGTCCAGTACGGCGTCGGGGCCCTCTTCGATGAGCAGGGTGCCGGTGTGTTCGGCCTGAATCTCGCCGGTGAGGGAGAGGACGGCGGCGCGGGCGTGGCGGGTGTCGAGGTCGGCGGCGAGGACGAGCGCGTGCGCGTCGTCGAACTCCAGGGTGATGGAGGGACGGCCCCCGAGCGGGGAGTCGACGGGGCCGCCGGCGCCCTCGCGGAGCCAGCCCGCGCGGAAGAGACGGTCCAACCGCTGGCCCACGGTCGCCCGGGACAGGCCGGTGGCCTGCTGGAGCGCGCCACGGGTGGTGGCCCGGCCGCTGCGGACCAGCTCCAGCAGATCTCCGGCACCGGCATGACTGCCCACCTTCACGGCCCTTCCGCTCATGTCGACCTCGATGCCGCCATTGTCGCGGCCCTTCCGAGATTCACTCCCGCGCACCCTCTTGCGTTCACCAACTCTGCATTACATATTGAGTTTTGCGTGTTAAGTAGACGTAACCCTACGGTAGCCACTGCCGAACCGGTCGGCACCTTGTCCTCAGGGAGCCCTGCGTGGACCGCACAACCCAGCTCACCGCCCGTCGACCGGGCACGGGCGCCCTCGTGGGCGGAGATGTATACGATCCAGCCGCGTCGTCGACGGCGACCGCGTCGGCCGGTTCGCTGCACCGCGCGGCGGCGGCGGTGCTGGCCGACAACTGGACGGGCCGGTCCACGGTCCCGTCGCGCAAGCTGTATCCCCACCAGTGGTCGTGGGACTCGGCGTTCATCGCGATCGGGCTGCGCCATCTGTCGCCGCTGCGGGCGCAGACCGAGCTGGAGACCCTGCTCGCCGCGCAGTGGGGCGACGGACGCATCCCGCACATCGTCTTCAACCCCTCCGTGCCGCTCGACGCGTACTTCCCGAGCCCCGACTTCTGGCGCTCCTCCACCGCGGGGCGCTCCGCGGGCGCCCCGCCCGTCACGCAGACCTCGGGCATCGTGCAGCCGCCGGTGCACGCGCTGGCGGCGTGGCTGGTGCACCGGGCGGACCCCGGACTGTCCCGGGCGCGCGGCTTCCTGTCCCGGGTGTATCCGCGGCTGGCGGCCTGGCACCGCTATCTGCTGCACCGCCGCGACCTGGGTGGGGGCGGGCTGGCGTCCGTCGTCCACCCCTGGGAGCAGGGCATGGACAACAGCCCCGCCTGGGACGCGCCCCTGGCCCGGATCACCCCGGCCCCGGCCCGCTCCTTCCGTCGCGCCGACCTCGCCCACGGCGCGGCCGAGGACAGACCGACGGATCTGGACTACGGGCGGTACGTGCGGCTGGCGGCGGACTACCGGGACGCCGGGTATGCCGACGGGCAGGGCGAGTTCGCCGTCGAGGACCCGGCCTTCAACGCCCTCCTCATCGCCTCCGAGCACGCCCTCGCCCGTATCGCGAAGGAACTGGGCGCACCGGGGACGGCCCGCCGCGCACGCGCGGAACGCCTGACGGCGGCGCTGGTGGAGCGGTTGTGGGACCCGGCGGAGGGGATGTTCTTCTGCCGGGACGTCACCACGGACGCCCTCGTCCCCGAGCGGGGCGTCTCCGGTCTCCTGCCCCTCCTGCTCCCCGGCCTCCCCCGCGACATCACGGACGCCCTCGTCCGGACGGTCCACGGCCCGCACTTCGGGCTCGGCGACACCACCCGGCTCGTCCCGTCGTACGACCTGACCGGCGAGGCGTTCGATCCGCACCGGTACTGGCGTGGGCCCGCGTGGTTCAACACGAACTGGATGCTGGAGCGGGGACTCAGGCTGCACGGGGAGCTGGGGCGGGCCGACGCGCTGCGGGCGGCGCTGCTGGAGACCGCGGGGGCGTCCGGGTTCGCGGAGTACGTGGACCCGTACACCGGCGAGGCCTGTGGAGCGCTCGGCTTCGGCTGGACCGCCGCGCTCGCCCTCGACCTGCTGCACCAGGACGACCACGGCCAGGGACACGACCACGGGCAGGGGCAGGGGGGCGGCCAGGGGGACGGGCAGCACCACGCGGGCCCCGAGCGGCACCACGATGACCTTGAGCGGCACCACGGCGGCCCTGAGCGGCACCACGGACCGCACGACGGACGACACCACGACAACGAGGTCGTGTTCGGCATGTGTGACCAGGGAGGGGACCGGGAATGACGGACCGGCATCACCTGCTCGTGCGCGGCGGGACGTTCGCCGCCGTGGGCGACGGCGGCGACATCAGCGGGGTGCGGGGCGGCAGCGCTCCGGACGGGCTGTTCGTGAGGGACGCCCGGCATCTGAGCCGGTGGCAGCTGACCGTCGACGGCGCTGTCCCCGAGACGCTCACACCGGTCGCCGGCGGTGACACCGCGCGCTGTGTGCTCGTCCCCCGGGGCGGCCGCCGGGAACCGCCCGCGTACACGCTCTTCCGTGAACAGGCCGTCTCCGACAGCGCGTTCGTGGAGACGCTGCGCGTCACGAGCAACCGCCCGGTGGCGACGACCGTCCGGATCGCGATCACTGCGGACGCCGACTTCACCGACCAGTTCGAGCTGCGCTCCGACTTCCGTACCTACGCCAAGAGCGGTGTCGTCAGGAAGCGCGAAGTCCTCGACGACGGTGTGGAGTTCAGCTATCGGCGCGGCGAGTGGCGGTCCTGTACGACGGTGACGGCCGATCCCGCGCCGGACAGTGTCGAGGAGACCGGGACGGGGGCACGGCGCCTCGTCTGGGCCCTCGATGTCGCACCGCACGGCTCGGTGGAGCTGACCTGCCGGGTGATGGCGCGGCCGCACGGCGACCGGCGGGCCCTGCGGGTACCGCGCTCACCGTCCGCCGTGCAGGACCAACTTCTCACGGTGGAGGGCGAGTTCATGGAGGGCGTGGCCTTCCCCACCAGCTGGCCGGAGCTGGCCGCCGCGTGCGCACGCGGCCTCGCCGATCTCGCCACGCTCCAGGTACCGGCGACCGGCCCGCAGGGCGAGACCCTGCGCGTACCAGCCGCCGGAGCGCCCTGGTTCCTCACCCTCCTCGGCCGTGACGCCCTGCTGACCTCCCTCTTCACCCTCCCCTACCGGCCGGAGCCGGCCGCCGCCACGCTGCTCGCGCTCGCCGCGGCGCAGGCGACCGAGGTCGGAGTCGACTCGGTGGCCCAGCCCGGCAAGATCGTGCACGAGGTGCGCCACGGCGAGCTGGCGCACTTCGGGCAGGTGCCGTACGGGCGTTACTACGGGTCGGTGGACGCGACCCCGCTGTTCCTCGTCCTGCTCGGCGCGTACCTGGAGCAGACCGGGGACGTCACGCTGGCCCGCCGTCTCGAACCCCACGCGCGGGCCGCGGTCGGCTGGATGCTCGACCACGGCGGCCTCACCTCGCGCGGCTACCTGGTCTACCGCGCCGACCAGGGCGGCCTCGCCAACCAGAACTGGAAGGACTCCCCCGGCTCGATCTGCTCCGCCGACGGCAGCCGGCCCGCCGCCGGACCGGTGATGGCGGCGGGCGCGCAGGGCTACGCGTACGACGCGCTGCGCCGCACCGCCGTGCTGGCCCGCACGGTCTGGGAGGACGAGGTGTACGCGGCGCTCCTGGAGCAGGCCGCGGGCGACCTCCGCGACCGTTTCCAGCGGGACTTCTGGATGCCGCGGCACGACTTCCCGGCACTGGCGTTGGACGGCGAGGGCAGGCAGGTCGACGCGCTCGCCTCGGACGCGGGGCATCTGCTGTGGTCGGGGCTGCTGGACAAGGAGTACGGGAAGCTGGTGGGCCGACGGCTCCTGGAGCCCGACTTCTTCTCCGGGTGGGGGGTGCGGACGCTGGCCGCCGGGCAGCCCGCGTACCACCCGCTGTCGTACCACCGGGGGTCGGTCTGGCCGCACGACAACGCGCTGATCACGCTGGGGCTCGCGCGGTACGGGCTGCACGACGAGGCGCGGACGGTGGCCTCCGGCATGGTCGACGCGGCGACGGCGGCGGGGCATCGGCTGCCGGAGGTGCTGGCCGGGTACGGGAGGGATACGCATCCGGAGCCGGTGCCGTATCCGCACGCGTGTGTGCGGGAGTCGCGGTCCGCGGCGGCTCCGTTGGCGTTGCTGACCGCGGTGGGTGGTGCGTAGTCGCTCCGCCGGGTGAGCCGGTGTTCGCCGTTGGGGCGTGGGTGGTTGGCGGGCTGCGGGTTCCTCGTGGCTGGTCGCGCCCACGCGGCGGAGCCGCATGTCGATACAGCCCCGCGCCCCTTACGGGGCCCTCAGCTCCGCCGGCAGCCTCCCCGTCGTCCGCCTCGCCTCCACCTCCGGCCATGCCCATGCCGTCGTCGGGGGGCGGTGGGTGGTCCAGGTGTCCCCGTGACTGCGGATCCTGCCGGAGGGCGGGGACCGCGCCGGGCGGGTCGCCGGAACCGGCGCGGCACAGGGCGTGGGCCCGGCCGCGCCAGAGCGCCTCCTCCTGCCGCTCGGAGCCGGCTACCCCCCGGACGTGTCGAGTTCGGCTTCCTCGCCCACGCCCGCGCAGTCGTACGGGTCCTTGAGCCAGCCGTCCGGCAGGACGACGCGGTTGTTGCCGGAGGTACGGCCGCGCGGGCCGTCCGCGCCGGTGGGCCAGGGCTGGTCGAGGTCCAACTCGTCGAGGCCGGAGCGGAGTTCGACGAGGGAGGAGGTGATGGCGAGGCGCTTGCGCATCTCGGAGCCGACCGCGAAGCCCTTGAGGTACCAGGCCACGTGCTTGCGGAAGTCGACGACGCCCTTGGACTCGTCGCCGATCCACTCGCCGAGCAGGGTGGCGTGCCGGACCATGATGTCGGCGACCTCGCGGAGGGTGGGTGCCGCGATGTCTTCCGCCCGGCCCTCGAAGGCCGCCACCAGATCCGAGAACAGCCACGGCCGCCCCAGGCAGCCGCGTCCCACGACCACCCCGTCGCAGCCCGTCTCGCGGACCATCCGCAGGGCGTCCTGGGCGGACCAGATGTCGCCGTTGCCGAGGACCGGGATCTCGGGGACGTGTTCCTTGAGGCGGGCGATGGCGTCCCAGTCGGCCGTGCCGCCGTAGTGCTGGGCGGCCGTGCGGCCGTGCAGGGCGATCGCCGTGACGCCCTCCTCGACGGCGATGCGGCCGGCGTCGAGGTAGGTGATGTGGTCGTCGTCGATGCCCTTGCGCATCTTCATGGTGACCGGAAGGTCGCCCGCGCCGCTCACGGCCTCACGGAGGATCGCGCGCAGCAGGTGCCGCTTGTACGGGAGGGCCGAACCGCCGCCCTTGCGGGTCACCTTGGGGACGGGGCAGCCGAAGTTGAGGTCGATGTGGTCGGCGAGGCCCTCCTCCGCGATCATGCGGACGGCCTTGCCGACGGTCGCCGGGTCCACGCCGTACAGCTGGATCGAGCGCGGCTTCTCGGTCGCGTCGAAGTGGATCAGCTGCATGGTCTTCTCGTTGCGCTCGACCAGGGCCCGCGTGGTGATCATCTCGCTGACGAACAGCCCCTTGCCTCCGCTGAACTCCCTGCACAGGGTGCGGAAGGGCGCGTTCGTGATCCCGGCCATGGGGGCCAGGACCACGGGCGGGGTGACGGTGTGCGGACCGATCCGGAGTGGCGAGGCGGGCGCGTTCGAGGGCGTGGACATCTCCCCATTGTCACGCATACGGACGAGCGCCCCGCCATTCATTAGTTAGGCGCACTATCGAGTTGGGCGTACGATGATGCGCATGCCTGAGCTCAGCAGCCGCCGCCGTCTGCTCGTGCTCGCGATCTGCTGCACCAGCCTCCTGATCGTGAGCCTGGACAACACCGTCCTGAACGTCGCCCTGCCCTCGATGCAACGCGACCTGAACGCGAGCCTCGCGGGCCTGCAGTGGACGATCGACGCCTACACCCTGGTCCTGGCTGCCCTGCTGATGCTGGCCGGTTCCACCGCGGACCGGATCGGCCGCAGGCGGGTGTTCATGGCGGGCCTGGTCGTCTTCACGGCCGGCTCGGTGCTGTGTTCCCTCGCCCCGAACCTCGAATCGCTGGTCGCCTTCCGTATGGTGCAGGCGGTCGGCGGCTCGATGCTCAACCCGGTCGCCATGTCGATCATCACCAACACGTTCACGGACCCGCGCGAGCGGGCCCGCGCGATCGGCGTCTGGGGCGGGGTCGTGGGCATCTCGATGGCCGCGGGGCCGATCATCGGCGGCGTCCTCGTGGACTCCGTCGGCTGGCGCTCGATCTTCTGGATCAACCTGCCGGTCGGTCTGGTCGCGCTCCTGCTGACCTGGCGGTACGTCCCCGAGTCCCGCGCCCCCAAGGCCCGCCGCCCCGACCCCGTCGGACAGCTCCTCGTCATCGCGCTGCTCGGCTCCCTCACGTACGCGATCATCGAGGCGCCGACCGCGCCGGTCGCCGAGACCCTCGCCCTCGGCGGTGTCGCCCTCGCCGCGCTGCTCGCCCTCCTGCGGTACGAGCCCCGCCGCGAGGAACCCCTCATCGACCTGCGCTTCTTCCGCTCGGCACCGTTCAGCGGGGCGACGGTGACAGCGGTCAGCGCGTTCGCCGCGCTCGGCGGTTTCCTGTTCCTTTCGACGCTGTACCTGCAGAACGTGCGCGGCCTCGACGCACTGCACGCCGGTCTGTGGATGCTCCCCATGGCGTTCCTGTGCTTCGTCTGCGCGCCGGTCGCCGGACGGCTGGTCGGCAGCCGGGGGCCGCGTCTGCCGCTGCTGGTCGCCGGGGTGGCGATGACCGCGAGCGGGGTGCTCTTCGCCGCGTTCGAGGCCGAGACGGCGAACGTCACCCTCGTCATCGGCTACATCCTCTTCGGCCTCGGCTTCGGCTTCGTCAACGCGCCCATCACCAACACGGCCGTGTCCGGGATGCCGCGCGCCCAGGCCGGCGTCGCCGCCGCGGTCGCCTCCACCAGCCGCCAGATCGGCCAGACGCTGGGCGTCGCGGTGATCGGCGCGGTCCTGGCGGCGGGCATCGGCTCGTCCTCGTACGCCGACTCGTTCGTGTCGGCGGCCCGGCCCGCCTGGTGGATCGTCACGGTGTGCGGCTTCGCCGTCCTGGTGCTGGGAGCGCTGACCACCGGGACGTGGGCCCGGGGCACCGCCGACCGGACGGCGAAGCGACTGGACGCGGCGGAGGTACGGGACGCGGCGGGCGTCGGGTCGTAACCGGTCGCCATGTCGTCCACAGCCCGCGTGTTCACTCGGTCTTCGTCACCGAGTACCGGCACGCGTTCGGCCGGCGCCGTCCTGACCCGCAACCGCCGTCATGCCAGGTTCACCCACGATCCGGATTCGGCCGAGCGGATCATCGCGTCCAGCGCGGTGGCGCTGTGTACGGCGTCGTCGAGGGTGGCGCCGTGCGGGGTGCCCTCGGCGATGGAGCTCAGGAAGTTGTACGCCTCCACGACCTTGAGGTCGTCGTAGCCCATGGCGTTGGCGGAGCCCGGCTGGAAGGCGGCGTACGCGCCGTGGCCGGGGCCGACGTAGAGGGTGTGGACGGACTGGTCCTGGTAGGCGTCACCCTTGCTGACGCCCAGTTCACCCATGCGGCGGAAGTCCCAGAAGAGGGCGCCCTCGGTGCCGTGGATCTCGAAGCCGTAGTTGTTCTGCTCGCCGACGGAGACCCGGCAGGCCTCCAGGACACCCCGGGCGCCGGACGCGAAGCGGAGCAGGCAGTTGACGTAGTCCTCGTTCTCCACGGGTCCCAGTTCGCCGCCCGAGGCGCGGGTGTGGCCGGCGGTGGCGCCGGTGGGCCGGGCCCGCTCGGGGACGAAGATCGCGGTGTCGGCAGTGAGGGAGGCGAGGTCGCCGAGCAGGTAGCGGGCCAGGTCCACGCCGTGCGAGGCGAGGTCGCCGAGGACACCGCTGCCGCCGCGCTCCCGCTCGTACCGCCAGGTCAGGGCGGACTCGGGGTGGGCGGCGTAGTCGCTGAAGAGACGGATGCGGACGTGCGTGACCGTGCCGATCTCGCCGGCGGCGATCAGCTCGCGGGCGGCGGTGACAGCGGGCGCGTTGCGGTAGTTGAAGCCGACGGTGCCCTGGATGCCTGCCCGGGCGGCCGCGTCGGCTACGGCGCGGGCGTCGGCGGCGGTGAGCCCGACCGGCTTCTCGATCCAGATGTGCTTGCCTGCCTCGGCCATGGCGACGCCGATCTCCCGGTGCAGGAAGTTCGGCGCGGTGATGCTGACCGCCTGGATCCGGGGATCGGCCGCCACCTCGCGCCAGTCCCGAGCCGTCGAGGCGAACCCGAACTGCCGGGCCGCCTCCTCCGCCCGTCCGGGCACCTCCTCGACGACGGTGACCAGCTCGGGCCGCAGAGGCAGCTGCGGAAAGTGATGCGGGACCCGCGCGTAGGCCTGGGTATGCACCCGCCCCATCCAGCCGAACCCCACGACCGCGACACCGAGCGCACTCACCACAACTAACCCTTCTTTGGACCGATCCAATCACCTGTAGTCCACGATGAAGTCCGTTCACGCAGGTGTCAAGGGTATGCACAGGGGTCACCGCATATGGAACGGTCCATCGAGCGCCTGCATGGGCCGGTCCATGCAGCAGCCCATGCAGCAGCCCATGCAGCAGGACTACGGTGGAGCGGATTCGGCGACTGGCGCGGCAGAACTTCCGTGCCACCGACCGCAGTTGAGTGCCACGCGGGGGCAACCCGCCCACAGGGGGCCCGCGGCGCGCGGCACCGCTCGGTGAATTCGTCGTGTGTTCCGCCCTGTTGATGTTGGTCTTGCCGCACACTCCTCACGGACGCGGAACCGTGAGGGTGTCGACTGGAGGCGTCATGCAGCAGAGCAACACGAGCAAGGTGAGCCGCTGGGACCAGCACGGGCGGGAGCACACCGTGCGGGTACAGCGCTCGGGAATGCAGCGCACGATCAGATGCGACACGTGCGGCTGGCGCAAGGGCGCGCAGTTCCTGCCGTGGCTGAAGGCCGAGGAACACCTCGCCGAGGCCCACCAGGCGACGGTGGACCCGAGGGTCTCGTCATAGCCGCCGGCCTTCAGTCCAGTTGGTCCAGCGCCTCGGCGACCTGGTCCATCACCCGTCGCCAGTGCGCCCGTTGACGCTCACGTTCCTCGGTGCTCGCCATGCGTTCCTGGTGGAAGACGAGGACGGCCCGGCCGCCACCGGCCGCCGAGACGGCGACCTGGACGGTCGTGTCGCCGTAGGTGACGCGGATACGGTCACCGGGCCGGTAGCCGCGCACCTCGCCCGTGGCGCCCGCGTCGGTCTCGTACCCGGCACCGCGCTCGGGAGTGAGCCGCGCCCCGGGTCCGAGCCACAGCGCCAGCCCGCCCGGTCCGCTGATGAACTCCCATACGGCGGCGGGTGACTGGGGCAGAGTACGGGAGACGCCGACTTCCCATCCGGCGTCCCTGGTGAGTCCGGTGGATCGCGCGGTCATGAGGATCACCCTTTCTCCTGGACTTGCTCGTGGACTTGCTCGTGGACCTGCTCGTGGACCTGCTCGTGGACTGCTGCTCGACCGGGCCGCTACTCGACCGGTCCCGCCCCGGAGCGGCGCACACGGTGGGCGCGGACCTTGTGGCGGTTGCCGCAGTGCTCCATCGAGCACCAGCGGCGGCGGCCGGGGCGTGAGGTGTCGACGTAGAGGAGATAGCAACGGTCGCCGGCGCACATGCGGACGCGTTCGGCGTACGGCCCGGTGAGGAGGTCGACGGCATCCCGGGCGACCGTGGAGAGGAGCTGCGCGCCGGTCGCCGTACCGGCGGCCCAGCTCCGGGCGCCGTCCGCGCCGATGGCGGGGGCGAGCGGCGGGCGGGCGGCGGCTTCGTTGACGAGAGCGAGGTCGGCGGTGTCCGCCGGGGATATGCCCAGCTCGGGGAGGCCGGCGCCGCCGACCACGCGGGTGACGACCGTACGGGTCAGCGCGTCGCGCAGCCGCCGGGCGTACGTCACGTCGTCCGCCGTGACGTGGAGGGCGAGGGGCGTGGGGGCGAGCCGGGACTGATCGGCCCATTCGACCAGGTCATCGGGGGTGTGCAGCACCTCGTAGCGGGTCAGGGCGCCGGGACCGCCGGTGACGAGCAGCTCCAGGCAGAGAGCGCCCGGATCGAACCGGAAGACGTTCCCGGAGTAGGACCGCAGCCGGATGCCCGACACTCCCGACGCCCCCTTCGAAGCTGATGCCCTGGACGACAAAGCCATGTAACCAATATAACCGGTTACATGACTGCCGCACTGAACTGGAAACTGGTCGTCGACACGCGGGACGCCCAGCCCCTGGCCGATTTCTGGGCCGCGGCGCTGGGCTACGAGGTGGAGGACCCGAGCACACTGATCACCCACCTCCTCACCACGGGCGACCTCCCCGAGGCCGCCGTCACCGAGCACAACGGCCACCACGTCTTCCGCGGCTACGCCGCCGTCCGCCACCCCGACGACCCGTACGACCCCTTCACCGGCATCGGCAAGGGCCGCCGTCTCCTCTTCCAGGACGTCCCCGAGGCCAAGACGGTCAAGAACCGTCTCCATATCGACGTCCACTCCGGCCCGGACGGCCTGGGCCCCCTCGTCATCCGCCTGGAAACCCTGGGCGCCACCCGCGTCGAGGAGTTCGACAGGGGCCCGGCAGGGCATTGGTGGGTGATGCGGGACCCGGAGGGCAACGAGTTCTGCGTGGCATAGGCGGACGGCCCGCGTCGGACCGACCGCGGCGCACCGGGCCGGTCCGCCTCGGTCACGGTGTACGCGACCGCCGGCCTCCCGTGGGTCAGCCCTGCCGCAGCGGGATCGCCAGGTCCACCACCTGCCGCCCCTTGGGGAAGCTCCCCGTCGAACTCGCCTTGCCCGTCAGGAGGTTGACGCCGAACATCCGCGCCCCCGTCACCGCGTACCCGGCGTTCACACCACTCCTCACCGAGCTGTAGATGTCGAACCCGGAGTCCGGCGGGGCGTCGACGCCGAGCTTGCCGGTGGGGGCGAGGCTGCCCGCGTTCGCCGGCGACTGGACGGTGACCTGGTCCTGCGCGGCGCCGAGGTCGAACAGGGTGGTCGCGGTGGCGGTGTCGAGGTCGTTGTTCGTGTACGCCGCCCCGGTCACCCCCTGAGCGGTGGCCCCGGCCGTGGCGGGCGGGACCGGCGGGTCGGTGAGGGTGCCGTCGACGGCCGTGGTGCCGGCGGCCGGGGCGCCCTGGGGGTCGTCGAGGTTGTGGCGGAGGTTCTGGCCGGTGTCGCTGATCACGCGGAGGCGGTTGGCGGCGGGGTTGAAGTCGACGCCGTACGCCGCGCCCCGGAGGGCGACCGTGAGCTGGGAGACCTTGGTGGCCTTGGCACCCACCTCGCGGATCGTGTAGACGCCGCCCCTGTCGCCGACGCCGTACAGCTTGCCGTTCTGGACGCGGTAGTCGATGCCGACGAGCTTCGTGTCGCCCTTGAGGCCGCCGACCTTGCCGAGCGGGACGGCGGCGCCCGGCCTGTCGACGCGGAAGACCACCAGCCGCTGGTCGACGGTGAGCCCGACGGCCTTCAGCCCGCCGGGCACCTTCGCCGCGCCACCCAGGCCACCGCCCTTGGACTCGATGCCGCCCCCGATGCCGGAGGAGCCGTCCTCCGATGCTCCGGACCCGGACCCGGACCCGGACCCGGACGACGCGGACGATCCGCCCAGCGCCCCCGCCCCGACCGCCCCTACGGTCCCGATCGCCACCGCCATGGTGAGTACGCCGATGATCGCTTGCTTGCGCATGTACGCCCCCGTGAAGATGCGCGGCCCGCCCCTCGCGGGCCGTATGCCCTCCCCTTCGGAACCGGGACAGATCCGGATTGGTGGGTCGTACGAGATTTTTCCGGGAACTACGGAACTTTCCCTGGCGTTCCATTGGACACCTTTCATCCGCACTCGGACAATTCGAGGTGTCTGTCAGCCTGTCAGCCTGTCACCGGCCCGCCGTGGCCTCCAGGAGGGCGCATGACCATCCGTATCGCCACCTTCAACGCCGAGAACCTCTTCCGTCGGCCGACGGTGTTCGGCCTCGCCGATGGCGAGTTGCGCAAGGAGATCCTGGACGACTTCAACGAGCTGGTCGGTCTCCTCGACAAGGAGATCTACCAGGAGGCGGACAAGGAGCGGATCGCCGAGCTGATCGTGAAGCACGACGCGCACGACTCGGAGGCGGGCAGCCGGCGGCCGTTCTTCGTCAACCAGCCCCGCGGCGGCGCCAAGCTCTACACGGTGTCCCCGACGGGAGGACCCGTCGTCAAGATCGTCGCCAAGGGGCGGCCGAAGTGGTCCGGTTGGGCCGAGATGGTGCGGGGCGACATCGGCTGGGACGCGGTGGAGAACACCGCCCGGGTGATAGCCGAGGTGAACGCGGACATCCTGCTCACGGTCGAGGTCGAGGACCGGCTCACCCTGGACCGCTTCAACACCCAGGTGCTGGGCGGCGTGGTGGGACACGCCCCGTACCCGTTCAACATGCTCGTCGACGGCAACGACAGCCGTGGCATCGATGTCGGCATCCTCAGCCGGTTCCCGATCACGTCCGTGCGGTCACACATCTTCGATTCCGGCGCGAACGGCAACCCGGTGTTCAGCCGGGACTGCCCCGAGTTCGAGGTGGAGGTCGACGGCGACCCCCTGTGGATCCTCGGCAACCACTTCAAGAGCAAGGGCTTCGGCCGCGCCGCCGAGAACGACAAGCGCCGCAAGGCCCAGGCCAAGCGCGTCAAGGAGATCTACGAGGCCGCCCTGGACCGTTCCGCGCGGGTCGTGGTGGCCGGCGACCTCAACGACTTCCTCGCCAGTCCCCCCATCAAGCTCCTCCTCGACGCCGGCCTCCGCGAGGCCATGACCCACGAGAGCTACGGCGCCAACCCTCCGGGCACCCATGGCACCGGCAAGCGCGACGAGCAGAAGCTCGACTACCTCATGTTCAGCCCGGAGTTGTGGGAGCTGGTGACGAACGTGGGCGTGGAGCGGAGGGGAATCTGGGCTCCGAGGACCTTCCCGTCCTTCGCCACCGTCACGTCGAAGGCCGACCAGGCCTCGGACCACGCGGCCCTCTTCGCCGACCTGGATCTGTAAGGACCCGTACGACCCGTACGACCCGTAAACGCCGAGTTCCCCGGCCCCGTAAGGGGCGCGGGGAACTGCGCGACCGGCCACGACGAACCCGCAGCCGCTCAATCACCCGAGCGAGGCGACCCCTCAGGCGCCGACGAGCCGACCCGCGAGGTACCCCTCGATCTGGTCGAGAGACACCCGCTCCTGCTTCATCGAGTCCCGCTCGCGCACGGTCACCGCATTGTCGTCCAGCGTGTCGAAGTCGACCGTCACGCAGTACGGCGTACCGATCTCGTCCTGGCGACGGTACCGGCGCCCGATCGCACCCGCGTCGTCGAAGTCGATGTTCCAGTTCTGCCGCAGCGCCGCCGCGAGCCCCTTCGCCTTCGGGGACAGCTCGGCGTTGCGGGACAGCGGAAGCACCGCCACCTTCACCGGCGCGATGCGGTGGTCCAGCCGCAGCACCGTGCGCTTCTCCAGCTTGCCCTTGGCGTTGGGCGCCTCGTCCTCGGTGTACGCGTCGAGCAGGAACGCCAGCATCGTGCGGCCGACACCGGCCGCCGGCTCGATGACGAACGGCGTGTACCGCTCGCTCGACTCCTGGTCGTAGTACGACAGGTCCTGGCCGGAGGCCTTGGAGTGGGCGTTGAGGTCGTAGTCGGTGCGGTTGGCGACGCCCTCCAGCTCACCCCACTCGTTGCCGCCGAACTGGAAGCGGTACTCGATGTCGGCGGTGCGCTTGGAGTAGTGGGAGAGCTTCTCGGCCGGGTGGTCGTACCAGCGCATGTTCTCCTCGCGCATGCCCAGGCCGGTGTACCAGTTCCACCGCTCCTGCATCCAGTACTCCTGCCACTTCTCGTCCTCGCCCGGCTTGACGAAGAACTCCATCTCCATCTGCTCGAACTCGCGGGTGCGGAAGATGAAGTTGCCGGGCGTGATCTCGTTGCGGAAGGACTTGCCCATCTGGGCGATGCCGAACGGGGGCTTGCGGCGCGAAGTGGTCTGCACCTGGGCGAAGTTGGTGAAGATGCCCTGGGCGGTCTCGGGACGCAGGTAGGCGACGGAGCCGGTGTCCTGGGTGGGGCCGAGGTGGGTGGAGAGCAGACCCGAGAACTGCTTGGGCTCGGTGAACTGGCCCTTGGTGCCGCAGTTGGGGCAGTTGACGTCCGCGAGGCCGTTCTCCGGCAGGCGGCCCTTCTTCGCCTCGTACGCCTCTTCCAGGTGGTCCGCGCGGAACCGCTTGTGGCAGGAGGTGCACTCGGTGAGCGGGTCGGAGAAGGTGGCGACGTGGCCGGAGGCGACCCAGACCTCGGGGGCCAGGATGACGGACGAGTCGATGCCGACCACGTCCTCGCGAGACGTCACCATGTAGCGCCACCACTGACGCTTGATGTTCTCCTTGAGCTCGACACCCAGCGGTCCGTAGTCCCAGGCGGCACGCTGGCCGCCATAGATCTCGCTGCACGGGAATACGAAGCCACGGCGCTTGCTCAGGCTGACGATGGTGTCGATCTTGTCGGCGGCCACGGTGCTCTCTTCATTACGACGACGGGCGACGAAGCGATGCGCTCCTGGAGGGAAGCGAACGCGCTTCAGAGCGAATGCCTCAGGTTACCGGCGGGGCCTGCCCTCCGATCAAATCGGTTCGGAGAACGAGGCGGCGAGAGCCGGACAAAGGCCTTACCAAGGGCTTACCACCAGGCTTGTTGACAATCGTTTCCAGATAAGATGAAAATGACTGTCATGAACGCAGTACGACGACGACTCCTGATACCCGCGGCGGCGACCGCGGCCGCCGCCCTGAGCCTCACCACGCTCTCGGCCTGCTCCACCGACAGTGCCGCCGCCGGCAACACGGACAAGTTCGACGTTGTCGCGTCGTTCTATCCGATGGCCTTCCTCGCCGAGCAGATCGGCGGGAAGTACGTGAACGTCACCAGTCTGACCGAACCCGGCCAGGAGCCGCACGACCTGGAGATCAGCGCCAAGCAGACGGCCGCGCTCCAGGAGTCGGACGCCGTGCTCTACCTCAAGGGCCTGCAGCCCTCCGTCGACGACGCGGTCTCGCAGTCCGAGCTCAAGACGAAGATCGACGCCGCCACGCTGACCACCATGGAGCACCACGGCAACGAGGTCGGCGGCCACTCGGACGAGCACGACGAGCACGAGAACGAGGAACTGGCCGGCAAGGACCCCCACGTCTGGCTCGACCCGGTGAAGTACGCCGAGGTCGCCAAGGGCGTCGGCGCCGCCTTCGAGAAGGCCGACCCGGACCACGCGGACACCTACAAGACCAACACCGAGGCCCTGGTCGAGAAGCTGGGCGCGCTCGACGACCAGTTCGAGAACGGTCTGAAGAACACCGACACCAAGGTCTTCATCACCACCCACGCCGCCTTCGGCTACCTCGCCGAGCGCTACGGCCTCACCGAGGAGGCCATCTCCGGCCTCGACCCCGAGTCCGAGCCGAGTGCCGCGCGGGTCAAGGCACTTGAGAAGATGGCGAAGGCCGACGGCGTGACCACCGTGTTCTACGAGACACTCGTCAGCGACAAGACCGCGAAGACCATCGCCGCCGACGCGAACCTCAGGACGGACGTCCTCGACCCGATCGAGGGCATCACCGAGAAGTCGCGCGGCAAGGACTACTTCTCGGTGCAGGAAGCCAACCTCAAGGCCCTCGAAACGGCCCTGGGAGCCAAGTGACCTTGTTGATCATCCGGAGGCAGCAGGCATGACCGAGCCCGTCATCTCGTTGCGCGGCGTCCGCGCCGAACTGGGCTCGCGCACCGTCCTGCGCGGCATCGACCTCACCGTTCACCGCGGTGAGGTCGTCGCGCTGCTCGGCGCCAACGGCTCCGGCAAGTCCACCGCCGTACGCACGGTGATCGGACAGGTGCCTCTGAGTGACGGCGAGATAGAGCTGTTCGGCGTCCCGCGCCGCCGCTTCCGCGACTGGCGGCGCCTCGGGTACGTGCCGCAGCGCACGACGGCGGCCGGCGGTGTCCCGGCGACGGTGACGGAGATCGTGGCCTCGGGCCGGCTCTCCCGCGCCCGCTTCGGCATCCTGCGCGGAGCCGACCACGAGGCGATCCGGCGGGCCCTGGACATGGTCGGCATGGCGGACCGCGCCAAGGACTCGGTGAACGCCCTCTCCGGCGGCCAGCACCAGCGCGTCCTCATCGCCCGCGCCCTCGCCTCCGAACCCGAGCTGCTGATCATGGACGAGCCGATGGCGGGCGTCGACCTGGCCAGCCAGGAGGTGCTGGCCGCGACGCTGCGCGAGCAGGTCGCCAAGGGCACCACGGTGCTGCTGGTCCTCCACGAACTGGGCCCGCTGGAGCCGCTGATCGACCGCGCGGTGGTGCTCCGCGACGGCTGCGTCACCCACGACGGCCCGCCCCCGAAGGCGGTCGGCCAGCACGCGCTGCCCGGCCACGACCACGTACACCCGCACGCGGCACCGGGCACCGGGCCCGTCCGTACGGGCCTGCTGAGCTGAGAAGGCGATCGCGATGGACATCCTCAACTACGCCTTCATGCAGCGGGCCCTGCTCGCCGCCGTCCTCGTCGGCATCACCGCCCCCGCGATCGGCATCTATCTCGTCCAGCGCCGCCAGGCCCTCATGGGCGACGGCATCGGCCATGTCGCGATGACGGGCGTGGGCCTCGGCTTCATGCTGTCGTGGTCCCCGGTCTGGATGGCGACACTGGTGGCCGTGCTGGGCTCGGTGCTGATGGAGCTGATCCGCTGGTACGGCAAGACGCGCGGCGACATCGCGCTCGCCATGCTCTTCTACGGCGGCATGGCGGGCGGTGTGATGCTCATCAACCTCGCGCCGGGCGGCACCAACGCCAACCTGATGTCGTTCCTCTTCGGCTCGCTGTCGACCGTGTCACAGGAGGACATCACCGCGATCTGCGTCCTGGCGGCGTTCGTGATCGTGATGACGCTGGCCCTGCGACGACAGCTGTTCGCGGTCAGCCAGGACGAGGAGTTCGCCCGGGTCACCGGCCTGCCCGTGCGCGCGCTGAACCTGCTGACGGCGGTCACGGCGGCGGTGACCGTCACGGTCGCCATGCGCGTGGTCGGCCTGCTCCTGGTGTCCGCGCTGATGGTCGTCCCCGTCGCCGCCGCACAGCAGCTCACCCGCAGTTTCGCGGCCACCTTCGCGATCGCCGTGGCCATCGGGGTGTCCGTGACGATCGGCGGCGCGGTCACCTCGTACTACCGGGACGTGCCGCCCGGCGCGACGATCGTGCTGCTCGCCATCGCCGTGTTCATGGTGCTCACCGCGCTGGCGACACCGCTGGCCAGGCGGCGCGCGAAGGCCCTGGAGGCGGCCGCCGGCGACCCGTCGGAGTGTGTGATCCCGAAGGCCGGTGAGGGCGCGGGGGCGGGGGTGGTCAGGGACACGGTTCCGGCCAGCCGGGGCTCCGCCGAGGGGTCCGCGGGCTGACCGGCGTCCGGCCGCAACCCGGCGGGCCCGCGCGGGCTGGCACAATGGCCCCCGCAAGACCGCTACGCGAGGAGGCAACGGTGACGACCGCTGGACCCGTACGAGGTCGTTCCACCCGGCAGCGGACGGCTGTGGCCGCGGCACTCGACGAGGTCGACGAGTTCCGCAGCGCGCAGGAACTCCACGACATGCTCAAGCACAAGGGCGACTCGGTCGGGCTCACCACCGTGTACCGCACGTTGCAGTCCCTCGCCGACGCGGGCGAGGTCGACGTCCTGCGCACCTCCGACGGCGAGTCCGTGTACCGCCGCTGCTCCTCCGGCGAGCACCACCACCACCTCGTCTGCCGTGTCTGCGGCAAGGCCGTGGAGGTGGAGGGCCCGGCGGTCGAGACGTGGGCCGACGCGATCGCCTCGGAACACGGCTTCGTGAACGTCGCCCACACGGTGGAGATCTTCGGCACCTGCGCGGAGTGCGCGGAGAAGACCGCGTAGGCCGGACCGCCGTCGAGCCCAGCCTCCGGCCCGGCTCGCGGCTCGCGGCTCGCGGCAACGGCTACAGCTGACTACGGCTGCGGCTTGCGGCCGGAGCAGCGCTCCAGCTCGTCCGGTTCGCAGAAGGAGCTGTGCTTCGACATCCGGCGGCAGCCGGCCGGGCCAGGCCCTGGTCGGGGCGGTCGACCGGGCGTGGGGCCTTCGCACCGCACTACAGCCGGGTCAGGCCCTCGCGGTCGAGGACGGCACGGAGCCGGTCGGCGTCGGCGGGGTTCGGCAGGCCGCGCTTCGGCAGCACGGTGAGGCGGGGCGCGTGGGCGCCGCTGAAGAGGACGAAGGTGTGCGGGGTCTCCGCGTACCGGGACACCTGTGACCAGCGGGCCGGGTGTTCGGTGCCGTGGTCGTGCTCGACGGTCACGCCCCACAGGTCCAGCACGGTGCGGTGCAGCCCCCGGGCCGCCGCCCGCCGGTGGAGGAGGCGGGCCTGGAGCCCGGGCAGCAGGACGAGCCCGACGACCGCCGCCACCGGCATCACGAGGACCTGGGCGTCAGGCGTACCGCCCGACGCCAGCGCCAGGACCGTGACGAGCGCGCCCGCCCCGGCGGAGAACAGCAGCAGCCCGCGCCCCCACCGGCCGGCGGCCGAGGCCCGCGTGGACGCGCGGACCGCCTCGCGGAAGTCCCCGACCGCCGCCCGGTACACCAGTTCCACGTTGTTCCCACCGGCCTCCGCCAACGGTCAGTCCTCCGTCCGGCCCTCCATGGCGAGCAGTTCCTCGTTCGGGATGGCGCCGCCGAAGCGGCGGTCGCGGGAGGCGAACTCCAGGCAGGCGCGCCACAGGTCACGACGGTCGAAGTCGGGCCACAGCACGTCCTGGAAGACCATCTCGGCGTAGGCGCTCTGCCAGAGCAGGTAGTTGGAGGTGCGCTGCTCGCCACTGGGGCGCAGGAAGAGGTCGACGTCCGGCATGTCCGGGTAGTAGAGGTACTTCGCGAAGGTCTTCTCGGTGACCTTGGAGGGGTCGAGGCGGCCCGCGCGGATGTCTTCGGCGAGGGCCTGGGCCGCGTCGGCGATCTCGGCGCGGCCGCCGTAGTTCATGCAGAAGTACAGCGTCAGCAGTTTGTTGTCCTTGGTCTGCTCCTGGGCGACCTGGAGCTCCTTGGCGACCGACTTCCACAGCTTGGGCATCCGGCCCACCCAGCGGACCCGGATACCGAGCTCGTCGAGCTGGTCACGGGTCTTGCGGATGAAGTCGCGGTTGAAGTTCATGAGGAAGCGGACCTCGTCGGGCGAGCGCTTCCAGTTCTCGGTGGAGAAGGCGTAGAGGGAGATGTTGCGCACGCCGATCTCGACCGAGCCCTGAAGGACATCGAGCACGCGCTCGGCGCCGACCTTGTGGCCCTCGGTGCGCGGCAGCCCGCGCTCCTTGGCCCAGCGGCCGTTGCCGTCCATGACGATCGCCACATGCTTGGGGACCAGCTCGCCGGGGAGCTTGGGCGCGCGGGCGCCGGACGGGTGCGGCGTCGGTGCCTTGTGCTCGCGGCGCTGACGCCCCAGGAACCCGCGTACCACCATGTGCTTCTCGTCTCCTCTGCGGTGCTGACGACTCTGCTGCTCGACGACTCTGGCTTCTTGACGACTTTGTACTGCTTGACGACTCGGTGCCGCTTGACGATCTGTGCTGTTTGACGATCTGTGCCGGCTTGACGATCTGTGCCGCTTACGACTTTTCCACGTACCGGAGTGAGCGCAGGCCGCGCTCCAGATGCCAGTGCAGATAGGCGGACACCAGCCCGCTGCCCTCCCGGACGTGCCGCGGCTCGCTCGCGTCCGCGGTCTCCCAGTCTCCCGTAAGGAGCGCGGCGAGCAGCTCCAGCGTCTGGGGCGAGGGTACGACGCTGCCGGGCACCCGGCAGTCCACGCAGACGGACCCTCCGGCGCCGACGGAGAAGAACCGGTTCGGGCCGGGCATTCCGCACTTGGCGCAGTCGCTGAAGCTGGGGGCGTAGCCGTTGACGGCGAGCGAGCGCAGCAGGAAGGCGTCGAGGACGAGGTGCGGCGCGTGTTCGCCGCGGGCGAGGGTGCGCAGCCCGCCGACGAGCAGCAGGTACTGCTGCACGGCGGGCTCGCCCTCGTGGTCCGTGAACCGCTCGGCCGTCTCCAGCATGGCCGTCCCGGCGGTGTAGCGGGCGTAGTCGCTCACGATGCCGCCGCCGTACGGAGCGATGGTCTCGCTCTGGGTGCACAGGGGCAGCCCGCGACCGATCAACTCGCTGCCCCGCGCGAAGAACTGCACGTCCACATGCGAGAAGGGTTCGAGCCGCGCCCCGAACTTCGACTTCGTCCGCCGCACCCCCCGAGCCACCGCCCGCACCCGCCCATGACCGCGAGTGAGCAGCGTGATGATGCGATCCGCCTCACCCAGCTTCTGGGTGCGCAGGACCACACCGTCGTCACGGAAGAGACTCATCGCACGCCCCCACGGGGTTGCCGCCGGGGGTGCGGGGGTCGCCCGCCGGGAGAGCACAGCATGATCCGATCCGCGTCACCCGGCTTCTGGGTGCGCAGGACGACTCCGTCGTCACGGAACAGGCTCATGCCGCCCATTCTCGCCTACGGCCACCCCTTCAAGGGACCTCGCCCCGGCTGCGGGCGTTCTCGTACGCGGTCGCCGCGCGCAGCCGTTCTATGGTCGTGGCGGCCCGTACGGCCTCGGGGGCGCAGTCCCATTCTCTCCCTCCGCCGACCGGCCGCAGCTGTACGTACGGCCCCTCGTGGCCCATGACCCGGCCGACCTTCCCGGTGCGGGTGTCGACCGCGTAGGTGCCGATCGTCGGCTTCTTCCCGTGACCGCTCACCGCAGGGTCGCCGCCGAAATGGCCGGTACAGGCAGAACAATTCCTGCCTTTCCGACTGTCCGCCGCAATTCCTCCACCAAATCCTCCGCCTCTTCGACGCGCCCGCCGAGTGTCGTCCCCCAGGCCCTTCCCGCACTGCCTTCACGGTGCTCCCCCACACCATCGAATTTCACTCTTCGCATCTTTCTGGTGACCCGCCGTGCCTAAACTCGGCAGGAGTCTGTCCTGTACAACTTCCGGGCGGCGCAAAAGCGTTGGGCCCTGACCGACGAACCTGGAATGCACGGACACACATGCCGCGCTTTCGCCGGGGACCGGGGTGGAGGGCCTCGCCGTCGGGGGCGGCCGGCCTTCCGGACGGTCCGTCCCGCACCCCCGCAGGCCCCACCTCTCCCGCACCGCATCACCACAGGTGGTCCTCACTTACGTGGGGAATCTCCGCGTTGTCCACCTAAGATTCCCTTTGGTTCCCCCGTTTTCGACAAGTCGCCGACGCACCACGCGTCCTGGGAAACCACTCGGCGTGGATGAGCGTCGAACGTTGCGTGAGCAACCGCTGTCCCGGCGGTCCGACGGCACGGAAGATGGGGACCCGTGGAGCTGGAATTCCGACTGCTCGGCCCGGTAGAGGCGTGGCACGGTGACAGACCCCTGCGGCTGGGCGGGCCGAAACCGCGTGCGCTGCTGGCCGCGCTGCTGCTGCGGGCCGGGCAGGTGGTGCCCGCGGACGCGCTGGTGGACGTGATCTGGGGGGAGGAGCCCCCCGACACCGCGCGGGCGCTGGTGCAGACGTATGTGTCGGCACTGCGGCGGGCCCTGCCCGCCGAGGCGGCGGAGGCGATCGAGACCCGGCCGCCGGGATACGTGATGCGGCCCGGGGTCGGGCGGGTCGATCTGGCGGAGTTCGAGGCGCGCACGGCGGACGGGCGGCGGGCCGCCGTCGACGGGAACCACACGGAGGCCGCCCGGCTGCTGCGGGAGGCGCTGGAGCTGTGGCACGGACCCGCGCTCGGCGGCGTCGGGGAAGCGCTGCGGGGTGAGGCCGGGTGGCTGGAGGAGGCCCGGCAGGCGGCCCTGGAGGAACGCATCGCCGCCGAGCTGGAGGCCGGCGGGCACGAGGCGGAGCTGGTCACCGAGCTGACCGCACTGGTCGAGACCCGTCCGACCCGGGAGCGGCCGCGCGGGCAGCTGATGCTGGGCCTGTACCGGCTGGGCCGGCAGGCCGACGCGCTGGCCGTGTACGCGGAGGGGCGGGCCGTGCTCGCCGAGGAGCTGGGGCTCGACCCGGGCCCGGAGCTGAACCGGCTGTACGAGGCGATCCTGCGGGCCGACCCGGCCCTGCTCGCCGCCACGACGGCCACCGCCGCCCCGCAGCAGGCCTCCGTACCCCGGCGGGTGTCCCTTCTCCCGCCCGCCATCGGGGACTTCACCGGGCGGGAGGAGGAACTGGCGGGGGTCGTCGAGGGGTTGACCGGCGAGCGGGAGGCGATGCCCGTCGTCGTGGTGTCGGGGGCAGCCGGGGTGGGCAAGTCGGCGCTCGCCGTGCAGGCCGCGCACCGGGTCGCCGGCGACTATCCCGACGGGCAGCTGTACGCCGAACTGCACGGCTTCAGCGAGCCCGTACCGCCCGCCGAGGTGCTGGGCCGGCTGCTGCGGGCGCTCGGCGCGGACCCGCCCGAGGACACGGCCGAACGCGGCGACCTGTTCCGCAGCCTCGTCGCCGGACGGCGGATCCTGCTGGTCCTGGACGACGCGAACGGCGAGGCCCAGGTACGGCCACTGCTGCCGGGCAGCGCCACCTGCGGGGTCCTGGTGACCTCACGGGCCCGGCTCGGCGGGCTCGTCGGGGCCCGGCGCACCGACCTGGACGTCCTGGACGACGCACGCGGCCTCGAACTGCTCACCAGGGTCACGGGCCCGGCACGCACCCCGGACGACCCGCTCGAACAGGCCGCCGCCCGGCGGATCGTGGAGCTGTGCGGCGGGCTGCCGCTGGCGCTGCGGATCGCGGGCGCCCGCCTGGCGACCCGGCGGCACTGGACGCCCAGCGTGCTCGCCGAGCGCCTCGCCGACGAACACCGCCGCCTCGACGAGCTGTCCGTGGGTGACCTGGAGGTAAGGGCCGGCCTCGGCCTCAGCTACCAGGCCCTGGACGGATGCGCCCGCCGGGTGCTGCGCAGGATCGCCACACTGGGCTCGGCGGACCTCGCCGTGTGGGCGGTGGCCGCGCTCTCCGGTATGCCGGAGGACGAGGCCGAGGAGATCCTCGAACGGCTCCTGGACGCCCAGCTGATCAACTGCCCCGGCACCGACCAGGTCGGCCAGCCCCGCTACCGCCTGCACGACCTGGTCCGCGTCTACGCCGTCGAGCGCGCGGAGACCGAGGACCCGGTCGGTGACCGCACGGCGGCGGTCGGCCGGGCGTTGTCAGCCGGTCTGTGGCTGATGGACAGGGTGACGGAGGAATCTCCCTCGGGGGCGGTGATCCTGAGACAGGGGTTCAGTCTCAAGCGGCGCGGGACCGCCGCACCTGCGGCTCCACCCCGCGGGCGTGAGCAACCACACACGACCGGCAACCGCCAACCGGCCGACACCCCCGCCCCGGTGGGCGAACGAACCACCCGCCGTGCCCTCGCGGACCCCTTCGCCTGGTTCGACGCGGAGGCCGACGCCCTCACCAACGCGGTGGAGCGGGCGGCGGCCATGGGCCTGCACAGCCTCGCCTGCGAAGCCGCGGCGGCCCTGTGCTCCTCCTCGTTCGCCATCAAGAACCGCTTCGACGCCTGGTGGCGCAGCCACGACGCCGCCCTCGCGGCAGCCCGCCGCGCCGAGGACCGCTCGGGTGAGGCCCTGCTGATCATCGGCCTGGGGCAACTCCGCTACGAGCAGGACCGCATCGCCGAGTCCCAGGAGTACTTCCGCACGGCGGAGCGCATCTGTACGGAACTCGGTGACGTACGCGGCCGGTCCGCCGCCCTCGCCGGCCTCGGCAGCGCCTGCCGTGAGGTCGGCGAACTGCGCGACGCGGAACGTGCCCTGACCGACGCCGCCGACGGCTTCCGGCGGGTCGGCGACGACACCGGGGTCGGCGTCGCCTGCCGGTACGGCGGTTCCGTACGCCTCGAACTCGGCGACCAGGAGGGCGCGTTCCCGCTGCTCGACGAGTCGCTGCGGGCGTACCGGCGGCTCGGCAGCCGGCGCGGTGAGGCCCTGGCGCTGCGCACGCTCAGCCTGGTGCACCGCTCGCTCGGCGCGTACGAGGAGGCCGCGCGCGTGGCCGAGCAGGCGCTGGAGATCCTGCGCGCGATCGGCGACCCGCACATGGCGGCGTACGCGCTGCGGGCCCGGGCCAAGGCCCGGCTGCGGCTGGGGCACACCCGGGAGGCGGAGGCGGAGCTGCACGAGATCCTGGAGGTCTGCCGGGTCCACGAGGACCGTTTCGGCGAGGCCCTGACGCTGCGGACGCTCGGCGAGTGCGCGCTGGCCGACGGGCGGCTGACGGACGCGGAGGCGCTGCTGACCGCGTCCGCCGCCCTCTGGGGCGTCCTCGCCCTGCCCCTGCCCCGGGCCCGCGCCCTGCGCAACCTGTCCGTCGTACGGGCCGTGCTCGGCGATCGGGCCGGTGCCGACGCGCTGCGGGCCGAGGCCATGGCCGTGTTCGACGTCTGCGAGGCCCGCGAACGGCACGAGCCGTGGCCGTGGGTGCGATCGGGGTGACCCGCGTGATCCGGGGGCCGGTCTCGACCCGGCGGGCCTTGCCTGAGGAGAGGTCCCCGGCCTCGTCGGGGACACGGAGTGACCGGCTCGTTCCGGACCGTCGGGCAGGCTGAAACCCGCTTGCGGCGGACTTGCAGAGAACTTGCAGCGGAGTGCGCCATTCTCGGTGTTCTCGGGGGAGCGACAGATCGGCCGGGCGACCACCGCCCGGCCGGTCCGCCCACCGGAGCGCACAGGGGACGGACCGGTGGGAACGTGACAACAGTGGGTTCGGAACCGCAGGACGGGCGGGGGGAACGCCCGGCTCCAGGCCGCAGACCACCACTCAAGGGGGGAAGCCCCCGGGGAGGGACATCAGGGGATCAGGTCCCTCCCCGGGGTGCTGCCACGCACCCCGCCGCACACCTCCCGCCCGGTGGGGGACGACGCATGCCTTCGATCATCCTCATGAGCGACCCCGAGGTCGCCGGTGTCCCGGTCCAGGAGTGCGGTGAGCCCCTCGTCGACCTGCGGGAGCTGCCCTTCGTCGTGGTCGACTCCCGCCAGGCCGACCCCGAGGGCTCGTACGCGCACCTGCGCGAGGGCGTCGTCTGGCGCCTCGCCCGCGCCGCCCGGCTGCTTCCGGACGGGCTGCGGCTGCTGGTCACCGAGGGGTACCGGCCGCTCGCCCTGCAGATCGAGTACTTCGAGAGGTACGCCGCCGAACTGCGCCTCGCCAACCCCGACTGGTCGGAGGAGCACCTCCACGTCCAGGCCAGCCGTTCCCTCTCCCCGCCGGAGATCGGGCCGCATGTCGCGGGCGCCGCGGTCGACCTGACCCTGTGCACCGCCGCCGGGGAGGAGCTCGACATGGGCACCCGTCTCGACGCCAGCCCCGAGGAGAGCGACGACGCCTGCTACACCGACGCGCCGAACATCTCCGACGCCGCCCGCCGCAACCGCCGCATCCTGAGCGCGGCCCTCACCACGGCCGGGCTGGTCAACTACCCCACCGAGTGGTGGCACTGGTCGTACGGGGACAGGTACTGGGCGCTGATGACGGGCGCGCCGAACGCGCTGTACGGGCCCGCGAGTACCGGTTCCTAGACCGGTCCCGCCGAGACGGTCAGGGTGCCATGGGCCGGGCGAGCGGGTCGCCCTGATCTCCGGCCGCGCCGCCCGGACCGGTGGCCACGGCCACTCAGCGGCGCACGGGGAAGTACTGGCGCGGTGTCACCCCGACGATCCGGTGGAACGCCGCGACGAAGGAGCTGGCCGAGGCGTAGCCGACGCGGTGGGCGACGGACTCGATGGGGAGGCCCTCGGCGAGCAGCGGCATCGCGGCGCGCATCCGGGCCTGCTCGCGCCACTGGCCGAAGGCGAGGCCCGTCTCGGTGACGAAGAGCCGGGCCAGGGTGCGGCCGCTGGCGCCGGCCCGGGTGCCCCAGGCGGCGAGGGGGCGGGGGTCGGCCGGGTTCGCGGTGAGGGCGCGGGCGACCTCGCGGGCCCTGGGGTCGCGGGGCTCGGGGGCGGAGACGCTGGTGACGGGGACGGGGTGCAGGACGTCGAGGAGGACGGCCTCCGCGCGGGCGCGGGCCTCGGCGGGCAGGTCCGTGCGGAGGAGGTGTTCGATGAGCGCCTGGAGCAGCGGGCCCACCGCCACCACGGTCGGCTCCCGCCAGTCGATGCCGGGGCAGCTCGCGGGGTCCACGTACGGGCTGCGCATCACCGTGTCGCCGGCCGACTCGGTGGTGTGGGGGACGCGCGCGGGGATCCACAGGGCGAGGGTGGGCGGCAGGAGCCAGGAGCCCCGCCGGGTGGTGACCCGCAGCAACCCCTTGGCGGACCAGGCGAGTTGGTGGACCGCGTGCCAGTGCCGGGAGAAGGCGGTGCCGCGCGGCATGGCGAAGTGCCCGATGAAGATCGCGGTGGGGTGCGGCCCGCGCAGCATGGCGGGCGGGGTGCGTTCGACGACCGGCCCGGTGTCCCACCACACCTCGTGGGCCTCCTGTTCACCGGCCCCCGCGCCCCGCTGTCCGTCTGGCGACATGGGACGGCAGCCTAGCCCGTGGTGGACAGCGCGGGGGCGGGCCTAGCGTCGGCGGTATGCCGATGAATCAGATGCACCAGAGGATCTGCAGTTCCGAGAAGTGGGCGCTCAAGACGCGGGAGCTGCTGCTGCCCTGGGCGCTCGACGGGGTCGACCTGGGCACGGACGTCCTGGAGATCGGGCCCGGTTACGGCGCCAACCTGCGGGTCCTCGTCGAACAGGTGCCGCACCTGACCGCCGTCGAGGTCGACGCCGAGACCGCCCGGCTGCTGGACGTCGCCTGGGGCGAGCGCGCCCGGATCGTGCACGCGGACGGGGCGGCCATGCCGCTGCCGGACACGTCGTTCGACTCGGTCGTCTGCTTCACCATGCTCCACCATGTGCCGACCGCCGAGCAGCAGGACCGGATCTTCGCGGAGGCGTTCCGGGTGCTGCGCCCCGGCGGCACCTTCGCCGGCAGCGACAGCCGGTCGAGCCTTCGCTTCCGGCTCGTCCACCTCCGCGACACCATGAACGTCGTGGACCCGGCGACCCTGCCCGCACGCCTGACGAGGGCGGGCTTCACCGACGTCGCCGTGGCCGTGCATGAGCGGGGCGGCAGCCTCCGCTTCCGCGCCCGTCGGCCGTAGCCCCGACGCGTCTCCCGTCGGTCAGGCCCCGAACCGTCGTACGTACCGCCGCTGCCAGGGGGTCTCCACCGCGTGCCGGTCGTAGTGCCGGCGTACGTACGCCACGGCCTCCTCCGGCGGTACACCGTCCAGCACCGCCAGACAGGCCAGCGCGGTACCCGTACGGCCCCGGCCGCCGCCGCACGCGAGCTCGACCCGGTCGACGGCCGCCCGGTCCCAGGCGTCCCGCAGCACCTCCGCCGCCTCCGCCCGGTCACCGGGCAGCCGGAAGTCGGGCCACCGCAGCCAGCGGGACGCCCAGGGGACCTCGGGCGGCTCCTTGCCGAGGAGATACACGGCGTACGTGGGGACAGTGCCGTCCGGGAGCGGGTGGCGGAGCCCCCGGCCGCGTACCAGCCGCCCGGAGGGCAGCCGCAGTACACCGGGGTCGGCCGGGTCCCAGGACTCGATCGCTTCCCTACGCTCGCCGGACATCCGACGTTCCACCTCCACACAGAAACCACGTGAACCGACCAGGGGGAGGAGGCCAGGTCGACGCTCCGTGCCGTCCCCGGGCCATTCTTTCCAACGGTGCCCTCAACTGTCCTTGTTTCTATCGGCTTTGTTCCGCCGTTGGTCGCACCTTTGGCACATACGCCATTCGTGTGCGCTCACTTGACCGCCCTCACCGGTGCTCCTGAGGTCACGCTGCTCCCTACAGGACGTAGGACGTCGCATCTCCCTCCCTGGAGGCACCGTGCGCGACGTGACCCCTGACGCCCCGGCGCCGACCCGCCGGTCTCTTTCGCGGTACTCCGGCGCGCTGGGCGCGGCCGTCTCCCCTTCGCCGGCCGCCTGTTCGGCCGGGCCGGAGTCCACCAACGACACCGGTGGCGCAGAGGGCGGGAAGAACAGCACCCTGACCGCCGTCACCGGCTACGGCAACGACGGCAGCTGGGACCCGACCCGGACCGCATCGGCCTTGCGGCCCGGTGAGCGCGCTCGTGGAGGTCTCCCGTCGGCCACCCGGCCGCCGAGCGGCTGCCCGTTCCGTACGCGCTGCTGGAAGGCGGACGACGACTGCGCGGAGATCATGCCCGACTTCACGGCCGCGTCGGCCCGGGACACCGCTTCCGCTGCCACCATCCTGTGCAGGAGACGGAGTCGACACGTGACCTGGTCGCCCAGGCGGTGACCGCGCCCGCGTCGGATTCCGTACGCGATGCCTGACGCGATGCCTAGCACCAGGGAGCCACGATGTCCGTCCCCGCCCCGCTGACCGGTGTCATCCCGCCCGTCTGCACGCCCCTGACACCGGACCGCGAGGTGGATGTCCCCTCGCTCGTCCGGCTGGTCGACCATCTCGTGGCGGGCGGTGTGGACGCGCTGTTCGTGCTCGGTTCGTCGTCGGAGGCGGCGTTCCTGACGGACGCGCAGCGGCGGCGGGTCGTGGAGACGGTGGTCGGGCATGTCGGCGGCCAACTGCCCGTGCTCGCCGGGGCGATCGACATGACGACGCCCCGCGTACTGGACCACGTCCGCGCCGTGACCGCCGCCGGAGCCGAGGCCGTCGTGGCGACCGCCCCCTTCTACACCCGCACCCACCCGGCGGAGATCTCCCGCCACTACCGGCTGCTCGCCGCCGGCTCGCCCGTCCCGGTCTTCGCCTACGACATCCCGGCCGCCGTCCACTCCAAGCTGCCCGCCGACCTGGTCCTGGAACTGGCGGCGGACGGGGTCATCGCCGGCCTGAAGGACTCCAGCGGCGACCTGGCCGCCTTCCGCGCGGTCGTCACCGGCGCCCGCGCCGACACCGCCCTCACCGGCTTCAGCGCCCTCACCGGTTCCGAACTCGTCGTCGACTCCGCCCTCGCCCTGGGCGCGGACGGTGCGGTGCCGGGGCTGGCGAACGTCGACCCCGCCGGGTACGTACGCCTGGACCGGCTCTGCCGCGCCGGCGACCGGGAGCGGGCCCGCGCCGAACAGGAACGCCTGTGCGCTCTCTTCGGCATGGTCGGCGTCGGCGACCCCACCCGCATGGGCACCGGCTCCTCCGCCCTCGGCGCCTTCAAGGCGGCCCTCCACCTGCGCGGCGTCATCACCTGCCCGGCCACGGCGGAACCCCAGGTACCGCTGTCGGAGGCGGAGGTCGAGCGGGTCGGGAAGTACCTGGCGGCGGCGGGGCTGTTGTAGGGCGGGAAGCTCGGCGTTCGACGCCGAGTGGAAACCGCAGGTCGGGCATCCGCAGGTCCATGACGATCAGGTCGGCCCCGCGCGGTGCGCGCCGGCTCCACGAGCATGGCGCAAGCGGCGTCGGCGAGGGTCTGGTCGTCGGCCGGGAGTACGCGGATGGTGCGGTCGGTCATCGGGCCGCTTTCCGCTCGGCGGCGACGGCTGCTTCGAGGCCGTGGCACGGGCCGGGGCCGGGTTCGACATCCGCTTCGGCACCGGCCACCGCAGGGACGGTCTACGACGGCGTCCGCGCCGTCGCCAGCAGTCGGGTCACGTCGTCCGAGCAGATCGTCAGGGCCGCGCCGACCGTGGCCAGCGCGTCCCGCTCCGCCGTGGTGTACGGGCCGTCCGCCAGGGCGATCCGGGCGCCCTGGAGGAGGATCGCCTCGCGGCCGGTCGGGGCGAGGTGAGGTGCCAGGGGGTCCAGGGCCTCGTGAAGCTCTATGGCGAGGCCGGGGCCGCAGGGTTCGCCGAAGACGCGGCCCGTGTCGGCGGCCAGGGCCTCGACCAGGGCGCCGAGTTGGTCCTCGGTGCAGTCGTCGAACCCGGCGCGGCGGACCGCGGAGGCGGCGACGGTCAGCGACGTTCGGGAGCACGTGCCGCCGGCCGCGAGGACGGCCAGGGCCACCGTGTGGACGGCGTCACGGAGCATCGCGGAGAAGCGGACGGTGGTCGGGTGGTCGAGGACGTCCGTGGCGTAGTGGTGGCGGCAGGCCGCGCACTCCACCACGGGGCCCGTCTCGCCACGTGGCAGGACGGGGACGCCGAGGAAGGTGAAGCGGCGGCGGCCGGTGAGGCGTTGGTAGTTGCGGTCGCCTCCGCAGCCCGGACAGAAGAACTCGCCGTCACCGACGCCCGTCCACGCGATCCGGGTGCCCATCACCCGTGACAGGCCGGTGGCACGGCTGGTGCACCCGACGCGGGCGAGCGCGGCGGCATCACCGATCGGGTCCCGTCCTGGCAGCACGTCGCACCTCCGTAACTCCCCCACACACGGCCCCATGGGCGCGGGAGGTGCCCCTCGGCAACATCGCCGCGCTTTCGTGATGTTAGCCACATTGGTGAGGCGCAGTCAGTACTCCGGACGAGGCCTACCCGCGACCCGCACAGGGTTTGGCCGGTAAACGACGGGCCCCGCCCGCCGGAATTCGGCGAACGGGGCTTTCAAACCGCCGGTCAGGCTGGTCAGCGGGTCGCGCGGTTGACGGCGGAGACGACCGCCTTCAGCGACGCACGCGTCGTGTTCGCGTCGATACCGATGCCCCACAGAACCTTGTCCTCGATGGCGACCTCGATGTACGAGGCGGCCTGCGAGGAGGCGCCCTCGCTCATCGTGTGCTCCTGGTAGTCGAGCAGCCGCGCGTCGATGCCGATTCCCTGCAGCGCGTGGAAGAACGCCGAGATCGGGCCGTTGCCGGTGCCGACCAGGGTGGTCTCCACGCCGTCGACCTCGGCCTCCACGGTCAGCGTGTCCACGCCGTCCTTGTCGGTGGTCGACTGGTTGTTGCTGACCTGGACGCGGCCCCACGGGTTCTCGGGGTTCGGCAGGTACTCGTCCTGGAAGACCGCCCAGATGTCGCCGCCGGTGACCTCGCCGCCCTCGGCGTCCGTCTTGGCCTGGATGAGCTTCGAGAACTCGATCTGCATCCGGCGCGGCAGGTCCAGCTTGTGGTCGTTCTTCAGGACGTAGGCGATACCGCCCTTGCCGGACTGCGAGTTGACCCGGATGACGGCCTCGTAGGACCGGCCGACGTCCTTCGGGTCGATCGGCAGGTACGGGACGGCCCACTCGATGTCGTCGACCGTCCTGCCCTGCTCCTTCGCGGACGCCTCCATGGCGTCGAAGCCCTTCTTGATGGCGTCCTGGTGGGAGCCGGAGAAGGACGTGTAGACCAGGTCGCCCACGTACGGGTGGCGGGGGTGGACCTGCATCTGGTTGCAGTACTCCCACGTACGACGGATCTCGTCGATGTCGGAGAAGTCGATCTGCGGGTCGACGCCCTGGGAGAACAGGTTCATGCCCAGGGTGACCAGGTCGACGTTGCCGGTGCGCTCGCCCTGCCCGAACAGACAGCCCTCGACGCGGTCGGCGCCGGCCATCAGCGCCAGCTCGGCCGCCGCGACGGCCGTACCGCGGTCGTTGTGTGGGTGGACGGAGATGACGACGTGCTCGCGGCGGGACAGGTTGCGGCTCATCCACTCGAAGCGGTCCGCGTGCGTCGACGGCGTCGAACGCTCCACCGTGGCGGGCAGATTGAGGATGATCTCGCGGCCCGGACCGGGCTGGTAGACATCCATCACCGCCTCGCAGACCTCCAGCGCGAAGTCCAGCTCGGTGTCGGTGAAGATCTCCGGGCTGTACTGGTACCCGAACACAGTGCCGCCGGCCTCCGGCCCCAGCAGATGCTTCTCCGCGTACTCCATCACCAGCCGCGTGCCGTCCACGGCGATCTGCTTGATGTCGTCCTTGGAACCGCGGAACACGACCCGCCGGAACACGGGCGCGGTGGCGTTGTACAGGTGCACGGTCGCCCGCCTGGCGCCCTTCAGCGACTCCACGGTCCGCTCGATCAGGTCCTCACGGGCCTGGGTCAGTACGGAGATGGTGACGTCGTCCGGGATGGCGCCGGGCTCTTCGATGATCGACCGTACGAAGTCGAAGTCCGTCTGGCCGGAGGCCGGGAAGCCGACCTCGATCTCCTTGTAACCCATCTTGACCAGTTGGTCGAACATCCGGCGCTTGCGCTCGGGCGACATCGGGTCGATCAGGGACTGGTTGCCGTCGCGCAGGTCGGTGGAGAGCCAGCGGGGGGCGACGGTGACCCGGTTGTTCGGCCACGTGCGGTCGGAGATGTCGACCTGCTCGTACTGCCCGTACTTGTGGATCGGCATGGACGTGGGCTGCTGGCGGTTCGCCATGATGCGTGGGCTCCTCGATGGTCCGGAAAGGACGGCCGACGCAACACCAAAGCACCGCGGGGAGGGAGTCGGCCTCGACTACAGGCCCTCGCCGCGGCAGCTAAGGAGAAGCAGCCCGAAACGCATGATGCTGAGCAGCGTAGCCGAGTCCTACTCGGCGCGGGGGGCTGTATCAGTATGCGGGACCGGGGTGAAATAGGGGACAAAAGGTGCGCAAGACCACACCGGGTGCACGGAGCGCCCCGCCAGGGGCGCGAGGAACTGCGCGAGAAGCCCCACGAACGGAAAGCCCGCCGCCAACTCTCAGTAACACGGCGATGACGAAACGCAACCCATACGGCGACATTTCACCAATCATGGTTGCCTCTAGTGACACACCCTTAACGGAGTGCAATCGTGCGAGCCATGACGACCAACGGGGGCCACGAGCCCGTCTTCTGCACCGTCGTACCACCCCACGTCCTCGACAAGCTCTCCCGCGCCGAGGACCCCTCGCTCGCGAACGCCGCGCGCAAGACCCTGGAGCGCGACGCCTTCGAGCGCACCCACCGCCGCCTGACCACGGTCATCGGCGCCCCGACCATCACCACGCCCGCCGGGGCCGAGACGGGCACACCGCACCGCACGGTTCACGACGCCCGCCACGGCACGGACCTGCCCGGCAGGAAGGTACGCGGCGAGGGCGACGAGCCCGGCAAGGACGCCACGGTCAACCGCGCGTACGCGGGCCTGGGTGCCACCTACGAGTTGTTCTGGAAGTCCTTCGAGCGCGACTCGATCGACGGCAACGGGCTGCCGCTGGACGCGACCGTGCACTACGACCGCGACTACAACAACGCCTTCTGGAACGGCGAGCAGATGGTGTTCGGCGACGGCGACGGCGAGATCTTCCTCGACTTCACCATCCCGATCGACGTCATCGGCCACGAGCTGAGCCACGGCGTCACCCAGTACACGGCGAACCTGACGTACTTCGGCCAGCCGGGCGCGCTCAACGAGTCGATGTCGGACGTCTTCGGCGCCCTCATCAAGCAGTACACGCTGGGCCAGACCGCCGCCGAGGCGGACTGGCTGATCGGCGCGGGCCTGCTCGCCCCGCGTGTCACGGGCACCGCCCTGCGCTCGATGAAGGCCCCGGGCACGGCGTACGACGACGACGTCCTCGGCAAGGACCCGCAGCCGGCGACCATGGACGGCTACGTCCGCACCGGCCGCGACAACGGCGGCGTCCACATCAACTCCGGCATCCCCAACCACGCGTTCTACCTCGCGGCCACGGCCCTCGGCGGTTATGCCTGGGAACGGGCCGGCCGGATCTGGTACGACGTCCTCACCGGCGGCGAGCTGAGCAAGCAGGCCCTCTTCGTCGACTTCGCCACGCTCACGGTGAAGGCCGCGAAGGACCGCTACGGCCAGGGCGACGAGCTGACGGCGGTGCTGAAGGCCTGGGAACAGGTCGGCGTACGGACGCTGTAGCGGCGGGACCGGCCATCGCGGTGCTGTGGTTCGGGCCCGATCCGTACTAGACATGACCCATGCGTATCGAAGTGCGGCGCACGGGCGGTTTCGCGGGCATCGAGCGGCACGCGGTGGTGGACACCGCCGGGCGGCCCGATGCCCTGGAATGGCACACCCTGGCCGAGCGCGCGCTCGGCGCCGGCCGGGGCTCACCGCCGCCGGGCGTGCCGGACGGTTTCTCGTACGAGATCACGGTGGACGGGAGGACGGCGTACTGCACGGATCCCCGGCTGGCGGAGGAGCAGCGGGAACTGATCAGAAGGGTGCTCAAGGAGGGGGCGTGAGGGCCCCTTCAGCCGCGTGGAGGGCGCGTAACGGGCACTTCACCCTCGGACGTTGACTTCCGTTCCCGGTGCTACGGATGATCCGCCCATGGCGACGAACCCGATACCCCAGTTCCCGGCAGACTTCCTGTGGGGCGTCTCGACCTCCGCGCATCAGATCGAGGGGGCCGCGGGCGAGCGCGAGCCGTCCGTGTGGGACGCCTTCACCGCCGGGACGGGGCACATCAAGGACGGCTCGACGGCGGCGGTGGCCTGCGACCACTTCCACCGCTACCCCGAGGACGTGGCCCTCCTGCGCGACCTGGGCGTGGGAGCGTACCGCTTCTCGATCTCCTGGCCCCGGGTGAACACCCCCGGCGGGCTCGACTTCTACGACCGCCTGGTGGACGAGCTGGCGGGCGCGGGCGTACGCCCCGTCCCGACTCTCTTCCACTGGGATCTGCCGTCGTCGCTGGAGGAAGCGGGCGGCTGGCTGAACCGGGACACCGCCGAGCGGTTCGCCGAGTACGTCGCCGTCGTGGCCGCCCGCCTCGGCGACCGCGTCACCAAGTGGATCACCATCAACGAACCCGCCGAACACACCCTGCTGGGCCACGCCCTCGGCACCCACGCGCCGGGCAAGCAGCTGATGTTCGACGCGCTCCCGGCCGCCCACCACCAGCTGCTGGGCCACGGCCTGGCCGTACGGGCCCTGCGCGCGGCCGGAGTCACCGATGTCGGCATCGCCAACTCGCACGGCCCCACGTGGGCCGCGTCGCAGGAGCAGGCGGACGTCGAGGCGGCCGGCTTCTACGACCTCCTCCTGAACCGCCTGTTCGCGGAGCCGGTCCTGCTCGGCGAGTACCCGGAGGGCATCGGCGAGTTGATGCCGGGAACCGACATCGGTTCCGACCTGAAGATCATCTCGGAGCCGCTCGACTGGTACGGCGTCAACTACTACGCGCCGACCCGGGTGGCCGCCCCCGAGGGCGCGGACATCGAGTTCGGCGGCGTCACGATCCCGGCCGAACTCCCCTTCACCGTCAAGCAGATCGAGAACGTCCCGACCACCGACTTCGGCTGGCCGGTCGTCCCCGAGGGCCTGACCGAACTCCTCACCACCTTCCGCGACCGCTACGGCGACCGTCTGCCCCCCGTCGTCATCACCGAGAACGGCTGCTCCTACGAGGGCGTCGACGACCAGCAGCGCATCGCCTACCTCGACGGCCACGTCCGTGCCCTGCACAAGGCCGCCGAGGCAGGCGTCGACGTGCGTGGCTACTTCGTGTGGTCCCTGCTGGACAACTTCGAGTGGGCGGAGGGGTACGCGCGGCGGTTCGGCCTGGTCCACGTGGACTTCGAAACGCTGAAGCGGACCCCGAAGGCGTCGTACGGCTGGTACCAGGAGGTACTGCGGGCGCAGAACGGGAAGTGACCGAGCCGGTCGTCGGGTGCGGGTCCGGCGGGCCGAAGAGCACGGGCGCAGCCCGTGCTCTTCAGGGGCGCGGGGAACTGCGCGGGGGCGATTCCGCCCCGCAGATCGCGGACACCGGGCCGAACCACAGCAACTTCACAGGCAACGATTCCTCCCCGTCACCCGTCTTCAGTGCTGACCACCCTCACCACTGAAGGGACACCCGTGCCCCCGCGTTCAGCCAGACCCTCCCGAACCCGCCCCGCACGGCGAGCGATAGCCGTGCTCGCCGTGTCCGGCACCCTGCTCGCGGCCCCCTCCCTCGCCGCCCCCGTCGCGTTCGCCGCCGGGCCGCCCCCGACCGATCTGCGGGTGGACACGAACCGGGACGGACAGGTCGACATCACGGGCACGACGGACACGGCCGGCGAGAACGGCTGGACCGTGGCCCGGGGCGCGCTGATGCTGCCCAACATCGACGACGACAGCCGCCGTTGCCCGGCCACGGGCCCGAAGGGCAAGCCCCTCACGGACACCCAACTGGCCGCCTGCAACGACGCCTCCGACTCCAAGGTGAACGGCACCGCCGACGTCGCCGACCTCGCCCGCGTGCGGTCCGTGCCGATGCGGAGCGTGCCGGCCGGGGCGCAGGGCAGCGTGAAGGTCACGGCGGGCGCGAAGCAGACCCGTGTGTTCGTGAAGCGGGGCAAGAAGTGGGAGCCGGTCACGGCCAAGACCCGGCTGTCACGGGCCGAGTTGCGCGCGGGCGTGGAGTTCGGCGTCGAGGCCCGGGACGTGATCCGGGACGCCGCGAAGTGGGACGGGACGGCCCGCGTCCGACTGACCGTGAAGTCCTCCGCGGGCACCTCCGCCGACTCGGTCACCCTGCGCGTCGCCCCGCTCCTCACCCACCACCACCTGCAGAACGCCCAGCAGTTGCTGGTCACCAAGATCTCCGGCGGAAACTACGGCAAGCTCAACCGCGCCTTCCGCGAGGGCCTGGACAAGGCCGCCCGGGACGCCGGCATCACCAAGCCGACGGTGAACTTCACCAAGTACGGGGACATCTGGGCGCAGGACTTCGTCGAACCCGCGTACGTCAGCATGACCGGCACGGACGGCCGCCGGCAGTCCATGCGGGTGATGCTGCGCTCCGCCCAGCTGGACCGGGAGTCGGGCCGGGAGCTGTTCGAGAAGATGCGCGGCCCGAACATCGGTGCCGTGCAGGTGACCGGCGCCCGGGAATCGGAGGAGTGGACGCTCAACTCCATGGGCAACCTGGAGACGATTCCGCCGTACGCGCAGGGCGACCGCTCGTTCCCTGCGGGCCGGATCATCATGGGCCAGCGCCCGGACACCGGCTCCAAGCCGGCCAAGGTGATGCGGACGTTCCTGAAGTCGCAGGGGCTGCAGGACCCGCTGTTCCTGGACACCTCCTGGCTGCACGTCGGCCACGTCGACGAGTTCGTGCAGTTCCTGCCCGCCGACACGCCGCGCGGCTGGAAGATCGCGATCGCCGACCCCGAGGCGGGGCTCAAGCTCCTGCGTGACGCGAAGGCCGCCGGCCACGGCTCGACGTCGATGTTCTCCCTCCCGAACGTCCCCTGGGAGAGCATCTCCGAGGCCCTCGCCTCCAAGCACCTGGTCTCCGACAACAACCTCGCCACCCGCCGGATCGAGGCCAACCTCGCGGTGCTCAAGCGCGAGACGGGCGTCACGGACGCCGAGATCGTCCGCGTCCCGGCGCTCTACACCCAGGGCAGGGAGATGGTGGGCGAGTCACAGTCGGGCGGCGACGAGAAGATCCGCCTCCCCCGACTGACCCGCCTCGGCGCCGGCGCCGAACTCCCGGAGGTGGCACGGGACTACGGCCAGCAGCGGCGGCTGGACGACACGACGACGGACGACGGATCGAAGCCCAGGGAGAGCCAGGGGGCCGCCTCCCCGGCGGCACCCGCTCCCCCGGTCATGACCAGCGCGTACGTCCCCGGAGCCGTCAACGGCATCGTCCTCAGCCGCACTCACTACCTCGCGCCGCGCCAGTGGGGTCCCGTCATCGGCGGCGAGGACATCTTCACCGAGGCCGTCACGGCCGCGTACACCGGCGCCGGCATGAAGGTCTCGTACCTCGACGACTGGGAGACGTACCACCTCGGCATGGGCGAGATCCACTGCGGCACCAACACCCTGAGGAACACGTCGGCGGCCTGGTGGACGCGCTGACACCGGCCGTCGCCTGACCGGACCCGATCGTCCCCGCCGCCGCCCCGGAGAACCGACTCCGGGGCGGCGGCTCTTTCACGCCGGACCCCGGTCCCGAAGGTCCTCCAGTCGTACCTACGGATTGGGGCTGCGCTGCTGGAAGGCGACCTCGAAGCCGAGGGCCACATAGAAGTCGAGGAGGGGTGGGAGGGTCTGACACGGAAGGATCGGAATCGTCTTCTCGCCCATCCCTCCACCCTAATCAAATTTGACCACAGGGGGCGACCCTTTAACCGGACAGAGGTGCCCCGTGGAAGGGACAGTCGTGCCCGGCCGACGGTCGAACGGTCAGAACCCCAGCTTCCGCAGCTGCCGGGGGTCCCGCTGCCAGTCCTTCGCCACCTTCACATGCAGGTCGAGGAAGACGGGTGTGCCGAGGAGGGCCTCGATCTGCTTGCGGGACTTGATGCCGACCTCCTTCAGGCGCTTGCCCTTGGGGCCGATGACGATGCCCTTCTGGCTGGGGCGCTCGATGTAGAGGAAGGCGTGGATGTCGAGGAGGGGCCGGTCGGCGGGGCGGTCCTCGCGGGGCAGCATCTCCTCGACGACGACGGCGATGGAGTGCGGCAGTTCGTCGCGGACCCCCTCCAGGGCCGCCTCGCGGATCAGCTCGGCGATCATGACCTGCTCGGGCTCGTCGGTGAGGTCGCCCTCGGGGTAGAGGGCGGGACCCTCCGGCAGCAGCGGGACCAGCAGATCGGCCAGCAGGTCCACCTGCTTGTCGGCGACCGCCGAGACGGGCACGATCTCGGCCCACTCGAAGCCCAGCTCCTTGCCGAGCTGGTCGATGGCGATCAGCTGTTCGGCGAGCTGCTTGCTCTCGACGAGGTCGGTCTTCGTGACGATCGCGATCTTCGGCGTCTTCTTGATGGACGCCAGTTCCTTCGCGATGAAACGGTCACCGGGGCCGAGCTTCTCGTTCGCGGGAAGGCAGAAGCCGATCACGTCGACCTCGGCCCACGTGGTGCGCACGATGTCGTTCAGGCGCTGGCCCAGCAGCGTGCGCGGCTTGTGCAGCCCCGGGGTGTCGACCAGGATCAGCTGGGCCTCCGGGCGGTGCACGATGCCCCGGACCGTGTGCCGCGTCGTCTGCGGCTGATCCGCCGTGATCGCCACCTTCTGGCCGACCAGAGCGTTCGTGAGGGTGGACTTGCCCGCGTTGGGGCGGCCCACGAAGCAGGCGAAGCCGGCACGGTGGGCGGCCTCGGCCGACGGCTCGGATGACTGGCTACGAACGCTCATGGCGCCCATTGTCCCTGATCGCCAGAGCCGCGCCGTACCCAGCACGGACCGTGAGCTTTCCGAGCAGAAGCGCGACGGCCACCCGACGACGCTGGGCTCGGCCTCCGGCGCGGTCGCCGGTCTGGTCGCCATCACCCCGTCCTGCGGCTCGGTCTCGCTGCTCGGCGCGCTGGTCATCGGCCTCGCCGCCGGTGTCGTCTGCTCCTACGCCGTGGGCTGGAAGTTCAGGGTCAACTTGGCCCGGTCCTGAAGGACCGGGCTTGGAGGTAGCGCCCGGCTGGCTGCCGGGTGGACTCCTCCGTCCGGACACCCCTTACGGGGTGGCAGGGACGCGTGACTCACGCCCCGCATTCCACACCACGGCGCCACGTTGGGCGATGTTGTGGGAAGCGTTCCGGTCCGCGTGGGCAACGACCCCGCAGTTCCGGCAGATGAAGAGGGCCTGGTCGACCCGGTTCTTCTTGTCGACGTGCCCGCACTCGCAGCACGTCTGTGAGGTGTAGGCGGGGTCGACGTGAACCACGGGCACGCCTGCTCGGCGTGCCTTGTACGCGATGAACTCTCCGAGCTGGGCGAAGGCCCAGGAATGGAGCGTGACCCTCCCCCACTGCCTTAAGGGCGTGGGAGGTACCCCCAGGCTTGCGGAGCCGTACCCTCTGCCGGATGCCGCCCAGGTCTTCCAGGGCGATTCCGGCCGAGGTGCGTTCAGCCTCGGCCACGATTCGTTTCGCGATGACGTGGTTGGTGTTCCTCACATGGCACTGCTCTTTGCGGGCACGTGCCTTGAGCCGCCTTTTGGCGGACTTGGTGTTCTTCTTCTGGAGCTTGCCTCGCAGCTTACGCTCGCGTGTGCGGCGCCGGTTCAGGCCACGTCCAGCGGCCTGGTATCCGGTGGATGTGGTGGCGATGTTGACGATGCCGAGATCGACACCGATAAAGCGGTCGGGCTCGTAACTGTTCTCCTCGGGCACCTCACACGTGGCGATCAGATACAAGACGCCGTCACGTTCCGTCAGATCCGATTCGCCCTTACGGTACTGCTGGAGCATCTTCAGACCGTCGGCGGAGCAGACGAACCGCACACCCCGGATGCGTCCGGCGGTGGTCCAGATCGACACCGTCTGCGCGTCCAACTGCCAGGACAGGCACCGGTCGTCGTACGGCTGGGCTGCCTCGGGCCGAAAGGCGACGGGCTTCGACTCAGCCTTCCTGCGTGGCTTCGAGCCCGCTCTGCCGAGGTTCCCAGCCTTGATGTTGGCCTTGAGCGTCGTGTAGGCGTCGCGGACCTTCTTGATGGTGTGCTGGGCCGCCTGCGCCCCCAGCCCCCGCGACTTCAACTGAGCGTAGGTGTACTTGCGCAGCTCGTACTCACGCGGCACACCCTGCTCGAACGCCACCGCCGACACCCAGTTCGCGGCCTCGTTGACCGTGCGCAGGGTCGCCACCAGCGCGGTGGCCTGCCCGGCCTCCGGCATCAGCTTCACCTGCACCACCAGCTTCATACCCCGGACGCTACCTGGCTCGCGTCCACCCGAGGGGTGTTCGGCTCTCGGGCACCCGATCCACTGACAGCCCGAACAGTCATTCCCATCGGGTGTTCTACCGCAGTGCCGCTTCATCTGTCTTCAGCTCTTTGGGGCCGCCGCCGTACGGCGCTCCGGCTCCGCCGAGGACACCACCGCGACACTCCGTGTCGCAGCTACAGGATGCGATTCCTCCCAAGGCTGAAGCCCTGGGGTTCCTCGCAGGATCACGCTGAACTACGACGACTCGCTCGACGTCATCGGCGTCCACCTCGTCGGCGGCGTCATCGGTACGGTCCTGATCGGCGTCTTCGCCGTCGAGTCGATGACCGGCGGGGCCGAGGGCCTCCTCTACGGCGGCGGGCTCGCCCAACTCGGCAGACAACTGGTGGCCGTGGCCGCCGTCGGGGCGTACGCCTTCCTCGTCACATACGGCATCGGGAAGCTGATCGACAAGGTGCTGGGCTTCCGTGCGGAAGAGGAGCACGAGCACACCGGTCTCGACCTTACGGTGCACGCCGAGACGGCATACGATCACGGCGTCCTGGGCCACGGCGCCCCGGTCAGCGCGTCCGTACCGTCCACGTCCTCCACGCAGAAGGCCAAGGCCCAGGCATGAAGCTCATCACCGCGATCGTCAAGCCGTACCGCCTCGACGCGATCAAGACCGCGCTGCAGGAGATGGGCGTGCACGGTCTGACCGTCAGCGAGGCCAGCGGCTACGGCCGGCAGCGCGGCCACACCGAGGTGTACCGGGGCGCCGAGTACCAGGTCGACCTCGTCCCCAAGGTCCGGATCGAGGTCGTCGTCGACGACGCCGACTCGGACGCCGTGATCGAGACGATCGTGAAGGCCGCCCACACCGGGAAGATCGGCGACGGCAAGGTGTGGGCGCTGCCGGTGGAGACGGTCGTACGGGTGCGGACGGGCGAGCGGGGCCCCGACGCGCTCTGAGCCGGCGGAGCCGATGAGGGGTGGTACCGCCGGTGGGCGGCACCACCCCTCACCCGTGACCCAGGTGCGTGCGGCAGGTCAGTCGAAGACGAACGGGCCCGGCGACTGTGCCTCGGCGGCGGTGCATGTCACGGCGAACCCGAGGATCACCATCTGCAGTGAGCCGCCGAAGGCGTCCAGGCTGTCGCCGGGGGCGACGGTGCCGGTGAGGGGCCCGACCTCCACGCCGTCACCGGCGGCCAGCGCCGGGTTCTCGGTACCCGTGAAGGCGACGGTGCCGCCGCTCGCGTTCACGAGGGTGAGCGTGGACTGGATGGAGTCCTCGGCGAGGGCGATCGGGGCGGTGATCTCCTCCGAGGTGACGGTGACGGTGGCGGAGGTGCCGTCCTGGGTGGCCGTGAGCGTGGCCACTCCGGAACCGCCGATCGTGCAGGAGGCGTTGATCGTCGCGACGTCAGGGGTGACCGCCACGGCGGTGGGGGCGAGCGCCAGGCCGGTGACGGCCAGCGTCCCTGCCGCGAGCGCCGAGCCGACTCCGAGTCGTATGCGTCTCATCGAGCGAATTCCCTTCCCTGGTACGGGATGTGGCACAGGGCCTGGGGGAGCCCCGTACGTCCCGGTACGGGCGTTGCCATGTGGGGGCTGTGCAATGCGCGGCCGCGCGGCGGAATGTGACAGTCCGCCAAGAGAACGGCTCCATTGAGACGTGCGCGGGCCAAGATTGCAAGAGCCGTTCTGCGGGTTCCGCCCGGGGCCGGTGAAAGTGGCCGAAGCCGATCGCCGGGGGCGCCGGCCCAGTCGGCGGTGGGGCGGAGGGTTGGGTGTTCTGTCCCGCGCCGCGCGGGTTGTCGGGTGGCCGCGTCCCGGTGTCCACTCGTCCGCGCATGATTTTCGCGCAGCTCGGAGGGCTGTTACCGGCCGTAACACTACGCGGCGAGCGCCCCCCGGCGCGGCACTGTCGAAGATCACTACCCTGTACTGATGCTCACCTACGACGAGTTGACGCGGCCGGAACGCGAGCTGTGGGACGCGTTCCCCCAGGGACGGCGGGTCGACCTGCGGACGGGGACGCCGGAGCAGGACCGGGTCGCCGGGGGTGGGGAGTGGGGGCCGGGGCGGACGGTGCGGGCGGCGGTGATCGTGGCGCTGCTGCTGGGCGCGAGCAGCCCGCAGCAGGGTTCCGTCGCTTGTCTGCGGCTCGCCGGCGCACGCATCACCGGGCGCCTCGATCTGTCCGGGGCGGAGATCGGTCACCCGCTGTGGCTGGAGGAGTGCCGGCTGGAGGAGAGGGTGGACCTCTTCGGAGCGTCGACCCGCACGGTCGCGATCACGAACTGCCGGGTACCCGGCATCGAAGCCGCGACGGTCCGTGTGGACGGGCTCCTCGATCTGCGGGGATCCGTCGTGGAACAGGGTGCCGTCTCGCCGTTGCACCGTCATGCCGTGGCTCTGTCGCTCGTCAACGCCCAGGTGAGCGGGGCCGTGATCCTCAACGGGGCCGAGATCACCTCACCGACCGGATGGGCCGTGCGCGGCGGTGGCCTGGCCGTGGAGGGAGGCCTCTACTGCCGGCACGGATTCGTCGCCCGCGGAGAAGTCCGGCTGCTGGGCGCGCAGTTGTCGGGCGGACTCTTCATGCAGGGCGCGCGGCTGGACCGCCCCGGCCCCGGCGGGGTCGCCCTCACCCTGGACAACGCCGTGATCCAGACGCTCAACCTCTCCGGCGGATTCACCGCGAACGGGACCGTACGGCTGCGCGGCACCCGGATCACGGACAACCTGACCTTCGAGGGCGCGGTCCTGAACGGCTCCCCCGACGGCGAACACGCCGGCGGCCCGGCCCTGGTCGCCATGCTCACGCAGGCCACCGACTTCGACCTCACCCTCGCCCAGCGGCCCACCGGCACCGTCGACCTGCGGGGCGCACAGGTGTCGTACCTCCACGAGAACGAGCACAGTTGGCCGGAGACGGTGGAACTGGACGGCTTCGTCTACGGCTCGATCAAAACGGCGGAGGCGGACGGCGGGCGCCGGGAGGCGGTGGGCGACCGGGCGACGGTGACCCGCCGCCTGGAGTGGATAGCGCGCAGCCCCGGCTACAACCCGCAGCCGTACGAACAGCTGGCGAGCTGGTACCGCAGGGCCGGCCACGACGACGACGCCCGCCGGGTCCTCCTCGCCAAGCAACGCCACCGGCGCCGCACGCTGCACCCCGCGGCCCGCGTCTGGGGCCACCTCCTCGACGTGACCGTCGGCTACGGCTACCGCCCCTGGCTGGCCGGCGTCTGGCTCCTCGCCCTGGCCCTGCTGGGCACGACGGCCTTCGCCGCCGGCTCCCCCACGCCGGTGAAACGGGGGGAGGGTGCCCCCTTCGAGCCGTTCGTCTACACCCTCGACCTGCTCATCCCCATCGGCGGTCTGGGCCAGCGCACCGCCTGGTACTGGACGGACGGCACCCTCCAGTGGCTGGCCTACGCCCTGACGGCCCTCGGCTGGATCCTGACGACGGCCGTCATCGCCGGGGTGACCCGCACGCTGCAGAAGAACTAGCGGGGCCTCGCTCGGCTTCTCGGTGGCCCGGCGCTCAGCCCGCCGTCACCGTCACCCGTACCGTCCCGTCCGGTCCCGCCAGCAGCACCGGAGTCCCGGGCCCGCCTAGATCCCGTACGGCGGCCCGGTCCTCGTCGGAGACGGTGTCGGCGTCGGTCACCACGGCCGCCGCCTCCAGGGACTTCGCGCCGGAGGCCACCGCCATGGCGACGGCCGTGCGCAGCGCGCTCAGCCGCAGGGAGTCGAGGGCCACCGTCCCGGCGACATACGTCCGCCCCGTCTCGTCCCGTACGGCCGCCCCCTCGGGCACTCCGTTGCGGGCCCGCGCGGAACGGGCCAGGGTCACGATCTTGCGGTCCTCGGGGTCGAGCGCGCTGCTGTCGGTCATGAGCCGAGCATACGGAGACCGGGTCGGCCCCTCACGCCACGGGGTGCGTTCACGCCCGGTCGAGACGGAGCCGCTCCGCGCGCGGCAGACCGGCCACCACCAGGTCGTACGAGTCCTCGATCAGCTCCTCGGCCAGCCGGTCCGGCAGACCGCCGTCGAGGGTCACCGTGTTCCAGTGGCGCTTGTTCATGTGATAGCCGGGGATGATCAGGCCCGGGTGCTCGGTGCGGAGCCGGACCGCGTCCTCGGGGTCGCACTTGAGGTTGACCTTGAGCGGGTGTTGGTCCGTCCAGCTCAGGGCGAACATCTTGCCGAGGACCTTGAAGACGGAGATCTCGGGGCGGAAGGGGAAGTCCTCGACGGCCTCGTTGAAGGAGAGGCAGAAGGCACGCAACTCCTGTGGTGTCATTCCGGCTTCGTGTCCTCCTGCGACTGCCCGGCGGGGCCGATCGGCTCCACCAGCACCGTGACGATCTTGTTGCGGCGGCCGGCCGCGGCCTCCGCCGTGAGGCGCAGTGCGCGCTGGTCCGGCAGGGCGACGACCGAGGAGGCGCCGGCGATCGGGACGCGGCCCAGGGCCTTGGCGAGGAGGCCACCCACGGTCTCCACGTCCTCGTCGTCGTAGGCCTCCAGGCCGTACAGCTCGCCGAGGTCGGTGATGTCGAGGCGGGCGGTGACGCGGTAGCGGTCCTCGCCGAGGTCCTCGACGGGCGGGAGCTCGCGGTCGTACTCGTCGGTGATCTCGCCGACGATCTCCTCGAGGATGTCCTCGATGGTGACGATGCCGGCGGTGCCGCCGTACTCGTCGATGACGACGGCGACGTGGTTGCGCTCCTGCTGCATCTCACGGAGCAGATCGCCGGCGTTCTTCGTGTCGGGGACGAAGACGGCGGGGCGCATCGCCGTGGACACCAGTTCGCTCTCGGCGTCCCGGCTGATGTGCGTCTTGCGCGCCAGGTCCTTCAGGTACACGATCCCGACGATGTCGTCCTCGTTCTCGCCGGTGACCGGCATGCGCGAGAAACCGGACCGCAGGGCGAGGGTGAGGGCCTGGCGGATGGTCTTGTAGCGCTCGATGACGACCAGGTCGGTGCGCGGGACCATCACCTCGCGGACGAGGGTGTCGCCCAGCTCGAAGACCGAGTGCACCATGCGGCGCTCCTCGGCCTCGATCAGCGACTCCTTCTCGGCGAGGTCGACCAGCGCGCGCAGCTCGGCCTCGGAGGCGAACGGGCCCCGACGGAAGCCCTTGCCCGGGGTCAGCGCGTTGCCGATGAGGATGAGGAGCGACGGGATCGGGCCCAGGACGCGGGCCAGCGGCAGCAGCACGTACGCCGCCGCCGTGGCCGTGTTCAGGGGGTGCTGGCGGCCGATGGTGCGCGGGGAGACACCGACGGCCACATAGCTGACGAGGACCATGACGCCGATGGCGACGGTCAGGGCCTCCCAGGTCGCGTCGAACTGCTGCAGGCAGGCGTACGTGACGAGCGCGGCGGCGGCCATCTCGCAGGCCACGCGAACCAGCAGCGCGAGGTTCAGATAGCGGCTCGGGTCGGCCGAGATCTGGGCGAGCTTGGCGCTGCCACGCCGCCCGGACCGTACGGCCTCCTCGGCCCGGAAGCTGGAGACGCGCGCGAGGCCCGCCTCCGCGCAGGCGGCGAGCCAGGCGACGACGACCAGCGCGACGGCACCGCTGACGAGGGTCGCGCTCATGACACGGTCGGTGCCGGGGAGGGGCCGGTGAAGCCCTTCTCCGCGCGCCAGCCGTCCACGATGGCGGCCTGCAGGCCGAACATCTCGGCCTTCTCGTCCGGCTCCTCGTGGTCGTAACCGAGCAGGTGCAGCACTCCGTGGACGGTGAGGAGCTGGAGCTCCTCGTCCATGGAGTGCTGCGTGTCCGCTTCCTTGCCCTGCTTCTCGGCGACCTCGGGACAGAGCACGATGTCGCCGAGCAGGCCCTGCGGCGGTTCGTCGTCGCCCTTCGACGGCGGACGCAGCTCGTCCATCGGGAAGGACATGACATCGGTCGGACCGGTGAGGTCCATCCACTGGATGTGCAGCTGCTCCATGGCGTCGGCGTCCACCACGATCACCGACAGCTCGGAGAGGGGGTGGATGCGCATCCGTGTCAGCGCGTAGCGGGCGATGTCGAGGATCGCCCGCTCGTCGACCTCGGTTCCGGACTCGTTGTTGACGTCGATCGACATGGTCGCGCTGGTCTACTTCCGCTTGTCACGGCCGCCCTGGTGGGTGCCGTTCTCCGTACCGTTCTGGCTGTCGTACTTCTCGTACGCGTCGACGATACGGCCGACCAGCTTGTGCCGTACGACATCCTGCGAGGACAGCCGGGAGAAGTGCACGTCGTCGAGGCCCTCCAGGATGTCCTGGACCTGGCGCAGACCGGACTTCGTGCCGTTGGGAAGGTCGACCTGCGTCACGTCACCCGTGATCACGATCTTCGATTCGAAGCCGAGGCGGGTGAGGAACATCTTCATCTGCTCGGCCGAGGTGTTCTGGGCCTCGTCGAGGATGATGAAGGCGTCGTTGAGCGTACGGCCGCGCATGTACGCCAGGGGCGCGACCTCGATCGTCCCGGCGGCCATGAGCCTGGGGATCGAGTCGGGGTCGAGCATGTCGTGCAGCGCGTCGTACAGCGGGCGCAGGTAGGGGTCGATCTTCTCGTAGAGGGTGCCGGGCAGGAAGCCCAGGCGCTCTCCGGCCTCGACCGCCGGGCGGGTCAGGATGATGCGGTTGACCTGCTTGGTCTGCAGGGCCTGGACGGCCTTGGCCATGGCCAGGTAGGTCTTGCCGGTGCCGGCGGGGCCGATGCCGAAGACGATGGTGTGCTTGTCGATGGCGTCGACGTACCGCTTCTGGTTGAGCGTCTTGGGGCGGATCGTGCGGCCGCGCGAGGACAGGATGTTCTGCGTCAGGACCTCGGCCGGGGTCTCCTGGCCGTCGCTCTTCCCGTTCTCACTCGCTCTGAGCATGGCGATCGAGCGTTCCACTGCGTCCTCCGTCATCGGCTGTCCGGTGCGGAGCACCAGCATCATCTCGTCGAACATGCGCTGGACGAGAGCGACTTCGGGGGCGTCGCCGACCGCGCTGATCTCATTGCCCCGGACATGGATGTCGACCGCCGGGAAGGCCTTCTCGATCACGCGCAGGAGGGAGTCGCCGGAGCCCAGCACGGTCACCATGGGGTGCGCCGCGGGGACGGTGAACTGTGCTCTCGCCTTGCCCTGCGCGGGGGTGTGAACTGTGGGTGTCTGAGTCATGGGCCGGCTCTGGGGCCGCACGTCCTCCTTGAAGCGACTCGCAGGTGGTGGCCTGCGCTTGTGATTCCAGAGTACGCCGGGGGACTGACAGGGCCGTAGGGCTTTTCGCGGGAGAACTCGGGGCTCGCGGTGTTCTTCGGGCCGCGGGTCGGTCGGGGCCGGTCGGGCGTTTCCCCGCGCCCCGAGGGAGCATGCGGCGCTTCGAAGGGCTCGGCCCCTCAGCGCCAGATCGGTGACCCGGCCGTCCCCGGGCTCGTCGCCTCGATCTTCGCCCGGATCGCCCCCATCACTTCCACGATCCGGCGCTCGTGCTCCGGGGTCAGGCGGGCGACGGGGACCGAGCAGCTGATGGCGTCCTCGGCGGGGGTGTCGGTGCGCAGGGCGAAACCGAGGCCGATGATGCCGGGCACGCCCTCCTCGCGGTCGACGGCGTAGCCGCGGGCGCGGACGGCGGCCAGGTCGGCGGCGAGCGAGTCACGGGTGGTGTGGGTGCGGGGGGTGAGCGCCTCGTAGGGGCCCTCGGGGAGGTCCGAGTCGGGGCGTTCGGCGAGGAGGGCCTTGCCGAGGGCGCCGGCGTGGGCGGGGAGGCGGCGGCCGACGCGGCTGATCGTGCGCAGGTACTCGTGGGACTCGCGGGTGGCCAGGTAGGCGACGTCCATGCCGTCGAGGCGGGCGAGGTGGATGGTTTCGCCGAGGGCCTCGGAGGCCTCGTCGAGGTAGGGCCGTACGGCACGGACGCGTGGGTCGGAGTCCAGGTAGCTGGTGCCGGTGAGCAGGGCGCGGATGCCGATGCCGTAGAGGGAACCGGTGATGTCCGTGCGGACCCAGCCGCGGCCGATCAGGGTCTGGAGCAGGGCGTACATCGAGCTGCGCGGGACGTGGAGCTCGTCCGCCAGTTCCTGCAGGCGTGCAGGTCGGTCGCCGCGTGCGGCCAGCAGTTCCAGCAGGTCGACCGTGCGTGCCGCCGACTTCACCTCGCGGACGCCCCCGGCGCCGTCTGTCTCCGACATGCGCCGATCGTAGGCGGGCCGCGCGCGCCTCTTGACGGTCGGTGTTTCACGTACCTAGTCTCCATCTTCATACGTAGATGACGTCCACATGGGGATACAGGCGGCAGGGCGGCTCTCGGTTCGGCCCGCACCTCGTCTCCGAGCTCGCCCCGCAGAGTCCGCCGTCCCGACCGTAGGAGCCGCCCCGTGACCGCGCCCCGCGACCTGACCGTCACCGAGGTCCGGCTGACCCCGATCCTGGTCGCCGACCCGCCGCTGCTGAACACGCAGGGCGTGCACCAGCCGTACACCCCGCGGCTCATCGTGGAGGTCGTGACCGCCGACGGGACCACGGGCGTCGGCGAGACGTACGGCGACACCAAGTACCTGGAGCTGGCCCGGCCGTTCGCGGAGAAGCTGGTGGGCCGTCAGGTCAGCGATCTGAACGGGCTGTTCGTCCTCGCCGACGAGGTGGCGGTCGACGGGTCACGGGTCTCCGGGCAGGTCGACGTGGGCGGGCTGCGCGGTGTCCAGACCGCCGACAAGCTGCGACTCTCGGTCGTGTCGGGGTTCGAGGTCGCCTGTCTCGACGCGCTCGGCAAGGCGCTGGGGCTGCCCGTGCACGCGCTGCTCGGCGGCAAGGTGCGGGACACCGTGGAGTACAGCGCGTACCTCTTCTACAAGTGGGCGGACCACCCCGAGGGCGTCGCCTGCGAGAAGGACGACTGGGGGGCGGCCGTGGACCCGGCCGGGGTCGTGGAGCAGGCCCGGAAGTTCAAGGAGCGGTACGGGTTCACGTCGTTCAAGCTGAAGGGCGGGGTGTTCCCGCCGGAGGAGGAGATCGCCGCGGTCCGGGCGCTGGCCGAGGCGTTCCCCGGGCATCCGCTGCGGCTGGACCCGAACGGGGCCTGGTCCGTGGGGACGTCGCTGAAGGTCGCGGACGAGCTGGCGGACGTACTCGAGTACCTGGAGGACCCGGCGCTCGGGACGCCCGCGATGGCCGAGGTCGCGGCGCGGACGGATGTGCCCCTGGCGACCAACATGTGCGTGACCACGTTCGCGGAGATCGAGGAGGCGTTCACGAAGGGCGCCGTGCAGGTCGTCCTCTCCGACCACCACTACTGGGGCGGGCTGCGCAACACCCGCGAACTGGCCGCCGTCTGCCGTACGTTCGGCGTCGCCGTGTCCATGCACTCCAACACCCATCTGGGCATCAGCCTGGCCGCGATGACGCACGTGGCGTCCACGGTGCCCGACCTTCACCATGCCTGTGACTCCCACTATCCGTGGCAGTCGGAGGATGTCCTCACCTCGCGCCTCACGTTCGAGGACGGGGCGGTACGGGTGTCGGACGCGCCGGGGCTCGGGGTCGAACTCGACCGGGACAAGCTGGCGTTCCTGCATCGGCGGTGGCTGGACGACGACGGGGCGCTGAAGGACCGGGACGACGCGGCGGCGATGCGGGTCGCCGAGCCGGACTGGGTGACGCCGGCCGTGCCGCGCTGGTAGTCCCGGTCGGGGCCGGCGCGCCGGTCGCCGGCCGGCGACGCACCGAGGCCCGGCAACAGCGTGACCGACGCCCCCTCGCGGAGCGATTGGTGCAGACTTGGCCAGATCCGCACCACGCCAGGGAGCACATCGTGACCGCGTTCAAGGGAGAACGACCGCACCGGCCGCAGGTCGACCCGCTGAGGGCACTGAGAGCACCGGACGACCCGCCCTGGGACGTCTATCTGACGGGCACCGTCTTCCTCGACATCATCTTCACCGGGCTCGACTCCGCCCCGGTGCGCGGGACCGAGTCCTGGGCACGCGGGATGGGGTCGAGCCCCGGCGGTGTGGCGAACATGGCCACGGCCCTGGCCCGGCTGGGCCTGCAGACCTCCCTCGCGGCGGCCTTCGGCGACGACCACTACGGCGAGTACTGCTGGGACGCCCTGGAGCAGGGCGAGGGCATCGACCTCTCCGCCTCCCGTACGGTCCCCGGCTGGCACTCCCCGGTCACGGTCTCCATGGCGTACGAGGGCGAACGCACGATGGTCTCCCACGGCCACGCGGCGCCCCCGGAGCAGTCCGAGCCGGAGTGCCCGCCCCACGCGCGCGCCGCCGTCGCCTCCCTCACGCCCGGCGTACGCGCCCCCTGGATCGCGCGGGCCGCGAGCAAGGGCACCCGGATCTTCGCGGACGTCGGCTGGGACGAGACCGGCGCCTGGGACCTGGCGGGGCTCGCCGATCTCGCCCACTGCGAGGCGTTCCTGCCCAACGCGCAGGAGGCGATGCGGTACACCGGCGCCGAGTGCCCCCGGGCCGCCGCCCGCGCCCTCACCGACCACGTCCCGCTGGCCGTGGTGACGCTGGGCGCGGAGGGCGCGTACGCCGTGGACGGCCGGACCGGCGAGACGGCGGAGGTGCCCGCCATCGCCGTGGAGGCCTTGGACCCCACGGGCGCGGGGGACGTGTTCGTCGCCGGCTTCGTCACCGGCACGCTGGCGGACTGGCCCCTGGCGGACCGGTTGGCCTTCGCGGGCCTGACCGCCGCGCTGTCGGTCCAGGAGTTCGGGGGGTCGCTGTCCGCTCCCGGGTGGGCCGAGCTCGCCGCGTGGTGGCGCCGGGTGCGGTCCCTGGACCACCAGGACCCCACCGCCCTGCGCCGCTACGCCTTCCTGGAGGACCTCCTCCCGAAGGACCACGTCAGCCCCTGGCCGCTGCGGCGGGCGGTCCCGACGATCGGCTTCCGCCGATCCGCGTGACGCCGATCGGCTTGCGCCGCTCCGTGACGCCGCCGCGTGAGAGCTCGGGGGGCGGGGGTTGTCGGGGACGGTACGGGTGCGGGTGCGGGTCCGTCGTGGTCGCTCGCGCAGTTCCCCGCGCCCCTGAAGGACCCGGGGCGCGCCCCATGCCGTCAAGGGACGCGGGGATTGCGCGACCAGCCCCACCTCATCCGAACTCGTACGCGTCCACCTCGGCGAGGTACCGGGCCCGCCGCTCCTCGTCGTGCTCCAGGAAGGACGCGGTGAAGGAGTTGCGGGCCAGCTCGCGCAGCCGGTCCTCGCTCAGGCCCAGCGTCTGCCGTACGGCGTCGAAGTTGTCACCGGCGTATCCGCCGAAGTAGGCCGGGTCGTCGGAGTTGACCGTGCAGAGCAGGCCCGCGTCGAGCATGGCGGGCAGGGGGTGGTCGGCGAGGGTGTCGACGGTCCGCAGCCGGACGTTCGACAACGGGCACAGCGTCAGCGGGATCCGGTCGCGCGCCAGCCGCTCGACGAGGGCGGGGTCCTCCATGCACCGCAGTCCGTGGTCGACGCGTTCGACACCGAGGACGTCGAGGGCCTCGGTGATGTACTCCGGCGGCCCCTCCTCCCCCGCGTGCGCGACGCGCCGCAGCCCCAGCGCGGCGGCCGCCTCGTACACCGCGCGGAACTTGACCGGCGGATGCCCGACCTCGGCCGAGTCCAGCCCGATCCCGACGATCCGGTCGAGGTACGGCTTCGCGGCCTCCAGCGTGTCGAGGGCCGAGGCCGCGGACTCGTCCCGCAGAAAGCACATGATCAGCTGAGTGGAGACGCCGTGTGTCTCCTCACTCGTCCCCAGCGCCCGCCACAGCCCCTCGACGACCGTTCCCATCCCGACGCCCCGCGCGACATGGGCCTGCGGATCGAAGAAGATCTCCGCGTGCCGTACGCCCTGGGCGGCGGCGCGGGCCAGGTAGGCGTCGGCGAGGTCCGCGAAGTCCTGCTCGGTGCGCAGGACGGCCATCAGCTCGTAGTAGAGGTTCAGAAAGGACCGCAGATCCTCGAACTCGTACGCCTTGCGGAGCGCGTCCGTGTCCGCGTACGGCAGCGCGACCCCGTTCCGGGCGGCCAGCGCGAACGCCAGCTCCGGCTCCAGGGTTCCTTCGATGTGCAGGTGCAGTTCAGCTTTGGGGAGGGACATCAACGCATCGTACGGGTGTGCTACCGCCGTTTCGGAAGCGCCACCCTCATCAGGTCGTGTGCCACGGTGAGCTCCCCCTCGAACCCGACGGCCCGCGCCTGCCGTTCGAACTCGGCGGGATCGGAGTACCGCTGGCTGAAGTGGGTGAGCACGAGGTGCCGTACGCCGCAGTCACGGGCCACCGAGGCGGCCTGGCCTGCCGTCAGATGGCCATGGTCCACCGCGAGTTGGACGTCCTCGTCGAGGAACGTCGACTCGATGACGAGCATGTCGGCCGCGTCGGCGAGGGCGTAGACCCCGTCGCACAGCCGGGTGTCCATGACGAACGCGAACCGCTGTCCGCGCCGCACCTCGCTCACCTCGTCGAGGGAGACGTCCCCGATCGCCCCTGTCCGCTGAATCAGCCCGATGTCCGGCCCCTTGATCCCGCGCTCGGCGAGCCGCTCGGGCAGCATCCGGCGCCCGTCGGGCTCGACGAGCCGGTACCCGTACGACTCGACTGGGTGCGAGAGCTTCCGCGCGTCGAGCGTGAACGACGGCGTGGTGGCCAGCGCCCCGCCCTCCCCGTCGACCGGCGCCTCGATCAGCTGGACCGTCTCCCGGTACGCGGTGGCGTACCGCAGCCGGTCGAAGAACCGCTGCCCGGAACGCGGGTAGTGCGCCGTGACGTCGTGCGGAACCCGGTCGAGATTGATCCGCTGGATCACACCGGCCAGCCCCAGCGAGTGATCGCCGTGGAAATGGGTGACACATATGCGGTTCAGGTCGTGCGCGGCGACCCCGGCGCGCAGCATCTGCCGCTGGGTGCCCTCGCCCGGGTCGAAGAGCAGTCCCTCCGCGTCCCAGCGCAGGAGATAGCCGTTGTGGTTGCGGTGCCGGGTCGGGACCTGGCTGGCGGTGCCGAGGACCACCAGTTCACGTATGGACACGGCCCGTTATCCGGGGGGCCACTGCAGGCCGCGACCGCCGACGATGTGGGCGTGCGCGTGGAACACGGTCTGGCCGGCGCCGGTGCCTGTGTTGAAGACGATCCGGTAGCTCTCCAGTTTGTCCTCGTCCGCGACGGCCTGGGTCTCGCGGAGTACGTCCGCGGCGAGTTCCGGGGCGGCGGCGGCGAGTGTCGCGGCGTCCGCGTAGTGCGCCTTCGGGATGACCAGGACGTGCGTCGGTGCCTGTGGGTTGATGTCCCTGAACGCGACCGTCGTGTCGGTCTCCCGCACGATCGTCGCCGGTACGTGCCCTGCCACGATCTTGCAGAACAGACAGTCGTCCTGCGGCTCCCCAGCCATTTGTTGCCTCCCAGCCACCGGTGATCCCCTACGGGGGCATCGTAGCGAGGCGTTTCCGCCCCCGCCGCGAAAGGCTGCCGCCCCTTCGACCCCGTAAGGGCTCGGGGCTCCGCCCCGGACCCCGTTCGCGCAGTTCCCCGCGCCCCTGTCAGGGCGCGGGGAACTGCGCGAGAAACCCCGACGAACCCGCGCCCAGGGGGTCGAAGGGGCACCGTCCCTGGGGATGGGATGGGTAGAGGCGGCGGAGGCGAGAGAACTACGCCTCCGGCAGCGGAGGTGCCACCTTCGCCGGAGTCTCCTCAAGTCCGGCCAGCGCGATCCGGATCGCCTCGTCGAGCTGGGGGTCACGCCCGGCCGCGTGGTCCTGCGGCGCCTGCACGACCTCCACATCCGGATCGACGCCGTGGTTCTCGACCCCCCACCCGTACCCCTCCAACCAGAAGGCGTACTTCGGCTGGGTCACGAGCGTCCCGTCCACCAGCCGGTACCGGCTGTCGATCCCGACGACACCGCCCCACGTCCGCGTACCGACCACCGGCCCGATCCCGAGCGCCTTGATCGCCGCGTTGACGATGTCCCCGTCGGACCCGGAGAACTCGTTGGCGACGGCGACGACGGGCCCCCGGGGCGCGTCGTCGGGGTAGCTGGTCGGCCGCATCCCGCGCGGCAGGTCCCATCCGACGATCCGTCGCGCGAGCTTCTCCACGACGAGCTGCGACGTGTGGCCGCCCCGGTTCTCCCGGACGTCCACGACGAGCCCCTCCCGGGCGACCTCGATCCGCAGATCGCGGTGGAGCTGGGCCCAGCCGGAGCCGACCATGTCGGGCACGTGCAGATACCCGAGCCGGCCGCCGGACCTCTCGTGGACGTAGGCCCGCCGGTCCGCCACCCACGCGTGGTACCGCAACGGTTCCTCGTCGGAGATGGGCACCACGACGGGATGCCGGAGATCCCCGCCGCCGGACGGCAGGACGGTCAGCTCGACCGCCTTGCCGGCCGTGCCGACGAGCAGCGGGCCGGGCCCGGCCACCGGGTCGACCGGCTGCCCGCCCACGGCGACGATCGCGTCGCCGGCCCGCACGGCCACTCCCGGAGCGGCGAGCGGCGAGTGTGCGTCGGGGTCGGAGGTCTCGGAGGGCAGCACCCGGTCGATGCGCCACAGCACGGACCCCTGCGGGCCGTCCTCGTGCCGGGAGACGTCCGCCCCGAGCAGCCCCTGCCGCCGGTCGCCGGAACCGCCCCGGCCGCGCGGGGTGACGTACGCGTGCGAGGTGCCCAACTCGCCCTGCACCTCCCACAGCAGGTCGACCAGGTCGTCGTGCGTGGCGAGCCGGTCGAGGACCGGGCGGTACCTGTCCAGGACGCCGTCCCAGTCCACCCCGCCGAGGTCCGGGCGCCAGAAGTTGTCCCGCATGAGACGGCCGGCCTCGTCGAACATCTGGCGCCACTCGGCGGCCGGGTCGACGGTCCGCCGTACGCGCGAGAGGTCGACGGTGATGTTGGTGTCGCTCTCGTCGTCGTTCGAGGCGCGCCGGTCGCTGGGGACGACCTTGAGTTTGCCGTCGGTCCACAGCAGAACCCGCTTGCCGTCGCCGCTGACGGCGAAGTGGTCGGCGTCGGAGGCGAGGTATTCGAGGCGCCGCTGGGCGAGGTCGTAACGCTCCAGGGAGGACTTCGGTTCGGGGTCGTCGGGCGTGGCCCGGGAGTGGCCCAGGACGCCGGTCACGGGGTGGCGCAGCCACAGCACGCCGTCCTTGGCGGCGCGGAGCGTCGAGTAGCGGGCGGCCTCGACCGGGAAGGGGACGATCCGGTCGGCGAGCCCTTCGAGGTCGATCCGGGTCGTGGGTGCGCCCTCGCTGTCCGGGGTCTCGTCCTTGTCGGGCGCCTCGAACGGCCGGCCGTGGCGCTGCGGCCCGAAGGGGGACGGGGTGGTCGCGGCGAGCGTGATGAGGTGCGGGCGGGCCCCGCTGACGAAGTGGAGGTCGAAGACGTGTTCGTCGTAGACGGGGTCGAAGGCGCGGGCGGAGAGGAAGGCGAGGTGCTTGCCGTCGAGCGTGAACGCCGGTGAGAAGTCCTGGAAGCGGAGCGGGGTCGCCTCGGTGACGGACAGGTCGGCGGTGTTGGCGAGCTTGAGCTGACGCAGCGGGCGCGGGCCGGGGTGCGACCAGGCGAGCCAGGCCGAGTCGGGCGAGAAGACCAGGCCCGTCACTTCGCCGTCCTCGCTGTGGTCGACCTCGCGGACCTCTCCGGTCTCCCGCTCGACGAACAGGACCCGGCCGTCGTGCGTGGCGACGGCGACCCGGCTGCCGTCGGGCGCCACGGCGAGCCCGAGGACGCGGCCCAGCTGTCCGGCGGCGAGCCGGCGCGGGGTGGCGCCGGGGCCGACGCCGGTCGCCGGGGCGAACTCCAGGGCGTCGTCGCCCTCCGCGTCCGTCACCCACACCACCCACTCCTCGCCCTCCACCCGGAAGGTGCGCGGCAGCCGGGCCCGTACGCCCTGCTCGGCGGCGAGCGCGCGGGCGGGGCCGGAGCGGTGCGTGATCCAGTGGACGGAGCCGCGCACGGAGACGGCGCTGCCCCGGGCCGTGTGGTCGGGCGAGGCGGAGCCGAACCAGCGGGAGGCGTTCGCCGGGAACGGCTGGAGGTCGACGCGCTGTCCGCCGAGCCGGATGTCGAGCCTGCGCGGCTCGGCCCCGTCCAGGTCGTCCAGCAGCCACAGTTCGCCGGCGGACGCGTACACGACCCGGGTGCCGTCGGTGGCCGCGTGCCGGGCGTAAAACCCGTCGACCGGGGTGTGCCGCCGCAGGTCGGAGCCGTCGGCGAGGGAGGAGTACAGAGCCCCGACGCCCTCGTGGTCGGACAGGAACGCGACCCGGTCGCCGAGCCACAGCGGGTACTCGATGTTCCCGTCCAACTCGGCGTGCAGGCGTACGAATTCACCGGCCGACCCGGCGCCCTCGCCGTCCTTGCCGTCCTCGGCCGCGCGGTCGATCCACAGCTTGCCCGCCGTGCCGCCCCGGTACCGCTTCCACCAGGCGGCCTCACGGCCCATCGGCGCGGACAGCAGCACGGTGGCGGGGCCGTGGGCGACATCGCCGACCGGACCGTACGGGAGGGTGGTGGCCGGGCCGCCGTCGAGCGGGACGGCGTGCGCCCAGCTCCGCCGGAGGCTGGCCTGGCCGTGGGTGCTGAGCGCGAGGACCTGGCCGTCGGGCGTCCAGCCGCGCACCTGGGTGCGCCAACTCCCCCAGTATGTGAGGCGCTTGGCCGACCCGCCGTCCACGGGCGCGACATGCACCTCGGGCGCGCCGTCCCGCGTGGAGGTCCACGCGACGGTGGTGCCGTCCGGGGAGATCCGCGGATGGTTCACGGGCACGTTGTCCGCGCTGACCCGCCAGGCACGGCCGCCGTCCAGAGGCGCGACCCACACGTCGTCCTCGGCGGTGAAGGCGACCAGGTCGCCGTGCAGGTGCGGATACCGGAAATACGCGAGCTGAGTCACCCGGTCACTGTAAGCAGCGTTCGGCCCGATTGGGAGGGGTTTGGATCATGTCCCTCGCGCCGGGCCTCACTTGCCCTCGGGCACGCACGCCGGGTCCTTCTGGCACCAGATGGTCTGGGTGACGGTGACCGTGACGGTCGGTCCCGGCCGACCGGGGTTCGGCGACCCGGCGCTCGGCCCCGGGTCGGGGGCGTCGCAGTTGCCGAGCACGTCGACGTGGAACCACTCCTTGCCGCCGACCTTCGCTCTCAGGTCGCCGCGGACGCACTTGCCGTTGACCTCTTTCGTCACCTTGCCGGTGAGGGAGATGTCCCGGCCTTCCTTGTCCTCGCCCGTGCAGTCGACGTTCGCGACGGTATTGGCGGACGCGGAAGGCGACGTGGACTTCTCGCCGTCACCCTGCTTCCCGCCGCTCTGCCGGTCACCGTCGCCGTCGCTGTCGTAGGACGCCGTGCAGGTGAGCCACCGGACGTCGAGACCCTGCCGCTCCAGCTCCTTGGTGCCGAGCTGGTCCGTCGTGAACGCGACCGCGCCGGTGTTGAGCCCGCCGCCCTCGCAGGCCACCAGGCCGAGGACCGCGCCGATCCCGAGCCCGGCTCCCAGCAGGAGCCTGCGCCCGCCTGTCCGGTACGCCCTGACACGCCTCCATGCCCCCATGAACGGCAGCCTGCCACCGCCCGCCGCGCGACGGAAGACCGCATGCGGTCATGCTGCCGGGAAGGGTGAATCCGTCGTGCACGGACGGGGTGGATACGTCGTGCACGGACGGAGTGGATCCGTGGTCCGCGGACGAGAGGGGCCTCAGCCGCGCAGCAGCAGCCATTCCTGCAGCTCCACCAAGTTCCCCTCGGGGTCCTTGAGATGGGCCACGCGCATCCGGTCGGTCATGGGTGCCGGCCCGTGGAGGAGCCGCGCGCCGCGCGCGGTGATCTGCTCGCAGTACGTGTCGAGGTCGTCGACCCGCAGGACGACCAGCGACCGGTGCCCGTTCGCGGCGTCGGCCAGCTCCCCGAGCACCTGCGCCATCATCGCGCGGTCCTGCAGGGCGATGCCCGCGGACCCGATCGCCGGACTGAACTTCTCGTACGGCCCCTCGGCCGCCCCGGACTGCGGCTTCAGCCCGAGGACATCGGCGTAGAAGCGGTAGCAGGCGGGGAAGTCGGAGACGAGCAGCCTTACTTGGGCGAGTTCCACGATGCTCCCAGGGGTTCGGGGACGGCGGTCCGGACCGGGGTGGTCAGGACCAGCGTCCGGTTCTGCCCAGCAGCAGCGCCCCGGCCGCCGTCCCGGCGGTCGACGTACGCAGCACACTGGGCCCGAGTCGGTATGCCCGCGCGCCCGCCTCGCCGAAGAGCGCCAGTTCCTCGGGCGACACGCCCCCCTCCGGCCCCACGACGAGCACGATCTCCCCGGCCGCCGGCAGCTCGGCGGTGGCCAGCGTCCCGTCGCCGCTCTCGTGCAGTACGGCGGCGAAGTCGGCCTTCGCCAGCAGCGCCGCGACCTGCTTGCTCGTGGCCGCGTCAGCGACCTCGGGGAACCGCACCCGGCGGGACTGCTTGCCCGCCTCCCGCGCGGTGGACCGCCACTTGGTGAGGGCCTTCAGCCCCCGGTCGCCCTTCCACTGGGTGATGCAGCGGGAGGCGGCCCAGGGCACGATCGCGTCGACCCCGACCTCGGTCATGGTCTCCACGGCCACTTCGCCCCGGTCGCCCTTGGGCAGCGCCTGGACGACGGTGATACGGGGCTGCGCCGGGGGCTCCTCAAGGAGGCATCCCACGTCCATGACGACCAGCCGGTCCTTGCCCTCGGCGGCCTTCACCACGCCCTCCAGCCACCGGCCCCGCCCGTCGGTGAGGACGACGTCCTCACCGGGCTTCAGCCGCTTCACCGAGACGGCGTGCCGCCCCTCGGGGCCGTCGAGCACGATCTCCGGTCCCCGGCCGTCGAAGCGGTCCACCACGAACACGGGTGCGGTCATCGGCCCTCGCTCCCGGTCTGTCCGCCACCCCGGCTGCCGATCCGCGCGGAGGCCTGCTCGGCCTGCGCGGCGGCGATCTCGGCGGCCAGCACCTCGACCAGCTCCCCGGCAGGCAGGCGCCGGGCCATCCGGTGCCCCTGCCCGGCCCACAGCGCCATGCCCTGCGCGTCCCCGGCCTTGGCGGCGGCCTTGCGCAGCGGCGAGGTGAGGTGGTGGACCTCGGGGTAGGCGACGGGCGCGTACGGGCCGTGCTCGCGCATGAACCGGTTGAGCAGACCGCGGGCCGGGCGCCCGGAGAAGGCGCGGGTCAGCTCCGTGCGGACGAAGAGGGGGTCGGTCAGCGCCTGCTTGTGCACGGCGTGCGCGCCGGACTCGGTGGTGGCGAGGAACGCCGTGCCGAGCTGGGTCGCGTTGGCACCCGCCGTGAGGAGGGCGGCGATCTGGCTGCCGCGCATGATGCCGCCGGCCGCGACCACCGGCAGCGCCACGGCCTCGCGGACCTGGGTGACCAGGGAGAGCAGGCCGATGCCGGCGCAGTCCCGCTCGGGGTCGTCCCGGTGGGTGCCCTGGTGGCCGCCCGCCTCGACGCCCTGCACGATCACGGCATGGGCCCCGGACCGCTCCACGGCCTGGGCCTCCTCCGCCGAGGTCGCGGTGACCAGGGTGAGGGTGCCCTTGCGGGCGAAGGACTCGATGACCTCGGGTGTCGGACAGCCGAAGTGGAACGACACCACCGGCACGGGGTTGTCGAGCAGCACCGCGAGCTTGGCCTCGTAGCCGTCGTCGCGCCCGCTGTCGGGGTCGCCCAGCTCGGAGTCGTACCAGGTGGCCTCACCGGCCAGCTGCTCCGCGTACACCTCGACGGCGGCGGCAGCAGGGGGCGCGGCGTCAGCCGCTCCGGTGGAGCCGGTGCTTGCACCGGGGTACTCCGGCTGCGGCATGAACAGGTTCACGCCGAAAGGGCGCGAGGTGAGCGCCCTGAGCGTCTTGATCTCCTGATACATCCCGTCGGCCGTCTTGTACCCGGCGGCGAGGAACCCCAGCCCGCCCGCCTCGGACACGGCGGCGGCCAGCTGCGGCACGGACACACCGCCCGCCATCGGGGCCTGCACGATCGGCAGCGGGACGAGATCGGTCAGTGCGGAGGACATGACGGCATGTTGCCATGCCCACCGGACTTCGCCGAATCGGGGAAGAGCGCGGGCCCCGGCCCGGTAAGGGGCGCGAGGCCGTAAGGGCCCTGGCCCGGTAAGGGGCGCGGGACCGTGACAGGTGCGGGACCGCCGGGCGGGCGCGACCAGCCACGCATCACCCGCACCCGGCGTACCAGCGGTCAGCGCCCGTTGAACGCGTCCTTCAGTCGCGAGAACAGGCCCTGCTGCCCGGGCTGGAACTGCCCCGTGGGCCGTTCCTCCCCGCGCAGCACGGCGAGCTGCCGCAGCAGCCCCTCCTGCTCAGGATCAAGCTTCGACGGCGTCTGGACCTCGACATGGACGATCAGATCGCCACGGCCGCCGCCCCGCAGATGCGTGACACCCCGCCCGTGCAGGGGGATCGACTGCCCGGACTGTGTCCCGGGCCGGATGTCGACCTCCTCCAGACCGTCCAGCGTCTCCAGCGGCACCTTCGTACCGAGAGACGCCGCCGTCATCGGGATCGTCACCGTGCAGTGCAGATCGTCGCCACGTCGCTGGAACGTCGAGTGCGGCAGCTCGTGGATCTCGACGTAGAGGTCACCGGCGGGACCGCCACCGGGCCCGACCTCGCCCTCACCGGCCAGCTGGATCCGGGTGCCGTTGTCGACACCGGCCGGGATCTTGACCGTGAGCGTCCGCCGCGACCGCACCCGCCCGTCGCCCGCGCACTCGGGGCACGGGTTCGGGACGATCGTGCCGAAGCCCTGACACTGCGGGCAGGGCCGTGAGGTCATGACCTGACCGAGGAAGGACCGCGTGACCTGCGAGACCTCACCGCGACCACGGCACATGTCACAGGTCTGCGCGGTCGTACCCGGAGCCGCGCCCTCGCCGCTGCAGGTCGTGCACACGACGGCCGTGTCGACCTGGATGTCCTTCGTCGTACCGAAGGCCGCCTCGTCGAGGTCGATCTCCAGCCGGATCATCGCGTCCTGCCCCCGGCGCGTACGCGACCGAGGACCCCGCTGGGACGCCGTACCGAAGAAGGCGTCCATGATGTCCGAGAAGTTCCCGAAGCCACCGGCGCCGAAGCCGCCCGCGCCGCCGCCTGCCTGGGACAGCGGGTCGCCGCCGAGGTCGTAGACCTGCTTCTTCTGCGGGTCCGAGAGCACCTCGTAAGCGGCGTTGATCTCCTTGAACCGCTCCTGGGTCTTCGGATCGGGGTTGACGTCCGGATGCAGCTCGCGCGCGAGCCTCCGGAACGCCTTCTTGATCTCGTCCTGGGAAGCGTCGCGGCGCACGCCGAGCACGGCGTAGTAGTCCGTGGCCACTCAGGACTCCGCCAGGATCTGTCCGACGTACCGTGCCACCGCTCGTACCGCTCCCATCGTTCCCGGATAGTCCATGCGCGTGGGTCCGACCACGCCCAGTTTCGCTACTGCCTCGCCGCCCGAACCGTAACCGACGGAGACGACGGACGTGGAGTTGAGTCCCTCATACGCGTTCTCATGACCGATGCGTACGGTCATGCCCGAATCTCCGGCCTCGCCAAGCAACTTGAGGAGGACGACCTGCTCCTCCAAGGCTTCCAGAACGGGCCGGATGGTGAGGGGGAAGTCATGTCCGAAGCGGGTGAGATTGGCGGTACCGCCGATCATCAGCCGCTCCTCGCTCTCCTCGACGAGTGCCTCCAGCAGGGTGGAGAGCACCGTGGTGACCGTGCCCCGGTCCTCGACGTCGAACGCCTCGGGCAGGTCCTCGACCAGCCTCGGCACGTCGGTGAACCGGCGGCCCGCGATCTTGCTGTTGAGCCGGGCGCGCAGATCCGCGAGTGACGTTTCTCCGAACGGCGCCGGGCAGTCCACCAGCCGCTGCTCCACCCGTCCCGTGTCCGTGATCAGCACGAGCATCAGCCGGGCGGGGGCCAGCGACAACAGCTCCACGTGCCGCACCGTCGACCGCGTGAGCGACGGATACTGCACTACGGCGACCTGCCGGGTGAGCTGCGCGAGCAGCCGTACGGTCCTGGCCACCACGTCGTCGAGATCGACGGCGCCGTCCAGGAAGTTCTGGATGGCGCGCCGCTCGGGCGGGGTCATCGGTTTGACGCCGGCCAGCTTGTCGACGAAGAGCCGGTACCCCTTGTCGGTGGGGATGCGGCCCGCGCTGGTGTGGGGCTGGGCGATGAAGCCCTCGTCCTCCAGCGCCGCCATGTCGTTGCGGACGGTCGCCGGGGAGACACCCAGGTTGTGCCGCTCCGTGAGCGCCTTGGAACCCACCGGCTCCTCGGTGCCCACGTAGTCCTGGACGATGGCGCGCAGCACCTGGAGTCTGCGTTCACTGAGCACCGCGCACACCTCCAGTCGCTCTCCTGTGACTCTCCCTTGGCACTCACCCCGGGCGAGTGCCAACACTCCCCGCCCAGTGTACGGCGGTGGGGTACGCCCCCGGCAAGGCCGGTCCAGCCATGGCATGCCGACGTGTACCGACCTGTCCGGCGATGTCGGGTCACTTCCTACCGACTGGTACGTACGATGTCGGCGCCACCCGGGCCGCCGGCCGCCGGCCCCTCGGTGGCCACGGCACCGTTCGACCCGCCCGCGGCCGACCCGAACCCCGCCCGTCTGCCTCCTCCGACACCCTCCCTCACCCGGCGCGCGGGGAGCTACAGCTAGCGTCGGCGCATGACGGTGACTTGGGAAGAGTGCGGATGGCAGGGATTGACGCCCCGGGTCGGACGGTGCCGCCTCCCCGGCTGGGACTGTACGGTCGGGCTGGTGGTCGGGGGCGGTTCGGCCCTCATGATCGACGCGGGTTCGAGCCTGCGGGAGGGCGCGCGGTTGCGCACCGAGGCGTGCCGCCTGCTCGGTGGCGCCCATGTGACACATCTCGCCCTCACCCACCCCCACTTCGACCATGCCTTCGGGGCGGCCGCGTTCGCCGGGGTGGAGGTCTTCGGCGCGGTGGGCGTCGACGGCGTCCTGACCCGTGACTGTGAAACCCTCCGCGCCGACGCCGTCCGCCACGGTCTCCCGCCGGGGGACGCCGCCGAGGCCGCCGACCTCCTCGTACACCCACGCCACCATGTCTCCGGCGAGTGGACGCTCGACCTGGGCGGTGACGTCCGGGTGCTCCTGGCGAACGTGGGCCCGGGGCACACGGGCCACGACCTGGCGGTCCTGGTCCCGGGCCGGCCGGCCACCGAGGGCTCGGCGGGGTCTCCGGGGGTCGTGTTCTGCGGGGACCTGGTCGAGGAGTCCGGCGAACCCCAGGCGGGCCCCGACGCGATCCCCTCCCGCTGGCCGGCCGCCCTGGACCGGCTCCTGGATCTGGGCGGCGAGGACGCGCTGTACGTGCCCGGCCACGGGGCGGTGGTGGACGCGGCGTTCGTACGGGCCCAACGGGACGCGCTGGCACGGCGCTTCGGCGTGTCGGGCTGAGCACCGGGACATCCGGGCGCGGCTTCTCCTATCGTCATCCGAATGCGCCAGTACTCACCCGACCTGACCCCTCCCTGGAAGAAGCCCAAGCCGGCTCCCGAGGTCCCGGCCGACCCCGGTCTGGTCGTCGAGGAGTCCGACACCGGCTTCTGCGGCGCGGTCGTCCGCTGCGAGGCGGGCACGGTGACGCTGGAGGACCGCTTCGGCAAACACCGCGTGTTCCCGCTGGAACCCCGGGGCTTCCTGCTGGAGGGCCGGGTGGTGACCCTGGTACGCCCCTCGTCGGCGGCCCCCGGCCGCCCCTCCCGCACGGCCTCCGGCTCGGTCGCCGTCCCCGGCGCCCGCGCCCGCGTGGCCCGCGCCGGCCGCATCTACGTCGAGGGCCGCCACGACGCCGAACTCGTCGAGCGGGTCTGGGGCGACGACCTCCGTATCGAGGGCGTGGTGGTGGAGTACCTGGAGGGCGTGGACGACCTCCCCGCGATCGTCGCCGAGTTCGCGCCGGGGCCTGATGCGAGATTGGGCGTGCTGGTCGACCACTTGGTCCCGGGCAGCAAGGAGTCCCGTATCGCCGAGGCGGTGACGAGCGAACACGCGCTGGTCGTGGGCCACCCGTACATCGACATCTGGGAGGCCGTGAAGCCGTCGTCAGTGGGCATCGAGGCGTGGCCGCGCGTGCCGCGGGGGCAGGACTGGAAGACGGGGGTGTGCCGGGCGCTGGGGTGGCCTTCGGAGAACACCGGGGCGGTGTGGCAGGCGATTCTGGCGCGGGTGGGCTCCTACAAGGACCTGGAGCCGGAGTTGCTGGGGAGGGTGGAGGAGCTGATCGACTTCGTCACGGATAGCGGTGGGGCCTGACGTTCTCGTATGCGGCGAACTCGCTGGTATCCAGCTCGATACCGATGGGCTCCAGCGGGGTGAGGTCGCCGAACTTGGTGATGCGTTGGCAGCGGTAGTCCGCGTCTTCGCCATGGCCCGTCGGTTCAGTAAGCAGTACACACTGGGCCATAACAGGGTCGATGATGAGGTAGGCAGGTACCTGTGCCGCCGCGTAGATCGACCGTTTGACGCCATAGTCGCGGGCCACGCTCGTCTTGGAAACGACCTCCAGAAGCATGGTGATGACCTCCGACGGCATCAGCCTCCCGTGACCCGGTCCAGAGCCACGCTCGATCACCACAAGGTCCGGCTGCGGTTCACTGGTCTCTTCGAGCATGGCAATGTCCTGGGTCTGCAGTCGCCGCCACTGCTGGCGGGGGATCTGGTCCACAACCGCCTCCAGGATGTCGTTGTGGGCCACGTCCGGCCCCGCCATCATCACAATTTCCCCCCGGAGGAGCTCGACCTTGAATCCTTCGGGAAACTCAAAGCTCTCGAAGAACTTCACGATGTCGGTGGTCATCGGTCGGTCGTCCACAGCGGTCATCTCCGCAGCCCTCCGGTTTCCGCCACCGTGCAATTACGGCGGCAGCCTACGGACCAGGTTAGGTACCGAACCCCCGTTCCGCACGGATTCACCCACCAGGGTGATCAGTCCACCAAGTCCCGCACCACCGCGTCCGCCAGCAACCGCCCCCGCAGCGTGAGCACCGCGCGTCCCTCCTCGTACGGCCCCGCCTCCAGCAGCCCGTCGGACAGGGCGCGTCCGGCCGCCGCCAGGCCTTCCTCCCGCAGCAAGGACAACGGGCAGCCCTCCCGGAGCCTCAGCTCCAGCAGGATCCGTTCGACGCGGCGGTCCTCGTCCGCCAGCAACTCACGCCCGGCCCCCGGTGACCTCCCCGCCGCCAACGCGCCCGCGTACGCGCCCGGATGCTTGACGTTCCACCAGCGCACGCCGCCGACGTGGCTGTGGGCCCCCGGCCCCGCGCCCCACCAGTCGGCGCCGCGCCAGTACAGCTCGTTGTGGAGGCAACGGCCGGCGGTGGAGGTGGCCCAGTTGGAGACCTCGTACCAGTCGAAGCCGGCGGCCGAGAGCATCTCCTCGGCGATCAGGTAGCGGTCGGCGTGGACGTCGTCGTCCGTCATCGGGACCTCGCCCCGCCGGATGCGCCGGGCAAGCTGCGTGCCCTCCTCGACGATCAGCGCGTACGCCGAGACGTGGTCCGGTCCGGCGCCGAGCGCGGCGTCCAGGGAGGCCCGCCAGTCGTCGTCGGACTCCCCCGGTGTGCCGTAGATCAGGTCGAGGTTGACGTGGTCGAAGCCCGCCGCACGGGCCTCCGCGACGCACGCCTCCGGGCGCCCCGGCGTGTGCGTACGGTCGAGGATCTTCAGGACGTGCTGCCGGGCGCTCTGCATACCGAAGGAGAGGCGGTTGAAGCCGCCCGCGCGGAGGGTCTCCAGATAGGCGGGGTCGACCGACTCCGGGTTCGCCTCCGTCGTCACCTCCGCGTCGTCCGCGAGCCCGAACTCCTCCCGGACCGCCCCCAGCATCCGTACGAGGTCGTCGGCGGCCAGCAGCGTGGGTGTGCCGCCGCCGACGAAGACCGTACGGACGGGACGCGGGTCGTCGCCGAGGACCTTGCGGGCGAGGCGGATCTCGTCGACGACCGTGTCCGCGTAGTTGTCGCGGGAGGCGAGGACACCGCCGGTGCCGCGCAGCTCGGTCGCGGTGTAGGTGTTGAAGTCGCAGTAGCCGCAGCGGGTAGCGCAGTACGGGACGTGCAGATAGAACCCGAGGGGCCGCTCGGCCGCGCCGGCCAGGGCGTGCGCGGGCAGCGCCCCGTCATCGGGGACGGGCTCGCCGTCGGGGAGTGCGGAAGGCATGCCTTCCATTGTCCAGCACCGGCCGACGGACGGATTCCGTCACTTTCCGTCACGCCGCTTCGGGCACATCGCTTCGGTCACATCGCTTCGGTCACGCTGCTTCCGGCATGACTCTTCCGGCATGCATGCCCCTTCCGGGACTCCGCTTCCATCGCTCCGCTTCCGTCACTCCGCCTGCAGCACCAGCAGCGCCAGATCGTCGTCAGGCGGGCCTTCCCCGAACTCGTGCACGAGTCGTCGGATCCGTTCGGCGATCAGCTGGGCGTCGAGCCCGGCGCAGTCGGAGAGCACGGCGGCGAGGCCGTCCCCGTCGTCGAACATGCGCGGGCCGCTGCGCCGCTCGGTGACCCCGTCGGTCACGCACAGCAGCGTGTCGCCGCAGCGCAGCTCGAACGTCTCGGAGACGTACTCGGTGTCCTCGATCACCCCCAGCAGCGTCTGCGGCTCGGCCACGGCCCGTACGTCGCCGTCCGGGCTCAGGAGCAGCGGCAGCGGGTGCCCGGCGGAGACGAGGGTGCAGCGGACCCCACCCTCGACGGGGACGAGTTCGCCGTAGAGGAGGGAGAGGAAGCGGGTCTGTGGGCCCTCGGGGTCGACGAGGCCGGGGTCGCCGGCCGTGACCAGGGCACGGGCGGCGGCGTCCGCCGCCTCGGTCGCGTCGTCCAGGAGGAGCTGGTTGAGGCGGTCGAGCACGTCCGCGACGCCGTACCCCTCGCGGGCGAGCAGCCGCAGCCAGGGCCGGGCGAGGCCGATGACCACCGCTGCCTCGGGGCCCTTGCCCTGCACGTCGCCGATCGCGAAGCACCAGCGGCCCCGGCCCGCCGGGAACAGGTCGTAGAAGTCGCCACTGGGTCCGCCCTTGTCGCACGGCTCGTACACGAGCGCGCTCTTCACTCCGGGGATCTCGGCGACCGCGCCCGGCAGCAGTCCGCGCTGCAGGACTCGGCTGATGGTGGCCTGGCGGGCGTACTGGCGGGCCGCGCCGATGGACAGCGCGATCCGTCGGCTGAGGTCCTCGACCAGCCCGGTGACCTCGTCCGGGAAGCGCAGGAGTCCGGCCCGGCCGATGACGAGCGTGCCGAGCGGCCGCCCTCCGGCGATCAGCCGGTAGGCGAGCGCGGCGCCGCCTTCGCCCTCCTTTGGCGGCCCACCATCGCCCTCCTTCGCCGGCCCGCCTTGGTCCTCCTCGGCCGGCCTGCCTTGGCCTTCGAGTGCCCCATTCCCGGTTCCGGTCTCAGGAGCGGGTCCGGTCTCTGAAGCGCGTCCGCTCACCGTTCCGGCCCCAGAATCCGTTCCGGGTTCCGAATCCGGTGCAATCCCCGCTCCGGTCCCGGAAGCCGTTCCGGTCCCCGCGCCGGTCCCCGAACCCCGTGCAGCCCCCGTTCCGGTCCCCGAACCCGATGCCGTCCCCTCGGTCCCCGATCCCGTTTCCGGCCACGGCACAGGCACCGCCCGCGACCGCACCGACTCCGGCAGCCTCGGTGGGTCCTTCTCCAGTGCTCGGCGCAGTTCCTCGATGCGGTTCTCGCTGCCGTGCCAGACGCGGGCGAGCCGTGGCGCCGGGCCGAGTGAACCGTCGCCGCCGCGCCAGCCCAGCCCCTCCTCCTCCAGCCACACCGCGCACCAGTCGGCCAGCCTCGGCACCAGCAGCTGTCCGGCGAGCGCGGCGACCAGATCCTCGTCCAGCTGCCCGGCGAGCAGATCGGAGGCCTCGGCGAGGAAGGAGAGCGCACCCCGGTTCAGCCACTCCCGGTCGTGCTCCACGCCATGCCGGGGCATGGGGGCGACCAGATCGACCGGGCCCGCGCCGTGTCCGGGGCGTGCCTCACCGGCGTAGCCGGAGTAACCGGCGTACCCCCGCGCGCCTTCGCACTCCCGCGCTCCGTCAGCACCGGCGTACGCCCGCGCATCCCAGCCCTCGACCCCCTCGCCCCCCTGGACACCTTGGACGCCTTGGACCCCCTGGACCTCCTCGGCCTCCTCACTGCCCGCAGCGCCCAAGCCGTCTCCGTCCCCGACGCCCCCCTCACCACCGACGTACGCACCGAACGCGCCCTCCACCGCCATCGCCCCGTCGACCGACAGCTGGGCCCAGACGGTCTTCGCACCGGTCCGGTAGGTGATGCCCCAGGCCTCGGAGAGCGCGGCGACCAGGCGCAGGCCGCGTCCGTACTCGGCGGCCCCGTAAGGACGTTCGACGAGGTAGGGGCGTTCGGCGCCCTCGTCCCGTACCGCCCTGGAGGGGTGGTGGTCCGCGACCTCGACGAGCAGCCAGCCGGCGGTGGCCGGGGCGTCGCGGCCGAGACGGCACAGCAGTTCGACGTCCGTGCCCGCGTGGACGACCGCGTTGGTGACCAACTCGCTGACCACCACGAGCGCGTCCTCGACGAGGCGGGCGGAGAGGGCGCGGGCGCCGGGCAGGTCGAGCTCGGCCCACTCCGCGAGCGCGGCGCCGACGAAGCGCCGGGCGGCTCCCGGCGCGAGCGGACCGCTGGGAAGCGACACATGCGCCACCGCGCGCCGGTCGCTGCCCGCGTACGCGGGCGCGGCGGGCAGGGACTCGGGCCCGACGCGCGCCGGCGCATCAGGAGCACAGGACACGAGGTCCCGTTGCGTCGGAATGGCCCCCACTGAGCGGCTCCCTGAGAAAGTTCGGACGAATAGGCCTCAGGCGGCACGGCCAGAGTGACAGACTGACCACGCCCATAAGCGCCGAGTTACCGAAGTGGGCCACCATGAGTGACAACAGTGCTACGCGGGTGCTCGAAAACGGCCAGAAAGACAGCCAAACGGACGGACCGATCCGGGCATCCGATCTCCGCGCGCTGATCGCGGCCATGACCGCCGCCCGCGACGGCAGCTTCACGAAGGTCCCGGAGGCGGGCCCCGCGCCGGTGGCGGAGCTGTGCGCCCTCTTCAACCAGATCATCGACCGCAGCACCCACTTCGGCACCGAAGTGCAGCGCGTGCGGCGGGAGTTGGTGCGGCACGGCCGCCTCGACGAGCGGCTCTCGGCCAGTCCGGGCCAGGGTGCCTGGGCGAACCGGGTCGACGACGTGAACCAGACGCTCGACGCCCTGGTCGCCCCCGCCGCGAACGCCACGCGCGTGCTGGACGCGGTGGCCGGCGGCGATCTGACCCAGCGCGTCGACCTGCATGACGGCAACCGTCAACTGCGGGGCGACCTGCGGCGGCTGGGGCGGGCCGTGAACAAGATGGTCGACCAGCTGTCGCTGTTCACCGGCGAGGTGACCCGGGTCGCCCGCGAGGTCGGCACGGAGGGGCGGCTCGGCGGCCGGGCCAAGGTCCGTGGCCTGTCCGGGAGTTGGCGGGACGTGACGGAGGCGGTCAACACGATGGCCTCCCGGCTGACCGCGCAGGTGCGGGACATCGCCCTGGTGACCACCTCGGTGGCGCGCGGCGACCTCACCCGCACGGTGACCGTCGAGGCGACCGGCGAGCTGCTGGAGCTGAAGCTCACCGTGAACACGATGGTCGACCAGCTCTCCGCCTTCGCCGACGAGGTGACGAGGGTCGCCCGCGAGGTCGGCACCGAGGGTCAGCTCGGCGGCCGGGCCCAGGTCCGGGGCGTCTCCGGGGTCTGGAAGGACCTCACCGACAACGTCAACTTCATGGCCTCGAACCTGACTTCACAGGTCCGCAACATCGCCCAGGTGACCACGGCCGTCGCCAACGGCGACCTGAGCCAGAAGATCACGGTCGACGCGCAGGGCGAGATCCTGGAGCTGAAGTCCACCATCAACACGATGGTCGACCAGCTCTCCGCCTTCGCCGACGAGGTCACCCGCGTCGCCCGCGAGGTCGGCACCGAGGGCAACCTCGGCGGCCGGGCCCAGGTCCGGGGCGTCTCCGGCGTCTGGAAGGACCTCACCGACAACGTCAACTTCATGGCGGACAACCTGACGTCCCAGGTCAGGAACATCGCCCTCGTCTCCACGGCCGTCGCTCAGGGCGATCTCGGCAAGAAGATCACGGTCGAGGCGAAGGGCGAGATCCTCGAACTCAAGTCGACGATCAACACGATGGTCGACCAGCTCTCCGCCTTCGCCGACGAGGTCACCCGCGTCGCCCGCGAGGTCGGCACCGAGGGCAACCTCGGCGGCCAGGCGCAGGTCCGGGGCGTCTCCGGCGTCTGGAAGGACCTCACCGACAACGTCAACTTCATGGCCCTGAACCTGACTTCGCAGGTCCGCAACATCGCACAGGTGACGACAGCCGTCGCCAACGGCGACCTCTCCAAGAAGATCACCGTCGACGCGCGCGGCGAGATCCTGGAACTGAAGGACACCGTCAACACGATGGTGGAGCAGTTGCGGGCCTTCGCCGACGAGGTGACGAGGGTCGCCCGCGAGGTCGGCACCGACGGCGCGCTCGGCGGGCGCGCCCAGGTGCTGGGTGTGTCGGGGGTCTGGCGCGACCTCACCGACAACGTCAACTACATGGCGGACAACCTGACGTCCCAGGTCAGGAACATCGCCCAGGTGACCACTGCCGTGGCGAACGGCGACCTCTCCAAGAAGATCGACGTGGACGCGCGCGGCGAGATCCTGGAGCTGAAGACCGCCATCAACACGATGGTCGACACCCTCTCCTCCTTCTCCTCCGAGGTCACCCGGGTCGCCCGCGAGGTCGGCTCCGAGGGCCGGCTCGGCGGCCAGGCGAGGGTCGAGGGCGTGTACGGCACCTGGAAGCGCCTGACGACGAACGTGAACGAACTCGCGTCGAACCTGACCACCCAGGTCCGCGCGATCGCCGAGGTCGCCTCCGCCGTGGCGCAGGGCGACATGTCCCGCTCGATCACGGTGGAGACGCAGGGTGAGGTCGCCGAGCTGAAGGACAACATCAACCTGATGGTGGCCAACCTCCGCGAGACCACCCGCGCGAAGGACTGGCTGGAGTCCAACCTCGCCCGCCTCGCCGCCCTGATGCAGGGCCACCGCGACCTGATGGAGGTCGCCGACCTGATCCTGCGCGAGCTGACGCCGCTGGTGAACGCCCAGTACGGCGCCTTCTACCTGGCCGACCCCGCCGAGGACGGCGCGGCCCCGCTCCCGGTGGCGCCGACCAAGGGTCTCGCCTTCATCGCGGGCTACGGCGCTGCGCAGGGCGCGACCGTCGAGACCGGCGGCCTGCCCGTGCACGGACTCGTCGCGCAGGCGGCCCGCGAGAAGAAGCGGATCCTGGTGGAGGAGGCCCCGCCGGGCTACATCAAGATCAACAGCGGCCTCGGTGAGGCCTCCCCGTCCAGCGTCGTCATCATCCCGATCCTCTTCGAGGACAAGCTCCTCGGCGTCATCGAGCTTGCCTCGTTCTCGCCCTTCTCCGATGTCCACCTGGCGTTCTTCGACCAGTTCGTGAACACCATCGGCGTCGCCATCAACACCATCATCGCCAACTCCCGTACGGAGTCGCTCCTCGGCGAGTCCCAGCGCCTCGCCATGCAGCTCCAGGAGCGCTCCGACGAACTGCAGAAGCAGCAGGCGAAGTTGCAGCGCTCCAACGCCGAACTGGAGGAGAAAGCCGCGCTGTTGGCCACCTCGTCCCAGTACAAGTCGGAGTTCCTGGCGAACATGTCCCATGAACTCCGCACCCCGCTGAACTCGCTCCTGATCCTGGCGCGGCTGCTCTCCGACAACCCGGACGGCCATCTCACGGACCAGGAGGTGCAGTTCGCGACCACGATCCACCGCTCCGGCTCGGACCTCCTCCAGCTGATCAACGACATCCTGGACCTCTCCAAGATCGAGGCGGGCCGGATGGACGTACGCCCGAAGCGCCTCCCGCTCATCAAGCTCCTGGACTACGTCCACGCCACGTTCCGCCCGCTCACCCTCGACCGGGGCCTGGCCTTCGAGGTCGCGGTCGGCGAGAACGTGCCGCGTGAGATGTACTCGGACGAGCAGCGCCTCCAGCAGATCCTGCGCAACCTCCTCTCCAACGCGATCAAGTTCACCGCGTCCGGCCGGGTCGAGCTGTCCGTCAACCGCGTCAAGGACCCCGACCACCGGTTCACCCGCGAGGACCACGACGAGGTGATCGCCTTCGCGGTCTCCGATACCGGGATCGGCATCGCGGCCGAGAAACTCCCGGTGATCTTCGAGGCGTTCCAGCAGGCCGACGGCACCACCAACCGCAAGTACGGCGGCACCGGCCTCGGCCTGTCCATCAGCCGCGAGATCGCCGGCCTGCTGGGCGGCCGCATCATCGCCGAGAGCGTCCCCGGCAGGGGCTCCACCTTCACGCTGTACGTCCCCGTCTTCAGCCCCGGCCACGGGGTGACGGGCCCCACCGCCGAGGAGCCCGGCGGCCTCGTACCCGAGCAGTCGGCCATCGAGCCGTACCCGGCCGCCCACGACAGCGACGACACCTGGCCGACGCCCACCAAGCTGGAGGCGTGGAAGGCCGGACGGGCCGGTCAGGTCCTGCCCGGCCGACGGGTGTTGATCGTCGACGACGACATCCGCAACGTCTTCGCGCTCACCCATGTCCTGGGCCGCGTCGGCATGACCGTCCTGTACGCGGAGAACGGCCGCGAGGGCATCGAGACCCTGGAGCGCAACCCGGACGTCGAACTCGTCCTGATGGACATCATGATGCCGGAGATGGACGGGTACGAGACGATCTCCGCCATCCGCCGCACCCCGCGCTGGGCCGGTCTGCCCATCGTCGCCCTCACCGCCAAGGCGATGCCCGGCGACCGCGAGAAGTCCATCGTCCGCGGCGCCAACGACTACGTACCGAAGCCCGTGGACGTCGACCAACTGCTCACGGTCGTCTGCGCGGTCCTGGACCCGGAGGGCACGAAGAGCCCGGCGGACGGGGCGGACCCGGCGGATTCGGCACCCGAGAAACGCTCCGACGAGAACGAGGCACCTTCACCATGACCACTCAGGACCGGACCGAGGGACGCGCGGGCATCCTCCTCGTCGACGACATGGAGGACAACCTGATCGCCCTGGAGGCCGTCCTGGCATCCCTCAACGAGCCGCTGGTACGCGCCCGTTCGGGCGAGGAGGCCATGAAGGCCCTCCTCCGGCAACGCTTCGCCGTCGTCCTCCTCGACATCCGCATGCCCGGCATGGACGGCTTCGAGACCGCCGCCAACATCAAGCGCCTCGACCAGACCAAGGACGTCCCGATCATCTTCCTCACCGGCACCGACGCGGACGCGGGCTACACCTTCCGCGGCTACGCCACAGGCGCGGCGGACTACCTGACCAAGCCCTTCGACCCCTGGGTGCTACGAGCGAAGGTGCGCGTCTTCCTGGACCTGCACCGCAAGACACAGCAGTTGGAGAGCGTGCTGGCGGGTCAACGGGAGCTCGCGGAACAGGTCGACTCGAAACTGGCCGCCCTGCAGAAACAACTGTCCGAATCCACTCCGGACCTGCCGGAGGTCCGAATACAGCTACAGGACCTCCGAGCCCTGGTGACAAAGGACCACGGCAGCTGCCCCTGAGGGGCGCGGGGCTGCATCGACACGCGGCTCCGACGCTTGCGCGCGACAAGCCACGACAAGCCACGACGATCCCGCAGCCGCCAAGCAGTCCCCGCCCCTCACAGAAGGCGCTACGCCTCCCGGGCACCCGCGTACATGTCATCGATGAGGTGCTGGTACTCCTTCTCCACCACCGGCCGCTTCAGCTTCAGGCTCGGCGTCAGCTCACCGTGCTCGACGTCGAGATCCCGCGGCAGCAACCGGAACTTCTTGATCGTCTGCCACTTCTGCAGGCCCTCGTTGAGCTGCCTGATGTACCCCTCGACCATCTCGACCGTCGCCGGCGCCGCGATGATCTCCTCGTACGACTTGCCCTCCAGCCCGTTCTCCGCGGCCCAGCCCCGGAGGGACAGCTCGTCGAGGGCGATGAGGGTGGTGCAGAAGTTGCGGTCGGCGCCGATCACCATGACGTTGGACGTGAACGGGCACAGCGACTTGAGCTGCCCCTCGATCTCGGTCGGCGCGATGTACTTGCCACCGGACGTCTTGAACAGGTCCTTCTTGCGGTCGGTGATCCGCAGGTACCCGTCGGGCGACAGCTCCCCGATGTCACCGGTGTGGAACCACCCGTCGGCCTCCAGGACCTCCGCGGTCTTCTCCGGCAGGTTGTGGTAGCCCTCCATGATGCCGGGGCCGCGCAGCAGGATCTCGCCGTCGTCCGCGATGCGCACCTCCGTGCCGGGCAGCGGCTTGCCCACCGTGCCCGTGCGGTAGGCCTCGCCCGGGTTGAGGAAGGAGGCGGCGGAGGACTCGGTGAGGCCGTAGCCCTCCAGGATGGGGATGCCCGCGCCGGCGAAGAAGAAGCCGATCTCGGGCGCCAGCGCGACCGAGCCGGAGACACAGGCGCGCAGCCGGCCACCGAACGCCTCGCGCAGCTTCTTGTAGACCAGCGCGTCGGCGACCTTGTGCTTGGCCTCCAGCCCGAACGGGACGGACGCGGTACCGGTGCGCCGGAAGTTGTCCTGGCTGACCTTGGCGTACTCGCGGGCGACCCCCGCCGCCCACTGGAAGATCTTGTACTTGGCCGGACCGCCCGCGCGCGCCTTGCCGACGACGCCGTTGTAGACCTTCTCGAAGATGCGCGGCACGGCGGCCATGTACGTCGGCTGCACGACCGGCAGATTCTCGATGATCTTGTCGACCCGGCCGTCGACGGCCGTGATGTGCCCGACCTCGATGTGTCCCGCGAGGAGCACCTTGCCCATGACGTGCGCGAGCGGCAGCCACAGGTACTGCACGTCCTCCGGTACGAGCAGACCGGTCGCGCCGATGGCCTTCGCCATGTACGCCCAGTTGTCGTGCGGCAGGCGGACACCCTTGGGGCGGCCCGTGGTACCCGAGGTGTAGATGAGGGTCGCGAGCTGGTCCTTGGTGATCGCGCCGACCTTCTCCTTGATCAGGTCGGGCTTCTTCTCCAGGTACGCGGCGCCACGCTTCTCCAGCTCGGCGAGGGAGAGCACCCAGTCCTCCGAGAGGTCCGCGCCCTCGGGGTCGATGACGATGACATGCGTCAGCTCGGGCAGCTCGGCCTTCTTCTCACGGGCCTTGGCGAGCTGCGCGGCGTCCTCGGCGATGAGGATCCGGCTGCCGGAGTCGGACAGGATGTACGCGGACTCCTCGGCGTTCGTCTGCGGGTAGACCGTGGTGTTGGCCGCGCCCGCGCACATGATGCCGAGGTCGCAGAGGATCCACTCGATCCTGGTGGCGGAGGACAGGGCGATGCGCTGCTCCGGCTGTACACCCAGTTCGACGAGTCCGGCCGCGATGGCGTTGACCCGTTCGGCCGCCTGCGTCCAGTTCAGCGACTTCCAGGCCGAGGGGCCCTGACCGGAGGCGGGCGGCACGGGGTAGCGGAATGCCTCGGCGTCCGGGGTGGCCGCCACGCGCTCCAGGAAGAGGGCCGCCATGGACGGCGGACGGTTCTCGATCAGGGTCTGTGTGTCGCTCACGACATCCTCCGGGGCACGCGACAGTGCGGCTGGCTCATGGACTGTGCGGCTGGCTCAAAGCGGCTGTTGTTTAACTCGCGAGTAACCAACGAGTGGTGATCAGAGTAGAGCGCGGGTGGCTGGTTCGTAAGGGGCGGCGGGCGGTCACTTTCCACCGGGAACGACCGTACGAGCACGCACCGGTATCTCCCGGAAGACCTGCGGGCCCGCCGCGCCGAAACGCGACGGGCCCGCATCATGCCCGAGTTTCCGGAGGTAACAGCGGCTGCCCCCAGGGTCGGCGACGATCGCCGCCGGTGGCTACTTCTTGCCCTTGCCGCCACCGGCGCTGTCGTCGCTGGACAGAACGGCGATGAAGGCCTCCTGCGGAACCTCCACGGAGCCCACCATCTTCATCCGCTTCTTGCCTTCCTTCTGCTTCTCCAGCAGCTTCCGCTTACGGGAGATGTCACCGCCGTAGCACTTGGCGAGGACGTCCTTGCGGATGGCGCGGATGGTCTCGCGGGCGATGACACGCGACCCGATGGCGGCCTGGATGGGCACCTCGAAGGCCTGCCGCGGGATCAGCTCGCGCAGCTTGGCGACGAGCCGCACCCCGTACGCGTACGCGGCGTCCTTGTGGGTGACCGCCGAGAAGGCGTCCACCTTGTCGCCGTGCAGCAGGATGTCGACCTTGACCAGGCTGGAGCTCTGCTCACCGGTGGGCTCGTAGTCCAGGGAGGCGTAGCCGCGCGTCTTCGACTTCAGCTGGTCGAAGAAGTCGAAGACGATCTCCGCGAGCGGGAGGGTGTAACGGATCTCGATCCGGTCCTCGGAGAGGTAGTCCATGCCGAGCAGGGTGCCGCGCCGGGTCTGGCACAGCTCCATGATCGACCCGATGAACTCGGAGGGCGCGAGGATCGTGGCGCGTACGACAGGCTCGTACACGGCGTCGATCTTCCCCTCGGGGAACTCGCTCGGGTTGGTGACCGTGTGCTCGGCGCCGTCCTCCATGACCACGCGGTAGACCACGTTGGGCGCGGTGGCGATCAGATCGAGCCCGAACTCGCGCTCCAGCCGCTCGCGGATCACGTCGAGGTGCAGCAGGCCCAGGAAGCCGACGCGGAAACCGAAGCCGAGGGCGGCGGAGGTCTCCGGCTCGTACACCAGCGCGGCGTCGTTGAGCTGAAGCTTGTCGAGGGCGTCACGCAGCTCGGGGTAGTCGGAGCCGTCCAGCGGATACAGACCCGAGAAGACCATCGGCTTCGGGTCCTTGTAACCGCCGAGCGCCTCGGTGGCCCCCTTGTGCAGGGTGGTGATCGTGTCACCGACCTTGGACTGGCGGACGTCCTTCACACCGGTGATCAGATAGCCGACCTCACCGACACCGAGGCCGTCGGCCGCCTTCATCTCGGGAGCCGAGACGCCGATCTCCAGCAGCTCGTGGGTCGCGCCGGTGGACATCATGCGGATCCGCTCGCGCTTGTTGAGCTGACCGTCGATGACACGCACATACGTCACGACACCGCGGTAGGAGTCGTACACCGAGTCGAAGATCATGGCGCGCGCGGGAGCGTCCTGGACACCGACCGGGGCGGGGACCTCGGCGACGACCCGGTCCAGCAGCGCCTCGACGCCCAGACCGGTCTTGGCGGAGACCCTGAGCACGTCGGCGGGGTCGCAGCCGATGAGGTTGGCGAGCTCCTCGCCGAACTTCTCCGGCTGGGCGGCCGGCAGGTCGATCTTGTTCAGTACGGGGATGATCTTGAGGTCGTTCTCCATCGCCAGGTAGAGGTTGGCGAGGGTCTGGGCCTCGATGCCCTGGGCCGCGTCGACGAGGAGGACGGTCCCCTCACAGGCCGCCAGCGACCGGGACACCTCGTACGTGAAGTCCACGTGCCCAGGGGTGTCGATCATGTTGAGGATGTGGGTTTTGCCCGGTTCCTCGGTCGGGGCCCAGGGCAGTCGGACCGCCTGGGACTTGATCGTGATGCCGCGCTCGCGCTCGATGTCCATGCGGTCGAGGTACTGAGCACGCATCTGCCGCTGATCGACCACTCCGGTCAGCTGGAGCATGCGATCGGCGAGCGTGGACTTGCCGTGGTCGATGTGCGCGATGATGCAGAAGTTGCGGATCAGAGCCGGGTCGGTTCGGCTCGGCTCGGGCACATGGCTTGGGATCGCGGGCACGCAGGGTCCTGATTCTTGAGGTGTCCGCAGCCGTCTGCGGTCTCGGGTCGGATCTAGCGGGTCTTGAAGGTAGGCACCATGGTCCCACGGGCGGAGAACTGCGACCGGTTTGGGCCGACCCGTGGGCTGCTGGTAGCGTGGGCGGCTGTGTCTCATGCCCTCTCAGCAGGAGGCACATCCAAGAAAATCAAACGGTGTCCGAGCCATGCGCGGCGTGTCCTGCATGACCTCCATGTCCTTGTACACCTGTAGCTGAAAAGGCTCATTCGTGGCGAACATCAAGTCCCAGATCAAGCGGAACAAGACCAACGAGAAGGCGCGCCTTCGCAACAAGGCCGTCAAGTCGTCGCTCAAGACCGCGATCCGCAAGGCCCGCGAGGCCGCTGCCGCGGGTGACACCGAGAAGGCCACCGAGTACCAGCGCGCTGCCGCGCGTCAGCTCGACAAGGCCGTCTCGAAGGGCGTCATCCACAAGAACCAGGCCGCCAACAAGAAGTCGGCGCTTGCTTCCAAGGTCTCTTCCCTCAAGGGCTGAGCTTCACCTTTGATCTGACAGCCGGCTGGACCCGAGCGGGCCCTCTCTCTCCGCTCCCACCCGGCACCCCGGACCCGTACGCGGCCTGCGTTCGCCACGCGGGTACAGGTCCACTCTCTTGAACCGAGGCCCCGTCCTCCGTCCCTTCCCCAGGGACGGAAGGGCGGGGCCTTCGGCGTCCGCCCTGTCCTGGGGGCAAGGAGAACCGCGGGGTTCTTGCGAGCGGGGTTCTTGGGAGGGGGTTCTTGGGAGGGGGGTTCTCCGGAGCGAGGTTCTTGGGAGCGGGGGCTTCTTCGCAGCGCGGGGAGCCGCAGCGCTTCTAGGGGCGCGGGGAACGGCGCGACAAGCCCCAACACTCCCGCACGTGCCCACGCACCACCGCCCCCTCCCCTCCCCCACCGGGACTCCTCCGGGGTCGAAGGGGCAGCGCCCCTGGGGATGGGACGGGTAGGGGCGGCGGGGGCGAAGAACTCAGCCCCGACGAGACCGAGCCGCCCGCGCGATCACCACAACCGCCTTCTCCAACGCGTACTCGGGATCATCCCCCCCGCCCTTCACTCCCGCATCCGCCTCAGCCACCGCCCGCAACGCGACGGCCACCCCGTCCGGCGTCCACCCCCGCATCTGCTGCCGCACCCGATCGATCTTCCACGGCGGCATCCCCAGCTCCCGCGCAAGATCTCCCGGCCGCCCACCCCGCGCCGACGACAGCTTCCCGATCGCCCGCACCCCCTGAGCCAACGCACTGGTGATCAACACCGGCGCCACCCCCGTCGCCAACGACCACCTCAGCGCCTCCAACGCCTCCGCCGCCCGCCCCTCGACGGCCCGATCGGCCACCTCGAAGCTCGACGCCTCGGCCCGCCCGGTGTAGTACCGCCCGACCACGGCCTCGTCGATCGTCCCCTCGGCATCCGCGGTCAGCTGCGACGCCGCCGCCGCCAGCTCCCGCAGATCACTCCCGATCGCGTCGACCAGCGCCTGACACGCCTCCGGCGTGGCGGCCCGCCCGAGCGTCCGGAACTCCCCCCGCACGAACGCCAGCCGATCCCCCGGCTTCGTCATCTTGGGGCACGCCACCTCCCGCGCCCCCACCTTGCGCGCCGCGTCCAGCAGCGCCTTCCCCTTGGCGCCGCCCGCGTGCAGCAGCACCAGGGTGATCTCCTCGGCGGGAGCCCCCAGATACGCCTTCACGTCCTTGACCGTGTCGGCCGACAGATCCTGCGCGTTGCGCACGACCACGACCTTCCGCTCCGCGAACAGCGACGGACTCGTCAGCTCGGCGAGCGTGCCGGGCTGCAACTGGTCCGAGGCCAGATCCCGCACGTCCGTGTCGGCATCGGAGGCCCGCGCCGCGGCCACCACCACCTGCACGGCACGGTCGAGCAGCAACTCCTCCTGCCCCACGGCGAGCGTCACGGGGGCGAGAGGATCATCATTCGCAGTCTTCTTGGCCATCCCGGACAGCATCCCACGACCCACTGACAACCCGTCCCGCGCTGCAGCCGTGCCCGCAAAGAGTCGCGGGGAACTGCGCGAGCACCCCTCGTCGCCCCTCATCACCTCTCAGCCGACGGACGAACCGGCGCCGCCGCCTCGTGGCCGACGCACGAACCGGCACCGCCCCGCAGTCACCCGGCGCTCACCAGCGGAGCGTCACGGCTCCTCCCGCCACCCCTCCCACTCCCCCGCGAACTCGTCCAACGCCACCGGATCGAGCCGCCCCCGCTCGTCCCGCAACACCAACAACCACTGCGCGTCCTCGGCGTCGTCCTCCCCGGCCAGCGCGTCCCTCACCAGCTGAGGCTCCTCGTCCAGCCCGAACCGCTCCCCCAGCGCCTCCGCCGCCTGCTCGGCAGCGTCACGGTCGGGCAGCACCAGCACATGTCTCACATCACTCACGCCCCCATTTTCCGCCACGCACACCCCACCGCCGTCCCACTTGATCCATCCCCCTCGCTCTCTTCTTCACCTCCCTTGCGGGGGCCCCTCCCCTCCCCCGCCCCACCCCGCCCCGCCCCTCCTAACGCCCCCCGCTCCCCTCCCCCATCTCCGGCACCCGCCCCAACTCCATCCCGAACCTCTCCCGATACACCGCCAGCACCTCCCCGTCCGTCGCCAGTTCCGTCACCTCCCGGTCGCCGTCCGCCGAGGTGACCGTGAGCGTGCGGCCGCTGAGGGTGATGCGGCCGCCGCCCTCGGCGACCCGGGAGCAGACCAGGGACTGGGTGAAGTGGGAGGCCGGTGACGTGCTGTGCCACCAGGAGCCGGCCACGAAGTCCCCGAGCGCTCTCGGCCGCACCTCCATCCGGTACTGCGGCTTGCCGTCCCGGAACACGTCCAGGTCCCCGAACTCCCGGCCGCCGCTCTCCCGGCCCACCTCGGCCACCCGGAACGTGCCACCCGGATCCGTCTGCTCCCCCCGCTCCCCGAACTCCAACGGATAGTGACTGTTCGCCCCGAACCCGACATCGGCCAGCCAGTCGCCCCCGTCCACCGTCCGCACCCGCAGCGCGAGATGGTCGTACGGGATGCCGAGACTCTCCTCGTCGCCGTACACCCGCGCCGCGAGCAGCGTCACATCGAACCCGAGTGCCACGAGCAACGCTCCGAACAACCCGTTCAGTTCGAAGCAGAAGCCGCCTCTGCACTCCCCGACCACCTTGGCCAGCAGCCGCTTCTCCTCCAGGACGATCTCCTCTCCGAGGTGGATCGACAGGTTCTCGAACGGCACCGTCCGCAGATGGCGCAGGTGCAGTTCACGCAGCACGTCGGCGGTGGGCCGGGCCGGCTGCTCGGCTCCGAGACGGCGAAGGTAGGCGTCAAGCTCTGCGGTGTCCATGACGTCAGTCTCTCGCCACGAGCAACTCCTTCGCCGTACCCGCGACGGCGATCGCGCCGTCCTCGTCCGTACGCAGCACCGTCGCACCCCCGGCCCGCAGCGCCGCGACCGTACTGGGGGCCGGGTGACCGTACGGGTTGTCCGCGCCCACCGAGATGAGGGCCAGCCGTGGGGCCATCGCCCGTATCAGGCCCGGATCCTGGTATGCCGAACCATGGTGGGCGACCTTCACCACGTCCACGGCTCCCAGTGCCGCGGCCTCCGGGGACCTCGCCAGTTCCCGCTGGCCGGGTGGTTCCAGGTCGCCCAGGAGCAGCAGGGTCAGTCCGGCCGAGCGGACGAGCATGGTCACGCTGGCGTCGTTCGGCCCCTCCGGTGCGGCGGCGTCGCCCGGCGGCCACAGCACCCGCCAGGTGAGGCTTCCCGTGCGCCGTTCCTCCCCGGCCACGGCCCGCGTCAGCGGGATCCGCCGGGCCGCCGCCTCCCTGCGCACGAACGCGGCCTGGTCCGCGGGCTCCTCGAACCCCGTCGCCGCGATCGCCCCCACCGAACGTCCCCGCAGCACTCCCGGTAGCCCCACCACATGGTCGGCGTGGAAGTGGGTGAGCACGACCAGCGGGATCCTGGTGATGCCGAGTGCCGTCAGACAGCGGTCGACCAGCACCGGATCGGGACCGGCGTCCACGACCACCCCGGCAGCGTCGCCCGCCGCGAGGACGGTCGCATCCCCTTGTCCCACATCGCACATCACCAGGCGCCAGCCCGGCGGCGGCCAGCCCGTGATCACCCTGGTCAGCGGCGGCGGCTGCACCACGACCAGCAGAAACGCCACCAGGCAGGCCCCCACCAGCCATGGATGGCTGACGAGCCGCCGCACGACGAGGACGACGACCACGGTGACCAGGACGAGCAGCAGCGCGCCGGTCCAGCTGCCCGGCCAGTCCACCCCCGCGCCGGGCAGCGCCGCCCCGGTGCGGGCGATGTCCGCGATCCAGCCGGCGGGCCAGCTCGCGCACCAGGCAAGGCACTCGGCCACGGGCATCGCCACCGGGGCCGTCGCCAGCGTGGCGAACCCCAGCACCGTGGCCGGGGCCACCGCGAACTCCGCCAGCAGGTTGCACGGCACCGCCACCAGGCTCACCTTGGCCGACAGCACGGCGACGACCGGCGCGCACACCGCCTGTGCGGCTCCCGCGGCCGCCAGCGCCTCGGCCGGACGCGGTGGCACCCGGCGCCGCTGGAGCGCGGCGCTCCAGCGCGGGGCGAGGGTGAGCAGGGCGCCGGTCGCCAGAACGGACAGCAGGAAGCCGTAACTGCGGGCCAGCCACGGGTCGTACAGCACCAGCAGCAGGACCGCCGTCGCCAGTGCGGGGATGAGGGACCGGCGACGGCCCGTCGCGATGGCCAGCAGCGCGATCGAACCGCAGGCCGCGGCCCGCACCACACTCGGGTCCGGCCGACACACGATCACGAAGCCGAGCGTCAGCACACCGCCGGCCAGTGCGGTCGCCCGCAGCGGAATACCGAGCCGGGGCGCGATCCCCCGTCGTTCGGCCCGCTGCGCCAGCCCCGGCGGCCCGATGAACAGGGCCAACAGGATCGTGAAGTTGGCACCACTGACGGCGAGCAGGTGAGTGAGGTCGGTCGCCTTGAACGCCTCGTCCAACTCGGCCGGGACCCGCGAGGTGTCCCCGACGACGAACCCCGGCAGCAACGCCCGCGCGTCCGCGTCCAGCCCGTCGGTCGCCTCCCGCAGCCCCGCACGCAAGCGCCCCGCGAACCGCTGCACCGCGCTCGCCTCCGCCACCACCACCGGTGTCCCACCGCCTCGTACCCGCAGCACGGCCGCCACCCGGTCTCCCCCGACCATGGCCGGCACGGCCTGCGCCACCACCCGCACCCGCGTGGACGGCAGAAGCGAAACCCAGGACGCCCGACCGGACCGCTCGTCCGCGTCGACCATGACCAACACCGGTGTCCGCGTGTCCACGACCGTTCCGTCCGGGCTCTGCACGCGCCGTACCTCGGCCTGCAGGAGCACGGCGGTCGGAGCCGCGTGGTTGCCGTTGATCCGGGGGCGGGTGAGCCGTGGGTCGGACGTCAGCTCGACATCCGCGGTCACACGGGCGTACTCCTCGGCCAGGGCGGGGACGGGCCCCCGCCTCAGATCTGCCCCGTGCAGCCCGGCGGAAGCGGCAGCCGCTCCGGCACACAGCAACACAGCGGCGACGGACACCTTCGTCCAAGCCCCGACCCCAAGCCGCACCCGCCGATCCCCAACCCCAGCCCGAACCCCAGCCCCACCCCTAGGCCTCTGCCAGGGGACCAGCAGGGCCAAGCCCACCGTCAGACAGGCCACGACGACCACCGTGACCCACCCGGGCGAGGCGTGCACCATCAGCGCTGCCGTCCCCCAGGCGGCCAGCGCCGGTGGCACGAGCCGCAGATCCGTCGGCCCCTCCTGCCTGGGGTGGGCGTCGCCGAGCCGGGTACCGGAGGCCGCGTGCACGGCGGGCCGCTGCTGAGCGGCTTGCGCACCGGCCGCCGCCGACACCTCCTCTTCCGTCGCCCTCATGGCCGTACGAGGTTCCGCAGGTCGGCGAAGCGGCGGTCGCCGATTCCGTTCACCTCGCGCAGTTCGTCGACCGAGCGGAAGCCGCCGTGCCGGGTGCGGTAGTCGATGATGTGCTGGGCGAGGACGGGGCCGACGCCAGGCAGTGTGTCCAGTTGGTCGGCGGTGGCCGTGTTGAGGGAGACGGGGGTTGCGGGCGCAGCCCCGGTCACGGTTCCCCCGGTCGAGGCCGCGCCACCTCCGCTCGTCCCTGCCCCGGGCACCGAGCCCGGCCCGGAGACCGGCGCCGGACTTCCGACCAGGACCTGTTCGCCGTCCACGAGGAGTCGGGCGCGGTTGAGCCCGTCGGTGTTCGCACCGCGCCGGACACCGCCCGCCGCCCGCAGCGCGTCGGCGACCCGGGAACCCGTCGGCAACCGTTGGATCCCTGGTCTGCGCACCTTCCCGCTGACGTCCACCACGATGGAGGGCCCGGCCGTCGAAGCGACCGCCCCGGCCGAGTCGCCCGACACCGCCGGCGCCCGGCCGTGCCCGGGCCCACCGAACGGGGCGGCAGGTCCCCCGGAAGCCCCCGAAGCCCCTGGGGCGCCCGCCCGCACCATCTCGGGCGCGCTCACCGGCTGGGTCCGGCCCGCCCAGAAGTGCTGTGCCGCGAACACCGCCGCGACGACCAGCACCACGCTCAGCGCGACCACGCTCTTCCGCTCGATGCCGCACCGCATCTGCAACCACAACGGCAACCGCTCCCGCACAGCCGGCCCCACCCGCTCGCGCACAGTCGGCCCTACTCGCTCGCGCGACGAACCGCTCGCCTCACGGCCGGCAGAGCTGTCGTCGGCACCGCCCCCGCCGAGATCTCGCGCACCCGCGACGCCCCCGCCCGGGACAGCACCGTCGGCGCGCCCCCCGAGCTCGTCCACCTCACCGTCCACGGCTGAAGCACGGGAGCCCACAGCCCTCTCCGCAGCGAGCGCCCGGGAACCACGGGAACCAACGGCGCCCTCCTGAACAAAGGCCCCCGGCCCCGCGGCCCCCTCCGCGCGGGCCACGCCGTCCCCGCCCTCCGGCCTCCCCCTGGGTACCCCCGGCGGCCCGTGCCCCAACTCCCTGGGTTCCCTGGCCTTTTCGGGGAACAGTGCCTCCGCGCGCAGGCGAAGTGTCTCCGCCGATGCCCGGCGGCGGCCGGCCCTGCCCCTCGGCTGTCGAGGGCGGTGTCGGGCGCGCCCGTCGGAGGACGGGCCCCGGCCCGGACCGCTGGTGACCGTCGCCGTACGTGAACGTGATCGAAGTGCCATGCGACGAGGATCGGGCAACCTCACCCACTCGCGATGATCATGCTCGATTCCCGTGGATTACTACCCAGTTGTGGATAACTCCGTCACCCGCGCGAGCGACAGAACTCGCATGAACCGGCTCACCGAGGCGAGACGACAACCCCCAACAACCCAGGCCCGGTGTGGGCCCCGATCACCGCCCCGACCTCGCTCACATGCAGATCTGCCAGCCCGGGCACCCGGTCCCGCAACCGGTCCGCGAGCGCCGAGGCCCGCTCGGGCGCGGCGAGGTGATGGACGGCGATGTCGACCGGCGCGGCGCCCGCCCGCTCGGCGACGATCTCCTCCAGGCGGGCGATCGCCCTGGACGCCGTACGGACCTTCTCCAGCATCTCGATACGGCCGCCGTCCAGTTGCAGCAGCGGCTTGACGGCCAGCGCGGAACCGAACAGCGCCTGTGCCGCCCCGATCCGTCCGCCCCGGCGGAGATAGTCCAGGGTGTCGACGTAGAAGAAGGCGGACGTGCCGGCGGCCCGCTTCTCGGCGGCCGTGACGGCCTCGTCCACGGTGCCGCCCGCCTCCGCGGACTCGGCGGCTGCCAGGGCGCAGAACCCGAGGGCCATCGCGACCATCCCGGTGTCCACCACGCGCACCGGCACGGGTGCCTCGCGCGCCGCGAGCACGGCCGCGTCGTACGTGCCCGAGAACTCGGCGGAGAGGTGGAGGGAGACGATGCCCGTGGCGCCCGACTCCGCGACCCTGCGGTAGGTCTCCGCGAACAGTTCGGGGCTGGGGCGGGAGGTGGTGACGGACCGTCGCTTCTGCAGCGCCTGGGCCAGGGACCGCGCCGAGATCTCGGTGCCCTCGTCGAGCGCCTGGTCGCCGAGGACCACGGTCAGGGGCACCGCGATGATGCTGTGCCGCTCCATCGTCGGCGGCGGCAGGTAGGCCGTTGAATCGGTGACGATCGCGACATGGCGGGACATGAGCTGGAGATTACCCGCCAAGCCCTGCAGACGGCAGCCCGGCCCCTGTCACCTGCGACCGTACAGAGCGAGCCGACCGACCCGACCGCATCAAGTGGTGCTCTCCGGGCGGGGCTTCTTCTGCCACGGGTACGTCGGCCGCGCGCTCGGCGGGGCGATCGCGGGCTTGGGCGGCTCCTCACCACCACGGGACTCGCCACCACGGGACTCAGCGGTGTGCGACTCGGCGGGGCGGGACTCGGGAGTCTCCTGCCAGGTCTGCCCCGTGGAGGCGGTGGCCTCGGGCTTCGGCGCTTCGGGCCACACCGAGGCGGGTTCCGTCGTCCAGTGCCGCAGCGCGCCCGCCTCGACGTCTATCTGCGCGCTGAGCGTGTCCAGGTCGTCCTCCGCGAACTTGCGGGCCCGGTCGTGCGCGGCCCAGCGCAGTGAGTCGGCGGACTTGATGACCCGCTCCGCACGCTCGCGCAGCGCGGGCAGCCGCTGGGCCAGCTTGCCGCGGTCCGGCTCGGGCTCCAGGCGCCGCAGCTCGTCGTCCAGCTCCCGGCCGTGCTTGCTGAGCTGCTCGAAGAGGGCCAGGGACTCCTTCAGGGACTCGTCCTCGCCCACCCCCGCCTGCAGCGCTTCCTGGGTGGCCCGCATGGACGTGCGCAACTTCAGCCGCAGATCGGCCAGTTGCCCAGCCGGGCCCGGCTGGGCCAGGCTTCTGGCGCGCAGGGTGGTGTCCTCGACGGTCCGCTTGGCCTGCGTGATCGTACGGTCCACGCCGCGCTTGGCCGCGCCGACCGCCTTCACCGTGGCGTACGCGCCCAGCACCACGAACAGCACGAAGAACAAGGCGACGACTGCGATGACGGCATCCACGACGCGCTCCTCCTCCGACCGCCACGGCATGTGCGGCGGCGCTCTTCAACGGTAAACGCAACAGGCAGGTCCCGAGTTCCATCCGAACCCGGAACCTGCCCGTAGGGGATGCCCCCGAACCGCTGACCACCGACCGACTACCGCCGACCGCCGACCGCCGATCGCCCGACCGACTACCGCCGGTTACCACAAGCCACCACACGGCGAAGCGCCTGGCACCACGCGGCGAACCGCCCGGGAGCACCCGGCCCCGCTCCCCTCACGTGACGATGTTCACCAGCTTCGGCGCCCGCACGATCACCTTCCGGATCGGTGCCCCGGCCAGCGCCGCGACCACCTTCTCGTCGCCCAGGGCCACCTTCTCCAGCTCCTCCTCGGAGATGGCCGGTGACACCTCCAGGCGGGCCTTGACCTTGCCCTTGATCTGGACGACGCAGGTGACGGCCTCGTCGACGACGTACGCGGGGTCGGCGACGGGGAAGTCTTGGTGCACCACCGAATCCGCGTGCCCCAGCTTGCGCCACAGCTCCTCGGCGATGTGCGGGGCCAGCGGCGCGATCAGCAGGACCAGGGCCTCTGCGACGGAGCGGGACACCGGGCCTCCCACCTTGGTCAGGTGGTTGTTCAGCTCGGTGACCTTGGCGATCGCGGTGTTGAACCGCAGGCCGCCCAGGTCCTGCCGGACACCGTCGATGGCCTTGTGCAGCGCGCGCAGGCTGTCCTCGCCGGGCTCGGTGTCCACCACGGTCACCTCGCCGGTGGCCTCGTCGACGACGTTGCGCCACAGCCGCTGCAGCAGCCGGAACTGGCCCACCACCGCGCGCGTGTCCCACGGCCGGGAGACGTCCAGCGGGCCCATCGCCATCTCGTACAGTCGCAGCGTGTCCGCGCCGTACTCCACGCAGATCGACTCCGGGGTGACGGCGTTCTTCAGGGACTTGCCCATCTTGCCCAGCACGCGGCTGACCTTCTCGCCCTCGTGGAAGAAGGCGCCGTCGCGCTCCTCCACCTCGGCGGCCGGCACCGCGAAGCCACGGCTGTCGCGGTAGACGAAGGCCTGGATCATGCCCTGGTTGAACAGCCTGTGGAACGGCTCGGCCGAGGAGACGTGGCCCAGGTCGAACAGGACCTTGGACCAGAAGCGCGCGTACAGCAGGTGCAGCACCGCGTGCTCGGCGCCGCCGACGTACAGGTCGACACCACCGTGCGGCTGCCCCTCGCGCGGGCCCATCCAGTAGCGCTCGATCTCCGGGTCGACCAGCTTCTCGGAGTTGTGCGGGTCCAGGTAGCGCAGCTCGTACCAGCAGGAACCGGCCCAGTTGGGCATGGTGTTGGTCTCGCGGCGGTACGGGCGCGGGCCGCGGCCGTCGCCCAGGTCCAGCGTGACGTCGACCCAGTCCGCGTTGCGCGACAGCGGAGTCTCGGGCCGGGTGTCGGCGTCGTCGGGCTCGAAGGTGCGCGGCGAGTAGTCCTCGACCTCGGGCAGTTCCAGCGGCAGCATCGACTCGGGCAGCGGGTGGGCGACGCCGTCCTCGTCGTAGACGATCGGGAAGGGCTCGCCCCAGTAGCGCTGGCGGCTGAACAGCCAGTCGCGCAGACGGAAGTTGACGGTGCCCCGACCGATACCGGACCGCGCCAGCCACTCGGTGATGCGCGCCTTGGCCTCGACGACACCCAGGCCGTCCAGGGACACACCGTCACCGGAGGAATTGATGATCTTCGCGTCGTACGACCCGAAGGCGTCCTCCCAGGTGGAGGTGTCCGTGCCGCGGCCGTCGGTCGGCTCGACGATGCAGGTGATCGGCAGCTCGAAGGCGCGCGCGAACTCGAAGTCGCGCTGGTCGCCCGCCGGGACGGCCATGATCGCGCCGGTGCCGTAGCCCATCAGGACGTAGTCGGCGACGAACACCGGGATCTTCTCGCCGTTGACCGGGTTGGTCGCGTACGAGCCGATGAAGACGCCGGTCTTGTCCTTGGCCTCGGCCTGCCGTTCGACGTCGGACTTCGAGGCGGCCTGCGCGCGGTAGGCGGTGACGGCGTCGGCCGGGGTCGCGTGGCCGCCGGTCCACACGTCGCGGGTGCCCTCGGGCCAGGCGTCCGGGGTGAACTTGTCGACCAGCGGGTGCTCGGGGGCCAGGACCATGTAGGTCGCGCCGAACAGGGTGTCGGGGCGGGTGGTGAAGACCGTGATGTTCTCGCCGTCGATGGGGAAGTCGACGCGGGCGCCCTCGGAACGGCCGATCCAGTTGCGCTGCTGCAGCTTGATGGCCTCGGGCCAGTCCAGCTCGTTCAGGTCGTCCAGCAGGCGGTCGGCGTACGCGGTGATCCGCATGTTCCACTGGCGCAGCTTGGCCTTGAAGACGGGGAAGTTGCCGCGCTCGGAGCGGCCGTCGGCGGTGACCTCCTCGTTGGCCAGCACGGTGCCCAGGCCGGGACACCAGTTGACCGGCGCGTCGGAGGCGTACGCCAGGCGGTACTCGCCCAGGACGTCGGCGCGTTCGGCGGCGCTCAGCGCGCTCCAGGAGCCGCCGCCGGACAGCGCGCGCTCACCGGACTCGAACTGCGCGACCAGTTCCGCGATCGGGCGGGCCTTGTTCGCCTCGTCGTCGTACCAGGAGTTGAAGATCTGCAGGAAGATCCACTGGGTCCACTTGTAGTAGTCGGGGTCGATCGTGGCGAACGACCGGCGCCTGTCGTGGCCCAGGCCCAGTCGGCGCAGCTGGGACTTCATGTTGTTGATGGCCGCTTCGGTGGTGATCCGGGGGTGCTCACCGGTCTGTACGGCGTGCTGCTCGGCGGGCAGGCCGAAGGCGTCGAAGCCCAGGGTGTGCAGGACGTTGTGGCCGGTCATCCGCTGGAAGCGGGCGGAGACGTCGGTGGCGATGTAGCCCAGGGGGTGACCGACGTGCAGGCCCGCACCGGAGGGGTACGGGAACATGTCCATGATGAACTTCTTGGGCTTGGCGGCCGACTCGGGGTCGCCCGCCAGATCGCCCTTCGGGTTCGGGGCCGCGTAGGTGCCCTCGACGTCCCAGAAGTCCTGCCAGCGTGCCTCGATCTCGGCCGCGACGACGGCCGTGTAGCGGTGCGGCGCTGCCACCTCGGCGGCAGCGGGGTTCGTCTCGCTCATGATCCTCAAAGCTCCATCGATCGTCTCTGCCAGCGGCTGTGTCGTCAGGAAACGAAAAATCCCCTCGCACAGGAGGGGACGCCGCGCCGATTCCGACCACGCCGTTCATCGGCGGTCGGGACTGATCAGCGCGGCTCACTAAGCAGAAGGCGTACGGCACGCATGGGCTCAGGGTACCGCAGCCCCCGCGGCCGCCGCGACGAGGTTCAGGACGGCCGGCAGACCCCCGACGAGCTTCCGACAGGCCCCCGCCGGGGCAGTCGATGGACAGGAACCAGCGGTGTGTCAGCCACGCGATCCGGCCAAATAAGTTGAACTTTATTCAAAACTTACTCCGCGTAACGACCTCTAACGGGCATCACAGATGTGAGATTGGTCCTTGATAACAGCGCAATAACTGAAACCTCGTACCGCTCGGTTTGGCACCACTTACAGTTCGATGACGGGACCGCTTTCCCGAACTGTTCGGAGTTGCCCCCATGAACCCTCGTCGCAGTAACAGCTCGCTGCCCCAGACCGGTCGGTCGGCCTACGGGATAGCCACGGCTGCCGCTCTGCTGCTGATACCCGTAAGTGTGCTGGTCGGAGGTGACGCGTACCGGGAGTTCCTCGACTTCGGAGCGGGCGTTCTCTCGCTCGTCTCACTGACCTGCTCGGTGCTCTGGGGGCTCGTCGCCCAGGATCGGACCCTGCTCACCGTGCGTCAGCGGATCATCGGCCAGGCCGTCCACCGGACGACCGCCATCGCCTCGGTCGCGTTCCTGGTGCTGCATGTCACGGTCAAGCTGGCGCTGAACCACGTCTCCGCGATCGCCCTGTTCCCCTTCGCCCTCGGCGTGACGGGCACGGGCGCGCTCATCGGTTTCGGCGCGACGGCCGGGGCCATGATGGTCTTCGTCGCCATCACCGGCGCGCTGCGAAGCAACTTCGCCTCCCCGGCGCCGGTCGCGGCACGCTGGCGCGCGATGCACATGATGGCCTACCCGGCCTGGTGCTTCGCGCTCGTGCACGGACTCTACGCGGGTCGCGAAGCGAAGCCGGTCTTCGTGATCCTCTACTCCGCCGGCCTGGTCGCCGTCGCCGTCGCCCTGCTGCTGCGCGCCGCCCCACGCTCGGTCAAGCTCCAGGTGGTCGACCAGATCACCTCGATCCTGGGAACCGACGGCCAGCGACCCCCCGAGGTCGACGAACTCGTGAAGTCCCGTTCGGCCCTGCAGGGCTTCGAGGAGTCCGGCGGTCGGCGCGACGGCGGCCGGCGCGAAGGCGGACAGCGCGAAGGCGGACAGCGCGACCAGATGCGCGACACCGGACAGTTCCCGCTGCCCGGCTTCGGCGGCGGGCAGGGCGCGAACCCCGCGCTCGGCGACCCGCTGGTGCCCCCGCAGCGCGCGGCGGCCGCCTCCGCCGACAACGGCCCCGGCTTCGCGGCCGCGTACCGCGCGGTGTCGATGACCCCGCGCGCCGCGGAGCCCACGGCGCCCTATCTGACCCAGCAGCAGCCGCCGTTGGACATGCAGCCCACGCAGGCCATGCCCCGCATGGACGACGGCGGCGGCACGGGTACGCGCTGGCCGGCCCCGTCCCCGCCGCCGGTCGGCGAGGCGCCCCCGTCGTCGTACGACCCGATGCAGGACACCTTCGCCGGACAGCCGTTGGGCGGGCAGTCGTACCAGGGCCAGGCGTACCCGAGCCAGACCTACCAGGGCGAGACGTACAACACGGGCGCTTCCGAAACTTCCTACGGAACGGCTGAGACGAACGCCCCCTACGGCACGTACATGCCGAACGACACGTACAACAGCGGTCCCGCCTCTGAAACGCTGCCCGGCTATGACGACTACAACCAGCCGGGCTCAGGCGAACCCTGGAACGCGCCTTCCGGAGGATATAAGTGAACGAGGCCCTTCCCGACGTCCCCGAAGTCCGTGTGGTGGGGCTCCCCCAGCTCACTTCGGGCTTCGACCTCGTCGAGAGACTCGACCTCCCCATGCACCTGAAGGTGCACGGCCCTCTCGAACCGATGGGTGGCGAACAGCTCGCCCAGTTGTCCGAGCGGATCAACCTCAAGGGCAGGGGCGGCGCGGGCTTCCCGTTCCACAAGAAACTGCGGTCGGTCGCCGAGTCGGCGATCAAGCGCGGCGTCCGGCCTGTCGTGGTCGTCAACGGCAGTGAGGACGAACCCGCCTGCCGCAAGGACACGGTGCTGATCAACCGTGCCCCGCACCTCATCCTGGACGGCGCCCTGTTGGTCGCCGAAGCCCTGGGCGCCCGTCAGCTCGTCATCGGGGTGACACGTGAATCCACCGAGCGCTCGATGGAGGCGGCCCTCGCCGAGCGCGGGCTGAGCAACCGCCGCGGCGCCGCCATCCGCGCGAGCGTGCAGCGCAACCCGATCCGCATGGTCACCGGCGCCGCCGGCTCGCTGATCCGCTCGATCGACGGCGGTCCGCCCATCCCGCCGGGCCGCAAGACCAGCGCGTCCAAGAGCGGTGTCGGCGGCGCGCCGACCCTGCTCTCCAACGCCGAGACCTTCGCCCAGCTCGCCATCGGCGCCCGCATCGGCTCCGAGCGGTACGGCAACACCGGCCTGTACGACGAGCCGGGCACCGTCATGCTCACCGTGTCCGGCGCGGTCGCCCGCCCCATGGTGATCGAGGCGCCCACCGGCGTGCCGCTGCGCTACATCCTGCAGCTGGCCGGCGCGCCGCCGGTCCCGCAGGGCGTGCTGACCGGCGGCTACCACGGCAAGTGGATCGACGCGGCGACGGTCAACGAGGCGGTCGTCTCACGCAACTCGCTGGACGCGGTGGGCGGTGCGCTCGGCGCGGGCGCGATCCTGCCGATCAGCCAGGACACCTGCCCGCTCGGCGAGTCCCTCCAGGTCGCCAAGTGGCTCGCCGAGGAGAGCGCGGGCCAGTGCGGTCCCTGCTACCTCGGTCTGCCGGCCGCCGCGCGCGGCATGGAGGACATCCTCAACGGTGGCGGCCCGGCCGCTCTGGAGGCCCTCAAGCAGGTCGCGAAGAACGTCAAGCGGCGCGGCGCGTGCTCGCACCCGGACGGCTCCGCGATGTTCCTGGAGTCGACCGTCAAGGCGTTCACGGACGACCTCGCCGCGCATGTCCTCGGCAACGGCTGCGGGCGCCCCGTGCAAGGTGTGCTGCCACTCTTCGAGGGCGGCAGGATGCCGACCGGCATCCCTGGCGGCCCGGCCGAGGAGGAGACCGGCAGCCGTCAGAAGATCTTCGTCGACTGGACCCTGTGCCGGGGCCACGGCCTGTGCGCCGACATCCTCCCCGAGGTCTTCCAGCTCGGCGCCGACGGCTTCCCCACCGTCGCCCAGGCCAAGGTCCCCCAGTACGCCGAGGCCAAGGCCCTGCGCGCGGTGCGCCGCTGCCCCGCGCTCGCCCTGCGCCTGGAGGAGGACAACCGCGCCTCCGCCCCGTCCCGCAACCTCCCGGTCCTCTCCCAGGGCCGCGGCCGCCGGGCCCTGGGCAGCGGCCGCTGAAGCACGCCGAAGGGCGGGTCCCCCACCTGGGGTGACCCGCCCTTCGTACGTCGTCCTCAACAACGCGAAGACCCCGTCCACTTGGACGGGGTCTTTTCTGTGGAGCTAAGGAGAATTGAACTCCTGACCTCCTGCATGCCATGCAGGCGCTCTACCAACTGAGCTATAGCCCCTTGTCGTGCTGTCCGCCCGGCCTCCCTGGCGACGACGCCAACATTACCGTTCCCCCGCGCGCACCACCAAATCGATTCGGTCGGGTGCGAATTCGGGGTTCATTCGGGGTTCATTCAGGGTTGCTTTGATGTGATTTGGGGTTGAATGTCGGTTGTCGAAGCGCACGCCACGCAACCACCACCGCGCCCCCGCACACAACGGCCGCCACGAGGGCACTGTGACGGCCGTGGCGGCCCCGCGGCAGGCAGCGGCTGGGCAGGGGCACCGAGTTGGCGCTCAGGCCGTCACGAACGAGTAGAAGCGTTTGAGTGTGCAGTGCTCTTCCAGGAGCCGGCCGTAGATCGGCTCACCCTCCAGCTCGCGGTACGTCTCGATCGGGTCGCCTTTTATGATCAGCGCCCGTGCGCATTCCTCGCACCAGTACTGGTAGTCGGCGTTGACGGGCTCCATGTCGCGGACGATGGGCGTACCACTGCCGCACCAGTCGCACTTTCTCCTGTGTGCACCCATCGTTCAGCTCCAGCTGTGGCCGCAGGCCGTGCACACGTAGGAGATACCTCCGTTGTCACCGAGGACTTGGGCCACGTGGAGCGAGCCGCAGAAAGGGCAGAGGAGGGTGGTCTTGCTCCGCATCACCACCTCTGCGGGAAGGTCGTGGACCCTCCCGCGGATGCTCGCAGGCATCGCTACTCCCTCCCGTCGGGCCGCGCCCCCTTCCGGCCGTTTGATTCTGCCACGGCCGGACCAATACGGTCAGCGACGCCTTCGTACCAGTCCGGGCAAGCGGCGGGAAAGAAGGCCGTCCGCAGAGGTATACGCCTCCGGGGCGGTGCGTGCTCAAGGAGGGACGCAGGTCACACACGAAAAATCCCGCTCCCTCGCGGGAACGGGATCTTCTGTACCGATCTGTGGAGCTAAGGAGAATTGAACTCCTGACCTCCTGCATGCCATGCAGGCGCTCTACCAACTGAGCTATAGCCCCTTGTGCCACGCGGTGGAACCGCGTGTTGTCCGGTCCCGCTCGGCGGGGCGAACAAGAAGAACTTTAGCCTGCGACCAGCCGGAAAGTGAAATCCGGGCCGCGGCCCCGGTACGAGGCCGCGTACGGGATCAGTCGTCGTCGCCGAGCACCGGCTCGGGCAGCGTGCCGGCGTTGTGCTCCAGGAGCCGCCAGCCGCGGGCGCCTTCCCCGAGAACGGACCAGCAGCAGTTGGAGAGGCCGCCGAGGCTTTCCCAGTGCTGGGGCTCCAGGCCGAGGAGGTGCCCGATGGTGGTGCGGATGGTGCCGCCGTGGCTGACCACCACGAGGGTGCCGTTCTCCGGGACCTTGTCGGCGTGCCGGAGCACCACGGGGGCGGCGCGGTCGGCGACCTCGGTCTCCAGCTCGCCACCGCCACGGCGGATCGGTTCACCGCGCTTCCACGCGGCGTACTCCTCGCCGTGCCGGGTGATGATCTCGTCGTGCGTGAGCCCCTGCCAGACGCCCGCGTAGGTCTCGCGCAGGCCGTCGTCGTGGCTGACCTCCAGGCCGGTGAGCGCGGCCAGCTCGGCGGCCGTGTCGGCGGCACGCCGCAGGTCGGAGGCGACGATCGCGTCGGGTTCGAGAGAGGCGAGCAGCCGGGCGGCGCGGCGGGCCTGACCGAGACCGGTCTCGGTCAGCTCGACGTCCGTGGTGCCCTGGAAGCGGCGCTCCACGTTCCACGAGGTCTGGCCGTGCCGCCAGAGGATGAGGCGGCGGCCCCTCCCCTTGCGGCCGGCCGCGTCGCTGCCCGCGGTCACCGCAGCTCCCCGTCCAGCTCGGCCTCCTCCTCGGCGGCGCGCAGCTTGGCGTGCTCGGCGCCCTTGCCCCGGGTGGCCTTGGCGTCGGCGGGCAGCTCAAGCTCGGGGCAGTCCTTCCACAGCCGCTCCAGGGCGTAGAACACCCGCTCCTCGCTGTGCTGGACGTGGACGACGATGTCGACGTAGTCCAGCAGTACCCAGCGGGCCTCGCGGTCGCCCTCACGGCGGACCGGCTTGGCGCCGAGCTCCTTGTTCAGCCGCTCCTCGATCTCGTCGACGATCGACTTGACCTGGCGGTCGTTGGGCGCGGAGGCGAGCAGGAAGGCGTCCGTGATGGACAGCACATCGCTGACGTCGTACGCGATGACGTCATGCGCGAGCTTGTCGGCGGCCGCTTGCGCGGCGGTGGTGATGAGCTCGAGAGAGCGGTCGGTGGCGGTCACTTCACGGCTTTCGGTCGTCGGTCAGGAACCCTCACGGGCTACCCCAAGGGTCTCACGGCCCACCGACGCCGCCCCACGTGTTATCGATCAGGGCCCCGGAGCGGCGCCGATGCGGCGGCTCCGGGGCCTGCTGTCGATCATTCCGGTGGGATCCTCCCGGTTCGGCCGGCCCGCGATCCCCGGCCGGCCCGTGGTTTCCGGTCAGCCCGTGGTCCCTGTCGTGCCTGTCGTGCCTGTCGTGCCTGTCGTACCGGACGTCCCGGACGTCCCGGACGTCCCGGACGTGCCTGTCGTCCCGGACGTACCCGTCGTCTCGTAGTTCTGGCCGAGGACGACCGAGACGTCGGCGTTCGACGTGGTCTCGCCCTTCTTCACGGCGCCGATCGGGAGGCCGAGGGTCTTGGCGACCTCGACGGCGTCCTGTTTGCGGGCCGCGTCGGAGTAGGTGACCTGGGAGGTCGCCCGGGCGGTGGCGGTGGTGCCGGCGTCGAGGAAGGTGTAGCCGCCGTTGAGGACGACCACGCGGGCCTGTTCGGTGGCGTCCTTCTCGCCGGTGGCGTTGCGGATGCCGACCCGGACGGCGTCCCCGGCGTCGGGGCTCTTCGCGGCGCCGCCGAGCAGGTCCTTGACCACGCTGTCGGAGTCCTCCGCGCTGAGCGTGCCGTCCTGCTGCACGGGCAGCGACTCGGTCGTGTAGTCGCCGCCCTTGGCGTGGTCGGCGAGCTTGGCGAGGAAGGCGCCGAGGTCCCCGTCGCTGAGCGAGGGGTCGAGGATCTGGGCCAGCGTCTGCACGGTGACCGTGGCGGCCTGCGCGTCGGAGGACAGCTTGCGCAGCACGCCCTGCATGACCTGCCCGAACCGCTTCAGCTGGGCGTCCTGCGACTCGCCGGACGCCCGGTAGGTGGCGTAGGCGACGGCCATCTTGCCGCTGAGGGTCTGCGCCTTGCCCTTGGTGACGAGTGGGGCGGCGCCCTTCTTCTTCGCCTCGGGGTCGGGCACGTTCGCGTTGGTGTCGATATCGATGTTGCCGACGAGTCCGACGAGGTTGTTCAGATACGGGGTGTCCAGCCGCCAGGTGCCCTCGATGTCGGTGCCGAGGACGGTGTCGAGTGCGTCGCGGGTGCCGGAGGAGCCGTCGTCCTCGACGGACTTGGCGAGGGTCGTCGTGGTGCCGTCGTCGCCGGTCAGGGCGAGGGCGTTGGGGATCAGGACGGTGGCGCCCCGCTCGGTGGTGGCGTTGTCGACGAGCAGCGCCGTGGAGGTGCCGCCGTTCTTGGTGTCGTGCAGATGGACGACGACCACGTCCCGCTTCTGCGCGGCCGCGGAGGTCGTGGTGCCGGTCTGCCCGTCCGAGGATGCACCGGGCAGCGTGCCCGCCCACCACATGTAGCCGACGCCGCCGACCGCGACCAGGGCGAGGACCACGACCAGGGCGACCAGCCGGCTCTTGGCCCGCCGCTTGGCCTCCTCACGGCGCTCGGTGCGGTTCTCGGTGAAGTTCAGCCAGTCGATGACGTCCTCGGAGTCGCCGTCGGGGTCCTCGACGAAGGCGAACTGCTCGGCGCGGTGGTCCTGTTCGGGTTCGGCGGAGTCCCGCTCCGGGCGCGCGTCACCGGCCCGGGGCGCGCTCTCCTCGGCGGTCCCCGGCGGTGCCGACTGCTGTGGAATGTAGGCGGTCTGCTCGGCGACGGGGGCCTGCGGGCCGGCGGCCGCGGTCTGCCCGTAGGGGTCGTACGGGTCGTAGGCGGGCGCGGGTGCCTGCCGGCCCGTGTCGTAGCCGGTGTCGTAGCCCGTGCCGTACCCCTGCGGGTGCTGCTGCTGAACCTGGCCGGCCGCGTACGGGTCGTAGCCGTAGTCCTGGCCGTACCCCTGGGGCTGCTGTGTCCCGTAGGGGTCGTACGCCTGTTGCTGAGGCACCTGCTGGGCGGGCGCCTGGCGGTACACCGGCTGGCCGTACTCGTCGTAGCCGACGAGTACGTAGCTCTGGTCGCCTCCGTAGCCGGCGTCGTATCGGTCGTTCACCGGTGCCCCTCTCGGCTCACTCGCCGCGGTACAGCTGCCGTTTGTCGATGTAGCGCACCACGCCGTCCGGCACCAGGTACCAGACGGGGTCGCCCTTGGCGACTCTCGCACGGCAGTCTGTGGAGGAGATGGCCAGCGCCGGGACCTCGACCAGCGAGACCCCGCCCGCGGGCAGGCCCGGGTCCGCCAGGGTGTGACCCGGACGGGTGACCCCGATGAAGTGCGAGAGGGAGAAGAGTTCCTCGGCGTCGCGCCAGGTGAGGATCTGGCTGAGCGCGTCGGCACCGGTGATGAAGAAGAGGTCCGAGTCGGGGTTGAGCTCGTGCAGTTCGCGCAGGGTGTCGATGGTGTAGGTGAGGCCCTTGCGGTCGATGTCGATGCGGCTCACGGAGAAGTGCGGGTTCTCGGCCGTGGCGATGACCGTCATCAGATAGCGGTCCTCGGCCGCCGAGACCGAGCGGTGGGACTTCTGCCACGGCTGGCCGGTCGGCACGAACACGACCTCGTCGAGTCCGAACTGCGCGGCGACCTCCTGGGCCGCCACGAGGTGCCCGTGGTGGATCGGGTCGAACGTTCCGCCCATGACTCCGAGACGGCGCCGACCGGGCTCCGACGGGCGGTTCACCAGTACGCCGGGAGCGCTGTCGGCCCGGCCGTCGGTCGTGTCGTACGCCTGGTCCGCCGCCTTGTCGTGCTCCGGGCCGGTAGGCATTTCCTGCTCTCCCATGCGTGGAGAGCCTACCGGCCCGGCCGACGCGCTCCGTTCGAACGTCCTTTTGCGCGGATTAGCGATCGCGGTTGAAGCGGGTGGTGATCCACAGCAGCAGCAGCAGGGCGAAGAAGGCTCCGCCGCCGGTCAGGTAGGGGCTCAGGCTCTCGTGGTTGCCGGCGTGCTCCCCGCCGCCCTCGGCGGCGAAAGTGACCAAGTCGGCAGCGGTGCTGTGGAGGCTCATCGTCGGCGTGACCTATCCGGTGGTGGGATCGGGATGGAGACCCGCCCATCGTAAGCGGGAGCCTCGGCCGCGATCACGTCGACTCCGTCCAGGAGTGAACACGGGCGCCGCCGGGCGCGTACTTCGCGTACGAGCAACCGTTCGCGTGCGCCGTACGTCCTTCCCGTCGGCGGGCGTCATCGATCCCGCTTGTAACCCCGCAGAAGGAACCACGCCATCAGGACGGAGCCCAGGACCATCACGATCAGCACCACACGCAGCAGGTTGCCGGCTCCCTGTTCCTTCGCGGCGGCGTCCGCGGCCTCGGTGAGCCAGGCGGATGCCGGCAGGTGCGGGAGATGCCCCATGAGATCGCTCCTTACGGTTGATGCCCTGCCACGGTAACTCCGCCTAGGCTGGACCCCGCTTCGGGGGCAACTTGGGCAAACAGACGCATGGGGGAAACATGCCGGACGACAGCCACGAGCAGAACGCGCACGAGAACGTGCCGAGCAGGCAGCGCAGGCGCTTCGAGGGGATCTCCTCCCGGGCGTACGAACACCCCGCGGACCGCTCGGCGCTGGTCGCGCTGCGCAAGCTCAGCGGCTTCGACACGGTGTTCAAGGCACTCAGCGGTCTGCTGCCGGAACGCAGCCTCAGGCTGCTGTTCCTGTCCGACTCCGTACGGGTCTCGGACCAGCAGTTCACCCACCTCAACGACATGCTGCGGGACGCGTGTTACATCCTGGACCTGGAGAAGGTCCCGCCGATGTATGTGAACCAGGACCCGCAGCCGAACGCGATGTGCATCGGTCTGGACGAGCCGATCATCGTCGTCACCACCGGGCTCGTCGAACTGCTCGACGAGGAGGAGATGCGGGCCGTCATCGGGCACGAGGTGGGCCACGCGCTCTCCGGCCACTCGGTGTACCGGACGATACTGCTCTTCCTGACGAGCCTCGCCCTGAAGATCGCCTGGATCCCGCTGGGGAACATCGCGATCATGGCGATCGTGACCGCGCTGCGCGAGTGGTTCCGCAAGTCGGAGCTGTCCGCCGACCGTGCGGGCCTGCTGGTCGGCCAGGACGTCCAGGCGTCGATGCGCGGTCTGATGAAGATCGCGGGCGGCAACCACCTGCACGAGATGAACGTGGACGCGTTCCTCGCGCAGGCCGAGGAGTACGAGGCCGGGGGCGACCTGCGCGACTCCGTCCTCAAGATCCTCAACGTGCTGCCCCGCTCGCACCCCTTCACCACCGTGCGCGCGGCCGAGCTGAAGAAGTGGGCCGAGTCCCGCGACTTCCAGCGGGTCATGGACGGGCACTACCCGCGGCGCGACGAGGACAAGGACACCTCGGTGACCGACTCCTTCCGCGAGTCGGCCACGCACTACACGAGCAGTGTGAAGAACTCCAAGGACCCGCTGATGAAGCTGGTCACCGACATCGCGGGCGGCGCGGGCGACCTCGGCGGCCGGGTCCGGCGCGGCTTCGGCAACGCCGCCAGGAAGGGCGCCGGCGGCGACCCGGCCACCGACGCCGACGCCGGTCGGGGCGGCGGTACGGACACCGCCCAGGAGGACAGGCCCCGGGACGACGAGTGACGCACGGCGACCGCCACTGACGCGACGAGCGCCCGGCGCGAGGATCTGTCCCCTCGCGCCGGGCGCTCGTCGCGTCGGTATGCGGGCCGTGAGTGCCCGGCCGAACGCACCCGCGGCAGGGGCGGCGAGCCGATGCGGATGACGCTCGGCAGCGGAGTTCACACAGGGGACGGGCACGCCGGGACCGAGCGCCCGCACACACTCTCCGCACGATCCTCCCGGCCGGGCCCCGTCACACCTTCGGCTGGGCGCTCTGCGCGAGGGTGCCGCACAGGGCCGTGGCGGCGCCCGTGCCGTACGGGTCGGTCCCGGCGGACGGGCCGCCCTCCTTGGCCGTCTGGCCGGCGAGGAGCGGGCGCAGATGGTTCGTGGCGTCGTCGGCGCAGGCCAGCGGACCGGCCTGGACGTAGGAGACGACGACTTCGACCTGGTGGGTGCGCAGGTCGTCCTGGTCGAAGCGGAAGTGCAGCTCGCGCCGGACCGTGAACAGCGAGGCCTCCGCCCCGGCTGTGTCGCCCGCCGGCCGCAGCGCGTACACGAGGGTGTGGGCGGCGACGACCTCCAGGGTGCCGGAGTCGAACTCGGCGGCCTGGAGGGTGCCCTGGACGCGGATCTTGCGGTCGGCGAGTTCCGCGCGGGACGGGTCGAAGCGGACCAGCCAGCCGGTGGGGGCGTGCCGCCCGTCGGCCGACGGATGGTCGAAACTCTGCTCGAACTGGTCGAGCTGCTCCGAGTCGAGCAGTCGGCGTACGGGCTGGACGGTGGTGCCGCCGAGCACCTCCGGGTCGAGCGCGGAGGCGACGAGGTACTCCTTGGCGATGATCAGCGCGGAGACGATCTGACTGTCGGTGAAGTGCTCGGTACGCCGGGTGGCCGGCATCGTGATGCCCTCGGCTCCGATCCGGAACTGGGCGGCCGGGCTGTGCGCGTACAGCGTCTCGACATCCTCGGCGCCGGGCACCGCGGACTGCGGGGACAGCGGGATCACCGTCATCCGGAGCGGCTCGGTGGGCTTCGCGGCCGGGGTGTCGTACGGGTGGCGCACGCCCATGTAGATCGCGGTGCCGAAGGCGAGGGCGACCAGGAGGACGAGGATCAGGGCCTGCCGGGAGAGGCCGCGGCGCATGGGCGGGCGGCGGCGGACGGCGGGAGCGTGGTCGGAGAGGCGCTCCTGGGCGGAGAATTCCTGAAGGCGGGCAGCGCGGACGAACGATTCGTCGAAGACGACGGATCGGTATTCGTCCTCCCCACCGCCGGGGGCGCCCTCGGGAGCCCCCTCAGGTGGATTTCCAGGCCCGCCCATACATGGAGAGTAGGTCTTCTGGGGCCTCGGTAAACGCACCGGTACACGACAAGTTCTGACAGGTCCTCACCAGGTTCGCGCACAAGCGGCGAACCGTCCTCCAAAGGCCCGCCAGGCCCATGTCAGGGGGTGCGGGGGTCCGCCGACACCGCCGGCTGGGAGTAGTCCGCGGAGGCGGAGGGCCTGGTCGGGGTGCCCGGTTCGACGCCGGTGGTGGCGGGGGGCCGGATCTGGTCGCCGCGGCTGGAGGAGGCGCCCCGGTAGACCGCGGTGAAGGCCAGCGCGACCATGCCGATGCCCATCACGAGGGCGAGGATCCAGGCGACGGGCCGGCGCCAGCGGGTCTGCTTGCCGTACGGCCTGCCGTAGGCCCCGTCGGCGCCGAACCGGGCCTCCAGGATCTCGGGGTCGTCGAGGTCTTCGAGGTCGTCGTCGCGGCCGTGGCCTAAATCCGTACCGAAGCCGTCGTCGTACCGGTCGTCGTCGCCGCGTGCGTTTCTGGAGTGCGCCCGGCGGGCCTCGGCCTCCTGGGCCGCGGCGCGGGCCTCCGCCGCCGCGAGCAGACGTTCGACCGCGGTCGGCTCGTGGACCACGGCCGCCCGTACGAAGTCCTCGTCGAAGACCACGGAGGCGAACTCTTCGTCCATACCCCCGCGGTCGCGGTCGTCGTCGGGCTCCCAGCCGTCCGGGAACGGCATGCCCCCCACGTCCTCCGGCACGGATCCAGCGTAGACCGGAGTGGTCAATTTGGGCAGACGGTAAGGAAATTCATCCGTTCTGCCGACTGGGCGCCAGGCTGTTCACAGGAACGGACCGGCGCCCCACAGGACCCGCGTCCGGCTAGCGACGGACGTGTCCGTCGCCCGTGACGATGTACTTCGTGCTGGTCAGCTCGGGCAGGCCCATCGGGCCCCGGGCGTGCAGCTTCTGGGTGGAGATGCCGATCTCGGCGCCGAAGCCGAACTGACCGCCGTCGGTGAACCGCGTCGAGGCGTTGACGGCGACCGTCGTGGAGTCGACCAGCTGGGTGAAGCGGCGGGCGGCCTGCTGGGAGGTCGTCACGATCGCCTCGGTGTGGCCGGAGCTCCACAGCCGGATGTGCTCCACGGCCCGGTCGAGCGAGTCGACGACGGCGGCAGCGATGTCGTACGACAGGTACTCGGTCTCCCAGTCCTCCGTGGTGGCCTCCACGACCGTGGCCCGGCTCTCCTTGGCGTAGGCGAGGACCCGCTCGTCGGCGTGGACCGTGACCCCGGCGTCGGCGAGCGCGTCGAGGGCGCGGGGCAGGAACTCGGGGGCGATGTCCTGGTGGACGAGGAGGGTCTCGGCGGCGTTGCAGACGCTGACGCGGTGGGCCTTGGAGTTGATCAGGATCTCGATCGCGGTGTCGAGGTCGGCGCCCGCGTCGACGTAGACGTGGCAGTTGCCCGTGCCGGTCTCGATCACCGGGACGGTGGACTCCTCGACGACCGTGCGGATCAGGGAGGCGCCGCCTCGCGGGATGAGGACGTCGACCAGGCCGCGGGCGCGCATCAGCTCACGGACGGACTCGCGGTTCTCGCCGGGGACGAGCTGGATGGAGTCGGCGGGCAGGCCCGCGCCGCCGACGGCGTCCCGCAGGACCCGTACGAGGGCGGCGTTGGACTCGTAGGCGGAGGACGAGCCGCGCAGCAGGACCGCGTTGCCGGACTTCAGGCAGAGCGCGGCGGCGTCCACGGTCACGTTCGGGCGGGCCTCGTAGATGATGCCGACGACGCCGAGCGGGACACGGACCTGGCGCAGGTCGATGCCGTTGGGGAGGGTGGAGCCGCGGACGACCTCGCCGACCGGGTCGGGCAGGGCGGCCACGTCACGGACGTCGGCGGCGATGGCGCGGATCCGCTCCGGGGTCAGCGTCAGCCGGTCGACGATCGCCTCGCTGGTGCCGGCCTCGCGGGCCCGCTCGATGTCCTTGGCGTTGGCCTCGACGATCTCGCTCGTACGGACCTCCAGCGCGTCGGCGATGGCGAGCAGCGCGTCGTCCTTGTCGGCGCGCGGGAGCGGCGCGAGGTCGGCGGCGGCGGCCTTGGCACGGTAGGCGGCCCGGGCGACCGGCGTCATGGAGTCGTACGGCGAGAGCGAGGTCATACAGGAAGGGTAGTGGGCCCGGCGGAGGGGTCTCTCGCGTGTTCCAAAGCGCGAGACACCCCCGTGGGACACCCGACCTGGGGCTCCCGACGGCACGGTCGGGCTCCCCGGGGCGGGACGGTCAAAAGGGATGGACCCCTACGGGTGTGGCCGGGGCCGGCCCGAACCCCTCGGCGATCCGCTGGTGGTAGGTCTGGCGGTCGATGACCTCCAGGCCGACGATCTCCCAGGGCGGCAGCCCGGCGGTCCGGCGGTGCTCGCCCCACAGGCGCAGGGCGACGGCGGCCGCGTCGTGGAGGTCGCGGGCCTCCTCCCAGTAGCGGATCTCGGCGTGGTCGTGGGCATAGCGGCTGGTCAGCAGGAAGGGGTGGTCGTGGGCGAGCTGTTCCAGGCCGCGCCGCACCTCCTTGAGGGGGGCCTCGGCTCCGGAGACGCTCAGCGTGACGTGCCACAGCCGGGGCAGGTCCTGCGGCTTCTCGGCGATGTCGCCCTCGTACGTGTCCGAGGCGGCGACGCTGGTGAGTGTCCGCTCCTCGCCGGTCGCACGGGAGGTGCCACCACCACGGGACACCGCGGCCCCGGGGCGCACTCGTCTCACGACGGCCTCCTTCGCAACGATTCGTGCTTCGCAATAGGTCGTGCGGAATCTCCCCGAGTCAAAGTTGAGCAGGCTCGGGGGCTTCGCGTGGCGGTTTTACGGAACGCGCACTGCCGGGGCCCGCGCTCTGCCCCCTCCATGGGGCCGCTGGTCAGGGGCGCAGGAGGACGAGGTCGTCCCTGTGTACGACCTCTCGTTCGTACGCGGGACCCAGCTCGCGCGCCAGTTCCCGGGTCGAGCGGCCGATCAGCTGGGGGATCTCCTTGGCGTCGAAGTTCACGAGCCCGCGTGCGACCGCCCGGCCCGTGCCGTCGCGCAGCTCCACGGGGTCGCCGGCGATGAAATCGCCCTCGACGGCCGCGATACCGGCCGGCAGCAGTGAGGTGCGGCGCTCGACGACCGCGCGTACGGCCCCGTCGTCGAGGATGAGCGCGCCCTGCGGGGTGGAGGCGTGCTGGAGCCACAGCAGCCGGTCGGCGGAACGCTTGCCGGTCGGGTGGAAGTACGTCCCCGTGTCCCGGCCGCCGAGCGCGTCGGCCGCGTGGACGGCGCTCGTCAGGACCACGGGGATGCCCGCCCCGGTGGCGATCGCGGCCGCCTCGACCTTGGTGACCATGCCACCGGTGCCGACGCCCGCCTTTCCGGCGCTGCCGATCTCCACGTGCGCGAGGTCCTCGGGCCCTCGTACGTCCGCTATCCGCGACGTGCCGGGCCTGCTGGGGTCTCCGTCGTACACACCGTCCACGTCCGACAGCAGGACCAGCAGATCCGCCCGTACGAGGTGGGCGACGAGGGCGGCGAGGCGGTCGTTGTCGCCGAAGCGGATCTCGTCCGTGGCGACGGTGTCGTTCTCGTTGACGACCGGCAGCGCGCCCATCGCGAGGAGCTTGTCGAGGGTGCGGGAGGCGTTGCGGTGGTGGGCGCGGCGGCTCATGTCGTCGGAGGTGAGGAGCACCTGGCCGACGCGGATGCCGTGACGGGCGCAGGAGGCCGTGTAGCGGGCCACCAGCAGGCCCTGGCCGACGCTGGCGGCGGCCTGCTGCCGGGCGAGGTCCTTGGGGCGGCGGCGCAGGCCCAGCGGGGCGAGTCCGGCGGCGATGGCGCCGGACGAGACCAGTACGACCTCCCGCTCTCCCCCGCTGCGGGCCTTGGCGAGGACGTCCACCAGGGCGTCCACCCGGTCCGCGTCGAGGCCGCCGGACGCCGTCGTCAGCGACGAGGAGCCCACCTTGACGACGATCCGGTGCGCTTCCGCCACGCCCGCCCGTCTCCCACCACCGCCCTCAACCGAGGCCCTTCGGGCCACCCCTCCTGCCCTTGTTGCCGCTGACACGCCTATCCCCAATGCTCCGAACAGCCCGGTGTGTGCACTCCGCAATCTACGGGAGCGTGCGGAGCGGAGGCGTTGTCATTTCGAGGGGCGGACGGCGCCGGATCCCGGCGGGGGCGGCGGGTCTCCGTCTCTGAGCCCTTTGGGAGAAGATGCTGAGACGCCCCTCAAGGTTCCAGGCGTTATGTCCGACCTCTGGCGATTGTTCCCACAGAAGATTGCTCCCCGGCCTCCCTAGGTCATACGGTCAGGGATCGGCCTTCCTCAGGCCACCCCCAGACTCTCACTCCCCCTCCGTCCGACGCATTCTCCGCAGGAGCCCAGCCCGTGCCCTCCGCAGGCCTCGCACCCCGCCGCATCGCGCAGCTGTCAGCGCTGTTCGCGATGTTCGCGCTCTTCACGGCCCAGATCGTTTCCGCGCTGCTGCCGAACATTCCCGTGTTCGTCGCCGCGAGCGCGGCGGGCCTCCTACTGGACACCTTCCTGCAGTACCGGGATCCCGGACTGCTCGCACCTCTGGGCAAGGTCCGCTTCGACGCGCTGGTGCGTCAGCTGCTGCGCGACATGCTGGTCCTGGTGGGGTTGCTGCGCATCGACGGCATCGACCCGCTGCGCGAGCAGGCCCCGCTCCTGGTCGGCATCATCGGCTTCTACGCGGTGCACTTCACCTGCCAGGCCGTCTCGGTACTGGTCCGCCGCACCCGGACGCTGCCGATCGTGACCCGCAACATCGACGCCTCCGAGCTGCGTCTGACCGCCTCCCCGCCGCGCATCCTGGCCCGCCGCCAGGCCCACCGGCTGCTCACCTTCTCCCTGCCGATCACGGCCGGCCTGTTGCTCACCGCGGCCACGCAGGACGCCGTCTGGGGCTTCGCCGGGGTCGGCGCCGGGGTTGTTCTGCTCTTCCTGGGCACCGCGCACCTGGCGACCTGGCTGCTGCCGAGGAAGCGCGCGAAGAGCGAGCAGCAGGTCATGGAGTGGCTGGACCAGTGGCTCGCCGAGTACCGGCCGACCACCGCGATGTACTTCTCCGGCGGTACGACGTCGGCGTACCAGGCGAACATGTGGCTCTCCACGCTCTCCCAGCTGGAGAAGCCCCTGATCGTGCTGCGTGAGCGCTTCATGGTCCAGAAGATCGACGCGACGGACGTGCCGGTCATCTGCTTCCCGAAGGTCTCGACGATGTTCTCCCTGGAGACCTCGACGCTGAAGATGATGCTGCACCCGGCCAACGCCGCGAAGACCTCCCAGGTGCTGCGCATCCCCACCGTCAAGCACGCCTTCATCAACCACGGCGAGAGCGACAAGCTGTCCTCCTGCAACCCGTATGCGAAGGCGTACGACGAGGTGTGGGTCGCCGGTCCCGCGGCGCGCGAGCGGTACGCGCTCGCCGACGTCGGCGTCGAGGACAAGGACATCGTCGAGGTCGGCCGCCCGCAGCTGGCGCCGATCCGCCCGTACGCGGGCCCGCCGACCGGCACGTACACGACCGTCCTCTACGCCCCCACCTGGGAGGGCTGGGACGGCAACCCCGGCAACACGTCCGTGGTCCTGGCCGGCGAGAACATCGTCCGGGAGCTCCTCGCCGACGACGGGGTCCGGCTGCTCTACAAGCCGCACCCGATGACCGGCTCGGTCGACCCGCGCGCGGGAGTCGCGAACGAGCGCATCAAGGCGATGATCCGCGAGGCCAACACGAAGCGCTCGGGCGCGCGGCCGGGTGCGGAAGCGGTGGCCGAACTCGCCCGTCGTACGGCCGAGTTGGACAAGCTGACCTCCACGTCGTTCCGTACCAGCGCGGACGAGATGGAGCGGATGCTGTTGCAGGGCACGCCCAGTGGGGACCGTGCGGCGGCGATCTCCGAGGCGACGCTGGCCTGGGAGAGGGCGTACTGGGCGTCGTTCCCGGAGTGGGAGCACAGGATCATCACCGAGGCGCGGCCCGCGATCTTCGCCTGCTTCAACGCGTCGGACCTGCTGATCAGCGATGTCTCGTCGGTGGTCTCCGACTGGCTGTCCAGCGAGAAGCCGTACTCGGTCGCCAACACGTCCGGACTGCCGGAGGCGGCGTTCCGCGCGGCCTTCCCGACGGTCTCCGCGGGTGTCGTCCTGACGCCGGGGGCTGACGGCGTCCCGGCCCTCCTCGACTCGGTCCGCGACCCCGAGAAGGACCTCTTCACCAAGGCCCGCGCCGACCTCAAGGAACAGCTGCTCGGCCCCTCCGACCCGCCGTCGCTGGTCCGCTTCGACTCCGCGGTGAAGGCGCTCTGCGCCAAGGCCGACGACCGCCGGGTGCGGATGGAGTCCCGCCTCGTCGACGATCTGCCGTCTCCCCGGGAGGCGAGCGACGAACTCACGGAAGGCGAACCGAGCGAGGCGCTCGCCTAGGAACAGCCGAAGGGCCCCGGAGATGTCTCCGGGGCCCTTCGTCGTGTGCGGGTCGTCGAATGCCGCTCCCTGCCCCCGCTGTGGGCAAGCGTGCCGCCGGGGCGGCACGGGTGGGCGCGGGCGGCGCCTCGTAGGCACCGAGTCGCGCGCCGCGCACCCCGCCCGGCCCCGGGCGCCGGGGGAACCCCTGGGCGCCCGGGAATCCGGCAGATCTAGAACGGCTCGAAGTCGTCGTACTCCTTCTGGACCTCGTCCAGCTCCGCCTGGCGGTCACGGCGGCGCTGGACGGCCGGGCGGGGCTCCTCGAAGCGGTGGTCCTCACCCCGGCGGCCGAGCATCTCCGCACCGGCCATGACGGTCGGCTCCCAGTCGAAGACGACCGCGTTGTCCTCGGGCCCGATGGCGACGCCGTCGCCGGAGCGGGCGCCCGCCTTCATCAGCGCTTCCTCGACGCCCAGGCGGTTCAGCCGGTCGGCGAGGTAGCCCACCGCCTCGTCGTTGGCGAAGTCGGTCTGGCGGACCCAGCGCTCGGGCTTCTCGCCCCGGACGCGGAAGAGCCCGTCCTCCTCCTGCGCGACCGTGAAGCCCGCGTCGTCGACGGCCTTGGGCCGGATGACGATGCGCGTCGCCTCCTCCTTCGGCTTGGCGGCACGCGCCCCGCCGACGATGTCGGCGAGCGCGAACGACAGCTCCTTCAGCCCCATGTGGGCGACGGCGGACACCTCGAAGACCCGGTAGCCACGGGCCTCCAGGTCCGGCCGCACCATCTCGGCGAGATCCTTGCCGTCGGGCACGTCGATCTTGTTGAGGACGACGATCCGGGGTCGCTTGTCGAGCCCGCCGTACTGCGTCAGCTCCTCCTCGATGATGTCGAGGTCGGAGACGGGGTCGCGGTCCGATTCCAGCGTCGCCGTGTCGAGGACGTGGACGAGGACGCTGCAGCGCTCGACGTGGCGCAGGAACTCCAGGCCGAGGCCCTTGCCCTGGCTGGCGCCGGGGATGAGCCCGGGGACGTCGGCGATCGTGTAGACCGTGTCGCCGGCCGTCACGACTCCCAGGTTCGGGACGAGCGTCGTGAACGGGTAGTCCGCGATCTTCGGCTTGGCGGCGCTCAGCACCGAGATCAGCGAGGACTTGCCCGCGCTCGGGTAGCCGACCAGCGCCACATCGGCGACGGTCTTGAGCTCCAGGACGATGTCGCCCGTGTCCCCCGGCACGCCGAGCAGCGCGAAGCCGGGCGCCTTGCGGCGGGCGGAGGCGAGGGCCGCGTTGCCGAGGCCGCCCCGGCCGCCCTGCGCGGCGACGAAGGAGGTGCCGTGGCCGACGAGGTCGGCGAGGACGTTGCCCTGCCTGTCCAGCACCACCGTGCCGTCCGGCACGGGAAGGACCAGGTCCTGCCCGTCCTTCCCCGACCGGTTGCCGCCCTCGCCGGGCTTGCCCGCGGTGGCCTTGCGGTGCGGGGAGTGGTGGTAGTCGAGGAGAGTCGTCACCGACTGGTCGACGATCAGGATGACGTCGCCGCCCCGGCCGCCGTTGCCGCCGTCGGGGCCGCCGAGCGGCTTGAACTTCTCCCGGTGGACGGAGGCACAGCCGTGGCCTCCGTTACCCGCGGCGACATGCAGCTCGACGCGGTCCACGAAGGTGGTCATGGTGGGTGCCTCCAGATACGCGCTATGCGTGGTGTGCGGAATGTCTTACCTGTAACACGTCAAAGGCGGACCCGCTTCCCGTACGGAATCCCGTACGAGAAGTGAGGTCCGCCTCGACGAATCGCTCTACGGAAGCCTTGGTCGTCAGACCGGGCGAGTCAGAAGACTCAGGCGGCCGGAACGATGTTGACGACCTTGCGACCACGCCTGGTGCCGAACTCGACCGCACCGGCGTTCAGCGCGAACAGCGTGTCGTCCTTGCCGCGGCCGACACCCGAACCCGGGTGGAAGTGCGTGCCGCGCTGGCGGACCAGGATCTCACCGGCGTTGACGACCTGACCGCCGAAGCGCTTCACGCCGAGCCGCTGAGCGTTGGAGTCGCGACCGTTCCGGGTGGACGATGCGCCCTTCTTGTGTGCCATGTCTCCTCAGTCCCTTACTTCGCAGCCGCGGGGATCTCAGTGACCTTGATCGCCGTGTACTGCTGGCGGTGGCCCTGACGACGGCGGTAGCCGGTCTTGTTCTTGTAGCGAAGGATGTCGATCTTGACGCCCTTGTGGTGGTCCACGATCTCGGCCTGGACCTTGATGCCGGCCAGCACCCACGGGTCGCTGGTCACAGCGTCGCCGTCGACAACGAGCAGCGTAGAGAGCTCTACGGTGTCGCCAACCTTGGCAGTGGGAATCTTGTCAACCTCAACGGTGTCGCCGACAGCAACCTTGTGCTGGCGACCACCGCTGCGCACGATGGCGTACACGCGGATCTCACTCTCTCGCTCGGGAACGGCACCCCCGCAGTCCAGCCGCCCGACATGCGAGCAGCCTCTCCCACGGCGCCCGGCGCGCGGAAGGAATGAGGTTTACGGGGATGTGACGCGTCTCTACCTACGGACACGCCGACGGTCAAGGTTACGGGGCGACGCCCGAAGGGGTCAAACCGAGCCCTTCCTCGCCCTGTGGCCGACATCTCACCGTCCGCGGGCGGCGGCCATCCCGCCCCGGCGCAGGTCCGCCCCGCGCGGGAGGCGCCCCGTGCCACGCGATCCCCGTCCGTCTCCGCCCGACCCCGAATCTCCGCACCTTGTGTGAAGTTGCTCTCCCCGAACACACCGGTGCCCCGCCACACACCGGTGCCCACACACACCGATGCCCCCACCAGGCAGTGAAACCACCCGGCAGGGGCACCAGTCGGAGCGGACCGCACGTCCGCCCCGGGGGCTCAGCTCTCGTCGGTCGAAGCCGTCACCGCGGCCGACGACTGCTCGGCGGCCACCGTGGTCTTCTTCGTGGCCGTCTTCTTCGTCGCCGCCTTCTTGGCCGTGGCCTTCTTCGCGACCGTCTTCTTGACCGCCGCCGTCTTCTTGGCGACGGTGGCGGTGGCGGTGGCGGCCTTCTTCGCCGTGGCCTTCTTGGCCGTCCTGCGCGCCGCCGCCTTCTTCGCGGGCGCCTCGGTCTCGGTCTCCTCGGCGGCCGGAGCGGCCTCCTCGACCGGAGCCTCGGCCGTGTCCTCGGCGGAAACGGACGGGACCACGACCACGGCTGCCGCCTCCGCGGACGCGGTGGGCGCCGTCGCCTTGCGCACGGCACGCCGACGCGGGCGGGCCGGAGCCGCGCTCTCGACGGCGGCAGCCGCCTCGGGCTGCGCGACCGGCTCGGCAACCGGCTCGGCGGCCTTCTCGACCACCGGCTCGGCCACGGGCTGCGCGACCGGCTCGGCCACCGTCACCACGGCGTCCTCCGCCGCCGCCCCGGTCGGCGCGCCCGCCGGAGCGGACACCTTCCGGGTCGCCCGGCGACGCGTGCGGCCCTTGGGCGCGGCCTCCTCGGTGCTCACGGCGGCCGGCGCCTCGACGACCGGGTCCTCCACAGCCACGGGCTCCGCCTCGGCGGCCTCCCGCGACTTCGGGGCAGGCTCCTCGGAGACGGTGGTGGCCACGGCCTCGCGGGACTTCGGCGCACCCGAGGGCGCGGACGCCCTCCGGGTCGCGCGACGCCGCGAACGGCCACGCCCGACCGCCGCCTCGGCCTCGGCGACGCTGCTGTACAGCTCCTCGTCGGGCTCGTACTCGGGGGCGGGGAGCGCCACGGGCTCGGCGACCTCGGCGGCCACCTCGGCCTCGACCAACTCGGCCGACTCCATCGGCTCGAGGGCCTCGGAAGCGGACATGGGCTCGTGGTCGTGCTCGGCGCCACGCCCGCGCTTGCGGCGCTTGCCGCCACCGCCGACGGCCGTCGGCTGGTCCATGTGCACGATCACACCGCGCCCGTTGCAGTGGACACAGGTCTCGGAGAAGGACTCCAGGAGGCCCTGCCCGACCCGCTTCCGGGTCATCTGGACCAGGCCCAGCGAGGTGACCTCGGCGACCTGGTGCTTCGTACGGTCGCGTCCCAGGCACTCCAGCAGGCGCCGCAGCACCAGGTCCCGGTTGGACTCCAGGACCATGTCGATGAAGTCGATGACGACGATGCCGCCGAGGTCACGCAGCCGCAGCTGACGCACGATCTCCTCGGCCGCCTCCAGGTTGTTCCTGGTGACCGTCTCCTCCAGGTTGCCGCCCTGGCCGGTGAACTTGCCGGTGTTGACGTCGACCACGATCATGGCCTCGGTCTTGTCGATCACCAGCGAACCACCGCTGGGCAGCCACACCTTGCGGTCCAGCGCCTTCATCAGCTGCTCGTCGATGCGGTACGTCGCGAAGACATCGACCTCGGAGGTCCACTTCTGCAGGCGGCCCGCCAGGTCGGGCGCGACGTGCGCGACGTATCCGTGGATGGTCTCCCACGCGTCCTCGCCGCTGACGATGACCTTGGAGAAGTCCTCGTTGAAGATGTCGCGGACGACGCGGACGGTCATGTCCGGCTCGCCGTACAGCAACGTCGGCGCATTCGAGCTGCCGCCGTTCTTGGCCTTCTTCTGGATGTCCCCCCACTGCGCGTGCAGCCGTTCGACGTCACGGCGCAGCTCGTCCTCGCTCGCGCCCTCGGCGGCGGTACGCACGATGACGCCCGCGTCCTCGGGGACGATCTTCTTGAGGATGGTCTTCAGCCGGGCCCGCTCGGTGTCGGGCAGCTTGCGGCTGATACCGGTCATCGACCCCTCGGGGACGTAAACCAGGTAGCGGCCGGGCAGCGAGACCTGGCTGGTCAGGCGGGCGCCCTTGTGCCCGATCGGGTCCTTCGTCACCTGGACGAGGACCGACTGGCCGGACTTCAGGGCGGACTCGATGCGCCGCGGCCCGTTGGCCATGCCCAGCGCCTCGAAGTTGACCTCACCGGCGTACAGGACGGCGTTGCGCCCCTTGCCGATGTCGATGAAGGCGGCCTCCATCGACGGCAGCACGTTCTGCACCTTGCCGAGGTAGACGTTGCCGACGTACGAGGTCGACTGCTCCTTGTTGACGTAGTGCTCGACGAGCACGTTGTCTTCCAGGACGCCGATCTGGGTGCGCTCGCCGCTCTGGCGGACGACCATGACGCGCTCGACGGCCTCACGGCGGGCGAGGAACTCGGCCTCGGTGATGATCGGGACGCGCCGGCGTCCCTGCTCCCGGCCTTCGCGGCGCCGCTGCTTCTTGGCCTCCAGACGCGTCGAGCCCTTGATGGACTGCACCTCGTCGGAGAACTCGGTCTCCTTGGCGCGCCGCTCGCGCGGCTCACGGACCTTGACGACCGTGCGCTCCGGGTCGTCGACGGCGACCTCGGTCTCGGTGCCTGAGTCTCCGGCGCGGCGACGGCGGCGACGGCGGCGACGGCTGCTGCTGGAGCCGGAACCGGGCTCGTCGCGCTCGTCGGCCTCGTCCTCGGCGTCCTCGTCCGCCTGCTCGGCGGTGTCCTCGGTGTCCTGCGTGGCCTGCTCGGCGGCGAGTTCGTCACCCTCGGCGTCGTCGGCGTCGGCCGACTCGCCCCGACGACGACGACGGCCACCACGGCGACGGCGACGACGCGACCCGGTGGACTCCTCCTCGCCGTACTCGTCACCCTCGGCGTCCTCGTTGCCCTCTTCGGGCTCCTCGGGCTCCTCCGGCTCGGCGGCCACGACGGCGGCGGCCACGGGCTGCTCCGCCTCGGCGGGCTCGCCCCGACGGCGACGGCGACGACGGGATCCGCCGGTGTTCTCCTCCTCGGTGAACCCGCCGAAGTCGGTGGTCTCGGCGGGCTCCTCGACCTCCACGGTCTCGGTCTCCGCCTCGGCGGCGGCCTGCGCGGCGGCCCGCTCCGGCGTCTGGAACATCGGCTCGGTGAACACCGGCGCCTGGAACACGGCCACGGAGGGCCGCGACGGGCGTGCCGGCGCCTCCTCCGCGACCGGCGGGGGCGGCGGCGCCGAGAACCCACCGGCGGCCTTGCGCGCGGACCGACGACGGGCCCGACGCGGCTCGGCGTCCTCACCCTCGGCGGCCGGCGTGTCGGAGTCCTGGGCGACCTGGGCCGACTCCGGCTCGGCGGCGGGCGCCTCGGCGACGGCCGCCTGCACGGTCTGCGGCGCGGCGGTCCGGGCGGCGACGGACTCGGCCGCATCGGCGGCCTCACCCTCGGGCGCCCCGGCGGGCGTGGTCACCCGCCGAGTGGCACGACGACGCGTACGGCGCGGGGTGGCCTCCTCGGCCTCCTCCTCCACGGGCTCCTGAACGGCGGCGGGGGCAGCTTCCACGGCCTCCGTCGGCGCCTCCACGACTTCTGCGGCCACCGGCTCACCGGCGGGCGCGGACACCCGCCGTGTGGCGCGACGGCGCGTACGACCGGCGGGCGCGGCCTCCTCGACAGCGGCAGGCGCCTCAGCGGCGGGAGCCTCGGCCGGAGCTGCGGTCTCGGGCGCGGCGGCACTCTCCTCGGCCGCCGCGGGCGCACCGGTAGGGGCCGAAGCCCGGCGGGTCGCACGACGGCGCGTACGACCGGCGGGCGCGGCCTCCTCGACAGCGGCTGGCGCCTCGGAGGCGACAGCGGTGGTCTCGGCACTCTCGGCCACAGCGGCGGCGGTGGCCGGCACCACGGTCTCGACGACCTCGACGGCCTCGGCGTCCTTGGGCGCGCCGGCTGGCGCGGAGGCACGGCGGGTCGCACGACGACGCGTACGACCGGCGGGTGCGGCCTCCTCGACGACAGCGGGTGCCTCGGCAGCGGCGGTCTCGGCCTCGTCGGCCTCCTCGTCCACCTCGGCATCCGTGACGGCCTCAGCGGTCACTGCGGCCTCGTCCACCACGGTCGGCTCAGTCACCTCGGCCGTCTCGTCAGCGGACGCGAGGTCCTCGGACTCGGCGACCGGTATGGCCGGCGCGGTGGTCTCCGCGGCCGCTTCGGAGGCGGCGGACGGCGGTCCCGCGGGGCGGGACGCGGCACGGCGACGGCGGCGCGGGGGCAGCGTGTCGCTCGGCGTGTTGTGCTCGGAGCCCTGCGCGGGCTCTGTGGAATCGATCGATTCGGGCATGCGGGCGTTTCTCCCGTCAGGCTCCCGGGCGCCGCACCCGGTCCGGCATTGCCGGTGACGTCCGCGGCTCGCGTCATGCGCGACTGCCGCCGTCCGGGGCGCGGGCGCCGCACGGGAGCTCTCTGTGTCCTGTCTCGCCGGTTCCGTACGCATGTTGCGCACGGCCTGGCGAAAGTCTTGTGGTCTGTGCGCTGCCCGACCCAGGAGGCTCCCGGATCAGAGGGCGACGCTACGACGTCCGTCCCTACGCGGGGCCCACCGGCGCCGGCACCTCCGCGGCGGCAGCGGGTTCGGCCGTTGAGAGAGCCTGCGCTGCCTCGCGGTCGGGCGCGAGCGGGTCGGTCACCGTGCCGGACTCTGCATCGAAAAGCCCCTGCGCCAGCCTGGTCACCGCTGCGGGGACCGGCGGCGCCAGGTCGGCCACGGCGCGGAGACCGGACAGGACGTCGTCGGGTCGTACGGCAGGCGTCACGTGCCGAACAACCAGCCGCAGTATCGCACAGGGCTGGTCCGTCGGCCCAGCAAGGGGCGCGGTGGCGGCCGCTCCAGTGGAGCCGCCGCTTGCGGCGAGCTGTGGACGGGGCGTCGCAGAACCGTCAGGTCCGTCGCTTCCGTCCCGTCCGTCACGGCTGTCGAGGTCGACGACGGCGGCCCTGGCGTCGAAGGTCCGTACGCCGTTCTTGGCCCTGCGCTGGACCTCGACGAGGTCCGCCGCCTTGAAGGCCTCTACCGCTCGCTCGGCGTCCGCCGGGTCCACGCCGTCGAGGCGCAGCTCCCACACGGAGGCCGTGAGCCGGTCGGCGAGCCCGGAGGTCCGGGCCTCGACCGCGTCGATGATGTCGAGCCCGGCGGGCAACGACTCGTCGAGCAGGATCCTGAGCTTCTCCGGATCGCGCGCGTCGGTGAGCGCGATCTCCAGGTACTCCGCCTCACTGCCCGTGCCGGTGGGTGCGGCATTGGCGTACGACACCTTCGGATGCGGCGTGAACCCCGCCGAGTACGCCATCGGCACCTCGGCACGGCGCAGCGCACGCTCGAAGGCGCGCTGGAAATCACGGTGGCTGGTGAACCGGAGGCGGCCGCGCTTGGTGTAGCGCAGTCGGATGCGCTGCACCGCGGGTGCGGGCGGCGGGCCTTCGGGCTGTCGCTTGCCCAGTGTCGTTCAGTCCTTCGTGAGAGCGGTCTTACTCCTACCAAGAGTACGTGTCCCGGCGTCTCCCGGTTCCCGCCTGTGGACGGGCTCCGGCTCGGCCGGCTGTCCGAAGAGCGCCGACCGCACACCGGCGCGGGCCTGACGGACGGACTCGCGGGCGGTGGCCAGGGCCTGCCGGGTGGTACGGCCCACACTGCGCCCGACCGCCGCGAGGGGCTTCCACACGACGTCCCGTACGAAGTGGCCGGCGGGCGTGAGGACGGTCCGGTACACCCACCGCGTCGGCTCGACGAAGATCCACCGGAAGAGGTTCGCCAGGAACCGTCCGACGGCGAGCGAGATCCACCCGGCCACGCGCCACGCGTGCCCGAGGGCCTCCCGGATCTCCCGTCCCGCGACGGCGAGCATCCGCCCGACCGGTGTGAGGACCCACCGCCACACGGCGAGCGCGGGCAGTACGAGCAGCACGCGCGACGTCCAGTAGATCCCGAGCCACACCCCGGTGAAGATCATCCGTACGCACCACGCGACACCCCGGGCCACCCACGCGATCGCGTGTCCCACGGGCGTCAGCACATAGCGGTACAGCCACACGGCCGGTACGACGAGGAGGTACCGCACCAGCCAGGCCAAGGCCGTGAACAGCGCGACCGCGACGGCGGCGATCCCGACCCCGACACCCCTGGCCAGCCAGGCGATACCCCGCCCGAGCGGCGCCAACGTCCACCGGTACAGCCACCCGAGCCCCGCCCGAACGCCCCGGGCGGCCCCGACGATCCGGGCCCAGACGCCGGCGGCCACCCAGACGACTCCGCTCCACAGCCCGGCGGCCACCCAGGCGATCGCATGCCCCACGGGGGTCAGCGCGTACCGGTACAGCCACACCAGCGGCACGACCAGGAGCCAGTACCCGAGCCGGCCGAGCCCCTTGGCGACCGGCACGACGACGTACCGCCACAGCGCCACCCACGGCCACACGAGGACAGCCCTGGCGACCCACAGCGACGCCCGCCCCAGCGGCCGCAGCACGGCGTCCGTCAGGAACCGCCCGCCCACCACGAGCACGTCCCACACCATCCGCACCGGCACGACCAGCACGAGCACGACGATCCGCACGGGAACCCGGATCACGACGGCGAGGCACCCCTCGGGCGTCTGCCGCCCCACGGCCATCTGCCCCGCCGACGGCTCGGCGGACAGTTCGGCAGACGGTTCGACGGGCGGCTCGACGGGCTGTCGGGCGGGCCTCTTCTCCAGGTCCATGACGACGTAGACGCCTCAGCACCCTGTCTGGATCCAGCCACGTCCACACATTCGCGCCCCGTTCGTTCTTGGGTCCCGGCCCGTCCCGTCGACTCGGCCTGGGCACCTACCGCTTGCGCCCGGAGGCCTTCGCGGACTTGGCCGACTTGGCGGACTTGGCCGACTTGCCGGCCCGGGCGGCCTTGGGGCGGCGCACCATGGTGGACAGGTCCGGTCGGGCGGCGTGCGGCGCGGAGAACTCCCGGTTGATCTCGACCTGGCGGCGGATCCGCTCGGGCAGGTCCCGCATGGCCAGCAGACGGTCGCACGCCCGCAGGGCCCCGGCGTGGTCACCCACCCAGTGGGCGCTGATGGAGAACTCGAACAGCAGGCCCCACCGGTAGACCCAGGGCCTGGTGAAAAGCAGGTCGTCCGGTGCGGGCCTGTCGACCACGTCGACGAGGAGGGCGTACGCCGTGTGGTGGCGGCGCCGGACACGGAGGCGGGAGGCCAACTCTTGACTTGCACCTCGCCCTGAAGGGCGAGGATTCTGGCCTTCTCGATCGTTGCTGTGTCGCTACGCGGCACAGGGTGCGGTCGGGAATCCGTGGCTTCCTGTTTCTTCGCGCTGTGCCGGGATTGCTCCTGGTCCTACCGGCGCTCCGCAGGCCGATACCGCCAGTCCGGCGGCCGTCTTCACATTGATCGCGGCGTTGATGTCCCGGTCGTGGACGGTGCCGCAGGCGGCGCAGGTCCATTCCCTCGCGTCGAGGGGTTTGGGCCCGTCTCTGACGCCGCAGGTGGAGCAGGTCTGGCTGGTCGGCTCGAACCGGCCGATCTTGATCAGGGTCCGTCCGTACCGCTCCGCCTTGTACCGGAGCATGTTGATGAATGAGGCCCAGCCGGCGTCGTGGACGGACTTGGCCAGCCTGGTGCGGGCCAGTCCCGTCACCGACAGGTCCTCCACGGCGATCCCTTGGTTCTCGGAGATCAGCTTCGTGGAGAGCTGGTGGTGGAACTCATGGCGGGCATCGGTGACCTTGGCGTGGGCGCGAGCGACCTTGAGCCGGGCCTTGGCGCGGTTCTTCGAACCTTTCTGTTTGCGGGACAGTTCCCGCTGGGTCTTCTTCAGCTTCTTCTCCGCGCGGCGCAGAAAACGCGGGGAGCCGATCTTCGTGCCGTCGGACAGAACGGCGAAGTGGGTGAGGCCGAGGTCGATGCCGACGGTGCGGTCGGTGGCGGGCATCCGCTCGGCATCCGCCTGTGGGTCGGTGTCGATGACAAAGGAGGCGAAGTACCTGCCGGCGGAATCCTTGACCACGGTGACCGAGGTGGGGGTGGCGGGCAGCGTGCGGGACCACTTCACCTTCACCGCCCCGATCTTGGGCAGGTTCAGCCGGCCGCTCCCGGTGAGGGACCAGCGGGCGTTGGCGGTGAACCGGATCGACTGCCGGGCGTCCTTGCGGGACTTGAACCGCGGCGCACCGGTCCTGGGCCCCTTGCGGGTGCCCTTGAGGGAGGCGAAGAAGTTCTTGTAGGCGGCCTCGGCGTCCCGCAGGGACTGCTGCAGGACGACCGCGGAGACCTCACCCAGCCAGGAGCGTGAGGTGGTCTGCTTCGCCTGGGTGATCAGGCGGGTGGACAGCTCGCCGATCTTCGGGAACGGCTGCTGGGCCTTGCGGGCGTCCTCACGGGCACGCACCACGTCGTTGAACACGACGCGGGCGCACCCGAACGCTTTGGCCAGCGCGGTGCGCTGGCCGGGGTCCGGGTACAACCTGAAGGCGTACCTGAGCTGCATGACGGCCACGCTACATACTTGGGTTATGAGTGATATGCAGGAGATCAGAACTGGTCGGCACTGTGCTTTCGTGATGCATGTGCACTTGGTCTCCGTGACCAAGTTCCGGCACAAAGTGTTCACCGATGTTCATCTGACGCGCATGGAGGAGATCATGCGGTCGGTGTGCGCGGACTTCGAGTGCACGCTGGTGGAGTTCAATGGCGAGACCAACCACGTCCACCTGCTGGTGAACTTCCCGCCCAAGGTCGCCGTCACCAAGTTGGTCAACTCCCTCAAGGGCGTCTCCTCACGCCGTCTGCGCCAGGAATTCCCCGACCTGGTACGCCACTACTGGCGGGCCAACAAGCTCTGGTCCGGGTCCTACTTCGCCGGAACCGTCGGCGGCGCCCCGCTCACCGTGGTCAAGCAGTACATCGAACAGCAGAACCGGCCGGTGTGAGCACAGCCCGGCTCCACCGGGACCAGCAATCTTCTCGTGCGGGATGGCTCGCTCCCACACCGCTTCGAACGCCGACGCGCACAGCTCAACTGCGGCAGGGTCTTCCGTCTGGTCAGTGTGGACCCACCGGCCGACGCCGTCGAAGACGTTGAACTGGACAAGACGGCCGTCGAACAACCAGAAGTCGTTGCCTGGCAGGGCGAGGTCCGAGGCGCTGCGACGGGGCAGCCAACGGATCTGCTCCCCGGCAGCCACGTTCGTGAAGGTGCCCGAGTGCTCGAAGGCGATGTAATCACTGACGGGCTCCGAGACGATGCGGGCACGTCGGATGACCACACCCTTGGCCGTGACCTCCTGAACGAGGTCGAGCCAGGGACGCCACCACGAACCCCGGTCCTCCGGGTCGAGCCGGCGCCCTTGCTTCCACGCGGCGAAGCCTTCGATCTCGTTCTCAACGCCGTACGTGTCGCGCATCTCAAGATGCACGGCTGACTCCTGCTCGGAACCTGCGGGTCAAGAGGGCGTGTTCCCCCCGATCCGACCCGATGCTGTTCACCGGCGCCACGCAGAAGGCGCCCGGACCCTTACGGCCCGGACGCCTCTCGTCAGCTACACCCACTCGACCGTCGAGACGATGCCCGGATCTTGCCGAGGAGCAGGGAGCGGCGTGCGCCGCACAGAGCGGGAAGCCTGCTCGCGCTCCTTCGTCCCGAGTCCTCGAAGGATTTCGGTACGCTCCGCCTCGCTCATGCCAGCGAGCGTCTCAGCCATCCTCTGGACGGCATCGCCGCTGGTCACGGCTACTTCTTGACCTCAAGCGGCAGCAGCTTCTTGCCCGTCGGGCCGATCTGGATGTCAAGGCCGAGCTGGGGGCACACCCCGCAGTCGAAGCACGGGGTCCAGCGGCAGTCCTCGACCTCGGTCTCGTCGAGGGCGTCCTGCCAGTCCTCCCAGAGCCAGTCCTTGTCGAGGCCGGAGTCCAGGTGGTCCCAGGGGAGGACCTCCTCGTAGGTGCGCTCGCGGGTGGTGTACCAGTCGACGTCGACGCCGAAGGCGGGGAGCGTCTTGTCGGCGCAGGCCATCCAGCGGTCGTACGAGAAGTGCTCGCGCCAGCCGTCGAAGCGACCGCCGTCCTCGTAGACCGCGCGGATCACGGCGCCGATGCGGCGGTCGCCGCGTGACAGCAGGCCCTCGACGATGCCCGGCTTGCCGTCGTGGTAGCGGAAGCCGATGGAGCGGCCGTACTTCTTGTCGCCGCGGATTTTGTCGCGGAGCTTCCCGAGCCGCGCGTCCGTCTCCTCGGCGGAGAGCTGCGGGGCCCACTGGAAGGGGGTGTGGGGCTTGGGGACGAAGCCGCCGATCGAGACCGTGCAGCGGATGTCGTTCTGGCCGGAGACCTTGCGGCCCTCGGCGATCACCTTCATCGCCATGTCGGCGATCTGGAGGACGTCCTCGTCGGTCTCCGTCGGCAGGCCGCACATGAAGTACAGCTTCACCTGGCGCCAGCCGTTGCCGTACGCGGTGGAGACGGTCCGGATCAGGTCGTCCTCCGAGACCATCTTGTTGATGACCTTGCGCATGCGCTCGGAGCCGCCCTCGGGCGCGAAGGTCAGACCCGAGCGTCGGCCGTTCCTCGTCAGCTCGTTCGCGAGGTCGACGTTGAAGGCGTCCACCCGGGTCGAGGGGAGGGACAGGCCGATCTTGTCCTCCTCGTACCGGTCCGCCAGTCCCTTGGCGACCTCGCCGATCTCACTGTGGTCGGCGGAGGAGAGGGAGAGAAGGCCGACCTCCTCGAAGCCGGTCGCCTTGAGGCCCTTCTCGACCATCTCGCCGATGCCCGTGATGGAACGCTCGCGGACCGGGCGGGTGATCATGCCCGCCTGGCAGAAGCGGCAGCCGCGGGTACAGCCGCGGAAGATCTCCACCGACATGCGCTCGTGGACCGTCTCCGCGAGCGGGACCAGGGGCTGCTTGGGGTACGGCCACTCGTCCAGGTCCATGACGGTGTGCTTGGACACCCGCCACGGGACACCCGACTTGTTCGGTACGACGCGGCCGATGCGGCCGTCCGCGAGGTACTCGACGTCGTAGAACGCCGGGACGTAGACGGAGCCGGTCCTCGCGAGGCGGAACAGGACCTCCTCCCGGCCACCCGGCCGGCCCTCCGCCTTCCACGCGCGGATGATCGCGGTCATGTCGAGCACGGCCTGCTCGCCGTCGCCGATGATCGCCGCGTCGATGAAGTCGGCGACCGGCTCGGGGTTGAAGGCCGCGTGGCCGCCGGCCAGCACGATCGGGTCGTCGAGGGTGCGGTCCTTGGCCTCCAGGGGGATCCCGGCCAGGTCCAGCGCGGTCAGCATGTTCGTGTAGCCCAGCTCCGTGGAGAAGGACAGACCGAACACGTCGAAGGCCTTCACCGGGCGGTGGCTGTCGACGGTGAACTGCGGGACGTTGTGCTCCCGCATCAGCGCCTCCAGGTCCGGCCACACGCTGTACGTGCGCTCGGCCAGCACGCCCTCGCGCTCGTTGAGCACCTCGTAGAGGATCATGACGCCCTGGTTGGGCAGACCGACCTCGTACGCGTCCGGGTACATGAGCGCCCAGCGGACGTCGCTGGACTCCCAGGGCTTGACAGTGGAGTTGAGCTCACCGCCCACGTACTGGATCGGCTTCTGCACATGCGGCAGCAGGGCCTCGAGCTGTGGGAAGACCGACTCGACAGACATCGCGGGGGTTACCTTCGTGAGCTGACAGGGGTGACCATCTAGCGTAACGCCCCCGGAGTCACCCCTCGCACGTCCGGTCACCGCCAGAGCACACGACGCCTGGCCGTCGCTGCCGTACGCGCGGCCGTCGGCGCCACATCCCCCGCCTTCAGCACACCCCCCATCCCACCTTCGGAGCCACACGCCCCGCCCTCAGCACAGCCCGTCTCACCGCCGGCGCCGCACGCCCCACGGTCAGCGCCGCACGCCCCACGGTCAGCGCCGCACGCCGCACGCCGCACGGTCGGCGGGGTGCCGTCGGCGCCGCGCGCCCGGCCGTCAGAAGGGCATGTCGTGGCTGATCTTCGCCCACGTCTCCGGCAGCGCGCCCTCCGCCAGCTCCGCGCGCCTTTCCTCCCTGCCGTACAACAGCCCGTACGTGAAGGCGCTCTCCCCCGCCTCATGGGCCTGGAAGGCGAGGTCGCGCAGGGCCTCCCTGGCCATCACGCTGTCCTGGTGGTCGCCGAGGAGGGTCTGCAGGGACTTCATGTCCTTGACGAGCGCCTTGGCCGGCTTGCCGAGCAGGGGCTTCGCCGCCTCGGCCGCGTACCGGGTGCGCTTGGTCTTCTTGCGGGCCTCGTGCATGGCGAGGTCGCGGTCGGCCCCGCGCGGCTGCGCCAACGCTTCCTCGACCAGGGCCGCCACCTTGCCGAAGTCCTTCCTGACCGCCTTGGTGATCACCTTCTCGGGGTCGCCCCCGGCGGCCTCGAGCAGCGGCGGGTCCTTGATCACGGCGTCGAGGGACTTGAGCAGATCCAGATACCGCTGTCCGTCCAGCGCGTCGATCAGCTCGCTCCGGGGGCCGGTGCCGCCGTCCTCCTGCGTCCAGCCGCCCAGCCGCGTCCGGACCGGGCCCGTCACCAGGCTCTCGGGGAGGTCGTCCAGCGCCTCGCTGAGCCGTTCCGTGAGGACCTCCTGGTCACGGTCGACGCCCAGCTCCCCCGCCAGCCACTTCAGTTCCTCGCCGATCGGGTCCGTGACGGTCCGGTCCAGCACCTTCCCGAACGACTTGAAGGTGCTGCGCAGTCGGCGCGTGGCGACCCGCATGCTGTGGACGGAGTCGAAGACCTCCCGGCGGACGGCGGGATCGAGTTCGATGATCGCGTCGCGCTGGACGCGGGCGTAGGCGAGGACATGATCACCGGGGGTGACGGGTTCGCCCGGCGCCTCCGCCCCGTCCCGCTTCGTGTCGTTCTTCTGAGTCTTCTTCTGATCCTTCTTCTTGCTCTTCCTGGGGGCGGTCTCCTGCAGTGCCCTGGCCATCTTCGAGGGCGAATCCGACGGCCGTACGCCCGCCTTGCGCAGCTTCTTGTCGACCTTCTCCAGGAAGGCCGGGTCGCCGTCGTCGGCGAGTTCCACCTCGATCTCGGACCACTGGGCGGTCCGGCCGTCCTCGGTGAGCCGCTCGGCGACCACGGCGTCCACACTGACCTCGGCAAGGAGCGTGCCGCCCGCGTCGAACAGTTCGCTGACATCGCGAGTGGAGAGAAGTCGGACCAGCGGGACCAGCTCGGCCCCCCGGACCCGGGAACGCACGAGCCCCACGAGCTCGTCGGGCAGCGTGTCGGACAGCGGGGCCCGGATCTCGTCGCGAACACCCGAGGAGACGGGCAGCTTCAGATGCCAGCCCGCGTCACTGCCCCCCGTGCGGCGGCGCAGGGTGATGGAGGCGGCGGCGAGGCGTTCGTCGATGGTGTCGTAGTAGACGGCGTCCAGCTCCGCCACGCCCTTGTCCAGGACGGTCGCGACCCCGGCCACACCGGTGAGGTCCGGCAGGCCGCTCTCGTCGGATTCGTACTTCCGCTCGATCTCGCGCTTGGTGTCCGCCATGAAATGAATCTAGTCCTACTCCGAGCAAAGGGGCAGACCACCGCGCCCCCGGAGGAGCGTGGAAGCCTGCCCCGGAGCAGCGCGGAGCCCTACGCCGACATCGGGCGCTCCACTCGGATGGACTGCAGCAGTCCCACGGCCACCCACACCGCGAACATCGACGATCCGCCGTACGACACGAACGGCAGTGGCAGTCCCGCCACCGGCATGATGCCGAGGGTCATTCCGATGTTCTCGAAGGCCTGGAACGCGAACCAGGCGATGATGCCGCCGGCGACGATCGTGCCGTACAGCTCGGTGGTCTCGCGGGCGATCCGGCACGCCCGCCACAGGACGACACCGAGCAGCAGGATGATCAGCCCGGCGCCCAAGAACCCCAGTTCCTCCCCCGCCACCGTGAAGACGAAGTCGGTCTGCTGCTCGGGCACGAACTGTCCGGTGGTCTGCGAACCCTTGAACAGCCCGGTGCCGAGGAGTCCGCCGGACCCGATGGCGATGCGGGCCTGGTTGGTGTTGTAGCCGACGCCTGCCGGGTCGAGCTCGGGGTTGGCGAAGGCCGCGAAGCGGTTGATCTGGTACTCGTCGAGCACCCCGAGCTGCCAGACCGCGATCGCGCCCATCGCACCCGTGCCGATGAGGCCGAGGACCCATCGGTTGGAGGCTCCGGAGGTGAGCAGGACACCCAGCACGATGACCACCATGACCATGACCGAGCCGAGGTCGGGCATGAGTAGGACGATCAGTATCGGGACGGTGGCGAGGCCGAGGGCCTGGACGACCGTGCGGTGGTCGGGGTGGGCCTTGTCGCCCGCGTCCACCCGGGCCGCCAGCAGCATCGCCATGCCCAGGATGATCGTGATCTTCACGAACTCGGAGGGCTGGAGCGAGAAGCCGCCGCCGACGACGATCCACGCGTGGGCGCCGTTGATCGTCGCGCCCAGCGGGGTCAGCACCAGCAGGATCAGCAGGACCGAGATGCCGTACAGGATCGGTACGGCCGTGCGCAGGGTGCGGTGGCCGAGCCAGACCGTGCCGATCATCAGGGCGAAGCCGATGCCGGTGTTGAGCAGGTGCCGGAAGAGGAAGTAGTACGGGTCGCCCTGGTTGAGTTCCGTGCGGTTGCGGGTCGCCGAGTAGACACAGGCCGCGCCGATCAGGGAGAGCGCGATGGCCGAGAACAGTATCGGCCAGTCGAGCCGGCGGGCGAGCGAGTCACGGGCGAACAGCCGGGTCCAGCCGGAGCGTTGGGGCCCGTACCCGGAGACGGAGAAGCTGTTGCCGGTCATACGGACGCCCTCCGCCCCTTGCCGTTCCTGCGGTGGTCTGTGCCGCCGCCCGTACTCCGTCGGCCGCGGTCGTTACGCCGTCGGCCGCGGTCCGTGCTTCGGCGTGCGGCGCGGTTGCCGCTGCCGCCGCGCGTGCTGACGATCGCCGCCGGGCCGTCGAAGGGCACCGGCTGGGCGCCCGGCCCCGCGGCGACGGTCCGGGTGCCGTCCTCCGCGGCCTCCTTCTTGGTCTTCTTCGGCGGGTAGGAGTCCAGCTTCGGGCTGTCGATCGAGCCGTCGGACTCGATCTTCGGCAGGTCCTTCTGCGGGGTGGGCAGCAGCGCCTTCCTCTTGTCGATCTTGCCGTCCTCGGAGACGCCGTACAGCGCGTTGTACAACTTGCGCACGGCGGGGGCCGAGGCGCCGGATCCCGTACCACCCTGGGAGATCGTCATGACGATCGAGTAGTCCTTGGTGTACGTGGCGAACCAGGAGGTCGTCTGCTTGCCGTAGACCTCGGCCGTACCCGTCTTGGCGTGCATCGCGATCTTGTCCTGCGGCCAGCCCTGGAAGCGCCAGGCGGCCGTACCACGGGTCGCGACTCCCTCAAGGGCTTCGTCTATCTCGTCGCGGGTCTTCTTCGTCATCGGCAGCTTGCCGTGCGACTTGGGCGCGATCTCCTGCACGTTCTTGCCGTCGGCGCTGATGACGGCCTTGCCGACGGTGGGGTCGTAGAGGGTGCCGCCGTTGGAGATGGCCGCGTAGATGGTGGCCATCTGGATGGGGGTGACGAGGGTGTCGCCCTGGCCGATGGAGTAGTTGACGGAGTCACCGGCGCGCATGCGGTTGCCTTCGAGGCAGTTCTCGTACGCGATCTGCTCGGCGTAGGTGCCGCCCTTCTCGCCGTACTTGCACCAGGCGTCCTTGTTGGCCTTCCAGTAGTCCTGCTTCCACTGGCGGTCGGGGATACGGCCGGTGACCTCGTTCGGCAGGTCGATGCCGGTCTCGGCGCCGAGGCCGAACTGGTGGGCGGTCTTGTAGAACCAGTCGTTGGCGCCCTTGTTGGGCTTGATGCCGCCGTCGCGCTTCCACTCCTCGTGGGCGAGGCGGTAGAAGACGGTGTCGCAGGAGACCTCCAGCGCCTTGCCGAGGCTGATCCCGCCGTGGCTCTGGGACTCGAAGTTCTTGAAGACCTGGCCACCGATCGAGTACGAGCTGGAGCATTCGTAGGGGCCGTTGAAGGAGTAGCCGGCGTTCACCGCGGCGGCGGTCGGGACCACCTTGAAGATGGAGCCGGGTGCCGACTGGCCCTGGATCGCGCGGTTCAGCAGAGGGTAGTTGGACTTCTTGCCGGTGAGCTTTGTGTAGTCCTTGGCGGAGATGCCGCCGACCCAGGCGTTCGGGTCGTAGTCCGGGTTGGAGGCCATGGCGACGATGCGGCCGGTCTTGGCCTCCATCACGACGACGGCACCGGAGTCGGCCTTGTAGTTCGTCCCCGTGTTGCGGTCCATCTGCTTGCGTGCTTCCTTCATCGCCTCGTTGAGTTCGTACTCGGCGATGCGCTGCACGCGGGCGTCGACGCTGGTGACCAGGTTGGCGCCGGGCTGGGCGGGGTCGGCCTCGGCCTCACCGATGACGCGGCCCAGGTTGTCGACCTCGTAGCGGGTGACGCCGGCCTTGCCGCGCAGCTCCTTGTCGTACTGGCGCTCCAGGCCGGAACGGCCGACCTGGTCGGAGCGCAGATACGGCGAGTCGGTGTCCTGGGCCTTGGTGATCTCCTCGTCGGTGACCGGCGAGAGATAGCCGAGCACCTGCGCGGTCTGGGAGCCGCCGGGGCTGGCGTACCGGCGGACGGCCTGGGGCTCGGCGGTGATGCCGGGGAAGTCCTCGGAGCGTTCGCGGATCTGCAGGGCCTGCTTGGCGGTGGCCTCGTCGGTGATGGGGATCGGCTGGTAGGGGGAGCCGTTCCAGCAGGGCTGGGGCGTCTCGGAGTCGCAGAGGCGGACCTTGTCCATGACGTCCTGGGACTTCATGTCCAGGACGCCGGCGAGCTTGGTGAGGACGGCCTTGCCGTCGTCGTCCATCTTCAGCAGGTCGGTGCGGGAGGCGGAGACGACCAGCCTGGTCTCGTTGTCGGCGATCGGCACTCCGCGGCCGTCCAGGATCGAGCCGCGCACGGCGGGCTGCACGACCTGCTGGACGTGGTTGCCGGAGGCCTCTTTGGCGTAGGCGTCGCCCTCACGGATCTGGAGGTACCAGAGGCGGCCACCGAGGGTGCCGAGGAGGGAGAAGACGAGGATTTGGATGATGATGAGCCGGATCTGGACACGTGGGGTCCGCCCGGTCTCCGGGATGTTGGTCACTGTCTCCCCCTCTCAGTGCGTGTACGGGTGGTGCGCGTGGTGCCGGTACATGGAGTACACCGCTCGGCGGTGATCGGTTCCCACGCCTTGGCGAACCGTCGGCCGGGACGCCGGCCGCAGAACCGGCCGAGCTCTCCGACCGGCCCTCTGACGTGCCGTCACAGCCGCTTCACCCCCTTGATGCGTCCCGCCTTGGCCATCCGTGACCGCGCCACCTTGATACGGAGTCCGCCGCGCTGGTTGCCGATGCGCAGGCCGGTGCCGGAGGAGAGCCAGCCGGAGGAGACGTCGGACGCCTTGCCGGCGCTGTTGGTCTCGGCGAGCGGGTCGTTCTCGGCGCGCCGGGCGAGCGCCATGACGCCGGGGACGACGAAGGGCGCGAGCAGCAGGTCGTAGAGCGCGGCGGTGAACAGCAGGCTGGACAGGCCGACATGGCGGGCCGCGTCGTCGCCGACGAGAGCGCCTACCCCGGCGTAGAGGAGCGTCGCGCCGAGCGCGGCGACGACGACCACGGCCATCGGTCCGGTCGCCGACTTGAGCCGGCCTGTCTCGGGCTTGGCGAGCCCCGCGAGGTAGCCGATGACGCAGAGGACCAGGGCGTACCGCCCGGCCGCGTGGTCGGCGGGGGGCGCGAGGTCGGACAGCAGCCCGGCGCCGAAGCCGATGAGGGCGCCGCCGACATGGCCGTAGACCAGGGCGAGGCCGAGCACGGTGAGGAGCACCAGGTCCGGGACGGCGCCCGGTAGATGGAGTCTGGCGAGAACGCTCACCTGGATCACCAGGGCGACGATCACCAGGGTGGTGGAGAGCAGCATCCGGTTGAAGCGCATCAGGGGTTCAGCTCCTACTGTCCTACGTCCTACTGCTCTTGCGGCTGTCCGTCGGCGCCTTCGCCGGGTTCGTCCGCGCCCGGGGTGACCGTCACCGTCACGGTCGGGGTGGGCGTGGCCTTCGGTTTGTTCGGCAGGACGGTGTCGCGCGGGTCCTTGCGGGGCGGCTGGACGACGACGCCGACGATGTCGAGCTGGGTGAAGGCCACGAACGGCCTGACGTAGATCGTGCGGGTGAGGTCGCCGCCGGAGGGGTCGACGCGGGAGACGAGGCCGACCGGGACGCCGGGTACGAACGGCTTGTCGGCCTGCGAGCCGAAGGTGACGAGGCGGTCGCCCGCCTTCACCTTGGCCTTGCCGTTGAGGAGTTCGACGCGCAGCGGACGGTCGCCCTGGCCGGAGGCGAAGCCGAGTTCGTCGGTGGCCTCCATGCGGGTGCCGACGGTGAAGTCGGGGTCGTTGGCGAGGAGCACGGTCGCGGTCTTCGGTCCGACGGTGGTGACGCGGCCGACGAGCCCGTCGCCGTTGAGGACGGTCATGTCGCGGGTGATGCCGTCGTCGGTGCCGATGTCGATGGTGACGGTCCAGGAGAAGCCCTGGGCGGCTCCTATGGCGATGACCTCGGCGCCCTTGATGCCGTACTGGCCGTTCGCGGCGGTCTTCAGCATCTTGTCGAGTTGTCCGACTCTGCTGCGGTTGCGGTCGTCGCTGCCGAGGGACGCCTTCAGTTCGGCGTTCTCCTTCTCCAGCGCGGCGAGGCGGTCGTGGCGGGAGCCGGAGTCACGGACGGCGCTTATGGCGTTGCCGATCGGGTCGACGGCGGTCGACACGCCGTCCTCGATAGGGCCGAAGACGGTGGCCGCGCCATGTCGGGCACCGTCGACCGGTGAGTCCTCCCCGCCGCGGATGTCCACCGTGATCAGCGCGAACGCGACGGCGACCAGCAGCACCAGGAGCAGCCGGCTCTCTCGTGTGTCCCTCACGTGCGGCGGCCGTGCCTTCCTCATAGGAATTCGACAGGAATGGGGAATTCGGGTAGCCCCTGGGAATCCCGAGACGGGAACGACAGGGGCGCTTTGTGGGAGCGTATGCCTCGATATCAACGATCCGCCGCACGAGAAGAGAGTGTCCCGTACGGCGGAATCGAAGTGTTACGTCATCTGCGGGGCTGGGCGTCGAGCACCTGCTGCAACGCCTCGAACTCCTCGACACACTTGCCGGCGCCGAGCGCCACGCTGTCCAGCGGGTCCTCGGCGATGTGGATCGGCATTCCGGTCTCCCGGCGCAGCCGCTCGTCGAGACCGCGGAGCAGAGCACCGCCGCCGGTCAGGACGATGCCGCGGTCCATGATGTCGCCGGAGAGTTCCGGCGGGCACTTGTCGAGGGTCGTCTTGACGGCATCGACGATGGCGTTGACGGGTTCCTCGATCGCCTTCCGCACTTCCGCGGCGGAGATGACGACGGTCTTGGGCAGCCCGGACACCAGGTCCCGGCCGCGGATTTCGGTGTGCTCGTCAGCGTCGAGGTCGTACGCCGAACCGATCGTGATCTTGATCTGTTCGGCCGTCCGCTCACCGAGAAGGAGCGAGTACTCCTTCTTGATGTGCTGGATGATCGCATTGTCCAACTCGTCGCCCGCGACGCGGATGGACTGGGCGGTGACGATGCCGCCGAGGGAGATGACCGCGACCTCCGTGGTGCCGCCGCCGATGTCCACCACCATGTTGCCCGTGGCCTCGTGGACCGGCAGGCCGGAGCCGATGGCCGCGGCCATCGGCTCCTCGATGATGTGCACCTGGCGGGCGCCGGCCTGCGAGGAGGCCTCGATGACGGCGCGACGCTCGACACCGGTGATGCCGGACGGCACGCAGACGACGACCCGAGGACGGGCGAGATACCGCCGCTTGTGAATCTTCAGAATGAAGTAGCGGAGCATCCGCTCGGTGATCTCGAAGTCGGCGATGACACCGTCCTTCAGCGGACGTACGGCAACGATGTTGCCCGGCGTCCGCCCGATCATCTTCTTCGCCTCCGCGCCGACCGCGAGAATTCCACCGGTGTTGGTGTTGATCGCGACGACGGACGGCTCGTTCAGTACGATCCCGCGACCCCTGACGTACACCAGCGTGTTGGCGGTCCCGAGGTCGACAGCCATGTCACGGCCGATGAACGACATTGAGTTCCCCATCAGGATTCGTCTGGCCTTCCCAAGTGGAGCGCTGACGGCTTTTGAGAGCGTTTCAGGGCTTTTCGGGTCGGCGAAGTGGGTGCTGTGACGTGAAGGCTTACATCGTAGTCTCGCCCGCACGAACACTGCGCGAGGGTCTTCGCCATTGTGGGCATGCGTTGCACCGCCTCGCCTCTGGAGACGATCCATCAGGGGGGCGCGTTCCCCCGATCGCCGCGCATATGCCGTTGTACGGCCGGATTTTGGGCGGGTCGGCAGGTCAGCCGGGGGTAGGCCGTGTGGGTGGTGGCCGAGTGTTGCCAGAAGAGTAAGGGCGGCGGGGGCGGGACGGATCACCGGCCCCCGCCGTCGCGGACCTCGCTACGCGCGCCCGGGGAAGAAGATTTTCACCTCGCGCTCGGCGGACTCCTCGGAGTCCGACGCGTGGATCAGGTTCTCCCGCACGATCACCCCGTAGTCACCACGGATGGAACCGGGCTGCGCGGCGATCGGATCGGTCGGGCCGGCCAGCGCCCGCACACCCTCGATGACGCGCTCGCCCTCGACGATCAGCGCGACGACCGGTCCGGAGGCCATGAACTCGACGAGCGGCTCGTAGAACGGCTTGCCCTTGTGCTCGCCGTAGTGTTGCTCCAGCGTGTCCTGGTCCAGGGTCCGCAACTCCAGCGCGGTGATCTGCCAGCCGGCCTTCCGCTCGATACGGCTGATGATCTCGCCGGTCAGGCCACGCCGGACGGCGTCGGGCTTGAGCAGGACGAGGGTGCGCTGGCTCACAGTGGTGACTCCTTCTTCATGAGAATGCGGAACTCAGAGGCTCAGCAGTCGAATTAGCGAAACGTAATGATCCTATGGCAGGGTGTCACGCACACGCCCGGCGCCCAGGCGACGTCGGGCACCCTCCTCGGTGAGGCCGTGAGGCCTCACCGACCAGCGTCCGGAGGGGCGTGCCACGAGGGCTGGCAGCTAGCGCCGCGCAGTACCAGGGCACGAAGGCGACTGGCTCACATCTGTTGAGCGATGTTTGGCTCACCACACCAGTCAGAGACGCTACAGGGCGAGTCCGACGAAGCGTCAGGAAGCCCCGGCCCCGGTGGATACCTCCCCCGGGGCCTCCTGCGCCGCGAACCGGGCCTTCGCCTCGTCGATCTTCCGTCCGAAGTGGACCGATGCCCACCACAGGGCGGTGAAGACCGCGCCCATGAAGAACATGGTCGGGACGAAGAAGCCGGAGAGGATCAGCCCGATCTGGAGGGCCCAGCCGAGCTGGATGCCGCCGGGCCGGGTGACGAGGCCGCACAGCAGGACGCACAGGAACATCGCGATGCCGCTGACCGTCCAGACCGTCGACATGGTCAGGTCCGGGTCCTTCATGGCGACCAGCCCGGCGAGGCCGATGACGAAGAACTCGCCGATCAGGGTCGAAGCACAGAGGATTCGCATGTCGTGGAACTCAGCCCTTCCCCAGCAGCAGCCGGGCTTCGCCGACGGTGATGACGGAACCGGTGACGAGGACGCCACCGCCCGCGAACTCGCCCTCCTCCTCGGCGAGTGTGACCGCCGCCTCCAGGGCGTCGGGCAGCCGCGGTTCGACCTGTACCCGCTCCTCGCCGAACACCTCGACCGCGATCCCGGCCAGCTCGTCCGCGTCCATCGCCCGATGGCTCGCGTTCTGAGTGATCACGACCTCGGCGAAGATCGGCTCGAAGGCCTCCAGGAGACCCCGTACGTTCTTGTCGCCGCTGGCCCCGACCACGCCGATCAGCCGGCTGAAGTCGAATGCCTCACCGACCGCCTCGGCCGTGGCCCGCGCGCCGGCCGGGTTGTGGGCGGCGTCGAGCACGACGGTCGGGGACCGCCGTACGACTTCGAGCCGGCCCGGTGACGAGACCGCCGCGAAGGCCTTGCGGATCGTGTCCAGGTCGAGCGGTTCCGGGCGCTGCGAGCCGACGCCGAAGAACGCCTCGACCGCGGCGAGGGCGACGGCCGCGTTGTGCGCCTGGTACGGGCCGTGCAGCGGGAGGTAGACCTCGGGATACTCGCCGCCGAGGCCGCGCAGGGTGAGCATCTGTCCGCCGACGGCGACCTGCCGGGAGACGATGCCGAACTCCAGGCCCTCGCGGGCCACCGTCGCGTCGACCTCCACGGCCTTCTTCAGCATCACCTGTGCCGCGTCCACCGGCTGCTGCGCCAGGATCACGGTCGCGTCCTGCTTGACGATCCCGGCCTTCTCGACGGCGATCTCGGCGGGCGTCTCCCCGAGCCGGTCGGTGTGGTCGAGGTCGATGGGGGTGACGACGGCCACGTCACCGTCGATGACGTTGGTGGCGTCCCAGGTGCCGCCCATGCCGACCTCGACGACGGCCACGTCCACGGGCGCGTCCGCGAAGGCGGCGTACGCCATGCCGGTCAGCACCTCGAAGAAGGAGAGTCGGTACTCCTGCTGGGAGTCGACCATCTCGATGTACGGCTTGACGTCCTCGTACGTCTCGATGAACCGCTCGGCGGAGATCGGGGCGCCGTCGAGGCTGATGCGCTCGGTGATCGACTGGACGTGCGGGGAGGTGTACCGGCCGGTGCGCAGTTCGAAGGCGCTGAGCAGGGCCTCGATCATGCGGGCGGTGGAGGTCTTGCCGTTGGTGCCGGTGATGTGGATGGAGGGGTACGACCGCTGCGGATCGCCCAGGACGTCCATCAGCGCGGCGATCCGCTTGACGGAAGGCTCCAGCTTGGTCTCGCCCCAGCGGCCGGCCAGTTCCGTCTCGACCTCGCGCAGTGCCTTGTCGACGGCCGGGTCGGCGGGGCGCGTCGGTACGTCGCCCTCCGGCACGCCGCTCTGGGTGCGCAGGGTGCGGCTGCCGGCCTCGATCACCGCGAGATCCGGGTCACGGTCCGTCTCGGCGGCGATGATCTCCTCGAACGGGTCCATCGGCTCTGGCTGCTGCTCACTGCGTTCGCTCACGGGGTCAGTCTACGGGTGGGGCTCCGCCGAACTGGGGCGCCTCAGGGCTCGGGAGCACCCGTTGCAGGGCGGCTGCGGGTGATGTGTGGCTGGTCGCGCAGTTCCCCGCGCCCCTGGCGAGGCCGCCTCCTCCTCGACTGCGGGCAGTCGTGCCGCTGGGGCGGCACGGGTGGGCGCGGCGGCACCTCGTAGGCACCGAGTTGCGCGAAGTTTCCCGGCAAGCGGAAACCCCCGGTGCCCGAGAAGCACCGGGGGCCTTCAGCCACGTACATGCCAGGAGGGTTACGCCTTCGGGAGGCGGTCCAGCTGCGCGGCGATGCGTGCGATGTCCTCGTCCGCCTTGGTGAGACGGTCTCGGATCTTGTCGACGACCTGGTCCGGGGCCTTCGCGAGGAACGCCTCGTTGCCGAGCTTGGCCGTGGCCTGGGCCTTCTCCTTCTCGGCCGCCGCGAGGTCCTTCGCCAGACGCTTGCGCTCGGCGGCGACGTCGATGACGCCGGAGAGGTCGAGGGCGACCTCGGCGCCCGCCACCGGCAGGGTCGCGGTGGCCGAGAAGCCCTCACCCTCGGGCTGGAGGCGCAGGAGCTGACGGATCGCGGCCTCGTGCGGGGCCAGGACCGTGCCGTCGAGGGTGAGGCGGGCCGGGACGCGCTGGCCGGGCTGGAGGCCCTGGTCGGCGCGGAACCGGCGGACCTCGGTGACGACCCGCTGGACCAGCTCGATCTCGCGCTCGGCGGCGTCGTCGCGGAAGCCGCCCGGCGTGTCGGCACCGGGAACGAACACCGCCTTGGGCCAGTCGGCGATGACGAGGGACTCGCCTCCGGTCAGCGTCGTCCACAGGGTGTCCGTGACGAACGGGATGACCGGGTGCAGCAGCCGCAGCGTGACGTCCAGGACCTCGCCCAGGACGCGCTGGCTGACCTCGGCCGGCTCGCCGCCCGCCTGGAACGTCGTCTTGGACAGCTCGACGTACCAGTCGAAGACCTCGTCCCACGCGAAGTGGAACAGGGTGTCGCTCAGCTTGGCGAACTGGAAGTCCTCGTAGTACGCGTCGACCTGCTCGACCGTCTCGTCGAGGCGGGCGAGGATCCAGCGGTCGGTCGCCGAGAGCTTCGACGCGTCCGGCAGTGGGCCCTCGACGGTCGCGCCGTTCATGAGCGCGAAGCGCGTCGCGTTCCAGACCTTGTTGGCGAAGTTGCGGGAGGCCTGGACCCAGTCCTCGCCGATCGGGACGTCGGTGCCCGGGTTGGCACCGCGCGCGAGGGTGAAACGGAGCGCGTCGGAGCCGTACTTGTCCATCCAGTCGAGCGGGTCGACGACATTGCCGAAGGACTTCGACATCTTCTTGCCGCGCTCGTCGCGGACCAGGCCGGTCAGCGCGATGGTCTTGAAGGGGACCTCGCCGTCCATCGCGTACAGGCCGAACATCATCATCCGGGCGACCCAGAAGAAGATGATGTCGTGGCCGGTGAGCAGGACGTCGGTCGAGTAGAACTTCCGCAGGTCCTCGGTCTGTTCGGGCCAGCCGAGCGTGGAGAACGGCCACAGGCCGGAGGAGAACCAGGTGTCCAGGACGTCGGTGTCCTGGGTCCAGCCCTCGGCCTCCGTGCCGGGCGGCTGCTCGTCGGGGCCGACGCAGACCGTCTCACCGTCGGGGCCGTACCAGACCGGGATGCGGTGGCCCCACCAGAGCTGGCGCGAGATGCACCAGTCGTACATGTTGTCGACCCAGTCGAAGTAGCGCTTCGACATGTCCTCGGGGTGGATCTTGACCCGGCCGTCACGGACCGCGTCACCGGCCGCCTTGGCCAGGGGCGCGACCTTGACCCACCACTGCATGGACAGACGCGGTTCGACCGTGGTCTTGCACCGGGAGCAGTGGCCGACGGAGTGGGTGTACGGGCGCTTCTCGGCGACGATCCGGCCCTGCGAGCGCAGCGCGCCGACGACGGCGGAGCGGGCCTCGAAGCGGTCCTGGCCGAGGAAGGGGCCGTGGACGGTGATGATGCCGTGCTCGTCCATGATCGTCATGGCCGGCAGGTCGTGGCGCTGGCCGATCGCGAAGTCGTTCGGGTCGTGCGCCGGGGTCACCTTGACCGCGCCCGTGCCGAACTCCGGGTCGACGTGGGTGTCCGCGACGACCGGGATGGTGCGGTCGGTCAGCGGGAGCTTGATCTGCTTGCCGATGAGGTGCTGGTACCGCTCGTCGTCCGGGTGGACGGCGACGGCGGTGTCGCCGAGCATCGTCTCGGCGCGGGTGGTGGCGACGACGAGGGAGTCGTCCCCCTCTCCGTACCGGATGGAGACCAGCTCACCGGCGTCCTCCTGGTGCTCGACCTCGATGTCGGAGATCGCGGTGAGACAGCGGGGACACCAGTTGATGATGCGCTCGGCGCGGTAGATCAGCTCGTCGTCGTAGAGCCGCTTGAAGATGGTCTGGACGGCCTTGGACAGGCCCTCGTCCATGGTGAAGCGCTCACGGTCCCAGTCGACACCGTCCCCGAGCCGGCGCATCTGGCCGAGGATCTTGCCGCCGTACTCCTCCTTCCACTGCCAGACGCGCTCGACGAACTCCTCGCGCCCCAAGTCATGGCGGGACTTGCCCTCTTCGGCGAGCTGCTGCTCGACCTTGTTCTGGGTGGCGATGCCGGCGTGGTCCATGCCGGGGAGCCAGAGGGACTCGTAACCCTGCATGCGCTTGCGGCGCGTGAGGGCGTCCATGAGGGTGTGCTGGAAGGCGTGCCCGAGGTGCAGGCTGCCGGTGACGTTCGGCGGCGGGATGACGATGGTGTACGCGGGCTTGTCGCTCTTGGCGTCGGCCGCGAAGTAACCGCGCTCCACCCAGCGCTCGTACAGCGGCCCCTCTACATCGGCCGGCGCGTACTGGGTCGGCAGATCGGTGGCGGGCGCTGGAGGCTGCTGCTGAGCGTTCTCGGTCACCCGCTCAGTTTAGGGGTGTCACGGGGTGGTCCCGAAACTCGATTCTTCCGTAACGGTGTGACCCCCGGTGCGTGGGACCCCACGTGTTTGCGCCAGGATGTCAGGAACACATAAGCATCTGGAGGGGAACCCAGAACATGAGCCACAACCAGCCGGGCCCGTACGGCGGGCAGCCCCAGCAGCCCGGACCGTACGGTCAGCCGGGCCCCTACGGCCAGCAGCCGCCGCAGGCCGCCCCTCAGCCCGGCTACGGCTACCCCCAGCAGGCGCCTCCGCAGCAGCCGGGCTACGGGTATCCCCAGCAGGCGCCCCAGGGAGTTCCGCCCCAGACCCCGCCCTACGGTCAGCCGCAGGCCCCGTACGGCCAGCAGCCCTACCCGACCGCGCCCCAGCCCGTCGTCTCCGGCGGTGGCGGCGGCAAGAAGGTCGGCATCATCCTCGGCGCGGTCGCCGTCGTGGCCGCGGTCGCGGTGGGCGCGTACTTCGTGATCGGCGGGGGCGGGGGCGCGGACATCGCGGACGACGGACCGCACAAGCTGACTACGCCGGCGACGGTGCTCGGTGACTACAAGAAGAACGACAGCGGCGGCGGCGCCTTGTCCGACGACGATGTGAAGGACGCCGAGAAGTGGGGCGTGACCGACCCCAAGGACGTCAGCGCCTCGTACGTGTCCGGCAACGAGAACAACCCGATGGCGCAGAAGCAGCTTCACTTCAGCGGCGTCTATGGCAAGATCGACGACCCCGAGAAGGTCGTCGACGCCATGCTGGACCACATGCAGTCCGAGTCCGGCAAGGACGATGACGACGTGAAGGTCACCATGGTCGGTGAGCCGAAGTCGTACGACTCCGCCGAGGGTGCCGTTCTCAAGTGCCAGGACGCCAAGATGGAGCCCACCGACAGCGGTACGAGTGACGGCCCGAGCGTGATGAACCTGTCCTTCTGCGTGTGGGGCGACTACAGCACGGTGGGCATGGTGATGCCGATGGACCTCGCGAGCATCATGGCCGAGAAGCCGACGGACCAGTCCACCGCCGCCGACACCGCGGCGAAGCTCCGCGAAGCGGTCCGCGTCAAGGCCTGATCACCACCGACTCCCGGACTGCACCGGTGAGCATGACGGCTCGGCACCTCGATGTGAGGGGCCGAGCCGTCTTTTCACAGTAGCCGCGCCCAGGCGCAACCAGACGTCGAGCCGACCTGACTGACGACCACCCGAGACGTCACCCCATCAGGCACGACTGCAAGCCGTCTGCGCGTGCGCATTGCTGACCCGTATCTCTATGAGCCTGAGCAAGCAGTTGGGATTGGGCGTCGTTGCGGGCGGCGAGAAGATCGCGCCGTAACTACAAGCCGTCCTGACCCTGGGGCCGATCACATAGCCCTGGTTGCCGAGGTAGTTCACGCAGCGCGCTTGCGACGCGTGCGCCGGTGCGGCCGTCACCAGCGGGACGATGCCCGCCGCCGCCACCACACTTATCGCGGCCAGGGCTCTCTTGATCTTTGTCGCCTTCATCGAGCAGCCTCCCGTTTCACGTACGCCATCGCTCGAACAATCGATCGATGCGGTCAGCCCCGACTAGATCATGAGGCGGGCGGGCAGCCAACAGTTCGACGTGAGCCTGGCGTGTTTCCTACGGTGGGCAGCCACTTGAGCGACAAAAAAAGGTGCCTGGCGCATCACTGCGCCAGGCATCTTCACGCCAAGTGCGTGGAGACGGCGGGACTTACGCCGTCTTCTGCTCCCCCGGGCCCCGGCCGCGGGCGTCCCGCGGGATCAGGGTCGGGTTCACGTTCGAGCGGACGACGTCCGAGGTGATGACGACTCGGGCCACGTCCTTGCGGGACGGGACCTCGTACATGACCGACATCAGGACTTCTTCCATGATGGCGCGCAGACCGCGGGCGCCGGTCTGGCGGAGGATGGCCTGGTCGGCGATGGCCTCCAACGCCTCGCGCTCGAAGTCCAGCTCCACGCCGTCGAGTTCGAAGAGGCGCTGGTACTGCTTGACCAGCGCGTTGCGGGGCTCGATGAGGATCTGGAGCAACGCCTCGCGGTCCAGGTTGTGGACCGAGGTGATGACGGGCAGACGGCCGATGAACTCCGGGATCATGCCGAACTTGACCAGGTCCTCCGGCATGACGGCCTCGAACTGGTCCTTGGACTCCAGCTCGCGCTTCGAGCGGATCGTCGCGCCGAAGCCGATGCCCTTGGCGCCGGCCCGGGACTCGATGATCTTCTCCAGACCGGAGAAGGCGCCGCCCACGATGAACAGGACGTTCGTCGTGTCGATCTGGATGAACTCCTGGTGGGGGTGCTTGCGGCCGCCCTGGGGCGGGACCGACGCCGTGGTGCCTTCCAGGATCTTCAGCAGGGCCTGCTGTACGCCCTCACCCGACACGTCGCGGGTGATGGAGGGGTTTTCACTCTTCCTCGCGACCTTGTCGATCTCATCGATGTAGATGATGCCGGTCTCGGCCTTCTTGACGTCGTAGTCGGCCGCCTGGATGAGCTTCAGCAGGATGTTCTCGACGTCCTCGCCGACATAACCCGCCTCCGTCAGCGCCGTCGCGTCCGCGATCGCGAAGGGGACGTTCAGCATGCGCGCGAGGGTCTGGGCGAGGAGGGTCTTGCCCGAGCCCGTGGGGCCCAGCAGGAGGATGTTGGACTTCGCCAACTCGATGGCGTCCTCGCGGCTTTGACCGCCGCTGTTCTCGCCGGCCTGGACCCGCTTGTAGTGGTTGTACACCGCGACGGAAAGCGCCTTCTTGGCCGCCTCCTGGCCCACCACATAGCCCTCGAGGAACTCGTAGATCTCGCGGGGCTTGGGGAGTTCCTCCCAGCGGACCTCGCTGGTCTCAGCGAGTTCCTCCTCGATGATCTCGTTGCAGAGGTCGATGCACTCGTCGCAGATGTACACACCGGGCCCTGCGATGAGCTTCTTGACCTGCTTCTGGCTCTTGCCGCAGAACGAGCACTTGAGCAGATCGCCGCCGTCACCGATGCGTGCCACGGTGTGCTTCCCCTTCGCCTGGGAGACGCCTGGACAATTGAAATCCAGCGACTCCTGGTGCTGCCTTATGTCGACGGTACCTTGCCGGGCCCCCCGTTCGGGCCCCCCTTGGCACGGTTCGCTTTGACGTGCACCTTGTCGTGCACTGGGTCAAACGGTGCCAATCATGCCAAGGGGCGGCAGACAATACATCCTTTCCGCGGTCAGCGGACGCTGTTGTTGTTCATCTTCCGCGTGGAGATGATCTGGTCGATCAGGCCGTACGCCAGCGCGTCCTCGGCCGTGAGGATCTTGTCGCGCTCGATGTCCTCGCGGATCTTCTCGATCGGCGTGGTCGAGTGCCTGGCCAGCATGTCCTCCAGCTGCGCACGCATCCGGAGGATCTCGTTGGCGGCGATCTCCAGGTCGGAGACCTGACCGCGGCCCGTCTCGCTGTACGGCTGGTGGATCAGGACGCGGGCGTTCGGCAGCGCCATGCGCTTGCCCGGCGTACCGGCGGCCAGCAGGATCGCGGCGGCCGAGGCCGCCTGGCCCATGCAGACCGTCTGGATGTCCGGCTTCACGAACTGCATCGTGTCGTAGATCGCGGTGAGCGCCGTGAAGGAGCCGCCGGGGCTGTTGATGTAGACGGAGATGTCCCGGTCGGGGTCCATCGACTCCAGGCACAGCAGCTGCGCCATGACGTCGTTGGCGGAGGCGTCGTCGATCTGCACCCCGAGGAAGATCACCCGCTCCTCGAAGAGCTTCGCGTACGGGTCGTACTCACGGACGCCCTGCGAGGTGCGCTCGACGAAACGTGGGATCACATAACGGGACTCGGCGCGAGGGCCGGTGTACTCGGCCTCGGTGCGGGCGTAGATGCCGCTGCCGGGGAAGTCGTTCACGGTGTCTCCTGGAAAGAGGGCTGGAGCGGTGGACTGGAGAGGGACTGGGAGGGGCGCTGACGGCCCCGAGGAGGCTCAGGAGCTCCCCCGGGGGGCTTCAGGGCTACGGGGAGCTCTGCGGCCCTGCTGCCGTCATCGGCTCTCAGGCCGCCCCGGTACCGCCGCCGCCCGGCATACCGGCGGCCGTGGGGATCACGTCGTCGATGAGGCCGTACTCCTTGGCCTCGAAGGCGTCGAACCAGCGGTCGCGGTCCGAGTCGCGGGTCACCTGCTCGACGCTCTGCCCCGTGTGCTGAGAGGTGAGCTCCGCCATGCGCTTCTTGGTGTGGAGCAGCCGCTCGGCGTGGATCTTGATGTCCGAGGCCGAACCGGCCAGGCCGGCCGACGGCTGGTGGATCAGGATCTCGGCGTTCGGCAGCGCGAAGCGCTTGCCGGGGGTGCCCGCGCTGAGCAGGAACTGGCCCATCGAGGCCGCCAGGCCCATGGCGATGGTCACCACGTCGTTCTTGATGAACTGCATCGTGTCGTAGATCGCCATGCCGGCCGTGATCGAGCCGCCGGGACTGTTGATGTAGAGGTAAATGTCCTTGTCGGGGTCTGCGGCAAGGAGCAGCAGCTGTGCGGTGATCTTGTTGGCAATGTCGTCGTCGACCTGCTGGCCGAGGAAGATGATCCGCTCGCCAAGCAGCCGGTTGTAGACCTGGTCGCCGAGGCCACCACCGATGGAAGGCTCGCCGGCGGCATAGGGCATCAGATTCGTCACGTATCCACCTGCTCGTCTTACGACGGCGCCGGGCCGTCTTCACGTTTCCCTTCCGGGGGCCGAGCCGTTCACCGACAGCCCAGCCCTCGTCTTCATGGACCCTAACGCGGTGGCTCCGCCGGTGAATCCCGCAAAGGGAACTGTTCGCTGTCAGCGCATGCGTGTGCGCTCCGCCGGTTGGGCGGTGCCTTGTGGCCGCCGGCCCTGAAAGGAGCGCGGGGAACCGCGCGGCCGGCCACGGACGGGCCGCAGACGCGTCTGCCACGCCGGGTGTATCGGCGGGTACGGCTCGCAGAGGGCCGGCCGCGCCCACGCGGCGGAGCCGCATATCGGCACAGCCCCGCGCCCCTGGGCAGACCGACGGGCCCCTGGGTCACAAGTGATCCAGGGGCCCGTCGGTAGGCGATCGGCGAGCGATCAGGCCTCGGGGGCCTTCTCCTCGGCCTCGGTAGCGGCCGGGGCCTCCTCGGTGGCCTCGGCCTCGGCCGGGGTCTCCTCGGTCTCGTCCTCGTCGTCCAGGTCGACGACCTCGCCGTTGGTGTCCTTCACCGTGGAGGACTCCACGACGAGGGCCAGGGCCTTGCCGCGGGCCACCTCGCCGACGAGGAGCTGGACCTGGTTGTTCTGGACGACTGCCTGGGCGAACTGGTCCGGGGACATGCCGGAGGAGGCCGCGCGGCGCATGAGGTGCTCGGTGAGCTCCTCCTGGTTGACGTTCAGCTTCTCCTTGGCGACCAGCTCGTCGAGGACGAACTGGGTCTTGATGCCCTTGACGGCCGCTTCCTTGGTCTCGGCGTCGAACTCCTCGACCGTCTTGCCCTGGATCTCGAGGTACTTCTCCAGTTCGAGACCCATCTGGCCGAGCTGGTGGTGCTCCAGGTTGTGCTTGCGGGTGTTGATCTCGTCCTCGAGCAGCTTCTCGGGGACGGGCACCTCGACGAGCTCCAGCAGCTTCTCCAGGACACGCTCCTGGGCCTGCGTGGCCTGGTCGTACTGCTTCATGTTCTCCAGGCGCTTACGGCTGTCCGCCTGCAGCTCCTCGAGGGTGTCGAACTCCGAGGCGAGCTGGGCGAACTCGTCGTCCAGCGCCGGGAGTTCGCGGGCGGCGACCTGGCTGACCTTGACGGTGACCTCGGCCTCCTTGCCGGCCGCCGAGCCGCCCTTGAGCTCGGAGGCGAAGGTGGCCTCGCCACCGGCCTCCAGGCCCTTCACGGCGTCGTCGATGCCGTCCAGCAGCTCGCCGGAGCCGATGGTGTAGGAGACGCCCTCGGCGACGCCGTCCTCCAGGATCTCGCCGTCGACCTTGGCCTCCAGGTCGATCGTCACGACGTCGCCGTCCTCGGCGGCGCGCTCGACCGGGGAGGTGGAGGCGAAGCGCTCGCGCAGCTGCTCGACCGCCTTCTCGATGTCCTCCTCGCTGACCTCGACGGCGTCGACCTCGACCTCGATGCCGGAGTAGTCCGGGATCTCGATGGTCGGGCGGATGTCGACCTCGGCGGTGAAGTTCAGCGTCTCGCCGTCCTTCAGCTCGGTGATGTCGACCTCGGGCTGGCCCAGGACGTTGAGCTCGGCCTCGTTGACCGCGTCGGTGTAGAACTTCGGGAGCGCGTCGTTGACGGCCTCCTCCAGCACCGCACCGCGGCCGAACCGCTGGTCGATGACGCGGGCCGGGACCTTGCCCTTGCGGAAGCCCTTCACCGTGACCTGCTGGTTGATCTTCTTGTACGCCGCGTCGAGGCTGTCCTTGAGCTCCTCGAAGGGCACCTCGATGCTGAGCCGAACCCGGGTCGGGTTCAGGGTCTCCACGGCGCTCTTCACGGTTCGGTCTCCTTGGGGGCTGACTTCTGGGGGTTGCTGACGCACCCCGCCGGGTGTGGCGGAGCTTCAGCGGATTCGCGGCCCTTGAGGGACATGAGAATGCAGACACACGGGCGCGCAGCTTGCATAGTAACCGCAGGCGGTACACGCCCCAAAAGGTGATCTCGCCGGTGGTGGGTGCGCCGTACCGGCGCGGTGGTCGGGGTGGCGGGATTTGAACCCACGGCCTTCCGCTCCCAAAGCGGACGCGCTACCAAGCTGCGCCACACCCCGTCTGGTGCGACACGTAGGGTACATGCCCGCAGACCATGCGGTTGCCGTATTACCGACTGCGCAGGCGCGCGCGACGGCGGGTGACGGGCACGGCCGGTAAGGGGTGTGCGGCGGCGGCGCCCGACCCGCTACGATGCCTACTGTGCCGCGGTCGTCCGACCTGCGGCGCGAGCTGTGCGGGCGTAGCTCAATGGTAGAGCACTAGTCTTCCAAACTAGCTACGCGGGTTCGATTCCCGTCGCCCGCTCTGTACGACTCAGGGCCAGGCCAGAGGTTCGATTCTCTGCCTGGCCCTGGATCATTTCCGGGGCGATGTTCAGTCCGCCGTGTCCCCCGCGCGCCCCTTGGGCTTTCGATCTTGCGCCGTACGAGCGGGGGCGAGATCTCGGCGATGCCGACAGCGCCGAAGGTGGGTTCGAGGTGGTGACGCGGGAGCGAGCCGTACAACTGCCGTGTGTTGGTGGTCGGTTCGCGGGGTGCCATGGCCCGGATTCGAACCGGGGTTTCCGCATCGGGGCGAACCCGAGTGCGACGTCCTGGGCCGCTGAACGACTCATGGCCGGGCGGATCGTACCGACTCGGAGACCGGCGAGCCCACCTCCTTCCGGGGAGTTTCGAGGAGTGACGCCTCAGGGCGCACGCTCGGCCACCCGGGCCCATCGCCGCGTCCGGGTGGCCGCCTGCGCGCCTGATCGTCGGATCGGATTCGGACGAGGCCAAATCGCGACCTACTGGGATCTGGTCGGATTCGCTCACACTCAGAGGCATGGGGGCGATTCAGGATCGTGACCAGTTCGTATGCGATCGCTGCGAGGAGACCGACCTCACCGTGCGCGAACGGGGACGGTTCCGCCTCATGGCACGGCTCTGCGAGAGGTGTTGGAACACCTTCGCCAACGAGATGGCCGCAGCCGACGGGGCCACGTCAGCGCCGAGACCTGACCCCGATCCCGACGACGTGACATGGATCGAGCCTCCGGTTTGCCCGGATTGTGGCGCCTTGGTTCGCGTGTACCCCACCAACTACGACCGGTGGGTCAGCCTCGCCATGGTGGAGTTGCCCGCCAAGGACGTCCCAGAGGCCTTCCGGTGGCGTTTGACGAGGCTTCCGGACCGGTCCCCCGTCCCCACGGACATCGTGGCCGTACGGGTCCGTGGAATCGATCCGCCGCCGAGCGAACCCGTCGTGCCGGCCCACCGCATGATGTGCGTCCCCGAGTGGGGAGAGCCGTAGAGCGCGGCGGAGAGCACGGAGTGCGGTCCGTGTCTCTCGCATGCCCGATCGAGGTGGTGACCGGCGGTACGTAGCGGGAAGCACCGGGGAGCGAAGCGAGAACCCGCACCTCAGCGACTCGCCAGGTCAGGCCCGGTCCGCCTACGCGATCTTCCGGACTGGCTACGCGGGTTCGATTCCCGTCGGCGCCCCAATGGCCTCCGGCCCGGTTTCGAGAGATTCCTCGGACCGGGCCGGAGGTTCTTGTCGTCTCACGGTGCGCCGACTGACAGTTCGCCGCCTCACGTCGCCCGTCCGGGCGGACACTAGAACTGGATCGAGTTGAGCGTGTCCGCTATCGAGTCGAGGAAGCGTTGGATGTCGTCGGCCATGCCCGTCGAGGCGAGGAAGAAGCCGAACAGGATGGCGACGACCGCCGGTCCGGCCTTGATCGTCCCTCCTCGCATCAGGACTACCAGAATGATCCCCAACAAGAGCACCACTGACAGCGAAATGGCCACACAGATCACACCCTCGGTCGGTCCGCACTCCCGGCCCGGGGCGCCGACCCCACGCGCACCCCGCCAGAACCATCGTGCCACCAACCAGGCCGTCCTATGCAGCCGGTGAGCAACGTCGGCCACGGCACCGCACGCGCGCCACCCCCGCCCCCCGGCCAACGGCAGGGTGTCGGGAACGAATTCAGGGTGATCGTTTCCGTGCACACACAACCCGTCCGCAGGTAATTCGAATTGTTGCCACAGACACACCAAGGTGCGCCGCCAGGACGGTAATCAATCGGACATTCCTCCGGAGTCGCCTGCGCATGTTATGCACCATTTAGTCGGGATGAATGCGGACAGATTGGTGCATGCCATGTGCCTTGCGGTGTACGCACAGTGACGCTCTGCCCGATGACAACTTCACCGAATCCTGGGTACCCGTGAGTGACACGTACTCCTCAATACAGGATTCACATCGGTGGTTTTACGAAATCGCACAGACAACGCTAGGGTGCCTCAGATGTTCACCGCTGCCTCGTCCCCCACTTGCGCAGCGAGTGCTCGGACCGCCCCCCGGAGTGCCCGGCGGGAGGGTCTGTGACGAACTCGCTGCGACCGCACGGCCGGCCCGGGGCGCCGCTCCCGCCGGCTCAGTCACCACAGTCGTCGGCCGACGGAGTGCCGAGTCCGCGCTCGCTGAAGTCCTCGTCCCCCCACCCGACACCAAGTGGCGCCTCCCCGGAGGCCAGACCGGCCAAACAACGTGACGCGTTCTTCGACAACGCCAAGTACCTCGCCATCGTGCTCGTCGCGATGGGGCACGCGTGGGAGCCGCTGACCGACCACAGCCGCGCCGCCGAGGCGCTGTACATGGTCGTGTACACGTTCCACATGCCGGCGTTCATCATCATCTCCGGCTACTTCTCCCGCAGTTTCGACATGCGTCCCGACCGGCTCCGAAGGCTGGTCACCGGCATAGCCGTGCCGTACGTCCTCTTCGAGATCGCGTACTCCGTCTTCAAGCGGTACGGCGACAACGATCCCTCGCACCCCATCAGCCTGCTCGACCCCTGGTACCTCACCTGGTTCCTGATCGCGCTGTTCGTGTGGCGGCTGACGACGCCGCTGTGGAAGGTCGTGCGCTGGCCGGTCCCGGTGGCGCTCGGCATCGCGGCGCTCGCGTCCGTCTCTCCCGACATCGGTGACGACCTGGACCTGCAACGCGTCCTGCAGTTCCTGCCGTTCTTCGTCGTCGGTCTCTTCATGAAGCCCGCGCACTTCCAGTTCATGCGGCGCCGTGAGGTGCGGCTCCTGTCCGTGCCGGTGGCGGCGGGCGCGCTGGCGCTGGCGTACTGGCTGGGCCCGGACATGAACTCGGCCTGGTTCTACCACCGCGACAGCGCTCAGGAGCTGGGTGCGCCGTGGTGGGCCGGCATCGTCATGACCCTCGCCCTGTTCGGCTGCTCCATGGTGCTCACCACGTGCTTCTTCGCCTGGGTGCCCCGGCGGAAGATGTGGTTCACCGTCCTGGGCGCGGGCACGCTGTACGGCTACCTGCTGCACGGGTTCCTGGCGAAGGGCTCGCGTTTCTGGGAGTGGTACGACGCCAACGCGTGGGTGTACCAGCCGCTCGGCGAGCTTTTCGCCACCTTCTTCGCGGCGGCCGTCATCACTGTGCTGTGCACCCCGCCGGTGCAGCGGATGTTCCGGTTCGCCATGGAACCGAAGATGGAGTGGGCGTTCAAGCGGGACGCCACCGAGCTGGCCCGCGAGCGCGGGAAGGCCGGGGTCAAGGCGTAGGCCCGAGTCCCTCGTCCCTCGTCTCTCAGCGGTTGTCCGTCACCTCCTCGGCCGCCGGTTCGTCCGGCAGGCCGAGGAGGTTTCGCATGTGGGCGTACTTCCGGGTCAGCCGGAGGCGTGTGTGTTCGTCCAGAACGGCGAGGCGGGCGGGGTTCGCGTTGTGCGCGAGGTCCGACCGCTTGACCAGGAGGGCGCCCGGAGTGGCGATGATGCGGGCGGCGTACGCCTCCGGGGGTTCGCCGGGCCGCTTGGTGAGGGCCAGCACAATGGCCTTCGTACGGGCGGTCAGCGGGGCCTCGGCGAGCCACTCCTCGGTGAGGGCGTCGTCCTCCACGGCGTCGTGCAGCCAGGCCGCGGCGATCTGCTCCTCGTCGCCGCCCCTCGCCTTGACGCCGTGGGCCACCGCCTGGAGGTGCTCGGCGTAGGGGCGGCCGGCCTTGTCGGTCTGGGTGGCGTGGGCGGCCCTTGCGAGGGTCTCTACTTCGGTGAGCGGAAGGGGCGTAGGGGGCATCGGGTCGGGGCTCCTGTCGTGTGGTGGCTTTCGGGCCTGGGTTGTGGCTTTCGGGCCTGGATTGTCGCCCCCGCCGCCCCTACCCGTCCCGTCCCCAGGGGCTGCGCCCCTGGAACCGCCTGCGAGCTCGGGGGATGGGGCTCGTCGGCGAGTGCGGGTTCGTCGTGGTTGATCGCGCAGTTCCCTCGCGCCCCTCGACGGGGCCCGGCTACCTGGTGGCCGTGGGGCCCTCTCGGCAGATCAGCAGGAGGGCTCGGTCGTCGTTGACGTCCTTGGCGACGGCTTCGATGAGGTGCCAGGCGGCGCCGTGGAAGCCGCCGGCCACGTAGCGGTCGGCCTCGCCGGTGAGGCGGTCGATGCCTTCGACTATGTCCCGCTCGGAGGTCTCGACGAGGCCGTCGGTGAAGAGCATCAGCACGTCGCCGGGGCGCAGGGAGCCCTTGACCGGGTCGAACTGGGCACCGTCGTAGACGCCCAGGAGGGGGCCCTCGGCGGCCTTCTCCTCCCAGCGGCCCGTGCCCGCGCTGAGCTGGAGACCCGGCGGGTGGCCCGCGGAGAAGAGTTCGTAGTCGCCGGAGTCGAGGTCGAGGACGAGGTGGATGGAGGTCGCGAAGCCCTCGTCCCAGTCCTGGCGCAGGAGATAGCCGTTGGCCGCCGGGAGGAACGCGTGTGGTGGGAGCGATCCCAGCAGACCGCCGAAGGCGCCGGAGAGGAGCAGGGCGCGGGAGCCCGCGTCCATGCCCTTGCCGGAGACGTCGGTGAGGACGACTTCGAGGGTCCGACCGCCGTTCGTACGGGCGGCCACGACGAAGTCGCCGGAGAAGGACTGGCCGCCCGCCGGGCGCAGGGCCATCTCGCGGTGCCAACCGGCAGGCAGCTGCGGCAACTTGCTCTGCACCCGGATGCGTTCACGCAGGTCGAAGAGCATGGTGCCGCCGCGCCGCCAGGGAACGCCGACGCGGCTGCGGAACTGGGCGATGAGAAGGCCGAAGAAACCGCAGGCGGCGACCACGAGCACTATGCCGGGTGTCACCCGGGCCGGGCCCTCGGTGTAGGGCCCGAGCTTCACGGACTCCACGATCAGCGCGGTCGCGGCGGCCGCGTACAGACCGAGGAGGCTGGCGGGGCGGAGCAGCAGGCCGCCCGCGACGATGGGAAGGACGAGGGCGGCGGGTGAGAACCACACCTCGTCGATCATCGTGAAGCAGGCGATCAGCGGGATCATCAGCAGCAGGCCGACCAGGGCGATCCAGTCGGAGCCGTCCCCGCGGAAGTAGTCGACGGCGGATTTGCGCACGCCGGTGCGGGCCCGGTGAACCAGCTTCTTCATCCGGGCCGTGAACGTATCGGCCGCCGCGCGCCGCTCTCGTCCTGCTGCCATTGTTCGGGACCTTATCCATCCGACCAGCCCCTGTGCACAGGAGGTCCTACTTGTCCCCCTTCCGAGGGCCGGTTCACGACGAATCTCACACAGATCTCACACCGGAACGCGCCCTTCGGCCCCCGTGCGCCCTCCGTGCGGCACCTGGGAAGGATCCCACGTCGAACGGCGACGCGCGGGAACAATTCGCTCGCTCGTGCCGGATCGCCCTGCTAGGCATGGCGTATGACGACTGAGCTGCGGGCGCTGCGCAAGGAAGACTGGAACGTCTGGTACGACAACCTCATCCGTGCCTTCGGCGGCGCCCCCGAACCGGCGGAGGAGCGCGAGCTGTGGCAGGCGCTCACTCCGTACGACCGCTCCATCGGTGTGTGGGACGGCGACCAATGCGTGGGTACGGCGGGGGCGTTCGACTTCCGCCTCACGGTGCCCGGCGGCGCCGTCGTCCCCGCGGCGGGCGTCACGATGGTCGGTGTCGCGGCCACGCACCGGCGGCGCGGGGTGCTGACGTCCATGATGCGGCGGCAGTTGGACGACGTCCGCTCCTGGGGCGAGCCGCTGGCGGTGCTGACCGCGTCGGAGCCGGTGATCTACGGCCGGTTCGGATACGGCCTCGCCACGCACCGGCTCGCCGCCGACATCGACACCGCCCGGGTACGGCTGTCCGTTCCGCCCGGCACCGACGACGTACGGCTGCGGTACGCGGACCCCGCCGAGGTGCTCGACGCGTGCGAGGCGGTGTACGCCCGCCGGGTGCCGGAGCGGCCGGGAATGCTGGCTCGGCGGCCCGGCTGGGAGCGGGCGGACCTGCTCGACACGGACCGCCACCGGGACGGGGCGTCGCCCCTGCAGTGTGTGGTGGCCGAGCGGGTCGACGGCGACGGGTCCCTGGTCGGGTACGCGCGGTTCCGGATCAAGTCCGACTGGGGGCCGAGCGGGCCGGAGGGTGTCGTCCAGCTGAGCGCGCTGGAGGCCGTGGACCCCGCCGCGCACGCCGCGCTGTGGCGGTTCCTGTTCGACATCGACCTGACGGCGCGCGTCGTCGCCCACCGGCTTCCCGTGGACGAGCCGGCGCTGCACCTGGTGTCGGACATCCGCCGCTGCGGGCTGCGGGTCAAGGACGACCTGCATCTGAGGCTCGTGGACGTCGGCGCGGCCCTGCGTATCCGGACCTATCAGGCGCCGCTGGATGTGGTGTTCGAGGTCGAGGACGCCTTCTGCCCCTGGAACGAGGGGCGTTGGCGGCTCACCGGCGACCCGAAGGGCGCGACCTGCGAGCGCACCGCCGACGCCGCCGAGCTCTCCCTCTCCGTACGGGAGTTGGGGGCGGCCTATCTGGGTGGTGTGAGCCTGTCCTCCCTGGCCGCGGCCGGGCGGGTGCGCGAGCTGCGGCAGGGGGCGCTGGCGGAGGCGTCCGTGGCGTTCCTCGCGTCGGGGCTGGCGCCCTGGCTGCCGCACGGGTTCTAGGGCGCGCAGCCCGAACTCGTCTCTGGTCCGGGGTTCACCGCTGTTGGCAGACCGGGCACCAGAAGAGGTTGCGGGCGGCGAGATCGGCGGTGCGGATCTCGCCGCCACAGATGTGGCAGGGCATGTTCGCCCTGCGGTACACGTACACCTCGCCGCCGTGGTCGTCGACGCGGGGCGGGCGGCCCATGGCCTCCGGGGTGTGTTCCGGGCGGACGGTGTCGATGCGGTTGTGGAGTACGCCCTCGCGCATGAGGCCGACGAGGTCGGCCCAGATCGCGTCCCACTCCGCCGGGGTGACGTCCTTGCCCGCGCGGTACGGGTCGATGCCGTGCCGGAAGAGGACCTCCGCGCGGTAGACGTTGCCGACGCCCGCGATCACCTTCTGGTCCATGAGGAGCGCGGCGATCGTCGTACGGCTGCGGGAGACCCGGGCGTAGGCGCGCGCCGGGTCGGCGTCGGGGCGGAGCGGGTCCGGGCCGAGGCGGGCGTGTATCGCCTGCTTCTCGGCGTCCGTGATCAGGGCGCATGTCGTCGGGCCGCGGAGATCCATGTACGACGTGTCGTCGCGCAGTCGCAGGCGGACGGTGTCCGTGGGCGGGGGCGCGGGGGCCGGGCCGAAGGTGACCTTGCCGAAGAGGCCCAGGTGGATGTGCACCCATTCCTCGGCGTCCGGGTCGCCGAAGTGCAGGAAGAGGTGTTTGCCATGGGCCTCGGCGGTGCCGAGCGGGGTGCCCGTGAGGAGGGCCGCCGCGTCGGCGAACTTGCCCTGGGGGCTCGTGACGTGGGCGTTCCCGCCACCGCCGAAGTGGGTCAGGCAGTCCTGGGCGAGGCGGTGGATGGTGTGCCCCTCCGGCACGGGGGCCTCCGGCGGTTCGGCAGGGTGGGTGGGGGGGGTGGTTCGGGGTGCGTTTTCGGCTGCGGGTCCGGTGGGGGCTGGTCGCGCAGTTCCCCGCGCCCCTTGACAGCGTGGGGGGCGCCCGGCGTTTTTGGGGGCGCGGGGAACTGCGCGAGCAACCAAATACAACCCGCGGCCGCCCTCCGAGCTCAGGCTCCCGAGTTCGTGGGCGGCCGAGAAATCTACGCCTGGGGGTGGTGCGCCGGGATCGGCGGCAGGTCGCCGGTGGTCTCGTACGTCGCCAGCATGTCGATGCGGCGGATGTGGCGCTTGTCGCCGGAGAACGGGGTGTTGAGGAAGGTCTCGACGAACTTGGTCGCGTCTTCCTGGGAGTGCATGCGGGCGCCGACGGCGACGACGTTCGCGTTGTTGTGCTCGCGGCCCAGCGCGGCGGTCTCGGCGCTCCACGCGAGGGAGGCACGGACGCCGGCCACCTTGTTCGCGGCGATCTGCTCCCCGTTGCCGGAGCCGCCGATGACGATGCCGAGGGACCCGGGGTCCGCGGCCGTGCGCTCCGCCGCGCGGAGGCAGAACGGCGGGTAGTCGTCCTGGGCGTCGTAGATGTGGGGCCCGCAGTCGACGGGCTCGTGGCCTGCGGCCCGCAGCCACTCCACGAGGTGGTTCTTGAGTTCGTATCCGGCGTGATCCGAGCCGAGGTAGACGCGCATGGTCCGAGTGTGACACGCGTGTTTCGGCGCGGCACGACGGGGTGCGGCCAGGCGAAACCGTGAGCTGCACCACGGAACCTCAAGTAAAGCTCAAGTAACAATCTGGATTCAAAGGTTCAGGAATGCTTTCACCTCCGATTCACTGGACCGATCCTTTCGGCGGCACACCCGGCCCCCGGCTGTCGGCTCTCGTTTCCCCCACTTACGAGAGTCGATCGGAGGGTCGCTGGGCAGACGCACGGAAGTCCCCACAACGGCGCAAAGGAAACCTCCCCCCATGACCTCGCAGCCGACTCTGCCGTCCCAGGCAGACAACCAAGACTCTTCCTCACCCCCCTCCCCCGGTCTGCACGCCGGCCTCAAGAACCGTCATCTGTCGATGATCGCGATCGGTGGTGTGATCGGGGCCGGTCTGTTCGTCGGGTCGAGCTCCGGCATCAGGACCGCAGGACCCGGCATCCTCCTGTCGTACGCGCTCGTCGGCACGATGGTGGTGCTGGTGATGCGGATGCTCGGTGAGATGTCCGCCGCCAATCCGACGTCGGGTTCCTTCTCGGCCCACGCCGACCGCGCGCTCGGGCGCTGGGCCGGGTTCTCGATCGGCTGGCTGTACTGGTTCTTCTGGGTCGTCGTGCTCGCGGTCGAGGCGACCGCGGGTGCGGTGATCCTGGAGGGCTGGATCCCGGCGGTGCCGCAGTGGGGCTGGGCGCTGATCGTGATGGTCGTGCTGACCGCCACGAACCTGGTGTCGGTCGGCTCCTACGGCGAGTTCGAGTTCTGGTTCGCCGGGATCAAGGTCGTCGCGATCGCCGCGTTCATCGTGGTGGGCGGTCTCGCGGTGTTCGGGGTGCTGCCCGGGGCCGACACCGACAAGGCCGGGCTGTCGAACCTGACCGACCACGGCGGGTTCCTGCCCAACGGCGCGGGCGCGATCCTCATCGGTGTGCTGCTGGTCGTCTTCTCCTTCATGGGCAGCGAGATCGCCACGCTGGCCGCCGGGGAGACGGAGAACCCGCAGAAGGCGATCACCAAGTCCACCAACAGCATCATCTGGCGGATCGGCGTCTTCTACCTCGGCTCGATCTTCGTCGTGGTCACGCTGCTGCCGTGGAACGACCCGTCGATCAAGGAGAAGGGCTCCTACGTCGCCGCCCTGGACTCCCTCGGGATCGCGCACGCCGGGCAGATCATGAACTTCATCGTGCTGACGTCGGTGCTGTCCTGTCTGAACTCCGGTCTGTACACCGCGTCGCGGATGGCGTTCTCGCTGGGTGAGCGCGGGGACGCGCCGCGCGCGTTCGGCCGTACGAACGTCCGGGGTGTACCGATGACCGCGATCCTCGCCTCGGTCGTCTTCGGCTTCGTCGCCGTCGTCTTCAACTACTTCTTCCCCGAGGGCGTCTTCCTCTTCCTCGTCAACTCCTCCGGCGCGGTCGCCCTGTTCGTGTGGCTCGTCATCTGCTTCTCGCAGCTGCGCATGCGCAGGATCATCGAGCGGGAGACGCCGGAGAAGCTCGTCGTGAAGATGTGGCTGTACCCGTATCTGACGTGGGCCACGATCGGGCTGATCCTCTTCGTCCTCGGCTACATGCTCACCGACACCGAGCACGGCAACCGCGAGATCCTGCTGCTGTCGCTGCTGGTCGCGGCGGTCGTCGTCGGCATCGCGGTCGTCAAGGAGAAGATCGGTGGCCGGAAGGCCACCACCGCCGAGGTGTCCGACAAGGTGCACTGAGCACGGGCGGCCGAGCCGCCCGTTACAGCGGTCCGAGGCCCGGGGTCCGGTGGCGGTTCGTACGCCGCCGGGCCCCGTCTCGCCGTCCAGGGGGCTCACAGGGGTGTGAAGCTCTCCTCGACCTTCTCGTAGACCGGGAGGGCGCGGTCCTCGATGTCGGGGTGGTACCAGGTCGTGAGCTGGTAGGACTTTCCGCCGCTGTCGAAGCCCAGGGAGCGGACGTGCCAGGGCAGTTCCTGGGCCGTGACGGTGTACTCCCACACGACCGCGGGCCTGCCCCTGAACTCGGTCTCCTCCAGACGGATCCGGCTGTAGCCCGGCCCCTGACCGGTGGTCTTCTCCTTCTTCCTCCACTGCTCCAGGAGGTCGCCGCGCGCGAGGGAGGCCTTGCCGACGATCTCCTGCCGGGCGTCGGGCGAGGTGTAGTGCACCTCGGCGCCCGCGTGCACCTCCCGCGAGAAGCCCTCCGGCGGCACCCAGGCGAACACGCCGGCCTCCGTGCGGGCGCCCGGCGGCAACTCGGGCGGGCGGGAGGTGCCGGCGACGGTGGGGGTGGGGGTGGGGGACGCGGTGGAGGAGGACGGGGTGGAAGGGGAGGCCGAGGACGCCGCCCTGTCGTTCTTGTCGTTCCTGCCGTCGGGCGAGCCGTTCATTGCCGGTACGACGACTGCGGCTACGGCGGCGGTCGCGGCCACGGCGACGGCCGCGATGAGGCCGGTGCGGCGATTGTTCCGCCGGGGTCCGGTGGGTCCCGTGGGTCCCGTGGGTTCCGTAGGGGTGGACCCGGGCCGGGTCGGCAGTTCGCTTCCGCCGGGGGGTGTGGGTGCGCCCCTCGAAGGGAGTTCGGGGGTGCTTGTGGGCGGGGCTTCGGAGGAGGCGTTGGCGGTCCCGGGGGGAGGGCTCAGGTAGGGGTTGCCGGGGACCGCCGGGCGCTGTGAGGCGAAGGGGGGCGGGGGTGGGAGGGGAGTGCGGTTGAGGACGGGGGTGGTGGCTCGGTCGGGGTGGGGGGTGGAGGGCTCGGTGCCGGGTGAGGGGTGCGGGGTGGATACGAGGTTGGGGGCGGGCGCGGGGGATACGGGGCTGTTCCGGTCCGGTGCAGGAGTGGAGAGCGGGTCGGGGTCGGGGTGGGGCCGATTCCGTACCGTCGGCGTCGGCGTCGGCGTCGGGTGTACCGGGGTGGGGCGGGGCGCGGGTCGGGGGGCGGGTCCGGGTTCCGGGGGCGCTGCCTCGGGAACGCTGGCAGTGCCGGGCGATGGATCCGCGGCGGCGCTCAGTGGCCTCGTCCTCTCCGCGGCCGGTGCCGAACGTCCTGCGACCGGCCCACCGCGCCCGGCCTCGGACCCCGCGATGCCGGACCCCGGCTCCTCGGCCCCGGCCGCCGTCCTCCCGGCCACGGCTCCCGCGTCCTTGGCGCCGGCCCCCGGCTGCACGGGCCGCCCCGGTCCGGCAACCGGCCCTCCGGCACCGGCCGACTCCCTCTCCCCCGGCTCCTCCGTGCCCGAAGGCCATGGCCCCGCCGTCCCCGTCGTCACAGGGGTGGCGGCTGCCGGGCCCGTGGCGAAACCGCGGAGCGTCTCGGTGAGTTCGTGCACGCCGGGGCGGGACTCCGGTCGTTTCGTCAGGAGGGCGGCGAGGATGTCGTGGAGGGGGCCGGCGGCTGCGGGGAGTTCCGGCTCCTCGTAGAGGACGGCGTGGAGAGTGGCGAGGGTGGTGGGGCGGGAGAAGGGGGACCGGCCGCCGAGGGCGGCGCAGAGGGTGGCGCCGAGGGACCAGAGGTCGGAGGGCGGGCCCTGGGGACGGCCGGTGACGCGCTCGGGGGCCATGTAGTCGGGGGAGCCGACGAGCATGCCGGCCATGGTGAGCGCCTCGGCGTTCTGGATGGCGGCGATACCGAAGTCGGTGAGGACGGCCTGATGGGCGCCCATGCGCCTGACGAGGACGTTGGCCGGTTTGATGTCGCGGTGCAGGACGCCCTGGGCGTGCACCTGCCCCAGCGCGTCAACGAGTTCGAGGCCGATCCGGGCCGTGTCGCGTACGTCGAGAGGGCCGTCCTCCGCCACGAGCCGTTCCAGGGAGCGGCCGTCGACCAGTTCCATGACGATCCAGAGCCGCTCGCCCGCGTCGACCACGTCGTAGACGCGTACGACGTTGGGGTGGTCGATACGGGCCGTGGCCCTGGCCTCCCGCAGGGTTCGCTCGCGTCGGGTGCGGCCGTCCTCCGGGTCGAGGCCGTCGATACGCATTTCCTTGACGGCGACCTGTCGGTCGAGCATGTCGTCGGTGGCTCGCCAGACCCGGCCCATTCCGCCCTGGCCGATGCTTTCGACCAGCCGATAACGGCCGGCCACCATAAGACCCGGAACACCGCCCCGCGTTATTTCCGGCACCCCCATGCCCCCCCTTCAACAACTGACCGCACGTGCCACAGAAGAACCAAAAAGTCGCGCATTGGTCACACTTGGTGCCGCACCAGCATAGTGCTGGGAAATCTTGTGGTACCTCTTCATAGGCCGTGAATTCAGGCACGGCCAGGGGGACGCAAGGGGGATGGAACATGAGTTCTCATCGTAGGGCCGCCATCGCCGGATCGCTGCTCACCGCGTCGTTCACGTCGGTGATGATCCTCGGCTTCACCGCGTCGGCGGACGACGAGGGGGGATTGAGCAGTCATGGCGGAAAAACCGTGGACGCGGCACCGGCGGGAGTGAAGCTCTCGACGCTGCTGTCCAAGGAGATCAAAGTCGACAACAAGTCCAAGGAAACGGATATCACCGGTGTCGTGAAGAACGAGGGCAGCAAGGCGAGCGGGGAAATCCGATTGCTTGTGGTCGGTTTTGACGGCATGCAGGTCAAGAACGTCGAAGGGTGTTCGGCAATACCGGAGGGGGATCTTCCTGACGGCGCGAACAGTGGTTTCGCGTGCGCGATCGACGATCTGGCGCCCGGAAAGTCGAAGACCTATGCGATCGACGCCACGTACGACCTGAGCAAGCAGGGCAAGATCTGCCTTCCGGTCCAGAACTCCGACGGTTCGAAGACGTTCTGGCAGCAGGGCCCGGTCCCGTTCGGCGCGACCAACCAGTCACCCAACGAGCCCGCGACCCCGCTGCTCCTCGGCACCGACAACAGCCCGGTCACCCCCGGCGGCGGTGACGGCGGCGGCAGTGACGGCGGCGGCGGGAAGGACGACAAGCCGGACGAGCTGCCCCAGACCGGTCCGGCCGACCGTGTCCTGCCGCTCGGTATGGCCGGCGCCGCGCTCATCTCGGCCGGCGCGGCGGGCCTGTGGTGGAACCACCGGCGGGCCCGTCAGGAGTCCTGACCCATCGAACACGACGGGGTCCACGGTCACGCACTTCCTACGGCGTCCCCGTGGTCTCACCCCTACGGTGCCTCCGTGGTCTCACCGCCCGGAGGCACCGGCGTGCCCGCTCGTCACGGCGGGCGGCGGTACGTACAGGGTGACCCTTGAGCGCGCGCCTGGTCGGCGGGGCTGAGCCGCCGCGTCAGTTCTTGAGCAGCTTCCAGGCCGTCGGCAGCAGACCCATGGCCAGGACGACCTTGATGGCGTCGCCGATCAGGAACGGGGTGAGGCCGACCGCGACGGCGGTGGAGAGGCTGATGTCGGCGGTCGCGGCGAGGTACGGGACGCCGACGGCGTAGATGATCGCTTCGCCGACGAGCATCGTGCCGGCCATGCGCGGAGTGGAGCGGTCGCCACCGCGGCGGGCCAGGGCACCCACGGCGGCGGCGGCGAGGATCATGCCGAGGATGTAGCCGAAGGAGACGCCGACGCCGGAGGTTCCGTTCGCGAACCACGGCACGCCGGCCAGGCCGACCAGCGCGTACAGGGCGAGGGAGGCGACGCCGCGGCTCGCGCCGAGGGTGGTGCCGACGAGCAGGGCGGCGAAGGTCTGGCCGGTGACCGGGACCGGGGAGCCCGGCACGGGCACGGCGATCTGGGCGGCGAGCCCGGTGAGCGCGGCGCCGCCGACCACGAGCGCGATGTCCCGGGCGCGGACGCCGGCGACGGGCAGAAGGTCGGCGAGGACCTCGCCGGGGCGGGCTGACGTGGCGGCGGTGGTGCTCATGATCGGGCTCACTCCGGCGGGTGAAGTCGGCGGGGACACGGTGACGCTATCCCGAGCCCCTCGCACCCCACACCGTCAGTGATCGACAAAGGGGGGAACGACAGCTTGGTGGGCTTCACACAAAGGATGCGGGTTACACCCGGTAGGGCGTGACACCGGTCACTGAGGTGGCGCGTGCTTCCGTCTTGAGGGGGCGCCGCATCAGATCTGTAGGGTTTCACCAATCGGGTCGGCGGCGTGGACAGGTGCCGTCTCGCCCGTCGGTCGCCGTCTGGGCAGCGGTGGGCCGTTTTGCTAGCTTCGGGCGCATGGTTGCTCAAGCCCGGTACTTCTCGTCGCGTCGCTACGTCGATCTGCGACGCGTGGGCACGGCCACCTGTCGCCGTCCCGGGTGAGGCGGCTCCGGCACGCCCCGCCCTATCGCGACGGCGCAGTGTCGGACCCGTTCCCGAGGATGATCACCATGCCCCATGCCGCGGCGGCACCCACCCTTTACGCTCCCGCCTCTCCTTCCTCTCCCAGCCCTGCCCTTTCTCCCGTACCGCGTGTCGCCGACAGCGACCGGCGGCGGACCAGCGCCAGCGTGGTGCTGCGGTCCGTGCTGGAGCACGGGCCCGTGGCGCGCAGCATCATCGCCCGGGTGACCGGGCTGTCGCCGGCCTCGGTGACCGACTACTGCGCCCGGTTCGCGGGGCTCGGTCTCATCCGTGAGGCCGAGCCGCCCCGGCGGGCCAAGGGGGCGGGGCGCCCGCACGTGCCCCTCGACCTGGACGACTCGCGGTTCGTCGTGGGCGGCGTGCATGTGGCCGTCCCGTACACGACGGTCGCGCTGCTCGATCTGCGGGGACGGGTCGTCGTGGAGCGGCGGTTGAAGCACGGCTCCACCGGCCCCGCCCCGGTCCTGGCGCGGGCCGCCGACGAACTCCGGGCCCTGCTGGACGCGGCGCCGGGCTGCCGGGCCCTGGCCGTCGGCTTCGCGGCCGGCGGCTGGGTGGACCGGGAGACCGGGACCGTCGTCGAGCATCCGCTGCTGGGCTGGCGCGAGGTGCCGGTGCGGGAGATGCTCGGTGCCGGGACCGGGCTGCCGGTCCATGTGGACGGGCACGCGCGGGCCTTGGTGGGCGCCGAGCAGCTGTTCGGGCGGGCCCGTGGCAGCAGGAGTGTGCTGCATCTGTTCGTCGGCAATATGGTCGACGCGGCGTTCGCGACCAACGACGAGGTGCATCACGGACCCCGCTCGCAGGCGGGATCGATCGCCCATCTGCCGCTGCCCGGCGGTACGGAGCCCTGCGACTGCGGTCGGGTCGGCTGCCTCCAGGCCGAGTTGAGCGAGCGGACACTGTGCCGGCGGGCTCGGGCGGCCGGGGTCGTCGACGGGGTGAACCCGATGCGGGTGGTGGACGCGGCGGCGGGCGGCGACGCGGTGGCCGTGCGGCTGCTGGTGGAGCGGGCGCGGATGGTGGGGCGGGCGGCGGAGCTGCTGCTCGACGTGCTGAACCCGGAGACCGTGGTCGTCACCGAGATCGGGATCATGGGCCGGGCGGACTGCCTCGCCGCGCTGCACGAGACCGTAGGGCCGGACCGGGCGGCGGCCGTGGGGCCGACGAGCTTCCCTGACTCCGTGCTGGCCACGGCGGGCGGAGCGGTGGCTCTGGACGTGCTCTACCGGGACCCGCTGGGGGCCGTGGCACGTCTCGACCGCGCCTGCGCCGAGGTCGGTTAATTCAGAAACTCCGAATGTTGACAGGCGATACCGAAGACCGGGAACATCGTATTCATGCTGCTCACGAGCTGTCGCACCCTCTGTTGCTGACACGTTGACGTACCGGAGTGCCCCTCGCACTCCGGCCGACGCGGCACTTCCTCCTGCGTGAATCCTCCTTCCGCAGCTTCCTTTCCGTCCGCTTCCGCGGATTCCTTCCGTTCGCGATGTCGTGCGTTTTTCCGTGTGTGTTTCCGTGCGTCTTTCCGTGCGTGAGGCCGTTCGCGATTCCGTTCGCCTTCCCACCGTCCCCCTGGGGGTCCTCCCATGTCTTCTTCCGCCGCGCCCGGTTTCGACCGGCGGCTCTTCCTCACCTCCCTCCTCGGCGTCACGGCCGCGGCGGCCGGGCTCAGCGGCTGCGCCGACAGCAGCGCGGCGGTCGCCCGGACAGCCGCGGACGCGCCGCTGCCCACCAAGGTTCCCGCGGGTACGAGCCTGAAGATCGCCTCCTTCCAGAACCAGCAGGAGTTGCAGCTCAAGCTCGCGAAACTCGACGATCTGCCTTTCAGGGTGAGCAGTTGGGCGAACATCGGCGCGGGCCCCGATGTCATCAACGCCTTCCGCGCGGGTTCGCTGGATGTCGCCAACAACGCGGGAATTCCGCCGATCCAGGCGCATTACCAGGGGTACGACGCGAAGATCGTCGCGATCGACGTCACCCGGAAGCCGAACTATCTCTTCGCCACCAAGCCCGGCAGCGACCTCACCTCGGTCAAGGATTTCCGGGGCAAGAAGCTCGCCTTCTCGCAGGGGCAGGCGCAGGGCGTCGTACTGCTGCGGGCGTTGAAGGAGGCGGGGCTCGCCTACGACGACGCGGAGCTGGTCCCGCTGACCAGCAACCAGTTCCTGACGGCCCTGCAGTCGGGCCAGGTGGACGTCGCTCCGCTCGCCAACCAGCAGGCGCCCGCCTATCTGCAGCAGTACAGGGCCAAGGGCGCCCGCACGATCCCCACCGACGTGGTGGACCTGCTCAACCTGCTGTGGGCGCCGGCCTCCGTGCTGGGCGACTCCGAGAAGGTGGCCGCCGTCGCCGCGTACATCCCGTACTGGGCGAAGGGCGCGGTCTGGCAGTACGAGAACCCGGACATCTGGAACGAGGAGTTCTACGTGAAGACCCAGAACCTGAACCTCGCCCAGGCGGAGTCGATCAGCGAACTCGCCAACAAGCCGCTCTTCCCGCCGAGCTGGGACGAGTCGATCAAGTGGGAGCAGGAGACCGCGGATCTGCTGGCGGAGGGCGGCTTCGTGAAGAAGTTCGACGTCGACTCGCTCTTCGACCGGCGGTTCGAGGGGATCGCGGCGAAGGCCGTGCCCGCGGAGTACCGGAAGTGAGCGCCGCGACCACGAGTGCCGCCCCGGTCGGCACGACCGTCGTCGGCACGGCCGCCCTCGGTACGGTCGAGGCCGTCGAGGAGACCTCCCAGGTCCGCAGGCGCCGGCGCCTCTCCCCCGGTAAGCGGCTGCCCGCCTCCCGGCTCGTCGGACCGCTGCTGTTCCTCGCCCTCTGGGCCGCCGCCTCCGCCGCCGGGCAGCTCGATCCGGCGGCGATCCCGGCGCCCTGGACGGTGCTGGAGACAGGCGTCCGTCTGTGGACCGACGGGACGCTGACGACGGACATCACGACCTCGTTGCAGCGGGCCGGATCCGGATTCGTGATCGGGCTGACGGCCGGTGTCGCGCTCGCCCTGGCCGCCGGGCTCAGCCGGGTCGGCGAGGCACTGATCGACGGGACCGTGCAGCTCAACCGGGCGATCCCGACGCTGGGTCTGATCCCGCTGTTCATCCTCTGGCTGGGCATCGGCGAGACCTTCAAGATCGCGATCATCGCCATCGTCGTCTACATCCCGATCTACCTCAACACACATGCCGCGCTGGCCGGGATCGACAGCCGCTTCGTCGAACTCGCCGAGGTCCAGGGCCTGTCGAGGCTCCAGTTCGTCCGGCAGATCGTCATCCCCGGCGCGCTGCCCGGCTTCTTCGTGGGCCTGCGGCTCGGGGTCACCGGCTCCTGGCTGGGCCTGGTCGTGCTGGAGCAGATCAACGCCACCAACGGACTCGGCTACATGATGTTCCAGGCCCAGAACTACGGCCAGAGCGACGTCATCCTCGTCGGCCTGGTCGTCTACGGGATCTTCGGCCTGATCTCCGACAGCGCGGTCCGTCTCATCGAACGGAGGGTGCTGTCATGGCGACGCACGCTGAGCAGCTGACGAACACCGGGCGGCCGACCGCCACCGAGCCCGGGACAGCCACGGCCACGGGCACCCGGCCCACCGTGCAACTCCGGGAACTCACACGGTCGTTCGACGGGCGCAAGGTCCTCGACGGCATCGACCTCGACATCCCCGCCGGGCAGTTCGTGGCCCTGCTCGGGCACAGCGGCTCCGGCAAGAGCACGCTGCTGCGGGCGGTCGCCGGGCTCGACCACGAGGTGGTGGGCAGCGGCCGGCTCACCGCGCCGGCCCGGGTGTCCGTGGTCTTCCAAGACTCCCGGCTGCTGCCCTGGCGCCGCGTCCTCGACAACGTGCTGCTCGGCGCGGAGGGCAAGGAGGCCGCCGACCGGGGCCGCGAGGCGCTCGCCGAGGTGGGTCTGAAGGGCCGCGAGCGCGCCTGGCCGAACGAGCTGTCCGGCGGCGAGGCCCAGCGCGCGGCACTGGCCCGCTCCCTCGTCCGCGATCCCGAACTGCTGCTGGCCGACGAGCCGTTCGGCGCCCTGGACGCGCTCACCCGGATCAGGATGCACACCCTGCTCAGGCAGCTGTGGGAGCACCACAAGCCCTCCGTCCTGCTCGTCACCCACGACGTCGACGAGGCGATCGTGCTCGCCGACCGGGTCCTGGTGCTCGAACAGGGCCGCATCGGCCTCGACCTGACCATCGACCGTCCGCACCCGCGCTCGTACCGGGACCCCCTGCTGGGCGAGTACCGCGAGCGACTGCTGGCCGCACTCGGCGTGACGGAGGACCACCGGTGACCTCCGGTGAACCACCGACGAGCGCCGCGGAGTCCGCCATGGCCCCCGGCGAACCAGCGACAAGCCCCACGGAACCGGCCCATGCCCCCCGGCGAACCAGCGACAAACCCAACAGAGCCGGCCCATGACCCCCGACACACCACCCACAAGCCCCACCGAACCGGCCCATGACCCCCGACACACCGCCCACAAGCCCCACCGAACCGGCCCATGACCCCCGACACACCGCCGATGCATCCCGCAGGACCGTGCACCGCCTCCGGCAAGCCGCCGGGGAGCCCCGCCGGCATGCCCGGACGACCGCCGCAGAACCGCCCCTGAGCCCCGAGGACCACCAGTGACATCGAGACAGCTCCATCTCAACGCCTTCCTGATGAACACCGGCCACCACGAGGCGTCGTGGCGGCTGCCGGAGTCCGACCCGTACGCGCACGTCGAGCTGGACCACTATGTGCGGCTGGCCCGGATCGCGGAGCGCGGCACGTTCGACTCGCTCTTCCTGGCCGACGGGCCGCAGCTGTGGGGCAGCGTGGGCCAGCGTCCGGCGGGCGCCCTGGAACCGCTCACCCTGCTGACCGCGCTGGCGACGGCCACCGAGCACATCGGTCTGATCGCCACCGCCTCCACGTCCTACAACTCCCCCTACAACCTGGCCCGCAAGTTCGCCTCGCTCGACATCCTCAGCGGCGGCCGGGCCGGCTGGAACATCGTCACCACCGCCGGCGCGGAGGCCGCCCGGAACTTCGGTCTCGACGCCGAGCCCGCGCACGCCCAGCGGTACGCGCGGGCCTCCGAGTTCCTCGACGTGGCCCTGAAGCTCTGGGACAGCTGGGAGGACGACGCGATCGTCGCCGACAAGGCGTCCGGTGTCTGGGGCGACGACACGAAGATCCATCCGCCCCGGCACAAGGGGACGTACTTCAGTGTCGAGGGTCCGCTCAACGTCCCCCGCTCGCCCCAGGGTTACCCGCTGCTCGTGCAGGCGGGGTCGAGCGAGGACGGCAAGACGTTCGCGGCCCGGTACGCGGAGGCCGTGTTCACCGCGCAGCAGACCATCGAGGACGCGCAGGCCTTCTACGCCGACCTCAAGTCTCGTACGGCGGCGGTCGGCCGGGACCCCGAGCACATCAAGGTGCTGCCCGGGATCGTCCCCGTACTGGGGTCGACGGAGGCCGAGGCGCGGGCGGCCGAGCGGGTCCTGGAGGACCACATCGTGTACACGCACGGGGTGGGCGGTCTGGAGCGGCTGCTGCAACTGGAGCCGGGCACCCTGGAGTTGGACGCCCCACTGCCCGACGGTCTGCCGCCGGAGAGCACGATCGAGGGCGCCAAGAGCCGCTACACGCTCGTCGTCGAGCTGGCCCGGCGCGACCGGCTCACCGTGCGGGAGCTGATCGGTCGGCTGGGCGGCGGGCGCGGGCACCTCACCTTCGCCGGGACGCCCGAGCAGGTCGCCGACAAGATCGAGACCTGGTTCACGCGGGGTGCCGCCGACGGCTTCAACATCATGCCCGCGGTCCTGCCGTCCGGCCTCGACGCCTTCGTCGACCACGTCGTCCCGATACTGCGCACCCGCGGTCTGCTCCGCACCGAGTACGGGCCGCGCCGGACCCTGCGGGACCGCTACGGCCTGCCGCGCCCCGCCAACCAGCACGTCAGTGCGTCCGCACCCGCCCTCGTCTGATCACCGAAGCCCGGGGTCCAGAGGCCCGGGCCCCGAAGTCCGGCCCCGAAAGTCCGGCCCCCGAAAGGAAGCACGCCATGTCCCTCGACATCCAGAAGGTCACCGCCAACATCGGTGCCCGTGTCTCCGGCGTCGACATCTCCAAGCCCCTCGACGAGGAGACGGTCGCGGCCCTGCGCGAGGCCCTCAACGTCCACAAGGCGCTCGTCTTCGACGACGTGGACCTCGACGACGAGACCCACCAGGCCTTCGTCCGCCACTTCGGCGACATCACCACCGCCCACCCGACGGTGGCCGCCGTGGACGGTGCCGCGAACGTCCTGCCCGTGGACAGCGAGCGGGGGCGCGCCAACCACTGGCACACCGATGTCACGTTCGTCCTCAACCCGCCGCAGGCCACCACCCTGCGCAGCATCACGATCCCGCCCTACGGCGGCGAGACCCTGATCGCGAACTCGGCGGCGGCCTACCGGGACCTGCCCGAGCCGCTGCGGCGGCTGGCCGACGGCCTGTGGGCCGAGCACACCAACGACTACGACTACGCGGTACCCGACGAGGAGATCGACGCGGAGCGGGCCGAGCAGCGCGCCCGGTTCACCTCGATCAAGTACCGCACGGCCCACCCGGTCGTCCGCGTCCACCCGTTGACCGGTGAACGCGGCCTGTTCATCGGCGGGTTCGCGCAGCGGATCGTGGGCCTGTCCCTCGGCGAGTCCCGCAAGCTCCTCGACCTGCTCCAGTCGTACGTGACCCGGCCGGAGAACGTGTTGCGCCACCGCTGGTCGGAGAACCAGCTCGTCGTCTTCGACAACCGCGTCACCCAGCACTACGCCATCGACAACTACGACGGCCTGCCGCGCCGACTGCACCGGGTGACCGTCGCCGGGGACGTGCCGGCGGGCATCGAGGGCAGGGAGAGCCACTCGATCGAGGGGGACGCCTCGCACTACACGTCCGTGGCCGCACGGCAGGAGGCCGTCTCCGTGGCCGCCTAGGCGCGACCGGCGCAGGCACGTCCGGACGGCGGACGGCCGCCGACACGCCTCGAAGACTTCAGGGCCCTCGCGCGGAGGACGGACGGTCGGTTCGCGCGAGGGCCCTTTCGCGTGTCCGGGCACGCCCCTCCATCCTCTTGCTGCTAGCGTGCACTTGCAAGTACTTTGCAATAAGAGGTCGGAGGGGACCCCCATGCCCGTCTACACGCTCCCGGAACTGCCGTACGACTACTCGGCGCTCGCGCCCGTGATCAGCCCCGAGATCATCGAGCTGCACCACGACAAGCACCACGCGGCGTACGTCAAGGGAGCCAACGACACGCTCGACCAGCTCGCGGAAGCGCGCGACAAGGAGTCGTGGGGCGCGATCAACGGCCTGGAGAAGAGCCTGGCCTTCCATCTCTCCGGCCACATCCTGCACTCCATCTACTGGCAGAACATGACCGGTGACGGCGGCGGAGAACCACTGGCCGCGGACGGCGTGGGCGACCTGGCGGAGGCCGTCGCCGAGTCCTTCGGTTCGTTCGCGGGCTTCAAGGGACAGCTGACCAAGGCCGCCGCCACCACCCAGGGCTCCGGCTGGGGCGTACTGGCGTACGAGCCGCTCAGCGGGCGCCTCATCGTCGAGCAGGTCTACGACCACCAGGGCAACGTCGGCCAGGGCGCCACCCCGATCCTCGTCTTCGACGCCTGGGAGCACGCCTTCTACCTGCAGTACAAGAACCAGAAGGTCGACTTCATCGACGCCATGTGGGCCGTCGTCGACTGGCAGGACGTGGCCAAGCGCCACGCCGCCGCCAAGTCCCGCGCGGATGCGCTGCTGCTCGCCCCCTGAGCCGGGCCCGCACCGAGATGTCCTGCTCGTGATCGTCTTCTCAACCTTCGCCGGGCAGGCAGAAAGAGGGAGAACCCCCGCGAGGACGTGACTCGCGGGGGTTCTCGCCGTCCGGGGTAACTGAAATCGCCACCGGCGGGACGCGTTCCGGTCTGACGGTTTCCTGAACTTTCGCCCTATGATCCCGTTTTCCGGCCGGATTTCCGATCCGGCCGACCGGACCGGGAGGTCGCATGTCGACGAGCTACAAGCACTGCCCGCCGTGTGGAGGAAGCAAGCCCCTGCCGTTCCACGCGGCCGACAAGGAAGTGCGGCAGCACCTCGAGTCCCTGGGGAAGAACCCGGCCGGCTGGTGGCGCTGCGGCAACCACGGTGAGAAGGGTCGCTGCCTGTTCGTCCAGCCGTGGGGCAACCAGAGCGAGGGTCTGACCCTCCCCGAGTCGTTCAGGTGACCCGGCCGGTCAGACCAGGTTGCTGAAGTCCGGGCCCTTGCTGCGGGTGCGCTTGAGTTCGTAGAAGCCGGGGACCGAGGCCACGAGGAGGGTGCCGTCCCAGAGCTTGGCGGCTTCCTCGCCCTTGGGGGCGGGGGTGACGACCGGGCCGAAGAAGGCGATCTGCTCGCCGTCGGCGCCGGGGACGGCGATGACGGGGGTGCCGACGTCCTGGCCGACCTTGTCGATGCCCTCCTTGTGGGAGGCGCGCAGCTCGGCGTCGTACGGGGTGGAGTCCCAGTGGTCCATGAGGGACTCGGGCAGCCCGACCTCGGCCACCGCGGCGGCGACGACGTCCTTCTCTATGCCCTGGCCCAGGTTGTGCGCGCGCGTGCCGATCGCGGTGTAGAGGTCACCGAGGACCTCGGCGCCGTGCTCCTGCTGGGCGGCTATGACGATCCGTACCGGCCCCCAAGCCTTGGTCTGCAGCAGCTCGCGGTACTCCTCGGGCAGCTCGTCGATCTTGGGCTCGTTCAGCACCGCGAGGCTCATCACATGCCAGCGGACCTCGATGTCCCGGACCTTCTCGACCTCCAGGACCCACCGCGAGGTCATCCAGGCCCACGGGCACAGCGGGTCGAACCAGAAGTCGACGGGGGTCTTGCCGGAGATCTGCTCGGACATGGTTCTCCTCGTAAGAGAGCTGGGAAGGCAGTTCGGAAGAAAGTCGCTTCAGCTCACAACACCGACGGCCGCACGTCGCATTCCCACCTGCCCGTCGTCAGGTGCGCATGACAGGATCGGTCTGTCCGCATACTGAACACCGCCTGAACACCACCCCTAGGGAGTGCCGCCCGTGCCCGGTGAGAATCTGTCCCGCGACGAGGCCCAGGAGCGGGCCGCACTGCTGTCCGTCGACGGTTACGAGGTCTCCCTCGACCTGCGGTCGGCCGTCGGCGACTCGGGTGGCCCCGGCGGCGAGCCGCGCACCTTCCGCTCGGTGACCACGATCCGCTTCCGCTGCGCCGACCCGGGCGCCGGCAGCTTCGCCGATCTGATCGCGCCGAGTGTGACGGCCGTCTCCCTCAACGGCAAGGATCTCGACCCGAGCGAGGTCTTCGACGGCACCCGGATCGCCCTGGACGACCTGGCCGCCGAGAACGAGCTGGTGGTCGACGCCCAGTGCGCCTACTCCCGCACCGGCGAGGGCCTGCACCGCTTCGTCGACCCCGAGGACGGCGAGATCTACCTCTACACCCAGTACGAGCCGGCCGACTCCCGCCGGGTCTTCGCCAACTTCGAGCAGCCGGACCTCAAGGCCCCCTTCCGCTTCGAGGTGCGCGCGCCTCAGGGGTGGGTCGTGTGGAGCAACGGGGTCGGCGAGCAGACGGACGGGGTGTGGCGGTTCGCGGAGACGAAGCCGATCTCGACGTACATCACGGCGGTCGTCGCGGGCCCGTACCACTACGTGACGGACTCCTACGAGCGGGTCTTCGAGGACGGTACGCGGCTGGAGATCCCCCTCGGCGCGATGTGCCGCAAGGGGCTCGCCCCCTACTTCGACTCCGACGACGTCTTCCTGATCACCAAGCAGGGCCTGGACTTCTTCCACGACCACTTCGACTACCCGTACCCGTTCGGGAAGTACGACCAGGCGTTCGTGCCCGAGTACAACCTCGGCGCGATGGAGAACCCGGGACTCGTCACGTTCCGCGAGGAGTTCATCTTCCGGGGCAAGGTCACGCGGGCGTCGTACGAGCGGCGGGCGAACGTCGTCCTGCACGAGATGGCGCACATGTGGTTCGGCGACCTCGTGACCATGGTGTGGTGGGACGACCTGTGGCTGAAGGAGTCCTTCGCCGACTTCATGGGCTCCTTCTCGATGGTCGAGGCGACCCGCTTCACCAACGGCTGGGTCACCTTCGCCAACAACCGCAAGTCCTGGGCGTACCGCGCCGACCAGCTGCCCTCCACCCACCCCGTCACGGCCGACATCCGTGACCTGGAGGACGCGAAGCTCAACTTCGACGGCATCACGTACGCCAAGGGCGCGTCCGTGCTCAAGCAGTTGGTGGCGTACGTGGGGCGGGAGGCCTTCCTGGAGGGCGCCCGGCGCTACTTCAAGCGGAACGCGTACGGCAACACGAAGCTGGGTGACCTGCTGTCGGTCCTGGAGGACACCAGCGGGCGGGACATGGTGTCCTGGTCGCGGGCCTGGCTCCAGACGGCGGGGGTCAACTCCCTCACTCCGCAGGTGCTGCTCGACCCCGAGGGCCGGATCGACGAGCTGGCCGTGGTGCAGGAGGCGGCCGAGTCGCACCCCGAGCTGCGGCCGCACCGGGTGGCGATCGGCCTGTACCGGCGCAATGGCGAAGGGGGCCCGCTGGAGCGGTACGCGCGGGCCGAGGTGGACGTCGACGGGCCGCGTACGGTCGTGGGTGAGCTGGCCGGGGCCGGGGCGCCCGAGCTGGTGCTGGTCAACGACGACGACCTGACGTACTGCAAGATCCGTTTCGACGCGGGGTCGCTGGACACGCTGCGGGCCGGGCTCGGGGACCTCTCCGACCCGCTGGCCCGGGCGCTGTGCTGGTCGGCGCTGTGGAACCTGACCCGGGACGCGCTGCTGCCGGCGCGGGACTTCGTCGACCTCGTGCTGCGGTTCGCGGGACGGGAGTCCGACATCGGGGTGCTCCAGATGCTGCACGCGTGGGCCGGCTCGGCGCTCACGCACTACGCGGCGCCGGAGTGGCGGGAGGCCGGGGGCCGGCTGCTGGCGGAGGGCGCGTCGCGTGAGCTGCGGGCGGCCGAAGCGGGCAGTCAGCACCAGCTGACGTGGGCCCGTTTCTACGCCTCGGTGGCGTCGGGCGAGGGCGATCTGGCGGTGCTGCAGGAGCTGTTGGCGGGGACCGCGACGGTCGACGGGCTGGACATCGACCAGGAGCTGCGGTGGGCCTTCCTGGAGCCGCTGGCCACGCACGGGGTCGCCGACGAGAGGGTGCTGGCGGCGGAGCTGGCGCGCGACGACACGGCTTCCGGGAAGCGGCATCAGGTGCGCTGCCTGGCGGCGCGGCCGTCCGCGGCGGTCAAGGCGCAGGCGTGGGCGTCGGTCGTGGAGTCGGACACCCTGTCCAACGCGTTGGTCGAGGCGACGATCACGGGGTTCACCCGGCCGTCCCAGCGGGAGTTGGTGGCGCCGTACGCCGCCAGGTACTTCGAGGTGATCGAGCGGGTGTGGGCCGAGCGGTCCATCCAGATCGGGATGGATGTGGTGCGGGGGCTGTTCCCGTCGCTGCAGGACTCCCAGGGGACGTTGGACGCGACGGACGCGTGGCTGGCCGCGCACGAGGAGGCGGCACCGGCGTTGCGGAGGCTGGTGGTCGAGGCTCGGGACGACCTGGCCCGGGGCCTGCGGGGGCAGGCGTGCGACGCGGCGGCCGGGTCGGAAGCGACGACTGTGGGGTAACTGCCGCCGCTTCTGCGCGTGTTGCGCACCTTGCTGGCTGCCACTGGGGCAGGGGGCGGGTGCGCTCACCGGCGGTTGCCGGGTGCCGCCGCGCCCACCCTTGCCGCCCCTGGGCGGTTGCGTTCGCATCAGGGGGACGTCGGTCCAGGTGGGTTGTTGACTGAAGTGCGGGAGTCGGCGAGGCGTCCATGACCGGCCGCGGATGTGGGCCGTCCACGGCGCCTGGGAGCGGGTGTTCACCGCGTCGCTGACGGCCCAGGGCCGATGGCCGACGAGGGCCTGAGCCGGGCTGTCTCGGTGGACTCCACGATCGTGCGCGCTCATCAGCACGCCGCCGGGGCCCGCAGCTCGGACAGCGAGCCGGGTGGGCCACCGGTGCAGGCATACCGGATGCGGGGCTGCCGGGTTCGGGGTTGCCGGGTGCAGGGCTGCCGGGTTCGGGGTTACCGAATTCGGGTAATTGGAGCCGTAACCTTTTTTGATCGCCGTCCGGACCAGCGGGTATCGGCAGTCGAACGCACGTACTTTAGTGTGGTCTTGTCCGGATTTGTCGACGAGCGTGTAACAGCGGTTCATGGGCGGCCCCGGAGCGGGAACCTCCGGGTCATGACCCACAACACCCCGCTCTCCCCCCGCCCCCTCCGTCGCCTCTCGGACGTCACGCGCCGGGTGCTGACGGCCGCGCAGCTGCGCGCGCAGGGTGTCACCGCGGCCGAGACGAACGAGCAGTGCCGGCCCGGTGGCTCCTGGCAGCAGATCCTGCCGGGCGTGTTCCTGCTGCACCCGGGCCCGCCCACCTCGGAGGAGCGACTGCACGCGGTGCTGTCCTACGCGGCCCGCTCGCCCTTCCGCGAAACGGCCACCGGGGCCGCGGAAGTCGCCGGCGTACCCGCGCAGCCGAACGCCGACGAGCCCCGCCCGGCGCCCCGTTACTCGAACGCGGTGATCACGGGCCTGGCCGCCCTGACACTGCACGGGTTCTCGTCCGCTCCCCCGCTCCCCTCCCTCGACGCGATCGACGTCCTGGTCCCGCGCATGCGCCGGCTGCGGACCGCGGGCTGCGCCCGGATCGTCCGCACCCCGGCCATGCCGACCCCGTCCTACGTGACCGGCCTGCCCGTCGCCCCGGTGCCGCGCGCACTCGCCGACGCGGTCGCGGAACTCTCCGAGGCGGGCACGGTACGCCGGCTGCTGACGGAGGCGGTGCGCGGCGGCCACACCGAACCGACCGCGGTCGTGAGGGAGTTGACCGAGGCGCGGCTGCTGAACCGTCCGTATGTCGCCGACGCGGTGGACTCGCTGCTCGCCGAGGGGCGGGCGATCGCGGAGGACCACCTGTACCGGATGGTCCGTGAGTACGCCCTGCCCGACCCGGTCTGGAACGTCGACCTCCGCCTGCCCGGCGGCCCCCACCTCGGCGGTCTCGACGCGTACTGGCCGGAGCAGGCCGTCGCGGTCGAGCTCGACACCCGCGCGCCGCGTCAGGAGGACGACGCACTGTGGTCCGAATACGCCCGTAAGCGCGAGATGTTGGAGCGGCTCGGTATCACCGTCGTCCACATCACCCCCAGGAAGCTGCGCGACTCCCTGGAGCAGCAGGCGACTGTCGTCCGCACCGCCCTGATGGCGTCGTGCGACCGCGATCCGGCCGCGTATGTCGTGGTGCTTCCCCGGTAATTCGGGTAACCCGGGGCATCAGGAGGGGAGAGGAAGGGCCGCCGCCCGCCTCGGCGGGCGGCGGCCCTTCCTCACGCCGGGGCGACTACTTGTCGCAGAACTCCGCCTCCACGATCGCCTCGGTGTCGCCCGTCCAGTCGCTGTTGAAGTTGAAGGCGAGGGAATGGCGGCCGTCGGAGGTGGTGACGGCTTCCGAGGTGGAGCCGTGGATGCCGCCGCCGTGGCCCCAGACGGTGATGCCGCAGCTGAGTTCGCGTTCCATGAGGCCCAGTCCGTAGCCGGCGTTCGGGATGCCGTCCACCTTGATCGTGGTCTTCATCTCGGCGAGCTGCTTCGGCGGCAGGAGCTTGCCCTTGAGCAGTGCCGTATAGAAGCGGTTGAGGTCGCCGGAGTCGGAGATCATCTCGCCGGCCGAGTAGGCCAGGGACGGGTTCAGCTCCGTGACGTCGTAGGTCGGGCCCGTCGCCGTCCGGGCCAGCTTGCCGTACGCGCGGCTGCTCGGCCTGGGGACCTTCGGATAAGTGCCCGGGACAAGGGTGGAGCGCAGGCCGAGGGGCTCGATGACGCGGGCGCGGACCTCGTCGCCGTACGGGTTGCCCGTGGCCTTCTCGATCACCATGCCGGCCAGGACGTAGTTGGTGTTCGAGTAGTTCCAGTCGGTGCCGGGGGCGAAGTCCGGCTCGTGCTTCATGGCGACCGCCACCAGTCGTTCCGGGGGAGCCGTGTCGTAGCGGTGCTGGAAGAAGCCGTCCTTCAGGAAGTACGTACGGCCGAACTCCTCGTCGTTCGTGTAGTTGGAGATTCCGCTGGTGTGGTTGAGGAGTTGACGGAGAGTCACCTCGCGGCCGTCGTGGCCGTTGCCGCGCACCAGGCCCGGCAGCCACTTGTCGACCTTGTCGTCCAGCGACAGCCTGCCCTCGGCCTCCAGCTGGAGCAGGACCGTCGACACGAAGGTCTTCGTGATACTGCCGACGCGGTAGCGGTCGTGGGCGGAGCGCGGCTTGTCCGTCCTGATGTCGCCGACGCCGGAGGTGGCCTTCCAGACGCCGTGCTTGTCCTTGGCCTGGAGGGCCACGCCGGGAACGCCGTCCTTCACCGCCGCGTCCATGGCCTCCCTGGTCGCGGTGTGGTCGGTTCTGGCGGGTGCCGGTGCCGCCACGGCGGGTGCGGCCAGCGCCACCGCCGCAGCCACCGCGGTCGCCGCCACCAGAACCGTACGTGCCTTACGTGCCGTGCCAGCTGCGCGAGCCTGCATGCGGTCTCTCCCTTCGCACCGACGTTCTCGGCGGTTCCGACAACGTCCGGTCGCGAGGGGGGACACGGGGACGGGCGGGCAGGTTGATCAGGTGCGCGCCGGTTGAGTGGTTTTCAGCCCTTTCGGAGCACCAGCTCCGTGTTGCGGTCGCCGGGCGTGCCGGTGAGCGTGTCGCGGCGGCCGGGGGCGTTGTAGGACAGCTCACGGTAGAGGGCGGCGAGACCGGTCTGCGAGAGGTCCGTGAAGTCGGTTGCCTGCGGGGCGGCCGATTCGATCAGGGTGGTGAAGACGGAGATCGTGCCGTCCTTGTTGTCCACCAGTTCGATGACGCGGGCGAGTTGGGGGAAGTCGATGTGGGAGGCCGTCGAGATCTCCCAGAAGGAACCGCCGCTCGCCGACCCGTGGGGGGTGACGCGGTTGCGGTGGCTGTGTCCGTTCACCCAGGCCAGAACGTTGCGGTGGCTGCCGAGCAGGGACAGCACCTCGTCACCGCCGTGGCGTGCCTCGCCGGGGCGGGAGGGGTCCTTTCGGAGGTTGCGCATCGACGCGCTGGTGTGGTGACTGAAGACGACGGCGTACGAACCGCCCTTCGCCGCCTCCTTCAACGTACGGTCCAGCCACTTGAGTTGGGCCGTGCCGATCGAGCCCTCGTAGTGGCCGCCGGGGTCGGTGGAGTCGAGGCTGATGCCGATGACGTCGTCGGCGACGCGGAAGGCGTAGTACTGGGTGCGGGCGTCCAGGTTGGCCTGCGAGTAGCCGTGGCCGACCGGGCCGGGGCCCGTGTGGGCCGGGTCCAGGTGGGCCTTCAGGTAGTCCAGCGGGGTGAAGGGGGCGCGGCCCTCGTCCGGGGTGACCGACCGCATCTTCTTCGCCTGGGCCTTGAGGATGGCCTTCCACTCGGTGCCCCGGGGGTCGCCGCCGCTCTTGACGTTGTCCCAGAGGGCCTTGCCGACCTGCTCGTCCAGGGTCATCAGCTTCTTGCCGCCGACGGCGAAGTCGGCGAAGAAGGAGTCGCCGGGGGCGTAGCAGCCGCCGGGGAGGGAGTCGTGGTTGCCGACCGTGGAGTACCAGGGGACGTTCAGGCCGGGGCTGTTGACCTGGCGGATCGCGGCGGCGAGGAAGCCGTTCAGGCGCGGGAAGCCGAGCTGCTTGTCGGCGTCGCGGAGGGCCGCGTCCGGCTGCCAGTACAGCTTGAGGCCGCTGTTCTGGACGCCCTCGTAGCGGCGCGGGTCACCGGAGTTGGGGGTGACACGGCCGCCGCTCATCACCTTCAGGAACCAGTCCAGTTCCGTCTTCGAGTTGTTGTCGGTGTTGTCGCCGGTCGTCATGACGAAGTGCAGGGGCGAGCCGGTCACCGGGGCTCCGCGCAGCGCGTTCACCCGCTCGACGAGCGAGACCGCGCCGGCCACGGACAGTGCCTCCTGCGGGCGCCAGGCGCTGGCGGTCCGGGCGCGCAGGTACTCGTAGCGCAGTGGGTGCTGGACGTCCACCACATGCAGGTCGGTGAACTGCACGAAGGACGCCAGCGCCGTACGGCGTTTCTCGCGGCCGGACTTGGGGGTCGCCAGGTCGCCGCGTACGACCCGGGCCCAGGCGGGGCCGGCGCCGAGGCGGCGGTAGCCGGAGGAGTTGCGCGGGGCGGCGACCGAGGCGAGGGTCGTGCCTCTTGTGTACGGGGCGAGGGGCGCGGCCGGGGCCTCTCTGTTCGAGAGGATCGCCAGGGGGACCTCGGTGGCCGCGGCCCGGTCGGCGACGGTGGCGGCGTGGGCGTCGGTCTCCGGCCGCAGGGCGAAGCCGACCCCCGCGGCGAGGCCGACCGCGCCGGTGGCGGCGAGGAAGGCCCTGCGGTCAGGGTTGGTGGCGGCGGCAGCGACTGAGCGTATGCGCGACATGGCGCGGTCTCCCCGAGTGCGAACGCGTCGGAAGTGGTCGCGGGGGCCTCCGGCCGGGGTGCGGCCGATGATGTTTCCCGCTCGTACTTGATGCTTGGCAGCCGGGATGGCCTGGACGTTAACGAGGCGGCAACGGGTGGCGCCGATCACCGTACGTGGATCTACGGGTACGGTGCGCGCCCACCGGGCGTTTCCGAATGTGAGCGGAAGTGAAGGGAAGCGGTCACTCCTTGTTCACCTGGTGGGGTAGGGCACCGATTCGCCGTGGGGCTTGCGGTGATGGTGGGGTGCGGGTGCGGGTTGGCCGTGTGTGCCCGCGCCCTAAGAGGTGACCGGCCGTTCCAGGTGGCCGTTCTGCGGGCGTTCCCTCCACAGGCGCAGGCCTACGTCCACCAGGCCCACCCTCTCCAGCTCCGGGACCTCCTCCAGCGGGTGCCAGGCGGCCATGTCCGTGGAGCCGTTCGTCTCGTGGCGGAGGTCGCCGCCGGTGACGCGGGCTTCGTAGACGATGCGGAGGGCCTGGAAGTCGACGCGGGTGCCGAGGCGGCGGGGGTTCTCGCCTCTGTTGGTGTCGATGCCGAGGAGGGTGGTGGGTTCGACGGAGTAGCCGGTCTCCTCGGCCGCTTCCCGGACGACCGTGTCGTACGGGTTCTCGCCGTGCTCCATACCGCCGCCGGGCAGGGTCCACTTCTTCAGCCCGTCCCGGGAGACCCAGCGGGCCAGCAACAGGTGTCCGTCGCGTACGCACACGGCGTAGGCCGCCACCCTCAACTCTTCGCGCATGCACAGACGTTACCCACAATGTCCGCTCATTCGCGGCCATTGCGTCCATGACGGGTTGAGGGTTTACCCCATGAAATGGTTCCCGTCTCGGTCAACTCTCCCCAAACATCTATCACTTTGGTAAGACTGGGCGATCATCCGGGACCGCATATCGGACCGGACCGATCCGAACCCGCCGCTCGGATCATCCATGCTCGTGCTCTGGATTCCTTACCTACAAGGGATGTCGATGACCCTCACCCCCCAGCCCGGCCCCCGACCGGGTACGAGACGCGTGGCCCGCATAGCCGTGGCCGCGGGTCTGGTCGCCGCGCTCTCCGCGGCCGGGCCGATACCCATGGCCTTCTCCGCGGACGACCCGTCCACCGCCGTCCCGGCGGACGGCGGCGTCAAGTCCGCGCACGACAAGCTCGGCTCGGCCGACGCCGACCTGCTCGCCGAGGCCAAGGCCGACGGCGACAAGAACGTCACGATGATGATCGCCACCAAGCCCGGCAAGACCGAACAGGTCGCCGAGCAGCTGGACGCGGTCAAGGGCGGCTCCGTGGGCCGCACCTACGACAAGCTCGGCTACGTCCGCGCCACGGTCCCGACCAAGAGCGCCGACTCGGCCATCTCGGCCGCCGCGAAGCTCTCCTCCGTGCAGGGCATCGACCTGCGCCAGGAGATCGTCCTCGACGACCCGTCGCCGCTCGCGGACACCGCGAAGGACGCGAAGCCGCAGGCCACGGTCGCCGAGACGTACCCGGGGCCGGACAAGAACACCCCCGCCGAGAACCCGTACAACCCGTCCTTCGAGACGGGCGCCGTCGACTTCGTGCGGAAGAACCCGACGGCGGACGGCCGGGGCATCACCATCGGCATCCTGGACTCCGGTGTCGACCTCGCGCACCCGGCGCTGCAGAAGACGACCACCGGCGAGCGCAAGATCGTCGACTGGGTGACGTCGACCGACCCGATCGTCGACGGCGACGGCAGCTGGCGCCCGATGACGAACTCGGTCTCCGGGCCGACCTTCACCTTCGGCGGCCGGACCTGGACCGCGCCCGCGGGCTCGTACTCCGTCAACACCTTCCGCGAGTCCGCCACGGCGGCCGGAGACGCGGCGGGCGACGTGAACCGCGACGGCGACACCACCGACGCGTGGGGTGTGCTCTACAACGCGGCGGCCGGCACGGTCACCGTCGACGTGAACCAGAACTTCAACTTCACCGACGACAAGCCGATGAAGCCGTACAAGGACGGCTACCAGATCGGCTACTTCGGCACCGACAACCCGGCGACCGACGTCGCCGAGCGTCAGCCGTTCGTCGTGGAGTACCGCAAGGACGTCCCGATGGACCCCTTCGGGGGCGACTGGGTCGGCAAGAAGGCCGACTTCGTCAACATCGGTCTGATCTCCAGCGAGCACGGCACCCACGTCGCCGGCATCACCGCCGCCAACGGCCTGTTCGGCGGCAAGATGAACGGCGCCGCCCCCGGCGCGAAGATCGTCTCCTCCCGCGCCTGCGAGTTCGGCCCCGGCTGCACCAACGTGGCGCTCACCGAGGGCATGATCGACCTCGTCGTCAACCGCGGCGTCGACATCATCAACATGTCCATCGGCGGCCTCCCGGCGCTGAACGACGGCAACAACGCCCGCGCCGAGCTGTACACGCGTCTCATCGACACCTACGGCGTCCAGCTGGTCATCTCGGCCGGCAACTCCGGCCCCGGCGCCAACACCATCGGCGACCCCGGTCTTGCCGACAAGGTGATCTCGGTCGGCGCGTCCGTCTCCAAGGCGACCTGGGCCTCGAACTACGGCTCGGAGGTCACCAAGGGGTACCAGCTGTTCAACTTCTCCTCGCGCGGACCGCGTGAGGACGGCGGCTTCACCCCGACCCTGGTGGCGCCCGGCGCCTCCATCAACACCACGCAGACCTGGCTGCCGGGCGTCATCGCCCCCGAGGCCGGCTACCAACTGCCGGCCGGCTACCAGATGCTGAACGGCACGTCGATGGCCTCCCCGCAGGCGGCCGGCGCCTCCGCGCTGCTGCTCAGCGCCGCGAAGCAGAAGGGCATCGAACTGACGCCCGCGAAGCTGCGCACCGCGCTGACCTCGACCGCCGACCACATCCGGCGCGTGCAGGCGTACGCCGAGGGCGCGGGCCTGATGGACATCGTCGCCGCGTGGAAGTCGATCAAGGCGGGCGCCACGGCGCACGACTACGCGGTCAAGGCTCCCGTCGACACGGCTATCGACTTCGCGCTGAAGACCCCGGGCTTCGGCACCGGCGTCTACGACCGCGAGGGCGGCCTGAAGGCCGGGCAGACGAAGACGTACGACGTCACCGTCACCCGCACCTCCGGAGCCGACAAGGCGATCCGCCACGACCTGCGCCTGGAGAACGACGAGAACGACACGTTCTCGATCGTCGGCGACGACGAGGTCTCCCTGCCGCTGAACAAGCCGGTCACCGTGAAGATCGCCGCCAAGCCGGAGAACGCCGGCATCAGCAGCGTGATCCTGGAGGTCGACGACCCGAAGACCGTGGGCGTCGACAAGCAGATTCTCAACACGGTGGTCGTCTCCACGCCGCTGAAGTACACCCACTCGGTGTCCAGCACGGTCCAGCGCAACGCCTTCAAGTCGTACTTCGTCACCGTCCCCGAGGGTGCGAAGAGCCTTGAGGTCGCGATCAGCGGGCTGAAGGACAAGAGCCAGACCCGCTTCATCGCCAACCACCCGTACGGCGTCGCGGTCGAGAGCACCAGCTCCCTGACCTGCTACAACAACTACCTGGACGGCAACGGCTGCAAGCCGGACGTGCGGTCGTACGCCAACCCGCAGCCCGGTGTCTGGGAGTTCGAGGTCGAGTCGCGCCGGACGTCACCGGTGCTCGACAACACCTTCAAGCTGAACTTCGCGGTGTACGGGGCGAACTTCGACCCCGAGGTCGTCACCGTGCCCGAGGCCAAGGTCGGCACGCCGACCGCCGCCTCCTGGAAGGTGACCAACAAGCTTGCCCCCATCGACGGCAAGCTGACGGGCGGCCCGCTCGGCTCGGCCAAGTCCGACCGGCCGACCATCGCGACCGGTGTCACCCAGACCTCCACGGTCGAGGTGCCCGCGGGCGCCGAGTCCCTGGACGTCACCATCGGCAACACGGCGGACACGGGCGCCGACCTGGACCTGTACGTCTACAACGCCGCAGGCGTCGAGGTCGGGAGCTCTGCGGACGGCGACTCCGAGGAGTCCGTCTCCATCCCCTCGCCGGCCGCCGGTACGTACACCGTCGAGGTCGTCGGCTACGCGGTTCCCGCCGGGTCCACCGCGTACGACTACCGCGACGTGTTCTTCTCCTCCGCCCTGGGCGAGGTGAAGGTCGCCGACACCGCCGTCAAGCTCGCCACGGGTGGCTCGACGACCGTCTCCGGTGACGTCGTCGCGGCCGCCGCGGCCCCGGCCGGCCGGGAGTTCTTCGGCCAGGTCCAGCTGGTGAACGCGCGCGGCACCGCCGCGGGCATCGGCAGCGTACGGATCGAGAAGGTCACGCCGTAGTGCGCCGGTAGTACGTGAGTGAAGGAGGGGCGGGTGTCCGGAAGGACACCCGCCCCTTCGGCGTTCAGCGGATCACTCGCACGGCAGCTCCTCCGAGTCCGGCAGCGCCGCCTCGATCCAGGCCCGGTCGCGGGCGATCTCCGCCTCCTTCGTGGTCCAGATGTCCGGCTGGGCGCTGTCGCCCGGGATGCCGACCAGGACGTGGTCGCCCTGCCGCAGCCGGGGGTCGACATCGTGGTCCATGGGGAAGGTGATGTGGTCCTCGCCCTTGCCGGGCTTGATCCAGCGGTCCACCTCGACCGTGATCCGGTCCTGCGCGGCACCGGTCACGGGTTCGACCTCCGTGACGGTGCCCTCGACGATGACGCGGGCACAGGCGACGTATCCCTCAGGGTTGCGCGAGGCCGAGTCGTCCCCCCCGTCGCTGTCCTCCAGGCTGTTGTCACTCTTGCCTGCCGACTCTTCGGAGACACCCGAGTCGGCCGACGACTTCGAGCTGTTCGCCCCGCCGCCGGCCTGTACGGCGACCCAGCCCACGCCGAGGACCACGGACGCGGCCGCCGCGGCGGCGAGGGTGCCGAAGGTGATCTTCAGGGCGTGCCGGGCGCGGGACGGCCGCGGCAGCAGGGGCGTCACCGACGCGGTGGGGGCCTGCGCGGGCCGGGGCACCCGCCCGGGGTCCGTCTCGGCACCGGCCGCGTCCCCCGGCCGCGCGGCCACGGGTCGCCCCGGCGGGACCCCGGCCACGGCGTCCTCACCCGTCACCGCCAGCGCCTCACCGATCAGCCCCAGCTGCTCCCTCAGCAGCGCCACGTCGGTGGCGGCCGCGTCACGCGACGCCACGAACTCGGCGTCCCTCAGGGCTTCTTCGGGCAGCGGCTCGTCGAGAAGGGCGGCCATCAGCGCGTCCATGCCGGCGTAGGCGGGGCCGTCGTGAACGATGTCGCCGTAATCCCGAGCGCCGTCCTCGCCCTGCCGAACGCCGTCGTGATCGTCCTGCCGAGCGCCGTCGTGTTCGGGCTGCCCGGCTCGCTCGGCGCCGTCACCCAAGGCGAGGTCGTCGTGCTCGCCGTGCCCGTGCGCGATGTCGTCGTACTCGGCGTCGCGCCTGCTGTCGTCCCGGGCGGCCACGTCACACCACCTCGTCCTCGTGCAGGCGGGAGCGCAGTGCGCGGACCGCCGAGTGGAGCCTGCTCTTGACCGTGCCCTCGGGGATGCCGAGTTCATCGGCGATCCCACGCACCGGCAGGTCGGCGTAGAAGCGCAGGACGAGGACCTGGCGCAAGGCGTCGGGCAACTCGTCCAGGCCTCGGGCGACGGCGAGCGAGAGCACGCTGGAGTCCTCGCCGGAGGGGTGCGCCGCCGGCTGCCGCAGCGAGGCCAGGCGCTCTCCCAGGCGCTCCTGGCGCCGCTTGGCGCGGTGCCAGTCCATCGCCAGGTTGGACGCGACCACCGCCGCCCACGCGGACACGTCCCGCGGTGCCTCACGGCCGCTCGCGGCCCGCTCCAGCAGCCGCAGCCGTACCTGCTGTACCCCGTCCAGCAGGTCCGACTGCGGCACACCGCCGAGCGCGAGCACCGCCCGCACCCGCCGCTCCTGGGCCTCGTCCAGTGGATCGTCCGCCTCCTGGACGCTCTCGACGTGGCGCGCCTTTCTGCGCAGCACAGTCCCCCCTTCCCCTCCCGCGTTTCCCCTACGACGCCGATGCGGACCGAAACGTTCGAAGGGTTCGGCCCGACTTTCCCGGCGGAGCGCAGAGGCGTACGTCACACCTTCGCGTGCACCCGGGTGCCGTGGGCAGGGTCGGGGCAGTACAGATTGCGGTACAGGGCCGCCGTAGGGCGAATTTCTCCAGCTCAGCCGGGGTGGCGGCCACAGAAGCGGCTTCGGCGCCGGGGCCGCTCGCGGCCTGCCCGTCGCACGGCCTGGTCAAACGATTGGACAGGCGGGCCCGGCCTGACCGCATGATGGAAACGCCTCGGCCATGCCGCAGACACACACAAGCCACGTAAAAGGAGTCGCCGTGAGGGTCGGAATCGTCGGAGCCACCGGTCAGGTCGGCACGGTCATGCGCAGGATCCTCAAGGAGCGCGACTTCCCGACGCGCGAGCTGCGCCTGTTCGCGTCCGCCCGCTCGGCCGGTTCGGTCGTCGACGGTGTGACGGTCGAGGACGCGTCGACCGCCGACTACTCCGGCCTCGACATCGTCCTGTTCTCCGCGGGCGGCGCGACCTCCCGGGCGCTGGCCGAGAAGGTGGCGTCGCAGGGCGCGGTCGTGATCGACAACTCCTCCGCGTGGCGCCGCGACCCCGAGGTACCGCTGGTCGTCTCCGAGGTGAACCCGCACGCGATCGCCGACCGCCCCAAGGGCATCATCGCCAACCCGAACTGCACGACCATGGCCGCGATGCCGGTCCTGCGTCCGCTGCACGACGAGGCGGGTCTCGAAGCGCTGGTCGTCGCCACGTACCAGGCGGTGTCCGGCTCCGGCGTCGCGGGCGTCGCGGAGCTGCACGGCCAGGTGCAGAAGGTCGTGGGCGACGCGGACAAGCTGACGCACGACGGCTCGGCGGTCGACTTCCCCGAGCCGGGCGTCTACAAGCGGCCCATCGCCTTCAACGTCATCCCGCTCGCCGGTTCGATCGTCGACGACGGTCTCCACGAGACGGACGAGGAGCAGAAGCTCCGCCACGAGTCCCGCAAGATCCTGGAGATCCCCGGACTCAAGGTCTCCGGCACCTGCGTCCGCGTCCCGGTCTTCTCCGGCCACTCCCTCCAGGTCAACGCCCGCTTCGCGCGCCCGATCTCCGTGGAGCGCGCGACGGAGCTGCTGGCCGGCGCCCCCGGCGTCACCCTCTCCGACATCCCGACCCCCCTCCAGGCCGCGGGCCAGGACGCCTCGTTCGTGGGCCGCCTCCGCGCCGACGAGACCGTCGACAACGGCCTCGCCCTCTTCGTCTCCAACGACAACCTCCGCAAGGGTGCGGCGCTCAACGCGGTGCAGATCGCGGAGCTGGTGGCGGCGGAGCTGAGCGAGTAGGCAGGCAGTACGCACAGAGGGGGCCTACCAGGTGCCGGTGGGCCCCCTCAGCGTGTTCGGAGCGCCGGGTGATGACGCGTCCGGTCCCGGAGGGCAGCGTCTTCGCTCCTCTCCGACTCGGCGAAAGCCGCCGTGTATTCCTGCTCCAGCTGTGCTCGCCGCAGGAGTTCGATAGCTGCGTGTATCACGGCTGAACGGGACTCGGCCTCTGTTCGCTCGGCGTACTTGGCCGCACACCACGCCCCCATGGAAGGATGGCGCAACCACACATACCGAGGAGATGACCGCGTGCCTGGCACAAACCTGACCCGCGACGAGGCTCAGCAGCGGGCGGCGCTGCTCAGCGTCGACTCGTACGAGATCGATCTCGACCTCTCCGGCGCGGAGGAGGGTGGCACCTACCGGTCCGTGACCACGGTGCGCTTCGACGTCGTCGAGAACGGCGCGGCGTCCTTCATCGACCTGGTGGCCCCGACCGTCCACGAGGTGACCCTCAACGGCGACGCGCTGGACCCGGCGGAGGTCTTCGCGGACTCCCGGATCGCGCTGCCGGACCTGCTGGAGGGCCGCAACATCCTGCGGGTCGTGGCCGACGCCGCGTACACCAACACCGGTGAAGGCCTGCACCGGTTCGTCGACCCGGTCGACAACCAGACGTACTTGTACACCCAGTTCGAGGTCCCCGACGCCCGCCGCGTCTTCGCGAGCTTCGAGCAGCCGGATCTGAAGGCCACCTTCCAGTTCACCGTGAAGGCCCCGACGGGCTGGACCGTCATCTCCAACTCGCCGACGCCGGAGCCCAAGGACGACATCTGGGTCTTCGAGCCGACGCCCCGTATCTCGACGTACATCACGGCACTCATCGTCGGCCCGTACCACTCCGTGCACAGCGTGTACGAGAAGGACGGGCAGTCGGTGCCGCTCGGCATCTACTGCCGCCCGTCCCTCGCCGAACACCTGGACTCCGACGCGATCTTCGCGGTCACCCGGCAGGGCTTCGACTGGTTCCAGGAGAAGTTCGACTACGCGTACCCGTTCAAGAAGTACGACCAGCTGTTCGTGCCGGAGTTCAACGCGGGCGCGATGGAGAACGCGGGCGCGGTGACCATCCGTGACCAGTACGTCTTCCGCTCGAAGGTGACGGACGCCGCGTACGAGGTCCGCGCCGAGACCATCCTGCACGAGCTGGCCCACATGTGGTTCGGCGACCTGGTCACCATGGAGTGGTGGAACGACCTGTGGCTGAACGAGTCGTTCGCCACGTACACGTCGATCGCCTGCCAGGCCGACGCGCCCGGTTCCCGGTGGCCGCACTCCTGGACCACGTTCGCCAACTCCATGAAGACCTGGGCGTACCGGCAGGACCAGCTGCCGTCCACGCACCCGATCATGGCGGAGATCCGCGACCTGGACGACGTGCTCGTCAACTTCGACGGCATCACGTACGCGAAGGGCGCCTCCGTCCTGAAGCAGCTCGTCGCGTACGTCGGCCAGGACGAGTTCTTCCGGGGCGTGCAGGCGTACTTCAAGGCGCACGCCTACGGCAACACGCGCCTGTCCGATCTGCTGGGCGCCCTGGAGGAGACCTCCGGCCGTGATCTGAAGTCCTGGTCGAAGTCGTGGCTGGAGACGGCGGGCATCAACGTCCTGCGCCCCGAGATCGCGACGGACGAGCACGGTGTCGTCACCTCCTTCGCGATCCGCCAGGAGGCCCCGGCGCTGCCCGCGGGCGCGAAGGGCGAGCCGACGCTCCGCCCGCACCGCATCGCGGTCGGCCTGTACGAACTGGACGACACCAGCGGCAAACTGGTCCGCGACGAGCGCATCGAGCTGGACGTCGACGGCGAACTGACCGCCGTACCGCAGCTGGTGGGCAGGCGCCGCCCGGCCGTGGTCCTCCTCAACGACGACGACCTGTCGTACGCGAAGGTCCGCCTGGACGAGCAGTCGCTCGCCTTCGTCACCGAGCACCTCGGCGACTTCGAGGCCTCCCTCCCCCGCGCGCTGTGCTGGGCCTCGGCCTGGGACATGACACGTGACGCGGAGCTGGCGACCCGCGACTACCTCTCCCTCGTCCTGTCGGGCATCGGCAAGGAGTCCGACATCGGTGTCGTCCAGTCCCTGCACCGGCAGGTGAAGCTGGCGATCGAGCTGTATGCCGACCCGACGGCCCGCGAGGCGCTGCTGACCCGTTGGACGGACGCCACGCTCGCGCATCTGCGCGCCTCGGTGGCCGCCTCCGACCACCAGCTGGCCTGGGCCCGCGCGTTCGCGGCGACCGCCCGCACCCCCGAGCAACTGGACCTCCTGGAGGGCCTGTTGGAGGGCACGCAGACGATCGAGGGCCTGGCCGTCGACACCGAGCTGCGCTGGTCCTTCGTCCAGCGGCTCGCGGCGGTGGGCCGCTACGACGAGGCGGAGATCGCCGGCGAGTACGAGCGCGACAGGACGGCCGCCGGCGAACGCCACGCCGCCACCGCCCGCGCCTCCCGCCCGACCTCCGAGGCCAAGGCCGAGGCCTGGTCGCAGGTGGTCGAGTCGGACAAGCTCCCCAACGCGCTCCAGGAAGCGGTCATCGGCGGCTTCGTCCAGACCGACCAGCGTGACCTCCTCGCCGAGTACACCGACAGGTACTTCGAGGTGGTGAAGGAGATCTGGGACTCCCGCTCCCACGAGATCGCCCAGCAGATCGCGATCGGCCTCTACCCGACCGTCCAGGTCTCGGCCGACACCCTGCACAGGACGGACACCTGGCTGACCACCGCCGAGCCCAACGCGGCCCTCCGCCGACTGGTCTCGGAGTCCCGCTCGGGCGTGGAGCGGGCCCTCAAGGCCCAGGCCGCGGACGCGGCGGCGACCACGGAATAGCGAAGGCCGTTCGTACGACCCCGGGGCGGCCCGGACAGACGTACGACGAGGGGCGCCCGGTGATCTCACCGGGCGCCCCTTTTCTGTGCCGGACTTCCCGTGCCGGACTTCGTCTCGGGCCCGTGCCGGACCGGTGTCCCTAGACGGTGGTTGACGCCCGGCGTCGCGCTCCACCGCGTGGCGCTCTTCGCGGGCGGCCGGTCGGCATCGGGGAACGCGGCTGGAGCTGGCCCAGGATCGTCGCGCCGAAGGCGATGGTCATGCCGAGGAGTTGGAGGGGGGTGAGGGACTGGCCGAGGGCCGCCCAGCCGACGACGGCCGCGGTGAGGGGGGAGAGGGGGCCGAGGAAGGTGACCTGGGTGGCGGAGAGCCGGCCGATGCCCCGGAACCAGAGCCAGTAGGAGACGGCGGTGTTGGCGAGGGCCAGATAGAGGTAGCCGCCGACCGCCCGGGTGTCCAGGGCCGGGGGCGCGCCCTCGACGAGGAAGGCCACCGGCGCGATCAGGAGGCCGCCCGCGGTCAGTTGCCACCCGCTGAGGGCGAGCGGGCCTACGCCGGCCGGGCGCCCCCACCGTTTGGTGAGGACCGTGCCGGTGGACATGGAGGCGGTGGAGGCGAGCGCCGCGAGCAACCCGACCGGGTCCAGCGCGCCCGCCGCCTTCAGCACGATCAGGCTCACGCCGAGGGCCGCGGCGATCCCGGTGAGCAGCGTGCGTACGGTCGGCCGCTCCCCCAGCAGCACGGTCGCCAGGCCCGCGACGAACAGCGGACCGACCGAGCCGACGACCGCCGCCATACCGCCCGGCAGCCGGTACGCGGAGAGGAAGAGCAGCGGGAAGAAGGCGCCGATGTTCAGCGCGCCCAGCACCGAGGCCTTCCACCACCAGACCCCGCTCGGCAGCCTACGTGAGATCGCCAGGAGCAGCAGCCCCGCCGGGAGCGCCCGCACCAGGCCCGTGAACAGGGGGCGGTCGGCCGGCAGGAACTCCGTGGTCACGGCGTAGGTGGTGCCCCAGGAGAGGGGGGCGAGTGCGGTCAGGGCGATGAGGGGGAGACGACTCGCGGTCTGCGCGGTGTGCGCGGTCATGGGGCGCGTCCTTCTCGGCGGGAGGGTCTGCTCGATCGACGTGTTCGATTTAGCTTGCTCGCTATTAGCTTAGCGTTAAGCCACTTTCCGTCAAGCTACTTTCTTGCGGCCGACCCATAGGCATCCGATACTCACCCCATGAACGCGCGCCCTGAGCCCGACCAGCCCCTCCGCGACCCCGTCGACGCGATCGTCGACCAGTGGGCGGTCGCGCGGCCCGACCTCGACACCACCGCGATGGCGGTGTTCGGCCGCGTCTACCGGCTCTCGCGAGCCCTCGGCGACCGAACGGAGAAGGCGTACACGCGGTTCGGGATCTCACGCGGTGAGTTCGACGTGCTAGCGACCCTGCGGCGGTCCGGCGAGCCGTACACGCTCTCGCCCCGCGAACTCTCCGCCACCCTCATGCTCACCACCGGCGGCATGACCGGACGCCTCGACAAACTCGAACGCGCCGGCCTTCTCCGCCGCTCCCCCGACCCGCACGACCGCCGCGCCCTCCAGGTCACCCTCACCGACGAAGGGCTGCGCCTGATCGACGAGGCCCTCGTCGCGGGCCTCGCCGTCCAGACCGAGGCGCTCTCCCACCTGAGCGACGAACAGGCCGGCCAACTGGCCGACCTGTTGAGGACGCTGGTGGTGGGGATGGGGGCGTAACCGCGGCCGAGGAGCCGTACCCCCAGGAACACGACGAGGGCACCCACGGCGCACAGGTGTGCGGAGGGTGCCCTCGATGCAAAGCGTCGGGAAAGGCGGAGCGGAGGCGGGTCAGGCCTTCGCCCTGGCCTTCGGCCGACGGTCCGTCGACCCGTCCAGGACCATCACCAGACCGGCGATCACCGCGAACAGCGCGAGCGGCGCCACGACGTAGAGGCCGAGCGTCTCGAACACGCTGAGGCCCAGACCCGGGTCGTCGCCGTCGTCGGGCGTCACCGCGAGCGCGGGGGACGACATGAGCAGCATCATCAGCGTCGTACCGGCAGCCAGGGCGCCGGCGCGCAGGGCGTTCTTCTTGTCCACCTTCTTGTCCACGCGCTAAAGGTAACGAACGTGGGTGAGCTTCGCTCGGCCGGGGGTGCGATAGCGAAGGGGCCACTCTCACGCGCCCCTCAGCACATCCACCAGGGCGTACAGCCGAGGTGACGCCGCCAGGTCCTCCAGGGTCACCGGGCGGCCGGACGCGTCGGCGATCGGCAGGCGCCAGTTCGGGTACTGGTCCCACGTGCCGGGGAGGTTCTGGGGGCGGCGGTCGCCGAGAGTGTCGGGGAGCCAGAGACCGATCATGCGGGCGGGGGTCCGGAGGAGGAAGCGGTGGAGGGCCTGGATCCGGTCCTCCTCGGAGGTGGTGGAGATGCCGCCGCCTGCGCCGTCCAGCAGACCCAGCCGGGCGAGGAGGGCCAGCCATTCGCCCGCGTCGGCGGCGGCCTCCGCCCGCTCCTCGTCCAGGGAACGGGTGAGCAGGCCCAGGCCGTGGCGGAGGTCGACGTGGTCGCAGGTCAGCCGGGAGGCGGTGGGCGGGAGGTCGTGGGTGGTGGCGGTGGCGAGACAGTTCGCGCGCCAGCGTTCGGGCGGGAGCGGGCGGCCGGTCCCCTCCCAGTCGCGTTCGAACCAGAGGACGGACGTGCCCAGGACGCCGCGGGCGTCGAGGGCCTCACGGACGCCCGGCTCGACCGTGCCGAGGTCCTCGCCGATCACCAGGGCGCCGGCCCGTGACGCCTCCAGGACCAGGATCGCGAGCATGGCGTCGGCGTCGTAGCGGACGTACGTGCCCTCGGTCGGTGCCTGGCCCTGCGGGACCCACCAGAGGCGGAACAGGCCCATGACGTGGTCGATGCGGAGGGCGCCCGCGTGGCGGAGGAGGGCGCGCAGGAGGTGGCGGTAGGGGGCGTAGCCGGACTCGGCGAGGCGGTCGGGGCGCCAGGGGGGCAGGCCCCAGTCCTGGCCGCGGGAGTTGAAGGCGTCGGGGGGCGCGCCGACGGACATGCCGGCCGCGAAGTGCTCCTGCTGGGCCCAGGCGTCGGCGCCGCCGGGATGGACGCCGACGGCCAGGTCGTGCACCAGGCCGATCGGCATGCCCGCGTCGCGCGCGGAGCGTTGCGCGGTGCCGAGTTGGGCGTCGGTCAGCCAGGCCAGGCGGGTGTGGAAGTCGACGCGGTCCATCAACTCGCCCCGGGCGCGGGCCGTTTCGGCGGAGCGCGGGTCGCGCAGGCCCGTCGGCCAGCGCGACCAGTCGGAGCCGTGGACCTCGGCGAGCGCGCACCAGGTGGCATGGTCCTCCAGCGCCTCGCCCTCCTCGGCGAGGAAGTCCCAGTAGGCGGCCCGCCGCCCGGGACCGAGCGGCACGGCGCGCACCAGTTCCAGGGCCTCGCGTTTGAGGTCCCACACCGCGTCCCGGTCGATCAGCTCGCCCTTGGACAGGACGGACTCCCGCAGGCGCACGGCCCGTTCCAGCAGCGCGCCGACGCGGTCGCGCTCCTCGGGGGACGAGGAGGCGGAGGAGAGGGCGTACGGGTACTCCGGTACGTCCTCGACGCGCAGGTGGACGGGGTCGGGGTAGCGGCGGGACGAGGGGCGGTACGGGGAGGGGTCGGTGGGGGTGCCGGGGACGGCCGCGTGCAGCGGGTTGACCTGGACGAATCCGGCGCCGAGGGCGCGGCCGGCCCAGGCGGTGAGTTCGGCGAGGTCTCCGAGGTCGCCCATGCCCCAGCTGCGCTGCGAGAGGAGGGAGTAGAGCTGGACGAGGAGACCGTACGTGCGGCCGGGCGGGGCGGGCAGCCGGGCCGGGGCCACGACGAGGTTGGCCTCGGCGGTGCGGCCGTCGGGGGCGGCGGCACGCAGGGCGTGGACGCCCGGGGGCAGCTTCTCGACGCCGGAGCGGAGTTCGCCCTGCTCGGTCTCGATGCGCAGCCGGGTGCCGTCCGGGAGGGCGGTCAGCGCGGCGGGGGGCCCGCCGTCGGCCCAGCAGACCACGGTCGGCGGCAGCAGCCGTGCGCCCAGCTGCCGTTCGCGTGCCGCGAGGGCGGCGGTCACGGCCTCGGGGGTGCTCGCGTCGACGTCCAGTGCGGCGAGAGCGGCCACGACCGCGCCGCCCGAGGCCGCGACCGTACGGTCCGGGGAGGGGCTGTAGGAGGTGGCGACGCCGTGCAGGGCGGCGAGCCGGGCCAGCGGGGTCTCGGGCATCGGGCTCGAACCCCCTGGGTCTTCGTGCATCTAGACCCCCGATGCGGCGCCGTGGGACGTGGGTTCACTGGTGAGGGGGGCCGCCTCGGTGAGGGGCGGCTCGCTGGTGAGGGGTTCGGCGTCGGGGAGCGGAGGCTCGCTGGTCAGCGGAACGTCGGCACAGGGGCCCTCGGCGCTGAAGACGCAGACATGGGGCTCGTGGAGCTCGTAGGGCTCCGCCGTGCGTTTGGAGCGGGCCGGGGTCGGAAGGTGAGCCGGTGCGGCCATGGGGGGCCTCCTTGTCGTCGTACGGCGATGGGGTGCGGGTCCGGGGTACTCCAGCCCTACCCAGCGGGCGCCGCCGCAGACGTGGGTGACCGTACATCGTGGTTTTGGTCACTTGTACGGAGGGGCCCCGGCTCCTCCGGCATCGGCATGGCCGGACCGTTCCTCCGATCACTATTCACTCAGTACATGTACTCAGTGCATACTGATCTCCATGAGCACCCGTCACATCCTGTTGGGCCTGCTCGCCAGTGGGCCGAGCCATGGCTACGACCTCAAGCGACGGCACGACGAACGCTTTCCGCAGGCCCGCCCGCTGGCCTACGGGCAGGTCTACACGACCCTGCAACGGCTGGTCCGCGACGGGCTCGCGGAGATCGACGGCACCGCGGCGGACAGCGGCCCGGAGCGGACGTCGTACCGCTCCACGGACAAGGGGGCCCGCGAACTGGCCGAGTGGGCCGGGGAGATCACGCCGCCCGCGCCGTTCGTCACGAACGAGATCTTCGCCAAGCTCGTCGTCTCGATCCTCGCCGACGGCGACCCGGCCGCCTACCTGCGGGCGCAGCGCACCGCGCACATGGCACGCATGCGGGAGCTGACCGCCGTGAAGACCGCGCCGGGTGCCGATCTCGCGACCGTGCTCGCGGCGGACTACGCCCTCAACCATCTCGACGCCGATCTCCGCTGGATGAACACCACCGCGGCCCGGCTGACCACCCTGACCGCGGAGGTCGACGCAGCATGAACGAGAAGAACCCCAGCCCTGTGCCGCTGCTCGCGGCCCGCGGCCTCGTGAAGGAGCACGGCAGGACGCGGGCGCTGCGCGGCACCTCGGTGGAGCTGGGCGAGGGCGAGATCCTCGCCGTCACCGGGGCCAGCGGCAGCGGGAAGTCCACGTTGCTGCACTGTCTCGCGGGCATCGTCCGCCCCGACGAGGGCTCGGTGGCGTACGCCGGGAAGCGGCTCGACCAGCTTCCCGAGAAGGAGTTGAGCGAGCTGCGCCGGACGGACTTCGGGGTCGTCTTCCAGTTCGGGCAGCTGATACCGGAGCTGACGGCCGTCGACAATGTCGCGCTGCCGCTGCTGCTGGCCGGCACGGCCCGCAAGGAGGCGCGGGAGCGCGCCGGTGAGTGGCTGGAGCGGTTCGGCGTGCGTGGGCAGGAGGAGCAGCGGCCCGGTGAGATGAGCGGCGGGCAGGCGCAGCGGGTGTCGCTGGCGCGGGCGCTGGTGACCGCGCCGAAGGTGGTGTTCGCGGACGAGCCGACCGGGGCACTGGACTCGCTGGCGAGCGAGCAGGTGATGGCGGCGCTGACGCACGCGGCCCGGGAGTCCGGTACGGCGATGCTGCTGATCACGCACGACGCGCAGACCGCGGCGTACGCGGACCGGGAGGTCACGCTGAAGGACGGGGTCGTGGCGTCCGAGGCCGACGCCGCGCTGGAGGTGACCCGGTGAGCACGCTGGCGAACGATCTCCGGCTGGCCGTCCTGCTGACGCGGGGCTCCGACCGGCGGGAGTGGTGGCGGGTGACGCTGACCGCCCTCGGGGCGGCCCTGGCCACCGGCTTCGGCATGGCGGCGGCCGCACTGGCCTCGCTGGAGGGCCAGTACAGCGTGCAGTTCGCCAGCGGGCTGCTGAACCACCCCGGCGAGCGCTCCGGGGTGATCGTCACCCTGCTGCTCCTGCTGGTCCCGGTGCTCGGGTTCCTCGGCCAGTGCACCCGTGTCGGCGCCATGCACCGTGACCGGCGACTGGCCGGGCTGCGGCTGGCCGGGGCATCGGCGGCCCAGGTGCGCCGGATCGCGGCGCTGGAGACGGCAGCGGCCTGTCTGGTCGGCTCCCTGGTCGTCACGGTCTTCTTCGTGCTGCTTCTGCTGGGCGTGTGGTCCAGCCCGCCCGCCCTGGCCTGGGTCGGCATCGCCCTGGTGGCGCTGGGGGTTCCGGCGCTGGGCGCGGTCGCGAGTGCGCTGGCGCTGCGCCGCGTGGTGGCCTCTCCGCTGGGCTGGGTGCGCCGGGTGCGGCCGAGCACGGGCCGTGGGCCCGGGTGGGTGTTCCTGGGCGCGGTGGCGCTGGTGGTGCTCGGGGCACTGCTCTTCGTCGCCAACACCAACCGCGACATGCCTGACCGTTCACCCAGCTACGCCCCGCTGACCATCTCCGGCGCACTGCTCGCGGTGGGCGCGGGCGCGGTGTGGCTCTCGGGCACGGTCTCGAAGCTCACCGGCCGACTGCTCGCCGCGCGCGCCGAGACCCCGGCGGTGCTGATCGCCGCCGAGCGGCTGCGCGACGACCCGTGGACCTCGGCCCGCACCCACGCGGCCGTCCTCATGGGGACCGTCGTGGGCAGCGGGTTCATCGGCATACGGCAAGGACTGCTCGCGGTGGTGAACGGCACCGACTACCTCGCCGAGAGGGCGTTCTACGTCACCGGGCTGAACCTGGCGGCCGCCGCGATCCTCGTCGGTTTCGCCATCACCCTTTTCGGGCTGGCCGTCGGCACCGCCGAGTCGCTCGCCACCCGCCGCCGGGGCCTGGCCGCGCAGGTCGCCGCGGGGGTGCCCTACGAGGTGCTGGGCCGGGCCCTGCTCCTGGAGACCGCCCTGCCGCTGGTGCCGTCGATGCTGGTGGCCGGGGTCGGGGGCACGGCGATCGCCATCTGGTACGCCCTGGTCGTGGGCGGCGTCTCGATCCTGCCGCTCGGGGCACTGCTCGTCCCCCTCGTGGTGTACGGGGCCTGTCTGCTGGCGGCGGCCACATCGCTGCCGCTGCTGCGCCGGTCGGTGCGTCCGACGGAGCTGCGGTACGCGTAGGGCCTCAAGACCGGGCGTCCCAGGAGGCACGGGGGTGTTCCTGGGCCGCCGGTAGGTGCGGGGGAGCAGTGGGGGCGCCCGGAGAATTCCGGGCGCCCCCACTGTCATGCACAACCGCTAACGCGCGTCGCGCTACTTCGGCGCCCCCGAAGGCGCGATCGGCGTAGCCCGCTCCGACTGCGGGGACGTGCTGGAGGCGTAGGCCGACGGGGGTGAGACGCCGGCCGACGGGTCGGCGTCCGGGTTGTCGGCCGCCTGGGCCGGAGCGCCGCCGACGATGGGGATGTCGGCGGCGTCGAAGGCCTTCTTGATGCGCCAGCGCAGTTCGCGCTCGACGGTGAGGGCCTTGCCGGGCATGGTCTTGGCGGAGACGCGGACGACCATCGAGTCCAGGAGCACGTCGTCGAGGCCGAGGACCTCGATGGGGCCCCAGAGAAGCTCGTTCCAGGGGTCCTCCTTGCTCATGGCCTCGCCGACCTCCAGGAGGGTGCGGCGGACCTTGTCGAGGTCCTCGTCGTAACGGACGGTGACGTCGACGCCGGCCGTGGCCCAGCCCTGGGAGAGATTGCCGATGCGCTTGACCTCGCCGTTGCGGACGTACCAGATCTCGCCGTTGTCACCGCGCAGCTTGGTGACGCGCAGGCCGACCTCGATGACCTCGCCGGAGGCGACACCCGCGTCGACGGTGTCGCCGACGCCGTACTGGTCCTCCAGGATCATGAAGACGCCGGAGAGGAAGTCCGTGACCAGGTTCCGGGCGCCGAAACCGATGGCGACGCCCGCGACACCGGCTGAGGCCAGCAGCGGTGCGAGGTTGATCTCGAAGGTGGCGAGGACCATCAGGGCGGCGGTGCCCAGGATGAGGAAGGACGCGACCGAGCGCAGTACCGAGCCGATGGCCTGGGAGCGCTGGCGGCGGCGCTCGACGTTGACCAGCAGACCGCCGAGGGTGCCGCCCTCCACGCCCGGCACGGAGCGGTTCATCCGGTCTATGAGCTTGGTGATCGCCCGCCGGACGAACACTCTCAGCACCACCGCTATCACCACGATCAGCAGGACGCGCAGACCGATGGCCAGCCATGTGGACCAGTTCTCCTCCACCCAGCTGGCGGCGTTGGTCGCGCTCTCCTGGGCGTCCTCCAGCGACGGCACCGCGGGGGTCGTCGACGTCTCCGAGGGGGACGGCGACGGCGTGGCGGCGGCCAGTAGGAGGGACAGGGAAGAAACGGACGACACGGCGGGTACCTCCAGGTGCGTTATCTGCCCTCCGGTGCGGCGGTCAAGATCCGTCGGGTCACGGATGGGTCACCGGACGGGCATGCCCACCACACTAACGGGGCATTGTGTGGAGGTCGTCGCCATGTTCGAGGGAGACAGGGCGCTCACCAGGGAGTGAAGGGAGCACGCGGCGGGGGATGTATCAGGGTGTGGTCGAAAACACTCCCAGCCCGTTACCGGGACATGGTGGCGCTTCCACCAGGCATGAGGGGAGACTGACTACGGATCGTCCACGGCGCGAGCCACGCGCCGCCGGCGTACAAGGAGGCATCCGTGCCGCACGTCCTGGTCCTCAACGCGTCGTACGAGCCGCTCGGTGTCGTACCGCTCCGCCGCGCGCTCGTCCTCGTCCTGGAGAACAAGGCGGTCGCCCTGGAAGAATCGGGCGCCTATCTGCACAGCGCGACCGTCACAGTCCCCGCACCCAGCGTGGTCCGGCTCAAGCGATTCGTCCGGGTTCCCTATCGGGGGCCCGTTCCTCTGACCCGTCGGGCACTGTTCGCCCGCGACGGGGGCCGGTGCATGTACTGCGGTGGCGTCGCAACCAGCGTCGACCACGTCATCCCGCGCAGCCGCGGGGGCAAACACGTCTGGGACAACGTCGTCGCGTCGTGCCGCCGTTGCAACCATGTCAAGGCCGACCGCCATCTCGTCGAGATCGGCTGGCGGCTCCGTCACAAACCCGCTCCGCCCTCGGGTCTGGCCTGGCGCATCATCGGCACCGGCCATAGGGACCCGCGTTGGCTGCCCTACCTGCAGCCGTTCGGCGCGGACGACGCGTTGGCCCGGATCGACGGCATCTCCGCCTGACGGTCCGGGTTTTTGCATGTCCGGGTTTTGCATCTCCGGGTGCCCCTCACGGGGGCACCCGGAGCGCTTGCATCCGCTTGACCTGCGCATTCATTACCGTCTTCACAGGTACCCCGCGTTCCCCACACAAGCGTGATCGCCTAGTGTCACTCCTACAGGGGGCGGGGCCCTTGTTCTGGAGCGAAACGCCCAGGGGCCCGCTTCGAATGTGGGGACTCATGCGCAAGCTCGCCATAGGTGCCGCCGTGTCCGGCGCCCTGGCTCTCACCGGCCTGGCCGCGCCGACCGCGCTGGCCGACTCGCCGGACCTGACCTTCGGCGCCATCACGGTCAACAGCGGCAAGCCGATCGTGGTCGGTACCAAGGCCAAGGTGACCGTGCCGGTCACGTACAGCTTCACCCGGCCGTCGGATCTCGCCATCGACTACAAGAACAACTTCCTGGGCGTCGCCCTCTACCGGGGCAGGCTCGCGGAGCCCGACAACTCCATCGAAAGCTCCTCCAAGAAGCCCACCTGCACGACGACGGCGACGACCGACACCACGGTGACCGAGTCCTGCGCGACGACGCTCACCATCGCTCCTCGGTCGTACCTCTACGAGGGCGCGGACGCGACCACCTGGAAGGCGGCCGCGTTCTACACCGACGTGGCGATCGACGAGGACGACTCCGACGACCACATCGGCTTCCACGTGGGGTCCGACATCTGGGGCAACCTCGGCACCGCCAAGCTCCAGCGGCTCGCGAAGGCCACCGTCAACGCCACCCCGGAGCCGGTCACCAAGGGCAAGACCCTGACCGTCAAGGGCAAGCTCACCCGCGCGGACTGGAACACCCGCAGCTACGCGGGCTACAAGGGCCAGAAGGCGACCCTCCAGTTCAAGGCCAAGGGCGCCCCCGCCTTCACGGACGTGAAGACGGTGACCTCCGGCACGGCCGGCGCCCTGTCCACCACGGTGAAGGCGTCGAAGGACGGCTCGTACCGCTACACGTTCTCGGGCACGTCCACCACCGCGGCCGTGACGTCCGCGTCGGACTACGTCGACGTGAAGTGACGTGAAGTGAAGTGAGATGAAACGGCACCGCCTTCCGCGGTGCCGACACCGCCCCCGGGTAACGACTCCGTTGCCGGGGGCGGTTTTTTGTTGGCCGGATATTGACGCTCATCTGGTCTAGTCCTATCGTCCTGGTATCCGACAGGAAACTTTCCTAACAGTTGACAGGTGGCGGACCATGGCAGGAACCCCCCGTGTACTGCGCGCCATGAACGACCGCGCCGCGCTCGACCTGCTGCTGGAGCACGGGCCGCTCTCCCGGACCCGGCTCGGCAGGCTGACGGGGCTGTCCAAGCCGACCGCCTCGCAGCTTTTGGCCCGCCTCGAAGCCGCCGGGCTCGTGATCGCCACGGGCACCGACACGGACGGACCCGGCACGGACGGGCCCGGCGAGAGCGGATCCGGGGCGGGCCGGCCCGGCCCCAACGCCCAGCTCTACGCGGTCGACCCGACCGCCGCGTACGCCGCGGGCCTGGACGTCACCCCCGAACGCGTCCTGGCCGCCGTCGCCGACATCACCGGCCGTACGGTCGGCGAGCACGCCGTCCCCACCCCCGGACGACGCCCCGCCGAACCCGTCGTACGGCAGGTCACCACCGCCCTCGACGGGGCGGTCAAGGCCGCCGGACTCGTCCGGTCCGACGTGCGCCGGCTGGTCATCGGCACGCCCGGCGCCTTCGACCCCAACACCGGGCGGCTGCGGTACGCCTCGCACCTGCCCGGCTGGCACTCCCCCGCCCTCCTCGACGAACTCGCCGCCGCGCTGCCGATGCCGGTGGAGTACGAGAACGACGTCAACCTCGCCGCCCTCGCCGAACAACGGCTGGGCGCGGCCAGGGGCCACGAGGACTTCGTCCTGCTGTGGAACGAGGGCGGTCTCGGCGCCGCCGTGGTCCTGGGCGGACGCCTGCACCGGGGATTCACCGGGGGCGCCGGCGAGGTCGGGTTCCTGCCGGTCCCCGGTGTGCCGCTGGTCCGCCACGTCACCAAGGCCAACAGCGGCGGCTACCAGGAGCTCGCCGGTTCGCAGATCATTCCCCGGCTCGCCCGTGAGCTGGGAATCTCTCCCGTACCGGAGGGGGCGTACGCCGAGGTCGCGGCGGCGCTCGTCGCCCGGGCCGCCGCCGACATCGACTCCGGGTCCCACCGACAACTTCTGGCCACCTACGCCACCGGGCTCGCCACGGGTATCGCATCGCTCGTAGCCGTACTCGACCCCGAACTCGTCGTCCTCAGCGGTACGGCGCTGACCGCCGGCGGCGAGCCGCTGCGGGCCCTTGTCGAGGCCGAGCTGGCGGAGCTGGCCGCGTCCAGGCCGCGGCTCGTTCTCGGTGACGTGCGTGAACACCCCGTGCTGCGGGGGGCGTTGGAGAGTGCGCTCGCCGCGACCCGGGACGAAGTCTTCGACACGTTGACGCTCCGCTGAATCGACCGCGTCACAGACCGTCCGAAAACTGCGGGCCGTTCGTGGCTGGTCGCGTCGCGCCCACGCGGCGGAGCCGCACATCGATACAGCCCCGCGCCCCTTCGGGGCACTTCACCTCATCCCTCTCCTCAGGAGGCCTCGCCATGTCCGGAATATCCAAGAAAGCGGCGATCGCGCTCGCCACCGCCGCCTCCCTCTCCCTCCTCGCCACCGCCTGTACCGGTGAGGCCGGCACCGCCGCCTCCGACGACCCGAGCGCCAGGACGACGATCACCTTCTGGCACGGGTGGAGTGCGCCCGGTGAGGTGAAGGCGATCCAGGCGAACGTGGACCGGTTCGAGAAGGCACACCCGAACATCACGGTGAAGGTCGTCGGGAACATCAACGACGACAAGCTCAACCAGGCGCTGCGGGCGGGTGGTTCGAACGGGCCCGACGTGGTGTCGTCGTTCACGACGTCGAACATCGGCAAGTTCTGTTCGTCGGGGGCGTTCCTCGATCTGAAGCCCTTCATCGACAAGTCGAAGCTCGATCTCGACAAGATCATCCCGAAGCCGATGCTGGACTACACCCAGTTCGAGGGCACCCGGTGCGCACTGCCGCTGCTGGGTGACGCGTACGGGCTGTACTACAACAAGGACGCGTTCGAGGAGGCGGGCATCAAGTCGCCGCCGAAGACGTGGACGGAGTTCGCGAAGGTCGCGAAGAAGCTGACCAAGGCCAAGGGCGACAGCTACTCGCAGCTCGGGTTCATGCCGAACTACCACGGCTACGAGACGGTCGTGGACCACTACATGTCGCAGTGGGACCACGCGTACTTCAACGCGGAGGGCAGGTCGAACATCTCCGAGGACCCGGCGTTCGCGGAGATGTTCACGTACCAGAAGAACCTGGTGGACTCGCTCGGCGGCTTCGCGAAGCTGGAGAAGTACCGCAACACCTTCGGCGACGAGTGGGGCGCCAAGCACCCGTTCCAGACCGGCCAGGTGGCCATGCAGCTGGACGGCGAGTGGCGGCTCGGGATGGCGAAGGACGCCGGGACCGACTTCGAGATCGGCACCGCGCCGATGCCCGTGGCCGACGACGAGGTCGACGAGTACGGCAAGGGCTTCCTCTCCGGCACGATCATCGGCATCGCCCCGCAGAGCCAGAAGCAGAACGCGGCCTGGGAGCTGGTGAAGTACCTGACGACCGACACCGAGGCCGTCGTCTCCTTCGCCAACGCCATCCACAACGTGCCGTCCACGTTCGCGGCCCTGAAGTCGCCCGACCTGACGGTGGACGAGGGCTTCCAGACGTTCCTGGACATCACCCAGAACACGCACTCGAACACCCCGCCGGCCTCCATCAACGGCTCCACGTACCAGACCACGCTCCAGGACTTCGGCTACCAGTACGAGTCCGGCAAGGTGACGGATCTGCACAAGGGTCTGGAGAAGACCGCGGCGCAGATCGACACCGACATCGCGCAGGCGAAGTAGCGGTACGGAATACCGGAAACGGAAAACGGGATCCGTCCTATGTCCACGCACTCCCCGCGCGTGACCCTCGCGTCCACGCACACGCTCCGTTCGAAGCGCCGCCGGTCGGCGCTTCGTACGGTGGCCTTCCTGTCACCCTGGCTGATCGGGTTCGGCGTCTTCTTCGCCTATCCGCTGGTGTCCACCGTGTACTTCTCCCTGATGAAGTACGACGGCTTCGGTACTCCGGTCTTCCGCGGCCTGGGCAACTGGTCCTACGTCTTCAACGACTACCCGCTGTTCTGGCCGGCCCTGCGCAACACGCTCTGGCTGGTCCTCGTGATGGTGACCTGCCGGGTGGCGTTCGGACTCGGCGTCGGCCTGCTGATCACGAAGATCAAGACCGGCGCGGGCGTCTTCCGCACCCTCTTCTACCTGCCCTACCTGGCGCCGCCGGTCGCCGCGACGCTGGCCTTCGTCTTCCTCCTCAACCCCGGGACCGGGCCGGTCAACTCCCTCCTCGAAGGGCTGGGCCTGCCGACGCCCGGCTGGTTCACGGACCCCGCCTGGTCCAAGCCGGCGCTCACCGCGCTCGCACTGTGGGGCGTGGGCGACCTGATGGTCATCTTCATGGCCGCGCTGCTCGACGTGCCGAAGGAGCAGTACGAGGCCGCCGAACTGGACGGGGCCTCGGCCTGGCAGCGGTTCCGGTACGTGACGCTGCCGACCATCTCGCCGATCGTGATGTTCGCCGTGGTCACGGGCGTGATCCAGACCATGCAGTACTACACGCAGCCCCTGGTGGCCGGGAAGGTCGCCTCCGGCATCATCGGCGGCTCCGGTCAGCAGTTCGAGCCGGGCTACCCGGACAAGTCGACGCTGACACTGCCCCAGCTCGTCTACAACCTCGGCTTCCAGCGCTTCGACTACGGCTCCGCGTGCGTGGTCGCCCTTGTGCTGTTCGCCCTGTCGATGGTGTTCACGGCGCTGCTGATGCGGCGCCGAGGCGGACTGATCGGAGCGGGTGACTGATGACCCAGGTACTCGACAAACCCGTACTCGTGGGCGCGCCGTCGGCGAGTGAACGCACCGCCCGCCGCCGGGCGCTGCTGGAGTGGATAGCCGTCCACTCCCTGGGCGTGGCCGTCGCGCTCTTCTTCACCCTGCCCTTCGTCTTCGTCGTGCTGACCTCGCTGATGAGCGACCAGCAGGCCCTCACCCGCGATCTGGTCCCGGACACCTGGGAGTGGGGCAACTACCGCCAGGTCCTCGACACTCCCGGCTTCCTGACCTGGTGGAAGAACACCCTGATCTACGCGGGACTCGGCACCGTCCTGACCGTCGTGTCGTCGATCCCGGTGGCGTACGCGCTCGCCAAGTTCCGCTTCCGGGGCCGCAATCTGGCGTTGATGCTGGTCATCTCGATGATGATGCTGCCGCCGCAGGTCGTCGTGATCCCGATGTACCTGTTCTGGGCCAAGCAGATGGACCTGTCCGGCTCACTGTGGCCGCTGATCATCCCGATGGCGTTCGGCGACGCGTTCTCGATCTTCCTCCTCCGGCAGTTCCTGACGACCATCCCGAACGAGTACCTGGACGCGGCGAGGGTGGACGGCTGCGGCGAACTGCGCACCCTGCTGCGGGTCGTCCTGCCGATGGCCAAGCCGGGCATCGCCGCCGTCGCGCTCTTCCAGTTCTTCTACGCCTGGAACGACTACTTCGGCCCGCAGATCTACGCCTCCGAGAACTCGGCCGCCTGGACGCTCAGTTACGGCCTGGAGTCCTTCAAGGGCGCGCACCACACCGACTGGAATCTGACCATGGCCGCGACCGTCCTGGTCATGGCCCCCGTGATCCTCGTGTTCTTCTTCGCGCAGAAGGCGTTCGTCGAGGGCGTCACCCTGACCGGCGTAAAGGGTTGATCCACGTATGCAGTGCTTTCCCGGGGGACACCCCCCGATCCCCCGGCCGCCGTCTCTCGGCGTAACCCGTGTCCTGAAGTCAGGGAGTCGTCAGTGAAGCTCACCGTGGTCGGCGGAGGGTCGACCTACACACCCGAACTCGTCGACGGGTTCGCCCGGCTCAGGGACACGCTGCCGATCGAGGAGCTGGTGCTCGTCGACCCGGCCGCCGACCGGCTGGAGCTGGTCGGCGGCCTGGCCCGGCGGATCTTCGCCCGCCAGGGGCACCCCGGGCGGATCGTCACCACCGGCGATCTGGACCGGGGCGTCGAGGACGCCGACGCCGTCCTCCTCCAGCTCCGCATCGGCGGCCAGGCCGCTCGTGAGCAGGACGAGACCTGGCCGCTGGAGTGCGGCTGCGTGGGCCAGGAGACCACCGGCGCGGGCGGCCTGGCGAAGGCGCTGCGCACGGTCCCGGTCGTCCTGGACATCGCCGAACGGGTCCGCCGTACCAACCCCGACGCCTGGATCATCGACTTCACCAACCCGGTGGGGATCGTGACCCGCGCCCTGCTCCGGGCCGGCCACAAGGCGGTCGGCCTGTGCAACGTGGCGATCGGCCTGCAACGGAAGTTCGCCGCGCACCTGGGGGTGACCCCGGCCGAGGTCCACCTCGACCACGTGGGCCTCAACCACCTCACCTGGGAGACCGGCGTCCGCCTCGGCGGCCCCTCGGGCGAGGACGTCCTGCCGACGCTGCTGGCCGGCCACGGCGGCACCATCGCCGCGGACCTGCGTCTGCCCCGCCCTGTCCTGGACCGTCTGGGCGTGGTCCCCTCCTACTACCTGCGCTACTACTACGCCCACGACGAGGTCGTACGGGAGCTGGCGACCAAGCCCTCGCGGGCCGCCGAAGTGGCCGCGATGGAACGGCAGTTGCTGGAGATGTACGCCGACCCGGCGCTCGACGAGAAGCCCGCGCTGCTCGCCAGGCGGGGCGGGGCCTTCTACTCGGAGGCGGCCGTGGACCTGGCCGCGTCGCTCCTGGGCGACGGGGGCAGCCCGTACCAGGTGGTGAACACCCTCAACCACGGCACGCTGCCCTTCCTGCCCGCCGACGCGGTGATCGAGGTGCAGGCCGCCGTGGGCAGGCAGGGGGCGGCACCGCTGCCGGTGCCGGCCGTGGACCCGCTGTACGCGGGCCTGATGGCGAACGTGACCGCGTACGAGGACCTGGCCCTGGACGCGGCCCTGCGCGGCGGCCGGGACCGGGTCTTCCGGGCGCTGCTCTCCCATCCCCTGATCGGGCAGTACGAGTACGCCGAGGCCCTCACCGACCGGCTGCTCGCACACAACCGGGAGCACCTCGCGTGGGCGTGAGCGACGAGGTGAGCGACGAGGTGAGCGACGGCGCGAACGACAACGTGCGCGCGGGTTGGGACGCGGGCGGGCGTACGGGTTCGGACATCGGCGTGCGCCGGCGCGACGGCGGGCGCGGGAGTGTGCTCGCCGTCGACGCGGGCAACAGCAAGACCGACGTCGCCGTGATCGCGCCGGACGGGGAGGTACTCGGCGCGGCGCGCGGCGGCGGGTTCCAGCCGCCGGCCGTGGGCGTGACGCCGGCGGTCGACGGCCTCGCGGAGGTCGTACGGCAGGCTTTCGCCGAAGCCGGGGTCGGCTCGGTCGACCATGTCTCGGCCTGTCTCGCCAACGCCGACTTCCCCGTGGAGGAGGAGCGGCTGGCGGCGGCGCTGCGCACGCGCGCGTGGGGCACGACCGTCGAGGTCCGCAACGACACCTTCGCCATTCTGCGGGCCGGCGTGGCCGAACCGCGGGGCGTGGCCGTGGTGTGCGGAGCCGGCGTGAACTGCGTCGGGATGCGCCCCGACGGCCGTACCGCCCGTTTCCCGGCGCTCGGCCGCATCTCCGGGGACTGGGGCGGCGGCTGGGGCCTCGCCGAGGAGGCGATGTGGCACGCGTCGCGCGCGGAGGACGGCCGGGGCGGCCCCACGGCCCTCGCCACCGCGCTGCCCGCGCACTTCGGCCTGGACTCCGTGTACGCCCTGGTCGAGGCCCTGCACCTGGAGCACATCCCGGCGATCCGCCGCCACGAACTCACCCCGGTCCTCTTCGCCACGGCGACCGCCGGCGACCCCGTGGCCCGTTCCCTGGTGGACCGCATGGCCGAGGAGGTGGTGGCCATGGCGACGGTCGCCCTGACCCGCCTCGACCTCCTCGGGGAGGAGACCCCCGTCCTCCTCGGCGGCGGTGTCCTCGCCGCCCGGCATCCCCTCCTGGACGCCCGGGTCCGCGAGGCGCTGGCGGCCGCCGCGCCCAAGGCCGTCCCCCGGGTGGTCACGGCCGCTCCGGTGCTGGGCGCGGCGCTGCTCGGGCTCGACCACTTGGGGGCGCCGAAAACCGTGCACGCGCGCGTGCGGGCGTATTACGAAGGAGGGTGAGCCGACGGCCCGTGCCACCCCCGATCTCCCCCTCGAACGCGTTCGAACCCCAGGGAACCGAACCCGACCGAAGTGCGTATTCATGGGCAGGGGGTGGTGCGGAGGGCCTTGTGCTGCGCCGGAATTCGACAAGCGCAGCACGTACGGACACGATCGGGGAACAAGATCGAGTCAAGGTCTGTGCGTTGTCAGTCCCGACGGCGATACTTGCGGCCGTGCACCTCTGTCCGTGCGAGCGGGCGGACGTGACGGACGGATGACCAGGGGGAGGTCAGGTGACATTCACGCCGGAGGGCAGCACGGCACCGACGGCACCACCCGCGGGCCCGGGCCCGGCCGTGCCGCCACAGGCCTCGCACCCGCCGAGGCCCCCCGTGCCGTCCCCGGACCCGCACGGCGGCCCGCCCCGCCGGACGGCGTTCGCGGAGGGCGTCGACCAGCTGCGCGCCGCCGCGACGACCGAGCCCGGCCGGCTGCGCATCATCGGCGCCGTCCTCGCCCTCCTGGTCGTCGTGTTCGGCTCCGTCACCGCCTGGCAGATGAACGACCGCTCGGCCGCCGCCGACGACGTACTGCACGGCAGCCAGCCGCTGAGTTCGGCGGCGGCGGAGATCTACAGTTCCCTGGCCGCCGCCAACACCGCGGCCTCCAGCGGATTCCTGGCGGGCGGGCAGGAGACCGAGGAGTCGCGCGAGGAGTACGAGCGGGAGATGCGGGAGGCCGCGAAGCAGCTGGCCCTCGCCGCGACCGCGTCGGAGGCCGGCTCCGAATCCGAGGAACGCATCGCCAAGCTGAACGCCCTGCTGCCCGAGTACAAGGGCCTGGTCGAGCGGGCCCGCGCCAACAACCGGCTGGGCTACCCGCTGGGCGGCGCCTATCTGCGCTACGCGAACGACAAGATGCAGAAGATGCTCGAAGAGGCGCAGAGCATCTACGACAACGAGAACGAGCAGCTCCGCGACGACTACGCGGACGCCACGTCGTATCCGTGGGCCGCGATCGCTCTCGGCGTCCTCGCCATCGGCGGCCTCGTCTGGGCCCAGCGCCGTAACTACCAGCGAACGAACCGGGTGTTGAACCACGGTCTCGTCGCGGCGACGGCCGCGTCGGCCGTCGTCCTGCTGTGGCTGGCCGGCGGTCACACCCTCGCCCGCTCGGGACTCAACGACTCCTACGACAACGGTGTGCGGTCCCTGACCGTGCTGAACGACGCGCGCATCGCCTCCCTCACCGCACGCGGCAACGAGAACCTGACCCTGATCAGCCGGGGCGCGGAGACCACCGAGAACGCCAAGGGCGACAGCGTGGACAAGTTCGACTACGCGTTCGAGGCCAGTATGGCGAAGCTCAAGAAACAGCTGGCCGCCGCCGAGCGGGTCGCCGACGACGCCGGTGGCGAGAAGCCCCTTCAGGCCGCCGGCGCCGGCATGGAGGAGTGGCAGGCTCGGCACAAGAACGCCCGCGCGGCCGACAACAAGGGCGACTACCAGTGCGCTCTCGCCCAGGTGATCGGTGGCAAGTCCACAGCCGCCTGCGAGAACGGCGACAAGCCGACCGGCGAGTGCTTCGACCAGGTCGACAAGAACCTGGGCATCGCGAGCGTGTACGAGGCGAAGGAGTTCGAGCGAGCAGCCCAGGACGGCCGCGACGCGATGCTCGGCCTCCCCGTGGGCGCCGCGGTGCTGGCCGTGATCGGCGCGGCGGGCGCGGTGCTCGGCATCGGGCGCAGGCTTTCGGAGTACCGGTGACGGCGGCGGGAGGAGGCGCGGTGGAAGGGGTCGCGATGAATGCGGTACGACGCCTGCGGGCCGGTCTCAGGGGCTGGGGCGGCGTGGGCGCGATGGCGGTCCTCTGCGCCCTGGCCGTGGTCTTCGCCCTGGTGCTGCCGGTGAGCGGGACACGCGGCGACGGCGTCACGGGCAACGGGGGCCAGGGGGTCACCCGGGGAACGCAGGCGCGGGCGGACGACTGCAAGAAGAAGGGCGACCCGCAGAACCGGAGCCTCAGCCCCTCCTCGGACCAGTCCGGCAAGACGATTCAGCGGATCAGGGACAAGGACTACATCACGGTCGGCGTCGACCAGAACAGCTTCCGCTGGGGCTACCGCGACCCGAACAGCACGAACGACGACGCCCAACTGGAGGGCTTCGACATCGACATCGTGCACCGCATCGCCAAAGAGATACTCGGCAACCCGGACAAGGTGCGCCTCAAAGCGATTCCCACGAACCAGCGCATCACCGCCCTCCAGAAGGGGACCGTCGACATGGTGGTCCGCACCATGACGATCAGCTGCGATCGCATGGCGGAAGTCGCCTTCTCCCAGCCGTACTTCAAAACCGGGCAGCAGGTCCTGGCCCCCAGGTCCTCGACGATCAAGGGCTACGGCAAGACACTGGCGGACAAGAGGATCTGCACGGCGGCCACGTCCACGGCCCTGTCCGCCCTTACAGCCGGCAAGGACTCGGGCCAGGTACCCGCCTCCACCGACATATCCCTGCAGGTCCCCAACCAACTCGACTGCCTGGTAAGGCTCCAGCTCGGCGAGGTCGACGCCGTGGTCACCGACGGCGCCCTCGCCGCGAGCCAGGCGGCGCAGGACCCGACGGTCGATCTGAAGGGTGAGCCGTTCACCACCGAGTACTACGGCGTGGCGATGAACCTGGAGGCGGATGATCTGGTACGCCGGGTCAACCAGGTACTGGTGGACTATCTCAAGGACGGCTGGCAGGACTCGTACACCACCTGGCTGTCCGCCACGATGGTGGGGAACGCGGAGAAGTCCCGGCCGCCCTCCCCCCAGCAGTACCGCGACTGACGCGGCAGGACCGACGTACGAGGACCGCGTTCAACTGACGTACACCGACAGCAGCGAGAGGTGATCGATGGGCGTCGCGGGATCCACCGGGCCGGTGATGGACCGGGACGAGGTGGACCGTGCGCTCGCGCGGCTCGGGGCGGAGCACGAGGCCATCGAGACCTCGCTGCTCGCCCTGCAGGACCACGCGGGTCGCAGACTTCTCGAAGGCGCCGCGCTGACCGGCATCACCAAGGAACGCTGGACGTCGGCGGACGCGTCGATCACGCTGCTGTGGGCGTACTTCGACGCATACGCGGACGCGCTGCGCTCCGCCCGGGAGATCCGTTCGCGGCGCCGCTGGTCCAGCCGCGAGGACCTGGTGGACCTGACCGAACTGCTGCGCGGTGAGGCGGTGACGGTCGCGGGCAGTGCCACGGCGATGGCGAACGCGCCGACGCTGCAGGGCGCGAGCCGGCTCAGCGAGCAGTTCTCGCTGGTCACCCTCGTGGACCGGATGAACGACCTGTACGCGTCCTCGCTGGACATGGTCGTGGCCGCCGACGCGGTGTGGTCCGCGCTGCCCGCCCGGATCGATCTGCTGGCCGCCGAGCTCCAGCGCACCCGCCAGCTCGCGCACTCCGTCGGTGTACGTCCCGGCGAGCACCCGGCAGGCGACGACCTGGAGCGGATCACCCGCACCCTGACCCGGCTCCGCGAGCAGGTCATCTCCGACCCGCTCGCCTTCTGGGTCCCCACGCCGGGCAGTTCGGCGCCCGGCGGCGGCCGACCGGACACCACGACGTACGACCGTGAGGCGCGTGCCCTGGAGGACGTACGGCGGGAGATCGACGCCGTGCTGACGGTCCGGCAGGACGCGGAGTCGCGGCTGCTGAAGCTGCGGGACGTGCTCAGCCGCGCGGACCGAACGCTCGCCGAGGCGCGCAGCGCGCGCGGTGAGGTGCTGGCGAAGATCGCCGCGACCGAGGTGCCCGTGGTGAGCGGCCCGCCGACCGTGCTGCAGGAGCAGTTGGCGATGGCTGCGGAGTACCGCAGACACGCGCAGTGGCACCGGCTGTCCCCGCTGCTGGAGTCGTTGGAGCAGAAGGCGGACGACGAACTGCTGCGCGCCCGGGAGTCGTTGACGGCGGTCACCGCGCCGCTGGCGGTCCGCGCGGAGCTGCGCGGCCGACTCGACGCGTACAAGGCGAAGGTCGCCCGGCACGGCTTCGCGGAGGACTCGCTGCTGATCGAGCGGTACGACGCGGCGCGGCGCATGCTGTGGAGTGCCCCCTGTGACCTGCGCGTGGCCGAGATGACGGTGCTGCGCTACCAGCAGGCGGCCGCCGAGTTGCTGGGCCAGTCGGTGCCGGCCCGGCCCGCGCCCCAGGACCGGAGGGAGGAGGAATCGTGAGTGGGACGAACGAAGGCCTGACGAACGAAGGCCTGACGAGCGAAAGCCAGGCAGGCGAAGGTCAGACAGGCGAAGAGGCTCCGCAGCAGTCGTGCCAGCGGCCCGGTTGCTCGGGATCGTACGAGGACATGGGCGGCGGCGAGCTGTACTGCGACACCTGCGGTCTCGCGCCGGTCGTCTCGGCGAGCGGCATGGTCAACTCCCCGCCCACCGGCATCACCGGAGGCGGCAGGGGCTCACGCGGCTCCGGTTCCAGCAGTTCGCGCGCCTCGCGCTCGTCCGCGCGCTCCTCGCAGTCCCGGCGCTCGGTGTCCGGGCGGCTCTCGCGCGCCCTGTCGGGCAGGACGACGGGCCGTTCGGTGTCGGTGCGCAGCTCCGGCAAGACCGCCGGCTCCTCGGGGCGGGCCCGCCTCGGTGTCGGTCTCGTGCAGGTCCCGGATGTGCCTCGTCCGGACCCCCGCGCGATGGTCCTGGAGACCGCCGAGGTGCCCGAGCGCAAGCGGTTCTGCTCGCGCTCCGACTGCGGGGCGCCGGTCGGGCGGGCGCGCGGTGAGCGGCCGGGGCGCACGGAGGGCTTCTGCACCAAGTGCGGCCACCCGTACTCGTTCGTGCCGAAGCTGCACTCGGGCGACATAGTGCGCGGCCAGTACGAGGTCGTGGGCTGTCTCGCGCACGGCGGCCTGGGCTGGGTCTACCTGGCCATCGACCGGGCGGTGTCGGACCGGTGGGTCGTACTGAAGGGCCTGCTCGACACCGGCGACCAGGACGCGATGGCCGCAGCGATCTCCGAGCGCCGCTTCCTCGCCGAGATCGAGCACTCCAACATCGTCCGCATCTACAACTTCGTCGAGCACCTCGACCAGCACACCGGCTCGCTGGACGGGTACATCGTCATGGAGTACGTCGGCGGCAAGTCCCTCAAGGAGATCGCCAACGACCGCCGCACGCCGGACGGCCGCCGGGACCCGCTCCCGGTCGAGCAGGCGTGCGCGTACGGCATCGAGGCGCTGGAGGCGCTCGGTCACCTCCACAGCCGCAACCTGCTGTACTGCGACTTCAAGGTCGACAACGCGATCCAGACCGAGGACCAGCTCAAGCTGATCGACATGGGCGCGGTGCGCAGGATGGACGACGACGAGTCGGCCATCTACGGCACGGTCGGCTACCAGGCACCCGAAGTCGCCGACGTGGGCCCGTCGGTGGCCTCCGACCTGTACACGGTCGCCCGGACGCTCGCGGTCCTCACCTTCGACTTCCAGGGCTACACGAACGTCTTCGTGGACTCCCTGCCCGACCCCGACAACATCGAGGTCTTCCGCCAGTACGAGTCCTTCTACCGCCTGCTGGTCCGTGCCACCGACCCCGACCCGGCCCGCCGGTTCGCCTCCGCGCAGGAGATGTCGGAGCAGCTGACCGGTGTGCTGCGGGAGGTCGTCTCCCTCCAGACGGGCCGGGCGCGACCCGCCCTGTCCACGATCTTCGGCCCCGAGGTGAAGGTCACGGACACGGAACTGTTCGCGAAGCTGGACAGGGATGTGTCCCGGCTGGGGACGCGGGTGATTCCGGTGGCGAAGGGCCTCCGGCGAGGCACGGTGGCGACCGCCCGGAACGGTGGTTCGGCTTCCGCTCCACCTGCCACGAACGGAGGTTCACCTTCCGCTTCGCTCGTCGGAAGCGGAGGATCGCCTTCCGGTACGCCCGCTCCGCTGACCGGCGGCGCGGCCGTTCCCGTCCGGCTCACCAGGGAGCTCGACACCGCCGCCGCGGCCCTCGCGCTGCCCGTGCCGCGCGTGGACCCGGGAGACCCGAACGCCGGGTTCCTGGCGGGGCTCATGACCTCCGCGCCCACCGAGCTGATCACGGCGCTGCACTCGGCCCCCAGCGGCTCACTGGAGCTGCGGCTGCGCGAGCTGCGGGCCCGGCTGGAGATGGGCGAGTTCACCATCGCCCTGGCCACCCTGGACGCCCTGGAGCGGGACCACCCCGACGACTGGCGGGTGGTCTGGTACCGGGGCGTGACCGCGCTCGCCACAGGCGACCACGAGAACGCCGCGCTGTCCTTCGACGCGATCTACGACGCCTTCCCGGGCGAGCCCGCCCCCAAGCTGGCCCTCGGTCTGTGCGCCGAGGTGCTCGGGCAGCTGGACAACGCCGCCGAGTACTACCGCCTGGTGTGGACGACCGACCCCAGCTTCGTCAGCACCGCGTTCGGGCTCGCCCGGGTCCGGCTGACCGCCGGGGACCGGCAGAACGCCGTGCACACCCTGGAGTCCGTACCGGAGGCGTCCATCCACTACACCGCCGCCCGGGTCGCCGCCGTACGGGCGCGGCTCAGACACCGTACGGAGGCGACGCTCGGGTCCGGGGCCGTGCTTCCCGGGGCCGTGTCGCCCGGAGCCGCTCCGTCCGGGAGCGTGCCGGACACGCCGTTCCTGGACGACCTGACGGCGGCCGCCGGGCAGGTCGAGGCGCTCGGCGGGTACGGTCTTGACGCGGTGCGCCGCGAGCAGTTGTCCACAGAGGTCCTTGGCTGCGCCCTGGACTGGGTACTCTCCGGGGGCCAGGGTGCCGCGCCCCCGGCCGGCGGTCGGGTGCTGCTCGGCAGCGCGCTGGACGAGCGCGGCCTCCGCTTCGGACTGGAGCGGTCGTACCGCACACTGGCCCGGCTCGCCCAAGGCGGCGAGGAGAGGATCGACCTGGTGGAACGTGCCAACCGTTACCGCCCCCGGACGTGGGTGTAGTTGATGTCGCAGATGCCCCAGCCGACCGCGCTGACGAAGTGCCCGATCTGCGAGTGGCCCCTCGCCTCGGACGACCGCTTCTGCGGTGCGTGCGGCCATGACCTCTCGGCGGTGCCCGCACCGCCGGAGGACCAGCCGACCGTCACCCTGAACGGGACGACGGGTGACGCGCCCGACGAGGCCACGCCCGTGGACTGGCCCCTCGCCTCCCAGCCCAGCACCGACACGCCCCCGCCGGTGGTCCGCCCCACCGACATCCCGGGCACCGACTCCGGCGGCGGCGAACTGCCCGGTCCGGGGCGGGGCGTACGGTTCGACCGGCCCCGCGAGCCCGACGAGTACCCGCTGGCCGCGCCCCAGCCGCCGGATCCGCGCACCGCCGACCTCGCCACCCCGCCGGCCGGCACGAAGGTGTGCGTGGCCTGCCGCGCGGGCCATGTCGACCGGGACGGCTACTGCGAGAACTGCGGGCACGCCCAGCCACGCGAACGTGACCACATGGAACTGGAGTTGGGCGCGGTGGCCGCGGTCAGCGACCGAGGCCTGCGCCACCACCGCAACGAGGACTCGTTCGCGATCTCCTCGACCGCGCTGCCGGACGGCTCCCCCGCGGTCGTCGCGATCGTCTGCGACGGCGTGTCCTCCGCGACCCGCCCCGACGACGCCTCGCTCGCCGCGGCCCGCGTCGCCAACGAGACCGTGCTGGACTCGCTGCCGCGCGGCACCCATCCGCAGCAGGCGTTGCACGACGCGATCGTCGCCGCCGCAGCCGCCGTCAACGCCCTGGCGGAGGAGCCGGAGACGGCCCAGGAGCACGCCCCGCACCAGAACGCGCCGGCGTGCACCATCGTCGGCTCCGTCGTCACACCGAGCCTGCTGGTCGTCGGCTGGGTCGGCGACAGCCGCGCCTACTGGGTCCCGGTGGACCGGAGCGCACCCCCGGCCCGGCTCACCGAGGACGACTCGTGGGCGGCACAGATGGTGTCCGCGGGACTGATGAGCGAGGCCGAGGCGTACGCCGACGAGCGCGCCCACGCGATCACCGGCTGGCTCGGCGCGGACGCGTACGAACTGGAGCCGCACACCGCTTCCTTCAAACCGGACCGGCCGGGTGTGGTGGTGGTGTGCACCGACGGACTGTGGAACTACGCGGAGGCCGCCGAGGAGATGGCCGAGGCCGTGCCCCTCGACGCGGCCGAGCGACCGCTGCACTGCGCGCAGGTTCTGGTCGGCCGGGCCCTCGACGGCGGTGGCCACGACAACGTAACAGTGGCCGTCCTGCCGTTCCCGGCCCCTCCTCAGGGGGCAGGATCGGCCTGAGACTGCTCGCGGGCGGGGTGTCCGCGAGCGTCCCGGCGGCCGGACGGGAAGGGCCGACGGGCCGGAGGGGACCGGTCCGGTTCAGGCGGGCAGGCACAGTCATCACCCCACAGGCTGTGGGGCCAACAGTGGGGCTGCTAGGGGGATCTGAGTAGGCATGGCCAATTTCTCGAAGTCGAACGTGCCGCAGTTCTCGGTCGAGGTGTACCAGAACGAGTACCTGCCGGAAGGCGGCCGCGAGGTCAACGCCATCGTGACGGTCAGCGCGACCGGCGGCGGCACCATCGGCACCGCGGTCGCCGCGCCGCACCTCTACTCGCCCGGCCAGGGACCGTCCGCCGCCGTGGCGCTCATGGTCGACTGCTCGGGGTCGATGGACTACCCGCCGACCAAGATGCGCAACGCCCGGGACGCCACGGCCGCCGCGATCGACACCCTGCGGGACGGCGTCCACTTCGCGGTGATCGACGGCACCCATGTGGCCCGGGAGGTCTACCCCGGCAACGGCCGGCTCGCGGTCGCCGACTCCGCCACCCGGGACCAGGCCAAGCAGGCGCTGCGCAGGCTCAGCGCGGGCGGCGGCACCGCCATCGGCACCTGGCTGAAGCTCGCGGACCGGCTGCTCGCCTCGGCGGACGTCGCCATACGCCACGGCATCCTGCTCACCGACGGCCGCAACGAGCACGAGTCCCCGGAGGATCTGAAGGCCGCGCTGGACGCCTGTGCCGGACGGTTCACGTGTGACGCGCGTGGAGTGGGTACCGACTGGGAGGTCAAGGAGGTCACCCAGATCGCCTCCGCGCTCCTCGGCACCGCCGACATCGTCGCCGACCCAGCCGCCCTGTCCGCCGACTTCACGCAGATGATGGAGGCGGCCATGGGCAAGGAGGTCGCGGACGTCGCCCTGCGGCTGTGGACCCCGGTCGGCACACAGATCAAGTTCGTGAAGCAAGTGGCGCCCACGGTCGAGCAGTTGACCGACCGTCGCATCGAGGCCGGACCGCGCGCCGGGGACTACCCGACCGGCTCGTGGGGAGACGAGTCCCGCGACTACCACGTGTGCGTCGAGGTACCGGCCGCCTCCCTGGGCCAGGAGATGCTGGCCGCCCGCGTCTCCCTCGTCATCCCCCAGCCCGACGGCACCGCGCAGAACCTCGGCGCCCAGGGCCTGGTGAAGGCCCTGTGGACCGACGACATGGTCGCGTCCACGTCGATCAACCCCCAGGTCGCGCACTACACGGGCCAGGCCGAACTGGCGCAAGTCATCCAGCAAGGTCTGGATGCTCGCAAATCCGGTGATTTCGACGGAGCAACGGCCAAGCTGGGGCGGGCCGTTCAACTCGCCAGCGCGTCGGGGAACGCGGATACTGCGAAACTGCTTGCGAAGGTGGTGGACGTGGTCGACGCGGCGACAGGTACTGTGCGACTGAAGGCGAAGGTCACGGAGGCCGACGAGATGACTCTCGAAACGCGGTCGACAAAGACTGTTCGTGTAAAGAAGTAGGTAGAAACAACCGGTAGCACCGCTGCACGTCAGCCTGGCTCCCCACCGGGGATCCGGACAGAACCGGCCACACCGGCCCGTCGCGGCCACAGGAACCGGCCGCGAGGTCGGAAAGGAGAGGGGGAAGCGCCGACATGCCGACCTGCCCGAACGGACACCAGTCGGGTTCCGACGACTGGTGCGAGGTCTGCGGTCACCGTATGGCCGGTGCCGTACCCCCGCCGCCACCACCGCCGCCCCCGGGCGCCGGTTACGGATATCCGCCGCCCGGTTCACCTCCCCCGCCTCCGGGTCCGGGTGGCCCCGGGGGTCCCGGTGGACGCCCGCACCTCGCCGCCGAGCCGGAACTCTGCCCGCAGTGCCGCACGCCCCGCGAGGGCGGCGCGCCGTTCTGCGAGGAGTGCCGGTGGAACTTCCTGACCAACACCGCGACGACGTACACCCCGGCCGCGCCCCGGCCGGGATCCCCCGGACCCGGCGCGGGTCCGGGTCACGGCCCCGGCGGCCCCGGTCAGGGCCCCGGCCCTGGTCCCGGTGCCGGTGGGAACCCGGCACTCCGGTTCCAGCAGCAGCCGCCGCCCCCGCCGTCCTACGGCGGCGGCGGTGACGGGTACGACTACCAGGGCTCCCGCCCCTCACAGGTGAACCGCCCCGCCGAGCCGATCCCGCCGGGACCGCCGTACGGCGGAGAGCCGTCGGGCCCGGGTGGGCCCGGCGGTCCGGGTGGAAACGGTGGGTTCGGCGGTCCTGCCGGCCCTGGGGGTCCTGGCGGCCCCGGTGGCCCCGGCCGCCCGGGTGGGCCCGGCGGTCCCGGTGGCCAGTCGGGGCCGGGGGGTCCCTCCGGGTTCGGCGGCGGCCCTTCGGGTCAGCCCGGCCGGCCCGGCCCGGGGCAGTCCGGCCGGCCCGGTCCGTCCGCGTTCGGCGGTGACCCTTCGCGACCTGGGCCCTCGGGCTTCGGCGGTGACCCTTCACGTCCCGACCCTTCAGGCTTCGGCGGCGACCCCTCAAGGCCCGGCCCGTCGGCCTTCGGCGGCGATCCTTCCCGTCCCGACCCCTCGGGCTTCGGCGGCGATCCTTCCCGATCGGTTCCTCCGCCGCCCGGCCCCACGCCGGGTGGACCCGGTGGGCCTGGCGGCCCCGGTGGGGCCGGTTTCCCCGGTGGGTCTGGTTTCCCCGGCGGTCCCGGGCCCGGCGGTCACGGCGGCCAGGGGCCCGGCGGCGGCCAGGGCGGCCCCCATGGTGGTCAGGGTCCCGGTGGGGCGCCCCAGTCGTTCCAGCAGGCGGGGCAGCCGGCTCCGCCCGCCTTCCCGCAGGAGACCCGGCGACCGCATCCCGGGGGTCCTGGCGGTCCCGGTGGACCGGGTGGTCCCGGCCCCGGGGGTCCTGGCGGTCCCGGTGGCGGCCCGTCCTTCGGTGCCGACGACGACTGGGTGATCTCCCCGCCGTCGACCGGTCCCGGCGGATCCGGTGGTCCGGGTGGACCCGGCGGCCCTGGCGGTCCCGGTGGCTACGACTACCCGCAGCCCGGCGTCACCCAGGCCCCGCCCGGCCCCGCGTACCCGCAGGCGCCGACGACCTGGAGCGCGACCATCGGCCCGGACCGCGACTACTTCATGGCGATGATGCAGCGCTCGGGCCCCGAGGCCACGGGTCTGAACCTGCCCGCGTACTCCCCGGAGCAGCGGCGCGCCCTCACCGGCAACCAGATCACCATCGGGCGCCGCCGACACTCGACCGGCGACACCCCCGACATCGATCTCTCGGTGCCGCCGGAGGACCCGGGCGTCTCCCACCAGCACGCGGTGCTGGTGCAGCAGCCCGACGGCAACTGGGCGGTCGTCGACCAGAACTCCACGAACGGAACCACCGTCAACGGTTCCGAGGACCCCATCCAGCCATTCGTCCCGATCCCCCTTCAGGACGGGGACCGGGTACACGTGGGCGCGTGGACGACGATCACGATCCGCCGGGGCTGACCGGCCCGCACCAGCGAAACGACCAGGGCCGACTGAGCGACTTCAGTCGGCCCTGGCCATTACCCCGAGACACCGATCGGTTACCGGTTACCGGTGATCGGTGATCGGTGATCGGTTGCGATACTCCGGTCGCTCCCGGGCGAACTCGTGCCCTCAGCCCGGGAGAGGCCAGGCGTACGGCCCCTCCGGGTCGTCCAGCCATGCCCAGGCGTGGTCGCCGCGGACCGTGATGCCGTAGCGCTCCCGGGAGGGCATGCCCTCGCGCTGCCACAGGGCGAGGGCCTCGTGCGGGTCGAGGCTGCCCGCCGTGAGTGCCAGCAGGAACCGGAAGAGCTCGTGGTCCCTGGCCCGGCTCGGCAGCCCGCCCAGGTGCGGATGCATCGCCTCCGGCTCACTGCCTCCGCGCAGCGGCACGAAGTACGCCGACGTGTGCAGGAAGCGCCCCTCGGCATGCTCGGCGTCCTCGACCAGCAGCCGCACCAACCCCGTGGCCAGCGGCGTCAGGATGCGTGCGCCGGGGGTGCACTGGGCGAGCCAGGCGCGCGGGATCGAGTGCAACGTGCAGGTCGCGATGATCCGGTCGTACGGCGCCCGCTCGGGCACCCCGCGCGCCCCGTCACCGGTGACGACGGTCGGGTGGTATCCGGCTGCATCCAGATGTCTGCGCGCCGCCTCCGTGATGTCGGCGTCCAGATCGACGGTCGTGACCAGGTCGTCCCCGAGCCGGTGCGCGAGCAGGGCGGCGTTGTAACCGGTGCCGGCGCCGATCTCCAGCACCCGGTCGCCGTCCTCCACCTCCAACTCGACGAGCATCGTCGCCATCAGCGACGGCTGGCTGCTGGAGGAGATCAGCTGCCCGTCGCGCACCCGCGTGGCGAGCGGGGCATCGGCGTAAGCGCCCCGCACCCAGCGGCCACGCCGCCGCGGGTCACGCTCCTCGCCCCACAGCCGCTCGAAGCCACCCACGGCACTCACGTAGTAGTACGGCACGAAGAGATGCCGGGGGACGCTCTCGAACGCCTTCCGCCACTCCGGGTCGGCGTCCCACGCCCCGCTCGCCTCGATCTCGCGCACCAGCGCCGACCGGGCCTCGGCGGCGAGGCGTTCCAGATCGTGATCCACAGCGTGCGTGCCCATACCTCCACTGTGCGGCCGGACGCCTCCGGAGGCGAGCACCACGCCATACCAGTCCGGAATCAACCGGTCCGCCCCCTTCGCCCGGCGCCCGTCTCCCGACCGGCGCCCTGCCCGGGCCACCGGCCTCCCCTCGGGCCCTTCGGCTGCCCCTTCGATGGTCCTAAGCCTCAAGTCCTCCGCCGCCGCGTCTGAGACCATGGGGAACGTGAATGAGATTCCGCGCGGCACGCTTCAGGAGCAGACCTTCTACGAGCAGGTCGGCGGCGAGGCGACCTTCCGGCGCCTCGTGCGCCGTTTCTACGCGGGTGTCGCCGAGGATCCGATCCTGCGGCCCATGTATCCCGAGGAGGATCTGGGCCCGGCCGAGGACCGTCTCACGCTGTTCCTGATCCAGTACTGGGGCGGCCCCACCACGTACAGCGAGAACCGCGGTCACCCCCGGCTCCGTATGCGCCACGTCCCCTTCACCGTCGACCGCGCCGCCCACGACGCCTGGCTGAAGCACATGCGCGACGCCGTCGACGAGCTCGGCCTCTCCGAGGAACACGAGCACACGCTGTGGAAGTACCTCACGTACGCCGCAGCCTCGATGGTGAACGCCCCGGGCTGAGCAGCGACCACGGGGCCCGGGACCACCGCCGGGCAACCACTCTCGGCCCCTGGCTACTGGCCCTTGCCCCTGCCCCTGCCCCTGCGGAACACGGCAGGCATGCTCAGCGAACGCTGACGCCGAACGCCCCGAGGCCCGCCCTGCGTACGGCGATCGAGCCGTACGGGGTACGCAGCCTCAGCCACGCGCCCGACGAGAAGAGTCCCGGTGACGCCTCCTCTGGTGGGCCGGCCGGCCGTGGGGTGCGGAGGAAACCGAGCGACTGGGCCGCGTGCACGGCCCGCACCGGCAGAGGCGTGTTCCCGACCGTCCGTGACCAGATCTCCCGCCCGATTTGGTCGAGCTCGGCCCGCGTACGGCGCTCGGGCACCAACTCCTCGGTGCGGGAGCGGAATTCACGCACCGCCGCGGAGACCATCGCCCGCAGGGCATCCGGCGCGGGCAGCCCCGGCTCCGGCCGCCAGCCGCCGCGCGGAGGAAGCACCCCGGCCCACGGCGGCCCGGTCACCGCGGCCGGCACGACCGCCGTCGCCCCGGAATCGTCGATGGACTCCAGGAGTTCACCGGCCGACACGGTCACGTCGAGCGTGCCGTCGAGCCCGTGCTCGTACGGCTTGGCGAGGCGCGTGGCCCGGATCGCCAGGACCTCGAAGGACGGTGGCCGGCCGAATACGGCCAGTGCGGTGCCGGCCGCCTGGAGACGCACCGCCGCTCCGCGGTCGTAGTGGAGCAGCCTGGAGAGGAAGGCCGCGAGATCCGCCGCCTCCCCCTCGTCGGCGAGGTGGAGCACCGTCATGCGGCGACGGCCTCCGCCTCGTCGTCCCTGTACTCCTCCAGAAACTCGCGTTCCTCGGAGGTGAGCCGGCGGGGCCGTTGGGTGGCGAAGTCGAACGGCACTATCACCGTGGAGGCCCGGACGTAGACCTGGTCCGGGTCCTTGACCTCGTAGGCGATCGTGAACGACGCCGCTTTTATCTCCGTGACCCACAGCTCGATGTCCACCGGCTGGTGCCGGTGCACCAGCTGACGCTTGTAGTCGATCTCATGGCGTGCCACCACGGACCCCTGCTTGAAGTCCTTCTCCGGGCGGAACAGGAAGTCGATACGGGCTTCCTCCAGGTAGCGGAGGAAGACCACGTTGTTGACGTGGCCGTACGCGTCCATGTCCGCCCAGCGCAGTGGGCAGCGGTAGATGTGCCGCAAGATCGATCAGCCCCGGGTCAGCTTCTTGTAGGTGGCGCGGTGCGGGCGGGCTGCGTCGGCACCGAGTCGCTCGATCTTGTTCTTCTCGTACGACTCGTAGTTACCCTCGAACCAGAACCACTTGGACTCGCCCTCGTACGCGAGGATGTGCGTCGCCACGCGGTCCAGGAACCAGCGGTCGTGGGAGACGACCACGGCGCAGCCCGGGAACTCGAGCAGCGCGTTCTCCAGCGAGGACAGGGTCTCGACGTCGAGGTCGTTGGTCGGCTCGTCGAGGAGCAGCAGGTTGCCACCCAGCTTGAGGGTGAGCGCCAGGTTGAGGCGGTTGCGCTCACCGCCGGAGAGCACCCCGGCCGGCTTCTGCTGGTCCGGGCCCTTGAAGCCGAACGCGGAGACGTAGGCGCGGGAGGGCATCTCGACCTGGCCGACCTTGATGTAGTCCAGCTCGTCGGAGACGACGGCCCACAGCGTCTTCTTGGGGTCGATGTTCTCGCGGCTCTGGTCGACGTAGGAGATCTTGACGGTGTCGCCGACCTTGATCGAACCGGAGTCGGGCTCCTCCAGAGCCTGGATCATCTTGAAGAGGGTCGTCTTGCCGGCGCCGTTCGGACCGATGATGCCCACGATGCCGTTGCGCGGCAGGGTGAAGGACAGGTCGTCGATCAGGACCTTCTCGCCGAAGGCCTTGTTGAGGTTGTTGACCTCGACGACCACACTGCCCAGGCGCGGGCCCGGCGGGATCTGGATCTCCTCGAAGTCCAGCTTCCGCATCTTGTCGGCCTCAGCCGCCATCTCCTCGTAGCGGGCGAGACGGGCCTTGGACTTGGCCTGACGGCCCTTGGCGTTGGAGCGGACCCACTCCAGCTCTTCCTTGAGCCGCTTGGCGCGCTTGGCGTCCTTCTGGCCCTCGACCTTGAGACGGGACTGCTTGCTCTCCAGGTACGTGGAGTAGTTGCCCTCGTAGCCGATCGCGCGGCCTCGGTCGAGCTCCAGGATCCAGCCCGCGACATTGTCGAGGAAGTACCGGTCGTGGGTGACGGCGACGACGGTGCCGGGGTACTTCGCGAGGTGCTGCTCCAGCCACTGCACGGACTCGGCGTCCAGGTGGTTGGTGGGCTCGTCGAGCAGCAGCAGGTCGGGGGCTTCGAGCAGCAACTTGCACAGCGCGACGCGGCGGCGCTCACCACCGGACAGGTTGGTGACGGGCCAGTCGCCGGGCGGGCAGCCCAGGGCGTCCATGGCCTGCTCCAGCTGGGTGTCCAGGTCCCACGCGTTCGCGTGGTCCAGGTCCTCCTGGAGCTTGCCCATCTCGTCCAGGAGCGCGTCCGAGTAGTCGGTCGCCATGAGCTCCGCGACCTCGTTGAAGCGCCTGAGCTTGCCCATGATCTCGGCGGCGCCGTCCTGCACGTTCTGCAGGACCGTCTTGGACTCGTCCAGCGGCGGCTCCTGGAGGAGCATGCCGACGGTGTAGCCGGGCGACAGGAACGCGTCACCGTTGGAGGGCTGCTCAAGGCCCGCCATGATCTTGAGAACGGTGGACTTACCGGCACCGTTAGGACCGACCACACCGATCTTCGCGCCGGGCAGGAAGCTCAGCGTGACGTCGTCAAGGATCACCTTGTCGCCGTGCGCCTTGCGTGTCTTGCGCATCGTGTAGATGTACTCAGCCAAGAGAAACCGTCCGGCAACTTGAAATCTGGCAGTGGGCAGTACCACCCATCTTGCCGCACTGCCAGCCCTCTACGGAAACCGCGTGGTGAAGCCCCCCGGACGGGCGACGCGGCCCCGGCGCCTCGAGGGCGTACCGGGGCCGCGTCGCATGCGCGTGTCACCACGCGGTCACTCACTGTTGAGTTACCAAGGAGCGTTTTCTCTCACGGATCCACTTCGAGGTCCCTCCGCGGACCTTCGCGGTTCTCTCGGCTCTCTCGGTTCTCTCGGCTCTCTCAGCGGATCCCTCTTCACGAATTCCGCTTGCGGAGGAGGACCATCACCGCGCCGCCGATCACAACCAGCCCGATGGCGATGCCCCCGATCACCGGGGTGGCGCCGGAGCTGCCGGTCTCGGCGAGGTCGGTGCCGATGTCGGTGGCCGTTCCACCGCCCACCGTCGCCGGGCTCGGCTCGCTCAGCGTCTGGGCCGAGTCCCCGTCGGCACTCGCCGCGGTCTCCGTCCGGCAGTCGAGTACGCCCCGGAACTGCTTCGCGAAGCCGTTCGGCCCCTCGATCGTGAAGTCGTACGCCTGGTCCTCCTGGAGCGGGATCGTCACCGTGCGGGTCTCACCCGTGTCAATGGTGTACGTGATCCCCATCAGCTCGAACGTGAAGGGCTTGTCGCCCTGGTTGGCGGCCGTGATGTCCAGGCCGCCCTCGGCGCAGCTCTTCTCGGCGGACAGTGCGGGTATCGCACCCTTCTCGGCCCAGTGCGCGGTCGCCGTCGCGGAGACCGTGGACTCGCTGGAGCCCGCGAGGATCTGGGTCTGGCTGCGGGTCTCGGAGGCGAAGGCACGGCCGACCGGCACGGTCGTCGAGGCCTGCACGGTCAGCTCGGCCGAGCCGTCCGCGGTCTTCTCGGGTACCTCGAAGTACAGCTCGCTGCCGTCACCGGCCGAGGTCACGGCCTCGCCGTCCGCGTCGACGACCCGCACGCCGTCCGCCGTCCCGTCCGAGGGCGGGGTCACGGTCACGCCGTCCGCGTTGGTGTGGACCGTGACCGGGCCGAGCCGCTCGCCCGGCAGGCCGGAGACCGCCGGCGGGTCGAGCGTCAGGGAGGCGGCCGGTTCCGCCAGGTTCCGCGCGCTCTTCTCCAGGTAGTCCGCGAGCTTCTCGGCCTCCGGGTCCAGGGCCGTCACCTCGGCCCCGTCCGAGTACCGCCAGATCGCCACCTGCGTTCCGGTCGCGGCGTCCTCCTCGGTGAGCCCCTTGGCCCCGGCCTTTCCGGCGAGCGCCGCGAGGTCGTTCACCTGCGGGTAGGAGTTCTGCAGGATCCAGCGGATCTTGCCCGTTTCCTTGTTGGCGCCCAGTGAGGTGCCGCTCCAGGGGGTCTCCTGGTACTTGGCGTCCTTCTGCGTCGGGTTCTGGATGTCGACGCAGTAGGTCTGCAGAGTGCCGCCGCCGTCGACAAACATCTCGAACAGCCCTGCGGGAAGCTGCTGTTCCTGGCCGTCGTCGGTCCGGAGCACGGCCGTCCCGTACGTCTTGAGGCCGCCTATGGTCGCGGTCGCTCCGCCCGAGCTCTGCGCCGTCTCGTCGGCGACGGCCGGGCCCGCGGTGACGATCGCACCCGCGACGGCGAGCCCGGAGGCGAGTGACAGTGCGGCGACGCGGGCCGCCACTCGCCTGCGCGCGGCCCACCCGGACCACCCGGAGAGCGACGCCGAGAACGAAGAAACCACAGAATTTCCCTTCGAGCAGGACCCGTTGACGTGGGGGGTTGTGGTCCCGCCAGCAGAATCAGAAGCCCCGCGAGCTATGCCCGGCATCCTAGGGATGCGGCGCACCACTCTTCCCAGTCGTATCGCCGGACAACCGATCCGAATCGGAATCGTTATCGCTTGCACAGCTCATGAACAGTTCTTATCGACAAATCGATCAGACTCACGCACGGACTCTTCACAACGCATTCGCCGATATGCCGGCACGACCGGAACCGCAGGCTGAGGTCACGTCACCCCCACTGGCTCCGGCCGGAGTTCGGCCACCGGGTCGAGCCGGCTTCCGGGCGGCGGTGTCTCCCAGTTCGGCTCCGGCTGGGACGGGGACTGAGCCGGAGCCGACGTCTCTCCCCTGGGCGTCCGCCGGAACGCCGACGTGCCCCGCGACAGATCGTGGCCGATGGTGACCGCGTCGACGTCCGCCGAGGCCCAGCTCTGCCCGTCCCGCTGTTCGGTGCGCACCTTCAACCGCCCCTGCACCACCACCGGATCACCCAGGGCCACGGACGACGCCACGTTCGCGGCGAGTGTGCGCCGCGCCCACACCGTGAAGAAGTTGGTGTGCCCGTCGGCCCACTCGTTCTTCTCCCGGTTCCAGTACCGCGAGGTCACCGCCAGCCTGAACCGGGCCGACGCACCCGTCGACAACTCCCGGCAGACCGGCTGGGTCGCCACGTTCCCCACCACGCACACCATTGTCTCGTTCATCTCGCCAACCCCTCCTGCACGCCGGCACCGACGCCGGCGCCGGCCGGACACGCGTACGGGCCCGTCCCGTACGGCTGCTGCGTCTGTCGTGCGGCGGTGCTGTGATCGCCGCGTGTTCAGACTGCCGCCGTCGGGCCGAGCCCGCTGAGCCCTGTGCGCTACCCGCCGGTTGTGGACAACTCCGTCACCCGATGGGGTGAACCACCCGCGCGAGAGCCGCCTCTCACCCCGGAGGCGACGCCTCGCAAGCCTCCGCCACCGCCCGCCGCCCGCCGGGGTGTCGCGCGACACCCCACCGGTGTCGCGTCTCACCCCACCCGCCACCGCGCTCACCCCACCCGCCACCGCGCTCACCCCACCTCACCCCACCGGCGCCGCCCCCAGCACCCGCCCGTACTGCTCCCGCACCTCCCGGTACCGCAGCAGCTCGGCGGCCACCGGATCCAGTACCCGCGCCCGGCCGCACCCGGCGGCGGCCTCCCGCAGCCGCCGTTCCGCCTCGTAGCCGTACCGCCTCGCCGGACCACGTGCGGCGAGGCGGCAGCCCCACTCGACGGCCGGGCCCCCGACGATGCCGATCACCATCAGCAGCACCGGCACTCCGAGATTCGGTGCCATGAAGCCGATGATCTGCCCCAGCAGCCACAGCCCACCGACTACTTGGAGAAGGGTCATGGCCGCCTGCGCGAGCACCGCGGCGGGCCACCAGCCCGGCCGCGGCGGCCGCCCCGTAGGCGCCCCGACCCGCATCGCCAACTCGTCCAGCGCCTCGGGCAGCTCCTGCGCGCCGCGTACAGCCGCCTCGCGCACCGCCTGGGCCCAGGGCGTGGGCAACCCCGTCGAGGCGCGCTCCGACAACGTACGCACGGCCTGTTCGACGCGCTGTCGGGCGGTGGACTCCTCGTCCACGGGCGTCGCCAGGGCGAGCCGCCCCGTAGGGGGTTCGCTCCGGTCCTGGTACCACCGCCACAGCCGTAGCCAGGGTGTGCCGCACGCGCGGTTGGCGTGGCGCAGCCAGACGCGTTCGGCGGCCTCGCCCGCGGCGGTGGCGCCGACGGCGTCCGCGAGCCGCGCGGCGAACTCGTCCCGGGCCCGCTCGCTGAGCCCCGCGCGCCGCTGATTCGCGTACACCGGCCACAGTCGCGCGGCCGCCGCGTCCAGATCGGCGCGCACCCGGCGGGCGGGCGCGCCCCGCTCGGCCACGAACTGCTCCAGCGCGTCGCGCAGTTCCCCCACCCCGTCTCCGGTGAGCGCGGACAGCGCGAGCACGGTGGCGCCCGGTTCGCCGTGCTCCCCCAACGCGATCCCGTCCTCGTCGAGCAGTCGCCGCAGGTCGTCGAGGACCTGGTGGGCGGCCTCACCGGGCAGCCGGTCCACCTGGTTGAGGACGACGAACATGACCTCCGCGTGACCGGCCAGCGGCCGCAGATAGCGCTCGTGGAGGACGGCGTCGGCGTACTTCTCCGGGTCGACGACCCAGATGACCGCGTCCACGAGCGCCAGGATCCGGTCGACCTGCTCACGGTGCTGCACGGCCGCCGAGTCGTGGTCGGGCAGATCCACCAGCACGAGACCGCGCAACTGGGCCTCCGCCTCCGGGCTCTGCAACGGCCGCCGACGCAGCCGTCCCGGAATGCCCAGCCGGTCGATGAGACTCGCCGCGCCGTCGCTCCAGCTGCACGCGATGGGCGCGGCCGTGGTGGGCCGGCGTACGCCCGTCTCCGAGATCGCCACCCCCGCGAGCGCGTTGAACAGCGTCGACTTGCCGCTGCCGGTGGCGCCCGCGATGGCGACGACCGTGTGCTGCCCCGAGAGTTTGCGCCGCGCCGCGGCCTCGTCCAGAACCCGTCCGGCCTCCGCCAACGTCGTGCTGTCCAGTCTCGTACGGGACAGCCCCACCAGCTCCCGCAGCGCGTCGAGCCGCGACCTCAGGCGCCCGTCGTACGCGAGCGGGGTCACCGCCTGCCCGGCCGAAGCCCTGGCCTCCGCGGCCGGAACCCGCTCTGCGGCGCTGGTCTCGATCACCCGCCGGGCGATGAGCCCGTCGTCCCACGGATCGCCGGCTTCCGTACGAGCGGACGGATCACCGGACGTCCCCCCGCCCGAACGGTCGGGCACGCGCGCGTGGACGTCGTTCTCGCCCTTGGAACGCCGCTCGCCGCTCGGCCGGGCCGGTGAAGCGGCGGCCCGGTCCCGCGCCTCGCTCTGCTCAGAACGCCGGCCCTCGGCGCTCCCGTACGGCCTCCCGTCCGGGTCCCTCGGGCGCCTTTCTTCAGCAGTGGCCTCCACGGGGACGGAGAAGCCCCTCCCACCAGCGCCACGCTTCCCGTCAACCTTCTCGTCACCCTTCCTGTCGCCCGTCTTGTCGCCCGTTTTGTCGTCACCCGTCTCGGGGACGTCGTCTCCGGTCTGATCCGTGTGGTCAGCGACGGCGGTCACTGCGGTCACCTCTCCTTCTGCAGTACGGACAGGGCGGCGATGAGTTCGGCCTGTGGTTCGGGGTGTACGTCGAGTGCGTCGAGCGGAGCGAGACGTCGTTCGCGCTCGGTGTCGAGGGCCCGGTCGAGGTACTCGGTGAGCAGCCGTCCGCCCCGGTCGCGCAGCCGCAGCGCGCCGTGCGCCCCGATCCGTTCGGCGAGCCCCTCCCCGGCGGACCGGGCCCGCCGGCCGCCCAGCAGGGCCGTGGCGCCCAGGGCGGCCACCACCTCCACGTCCGGCGCGACGCTCCGGTCGAGGGCGCGCACCTCTTCCTCGGCGTACTCCTCCAGGACGCGCCGCCAGCGTCGTACGGTCATTCCGATCCGGTGTTCGACGCTCTCCCCCGTGGCATCACGTTCCGTCAGCCCTGCGGCCACGGCGGCGGGTTCGCGGCGCCAGGCCTCGCTGATCCGCTCGTCGGCGGCGGTGACGGCGCACTGCAGCAGGGTGCCGAGGCTGTCGACGAGGGCGTCGACAAGTTCGCCGGCGGTGCAGTCGAGCGGATAGCTGCGCCACCGCTTGAGGGCGTCACCCGCGAGCACGGCCCCCGACTGCAGCCGCCCCTTCACGCGCGCGTGCTCGCTGTCGTACGCCGTGTCGACGGCCGCGGTGAGCCGTAGGGCGGCGGAGTACTGCTGGGCCGCCGCGCTCGCCAGCTCGGGCATCCGGGACCGCAGCGAGTCGAGAACCCCGTGCGCGGTGCGGGCCGCGGCCTCGTGCCGGGCACCCGGATCGGTCGCCTGCTGGACGAGCCAGGCCCGCAGCGGTGCGACGGCGGTGCCCGGCAGCAGCCCGCCGCCCCAGGCCGACTCGGGCAGCTCGGGCACGGTGAACCGGGGCACGTCGCCGAGCCCGGCCTTGGTCAGCAGCGCCCCGTACTGCCGGGAGACCTCGGACACGATCTGGTGGGGCACCCGGTCGAGCACCGTCACCAGGGTCGCCCGGTGTTCCTTCGCGGACCGCAGCAGATGCCACGGCACGGCGTCGGCGTAGCGGGAGGCGGTGGTGACCATCACCCAGATGTCGGCGGCGCAGATGAGTTCGGCGGCGAGTACGCGGCTGTCGGCGTCCAGGGAGTCGACGTCGGGCGCGTCGAGGAGGGCGAGACCGGGTGGAAGGCTGTCGGCGGTCTCGATGCGCAGGATGCGCTCGCCCTCCTTGCCGCCGTCCCTGCCCGGCGGGAACGACGCGTCGGCCGGATCCTGACCGGACTCCTGCTGAGGTACCCACGCGCGGGTGAGGTTGGGCAGCACGCGCATGCCACTGAACCAGTGATGGTCCTCGGGATGGCAGATCAGTACGGGCGTGCGGGTCGTGGGCCGCAGCACGCCGGCCTCACTGACCTTCCGCCCCACCAGGGAGTTGACGAGAGTGGACTTGCCGGCTCCGGTCGACCCCCCGACAACGGCGAGCAACGGCGCTTCGGGTTGCTGCAACCGGGGCACCAAGTAGTCGTCAAGTTGCGCGAGTAGTTCGTCGCGGTCGGCACGCGCACGCGGGGCTCCTGCCAGGGGCAGCGGGAAGCGCGCGGCGGCGACACGGTCGCGCAGGGCGGAGAGCGCGTCGAGCAGCTGGGGCCGTACGTCCAAGGTCACCACATGCGAAGAATGCCCAACTTTATGGACATTCTGAAGCATATAAGTACGTCTGCGCGCCGACAGAACACACGGGACGGAGGGGACGAGAGGGGCGCAGGCATAACGAGTGCACAACACCCGAGGCCCGAGGCCTCAAAAGAGGTGCACGATTCGTACCTGCCTGCGATTATCAGGACCGCTTCACCGAACCTCCACATTGAGCCACGGAGGCGAAGCAATAGGGACAAGGACTCGGGAGCCCTATCCTTGTCCCCGGCAACGTCACGGATCAGCCCACACCCGGGCACCACGACAGAGGCCACCACACCCGGCCCCCGTAGCTCAGTGGATAGAGCAGGCGCCTTCTAAGCGCTTGGCCGCAGGTTCGAGTCCTGCCGGGGGCGCAAGTCTCAGCTCTCCTTCGGGAGGGCCTTTTTGCTGGTCAGAGCAAGTTTCACTCACACGCCACAGCCCCGGACACTCCCCCGACGATCAAGGGGCAGGCTCCGGGGCTGTCCGGCTGTCACCGGGTTTTCGCGGGTGGCCGTGTCGAATACGTGTCGAAATTCTCGGCGAGAAGCCTCAGCTTGCGTCGGGCAGTTCCGGGAAGGCCAAGGCCACCGGAGTCCAGTTGTGGCCGATCAAGCAGGAATCCAGCCAGGCCACTGTGGAGGGACGTTGCTCGCAGGGCAGAGGCCAGAGTCGCCTGGATAACCGTCCAGCGTCCCTCGGCTCGCGAAGAGCCACCACGCCAGCCCCACCGTCGCAACAACCACCAGCAACGTCGACAGCGAGACCCGAACCACCGTCCGCGGGCGGAGCACCAGGCGTCGACCGATGGCCCACGCCACAAGCCCGACGAGCGCTTCGGCTCCCACTACGAGAGGAAGCAGGAAGTTGAGTTCGAAGCGTCCGCCGGCGTCGTAGCCCGCGTCACAGTACGCGCGCGCCCAAACGGTCAGAGACCAGGCGCCGCAGCCGATAGCAGCTCCGAACAGCGCGGAGGCTACCCAGGGGAGGCATGAGTCGGGTCTCGGCTTGGCTATGTCCACGGCATGACACGACATCGAACACACCGCATACGGTTCCGCGAATGGACGGGTACCCCTGGAGGACGCCGTCGGCAGCGTGACTGAGGCCAGTGGGGATACAGCGAGGCACACGCACTCCTGGTCGATCGACGCACCCGCCGTCATGGCCAACAGCAACACCACCGTGAAGTGACCGCCAGTCCCCGCAACGACACCATCGAACGTATGCCGGGTGACCGGGTTCCATGTCCCGGCTGCCGGGAGCTCAAGTCTCCGACTCCCGCTGGAAAGGCTTTTTTGGGAACCACACGTCGGCGCAGATCTCGTTCGCCGACCCCATCGCCGCCAGCCCGAAGGCGTTCTCAGCCGCGGCCGTGCGCTCCTCGTCGGCGAAGTCGTCGAGCACCTGGTCCTCGTCCGGCCTCCCGTCTCCGCGGAAGGTCAGAGTGGTCGTACCTGCTCGGGCCGCATACTCCCACTCCGCCTCGCTGGGCAGCCGGAAGGGCAACGCCCCGAGCAGGTCGTCCAAGTCGTCCTGGAACCGGGCCGTGCTGGTATCCGATTCGGCGAAGCTGTCCTCGTAGTCGGGCAGCCAGTGCCGTGCCTGCGCCACCGTGAGCGGATGCCGGGCGATCAGGGATGGCGTCCCTCGTCGTGGTGTAGCCGATCACGGTTAGGGAGTGCGCCGGGGGCGTGTGCCGATGGGCTTTCGCTCCCTGCCTGCAAGGTGGGCCATCGTGCAACTCTCCGTAGTGAACGGGCAGTTCAACGCGGGAGGTGCAGGATGGCCCTGTCTCAGCATGACTTACTCCGGCTGCTTGAGTCACTACGTTCGTCGGACGGGCTCGAACTCGTCCGCAGTGTGGCTGAGCGGATGCTCCAGGAGCTGATCGAGGCCGAGGCCACGGCCCGGATCGGCGCGGAATGGAACGAGCACACCTACACGCGCACCGCGCTTCGCAACGGCCATCGCGACAAGACGCTCAGCACCCAGGCCGGCGACCTGGACCTCGCGATCCCCAAGCTGCGGTCGGGGAGCTTCTTCCCCGCGCTGCTGACGCCGCCGCATCGACCAGGCCCTGTACGCGGTCATCATGGAGGCCTATGTCCACGGCGTGTCCACGCGGTCGGTCGACGACCTGGTCAAGGCCCTCGACGCGGAGACCGGGATATCCAAGAGTGAGGTCTCGCGGATCTGCCAGGACCTGGACGGCCAGCTGACCGCGTTCCGTGCCCGGCCCCTGGACCACGTCCGCTTCCCGTACGTCTATCTGGACGCGACCTGCTGCAAGGCGAGGGTCGAGCACCAGATCGTGTCCCGCGCCGTGGTGATCGCCATCCAGTCCACCAACCCGCTGGAGCGGATCAACCGCGAGGTCAAGCGCCGCACCGACGTCGTCCAGGTCTTCCCCAACGACGACGCGCTCCTGCGGCTGGTCACCGCCGTGCTCTTCGAACTGCACGACGAATGGATCGCCTTCCCCCCGCCGCTACCTGCCCGAGGGAAGCATGGACCGGCTCTACCCCTCCGAGCGCCCCGAAAGCGCCCCCGCGCTACCCAACACCACCAACACGACCGCCGAATGATCGGCTACACCACAAGAAGGGACACGACCGGCGGCCGGCTGCCGCGGCCCCGCGTCGGACTCCCGCCAGATCCCCCCGAGCCGGGCCCGCACACCTGGCGGTTCCCCCGTACGGCTGATCGGCCGAGAACCCCAGGTACCCCGAACCCGGAACCCGCTGCGCCACAGTCGCGCCCTCAGGCGCCCGGGAGCACCCGAACTGCCGCCGCAGTGCCCCAGATCCACCAGGTCCCGCGGGCCTCGGCCTTCCGCCACCGGTCGGCAGGGACCGAGCACATCGCGTAGCGCCACCGGCGCGACCGCGCGCAATTCGGTGACCGAACAGTGCCACGGATGGACCGGGTGGGTCGGCGAGATCTTCAGCACCCCGCAACGAACGAACGAACGGCGTCGGTCAACCCGCGACGGCGGTCGGCACCTGCCCAGCCTCCTGCCGAGCCGGCCGTGGTGAACGACCGGAGCTAAATGCCTTGGCCAAAGCTCTTCCAGCGCCCTGCGTCGATCAACAACAGGTCGCAGCAGAATGCCCGGCGTCGCGTGCGAAGCCCGGTGCGGGTGGGTGCGGCCCCGCGCAGGCCTTCGGTCGGCCCACCCGCAGAGGGTCGTGCCTGCTACGCGTACCGATAGACCGAGCTGTAATCCTCCAGTTCCGCCGGGGTCACGTCCCACGGCGGCAACGTCTCGTGCCGCGCGACGACCCGGCCGCGCTGGGCATCCCCCGGGCCGGGCGGCTCCGCGGGGAGATAGCCGGCGTCCTGGTGCCGCTGCTGCCAGCGGGACCACAGCAGGTCGACGAAGGCGTGGTGCATCCAGAAGACGGGATCATTGACGGAGGCGCCGCTCACCATGTGGCCGCCGACCCATCGGTGGACCCGGTTGTGGTTGCGCCAGGACATCGCGCCCTGACCCGGTCCCCACCCCTCCAACTTGTTGCGGAACCCTTTGGCGGACGTGGAGTTCCAGGGGGCCGTGTCGTAGACCGGGTCCGCGAGGGCCCTCTCCACGTCTCCGGCCGTGGGCAGGGCGATCGGGTCCGGGGAGCGGCCCAGGTCCCGCATGAGGTACTTGGCGTCGGTGATCCCCTCTTTGACGGTCCACCGGCCATGGCGGTAGGCGAAGGGGCCCGTCATGACCTGCCGGTCGGAACGCCGCCCGGTGCCGCCGAGCAGATCCTCGGTCCACGGGACGTCCGTCGAGGCGCGGTCGCGTGTCCAGTCCCAGTACGGCACGGTCACCGACTCGTCCACGCGGCGCAGCGCCTGCTCCAGGTCCAGCACGAACCTGCGGTGCCAGGGCAGGAAGGAGGGCGCCATGTGGGCCGTGCGCGAGCCGTTCTCGCCGTCGGGAAGGAAGTACCGGACGTGCATGCGGACGAACTCGTCGTACTCACCGCGGCGCTTGACCTCGATCAGTGCGGCGACGAACCTGCGCCGCTCGGAAGGAGTGAGCGTGCTGACGTCCTTACGCGTGTACACCATGGTGGTGATCCCCCTCGGTACCCCGGCCGCCGTTCGGCGTACCGCTGTCGTCCATGCGGCTGCCTGTTCCGCCCGACGCGCCCAACCGCACAGTGGGGCCGAGTTCGTCCACCGCCGCGCGCGCCGCGGCGAGTGGCGTCGGATACGACTGGTAGTGGTCGACCATGGTCATCCAACTGCCGTCGACACGACGCATGAGGTGCAGCGGCCGCCCGTCCACCGTGACGTGCCATACGCCAAGGACGTGGTCTCCCAACCGCCGGGCGTCGTCCGCGATGCCGACGATGCGCCGTCCGCGATACGTCTCGCGGAACCACGCCCCCTCCCGCCCGGTCGCCACCGATGCCGCCAAGGACGGTGCGAGCACCACCACGGCCGCCGACGCGAACAACCCCCGCAGCACCTGCCTCCGCCCGGTGGGCTCCGCGGGGTTGACGGCGAGCGACGATCCGGCCACGGCCTCTCCGGGGCTCGGCCTCGCCGACCGACGACCGGCCTCGGACAGCCTCTCACCCGAGCGGTGCATACGCGCCAACATGATCACACAAAGCGGTCTCCAAGACCCTCGTCCAGAGCTTCGCGCCCACTCGTAAGTCAGCACCAAGAATTTCCCGTTCTTTCCAATTGGCCCCCGGACACCCGCACATTGCCTGAACAAGGGACTCCCGGCATCACGAGTGCAGGCTCACCCTTTATGAAATGAACCCGGCCGTGGAAGCCACACCGTGCGCCCGGCAGTCCGGGCGACGAAGAGGCCGACACCGCACGGCGCGGAATCGGCCTCTTCGGAGAAACCACCGGGAAATGCCAGAAGCGCCGGATCAAGACGCGGCCGGCATGACGGCCGGGGACGTTCTCACTTCTGCGGCGACAGACCGCCCAGCAGCGGAGTGCCCTTGCCCAGGGCGGTGGACGTGCGATCCACCGTCTTCACCAACGCCTCCTTCTTGTCCGCGACATCGAGCACTTCACCCTTCAGCGACTCCAGCTTGGCGGGGGCCTTGTCGAGCGTGTTCACCGCGGTGTCGAGGCTCTTGTGCACCACCTCGGTGGAGTTCAGCGCGAACGCGGGCGCGGCGGCACCGGCGATGATCAGGGATCCGGTGACGACAGCAGCAGCCTTCAGAGACTTCATGGAGTTCCTTTCTTCGGCAATGTGGGTAGCCGGGGCGGATTCTGACGTCGTGCACAACGAGCGCCGACCGGTCCGGAAACCCACGTGCAGAAGGTTTCCGAGTACTCATATGAAACCCCTGAAGGATTTAACTCCGTACGTCGGGACGGGCCATGGGAAAGAGCGGAAAGGAACAACGTCGCGCCGGCACGGTTCGACCATGGGCACCCTTCACCCCGTCACCGAGCCTGCCGGTCATCGGAGTCGGCTGGGCGCGCTACGCCGCGCGGGCGGACCGCGCCCGGGGGCTCCCCTCAAGCCATGGGCCCGCTTCCCGCTTCCCCTTGCGAGGCGGCAAGCAAGTCCAGGAAGTCCCCTGCTTCACCAATCCGACACACTTGTTACGTTTGACAAGATTATGTCCCAATATCAGCTAGAGTTTGCGCACCTCTTGACGCGTTCCCACAGCACCCGCCTCGCTTCTTGCCGCTCCTCCCCTGACACTCCGCCTTCCCGAAAGGGCAACGCCGGTCATGCGCTATTCCCTAGCCCTCCTGCTGCGCCGTACAACGGTGAGCGCCCTCGCCCTCGCCGGGATGTGGGCTCCCACCGGCGCCGTGGCGGTCGCGCCTGTCACACCGTCGTCGCAGGAGGCGGACCGTCTTTCCTTCGCCCAGCGGTACCACGCCCTCCAGCGCGGCGGGATCGTCCGCGCGGCCAACGTCTCCATCACCTGCCGTATGCCACGGGCCGCCCACCAGTTCCTGCCCTCCACAGCGCGATCCTGCCCAGCCACTCGTGGGGGCGGGACCGGGGTGAACGGCGACTTCGACATGACGTACGTCGATGTCGACAAGGACCCGAACACCTATAACTCCTCCCGCGCGGAGGTCCGTGTACCCGAGGGCTCACGGGTCAGCTACGCCCGGCTGTACTGGGGCGGCAACCTGCGCGTCGGCGAGCAGAAGCCGCCCAAGGACAACGGTCGGGTGCTGATCGCCGAACAAGGCGGGGAGTACAAGGAGGTCCTCGCGGACACGGTCGTCGGCCACCGTGTGGCGCACGGCGCGGATGCCTTCCAGGCCTCGGCGGACGTCACGAAGCTGGTGCGGGAGAACGGGCCGGGTCTGTACACCGTGGCCCAGGTCAACGTGGCGATGGGAAGGTCGGCGGCCGGCGCGTGGGGTGGCTGGACGCTGGTGGTGGCGTACGAGAACCCGAAGCAGCCGTTGCGGCACCTCACCGTCTGGGACGGCTTCGACGCCCTGGAGTCCGGTGCGGGGCAGGAGATCAGCCTGCGCGGAATGCGCTTCCCGGCAGGCGCGGGCGGCCGGGCAGGCCTGGTGACGTACGACGGCGACCAGGGCGAGACCGGCGACACGCTCACCCTCACGACCACCCGCACATCCTCCGCCTCGCTGCCCCACCGCACCGACGTCACCTCCCTCACGGACCCCGCCAATCCCCGCGACGACGTCCTGAACTCCACGATCAGCGAACCGGGAGCATCCCAGCCGGAGCGGGTGCCGGCGTACGCCCGCACCCTCGGCTACGACTCCGATGTGTTCGATCTCGGAACGGGCCTGCGACACGGCGGCGACCAGCTGGCCTTCCGAGTCCTTTCCCAGCGGGACTTGATCTGGGCCGGAGTGCTCTTCGTCGCCGTAGACGCCCAGCGGTAAGTCGTCTTCCCTCCCGTCCCGAGCGTCACCGTGAGCGAGGACATCGCGCATGCACACGTCATCAACCTGCCCTCGGTCGCGAGTCCTTCACCTCACCCAGCCCGTGGAAGGCGGGGTCGCCCGCGTCGTGACGGACCTGGTACAGGCGCAGCTCACGGCCGGCCTGGCCGTCACGGTGGCCTGCCCCGACAGCACGCTCAGCACAGGGCTCCGGCGACTGGGCGCGGACGTACGGCACTGGCACGCGACGCGGTCACCGGGTCCGTCACTCGTCCGGGAGGTACGACACCTCACACAGGTGATCGATGAAGTGCGCCCGCATCTGGTGCACGCGCACAGCGCGAAGGCCGGGCTCGCCGGGCGGCTCGCCGTCCGCGGGAGGATCCCCACCGTCTTCCAGCCGCACGCCTGGTCGTTCGAGGCCACCGGCGGGGCCACCTCGGCGCTCGCGCGGGCGTGGGAACGGTGGGGGGTGCGCTGGGCCTCCCAGGTGGTGTGCGTGAGCGAGGCGGAGCGCATGACCGGCGTGCGCTCCGGGATCGACGGGCGCTGGAGCGTCATCCCCAACGGCGTCGACCTGCAGCGCTTCCGCCCCGCCCCCGTCGCTGCCATACGGGCTGAGCTGACGCCCCTGCACGAGGTCGATCCCGCCGCGCCGCTCGTCGTCTGTGTAGGGCGGCTGTGTCGGCAGAAGGGCCAGGAAGTCCTGCTGGAGGCGTGGAGTACCGTCGCCCGCAGGGTGCCCGGCGCACGTCTCGTCCTGGTCGGCGACGGTCCGGACCGCGACCGGCTTCGGGCGCTCGCCCCGAAATCCGTGCTGTTCGCGGGCGCCGTCGCCGATGTCGTCCGCTGGTACCAGGCCGCAGATCTCGTCGTTCTGCCGTCCCGCTGGGAGGGCATGGCGCTGGCCCCGCTGGAGGCGATGGCCTGCGGCCGGCCGGTGGTGGCCACGGACGTCGACGGTGCCCGCGAGAGCCTGCCTCGCTCACTCGCCTCACGCTGCCTGGTTCCGCCCGAGAACCCGGCGGTGCTGGCCGAGGCCGTCGCCGACCTGTTGCTCGACCCGCTGCTGCGCGCATCGCTCGGCCGCCAGGGACTCCAGTACGTCCTGTCCTCGCACGACGTGCGGCACACCGCCGAGGCGGTCGCGGACGTCTACCGCCATCTGATCGGCGTGCGACCCGCAGCACGCGTCACACCCACGGAGCATGAGGAGTCAATCCAGTCGTGACCGCGGACCGCACCACCTCCTCCCCTGGCGCACAGCCCCGGGATCACGGATCCTCGCCCGTCTCGGTCATGCCGCCGCGCGGCGCCGGCCCGAGGCCCCCGTCCCCCGCCGGCAGGCGGGCGGCGCGGTCGGCCTCGACGGTGCCCCTGCTCGTCGCGGACGGCACGGCCGCCCTGCTGGGTGCCCTGACACTGACCGGGACGCAGCTCCGCCCGCTGCCATCGGCCTTGCTACTGGTCGCATCGCTGCTGCTGCGCCCGCACCGCGCGCGCCCGCCGCTGCCAGGCTTCCTCGACGAACTGCCCGCCATCTGCCGCCGGACAGCGGTGGCCTGGTTGGCGCTCGCCGCACTGATGGCGGCGTACCGGCCGGACGACGCGCTGACCACGCGCACCCTTCTGGTGGGTTTCGCCGTGCAGGCCGCGGTGAGCTGCGCGCTGCGCGGCACCGCGCACGCGAGGTGGCGCGCCGCGCTGCTGCGCAATCCGCGCACCGCGCTCGTCATCGGCCCGGCGGCGACCGCGCAGCGTGTGGCCGCCGCCGTGTTGCGGCACCCTCGGTGCGGGGTGCGGCCGGTGGGGATCGTCGCCGAACGGCAGGACGATGCCGAGGGCCTGCCGGTTCTGACGACCGGTGAAGAGGTCGAGAGGGCGGTCGTCCAGAACAGCGTGCGGGCGGTGCTGGCCGTCCACCCCTCCGTACGGGTCCACCAGGGACCGCTGTTGAGCGCCCTGGCCGAGCGGGGTTGCGTGGTCTGGGAACTGGACGCGGACTCTCCGTCGTACGCGACGAAGGACCGGCTGGCCGGGTTCTCCTGCCGGCGTCTGGAAAGGGCTACGACGCCACGCGACAGCGTGGGCAAGCGGGCGCTCGACGTCCTCGTGTCGGCGACGCTGCTGCTGCTGGTCAGCCCCCTGTTGCTGGTGTGCGCGGTGACACTGCGGATCAGCGACGGGCCGGGGGTGGTGTTCCGGCAGGAGCGCATCGGCAAGGACGGAAAGCCGTTCACGCTGCTGAAGTTCCGCACCCACCGTCCCGTCGACGAGCACGAGGCGGCGACCCGGTGGAGTGTGGCGAACGAGCACGAGATGCGCTGGTTCTGCCGCATGCTGCGGCGCACCTCGCTCGATGAGCTCCTCCAGCTGTGGAACGTGCTCCGGGGCGACATGAGTCTGGTCGGACCTCGGCCCGAGCGCCCCTACTTCGTCGCGCATTTCAGCGAGTCCCATCCCGGCTACGCGGCTCGCCACCGCATGCGGACCGGCATCACCGGCCTCGCCCAGATCCATGGGCTGCGCGGCGACACGTCCATCGAGGACCGCTTCCGGTTCGACAACCTCTACATCGACACCTGGTCGCTGTGGCAGGACGTGTGCATCCTGTTGCGCACCGCGGCCACGCTCATGCGCCCGACGGGAAGCTGAGAGCCGATGAGCCTCGCACTGACGCCGCTCGTGCACCGTGGCGCCGTCCTGACGCCGGTCCTGCCCGTAGTGGCAGTGCTCGCCCTGCTGGCGCTGCCGCTCGACCCGAGCAGCGACGGCGGCCCCGGTCCCGCCGACGCGGTGTCCGGCTTCCTGGTGCTCTTCTGCGCGATCCGCCTCGTACGCGACCGGCGGCGCCCCTTGCCGCGTACGGCCGCCGTGGTGCTGGGCCTGCCGGTCCTCGGGCTGGCCGTCGCTGCCCTGGGGGCATACTCACCCGAGGCCGGGATCACCGGTATGGGCCGTTATCTACAGATCTTCGTGCTCGTGCCCGCGGGGGTCCTGCTGCTGATCCGTGGCCGGGGCGACTTCCGGTTGCTGGCCTGGTCGTTCGTGGGACTCGCGGGCTGGCAGGGGGCTGTCGGGGTGCACCAGTACGTCACCCGGACCGGCGCCTCCTTCCAGGGCGAGCCGATTCGAGCCGTCGGCACGTTCGGGCCACAGGACGTGATGGGGATGGCAACGGTGGTCGGCATCGGCCTCGTGTGCGCGTTCGGCCTCGCGCTCGGGCGGACGTCCGTACGGCAACGGGGAGCCGCCCTCGCGTGCGCGCTGGCGCTGCTGCTGCCGCTCGCGCTGTCCTTCAGCCGGGGCGCGTGGATCGCGACGGCTGTGGCCTGCGCGGTGCAGCTGGTCCTGGCAGGGCTGCGGCGCGCGCTCAAGGTGGCCGCGGTCGCAGCCGCGGCGGGCGTGATCCTGGTCGGCGGCCTCGGTGTCGGCACGGCGATGCTTCAGGAGCGGATCGACAGCATCACGCACATCACCAACGCCCCCGACCAGTCCGTCGCCGACCGGTACACGATGTGGACGGCCGCGACCGACATGTGGCGCGAACACCCGCTCGCCGGCGTGGGGTTGAAGGGCTTCCCCGAGTACCGGGACGCCTACGCCTCGCCGTCGCTGTCGTCGGGCAGTGACACCGATGGCGCGGGGGCCGCGTACCTGAGGCAGCCGCTGCTGTCACCGCACAGCATGTATCTGCTGGTGCTGAGCGAACAGGGCCTGCTCGGGCTGATGGCGTTCGCCGGGAGCTGGCTGGCGCTGCTGGTGTGCGTGCTGCGGACGACGGCGCGGGCACGCACGTCAGAGCCGCAGGGCCTCGACTGCGGGCTGGTCGCCTGCGGATTACTGGTCTGGCAGCTCACCGACTTCGTGTACGCCGACATCGGCGGCCCCTCCACCGTGCTGACCGCCGTGTCCTTCGGGTTGGTGGCGTGGTGGGCACTGGCCGGGAACGGCGAGACGCAGACCACCCCGTCGGTTCCGGCACTCGGAAACGCACGGGAGAGCGTGGCGCGATGCCCGTGACGCCGCCGCAGACTCCGCGTGCCCTCGGTCTCGGGACCGACGGGACGGCCGTGCCCGCGGCGCGGGCAGCCACGCAGGACGTGGACGGCACCGACTCCTCCGGTGCCACCCGGAAGTTCATCGCCAAGGCCACTCTGATCACGGCGTCGCTGTCGCTCGCCGGGGCGCTGCTCGGCCTGGTGCGGGATCAGGCGCTGGCCCAGCTCTTCGGGGCGGGCATCGAGACGGACGCCTTCCTGGTCGCGTGGACCGTACCGGAGTTCGCCGCCACGCTGCTCATCGAGGACGGCCTGGCCATCGCGATGATCCCGGCTTTCAGCCTGGCCCTGGCCCGGCGCGCCCAGGGTGTCTCCGGCGATCCCGTCCGCTCCCTCGTCGCCAGCACCCTGCCCCGCCTGGCCCTCGGCTTCATCGCGGTATCCACGCTGATCATCGTGGGAGCCCCCTACCTGGTCGAGGCGCTGGCGCCCGGACTGCCCGAACCCGACCTCGCTGTCGACTGCACCCGGCTGACGGCGACCTGTGTACTGACCTTCGGGCTCGCCGGGTACTGCAGCGCGGCTCTGCGGGCGCACCGTCGCTTCCTGGCGCCCGCGACGATCTACGTGGCCTACAACGCCGGCATCATCGCCGGGATGTTCCTGCTCGGCGAGCGCTGGGGCGTGCGATCGGCGGCGGCCGGTGTGGCGGTGGGCGGCTGCCTGATGATCGTTGCCCAACTGCCCTCCCTGCGACGGCTGTTGAAAAGCCGCCCCTCCGTTTCCGGCGGCGAGGTCGAGGTACGCCCCTTGAGCCTCGCCCTGATCAGCAGCGTTCTCATCTTCGCCATGTGCCGCCAGTCCCAGGTCCTGATCGAACGCTTCCTCGCCTCCACCCTTCCCGCCGGGGCCATCTCGCACCTCAACTACGCGCAGAAGGTGGCCCAGATCCCGATGACGCTGTCGCTGATGCTGTGCACCGTCACCTTTCCGGTGGTCGCGCAGGCCCTCGCCGACGGCGACACCGAACGGGCTCGCGACCGCGTGGAGCGGGACCTGGCGCTGGCTTGCCGCCTGGTGCTCTTCGGCGCGGCCACGGTGATCGCCTGCGCGCCGCAGATCATCGCGATCCTGTTCCAGCGGGGCGCGTTCACGGCCCAGGACACGGTGGTGACCGCGGACGTCCTGCGCGTGTACGCCCTCGGCCTGCTCGGCCAGACCCTGGTGGGGGTACTGATCCGCACGTACTTCTCGGCCGGCCGGCCCACCTGGTACCCGATCGGCGCCATGATCGCGGGTGTCGCCACGACCACCTGGATCGGGGCGGGGACCGTGGACTCCTGGGGCGTGTTGGCGCTCGCCGCCGCCAACGCCGTCGGCATCACCGTCACGGCCGCACTGCTACTCGTCGGCCTCGCGCGGGATTCGAACGGGCGCGCCCGTCTCACGATCGTACGGCCGGCCGGGAAATCCGGGGGCCCGAGTTCGTTCGTCTTCTCGACCTGGACCGCGGCCCGTCGTCGAGCCGCGCGGCACAGCGAGCCACGCGGGGTCCCCATCCGTACCCGGCACGTGCTGTCCGATCTGGGCAGGCCGCTCGGGGCGGCGGTGGTCGCCACGGCGGCGGGGGCGTTCGCCTCAAGCGCGCCGGGATCCCCGGTGGTGGGTTTCGCGGTCGGCTGCGTGACCGTGGCCGCCGTTTCCCTCCTGCTCGGACAGGCCCTGGGCACCCAGAGCCGCACATCCGCACTTCATTCCGTAGGTGCCGTCACGCGGAGGCTGAGGCATGGCCGTTCCAGTTGAATCCGTCGGCACGGGCAGACGCCGCGCCGCACGCCCCCGTCCGCTCCCGTGGGTGGCGATGTACCACTCCGTGGGTGACTGTTCTGACGACCCGTACCGCATCACGGTCACGCCCGAGCGGCTGGAGCGGCAGCTGGCCTGGCTGCGTCGGCACCGGCTGCGCGGCGTGTCCCTGCGCGAACTGTTCGCCGCCCGCGCCCGGGGCGAGGGACGGCGCCTGGTCGGCCTCACCTTCGACGACGGATACGCCGACTTCCTCGCCCACGCTCTTCCGGCGCTGCGCCACTGGAACTGCGGTGCCACGCTCTTCGTGCTGCCCGCCCGGCTCGGAAGCGTCAACACCTGGGACCCTCTCGGCCCGCGCAAGCCACTGCTGTCCGCGGACGGCGTCCGCCGGGCGGCTGCCGCGGGCGTGGAGATCGGTTCGCACGGGCTGACGCACATCGATCTCACCCGGGCCGACGACGCCATGGTGAGGGCCGAGGTCACCGACAGCAGGGTGCTGCTGTCGGAGCTGATCGAGGCTCCGGTCGACGGCTTCTGCTACCCGTACGGCTCGGTCGACCGGCGCGCCGCCGCCGCCGTACGCGAAGCCGGATACACCTACGCCTGCGCCATCGATCCCGGCCCTCTTACCGGCCCGTACGCGCTCCCCCGTCTGCATGTCGGCCAGAACGACACGGCCTGGCGGCTGCACCTCAAACACAAGCTGCACCGGCTTCGCCGGCGTCCCGTGGAGGGCGTGTGACATGAAAGCGCTGCACATCATCACCGGTCTCGGCGTCGGCGGCGCCGAACAACAGCTCCGCCTGCTGCTGCAGCACCTCGACGTCGACTGCGAGGTGGTGGCCCTCACCAACCCGGGCGCCGTCGCCGACGGCCTCGTTGCCGACGGCGTCCGCGTGCACCACCTCGGCATGGACGCCAACCACGACCTGTCCGCGCTCCCCCGCCTGATCCGCCTGATCCGCGCGGGTGGCTACGACCTGGTCCACACCCACCTCTATCGCGCCTGCGTCTACGGCCGGCTGGCCGCCCGACTCGCCGGCGTCAGGGGCGTGGTCGCCACGGAGCATTCCCTCGGCGACTCCCAGATGGAAGGCCGGAGGCTGACGGCGGGCGTCCGCGCGCTCTACCTCGCCACCGAGCGCCTCGGCCACACCACGGTCGCCGTCTCCCCCGCGGTCGCCGACCGCCTCAGACGCTGGGGCGTGCCCTCCCCTCGCATCGAGGTCGTCCCCAACGGGATCGACCTGGCCCGTTTCCACTTCGACGTGTCCCGGCGCCACCACACCCGGCGACGCCTCGGCCTGCCGGAGAACGCCTATGTCGTCGGCGGGATCGGCCGCCTCACCGCGGGCAAGCGCTTCGACGTCCTCATCCGGGCGATGGCCCGGCTCCCGGCCGACCACTGGTTGTTGCTGGTCGGTGGCGGCCCGGAGGAGAGCGTCCTGCGCCGCACCGCCCACGAGGCAGGCGTGGCCGACCGCGTCCTGTTCACCGGCGAGCGCCCCAACGTTCCCGACGCCTCCCTGGGCCCCGACGTGCCCTCGCTCACGTTCGCCATGGACCTGCTCGCCTCGCCGTCCCCGGAGGAGTCCTTCGGGCTGGCGGTGGTGGAGGCCCTGGCGTCCGGCCTGCCCGTCCTCTACACATCCTGCCCGGCGATCGAGGACCTGTCTCCGCAGGCCGCCGCCTGTGCCGTCCGTGTGCGCGGCGGCCCCGAGGCGTACGCCCGTGCCGTCGCCGCAGTGCGCGCGGCCGGCCCGCGGTCCCGTACGGCTGCGGACGCCGCTCACCGCTACAGCATCTCCCGCAGCGCTGCCCGGCTCATGGACGTGTACACGGCAGCGGTGTCCAGCTCATTGCCCCCCTCACTTCAGGGAGCCAGTTCGTCATGACCGACAATCTCACCCGATTCCGTCGGCAGCCCGGCCAACCGGCCCTCGCCGGCATCCTGCGGCCCTGGTTGCTGCTCGCGACCGGCACGCTGGTCGGCGGCCTGCTCGGCGGTGCCTACGGCACACTCAAGGCCCCGACGTACACGGCGACCAGCTATGTCGTCGCCGTACCCACAAAGAATTCCGACCCGGCTTCCGCGCTCGGCTTCGCACAGGCGTACGGCCGCGCCGCCACGCAGCTCGCGGTGCTCGGGGACGCGCAGTCGTCGGCGGGCGTACCGGTGCGGACGCTGCGGCGGAACGTCCGGACGGCCACCTCGCCGGACGCGCCGATGATCGCCGTCTCGGCCACCTCCCCGCGCCCCGGCCTCGCCTCCGAAATGGCCAACGCGGTCACCCGAGCGCTGACCCGCCACGCGAACAAGACCAAGGGCAGCACCCACGTCGAACTCCTCCAGTTCTCACCGGCGGTACGGCCGACCGAGCCGACGTCCGCGTCACCGATGGTGACCGGCCTGGTCGGCACGAGCGCGGGCGGCCTGCTCGGCGGCCTGGCGCTGCTCGTACGGCCGAAACGGACGGAAAAGGACGACGCCGACATCGCCCTCCCCGCCTCGGTTCCCGGCCCGGCCACCGCCGCCGCCGTGCCCGGACAGCTGTGACAGCCGTGTACACGACGGAAATCGTCACCGCGGAACGCGCGTTCGCCGAGATGGCCCCGGCCTGGGGGCGGCTGTACGAGCGGTGCGGCGCGGCGACCCCGTTCCAGAACCACGCCTGGCTGCATTCGTGGTGGCTCTCGTACGGCAGTCCGGGCCGGCTGCGGCTCGTGCTCGTGCGCGAAGGTGCCGAACTCGTGGCCGCCGCACCCCTGATGCTCCGGCGCGGCCCGGTGCCCAGGCTCGTACCGCTCGGCGGGGCGATCTCCGACTACGCGGACGTCCTCATCGACGACGAGCGGGTGGACCGGGCGGCCACCGTGCTCGCCGAGACGCTGTCGGCCGCCGCCCGCACCGCGCTCATCGACTTCCGCGAGGTGCGGCCGGGCGGAGCCGTCGAGCACGTCTACGAGCGCTGGAGCGGGCCGCGCCGCCGGCTTCCGGACTCACTGTGCCTGGAGCTGCCCGCCGTGCCCATGGACGAACTGGCGTCCCGGCTGGCGTCCGGCAAGGCCCAACGGGTCCGCGCCAAGCTGCGCAAGCTGAAATCGCTCGGCGTGGAGCGCCATGTCGTACCGCCTGACCGGGTGGGCGCGGCGCTTCAGCGGCTGCTCGAACTGCACCGGCTGCAGTGGCAGGGCCGGAACGTGACGTCGGAACATCTGCAGACACGCTTCTGTGAGCACCTGGTGCGCTCCGTGGGACCGATGGTGTGCTCCGGCGACGCGGTGGTCACCGAGTTCCGACTGGACGACGACGTGGTGGCCGTGGACCTGACGCTGTTGTCACGGCAGCTCGCGGGCGGCTACCTGTACGGCGCCCATCCACGCCTGCGGGAACGCAAGGCGGACGTGGCGGTGATGCTCCTCGACGCCTGCGCCCAGCACGCGGGGGACGGCGGACTGGGCACGCTGAGCCTGCTGCGCGGCGACGAGCCCTACAAGCACCACTGGCGCCCCGAACCTGTCGTCAACCAGCGGCTGCTGCTGGCCCGGCGGCGCACGGCCCCGCTGATGTCGGCGGTGGTCGGCGACGTGGCCGCGCGGCGGCAGGGCAAGGAGTTGCTGCGTCGCTTCCGGGAGCGGACCAGTGACAGCGGAACCCGCGAGAATCCCGCCGCCAGCGACCGCTATCGGGCCCGCCACCACCAGTCGGAACGCAGGCACGGCCTCCCGCCGAGCCAGTACCCGGCCCAGCCGCCGAGGCGCAGCGGCGAGCAGCCCGTGGATGAGAGCGGTGCGTCGGGCACGGGCCAGGGCGTCGGTCCGTCCGCGCTGCCGGAGAGGGCGGACCGGTAGACCAGAGAAGACCTGGGATTGGCCGCGCACTGCCAGACTCCGTGCGGGCAGTAGTCGGTCAGCGTGTTGTACAGCGGCTTGTACTCAGCGATCCAGGCGAGCATCCGCCGCATGTATTCGGGGTTGTCACCGTTACGGAAGAGCCCCCATTCGGGATAGGAAATGGGCTTGTCATGGGATTTCGCGAAGTCCACTTGCGCTTGAAGCCCGTGAGGCTCTTTCACCTGCTCGTCGAAGGAAATTCCTCGCGGCTGGTCGTACGTGTCCATGCCGATGATGTCGACCGTGGCGTCCCCCGGGTAGCACTGCGTCCAGGAAACGGCGTCCAGGCCCCGGCTCGGCGCGAAGTCGAACCGGAATTTCTGGCCGGGCACCGAACGCATGGTGGTGACGATCCTGTTCCAGTACGACTTCCATGCCGTCGGGTCGGGTCCGCAGCGATGGGTGTAGGTCGTGCCGTTCATCTCCCAGCCGAGCACCAGTACCGTGTCCGGCACGTTCAACGCGACCAGCCGCGCGGCCAGTGCACGGAAGTGATGGTCGAAGTTCCCGGCCGCGCCCTGCCGCAGCAGCAGCCTGACCTCGGCGTCGGAGGCACCCTTCTCGTTGCGCTCCTGCATGGGCACGTTGAGGACGAAGATCCGGTCGTCCTTCGCCGTGCGCCAGCGCGCCCACGGCGCAAGGAAGCGGTAGGTGCCTTCGATGTTGCTCCACCGGTCCCCCGGCAGATAGGTGTGACCGACGCGCGGCTCGGCGCCACCCAGCCACCTGCCGAGGCGCGTCAGGCCGTACGCGCCCCGGACTCCGGAGTCGAGGAAGGCTCCGAAGGCGGGGCGCTCACGGCCGTGGGCCGAGGTCGTCGGTGCGGTGGAAGAGCTCGGTGCGGCGGAAGAGCTCGGCGGGGCGGCCGGTTTCGGCGGCGCGGCGACGGGCGGGGCCGTGCGGCCCGGGGTGACCGCGGATGCCTGCGGTGCCGACGGCGCGACCGATGGGTCCACCGCGGGCAACGTCGAAACCGACGGCGCGACCGATGGGTCCACCGCGGGCAACGTCGAAACCGACGGCGCGACCGATGGGTCCACCGCGGGCAACGTCGAAACCGACGGCGCGACCGATGGGTCCACCGCGGGCAACGTCGAAACCGACGGCGCCGGGGTGGCCGCCGTCGGAGCGGGAGAACCGGCGAAGGACCCCGTCCCCGCTGCGAAGCCGGCACCGGAGGCCATCGTGGCCGAAACGGCGACCGCCGCCGCGACGACCGCCAGCCTCCGGGCCCGACACTGCTGTAGAACCATGCCTGCTCCTTTCTCCGCTCTCCTGCTGTCTTCTGCCCTGGATCTTCTGCTGCCGCTGTAGGTCTTCTGCATTTCTTCCCACATTCCTGACACCTCGTCACATAAAGTCAGTCACATGAAATGGCATAACGCCACTGTCGCTACGGCTTTCGAGTGCCTCGCTCGCCCGTACGGGTGAGCCGATCGGAAGGAGTGAAGTCCATGCAGCTGCTCGACACGCGCGTCCCCGCCGTTCTACTGAGGATCGACCGGAATCCCTTTCACCACGGGACACTGGGCGCCGTGCGTTCTCTCGGCAGAGCGGGCGTGGAGGTGCATGTGGTCGCCGATTCCACGGGAAGTCCCGTACCCAGATCGCGTTTTCTACGAGAAATGCATCCCCCACCACCACCCGGGTCGTCCTCCCGCGAGATCGCCACCGCGCTGCGCCGGGTGGCCACCCGGATCGCGCGCCCCGCGGTCCTGATCCCGATGGACGACGCGAGCGCGGTCGCCGTGGGCCGCATGCGTGAGGAACTCGCACCCTCCTTTCTGCTGCCCGCCGGGCCCTGTGCACTGCCCGAACGCGTCGCCGACAAGGCCGGGCTGGCCTCCGTGTGCGCGTCCTTGGACATCGCTCACCCGGTGACCCTGGTCCCGGAAAGCCCGGCGCAGGCCGCCGATGCCGCCCGGCGGCTGGGACTACCGCTGGTGGCGAAGTGGAGTCGGCCCTGGCTGGTGCCCGTCGGCAGCGCGCTGCACAGCACGGTGCTGGTGAACTCCGCTCAGCAGGCCCGGGAGCTGTATCTGCGCACCGGGGAGGCCGGCAGCCCGCTGCTGCTGCAGGCCTATCTGCCGCCGGGTCCGAACCGCGACTGGTTCTTCCACGGATACGCCGACCGTTCCGGTGCTGTGCGCGCGGGCGGGCCGGGCCGCAAGCAGCGGGCGTGGCCGCGCGAGGCGGGCCTGACCGCCGTCGGCTGCTGGACTGCCAACCCGCAGGTGCAGGCGCTCGCCGAGCGGCTCACCCGTGAGCTCGGCTACCGCGGCATCTTCGACCTCGACTTCCGCCGCTGCGGCGCGACGGGCCTCTATCACCTGCTCGACTTCAACCCGCGCCCCGGCGCCCAGTTCCGGCTCTTCTCCGACTCCGCCGGACTTGACGTCGTACGCGCCCTGCATCTCGACCTGACGCACCGCCCCCTGCCGACAGCCGCACCACTGGAGGGGCGGATGTTCGTGGTGGAGAACTACGCACCCCTCACTGCCCTGCGGCCCGCGCCGCGCGGACGCGAACTGGCCTGGCACGCCCCGGACGACCCTGCCCCCGGCCGGGCGATGTGGACCCTGTGGCGCCGCCACGTGTCCCGTCGACTGCGGGAACGGCTGCGCGCGGTCCTGTCGGCACCCGTACCGACACGCGCGGTCCGTCAGGCGGCCGCACAGCCCCTCACCCACGACGAGAGAGCGAGCAGTTGCTGATGTACGACTTGCTGGTGGTAGGCGCCGGCCCATACGGACTGTCCATCGCGTCGCACGCCGCGGCCGCCGGGCTCGACCTGCGTGTCCTCGGTCGACCGATGGCGTCGTGGCGGGCTCACATGCCCCGCGGCATGTACCTGAAGTCGGAGCCGTGGGCCTCCAACCTCGCCGACCCTGACGGCCGGTGGCGTCTGGACGCATACTGCGCGGCCTCCGGGCTCACGGCGTGTCACGCGGACCCGATTCCGGTGGAGACGTTCGCCGAGTACGGCCTGTGGTTCGCGCGCAACGCCGTGCCCGAGGTGGACGAGCGCATGGTGAGCCGGGTGGCGACCGGTCCGGTCGGCTTCGAGGCGGTCACCGAGGACGGAGAGGTGCTGCGCGCCCGGACGGTGGCGCTGGCGGTCGGCGTCCTGCCCTTCACAGAGGTGCCTCCCCCTCTGCGCGGCCTGCACCCGGGACTCGTCACCCACAGCAGCCACCACCACGACCTCGGCCGCTTCCGAGGCATGGACGTCACGGTGATCGGCGGCGGACAGGCAGCCCTGGAGACAGCGGCACTCCTCGCCGAACAAGGCACGCGCGTACGACTGCTTGCGCGGGCGCCACAACTGCGCTGGAACGACGTGCCGCCGCCCTTGCAGCGCCTCTGGTGGCAGTCTGCCCGGACCCCGCACAGCGGCCTCGGCTGTGGCTGGCGCAACTGGTTCTACGCCGAGCGTCCGGATCTCTTCCGTCGCCTCCCCGAGTCGACCCGCACCCGCATCGCGGCCACGGCGCTGGGACCGGCGGGCGCCTGGTGGGTGCGGGACCGGGTCGATCCGGTGGTGGAGATGCTGCTCGGCCGCGAGGTCGTCGCGGCCCGTGCGGTGCCGGGCGGCGTACGACTGGAGACGGTGAGTCGGACTGGGGAGCTGAACTCCCTGGATACCGAACACGTGATCGCAGCCACGGGGTTCCACGCGGCCCTGGACCGGCTCGACCTGCTCTCCGAGGAGTTGCGAGCGAGCCTGTCGACGACAGCCGACGGCTCCCCCGCTGTCGGGCGGGACTTCGAGTCCTCGCGCCGAGGGCTGTTCATGGCAGGTCTGCTGACGGCCTCCACCTTCGGCCCTGCCATGCGCTTCGTCCACGGAGCGACCTTCACGGCGACCACGCTCGTACAAGGCGTACGCCACCGGTTGCGCGCCGCAGCCCCGCCCGCCCAGGCAATCCCCGTACCGGTGGGCCGGGGACGCGCACAAGCACAGTGACGGGTCGCGCCGTCGACGGGGGGGGACCGGGTGCCGGAGGCAGTTCCTCCGGCACCGCGAGCGGAGCGCTATCGACCGGACCCGGCTCGGCCTCGTCGGTACAGGATGGCGCCGCTCGTCAACAAAAGCGCGGCGATGCCCGACGCCGCCAGCACCTGCCCGTCGGCGCCGGTCTCGGGGAGGGAGGGCGGTTGTCTCGGGGGCGAGGACGGTGGCTTCCGCGGCGGCATGCCGGCCGGAGCGCTCGAGGACGCCGACGCGGGGGGTGACTGCACCGGCGGCGTGGTGGGGGGCTGTGCCGCCCGCGGCGCGGTGGGGGGCTGTGTGGGTGGTGTGTCGCCGTAGCCATAGCCGTAGCCGTCGCCTGGCCCCCTGTCGTCGCCGTACCCGGCAGCGTCGCCATGGCCGTAGTCGTCGCTGGGCCCGCTGTCGTCGCCGTACCCGGCAGCATCGCCATGGCCGTAGCCGTACCTGCTGTCCCCGCCGTACGCGGCAGCGTTGCCGTGGTCTGTGCTGTGCATGTGATTCCCCTGCTCCTGGCCGTCAGCCGGGGCGGATTCGCGGTCACCACCCCGCGACCTGCTGGTCTTCGGGCCCCCGACGCGGACGTTCGCGAGGGGCGGGCCGGGCGCGGTGCTCGCGTCGCCGGTGTCGGGGCTCGGGCTTGTGAGACCGCTCCCCAGGGTGTGGACGCTGTCGCCGGGCCGGGCGGCAGGCGGCTCGGACAGGGCGCCGAGCGATTCCCCCGGGGTCACCTCCTGGGACGAGTCCGCGAACGCCGGGACGACGCACAGGGACAGCACACTCGTCGCAGCGGCGGTCACGACCATTCGCTTGCTCAGGTTCTTTCGCAATCTCGTCGTCTTTCTGATCAGATAAGTGGGAAGATCCGGACGACACAGTGGTCAGTTCCTTCTTCTCTTCCCACCGCTGCGCCGGGAAGCGATTTCACGCCTGCCGTAGTTTCGTCGCCACCCGATTTTTCGGCTGGTCCAGTGATGGGACCCGGTGAAGTGCCAGTACTGACAGTCGAAGCACCGGTAGATACGATCCGGAATCCTGTCCAACAGCGGCTGCCTCACCAGCCAGATCCTCGCCTCGGATTCATTACGGAACGACGCCTTCCCCGTCTCCGGGCAGCGCGGCAGGATAATCACATCAGTCATGTTCTCTCCGAGACGTGATTCGGATCGAATCCCCCTTCGACGGAAGGATGGAATCGATGGCGCATCGCCAGTAAACCCCTGGATCAAGGGAGTTACCGCCTTACGGATGAGTAGCCATCAAGCTTCATCCGAATAGCCCCGCATTGGCCGTTTGATGTGAATTGAACTGATCGGATGATATCGAGATGGGCACGCCGCTCCGTTCGCGGCCACAAGAGAGTGAAAATATCGAAACCTGCAAAAAAAGAAGCGACCATCGGAAGGATGGCCGCCGTCCGTGCCGGATCGACTCTGCGAGTACCGGTCCGGCTTTATTCAGTTTTCAATCTGCCCCAAGATCTCCGGGACAGCGACTGTCGCGGGCTGGAGCGACCTACGTGCAGAGATTGCCGATATCCGTACGCGGCAACCACTGAAAAAGCGGGTCCCGCACCGAAGTCGCGAGACCCGCCTCTCCACCGCACGAGGATCAGTCGATGGACCCGATCGGCTGGCAGAGGTTGTTGCCGAAGGCCTGCGACGCGTCGCCACCAACGGACACGTTGATGGGGATGGAGACGATCTGGGTCACGTCGGTCGACGACCGGCAGTCCGTAATCTGCAGGTTGTCGGCGAACGGGAACGGGTCGCTGTACTCGCCACCGTTGGCGCTGGCAACCCCGCCGCCGGCAAGACCGAGACCGCCGACCATGGCCGCGACGGCCGCGACCTTCTTGAGCTTGTTCATCATGTCTCCGTTTTCTTCTCGCACACGTCCATCCTTACGGACCGTGTTCGACTCGTCACTAAAGCTACACGAGCCCCCCTAGTCACACCATTTCCGACACACCCGACTGAGTGGCAGTAATCCCCTTATCCACCGTTTGGCGCAATCGACTTCACGGGATCCGGGTGGACGGTGGCAAGCGTTTCGCTCAGGCGGTTGTCGGCACGGAAGCGGCGGCCGGGGTGCGGACGGTGGTGCTCTCGCCGTTGGCCCGCAGCGTCGCGCAGACCTATGGGACCGGGGCACCGTGACGGTGGCCGTCCGCTGAGCATCGGCCTGAACGGCCTGTTGCAGCCTCGTGAGTTCGACGCCATCCGCGGTGATCCTCACCCCGCCGGTCTGCGTCTGCCGACACTGGATGCCGACAGTGACCGCACCGGTGACCATGGTGTCGACCTTCTCGACGCCGACCGCCTGAGGGAGGTCCTGCTGCTGCCCAGCCAGGTGCCGTACCGGGAGCCGGGCCGGAGGGGTGTCAGCTGTGGTAGAGCGCCTCGATCTCAACCTCGTACGCCGCCGTCACCACATGGCGCTTGACCTTGAGGGACGGGGTGAGAAGTCCGTTCTCCTCGGTGAAAGAACCCTCCACCAGCCGGAACGCACGGATGGATTCGGCTCGGGAGACCGCCTGGTTCGCGTAGTCGACGGCCTTCTGGACGTCCTCACGCATGCGGGGGTCGTTCGCCAGCTCCGAGAGCGGGGTGTCGGCGGGCATGCCGCGGACGTACAGCCAGTGGGCGACGTCCTCGGGGTCCAGGGTGATCAAGGCGGCGACATACGAGCGGTTGTCGCCGACGACGATGCACTGGCCGACCGGGGGGCGGCTGCGCAGCCGGTCCTCCAGCACGGCTGGCGAAACGTTCTTGCCGCCGGAGGTGACGAGAATGTCCTTCTTACGGCCGGTGATGGTGAGGTAGCCGTCCTCGTCGAGCGCGCCGAGGTCGCCGGTGGCGAACCAGTCGTCGGTGAGGGCGGCGTCGGTGGCGACCGGGTTGTTCCAGTAGGTGCCGAAGACGATGGCGCCCTTGATGAGGACCTCCCCGTCGTCGGCGATACGGATCGCGGTGCCGGGGACGGGCCGGCCGACGGTGCCGGGGCGGGGTTTGAGCGGAGGGACGATGGTGGCGGCCGCGGTGGTCTCGGTGAGGCCGTAGCCCTCGTAGACGATGATCCCGGCGGCGTAGAAGAAGAGGTTGAGGTCGCGGTCGAGCGGGGAGCCGCCGCTGATGGCGTAGCGCATCCGGCCGCCGAGCTCCCTGCGGATGCGGCGGTAGACCAGCAGGTCGTACAGGGCCCAGGCGGCGTACAGGCCCGAGGTCGGGCCGGGGCCCTGGTCCAGGAACCTGTCGAGGTGGGCGCGGGCGAAGCGGACGCCGAGGCGGTGGGCGCGGTCGAAGGAGGCGCCGCGGCCGATGCGTTCGGCGGTGGCGCGGCCGGTGGCGTGGATCCGCTCGAAGAGGTACGGGACGCCGACGAGGAAGGTGGGGCGGAACTTCTTGAGCGCGGGCCGCAGTTCGTCGGGCTTGATGCTCGGGCAGTGGCCGATCTCGATGCGGGCCATCAGGCAGGCGATCTGGATCGCACGGCCGAGGATGTGGGCCAGCGGGAGGAAGAGGAGGGTGGAGGCGACCTGGCCGGAGATCTCCTTGAAGATCGGGTGGAGCAGTTCGACCGTGTTGGCGGCCTCCGCGTGGAGGTTGGCGTGGGTGAGGACGCAGCCCTTGGGGCGGCCGGTGGTGCCGGAGGTGTAGCAGATGGTCGCGGCCGTGTCGGGGGTGAGTGCGGCGCGGCGTTTGGTGACCTCGTCGTCGGGGACGCCCCGGCCCAGGTCGGCGAGGTGGCCGAGGGCCCCCTGGTCGATCTGCCAGACGTGCGGGGGCTGGGAGTGGCGGGCGGTGGCCGTGGCGACGGCCTCCGCGTTCTCGGCGGACTCCGCGATGACGAAGCGGGAGCCGGAGTCGCGGACGATCCACTCGATCTGCTCGGGCGAGGACGTGGCGTAGACGGGGACCGACTGGCCGCCGGCCGCCCAGACGGCGAAGTCGAGGACCGTCCACTCGTAGCGGGTGCGGGACATCACCGCGACGCGGCCGCCGGGTTCGAGGCCGGCCGCGATCAACCCCTTCGCGGTGGCGGTGACTTCGCGGGCGAAGGCGGTGGCGGTCACCGGGTGGTAGGTGCCGTGGTGGTCGGCGCGGCGCAGGACCACCGCGTCGGGGGCCTCGGTGGCGTTGACGAAGGGGAGGTCGGCGATGCTGCCGCCGGCCAGGCGGGGCGCGAGGGCGGGTGAGCGCGCCTCGCGGACGACGCCCTGCGCGTCCCTGACGACCTCGACCTTGACCCGGTCGGTCAGGCCGCCGCGCTGCTTCGCCCGGCTCAAGTCCTTGCGTACGCCCATCACCGCTCCCCGAGGACTCTCGACCACTTCGTTACCGACGAGTCAACTTACCGGTGCGTAAGAAATTTTCAATGGTTTCGAACGATTCCGGGGAACGGGGAGAGCGGGGCGGCGGGCGTGGGTCGTCTCCAGGGCGGGGTCGTCAGGTTGTCCCGTCGTCGCGTCGTCATGTCAGCATCTCGTCCGCCTTTTCGATCGCGTCGGCCAGGTCGTACAGGTCCTTGTCCTCGCGGTCCCTCGCCAGGGTCTCGGCGCGGTAGGAGAGTTCGCGGAGGGTCGGGCTGGCCGGGAGGTCGGTCCAGAGGCTGTCCTGCTGGCGGAGGGAGTCGGCGAAGTAGGCGGCCACGGCGGCTACTTGGAGGCCGTACGGGGAGGCGTCCCACAGGTCGTCGTGGAGGGCCGATGCCTCCAGGCCGGCCGACTCCTCGTGCGGGGTGCGGGTGTCGGGGTCCAGCCAGCGGACGGTGGCGGTGGCGAGGTGGCCGCCGTCGGTGCCCTTCTTGCTGCGGACGACGTAGAGGGCGGTGACGGTGTGGCCGGGGCCGACCTCGCCGCCGTCCACGCGGTCGTCGCGGAAGTCCTCGTCGGCGACCTGCCGGTTGTCGTAGCCGATCAGGCGGAACTCCTCGACCGTCGCCGGGTCGAAGGAGACCTGGGCCTTGGCGTCGCGGGCGGTGAGGTCGATGTGGCGCGGGAGTTCCTCGCAGAAGACCTCCTCGGCCTCCTCCTCGGTGGCGACGTAGGTGGTGTGCCCGTCTCCCTGGTCGGCGAGTTGTTCCATGAGCGCGTCGCCGTAGTCGCTGCCGACGCCCACACCGAACAGGGTGATGCCGTGTGCGCGGCGTTCGCTCGCGATGCGTTCGAGGATGGTCTCGGCGTCCGTGGAGCCGGTGTTGGCGAGGGCGTCGGAGAGGAGGACGACCCGGTTGGTCGCACCCTTGCGCAGGCCCTCGACGGCGGTCTCGTAGCCGGTCTCGACGCCCGCCGCGAGGTTGGTGGAGTCGGTGGGTTCCAGGCTGTCGACCGCCTCACGGATCTCGCCCCGGTTGTCGTCGAGGCGGGTCATCGGCAGGACGGTCTCGGCCTCGTCGCTGAAGGTGACGATGGCCACGGAGTCGTCGTCGCGCAGCCGGTTCGTCATCGTGCGCAGGGCGTCCTGGGCGAGGTCGAGACGGCCCGGTTCGGCCATGGAGCCGGAGACGTCGATGACGAAGGTGAGGGCGGCGGGCGGGCGCTTGCTGTCGCCCTCGGCGGCGCGGGTGGCGAGGCCGACGCGGACCAGGGACCAGTTCTCGTCCTTGGTGCGGGCGCCGTCGACCGTGACCGAGAAGCCGTCTCCGTCGGGGCGTTCGTAGTCCTGGCGGAAGCTGTTGACGAACTCCTCCGGGCGGACCGTCGACGGGTCGGGCAGGCTGCCGTCGGCCAGGGTGCGGCGGGCGTAGCCGTAGGAGGCGGTGTCGACGTCGAGAGCGAAGGTGGAGAGGTAGTCGGGGGACGGGGCGATGTCGCGGGAGTCTTCCTTCCCTTGTTCGCCGCGTTGTTCGCCGGTGCCGGTGCCCTCGGGAGCGGGGGCCGGGAAGCCGTCCGCCTTGCCGCCGCCCTGTCCCCGGTCGTACGACGAGGAGTTGCCGCCGTCGCCGCTCGCGCTGCAGCCGGTGAGGAGCAGGGCGCCGGCCGCGCCCAGGGCGAGGAGTGCGGTGCCCATCCGTCGCCGTGCCGTTGCTCTCGGCCTCTGGCATGTCGTCCCACCGGTCCTGCGATACGTGTGCATCCGGGCCCCCTAGCCACGTCGTCCGTCGCCTTTTCGCGGGTTTTCGCAGGCGACTGTTGTGACTGTGACGGCGGAGGGGGCCCGGATGTGCGCCACGGGGTGTTGCGGATGCGTCTCGAAGCGGCCACGGCGGGGGCCCGCCGAGACCGGTGGGTGATCCTCCGGTGACCTAGGAGACGACGTCCTTGCGGCCGAAACCGCGGAAGGCCAGGGCGAACAGCACCAGCGCGTACGTTATGGAAACCGAGACGCCCTGGATCATGTCGGTGTACTCGGGCTGCGGGCGGACGACGTCCAGCCAGGCGTACTGCCAGTGCGCGGGCAGGAAATCGCGCCAGTCGCCGAGGGCGGTCACCGAGTCGAGCACATTGCCGACGATGGTGAGGCCGACGGCGCCGCCGACCGCGCCGAGCGGGGCGTCCGTCCGTGTGGAGAGCCAGAACGCCATGGCGGCGGTGACCAGTTGGGACACGAAGATGTATCCCACCGTGATCAGCAGCGCCTGAGCGGCGGCGCCTTGCGCGATCTCACCACCGGTGGGCAGTTCCAGGGGGCCCCATCCGTATGCCACCGAGCCGACGACGAGCGCGACGACCGGCAGCAGCACGATCGCCGCCAGGCTGAGGGTGAGGCCGACGACAAGCTTGGACCACAGCAGCCGGGCGCGCGGCACGGGTGCGGCGAGGAGGTAGCGCAGGGAGGACCAGCTGGCCTCCGAGGCGACCGTGTCGCCGCAGAACAGCGCGACGGGGATGACGAGCAGGAAGCCCGCGGCGGCGAACAGGTTCACCGCGGCGAAGTTCGCGCCGGACGCCGTCGCCGTGTCCATCAGGTTGACCCGGTTGCCGCCCTCCTCGCCGGGTGTGCCGCCGACCTGGAAGGCGATCAGCAGCACGAGCGGCAGGGCGAACAGGATGCCGCCCATGACCATCGTGCGGCGGCGCTTCAGCTGCCGGACCAGCTCGACCCGCAGGGGCAGGGTGCGGCCCGCGCGGTAGCCGTCGGCGACCTCGACGGGCTCTTTGTGCCCGGGGTGTCCGGGTTCCGTACGCGCGGGTTCTGCGTGCTCGGCACGCTCGGCCAGCGTGCTCATGCGGACTCTCCGATCAGGGTGAGGAAGGCGTCTTCGAGGCGGCGGTGCGGACCGACCGACTCCACGGGGACCTCCAGCCGCACGAGTTCGGCGACCAGGCGCTGGGCGCTGCCGTCGGCGTCGAGGCGGACCACCAGGCCGTCGTCGGCGCGGACGGCCGAGTCGACGCCCGGCAGGGCGGCGATCTTCTCGACGACCGGCTCGTCCACGGGTTCGGACGTGCCGACCAGGAGCGTGTCGCCGGAGCCGACGATCTCGCTCACGGGGCCGGCCTGGACGAGCTTGCCGTGGTCCATGACGACCAGGTGCGTACAGGTCTGCTCGACCTCCGCCAGCAGGTGGCTGGAGACGATGACCGTGCGGCCGGCCGCCGCGTAGCGGATCATGACCTCGCGCATCTCGCGGATCTGCGGCGGGTCGAGTCCGTTCGTCGGCTCGTCGAGGATCAGCAGGTCGGGCAGGCCGAGCATGGCCTGGGCGATGGCGAGGCGCTGGCGCATGCCCTGGGAGTAGGTGCGGACCGCGCGGGCCAGGGCGTCGCCGAGACCGGCGATCTCCAGGGCCTCGGCGAGGTGGGCGTCCTCGGCCGGGCGGCCGGTGGCGGCCCAGTACAGCTCCAGGTTCTCGCGGCCGGACAGGTGCGGGAGGAAGCCCGCGCCCTCGACGAAGGCGCCGACCCGGGAGAGGACCGGGGCGCCCGGCACGATCGCGTGGCCGAAGACACGGATCTGGCCGCCGTCCGGCTGGATCAGGCCCATCAGCATGCGCAGGGTCGTCGTCTTGCCCGCGCCGTTCGGACCGAGGAGGCCCAGGACCTGGCCCTTCTCGACGCGGATGGAGAAGTCACGGACGCTGTAGCGGTCGCCGTTCTTGTACTTCTTGCTCAGGTCGGTGATCTGGAGCGGGACCTCGGCGAGCGCCGGGTCGGGGGCCGGGGTGACGATCCGGCGGCGCCCGGTGACGAGGAGGACGGCCGCGATCACGGCGCCACCGATCGGCAGGTACCAGACCCAGGCGGGCAGGACGTCCGTGCGTTCGGCCCGGGCGAGCGGTGTGGGCACCTCCAGATCGCCCTTGAGGGAGACCGTGTACGTCGCCGGGGCCGTCGGGGAGGCGTAGCCGAGGTCGGTGGAGGCGAGGACGAGGCGGAGGCGGTGGCCGTCGTCGAGTTCGTGGTCGATGGCCGGGAGGGTGAGCTCGACGTCCTTGCCGGACTTGGCGCCCTCGACCCGCAGGGGCTCGACGAGCTGGGAGGGGAGGACCTGGGACCTGCCGTCCGGGCCGACGTCGTAGACCTTGGCGAAGAGGACGGCGTCCTCGCTGGTCGACTTCACGTGGACGGTGGCCGTGGGCGAGCCGGTGATCTGGAGGTCGTCCGCGACGGGCTTCGACTGGAAGGCGGCGAACTGGCCGGGGAAGTCGAGGGAGATGCTGACGCCGAGCGAGGACAGCTGGGCCAGGCCGCCGCCGGCGCCGAGGCCGGGGAGGGCCGACACGGCGGGCGGGTTGGCGCCGGCCGGGTTCTCGAAGCTCTGCTCGCGTCCGGCGAGGGCGATCGACGTGGGGTCGCTCTCCAGGCCCGGGTAGGTGTCGTCGGTCGTACCGCTCAGGCGGGTCTCGCCGTCGCCGGAGCCGGCGCCGAGGGTGCGGGTGACGCGGAACGCCGAGCCGGTGTCCGCGCTCTTGTCGTCCTTGAGGTATCGGTCGAACCAGGAGTTCACCCGGGACTGGACGCGGGAGGTCTCCATGTCGCCGCCGTCGTGGCCGCCGGAGATCCAGTCGACCTCCACGGGCGCGCCGTTGGCCTTGATCGCCTTGGCGGCGGCGTCGGCCTGGCCGAGCGGGAAGAGGGAGTCGGTCTGGCCCTGGAGCAGCAGCGTGGGCACCTTGATGCGGTCGCCGACGGCCTCGGGGCTGCGCTCGTCAAGGAGCTTCACGGCCTCCGCGTCGGGCTGCCCCGACTCGGCGACCCGCTGGTACATCTCGCAGAGTTGCGTCTCGAACTTGTCGCAGCCGCCGCCGCTGTTGACGAAGAGGCCGGCCCACAGCTTCTTGAACACGCCGTTCGGGAAGAGGGCGTCCGACAGGTTCCAGTACGTGATCGCGGGCGCGATGGCGTCGACCCGGTCGTCGTAGCCGGCGGCCAGCAGTGAGATCGCGCCACCGTACGAGGCGCCGGCGACGCCGAGGCGCGGGTCGCCCTTCTTGTCGAGCTGTACGTCGGGGCGCTTCGCGAGCCAGTCGATGAGCCGGGAGACGTCGGCGACCTCGCCCTTCGGGTCGTTCAGCCCGATCTTGCCGGTCGACTCGCCGAAGCCGCGCGCCGACCAGGTCAGTACCGCGTAGCCGTCCCGGGCGAGGGCCTCGGCCTGCCGGCGGACGTCGTCCTTGCTGCCGCCGAAGCCGTGGCCGAGCAGGACGGCCGGGCGGCGGCCGTCGGCGCCGGAGGTGAAGTACGAGGTGTCGATGCGCACGCCCTCGGCCGTGTCCATGGCCTGGTCGGTGCGGGTCACCGGCGCCGCCTCGTCCGAGGCGGTGGCCGTCCAGGTGCCCGCGCCGGCGAGCACGACGACAGCGGCCGCGGCGGCGATGGTCCGCCGCGGCCTCCGCCGTAGCGCTCCGCGCAGTCGCGGCCCGGTCAGTCGAAGATCCATGCGTCAACGGTACGGGGGCGTGGTGGTGGGTCACGGCCCCCTCAGGGGGGAAGAGTGGGACATCCCACGGTCGTACGGGAGGAATTCGGCATACAGCGGGTGCGGTATGCCGGGGTGTGGGACATGGCTGACAGCAACCTGATAAGTCGGGCAGGGCCGGGGAGCGGACATGGCGGGGCACCACCCTCTCCCGGGAAAAGGGCGCGGGCATTGTACGGAATCAGTCGTCGCCCTGAAACCGCTGTTGTTTCCCACCGACCTGCGTGTTTACCGTTGATCTTTGTTGGTCGCCATTGAGTCGTTCGGCTGTTCTACGGCACCCGGCGGCTGCCCCCACCGAGCGGCGCTCTGACGCGACACCTTCTGATCAAGGAGTCCAAGCCTGTGACGAGCCGTACCGTCACCCTGCCCACGACCGACTTCGGCAACGTCACACTCCTCGAGCCCGGCTGGTGCATCGGCCACCCGAACCACCGGCCTGAGGACCAGCGCGTTGACATCCTCCACAGTGGCCCCGACGTCACCCTCACCTTCCGCGGCCACCACATCGCCGACGCATGCCTCGTGCAGTCCCCGTTCACGACAATCGACATCCCAGAGATCTGCAGCCGTATGCCCGGTGTGTCCGTCAGCCTCATCGGTCGCACCCTTGACCCTGTCGGCCTGCACGAGATGGCGGCCACGCTCGACGGCTACGCCGACCGGCTACGCGACATGGCCGACGAACTCACTCAGCTGCTAGGCCGAAGCGGGGCATAAGAGTACGGGTGGGCACTCGCCAGGGGACGCGAGCACCCACCCCTGCCCAAGGTCAGCGATCGGACGGACATGCTGACCCCAAGGCCTATGTGCGCTTCTTCGCGGCCTTCTTGGCTTCCCTGTACGTGCGCCACATCTCGGTGGCCGTCTCGCAGTGGACCTGCCCGTACCCGCAGTCAGCGCACCCCGTCAGGTGGTTCATGAAGGTCCCGTACTCGGCTTCGCCGGGAAGCTGGTCCGGGAACACGAAGTGTGCCGGTCTGCGGGGTGCTCGCTGCCCCCGCTCGCTTCCACTCACGCCTTCCTCCGCTTACGGCGCGGAGGCTGATGATGGTTGCGAATCTCGACGTTGAGGTCAGATACGCGGGACATGTCGCCGCGCGCCCTGGCCTCCGTGCGCTGCCGGACCAGCGCGGCACACACCTGGCAGTCCGTCGACGGCTTGGGTTCATCAAGTGGAAGCCCGAGCGAGATCGGCGAGTAGTCGAGAGTCGTCCTGTGGCTGCTCATGCCCATGAGACTCCCGGAAATGTCCTGTCCTCCATCAGGACAGAACCAGGGCAGTTACCGACACCGGACAGGACAGTTTCACCAGGGGACTGCGTCGGTAGGACTACCGTCGAAGGCACGCGCACGAGGGGACACGGCCATGCCGAGGCAGCGGAACACCACGTTGGAGACGCTGCTCACCGAGTTCGGCTACACCCACCAGCAGCTCGCCAACGAGGTCAATCGCGTCGCCCTCGACAAGTACGGGGAGTCCGCGAACTGCACCGACCGGCACGTCCGCCGGTGGATCGCGGGCGAGGTCCGGTGGCCGTGGCCCCGATACCTCCGTCCTCTCCAAGAGCTCTTCGGCCGCACCCCGGAAGCCATGGGGTTCGTACCTCGCAAAGCCTGTCCGACGCTCCTCACGGCTCCGCAGCCAGCGCCCGCCAAAGAGCACCACCCTGTGCAGCGCCGCACCTTCATCGCCGGTGCCCTGATCACCGCCCTCGGCACCGACCAGGCACCCCAACACGGTCGCCTCGGCATGGCCGACGTGGACCGGATCCAGGGCACCATCACCAGGCTGGACGCGCACTTCAACGGTCTCGGCGGTGGAGCTCTGGTCGATGTGGCCACCGACTATCTCGCCCGCATCCAACGTGCCCTCGACTACTGCACTTACGGTGAACGCGTCGAGCGGGCGCTGATGCGCGCCGTAGCCGATGTGGCGGCCTGCGCCGGATGGTCGGCCCACGACTGCGGGGACCATGCGAAGGCCGCCCAATTGCGCAATGAGGCCCTGCAAGCGGCCCTGCTGGCCCGCGCCCCGGTCGCCGTGACCCGTGCGTGGTCCGACCTCGCCGCCCAGGCCGAGCACGCCGGACGCCCCGCCGAGGCCGCACGGATCAACAGGGCCGCCCTCTCCGAACGGCACCTGCGCACTCAACCGCTGATCTCCACGCTCCTCCACGCGCGGCTGGCCGACTGTCTCGCGCAGACCGGGGACCGGTCGGGCATGGGCCGTCAACTCGCCGCCGCCGAGCGGGTCTACGACCGTGCCGAGCCAAGAGGTGCCGCGAGCTGGCTCGCCTTCCTGACACCGGCGGAACTGTCCGGGCTCGGAGCCATCGCCCACCAGAGCGCGGGGCAGTACGCCCGCGCGGAACAGCAGACGGCGCAGGCTCTCGCTCTCCTCGATGGCCGGTTCACCCGCAACCGGGCCTACTACACGGTGCTGCTCGCGGAACTCCAGCTCGCGCAAGGGGACATGGAGCGAGCTGCGTCAACTGTGGCTGGTGTGCCCGTGTCCGGGGTGACGAGCAGCCGTATCACCGCCCGTCTCGACCAAGTGGCCAAAGCGGCCCGGCAGGAAGGAACCCAGTGACTACGCCCGCCCCACTCGACCTTCGCCAGTATGGACACGCGGACGCCCCAGGTATCCGTGTACTCCTCCTCGACGTCCATGACGAGGTGTACGAGGGCAGTGACGACCCTCTCGCCGGACGGGACGAGTTCGCGAAGTTCGTCGACCACTGGTCCGCGCACCCCGGCTTCGCGTGCGTGGTCGCGTACGAGGGCGATCAGCCTGTCGGGTACGCCTACGGCGCGCCGTTGAGTTCAGCCACGACCTGGTGGGCCAAGGTGACTCCCGCCCTGCCGGAGGTGTTCACTTCCGAGACCGGGACGCGGACGTTCGCTCTGTCCGAACTGATGGTTCGGGCGCCGTGGCGCGGCACGGGGGCCTCCCGTCGAATCCACGATGCCCTGTTGGAAGGTCGGCCGGAGGAGCGGGTGACTCTGCTGGTGCACTGGGACCACTGCAAAGTGCGCGCCCTGTATGGAGGGTGGGGATACCGGACAGTCGGCGAGACTGTGCCATTTGAGGGGGCGCCGAAGCTGTGCGCGGCCGTTTTGGATCTCCGTTGAGAAACGACCGCGTCAGCGCTGTGCCGTTGCACTAGCCGCCCATGCTGGCCAGGGCGAGGCCGTAAGGGCCCCTCCCCGGCTCTTCGTTAAAGGATGGCGCAGGATGCACTCGCTCACGAAAGGGCTGTGGACCAGCGCTCCATGGCGTGCTCTGCGAGGAAACGAACAAGCCTGAGGTCGGCAGCAAGATCCCTCGCCTCCCGGCTGTACGGGGCGAGAAGCGGCTCGCCCTTCCTTCCGCCGCCTTCCTTCATGTGCACAATTCTGTTTCTGATGCCGTACACGCGTGTGGACACGTCACGGCGATAGTCATAGCTGGCGCGTACGCCTCCGGAGGTACCGCTTGCAAGGGGCTGGACATCCTGGATGACCTGCGGGCTGCTCAGTGCTGCGAAAAGGTCTCCGTCCCGCAAAAGGCCCGCGAGCTGAGCCGGTGTCACAGCGAAGTCGATGACGGCGTCAAGCTGGTTCTTTTCGCTGTTCAGCCGGTCGGACCCAGCAGGTCGCGCAAACGGGGACGTTGCCTGGCTGGGTTTGGTGACGCCCTGGGCAGCGACGACCGAGGCGACAGCCTTATCCATGTAGAACTCCAGCACCTGGTAGTACTTCAGATAGCGCTCAACAGGATCACGGGCCAGCGAGTTCCCAGCGCCGTACAATTCCGCAGGATGCGCATCGTATTCCCGCTCGGGAAAGCGGACCTTCCCCGAGTACGACGGTCCACGGCGGCTGCCTACCCTGTACTCGGTGTTCCACAGACGCAGTGACGCTCCCGTCCCCTTTCCCAGACCGAAGAGGTACGAGGTGCCGTAGTTGATCAGCTCCTGCTCCGCATCGGCCGCGTTGAGGGCGGAGACCCCCGAGAGTTCGAGAGCTGGAGAGAGACCGCTTCCGTTACGAGCGTTGTAGAGCAGGCCCAAGTCGAGGGGCACAGAGACCAATCGCATGGTGCGGCCCGGAACACCTCCGGGGGCAGCCGTCTCGCTCACGACGAAGGCTCCGCCCTCGGCCAGCAGCCCAACCAAGTCGCGGCCGAGGGCACTGTCTGGGTCGATGGCCTTCTTCTGCTGGGGAAGCAGGTTTCGCGCCAGCACTCCGTGGAACTGGTCGAAGTCGCCGACAAGACGAGCCCTGATCACGTTGTCCTGCGGATACCAAACCGCGTGACGGCCGGGCAGGGGAGTTCCTGAGCTGATCACGCGAGTGACGTCGCTGAGCTGTGTAGCCGACCTCAGGCGCACACGGAGTCCGCCAGCCCCGGAGAAGACAACCCGAGCATCATTCTCCGGCCCACGCCCCCCGCTCCAGTCAACATGCACGTCGGTGCGCCCGCTCACGAGACGACGCAGGCTTTCGACCGCCTCGCGGTAGGTGATCCGGGGTTCCGCGAACCAGTCCTCGTCGAAGTCGTCTTCCCAAAGGTCCTCCTCATACAGCGAGAAACCTTCCACCTGCACCCTCCCTCTTCCGTACATGGCCTACCGGGTGTCAGCCAGTGAGGGCATGGTAGGGACGGACGTTGGCGAGGAACATCGGTTTTCGGGGTAGCGCTTGGCTCTTCATAGCGCTCTGTAAACGTGGCCGTCAGGTCGAGCCGGGAACTCACCCGGTGCATGACCTCGTATGCGATCTGTCCGGCAGCCGAACGGGAACCGCTGCCTTGTCCACAACGGCTCCGGTTCCGGCCGACGCAGCCACTGCGCAGATGGACCACAGTGGCGGGCTTCGTGTCCAGAGCTCTACCACGCTCCCGACGAGCCACCACCCGCCCCCGATGTGCCCGCCGACTGGAAACCACAGGTCAGCAGGCACATCAAAAAGGGGTCCTCAGTGGTTGCGCGGGAAGCCCAGGTCGACGCCGGTGGGGCCGTCGGCCGGGTCGGGCCAGCGGGTGGTGACGACCTTGCCCCGGGTGTAGAAGTGCGTGCCGTCGTTGCCGTAGATGTGGTGGTCTCCGAAGAGGGAGTCCTTCCAGCCGCCGAAGGAGTGGTAGCCGACGGGGACCGGGATCGGGACGTTGACGCCGACCATGCCGGCCTCGACCTCCAGCTGGAAGCGGCGGGCGGCGCCGCCGTCGCGGGTGAAGATCGCGGTGCCGTTGCCGAACGGGGAGGCGTTGATGAGGGCGATGCCCTCGTCGTAGGTGTCGACGCGCAGCACGGTCAGCACCGGGCCGAAGATCTCGTCCTGGTACGCCTTCGCCGTGGTCGGGACCTTGTCGAGGAGCGAGATGCCGATCCAGTGGCCGTCCTCGAAGCCGTCGACCGTGAAGCCGGTGCCGTCGAGGACCACCTCGGCGCCCTCGGCCGCCGCGCCCGTGACGTAGGACGCCACCTTGTCGCGGTGCACGGCCGTGATCAGCGGGCCCATCTCGGAGGTGGGGTCGTTGCCGGGGCCGATCTTGATCTTCTCGGCGCGCTCGCGGATCTTCTCCACGAGCTCGTCACCGATCGCGCCGACCGCCACGACCGCGGAGATCGCCATGCAGCGCTCGCCCGCCGAGCCGTAGGCCGCCGAGACGGCCGCGTCGGCGGCCGCGTCCAGGTCCGCGTCCGGGAGGACCAGCATGTGGTTCTTGGCACCGCCGAGGGCCTGGACGCGCTTGTGGTTGGCGGAGGCCGTGGTGTGGATGTAGCGGGCGATCGGGGTCGAGCCGACGAAGGAGATCGCCTTGACGTCCGGGTGCTCCAGGAGGCGGTCGACGGCCACCTTGTCGCCGTGGACGACGTTGAAGACGCCGTCGGGGAGGCCGGCCTCGGAGAGGAGTTCGGCGATCTTGATGGAGGCCGAGGGGTCCTTCTCGGACGGCTTGAGGATGAAGGTGTTGCCGGTCGCGATGGCCATCGGGAACATCCACATCGGGACCATCGCCGGGAAGTTGAACGGCGTGATGCCCGCGACGACACCGAGCGGCTGGCGGATCGAGGCGACGTCCACGCGGCTGGCGACCTGCGTCGACAGCTCGCCCTTCAGCTGGACGTTGATGCCGCAGGCCAGGTCGACGATCTCCAGGCCGCGCGCGACCTCGCCGAGCGCGTCGCTGTGCACCTTGCCGTGCTCGGCGGTGATCAGCTCGGCGATCGCGTCGCGGTTGGCGTCGAGCAGCGCGCGGAAGCGGAACAGGATCTCCGTGCGCCTGGCCAGCGAGGACTGGCCCCAGGTGACGTAGGCCTCCTTGGCGGTGCGTACCGCCTCGTCGACCTCGTCGACGGTCGCGAACGCGACCTTGGTGGTGACCGCGCCGGTCGCCGGGTCCGTGACCGGCCCGAACGTACCCGACGCGCCTTCGACGGTCTTGCCGCCGATCCAGTGGTTGACGATCTTCGTCATGCCGAAAGACTCCTTCTCACAGATGGCGGCGTCGGGTTGAGACGTGCCGGTCGTACTCCTGGCGTGCCTTGACCGCCGACGCGCGCGTCGCGGTCTCGGCCACAGGTACATCCCACCAGGCCTGCGCGGGAGGCGGGCCCGACACTGTGTCGGCCGTTTGGGTCTCCACGTAGACACATGTGGGAGTGTCGGCCGCCCGCGCCTCGGCGAGGGCGGCGCGCAGGTCACGGATGGTCTTGGCGCGCAGGACGCGCATGCCGAGACTGGCCGCGTTGGCGGCGAGATCCACGGGCAGCGGGGCGCCCGTGAACGTGCCGTCGTCGGGGTTGCGGTGCCGGTAGGCGGTACCGAACCGCTCACCGCCGACCGACTCGGAGAGACCGCCGATGGAGGCGTACCCGTGGTTCTGCACGAGCAGCACCTTGATCGGGATGTTCTCCTGCACGGCCGTGACGATCTCGGTCGGCATCATCAGATACGTGCCGTCGCCGACCAGCGCCCACACCGGGCGCCCGGGAGCGGCCAGCCGGACGCCGATCGCGGCCGGGATCTCGTATCCCATGCACGAGTAACCGTACTCCAGGTGGTACTGGTCCCGGGACCGTGTGCGCCACAGTTTGTGCAGGTCACCGGGGAGGGAGCCGGCCGCGTTGATGAGGATGTCGGACTCGTCGACGATCGCGTCGAGGAGGCCGAGGACCTGGGCCTGGGTGGGCCGGGTGTCCGGCTCGTCGGCCTCGTAGCAGGCGTCGACGCGGTGCTCCCAGCGCTGCTTGTCCTCCGTGTACTCGGAGACGTAGCCGTCCGCGACCCGGTGCCGGTGCGGTTCCAGGGCCTCGGCCAGCGCCTCCAGTCCCGCCCGCGCGTCCGCGATCAGCGGCAGCCCGGAGAGCTTGTGGCCGTCGTGGGGCGCGAGGTTGAGGTTGAGGAAGCGGACGCCGTCGGCGGCGAAGAGGGTGCCGGAGGCGGTGGTGAAGTCCGTGTAGCGGGTGCCGACGCCGATCACCAGGTCGGCGGTGCGGGCGAGTTCGTTCGCGGTCGCGGTGCCGGTGTGGCCGATGCCGCCGACGTCCTGCGGGTGGTCGAAGCGGAGCGAGCCCTTGCCGGCCTGGGTGGACGCCACGGGGATGCCGGTGGCGGCGGCCAGTTCGGCGAGCGTCTCCTCCGCGCGGGCGTGGTGGACACCGCCGCCGGCGACGATCAGGGGGCGGCGGGCCGCACGGATCGCGCCGATCGCGGCGGCCAGTTCGGCGACGTCGGCCGCCGGGCGGCGGATGTTCCAGGTCCGCTCGGCGAAGAACTCCTCCGGCCAGTCGTACGCCTCCGCCTGCACGTCCTGCGGCAGGGCGAGGGTGACCGCGCCCGTCTCCACCGGGTCGGTGAGGACACGCATCGCCTGCAGCGCGGCCGGGATCAGGGCCTCGGGGCGGGTGACCCGGTCGAAGTACCTCGACACCGGGCGCAGGGTGTCGTTGACGCTGATGTCGCCCGCGTACGGCACTTCGAGCTGCTGGAGTACCGGGTCGGCCGGGCGGGTGGCGAAGATGTCGCCGGGGAGCAGCAGCACCGGGAGGTGGTTGATGGTGGCGAGGGCGGCGCCGGTGACGAGGTTGGTGGCGCCGGGGCCGATGGACGTCGTCACGGCGTGCGTGGAGAGCCGGCCCGACTGCCGGGCGTAGCCGACGGCCGCGTGCACCATCGACTGCTCGTTGCGGCCCTGGAGGTACGGCATGTCGTCCGCGTACTCGATCAGCGCCTGGCCGAGGCCCGCGACGTTGCCGTGACCGAAGATGCCCCAGGTCGCGCCGATGAGCCGCTGCCGCTCGCCGTCGCGTTCGGTGTACTGGACGGAAAGGAAGCGGACGAGCGCCTGGGCGACCGTAAGCCGGATCGTGCTCATCGGTACCCCTCCGTGTGGTCGGGGTGGAAGCAGATCCGCCACTGCCGCTCGGATCCCGGACCGGCCATCACGTTCAGGTAGTACATGTTGTGGCCGGGCTGCGCGATGGACGGGCCGTGCCAGCCGTCGGGCACGAGCACCGCGTCACCGGAACGGACCTCGGCGAGCACCTCGGAGCCGCCCTCGCGGGAGGGGGACACGCGCTGGTAGCCGAAGCCGTGGGGACCGTCGATCTCGAAGTAGTAGATCTCCTCCAGCGCGGTCTCCTCCCCCGGCCGGTTCTCGTCGTGCTTGTGCGGCGGGTACGAGGACCAGTTGCCGCCGGGGGTGATGACCTCGACGGTGATCAGCTTGTCGCACTCGAAAGCGTCGGCGGAGGCGAAGTTGCGCACCTGGCGGGCGCAGTTGCCACTGCCCCGGTCTTCCACGGGGACCTCCGGCGCGGGGCCGTAGCGCGCGGGGAGTCGTCGCTCGCACTTCGCTCCTGCCAAAGCGAAGCGGCCTCCCGCGCCGGAGGCGATCTGTACCCGGGCGTCGCGGGGCGCGTACACGAAGTCGGAGACTCCGGCGAACACGCTCTCCCTGCCCAGGATCTGAAACTCTGCGTCCTCTTCGCCGCCGGGTTCACCTGTTTCACGGGATTCACCGGAAGTATCAGATTCACCTGACTCACCTGATGCACCCGATGCACCTGGTTCGTCCGATACCCGCACCGAACAGCCGCCGTTGAGGGACAGCACGATCCACTCGCTGTCCCCGGTCGTGAACGTGTGCGTCCCGCCCGGCCCCAACTCCACGACGCGCAGGCTGCTGTGGGACCAGCCGGCCCGCTCGGGGTCGATGTCGACGGCGTACCGCGCGTTCGCGGTGGCGCCCTTGGGTACGTACAGCTCGGTCTTCTGTGTCATGCGGCCCTCACAACAGTCCTACGGCGGTGTCCACGGCGGCGGTCACGTCGTCGTCCGCCGGGTAGAGCAGCGAGCGACCGACCACCAGGCCCTGCACGGTGGGCAGTTGCAGCGCGCCCCGCCACTTCTCGTACGCGCCCTCCTGGTCCTCGCCGACATCGCCGCCGAGCAGTACGGCGGGCAGCGTCGAGGTCTCCATCACACGGGCCATGTCGTCGGGGTTCTCGGTGACGGGCACCTTCAGCCAGGTGTACGCAGAACTGCCGCCGAGCCCGGCCGCTATGGCGATCGACTTGGTGACGGCGTCGGCGCTCAGGTCGTTCTTGACCTTGCCGGTGGCCGGGTCGCGGCGGCTGATGAACGGCTCGACGAACACGGGGAGCCTGCGTTCGGCCATGGCGTCCACGGCACGGGCGGTGGACTCCAGGGTCGTGAGGGAGCCCGGGTCGTCGTAGTCGACGCGCAGCAGGAGCTTGCCGGCGTCGAAGCCGAGGCGCCGCATGTCCTCGGGACGGTGGCCGGTGAAACGGTCGTCCAGTTCGAAGCTGGCGCCCGCGAGGCCGCCCCGGTTCATCGAGCCCATGACGACCTTGCCGTCCAGGGCGCCGAGGAGGAGCAGGTCGTCGAGGATGTCGGCGGTCGCGAGGACACCGTCCACACCGGGGCGGGAGAGCGCCAGGCACAGCCGTTCGAGGAGGTCGGCCCGGTTCGCCATGGCGAGCTTGCGGTCACCGACGGAGAGGGCGCCACGGGCCGGATGGTCGGCGGCGACGATCATCAGCCGCCCGGAGTCACCGACCAGGGGGCGCCGGATACGCCGGGCGGCGGCCTCGGCGATCGCCTCGGGGTGGTGGACCCGGGTGCGGACGAGGGCGGAGACGTCGACGCGGCCGAGGGGGCCGGTGGTGGAGGCGCGGCCGAGAGGGCCGGCGGCGGGGCTGCCGTTGGTGGCAGCGGTGGGGCGGCCGGGTTCGATGGTGCTCACAGGACCGCTCCCGCCGCGACCGCCGCCTCGATCTCTTCCACGGTGGGCATCGCGGAGGAGCACTCCAGGCGGGAGGCGACGATCGCGCCGGCCGCGTTGGCGTGCCGCATGATCTTCTCCAGGTCCCAGCCTTCGAGCAGGCCGTGGCAGAGGGAGCCGCCGAACGCGTCACCGGCGCCGAGGCCGTTCAGGACGGTCACGGGCAGCGGCGGGACCTCGGCGGACTCGCCCTTGCTGTTGACCGCGAGCACACCCTTGGGGCCCTGCTTGACGACCGCGAGTTCGACCCCGGCGTCGAGCAGCGCGCGGGCGGCGGCCTGCGGCTCGCGGACACCGGTCGCGACCTCGACCTCGTCGAGGTTGCCGACCGCGACGGTCGTGTGCCGCAGGGCCTCCTCGTAGAACGGGCGGGCCTCGGCCGGGTCGGTCCAGAACATGGGGCGCCAGTCGAGGTCGAAGACCGTCGTCCCGGCCCTGGCCCGGTGGGCGAGGGCCGCGAGTGTCGCCGTACGGCTGGGCTCCTCGCTCAGGCCGGTGCCGGTGACCCAGAAGATCCGGGTCCCGGCGACGGCGTCGAGGTCCAGCTCGTGGGCGTCGATCTCCAGGTCCGGGGCCTTGGGGCGGCGGTAGAAGTACAGCGGGAAGTCGTCCGGCGGGAAGACCTCGCAGAAGGTGACGGGGGTCGGCAGGCCCGGGACCGGGGTGACCCAGCGGTCGTCCACACCGAAGTCGCGCAGCGCCTGGTGGAGGTACTCGCCGAAGGGGTCCTCGCCGGTGCGGGTGATGACGGCGGTCGAGCGGCCGAGACGGGACGCGGCCACCGCGACGTTCGTCGCCGAACCGCCGAGGAACTTCCCGAAGGACGTCACCTGCGGCAGCGGAACCCCCGTCTGCAACGGGTAGAGGTCCACACCGATCCGCCCCATGGTGATGAGGTCGTACGCCATCGAGTTCCCTTCACGCGCCGGTTCCGACAAGGTCTAGTCCCGTCGGAGCAACCCTGTCAATACTTTGTCCAGACATTCGGACTACCTATTGACACCCTCAGCTTCGAGGCCTGAAGCTGACTTCCATGACGTCGTTGTCACCTCAGTCCTCACTCTCGCGCATCCGAGTCGGCTCGGCGCCCGACTCCTGGGGCGTCTGGTTCCCCGACGACCCCCAACAGGTCCCCTGGCAGCGCTTCCTCGACGAGGTCGCCGCTTCCGGCTACGAGTGGATCGAGCTGGGTCCGTACGGCTATCTGCCGACCGACCCGGCGGTTCTCACCGAGGAGACCGCCAAACGCGGCCTGAAAGTGTCGGCCGGCACGGTCTTCACCGGGCTGCACCACGGTCCGGACGTCTGGGAGAAGACCTGGGCCCATGTGGCCGACAACGCGGTCCTCGCTCAGGCCATGGGCGCCAAGCACCTCGTCGTCATCCCGTCGTTCTGGCGGGACGACAAGACGGGCAAGGTGCTGGAGTCCAGCGAGCTGACCGTCGAGCAGTGGCGGCACCTCACCCAGCTCACCGAGCGGCTCGGGCGGGAGGTGCGGGAGAAGTACGGCCTCCAGATCGTCGTCCACCCGCACGCCGACACCCACATCGACAGCGAGGAGAACGTCGTCCGCTTCCTGGACGGCACCGACTCCTCGGTGGTGTCGCTGTGCCTCGACACCGGGCACTACGCCTACTGCGGCGGCGACAGCGTCAAGCTGATCGAGACCTACGGGGAGCGCATCGGGTATCTGCACCTCAAGCAGGTCGACCCCGAGATCCTGGCGGACGTGCGCGCGAACGAGATTCCGTTCGGGCCGGCCGTGGCCAGGGGCGTGATGTGCGAGCCGCCGAAGGGTGTGCCCGAGCTGGGGCCGGTGCTGGCCGCCGCGCAGAAGCTCGACGTGGATCTGTTCGCGATCGTCGAGCAGGACATGTATCCGTGTGAGCCGGACAAGCCGTTGCCCATCGCCCAGCGGACTCGGGCCTTCCTGAGGTCCTGCGGCGCGTGAGCGCTCCGCTGGGAACCGGGCACTGAGACGAGGCGCCGGGGAACTGTGGGTTGTTCGCAGGCTGCGGCTGGTTCGTGGCTGGTCGCGCAGTTCCCCGCGCCCGCCCCTGACGGGGCGCTGATGCCGCACTCTTGTCACAAAGAACCCCCTTCTGTCACGTATGTCACGTGTATGCGGGTCTTCCGTCACACCTGTACGACGGACCCTGCCGGTGATCCCCTCGTGTCGTTGAGCGACACAGATTTGTGATCGCCAGCGCAGTGCCCGGCTCCCCCGACGGTCTTCCCGGCCGCCGCCGCGGTGCGCGCAGGGAGGGCCACTGATGACCGACCCACGACTCTGGTCGTACAAGGACATCGCGGCGCACATCCGTGTGCAGCCCGACACCGTCCGCTCGTACCGCAAACACGGGCTGCTGCCGCCGCCCGACCACATGGAGAACGGCAAGCCCTACTGGTACGCCGACACCGTCCGCACCTGGGTCGCCTCCAGACCGGGCAACCGGGGGCGCAAGGTCGACTGATCCGCTCCGCATCCCGCTTATTCGTTTGTCCCCGGGTCCGTTCGCTGTCCAGGATCCGGGGATGAGCTTTTCCCGGAAACCCCTGCTCACCGGTGAGAGGGCCGTGCTGCGGCCGTTCACCGAGGACGACGCGACCGTGATGGCGCGGATCCTGGCCGACCCGGAGGTCGTCCGGCTCACCGGCAGCACGACCGAGGAGTTCGGGCTGGACCGCCTGCGGTCCTGGTACGGCAGCCGCAACGACCAGGCCGATCGCCTCGACCTCGGCATCGTGGACCGGGCGAGCGGTGAGCTGGTGGGTGAGGCCGTGCTCAACGAATTGGACGAGGCCAACCGCAGCTGCTGCTTCCGGATTTTGATCGGGCCCGGTGGACGGGGTCGGGGGCTGGGCACGGAGGCTGTGCGACTGACGGTCGGGCACGCCTTCGAGGGGCTGGGGCTGCATCGCGTGTCGTTGTACGTCTACACCCACAATCCGCGGGCCCGGCGCGCCTACGAGAAGGCCGGCTTCGTGGCCGAGGGCGTCGAGCGGGAGACGCTGTGGCAGGGCGGAGAGTGGATCGACGCCGTGCGGATGTCGGTCCTCGCGCCGGAGTGGGCCGCCCATCGGGGACGGCCTGACGGAGGGCGGCCTGACCGAGGGCGGGGCGACGCAGGGCGGGCCGACAGTGGACGGCCCGGCAGAGGACGGGCCGACGGCGGGCGGGGCGAGTCGGGTGGGCCGGTCAGCTCCACGGCTCGATGACCGTCACTCCGCTGCCGGGTGCCGTGCCCATCGCCGCGAGGGCGGCGGGGGCCGCGTCCAGGGGGATCGTCGAGGTCACCAGGAGGTCGGGGCGGAGGACGCCCGCCCGGACCAGCTCCAGCATCCGGGGGTAGGCGTGGGCCGCCATGCCGTGACTGCCCAGGAGTTCGAGTTCCAGGGCGATCACTCGGGCCATGGGGACGGGGGTGGTGCCCGTCCCGGACGGAAGCAGACCCACCTGGAGGTGGCGGCCCCGGCGGCGAAGGCTGTTGACGGAGGCCGCGCAGGTGGCCGGGGAGCCGAGGGCGTCGAGGGAGAGGTGGGCGCCGCCGGCGGTCAGCTCGCGGACCGCTGCGGCTGTGTCTGGTTCTACCGACGCGTTCACGCACTCCGCCGCGCCGAACCTGCGGGCCAGGTCCAGGGCCTGGGGGGAGATGTCCACCGCGATCACCCTCGCGCCGGAGGCCGCCGCGATCATCACGGCGGAGAGTCCCACACCGCCGCAGCCGTGGACCGCGACCCACTCCCCCGGCGCGACACGGCCCTGTGCGACGACCGCGCGGAACGCCGTGGCGAAGCGGCAGCCGAGTGAGGCCGCCGTGCCGTACGACAGCTCCTCCGGCAGCGCCACCAGGTTCACGTCGGCGTGGTCCAGGGCGACGTACTGGGCGTACGAGCCCCAATGGGTGAAGCCCGGCTGGGTCTGCCGCTCGCACACCTGCTGGTCCCCGGCCGCGCAGGAGGCGCAACTGCCGCAGGCGCAGACGAAGGGGGCGGTCACGCGGTCGCCCGGGCGCCAGGCGGTGACCGCCTTGCCGGTCGCCTCCACGACGCCGGCGAGTTCGTGGCCGGGGACGTGCGGGAGGGTGATGTCGGGATCGTGGCCCTGCCAGCCGTGCCAGTCGCTGCGGCAGAGGCCGGTGGCTTCGACCCGGACGACGACTCCGTGGGGGGTGGGGGTGGGTGCGGTGAGGTTCTTGACTGTGGCCGGGGCTCGGAACTGTTCGAACACCACCGCGCGCATGCGTCCCATCCTTCGTTCGCGAGCCGTTGATCCCTTCCGGATCCCGGCCAGCATCGCATGCGACCACCCGCCCGCCGACCCCTCGAACACCCCCCGACCCCCGCCCTCCGACGCTCCCGGGCGCGGCACGCGAGCACCCGCCGCGCCCCGGACGGCCCCGGCACCCCACCCCCCGATCGGACTTCTCTTGGATTCATACCCCTAGGGGGTATAAGGTGGATGCCCTGATGGGTTACTCGAACCCCACACGCCCCGACGAGGAGTAACGACATGACCGTCGAGACCGACACCCCGGGTTCCGTCACCGCCGTCTACAAGGTGAGCGGAATGAGCTGCGGGCACTGCGAAGGCGCCGTTACGGGCGAGATCACCCAGCTGGCCGGTGTCTCCTCCGTGAAGGCCGTCGCCTCCACCGGTGAGGTCACCGTGACGTCAGCCGCCCCGCTCGACGAGGAGGCCGTACGCACCGCGGTCGACGAGGCGGGCTTCGAGCTGGTCGGCAGGGCCTGAGGCCGGGCACGGATACGGACGGCACGGGCACGGGCACGGACATGACGAGCACCACCGCGGTGGCCCGGACGAGTGAGCCCGTCCACGAGGTCGAGCTGACCATCGGAGGGATGACCTGCACCTCCTGCGCGGCCCGCGTCGAGAAGAAGCTCAACCGCCTGGACGGGGTCATCGCCTCGGTGAACTACGCGACGGAGAAGGCGAAGGTCGCCTACCCCGCGGGGGTGGCGGTCGCCGACCTGATCGCCACCGTGGTGAAGACGGGCTACACGGCCGAGGAGCCCCCGCCCCCGGCGCCCCCGGAGGCCGCCGCGGAACCGGCGACAGAGGAGGGGACCGACCCCGAACTCGCCGCCCTGCGGCAGCGGCTCACCGTCTCGACGCTGCTCGCGGCGCCCGTGATCCTCATGTCCATGGTCCCCGCCCTGCAGTTCGACAACTGGCAGTGGCTCTCACTGACGCTCGCCGCGCCGGTCGTCGTATGGGGCGGGCTGCCCTTCCACCGGGCCGCGTTCACCAACCTCCGGCACGGCGCGGCCACGATGGACACACTCGTATCGGTCGGCACGCTCGCCGCCTTCGGCTGGTCCCTGTGGGCCCTCTTCTGGGGCCACGCGGGCATGCCGGGCATGCGGCACGGCTTCGAGTTCACCGTCTCGCGCACGTCGGGCTCGTCGACGATCTATCTCGAAGTGGCCGCCGGGGTCGTGGCGTTCATCCTGCTCGGCCGCTATCTGGAGGCCCGCGCCAAGCGCCGCGCGGGCGCCGCGCTCAAGGCGCTGCTGAAGCTGGGCGCCAAGGACGTCTCGGTGCTCCGCCAGGGGCGTGAGGTGCGGATCCCCGTGGGACAGCTGGTCGTCGGCGACCGCTTCGTCGTACGCCCCGGGGAGAAGTTCGCCACCGACGGGACCGTCGTCGAGGGCGCCTCCGCCGTCGACGCGTCCATGCTGACCGGTGAGTCGGTGCCGGTGGACGTGACGGTCGGGGACGCCGTCACGGGCGCGACCGTGAACGCCGGGGGCCGGCTGGTCGTCGAGGCGACCCGGATCGGCGCGGACACCCAGCTGGCCCGGACGGCACGGCTGGTGGAGGACGCGCAGAACGGCAAGGCGGAGGCACAGCGGCTGGCCGACCGGATCTCGGCGGTGTTCGTCCCCGTCGTCATCCTGATCGCGGTCGCCACCTTCGGCGCCTGGCTCGGCCTCACGGACGACACCACCGCCGCCTTCACGGCGGCCGTCGCGGTGCTGATCATCGCCTGCCCGTGCGCGCTCGGCCTCGCCACCCCGACCGCCCTGATGGTCGGCACCGGCCGTGGTGCCCAGCTCGGCATCATCATCAAGGGCCCCGAGGTCCTGGAGTCCACCCGCCGCGTCGACACCGTCGTCCTGGACAAGACCGGCACCGTCACCACCGGCCGGATGACCCTCCAGAAGGTGTACGTCGCCGATGACGTCACCGAAGGCGCCACAGAGGAGGACGTACTGCGTCTCGCGGGCGCCGTCGAACACGCCTCCGAGCACCCGGTGGGCCGGGCGATCGCCGCGGGCGCCGAGGGCCGCGTGGGCGCGCTCCCACCGGTCGAGGGTTTCGAGAACCTGCCAGGAAGGGGCGTACGCGGCCGCGTGGCGGGCCACGACGTCCAGGTGGGCCGGTTCCTCGAAGGACCGCTCCCCGAGGCCCTGAGGAGCGCCAAGGAGGCCGCCGAGGGTGAGGGGCACACGGCGGTCGTGGTCACCCGCGACGGAGTGGCACTCGGTGTCGTCACCGTCGCCGACGCGGTCAAGGAGACCAGCGCCGAGGCGGTACGGCGGCTGCGGGCGCTCGGGCTCACGCCGGTGCTGCTGACCGGGGACAACGAGCGGGTGGCCCGGTCCGTGGCCGCCGCGGTCGGCATCGCACCCGAGCACGTGATCGCCGAGGTGCTGCCGCAGGACAAGGTCGACGTCGTACGCCGGCTCCAGAGCGAAGGCCGCACGGTGGCGATGGTCGGGGACGGGGTCAACGACGCGGCCGCGCTGGCCGCGGCCGACCTCGGGCTCGCCATGGGCACCGGGACGGACGCGGCGATCGAGGCGGGCGACCTGACGCTCGTCCGCGGGGACCTGCGGGTGGCCGCCGACGCCATCCGGCTGTCGCGGCGGACCCTGTCCACGATCAAGGGCAATCTCGCCTGGGCCTTCGCATACAACCTGGCCGCGTTGCCGCTGGCCGCCGCCGGGCTGCTCAACCCGATGATCGCTGGGGCAACTATGGCCTTTTCGTCCGTTTTCGTGGTAACGAACAGCTTGCGACTCAGGACATTTTCATGACCGCCGGGCAAAAGTCCCTCTAGAGTCCGGAAGCAGCACCACATAAGCTCTTCACAAGGCTCGCGCATCATCCTTACGCTGGGGCCTCGATCACCGATTCGCGCCTCTTGCGTATCTTCAGGACATACGGCGAGAGACGCAGATCACAGTGGTGTGAACGTAACCAGCGAAGGCGTTCGTGAGTCTAAGTTGGCGATGTCAGAAGCGTCTTGGGGGGCGTGACTGACATCTGGGGATGTCTTGGGGGACGTTCCCGGAATTGCGTTGCCGGGGCACGTGCACCGGGGAGCTTTGAGCGGCCCTCCCGTACGTACGCGTCCCGGCAGACCGCACACCGCCGCACAACAGAGAGATACAAGTAGGACGAGTTCTGCTCGTTCTGCTCAGCGATTCAGGCGCTGGTCCACCAGACGCCCGGCCGGATCCCGTGGGGGGAATCCGCACCGGGACATGGGAAGGCGCCCTGCTCGCCGGCCCGTGGGGGGACCAGCGTTGCAGGGCGCCTTCTCTTTATTTTTTGGGGCTCGGTTCGCCTCCGGGGCGCCTCAGCCGGTGTCGAGACGGCGAACGTGCTCGACCCTTCGGGCCTCCGCGCGATCGCCGTCTCGACACCGGCGCGCCCCTTCGGCTCACTCGCCGTAGGGCGCCCTCTTCTGTGGTGCGACAAAGCCGTGGGCCCCAGTGGGGCAGAGCAAGGGGCCCGTACGGATGGTTCTCCGTACGGGCCCCTTGGTCACACGTGCTCAGCGGGCAGTGCTCAGCACGTGCTCAGCGGGCCTCGACCGGGACGAAGTCGCGCTCGACGACGCCCGTGTAGATCTGGCGCGGGCGGCCGATGCGGGAGCCGGGCTCCTTGATCATCTCGTGCCACTGGGCGATCCAGCCCGGGAGGCGACCAAGGGCGAAGAGGACCGTGAACATCTCGGTCGGGAAGCCCATGGCGCGGTAGATCAGACCCGTGTAGAAGTCCACGTTCGGGTAGAGGTTGCGCGAGACGAAGTACTCGTCGGAGAGCGCGTGCTCCTCCAGCTTCAGCGCGATGTCCAGCAGCTCGTCGGACTTGCCGAGCGCCGAGAGGACGTCGTGCGCGGCAGCCTTGATGATCTTGGCGCGCGGGTCGAAGGACTTGTACACCCGGTGGCCGAAGCCCATCAGGCGGACGCCGTCCTCCTTGTTCTTCACCTTGCGGATGAAGGAGTCGACGTCGCCGCCGTTCTGCTTGATGCCCTCCAGCATCTCCAGGACGGACTGGTTGGCGCCGCCATGCAGCGGGCCCCAGAGCGCGGAGATGCCGGCGGAGATCGAGGCGAACATGTTCGCCTGCGAGGAGCCGACCAGACGCACCGTGGACGTCGAACAGTTCTGCTCGTGGTCCGCGTGCAGGATGAGCAGCTTGTCCAGCGCGGAGACGACGACCGGGTCGAGGTCGTACTCCTGGGCCGGGACCGAGAAGGTCATGCGCAGGAAGTTCTCGACGTAACCGAGGTCGTTGCGCGGGTAGACGAACGGGTGACCGATCGACTTCTTGTACGCGTACGCCGCGATGGTCGGCAGCTTGGCGAGCAGTCGGATCGTGGAGAGGTTGCGCTGCCGCTCGTCGAACGGGTTGTGGCTGTCCTGGTAGAACGTCGACAGGGCGCTGACCACGGAGGACAGCATCGCCATCGGGTGGGCGTCACGCGGGAAGCCCCGGTAGAAGTTCTTGACGTCCTCGTGCAGCAGCGTGTGCTGCGTGATCTCGCCCTGGAAAACAGCGAGCTCGTCGACGGTGGGAAGCTCGCCGTTGATCAGCAGGTACGCCACCTCAAGGAAGGTGGAGCGCTCGGCCAGCTGCTCGATCGGATAGCCGCGGTACCGCAGGATGCCGTTCTCGCCGTCGAGATAGGTGACGGCGGATTTATAGGCAGCGGTGTTGCCGTAGCCGCTGTCCAGGGTGACCAGACCGGTCTGGGCCCGGAGCTTCCCGATGTCGAAGCCCTTGTCGCCGACGGTGCTGTCGATCACCGGGTAGGTGTACTCGCCGTCGCCGTACCGCAGTACTACAGAGTTGTCGCTCACGTCATCCCTCACCGACGTAGTGCCTCATCCTTGAGGTGCCCTGACTGTCTCTACCATCCCCCAATTGGCTCAGGAGAGTGCACTCGGGGTCGACCATCGGGCCCATCGGCGGCACTGAGTGCCGCCAACTTGCTCATCCTGCCCCCTCCGTCCGACATCTGGAAGGGCTGTGTGACCTTTACGACTCGTTTGATCGATCAAATTTCACTCACGGGTCACACGAACGGCACGAGAGGTTCCCCCGAAGAGCGCCCACGGCTACAAAACCCGTGGTGCGAGCCGGAAGTCGAGGGCCGTGCACCGCCGGCCGGCGGAGACGGTGCGGACCGCCTGTCCTATCGCCCGGCGGGAGCCGACGAGGACGACCAGCTTCTTCGCCCTGGTCACCGCCGTGTAGAGGAGGTTGCGCTGGAGCATCATCCAGGCTCCGGTGGTGACCGGGATCACCACGGCCGGATACTCGCTGCCCTGGGACCGGTGGATCGTCACCGCGTAGGCGTGCGCCAGCTCGTCCAGTTCGTCGAACTCGTACGGCACCTCCTCGTCCTCGTCCGTCAGGACCGTCAGCCGCTGGTCGACCGGGTCCAGCGCGGTGACGACGCCCACGGTGCCGTTGAAGACGCCGTTCTCGCCCTTCTCGTAGTTGTTGCGAATCTGGGTGACCTTGTCGCCGATGCGGAAGACCCGGCCGCCGAACCGCTTCTCGGGCAGGTCGGGGCGGGCCGGGGTGATGGCCTGCTGGAGCAGCCCGTTGAGGTTGCCGGCGCCCGCCGGGCCCCGGTGCATGGGTGCCAGCACCTGCACGTCCCGGCGCGGGTCGAGCCCGAACCTGGCCGGGATGCGCCGGGCCGCCACGTCCACCGTCAGCCGCCCGGCCTCCTCCGTGTCGTCCTCGACGAAGAGGAAGAAGTCCTTCATGCCGTCGGTGACCGGATGCTGTCCGGAGTTGATCCGGTGCGCGTTGGACACCACCCCGGACTGCTGGGCCTGTCGGAAGACCTTGGTCAGCCGGACGGCAGGGATCGGGCTGCCGTCGGCCAGGAGGTCGCGGAGGACCTCGCCGGCCCCGACGCTGGGGAGTTGGTCGACGTCGCCCACGAAGAGCAGATGCGCCCCCGGCGGCACCGCCTTCACCAGCTTGTTGGCCAGCAGCAGGTCCAGCATGGAGGCCTCGTCGACGACCACCAGGTCGGCGTCCAGGGGGCGGTCCTTGTCGTAGGCCGCGTCGCCGCCGGGCTTCAGCTCCAGCAGGCGGTGGACGGTGGAGGCGTCGGCGCCGGTCAGCTCGGCGAGGCGCTTGGCGGCGCGGCCGGTGGGGGCGGCCAGCAGGACCTTCGCCTTCTTGGCACGGGCCAGTTCGACGATCGAGCGGACGGTGAAGGACTTGCCGCAGCCGGGGCCACCGGTCAGGACGGCCACCTTCTCGGTCAGCGCGAGGCGTACGGCCGCCTCCTGCTCGGGGGCCAGCTCCGCCCCCGTACGCCCCCTCAGCCAGGACAGCGCCTTGTCCCAGGCCACGTCGTGGAAGCCGGGCATACGGTCCTCGCCCGTGCGCAGGAGACGCAGCAGCTGGGCGGAGAGGGAGAGTTCGGCGCGGTGGAAGGGGACCAGGTAGATCGCGGTGACCGGGTCGTCGTGCTCGCCGTTCTGGCCGGGGACCTTCTCCCGTACGACACCGGGGTCGCCGGAGTCCTCGTCCGGCAGGGCGAGTTCGGCCAGGCATTCGATGACCAGGCCCGTGTCGACCTGGAGGAGCTTGACCGCGTCGGCGATCAGCCGCTCCTCCGGCAGATAGCAGTTGCCCTGGTCGGTGGCCTGCGAAAGGGCGTACTGCAGGCCCGCCTTGACGCGCTCCGGACTGTCGTGGGGGATGCCGACGGACTGGGCGATCCGGTCGGCGGTGAGGAAGCCGATGCCCCAGACGTCGGAGGCGAGGCGGTACGGCTGGTTCTTCACGACTCCGATCGAGGCGTCGCCGTACTTCTTGTAGATGCGCACGGCGATGGACGTGGACACCTCCACCGTCTGGAGGAAGAGCATGACCTCCTTGATCGCCTTCTGTTCCTCCCAGGCTTCGGTGATCTTCTTGGTGCGCTTGGGGCCGAGGCCGGGGACCTCGATGAGGCGCTTGGGCTCCTCCTCGATGATCTGGAGGGTGTCCAGGCCGAAGTGCTGGGTGATGCGGTCGGCGAAGACCGGGCCGATGCCCTTGACCAGGCCTGAGCCGAGGTAGCGGCGGATGCCCTGAATAGTGGCCGGGAGGACTGTCGTGTAGTTCTCGACCGTGAACTGTTTCCCGTACTGCGGGTGCGAGCCCCAGCGGCCCTCCATGCGCAGGGACTCGCCGGCCTGGGCGCCGAGGAGGGCGCCGACGACGGTGAGGAGGTCGCCGCCGCCCCTGCCGGTGTCCACGCGCGCGACGGTGTAGCCGTTGTCCTCGTTGGCGTACGTGATGCGTTCGAGCACGCCTTCGAGTACGGCGAGCTGTCGTTCGCCCGGGGGGTTCCCCGCCTGTTGAGCCATGATCCGACGGTACCGTCAGGGTCTGACGGCCGGGGTGGGCGGAGCGGGGCCGAAGCCTCGGGAGTACCTGGCGGGAACCGTCGGCGCCTAACCGACCTTGCGCAGTTCACCGTCGCCGAAGACCGCCACCATGACGAGATTTCCGCCCAGAGCCTCGACGTACCTCGCCACGACATCCGTTCCGGAGACCTGGCCGCTCTCGATCTGCGAGACCCTTCCCTTGGTCACGCCCATACGCTCGGCCACCTGGGCCTGGGTGATCCCGCGTTCCTGGCGCATGTCGGCCAACCGCCAGGCACGAGCCTCGGCGAGCATGCTTCGGGTGCCTTCGACGAACGCGTCCCGGCCGCCGGCCAGTTCCTCCGCCCGCTCACGATGTCCGCTCGCCGACCATGTGACGTGTCCGCTCACTTCCCCGACTCCTTCTTCCGATCAGCGACGTACTCGGCATACCGGCGCTCGGCCAGCGGAATGGCCTCGTCGTACCAGGCCTTCCAGTTTCCGGCCTTGTCTCCGGCCACCAGCAGGATCGCGGAGCGCCACGGGTCGAACACGAACAGGACACGCACCTCGCTCCGGCCGGAGGACCCCGGACGCAACTCCTTGAGGTTGTGCAGCGCCGATCCCTTGATCCGGTCCACCAATGGACGCCCCTCGGCAGGTCCATGGCAGGCGAGAATCCAGATCGCCTGGTTCACGAGCACGTACGAGTCGGCGTCGGACTTCTCCAGATCGTGCAGCCACTGATCCACCTCGTGCGTCAGGTAGACGTCCCACTGCTCTTCCACCTTCTTCGACCCTTTCGCGAGTTTAGCATTCACTAAACACAGGCGGAGTGGCCGAAAGGCGGCGAACGCGGAGGCGTTCACTCGTACGAGTCCACGTCGACGTCACCCCCGACTTCCCTCTCTGAGCGGCGTTCACCCCCCGGAGGGCCTCTTGAGCGCTTCGAGGAAGGGGGCGAAGGCGGAGGTGGACAAGGTAAGGGTGCGGGTGGTGGGGGTCTTGGAGTCGCGGATGGCTATGTGGGTGGGGGTGGTGGCTATTTCCACGCAGGCGTTGGCGTCGTCCGGGCCCGAGTAGGACGACTTCCGCCAGATGTACATGGGGCGCCTCACAGCGAACCGCCCCCGCCGCCTCAGCCGTTGGACGGGGTGGGTGAGCAGGAGGACGGGCGGGGGCTCGGGCTCGTCGTGGCCTGCACGCCGTACTGGGGGTGGATGCCCTCGGCCAGGTTCGGCGAGCGGGGCAAGTACGTGTGGTGCGAGCTGGCGGCGGCGTAGGACCGGGGACGGCCCCGGCAGACCGGGCCGCTACCGCGTCACCCGGTAGCGCAGGTGGACGAAGCGTGAGCCGAAGGTGCGGGTCTCCACGAGTTCGAGGTCCACCCGGCGCTCGTCCCGGGAGAAGAATGGGATGCCGCCGCCGACCAGCACCGGGTAGACCATGACCTGGTACTCGTCGATCAGGCCCGCCTCGGCCGCCTCCACGGCGAGAGTCGCGCCGCCGATCGCGATCTCGCCCTCTCCCGGCTCGGCCCGCAACCGCTCGATCTCCTCCGCCAGGCCACCCGAGGCCAGACGAGCGTTGCCCCGCACCGCCGACAGCGTGGTGGAGAACACCACCTTGGGGAGCGGATTCCAGAGTGCCGTCCACTCGCGCTCCGCGTCGTCGAGCGTCGCGTCCTGTTCGGCCGTCTCCCAGTACAGCATCGTCTCGTACAGCCGTCGCCCCAGCAGGTGGACGTCGACCCCACGGATCTGGTCGATCCAGAAGCGGAAGACCTCCGGGTCGGGGGCCGTCCAGTCGAAGCCGCCGTCCGGTCCGACGATGTAGCCGTCGAGTGAGACGCTCATCGAATAGGTCACGCTGCGCATCGGAAGTCCTCCTCGGTGACGGGTTCGCCACTATGACCGCCGGACGCCGCCGAACTCATCGCGGCTCGCGGGATCCCCTGGACCGAGTCGCCTCACGAGCCTCGGTCACGATTGGATTTCAGCCACTGCCGACCTCTTGCTCCAAGCCGTGTAATCGATTCCAATCCTCCTCGTGTAATCGATTCCACGAGGAGGTGGAGCGGCGATGGCGGGTATCAAGGACGTCGCGGCCGAGGCGGGGGTGTCCGTCGCCACGGTGTCGCGGGTTCTGAACGACCATCCGTCGGTCAGCGAGGACGCGCGTGCGCGGGTGACGGCCGCCGTGGCCGCGCTGGGCTACCGCCCCAACGCCCTCGCCCGCTCCCTGCGCACGGATCAGACCCATACCCTCGGGCTGGTCATCAGCGATGTCATGAACCCCTACTTCACGGAGCTGGCACGGTCCGTGGAGGAGGAGGCGCGGGCGCTCGGGTACAGCGTGATCATCGGGAACGCCGACGAGCGGCCCGAGCTGCAGGATCATCACGTACGGAATCTGCTGGACCGGCGGATCGACGGGCTGCTCGTGTCGCCGACCGACGGCGGTTCGCCGCTGATGCTGGACGCCGTGCGGGCCGGGACGCCGATGGTGTTCGTGGACCGGTGGATCCCGGGTGTGGACGTGCCGGTGGTGCGCTCCGACGGACGGGCGGCCGTGCGGGACCTCGTCGCGCATCTGCACGGGCTCGGGCGACGGCGGCTCGCGATCATCGCCGGTCCGGCCGCGACCACGACCGGTCGGGAGCGTGTCGAGGCGTTCCGGGAGGCCCTCGCCGAGCACGGGCTGCCGTTGCCGGACGCCTACATAGGGCAGGGCGACTTCCAGGCCGAGAGCGGGCGGCGGGTGACCGAGGGGTTCCTCGATCTGCCCGAGCCGCCCGAGATCGTCTTCGCCACCGACAACCTGATGGCGCTGGGCGCGCTCGACGCCGTCCGCGCGCGGGGTTTGCGGGTTCCGGAGGACATCGGCCTCGCCGCGTTCGACGACATCCCCTGGTTCGTGCACACCGATCCGCCGATCACGGCGGTCGCCCAGCCGACGGGCGAGCTGGGGCGGGCCGCCGTACGCGCCCTGGTCGACCGCATCGAGGGGCGGCCCACGCGGTCCGTCACCCTCCCCGCCCGTCTCGTCGTACGCCTCTCGTGCGGCGAATCCACCGACGATTCGCCCGCCGCGTTCCCGGCGGAGTCACCCGTAACGAACAGGAGCACGTCGTGAGCGACCCGGACGAGTTGCTGCGCATCGAAGGCCTACGCAAGACCTGAGCGCTTCGGTTCTGCCGAGTGCTTCGATCGTTCCGTCCGTCGGCGCGACCGGCCGTCGGGCGGCCCCAATCCACCTGTACAGGGAGATGGACATGTACGACTACGACCTCCTGGTCGTGGGATCGGCCAATGCCGATCTGGTGATCGGTGTCGAGCGGCGGCCGGGGGCCGGTGAGACCGTGCTCGGCTCGGATCTGGCCGTGCACCCGGGCGGCAAGGGAGCCAACCAGGCAGTGGCGGCGGCCCGACTCGGGGCGCGAACGGCGCTGCTGGCGCGGGTCGGTGACGACGGGCATGGGCGGCTGCTCCTCGACTCGCAGCGCGCGGCCGGGGTCGACACGGCCGGGGTTCTGGTCGGCGGGGCGCCCACCGGCGTCGCGCTGATCACGGTGGACCCGTCGGGCGACAACAGCATCGTGGTGTCGCCGGGCGCCAACGGGAAGCTGACCCCCGAGGACGTGCGGGCGGCGGACGCGCTGCTGCGGGCCTCGCGGGTGGTCTCAGCGCAGTTGGAGATCCCGTTGGAGACGGTGGTGGAGGTGGTGCGGCGGCTGCCGCAGGGGACGCGTTTCGTGCTGAACCCGTCGCCACCGCGGGAGTTGCCCGCCGAGGTGCTGGCCGCCTGTGATCCGCTGATCGTCAACGAGCACGAGGCGCAGGTCATCGTCGGCGGTGAGCTGGCGGGTTCGCCGGAGGACTGGGCGCGGGCGCTGCTGGCGCTGGGGCCGCGTTCGGTGGTCGTCACGCTGGGCGCGGAGGGCGCGCTGGTCGCGGACGCCGAGGGCAGTGCGCGGGTGCCGGCCGTGCGGGTGGACGCCGTGGACACCACGGGGGCCGGGGACGCGTTCACCGCGGCGCTGGCGTGGCGGCTGGGCGCGGGCGCGGAGGCGGCCGAGGCCGCCGCGTACGCGGCCCGGGTGGGGGCGGCCGCCGTCACGAAGGCCGGGGCGCAGGTGTCGTTCCCGACAGCCGCGGAGGTCGCTGCGCTGTGAAGCGGGCCGGGATACTCAACCGTCATCTGGCGGGCGCTCTGGCCGAGTTGGGGCACGGGCACAGGGTGCTGGTGTGCGACGCGGGGATGCCGGTGCCGGCGGGGCCGCGCCTGGTGGACCTGGCGTTCCGGGCCGGGGTGCCGTCCTTCGCCGAGGTGCTGGACGGGCTGCTCGACGAGATCGTGGTCGAGGGCGCGACCGCCGCGCGCGAGGTCCGGGACGCGAACCCGGAGGCGACGGCACTGCTGGAAAACCGCTTCCCCGACCTGGAACTCGTCTCCCACGAGAAGCTGAAGGAGCTCTCGGCGGGCGCGCGGCTGATCGTACGGACCGGGGAGGCGCGGCCGTACGCGAATGTGCTGTTGCGGTGTGGGGTGTTCTTCTGAGCGTGTGAACACGTTTCGCGAGCGGGTGAGCACGTCTCGCGGGCGAATACTTCGAGGGGCCCCGTCCATTGGACCGGGCCCCTCGGCTTTCCCCTCCCGTACCAGAACCCCCGCGATCCCCCCGGATCCCCCTCCGGAAGTCCTGATGCCACATACGACACCCGGAGTGCGGGGAGGGTTGCACGGTGTCTTGAGAAATCTTTGGTATGCCAATGCCGGGGCGGTCGGGGCTGATCGGGGGCGGTCGGTCAGGGCGCTCGGGTGGGCCCGGTCCGCGGCGGTAGGCGGTGACCGCGACACGAGGCTGTTCGAATTATGTCCCGATGGTGTCACTTCACGGGCAAGTGCGTTGCGGGTGCAACGCGTTGTGGGAGAGCATGTTCGGGACGTAGGTGAACCGGACACACGGGGGTGGACACGACGTGAAGTTCGACATGGGGTCGACGACCCTGGCGGACCTCGGCAAGAGCACGCTCGGATCGAGCGACGACCTCGGGACGCTGATCCAGCTGCTGATCAGCGCGGCGGAACCGCTGGAGGGCAAGTTCAACGGCGCGGGCAAGCTGGCGTTCGACTCGTTCAAGAACCGCGCGGACGAGATCACGGCCGATCTGAACGGCTCGCTCGCCGCGATCCTGGGCGGTCAGTCGGGCATGGACGACGCGTTCGGCACGGGTGACGTGGAGTCCCAGGACAACGCCAACCAGAACATGGGCCTGGCCAACTTCGACGCGGCCCGCTTCGGCGCCCGATAAGCCACCAAGAGCATCAGTAGGGGGACATCCACATGGCGCAGAATCAGGACCGCCGTTCGTACGACACCGGGGCTTCGGGCGAGGTGCAGACCGCGCTCGGCACGATCGTGGGGCAGCTGGAGCGGGTGCTCACCGACCGCGACGCCGCCGTCAAGGCCGCGATGACCGAGTTCCAGGCCGACGGTGTCTCGGACGACTACCACGGCAAGGAAGAGCGCTGGAAGAAGGCCGCGGCCGAGGTCCGCGAGATCATCCGTCTGGTGCGCACCACGCTCGAACAGAACGACGGCACCGCCCAGTCCACGCTGGCCAAGGCCCGCGCGGCGGTCGACCAGATCGGTTGACGGAGCGGATCGGGCGACAGCGTGCGGATCGGCTGACAGAGAAGTGATCGGGGTCCCGTAGCCGTGGCAGCGCAGGATTACGACAGCCAGTTGCTGGAGTCGGTGTCGGTGCGGCGTCGACGGCTGCGGGACGCCCTGCTGTTCGGGGCGCAGCGGCAGCGGCGCTCGGTGGACGAACGGATCGGGAAGATCTTCGCCGGGATCGTCATCGCGGCGGTGTTGTGCGCGGGATGTGTGGGGTGGTCTTTCGTGTCGAACCGCATCATCGGGAAGAGCCCGTACGGAGGTTCCGTGCAGCCGTCGGTCACGCCGTCCCCGTCTGTTTCCACAGCTGTTTCCACAGCCCCGACCAGCACTTCTACCCGGTGATAGGTTCGATCGCGTGATGTCTACGGGGACGTTGGGACAGGCAACGGGCGGAGCGCGGACGGCGCTCAGCCGGGTCACGCTGGTCGGTGAGCGGCGGCGGGTGGATCTCGTGCTGCCGTCACGGGAACCGGTCGGACTGCTGCTGCCGGAGATCATGCGGCTGCTGGACGACCGGGTCGGCGGGCAGCCCGAGTTGCGGCATCTCGTCACCGCGGACGGTTCCGCGCTGGCCCACGACAGCACGCTGGAGTCGGCCGGGGTTCCGGACGGCGCCGTACTGCGACTCGTCCGGGCCGAGGACGCGCCGTCGGCGCCCGTGGTGCACGACGTCACGGACGAGGCGGCCGAGGATCTCGATGCCCGCGGTTGGCGCTGGCGGCCGGCCGCGCGCCGGGTCACCGCCGGGCTCGCCACGGTCGGCTGGGCCCTGGCCGCCGGGGTGTTCGCACGGGCCGCGTACGAGCCCGGGGTCGTCGCCGGCGCGCTGCTCGGCGTCGCGCTGGTGGCCGCGCTCGCGGGTGCGCTGCTGGGGCGGGCCGGGAAGCGGGGCCTGGCGACGACGCTGATCGCGACGGCCGGTGCGCTGGGGCTGCTCGGCGCGTCGACGTTGGCGCAGGCACAGAACTGGTCCGGGACACCGCGGGTCGCGGCCATGGCCACGGCCGGGGTCGTCACGCTCGCCCTGCTCGGGCTGTTCACCCCGCTCGGCCGGGGCGGGCTGGTCGGGGCGGGGGCGCTGGCCGGGGCCTCGGTGTGCTGGTTGGGGGTCGCCGCGACCGTGTCGGACGCGGTGTCGCCGTCGGTGCCGGAGCAGGCCGAGGTGGGGGCCGTTCTCTCGGTGGTCTCCGTGGTCGTGCTCGGGCTGCTGCCCCGGCTGGCGCTGATGGCGTCGGGTCTCTCCGGTTTGGACGACCGGCGTTCCGGTGGCACGTCCGTGAGCCGCTTCCAGGTGTCGGCGGCACTCACCGCCACGCACCGGGGGCTGGCCCTGGCGACGGTCACGATGGCCGTCTCGGCCACTGCGGCCGGGGTGTTCGCGCTGCGCGCGCCCACCAAGTGGACCGTGCTGCTGGCCGTCGTCACCATGGTCGTCCTCGCGCTGCGTGCGCGGGCGTTCCCCCTGGTCGCCGAGGTCGTGGTGCTGCTCGGTGCGGCGGCCGTGCTCGCCGTGCGGCTGGTCTCGGTCTGGCTGGACCACTCCGGCGGGGCGGCCGGTCCGCTCACCGTCCTCGTCCTGCTCGCCGTACTTCCGCTGCTGGTGCTCGCCGTGCAGCCCGCCGAGCATGTACGCGTACGGCTCCGGCGCTTTGGCGACACCCTCGAATCCATTGGCGTCATCACTCTGTTCCCGCTGCTCATCGGGGTGTTCGGCGTGTACGGACGACTGCTCGACACGTTCGCTTAGGAGCTGGGGGCCGCACATGGCGCAGGCAGGGGACTGGCAGCGGGACGTGCTGCGCGAGCTGGGGCGACTGGAACCGGCCGGTGGGGGCGACGATCCCACTCCCGGGCCGCCGGAGGCACCCGCCCGGCGGGCCGAGCCGACGCTGCGGCTGGTGCGGTCGGTGCCGACGGGCCCGCCCGAGTCGGCGGACGTGCCTGAGCCGACGAAGACGCCTGCGGGGCCTGAGGCGTCCGAGCTGCCGGGGCTTCCGGGGTCCGCGAAGGGGGCCTGGGACGACCGCTCCCCGCGATCGGCACCGGCCCACGGCACACCTGCCGGGCAGCCGCCCGTGCGGGCGATGCCCGTCTCACAACCACCGGCGCATGCGACGCACACCGCACAGCCGACACGTGCCGCACAGCCGGGAGTGCCCTCAGTCCCGGACGTGTCGGCGCGGTCGGCGTCTCTCCCCCAGCCACCGGCGCATGCGACACCCGCCGCACAGCCACCGGCACGCCCGACACCCGCCGCACAGCCGCCCGTGCGGGCCTCACACATCACGCAGCCGCCGGTTCAGCCTGTCGTGCGGCCGTCGGTCGCGCCGCCCGTCATACGGCCGCCCGTGCCGCACACCCCCTCCGCGGACCCCCGCACGGGGCTCCCCCAGGCCTCCGCGCAGCCGCCGGTCGCGCCCGGTGACGGGGACCGGGCGGGGCAGCCCGGCGACACCCCTCCCGGGTCCGGGGCTTCCCCGGCCGCCCCCGTCCCCCGTGGCTCCCGTGCGCCGCAGACCCCCGTGCGCGCCCCCGACTCGGTCCCCACGATCGACCCTCGGCTCGCGCACGCGCTCGGGCGGCCGCAGCACGGGGACTCGGTGGCCCGGCGGACGGGGCGGTCGATCCGGAAGCTCACGTCCTCCGCCGCGCAGGACGTGGCCGAGGAGACGCGGATCGCGCGGGAGTTGCAGCAGCCGGTGACGACGGGGCGCGTGATCGCGGTGACGTCGATCCGGGGCGGGGTCGGGAAGTCGACGACGGCCGCGCTGCTGGGGCGGACGTTCAACCACTACCGGCACGACCCTGTGCTCACGATGGAGGCGGACGCGGCCCTGGGCACCCTGCCGGTGCGGATGGGGGCGGACTCGGTGCGCTGGGCGGCGGCCGATCTCGCGCGGATCCTGAACCCCGCCATGCAACTCACCGATGTCACCGGGTACCTGGTGCCGGTGTCCGACGGCGGCTGGCTGCTGCCCGGGAGCCAGGGCCGGGTCGGGGCCCCGCTGGACATCCGTACGTACCGCACGGTGACCCTCGCGCTGCGGCGCTACTTCGCGGTGACGGTGGTGGACTGCGAGACCCTGCCCGGCGAGGTGGCCCGTACGGCGATGGACACGGCGCACGCGCGTGTGGTCGTCGCGCCCATGACCGCCGAGGGTGTCAACGGCACCCGCCAGGTCCTGGACTGGCTCGGGCAGTTGCCGCACTCCGCGCTCGCCTCGACCGTCGTCGCGCTGACCGCCAACTCCCCCGACCTCACGCTGGACCTCAAAACGGCGGTCGCGCACCTCAAGGAGTCCGGCGTCCACGTCGTCCCCGTCCCCTACGACCGCCACCTCGCCCAGGGCGGCCCCATCCGCACCGCCCTGCTGGGCCAGGAGACCCGTGCGGCGGCGATCACGCTGGCGGCGGAGGCGATGACCCGGGCGGTGAGGATGCGATGAGCACGGCAGCCACCCAAGTGATACGAGAAGGGGTCCGTCCGTGACCCAGCAGTTGGTCCATCGGCCCGCGCGGAGCACCCGGCCGCTCAGGGCCGCCGGGGGCCGGACGATAGAACCGCCACCGAACCTCCCGGAGGGCAAGGCGGGGACGGCGGCGACGGCGTTGCTGCCGATGGCGGGTGTCATGGGCTCGGTCGTGATGATGACCGTGATCCGTAACAGCCAGTTCGCGGCGCTCGGCGCGATCGTGCTGGTGTTCGCGCTGCTCGGCGCGGTCGCCCTCTTCCTGTCCCAGCGCGGCAAGGCCCAGCGCACCCGGCGTACGCAGCGGGAGCGGTATCTGGAGTATCTGGAGGAGCTGCGCGAGGAGTTCGGCGCGGACGAGCGGCAGCGGCGGCAGCTCGCGCGGGTGCTCGATCCGCCCCCGGAGGCGCTGTACGACCTGGTGCGCGACCCCGCCCGGCTCTGGGAGCGACGGCGGCAGGACGCGGACTTTTTGCGGGTGCGGGTCGGCACCGGTGACGTACCCGTGGCGAATCTGGCCATCGGGCAGAACCAGGGCGGGGTGCTGACCCCGCCGGATCCGTTCATGCTGAACGAGGCCCGGGCGCTGCTGGCCCGCTATTCCGTCGCCAACGACTGCCCGATCACCGTGCCGTTGGACCGCGCGGGCAACGTCAGCGTGGTCGGCGACCGGGAGGGCGTGCTGCGGGTGGCCCGCGCGCTCCTCGTCCAGGTCGCCGTCTCGCACGCGCCGGACGACGTGGCCGTGGCGTTCGGGGTGCCCGGCGAGCGGCTGGCGGACTGGGAGTGGGTCAAGTGGCTGCCGCATGTGCTGGACGGGCAGGAGCACGACGGTCCGGTGGCGGCCCGCCGGATCGCGCCGAGCCTGCCGCAGCTGGCCCGGCACTTCCGGCACGAGCTGGGCCGGCGCGCGTCGTACGCGGCGGAGGTGCGCCGGGGGCTCGCCGACCGCAAGGCGCTGAGGCTGGCGTCCCGCATGCTCGTCGTGAGCGACGAGTACGGGGAGACGGCCGCCGAACTGCCCCGGCCCGACACGGCGGTCGGGCTGCCCGACATGGGGGTCACCGTGCTGCATCTGCTGGAGGAGCAGGTCCACGAGCCCGATCAGGTGTCGGTGCGGATCACCGTGCGGGGCGACCAGGTCGTCGTGGAGGACCTGCGTGCTCCGGAGGGCATCGTGGTCGCGGAGCCCCACACCGTCCCGGCCGCGCACGGCACCTCCGACCACGTCACCGCCGCCGGTGCCGAAGGCCTCGCCCGGTCGCTCGCGCCGCTGCGGCTGTCCGCCGAGTCGGCCGCCGAGGGCACCCCGGTCACCGGCCCCGTCGACTTCCCTGGCCTCCTGGGCATCGACGACCCGGCCGTTCTGAACCTGGTGGACCTCTGGGCGCCGCGCGGTGAGCGTGAGTTCCTGCGCGTACCCATCGGCTTGACGGACCGTCACGAGCCCGTTCTCCTCGACCTCAAGGAGTCCTCGGAGCTGGGCATGGGCCCGCACGGGCTGTGTGTGGGCGCGACCGGTTCGGGCAAGAGCGAGCTGCTGCGCACCCTCGTACTGGCGCTCGCCGCCACCCACTCCCCCGAGGATCTGGCCCTCGTCCTGGTCGACTACAAGGGCGGCGCGACCTTCGCCCCGTTCACCGAACTCCCGCACGTGGCGGGCGTGATCACCAACCTGGAGAACCAGGCGGGGCTCGTCGAGCGTGTCCACTCCAGTCTCGCGGGCGAGGTCAAGCGGCGGCAGCAGGTGCTGAAGGACGCGGGGAACGTGGCCGACATCGGGCACTACGCCGCCCTGCGCGCCACCCGGCGGCCCGACCTCGAACCTCTCCCCCACCTCTTCGTCGTGATCGACGAGTTCGGTGAACTCCTCACCGCCAAGCCGGACTTCATCGACCTGTTTCTCTCCATCGGGCGCATCGGCCGTTCCATCGGCGTGCATCTGCTCCTCTCCAGCCAGCGCATCGAGGGCGGCAAGCTCAAGGGGCTCGACACCTACCTCTCGTACCGGCTGGGGCTGCGCACCTTCTCCGCCGACGAGTCGCGGACCGTGCTCGACACGACCGACGCGTTCCATCTGCCGCCGCTGCCGGGCTTCGGCTATCTGAAGGTGGACACGTCGACGTACGAGCGGTTCAAGGCGGGGTACGTGTCGGGCGCGTACCGGGGTCCCGCGCTGGTCGCGCAGGAGGACGACACACCGCTGGCCTGGACGTATCCGACGTACAACACGCTCGGCAGCGGGCCCGTGTCCGCCGCGGACGGGGTCGCCGACGAGCCCCGGGCGACCAAGCGGGAGACCGGGCCGACCGTGATGTCGGTGATGGTCGACCAACTCGCCTCCGCCGCGCGGCCGGTGCGGCGGATCTGGCTGCCGCCGCTGCCGGACGCGATCACGCTGGACGCGGCGGCCGGGCCGGTGCGGGTGGACGAGCGGGGGTACCGACTGGCCGCCGCCGAGGGGCCGTTGCGAGTGCCGCTCGGGGTGCTCGACGATCCGGCGAAGCAGTGGCAGGGGCACTGGGTGCTCGATCTGACGGTCGCGGGCGGTCACGCGGCGGTGATCGGCGGCCCCCAGTCCGGCAAGACGACGCTGCTGCGGACACTCGCACTGTCCCTCGCCACGACCCACACGCCCGCCGAAGTCGCCGTCTACGGGCTCGACCTGGTCGGCGGCGGGCTCTCCGCCCTCTCCGGACTGCCGCACGTCGGCGGGATCGCCGGGCGGGCCGACCGGGAGCGGGCCGCGCGGACGGTCGCCGAGGTGCGGACGATGCTGGTCGAACGGGAGGAGCTGTTCCGGAAGCACGGGATCGACTCCGTCGACCAGCTGCGGCACCTGCGGAAGCAGGGCGGGCTGCGGGAGCTGGGGTCCACCGACATCGTGCTGATCATCGACGGGTTCGGCGCGCTGCGCGACGAGTTCGCCGAGCTGGACGACACGGTCGTGGATCTGCTCAAACGCGGCGGCGGCTACGGCATCCATGTCGTCGGCGGCATGCTCCGCTGGAACGACGTACGGATCGCGACGCAGTCGATGTTCGGGACGCGGGTGGAGCTGCGGCTCAACGACCCGAGCGATTCGAGCGTGGACCGCAAGCTCTCCGAGACACTGTCACCCGACACTCCGGGGCGCGTCCTGACCGACGGCAGGCTGTTCGCGCAGGCCGCTCTCCCTCGCCTCGACGGACGGCCGTCGACGGGTGACCTCGGTCCGGCGCTGGAGAACGCGGCCCGTACGATCCGCTCCACCTGGCACGGTGAACTGGCCGCGCCCGTAAGGGTGTTGCCGACGCGGCTGCCGTCCGACCGGCTGCCGTCGCTGGTCGCCGAGCCGAACCGGGTCCCGATCGGGGTGGACCAGGACGCCCTGGCACCCGCCCTCCTCGACCTCTTCGGCTCGGACCAGCATCTGCTGATCCTGGGCGACAACGAGTGCGGCAAGACGAACCTGCTGAAGCTGGTCGCCGAGCAGCTCGTGGACCGTTTCTCGGACGAGGAGCTGGTCTTCGGTGTCTTCGACCCCCGGCGCGGGCTGCGGGGTGTGATCCCGGAGCCGTACCGGGGCGGGTACGCGCACAACGCGAAGCTCGCGGCGAACCTCGCGACGGGCATCGCGAGCGAGCTGGAGAAGCGGATGCCGGAGAGCGCCGACCCGGACGCGTCGGCCGACGAGCCCGCGTTCGAGGGCCCGCGGATCGTGATCCTGGTCGACGACTACGACATCCTCACCACCGCCGGGCAGCAGCCGCTGGCGCCGTTCCTGCCGTACGTGTCGTCGGCGCAGGACATCGGGCTGCACTTCGTGATCACGCGCCGGGTGGCGGGCTCCTCCCGGGCGATCTACGAACCGCTGCTGCAGACCCTCCGCGAGACCGGTACGGCCGCGCTGCTCATGACCGGTGAGCGGAGCGAGGGCCAGCTCTTCCCGGGTCTGTACGCCTCGGCGCAGCCGGCCGGGCGGGGCACGCTGGTCCGCCGGGGCCGGGCCCACCAGCTGATCCAGACCGCCATGGCGACCGACGGAAACCCCGAAGGACCACACTCAGGACCGAACCTTCAAGGACTCCCGCTGTGACCAAGGACGTCATCGCCCTCACCCCGAAGATGCCCGACGTCTGGACCCTCATGACGAGTCTGTACGCCGGCGGCTCCGACCTGGACCTGTCGGCGGCGGCCGACGGCGCGGTCGTCCAGCTGCACGGCCCGGGCGGGCGTCCGCTGGTGTCCGTGGAGTCGCCGGTGCTGGTGCAGGTGCCGGGCGAGGCGGAGCGGCTGCTCGGGCAGCGTGCGGAGACCCCGTTCTGGTGGACGGAGGCGCGGGCGTCCACGGCGGTGCCGGAGGCGGAGCGGCTCGCGGGAGTGGTGTGCGGGCGGCTCAACGCCCTGCTGGGCGGCTCGACCTGGCCTCCCGGGGCGGCGAGCACGAAGGTGGTGGACGTGTCCGCCGTACCGTCGGCGGGGTCGGGGCAGCCCGCCGTGGACGTGGTGACCGAGCACGCGGCCGTCGTCCTCGTCGACCGCCCGGTGGTGGCACTGACGAGCTGGCTCGCGGAGATCATGCGGACGGCCGTGGCGTCCCGGCGGTCCCTGCAGATCGTCACGCCGCCCGGCGTACGCCTGACCACCGCCGCCCGTACGACGCTCGCGCGCGTCCCCAACCGCTGGGTGGTCCAGGACCCGGAGTGCGGCTACTACGACGGGCTGTCGGGGGCGGTGCTGCGCTGGCAGAACGGGGCGTTCTCGCCCGCGTTCGCGCAGGACGGAACGGCGACCGTGGCCGCCGCGTTCACGCGCCCGGCGAGCAGCCCGGCGGACGGCCCCGCGAACGGCCCGGCGGACGAGGCGCCGGGACGGCAGCTGATCGTCGCCCTCCGTACGGTGCACAGGGCCGACGAGCGGCTGCTGCTGGGCGGCGCCCTGGAGGCGGCCTGGGAGGCGCTGACGGGGACGGCACCTGCGGGCTGGGGTACGGCCGAACCGGTCAACCTCCCCTGGTCGCCACGGCAGTTGACCGACCTGGCCCGGGAGCGGGCGCCCGAGCCGTCGCAGCTGATCGTCGTCGGCACCCCGGACCGGCCGGCCATGGCGACGGTCCGGGTGACGCGTACGACGAAGGGTGTGGAGGAGGACGTGGTCCTGACCGTCGGGTACGCGGCCGGTGAGGAACCGCCGCTGGACCGGATCCAGCCGCTGGCCGACACGCTGGTCCGGGAGCACGGGCTGCGGACCATGCTGACCTCGGTGCGCGTGGCGCGCGCCGACCTGACGACCGCACCCCGCCTGGAGGGGCCGCCGCTGCCCACGGCCTTCACGCTCGGCCCGGACGACGTGCACACCGTCGGGCTGGACCGCGCGCGGCGGCCCCCGGTCGAGGTCCGGGCGGTCCACCTCGGCCCGCCGGCCCGTCCGGCGCTGCACTACCCGCTCGGGGACGGCGCGGACGCGGAGGCGTGGGGGCGGCTCCAGCAGCTCACGGCCCATCTCAAGGGTGATCGTTCTCGGCCATCCAGCCCTGCTCACCAAGGGTGACTCGCGTCACTAACTCAACGACCAATACGAGCAGTACGAGCTCTGACGGGCGAAGGATTTACCGGCCTGACCTGGGTGCCTAACCTCCCGGCAACAGCTGCCAGAAGGCACGCGCCAGGAGGAGAACCATGGCCAGATCCAGCCACGTCGGCACCGGGCACACCAGCGTCACCAGCACGGCGTCCGTGTACCGGCGTCCCGTCCGGCGCCCCCTCGCGGCGGCGTTCGCCGCGACCCTCGCGCTCGGCACCCTGGGCGCCTGCGGCGGTGGTGACGACGCCGCGCCGAAGGTGGCGGAGAACAAGATCGCGGCGGGCCAGGTGCCCGACTACTACCCGGCGGACTACGCCGACCTGATCGCGGCGGCCGAGAAGGAGGGCGGCAAGCTCACCGTCTACTCGAACCTCGGCGACGAGAACATGGCGCCGATCGTCCGGGACTTCAAGAAGAAGTACGGCTTCGTCAAGACCGTCTCCGTCAACGAGCTGGACAGCGACGAGCTGTTCCAGAAGACCCTGTCCGAGAACGCGGCCGGCTCCTCCCCGGCGGACGTCCTGATCTCCAGCGCGGCGACCGCGTGGGCCGACTTCTCGGCCCGCAAGGGCACGGTCCTGGAGTACAAGTCGCCGGAGCTGGAGGAACTGGGCGCCGGCGCGGAGCTGCTGCCGAGCGTGTACTCGATATCGCAGGACCCGATGACGATCGCGTACAACACGTCGCTGATGGAGACCCCGCCGACCACGCTGACGGACTTCGCGAAGATCCTCACCTCGGACGAGGACAAGTACAAGAACAAGGTGACGGTCCGCGACCCGGAGGGCTCGTTCGGCTTCACGGTCACGCGGGCGCTCACCGAGGGCAACCCGGAGTCCTGGTCCGACCTGGAGAAGATTCTTCCGCTGACCCGCCCGGAGACCTCGTCCGGCACCCAGCTGGAGAAGATCGTCGCCGGTGAGTACATGGCCGGCTTCCTGATCAGCGCCTCCCCCGCGTACCCGGTCGTCGAGGACAGCGCGGGCCTGGTGAAGATCGTCTTCCCGAAGGACGGCACGGTCGTCCTGCCGCGCGGTCTCGGTATCGCCGCCGAGGCGCCGCACCCGGCGACCTCGAAGCTCTTCCTGGACTTCGCCCTCTCGGACGAGGGCCAGCGCGCGGTCGCCGAAGGCGGTCTGGCCTCGTACCGCGAGGGCGTGAAGGGCGAGGGCCTGCACACCTACCAGGAGGTCGTCGACGCGGTCGGCGAGGAGAACATCATCCACGTCGAGTACAAGCCGGTCACGAAGGACGACGCCGCCGCCTGGCAGGAGCGCTTCGACGGACTCCGCAAGTAGGCAGCCCGGGACGATCGGAGTCAGAACAGATGTCAACCCTCACCCAGCCGCCGCGCACACCCGCCGGCGAGTCGCCCACGGAGACGTTCAGGCCGCCGCGCTACCGCCGCCCCCTCGGCATCGGGCGGGACACGGCCGTCCAGTACGCGGTCCTGGCGTTCCTCGCCGTCCTGGTGCTGGCCCCGATCGTCCCGACGCTCTACCAGAGCATCCGCAACCGCCCGCTCTACGAGGCGGGCGGGGCCTTCACCCTCAGCGGGTACAGCGACCTCTTCACCAAGGCCGGTTTCGGTGAAGTCGCGCTGAACACCCTGCTGTTCGCCTCTCTGACGACGATCCTCAGCCTGGCGATCGCCATCCCGATGGCGATCGTGGTGGTCCGGACGAAGCTGCCGGGCGGCCGGCTGGTCGCGCTGGCGATGCAGTGGCCGTTCTTCATCTCGTCGCTGATCCTGGGCTTCGGCTGGATCATCATGTACGGCCCGGCCGGGTTCGTCAGCGTCAAGGTGCAGCAGGTCTTCGGCGGGGTGCCGTGGAACCTGTACTCGATCCCCGGCATGGCGCTCACGGAGGCCGTGGCGCTCGCCCCGATCGCGTACGTCTTCTGCGCCAACGCCCTGCGGCAGTCGGACGCGTCACTCGAATCGGCCGCCCAGGTCTGCGGCGCCGGCCCCTTCCGCATCCTCGCCCAGGTGATCGTCCCGCTGCTGCGGCCCCCGATCGTCTACTCGGCGATCCTCGTCTTCTCCGTCTCCATCGAGACGCTGAGCGTGCCGCTGCTGTACGGCCAGCCGGTCAGCATCGACGTCTTCTCAACTTTCCTCTACCACAACGGACTTCAGTCGGTGGACCCCGACTACACGATGCTGGGCGCCGCCTCCACGGTGATCCTCGTGCTCACCCTCAGCCTGGTCGCCGTACAGGCGAAACTCCTGAAGGACGCGGCCCGGTTCGTGTCCGTGCGCGGCAAGGTGACCCGGCCGCGCAAGCTCGACCTGGGCTGGCTGAAGTGGGTGAGCATCGCCTGCATCTGGTTCTACGTGATCGTCGGCGCCCTGATCCCGATCGCGGGCCTGGTGATGCGGTCCTTCACGCTCGTCTTCACGCCGCTGCAGTCGCCGTTCAGGACGGTCACGACGAAGAACTACGAGCTCGTCTTCGACTCCGACAACTACGTGCAGTCGCTGTGGAACAGCCTCGTCGTGGCCGGTGTCGGCTCGGTGGTGGTCAGTGTCCTCGCCGTGCTCGCGGTGATGGTGGCCCGCCGCTCCACGTTCAAGTGGGGCCGGGCGGTGGAGTATCTGGCCCTCATCCCCCAGTCCCTCCCCGGCATCATCATCGGTATCGGCTTCTTCTGGGCCTTCGCGCTCGCCCCGTTCGGGATGGGCTCGGCCCTCCAGGGCACGATCTACGCCGTCATCATCGCCTTCGGCATGCGGGCCCTGCCCAGCGCGTTCGGCTCGGTCGCCCCGGCGATCATGCAGATCGGCGCTGAACTGGACAACGCGGCCCGGGTCTCCGGCGCCGACTGGCTGATGACCTTCTTCCGCGTCCTGCGGGCCCTGATCACACCGGCGTTCGCCGGAGCGCTCGTCCTCACCTTCGTGATCATGCTCAAGGAGTACTCCCCGGCCGTGTTCCTCAGCTCGGCCGACAACAACATCCTCGGCACCACCATGCTCAGTCTCTGGACGCAGGGCAGGGCCGGATCCGTCGCCGCGCTGGCCACCCTCCAGATCGGCATCACCGCGGTCTTCGTCGCACTCGCCGGACTGCTCATGAAGGGAAAGCACCATGCCTGAGGTGACCGTCAAGAACCTCGCCAAGACGTTCGGCGACAACTCCGTCCTCCGCGATGTCACCTTCACCATCAAGGACGGCGAGTTCTTCACTCTGCTCGGCGCGAGCGGCTGCGGCAAGTCGACGACGCTGAACTGCATCGCGGGCCTGGAGCAGCCGACGGAGGGCTCGATCGCGGTGGGCGGGAGACCGTTCGTGGACGCCGGGGCGGGGATCTTCCTGCCGCCCGAGGAGCGCAACCTCGGCATGGTCTTCCAGTCGTACGCGCTGTGGCCGCACATGACCATCGCGAAGAACCTCGCGCTGCCGCTCAACATACGCAAGGTGCCCAAGGACAAGCAGCGGACGCTGATCCACGACGCCCTCGACAAGGTGGGTCTGGCCGCGCTCAGCGGCCGGTACCCGCACCAGCTCTCCGGCGGCCAGCAGCAACGAGTGGCTCTGGCAAGGGCGTTGGTGTACTCGCCGTCGGTCCTGCTGCTGGACGAGCCCCTGTCGAACCTCGACGCGAAACTCCGCGAGCAGGCCCGTGCCTGGCTGAAGCGGCTCCAGGAGGAGCTGGGCATCACGACCGTCTACGTCACCCACGACCAGGACGAGGCCCTGGCGCTCAGCGACCGGATCGCCGTGATGGAGGGCGGCAACATGATCCAGATCGGCACGCCGCACGAGATCTACGAACGCCCCGCTGCCCCGGCCGTCGCCGCGTTCGTCGGCCGCTGCAACTTCCTCACCGGCAGGGTGGTGAGCCTGGACGGCACCCGGCACACCGTGCTCCTCGACTCCAGCGGGGACGTCGTACGGGTCGACAGCGAGCAGCGCGTCCCGGCCGGCGACTCCGTGACGGTGGCGGTCCGCCCCGAACGCCTTGAGGTCGTCGCCTCGGCCGAGACCCCGGCCGGCGTGAACAGGCTCAACACCCACGTCATCACCAGCTCCTACGTCGGCTCCCGCTACGAGTACGACGTCCGCCTGGGCGACCAGGTGGTGCAGGTGCTGAGCGGCAACGGCGGGCTCGCGGGCGAGGTGGCACTGGTCTTCGACCCGGGGCACGCGCTCCTCTACGCCGACAAGGTCGAACTGCCGCAGGACCAGCGGGACTTGCTGACGGTGACGTCGTAGCCATGGCGGCCCCCTTCTGACCATTCTCCCCTCCCCCAGTCCCCTGGAAGGCCGTTGAACCCGGCCTTCCAGGGGACGCCCTCATGAGCGGTGACTGCCGGGAAACGGCAACGAAGAGCGGAGCGAGGCTGCCCGACAACCTCGTTGTCTGCCCGGTCGTGGCGGGTGAGGCTGTGGCCATGAGAATCGGCGCGACGCTGCTCACGTTGTCCCTGGCCCCGTTGCTGGCCTGCGTCCTTGTGTTCGCCGTGTGGCTGCCCCAGGACATGAACCGCTACGAGGAGTACGGGGCGGCCGAACCGTGCGGCGCCGGCGCCCCGGCGAGGGAGTGGGAGGACTGTCTGCGTACGGTCTCCTTCACCGTCGACAGCACCCGGAACACACGGAGCAGAAGCGGCGGTTACCGGGCGGCGTTGTCCGGCGCGCCCCTCTGGAACCGGACCGTGGAATTCGGTGGCCCGGACCCCCTGCTGGAACGCCTGCGGCCGGGGGACCGGGTCACCGGAACCGTCTGGCGCGGAGACATCACGGCACTCAGCCGGGAAGGCGTCCGGCAGAGCACCTCCGAGGAGCCCCGCGACGAACCCCAGATGACGGCCGCGATCGGCACGTTCGCGGGCCTGCTGGCGGCCCTGGGGTTCTGGCTCGGCGCGATGCGGCTGACCCGGCCCCGTGACCGCGAGATCTTCACCTGGGCGGGGTACGGCAAACCACTGCTCATCGCGCTGCTCGTCGCCTGCTGCGGCGTGGGGCTGCCGTTCGTGTGGCTCGGCCTCCCGTGGTGGCTCGTGCCCGCCGTCGTCGTACCGCTCATGGTGTACACGGCCTGGCAGGTCCACCGGTACCGACAGCCGCGTGCCGCTCGACAGCCGGTGCCGGTACCGGAGTAGGAATGCCGGTGAGGCGGGTGGCCTCGCGCCCCGGCGGGCGGGCCGGGTCAGTGCCGCCGGACCGGGATGCCCAGTGCCCGGAAGATCTCCCGGGCCTCCTCCCGGTACGGGGCGGGGTCGTCGTGGCCGGTCCGTTCGGCGGCCCGGCCGAGGAGGTCGAGGGCCTGGGCCCGGATGGTTCTCGGCCGCGGCCTCGTGGACCCGCCTTCCGCTAGTACCGCCGACCGCGCCTCTTCGGCGGCCGGCGCCCGGGAAACCGTCTCACCAGCGACCGCCAGCCCGGCAGATCGATCTCGACGAGCACGGTCTTGCCGGGCGGCTTGCGGTCCTGGACCTCCCAGCGGTCGGCGAGCGCGTCGACGAGGAGCAGACCGCGCCCGTCCTCGTCCAGGGGGCGGGTCTGTCGTACGGCGCCGGGGCCGGGCGGCAGGCGTTCGGCGCGGGTGTCGGTGATCTCGATGCGGAGGGAGCCGGTGGGGAGGGAGAGGCGCAGCTCGAAGTCCCGGCCGGGGACGCGGCCGTGTGTCACGGCGTTGGCCGCCAGCTCGGCCACGACCGCCGCCGCCCTGTCGGAGGCGTCCGAGCCGTACGGGATGCCCCAGGCGTGCAGTTGGGTGAGAGTGAGGCGTCTCGCCAGGCGAGCGCCCAACGGTGTCGAGCTGAAGCGCTGGGTGAAGGCGTGCACGGTGGCGGGGTACCGCGGAGCGGGTGGAGCGGTCATGCCGCCAATGTGGCCTGCGGGGACGCCGGTTCACCAGCTCCGCGCCGCGTACGCTGCGGGAGCGTACGCGGTTACGCACTGGACGGTACTGGTGACGTGCTGTGACCATGGGCGTTGGACGGTGTGGTTCGGTGGGCGGGTGCGCGGGAGGTGGCCCATGGTGGCCGACAGCGGCGACATGGCGGCGACTGGGACGGGCGGCGGGGAGCCGGAGGCGTCCGACAGCCTGCGGACGTTCGGGGCGATGGTCCAGGCGCTGCGGGAACACGCGGGGCTGGGCCGCGAGGAGCTGGCCGACGTCATCGGTTACTCCAAGCACATGGTGGCCTCGGTGGAGTTGGGGCGGAGGATGCCGGACGCGGCGCTTGTGGAGGGGGTGGATCGGGCGCTGGGGAACACCGGGGCGCTGATCAAGGCGGCTCAGCATCTGGGGAGGCAGCCGGGGTTGGCGGCTTGGTTCCGGAAGTGGGCGCGGTTGGAGGGGACGGCGATCGTGCTCTATACGTACGAGTGCCGCCTGATTCCCGGGTTGTTGCAGACCGAGGCGTACGCGCGAACGCTGTTCAAGAACCAGCTGCCGCCATTGGGCGATGAACAGATCGAGGCCCAGTGGGCGGCACGGTCGGAACGGCAACGACTGCTGAGGGAGCGACCGAACACGGCGTTCGGGTTCATCCTGGAGGAGGGGTTGTTCCTGCGCCACACAGGCGGGGCGAAGATCACGAGGGAACTCATCGGCCACGTACTGGAACTCGGCGAGTTGCGGAATGTCGAGATTCAGATCATGTCTCAGAGGCAGGAAACCCACTCCGGACTCGATGGCCCCATGCAGTTGCTGGAGACACCCGAGAACCGACACCTCGCCTACTGCGAGGGGCAGGAAAGCGCCCAGTTCATCTCTGACCGCAAAGTGGTCAGCATGCTTCAGATGCGGTATGCCAGGATGCGCTCACAGGCTCTCACTCTCACAGACTCCAAGAGCCTGTTGCAGCGGATGCGAGGGGACCTATGAGCACCACTGAACTGGCCTGGTTCAAGAGCAGCTACAGCAGCGGCGGCTCCGGCGACTGCGTCGAGGTCGCCCTCTCCTGGCGCAAGTCCAGCGACGGCGACGACTGCGTCGAAGTAGCCACCTGCCCCCACACCATCCACATCCGCGACTCCAAGAACACCACCGGCCCCCAGCTCACGCTCTCCCCCACCGCCTGGGCCGACTTCCTCCCCGCCGCCGAAGGCTGACCGCACAGCGACGCCCCCACCGGAGGCGTCCGGCGGGGGCGTCGTGTGGTGCAGGTCGGGGTGGCTAGCCGGCCGTGGTCCTACGGCGGCGCATCCACCACACCAGCGCTCCGCCCACGGCGGCCAGCGCCGCGGAGACCGCCGCGATCAGGCCGACAGGGGTGTCGGATCCGGTGTCGGCGAGGTCGCCGCCCGGAGGCGTCGGCTTGTCTCCGGTGTCGCCCGGGTCCGGCTTGTCCGCACCGTCGGTGGGCTTGTCGGTCGGGGTCGGGTCGGGCTTGTCCGTCTCCGTGGGCGTCGGGGTCGGGGTGGGAGTTGGGTTGGGGTTGGGGTCGTCACCGTCGGAGGCGGTCACCTTGCCGCCGCCCAGATAGAGCGTGTCGGTGTCCCGGTAAGAGGCGTCGTCGGACTTCCGGGAGTTGACGGTGGTGTTGTCCAGGTCCCGGTTCTCCAAGTTGAACTGTGCACGGGAGATGTTCCGCTTGGGCTGCTTGGAGAAGTCCACGCCGCCGACGATGTACACCCGGACGCCTTGCGCGGTGTCCACGTCGTACGTGAACTCGCCCTCGGTGTAGATCTTCCGGTACTTGCGGAAGAGCTCGTCCTTGTCCCAGTTCTGGTTGGGGGCGCGCAGCGGCCACGCCTCGACGTCGTTGCTGTTGATGACCGGCCGGAAGTCGGTCGGGTTCTTCGCGTCCTGCTGCCGGATGTACTCGGCTGCGACCCGGGAGGTGTAGACGCGGCGCAGGTCGGCGTACTGCGGGGCGCTGTTGATCTGCTTCTCGACCTCGGGGACGATCATCGAGTCGATGACCGCCTGGGCGGCCCTGATCTCCGCGTCGTCGGGGTCGCAGATCGGCTCGCCCGGGCCCTCGGTGACGGTCTTCTGCGCGGTCGACTTCAGGGCCAGCGGGGCGTCGAGGATGTAGATGCCGCCGTCCTGCTCGCGCACCTGCGCGGGCTTGGGCTCGATCCAGTTCCGCAGGCCGGGCATGCACGGGTTGCCGTTCTGCTTGGGCAGGGCCGCCCAGTACCGCTTGCCGAGGTCCGTCTTGGGGTCCATGGCCTTGTAGAAGTCGTGCTTCATCTGAAGGTCGGCTTCGAGCAGGATGCGGCCGGCGTCGGTGGAGCCGAACTTGGAGTCCATGACGCGGTCGGGCTCGTCCGGGTTCAGGTTCACCCAGAACTTGTCCGGCGTCAGCGCCAGCCATGTGAACATCGCATCGGAGGCGAGCTGCATCTTCGCCTCGCCGCCCCAGCCGGGGTTGTTGTCCGGGTCGGGCATCTGGTCGGCGCGCATGCTGTATTGCATGCCCTTGCCCTTGCCCAGGCCGCCGACGTAACGCAGCTCGACGGTGGAGAAGTCGACACCGCCGAAGCCGCCCCTGGGCAGAGTGCCGCGGGTGTCGAGGCGGCGGGCCTCGGCCTGGAACCGCTTGGCTTCCTCCAGCGTGCGGCCGGAGCTCAGGGCCCGCTGGTTGGCCGGGCCGCGGGTGCCGCAGCTGTTCGCGGAGGCGGCCATGGTCTTGGGGCCGCCGGTCTGGCAGCCGGGGGCGAACCAGCGCTGGTGGTCGGAGTAGCCCTTGATGGGGGTGGTCTTGGGCGCGGGGTTGTAGATGCGCTGGTTGCCGCGTACCTGGTTGCGCTTGCCGCGCTCGTCCGAGATTTCCTTGTTGAAGTCGTTGATCAGCTTCTGCTGGCCGGCGGTGAACTTCTTCGCACCGGTGTAGCGGAAGGTGTGGTCCTTCATGGAGCGGGCGACGACCTTGTCCTTCTCAAGCTGTGCCTTCTCCAGGCGGGAGTTCGACTTGAACTCGTTGAACTGCTTGGTCCTCTTGTTGTAGGCGTCGTAGCGGCGTTCGCCCACCTTTTTATTGTCGGCGTCGAAGAGTTCGACGTAGACCTCACACCGCCAATCCGGGCCGATGAGCTTGTAGTCACGTACGAGCCGGGCCTCGAACGCGGCACCCTTGGTCACGTTGGTCTGGTTGCGGATGTAGATCTTGTCGAACCAGTCCTTGAAGTCCTTCTTCTCGCCGGTGTTGAGCCAGCGGGCGTAGATCTCCATCGCCCGGTCGGCGGGCTTGCCGGAGGCGTCGGCGGTCTTCCGCCACTCCTTGTAGTTCTTCTCCGGGTCCGAGTCCTTGGAGCTGGCGGTCTCCCTCTCTTGCGCCGTGGGGGCCTGAAGCCCGTCGTACGCCTGGCCCGGGAGGTCGAACTCGTAGTTCGCCGGAAGGTCGTTCGCTATGTGGAAGTTACCGCTCAGGTCGTCGGGGAATCCGGAGTCCAGCGGGGTCTCGGGTTCTTCTGGCAGCCCGTTGCGGGTGTCGCAGCGCTTGCCGGGCGGATTGCCCTTGAGCTTGGCCGTGACCGCCGGACCGGCGGCGGCGGTGTCGATGGGCATGCCCGGCAGGCCGGTCAGGGTGACGGCGGCGGCCAGGCCCGCGGCAGCCGTGAGGCGCGCCGTGAGCCGCCACCGTCCGGGTATCTGGAGAGCTCGGTTAAAGATGACGTCTTCCCTCGTTGTGGGGGGCACTGAGGGGGTGTGGGTCGCGCGTGAGGCCCCCGTGACGTGTACGCGCCGCGGCTCACCATAGAGCCCGAAGTCGGCGTATCAAGGGGATTGTTGACGTTGATGGCGTTGTCAACGAAGCATCAATTGTGGGTAAAAAGTGGGTAGTTCATCTCAGCGGGGTGCGACGGCAGTCCCACGCGGCGCCTCGGCGCCCGGCACGCGCCCTCGCCACACCGGCCAAAGCCCCAGGTAGTTCCTCCCCCGCTCCCGGCTTCACCCGACGCTGGGGCCTCGTCGAGGGCTTCCGTCCGACACATCGAGAACACGCCCCGAACACCACAGGCGCCGCACAGGACTTTCACAAGACCCGCCGGGTGTTCGGACGACTAGCCGCCGACGAAGTACAGCTCTTCCATCGTGGACGTGGCGAACTCGGTGTGCCGCACGCGGAAGGCCGTGGTCCGGATCTGCTGCCAACCCCAGGGGTCGGCTTTACCCAGGGCCAGTGCGGCGAAGTCGGCCCATTCGATGTCGGCCGGGTCCTCCTCGTCCAGGCCCAGGTCCTCCAGCGCCTCGGCGGGGATGCCTAGGGCGGAGGCGACGGCGCCCGGGTCGCCGGTCACCTCGAACGGCTCGTCCCCGGTCCAGCCGGCGGCGTGGAACATGGTCCCGTCGGGCAGCCAGACGATGTCCTCGGTGTGGGACGCCCCGCCGTGGAAATGGACACGGCCGACGATGCGGGCGTCCGGATAGCGCTCGCGCAACGTGCGGGCCTCGGACAGGAGGGGGGTGTCGTTGCCGCTGTCGGCCAGCGCCGGGTCGCTGATACCGAGGACGTGCCCCCACGCGGCGGCCTGGACGATGTCGAGGTCGGTCCGTGTGTCCGGGGAGGGCACGTCGAGGACGGACCGGGGCCCGATCTCCTCCAGGACCTCGTCGACGGTTCCGAACGACGCGGCGAACTCCGCTGCCCGGACGCGGTCGTTGGGGGGAAACGTGCGCGCGTCCACGTCGAACGGCGGGAGGAGGACGGTGATGTTGCAGTGGCCCATGGATCCGCGCACCATGCGGTCGGGCGGGAGGGTCCAGAAGCTGTTGTCGGTCATGCGGGCCACCGTAGCGGCGCTCACAGGCGGGCCGACGAAACGGCCTGTTGGCGTTTGAGGTCCGACGAAGGCTTCATCAGCCCTGATGCGGAAGCGGTGGCCACGGTGGTACTTGGCCTGTCAGCTTGTCGGACGGCCATGGCTGCTGAGGGAGAGGCCGAACACGGCGCTCGGGTTCAGATGCGGTATGCCAGGATGCGCTCACAGGCTCTCACTGTCACAGACGCCAAGAGCCTGTTGCAGCGGATGCGAGGGGATCTATGAGCGCCACGGAACTGGTCTGGTTCAAGTCGAGCTACAGCAGCACCGGCTCCGGCGACTGCGTCGAGGTCGCCCTCTCATGGCACAAGTCGAGCTACAGCAGCGGCGGAGACGGCGACTGCGTCGAAGTAGCCGTAGCCCTCCCCCACACCATCCACATCCGCGACTCCAAGAACACCACCGGACCTCAGCTCGCCCTCTCCCCCAGCGCCTGGGCCGACTTCGTCCCGTACGCCGGGCAGGGCTGACCCCGACATGATCGGAACGGTCTTCCGGAGCGACGACGTGCCCGAGGAGCACCGGTTCGAGTACTGGGGCGAGTTGATGCACCGGGCGATCGCGCCCAGTCACATGAGCAGCCCGTTCGCCGACGACTTCTGGGCGGAACAACGGCTGATGGAGCTGGGCCCGGTGCTGGTGTGGCCGACGTCGCACCTGCCGACGGGGTTCCGGCGTACCGAGAAGCAGGTGCGGCAGTCCGACCCGGAGATGTACCACCTGTCGCTGGTGCTCGGCGGCGACCTGGGGTTCGAGCATGTCGGGCGGGCCGAGGCGTACGGCCCGAGCGACCTGTGGGTGAGCGACACGTCACGGCCGTACGAAGTGCACCTGCCGACCGACCGGGGCCGTCAGGTGATCACGGGCGTGGGCGTGGACTTCCCCAAGGCGCTGGTGCCCCTGCCGCCCGTCCGCATCCAGCAGTTGCTGGGGCGGCGGCTGCCGGGGCGGGCAGGGGTGGGTGCCCTGCTGACGGGGTTCCTCACCGGCCTGGAGCAGCAGGCCGACGTCCTCCAGCCGTCCGACGCGCCCCGGCTGGGCACCGTCCTGATCGACCTGCTCTCCGCCTGGTTCGCCCAGGTGCTGGAGGCGGAGGACGCGCTGTCTCCGGAGACCCGCCAGCGGGCGTTGACGACGCGCGTACGGGCGTTCATCCGCCAGAACCTGCACGACCCCGAGCTGGCACCGCCCGTGATAGCGGCCGCGCATCACATCTCACTGAGCTATCTGCACCGGCTCTTCCAGGAGGACACCCCCGGTGAGACGGTCGCGGCCTGGATCCGCGCCCAGCGCCTCGAAGGCGCCCGCCGCGACCTGGCGGACCCCAACCTCGGCTCCACTCCCGTCCACACCATCGCCACCCGCTGGGGGATGGTCCGCGCCTCCGACTTCACGCGCGCGTTCCGCAGCACGTACGGGGTGTCGCCCATGGAGTACCGCGTGCTGGTACAGGCGGGGGCACAGCCATCGTGATCCCCTGCGGTGAGCCGCTGGGCGAGCACCGCGACACCCATCGGAACGGACGACACCCCGCCCGTCAGCGATTCAGGTCCATGACCCCGACCCCGAGCCCCTCATAGGGCTCGGGCTCCACCGTGGCGACCAACGCACCCATGGGGATCATGTGGTTCGGCCTCGCCGCATGAACAGCGGCCGAAACGCTGTGGGCAACGCCCCCACGACCAAGCTCCGCAATGGTCACGGCCATCGCATAGTCGTCTTCGACGAGATGGAGTACGTCGATCAGCAGACCCACGTGGTCGACGATTCCCTCGCTGTGGCGCTCGGCCTCCAGAAGACAGAAGACGGGCGCCCACAGGCGTACGTCGTCGCTCGCGGCCGCGGCATGGATGAGGCCGGAGACCTGTTTGTTGCCCCCCATGGCCAGGAGAGTCGGAGCGTCGAGGACGTAGTGCTCAATCTGGTTCATCCGGACGCCTCCGGTTCCGACACCGACACCGCTAGGGCGGCTCGGTGAGCGGCCGTGGCCTCCCGCATCTTGCGGCGCATTTCGGCGGACTCCTCGTCCGACACGTAGTGGCCGAAGCGGTCGGCGATCAGGGCGCGCGTGCGATCGGCACGTTCCTTGATCTGCTCGGGTGTCAGTGTCTGAGCGGCTATGTCCTGCATGAGGGCACGAAGGCTCGTCCCTCGGGCCTCGGCCACGGCGGCAAGCTGGTCACGGACTTCGGCGGGCACGCGGATCATGACGTCGGACATGGGGCCAGTATACGTGATGTATACGCCCACTCCGGCGGCGAGACCGGCACCGACCACTCTGCCGGGCTCGCCGCCGGAACTACGCCGCGTGCTCCACGAAGCGCCGCGCCGTCTGTGCCAGCAGCTCGCGGCCGTCGCCCGCCCACAGCTCGTCGTTGAACAGCTCGACCTCGATGGGGCCGGTGTAGCCCGCCGCCTCGACGTAGGACTTCCACTCGCGCATGTCGATCGCGCCGTCGCCGATCTGGCCCCGGCCGGTCAGGACGCCCTGGGGCAACGGGGTGATCCAGTCGGCGAGTTGGAAGGTGTGGATGCGGCCGGAGGCGCCCGCGCGGGCGATCGCCGCCGGGGCCGTGTCGTCCCACCAGATGTGGTAGGTGTCCACGGTCACGCCCACCTGGTCCGCCGGGAAGCGTTCCGCGATGTCCAGCGCCTGGGAGAGCGTCGACACCACGCAGCGGTCCGAGGCGAACATGGGGTGGAGCGGTTCGATGGCCAGGCGTACGCCGTTGGAGGCGGCGTAGGGGCCCAGCTCGGCCAGCGCGTCCGCGATGCGTTCCCGTGCGCCGTGCAGGTCCTTCGAACCCGCCGGAAGGCCGCCCGAGACCAGGACCAGCGTGTCCGTGCCCAGGGTCGCCGCCTCGTCGATCGCCTTGCGGTTGTCGGCCAGCGCCGCCGCCCGCTCCGTCGGATCGATCGCCGTGAAGAAGCCGCCCCGGCAGAGGGTCGTGACCGACAGCCCCGCGTCGCGGACCAGTTTGGCCGTGGCGTCCAGGCCGTACACCGCCACCGGCTCGCGCCAGAGGCCCACGCCCCCGATACCCAACTCCACGCATCCGTCGACCAGTTCGGGCATCGACAGCTGCTTGACCGTCATCTGGTTGATGCTGAAACGCTCAAGTCCGGTACTCACTGGGCCACTCCATACACCGCGAGCAGGTTCTTCATCCTGGCCTCCGCCAGCGCCGGGTCCGGGAACAGGCCCAGGCCGTCGGCGAGTTCGTAGGCGCGCGCGAAGTGCGGGAGGGAGCGGGCCGCCTGCAGGCCGCCGACCATCGTGAAGTGCGACTGGTGGCCGGCCAGCCACGCCAGGAACACCACGCCCGTCTTGTAGAAGCGGGTGGGGGTCTGGAAGAGGTGGCGGGAGAGTTCGACGGTGGGGTCCAGGAGCTCCCGGAAGCCCTTCGTGTCGCCGGTGTCCAGGACGCGGACCGCCTCCGCCGCCAAGGGGCCGAGCGGGTCGAAGATGCCGAGCAGCGCGTGGCTGAAGCCCTTCTCGTCGCCCGCGATCAGCTCGGGGTAGTTGAAGTCGTCGCCCGTGTAGCAGCGGACGCCGACCGGGAGCCTGCGGCGGATGTCGATCTCGCGCTGGGCGTCCAGCAGGGAGACCTTGATGCCGTCGATCTTGTCGGGGTGGGCGGCGATGACGGCGAGGAAGGTGTCCGTGGCCGCGTCGAGGTCCGACGAGCCCCAGTAGCCGTCCAGCGCCGGGTCGAACATCGGGCCGAGCCAGTGCAGGACGACCGGTTCGGTGGCCTGACGGAGCAGATGGCCGTAGATCTCCAGGTAGTCCTCGGGGCTCGTCGCGGCGGCGGCCAGCGCGCGCGAGGCCATCAGGATCGCCTGGGCGCCCGACTCCTCGACGAGCGCCAGCTGCTCCTCGTACGCCTTGCGGATCTCCGGCAGCGAGGCCGTCGACGGGTCGGTGAGCTGGTCGGTGCCCACGCCGCAGGCGATACGGCCGCCCACCGACTTCGCCTCCGCCGCGCTGCGGCGGATCAGCTCCGCCGCGCCGGCCCAGTCGAGGCCCATGCCGCGCTGCGCGGTGTCCATCGCCTCGGCGACGCCCAGGCCGTGCGACCACAGGTGGCGGCGGAAGGCGAGGGTGGCGTCCCAGTCGACGGCGGCGGGGGAATCCGGGGACACGTCCGCGTACGGGTCGGCGACGACGTGCGCCGCCGAGAAGACCGTACGGGAGGTGAAGGGGGCGCCGGTCGTCAGCGCCAGCGGTTCGGTGCGGGGGCTGTAGGGCCTCAACAGCCCGTCCGCGCCGGGGAGTCGGATCGTCACAGCGAGATCTCCGGTACGTCGAGACGGACGCCCTCGGCCGAGGACTTCAGGCCCAGTTCGGCGAGCTGGACGCCGCGGGCTCCGGCCAGCAGGTCCCAGTGGTAGGGCGCGTCGGCGTAGACGTGCCGGAAGAACAGCTCCCACTGCGCCTTGAAGCCGTTGTCGAACTCGGCGTTGTCCGGCACCTCCTGCCACTGGTCGCGGAAGGAGTAGGTGGCGGGGATGTCGGGGTTCCACACCGGCTTGGGGGTGGCGGAGCGGTGCTGGACACGGCAGTTGCGCAGGCCTGCCACCGCCGAGCCCTCCGTGCCGTCGACCTGGAACTCCACCAGCTCGTCGCGGTTGACGCGGACGGCCCAGGACGAGTTGATCTGGGCGATCGCGCCGCCGTCCAGCTCGAAGATGCCGTACGCGGCGTCGTCGGCCGTGGCGTCGTACGGCTTGTCCTGCTCGTCCCAGCGCTGCGGGATGTGGGTGGCGGTGAGGGCCTGGACGGACTTCACGCGGCCGAACAGCTCGTGCAGCACGTACTCCCAGTGCGGGAACATGTCGACGACGATGCCGCCGCCGTCCTCGGCGCGGTAGTTCCAGGAGGGGCGCTGAGCCTCCTGCCAGTCACCCTCGAAGACCCAGTAGCCGAACTCGCCGCGGATGGAGAGGATCCGGCCGAAGAAGCCGCCGTCGATGAGGCGCTTGAGCTTCAGCAGGCCCGGGAGGAAGAGCTTGTCCTGGACGACGCCGTGCTTGATGCCGGCGGCGTTCGCGAGGCGGGCCAGCTCCAGTGCGCCGTCCAGGCCGGTCGCCGTCGGCTTCTCCGTGTAGATGTGCTTGCCGGCCGCGATCGCCTTCCTGATGGCCTCCTCGCGGGCCGAGGTGACCTGGGCGTCGAAGTAGATCTCGACGGACTCGTCGGCGAGGACCGCGTCGACGTCCGTGGTCCAGTGCTCCAGGCCGTGCTGCTCGGCGAGCGCCTTCAGCACGTGCTCCCGGCGGCCGACGAGGATCGGCTCCGGCCACAGCACGGTACCGTCGCCGAGGTCGAGGCCGCCCTGCTCACGGATGGCGAGGATCGAGCGGACGAGGTGCTGGCGGTAGCCCATGCGTCCGGTCACGCCGTTCATGGCGATCCGTACGGTTTTGCGTGTCACGGCCGGTCCTTTCGTTGGTGTGCGTTCGTTTCTGCGTACGCGTCCGGCGCCGCGTACGCCCGACGAAAGGGTGAGCGTCACAGCAAGCGCTTTCTATCCAATGAGAAGCTAGCCTCTGAGCAGCGGTCTGGACAAGACCGCGAGGGGGTCGAGTTGTTCGAGGGAGCGAACGGTGATCGCGGCCGTAAGGTTCCCCGACAGCCCGAACATCACGCGCACCGGAGGACGAGCAACGATGACTGTGACCCTGGCGGACGTGGCGGCCCGTGCGCAGGTGTCGCCCGCGACCGTATCCCGGGTGCTCAACGGCAACTACCCGGTTGCCACGTCCACGCGCGAGCGGGTGCTGAAGGCCGTGGACGAGCTGGACTACGTCCTCAACGGTCCCGCGAGCGCGCTCGCCGCCGCCACCTCCGACCTGGTCGGCATCCTCGTGAACGACATCGCCGACCCCTTCTTCGGAATCATGGCCGCGGCCATCCAGTCCGAGATCGGCGGGCCGGGCGGGCGTGCGGGCGGCGAGCGGCTGGGTGTGGTGTGCAACACGGGCGGCTCCCCGGAGCGCGAGCTGACCTATCTCACGCTGCTGCAGCGGCAGCGGGCCGCCGCGGTCGTGCTGACCGGTGGGGCCATCGAGGATCCGGCGCATCTGGCCGCCGTCGGCCACAAGCTGAGGAAGCTGGCGGAGGCCGGGACGCGGGTGGTGCTGTGCGGACGGCCGCCGACGCCGGAGGCCATCGCGATCACCTTCGACAACCGGGGCGGCGGTCAGCAGCTCACCGAGCATCTGATCGGGCTGGGGCACCGGCGGCTCGGGTACATCGCCGGGCCGCAGGAGCGGACGACGACCCGCCACCGTCTGGAGGGGCACCGGGCGGCGCTGGAGGCGGCCGGGATCGAGGACGATCCCCGGTGGACGGTGTACGGGCGCTATGACCGGCTCTCCGGGTACGAGGCGACGCTGGAGCTGCTGCGACGGGATCCGTCGCTGACCGCCGTGGTCGCCGCCAACGACACCGTGGCGCTGGGGGCTTGTGCGGCGCTGCGGGACTCCGGGCTGCGCATTCCGGACGATTTCTCCGTGGCCGGGTTCGACGATCTGCCGTTCAGCATCGACGCGGTGCCCGCGCTGACGACGGTGCGGTTGCCGTTGACGGAGGCGGGGGCCCGGGCCGGGCGGATCGCCATGGGCCGGGAGGAGCCGCCGCCGGGTGGGATCGCCACGGTGCGGGGGGAGTTGATGGTGCGGGGGTCCAGTGGGGGGCCTCGGGAGGCCTGAGGCGGGGCGGGTTCGGAGGGGTTGGGGGCGTGCCGGGTCGGGGGCGTGCCGGGTCGGGGGATCTGCGGAGTCCTTGGGAGAGGGTCGCGCACAGGGTGAGCGCGCAGAGCGTGATGCCGCCGAAGACGGTCGGGTTCACCCAGCGGGGGCACCAGCTCGGTTCCCGCGCCGCCCGCTGTGACGCACCGGGAGCTGACCGGCAGGGTCATGCGCGTCACCGCATGGACCCCGGTGGCGCCGACGGCCGCGCACATCATCTGGTCCGGGTCGAGGATGTTGAGGATGTAGAGGCCTTGCATCACGCCGTACGCGTACGCGCCGAGCGCCGCCGCGCCCGTCATGACCGCGAGCAGGGCGCGCGAACCGGGCGTTGGGCGGGCGCCGACCGCTGCCCGGCTTCCGGCTTCCGGCTTCCGGCTTCCGGTGAAGAGGAAAGTCCACGATTGGCGAGTGCGGGTCGGCGAGTGCGGGTCGGTCGTGGTTGCTCGCGCAGTTCCTCGCGCCCCTTTCGAGGTGCGGGGGTGTGGGCCGGAGCGGTTCGAAGGCGAGGGTCCCTCACGGAGCGTGATGGTTCGACGCGCGACAGTTACCACTCCGCCTTACGTTGGGCGGGAAGCCATCTCACCCCACCAAGGAGGAACCATGGCCGCCAAGGACAAGGGCAGCATGGACAAGATCAAGGGCAAGGCCAAGGAGATGACCGGCAAGGTCACCGGCGACCGCGAGCAGCAGGCCGAGGGCAAGATGCAGCAGGCGCGCGGCGAGGCCAAGAAGATGAAGGGCAAGGCGCAGGAGCGCGTCCAGGAGACGCAGCGCTCGGCGAAACGCGGCAGTAACGGTATGTGAGGTCGCGTAGCGCCTACTCGTACTCAGACGCGTACGAATACGAGTACGGCCGAGGACTGGTGACACTGCGGTTCGCGGCCAGTGGATGGGGGCTCCCGTAGGCAAGGGAGCCCCCATCGCCATGAGCGCCGCGATCGCCTCCACAGAGGGCCACTCCCGCCGCGCATGGCCCCCGCCAAGCCGTTGGGACGGCCTCGGGCAGAGCCGCGCCCCTTGGCCTCCGCCAGACCACCGGCACGGCCGTGAGCTGGGCGGGCAGGTGAGTACTCACGCATCACGGGTACCCGGCGCCCATGGAGACTCGGGTCGCAGGGCCGGTGCTGCCGGAGAGCAGGGGCCGGGTCTCGGCTGCGGTCGTGGAGTTCCTGCGGGGGAAGGGCGCTCCGCCGGACAGCCGGGAGATCGCCGGGGCCGACCCCTTCGGCGACGATCTCCAGCTCGCCCTCTACCTCTGCTACGAACTGCACTACCGGGGCTTCGCCGACGTCGACGCCGACCTCGAATGGGACCCGGAGCTGCTGCGCTGCCGGGCGGCCCTGGAGTGGCCGTTCCTCGAATCGCTGCGTGACCGGGCGACCCGGCATGTGAGCGCCAAGGAGGCGCTGGACGACCTGCTCGTGGAACCGGCGGCCGGCGACGGCGGTGTCGGTGTCGGTGTCGGTGACTTTCTGCAGGACGAGGGCGAGCTGTGGCAGGTGCGTGAGTACGCGGCGCAGCGGTCGCTGTACCACCTGAAGGAGGCCGACCCGCACGCCTGGGTGCTGCCCCGGCTGTGGGGGCGGGCGAAGGCGGGGATGGCCGCGGTGGAGTTCGACGAGTTCGGCGGGGGCCGGGCCGAGCGGGTGCACGCGCGCCTCTTCGCCGACCTCATGACCGACCTGGGTCTCGACCCGGCGTACGGCCGTTACGTGGACGCCGCCGGAGCCGAGGCGCTCGCGCTGGTGAACCTGATGTCCCTCTTCGGACTGCACCGTGCCCTGCGCGGCGCACTGGTCGGGCACTTCGCGACGGTCGAGATCACCTCCTCCCCCGGTTCCCGGCGGCTCGCCCACGCCATGCGGCGGACCGGGGCCGGCGCCGCCGCCGAGCACTTCTACGACGAGCACGTGGAGGCCGACGCCGTACACGAGCAGATCGTCCGGCGGGAGGTCGTCGCCGGGCTGCTGGAGGAGGAACCGCAGCTGGACGCCGACGTGGCGTTCGGCGTCGACGCCACCAACCATCTGGAGGATGCCCTCGCCGACCGCGTCCTCGGAGCGTGGCGGGCGGGCCGGTCGTCCCTTCGCACGCCGGTCTGACGAGTCCGACGAGTCCGACGAGCCTGATGGACGAGTCTGATGAGTCCGACGATCGGATGACCGATTGCCCTGCTGACGCACCAACCGGAGGCCAATCCCCGTGATCCCACTCTCCCTGCCCGTGTCCCTGCCCGGCGTCTACGCCCCGCAGGACGACACCGAACTCCTGGTCCACGCCCTGGGGCGCGAACCTCTCGCCCCGCGGGCCCGTGTGCTGGACGTCGGTACGGGGACGGGAGCCGTCGCGCTGGCCGCGGCGCGGCGGGGCGCGCTGGTCACGGCGGTCGACATCTCCTGGCGGGCCGTGCTCAACGCCAAGGTCAACGCCGTACTGGCCGGGCTGCCGATCACCGTCGTACACGGAGACCTCCTGGGGCCCGTGTCCGGGCGGTCCTTCGACCTCATCCTGTCCAATCCGCCGTACGTGCCAGGCCCACAACCGGCGCGGCGGCGCGGGCCGGGCCAAGGTCCGGGCGCGGCGCCGAGGCCCGACAGGCTCGGCCCACCGAGGGGCACCGCGCGGGCCTGGGACGGCGGGTGGGACGGCCGGCTCGTGCTGGACCGGATCTGCCGGGACTCGCCGTCGCTGCTGCGGCCCGGCGGGGTGCTGCTGTTGGTCCACTCGGCCCTGAGCGACGCGGAGCGGACGCTGACGCAGTTGCGGGCGGCGGGGTTGCGGGCCGACGTCGTGGAACACCGCCGGGTCGCGTTCGGGCCCGTCCTGCGATCGCGGAGCGACTGGCTGCGCGGTCGTGGGCTGCTGGGAGCTGGGGCCGAAGGGGACGACGGCAGCGGCAGTAACGGGGGCGGCAGCGGCAGTAACGGTGACGGCAGCACTGACGGTGGCGGCGACGAGAAGGAAGAGCTGGTGATGATCCGTGCCGAACGTCCCCGCTGAACGCCGCCGCGTCAGCCTGCAACGTCCTGGCCCACTGCTGGTCGAGGGGCCGGTCGAGGTCACGCTGGACGACGGTACGACCGTGTCGTCGGACCGCTTCTGCGTGGCCCTGTGCACCTGTCGTCGCAGCCGGATCCACCCGTGGTGCGACACCAGCCACCGGCGCCGCGCCCAGCCGCCCACCGGTGTCGACGACCCCGGCCCCGCCCAGCCGCCACCACCCGTCTGAAGGGACCCCGAAGCCATGCGGCCCAAGGAGCACAAGCGGCCGGAGCATCGGTCGTACCGGATCGGGAGCGCGCCGCAGGAGGGCGAGCACCCGGCGCCGGACCGGGGACAGTGCCTCTGCCACGGCTCCCGCTTCGGCCCGGACGGGAGCATCGCCCACGGGAACATCGTCCACGGGCCGGCTGCGCAGCCGTCGGAGCGGCGGGACATCCGATGCGGCCGCGGGTCCGACGGTGGCCGGTCGCGCCCCGCGGCGGAGCCGCGTTCCAGTCACGGCCCGCGCCCCTGAAAACAGGGCTGCGCCCATGTCCTGCCGACCCCGTCAGCCGGCTGGAGCCTTCCGGCCCCCACCCGACAGCCGACCCGCACCCACACGCCCCGGCGGGGTGACGCACATCGCCGCCCGACGTGTACGGTCCGAAGGCATGAAGCTCGCATTTTCCACCCTCGGTGTCCCCGGTCTCCCCATCGCCGACGTCGTACGGCTCGCCGTCACGCACGGCTATCACGGCGTCGAGTTGCGCGCCCATCCCGAGGAGCCGGTGCATCCGGGGATCGGGGCCGACGACCGGGCCGAGGTGGCCGCCGAGTTCAAGGCGGCGGGCGTGGAGATCCTGGGGCTCGCCGGGTACGCGCGGGTCGCGGCACCGGGCGAGGACGGCCCCGTACTGGACGAGATCCGCGAACTGCTGGACCTGGCAAAGGACTTGGGCGCCCCCTTCGTCCGCGTCTTCCCCGGCGCCGACCTGGCCGGCGGCCAGAGCACGCACGAGGCCGACGCGATCGCCGCCCGGCGGCTCGGTACGGCGGCGGAGGACGCGGCCGACCGGGGCGTACGGGTCCTGCTGGAGACCCATGACTCGCACCGCACCGGCGCCGACGCGATCCGCGTGCTCGGCCCGGTCGGCCACGGCAGCGTCGGCTCGCTCTGGGACGTGATGCACACCTGGCTCGGCGGCGAACAGCCCGCCGAGTCCTACGCCGCCCTCTCCCCCTTCCTCGGCTACGTCCAGGTCAAGGACATCGCCTCCCCCGACGACACCACCCCGCTCCCGCTCGGCGCGGGCGTCCTCCCGCTCGGCGAGTGCGTCGAACTCCTCTCCCGCAAGGACTGGGACGGGTGGCTCTGCTGGGAGTACGAGAAGCGGTGGTACGAGGGGGCCGCGCCGCTGCCGGAACTGCTGGCGGCGGGCCGGGAGCACCTCGGACGACTCCTCAACGACGCGGCGTAAAGCCACGGCCTGAGCTTGAAGTATCAAGCAGAACAGCAAGCTCAGGCGGCTTTCCACAGGCGTTTTGACCGTGAATCACTATCGACTCACCCAAAGTCGATCACCTATCGATCACCCGTCAAACAAGTACCGACAGTAACTCTTGGAAAACGGAGCGCTGCGGCACACCCCTACAGCAGACTTACCTCCCGCAACGGCCTGCGCAACTGGCCACGTATCGGGGGGATTTGGCATATGCAAGGCACGGTAGACGGTTTCAGCTACGGTGCGGTCACCCCAGTGACCGCCTATGTCATGGCCTGCTTAGGCGCGGCGCTCGGACTGCGCTGCGTCGTCAGGTCGATCTACAACGAACAGTCCTGGAAACCCGGCTGGCTGGCCCTCGGGGCCGCGTCGATCGGCTGCGGCATCTGGACGATGCACTTCATCGCGATGATCGGCTTCCGGGTCAAGGAGAGCGAGATCCACTACGACGTCGGGCTGACCGTGCTCAGCCTCGTCGTGGCCGTCACCGTCGTCGGCATCGGTGTCTTCGCCGTGGGCTACCGCGGGGTCAGCACGTCCACGCTGTGCTCGGCGGGGTGTGTCACGGGGCTCGGCGTGGCCGCCATGCACTATCTGGGCATGGCGGCCATCCAGTTGAACGGCTACATCCAGTACGACATCGCCGTCGTCACCCTCTCCGTCGGCATCGCCATTTTCGCCGCGACCGCCGCGCTCTGGGCGGCCGTGTCGATCCGGGGCTTCCTGACCAGCCTGGGCGCCAGCCTGGTGATGGGGGTCGCCGTGTCCGGGATGCACTACACGGGGATGGCCGCGGTGGGGGTGCATCTGCACGGCACGGCCCCCGGCGCGTTCACCGGTGAGTCGCCCACGTCGATCCTCCTGCCCATGCTCATCGGGCCGATCATCTTCCTGCTGCTCGCGGGTGTGGTCGTGATGTTCGACCCGATGCTCGTGCTGGGCGAGGGCGACTGGGACCGGTCCGCCGTCCGTCGGCAGGAACGGGATCGGGCGGAATCCCGGCAGCCTTGGCGCGCCGACCGCCCCGACGTACCGCTGCAGCACCCGGACGACTCCCCCGGCTCCCTCTTCGACCCCTCGACCCGCCGAACCCAGCAGCCTCCGCAGGCACAGCCCCAGCCCCAGCACACCGGACGCCGCATCCAAGAGTGGTGAGGCCGGTCGGTGAAGCCGCTCCGAGGAAATCTCGTACGCGATGGTTGAGGAACCCCGCCCTCGCATCCCCGGGCCACGGACGCGATCCGTGCCGCCCGGGCGCGGAGTGAACGCGGGCAACCAGAACGCCCGACACCGTCCGGGGCGTTCGGCCGAGCACGAGACCTGGTAACAGGATTCACTCCCGCTCAGTCCCCAGGAACGGTAGCCCAAGCTCCGCGAACGCCTCGTGGAAGCCCGGGAACGTCTTCCGTACGCAGCCGGGGTCGTCGAAGGTGATGCCGGGTGTCCGCAGGCCCGTCACGGCGAAGGACATGACGATGCGGTGGTCGCCGTGGGTGGTGATCTCCGCGCCCCGGGGGGTGCCGGGGCGGATCTCGATCCAGTCCTCGCCCGTCGCCACGTCCACGCCCAGCCGCCGGAGGTTCTCCGCGCAGGCCTCCAGCCGGTCGCACTCCTTCACCCGCGTGTTCGCCACGTCCTCGATGCGCACCGGCCCCGAGGCGAAGGGGGCGATCGCGGCGAGCGTCGGCATGGTGTCGGAGATATCCCGCATGTTCACGGTGACGCCGTGCAGTTCGCCGGTGCCCTTCACCGTCGTACGGTCCACGCCGACGTCCACCAGCGCGCCCATCCGCCGCAGCACCTCCACGAAGCCCAGGTCCCCCTGGAGCGCCCCCTGGCCCAGGCCCGGCACGGTGACCTCGCCGCCGGTGAGCGCGGCGGCCGCGAAGAAGTAGCTGGAGGTGGAGGCGTCGGGTTCGATCGGGTAGGTGGTGGCGCGGTAGCCGCCCGGCGGGACGACGTAGGTGTCGCCCTCCCGGCCGACCTCCACACCGAACGCCCGCATCATCGCGATCGTGATCTCCACGTACGGCACCGAGACCAGGTCGGTGACGGTGATGCGCAGGCCGGTGCGGGTGAGCGGGCCGAGCAGGAGCAGGGCGGTCAGGTACTGGGAGGACTGTCCGGCGTCCAGCACCACCTCGCCGCCCTCGACGCCGCGCGCGGTGACGGTGAGCGGGTGGTGGCCCTCCGCCTCCTCGTGCCGCAGGTCCACGCCGAGGTCGCGCAGGGCGCGGGTCAGCGGGGCGAGAGGGCGGCGGCGCATCTGGGCGGAGGCGTCGAAGCGGTAGGTGCCGTGGCCGGCGGCGGCGAGGGTCGGCAGGAAGCGGGCGGTGGTGGCGCCGTCCCGGCAGTACACGTCCGCCTCCGCGACCGCGGGGCCCTGCGGGCGGCCGTCGACCTGCCAGGCGTCCGGGGTACGGCCGACGCGGTAGCCGAGGCGGACCAGGCCCTCCGCGAAGCCCTCCGTGTCGTCGGACCTCAGGGGGCGGAGGAGGGTGGTGACGCCGTCGGCTGCCGCCGCGAGGAAGAGGGCACGGGCGGTGAGGGACTTGGAACCGGGGATGTCGACGAGGGCCATGGCGCCATGCTGGACCTTGACCGTGTCGGTGCGCCGGACTGTCCGGCAAGTGGACCCCGGGTGCGGTTGGCTTCCGGCGCGGGGGAGTTCGGGGGTTTTGGAGGTTCGGTGCGTTGGCGGGTGCGGGTGAGTGGGGCTTCTCGCGCAGCTCCCCGCGCGCCTGAAAGACACGGCCCCTGCGGGTTGAAAAGCACGGGGCGGAGTCCCTGCTTTTCAGGGGCGCGGGGCAGTGTCGATGTGCGGCTCCGCCGCGTGGGCGCGACCAGCCCCCACCGGACCCGCACCCGCCAACGCACCGAACCCCCGAACTCCCCGCGCCCGCCGCGCCGCCGGTTTACTGTGCACTCCCTTGACCGGAAGAAACTTCCCGGATATTCGTGACACCTTGGAAGTTTCCTTCAACGGATCCCATGGATCTCTCCGGAAGGAGCACACGTGCCCACCAGACGTACCGTTCTCGCCGCCACGGCCGGTGTCACCGCGGCCCTGACCCTCGGCACCGACGCACAGGCCGCCGACGCGGACGCGGAGGCGGATGACAGGAGACTTCGCGCCCTGGTCGCGCGCATGACCCTTGAGGAGAAGGTCGGCCAGCTCTTCGTGATGCGGGTCTACGGGCACTCGGCGACCGCGCCCGACCAGGCCGACATCGATGCCAACCTCCTGGAGCTGGGCGTCCGGACGGCCGCCGAGCTGCTGGCGAAGTACCGGGTCGGCGGGATCATCTACTTCTCCTGGGCGCACAACACCCGCGACCCGCACCAGATCGCCGACCTGTCCAACGGCATCCAGCGCGCCTCGCTCGGCCTCCCCCGCGGTCTGCCCGTCCTCGTCTCCACCGACCAGGAGCACGGCATCGTGGCCCGGGTCGGCAGGCCCGCCACGCTGCTGCCGGGCGCGATGGCCCTCGGCGCGGGCGGCTCCGGGGCCGACGCCCGCGAGGCCGGACGCATCGGCGGCGCCGAGCTGCGGGCGATCGGTGTCCGGCAGGACTACGCGCCGGTCGCCGACGTGAACGTCAACCCGGCCAACCCGGTCATCGGTGTGCGGTCCTTCGGCGCCGACCCGAAGGCCGTCTCGGCGCTGGTCGCCGCGCAGGTGAAGGGGTATCAGGGGGCCGGGGTCGCGGCCACCGCCAAGCACTTCCCGGGGCACGGGGACACGGCCGTCGACAGCCACTACGGCTTCCCGGTCATCGAGCACACCCGGGAACAGTGGACGGCCCTCGACGCTCCGCCGTTCCGGGCCGCGATCCGCGCCGGCATCGACTCGATCATGACCGCGCACATCATGGTCCCCGCCCTGGACCCCGCCGGCGACCCGGCCACCCTGTCCCGCCCGATCCTCACCGGCATCCTGCGCGGCGAGCTGGGCTACGACGGGGTCGTCGTCACCGACTCGCTCACCATGCAGGGCGTACGCGAGAAGTACGGTGACGACCAGGTGCCGGTGCTGGCGCTGCGGGCCGGTGCCGACCAGCTCCTCAACCCGCCGTCGATCGACGTGGCGTGGAACGCCGTCCTCTCCGCCGTACGCGCCGGCCGGCTGACCGAGGCCCGCCTCGACGAGTCGGTCCTCCGCGTCCTGCGGCTCAAGGCGAAGCTCGGGCTGTTCGAGCGGCCGTACGTGAGTGACGCCGACGTCGACCGGGTGGTGGGGACCGGGCGGCATCTCGACGCCGCCGACCGGATCGCCGAGCGGACCACGACCCTCCTGGTCAACGAGGGCTCGCTGCTGCCGCTGTCCCGTCGTACGCACCGGAACGTGCTGGTGGTCGGTGCCGACCCGGCGTCCCCGTCGGGCACCACGGGACCGCCGACAGCCGTCCTCGCCGCCGAACTCACCTCCCTCGGCTTCACCACGACCCGCCTGTCGACCGGTACGGCACCCACGCAAGCCCTCATCGACCAGGCCGTCGCGGCGGCGGCCGGCAAGGACGCGGTGGTCGTGGCGACGTACAACGTGACGGCGGCCGGCACGCAGAGGACCCTCGTCGCGCGGCTCCTCGCCACCGGGGTCCCAGTGGTGGCGGTCGCGGTCCGGAACCCGTACGACGTGGCCCAACTGCCCGAGGTGAAGGCCTGTCTGGCGTCGTACTCGTGGACGGACGTCGAGGTGCGGGCGGCGGCGCGGGTCCTGGCCGGGCGGGTGGCGCCGCGCGGGAAGCTGCCGGTGCCAGTGCAACAGGCCGACGACCCGGCGCGGGAGCTGTACCCGATCGGGCACGGGCTGACGTACGCACCCTGACCTACGCCCCCTGGCCTACGGACGCCGACGTACCGATCCTGACGTATGGGTCCTACGTCGCAAAATTCGCTCACCATCCCCAAGTGGCGCAAAGCGCACGGTTTGTCTGGCGTGGCCCTCTCCGCGGGGTCACGCTGGGCGGGGGTTCAGCGGGGGTGACCATGCGAGGGGTGCGGCGCGTTCGAATGGTGCGTACAGGGGTGGTCGTGGCTGCCGTCGTCCTGGCCGTCGCCGCGCTCCCGGGGTGTGCGTCCTGGTCGGGCGGGGTGGGCGAGGAGACCGGGGAACCGACGACCACGACGGCGCCGACCCGGCCGTCCGGGTACGGGACGGTGTTCCTCGGGGTCGACGAGTGCAGTTCGTTCGGGACCACCAGCTTCACCGAGGTGCCCTGCGCGGGCGAGCGGGCCGCCGCCCGGGTGGTGGCGCGGCACGACGGCCGGGTCGGGCAGGGGCCGCTCTGCCCGCCGACCACCGACTTCGTCCTCCACATCAGCGAGTCCCCATCCTCCTCCGGCGAGTCCGGCGCGTCCGTGGAGTCCGGGGAGTCCGGGCAGTCCGCCGAGGACGAGGACGGCGACGGTTCCGTACCGCGGGGCTACGCCTGTATGCGCAAGCTCCAGGGGCCGCACCCGGGCGACCCCGGCGGCGGAGGCGGTCCCCGCACCATCGCCGGTGACTGCGTCTACGGCGCCGGGCGGGGCGAGGTCCGCGAGACCGCCTGTGACGGCCGGGGCGAGCACGATCCGGAGTACGAGGTGACGACGGCCGTCGACGCGAGGACGCGGTGCCCGGCCTCCACGGACCTGTATGTGCGGCTGGGCGGGGCCCGGCCGGTGGGGTGCGCGGTGCCGGTGTGAGAGGGGCCGTCGACGACTGAGCCCCGGTGCCGCCCGTACAGGCTCGGCACCGGGGCTCGCATCACGTGCGGCGCGCGCCGGTTACGGCCGCAGCGCCGGCTCCCGCTCGACGTCACGCTTGTCGAGCTTGGAGTCGAACTTCGCCAGCGGCTTCGCCTTGCTCGGGTCCGCCTGGACGGTGGCCGGGGCGACGCCCGCCCACTTCAGGATCCGGGCCGTGGCCAGGTCCTTCTGCGCCTCGACGAGACCGGCGACGTTGGCGCCGTGGTTGGCGCCGGGTGCCGTGAACACGTACGAGTCGCGGGCCTTCTTGCCCAGGTGGAACGGCTCGGCGCCCCACGGGTCGTTCTGCCCGTAGACGAAGAGCATCTGCTTGGCGTTGTCGTGGACCCAGGTGTCGACGTCCCGCATCGCGTGCCGCTGGAACTTCATCTTGATGTCACGCGGGACGAAGTTCCGGGGCGGCTGGTAGCCGTAGCGGATGTACTTCTTCTCGATGTGCGGGAACTCGATCGTGGGCGCGCCCAGCTGCGTACCGGCCTGGTAGAAGTACGGCGTGTACGGCTCCAGGCCCTGGTCGGCGTAGAAGGAGAAGCCGGAGATCGTGTCGATGGACGTCCAGATCTCGTCGTCCGTCGCGGACTTGGCGTCCTTCGGGATGACGTCGCTGTCGCAGTCCGCGAGCTTGCTGTACTGCCAGAAGCCCCAGACGTAGTCGAGGACGACCGCCTCGTACGCCTTGTCGAGGCTGCCGACCGTGTCGAAGGTGTAGCCCTCGGCGGCGGCGACCTCCGCGTACTTCTTCTCCAGCGGCTCACGACGGACGAGCGCCTCGCGCTGCACGGCGTTCAGCCGGTCGCGGCACTCCTTGGTGCCGACCTTCGCGAAGAACCGGTCGTACGCCGAGTCCTCCTTGTTGACGACGTCGTTGGGGGCGACGTACGCGACGACGCCGTCCATGTCGTGCGGGTAGAAGCGCTCGAAGTAGGTGGCGGTCATGCCGCCCTTCGAGCCGCCCGTCGAGATCCACTTCTTGTCGTAGATCTTCCTCAGCGCCCTGAAGATCCGGTGCTGGTCGCTGGCCGCCTGCCAGATGTCCAGCTTGGACCAGTCGGCCGGATCGGGGCGGGACGGGTTGAAGAAGCGGTACTCCATGGAGACCTGGTTGCCGTCCACGATCTGCGTGGGCTCGCGGCGGCCGGGGTTCGTGGAGACGTTGTAGCCGCCGGTGTAGAAGACCGTCGGGCGGGCCGTGTCCTTGTGCAGGACCGTGATCCGCTGCTGGAACGTGCCCTTCTTCGGGTTCCTGTGGTCCACCGGCTGGGTGAAGTTGAGGACGAAGAAGCGGTAGCCCGGATACGCCTTCTCCTCGACCAGGCTCACGCCCCGTACCCCGAGCAGTCGGTCCTTGATGTCAGCGGTGTCCGACCCCGCGGCGGTGGCCGCCCCCGCCGTGCTCAACGTGCCAATGAGCACCACGAGCGACAGCACCCATCTGAGTGCTTTGCGCATGCGTTTCTCCCCTATGCAGCAGCTGTGCGCCGGAAGCTATCGGAGCCACGGCCGGGGCACCAGGGAAGAATGGGGCCAACTGGACTGCTTTCAGCCGCAGATGGGAGGGATAGGGAAAACCCTGTGTGGCACACCGATCCGCCGGCGGTCCCGGAGGCCCGGGAGGCGGCGGCCCGGTGCGTGGCGGTTCAGCGGAGGATCCAGCCCGAGTCGTACGTCTCGCCGCCGGCCCGTGCGTTGATCCACACGGCGCGTCGGCCCGCGTGCACGGTCACGGGACCGGCGGGGTGTTTCCCGTTGCGCACCCACTGGCCGCCCCAGGCCCGGATGCGCAACGTCCCCTTGCGGGCCTGCTTCCTGGGTACGAGCACGGCGCACACATACCGGCTGCCCTTGCGGTACACCCGTACGGTCCCGGAGTCGAAGGTCAGGGTCCGCACCTTGCGCCCGGCGCAGGACGCGGCGGCCTCCGCGCTCGCCGACGGCCCGGCCAGGGTCAGCAGCCCGGCGGTCGTCAGCACGGCCACTCCGAGCGCCATGTGCCGACGTATCCCACGCCTGCTCACCGCTGCCCCTCCCGCCGCACATCCGTACCGATATCCCGTACTGATGTACGGACGCACGACCCCCTCGAACGGTTGCGCGCTCAAAGGGACACGCTACCGGGATTCATTCGCAGTGCATCGGGCTTCAGCCCGGTGGTGAAGCGAATCTGATGGTTGCGACGCGGAGCGTCGCCGCGTCTGGTCCGGCGGAGCCGGACACGGCATGTTCACCACCCGCGGTGCGGAGCGTCGTGATCGCTGGTCCCGGCGGAGCCGGGCTGTGCTCACACCGGCCGGTTCTGCTGCTCGATGTACTGCCTGACCACGGTGAGCGGGGCGCCGCCGACGGTGCCGGCGAAGTAGGAGCCCGACCACAGCTTATTGGCCCGCCAGTAGTGCCGTACCAGGTCGGGGAATTCTCCCCCAGCCTTCGGCCGGGAGGTGCCCCCAGGCGCAGACGGCGCGAGGAGACGCCCTTGAGGGAGTTGACCAACTTGGTGACGGCGACCTTGGGCGGGAAGTTCACCAGGAGGTGGACGTGGTTGTTCTCGCCGTTGAACTCCACCAGCGTGCACTCGAAGTCCGCGCACACCGACCGCATGATCTCCTCCATGCGCGTCAGATGAACATCGATGAACACCTTGTGCCGGAACTTGGTCACGAAGACCAAGTTCACATGCATCACGAAAGCACAGTGACGACCAGTTCTGATCTCCTGCATCTCACTCATAACCCAAGTATGTAGCGTGGCCGTCATGCAGCTCAGGTACGCCTTCCGCCTGTACCCGGACCCCGGCCAGCGCACCGCGCTGGCCAAAGCGTTCGGGTGCGCCCGCGTCGTGTTCAACGACGCGGTGCGTGCCCGTGAGGACGCCCGCAAGGCCCAGCAGCCGTTCCCGAAGATCGGCGAGCTGTCCACCCGCCTGATCACCCAGGCAAAGCAGACCACCTCACGCTCCTGGCTGGGCGAGGTCTCAGCGGTCGTCCTGCAGCAGTCCCTGCGCGACGCCGAGACCGCGTACCGCAACTTCTTCGCCTCCCTCAAGGGCACCCGCAAGGGCCCGAAACTGGGTGCACCCCGGTTCAAGTCCCGCAAGGACACCCGCCAGTCGATCCGGTTCACCGCCAACGCCCGCTGGTCCCTCACCGGGAGCGGACGGCTGAACCTGCCGAAGATCGGGGCGGTGAAGGTGAAGTGGTCCCGCACGCTGCCCGCCACCCCCACCTCGGTCACCGTGGTCAAGGATTGCGCCGGCAGGTATTTCGCCTCCTTCGTCATCGACACCGACCCACAGGCGGATGCCGAGCGGATGCCCGCCACCGACCGCACCGTCGGCATCGACCTCGGCCTGACTCACTTCGCCGTTCTGTCCGACGGCACGAAGATCGACTCCCCGCGGTTTCTGCGCCGCGCGGAGAAGAAGCTGAAGAAGGCCCAGCGGGAACTGTCCCGCAAACAGAAAGGTTCGAAGAACCGCGAAAAGACCCGGCTCAAGGTCGCCCGCACCCACGCCGAAGTCGCTGACGCCCGCCATGAGTTCCACCACCAACTCTCCACACAGCTGATCTCCGAGAACCAAGGGATCGCCGTGGAGGACCTGTCGGTGACGGGACTGGCCCGCACCAGACTGGCCAAGTCCGTCCACGACGCCGGCTGGGCCTCATTCATCAACATGCTCCGGTACAAGGCGGAGCGGTACGGACGGACCCTGATCAAGATCGGCCGGTTCGAACCGACATCCCAGACCTGCTCGACCTGTGGCGTCAAAGACGGGCCCAAACCCCTGAACGTGCGGGAATGGACCTGCGCCGCCTGCGGCACCGTCCACGACCGGGACATCAACGCCGCGATCAATGTGAAGACGGCCGCCGGACTGGCGGTATCGGCCTGCGGAGCGCCGGTAAGACCAGGAGCAATCCCGGCACAGCGCGAAGAAACAGGAAGCCACGGATTCCCGACCGCACCCTGTGCCGCGTAGCGGCACAGCAACGATCGAGAAGGCCAGAATCCTCGCCCTTCAGGGCGAGGTGCAAGTCAAGAAAGGCCCCTACGGCTTCAGAACCGGCTCGCCCACGAAGGTCCGCCAGAGTTCCGCGTACCGGCCCTCGCGGGCCAGCAGTTCGTCGTGGGTGCCGTCCTCCGCGACGCGGCCGTGGTCCATGAGGACCACGCGGTCGGCGCGGGCGGCCGTGGTGAGACGGTGGGCGACGACAAGGGTGGTGCGGCGGCCGGCGATACGGTCGGTGGCTTGGTTGACCTGGGCCTCGGTGGCCAGGTCGAGGGCGGCCGTCGCCTCGTCGAGGAGCAGGATGTCGGGGTTCACCAGCTCGGCGCGGGCCAGGGCGATCAGCTGGCGCTGCCCGGCGGAGAGGTTGCGGCCGCGCTCGGCGACCTCGTGGAGATAGCCGCCGTCGAGCGTGGCGATCATGTCGTGTGCGCCGACGGCCCGGGACGCCGCCTCCACCTCGGCGTCGGTGGCGTCGGGACGGCCGTAGGCGATGGCGTCCCGGATCGTGCCCTGGAAGAGGTAGGCCTCCTGCGGGACGACGCCCAGGCGGTGGCGGTACGAGGTGATGTCGAGGTCGCGCAGATCGGTGCCGTCGACCGTGACGCGGCCGCCGGTGGGGTCGTAGAAGCGGGCGACGAGTTTGACGAGCGTCGACTTGCCGGCGCCGGTCTCGCCGACGAAGGCGACGGTCTGCCCGGCGGGGATCGACAGCGCCACACCGCTCAGGGCCGCTTCCCCTTCGAGGTCGGCCCCGTACGCGAAGTCCACGTCCTCGAAGGTGATGTCGCCGCGCAGGGAGAGCACCTCCAGCGGCTCGGCGGCGGACTTCGTGGACGTCGGCTCCTGGAGGAGTTCCTGGATGCGGCCCAGGGAGACGGTGGCCTGCTGGTAGCCGTCGAAGACCTGGGAGAGCTGCTGGACGGGGGCGAAGAAGAGATCGATGTAGAGGAGGTAGGCGACCAGGGCACCGGTCGTCAGGGTGCCCGCGTCGACGCGGTGGGCGCCGACGACCAGGACGGCCGCCGCCGCCGCCGAGGACAGGAACTGCACGAAGGGGAAGTAGAGGGAGATCAGCCACTGGCCGTGGACGCGTGCCTGGCGGTAGCTGTCACTGCCGGCCGCGAACCGCTCGCCGCCGTCACGCTCGCCCCGGAACGCCTGCACGATCCGCAGCCCGGCCACCGACTCCTGCAGGTCCGCGTTGACCACGGACACCCGCTCCCGGGCCAGCTCGTAGGCCTTCACGCTCGCCCGGCGGAAGAAGACCGTACAGACAATCAGCGGGGGGAGCGTGGCGAAGACGACGAGGGCGAGCTGTACGTCGAGCACGAGCAGGGCGCCCATGATGCCGAAGAAGGTGACGACGGAGACGAAGGCCGTGACCAGGCCGGTCTGGAGGAAGGTCGAGAGAGCGTCGACGTCCGTCGTCATCCTCGTCATGATCCGGCCCGTCAGCTCCCGCTCGTAGTAGTCGAGTCCGAGGCGCTGCAGCTGGGAGAAGATCTTGAGGCGGAGGGAGTAGAGGACGCGTTCGCCGGTACGGCCGGTCATGCGCATCTCGCCGATCTGGGCCGCCCACTGCGCGAGGACCGCGACCAGGCCCAGCAGGGACGCGGCCCAGACCGCGCCCAGGGCCGCCTGCGAGACGCCCTCGTCGATGCCGTGCCGGATCAGCACCGGCAGCAGCAGGCCCATGCCCGCGTCGACGGCGACAAGCGCCAGACTGATCAGGAGGGGCAGGCCGAAGCCGCGCAGCAGCCGCTTCAGGCCGTACGACTCCTCCGGCGCGACCGCGCGGGCCTCGTCGATGCCGGGGGTGTCGGTCGCCGGGGGCAGCGCCTCGACCTGCGCGAGGAGTTCGGGGGTGGCGGGGGTGCCGTCGAAGGCGGTGTCGCGGGGCTCCCGGTCGCCGGTCCACAGCCGGGGCGTGATGCCGCGCTCGGCGTCGAACTCGGCGTCCAGCTCGTCCCGTATCGAGTCGCGTACGGGGGTGTCGTCGGCCTTGGTCAGGGAGGCCGGGGGGAGGTGGCCGGGTGAGACGCCGCCGAGTTCGTCGGGGTCGGTGAGCAGGCGGCGGTAGAGGGCGGAGCGGCGCTCCAGTTCCTCGTGGGTGCCGATGTCGGCGAGGCGGCCGTCGTCGAGGACGGCGATGCGGTCCGCGAGGCCCAGGGTGGAGCGGCGGTGGGCGATGAGGAGGGTGGTGCGGCCCTCCATGACATGCGCCAGCGCCTCGTGGATCTCGTGCTCCACTCGGGCGTCCACGGCGGAGGTCGCGTCGTCGAGGACGAGGAGGCGGGGGTCGGTGAGGATCGCGCGGGCGAGGGCGACGCGCTGGCGCTGGCCGCCGGAGAGGGTGAGGCCGTGTTCGCCGACCCTGGTGGCGTAGCCGTCGGCCAGCTCGGCGATGAAACGGTCCGCCTGGGCGGCGCGGGCGGCGGTCTCGATCTGCTCGTCGGTGGCGTCCGGGCGGCCGTACGCGATGTTGGCGCGGACCGTGTCGGAGAAGAGGAAGGAGTCCTCGGGGACCAGGCCGATCGCGGCGCGCAGCGAGTCGAGGGTCAGCTCGCGGACGTCGTGGCCGCCGATGAGGACGGCGCCGCGGGACACGTCGTAGAAGCGCGGGAGGAGGAGGGAGACGGTGGACTTGCCGGAGCCCGAGGAGCCGACGACGGCGAGGGTCTCGCCGGGCCGGATCTCGAAGCTGAGGCCGTCGAGGACGGGGCGCCCGTCTTCGTAGCCGAAGGACACGTCGTCGAACTCGACGGTCGCGGGCGCGTCGGCGGGGAGGGTCTTGGTGCCGTCGGTGAGGCTCGGCTCGGTGTCGATCAGCTCCAGGACGCGTTCGGTGCCGGCGCGGGCCTGCTGGCCGACGGTGAGGACCATGGCGAGCATGCGGACGGGGCCGACCAGCTGGGCGAGGTACGTCGAGAACGCGACGAACGTGCCGAGCGTGATGTGACCGCGCACGGCGAGCCAGCCGCCGAGCGCCAGCATCGCGACCTGACCGAGCGCGGGGACGGCCTGGAGGGCGGGGGTGTACCGGGAATTGAACCGGATGGTGCGCAGCCGCCCCGCGAAGAGCCGGCGGCCCACTTCGCGCAGCTTCCCGGTCTCCTGCTCCTCCTGCCCGAACCCCTTCACCACGCGTACGCCGCTGACGGCGCCGTCGACCACGCCCGCGACGGCGGCGGCCTGGGCCTGGGCGTACCAGGTGGCGGGGTGCAGCTTGGTGCGGCTGCGGCCGGCGATCCACCACAGGGCGGGGGCGACGGCGATCGCGACCAGGGTGAGCGGCAGGGACAGCCACGCCATGATCACGAGGGAGATCAGGAACAGCAGGATGTTGCCGATGGTCATCGGCAGCATGAAGAGCAGGCCCTGGATCAGCTGGAGGTCGCTGGTGGCCCGGCCGACGACCTGCCCGGTGGACAGCTCGTCCTGCCGCCGCCCGTCGAGGCCGGTGATCGTCCCGTACATCTCCGTGCGCAGGTCGTGCTGGACGTCGAGGGCGAGGCGGCCGCCGTAGTAGCGGCGGATGTAGGTGGAGACGTACACGAGGAGGGCGGCGCCGATCAGGGCCGCCGCCCAGGGGGCCATGTCCCTGGTCCTGTCCCCGATCACGTCATCGATGATCACCTTGGTGATCAGGGGGACCAGCGCCATCACCGCCATACCGGCGAGGGAGGAGCCGAGGGCGAGGGTCACACCCTTGGGGTACCGCCAGGCATATCCGGCCAGTCTGCGCGCCCAACCTCGGTCGCCCCCCTGTTGCGCTGCCACGCCGGTGCCCTCCTGTTCGTCCTGGTCTCCGCAAGACACCAACACGGCGGGCTGCGGATTTCATCCCGCCGCAACAATCTCGCTCCGCGGTCGAGCCCGGGAGGATGGGGTTCGTCGGGCGGGTGCGGGTGGGTGGCAGGTGGATGGGGGTGGATGGGGGCTGGTCACGCGGTTCCCCGCGCCTTTGAAAGCCGGGGCTGCGCCCGGTGTACTGATCACTAGGCCGGGCCCTGGACACCCACCCCTGCGCCGACAGGCCCCTCGTGCGCAGCCGAACCACCGTCTGCGCCGAAGTCGCGCGGGGCACCTGGGCCGCCAACGCCGACAGCAGCCCTTCCCACGCGTCGGGGAGTCCCGTGTCCACGGCCGACCGGTAGGCGGCGCAGGCCTCGGGCGACCGTCCCTGTTCCAGGTACAGGGCGGGAGCGCGGCGTACGCCTCCGTGTCACCGGCCTCGCAGCCACGGACATAGGCTCGTTCGGCCGGCTCTCATTCTCCCCCCTCCCCCCCGCCCGAACCGCGGGACGCGCAGCGGGCCGCCGTTGTGGCACGCGCCGTCGGGTGCGACGATGCGGGTCGGCGAGCGAAAGGACACCGACGTGAGGCACGAGGACCAACGGCCGCCCGCCGCAGTGCTGTTCGACGCGCTGGGCCCCGTCTACGAGAAAGCGTTCGCCCATGCCCCCGCGCATCTGTCCACGCTGGAGTGGCTGATCGAGCGGCTGCCGCCCGCCGCGCGGACACTGGACGTGGGCAGCGGCACCGGGCGGCCCACCGCAGCCGCGCTCATCGCGGCAGGGCACTCGGTGCTGGGCGTCGACGTCTCCCCCGTCATGGTCGAACTCGCCGCCCGTCAGGTCCCCGAGGCCGAGTTCCGCTGCGGCGACATCCGGGAGCTCCCGCTGGAGGCGGAATCGTTCGACGGCGTGTGCGCGTTCTTCTCGCTGCTGCAGATGACCCGCGCCGAGCAGTCGGCTCTGACGCGGCGGCTGGCCCTGGCCCTGAGGCCCGGCGGGCATCTGGTGCTGGCCACCGTGCCCGCGGACGTGGAGGACGTCGAGGTGGTCTTCATGGGCCAGCCGGTCCGCGCGACAAGCTTCGCCGAGGAGGACTTCGCCGACATGGTGGGGGCGGCGGGACTGACGGTGCTGTCCCGGCACAGCACCGTCTTCACCCCGGACCATCCCGAAGCCGAGCCCGAGCCCCATCTCTTCCTGCACTGCCGCCGCGACGAGACGGGGCGCTGACGCTCGGCCGGCTCGCTTGCGCAGTTCTCTCCACCCGCGAGAGGGAGCCTGCGTCGCCTACGCCGGGGCCTCCGCCCGCTCCTCCTCGGCCGCCGCCGTGCCCGTGGTCTCCTCAGCGGTGCCCTCGTCCCGACTGAACAGGCAGACGAAGGCGCACCCTGCGGCGATCACCGCGGCCACGTACCAGTTCGCGCCCGGCATGTCCCAGGAGAGGGACAGGTCGAAGAGGATGCCCGCCAGCAGCGAACCGATCATGTTGCCGGCGCTGCGGAAGAAGTGCATGGCGCCCATGGCCTTGGCGAGCCGGTCGGCGGGGACCTTGCGGGCGACCCAGATGTCGAAGGACGGGACGAACAGGATCTCGCCGAGGACGACGGTGAGGCAGCCGACGACCACCCAGGGGGCGGAGCGGCCCGCGCCGAACGCCGTGAACGCGACGACCATGCCCGCCAGGCCCAGCGCCATCACCGCGCCCGGCCGCAGCTGCTTGATCAGGAACTTGAACAGGGGGTACTGGAGGACCAGGACGGTCAGACCCGTGATCCAGAAGGGCGCCGAGGGGGCCCACCCGGACGCGTACTCCTCCATGTGCAGCGGGATGCCGACCATGAAGCCGATGGAGAGGAACCAGAACACGGCGGAGAGGAGGAAGTAGCGGGTGGCTCCGCGGACCTCGATGCCCTTGAAGACCGCCGTGCTGAACAGCGGGACCAGGTCCGCCGTCCTGCCCGCCGTCCGGTCCGCCGCCTCCCCGAAGCCGTCCCTCGGGATGAACGCCGAGGCCGCCAGGCAGAAGCCGATGAAGATCGCGAAGACGACGGAGAAGAGGGTGCGCAGGTCGACGTCCGCGAGGAGGCCGCCGGCCAGCGCGCCGCCGAAGAGGCCCACCTGGGCGGACATCTGGAACGTGGAGAAGGCCTTCGGGCGCTCGTCGTCGGGGTACGAGACGAGGATGTTCTTCAGGCCGGGGAAGGCCGTGCCCGAGCCGAGGCCGATGAAGAGGGCCAGCACGCTGTACACGACGACACCGCTGCCGAAGCCCATCAGGCCCAGCGCGACCGCCTCCGTGGCGGTGCCCGCGAACACCGCGCCCCGGATGCCGATCCGGGCGGCGACCCCCTCGTAGAAGAAAGTGGCGGCGAGGCGGCCGACATACGTCATGCACATCACGACACCGGCCCAGAAGCCGCTGTCGGTGCCGCCGAGGGAGGCAACGAGGACGGGGAACCAGATGAAGTTCCCGATGTGGGCGAGGAAGATGCCGGCGTTCACGCCGATCAGAGCCCGCCTGCGTTCGATGGTCACGCGGCCATTCCCTTCGGGTCGGTCACAGCGTCGGTGGCGCGCAGGGCCGCGATCGCGCGGGCCAGCGCCGGGCGGTCGATGTCCCTGCCCCGGACGACCGTTGTGACGGGCAGTGCCGACAGCGGGCGGCCGGGGGCGGACGCGTGGAGGAGGTTGTACGTGGCGGGGGCGCCGACGCTCAGCGGGTGCGCGCCCGCCGGGTCGCCGCTCAGTTCGTCGAAGTAGCGGCGGCCGCCGACCGTGGCCTGGTGGCGCAGCATCCGGTCCAGTGAGGGGTCGTCGCCGCGCAGCAGGTCCAGCTCGCTGAGCAGCGAATAGCCGTGGTACGCGCCGGTGTTGCCGGAGTCGGTGCCGACCAGCAGGTCGCCGCGGGCCAGCGCGGCCAGGGCGTTGCGGCGCATGTCGGCGAGGGCGGCGGTGCGGGTCTCCTGGACCCCGTACTCGATGCCGTACGGCTTCTCGATGCCCTTGACGAAGTCGAGGTTGCGGACGTCCTGGGTCTCGGCGAAGCCCTCGCGGGCGTACTCGGTGAGGAACTCCTCCCCCGTCATGATCATGGGGCGTAGTCCGGCGAGCGTCGAGACGAACCGTGCCCCCTCGAACTCCTTCCAGTCGATCTCGTCGAGGGTGCGGTCGCGCACGGTGTGGGCGAAGAGGCGGAAGCCGCACTCGTACGCCCAGCGGGTCTCCTGGAGGGTGTTGCAGTCGATGACCGCCGTGACACCGCGTTCGGCGGCCAGGCGGGCGGTGAAGCGCAGCACCCGCTCGGAGAGGCGCGAGAAGCGGACCGGGCTGCCCGGCTGTTCCGTGCCGTCGGTGAACATCACCTTCAGGAAGGTGCCGCCACGTTCGGCGTTGGCCCGCAGGGCGTGGTCGAGGTCGGACTCGACGGCGAGCATGTACACCGGGGCCGGGAACTCGACGCCGTGGCCGGTGCGGCCCGCCGCGTCGGTCGTCGCCGTCACCGCGTAGCCGCAGTGCGCGATCTCCGGGTACGGCCACGGGGAGGCCTCCCGGCCGGCCGCCCAGGCGTCGGCGGCCAGCGGGAAACCGAACATGTCCACGACGTGGGTGACCCCGTGGTACAGGTACTGGAGGGCCACGATCCGGGGGTCCTCGACCGTGTCGTCCCAGTTGGCGGGGAGGGAGACATGGGCGTGGGTCTCGGTGTAGCCGGGCCACAGCTCGTGCTCCCCGCCCTGCCGGGGGCCGGTGGGCGTGAACGCGGTGAAGACGCCGTTCTCCGTGGTGACGTCGTAGAGCGCCTCGGGGTCGAGGGCCGGGACGGCCACCCCCCACAGCTGCCCGCCGCTCCGCGGGGCGGGGGTCATCGCGCCACCTCGACCTTCAGGCGCAGGTCGATGGCGTCCAGGGCCTCCTCGTTGCGCTTGTTGACCTCGTCGCGGTCGCCGCCGGTGAAGATGACGTGGCCGATCCAGTCGAAGTTGCTCTTGGAGAGACGGCTGACCTCGACGCCGGGCTTCTTGTAGGCGAGGGCGCTGTGGAAGCCGGGCAGGTCCTTCAGGCCGTCGAAGCCGATGGCCTCGACCGTGCCGGCGACCGGGGAGCCGAACCAGTGGCCGCCCGCGATGGTCTCGCCGGGGAAGGGCAGTTCGGGGCGCTCGCCGAGGGCCTGGCGGATGACCTCCAGATAGGCGTCGACGCCGGAGCTGATCTGCATGAGGCTCGGCACGATGCCGCCGATGAGCCGGCCGTTGACCTCGCACAGGACCGGGCCGTCCGGGCCGAGCAGGAACTCGGTGTGGATGAAGCCGAAGTCGACGCCGAGCTCGTTCAGGACCTTCGTCGTCATCGCGAACAGCTCGTCCTGGAGCGGGTGTCCGGTGAAGTACGTGGCGCCCATCTCGATGAAGTGCGGGAAGCCGCTCAGCGGACGGTCGGTCAGCCCGAGGTTGACGATCTCGCCCTTGCCGAGCACGCAGGACTCCACCGAGATCAGCTCGCCGGTGACGAACTCCTCGATCAGGATGTCCGGGATGCGGACGACGCCGCGCCCGTAGTCGACGACCTCCGCCAGCTCGGCGAGGTAGGCGTTGAGGTCGTCCTCGTCCCTGAGGTGCAGGACGTGCAGGCTGGCGGTGCCGTCGGACGGCTTCACCACGCACGGGAAGCCGATCTCGCGGACGGCCGCCTCGACCTTCGTCGGGTCGGAGACGTGCGCGAAGCGCGGCTGGCGGATGCCCCGGCCGTCCAGCGTAAGGCGGGTGAGGTGCTTGTGGCGGGCGTTGCGGGCGCCGTCGACGCTCATGCCGGGCAGGCCGAGCGCCTCGGCGACGGCGGCGGTGTGGACGGTGTGGTACTCGCTGTACGTGGTCACCCCGTGCACCGGGCGCTCGGCGTGGACCTCGCGGGACAGGGCCGTCAGCTCCTCGATGGAGAACGCCTTCTCGCTCTTGAGGACGTGGCAGTTGGGGTGCGCGTAGGCGGCCTCGGTGAGCGGGGAGACGGCGAGGTAGAAGTCGGGGTCGACCGAGACGAGGGTGACGTCGTGGCCGAGGTCGAGGGCGTTGGCGATGCCGGCCATGCCGTTGGGGTTGCATTCGATCATGAGGATGTGCACGGGGACTCCTTGGAAGGCTTGGATCGGCTGGTGGGTGTGATCAGTTCGTGGGGTGGCCGGCGGCGGCCGTCGACGTCGTCGACGCGCGGCCCAGTGCGTCCAGTACGGCGGGCAGGTCCAGGCCCAGCGCGGCCATGACCTCCTCGTGGTCGCCGCCCTGCGAGGGCCAGCTCCGGTCGGCGCTCACCGACGTGACCCGGCAGTCGGGCAGCAGCAGGGCCAGCGCTTCGGCGACCCCGCCCTGGCCCCGGTGCTCCTCGACCACCACGAACCGGCAGTGGTGGCGGGCGAGTTCGGCCGCGGCTTCGGTCAGGTGCTCGTGGTCCAGGTACACCAGGTGCGCGTGGGCGGTGCCGGGCACGGCCCGCCGGGCGGCGAGGGCGAGCCGGGTGCCCTCCTCGCCGACGGAGACGAGGCACACGTCCTCGGGTCCGGCCCTGAACTCCCAGTTGACGAGCGGGAGTTCGTCACCGAGCACCGGGAGGGAGCCGTACGTGGCGTTGCGTCCCGTACGGATGTAGTGCGGGCGCCCGGAGCGGACCGCCTCCCGTACGACCGCGCGCATCTCGGCGTCGCCGTACGGCGCCGCGATGGTCACGCCCGGCACGCTGCGCAGGATCGCCAGGTCCTCCAGGCAGTGGTGGGTGGTCCCGAACCAGGCGCCGGAGACACCGGCGTACGGCGCGACGACCGTGACCCCGGCGGCCAGGTAGCCGAGGGTCAGCTTCAGGCTCTCGGCGGCGCGCAGGGCGGCGAACGGGGCGAAGGTGCTGACGAACGGCTTGTGACCGCCGGCCGCAAGACCCGCGGCCATGTCCACCATGGCCCCCTCGGCGATCCCGAGGTTGAGGAAACGCTCCGGGTGGGCGGCCTGGAAGGGGTGTCCCTTGCCGCCCAGATCCGCCTCCAGGCAGACGATCGTGTCGTCGGAGGCGGCGAGCCGGGTCAGCTCGTCCCGGTAGGCGTCACGACCGGAGAGGGTCACCGGTCGCTGGTCGGTGGGGGGCACGGGCGGCACGGAGGCCACCTGGCCCTGGTCGGTGGGGAGCGTAGGCGGCACGGAGGCCACCGGCTGCTGGTCGGTGAGGGGCGCGGGCGGAACCGAGGCCACAACCCCGGGCCGCTCGTCTGTGAGGCTCATCGGATCGCTCGCTTCCACTTGGCGGCGCGCGCCTCGTCGATGGTCACGTAGTGGCTGCCGGCCTTGCCCTCGACGGCTCGGACGCCCTTGCCCTTGACGGTGTCGGCGATGACGGCGAGGGGGCGGCGGGTGGCCGAGCGGTCCTCGGCGAACAGGCCGGTCAGGGCCGCCAGGTCGTGGCCGTCCGCCTCCGTGACGTCGAACCCGAACGCGGCGAACCGGTCGGCGAGCCGGGGCAGCGGGGAGATGTCGGCGACCATGCCGTCGTTCTGGCCGCCGTTGCGGTCGACGACGAGCACGAAGTTGCCCAGTCGCTGCGCGGCGGCGACCTGGCAGGTCTCCCAGACCAGGCCCTCCTGCAGCTCACCGTCCCCGGCGACCGCGATGCCCAGCCCGTGCCGCCCCCGCAGCCGCTGGGACAGCGCCCACCCGGCGGCGTACGGGACACCGTGGCCGAGGCTGCCGGTGGGGAAGCGGACGCCGGGCACCTTGGGACCGGGATGGCCGGTGTAGGGGTGGCCGGCGAGGCCGTACAGCGGGGCCGGGTTCTCCGGCAGGACCCCGCTGACGTGCAGGGCCGCGTAGAGCCCGGCGGCGGCGTGGCCCTTGCTGAGCACGACCTCGGTGCCGTCGCCGGCCGAGGCGCGGTGCAGCGCGGCGATCAGGATGTCGAGGACGGAGAGGCTGCCGCCCAGGTGGCAGCCGCGCGGGCTCGCCGCCATGTCGACCACCAGCCGGCGGGCCGCGACGGCTCGTGCGGCGAGGGTGGCCGCCAGGTCGGCCGGGTCGGCGTCCCCGACCCGGGGTTCTTCGAGTACGGCCGTGGTCATCGCCGGCTCCCCTCGGACAGGGCGAACCACCGGTGGACCGCGTCGGCGAGCAGGGTGCGGGCGGTGCGGTACTCCATGGGATCGATGCGTTCCTCGTCGGTGTGGTCGAGCGCGGAGTCGCCGGGCCCGTAGGCCACCATCGGGACGTCGTGCCAGGTGGTGGCCAGCGTGTTCATGTCGGACGTGCCCTTCTTCACCACGAAGCGGGGCCTGATCCCGGCCTGTGCGAAGGCCCGGGTGAAGACCTTGACCAGGGCACTGGAGCGGCCTCCGGCGTGCCCGGGGGTGGCCCTCAGCACGTCGACGCGGACGTCGTCGCGGACGTGGCCCAGCGCGGCGGTCGTGAGCGCCTCGACGTCGACCCTGGGCGGCACCCGGAAGTTGAGGATCCCGGTGGCCGTGCTGCGCTCCCGTCCGTTCTCCACCCGGACGTCGATGACCGCGCTGAGCGCGTCCGGCGCCTGGGCGAGCACCGCCGCCCGGATGCGGCCGAGGACGTCGATCAGGTGGTCCGGCGCGGACACGGCGTCCATCCCGGCGGAGTGGCCGCTGGGCACGGACGCGGTCACCCGGAGCTTGAACAGTCCGAAGTAGCCGAGGGTCAGGGTCCCGGAGCCGCTGGGCTCGCCGATGACGACGGCGTCGGCGGGGTACCGGTCGCGGACGTGGAAGGCGCCCTTGGAGGACGAGATCTCCTCCTCGACCGCGCCGACCACGCGGAGTTGGCCGTCCTCGGGGATGTCCGCGTGGGCGAGCACCTCCAGGAAGTTCGCGAGGCTGCCCTTGGCGTCGACGCTCCCCCGCGCCCACAGCTCGCCGTCGCGCCACTCGGCCGGCCAGTGGTGCGGGACCGTGTCGAGGTGGCCGAGGAGCAGCAGCCGCCGGGGCCCGTCGCCGCGCGTGGCGACGAGGTTGCCCGCCTCGTCCACATGGGCGTCGATGCCGCGCTCCCGGCACCACTCGGCGAGGTACACGGCGAGTTCGGCCTCGTCCCGCGACACCGACGGCACGCACACGACCCGGGTGAGCAGCCCGAGATCGGCCGCCGGCTCCTTCGTACGCCAGAACCGGGTCCAGCCGGACGGCTCGCTCATCGTGTGCGGGCCGGTGATGGCGACGTCCGCGCCGCTGTCCCGCATGGCGATCTCGGCGGCCCGCACCTTCTGCCGCATCCTGCCGCCCGCGTACTTCGCGCCCTCGCCCGGATAGGCGTCGTACAGCGTCGAGCCGGGGACGGCCGGGTCGGTGAGCAGTCCGGCGGTGCCGGTGACCAGCCGCAGATGGTCGGCGCCGAGCGCGCCGGTCAGCACGGCGGCGAGCACGTCGGCGTCCACGTTCAGCGGTGCCCCGCCGGCCGGGTCGGCGACCGGCGGCGACAGACAGACGACGTCGTACGCCTCCAGCAGCGCGGTCAGCCCGTCGACGTCGACCCCCGTCGGCACACCGGCCCGGTGATCACGTACGACGAGGGTGCGCCCCTCGCCGGACACCGCCTTCAGCGGCCGGTTGGCCCTGCCGGTGACGAGTCCGCCGCGCGCGGCGACGGAGGTGAACACGCTCAGACCGAGCGCCCGCAGCTCCCGTTCCACGGCGGGCAGGGTCACCCGCTCGTAGGCGTCGACCAGGTGTGTCATCTCCTCCGGCGGGCAGTACCGCACCGAGTCGCCGTTGGTCAGCCGCAGGTGGGGCATGGGCCGTCCGACGGCCGCGTAGTGCCGCTCGATGCCGGTGGCCCCGCCCGCGACCAGCAGCACCCGGGCGCCACGGGCCACCAGGTCCGCGAGTTCCTTGTGGATGGTCCCGCGATCGAGGGTGGCGCTGCCGGCCTTGACCACGTAGAGGGGGCGGGTGGGCTTGATGACGGGCCGGGTCTGCGCGGAGGTGTCCCGCGAGGCGGGAGCCGGGGCCTGAGCCGGGGCCTGGGCCGAGGACGGCGGCAGGGTCGGGGTCGGTCGTTGCATCTGCGTCGTCATGGCGACACCGCCGTGGTCGGCAGGCCGGCCGACTCCTCGAAGCCGCTGATCAGGTTCATCGCCTGGACGGCCTGTCCCGCCGCGCCCTTGATGAGGTTGTCGAGGGCGGCGACGGCGACGACCTGGCCGCCCTGGACCGCGATGGCGACCTCGGCGACGTTCGAGCCGACGACCGCCTTGAGCATCGGGAAGTCCTGCGGGGCCTTGGGCGCCGGGCGGACCCGCACGAAGGGCTTGCCGACGTACGCCTTGGCGTAGGCCCGCTTGACGTCCAACGAGGTGACGCCGTCGCGGAGTTCGGCGTACGCGGTGACCAGGATGCCCCGGGCCACGTCCAGGCTGTGGGTGGAGAACCTCAGGTCCACGGCCGCGCCGGTGAAGTCGGCGATGGCCTGCCGGACCTCGGGCGCGTGCCGGTGCCCGTACAGCTTGTGCACCCGGAAGTTGCCGGTGCGCTCGGCGGGAGGCTCGTTGCTGCCCCGGCCGCCGCCGGTGGAACCGGTCTTGGCGTCGACGACGACCCGGTCGGTGGCCAGCGGCTCGGCCCCGGCGAACAGGGGGTACAGGGCGTAGATCGTCGTGACGGCCATGCAGCCGGGCAGGTTCACGAACCGCCCGGTCGGCACCTCGGTGCTCAACTCCGGTACGTAGTACGCGAAGTGCTCCAGCGGCGGGTGCTCGGCGGTCTTCGGGTAGTGGGCCCGCACCTCGTCCTCGGCCCGCAGCCGGAAGTCACCGCCCAGGTTCAGCACCCGCTTGGCCTGTGACGCGATCAGCGGCAGCCGCTCGGGCAGCGCGCCGGTGGGCAGGCAGCCGAAGGCGACGTCGACGGGGTCGATCTCCGCCAGCTCGGCCAGCGGCCGGAACTTCAGCCCGCCCGCCTTCGGATGGTTGCGCAGCCACGGGTGAACGCTGCCGATGGCGGCACCGGCGGCCCGCTCGGCGGACAGGAAGGCGAGTTCGACGTGCGGATGCTCAAGGAGCAGCCGGATGACCTCGCCCCCGGTGTACCCGCTGGCGCCGACGACGGCGACGCGGATCCTGTCGTGTGTGAGTCCGGTGTCAGCCAAGGCGGGCCGCCTTCTCGTACGGCCGCACGTACTCGCGGTCCTCGACGAGCTTGCGGATGGCGTCGGGGCGCCGGGCGACCTTGCGGAAGGCGTCGGCGTAGCGCAGGATCCGCTCGTACTCGACCGGGGAGCGCAGCTCGCGGCAGAGGACGAGGGTGGAGTCGAGCATGCCGAGCGTGACGGGGAAGTCCTCGGGCCGGTGGTCGCGCACGGCGCCCGGGTTGAGGCTGAACGGATAGCCGTTCCCGAAGCCGTCCCGGTGCTGGAAGGGCAGATGGCACGGGATGGGTGTGTTCTGCCACTCGCGCGCCGGCACCCCCTCGGCGACCAGCAGCTCGTGCACGGCCTCCTTGACGGCGTACACGGGCAGGTCGTCAAGCCCGACGGCCTCCGGGTGCAGGGTGATCCGGTACATGTTGTACGCGTGGACGTGCCCGGCCGGCACGTGCGGCGGAGTGAACAGCCCGGTCCCGCGGAGGGCCTCCCCCAGCAGTGCGGCGTTACGGGCCCGGATCTCGTCGTAGTACGGCAGCCGCTTGAGCTGGCTGCTGCCGAAGGCCGCGGCGACCCAGGACATCCCGTAGTCGATGCCGTGCCGGGCGAGGTAGGAGACGGCCCGCTCGTACGACTCCTCCTGGGCGAAGAAGGCGATGCCGCCCTCTCCGCCGAGCGGGAAGTTCTTGTCGGCCATCAGGCTCTGCCCGGCCGCGTCGCCGAGGGATCCGGCGACCCGGTCGCCGATCTTCGCGGAGTGGGCGTGGGAGGCGTCCTCGACGAGGGCGATGCCGTGCCGGTCGGCGAGGGCGCGCAGGGCGGGCACGTCGGCGGGCAGACCGTGGACGTGCACGGGCATGAGCGCCCGGGTCCGCTCGGTGACCGCGGCGGCCGCGGCGGCCGGGTCCATGCAGTAGGTGACCGGGTCGACGTCGACGAACACGGGAATGGCGTGGGCCGCGACGACCGCCTGCGCGGTGGCGATGAACGTGAACGCCGGCACGATGACCTCGTCGCCCGGCCGCACCCCGGCGCCCACGAGCGCCATGTGCAGACTGGACGTACCGCTGGCCGTGGGCAGCGCGAACCCGGCGCCCACGTATGCCCGGTAGGCCTCGGCGAAGTCGGCGACGACCTTCTCGGGCGTCTGCCGCTGGGCGAGCATCAGGTTGAACACGTCTTCCTTGGTGATGACGGGGAAGAGCGTGCGGCGCATGGCCTTGGGGATGATCTCAGCGCCCCCCAGGGCGGCGAGTTCGTCGTCGAGGTCCGCCGGATTCGGCAGCGGCAACGGCGAGTTCGGAAAGTCGGTGATCATGACTGGGTCGCTCCGGAGGTCACGGCGGGCCGGTGCTGTGCCGCCTGGGTCTGTGCCGCCTGGGTCTGTGCCTGGGTCAGGGCCATCCGCACACAGGCGGCGACCAGCGGGCTGAGCCGGTAGTTGAACTGCACGCCGGGCACGAGGTCGGCGTCCGCCTCCTCCTGCGTCCACATCGTCCGCAGGTCGTAGGCGCCGAAGATCTTCAGCCGCTCGGCGCGGGCCCACAGACGCGGGTCGTCGGTGAGCACGGCGGCGGCCGGGCCGAAGCCGAGGCCCGTCAGGTCCACGACCAGCGCCGGCGCGGTGGCCCCCGCGGCCAGCTCGCCGAGCCGGTCGGCGTTGGCCGGGTCCAGCGCGATGTGGTCGTACGCGGCGGGCCCGTCGTACGCCGTGACGTGCACGCCGAGCCAGGCCAGGAACGCGGCGGTCTCCGCGTCCGGCTCCGCCAGGGCGACGCTGTCCCCGTGGCCGATCCCCTGACCGGCCAACGCGGCATGTATCGCCCCGGTACGGCTGTTGAGCAGAACGGCTTTGCTCCGCCTCGTCTTCTTCGTCAGCAGTCGTTCCAGACCGGGCAGCTCCCGGTCACTCTTCTCGATACTCATCACCACGCCGGAGGTGAGGACGCGGGTGAGCACGGTGGCGGTGTCGAACAGTTCCATGGGGTGCAGGGCCTTCTTTCCGTGCAGATGGGAAGGGTTCGGCAGCGGGTGCGGGTGAGTGGGGGGCTGGTCGCGCAGTTCCCCGCGCCCCTGAAAAAGCAGGGGCTGCGCCCCGTGCTTCTTCAGCCCGCAAGGGCCGTAGGCCCTTAGGGGCGCGGGGAACTGCGCGACCAGCCCCCCACCGGACCCGCGGATGGGGGTCGCAGGGGCGCAGCCCCTCGGGGATGGGGGGTCGCAGGGGCGCAGCCCTTCGATGGGGGCACCTCCCGCTCGAGCGAAGCCGAGAGTGGGGGAGGGACGGGTAGGGGCGGCGGGGGCGAGCAAAAACGCCCGCCGGCTAGACGGTCGCGGTCACCGACAACTGCTCGGCCACGAATTCCGCGTACAGCCCCGCCACATCCACCCCATGCGTCGCGGACGACTTGGCGAACTCAGGATTGGCGTTCACCTCAAGGACCAGCAGCTCCCCGGCGGCCCGGTCCTCCACCAGGTCCACCCCGTAGAACCCGGGCCCCAGCACATCCACCACCTGCTGACACAACTTGTCGATCTCGGCGGTCACTTCGACCCGCTGAACACGAGCCCCGAGATGCGTGTTCGTCCGCCAGTCGTCCGACACCCGCTGAATCGCCACCACAGGAGTCCGTCCGACGACCACGACCCGCAGATCGTGCCCCGGCTTGTCGACGTACGCCTGCACGACCACGGGAAACAGCTTCCCGGTCGCGTCCGCGGACTCCCGCCCGCCGGCCCACGCCTCGACACACTCCGCGTTGGCCATCTTGGTGACCCCCCGCCCCCACGACCCGCTCACGGGTTTGACGACGGCCGGCATTCCCAACTCGCCTACGGCCGAACGCACTTGGTCGTAGCTGAAGGCATGCCGGGTGACCGGATGCGGGATGTCGTGGCGTGCGAACAGCAGCGACTGCAGTCCCTTGTCGTTGCACGCCTCGATGACGGAGGACCGGTTGAGGGTGGTCACCCCGGCGTATTCCAGCCGCCGGGAGACGTTGATGGCGTCCCGGTGGGACAGGTTGCGGATCACGGCGAGAGCGGGTGGGCCGCCGGTGCGGCCCGCCACGACCTCCGCCAGATCTTCCATCAGCAACGGCCGGGCCGTCAGTCCCTCGGCCCGCAGCGCCCCGAGGAGCAGTTTCTCCTCGGGACGCAGCATCGTCACCGAGAGCAGGACCTGATCGGCGGTCGTCACTCGCCCCAGTCCTCTTCCACCTCGGGGGCGAGATCGAGACGCGCGCCGGTGGCGGACTTCTCGACCACCTCGTGCTCCTGCCCGCAGGCCGCGCACTCGGTGATCTCCCCCTTTTCCCAGTCCTCCTGGACCTCGAATTCGGTGTCGCACACCAAGCACTTCGGTGCGGCAATGGCGGTGGTCATTTCCTCGGTCTCCCTCATTGGTTTAAAATGAAACCGACTGCCGGAGGAACCCATGAACCGGCAGGCCGAATTCACCGGACATCGAATGGACATCGATCCGGGCGGACGGGTCCCCGTCAACCGCTTTCTTTGCGAACTCATACGCGTGAACCACGACCTGACGACTGTCAGTCACGACCCCCCGGGGCGCGAACACCGCGTGCGCATCGGGTCGGCGCAGCGTGAGCGTCACACGCCCGCCACGCGATCGTCATGCGGTCGTCATGTGAGCGCGCTACTGGATCTACGCGCGTTTTACGTGGGCCTTACCCGCGTTGACGCGGTCGGCGCCACGGTTCAGGGCCAGCCGGGGTCGCCCGGGGCGTTGGACGCCTGGGCGTTGGCGACCGTGGTGCGGTCGGCCGTCTCGGCGGCGGCAGAAAGAGTCAGCACCGCGGCGGCGACAAAAGCGAGCGCCCCGGCAAGTCTGCGCATGTACTTCATTTCCCGTACCCCCCAGAAGAATTCTCGGACTTGCGGCTCTCCGCCGCTGCCCACATGAAGAGCATGCCGTGGGCTGCCGGTTGCCGGAAGCGATTGAAGGGGTCATGATCGTGCACTGCAGGAATCTGAAGGGGGCGGGCATGTGCGGAGAGTCGGACATACGCGGGGGCGCCGAGACCCATGCGGAGGTGTGCGCTGAGGGCATCGAGTTCTATCGCACCGCGCTGCTGGCGGGAAGGGCCCCGCGCGCGGAGGCGCCCGGCTGTGTGAGCGCGTTCGGGCTCGTGGCGCCCGCGGTGGACGACCCGGAGGCGTTGGTGCCGATCCCGCCCTCGGTGGCGACCGCGGCGCTGTCCCACCCGATGGAACGGCTGATCCTGGAACAGCAGCAGGCCCTGGCCGCCGTACGGGCGTCGATGTCGCAGGCGGAGAGCGTCTACCGCACCGCCCGCCGCAAGGAGAACGAGTCCTCCCAGCGCCTCACGCCCGCGCCGGCGATCACCGCCGCGCTGGACGAGGCGATCCAGGGCACGAGGAACGAGCTGCTGACCGCGCACCCCGGCGGCCGGCGCCCCGAGGAGGTTCTGGTCAAGGCGCTGCCGCGCACGCTGGAGGCGCATCGCAAGGGCGTCAAGCAGCGCACGCTCTACCAGCACACCGTCCGCGCCCACGGCCCGACCCTCGACTACATCAAGCAGGTCACCGACCTGGGCGTCGAGGTGCGTACGGTCGACGAGGTCTTCGACCGGATGATCATCTGCGACCGGTCCGTGGCGTTCATCCCGGACATGGGCAAGGACCACGGCACCCACGCCCTCAAGGTCACCGACCCCGGCGTGGTGCACTTCCTGGTCTCCGCCTTCGAGTACGCCTGGGAGCGGGCGAAGCCGGTCGTCTACGAGCACGACCAGCAGCGCCCCCCGCTGCTCACCGACGAGACCCGGCTGCATGTGCTGCGCCTCATGGTCGACGGCTACACCGACGCCGCCATCGCCGGCCGGCTGGGCATCAGCGCCCGTACCGTCGCCAGCCACCTCAAGAAGGTCGGCGATCTGCTCGGCAGCAACAGCCGCGCCCAGCTCGCCTATCTCACCGCCAAGAGCGGCCTGTTGGAGGACGGGGCGGCGGCCGATTGCGACTGCGAGCAGCAGAGCTGACGCCCGCTCACCGGCGTACGGGCACGGGCGGGGCTCAGGCGGCCACGGAACCGGAGCGGTTCAGGCCGCGCGGACCCGAAGGAAGTAGAAGCGGGTCGTCTGTACGGCGTTCTGGTTGTCGTCGCTGACCAGCACCACGTCCAGCCATCCCGGTACCGATCCCCGTCCCGGTACCGATCCCCGTCCCGGCCCCCGCCCCTCGTGCTGCTGCCCCTCGTGCTGCTGCCGCTGCCGCCCGGTGACGGCCATCCCCTCGATGTTGTCGAGCAGCGGGTTGGGCTGGGGCTGCTTGGCGGTGGCGCCGAGGGAGGGGCAGTGCACGAGGTCGGCGAGGAGGGTCTTACGGACGAGCCGTACGCCGTCACCGTCCTGTCCGGTGAGGACGTCGACGCCGCTGGTGTCGGTCGCGCGGCGTGTGTCGGCGGCGTAGAGGCGGACCGTGTTGCCGACCCCGGCGGTGAAGCCCCGCTCCAGCACCAGCAGTCGCCCGCCCGGGAGGCCCGCCACCTCGACGACGCCGAGTCCGGTGTCGGCGCGGTAGCCGTACTGGGCGGAGAGCCCGAAGTCCCGTGCGCCGCCGTGCCGTTGCCAGGTCTGGAAGCGGACGACCCCGGCCGTGTCGCCGGACAGGGAGCCTTCCATCGAGGCGAGCAGAGTGCGCCCGCCGGGCAGGAGGGTGAGCCCTTCGAAGGTCTGGTTGGCGACGGCCCGGCCGGCCGGGGCCACCTTCAGCGCGTCGGGCACGGGAAGGCCGCCAAGGAGCCGCCCCTGCCGGTCGTACCGCCGTACGGACGGCTCGGTCTCGGAGGTGACGAGCCGGGTGCCGTCGCGGTCGACGGCCAGACCTTCGGAGTCGAGCGCGGCGCCGGTCTCCGTGGCGAGCGGGACGACGCCCCTCGGCCGGAGCGTGCGGCCGTCGAGGGCGAAGAGGGAGGACCTGTCGGAGACAGCGAGGAGCGAGCCGCCGCGGTCGACGGCGAGGCCGGAGAGGTTCCCGACGAAGGTGCCCGCGTACGTCGTCTTGTCCAGGGCGTCGGAGTACGCCTCGATCGACACGGACGACGAACAGGCGTGACTCCGCGCCGAGTCGGCGTGGACGGGCCCGGCGGCGGCGAAGGTGGTGGCCGCCGCCAGGCCTGCGGTCAGGGTCGCGACGAGACTTCTGAGAGGCATGGCGTCACGGTAGGACGACGCCGGTGATCCACGGATGGCCTCGCCGTGAACGTCCGGACATCAGCCGCTGCCGGCACCGGACTCCGGCACCGGCACGGTCGCCTCCTGCGGCTGGTCGGTGGGCACGTACCGCTGCACGCTCGGCGAACCCGAGGCACTCTTCGCGACCGGCACGAGATCCTTGTGGATGACCTTGGCGACACCCTGGATGGTGTTGACCCCGTACTGCATGTCGGGGTTGCCGTGGGTGAGGACGGTGATCGTGTAGTCACGCCCGCCACCGACGAACGTGCCGACGCTGTGCACCCGCCAGCCGTGCGTGGCGCGCGACAGCCACCCGTTCTTGACGTGCACCTTCACGGTGGAGGGCGCCCCGGCGGGAGTACCCCAGCGCTGCCCGGCGACGACCTTGTTCATGAGCTTGAGGACGTAGGCGCGGGCGTTGTCGGTCAGGACGCTGTTCTTCGCGGTGAGCAGCGCGAGCAGCCGCTGCTCGTCCCGGACGGTGATCTGGGTGAGGCCCCAGTAGTTGTCCGCGCCCGGCTTGGTCTGGGTCATCTTGGCGGCGGTGAGGAACGCCTTGATCTTGGTCAGTCCGAGTTGCTTCCACAGGGTGCTGGTGGAGGCGTTGTCCGACTTGGTGATCATGGCGGTGGCGAGCTTGGTCTCACGGTCGGTGAGATACCGGTTCTTCTTCTTCGCGTCGTACAGCAGCGCGGCGAGCACGGTGACCTTCACGACGCTGGCCGAGTCGAAGGCGGTGTCGCCCCGCAGCGTGCAGGTGGTGCCGGTGACCCGGTCGTACAGCCCGACCGCCACCGTCCCCTTCCGCTTCGACAGCGCGGCTGTGATGTCCTTCTGCAGCTTCTCGGCCAGTCCGGCCTGCTTCGACGTACAGCTGACCTGCGGTGTCGGCGCCGCGGCGGCGGCCGGCGCGAACGCCGTGGCCGCCGACGACACGGCCATCCCGGCCCCGATCCCCGCAGCGACCACACGCGTCCGCCTGGACGAACGCGACACCCGGGATACCCCCGATATCCGGTGAGTCATCAAACCCTTCCCATCCCCTTGAGCGACTGGAACCCACCACTGGCGGGTTCACCTCACTTGACTCGTAAGGATGAGCGATAGTTGTACGCCAGTTCCCTTCTTCTCGGGGTCGGATAGGCGCTCATGAACACCAAGAACCCGGACAAAGCCGAGCTGCACCCCGGATCGCAGCTGCGGAACCACCTCGCGGAGGCCGGCCGGCAACTGCTCGCAGCCCCCGCGCCCGGCGAGGCGGACGGCGGCAAAGGGGACGGCGGCGCGGGGACTCGGACAGTAACCTCGACGCCCATGACCACCACCCTGCAGACGATCCACGACGTGTCCGTCCTGATGTGCGCCCCCGAGGGCGAGGCGATCGCCCGCGAGAGCGACGCTCTGGACCTCATCGGCAATGCCGGGTACCAGGGCGCCGCCTGGGTCGTCGTCCCCGTCGAGCGTTTCGACGAGGCGTTCTTCGAACTGCGCACCCGCATGGCCGGCGACATCATCCAGAAGTTCGTCCAGTACGGCGTCGGCCTCGCCGTCATCGGCGACATCTCCCGCCACACGACGGCCAGTTCGTCCCTGCGGGACTTGGTCCGCGAATGCAACCGCAACCGTCAGACGTGGTTCCTGGCCGATGTCGGCGAACTGCGGGAGCGGTTGGGGGGCTGAGGAACCCGCACCAGTTCCGGGTGCCGTTCGGGGTGGGGTTCGGAGGGCTCGGCGGGCTCGGAAGGCTCGGAGGACTCGGGGTGAGGTTCCGGGTGTGGCTCCGGGCGCGGCCCCGGCACGGACTTCGGCACCCACCGCTTGTCGACCCGTACGAAGCCGTACACCACTGACGCCATCACCAGGAGGAGGAGCGGTCCGGCAACCCACGGGTGTCGGGCCATCTCCAGCGGCAGGTGACGGTACGCCAGCAGAAGCGCGACGAACACCGTCGCGCCATAAGCGACCAGCCGAATTCCCGACCGGTCCCAGCCCCGGTCGAACGTGCGCAGGGCCGCCTCGATAGTGACCGTGAAAACAACACCGGCGATGAGATCCACGCCGTAGTGATAGCCGAATCCCAGCGTCGCGGTAAGCGTGGCGATCAGCCAGAACGTGCCCGCGTAGCGCAGAAATCGGGGGCCGCCGCGGGAATGAATGAAAATCGCGGTGGCCCACGCCGTATGCAGACTGGGCATGCAATTGCGTGGCGTGATCTCGTCGTACGGCATCGAGTGCGGGGGACCGATCGGCGGCGGCGTGTCGGGCCACAAATTGGCCAGTGCCCAGTGCTCGCCGCCGGTGCCGAAGGCGCCGGGGCCGTAGGCGAAGACCGGCCCGACCACCGGGAAGATCATATAGATGCCCGGCCCGAGGAGGCCGATCACCAGGAACGTGCGCACCAGATGGTGGCGCGGGAAGCGGCGCTCGGCGGCCACATGACGCAGCTGATAGAGCGCGACGCCGACCGCGGCCACCGCGAGCTGGATGTAGACCCAGTCGAGAAGATGCGAGCCGACCGGACCGGTGGCCCTGACCATCCGCCCCACCAGCCACGACGGGTTGCCCAGTGCGTGGTCGGCGGTCGCCAGATACGGGTCGAGCACCGACGGGCGGGTCTTGGACGTGATCAGCAGCCAGGCGTCGCCGGTCTTACGGCCGGCCACCAGCAGCAGGCCCAGCCCGACGCCCTTCAGCAGCAGCACCCGTTCGCGGCCGGTGCGGCGCGTGACGGCGATGACCGCCCAGCCCAGGATCACCCACAGCGCGCCGTTGCCGAACATCATCGGCGCGTCGAGAACCCATCTCACCAGAAAGAAGACGACGTCGATTCCGATCGCGACACCGGCCGTTATCCACCGTTGCCGCCAGGTGAGCACCACCATCGTCAGCGCCATGCTGGCGTACAGCAACGGCCCCGACTTGGGGGCGAATATCACCTCTTGCGCCTGGTTGGTGATCGGCCCCGGCAGGCCGTAGCCACGTGAGGCTATCTCCAGCGCGAGAATGAATCCGATGGCCGCGACGCTCACCGCGGCCCACAGAATCATTCTCGGTTGACGCCACGTGGTGGACGCGAACGTGCTTCGTATTCGCGGGAGCGCCCGCGAGATTATGGATATCAATTATCCGGCCGCTGTCTTGTTCGGTCGGCCAGGTCTTCTTCTGGTGGGCAGCATGACTTTCCGGTGAGTCGGGCGGGCGGGCGGACCGGACCACGACGGACGTGATCGCTGTAGGGAAGACGGTTGATCCCCCGTCGAGGTTGCTCTGCACCGGACAACTCCGCAAGGCCGCATAGAGGCCCAGCACGCCTGAATCCCCACGTCAATGGGGGTCCCCCCTTGACTCGGAGCACGGGCAGGGGAGTTGGCGCACGGGGGTTGCCCCGTTGGCCATTTCGTCACCAGATTGCCTTCCCTTCGTAACACATGGACTGACCCGTCCATGCCAATCTCTCGATTGCCCACACAGTCAACCCGCGTAGAACGAGACTCCCCTAAGCAACTCCTCGTGCTGCGCGGCCCTCTGGGAAGGGACACCCCTCATGCCCGCTGCGCGGATACGCAGTTGGAAGTCGGTCGCTCTCGCGACGTCGGCCGTGCTCGTCGGTATCGTCCTCCCGGCCGCCACGGCCTCCCCCGCCTCGGCGACGACGACCGCCTACGACACCACGTACTACGCGAACGCGATCGGCAAGACCGGTACGACCCTGAAGTCCTCCCTGCACACGATCATCAGCGCCAACGTCTCCAAGATCTCGTACTCCGCGGTCTGGAACGCGCTCAAGGTCACCGACCAGGACCCGAACAACACCAGCAACGTGCTCCTGCTGTACAGCGGTGTCTCCCGCAGCAAGTCCCTCAACGGCGGTGACGTCGGCGACTGGAACCGCGAGCACACCTGGGCCAAGTCGCACGGCGACTTCGGCGAGGTCACCGGGCCGGGCACCGACCTGCACCACCTGCGCGCCTGTGACGTCCAGGTCAACAGCACCCGCGGCAACCTCGACTTCGACAACGGCGGCAGCACCGTCACCAACGGCGGCGGCAGCACCGTCGACTCCGACTCCTTCGCGCCGCGCGCCGCGGACCGGGGTGACGTGGCCCGCATCATCCTCTACATGGCCGTGCGCTACGACGGCGGTGACGGCTTCGCCGACCTGGAGCCGAACGAGAAGGTCAACAACGGCTCCAACCCGTACATGGGCAAGCTCTCCGTCCTGAAGGCATGGAACGAGGCGGACCCGCCGAGCGCCTTCGAGGAGCGCCGCAACCAGGTCATCTACGACACCTACCAGCACAACCGCAACCCGTTCATCGACCACCCGGAGTGGGTCGAGGCGATCTGGTAGACGCCGGGCCACGGCACAGCGCCGCGCCACGAGCAGGACGTACACGGCGAACCCCCGGCCCGGCGGCCGGGGGTTCGCCGCCTTCGCGGGTACTTCCACCGGCGCGTTCACAGCGGCCCACTTTACTTCCGCCGGAGTGAACTCACAGGCCGCTGCCAGCCACACCACAGTCCGCGCCCAAGCCGTCACCGCACGGTGCAGTGGTGACATCTGCCACCGATCCGCGCCCCCACACCAGCGACAGCGCCGAGCCTGTCCCGACCCCGTCGGCGCCGGCCTCCGAGCCGCCACCGCCCGCCACGCCCGTACAGCCGCCGGAGACCGCGCCACGCTGGTCGCTCCCCGCCCTGATCGGGATCATGGTCCTCGCGGCGGCGCTGTACTCCTGGAACCTGTCCTCCTCCGGTCTGAACAGCTTCTACAGCGCTGCCGTGCTGAGCGGCACGCAGAGCTGGAAGGCGTGGTTCTTCGGCTCGCTGGACGCGGGCAACTTCCTCACCGTCGACAAGCCGCCGTTCGTGCTGATGGTGATGGGCCTGTCCTGCCGTGTCCTCGGCTTCGGGACCTGGCAGATGATGGCCCCGCTGATCGCCTCCGCGCTCGGCAGCCTCTGGATCCTGCACTCCTCGGTGAAGCGGGTCTGGGGCCACGGGGCGGCGGCCGTCGCCGCGCTCGTGCTCGCTCTCACCCCCATCACGGTCGCCATCAACCGCGACAACAACCCCGACACCCTCCTCGTCTTCCTGATGGTGGCGGGCGCGGCCCTCGCACTGCGCGCCGTGCACAACGGCAGGCTGCTGCCGCTGCTCGGCTCGGCCGCCTGCTTCGGCCTCGCCTTCAACACCAAGATGCTCCAGGGCTACATCGCCCTGCCCGCCGTCTTCGCCGTCTACCTGTACGCGGCGAACACCGGCCTGGTGAAGCGGATCACCAACCTGCTGCTCGCGGGCGTCGCCCTCGCCGCCTCCAGCTTCTGGTGGGCGGCGGCCGTCTCCCTCGTACCCGCCGACGAGCGGCCGTACATCGGCGGCTCCACGGACGGCACCGCCTGGAACCTGATCATGGGCTACAACGGCCTGGGCCGGATCCTCGGCGGCGAGGGCAACGGTGGAGGCGGGGGCGGCGGAGGCGGCGGTTTCTCCGGCACCGCGGGTCTCGGCCGGATGTTCAACGACGTCCTCGGCGGCCAGATCTCCTGGCTGCTCCCCTTCTCGGCCATCGCGCTCATCGGCGGCCTGGTGCTGTGCGGCCGCGCCCCGCGTACGGACCTCACGCGCGCCGCACTGGTGATGTGGGGCGGCTGGACCGCGCTCCACTACCTCACCTTCAGCCTCGCCGAGGGCACGATGCACCCGTACTACACGACCGCGCTCGCCCCCGGTATCGCGGCCCTCTGCGGGGGCGGCGGCGTGATGCTGCTGCGCGCCTTCCGCGCGGACAGGCGGTGGCTGTGGGTGCTGCCGGCCGCGTTCGCCGTCACCGGTGTGTGGGCGGTCGTGCTGCTGCGCCGGGCGACGGAGTGGAACACCTGGCTGTGGCCGGCCGTCGCGGTGGTCATGGTGGCCGCGGTCGTGGGCCTGGTCGTCTTCCGCTCCGGCGGCTCCGGCGTCCGCGTGCGGCTGCTGGCCGCCTCCCTCACCGCGGCGGTCGTCGCCTCGGTCGCGGGCCCGGCCGCGTACGCCGCCACCGAACTGTCCGCCACGGGCGGCGGCATGGGCGGCACCAACCCGACCGCCGGGCCCACGACGGGCAGCGGCATGGGCGGCTTCGGCGGCGGTGGTGGCGGCAACCGCGCGAGCGGCGGTCCCGGTGGCGGCGGGTTCCCGGGCGGCGGACAGAACGGCCAGGCGAACGGGCAGACCGGCGGTCAGGCCAATGGGCAGCAGCAGGGCGGCGGTCAGATGGGTACGCCCCCGAGCGGTACACCCGGCGGCACCCAGCAGAACGGGACCCAACAGGGCGGCCAGGCCGACGGCCAGGCCCCGCAGGGCGGCACGGGCGGCGGCCCCGGTGGTGGCATGGGCGGCGGCGGTGGAGGCGGCATGGGCGGCGGCGCCAGTAGCGAGCTGATCTCCTACCTGAAGAAGAACCAGGACGGCGCCAAGTGGCTGCTCGCGGTGTCGAGTTCACAGAGCGCGTCCCAGCTCATCCTCAGCAGCGGCGAGCCCGTCATCTCCATGTGGGGCTGGTCCGGCAGCGACCAGGCCATGACCCTCGCCAAGCTCAAGGAACTGGTGAAGAACGGCGAACTGCACTACATCCAGCTCGGCGGCGGGGGCGGCCGCGGCGGCGACTCCGGCCTCAGCTCCGAGGTGACCGCCTGGGTGCAGGAGAACGGCACGGCGGTGGACGCGAGCGAGTACGGCGGCAGCTCGACGTCGGACTCGGGTTCCACAACCAGTGAGAACAACCAGTCCGCGAGCGTCTACCGCCTGGACGCGTCGGACGTGAAGTAGACACCGGCCCGTACCTCACACCTCACACCTCACACGAGTACCCCTGGACGAAGTCACGTCGAAGTCACGTCCAGAGGTACTCCGCTCAGTCAGTTACCCATCCATGACATTCGAACGCACAACCGGTGAAGGCCTATTGGAGTCGAACTACACGGACGCGGCACTTCCGCCCGCCGGATCCGCCGGACCCCACCGACCCGAAAGGCACGTGCATGTCACGAGCAGGAGCACGACGCAGCACCCGCGCGGCACGAGTGAGCGCCCCCATCGCGGCGGTGGCGCTACTGACCGGCGGCCTGACCGCCTGGTCGCTCGGCCCGGCCGCGGCGGCCCCCGCGAAGGTGGGCGTGGCGGACGACTTCAACGGCGACGGATACGCCGACCTGGTCGTGGGCGCCCCGAACGCCAAGGTGTCCGGGAAGGCCAGGGCGGGCTATGTGGCCGTCATGTACGGCTCGAAGAACGGGGTCTCCACGGCGAACAAGAAGCTCGTCAGCCGTTCCACGAGCGGCGTGCCGGGTTCCGCCACCGCGAACCAGCGCTTCGGCTCGACGTTCACCAAGGGCGACCTGGACCGGGACGGCTACGGCGACCTGGTGATCGCGGGCGGCCCGGCGGGCTCCGTGATCGTCTGGGGGTCGGCCTCCGGGCTGACCGGCGGTACGAGCATCGCCAAGTTCGGGGCGGCCCCGCAGGCGGGCGACTTCAACGGCGACGGCAAGACCGACCTCGCGCTCTTCTCCGCGCAGGACATCTCCGGCGACGACCCCGAGGGAGCCCCGGCGACCCTGTGGAAGGGCCCGATCTCCCGCGCCGGCAAGCCCGCAGCCGTGCTCCCCCTCCTCGACAAGTCCCTGTGGTGGGGCTGGTACGAGGAGGACGCCTCCTGCGCCACCGGCCACGGCTGCGAGAACGGCCCCGCCTCCATCACCGGCCCGGTCGTCTCCGGCCAGGTCGGCGACGTCAACGGCGACGGCCGGGACGACCTGGTCCAGTGGCACTACACGGGCGACGGCACCTGGGGCAACCGCCTGCTCCTGGGCGGCGCTTCGGGCTTCACCCGCGGCTTCGTGCCCGGGGACGACACGAGCCGCGACCCGGCCGGCACGGGCATCGGCGACGTGAACGGTGACGGCTACGACGACGTGGTCGTGGGCGCCGAAGGCTGGTCCGACCAGGTCCGCGTGGCCTACGGCTCCCCGACCGGCCCGTCCGAGGCGAACGTCCAGACCTTCGACCAGAGCCTCCCCGGCTTCCCCGGCGCGCAGGAGGACGGCGACCTCGTCGGCTCGGCGGTCTCGGTCGCCGACGTCACCGGCGACGGATACGCCGACCTCGCCCTCGGCATCGCGTACGAGGACGTCGACGGCATCACCAACACCGGCTCGGTCGCCCTGGTCCCCGGCACCGCCAACGGCATCACGGGCGCCGGCACCAAGGTCTTCCACCAGAACACCGCCGGGGTCCCCGGAGCCGCCGAGGCGGAGGACAAGTTCGGTACCACCACAGCCCTGTTGGACCTCAACGGCAACGGCCACCCCGACCTCGCTGTCGGCGCCCCCGCCGAGAACAGCGACAACGGAGCGGTCTGGGTCCTCCCGGGCACCACGACCGGCCTGACCACCACGTCGGCCCTCGCGTTCGGCCCCGGCGGTGTGTCGGGCCCGGCCACGGACGCGATGTTCGGCGCGACTCTGCGCTGACCGCCGTTCCGGTTCGGCGTGACCGCCGCCGCGCGGTCACGCCGAACCGATGAGGTGACCGGTGTCAGCCCTGTACGTGTGTCGGCGCGAACATCCGCAGTACCGCCGGAAGCACGACCACCGAAGGGCCGGGCGCCGCAAGGGACTTGGCCAGGTCGTCCGCGAGGGTCTCGGGGGTGGTCCGTAGGCCCGGTACCCCGAACGACTCGGCCAGGGCGACGTAATCCGGCCGCGTCAGCTCCGTACCGGTCGTCGCGCCGTACGCGTCGGTCATGTACTCGCGCAGGATGCCGTACCCGCCGTCGTCGACGATGAGCCAGGTGACGTCGAGGTCGTACTGCCGGGCCGTGGCCAGTTCGGCGATCGAGTAGAGCGCGCCGCCGTCGCCCGAGACGGCGAGGACCGGGTGGGTCGGGTCGGCCACCGCCGCGCCGAGGGCCGCCGGGAAGGCGTAGCCGAGTCCGCCCGAACCCTGCGCGGAGTGCATGGTGTTCGTGCCGCGCGGGTCGAACGCCGACCAGGCCCAGTACGCCAGGATCGTCATGTCCCAGAAGGAGGGCGCGCGGGACGGGAGGGCCCGCCGGATGGACGCCAACAGGTCCTGCTCCAGGGTGAGTTCCTGGGCGTCGATGCGCTCGCGGACTTTCCCGAGCACCTCCCGCACCCGCTCCGGCGCCGAGGCGTCCTCCCGCGTCTCCTCGATCGTCTCCAGCAGTGCCTGAAGGGCCAGGCGGGCGTCCGCGTGGATGCCGAGCGCCGGGTGGTTCGCCTCCAGCTTCCCGAGGTCCGCCTCGATCTGGATCACCCGGCCCCGGGGCCTGAACGTGTGGTAGTTGGACGACAGTTCACCGAGGCCCGATCCCACCACCAGCAGGACATCCGCGTCCTCCAGGAAGTCCGTGGTGTGCCGGTCCTCCAGCCAGGACCGGAGCGACAGCGGGTGCGTCCACGGGAAGGCGCCCTTCCCCCCGTACGTCGTCACGACCGGCGCCGACAGCCGCTCCGCGAGCTGCCGCAGCTTGCCGGACGCGTCCGCCCGTACGACCCCGCCGCCGGCGATGATCGCCGGGCGGGTCGCGGACGACAGCAAGTGGGCTGCCAGTGCGGTCAGTTCGGGGCGTGGGGGCAGTTCCTCAGGGAAGGCGTCGCCGCCCGTCACCACCGGGACCGACGTCTCGGCGAGCAGCACGTCCTGCGGGATCTCCACCCAGACCGGGCCGTGCGGGGCGGTCAGCGCGGACTGCCAGGCGGCGGCGACGGCGGAGGGGATCTGGGACTGCGTACGGACGGTGTGGACGGACTTGACGACCCCCCTGAACGAGGCGGACTGGTCCGGGAGTTCGTGGAGGTAGCCGTGGCGTCCGCCGCCCAGGCCCGCCGTCGGGATCTGGCTGCTGATGGCGAGGACGGGCGCCGAGGCCGCCGCCGCCTCCTGGAGCGCGGCCAGTGAGGTCAGCGCGCCGGGGCCGGTGGACAGCAGCAGCGGGGCCGCCTCACCCGTGACGCGGCCGTACGCGTCCGCCGCGAACCCGGCGTTGTTCTCCACCCGCAGGCCGATGTACCGCAGGTCGGACCGCCGCAGCGCGTCGAACACGCCGAGCGCGTGCTGGCCGGGGAGGCCGAAGACCGTCGTCGCGCCGAGCCCGGCCAGTGTCTCCACGACCAGGTCTCCGCCGCTGCGGCCGGGGGGAGGATTCAGCGCGGCCTCCGTCTGGGCGGCCGTCGGGCGGAGTACCAGGTCGTGGTCGTGGGTCACTGCGCTGCCTTGTCCTTCTTTTCCTGCGCGATCTGACGGGACATGATCGTGGTGAGTTCGTACGCCGTGTGCGAGGCGGCCACCGCGGTGATCTCGGCGTGATCGTACGCGGGCGCCACCTCGACGACGTCGGCGGAGACCAGGTTGCAGGAGGCCAGGCCCCGCAGGATCTCCAGCAGTTCCCGCGAGGTCATGCCGCCGGCCTCGGGCGTCCCGGTGCCCGGCGCGTGGGCGGGGTCGAGGCAGTCGATGTCGATGGAGATGTAGAGGGGGCGGTCGCCTATGCGCTGGCGCAGCTGGTCGGCCACCTCGTCGGCGCCCCGGCGGTAGATGTCGGCGGAGGTGACGATCCCGAAGCCCATCTTCTCGTCGTCGGTGAGGTCCTGCTTGCCGTACAGCGGGCCGCGCGTGCCCACGTGCGACAGGGCCTCGGTGTCGAGGATGCCCTCCTCGACCGCCCGCCGGAACGGGGTGCCGTGGGTGTATTCGGCGCCGAAGTAGGTGTCCCAGGTGTCGAGGTGCGCGTCGAAGTGGAGGAGGGCCACCGGCCCGTGCTTCTTCGCGACCGACCGCAGCAGTGGCAGGGCGATGGTGTGGTCGCCGCCGAGGGTCATCAGGCGGGCCCCCGTCCCCAGCAGCTCGTCCGCCGCCGCCTCGACCGTCTCCACCGCCTCGTTGATGTCGAACGGGTTGGCGGCGATGTCTCCGGCGTCCGCGACCTGGGCGAGGGCGAAGGGGGAGGCGTCCTGGGCCGGGTTGTAGGGGCGCAGCAGCCGGGACGCCTCGCGGATCGCGTTGCCGCCGAAGCGGGCACCCGGCCGGTACGAGACGCCCGAGTCGAACGGCACCCCCACGACCGCGACGTCCGCGCGGCCCACCTCGTCGAGGCGCGGCAGCCGGGCGTAGGTCGCGGGACCGGCGTAGCGCGGGATGCGGGAGGAGTCGACCGGGCCGCGGGGCGGGTCGACCGGGCCGCGGGGCGTCTCGTTGCTGGTCATGGGGGCTGCCTACTTCCTGCATACGCGTCGGTCGGCACACATGGTTGTGCGCTGATATGTGCGACCCGAGATGACTCCACTGGTGACGGGCACCGACCCTAGGCCGCGGGAAGGCGGCTGCGAAGTGTACGTTTCATCCATTCACGCCGTGTCCGATGGAAGGAACGCACACCATGCCGGACTCGGCCGCACCCCACACCCCGGCCGTCCCTCCCACCCCACCCGTGCCCCTCTCGGCCCTCCTCGCCCGCGACGACCTGGGCCTGCGCCAGATCGCCGGGCCGGTGGACGAGGGAACGGTCATCCACTGGGCGCACACCTCGGAGATGTCGGACCCCTATCCGTACCTGCTCGGCGGCGAGCTGCTGCTGACGGCCGGTGTCCACATCCCGGAGGCCGCGGGGTCCGGCACCTACTTCGACGGCTACGTCTCCCGCATCGTCGCGGCGGGCGGCGCGGCCCTCGGCTTCGGCGTCGCCCCGGTCCACGACAGCGTCCCGAGGGCGCTGGTCGCGGCCTGCGACACCTACGGGCTGCCCCTGATCGAGGTCCCGCCCCGGACGACCTTCTCGGGCGTCGCCCGCTCGGTGTGGCAGCTGATGGCCCAAGCCCGGCACGCGGAACTGCGCCGTGTCACCGAGGCCCAGCAGAGCCTGGCGGCGGCGGCGTCCCGCCCGGACCCGGTACGAGCGGTCCTACGGCGACTGGCCCAGCGGGTCGGCGGCCGGGCGGTGTTGTACGGCCCGGACGGCGCGGAGCTGGCGACGGCAGGGCGAGGACCGACGCCGGATGCCCTGGCCGGCCTGGCGGCGGTGGTACAGCCGGTTGCCGCTCAGAACACCGGCCGCCTCTCAAGGGGCGCGGGGAACTGCGCGACCAGCCCCGACGAACCCGCGCCCGCCAACCCACCACAACCCCCCTCCCCGCGCACCTCCACACCCACCTCCGCCACGGACACGGTCGACGGCACCCACCTCGCCGCCTACACCCTCACCTCCCAAGGGCACGGCTTCACCCTCGGCGTGGCCACCCCCCACCGGGACCCCGGCGACCACACGATCGCCTCCGTCGCAGCCGTCCTCCTCTCCCTCCTCACCGGCGAACAACAGAGCGGCACGGGTGCGGCACGCGCGTCCGCTCTCGTCCGCCTGCTGCTGGGCGCCCCGCCCGATGAGGTGGCCCCCCTCCTGGGCGGAGCCCCCCGCTGGCTCGTCGTACACGCCCACCCCACCGAGGACGGCCCCCACCCCGACACCCTCGCCGCCGCCGCGCTCGGCACCGCCCTGGGCTCCGCGCTGGTCGACGCGCACGGCGACGTCGTCCGCGTCCTCGTCCCCGCCGACCGCGAGGTCGACGCCCAGCCCGGCTGGACGTGCGGGGTGAGCGCCCCCACCGAGCCGCACGCGTGGACGGCCGCCGACATACAGGCCGCCCGCGCTCTCGCCCGGGCCAGGGCGACCCGAACGGCGCTGGTCCGGCACGGCTCCCGCACGGCCCTCACCGACCTGGTGCCGGCGGCGGACGCGACCGCCCACGCCCAGGCCCTGCTGGCCCCCTTCAACACCGCGCCCGGTGCCGCCGCGCTCGCCGAGACCCTGCACACCTGGCTCTCGCTGCACGGCAGTTGGGACCGTACGGCCGTGGCACTGGCCGTGCACCGCAACACGGTCCGCCAACGGATCGGCCGGTGCGCGGCGTTGCTGGACGTGGACCTCGACGACCCGGACGTACGGATGGAGTTGTGGTTCGCGCTGCGGCGGGAGTGACCTTCGGCCGGAGGCCACCGGTCCGCCGGAGAGTGACGCAGGTCGCAGCGGCGGGGACGCCCGCGACTCCCGCAGTCGTCTGCCTCACAATGGACGCATGCCGATACCCGGGACCCCCAGCCGCGCCGAGCTCGTCGAACACCTTGTACGGACGCGTATCGCGGGCGACGTCGCCACGCCGCGCGAGAACAACCTCTCCCACTACCGCGAACTGGCCAACGGCAACCGCCACTACTGGCTCGGCCTGGAGCTCGGGGACCGCTGGAGCGACGAGCAGGACGTGCTGGCCGTGATGGCGGAGCGCGTCGGTGTGAACGACGACCCGGGGTACCGCTACGGCCAGGACACCATCGACCCGGACCTGACGGTCGACGCGCTGGAGCGCATGGCGGCCCGGCTGCGCAAGGCCGCGGAGGGCGCGCAGCGCGTCCTGTTCGCCACCGGCCACCCCGGCGGGCTGCTCCAGGTGCACCACGAGACGGCGCGGGCGCTGCGCGCGGCCGGCTGCGAGATCGTCGTCATCCCGGACGGCCTGCAGACGGAGGAGGGGTACGTCATGCAGTTCGCGGACGTCGCCGTCCTCGAACACGGCGCCACGCTCTGGCACACCCACTCCCCCGAGCCGATGCGTGCCATCCTGCGGGGCCTGGAGGGCGCCGGCCGCCCGCTGCCCGACCTGGTCGTCGCCGACCACGGCTGGGCGGGCTGCGCCGGCCAGCTCGGCGTCGACTCCGTCGGCTACGCGGACTCCAACGACCCCGCCCTCTTCCTCGGCGAGTCCGAGGGCACGCTCCAGGCCGTGGTCCCGCTCGACGACCACGTGGTCAGCCCGCGCTACTACGACCCGATGTCGGCGTACCTGCTGGAGCAGGCGGGGCTCAAGGACGGCTAGAGCCTTCCCGGGAGGTCACCCGACCCCGGGAGTCACCCGAGGTCAGGAGGTCACCCGAGGTCAGGGCGTCTTCGGCCTCGGTACGCGGACGACGCCCTCCTGGATCACGGAGATCGCGAGCCGGCCGTCCTGCGTGTAGATCCGGCCCTGGCCGAGGCCCCGGCCGGCCGACGCGGACGGCGACTCCTGGTCGTACAGGAGCCACTCGTCGGCGCGGAACGGCCGGTGGAACCACATGGCGTGGTCGAGCGAGGCCCCGACGACATCGCCGACGGCCCAGCCGCCGCGCCCGTGCGCGAGCAGGATGGAGTCGAGGAGCGTCATGTCGGAGACGTAGGTGGCGAGGACGACGTGCAGGAGCGGGTCGTCGTCGAGCTTGCCGTTGGCCCGGAACCACACCTGGGAGCGCGGTTCACGCGGCTCGCCGTAGCGGCCGTAGGGCGGGTCGTCGACGTAACGGAGGTCGACGGCGGCCCGTGCCTCCAGCATCTTCTCCACGACGGCCGGGTCGAGCGCGTACGCCGGGAGCCGCTGATCGGCGGTGGGCAGGGACTCCGGGTCGGGTGCGGCGGGCATCGGGGCCTGGTGGTCGAGGCCGTCCTCGTACCGCTGGAAGGACGCGGAGAGGGCGAAGATCGGCTGGCCGTGCTGGACGGCGACGACGCGGCGCGCGGTGAAGGAGCGGCCGTCGTTCATACGCTCCACGGTGTACACGATGGGCGCGCCGGCGTCGCCGATGCGCAGGAAGTACGCGTGGAGGGAGTGCGGCAGCCGGTCCGCGGGGACCGTCCGCCCGGCGGCTACGAGCGCCTGTGCCGCGACCTGCCCGCCGAAGACCCGGGGGACGATGGCGGGCCGGGACTGGCCGCGGAAGATGTTCTCCTCGATCTGCTCGAGGTCGAGCAGATCGAGGAGAGACTGCAGTGGTACCTGACTCATGGGATCAGTTGTACTGCACAGTAATTTCCGGGGCCTTACGGACCCGTGTCACGGTCCGTGTCACAGACCCATGTCCTTGGCGATGATCGACTTCATGATCTCGCTGGTGCCGCCGTAGATGCGGTTGACGCGGTTGTCCGCGTACAGGCGGGCGATCGGGTATTCGTTCATGAAGCCGTAGCCGCCGTGCAGCTGGAGGCAGCGGTCGATGACGCGGTGGGCGACCTCGGTGCAGAACAGCTTGGCGCTGGCGGCCTCGGCGGGCGTCAGCTCACCGGCGTCGAGGGCCTCCGTGGCTCGGTCGGCGACGGCCTCGGCCGCGTCCACCTCGGCCTGGCAGGCGGCCAGCTCGAACTTGGTGTTCTGGAAGTGCGCGACGGGCTTGCCGAAGACGACCCGGTCCTGCACGTACTGCTTGGCGAACCGGACGGCCGCCTTGGCCTGCGCGTACGCGCCGTAGGCGATGCCCCAGCGCTCGGAGGCGAGGTTGTGGCCGAGGTAGGAGAAGCCCTTGTTCTCCTCGCCGAGAAGGTTCTCGACGGGCACCTTGACGTCGACGAACGCCAGCTCGGCGGTGTCGGAGGTCTTCAGGCCGAGCTTGTCCAGCTTGCGGCCGACCGAGTAGCCCTCGGACTTGGTGTCCACCACGAAGAGAGATATGCCGTGGCGGCGGTCCTCGGCGCTGGGCGCGTCGGTGCGGGCGCAGACGATCATCTGATCGGCGTGGACGCCACCGGTGATGAAGGTCTTGGAGCCGTTGAGGACGTAGTGCGTGCCGTCCTCGCTGAGCTTGGCGGTGGTCTTCATGCCCGCGAGGTCGGAGCCGGTGCCCGGCTCGGTCATCGCGATCGCCCACATCTCCTCACCGGAGACGAACTTCGGCAGGTAGCGCTTCTTCTGCTCGTCGGTGGCGAGCAGTTTGACGTACGGCAGGCCGAGCAGCACGTGCACACCGGAGCCGCCGAAGGTGACACCCGCGCGGGCGGTCTCCTCGTACAGGACGGCCTCGAACTTGTACGAGTCGATGCCGGCGCCGCCGTACTCCTCGTCCACGCGGATGCCGAAGACACCCAGCTCGGCCAGCTTGTAGTAGAAGTCGCGCGGCGCCTGGCCGGCGGCGAACCACTCGTCGTACACGGGCACGACCTCGGCCTCGATGAAGGCACGCAGGGTCTCCCGGAACGCCTCGTGATCCTCGTTGAACACCGTACGGCGCACCGCCGTCACCTCCACCTGAGTACCTTCGGATGTGCCCAAGCGCCCTGCCGGGCCCGACCGGCTCGGCTAAGCGCTTGCTCAGAGGAACCGTACCGGCGGGTAGTGACACCCGTCCAGACGTACAGCCCCGTAACGCTCGTCACGCCGGTTCAGCGGTACCGGACCAGAACCGGCCGTTCGGTGATCCGCAGGGAGTCCTCGGCGCCGATCTCGCGGGTGGTGCCGTCGAGGTGGTCGACGCGGGACGCCCCCGCGCCCGCCCGGACGTCGGCCGTGCCGGAGAGGGTCCACCGGATGCGGGCTCGGCGCGGGGTGCCGTGTTCGCCGGGGACGAGGAACTCGCACTGCCAGACGTTCTCCGGCAGCCGGATCTCGTCCCCGTTGCCGCAGGAGCGGACCTTGGCACGGGCGAGCCACTGCTGGAGCCGGTCGATGTGGAGCCCTGCCCTGGTGGGCGGCTGGCCCTCGGCCTGGACGACGAGGGGGATCTTGCTGTTGCCCCAGGCGTAGAAGAAGAAGCGCTCCACACGCCGGGAGTACACGGTCGTCAGGTAGAGGCGGACCAGGTGGTCCGCCGCCCTGTCCGCGTCCAGCGGGTCGTTCAGCTGGATCATCTGCGTGGTGCCCGTCCGCCACATCGGCAGGTGGTAGCCGGCGAGTTGGAAGGTCCGTTCCACGTCCCGGATGGACTCCAGCAGGGTCTCCGGGGGATCCGTGACGCTCCGCTGGTAGAGATTGACGGCCGCCACGTCGCAGTGCTGGTAGGCGCCCGCCGCCGCGAAGCGGAGCAGGTACGCGTGCGACTTCTTCTCCCAGAGGTCGGTGATCGAGGGACAGACCACGGTCGCACCCTCGTCCTCCTGCCGGATGATGAGGCTCGCGCGACGGGTCATCTCTGCGAGCGTCTCCACGCTGCCGTTGTAGTGGTGCGGGTGATTGGCCGTGATCCACGTCTCGTACGCGTCGATACGGTCGCCCGCGTGCCGCACCACCGCGCGCACGAAGGCGTCCCAGTCGGCCAGGTCGTCCGGGGGCGCGGCGCGGGAGTCCTCCTTGTAGGCGGCCTTGCGGCCGTTCGGGGCGGCCCACGGGGGCGCACCGCCGAAGACGAAGACCGTGGGCAGACCTCGCCGTTCGGCGCCGTCGAGCAACCGGTCGAGGGTGGACCAGTCGAACTCGCCCCGTTCGGGCTCCACTTGGGACCAGCGGGTCTCGCTGTCCCACAGCCGTACCGTGCCCACCCGGAACCCCGGCATGGTCCCGCTGAAGCTGTTCATCGTCATTCCGAACAGCTCGGGTTCGACCGGCAACGGCTCCTGGGTCCAACTCGCCGCCACCTCGGCCGGCACCGCGACACCGCCGTCCGCCCCGCGCCCGTCCGGGACGAGCAGGACGGCGGCCCCCAGCACGACGAGCGCCAGCGCGACGGCGAGGACGAGCCGGCCGATCAGGCGACGCCGGCCCGTGCGCGTCTTCGGGCCGGGCGGGGCCGCCGCCTCGGTGGGCGAGGCCGTCACGGTGGGCGCGGTGGCGGCGTCGGACGAGGCCGGCCCAGCGGGTCGCGCGGCCGGGAAACCGGTGTCCGGGGAACCGGTGTCCGGGGAACCGGTGTCCGGGGAACCGGTGTCCGCCGCCCCCTCCCCGGTCGCCGCCTCCCAGTACCGCAGCAGGTCGTTCAGCTCGGCCGAATCCGCTCCGCACTCCCTGGCGATCCGGACGACGGCGCCGTAGTCCCCCGGTACACCCTTGCCCGTGCAGTACCGGTGCAGCGTGGAGCTGCTGATGAAGACCCGTTGCCCCAACTCCTGGTAACTGAGCCCGCCGCGCTCCTTCAGCCGCCGTAGCGCCTCGGCCAACTCCCGTTCCCCGTCAAGCCTGTTCAAGACCCTCACCCCCGGAGACGCCCTTGCCACGTCCACCCCAGCGTCCCAGGCCCGTCCCGTCCCGGCCACGTCTTTCCTGGTCAACGGCGTGGCGCGCATCCCGCGACGGAATGGGACGCGGGAGTTCTGGCTGGTCGGCGGGGTGCGTGGCGATAGTCGGACGGCCATCACCGATCACGAATGGCCATCACCGATCGTGATCGGCCGACACGAGGAGACACATGATGAAGCTGCGCAGAAGGACTGCCGGGCTGCTGGCCGCGACCGCCGTGGCCGCCGGCTCGTTACTGGCGACCTCCGCGCCGGCCCAGGCCTACGACCCGGACCCGAGCGGCCGGTACGCCCAGGTGGACACCGGCAACTGCAACCGGCTGAACGGTGACCTGCCGGTGGAGGAGTGGGACAGCGGCTGCTTCCTGGACGACAGCCACGACAACACGTTCTTCGTGAAGGACCCCGGCGGCATAGGGGCCAAGGCGGAGCTCCGGCACGGCGGGGACCTGATCGGGAAGGCCGAGTTCCATCCCGACGACGAGCTGCTGTACCTCTACGACACGAAGGCCGACGGCGACGGGATCTACGCCCGCCTGTGGGTGGAGGGCCTCGGGTTGTCCCGTGTGTACTCGGCGACCGGCGCCTCCGATCCGATCAACCGGGACATCGCCGACGGCGCCGACGTACGGGTGATCATCTACGACGACGCCGACGCCACCGACGTGATCTACAGCGTCGGAGGCCGCGCCTGACACCTGTCTCCCGAGCCCGTACCGGCGCCCACCCGCCGGTACGGGCTCACCCCTGCGCCCGCTCCCCCGCCGCCGCCTCGAACGCTCCCCGGGCCATCCTGTGCAGCAGCTCGGCCGTGGTCGCCCGCCCGGGCAGGGACCCCGCCCGGCCCAGGTGCGGCGTCGAGTTCAGCAGTCCGAACACCGAGTGGACGGCGGAGCGTGCGGCGGGCTCCACCAGCCCGGGGTACACCTCCCGCAGCACCCCGACCCACAGCTCGACGTACTGCCTCTGCAGCTGCCGCACGAGCTTGCGGTCGCTGTCGCGGAGGCGGTCCAGCTCGCGATCGTGCAGGGTGATCAGGGGACGGTCGTCGAGAGCGAAGTCGATGTGCCCCTCGATGAGGGAATCGAGGATCGCCTCGGCGTCGCGCCCGACGGACGCCCCGCCCGCCCCGCCCGGCCGGCCGGACGCGTCGGCCCCCCGGCCTGACCCGTCGGCCTCCGCCACCCTGCGCTTCGCCCCTGTCAGCAACTGCCCGCTGATCCCCACCAGCAGCTCCGCGAGCATCGCGTCCTTGCCCGCGAAGTGCCGGTACAGACCCGGCCCGCTGATGCCGACGGCCGCCCCTATCTCGTCGACTCCGACACCGTGGAAGCCACGCTCGGCGAAGAGGCGGGCGGCTTCCTTGAGGATCTGCTCGCGGCGGGTGGGCGCGTCGGTTCTCATGGCCATGAAGTCAATTCTAGACAGGGAGGTTAGCGGTCGTTAACCTGATGGAAACGCGTTAACGCTCATTAACAGGTGACCACAGGTGACCACTGGGTGAGGGGACCGCACGATGGACCAGGCACCGGAGCTGACGACCGCGGCAGATCCCGCGGCGGAGGCGTATCGGGCCAACGAGGCCGCGCACCGCGCGCTGGGCGAGGAACTGCGGGCCAAGCTGGCCGCGGCGCGCCTCGGCGGCGGCGAGAAGGCGCGCGCCCGGCACACCGCACGCGGCAAGCTGCTGCCGCGCGACAGGGTGGACACCCTCCTCGACCCCGGCTCGCCCTTCCTGGAGCTGGCACCCCTGGCCGCGGACGGCCTGTACGAGGGCCAGGCCCCGGCCGCGGGCGTCATCGCCGGGATCGGGCGGGTCAGCGGCCGTGAGTGCGTGGTCGTCGCGAACGACGCCACCGTCAAGGGCGGCACGTACTACCCGATGACGGTGAAGAAGCATCTGCGGGCCCAGGAGGTGGCCCTGGAGAACCGCCTCCCCTGTCTCTATCTCGTGGACTCCGGCGGCGCCTTCCTGCCCATGCAGGACGAGGTCTTCCCCGACCGCGAGCACTTCGGCCGGATCTTCTACAACCAGGCCCGGATGTCGGGGGCGGGCATCCCGCAGATCGCCGCCGTCCTCGGGTCGTGCACGGCGGGCGGCGCGTACGTCCCCGCCATGAGCGACGAGGCCGTCATCGTCCGGGGCCAGGGGACGATCTTCCTCGGCGGCCCCCCGCTGGTGAAGGCCGCCACGGGCGAGGTCGTCACCGCCGAGGAGCTGGGCGGCGGCGAGGTCCACTCCCGGATCTCCGGCGTCACCGACCACCTCGCCGAGAGCGACGCCCACGCCCTGCGCATCGTCCGCACCATCGTCTCCACCCTCCCCTCCCGGGGCCCGCTCCCCTGGTCGGTCGAGCCGGCCGTCGAGCCCAAGGTCGACCCGTACACGCTGTACGGCGCCGTGCCGGTCGACTCGCGCACCCCGTACGACGTGCGCGAGGTCATCGCGCGCGTGGTCGACGGTTCGCGGTTCGCCGAGTTCAAGTCCGAGTTCGGACAGACCCTCGTCACCGGCTTCGCCCGGATCCACGGGCACCCGGTCGGGATCGTCGCCAACAACGGCATCCTCTTCTCCGAGTCCGCCCAGAAGGGCGCCCACTTCATCGAGCTGTGCGACCAGCGCGGCATCCCCCTCGTCTTCCTGCAGAACATCTCCGGCTTCATGGTCGGCCGGGACTACGAGGCCGGTGGCATCGCCAAGCACGGCGCGAAGATGGTGACGGCCGTGGCCTGCACCCGCGTCCCCAAGCTGACGGTCGTGATCGGCGGCTCGTACGGCGCGGGCAACTACTCGATGTGCGGCCGGGCGTACTCCCCGCGCTTCCTGTGGATGTGGCCCAACGCCAAGATCTCGGTGATGGGCGGCGAACAGGCCGCGTCCGTCCTCGCGACGGTGAAGCGGGACCAGCTGGAAGCGCGCGGCGAGGACTGGCCGGCGGCGGACGAGGAGTCCTTCAAGGACCCGATCCGCGCCCAGTACGAGCGCCAGGGCAGCGCCTACTACGCCACCGCCCGCCTCTGGGACGACGGCGTGATCGACCCGCTGGAGACCCGCCAGGTCCTGGGCCTCGCCCTGACCGCCTGCGCCAACGCGCCCCTGGGTGACCCCCAGTTCGGCGTCTTCCGGATGTGAGGGGGAACCGATGAATCCGACGAAGTCGATGGAACCGAAGAAGCCGACCATGTTCGACACGGTGCTGGTGGCCAACCGGGGCGAGATCGCCGTCCGCGTCATCCGCACCCTCCGCGCCCTCGGCGTCCGCTCCGTCGCGGTCTTCTCCGACGCGGACGCCGACGCCCGGCACGTCCGGGAGGCCGACACGGCGGTACGGATCGGTCCGGCGCCGGCGGCGATGAGCTATCTGTCGGTGGAGCGGCTGCTGGAGGCCGCCGCCCGCACCGGCGCCCAAGCCGTCCACCCCGGGTACGGCTTCCTCGCCGAGAACGCCGGGTTCGCGCGGGCGTGCACCGACGCGGGCCTCGTCTTCATCGGCCCGCCCGCCGACGCCATCTCCCTCATGGGCGACAAGATCCGCGCCAAGGAGACGGTACGGGCGGCCGGCGTGCCGGTGGTGCCCGGTTCGAGCGGCAGCGGCCTCACCGACTCCCAACTCGCCGACGCCGCCCATGAGATCGGCATGCCGGTACTGCTGAAGCCCAGCGCGGGCGGCGGCGGCAAGGGCATGCGGCTGGTCCGGGACGCGGAGCTGCTGGCCGACGAGATCGCCGCCGCCCGCCGCGAGGCCCGCGCCTCCTTCGGCGACGACACCCTCCTCGTCGAGCGGTGGATCGACCGCCCCCGGCACATCGAGATCCAGGTCCTGGCCGACGGTCACGGCGACGTCGTCCACCTCGGTGAGCGCGAGTGCTCCCTCCAGCGCCGCCACCAGAAGGTCATCGAGGAGGCGCCCAGTGTGCTCCTCGACTCCGCCACGCGTGCGGCCATGGGCGAGGCGGCCGTCCAGGCGGCCCGCTCCTGCGGCTACTCCGGCGCGGGCACGGTCGAGTTCATCGTCCCCGGCGGCGACCCCTCCTCGTACTACTTCATGGAGATGAACACCCGCCTCCAGGTCGAGCACCCGGTGACCGAGCTGGTCACCGGTGTCGACCTGGTGGAGTGGCAGCTCCGGGTCGCGGCGGGCGAGCGGCTGTCCTTCGGGCAGGAGGACGTACGGCTGACGGGGCACGCGGTCGAGGCGCGGATCTGCGCCGAGGACCCCTCACGCGGCTTCCTCCCCTCCGGCGGCACGATCCTGCGCCTGCGCGAGCCGGACGGCGACGGTGTCCGTACGGACTCCGGCCTCACCGAGGGCACGGAGGTCGGCTCGCTGTACGACCCGATGCTCTCCAAGGTCATCGCCTACGGCCCCGACCGGCCCACCGCCCTGCGCAGACTCCGCGCGGCCCTCGCGGAGACGGTCACCCTGGGCGTCCCGACGAACGCGGGGTTCCTGCGGCGGCTGCTGGCCCATCCGGCGGTGGTGGCGGGCGAGTTGGACACGGGGCTGGTGGAGCGGGAGGTCGAGGAGCTGGTCTCCACGGAGGTCCCGGAAGCGGTGTACGAGGCCGCGGCGGCCGTACGGCTCGACGGGCTGAGGCCTCGCGGGGACGGCTGGACCGACCCCTTCTCCGTCCCGAGCGGCTGGCGTCTCGGCGGTGCGCCCCTGCCGCCCGCCTTCGACCTGCGGGCGCCGGGACTCGAACCCGTCACCCACCACCTCCGGGGCACCCACACGGTCACCGGCGACCAGGTGTCCGTGACCCTGGACGGCATCCGCCACACCTTCCACCGCGCCGCCGACTGGATCGGCCGCGACGGCGACGCCTGGCACGTGCGCGACCACGACCCCGTCGCCGCCGCGCTCACCGGTGCCGACCGCGCCGGCGCGGACTCACTGACGGCGCCGATGCCCGGGACGGTCACCGTGGTGAAGGTGGCCGTGGGGGACGAGGTGGCCGCCGGACAGAGCCTGCTGGTGGTCGAGGCGATGAAGATGGAGCACGTCGTCTCCGCACCGCACGCCGGGACGGTCACCGAGCTGGACGTCACGCCGGGCACGACCGTCGCCATGGACCAGGTGCTGGCCGTCGTCGCGCCCCACCCGGCCGAGGAGGCCGCCGTATGAGCGGCACGGATCCGGGCCTGCCGATGACCGTCCCCGCCCCGGACCTGCCCGCGCGCGTCCGCATCCACGAGGTGGGCGCGCGGGACGGCCTGCAGAACGAGAAGAGCACGGTCCCGACGGAGGTGAAGGCGGAGTTCATCCGCCGTCTGGCCGGCGCGGGACTGACGACGATCGAGGCCACCAGCTTCGTGCACCCCAAGTGGGTGCCCCAACTGGCCGACGCGGAGCAGCTGTTCCCGCGGGTGCGCGAACTGCCGGCCGACCTCCCCGTCCTGGTGCCGAACGAACGCGGCCTGGACCGCGCCCTCGCCCTCGGCGCCCGCCGCGTCGCCGTCTTCGCCAGCGCCACGGAGTCCTTCGCCAAGGCCAACCTCAACCGCACGGTGGACGAGGCGCTGGCCATGTTCAAGCCGGTGGTGACCCGGGCGAAGGCCGAGGGCGGCCATGTCCGCGGCTATCTCTCCATGTGCTTCGGCGACCCCTGGGAGGGCCCCGTCCCGATCCCCCAGGTCGTACGGGTCTGCCGAGCACTCCTGGACCTGGGCTGCGACGAACTGAGCCTCGGCGACACGATCGGCGTGGCGACCCCGGGCCACGTCGAGGCCCTGCTCGCCGCCCTCGACGAGGCGGACGTACCCATCACCTCCCTCGGCGTGCACTTCCACGACACCTACGGCCAGGCCCTGGCCAACACCCTCGCGGCGCTGCGACACGGCGTCACGACGGTCGACGCGTCGGCCGGCGGCCTCGGCGGCTGCCCGTACGCGAAGTCCGCCACCGGAAACCTCGCCACCGAAGACCTCGTGTGGATGCTGCGCGGCCTCGGCATCGACACGGGCGTCGACCTCGGCCGCCTCGTCGCCACGAGCACGTGGATGGCCGGACACCTGGGCCGACCCAGCCCGTCCCGCACCGTTCGAGCCCTGTCCCACGAGGACGCCGAGGGCCACGAGGACCACAAGGAGCCGTGACGTTCATGAACCACCGCCTCTCCCCCGAGCTGGAAGAACTCCGCCGCACGGTAGAGAAGTTCGCGCACGAGGTCGTCGCACCCAAGATCGGCGACTTCTACGAGCGGCACGAGTTCCCGTACGAGATCGTGCGCGAGATGGGCCGCATGGGGCTGTTCGGGCTGCCGTTCCCCGAAGAGTACGGCGGCATGGGCGGCGACTATCTGGCGCTGGGCATCGCCCTGGAGGAGCTGGCCCGGGTGGACTCGTCCGTGGCCATCACCCTCGAAGCCGGGGTCTCCCTGGGCGCGATGCCGATCCATCTCTTCGGCACCCGGGCGCAGAAGGAGGAGTGGCTGCCGCGTCTCTGCTCCGGCGAGGTGCTGGGCGCGTTCGGCCTCACCGAGCCCGACGGCGGCTCGGACGCGGGCGCGACCCGGACGACGGCCCGCCTGGACGAGTCGACGAACGAATGGGTCATCAACGGCAGCAAGTGCTTCATCACCAACTCGGGGACGGACATCACGGCCCTGGTCACGGTCACCGCGGTCACCGGCCGCACCCCGGAGGGCAAGCCCCTCATCTCCTCGATCATCGTCCCGTCCGGCACCCCGGGCTTCACGGTGGCAGCCCCCTACTCGAAGGTCGGCTGGAACGCCTCCGACACCCGTGAGCTGTCCTTCACGGACGTCCGGGTCCCGGCGGAGAACCTCCTCGGAGAACTCGGCCGCGGCTACGCCCAGTTCCTGCGCATCCTCGACGAGGGCCGCATCGCCATCTCGGCGCTCGCCACGGGGCTCGCCCAGGGCTGTGTGGACGAGTCGGTGAAGTACGCGAAGGAACGGCACGCCTTCGGCCGCCCGATCGGCGCCAACCAGGCCATCCAGTTCAAGATCGCCGACATGGAGATGAAGGCCCACACGGCCCGCCTCGCCTGGCGCGACGCCGCCTACCGCCTCGTCGCCGGCGAACCCTTCAAGAAGGAGGCGGCCCTGGCGAAGCTCCACTCCTCCACCATCGCCGTCGACAACGCCCGCGACGCCACCCAGATCCACGGCGGCTACGGCTTCATGAACGAGTACCCCGTCGCCCGCATGTGGCGCGACTCCAAGATCCTGGAGATCGGCGAGGGCACGAGCGAGGTACAACGCATGCTGATCGCACGGGAGTTGGGACTGACCGGCTGACCGGCTGACCGACAGGATATGTTCGAATAACGGCCGGAGGCAGCCATGACGACCCGGCTCCGGCACCCTCCCACCCGGCCCGCCACACGCGAGCCGGGTGCCCTTTTGTCCCGCATGGAGGCTCGACCGGACCACTCCGGGGCGCCCTGCGCATTGGTGACACAACCCACAGGTTCAAGACCTGTCAACACCCCACGAACCCCACCCACCTTTGATTCACAGGCAGTTCAAAGATTAGAACGGATGGGGACCCGGGTGTTCCACTTCCTGGAACCACCCTCTGGACAACTAGTGAGGTTAGGCTAACCTACCTTCGAACTCACCCCCGGGCGACGCTTCGCCCCGTTCGAAAGTAGCCATCACATGTCCAACGCCAGAGCCGCTCACCTCACCCGCCGTGGCATCCTCGCCGCCGGTGGCGCACTCGGTCTCGGGGCCGTGCTCGCCGCCTGTGGGGACGAGGACGCGACGAGCAGCAGCACTGGCTCCGGCAAGGAGACGGCTGCCGCCAAGTCCGGCCCCTGGTCGTTCAAGGACGACCGCGGCGTGACCGCCAAGACCGACAAGGTTCCGGCGAACATCGTCGCGTTCGTGGGTGTCGCCGCCGCGCTGTACGACTACGGCATCGACGTCAAGGGCGTCTTCGGGCCGACCAGGACGACCGACGGCAAGGCCGACGTCCAGGCCGGCGACCTCGACATCGGCAAGCTCACCATCCTCGGCAACGTCTGGGACGAGTTCAACGTCGAGAAGTACGCCGCCCTCGCCCCCGACGTCCTCATCACCACGCTGTTCGACGACGCCGGCACCCTCTGGTACGTGCCCGAAACCTCCAAGGACAAGATCGCCCAGCTCGCCCCGAGCGTCGGCATCTCCGCGTACGACCGTCAGATGACCGAGCCCCTGCAGCGCATGCTGGAGCTGGCCAAGTCCCTCGGCGCCGACGTGGAGTCCGAGAAGACCGTCGCGGCCAAGAAGCGGTTCGAGGACGCGGCCGCACGGCTGCGCGCGGCCACCAAGTCCAAGCCCGACATCAAGGTGCTCGCCGGCTCCGCCAGCCAGGACATCTTCTACGTCTCCGGCTCGAACCTCTCCATCGACCTGGAGTACTTCAAGGCCCTCGGCGTGAACTTCGTGGAGCCGAGCGCCGCCGCGCTGAAGGCCAGCGGGGGCTGGTTCGAGAACCTCAGCTGGGAGAACGTCGACAAGTACGACGCGGACGTCATCATCATGGACAACCGCACGTCGGCGATCCAGCCGGACGCGATCGAAGAGGCGACGTGGAAGAAGCTGCCGGCGGTGAAGGCGGGGCAGGTCATCGGGCGTAACCCCGAGCCGATCCTGTCCTACGACAAGTGCGCGCCGCTCCTGGAGGGGCTGGCCGAGGCCATCGAGAACGCGAAGAAGGTCGGTTAAGGCCGAGGCCGTGGGTGAGCTGCGGGTCCGTTGTGGCCGGTCGCGCCCACGCGGCGGAGCCGCACATGTCAGCGCCCCCCGCCCCCGGGTTGCCTGGGGTCGCCCTCTCCCGCATACGCACCGCCCCTGATCCAGGAGCCCATCACATGACGACGGCCATAGCCGCCCCCTTCCGTTTCTTCTCTCTTCAGGTCGTACGGACGGAGCGGCTGGGGCCGTCTCTCGTGCGTGTCTCGTTCGCGGGGGACGATCTGAGGTACTTCCACTCCGACGGCCGGGATCAGTCGCTGTCCCTCTTTCTGCCGCATCCGGGGCAGGACGCCCCGGCCATCCCCTTCGAACTGGGCGACGGCTGGTGGCAGGCGTGGCGGGAACTGCCGGACGGCGTAAGGGCGGTGATGCGCTCGTACACCCTGCGGGGACTCCGCCCGGACGAACACGGCGACACCGTCGAGATCGACATCGACTTCGTGCTGCACGGGGTGGAGCCGGGGGCCGCCGTGCCCGCCGGGCCCGCGTCCCGGTGGGCGTCGGCGGCGCGGGCCGGTGACCGGGTCGTGCTGCTCGGGCCCGCCGTCGCCGACAACCGCGCGATCCGTTTCCGTCCCCCGGCGGACACCGATCTGGTGCTGATCTGGGGTGACGAGACGGCCCTGCCCGCCGCCTCGGCGATCCTGGAGTCACTGCCGGCCGGCATGCGGGCCCGGGTCTGGCTGGAGGTCCGCCACGCGGGGAACATCCAGGACCTGGCCACGGACGCCGACGCCGAGATCACGTGCCTGGTGCGGACCGAAGGGGCACCGACCACCCTCGACACCATCCGTGCCGCCCAACTGCCGTCCAGTGAGCTGCCGTACGCGTGGATCGCCGGTGAGTCCGGCCGCGTGAAGGAACTGCGCCGTCATCTCGTGCGGGAGCGCGGGCTCGACAGGCGGCGGGTGACCTTCGTCGGGTACTGGCGTGAGGGCCTGACGGAGGAGCAGTTGCGGGAGCGCGGCGAGTAGACCGAGTCACAGAGACCCCGGAGTCACTAGAGCCGTAGAGCTACTGGAGCTACTGAAGTGACCACGGTCACGGCTGAGTCCGGGTTTCTCTTGAGTTAGTTAGGTTAGCCTTACCTAAGTTGGACGACGTGATGTCACCCCCCTCACCTCTCCGTCCCGCCCGGACCGCCCCGCTCGGAGGATCTCCCCATGCGCTCGCACCTGCTCAATGACACGACCGCGGAGCGGTACCGCCGCACCGTGACCGAAGGCGTGGAGCGGGTGGCGGCCAGACTCGCCACCACCGACCGACCGTTCACCGGTGTCACCGTCGACGCCCTCTCCCCCCACATCGAGAAGATCGACCTCGACAAGCCGCTGCACGACACGGCCGCCGTCCTCGACGAGCTGGAGGACGTCTATCTGCGCGACGCGGTGTACTTCCACCACCCGCGCTATCTCGCCCACCTCAACTGCCCGGTCGTCATCCCGGCCGTGCTCGGCGAGGCCGTCCTCTCCGCGGTCAACTCCTCCCTGGACACCTGGGACCAGTCGGCCGGCGGCACCCTGATCGAGCGCAAACTGATCGACTGGACCAACGAGCGCATCGGGTTCGGGCCCTCCGCCGACGGCGTGTTCACCTCCGGCGGCTCGCAGTCCAACCTGCAGGCCCTGCTCCTCGCCCGTGAGGAGGCCAAGACCGACGACACGGCCAAACTGCGGATCTTCGCCTCCGAGGTCAGTCACTTCAGCGTGAAGAAGTCGGCGAAACTGCTGGGCCTCGGCCAGGACGCCGTCGTGTCCATCCCCGTCGACGGCACCAAGCGCATGCAGACCGTCGCCCTCGCCCGTGAGCTGGAGCGCTGCAGGAACGACGGCCTCGTCCCCATGGCCGTCGTCGCCACCTCCGGCACCACCGACTTCGGCTCCATAGACCCGCTGCCCGAGATAGCCGAACTGTGCGCCCAGTACGACACCTGGATGCACGTCGACGCCGCCTACGGCTGCGGTCTGCTCGTCTCGCTCAAGCGCCGCTACCTCCTCGACGGCATCGAGCGCGCCGACTCCGTCACCGTGGACTACCACAAGTCCTTCTTCCAGCCGGTGAGTTCGTCCGCCGTCCTCGTCCGCGACGCGGCCACCCTGCGCCACGCGACCTACCACGCGGAGTACCTCAACCCGCGCCGCATGGTCACCGAACGCATCCCCAACCAGGTCGACAAGTCCCTGCAGACCACCCGCCGCTTCGACGCGCTCAAGCTGTGGATGACGCTGCGCACGATGGGCGCCGACGGCATCGGCCAGCTCTTCGACGAGGTCTGCGACCTGGCTCAGGAGGGCTGGAATCTGCTCGCCGCCGACCCGCGCTACGACGTGGTCGTGGAGCCCCAGCTGTCCACCCTGGTCTACCGCTACATCCCCGAGGCCGTCACCGACCCGGCCGAGATCGACCGCGCCAACCTGTACGCCCGCAAGGCCCTGTTCGCCTCCGGTGACGCCGTGGTCGCGGGCACCAAGGTCGGCGGTCGCCACTACCTGAAGTTCACCCTGCTCAACCCCGAGACCACGGCCGAGGACATCGCCGCCGTACTCGACCTGATCGCCGGCCACGCCGAGCAGTACCTGGGAGAATCCCTTGACCGCGTCGCTTCCTGAACCCGCCGTGAAAACACACGACTTCATCGGCATCGGGCTGGGACCCTTCAACCTCGGCCTCGCCTGCCTCACCGAGCCCATCACCGAACTCGACGGGATCTTCCTGGACTCGAAGCCCGCCTTCGAGTGGCACTCGGGGATGTTCCTCGACGGCGCCCACCTGCAGACCCCGTTCATGTCGGACCTGGTCACCCTCGCCGACCCGACCTCCCCGTACTCCTTCCTGAACTACCTGAAGGACTCGGGCCGTCTGTACTCGTTCTACATCCGCGAGAACTTCTACCCGCTGCGGGTCGAGTACGACGACTACTGCCGCTGGGCCGCGAACCGGCTGAGCAACGTCCGCTTCAACACGACGGTGACGGAGGTGACGTACGAGAACGACGTCTACGCCGTGAGGACGGCCGACGGCGATGTCCTCCACGCCCGGCACCTCGTCCTCGGCACCGGCACGCCCCCGTACATCCCGGAGGCGGTGCGGGGCCTGGACGGCGACCACATCCACAACTCCCGCTACATGGCGCACAAGCAGGAGCTGCAGAAGAAGAAGTCGATCACCCTCGTCGGCTCCGGGCAGTCGGCCGCCGAGATCTACTACGACCTGCTGAGCGAGATCGACGTCCACGGCTACCAGCTGAACTGGGTCACACGCTCCCCACGCTTCTTCCCCCTGGAGTACACCAAGCTCACGCTGGAGATGACCTCCCCGGAGTACGTCGACTACTTCCGCGAGCTGCCGGAGCCGACCCGCTACCGCCTGACCCAGGAGCAGAAGGGCCTCTTCAAGGGCATCGACGGAGACCTCGTCAACGAGATCTTCGACCTGCTCTACCGGAAGAGCCTCGGCGGCCCGCTCCCCACCCGCCTGCTCACCAACTCCGCTCTGCACAGCGCGAGTTACGAGAACGGCACCTACACTCTCGGCCTGCGTCAGGAGGAGCAGGAGAAGGACTACGAGATCAACTCGCAGGGCCTGATCCTCGCCACCGGGTACAGGTACGCCGAGCCGGAGTTCCTCAAGCCCGTCCGCGACCGGCTGCGCTACGACACACGGGGCAACTTCGACGTGGCCCGCAACTACGCGATCGACACCACCGGCCGGGGCGTCTTCCTGCAGAACGCGGCCGTCCACGCCCACAGCGTCACCTCGCCCGACCTGGGCATGGGCCCGTACCGGAACGCGTACATCATCCGCGAACTGCTCGGCACCGAGTACTACCCGGTGGAGAAGAGCATCGCGTTCCAGGAGTTCGCGGTATGAGCGGCACCAGCGATTTGAGCGGCACGAGTGGCACGGATGGTGGGGACTTCACCTTCCGCCCCCTCGACCCGCTGAGCGACGCCGAGCTGTTGCACCGCTGGGTGACGCACCCGAAAGCGGCGTACTGGATGATGCGGGACGCCAGGCTGGAGGACGTCGAGCGGGCGTACATGGAGGTCGCGGCCGACCCGCACCAGCAGGCCCTGCTGGGGCTGCTGGACGGCGAACCCGTGTTCCTCATGGAGCGGTACGACCCCGTCCACCGTGAACTCGTCGGCCTGTACGAGCCCGAGCCCGGAGACGTCGGCATGCACTTCCTGGTGCCGCCGACGGACACCCCGGTGCACGGGTTCACCAGGTCCGTGATCACCGCCGTGATGGCGCACCTCTTCGAGGACCCGGCCACCCACCGGGTCGTCGTCGAGCCGGACGTGTCCAACAAGGCCGTCCACGCCCTCAACGAAGTCGTCGGTTTCGTCCCCGACCGCGAGATCGACAAGCCGGAGAAGCGCGCGCTGCTGAGCTTCTGCACGCGAGAGCGCTTCGTCAAGCGGCACAGCCTTGCCAGCCTTGCCGCCCGAGGAGTAGCCGTATGACCCTGTCCGATGCCGTAGCGCACCTGTCCCCCCACCGCTGGGCACGGGCCAACCGCCTGCTCATCCGCAAAGCCCTCGCCGAGTTCGCCCACGAGCGGCTCATCACGCCGGAGGCAACCGCCGACGGCCGCTTCGAGGTCCGCGGCGACGACGGCTCGACCCGCTACGGGTTCACCGCCGTCCGGCGCGCCCTCGACCACTGGCAGGTCGACGCCGACTCGATCACCCGTCAACGGGACGGCGTCGACCTCCCTCTGGCCGCCCTGGACTTCTTCATCGAGCTGAAGAAGTCCCTCGGCCTGAGCGACGAGATCCTCCCGGTCTACCTGGAGGAGATCTCCTCCACCCTCGCCGGCACCTGCTACAAACTCACCAAGCCGCAGACGCCGGTCGCCGAGCTGGTGGACGGCGGCTTCCAGGCGATCGAGACCGGGATGACCGAGGGCCACCCCTGCTTCGTCGCCAACAACGGCCGCCTCGGCTTCGGCGTCCACGAGTACCTCTCGTACGCCCCCGAGACGGCGAGCCCGGTCCGCCTGGTCTGGCTGGCCGCGCACCGCTCACGGGCTGCGTTCACGGCGGGCGTGGGCATCGAGTACGAGGCCTTCCTCCGGGACGAGCTGGGCAAGGAGACGGTCGACCGCTTCAACTCCGTGCTCAGCGAAGGGGAGTTGGACCCCGCCGACTATCTCTTCATCCCGGTCCACCCCTGGCAGTGGTGGAACAAGCTCACCGTCACCTTCGCCGCCGAGATCGCCCAGCGGAACCTGGTGTGCCTCGGCGAGGGCGACGACGAGTACCTCGCCCAGCAGTCGATCCGGACGTTCTTCAACAGCTCCAGCCCCGAGAAGCACTACGTCAAGACGGCCCTGTCCGTCCTCAACATGGGCTTCATGCGCGGCCTCTCGGCGGCGTACATGGAGGCGACCCCGGCCATCAACGACTGGCTCGCCGGTCTCATCGACAGCGACCCGGTCCTGAAGTCGACCGGCCTGTCGATCATCCGCGAGCGCGCCGCCGTCGGCTACCGGCACCTGGAGTACGAGGCCGCCACCGACAAGTTCTCCGCGTACCGGAAGATGCTGGCCGCGCTGTGGCGCGAGAGCCCGGTCGCCTCGCTCCAGGAGGGCGAGTCCCTGGCGACGATGGCCTCCCTGGTCCACACCGACCACGAGGGCAACAATTTCGCCGCCGCGCTGATCGAGCGCTCGGGCCTGACCCCCACGGAGTGGCTGCGCCGCTACCTGCGGGCGTACTTCACTCCGCTGCTCCACTGCTTCTACGCGTACGAACTCGTCTTCATGCCGCACGGCGAGAACGTCATCCTCGTCCTGAAGGACGGTGTCGTCGAGCGGGCGATCTACAAGGACATCGCCGAGGAGATCGCGGTCATGGACCCGCAGGCGGTACTGCCGCCGACGGTCGAGCGGCTGCGCGTCGAGGTCCCCGAGGACAAGAAGCTCCTGTCCCTCTTCACGGACGTCTTCGACTGCTTCTTCCGCTTCCTGGCCGCGAACCTCGCCGAGCAGGGCGTCCTGGACGAGGAGGAGTTCTGGCGCACGGTCGCCGAGACCGTCCGCGACTACCAGCACGCGATGCCCGAACTCGCCGACAAGTTCGCCCAGTACGACATGTTCGCCCCCGAGTTCGCACTGTCCTGCCTCAACCGCCTCCAACTGCGCGACAACAGGCAGATGGTCGACCTGGCGGACCCGGCGGGCGCGCTGCAACTCGTCGGCACCCTGAGGAACCCCATCGCGGACCTGTAGCCCCCGGCACGGTCCCACAACAGCAGACGGGCACCTCGGAGTACGGTCCTCCGAGGTGCCCGTCGTATGCGGCCGGTTGTTCGGCCTGGAAGACCTGGCCGAACGGGCCTGAAAAGCACGGGGCGCAGCCCCTGCTTTTCAGGGGCGCGGGGAACTGCGCGAGAAGCCCCACCGCACCCGCACCCGCCGACGCACCCGAACCCCCGCTCCCCCGAGCCCTACCGCGCAGGCCAAGGCACCTGAGGCGCACGGAAGTACCCGACCCCGAGCGCATCCCACCGAGCCCCCTGCGCGGCAAGCCGCACCTTGTACCCACCCCAGCCATGCGTCGACGCCGACGACCAGCCGAGCTCGGCAACCCCCGGCAGACGGGGAAACGCCATGTACTCGACATCCGCCGACGTCGCGAGCGTCTCGGTCCACAGCGGCGCCTCGACCCCCCGGATCGCGGAGCCGGGCGCGCCCGCCAGATAGTCGCCCGGATCCCAGTCGTAGGACCGCCGCACATCCACGTATCCGGCCCAGTCGAGCCCCAGCGGCGTGTCCTTGTCGTACTTCATGTCGAGGTAGATCCGGTCGGCGGGCGAGAGGATGATCCCCGTCCCGTTCCGCGCGGCCGCCGCGACCCGCTCCTTCTCCTCGGCGCCCGTGCTGTCCAGCCCCCAGTACTGCGCGAGCGCGCCCCGCGCCGGAGCGGCCCCGGTCAGCTGATGCCAGCCGATCACGGTCTTCCCGTACTTCTCGACGACCGGCTGCACCCGGTCCATGAACGTCACGTAGTCCTCGTGGCTGGTGGAGTTCGCCTCGTCACCCCCGATGTGTAGATACCGGCCGGGCGTGAGCGCGGCCAGCTCCCGTACGACGTCCTCCACGAAGTCGTACGTCACGTCCTTGTCGACGCAGAGGGAGCTGAAGCCGACCTCGGTGCCGGTGTAGAGCGGGGGCGCGACACCGTCGCGGTTCAGCTCGGCGTAGGAGGCGAGGGCCGCGTTGGTGTGGCCGGGCATGTCGATCTCGGGGACGACCTCAAGGTGACGCGAGGACGCGTACCGGACGATCTCCTGGTAGTCGGCCTTGGTGTAGTAGCCGCCGGGGCCGCCGCCGACCTGCGTGGAGCCGCCGTACGGGGCGAGGCGCGGCCAGGAGTCGATGGCGATGCGCCAGCCCTGGTCGTCGGAGAGGTGCAGGTGCAGCTTGTTGAACTTGTAGAGCGCCAACTGGTCGATGTGGCGCTTGACCTGGTCCACGCCGAAGAAGTACCGGGAGACGTCCAGCATCGCGCCGCGCCAGCCGTAGCGCGGGGTGTCCTTGATGGTGCCGCCCGCGATCAGCCAGGGGCCCGGCTGCACGGAGTCCTTCTCGACGGCGGCGGGCAGGAGTTGGCGCAGGGTCTGGACGGCGTGAAAGAGCCCGGCGGGCGCGCGGGCGGTGAGAGTGACACCGGAGGGGCCGCTCTCCAGCCGGTAGCCCTCCTGGCCGAGACCCGTCTCCCCGGAGGCCAACCGCAGGCGGATTCCGGCCTCTCGTCGCTCGGTGACCGGCAGCCGGTAGCCGGTCGAGGGCCGCAGGATCCCCGCCAGGTACTCGCCCACCGGGAGAACTTCAGGCCCGCCGTCCACGACGATGTGCGTACCACCGGTCAGCCGGTACGGCGTTCCGTCGGCCCGGACGGAGGCAGGGGCCGGGATCACCTGCCCGAGCGGGATGGTGGCGGCTTCGGTGTTCTCGGACACGGGCGTGGCTCCCACGATGAAGGTCCCGGCCGCCACCAGCAGCAGCGAACCGAGAAGTCGGGTCGATCTGTGGTGCGGTCTCACAACGAGCTCCTCCACCCATCGAACTGTGCGCTCCCCACCATCGCCCCTCCACCCCCTTCAGGTCTAGACCACCTCTCGCCGCAGCCGGTGGAACAATCCTGTTTCATGGCGGAAATCCTGCAGCGGGACGGCTCTTGGACCTTCGACGGCGACACACTGCGGCTGACCCCGGGCCGCGACAAGGGCGTGAGCCTGCTCCGCAGGACCCTGGGTGAACTCGCCGTCCCGCTGGGCGCGTTGGCGGGCGTCTCCTTCGAGCAGGGCAAGAAGTCGGGTCGGCTGCGCCTCAGGCTGCGCGACGGCTCCGACCCTCTCCTCCAGGCCACCGGCGGCCGGCTCGCCGACTCCAACGACCCGTACCGGCTGAGCGTCGACTCCGACCGGTACGGAGTCGCCGAGTACTTCGTGGACGAGATCCGGAACGCGCTGCTCCTGGACGAGGTACCGGCCGACGCGGTGGACGCCTACCTGCTCGCCGGCCCCGCCGTGCCGCTCTCCGTCTCCGCCGGGGACGGCACCGCGAGCTTCGACGGCGACCACGTACGCCTGGAGTGGAACTGGAAGACGGAGGACTCGAAGGCCGCGTCCGGTGCGCGGACGCTGCCGCTGGCGGACATAGCGGGCGTCGAGTGGCACCCCTCGGTCGGCCTGGAGAACGGCAGCCTCCGCTTCACCGTGCGGAACGCGCCGACGAAGGCGCCGCCCAAGTACGACCCCAACTCCGTCGAGCTGTGGGGCTTCAAGAAGGACCCGCTGATGGCCCTGGTCGCGGCGGCCGTGCAGGCCCGGCTCCCGCATCCGGCGGCCCCGGCGCCGAAGCAGCTGACACCGCCCCCGCCGGCGCCGGACCGGCCGGCCCCCGAGGAGGACCACGACGCCCTGCTGCGCCGCCTCCGTGAGCTGGGCGACCTCCACCGGTCAGGTGTGCTCACGGACGAGGAGTTCACCATGGCCAAACAGGCGGTCCTCAGACGCATGTAGGGCGTAGGACGCGTACGACGCCCATGGCGGGCGCGTATGAGAACCGCCTGCCATGGTCACTTGGCCCTGCGCGCCACCGTGAAGTGGTCGACCTGCGCCCCCGTCTCGGCGATACCGCGCACGGTCAGCGTGGCGTAGTGCCCCTTCGGCGCGGGCTTCACGTCCACCCGGAGGAAGGAGTAGTCCAGGTAGCGCACCCGTGACCACGTGACGGTCTCGTTCTGCTTGCCCTCCTTGGTGTTGATGTAGGACGGGACGGACTCGACCTCGTTCTCGTGGCCCTCGTACGACAGCGGGGCGGTGAAGGAGTAGAGGCTGCGGCCGGCCGCGCCCGCCGTCACGTACACCACGCCCTCGGTCTCCGGGTACGTCGTGCCGCCGATCGGGAGCTTCTTGGTGACCGCGCCCGCCTTGATGACGTCGGTGCGCTCGTACTGGTGGTTGTGGCCGTTGATGACCAGGTCCACCGAGTACTTCTCGAACAGTGGCACCCACTCCTGGCGCACACCGCCTTCCGAGGCGTGCGCGGTGGAGGTGCAGTAGGCGCAGTGATGGAAGAAGATCACGACGAAGTCGATGTCCTTGGACGCGCGGAACCTCTTGAGCTGCGCCTCCAGCCACGTGGTCTGGGTGCCGCCGGAGATGCCGAGGTTGGCCGGGATCTCGAAGGAGATGTCGTTGGCGTCGAGCGAGATGACGGCCGTGCCGCCGTAGACGAAGGAGTAGACGCCCGGCAGGTTCTTCCGGTCGGGGCCGTTGTCGGGGAGGTTCCAGCGGGCCTCCTCGCCGCCGTAGCCGTTGGGCGCGTACCAGGCCTCCATGTCGTGGTTGCCGTAGGCGGGCATCCACGGGACGGACTTGGCCACGGCCTCGGTCTGGGCGAGGAACTGGTCCCACACGCGGGAGTCGAAGCCGGCGTCGGCGGTCTTGCCCTGGCCGGCCGGGTCGGCGTAGGCGATGTCGCCGGCGTGCAGGTGGAAGGCCGGGTTCTGGCCGAGGAGGAGGCTGTTGTTGGCGAGGCCGTGGTAGCCGACGCCCTCGTCGCCGAAGGCCGTGAAGGTGAAGGGCGCCTTGCCGGCGGGGGCGGTGGTGAAGGTGCCGATGGTGCCCGCGAACCGCGGCGAGGCCGGGTCGAAGCCGTCGTGGCCGACGCCGTAGAAGTAGGTTCTGCCGGGCTTGAGGTGGGTGAGCTCGGCGTGGACGTAGTACTGGGTGTGATCGGCGCTGACTCCGACGCCTGCCGGGGTGTAGAGGGTGCGGACCTCGGCCTCGATCTTGACCGAGAGGTGCGAGGCGTGGGTGCCGATCCGGACGAAGGGCTTCTTCACCGGGAGCGGGACCTGCCAGGAGATGGTGATCTCGGTGCGCGGGTCGTTGCCGTAGGCGAGGTGGCGGCCGAAGGGGGCGACGAGGGAGCCGTCGACGCGCTCGGCGCTCGCGTCGGCCTGGGTCGGAACCGAGGTGCGGAGGGCGGCCGGGCCGGCCGCCTGGGCCGTGGCCGGGACGAACGCGCCACCCGCGACGGCGCCGAGCGTGACGGCGCCGCCTCTGATCATCGAGCGCCGGGAGAACTTGGAGCGCAGGTACTCGTGCTGCTCGGCCATGCTCATGCGCTCGGCCAGCTGCTCGGGTACGCCCATGCGAGGTATGTCCATGGCGTCCGAAACTCGTCGCCCCAGGCGACGTGATGCGGGACGCCGGATGGACAGCGCACGAACAGCCACTCATAACACATTCAACATTCCCCCAAGGGCCGGTAACAGCACCCTGCCCGATATCGGGCAGAATTCTTGCGTAACGCCCGCACGTACCTCAGGATCTACCGAGTGCACGACGAACTTGTTGATCATTTGACGCGATCCTCGCCCCTCAACCGGGGCGAGGCGCTGCGGGTGATCCAGGACGTGCTCGCCTTCTTCGACGAGACGACCGAGGCCTACGTCCGTCGCCGCCACCGCGAGCTCCAGGCCCAGGGTCTGGTCAACGCGACGATCTTCGAACGGATCGAGGCGGACCTGAAGTACCGGGCGGTCGCACCGCCGGAGCTCACGCTCAGGCAGCTGCGCCGCATCGTCTACGGCTGATCACCAGCGGCTGACTCATCCGCGACCGATCGGCCACTGCTGAACAACTACGGCTAGGGGATACGTATATATGTGCGGGATTGTCGGTTACATCGGCAAGCGCGATGTGGCGCCGCTGCTCCTTGAGGGCCTGCAGCGCCTGGAGTACCGGGGCTACGACTCGGCGGGCATAGTCGTCACCTCGCCCAAGACGGCCGGCCTGAAGATGGTCAAGGCCAAGGGCCGGGTCCGTGACCTGGAGGCCAAGGTCCCGGCGCGCTTCAAGGGCACCACCGGCATCGCCCACACCCGCTGGGCCACCCACGGCGCCCCGTCCGACGTCAACGCGCACCCGCACATGTCGGGCGACAACAAGGTCGCCGTCGTCCACAACGGCATCATCGACAACGCCTCCGACCTGCGGAAGAAGCTCGAAGCGGACGGCGTCGAGTTCCTGTCCGAGACGGACACCGAGGTCCTCACCCACCTCATCGCCCGCTCCCAGGCCACCACCCTGGAGGAGAAGGTCCGCCAGGCGGTCCGCATCGTCGAGGGCACGTACGGCATCGCCGTCATGCACGCCGACTTCAACGACCGTATCGTCGTGGCCCGCAACGGCTCCCCGGTCGTCCTCGGCATCGGCGAGAAGGAGATGTTCGTCGCCTCGGACATAGCCGCTCTGGTCACCCACACCCGCCAGATCGTCACCCTGGACGACGGCGAGATGGCCACCCTCAAGGCCGACGACTTCCGCACGTACACCACGGAGGGCACCCGCACCACGGCGGAGCCCACCACCGTGGAGTGGGAGGCCGCCTCGTACGACATGGGCGGCCACGACACGTACATGCACAAGGAGATCCACGAGCAGGCCGACGCCGTGGACCGCGTGCTGCGCGGCCGCATCGACGACCGCTTCTCCACCGTGCACCTCGGCGGCCTCAACCTGGACGCCCGCGAGGCGCGCCAGATCCGCCGCGTGAAGATCCTCGGCTGCGGCACCTCGTACCACGCGGGCATGATCGGCGCCCAGATGATCGAGGAGCTGGCCCGTATCCCCGCGGACGCCGAGCCGGCGTCGGAGTTCCGCTACCGCAACGCGGTCGTCGACCCCGACACCCTCTACATCGCCGTCTCCCAGTCCGGCGAGACGTACGACGTGCTGGCGGCCGTGCAGGAGCTGAAGCGCAAGGGCGCCCGCGTCCTCGGCGTCGTGAACGTCGTCGGCTCGGCGATCGCCCGTGAGGCGGACGGCGGCATCTACGTCCACGCCGGCCCCGAGGTCTGCGTCGTCTCCACGAAGTGCTTCACCAACACCACGGTGGCCTTCGCGCTCCTCGCCCTGCACCTGGGCCGCACCCGCGACCTCTCCGTCCGCGACGGCAAGCGGATCATCGCGGGCCTGCGCAAGCTCCCCGCCCAGATCTCCGAGATGCTGGAGCAGGAGGAGGAGATCAAGAAGCTGGCCCAGGGGTACGCCGAGGCCCGCTCGATGCTCTTCATCGGCCGCGTCCGGGGCTACCCGGTGGCCCGCGAGGCCTCCCTGAAGCTCAAGGAGGTCTCCTACATCCACGCCGAGGCCTACCCCGCCTCCGAGCTCAAGCACGGCCCGCTGGCCCTCATCGAGCCCGCCCTCCCGACGGTCGCCATCGTCCCCGACGACGACCTCCTGGAGAAGAACCGCGCCGCCCTGGAGGAGATCAAGGCCCGCAGCGGCAAGATCCTCGCCGTGGCCCACCGCGACCAGGAGAAGGCCGACCAGACGATCATCGTCCCCAAGAACGAGGACGAACTCGACCCGATCCTCATGGGCATCCCCCTCCAACTCCTCGCCTACCACACGGCGTTGGCCCTGGGCCGCGACATCGACAAGCCCAGGAACCTCGCGAAGTCGGTCACGGTCGAATAGAGGCGCGCCGGCTTCTGGCCTTGAGGGGCGCGGGGCTGCATCGATACGCGGCTCCGCCGCGTGGGCGCGAGCAACCCCCACCCACCCGCAGAGGCCACACAACAAGGACGGACCCCCACGTGATGCCACCCATCACGTGGGGGTCCGTTCGACACGCCGGGGCCGCCCAACGCCCCGACGCCGCTGCCAACTACCCGTGGCCGTCACGCCACTCCGTCAGGCATCACGCGGGTTATGCCCTTCACAAGGGCACAAACACCTCTACGCGTCAGTAGACTTACGGGTTTCCGGAAGCGACGCGGAGCGTCACGGATTGACGCCGCGGAACGTCACGGAACAGCGGCGCCGAACGTCACGGAATGACGATGACCGGCCGCTGCGCCCGCTTGGCGAGCCGCCCCGCGACCGACCCGAAGAGCCGGCCGACGAGCCCGTGCGTGGACCCGACGACGATCGCGTCGGCCTCGTACTCCCGGCCCACCTCTTCGAGTTCGTGGCAGATGTCGCCGCCTCGCTCGACGAGGATCCAGGGCACCTCGGCCAGATAATCGGCGCAGGCGAGCTCCAGCCCGAGGACCTCGGTCCGGTGGTCGGGAACGTCGACGAACACGGGTGGCTCGCAGCCGGCCCACACGGTCGTGGGCAGCCGGTTGGCGACATGCACGATGATCAGGCCCGAGCCGGAGCGGCGGGCCATGCCGACGGCGTACGCGAGGGCGCGCTCACTGGACGTCGAACCGTCGAAGCCGACGACGACGCCGTGCTTGAAGGCAGGATCGCAGGAAGGGCGTGTCTCTTCCGCCGCAAGGGGCTCGGCCGCCGTGTGATCGGCGACGGGCCACCGCTTGCGGTCCGCGGATTCGAAGAATTCTTGACCGGCCATGGGTGTCTCGGCGTTTGGATCCTCGTGTGGGGACGACGTGGATGGAACGTCGGTGTGGACGGGATGTCAGTGTGCGGCGGAGCCGTGTCCGGGAATCATCTTCCCCACCCCATACCCCCAAGGGTACGACCGCACGCCTCCTCCGCCCAGTTCCCGCACCGGCTGCGCGGGGTTCCAGGGAGCATGCACGAGCACCGCCCCGTAACGCAATGGTTGCTGCCACGTACAGCCGGTTTACACAGGAATACAGACGCCGCGGAAGCACGGGCGAGCGAGAACACCCCGATGACAACCCGATGGCAACCCGATCCGACGGCACCAGTGACCGACAGGTCGAACACGCGTTGAACTCCGGTAAGCCGAACCCGAGGGAGCCAGGAGGGAGCCCGCAGTGTCCGCGCACCGCACCGCGCCCCAGTCCGCCCCCGAAGCGGACGCACTCCCCCCAGCCCCTCCAAGCACCCCCGAAAGCGCCCTCCAGTCCTCGGCCCACCCGATCGACACCGCCACGGACGTGGTCCGCTGGGCGGCTTTCAGCTGCGTCCTGGTCCCGGTCGTCCTCGTCTGGTACGGCACCTCCCTCGCCGGCGCGACGGGCACGGCCCTCGGCCTCGCCGCGGTCACCGGCGCCTGCCGCGTCCTCCTCCGCCAGTCGGAACGCGGAGCGGCCCGTGCGGCACGCACGACGGCCACGCGCGCGACAGCCCCGCGCGCGAGGACCAACCGCGCGACAGCGACCCCCAGGGCGCCCGCCCGTTCGATGGCCGAAGATCGCACCCCCCAGCGCGGCCGAAGGGGACGCTCCCCTTCCGGGGCGCACAGGGGCGGACGGAACTCCGGTCCGAGTACGCCGGTCGACTGACCGGTTTCCGCGCACACCCCCGTATCTTTTCAGCCAACTTCGGTTACCTGCGCATCCCTTGGTCGAACACCCCTCCACCCCCCGTTCGACCTGCACTGAAAGGGGCCAAGGGGCCGCGCGCACCCTACGTGGACCGGCCACTGGGACGAGGCGTACTTCCCTGCACGGCCCACGAGTGCAACGCTTCGTGATCGAATGCTTCACGCCAAGTTGCCATGTCGACAATGCACCGGGTGGCGAACTGGTCACGCCGGCACCATGGGACACAGTAGATTCGATCATGACTGTCTTACGGCGGGGGACTCGTGCAGGACCAAGGGGAAACGTGCAGGAGCGACACAACCGAGGAGCCGCGACCACCGAGGGGGGCTTAGCAGTATGAGCCACGACTCCACCGCCGCGCCGGAAGCCGCGGCCCGGAAGCTGTCCGGGCGACGCCGCAAGGAGATCGTCGCGGTGCTGCTGTTCAGCGGCGGCCCCATCTTCGAGAGTTCCATACCACTGTCGGTGTTCGGGATCGACCGCCAGGACGCCGGCGTACCGCGCTACCGCCTGCTGGTGTGCGCGGGCGAGGACGGCCCGCTGCGGACCACGGGGGGCCTGGAACTCACCGCACCGAACGGCCTTGAGGCGATCTCGCGGGCGGGCACGGTGGTCGTGCCCGCATGGCGTTCGATCACCTCACCGCCGCCGGAGGATGCGCTCGACGCACTGCGCCGAGCGCACGAAGAGGGGGCCCGCATAGTCGGGCTGTGCACCGGCGCCTTCGTGCTGGCCGCCGCCGGCCTGCTGGACGGCAGGCCCGCGACGACACACTGGATGTACGCGCCGACGCTGGCCAAGCGCTATCCGTCCGTACACGTCGACCCACGAGAACTCTTCGTGGACGACGGCGACGTACTGACGTCGGCCGGCACCGCGGCCGGAATCGATCTATGTCTGCACATCGTGCGGACCGACCACGGGAACGAGGCGGCCGGCGCGCTGGCCCGTCGTCTCGTCGTCCCACCGCGTCGATCGGGCGGCCAGGAGCGCTACCTCGATCGATCTTTACCAGAGGAGATCGGCGCCGACCCGCTCGCCGAGGTCGTCGCCTGGGCACTGGAGCACCTCCACGAGCAGTTCGACGTGGAGACGCTCGCGGCACGGGCGTACATGAGCCGTCGTACGTTCGACCGCCGGTTCCGCTCGCTCACCGGGAGCGCTCCCCTGCAGTGGCTGATCACCCAGCGCGTACTGCAGGCGCAGCGCCTCCTGGAGACATCGGACTACTCGGTGGACGAGGTCGCGGGGCGTTGCGGCTTCCGTTCGCCGGTGGCGCTGCGCGGGCACTTCCGGCGACAGCTGGGCTCGTCCCCGGCGGCGTACCGGGCGGCGTACCGGGCCCGGCGTCCGCAGGGTGAGAAGCACAGCGATCACCACCACGACGGCCCGCACGGCGTCCCGGGGCCCTCCCCGGTGTCGCCGGAGCACGCCCCGGTGCCGCTCCAGGCCCGGCGCACGGCCGCGGCGAGCGCCCTGGCGCCGTCGGCGTCCCTCTCCACGGAGGGCGCCAAGCCCGAGCTGTACGCGACGGGCCGCCTGCCGGGCCAGCGCAGCGCGCCGTAGCACCAACCGGCCCGTACGGCCCGGTCCCGCACCTGATCACCCTGGTGCAGGGCTGGGCCGTACGGCTGTCACGGGCCGTAAGGTGAGACACATGAACGATCGCATGGTGTGGATCGACTGCGAGATGACCGGCCTCTCGCTGTCCGACGACGCGCTCATCGAGGTGGCCGCCCTCGTCACCGACTCCGAGCTCAACGTGCTCGGCGAAGGTGTCGACATCGTCGTCCGCCCGCCGGACTCGGCACTGGAGACCATGCCGGAGGTGGTGCGCGCGATGCACACCGCGTCCGGCCTGCTCGACGCGCTGCCCGGCGGCACGACGCTGGCGGACGCCGAGGCGCAGGTCCTGGCATACGTACGGGAGCACGTGAAGGAACCGGGCAAGGCCCCCCTGTGCGGCAACTCGGTGGGCACCGACCGCGGCTTCCTGCTCCGGGACATGCCCACGCTGGAGGACTACCTCCACTACCGCATCGTGGATGTCTCCTCGGTCAAGGAGCTGGCCCGCCGCTGGTACCCGAGGGCGTACTTCAACAGCCCCCAGAAGAACGGCAACCACCGCGCTCTCGCCGACATCCGCGAATCCATCGCCGAGCTGCGCTACTACCGCGAGGCGATCTTCGTCCCGCACCCCGGCCCCGACTCGGACACGGCCCGCACGATCGCCGCGAAGCACGTCCTGCCCGCGCTGTAGCCCCGTTCAGGGGCCCGTCCGGGCCCCCGAACACCCTCCACCGAAACGCGTGCGCGGGCACCCCTTCAGACCCTGTACACTTTTTCTCGGCCGGTCGGTAAACCTTCGGATGAACCGCCGGTCATGGTGGGTGTAGCTCAGCTGGTAGAGCACCTGGTTGTGGTCCAGGATGCCGCGGGTTCGAGTCCCGTCACTCACCCTGATCGAACAAGCCCCGACCTGGGAACCAGGTCGGGGCTTGTTCGTGTGCCATCGGGAGGCGAGGTGCGACTCAGCAGTCGTCGTAGCGCCAGACGCCGGCCTCTCGGGTCCACGGCTCCTGCTTCTGGTCGAACTTGGGCATGCCGACGCCGTACGAGACGCGCGCCACATCACCGGACATCTCGTCGACCTCGAACCGCTTCACATCCTGCGGGCCGTAGTCCCCGACGGCCCGTTCGGTCAGCGCGGCCATGCCCGCGAGGGTGATCCGCTTCTTGCAGCGCGCGGACAGCATGCCGTGGGTGGTGTCGGGCTTGTTCGCGAAGTACGCCGCGGTGTACTCGCGGACGGCCGCTTCGAGGCCCGCGGTGTCGGCCGGGCTGGGGGTGGCGCTCGGCTGCCACGCCCCGACGGACGGCTCGGCACTCGCGGACGGCTTGTCGTCGGCGCTGCCGGGCTCGTCGTCGGACGTGCACGCGGTGAGCGCGAGGAGCGTGGCGGCGAGTACGACGGTGGCGCGGGTGCGCATGGTCCCCCCTGGGATCGGTGTGCAACGCAAAGGGGCATCGTGGCACGGCTGGATGACGGTCGGCCTCAGCACCCCGCGGCCCTCAGCCACGCGTCCGCGAACTCCCGTACGCTCGCGAAGCGTTCACCGGGATCGGGATGCGTGGCCCGCTCCAGTACGGCCAGTTGGGCCGCAGTACCCCGCCAGGCACGCTCCTCGTCCCCCGCGTCCAGCAACAGCCGTGCGGTGCGGTGCGGCCCAGTACGTGGACCGTGGTGCGCAGGTCGATCGTGGAACCTCGCTCGAACTCCTCCGGCGCCATGAAACGGGTGGAGCCCGGCAGCCGCTCGGCGTCCAGCACGAAGGGGCCGGGCCGGTACTCGTCGAGGTCGACCAAATACATCTCGTGCGCCGCGAAGTCGTACAGCAGGGCACCGTCGTAGAGATCCACGGCGACGTGTCCGGCCGCCTCTACGGCGAGGTGGGCGTCGAGGACACGGGCGAAGGCCGCTTCGACCCGGGCGAGGGGCAGGGCCCGGAAGCGCGCCATCGGACTGCCGGGGCCCGTACGGTCCCCGCTGCCACGCTCGGCGGGGTGGTACAGCACCTCCCCGTCCCGCCAGGGCATGACCACGGCCGGCCGCCCGTCCCGCACGGCGATGCGGTGCACCTGCGGGACGATCACCGGGTGCCGCACGGCACGGTGAAAAGCCCACGCCCGCTCCAGCGACCGCGCCCCCACCCCCTCGACCGCGGTCTTCACGAACCACCGCTCATCACGGTCGGGCAATCGCACCCCGTACGCCACACACCCCGAGTCCTGCTTCTCGAAGACCCGGAAGACCTCCCCGATCCGGGCCAGACACTCCGCCACCGGGCCGTCGATCCGTTCCAGGCCCAACAGCGGGTGGCTGCCCGCGCTTTGCCCTCCACCAAGCTTCTCCATGGAGGTCAGGTTGCCAGCAGCACGCCCCAGCCACGGCGGGGCGTGCTGCTACAGGCGCCCGGACGTCAGGCCCGCCGCTACAACCTCTCCCCCTTCGACCGGGCGTTGCTCCTGGCGACGCCTTCGCTCAACGCTTCGGACCGGGTCACCGGCCTGAGCCGTTCCGGTCGGGCGTCCCACTCCCGGCCGCCACCGACCGGCCGCAGTTGCACGAACGGGCCGACGAACCCCATCACCCTGCCGATCCGCCCGCTTCCAGCGTCCCGAACGGTGTCGCCGAGGCTCACCGGCAGCAGGCCGGGGCGGCGGGGAGGTTCGCAGGTGCTCATCACGCCACCGCCTTCGCGCCGATCACATGCTCGTCGAGATCGATACCGAAGTCCGCCGCGAGCACCAGGGCGAGCCTCCGCCGAGACTGCCAGGCCTGCTCCCGCTCGGACTCGACGACGTACGGCCGGACCATGACGGTGGCGCCGCCGTCGAGCGGGCCGTGGAGTCCGTACGGGGACCGCTGGGCCAGGAGCCGCTGCGGGGCCGTGGCTGTCGTACGCGGTCGAGGGGCCGGAGGCGATACGGCAGGGCAGGAAGCGGCCCTTCGCCTGCCGGTGCCGGGGGCGAGTAGGCCCAGGGCCCATCGCAGAAACGCGTGGATAATGCTCACTGTCGTCAGCTCCTCTGAAGCTGGTGGCCATGCCCCGGGAGGTCGCACAACCTCGCCGGGGTCTTTTCATGTCCAGAGATTACGCCACTTGTAAGGTGCTGTAAGGTGATGTCACATGACTCCAGATATCGATAGGCATCGTCGCAGGTCAAATAGGGTCGACATATGACTGTAGACCTTGAAGGACCTGAGCCGCTGTACGAGCAAATCGCCGTCATACTCGGCGCGCGCATCGCTGACGGCACATATCCGCCCCGTCGCCGGGTCCCCTCCGAGGCGGCCATCTGCGACGAGTTCAGCGTCTCGCGCCCGACCGCACGATCCGCCCTTCAGCTCCTGAGTCAGCGCGGCCTGATCGTCACTGTGCGCGGGAAGGGGTCGTTCGTCATGGAACACACGAACCCGAGCACGGCCGAAGACAGCGAATCCACCGGCTGACGCTCGGCGACTCACTTGCGCGCAACCACAGCGCCCTCCAGCAACAGAGCAATGTGCGGTTGGAGGGTCAGATGACACTGCGGTTCATCGGAACCACGTCGGACAACGGCAACTGCCCAACGCTTTACGAGGTGGTGGAAACCGGCGAGATCCTCGTGCAGGGCGAGCGGGACACCGCGTCCGACAAGTCCCAGGCGCATGGCGGGCGCGGGCATCGGCGAAACGGGTGCGGTCGTCACCGATCTCGGCTCGCCCTCGTCCGGGCCGGGGCCCGCTTCGAACGCGGCCACCTCGTCGAACGCCGCCAAACCCCGCAGGCTGAGAGGGCGGTTCGTGAGTCTTTGGGTGGTCGTTGATCGAGCCTGTGATCACGGCGTGTAAGACCGGCACCGCTCGGTCAGCGGCCATCAGGGCGCCTACGCGATGCAGGAGATCGTAAACGCGATTCTCTACCAGGGCCGGACCGGCTGCCAGTAGGCCTACCTTCCCAACGACCTACCGCCCGAGGGCGCGACGTACTACTACTTCGCCACGTGGCGAGACGACGGGACTGACCAGGTCATTCATGAACTCCTGCGCTGCCAGGTCCGTGAGAAGGCCCGCCGATTAGAGGACCCGACCGCTGGACACCCAGAGTGTCCACGCGGCTGCCGGGGTCCCCGCCTCCACGACCGGCCGGGACCCGGCGAAACGGATGCCTGGCCGCAAGCGGGGACTGGCCGTGGACGTGCTGGGCCTGGTCATCGCCGTCACTGTCCTCGCCGCGAGCGCATACGACAACGCCGCGGGCATCGCCCTGCTGGACCAGGTCGCCAAGCACGCCGGCGGCACCGTCGGGAAAGCCCTCGTCGACCAGGGTTTCAAGAACCAGGTTGCCGCCCACGGCACCCTCCTGGGCATCGATGTCGAGACCGTCCAACGCAACCCGTGGGCAAGCCGCTTGCGTACGCCAAATGCGGCGAGCGCCCCAGTAGTGCACCAAGCGCTCGTTGGGTACGCCTGTTCAGCGTGCTGGCAGTCGCCTTTGCTGGAGGTGTGCCAAAACCTCTATGTCCGCGTATCAGGCTGCGTGCAGGGCCTGTTCCCGTCCACAGGCCAACGCGTGACATGTCGTATCGGGCGCCCGCCGTTCAAGAGCGGAGCGTAGCGGTGACCGTTCTACAGGGAGCCGCGGTCGTGACCGGGGGAGCGAGGATGCCCTGGTGTCCGGGCCCGGTACTTGCTCCGACGCCTGGGGGCGTGTCGGCGTGCGCCGAGGAGCCCCGTGCGTTCCTGGTCGAGGAGACCTTGTATCCCGTCCGGAGAGCCCCGGCCACCTCGCTGGGGGAGGCGAGTTGATCGCGGGTGTTGCCGAGCTGCCGGGCGCGGCCGCCTTGCGCAGACGGGTCACCAGCGTGCTCGACGGTTTCTTGGAGCACAAGGCCGGTACCGCCGCGAAGCTGCGGATGCCCGCCGAGGTGACCGAGTGCCTGCGTGATCTCCTGGCCGCCGGAGGGAAACGGTTGCGGCCTCTGCTGTGCGTGAGCGGCTGGGAGGCCGCCGGCGGTCACGGCACCCCCGAGACGCTGATCAAAACGGCGGCGTCGCTGGAGATGTTCCACGCCTTCTGCCTCATCCACGACGACATCATGGACAACAGCGGCAGCCGCCGAGGCGTCCCCACCGTCCACCGCCGCCTCGCGGAGCACCACGCCGGCGGCCGTACTGTCCTCGCCGCCCGGCAGGTGGGAGTCAGCGGCGCGATCCTCATTGGTGATCTGACACTGGCCTGGTCGGATGAGCTTCTGCACGTGGCCGGTCTTACTCCCCGCCAACTCGACGCGGTGCGGCCGCTGATCCATGAGATGCGCAGTGAGGTGATGTACGGGCAGTACCTGGACGTCACCGCCGCCGGCCGCCCCGCCGCGGATGTGGAGCAGGCGCTGCGCATCGTGCGGTACAAGACCGCCAAGTACACCGTGGAGCGCCCCTTGCACATCGGCGCTGCCCTTGCGGGTGCCCCGCCTGCGGTGCGCGAGGCGCTGAGTGCCTATGCCTTGCCCGTCGGCGAGGCTTTCCAGTTGCGTGATGACCTCCTCGGCGTCTTCGGGACTCCTGAGGTGACCGGGAAGCCGTCGCTGGACGATCTGCGCGAGGGCAAGCACACCGTCCTGGTGGCCCTCGCCCTCGAGCGCGCCGACATCAGCCAACGGCGCGTCCTGCGCTCCCTGCTCGGTGCTCCCCGTCTCGACGAGGCGGGGGCCGACCGCATCCGTGAGCTGCTCACCGCCACCGGCGCCCGGGACGCGGTGGAGGACATGATCGGCACACTCCGGGCACAGGCCCTGCGCGTGCTGAAGACCGCGCCCTTCCCGCCCTGCGCCATCGCCGACCTGCGGCAGTTCACCGCCATCGCCACGGCGAGGACCTCATGAACCCGCTTCCCTCGCAGGGGACTTGGGCCACGGGAGGCCTCTCACTCCGCCCGTATCGCGGCCCCACGAAAACGCACGTCGCCCACCTCTGCGGCGGCACCGCGCCCACCCCCCTCAGACTCCCTGCCTGATGGCACGCCCCTCCTGTACCGAAGTCGCACCCGCCGCCTCAGCAAATGTGGACTCACCCGCACCACGTGACGAAACGGCCAACAGGTTCAGCCCCGGGAGCCAACATGAAGAATCCCAGTCCGTTCCCAACAGCAGCCGGGGAGTGTCGCTGCTACGCGGCCCACTCCGCGTGGCCCCGGCCGTGCCCGCACTCCAGCAGTTGGCCCACAGCGCCGTATGGCGGGTTGCTTGGGAAGCCGTCCACATGCCGAACTTGATCGCTGACTTTTCGCTGACCCAGTTCCCGGATACCGCCGACAACGCTCCTGTCACGCACTTGCGAACAATTGACGAAACTCCATCAGTGCGCTGACCTACCGCCTTGCAGGAGGAACAGATGAACATGATCCCAGCCGACCGTATCAGCTATTTCCTTCCCGCGATCACCTGCCCCTTCCCTTGGGAAAAGAACAAGAACTATGACGAAGAATTCCAAGAAAATGCGGACGACTGGGTTCTCTCCCTGTTCTCCGACAACTCGCGTGTCATCGCTTATCGGAAGTACACGCATATGTGCAGGCTGTACCTGTGGGTGGCCCATGTGCTCCCGCGCCTCCCTCGGAAAGAATACGAACTGTGGAGCAAATACACCGGCGCCGTCACGGTGCTGGACGATGCGCATGAACGAGATTGGGAGGCCTCGGTTGCCAGGGATGGGCGCAGCGCTTTGACGCCCTGGGAACAGCTCACCGAGAACGCGGAATCAATGCGGTCAAGGAGTACGCCACCCCATCCCAAATCCCGCATTTCGTCACCACTGGTGCACGGGATCACTCAACTGGTCGATCAGATCAGCGACAGTATGCCCGACGCTGAGCGCGATGCATTCCTGGCTGTGATCCGGGATTATTTCCACAGCAACATCTACCGCAACGAGCACCGTGCGAGCATGCCCGTTGTGATAGATGTGTCCCTGGATCAGTACCTTTCATTCCGAGATGACGACACCGGGATGTGGCCCTTCATTATCTGCGCACCGCATATCATGGGTGCGCACCTGACCGAAGAGGAATGGAACGACCCCCGCCGTGCACGCCTCGCCTGGCTTGCCAACCGCCACGTCCTGCTGGTCAACGATCTGTATTCGTTCCATAAGGAATACCTGCAGCACAGTCAAAATCTCCCGTCTTTGCTTCACTCCGTCACGGTCATGGTCCTGGGGGAGGGACTGGAATGGCAGGAGGCAATCGACAGGCTGGTCAACCTGGTGTATGTGGCAGAGCGCGAGTACACGGAGATCCGTGATCAGTGGATCGCCGAGGGCGCATCGACAGCCGTACGTGAAGTCTTCACCGGGTTCGAACTTGAGATGGCTGGCAGCCTCAGGTACCACTTGACCTCCCCTCGTTATCACGGGAGGGATTTCAGCGGAGAGTTCATTTCCCAGACCATCACGTGCGATCCCGCGGACGGGCGCTTCCTCTGCAGGTAGAACACGCTCCCATGCTGACCGGCTATCGCGAATGGAAGCAAGAAACCCCTCGGTGTGCGGAGGCGGGCGCCGGTCACGGCCGGGGAATTTCTATCCCTAATCTAGCGCAGGCATAACTCTGGAGAAGAGCCGAAATGTTTGGCAGCAGGGACACGAAATGGTACAAGGTGCCCTCTCATGGCCCAACGCCGGCCGACGAGGCATTCCCTCCGGCGCTACCCAGTCCGAAGGGCTGGTTCTGCATCGGGTTCTCGGACGAAGTCCGTCCAGGGAAAGTGGTCACCAGCAGGTTGGTGGATCAAGATGTCGTCCTATATCGCACCCGGGCCGGACTGCTGCGCGCGGTCGAGCCGTACTGCCCACACCTGGGCGCTCATCTCGGCGTCGGGGGAAAGGTAGAGGGAGAGGATCTGGTCTGCCCGTTCCATGGATTCGGTTTCGGGCCCGACGGCGCATGCGTGCGATCCGGATACGGAAAGCAGCCGCCAAAAGCGAGCGTTCGTCATCTGGAGATCCGAGAGACGAACGGCATCATCTTCGCTTGGCACCATGGCGAAGCGGACAACGGTCCTGAATGGGAGATCGAGAGCGCAGACCTCAAAGGGTACTCCCGCCTAATTCATATCACAGTGGAACTGCCCTCACACCCGCAGGAGATCACCGAAAATGCTGTGGACCTAGGGCATTTTCCTGTCATGCACAACAGCCAAGTACGAGAATTCACGCTTCCGTTGAATCCCGGGAGTCCTGTGGCTGCTATTCACCTCAAGACTCGCATGCCAATCCCTTACCTGCCGTGGTGGCACATGACCACCAGCTACGATGGCGAACTTCGCGGCCTGGGTTGCGCGACCGGGACCGTAACCGTGCAGGGTCTCGGACTCATGATGCATGCCTGGCTCATGCCCACTGTGGTCGGGCCCTGGCGGATCCAATTGCGCTTCGCCGCTTGCATCCGCATATCTCCCCCACATTGGTTGCCTTCTCGGCTAGGCCGGCATGTCGCCCGAACTGTGTCCGGAGTACTGTGCAGCTTCGGGCTTCGCAGCACAATCACCGGCCTCACGCTTGGTGCTGACAGTCCCATCTGGCACACAAAGCAACATCAGCCAGCCCCCCGGATAGCTGATGGTGACGGCCCGATCATGGCATATCGGCGTTGGGCCAAACAATTCTATCCCGCTCGGCCTCACCGGGACGGTGAGCCCGGATCCGCCAACTTGATTTCGGAGTGATCGCTTCAGTTGGTTCGTTGGCGGTCCGAGGTTGGGCTGCGGATTCGGGCACGGGCGGCCTCTGGTCTGTCCGGCTTTCTTACGTGCTTTTCGTGACCCGCAATGGGGCTCCCGACCTCCGGTCCCGACCGTTGCGCGGTACAAGACGTCTGCCGCGAGCGATCCGTACACGGATCCCGGTATCGCCCCGGCACGGGTCGGACTGCCGCGATCAGGCAGAGCCATAGCCGCGGAGCCACGCCTGCAGAGCTGCGGGATCGTTGAGGAGATAGCCGGGGATCAGGCTGCGAGTCCGGTCGGGGAGCGGGCCGAACGGCGGGATCAGCAGCTCGGCGGTGAATGCGGCGTGTAGGTGCGCGGCGGCAGCCATCCGCATCGGGTCAGCCCTGGCCCAGCTTCACACGGAAGCAGACATCAACTCACGAACCGCCCTCTGAAACAGGTCAGTGATCCATAGACCTTGGCCGCTTGGCGGCGACTGCCTCGGTAGGGACTCACGCCGGATCCGGCAGGTCCATCAGCGCGAGTTTGGCCGGGTCGATCACGACCGTGATGTCGGTGATCCGGCCGTCGGCGACGGTGAACGCGAGGACCGAGAGCGGGGTGCCGTCCTCGCGCCAGGAAATGATCCCCGGGAGGCCGTTGACGAGCACCGTCCGCCCCTGCGTGGCTGCGCTGGCGGACAGTTGCGCGCCGGCTGCGACCTTGGTGGCGCCGAGGGTGACGACCACGCCCGACGGGGTGTCGACGGTCAGTTTCACCTCGGGGTCGAGTACCCGCAGCAACTCCTCGAAGTCGCCGCGGCGAGCCGCTGCCAGGAAGGCCTGGACCACCTCTCGCTGCTCCCGTCCGACGCCGGTCGGTCGCTCAATCGTCCGCACCTTCCTGCGGGCGCGGCTGGCGAGCATCTTGGTGGCGGCGGTGGACTTGCCGAGGATCTGGCCGATCTCGTCGAACGGCACCGCGAACAGGTCGTGCAGCACGAACGCCAGCCGCTCGCTCGGCCCGAGTGACTCCAGGACGACGAGGAGCGCGAGCCCGACCGAGTCGGCGAGCACCGCGTGGTCCTCGGGAGCAGGGTTGTCGTCGAGCGTGACCACGAACTCGGATGGACCGTCGTCGTAGGACGCCTCCGGGCGGGCCTGGCGCGATCGCAGGACATCGAGGCTGATCCGGCCGACCACCGTGGTCAGCCAGCCGGCGAGGTTGTGGATGGTCGCCGTGTCCTGGCGGGAGAGACGCAGCCAAGCCTCTTGGACCACGTCCTCGGCGTCGGCGTGCGATCCGAGCATGCGGTGGGCGACCGCGCGCAGCCGGTCGCGCTGGGCCTCGAACGTCTCGGCTATCGGGTCCGTCGGGCTGGTGTCGGACATGTTGTTACCTTCCTCGGTTCTGCTCCGTCATGGGGATGACGGGCCCGGAGGGGCGCAGGTAACCGATGAACCACCGATGAAGGAGTCAGACCGATGGAAGCACGTGTGAAGAGCCCGGCCAATCCTGACGTGATCACAGCGATCCAGCACCTCTACAAGGCGATTCACGCCGGAGGCGTGGACAAGCACCTGCTGTCGCTGGTCCATCTGCGTGTCAGCCAGATCAACGGTTGCAGCCCGTGCGTCTTCGCCACGATCCAGTCGGCGCAGCAGGCCGGTGAGACGGAGGAGCGGCTGCACAACGTGGTCGCGTGGCGCGAGACGCCCTTCTACACCGAGGAGGAGCGGGCGGCCCTCGCCCTGACCGAGGCCGCAACCCGGCTCCAGGACGGTGCACCGGGCGTCACCGACGAGATCTGGGACGCCGCCGCCGACCACTTCAGCGAGGAGCAGCTGGGCGCCATCACCCTGGAGATCGCGATGACCAACTTCTTCAACCGGATCAACCGGACGGTCCGGGAGCAGGCCGGCAAGACCTGGTGAGCCGGACGGGGCGTCATCCCCCGGAGGCCGCGCCTTCCTGACGTCAAGGGATGACGCCCCCGCAGACCGAAACCCCGGGGTCTGTGGCATTCGTGACAAGCACCCCGCTCCACAGGTCTTGCTATTCCTCAGGTTTTGGTGCCGCTGTCACTCGCTGTCACTCTGGGAGCACGCTTCGCCTCAGACCCGGCCTTTGGTGTCCTTGACCGTTCCGCGCGACAAGATCTCGCTCACCGATATCGTCCCGGGAACCGCGATTCTCAGTGCCAGTGGGTCGCCGAGCAAAGCTTCCTCGCCACCCATCGGGTAACCAGTCCCTGGATCGATGAGCAGCGAGTCTCGGAAAGTCGCGGCCTCGTGCCTGCCTTCCTGAGTGACAGCAAGGGCCTGTCGGCCCTTCCATGTGGTCGTCCTCGTCACCACCACGTCGGTCCGGTCGGCGAGGACCCGCAGCGCTGCCGCGCGCAACTCCGGTTCCACAGTGCCGCCCGAGGCTCGCTGCGCCGCCGCCAGCATCGCTGAGACACCCCAGACCAACCGTCCTCCCTCCCAGTTGACCTCTTTCAACTGCGCGAGCAGCCGATCCGGATCGGTCGAGAAGGGAAGGAGTGCCTCCCACTCGGAGTCCTGCGCGAAATGGCCCGGCCCGTAGGTCTCGTCCCGAACCCCCTGGCCCTCGATCAGTCCTGCTTCGCGAGCATCCCGTTCCTGATCCGGATTGGGAAAGTACGGCTTTCCGTACCTGCGGCGCTCGCGCCCCGCCGCGTCGGACGTCCTGATCCACTGCTCCGTCACTGTCGGTACGGCCGCGTTGGCGACACCACCCGGAACGTCACCGGCTGAGTTCAGTACCCACGCCCAGCTCTTGATGTAGAGGTATGGGCCCTGCACACCCTCCGGAGCGAGGTTCCGGACCTTCTCGGACAACTGGGTCAGCACTTGGCGCGACGACCTCCCTGCGATCTCACGAAGGTCCAGAACCGGTGGGGTTGTCATCGCCTGAGCCTCGCCGCCGGCGGATCCCAGCAAACGGTCCAGCTCACCTGATGCAGCCACCGCGGTGACCGATGCCACTACTCCGCCGGCCAGCAGAACCCGTCGGCGGGACATACCCACTCGCGGGAGAGGAGGCGTCGTCGCATCATCAGCGACCAGCAGGGCCGTAAGCTCCCGCTCGCCACGTTCCGGGATTATCCCGTCCCGCCCGAACTCGTCCTGCGGATCGGGCGGCATCAACTCCCGCACCTTCCTGAGATCTCCCTTCACCGTGCCCTCCCGTCCACCGGCAGTCCCACCTTGGGTACTTGCGCCTCGTCCGTGGCCACCGCCTCTTCCAGCATTCGGCGTGCCCGATGCATGCGGACCCGGAATGCCCCGGCGCTGCAGCCCAGGACCTTGGCCGCGTCACGCACGGACAGTCCGTCCCAAGCCACCAGCAGCAGCACTTCCTGTTCGTGTGCCGGAAGTCGGTCCAACACGCGTTGCGCGCCCAGCCTGTGCAGGACTGCTTCCTCAGCGGCAGGTTCAGCTCCGTGATCGTGGTGGGCACGTATGCGGTCGCCCAGACGATCGGCGCGATCTCTCGCGCGCACGGTGTTGGCCGCTATCCGTCGAGCGATGCCGAACAGCCAGGGCAGTTCCTTGCCACGTACGTCGTGGCGGTTCCGCCAAGCCACCAGGAACACCTCCGCTGCCGCGTCCTCCGCCGCAGTCGGTGGCAAGCGCCTGCGCAAGAACCGCAGTACAGGCAGGTAGGTGCGCCGGTAGACCTCCTCGAACCCCTGTGGGTCGTCCATCGGTCTGCTCACGCCCGCCCTCCCCACGCGATGCCGTCACCTTGTTTGTGTCCGGCACCGCGCCAGAGTTACGCGGCAGACGCCATCTCTCCGATTCGGCGGCACGAAACGATGACGCACCTCTCCGTCAGACGCAGGCCGTTCCACGGCGTGGAAAGCAACCGAATGGTGACCATCGGCGATGACGGTCGTGCCGTCCATGTCGAGGCCCCGGTGTGCAAACAGGGCCGGCCTCAGGAAGAAGCCCGCGTCACCAGCTCCGTGGGCAGCATTACCTGCCGCCGCTCCAGCCCCCGGGACACCGCCGGGCGGCGGTCCGCGATCTCGTCGAGGAGGAGGTCGATCATGGCGCGGCCCATTTCCACTATGGGCTGGCGGACGCTGGTGAGGGGTGGGTCCATGTGGCGGGCGATCGCCGAGTCGTCGTAGCCGACGAGGGCGACGTCGTCGGGTATGCGGCGGCCCGCCTCGCGGAGGACCTGCCGGGCGCCGGCGGCCATGACGTCGGACTCGGCGAAGACCGCGTCGAGGTCGGGGCAGCGGGTCAGGAGTTCCGTCATCGCCCGGCGGCCGCCCTCCTCCGTGAAGTCGCCGGGGACGATCAGGCGCTCGTCGACCTCGCGGCCGGCGTCCTCCAGGGCGTCCCGGTAGCCCACGACGCGCCGCTGGGCGCCGTAGACGTCCAGGCGGCCGGTGATGGTGCCGATTCGGGCGCGACCCCGCTCGATCAGGTGTTCCACCGCCGAGCGACCGCCGCCGTAGTTGTCGGAGTCGACGGAGGGGAGCGTCTCGTGCTCCGAGCGCGGGCCGCTGATCACCGCCGGGATTTCCAGTTGTGACAGCAAATCGGGGAGCGGATCGTCCGCGTGGACCGAGACCAGAAGGACTCCGTCGACACGGTGCGCGGCCAGGTACTGGGCCAGGCGGCGTCGCTCCCGGTCGCTGCCCGCGAAGATCAGCAGCAGCTGCATCTCCGTGTCGGACAGCTGCGCGCCCACACCCTTGAGGATGTCGGAGAAGTACGGCTCGGCGAAGAAGCGGGTCTCCGGCTCGGGGACGACCATCGCGATCGCGTCGGTGCGGTTCGCCGCGAGTGCGCGGGCCGCCGTGTTCGGGACGTAGCCGAGCTCCGCGACGGCCACCTCGACCGCCGCGCGGGTCGCGTCACTGACCCGGGGCGAGCCGTTGATCACCCGGGACACCGTCCCCCGGCCCACGCCGGCCCGTGCGGCGACCTCTTCCAACGTCGGCCGCCCACCGCTCCGGCCCCGTGCTCCGTGGCCTGCCACCATGGTCGCCTCCCGTTCACACCGCGCTGGCGTGGAATCTAACAGTCCTGATCGTCGTACGACGTCCGGGAAGTGCTCATCCGGGTTTCGGCGCCGTCGGTGACACCGGCCCGGCTCCTGCGACGTCGTCCCGTCCGGGACGACTGATTACACGAGTCCAACAGTGCCGACGCCCCGGAACCCGGCGGCCCGGCGACGGGCGGGTGCCGCGAACCCGTCCGCCTGGGCCGGCCCGGGCGCCCTCGGCACCCCGATCCCGCAGACCACTTGAGCCCCAACCCCGCCCCGCCCTACCGTTTCCGGGCATGCCCGGCCGCCGGCCCGGGTTAGTTAACAGCCCGATAACCGAAGGCATCTCTCCGCGCTCGCTCCCTTGACACCCCCGCATGAACCGACGACTCTTCAACACATCACTCGTGGGAGCGCTCCCACAGTACCTGGCACTTACACAACCCGCACGTTCCCCGCCCGAGCCGCAGCATGAACTAACGGGCCCAACAAAGCCGTTGGCCGGGGGGTCGGCACGTCAGGGCATCAGGAGGACGCAATGCGAGCACGTACCCTCCCGCACTCCCGGCTCCGGTCGGGTGGGGGCACCCGCACCGCCCGCAGGACGCGCAGGGCGGTGGTCGTCGCGACCGTCGCCGCGCTGGGCGCCGGGCTGCTGGCCGGCTGTGCCGACGACGGCGATGGCGGCGGCGGTTCCTCTTCGGGCGGCAGTGGCGGCGGCGGTGGCGACAAGACCACGATCACCCTGGGTCTCTTCGGCACCATGGGCTTCAAGGAAGCCGGCCTCTACACCGAGTACGAGAAGCTCAACCCCAAGATAAAGATCGCCGACAACGTGATCCAGCGGAACGAGAACTACTACCCGCCGCTGCTGAACCACCTCACGACCAACAGCGGTCTGCTGGACGTCCAGGCAGTCGAAGTCGCCAACATCGCCGAGATCGTCAACACCCAGGCCGACAAGCTCTCGGACTTCTCCAAGGTCTCGGGGGTGGACAAGAGCAAGTGGCTCGACTGGAAGTGGGAGCAGGCCACGACCAAGGACGGTCAGACGATCGGCCTCGGTACCGACGTGGGCCCGATGGCGATCTGCTACCGCACCGACCTCTTCAAGGAGGCCGGCCTGCCCACGGACCCCGCGGAGGTCGGCGCGCTGTGGGCCGGTGACTGGGCCAAGCTGATCACCGTCGGCGAGCAGTACAAGAAGAAGGCGCCCAAGGGCACCGTCTTCATGGACTCCCCCGGCGGTCTGCTCAACGGGATCATCGGCAGCGAGAAGGAGAAGTTCTACGACTCCTCCGGCGAGGTCATCTACAAGACGAACCCTGCCGTCAAGGCCGCCTTCGACCTGACCGCCGAAGCAGCCGAGAAGGGACTGGTCCAGTCGCAGACGCAGTTCCAGCCCGCCTGGAACTCGACGATCGCCAACAACAAGTTCGCCGCGATCTCCTGCCCGCCGTGGATGCTCGGCACGCTGAAGGACAACTCGAAGCCGGAGGCGAAGGGCAAGTGGGCCGTCGCCACCGCGCCCAAGAGCGGTAACTGGGGCGGCTCCTTCCTGACCGTGCCCAAGAGCGGCAAGAACGTGGAGGAGGCCCAGAAGTTCGTGGCCTGGCTGACCGCGCCGGAGCAGCAGGCGAAGCTGTTCAAGGTGCAGGGCAGCTTCCCGAGCGCCCCGGCCGCCTACACCTCACCCGAAGTCACCGGCGCGGTCAACGAGATGACCGGTGACCAGCCGATCGGCACGGTCTTCGCCGCAGCCGCCAAGTCCGCCCCGGTCCAGGTGATCGGCCCGAAGGACCAGATCATCCAGCAGGGCCTGTCGGACAACGGCGTCATCCTGGTGACGAAGGGCAAGTCGGCGAAGGAAGCCTGGGACTCCGCGGTCAAGTCCATCGACAACAAGCTGGATCAGTGACCCGGATGACCACCCCTCACGACACCGCCGCGCCCCCCTTGAAGGAGGGGGGCGCGGCCCCGGGCCGCCCGCCCGGTGACGACACCTCCGCCGCGGCGCAGCAGAAGCGGGCCCGGCTGTCCCGGCGCTGGCAGCGGGACATGCGCTGGAGCCCGTACGCCTTCGTCTCCCCGTTCTTCCTGCTGTTCGTCGCGTTCGGCCTGTTCCCCTTGCTCTACACCGGCTGGGCCTCGCTGCACCAGGTGGAGCTGACCGCGCCGACCGACATGAACTGGGTGGGGCTGCGCAACTACACCCGGATCTTCGACGACGAGTTCTTCTGGAACGCGGCGTGGAACACCCTGACCATCGGCATCATCTCCACCGTTCCGCAGCTGTTGATGGCGATGGGCATCGCCCACATCCTCAACTACAAGCTACGGGCCTCGACCTTCTTCCGGGTCGCGATGCTCGCGCCGTACGCGACCTCGATCGCCGCCGCTTCGCTGGTGTTCGTCATGCTGTTCGGCCGCGACTACGGCATGATCAACTGGGCGCTCGACGCCGTCGGCATCAACCCGGTCGACTGGCAGAACGACAAGTGGGCCTCGCAGATCGCCGTGTCGTCGATCATCATCTGGCGCTGGACCGGTTACAACACGCTGATCTACCTCGCCGCGATGCAGGCGATCCCGCACGACCTGTACGAGTCGGCGGCCCTGGACGGGGCCAGCCGCTGGCAGCAGTTCATCCATGTGACCGTGCCCGCGCTGCGTCCGACGATCCTGTTCACGTGCGTGGTGTCGACGATCGGGGCGAGCCAGGTCTTCGGAGAGCCGCTGCTGTTCGACGCCAACAAGGGCACCTCCGGCGGCGCGGAACACCAGTTCCAGACGCTCGGCCTGTACCTGTACGAGCAGGGCTGGGTCGCCCAGCACCTGGGCCGTGCCTCGGCGATCGCCTGGGCGATGTTCCTGATCCTGATCGTCATCGGCATCATCAACTACGTCATCTCGCGCCGGCTGCGCGCCAGTAGTTAAGGAGTTCCGGCCGTGACGACTACAGTGACGCCCACCGACGCGAAGCCCGCCGACGCGAAGCCCACGGACAAGTCCAAGCGCCCGCGCCTGCCCAAGGCCGCGCGGGCCGGCGGGCAGCTGCACGGCGGCCCGATCGCGTACGCGATCCTCATCCTGTTCACGATCGTCTCGATCTTCCCCCTGGTCTGGTCGGCGATCGCCGCCTCTCGCGACAACAACCGGCTGGCGCAGACGCCGCCACCGTTCTGGTTCGGCGGCGGCCTCTTCGACAAGATCGAACTGGCCTGGACGGACGCCAATCTGGGCGAGGCGTTCTTCAACACCACGGTGGTCGCGGGAGTTTCGGCGGCGACCGTCGTCTTCCTGTCGACGATCGCCGGGTTCGCCTTCGCCAAACTGCGGTTCAGGGGCCGTGGCGCGCTGATGCTGATCGTGATCGGCACGATGATGGTGCCGCCGCAGCTGAGCGTCATCCCGCTGTACATGATGGTCGCCAAGCTGGACTGGACCGACCAGTTGCAGGCAGTCATCTTCCCGTCGCTGGTCAGCGCGTTCGGGGTGTTCTTCATGCGGCAGTACCTGATCCAGGCACTGCCGGACGAGATCATCGAGGCCGCCCGGGTCGACGGGGCGAACAGCTGGCGGGTCGTGTGGCACGTGGTGTTCCCGGCGGCCCGGCCGGCGATGGCCGTGCTCGGCATGCTGGTCTTCGTACAGACCTGGAACGACTTCCTGTGGCCCTTCCTGGTCCTGACCCAGACCGGCAATCCGACCGTGCAGGTCGCGGTCGCGGCCCTGGGCCGCGGGTACACCCCCGACCAGTCCCTGATCATGGCGGGCGCGCTGCTGGGCACCCTGCCGTTGCTGCTGGTCTTCGCCTTCTTCGGCAAGCAGATCGTGGGGGGCATCATGCAGGGCGCGGTGAAGGGCTGAGGCCCGGATTCACCTTCGTTCGCTTCTTCCGGATACTCGTTCGCTTCTCGTTCCGGGTTCTCGTTCCGGATTGTCGATCGTTTCTCGTTCGGTATCTCCGGGGGTCGGGTCACCGCCGCCTCGACCCCTGTTTCTCTCCTCCCTTTCTCCCCCCACCAATCCTCCGTCGGTCCACCCGACCACCCAATGGGAGCGCTTCCATGCCTGAACCCGTGAACCCGGTGACCCCGGTGACCTTTCCCCCCGCCTTTCTCTGGGGCGCGGCCACCTCCGCTTACCAGATCGAGGGAGCGGTGCGGGAGGACGGCCGTACGCCCTCCATCTGGGACACCTTCAGCCACACCCCGGGGAAGACCGCCGGTGGTGAGACCGGTGACATCGCTGTCGACCACTACCACCGCTACCGCGACGACGTGGCGATGATGGCGGACCTGGGCCTCAACTCGTACCGCTTCTCCATCTCCTGGTCGCGGGTGCAGCCGACGGGCCGGGGTCCCGCGATCCAGCGCGGACTGGACTTCTACCGCCGTCTGGTCGACGAGTTGCTGGACAAGGGCATCAAGCCGGCCGTCACCCTCTACCACTGGGACCTTCCCCAGGAGCTGGAGGACGCGGGCGGCTGGCCCGAGCGGGACGTCGTCCACCGTTTCGCCGAGTACGCGCGGATCGTGGGCGAGGCGCTCGGCGACCGTGTCGAGCAGTGGATCACCCTCAACGAGCCGTGGTGCACCGCGTTCCTCGGGTACGGCTCCGGCGTGCACGCGCCCGGCCGTACGGACCCGGTGGCGTCGCTGCGCGCGGCCCACCATCTGAACCTGGCGCACGGGTTGGGCGTCTCGGCGCTCCGCTCGGCCATGCCCGCCCGCAACTCGATCGCCGTGAGCCTCAACTCGTCGGTGGTACGGCCGATCACGAGCTCCCCCGAGGACGTGGCCGCGGCCCGGAAGATCGACGACCTCGCGAACGGCGTCTTCCACGGGCCGATGCTGCAGGGGGCGTACCCGGAGACCCTGTTCGCCGCCACCTCGTCGCTGACGGACTGGTCGTTCGTGCAGGACGGTGACGTGGCGGCGGCCAACCAGCCGTTGGACGCGCTGGGGTTGAACTACTACACGCCGACGCTGGTGGGCGCGGCCGACGCCGACGCGATCGGGCCGCGTGCGGACGGCCACGGGGCGAGCAACCACTCGCCGTGGCCGGGCGCGGACGACGTCCTGTTCCACCAGACCCCGGGCGAGCGTACGGAGATGGGCTGGACCATCGACCCGACCGGTCTGCACGAGCTGATCATGCGGTACTCGCGGGAGGCGCCGGGGCTGCCGATGTACGTCACCGAGAACGGGGCGGCGTACGACGACAAGATGGACTCGGACGGTCGCGTCCACGACCCCGAGCGCATCGCCTACCTGCACGGCCACCTGCGGGCGGTCCGGCGCGCGATCGCCGAGGGGGCGGATGTGCGCGGGTACTACCTGTGGTCCCTGATGGACAACTTCGAGTGGGCGTACGGGTACGGCAAGCGGTTCGGGGCGGTGTACGTCGACTACGCGACCCTCGCTCGTACGCCGAAGTCGAGTGCGTACTGGTATGCGCAGGCGGCGAAGACGGGGGCGCTGCCGCCGCTGGTGACGACCTCGGCGTAGGGGACGTCGGGGTGTAGAGCCGGGGGCTGGGGGAGCCCTCCGGGGGGACGGGGGAGCGGGGGTCCGGGGCGTGGCGCGATTAGGGGAGCGCCGCGCCCCGGACGGCTGTCGTCAGAGTTGGCGGTAGTAGTGCACCGTCGGGAACGGGACGCAGCCGAGGCTCTCGTACAGGGCGCGGGCGGGGGCGTGGAAGGCGTCGGCGCCGGTCCCGATCTCGACGAGCCGCGTGCCGCGCCCGCGCAGGTCGGCGAAGGCGTGTTCGCACAGGGCGGTGCCCGTACGGTCGCCGCGGTGGTCCTGGTCCACGGCGAGCAGTGTGATCTCGCCGTGCCGACGGGTGAGGTCGGCCCGCCAGGCTACATAGCCGGCGATGACGCCGGCGGCCTCGGCGACCGCGACGTACTTGTGCTGGGCCGGGTCGTGCAGCGCGGGGACCTGTTCGCGGTAGTCGTCACGCCAGTCGGTGTGCAGGGTGGCGAGGACGAGTCCGTCCAGCAGCGTTCCGACGGAGTTCTCGAAGAAGGGCCGGAACGTGTCGATGGTGAGCTGGGTCAGTCGGGCCACGTCGTCCGGGACGAACGCGCGAATGAGCATGGAGTGGACCTCTCGGTGACTGAGGGAGAAATATCCGGAGCAGGACATGTCTGGCCCGCCGAGCACGCGGGACGTGTCGGTGGGCCGATCCTCAGTGGCGAGTACGCCAGGAAGCGAAGCACTCCATGCGCGGCATGCTAGCGGTCTACGAAGGGACAAGTCCCATGACCCTGCTGGTCGCCGCCGTCATCGTCCACGACCGGGCCGCGGGCCGTGTCGTCCTCCTCCAGCGGGGCGAGCACGCCAGGTTCGCCCGGGGGAGGTGGGACCTCCCCGTCGGGAAGAGCGAACCGGGAGAGCCCGTCACCGAGACCGCCGTGCGTGAGCTGTACGAGGAGACCGGCCTGACCGTGCGGCCGGAGGCGCTGGAGGTCGTGCACCTCATCCACGCGGCCCGGGGCGTCGAGGCACCGGACGGCTTCCTCACCGTCGTCTTCGTCACCCACGAGTGGACCGGCGAGCTGGAGAACCGGGAACCGCACAAGCACGCCCAGGTCCGCTGGGCCGACACCGGTTCCCTCCCCGAGGACTTCGTCGAGGGCAACGCCGACGCGCTCCGCGGCTACCTCGCCGACGGCCCCCGGCTGTCCCTGTACGGCTGGGCCTGAGCGCGGGAGGCCGCGCGGGTGTGAGTGCCTGCTGTGGGCGGCAACCGGCGTTGCCGCCCACAGGAGAAAGGCGGTTCGACCGGCGTCAGCGCGGTTCCCGCACCACCAGCACGTCCCCGGCCGCCACCGTCACCGAACCGCTGCCGTCGCCGACGACAACGCCCTTGCCCGTCAGCAGTTCGGACGCGTCGGCCGCGACCTCGATCTCGGCCGACGATTCCCCGTGGTTGATCAGGAAGAGGTAGTCCGCGTCCGCGCCCCGGCGCAGGGCCGCCTCCACCCCGGCGGGGGTCGTACGCACCGACGCCACGCCCGCCTCCTCGCGGATGCGGTTCAGGAGGGAGGTGAGAGTTGTCGGGTCCGGGCGGGTGGACAGGTACCAGGCCGTGCCCGAGCCGTGGGTGTTGCGGGTGACCGCCGGGACGCCGGTGAGGGGGCCGGAGGTGTACGACGTCACCGCCTCCGCGCCCGCGAGGGCGACCCGCTCCGACCACAGTCCGGCCGTACCGCCGTCACTGAGCCCCACCGACTCCCCCGGCAGCAACGGGAACAGCTCGTCCGTGCGCACGCCCAGCGCCTCGCGGAACGCACCGGGGTAACCGCCCAGCCGGACATGGCAGTTCTCGTCCACCGCGCCGCTGTGGAAGCCGACGGCCAGCGTGCCGCCGGCCGCCGCGAAGCCCGTCAGGTTCGCCGTTCCCTCGTCGTCCACCAGGTACAGGCTCGGCGCCAGGACCAGCTTGTACGCGGAGAGGTCCGCGTCGGGGCGGACGAAGTCCACGGCCACGCCGGCCCGCCACAGGGGCTCGTACCAGGCGCGGACCAGGTCCTGGAAGCGGAGTTCGCCGCTCGGCTGGGACGGGAGTTCCACCGCCCACCAGGCGCTCCAGTCCCAGACGATCGCCACCTCGGCGACGCCCGTGCTGCCCCGCACCTCCGCCAACGACCCCAGATCCGCGCCCAGTCGGACCACGTCACGCCAGATCTGGCTGTCGGTGCCCGCGTGCGGGAGCATCGCCGAGTGCCACTGTTCGGCGCCCGCCCTGGCGGCCCGCCACTGGAAGTAGGCGATGCCGTCGGCGCCCCGGGCCACGTGGGAGAGGGCGTTGCGGCGCAGTTCGCCGGCCGTCTTGGCCCGGTTGACCGGCTGCCAGTTGACCGCGCCGGTGGAGTGTTCCATCAGCAGCCACGGACTGCCGCCCGCCAAGGACCGCACCAGGTCGCCGCTGAGCGCGATGTCGATCTCGGACTCGGGGTCCGTCGACTGGAGGTAGTGGTCGTTGGAGACGATGTCCAGCTCCGGCGCCCAGCGCCAGTAGTCCAGCTTGTCGAAGTTGTACATCACCATGAAGTTGGTGGTGGCGGGGGTGGCGGGGGCCGCCTCCAGCAGCACCTCGCGCTCCGCCTTGCACAGCGACAGCAACGCGTCGCTGCTGAAGCGGCGCCAGTCCAGCTGATGGGTGGGGTTCGGGACCGCGCCCGTCGGGCGAGGCGGGATGATCTCGTCCCAGTCGTAGTACCACTGGCTCCAGAACGTGGTGCCCCAGGCGTTGTTCAGCGCCGCCAGGTCGTCGTCGTACTTCTCCCGCAGCCAGACCCGGAACGCCGCCGCGCTCGTGTCGCAGTAGCACTCGCCGTTGTGGCAGCCGTACTCGTTGTGGATGTGCCACATGACGACGGCCGGGTGGTCCGCGTACCGCTCGCCCAGCACGCGGGCGATCCGCAGGGCCGCCTCGCGGTAGGCGGGACTCGACGGGCAGAAGGTCTGGCGGCTGCCGTACGAGAGGGTGCGGCCGTCCTTGTCGACCGGCAGGGCGTCCGGGTGCGCGACGAAGAACCAGGCCGGCGGAGCCGCCGTGGGTGTCGCCAGGTCGGCGGCTATCCCGTTCTCGTGGAGGAGCGCCAGGATGCGGTCGAGGCGGGAGAAGTCGTACTCGCCCTCCCTCGGCTCCAGCAGCGCCCACGCGAAGATGTTGACGCTGACCATGGTGACGCCCGCCTCGCGCATGAGGCGTACGTCCTCGGCCCAGACCTCCTCGGGCCACTGCTCGGGGTTGTAGTCACCGCCGTAGGCGATGCCGGGGACCTTCAGTTCGCGCTTCATTCGGGGGCCTCCGTGCCCTTGGCCAGCAGACGGCGAGTCGTGTCCACGCCCCAGACGTCCAGCGACAGCAGGCGGTCGCTGGAGGCCATGAGGCCACCCGTCGCCTCGACGTGCGCCGCCCAGCGTTCCCGTGTCTCCACGGCCGGGCGGGCCATCAGGCAGTCGGGGTCGTTCACCCAGAGTCGGCCGTGCTGCCACTGCCGGCCCGCGCCCGTGAACTCGGCGGAGTCCTGGCCGGGCTGACTGTGGTCGTCCGCCTCGGGACGGCGGTGCGGGGCCGTGTCGGGGCTGACCCGCATGGCGTCGAACAGGCCGATGGACGGGAGGATCGGCGCGCCGCAGCCCAGGAGGTAGGCGTCGGGGCCGATCGCGTCGCGGATCAGCTCGATGCCCTGGCGGTACGCCGTCACCGCGTCCACGGAAGCGTGCCGTACGCCGTCCAGCGCGCCCGCGTACAGGAAGTCGACCTTGAAGTAGTCGTAGCCCTCGGCGCGCAGGGTCGTGAAGACCTCGGTCAGGTACGCCGCCGCCTCGGGATGCGTGGTGTCGAGGACGTACAGGTCGAGGACGTACAGGTCGTGGCCCCAGTTGTGGCCGGCGTGCAGCGGCCGGCCCGCTGAGTCCCTGACCAGCCACTCCGGGTGCTCGGCGGCCAGGGTGCTCGACGGGTCGACGAGGAAGGGGGCCGTCCAGATGCCCGCTCGGCGGCCCCGTGCCCGGATCGTGTCGGCGATGCCCGCGCGGGAGCGGAAGCGGCCGGAGAGGGCGAGCCAGTCGCCCAGGGCGCGCTGGTAGCCGTCGTCGATCTGGACGACGTCGATGGGGAGGTCGAGGGTCTCCATCGCACGGATGTTCTCGTGGATGTCGTCCTCGGTGACGGAGGTGAAGTACTCGTACCAGGAGCACCAGACGGTGGGGGCCGGGCGGGGGGCCGCGAGGCCGAGGCCGGCGGCCCAGTCGCCCAGCACCGACTGGATGTCCGGGCCCGTCCACTCCTTCACCGGGCTGTCGGAGCTCACCTCGGCGACCCCGTCCCGCACCACCAGGCGGATGGACGGGACCTCACGTACGGGGTCGGGCGCGGCCCAGAGGCGGACCGCTGTGCCGTCGCCGGGGTCGAGCGCCAGCAGGCCCTCTCCCTGGAAGGTGCCGGCGGGGGCGGTGACACCCGGGCGGTAGCAGACCGTCGCCCAGTTGTCGTTGGTCGGACGGTACGGGGCCGCGTCGAGGGCGTAGGCGCCGCTGGGGCTCCAGGACTGCCAGCCCTCCTCGTGGACCCGTGCCGTACTGGTGTCCACGGGCACGGAGACCACGTGGGTGAAGGGGTGGTGCACGAAAAACTTCTCTTTCGAAACGTGGGCTGCCGAAGGGGCTGTCAGCCCTTGTTGGCGCCGAGGGTCAGACCACTCACGAACTGCCGCTGGAGCGCGAAGTACACGACCAGCGTGGGGATCGCGGTGAGGAGCGCACCTGCGGCGACCAGGTTGGGGTCGGTGAAGTACTGCCCGGAGAGGTTGTTCAGGGCCGAGGTGATCGGCATGTTCTCGCCGGTGGAGATCAGGACGAGGGCCCAGAAGAAGTCGTTGTAGATCCAGATGGAGAGCAGGGTTCCCAGGGCGGCCATCGCGGGCTTGCACAGCGGGAGCACGATCTGCCAGTACAGGCGCCACACGGACGCGCCGTCGACGAGCGCGGCCTCGGTCAGCTCGTGCGGCAGGGAGCGCATGTAGTTGCTGAGCACGAAGGCGCAGAAGCCGGACTGGAACGCCACGTGGATGAGGACCAGGCCGAGCGCGGAGTCGTACAGCTTGCCGCTCATCGTGATGCCGGGCAGGTCGATGAGCAGGTACAGGCGGTACAGCGGGGTGATGATGACCTGCTGCGGGAGCAGGTTGCCCGCCGTGAAGACCAGCAGCAGGAAGATGTTGACGCGGAAGTCGAAGCGGCTGACGTAGAACGCCACCATCGACGACAGGAACAGCGTCACCAGCACCGCCGGGACGGCGACGATCAGCGTGTTCACGAAGTAGTGCGTCATGTCCGACTGCGTGAACGCGTTCGTGAAGTTGTCGAAGCTCAGCTTGTCGGGCCACGAGACGTAGCCCTTCTCGCTGGTCTCGCCGTACGGGCGCATGGCGGCGTACAGGGCCCACAGCAGGGGTCCCAGCCACGCCAGTGCCATACCGGCGAGGAAGACGTGCAGGAGGACCCGCGCGGGGCGCAGGGGGGTGCGCTCCTTGGGAGCGGCGGTCGCGGCGGTGGTGTCGACGGTGGTGCTCATGCGCGCCGCTCCTTCCGGAAGGTCGAGATCAGATACGGGATGATCACGACGAGGGAGATCACCAGGAGGACGACGGCGATCGCCGATCCGTATCCGATACGGCTGGACTCTCCGATGATGTTGTTGGTGACGAGGATCGACAGCAGTTCCGTGCCCTCGGCGCCCTTGTTGAAGACGAAGACGAGGTCGAAGGCGCGCAGGGCCTCGATGATGGTGACGACCAGGACGACGGTGTTCGTCGGGCGCAGGGTCGGGAAGATGACGTTCTTGAACGTCTGCCACTCGTTGGCGCCGTCCAGCGCGGAGGCCTCCCGCAGGGACGGGTCGACGCCCTTCAGGCCGGCCAGGTACAGGATCATCATGTAGCCGGTGTGCCGCCAGGACGCGGCGATGAGGATGGCCCAGAGGTTGAGGTCCGGGTCGCCGATCCAGTCGATGTAGTGGCCCGGCTCGTTGGCGCCGATCAGGCTGTTGATCAGGCCCGTGTCGGGGTTGTAGATCAGCTGCCAGACGAAGCCGATGACCGCGAGCGACATCACGACGGGCAGGAAGAAGGCCGTCTGGTAGACGCGGCTGAACCGGATCTGCTTGTCCAGCTGCACGGCCAGGAACAGGCCGAGCGGCGTGGGGATCAAGATGAGCGCCACGAACCAGATGATGTTGTGCTCGACGGCGGGCCAGAACTGCGGGTTGTTGGTGAACAGTTCCTTGAAGTTGTCGAACCCGACCCACTTGATCGAGTCGAAGCCGATGCCGTCCCAGGTGGTGAAGGCCAGCGCGATCGAGGCGAAGGCCGTCACCCAGACGAGGGCGACGTGCAGGATCGTCGGCAGACCCGCCATCAGGCCCAGCGTGAGCCTGTCTCGGCGGGTGAGGAGCCGCCGGTGCCCCCGGGGCACCTTCGCGGCTTTTGCGGTCTTGGCGGCAGGGCCGGAGCCCGGAGGCGGCGTGGCCGCCTCCGGGCTCTCGGTGGGGGTGGTCGTCATGTCAGGAGGTCATCCAGTCGTGAGGACGGTCGATCGTCAGGACAGTCGGTCGTCAGGACGCGAAGATCGTCTTCTTCTGGCGCTCGATGGACGAGAGCAGGCTGTCGATGCCCTTGGGGTCGCGGATGAACTTCTGCAGCGCCGGCTGCATCACCGTCGAGGTGAAGTCCGGACGGCTGTCGCGGTCCATGAACTGGGTGAGGCTCTTGGCGCCGGAGATCATCTCGAACGCCTTCTTCTGCATCGGCGTGTACGAGGAGGTGTCGGCCTTGGTGGAGGCGGCGACGACGTTCGGGTCGGCCTTGAGGTAGATCTGCTCGGCCTCGGGGGTGCCGAGGAACTCCATGAGCTTGACCGCGCCCGCCTTGTTCTTCGGGCTCTTGCTCATCATGAAGCCGTCGGTCGGGGCCTCGACGGTGTCCTGGCCGTACGCCGGGTCGATCTCCGGGAAGGCGAAGAAGTCGAGGTCGTCGAGGTCTTCCTTGTTGGTGAACTGCTGGCCCACGAAGGTGCCCAGCAGGTACATGCCCGCCTTCTTCGACGCCAGGGTCTGCGCGGCGTCCTGCCAGGTACGGCCGACCGCGCCCTCCTGGTGGTACGGCAGCAGCTCGGACCACAGGTCGAAGACCTTGCGCACCTTGGCGTCGGTCCAGGACGCCTTGCCCGCCATCAGCTCGACGTGGAAGTCGTAGCCGTTGGTCCGGAAGTTCAGCTGGTCGAAGGTGCCCATCGCCGGCCACGCGTCCTTGTCGCCGAAGGCGATCGGGACGAGCTTGTCCTTCTCCATCTGCTTGCACAGGGCGATCAGCTGGTCCCACGTGGTGGGAACCTCGTAGCCCTTCTCCGCGAAGACGCTCTTGCGGTAGAAGAGGGCCCAGGGGTAGGTGTACAGCGGCACGAAGTAGAACTTGCCGTCCGCGCCCTGGCTGAGCTTCTTCATCGCGTCGGGGAAGTTGCCCCCGATCTTGTCCCACACGTCGTCGATCGGGTTGGCGAGGCCCTTGGACGCGAAGAACTGCATGCGGTAGCCCGCGAACCAGTGGAACACGTCGTCCGGCGTGCCCTGCAGATAGGTGTTGATCTGCTCCTGGAACGTGTTGTGGTCCTTGGTGTTCACGTCGACCGTGATCCCGGACTGCTTCTTGAACGCCGCGTAGATCTCGGCGAACGCCTTCTTCGGCACCGCGTCCGACGCGTTCGAGCCGAGGGTGACGGTCTTCGAGTCGCCGGCCGAACTGCCACTGCCGCCGCAGGCGCTGAGCAGGGGGACTCCAGCGCCGAGCGCAGCGGCCCCGCCTATGCCGCGCAGCAGGGTGCGACGGCTCGGCCCGGGGACGGCGAGTCCGGAAGGTGTGAGGTGCATGTACGGCTCCCTGGGGACAGGTGGTTCGGTCGCAATGGCCCTCGTCAGCTACTGATCGAAAACAATCAGAAACCAACTCGACCGAACATCGGTGGCCGCCATAACAGCTCTATGTCATGTCATACGTCAAGGCTTCTTGTCCCCCTTTGTTGAAACGTAATCCGTGGATGTCGAAACGTGACCGACACATATGTGAGCCACTTCACTCACCGTAGGAGCCGCATCCGCGGGGCACCGTGACCGCGCAAGATCAACCACCGAGGTCACCGGCTCGGACCGAGGCCGTTCCGCTGCGTCCGCGTCGGCGTATCGACGCCCCTCGGTGCCCTCTCCGCGCCGACGCCCTGCCGTCCCCCGCCGCGCCCCCGTCCAGCTGGATCCAGACCCGCACCTCGGCGCCGCCCAGCACCGACGGCCCGAGGCGGACGTCACCGCCGGTCGACTCGGCGAGCCTGCGCACGATGTCCAGGCCGAGCCCGGTCGAGCCGTCGCTGCCGGAGCCCCGGCCACGGGCCATGGCGGCCCCGGGGTCGGTGATACCGGACCCCGCGTCGGAGACCAGGACGATCACCGCGTCCTCGCCGTTGTGGACGTCGACCGCGAAGGCCGTGCCCTGAGCCGTGTGCCGGAAGACATTGCCGAGGAGGGCGTCCAGCCCCGCGGCCAGATCGGCTCGGGCGACGGGTATGCGGACCGGGCGCTCGACCCCGGCCACCCGCCACCTGCGGCCCTCGTCCTCCGCGAGCGCCGACCAGAACGCCATCCGCTCCCGGACCACCTCGGCCGCGTCGCACCCGGCGCCGGGCCCCGCCACCGCCGTCTGAGGCTTGGCCTCCCGCGCCGTCCGGATGATCGTGTCGACCTCCCGCTCCAGCTGCTCGACCGCCGCCCGCGTCTGCTCGGCGGCCGGCCCGTCGCCGAGCGAGGCCGCGTTGAGCCGCAGCACGGTCAGCGGTGTCCGCAGTCGGTGCGACAGATCCGCCGCCAGCTCCCGCTCGTTCGCCAGCAGCTGGACCACCTGGTCGGCCATCGCGTTGAACGCCACCGCCGCCAGCCGCAGCTCCTTCGGCCCCTTCTCCGGTACCCTCGCGCCCAACTGCCCCTCCCCCAGTTCCTGCGCGCTCTCCACCAGCCGCCGCGCGGGCCGGACCATGCGCACCCCGAGCCGGTCGGCGACCGCCACCGAGCCGACGATCAGCAGGGCGCCCACCCCGGCGAGCACCGCCCACGCCGTGGCGACGCCGTTGCTCACCTCCGACTCGGGCACATGGACCTCGACGACCGCTATCGCGCCGGAGCTGAGCGCGGTGGGCTGGAGCAGCGCGGACCCGCCCGGCACCTGCGCGGTGGAGGCCCGGCCCAACTTCCGCACGGTCGCGATGTCCTGGTCGGACGCCCGCTGCCGGCCCAGGTCGAGCGCGGTGGCCCCCGCACCGTCCGCCGGTATGTGCACCGCCATCCCGTCGTCCGACCCCGCCGAGGCGACGACCCGCTCCAACTGCTCCCGGTCGGTGGTGATGGAGAGCGCCGGGGCGATCGCGGCCGCCTCCCGCTCGGCGTTGGAGAAGGCCCGGTCCCGTGCCATCTCCTTGATGACCAGCCCGAGCGGCACCGCGAAGGCCACCACGACCATCGCCGTCACCGCCACGCACACCTTGACCAGCGCCCATCTCATGGCCGCACCGCCCCGCACGTCCCGACCGGCCGCCGGCTCATGGCCGCTCCCCCGCCCCCGGCGGCTCCAGCTTCACACCGACCCCGCGCAGCGTGTGCAGATAGCGCGGCTTCGCCGCCGTCTCCCCCAACTTCCGCCGCAGCCACGACAGATGCACGTCGATGGTCTGGTCGTCCCCGTACGACTGCTGCCACACCTCGGCCAGCAGCTCCTTGCGCGGGACGACGACACCGGGCCGGCCGGCGAGGAACGCGAGCAGGTCGAACTCACGCCGGGTGAGATCGAGTCGTACGCCGTCCAGCCCGGCCTGGCGGCGCAGCGGGTCGATCGCGAGGCCGCCGACCCGGATGACCGTGGACGGGAGCGCCTCGCCGGCGGAGGCGCGGGAGCGGCGCAGCACGGCGGCCATCCGGGCGGACAGGTGCTCGACCGAGAACGGCTTGGTCAGATAGTCGTCCGCGCCCGCGTTCAGCAGGCGGACGATCTCCGACTCGTCGTCCCGCGCGGTCGCGATGATCACCGGGACGTCCGTGATGCCGCGCAGCATCTTCAGCGCCTCCGAGCCGTCGAGATCGGGCAGCCCGAGGTCGAGGATGACCACGTCGAAGCGGATGTGCGCGACCTCGCGCAGCGCCTCCAGGGCCGTGCCGACGCTGCGCACGGTGTGTGCGGCGTCCGTCAGATGCCTGATCAGCGCCGAGCGTACGAACTGGTCGTCCTCGACCACGAGCACACTTGCCATGCGCCGCACCGTACGCCAAACGCGGCGGGCCGGTCGGGGCCTGTGGACAACTCACGCGGCCACGACACCGATGGGGCTCGTGAGGCAGTATGGCCGCGATGCGCAGAGGACTTCTCCACGTACTGGCCTGGCTGCTCGCCACGGGCGCGGCGGTCACGTTGACGTGGTGGGGCGTCCACACGGTGATGGCCGGCACGGCCTACGACCCGCCCCGCGCCCTGCCCATCACGGCCGCCGACGCTCAGGCCGGGGGAGCCCCCTCGCCGGTCACCGCGACGGCCCTTCCCGAGCCGGCGAAGAGCACGAAGGCACCGGCGAAGAGAGACGCGGGCGAGCCGTCCCTCACCCCCTCGAAGCCGTCGAAGTCCGTGCGGCCCAGCCCCGGTCCGAGCACCGGTGTCCCGGCCGACGCGGGCGAGATCAAGGGGTACGACACCGAGGGCGGCCGGGTGGTCTTCTCACTCGGCGAGGAGTACGCGACCCTCGTGTCGGCGACGCCCGGCTCGGGCTGGTCGATGCAGGTGTGGAAGACGGAGACCTGGATCCGGGTCGACTTCGCCGCCGGTGCGGACCGGGTGTCGGTCTTCTGCACCTGGCACGACAGCGCGCCCCGGGTGGACGTCCAGAACTTCTGAGGCCCGGTGCGTTCCGCGGACCGGCACGTTCTGCCAACCGGCACGTTCTGCCAACCGGCACGTTCTGCCGACCGGCGCTTCCGCGGACCGTTACGTCTGAGAACCCCGCGCCCTCAGCGGAACACCGACGACGGCGGCACGGGCGAGGCCACCGCCCCCGCGTCCGTCACCGGCACCGCGCCGCCCGTGAAGTCGGTGAGCGCCCTGCCGTGTTCGACGCGGCCGGGGTGCGGGTCGGAGGCGGCACGGCGGGTCAGTTCGGCGACGGGGAGCGGCTGGTCGGAGGCGACCAGGACCGCGTTGCCGAATCGTCTGCCCCGCAACACCGTGGGGTCGGCGATCAGTGCCAGCTCCGGGAAGACGGCGGCGGCGGTGGCGATCTGGCCGCGAAGATGGGCCAGCGGCGGGCCGTCGGCGAGGTTGGCGGCGTAGTACCCGCCGGGCTTCACCACCCGCCGTACGTCCGTGAGGAATTCCGTCGACGTCAGGTGCGCCGGGGTGCGCGCCGCGCTGAACACATCCGCGATGACCAGGTCCGCCCACCCGTCCGGCACCTTCGCGAGCCCTTCGCGCGCGTCCGTCGACCGCACCCGTATGCGCGCGTTCGGATCCAACGGCAGTTCCCGCCGGACCAGTTGGACGAGTGCCGCGTCACGTTCGACGACCTGCTGGGTGGAGCGGGGGCGCGTGGCGGCGGCATACCGGGCGAGGGTGAAGGCGCCCCCGCCGAGGTGTACGGCGTGCACGGGCCGCCCGGCCGGGGCGACGAGATCGATGACATGTCCGAGCCGGCGCTGGTACTCGAACGACAGATACGCCGGATCGTCGAGATCGACGTGCGACTGCGGTGCCCCGTCGACCAGCAACGTCCACGCCCGAGGCCGGTCCCGATCGGGTTGCAGCTCGGCAAGCCCCCCGTCGACCTCCTCGACAACGGCGTCGGCCCCTTGCCCACGCCGCCCCTGCCCCTTCTTGGACCTGCCCACCAGTCCATTATCGGGCCTGGAGGGCGGTGGGCGCGACGAGCCCACGACGAACCGCAGCCGCCGACGAACCGGGACCGGAACTCCTACGTCGACCGGGCGCGACTCACCGGCAGTTGTCCGCCGCCTCGATCAACCGCGCCGCCTCGTCCAACGCCGCCCGCAACACCGTCGGATCGGTCGCGAGGTCCGCCTCGCCAAGCGGAAGCAACCAGTCCGCCCCGTCCGCGGGAACGAGCACCGCCCCCCGACCGTCGCTCTGCGTACACGTGCTCCCCGGCACGTCCCACGCGTCAGCCGTACCGGGCGGCACCAGAAACCCGAGGGTGTCGCAGGTGTCGTCGTGCAGGACGGGCCCGACCGTCATGACGGGCCCCACCACGTCGAGGGCACCCCGACGGAGAATGTCGACCGCCTCCAGCCCTTGCCGGGCGGGCACGGTCACCATGTCGCACTCGGAACGGGGTTCGAGATTCTTCATCCGGGCCTCCCAGGCCTGCCAGCCACCTGCCCAACGCGCCACTCCGTCAACGGCTACGGCGAAACTGCGCCGCAAAGGATGGCAGTTCATGGCAGATCCGGGATGAGATATCCGGTTTGTAGCCAAACCTCGCGTGGGGGCACCGACGGGGCGGGTACGTTCTTGCCCCGCCGGACACAGCGGAACCAACCGTGCAGCACGCACACAAGTCCTAATGAATCCGGCATGGTTCGACGGTTCGCGAGAGAGGGCCCGGCCATGACGTCGTCATCGGTGACCTCGTCCCAGTTTCCCCGGCCACAGCGGCCGAACCTCGCCTTCAGGCGGCTGCGCGGGCAGCGTTCGCCGGGCGAGTTCGCCGCGGCGGTACGGCGGGCCGCGCGTGAGATCGGCGAGCGGGTGAGCTGTGACGCGCGGTACGTCGGGCGGGTCGAGGCGGGCGAGATCCGCTGCCCCAACTACGCGTACGAGCGGGTGTTCCTGCACATGTTTCCCGGCCGCACACTGACCGACCTGGGGTTCGCGCCCCGCGCGGAGGTACGCGGTCGGGGGGCGCGCCCCGCCGAAGAGGCGCCCTCCCCTCGCAACAAGAGCCGCTCTCACCTCTCACACGGAGTGAGGGGTGAGACGGAAGGGGCGTACGAGCCGTATGACACGCAAGAGATGTACGACATGCAGGACCCGCGGGGCGACACGGGCTACGTGCGCGGCCGGCGGGGCTCGCAGCACACGTACCAGAACCACGAGGAGAGCGACGTGCAACGTCGCGCATTCATGACCGGAGGCAGCGCCGCGGTGGCGGCCGCCTCGCTCGGCCCCTTCGCCCTGGGGGGCACCGCGTCGGCCACCGGCCGTCCCGTCCACCGGGCGGGCACGGGGGAGGCGGGGGCCCTCGAAGCGGCCGTACGCAAGATCCGGCTGCTCGACGACCGGCACGGGGCGGACGGGCTGTACCGCAGGGCCTCGGCGCCGCTGCGGGCGGCGTACGCGCTGCTCGACGCGGGCACCACCCGGCAGGCCACCGCCGACCGGCTGTACTCGGGGGCGGGAGAACTGGCCATCTCGGTGGGCTGGTTGGCCCATGACTCGGGGCGGTTCGACGACGCCCGCTCGCACTACGCGGAGGCCCTCGCCACGGCCCGGATGTCGGGGGACCCGGGGCTGGAGGCGCACGCCTTCTGCAACACCGCGTTCCTCGCGCGGGACGCGGGCCGGCCGCGCGAGGCGGTACGGGCGGCGCAGGCCGCGCAGCGGGTCGCCCGGCCGCTGGGCTCGCCGCGACTGATGTCCCTGCTCGCGCTGCGGGAGGCGGGCGGCTGGGCGGGGCTCGCCGACCGCACCGGGTGCGAGCAGGCGCTGGCCCGGGCGCACGCCCTGTTCGGGCGGGGGGCCGGCGAGACCGACCCGGAGTGGATGAGCTTCTACGGGGAGGCCGAGCTGGAGGGCCTTGAGGCACAGTGCTGGTCCACGCTGGGCGACTGGCCACGGGCGGCCCGGCACGCGCGCCGGGCGGCCGGGACGCAGAACCCGCACTTCACGCGGAACATCGCGCTGTACACCGCCGAGCTCGCCGACGACCTCGCGCGCGGGGGGCGCCCCGACGAGGCCGCGGCGGCCGGAACGCGGGTCCTGGACCTCCTCGACGAGGTCCAGTCCTCCCGTGTCCAGCAGATGCTGGCGGCAACGGCCCGGGTACTGCTGCCGCACCGCCGGGCCTCGGGGGTGTCGGCGTTCCTGGAACGGCACGCGGGGGTCGCGCGGACGGCTTAGGAGTGGCTTAGGCGGCGGTTTCGAGGGTGCCCCCAGCCGCGCGGCCGGGCGGGGGCACATCGCGTGGCCCGGCGCTCACGGGGTGCCGCCGCACCCACCGGTGCCGCCCCCGACGGCACGACTGCCCGCGGTCATGACAGATGCCCCGTGTCGTTCCAGGACTCGATCGCCGGGTCGCCGTAGGCCCAGCCCAGCACCGACAGAGAGGTCGGGTTGAGGCGGACGCGGGCCGCGAAGCCGACGTCCAGCCCCAGCCAGCGCGCGGCTATGGACCGCAGGACGTGCCCGTGGGCGAAGACCAGCACATCGCGGTCCTCGCCGCGCGCCCACGCGACCACCTCGTCCGCGCGCGCGGAGATCTGCTGAAGGGTCTCCCCCTCGGGGACGCCGTCGCGCCACATGAGCCAGCCGGGCCGGAAGGCCTGGATCTCGGCGGGCGTCAGCCCCTCGTACGCCCCGTAGTCCACCTCCATCAGCGTGTCCCACTCGGTGGCCCGCTCGCCGAAGCCGGCCAGATCGCAGGTCTCACGCGCGCGGGACAGGGGACTCGTCCGGACGTCGACACCGGGCAACCCGTCCAGGGGCGCCCGGTGAAGGCGCTCCCCGAGGAGCTTGGCACCGCGCCGGCCCTCTTCGAGGAGCGGGATGTCCGTCCTGCCGGTGTGCTTCCCGAGCAGGGACCATTCCGTCTGTCCATGCCGGGCCAGCAGGATGCGCGGTGCCATGGGCGACCTTTCCAAGGCCTTCTGCGAGAAGGGAGAATTCGGAGGCGGATGATTCCATCATCGCGCACGCTGTCGGGGGGCAACCCGTAAGGCGATCTCTGCGTCTTGGACTTCGTCCTGCACTAGGGCCACAGCTGAACCACGCACAGATGAACACCGCACACGGGCGGACACCGAGGCACGCAGATGGGGGAGGACGTTCGGATGTCGCAGACCGAGGCGACCGAAGCACCGGTTACCAGAAGGACCGGCGCACCGGTTACCGAGGGGGCGCCGAACGCGCGGCTCCGCTGGTGGACCGAACTGCCGCTGATCCTGCTGGTGTACGGGGCGTACTCGGCCGGGCGGCTGCTCGCCCGCGGCGACACCGCCCACGCCGTCGACCACGGCCTGGAGCTCCTGCGGATCGAGAAGGCCCTGTGGCTCAACGCCGAGCATCCGCTGAACCGCCTGTTCACCCGTGAGCCCTGGATCGGGATACCCGCCGACTTCTGGTACGCGTCACTGCACTACCTGGTCACGCCCGCGCTCCTGATATGGCTCTTCAGGTCCCGTACCGTGCGCTATCGCGCGGCCCGCACCTGGCTGCTGACCTCCACCTTCATCGGCCTTGTCGGCTTCACCCTGCTCCCCACCTGCCCGCCCCGGCTGCTCGACCCGTCCCACGGATTCGTCGACACCATGGCCTACTACAGCTCGTGGGGCTGGTGGGGCGGCGAGGCCAGCGCGCCCCGGGGCCTGGGCGGCATGACGAACCAGTACGCGGCGATGCCGAGCCTGCACGTCGGCTGGGCCCTGTGGTGCGGTGTGATCCTCTGGCGCTTCGGCGGCGGCTCGCGGCTCGTGCGGACCGCCGCCGTCGCGTACCCGCTGATCACCACGATCGTGGTGATGGGCACCGCGAACCACTACTTCCTCGACGCGGTGGCGGGCGCCGCCGTGATGGGGGCGGGCCTGCTGCTGACACCGCTGGTGCTGCGGACCGCGGACCGGTGCCGGACGGCGCTCGGCCTGCGGACGATGACCGCGGGCCGGTTCGACGGCGGTGACCGACCGCACGGTGAGGAGCCCGTCGTTCCAGCCACGGCCGCCTCTCGGGGCTCAATTTCCCCCATTGTCAGTGGTGGATGCCAGACTTCCCCGGGTGAGCGAATTCCACGGCAGCGGATCATCGAACCCGAGCCGGGTGCCGCCCCCTCGCAAGCAGGGGACGGCGCTGCGGCAGCGGCTCGCTGAGCTGCGCGGCCCCGAGGTCCCACCCAAGGCGCTGGACGCGCGCGCCCTCGCCGCGCTCGCGGCCAACCCGGGCTGTGAGCGCCGCGCGCTGCTGGACGGCGCGGGCGTGAACAAGGCGGTGCTGGCGGACGCGCTCGGCTCGCCCTCCGCCTTCGGCCAGTCCCAGTTCGCCTTCATGCGGGGCAACGCCTTCGAGGCCAAGGTCAAGGCGGACGGCGGCGCGGAGCTGCTGCGGCTGGTGCACGAGAGACTGGACCCCGGCGCCGAGCCACCGACCTCCGCCAAGGTCCCCGACCTCACCGCCGTGGGCCCCGAGGGCCGCGCCGCCCGTACGGCACTGGCGTTGCGCGACGCCACGGACGCCGGCGGCTGGGCGCTGCTCGACCACCCCATGCTCGCGCTCGACGTCGCGGGCACCCCCGCGTTCCTGGAACCGGACGCGGTGGTGGTCCACCCGGACGGCACCTGGTCGGTCGTCGAGATCAAGTCCTTCCCGATGCTGGACGGTTCGGCGGACCCGGCGAAGGTGGGCGCGGCGGCCCGCCAGTCCGCGGTGTACGTGCTGGCGCTGGAGGAGGTCGCAGCCCGCCTCGGCGGCGACGCCCGCGAGGGCGCCCCCACCCCCGAGGTGCGTCACCGGGTGCTGCTGGTCTGCCCCAAGGACTTCACCAACCTCCCGACGGCCGCCGCGGTGGACGTTCGCAAGCAACGGGCGGTCACACGCCGCCAGTTGACGCGGCTGACCCGCATCGAGGAGATCGCGGACACCCTCCCCGAGGGCACCTGCTTCGCCACCGACCTCCCCCAGGAGCAGCTGACGACGGCCGTCGAGGCACTGTCCGCCTCCTACGCCCCCGAGTGCCTCGCCGCCTGCGAGCTGGCCTTCCACTGCCGGGCCCGCTCCCGCACGGAGGGCGCGGTGACCTCCCTGGGCCGGGCCACGCGCGCCGAGCTGGGCGGCCTCACTACGGTCGACGACGTCCTGGCGGCGGCCCACGGCAGGGCCGGCGACCCGGACGACCCCGCCGTGGCCGCGCTGCGCAGGGCGGCGGAGCTGCGGGCGGAGGCGTTGGGAGTCCCTGCCGAGCGCCCGGTAGCCACCGCCCTCACCGGTTCGGCCCCGGAGGGGGTTCCGTGTCGCTGATCTCCACCCTGGCCCGCCTCGAAGCCGTCAGCACAGGCCGCGCCCAGCCCGCCGCGACCGTCCTGCACCGGCATCTCTCGGACCGCCCCCTGGTCCTCGTGCCGCTCACCACCGCCGGTGAGGCCGGGGCCCCGCTCGGCGCGCTCGTCGGCACCGACCGGGACGCGCCCCGGCTGCTGGTGGTGCCCCAGCCCCGGGACCGGGACCTGCGCTTCGCGTTCCTGGCCGAGCTGGCGGACATCGTGCTGCCGTACGTGGACTCGTACGCCGACGTCGTGGAGGCGGCCGAGCGCAGCGAGACCGACCCGGAGACCGGCAAGCGCGTCAAGGTGGAGGTCGAACTGTGCGCGGACGCGCCGCAGTTGATCCTGCCGAGCCGGACGGGCATCGACTTCGTACGGCTCCTCGGGCGCTCCATGCGGTTCCGGCGCACCGCCGAGCAGGACCCGGAGGCGCCCCATCCGGCGCCGCCACGCGTGCCGTTGCTCGGGCGGTGGCTCACGCACTTCGGGGAGCGGGCCCGGGTGCCGGGCTCCTCGCTGCTGCTCGCGCTGACCGACCTGTTGTCGCGGCACTGGGCGACCGGGCAGTCCGGGGTGGAGGACCAGCATCTGGCGTCGCTGCTCGCCTGGATCGACCCCCCGGAGGGGGAGCCGGGCGAGGCGGCGGCGCGGCGGGCCGAGCTGGCGCGGGACGCCGGGGGCCAGTTGCTGTGGCCGCCCGCCGGGCCCGCGACCGATCCGGCGTTCGACAACAAGCTGCTGGCCCCGGCCATCGAGCGGTACGACCGGGCGCGGCTCGCCCTGGCCGCCGCCGAGGACGGTCTGGAGGCCGACGACCGGCTGGGTGCGCTGACCGCCGCCGAGCGGGAGATCCACGCCCTCGTCGAGAGCCGCACCCGGCCCACGTGGGACGCGGTCTGGCACGGCCTCGACCTGCTGCGCGCCCTGCCGGAGGGCGCCCACGCGGCCGACCGGTGGACCCGCGACCGCTGGTCCTTCACCGGGCACCGGGACCGGATCGTCGCCGGGGAGCCCCCACAGCCCCGGATCGACGACGCGGTCACCGCCGCGAACAAACTGGCCGCGCGCGAGCGGGAACAGGCCCGCCTCGACGCCCAGGAGGCCCTGGACGACCCCCTCGTCATGGCCGGGCGACGGCTGGCCGGGGAGGCGTTCGCCGGTGAGGTCACGGACGTCGTCATGGCCTACAGCGAGAGCAAGCGGCCCAGCCCACGGCCCCTGGTCACCGTACGGACGCGGGACCGGCCGCATCTCGGGGAGCGGGCGAAGGTGTACCGCTCGCTGGGCGGGAAGCCGCAGGCGGCGGAGTTCGTGGGGTACGAGGGGAGCGAGGGGGACGAGGAGGACGGAACCGGCGGTCACGACGGCGGGCTCCTCGTCCTGCGGATCATGGACAAGATGGGGCGGGGCAAGGAGCCGGAGGTGGGGTCGGTCCCCGAGAAGGGGGACCTGCTCTGTTTCACCCTCTTCGAGCACGACCAGCGGGGCGGGGCGAAGCTGCCGGACCCCGAGGAGACACCGTGGACGCACGGCGGGCCGCCGGGTGAGCCCGACGCCGTACCACTGCCGGATCCGGTGACCGCGGAGGATGTCCTGTGACCCCCACCGAGGCCGTACTCGACCCCGGGGCGGCGGCCGGCCGGGCCACCGACGCGATCCTGCGCGACACGCTGCACGGCGACGCGCGCGGTGTCGTCGTCGACTCGCCGCCCGGCGCCGGGAAGTCGACGCTCGTCGTCCGCGCGGCGCTCGAACTCGCCTCCGCCGGACGGCCCCTGATGGTCATCGCGCAGACGAACGCGCAGGTCGACGACCTGGTCATCCGGCTCGCCGAGAAGGACCCGGACCTCCCGGTCGGCCGGCTGCACAGCAGCGACAGCGACCCGTACGACAAGGCACTGGACGATCTGGCGAACGTACGGAAGTCGACGAAGGCGGCCGATCTGGCCGGGCTGGACGTCGTGATCTCCACGGCCGCGAAGTGGGCGCACGTCAACGGGGTCGAGCCGTGGCGGCACGCGATCGTCGACGAGGCGTACCAGATGCGGTCGGACGCGCTGCTGGCCGTGGCGGGGCTGTTCGAGCGGGCGCTGTTCGTGGGTGATCCCGGGCAGCTGGACCCGTTCGCGATCGTGGGCAGCGAGCAGTGGGCGGGGCTGTCCTACGACCCGTCGGCCTCGGCGGTGAGCACCTTGCTGGCCCACAACCCGGAGCTGCCCCAGCACCGGCTGCCGGTGTCCTGGCGGCTCCCGGCGTCGGCGGCGCCCCTGGTCTCCGACGCGTTCTATCCCTTCACCCCCTTCCGCAGCGGTACGGAGCACGGGGACCGGCGGCTCGGGTTCGCGGTGCCGTCGGACGGCTCCGGTCCGGACCGGGTGATCGACGAGGCGGCCGAGTCGGGATGGGGGCTGCTGGAGCTGCCGGCCCGGCACACGCCACGGACCGATCCCGAGGCGGTACGGGCCGTCGCCCTGGTCGTACGTCGACTCCTCGACCGGGGCGGGGCGGCGACCTCGGAGCGGTCCGAGGAGCCCGTGCCGCTGACCGCCGACCGGATCGCCGTCGGCACGGCCCACCGCGACCAGGCCGCAGCGGTGCGCTCCGCGCTGACCGAGCTGGGCGTCTGCGACGTGGTCGTGGACACGGCCAACCGGCTCCAGGGGCGCGAGTACGACGTCACGGTCGTCCTGCACCCGCTGTCCGGGCGCCCCGACGCGACGGCGTTCCACCTGGAGACCGGGCGGCTGTGCGTCCTCGCCTCCCGACACCGGCACGCCTGCGTCGTGGTGTGCCGGGCGGGCGTCACCGACCTGCTCGACGACCATCCGTCGATCGAGCCGGTGCAGCTGGGGGTGACCGTGAAGTTCCCGGACGGCTGGGAGGCGAACCACGCGGTGCTGGCGGAGCTGGGGAAGCACCGGGTGGGTTGGCGGCCCTAGCCGGGGCCGGTGGGACAGCGGGTCCGACGCCCTGACCGGGGGCGCGCGGTGCGGGCCGCCCCGGGCGCGTGCGAGCGGGCGGCGCCTTCGGGGACGTAGGTGTGTGGAGGTCGGCGGGTGGGGAGCCTGGGCAGGGTCGATGCCCACTTGCGCGGTCACGAGACAATGGACGGTGGCCCTCCACTCGGGACACCCCCGGGGACCGGCCCACAGAACCGTCGTACGAGGAGGAGAAGACATGGCGGAGCCCACGTCGCGTCGGAACGAACCGCGGCTACGCCCCGCGCCCCTGCTCTTCGAGCCGGCGGAGGCGGCCGGCGATCCCGAGCACTTCTTCGATCTGGAGTCGATCGACGATCCGCGGGCGTTGCTCTCGCGGGCGACGGAGTTGGCGCAGGCGTTCCGGGCGGCGGCCGACCGCGCCGTGGAGTTCCAGGCGATCGCGGCGGCTCAGCTGGCGGATCCTCGACGGTTCGATCGGCTGACCTCGGCGGATATCGCGGAGCGCGCGGAGTGGACCGAGGACTACGCCAAGAAGATGGTCGAGTACGGACGGGAGCTGCTGCGGGGGCGGGACGTCAGCGGGCCGGAGTCCATCTGAGCGGGGGGTCGTGCGGCCGGGGTTCCTGGTGACCCGGGGCCGGGCTCGGGGCGGGGTCTCGCTCACCGGCGCTTGCCGGGTGCCGCTTCGCCCGCCCTCCCCCCGTCCGCCCATCGCTCCCAGCACGCCCCGTGCCCCCGTGCTCCCGGGGGCACGGCTGCGCCGCAGCCACGCGGGAGGCCGCATATGCAATACCCGAAACGACGTCTGGCATATGCCGGTTGGGCAAGATACCCCACTTGCCCATCTCCCGTACCAGTTTCTGGCAACTGCACGGGTTCGGGCCGTCACGGGCGGTAGACCTGGATGCATGAGCGGTGGAGTTGAGACGGGCAGGTACCCGCAGGACGGGGCAGATGTCGCGAGGGTCACGGCGGAGGGGGCGGCTTGGCTGGCCTCGGCAGGAACGTATCCGCGCAGCACGTTGACGCTGTGGGAGGAGCGGCCGGCCGCGCCGGTGGTGCTGCCGTGCGGGAGCGTGTTCGACGTCGTCAGCGTGCCGGCGATCTTCGGGCGGCGCATGCTCGACCGGTTATGGGACGAGGGCGCCGGCTCCGGGCCGGTCGCCGTCTACCGCGGACGCATGCTGCTGTTCGCCTCCCCCGGCACCGCCCACCGGCTGCCCACGCTCCTGGAGTGGGAGGAGTGGGGCTCCCCCGGCCGCACCGGCGCCGTCCCGCCGCTCCTCTGCCACGGCGCGGGCGACGCCGTGACCGTCCCGGCCGTCCTCCAGACCGGAGGCGACAGCGCCCTCGAAGGCGGCACCAGGGGCAGCGGCGAGGCCGGCGGCAGCACGCCGGACGCGCCCGGTGTCGCCCGGATCGGGTCCCGTTGGCTCGTCGCTCCGGACACCCGCCGACCTTGGCTTCCGGGGCCCGAGGTACTGCTCTGGGCGGCCGTCCGGGCGGCCCGCGCGAGTGCCTCCGCGACCGTGCGCGTATCGATTTTTCCTCCCCCCGATCAGGGTGCTAAGGTCTACGACGTCAGCAGGCGCCGCTAGCTCAGTTGGTTAGAGCAGCTGACTCTTAATCAGCGGGTCCGGGGTTCGAGTCCCTGGCGGCGCACGACACGGAAGAAGCCCCTCGCGGAAGCGGGGGGCTTCTTCCGTCGCCGCGCCGCCCTCCCCCGCCCTCCCCGCCCGCACCCGGTCTCCCCATCCGGCCGCTACCGCCCCGTCGTGATCCGCACCGTCCACGCGCCGGTCGCCGTACGCCCCTCCACCTCCACCTCCACGGCCTCCCCCGGCACCTTGAAGCTCTCGCCCACACCCACCGGCGCGTCCGCGAGGGGCGGGTACACGGACTCCTCCCAGCAGGCCTCCGTGCGCGGGTGGGCGTCGAGGACCTCGATGGGGCCGCCGCCGGACTCGGCGCCGCCGCGGACGCGGTAGACGAGGACGCCCTGTGTGCAGACGGAACCGTCGTTGCCGACCGCGCCGCGCGCCTCGATCGCGAGCACGCTGTCGGAACCCGTACGGACGACCGCCAGCTTCTTGCCCCGTCCGGCCCCGAAGGCCCGCGCCCCGACACCGGCCACCGCCGCGCCCTCACCCGCACGCCCGACGGCCTCACCACCCCCGACCTCGCCCGTCTCGCCCGTCTCGCCCGTCTCGGCCATCTCGGCCATCTCGGCCATCTCGGCCATCTCGGCTTCCGCCGTCTCCCCCTCGTACGCCCCCCGTGGCCCCGCCCCCACCGCCTCCAGCGTCAACCGGGTGCCCCCCACCCCCCGTACGCACGTCACCTGGCGCGGTTCCAGCCAGCCCAGCTTCCACTTGTGCCAGGCGAACAGATCCGGGGCCAGGGCGAACTGGCTGCCCATGAGGTCCCAGTCGCCGACATGGGTGTCCCAGTCGCCCTTGCCGTCGACGGGGCGGTGGTAGAGGTCGGGGAGATCGAAGACATGGCCCGTCTCGTGGGCGAGGACGAGCCGGTCCGGTGGATGCCGCTCGAACACGGTGACCACCCGGCGGAGGCCCGTGCCGTCGACCTCCAGCGGGGATTCGAGGTTGACCACCTTCGTCGCGTCCGAGTCGACGCCGGGCGCGTGCGGGTCGGCGACGAGGTACACGACGTCGTACCGGGAGAAGTCGACGTGCGGGTCGGCCGTGGCGAGCGCGTCCCTGAGGTAGGCGGCCCGGTGCGACGCGTTCCAGTCACGCCGTATGGCGTACGCCGTCGACGGCTGGGGCATCTCCAGCCACTCACGTCCCGGATGGGGGTGAAGTGCGAACTTGCCGTACGAGGCGCGTTCGAAGAACTCGCTGGTGGCCGGAAAATGATCCGCGGTCAGCTCGGCCGGTGTGGTGAGAGGGGCCGCGTCCGGGAATGACAAGAATACGAGTACGGCGTCGAGGTCGCGGGTGGGGCGTGGATACGCGGAGTTCCAGGTGTCGAGACCCTCCGAGTGATGTGCCTGGGTGCGTCGCAGCGTGCACGGCTCCGACAGCGGCACGGCGGAGGGGGCCGCGATCAGGGAGGTCGCGGCGAGCGCGGTGAGGGAGGTGAGCATGGCCGCTGTACTGCGCAGAGCGGGCGCCCGGTCGCCCAGGAGTTCCTTCCAGAGGAGCGGACGCTGCACGGAGACCTCCGGATGCGGATCTTGTGGACACCGCGTCCAGATTTTCGGAATTAGTAGTACTTTGCCCTGTTTGCCTGCACCAAAAGAGTGAGGAACGGGCGAGAAGGAGCCGGATCACCACCAATGGCCGACACCCCGAGTGCTCACGGAACGTCACAATCGGTCGACAGAGCGAGGAAGCCGTTCAGGTCGGGGCAGAAACGATCTGTCAGATCAGGTCGTTGTTCAGGGAGACTGGAGAGTGGCTAGAAGGCCCAGAGGGCAGCCTCTATGATCGGCACACTTTCCTGCACGGACACGGCTTGAGCGCCCGTACGTACCTGGTTGGGCCGCTCCGACGAGACACATGAGACCGTACGAAAACGAGTGCACTGCGGGAGCGAACGGTGAGCGGAACGTCCCAAGGGCCGGCGCCCGTGGCAGACCTCGTCCGGCCGGCGATCACAGAGCGTCACGTCAATGCGTCAGTTCAGTCGAGCCAGTCGTCGGGGGAGAGTCCCACCGCACCCGCCGCCTTCTCCGTCGCGCCACTCGCCATGGCCGTGGTCGACCGGGACGGGCTGGTCGTCACCGCCAACGGGGCGATGGGGACGCTGCTCGGGACAGGCGCGGAGCCGCTGGTCGGGCGGGTCGCCGCCGACCTGGTGGACCTCGCCTCGGACACCCGCACCTGGCACGCCTACCGCGAGGTGCTGCGCGGCCGGCAGGCCCGGCTGCGCTGTACACGCCGACTGAAACAGCCGGACGGGACCTGGCTGTGGGTGCAGGTGTCGGTGGCGCCGCTGCCCGAGGAGGAGCGGGCGGTCCTCCTCTCGGTCACCGACATCAGCGCCAACCGCCTGCTTCAGGCCAGGCTCCATCACCTGCAGATGCACGACCCGGTGACCCGGCTCCCCAACCGCACCCTCTTCTTCGAACAGCTCTCCGCCGCCCTCGAACGGGAAACGTACGACGAGGTCGGCACCGGCCGGATCGGTCTGGTCTATCTGGACCTGGACGGCTTCAAGGCGGTCAACGACACCCTCGGCCACCGTGTCGGCGACCGGCTCCTCACGGCCGTCGCCGAGCGGCTCACCCGGTGCGCCGACGAGGCCGCCCTCCTGCGCACGGCCGGTACGGCGGCCGGGGCGCCGCTGGTGGCCAGACTCGGTGGTGACGAGTTCGCGCTGCTCGTGGAGGACTCCACCGGCACGGAGCAACTCGCCGACCTGGCCGACTCGGTCCTCAAGGCCCTGCAGGCCCCCTTCGACCTGGCCGGTCAGCGGCTGTCCGTCTCGGCCTCGATCGGCGTCGTCGAACGGCAGTCGGCGAGCACGACGGCGACCGGGCTGATGCAGGCCGCCGACACGACGCTGTACTGGGCGAAGGCCGACGGAAAGGCCCGCTGGACGCTGTTCGACCCGGAGCGCAACGCCCACCGCATGACCCGTCAGGCCCTGTCGTCCACGCTGCGGGCGGCCGTCGGACGGGGCGAGTTCGCCCTGGAGTACCAGCCGCTGGTGGGCATGGCGGAGGGCGAGGTGCGCGGGGTCGAGGCGCTGGTGCGCTGGCATCACCCGCAGTTCGGCCTGTTGACGCCGAATCGGTTCATCTCATTGGCGGAGGAGGACGGCTCGATCGTCCAGCTCGGGCGGTGGATTCTGGCCACCGCCTGCCGGCAGGCCCGCCGCTGGCAGATCGACCACCCGGACCGGGCGCCGATCTTCGTCAGCGTGAACGTGGCCGTCCGCCAGGTCTGGGACTCCGACCTGGTCGCCGACGTCGCCGAGATCCTCGCGGAGACCGGGCTCGCCCCGCACCTGCTGCAGCTGGAGCTCACCGAGTCCGCGCTCATGGGCTCCGCCGGCCGCCCCCTCCAGGCCCTCAGGGCCCTCAGCGACATGGGCGTACGGATCGCCATCGACGACTTCGGCACCGGGTACTCCAACCTCGCGTACCTGAGCCGGCTGCCGGTGTCGGTGCTGAAGCTGGACGGGGCGTTCGTACGGGGGTTCCAGTACGAGAGCGCTGAGGAGAGCGGGGCCGCCGGGGACGACGGGCAGCCCAACCCCGCCGACGAGATCATCGTCGAGGCCCTCGTACAGCTCGCCCACCGGCTCGGGCTGTCGGTCACGGCGGAGGGCGTGGAGACCGACGCGCAGGCCGCCCGGCTGCGCCGGCTCGGCTGCGACACCGGGCAGGGGTGGCTGTACTCCCGCGCGGTGTCGCCGGAACGGATCGCGGAACTGCTGGGGGCGGCGGCCTGCCCTCAGGCCTGAGGTCCTGACCTCAGGCCTGCGCTCAGGCCTGAGGTCCGGCTTCGGTACGGGGGACGCGCGGCAGGTCGTAGGCGTCCGCGATCAGTTCGTACGAGCGCAGGCGCAGGTCGGCGCTGTGGGCGTGGCTGGTGAGCATCAGCTCGTCGGCGCCGGTGCGCTTCTGGAGGTCGTCGAGGCGGGTGCGGACCTCGTCGACGGTGCCGTGGACGACGTCCGCGTTCCAGGAGTCGATGAAGTCCTGTTCGGCCACGCTGAATTCGTACGCCTCCGCCTCCTCCGGCGTCGGGACGAGGCCGGGGCGGCCGGTGCGCAGGCGGATCATGTTCAGCGCGGCGGCCCTGACCTGGCGGCGGGCCTCCTTCTCCTCGTCCGCGGCGAGGGCGGAGACGCCGATCAGCGCGTACGGGACGTCGAGGACCGGCGAGGGGCGGAACGACTCGCGGTACAGGTCGAGCGCCGGGATCGTGTTCCGCGCGGAGAAGTGGTGGGCGAAGGCGAAGGGGAGGCCGAGGGAGCCGGCCAGGCGGGCGCTGAAGCCGGAGGAGCCGAGCAGCCAGACCGGGGGGCGGTGCGGGGACTGCACGCCACCGGGTGAGGTGCTCTGGATGGGGCCCGGGACCGCGTGGATACGGCGGTAGGGGTGGCCGTCGGGGAAGTCGTCGTCCAGGAAGCGGGTCAGCTCCGCGAGCTGCTCCGGGAAGTCGTCGGCGCCCTCGTTCAGGCGGGCCGAGCGGCGGAGGGCGGCGGCGGTGGCGCCGTCCGTGCCGGGGGCGCGGCCGAGGCCGAGGTCGACGCGGCCGGGGGCCATCGCTTCGAGGGTGCCGAACTGCTCCGCGATGACCAGCGGGGCGTGGTTGGGGAGCATCACGCCGCCTGAGCCGAGGCGGATGCGGGTGGTGTGGGCGGCGAGGTGGGCGAGGATCACCGCGGGGGAGGACGAGGCGACGCCGGGCATGGAGTGGTGTTCGGCCACCCAGTAGCGGTGGAAGCCGCGGACTTCCGTCTGGCGGGCGAGGGCGACGCTGGTGCGGAGGGCGTCTGTGGCGGTGCGGCCGGCGCCGACGGTGACCAGGTCGAGGACGGAGAGGGGGACCGGGGCGGTGCCCTTGGCTTCGCCTCGTATCTCGGCTGTGGTCACGGCGGGGCCTCCTGCGGGCGGGCGGTTTGTGGGTACGGGGTGGGGTAACAGGAGGGTGGCTCCGGTTATTCCCCGCCCCCGCCGCCCCTAGGCGTCCCATCCAACGTCCCGTCCTCAAGGGGCCGCGCCCCTTTGACCCCCATCCGCGGACTCGTCGTGGTTGCTCGCGCGGTTCCCCGCGCCCCTTTGGGGCGCGGGGGGCCCGTGGCTATACCTGCACGATCGGTTCCCTGGTGAACAGGGCGCCCAGTTGTGGGGCGTTCACCCTCCTGTCCGCCAGCCTCAGGGCCTCCCAGACCGTGACCTGGTTGGCGGTGAGGACCGGTTTGCCGAATTCCTTCTCCAGGGTGGGGATGTGGGAGGCGGTGTGCAGGGCCGTGTCCGGGAGGAGCAGGGCGTGCGCGTCCGGGTGGTCGGCCGCGCGGGCGAGGGTGAGGATCTCGTCCAGGCCCCAGGTGCCCACCTCCGCCGCCGTGACGATGCCCGCGCCCCGCACCGCGAGGACTTCCACGCCTGCCGCTGCCAGGAAGTCGACGAAGAGCCGGGCCACGTCGTCGGGGTAGGTCGCGGCCACGGCCACCCTGGTGGCTCCCACCTCCCGGGCCGCGTGGACGAAGGCGAAGGACGTGGAGGAGGCGGGGAGGCCCGCCGTGCGGGCGAGGGTGCGGATCTGGTCGTGGGCGCCTTCGTAGCCGTAGACGAAACTGCCGCTGGTGCAGGCCCAGACGATGGCCTCCGCGCCGGAGAGACGCAGGGCCTCGCAGCCGGCCGCCAGTCGTTCGGGGGCGCCCATCTCGCGCAGGGCGTCCACGCGGTGGGCGTCCTCACCGATGTCGGTGTGCACCACGTCCACCCGGATGTCGCTGGCGAGCAGCTGCTCCATACGCGGATAGTCGTCCTCGGCGGAGTGGCCCGGATAGAGGAAACCGAGTGCGGTCATGCCCAACCTTCCTGTTCTTCCGGCAGTACCGGCGGTGGCGGAACAGGTCCCGCACCGAACGTCTGCCTGGCCGACTCGTCGAGCAGAGCCTGGTACGGACCCACCGCCCGGGTACCCAGATGACGCAGCGCCGCCCACATCGTCACCTGGTTGGCCGAGAGAACGGGCATCCGCAGTTCCGCTTCCAGCTGGGGGATGACGTCGTACGTGGGGAGGTTGGTGCAGGAGACGAAGAGGGCGTCCGGCGTCACCGTACGGACCGCGAGACGGGCCATGGCGACCACATCGTGGTACGGGACCTTCCAGATGTGCCGGACCAGGCCGAGCGAGGCGCGGCCGGTGACCAGGATGCCCGCCTCCGCGAGGTACTCCTCCAGGGACCGGGTGACCGAGACGGTGTACGGGGTGACCAGGGCGACACGGCGGACGTTCAGCTCGGTCAGTGCGGTGAGCAGCGCGCCGGAGGTGGTGACCGCGTGCGCGGCGCCCGCGCGGGTCATCGCCTCGCCCATCGCCCGCTCCCCCGCGACCCCGCCGACGAAACTGCCGCTGGTGCAGGCGTAGGCCACGACCTCGGGCGCGACCTCGTTCAGGGCCCGGACCGCGTGGTGGAGCGTCTCGTGTTCGGAGACCAGGCGGGCCAGGTCGAGGCTCACCTCGACCGGGACGTACGGGGTCCGGGTGAGGTGGAGGGAGACGTCGTTCGGGACCCAGCGCCACAGCTCACGGTCGAGGGCGAAGTCGAAGGGGGCGATGACACCGACGCCGCGCTGCGGCCGGGGTCCACCGAGGAAGGAGACATTCATGACGGTCACCGGCCTCACGGAGAGAGATGTGCGGACGACAGAACGTGCGCAAGTCCGTGTTGACGAAGGTAGGTTCGGGTGCGAGCGTGGTCAATCAGTGCACGTCACACGCATCTCGTGGGGCCGGTGGAACCGCTTCCGTCGTGAGCAGAACCGCTTCCGTCGTGAGTAGAGCCGCTTTCGTTGTGAGTAGAGCCGTTTCCGTCCGTGATTGGTGTCCTACGCCTATGACCTCGTCGCATCGCCCGAATCTCCTCGTCCTCGACACCGAGCCGCGGCCTCGGCTCGGGCGGCTCACCGGGCGGGCCACGATCGAGTACGCCGACGCCTCGACGCTGGCCGCGCGGCTGCCGTACGCCGATGTGCTGCTGGTGTGGGACTTCGCGTCCCGCGTGGTGCGGGACGTCTGGCCGGATGGCGGGCCTCGGCCGCGCTGGGTGCACACGGCGAGCGCGGGCGTCGACCATCTGCTGGGTCCCGGGCTCGCCGCCGACGAGGACACGGTGGTGACGAACGCGCGCGGGGTCTTCGAGGCGCCGATCGCCGAGTACGTCGCCGCGCTCGTCCTGGCCATGGCCAAGGATCTGCCGCGCAGCTGGGAGTTGCAGGGGCGGCGGGAGTGGCGGCACCGGGAGGCGCTGCGGGTGGCGGGCGGCCGGGCCTGTGTGGTGGGCTCCGGACCGATCGGGCGGGCGATCGCGCGCCACCTCAAGGCCCTCGGCCTCCATACGGCCGTGGTCGGCCGGGCCGCGCGGGCCGGCGTCCACGGTCCGCAGGACCTCGACCGGCTGCTGGCCCGCGCCGACTGGGTGATCGCGGCCGCGCCGCTGACGGAGGCGACGTACGGCATGTTCGATGCCCGCCGGTTCGGGGTCATGCAGCCGTCCGCGCGGTTCGTGAATGTGGGGCGTGGGCAGCTCGTGGTGGAGGACGCGCTCGTCGAGGCGCTGCGGAAGCGGTGGATCGCGGGGGCGGCGCTGGATGTCTTCGAGCGCGAGCCGCTGGGCCCGGACGATCCGCTGTGGGAGGTGCCGGGACTGCTCGTCTCTCCCCACATGAGCGGGGACACGGTGGGGTGGCGGGACGAACTCGGCGCCCAGTTCGTGGAGTTGTTCGAGCTGTGGGAGGCGGGGAAGCCGCTGCCCAACGTGGTCGACAAGCAGCGCGGGTACGTGCCCGGACACTGAACTCCCCTGGGAGGGGCCGCATGTCGGAGCCGACGCGATTGACGGAGCTGTCCGCCGTACGACTCGTCGAGGGGTATCGCAAGGGTGAGTTCAGTCCCGTGGAGGTGGCGCGGGCGGCCCTGGAGCGGGCCGAGCGGGTGCAGCCGGACGTGAACGCGTTCGTGCGGATCGACACCGAGTCGGCCCTCGTGCGGGCGCGGGAGTCGGAGGGGCGCTGGCGGCGGGGGGAGCCGGCCGGGGCGGTGGACGGGGTGCCGGTCACGGTGAAGGACATCCTGCTGATGCGGGGCGGGCCGACCCTGAAGGGCTCCAGGACCATCTCGGCTTCCGCGGAGGGCAGTTGGGACGAGGACGCGCCTTCCGTGGCCCGGCTGCGGGAGCAGGGAGCCGTCTTCCTGGGGAAGACCACGACGCCCGAGTTCGGCTGGAAGGGCGTCACCGACTCGCCGTTGAGTGGCGTGACGCGGAATCCGTACGACCTCTCGCGTACGGCCGGGGGTTCCAGCGGGGGTGCCGCGGCGGCCGTCGCGCTCGGGGCGGGGCCGCTGGCGCTGGGCACGGACGGGGGCGGCAGTGTGCGTATCCCGGCCGCCTTCTGCGGGGTGTTCGGGCTGAAGCCGACGTACGGGCGGGTGCCGTTGTATCCCGCGAGCGCCTTCGGCACGCTGGCGCATGTCGGGCCGCTGACGCGGGACGCGGCGGACGCCGCGCTGATGCTGGACGTCATCTCCGGGCCCGACGCGCGGGACTGGTCGGGGCTCGGGCCGGCGTCCGGGTCCTTCACGGACGCGCTCGCCGGCGGGGTGCGGGGGCTGCGGGTCGCGTACTCGGCGTCGCTGGGTGGGCAGGTCGCCGTGCAGCCGGGCGTCGCCCGCGCGGTGCGGCGGGCCATGGAGGGGCTCGCCGGGCTCGGCGCGCACGTCGGCGAGGCCGACCCCGACTTCTCCGATCCCGTCGAGGCGTTCCACACGCTGTGGTTCAGCGGGGCGGCGCGGGTGACGCAGCGGCTGGGGCCGCGTCAACGGGAGGTGCTGGACCCCGGGTTGCGGGAGATCCGGGAGCTCGGGGCGCGGTTGTCCGCGCTGGACTATCTGGCCGCGGTGGATGTGCGGATGGATCTCGGACGGCGGATGGGGGCGTTCCACGAGCGGTACGACGTTCTCGTCACGCCCTCGTTGCCGGTGACCGCGTTCGAGGCGGGGGTGGAGGTGCCGGGCGGTTCCGGGTACCGGCGGTGGACCGGGTGGACGCCGTTCACGTATCCGTTCAACCTGACGCAGCAGCCTGCGGCGAGTGTTCCCGTGGGGGTGGACGGGGGTGGGTTGCCCGTGGGGGTGCAGGTGGTGGCTGCTCGGCATCGGGATGATCTGGTGCTTCGGGTGGGGCATGCGTTGTACGAGGCGGGGGTCGCGGGGGTTGTGCCGCCCCGGCTCTGATCGCCCCCGCCGCCCCTACCCGTCCCTCCGCCAGGGGCGCTGCCCCTTCGACCCCGAGGGGTTCGTTGTCGGGTGCGGGTGGGTGGGGCTTCTCGCGCAGTTCCCCGCGCCCCTGAGAAGCAGGGGCTGATACGCCCCCGAGCCATGGGGCGCCCGCACCGTCATGCCCGGCTGAATCGCAGGCTCTCCCCCAGCGCCCCCGCCCTCCACAGGTCGTTGCACGCTTCCGCCATCTCCTCCAGGCCGTCGACCACCTGGCCCCAGACGATTCCCGGCACCCACCCCACGTCGCCGTTCAGCAGCAGGTTGTTGCGTTCGTAGAAGAGGGCCAGGTCGACGAGGGTCGTCCCCGGGCGGACCTCCTCGTCGTAGCCGTACGCGTTCGTGGCCAGCTCCGTGCCGGCGAAGGAGAAGTAGCAGAGGTCGCCGGGGATGGGGGTGACGGTGGGGTTCTCCAGGGGCGGCTCACGGTCGGCGAAGGGCGGGAAGAGGGCGTAGATCTCGTTGCGGGCGTATTTGGCGTGGTAGACGTCGCCGGCCAGGGGCAGGGCGCCCCAGACGGCGGCGCAGGTGAGCGGCGCACGGTCGTCGAGGAGTTTCGCCCGGCACACGACCTGGCGCTTGAGCAGGGAGATCTCTATGTAGCGGTCGGCCATGTCTTCCATGGTGCAGCCGGGGTCAAGGGCGCCTCGGGGTCCGGCCGGTTCCCGCCGGGTGTGTGCAGGGGGCGTGAAGGCCCCGGCAGTGGCGCGAATACATCGCATCGGGTCGGGTAGCCGCGCGGCCATGGCTCCAGCAACAGAGACCTCCGGGAGAACCGGGAAGACACGCGACCCCAGCCGCCGGGCACTGCTCGCCGGCGCCTCCGCGCTGGCCACGGCGGGCGCGCTGGGCGCCGCCGGGTGCAGCCGGGTGGCAACCGCCTCCGGCACGGAGGGGGGTGAGCTGCTGGACCGGCTGCGGGCGCAGGGCGTCGTGCGGCTCGGTATCGCGGGAGAGATCCCCTTCGGCTACATCGACACGGACGGCGAACTGACCGGCGAGGGGCCGGAAGTGGCCAGGGTCGTCTTCAAGCGGCTGGGCGTGGGGCGGGTTCAGCCCGTTCCCACCGAGTTCGGCTCGCTCATACCCGGGCTGAACTCCCAGCAGTTCGATGTCGTCTCCGCCGGGATGTACATCAACCCCGACCGCTGCGCGGAGGTCATCTTCTCCGAGCCCGACCATCAGATGCTGGACGCGTTCGTGGTGCGGAAGGGCAATCCGAAGGGCCTCAACGACTACGCGGACGTGATCCGTGCCAAGGCCCGGTTCGCCACGGGATCGGGGTACGCGCAGATCGCGCATGCCGTCGAGGCCGGGTACCCGGAGAGCGACATCGTCATCGTGCCCGACCAGGTGGCCGGGTTGAACGCCGTGGAGGCGGGGCGGGTCGACGTGTTCGCGGGGACGTCGCTGACCACCCGCGAGGTGGTCAAGAAGTCCCGCACGACGGAGGCGACCAAGCCGTTCGCCGCGCTCGTCGACGGCGAGCCGCGGGTGGACGGCGCGGGCTTCGCGTTCCGGCCGGCCGAGACGCGGCTGCGGGACGCCTTCAACGTCGAGCTGCGGAAGATGAAGGAGAGCGGCGAACTGCTGCGCGTCCTGCGGCCCTTCGGCTTCACCAAGGTCGAGATGACCGACCTGACCACGAAGGAGCTCTGTCGCGCATGACACAGGGACTCTGGGAACTCGTCCTGCGCGGCGTCTGGGTCACCCTCCAACTGCTGGTCCTCGGCGCGCTGCTGGCCACGGTCGTCTCCTTCGTGGTGGGGGTCGCGCGCACCCACCGGCGGTGGATCGTCCGCTTCGTCGCGGGCCTGTACACCGAGGTCTTCCGCGGCACCTCCGCACTGATCATGATCTTCTGGGTGTACTTCGTGCTGCCGCTGGCCTTCGGCTGGCAGCTGGTCCCGATGTGGGCGGGCGTCCTCGCCCTCGGGCTGACGTACGGGGCGTACGGCGCCGAGATCGTGCGCGGCGCCCTGACCGCCGTGGATCCGGCGCAGCGCGAGGGCGGTATCGCGCTGAGCTTCACCCCGTGGCAGCGGATACGGCTGATCCTGCTGCCGCAGGCGGTCCCGGAGATGATCCCGCCCTTCGCCAACCTGGTGGTCGAACTGCTCAAGGGCACGGCGCTGGTGTCGATCATCGGCATGGGTGACCTGGCGTTCAGCGGCAGCCTGGTACGGCTGGCGTTGCAGGAGAGCGTGGAGATCTACACCTATCTCCTGCTCATCTACTTCGTGATCGCGTTCCTGCTCACCCGGGGCATGCGGGTGCTGGAGCGGCGGCTGAAGGCCGGGATCGGCAAGGCCCCGGTGAAGACGACCGTGGCGCCCGTACGGGTCGCCGAGGGCGCGAGCGCCGGAGGTGGTGCGTGATGAACTGGGACTGGAACGCGGTCGTCGACTTCCTGCCGCACTTCCGGAAGGGCCTGCTGGTCACCCTGCAGGCGCTGGCCCTGGGCTCGGTCGTCTCCTTCGCCCTCGGACTGGTGTGGGCGCTGCTCGTGCGGACACCGACCCGCTGGGTGAGCTGGCCGGTAGGGGTCGCCACGGAGTTCGTCCGGAACACTCCTCTGCTCGTCCAGCTGTTCTTCCTCTTCTATGTGCTGCCGGCCTGGGGGCTGACCTTCTCGGCGCTGACCACGGGCGTCTTCGCGATCGGGCTGCACTACTCGACGTACACGATGCAGGTCTACCGCGCCGGCATCGAGGCGGTGCCCGTGGGCCAGTGGGAGGCGGCCACGGCGTTGAACCTGCCGATGCGGCGCACCTGGACGGTGGTGATCCTGCCGCAGGCGGTCCGCCGGGTGGTGCCCGCGCTGGGCAACTACGTGATCTCGATGCTCAAGGACACACCGATCCTGATGGTGATCACGGTCCCGGAGATGCTGGGCGAGGCACGGCTCTACGCCCAGGAGACCTTCCGTTTCACCGAGCCCCTGACCGTCATCGGGGTGGCCTTCATCCTCATCTCCTATCTGGCCTCCCTCCTTCTGCGAACCCTGGAGCGACGTCTTGTCCGCTGACACCCCGCTGATGAAGCAACCCGACGCCGAGTCCGGTTCCGGCGCCCCCGTGGACAGCGCCGAGCTGATCCGCTTCGAGAACGTGACCAAACGATTCGGCAGCAACACCGTCCTCGACCGGCTGGACTTCTCGGTCGACGCCGGCAAGCACGTCACGCTGATAGGCCCGTCCGGCTCCGGCAAGACGACGATCCTGCGGCTGCTGATGACCCTGACCAAGCCGGACGAGGGCACGATCACCGTCGGCGGGCAGCAACTGTTTCCGGCGAGCGAGAAGCAGTGCCGTGAGGTCCGCAAGAACATCGGGATGGTGTTCCAGCAGTTCAACCTCTTCCCGAACATGAAGGTGCTGCGGAACATCACCGAGGCGCCCGTCAACGTCCTCGGGCTCTCCAAGGACGAGGCCGAGGCGCGCGCCCGCGAGCTTCTCGACCTGGTGGGGCTCGCCGACAGGTGCGACTCCTACCCGAGCCAGCTCTCCGGCGGGCAGCAGCAGCGGGTGGCCATCGCGCGGGCGCTGGCGATGCGCCCGCAGGTGCTGCTCCTCGACGAGGTGACCTCCGCGCTCGACCCCGAGCTGGTCGCGGGCGTCCTCGACCTGCTCAGGGACATCGCCCGCACCACCGACATCACGATGCTCTGTGTGACCCACGAGATGAACTTCGCCCGGGACATCTCGGACCAAGTTCTGATGTTCGATTCTGGCCAGGTGATCGAGTCGGGCAGCCCCGAGAAGATCTTCGGCGATCCGTCGCACGAACGAACGCGCGAGTTCCTGGGAGCGGTCATCTGACGACTCCGAGTGAACGGGCGAACGCGTGGGAACATGCGAGGTCCGCCCGCCGGGCCACGCCTCTGGCATATGCCAGAGTGCTGGTCCGGCAGTTGAGAGGCCTGGAGGTGCCGGGAATTTCTCGTGAACAACCCCTCCACGCACGGCTCTTGGGCCGTATCGTGGGAAACGGCAAGCTGTCCGAAAAACGGCCCGAGAAGCGCAGGGGGAAACCGTGGCGCTCAAGCACGAGCCGACCGCGCCGTACCACTCGGCCCAGGACGCCCTGCGCGTCCTGGAGACGGTGGCGCAGCACGCAGGTGGCGTCACCGACGCCGAGATCGCCCGTCGCACCGGTGTCGACAGCGAGCGGCTGACCGCGCTCCTGCGGATGCTGCGTCGCGAGGGATACGTGGAGCAGACCACCGACGGCGCCTACGTCACCGGTGCCGCACTCGCCCGGCTGGGCTCCGCGGAAGGCCATGACCAGGCCGTGCGCGAGCAGCTCCAGCACACCCTCGACCGGCTGCGCGACTCAGTGGGCGCCGCCGTCTACATCACCCGATACCTGGACGGCGAGATCCAGGTCACCGGCTGGGCCGACAGCCCGGCCATGCCCGCGGTCCACGAGTGGGTCGACTTCCGCTCCTCCGCCCACGCCACCGCCTTCGGCAAGGGCCTGCTGGCCCAGCTCGACCTCAACGGCCGGCGCGACCACCTCTCGCGCCACCGCCCGGCCCGGCTCACCGCCCGCACGATCACCAACGAGAAGGTGCTGCTGAGCAAACTCGCCGCCCAGACACCCACGGTCCCGGTCCTCGACCTCCAGGAGTACGCACCGGGCACGGTCTGCGCGGCCGTCCCCCTCACCGCGGGCTCCGCCGTCGGCTGCCTCGCGCTGTCGCTCCCGCTGGAGCACGCGCACCGGTTGCGCGCGGCGGCGAACACGTTGAACCGGGGAGCCGCTCCGGTACTGCTGTCGTTGGCGATCTAGTGGCTGCGTGTCCGTCGGAGATCCAGCTCACGTTTAACTGGTCGAAGGCACCCGTGCGGACCAGGTAGTATTTTCTCTGTCGCCAGCCGCCGAAGGCGGGGGCGACAGAGTCTGCGCCGCTAGCTCAGTTGGTTAGAGCAGCTGACTCTTAATCAGCGGGTCCGGGGTTCGAGTCCCTGGCGGCGCACAGAAAGAAGGCCCCTCGCTCCGGCGAGGGGCCTTCTGCTTGCCCTCGCGCGTCACGTCACGCCCGTAGATACGTGAGCACGGCCAGCACCCGGCGATGCGTGTCCCCCGCCGGCGGCAGGTCCAGCTTTCCCAGGATGTTGCCGATGTGTTTGCCGACGGCCGCCTCGCTGACGACCATCGCGCGGGCGATCGCCCCGTTCGACTTCCCCTCGGCGACCAGCCCGAGCACTTCCCGTTCGCGCGGGGTGAGCGCCGCCAGCGGATCACGCCGGCGCCGCAGCAACTGCCGTACGACCTCGGGGTCGACGACCGTGCCGCCGGCCGCGACCCGCTCCACCGCCTCCGCGAACTGTTCGACCTGGCCGATGCGGTCCTTGAGGAGATAGCCGACGCCGGTGCCGTCGCCGGTGTCCAGCAGCTCGGCGGCGTAGGCCCGTTGGACGTACTGGCTGAGGACGAGGACGGGCAGGGAGGGGTTCGCCGCGCGTAGTTCGAGGGCGGCGCGCAGGCCTTCGTCCGTGAGGCCGGGCGGCATGCGTACGTCGGTGACGACGAGGTCGGGGGCGTACGACGCCACGGCCGCCTTGAGGGACTCCGCTTCCCCGACCGCCGCGACGACCTCGTGCCCGAAGCGGGTCAGGACGCCGACGAGTCCTTCACGCAGCAGCACGCTGTCCTCGGCGAGCACGATCTTCAGCGCTGCGGGCACGGGATCTCCAGGGACAGGACGGTCGGGCCGCCGGCCGGGCTGTGGACGGACAGTCTCCCATCGAGCACGGCGAGCCGGTCGGCGAGCCCGGTGAGGCCCGTGCCCCGCGCGGGGTCGGCGCCGCCCGTCCCGTCGTCCCGCACCTCCATCCGCAGCCGCCCGCCCGCGTACCGGCCGCTGATCCACGCCCGGTCCGCCCCGCTGTGCCTGCCGATGTTGGCGAGCGCCTCCCGGACCGCGAAGTACGCGGCCGACTCCACGGACTCGGTGAAACGCGGGAGTTCGACGTCCACCTCCACGGGTACGGCGGAACGGTCGGCCGCGTCGGCGAGGGCGTCCGGCAGGCCGTAGTCGGCGAGAACCTGGGGATGGATGCCCTGGATCAACTCGCGGAGTTCACCCAGGACTTCGTCGGCCTCCCGGTGGGCGGTGGCCAGCCGGTCGGCCAGTTCGGGCGGGGCGTCCAGCCTGGCCAGGCCAAGGGTCATGCTCAGGGACACGAGCCGCTGCTGGGCCCCGTCGTGCAGATCGCGCTCGATCCGGCGCCGCTCCGCCTCGAAGGCCGCCACCAGCCGGGCCCGCGACCGTGTCACCTCTGCCAGCCGCCGCTGCGCCTCCGCCTCGCTCGGCGCGAGCAGCAGCCGGGCGAGCGCGGCGCGGGCCCGCGCGTACTGGACGAGGGGCCACAGCAGCGCGAGGAGGAGGACGACGCCGAGGGCCGTGCACCACAGGGCCTGGCCGTAGGAGTCGATCAGCCAGAGCTTGGCGATCCGCGCGTCGCCACCGGCACTGCCCGTCGTCGCCAGCCGCACCGGCGCCCCGATCAGCGCGCCGGGCATGCCCAGCGCCCCGAACAGCACGAGCGCGTCCAGCGGCCACAGCACGAACCCGAAAAGCCCCGTGTACGCCAACTCCCGCCAGGTCGCCCGCTCGGCCAGCCGCAGCCGGGCCCACGCGGCGAGACCGGGCTCGGCAGGGGTGGCGTGCGGGTCGGGCGGCGCCGGAGTGCGGGTGAGGGCCAGCCGCCGCCGTTCGAGCGCACCGACGGGGATGCCCGACAGGACGGCCACGGCGAGCAGCGGCAGACCCACGAGAACCGGGGCCAGGGCGAGACCCAGCGTGCCCAGGACCAGGAACACCACGAGCAGCGGGCAGCCGACCAGGACACCGCTCACGAGGTAGGCCACCGCGCGCCACACATCCCGTACGACCGTTCGGATCATGAGTTCACGGTATGCGGGGGCGGCGGGCGACGGCCATATGCGCAGGGGGCGTTCGGGAGGTATGCCCAGCCCTACCTCGCCAACAACTCCTCCCGCCCCCGCGCCCGGTACTCCGTCACCAGGCGGGCCAGATCCACCGCGGAGAACTTGCGGTAGGCCCACTTCCCCGGCGGGCGCCACCAGACCGGGTCCGGGCAGCGGAAGCCCTCGCGGCGGAGGGTGGCACGCTGGATCTTGTTGGTGGCGGTGACGGGCATGGCCGGGACGACGCGTACGAAGCGTGGGGTCATCTTCGTGCCCAGGTCGGGCTGGGACACGAGGAACTCGGCGAAGCCGTCCGGGTCGAAGGCGCCCGCGATGGTCGCCATGACCTGGTCCCCGGCGACCGGGTCGGGGACCGCGTAGACGGCGACGGCCTCGGCGCCCTCGTAGCGGGCGAGGATGTTCTCGATGACGGCGGCGGCGAGGTTCTCGCTGTCGACGCGGAGGCGGTCGTCGGTGCGGCCGGCGAAGTAGAGGAAGCCGCCGGGGTCCCGGTAGAAGAGGTCGCCGGTCCAGTACCAGCCGTCGCGGCGGCGGGCGGCGTCCGCCTCCGGGTTGCGCCAGTAGCCCTCGAAGGGGTTGGGGCCGCGGTTGACCAACTCCCCTATCGCCTCGGTGCCGTTGAGCAGACGGCCGTCGTCGGCGAGGAGGGCCGGGGGGCACTCCTCGCGGGTCTGCGGGTCGACCACCGCGAGGTCGTCGCCGGGTGCCGCCCGCCCGATCGCGCCCGGCGGCGCCCCGGCTGTCCGCTGGATCGCCGCCCCGCCCTCGGACGACCCGTATCCCTCCACGAGCCGCACCCCGAACCGCTCCTCGAACGCCGCCGCGTCCACCGCCCCCGCCTCCGTGCCGAAGCCCATGCGCAGCGGGTTGTCGCGGTCGTCGGGGCGGGGCTCGGTGGCCAGGACGTACTGCACGGCCCGTCCGACGTAGGTGAAGTACGTGGCCCCGTACGCCCGTACGTCGTCCAGGAAGCCGGAGGCGGAGAACCGGCGCCGTAGCGCGATCCCGGCTCCGGCGACCAGCGCGGGGGCCCAGTCGGCGATGACGGCGTTGCCGTGGAACAGCGGCATGCAGACGTAGTGCACGTCGTCCCGTCGCACCCCGAAGCGGTCCACCAGCGCCCGCCCGGCCGCCGCGAGCCGCCCCTGGGTGCAGATCGCGGCCTTGGGGGCGCCGGTGGAGCCGGAGGTGAAGTAGAGGAGGAGGCGGTCGGCGGGGGTGGCCCGGGTCGGGTCGGGCGCGGCACCGACGTACGGGGCGAGGAGGTCGGCGTAGGCCTGAGTGTCCGTCACCAGGGTCTGCACGTCAGGGAGTTCCAGGTCGCCGAGGAGCGGCAGGTACGCCCGTTCCGTGATCAGTACCCGGCACTCGGTGTGCAGGATGTCGCGGGCCAGTTCGGGGCCCCTGCGGGTGGGGTTGATCCCGGCGACGGCGGCGCCCGCGAGGGCTGCCGCGCTCAACCACAGGGGAAATTCGGGGGTGTTGTCGAGGAGGACGCCGATGTGCGGTTCGACGGCCGGTGGCAGGAGGTCGGCGAGCAGTGCCGCGCGGGCGGCGGCTCCGGTGGTGATCTCGTGGTGGGTCAGGACCTGTTCCTCGAACCACAGCCCGGGCCGGTGGTCGTCCCACCGGTCGGCGACGAGCTGTGCGACCGTGCGCGTCGTGGACTCCATGCCCGCGCACGGTAGTTGACGTCCCGTCAGTTGAGGAGGGTCACGGCGTCGGGAAGGAGGTGTCCGTGGAGAACTGGTGGTAGGTGACCATGAAGAAGACGCAGAACGCGAAAGCCACCCCGAGGAAGCTCAGGAGGCCGAGGCTGGCCGCCGCCTGCTTGACCCGGCCGGGCTCGTGGGCCGTGGCCACCACGTCCGGGCCTTCGGTGTAGTAGACGGTGACGAAGTCGCCCTCGACCGTCGTCATCGGCCCGTCCTCCTCCTCGAAGCGGATGGCCTGGCCGTCATGGGTCCTGAACTCGTACACGTGGTGGATCGTCGTGCGCACACGGCTGTGCTCACCCACGCTCTCGCTGACCGTCGTGAACGTCTTCAGACAGCGCGCCTCGGCCGTCAGGCCGCTGTTCCAGGCGCTTCTGATCTGCAGCCAGCGGCGCAGCACCCGGTACGCCTGGAAGGCGATGACGGTCATGATGACCCCGGGAATGAGGTAGAAGAAGGCGTCCATGGTGTTCCCCCGCGGTTCGGCCGCCGCCCTGGTCGGCGGCTTGTGGGGAACGTACCCGTGCGGGGGCCCCGCGCAGCTCAAGGGATGCTCAGAACTCGCGGGGCCGGGTGCGGCGATGCTCAGAAGGTGACGTCCGAGCAGGCGTAGAACGCGTTGGTGGTGTCCGCGACCGTCCAGACCGCGAGGATGATGTGGTGACCGCTCAGCCCGGACGGCAGACGGCCGGTGTGGGAGAGCGTGGACGGTGGGCGCTGGCCGTTGTACGGGACGGTGAAGAACGGGGTGAGGTTGAGGTCGGAGCGGGCCAGGGCGTGGTTCTGGTTCCAGCCCGCCCTGGTGACGTAGTACTTGAAGTCGGTGGTGGCGTGCATGGCGGTGAACTGCCAGCGGAACGTGTAGTTCTGATTGCCCGTCACCCTGGTGGTGGGCCAGGCGCCGCCGCCCGGCCTTGTCGACGCGTCGAGCTGGTTGAACCTGCTGTTGCCACCGGAGCAGAGCCGGCCGTCAGCCGGCCCTGAGCCCGGGAAGCCCTTCGGTCCTTCGACACTCTGCGGTTCCCACTGGATGTCGCCGCAGTTGGTGACGGTGCCGTTCTGACAGAGCTTCTGCCGGCTGACGGGGAGGTCGGTGTAGCCGTGGCCGCTGGCGCCACCGCTGGAGAGCACGAGCGCTCCGGTGGTGGCGAGGCCGACCGTGGCCGCATACCACTTGGTCCTGCTTCGCGCGTGATTGCGCATGCTGCCGCTCCCTGGAGTACGTGGGGATGTTTCCAGGTCTAGACCAAGTCCCAGATTATGAGCGACCCCTGAACATGTCCATACCAATTGCAGTGGTTCACGACGACACTTCGCGCCGCCCTGTGCAGAACGCCACCGTCAGGTCCTTCACCAGCGCCTTGCGTTCGTAGTCGTCCAGCTCGACCAGGCCGCGCAGGGTCAGCCGGGTCACCGTGTCCTCGACCGAGTCGACGACGGAGGTGAGGACGGTGTCGCGGTGCTGGGCGTCGAGCGCGGCGATCCGGCGGCGCTGCATCACGGCGGCCACCTCGGGCGCGTACTCGATCAGGGTCGGCTGGACCGAGAACACCTCCATCCCGACCGGCGCCGCGTCCGCCACCACCAGCCGGGTCAGCGCCTCGCCCACCGCCTCCGTGTTGCGCAGCGTCGCGTCCCTGACCAGCGCGCCCGGCGGCACGTCCGCGGGCAGCTGTGCCAGCACCCGGGAGACCGCCGCCTCCACGCACTCGCGCAGATACCGCTCGTGGTCCTCGATCCCGAGCAACGCCCGCGCGGTGTCCCTGACCCGCCACACCACGAGGACGACCACCCGCAGCGCGACCCCGTTCGCGTCGACGGCCGCCATCGGCTCGCTCCGCCAGTGCCGCAGCCGTACGTCGACCCGGCGGCGCAGCACGAGCGGGTTCACCCAGAGCAGCCCCGTGCGGCGGACGGTCCCCCGGTACCGCCCGAAGAGCCCCAGCACCCAGGCCCGCCCGGTCCGCCCCCGCGCCAGCCCGCCGAACCCGAACAGCGCCAGGGCCCCGGCCCCGGCGTACGCGGCCCACTGCGCCGGGCCGAGTCCGGCACCCGCGTACGCGGCCGGCAGCCCGAGCGCCCGCACCGCGAGCCCCGGCAACGCCCCGGCCCACCACGTGGTGAGGACACATCCGGCCACCCCGCACACCCCGCCCAGCACCCCCACCACCCCGGGCACCACCCGCGCCGGCCGCTCGACCAGCTCGGGGTCGACCTCGACGGCGGGGCGCGGCTTCGCGGACGCGGGCCCCTGCCGCACCCTCGGCTGCTCGCCGGTGCCCCGCCGCCGGCCCACGACGGCGGGGATGACCGGTACGGCCACCGGGACGGGGTCGTCCCGGAACAGCAGATGCACGGGGATCTCGGTGGTGGTCTCGTTCTGGATGAGCCGGGCGGGCCGGGCGGCCCCTTCGGGCTCCGGTGTGGTCGAGGTGGTCGTACTCATACGTGCCTCCGTGCCTCCGCGCAGGAAGAGCCGTGGTGAGAGCGTTCGAGGGGGTGGTGGTCCGGGTTTCGGAGGGGCGGGTGCAGGCGTCAGGAGAAGAGCCGACGCCAGGTCTCCGGGCCCGGATAGCCGTCCGCCGCGCCGCCGCGCCACCCCTGGGCCCGTTGGAACGCCTCGACGTTCCGCCGGTCCGGCTCGCCCCAGCGCGGCCCCGGACCCGAGGTGTAGTACTTGCCGAACCCCTTCTTGACCAGCTGTTTCCCCAGCTGCGTGACGTACGCGTTGTCCGCGCCCGGCCGGAACATGCCGCGCCCCGGATAGCCCCGGACACCGTGCGAGGCGGGCGTCACGGGAGCCCTGGGTGTCATGGGAGCTCCGGGTGAGGCGGGGACGGGGGCCCCGGGCGAGGCGGGCCCGCTGGGCGGGACGGGCTTCCCGGGGATGGCGGACCTACCAGGGGGAGCGGGCTTACCGGGGACAGCGGGCTTACCAGGCATGGCGGGTTTCCTCGATTCGCCGGGCGCGGTCGGTTCTCCCGGAGCTCCGGGTGCTCTGGTTGCGCCAGAGGTGCGGGAGGTGACGGAGGTGGCGGGCTCTTCCGGGCTTCCCGGTGGCCGGTGGACCACCGGTGGCTTGGGCGTCGGCGGCTTGGGCACCGCCGGCTTGGGCACCGCCGGCTTGGGCACCGCCGGCTTCCCCTTCGGACCCGCGTTCCCGGCCAGTGGGATGTCCTTGCCCCTCCCGGTGACCAGATACGACCAGGTCAACGGGCCCGGAATGCCGTCCGCGAAGCGGCCCGACCAGCCCTGCGCCCGCTGGAACGCCAGGGTGGCCCGGAGGTCGGATTCCGACCGGATCGGCCCCGGTCCCCCGCTGCAGAAGCGGGCCCCGCCGCGCCGCACCAGCATCTGCCCCAGCCGGGCGACGTACTTGTTGTGCGCGCCGGACCCGAAGGCCTCGGGGCCCGGGAAGCGGCCACTACCCGGCCCGGCGGCCCCCTTCGCAACCGACTTGTCCGGCTCGTTCGACCCGTTCGGCCTATCTGGCTTATCCGGCGGGGCAACGGGTGAACCGGAGCGGCCGGAGGCGTCCGGCTCGTCGTCCGGCCGGCCCGCGCCGTCGCCGATCAGTCCCCTGTGGCGGTACGGCACGTAGCTGGTCGCGTTGTCCCAGTACGCGTACGGGGTGGCCCGCCTGCGGGCGTACGGACGGGTCGACTCGTAGGCGATGTAGTGGGTCTCGGCGTAGTCCGTCCAGCCGCCGAAAATGACGACGTGCGAGCCTGTTTGAGGGTCCTTCGGATTATGGAAGAGCAGCATGTCACCCTGCTCCAGCCGGTCCTTCGAAATCCGCTGCGCGAACTTGTCGAGGCTGCCCGTCCATTCGTTTCCGGGGAGGCCCCAGGCCATCGAGACGAACCCCGAGCAGTCCTGCCGATATCCGTCGGACCAGTACTCGCGCATGCTGTACGACACCTCGGCCGCGATCCAGGTCTTGGCCCGCCTGATGATTTCGGCGCGGGTGGCGGGCGGCGTCATCACCTCCTTCGGCGGCTCCTCCCCGTCCGCGGGCCGACCGCCGGGGCCGTGCAGCGGAGCCTTCTTCCCCTGGGGAGTATCTGGCCCCTCACCTGCGGGAACGCCACCGGGATGAGCCGGGCCGTGGGCCACCGCGACCGCCGGCACGACATGCCCCGCGCCGAGTGCGGCACCGGCGGCGGTGGCCACGACAAGGGCGTTCCTGACGGTTCTGGCCGCCGGGTGACTCAGATGGGCGTACTGGGCCGAGTACGGCATGACCCGCCGCCAGTGGACACAACCGGGGCATTCACAATCGGCCCCCGGTTCGATCTCCTCGAATACCGGAGTCTCCATGCGATTCCCCTCGCGAACCGACCGAAGAATTCCACGCTTCTGCACGCCCGTCAGTTTCTCAACTGTCATCCGGTGCCGCATGCTGACGGTCCAAATGATGTACACGGCCCACCGGTCCCCTCGCCTCGCCCGCACCGGCCCCGTGGACTAGGGCCGGCTCCCGTCGGCGACGATCTCGACCTTCCCGGCTTCCCGGCTTCCCCAGCCATCTCGGCCATCCCGGCCTCGCCGCCGACCGCCGGTCGACGACCGCGTCGAGTCGCGAGCGACCGCCCCAGGCCCCCCGTGACGGTTCGTCAGAAGCGAGCAACACCCATGCGGGGGCGCGTAGTTACCGAACGGCTTAGTAATTCCACAAGGTGACTCCCGAGTAGAGTTTCGTTCATTGAGTCCGCTCGCGATCAACCTTGACGGCCCGGCCCGCCGGCTGCATGATCAGCGCTGAACCAGAGCCGCATGACCCGAAGAAGTCCCCCTTGAGGCTTGACCAGTCCCACACGACTTCTTCACATGGGAGAGCGAGGCACGGGGGTTTCGGACAGGCACGCCAAAAGTGCCGCCTTCCCTCGATGTCGCGCCTCTTCCGCCGTTGCCTGCCTGCGCGTTCGCGGAACCATCTCCAAAGACCCCCCACCTTCTTTGGGAGCCGTTCATCACCCCCCACCCACTCCCGTCCCCTTCGCGTACCCTCCTTCATTTTTCGTGACCTCTTTCCTCACCCTCTGGCATTTTTCGTAGGGGCGAAAGGGGTGTTTACAGCTGCCCGAAAAATGCATTCCCTGCACACTCACTGAAATCCCTCTCAAAACTGTCCGACAGCGTTGACTGCGTAAGTGGTGAGTGCCATATTCATCACGTCAGAAGGCATCGCCCCTTGAATGCAGAGGTTCCTTCCGTGCTGGAACGCATTGGGAGCGATGAGGTCCCGGTAGTGCCATCATGTCCACGTGATTCCTGTCATGCAGAGTCGCACCTGTCTGCATACGTCAGGTTTTTCGTGTGGAGAGAGGATGAGAATGAACAAGAAGTTGTGGACCCGTCCACTGGCCACGGCTCCGTTCCTAGCCTTCGTGGTTCTTTTCTCGGCGGACCCTGCCCATGCGGTGGGAGGTTGCCTCCGTGACTCGGACACGGACCAGGTACAAATCGCTCCGAAAGCTACTTCATTCAAGGAGCAAGCCAGGTCCGTGGCGCGGCAGCAAGCCGCGAACAGCTGGCAGGACGTGGTCTGGAGGGGGACTGAAAAGAAGTGCGCATCCAACTCTCCAGGCAACTGCAATTACTCCTGGAGCGTAAACAAGACCACAAGCTTTGGTTGGGCTGTAGGTGGTCAGGTCAGCCTCGGTAACGCTAGTTCGCCGAGCAAGAAGTGGTACAACTTCGTTTTGTCTCTCATCCCCTCGATCCAAAAGTCGTCCACGATCAGCACCACGGAGACATTCGAGCAACCGGTCCCCCCTAATGGGTTTGGTCAGCCGTGGCAGGTGGTCCAGCGTCGGTGGAAGTCGGGCGACTATGTGGGCGGATGGGTCAACCAGAACAGGGCATGCACCTTTGGCCTCAACCAGGCCGGTCACGTATACACCTGGGACCCGAACGTGAGATGGGGTTATTGGCAGGCCAACATCCGGGAGCGAGAGTATGACGGGATCGCGGTGAACGGTAAACTCTGACCTCACATCCGCGCCATGCTCGTCACCCGTAAGCCGGGGTGACGAGCATGGCGCGGATCGCTGACTTCGGCTCAGGGGCCGTTGCGTGATCACGTTTCGTCCGGAGCGCCGTGCCGGCCCGTCTTTGGAGGGGAAGTCCCGGTTCGGGCGGGAGCGGACGCAGTGCAGGCACGGTCTCAGTGATCATGTGAGCGTCGAAGTCCCATGAACACCTGGCGAGTTTGTGCCTGCTCCTGCGTCTTCTCCCATGTCCACCGCGCCGGCCCAACTGGGCCGGACTGCCGCGCCGGTCCCGCCGGCGGACGCGGTCGCACTGTCCGGCTTCCTGGACCTGGTGCCCGACCCGCGAGGCGTCCGTGGCCGCCGCTACCGGTTGTCCGCCCTGGTCGCCGCGGCCGCGGCGAGTGTCCTGGCCGGTGCCCGCCCGCTCACCGCGATCACGGAATGGATCAGCGACGTCCCCGCGTGGGCCTGCCGGATTCTCGGCTTCCCCACCGACCCGCTCTCCGGCACCGTGTCCGTCCCGCACCCCCACACCCTGCGCCGTCTGCTCGTCCAACTCGACGGCGACGCCCTGGACCGGGCGATCGGCGCCTTCCTTACCGCCCGCGCCACCCCGGCCGGCCCCGGACTGCGGGCGATCGCTGTTGACGGCAAGGCCCTGCGCGGCTCACGCACCCACGTCACCGGGCACGTCACCCTGCTCGCCGCGATGGACCACACCGGTCACGTCCTGGCCCAGCGCCAGGTCGCCGACAAGAGCAACGAGATCCCCGCCTTCCGGCCCCTGCCGGACAGCGTCGACCTGACCGGCACGGTCATCACCGCCGACGCGCTGCACACCCAGCACGCTCACGGCACCTACCTCCGCGAGCGCGGTGCCCACTACATCGCCCAGGTCAAGGCCAACCATCCCGGTCTCTTCAACCGCGTCCGCCGCCTGCCCTGGCGCGAGATCACGCTCGACCACTACGACCGCACCCGGGCCCACCACCGCCTGGAGATCCGGCGGCTGAAGACCGCCGCCTTCGCCCACCTCGACTACCCCGACGCACGCCAGGCCCTGCAAGTCGTGCGCTGGAGGGCGGACTTCACCACCCGCAAGCTCACCATCGAGCGCGTCCATCTGATCACCAGCCTGCCACCCGGCGCGGCTACCGGCGCCCAGCTCGCCGACTGGATCAGAGGGCACTGGAAGATCGAAAACCTTCTGCACCACGTCCGTGACCGCACATTCCGCGAGGACGACTCCAAGATCCATGCCGGCCATCTCCCGCGCATCATGGCCGGCCTGCGCAACCTCGCCATCGGCGTCCACCGTCAGGACGGCCACACCAACATCGCCGCCGCCCTACGCCACACCGCTCGCGACAGGCGAAGGCCCCTGACCGCCCTCGGCATCACCGGATGAATCCGGACAGACCACGATCATGCAAAGGACCCTGGGCTCCCCGCCCCCGTGGTCAGGAGCACCCCCACCCCTCCGCTAAGCTTTTTCTCGCGCGCCGCTAGCTCAGTTGGTTAGAGCAGCTGACTCTTAATCAGCGGGTCCGGGGTTCGAGTCCCTGGCGGCGCACCGTACGGAGAGGCCCCTCGCCAGAGCGAATCGCGAGGGGCCTCTCCGTATGTGCACGTCGCCCCGCACAGTCCCCTCTCGCTCCCCTCCCACTCGCCACAGATCCTCCACTGATGCCCCAATAACCGCGTATGACCGGTAAACGCCGCGTTCGCGTCTTGTGATCAAGCTTCACAGCATAGAACCCTGGGCCGCAAGAGACTGCGAATACGCGGCAGTTGGGGGACCGCGAGCGGATTCTGCCCTGGGATGGGTGTCCTGGGACCTCGCCGACGCACACCGTGCACGCGCCCACCGAACAAACGTGCCAAAGGGGCATTAATGCAACCGGAAGGTCGTCGTCGAGTGTCTCCATGGTGTAGATCACATGGTGACGATGACCCACTGATGTGTCCGTAACGGTCGAGGGGGACCGATTCGGATGAAAAGCCGACGAACACACACTCGAAGAAGTGTGTGCGGGGGGATAACTCATGACGTCGACGCCGACGGGCGCCCGGCACAATTACGACCCATCCGAAACGACCCGGCTCAAGGTGCCGTCGCACCGGACCGGAGCCTTCCGCAGGCTCAAGAAGACACTTCCCAGATACGACTACGAGCACTACAGCCGACTCGCCGGGCCGCTGACCCAGCCCGATCCGACCAAGCCCTACACGGTGCAGTACCGCTCACTGATCTCCCAGGAGCCGCACCGACTGCGGGTCGCTCTGATGCTGACGGCCGCACCGCTGCTCTCCCTGGTCCTGCTGGCCTGGCTGCTGCAGCAGGAGCACTGGACCAAGCGCGACTACGTCGAGTACGAGTTCCTGCCCGCCCTCGACATGGTCATGCTGATCTCGATCGGCCTGATCGAGTTCTTCCGCTGCATGAACGTGCTGTCGAACGCGCACGCCACCCTGGTCGCCCGCGATCCGATCCCGGTGGTGCCCGAGACCGGCACCAGAGTCGCCTTCCTCACCTCCTTCGTGCCCGGCAAGGAACCGCTGGAGATGGTGACGAAGACACTGGAGGCCGCGGTCAGGCTCCGCCACCGCGGGCTTCTGCACGTGTGGCTGCTCGACGAGGGCGACGACCCGGATGTGCGGGCGGTCTGCGCGCGTCTGGGCGTGCACCACTTCTCCCGCAAGGGGATCGCGAAGTGGAACCAGCCGAAGGGCCCGCACCGCGCCAAGACCAAGCACGGCAACTACAACGCCTGGCTGGACGCGCACGGTGACGGCTACGACTTCTTCGCCTCGGTCGACACCGACCACATCCCGCTGCCCAACTACCTGGAGCGGATGCTCGGTTTCTTCCGCGACCCGAACATCGGCTTCGTCATCGGCCCCCAGGTGTACGGCAACTACGACAACTTCGTCACCAAGGCCGCCGAGTCCCAGCAGTTCCTGTTCCACGCGCTGATCCAGCGCGCCGGCAACAAGTACGGCTCCCCCATGTTCGTCGGCACCTCCAACGCCGTACGGATCAAGGCGCTCAAGCAGATCGGCGGCCTGTACGACTCGATCACCGAGGACATGGCCACCGGCTTCGAGATCCACCGCCACAAGAACCCGGCGACGGGCAGGAAGTGGCGCTCGGTGTACACGCCGGACGTGCTCGCGGTGGGTGAGGGGCCCAGCGCCTGGACGGACTTCTTCACCCAGCAGATGCGCTGGTCGCGCGGGACGTACGAGACGATCCTCAAGCAGTACTGGAAGGGCTGGTACTCGCTGCCGCCGAGCAAGCTCTTCAACTACACGATGATGATCATCTTCTACCCGATGTCCGCCCTCAACTGGATTCTGGCGGCGCTGAGTTGCGCCCTGTTCCTGGGCCTGGGCGCCTCGGGTGTGAACATCGATCCGACCGTGTGGCTGATGCTCTACGGCAACGCCTCGGCACTTCAGATAGGCCTGTACGTCTGGAACCGCCGGCACAACGTCTCCCCGCACGAGCCGGAGGGCTCCGGCGGTGTGGCAGGCATGGTGATGTCCGCGCTGTCCGCGCCGCTCTACGCGAAGGCGCTGATCGACTCGGCCCTGCGCCGCAAGAGCAAGTTCGTGGTCACGCCCAAGGGGGACTCGGCGAGCCCCGACAGGTGGTTCGGCACCTTCCGGTACCACTGGTACTTCATCGTCATCTTCGGGGCCTCGATCACCGCCGGTTTCGTCTTCGGCAACGCGCACCCCGCGATGATCACCTGGGCCGTCTTCGCCATGACGATCACCGCTCTGCCCATCTTCGCCTGGCGTTACATGCTGCGGCAGGACAAGAAGAAGGCCGCCGCCGCGGCCGAACTGCAGGGTTCCATGGTGGCGCCGCCCGAGGCGGCTCCCGCACCGTTCGCGCCGCCACCCACACCGCACGCCCCACACGCACCTCACGCTCCCCAGCACAAGCCGAGCTGGGCGGCGTCCGGGTCGGGCAGCGGGGGTAGCGACCAGACCATGCAGATCGCCCTGGGCGGACTTGGGGGACGTAAGGAATGAAGGACCGTGCAGGCCGCCGCCGCGCCCGTCGCCTCGCGATCGGCGGGGCGGTGGTCCTCGCGCTCGCCGGGATGAACGGGCCATGGGTGTACCGCTTCAGCACCGAGAAGTACCACGACTACAAGATCAACAGACCCGAGTACAAGGCGGCCAACGGGCACTGGAAGGTCGTGGAGTTCCCGGAGGAGTACCGGCAGAACACGATCCACGCCGCCCTCCTGCACACCGGCAAGATCCTGCTGATCGCGGGTTCGGGCAACGACGCCGACAACTTCGACGCGAAGAAGTTCGACACCCGCGTCTGGGACCCGGTCAAGCAGACGATCAAGCGCGTACCCACCCCGGCCGACCTGTTCTGCACGGGGCACACCCAGTTGTCCAACGGCAATCTGCTGATCGCGGGCGGCACCAAGCGCTACGAGAAACTGAAGGGCGATGTCACCAAGGCCGGCGGCCTGATGATCATCCACAACGAGAACCCCGACAAAGGGATGCGGATCAAGGCGGGGACCGAGTTCGTCGGCAAGGCGAACGGCAGGACGTTCGTCCTCAAGGACACCGTCGACATCAAGAAGGCCGTCAAGACCTTCGATCCGGACACCGGCAAGTTCACCGGCAACAAGCCGGGGATCGCGCGCGCCTACGTCGAGGCCGAGCGGCGCGGCAAGAAGTACGAGACGGGGACGGAGGACAACTACCGGATCGTGGGCCTGAAGGGCGAGGACGCGCGGAACACGTACGGCATCGCGCAGAAGCTCGCCCTCGACAAGAAGGACTTCCAGGGGATCAGGGACGCCTACGAGTTCGACCCGGTCGCCGAGAAGTACATCAAGGTCGACCCGATGAACGAGGCCCGCTGGTACCCGACGCTGACCACCCTCACCGACGGCACGGTCCTCAGTCTCTCCGGCCTCGACGAGATCGGTCAGCTGGTCCCGGGCAAGAACGAGGTCTACGACCCCGAGACCAGGAAGTGGACGTACACGAAGGGCGTCCAGCAGTTCCCGACGTACCCGGCGATCTCCCTGATGCAGAACGGCAAGCTGTTCTACTCGGGCGCGAACGCGGGGTACGGGCCGGACGACATCGGGCGTGACCCCGGTGTCTGGGACCTGAAGAGCAACAAGTTCACCAAGCTCCCCGGTATGAGCGACGGCAAGCTGCTCGAAACCGCCGGGACCGTGCTGTTGCCTCCGGCGCAGGACGAGAAGTACATGGTCATCGGGGGTGGCGGGGTCGGTGAGTCGGAGCGGTCCAGCAAGAAGACCCGGCTGATCGATCTGCTGGCCGACGAGCCGAGGTTCGTGGACGGGCCGGAGATGGCGAAGGGCACGCGGTATCCGCAGGCCTCGATCCTGCCCGACGACACGGTGCTCATCTCCGGCGGCTCGGAGGACTATCGCGGGCGCGGCGACTCCAACATCCTTCAGGCGCGGCTGTACGACGCGAGGAGGGGCGGGATGCGACGGGTGGCCGACCCCCTGGTCGGCCGGAACTACCACTCCGGGTCCATCCTGTTGCCGGACGGGCGGGTGGTGTTCTTCGGGTCGGACTCCCTCTACTCCGACAGGGCCAACACCAAGCCGGGGGAGTTCGAGCAGCGGATCGAGATCTACACGCCGCCGTATCTGTTCCGCGACGCGCAGCCGACGTTGACGGGTGGGCCGAAGACGGTCGCGCGCGGCGGGAAGGCGACGTTCGGCACGCGGCACGCGTCGGCGGTCAGGTCGGCGCGGTTGATCCGGCCGAGTGCGTCGACACATGTGACGGATGTGGACCAGAAGTCGATCGAGGTGGACTTCGAGGCGGACGGTGATCGGATCACGGTGACCGTACCGAAGAATCGCAATCTGGTGCAGTCGGGGTGGTACATGCTGTTCGTGACGGACGACGCGGGGACGCCGAGCAAGGCGCGGTGGGTGAAGGTTCCTTAGGGGCCGCGTCGGGGTTGCTTTTCGGGTGCGGGCGCAGGTGCGGGTGCGGGTGCGTGGGGGCTGGTCGCGCAGTTCCCCGCGCCCCTTAACAGCATGGGTGGCGCCCGGGGTCTTTTAGGGGCGCGGGGAACTGCGCGACCAGCCACGAACAACTCGCAGCCGCCCAACACCCCCGCGCCCTCACCCCATTAGGCGCCCCGGTCCTCAGTCAGACGCCTTCGCCAGGTCCAGCGCGTACTCCGGCCACCACTCCCCCGCCTTCGGTCCGCCCTTGCACTCGCCGTCCGACTCTCCCGGCCGCTTCACCCACAGATACGCGTCCACCAGCGAGTCCGCGGTCTTGGTCGTCGGGGTCTCCCCCAGCGCCCGCCCCGGCGGGTTGCACCAGCGTTCGTCCTCGTCGCCCTCGGTCCAGGGGCCGTTGCCGTTGCGGCTGGTGTCGACGACGAACGGCTTGTCGCCGATCTTCGAGGAGAGCTGCCTGCCGTACTCGATGGAGTCCTCGGTGGTGTAGAAGTTCGAGACGTTGACGGCGAAGCCGTCCGCCTGTTCGACGCCGGCCCACTTGAGGGGGTCGTAGATCTCCTCGGGGTCGCCCCAGCCGGCGTTGCCCGCGTCCAGATACACCTTCGTGTTCTTCAGCGCGCCGAGCCTCTCGATCGCGCCCTTGAGCAGGTCGTACCGCTCCTCGTGGAACTCCTCCGGGGTGCAGCCGTCCACCACGTGAAGCACCGCGTCGGGCTCCAGGACGACCGTGGCCGCCCGGTCCCCGATGCCCTGGGCCACGCCGTCGATCCACGACCGGTACGCGTCGCCGTCGGCCGCGCCGCCGCCGGAGTACTGGCCGCAGTCGCGGTGCGGGATGTTGTAGAGGACGAGGACGGCGTCCCGGCCGGCCTTCTCCGCGGCCTCGGTGAAGCCCTCGGCCTCCTGCTCCGGGTTCTCCGGGCCGATCCACTCGCCGGTCGGCTGCTCGGCGATCATGCGGATCAGCTTGGCGTCCTTGTCCTTGCCCGCCTTCTCGTAGGCGGCGACCTGTATCGCCGCGTTCCCTCTCGGATTGACCCAGAACGGGGCCGTGCCGCGCGGCTGTTGGGTGATGTCGGAACCGGAGGACCGCTCGCCCTCGCCGTCATCGCTGTCTCCCCCGAAACACCCGGCGAGCAATAACGCCGCCCCTGCCACCCCCACGGACGCCCGAACCCCGGCCCCCCTACTGCCGTACATCCAACTCCCCCTTGGGTGCACCGTCGTAAGCACCAATCCTGACATAAGTTGCGCCTCGCCCACGGGGTCGTCGCCGCCTTGGCCGAGAAGCTGTCACTCCTGACCACGACGGGTGGGAGGCGTGTGCGGATGGGGGCGGAATCCGCCCGTATCGCCGGGCGGAGCACCAGGACGGCCGACTCGCGGAAGAAGCCTGCCGTCCCGCCTTCACCTGGACTGATGACATAGAGCCACGGCTTGTCGACTTGGCGTCAAACAGCCTCTAGCCGGTGGCGCCCGCACGCTCTAGAGTCGCAGACGAACGGCCCCGGCCCCCGGCCCCGGCCTGTCGTGCCCTTCCGGGTGGTCCGAGTCGCAAGACCTCCCGTGTCGCCGTCGGGTTACTCCCGCAGCCCGAGCGCGCACGGTCGAGGACCAGCCCGGTCGGCGCCCCCAGGGGGGAGCGGGTCGTCGACCGGGCCAGGTGTGCACTCCCGGGGGCCGCTCTCACGGTCCTGTTCAGGTCGGGATCCTGTTCCGGTCGGGAGTTCCGGGTCGGGATCACGCTCAGGCGGGCCCCGTTCCCGTCAGGTCCCGTTCCACTCAAGGTCCCGTCCCGCTCAAGTACGCGGAGACGACGACGTTCGCCGTATAGGTGCGGCTCGTCTTGTCGAAGGTGCCGCCGCAGGTGACGAGGCGGAGTTCGGCGCGCCCCGACTGCCGTACGCCGTAGGCCTGTTGGGCGTCGAAGTCCTTGCGGCCGATGACCTGGACGTCGTCCACGGTGAACTCGACGATCCGCCCGTCGCTGCGGGCGACCCGGATCTTCTCGCCGACGCGCAGCGCGCTCAGCTTGTAGAAGACGGCGGGCCGGGTCTCGGTGTCGACGTGCCCGACGAACAGCGCGGTGCCGGTAGCCCCCGGCCGCGCACCGCCCGCGTACCAGCCGACGACGCCCGGCTGACCGTAGGAGGGCGGTTCGATCGCCCCTTCCCGGTCGAGGCCGCGCGCCACGACCGGCGCCTGCACACCCATCGCGGGGATGTCCAGCCGCTGCGGGCGCGCGCCTCTCAACGGCTCGGCGGCGGGCGGCAGTTCCGCATGGGCGGGCCGCCCGACCGCCGCCACGTCGCCGGTGGTCGGCGCGGACCCACCCGCACGTACGTCGGTGACCTTCAGGCTCCACAGCCACAGGCCGAGCAGCAGCACGGCCCAGGCGACACCGGCGACGACACGGCCGGTTCCGCCGCCGGACCTGGTCTCATCCCAGGTTCCGCCGTCGTCGTCGAAGTAGTCCCGTCCGGACACGGCGCCTCCTCACTCCGTACCGCGGGTGCGGCTCCGGCGTGCGCCCCGCGCCACGACCGCCGCCGCCGCGACCCCGACGAGGATCAGCCCGACCACCGCGTGGCGGGTGCCGGGGCCGGCGTGCCGGGCGTCGTCCATGAAGTTGGCCGGATCGGCCGAGCCCCGCCCGTCCGCCGACCCGGCCGCCGCGAGCCGGGCCGCCGCTCCGCCGCCGCCCGCCCGCACGGGGGCGACCGGGGAGGCGGGGGACGAGGGCCGCGGGGAGGAGGCGGGCCTGGTGGCCGGCGGTTTGGAAGCCGGTGGTTCCGTGGCCGGCGGTTTGGAAGCCGCTGGTTCCGTGGCCGGTGGCTTGTGGCCGGCGGGCTTCCCGTCGCCGACCTTGATGGCCCCCGTGACCTTGTCTTCCTTGCCGTCGCAGGTGATCCGTACTTCGTAGGTGCCGGGTTCGAGCGAGGACCGTACGCGGGTCTCCCCGGCGAGCGTGCCGAGGCTCCTGCCTCCGAGCTGGGTGAGCAGCGCGTCCGCGACGAACGCCTTCGAGGCGGCCGTTCCGGACCTGCCCCCGCAGCCCTCGGCCCGCACCTGGATGTCGCTGCCGGGCGCCGGTGAGGCCGGCACCACCGAGACGTTTCCCGAATCGGCCGCGCGGGCCGGGGACGCCGACGCGGTCAGCGCGGCCGCCACCACCGTGGCGGCACAGAGAGCGACTCTCAATGAGCCCATGGTGAACCTCCAGACACCTGAGACTCCCCCGCCGGACACCGGGCCGCATCCGGGGAGGGCCCGCGGCTGCTCCGTACGGGTGTCCGGAGGTTTATCCCGCCGCCCAGGGGCTCAACGGGTTCGGTGGACTCAGCGGGTTCAGATGCGGTCGACGAGGTCCGCGATCGAGTTCACGACCTTCGACGGGCGGTACGGGAACTTCTCGATCTGCGCGGAGGTCGTCAGGCCGGTGAGGACGAGGAAGGTCTCCATCCCGGCCTCGATGCCCGCGAGGACGTCCGTGTCCATGCGGTCGCCGATCATCGCGCTGGTCTCGGAGTGCGCGCCGATCGCGTTCAGGCCGGTGCGCATCATCAGCGGGTTCGGCTTGCCCGCGAAGTACGGCTTCTGCCCGGTCGCCTTGGTGATCAGCGCGGCCACGGCTCCGGTCGCCGGCAACGGGCCCTCGGTGGAGGGGCCGGTCTCGTCCGGGTTGGTGGCGATGAACCGGGCGCCGCCGTTGATCAGCCGTACCGCCTTCGTCATGGCCTCGAAGGAGTATGTGCGGGTCTCTCCGAGGACGACGTAGTCGGGCTGGTGGTCGGTGAGGACGTACCCGATGTCGTGCAGCGCGGTCGTCAGGCCCGCCTCGCCGATCACGTACGCCGTGCCGCCGGGCCGCTGGTCGTCCAGGAACCGTGCGGTCGCCAGGGCGGAGGTCCAGATGTTCTCCACGGGCACGTCCAGGCCCATGCGGGCGAGGCGTGCGTGCAGGTCACGCGCTGTGTAGATCGAGTTGTTGGTGAGCACCAGGAAGGGGCGCCCGGATTCGCGCAGCTTCTTTATGAAGGCATCGGCGCCCGGGATCGGCACGCCCTCGTGGATGAGCACACCGTCCATGTCGGTGAGCCACGACTCGATGGGCTTGCGCTCTGCCATGTGCGATCTCCTGCCGGCCTCTGTCGATTTCCCGCCGTACGTCCGTACATCCGTACGTCCGAGTCCGCCCCAACCCTAGTGAGGCCTGGCTGAAAAGAGGAGGCCGATCTTGGCCGCTGAGATCGTCCTCATCAGGTCAGCGGGCACGTCGGCGGACGGCCACCACCAGGAGCCCGCCGACGGACAGGAGGAGAAGCCCGGTCACATAGGGCAGCGCCTCGCGCGTACCCGATTCGGCCAGCTCGTCGGCGTGCGGCCGCCCGCTCCGTACGGCCTCGGGATCACCGTCCGCGGCACCGCCGCCGTCCTGGTCGACCTCTTTCCCTCCGGTTTCCTTCCCGACTTCCTCTCCGTCTTCCTCCCCTGCTTCCTCTCCGTCTTCCTCTCCGTCTTCCTCCCCTGCTTCCTCCCCTGCTTCCTCCCCGTCTTCCTCCCTGGCTTCCTCTCCGTCTTCCTCTCCGTCTTCCTCTCCGTCGGTGATCCGGAAACGGTAGTCGTCCGACTCCCCCACCCACTCGCCGTCGTCGCCCCGCCGCTCGACGACGGCCGCTTTCGCCACGACGTCGTTCGGTACGGCCGCGTCGGAGGTGAGGGCGAGGCGGACCCTGACGGTGAGGGTGCGGCCGGGCGGCACGGTGAAGCCTGTTCCGCCGCCGTCCCCATCTCCGCCGAGGACCCCGACCAGTTCGTCCGAGTCGGTCCGTTCGAAGGTCACCGGGTGGGCAGTGGTGCTTTTGGCGTCCTCGTAGAACTCCAGCTGCGGCTGCGTCCGCTTCAACGTGCGGGCGCCGTCCACCAGCACGACCACCGGATGGATGTTCGCGCAGGTACGGGAGGTGGTGTTGGTGAGCTCCAGCGCCCAGGTGTGGAAGCCGCCGCCGGCGACGTAGGTGGCGGGGCCGCCACGGATACGGGTCCGGATCGGGAAGGCGCCGCTGTCGGCACCGGCACAGGTGGGCTCACGGTCGTCCGCTGCCGCGAGCGAGGGCTCGGGGGCACCGTCGAGCGCCACCGCGGGACCACTGACGAGGGCGGCCGCTGTGGCGAGGGCGAGGGGCAGACAGGGACACAGTCGCATGAACACATGACCATGCCATCTGCCTGCGCCAAGGGGCCCCGCCACGCCTTGGGGGCGGAGGACTGGGGCGGAAGTCCGCTCGATCAGCCGAGCGAGGGGCGCTTCCTGCCGGACCGGACCGGGCCGTCGGACCGGGCCGTCGGACCGGGTTGTCGGACGGGGCCGTCGGACGGGACCGACCCGGACATCGGGCCGGACCGGCCCTGAGCACCGCCTCGAAGGCCCCTCACCCGTCCGCACGCCCGAACAACGGCGCGAGCAGCAACTGAGCCGCCCCCTCCGCGACCCACGACGCCCCGCCCTCGACCGCCCGCACCGGCACGTCCGGATCCTCTCCCTGCCGCCGGGCCCACGCGTCGAGCACGAACCCCACCCCCCGCACGAACGCCTCGGGCCGGGCCTCGACCGTGCGCCCGCCCAGCAGGACGAGCTCGATGTCGAGGAGCCCCACGAGGTTCGCGGCACCGGTACCGAGCACCCGCGCCGCCTCGTCCACGTCTCCCCGCGCCATCGCCGCGAGGCACAGCGCCTCGACACACCCCCGGTTCCCGCACTCGCACAACGGCCCGTCCAGCTGGACGACCTGATGTCCGAACTCACCGGCCCGGGTCCGGGCCCCCCGGTGCACCGCCCCGTCGATCACGAGCCCGGCGCCCAGCCCCGTACCGAGGTGGAGGTAGGCGAAGGAGCCGTGCGCCCCCGAGACCGCCGCGAGCCCGAGCGCCGCCGCGTTGGTGTCCTTGTCCACCACCACCGGCATCCCCAGCCGCCGCGCCAGCGCCGCCCGCAGCGGAAACCCGTCCCACTCCGGGAACCCGGTGACCCGGTGCAGGACGCCGTGCAGATGGTCGAGGGGGCCGGGGAGGGCGACACCGACGCCGAGTACGGGCAGGAGGGGAGAGCCGTAGGAATCGTGTGCGGGGTCGACCGGCATCGCGGTGCGGCTCTCGCTCACCCCCGTCAGCAGCGCCTCCACCTCCCGCGCGGCACCCTCGACCACGGTATCCGCCCCGGCTCCCAGGTTCAGCGGCGCATGCCGCTCCGCGACCACCGCGCCGGTCAGATCGCAGAGCACGGCCGTCAGCTCGTCGCGGTCGAGGTGGAGGCCGACCGCGTGCCCGGCGTCGGGCACGAGTCGCAGGACGGTGCGCGGCTTGCCCCCGGTGGACGCCCGGTACCCCGCCTCCGTCAGGAGCCCGTCCGCGCGCAGCCGGGCGGTGATCTTGCTGACGGCCTGCGGGGTGAGCCCCGTCCGGTCGGCCAGCTCGAGCCGGCTTATCCCGGCCAGGCCGGCGGTACGCAGCAGGTCCAGCACCAGCGCTCCGTTGTGGCTGCGCAGGGCGAGAAGATTCACGCCGGTCACTCCTGCGGTACGCCCGTTGCCGTTGCCGTTGCCGTTCACCCCTCCATTGTCCCTCGCGCTTGCACTTTGGCAACAGCGTTGCTTAAGTGGGCGGTATGACAGGCACCAGCACAGACAGGCCCCTACGCGTCGCCGTGGTCGGCTACGGCCTCGCCGGCTCCGTCTTCCACGCCCCGCTGATCGCCGCGACGGAGGGCCTGACCCTCGACACGGTCGTCACCTCGAACCCGGAGCGGCGGGCACAGGCCCGCGCCGAGTTCCCGGAGGTACGGTTCGCGGCCACGGCGGACGAGCTGTGGGGCCGGGCGGAGGAGCTGGACCTGGTCGTCGTCGCCTCCCCGAACAAGACGCACGTCCCCGTAGCCACCGCCGCGCTGGAGGCGGGCCTCGCGGTCGTCGTCGACAAGCCCGTCGCCGGTACGGCGGCCGAGGCGCGCGAGCTGGCCGCCCTCGCGGACTCCCGGGGCCTGCTCCTCTCCGTCTTCCAGAACCGCCGCTGGGACAACGACTTCCTGACTCTCCGGGGGCTCCTCGCCGACGGCGAGCTGGGCGAGGTCCGTCGCTTCGAGTCCCGCTTCGAACGCTGGCGCCCCCAACTCAAGGGCGGCTGGCGCGAGTCCGGCGACCCCGCAGAGATCGGAGGTCTCCTCTACGACCTGGGCAGCCACGTCGTCGACCAGGCCCTCACCCTCTTCGGCCCCGCCGCCCTCGTGTACGCCGAGTCCGACCTCCGCCGCCCCGGCGCCGAGACGGACGACGACACGTTCATCGCCGTCACCCACGCGAGCGGCGTCCGCTCCCACTTCTACGCCTCTGCCGTCACCCCCCAACTCGGCCCGCGTTTCCGGGTGCTGGGCTCCGAGGCGGGTTACGTCAAGTACGGCCTCGACCCCCAGGAAGCGGCCCTCCGCGAAGGCGAGCGTCCCGCGCCCGGCGCCGACTGGGGCCTGGAACCCGAGAACCTCTGGGGCCGCGTGGGCGCCGGCGACTCCCCGCTGACCGACGGCGGCCGCCCCGTCCCGACCCTCCCGGGCGACTACCCGGCGTACTACACGGCCGTGGCCGCCGCCCTGCGCGGCACCGGCGAGAACCCGGTCACGGCACACGAGGCGGCCGCCGCGCTGGACGTACTGGAAGCGGCGCGGAAGTCGGCGAGCGAAGGTGTGGCGGTGAAGCTGTGACAACCGACGCCAAAACCTCCCCCTCCCCCTCCCCTGCCTCTGCCCCCGCCGCCCCGAGCATCGACGAACTCGAAGCCCAGGAACGCCGCCTGATGCTCCCCCGGTTCACACACGAGGACGCCTGGACCTTGGGCTCCCTGCTGGTGGACCTGGCCCGTGAGCGGAACGCCCCCGTCGCCATCGACATCCGCCGCGGCCCCCAACAGCTCTTCCACGCCGCCCTCCCCGGCTCGACCCCGGACAACGACGCCTGGATCGACCGCAAACGCCGAGTGGTGGAGCACTACGCCAACTCCTCCTACCTCATCGGCGCCCGTTTCCGAGCCAAGGGCACGACCTTCGAAGCCTCGTCCCGCCTGGACCCCGACCACTACGCGGCCCACGGCGGCTCCTTCCCCCTGGCGGTAGAGGGCACAGGCGTGATCGGCACGGTCACGGTCTCGGGCCTCCCCCAACTGGAGGACCACGCGATGGTGGTGGAAGCACTGGAACGCTTCAAGCGCGACCTGTAACTACCGGGTCCGAGCCGCGCCCCTTCACCCAGGGGCGCGGAGAACCGCACGATGCTTCAGGACCGGGGAGAACTGCCCGTTTCCAGGACCACGGCAAACTCCGCGCCGCTCTACGACCGAGGGAACCCACGCGTTTTCAGGGCCACGGCGAACTCCGCGGCGCTTTACGACCAAGGGAACCCACGCGTTTCAGGGGCGCGGGGAACTGCGCGACAAGCCACACCCAGCCCGCAGCCACCAACGAACCGCAGCCCCCACCCCCTCAGGCACCCGGCCCCCAAGCGGAGCGCCTACGCGTTCTTGAACTCCTGCCGTTGCCGGCCGAGCCCATCGATCTCCAGCTCCACCACAGCCCCGGCCCGAAGGAACGGCTTCGGCTCAGGCTCCCCCAGAGCCACCCCCGCCGGCGTCCCGGTGTTGATGACATCCCCGGGATAGAGCGTCATGAACTGACTGACGTACCGCACGACTTCACTCACCGCGAAGATCTGCTCCCCGGTCGTCCCGTCCTGCTTCAACTCCCCGTTGACCCACAACCGCAGCCCCAGCTTCTGCGGATCGGGAACCTCGTCCGCGGTCACCAACCACGGCCCCAACGGATTGAACGTCTCGCAGTTCTTGCCCTTGTCCCACGTGCCCCCGCGCTCCAACTGGAACTCCCGCTCGGACACGTCGTGCGACACGGCGTACCCGGCGACATGCGCGAGCGCCGCCTCACGCGACTCGACGTACCGGGCCGTACGCCCGATGACGACCGCGAGCTCGACCTCCCAGTCCGTCTTGGTCGACCCGCGCGGCACCAGCACCGTGTCGTGGGGCCCGACCACCGTGTCCGCCGCCTTGAAGAAGATCACCGGCTCGGCGGGCGGCTCGGACCCCGTCTCACGCGCGTGGTCGTGGTAGTTGAGCCCGATGCAGACGATCTTGCCGATACGGGCGAGCGGCGGCCCGATCCGCAGCCCCGCCGCGTCCAGGACGGGCAGCTCACCGCTCTCGGCAGCGGCCCGGACCCTCCCGAGCGCCTCGTCGTCCGCGAGCAGCGTGCCGTCGATGTCCGGGACGACGCCCGACAGGTCCCGCAGGACTCCCTCGGCGTCGAGCAGCGCGGGGCGCTCCGCACCCGCCGTACCGACTCGCAGCAGCTTCATGGTCGCCATCTCCCTCGATCGTCCGCCGCCCGACCGATGGGTGCAGCCATCGGAGGACTGGTCGATCCTCCAAGGTCACGGTCCACTCCGCAATACCCGGCTCACGGACTGGACCGCCCCACGCCCCGCTCCTCCCCGCCCGCCGCTCTACCGGGCGGCGGCGGCCGACGAGGCACCGGTACCGCTGCCGGTGCTGGTACCGGCAGCGGCCCCGGCCGCGGTCACGGGCAGCGGGTAGAGGAAGGCCCGCTCCACCGCACTCCACGTCGTACTGGTCACCACGTACAACGCGGCCGCCAGCGGCACCACCGCCACGCTGACCAGCGTGAAGAAGGACATGAACGGCATGAACTTGCTGACGGCCCCCATGCTGGCCGCCATCCCGGGCACCTGCTCGTCCGACACGGCCGGCATCCCGGCCGCACCCGCCGCCATCATCCGCTTCATACGGCGGAAGTTGAACGCCGCGACCCCGGTGACGATCACGAACAAGCCCACGTAGACGAGCCCCTGCGCCCCGAACACGCCGCCGTCGCCCAGCGCGTCGTGCCAGCGGTCGCCGAGCGGGGCCGCGAAGAGCCGGTGGGTGAGGAGGGCGTTGGCCTCGCCGCCGATCGTCCGGTTGGAGAACAGGTGGTAGAGGAGGAAGAAGGCCGGCAGCTGGCAGAGGCTGGGCAGGCAGCCGGAGAGCGGCGACACCTTCTCCTTCGTGTGCAGCTCCAGCATGGCCTTCTGCAGTTTCTCCGGGTTCTTCGCGTGCTTCTTCCGCAGCTCCGCGATCTGCGGCTGCAACGCGACCCGCGCCCGCTGCCCCCGCGCCGCCGCCCGGGACAGGGGGTGCACGAGCAGCCGTACGAGTGCCGTGAACAGGACGATCGCGACGGCCGTCGCGGAGGCGTGGAACAGCGGCTGGAGCAGATCGGCGAGGCGCGCGACAAGGTCGGCGAAAACGGACATGAGTGGGAGCCCTCCAGGGGGTCTCGTCGTGCCAGGAAGGGGTCGTCCGGGGACGAGACGTCGTTCGGTGACGCCGTCGGGTGATGTCGTCCGGTGACCCGGGGAATGGCGCGACGGCCCGCGGAAAGGGCACGTGCAGACAGGTACTACGTCAGCTGGCTGGGAGCGTGCCCTACGCGGTGGCCGTCAGGAGGGCACGTCCGGGCGCCCGGGGCCGTGTACGGCCGCGAGCGTCGGGATCACGTTGGGACAGGAACGCCGTACGGCGCTCACGGTCCCGTATGGCTGTCCGTACGCGTGTACGGGGCACGACGGGCGCGCAGCGCGAGGCGATCACCGCGCAGGCGGCGAACGCGGAGCCGGCCGCGGCGGTCGCGGCGAAGGCGACGGCAGCGGAGAGCGTGCCGGTGTCCAGCACCGAGAGTTCGAAAAGGACGAGGAGCAGCACGGCGACGGGGCGCGGATCGGCCCAGGCCCGGAACATGGCTCACTCCCCCTTCTGACGCTTCGGCCTCATGCTGTCGCTTCGGCCTCATGCCTTGGTGACGCACTTTCGGCCCGTACGGCCGGTCACCCTTTCCGTTTATACAGGACGCCACTGACGATCGGGGCGGTGGGCAGTGGGTCGCCTTGCTGGATGGCCGGGGGTTCTGGGCGGTGGCCAGGAAGACGGAGAAACGCCCCGGACGGCAGGGCCTGTCCGGGGCGGTCCTCCGGCTCACTGGATCGGGGAGTCGGGCGGGGGAAGCCGGATGACGCGCTCCCGGTCGAGCGATTCGACGCCGTCGATCGCCTCCAGGACCGGGATCCGTTCCTCCGCGACGGTTCCGGAGAGCGTGCCGACGATCGGCTGCTCGCCCGTGACCGTCAGTCCGGCCCGGCGTAGGGCCTCGACGACTTCCGCGAACCGGTCGGGGTCGACCGCGAGGACGACCCCGACCGGCTCGGACGGGGACGCCTCGCTCACGGGGCCTGGAGCAGGCCCGAGCCGACATCCCTGACGGGCTGCGCCATCGGGAACGCGCCGGCCTTCAGACGGGCCACGAGATCGGCCGCGGACACGTTGGGGTGCGCCTCGGCCAGCAGGGCGAGGACACCCGCGACGTGCGGCGTTGCCATGCTCGTGCCGCTCAGGTTCTGGTACCTGCCACCAGGGGCAGCCGAGCGCACGTCCCTGCCGGGAGCGGCGATGTTGATCTCGCCGCCCTGGCCGTTGACGCCTCCGTTGGAGAAGGACGACGGTGTGAGTGCCCTGTCGAGAGCGGCCACCGCGAGGATGGAGGGGCAGTTGGCGGGCCGGCCGACAGGCTGAATGACCGGGGGCCGCTCGCTTTCGTTGCCCGCCGCGGCGACGATCACTGTCCCGCGCTCGAGCGCGCGCTTGGCCAGGATCTCGTACGTCTGCGGGAAGAGCTCACCCTGCTGGACCCCCGCGCCGAGCGACATGGAGATCACCCGCGCGCCACGGGCGACGGCCCAGGCCATGCCCGCCAGGACCTGGCCGTCGGTGCCGCTGCCCCTGTTGTTGAGGACCTTTCCGGCGAGGATGCGGGCGTCGCAGGCAACGCCGTAACGGGGTCCCTCCTGGGGTTTGGCCGGGCCGGCGACGGTGCCGATGCAGTGGGTGCCGTGGCCGTTGCGGTCCTCGACCGCCTCGCCGACCACGAAGGACATGGTGTCCTCGATGCACCCGACCAGGTCCGGGTGGGTGATGTCCACGCCGGTGTCGAGGACGGCGACCATCACACCGCGTCCGGTCAGATGGGTCAGGTTCGCCCGGATCGCCTGCAGGCCCCAGGTGAAGCTCTGTTCGTCCGAGGCCGGGCCCTGGGCGGCGGCGATTTCGGCCCTGGTGTGGCGGTCGACAACCTCGTCGTCACTGCGGTAGGCCGGGTAGAACTCGGTCGGCGCCTGCGTCGGGGCGGTGATCGGCATGGCGTACACCATGCGCTCCGGCTCCGCCGCGATGATCGCCGGGTCGGCCTCGGCCGCGGTCACCAGCGCGTGGCGCTGGTCGGGCCGCACCTCGACGACGGCGGCGGCCAGTTCCTCGAAGTGCACCGAGACGTCGGGTCGCTCCAGCAGTTCGGAGACGTTCCCTACCTCGGTTCCGCGGACACGTTCGACGGTCGCGATGTCGGCGGAGGAACGCAGTGCGTTCAGTCCGCTCTCCTGGTTGCTCGGGTCGAGCAGGACCACGTACCGACCGGTGTACTCCGCACCCTGGCCGGTGGCGGCACCATTGGGTCGGTTGGGCTGCCCGTCGAAGGCACGCCTGTCCATGGGTCCGTTCGCCATTGAATTTCCCGCTTTCTGTGCGCTACCCCCGAGGGTTCGTGGACGCGCGTCGAATCATGGGGCGTCGGCAGTTGAGGATGCGCCAGGTTCGTGGGCGCGGCCGAGCCGCGCGTCGACGCGCGGCGCCATCGCCTCCGGCGACGCAGTCCGTGCTGGACCGTTGCCTGCGCGAGGCGCCTCGAACACCGTCGCATCGGGCGCGAAGGTCGGCAACACAGTGCCGCCGCACGTGGCAGGAGCCGGCCCCACAGCCCTGGCAACGGCCCCCGTTCACCTGAGCCGCACCGACCGGAGCTTCCCCCACACCACAAGGCGGTACGTGGAGGTGTAGGCGGGCGTGCAGGTGGTGAGCGTGAGGTAGTGGCCGCGCTCGCCGTACCCGTACGACGGCCGCACGTCGCTGCGCGGGACGGACCGCAGGACCCCGCCGTCGCCGGGCGCGGTCTGCGGGAGCGTCCGGTCGACGACGTACGTGTGGACGGCGTCCCGGGTCTCGACGCGGACCTCGTCACCGGGTTCGAGCCGGTCGAGGTGGCGGAAGGGCTCGCCGTGGGTGTTGCGGTGCCCGGCGAGCGCGAAGTTCCCGGGCCGGCCGGGCTGCGCGGTCCCCGGGTAGTGCCCGGCGTACCCCTTGTCGAGGACGTCCGCCCGGCCGACCCCCTCGGCGACGGGCACGCGGAGGTGGAGGCGGGGGATGACGAGGACGGCGTAGGCCTCGGCCGGGCGTGGCGACGTGGACGGCCCGGTGAGCGGGGCCGGGGCGGCGAGCGGTACCCGCCCCTCGTCGAGGTCACCGGTGGCCGACCGCTCCCTCCCCCAGTCCCTCTCCAGCGCGGCCACCTCCCGAGCCGCCCCCTCCTGGGCCTGCCGGTTGGTCCACCACAGCTGATGGGCGACGAAGAGCAGGAGGACGAGCCCGAGGGTGACGGCACACTCGGCGGCGACCCGGAGCGCACGGGAGTGGGCGACTTTCATCTCCCCTTCTCACAACCCTTGAAAGAAAGAGGAGAAAGCGCTGTCACACCTCTCGACAACCTCACCTTTCACCCCTGACTCTTCCGATGGCGCAACTGAGCAGTTGTCCCCACTGAGCAGTTGCCCGCACCGAGTAGCTACCTGCACTGAGCAGTTGTCCGGCATTGAGAGTTGTTGCACTGCGTAGTTGTTGCACCGAGCAGTTCGGAAGGTGGCCGGTCCCCCAACCCCACCTTTCCCTCCCTTCGGCACCCGCATCCCCCGGAGCTGACATGACTGCATTCCCCGACCCCAAGGACAACCAGGCGAAACCCACCGCGGAGACCCCGGCCCCGGCCACCGAAGGCCCCCCGACGGCCTTCGGCCGCAGAGCCCTCCTGGCCGCGGCCGGCGGCGCGGTGGTCGGCACCGCCCTCGGCACGGGCACGGCACACGCGGACGCGACCATCGCCATCAACCCCGCGACGAAGTACGGCACTTGGGAAGGCTGGGGCACCTCGCTCGCCTGGTGGGCCAACGTCTTCGGCGCCCGGGACGACTTCGCCGACCTGTGGTTCACCACCAAGACGACGACGTACAACGGCACGGCCCTGCCCGGCCTGGGCATGAACATCGCCCGCTACAACCTCGGCGCGAGCAGCTGGAACACGGTGGAGGGCTCGACCATGGTCGAGTCGGCGAACATCCCCGCGTTCAAGCAGATCGAGGGCTTCTGGCAGGACTGGAACAACGAGGACCCGAACTCCTCCGCCTGGGACTGGACGGCGGACACGAACCAACGCGCGGCCCTGACGAAGGCGGTGTCCCGGGGCGCGACCACCGAACTCTTCGCCAACTCCCCCATGTGGTGGATGTGCTCGAACCACAACCCCTCGGGCGCGTCCGGCGGCGGCAACAACCTCCAGACCTGGAACTACCGCCAGCACGCCTCCCACCTGGCGGCGGTCGCCCTTCGTGCGAAGAACAACTGGGGCGTGAACTTCGCGACGGTCGACCCCTTCAACGAGCCGGCGGCGTCGTGGTGGACGGCGACCGGCACCCAGGAGGGCTGCCACATGGACCCGGCGGTCCAGGCCGCCGTACTCCCGTACATGCGCAGCGAGTTGGACGCGCGCGGCCTGACGTCGGTCCGCATCGCAGCCTCGGACGAAACGAACATCGACACGGCCCGCTCGACGTGGAACTCCTTCGGCGCCTCCACGAAGTCCCTGGTCAGCCAGGTGAACGTACACGGCTACCAGGGCGCGAACGGCCGCCGCGACCTCCTGTACACGGACGTGGTCACCACCGCCGGCAAGAAGCTCTGGAACTCGGAGACGGGCGACAGCGACGGCACGGGCTGGACCCTCGCCCGCAACCTCTGTTACGACTTCCGCTGGCTGCACCCCACGGCCTGGGTCTACTGGCAGGTGATGGACCCGACGGCGGGCTGGGCGATGATCGCGTACGACGCGAACACCCTCCAACCGACGACGGTCCAGACCAAGTACTACGTAATGGCACAGTTCAGCCGCCACATCCGCCCGGGAATGACCATCCTGGACACGGGCTCCAGCTACACGGCGGCGGCGTACGACGCGGCGGCGAAGCGCCTGGTGATCGTGGCGATCAACACCGCCACCTCCGCCCAGACCTTCACCTTCAACCTCTCGGGCTTCACCACGGTGACCGGCGGCACGAACGGCCTGGTCCCCCGCTGGAACACCCACACCTCGGGCGGCAGCGACCGCTACCGCGCCTACTCGGACACCCGCCTGAGCGGCAAGTCGGTGGCGGTGCCGTTCGCGGCGGGAGCGGTGCAGACACTGCAGATCGACGGGGTGACGATCTAAGGAGCCGACCGGAGTCGGACCGGAGCCGAGCGCGGGCGCGCGGGCCGGGGGTCACCCCCGGCCCGCGCCCCGGCTCGGGGCGGCCCGGCGCGGAGGACGCTCTCGCTTCCCGCGGCGCCCTGGCCTGCTCCCCGCACCCCTGCACCTACCTCAACCCGTACCTCACCTCCGTCCCCCATGGGGCAGTACCGTGTCGTCCATGCGCCCCGACACGCCTGCCGAGAACGTCGACCACAACGCCGAAGCGGCACGCCTGGAGCGGACCGCCGACCTCTACCCGGAGGACGCCGAGCACCTGCTCCTGCAGGCCGCGGCCCACCGGGAACTCTCCGGCGACCGCCCCACCGCGACGGCCCTCTACGACCGCCTACTGTCGTCGTCCGTCCCTCTCGACAACCCCCACCTCGTACGAGCGCTGAAAGCCGCCAACCTCTGGGAGTACGGCCACGAGGCGGAGGCCCGCGCGATCATCGACGGAGTCCGCGCCGCGGCCCCGCGTGACCCGGCCCCCTGGGTGATCGTCGCCGAGGCCCTGGAGTCCCACGACGAGCTGGAAGCGGCCCAGGACACCTTCACGGCAGCCGTGACCCTCCTCCTGACAGACGTCCCGGAACCCCCGTACGCCACCCGCGCCCTCCTCTTCGGCCGCCACCGCGTCCGCCGCATGCTCGGCTCGGTCCACGACGAGTGGGACGCCGTGGCGGACACCCAGCACTCCTCCTCGGTCTCCCTGGACGAGCTGCACGACCCGAAGCGCGTGTGGTCCCTGGGCTCGGACAACCCGGCGGAACTCCAGGCCGAAATCTCCCGCCTACGGGCAGAGTTGGGCGCCTACCGCGAGGCCCTGTCCCGCCCCTTCCCGGTAGCGGTCCTCCACTGGCCGGCGAACGAACTGAGCGAACTGGTAACGGCGTACCCGGGCCTCTCCACCGAATACCCGTCCCACGAGGAGCACTTGGCGACCATAGAGTCCTCGCTACGAGAGCTCTCCTCCTCAGGCACCCCGAACCTGGGCATCGTCACGGGCACGGTCCCGTCCTACGAGGCCTTCGCCGCCTCGGAGGGCTCCTCCCCGGCCGACGCGACACTGCTGCCGCAGTACGCGACGACGTTGGCTGCGCGGGGGTTGGCTGTGGAGTGGCCGCCGCAGCGGGGGCGCGCTTGTTGGTGTGGGTCGGGGCGGGTTTATGGGGAGTGCCACGGTAGCGAGGGGTGATCAACAGGCTGGTGCGGGGCAACCCACCCGGGGCGCCCCTCTCAGCAACCCGGCTCGGCACCACGAGGGACTACTCCCTCGTGCACAAAGAGCGCCGCCGCCTTAGATGAGGGTTGATTACTCTGTCCTGATGACCAAAAGGATTGAGTCGGAACTGGTGGTTGACCTGCGGGGTAGGCCGATCGAGACGCTCGACGACTTCTGGGACGCCGTAACTGAGCCTTGCGGACTGCCGGGGTGGTTCGGCCGGAACACGGAAGCCTGGCGGGACACCATCCAGACACGAGGCATCTCCGAGGCCATCGACAGCTACGACGTCCTGGTCGTGCACGTGGACAAGCAAGGAGTCTTCGCTGCCCGGAACCGTGAGGCCCGCGCCCTGCGAAGTGCCTTTTCGGGGAAGCAGTCGCGACTGGTCGTGCACGAGCTGCTCTGATCACCGCGTCGAGCGGGATCAGGTGAGGATGGCCGCCAGGTGCCGTCGACGGCACACCTGATCAGGCCTTTGTGTGCCGTCTAGAAGGAACCGAGCTCGTCCGGCAGGTCCCGCCACGGCGAACAGGTGCGGTACTTCCACGCGATGGCTTCAAGGGTGCGGCGGCGGTCGGCCCACCGCCGACCGCGGACCGGATTGGCCGGCATCAGCGGCTTGATCTGGCCCCACATCGCATCAGTGATCACTAACCGGATGGACACGTCTGATCAACTGACCAGCCCACCAAAGAGACACGCCCTAGCGCGCCCTAAGCGCTGTCCCGCAAATGATCGACGATGTGTTCGTTGACCAGCCTGTTCTTCGTCAGCCGGCCAGGGTGAGGTTGTGGAGGCGGGCGATGCCGAGCATGGCGTAATGGACGCCGTCGCCCTTGAGACGGCAGTCGCGGAGGATCTTCCAGGTCTTCATCCGGGCGAAGGTGTGCTCGACGCGGGCGCGGACCTTGCGATGGGAGGTGTTGTGTTCCTCCTTCCAGGCCGGGAGTTCGGTCTGGCCCTTCTCGCGGCGGTGAGGGATGACCAGGCCGGTGCCCCGGCAGCCGCCGTCCGCGATGACCGTGGTCTTACCGACGGCCTCCTTTGCGCCGGACAACTCCCATGCCTTGCAGTCGTTGCGGTTGCCCGGCAGTGGCCAGCCGACAGCGACGACGAGTCGTGTGTCGGCGTCGATGACGACTTGATGGTTGGTGGAGTACCGGCAATTCTTCGACTGCTCGGCGACGGTGTGGTCGCGTGTGGGCACCAGGGTGCCGTCCACGATCAGCACGGTGTCCCGGCGGAACCGCTTGCGTGGCTGGAGCGCAAGCGCCGGGCCGAGGTCGTCGACCATGCGATCGGCCGCGGACTTCGACACCCCGAACAGTGGTGCGAGTTGGCGCAGTGTGAGGTTGGTGCGCCAGTACGCGGCGACCAGCAGAACCCGATCCTCCAGGGGCAGGCTCCACGGCCTGCCCTTGCGCACCGGATCCGCACCCTCACAACGCAACGCGCTGATCTGCTTGTTGAACTGACGCGGGCTCAACCCGGTGAACGGGCTTTCCAGGACGGCTCCGACGCCGTGATCACACCAGCCACGGCGAGATCATTTCAGTTGCCGTCGCCCGTTCCTCAGGCCGATCCTGTGGGCTCGGTCAACGAGGAGGACACGTGGGGCTCGTTCTGTTCCCAGGAGACGACGACACCAGCAGCCCGGATGTGTCCTGGTCCCACACCGGCTTCGGAGTGTTCCGGCGGTGGCTGGCGCAGGCCGAGGGGTTCGAACTAAACGAGATGGGCGGCTTCGGTGGACAGCGCCCCTGGAACGACGTCTTCACCACCCTGGCACCACTCCTCAATCATCCCGACGACGACGGCCCCGACCTGACACCGATCCAGTGCGCCGCGATCCTGCCCCGCCTGCGAGAGATCGCCGACCAGCCGCAAGAGGGAAGCATCGACCCGCTCCTCCAACGCCACCTCGACGACGCCCGCCAGTTCGTGGTCGTCCTGCAGCTCTGCATCGAGAAGGACGTCGACCTCCTCTTCGGCTGACGTCGGCCGGCGCCAACGGCTAACTGTGACCAGCAGTTACGGGACAACTCTTAGGGAGCCCGGAGGAGCGTGTCAGCTTCGAGCCAAATCGGCCGCTGGAACAGGGCCTGCCGTCCGCAGGGCTCCCACTGGTGAAGGCCAACGCGACAGCCGCTCGGGCCTAGTCGGGCAACGACAAAGGGCTCCCGACACCTGCGGGTGAGCTCGGAGCCACACGCCGACATCGACGAGCCTTCCCTAGCTCACGGGCTCGCTCATCACCGCCACCCACTCATGTCACCGAATTGACAGTTGTTAGGGTCATGACATGACGACCAAGGCTAGCGCGATCGTTCCCGGAGATGTGCGCACGCGGGCAGAGATCAGGCAGGCATTCGGAGGAAGCGGACAAGGCGGCATATGCCCCTCCGTTGAAAAGCAGAGTGTCAACCTCTATTCGGACCCCGCTGTCGGAGAGGTCAACGGATACTACGATGGCTGGCTGGTCGAGGAAGACGAACTGGGGCCCACTTTCGAGTACACCGGGGCTGGGAAGTCCGGCAACCAGACATTCGCCGGGATCGCGGGCTCAGGCAACCGAGCCATCTTACGTCACGCTGAACAGAATCGAACGCTACGAGTTTTCACACAGGTCGGCTTAGTTCCCAATAGTGGAACCAAGACTCATCAGTACCTCGGGGAATTCACTCTGGACACACTGGAACCTTACGTGTGGCGCAGAGTACACGGCGAGGACGGCAAGGAACGCAACGTAATCGTTTTTTGCCTTCGGCCAGATGGGGACTTTCAGCGCTCATCAAAGAACCTGATCCCAGCCGCGACAGATACCACCTGGGAACTTGTCCCCTTCGAGATAGTGACCGCGGCCACCCTCCATCGTGATCCCGCGACTACCGGGGAAATGCTAACTTCCAAGCAGCGAAAGAAAAAAGCGAGCCCTCCACGAAAGGCTGCCGAGAATTCTGCCACCAGTGGCACATTTGTCGTGTCAGAGGCTTTCAATAAGAAGATGAGTCTCCGCTCGTCCGCCGCTGCCCACATCGCCGTTCGCCGTGAAGCCGAACTGACTCGCACCTACATGGCCTATCTGAAATCTGTCGGACATAAAACCGGCGCCTTCCAGATAAAAGTCAAAGGCCTCACGTCCACCCTAAAGACAGATCTCTATGACGCGACGGAACATGTGCTCTACGAAGCCAAAGGTTCTAGCGCACGTGAGGAAGTAAGAATGGCCCTGGGACAGATTCTGGACTACAGCCGTTACGTGCGGACCAAGGATCACCCCGAGCCGCCCAAGCGCGTCATCCTTCTCCCAGCAGCGCCCGACCTGGACATGTTCGACCTGTGTAAATCGCACGGAGTGGAAATAGTATACAGAACAGAAAATGGTAGCTTCATCGGGGAATCATTACCCGCCGATTAGCCCATTGGCGCCTTCTCCCTCACGGGCCTTCCAACATCTTAAGGGGCCTACCCGCGGGAGTCATGCGCCAGCGACGCGAAATAACGCCGAGGCGAGTGGCTCCCGCATACGGCACAAGGTCCAGCGGATTCATCCACGCATCAGAGAAGTGAATATTTAAGTGCAGCGCGAGAGCCAGTAAAATATCCTGAGATGCATCCGTATCGATTTGCGCGAGCAGTGACCCCGGCCCGGGTGAGCGTTCGAGCAGATGATCAACGGGGTTCTGCCACTGAAGTTGCCCCTTGCCCAGCACCCAGACACTATCAGGCCATTCGACTGGCGGCCGGGTTTGACACCATTCCATGAGGTGACTACCAATGGTCTCCAATTTGAGACTACTAAAGGCGATGATGATCCCAGAGGTTGGGAAGAAGTCGTAAGTTTTCCCGTAGGCCGACGTTTTCCGCGAGATAAGGCCAGGCGTCGGGCGATATGAATTCTTCGACATACTCCGCAGCTTGCTGATCTTGTTACACGCGTCTACGAGTTGATCCTTGTCCAGTTTGGTCTTCACTTCGACAACGCCATAAACGCACTCATTTGGGAGGATTCGATACCCGTTCAGAGTAGTGAAGGGTGGGGTACCTCGATCCGCGAGAACGATGTCGCACTGAGGAGAGGTCTCCCCTGAAGCAGTGACAATCTCGGCGTTATGTATCGTTTCCACATGGGATGGCAGATAGCTGGCGAGAAACTCACGAACAAGAGCTTCTCGGGAAGTTCCCGCTTCTCCGTTGTGACTGAAGTTCCTGGACTGCTCGAAGTCTGCGCGCATCCGCATGGCAACTGAGCTGAGGATGCTTCCAAGTTTCTCTTGAGGCATGAAATAATTCTAGGCAGGTACACCGGCCACTGCAGCTACGGAAGGCAACTCGGCCCTCTCCCCCATCCAGCAGTCGGCCATCCTCTGCGCACTGTCAGCGCCCTCTGTTACACATGGGCACAACTGCTGAGCGTTCAAGGGAGTCAGAGTGTCTGAGTCGGGGGATCTCGCGCAGCCGGCCGTGGGGGCGTACGAGCAGCTCATCACCGTGCGCTTCGAGCAGACGCTGAAGGAGTTCGCAAACCTCGGATGGCATCCGGTGAGCGACACGGTGGGAGCCGAATCCGTACCCCACGTCCTAGCAAGGCACATCGCCCGGACAGTACGTCGCGTACTGCAAGGCCTCCCTGCCGAGGAGCGGGTCTACGCGGTGAACCACATCCTGGAGTCCATCAGCACGCTGAAGGGAGCACAGGAGTGGGTGGAGTTGGTGGCGGACGGACCTCGTCAACTCCTGGCGCTGACCCGACAGGAGGCCCCCGGTGTCTTCGCTGTCCGACCCGGTATCCCACTCTCCGACACCGCACTCATCACCAACGCACCGGAAGACCCCAGCCTGGGCTTCGAGTTGCGTGCAGAGCTCGCCACTGCTGATCGCGTCGACCTGCTCTGCGCGTTCGTGAAGTGGCACGGTCTGCGCATCATCGAGCAGTCCTTGAAGGCAGCCCGCGAACGGGCCGTGCCCGTACGTGTCATCACGACGACGTACATCGGTGCCACCGAGCGGCGCGCACTGGATCGGCTGGTGCGGGAGTTCAACGCGGAAGTCAGGGTCAACTACGAGACGAGGTCAACTCGCCTCCACGCCAAGGCTTGGCTGTTCAGGCGAAAGAGCGGTTACGACACTGCGTACGTCGGCAGCTCCAACCTCTCCAAGGCCGCGCTGCTCGACGGGTTGGAGTGGAACGTCCGGCTGTCGTCCATCGCCACACCCGACGTATTGCGAAAGTTCGACGCAACCTTCGAGGCGTACTGGAGCGACCCGTCCTTCGAGCTGTACGACCCGGACACCGACGGCGCTCGACTCCAGGAAGCATTGGCGATCGCCGGGGGCACCTCGAACACCTCAGCCTCGGATCGCAGGATCACCCTGTCCGGTCTCGAAGTACGACCCTACGCCCATCAACGCGACATGTTGGAGCGCCTCGAAGTCGAGCGCAAAGTGCATGACCGGCACCAGAATCTGCTGGTCGCGGCGACAGGTACCGGCAAGACCGTGATGGCAGCACTGGACTACAAGCAGCTACGCAAGAAGCACGGCCGTGACCTGCGGCTGCTGTTCGTCGCTCATCGCAAGGAGATTCTCCAGCAGTCCCTACGGACCTACCAAGACGTCTTGGTCGACGCGAACTTCGGCGAATCCCTGCACAGCGGGGAGATTCCGGAGCGCTGGACGCATGTTTTCGCCAGCGTGCAGTCACTGAACGCGCGCACCTTGGACCAGCTCGCTGCTGATCACTTCGACGTGATCGTGATCGACGAGTTCCACCACGGGACTTCGCCGACGTACCGGAAGATCCTCGATCACTTCGAGCCGCTGGAGCTGCTTGGACTGACTGCGACTCCCGAGCGCATGGACGGCAAGAACATCCAGGACGAGTTCTTCGATGGGCGCATCGCTGCCGAGATGCGGTTGTGGGAGGCCTTGGAGAACGACCTACTTAGCCCCTTTCACTACCTCGGCATCAGCGACAACACCGACCTGAGTGCGGTGAAGTGGCATCGCGGGGCGTACGACGCAAGCGCGCTGAGCGATGTGTTGTCCGCCAACCGCGCGCGGGCGTTGCTGGTCTTGAAGGCCGTTGAGGAGAAAGTCGCCGATCCAAGTGCCATGCGCGCCTTGGGCTTCTGCGTCTCTGTTGCGCATGCGCACTTCATGGCGGAGTCCTTCCGCAAGGCTGGCCTCAACGCCGTTGCCCTGTCTGCCGGGACCTCTGCCGAGGAGCGCAAGCAGGCCCTGGCTGACCTCACCTCCGGGGCGTTGCAGGTGATCTTCTCGGTCGACCTCTTCAACGAGGGCCTGGACATCCCCGACGTAGACACTCTGCTCTTGCTACGCCCCACCTCCAGCGTCACGGTGTTCTTGCAGCAGCTCGGCCGAGGTCTCCGGCGTACCGAAAACAAGGCGGTGCTGACCGTGTTGGACTTCATCGGCCAGCACCGCAAGGAATTCCGCTTCGAGAACCAGTTCCGCGCCCTGACGAACCTGACCCGCAAGCGGCTCTTGGACAACATCGAGCACGACTTCCCGCAGCTCCCGTCCGGCTGCCAGATCATCCTTGAGGAGAAGGCCAAGAAGACCATCATCGCCAACATCAAGGACCAGATCGGCGTCAACGTCACAGCACTGGCGCGCGAGGTGGCGGACTACGCCGAGCTGAAACTCAGCCGCTACCTCGACGAGAGCGGGCGCGAGCTCAAGGAGCTGTACCGGGGCAACGGAAACGCTTGGACGGGTCTACTCCGCCGCTCCGGCCTCCTGAAGGGTGAGGCTCCGGAAGGCGAGGCCGCACTGCTCAAGCGCATCTCCGCGTTCCTCCACGTGGACGACCCGCTACGGGTCGCCGCGTACACGCGAATGTTGGAAGACGATGCCCCCGCCTACACCGCCCTGGACGAGCAGGGGCAGGCCTATGCTCGTATGCTCTTCTTCCAGTTGTGGCCACTCGGCGGCATCGTCCGCAAGGGGTACGCCAACTACGACGCCGGGTTTGCAGCCCTGCAAAAACAGCACGCGGTCCGCAGTGAGCTGCGCCAGGTACTGGAGTACAACCTCGCCCACACCGAGCACGTACCAATCCCTCTCTTGGGCTTGGGTGGTCAGGGAGGCGTCCCCCTCACCGTGCATGCCTCGTACAGCCGCGAAGAGATCCTGCCTGCGTTGGGGCAGTCGTACATCGGCGGCTTCATGCCGGCCGACTTCCGCGAGGGCGTGAAGTGGTGCGACTCGATCAAGACGGACGCGCTCCTCATCACGCTGGAGAAAGACGAGAAGGACTTCTCGCCGCAGACCAGGTACCACGACTACGCACAGAGCGAGACTCTCTTCCACTGGGAGTCCCAGAATCAGACTTCCGTGGCTTCCCCCACTGGCCTGCGCTATCAGCATCATGTCGCTGAGGGCAGCCACGTCCTGCTCTTCGTGCGCCGCTACAAGAGCACCGACATGGGCGGCGCCCAGCCGTGGATACTCCTCGGCCCGGCTGAGTACGAGAAGCACACCGGAAGCAAACCGATGGCGATCACGTGGAAGCTGAAGCACGAGATGCCAGCGGACGTGTGGACGTACTCGACGATCAAAGCCGGGTAGCGCCACAGGTCGAGTCAGCCCACCACCCCCACTTCCGCTGCAAAGCGCATCTGGGCTCGGTCCAATGCGTCATCAGCATCCCTGCCATGCGCCCGGAGCCAGTGGAGAAGATCAGCAATAGCACCGATCGCTGCTTCCTCTCCCGTAGCTGCACGCAGCCGACCGGACCCAGCTGCGGGCGGCGGCTCTGCCGCGGTGTAGAGGCAGAGCACCTCCTCCGCTCTCGTAACGTGGGGCCCCCCGCGATGCCCGTCGGGCGAGATCAAGGCGGTAGGGAGCTCGCACCACGTCACCTTGCGATCGGCGAAGAGCTGGACGCCCCACCGGTCAGCGATGAGGGCAATGAGCTCCATTCCCCTTCCGTTTTCGGAGTTGACGCCTTGACTCAGGAGCATGGGCAGAGCGCGAGTATCGGGGTCATGGACCTCGATCCGCAAGCGGGTGCTCTCCATGGAAACCGCGAGGGTGGTGGGAGTACCAGGACCGACGTGAGTGATCACGTTGGAAACGAGCTCGCTGACGCAGAGCTGAGCTGCGTCGATGAGATCGTCGAGGCCCCAGAGCCCCAAGTGAACCCTCAGCACACGCCGTAGAGCTGCAACTTCCTCGGGCTCCGCCAGGAACTGAAGATCCCAGGGCTTCCTTGGCATGCAGATCGTGCAGTCCATGCTCAACTCCTTCTCGCCTGCATCAAGTTGCGCAACGCATCCAGCCGCACACTTAGAGTTGCACTGGAAGTCTCAAAATGGAACTCTCATCAGCGTTGGAGTAGGAGCGCGCTGTCACACCTCACGCCCCCGGCGCACACCATCTTGCCGACCTATCCAGGCAACCAGGACGATCTAACGGATCGATACGAAGGGCAGCAAACATGCCAATTGGACCCACCACGCGCAGGCGCCAACTAGGTGCGGACCTGCGCCGCCTTCGCGAGCTCAAGGGGCTGACCCTTGAGGAGGCAGGCACACGCGTAGGCATCTCAAAGGCGACGCTGAGTCGCTACGAGACGAAAGAAGGCACAGTCAAGTGGCCGGCCGTGGACGCCCTTTGCCGCGAGTATGGAGCCATCGACGAAGAACGTCTGGCTCTGGTCGAGCTCGCAAAGGGAGCCAAAATTCAGGGCTGGTGGCGGTCGCTCGACGATCCGATCCCCGACTCCATGAACCTCATGCTCACGCTTGAGGACGAGGTTGTACGCGAAGACCACTACGCCTGCATGTACATCCCTGGCCTGCTCCAGACCCGCAAGTACGCGGAAGCCGTTCACCGAGCTTCGGAGGTCGAATGCGCGGAGCGGGAAGTGCAGCACATGGTCGACATCCGAATGAAGCGACAGGAGCTCCTTGAACGGGACGAGCCCCCGCACGTCTGGTGCGTTATCGACGAAGCAGCCATCCGGCGCAGGGTCGGGGGGCGTGAAGTCATGCACGAGCAGCTACAACACCTACTCATCATGGGCGAGCGCCCAAACATCACAGTCCAAGTACTCGCCTTCTCAACAGGCGCTCATGCAGCGGCAGTTGGCAGCTTCGCTATCCTGCGCGGCCCGAAGCCCGAACTGGACGTGATCTACGTCGACCTGCTCGGTGGGGGGCTCTTCATGGAGAAGCCTCAGGAACTGGGGCGCTATAGGTTGGCGTTCCAGTACCTGAGCGCGCAGGCGCTCGATCTTGAGTCTTCAGCGACACTGATCGACCGTCTTAAAAAGGAGACGTGATGACCGCATTGCCCAAACACTTCTGGTTCAAGTCCTCTTACAGCGGAGGGAGCGGGACAGAATGTGTCGAGTGCGCGCACACCGGAGACGCTACTCTCATACGCGATTCAAAGCGTTCCAGAGAAGCTCTAGTCGTTGTTCGAGGTCAAGCATGGAATTCATTCACAGAAGCACTTAAAAACACGACGTTGGGAAGCTGAGACCAATCATTTTTTGTACTTTAGTCAGGGCCCGCGACGGATGCTCTTCGTACTCAGGGCACCGAGTGGAGCCGCCGTTACGTACTGGACGCCGTCCAACTGTTCCTGACCGTCGACTTCAGGGAACAGGCCCAGGACCGAACATGTTCACCCCACCCCCCAGAAAGATCTCACCTCAGACGCGAGCGTGTAGGACACTCCTCATGGGACTGCGGACGACAAGGAGCAGAAGTATCGCGTCGAAGCCGTGGAGTCCCTGATCCAGCAGCCCCACGCGTTCCCGTACGAAGTCGTGGTCGTGGATGACGGCTCCGACGACCACCGCACGCTTCGTGCCATCTCGCTGTGCGCCGAGCGCACCGGCGTCCGCATCGTCCGCCAGGAGCACAGCGGGCACCACGCCGCGAGGAACGCCGGCATCAACGCTGCCGGCTTCGAGTTCGTGATGCAGCTCGACGCCGACGACCGGCTCGCCACGGCACCCGAGTTGTTGCAGGCCGGCAGCTACCCGGACCAAGCCGTCAAGCTCCTCACGACGCACCAGCACGTGGCCTTCGTCCACACCATGTCTCGGATGATCGGCGACTTCGACGGGCTCACCATCTCCTCCTACCCCTGCCGCGAGGAGTTGGTCCTGCGCAAGCACCACGTGCCCACCTCGATCGTCTGCCGCCGTAACGACGCCGTCTGCGGTGGTCTCTACGACCCGCACGTACGGAAGTGGGGGGACTGGGCGTTCGCCGTGAACCTCCTCGCCGGGCGTTTCCGCAGGGGCGACCAGAACCACATCGTGTGCATCGGCGGCCCGCTGCACGAGTACCGGATCCACTCGCGCACACGACGGGTCTCCAACGTCGAGATCTCCGAGTTCGAGATGACACTGCTCGTGGTCGAGAAGAACCTCGACCTGTTCCGGCACCACTTCAACCGCGACGACTCGGCCGAGGACATCACGCGCGACGTCCTCGCCTCGAAGCCGTCTCGGCTCGTCGACCTGATCCGGATGGCCGAGTTCGACCTCGAACAGGCCCTGACGGTCGCCCGCCAGCGGGAGTTCTCTCTGTCGAGCCCCTTCGAGTGGCTGGGAATCCCATAGAGAGAACCCACTTACGAAGGAAGCCCCGGACGATGTCCGGGGCTTCCTTCACTGCTCTGGCTACTACACCGGCGGCAGGTTGCTGATCTGATTCTGCAGCCGGACGATGTCCCCTTCGGCCTTCGTCAGGCGGGTACGGATCTTCTCGACCACGTTGTCCGGGGCCTTCGCCAGGAACGCCTCGTTGCCGAGCTTTGCCTCCGCCTGAGCTTTCTCCTTCTCGGCCGCGGCAAGGTCCTTGGCCAGCCGCTTGCGCTCGGCCGCGACGTCGATCGTGCCGGACAGGTCGAGCGCGACCGTGGCGCCGGCGACCGGGAGCGTCGCCGTGGCGCTGAAGCCGTCACCCTCCGGCTGCAGTCGCAGCAGCTGACGGATGGCGGCCTCGTGGGCTGCGAGCTGCGTACCCGACAGGTCCAGGCGGGCCGGGACCTTCTGACCAGGCTGCAGCCCCTGGTCCGACCGGAAGCGCCGAACCTCGGTGATCACCTGTTGGAGGCTCTCGATCTCCGCCTCGGCGGCGGCATCGCGGAACCCCCTGTCCGTCGGCCAGTCGGCGATCACGATGGACTCGCGGCCGGTGAGCGTGGTCCACAGCGTCTCCGTCACGAACGGAACGATGGGATGCAGCAGTCGCAGCGTCACGTCCAGGACCTCGCCCAGGACGCGAGCCGAGACCTTGGCCGCGTCGCCGCCGGTCATGAACGTCGTCTTGGACAGCTCGACGTACCAGTCGAAAACCTCGTCCCACGCGAAGTGGTACAGGGCATCGGCGAGCTTCGCGAACTGGTAGTCGTCGTAGTACGCGTCCGCCTCGGCCACCACGGTGTTCAGCCGGGACAGGATCCAACGGTCCGTGGCCGAGAGCTGCTCGGCCGGGGGCAGCTCACCCTCGACCGTGGCGCCGTTCATCAGCGCGAACCGCGTCGCGTTCCAGACCTTGTTGGCGAAGTTCCGGGACGCCTGGACCCAGTCCTCGCCGATCGGCACGTCGGTACCGGGGTTGGCGCCCCGGGCGAGCGTGAACCGCAGAGCGTCGGAGCCGTACTTGTCCATCCAGTCCAGCGGATTGACCGTGTTACCGAACGACTTCGACATCTTCTTGCCGTGCTCGTCACGGACCATGCCGTGGAACGCGATGGTGTGGAAGGGAACCTCACCGTCCATCGCGTACAGGCCGAACATCATCATCCGGGCGACCCAGAAGAACATCAGGTCGTACCCGGTGACCATGGCCGAGTTCGGATAGAACTTGGCCAGGTCCGCGGTCTTCTCGGGCCAGCCCAGCGTGGAGAAGGGCCACAGGCCGGAGGAGAACCAGGTGTCGAGGACGTCGGTGTCCTGCTCCCAGCCCTCGCCGGTCGGCGGCTGCTCGTCGGGGCCGACGCACACGGTCTCGCCGTTCGGACCGTGCCAGACGGGGATCCGGTGGCCCCACCACAACTGCCGTGAGATGCACCAGTCGTTGAGGTTGTCGACCCAGTCGAAGTACCGCTGCGACAGGTCGGCGGGGTGGATGTCCACCCGGCCGTCGCGGACCGCGTCACCCGCGGCCTTGGCGAGCGTCTCGACCTTCACCCACCACTGCAGAGACAGCCGCGGCTCAAGGGTTGTCTTGCAGCGGGAGCAGTGGCCGACCGAGTGGACGTACGGCCGCTTCTCGGCGACGATCCGGCCGTCGGCGCGCAGCGCGGCGACGATCGCGGAACGCGCCTCGAAGCGGTCCAGGCCCTCGAAGGGGCCGTGGACGGTGATGACGCCGCGCTCGTCCATGACGGTCAGCGACTCCAGGCCGTGGCGCTGGCCGATGGCGAAGTCGTTGGGGTCGTGGGCGGGCGTGACCTTGACGGCACCGGTGCCGAACTCCGGGTCGACGTGCGTGTCGGCGACGACGGGAATCGTGCGGCCCGTCAGCGGCAGCACGATGCGCCGACCGACGAGATGCTTGTATCGCTCGTCGTCCGGGTGAACGGCGACGGCGGTGTCACCGAGCATGGTCTCCGCACGCGTGGTGGCGACGACGACCGTGTCGTCCCCCTCGCCGTACTTCAGTGAGACGAGCTCACCGTCGTCGTCCTGGTAGTCGACCTCGATGTCCGAGATGGCCGTCAGGCAGCGCGGGCACCAGTTGATGATGCGCTCGGCGCGGTAGATCAGGCCGTCGTCGTACATCTTCTTGAAGACGGTCTGGACGGCACGGGACAGGCCCTCGTCCATGGTGAAGCGGTCGCGGCTCCATGCGACGCCGTTGCCCAGGCGCCGCATCTGGCCGGCGATCTGCCCGCCGGACTCGGCCTTCCACTGCCAGACTCGCTCGACGAACGCCTCGCGGCCCAGGTCGTGGCGGGACTTGCCTTCCTTGGCGAGCTCCCGCTCGACGACGTTCTGTGTCGCGATGCCGGCGTGGTCCATGCCCGGCTGCCACAGCGTCTCGTAGCCCTGCATGCGCTTGCGGCGGGTGAGGGCGTCGATCAGCGTGTGCTCGAAGGCGTGGCCCAGGTGGAGGGAGCCGGTGACGTTCGGCGGCGGGATGACGATGGTGTACGCGGGTTTGTCGCTCTTCGCATCAGCCTCGAAGTAACCGCGCTCTACCCAGCGCTCGTACAGCGTTCCCTCTACCTCGGCCGGCGTGTACTGGGTCGGCAGTTCGGGGGCGCTGTTCGGCCCACTGTCGGGGCGCTGAGTGTTGTCGGTCACGACGGCCATTCTAGGGCCGTGGCACTCGTCGCCTCGCCTGACTATTACTCGCACGCCATGCCATGGTCAGGGCAGAAAAGTGGCCGCACGGAGGTAATTCGAGTGTGACCAAGAACACTCCCGTGCGACCAGTTTCAAGCCTACCTCTCCGCCTCACCGGAATCGCAATTCTCCAAGCCGCTCCATGCACCCGGCGCTGTCGCCCTGCTGCGTGGCCCGAAGAAACGGGGTGTGGGGGGCCGTGCTGTCGGCACGCTGGAACGAGCGAACGGCGCCACCACATGCTGCCGCCGGACCCCTGCCCAGGTCGGCGCGGCGCTGGGCTGGAGCGGCTCCAAGGTCAACCGGATGGAGACGGGTAACGGCCGACATCGATGCCCTCTGCCAGACAGGCCTTGGTGCACAAGAACCCCGTGTAGTCAGGTCCAGCACCCCGCGTACGTGGCTTGGAGGGGAGCGACCGGCTGACCTGGCCTCGCCGATGAGCCATTTTGACGCGAGGAACGCCTCGCTCTCTTGACCTGGGTGTTGCGGGTCAGGACGTTGCTGACACCACCGAGGGGGAGTTCGGTGTTCCGTGGGGGCTGCCAGGCGCCGGCGCTCGGCATTGTCCGACTTCAGTCAGGTACTCGCTCATCGCATCACGGTTGCGGATGAGTACGTCGATCCGCTCGGTGAGCCGGTCTCGCTCGGCGGCCAGCAAGGCCAGCATCTCCGGTGTCGCATCGGGAAAGTGGATCGATCGAGGTTTGTCCAGGCACGGAAGGATCTGCTTGATGATGCGAGTGGGGAGCCCTGCATCCAGCAGGCCACGGATTTGGTTGACCCGGTCCACGTAGCGGTCGTCATACTCCCGATACCCGTTCGCGCCGCGGTCCGGGACAATCAGCCCCTGCTCCTCGTAGTAGCGAAGTAGCCGACGGGACGCACCCGTCAGTCGCGACAATTCACCGATCCTCACACCCGCCGAAGCTACTCGGCGCACCTCGACTTGACCATCACATCTATGTGAAGGTTTCAAGATTCGGTCCATGACCACCACGTCTTCTGACACACAGTCTCGTAAGCGACAGGTCGGCCTGCCATGGTCGGCGCTGTTGGCACTGGCGACTGCCGTCTTCATCACGAGCTTGACGGAGACTCTGCCTGCCGGTGTGCTGCCCGAGATGTCGGCCTCACTGGGCACCAGTTCAGGTGCTACCGGCCAGGCCGTCACCGTCTATGCGGCCGGTACGGCGTTGACCGCGATCCCGCTCGCCACGGCGACAGCATCTGTTCCGCGGAAACCACTGCTGCTCGGCGCCATGGCCGTCTTCCTGGTCGCCAACACGCTGACTGCGGCTGCACCGGGATACATCGTCCTGCTTGCGGGCCGGTTCCTCGCCGGTGTGGCCGCGGGCCTGGCGTGGGCGATCCTCGCCGGCTACGCCCGTCGTATCGCACCTGCCGGCTTGGAAGGCCGCGCCATCGCAGTGGCGATGGCCGGGATCCCTGTGGCGTTGTCCTTGGGGGTTCCGGCCGGCACGCTGATCGGTGAACAGGTGGGATGGCGGGCAGCGTTTGGCGCTGTCTCCCTGGTCACTCTTGCCGTCATCGGCTGGATCAGCGTGTCCGTCCCCGGCGTGGGGCAACCCGCCATTGAACAGGCTGACACCAACCGTTCGGACCACGCACCAGAATCAGCGAAGTCGCCCCTGCGGCAGACCCTGGCGGTGCCCGGTGTCGCGGCGATCATGGTCACGGTCACGACGTTCGTTCTCGGACACACGATCATCTATGCCTACATCGCTCCCTACCTACAGCACGCCGGGCTCGGGTCAGCGACCGACGCGGTTCTCCTTGCTTTCGGTGTCGCATGCCTGGTGAGCATCTGGTATGTCGACCGCCGGCTACGGGCTCTGATGGTCACCGGCGCAGTGCTGTTCACTCTCGCCACCGCAGCTCTTGCCGTCACCACAACCCACTCGATCGTTTGGGTCGCCGCTGTTCTTTGGGGCCTGGGGTGGGGCGGCGCCCCGACCTTGCTGCAAACCGCAGCCGGACAAGCCGGAATGCGGCGCAGCGGCGCTGCTGCTGACACCGCGCAAGCGGTCCTCGTCACCCTCTGGAACGCCGCGATGGCCCTTGGTGGCATCATCGGTGGGCTCCTGCTGCAGAGCTCGGGCGTCAACGTGGTCGCAGTGTCAGCCGCCGCCCTCGGGGCAGTCAGCCTGCTCATCGTCGTCGGGGCCCGACACCACGCATTCCGCAACACTCAGGCCACGCCATGACACACGCCGACTGCTTTACGTCCCGTCCCGGATCTGGCGTACCAGCCAATCACCGGTGAGGAATGGGGCCGGGAGACCCGGTACTCCTATGAGTCCTACTCGAACACGGGAGCGTGGGCCGAAGCTTCCGACCTGGTGGGCAATTGCCTCGCGCACGAGCCGCCCCGCGATCTACCCTCGCGGCCATGACGCCATACGATGCGCCTGAAGGCTCCTTGATCGCTCCCGGTGGTACCGGTGATACCGGCCTGGTGATCCGGCAAGAGACCGCTGACGATCACCGAGATGTGCGCGAGGTTCATAGACGCGCCTTCGGTGACGGCGACCGGGTTCCCGGGCTCGTGGAGGCACTTCGCGTTGCGGAGGCGGCGTTGGCGCCGATGTCCTTCGTCGCTGCCGTTGGTGATCGGGTCGTCGGGCATGTCCTGCTGAGCGCGGCGCGGTTGGACGCTCCGCGCCGGATCGTGGACGTCCTGTCCCTGTCACCGCTGGGCGTGGTCCCGGAGTTCCAGCGTCAGGGCATCGGTGCTCGGCTCGTCGCGCACGCCCTCGCGGCGGCCGACAGCCAGGGTGTGCCGTTGGTGTTCCTGGAGGGTTCGCCGCACTACTACGGCACGCGGGGCTTCGAGGGTGCCGGCGCGGTGGGCTTCCGTTCGCCGTCGCTGCGTATTCCTGAAGCTGCCTTCCAGGTCGCGCGGTTGTCCGCTCACGAGCCGTGGATGACGGGCACCTTCGTCTACTCGGAGGTGTTTTGGGCCTTTGACTGCGTCGGCCTGCGCGACCCCGGCGATTCCTCCCCGGCGTGATCGCCGGGGCCTCCTCGCAAGAAACAGGTGAACGAACTCCGCTGAACGCGCTGATCAGGCGCGGAGCCCGATCAGCGCGTCGCGGGCAACGGGGATGTCAGCTCAGGTGCCGGGTGAAGAACCTCAGTGCGCTGTCCAGCTCGAACATCGGGATCTCCGCGTGTTTGCCGGGATTGGCGTGCAGGGTCTTCTCGGTTGAGGCGAAGAGGTCGAAGAGGGCCAGGCTCGCTGTCCGCGGGACCATCTCGTCGTCCCACTGCACCAGGAACTCCAGCGGGACGGTGATCCGGGCGGCGGCCTCGGCCGAGGTCTCCGCTCCGTTAAGGCCCAGGACCGCCGCGCGGACGCGGGGCTCGGCGGCGATGAACGGAACGCCGAGTGCGCAGCCCAACGACATTCCGCAGTAACCCACCGGACCGGCGCCGACGTGGTCGAGCTGTTGGAGCGCGTCCAGGACCGCCCGCCATTCCGGGACGCTCTGGCCGGCGAGGAGTGTGTGGAACCGGGCGAGTGCCGACGTCACTTCGCCGCCGGTCCGCATGCGGGTCCGCAACTCCGAGATGGCCTGGTTGTGTTCCTCGTCGCGTGGCCGGTCGCCGTGGGCCGGCGCGTCGACGGCCGCCACCGCGAAACCGCACTCGGCCACGAAGCGGCGGGCACGTGCCTCGATGCCGGGGGCCTTTTTGTGCTGGCCGCCTCCGTGTCCCATCAGGATCAGGGGGCGGGGCCCGGCGGCGGCGCCGTCCGGAGTCCACAGCACGCCGGGGATCTCACCGGAGGTGAAGGAGAGGGTGAAGAACTGTTCGGTGACGCCGTCGGACGACGTCTGGGAGGTGAAGCGCATGTGCGTTTCAAGCCTTTCGGGATGCCTTCTACGGGCACTCCCTAGCCGATACAAGGGAGGGAGGCCCGACCTGTCACAGCGTTGATCGGTCTCACCTCCTCGGCTCCCAGCGGCACTTGGCAGCGCCGAACGTACCACGACCGACCGGCTTCCCCTGTCCGCGATCACGGCAGGCCGAGACCCGGGCCCGGCCACGCTGCATGACCTGGGATGGAACACGGCCGTCGATTCCTGGCGTCCGGTTCGGCTTCTCCTCCACTGTGTGGGATCAGCTCTTGTCCGTGGCTCTCGGATGCCCCGTGCCGGCGAAGGCGATCCAGCAGGTGTCGCGGGCTGTGTCCAGGAGGTACCAGACGCGGCCGCCGCCGGTCACCTCGATCTGCCACTGCTCGCAGGTCTGTCCGCGGTGGGTTCCGTGAGCCAGAGCACCCTTGAGCCGGTGCTGCCGGGGTGTCTCGATCGTCGGCCTGGGGTTGGTTCGCATGGTGACCCAGGCTCGGTAGGTGTTCTCCCGGGCCTGCTGGGCGAGGCTCTCCCAGCCTTTGGCCGAGGCCGCGTCCGCGAAGCGCACTTCCCAGTGGCCGTGTGGTGCCGGTGGTGCGGCGCGGTCTCCGCGGCCCGCGGTCATGCGATGTCCCGGGGGTCGGGTACCGGGCCGTAGTCCTCGGAGTGGTGCCGGGTGAGCGCGGCCAGGAGTTCGGGGTCGGAGTAGACCTCCGCCGTGTGCTGCCAGGCGATGAGCAGCTGGGCGACGGACGCGCTGTTGCCGATCGAGTCGGCGGCCCGCATGGTGTCGACCAGTTCGACGGCGAAGGCGTGGAGATCGGGCTCGGGCAGGAAACGGACCCATGGGAAGGCGTCCGGCAGTATGTCGAGGAGCAGTTCCGTGCTGCCGGGCTCTCGGCGAGCCATCGCGGCCAGCATCCGGGTGGCCGCGGACACCACGGTCTGGTCCTGCTCGGCCCGCGCCGCGGTGGTGAGGACCAGATCCTCGCCGTCTCGGCGGTGCAGAAGCAGTCTCGGCGATTCCTGGAGCCGGGCCAGCGTCTGCTTGTTCTTGTTCACCAGCTCGGAGAAGTTCACAACGGCACTCTCGGTACTCATAACTTTGAAAGTACTTCGAAACTGACGCGGGCGCCATCACTCGCAAGAGGGACGCGGGAGCAGTGACACGACACGCACCACACGAGCAACCAAGCGCCTGCGGCCGTCCCCAGCGCCTCCGGACAGTTGACGGGCGAGCGTGGCCCGGTTGAGAGCGCGGGCGGTGAGCTTCCTGGTCCCCATGGCGCGATTCTCTCGCACCGGGGTCCGACGCAGCAGGCCCTGTTCCACCCCTTCGTACGGGGCGGAACAGGGCCTGCGCGGAGGGAGCAGGGGCGCGACCTACTACGTCGTCTTCGCCTCGCCCTTCGTCAGCAGCCACTCCTCGTGCAGGGCGCCGAGGGGGATCTTCGTCTGGAAGATCGGGGTGCCGAAGATGGAGAGTTGGAGGTTGAGCGTGCCGGTGAGGTCGATGCCGCCGTACAAGGCCCAGGAGCCGGAGGCGGAGCCCGTGCCGTCCGACGATCCCTCGGCTGTCGCGTCGGCCTCGGCGCGGAGGTAGGGGGCCACGTCGGCGGTGACGCCGACCGTGCCGTAGAGGCCGATCGTCGCCTCGGCGCCCATCGCGGCCTTGACGTCGCCGACGGCGGTGACCGTCGTCTTCAGCGGCTCACCGGTCATGTGGGACTCGCTGACGCCGGTCCAGCCCTTGGCCCAGGTGAAGTTGCCACCGACCTTGAAGTCGCCCTTGAGGTCCTGCTCGACGTCGACCGTCACGCGGCCGTCGGCGTCCACCTGGAAGTAGCAGACGAGGTCCAGGTTGACGACGATCGGGACCGGGCCGACCTGGATGACGGGGTCGGCGTGCAGTTCCGCGAAGGGGATACGGATCGGCTTGCCGTCGGTCGAGCCGGCCGCGCGGCCCTTCAGCGACCACTGGGAGGCCCAGTCGCCGGTCAGGCCCAGGAACGCGCCGCCCGGCGAGGAGCCCGTGCCGGACCCGGAACCGTCGTACGAGAAGGCGACCTCGGGGGCGAGCTGGACGAAGCCCTCGACCGACGCGGCGGCCGAGGCGGGGGCGCCCGGGGCGGTCTCGACGGCGGCGCCCACGTCGATGCGCAGGCTGCCCAGCGGGAGCTTCGCGCCCTCGGGGCCGAAGGTGAGGTCGCCGGTCTTCGCCCAGGAGACCTTCACGCCCTGGACGAGCGGGTCGACCTCCAGGGTGGACGGGTCGACGGGGACCGTGCCGTCCGCCTCGCTCTCGCCCAGGACCGAGTTGAGCTTGGCCGGCTCCGTCTCGACCGTCGTACCGCCGTCCGCCGCGGTCTCGACGATCTCCGTCACCTCGGCCAGTACGCCGTCAGGGGCGCCGGGGGCGGGTGCGCTGGCTATGACGTCGCCGACGGCCACGGCGGCCTTCGGCTTCGCGTCGCCCCCGGTGCCCGTGCCCGTGTCGGTACCGGTGCCGGTGCCGGTGCCCTGGGACGTGTCCGAGTCCGCGCCGGAGCCCGTGTTCTCGTCCGGGTCCGGGGAGCCGGTGGCCGTCTTCGACGGGGCCGTCGACGGCTCGGCGTCCGAAGCGGACGACGGCGCCGAGATGACCGCCCGGCCGCTCTTGCTGTCGTAGGACGCGACCTTGAGCGTGGACTTCTTGGCCTTGCCCTGGTCGGCCGCGTCGGCGTCGGCCACGGCGGTGGGGGTGGCGTCGCCGGTCGGGGCGGAGACGACGGCGAGTTGTTCCTCGGCCGCCCCGGGTCCGGGGGTCTCGGCCGTCGTGGCGGCGGCCTTGCCGACGGTGGCGGGGGAGTTGGTGGAGCAGCCGGTGGCCAGCAGGGTCGCGACGGTGATCGCCGACAGTGCCGAAACCAGGGCATGTCTTCTGAGCTTGTACACGCGTGAGTCCTCGGGAGCGATGACAGGGGGGTGCGCTTCAGGAGGGACGCCAAGGCGACATGACGAAGGCGGCATGACGCGATGACAGAGAGCAGGCGCGAGTGGAGAGAGGGCACCTGGCGGTGGGGGGCGGCCGTGACGGCTCAGCTGTCCTCATGACAGTGCGCACGCGGCGGTTACCCCCCAGTAGCCATGCATGAGCATGCCAGGACTACGGGGGCGTCGCGGACCACTTCCCCCACGTCCCGGAGGTGACGTGGGTCACAATCGCGCGCGACTCAACTGCTGGCCACGGAAAGGGAATTGAGGAATCCCGCCATCGCGGCATGCAGCCTGTGCGGCTGGTCCAGGTGTACGTCGTGGCCCGCGCCCTCGATGACGGCGAGGTCGGTCCTGGCACCCGGGGCCCGACCGGCCGGCATCCTCGCGGCGTCGGCCGCCGGCATGGTGCCCCGGGCTCCGCGTACGACGAGGGCGGGGCAGATGGTGGCGGCCCACTCGGAGTCGTACGACGCCTCGGTCAACTCCTCGATCGCGGCGAGCATCGTGGCGCGGTCGGCCCGGGGGTGCCAGCCGTCGGCGCGGCGTTCGAGGTTGCGGGACCAACTGGCGTGACCGAAGAAGTCGGTTGCCCGGGACGGGGAGTCGAAGGGGGTGGGCCAGCTGTCCATCCAGGCGGCGATGTTGGCGGGGAGGGCGGGGTCGGGGGCGCCCGGGCCCGCTTCGATCAGGATCAGGGAGTGGATGAGGTCCCGGTGGGCGGCTGCGGCGAGGAAGGCCGTGTGGCCGCCGAGGGACTGGCCCACCAGGGTCAGCGGGGTCCGGTGCACTTGAGGGGACTGGCGGTCATGAGGAGGCCGGGGCGTCTGAGGGGGCCGGCGGTCATGAAGAGGTCGGGGCGCCTGAGAGGGCCAGCGGGCATGAGGGGGGAGGTGGGGCCGGTCCCGGTCGTCGCCCAGCCCCAGTTCGCGGATCACCGTCACCGCGTCCCGCACGCAGGCCGCCCTGCTCATGTCCGCCGGGCGGCCGGTGCTCGCGCCATGGCCCCGGGCGTCGTACGTCACCACGCGGTGGCCCTCCGCCAGGAGCGGCGGCAGCAGCTCGTCCCACTCCCCCATGTGACCGGCGAGGCCGTGCAGGAGGAGGAGGGTGCGGTCGGCGGACTTCTGCTCCGGGACGTGGTCGCGGTAGGCGAGGCGGATGCCGTCCGGGGTGGTGAGGGAGCCGGTTGTGGCATGCATGGGCTGATGGTTGCCGTACGGCCGGGCAGGATCAACCGGGTTTCCCTCTGTGGGGCCGGTGGGTCGCGGCGCAGTAGCCTCGGGCTCGACACAGGCCGGTACGGCCGGGAGGTTGGAGGCAGGGATGGCGAAGATTCCCACGGCGGCGGTGGCCGCGAGCGGGCTCATCGGTGGGTACGGGGTGGCTCGCTGGACGAAGAAGCGGCCGCTCGGTGGAGCGGTGCTCGCGGTGGCGGGGGCCGCGGCGGCTCGGCAGTGGCAGCGGGCGGCCGGAGGCACGGCGGCGGGGGCGCTGACCGCCGGGTATGTGGCCGCGTTCGCCGGGTCGCATCCGTTGGCGAAGAAGGTGGGGGCCTGGCCTGCGGTGTTCGGGGTGGCCGGGGTGGTCGCGCTGGCCTCTTGGGTGGTGGCCGACCGGAAGGGTTAGGGATTCCGCCGTCGGGGAGTGCGGGTTGTTCGTAGCTGCTCGCGCCCACGCGGTGGAGCCGCGCGAAGTCACAGCCCCCGCGCCTTTGCAAGACGGAGGCGCGCCCCTGGAAGACGGACGAAAGCGTGCCTCTGCACGACAGCCAAAGGCGCGCCGCTGAAACCCGAAGGCGCTCCCCTCACTTCGCCCCTCATTTCGCCGCTCACTTCGCCGCCGCCGTCACTCCCCCCTGAACGCCCGCCGGTACGCGTACGGGCTCGTCCCCACCACCCTCTTGAAGCGGTCCCGGAACGCTGTCGGGGAGCCGAAACCCGCCTGGGTCGCGACGCGTTCGACCGTGTGGTCGGTGGCCTCCAGGAGGTACTGGGCGCGGCGGACCCTTGCCCGGTGCAGCCACTGCAGGGGCGTCGTGCCGGTCTGTTCGCGGAAGCGGCGGTTCAGGGTGCGGGCGCTGGTGCCGGCGTGGAGGGCGATGTCGTCCAGGGTCAGATCCCGCTCCACGTTCTCCTCCAGCCAGCGCAGCAGGGGTTCCATCGTCGCGCCGGCGGGGGCCGGGGGCTGGTCCTGGACGATGAACTGGGCCTGGCCGCCCTCCCGTTCGAGGGGCATGACGCACATCCGGGCGGTGAACGCCGCGACCGCCGAGCCGTGGTCCCTGCGGATCATGTGCAGGCACATGTCCATGGCCGCAGCGGCGCCCGCCGAGGTCAGGAACTGGCCGTTGTCGACGTAGAGGACGTTCGGGTCGACGGTCACCTCCGGGTGCCTGGCGGCCAGATCGGGGGCCGCGATCCAGTGGGTCGTGGCGCGCAGCCCGTCCAGCAGGCCCGTCGCCGCGAAGAGGAACGCGCCGACGCAGATCGAGGCGATCCGCGTCCCGCTCGCCGCCGCCGCGTGCAGCGCCTCCGTCACGCCCGGCGGCAACGGCACGGTCGGGTCGGCCGTCCCCGGCAGGATGATCGTGTCGGCCTCGGCCAGCGCCTCAAGGCCGTACGGCGCGCGCACGCTGAACGGCCCCGCCCTCACTTCCCCGCCCCCCTCCACGGAGCAGACCCGCACCCGGTACGCCTCCCGCCCGTCCGGCAGCCGGGCCCAGCCGAAGGTGTCGATGGGGGCGGACAGGTCGAAGGGGATCACGTCGTCCAGCGCGAGTACGGCCACGGTGTGCATGGCGGGAGTGTAGGCCTGCGCCGAGATTCCGCCATGCGCCCTGACGCTCCCGTTCCGCCAAGGGACCGCCCCCTCGGATGAACCCCGGCCCACTCTCTTTGAGGCCTTGGCGACCCAGGCGACCCTGGCGAGAATCCGTTGACCTCTGGCAATCCCGCCACTTCTACGAGATCGTTCCGCGCCCTACCGTCCCAGCGTGACCAAGTTCCTGCTCTCCCTCCACGTCCTCGCCGCGATCATCGCCGTCGGGCCCATCACCGTCGCGGCCAGCATGTTCCCGCCGAGCGCGCGCAAGGCCCTGGCCGAACCCGGGAGCGAGCGGGCGGTGTCGGCCGTACGGCTGCTGCACCGGATCTGCCGGGTGTACGGCGGTGTGGGCATCGCCGTGCCCGTGCTCGGGTTCGCCACCGCGATGAGCATGGGGGTGCTGAAGGACGCCTGGCTGATCGTGTCGATGCTGCTGACCGCCCTCGCGGCCATGGTCCTGCTGGCGCTGGTGCTGCCTCGGCAGGAGGAGATCCTGGAGGGGATCGGCGGAGAGGACGGGAGCGGGACGGCCGACGAAGCCGGGACTGACGACGGGGCCGGGGCCGGGACCCGGACCGCCGTCGGGGTCAAGGCCACCGCCCAACTCGCCATGTTCACCGGGGTGTTCAACCTGTTGTGGGCGACGGTCACGATCCTGATGATCGTCCGGCCCGGTTCGACTACGGGGGCCTGACTCCCACCCGGCTTCCCAGCGGCGCTCGCGTGGGTGCATGATCCCGCCATGCATCCACAGCAGTCGCCCTCCCAGGCCTACCTCGCCTCCGTGGCCGCCCGTCTCGCCGCCGACGAATGCCAGACCTGGTGGGAGGACTGGGGTGGGGTACCCGTGCTCGTGGGGCGGCGGGCCGACTTCCGGCTGCGGTGGTTGGCGAAGATACATCTGTTCACGGTGGCGGTCGCTGTCCCGGAGATCACGATGCCGACGATCGGCACCTTCACCTTCCAGGCGATGGAGTACGCCAAGCGCGTCAAAGGCGGGCTGCCGGCCGGCCTGCAGACCGGGATAGGTATTTTCCCCGTGCTGGTCAGCGACCGGGTGGACCCGGCCGCCATACAGTGGGCGGAGGCACAGGCGCGCCACGAGTGGGGCATCACGGCCCGGCCCGTCGTGGTCGACAGCGCTCGCCAGTATGTGGGTGTCTGTCGGCGCAAGGGTTTCGTGGGCAGGGCCTACGCGTCGCACATGCTCAAGAAGGGCGGGCTCTATCTCGACGGCCGGTGACGCGGCGGTGGCGCCGCCCGCCCTCACGATGGCTCACCGCTGGGCCCTGATCAGCCACTCCTCGTCGGCCGGCTCCGTCCGGAACCCCCGTGCCACCGATGCCGCCACCAGCACCCACGCGCCCAGCACCAGCGTGAAGAAGGCCCAGGACAGGGGCCAGACAGAGGCGTCCAGGGGTTCGGGATGGGTGTGGAAGGTGGTGTACATCAGGGCGGACGGCGGGACGGCGACCAGGAGCACCGGCCAGGCCAGGGCGTCCCGGTGGCCGAAGTAGGCCGCGAGGAGCAGCAGGACGAGGGCGAGGACGACGACCCCCGTGACGGTCACGGGGGTCGTCTCCGTGAGGGAGCCCTTCAGTTCGGGACGGTTGTTCAGGTCCCACGGGAGGCAGAGGCGGTACGCGGCCGCGGCGAGGGCGGCGCCGAGCAGGCGGGTCAGCCAGCGTTCCGGCCAGGGGCGCGTGCGCAGGGGGCGGAGCAGCTTCTCGGTCATACGTACGAGGGTTCCGGGGTGGGCGGCGGGCCGACAGAGTACGGGTACTCAGACCGGCCTGCTCCCCCGTACCCAGAGCGGCAGCGCCCCGAAGGGCGCGGGGAACTGCGCGATCACCCACGACGGCGCCGCGGACGACCGACCACCCATCCCGCAACCACCCACCCCGCGCCCTCAGCGGAGCGTCACGCCTTCGCCGACAGCGGCTCGGCGATGTCCTCCAGGGAGCGCCGCTCCGCGCGCACCGCGAGGAACGCGGCCACCAGGCCCGCCGCGCACATCAGGCTCGCGCCGATCTGGAAGGCGAGGACGGTGTCGCCGACGACGCCGGACTTCGTCAGCTCCGCGAAGATCAGCGGGCCGCTGATACCTCCGGCGGCCGTACCGAGGGCGTAGAAGAAGGCGATGGCCATCGCGCGGGTCTCCATGGGGAAGACCTCCGAGACCGTCAGATAGGCGCTGGAGGCTCCGGCCGAGGCGAAGAACAGCACCACGCACCAGCAGGCCGTCAGGGTCACCTCGTCGAGCGAACCCCGGCCGAACAGCCAGGCCGTGCCGAAGAGCAGGACGCCGGACAGCAGGTACGTCGACGAGATCATGATCTTGCGGCCGACCGTGTCGAACAGCTTGCCGAGCAGCAGCGGGCCGAGCAGGTTGCCGGCGGCGATGACGGCGAAGTAGTAGCCGGTGTCGGAGGTCGGGACGTCGTAGAACGTGGTGAGGATCGCGCCGAAGCCGAAGGTGATCGCGTTGTAGAGGAACGCCTGCCCGATGAAGAGGGAGAAGCCGAGGACCGCGCGGCGGCGGTAGTGGGAGAACACCGTGCGGGCGATCGTGCCGAAGCCGACGCTCCCGCGCTGATGGATGGTCATCTCCCGGTCGGCCGACGGCAGTCGGCGGCCCTGCTCCGCCTCCACCCGCTCCTCGACCTCCCCCACCAGCCGTTCGGCCTCCTGTTCCCGGCCGTGGATGAGCAGCCAGCGGGGGCTCTCGGGGACGTTCCGACGGACCAGCAGGATCACCAGGCCCAGCACCACACCGAGGGCGAAGGTCAGCCGCCAGCCGACGTTCGCCGGGAAGATGTCGGTGTTCAGGGCGACGATCGACAGCAGTGAGCCGCCGATCGCGCCGAGCCAGAAACTGCCGTTGATGACGATGTCGACGCGACCCCGGTACTTGGACGGGATCAGCTCGTCGATCGCCGAGTTGATGGCCGCGTACTCGCCGCCGATGCCGAAGCCGGTGAGGAAGCGGAAGAGGAAGAACCACCAGGTGGAGAAGGACACGGCCGTCAGCGCGGTCGCCGCCAGATAGACCACCAGCGTCACCATGAACAGCTTCTTGCGGCCGAACCGGTCGGTCATATGGCCGAAGAAGAGGGCCCCTAAGCAGGCGCCGGCGACGTACAGGGCGGCCGCCGCGCCCGTGACCTGCGCGGACGTGATCGGTAGACCACTGCCCTCCTCGGAGAGCCGACCCGCGATATTGCCGACGACGGTCACTTCCAGACCGTCGAGGATCCACACCGTGCCGAGGCCGATCACCACCGTCCAGTGCCAGCGCGACCAGGGAAGACGGTCCAGGCGCGCCGGTACGGCGGTGGTGATCACACCCGGAGACTTCGGTGAACCGGGTTCACCGGGTGAACCGGGTGACTTCGGGGCTGTGACGGACATGGGCTCCGGCTCCCTCCACCTTGAGCGAACCGGACCCGGGTGCCCTCACCCACAGGGATTAGGCCCCACCACGCACCGGACCCCACCACCCACCGGACTCGGTCACCCACCGGACTCGGCCACGCACCGGCCCCGACCACCCACCGAACTCGACCACTCACCGGACCCGACCGGGTCACCCGGACGGACGGCCCTACGCCCCCATCGCCCGCGACACCGTGTAGATCAGCAGGCCCGCCAGGGACCCCACCACCGTGCCGTTGATCCGGATGAACTGCAGGTCGCGGCCGATGTTGGCCTCGATCTTCTTCGTGGTGTGCTCGGCGTCCCAGCTCGCGACGGTCTCGGTGATGAGGGAGGTGATCTCCGCGCGGTAGGTGGCCACGACGTGGACGGCCGCCCCCTCAACCCACCTGTCGACCTTGGCCTGCGCGCTCGGCTCGGTGGCCATCCGGGTGCCCAGCGAGAGCAGGGACGTGCGGACCCGCAGCCGCAGTTCGCTGCGCTCGTCCTCGGCGGCGGACACGATCATCGACCGTACGGCCGTCCACGCTGAGGCGATGAGGTCCTGGACCTCACCCCGGCCGAGCACCTCACCCTTCAGCCGCTCCACCCGCGCACGGGTCTCCGTGTCGGACTGGAGGTCGGTGGCGAAGTCGGTGAGGAAGCGGTCGAGGGCGCCGCGCGCCGGGTGGGTGGGCGAGTCACGCATCTCGGTGGTGAAGCGCAGCAACTCCTTGTAGACCCGCTCGCCGATCCGCCGGTCGACGAACCGGGGGGTCCAGCCGGGGGCGCCGCCCTCGACCGCGTCCATGACCTGCTCGTCGTGAAGAATCAGCCAGTTCTGGGCGCGGGCGCAGATGAGATCCACGATCCGCCGGTGGCCGCCGTCGGTGACGATCTTCTCCAGCATCTTGCCGATCCCGGGCGCTATCTCCTGCGCGTTCGCCCGCCGGGTGATCGCCTCCCCGACCACGGCCTGCACGTCCGAGTCGCGCAGCACGGTCAGCGCGCCCCGGAGCGCGGTCGCCAGCTCGGCCGTCACCCGGTCGGCGTTCTGCGGCTCGGCCAGCCACGCGCCGAGCCGGCTGCCGATGCCGACGGCCCGCAGCCGCTGCCGTACGACATCCTGGGAGAGGAAGTTCTCGCCGACGAACTCACCGAGCGAGACGCCCAGTTGGTCCTTCTTGGTGGGGATGATCGCGGTGTGCGGGATGGGCAGCCCGAGTGGATGCCGGAACAACGCGGTCACCGCGAACCAGTCGGCCAGCGCACCCACCATGCCCGCCTCGGCGGCCGCCGCGACATAGCCGGCCCAGGCGCCCGCGCCCTCGTGCGAGGCCCACTTGGCCAGCACGTACACCACGGCCACGAAGAGCAGCAGCCCGGCCGCGATGAGCTTCATCTGCCGGACGCCGCGCTGTTTCTCCTCGTCGGCGGCGCTGAAGGTGGTCATGGTGCGGTGCGACAGACGCGGCTCGGCGCTCGCTGCCGCGTCCGCGGCATCGGCCGCTTCAGCCGCCGCCTCGTCCGTCGCTCCCGCTTTCGTACGGTCCATTCGCTCCACCCGTTCCTGTCCCCCGTACACATTGTCCGTTCTTCGACGCTTCAACTCTTGGTGACGTACTCCATAGATCTACAAAGACCTACTCCTGGAACGGAACAGGAGTTCCCCGCGTCTGTCCGGGCGGGGGAACCGATGGGGGTTCTCGCAAGCAGCCCCCATCCCATGCCGCATCATGGGGTGATCACAGCGGAGCCTCGTGGCTCCACAGCCCGAGGAGTAGCACACCGCATGACCAGGCATCACGGTTATGCACTTCTGGCGGCCATCGCCGCCCTGGTCGTGGCGATCTCGGCCGCGATATACGTCGGCGTCGGCATCGACGACGGCGCCCCCCGGCAGGAGACCTTCGCCCGCGCGCCCCGCAACAGCGCCGCCCCCGCCTCCACCGGCGTCTGGGTCGGCGCCTGGGCCGCCTCGCCGAGCGGATCGGAGCCGGGCACCGAGAGAGACGGCCTCGCCGGCCACTCGGTACGCAACGTGGTGCACACGACCGCCGCCGGTACGAGTGCCCGCGTCACGCTGTCCAATCTCTACGGCCAGCAGCCGCTGACCATCACCCACGCCTCGCTCGCCGTGGCCGCCTCGACGGACACCCCGGCCGCGGCGGCCGACACCATGCGCCGCCTCACCTTCGGCGGCAGCCCGACGGTCGTCATCGCGGCCGGTCAGCAGGTGGTGAGTGACGCCGTACGGGTGGCGATCCCGCACGACAGCGACGTACTGATCACCACCTACTCCCCGACCCCGTCCGGCCCCGCGACCTACCACGCGCACGCCCGGCAGATCTCGTACACCGCCGAGGGCGACCGGGCCGAGGACGTCACCGGGGAGCCGTACACCACCCAGTCCCTGCACTGGCGGTACGTCACCGCCGTGGACGTGCTGAGCAACGAGTCCGACGGCACGGTCGTGGTCCTCGGCGACTCGCTCACCGACGGCGTCACCTCCACGGTCGGCGAGAACCGACGCTGGACGGACGTCCTCTCCGGCCGCCTCCGCGCCGCCACCGGTTCCTCCGACACACCCCGCTACAGCATCGTCAACGAGGGGATCAGCGGCAACCGCGTCCTCACCGACGGCAACGGCCGCCCCGCCGAGAACCCCAGCGGTCTCTCCCGCTTCCAGCGCGACGTCCTCGGCCGTACGGGTGTCAAGGCCGTCGTCATCGACCTCGGCGTCAACGACATCCTCAAGAACCCCGGCCAGGCCGACCCCGACGCCATCACCGCCGGCTTACGCAGGCTCGTCGACCAGGCGCACGCCCGCGGTCTCCGCGTCGTGGGCACCACCCTCATGCCCTTCCACGGTCACCGCGGCTACTCCGACCAGCGTGAATCCGTCCGCCAGACCATCAACGCCAAGATCCGCTCCGGCAACGTCTTCGACACCTACGTCGACTTCGACAAGGCCCTACGCGACCCCTACGCCCCCCGCCGCCTCCGCCCCGACTACGACTCGGGCGACCACCTCCACCCGAGCGACAAGGGCTACGAACGGATGGCGGAGGTCTTCGACCTGGAGAAACTGAAGGGCGCGGCGCCGGCAGAGCTGTAGCCCGGTGAGGGGCGCGGGGAACGGCGCGGGGAACCGCGCGAGCGCGCGAGCCACAACGCACCCGCAGCCAATCCGGCCTACCGCTACCGCTCCCGTCTCCGCCGCCGCTCCCGCTCCTCCTCGCGTCGGGAGCGCACCGCGTCCCTGATCTGGTCCATGGCCTCACGATGCGCCTCGTGCATCTCATGCCCGTGGTCACGATGGGACGCGTGCAGTTCGCGCCGGGCCTGCCGGCGTTCCAGCCGCTCCTGCCGCCGGGCCTCCTTCAACCGCTGCCGCTCGGCCCTCGGGACCTTGCGCTCGACCCCGACCCCGCCCCAGAACGCGAACCCGGTGATGATCACGCGCGGAGCGCCCGGCTCCCCCGGAACGCCCTCCTCCCTGTGGTCGAAGCCGCCCATGATCCCGATGCCCCGGACGACGACCTCGACCCCGGGCGGCACGATCACGTTGATCCCGCCCATGATCGCCACGCAGTTGATCGTGACCTCTCGGTCCGCGAAGTACGCGTCCCGCAGATCCAGTTCCCCGCCGCCCCAGAACGCGAAGCAGTCGAACCGCTCGGGCACGGTCCACTGCCCCTTGCGTTCGAAGCCGGACATGACCGCGACGCCCCACGTGGACGTACCGTCGCCGCCGACGATCCGCTCGGGCCAACTCGCCTCCCCCGCGGGCCCCTTGACCAGTGAGACGGGCGGCGGCGGCACGACCGCCGGCGGTGCCACGGCTCCCGCGCCGGGCAGATCACGGGTGATCGGCGCCAGCTCGCCGTACGTCCGCGCCTTGTACGTGGCGTCCAGCCGTTCCTCGAACTCCTCCATGTCGAGCCGCCCTTCCGCGAGGGCGTCCCGCAACTGCTCGGTGACTCGTTCACGATCGGCGTCGGAGGCACGAAGGTCCGCGGCGGCCGGAACATCCGGCAGGTCGTCCGTCATACGAATCAGCGTACGAGGAACCCCCGCGCGGGGCTACGAGACGACCCCACCCGACTCCAGCCCGTCACCTCACCCCGCCCCCTCCCCGGCCTACGACACCGTTCTACGACCCCGCCCTACGACACGGCCTGCCCCGTCTCCGCCGCCCGCTCCGCCACCCGCTCCGCCTGTTGCGCGTACATCTGGGCGATCACGGCCTCGATGTCCGGCTCCCGCACCGACAGGTCCAGCAGCGGATACTCCGCGGCGATCCGCGCCACCAGCGGGGCCGCCGACTCCGACGCCGGGAAGGCGAGCCACTGCCGGGGCCCCTCCACCCGTACGACCCGGGCGGGCGCGGCCTCGATCGGCGGCAGCTCGCGCTCCAGGTCGACGACGAGTGTCCGCTCGCTCTCGCCCACCTCGTGCAGCCCGGTCAGCGGCCCGTCGTACATCAGGCGCCCGTGGTCGATGACCATCACCCGGCGGCACAACTGCTCGATGTCCTGGAGGTCGTGCGTGGTGAGCAGCACGGTCGTGCCCTGCTCGGTGTTGAGTTCCTTGAGGAACTCCCGGACCTTGGCCTTGCTGATGACGTCGAGCCCGATCGTCGGCTCGTCCAGATACAACACCTCGGGGTCGTGCAGCAGGGCCGCCGCGATGTCCCCGCGCATCCGCTGGCCGAGCGAGAGCTGCCGTACGGGCACGTCCAGCAGGGCGCCCAGTTCGAGGAGTTCGACACAGCGGTCGAGGTTCTCGCGGTAACGAGCGTCGGGGATGCGGTACATGCGGTGCATCAGCCGGTAGGAGTCGATGAGGGGAAGGTCCCACCACAAGGTCGTACGCTGCCCGAACACCACCCCGATACGCCGGGCGAGACGCGTCCGCTCGCGGGACGGGTCGATGCCGGCGACCCGCAGCCGACCCCCGCTCGGCGTCAGGATTCCGGTCAGCATCTTGATCGTCGTCGACTTGCCCGCGCCGTTCGGCCCGATGTAACCGACCATCTCCCCTCTCGCCACCGTGAAGGAGATCGAGTCGACCGCCCGCACCTCATGCCGCTCCCGCCGCATGAACCCGGTCTTCTTGCGGACGTCGAAGACCTTCTCCAGCCGGTCGAGTTCGATGAACGTGCTGTCTGCCACGCCTGGCTCCTCCCTAACTCCCCGTACTCCGATACGAACGCAGCCCCGCCCGCCACGCGAGCCCCGCCAGCGCACAGCAGGCCACACCGACCAGCGGAGGTGCGAAGGCCAGCCAGGTCGGCAGGTCGAGCGGATAGGGGCGGCCCAGGACGTACAGCCCGGGCACCCAGTTGACGAAGGCGAGCGGCAGGACGAACGTCACACCGCGCAGCAGGTCCTTGGCGAAGAGGGCCGGCGGGTACTGCAGCAGGGTCGCGCCGCCGTACGTGAAGGCGTTCTGCACCTCGGAGGCGTCCTGCGCGACGAACTGGAAGGCCGCGCCGGCGACGAACACCGCCGCGAAGATCAGCCCGCCACTGCACACCATCAGCGGGATCATCAGCACCTTGGCCGGTGTCCAAACGATGTCGAGCGTGGTCAGGGCGTACCCGAGGACGAACAGGCCCTGGGTGATCCGGCCGAGGCGGCGCAGCGCGAACTTGTCGGCGGCGACCTGGGCGAGCACCGGCACCGGGCGGACGAGAAGGGTGTCCAGGGTGCCGTCACGGACCCGGCGGCCGAGCCGGTCCATGGAACCGATCATCAGATCCGCGAGGCCGAACGCGACCCCGGAGGTGCCGTACAGGAGAGCGATCTCGGGCAGGGTGTAGCCGCCCAACTCGTCGACCTGGGAGAACATCAGCAGGATCGCGACGAAGTCGAAGGAGGTCGCCGCGAAGTTCCCGAAGGTCGTCATGGCGAAGGAGGCGCGGTAGGCCATCGTGGAGCGGATCCACATGGCGGCGATCATGCGGTAGGCGCGCAGACCGTCGCGGACACGGCTGTACAGGCCGTACTCGCCGAACGGGTTCTCCGCGGCCGTCCCCTCGCCCGGCGCGCCCACGCCTCCACCCGCCCGGCCGCCCGCGCCTCCTTCGGCCCGTCCGCCTGTTCGTCCGCCTGTTCGTCCGCCCGCGGGTTCGCCTGCCCGCTCCTCCGCCCGCTCGTCCACGTCAGCCACCCTGGACCACCACCTTCCGCGTCGCCGCCGACTGGATCAGCCGCCCGACCGCCAGCAGCGCCGCCGCCCAGGCGAGCTGGAAGGCGTACGTCCCCCAGGGGTCGGCCTCGCCCAGCAGGACGTCCGCCGGGGCCTGGAGCAGCGCGGACCAGGGCAGGAGGCGGGCGAGGTCGCCGAGGGCGCCGGGGAAGACGTTCAGCGGGAGGAGCATCCCGGAGAAGAAGACTCCGGTGAGCCAGGTGATCTGCATCGCTCCGGCACCGTCGAGGAGCCAGAACGCCCACAGCGCGACGATGTACCGGATCGCGAAGCTGACGACGGCCCCCAGGACGACCGCGACGAGACAGGCGAGCCAGGGCAGCGGACCCGAGGGCAGCGCCAGGTCGAAGAAGAGCGCGCCGCACACCATGGGGACGACACCGCGTCCGAGCAGCTGGAACAGGGCCCGGCCCATGTCCGCGGCGAGCCACCACATCTGGAGGTCGACCGGCCGGTACAGATCGACCGCGATGTCCCCGGTCCGGATCCGCTCGATCAACTCCTCCTCGAACCCCACACTCCCCAGCACCATCACCGCGAACATGGCCTGGCCGACCCATACATAGGTGAGAGCCTGCGCCTGGTCGTAGCCGCCGAGGTGAGGCTTCTCGTGCCAGAGCGCCAGGTAGGTGTATGCAAGGATGAAGCCGAAGACGGTGTTGGTGAACACCCCCGCGGCGGTGGCCACCCGATATGTCGCGTACCGCCTGAAACCACCGGCGGCGACGGCGGCGTACAACCGCCCTGTGCCCACGTGGAAACCCCCATCCGCTGCGAAGAGTTAGGCGAAAGGCCGAGGCCTGGACCGATTCGGGCCGAAGCGAAGAAGCCTAGTCCGCCGCCGGAGGGGCCTGCCACGCGTTTTCGGGGGCGGACGGTGGTGCTCGTGGAGTGTGCGGGGCACGTGTCGGGATCCGGGAACGGATCGAGCGGTACGAGAGTCTTTACTCAAGGGCACAGAACCGGCCCGGAGCGGGCGCAAAGCGTACGAGTCCGTACGGAAATGAACGTACGACGCGAAAACAGGAGCACGGCAGCACGATGAGCGACGAGCCGCAGCCGAAGCGGAACGGCCCGGGCTGGGCACCGAGAGACCCGGAGCGACGCACTCCGGGCACGACTCCGGGGTCCGGCGACAACGCCGCCAAGGGAAACACCGACGCCAAGCCCGGCACGACGCCGGGCGGGAGCCCGGACCCGGCGCCCACCGGGACGCCTGACCCGGCCTCCCCCCGGAGGCCTGACGCGGCGCCCACCCGGAGGCCTGACGCGCCATCCGCCCGAAGGCCTGACGCGGCGTCCGCCGGGAAGCCCGGTGCGCCATCCGCCGGGACGCCCGGCACTCCGCCCGGCGGGAGGCCGGACGGAAAGTCCGGCTCGGCGTCCGGCGGGAACCCCGGTACGCAGTCCGGTGCGGCTGCTGGCGCGCAGTCCGGTGCGGCGGCCTCCGGCGGGAAGCCCGGATCGGCTCCTTCCGGATCGGCATCCGGCGGGAAGCCCGGCTCGACTCCGCCCGGGTCGAATCGTCCCGGCTCGGCTCCCGGCGGAACGCTCGGTGCGGGATCCGGATCCGCCCGGACACCGGAGGGCAAGCCGACGTCGGCCTCCGACGGCAAGCCCGTCGGGGCTCGTGACGGCCGGCCCGCCGGGGCCCACGACGCCAAGCCCGCCGCCGGACGCGACGGCGCCCCCTCCGGGGTCCCGGACGCCAGGGCAGCCAGGGCCGCCAGGGCTGCCCGAGCCGCCGGAGCACGTGACGGCAACCCCGCCGGCGCCCGCGGTGGGTCCGCCCCCCGGCCGCCTGCCGCGGCAGCCGGCACGGCAGCCGCCGCCGCTGACGACAGCCCCACCACCACCCTGGGCATCACGCCGGGCCGGAAGTCCGCCGCCGCGCCCGCCCGGCCCGCGGCCGACACGCCGACCCAGGCCCTGGGCGTCATCCCCGCCGGGACGGCCACCGCCGCCCCGGCACCCGCCACCGCGCCCGACATCACACCCGACCCGGCGGCCGGAGACGGCAAGGCGAAGAAGGGCAAGCGGCCCAAGCGCAAGGGCTGGAGGCGGCTGTTCCCCACCTGGCGCATGGTGCTCAGCGCCTTCATCATCGGGCTCATGTTGATCGTCGGCGCCTTCGTACTGGGCTACAACATGGTCCACATCCCCAAGGCGAACGCGTTCGCGACCAAACAGAGCAACGTCTACCTGTACGCGGACGGCAGTCAGATCGCCCGCGACGGCGAGGTCAACCGCGAGAACGTCCCGCTGACGAAGGTCTCCAAGGCAGCCCAGCGCGCCGTACTGGCCGCCGAGGACCGCGACTTCTACTCCGAGCCGGCCATCGACCTCAAGGCGATGGCCCGCGCGGCCTGGAACACCGCGACAGGCAAGGGCAAGCAGTCCGGTTCGACGATCACCCAGCAGTACGTGAAGAACTACTACCTGGCCCAGGACCAGACCGTCACCCGCAAGGCCAAGGAGTTCTTCATCTCGATCAAGCTGGACCGCGAGGTGACCAAGGACGAGATCCTGGAGGGCTACCTCAACACCAGCTTCTTCGGCCGCAACGCCTACGGCATCCAGGCCGCCGCCCAGGCCTACTACGGCATCGACGCGGACCGTCTCACCGCCGAGCAGGGCGCCTACCTCGCCGCCCTGGTCAACGCCCCGAGCATGTACGACGTCGTCGCCCACCCCGAGAACAAGGACGCGGCCGTCGCCCGCTGGAACTACGTCCTCGACGGCATGGTCAAGGAGGGCTGGCTCAAGCAGTCCGAGCGGACCGGCGCGAAGTTCCCGATGCCGAAGCAGGCCACCACCTCCACCGCCTTCTCCGGTCAGCGCGGCTACCTGGTCGAAGCCATCAAGTCGTACCTCATCAGCAACAAGATCATCGATGAGAAGGCGCTGGAGAACGGCGGTGGCTACCGCATCACCACCACCATCCAGCCCAAGATGCAGGACGCCTTCATCAAGGCCGTCGACAACCAGCTGATGGACAAGCTCGACAAGAAGAACCGCAAGGTCGACAACTACGTCCGCGCCGGCGGTGTCTCCATCGACCCGAAGACCGGCAAGGTCATCGCGATGTACGGCGGCATCGACTACACCAAGCAGTACGTGAACAACGCGACCCGCCGCGACTTCCAGGTCGGCTCCATCTTCAAGCCCCTCGTGTTCACCTCCGCCGTGGAGAACGCCTCCAACAACCAGAGCGGCCAGGCGATCACCCCGAACACGGTCTACGACGGCACCAACAGGCGCCCCGTGACGGGCTGGACCGGCGGGACGTACGCGCCGGAGAACGAGGACTACCACAACTACGGCAACATCACCGTCCGCCAGGCCACCCAGAGCTCCGTGAACTCGGTGTACGCGCAGATGGCCGTGGACATCGGGCCCGAGAAGGTCGAGAAGACCGCGATCGACCTCGGCGTGCCGAAGAACACCCCGGACATGAACCCGTACCCGTCCATCGCCCTGGGCACCGCCACCGCGAGCGTCCTCGACATGACGGAGGCGTACGCCACGCTCGCCAACCACGGCAGGCACGGCACGTACACGATGATCGAGAAGATCAGCAAGGACGGCGAGGTGGTCGAGATCCCCTCCACGGAGTCCACCCAGGCCGTCAGCCGCAAGGCCGCCGACACCACCACCTCCGTCCTGCAGAGCGTGGTCCAGAGCGGCACCGCCACCGCCGCGCAGGCCTCCGGCCACCCGGTCGCCGGCAAGACCGGCACCGCCGAGGAGGACCAGGCCGCCTGGTTCGCGGGCTACACCCCGGACCTCGCCACCGTCGTGTCCGTCATGGGCCAGGACCCCAAGACCGGCGCCCACAAGTCGCTGTACGGCGTCATGGGCCTGCAGCGCATCAACGGCGGCGGGGCGCCCACGGAGATCTGGGCGCAGTTCACCAAGGCCGCCCTCAAGGGCAAGAAGGTGAAGGACTTCGACCTCGACCTCCAGGTCGGCGCCGACGTCGTCTACACCCCGCCCAGCACCCCCGCCGACGAGCCGGGCGCCACCGGCGAGGAGGAGACCGGCGGCGCAACGGGCGACGAGGAGACCGGCGGCCCCACGGACGAGGACACCGGCGACAGCACGACCACCGGCGGCACGCCCACGACCGACGGCGGCACGACGTCCACGGGCGGCACGTCGACGGACGGAGGTACCACGTCCACCGGCGGCACCACGACAGACGGCGGCACGACGTCCACCGGCGGCACCACGACCGACGGCGGAACCACGTCCACCGGCGGCGCCACCACCGACGGCGGCGGCACAACGGACGGCGGAGCGACAACAGGGGGCGAGACCTCGGTGGGACCGTTCGGCTAGCTACGGCTGCTCAGTGACCGGGGGGCCTTCACCCCCACCCGGGCAGAAGGCGGTAGAAGGCGGTGGGGGTGGTGACCATGGTCACCACCCCCACCGCCTTCTACCGCCTTCTACCGCCTGCGCATCAGAGATACAGGTCAGAGATACAGGCCGGTGGAGTCCTCCGACCCCTCGAACCGGTCGGCGGCCACGGCGTGCAGATCGCGCTCGCGCATCAGGACGTACGCGACGCCCCGGACCTCGACCTCGGCACGGTCCTCGGGGTCGTAGAGGACGCGGTCGCCGGGCTCGACGGTCCGGACGTTCTGGCCGACCGTGACGACCTCGGCCCAGGCGAGGCGCCGGCCGACGGCCGCCGTCGCGGGGATCAGGATGCCGCCGCCGGAACGCCGCTCGCCCTCGGCGGTGTCCTGCCGCACGAGCACACGGTCGTGCAGCATCCGGATGGGCAACTTGTCGTGCTGGGTCTTCTCGCTCACGCCCCGAACCTACCTGTCCCGATCCCGGTCCGCGTCAGGCCCTGCGACGCCGCGTGCCGAGGGCGAGGAACCCGACGACTCCGACGACACCGACGACCACGAGGGCGACGGGCACGATGCGCTCGACCCGGGGCGCCCCGCCCTCGTCGACGAACTGGCCCCTGACGTCACTCACCACACGGTTGACCGAGACGTAGGCCTTGCCGAGGGTGTGATCGATGTTCGAGACGACCTTGGCCTTGGCGTCGCCCACGATCGTCCTGGGATGCACGCGGACGCCGATCTCGTCGAGCGTCTCGGCGAGGTTGTCGCGGCGGCGCTTGATGTCCGCCTCGATCTCGGCCGGGGTTCTGATGTCCGAGGTCTCCGCCACCGCGCGGCCTCCCGTTGTCGGTTGTCCCTGAAATCTCTTGGTTGCGGACAGTCTGTCAGCTCGACCCGGCGCCGTACCGCCAGGGCCCGCCATTACGCTGGACCGATGAGCGAGCGACTCCAGCCCGGTGACGTGGCCCCCGCCTTCACCCTCCCCGACGCCGACGGCAACGAGGTGTCCCTGTCCGACCACAAGGGCCGCAAGGTCATCGTCTACTTCTACCCGGCCGCCCTGACCCCCGGCTGCACCAAGCAGGCCTGCGACTTCACCGACAACCTGGAGCTCCTCGCGGGCGCGGGGTACGACGTCCTCGGCATCTCCCCCGACAAGCCCGAGAAACTCGCCAAGTTCCGCGAGAAGGAGTCCCTGAAGGTCACCCTTCTCGGCGACCCCGACAAGACGGTCCTCGACGCGTACGCCGCCTTCGGCGAGAAGAAGAACTACGGCAAGACCTACATGGGCGTCATCCGCTCCACGATCATCGTGGACGAGGAGGGCAAGGTCGAACAGGCCCTGTACAACGTCCGCGCGACAGGCCACGTGGCGAAGATCATCAAGGACCTGGGCATCTGAGCTCCACACCAGCCACCCTCACGGCCCGCACCGGAACGATCCGGTACGGGCCGTTCCGCATCTTGGGCGTGACTGTCCGATTAGCGGTTCGTTACTCCGTACGAGACTGCGAACGCACAGTCGGAGATGGAGGGTGGAAGGGCGTGCAGAACAAACCAGGACCTGGACCTTTGACATGGGGAAGCTCTGAGCACAGGCCGACGCCGCCTGATCCGTACAGCAAGGAACGACTCGCGCTGCTTGTTCCCGAGGCTCGGAACTGGACAGACCTGATGCGGCGGCTCAGCCTGAACACGAGTGGGGGGCAGCGGCGCATAATCCAGCAGAAGGTCGCCGGTCACGGGCTGGACACGAGCCACTTCGCCAAGCGCAGCCCGTGGCGCAAGTACCCAGATGCCGCCATCGCCGAAGCCGCCGCCTCTTCGTCTTCACTGCGCGAGGTAGCACTCAAGCTGGGCGCCACTCCGGCCACCGGCACGCTGTCCCATATCCGACGCCGCATCGACGCGGCAGGAATCGACATCAGCCATTTCCCCGGCATCGACCGCCCCGAGCTGGACCTACCCTTCACCACCGAGGAGTTGAGAGCAGCCGCAGGCACAGCGCACAGCGTGCGCGGCGTGGCGCGTTCATTGGGCGTTGCAGACGACAGCCGCTCGCGCGCCACGCTGCTCCGCATGTTGCGCGAACGGGACGTTGACACAAAGCACTTCTCCCACACCCGTTTGCCGATTCACGAGGACACACTTCGCACCCTGATCCCACAGGCATCGAGCTATGCCGATGTGATGCGTGGCCTCGGTCTGGCCGTTAATGACACCAACCATCGACGCGTGCGGCGTGCCGCGGCGCGCCTCGGACTCGACACCAGCCACTTCAGGCGCCGCGCCTGGGGCAAGCCGGACAGCCCGGCCCCCGCGTCGACGGCCCGTCGCGTACTCGTCGTCCTGCCCGAGCACGCCGGACGAACCAACAGGGCCCAGTTGCACCGAGCCCTGACCGAAGTCGGAGTGCCGTACGCGTGCGCAAGTTGCGGCAACACCGGTGAATGGCTGGGCCGCCGCATCACCTTGCAGATCGACCACGTCAACGGGGACTGGCACGACAACCGCCAGGAGAACTTGCGGTACCTGTGCCCGAACTGCCACGCACTGACGGATACGTGGTGTCGACAGAAAGAGCGAACGTCGCTCGCCGGATAGGTGCCGATCACCGTACACTTGCAGCCGCCCGTCATGCCCGACGACGACGGGCGGCTAGCGGCCTTGGCGGAACGGTAGACGCCTCGCATTTAGGGTGCGATGGGAGTAATCCCGTGAGGGTTCGAATCCCTCAGGCCGCACTTACCTTCACTTTCAAGGTCCGGCTTGCGAATTTCACAAGCCGGACCTTCTCGTGCACCTCAGCCCAACAACTCCCGCAACACCGGCACCAGCCCCCGGAACGCCTTCCCCCGGTGACTGATCGCGTTCTTCTCCTCGGCGGTCAGCTCGGCGCAGGTTCGGGTGTCGCCGTCCGGCTGGAGGATGGGGTCGTAGCCGAAGCCGTTCGTGCCGGTGGGGGTGTGGCGCAGTGAGCCGCGCAGCCGGCCCTCGACCACCCTCTCCGTGCCGTCGGGCAGCGCGAGGGCCGCCGCGCAGTTGAAGTGGGCGCCCCGGTGTTCGTCGGCGATGTCGCCGAGTTGGGCCAGCAGCAGCTCCAGGTTGGCCCTGTCGTCGCCGTGGGTGCCTGCCCAGCGGGCGGAGAAGATGCCGGGGGCGCCGTTCAGGACGTCGACGCAGAGGCCGGAGTCGTCGGCGATGGCGGGGAAGCCCGTGGCCCGGGCCAGGGCGTGTGCCTTCAGCAGGGCGTTCTCGGCGAAGGTGACGCCGGTTTCCTTGACGTCGGGGACGTCGGGGTAGGCGTCCGCGCCGACGAGCTCGTGGGCGAGGCCTGCGTCGGCGAGGATGGCCTTCAGCTCGGTGAGCTTGCCGGCGTTGCGGGTGGCGAGGATCAGGCGGGTCATGCCCACCAGTATCGCGATCCCCGCCGCCCGGTTCGCATGGGTTACGAGGTGCAGACCTTCGTCAGTTCGCCCGCCGCGTCGGTGATGCCGCTGATGTCGGGGGTCGTGTCGCCGTTCTCCACGGCGGTGCGGGTGTCGGTGACGGCCCCCTGGAGGGAGTCGACGGCCTTGGTGACGTCGGTGTTGTCCGTCTTGTCACCGATCTCGTCGAGGTTCTTGTCGATGGAGTCGAGGGACTCCTCCAGCTGCGTCGGGTCGTTCGCCGCGTTCTGCACGGCCTGCTGGAGGTCGTCCACGCTCTGGGCGATGGCGTCGGCGGTCTGGACGCAGTCCAGGGCCTTGTTCACGGCGTCGCAGCCGGTGGTGAGGCCGGCCGTGAGGGCGACGGCAGCTACGGCTCCGGCGATGGTGGTCATACGGCGTCGGCGGCTCGCGGCCATGGAACGGTCCTCCTACTGGTTGCAGGCCTGACGGCCCCGGGAACGGCTGGTGCCGGTGTGGCCGGGCGCACGGTGGTGTGCCGTGCGCCCGTATGTGCAAGGACGCGGGCGGGGCCGCCGTGGTTGCTGTCGGCGGCCATCGCTCTTGGGGTGCCCTTTACCTTTCGAGGACCGTATCAAGTGCCTTGCGCTGCAGGAGCGCCAGATCCGTGCAGCCGGAAACGGCGAGGTCCAGCAGCGAGTTGAGTTCCTCGCGGGCGAACGGCTCGGCCTCGGCGGTGCCCTGGACCTCGACGAAGCGGCCGTCGCCGGTGCAGACGACGTTCATGTCGGTGTCGGCCTTCACGTCCTCCTCGTAGCAGAGGTCGAGGAGGGGGACGCCGCCGACGATGCCCACCGACACCGCGCTGACCGTGCCGGTGAGGGGCTGACGGTTGGCCTTGATCAGCTTCCTGCCCTGGGCCCAGGACACGGCGTCGGCCAGCGCGACGTACGCGCCGGTGATGGCCGCCGTACGCGTGCCGCCGTCGGCCTGGAGGACGTCGCAGTCCAGGACGATCATGTTCTCGCCGAGCGCCTTGTAGTCGATGACGGCGCGAAGGGAGCGGCCGATGAGGCGGGAGATCTCGTGGGTGCGGCCGCCGATCTTGCCGCGTACGGACTCGCGGTCGCCGCGGGTGTTGGTGGCGCGGGGGAGCATGGAGTACTCGGCGGTGACCCAGCCCTCGCCGCTGCCCTTGCGCCAGCGGGGGACGCCTTCGGTGAAGGAGGCGGTGCAGAAGACCTTCGTGTCGCCGAAGGAGACGAGGACGGAGCCCTCGGCGTGCTTGCTCCACCCGCGTTCGATGGTGACCGGGCGGAGCTGTTCGGGCGTGCGGCCGTCGATTCGAGACATGGCGCCGAGCCTAGCGGCACATGCGGAGAGGGCCCTCCCGCGCCGGGAAGGACCCCCGTCGGTGGAAGCGGGCGCGGTTACATCATGTCTTCGATCTCCGTGGCGATGGGGTCGGCGTCCGTGCCGATGACGACCTGGATCGCGGTGCCCATCTTGACGACTCCGTGGGCGCCGGCGGCCTTGAGTGCGGCGTCGTTCACGAGGGAGGCGTCATGGACCTCGGTGCGCAGGCGCGTGATGCAGCCCTCGACCTCTTCGATGTTGTCGAGGCCGCCGAGCCCGGCGACGATCTTCTCAGCCTTGGTGGCCATGGCGATTTCTCCTTGGTCTGCCTGATCCGGACCGCTGTGCCCTACGGACCGTATGCGACTGGTCTACACCACCGGGCGGGTGCCCGCCAAGCAGAAACGACCGGTGACGGCCGGGCGAGATCACGAAGGCATAAAACGGGAATCGCGGGTTCCTTGGGTGACCCTCAGCGTGCTACAACAGGTCTACACCACTGAATGGTGTAGACCTCTCCCGTGCTGCCCTCCCCCACACTCCCGTCCCTGGGCGGCGCCCTGCCTACTGGAGGAAGTTGTGACCACGGCCAGCGCCGCTCCCGCGGCCGCAGACAACAAGGGCCCCGGCCTGGGCTCCCGCACCATGGCTGTCCTGCAGCGTATCGGCCGCAGCCTGATGCTGCCGGTCGCCGTCCTGCCGGCCGCCGCCCTGCTCGTCCGCCTCGGCAACAAGGACATGCTCGGGCGCGAGGCGTTCCCCGACTTCGTCACCAAGTTCGCGGGCTTCATGGCCGCGGGTGGCGGTGCGATCCTCGACAACATGCCGCTGCTGTTCGCGGTCGGCATCGCGATCGGCTTCGCGAAGAAGTCGGACGGCTCGACCGCGCTCGCCGCGGTCGTCGGCTACCTCGTCTTCCAGAAGGTCCTCGGCACCTTCACCGACCCCAGCCTGCCCCAGGTGGCGACGGCCGTCGACGGCAAGGTCGTGATGGTGGACAAGGCGGTCGACGCCGGTGTCCTCGGCGGTGTGGTGATGGGCCTCGTCGTCGCCCTGCTCTACCAGCGCTTCTACCGCACCAAGCTGCCCGACTGGGCCGGCTTCTTCGGTGGCCGCCGTCTGGTGCCCATCCTGGCCGCCTTCGCGGGCCTGTTCATCGGCATCGTCTTCGGGTACATCTGGCCGGTCCTCGGCACGGGGCTGCACAACTTCGGTGAGTGGCTGGTCGGTTCGGGCGCGGTCGGCGCGGGCATCTTCGGTATCGCCAACCGTGCGCTGATCCCGGTCGGCATGCATCACCTGCTCAACTCGTTCCCGTGGCTCCAGGCCGGTTCCTTCGATGGCAAGAACGGTGACATCGCGCGCTTCCTGGCCGGTGACCCGACCGCCGGACAGTTCATGACCGGCTTCTTCCCGATCATGATGTTCGGTCTGCCGGCCGTCTGTCTCGCGATCTACCACACGGCCCGCCCCGAGCGCCGCAAGGTCGTCGGCGGCATGATGTTCTCCCTCGCGCTCACCTCGTTCATCACCGGTGTCACCGAGCCGATCGAGTTCACCTTCATGTTCATCGCCCCGATCCTGTACGCCATCCACGCCGTGCTCACCGGTGTCTCGATGGCCCTGACCTGGGCGCTCGGTATGAAGGACGGCTTCGGTTTCTCGGCCGGCGCGATCGACTTCGGCCTCAACCTCGGCATCGCCACCAATCCGTTGGGGCTTCTCCTGGTCGGTCTGTGCTTCGGCGCCCTCTACTACGTGATCTTCCGGTTCGCGATCGTCCGGTTCAACCTGCCGACCCCCGGCCGGGAGTCGGACGAGGAGCTGGCCGAGCTGCAGAAGGCGGAGGCCAAGTAGCCGTCGCGGCTCCCCCGAGCGCGAAGAAGGCCCCCGGATTCCGGGGGCCTTCTCCGTACGTCCGGCCCTAGATCTCGTACGACATCCTCGGCACCGCCAGTTCCACCGGGCCGTCGTACACCTCGCGGGCGTCGGCGAGGTTGACCTGCGGGTCGGTCCACGGCGGGATGTGGGTGAGGAGGAGACGGCGGGCGGCTGCCCGGGCGGCCGTCTCACCGGCCTCGCGGCCGTTGAGATGGAGGTCCGGGATGTTCTCCTTGCCGTGCGTGAAGGCGGCCTCGCACAGGAACAGGTCGGCGTCGCGGGCCAGTTCGTCCAGGGTGTCGGTGACGCCGGTGTCCCCGGAGTACGTCAGGACCCGGCCGCCGTGCTCGATCCGGATGCCGTACGCCTCGACGGGGTGGGCGACCCGTTCCGTGTGGATGGTGAAGGGGCCGATCTCGAACGTGCTCGGCTTGACCGTGTGGAAGTCGAAGACCTCGCTCATGGAGGAGGCGGACGGGGTGTCCGCGTAGGCCGTGGTCAGGCGCTGCTCGGTGCCCTCGGGCCCGTAGACCGGGATGGGGGCGCAGCGGCCGCCGTCATGGCGGTAGTAGCGTGCGACGAAGTACGCGCACATGTCGATGCAGTGGTCGGCGTGCAGATGGCTGAGGAAGATCGCGTCGAGGTCGTAGAGACCGCAGTGGCGCTGCAGCTCGCCGAGGGCACCGTTGCCCATGTCGAGAAGCAGCCGGAAGCCGTCGGCCTCTACGAGGTAGCTCGAACAGGCCGATTCCGCGGAAGGGAACGACCCCGAGCAGCCGACGACGGTGAGCTTCATGAGAGCTGGAACCTCCGCGCTGGCGTGAAGTCGTGACAGTCGTGTCAGTCGTGACGTGCAGACGGGTTGCGGATTGCAGTTAGCGGGGTTGCGAAGGACGGGCAGGGGTGCAAAGAGAGTTGTGCGGTCCGTTGAGCGTAAGGCGCAAAAGGGTGGGTCGCTCCTCCGCCAGGGGTCGTTGTGGGCGAACTCACCTGTGGTGTCACCGGTTCGGCTGGTGGCAGGGCTGTTGAGGCGCGCGTGGGCCGGGGTGAGGTGGTACCGAAGAGCGCGGAGGCGCGCGTCAGGGCGGGCGTGAGCGCGGTGCGCGCCGGTACCGTCGTGGCTATGGACACAACATGGTGGCTGGCGCTCGCGGCAGTGGTGTTGCTGGCGCTGGTCGCTTCGGTCGTCGACGGGTGGGGGCGGTCGCGGCGGCCGCCGCGGCGATCGGGGCGGCCGGGTGGGCGGAGTCGGCCGCCGGGGCGTTCCGAGCGGTCGGAGAGGCCCGGCGCCGGGCCCGTGCCGCGGCCCCGGCCCGCCGAGATCTGGTGGGCGAGCGTGCCGTTCGAGGACGGGCCCGGTGGCAAGGACCGGCCCTGTCTCGTCCTGGCCGTGCGCGGGGACCGGGCGCGCGTCGCCAAGATCACCAGTCGGTACCGTGACGAGCGCCCCGGGGTGATTCCGCTGCCCCCGGGCACCGTCGGCGACAGCGGGGGCCGGCCCAGTTTTCTGGAGACGGGCGAGCTTCGTGAGGTGCCGGTCCGCGACTTCCGGCGGAAGGCGGGCGTGGCGGATCCGATCCTGTGGGACCAGGTCCGCCACCTGTCGAACTGACGGGGACTTTTTTCGCCCCCGCCGCCCTTACCCGTCCCACCCCATCCCCAGGGGCTGCGCCCCTTCGACCCCCACCCGCGGGCTCGGTGGGGCTTCTCGCGCAGTTCCCCGCGCCCCTGAAAAAGCAGGGGCTACGGGCCCCGTGCAGGCAGCGTGCCCGCTCCTACGCCCAGAGCTGGCCCTGCAGTGTCTCGATGGCCTCTTCCGTCGTCGCCGCCGTGTAGACGCCCGTCGAGAGGTACTTCCAGCCGCCGTCGGCGACGACGAAGACGATGTCGGCCGGCTCGCCGGACTTCACCGCCTTGTTGCCGACCCCGATCGCGGCGTGCAGCGCGGCCCCTGTGGAGACCCCCGCGAAGATGCCCTCCTGCTGCAGCAGCTCCCGCGTACGCGTCACGGCGTCGGCGGAGCCGACGGAGAAGCGGGTGGTGAGGACGGACGCGTCGTACAGCTCGGGGACGAAGCCCTCGTCGAGGTTGCGGAGGCCGTAGACGAGGTCGTCGTAGCGCGGCTCGGCTGCGACGATCTTGACGTCCGGCTTCTGTTCGCGCAGGAAGCGGCCCACGCCCATCAGGGTGCCGGTGGTGCCGAGACCGGCGACGAAGTGGGTGATGGAGGGGAGGTCCGCGAGGATCTCCGGGCCGGTCGTCGCGTAGTGGGCGCCCGCGTTGTCGGGGTTGCCGTACTGGTAGAGCATCACCCAGTCGGGGTGCTCGGCCGACAGCTCCTTGGCGACGCGTACGGCCGTGTTGGAGCCGCCCGCCGCCGGGGACGGGATGATCTCGGCGCCCCACATGTTGAGCAGGTCGCGCCGCTCCTGGGAGGTGTTCTCGGGCATGACGCAGACCATGCGGTAGCCCTTGAGCTTCGCCGCCATGGCGAGGGAGATGCCCGTGTTGCCCGAGGTGGGCTCCAGGATCGTGCAGCCGGGCGTCAGCCGGCCGTCCTTCTCCGCCTGTTCGATCATGTGCAGGGCGGGCCGGTCCTTGACCGAACCCGTCGGATTGCGGTCCTCCAGCTTCGCCCAGATACGGACGTCGGCGGACGGCGACAGCCGCGGCAGGCGCACCAGAGGGGTGTTGCCCACCGCGGCCAGCGGGGAGTCGTAGCGCATGGGTGATCAGGCCATACCGCCGGCCACCGCCGGCAGGATGGTCACGTTGTCGCCGTCGGTCAGCTTGGTGTTGATGCCCTCCAGGAAGCGGACGTCCTCGTCGTTCAGGTAGACGTTGACGAAGCGGCGCAGTTCACCGGCGTCCACGATGCGGGCCTGAATGCCCGTGTGGCGGCTCTCCAGGTCGGTGAACAGGTCGGCGAGGGTGGCACCGGCTCCCTCCACCGCCTTCTGACCGTCGGTGTACTGGCGGAGGATGGTGGGGATGCGGACCTCGATGGCCATGGTGTGCGGCTCCTGTCGGGAGTGGTCGGGTCGGTTGCGCGGGGCAGCGCGAAGTGCGTGGTCACACGGGTGGTGGCGCCGCCACTCACGGCCGTACGGCGGCAGGGGTCGGCGTCAACAGATGGCGCTGGCAAGCCTGCACAGGTCGACGTGCAGCCGCGCCACGAGCAGTACGCCCGGCGTCTTCTCGCTCACGTCGTCAAGAACCATGCGCTCATCGTATCGATTCCCGGTCCGGGTCCCGGAATGTGATCCCACATGCCGGACGGATTCGGGCCGGGGAGTGAGACCGGGGCACTTGGAGACCGGTTTCAGGCCGACTGGCGGACGACCAGTCGTGTGGGTGTGACCACGGAGGACAGGGGGTGTCCGGCCGCCGGGTCCCTTCCGTCCGCCTGCTCCTCCGTGCTGCTGAACAGCAGCCGGGCCATCAGCCGGCCCATGCCCTCGATGTCCTGGTGGACGGTGGTGAGCGGCGGGTCGGTGTGCTCGGCGATGGGCGCGAGGTCGTCGAAGCCGACGACGGCCACGTCGTCCGGCACCCGGCGCCCGCGCTCGCGCAGTACCTGGAGCGCGCCGGAGGCCATGAGGTCGGAGGCGACGAAGACGGCGTCCAGGTCGGGGCGGCGGTCGAGAAGCGCGGCCATGGCGTCGACGCCGCCCTGCCGGGTGTAGTCGGACTGTTCGACCAGGAGGGGCGAGGCGTCCGGCAGGACGTCCCGGTAACCGTCCAGGCGGTCGAGGGCGGAGGCCTCCCGGTCGACCGGGCCGGTGATCGTCGCAACGTGTTCCCGGCCCAGCGAGACCAGATGGCGGACGGCCTCGCGGGCCCCGCCCCGGTTGTCGGCGTCGACGTACACACGGTCGTGCACGGGCTCGCCGTCGCGGACCATCGGCCGGCCGCCGAAGACGGCGGGCAGGCCGAGCTTGTCGATCATGCCGGGCAGCGGGTCGTCGGCGCGCAGGGAGAACAGCAGGGCGCCGTCGACGTGGCCGCCGCCCAGGAAGTCACCGACGCGCGGGTACTCCTCGGGATCCTCCAGGAAGAGGAGGACGGGCTGGGCCCCGTGGGCGACCAGTTCCTTGCGGATGCCCCGGAGGTGGAGGTCGAAGAAGGGGTCGATGAAGAGTCGGTTCTGCGGCTGGCTCGCGACGACGGCGATGGCGTTGTTGCGGCGGGTGACCAGCTGGCGGGCGGCGGAGTTCGGCACGTAGCCCAGCTCGGCGATGACCTCCCGGACCCGTTCGACGACCGTCGCGCGCACCTTGTCCTCGCCGTTGATCACCCGCGACACGGTGGACTTCGACACCCCCGAGCCGCGTGCGACATCGTCGAGTGTGGGGCGTCGGCCGTGCAGTCGTCGTGCCTGTTGTGTCAACACCGTCTCCGTCGCGGGCCGTTGTGTGCGTGCGTGCGCGTGCGTACGAACACCGTAGCCGCCAACTCCGGTTGTCGTCGGCTCGGTACGCGTCGACGATCCGCATCTTCTCCTCGGTTCAGTACGCGTCGACGATCCGCACCTCCTCCTCGGTCACCTCGCCCTCGACGATCCTGAAGGAGCGGAACTGGAACTCGCCGAGTCCGTCGGTGTCGGCCGTCGAGACGAGGACGTAGTGGGCGCCGGGCTCGTTGGCGTAGGAGATGTCCGTGCGGGAGGGGCGGGCCTCGGTGGCGGTGTGGGAGTGGTAGATGACCACCGGCTCCTCGTCGCGGTCGTCCATCTCGCGGTAGAGCTTGAGCAGGTCGCCCGAGTCGAACTCGTAGAACGTGGGCGACATGGCCGCGTTCAGCATCGGGATGAAGCGTTCGGGCCGGTCCGAACCCTCCGGTCCCGCGATGACGCCGCACGCCTCGTCGGGATGGTCCTTGCGCGCGTGGGCGACGATCTGGTCGACGAGGGCCTGGGTGATGGTCAGCATGCCGGCCAGCATAAACAGAGGGGCTGTCCCGTACCGAGGAGTGGTACGGGACAGCCCACATGCTGAGCGGTAGAGCCTCAGCCGACCTTCTCGAACTCCGTCTCGCGGCGGTCCGTGACCTCCGGGCTGCGGGACTTCAGTACGGCCCAGCCGATGCCGAGGGCCGCCGCCCAGCCGGCCATGACGTACAGGCTGACGCGGGCCTCGTGGTCGTAGGCGATGAGGCAGGTGACGAAGAGCAGGAACACGATGGCGATCCAGCTGCCCACCGAGCCGCCCGGTGCCGGGAAGGAGGAGGCGGGCAGCCGGCCTGCGTCGACCGCGCGGCGGTAGCGGACGTGGCTGAACAGGATCATCAGCCAGGTCCAGATACCGGCGCCGGTGGCGACGGAGACGACGTAGCCGAAGGCCTTCTCCGGGACGATGTAGTTCAGGATCACGCCGAGGCCCATGAAGAGCACGGACACGGCGATGGCGAAGGCCGGCGTCTTGGTGACGGACAGTCTGTTGAAGACCTTGGGGGCCTCACCGCTGTCGGCCAGGGTGCGCAGCATGCGACCCGTGGAGTACATGCCGGAGTTGCAGGAGGACAGGGCCGCGGTCAGGACCACGAAGTTGACGATCGCGGCGCCCGCCGGGATGCCGATCTTCGCGAAGGCCGCGACGAAGGGGCTGACCCCGGGGGCGAACTCGGTCCACTTCACCACGCACAGGATGACGGTGAGGGCACCGACGTAGAACAGGCCGATGCGCCAGGGCAGAGTGTTGATCGCCTTGGGGAGGGTCTTCTCCGGGTTCTCGGACTCACCGGCGGTGACGCCGACCAGTTCGACGGCGAGGTAGGCGAACATCACGCCCTGCAGGGTCATCAGCGAGGAGCCGATGCCCTTGGGGAAGAAGCCGTCGAAGGCCCAGAGGTTGGAGACGGCCGCCGTGTCACCGGCGGCGCTGAAGCCGAAGGTGAGGACGCCGAGACCGATCACGATCATGCCGATGAGGGCGGTGACCTTGATCATCGAGAACCAGAACTCGATCTCGCCGAACAGCTTCACCGAGATCAGGTTGGCCACGAACAGGATGACCAGGAAGATCAGGGCCGTCACCCACTGCGGGACGGACGGGAACCAGTAGTTGATGTAGATCGCGGCCGCGGTCAGCTCCGCCATGCCGGTGACGACCCACAGCAGCCAGTACGTCCAGCCGGTGAAAAAGCCGAAGAACGGGCCGAGGAACTCGCGGGAGTACTCCGCGAAGGAGCCCGAGACGGGGCGGTAGAGCAGCAGTTCGCCGAGCGCCCGCATGATGAAGAAGATGATGACGCCTGCGACGGCGTACATCAGGATGAGGCTCGGTCCCGCCTTGGCGATGTTCGTGCCGGCGTTGAGGAAGAGGCCGACGCCGATGGCGCCGCCGATCGCGATCATCTGGACCTGGCGGCTGCCGAGCCCGCGCTCGTACCCCTCTTCGGGTGCGTCGCCGCGCACGGCATCGTCGCCGTTCTTGTTGACCTGAGCGGAGGTCATGTGTGGTGCGCCTTTCTCCACGCTGGGCCGATCCGGGCCGTTCGTCAGCCCCGGATCGGGTTCCGATCCCCCCGGATGTGATGGAGCGGTGCCTGGCCGACGGTCGTCGGCTCGATGGCCCGCCCGAGCGGAACATGGGTGGCGTCCGCCGGGCGGTCGTGAAGATTTATCACGGTCGCAATCTTGATCCACTGGGCGTTCTGTGGCGTACAACACAGGGAGAACTGGACAAAAAACACCCGCGAGGGCATCCCTCGCGGGTGTGGTGACCCGATCGTTATCCGGATCTGAGTGCCCTCTGAGCGAACGCTGAGCGGCCGTGGAGAAGACATGGAACGAACGTGCGGCGGGTGTGGAGGGGTGCCGGGAAGACGGCCCCCTTCCCGGCCTCAGGGCATCAGGGCCTGACCTCGGGGCAACGCGTCAGAGCATCCGGGATCAGGGCGTCAGGGATCAGGGCATCAGCGTCGTGACGAGTGAGTCCTGAAGGCCGCCCAGCCACAGGTAGGCCATCACCATCGGCTTGCGCGGGTCCTCGTCCGGGAGGCGGTAGAGGAGGTCGGTGTCCTCCTCGTCGACGACGTCGAGCCGGGAGCCGATGGCCAGACGCAGGTCGTTGAGGCAGCCGAGCCAGTGCCGGGAGTCGTCCGCCGACAGCTTCAGCACGGCCCCGCCCTCACCGGTCGCGGCCAACGCGTCCAGGGAGTGGATCACCGCGAGGGCCTTCTCGCGCTTGCCGGCCCGCAGGTCGTTCTCGGTGAAACGGCGGAACTCCGAGGAATACGCCCGCTGCTCCTCCGCCTGCTTGGCCGTCGGCGTGCCCTCGGGGTCGCTGTAGGCGTCCGGGAACAGCCGCAGCAGGACGGGGTCCTGGGGCGGCTCGCTCGGGCCCTCGGCGAAGAGCTCGGCGAGCGGATCGTCGCCGGCGTCCTCCGCGGGTCCCGGGCCGATCAGCTCCAGGAGCTGCACCGCCAGTGAGCGGATGATGGAGATCTCGACCTCGTCGAGCGCGACGGCCGCGCCGCCGCCGGGGAGCGATTCGAATTGTCCTGGCATCAGGTGCGTCGCTACTTCCGGTCCTGCTGGAGGGTGGCCCACAGACCGTAGCCGTGCATGGCCTGTACGTCGCGTTCCATCTCCTCGCGTGATCCGCTGGAGACGACCGCGCGGCCCTTGTGGTGGACGTCGAGCATGAGTTTGGTGGCTTTGTCCTTCGAGTACCCGAAGTACGCCTGGAAGACATACGTCACATAGCTCATGAGGTTCACCGGATCGTTGTGGACGATCGTGACCCACGGAACGTCCGGTTCGGGTACGGCGAAGACCTCCTCCGCCGATTCGGTCTTCTCGATCTCCATGGGTACGGCTGCCGTCACACCGCCCATGCTGCCACCACAGGGGGGTGCCCGCACAAATGCGGCCCTCCGACCAGGGCATCCGGGAAACGATCACCCGGAAATCGTCAGATTGACGAGATGGGAGTACGATCCCTTGCCATGAACACAGCGGACCTTGGTTTGCCGGTCGACGTCCCCTCGACCGCGCTCTTCACGGACCACTACGAACTCACGATGCTGCAGGCCGCGTTGAAAGCGGGTACGGCCGAGCGGCGTTCGGTGTTCGAGGTCTTCACGCGGCGGTTGCCGGAGGGACGCAGGTACGGCGTGGTGGCCGGCACCGGACGGGTGCTGGACGCCGTGGAGAACTTCCGTTTCGACCCGGGCGTCCTCGGCTTCCTGAGGGAGCGCTCCATCATCAACGCGGAGACCCTCGACTGGCTCGCCGGCTACCGCTTCGGCGGAGACGTGTGGGGTTACCAGGAGGGCGAGGTGTACTTCCCGGGCTCGCCGATCATGCGGGTCGAGGGCACCTTCGCCGAGTGCGTCCTCCTGGAGACCGTGATCCTCTCCATCCTCAACCACGACTCGGCGATCGCGGCCGCCGCCTCCCGGATGTCCAGCGCCGCCGGGGGGCGCCCGCTGATCGAGATGGGCGCCCGGCGCACGCACGAGCTGGCCGCCGTGGCCGCCTCCCGCGCCGCGTACCTCGGCGGCTTCACCTCCACCTCGGACCTGGCGGCCGGCTTCCGCTACGGCATCCCGACGGTCGGCACCAGCGCCCACGCCTTCACCCTGCTCCACGACCGAGAGCGGGACGCCTTCCAGGCCCAGGTGGACTCGCTGGGCCGGAACACCACGCTGCTCGTCGACACCTACGACGTCACCGAGGCCGTACGGACCGCCGTGGAGGTCGCCGGGCCCGAGCTCGGCGCCGTGCGCATCGACTCCGGTGATCTGCTCCTCGTCGCCCACCGGGTGCGGCAGCAGCTGGACGAGCTGGGCGCGACCGACACGCGGATCATCGTGACCTCGGACCTCGACGAGTACGCCATCGCCTCGCTGGCGGCGGCGCCGGTGGACGCGTACGGCGTCGGGACGCAGCTGGTGACCGGCTCCGGTCATCCCACCTGCTCGATGGTCTACAAGCTCGTCGCGAGGGCGGAATCCGCGGACCCCAAGGACCCGCTGGTGGCCGTGGCGAAGAAGTCCAGCGGCGGGAAGACGTCCGTCGGGGGCCGCAAGTGGGCGGCCCGGCGGCTGGACGAGCACGGCGTGGCGGAGGCCGAGGTCATCGGCACCGGGCCGGTGCCCGACGATCTCCAGGAGCGCCAGCTTCTCGTCCACCTGATCAAGGACGGCCGGGTTCTCTCCCGGGAGCCCCTGGACGTCGTGCGCGAACGGCATGTGACCGCCCGGGCGAACCTGCCGCTGTCGGCGACGCAGCTGTCGCGCGGGGAAGCGGTCATCCCGACGGAGTACGTCTGAGCCGCCCGACGGAGTACGTCCGGGTCGCCCGACGGAGTACGTCCGGGCCGCCCGACGGAGTACGTCTGAGCCGCTCGGGTACGTGCTGGGTGGCGGGCGGGCGCACGCTGGGGGCGGATCGGAGTGAACGTGTCCGGCGCGCCCTGCCGCGAGCCCCCGAGCGCCCGCGTGTTCGGCCTGTGCTCCGGTCCGCGCATCGGTCGAGCGCCGGATGCCCCCTCCCGAACAGCTCTCGAAGTCTCTAGGCTCGGAAGTTCGTAGTTTCGAAGTCCAGCGTTCGAAGTCCAGGCTTGAAGTCCAGGGCTTGAAGTCCAGCGTCCCGAAGTCCAGCGTTTCGTGTCCCACCCACCCGAAGAACCGAAGAGTCTAAGGACACCGACACCATGCGCCGCGCCTTGATCGTCGTTGATGTGCAGAACGACTTCTGCGAGGGGGGCAGCCTCGCGGTGGCCGGCGGTGCCGATGTGGCCGCCGCCGTCACCGAGCTCATCGGCCAGGCGGCCGGCCCCGGCTACCAGCATGTGGTGGCCACCCGCGACCACCACATCGCGCCCGGTGGCCACTTCTCCGACAACCCCGACTACGTCCACTCCTGGCCCGCGCACTGTGTCGCCGGGACGGAGGGGGTCGGGTTCCACCCCAACTTCGCCCCCGTGATCACCTCCGGGGCGGTCGACGCCGTCTTCGACAAGGGGGCGTACTCCGCCGCCTACAGCGGTTTCGAGGGCGCCGACGAGAACGGCGTGACCCTCGTGGACTGGCTCCGCGCCCGCGAGATCACCGAGATCGACGTCGTCGGCATCGCCACGGACCACTGTGTACGGGCCACCGCCCTGGACGCCGCGAGGGAGGGCTTCCGCACCCAGGTGCTGTTGGACCTCACCGCCGGGGTGTCCGAGGAGACGACGGAGCGGGCCCTGGAGGAGCTGCGGCAGGCGGGCGTGGAGCTGTCGGGCAAGCCGGTGGTCTAGTTGTACTGCCCAGCCGGTTCGGTCTAGCTCTCCAGAATCCCCAGCTCGTTCAGCAGCCCGGCCACGACCATCGCGACCACCACGAGCGCCACGGCCACGGCGATGATCTTCAGCTGACGCCCCGCACCGCCGGGCCCACGGTTCGACCGGCCCTTCGGACGGTGCGAGGCCCCGGCCCGAGCGTCGTCCTGATGTCGTCCGGCGGCAGACGCCGTCGCCTGCGCCGCGAGCCCCGTCTGCGGCGGAGCGAAGGCGGCCGGTTCGGGGAGTTGCCGCAGGCCCGACGCGACCGGTTCGGGGAGCTGCCGCAGCTCCGACGGGGCCGGTTCGTGGGCTCCCCGCAGACCCGACGGGGCCGCTTCGTAGGTCTCCTGCGGACGCGCCGCCCCCGGCTCGTAGGGCAGGCGCGGATCCCGTGCGGCCGGTGCCTGAGGCTGTCGGTCGTCCTTCGCGGTCGTTCGGTACGACGCGGGCGCGGGCGGTAACGACGTCGCGGCCACATGCTGTGACGCGCCCTCAGCCACTGGGGTCGCCGCCGGAGCCGGTTGCCACCAGTCCTCGCCACGGATCAGCGTCGTACCCTCCGCCGCGGCGATCCGGTGACACTCCTCGATGATTTCGGAGAGCGCGGCCCGGTCCGTCGGTTCCTTGGCCAGACAGCGCGCGATCAAGGGGCGCAAGGGCTCGGGGCACTCCGCCAGATCCGGCTCCTGGGCCACGATCCGATACAGCAGCGCATGGCCGCCGCCCTCGCCGAACGGATGCCCGCCGGTCGACGCGAAATGCGCCAGGAGGCCGAGCGCGAAGACGTCGAGTGCCGAAGTCACGGGTTTGCCCTCGGCCTGCTCCGGCGACATGTACGCGGGCGTGCCCAGGCGCATGTCGGTGCCGGTCAGCGCCGTCGCGTCGGTGGACCGGGCGATGCCGAAGTCGATGACACGGGGACCGTCGCCGGCGAGCAGTACGTTCGTCGGCTTCAGATCGCGGTGCACCACGTCGACCGCGTGGATGGCCTGGAGTGCCTCGGCCACGCCCGCGGTAAGCAGCAGCACGGTCCGCAGGGACAGCGGCCCGTGTTCGAACACGGCGCGCGCCAGCGAGGGCCCAGCGACATACGCGCTGGCCAACCACGGTTGCGGTCCCTCGGTGCTGCTGTCGAGCACCGCCGCGGTGTACGCCCCCTGCACCCGGCGTGCCGCCTGTACCTCGCGGGCGAAGCGGCGCAGGAACTCGGGGTCCTGTGCGAACTCCTGCCGGATCACCTTCAGGGCGACGGGCTGGCCGCCTCGGCTGTGGGAGAGGTAGACACTGCCCATCCCGCCCTCACCCAGCTTTCCGCGCAGCACATATCCCGATATCTCAGCCGGATCCGCCGGCCCCAGAGGCTCGACCATATGAAGTTCGTGCCCGCCTTCCCGATTCCCGACCTCCGATCAAGGTCGGCGGCCAGGCTATGGGAATTTGTGATTCGCGATGGGCGGTTTCGAACAAGGGTTCCGGGCAGAGGTGGTTCTCAGCCGCGTGGGCTTGTGGCGGGCCAGGAGTCACACGCTTAACTTCGCCTCCTCAGCAGCGCCCTGATCGGATGCCACAGCTCGGGGGCCGTCGCGGCCGGGCACGCGAGTGAGCCGCGCCATATCAGGCCGTCCGGGTGGTGCAGGACGGCCGTGATCTCGTCCGGGGTCGGGGGCGCCGCGTTGCCGCGGAGGTAGATCGCCCGTATGCCCAGGTTGCGGAGCCGGGTGAGGGCCCGGGCACGGTTCGCGGCGAGGACGAGGACGCGTACGGCCCCGTCGCCCGGCACAGCCCCGGCCGGAACGTCCGACATGGCCCCGGAGGGAACGCCGAACGCCGCCCCGGACACAGCCGGAGCAGCGGACCCAGGCCCGACCGCGGTCGCGGCGCCGGTCACGGCCCCGACCACATCTCCGGAGCCGGCCACGGGCAGCATGCTCTCCGCGCCCCGCGCCGGCGTTCCCGGCAGGTTGAGCGCGACGACGACATTGCCGTCCGGCAGATTGCAGAAACCTCCTGCGGCCATGCAGGTCACACCCCCGTGCGCGTCAGTGTCAATAAGAAAGCCACAGCACGCACCTAAACACGTCCGGCCGCGACCCGCCAAGGGGGTCGCGGCCGAACATGCTCTGACCTGCGGAAATGCGATTTACTTCACTGCGGGGCCGACCTTGACCGACATCGTGGAGCCGTCCGCGGCCTCCTTGACGATCTCGATCTTGGTGTTGGTGTCAGTGATCTTGACACCGGCGAGCGGGGTGGCCGCGTCGTAGTAGGTGTTGGTCCGGTCGTTGAACACGGACACACCCGCCGACGACGGGATCGTCGTCAGCACGTCCGCCTTGTGCAGCTTCAGACCGTCCGTGCGGTAGAGGCTGAACGGCGAGTCGTAGGACTGGATCCGGCTGCGCATCGCCGTGCCGTCGGCCCACTTCAGCGCCGCCGGGTGGGAGTCGACCGGCAGGACCAGACCCGCGCCCGGGTGGACACTGGTGTTGTTGTCCGCCTGCGAGGTGTCCCACTTCCAGATCAACAGACCGTTCTGGTACGGGAAGTGCTCCACCCAGTCCGGACGCGTGGTCGAGAAGCCGAAGTTGTACGGGCCGACCTTCAGGGTCTCGTCGTACGACACGTACTGACGGTTCTCGGCGATGTAGTACTGCGCGTAGTCGTCCGTGATCGACGCGCCCACGCGGGAGAAGCCCTTGGCGGTCCAGGCCGCGTCCGCGCTCTCCGCGTTGTCCGAGAAGAGGACGGAACCATCGGCGGTCACGGCGATCGAGTCGGCCGCGAAGCCCTTCGGGGCCACGCCGCCGTCCGTCGCGTAGCGGAAGCGGAGGTCGAACTTCTTGCCCGCGTAGGCGTTCAGGGAGTACGACAGCTTCTTGTACGCGGCGGAGGAACCGGTCAGCGCGGGCTTGCCACTGGCGTCGCGCGGGATCGCCGCGCCGTCCACCGTGCCGTCGACCGTCGTCCAGTTGGCGCCGCCGTCGGTCGACACCTCGGTGTAGAGGTAGTCGTACTCGGCCTCGATGTCGTACCAGCCGTCGAGGGTGAGCGCGGCCGAGGACTTGCCCGTGAGATCCACGGAACGGGTCAGCGTGTTGGAGAGGTTGTCACCGCTGCCGCTCCACCACTGGGTCGAACCCTGCGCCGGCTCGACGATCTCGGTGGCGACCTTCTTCTTCGGCAGCTCGACCACGAGGGCCTGCTTGTCCTTGCTGTTGTACTCCGCGACCCCGAGCTTGTGCCGCGACTTCGTCGCCGCCTTCGCCGTGTCGTAGTCGAGCCAGCCGAGCTGCAGCTTGTCCCAGGCCGTCATGTCGCCGGGCAGGTCGCCGATGGCGTCCTTGCCGGTGCCGAGCCAGGAACCGGACGACATCAACGTCCAGAAGCCGGTGGAGTTGTCGCCGCCCGCGGTGTCGTAGTGGTCCGGCAGACCGAGGTCGTGACCGTACTCGTGGGCGTAGACACCGAGTCCGCCGTTCTCCGGCTGGACGGTGTAGTCGCCGACCCAGATGCCGGTGTCACCGATCTTGGCGCCGCCGAGCTTGTTGTCGGCCGGGCCCGTCGCGCCCGCGTCGGAGCCGAACGCGTACCAGCGGTGGGCCCAGATGGCGTCCGTGCCCTGCGCGCCGCCGCCGGCGGACTCGTCCTCACCGGCGTGCACGACCTGGAAGTGGTCGATGTAGCCGTCGGACTCGTTGAAGTCGCCGTCGCCGTCGAAGTCGTAGCGGTCCCACTGGTCGAACTCGGCCACGTCCGCCTTGATCTCGGCGTCGGTGCGCCCCGCTGCCTTCTGCTGGGCGACCCAGGACGTGACACCGTCGCTGACGATGTTCCACACGCTGGAGCAGTTGGTCTGACCGCAGGCGTTGTTGCCGTAGCGGGCCTCGTTGTAGGGGACCTTGACCCAGTCGGAGACCTCGCCCTCGACCGAGTAACGACCCGAGGACTGCTTCTCGTAGTACTTCTTGACCGACTCGTCGTTCTTGCCGGTGCCGAAGTAGAGGTCCTGGAAGTACTGCTGGTCGTAGTCCGCCTGCCAGGCCGTGGAGTTGTCCTTGGCCCGGTCCGGCTCGGCTATCTCGTTGTGCGCCGGGCCTGCGGTGCCGCCGTAGCGGCTGTCGATCTTGTCGCCGAACTCGACGAGGATCGTGAAGATCTTGTCGGTCTTCTCGCGGCCGAGCTCGACGTACTTGCTCTTGCCCTTCTTGCTCTCCAGCTTCACGACCTGCGAGCCGTCACGGTCCTTGACCGTGGCGTCGCCGGATATGACCTGCTGCAGGGCTTCCTCGCGCTGGGCCTCCTGAGTTTTGCTCAGGGGCCCGTCGAGGTCGTGTTCGCCGGCGTGCTCGTGGTCCGCCGGGTCGTGCCGGTCCACGGACGCCGCCGGTGCGGCGTCCGCGGCCTGCGCCACCGTGAGGGCCGACATGGTCGCGGCCGCCGTGGCGACCGCGACGCCGATGGCTGCCGCTCTGAACGTCCAGGGTCTGCTGGTCACTTGAGGTCCTCCCCCGCGTCCGTTCGCGCGGACGGGGATGGTCCTGTGTGGAGGAATCCGCGCGCGGTATACGCGTGTAGTCAAGTGACGTCATTCGATCGGAGTTTCGAGACAAAAGACAGATCTTGACTTGGACAGGTCAAGTGCATTAATGGGCGTCCACAGGAAGCGCTTGTTCGTTATGCGGACGTTATGTGTATCGCTCACATGTCTCTCGAACCGGCGCGCGTGCGCGTCCCCTTGCCTGACCCATGAATCCGTGCGCCCCCTGTGCACCCGGCACCGTGTGTCAGGTCACGCTTACCCGTCGTTCCACTCGGGCACCCTGGCGAATAGAGTCGATTGGCGGAGCGCCGGAAGTCGGTGAAAGCCAAGCCGACGGCACTGCTTCACCTGTGATTCGTATCCGCACCCTCCCCTTCATCGTGAGAGGCACGGGGAGACCCCACCCGAGGACACGATTGCCATGCCTCGTCCGACGACCGCACAGCTCGCCTACGGCTCCTGCACCGTGATCCTGTCCACCCTCGCCATGCTGCTGCTCTCACAGACGACTTCCGGCGCGGGCATCGCGGTGATCGCCCTTGCCGCCCTGGCCCTGGGCCTGCTCGTCGCACTGACCGTGCCGCTGCCCAAGCCCGCGCCCGGCGCCGCCGCGCGCCGCCCCCACGCATCCGTCGCCGCCCCGGCCCCGGCCCCGGCGGCCGTGGAGTCCGAGATGGTCCGGGAGCCGGTGCACGAGCCGACGGGCTCCTGAACCGGCACTCGGTGACAGCTTGCTGAAACGCTTCGGCGGGCCCGGGGACCAAGATCCCGGACCCGCCGTCGCCGTGTCACCGGCCGTCGCCGTGTGACCGGCCGTCGCAGTCGTGTCGACCTCCGCCGTCGTGCCGTCGGCCGTCGCCGTCGTGCCGCCCGCAGTCGCCGTGTCGCCGCGCGCCCGGCAAGCGCCTCGGCTCACCCGATGCTGACCACCACCGTCTTGGCCGCCTTGTCGTGCAGACCCTGCTTGTAGGGCTTGTCGAAGAAGCTCCAGCCGCCCGCGATCGCCGTCCAGATGCAGGCACAGCAGAAGGCGAAGGGGATCCACAGCACGGCCGCACGGATCAGCGCGGTCTGCACGGAAGGGGTGGAGCCGTCGTTGAGGTTCGCCACCCGCAGCTTCAACAGCTTCTTGCCGAGGGTCTGGCCGTTCTTGACGGTGAAGACCGTGTCGTACGCGATGTAGAGGACCGCGGCGAGCGTCTCCTGCGCCAGGGACTTGCCGAACTCGAAGCCGTCCGAGTCCACGGTGTACTGGCTGATCCGGAACGCCCACGCCAGCAGCCCCACCACGATCGCCACCAGGATCATGTCGATGATCCGGGCCAGCACCCGCTTCCCGCTGTCGGCGAGCGGCGGCATGCCCGAGAGCGGGTCATTGGGGTACTGCCCACCGCCGTAGGGGTCACCGCCGTGGGGCGGGGGCTGACTCCCGTACGGCGGCTGACCCCCGTACGGCGGTTGCTGCCCGCCCCCGGGCGGCGGCGGTTGCCGGGGCGGCGGGTCGTACGGAGAGCCGCCGCCCTGGTGTGGTGGGGGCTGCTTCCTGAACTGGTCGTCGTCCGGGGACTGACCGGAGCCGAAGGGCGGCGGTTCGGTACTCATGGCCCGAGTCGACCGCGAACCCCCCGGCTCCGCATCCGGCACAGGGCCGTACGGGGTACTTGGTTCCCGTGCGGCCCTGTCCCGCCCGTACCGCTACTTCCCCGCCACGAACGTGTGCGCCGCCTTGTCGTGCCAGCACTGGCGCCACGGCTTGTCCCACACGCACCACAGGACGCCGATCACGCCGATACCGAGCAGACCGGAGACGGTGTGAACGAGCCAGCGGCGCAGGGAACGCCCGAACGACGGGGGCTCGTGGCCCTCGATGTCCCGGACGTCGAGGCCGAACAGTTTCTTGCCGAGGGTGCGGCCCCACCGAGCGGTGGGCAGCACTTCATAGACGGCGCTGACCAGGAACAGGACACCGACGATGATGCCCAGGTAGACGGAGGTCGTGCCGTCGACCAGCCAGACGGTGACCCTCTCACCGGACAGCTTGGCCGCGTCGATCTTCTCGTCGATGTGGTCCATCGCCTTGGTGCCGAACGGCACGGCGGCCGCGGCCGTGACGGCGCCGACGACCAGGCTGTCCACGAGCCGGGCGGCCAGCCGTCTGCCGAGCCCCGCGGGTCTGACCTCGGACTGCCGCCGCGCCGCCGCCTGGAAGGGGTCCTCCACCACCGGCTTCCACGGCGCGACCAGCTGCTCCTCCTCGCCCCCGGCCAGCCGGTGCACCTGCTGGGCCCAGGAGGGCTGCCCACCGCCGAGGCCGACGGCCATGGGGGCCTCGGCCGACTGCCGGGCGGCGGCCTGCGGGGGTACGCCCGGCGCGGGCTGGGCGATCTGCGGGGCGGAAGCGGCCGGCGGGGCCTGCGGGGCCTGCTGCGGGAAGGCGCCGCCGAACTGGGAGTGCTGCGGCTCCGGTTGCCGCGCGGCCGGGAGGACAGGGGCGGCCGGGGCGGCCGGAGCGATCGCCGCCGGGGCCGCCGGGGCGGTGCCGCCCGGCTGCGGCCCCTGCTGCGGAGCCGGCGGGCCCTGCGGCGGCTGCGGCCCCTGCTGGGGGCCGGACGGTGCCGTCGAGGGCGCGCCGGACTGCGGGGCGAGGCCCAGGGCCTGCTGGGCGGCGACCTGGGCGGGGGTCAGGGGCGAGCCGAAGGGGGCGGGGGACGCGGGTGCGCCTCCGTCCTGCTGCCCGGCGCGCGAGGAGGGCGGACCGAACGCCATGGTGCCGTCCGACCGCGAGGGGTCCGCACCCTCGGCGGCCTCGGGGCGCCCGGACGGGGTGGGGCGGCGGAACACCACCGTGCCCTCCGGGGCCCCGGCGTCCTCGTCTGCCGCCGCCGGCGGGTTCGTCGCCGTACCGTCCGTGCTCGCCGTACGCCCGAAGTCGCCACTGTCGGCGGGGCCGTCGCCCGGGTCCGCCGCGAGGGAGACCCGGGGGTCGCGCGGGTCCGCGCCGGGGGTCGAACCCCAGGACACCCGGCGGTCCTTGTCGCCGCCGAAACCGGTCTGGCGGGAGCGGTCGGCGCCCCACGCGGAGGCGGGCTCGGGACGGATGCCGTGCAGGGGCTTGTCGGCGGCCGGGCGGCCCTGTTCGCCGTCGGGCGCGGGGTCCTCGTCGAAGAAGTGCGGGCCCGTCTCCTCCACGGCGCCGGACGGGCCGGAGCCGGGCGGCGGGGCGAGCGGCTCGCCGTCGGAGGGCGCCGGACGGCTCGTACCCGGCACCCAGGCCGCGCCGTTCCAGTACCGGACATATCCAGGAATGGACGGGTCCGGGTAATACCCTTCGCGGGGCCTGTCGTCGCCGGGGGCCGGGGTTGGGGCGCTCATGTCCGTCGTCCCGTATCTGCTCGTGGGTTTGATGGAGGCATCCAGATCTACCAGACGCCGGCGCGGTCCATGACCGCTGCCTCCGGACTCGCCCCATTCACGCACGGATCTGCTACGGACGGACAGGGCCGCCGGTCACCGGGAGCCGGTCGGTGAACTCGTCGAAAAAAAGTTTCGTGAACCCGCGTAATGCTTCGGGGCCCCCGCCCCTCTCACTCGTACGGGCCCACGCACAGGGCCCCTCTACGAGAGAGGAACGACCACCATGCGGCACACCGTCGTGGAGCGCGAACTGGAGATCGGACTCGTCCTGTCGCCCGAGCGCAGCATCCCCGTACCGGCCAAGCTCGGCTTCCGCAGCGACGACCCGTACGCCGTCCACATCACCTTCCACGTCAACTCCGACCGTCCGGTCCACTGGACGTTCGCGCGGGAGCTGCTGGTGGAGGGGGTGTTCCGGCCGTGCGGGCACGGGGATGTGCGGGTGTGGCCGACGAAGGTGTCGGGCCGGAGCGTCGTGCTGATGGCGCTCAGCTCGCCGGACGGGGACGCGCTGCTCGAAGCGCCCGCCGCCGCCGTGTCGGCCTGGCTGGAGCGGACCCTGCGGGTGGTGCCGCCGGGCTCGGAGTTCGACATGCTGCGCATCGACGACGGGCTGGCCGATCTCCTCGCCCAGTGAGGCGCGTGCCTCGGAACCGAGGGGATCAGAACAGCTTGCCCGGGTTGAGGATGCCCAGCGGGTCGAAGGCGGACTTCACCGCCCGCTGCATCTCCATGCCCACCGGGCCGAGCTCCCGCGCCATCCACTCCTTCTTGAGGATGCCCACGCCGTGCTCGCCGGTGATCGTGCCGCCGAGTTCCAGGCCGAGGGCCATGATCTCGTCGAAGGACTCGCGGGCGCGCCGGGACTCGTCGGGGTCTGCCGCGTCGAAGCAGACGGTGGGATGTGTGTTGCCGTCGCCGGCGTGTGCGCAGACCCCGATGGTCAGGTCGTACTTCTCGGCGACGCGCTCCACGCCCTCGATCAGCTCGCCGAGCTTCGAGCGCGGCACGCACACGTCGTCGATCATCGTCGTGCCCTTCACCGCCTCCAGCGCGGTGAGCGACAACCGCCGCGCCTGGAGCAGCAGTTCGGACTCGGCCGCGTCGTCCGCCGGTACGACCTCGGTGGCGCCCGCGGCCTCGCACAGCGCCCCGACCGCGGCGAGGTCGGCGGCCGGGTCCGGGGTGTCGAAGGCGGCGAGGAGCAGCGCCTCCGTGGTCTCCGGCAGGCCCATGTTGGCGAGGTCGTTGACGGCTTTCACCGTCGTACGGTCCATGAGTTCGAGCAGTGAGGGGACGTGCCCGCCGGCCATGATCCGGCACACCGCGTCGCACGCGGCGGCGGCCGACGCGAACTCCGCCGCCAGCACCAGCTGCTGCGGCGGCTGCGGCCTGAGGGCGAGGGTCGCCCGCACGACGATGCCGAGTGAGCCCTCCGAGCCGACGAAGAGCCGGGTGAGGTCGTAGCCGGCGACGCCCTTCGCGGTGCGCCTGCCGGTGGACATCAGCCGGCCGTCGGCGAGCACGACGTCCAGGCCGAGGACGTACTCGGCGGTCACCCCGTACTTCACACAGCACAGGCCGCCGGAGGCCGTGCCGATGTTGCCGCCGATCGTGCACATCTCCCAGCTGGAGGGGTCCGGCGGGTAGCAGAGTCCGTGCTCGTTGACCGCGCGGGAGAGCGTCGCGTTGATGACGCCGGGTTCGACGACGGCGATGCGGTCGACGGGGTTGATCTCCAGGATCCGGTCCATCTTGGTGAGGGACAGGGCGATACAGCCCTCGGAGGCGTTGGCCCCGCCGGACAGACCGGTGCGGGCGCCCTGCGGGACCACCGGGACGCGCAGTTCCGTGGCGACGCGCATGACGTGCTGCACCTGTTCGACGGTCCGGGGCAGCGCGACGACCGCCGGGACGCCCGCCTCGCAGAAGCTCGCCATGTCGTTCGCGTACGAGGCCGTGACGTCCGGATCGACGAGGACCGACTCCGGCGGCAGGCCGCTCAGCAGACGGTCGACGAGGTTGCCGGTCGCTTCGTCACTGGGGGCTTGGATACGGCTCATGATCCAAGCTTCACACTCACGGCCATCGGTGTGAACCCGTCGGCGCGGGCGTTCGGGTGCCGGATGTGGTCGTCGTATTTGACGCACAGTGAACGGCATGTCTGTGGAGAACGAGCGGCGGGCGGCACGGCGGTGGGTCGCCGGGTGGGTACAGAGGCAGGGGCCGGGGCGGAGGGTGGCCGCGGCTGTCGTCGGGTGTTTCGTGCTCGGGGGTGTGCTGATGGTGGTGCCGCCGGACGGGGGTGCCGGGGGCGGCGGGCGGGCGGCACGGGTGGTGGGTGCGGCCGGGCCCGAGGGGCGGCGGGCGGGGGCCGTGATGGCGGCCGGGGTGCCCGCCGCGCTGCCCGAGGTCGTCGCGACCGTCCGGGAACGTGCGGCCGGGGTGCGGGCCCGTCCACGTGACCACGCCTCGTGGGCGGTGCTCGGTGTGGCGTACACCGAGCGGGCCCGGCGGACCGGTGCCGTCGCCGACTACCCGAGGGCCGAACGCGCCCTGCGCACCTCGCTGCGCCTCCGGCCGAGCGGCAACGCGGACGCCCTCGAGGGCCTGACCGCCCTCGCGAACGCCCGCCGCGACTTCCGGACGGCGCGGCACTGGGGCGAGGAGGCCGTACGGGTGTCGCCGCGGCGGTGGACCTCGTACGCCCTGCTCATCGACGCGTACGACGGGCTCGGCCGGTACAGGGCGGCCCGCGCGACCCTGGACAGGATGCTCGCCGTGCACTCCGGGCCGGCGGCGCGGGCGCGGGCCGCGCAGGTCTACTGGGACCAGGGGGCGCGCGAGGACGCGGCCGCGGCGATCTCGGACGCGGCGGCTTCGGAGACGACGGCGGCGGGGCCGTCGGCCGTGGGCGCCGCGTGGTGGGCGCTGGCCGGGGAGCTGGCCTGGGAGCGGGGGGAGGCGGCGGAGTCGTTGCGGTACTGCGCGGCCGCGCGGGGTGAGCCGGAGGGCGACGCGTGCCGGGGGCGGGCGCTGGCGGCTTTGGGGCGTACGGCGGAGGGGGTGCGGGCGTACCGGGTTTCGCTGTCCCGGCGGCCGTCGGCGCGGGTCGCGCTGCGGTTGGGCGAGTTGTACGAGTCGCTGGGACGGGCGGCGCGGGCGCGGGAGCAGTACGGGGTGGTGCGGGCGCTGGTGGCGCGGTCCGCCGCGGCCGGGGTGAACGAGTCTCTCGTCCTCGGCGCGCTGGAGGCGGACCACGGGGATCCGGGGGTGGCGGTGCGGGTGCTGCGTGCGGAGTGGGGGCGGCAGCCGAGTCCTCGGGTGGCGGATGCGTTGGGGTGGGCGTTGCATCGGGCCGGGGCGGACGGGGAGGCGCTGGGGTTCGCGCGGCGGGCGACGGATCGGGCGCGGGGTGGGGAGGTGCGGAGTGCGGCCTACGCCTGTCACCGGGGGGTGATCGAGCGGGCCCTGGGGTTGGAGGCTCCGGCGCGGCGGCATCTGGCTGAGGCTCGGCGGCTCAATCCGTATTTCTTGGGGGGTGGGGGATCGTTCGCGTGAGGGGGGCGCGTGAGGGGTGGGGTGGTTCGCGTGAGGGGGTGGGGGGTTCGGTTCGTTGGCGGGTGCGGGGTTCGGTGGGGGCTGGTCGCGCAGTTCCCCTCGCCCCTGAAAGATCAGGCCCTGCGGGCCTGAAAGGGCGAGAGGACCGTGGGCCTGGCAGGCGACGGGACGGTGGGCCGAAAAGCATGGGGCGCAGCCCCTGCTTCTCAGGGGCGCGGGGAACTGCGCGACCAGCCCCCACGCGCCCGCGGTCGCCCGATCGCAGTCACCCCCGAGCTATGAGGCGCGCCCGGTCACAGGTTGCCCCTCTTCTCCTGCTCCCTCTCGATCGCCTCGAACAGCGCCTTGAAGTTGCCCTTCCCGAAGCCCATCGACCCGTGCCGTTCGATGATCTCGAAGAAGACCGTCGGCCGGTCCTGGACCGGCTTGGTGAAGATCTGCAACAGATACCCGTCCTCGTCCCGGTCCGCGAGGATCTTGAGTTCGCGGAGGGTGTCGACGGGGACGCGGGTGTCGCCGACCCACTCCCCCAGCGTGTCGTAGTACGAGTCGGGCGTGTTCAGGAACTCGACCCCGGCCGCCCGCATCGTCCGTACGGTCCGGACGATGTCGTTCGTGTTGAGCGCGATGTGCTGGACGCCCGCGCCGCCGTAGAACTCCAGGTACTCGTCGATCTGGGACTTCTTCTTGGCGATGGCGGGCTCGTTGATGGGGAACTTGACCTTCAGGGTGCCGTCCGCCACGACCTTCGACATCAGCGCGCTGTACTCGGTGGCGATGTCGTCGCCCACGAACTCCTTCATGTTCGTGAAGCCCATGACCCGGTTGTAGAACTCCACCCAATCGTTCATGCGTCCGAGCTCGACGTTGCCGACGCAGTGGTCGATGGCCTGGAAGGTGCGGCGGGCGGGCGGCTCGACAACGGGGTCGGCGGCCACGTACCCGGGAAGGTAAGGGCCGTCGTAGCCGGAGCGCTCGACGAGGGTGTGCCGGGTCGTGCCGTACGTGGCGATCGCGGCCAGGACGACCGTGCCGTGCTCGTCCTTCACCTCGTACGGCTCGGCGACGCCGCGGGCGCCGTGCTCGATGGCGTAGGCGTACGCGCGGCGGGCGTCCGGGACCTCGATGGCGAGGTCGACGACGCCGTCGCCGTGCTCGGCGACGTGCTCGGCGAGGAAGTGGCCCCAGGTGGTGGCGGGTTTGACGACCGAGGTGAGGACGAACCGGGCCGAGCCGTTCTCCAGGACGTAGCTCGCCGTCTCGCGGCTGCCGGTCTCGGGGCCGGAGTAGGCGACGAGGCGCATGCCGAACGCGGTGGAGTAGTAGTGGGCGGCCTGTTTGGCGTTGCCCACGGCGAAGACGACCGCGTCCATTCCCTTGACCGGGAAGGGGTCTGCCTGCCGGGCGGTGTCGGGGATGTGCTGTGTGTGCGCGGAGGTGGCTGCCATGGCCGCAGACTCCTCCCGCATCCACAAGGTGCGCAACAGTTCGTGTTTCTGCTGGACAATCTGTTCAGCGGAGCACGCCCAATCCCGCTTGTTCTGTACAGGATGACCATCCCGGGAGGTCTCATGGCGATCGATCATCTGGACGGGCGGCTGATCCTCCTGCTCGCGCGCGAGCCGCGGATCGGGGTACTGGAGATGTCACGGCGGCTGGGGGTCGCGCGGGGCACGGTGCAGGCCCGGCTCGACCGGCTCCAGTCGAACGGAGTCATCCGCGGGTTCGGACCCCAGGTCGATCCGGCCGCGCTCGGCTACCCGGTCACGGCGTTCGCGACGCTGCAGATCAGGCAGGGGCAGGGGGCGGACGTACGGGCCCACTTGGCGACCGTGCCGGAGGTGCTGGAGCTGCACACGACGACCGGCAGCGGGGACATGCTGTGCCGGCTCGTGGCCCGTTCGAACGCCGATCTCCAGCGGGTGATCGACCGGGTCGTCGGTTTCGACGGCATCGTCCGGGCCGCCACGGCGATCGTCATGGAGAACCCCGTTCCGCTGCGGATCATCCCGCTGGTGGAGCAGGCGGCGCTCCACGAGTGAACGGGCCGTCGTCTCCGGGGGGCAATAAGCCGGGTCAGCAGCCGGGTACGGAACCCTTGCCCGTCTCCAGCGCGACGAGCGAGCCGACCGCGCCCTTCAGGGTCGTCACCGGGATGAGCCGCAGCCCCTTGGGCAGTTCGGCCTTCGCGTCGGAGCACTCGGCCTTGGGGACGAGGAAGACGGTCGCGCCGTCGCGCCGGGCGGCCTGGGTCTTGAGGGTGACCCCGCCGACCGCGCCGACCCGGCCGGCCGGGTCGATGGTCCCCGTACCGGCGATGACGCGGCCGCCCGTGAGGTCGCCGCCGCTGCCGTCGCCGTCGAGCTTGTCGACGATGCCGAGGGAGAAGAGCAGGCCGGCGCTGGGGCCGCCGACATCGGCGAGCCGCAGGGTGACCTTGATGTCGCCGGGCTCCTCGCCGAGGTAGGCGAGCGCCGCCTCGGTCGCCGTGTCCTGGGACTCCTTCATCTCGGCCTCGTTGTACTCCTGGATCTCCTCGGTGGTGTCGCCGCTGGGGTAGACCGCCTCGCGCGGCATGACGGCCTGGTCCGTGCGGAACCAGCCGTCGAGCACATCACCGAGTCCGACGCGGGTGGCCGGCCCCGTCGCCTCGATCGTCGTCATCCGCAACTGCCCGCTGGTCGTCCGGGCCTTGGCACCGCTGATCGTGATCACCGGCTCCCCCTTGTTCTCGCCCAGCACGTTCGCCGTCATCCCCGGCTGCGCCACGGAGAACGGCAACGGCGCGAACACCGCCGTGGCGAGCAGCCCCACCACGGGCAGGGCGCATACGGCTACGGCCACGGGACGCGAAAGGCTGGAGAGACGAGAGAGCACGGGGTCAATCTAACGCGAGGGGCACTTCCGGCCAGGGGCCGGTGGTACCCGGGGGCGCGGTACCCAGGGGCGCGGGCCGGCTCGGTGGGCCGGCGGGCCTCAGTTGACGTCCACGTCCTCGAAGAGTCCGAGGAGATGCGTCAGCACCCGTACGCAGGCGTCGACGTCGGCCCCCGTCAGCTCACCGCTCGCCTGTTTCAGCAGCACGCTCTCCCGGGCGACCAACGCGTCGATGGTCGCCCGGCCGGCATCGGTCAGCCGGATCAGGGAGGACCGCTGGTGCGCGGGGTTCGGGATGGCCTCGACGAGCTCCCGCCCCGCCGCCTCGTTGACCATCCGCTGCACGAACTGTCTGCTCAGCGCCAGCGTCCGGCCCATCTGCGGCACGGTCATGGGCCGCCCGCCCATGCGCAGCAGCTCCAGGACGGCGCGTACGCCGACGGGGAACCCCTCTTTGCGCTCCTTCAGCTCCAGCGCGCGGGTCGTCCGCCGGTAGAGGGGCCCCAGGACGGCGAACACCTCGGACAGTCGCCCGGCGAGCACGTCGGGCGGCAGCGGCTCATTGGTCTCTGTCACGGGGTCATTCTCTTTCACACTCCACTGCCGAGCAGAATGACAACCCAGTTGTCATCACCCTCCCAATATGACACCTTAGTTGTCATGACTGATGCCTCACAGGTACGCACGCACACGTTTCAGTCCGACGACGGTCCGCTCGCCTACCTGGACGTCGGTTCGGGCACCCCGCTGGTGCTGCTGCACGGCGGCTTCACGGATCACCGCATGTGGCGCGACCTGGTGCCCGCCCTGGCGGCCGACCACCGCGTCATCGCACCGGATGCCCGGGGGCACGGCGCCTCCGCCAACGCGAGCAGGCCGTTCCGCCTCACCGACGATCTCGCCGCGCTGCTGCGCCACCTGGACACAGGCCCGGCGGTCCTGATCGGCATGTCGATGGGCGGAGGCACGGCCGTCGACACGGCACTGGAGCACCCCGGACTCGTACGCGCCCTCGTCGTCAGCGGCGTCGGCACCAGTGAGCCCGAGCACACGGATCCCTGGACCAAGGACAGCGTCGCCCGCTACTACGGCACACTGATGTCCGGCGACATCGAGGGCTGGCTCGATGTGGTCGCCGAGGCCGTCGCCGGCCCGCACCGCACGGTCGACGACGTGGACCCCGACATCGTGCGGCGCGTACGGGAGATGAGCCGCGCCACCGCCGCCAAGCACACCGTGGGCGAGACGGACTGGCACGTCCCGGTGACCGACACCTGGGCCCGCGCCGCCACCGTCACCGCCCCCACCCTCGCCGTCAACGGCACCCTCGACGCCCCCGACCTCATCGCCATGGCCGAACGCCTGACCAGGACGGTCGCGGGCAAGGGCCGGGCCATCTCGATCGAGGGGACCGGCCACTACGCCAACATGGAACAGCCGGACACGTTCACCAAGCATCTGCTGGACTGGCTGAGCACGCTCAACGCCGAGGCGGCGTAACCGCGCGAGCGACCGACCGGCCGACGCCACCCCGCGACGCCACCCCGCGTCACCGCTCCGCGACGCCACCCCGCGTCACCGCAGCGCGTCACCACCCCACGTCACCGCAGCGCGTCGGCCACCTCTCGGGCCGCGTCCATGACACGCGGCCCGACCCGCTCCGGCACCGCGTCGGCCAGCATGACGACTCCCACACTGCCCTCGACCCCGGTCACCCCGAGCAGCGGCGCGGCGGCCCCGCTGGCCCCCGCCTCCAGCTCCCCGTGCGTGAGCGCGTACCCGGGCCAGTCCCCCGGCTGCTGCCGGCCCGACAGGATCGCCCGCCCCGCGGCCCCCCGGTCCAGCGAGTGCCGGAAGCCGGCCCGGTACGCCACGTGATAGTCCGTCCACGTCGGCTCGACGACCGCGACGGCCAGCGCCTCGGTCCCGTCCACGAGCGTGAGATGCGCGGTCGCCCCTATGTCCTCGGCCAACGAGCGCAGCGCGGGCAACGCGGCCTCCCGCACCAACGGATGCACCTGCCGCCCGAGCTGCAGCACACCCAGCCCGACCCGGGCACGTCCGCCCAGGTCACGTCGGACGAGGGAGTGCTGTTCCAGGGTGGCGAGCAGGCGGTACACAACGGTTCGGTTGACCCCGAGCTTGTTGGACAGCTCGGTGACGGTCAGCCCGTGATCGGTGTCGGCCAGCAGCTTGAGGACACGCAGTCCCCGATCAAGCGTCTGAGAGGTCTCCGCGGTCACGACGCCCACTCCTTCTTGGTGAGGGCGGCGACCCCTGTCACGGCTGATGCGTCACCGGTCCCGTTCGGCGTCGCGCTACAGAGGCCGCCGATCGGCTGAACCCGGATGATCCGGGCGGAGTCGCTTCACGGCTGCGCTCCGCGGCGGCGCTGCCACGGGGCGTGTACGTAGCGGGGACAGTAACGAGCGGGTTCGCTGAGCGGAAGACTCCGTCCAGAATCCGGTCAGCGACCGGTACGGACTACTTCGATTTGTGACTATATGTACGGGCGCATCACACACAGCGCACTCCCTGGGAGCGCACTCCGCGGAGCCCACCACTCCCCGCGCCCCGGACGTCACTTCATCCGGGTGGCCCACTCCTGCACCTTGGCGATCCGCTGCCGCAGCTGCCCCGCCGTGGCCTCGGCACTCGGTGGTCCACCGCACACCCTGCGCACCTCGGTGTGGATGACACCGTGCGGCTTGCCGCTCTGATGGGAGTAGGCGCCGACCATGCCGTTGAGCTGTTTGCGCAGCTCAAGCAGTTCCTTGTGGGTGACGACGGGCCGCCGGTCGGCCGGCAGCTCCACCAGGTCGGCCTCGGCGTCCGGCCTCTTGCGGCTGTGCGCGATCTGCCGCGCCTGCCGCTTCTGCAGCAGCAGCTGCACCTGGTCCGGCTCCAGCAGCCCCGGAATCCCGAGGTAGTCCTGCTCCTCCGCGCTCCCGGGGTGGGCCTGCATGCCGAACTCGGCGCCGTTGTACATGACCCGGTCGAACACGGCGTCGGACTCCAGCGCCTCGAACGGCAGCATGTCCTGGTCGCCGGTGTCCTCGTCCTGCTCCCTCTCCGCCTCCGCCAGGAGCTTGTCCTCCTCGGCGTACGGGTCCTCCTCGCCCTCCTTCTTCGGCTTGTCGAGGGCGTGGTCCCGCTCCACCTCCATCTCGTTGGCGAAGGTGAGCAGGTCGGGGATGGTCGGCAGGAACACGGACGCGGTCTCGCCGCGCCGCCGGGACCGTACGAAACGTCCGACGGCCTGGGCGAAGAAGAGCGGGGTGGAGATGGTGGTGGCGTAGACCCCCACGGCCAGCCGGGGCACGTCGACGCCCTCGGACACCATCCGCACGGCGACCATCCAGCGGTCGGTGCCGGCGCTGAACTCGTCGATGCGGTTGGAGGCGCCCGAGTCGTCGGAGAGGACGACCGTCGCGCTCGTCCCCGTGATCTCGCGGATCAGCTTGGCGTAGGCGCGGGCGGAGTCCTGGTCGGTGGCGATGACGAGGGCACCGGCGTCCGGGATGCCCTTCCTGACCTCGGTGAGCCGCTGGTCGGCGGCGCGCAGCACGCTCGGCATCCACTCACCGCGCGGATCGAGGGCCGTACGCCAGGCCTGGCTGATCGCGTCCTTGGTCATGGGCTCGCCGAGGCGCGCGGCGATCTCGTCGCCCGCCTTGGTCCGCCAGCGCATGTTGCCGCTGTAGGAAAGGAAGATGACGGGCCGCACGACGTTGTCGGCGAGCGCGTTGCCGTAGCCGTAGGTGTAGTCGGCGGACGACCGCCGGATCCCGTCCGTCCCCTCCTCGTACGCCACGAAGGGGATGGGGTTGGTGTCGGAACGGAAGGGTGTACCGGTGAGCGCGAGCCGCCGGGTGGCGGGCTCGAAGGCCTCCAGGCACGCCTCGCCCCAGGACTTGCTGTCCCCCGCGTGATGAATCTCATCGAGAATGACGAGGGTCTTGCGCTGCTCACTGCGGTTGCGGTGCAGCATGGGCCGCACACCCACACCCGCGTACGTGACCGCGACCCCGTCGTACTCCTTGCTGAGCGGCCCCGCGCTGTACTCCGGGTCCAGCTTGATCCCTATCCGCGCCGCGGCCTCGGCCCACTGCTTCTTCAGATGCTCCGTGGGCGCCACGACCGTCACCTGCTGCACGACGTGGTGGTGCAGCAGCCAGGACGCGAGCGTCAGCGCGAAGGTGGTCTTCCCGGCGCCGGGGGTCGCGACCGCGAGAAAGTCCCGCGGCTGCTCCTGGATGTATCTCTCCATCGCCCCCTGCTGCCAGGCACGCAGCTTGCCGGCGGTACCCCATGGGGCGCGGCCGGGAAAGGCCGGAGAGAGGTGGTGGTTCGAGGAGGCGGCGGTGGTAGTCACGGTCTCCGGTCTGGGGGTCGAGCGGCTCGGCGGGTAGCCCCGGGCGACTCGCGCAGCGACCCGCCCACCACGGCTACGTATGACAACCGGGCCACCCTACCGGCGACCCGCTTGCGCCAACGCGCGAACTGGACCGGGTCGGCCGCAGATGGGACTCAGCTCACATCGGCTGCTCGGCAAGCTCCCGCAGAGCCTCGGAGATGGCCTTGACCTCATCCATGTCACCGGTGGCCACGGCGATCACAAGGCGTTCGGCAGCGTCGATGTCCGGCCGGAGCTGCACGTCGTTCATGGCGAGAAAGACGACACAGGATGTCCAGGCCGTGCGCTTGTTGCCGTCGACCAGGGGATGGTTGATCACGAGCGACTGCAGGAGGGCCGCCGCCTTCCCGAACAGGTCGGTGTACGCCTCCTGCCCGAACATCGAGGCAGAGGGGCGATGCACAGCCGACTCCAACAGGCCCGCGTCCCGAACGACAACGCCCTGGTCATCGACGGCAAGCTCGGCGATGGCCAGGGCGTCCTCAGCCGACAGGTAGACGCATGTCACTTGAGCCGCTCCAACAGCTCGGCCCACTTGACGGTCTGCTCCTTGGCGGCCTTTCGTACGAGGGCCTCATGAGCCGTCCTGGCCAGGTAGTCGTCCACCGCCTTGAGCAGTATGGCGTGCATGCTTGTGCCCTCCTCGTCGGCACGCAGCTTCAGAGCCTCGGTCTGGTCGTCACGAAGACGTAGGTTCATAGCCATACCAAAACGGTACCACTAGAGGGGTCAAAGTGGTACCACTTTGAGATGGACGTGGCTCGCACCCGCATGGTCACCCAAGCGCCCACCAGCGCCACCCCCGCCATCGGCAGGAACACCGCGGCGAAGGCGGCGGCCGGGTGCGAACCGGCACCGGAGGCCGTGGTGGTGGCCGTGTGGGCGACCGTGCCGCCGCCCAGCGCGGCGAAGGCGCCGCCACCGGCGGCGAGGAGGAGCGCGTCGGAGAGTCCGGCGGACATCTGGAGGGCGGCGGAGTTGATGCCGGCCTGTTCGGGCGCGGAGAGGTGGAGCAGAAGGACACTGGTGGAGGAGATGACGAGCCCCATCCCGAAGCATCCGAAGGCCCACGCCACGGCCACGGTCCACACCGGGACGGAGTGGACCAGCGCGCCCGGCAGCGTGGTGATCGCAGCCGCGGACAGCACCACTCCCACCGCCATCAGCCGCTCCCGGTACGGCTCCACCCGCGGTTCATGAACGGCGTATGGCAGTCGCGTTGCAGCACCCCCGCGCCCCTTGAGCCCCTGCCGAGCCCCCGCCTACGGTCTACACATCGAGTTCGGAGCGCCAGGCAGCCAACGCTGACGCTTTCGACCCGGCCGTGTGCCCGAGTGGTTCAGGGACTCGCCTGCAAAGCGAGTTACGTGGGTTCGATTCCCGCCACGGCCTCTGAATTCCTGAACGGACAGAACGAAGTGGCGGCACCCCGCGAGGGGTGCCGCCATTTCGGTCGCCGGAGCGCATGCCGGCGCCTCCTTGGAGAAGCCGGGACGTGGAATTGCTCCCCTTGCGTCGCCGTGGGGACTGCTATTTCACGTTGTGAGAGAACCAGCCGTGGGGGCAATGGCCGCACTTACCGTCCTCGCCAGTGGTCCATCCCGAGCACGCACTGCAGGCCAGGCAGTTCAGCGTGTCCGTTCCATCCCCCAGCCCCGCTCGCTCCAGGCGCGACAGCGCCTCTTCGCGCACCTTGTCCAGCTGAGGTTGCAGCTTTGCCAGGTCGTCCGCGTTCTCCTTGAACGCTTTCTTCTGCGCCTCGGTCAAGTCAGTGTAGAGGTCCACTGTCTTCCCTCATTTCGCAGTACTGAAGCCGTGGTGCGTCCATACCGATTGTCGCCCAAGCGAGACGGGGGAGCATCTGGAGAAATTAATTACCGGATCACGGTCAACTCTTTCTTCGGCAAAACGGCAAAGAATCAACAATTCAGTGGTCGGCCGTCTTTGCGTGCCCGTGGTCTCAGAGACCCGCGCAGGCCTTGTTGCGCAGTGTCTCCACCCAGCAGCCCGCGACTGTCCCTTCGCGCTTCTCGCGGTGGAGGAGCCAGAGGGTGAAGGCGAGGGTGGAGATGTCGGCGTCGAGGGGGCAGAGGGCCGACTCGGGCTCGCTCCAGTTGAGGATCGCGCCGGTGGTGCCGTCGACGACGAGGCTGTCGCCCTCGACGAAGTGGCCGAGGCGGATCAAGTGGGCGGCTCCGGCCGGGAATCGCCCGGGGGTGAACTCGCCGGGGCGTTCGTTCGCGTGGTACTCGGCGAGGGTCGGCAGCGGGATGTCCGTGTCGAGCTGGAAGAAGCCGTGGTTCTCGGGCAGGCCCATGTCCCGCAGGAAGCGCCGGGTCGGCTCGTGGGTGAGCGTGGCCGGGAAGTCGAAGTCCTCGAAGCGCCACACCGCGCTCTGGCCGAACTCCTCGTCCAGCAGCCGGGCGGGCAGGTCCAGCGCCAGTCCGGAGCGGGTGGCCGGTCCCCCGGTCGGCACCGCCAGGTCGTTCAGGTGGTGCGGGTCGTTCAGGTGGTGCAGATCGTTCAGGTCGTTCAGGTCCGTCAGGCCCATTGTCCCCATCGTCATTGTGCTCATGGCTCCCCCCGGCACATGGTGCGCAGCGTGCTTCCCCCGGTGGGGATGCCGTGCCGCCGAGCGGACATTCTCCCCACTGCCAGAACCATACGCGGCCCCACTGACAACGCCCGACGTACGTGCGAACACGCACCTCAGGGGCTACGCGGGGGTCCGTTCACGTACCCCTACGCGCCCGTCACCACCGCTGCCTGCGGCCGGATCGGGAGGCGGTTCACGGGGCGTCCCGTGGCCGCCCGGACCGCCGCCGCGATGGCCGCCGGAGAGGTGACCACCGGCACCGCGCTGGCCGCCTTCGCACCGAAGGGGGCGATGACGTCCCGCTCCTCGACCAGTTTGACGATCTGGATGTCGGGGGTGTCGAGGGCGGTGGGCAGGGCGTAGCCGGTGAGGTCGGGGTGGCGGATGAGACCTCGGGGGGTGCGGAGGTTCTCCGTGAGGGCCACGCCCACGCCCTGGGTGACGCCCGCCTCGATACGCGCGGCGAGTTGCGTCGGGTTGAGGATCCGGCCGACGTCCTGGGCGACGGCCAGCTCCACGACCCGTACGGAGCCGAGTTCGATGTCGACGTCCACGACCGCGCGGATCGCGCAGAACGCCAGACCCACGAACGCGTCGCCCTGGCCGGCGTCGTCCAGCGGCTCGGTCGGATGGGGGCGGCACTGGGCGGTGGCCCAGAGTTCCTTGCCGTCCAATGCCTCCGCGACCGTGGTCGACAGGACACCGTCGTACGACGTGATCTTGCCGTCGGTGATCTGCAGCAGCTCCGTGGACATGCCGAACTTGTGGGCCAGGGGCTGGAGCAGTTGCGTGCGGACCATCTTCGCCGCTCGTTCCACCGCGCCGCCCGAGACCCAGGTGTGGCGGCCTCGGCAGCTCGGGCCCGCCGGGGGCTGGTCGGTGTCGACCTGGGCGATGTGGACCTCGTCGATGCCCAGGGTCTCCTGGACGATCTGCCGGGCGAGGGTGGAGAAGCCCTGGCCGGTGTCGACGGCCGCGCACAGGACGGTCGCGATGCCGTCGTGGACCTTCACGGTGGCCGTGGAGACCTCGTCCGCGCCCTCGGCGCCGAGCATGTGGACCATGCCGAGGCCGTAGCCCACACCGCGGCGGACGGCACCCGGCTCGCCCGCGCCCTCGGGGCCGCCCGGGAGCAGCCACTCGTCCTCGGGGGTGTCCTTGGGCAGCGCCGGGAGCGGGAACTCCTGGACGGCCTGGAGGAGTTCGGCGACCGGGGCCGGGCAGGTCACCGACTGGCCCGTCGGCAGCACGTCGCCGGTGGACATCACGTTGCGCATGCGCAGCTCGGCCGGGTCGAGGCCCAGCTTCTTCGCCAGCTTGTCCATCTGGGCCTCGTACGCGGCGCAGACCTGCATGGCGCCCTCGCCGCGCACATGGCCGGAGGGCGGGTTGTTGGTGCGGACCGCCCAGCCCTCGATGAAGGCGTTCGGGACGACGTACGGGCCGCAGGCGAACGAGACGGCGGCGGCCAGCGCCTCCGACGACGTGTCGGCGTACGCGCCCGCGTCGAGCAGGATCTGTGCCTCGACCTTGATCAGCTTGCCCTCGGCGTCCGCGTGGTGGCGGTAGCGCAGCAGTGTGGGATGTCTGTGCGCGTGGCCCAGGAAGGATTCCTCGCGGGTCGCCGTCAGTTTGACCGGGCAGCCGGTCTTCAGGGCGAGGAGGCCGAGCGGCAGCTGGAAGCCCTGGTCCTCACGGTCGGCGGTGGCGCCGGGGACACCGGTGACGACGATCTTGACGCGGTCGGGGACCAGGCCGTAGCAGGCGGCGGCCGCGTCGCGGTCGGCGTGCGGGTCGGTGGAGGCCACGTACAGCTCGACGCCGCCGTCGGGGCGGGGCACGGCGAGGCCGGCCTCCGCGCCGATGGGGGCCGGGTCCGCGCGACCGATGCGGTACTGGCCCTCGACGACGATCTCGCCGGCCGCGTTCGGGTCGCCGTGGCGCAGCGGGATGTGGCGGATGAGGTTGCCGTCGGGGTGCAGGGGTTCGGCCTCGAAGGCCTGCTCCGGGTCGATCACCGGGTCGAGCACCTCGTACTCGACGATGACGGCGGCGGCGGCCATCCGCGCGGTGTCGGGGTGGTCGGCGGCGACGGCCGCGATGGGCTCGCCGTGGTGGCGTACGACCTCGGAGGCGAACAGGGGCCGGTCGGCCTTGCCGCGGCCGTGCAGGGAGACGCCCGGCACGTCCTCGTGGGTGATGACGGCCCGTACGCCGTGCATCTCGCGCGCGTGGGACGTGTCGATGGACACGATGCGCGCGTGCGGGTGCGGCGAGCGGAGCACGGCGGCCCACAGCAGGCCCTCGGCCCACAGGTCGGCCGCGTACGGGAAGGTGCCCTCCGACTTGGCGCGGGCATCGGCGGACGGCAGGTTCGCGCCCAGGCCGTGCGGCAGCTGCTCAGGGGCGGGGTGGGCCTCGCCGGGGCCCGCCGGCGTCGCGATGACGGTTTCGTTGCTCACGTCTGGCCTCCGTCCTGGCCGAACGACCGGCCCTGACCGCCGTACGAGTCGTCCTGGCGGCCGAAGGACTGCCCCTGACCGCCGTACGAGTCGTCCTGGCGGCCGAAGGACTGCCCCTGGCCGCCGTAGGTGTCGTTCTGACCGCTGAACGACTGCCCCTGACCCCCGTAGGTGTCGCCCTGGCCGCCGAACGACTGCCCCTGACCCCCGTACGAGTCGTCCGGGCCGGTGAACGACATGCCCTGGCCGCCGTAGGAGCGGTCGGGGTCGTGCGGTGCCGGTGGGGGTGCGCCCTGGGAGTCGTACGCCGCCGTGTTGACGCCGCCCGCGCCCGGCCCCGCCTGGTGCGGGATGCGTGCCTCGTCGGCGTCCGCGGCGGCCTCGTTCTCGGCGGCCGAGTGCGCCTCGCGTCCGGCGACGACGTCGCGGACGGCCGCCAGGACGCCCCGGTAGCCGGAGCAGCGGCAGAGGTTGCCGCAGAGGGCCTGGCGGGTCTCCAGGTCGCTGGGGGCGGGGTTGCCCTCCAGGAGGTCGTGCACGGTCATCGCCATGCCGGGCACGCAGAAACCGCACTGCACGGCACCGCATTTGGCCAGGGCCCGCTGCACGTCCGAGGGCTGCCCGTCGGCGGCGAGGCCCTCGACGGTGCGCACCTCGCTGCCCGCGGCGGTGACGCCGGGCACCAGGCAGGACGCCACGAGCCGGCCGTCGACCTGGACGTTGCAGGCTCCGCACTCGCCCTGCGAGCAGCCGTCCTTGGCACCCGCGAGGCCGAGCCGCTCGCGCAGTACGTAGAGCAGCGACTCGCCGATCCAGGCGTCGCTGACGGGCCGTTCGGTGCCGTTGACGCGCAGGACGTAGGAGGCGAGGGGGTGGTCGTCGTGCGGGGGCGGGGCGGGCTCGTCGGCCGACGCCGGGTCGCCCTCGGCGTCGGTCCCGGCAGCCGCGGCGGCCCCGGACGTCTCAGGGGCCGTCTCCGGCGCCTCGGGCCGTGCGCGACCCTCGGCCTCCGTGTCGGCCTCACCGATCGGCCCAGCGGGCTCCTGGGCGGCTTCCGGGGCCTGCCCGGCGGTCTCGGGTGCCGGGTCGGCGTACGCCTCCGCAGGGGCCACGGAGGGCTCCTCGGGGGCATCCGGGGCCATGCCCGCCGCGCTCTCGCCCGGCATGCGGTTCCCGGCCGCACGCTCCTCGGGCCGGTGCTCCGCGGGCCGGTGCTCGTCGCCGCGGTGCTCGTCGGTCCGGGCCGGGGGCGACGTGGTCCACGCCGTGCCGATCTGCTCGGTCGCCCAGGGCGCGGCGGCGCCGCCGGGGAGCGTGGCGGGCGGGTTGCCGCCCCACTGCTCGACGAGGGCCGATGTGCTGAACTCGCCGGATTCGTCCGGAAGGTCACCCCTCGCGACCGGAATCGACCACTCGCCGGTCACATCGTGACCGGGAGCGGCGCCTTCCTGCGCGGCCGGCTCCTCGAACGTCCACTGCCCGGTCGAGCCGGGGTTGTACGTGAACCCGTCCTGCGTCGGGGGCTGCGGCTGCCCGGCGTTCGGGTCGTGCCACTGGGCGCCCCCGGCCGGCATCGCCCAGGCGCCCGGGGCGGACGGGTCGGTTCCGGCGGTGTTGGCCGTGTTCGCCGTGTTGATGGAGTTGGCCGCTATCTGCGGCGGCACATAGCCGTGGCCGGGCGCGGCCAGCGGGCTGTCGGCGGCGAGCAGCGCGTCGATGCCCCCTTCGGGGAGCTGTACGAAGGTGGTGGCGCCGTCGTCGTAGTCGCCCTGCGGCAGCCGCTCCCAGCCGCCCTGGCCCTGCTGCGGGGTGCTCTCTCCGTGCTGGTCGTCGGTCACGACAGTGCCCTCCCCAGTGCTCGTCGGGCCAGCGCGGCGACGGTGCGCCGCAGGTGCAGTACGGCGGGTGGAAGCGGCGGTACGGAACCGTCGACCTCGGGGGCCGGGTCGGGGATGCAGGCGGCCGCGACGTACTCGCCGAAGGCCTGCAGCGCCTCGGGGACGAGGCTGCGCTCGCCGTCCCAGTCGATCAACTGGCCGACCCAGGTCTCGGCGTCCAGGGGGCGCAGCGGCATCGGCGCTATGGCTCCGACGGCGCACCGCACCCCGCGCCGGGCGGGGTCGAGGACGAGGGCGACGGAGGCGACCGCGCGGCCGGGGCCGGTGCGGCCGGTGGCCTTCAGGAAGACCTGGGGCGCGTGCAGCAGCGGCACGCGCACGAAGCCGATGAGTTCACCGGGCCGCAACATCTCCATGCCGGCCAACAGGTGCGAAACGGGCATCTCACGGCGCGCCCCGCCCGGGCCCGCGATGATCAGCGTGGCCTCCAGGGCGGCCAGCACGGGCAGCGCGTCCCCGGTGGGGGCGGCCGTCGCGATGTTGCCGCCGAGGGTGCCGGCGTTGCGGATCTGCGGTGGTCCGGCGGCGCGCGCGGCTGCGGCGAGCGCCGGAATGAGCGCCGCGAAGTCCGGGCGCCCCATCCGGGCGTGCGTCAGTCCGGCACCCAGCAGGGCGTGTCCGTCCTGGTACTGCCAGCCGCGGATCTCGCTGATCTTGCCGAGCCCGACCAGTGCGGCGGGCCTGAGTTGTCCGGAGTTGACCGCTGCCATGAGGTCCGTGCCACCCGCCACCGGAACCGCCCAGGGCATGGCGGCGAGGGCCGCCACGGCCTCGTCCAGCGAGCCGGGCAGAGTCACGGCCTGCGCCGCCTGCGGTGCGTGCGTGGTCAAACCGGCTACCCCTTCCCGCTGCCCCACCTGGTCCGCCTGTGTTGCCGTACGGTACGTGCTGACAGGGCGGACGTGGCAACTCTGGCACATTCTCGCGAGGTCCGAACGCGGGGGTCCGACAGGAGGCATTCGCCCACCCCGCCCGAGAGATGGTCCGTTTTGGCACGACATAACCCATAGGCGCGAATTAACACTTACGGCGCCACTTGACCCCCTTGCGCCTCTTGTTCTCTCTGTGGCCACAGTCGCAGGGCACGCGCTTTCGGTCCCACCGGTTCGCGGTCGCCTCACACGTTCGGGGGCGTCCCCTCGATCGGACGTCCGAGCACACCGGGCCGCCGCTGCCACGGACGCGGACCCGAGGGCGGCCGATATCCGACGCCGAGTGCGTCAAGTCGCGGGTAGTGGGCCGTCATCCGGCGCTCGAAGTCGGCGAAGTCACGCTCGGCGGGTTCCGGCAGCCGGCTCCAGGCCACCTCGGCGAAGGCCACCAGGCGCGGGAAGGTCTGGTAATCCACGCGCGCGGAGTCCTCCATCACCTCGGTCCACACATTGGCCTGGGTGCCCAGCACATGCCGCGCCTCGTCGGGCGTCAACTCCGGTGGCACCGGCTCGAACCGGAAGACGTCCTCCAGGGTGCGGACGAAGCCGATGGGCACCGGCTCGTCGGGGCCGCCGTCCTGACGGTGGTCCAGATACACCTGCTGCTCGGGGCACATGACCACGTCGTGGCCCGCGCGGGCCGCCGTGATGCCGCCCGCGTAGCCCCTCCAGGACGACACGGCCGCCCCCGGCGCGAGGCTGATTCCTGTCGCCTCGCCTCCGGGCGCTCTGATCCCCTGTCGACTCCCCCAGCCTCCGGCCGGGGGTGCCCCCACCTCGTCGAGCGGTCGCTTCGCTCCCTCCTCCTCGTCGCTTTCGACAGGGGCGCGCCCTTCGGCTCGGCTCCCGCCCTGCAGGATCTCGTCCCATCCGATCAGGCGACGCCCGCGCGCGGTCAGCCAGTTGTCGAAGTGCCGGACGAACCACGACTGCAACTCGTCCTCGTCCGCGAGCCCCAGCTCCCGGATGCGGGCCTGCACGGTGGCCGACTCCTTCCACTGGTCCTTGGCGCACTCGTCGCCGCCGATGTGCACGAAGGACGACGGGAACAGCTCCAGGACTTCCTCGAACACCCCCTCGTAGAAACGCAGGGTGTTGTCGGTGGGGGCGAGTACGTTCTTGCTGATGCCCCAGGTGTCCCAGACTGTGAGGGAGGTCGTGTCGATGACATCGGTGTTGCCGAGTTCCGGATACGCGGCGATGGCGGCCTGGCTGTGTCCCGGGATGTCGATCTCGGGGACCACGGTGATATGCCGCGCGGCCGCGTAGGCGACGATTTCGCGGATGTCGTCCTTCGTGTAGTAACCCCCGTGCGGCTTCTCCTCCCAGAGGGGTGACGCGCGATGGCCAATTTTCGTGCGCGCCCGCCAGGAGCCGACCTCCGTCAGCCTCGGGTATCGCTCGATCTCGATCCGCCAGCCCTGGTCGTCCGTCAAGTGGAAGTGGAGGACGTTGACTTTGTGCGCGGCCATCAGATCGAGGTAGCGCAGGACCTGGTCCTTGGGCATGAAGTGCCGGGCGACGTCGAGCATGAGGCCGCGCCAGGGGAAACGGGGGGCATCCTCGATCCTGACGTGCGGCACGGCCCAGGTGCGGTCGCGCCCGAGAGGGGCCCTGCGATACGCGTCGGGGCCGAGGAGCTGCCGCAGTGTCTGGGCTCCCCAGAAGACGCCGGCCGCGCTGCCGCCCTCGACGAGGACGCCGGACGGGTCGCTGACGAGGCGGTACTCCTCGGGGCCGAGTCCGGGGTCGAGCCGGAGCCCGATGCCGTCCTCGTCGGTGTCGTCGAGCTCCCGCCCCTCGCGCAGCGGCAGGCCGGTGGCCTCCCGCAGGACGGTGCGCAGCCAGTGGCCGACGCCCTCCGTCCCGTCGTGGGCGTGGAGCCGGGAGTGCGGAGTCAGCCGTACCTCGCCTGAACCGGCGTCGACGCGGCGGGGCGCGGGAATCAGTTCACTCACGTCAGTCCTTGACCGCGCCGCCCAGTCCGGAGACCAGCCGTCGCTGTACGAGTACGAAGAAGATCAGCACCGGAATCGTCATCACCGTGGACGCCGCCATCACGCCGCCCCAGTCCGGCTCTTCGGGCTTGTAGAACACCAGGAGGGCCATCGGCAGGGTCGACTGGGACGTGTCGCTGATGATGAACGACTTGGCGAACAGGAAGTCGTTCCAGGCGGAGATGAAGGAGAAGACGCTGGTGGCCACCAGCCCCGGGAAGACGAGGGGGAAAAGGATCTGCCAGAGGAATCGGGAACGGCTCGCCCCGTCGAGTTGGGCCGCCTCCTCCAGCGCCTCCGGTACGGCCTTCACAAAGCCGCGCAGCATCCAGATCGCGAACGGCAGCGAGAAGGCGATGTGGGGCAGGATCAGCGCGCCCAGGGTGTTGAGTAGGCCGAAGTCCCGCATCTGGAAGAAGAGCGGGATGGTGAGCGCCTCCACGGGCACCATCTGGGCGACCAGGAACATGATCAGCAAGGTGGTCCGGAATCGGAAGCGGAATCGGGTGACCGCCGTCGCCGCGAGAAACGCGATCAGCGCGGAGACGACCACCACCGTGCAGGCGACGACCAGGCTGTTGACGAAGTAGCGGCCGAATTCCTGCTGTCCGAAGACGCGGCGGAAGGAATCCAGCGTCGGCGAGAGGGTCCATGGCCGAGGCTCGGCCGACTCGATCTCACCCGTCGGCTTGAACGCGCTCAGCACCATCCAGTAAAGCGGGAACGCCACCACGACCGCGATGACCAGGGCCGATGCCTCCGCCGCGAGCCGCCGGGGCCGCCTCGGGAAACCCCTTGCATTCACAGCTCCTCCCCCTGTCCGCGCAGCAGTCGCAAATACACCAGGGTGACCGCCAGCAGAATCACCAGCATCACCACGCCGATCGCCGAACCGAGGCTGTACTGGGAGGACGCGAAGGCCTTCTGGTAGGCGTACACGTTCAGTACGAGGTTCTGGCCCGCGATACCGCCGCCGCCCGTCATCACATAGATCTGGGTGAAGACCTTGAAGTCCCAGATGATCGACTGAATGGTGACGACGACGAGGATCGGCCGGAGCATCGGCGCGAGGACCGACCGCCAGATCCGCCACTGCGAGGCGCCGTCCAGGGCCGCGGCCTCCAGGACCTCGGAGGGTACGGAGCGGATGCCCGCGTAGACGGTCACCATCACGAACGGGAAGGAGCACCACACCACTTCGAGCAGGACGAGGAAGAAGGCGCTGTAACGCCCGTACGTCCAGGAGTGGTCGCCGAGGCCCAGGATCCGGTTGACCGGGCCGAAGTCCGGGTCGAAGAGGAGCAGCCACACCGTGGACCCGGTGATCGCGGGGGTCGCCCACGCCCCGAGCGCCGCCAGCATCAGCGCGAGGCGCGGCACGGCCCGTACTCGTGTCAGCAGCACGGCGAGCGCGCACCCGACGGCGAGCGTGGACACCACGCAGGCCGCCGCGAACACGGCGGTGGCCAGCAGGACCTGCCGGAACTCGGGGTCCCCGAACAGTTCGGCGTAGTTCCCGAACCCCTGGAAGGTGGTCGGTTCGCCGCCGCTGACCTGGGCCTGGGTGTACTCCAGGAGCGAGATCAGGCCGAGCTGCCAGACGGGATAGACGAGCAGCCCGCCGAGTACGACGAGCGCGGGGGCGAGATGGATCCAGGGGGTCCAATCGCGCCTGCGGGGCGGGCGGGTCGCGGCTCCGGTGAGCGCGACCCGCCCGGCGGTCTTCTCGACCGTGCCGTGCGCCGCCATCGGTTCAGCCGACCGTGCCGAACACGTCGTTCATCTGCTCGGCCGCGTCCTTCGACGCCTCGGCCACGTCCTTCTTGCCGCTGACGACCTCCTGGAACATCGTCGGCAGCACCAGCGACGCGTCGATCTGTGCCCACGCCGGGGAGGCGGGCACGAACTTCGTACCGGAGGAGAGCGTCTTGACGAACGGCTCGATGAACGGCTCCTGCTCGGCCGCCTCGGCCCGTACGTCGGTGTACGTGGGCAGGAAGCCCATCGCGTCGAAGAGTTCGCCCTGGGTCTCCTTGGACGCCAGCCGCTTCATCAGGTCGACGGCGAGGGTGCGGTGCGTGGTGCTCTTCAGGACGCCGACGTTGTTGCCGCCCGCGAACGCCGGGGCCACCGAGCCGGACTTCACACCCGGCAGCGGGACGACCGCGTACCTGCCCTTGACCTTGCCGGCCTCGACGGCCGCGTGGCTGAAGTCGCCGCCGATCGCCATGCCCGCCTTGCCGGCCGCGAAGGCGGTGACCGTGTCGTTGCCGCCCATGCTCGCGCACTTGGCGGCGGGGCAGTTGTCGTCGCCGAAGAGCGAGGTGTACGCCGCGATGCCCTTCCGGGCGGCCGCGCTGTCGATCGTGGAGGCGTACGAGCCGCCCTTGCCCTCGGCTATCTCGCCGCCGTTGGCCCAGACGAAGGGCATCGCGCCGTAGGTGTAGGCGCCGCCGACGACGAGGCCGTACAGGTCGGGCTTGGCGGCGCGGATCGTCCTGGCGGCGGTGGTCAACTCGTCCAGGGATTTCGGGGCTTCGAGGCCGAGCTCGTCGAAGACGTCGGTGCGGTAGTACAGCGCGCGCACGCCCACGAAGAAGGGTGCCCCGTAGATCCTGCCGTCGACCGTCACGGAGGTCTTGGCGGTCGGGTCGGAGTCCTTGGCCTCGGACCAGTCGTGGAACTCCGTGGTGACGTCGGCGAGTCCGCCGTCCTTCACATAGCCGGCCGTGTCGGTGTTGCCGTACTCGATGAGGTCCGGGGCGCTCTTCGGGTCGTTGAAGGCGGCCTTGACGCGCTGGGCGCGGGTCTCGACGGGGATGTACTCGACCTTCACCCTCACGCTGTCGTGCGCCTTCTCGAAGGCGGAGACCACCTTGTCGACGACCTTCTGCTTCGGCGCGTTGCTCACCTCCTGGAAGAGCCAGACCCGGAGGGTGCCGGTCTTCTCGTCCCCCTCGGAGGAGTTGTTGTCAGAGGTCTGGGGGGCGCAGGCGGTCAGCCCGGCGAGGGCTAGGGCCGCTACGGGCGCGGCGATTCTGGCGGCGAGCTTCATGAGCGGGTCCTCCGGTGGGGGGAGCGGAGCGTTGCATTCTCTGCAACGGGCGTTCTGCTCTGTACAACACACCGGAGGCTAGGGAGTACATGGACATGACCACAAGAGGTCTCAACCACCTTGTGATCCCGGGAAGCGTTCCGTGCAACGGGGGCGGGGGCGGGCGGCGCGACAAAGCCCGGGAGCACGCGCGCGTCGGCGGGTACGGGTGGGTGGGGCCGCACGCGCCCCTGAAGACATGGGCGCCCCGCGCTTTTCAGGGGCGCGGGGAACCGCGCGAGCAACCACACACCACCCGCACCCGCCGACGTACCGGTGCTCCCGAGCTGGTGTCCGCCGTGTTACTTCTTGCCGTCGCCGCCCTGGTCGCCGCCGCCGGCGCCGAGGGATTCGAAGATCTCCTTGCACATGGGACACACGGGGTATTTCTTCGGGTCGCGGCCCGGGACCCACACCTTGCCGCACAACGCCACGACGGGCGTGCCGTCGAGGGCGCTCGCCATGATCTTGTCCTTCTGGACATAGTGGGCGAAGCGCTCGTGGTCACCGTCGCCGTGCGACGTCTGCGGCGCCGGCTCGACGAGGGTCCCCGTACCAGTACCGCGCTCGGGCTCAAGAGTGCTCATGACTGCAAGGGTAATCAACTGCCGAGGAGTGTGGGTCCCTGCCTCGCACAACGGACGCGACCGGTGCCGACGCCGTGTTCGCGTCCGGTCCCGACCCGCCGGAGCGGTGGGGGACAGGGACCGTCGAGGCCTCGGCGGCAGCCCGGCCTCCACCACCGGCGAAAGAGCGATCCGCGACGACATGCGTCATTCGCGCCTGTCCCGCATCAGTTGAGCGAGGGGTCGTCCGGGTACGTGGCCACCATCGCGAGTTCGTTGCGCTGTCGGCGCAGGACCTCGCGCCAGAGTCTCTCCGGGCAGGGCGAGGAGACGTCGCCGGGTTCGGACTCGACGACGTACCAGGCCCCCTCCACCAGTTCGTCCTCCAACTGACCGGGTCCCCAGCCCGAGTATCCGGCGAAGATGCGCAGCGAGCCGAGCGCGGAGGCCAGCAGCTCCGGCGGGGCCTCCAGGTCGACGAGGCCGATCGCGCCGTGGACGCGCTTCCAGCCGAGCGGGGCCCGGTCCGCGGAGCCGCCGCCGGGGATCACCGCCACTCCCAGGGCGGCGTCCAGCTGCACCGGGCCGCCCTGGAAGACGACCCCCGGTTCGCCGGCGAGGTCCGCCCAGCCCGCCAGGATGTCGCCGACGCCCACCGGGGTCGGCCGGTTGAGGACCACGCCGAGCGAGCCCTTCTCGTCGTGGTCGAGGAGGAGCACCACAGCGCGGTCGAAGTTCGGGTCCGCCAGGGCGGGCGTGGCCACGAGCAGCCGCCCTGTGAGCGAGGACACCTCGGTCATGCCAGACATGATCCCGCATCCTGCCCGCGCGCGGGGAGTCAATGGCGGTAGCGGCGTGCACGCAGCTCACCGCACGGGGAGGCGGCGGGGGCGTACGGCTGTGACGGTGACCCCGTGTGGCCGATGGTGAACGGTTCGTGTTGTGGCGAACCCATGACGTGGCTTAGGGGTCCTTGGACTTCCGGAATGGGGGTGGGCGGCGCTTACGCTAGCTCTCCGGCCCACGCCGCGCCGGCCCCGCACCAAGGGTCCACCGGTCGGCCGTCCACGCCGGAAAGCCTCTGCCCAACTCCACGGAACGCGAGATCCATGACCGTCAACGGCTCTGACGACGTACTGCTTGTACACGGCGGCACCCCGCTCAGTGGCGAGATCCGTGTCCGCGGTGCGAAGAACCTCGTACCCAAGGCCATGGTCGCCGCGCTGCTCGGCAGCGGTCCGAGCCGGCTGCGCAACGTGCCCGACATCCGCGACGTGCGGGTCGTGCGCGGACTGCTGCAGCTGCACGGCGTAACGGTCCGCCCGGGTGACGAGCCGGGCGAGCTGGTGATGGACCCGACGAACGTGGAGAGCGCGAACGTCGCCGACATCGACGCCCACGCGGGCTCGTCGCGCATCCCGATCCTGTTCTGCGGCCCGCTGCTGCACCGGCTCGGCCATGCGTTCATCCCCGGTCTCGGCGGCTGCGACATCGGCGGCCGGCCGATCGACTTCCACTTCGAGGTGCTGCGGCAGTTCGGCGCGAAGATCGAGAAGCGGGAGGACGGGCAGTACCTGGAGGCGCCGCGGCGGCTGCGCGGTACCAAGATCCAGCTGCCGTACCCGTCGGTGGGCGCGACCGAGCAGGTGCTGCTCACCGCCGTCCTCGCGGAGGGCGTGACGGAACTCGCGAACGCGGCGATCGAGCCGGAGATCGAGGACCTCATCTGCGTTCTGCAGAAGATGGGCGCGATCATCGCGATGGACACCGACCGCACGATCCGCATCACCGGTGTGGACTCGCTCGGCGGCTACAACCACAAGGCGCTCCCGGACCGCCTGGAGGCCGCCTCCTGGGCGTCCGCCGCTCTGGCGACCGAAGGCGACATCTACATCCGGGGCGCCCAGCAGCGCTCGATGATGACGTTCCTGAACACCTTCCGGAAGGTGGGCGGCGCCTTCGAGATCGACGACGAGGGCATCCGCTTCTGGCACCCCGGCGGCCAGCTGAAGTCGATCGCGCTGGAGACGGACGTCCACCCCGGCTTCCAGACCGACTGGCAGCAGCCCCTGGTCGTCGCCCTGACGCAGGCCACCGGCCTCTCGATCGTCCACGAGACGGTCTACGAGTCCCGGCTGGGCTTCACCTCGGCGCTGAACCAGATGGGCGCGCACATCCAGCTCTACCGCGAGTGCCTCGGCGGTTCGGTCTGCCGCTTCGGCCAGCGCAACTTCCTGCACTCCGCCGTCGTCTCCGGCCCCACCCGCCTCCAGGGTGCCGACCTGGTCATCCCCGACCTCCGCGGCGGCTTCTCCTACCTCATCGCCGCCCTCGCCGCCCAGGGCACCTCCCGGGTCCACGGCATCGACCTCATCAACCGCGGCTACGAGAACTTCATGGAGAAGCTCATGGAGCTGGGCGCGAAGGTGGAACTGCCGGGCAAGGCGCTCGGCTAGCGGCACGGCCGTACGGGGCGCGGGGCTGTGGCACCCGCGCCCCCGCCGCGGGGTGCGACCGGCCACGACGGACCCGCAGCCTCGTCCCCACGACGATGGGGGCGGCACCTGGAAGACCAGGTGCCGCCCCCATCAGGCGTTCTACGCGCCGTACACCATCCCGCGAGCGGGAGGCGGCAAGGTTACTTACCCTTGGCGGCTTCCTTGAGCTTGCTGCCCGCGGAGACCTTCACGCTGTAGCCGGCCGGGATCTGGATCGGGTCGCCGGTCTGCGGGTTACGAGCGGTGCGAGCGGCACGGTGGGTGCGCTCGAAGGTCAGGAAGCCGGGGATGGTGACCTTCTCGTCGCCCTTGGCGACGATGTCGCCGACGACCTCGGCGAACGCGGCCAGCACGGCGTCGGCGTCCTTGCGGGTCACCTCGGCACGGTCGGCCAGCGCGGCCACCAGCTCACTGCGGTTCATGTTGTTACTCCCGTGTTCTTCTTGCCGTTGAGGCGGACCCGGGTCCGTCGTCAGACCCTCGCGCCCAGAAACGCATCCTGCACTCACCTGCGGCGGGAAAGCCAATCCAGCACCCCTGGGAGTCACACGAACACCCTTGGGAGTCGCGGCAGGCCTGAGCTTGGCCGCCACACTAAAGGGCGGCACAAGCCCTCCGGCCGCGCGACGCGCCGATGGCGCGGGGCGTGGCAACCGTCACAGCGCGGGCTCAGGCCGACGCCGCCGCCTTCGCGGCCTCGCGCACCGCCCCGGCGACCGCGCCCGCGACCTTGTCGTTGAAGACGCTCGGGATGATGTAGTTCGCGTTCACCTCGTCCTCGGTGACGACGTTCGCGAGAGCAGTCGCCGCGGCGAGCATCATCTCGGTGTTGACGGTGCGGGACTGGGCGTCGAGGAGACCGCGGAAGACACCCGGGAAGACCAGCACGTTGTTGATCTGGTTCGGGAAATCGGACCGGCCGGTGGCCACGACGGCCGCCGTCTGCCGGGCGACGGCGGGGTCGACCTCGGGGTCGGGGTTCGCGAGCGCGAACACAATGGCGTTGTCCGCCATGGCGGCCACGTCGTCGCCGTCGAGGACGTTCGGGGCGGAGACACCGATGAAGACGTCGGCCTCGCGCACGGCCTCCTTGAGGGTGCCCGTGAGGCCCTCGGGGTTGGTGTTGTCCGCGATCCAGCGCAGCGGCGAGTCGGCGGCGGCCTCGACGAGGTCGGCGCGGTCGCAGTGCACGACACCGTGGATGTCGGCCACGACGGCGTTCTTCACCCCGGCGGCGATGAGCAGCTTGAGGATGGCCGTACCGGCCGCGCCGGCGCCCGACATGACGACGCGGATGTCCCCGATCGCCTTGCCCGCGACGCGAAGTGCGTTCGTGAGGGCGGCGAGGACGACGATCGCCGTGCCGTGCTGGTCGTCGTGGAAGACGGGGATGTCGAGGGCCTCGCGCAGGCGGGCCTCGATCTCGAAGCAGCGGGGCGCGGAGATGTCCTCCAGGTTGATGCCCGCGAAGCCGGGGGCGATGGCCTTGACGATCTCGACGATCGCGTCGGTGTCCTGGGTGTCCAGGCAGATGGGCCAGGCGTCGATGCCGGCGAACCGCTTGAAGAGGGCCGCCTTGCCCTCCATGACCGGCAGGGCGGCCATGGGGCCGATATTGCCGAGGCCCAGCACGGCGGAGCCGTCCGTCACGACCGCAACGGAGTTGCGCTTGATGGTGAGGCGGCGGGCGTCCTCGGGGTTCTCGGCGATCGCCATACAGACACGGGCCACGCCCGGCGTGTAGATCATCGAGAGGTCGTCACGGTTGCGGATGGGGTGCTTCGACGCCATCTCGATCTTGCCGCCGAGGTGCATCAGGAACGTACGGTCGGAGACCTTGCCGAGCGTCACGCCCTCGATGTGGCGCAGCTGCTCGACGATCTCGTCGGCGTGCGCGGTGGAGGTGGCGGCGATGGTGACGTCGATGCGGAGCTTCTCGTGGCCGGACGCGGTCACGTCGAGGCCGGTCACCGAGCCTCCGTGGGACTCGACGGCTCCGGTGAGCTGGGAGACCGCGGTTCCGCTCGCGGGCACCTCCAGCCGGACCGTCATCGAGTAGGAGACGCTGGGCGCCGTTGCCATGGCCGACTTCCTCTGCTTTCGCTGCTATGCGTTTGCCGCGTTTTGCCGTCCGATCGTCGCACCTACCGCCGGGTAGGCGTTAGCCCGTCCGGGGTTGCGAACGTTTTGTTCTCAACGAGAAGAGGTCCACGTCACTTTCGACGTGGACCTCTTCGCGTTCAGTGGCACCGACCCGCCATGCTCGCCTCGCGGCAAGTGGTCGCTCTGAGCGACGAAGGTTGGGCCCGGGGGCTTGGATCGAGCCGGTGCCACTGCCCAGGCTAACAAACAGATCCCGTAAGGCCATTCCCGTACGGCAAGTTGTTTTCGGGGCGCTTGGAGCTCGGGGGGTCGGGGTGTGTCGGCGGGTGCGGGTCCGGTGGGGGTCGCTCGCGCGACTCCCACTCGGCCGCGGGCAGAAGGAGTCAGTCGCGCAACAGGTCGGGGACGCCCTTCTCGTCCGGGTCGTCCCGTTCGCCCGACACCAGGGTGAGTTGCTGCGTCGCCCTCGTCAGCGCCACGTACAGCACCCGCAGCCCCGCCGGGGACTCGTCCGCGATCTCCGCCGGGGAGACCACCACCGTGGCGTCGTACTCCAGGCCCTTCGCCTCCAGGCTGCCGAGGGCGACGACGCGGTCGCCGAGGCCGGCCAGCCAGCGGGCGGCCTCGTCGCGGCGGTTCATGGCGACGACGACGCCGACGGTGCCGTCGACGAGGTCCAGCAGGCGCGCGGCCTCCGCGCGGACCGTGCGGGCCAGGGATTCCCGTACGGCGGTGACGAAGCGCGGCTCGACGCCCGTGGAGCGGACCGCCGACGGGGACTCGGAGCCCGGCATGGCCAGCGCGAGCACCTTCGCCGCCAGTTCGGCGATCTCGGCCGGGTTCCGGTAGTTGACCGTCAGGGTGAAGCGGCGGCGCGGGCGGCTGCCCAGGGCCTCGTCACGGGCCTGCGCCGCCTCGTCAGGGTCGGACCAGGACGACTGGGCGGGGTCTCCCACGACCGTCCACGTGGCGTGGCGGCCACGCCGCCCCACCATCCGCCACTGCATCGGCGTCAGGTCCTGCGCCTCGTCGACGATGACGTGCGCGTACTCGGTCCGCTCCTGCGCCAGCCGCTCGGCCCGCTCGCGCTGGGTCTCCTCGCGGACGGGCATCAGCTCCTCCAGGCCCGTGAGCTGGTCCAGGGGGTCGTGATCGCGCTTCCTCCTGGGGCGGGCCGGGAGGCCGAGGACGGCCTGCAGTTCGTCCAGCACGGCGACGTCGTGGACCGAGAAGCCGTCCCGTTTCAGGGAGCGGGCGACCCGGCGGACCTCACCCGGATTGAAGATGCGCCGGGCCCAGCGGCCGAGGCGACGCTCGTCGGCCATGGCCGCCAGGACCCCGCGCGGGGTGAGCTCGGGCCACCAGGCGTCGAGGAAGGCGATGAAGTCGTCCTCGCTCGTGATGTCCTCGTCGAAGGAGGAACGCAGTTCGGCGGCCAGCTCCGGGTCGCTGTGGCGGCCTGCAGCCCCCGACCGGGCCCACAGGGCGTCCAGGAGGAGCTTGCGGGCACGGGGGCGCAGGAGGTTGACGGGGGCCGTGCCGCTCAGCGCGTTGTGGCGGATGCGGTCCAGTTCGGGCGCCTCCAGTTCGACGCGGCGGCCGAAGGCGACGACCCGCAGGCGGGTGGGCGCGTCGCCCGACTCCAGCGCGCCGTGCGCGGCACTCCGCAGCACCTTGAGCATGCGGTACGAGCCCTTGGCTCGGGCCACGGCCGGGGAGTCGTACAGCGTGGCCTCGGCGCCGCCCGTGTCCTCGGCCAGTGAGCCGATCGCACGGATGGCGACCTGGCCCTCCTCGCCGAGGGACGGCAGGACGCCCTCGGTGTACGCCACCAGCAGCGGGGTCGGGGAGACGATCAGGATGCCGCCCGCGTACCGGCGCCGGTCCTGGTAGAGGAGGTACGCGGCCCGGTGCAGGGCGACGGCCGTCTTGCCCGTCCCCGGGCCGCCCTCGACATACGTCACGGAGGCGGCGGGGGCGCGGATCACCAGGTCCTGTTCGGCCTGGATGGAGGCGACGATGTCACGCATGGTGTGGCTGCGGGCCTGGCCGAGGGCGGCCATGAGGGCACCGTCGCCGATGACGGCCAGATCGCCGCCGTCGAGGGAGGCCTTCAGCTCGGGGCGCATCAGGTCGTCCTCGACCCCGAGCACCTTGCGGCCCTTGGAGCGGATGACCCGGCGGCGTACGACCCGGCCGGGGTCGACCGGGGTCGACCGGTAGAAGGGGGCGGCCGCCGGGGCCCGCCAGTCGATGACCAGCGGCGCGTACTCCGAGTCCAGGACACCGATACGGCCGATGTGGAGGGTCTCGGCGATGTCGGCGGTGTTGTCGGGGCGGACGGCGCCCTCGGCCGCTTCGACGGCGGTGTACGCGCCGTCCGGGCCCTTCTTGCCGTCCTTGCCGAGCAGCAGGTCGATACGGCCGAAGAGGAAGTCCTCGAACTCGTTGTTCAGGCGATTGAGGTGGATGCCCGCCCGGAAGACCTGGGCGTCCCGCTCGGCGAGCGCGCCGGGGGTGCCGACCTGACCGCGCTGGGCCGCGTCGTTCATCAGGAACTCGGCCTCGTGGATTTTCTCCTCAAGACGCCGGTATACCCGGTCCAGATGTTCCTGTTCGACGTCGATCTCCTTCTCACGAACCGAGTCGTGAGCGGAGTCGAGCGTTTCCTGCTGAACCTGAGCGGCCACCCGGGCCCCCTTCTGACGTGCTGGGCAGCCGTCTACCGTACGCGAAAAGGACCCCGACAGGCTATGCGCCCGGCCGGGGTCCGTTCACCACTGGCGTAGATGTGTCATGCCTTGACCGAGACAAGCTTCTTCCCACTGAAGGTCAGAACCTCGAAGTGATCGATCTGGTCCGGGGTGAAGGCGGCGCCGCCGTGGACGTAGAGCGGGTTCCTGGCCTGCTCGGTCGCGGCGTTCTTGATGCCGTAGCCCCACTTCGGGACGGACCAGGAGGTGACGGTCTCGCGCTCGCCGTTCTTGCCGACGGCGATGAGCGAGCACTTCTCCGGGCCCTTGACGTTCTTCAGCTCCAGGACCGCGTGCGTGCCCCAGGCCTTGGACTCCATGCCGACCGTGGCGCTGACCTGGGTGGCCGCGTCGGTCCCCGAGATCTTCTCCCCCGCGGACATCTTGATGAAGGCGTCCTTGGCCGGGCTGGCGGCCGTCGGCGGCTTGTCCGAGGCGTCGCCTCCGCCGGTCGTCGCGAACACCGCCGTCGGGCCGCCGACGATCAGGGCGACGCCTGCCGCCAGCATGAAGAAGTTGCGTCGGGTCTTCTTCGCACGGTGCTGGACGACCTCGCCGACCAGTCGGTCCGCGAGTCCGGTGGTCGGCTTCGCGGACAGGGACTCGCCGATGGCGGGTGTGCCCTGGGCAGCCGGCAGGTCCGCGAGCGCGGCCAGCATCGGTTCCATACCGGCCAGCTCGTCGAGCTGCTGGCCGCACCATTCGCACGTGGCGAGGTGCATCTCGAACTGGGTGGCCTCGGCGTCGTCCAGTATCCCGAGGGCGTACGCGCCGACGGTTTCGTGGATGTTGTCACCGGAACCTTGGGCTCCTTGCACAGACCCGGGCATTCCCGGTCCATACCCCCCGTAGATGTTGCTCATGCCGTCACCCCGCGCTCCTCTAGAGCCAGCTTCATCGACCGTAGGGCGTAGAACACCCGGGAGCGAACGGTGCCACTGGGGATGCCAAGCGTCTCGGCCGCCTCATTGACCGTACGCCCTTTGAAATAGGTCTCGACCAGGACTTCCCTGTGAGCAGGGGTCAGGTCGTCCAGCGCGTCCGACAGTGTCATCAGCCACAACGCCTTGTCGATCTCGTCCTCCGCGGGGATGACCTCCAGCGGCGACGGGTCGACCTCCTGCGGCCGGGCCTGCCGGCTGCGGTGGCCGTCGATGACGATGCGGCGTGCGACCGTCACCAGCCAGGGGCGTACCGATCCGGTCGCTCGATTGAGCTGACCGGCGTTCTTCCAGGCCCGGATGAGAGTTTCCTGCACAACGTCCTCGGCGCGCTGGCGGTCGCCCGCGACCAGACGCAGCACGTACGCGAGCAAGGGTCCAGCGTGCTCGCGGTACAGCGCGCGCATCAGCTCCTCGTCAGGCTCTGAGGGCTGCGATGCGCGATGTCGTGCCCTGTGCGGGCGTTCATCGGCCACAGCGGAATCCTTGCGCACGGCTACCTCCGGTGTCCGGGGGTTCCCCCAGTCGGTCGCTCACATCGGGATACGTAGGTAATCAGTTGTGTGTTCAGAGTTGAGCCACAACTTTCTCGATTCAACTGAGGAAAGGCGGGGCAGCGGTGGGATAAGTGCGTCCATATCCATGCTTAAACCGTCACTTGTGGACGGGAGTTGTGAAGATGTCCGAGTAGCGATGTGAAAAACAGCACTGCTGCTTCTTTACGGCTGCCCGAGGTCTGCCCAACTGGGCGATGACGTAGGAAAAATGGCCAATCCCACCCCAACTACGCGCGGGCCAGGGCCGCTCGGCGGCGGTGGCGGTGGCGGGCCACGCGTGCGCGGTTGCCGCAGATCTCGCTGGAGCACCAGCGGCGGCGTCGGCCGCGGGAGGTGTCGACGTACACGATGGGGCAGTCGTCGCCCGCGCACCGGCGCAGGCCCGCGCAGGCCACCGGGTCGGTGAGCAGCTCCACGGTGTCGCGGGCGATCAGGGCGAGCAGGGCGGCGCGGTCGGGGGTGTCGTCCAGGGCGCGGGTGAGGGTGCCGTCGTCCGTGCGGACGGCCCGGAGGGCCGGGGTGGCCGCGCGGGCCAGTTCGTTGACTCTCGCCAGGGAGATGTCGAAGGGGCGGGAGTCGGGCTTGCGGTCCGGTTCGCCGCGGACCAACTGGCCGATGTGTCCCCGGAGTTCCCGGAAGCCGGTGAGCCAGGGCGGGGCGATGTGGTCGAGCGGGGTTCCTTCGGGGACCAGGCGGGCCGCGGTGATCCACCGGCGCAGTCCGTCCGCCGAGTCGAGCTGCTCGTCGGGGTGGGTGGTCGCGAGGAAGTCCAGGCAGAGGTGACCGCAGTCGAAGCGGGGGTCATGTGCCATGCGCCTGTCACCGCCTTGGGGTGCCTGACGGCAGGAGGTGTTTAGGGGTACCTACCCCTACAGTGCCTGGTCGCGCCCTGCTCGGGAACCCTCCGGGTGTCGGCTGGATCCGCTCGCCCCGCCGCCTCTACCCGTCCCTCCCCCATCCAGGGGCTGCGCCCCTTCGACCCCCACAGCGCGGGTCCGGTGGGGGCTGGTCGCACAGTTCCCCGCGCCCCTTGAGGGCCTACGGTCACTCAGGGGGCGAAAAGCGCGGGGCGCAGCCCCTGCTTTTCAGGGGCGCGGGGAACTGCGCGACCAGCCACGACGAGCCCGCGGACGGCAATCCTCATGCGTCGTACTTCGTGTCCGCCGCCGGGTCCAGGGCCAGGCGGTAGCCGCGCTTCACCACCGTCTGGATCAGCTTGGGGGTGCCGAGGGCCGTGCGGAGGCGGGCCATGGCTGTTTCCACGGCGTGTTCGTCGCGGCCGGCGCCGGGGAGGGCCTTGAGGAGGTCCGAGCGGGGGACGACCCAGCCCGGCCTGCGACAGAGCGCGCGCAGCAGGGACATGCCGGCCGGGGGGACGGGGCGCAGGTCGCCGTCGACCAGGACCGCGTGGCCGCGGATCTCCACCCGGTGGCCGGCGATGGGCAGGACGCGGGCGCGGCCGGGGAGTTCCTGGCAGAGGAGCTGGACGAGGGGGCCGAGGCGGAAACGCTCGGGCTGGACCGTGTCCACGCCGTGGGCCTGGAGGGGGAGGGCCGTCACCGGGCCCACGCAGGCGGGGAGGACGTCGTGGCTGAGGGCGTTGAGCAGCTCCGGGAGCAGGCCACGGTCCTCGGCACGGGAGAGCAGGGACGCCGCCGCCGGCGCGCTGGTGAAGGTGAGGGCGTCGAGGCCGCGGCCGATCGTCGAGTCGAGGAGGCGGTCCACGGGGGTGATGTCCTCGGGGGGCATCCAGCGGTAGACGGGGACGCCCACGACCTCCGCTCCGGCGGCGCGCAGGGACTCCACGAAGCCGGGCAGCGGTTCGCCGTGCAACTGGATGGCGATACGGGTGCCTTCGACGCCGTGCTCCAGCAGCCGGTCGAGTACTTCGGCCATCGATTCGGAGGAGGGGGACCACTCCTCGGTGAGACCGGCGGCCCGGATCGCGCCCTTCACCTTCGGTCCACGTGCCAGGACCTCGACGCCCCGCAGCCGGTCGAGGAGGACCTCGCCCAGGCCCCAGCCGTCCGCCGCCTCGATCCAGCCGCGGAATCCGATGGCGGTCGTCGCCACGACGATGTCGGGTGCCTGGTCGAGCAGGTCCTTGGTCGCGGCGAGCAGTTCGCTGTCGTCGGCGAGCGGCACGATGCGCAGGGCGGGGGCGTGCAGGACCGCGGCTCCGCGGCGCTGGAGGAGCACTCCGAGTTCGTCGGCCCGGCGGGCGGCCGTGACCCCCACGGTGAACCCCGCGAGCGGCCCGTGTTCCGTCTGCGCTGTCCGGTCCATCCGATCCATCAGAACCGTCCTGTCTGGTCGATCGGCTCGATCTGTTCGCTCGGGTCGCTGCTGTTCGTCGTACATAACTCTCGTCCCGCAGTCGAGTCGTTGCACTCGGTCGATGCACTCCGTGATGCACCGATTGGTGCGCCCACATGCCGAACGAGCCTGTCAACGGTGCGTGACAGGCTCGGTTCGGGTTGATGTCGCTGGTGTTACGTCACACGTGTCACGGCATGGGCGATGTCACACCTCGGCATAGCTGAGCTGCGGCTTCGCCTCCGTCGTGGCCGTGGTCGCGGAGGTGTTCGAAGCCGGGCGGCGAAGGTATACGGCCCAGGTCACCAGGAAGCAGAGGCCGTAGAAGGCGAGGAAGGTGACGAAGGCGCCGGTGCCGGAGCCGACCGAGAGGAAGGACTGGCGGAAGGCCAGGTTGATGCCGAGGCCACCGAGGGCGCCCACCGCGCCGATGATGCCCATGGATGCGCCGGAGAGGCGACGTCCGTAGGCCGCGGCCTCCTCGCCCTCCAGGCCCTTGGCGAGGGCCTTGGCCTGGAAGATGCCCGGGATCATCTTGAAGGTGGAGCCGTTGCCAAGGCCGGTGAGGACGAAGAGCACGATGAACGCGGTGGTGAACAGCGGCAGCGACTTCTGCATGGAGGCGATGACGATGACCCCGGTGGCGCCGGCCATGCCGACGTAGTTCCACAGGGTGATCTTGGCGCCGCCGTACTTGTCGGCGAGCGCGCCGCCGAGGGGCCGGATCAGCGAGCCGAGCAGGGGGCCGATGAAGGTGACGTACGCGGACTCCAGGGGCGTACGGCCGAACTGGGTCTGCAGGACGAGGCCGAAGGCGAAGCTGTAGCCGATGAAGGAGCCGAAAGTGCCGATGTAGAGGAAGGACATGATCCAGGTGTGGGCCTCCTTCACGGCGTCCTTGGCGGCACCGGTGTCGTTCTTCACGGACGAGATGTTGTCCATGTAGATCGCGGCGAGCACGGCGGCGATGACGATGAAGGGGATGTAGATCCCGAGCAGGACGCGCGGACCACCGCTGGCGCCGATGACGGCGAGGCCGATGAGCTGCACGACCGGAACACCGATGTTGCCGCCGCCCGCGTTGAGACCGAGCGCCCAGCCCTTCTTCCGCAGCGGGAAGAAGGCGTTGATGTTGGTCATGGAGGAGGCGAAGTTGCCGCCACCGATACCGGCGAGCATCGCGCAGACCAGGAACGTGTTGAACGAGGTCCCCGGCTCCATCACGACGAAGGCCGCGACGGTCGGGATGAGCAACAGGCTCGCCGAGACGATCGTCCAGTTGCGGCCGCCGAAGATCGCCACCGCGAAGGTGTACGGGATGCGGACGATGGCGCCGACCAGCGTGGCCATCGAGACGAGGAAGAACTTGTCGGCCGGGGTGAGCCCGTACTCGGGGCCCATGAACAGGACCATCACCGACCAGACGGTCCAGATGGAGAAGCCGATGTGCTCCGAGAGCACCGAGAAGAGAAGGTTGCGGCGGGCGACCTTCTCGCCGGTCTCGTTCCAGAAGGCCTCGTTCTCGGGATCCCAGTGCTCGATCCAGCGGCCTCCCCTGCTTGGTGCGGGGGCAGTGCTCGGGGCTGTCATGACGCCTCCACGTTCTCCGGGCTCAGGTGGTGCGATGCGGTGATGAGGGGTGATGAGTCCCGAAGGTAGGGAGGGCGCGTTTCCTGTTCTGTGGCACCGGGTGACCGGAAAGGAACTTTGCTCTCACGTCGACGAGGGTCCGCCGGTGAGGAAGACGCCACATGGCCGCCCCACACAGGGGCGCGGGGCCCGCCCGTCGTGCGGCTCCCGCCGCCGCGGGGCCGCGACCAGCCCAAGCTACCCGAAGCCCGCGCGGACCCCGCCCCCATCGCGGGTCCCCTCAGCCGGTGACACCCCCCAGTTCGCCCGCCGCGTAGAGCTTCCGGCAGGCCCGCCGCTGCACCTTTCCGCTGGTCGTACGCGGCAGTGCCCCCCTCCGTACCACCACGACCTCGTCCGCTGGCAGCCGCTGCCCGTCGTGCACGGCGGCGCGCACCGCCTCGCGCAGTGCCTCCGCCCCGGTCCGGCGGAGCACCCGCCCGTCCGTCTCCACGACGACGACCAGCCGTTCCCGCTCTCCGTCGTCCACGGAGAACGCGGCGGCGCAGTTCGGCCGCAGCCCCGCCACCGCCGACTCCGCGGACAGCTCGATGTCCTGCGGGTAGAAGTTCCGTCCGTTGCGGATGATGACGTCCTTCACCCGGCCCGCGACGAACAGTTCCCCCTCGTGGAGGAAGCCGAGGTCGCCCGTGCGGAGATGTCTCGTCGCCCCGCTCTCCCCCGCGATCCGTCCCCCGAAGGTCTCCTCGGTCTCGCGCGGGCGCTCCCGGTAGCCGAGAGCGACACACGGCCCGTCGATCCAGATCTCCCCGATGCGGCCGGGCTCGCAGGGCGTGGCCGTGGCCGTGTCGACCACCCGGACCCGGGTCGTCGACGACGGGAATCCGGATCCCACCAGCGGCTGGGCACCGGGCGCCGACTCCCCTGCCACCTCCACGCGGCCGTCCTTCAGGGCCGCCGAGGACACCCACAGCACGGTCGGTGGCCGGTCCGCGGGACTCGCGGTCGCCTTGAGGGTGTTCTCCGCCAGCCCGTACCCGGGGGTCATGGCCCGAGGGTCGAACCCGTACGGGGCGAACGTCTCGGTGAACGTCCGCACCGCCCGCCACCGCACCGGTTCGGCCCCGTTCGCGGCGACCCGCCACGACGAGAGGTCCAGCTCGGCGCCCTCGGCGGCCCGCAGCGCGTCCACGCACAGCTCGTACGCGAAGCTCGGCGCTGCCGCGTGTGTGCCCCGGTAGGCGGAGATGGCCTCCAGCCAGCGCAGGGGGCGGCGGATGAAGGCGGACGGCTCCATCAGGTAGGCGGGGATGCCGGAGCAGAGCGGCAGCAGGACACCGAAGAGCATGCCCATGTCGTGGAAGAGGGGCAGCCAGGAGACGACGACGCCGTCGGGTCCGGTGGGCCAGATGTCCTCGGTCTCGGTGACGTTGGCGAGGAAGTTGGCGTGGGTGACCATCACGCCCTTCGGGTCGCCGGTGGAACCGGAGGTGTACTGGAGCAGGGCGATGTCGTCCGGGAGCGGGGCGGGGCCGTGCCAGGCGACCGGGGAGTCGGGCAGTGCCTCGGTGTCTATGAGGGTGAGGCCGGCCAGTTCGGGCAGATCGGCGAACTGCCGCTCCAGGTCCGCCTTGAGCGCCCCGGTGGTGAGGATGGTCGTGGTGCCCGCGTCGTCGGCGATACGGCGCAGCCGCTCCATGCCGCGCCGCCGGGTGGGCACCTGCACGGGTGCGGCGGCGACGCGGGCGTACATGCAGCCCAGCAGCGACCGTACGAATTCGAGGCCCGAGGGGTAGAGCAGCAGGACGCTGTCGCCCGCCGCCAGTCCGGCCGCGGTGAGGGCGGCGGCCCGGGTATGGGCGTCGGTCTCCAGCCGGCCGTAGGTGAGGGAGCCGTCGGGAGTCTCGCCGTCACGGAGGTGGACGTACGCGATCTCGTCGGGCTGTTCGACGCCGCGCCGGTGCAGGGCCTCGGTCACCGTGGTGACGCGGGTGGCCGGTGGCGGGAGGAGCGTGCCGGCAAGAGCCATGGTGATGGTCCGTTCTTCGGTCGTGGATGAGGTGCGACTTCAGGAAGGGACCGCGACGGTGGGGGGTCGGTAGGGGTGCCGAGGCGTGCGCGGGGAGGTAAGGGACCGGCCCGGCGCCTTGTGGTGGTCGCCGGGCCGGCCCGTGGGGTGGGGTCAGTCCACGAGGGACGGTTCGCGCGGGGTGCGCTGGTGCGGGATGGAGGCGCGGCGGCCGGTGCCGAGCTTGGCGCCCTCGACGTCCATGTCGGGCAGGACGGCGTCCAGCCAGCGGGGCAGCCACCAGGCCGAGCGGCCCAGGAGGGCGAGGACGGCGGGCACGATGGCCATGCGGACGACGAAGGCGTCGAGGAGCACGGCGATGGCGAGGCCGAAGCCGATCATCTTGACGAAGTCGTTGGCGTCGAGGATGAAGCCGGCGAAGACACTGGCCATGATGATCGCGGCCGCGGAGACCACCCGGCCGCCGTGCCGGAAGCCGGTGACGATCGCGTCGTCGGCGCGCTCGCCGTGGACGAAGGCCTCGCGCATCCGGGTGACGAGGAAGACCTCGTAGTCCATGGCGAGCCCGAAGACCACGCCGATCATGAAGATCGGCATCGTGCTCATGATCGGCCCCGGCTGGTCGATGCCGAAGACGTCCTTGAGCCAGCCCCACTGGAAGACGGCCACGACGGCACCGAGTGCCGCGGTCACCGACAGCAGGAACCCGAGGGCGGCCTTGAGCGGGACCAGGATCGAGCGGAAGACGAGGACGAGCAGGACGAAGGCGAGTCCCACGACCAGGCCCAGATACGGGACCATCGCCTCGTCGAGGGTCCCCGAGAAGTCGATGAACAGCGCGGTCTGGCCGGTGACCAGGACGCTCGCGCCGAGCTTCTTCTCGAAGCCCGCGGCGGTGTCGCGGATCGAGTGGACCAGGTCCTCGGTCCGCTTCTCGGTCGGGCCGGTCTCCGGGATGACGTTGACCATCGCCGTGTCGCCCGCCTTGTTGACCGTGGCGGGGCTGACGGAGGCGACCCCGGGCCGCGCGGCCAGATCCTCGCCGACCCGGTCGGCGGCCGCCCGCGCGTCCTTGGCCTCGACGGTGATGAGCAGCGGGCCGTTGAATCCGGCGCCGAAGGACTCCGACAGCAGGTCGTAGGCCTTGCGCTGGGTGGTGTCCTCGGCCATCGTGCCCTCGCCGGGCAGCCCCAGCTCCAGGCTCGCGGCGGGTACGGCGAGCGCGCCGAGGCCGACGACGCCGAGGAGCAGGACGGCGACCGGGCGGCGCAGCACCCAGCCGGCCCAGCGGGAGCCGAGGTTGGGCCCGGCCTTGGCGGCGCGCTTGGCGGCCTTGCGCTGCCGGCGGGCGCTGAGCGGCTTGGCGCGGTACTGCCCGCGTTCGTGGCGGGGCAGCACCTTGACGGGGGCGTAGGCGAGGAGCGCGGGGACGAAGGTGATCGCGATGAGGACCGCGACGGCGACCGTGCCCGCCGCGGCGAGTCCCATCTTGGTGAGCATCGGGATGTCGACGACGGCGAGGCCGGCGAGGGCGACGATGACGGTCAGGCCCGCGAAGACGACGGCGGATCCCGCCGTGCCGATGGCGCGTCCGGCGGCCTCCTCGCGTCCATGGCCCTCGGCCATCTCGGAGCGGTAGCGGGAGACGATGAACAGGGCGTAGTCGATGCCGACGGCCAGGCCGATCATCAGGGCCAGTGTGGAGGTCGTGCTGGACAGGCCGAGGGTGCTGCCGAGCGCGGTGATGCCGCAGATGCCGACGCCGACGCCGATGACGGCGGTCAGCAGCGACATGCCGGCGGCGATCATGGAGCCGAAGGTCAGCAGCAGGACCAGGGCGGAGACGAGGATGCCGAGGGACTCGGCGTTGTTCTTGGCGGCCTCCACCGTGACGGCGTCGCCGCCGGCCTCGACGGTCAGTCCGCTCTCACGGGCGTCGGCCGTGGCCTCGGTGAGGGCGTCCTTCGCCCGGTCGGTGAGCTGGGTGGCGGCCACCTCGTACAGAACGGTCGCGTAGGCGGTGGTGCCGTCCTCGCTGACGGCGCCCGCCTGGTAGGGGTCGGCTACGCCCTTCACGAGGGGCGCCCCGGACAGGTCGGCGAGGAGTCGCTCGACCTTGGCCCGCTGATCGGGATCGGAGATGTCGCCCTTGGGTGCGCGGATGACGACGCGGGCGGTGGCACCGTCCGCGCTCGCCTCCGGGAAGCGCTCCTTGAGCAGGTCGAAGGCCTTCTGCGACTCGGTGCCCGGCATCGAGAAGGTGTCGGCGGGTGGTGCTGGGGCGGCGGAGGCGGCATAGCCCACGCCGACCAGGATCAGCAGCCACAACAGTGTCGTCCGGCCTCGCCGTCGGAAGGCGAGTCGGCCCAGTTTGTAGAGGAACGTAGCCACGGCGAAGGGGACTCCCGTCGGGGTTTGCTGGGTGGGGGTCGGGAAACTCCCTCACCATAACAAACCAGCAGTGCGGTTTATGTGATTCGGTGAGCCGAGCAGATCGGACACTTGAACACCAGGGAAAAGCCAGGCAGCCGCCCCGATCGCAGACGCCCAGGCCAGGACCCTCAGGAACCTCAGGCGCCAAGACCGTCACGAGCGGAGGGCCAGCGGCCACTTTTCGCCAATCTGGAAAACCGCGCGACTGGTTTGTTAGCGTCCCGGCATCTCCTGCATCACCCACTGAGACGAGAGGCCCTTCGCCGTGACAACTTCCCTGGACAGACCTCGTCCGGCCCCGCCGGCGAGCCCCACGGCCGGCGCCGGGGCATCCCCCGTGCGGGCCGAACGGACCTTCGAACCCGCGGTGGACGGCCTGCGCGCGGTCGCCACGCTGATGGTCGTGGTCGGCCACCTCGCCCAGTGGACCGGCGCGCTGATCGACAAGACAGGCAAGGAAGGGCCGTTCGCCCCGGTGATGACCGGCGTGCTGTCGGCCATCCCGATCTTCCTCATCATCAGCGGCTACCTGCTCTACCGCCCCTGGGCCGACGCGGCGCTCGGTGGCCGCAAGGCGCCGAACACCCTGCACTACTACTGGCACCGCGTCCTGCGGATCTTCCCGGCCTACTGGCTGTTCCTGATCACCACGCTGCTGGTGTTCAACCGTGAACAGCTCGGCGACGGCTGGCGCACGCTGCGGCTGCTGACCGTGCAGCACGTGCAGAACTGGGCGGACCTGCGCACCGATCCGGGCATGACCAACTGGGCACAGACCTGGAGCCTCGCCACCGAGGTGCACTACTACATCGCTCTGCCCATCGCCGCGTTCGTGCTGCACAAGGCGCTGCGGGCGACCAGGAGCCTGAAGCTCGCCGGGGCGCTGCTCACCCTGGTGATCGTCGCCGACTTCACCTGGCTGGTCGCGACCAGCCCGTCGAGCCCGCTGGGCCCGCCGTCACTGTGGTGGCTGCGCGGCTATCTCGGGTTCCTGGCGGCCGGCATGCTGCTCGCCCTGGTCGCCGCGAAGGCGCGCACCGGGCAGCGGCTCGCCTTCGTGGAGTTCGTCCGCAACCGTCCGTGGACCTTCTGGGGGGCGGCGGCCGTCGCCTACGCGCTGGCGAACACCGACTGGGCGGGCAGCATCGCGTCGATCGTGCTCACCAAGGACGAGGCCGCGTTCAAGTACGTCTGCCACATGGTGATCGCGGTCGGGCTCGCGACGCCGCTGCTGCTGGCACAGGGCAGTGGCCCCGAGCGGCTGCTGTCGCGGCCGACGATCGTGTGGCTCGGGCGGAACTCCTGCGGGATCTTCCTGTGGCACCTGGTGATCATGCAGGTCACCGTCTGGTACCTGCTCGACAGCGACTTCGGGCAGCTCGGCACCGGCGCGTTCTTCGCTCTGCTGCCGTTCGTCCTGGCGTTCTCGGTGCTGGCGGGGTGGCTGTCGTACACGTTCGTCGAGATGCCGTTGCTGAGGCGGTTCCGGATTCGGTCGCACCGGCCGATCGCCGAGCCGGAGCGCTCCGCTTGAGGGTGTGTCATGTGCGTGAACGCCGGTCTCCTGGGGAGCCGGCGTTCACGCGCGCCCACGCACTCGGGGGGTTCGGTCGGTTCGGCGGGTGCGGGTGCGTCGTGGCTTGTCGCGCAGTTCCCCGCGCCCCTGAGAAGCAGGGGCTGCGCCCCGTGCTTCTCGAAAGCGGCTCACGCCGTCTTCGGGGCGGCCCTCATACCGATGTACGCGTACTTGGAGCCGTCGCTCATGGTGGCGAAGACGACCGGCATCCAGTCCTCGGCGAACGAGGCGCCGCCGCCCGCGCCGGCGAAGACGGTGTCGGAGAGGGGGACGAGCTCCATCTCGAGGTCCGGGGAGTAGCCGGCCATGCCGTCCACGAAGGCGTAGACCAGGTGGGGCCTGCCCTCCTTCTCGGAGACGGTGATGAGCACGCCCTCGCGCTTGTAGGTCCCGGCCCAGGGGGTGATGTCGACGGTGGGCGGCTGCTCGGCGGGGGCGAAGGGGGCGGGCATCGTGACACCGGCCAGCTCGGAGAGCAGTTCGCGCATGAGGTCGGCGTAGAGGAGGCGGGAGCCGCCGCCATTGGTCAGGAGCGCGACGGCCACGCCCGCGCCCGGCACCACGCGGAGGTAGGCGTACTGGCCGATGGAGGCGCCGTCGTGGCCGAAGCCGGGGACGCCGTCCCAGTCGTACAGGGTCCAGCCGAGGCCCCAGCCGTCGGCGCTCACGGTCCACTTGTCGGGCACGTCCGTCTCGCGATGCCGCATCGCGGCGACCGAGTCGGGTCCGAGGAGGCGGGTGCCGTCGGCCGACCTGCCGTTGTCGAGGTGCGGCCTGGCGAACCGGACCAGATCACCCGCGGTGGCGCACACCCGGGCGGCCGGGCCCGCGGCGCGCGGCATGAGGTCCCAGGCGGGGGCGAGCATCTGTTCGCCCTCCGGACCGGCGAGGTGTCCCATGGCCGCACGGAACGGAAGCACCTCCTCCGGAAGCGTCATGGTGTGCGTCAGGCCGAGCGGGGTGAGCAGCCGGTCCTTGAGGGCCTGGTCCCAGGTCGTGCCGGTCAGCACCTCGACGACGCGGCCGAGCACCACGTACCCGATGCCGCTGTACGACACCGCCGTGCCCGGCGGACAGTCCATCGCCACGCCCTTGGCGGCCTCGACGTACTTGGCCAGGCTGTCGTCGCCGCGCCCGGTGTCGAGGTGGAAGTCGCAGGTCAGGCCGCTGGTGTGGGACAGGAGCATGCGGGGGGTGATGACCTTCGTGGCCTCGGGGTCGATGGTCGCGAACTCCGGCAGGACGGTGACCACCGGGGCGTCGAGGTCGAGGTCGCCGGACTCCACCAGCTGCATGATCAGGGCGGCCGTGTAGACCTTGGCGATCGAGCCGAGCTGGAAGACGGAGTCGGTGGTGGCCTCCACCCCGGTCCTGCGGTTGAGGACACCGCTGGCCAGCTCCTGGACCTCGTCGTCGATCACGAAGGCGAGGGTCGCGCCGGGCACGTCGTGCGCCTCCCGCAGCTCGTCGAGGCGGTGCTGCCAGTGGCCGACGTCGATACGGCGGCCGGTGGCCGGCTCCACGGCGTCGGCGTTGGCGTCGGGGTCGGCGTCGGATGCGGCGGTGGTCTCGGGGGCGGTGTCGGGGGTGGCCACGATCTTGAGGACGGGGGCTGTGGGGGCGGAGGCCGCGGGGGCGGGGTCCGCAGGGGGCCGCGGGGGCGCCGCCGGATTCGCGCTGCCGAACGTGCCCCTCGTGCTGTCCCTTGCGCTGTCTGTCGTGCTGTCCGTCGTGCTGTCCGTCGTGCTCTCCCAGGTGCCGGAGGCGCCGTCCATCGTCCAGGTCCCGGTCAGACCCCAACTGTCACTGGCCTCCCAGCTGCCGGTCGCGATCCAGCTGCGGAGGTCGTTCCACTGCGATCCCTGCGTCTTCTTCGACATGGCGTGTCCTTATGGGGGTTGGGATACCGATGGCCCTGCCCGGACCACACGTTGTACGGCGTGGGGAACACTGTACGAACTGCGAACAGTGTGCGCAAGTCCGTACGGCGTTCAGAACCGGCCGGAGAAAACCGCCCACGGCCGGTACTGATCACCGTGGACGGTTCGCCGGGAACGCGGACCGGGCCCGGTTCAGCCCTTCACGGAAGGCCGGTCGAGGCGGGCCTGGAGGCCGTCGAGAACCCAGTCGAGTCCGTGGCCGAAGTTGTCCACGAGGACCTCGGACGTACGGCCGCCTTCCTGCGCGGCATAGCGCCGACGGAGGTGCGGATAGTCGCGGGTGGCCTGTTCGACGGCCGGCCACACCTTGCGCGTCCAGTCCTCCTGGCTCTGCCCGCTGCGGGCGAGCATCGTGAGCCAGGCCGCCTCGCTGGTGGTCATGCCCATCACGTACGCGAAGAGGATCCGCACCACGTGGTCGGCCTGTTCGAGGTCGAAGCCCGCCTCCTCCAGCATGGCGAGCATGCCCTCCGTGAGCCGCATCGAGTTCGGCCCGAGGGAGACACCCACCTCGCCCAGCATCGGGGCGCTCCACGCGTGCCGCAAGATCGTCGAGCGAACACCGTGGGCACAACGGGCCGCGGCCGCCCGCCAGTCGGCGGCGGCGTCCGGGCCCGGCGCCTCCATCTCGCCATAGACGTGGTCGACGACCAGTTCGATCAGCTCGTCCTTGTTCGCCACGTGCGAGTACATCGAGGTCGCGCCCGCGTTCAGCCGGGCGCCGAGGCGGCGCATGCTCAGCGCGGCGGCGCCCTCCTCGTCCAGCAGCTTCACGGCCTCCGCCACGATGACCTCGCGGCTCAGCGCGGGCTGTTCGCGTTTCTGGCGCCGCGGGCGGGTCCATACGGACCCGATCACCTGGTTCTCGGACATCGCGGCCTCCTCGTCCTTGTCCTTGCCCTTGCCTTTGTCGACTTCCCGGAGCCCACAGAGCTCACGGAGCCCCCAGAGCTGCCGGAACTCCCAGAGCTGCCGGAACTCACACACGCCCCTCTCGCACGTCAGGGTACCGACCCCCGAAACGCCGTACGGGATTGCGCACACTGTACGCTCCCCGTACGGCGTGCGCTCGACGGCGAGAAGGTGATGAATAGGCGAGGCGCAAAATCGACTGGATAACAAACCGCGTTGCTGGTTTTATTGAAATTCGGAGCAGCCCCGCCCCACATCTCCGTTCGAAAGGTTTCGTCATGGAAGTCGACGTCAAGGAACGTCATCCTCGCCGCTGGCTGATCCTGATCGTGTTGTGCCTCAGCACGCTGGTGCTGGTCATCGACAACATGGTCCTGACGGTGGCGGTGCCGCCGATCGCGGAGGATCTGGAGGCGAGCGCCCAGGACATCCAATGGATCCTGGAGTCGTACATGCTGGTCTTCGCCGGTCTGCTGCTGACCGCGGGAAGCCTGTCCGACCGGTACGGCCGCCGCAAGGTCATGATCATCGGCCTGGCGGTCTTCGGGGCCGCTTCGGTGCTGGCCACCTGGGCCGGAAGCGCGGAGATGCTGATCTTCGCCCGGGTGCTGATGGGCATCGGCGGCGCTCTGTTGATGCCCAGCACGCTGTCGATCCTCATCACCGTCTTCGACGAGGAGGAGCGGCCCAAGGCGATCGGCGCGTGGAGCGCCGTGGCCATGATCGGTCTGGTCGGCGGCCCCGTGTTCGGCGGTGTGCTCATCGCCCACTTCTGGTGGGGCGCGGTCTTCCTCATCAACATCCCGATCGCCCTGCTCGCGATCGTCTCCGCGCTGGTGCTGATGCCGGAGTCCAAGGGGCCGTGGCGCAAGCCCGACCCGGTGGGCACCGTACTGTCGGTGGTCGGAATGACCGCGCTGGTGTGGACGATCAACGAGTGGCCGAAGGACGGCATCACGCACCCGGGCACGCTGGCGGCGGCCGTCGTGAGCGTGCTGGCACTGGTCGGCTTCGGGATCTGGGAGACCCGGATCGACTCGCCGATGATCCCCATCTCGCTGTTCAAGAACCGGGTGTTCACCGGGGCGAGCTTCTCGCTGGTCCTGCTGACGTTCGCCAACGGCGGTCTGATGCTGGTCCTCACGCAGTACCTCCAGTTTGTGATGGGCTACTCCCCCACCGAGACGGGTCTCGCCTTCATGCCGGCCGCCGTCGCCTCACTCGTCTTCAACGGCGTCGGCGCCGCGCTGGCCAAGAAGATCGGCAACCGGGCGCTCGCCGTCAGCGGACTCCTGGTCATCGCGGGCGGGTTCGCCACGCTGTCGACGCTGTCCACGGGGGACGGTTTCGGGACGCTGGCAGTGGCGATGACGCTGATGGGCGCGGGTGCGGGTCTCGCGATGCCGGCCGCGATCGCCGCGCTCATGAGTGCGGTACCGGAGGAGCACGCGGGGGTGGGCTCGGCCCTCAACGACACCATCCAGCAGGCGGGCGCCGCGTTCGGTGTGGCCGTGCTGGGTGCGGTGCTGTCCAGCACGTACTCCTCCGGGATGCCCGCCTCGGCGCCGGCCGCTGCGCGGGAGTCCATCGGCGACGGGCTCGCCGTGGCGGCGCGGACGAAGGACACCGGGCTTCTGGACTCCGTGCTGGATGCGTTCACCGGTGCGGTGTCCAGCAGCTTCACCGTCGGGGCGGCCGGGGTCGTGGGTGCGGCTCTGCTCGCGTTGTTCCTGATGAAGGGGGCGGGCAAGGGAGAGGCTCCGCCGGTGGCCGAGGAGAAGGCGCCGGAGGTGGTGGGGGTTCACTGAGGGCGGTCGAGGCCGTGACGACGGCGGGGCTCCACGGGTGGTCCGTGGAGCCCCGCCGTCGTTTTTGGGTGCCTACGAGCTCGGGAGGTTCTGGTGCGTGGGCCGGTGCGGGTTCGTCGTGGCTGGTCGCGCCCGCGCGGCGGAGCCGCACCTCGACACAGCCCCGCGCCCCTGAGTGGCGGCTGCGCCGCCGACTAGGGGTGTGTCGTCGGCGGTTCGTTCAGGATCGACGGGAGTTCGCGCAGGAACAGGTCCACGTCCTCGTCCGACAGGATCAGGGGTGGTGTCAGGCGGACGACGTGCGGGGTCGCCGCGTTGAGGAGGAAGCCCGCCCGCTGGGCCGCGTGCTGGATCCGGGCGGCCGCGGGCTCCCTCAGGACGATGCCCAACAGCAGGCCCGCGCCCCGGACTTCGGACACCAAGGGGTGGGACAGCGCCTCGATACCCGTGCGCAGGCGCTCGCCGACGCGTTTCACATGGGCCAGCAGACCCTCGTTCGCGATCGTCTCCAGGACCGCGAGCGCCGCCGCGCAGACGACCGGGCCGCCGCTGAACGTGGAGCCGTGGGAGCCGGGCGTCAGCAGGTCCGCCGCCCGGCCGTGGGCGAGCGTCGCGCCGATGGGCAGGCCGCCGCCCAGGCCCTTGGCCAGCGTCGTCACGTCCGCCTCGACGCCCTCCGCCCGCGCCGCGAACCAGTGGCCGGTACGGCCGATGCCGGTCTGGACCTCGTCCAGGACCAGGAGGGTGCCGGTGGAGGCGGTGATCTCCCGGGCCGCTCGCAGATAGCCGGGAGGCGGCGTCACCACGCCGTTCTCGCCCTGGATCGGCTCCAGGACGAGCATCGCGGTGTCCTGGGTGACCGTCGCGCGCAGGGCGTCCACGTCGCCGTACCGGACGAAGTCGACCGGGCCCGGGAGTGGGGCGAACGGGGCCCGCTTGGCGGACTGGCCGGTCAGGGACAGCGCGCCCATCGTGCGGCCGTGGAAGCCGCCCAGCGTGGAGACCATGTGCGGGCGGCCCGTGCGGCGGCCTATTTTGAAGGCGGCCTCGTTGGCCTCGGCGCCGGAGTTGGAGAAGTACACCCGCCCCGCGCGGCCGGACAGGTCCAGCAGGCGCTCCGCCAGGGCCACCGTCGGTTCGGCCACGAAGAAGTTGGAGATGTGGCCGAGGGAGGCCGCCTGTCCGGTGACGGCGCGCAGGATCGCGGGGTGCGCGTGGCCGAGGGAGTTGACCGCGATGCCGGCCAGGAGGTCCAGGTACTCGTTGCCGTCCGTGTCCCACACACGCGTGCCCTGCCCGCGCGCCAGGGCCAGGCGTGGGGTGCCGAAGTTGTCCATCATGGCGCCCTGCCAGCGGCGGGTGAGGTCACCGCCCGCCCCGCGTCCGGTACCGCTCGTGTCGCCGTCCGTATCGCCGTTCCTATCGCCGTTCGTATCGCCGTTCGTATCGCCGCTCATGCGGCCGCCTCCATTCGGCTCGTGGACCGGGTCTCGTCCGGCACGACCATCGTGCCGATGCCCTCGTTGGTGAAGATCTCCAGCAGGACGGAGTGCTGCACCCGGCCGTCGATGACGCGGGCTGTGCGCACTCCGTTGCTGACGGCGTGCAGGCAGCCCTCCATCTTGGGGATCATGCCGCTGGCCAGGCCGGGCAGCAGGTCGCGCAGTTCGCTCGCGCTGAGCCTGGGGATGACCTCCTCGCTGTGCGGCCAGTCGGCGTAGAGGCCCTCGACGTCGGTGAGGATGAGCAGCATCTCGGCGCCGAGCGCGGCGGCCAGGGCTGCGGCGGCGGTGTCCGCGTTGACGTTGAAGACGCCGCCCCCGGCCGCGTCCTTGGCGTCGGAGCTACGGGCGATGGAGGAGATGACGGGGATGCGCCCGTTGTCGATGAGGGCCTGGACCACGCCTGCGTCGACGCTGGCGACCTCGCCGACCCGGCCGATGTCGACCGGCTTGCCGTCGACGTCGGCGTAGCACTTCACGGCGGTCATCAGCCGGGCGTCCTCGCCGGTCATCCCGACGGCGTGCGGCCCGTGCTCGTTGAGCAGCCCGACCAGCTCGCGCTGCACCTGACCGGCGAGGACCATGCGGACGACATCCATGGTCTCGTCGGTGGTGACCCGCAGACCGCCGGTGAAGTGGGACTTCAGGCCGAGGCGTTCGAGCTGGGCGCTGATCTGCGGGCCGCCGCCGTGCACGACGACCGGGTTCAGGCCGGCGTGCCTCAGGAACAGGATGTCCTGGGCGAAGGCGGCCTTGAGTGCCTGGTCGACCATGGCGTTGCCGCCGAACTTGATGACGATGGTCTTGCCCTGGTGGCGGGCCATCCACGGCAGTGCCTCGACGAGCGCGTGGGCCTTGGGCAGCGCCTTCTGTCTGCGGTCCGCGGCCAGGCCGGTCGGGGTCAGATGGCTTTCGGGTCCGGCGTCGGCGCCGGTTTCGATGACTGTGGTCACGACGAGTACTCGCTGTTCTCGTGGACGTACTGGGCGGTCAGGTCGTTGGCCCAGATCACGGCGGACTCGGTGCCGGCTGCGAGGTCGGCGGTGATGCGCACCTCGCGGCCGCTCATGTCGACCAGTGCGCGGTCCTCACCGACCGAACCGCTCTTGCACACCCAGACGTCGTTGATGGCGACGTTCAGCCGGTCGGGGTCGAAGACGGCGGCGGTCGTACCGATCGCGGACAGCACTCGCCCCCAGTTGGGGTCCTCGCCGTGGACGGCGCACTTGAGGAGGTTGTTGCGGGCGATCGTGCGGCCCACCTCGACCGCGTCGGCCTCGCTGTCCGCGCCCACCACCTCGATGCGGATGTCCTTGCTCGCGCCCTCGGCGTCGCCGATGAGCTGCCGGGCGAGGTCGGCGCAGACGGCGCGTACGGCCTCGGCGAACTCCTCGGGTCCCGGGGTGACTTCGGCGGCTCCGGAGGCGAGCAGCAGGACCGTGTCGTTGGTGGACATGCAGCCGTCGGAGTCGACGCGGTCGAAGGTGGTCCTGGTGGCGGCGCGCAACGCCGTTCCCAGCGCGGCGCTCGGCACGTCGGCGTCCGTGGTGAGGACGGCCAGCATGGTGGCGAGACCGGGGGCGAGCATGCCGGCGCCCTTGGCCATACCGCCGACCGTCCAGCCGTCCCCCTCGTACACGGCCGTCTTGTGCACGGTGTCGGTGGTCTTGATGGCGACGGCCGCCTGCTCGCCGCCGTCCGCGGAGAGTCGGGCGGCGGCCGTCTCGACCCCCGGGAGCAGCCTGTCCATCGGCAGCCGTACGCCGATGAGTCCCGTGGAGGCCACGGCCACCTCGTCGACACCGCGGCCGAGGACCTCCGCGGTCCTCCGGGCGGTGACGTAGGTGTCCTGGTCGCCCTCGGGCCCCGTGCAGGCGTTGGCGCCACCGGAGTTGAGGACGACCGCGGACACATGGCCGTCGGCCAGGGCCTGGCGGGACCACCTGACGGGGGCGGCCTGGACCCGGTTGGAGGTGAAGACACCGGCGGCGGCCGACCGCGGACCGTTGTTGACCACGAGGGCGAGGTCCGGATTGCCGTTCTGTTTGATCCCGGCGACGACGCCCGCCGCCCAGAACCCTTTCGCTGCGGTGACGCTCATGGTGCGACTCCGATCGTGGAAAGCCCCAGGTCCTCGGGGAGCCCGAGGGCGACGTTCATGCTCTGGACGGCACCCCCCGCGGTGCCCTTGGTCAGGTTGTCGATGGCGCTGATCGCGATGATCCGGCCGGCCGAGGCGTCGAGGGCGACCTGGATCTGTGCCGCGTTCGACCCGTACACGGCGGCCGTGGTGGGCCACTGCCCCTCGGGCAGCAGCCGGACGAACGGTTCGTCGTGCAGGGCCTTCTCGTACGCGGTCCGTACGTCGTCGGCGGTGACCCCCGGCTTCGCCTTCGCGCTGCAGGTGGCGAGGATGCCGCGGGGCATGGGCGCCAGCGTCGGGGTGAAGGAGACGGAGACCGGCTCCCCCGCGGCGGCGCCCAGGTTCTGCATCATTTCAGGGGTGTGCCGGTGTTCACCACCCACGCCGTACGGGCTCATCGACCCCATGACCTCGGAGCCGAGGAGGTGCGGCTTGGCCGCCTTGCCCGCACCGGAGGTCCCGGAGGCGGCGACGACCACGGCCTCGGGTTCGGCGAGGCGGGCGGCGTAGGCGGGGAAGAGGGCGAGCGAGACGGCGGTCGGGTAGCAGCCCGGGACCGCGATCCGGTTCGTACGGGCCAGCTCCGCGCGTGCTCCGGGCAGTTCGGGCAGGCCGTAGGGCCAGGTACCGGCGTGCGGGGAGCCGTAGAAGCGCTCCCAGTCGGTGCTGCGGCGCAGCCGGAAGTCGGCGCCGCAGTCCACGACGAGCACGTCCGGGCCCAGCTCCCTGGCGACGGCCGCCGACTGGCCGTGCGGCAGGGCGAGGAACACCACGTCATGCCGTCGGCCCTGCCCGGCCAGCACCTCCGTCGTCGTCGGCTCCAGCACCCGGCCGGCCAGTGGCGGCAGGTGCGGTTGGAGGCCGCCCAGCAGCTGCCCCGCGTTCGCGTTTCCCGTCAGGGCACCGATCTCCACCTCGGGGTGCCCGAGTAGCAGGCGGAGAAGCTCACCTCCCGCATAACCGCTCGCTCCGGCTACCGCTGCTCGCACTGTCATGACCCCTCCCGGGTTGGCATGGGCTGCCGTTGTAACCGGCGGCGGACCGGCCCAACAAGATGTTTCATCATGAACATGACAAGACCAAGGGACGAGAACGGGGCGGTGGCATCAGCCCGATGCCACCGCCCCGTTCACCGTTCATTGCCCGGCGCCCGGCGCCCGGCGCCCGCCGTTCGCTGGGCTCGGGGCGCCGTACGCCGGGCGGTTCAGCCCACGAGCCGCAACGGCCCCCCGTACACGGCCTCGACATACCCGAACCCCTCCGCCGGGAGGTCGGGAGTGGCGTCGACCGTCTCCGCGTACTGGAGGCGTACGGCCTCGTCGGGGACGCGGCGTTCCGGCGGGCGCCGGGCGTTGCGCTCCAGACAGGTCTCCAGCGGGGTGGTCAGGATGAGCGCGGCCGCCGGGACGCGGTGCCGGCCGGCGATGTCGAGCAGTTTCGCGCGCACCGCGCGGTCGGGGCCGTCCGCGTCGACGACCGTGGTCAGCCGGCGGGCCAGCCGCGCTTCCAGCACCTCCCCCATGACATGGACCGCCTCGTCGGTCGCGTCCTCGTCGACCGGGTCGTCGCAGATCCGCTCCCGGAACGCGTCCAGTTCCAGCACCGCGCTCGGTGGCCAGGCTCCGGCGAGCGCGCTCTTGCCGCTGCCTGTCGCCCCCAGCAGCACGATCATGATCGGGTCGGGCAGAACCGCGTCGGCCATGGCTCGTCTCCTCTCGGGTCTGGGTGGACGAGCCGGGTGCTGCCCCGGGGAACCCGTACATGACCGAACGGCCCGCTCCGGGCGGGCCGTCGATCAGGGTGTTCAAGGAGTACGGGGTGTACGGGGATGTCCGAGGGAGGTGAACCCGGCCCCCACGACTGTCCGTCAAGGATCGTCCAAGGGCGGGTGTCCAGTCCAGAGTTGACCGCGGAGGACGGAAAGGTCAGGGGTTCCCGGCCGGCTCAGAGCCGCACGGGCAGCGACACCAGGTGGATGCCGTCGCCCGGCATGGCCACGTACTCCAGCGCGTCGCGGTCCACGGCGAGGGTCAGGCCGTCGTTGCGGACGAACAGGGTGTCCAGGACCACCTCGGCCTGGAGGCGGGCGAGGGCGGCGCCGATGCAGAAGTGCGGGCCGTGCCCGAAGGCCATGTGGCCCACTCCGCGCCCGAGTTCACGGCCGATGTCGAGCTTGTCGGCGCCGCTCGGGAACTCGTGCGGGTCGTGGTTGACGCCGAGCAGCGCGGTCGTGACCGCCTCGCCCCGCCTGACGGGCATCCCGGCGAACTCCAGGTCCTCGGTGGCGTACAGGGGGGCACCGATCGGCACCGGCGTGGTGAAGCGGAGGAGTTCCGGGACCGCGCGGCCGGCGAGCAGCTCGGGCTCCTCGCGCAGGCGGGCGAGCTGGTCGGGGTGGTCGAGCAGGGCGAGGATCGCGTCGGCGATGAAGTGGGCGGGCGGCATGATGCCCGTGTTGATCAGCAGCAGGAAGATGGCGACGATCTCCGTCTCGCCGAAGTCGCCCTCCTCCTGGCTCACCCGGATCAGTTCGGAGATCAGGTCGTCCGACAGGGCGGCCGTGCGCTCCTCGATGAGCTTCTTGCAGTGCTCCACCATGCCCTTGAGGGCCGGGATGAAGCGCTCCGGGTCACCGGAGATGTAGTCGCGGATCCAGGCGCAGATCTGGGGCTGGTCGGCCGCGTCCACGCCGATCAGTTCGCAGACCCCGAAGCCGGCCAGGGGGTGGCTGAGGCTCTCCAGCAGGTCGGCCTCGCCCCGGGCGGCCATCGCCGCGTACAGGTCCTGGGTGATCTTCTCGATCCTCGGGCGCAGGGCGTTGATACGGCGGGCCGTGAAGGCGCGGGTGATCAGGGTGCGTATCCGGGTGTGGTCCTCGCCGTCGGCCAGCACGAGGATGCCGAGGTAGTCGCGGTACTCCGCGGGCAGCCCGTACGCCTCGATCATCTGGTCGGCGATGCTCGGGCCGTCCTGGCCGGGCAGCTTGGCGCTGTCGCGCACGAACCGGGGGTCGGTGAGGGCCGCCTTGGCGTCCGCGTAGCGGGTGATCAGCCAGACGGGGGTCTCGACATCCGGCAGCGTCACCCGCACCAGCGGCGCCTGCTCGCGCAGGCTCGTGAAGCCGCCGGGGGTGCTGACGAACTTCGAGGTCAGGCTGAGGACTTCCTGCGACATGGTCTCTCCATCCGTGGGACGTGTCCGCCGACAGCAGGGCCGACCGGATGGCCTGAAACATACCGGTAGAGCGGTATGTTTCCTACCGCGTTCAACTGTCCGGGATGGTGTGCGGTGTGGTGCGGTGTGCCTGCGGCATGGCTGAGGGCCGCGCGGCGGGTGCGCTGCGCGGCCCTCGGGGGAGCTCGGGGGTCCGGGGTTGTCGGGCGACCGCGGGTCCGGTGGGGCTTCTCGCGCAGTTCCCCGCGCCCCTGAAAGACCAGGCCCTGCGGGCCTGAAAGGCGACGGCCAGCGGGCCCGACGGCGACAGGCCCGTAGGCCTGTCGGCGGGCCCGTAGGCCTGTCGGCGACGGGGCCTGCGCGGGCCGAGAAGCACGGGGCGCAGCCCCTGCTTTTCAGGGGCGCGGGGAACTGCGCGACCAGCCCCCACCGGACCCGCGGTCGCCCGACTACCCCGGCCCCCGAGCCGTCACGCGCCCGGCCCCAGCTCCAGCGTGCAGGACCTGACACCGCCGTCTCCCCGCAGCAGCTCCGAGAGGTCCGTCCCGATCGGGCGGAAGCCCCTGTCGCGCAGGCCCGCAGCGACACGATCGGCCCCCTCCGGCAGGACCACGTGGAGGCCGTCGCTGACGGCGTTCAGGGCCGGTGCCGCCGCGTCGGGCTCGTCCACCACCAGGGCGTCGGGGAAGAGGCCGGCCAGGACGTCCCGGCCGGCCTCGGAGAACGCGGCGGGGCAGTACATGATCTCGTCGCCGTCCAGGACGGTGAGGGCGGTGTCGAGGTGGGGGAAGCGGGGATCGGCCAGTTCCAGGCTGATCAGGGGGCGCCGGAAATAGCCGCGGGCCTCGCGGTGGGCGTCGGGCGGGCCGGCGGACCGGTGGCCGGCCAGGAGCCGGCTGCCGGTGGCCAGGAAGTCCCGGGCGCCCTCGTTGGCGTACGCGGCGCCCCGCACCTCGGTGAAGCCATGGGCGCGGAACCAGTCCAGATACGCCGGTTCCCCGTCCCCTTCTCCTCGGCGCGCCCCCAGCACCAGGCCGTCCACCACCGTGGCGGTGGCCGCCGCCCGGACCGCGTCGGGGAGTCCGGGCAGCGGGCCGATCAGGCGTACGTCGTGGCCGAGGGAGAGATAGAGGCTGTAGAGGCGGCCCCACTGCGTCAGGGCGCGCCGGGAGGTCAGCGCTCGCCCCGCCGTCCGGTCCGTCCAGGGACGGTCCGCCTCCGCCGCGTCGAACGGATACGGCTGGCACATCAGGTACCGGCGGCGGGTGGCGGAGCGCTCCCCACGGCGGTACGCGGGCCGGAGGGGGGTCCGGCCGCGTACCGCCGCGCGAGGGCGGGGGAGGACGCCCTCGCGGCGGGCGCTCATACGGCGGCCATGGCCTCACGCAGGCTCTTGGGGCGCAGGTCGGTCCAGTGCCGCTCGATGTACTCCAGGCACTCCTGCCGGCCCGCGTCGCTGAAGACCACCCGCCAGCCCGCCGGGACCGGGGTGAAGGTCGGCCACAGCGAGTGCTGCTCCTCGTCGTTGACGAGGACGTGGAAGGTGCCGTTGGCGTCGTCGAACGGGTTGGTGCTCATGACGGGTTCAACTCCCTTTTTCTGCGGGTTGGTTGGTGGATCAGCCGATCGTGGACCGGGCTGTCGTGTGCTGTCGTGCCGCCAGGTCGATCGCGATGGCGTCGGCTATCTCGCCACTGCGGATGGCGATGTTGGACAGCAACGCGGAGGCCAGGCCGTGGGTGTGCTCGGTGCCGCCCTGGAGGTAGATGCCGACGTTGAGGTCCGGCGACGTGACGAGGCGGTAGTCGCGTTCGACCCGCAGGCGGCCCTCCTCGTCGCGCAGGCAGTGGGGCGCCAGATCGCCCAGCAGCGCCGTCGGGTCCATGGAGTCGTAGCCCGTGGCGAAGACGATCGCGTCGACGTCGAGGCCGTACGTGGAGTCGTCCCGTACGGAGTGCATCGTGAGCCGGGCCCCGTCGGCGGTCTGTTCGACGGTCCGGACCCGGGAGAGGTTGAGCAGGTGGAGGCGCTTGATCCGGGCGACCTCGTCGTCGTACGCGCGCTGGTAGAGGTCGCGGATGACCTCGTCGTCGGCGACGCCGTAGTTGGTGTTGCGGTGGTAGCGCCAGAACGACTCGCGGGTGCGGTCGGTGCCGCCGTAGTAGTCGTCGACGGCGTCGGCGTCGAAGATGCGGTTGGCGTAGGGGGTGTCGTCGGCGATCGAGTAGCCGTACGACGGCATGATCGCGTAGACCTCGGCGTTCGGGACCGTGTCGTAGACGTACCGGGTGATCTCGGCGGCGCTCTGGCCGGCGCCCACGACGGCGAAGCGCCGGACGCGGTCCCGGTCGAGGGTGTCGAACCGGCCGAGGAACTCGGAGCTGTGCCAGACGCGTTCGCCGCGTTCGATGCCGGTGGGCATCTTGGGGACGAGGCCGGTGGAGACGACCAGGTTGCGTGCCTCGACGAGGCGGGTGCCGCCGCGCGGGCCGTTGTCCTTCACCTCGACACGCACGGTGTCGACGGGCCCGCCGGTGTACCCGTCGGGGAGGTGGACCGCGTTCACCTCGCAGTTGTAGGTGACCCGGTCCGAGAAACTCGACTCCGCCCAGTCGAGGTAGTCGTGGAATTCGTTCCGGGTGGGGAAGAAGTCCTGGTTGTTCACGAACTGGGCCAGGCGGCCGGCGGCGTGCAGATAGGCGATGAAACTCCACTGGGAAGCCGGATTGCGGAAAGTCGCCAGATCCTTCAGGAAGGAGATCTGCATCTTCGTGTCGGGAAGCAGCATGTTGCGGTGCCAGCCGAGGGAGGCCTGCTTCTCGAAGAAGGCCGCGGTGAGCGGTTTCTCGTCCTTTCCGCGCTGCTCCTCCAGTGCGATGGCGAGCGACAGGTTGGACGGCCCGAAGCCTATTCCCACGACCTCGTACGCGTCGGTGTGAGCTTCCATGAGTTCTCCCGCAAGTGGTGTGCTGGAAAGGTACGTTGCGTCTTTTTGGGGCGTCAACGACGGTGGTGGTCGGACAGTTGAACTCAGTGATGGACCGGGCAGCCCTGGACAGTGCCCGTCTTCTCCATGCGGTCCATCAGGTCCGCCGTCTCGCGGTACTGGGTGGAGTCACGCAGGGCGAAGTCCTTCTGGACCCGCTCGCGGATCTCCTGGTCCTGTTCCTGGCTGAGCTTGAACATGCCCTCGGCGCCGGTGATCTCGACGCGGAAGGCGCCCACCGCGGGCAGGATCGTCGCGAAGTAGTCGATGGAGCGGGACATGTCCCAGGCCTTGGCGGCGCCGAAGTCGCGCTCGTAGGCCTTCACGGTGTCCTTGCAGACCTCAAGCGTGTCCTCGCCGGGGGCGGCGGCCTCGATCTTGTGGAAGACACCGTGGACGTGGACCGAGGTGAAGTCCCAGGTGGGTGCGGCAGGGGTGATGTCGTACACCGTGGGCGACACATAGGCGTGCGGGCCGGTGAAGGTGATGAGGACGGGGGTGCCGGTCTCCAGGGCGGTCCAGTGCGGGTTCTCCCTGTTCATGTGGCCGACGAGCCGGCCGCCGGCCAGGTTCTCGGTCCACTCGCCGGTCCACTCCGGATCACGGAGCACGGGGAGGTGGGTGGCGTACGGGTCGGCGTCGGCGGGACCGTTGGACACCAGCAGGGCGAAGGGGTTGAGGCGGATCAGCTCGGTCATCCACGAGCCGTCCGGCTCCCGGTACGGATCGGGAACGAACATTCGGACCTACCAATTCTCGGCGCTACAGGGGGTTTTTCCGTCCCCGGGGCGTTCCTTGTGGGTTCGCCCCGGGGACGGATTCGCGGGGCCGGGGGGTGGGGGCTCCGCGAAGGGGTCAGGACGGTTTGCCGTCCCGGGCCTTGTCGAGCTCGTCGAGCTTGTGGCCGATGACTTCCGCCATTCCGGCGGCGTGCGCCGGAAGGCACATCTCGTGGTGGGTGCTGTGGACGTCGTACGCCGTCACCTCGCCGTCGACGTACGGCTTCCACTGGCCCGTGTAGGGCGCTTCGGGGTTCAGCGTCGCGTTGAAGAAGAGGACGTCGCCCTCGAAGACCGGCGGCGTGTGCTTCTTCAGCAGTTCGACGTGGTGGACCACGAACGCGGACGATTTCTCCAGGAGGATTTCCCGGTCCGCCTCGCCGATGCTCCCGTCGAGATCTCCGACGAATTCACCGAGGAGGCCGCGCACCTGGGCCAGTTCGAGTTCCGGGTCGTTCGCGAAGTGGCCGCCCGGCGCCGCGTCGAGCAGGCCGAGGAGGGCGACTTCGTGGCCCCTGCGCTGGAATTCCGCGGCCATCGCGTGGACGACCGCCCCGCCGAAGGACCACCCGACAAGGTGATACGGCCCTTCGGACTGAATAGAGAGTATCTCTCCCACGTATTCCGTCACCAGGGATTCCAGCGAATTCGGCAGCGCCGAACGGCCGTCAGCCGGGGAGGACCACGCGGGCGACTGGATTCCGTACGCCGGCCGGTCGGCGGGGAGGTGCCCCGCGAAGGACAGGTAGGGCCAGGCGAGTCCACCGGTGAGGTGGACGAACCACAGGGGTTCGCGGTCACCGTCGGCCTTGAGGGTCAGGACGCGGGCGAAAGGATCGGTGTTCTCCCGTACGGCCCGGGTCCCGTACGCGGCGAGCCCGGCCACCGTGGGTGCCTGGAACACCGCCCGCATGGGCAGCGCCAGCTCCAGTTCCCGGCGGACGCGGCTGACGAGCCGGGCCGCCAGGAGGGAGTGGCCGCCCAGGGCGAAGAAGTCGTCGTCGATGCCGACCTTCTCCAGGCCGAGCACATCCGCGAAGAGGGCTGCCAGAGCCTCCTCCCGGCCGGTGCGCGGCGCCCGGTAGGCCTCACCGGTGAACTCGGGTTCGGGCAGCGCCCGGTGGTCGAGCTTGCCGTTCGGGGCGAGCGGCAGCCGGTCGAGGTGTACGAAGGCGGCGGGGACCATGAACTCCGGGAGCCGCCTCGCCACGTGCGCGGACAGGTCCTCGGTGTCGGGTTCGCCCCCGGGGGCGGCCACGACGTAGGCGACGAGCCGCTTGTCGTTCCCGTGGGGTCTGGCGACGACCGCCGCCCGGTCGACGGCCGGGTGAGCCGTCAGGGCCGCCTCCACCTCGCCCGGCTCGACGCGGAAGCCGCGCACCTTGATCTGTACGTCGCCGCGGCCGGCGTACTCCAGCTGCCCGTCGGCGTTCCAGCGGGCCAGGTCGCCCGTGCGGTACATGCGGGAGCCGGGCGGGCCGAACGGGTCGGCGACGAAGCGGTCGGCGGTCAGGTCCGGGCGGCCCCGGTAGCCGCGTCCGATGTTCCCGGCGACGTACAGCTCCCCCACCGCGCCCGGCGGTACGGGCGTGAGCCCCGGACCGAGCACGTACGCCCGCATGTTGGCGAGCGGGGCGCCGATCGGCGCGCTGCCCGTGGCCTCCCCCACGCGGGAGACGGTGGCGTAGAAGCTCTCCGTCTGGCCGTACGCGTTGACCACGCGCACCCCTGGGAACGCCTCCCGCACCCGTCGCAGGAGCCCGGACGTCAGGGCCTCGCCCGCGAAGACCAGCGTGTCCACGGAGGTCGTGCCGGCGAGCTGGTCGACGAGTTCGGCGAAGACCGACGGGACCGTGCTGATGACGGAGCCCTGCCAGCCGTCCCGTTCGCCCAGGGCGAGCACGTCGCGGACGATCTCGACGGTGCCGCCGTGGGCGAGCGTGGTGAACAGCTCGAACACCGAGACGTCGAAGTTGACCGACGTGCCGGCGAGCATCCGGCGTCCGGGGGCCATGCCGACCGGACCGGCGAGCCGCAGCACGCCGTTGACCACGTTGGAGTGGGTGATCGCGACGCCCTTCGGGGTGCCCGTCGAGCCGGAGGTGTACATCACGTAGGCGAGGTTCTCCGGCCGGACCGGACGCCCGAGGTCGGTGTCGTCGGCCGGAAGGACCAGCTCGTCGACATACAGCTTCGGCACGGACGTCGGGGGCAGTACGGAGAGCGTCCCGGAGTCTGTGAGGACCAGGGTCGGCCGCGCCTCGCCGAGGATGTACTCCAGGCGGTGGCTCGGGTACTTCGGGTCGATCGGCAGATAGGCGCCGCCCGCCTTCAGCACGGCCAGCAGGGCGACCGCCAGTCCGGCCGTGCGCGGCAGGGACACCGCGACCACCGACTCCGGACCGACACCGTGGGCGACGAGCTCCCGGGCGAGCCGGTTGGCCGCCGCGTTCAGCCCCGCGTACGACAGTGTCGTGTCGCCGCATTCGACGGCGGGCGCGTCCGGGGTGCGCGCGGCCTGGCGCTCGACCAGTCCGGCGACGGTGACCTCGGGGGTGTCCGCGGCCGTGCCGCTCAGCTCGGTGAGCCGCTCCCGCTCGGCCGGTTCGAGGAGGTCCAGCCGGCCGACCGGCACCGACGGGTCGATCGCGATCTGCCGCAGGATCCGGACGAGCCGGGCACCCAGCGTCTCGACGGTCCCGCGGTCGAAGACGCCCTGCTGGTACTGGAGCACGAGCTGGAGGTGCGGGTCGGCGGCCGCCATCACCGTCAGCGGGTAGTGCGTGCCGGAGAAGGGGCGGATGCCGGTGAAGGCGATCCCGGAGGCGCTGTTGGCGGAGTCGATGCCCTCCTTGTCCACGGGGAAGGACTCGAAGACGACGAGGGTGTCGAAGAGCGTGCTCAGACCGGTGGTGCGGTGGATCTCGCTCAGGCCGTGGTGATGGTGGTCGAGGAGCGCGGCCTGCCGGCGCTGGAGCCCGGTGAGCAGGTCGGCGAGGGTGTCGCCGGGGCCGTGTTCGACGCGTACGGGCAGGGTGTTGATGAACAGCCCGACCATGGAGTCGACGTCCGTCACCGTCGGCGGCCGCCCGGAGACGGTCGCGCCGAAGACGACGTCCTGACGGTTCGTCGACAGGCTCAGCAGAACCGCCCAGGCGCCCTGCACGAGCGTGTTGACGGTGACGCCGAGTTCGGAGGCGCGGCGGTTGAGCGCGCGGGCCTCGTCCAGGGGGAGCCGTACGTCGATCTGACCGACGCCGGTGGCATCGCCGTCCGCGGTGTGCGGGGCGAGGAGGGTGGGTTCCGTCACGCCTTGCAGTTCCGCCGCCCAGGCACGGGCCGTCGCGTCCCGGTCCTGCCGTGACAGCCAGGCGAGGAAGTCCTTGAAACCGCGGGTGCGGGGCAGGACGGCCGGGTCGCCGGCGGAACCGTACAGGTGGAGCAGGTCCTGCATGAGGATCGGGAAGGACCAGCCGTCGAACAGCACGTGGTGGGCCGTGAGGACCAGTTCGGAGCGTTCGTCGGTCATCCGGACCAGCGACAGCCGCAGCAGTGGTGGGGCGGCCGGGTCGAAGTGGGCGGTGTGGTCCTCGGTGAGGAACCGCTCGAAGGCCTCCTCCCGCTCGGCCTCGGGGAGTTCGCGCAGGTCGGTCTCCCGCCACGGCAGCGTCACGCCGTCCACGACCGCCTGGACCTGCTGTCCGGCCGAGTCCGTCACGAACGCGACCCTCAGGTTCGGGTGGCGGTCGAGCACGGCCTGACCCGCGGCCCGCATCCGGGCGGGGTCGACGCGGCCGGAGACGTGGAAGGCGATCTGCATCTGGTAGGCGTCGTGTTCGGCGCCGTCGTCCAGGAGGGACTGGAAGAGCAGGCCGGACTGGAGCGCGGTCAGCGGCCAGACGTCGGTGAGACCGGGGTACGCCCGCTCCCACTGCTCGATGTCCCGCTGGGTCACGTCCACGAGGGGGAGGTCGGACGGGGTGAGTCCGCCGGCCTCCGGGTCCTCGGCGACGTGCGTGGTGATCGCGTGCAGTGCCTGTGACCAGAGGTCCATGAGGTCCTGGACCTCGGTGGGGGTGAGGACGCCTGCGGGGAAGCCGACGTTGGCGTCCAGTTGGGCGCCGAGTTCCGTGTCGATGACGGCCGAGTTGATCTCGATGGTCGTCATCGCCGGCATCTCGCCGAGGTCGGCGGTGAGGCCGGCGGCCGGCAGTTGGGTCCAGCCGAGGCCCCTCAGTTCTTCGGGCATGTCCGCGGCGGAGAAGCGGCCCAGGTAGTTGAAGCCGATCTGCCCGGCCACGCCGAGGCCCTTGAGGCCGGCCCCTGTTTCCTCGTTCAGGTAACGCAGCAGGCCGTAGCCCAGGCCCTTGTCCGGGACCGACAGCAGTTGCTCCTTGATCGCCTTGACGACTCCGCCTGTCGCGCCGCCTCCCTCGAACGCCTCGTCCAGGTCGAAGCCCGTGGTGTCCAGGCGGACCGGGTACATGCTCGTGAACCAGCCGACCGTGGAGGAGAGGTCCGCGCCCGGCACGGCCTCCTGCTCGCGGCCGTGGCCTTCGAGGCGGATCAGGGTGGACGGCTCGTCCAGGCCCCTGCCCCGCCGCCACTTGGCGACCGCGAGCGCGAGGGCGGCGAGGAGGCCGTCGTTGACTCCGCCGTGGAAGGCCGTCGGGACCTTCGTCAGCAGCGCCTCGGTCACGGCGACCGGGAGGCGGACGGACAGGTGGTCGAGGGTGGAGCGGGTGTCGACCGTGGGGTCCAGCGGGCGGGAACCCAGGTCGGGGTCCGGGCCGTCGAGGATGCCGCGCCACAGCTCCAGCTCTGCCGTGCGCTCCGGGGAGTTGGCCTCCTCGATCATCGCGTGCGTCCAGCGGCGTACGGAGGTGCCGACCGCCGGGAGTTCCGCCGTGCCGTTCCTCCTGACCTGCTTCCAGGCCTCGGCGAGGTCGGGGACCAGGATGCGCCAGGAGACGCCGTCGACGACCAGGTGGTGCAGGGCGACGAGGAGACGACCGGGGGTGTCGGAGGCACCGGTGTCGAACCAGACGAACTGCGCCATGACCCCGGCCGCCGGGTTCAGCCGGCCGGTCGCCGCGTCGAGTTCGGTGGCCGCCGTGCGCAGCCATGTCTCGTCCCACACTCCGTCGCACCCGATCCGCCGGATCAGCGCGGCCGTGTCCACCGACCCGGCCTCCGCGACCTCCAGGCTCTCCCCGGCCAGCCGCGACCTGAGCAGGTCATGGCGGTCGAACACGGCGTCCAGGGTGGCCGCGAGGCCGGCCGCGTCGATGCCGTACGGCAGTTCCAGGGGCAGCGACATCGAGAAACGGTCGAAGTCGCCGCCCAGCTCCAGCATGTACTTCGCGACCGGCAGCAGCGGCAGCGTGCCCGTGCCGCCGCCCTCGAACTCCTCCAGGAGTACGGCGGTGCCGGTGGTGCGGGCCACCCGGGCGAGTTCGGCGACCGTGCGGTGTTCGAAGATCTCGCGGGGGGTGACCTCGACGCCCTGGGCGCGGGCCCGGGTGACGACCTGGATGGAGCGGATGGAGTCGCCGCCCACGGCGAAGAAGTCGTCGTCGACGCCGACGCGGGCGTGGCCCAGGACGTCGGTGTACACGGCGGCGAGGATCTTCTCCTCGGGGGTCCGGGGGGCCCGGTACTCCCCGCCGCTGAACTCCGGTTCGGGCAGTGCCCTGGTGTCGAGCTTGCCGTTCGGGGCGAGGGGTAGCCGGTCGATGACCACGAAGGCGGCCGGGACCATGAACTCCGGCAGCCGCTCGGCGACGAATCCGCGCAGGTCGCGGGAGGTGAGCCCGGCGGTGAGGTCGAAGTCGGTGTCACCGAGGTTCTGACCGCCGTGGCCGGAACCCGCGTCCGCGGGCACCACGTATCCGACGAGCTGCTTGCTCTTGCCGTGCTCCCGCACCACGACCGCCGCCCGGCCGACGCCCGGGTGCGCGGTGATCGCGGCCTCGACCTCGCCGGGCTCGATACGGAAGCCCCGCACCTTGACCTGGGAGTCGGCCCGGCCGGCGTACTCCAGCTGCCCGTCGGCGTTCCAGCGGGCCAGGTCGCCCGTGCGGTACATCCGCGAGCCGGGCGGGCCGAACGGGTCGGCCACGAACCGCTCGGCGGTGAGCTCGGGCCGCCCGCGGTAGCCGCGGGCGATGTCGCCGGCGATGTACAGCTCACCGACCACGCCCATGGGGGCCGGGGTGAAGCCGGGGCCGAGCACGTACGCCCGCATGTTGCCCAGCGGGGTGCCGATGGGCGCGCTGCCGGTGCCGCCGCCGGAGCCGTCGGCGGTGAAGGTGGTGGCGTAGAAGGACTCGGTCTGACCGTAGGCGTTGATGACGCGGACGCCCGGGATCTGCTCCCGCATCCGCTCCACCAGGGCGGTGGGCAGTGCCTCGCCGGCGAAGACGACCGTCTCGACGGTGAGCCGGCCCGCGAGCTGGTCGAGCAGCTCGGTGAAGGCCGACGGCACGGTGGAGATCATCGTGCCGTTCCAGTTGTCGCGTTCGCCGAGGACGAGGACGTCCCGGACGATCTCGGCGCTGCCGCCGACGCTCAACGTGGTGAACAGCTCGAACACCGACACGTCGAAGTTGATCGACGTACCCGCGAGGATCCGCGAGCCCTTCCTGACACCGACCCTCGGGATCAGCCGCAGGATGCCGTTGACGACGGTGTGGTGGCTGAGGGAGACGCCCTTGGGCACACCCGTCGATCCCGAGGTGTACATGACGTACGCCAGGTTCTGCGGGTGCGCGGTGGCCGGCAGGTTGTCGGGCGACCGGTCCGTGAGGTCCAGGTCGTCGACGTACAGCTTCGGCAGGTCCGTCGCGGGGAGCACGGAGACCGTCTCGGAGTCCGTCAGGACGAGCGTCGGGGCGGCCTCCGTCAGGATGTGGTCCAGGCGGTGGCTCGGGTACTTCGGGTCGATCGGCAGATAGGCGCCGCCCGCCTTCAGCACGGCCAGCAGGGCGACCGCCAGTTCGGCGGTGCGCGGCAGGGACACCGCGACGAGGGTCTCGGGGCCGACTCCGCGGGCGACCAGCTCGCGGGCGAGCCGGTTGGCGCGGGCGTTCAGTTCCCAGTACGCGAGCGTCGTGTCGCCGGAGACGATCGCGACCGCGTCCGGGGTGGCCGCGACCTGCTTCTCGACCAGTTCGGCGACGGTCACCCGCGGGGTGGACTCGGCGGTGTCGTTGAGGCGGTGCAGGACCTTGTCGCGCTCGGCCTCGTCGAGGATGTCCACCGCGCCGACACGGGCCGCCGGGTCGGCGACGAGCTGGCGCAGCACCCGGACGAAGCGGTCGGCGACCCGTTCGGCCGTCTCGCGGTCGAACAGGTCGGTGGCGTACTCCAGGAGGCCCTCGACCTCGCGTCCGTCCGGGCCCGTCACCTCGGTGAGGTTGAAGAACAGGTCGAACTTGGCGGTGCCGGTCGGCGTCGGGACGTAACCGACGGCCAGGCCCGGCAGGTCGAAGTCGGCCTGGGCGAAGTTCTGCCAGGCGAACATGACCTGGAACAGCGGGTGGTACGCCGTGGACCGCTCCGGGTTGAGCAGCTCCACCAGGCGCTCGAAGGGCGCGTCCTGGTTGGCGTACGCGGCCAGGGCCTTGTCCCGGACCTGCGCGATCAGTTCCTCGAAGGAGGGGTTGGCGGACAGTTCGGCGCGCAGCACCCAGGTGTTGACGAAGAACCCGACCAGGTCGGTGAGGGCCTCGTCGGTGCGGCCGGCGATCGGGGAGCCGATCGGGATGTCGTCGCCGCCACCGAGCTGGTGCAGGAGCACGGCCAGCACGGACTGCATGACCATGGACACGGTCACGTCGTGGTCGCGGGCCAGCTTCTCGACGGCGACGAGGAGGTCGTCGTCGAGGCGGAAGTCCAGCATCTCGCCCCGGTAGCTCGCCTTCGGCGGGCGCGGCCGGTCGACGGGCAGCCGCAGCGGCTGCGGTACGGCGGCCAGTTCCCGCCGCCAGTACGACGACTGGGCGGCCAGCGGGCTGTCCGGGTCCGTGGCGTCGCCGAGCAGGTCCCGCTGCCAGAGCGTGTAGTCGGCGTACTGCACCGGGAGTTCGGCGAACTCGGGGGCCAGGCCTTCCCGGCGGGCCGCGTACGCGGTGGAGATGTCCCTGATCAGCGGGGCCATGGACTCGCCGTCGCCGGCGATGTGGTGGATGAGCAGGGTCAGGACGTGCTCGCCCGGCCCGCAGCGCAGGACGCCGGCGCGGACGGGGATGTCGGTGGCCAGGTCGAAGTGGTGCCCCGCCGCTCGGGCGACCGCGCCCGGCACGTCGTCCGGCGCCACTTCCACGACGGGGACGGCCAGGCTGAACTCGCCCGGTTCCAGGACGACCTGGTACCCCGTCCCGTCGGCTTCCTCCCCGTACACGGTCCGCAGGCTCTCGTGCCGGGCCACGACGTCCCGGATCGCCTCGGCCAGGGCCTCGGTGTCCAGGTCGCCGGTCAGCCGCAGCGCCATCGGAATGTTGTAGGTCGCCGACGGGCCCTCGAACCGGTCGATGAACCACAGCCGGCGCTGGGCGAAGGACAGCGGCAGCCGCTCCGGGCGGTCGCGCACGCGCCGCAGGGGGGTGCGGACGGTGTCGCCCGAGGAGAGGCGGGCCGTGAGTTCGGCGACCGTCGACGCGCCGAAGACCACCTTGATCGGGATCTCCACGCCCAGTTCGGTACGGATGCGGCTGATCAGCCGGGTGGCGAGGAGCGAGTGGCCGCCCAGGTCGAAGAAGTTGTCGTCGATGCCGACCTCGTTGACACCGAGCACCTCCGCGTACAGCCGGGCGAGGATCTCCTCCCGCTTGGTGCGCGGCGCGCGGTAGGGCACCCCGGCGAACTCGGGCGCGGGCAGCGCGGCCCGGTCGAGCTTGCCGTTCGGCATCAGCGGCAGCCGGTCGAGGACCACGTAGGCGGCCGGGACCATGAACTCGGGGAGCTTGCGGGCCGCGAAGGCCGCCAGCTCCTCGGTGTCCACCTCCGTGCCGGGCACGACGTACGCCACGAGCACCTTGCCGGCGTTGGTGCCGCGCCCGTCGCGGGCGATCACCGCGGCCTGGGTGACGCCCGGGTGGGACGCCAGAGCGGCCTCGACCTCGCCGGGCTCGATACGGAAGCCGCGCACCTTGACCTGGGTGTCGCCGCGGCCGATGTACTCGATCTGCCCGTCCTCGTTCCAGCGGGCCAGGTCGCCCGTGCGGTACATGCGGGAACCGGGCTCACCGAACGGGTCGGCGACGAATCGGTCGGCGGTCAGGTCGGGCCGTCCGCGGTAGCCGCGGCCGAGGTTCCCGGCGACGTACAGCTCGCCGACGGCGCCCGGCGGTACGGGCGTGAGGCCCGAACCGAGCACGTACGCCCGCATGTTGGGCAGCGGGGTGCCGACGGGGGCGCTGCCCGTGCCGTTCCAGCCGGCCGTGTCGAACGTGGTCGCGTAGAAGCTCTCCGTCTGCCCGTAGGCGTTGATCACCCGGACGCCGGGGAAGGCCTCGCGGACCCGGGAGACCAGGGTCGACGGCAGGGCCTCGCCGGCGAAGACGACCGTGTCCATGGCGGTCCGGTCGGCGATCTGGTCGAGGAGTTCCGCGAAGGCCGACGGCACGGTGCTGATGACGCCGCCGCGCCAGTGGTCGCGCTCGCCGAGGACCAGGACGTCCCGGACGATCTCCGCCGTGCCGCCGTGGACGAGCGTGGTGAACAGCTCGAACGCGGAGACGTCGAAGTTGATCGAGGTGCCGGCCAGCACCTTCGAGCCCGCCTGGATGCCCATGCGGGCGGCGAGCCCGAGGACGCCGTTCACGAGGGTGGAGTGCGTGATGGCGACGCCCTTGGGGGTGCCGGAGGAGCCCGAGGTGTACATCACGTAGGCGAGGTTCTGCGGGTGGACGGTGATGCCGGGGTCTTCCACGGACGCGTTCGTGAGGTCGAGCCCGTCGACGTACAGCGTCGGCACCGAGGTGGCCGGCAGCACGGCGACCGTCTCGGAGTCCGTCAGGACCAGGGTCGGCCGGGCCTCGCCGAGGATGTACTCCAGGCGGTGGCTCGGGTACTTCGGGTCGATCGGCAGATAGGCGCCGCCCGCCTTCAGCACGGCCAGCAGGGCGACCGCCAGTTCGGCGGTGCGCGGCAGGGACACCGCGACGACCGTCTCCGGACCGACACCGTGGTCGACGAGGACGTGGGCGAGCCGGTTGGCGCGGGCGTCGAGCTGCTCGTACGTCATGCGGGCGCCCTCGAAGACGAGCGCGACCGCGTCCGGGGCCGCGGCGGCCCGCTTCTCGAAGAGCCGGGTGACGGTGGCGTCCGGGGTGGGCGCGGAGGTGCCGCTCAGCTCCAGCAGGCGCTCGTGCTCGGCCGGCTCCAGGACGTCGACCAGGCCGATCGGCAGGGTCGGGTCGGCCGCCAGCTGCCGTAGTACGAGGGCGAGCCGGGCCGCGTACGACTCGACGGCCACCCGGTCGAGGACGTGTTCCTGGAACTGCAGGGCCAGGCGCAGATGCGGGTCCGCGTCCGCCATCACGGTGAGCGGGTAGTGGGTGCCCGTGGAGGGGCGGATGGTGGTGAAGGCGATCCCGGCCGCCGCGTTGGCCTCGTCGAGGCCGGCCCGGTCGACCGGGTAGGACTCGAAGACGACCAGGGTGTCGAAGAGGGTGCTGAGCCCGGTGGTCCGCTGGATCTCGCTCAGGCCCTGGTGGTGGTGGTCGAGCAGCGCGGCCTGCCGCCGCTGGAGCCGGGTCAGGACATCGGCGAGGGAGTCGCCGGGGGCGTACTCGACACGGACGGGCAGGGTGTTGATGAAGAGGCCGATCATCGAGTCGACGTCCGGGACCGCCGGGGGCCGTCCGGAGACGGTCGCGCCGAAGACGACGTCCTGACGTCCGGTGAGCCGGCCGAGGAGAACCGCCCAGGCGCCCTGCACCAGGGTGTTGACGGTGACGCCCAGTTCGGCGGCGCGCCGGGTGAGCCTGCGGACCTCGTCCAGGGGCAGCGGGACGTCGACGGAGCCGATGCCGTGGCTGCCGGTGGCCGGGGCGCCGCCGCGCACGAGGAGGGTGGGCTCCTCGACGCCTTCCAGCTCCCGCGCCCAGGCCCGGTCGGACGCCTCGTGATCCTGGCGGGCGAGCCAGCCGAGGAAGTCCTTGAATCCGCGTACCCGGGGCAGGACGGCGGGGTCGCCGCCGGAGCCGTACAGGTGGAGGAGGTCCTTCATCAGGTGGGGGAAGGACCAGCCGTCGAAGAGGACGTGGTTGGCGGTGAGGACCAGCTCGGAGGTCTCCCCCGTCATCCTGACCAGGCTCATGCGCAGCATCGGCGGGACGGCGGGGTCGAAGGCCGCCGCGTGGTCCTCGGCGAGGAAGTGCTCGAAGGACGCGTCGCGCTCCGCTTCGGGGAGGTGGGTCAGGTCGATCTCCCGCCAGGGGAGTTCGACACCCTCGACGACGGCCTGTACCTGGCGGCCGGAGGAGTCGGTGACGAACGCGGCCCGCAGGTTCGGGTGCCGGTCCAGCAGCGCCTGGCCCGCCGCGCGCATGCGGTCCGCGTCGACCTGTCCGGTGACGTGGAACGACATCTGCATCTGGTAGGCGTCCCAGGAGTCGTCGTTCAGCATCGTGTGGAACAGCAGGCCCGACTGGAGCGCGGTCAGCGGCCAGACGTCCGCGAGACCCGGGTACGTCCGCTCCCAGCGCTCGATGTCGTGCTGGGTGACGTTCACGAGGGGGAGGTCGGAGGGGGTGAGGCCACCCGCGTTCTCATCGCCGATGTGCTTGACCAGCGCCTCCAGGGCCGCGAACCACAGGCCCACCAGCTCCTCCACGTCCTCCTTGGCGAAGAGGCCCGCCGGGAAGCCGATGTCGGCGTCCAGTTGGGCGCCCTCTTCTGTGTCGATGACCAGGGAGTTGATCTCCAGGGCGGACATGGCGGGCATGTCGGCGTCCAGGGGGGCGGAGAGTTCCGAGAGCTGGGTGAAGCCGAGGCCTCGGAGGTTTTCGGGCATGTCGGCGGTGGAGAAACGGCCGAGGTAGTTGAAACCGATCTGCCCGCGCCCCTGAAGGGGCGCCTGCGCAGCCCTTGTTTCCTCGTTCAGGTAACGCAACAGGCCGTATCCCAAACCCTTGTCCGGGATCGCCAGGAGTTGTTCCTTGACGGCCTTCACGGCGCTTCCCGCCGCGCTGCCTCCCGCGAACGCCTCGTCCAGGTCGAAGCCCGCCACGTCCAGTCGGACCGGGAACAGGCTCGTGAACCAGCCCACCGTGGACGACAGGTCCGCGCCGGGGACGACGTCCTGTTCGCGGCCGTGGCCCTCCAGCTTGAGCAGGGTCGAGGACTCGTACACACCCCGTGCGCGCCGCCACTTGGCCACCGCCAGGGCGAGGGCCGCGAGGAGGCCGTCGTTGACGCCGCCGTGGAACGCGGCCGGGACCTTGGTCAGCAGGGCCTCGGTGACGTCGGCGGGGAGCTGGACGCGGACGTGGTCCAGGCTGCCCCTCGTGTCGATGGTGGGGTCGAGCGGGCGGGTGCCGAGGAGCGGGTCGGGGCCGTCGAGGATCCGCTTCCACAGACCCAGCTCGGCCGTTCGCTCCGGCGAGTTCGCCTCCTCGATCAGGGCGTGCGTCCAGCGGCGTACGGAGGTGCCGGTGGCCGGCAGCTTCGCGTGGCCGTCGACGCGGACCTGCTGCCAGGCGGCGGCGAGGTCCGGCAGCAGGATGCGCCAGGAGACACCGTCGACGACCAGGTGGTGCAGGGCGATGACGAGGCGCCCGGGGACCTCGGGGTCGGCCGGGTCGAACCACACGAACTGCGCCATGACCCCGGCGGCCGGGTCCAATCGCCCGGTCGCCGCGTCGAGTTCGGCGGCCACCCGCGCGTCGCGGGCCTCGTCCCACTCCCCGTCGTACCCGACCCGGCGCACCAGCGGGCCCGCGTCCAGCGACCCCGGCGCACTCACCGCGAGGCGGTGGCCGTCGAGCCGTGACCGCAGCACGTCGTGCCGGTCGAGGACGGCGTTCAGCGTGGCGACGAGCCCGGCGCGGTCGATGCCGACCGGCAGCTCGGCCAGTACGGCCATCGAGAACCGGTTGTGGGAGCCGCCGAGTTCGAGCATGTACTCGGCGATCGGCAGCAGCGGGAACTCGCCGGTGCCGCCGCCCTCGTACTCCTCCAGGACGACGGAGGCCGCCGCCCGCTCGGAGACGACGGACGCCAGCTCAGCCGCCGTACGCCGTTCGAAGATCTGCCGGGGTGTGACCTCGACGCCCTGGGCGCGGGCGCGGGAGACGACCTGGATGGAGCGGATGGAGTCGCCGCCGACGGCGAAGAAGTCGTCGTCGACACCGACCCGTTCCAGACCGAGCACCTCGGCGTAGACCTCGGCGAGGATCCGCTCGCGCTCGTTGCCGGGCGCCCGGTACGCGCCGCCGGTGAACTCCGGTTCGGGCAGCGCCCTGCGGTCGAGCTTGCCGTTCGGGGCGAGCGGCAGCCGGTCGAGGACGACGAAGGCGGACGGGACCATGAAGTCGGGCAGCCGCCGGCCCACGAACGCGCGCAGCTCGGCGGTCTCGACGCCGGCCCTGAGGTCGGTGCTGGTGGAGTCGCTGCTGTAGGCGGGCACGACGTACCCGACGAGCTGCTTGGTGGTGCCGTGCGGGCGGGCCACGACCGCGGCCTGCGCGATGCCGGGGTGGGCGGTCAGCGCGGCCTCGACCTCGCCGGGCTCGATACGGAAGCCGCGGACCTTGACCTGGGTGTCGCCGCGGCCGAGGTACTCCAGCCGGCCCTCGGCGTTCCACCGCGCGAGGTCGCCCGTGCGGTACATGCGGGACCCGGCGGGCCCGTACGGGTCGGCGACGAACCGGTCGGCGGTCAGCTCGGCGCGCCCGTGGTAGCCGCGCGCCACGTTGCCGGCGACGTACAGCTCGCCCGCCACGCCCTGCGGTACCGGGGTCAGGCCGGGGCCGAGGACGTAGACGCGCATGTTGCCCAGCGGGGTGCCGATGGGCGCGCTGCCCTCGCCGTGCCACCGCCGGGTCTCGTCGATGGCGAACGCGGTGGCGTAGAAGCTCTCGGTCTGGCCGTACGCGTTGACGACCCGCACACCCGGGAACGCCTCGCGCACCCGTGCGGCCAGCGTCGAGGGCAGGGCCTCGCCGGCGAAGACGAGCGTCTCGACACGCGTCGTGCCCGCGATCTGGTCCATCAGCTCGGCGAAGACGGACGGGACGGTGCTGATGAGGGTGCCGTTCCAGCTCTCGCCCCGGGCCGCGCGCTCGCCGAGGACGAGGACGTCCCGGACGATCTCGACCGTGCCGCCGTGGGTGAGCGTGGTGAAGATCTCGAAGACCGACACGTCGAAGTTGACGGAGGTGCCCGCGAGGGTCCGCGAGTCCTTGCCCAGGTCGACGCGGTCGGCGAGCTGGAGCACCCCGTTGACGATGGTGTGGTGGGAGAGGGCGACGCCCTTCGGGGTGCCCGTCGAGCCCGAGGTGTACATGACGTACGCGAGGTTGTGCGGGTGCGCGCCGACGTCGGGGTTCTCCGCCGGCCGCCCGGTGAGGTCGAGCTCGTCGACGTACAGCCGCGGTGTGTCCGTCGCCGGCAGCACGGAGACCGTGTCGGAGTCCGTCACGACCAGCCGCGGCCGGGCCTCGCCGAGGATGTACTCCAGGCGGTGGCTCGGGTACTTGGGGTCGATCGGCAGATAGGCGCCGCCCGCCTTCAGCACCGCGAGCAGGGTCACGACCAGGTCGTGGGAGCGGGGCAGGGACACGGCGACGACGCTCTCCGGGCCGACGCCGCGGTCGACGAGGACGTGGGCCAGCCGGTTGGCGCGGGCGTTGAGTTCGCCGTACGTCAGGGAAATGCCCTCGTACACGACCGCCTCGGCGTCGGGGCTGAGGGCGACCTGCTCCTCGACCAGCCGGGCCAGGGTGACCATGGGGGTCTGCTCGGCGGTGGCGTTCATCTCGACGAGGAAGCGCCGGCGCTCGGCCGGGTCGAGGGTGTCGACGGCGCCGACCGGCAGGGCCGGGTTCGCCATCAGCTGCCGCAGGACGCGGACGAAGCGGGCGCCGATGGATTCGGCGGTGGTCCGGTCGAACAGGTCGAGGGCGTACTCGATGGTGCCGCGAGCGCCCTGCCCGTCGTGGTGCCGGGCGATGTTGAACTCCAGGTCGAACTTGGAGGTCTTCGTGTCGAGCTGCTCGAAGTCGAGGCGGGCTTCGAGGCCGGGCAGGTCCAGCTCGGGACGGGTGATGTTCTGCCAGGCGAACAGGACCTGGAACAGCGGGTTGTAGGCGGTGGAGCGCTCGGGGCTGAGCCGGTCCACCAGCATCTCGAAGGGGGCGTCCTGGTTGTCGTAGGCGTTCAGGGCCCGCTCGCGGACCTGCTCCAGGACGTCCTCGAAGGTGGGGTTGCCGTCCAGACCGACGCGCAGCACCCAGGTGTTGACGAAGAAGCCGACCAGGTCCGCGAGGTCCTCGTCGTCGCGGCCGGCGATCGGGGAGCCGATCGGGATGTCGTCGCCGCCGCCGAGCTGCTGCAGCAGGACCGCCAGGACGGACTGGAGCACCATCGACACGCTCAGGCCGCGCTCGGTCGCCAGCTCCTCGACCTGGGCGAGGAGTTCGGGCTCCAGCGCGAACTCGACCGTGTCACCCCGGTGGCTGGCCACCGAGGGGCGGGTGCGGTCGACGGGCAGCTGCAGCGGCTGCGCCATCCCGGCCAGTTCGGCCTCCCAGTGCGCGAGTTGCCGGGACACCAGGCTGTCGGGGTCGTTCTCGTCGCCGAGCAGCTCGCGCTGCCAGAGCACGTAGTCGGTGTACTGCACCGGAAGCTCGGGGAACTCCGGTGCCCGGCCCGCCCGGCGGGCCGTGTAGGCGAGGCCGAGGTCCCGCAGCAGCGGGGCGCCCGACTCGCCGTCGGCGGCGATGTGGTGGAAGAGCAGCAGCAGGACGTGCCGGTCCGGGGCCTGGCGCAGGATGCGGGCGCGGACGGGGATCTCGGCGTACAGGTCGAAGGTGTACGAGACGGCCTCGGCGACCGCTTCGGAGAGCCGCCCGGGCTCGACGTCCACGACGGGGATGTCGGGCCGGACCTCCTCCGGCGGAAGTATTCGCTGGTAGGGGACGCCGTCCTCGTCGTAGAGGATCGTGCGCAGACTCTCGTGCCGGCCCACCACGTCGCGGATCGAGGCGGCGAGCGCGCGCGTGTCCAGCTCGCCCGTGAGGTGCAGGGCGAGGGGCACGTTGTAGGTGGCAGAGGGGCCCTCGAAGCGGTCGATGAACCAGAGCCGACGCTGGGCAAACGACAACGGGATCACTTCGGACTACTCCTTGTTCATTCTGCGCAGACGGGGCCTGCTCGGGCTGGACGCGGGGGATCCGGCGGATCCGGGTGCGGCGGGTGAGGCGGGGGCGGCGGCGATGTGGTCGGCGAGTTGGGCGACCGTGGGGCTGGAGAAGATCGTCTTGATGGAGACCTCGGCGCCGAGCTGCTTGCGGATGCGGCTCTTGAGGCGGGTCGCCAGCAGCGAGGTCACGCCCAGGTTGAAGAAGTTGTCGTGGACGCCGATCCGGTCGGGCTCGACGCCGAGGACGTCCCCGAACAGGGCGCACAGGGCCTGTTGTCCCGTGGTGGGCGGGGCGCCGTCCCCGGTGGGCACCGCCGGATGCGGCACGGTCGTCTCCGCCGCGGCGACGACCGGTGCGCCGAGGTCCAGCGTGCCCACCGGCCGCTCCGGGTCGACGGCCAGCGCCAGCAGCACCGTGCGCAGGCCGGTGGCGACCCGGTCGGCGGTGTCCTCGTCGAAGACACCACGCCGGTACTGGAACGTCAGCCGCAGCCGCGGGTCGGTCTCGGCGATCAGGGTCAGCGGATAGTTGGAGCCGCCGAGCGAGCGCGTCCCGGCGAGGGTCAGGCGGGCGTCGGCGGAGGCCTCGGCGAGACCGGACTCGTCGACGGGGAACGCCTGGTAGACGAGCAGGGTGTCGAAGAGAACGCCCAGGCCGGTGGCCTCGTACAGGCCGCTCAGGGGCTGGTGGTGGTGGTCGAGCAGCTCGGTCTGCCGCTCCTGGAGACCGGTCAGCAGCGCGCCGAGGCCGTCCTCGGGGTTGTACCGCACGCGTACCGGCAGGGTGTTGATGAACAGCCCGACCATCGACTCGACCCCGGGCAGCCCCGGCGGCCGGCCGGAGACGGTGGCGCCGAACAGCACGTCGTCGCGTCCGGTGAGCCTGCCGAGGACGACGGCCCAGGCGCCCTGCACGAGCGTGTTGAGGGTGACGCCCAGTTCGGCGGCCCGCCGCACGAGCCGCTCGGCCTCCTCGTCCGTCAGCGGCACGTCCGTCGTGCCGGCCTCGGAGCCGGACACCTCGTCGCGGGCGACCGCCGTGCCGCCCAGCAGCGTGGGACGGTCCACGCCGGCCAGTTCGGCGGCCCAGGCCTCGGCCGCGCTCCGCTCGTCCCGCCGGGCCAGCCACGCGAGGTGGTCGCGGAAACCGCGGACCGGCGGGACGGACGCGGGGTCGCCCCCGGTCGCGTAGAGGCGGAGCAGGTCCTGGGCGAGGACCGGCTCGGACCAGCCGTCGAGCAGGGCGTGGTGCAGGGTGAGGACGAGCGCGGCCCGCTCGGCGCCCAGCCGGACGAGCGTCATACGCAGCAGCGGCGGGGTGGCGAGGTCGAAGGGCTCGGTCTGGTCCCCGGCGAGGAAGCGCTCGAAGGCCGCCTCCCGCTCCTCGGGCACCAGGGTCCTGAAGTCCAGCTCCCGCCAGGGGAGTTCGACGCCGTCCACCACCAGCTGGACCAGATCGCCGGACGTGTCGGGGGCGAAGGCCGCGCGCAGGGCGGAGTGGCGGTCGAGGAGGGCCTGTCCGGCGGCCCGCATCCGCCCGGGGTCGACGCGGCCGGCGAACGTGAACACGGACTGCATGCGGTACGCGTCGTAGCCACTGTCGCTGAGCATCGACTCGAACAGCATCCCGGACTGCATCGGGGTCAGCGGCCACACGTCGGACAGGTTCGGGTGGCGCTCACGGAAGGCCGCCAGGTCCTCGTCGCCCAGGGAGACCAGCGGCCCGGACACGTCCCCGTACGTCTCGGTGGGCGTGCCCGCGTGCGGGGCGAGCCGGGCCACGGTCCGGTGCGTGAGCAGCTGCCGCTGGGTGATCTCCAGACCCCGGGTACGGGCCAGAGCCACCACCCTGACCGAGCGGAGCGAGTCACCGCCGATCGTGAGGAAGTCGTCGTCGGCGCCGACCCGGTCGAGGCCCAGCACCTCGGCGTACACCTCGGCGAGGATCCGCTCCCGCTCGCCCTCCGGCTCCCGGTACTCCCCGCCGTCGAAGACCGGTGCGGGCAGCGCCTTGCGGTCGAGCTTGCCGTTGGGCGAGAGGGGCAGCGCGTCCAGGAACACGAAGGCGGCCGGGACCATGAACTCGGGCAGCCGCTCGGCGGCCAGGGCCTTCAGCCCGTCGGCCGTCACTCCTTCGGCGCCCGGGGCCCGCGGCTCGACGGCAGGGCCCCCGTCCGCCACCAGATAGGCGACCAGCTGCCGGCCCTCGTGGGCGACGACCGCGGCCTGCCGTACGGCAGGGTGGGCCAGCAGCACGGACTCGATCTCGCCGAGCTCGATGCGCAGCCCGCGCAGCTTGATCTGGTGGTCGGTGCGCCCGAGGTACTCGACCTCGCCGTCCGCCGTCCACCGCGCGAGGTCGCCGGTGCGGTACATCCGCTCCCCCGCCGGCCCGTAGGGGTCGGCCAGGAACCGGTCGGCGGTGATCTCCGGCCGCCCCAGGTAGGCGCTGGCCAGCTGGGCGCCCGCGAGGTACAGCTCTCCGGACTCGCCGACCCCGCAGGGCCGCAGCCCGGCGTCGAGGACGTACAGCCGGGTGTTCCACACGGGCTTCCCGATGGGTACGGGCCCGTCCGCGCCGGTGTCGCAGGGGTGGTACGTCACGTCGACGGCGGCCTCGGTCGGCCCGTACAGGTTGTGCAGTTCCACGCCCGGCAGCAGCCGCCCGAACTCCCGCACCGCCTCGCGCGGCAGTGCCTCGCCGGAGCAGAACACCTGACGCAGGCCGGTGCATCCGGCGGCCTCGGGCTCGGCGAGGAACACCTGGAGCATCGACGGCACGAAGTGGCAGGTGGTCACGGACTGTTCGCGGATCGTCCGCGCGAGATACGCCGGGTCCTTGTGACCGCCGGGCTCCGCGATGACGATCGCCGCCCCTTCCCGCAGCGCCCAGAAGAACTCCCACACGGACACGTCGAACCCGGACGGCGTCTTCTGCAGCACCCGGTCGCCGGCGGTGAGCGGGTACTCCGCCTGCATCCACCGCAGCCGGTTGTCGATCGCCGAGTGCGGGACGACGACACCCTTGGGGCGGCCGGTGGAGCCCGAGGTGAAGATGATGTACGCCGGGTGGCCGGGGGTGACCGGCGGCGCGGGATCGGTGGCCGGGCGGCCGTCCACGGCGGGCCCGTCCTCGTCGAGTGCGACGACGGTGATGCCCTCCGGTACCGGCACCCGCCCGGCGGTGTCCGCGACCACGCAGGCCGGGCCCGTGTGCTCCAGCATGTAGGCGAGCCGGTCGGCCGGGTAGTCGGGGTCCAGCGGCAGATAGGCGCCGCCCGCCTTCACCACGGCGACCAGGGTGACCAGGAGTTCCAGGGAGCGGGGCACGGCGACGGCGACCGGAGTGCCGGGGCGGACGCCGAGGGCGGCAAGGTGGTGGGCCAGCCGGTTGGCGCGGGCGTTGAACTCGGCGTACGTCAGTGTCTCGGTGCCGAAGACCAGGGCCGTCGCGTCCGGGGTGCGCCGGACCTGCTCCTCGAAGGGCGCGACGAGTGCGGTGACCGGCAGCTCACGGCCGGTGTCGTTGAACTCCTCCAGAACCAGGGCGCGTTCGGCGCCGACTGTCCGACGGGCCGACTCCACCTCCGGGGAGCGCTGTTGGCCGGTCAATTTCCACACCTCTTCTCTCACTGGATATTGCCTGAATTGACAAGGGGATACAGATACCGTCCGGGCATTTCACGAACGGAGGGAAAGGAAAGTAATTCCGAAAGAATGGGATTCACCAACGACCCTAAGGTCGCCGACATTGCCCAACAAGCCTGTTCAGATGACCGATCGGGCGAGCTGGAGCTGGAATTCACCCACGGGTGGGAGCTCTGCCCGGGAACCGGCCGCGATCCGCCTCAACACCCCGGCCAACCGGTCCGCGGTGTCCGTCGCCGGCCCGGGGCCGAACAGCCCCCGCTGGCCGCGCAGCCGCAGCTCCAGCGGCCCCGGGTCGGCGCGCATGACGAGAGTCAGCGGTGGCTGCCCGTGGTGGATGGCCCGGACCCCGGTGACCGTGACCCGCCCGGCGGGACCGGGCCCCGGGGTGCCGAGGCCGGGGACGCCGAGGACCGCCTCCCGGCGCCCGGCCCCGCCCGCGAGGACCGCCGTCCAGGCGCCGCGTACGACCGTCTCCAGGTCCACGCCGAGCCCGAGCGCGCGCAGGGTGAGCCGTCCGGCGTCCGCCGCGGACAGCGGCACCACGGTCTCCTCGACCGGCGGCTCCCCGCCGCTGGACCGGACCATGCCCGCGCCGGCGTACGCGCGCAGCAGGTCCCTCAGCCGCGCACGCAGCGTGCCCTCGTCGAGGTGCGGATGCCGTGCGGTGAGCACCAGCAGGTGCCGTTCCCAGGCCAGTCGGACGAGCACGGCCCGCACCTCGGGGCCGGGGGAGCCGACGCTCCTGCGGCCCGCCGCGAGGAGGGCGTCCAGGGCGTCGGTGCGCTCTCCGATGGTCAGGACACCGAGATCCAGCTCCCGCCAGAGCGGCGTCGAGCCGTTCCGGCCGAGGAGCGACTTGACGGCCGTACGCATCCGAACCGCGTCGACCCACCCGGCCAGATGCACGACGAGCTGAAGCGGCCCGGTGCCGGGAGCGGCGATCAGCGTGGGCGCCGCCGCGAGTACGGACGCGGCCGAACGCGACGGGGGTACCAGCTCGGCCGACCCCGGCGCGGAAGCCCGTGGAGGCACTCCCGGCGCGGAAGCCCCCAGGGACGTCCCCGGTGTGGGTGTCGGGCCCGGTCGGGGCGCCGGCCGGGTCACTGGCCGGCTCCCGCGGCTGTCGGCGCTCCCGCCGCCACCCTCGCCGCCATGCCCTCGACCGTCGGACTCTCGTACAGCTCGTGCGTGCTCAGCCGGACGGCGAGTTCGGAGCCGACGCGGGCCAGCAGGCGGGTGGCGCGCAGGGAGTTGCCGCCGAGGTCGAAGAAGGACTCGTCGCGGCCGACGGTCTTCTGCCCGAGGACGTCGGACCAGATCGCGGCGATCCGCTGCTCCAGCTCTCCTTCCGGCGCGGTGTGCCTGCGCCTGCCGAGGGCCGCCCGGCGTGGCGCCATGTCGAGCAGCAGTTGGGTCGTGTCGATGGCCCCGCTGCCGTCCTTGGGGATGCGGGTGACCTCCATCAGCCGTACCGGGACGGGGAGTTCGGCCAGGGCCGGCGCGAGCGCCGCGTGGACGGCGGCCGGGTCGGCACCGTCCGAGGTGTAGGCCACGAGCACCTCGCGCACGCTCAGCTCGTCCGGCGCCAGCTCGCCCACGATCACCGGGTTCCGCGCGTCGAGGCCGATGAGCTGGTACGGGTACGGCAGTGCCGTGGCCGTGAGGAAGCAGCGCAGGCCCCGCTCCGCGTCGATCGCGCGGAAGCCGCGCAGGCGGGCGGGTGCCGTGGAGCGGCCCTGGCTCATGCCGATGTCGTCCCACATGCTCCAGGCCAGGCAGCGCACGTCCCGGCCACGCTCGTGGTGCCAGTGGTCGGCGAAGCCCACGAGGAAGGCGTTGGCGGCGGAGTAGGCGCCGAAGGAGTGGCCGCCGAACTCGCCGTTGACCGATCCGAAGAGGACCAGCGAGGCCTCCGGCCGGCTCTCCAGGACGTCCGCGAGGGCGAGGCTGCCCGCGACCTTGGCCGCGTACTGGGCGCGGAAGCCGTCCTCGGACTCCCGGGCCAGCGTGTGCCGTTCGAGGTTCTTCCACTGCTCCGAGACATCGGCGGCGGCCAGGTGCAGTACGCCGTCCAGCGGGCGCCCCCAGCGCTGCTCGGCGGCGGCCACCACGGACTCCAGCTGCTGCCGGTCGGTGATGTCGGCCTGCCGGTAGGTGACCTCGCCGAGTTCGGTGAGGTCCTTCAGCCGGGCCGCCCTGTCGCCCTCGGCGGGCGACCGGCCCACCAGCAGCAGCCGGGCGCCGTAGGCGGCCAGCAGATACCCGGCGAGGTCGCTCGCGATACCGCCGAGACCGCCGGTGACCAGGTACAGCCCGCCGGCCACCAGCGGCGGCACGGCCCGGGCCTCCGTCTCCTCGTGGACCGCGCGCAGCCTGGGCTGCCAGCGCAGCCCCTCGCGGGCGGCGACCACTCCGGCGTGGGTCGGGTCGGCGAGTTCGGTACGCACCGCACGCGGCCACTGCGCGCGGTCGGCGGGCAGATCGAGCTGGCGCACGGTGATCAGCGGGTTCTCGGCGGCCGCCGTACGGACCAGCCCCGGCAGGGCGCACACGCCGAGGTCGACGCGGTCGCCGGGCCGCACATGGACCGCGCCCTCGGTGAGGACGAGCAGCAGCGGGGCGCCGAACTCGTCCAGTACGCCCGTCAGCGCGGCGAGTTGCGTGCTGAGGGCGGTGAGCCGGGCGGCGGGCTCGGCGTCCTTGCCGTCCAGCGGCCAGGCGAACACCACCGAGTCGATGGGCCCGTAGTGCGCGGTGACGTCGGTGAGGACGCGCCGCAGGTCCTCGGGGTCTCCGGGCGCGACCCGGTACCGGTCGAGGTCCACCTCGGCGAAGGACCGGCCCCTGCCGACGACCACCGCGGGCTCGTCGTCGAGCCCGAGTGCGGCGAGCTGTCCCTCCTCGGCGAACACGACCCGCGTACCGCAGTCGGCGGAGAACACGAGCCGGGAGGACCCGCTGTCGGCCGGGGCCTGGGCCGCGGGCAGCCGCGACCACTGCCGCCGGAAGAACCACGTGCCGGACTCCTCCGTGTCCTCCTCGTCGGCGATGCGGTCGGCGAACCGGCCGGCCCGCAGGTCGGCGACGAGCGCGGCCCGCTGGATCTTCCCGCTCGCCGTCTTCGGGAACTCGGCGTCCGTGACGGGCACGACCACGTCCGGGGCGATCCCGGCCTCCCGTACCAGCGCGGCCCGTACGTCCTGGAAGGTCCGCGCGAGCGTCTCGGCGTCCCACCGCGTCGGCACGAAGAAGATCACCAGCCGGTCGGACCCCTCGCCCGGTTCACGCACCCCGGCCGCCGCCGAGAACGTGACACGCACACCCTCGACCTGCTCGACGACGCTCTCCAGCTCGTGCGCGACGAAGTTGGCGCCCCGCACGATGATCTGGTCCTTCTTCCGCCCGGCGATCACCAGCGACCCGTCGCGCACGAAGGCGAGGTCACCGGTCCGGAACCAGCCGTCCTCGGTGAACGCCTCCCGGTTGGCCTCCGCGTTGCCGTGGTAGTGCCGCAGCATCGTCACACCGCGGATCTGCAGCTCCCCGACCCGGTCCCGCGGCAGCGTCCGCCCCTGGTCGTCGACGACGCGGATGGTGACACCGGGGACGGGGCCGCCGACCTCGGTGAACGCGACGGCGTCGGCGCCCTTGCGGCCCGACGTCCGGTAGACCAGATCCCCGTCGAGCGAGGCCTGCGAGACGACGGCCGTCCCCAGCTCTCGGTCGTCCCGGCTCTGCCGTGTGTACGTGACGCCCGAGCAGGTCTCCGACATCCCCCAGCACGGCACCATCGCGTCGGCCCGCAGCCCGTGCGGGGCGAGCAGTTCCAGGAAGCGGTGGCTGGTGGCGGCGACCACGGGTTCGCCCGCGTTGACGAACTCCCGCATCCGCGACAGGTCCCAGCCGCGCCGGCCGATCTCCTCGGCGCACTCGTTGACCAGGTTGTACGCGAAGTTCGGCGCCCAGGTGTTGGTCACGCCGTACCGGTCGATCCAGTCCAGCCAGAGCAGCGGATCGCCGAGGACGTCGTCGATGCGTCCGTTGACATGGCGGCACCGCAGGAACATGTCGCGGACGTTGTAATAGACCATCGTCACGTGGTCGAGCGGCATCCAGATGAGGCTGACGTCCTCGCCGGTGTAGCCCCGCGCCTGGATCACCGCCCACTCCCGCGCGGCGACGGAGGCGTTGGTGTGCCGCACGCACTTGGGGACGCCGGTGCTGCCCGAGGTGAGGAGGTTGATCACCGGGGAGTCCGGGGTGGTCGCGTACCAGTCGGAGTCCCGCTCGTGGCCGGTCAGTTCGTCGACCCGGAGGATCCTGAGGTCCGGCTCCTCCCACAGCCCGTGCAGCGCGGCGAGCGCCGGCGCGGTGGCCCGGTCCGTGAGGAGTACCGGCCGGTCGAGCAGCCGCCACGCGTTGTACAGCTTGCGGTTCGTCTCGTTGTGGCTCCCGTACGTCGTCGCCACGGCCACCGGTGTCGGGACGAACCCGCCGAGCACACAGGCCCAGAAGGCGGTCATGTACGCCCGGTGGTCCTCGAACTGGAAGAGCGCCGCGTCACCGGGGGTGAGCCCCGCGGCCCGGAGCCCGGCGAGGACCCGCTCGGCCTCCACGAGCAGCTCGGCGTACGTCTGCAGGTCGGGCTCGCTGCCCTTGCGCAGATACAGGGTCCCCTGCTCGGGAGCGAGTTCGGCGGCCTGGCGCAACCCTTCCTGCAGGGTCATGGGCGCCCCGTCCGGGATGCGCAACTCGCCGCCGAAGGTCTCGGAGGAGGGCCGGTCGACGGACGGCACACCGGCCGGGACGGACTCGGCGCCGGTGGGCTCGGCGGACGCCGCCGGCATGCCGCCCCCGTCACCGTCGACGGTTCGCGCCCCCTGTCGTACGACGACGGCCGCGTCGCGAACCCCCGGTACCGCTCGGGTCGCGGCGGCGAGGCGGGCGGCGACGGTGGGGTCGAGGCCGGGGGTGGGGTCGGGGGTGGGGGTGGGGGTGGGGTCGGGTATGTGGGTCATCGCGCGCTCCCCGCGAGTTCGGTCGCCGGGCTGGACGTGCCGGCGTGGGTCTGGCTGCCGTGGGACCGGCCGCCGAGGGCCTGGCCACCGAGGGATTGACTGCCGAGCGCCTGGCCGATGTAGGCGACCAACTCGGTCGGATCGTCGAGGAAGTAGAAGTGGCCGCCCGGGTAGAACCGGGTGCGGAAGGCACCGGTGGTGTGCGCGGCCCACCCGTAGAGGGTGTCCTTCGGCGCCCTGGGGTCCGCGTCACCGCTGAGCACGGTGATGGGGGTGTCCAGTGCCGCCCCCGGACGCACCTGGTGCCGCTCCCACAGCGAGAAGTCGGCCCGCAGCGTGGGCAACAGCCCCTCCATGACCTCCTCGTCCTCGGCGATCTCGGGCTCGATCCCGCCCAGGCGCACGACCTCGGCACCGAGTTCCTCGTCGGAGAGGGTGTGCATCACCGGAACCCGGCCGACGGTGCCGGGCGCGGGCTGCGCCGACAGGAACAGCTGGCTGGGCCGGGGCCCGCCCTTCTCCCGCAGCGCCTTGGCCACCTCGTACGCCAGTGCCGCGCCCCCCGAGTGCCCGAAGAAGGCGAAGTCCCCGTCCAGCACCGGCCGCAGCGCCTGCGTCAGCACCTTCACCAGCGGCCCCACCTCGGTCACCGGGTCCTCCGCGATCCGGTTCTGCCGCCCCGGCAACTGGACGGCGGCCAGCTCGATCTCCGACGGCAACAGCCGGGCCCACTCGCCGTAGGCCCCGGCCCCGGCCCCCGCATGCGGAAAGCAGATGAGCCGCAGCCGGGCCCGGGGCCGCCGGGCCCGCCATATCCAGGGGGTCTCGACCACGAGATCGGGACTGTGATCACTCATTGGGTTCCTCCATAAGAAGGTGCTTCAAAAAAGGTGCTCGAAGTACTCGAAGAAGGTTTTCGAAGTGCTCGAAGAAGGCGCTCGAAGAAGGTGTTTGAAGACGGTGTTTGAAGACGGTGTTTGAAGACGGTGTCTGAAGACAATGTCCGAAGAAGGTGCTCTTCGAAATGACGCCCCGGAAAGGACGCATCGGGAATCCATGTCACGTGCAGCCGCGCCCTACAGGGGCGCGGGGCCATATCGATATGCGGCTCCGCCCCGTGGGCGCGACCAGCCACGACCAACCCGCGGTCGCCATCCGAGAAGGAACCCCCACGGCGGCCCGGCGAAAGGAATCAACCCCGCCGCATCTCCAGCTCGTTGGCCAACCGCAGCCAATGGTCCGCACAACGCCTCGCTGCCTGCGCCAGCACCGGCGCCCGATGCCCCGGGACACTCTGCGCGAGCCGCCGCCACCTCGCCTCGTCCCCGATCGAGTGCATGCCGAGCATCTGCAACAACATCCGCCCCGCCTCCGTCCGCAGCGACGGATCCTTGCGAAGGTTCGGCAGGATCAGCCCGATGGCCGCCGCCGACATGTGCGAGGTGTCCCGGCCGCCGGCCCCCCGCCCCGGCTCCTCCCGCGGAGCGACGCGCGGCTTGACCGGCTGAGCCTGGGGAACGGGGTCCTGCCCCCTGCGTATTCGGTCCCGGACATCCTTGGCCGTGGCGGTGGCGATCCCGGCCCGCGCGGCGATCTCGCGGAGCGACGCGGTCGGGTTCGCGGCGATGACCTGGCTGGCCCGCAGCCTGCCCTCGGTCGCCTGCAACGGCCGTACCCGGCCGTCCCGCCCGACCCGGGGAGCGTTCAACTGGTCGCTTCGGCCCGTTGAACGGCGTCGGATCGACGCGACCGTGCTGGGCGCGAGCCCCGCGTTGGTGGCGACGCGGCGGTCGGACCAGTAGGGGTGGGTTGTGAGGATGCGCTCGGCGGCGGCCGCGCGGTCGGCCTGGGACAGCGGGAGGCCGTGTGCGATGTTCAGTTCGACGGACAGAGCGAAGACCTCGCCCTCGTCGCCGTCGAAGTACTCGACCTCGATGGTCGTGGTCCCGCGCAGCCGGGCCGCGGCGAGCCGGTGCATACCGTCGATGACCCGCATCGACGGGTGATGCACCAGGACCGGCGGCAGCGGCTCCTCCTGCTCGGCGAGCATCCGCGCATGGTCGCCGTTCTCGCCGCCGAGGCGCGGTGAGTCGGACGCGCGGAGCGAGTCGATGTCCACGACCGCGGTCCGCCGCGCCCGGCTCCGGTCGCCGACCGGACCGCTCCGGTCGCCGGACGGACCACTCCGGTCCTCGGTGTGTGCGGCGCCGGAGGGCGGCGCCTCGATGCCCGCCGCGACGGCCAGACGCAGCCCCGGCCTGGGCCCCTCCCGGCGGTCAGTGGTTTCGGCGTGAGCGCCTGAGACGTTCATGACGTGTTCGCTCCTCCCCGTACGGGCGGGCCACAGCGCGCGTTCCCCTGCGGCCCTCTCAACCGTCGCCAGAAACATACCAGCCTCGCGGATTTTTTTACCCCCCGCGTCGGCCGGTTTCCCGGCCCGAAGCGCCACCGATCACGCGGATAAATGCACGCAAAAAGCCCGCAGCCGCGCCCCGGGGGATGTAGGCGCGACTGCGGGAGTCCGTTTTGCCACAGAACAGGATGGCTCCCTTCAGGGTTCGCCCCCTGCCCGTCGACTTCCCCTCAAGGAAAACATACCGCGCTCCTGGTTTGCAATACTCTGGCTTGACGCTTTCCCGACAGGTAGGCGCCTGCACGCTTCCGGCCGTGCCGCGCGACGTCGAGGGTGCCCGCACGACCCGCACTGGACAGGCTGGACAGGAAAGACCGCAGGGTAGAAAAGAAACCGTTCGGTTGGTTTTATGAAACCCCAACCCTGCGATGTCACCCGGAGGAGCCACCGTGCTGAAGCAGGAACGCGCCCTGCGCACCCGCCACTCGCTCGTCCGCTCGGCGGCGGAGGTCTTCGAGCGGCACGGGTACGCACAGGCGAAACTGGCGGACATCAGCGCGGGCGCGGCGGTCACCCCCGGCGCCCTGCACTTCCACTTCGCCAACAAGGCGGCCGTGGCCGTGACGGTCCAGGCGGCGGCCGCCGAAAGTCTGCGCCGGGCGGCCCACGTGGCGACCCGGCGCCCCGGACTCGACCCCCTGCAACGCCTGACCGACGCCTCGCACGCCCTGGCCGACCGGTTGCGCCGCGACGTGGTGGCCCGGGCCGGCTCGCGACTGAGCGACGACGAGGCGTGCCGTACCCATCTGGACCTGGACCTGAGCCGCGAGTGGGGGACTTGCGTGCACCGACTGCTCACGGAGGCGAAGCGGGAGGGGCTCCTCGCCGACGGTGTCTCCCGCGCCGACGCCATCGCCTCCCTCGTCGCGGCCACCACCGGCCTCGAAGTGCTCGGCCGCACCGACCCCGAGTGGCTCTCCCGCCCCGCCCTCACCCGCTTCTGGGAACTCGTCCTCCCCCGCCTGGCCACACCCGAGGCCCTCGCAACCCTGTCACCGGGCGGCACACGGTGGACCGGCCCGGGAACACCCGCGCCGAGGCTCTGACTCGACCCCTGGGGACGCCATCGTTACGCAGAGGCCCTGCGGGGAGCTGGGTGCGCAGGCACGGCGGAGCCGGACCGGGCATGAGCGGACCGGGCATGAGCGGACCGGGCATGAGCCGGACCAGGCAGAGCCGGACCCGATGGTCGGCCCCGATGGTCGGCCCCGATGGTCGGCCCCGAAAACCGGACCTGAACGGCTGGGCAGAGGCGTCCCGGTGACGAAGCCCCTCGCCTTCGGCCTCGGCCTCGGCCTCGGCCTCGCCCCGGTTTCGCCCTCGCCCTCGCCCCGCCCTCATCCTCGGCGGCTTGACACGGCCCCCTGTCAGCCGACGCCCCGCGGGCCAGTGCCGTCGGCGCCGGTCCCCGTCCCCGTCCCCGTCCCCGACGGCACCAGTGTGTGCAGCGCCGACGTACGGGCCAGGCGCGGCAGCAGCAGCCGCCAGAAGCGGGCGAGGGAGTCGGGGGAGAGCCAGCGGGGGTCGCGGCGGCCGAGGGATTCGAGCCCGGCGGTCGCCGCGACGACGACGACCGCCGCGTCCTCGGCGGAGACACCACGCGCGAGGGCGCCCTCCGCGGCGGCCCGCGCCAGCACGTCCTCGACCCACTCCTGCCAGGCCCGGCGCACCCCCGCACCCGCCCGGCCGAGCCCGTCGCTCAGGTCGAACCCGGCACGCAGGACGGTGTCGTGGCCGAGGCCGCCGACGAGGGCGTAGGTGGCGTCGATGAGTGTCTGGAGGGTGTCCTCGGCCTCCTGGACGGTGATCCGGTCGAGGCGCACGGCCGCCGCCCGGCCGACCGCGTCGGCGAGATCCGCCTTGCCGGCGAAGTGGAACCGCAGCGCCCCGCTGCTCACCCCGGCCCGGGCACTGATCATGGCGAGGGACGCCGTCTCGAAACCGTCCCGGTCGAACAGCTCGGCAGCGGACTCGATCAGCGCGTTGCGCGTGCGCACCGCGCGCTCCTGTTTGGCCATGGGGCGCTCCGTCACTACGCAGGGGACCTGTGTGGATCTATGTGCTCGGGACCCCCCGCCGGACCCTTCCGTCCATTCCCTCGCGTGAACCAGATTATCAAACCGTCCTCGCGGTTTCTAGATGGCCTTTCCATCAATCCCGCCGGCGATGCTCGGCTTCGGCATCGGCGCGCCGGTCGGCACCTCTTTCGGAGGGCGCCTCGGCGACCGTTGGCCCTGCGCCACGCTCATCCCGGCCACCGCCCTCACCTCCGCGCTTCTGGCCGCCACCACCCTGTGGGCTACCAACAGCGTCGTGGCCGCGGTCCTGGTCGGGCGCCGTTGCCCGGGGCCGCGTCACCTCCGCGCCGCGTCACCTCCGCGCCGCGTCTCCGCCGGGCACCGCAACCGGCCCGGCACACGAAACAGGGGCCGGCGCAGTGCGCCGCCCCCTCGGTGGAGCTGCTTCCCGTCCGACGCCAGACCCCACCCCCGTGAGGGCCGGGCGTCCGGGAGCGTTCGACTCAGGTGCCCGCCTGCCCGTCCGCGCCCGCCTCCGGGATCGCCGGGCCGGCGGCCGTGCCGAGTCTGAGCTGTTCGGTGATCTGCACGAAGGCCGCCCGGAGGTGTTCCGGGATGCCGAGCGCGGTCGCCGCCTGTTCGGCGGAGAGCGCCTGGTCGCCGGGGACCGTACCGGTCTCGGGTGGCGCCGGGGCCTGAGGCAGATCCTGCTCGGTCAGCTTGCCCGATCGGATCAGGACATCCCGGACCGGGATGCCGAGCGCGCGGGACAGGCCCCGCATGGTCTCCAGGTCAGGCATGCTCTGGCGTTGCAGCAGCCGGGTGATGGCCGCCCGGTGCACCCCCGCGTCCTCGGCGAGTTTGGTCTTGCCGCCGCCGCGCGGGCTGTCGATGTCGTACCCACGCGCCCGCATCACGCCTTCGATCCAGGCTGCGAACTCGTCGATGCGTTCGGCATCGCTCTTCATGTGTGGACGCTCCCCTCAGCTGCCCCCCACCTTAACGGTCGTGCGCACGCGAACTATGCAGTTGCGCGCACGCACGAGTAAAGGTTCAGAGAGGGCCATTCGTCAATCCGGCCGCGTTCTGACCTCGATCCGCCTCGAACCGGCCGTCGGCCGATTTTCGGCGCCCCTCCACTCCGACTGTCGAGATGATCCTCGATCTCCGTTGCGCGCGAGATCGCAACATGTGAAGCTGTGTGCGGGCTCGCAACAACAGGAGACTCTCCTTTCCCTTCAGTTGCCGCCGCCCCAGCTCTTGGTTGCCGTCGGTCGACTTCCGCCACCGAAGGCTCCTGGTTGCCCTAGATCGGAGTGTGTCCACCATGACCTCAGGCCTCGCCGCCCAGCACACCGCCCGCGCCGCCCGCTGGATCGACATCCTGCGGCGCCAGTTCCCCGAGCTGCTGCGGGAGTTGGCGCCTGGCCGGCCGGGCGCCGGGACCCGTTCCCGCCCACCGCTGGGCACGGGCGCGCTCCGCGCCCTGGGCGAACGGGACTCCGCGGAGCGTGCCGAGGCACTGCTCGGCGAACAGCACGGTCTCGCCCCACTGGGCACGAGCGCCGCCCCGATCCGCCTCCATGTCTCCGACGCCGTCCGGGACATCACCGACGGGGTGGTCGAACTGGAGGAGGCGGTGCGGGAGAAACTCGGGCTCGGCCGCCCCCCGCGCGCGGACGTACCGCAGCGGCTGTCCCGGATCGCCGCTCTGCTCGACGATGCCGCCGGGGATCCCGTACTCGCCCGGCACGTCCTCGACGAGTGCCGCCGGATGGCCCGCCGCTGCGGCCGTACGCTCGGCGACCCCGAGACCCTGGTCCGCGTCAACGGCCGTTGCCCGTGGTGCGATTCGGTCTCCCTGCGGGCCATGCCGGCCTGGCGCACGGTCCTGTGCGTCAACCCCGGGTGCCGTTGCACCGACGAGGAGTGCCCGTGCGATGACAACACCGCCCACCGGCACAGCTGGACGGAGACCGGCTGGGCGCAGCTCGCGGCGGACGCGGGGGCCGACGCGGACGAGATAGCCGCGCTGATCGACGCCGACGAGATCGCTGGGCGGGTCGACACCGGCGGAACCCGTGGCTCGGCCGCGGCGGGGGCCGCCTGATGGGGAACTCCCTCGCGGGGCCGACCGGTTCCTCTCCCACGCTGGTGACCGGTGCCGCCGCGGCGACCGAGGCGGGGGTGGCCCCCGCGACCGTACGGAAATGGGTTCAGCTGGGCCATCTGGAGGCCACCGGACGGCAGGGGCGGACCCATCTCTACCGGCTGGAGGACGTGTTCGCGGCGGAGCGGGCCACGCGGGGGCGTGCCCGACGCGGCTGAGAGAACACCGGCAGTACCGAGGTCCGCCCCCACCGACCACCGGCAGTACCGAGGTCCGCCCCCACTGAACACCTCGCCCACCGAGCGTCTCCACACACCGAACGTCTTCGCCCCGCCACACCTCCGGGTGTGGTGGGGCGACGTGCGTCCGGGGACCGTCCGACAGACCCGCGGGAACAATTAGTTGCGCGCGCGCTCGCAACGTGTCACAGTTGGTGCAGCGGCGGAGCTGTGCCCCCAGGGACACGGCCCCGCCGTTTCGCATACCTCCGACACAAGAAGGGAGGTCTCACCGTGGCCGATCCGACGGTCACCTTCCCGGATGTCGAACGACTCGTCGTCGACTTCCTGACCGACCGCCCCGAACTCTCCACCGCGACCGTGGACAACGTTCCGCCCGGCGGGTTCGACGGCACACAGCGGGTCGTCCTGGTCTCCCGCGCCGGCGGGGCCTGGGTGGACGACCTGCGTCTGGACCAGCCGCTCGTGGACTTCGAGGTCTACGGGCCCACCAAGACGGCGGCGCACACGCTCGCCCTGACGGTCCGTTCCGCGCTGCTCGCCTTGCGGGGGACGTCGTACGGGACGGCGTACGTCGCGGATGTGGTCGAGGCGGATGGGCCCCGCTGGCTGCCGGACTGGAACCGGGCCGCCGCGAATCGCTACTACGCGACCGTCCGACTGCACGTCCGTCCCGCCTGAGAGCAACACCCGAGCGCAGCACGTGAGAGCAACACCCGAGCGCAGCACGTGAGAGCAGCACCAATACCCCTCTGTATTCATCTCTCCCAAGGAGTTACGCATGGCAGGCACCAACGCCAACGAGATCCGTGTCGCCGGTACCGGGCGGATTCTGGTCGCCCCGGTCGGGACGACCGCGCCGACCGATGTCGCCACCGCGTGGGCGGCCGGCTGGAAGGACCTCGGCTACACCTCCCAGGACGGCATCAAGCTGGCGAAGAAGGACAAGCTCGACCCGGTCGAGACCTGGCAGTCCGTGTCCCCGGCCCGGTTCATCTACTCGGACCGCGACCTGACGGTGAAGTTCCAGCTGCTCCAGCTGAACGAGGACACCCTGCCGTTCTTCATGGGCGGTGACGCCGTCGCGGAGACGGCCGCCAACTCCGGCATCTACAAGTACGACCTGTCCGCCGACCCGAAGTTCAACGAGAAGGCCCTGGGCATCGAGTTCAGCGACGGGACGGCCATCACGTACCGCTTCGTCGTCTCGCGGGGCCAGGTCACCGAGACCGAGGAGCTGTCGCTGACCCGCACCGGCTCCATCAAGCTCGGTGTCACCTTCACCGCGCTGTCGGTCGACAACACCAAGCCGCTGGCCAGCTTCCTGATGAAGGACCCGGCGTACAGCACGGCCTCCTGATCCACCGGCCACCGCCCCACCCCCGGGCGGTGGCCTCTCCGGCGGGCGGGCCGGGATCTTCCCCCTTCCCCGGCCCGCCCGCCACCTCCGTCACCACACCCACCACGCGAGTCACGAACAAGGAGTAGCTCCATGGCATTCGACGTCGGCGCCGCCCGTGCCCAGCGGCAGGAGGCGCTCGGCCGCGCCTGGTCCTTCACCATCGAGGGAGACACCTTCACGCTCCCCACCGAGCTGACCCGTAAGACCGCGCGCGCCCTGCGCGACCTCGACGACAACGACGTGGACGGTCTGCTGCGCGTCCTGCTGGGCGACGCCCAGTACGAGCGGTTCGACCGCCTCGACGTCACCATGCAGGACATCGCCGCGATCATGGAGGCGTACGGCAAGGAGACCGGGCTCGGCCTGGGGGAAGGCTGAGCCTCGGCGAGTTCGTCGACGAACACGCCGAGGCCCTCGAAGCGGACCTGCTCCGCCACTACGGCGTGGACCTGCTCGACTGGCACCGCGGCCGGCTCTCCTCCCGTCGGCTCGCGGTGCTGGTCAAGCACCTGCCACGCGACAGCGCGACCCTCCAGGACATCCACGGCGAGGCCTCCCACTGGTCCGTCGCCGACTATCTGCTGGCGTCCGTCGTCGATCAGCTCGCGGAGGCGAACTGGATGTTCGCCACGGTGAACCGGGACGAGGACGCGGACCCGCTGGACTACCCGCAGCCGGTGCCACGCCCGGCGACGGCGGAGGACGAACGGACCGGACCGGCGCCCACGGCCGGCGCGGCCACGTCACCGTCCGCCGAGCCGAGACCCAACCCGACACCCACCGAACTGGCCCAGTTCTTCTCATGAGTTCCCATCCCGAGTTCTCGAATGCCTCCGAGCGACGACGTACACGCCGTGGGGTCCGGTCTCGGCCTCACCCCCCACCTCGGCCGGCTCGACAGCGGCGTGCTGCTCGGGTTCGCCCGGGCGAACGGCAACATCGTCCGGGGCGGCGGCTCGTACGAGGTGGCGTGAGCCTTGGCCGTGCGGTGGAGGTGGCCGGGAACCGCCTCCCTTTTGCCCTGGCCGCCACAGGCACTTCGGGTATCCTGCGAAGTGGAATCGAGCATATGTTCGAAGCACATGTGCGAAGTCTGCGGGGAGTGGGGGTCGAGTGACGAACAACGAGGGCGAGGCGTGGGGCGGCGTCGAGCTGGACAGAGCCGAGGCCGAACTGCGGCAGGTCCTTGCCGTGCGCATGCAACGGGCCGTCCCGGCAGACCTGGTCGTCACCACCCGTACCGAGATCGAGAAGCGCGAGTTCAAGGCGTACGGGCAGGGCTGGCGGGACCGGGGCGAACACGAGGACCAGCGGCGGCGGTCCGCGGCCGCGCTCCGCGGTCAGAGCCAGGCGCAGGGGCAGGCCGCACCGCCCCGCCGCGACCCCGGCGGCAAGATCCTCCCTTTCCCCCAGCAAGCGCCGCCGCCGGCTACGCCCCCGCACCCCCATCCGCACCCGCCGACCGCGCGCCCGCACCCGTCGGACGACGACCTGTAGGGCGCCGACCCGAAGGACAGCCCACGCACCACCGGCCCGCCGCGGAACAAGGACGCACACGCGTCCACGGTTCGGCGGCGGGCACACGTGTCAATGGTCAAAAAAATCCCGGCGGTCCGGCCGCCGGGATGACCCACGTTCGAGCTTCGGGATGGTCGGCGACTTCGATCGAGCGCTCTTCTCGACGAACCGGGGCCGCCGTTTGCGGGGCGGCGGGTCGGGATCCTCGGTTTCCCCCTGGCCGACGCCGTGGGAACCCTCGACGTCCAGCTCCCCCGGAAATGGAATGATCACGCCGCCTTCGAGCAGCGTCAGTTCGGGCCGCCGCAACTGCGGAGGCAACGACGCCAGGGCGTCGTTCCAGCCATGCGCATAAGCGGCGAATTCCCGCCGCTCCATCTCGTCCGCGGTGAACAGCACGACATCCGAACCGCCGTGCGCCCGCACCAGCCTGACCAACTCGTCGACGAGTAACGCGACATCCACATCCGGAGCCGCATTCCCCGTCCCTACCCCCGTACCGCGCTCCCCGTCCACGCCTTACCCCCGTTACGCCTCCACGAAGAAGGCCACTCATCCCCGTTGCCGGTCCCCCCTCGGACCGGCGCCCACCCGCCGACGACTCCGTAGAACGACATTGACCTGCGAGTTTTGAGCAAGCGGAGAATACTCGACCAAGCTGTGTTCGTCACGCACGCAAATTGTGAAGTAAGCGTATTTCACCGCAAGACGGTCGAGGCTCAGAACACAAACCGGCACACAATGCCGGAGATTCCAGTCAAATCGGCTATTCATCGATCGTCGCTCACGAATCGGGCCTCCTTGGGATTGCTCGGGTCGTGGACGATGCCGGCCGCGTCACCATTTGGAAGGAGGGGTCGTGACCGACTCCAATAGCGGCGATATCCTCACCAGGATCCAGGAGATCAAGACTCGACTGACGGACCAGAGTGCCAATGGCCTGGTCACCCGCGCCTATCTCGACCAGAAACTCAAGGCGGGTTCCGAAAAGAAGAGCGAGGAAAAGCCCCCGCCAGACCTCCTGGAACAGTTCTTCGAAGTATCTGGACTCAAGCCTGTCATCGATGCTTTCAAGTCCGGCGGGTGGCTCGTGGGCGCGGGAGCGATCCTCGCCGCGGTCGGTGTGAAGCTGATCGATTTCGAGATTCTTTTTTCCGGGATCCTCGCCAAGGCCCGAGTCCAGTCGGGAACCACCACGTACGGTCTCCCCACTCTCAGCCGCGTACCCCGCGAGCCGGTCGTCGCCGAGGCCGGCAGCCAGGCCGAGAAGCTACAGAATCTCAACAAGGCGGCAGAGGAACTGACCGCCAGCCTCCGCGTTTTGTCAACAGCGATGCAGCAAGCGGAAAACAGAGCCTAGGAGAATGGCATGGGACTGAAGAACTCTTTCCTGGCAGCCGCCGGCGGGGCGTCCAAGATGCAGAAGAGCATCAGTGGAGCGACCTCCAGCCTGCAGCGGATCCAGAACGTCGCAAGGACCGCGGCGGCTTCGGTCGGAAGCCTCAAGAACCCGGCGAACCAGGCCGCGCCCGCTGTCGGACAGGTGAAGAACCACGCGGACCGGACCGCCTCCTCGCTGGTGAAGCTCAAGACCTCCGCCACCCAGGGCGGTACCGGCCTGAGCAAGCTCAAGTCCGAGGCGAACGGCCTCAACACCGGTGTCGGGAAGGCCAAGGGCGGCAGCGACAAGCTCAAGTCCTCGCTCGACAAGCTCAAGTCGTCGGCCGACAGGACCAAGACGGCCCTGCAGGGTGTCAAGAAGCAGGCCGACGCCGTCGAGACGTCCGTCGGAAAGGCCGGGAAGAACGCCGACAAGGGCGGGAAGTCCATGGGGAACCTGGGCAAGGGTCTCAAGGGGGCCTCACTTGCCCAGAAGGGGCTGAATCTCGCCATGGCGGCCAGCCCGTTCGGGCTGATCATGACCCTGCTGGCGCCGCTGATCGCCAAGTTCGTGAACATGGACAAGGTCACTGCGGCGCTGGGCAAGGGCGTCAGGATCGCCATGAAGTACATCGGTACCGCGGTGTCCGGGCTGGCGAGGATGGCCGGGCCGCTGTTGCGCGGGCTCGGCAACGCCATGCTCGCGCCGATGACCGGCCTCGCCATCGCGCTGAACGCACTGCTCGGCGCCCTGGCCAACATCAAGATCAACATACCGGACTGGGTGCCCAAGTACGGCGGCCGCTCCTTCGGCTTCCCGCGCCTGCACGTCCCCGTCCCCCGCCTCGCCAAGGGCGGCATCGTACAGGCCCGTTCCGGCGGCACGCTCGCGCTGCTCGGTGAGGCCGGCGAGCACGAGGCGGTCATCCCGCTGTCCAAGCTGGAGCGGATGCTCGGCTCCGGCGGCGGTCTGCGCACCCTCACCTCCGCCGTGGAGCGGCTCGCCGACCGGCCCGTCGTCGTCCAGGTCGACTCCCAGGAGATCGCCCGAGCCGTGTTCCTGGGGCAGCGGCAGCTCGCCCGGCGGTAACACCACGGAGTCCAGCAGCAGTCGATGGCATGCGGCACAGCCGCCGCCCTCGGCTTTTTTCATGCCCTCAACCGCCTACCACCAGGGGAAACCATGGGAAACCTTTGGATCGGCCCGCCCGGTTCCATGTACGAGATCGATCAGGCGGCCAAGTCCTTCGACCGCACCGCCGACCTGGGCATCAGCGAGTTCAAGTCGCTCGGTGGCCGGGTCACCGTCACCCGCAACCTCGCTCCGGTACGCCGGATCAAGCTGGCCTGGGACCTGCTGCCGCCGGCCCACGCCCGGGCGCTCGACCGGATCGCCCGGCGCGTCGACAGCTCGCTCGCGCCGACCGTGTTCCTCGTCGACCCGGCCGCCGGCAACGTGCTCACCGCCGGCCAGGCCCTCGGCCGGGGCGCGGCCAAGGCCACCGACATCACGGGGCTCGCCCAGTGGTTCACCACCTCGACCGGCACGGTGGCCGAGAGCACCCCGGCCGCGGGCGCCTTCACCTTCACCGCGGTGGACGCGAACAGCGCCGTGGCCTGGCGCTGCGCCGGCACCGTCGGCAACTTCCCGGTGTCGCCGGGGCTCCAGCTCTCCTTCCGTGCGCCGACGGCGATGGCCGCGCTGGGCACGGTCAGTGTGGGCCTGGACTTCAAGAGGGCCAACGGCTCGTACATCAGTACGGCCTCCGCCGTCGGCCCGCTGGTCGCCGGTACCGTCCCGGCCGACGCCGCGTTCGTCACGCCGACCGCCAAGCCCGGCGCGGCGGGCACGTACTCCTTCGCCGGTGCCTGCCTCACGTACGGCGGTACGGCGGCGGACGGCGTCCCGGGCGACGGGCTGCCGCCGATGTCGGTGACCGGCTACAGCGACACGCCCGGCCGGCCGCTGCCGTTCCGCAACTTCGGTCTCGACCTCGTGGAGGTGTCCGGTGCAGCAGGCTGACGACGCCACCGAGTCCGCGCTCGCGGCCGGTGAGCGCACCACCACCCACACCACCCGCCTGGGCGGCAGGAACGTCTCGACGCAGGTCCAGTCCTGGCAGGTGGAGCGGTCGTACGCGACCGACCTGCCGGCCGCGATGCGCGCCTTCTCCGGCTCGTCCGCCGCACAGTTGCAGGTGCAGCTGTCCGGTACGGGCGGGGCATCGGCGCCGGAGATGTACTCGCCGTGGGCGGCCCGGAAGACCGGCGACGTCGTACGCCCCGGCCAGTCGGTCGTCCACGAGAGCGGGGTCGGCGGCGGCAGGCTGCCCGCCTTCCGGGGGACGGTCCGCTCCCGTTCCGCCACCTCCGGCACCGACAGTGCGCAGATCACGGCCCTCGACGGGGCCGAGCGGCTGCGCGGCCCGGCCGAACTGCCGAAGGCGGACGCCGGGTTCCGGCTCAGCCGGCCCATGTCGTCCGCGACCTGGTGCGTCTCCGAACTGCTGCGCCAGGGCGGCCTGAACGCCTGCCCGCCGGCCCGGTACCCGGACTTCGAGGAGGGCAAGCCGCTCACCCTCGTCTACGCCTCACTGCACGGCGGCTTCAGCACGCCCTACGGCCAGCCGCTGGACGTGCCCGCACCGGACACGTACGTCTTCAGCCGGGAGGGCGCGCCGCACGAGCTGGCGCTGGTGCCCAAGGTCACCCAGCTGCGGGCGAGTTGGACCCCGCGCAGCCGGATCACGTTCCCGGGCAGTCGGCTCTTCGCCGAGTTCTGGGTCAACAACGCGCTCTCGTACGGCGATCTGGACCCGGCCGCGCCCCGGAGCAACGCCGACAGGGCCGTCCTCCAGCTGGACCTGAACCGCAACGGCACGACCACCGGCGAACTGAAGATGGAGGTCGACTTCGCCGAGGGGTGGATCCGGCTGGTCTCCATGGACTCGAAGGACGGCGGCTACTACCTGCCGTGGACGTTCAGCGACTACGCGCCCTGGCGCGGGGTGTGGAGTCAGCGAGGCGTCTGGCACGTCGGCGCGTACTTCGACAGCACCGACACCGGCACCACCATTCAGCCCCAGCTGACGGCACCCGACGGCACCAGCGTGATCGGACCGCCGTACACGCTGGCGCAGGACCGGGCCGTCCAGAAGCCGGCCGAACTCCAGCAGGTCACCCTCTACACCGACATGCCCACCGAGTGCGTGCAGGTCACGGGCGGGGTGCCGGGCATGCCGACGGCGTCCGAGTTCCGGCAGGACGGCTGGGTCAAGAGCGTCGAACTCGACGATGTGGTCCTCCCGTTGTACGCGCTGCCCCGGGTCACCGGTTCGCAGTGGGAGGTGATCTCGCAGATCGCCAAGGCGAGCATGTCGACCGCGGAGATCGACGAGCGCGGTGTCTTCCGCTGGCGGAACTACACCCGGTTCGCCACCAGGCCCACGACGGCCGACCTCACCCTCACCAGCGTCCGGGAGATCGCCTCCCTGACCGCCACCGAGGAGATCGACGCCTGCCGCAACTACTGCGTCCAGCCGTACAGGGACTGGACGGGCATCGGTTCCGAGGTGGGCACCACCCTCGCGGACAAGGAGGTCCGCGCCATCCTGCCCGGGACGACGACCGTCAAGTACCTGATGTCGGACGACGAGTACGACGTCAGCCCGCCCACCACGGACGACGACACGATCGTCACCCCGGGCACGAACGTCCGCTTCGCCCTCACCGGCGGCGGGACCGGAAGTGCCGTCAAGGGCAAGGTCGACCTCATGGTCCGCCGTGAGGACGGTTACCTGGTGGTGCGCTTCAGCAACCGGCACTCGCTGCCGCTGTACACGGCGACGAAGACCGGCACGCCGTCCTTCTACCTGGAGACCCGCAAGCCCACCGCCGAACCGGTGGAGCGGCAGGCCGTCGCGATGCTCGCCCCGACGGCCGGGAACCCGGATCCGGACGGGGTGGCCAGCGAGAAGTACTACGGGCGCCAGGAGTACACGGCCGAGTCCAGCGACTGGGTCCAGGACGCGGACACCGCCCTGGCCCTCGCGAAGGCGATGCGCGCCGCGGGTGTCCTGCCGGTGCCGGTCATCGGCGACGTCGACGTGCTGTACGACCCGCGTATCCAACTCGGCGACGTCGTCAGGGTGGTGGACACCACCGGCGCCGCCCTCAACACCCTCGCCTGGGTCATCGGCATCCGCACCGCGGGCACGGCCGACGGCGGGGTCCAGCAGACGCTGACGCTCCGTGGTGTCGACTCCGGTGACCTGCCGGCCGACTTCGAGCTGACCCCGGACAAGCCCAGCGAACCGGCGGCGGTGACGTACGCGACGTACGCCTCCGTCACGAGCGCCTTCCCGACCCTCGCGGCGCTGACCGCGTCCGGGCTGACCTGGGGAGAGATCAGGGAGTCCGCACATGTCTGAGAGCCATTCGGAGACGGTGCCGGTGGTGCTGTCCGAGGAACAGCTGCTGCGGCTGGCCTCGGCCGTGGCGACCAGCCTCACCGCGTATTTCGAGGCGAAGGAGGAGCAGAGCTCGGTGGTGCTCACCGACCCGGTGCTGGTGACGGTCTCCACAGGCCTGCCCGGCGCGGACCCGCAGGAGGGCACGGGCGCCGCCGACCCGACCGGGGACGACGGGACGTCCTCCCCCGACACCGGCGGGCAGACAGGGCCGACAGCGGAGGAGACCGGAGAGACACCGGCGGAGACCGCCCTGGACGCCGGCACGGAGACACCGACAACGACAGGTACCGACACCGGGTCCGACACCGGGTCCGACACCAGGACGAGCACAGCCGAGGAGGCTTCCGCGTGACCGCCTACACACCGCTGAACGGTCTGCCCTATCCCCAGCCCACCGACGCGGCGAACCTGCCCCTCCATCTCCAGTCGCTGGCCGAGGGGGTCGACGGCCGCACGGTCATGCGGTTCGGGGACGCCGCCGCCCGGGACGCCGCGATCACGACCCCGGCGCCCGGCATGGTCGCCTGGCTGAGCACCCCCGGCCAGCTCACCCACTACACGGGCTCGCTCTGGGCCCCCGTCACCCCGGGCCTGGTGTACCTCCAGAACAACAATGTCGGTTCGACGACCGCGACCAGTGCCACCGATACGCTGACCAGCGGAGACCCTCTGGTGGCCGCCTTCACCGCGCCGCCGACCGGCAAGGTGGTCGTCACGGTGGGCGCGATGATGTTCAACTCGACGGCGACCACCGGCTACATGAGCGCGGCGATCAAGAAGGTCTCCGACGGCTCGGTGTTCCTGCCCTCCTCGCTCGACCGCTGCGCCATCCTTCTCAGCACGGACCGCGTGTCGACATCGAGCCAGTTCCTGGTCTCGGGCCTGACGGCGGGTACGGCCTACTCGGCGACGCCGACGTACTGGTCGGCGACGTCCGCGACGACCAACACGGTCACCTACGACAACCGTTTCATCAGGGTCGATCCCGTCCTCTGACCCGTTCCCCCGTTCCACAGCAGCCCCGGTACGCCGCTCCCCCGCGCGGCGCACCGGGGCTTTCTCCTGCCCGACTCCTGCCCGAAAGGAAACAGGCCCATGGCCACACCCCTCTCCGCCGCCGCGTTCGAGGCGGCACTGCGCGCCGAAGGCGTCACCGTCAAAGAGCACGGCAACTGGTCCACCCACAACCGCAACACCGTCGGCGCCTGGGGCCCGGCCCAGGGTGTGATGCTGCATCACACGGCGGGCCGCGACAGCGTCGCCCTGTGCCGCACCGGTATGACCGGCCTCCCGGGCCCCCTCTGCGTCGCGGTCATCGCGAAGGACGGCACGGTCCACCTGGTCGGCTACGGCCGCACCAACCACGCCGGCCGCGGCGCGACGGCCACCTACAACGCCGTACGGAACGCGACGGCGATCCCCTCCCGGCCGGGCGCGGACGCGGTCGACGGCAACGCCCATTTCTACGGCTTCGAGATCGAGAACCTCGGCAACGGCCGCGACCCCTACCCGGACGCCCAGCTGGCGGCCGTGGAGAAGGTCGCGGCGGCGGTGTGCCGGGCGCACGGCTGGGCCGCGTCCCGGGTCATCGGCCACAAGGAGTGGACGACCCGCAAGATCGACCCGACCTTCTCGATGGCGGCGATGCGGACGAGGATCGCGAAGCGCCTGGCCGGCACGACGACCGGAGGCACGGAGCCGGTCTCGTACGCGCCCTTCCCGGGCGCCGCGTTCTTCACCACCGGCCGCCGCAGCGCGGTCGTCACCGCCATGGGCAGACGGCTCGTCGCCGAGGGCTGCGGCCGCTACGAGGTGGGCCCCGGCCCGTCCTGGACCGCCGCCGACCGCCGCTCGTACGCCGCCTGGCAGCACAAGCTCGGCTACTCCGGCACCGACGCGGACGGCGTCCCGGGCCGCGCGAGCTGGGACGAGCTGCGCGTCCCGCGCACCTGAACGGAGGTTGAGGCAACGATGACCGACTCGAACCGCAGAGCAGTACGTACGGCGATCCAGGCCCTGTTGGCGGTGGCGGCCGCCGTCCCGCTGCTCGCCGACACCCCCGGGATCGCCGACCTCCCCGGCTACGCCACGCTGGTCGTCGCGGCCACGGCACTGAGCCGGCTGATGACCATGCGGTCGGTGGAACGCCTGCTTCCACCCTGGCTCAAGGCCGGGACCGAAGGGGGCGCCGATGGTGAGCAATGACGAACGGGCCTCCGTGGTACTGGAGTTGGAGCGCCTGCGCAGAGCCGTGGACGTCGGCTTCGCCACCACCCGGGGCGACCTCGCCCTCCTCCTCCAACGCGCCGACCAGACCGACAAGACCCTCTCCGAACACGAGGACCGCCTGGACACCCTCGAACGCTCCCGCTGGCCCCTGCCGTCGCTGGCCGCGGTGACATCGTGCGCGGCCCTGGCCGTGGCGGTGTGGTCGACGACGAGCGGAAAGTAGACCCACAGCAAGGGGTGGGGGCGGGTTCTCCGCCCCCACCTCCGCCCGCCACGGCTTGTGAGCGCTCGCCCGTCCGGTGTGTGACCGTCAGGCAGGAGCGCCGTACAGATCCCGCATCCCCACGACATGCGCGTGGCGCCTCTCCCGCACCGCCTCGGACAGATCGCGCGCGGGCTCGCTTCGCGTATAGACCGCAAGAGCGGCCCCGTCCGCGTTCCACCCCAGGGCGCACAGAAGGTCACGGATATGCTCAAGTCGGCGCAGATCAGCGGCTGTTCGGGGCTTGTTCGTCGCCTTGGCCTCGCCGAGGAGAGTGATGCGGGCGTTCCTGTCACGGGGGCGGGAGGTACGGCTGAGGGCGACGACGTCGATCTCGTGGCCCCGGTGTTCGCGGCAGGCGACGGTCGTCGTGCCCACCTGCCCGATGTCGTCGAGGCCGCGCTCGCGCCCGTACCGGAGAGTCCACTGGCGGGCCAGGTCCTCGAAGTGCGGGCCGAGGACCTTGGAGGAGAAGGTCTCCTTCGAACGTTCCCATGCCGCCCGCCCCTCCCTCAGTTCGAAGTCGACGAGGTTCGGGCGGACGATCAGGTCGTGGAAGCGGACGATCGGGTCGGCGACCGTGATGATCGGCTTGCGCTGGAGGAGCACGTCCTGATCGTGCCGGATGAAGGCCGCCGCCTTCATGATGTTGAGGTGATACGTCAATGACTTGGCGTCCATCCCGACGAGCCCACCGATCTGTGTGGGCGTCGCGGCGCCGGACGACACCGCCTCCCAGATGGCGTGGTAGGTGGCCCGATCGCTTATGCGGGGGTCCTCGGCCAGCAGGTACTCGGGCTCCGTGAAGAGGATGTGGGAGGGGTTGAAGACGCTGCGGGCCAACCAGTCGTAGAAGCCCTCCTGGCCGGGTTCGGGCGGGTCCCCGACGACATCCCGGTACCCGGCTGCTCCCCCGAGCACCGCGTCCACGAGAAACGCCGTCTCTGGATCTTCCACCCGCCAGTACTCCGCCGCGTCCCGGAAGCCGAAGGGGCCGATCCGCATGTCGATCACCGCTCGCCCCCGCAGCGCCTGGTCGCCGGCGAGCAGCGTCGACATGGTCGAGATCGCGGAGCCACACAGGATGATCCGCAGGGCCGGTTTCCCGGAGGACGGGCCGCGCTGGTCGTAGAGCGCCTGCAGAGCGGACGGCAGCTCCGGAGAGTGCGTCACGAGGTACGGGAACTCGTCGAGGACCAGGAGCGGGGGCGACGTGCGGTCACTGCGGCTCGTGAGTACGTCGGCCGCCGCGTCCAGAGCTTCGACCCACGAGGTGAACCGCCCGATCCGGAAGCCGCTCGCCCGGGCCAGGCTGTCGGCGAAACGGTCGAGAGCCATGACTCGGCTCTGCTGGAGAGCGAGGGTGTAGACGCCGTCGACGGCTCGGCACAGGTGCTCCAGCAGGAAGGACTTCCCGTGGCGCCGCCGACCGCGTACGACACCGATACGCAGGCCCGGCGCCGTGTCGGTGCAGAAGCGGGCGAGTTCACCCCACTCGTGGGTACGGTCGAAGACGGCCGGGGGTTTGGGGATGGGCATGTGCTCGCCTCCTGGCCGGCCCTTCTCAGCCGGACTCCAATTAGCCTAAACCAATTCAGGCTATCCGTACGACCGTAATCAGACGGCTACACGTTGAGGCTCCACCCCTGCCCCACCCAGCTCGAACCACATCAGCTTCCCCCCACCCCTCCCGAGGCTCCCACCCTCCACCGGCCAGCACCCCCACCGGTCGGCGCACTGCCGGATGAGGAAGAGGCCCCGGCCGTGGTCGATGTCCGTCGGGGACGAGGGTGGGACCAGGATGGCATCGGGGTCGTCGAACGGAGGGGGGACGTACGCGCTGTCGTCCCAGACGAAGACGCGCAGACGCCCGCCGCCGAGGGCGACCAGGCGTACGGAGGAGGGGCCCTTCGTGTGCTGGTACGCGTTGGTGACCAGCTCCGAGGTCAGCAGCTCGGTGACGTCGACGATCTCGTGGAGCCCGTGGCTCGACAGGATCGCCCGCACGGTCACGCGGGCGATACGGGCGGCCCGGGGGTCGCAGGGCAGACGAAGGGCGTACTTCCAGCATTCGGGCGAACGGGAGTCGAGCGGGGATACGGTGACCATGAACGTCTCCGGGGAGAAAGGGGACTTGGGCTCGCTCAACGGCCGCGGCTCAGCGGTGGCAGTGCCTGGGGTGGTGCGCTTCCGGCTTACGGGCGGGGCCAGTTGGGCGGTACGTGTCCACCGTAGGGCAGATGGTTAGATGGATCTAACCAAACCAACTGAAAGCATCAGCGCTTCACTCTTGTGAGGGATGCACACCGCTGAGGGGAGACGTCTTGCCGCCCACGAACAGTCCTACGCTGCGCCAGAGGAGACTGGGCGCCGAGTTGCGCAAACTCCGCGAGCGCGCAGGGCTCACCGCGACCGGTGCCGCCACACTGCTTGGGGTCAACCAGGCGCGCGTCAGCATGATGGAGACCGGCCGCACCCCCATCAGCGCCGACCGAGTGCGCTCCATGGCCCGGGCTTACGACTGCTTCGACGCGGCGTACGTCGACGCACTGGCAGCGATGACCGGACGGCGGACGCGTGGCTGGTGGGAGGAGTATCGCGAACACCTCCCGGCCAACTTGATCGACCTCGTGGAGCTGGAGCATCACGCGGCCTCACTGCGGGTGGCCCTGTTCGTCCATGTTCCCGCGCTGCTCCAGACCACCGAACACGCCCGGGCGCTCTTCCGGACAGTGGTCCCCCCACTGCGGCAGTACGAGATCGAGCACCGTCTGACTCACAGGATCAAGCGACAGGGAATCCTCTACCGGAGCAGCCCCACCCCGTATCTGGTCACCATCCACGAGGCGGCTCTGAGGATGGGATTCGGCGGCCGAGCCGTGGCCGTCGAACAGCTCAGGCACCTTGTCGACATGAGCGAACTCCCCCATGTCACCATCCGGGTCATCCCCTTCGGCGATGCGAGCTTCCCAGGCGCGGGGCAAAGCATCACCTACGCCGCCGGACCCGTTCTCCAGGTTGACACCGTGCAGTTGGACAGCCACCACGGTTGCGAATTTCTGGACAGTGAGGCCCAGCTCGCCAAGTACCGATCAGTGATCGACGGCCTGGAGGCTTGCGCCCTCGCGCCGGAGAAGTCGCGAGATCTGATCCACAGCATCGCGAACGACCTGTGAAAGGCACCGGCATGTCCAGGCTTCACTGGCAGAAGTCCACCTATTGCGGCGACGCCTCCAACTGCGTCAACCTCGCCAACGCCCCCACCGGACACATACTCCTCCGCGAGAGCGACACCCCCACCACCATCCTCACCACCACCCACGCCCCCCTCCGCTCCCTCATACGGACCCTCAAGGGAGCGGAGGCAGAGAAGAAGGGTCAGCTCGACGACTCGCCCACATAGCTGAGCGTGTCCGTGCCGCCGGCCTCCCAGGTGATGACCACGTCGTCGCCGGAGCGGCGGACCGTGGCGAAGGTGATGTCGTCGTCGCTGACGTCCTTCGAGGCCATGGGGGTGAGGGCCATGCGGAAGTTGTTGTCGTCGCGGTATTTGCCGACGCCGGTCATGATGCCCTTGCCGCCGACCATGTCGATGTAGGACAGCGGGTGCTGGCCCTTGGCCTCCCCGGCGCTCTGCTCGGCGCCGATCGTCAGGGTGCGGGCCTCGTCGTCCTGCCACTGGCCCTCGACGCCCTTGGCCGGCGCGGTGCTGGAGCCACCGTCGTCCAGACCGCCGTCGGGCGTGTCACTGGCCACGTCCGTGGCCTCGTCGGTGGCCTCCTCCGACTCCGACGTGCTCTCGGACTCGCTCGCCGACGCCGACACGCTCGGCCCGGGCTTGGCCGTGTCGGCGTCGTCCCCGTCGCTGGTGAGGAAGAAGATGCCACCGCCGATCACCGCGAGCGCCGCCACGGCGGCCACGATGATCAGCGCGACTTTGCCTCCGCTACCACCGGAGGGCGGGGGCGACGGATAACCCCCGTACTGCGCACCGTAGTTGGGCGCCCCCGGCATGCCCGGCGCCCCGTACTGCTGTTGCGGAGCCGTCGGGTACGGCTGCTGCGGAGCCGCCCCGTACGGCTGCTGAGGAGCCGTCGCGTACGGGTTCGGCGGCTGGCCGGGGACCTGGCCCGGGACCGGCGGGGGCCCACCGGCCGCAGGCGGGGGCGGGTACGGCCCCGGGTACGGCTGCTGCGGCGGCTGGGCGCCGTAACCGTCGTACGGCGGCTGGCCGGGAGGCTGAGTCATCGGCGGGTGTCACTCCTTGAGTCGCTTCGGCGAGGCAAGAAGTGCGAGAACGCCTGCCTCCAGCCAGCCCAACATCCACCACCCGCCGAGTCGTACGCAAGTGCGTATCCCGGTTGGTTACGCGGTCAATACATGACCGACCGTCCCCAAGCTCCGCACCGCGTCACGACCTTCGCGGACTCCGCCCGCCGCCCCCACTCCTCGGCCACAACCGCGGCCTGCGCCGGGCGGCCAGATCCTCCGCCCAGCCGAACGCGACGACGCAAGCGACGACCAGCAGCCAGGTCAGGACCAGCACGGGCCAGACGCTCTCCAGCAGCCACGGGGCGTTCTGTTCGAGGAACACCACGTCCCACAGCCGGTCCCACTGGGTCGCGGCGATCATGATGCAGGTGGTGTGCCAGAGATAGATCGTCACCGCGCGGGAGTTGAGGAAGGTGACCACCCCGTTCCAGCGGCGCAGCCGGGGCGGCCACTGCGGCCACGACGGGCTGAAGTGCAGCAGCAACGCCACCACCGCGACGGACCACAGGGACTGGGCGAACGGCATGTCGTCCAGGTCGATGTCGGCGCCGTAGTCGTGGCGCAGGGCGTACCAGAGGCCGACCAGGGCGACCACCGGGGCCACGGACGGCACGACGTACCTCGGGAGGCGCTTGAGGATGCCCTCCTGGTGGGCCATGCCGAGGATCCAGCAGGCGCCGAAGGTGCTGAAGTCCGTCAGCCCCGAGGCGAGCCGCTCGCCGGGGACGACCAGCCAGCCCAGCTCGAACACGGCCGCCAGGGCGATCGGCGCGAGGACCGTCACCACCGGCACCTTCCGCAGTGCGCGAAGCAGCACCGGGGAGAGAACGACGAACCAGATGTAGGTGCGGACGTACCAGAGGGGCCCGGCCAGTTCCACGGCCCAGTCGGCGCCGATGAAGCCGTGCACCCCGGGCAGGCCGTCGGCGTACGGCGGCTCGCTGACCGGGAGGATCCAGAACGCGAGGTGGAACCACCACCAGAGGGGGTGCCAGTACGGATCCGGCGCCCAGCCCTGGGCCACCATCCCCGTCACGCCGACGACGCCCAGCAGCCACACCGGCGGCAGCAGCCGGCGGAGCCGGCCCCTGATGACGTCCAGGGCCGGGCGCTTGAGCGAGCGCGCCATGAGGTTGCCGGCGAGCGCGAACATCACGCCCATGGAGGGGAAGACGAGCGGCAGCCAGCTCCAGCCGGCGAGGTGGTAGAGCACCACCCGGAAGATGGCGAGGGCCCGGAGGAGGTCGAAGTAGCGGTCCCGGCCGGGCGCGGGTGGCGCCGACGGGGTCTGCGGGGTGGAGTCCTGTGTGAGTGTGCTCATCCGACCGGCCTCCGCTCGCCGCCTGCCCGCTGCTGGGGCAGCGACGGCTCCTGCGGCGCACCGGGCAGCCCCACGGCACCCGTCCGCCGCAGCTTCTGCCAGCGCAGCCGGCCGCCGATCAGCGCCGTGATCCACGACTGCAGCAGCACCACGTACATGAGCTGGCGGTAGAGGATCTGCTGGAGCGGGAGCGAGATCAGGTGGGTCATGCGCTCCTTGTCGAGGCGGAACGCCAAGGCGGCACACACCACCTGGACGGCCAGGACGCCCAGCCAGGCGCCGATCGTCTTCTCCGTCGGCCCGAAGATCAGCCCGTAGAGCAGGAACACGTCGATGAGCGGGGCCAGCAGGGGCGCCACGACCATGAACAGCGACACCAGCGGCAGGCCCACACGCCCGAAGCGGCCCGACGCGCCGCGGTCGAAGACCGCGCCCCGGTGCTTCCAGATCGCCTGCATCGTGCCGTACGACCAGCGGTAGCGCTGCGACCACAGTTGCTGGACGGATTCCGGGGCCTCGGTCCAGGCCCGCGCGTTCTCGGCGTACACCACGTGCCAGCCGTCGCGGTGCATGGCCATGGTGATGTCGGTGTCCTCGGCGAGGGTGTCCTCGCTCATGCCGCCGACGCGGTCGAGGGCCTCACGCCGGAACGCCCCGACCGCGCCGGGGATCGTCGGCATGCAGCGCAGGATGTCGTACATCCGGCGGTCGAGGTTGAAGCCCATCACGTACTCGATGTGCTGCCAGGCGCCGATCATGGTGTCGCGGTTGCCGACCTTGGCGTTGCCCGCGACCGCGCCGACACGGGGGTCGGCGAACGGCTGGACCAGCTCACGGACGGTGGACTGTTCGAAGACCGTGTCGCCGTCCATCATGACGATGATCTCGTGCCGGGCGTTGGCGATGCCCCGGTTGAGGGCGGCGGGCTTGCCCGCGTTGAGCTGCCGTACGACGCGGACGCCCGGCAGATCCCTGCCCAGCTCCTCGACGATGTGGGCGGTGCCGTCGCTGGAGCCGTCGTCGATGACCAGCACCTCGATGGGGTGGTCGCTCGCCACCAGCGAACGGACCGTCTTCTCGATGCACTTGGCCTCGTTGTACGCCGGGACGAGCACCGACACCGGTTCCGTGACGGGCCCGTTCGGACCCCAGCGGAAACCGCGTCTCCTGACCTTGCGGGCGTGGGCGATCGACAGGATCAGCATCAGGCCGAAGCGGGCGAGGACGAGGACGCCGACGACCGCGAGGGCGACCACGAGGACGCTCGTCGTCTTCTCCGAGACCTGCACCAGCGTCACCCAGACCTTGCCCTTCACCAGACCGAGGCCCGTGACGGGGGTGTGCGCGCTGGGCGCCTTCAGGGCGCCGGTCAGGGTGTCGAACCTGTAGCCCTTGACCTGGAGTCCGCCGATGTACCGGTCCAGCGCGGCGACGGTCTGCGAGCGGTCGCCGCCGGAGTCGTGCATCAGCACGATGGCGCCGTCGTCGCCCTTGGGCGTGGCCCGGCGGATGATCTCGTCGACGCCCGGCCGGGCCCAGTCCTGGCTGTCCGTGTCGCTGACGACGGTGATGTACCCGCGGCTGCCGATGTACTGCGTCACCGGCCAGGTCCGGTTGTCCATCTGCTCCGAGAACGAGGAGTACGGCGGCCGGAACAGCGAGGTGCGGATGCCGGCGGCGCCCGCGAGCGCGAGCTGGTTCTGCGACAGCTCCCAGTCGATGCGGTCCTTGGACTGGAGCGAGAGGTCCGGGTGGTTGAAGGTGTGCAGGCCGATCTCGTGGCCCTCGTCGGCCATCCGCTGGACCAGGTCCGGGTAGCGCGAGGCCATCGTGCCGGTGATGAAGAAAACGGCCTTGGCCTCGTGCTTCTTCAGCACGTCGAGGACCTTGGGCGTCCACTCGGGGTCCGGCCCGTCGTCGAAGGTCAGGACCAGCTCGTGCTCGGGGACGTCGAGGCTGAGCAGGCGGCCCGAGCGGGTGTCGATCACGGGCCCGCCCTTCAGTATCTTCTTCGGCACCCGGTCGTTCGACACCGGCGGCCCGACCCGGTGGTCCGCGAGGATCTCGCTGTGCACGTATCCGCGCAGCATCAGCATGGCCATCAGGGCGAGGAGCAGCACACAGGGCAGCAGATGACGCAGCGGCACCCGCCGCCCGAAACGCTTCTGCGGGCTCTTGCGCGGGCCCTTGCGCGGGCCCTTCCGCGATCGCTTCGAGGAACCCTTCGCCGCGCCGGCGGCCGTGGTCCCGGGTGTGCCCGCAGCCACGGTCCCGGCCATGTTCTCCGCTGGGATCTCGGCCGTGAATTCGGTCGTGGTCTCGGCCGTGAATTCGGTCGTGGTCTCGGCCGTCGTGTCGGCCGTGCCGCCCTCGGGGCTCTTCGGTGAAAGCGGTGAGCGGGTATGGCGCTTGGCGGCACGCGAAGGCGTGCCGCCGCGCTTGGAGCGGGTCATCAGGCGGGGCTCTCCGGGTTCTGCGGACTCTGCGGGCTCGACGGCTCCTGCGGGCTCTGCGAGTTCTCCGGCGTCGACGGGGCCGGCTCGACCGGCGCCGGGGACGCCGGGCCGTCGGCGACGGTGTCCGTGCCGGAGCCCGGAGCGGGGTCGGGGGCGCCGGTCTCGGAGGGCGAGGGTGAGGGCGGGGGCGAGGCCGAGGGGCTGGGGTCGACCTTCGGCGGCTCGGACGCGGACGGCTCGGGGTCCTTCACGCCGACGCTCGGCTTCGGCTTCGGCTTCGACGTCACGCCGGCACTGGGCCCGGCCGACGGCTTGGCGCCGGCGGACTTCTCCGGCTGCTTGGCCCTGCCCGACGAACCGGTCGGGGACTTGGCGGCGGGCGAGGACGTCGCTCCCGCAGGGCCCCCGCCCGGACCCGAGTCCGGTACAGAACCGTCCGCCTCGTCGGACCGTTCGTCCGACTCGGCCGGCAGCGGAGGTGTGTCCACCTTGCCCGCCGGCTTGTCGTCCTTCTGCATCGGCACCGGCAGCCAGGGCGCGTCCGAGTTGCCCGACACCAGCGTGCCGACGATGACCACGGCGTACGCCGCGCAGGCGGTGCCGACGGCGATACCGAGCCGCCGGTACAGGTTCCTGCGCCGGCCCGACTCGTCGACGAAGACCGGCCCTTCGGAGTCCTGACCGGTACCGGTACCAGCCGCGTCCCCGTCCCTGCCCGCGTGCCTGCCCGGTCCCTCGTGCACTTCGCGCCCCACACCGTCGAGTTGCACGGTCACCTCGTGCGGATCGTGGTTGCGGCCCGGCTGATCGGGCTGCTCCCAGGGCGCCGGGACGACACCTGCCCGTCCCGGCGCACCCGTGGCCCCAAAGACCCCGAGGTCCCCGGAAGAGGTCGGCTGCCGAGGCACCCCGACTCCGGCGCCCGCCCGCCCGGAGATCCCCGCCTGCCCGGAGATCCCCCTTCCGTGGTCCCGCTCCGTCCGGGACACCGCTCCGGTTCTGTCGGCCGCCTCGGGCCAGACCACCTCGCCCCCGGAGCCACTACCACCACGACCTCGACCGAGGCCTTCGACTTCGCCATCGGTCCGCTTCGGCTCAAAGCCCTTCGGCTGAATGCCCTTGGGCCAGTTCTCGACGTGCACGCACTTCCCCCCACGGGATCGTTCCGGGTGCGTGTTCGATGCCGGGCTGTCGCACTTTCCTGTACCGGACCGGACCCCCATCCGATCCGGGGCGCCCCGCCCATCACACACACCCGGGCCCCGAATGTAGGGGTGGGAGAGATGTCCACGTGTGTGATATCAGGTGAAGGTCATCATGATGAGTGCATCTGTGACCGGAATCCACCCGCCCTCCGGATCCGACAGCCATAATCCCGCCCCCGCCAACTCGGCGGCGGCCCGCCGCAACGCGTCGAGCCCCGGATGCGCGAATCCCTTCCGCCACACCAGGGAGACGGGCGACAGCGGGACGGGGTCGACGAGCCGCCGCGCCACCGTCCCCGGCATGGGCGGGAAGTCCACCACCGCCAGCACGGGCGACCTCGTCCTGGCCATGATCCGCCGGAACTCCTCCTCCCCCACGGCCAGCGGGGCAGGCGCCGCGACCTCGATCCCCCGCCCCTCGAACAGCCGCCGCGCCAGGTCCGTCCATTCCGGCGTACGGGGATTACCGGCGCCCGCGTACACCCGCTCGCCCGCGAGTTCCGCCAGCGGTACGGCGTCCAGCCCGGCCAGCCGGTGGTCCTCGGGCAGGATCACGGTCATCGGCTCGTACCGCACCGGCTGCTGTTCGAGCCGCGCCCGCACCGCCGGTTCGAGCCCCGCGAACCTCCCGAACGACACGTCCAGCCGCCCCGCGAGGATCTCGGCCGCCGCATGGGTCAGCCCGCTCTCGTACCGCGCCATCAACTCCAGCTCCGGGACGATCTCCCGGGCCCGGCGCAGCACCCGCGTCCCTGTGGCCAACCCCGGCGAGTTCAGATCCACCAACAGGGGCCGCGCCTGCCGGAACGCGGCCACCAGCTCCTCCTGCGCCTCCACCACCCGCCGCGCATAAGGCACCAGCCGCTCCCCGTCCGCCGTCAGCACCACCTGCCGAGTCGTCCGCAGAAACAGCTCCACCCCCAACTCCCGCTCCAGCCGCCGGACATCCCGGCTGAGGGCCTGCTGAGCGACATAGAGGCGAGCGGCGGCCCGGGTGAAGTGCAGCTCTTCGGCGACGGCGAGAAAGCCACGAAGGAGCCGGGGCTCGATGGCATAGGGGGCGACAGACATCCGGCGAATTTACAACCGGGGTGCGTGAATGGCCACGGAGTAAGTGTTGGACGGTGGATCATGATCGGGGCGACGGTGGCCGCATGCCGCATCCACCGACCGAACACTCCTCCGCGCCCCTGCTGACCGTCACCGCCGACACGTTGGTGGCAGCCGACTTCGCCCCTCGCCGCCGCCCGACGACAGCGCCCCGAAAGGGGCGCGGAGAACTGCGCGACCAGCCACGACGAACCCGCACCCGCCGACGCACAACCGCCCCCACCTCTTACCGCGCCCTCTTCCAAAAGCCCGGCACTCTCCGCTTCACCGCCGGCAACCTCATCGCCCGCCTCCCCATGGGCATGTTCAGCGTCAGCGCGATCCTCATGATCGCCGCCTCCCGGGACTCCTACGCCCTGGCCGGCGCGGTGGTCGCCACCGGCCTCGCCGCCACCGCCCTGGTCGCCCCCTGGACCGCACGCCTGGTGGACCGCCACGGCCAGGCCAGGATCGCCGTCCCCGCCACCGCCCTCGCCTCCCTCGGCAACCTCTCGCTGATCGCCTGCTCGCACTGGAACGCCCCCGACTGGACCCTCTTCGCCTCCTACGCGGCCACCGCCACGGTCCCCAACACGGGCGGCATGTCCCGAGCCCGCTGGGCCCACCTCCTCAAGGACGACCCGGCAGCCCTGCACACCGCCAACTCCTTCGAACAGGCCGCGGACGAACTCTGCTTCATGCTCGGGCCGGTCATCGCGGCCTTCCTCTGCACCACCCTGTTCCCCGAGGCCGGCACCCTCGTCGGCTGCGTCCTCTGCATGACGGGCGTACTGGTCTTCGCCGCCCAGCGCACCACGGAACCGCCCCCCACCGGCCGGACGACCGCGAGGTCCCCTCTCCGCAGCCCCGGTATCCCGCCCCTCCTCGCCGTCTTCCTCGCCATCGGCGCGGTCTTCGGCTCCCTGGAGGTCGTCACCATCGCCTACGCGGACGCCCGGGGCCACGCCCCGGCGGCCGGCGTGATCCTCGGGCTCCAGGCGGCCGGCTCCTGCGCGGCGGGGCTCGCCTACGGGGCGCTGCGCGTGACGGGCCCCGCGGAGCGCCGGTTCCGCCGGTGTCTGGCCGCGATGGCCGCCCTGATGACCCTGCCCTGGCTCAGCGCCACCACCACCGGCTCCCTTCCGCTCCTCGCCCCGGCCCTCCTCCTCGCCGGCATGGCCACCGCCCCCACGATGGTCACCGCCATGTCGCTCGTCCAGCACCGCACCCCCGAGGGCCAGTTGAACGAGGGCATGACCCTCGCCGTCACCGGCCTGCTCGGCGGGATAGCGGGCGGGTCGGCACTGGGCGGCTGGGTCGCGGAACACACTCCGGGAACCGGCACGGCCGGCTTCGCGGTACCGGTGGCCGCGGCGACTTCGGCACTCCTGATCGCCTCGGCGCGGCGCCCGACCGCACACACCACCGTTCGATGATCCGAACATCGGACGAATTCCCGTCCGCCCCATTGACGCGCCCTTAGCCCGCCCTTACCTTCCGTCGAAGCGCTTCGACACCAATCATCGAAGCGATTCGACTACACCTTTCGACGATCCATCCGACTCCCCTGGAGGCAAAGGATGTTGACGGCACGAAGGCGTACAGCGGCGGCTGCGGCTGCTCTCGGCGGAGTCCTGCTGCTGGCCTCCTGCGGCGGTTCGGGCAGCGGCGGCGGTGGCGGCGACGGCCGGACCCTCCGCCTCTGGCACTACGAGGGCCCCGACAGCGCGATGGGCGTGGCCTGGAACGCGGCGATCGAGGAGTTCGAGAAGACCCACCCGGGTGTCGAGGTCGAGTTCGAGGAGAAGGGTTTCGAACAGATCCGGAAGACCGCCCCGATGGTCCTCAACTCCTCCGACGCGCCGGACCTCATGGAGTACAACAAGGGCAACGCGACCGCCGGGCTCCTCTCCAAGCAGGGACTCCTCACCGACCTCACTCCGGAGGTGAGCGCGCGCGGCTGGGACAAGAAGCTCAGCGCGGGTGTCCGCACCACCAGCCAGTACGACGCCGACGGCGTGATGGGCTCCGGCAAGTGGTACGGCGTGCCGAACTACGCCGAGTACACGATGGTCTTCTACAACAAGGAACTCTTCGAGAAGCACGGCATCACCGAACCCACCACCCTGGCCGAACTCACCGCCGCCATGGACGAGTTCGTCGACGCGGGCATCACCCCGCTCGCCAACGCCGGCGCCGAGTACATGGCACAGCAGTACCTGTACCAGCTGGCGCTGAGCAGGGCGGACCGCGCCTGGGTGGACTCCTACGAGCTGTACAAGGGCAAGGCCGACTTCCATGACGCCGCGTGGACGTACGGGGCGGAGACCTTCGCCGACTGGGTGGAGAAGGGGTACATCAGCGAGAAGTCGACCGGGACGAAGTCCGAGGACGCGGGCGTCTCCTTCATCCGGGGCAAGACGCCGATCCTGTTCTCGGGGAGCTGGTGGTACGGCCGGTTCAAGGCGGAGAACACGTTCGACTGGGGCACCTTCCTGTGGCCCGACACAAACCTCACGCTCGGCTCCGGCGGCAACCTCTGGGTCGTCCCCAAGGGCGCCGAGAACAAGGAACTCGCCTACGACTTCATCGACATCACCATGTCGGAGAAGATCCAGAACCTGCTCGGCGACAAGGGCGGAGTCCCGGTGGCCGCGGACCCCGCCGCCATCACCGACCCACAGGCCAAAAAGCTGATCGCCGACTTCAACACCCTCTCCGAGAAGGACGGACTGGCCTTCTATCCGGACTGGCCGGTCCCCGGCTTCTACGACGTCCTCGTCTCCGAGACCCAGAAGCTGATCACCGGCGACGCGGACCCGGACGCGTACCTGGACGCGATCGGGAAGGCTTACGAGAAGGACGTACCGGAGCAGTGACCGCGACCGTGGAGCGAGCGGCGGCGGTCGGCAAGGAGGGACGCACCGGCCGCACGCACCACCCCCGAAGCACCCGGGACTCCTACGCGCTGTTCCTCCTCCCCGGCGCCCTCGCGTTCTTCGCCGTCGTCATCGTTCCGTTCCTGATGAACACGGGGGTGAGCTTCACCGACTGGCAGGGCGTCGGCAGTCCGGAGTGGTCCGGCCTCGCCAACTACCGGGAGCTGCTGAACGACTCAGCGTTCTGGGCGTCGTTCCGGCACAGCCTGTTCATGGTGGTCGCGATGGCCGCCGTCCCGACCGCGCTCGGGCTGGTCCTGGCCGCCGCCCTGTTCGACTTCGTCGGCAAGCACTTCGGCGGCCGGGTCGCCGCCGTGCTGCGCGCCTGCTTCTACCTCCCCCAGGTGCTGCCGATCGCCGTGGCGGGCATCGTCTGGAGCTGGATCCTCGCCCCCGAGAACGGCTCCCTGAACGAGCTGCTGAAGGCGGTCGGGCTGAGCGGATGGCAGCAGGACTGGCTCGGCGACCCGGACCTCGCCCTCTACACCGTCATGGCCGTGATGGTGTGGGTGCAGCTCGGCTTCCCGCTGGTCGTCTTCATGGCGGGGCTGCAGCGCGTCGACCCTGCGCTGTACGAGGCCGCCGAGCTGGACGGCGCCGGCTGGTGGCGGCGCTTCCTGCACATCACGCTGCCGCAGATCCGGCCCGAGATCCATGTCGTCCTGCTGTGGTGCACGATCGCCGCGCTCAAGGTGTTCGGCGCGGTGTACGTCCTGACGAAGGGCGGCCCCGGCGGCGCCACCGACGTGCCCTCCTACTTCTCCTTCACCACGTTCTTCGAGAAGACCCAGGTCGGCTACGGCGCCGCGATCTCCACCGTCCTGACCGTGATCGTCCTCGCCCTGGCCCTGGTCGGCCTGAAGCTCCAGACACGCGCCGAGGACGCCGAGGAGGAAACCCGCGTATGACCGCAGTCCGCCGCTATCCGGTCCTCGTGGCCCTCTGCGTCGCCGCCCTCTTCATGATCATCCCGTTTCTGGTCGTGGCCGTGAACGCGGTGAAGTCCCCGGCGGAGTACGCGCGGAGCGGCCCGCTCAGCCTCCCCGACGGCCTCTATCTCGACGGGCTGAAGGACTTCTGGGAGAGGGTCGACTACAGCCAGAAGCTGTTCAACTCCGTACTGATCAGCGGCTCGGTGGCGGTGCTGGCCGTCGTCCTGTCCGTGCTCAACGCGTACGCGATCGGCATCGGCCGGCTGCGGGGCCGTACCTGGATCCTGGCCTTCTTCGTGCTGGCGAACATGCTGCCGCAGGAGGCGCTGGTCTATCCGGTCTACTTCCTCTCCAAGGAAGCGGGCCTCTACGACACCCGCCTCAGCGTGGTCATCGTCTTCACGGTCGTCCAGGCGGCCTTCGGCACCTACCTCCTCGCCTCGGTGCTCGGCCGGTTCCCGCGCGAGATCGTCGAGGCGGCCCGGATCGACGGCGCGAACAAGTGGCAGATCCTGTGGCGGATCGTCGTCCCCGTGAGCCGTCCCACCCTCGGTGTGCTCCTGGTCTTCTTCTTCATCTGGACCTGGAACGAGTTCCTGCTCCCCCTCGTCATGCTGATCTCCAACGACAACCAGACCGTGTCCGTGGCCCTGGGCGTCCTCCAGGGCCAGCGCCTGATGGACGCCACGATGACCAACGCGGCGGCCCTGCTCGGCCTGCTCCCCGCCCTCGTGTTCTTCCTCCTCTTCCAGCGCACACTCACCCGCGGCATCGCCGTGGGAGCCGTGAAGTAGGCCGTGCGGCAGGCCGTGACGTAAGGAGATACCCCCCACATGAAGTTCACCGACGGCTACTGGCTGCTCCGCGAGGGCGTCACGGCGGCCCACCCGGTCGAGGTCCTCGACGTCACCGCCACGGACGGCGGCGCCCTGGAGGTCCACGCCCCGACCCAGCCCATCCGCCACCGCGGCGACCTGCTGAAGGGACCGGTCGTGACGATCAGCGCCCATGCCCCGATGCCCGATGTCATCGGCGTCACGTTCACCCACTTCGAGGGCGAACGGCCACGCGGCCCCCAGTTCGAGCTGACGACAGAGGAGTTCACCCCGCACACCTCCTACGACGACGAGCACGCCACCCTCACCGCCGGTGAGCTGTCGGTCCGTGTGTCCCGCACCGGCCCCTGGCACGTCGACTTCCTCGCCCACGGCCGCACCCTCACCACCAGCGGCCCCAAGTCGATGGGCATCATGCACGAGGCGTCCGGCGCCCACTACCTCCGCGAACAGCTCAACCTGGGCGTCGGCACCTCGGTGTACGGCCTCGGCGAACGCTTCGGCCCGCTCGTCAAGAACGGGCAGGTCGTCGACATCTGGAACGCCGACGGCGGCACGGCCACCGAACAGGCCTACAAGAACGTGCCGTTCTACCTCACCGACGCGGGCTACGGCGTCTTCGTGGACCACCCCGGCAAGGTGTCCTTCGAGGTCGCCTCGGAGGTCGTGTCGAGGGTCCAGTTCAGCGCGGAGACCCAGCAGTTGACGTACTACGTCATCTACGGCCCGACCCCGAAGGAGATCCTCCGCAAGTACACGGCCCTCACCGGCCGCCCCGCCCTCCCACCTCCCTGGTCGTTCGGCCTGTGGCTGTCGACCTCGTTCACCACCTCCTACGACGAGGAGACGGTGACCTCCTTCATCGAGGGCATGCGGGAGCGCCGGCTCCCCCTCTCCGTCTTCCACTTCGACTGTTTCTGGATGCGCGAGTTCCAGTGGTGCGACTTCGAGTGGGACCCCCGGGTCTTCCCGGACCCGGAGGGCATGCTGGCTCGCCTCGGACGCCGGGGCCTGCGGATCTCCGTGTGGATCAACCCGTACGTCGCCCAGCGCTCCCCGCTCTTCGCGGAGGGCAAGGCGCTCGGCCATCTGCTCCGCCGACCCGACGGCAGCGTCTGGCAGTGGGACCTCTGGCAGCCCGGTATGGCCCTGGTCGACTTCACCAGCCCGGCGGCCCGCGAGTGGTACGCGTCGAAGCTGGAGGCGCTCCTCGCCCAGGGCGTCGACTGCTTCAAGACCGACTTCGGCGAGCGGGTGCCCCTGGACGTGACCTGGTCCGACGGCACCGACCCGGAGCGGATGCACAACTACTACACCTACCTCTACAACCGCACGGTCTTCGACGTCCTGCGCAAACACCGGGGCGAGGGTGACGCGGTGCTCTTCGCCCGCTCGGCGACGGTCGGCAGCCAGCGCTTCCCCGTCCACTGGGGCGGCGACTGCGAGTCGACGTACGAGGCGATGGCCGAGTCGCTGCGGGGCGGGCTGTCGCTGGGGCTGTCGGGCTTCGGGTACTGGAGCCATGACATCGGCGGCTTCGAGGGCACCCCGACACCCGCGCTGTTCAAACGGTGGATCGCCTTCGGCCTCCTGTCCTCCCACAGCCGTCTGCACGGCTCGTCGTCGTACCGGGTCCCGTGGCTCTTCGACGACGAATCGGTGGACGTCCTGAGAAAGTTCACCCGCCTGAAGCTCAGCCTGATGCCCTACCTCTACGAGGCCGCGCGCACCGCCCACACCGAGGGTGTGCCGATGATGCGCGCGATGGTGCTGGAGTTCCCGGACGATCCGGGCTGCGCGCATCTGGAACGCCAGTACATGCTCGGCCCCGACCTCCTCGTGGCCCCCGTCTTCAGCGACGAGGGCGATGTCACGTACTACGTCCCCGAGGGCACCTGGACCCGCTTCCCGACCGGGGGGACGGTCACCGGCCCGCGCTGGGTCAGCGAACGCCACGACTTCACGAGCGTGCCGCTGCTGGTCCGTCCGGGCGCGGTCGTCCCGGTCGGCGCTGTGACGGACCGCCCGGACTACGACCACGCGGACGGGGTCACGCTGCACGCGTACGGCCTCGAACACGGGGCCCAGGTCACCGTGCCGGTGGGCGACGTGACCTTCACCGTCGTACGGGAGGGCAAGGTGCTGCGGGCGTCGTGCGGCGACCCGAGGGCGCCGTGGGGTCTCGCGGCCGGCGACCGGGAGGTCCGGGCGGAGGCGGGCACGGGCTTTCTGACGATGGACCTGGACGGAGAGTCGGATCCCGAGGGAACGAGGCCGGTGTGACGGTGAAGATCACGGACGTGGCCCGGCACGCGGGCGTCTCCCCCAGCACCGTCTCGTACGCCCTGAGCGGCAAGCGGCCGATCTCGGCGGAGACGCGGGCGCGGGTCGAGGCGTCCATCCGCGAGCTGGGCTACCGTCCGCACGCGGGCGCCCGTGCCCTGGCCAGCAGCAAGTCGAACGTGCTGGCGATGGTGGTGCCGTTACGGGCCGGGATCAATGTGCCGGTGGTCATGCAGTTCGCGGTCTCCGCGGTCACGACGGCCCGCGCACACGACCACGACGTACTGCTGTTGACGCAGGAGGAGGGCGAGGAGGGCCTGCGGCGGGTGGCGGACACGGCCCTGGTGGACGCGCTGATCGTGATGGACGTCCAGCTCAACGACCCCAGGCTGCCGTTGCTGCGCACCCTGGACCGCCCGTCGGTCCTGATCGGCTTCCCCGCCGACCCCTCCGGACTGACCTGCATCGACCTGGACTTCAGGACGGCGGGCGAGCTGTGCGTGGAGCATCTGGCCGGTCTGGGGCACCGCGTGGTGGGTCTGATCGGCTCCCCGCCCGAGGTCTACGTCCGCCAGACCTCCTTCGCCCAGCGCGTCGTCCAGGGCTTCACCTCGGCCGCCACCCGCAACGGCATGTCCTCCACGGTCCACCCCTGCGAGGCCACCCCCGCGGCCGCCCGAGCGGTGGCGGAGCGTCTCCTGCGGGAACAGCCGGCCCTCACGGGCATCGTCATCCACAACGAGGCGATCCTGGAACCCCTCGTCGACGCTTTCGAACACCTCGGCCTCCGTGTCCCGGCCGACCTCTCGGTCACCGCTCTGTGCCCGGACGACCTCGCCGCGAACCTCCGCGTCCCCCTCACCTCGATCGCCATCCCGGCGGCGGAAGTGGGCGAGAAGGCGGTCGCCCTCCTGATGGAGAAGCTGGCCGGCACCCCCGTACCCGAGTCCACCCTGCTCCCACCCCGCCTGACCGTCCGGGCGAGCACGGCCCGCCGGGTGACGGGGTGAGGAAATGACGAAAGCCCCGCTGCGGTGTCGCAGCGGGGCTTTCGCCCACATGGGAATTGTGGAGATGGCGGGAATCGAACCCGCGTCCAACGGTGCGGAATCAGGGCTTCTCCGTGTGCAGTTCGCTGTGATTTTCTCAGCCCCGGCGATCACGCGAACAAGTCGCCGACGGGCTCAGTCACTGTTAGATTTCCCTCTTCACCCCGTGACCGGGATCAAGGTTTAGTCCCCTAGCTGATGCCAGGATCCGGGTCGGGAACACTCCCGGGCTGACACTCCCTTAAGGAGCAGTCGCTTCGCTACCTGAGATCAGGCGGCGAGAGAGAACTGCTTGGGAGAATCGCTGTTTGAATTGGCGATTATTTGTTTCGGCCTGTGGTTTACGAGATCGTGGCCGCTTCCTCGACACGCTTCCCCTGCTTCGACATCCGCTGTCGAAACCGATCATCCCCATGTTGTTTTTTCAATCCTCCGAAGAGGCCCTCCGAGGAGGGTGTACGCACCCGCTGTGAGGTGCAGAACCATCGTACGTGACCAACGCGAGCACATGCCACCGTATTCCCCGTGGCTACGTGGCTCCGTCGGCCGGTGGCTACGCCTCGCGCTGCTTCCGCTTCACCGCCGCGATCGCGCGGTCCGACTCCCGCCGGTCCTGCTGCTCCCGCAGCGTCTGCCGCTTGTCGAACTCCTTCTTGCCGCGCGCGAGAGCGATCTCCGCCTTCGCCCGGCCGTCCTTGAAGTACAGGGCGAGGGGCACGATCGTGTGACCCGTCTCCTGCGCCTTGGACTCCAGCTTGTCGATCTCCTCCCGGTGCAGCAGCAGCTTCCGCTTGCGGCGCGCGGAGTGGTTGGTCCAGCTGCCTTGGTGGTACTCGGGGATGTGGGCGTTGTGCAGCCACGCCTCCCCGCCGTCGATCTGGACGAAGCCGTCGGCCAGCGAGGTCCGGCCCTCGCGCAGCGACTTGACCTCGGTACCGGTGAGCACGAGCCCGGCCTCGAAGGTGTCGATGATCGCGTAGTCGTGCCGGGCCTTCTTGTTCTGGGCGACGATCTTGCGCTTGCCGCCCTTCTCGCCGTCCCGGCCCCTGGTGTCCGTCCCGCCCTGCTTGGGCTGGGACTCCTTCGGTACGTACATTCCCTTGCTCATGATGCCGTCCATTTTCGCACTACGGAGGGGGTCCACGGGAAACCGATTAACGGGAGCGGCGGCCGGCGCGAACGCGAGAGGGCCGACAGGAACGCGAGAGGCGGGCGGGGCGGCGGGGGCGGCTACGGCCCGAGGCCGCTCAGCACCGTCTCGGCCCGCTGCAGGGCGTCGTCGTCCGCGTCCAGGTCGGGCGTGATGCCGCGGCCGTCGACGCCCCGGCCGGAGGGGGTGCGGTAGTGGCCGACGGTCAGTTCGGCGACGGAGCCGTCGGGGAGGCGGCTCGGCATCTGCACCGAGCCCTTGCCGAAGGTGCGGGAGCCCACGACCACCGCGCGGCCCCGGTCCTGCAGGGCCCCCGTGAGCAGCTCGGCCGCGCTCATCGTGCCGCCGTCGACGAGCGCGACCAGGGGTCTGGTGGTGTCGCCGCCGGGTTCGGCGTGCAGGGCCTGCTGCTCGCCGTTGACGTCGTACGTGGCGACGAGGCCGCCGTCGAGGAAGGCGGAGGCGGCGGTGACCGCCTCGGAGACCAGGCCGCCGGAGTTGCCGCGGAGGTCGAGGACGAAGCCCGCCGCGTCGGCGGACTGCTCCACGGCGGCTCGTACGACATCGCCGGAGCCCTTGGTGAACGCGTCGACCGTGATGACGCTGACCCCGTCGGCGGTGCGGCTCACGGTCACGTCCTCGGTGGAGAGACGGGCCCTGCGCAGGGTCTCGTGCCATGTCCGGGTGCCGCGCCGCAGCTCCAGCGACACCTTCGTACCGGCGGCCGCGCTCTTGGGGGTGTCGGTGCTCCCGGCCCCCCCGCCGATCGCGTCGCCGCGGAGTAAGGAGACGACCTCGGTCACCGGACGCCCGTCGACCTTCTCGCCGTCGACACCGACGAGCCGGTCGCCCGCGCGGATCCCGGCGCCCGCCGCGGGCGAGCCGTCCTGCACCCGGGCCACCTCGATACGGCCGTCGCGCCGCAGCCGGGCCCAGAGGCCGACGCCGGTGTACTCGCCGTCGAGGGCCTCCTCGAACTGTTCGTACTCGCCCTCGGAGTAGACCGCGCCCCACCGGTCGCCGCTGCGGCTGACGGCCCGCTCGGCGGCCTCCACGGGGGACTCGCCCTCGGCCATGGCCTCGGCGGCCGCGTCGGCGACGTCCTGCTCCTTGTCGGCCGGGGCGGAGTGGGAGGGGTTCGCGACGGCCGTCGTCCCGCGGGCCGGATCGTCGAAGGAGCCGGTCGCGGCACCCGCCGCGAGCACGCTCGCGAAGACCAATGTCAGGGCGGCCCCGCGGCCGACGCGGCGGGGCTGTGAGAACAGGTCGCGGCCTGACATGTCGGCGAGTCTAGGACAACGCGAAGGGCCGCACCGGCCCTTGCCGGTACGGCCCCAGGGGCATGCGTCACACCTTCAGGTACTTGCGCAGCGCGACGAACGCGGCCAGCGCCGGCATCAGGAAGCTCACGGTGAGGATGAGCGGCAGCTTGACCAGGACCGCGTCCCAGCCGACGAAATTGATCAACGGCAGGTTCGTGGACAGTGACACTCCGTTGTCGATCACGAAGTACTGCCCCAGGAGCAGGAAGGCACAGGCGACCGTGCCGCCGATGATCCCCGCGACCGCGGCCTCCATGATGAACGGGGCCTGGATGTAGAAGCCCGAGGCGCCCACCAGCCGCATGATCCCGATCTCACGACGACGGCTGAACGCCGAGACACGCACCGTGTTGACGATCAGCAGCAGCGCCACGATCAGCATGACCGCCATGACACCGCGCGCCGCCCAGCTCAGATAACCGAGGAGCCGGAACAGGTTGTCCAGGATGCCCTTCTGGTCCTGCACCGACTGCACACCGTCACGGCCGTTGAAGGCGCTCGCGATGACCTGGTACTTCTCCGGGTCCTCCAGCTTGATGCGGTACGACTCCTGCATCTGGTCCGGCGTGAGGCTGCTGGCCAGCGGCGAGTCGCCGAACTGCTCCTTGTAGTGCTTGTACGCCTCGTCCTGCGACTCGTGTTCGACGTTCTCGACGACCGCCATCTTGTTCAGATCCGACTTGATCTGCTTCTTCTGCTCGGTCGTGACGGCGCCCTTGGCGCAGTTGGGGTCGGACTCCGCGTCGCTCTTGTTGCAGAGGAAGACCGACACGTTGACCTTGTCGTACCAGTAGCCCTTCATCTGGCCGACCTGGTCGCTCATCAGCAGCGATCCGCCGAACAGGGCGAGGGAGAGGGCGACGGAGACGATGACCGCGAAGGTCATCGTGAGGTTGCGGCGGAGACCGACACCGATCTCCGACAGGACGAACTGGGCGCGCATGGCTTCCGCTATGCCTTTCCGTGGACTGGGGCGGTCAGTGCTGGTAGCCGTAGACGCCGCGCGCCTGGTCGCGGACGAGACGGCCCTTCTCCAGCTCGATGACGCGCTTGCGCATCTGGTCCACGATGTTCTGGTCGTGGGTCGCCATCACCACGGTGGTGCCCGTCCGGTTGATCCGGTCGAGCAGCTTCATGATGCCGACGGAGGTCTGCGGGTCGAGGTTGCCGGTGGGCTCGTCCGCGATCAGCAGCTTGGGCCGGTTCACGAAGGCCCGCGCGATGGCCACGCGCTGCTGCTCACCACCGGACAGCTCGCCGGGCATGCGCTCTTCCTTGCCACCGAGGCCGACCAGCTCCAGCACCTGCGGCACGGACTTGCGGATCTCGCCGCGCGACTTGCCGATGACCTCCTGGGCGAAGGCGACGTTCTCTCCGACCGTCTTGCTCGGCAGCAGCCGGAAGTCCTGGAACACCGTCCCGAGCTGGCGGCGCATCTGCGGCACCTTCCAGTTGGACAGGCGCGCGAGATCCTTGCCCAGGACGTGCACCTGCCCCTGGCTGCACCGCTCCTCCCGGAGGATCAGCCGCAGGAAAGTGGACTTCCCGGAGCCGGATGACCCCACGAGGAACACGAACTCGCCCTTCTCGACCTCCAGGGACACATCCCTGAGTGCGGGGCGGGTCTGCTTGGGGTAGACCTTGGACACGTTGTCGAATCGGATCACGGATGCACCACAAGCCGTCGGGAATGGATGACGAGACTGTACCGTCCCCGGCCCGCCGAGAGGCGCGGGGAACTGCCCGACAAGCCCCCACCGGCCCGCGGCGGCGCGACAGGGGGCGCCCAGCCCTTTCCGAGGCCCCCGCGCAACCTCCGGAGGAACCTGGCACAGTGGTGTGGAGGAACGGTCCGGTTCCACGAAACGTTGAGGTATGTGTGAGGCCATTGCAAGGAGGGCGAGGCGCATGACGTACGACCGGTTGGTGTGCGCGAACTGCGCTTCCCCCGTCGCCGAGGGCCGCTGCCATGTGTGCCGGGCCAGCCGCGAGCGACTCCAGCAGGAGAACCCGTTCGCGAGCCTGAGCCCCATGACCCTGATCGCCCTGCTGGCGATCCTGATAGCGGCGGTGGCGCTGCTGGCGCACCAGACGGTATAGGGCGACGACGTACGACGAAGGCCCGGGGCTGGCTGCCCCGGGCCTTCGTCGTACGTCGTGGCCGTGCCTGGTCGCGAACGATCAGGCGGCGGCGCCGCGGCCGACCATCAGGCGCGGCAGCAGACGGAAGCCGATACCGCCGGCGATCATCGTGGCGGCGCCGACCAGCAGGAACGCGGTCTCGGTGGCACCGGTCTCGGCCAGCTCGCCGCCGCCGACACCCTGGGCCTCGGTCTCCGAGCCGGTGTCCGTGAGGGCCGAGGAGCCCTCCTGCTGGACGGACTCGTCGTTGCCGCCGTCGGGCTCTGTACCACCGGTGGAGCCGCCGTCGGTGGAGCTGTTGCCGCCCGTGCTGCTGGCATCACCGGTCGTGCTGGTGCTGTTGGCGCTACCGGTGCTGTTGGCGTTGCCGGTGCTGTTGCCATTGCCGGTGCTGTTGGCGTTACCGGTGCTGTTGGCGTTACCGGTGCTGTTGCCGTTACCGGTGCTGTTGGCGTTACCGGTCGTGGTGGTCTCACCAGACGTGCTCGTCGTGGTGGTCTCACCAGACGTGCTGGTCGTGGTGGTCTCACCAGACGTGCTCGTCGTGGTGGTCTCACCAGACGTGCTGGTCGTCGTGGTCTCACCAGACGTGGTGGTCTCACCCGTGGTCTCGCCAGTGGTCTCACCGGTGGTTTCACCCGTGGTCTCACCGGTGGTCGTGGCACCCTCGGTCACGCCGATGCTGGTGCCCTCGGTGTCGTTGCCGGTCTGGACCGAGACATCGGCTTCGACCGAACCGCCGTCGTCGGTGCTGACACCGACCCCGACGCCGAGGTCCAGCGCGGAAGCGGCACCCGCGGCGGTCAGTGACGCGCCGGCGGCGATCACGGCACCCGCGGCTATGCGCGCAACGCGGATCCGTGTCTTCTTCGTCATATGGCTGCTACCCCCAGTAGCTCATCAGTGAATGGAGCAGAGCGCCCGGGGCCGCGATCAACGGGAGCAGTCGGTTGGGTCGAAGTCCCCCGGTTCACATGCGCCCCAGTAATGCGCATGCCATACGCCACCATTCCCAGTTTTCCCAGCAACGTCAAGGTCGTTGCGTACGCGATGTCCCGTTCACCGCTTTTGACCTCGTCAACAACATGTGAGTGTGACGTAAGACCCAGACATCCCCACGCAGACAAGGCAACTGCCTCCCGATGGAAGACAGTTGCCTTGTCGACAAAGCGCTGAGTTCGGCCGCCCTACTTCTCCCGCTGCTTGCGCCAGCGAATTCCGGCCTCCAGGAAGCCGTCGATCTCGCCATTGAACACGGCCTCGGGGTTGCCGACTTCGTGCTCGGTGCGGAGGTCCTTGACCATCTGGTACGGGTGCAGGACGTACGAACGCATCTGGTTGCCCCAGGAGTTGCCACCGTCGCCCTTGAGGGCGTCCATCTTGGCCTGCTCCTCCTGCCGGCGCCGGTCGAGGAGCTTCGCCTGGAGAACGTTCATCGCGGACGCCTTGTTCTGGATCTGCGACCGCTCGTTCTGGCAGGAGACGACGATGCCGGTGGGAAGGTGGGTCAGCCGTACCGCGGAGTCGGTGGTGTTGACGCCCTGGCCGCCGGGCCCGGACGACCGGTAGACGTCCACCCGCAGCTCGGTCTCGTCGATCTCGATGTGGTCCGTCGTCTCGACCACGGGCAGGATCTCGACACCGGCGAAGGAGGTCTGGCGCCGCCCCTGGTTGTCGAACGGCGAGATACGGACGAGCCGGTGTGTGCCCTGCTCGACGGAGAGCGTGCCGTAGGCGTACGGCACCTGCACGGCGAAGGTGGTGGACTTGATGCCCGCCTCCTCCGCGTACGAGGTCTCGTACACCTCGGTCTTGAAGCCCTTCTGCTCCGCCCAGCGCAGGTACATCCGCTGCAGCTTCTCGGCGAAGTCGGCGGCGTCGACGCCACCGGCCTCGGCGCGGATGTTGACGAGGGCCTCGCGGGAGTCGTACTCGCCGGACAGGAGCGTGCGGACCTCCATCTCGTCCAGCGCCTTGCGGACGGAGGTCAGCTCCGACTCGGCCTCGGCGAGGGTGTCCGGGTCGTCCTCCTCCTCGGCCATCTCGAAGAGGACACTGAGGTCGTCGATGCGACCGCGCAGCGCCTCCGCCTTCCTGACCTCGGCCTGGAGGTGGGAGAGCTTGCTGGTGATCTTCTGCGCCTCGTCCGGGTTGTCCCACAGGGACGGCGCGGCTGCCTGCTCCTCGAGCACGGCGATGTCTGCCCTCAACTTGTCGAGGTCCAAAACGGCCTCGATCGACTCCATGGTCGAGGAGAGGGACTTCAGCTCTTCGGATACATCGACGACTGCCACGCCCCCAGCCTAACGGCTCCGCCGGGTGACCATGGTGGGGCGCCCTCGGCTCGGGGCGGCAGCCGGCGTTCGTGCGGTTGTTCGCTTACGGGTGGGTGGGGGCTGGTCGCTCAGGCCCCACCTCGTCCCTCACCCTCCGACCACTACCCCCTCGTCCTCGGTTCTGGTCGGGTTGACGGTGTCGAAGAGGATCTTGTTGGAAGCGCGGTCGAAATGGAACGTCGCGGTGTACAGGCCGGCCGTGATCTCCTCATTCGCATCGGGGCTGGTCAGCCACTCGGTTTTCTCGGACGTCGAAGCGCTGAGGGCATCAGGAATGTCCTCGGGCTCGGCCTTCTCGAACGTCCTGTCAGGGGCGTCGAGGACGGCCTTCATGTCCTCGGCCGTGGTCTCGAAGTAGCCGACCATTCTGATGTCGCTCGGGCCGGGGGCGCGGGACGAGCCGCCCGCGAGGTCCATCGCGCACCACTCGGTGGTGATGACCTTGCCCAGCGCGGAGAAGCGGTCGGCGACCTGCTGGGTGGTGTCATGGATCTCGCAGCCCGCCGAGGCACTGTCCGTCCCGGGGGCGGACCCCCGCGGTTCCGAGGAACCGCAGGAGCCCACCGAGACGATCGCGGCGAGGACGAGTGCGCCCTTGAGTGCGGCGCCGGCTCGCGTTGCCACGGTTCGCGTTGCCACTAGCGGCCTCCGCCGGACACGGACGTGACTATCGAGCGGCGAACCATACGACGTCGTTTCACATCGCGGCGATGCCGGTACGTCACGGCGATGCCGGCGTGGAGTTCTTCATGTCCGGGGACCCGCCGCCCGAGTCGCCTCCCGATGTCGCCGCCCAGGTGCCCACACCCGCCGCGACCACCAGCGCGACCGCCGCGGCTCCGAGGGTGATCCGTCGGCGGCGGGCCATCGCCCGACGGCGGGCCGAGCCCGGCCGGGGCGCCCCCGGGGCCCTGGGCACCCGCGCCGTCCCCCGGGCCCCGCCCGCCAGCTCGTCCGGCCCGGGCACCCTCATCGACGTGTGCGTGTCCCGGTTGGAGTCCGGCTTCGCCCCGGGGACCAGCGGTACGGCCCCTCGCCGCACCCGCTCCCTGGGCGCCACCGGCACGGTCTGCTCCTCGGCCGGCTCCTCCGTCTCCGCCCCGGGCTCGTCGACGTCCAGCGGTGGCATCCCGGCCAGAAGCGGCAACTGCTCCCGCAGCCGCGCCCCCAGCTCCGACGCCCGCAGCCGCGAGGCCGGCGCCTTCGCCAGACACTGCACGAGCAGCTGCCACAGCTCCTCGGGGATGCCGGGCAGCGGGACGACCGTCTCGGTGACATGGCGGCGCAGCACCGCGCCGGGGTGGCCGCCGCCGAACGGCGTGAAGCCGGCCAGCAGCTCGTACAGCACGGTCGCGAGGGCGTAGATGTCCACGGCGGCACGGGGCGGCAGGCCCTCGACGATCTCGGGGGCGAGATAGTCCGGAGTGCCGATGATCTTCGTGGCGCGGGTACGGCGAGGCGAATCGATCAGCTTGGCGACGCCGAAGTCGGTCAGGAGGGCCGGATGCGCGCCGCCCGGACCCAGCGGGCCCTGCATGTCCAGCAGCACGTTCTCCGGCTTCACGTCCCGGTGGACGACCCCGGCCGCGTGCGCCGCCGCCAGGCCGTCCGCGATGTCGGCCACTATGGCCACCGCCGCCTCGGGGGCCATGCGCCGCTCCCGGTCGAGACGGGTGCGCAGGTCGGTGCCCCGGACGAGGCCCATGACGAGGGCGAGGTCGTTGCCGTCGACGACGAGTTCGCGTACGGAGACCACGTTCGGGTGGTCGAGGCCCAGCAGCGCGGTGCGCTCCTGGACGAAACGACTGACGAGTTCCTGGTCGGACGAGAGGTCCTCGCGCAGCAGCTTGATCGCGACGGGACCCTCCGGGCCCTCACCCAGCCACACCGTGCCGGCGCTGCCCCGTCCCAGAATCTGGTTCGCGGTGTACCGGCTTCCGATCTTCCGTCCCAAGACTGCTCCTACAGGCCGCGTGTTGGCGACAAAGCTACGCGCCCCGGACCCCAACCTTCACCGCCCAGGCGGAAATCACCCCTCAGATATCGACAAATCCCCAACCCTGGCGACGAGACACCACCAACCGCACCACGCGGGCATGCCAAGGCCGTGGGTGACTGCGCCCCTTCAAGGGCGCGGGGAAGAGCGTGACCAGCCCCCACCGACCGGCCCGCAGCCGCTCACAACCGTCGCCGAGGCCGAAGCCGAGGTCCAGGCCGGGGTCGGGGTCGGGGTCGGGGTCCAGGCCGGGGCGGGGTCCAGGCCGGGGTCGGGGTCGGGGTCGGGGTCCAGGCCGGGGTCGGATCAGGCCCAGGTCATTGCCCGGGGTTCGGCCCCCGGGCCCGCGTCACTTGCCCGTGCCGTTGTCCAGTTCGCGGAACCACTTGCCCACATCGCCGGCCCAGTCGGTGAGCTGGCCCCACCAGCTCTGGCCGGTGCCGATCCACCCCTGGAGGGGGGTGAACTCCCAGATCAGCCAGCCTCCGACGATGAAGAGGACGATCATGAAGAAGCATCCCTTGAGGCAGCCGAGGCCCGGGATCCGCATCGGGTTGGCGCTGCGCTGACGCGGCTCCCGCGGCGGCCGGGGCTCACGCTGGGGCCGCGGAGCGGGCTGCTGGGGCTGCGGAGCGGGCGCGTACCGCTGGGGCTGTTGACGCTGCGGCTGTGGGGTGGGCGCGGGAGCGTACGGCTGCTGCTGCGGGTGGCCGTACCCGGGGCCGGGGCCGCCCTGAGGCCCGCGCTGCTGGCGGCGCGGCGGCTGCTGCTGGGGTCGCTGGGGCTGCTGGGGCTGCTGGGGCTGCTGCTGGCGGTTGGCCTGCCGCTGGGGGCGGCGGCGCAGCGGGTCCTCGCCGGGGTCGAGGTACTGGACCTGGGTCTGCTCGTTGCGGTCGCGGGCCGCGCGGAGCTGGTTCTGCCAGGGGTGCGGCTCCTCGGGCGGCTGACCGCCGGGGTCGTGCGACGGCACCGGCGGCATGACGGACGTCGGGTCGGCGCCGGACGTGTGCGGGAGCACGGTCGTGGGGTCACCCGAGCCCGCGGGGCCCGAGGTGTGCGGGAGCACGCTCGTCGCGCCGTTCGGGTCGTACGAGCCGGCGCCGTGCGGCAGCACCTGCGTCGCGTCGGCCGAGCCGAACGGGTCCGGGGCCGCGCCCGGGACCTGCGCCGGGGCCGGGTCGGGGGCGAGGATGTGGCCCACGCCGTCGGCGGCGGCGATCTGCATGGAGTTCGCGTGCACGCCGACGCCCTCGGCGACGATGCGGAGCGCGCGGGCGAGGTTGACCGCGCTGGGCCTCTCGCGGGGGTTCTTGCGCAGGCAGCGCTCGATGACCGTCCACAGCGGGTCGGGGACGGTGGACGGGCGGCGCGGCTCGGCGCTGAGGTGCTGGTGCAGCACTTCGAGCGCGGACTGGCCGTTGAACGGCGGGCGCCCGGTGACCAGTTCGTACATCAGGATGCCGGCGCCGTAGATGTCGACGGCGGAGGTCTGCGGCTGACCCTCGGCGGACTCGGGGGCGACGTACGCGGGCGTGCCGACGAACTCGCTGGTCCGGGTCAGGCCCGGGGAGTCGGCCAGGCGGGCGATGCCGAAGTCGGTCAGCATCGGGTGCATCTGGCCGCCGTCCTGCTTGAGCAGCACGTTGGCGGGCTTGAGGTCGCGGTGGACGACGCCGTCGGCGTGGCTCACGGCGAGCGCGTCGGCGACCTGGGCGGTGAGCAGGGCCGCGCCGACGGGTGTGAACGGGCCGTTCTCACGGAGGTACCGGTGCAGGTCGGGACCCTCGATCAGGTCCATGACCAGGGCGAGCAGATCACCCTCGACGACGAGGTCCCGCACCCGCACGATGTTGGGGTGGGTGAGCCGGAGCAGCACGGAGCGCTCCCGCAGGAACCGCATCACGATGTCCGCGTCGCTCGCGAGCTCCTCCTTGAGGACCTTGATCGCCACGGTCTCGCCGGGGTGTCCGGGCACGGCCGCCTCGGCCCCCGCGGTCTCCCGCTGGCGTGCGCGCCAGACGGTGCCTGTGGCGCCGCGCCCAATCGGCTCCTCAAGGAGGTACTTGCTCCCTACCGGCCGCACGTCATGCGCTCCCTGTTGCTTGCTTGCCTGGTCACGCCCTGGAGTCCCGCGGACGTTCCGACCCACTGTAGTGCGGCCGTCCGCGGTACCGGGCTGTCGTCTTCCTGACTCTTCCCGCCCGTTTCGCTGCGACTTGTTCCGACATGCTGTGTGCTGCCTGCCGGTGTCCGTGTCCGCGAGTACGTACGGGTACCCGTGTGCGTTCGATGGAAAGACGCTCACCCGTGGGCGGTTGGTTGCCGGACACGGACGTACACGGTTCCGGATACGGACGGACCCCGGCCCTGATGCGGACGCGATACGGACGTGACCGATCTCAAGTGATCAACTAGCGGGCACTGGTCAGGCACTTTTGGGGGCAGAGCCGACCAATCAAGATCACTTGGTGGTGGGCGGCGGGCGTGTTGTCAGTGACAGGTGCGAGGATGCCTCCAGAACTGGCCGACGTGCCCGTGAGCGGTGGGGGAAGTCTGCGGTGGGGACCGCGCAGTCTCGTCCTCGTCGTCGCGGGTGCCCGCGCGGAAGGGACCGCTGACGGCGATGCAGATCCGGCTGACCGTCGTAGACCCGCTGGGACCGCCCTCTGAGCCGCGAGGACGTGCCACAACCTGCGACGTGCTGGTCACGGCGCCCGCCGGGACGGCGCTGGCCGCCGTGGCCTCGGGCCTCGCCTCCGCCGTCGGCGACGGCGGTGCGGAGCGGCTGGAGCGCAGCCGGGAGGTCGGCGGCGGGCAGGTTGTGCTGTACGCCGGCGCCGAGCGCCTCGACGCCCAGCGCTGCACCCTCGGCGAGCCACCCCTCATCGACGGCGCCGTGCTCTCCCTGGGCACCCCTTCCGAATCGGGCCCCGAGGTCGACGAGGCCGCCGCGCAACTGCACGTCGTGGCCGGCCCCGACGCCGGCGGCGTCCATCTGCTGCACGGCGGCAAGATCCACATCGGCCGCTCCGCCGACGCCGACGTCCCTCTCGACGACCCGGACGTCTCCCGCCTCCACTGCGCGGTCACCCTCGCCGCCGACGGCCGCGTCTCCGTCGTCGACCTCGGCTCCACCAACGGCACCGCTCTCGACGGCATCCGCGTGGGCGACCGCCCGGTCCGCCTCGCCCCGGGCGCCCTCCTCCGCATCGGCGAGTCCGCGCTCCGCCTGGCCTCGTCGTCGGGGGCCCGGGGGATAGGGACGACGCCTGACGGGGAGGGCCATGTCCGGGTGACGGCCGGGGTGCGGACGCCGGCAGACGGCGACGACTTCGGTTCGGCAGGCGGGGGTACGGGGTCCGGGACGGGCGCGGGGGCCGATAGCGGCTCCGGCTCCGGCGCGGTGACACGTGGACCTGCGGGCGGGCCTGGGGCCGACGCCCCGGGGCACGGGCGTGCCGAGCGGCGGACCGTGCCGGGGCAGGGCGGGGTACCCGGGATCGAGCGGACGGCGGGGGGTACGGGGTCCTCCACGGCCACCACGGGGCGGACGGCCGCCTCCGGTGCCGGCCAGAAACCCGTACACGGGGGCGCGACGGGCGCAGGCGGGGCGGAAGCCCCCGGCCGCGTGGGCCACGGCCGTGTCGGCGACGGACGCGTCGGCGACAGCCGCGCTGCCCGTGGTGGCCGTGCCCCCCGCGATACCGATGATTCCGGCGGGTCCGGCGGGTCCGGGCTGCCCACCAATTCCGGTGGACCGGGTCGTGCCGGTGAGCCCGGCGCTCCCGACGGCCCCGGTGGCTCTCGTGGGGTGGGCGATTCCGGGGACGGCGACAGGCCCGTCGAGTCCGGTACGCGCAAGGGCACTCCCCTTCGGGGCACGGAGGTGCCGCGTGGGGTGCGTAAGCGGGGCGGGTTCGGTGCCTGGGCTCGGCGGTTGGCCGGGGGGCGGGGACAGGCGGGGGCCGAGTACGACCCGTACGAGTACGACGCGGAGGACGACGAGGACGAGCGCGGGGCGATGGCCTCGGTGCTCCCGGCCGGTGGGGAGCGGCTGCCGGAGACATGGCCGGATCCCGCCGCCCTGCTGCTCACCGCGCTCGGGCCGGGCGCCCGGCTGTGGGAGCGGGGGCCGGGGCACCCGGAGGCGCTGGCGGTGCGGCTGGGTACGACGGACCGGGTGGCGCCGGACGGATCGGGGCTGTTGCCGGCGGTGCCGGTGACCACCGGGCTGCGTGAGGTCGGCGCGCTGGGGCTGGCCGGGCCGCGCCCCCGGCTGATGGGGCTGACCCGCGCGGTCGTGGCCCAGCTCGCCGCGCTGCACTCCCCCGACGCCCTGGAACTGGTCCTGATCAGCGCGGACCGCTCCCGCTCCGCCGAGGAACGCACCGCCGACTGGTCCTGGCTCGGCTGGCTCCCCCATCTCCGCCCCGCCCACGGCCAGGACTGCCGCCTCCTGCTCGCCTACGACCGCGAGCAGACGACGGCCCGTCTGGACGAGCTGCTCCGCCGTGTGGAGGACCACGCGGCGGACACGGCGGGACACGCGCCCGGAAGCACGGCCGGCGCGGGCATCGGTCGAGCGGCGGGGGCCGGGGCCGGGGGCCTCACGGGTCGTGGGGCCGATCGCGGTGGGGCGGTGCACGGGCCGGCCGAGGGCGGCCCCGCTCGGCGGGCCGTGCGGCGGCCGTCGTGGGCCCGGGAGGACGGACCGGCCGACGATGGCTTCACGGGACCGTACACGGTGGTGATCGTGGACGGGGACCCCGGAGGTGCCGATGTACGGGAGGCCGTGGTGCGGCTGGCGCAGGAGGGGCCCCTGGCCGGGATCCATGTCGTGTGCCTCGCCGAGACCGAGTCCGCGTCGCCCGCCTCACCGGTGACGGAGACGTACACGGCGGCCTGCGAGGTCTCGCCCGCGTTCCGCGCGTGCGGTGCCGTCGCCCTGCTCAGCGGTGACGTCGCCACGGCGCTACGGCTGCTGCGGGTCGCCTCCGCCGGGTACGGCGCGGGGAACGGTTCCGGGGCATCGGGTCCGGCCGGCTCCGGCCGGACGGGGGCCGCGCACTCCGCGTCCTGCGTCTCCGCCGATCACGCGCGCGGTGCCGACCACACTCGCGGTACGGACGCCGACGCCCCGTCGAGCCGCCCCCGCCCCGACCACTCCGGCCGTGACGACCGGCCCGCCCGAGCGGACCTCGCCCGTGGCTCCGCTCGGGCGGACCCCGCCGCGGTGAGCCGTACGCACACCCACGTCGACCTCGCGGGGAACGCGCTCTCCGGTGCCGACGAGCGGACGCATCCCGGCACCCAGGACCTCCCCTCGCTCGACCCGGACGAGACGCCCGGACTGTTGAACCACGGCACGGTGGCCACGCTGGACGCGGTGTCGGTGGCGTGGGCGGAGCGGTTCGCGCGGGCGCTGGCACCGTTGCGGACGGACGGGGCGGCCGGGGACCGGCAGGCGCGGGTGTCGGCCCCGCTGCCGCAGTCGGCGCGGCTGCTGGACGAGTTGGGGCTGGCGCGGGCCACACCGGCGTCGCTGATGGCCCGGTGGGCGGACGCCGCCGACGACACGACGACGCTCGGCGGACGGGCCTGGGCCGTGCTCGGCGCGGGGCCGCGCGGGCCGGTCTCCGTGGACCTCGTCGCCGAGGGCCCCCATCTGCTGATCGAGGGGCCTGTCGGCAGCGGTCGTACGGAGCTGCTGCGGTCCGTCGCCGCCTCGCTCGCCGCCGCCGAGCGGCCCGACCGGCTGGGCATCGCCCTCGTGGACGGGCGGGACGGCAGTGCCGGTGGTGCCGGTGGTGGCCGGGCCGGGGAGGGGCTGGGGGTCTGTACCGACCTGCCCCATGTGGGTACGCATCTCACGGCCAACGACCCCGTCCGGATGCGGGAGTTCGCACAGTCCCTGATCACCGAGTTGAAGCGCCGGTACGAGTTGCTGGGCGGGCTCGGGTTCGTGGAGTGGCACACGCGGCTCGAGGTCTCGGGCCGTATCGTCCCGCAGCGTTCGGCGAAGTCCGGGCCGGCAACGCCCGGCGCCTCGGTGCCCGGGGCCACCCGGGCGGGATCGGGCGGGGCCGCCGACCTCGACTCGTCCTCCAGCTCCACACTTCGACTGCGGCCGGCGGCCGGCCGGAGGAACACCGATCAGGACGGCAGGGGAGGGGCGGGGAAGAACCCCGCTTCGGAACTCCCCCGGCTCGTCGTCATCGTCGACGACCTCGACGTCCTGCTGTCACCCCCCTTGGGCTCCACGGGGCGACCGGCGGCGGGGTCCGTCGTACGGGCGCTGGAGGCGGTGGCCCGGGAGGGCGAGCGTCTCGGTGTGCATCTCGTCGCCACGAACACCGTCGGTGGGCGTGCGGGCGAGAGTGAGCTGGGGCGTGCGGCAGGCGGACGTGTCGTGCTGAGCGCGCCGATGCCGGGGCCGGACGAACCCGTGCCCGGCCGGGGGGAGTTGCTGGGCGAGGGGGGCCGTACGACCGCGTTCCAGGCGGGCCGTGTCACGGGCCGCATCCCGCGTACCGCCACCCTCCGCCCGACCGTCGTGCCGCTCGACTGGGCCCGGATGGGCGACCCACCGGCGCGACGCCCCGTCCGGGAGTTGGGAAACGGCCCCACCGATCTGGCGTTGCTGGCCAGCGCGTTGGACCGCGCGGCACGAGAGGTCTCGGCGACGGACGTACCGTCCCTGCTGTGAAGGCACACCCGGCACCCGGCGCCGGGTGCCGGGCCGGGGGTGAGAGGCGCTTGCCGGCGCTGACAGGGTGCTTGCCTGGAGAGGCACGGGGCCGCAGGCCCCTTCAGGGGCGCGGGGAACTGCGCGGGCAACCACCGTGGGTGGGAAGCCGCCGACGACGAAGCACCCCTGCGGCGAAGAGACGCCCGGCGCCCTCGCGGCCCCGCACCCCCACATGGTCACGACGCGGTCACGATCACGACGTTGACACCGCAGGCGCTCTTGCCGCCCCCGACCACGCGGCGTAGACCAGAGCGCACGGGACAGCGCTCTACGTTCGACGACGCACGGAGAACGGGGTCAGAGATGCGCAACATCCACTGCATTCGTCGCATTGTTCGCACACGCAAGCCCAATCCCCTCGGCAAGCCCACCCATCCCCCCACATCATCCAAAGCCCCCACGTCCAAAGCCTTAGCGGCCCTCGCCGCAGGCGCCCTCGCCCTCTCGCTCACCGCGTGCGGCGGTGACGACAACGGCGACAAGGGTGACAACGGCAACGACGGCGGCAACGAGGCCACCGTGCGGCTCCCCAAGTTGGACGGCCAGAAGCTCGAGGTCGCGGCGGTCTTCACGGGCCCGGAGCTGGACAACTTCCAGAAGGTCCTGGACGAGTTCGAGAAACGCACCGGCGCCTCGGTGACCTTCGTACCGACCGGCAACAACACGTCCACGTTCCTCGGTACGAAGATCGAGGGCGGCAAGCCGCCGGACGTGGCGTTCCTGCCGCAGGTAGGCGTGTTGCACCAGTTCGCCGACAAGGGCTGGGTGAAACCGCTCGGGAGCGAGGCCCAGGCACAACTGGACAAGAACTTCTCGGACGGCTGGAAGGACCTCGGCGCGTACGAGGGCAAGCAGTACGGCGTCTACGCGAAGGCCGCCAACAAGTCCCTCGTCTGGTACAACACCGCGGCCTTCGAGGCGGCGGGGATCACCGAAGAGCCCAAGACCTGGGCCGAGTTCCTGCAGACCGCGCAGACACTCTCCGACGCCGGCTCGCCCGCCGTGTCCATCGGCGGCGCCGACGGCTGGACGCTCACCGACTGGTTCGAGAACGTCTATCTCTCGCAGGCGGGCCCGGAGAAGTACGACCAGCTCGCCAAGCACGAGATCAAGTGGACCGACCCCTCCGTCAAGGACGCCCTCACCACGCTCGCCGAGCTGTGGGGCAAGGACGACCTGATCGCGGGCGGGGCGTCCGGCGCGCTGCAGACGGAGTACCCGAAGTCGATCACGCAGACCTTCGGCGGGGACACCCCGGCGGGCATGGTGTTCGAGGGCGACTTCGTGGCCGTCACCATCAACGGTGACACGGACGCGAAGATCGGCACGGACGCCAAGGTCTTCCCGTTCCCGGCGGTCGGCGACGACTCCCCCGTGGTCACCGGCGGCGACGCGGCCGTGGCGCTGAAGGACGGCAAGGGCGCACAGGCGCTGCTCACCTTCCTCGCCTCGACCGACGCGGCGGAGATCTGGGCGGCGCAGGGCGGCTTCCTCTCCCCCAACAAGGGTATGGACGAGGGCAGTTACAAGGACGACGTCACCCGGGAGATCGCCAAGGCGCTGCTCGCGGCGGGCGACGACTTCCGCTTCGACATGTCCGACCAGGCCCCGGCGGCGTTCGGCGGCACGCAGGGCGTGGGCGAGTGGAAGGACCTGCAGGACTTCCTGAAGAGCCCCGACGACGTGGCCGGCGCCCAGGAACAGCTGGAGACCGACGCGGCGAAGGCCTACGGGAACGGCTGACGGCGACCTCATGTCGTCTGCCGTGACGAAGACGGCGGGAGGCGCCGGCGCGCTGCCGACACCCCCCGCCGCACCGCGCAAGAGCGTGACGGGTACCCGGCTGTGGGTGGCGGTGCTGTTTCTGCTGCCCGCGCTGGTGCTGCTCGGCGCGCTCGTGGTCTACCCGATCGGGTACTCGGTCTGGCGGAGTCTGTTCGACGCGGACGGCTCCGGCTTCGTGGGCCTCGACAACTACACGGAGATCTTCTCCGACGACTCCACCCTCGTCGCCGTACGCAACACCGCGATCTGGGTCGCGGTGGCCCCGGCTCTCGTCACCGCGCTCGGCCTGATCTTCGCGGTGCTGACCGAACGGGTGCGCTGGGGAACGGCGTTCAAGCTGATCGTCTTCATGCCGATGGCGATCTCGATGCTCGCGGCGGGCATCATCTTCCGGCTGGTGTACGAGCAGGATCCGAACCAGGGCGTCGCCAACGCGGTCGTGACGTCCGTGCACGACGTGTTCGCCGACGAGTCCGTGTATCCGAAGGCCCGGCCCAACGCCCAGGTGAGCGATCTGCGGGCGTCCGGCGGGGGTTCCTTCACCACGGAGGGGACCGTGCGGGCGGGCAGCCCGGCGCTCCTCCCCCTCGTCGGCATCGCGCCCAACCGCCTGCCAGGCGACGCGCAGGACGCGAAGGCGGCCGAAGCCGCCACCGGCGACGGTGTCACCGGCACCGTCTGGCTGGACTTCCGGCTCGGTGGCGGCGGCGAGAAGGGGGCCGTCGACCCGGGTGAGAAGGCGCTGAAGGGCGTCAAGGTCGAGGCGGTGAAGGACGGGAAGGTCGTCGCCACCACGACCAGCGGCGCCGACGGCGCGTTCAGCCTGCCGGAGTCGGCCGACGGGGCTCGACTCAGGCTGCCCGGCTCGAACTTCGCGGCGCCCTACAACGGCATCGACTGGCTGGGCCCGGCCCTCGTCACCCCGGCCGTCATCGGGTCGTACGTCTGGATGTGGGCGGGCTTCGCGATGGTGTTGATCGCGGCGGGCCTCGCCGGCGTGGACCGCAATCTGCTCGAAGCGGCCCGCGTGGACGGGGCGAACGAGTGGCAGGTGTTCCGCCGGATCACCGTTCCGCTGCTCGCGCCGGTCCTGGTCGTCGTCCTCGTCACGCTGATGATCAACGTGATGAAGGTGTTCGACCTCGTCTACATCATCGCGCCCCAGCCCACCCAGGACGAGGCCAACGTCCTCGCCCTGCAGCTGTATCTGGTGTCGTACGGCGGTGGGGGCGACTTCGGTCTCGGCAGCGCGATCGGTGTGGTCCTGCTGCTGCTCGTGCTGCCGGTGATGTGGGTCAACATCCGGCGCCTCAGGAAGGAGCGCCAGCGATGACCGCTCTCGAAACCCCCGCGCCCGCGCCGAAGACTCCGGCGCGCGAGGCACCCGTACGCGCCGAACGCTCCGTCGGCGCCCGGCTCGCGAGCGGCGCGGCGGGCGGCGTACTGCGAGTGTTCCTGCTGCTGGTGGCGCTGTTCTGGCTGGTGCCGACCTTCGGGCTGCTGGTCTCGTCGTTCCGCGACCCGACCGACATCTCCGCCTCCGGGTGGTGGAAGGTGTTCACCGCTCCGGCCCAACTCACCACCGCGAGCTACGAGTCGCTGCTCGCGAACGACGGCGTCACGGACGCCCTGTTCAACACCATCTGGATCACGGTCCCGGCGACGCTGCTGGTCGTCCTGATCGGCGCGATGGCCGGATACGCCTTCGCCTGGCTGGACTTCAAGGGCCGCGACTGGTGGTTCATGGCCGTGGTGGGGCTGCTGGTGGTGCCGGTGCAGGTGGCGCTGATCCCGTTGTCCGGACTCTTCCGGGACCTCGGGATCTTCGGCGACATCATCGGCGTCGTCCTCTTCCACGTCGGCTTCGGACTGCCGTTCGCGATCTTCCTGTTGCGGAACTTCTTCGCGGAGATCCCGCGTGAGCTGCTGGAGGCGGCACGGCTGGACGGGGCGGGCGAGATTCGGCTGTTCGCGACGGTCGTACTGCCGCTGGCCGCACCGGCGTTGGCGTCCCTCGGGATCTTCCAGTTCCTGTGGGTGTGGAACGACATGCTGGTCGCGCTGGTCTTCTCCAGCTCCGGCTCCCAGCCGCTGACGGTCGCACTCCAGCAGCAGGTACGGCAGTTCGGCAGCAACATCGAGGTCCTGGCACCGGGGGCGTTCATCTCGATGGTGATCCCGCTGGCCGTCTTCTTCGCGTTCCAGCGGCAGTTCGTGTCGGGGGTGATGGCGGGGGCGGTGAAGTAGCGGCAAGGGCGCCTGACAGCTCGGGAGTTGGGGACGCGCCGGCGGGTGCGGGCCCGGTGGGCTTCTCGCGCAGTTCCCCGCGCCCCTGAGAAGCAGGGGCTGCGCCCCGTGCTTTTCAGGCCCACCGGCCGTCACCCTTCAGGCCCGCGGGGCCGTGGTCTTTCAGGCCCCGCAGGGGCCTGGGCTTTTAGGGGCGCGGGGAACTGCGCGAGAAGCCCCACCGGGCCCGCACCCGCCCGACAACCCCAGCCCCCGAGCTACTGGGCGCCCCCACCTCGGCGGAGCCAACCGCGCGAACAAACCCCGCACGCCCACGAGTTCACGCCCGTGCGCCCCCAAGTCCCGTGGATATCCCCCGTATGGAATACACCGCGTAACCAAATCATCCCATCGGCCGTTTCCGGGCAGTATGCCCGCGCCGACCCATGGATGTCCTCCTTGCCCAGGTTCAGTGTCATCGTTCCCGCGTACAAGGTTCAGGCGTACCTGCACGAATGCCTGGATTCCGTGCTGTCCCAGTCCTTCACCGACCTCGAACTGATCGTCGTCGACGACGCCTCCCCCGACAACTGCGGCGCGATCGCCGACGAGACCGCGGCCCTCGACCCCCGCGTACGGCGAACCGTGCGCCTGCGGGAGAACGCGGGCCCGGGTGCCGCCCGCAACAAGGGGATGGAGTACGCGAGGGGGGACTACCTCCTCTTCCTCGACGGCGACGACACGTTCACTCCGGGCGCACTGCAGGCGATCGCCGACCGCGTCAAGGAGACCGGCGAACCGGACGTCCTCGTCCACGACTTCGCCCGTACCTCCTGGTCGGGCGATTCCGTCCGCAACGAGCGCGCCCTCCGACTCACCGAGCAGGGCCACGCCCCCTTCCGCCTGGACGACCGCCCGGGCCTGCTGGGCGTCCGCCCGGTGGTGTGGAACAAGGCGTACAAACGGGAGTTCGTCGAGGACCACGACTTCCGGTTCCCGCCCGGCATCTACGAGGACACGGCGTGGACGTACCCCGTGCTGATGGCGGCCGAGTCCGTCGCCACCCTCGACCGGGTCTGCGTCCACCACCGCCGGCGCCGCCACGGCAGCGCGCTCGGGGCGACTACACGCGGCCACTTCGACGTGTTCGAGCAGTACGACCGGGTGTTCGCCTACGTCGACGAGCGGCCGGAGCTGGCGCAGTGGCGTCCGGTGCTGTTCCGACGCATGGTCGACCACCTCACCTCCGTGTTCTCCCGGCGCCACGGGCTGCCGCGCGAGGCGCGCGCCGAGTTCCTGCGCACGGTCCGCGCGCACTGCGCCCGCTACCGCACCCCGGGCGCCCCCATCCGCGCCCGCGCCCGGCTCCGGCACGCGCTCCTGCGGCTCGGCAGCCGACGCGTCTACCGCGCGCTGTGGGCCGGGGCGCGGCTGGGCCGAGGGGCCGGACGCCTGGCGGGGGGCCTGGCCGGGCTCTTCCGCGCCGCCGGACTGCGCCTCCACTACCGCGTCCAGCGTCTCCTCCCGCTGCGCGCCGACCGGGCGGTGTTCGCCGCGTACGGCGGGCGGGGCTACGAGTGCAGCCCGGCCGCGCTGGAGAACGCGTTCCGTACGTACGTCCCCGGGATGCGCACCGCGTGGGTCGCGCGTCCGGAGCACCACCACACGCTCCCGGTGGCGACCCGACGGGTGCTCCCCGGTTCGATGGCCTACTGGACGGCGCTCGCCCGCTCCAAGTACCTGGTGAACAACGTGGACTTCGACCGGCGCCTGATCAAGCGCCCCGGTCAGGTCCTGTTGCAGACCCAGCACGGCACGCCGCTCAAGCGCATGGGCCTCGACCTCCAGGACCGGCCGGCGGCGGCGCGTGGCAGGGACTTCGCCGCCGCGCTGCGCGGCAGCGACCAGTGGGACTACGTCCTGTCCGGGAACCGCCACTCCACGCTCGTCTGGGAGCGCGTGCACCCGTCCGCGTACACGACCCTCGAATACGGCTCGCCGCGCAACGACGTCTTCCTGAGGGCCACTTCGACGGACGTGGCCCGGGTGCGGGAACACCTCGGCATCCCCGAGGGCGCGGTCGCCGTCCTGTACGCCCCCACGCACCGCGACTACCGCTACTCTCAGCGCGCCCACCTGGACCTGGAGCGGGTGCTGCGCAAGCTCGGACCGCGTTTCGTGATCCTCGCCCGCGCCCACCGCGCGTACGGCTCCCCGCTGACGGACCTGGCGCACGGCCGCGTCCTGGACGTCACCGGTCACCCGAGCGTGGAGAGCCTGTGCCTCGCCTCGGACGCCCTGGTCACCGACTACTCCTCCCTGATGTTCGACTACGCCAACCTCGACCGGCCGATCGTGATCCACGCCGAGGACTGGGAGGCGTACGAGGCGGCCCGGGGCACGTACTTCGATCTGCGCTCCTTCCCGCCGGGCGCGGTCGCGCGCAGCGAGGACGAGCTGATCGACATCTTCGCCACGGGGCACTGGCGTGGGTCGCGGTCCGCGCAGCTGCGGGCCGCGTTCCGTGACCGTTTCTGTCAGTACGACGACGGGCGGGCGGCGGAGCGGGTGGTGCGGCGGGTCGTCCTGGGTGACACCTCCTCGGGCGGCTTCGTACCGCCGGCCGCCCGTCACCCGGTTCCGTCGGCCGCGGCGGCGCGTCCGTCGTCTCCGCTGGCCACCGTGGCGGGGCCCGACCTGGGCGGCTCCCCGCCGGCGTAGCGGCCTTTCCCCTCGCCCCCGCCGCCCCTACCCGCCCCTCCCCCATCCAGGGGATGCGCCCCTTCGACCCCCAGCGCGGGCCCCGTCGTGGTTGCTCGCGCAGTTCCCCGCGCCCCCGAAAGGAAAGAATGCCCCGCTTCAGCATCATCGTCCCCACGTACGGTGTCGAAGGGCGCCTGTCGCTCGCTCTGGAGTCCGTTCTCGGTCAGCCGTTCGGTGACTTCGAGCTGATTCCGGTGCATGAGGCGGCGGCGGACTCACCCGCGGGGGCGGTCAGCGCCGCGTACGCCACGAGGGACACCCGGGTGGCCCCCGTCGAGTCGCCGCCCTCGGGCGGACTGAGCGCCGCGCGCAACGCGGGGCTGTCGGCGGCGCACGGGGCGTACGTCCTGTTCCTGGACGGGGACGACACACTCGCGCCGGGCGCGCTGCAGGCGATCGCGGACCGGCTGGGCGAGACCGACGACCCCGATGTCCTGTACTTCGCGCATGAGCGCGCGCACTGGTGGGAGGGCGGTACGACCGTCGTGCGCCCGACCGGTCCGCGGACCCCGGCGTGGAGCGCGGCCTACCGTCGGGACTTCCTCACCGAGCGGCAACTCATGTTCCCCATCGGCCACTTCACCGACCTCGGCTGGAGCGGCATGGTCGCGCTCGCCGCCGACCGTACGGCCGAGCTGCGGGCCACGGTCTGCGTACGGCATCTGCTGCGCCGGCAGGGCAGCCGACTGCACGCGCCCGGCGCGCACCAGCTCGAACTGCTCGACCAGGTGGAGCTGGTGCTCGCCAGGGCCACGGCCGAACGGGGCGTGTCGGAGGCGTTGTTCGCGCAGCTGTTCGCGGTCGTGCTGCGGAGCGCCGCGCACCCGGAGCGGCTGCCCGTCCACCTCCGCCGCGCCTTCTTCCGCCGCGCCACGCACCTCTACCGCCACTACCGCCCGGCCGTCTTCCAGCCGCCCGGTGGCACCCTCGGCGTGCAACACCGACTGCTCGCGAGCGGCTCGTACGCCGGCTTCCGGGTCCTGTGCGTCGCCGCCCGGGCGGCGGCCGGGGCCCTGGCCGCGCTCCCCCGGCCCCGCGCGCCCCTGACCCGCGCCCTGTACGCCGCCCAGCGCCGCCATCCGCTGGACAGAAACCTCGTCGTGTACCGCGCGCACCGGGGCCGCGATGTCGGCTGCGACCTCGCCGCCGTCCGGGCGAAGGCCCGCGAACTCGCCCCGCGTCTGCGCTCGGTGTTCCTCGTCGGGCCCGAGGCGGTGGACGGTCTCCCCGAGGGCGTCGAGTACGCCGTCATCGGCAGCCGGCAGCACTGGCGGGTCCTCGCCCGTGCCAAGTACCTCGTCGACAACGCCGACTTCGCGGACGCGGTCGTCAAGCGTCCCCGCAGCGTCCATCTCCAGACCCAGCACGGCACGCCGCTGCGGACGACGGGCCTGGACCAGGCCCCGTACCCGGCGGTGGCCGCCGCGTCCGGCGGTTGCACGGGCCTCCTTGAGCGCGTGGACCGCTGGGACTTCGGCCTCTCCGCCAACCGGCACTCCACGGAGACCTGGGAGCGGGCCTTCCCGGGTACGTACGAGCAGTTGGAGTACGGCTCTCCGCGCAACGACGTCTACTACACGGCGACAGCCGAGGACGTGACGCGCGCCCGGCGTGAACTGGGTGTGCCCGAGGGCCGGAAGGCCCTCCTCTACGCCCCCGCCCCCCGCGATCACGCCCCCCACGACCGGACCACCGGCCATGACGCCCGGCTCGATCTGTTGGCGTTCTGCGAGTCGGTGGGCGAGGAGTTCGTGGTGCTGCTGCGGGCGCACCACTTCCACGACGGCGCAACCCCCCGCCGGAGCGACGGCCGGATCATCGACGTCACCGCGCACCGCTCCGTCGAGGACGTCTGCCTCGCCGCCGACGCGCTGATCACCGACCACTCGTCCCTGGTGTTCGACTACGCCAACCTCGACCGGCCGATCGTGATCCACGCGGAGTACTGGGACGTCCACCGGGAGACCCGGGGCGTCTGCTTCGACCTGCCCGCCGCGCCGCCCGGTCATGTGGCGCGTACCGAGCGGGAGTTGGCGGACCTGTTCCGCGACGGCTCGTACGCGGACGTGGAGGCGGACGCCCTGCGGGCCGGTTTCCGGGAGCGGTTCTGCCAGTTCGACGACGGGCGGGCGGCCGAGCGGGTCGTCCGGCGGGTGTTCCTCGGCGAACGGCCGGAGGCGCTGCCGCCCGTCGTGCCCCTCGCCGAACGCACCCCCGCCCCGGCGCCCGCCACCGCGACCCTCGTGAGGAGCTGACGGACATGCCCCGCTTCAGTGTCATCGTCCCCGTCTTCGAGGTCCGGGGCTTTCTGCGCGAGTGCCTCGACTCGGTCCTGCGGCAGTCGTACCGGGATCTGGAGGTGATCGCCGTGAACGACTGCTCGCCGGACGGCAGCGGCGAGATCCTCGACGTGTACGCCGCCCGCGACCCGCGCGTACGGGTGCTGCATCTGCCCGCGAACGTGGGCCCCGGCCGCGCCCGCAACGCCGGACTGCCGTACGCCACCGGGGACTTCGTGCTCTTCCTGGACAGCGACGACACCCTCACCCCGGGGGCCCTGCGCGCGCTGGCGGACCGGCTGGACGAGGCCGGCGATCCCGATGTGCTGGTCTTCGACCACGTCCGCGCGTGCTGGTGGGGCGAGACGCGGCGCGACAGCCTCGCACACCTCCTGACCACAGCCGGCGAAGGCACGTTCACGGTCTCCGAGCACCCGGAGATCCTCGAACTGCCGACCGTCGTGTGGAACAAGGCGTACCGGCGGGAGTTCGTCGAGGCGCACGGCTTCCGGTTCCCGCCGGGCCACTACGAGGACACGCCCTGGACCTTCCCCGTGCTGTTCGGCGCCGGGCGGATCGCCGCGCTGGACCGGATCTGTGTGGCCCACCGGCAGCGGCGGCGGGGCGACATCCTCTCCACCACCAGCCGTAGGCACTTCGACGTGCATGACCAGTACGAGCGGGTCTTCGGCTTTCTGGACTCCCGTCCAGGTGCGTCGGGTTGGCGGTCGTATCTGCGGAACAGGATGGCGGCGCACTGCCTGGACATCCTCGCCGGGCCGGACCGGGTGCCGTCGGGCGACCGGGCCGAGTTCTTCCGGCGGACGGCGGAGCTCTACCGGAAGTACCGGTCGGACCACGATCCCGTGGCCCCCGAGTGCCGGCTGCTGGAGGGCGGTTGGGCCGCCTACCGTGCCCGGCGACAGGTCACCCGGGCCCGTACCGCGCTCGGCGTACACGGGGAGCGCCTGCGGGCGGCCGGTGCCGAGCTGGTCGGACGGGGCTGGTCACTGGCCCACGAGCGGCTGCCGCAGGACCCGGACCTGGCCCTGTACTCGGCGTTCTCGCACCGAGGGGTGCTCGGTGACCCGGCGGCCGTGTACCAGGCCGCCCGTGAGCTCGCGCCGCACATCCGCGGGGTGTGGGTGGTGCGGCCGGAGCGGGTGGCCGCGCTCCCTCCGGGTGTCGAGTACGTGACGCCGGGCTCGCCCGAGTATCTGCGCATGGCCGCGCGGGCGACGTACTTCGTCGGCAACGCCGACTGGCCCGGCACCCTCACCAAGCGGCCCGGCAGCGTCCACCTCCACACCCATCAGGGCACCCCGCTCAAGTTCATGGGCGCCGATCTGCTGCACAAGCCGGGCGCCCGGCTCGGCGTGGACGTGCCGGACATGCTGCGCCGGGCCGACCGCTGGGACCACAGCCTCGTCGCCAACCGCCACTCCGAGCTGGTGTGGAGCAGGGCTTATCCGTGCGGTTTCACCTCGCTGCGGACCGGCAGTCCGCGCAACGACGTCCTCGTGAACGCCGGACCGGACAGCGGCACACCGGTCCGTGAGCGGCTCGGCATCCCGGCCGGCCACACGGTCGTGCTGTACGCGCCCACGCCCCGCGACTACCGGCGGGGCGGCCATGTCGAACGCATCGACCTCGCCCGGTTCGCCGCCGACCTGCGCCGCAGCATGGGCGAGGCCCACACCCTCGTCGTACGGCTGCATCCGTCGCTCGCGGACGGCCCGGCGCGCGGGTTGGGGCTCGCCGAGCTGCATCGGCGGGGTGTCGTCGTGGACGCGACGGACGAGCCGCACGTCGAGGAGCTGATGCTCGCCTCCGACGTCCTGGTCACGGACTACTCGGCCCTGATGTTCGACTACGCCAACCTGGACCGGCCCATCGTCGTCCACGCCGACGACCGGGACGCCTTCGCGGCGAGCCGGGGCGTGTACCTCGACATCACCGCGGACCCGCCCGGCCATGTGTCCCGCTCCTACCGGGAGCTGGCCTGGCTGTTCGACTCCGGGCAGTGGCGGGACTCGGAGTCGGCGCGGCTGCGGGCCGGATTCCGGGAGCGGTACTGCGAGTTCGACGACGGGCGGGCGGCCGAGCGGGTCGTCCGGACGCTGATGCTGGGTGAGAGGGCGGTGGTGGCGGTGCCCGCGCCGAGGCCGGCCGAATCCCTGACGAGCACCGGCCTCGTGTTGTCATGAGGGCGCGGTCATGAAGACCGGTCATGAGGGCACGGTCATGAAGGCCGGTCGTGAAGGCACGGTCATGAGGGCGCGGGCGTGGGTGCTGCTGCTCGCCGCCGGTTTCGCACTGCTCCAGCTCGCGAGCGTCACCGGGCGCGTCACCCCCGACACCAGGAACTACGTCTCGTACGCCCTGACTCTGGGCGGCGCGGGCATGCGGGAGTCGGCGGCCGGGACCATCGACCACTACTGCGGGAGCCGGGCGGCGACGGCCGAGCGGAAGCAGAGCGTGGACGTGGTGCGGTTCCGCGCGCCGAGCCCGGCCGCACGGGTCGCCGAGGAGTGCCGCCGGGAACTGTGGCGGAAGGTGGACCGGCGACTGACCGCCGGGCGGAGCGGCGGCCATGTCGCGCCGTTCGCCTCGGAGCGGTTCCAGCGGATCTTCGAGGTGCGGCCCGGGTATCCGCTGCTGCTGACGCCGTTCGTCGCGGTGTTCGGGGTCATGTGGGGCGTGTGGCTGGCGAGCGTGCTGATCGCGGCGGCCGGGGGCGTACTGGCCTTCCTCGTCCTGCGCGCCGTCCGCGCCCCTACCCCCGTCGCCCTCACCGGCCAGGCCCTGTACTACGTCCTCCCGTGCGGCGCGACCGCCATGCGGCCCATGACCGAGGGTCTGCTGCTGGCCCTGACACTGGCGGCGCTGTGGGGATGCGCGCTGGCGAGGGAAGGGCGGGTGCGGGCGGGGGTGCTGCTGGTGGGCGGTGCCCTGTCGGCGCTGTTCACGGTGAAGCACTCGCAGGCGCTGTTCCTCGGGGTGTGCCTGGCGGGGGCGTGCGCGGTGGTCGCCGTGCGGCGCGTACGCGGTGGTGAACGAGAGGGGCGCGAGCCGGTCCAGTCGTGGGTGCGGGCCGTCGGGGCGGTGTCGGCGGGCGCGGCGGTGTGCACGCCGGCGCTCGCCTGGCTGCTGCACTACCCGGCGTCCACCGAGAGCCTTCAGGACCTGCTCACCGACCACTTCACCCGCCCCGACCGGGCCGGGCCGTGGCCGGAGTTCCTGCGTCTGGAGTTCCGGTTCTGGGTGGAGTGGGGGCGTCGGCAGCTCACCCAGCCGCTGTTCCCGGCCGCGCTGGTCGCGGGCACCTGGGGCGCGCTGCGGCAGCGGCCGGTGTTCGGATGGTTCGTGATCGCGGGCGCGTTCACGGGGATCCTCAACCAGGCCGGGCACCCGGACATCACCATCTGGGGCGACCGGCTGATCGTGGTGGCGTGGCTGCTGCCGGTGCTGGGGCTGCCCCTGCTGCTGGAGCGCGTCACGGCTCCCCGAAGCTCACTCGATGTGGTGAGCGCGAGCTGAGCGGCTGACCCGCACGGCGATACCGGGAATACGCGCTAGATGCCCCATACAGCCCAGGCCGATCACAGTTCCGGTTCCGAATCCGAGTCCGGCTCCGAATCCGGCTCCCAGCCTGGCTCCGACTCCGGTTTCGAATCCGGCTCCGACTCCGGTTTCGGCTCGGGACCCGGCTCCGGTTCTCCGGACGCCGCTACTCCCGGCCGGCGTCCGGAGGACCGGAGCCGCCCGCGTGCCGCGCTCGGGGCCATCGCCCTGCGCGGCGGCCGTACCTGGCTGACCCGGCGGCCGACCCCGTATCTCGTCGTGGGCGGGCTGTTCTGGCTGGTGATGACGCTGGCGTACTGGCGGGTGCCGCTGTGCTGCGACGCCGGTCTGCACGCGGCGGTCGTCGAACGGCTCCGCTGGGACCTGCTGCACCCGGCCCACCCGACCGCCGCCCTGCCGGGCACGGGCAGCCCGTACTACTCCCCGTACGCGGTCGCCCAAGGTGTCCTCGCGCGGCTGACCGGGCTGAGCGGCTGGTCGATGGTGAAGCTCGCCGGGCCGGTGAACCTGCTGGTGCTGCTCACCGGGGTCGGCCGTTTCGCGCGCGTGCTGACGCCCCGGCCGTGGGCGCCGGTCCTCGCGCTGCTGTTCATGACGTTGCCGTGGGGCACCGAGCGGGCCCCGTGGAGCGACGGCCTCGGGCTGATGTCGATGACGACGAACCTCGGCCGTCCGTCGGCGTTCGCCATCGGGCTGACGTTCTGGGCATGGGCGTGGACGGGGGTACGCGCGCGTGGCGGCGGGTGCGAGCGGCGGGTGCGGTACGTCGGGCCGAGCGGCCTCGGCAGCGTGGGGGCGTACGCCGGGCTCGGCGCGCTGTACGGGCTGATCCTGCTGGTCCATCCGATCACGGCCGTGGCTTCGGTCGCCGGGGCCCTGGCGATCGTGGCGGCCAGGCAGCGCGGGTGGCGGGGGCCGCTGGTGGGGCGCTGGGCGCTGACGGTCACGGTCGCCCTGGCGGTCGCGGCCTCCTGGCCGTACTACGACGTCCTGTCGCCGGCCGGAGGCGCGGGCGTGGACGGCATCCACCGGCTCCGCTACGAGGACATGGCCGGCCATCTCTGGCCGGCGCTGCTCGGGCTGCCGGCGCTGTGGGCACGGGGGCGCCGGTCCCTCAGGGATCCGCTGGTGCTGATGTGCGCGGCGGGGTGCCTGGTGGTGGCGTACGGCTGGGTCGGCGGGCACCCGACGTACGGCCCGGTGCTTGCGGCCGTGTCCGCGCAGCTCGCCCTGGCGGTGGAGCTGGCGGCCCCCCGGCCGTGGAGGCGTGCGCGGCGGGCGCTGGGGGGTGCGGCGGTCGTGGGGGCGTGCGCGGGGTTTCTCACGGTGCACGCCGGTGCGGTCGTACCGGCCGCGCTCGACCCCGTCGGCTTCGAACAGCCGCCGCGGTGGCCTTCGTACGAGTGGGCGGCGCGGCATGTGCGGGCGGGGGAGGTGCTGATCGCCGACGGGTACTTCGCGGGGCGTTCGATCGCGGGGTACGGAGTGAACGTGGTGGCGCCCGCCTGGCCCGATCCCGCGTTGCAGGAAGGGAAGCGGGTGCGGCGGATCGCCGATGTCCGGAACTACCTCGACCCCGCGTCGACTCGTGGTCTGCGGGGGGTCGTCGCGCGGCGGTACGGCGTGAGGTGGCTGTTGCTCACTCGGTGGCGGAAGGTGCCGGAGGAGGCGGTGGTCGTGGACTGGAGTCCTCGGACCGGGGAGGTGCTGGCGCGGATCGCTCCGTAGGGAGGGGGGCAGGAGCGATCCGCGACGTGACGGCCGGTGGGGCTGATCGCACCCGCGCGGGCGAGCCGCGTGTCGACACAGCCTCGCGCCCCGCAGGTGTGGGCCCTTCCCGGCCCGACGGACCTACTCGACGACCAGCTCGACCGGGACGTTGTTGCGGGTGGCGTTGGAGTAGGGGCAGACCTGGTGGGCCTGCTCGACGAGCTTGCGGCCGGTGGCCTCGTCGACGGAGTCGGGGAGCTCGACGCGGAGGGTGACCTTGAGGGCGAAGCCCTCGCCCTGCTTGCCTATGCCGACCTCGGCGGTCACGGCGGCGTCACTGACGTCGACCTTGGCGGCGCGGCCGACGAGGCCGAGGGCACTGGCGAAACAGGCGGAGTAGCCGGCGGCGAAGAGCTGCTCCGGGTTGGTGCCCTGGCCGTTGCCGCCCATCTCCACCGGGAGGGCCAGGTCGAGGTCGAGCTTGCCGTCGTTGCTGACGGCGCGACCTTCGCGGCCGTGGGTGGCGGTGGCGACAGCGGTGTAGAGCGCGTCCATGGGAGAACCATCCGTTTCACAGGTCATGTCACGTCCGGCGGTCCGGTCCGACCGCCGTTCACGGACCTAAGTAGAGCACACAATTCAATTGCCTACAACTAAATGGCGGACAGGCGTTACCCTGGAGCCATGACCACGAGTGCCGCCCCCATGCCCGAGGGGATCTCCGAGGAGTTCTCCGGGCAGATCTCCGAGGAGGACTTCCTCCGTCTCGACCGGCAGATCTGCTTCTCCCTGCACGCCGCCTCGCGCGCCTTCAACAGCGTCTACCGCGTGGTCCTGAAGGACCTGGGGATCACCTACCCCCAGTACCTGGTGATGCTGGTGCTCTGGGAGCAGGGCGAGCTGCCCGTGAAGAAGCTGGGCGAGCATCTGCGGCTCGACTCCGGGACCCTGTCGCCGCTGCTCAAGCGCCTGGAGGCGGCCGGCCTCGTACGGCGTGAGCGCAGCGCCCGCGACGAGCGGTCGGTGATGGTGCGGCCGACCGAGGAGGGCACCGCCCTGCGCGAGCGCGCGCTGGCCGTGCCGCGCCGGATCGTCTCCGCGACGAGCTTCGACCTCGACGAGATCCGCGAGCTGCGCGACCGCCTGGACCGCCTGACGGCCGCGCTGGACGAAGCGGCCCCGGAGGAGCCCGCGAGCTAGGCGTCACCCCGCCCGTGCGATCGATCCGAGCCGTCCGGCAGGTTCGAGCCACCCTCGCGTGGCGACGGAATCCCACCACCCCGGACGGAACCCCTACCTCCCCCGCACCATCTTCCCCACGGGGCCGCGAAGCCGCCCTTAAGGGAAGATTGCACACATACCTCTCACAGGTGCGGGGCAACCATGGCTCTTCAGCAGACGCAGGCGCAGGCGCAGGTCTCCGTCGTCGTCATCGGGTACGACGACGCCGCCCATGTGGCGGACGCCGTGCGCTCGGCGCTCGCGCAGGGGCCGGCCGTCCGTGAGGTGATCGCGGTCGACGACTGCTCGACGGACGACAGCGGGGAGCTGCTGGAGCGGCTGGCCGAGGACGAGCCCCGTCTGCGGGTGATGCGGCGCCAGTCCAACAGCGGCGGCTGCGGCACCCCGCGCAACGACGGGCTGGACGCCGCGACCTCGCCGTACGTGATGTTCCTGGACAGCGACGACGTACTGCCGCCCGGTGCCGTGGACGCGCTGCTGGGCGCCGCCCTGGAGCACGACGCGCCGGTCGCGTCGGGGCTGTGCGTGCGCAGGGAGCTGCCGTCCGGCCGGGAGACCCCGTGGCAGCCCGAGCTGTACGCCCGGCGCACACTGGTGGAGGACCCGTCCCGGCGCGTACGCCTGGCGCACGACACCCTCTGCGTCAACAAGCTCTACCGCACCACCTTTCTGCGCGACCACGCGATCCGCTTCCCCGAGGGCCGCTTCCCGTACGAGGACTTCGTGTTCGGCGCGCGCGTACTGGCCGCCGTACCGCGCGTCGCGCTCGTCCCCGAGCCGGTGTACGTCTGGAACGTGCGCCGGTCGGCGGCCCGGCTGTCCATCTCCCTGGACCGCTCCGGCATCGCCAACTGGCGGGCCCGAACAGAGGCCGACCGCCTGTCGTACGACATCCTGCTGGGCGCCGGCGAGAAGCAGCTCGCGCGGGCCACGCGGACGCGCTTCCTCGACCACTCGCTGCGGATGTACGCGCGCGAGCTGGACCTGCGCGGCACGGAGTACCGGCGTGAGTGGTGGGCCCTGACGCGCGCGCACCTGGCCGCCTTCGACGAGGGCGACTTCGCGCAGGCGCCCGCGCCCGGCCGGGTCGTCGCCCGGGTGGTCCTCGCCGCCGAGGAGCCGCGCGACCTGGCCCGCCTCAAGGAGATCGCGGCCCGTCCGGCCCGGCTGACCCCGCCCTACGCGCGCGCGGGCGACGGCTCCCCCGTCTGGTCCGCCGACCTGCCCCAGGTGGAGCTGGACCACCTCCTCGTCCGTCCCGTGCACCTGCTGCCCGCCGCCGTCGACGCGGAACTGCGGCCACGCGCGCGGGGGACGGTGCTCCGGCTGCGGCTGCACGAGCTGTACGGACGGATGGCGGAGGCGGGGCCAGAGAGCGTGGAGGTGGAGTTCACCGAACGTAAGGACGGGCGGGTGGGGTTCGCCGGCACAGCGCCCCTCGCGGCCGAGACGGAGTTCGACAGCTGGACGGCGGACGTCCCGATGGACCTGACCGCGCTGGGCAGCGGCACCTGGGACCTCCGGTTGCGGCTGCGCTTCGCGGACGGCGGCCACCGGGAGACCACCGCGCACGCCCTCGCGGGCGCCGGTCTGCTGCGCCGGAGCGCACTGCCGAGCACACGCCACGGAGTGCTCCTCGTGCAGCCGTACGCGACCCATGCGGGGGCGCTCGCGCTACGACTCGCGCCCGGTTGGCGAGGATTGACCGAAGTCGTACGCCGTCGCCTCAAACGCCTGCTTCACTGATGGCCGACCCGATTGCAGCTGCAGGGACCAGCTGCATGAACCTGCGCGCACGGGCGCGCCCGTATCGGGTCCATGCACCTGCGTCATCGCCCTGACCATCATCCCCAAGACATCACCATGACATCGCCATGGCATCGCCATGACTACGAGAGGACGGTCGTCCATGACCTGGCTGATCACCGGTGGCGCCGGATACATCGGGGCGCATGTGGTGCGCGCGATGCTCGACGCGGGCGAGGAGGCCGTCGTCTACGACGACCTGTCCACGGGGGTCGCCGAACGGGTGCCCGGGGGCGTGCCGTTGGAGATCGGTTCCACCCTCGACGGGGAGCGGCTGGCCCGGGTGATCCGGGACCGGGGTGTCACCGGCGTCGTCCACCTCGCGGCGAAGAAGCAGGTCGGCGAGTCCGTCGAACTGCCCCTGCACTACTACCGGGAGAACGTCGAGGGCCTGCGCACCCTGCTGTCGGCCGGCACGGACGCCGGGGTCGCGTCCTTCGTCTTCTCGTCCTCCGCCGCCGTGTACGGCATGCCCTCCGCCGCGCGGGACGGGGCCCTGGTCACCGAGGAGACGCCGTGCCTGCCGATGAGCCCGTACGGCGAGACCAAGCTGGTCGGCGAGTGGCTGGTACGGGCCACGGGCCGGGCGAAAGGCCTGTCGACGGCCTCCCTCCGCTACTTCAACGTGGCGGGGGCCGCGACCCCCGAACTGGCCGACACCGGCGTCTTCAACCTCGTCCCCATGGTCTTCGAGAAGCTCTCCGAGGGTGCCCCGCCGCAGATCTTCGGCGCCGACTACCCGACCCCCGACGGGACCTGCGTCCGGGACTACATCCACGTCGTCGACCTCGCGGAGGCCCATGTGGCGACCGCGCGACGGCTGCGCGAGGCGCCGGGCACGGACCTCACCCTGAACATCGGGCGCGGGGACGGCGTCTCCGTGCGCGAGATGATCGACCGGATCAACGCGCTCACCGGCCACGACCTGCCGCCCGTGGTCGTCGACCGGCGGCCCGGCGACCCCGCGCGCGTCGTCGCCTCGGCGGACCGGATCGCCGCCGAGCTGGGCTGGAAGGCGCGGTACGGCGTCGAGGACATGATCGCGTCGGCGTGGGCGGGCTGGGCGCTGAACCACCCCGCGCGGTAAGGGATGTGACTGGATCGACGCACTGCGGGAACTGTTCGGTGTCGTTTGCGCGTGTGTACTGAGGGAAGCGAACAACGAGTACGAGAAGCACGACGAGCAACTTCACGACGAGCAAGCGCACGACGAGCAAGCGCACGACGAGCAAGCGACGTACGACGTATCCGACAGGGCGTTACGGGGGTAGCGGCGATGCCGGCATGGGACATCGATCCGATCAACGTGCAGACCACGCTGAACTCGACCGGTGAGGCGGCGGGCGGCCTGGAGAAGGCCGCCAACTCGCTGGTGTCGAACATGGCGAGCGCGGCCGAGTCGGCCGGTACGGCCGTACCGGGCGGGCAGTTCAGCGGGCCCATGATCGGGCCGGTCGCCACGGGCACGCCACGCGTGCCGGTCGGCCCGGTCGCGGCGGCGCTGAGCAAGTACCTGCAGGAGCGGCAGCAGAAGCTGGCGTACATGGCGCAGCGGACCATCGACTCCGTGCAGGGCGCGGCCAAGGCCACCAACGCGTATGTCACGGGCGACCTGGACATGGCCGCCGTGCAGCAGGCCAACGCCCTCAAGGCGACGGTGGTGCCACCCCCGCCGGGTGTCGACGGCAACGGCGGGCAGGGGCCGAAGTGAGCGACGACATCCCCGTCATCCCGGAGGAGGTCCCCGAGTTCACCGGCAACCTGGAGCTGCTCGACCAGAACATCACGGGCGTCCGCACGGCCGGCACCTCACTGAAGGACTCGGGCTCGGCGATCCACACCCGCTTCGGCGGCCTCTCCGCGTACTACAAGGCGCCCGAGGCGGAAGCGCTGTTCGCGACGACCGCGCCGGTGGCGGCCAAGGGCGACGAGTTCGCCACGGAACTGGAGACCGTGGCCTCGGCGCTGGACACGTACGCCGCGGCCGTCGGCCCCCTCAAGCAGAAGTTCGACCAGCTCCGCCAGGACGCGATCGCCTTCCGCCAGAAGATCGAGGGCGACGACGAGTGGCGTGCCGACGGCGACCTCGTCGAGGAGAACAACAACCGCCGCTCGGACATCAACGCCGCGTTCGCCGCCTTCCAGGCCGCCGAACGCGACTGCTACAACAAGATCGTCGCGCTGGTGGGCGGCGAGGCGCTCGTCGTCAACGACGGCTCGAACAAAGAGAACATGTACGGCTACCGGGGTGAGGACCTCAACAACGCCGGCGGTCTGCCCTGGGGCGACCCGGTCGAGGAGTCCAACCCCTGGTACTACATCCACGAGCACGTCTGGGACTTCGCGGTCGGCTTCGTCGTCGACGGGGTGTGGGGAACGATCAAGGGCCTCGGCACCCTGGTGGGCGTCAACGGCTGGGACGCGGCGGGCCAGGCCTGGGTCGGCCTCGGCAAGCTCGCCACCGGCATCGTCATCATGTCCAACCCGGTGACCGGCGCCGCGTTCTGGCTCACTCCCGACGACAAGTTGCCCTCCTGGATCCGCGACTCCCGCACGGCCGTCGTGGAGACCGGCAAGGCGCTCATCGCCTACGACGAGTGGGGCAAGAACCCGTCGCGGGCGGCCGGTGCGGTGACCTTCAACATCGTGACCACGATCTTCACGGGTGGCGCGGGCGGAGCGGTCTCCGGCGCCGGCAAGGCGGGCGCCATCGCCAAGGCCATCTCGTTCGCGGGCAAGGCCGGCAGGATCGTCGACCCGATGACGTACATCACCAAGGGTGTCGGCGCGACGGCGGTGAAGATCAGCGACGTCATGGCGAGCCTGCGCGGCATCACCGACGGCACGCACATCAAGCTCGGCGAGGGCACGTACCAGATCGCCGACGCACCCAGGATCACGGACGATCTGCCGGCCGGCCTGACCCCCGAGAACAGCGTCCGCATGGAGACGCCCAAGGGCGAGGTCGTCTACCTCGACACCGACACCCTGGTCGTGCACAACGCCGACGGCACGGTCCGGGAGTCCCTGGACGGCATCAAGCACGAGGGGACCGCGGCCGAGCGGGGCGTCGATGTCTCGCGTCCCGCGCCGGAGCTGGTGGGGGCCGGCGCGAAGGTGGGCGACGGTACGGCGGCTGTCGGGCGGGGCGGGGACGGCCTCGGTGCCGTCGGACGCGCGGGGGACGACGTCAGCGGCACGGGGCGCGCGGGCGACGACCTCGGCGGTACCGGACGGGCAGGCGACGACGGGCTGCCGGGTGGACGTGCGGAGGGCCCCTCGGGAAGCCACACCGAAACACCGGGTGGCGGTAGCCACGGTGACGGACCCGGCGGGGGCGGTGGCGGTGGCCACGGTGACGGACCCGGCGGAGGCGGGGACGGACCCGGCGGCGGCGGGGACGGACCCGGCGGCGGCGACGGGCCTGGCGGCGGTGACGGCCCCGGCGGAGGCGACGGACCCGGTGGTGACGGCCCCGGTGGTGACGGCCCCGGCGGCGGCGACGGCCCCGGCAAGCCCGACTTCAGCGAGGGTGACGCGACTCCCCCGCCTCCCACCGGCCCCATGAAGCCGGACCAGGAGGCCGCGGTACTGAACCAGCTCAACCAGGCCAAGCTGAAGCCGCAGGACCTGGAGCGCATGCTCACCCAGATGCGCAAGAGCCCTTACGGGTCCGGCATCGCGGACCACATCGCCCGTGGGGATCTCGCGGGCATGCCCGGCTACAAGGACCTTCTCCTCCAGGTCAAGCAGGGAGACATGACGCCCTCGGTGCACATGGCCATGGAGCACGCGGCGGATCTGCACGCCCGGGGCGTCAAGGACGTGGCCTTCGAGTTCAAGGCGCCGGGCGACAAACTGGACCTGGACGTACTGGTCAGGTCGGGCGACGAGATCGTGTACGGCGTACAGCTCAAGGACGTGCAGTCGGTCGCGGGCATCAACTCCGCCGCCAAGAAGATCGCCATCAAGCAGCTCGCCGGAGAGATCGCGGGTCAGAAGGTCGCCATTCTCGACATCCACGACGTGAAGGGCGCCGTCACCGATGACATCCTGAGGTCCGTCGAGGGATACGCGCGAAGGACCAACGCCACCTTCGAACTGCGTTTCCAGGACGGCTCGATCACCATCCCCGCCAACGGCCCGACTTATCCGTGAGGAATTCCGTGTCCCTTCTCATGCGCGCCCCGAAGGAATGTGCGTCGTGGACGTGGGAGCTCGACGAGTTCGCACCCCCCGGCCTGGAGTCCGCGCTGTCCGTGGCGGCCAGGATGTGCGCCGTGCTGCGCGAGCACGAGCTGCTCGTACCCGACAGCCTCGAATGGGACTGGTTCGTGTACGGCAGCGGCGGCACCGGGCTCATCACCCGCCTCTCGCTCCAGGGTCCGATCGACGACGAGGAGGTACCCGAGCGTGTCGAGCGGAGCCGCCCCGTCGGTTTCCCCACCGCGTCGGTCGGGAGCATTCTCGTCGTGGGTTCCGGGACCTGGATCGACGCGACGGGCGAGAAGCGCGGGGAACACCGGCTGGTCGAGTTGACGGTGGCTCCCGACGCGCCCGGCATCTGGGCGGAACTGGCGGTCTTCCACGACATCTGGGGCCCCTTCGACTTCCGGGGCGAGCCGCATCCTGACGTCGAGAGGCAGAACGCCCCACGCCTCTCGGCGGCCCTCCACTCGCTCGACACGCTCCTGGGCGTCCCCGCCGAGCCCGGCGACCCGACATACTTCGGCGCCGCCGAGGGCCACGGCATCAAGGCCCCGGACGTGATCGACGACCGAGGCCCGGACCTGACCGACCTCCTCTGACCCACGCCGCCGGGCCGCACGCCACCGATGGAGGGCGCGCGGCCCGCCCGCCGCGAGCGCGCCTGCCCCTTCCCCGCCTCGGACCAGCCCCCTCCCGGGATTCGGGAAACGCGTGCCGCGAAACGCAACTCGTCCGTCTGGCAACGCCGTTGGCGGCCCAGGACGCCCACTGGTCGTTTTCCGCGTCAGGGCCGCCACATGACGGTCGTGACAGCCCTTGTCAGGGTCACGGTCATGGCAGCCCTCAGCCGTCGCCCGGTTCGTAGGCGCTGATGACGTACTCGGCCTCGTCATCGATGGCGTCCTTGTCCACGTCCAGGGTGATCCGCGAGGGATACCCGCCGACGGCGTACTCCACCTCCGCCGTGTCCGCCCGCTCGTCCCAGGCCTTCTCCAGCCTGTCCAGCAGGTCGCCGATCTTGGGGATTCGTTCAGGTCCCCGCTCCACCGTCCACCGACTGTCGTCGTCGAGGCCGACAGCCTTGACGACCTTGCCGTCACGGACCGTCACACGGAAGCTCCCCGCCAGGACCTGTGAAGTCGACGTGAGTGTGTAGACGTACGAGGCAGGCTCGTGCCACGTGATGTTGCTCCGCGCCGTGGTGCCCCTCGGCGACGCTCCCCCGGTCGCTTCGGGAGGAGACGTCTCGCCGTCACATGCGACGGTCGCCCCCACCATCCCCGCGGTCAACGCGGCGGCTAAGAGCGCGGAACGAGCACGGGAACGTACGAGAGTCACGGCGACCCCATTCTTGAGCGGCTGTGAGTATGACGCCGCCCGCCACCGAAAGGTTCGGTCGCTCCGCTTCCCGCGCTCTCGGTACCGGCCCCGCACCGGCGTTCGTACCGGTGCCGTACCGGTGCCGTACCGGCGGCGCCCCTACAACGCCCGCAGCGCCGCGGCCGTGGCCCGGGTCAGACTCTCCAGATACCCCTTCGGCAGCTTCGGCGCCCGGACGACCACCGACCGCCAGTACAGCGGCCCGGAGATCACGTCCAGGGCCAGGTCCTCGTCCACACCCTCCCGGACCTCGCCCCGCGCGACCGCGGCCGCGACGATCCCGGTGGCCACGCTCTGCTGGCCCTCCCGCAACGCCTTCTGCATGGCCTCGGCGATCTCCGGGTTGCGGGCGGCCTCGGCCTGGAGGTCGGGGATGATCTGGCCGGCGACCGGGTGGCGCAGGGCACGGGACGTGACCTCGTACAGCAGTCGGAGGTCGCCCTCCAGCGAGCCCGTGTCCGGCACCGGCAGGCCCTGGACCGCCACCGCCGAGACCAGGTCCAGCACCAGGTGCAGCTTGGAGCGCCAGCGCCGGTACACCGCCGTCTTGCCGACGCCGGCGCGGCGGGCGATCCCCTCGATGGACATCCGGGCGTAGCCGACGGCCGCCAGTTCCTCGAAGACCGCCGCCCTGATCGCCTCGGTCACGTCCTCCCGGAGCACGGCCGCCCCGGCGGGGGCCCGGCGGCGCGGCCGTGGCGGCGGCTGCGCTTCGGAGGGGCCGGCGTTCGTCGTCATGGCTCACAGCATAGGGCGTGACGACGAAACGGTTGCGTTCCGACGTCAACTCGGCTTACTCTCGCGTTGCGACGATACGGTCCCGTCCCGACGTAAGAGCAGGGCAAGGGCGGCGTAAGAAGCATGTGACGCATGAGACGCCCGACAGTCGCACCATCAAGTTCGCACCATCGAGTTCGCACCATCGAATACGCGCGTACGCGGGACGCCCCCACCAGCGAAAGCAGCGGAAGTGAGCCAGGTCCTCCACACACCGCCAGCCCTCACGGCGGCCCACCCCCCGGCCGCTCCGGCCGACCGTGGCACCCCCGCCGAGACCCCCGCCCAGCTCGCCGAGCGGTACGGCCTCAGCGTCAGCGGGGCCCGCCCCTCCCTCGGCGCGTACGTACGGCAGCTGTGGGCCAGACGGCACTTCATCACCGCCTTCGCCACGGCGAAGCTGACCGCGCAGTACAGCCAGGCGAAGCTGGGCCAGGTCTGGCAGGTCGCGAACCCGCTGCTCAACGCGGCGGTCTACTACCTGATCTTCGGCCTGCTCATGGGCACCAAGAAGGGCGTGCCGGACTACGTCCCGTTCCTCGTGACCGGCGTGTTCGTGTGGACCTTCACCCAGAGCTCGATCATGGCGGGCACCCGGGCCATATCCGGCAGCCTCGGTCTCGTCCGGGCGCTGCACTTCCCCCGGGCCTCGCTGCCCCTGTCGTACTGCCTGCAGCAGCTCCAGCAGCTGCTGTTCTCCATGGCCGCGCTGGTCGTGATCCTGCTGGCGTTCGGAGTGCCGGTCGCCCTGTCATGGCTGCTGATCATCCCCGCGCTGACGCTTCAGTTCGTGTTCAACGCAGGGGTCGCGATGGTGATGGCGCGGATCGGCGCCAAGACCCCCGACATCGCGCAGCTGATGCCGTTCGTGCTGCGTACCTGGATGTACGCGTCGGGCGTGATGTTCAGCATGGACCGCATCCTCGCCGACCGGGACCTGCCGGCCTTCGTGCACGTCCTGCTGGAGTGCAACCCCGCCGCCGTCTACATCGACCTCATGCGCTTCGCGTTGATCGACAGCTTCCACGCGGGTCAACTGCCGTCGCACGTATGGGCGATCGCAGCGGGCTGGGCGCTCCTCGCGGGCGTCGGCGGGTTCATCTACTTCTGGAAGGCTGAGGAGACGTACGGCCGTGGCTGACATCGACACCATCACCATCACCTCCACCTCCACCGTTCCGGGCACGCGCCGGGAGGCGGCCCCGGACGTCCCCGCCGAACTCGTCCCCACCGTCGTCGTCGACGGCGTCGACATCGTCTACCGCGTCAACGGAACCGGTGCCGGGCGCGGCACCGCCACCGCCGCGCTCAACCGCATCCTGCGGCGGAAGAAGACCGAGAAGGCGTCCGGCGTGCGCAAGGTGCACGCCGTACGGAACGTGTCCTTCACCGCGTACCGGGGCGAGGCCGTCGGGCTCATCGGCACCAACGGCTCCGGCAAGTCGACCCTCCTCAAGGCCGTCGCCGGGCTGCTCCCCGTCGAGAACGGCCGCATCTACACCGACGGCCAGCCGTCCCTGCTCGGCGTGAACGCGGCCCTGATGAACGACCTCACGGGTGAGCGGAACGTCCACCTCGGCGGGCTCGCCATGGGGATGTCGCGGGAGCAGGTGAAGGAGCGGTACGAGCAGATCGTCGACTTCTCGGGCATCAACGAGAAAGGGGACTTCATCACGCTCCCCATGCGCACCTACTCCTCCGGAATGGCGGCGCGGCTGCGGTTCTCCATCGCCGCCGCCAAGGACCACGACGTCCTGCTGATCGACGAGGCCCTGGCCACGGGCGACCGCTCCTTCCAGAAGCGGTCCGAGGCGCGGATCCGTGAGCTGCGGAAGCACGCCGGCACGGTCTTCCTCGTCAGCCACAACAACAAGTCGATCCGGGACACGTGCGACCGGGTGCTGTGGCTGGAGCGGGGGGAGCTTCGCCTGGACGGGCCCACGGACGAGGTGCTGAAGGAGTACGAGAAGTTCACCGGCGGGAAGAAGTAGCACCGAAGGCATCCGAAGACATCGCAGGCATCCAAAGACACCGCAGGCACCCGAAGACATCCGAAAGTACCTGGAAGCAGGACGCCTACCTCTCCAGGAAGCTGAACAGGGCCTCCCACCTGTCCACGATCTCCTCCGTCCCGTACCGCCGGATGTTCTCCCTCGCCCTGTCGCCCATCCGGTCCCGCAGGCTCTTGTCGGTCATCAACAGGTCGAGCCTGCGGGCCAGTTCGCCGGTGTTGCCGGGGGCGACGAGCAGCCCGTCCTCCCCGTCCCGCACGATCTCGTGGACGCCCGGCGCGCAGTCGAAGGCGACGCAGGGGACCGCCATCGCCATGGCTTCCATCAGGGCGAGGGGGAAGCCCTCGCCCCGGGAGGACAGGGCGAAGACCGAGCCGCCGCGCAGGGCGCCCGGCACGTCGTTCGTACGGCCCATCCAGGACACCGAGTCGTCGAGGCCCAGTGCCGTGCACTGCTTCCTGAGGAGTTCCCCGTCCTCTCCGGAGCCGTACACGAGCAGGGTCCAGTCGGGGTGGCGGGGGGCCACCTCGGCCCAGGTGTCAAGGAGCATGTCGACACCCTTCTCGTCGCTGAGCCGGCCGATGCTGACGACGGCCTTCCCGGTGCGCGGCGAGGGCACCTCCGGCACCCAGGGCACGGCGTTGGGCAGGTAGGAGGCGTTGTCGAGGCCCTCGCCGATCCACAGGTCGGCGTCCTCGCGGGTGAGGACGAGCATCCGGTCGACGTCCCGGTAGTGCTTCAACACCCGCTGGAAGCGCGAGGAGCGCCGCGCGGTCTCGAAGGACTCGTGGCTCATCCCGATGACGGTCAGACCGGCGGTGTCGGCGAGCCCGACCCACTCCATCGCCCACACCTGGGTCACGACGACGACCCCGCCGGGGCGCGCGGCCCGGAAGAGACCGCTCAGCACGGCGGCCTTGTCCCGCATGCTCGCGTCCCGTGCCCGGCCGGGGCCCGGCGGTTGGCCGTCGTACAACCTGGTGGTGGGGTACGGGAGTTCGCCGAGGTCGTGCGGGTCCTCGGGGGTGGTGACGCCGATGACGTGGACGCGGTGGCCGCGCTCGGTGAGGAGGTCGGCCAGGTGATGGGACCAGCTGGTCACGCCGCCCATCTCGTCCACGCTGTTGGACACCAGGAAGACGTCCCGCGGCCCGGTCACTCGTGTTCCGTCCTGCCCGGTCACGTGCGCCTCCACCCGGAGAAGAACTGGTCGACGACGCTCTGGGCCGCCGTCCCCTTGTCGTACTCGCCGAAGTCGGCCGTGAACCGCTCCCGCGCGGCGGCGTACTTGAGCGTCTGCTCGTCCAGCGGCATCGACCGCAGGACGGAGTGCAGCTCGTCCTCCGTCCGCACGATCGGGCCCGGCGCCCGTTCGAGGAGGTCGAAGTAGGTGCCCCGGCCCTCGTGCACGTACTCCTCGTAGTCGTACGTGAAGAAGAGCATCGGGCGGTCCAGCAGCGCGTAGTCGAACATCACCGACGAGTAGTCCGTGATCAGCGCGTCCGCGAGGGCGAGGACGGGGGTCACGTCGTGGTGGGCCGAGACGTCGACGACCCGGCCCCGGACCGACGGCGGGAGCACGACGTGGTTGAGGTAGTGGGCGCGTACGAGGAGGACGTACTCGTCGCCGAACGTCTCGGCGAAGCGCTCCACGTCGAAGGGGAGGGTGAAGCGGCGCTGCCCCTGGTGGCGGAAGGTGGGGGCGTAGAGCAGGACCTTCTTGTCCGCCGGAATCGGTGGGATACCCAACTCGGCTGCCAGCCGGGCGCGTTGGGACGTCCCCCGGGCTCGCACCAGCGCGTCGTTGCGCGGATAGCCCACCCGCAGCAGCACCTTCTCGCGCAGCCGGAAGGCCTTCGCCAGGGTGCGGACGTCGTGCTCGGAGCGGATCAGGAAGTGGTCGAAACGGTCGAGGGTGCGTTGTTGTTCGGCCTGCTCGGCGCGGGCCTTGAGCTTCCAGCCGGGCTCGTCGAAGCCCATGCGCTTGAGCGCGGAACCGTGCCAGGTCTGGATGTACGTCGTACCGGGGCGCTTGGCCAGTTTCAGCGGGAAGCTCTGGTTGTCGATCCAGAACTCGGCGCGGGCCAGCGCCCGCAGGTACGGCAGCGACCAGCGGCGGACGAGGGTGGCGTCGGCGGGGAAGCCCTCCGGGCGGCCCGCGTACGACCACACCGCCTCGAAGTCGAGGCCCTGGCGGCGCATCTCCTCGTAGATCGCCCGGGGGCTGTCGCTGTACTGCCGGCCGAGGTGGCTCTCGAACACCACCAGGCGCCGGCGCATCGGCATGCGCCGGAGAACCTGGTGGTAAAGGCGGATTTTGGTGTCTCCGGAGGTGGCCTTCTTGCGCAGCGCCTTCGCCCTGCGGTAGCCCGACTTGGCGAGCCGGCCAGGGGCGCCCTGGAGGCCTCGGGTGACGAGGACGGTGGCCTTCTTGTCGGGGACCAGCCGGAACGCGAGGTGGCCGCGGGCGGAGATCCCCGGTTCGACCCGGTCGGCGACCAGCCGCGTGAGGCGGGGGCGGACCGGCAACTCACCGGTGGCCAGGCCCGGTTCGGCGGCGGTGAGCCGGCTGGTGGTGCGCTCGCCGTCGACGTCCAGATGAAGGCGTACGTCCCAGACGGCGTCCACGATGCCGAGCGGGCGGAGGGTCTTCGAGATGTCGGCGGTGGCCTGCCAGGCGACGTACGGGCCGTCGTGCCGGACGGTCGTCACCGGCACCCGGAAGGTCCGAAAGCGCACGCCGGGGCGGCGGGCGTAGAACTCCAGCTCGGCGGTGAGCCGGGCATCGAGCGGGATGATCCCGAGGGGGTTGGTGACGCGCCCGGCGAGACGGATGCCGCCGCCCGCCGCATCCTCTTCGTACCGCGTCAGCTCGTCGCGCAGGAACAGCTTCCCGACCGGGCGGGCGTGGTAGCCGAGTTCGGTGACGTCCAGGACGCGGCGCGCGAACTCCCCTTCCTCTCCGGGGGTGTCCAGGTGCTCGGCGCACCAGTAGACGCGCCCGTCGCGTTCGACGAGCGGCGCGGAGACCTTGTCGCGGTTGGTGAGCGTGTCCACGGCGGGCAGCAGGTTGTCCCAGTCGCTCATCCGCAGGAGGTAGGCGCAGATGGCGTGGATGGGTTCGACCTCGTCGTACGCGGCCGGGTCGACCGACGCCAGATAGGCACGGGCCAGCTCCGCGAACTCCCGGCGGTAGGCCGCGTCCCGGAAGGGCAGGTCACGCAGGTGCAGCACCAGGTCGTGCTTGAGGAACTTGACGTCCTTGTGGAACTTCAGCTCCCGCATGCCCTTGTCGGCGAGGAGCCGGTCCACCCTACGGTGGATCTCCATGCGGTGCGCGAAGTTGGCGATCTCGGCCCGCCGGTTGCTGATCGAGGCCTCGGACTTCCCGGAGTTCTGGACGACGTTCCAGTCGTAGACCCGGTTGGGGATCAGGGTGATACGGCGGGCGGCGGCGTACGCCTGGGCGGAGAAGAAGAGATCCTCGTAGTGGATGCCTACGGGGAACAGCAGGCCGTTGTCGACCAGGAAGTCCCGGCGGTAGCACTTGTTGGTGGACAGCGTGTCGTAGACCAGCAGGTCGGGCAGCTCGGAGATCGAGTCGAGGGTACGGGTGCGGGTGTACAGCCAGGGGTACCACTTGCTCTCCTTCCGTGTGCGGGTGTCCACGTGGACGCGGACGCAGAGGCCGGAGACGAGGTCGGCGCCGGTGGTCTCGGCGGCCTCCAGCATGTTCCGGCAGGCGTTGCGCTCCAGGACGTCGTCGCTGTCGAGGAAGAGGACGTACTCGCCGCGGGTCTCACGGATGCCCTGGTTGCGGGGTGCGCCGCAGCCGCCGCTGTTCTGGGGGAGCCGGTACGCCCGTACGCGGCCCGGGTGCTCGGCGGCGAGGCGGGCGGCCACCTCGTACGAGCCGTCCGTGCTGTGGTCGTCGACGATCACGACCTCGACGCTCCGCAGCGTCTGCTCCAGCACCGAGCGGACGGCCGTGGGCAGTCTGGCCTCGTCGTTGTAGACGATCACGACGACGGACATCGCGGGTCGCTGGTCCACGTCCGCGCTCACCCCATTCATCCCGTTTCGCTGCTTCTTCTACCCTCTATAGACCGTGGTGCGGTTGAGGGCCACTTGGGTAGATGTCCGCGCGGGTGCACGGGTTGCCTCATCCGCGACCGGCGCGGCCGTCCCGCGATACGCTCCGGAGGCAGGCGTGAGCGGAGGAGGCGGTCGATGCGCGGGGTGGTGCCTGAGCCGCTGCGGGTGGAGGATCCGCGGGAGATCGCCGGGTACCCGCTGTACGCCCGGATCGGTGAGGGCGGCATGGGTACCGTCTATCTCTCCCGCAGCCGGGGCGGCCAGCCGGTCGCGCTGAAGCTGGTCCGCCCGGAGTACGCCGCCAGTCCCGCCTTCCGTGAGCGCTTCGCCCGCGAGGTGGCCGCCGGGCGCCGCGTCTCCGGCTACCACCTGGTGCCGATCGTCGACCACGACGCCGGTGCGGAGCGGCCCTGGCTCGCCACCCACTACGTCCCGGGCGTCCCCCTCGACCAGGCCCTGGAGACCCACGGCCCGCTCCCCGTCCCCACCGTCCTGCAGCTACTGGCCTGCGTCGCGTACGCGCTGGACGCCGTGCACACCGCCGGAGTGATCCACCGGGACGTCAAGCCCGCCAACCTGCTGCTCGCGGCGGACGGGCCCTGGCTGCTCGACTTCGGCATCGCGCGGGCGGCGGGCGCGGCCACCCTCACCACCGCCGGACGCCTCATCGGCACCCCGCGCTACATGTCCCCCGAGCACGCCCTCGGCCGCCGGGTCACCTCCGCGTCCGACGTCTTCGCGCTCGGACTGATCGCGGCGGTCGCCGCCACCGGGCGCCACCCGTACGGCCGCGGCAACCCCCTGGCCATCGCGACCCGCATCGCCGCCACCGACGTCGCCCCACCCGCCCTGGACGGCATCGACCGTCCCCTCCTCGACGTCGTCCGCCGCTGCCTCACCGCCGACCCGGCGTCCCGCCCCTCCGCCGCCGCCATGGCCGAGCACTGCGCCGGCGCGGCCCGCCGCGACGTCCGCGACTTCGCCTCCTGGCTACCGGGCCCCGTGGCCACCTCGGTGACGCTCATCGAAACAGCCTTCCGCACCCTGTCCTTGACGGAGGCCCCGACGACGCCTGCCCCACGGCTCTCGGAAGCGCCGACGGCCCGTCAACTCCCGTCGACGGCCCCGATCACGGTCCGGGACGAGGAATGGCGCAGGAGAGTGCGCCGGGAACCGTAGGCCGCGGTCCGTTGTCCGTACCACTGTGGGCGGTCGCACCGCAGGCCGGAACGGGTGGGCACGGCCAACAGCCGCCGGACTCCCGATAAGCTCTGGTCCCGCCCAACAAGAGCCCAACAGTGCACAGGAGTTGCGCACCGTACCGGGGGAGGCTCCCATCAGCAGCAGCACTGGCGACATCCTGAGCCCGCTGGGACCGCAGGATCCACGAGAGACCGCCGGGTACCACCTGCAGGCCCGCATCGGCGAGGGCGGCATGGGCACGGTCTATCTGTCGCACACCCGCGGCGGCCAGCCCGTCGCCCTGAAGGTCATCCGCCGCGAGTACGGCCAGGACCCCGACTTCCGCCGCCGCTTCGAGCAGGAGGTCCAGGCGGCCCGCCGCGTGCAGGGCTACCACATCGTCCCGGTCGTCGACCACGACACCAACGGCGAACTGCCCTGGCTGGCCTCGGCGTTCATCGCGGGAATCCCCCTGCACGACGCCCTCGTCGCCTTCGGTCCGCTCCCCCTGCCCGCCGTGTTCCAGCTGGTCGGCTGCGCGGCCCGTGCCCTGACCTCCATCCACGCGGCCGGCGTCATCCACCGCGACCTCAAGCCCAGCAACATCCTGCTGGGCTCCCAGGGTCCGTTCGTCATCGACTTCGGCATCGCCCGCGCCGCCGACGCCACCCACCTGACCCAGTCCGGCGGCCTGATCGGCACCCCGCAGTACATGTCGCCGGAGCACGCCCTCGGCGAGCAGGTCACCCCGGCGACCGACGTCTTCTCGCTCGGTCTGATCGCCGCCGTCGCGGCCACCGGACGCCACCCGTACGGCGACGGCGGTGCCATCACCATCGCCGCGCAGATCGCCAACACCGCCCAGCGGCCGCCGAAGCTCGACGGGTACGACGAGCGGTTGCGCCCCCTGCTGGAGCGCTGCCTGACCGCCGAGCCGGCCGAGCGCGTCGGCACCGAGGAACTGGCCACGCTCTGCCAGGAGTCGGCGGGCCGCGGCCTCAGCGACTTCTCCGGCTGGCTCCCGGCACCGCTCACCGCCGAGATCGCCCGCCGCGAGCAGTCGGCCCAGACCCCGCCCCGGCCGACGGCACCCCAGATGCCCGCGGCACCCCCGACCGCCCCTCCGACCGCCGCCCCGGCGCCCCCTGTGACGCCGCCCCACGACCCGGCGGCCTATCCCCAGGCCACCACCCAGGGCCTGCCCCAGCCGGCCCCGACGCCCCCGCAGACCGGCTTCGGCCCGGCGCCCCAGGGCCCGGCCCCGACCCCCGGCTACGGCTACCCGCCCCCGGCGACGGACACCCACAACCTCACCCCGCAGGCCCCGGCACCGGCGGCACCGGCCGCCCCCAAGAAGAGTCGCCGCGGTCTGAAGGCGGCCCTCGTCACCCTGGCCCTCGTCCTCGTGGCCGGCTCGGGCGCGGCGGCCACGGTGTATGTGCTCAACAACAAGAAAGACAGCAACACGACGGCGAACGGCACCAAGGACAGCGGCAAGAGCGCCGGCAAGGACGGCGACAAGGCGGCCTCGTCGCCGACGCCTTCCGAAACCACCGGCGACGCGGAGGACACCGGTGGGAAGAACGACCCCCCGGATGCAGGCACGGACCCCACCGCGTCGACCGGCAACGTGCCCGCGAACGCCACGTACGACGTGCTCTTCGAGAACAAGGCGATGAGCGTGCTGGGCCCGGGCAGCCTGGAGACCACCTATGTGGACCTCGACGGGCCCAAGGTCGACCCGACCACCTACATGGGCACCGAAGTACAGGAGTTCTCCGCCTCCTCCATCAACCTCACGTTCACCCACCCCATGGGTAAGGCGGCGGGCACCACCCCCGAGGAGTGCCTGGCGGGCGCCGAGCAGAACCCGTTCACCCAGACGCTGAGCGGCGACTCCATCAACCGGGACGACGAGATCGTCAAGGGCGACCACCTCTGCTCGGTCACCGGCGAGGGCAACCTCGCGATGTGGACGATCACGGAGGTCGGCGCCCCCAGCGATCTGGACTACCTGCCCGACCTCAAGGGCACGATCACGGTCTGGGAGATCCAGCGCTGAGACCGTGAACGCGCGAGGGGCGCCCCCGGGTTCATCGGAACCCGGGGGCGCCCCCTTCGTCGTACGCGCGGAAAACGCTACGAGTGGCTGCGCAGCAGCGTCCGCATCGTCCGCATCGCCACCGACAGGTTGGCCAGATCGAACGCGTCGGAGCCCTGGATCTCCTCCAGCGTCGTGCGCGCCCGGCCCAGCAGCGCCGCGTTCTTCTGCTCCCACACCTTGAAGCGCTGCTCGGGCGTGGAGGAGCCGTTGCCCGCGGAGAGGACCTCGGCGGTGAGCGACGCGTGGGCCGCGTACAGGTCCTCGCGGATCGCCGCGCGGGCCATGGACTGCCAGCGGTCGGCGCGCGGCAGGTCGATGATGCGGTCCATGAGCTGGGTGATGCTCAGCCGGTCGGCGAGGTCGTAGTACACCTCGGCGACCTCCATCGGCGTCCGGCCGACCCGGTCGGCGACGGCCACGATGTCGAGCGTCGGGAAGGCCGAGGAGAAGCCCGCGACCCGGGTGGCCAGCTCCTCCGGAACCCCGGCGCCCGTCAGCTCGTCGTAGATCTTCTGGTACCACTCCAGGTCCGCGCCGCGCAGCAGCTTGGGCAGCTCGCCCCAGACCAGGTGCACGCCCTCGGAGAAGAACGCGATGGTCTCGGCGAGCTGCAGCGGCTGCGGCCGGTTGTTGAGCAGCCAGCGTGTACCGCGCTCGACGAGGCGGCGGGAATGCAGCCGGATCCGGGTCTGGACGGCCGCGTCGACCGTGTTGTCCAGGCCCTCGACGCCGTCCCACACCTCGCCCGACCCGAAGATCGCGCGGGACGCGGTCTGCGCCCGGACGATCTCCTCCAGCGAGGCCCCGGTCTCCTCCCGCAGCCGGTGCAGGAAGCTCGTACCGCCCGTGTTGACCGTGTCGTTGACCAGCAGGGTCGTGATGATCTCGCGGCTCAGCGGGTGGCTGTCGATGTGCTCGGGGAACCGCTCGCCCAGCGCGGCCGGGAAGTACGCGTGCAGCAGCTTGCGCAGGTAGGCGTCGTCCGGCAGCGAGGTGTGCAGCAGTTCCTCGGCGACCGTGATCTTCGTGTAGGCGAGGAGGACGGCCGTCTCGGGGCCGGTCAGGCCCTGTCCGGTGTTGAGCCGCTCGCGGATCTGCCGGTCGCTGGGCAGGAATTCGAGCGCGCGGTCGAGGTGGCCCTCCCTGACCAGGTGGCGCATGAAGCGCTGCTGGGCGTGGAGCATGTCCGGGGACTGGGCGAGGGCGTTGGCGATCGCCGTGTTCTGCGCGTAGTTGTTGCGCAGGACCAGGTGGCCGACCTCGTCGGTCATCTCGGCGAGCAGCTTGTTGCGCTGCTTGACCGTCATGTCGCCGTCCCTGACCAGGCCGTTGAGCAGGATCTTGATGTTCACCTCGTGGTCGGAGGTGTCCACGCCCGCGCTGTTGTCGATGGCGTCGGTGTTGACCCGCCCGCCGGTCTGCGCGAACTCGATCCGCCCCAGCTGCGTCAGGCCGAGGTTGCCGCCCTCACCGACGACCTGGACCCGCAGGTCCCGCCCGTCGACCCGGATCGCGTCGTTGGCCTTGTCGCCGACATCGGCGTGCGACTCGGTCGACGCCTTCACGTACGTGCCGATGCCGCCGTTCCACAGCAGGTCGACCGGCGCCTTGAGGATCGCCTTCATGAGGTCGGCCGGGGTCATCTTGGCGATCTTTTCCTCGATGCCGAGGACGTCCCGGATGTGGCCGTTGATCGGGATCGCCTTGGCCGTACGGGGGAAGACGCCGCCGCCGGTGGAGATCAGACTGGTGTCGTAGTCGCCCCAGCTGGAGCGGGGCAGCTCGAAGACGCGACGGCGCTCGGCGTACGAGGTCGCCGCGTCCGGGCTGGGGTCGATGAAGATGTGCCGGTGGTCGAAGGCGGCGACGAGCCGGATGTGCTCACTGAGCAGCATGCCGTTGCCGAACACGTCACCGGACATGTCGCCGATGCCGACGACCGTGAAGTCCTCGGACTGCGTGTCGGTGCCCACGTCCCGGAAGTGCCGCTTGACCGACTCCCAGGCACCGCGGGCGGTGATGCCCATGCCCTTGTGGTCGTATCCGGCGCTGCCGCCGGAGGCGAAGGCGTCCCCGAGCCAGAAGTTGTAGTTCTCGGCGACCCCGTTGGCGATGTCGGAGAAGGTCGCGGTGCCCTTGTCGGCGGCGACGACGAGATACGTGTCGTCCTCGTCGTGCCGTACGACGTCCGACGGCGGTACGACCTCGCCCGCGACCATGTTGTCGGTGATGTCGAGCAGCGCGGAGATGAAGGTCTTGTAGCTCCGGATGCCCTCGGCCAGCCACGCGTCCCGGTCCACCGACGGGTCGGGCAGCTGCTTGGCGACGAAGCCGCCCTTGGCTCCGACGGGCACGATGACGGTGTTCTTGACCATCTGCGCCTTGACCAGGCCCAGGATCTCGGTCCGGAAGTCCTCCCGCCGGTCCGACCAGCGCAGCCCGCCGCGGGCGACCTTCCCGAACCGCAGGTGCACGCCCTCGACCCGCGGCGAGTACACCCAGATCTCGTACGCCGGACGCGGTGCCGGCAGGTCCGGGATGACCTGCGGGTCGAACTTCATGGAGACGTAGTCGTGCGGCTTGCCGCCGGCCGCCTCCTGGAAGAAGTTCGTGCGCAGCGTCGCCTTGATGACCGTCAGGAAGGACCGCAGGATCCGGTCCTCGTCGAGGCTCGCCACCTGGTCGAGCGCCGCGTCGACCTCTTCGAGGAGCGCGTCGACGATCTCCCGGCCCGCCCGCTGCCGGTCCGGCGACATCCGCGCCTCGAACAGCGACACGAGCAGCCGGGTGGTGTGGACGTTGTTGCGGAGGGTGTCCTCCATGTAGTCCTGGCTGAAGGTGGACCCTGCCTGCCGCAGGTACTTGGCGTACGCGCGCAGCACCATGGCCTGCCGCCAGGTGAGGCCCGCGCTCAGCACGAGCGAGTTGAACCCGTCGTTCTCGGCCTGCCCGGTCCAGGTCGCGGCGAAGGTCTCCTGCACCCGCTCCCGGGCGTCGTCCCCGGCGTAGTCCACACTGCCGGCCTGCGGCCTGGGCATGCGCAGCCCGAAGTCGTAGATCCACGCGGTCGTCCGGTCCGCGCAGCGCAGCTCGTACGGCCGTTCGTCGATGACCTCGACGCCGATGCGGTTGAGGACGGGCAGCACCGCGGAGAGGGAGACGGAGCCGCCCTTGCGGTAGATCTTGAAGCGGCGCTCGTCGGGCGCGGCGCCCACCGGCTCGTACAGGCTGAGCTCGAAGTCCTCGTCCTGCTTCAGCGCTTCGAGGCGGACGAGGTCCGCGACGGCCGAGCGGGGGTTGTGGTCGGCCTTGTACCCCTCGGGGATGGCGTTCGCGTACCGGCGCAGCAGTTCGGCGGCCCGCTCCTCGCCGACCTCGGCGTTGAGCGCCTCGGCGAACCCGTCCGACCAGGACCGGGCGGCCTCCACCAGCTTGGCCTCGAGGCGGTCCTTGTCGGCGTCGCTGAGATGCGGCAGTTCGGTGCCCGGCTGGACGCGGACCACGAAGTGCAGCCGGGAGAGGATCGACTCGGTGTTCATGGCGGTGAAGTCGACGCTGATGCCGCCCAGTTCCTCCTTCAGGATGTCGATGATCCTGAGGCGTACGCCGGTGGTGTAGCGGTCGCGCGGGAGGTAGACGAGGGCGGAGTAGTAACGCCCGTACTCGTCCTGGCGGAGGTAGAGCCGCAGCCGCCGGCGCTCCTGGAGGTAGAGCACGGAGGTGACGATGGCCCGCAGTTCGTCGGCCGGGGTCTGGAACAGTTCGTCGCGCGGGTAGGTCTCCAGGATCTGGAGCAGGTCGCGCCCGTCGTGGCTGTTGGGCGAGAACCCGGCCCCCCTCAGGACGTCGTCGACCTTGCGGCGGACGACGGGCACCCGGCGCACGGACTCGGTGTAGGCGGCCGAGGAGAACAGTCCGAGGAAGCGCCGCTCACCGACCACGTTCCCCTCGGCGTCGAACTTCTTCACGCCCACGTAGTCGAGGTAGGACGGCCGGTGGACGGTGGCCCGGCTGTTGGCCTTCGTCAGGACGAGGAGCTTGTGCTCACGGGCCTTGGCGCGGGCATCGGCCGGCAGCCGCTCGAAGGAGGAGCTGACGGGGTGGTGGTCGTGCCCGGCGTGGTGCGGGTCGGAGCGCAGGATGCCGAGGCCGGTGCCGGCGACGGCGGCGAGCGAGTCGTCCTCCCGCAGCTCGTACTCCCTGAACCCCAGGAAGGTGAAGTGGTCGTCGGCGAGCCAGCGCAGCAGCTCGCGGGCCTCCTCCACCTCCTGTTCGCGCAGGTCGTCGGCGGTGTTCTCGGCGGGCAGCCCGTCGGCGATACGGACCGCCGCGTCCCGCATCTTCTCCCAGTCCTCGACGGCCTCGCGGACGTCGGACAGGACGCGCAGCAGATCGTTGTTGATCTGCTTGAGGTCCGCCCGGTCCGTCTCGCGGTCCATCTCCACGTGGATCCAGGACTCGATGTGCGCGTCGTGCGGCAGCGTCTCACCGGCGGCCACGGCCGCGGCCGCCGCGGCGACGGCGGCCGGCTCGATGACCAGCTCGACGAGCTTGCCCGTGACGTCCCGTCGTACGACGACCTGCGGGTGGATGACGACATGGATGCCGCGCCCCTGCCGTGACAGCTCGTTGGTCACGGAGTCGACGAGGAAGGGCATGTCGTCGGTGACGACCTCGACGACGGAGTGGCTGCACGTCCAGCCGTTCTCCTCGACGGTCGGGGTGTGGACCCGCACGTTGGCCGTGCCCTGGGGGCGGTTCTCGGCCAGGCGGTAGTGGGAGTGGGCGGCTCCGAAGATGTCGACCGGGTCGCGGCCGCTCAGGTCCTCCGGGGCGGTGTGCAGGTAGTAGCGCTGGAGGAACGCGAGCACGGTGTCGTGGTCCGGGATGCCGGACGTACTCTCGCTCGTCGTCCCAGTCGGTAGATACCCCCCGACCGGGCTGTTCTCAGCTACCCGGGCGGCCCGTTCGAGCAGCTCGGCCTTGGCTTCGTCCAGCTTGGTCTGCATTGTCCTCTGGCTCCTGTCGCGCGCCGTTGCGAGACGTAGAAGGAAGTACGAACTCGTTCCCTCCGACGCGCCGCCACGACACGGGGTGTCCGGTCTGCTTCGACGCTATGCCGCAGGGTGAGATGAGCGGGGGGTAATCAGCCATTTTCGGTACCCGAACCGGATGTGACGCTGCTCTCGGCACCGTCCGACCAGTGGGTGTACCCGGCGTCCCGGGAGCCCTGGTGGCTCCCTCCCGCCCGCGAGGACCAGCGACCGCCGCCCGGCCACGGATGTCGTCCGTGGTCACCGGGCGCGGGGCGGGGACGACAGCGTCCCCGCGAGCTATCGCGCTGATCACGCCACAAGGCTATCCCTCCGGACGGGGGGCACGTCATGAGCCGTATGTGTACAAAACAGGGGGTAGAACTTTGACGTTCTGCACAGTACCCATCGCGCACTTTTGAGCTTACCTCCGCGCAACCGAGCTTATACGCGCTTTCGCCGGACCCTGAATCCGCCCACCCCCTTGGCAAACCCTCACCCCGGATGCACGTTGCCCAGGAAGCCATAGCCTGGCGAAGGAAGCCCTGCGGTACCGAGGGGAGCCCCACCATGACGCCCAAGATCCTGATCGTGACCGGCGACGCGGCGGAGTCACTGGAGGTCCTGTACCCCTACCAACGCCTCCGCGAGGAGGGGTACGACGTCCATATCGCCGCCCCCAGCCGCAAGAAGCTCCGGTTCGTCGTCCACGACTTCGAACCGGGCTACGACACCTACACCGAGAAGCCCGGCTACACCTGGCCCGCCGACCTGGCCTTCTCCGAGGTCGACCCCGGCCAGTACGTCGCCGTCGTGGTCCCCGGCGGCCGGGCCCCGGAGTACCTGCGCAACGACCCCGAGCTGCGCAAGATCCTCAAGTCCTTCTTCGACACCGACAAGCCGGTCGCCCAGATCTGCCACGGGCCGCTGCTCACCGCCGCCGTGGACGCCCTGCACGGCCGCCGCGTCACCGCGTACCCCGCCCTCGAACTCGACATGCAGGCCGCCGGTGCCACCTTCCAGGACGCCGAGACCGTCGTCGACGGCACCCTCGTCTCCGCCCGCGCCTGGCCGGACCACTCCAGCTGGATGCGCGAGTTCCTGACGGTGCTGCGGGCGAAGGCGCCGGTGACGTAAGGGGCGGGGTGAGCAGGAGGCGTGCGGGAGGCGGGGCGGGCAGGAGGCGCGGCGGGGCGGGCAGGGGTGCGTGCGTGCGGCGGGGGTGCGTGCGGGCAGGGGTCCGGGAGGACATGGGTGCGGGCAGGGAGGGTGCGGCAGGGAGGGGTGCGGAGGGTGCTGACCGCTACGCGGCCAGCCGCTCGGCCTCCGCGACGGCCTCCTCCAGGGTGTCCACGACGGGCACCCCGACCCACTCCAGGCTGGCCCTGCTGTGGGAGCCCCCGGTGTAGAGCACGGCCTGCGCTCCCACGTGCCGGGCGGCGACGGCGTCATCGGCGGCATCCCCGATCACGACGGTCCGTCTCGGCTCCACGCCCACGAGCCGGCGCAGATGCCGCACCATGTGCTCGGCCTTGCTGCCCCCGGAGGGCCCGGTCCGCCCGTCGACCCGGACGAAGTGCGGCTCGATCCCGAACTCCCGGACCAGCGGGACCAGTTCCTCATGCTCGTACATGCTGAGGATCGACTGACTGCGCCCCGCCGAGAGCCACTGCGTGAGCAGTCCCGGCACACCGTCGGTCAGCCCACAGGCGACCCGGTGCTCCGAGTAGTACCGGTGGAAGACCACGTCCATGGCCTCCCACTCCTCGTCCGTGGGCAGCCGCCCGATCAACCGCTCATAGAACTTCGGCACCGGCACGCAGTACAGCTCCCGGTACCGCTCCAGCGTGATCGCCTCGATCCCCAACTCCGCGAACGCCGCGTTCGTCGCCCCGATGATCGCCTCGTTGTCATGGAACAAGGTCCCGTTCCAGTCCCAGACGATATGTGCCCCGACTCCGTTCATCCCCATACCCAGAACGTACCGTTCCTGTGGACTGAGCGGGGGTTGGTCCGTTCAGCCGCGCGCCCCGAACGGTCCTGGGCGAGCTGGTCCCCGGCGTACTCGACCCCGGGTGGCGACACGCATCCTGTGCGTGGTCCGGGCCCGGGTCCTGTGCGTGGTCCGGGCCCGGAGGCCGCTGATGGACACAGCCCTGCGCGACCTGGCCATGTAAGTACGGCCAGAGGCGACGGGGAGGCCCTGAACCATCACACCGGTGAAACAAGGGCCCGCACACTGACGCCGTACCCAGCGTCCCGGATCGCGCAATCACGCCAACCCGAACGGCCCAGGACACCGCAAGCCCGGAAACCGACCACCACACCATCGAGCCAACTCGACCTCATACACACTCCTTGGCGAGCAGCTACCAACCCCGCCGGGGTGCGAGCAGCGCCGCGGTGCGGTCAGCCCCCCAACCCCACCAGGTTGGGAATCTCCTGCGTCGCGTACCAGAGCAACTCGTGATCGTCCGCCCCGTCCACGATGAACTGCGCGTCGTCATCCCCCTGATCCGCCGCCCCCAACGCGTCCGCGGCCTCCCCCACCTCCCCCTCGGCCTCCGCCGAGTCGACATGCACGGCCGCGGCCTTGCCCAACGACACCGGCCCGGCCACCCGTACTTCCCCGAGCGCCACCGGATCGAGCCCCCGGTCGGGATCGGCCACCGCGTCCTGGTCGGCCACGTCCACGGCCACGACGACCCGCCGCCGGGCAGCCCTCGGATCCACGGCCACCAGCCGCAGCGACGCGAGCGCCGCCCGGTTCAGCGCCGCGTACTCCAGCTCCTCGACGTCGTCGGACAGATACCACTCCCGCAGAGCCGGCGTGACGGCGTACGCGACGAACGCCCCCTCCCCCAGCTCACCCGTCTTGTACGCCTCGGCGAGCCCGGGAAGGGTCAGGGGGACGTAGACGCGCATGGCAGGCCGCTTTCGTAGTCGTGATCTCGGAGAGCCTCGGAGAGTTTCGGCGGTTCGGCCCAGCGATGCGTCTCGGTTCGCCGCAGAGGTCCCCGCGAAGCCTCCGGAGGGCCTTCAGGATACGTGCGGGCGTCCCCTTTCGAGTCCCCGCCCAACCCTCCGGACGCGTCCACCCCGGGCCCGCCGTCTCACCCGGTACACCCCCGCCCCGCCGGGCCCGAACCCCCTCACCGTCACCCTGATAGGTGAACATTCCGCGGCCCCCCGCGACCCCCCGCGCTTCCTTGCCACGGCCCCCTCCGGCCTCGTACAAGATCCCCATCACCAAGTTACCGACTGGTATCCGCGGCCTCACCGACGAACGGGGATTTCCGATGAACAAGGTCATGACCAGGACCAGGCGCGACCCCGGCACCCGCCCACCCGTCCGCCACGACACCCGCCGCCCCGGCCGCACCCCGGCCCGCACGACCCCGGGAGGGGGCCGCCCGTCCACGCCCCGGTCCACAGCACCCGCGACGCCGCCCCCGCCCCGCACGGCGCCCACGGCACCCCTCGCCGGGCCCGTCCCCCACCCCCGTCCCACCGACCGCTTCGCCGACCTCCTCCTCGCCGTGCTGAGCGGCCGGCGCCCGGTCCACAGCATGCTGCGCCACACCGCGGGGAGGGCCTACGACGAACTGGCCTGGCTGGCCGAACACGGCACCCTGCGCACTCCTCACGGCGCCCACCCCGTCGTCCGCGACATCGGCTACTACGTGGCAGGTCCGGGCGCTCTGGAGGTCTTCGCCCGCATCGGCGCCGGCGACCGCCTCCGCGCCATGGCCTTCCGCCTGGAACACGGCCCCGACCACCGCTGGCGCTGCACAGCGGTGGAACTCGGCGGCCCGAGGCTCCCCCACCCGAACGACGACTGAACGACCACCCACCCCCGAAGAACCGCCCCACCCGGCCGTACCGCGCCGACGCCCCCGAAGCACCCACCCACAGCCACGCCACCTGCCCACCCTGGCCCCCTGGCCAGCTGACCGTCTACGCCCCCGCGACGCACGAAGGGCCGGACACCCGAAGATGCCCGGCCCTTCACCGTCTCATTGCTCGTGCTTCACCGCTCGCCCGGCGAGCGACCTCGCCGAGCGCCGCCGCGGAGCGCCCTCGTCGAAGCGACCCTCACTTCTTGCGGCGGCGGCTGGTCTTCCCCTGCTGCTTGCGGCGCTCCGCGCGGGTGAGGCCGTCGGCCTCGGAGCGGACGGGCTCGTCCTCGGGCAGGTCGCCCTCGACGATGCCGCCCTCGCCGTCGACGGTCGGCGCGGAGAAGTGGAGGCGGTCACGGCGCTGCGGGGCCTCCAGGCCCTTGGCGCGGATCTCCGGCCGGGACGCACCCGCCTGGGCCGGCACCGCGTCGCTCTTGTCCAGGGACGGCTTCGAGTCCTCGACCGGGACCTCCTCGACCTGCTGCTCGACCTGGACCTCCAGGTTGAACAGGTAGCCGACGGACTCCTCCTTGATGCCCTCCATCATGGCGGTGAACATGTCGAAGCCCTCGCGCTGGTACTCGACCAGCGGGTCCTTCTGGGCCATCGCGCGCAGGCCGATGCCCTCCTGGAGGTAGTCCATCTCGTAGAGGTGCTCGCGCCACTTGCGGTCCAGCACGGAGAGGACGACCCGGCGCTCGAGCTCACGCATGATCTCGGAGCCGAGCTGTGTCTCACGCGCCTGGTACTGCTCGGTGATGTCGTCCTTGATGGACTCGGCGATGAACTCGGCGGTCAGCCCGGCCCGGTCTCCGGCGGCCTCCTCCAGCTCATCGACGGTGACCTTCACCGGGTAGAGCTGCTTGAAGGCACCCCACAGCCGGTCGAGGTCCCACTCCTCGGCGAAGCCCTCGGCGGTCTCGGCGGTGATGTACGCCTCGATGGTGTCGTCCGTGAAGTGCTGGATCTGCTCCTGCAGGTCCTCGCCCTCCAGGACGCGGCGGCGCTCGCCGTAGATGACCTCGCGCTGCCGGTTGAGGACCTCGTCGTACTTGAGGACGTTCTTCCGGGTCTCGAAGTTCTGCTGCTCGACCTGGGACTGGGCGGAGGCGATCGCACGGGTGACCATCTTGTTCTCGATCGGGACGTCGTCCGGCACGTTCGCCATGGACATCACACGCTCGACCATCTGGGCCTTGAAGAGCCTCATCAGGTCGTCGCCCAGCGACAGGTAGAAACGGGACTCGCCGGGGTCGCCCTGACGGCCGGAACGACCACGCAGCTGGTTGTCGATACGGCGGGACTCGTGCCGCTCGGTGCCGAGGACGTAGAGCCCGCCGAGCTCCTTGACCTCCTCGAACTCCGCCTTGACCGCTGCCTCGGCCTTCGTGAGGGCCTCGGGCAGGGCGTGGGCCCACTCCTCGATGTGTTCCTCGGGGTCGAGACCACGCTGACGCAGCTCCGCCTCGGCGAGGTCGTCGGGGTTGCCGCCGAGCTTGATGTCCGTACCACGGCCGGCCATGTTGGTGGCGACGGTCACGGCGCCCCTGCGGCCGGCCTGGGCGACGATCGTCGCCTCCCGGTCGTGCTGCTTGGCGTTGAGCACCTCGTGCTGGACACCGCGCTTGCTCAGCTGCTGGGACAGGTACTCGGACTTCTCGACCGACGTCGTACCGACGAGGATCGGCTGGCCCTTCTCGTGCTTCTCGACGATGTCGTCGACGACCGCCTCGAACTTCGCGACCTCGGTGCGGTAGATCAGGTCGGACTGGTCCTTGCGGACCATCGGCCGGTTCGTCGGGATCGGGACGACGCCGAGCTTGTAGATCTGGTGGAACTCGGCGGCCTCGGTCATCGCCGTACCGGTCATGCCACAGAGGCCGGGCCGTTCCTTGCCGTTGTGGTCGTGGCGCTTGTAGAGGCGGAAGAAGTTCTGCAGGGTGATCGTGGCGAGCGTCTGGTTCTCGTCCTTGATGTCCACCCCTTCCTTCGCCTCGATCGCCTGGTGCATGCCCTCGTTGTAGCGGCGGCCGGCGAGGATACGGCCGGTGTGCTCGTCGACGATCATGACTTCGCCGTCCATGACGACGTAGTCCTTGTCCTTCTTGAAGAGCTCCTTGGCCTTGATGGCGTTGTTCAGGTAGCCCACCAGAGGGGTGTTCACCGACTCGTAGAGGTTGTCGATGCCCAGCCAGTCCTCGACCTTGGCGACGCCGGACTCGTGGATGGCGACCGTGCGCTTCTTCTCGTCGACCTCGTAGTCGCCGGTCTCCTCGATGCCCTTGAGTTGATTGCCGGGCTCGCCCTTCTTCAGGCGCGTGACCAGCTTGGCGAAGTCGCCGTACCACTTGGTGGCCTGGTCGGCCGGGCCGGAGATGATCAGCGGCGTACGGGCCTCGTCGACGAGGATGGAGTCGACCTCGTCGACGATCGCGAAGTTGTGGCCGCGCTGGACGAGCTCGTCCTTGGACCACGCCATGTTGTCGCGGAGGTAGTCGAAACCGAACTCGTTGTTCGTGCCGTAGGTGATGTCGCACGCGTACTGCTCGCGGCGCTGGGCCGGCGTCATGTTGGCGAGGATGCAGCCGACTTCCAGGCCCAGGAACTTGTGGACGCGGCCCATCATCTCGGAGTCGCGCTCGGCCAGGTAGTCGTTGACCGTGATCAGGTGGACACCTTCACCGGACAGCGCGTTCAGATAAGCGGGCAGTGTGCCGACGAGGGTCTTGCCCTCACCGGTCTTCATCTCGGCGACATAGCCGAGGTGGAGCGCGGCGCCACCCATGATCTGCACGTCGTAGGGGCGCTGGCCGAGGGCGCGCTTGGCGCCCTCGCGCACGGTGGCGAACGCCTCGGGGAGCAGGTCGTCGAGGGTCTCACCGTCGGCGTACCGCTGCTTGTACTCCTCGGTGAGGGCCCGCAGCTCGGCGTCGGAGAGGTCGACGAAGTCCTCTTCGATGGAGTTGACCTGGTCCGCGATGCGGTGCAGCTTGCGCAGGATTTTGCCTTCGCCTGCACGCATGATCTTCGAGAGGACGGACACGGGGGTTTGTCTCCTTGCCGGTCGGGCCTGGGGAGGGTCGGTTCAATGACAGTTGGCAGACTTGAATCACAGTTTGAGCAACGGCCATCGTAAGCGAGGACCCCGCCGTGCCGGGAGGTCTGGCCGTGACAGCTACCAGGACAACGGGCAGGCGTTGTGGATGGTGCCGCGTTCCGCCTGCGAAATGCGTGAATTGTGACCGTCTCCTCACGCATCGCGCCGCGCGCCGTCCACAGAACGTCCTCGAATGGGATGGCGCCCTTCCGTTCCGCCGAGCAGAATCGCCCGATGGAACCCGTCACCCTGACCACCGAGCGCCTGCTGCTGCGCACCGTGGACCGGCGCGACACCGCCACGGTGTACGCGGCTGCGCAGGACCCGGACATCCAGCGCTGGACCACGATCCCCTCGCCGTACCTGCGTGAGCACGCGGAGGGTTTCGTCGAGCGGGCCGTTCCCGAAGGCTGGGCCACCGCCTCGATGTTCACCTTCGGCCTCTTCCTCCCCGCCGGGGAGCTGGCGGGGATGCTCGGCATCACCATGCGCTCCCCCGGCACCGGCGAGATCGGCTTCTGGGCCACCAAGGAGCACCGCCGCAACGGCTACATCACCGAGGCCACCCGCGCCGCCGCCCACTGGTCCTTCACCACCCTCACCCTCGACCGCCTCGAATGGCGCGCCGAAGTGGGCAACACCGCCTCCCGCACGGTCGCCGAACACACCGGCTTCACCCTCGAAGGCACCCTCAGATCCGCCCTCGACAACAACGGGGTCCGCCGCGACTGCTGGATCGCGTCCCTGCTCCCCTCGGACCTGGGCCTGCCGTCTCCGGCGCCCTATCTACCGGCACGGGGATGATTCAGCCCGTCCGGCGTCTGAGGACGAGGCCGAAGGCCGATGGGCGTCTGGGGGCGCAACCCCCAGGAGGGGGCCGACGCGAAGGGGCAGCGCCCCTGGGACGGGACGGGTAGGGGCGACGGCGGGGGCGAAAAGGCACGGCACCCCACCCGATCCGAGCACCCGCACCGGCACCGACCCCGGCGCCCGCACCCGCCCCGCCCCCAACCCCGCAGCTCACCCCCCGCTGTCAGTGCCCTCCCCTACCCTGCGGAGCATGACCTCCCTCCCGCGCCCCACCACAGAACTCACCGCAGACGAGGCCCGCCGAATCGCCCTCCGGGCGCAGGGCTTCCTCGGCGCCCCGGACCGCAGATCCGGCGTCCGCGGCGTTCTGCGACACCTGGGCGCGGTCCAACTCGACACCATCTCGGTCCTGGCCCGCTCCCACGAACTCATCCCGTACGCCCGCCTCGGCGCCGTGGGCCGCGCCACGGTCGACAGCGCCTACTGGACGGCCGCACCCGCCGGCGCGCCTTCGGCACGACCCCACGCCTTCGAGTACTGGTCCCACGCCGCCTGCATCCTCCCCATCGAGGAATGGCCCCACTTCGCCTTCCGCCGCCGCGCCTACCGGGCCCGCCCCCACTGGGGCCACCAGCTCCCGGACGGCGCCTACGACCGCGTCATCAAACAGCTCCGCACCGAGGGCCCCCTCACGGCCACGGAACTGGGCGGCGCGAAACGCACCAGCGAATGGTGGGACTGGTCCGGCGAGAAGGTCGCCGTCGAACGCGCCCTGATGTACGGCGAGGTGGTCTGCGTGGAGCGCCGCGGCTGGAAGCGGGTGTACGACCTCGCGGAGCGCGCGATCCCGGACGCTCTGCTGCACGACGAGCTGGACGACACTGAGTGCGTGCGCCGCCTGGTCCGCCAGGCCGGCGAGGCCCTCGGCGTCGGCACCCGCGCGGACATCGCCGACTACCACCGCCTCAAGGGCGAGCAGTTCGACGCGGTGGTCGCCGACGCGGGCCTGGTCCCGGTGACGGTGGAGGGCTGGGCCAAGCCTGCCTGGGCCGACCCCGCGGCGCTGGCCGCACCCCCGCGCGGCCGCCACCGCACCACGCTGCTGTCCCCGTTCGACTCCCTGATCTGGGAACGGGCCCGCACGGAACGCATCTTCGGCTTCACCCACCGCCTGGAGGCCTACGTCCCCAAGCAGAAGCGCGTCCACGGCTACTTCGCGATGCCGGTCCTGTCCGGCGGCCGACTCGTCGGCCGCGTCGACCCCGCCCGCGACGGCCGCACCCTGGTCGCCAAACAGGTCACTCTCGACGGCCCCAAGGCGATCCCGGCCGTGGCCCAGGCCCTTCTGGAGGCGGCGACCTGGGTGGACTGCACGGACGTACGCGTGGAGCGGGTGGACGCCCCGGAACTACGGGAGCCTCTGGTGCGCGCGGTGGCCTAGCGGATTTCGAGGATCTTCTCCCGCATCGCGTACACCACGGCCTCCATCCTGGAGTGCAGCTGCAGCTTCTCCAGGATGTTGCGTACGTGGTTCTTCACGGTGTTCTCGGAAATGAACAGCTCCTTGGCGATGTCCCGATTGTTCATCCCGGTCGCCACGAGCTTGAGCACTTCCAGTTCCCGGTCCGTCAGCCGCGGGGCCGGCACGAGGCGCCGCTCGTCGGTCCGCTGAATCATGGACTTGAACTCGGTGAGCAGCTTCGACGCCATCGAGGGGCTGATCTGCGATTGTCCGTCGGCGACCGCGCGAATGGCCGTGGCCACCTCGTCCGTGGAGATCTCCTTGAGGAGATAACCGGTCGCCCCCGCCTTGATCGCGTCGTAGAGGTCGGCCTCCTCGTCGCTGATCGTCAGCATGATGATCTTCGCGCTGGGGGCCACCTCCTTGATGGAGGTGCACGCCTCGATACCACCACGCTTGGGCATCCGTACGTCCATCAGCACGATGTCGGGCAGCAGATCCGCGGCCTTGTCGACCGCCTCCGCCCCGTCACCGGCCTCGCCGACGACCTGGATGTCCTCCTCGGCGGCGAGCACGATCTCCAGACCGCGGCGGAAAAGCGCGTGGTCGTCCACGACGAGGACCCGGATCGGCTCCTTGCGCGAGGAGTCCGCGGTCGAGCCCATACCGGCGGAGACTTCGTCGGCACCCTCGTCACGCATCGGTCCGAAACTGCTGCCCGCCATCGTTCCTCCCCCTGAAGGCCGTGGCCCGTGTTTCTGTGCCATCGCCAACCCAAGGCAACGACCCCCCGGTTGAGGCCGGTTCGGCCATGATTCCATGCCCGGCCCGCACTGCGCTGACAGAGCGGGCCCCAAGGGGTCGCACACCGGTGCCCCTGGGGGCGCACAGGCGCTCCAGGGGCACCGGCTCAGCTGTCACCCAGCGTGCTCAGCCGCCGAGCGCGCCACCCGCGGCGTCCGAATGCGCCTGGGCGACCATCGGGTCCGTGCTGAGGTGGATGACGCCGTAGTCGTAGGCATGCCGCCGGTAGACGACACTGGGTTCCTTGGTCTCGGAGTCGACGAAGAGGTAGAAGTCGTGCCCGACCAGCTCCATCTCGTAGAGAGCCTGGTCGAGGGTCATCGGGGAAGCGACATGGGTCTTCTCGCGGACGACGAGGGGGCCTTCGCCCTTGACCTCCAGCGAGCCGATCTTCTTGGTGGGCACGCCGTCCGGCTTCTCCTCGTCGGCGACGTATCCGTTGCCGTTGAGGGTCGCCACGCCGGGGACGTGGTCGGCGACCTCCGCGGCCGTGAGCCTGCGCGCGCCTCGGCGCGTGTAACGCTTGTCGTGCTGCTTGCGCAGCCGGGCTTCCAGCTTGTCCGCCGCCAGGTCGAGCGCCGCATACGCATCGCTTGCCGCTGCCTCGGCCCTGATCACCGGCCCCCGCGAGTGGAGCGTGATCTCCACCCGGTCACTGCGGTCGGCCTGTCGGGGGTTGGGCTCCTTGGACACCTCGACGTCGAGGCTGATCACCTTGCCGTCGAGCTTCTGGATCTTCTCCAGCTTCAGCTTCTCGGCCACGTGCTTGCGGAACCGCTCGGGCACCTCGGTCTTGCGGCCCTTGACGACGATGTCCACGCAGAACTCCGTTCCCGGATTGCTCCGCTCCACTGGCGGAGCATCTCCCTTGTGCACCAGGTTCCGGTGGCTCCCGGAACCGCGGACTCGGTGACTTCCACCTCCTCCTCCCCCGTGGACAAGATCTCCACCCACCAGCGCGGGGTGATTCGGAAAAGCCGCAGCGCAGCATTCAAATATGTGGTGAACGGCCGGGGCCATTCCCTCACATCCGAACATATCTCGCCCGGACGGATGTCGTCACCCTCTACTGGGGCGTACCTCCGTTCAGGTGAATTCGCCCGTTCGTTACCTGCAACGATGCAAGTTCTCTGTCAGTTCCGGTTTATTTGGAAAGAGTCGGGTGGCGCGGCGACCACCGCCGCGCTGATCCTGTCTCGGGCGCCGTCCACGCCCGCCATTCCCGTCACGCCTTGTGTGCGCACCTCCTCCTTCGCCTTTCGTTCCGCGGCGGAGTGCCGCGGCTCGGTCGCCCATCCGTCCCGGGCCGACCGCACCGCCCGTGCCGCCTCCGCGAGCGAGGCACCCGTCGTCATCAGGTCGTCCACGAGCACGACCGGCCCGCTGCCCAGCAGCCGGGTACCCCCGGCGGCCACCTCCAGGGCACCCGCGAGGTTGTGCAGCCGCTGCCGGGAGTCCAGCCCCGACTGATCGGCCACGGCCCGCCGCTGCCGCAGCACCCCGGCCACCCGGGCCGGCGTCCCGGTACGCCGCAGCTCCCCGGCGGCCGCGAGCGCGATCCGCCGTGCCGGGTCGTGCCCCCGCGCCCGCACCGCCCGCCGCGCGGACGGCACCGGGACCAGCAGCACCGGCCCGTCCCCACCCGCCCGTACGGCCCCTGCCAAGGCCGTGCCGAGCGGTCGGGCGAGCGCCAGCGCACCCCGTTCCTTGTGCGCGATCAGCGTGGCCCGCACCGCGTCCTCGTACGGGGCCGCCGCGTGCACCACGGGCAACCCCGACGGCTCCGGCACCGGCCGCACCCGGCACGGCGCGGTCCCGGTCAGAGCCGCGCGGCACTCCGGGCAGAGCACCGCGCGAAGCCTCCCGCAGCCTCCGCACTCGGCCGGCAGCACCAGATCCGTGAGGTCCTGCCACCACCCCCGCATGCCCACACTGTGCCAACCCATGCGAAGCCCTGCCACCCCTGTGGACAACCGTCTGTGGACAACTCACCGCAATCACAGAGAGGACGTCACCCACACGCATGACGGACGCCCGAAGATGACCGAGTGCCCTCCCAAGATGACCGACCGGCATCGTCGCTCTCGACGCCCAAGCCCTTCGTCCCGCCAAGCCCACCCGGGACCACGGCCACAAAGCCCTCAGCGCCCGATCCCCGCTCGGCGACGAGGCCTCAGGACCGTAGAACCGCAGGTCACAGGAGCGCGCCTGGCCCCGGCGGCCGTAAGCCACGGGGGAAGGCCACAGCGGCCCGCCGAAGCCGCCCCTGGGCAGCCGACGGACAGCGGCGACCCGCCTGCGGATCACCCCCGCAGAGCGCCCAGCCTCACCGGACACACCGCAGCACCAGGCCTCACTCCACCCACAGATGCACCTCAGGCACCGCAGGCACCGCACGCCCCAGAAGCACCGGACGTACCGCCCATTGCGTCCCTCACCCCGGATAGACCGGCGCCGACCCTTCCTTGACCACCGTCTGCCACTGCGCCCCCGGGGACAGCCGGACGATCCCGTCCGCCGAGTGCGCGACCAGCGGCTGGCTCTCGTCCTCGGACGCGGCGATCTCCTCCACACCGGTGAGCGCGGAGGGCCCGGAGCCCGGCGTCGGGGAGCCGTCGACCCGGACGTACCGCATCTGCTGCACTCTGCCGGGTTCGCGCCCCACGACCACGAGTTGGCTGTCACCCGCCCACGACATGGCGGTGACGTCCTCCGGGTCCGGTGTGACGGACCGCAGTTCGACGATCGAGACGGTGGTGCTCTCCGCGTCGGCGTCCCGCTCGATGCGCCCGATGTACAGCGCCCGCTTGCCCTCGCTTTCCAGGATCAGCGCCACGCGCACACCGTCGGCGGCCACCCGCACCGCCTCGATGCGCCCGTCGAGGTTGGGCGTCCTGACCTCCAGCGGCTCGCCCATGCCGTCCGCCAGAACCAGCAGCCGGGGGTTCTTCGGGTCGCGGTCGGCCACCCACAGGTCGCCCCGCCCGTCCCAACTGGGCGTCGTCAGCCGGTCCTTCGCGGTGGCACCGGCGCTGCGCAGCGCCGGGTCTGCGAGCGTGCCCCCCGCCGTCAGCGGTGCCACGTACAGATCCCTCCCGTCGGCCGACACTCCCGCCGCGCGGTCCTCGTCACGCGACACAGCGGCGGACCGCAACTGCTTCTCGCCCTCACCGAGCGCGCCGGGAACGGCCGTCGGCGTGGTCACCGGATCCCGCTCGGACAGCCGTACGAGCTTGTGGTCGCCGTCGATGAAGTACTCGTACGCCGCGCTCTTGCCGAAGCCGTGCGCGGCGCTGATGTCGGCCTCTCCCTCAAGGAGCACGCACAACTGGGCGCCGGTCGACCCCTGCAGCTCCACCTCGTCCACGCCCGTGGGCATGTAGTCCTGAAGGGTGAAGAGCAGTTGGGCGGCCATCTCCCTGCATCGGCTGTCCGAGACGCGGTCGGCCTTCTTGTTCAGCGGCACGACCAGCCTGTTCTGATCGTCGGGCGTCAGCGCCCGGGTGCCCTTCTTCAGGGCCGTACCGGAGGGGAAACTCGTCCTCGCGACCGGGTTGAGCCAGCTGGTGGGGCCCTTCAGCAGGTCCCGGACCACCTGGGTCACCGGGTCGACCTGGCTGCGTACATAGACCGGGTCGGCGACGGTCCCCGGCTCACCGGACTGCGCGGCGGAGGTGAAGTAGTACTTGTTGACGGACTTGTAGTTGCGCTCGAAGTCCGACCTGCCGAGCACCACACCCGGCGGCAGCCGGTCGATGCGCCACTGCTTGGTGTCCTTCACGCGCGTGAGGTGCACGGTCTTGCGGTATTCGCCGCTGGTGGGCCTGTACGCATGCTGCCCATCGACCCGGGCGACGTTCAGGCCGGACAGCTCGTACCGGGACTTGTCGGCGTCGGGCCGCTCCCCCGTGACCTGGGTGTAGGGGGTGGGTGCCTCGGCGAGGACCGTGGTCGACTCGCCCGGATCCCATTCCTTGGCCGCGTCGCCCGTCAGGTATTTGCGTGCGGTCTCGTATCCCAGGTCATCGCTGGTCAGGGCTTCCAGGAAGCCCTGCACGATCTCCTGCGGCTCGGCGTCGTCGGCGGGCTGCAGCGCGATGACCCGCACCTTCGATTCCTGTCTCGGGGTGGACTCGACGTCACGCATGTCACCGCTGTCCGGCATCGAGGCGCACCCCGCCAGCAGGACGGCACTGATGCCGACACCCCCGATACGCGCGGCCACCCGACCCGGACGCCTACGGTCGCCTTCCGCGCGGTCAGCGCCCACGGAATGCCTCCCCCTGCTCGTGCTGCCGCTCCGCATCGCTCTCCGCCGGCCTCTCCTCGGCCCGTCCCGCACCACCGTCGGGCCGCCGCGACGGCGAAGCCTGGGGCGGGGTCACGGACGGCGTGCCGGGCCGGGGCACCACGCGCGCGCCGTTGCCCGGCAGCGCCGTCGGGTCGGCCGTGGGAGCCTGTCCGGCTCCCGGCCTGGGCCCTATGGCCGCCCGCGCGGCCCCGTGCTCACCGGCCTGGACCGGCACCGTGGCGAGCTTGCCGCCGCCACCGAGCGGCAGACCGGCGTCATTGAGTCCACGGTTTCGCCGGGAGTCCTTCGGTTCCAGCGGTATCGGGGACCCGCGCAGCGGCTCGTCCGCCGTCCTCGGCAGGGTGAGCCGGAACTGCGAACCGCCTCCGGGCTCGCCCCACGCCTGCAGCCAGCCCCCGTGCAGCCGGGCGTCCTCCAGGGCGATGGACAACCCCAGTCCCGTACCGCCGGTGGTACGCGCGCGCGCCGGGTCCGCCCGCCAGAAACGGCTGAACACCCGCGTCGCCTCCCCCGGCTTCAGCCCCACTCCGTAGTCGCGCACCGCGACCGCGACCGCGCCGCCCGCCGCCGCGAGCTTGACCACCACGTCCCTGCCCTCGCCGTGCTCCACGGCGTTGACCACGAGGTTGCGCAGCACCCGCTCCACGCGCCGGGCGTCGGCCTCGGCCACGACGGGTTGCTGGTCCCCCGCTACCCGTATCCGCGTCCCCTTGCGCTCGGCGAGCGGCTCCGCCCCGCTGACGACCTTCCGCACGACCCCGCGCAGGTCTATCGGCTCGGCTTCCAGGGCCGCCGCGCCCGCGTCGAACCGGCTGATCTCCAGCAGGTCTGCGAGCAGCGACTCGAACCGGTCCAGCTGGTCGGCGAGCAGTTCGGCCGACCGCGCGGTCACCGGGTCGAAGTCCACGCGCGCGTCATGGATGACATCGGCCGCCATCCGTACGGTCGTCAGCGGCGTACGCAGCTCGTGCGACACGTCCGAGACGAACCGCCGCTGCATCCGCGACAGGTCCTCCAGCTGCTGGATCTTCAGCTGCAAATTCTGCGCCATCTTGTTGAAGGCCTCGCCGAGCCGCGCGATGTCGTCCTCGCCGCTGACCTTCATCCGTTCCTGCAGCCGCCCGGCGGACAGCCGCTCGGCGATCCCGGCCGCCATCCGCACGGGTGTGACGACCTGCCGCACCACGAGCCAGGCGATGGCCCCGAGCAGCACCACGACGAACAGCCCGGCCGTCGCCAGCGTCCCCTTGACCAGGCTCAGGGACTTCTCCTCCTGAGTGAGCGGGAAGAGGTAGTACAGCTGGTACGGCTTGCTGTTGGGGTCGTTGACCTGCTTGCCGATGATCAGCGCCGGCTGGGACTCCTGGCCGTTGTTGTAGTGGATCCGTGTGTAGCTCTGGACCGCGCCGGCGCCGTCGTCGACCCGCTCACGCAGCTCCACAGGCACGCTGACGTCCCATTGCACGCCCCCGGAGACACGGGGCCCGAGGCCTCCGGTGTCACCGTCCGCGGAGGCGGGACTGAGCGTCACGACGTCGAACGCGCCCTGGCCGCCGCTGGAGAGCGAACTCACCAGGTTGGTCGTCCACTCGCCGACGTTCTGCACCCGGTCGCCGTCCGGCTCCGCGTTTTCGTTCCCGGCCGCGTTCGCCTCACTGTCGGCCTTCTGCTCGGCCACCGTGAAACCGCCGGTGGCCTGGCTCTGCGAGGCCTTCACCTTGGCGTCCAGCAATCCGTTACGGACCTGCCCGATGACGACGAAACCCAGCAGCAGCACGACGCTGAGCGACATCAGCAGGGTCGTCACGACGACCCTGAGCTGGATGTTGCGCCGCCACAGCCGCATCACGGGCAGCAGCGGACGGCGCACCCAGCGCATGAACAACCTCAGAACCGGGCTGCCCTGGACTCCGCCCTGCAGCAACCCGCCCGCAAGGAGACGCCCCCAGCGGGAACCCGACGACTTCCGGCCGACAGGCCGCTCCGCGCGGGTCCCCGGCTGGCCGGGCGCCGAAGCGGCACTGTCACCGGACATGTCAGCTGGGTCCTGCCTTGTATCCGACACCACGGACGGTCACCACGATCTCCGGCCGCTCCGGGTCCTTCTCGACCTTGGAACGCAGCCGCTGCACATGAACGTTCACCAGACGGGTGTCCGCCGCGTGGCGATACCCCCAGACCTGCTCCAGCAGAACCTCCCGAGTGAACACCTGCCACGGCTTCCGCGCCAGCGCCACCAGCAGATCGAACTCCAGCGGCGTCAGCGCGATCGACTGCCCCTCACGCTTCACCGAGTGCCCGGCCACATCGATGACCAGGTCACCTATGGCGAGCTGCTCCGGCGCCGGCTCCTCCGACCTCCTCAGGCGCGCCCGGATCCGGGCCACCAGCTCCTTCGGCTTGAACGGCTTCACGATGTAGTCATCCGCGCCCGACTCCAGGCCGACCACCACATCGACGGTGTCGCTCTTCGCCGTGAGCATCACGATCGGCACCCCGGACTCCGCCCTGATCAGACGGCACACCTCGATCCCGTCCCGGCCCGGCAGCATCAGATCCAGCAGCACCAGATCCGGTTTGGCCTCACGGAACGCGGCCAGCGCCTTGTCGCCGTCGGCTACGAAAGACGGCTCAAAACCTTCACCACGCAACACAATGCCGAGCATCTCGGCCAGTGCGGTGTCGTCGTCGACGACAAGGACTCGTCCCTTCATGAATGCCATCATCCCATTAACTAAATCGTTACCTGGCGTGACCTGTCACACAGCTCGGCAAGCGCATCAGCGGTCACGGGCGACACAGCCCCTTCCTCGGTGACGATCGCCGTCACCAACTCGGGCGGCGTCACGTCGAACGCCGGGTTGTACGCCTGGGTCCCCAGGGGTGCCACCACGATCCCGCCTCCCGCCTCTGCTCCCGCCATCGGTGCCTGAGGTGCCGTGATCTCGGTCACCTCGTGCCCCGCGCGCTGTTCCACCTCGATGGACGCCCCGTCGGGGGTGTCCGGATCCACTGTCGTCACCGGCGCCACCACGATGAACGGCACGTGGTGATACCGGGCGAGCACCGCGAGCGGGTAAGTCCCCACCTTGTTCGCCACCGATCCGTCGGCGGCGATCCGGTCGGCCCCCACCAGCACCGCGTCCACCTCCCCTGCCGCGAACAGCGAACCCGCGGCATTGTCCGTGAGCAAGGTGTACGCCATTCCGCTGCGCGCCGCCTCATAAGCGGTCAGCCTGGCACCCTGCAGCAGCGGCCGCGTCTCGTCCACCCACAGCCGCCGCAGCCGGCCCGACCGGTGCGCCGCGAGCGCCACAGCGAACGCCGTGCCCTCGCCCCCCGACACCAGCGCCCCGGTGTTGCAGTGCGTGAGCACCCGGTGCCCGCCGCCCGGCAGCAGCTCGTCGAGCAGTGCCAGCCCGTGCGCGGCCATGCGGGAGCTGGCCTCGGCGTCCTCACGGTGCAGCGCCCGCGCCGCGGCGAGCGCCGCCTCGGCGGCCTGCTTCTGGTCGCCCGTCCGGCCGAGCTCGGCCCGGTGCGCGGCCCGCGCACGGCGCACACCGACCGCGAGGTTCACCGCGGTGGGCCGCGCACCCCCGAGCGCCTCGGCGGCGTCCTCCACGTCGAACCCGCGCGCGGCGGCGAGCGCGACGCCGTACGCACCGGCGATCCCCAGCAGCGGCGCCCCACGCACGGCGAGCGAACGGATCGCCTCCACCAGCGCGGGCGCGTCCGTGCACACCAGCTCGACCTCCTCGGCCGGCAGTCTCGTCTGGTCGAGGAGGACCAGGACGGGGCCTTCGGGGGGCTCGTCCCAACGGATCGCGGGTATCTCGGTCGGCCGGATGTCGTCGCCGGATCGCGCGTACTGATCAGCCATACGGTCAGTCTGCCCCGTATCCGTCGGACAATTGAAGGTGCGCAGCGCATCCGGCCCCCGGTCACTTCCCGGACACCGCGTGGCACGATGGGCGCCAACCTGCCGCCGCGACCGCGGACGGGCACCGTGAAGGAGCGACGATGAAGGACACTCCGGGCTGGGCCTCGCCCGGATCCGCCCCCTCGGGCGGCCAGGAGCCGGACCAGCAGGGCTCCACGGAGCCGGCGGACCAGAGCGGCGCCGACCAGGCACAGCCGACGGACCAGAGCGGCGCGGACCAGGCGCAGCCGCCGTCCAAGTGGTCCAAGGAGCAGCCTCCGCCCGCCCAGTGGTCCGCTCCGACCCCGCAGGCCCCCGGCCAGACCCCGCCACCGCCTCCGCCCGTCCCGGGCTGGGGCGGCCACGCAGGCCCCCCGCACCCCGGCGGCTACGGCCCCGGCCACCCCGGCTACGGCGCCCCCGGCCCCGGCACTCCCGGCTGGGGCGGCGGCTGGGGAGGACCCCCGCCCGCGGCCAAGCCCGGTGTGATCCCGCTGCGCCCGCTCGGCATCGGCGAGATCCTCGACGGCGCGGTCTCCACCATGCGCACACACTGGCGCACGGTCCTCGGCATCTCCCTGGCCGTCGCGGTCATCACCCAGATCGGGGTCATCCTGCTCCAAGGCCTCGTCCTCGATGACGCCGCGAGCTCGGACGCCCTCAACGACCCGACCGCCACCCCCAGCGAGCTGGGCCGCGCCCTGGGCGACACCCTGCTGAGCACCTCCGTCGTCATGGTGATCTCCCTGCTGGGCACCATCATCGCGACGGCCCTGCTCACGACCGTGACCAGCCGCGCCGTCCTCGGCAAGTCGGTGACCATCGCCGAGGCCTGGCGGGACGCCCGCCCGCAGCTCCTCAGGCTGGGCGGCCTGACCATCCTGCTGCTCCTGATCGCCGGCCTGATCATGACCGTGGGCGTCACGCCCGGCATCCTCCTCGCCGCCGGAGGCTCCACCGGCGGGGGCGTCCTCCTCGCCCTCCTCGGCGGACTCGGCGCCTTCGTCCTCACCGTCTGGCTGATGATCCGCTTCTCGCTCGCCTCGCCCGCCCTGATGCTGGAGAAGCAGGGCGTCGGGAAGTCGCTGAACCGCTCCGCCAAGCTGGTGCGCGGCTCGTGGTGGCGCGTCCTCGGCATCCAACTGCTCGCCGCGATCATCGCCTACATCGTCGCGTCGATCGTCGTGATCCCCTTCTCCTTCGCGGGCGCGGCCCTGGACGGGGACGGCGTCTCCGGCCTCCTCGCCACCGGCGGCACCGAACTCGGCTGGACCTACCTCCTCATCAGCGGCGTCGGCGCGGTGATCGGATCCACACTCACCTTCCCGATCAGCGCGGGCGTCACCGTGCTCCTCTACATCGACCAGCGCATCCGCCGAGAGGCCCTCGACCTCGAACTGGGCCGCGCCGCCGGTCTCCAGGGCTACGGCAACGCTCCCGGCGCGACCCCGGGGAGCTGATGGGGTGAGCCTGTCGGGGGGAGCACTGACAGCCGTACCGATGTCATGGCGCTCGGCGGACGAGCCGCCCATCACCCTCCCGCGCGACCCCGCGCGGGAGGCGGCCCGGCACGAGCTGTCCAAGGGCATGTACCACGAGAACGACCCCAGTTGGTACGAGCGCGCCATGAACGCCTTCTGGGAATGGCTCGACAAGGTGTTCGGCGCCGCCTCGGCCGCCACCCCGGGTGGCATGCTCGGCCTCGTCGTCATCGTCCTGGCCGTACTGGCCCTCCTGGGAGCGCTGTGGTGGCGTCTCGGGACCCCGCGCCGCGCTCCCACCTCGTCCACCGTGCTTTTCGACGACCGCCCTCGCAGCGCCGCCGAACACCGCGCCGCCGCCGAGGCACATGCCGCCCAGGGCCACTGGAACCAGGCACTCCAGGAACGCATGCGCGCCGTCGTCCGCTCCCTGGAGGAACGCGCCCTGCTCGACGCACGCCCCGGCCGCACCGCCGACGAGGCGGCCTCCGAAGCCGGCTCGGCGCTCCCCGCCCACGCGGACCGACTGCGCGCCGCCGCCCGGGACTTCGACGACGTCACATACGGCGGCCGATCCGCGGCCGAAGGAACGTACCTCCGGCTCGCCGCCCTCGACACCGACCTGGAACGCACCAGACCCGCACTGGCGAGCAGCGCCGCCGACACCGCGACCACGGCCCTGACCAACCGCCCGGGAGCCGCCGAATGACCACCGAGGCCACGCTCCCCTCCACCTCGGTCTCGCCCACGGCCCGCCAGGTGTGGACCCGCGCGCGCGGTGTCGTGCTCGCGGCGGTGATCCTCCTGGCGGCGGCCGCGGTGATCGCCGTGATCCGCTCCGGCGCCGAACACGGCCGCCTTGATCCGCGCTCCGCCGACACCGACGGCAGCCGCGCCGTCGCCGAACTCCTCGACGACCGGGGCGTGTCCACCCAGCTGGTCACCACCCTCGACGAGGCGAGCTCCGCGGCCGGCCCGGACACCACTCTCCTGGTCGCCGTCCCGGACCTGCTGACCGACTCCCAGCAGACTCGCCTCCGCGCGGCGACCGAGGCCTCCGCCGGCCACATGGTCCTCGTGGCCCCCGGCGCCCCCTCCGTCAGCACCCTGGCCCATGGGGTCACCGTCGACACCGCCCTCAGCCTGGATTCCACGCTCACGCCCCGCTGTGAGCTGCCCGCCGCCCGCCGCGCGGGCAGCGCCGACACCGGCGGGCTCCGCTATCACGTCATCGCCGACGCCGCCGACACCTGCTACCCCGAGAACGGCCTGCCCACCCTGGTGCGCGTCCCGGCAGCCGAGGGGGACGGCGACACCGTCGTCCTCGGCGCCCCCGACATCCTCCTCAACAGCAGCCTCGACGAGCAGGGCAACGCCTCCCTCGCCCTCCAACTCCTCGGCTCGCGCCCCCATCTGGTCTGGTACCTCCCCTCGCTCTCCGACGACTCGGCCCCCGACGCCGGCAACCGCAGCTTCCTCGACCTGCTCCCCTCGGGCTGGCTCTGGGGCACCCTGCAACTCTTCGTCGCCGGCGTACTGGCCGCCCTCTGGCGGGCACGCCGACTCGGCCCCCTGGTGCCCGAGAAACTCCCTGTCGCGATCCGCGCCTCCGAAACCGTCGAAGGCCGCGCCCGCCTCTACCGCAAGGCCGACGCCCGCGACCGCGCGGCCGCCGCTCTTCGCTCCACCACCCGCACGCGCCTCGCCCCTCTCGTCGGTGTCCCCGCCTCCCGGGCACACACGCCCGAGGTCCTGCTCCCCGCCCTGTCCGCCCACCTCCACGGCGACGGACAGCCCCGCCACGTGCTCCTCTTCGGCCCGCCGCCCAGCGACGACAGGGCCCTCATCGCCCTCACCGACCAACTCGACGCCCTCGAAAGAGAGGTACGCCGTTCATGATGGACCCGACCACTGACAACGCCGGGACCGCCGGGGACCCGGGCACCGCCCGAGCCTCCCTGGAGGCCCTGCGCGCCGAGATCGCCAAAGCCGTGGTCGGCCAGGACCCCGCCGTGACCGGCCTCGTCGTCGCCCTCCTCTGCCGCGGACACGTCCTCCTGGAAGGAGTCCCCGGGGTCGCCAAGACGTTGCTCGTCCGGGCCCTCGCATCCGCACTGGAACTGGACACCAAGCGCGTTCAGTTCACCCCGGACCTCATGCCGAGCGACGTCACCGGCTCCCTCGTCTACGACACCCGCACGGCTGAGTTCTCCTTCCAGCCCGGCCCGGTCTTCACCAACCTCCTGCTCGCCGACGAGATCAACCGCACCCCGCCGAAGACCCAGTCCTCCCTGCTGGAGGCCATGGAGGAAGGCCAGGTCACGGTCGACGGCACCCCGCGCCCGCTCCCGGACCCGTTCCTGGTCGCCGCGACCCAGAACCCGGTCGAGTACGAGGGCACCTACCCCCTCCCCGAAGCCCAACTGGACCGCTTCCTCCTCAAACTGACGGTCCCGCTCCCGTCCCGTCAGGACGAGATCAGCGTCCTCACCCGTCACGCCGAGGGCTTCAACCCGCGCGACCTGCGCGCTGCCGGCGTACGCCCCGTCGCGAACGCGGCCGACCTCGAAGCCGCCCGCGCGGCCGTGGCCAAGACGACCGTCTCTCCCGAGATCACCGCCTACGTCGTGGACATCTGCCGCGCCACCCGGGAGTCCCCGTCCCTCACCCTCGGTGTCTCCCCCCGAGGCTCCACGGCCCTCCTCGCGACCTCCCGCGCCTGGGCCTGGCTCACGGGCCGTGACTACGTCATCCCCGACGACGTCAAGGCACTCGCGCTTCCGACCCTCCGCCACCGAGTCCAGCTCCGCCCGGAGGCGGAGATGGAAGGCGTGACGGCAGACTCGGTCATCAACGCGATCCTCGCCCACGTCCCCGTCCCCCGCTGATGGCTCCCACCGGACGCGCCGCGCTCCTCGCGGCCCTCGGCAGCCTCCCCGTGGGCATCTGGGAGCCCAGCTGGACGGGCATCCTGGCCGTGAACGCCCCCTTGGCCCTGGCATGCGCCTGCGACTACGCCCTCGCCGCTCCAGTGCGCCGCCTGGGCCTCATCCGCTCCGGCGACACCTCCGCACGCCTGGGCGAGACCGCGGACGTCACCCTCACGGTCACCAATCCCACCAACCGCCCGCTGCGCGCCCACCTCCGCGACGCCTGGCCACCCAGCAGCTGGCTCCCCGGCTCCGAAGTAGCATCCTCCCGCAACCGCCTCACGATCCCCCCGGGCGAACGCCGCCGCGTCACCACCCGCCTGCGCCCCACCCGCAGAGGCGACCGTCAGGCGGACAGAGTCACGATCCGCTCATACGGCCCCCTCGGCCTGTTCACCCGCCAGGGCAGCCACAAGGTCCCGTGGACGGTACGCGTGCTCCCTCCGTTCACCAGCCGCAAGCACCTACCGTCCAAACTGGCCCGCCTGCGCGAACTCGACGGCCGCACCAGCGTCCTGACCCGAGGCGAGGGCACGGAGTTCGACAGTCTCCGCGAGTACATCCCCGGCGACGACACCCGCTCCATCGACTGGCGCGCCACGGCCCGCCACTCCTCGGTGGCGGTACGCACCTGGCGTCCCGAACGCGACCGCCACATCCTCCTCGTCCTGGACACCGGCCGGACCTCCGCAGGCCGCGTGGGCGACGCCCCCCGCCTCGATGCCTCCATGGACGCGGCGCTCCTCCTGGCCGCCCTCGCCTCGCGCGCAGGCGATCGCGTGGACCTCCTGGCCTACGACCGCCGCGTACGAGCCCTCGTGCAGGGACGCACAGCACGCGACGTCCTCCCCTCCCTGGTCAACGCCATGGCCCCGCTCGAACCCGAACTCGTCGAAACGGACGCCCGCGGCCTCACAGCCACCGCGCTCCGTACGGCCCCTCGCCGCGCCCTGATCGTCCTCCTGACGACCCTCGACGCGGCCCCCGTCGAGCAGGGCCTTCTCCCCGTCCTGTCGGGCCTCACCCAGCGCCATTCGGTCCTGGTGGCCTCGGTCGCCGACCCGCACATCGCCCGCATGGCTGACTCCCGGGGCTCCACGGACGCCGTCTACGAGGCCGCAGCAGCGGCCCAGGCCCAAGCGGACCGCCACCGCACCGCCGAGCAACTCCGCCGCCACGGCGTCACGGTCGTCGACGCGACTCCGGACAACCTGGCGCCGGCCCTCGCGGACGCCTATCTGGCACTGAAGGCGGCAGGACGACTCTGATTCTCCTCAGTTCCCCCGACTTCGGTCCTGTGGTCTTGGACAAAGGAGAACCGGGAACGCAAAAAGGCCCACACCATAAGGTGTGGGCCTTTTTGCAATATTTGTTCGGCGGCGTCCTACTCTCCCACAGGGTCCCCCCTGCAGTACCATCGGCGCTGTAAGGCTTAGCTTCCGGGTTCGGAATGTAACCGGGCGTTTCCCTCACGCTATGACCACCGAAACACTATGAAACACTCAACCGCACCATCCCCCGTGACCAAACCGGGAATGGGGTTGTTCGTGGTTTCAGAACCAACACAGTGGACGCGAGCAACTGAGGACAAGCCCTCGGCCTATTAGTACCAGTCAACTCCACCCGTTACCAGGCTTCCATATCTGGCCTATCAACCCAGTCGTCTACTGGGAGCCTTACCCCATCAAGTGGGTGGGAATACTCATCTCGAAGCAGGCTTCCCGCTTAGATGCTTTCAGCGGTTATCCCTCCCGAACGTAGCCAACCAGCCATGCCCTTGGCAGGACAACTGGCACACCAGAGGTTCGTCCGTCCCGGTCCTCTCGTACTAGGGACAGCCCTTCTCAATATTCCTGCGCGCGCAGCGGATAGGGACCGAACTGTCTCACGACGTTCTAAACCCAGCTCGCGTACCGCTTTAATGGGCGAACAGCCCAACCCTTGGGACCGACTCCAGCCCCAGGATGCGACGAGCCGACATCGAGGTGCCAAACCATCCCGTCGATATGGACTCTTGGGGAAGATCAGCCTGTTATCCCCGGGGTACCTTTTATCCGTTGAGCGACGGCGCTTCCACAAGCCACCGCCGGATCACTAGTCCCGACTTTCGTCCCTGCTCGACCCGTCGGTCTCACAGTCAAGCTCCCTTGTGCACTTACACTCAACACCTGATTGCCAACCAGGCTGAGGGAACCTTTGGGCGCCTCCGTTACTCTTTAGGAGGCAACCGCCCCAGTTAAACTACCCATCAGACACTGTCCCTGATCCGGATCACGGACCCAGGTTAGACATCCAGCACGACCAGACTGGTATTTCAACGACGACTCCACCCGAACTGGCGTCCGAGCTTCAAAGTCTCCCAGCTATCCTACACAAGCCGAACCGAACACCAATATCAAACTGTAGTAAAGGTCCCGGGGTCTTTCCGTCCTGCTGCGCGAAACGAGCATCTTTACTCGTAGTGCAATTTCACCGGGCCTATGGTTGAGACAGTCGAGAAGTCGTTACGCCATTCGTGCAGGTCGGAACTTACCCGACAAGGAATTTCGCTACCTTAGGATGGTTATAGTTACCACCGCCGTTTACTGGCGCTTAAGTTCTCAGCTTCGCCACCCCGAAGAGTGACTAACCGGTCCCCTTAACGTTCCAGCACCGGGCAGGCGTCAGTCCGTATACATCGCCTTACGGCTTCGCACGGACCTGTGTTTTTAGTAAACAGTCGCTTCTCGCTGGTCTCTGCGGCCACCCCCAGCTCACCGAGTAAATCGGATCACCAGTGATGGCCCCCCTTCTCCCGAAGTTACGGGGGCATTTTGCCGAGTTCCTTAACCATAGTTCACCCGAACGCCTCGGTATTCTCTACCTGACCACCTGAGTCGGTTTAGGGTACGGGCCGCCATGAAACTCGCTAGAGGCTTTTCTCGACAGCATAGGATCATCCACTTCACCACAATCGGCTCGGCATCAGGTCTCAGACTATTGCCAGGCGGATTTACCTACCTGACGTCCTACACCCTTACCCCGGGACAACCACCGCCCGGGATGGACTACCTTCCTGCGTCACCCCATCACTCACCTACTGCAAGTCTGGTCCGTCGGCTCCACCACTTTCCATTCCCCGAAGGGTCCGGAACGGCTTCACGGACTTAGCATCGCCTGGTTCAATGTTTGACGCTTCACAGCGGGTACCGGAATATCAACCGGTTATCCATCGACTACGCCTGTCGGCCTCGCCTTAGGTCCCGACTTACCCTGGGCAGATCAGCTTGACCCAGGAACCCTTGGTCAATCGGCGCACACGTTTCTCACGTGTGTATCGCTACTCATGCCTGCATTCTCACTCGTGAACCGTCCACAACTCGCTTCCGCGGCTGCTTCACCCGGCACACGACGCTCCCCTACCCATCCCAGCAGGCGTTGGCCCTATATGCTGAAATGACACGACTTCGGCGGTACGCTTGAGCCCCGCTACATTGTCGGCGCGGAATCACTAGACCAGTGAGCTATTACGCACTCTTTCAAGGGTGGCTGCTTCTAAGCCAACCTCCTGGTTGTCTCTGCGACTCCACATCCTTTCCCACTTAGCGTACGCTTAGGGGCCTTAGTCGATGCTCTGGGCTGTTTCCCTCTCGACCATGGAGCTTATCCCCCACAGTCTCACTGCCGCGCTCTCACTTACCGGCATTCGGAGTTTGGCTAAGGTCAGTAACCCGGTAGGGCCCATCGCCTATCCAGTGCTCTACCTCCGGCAAGAAACACACGACGCTGCACCTAAATGCATTTCGGGGAGAACCAGCTATCACGGAGTTTGATTGGCCTTTCACCCCTAACCACAGGTCATCCCCCAGGTTTTCAACCCTGGTGGGTTCGGTCCTCCACGAAGTCTTACCTCCGCTTCAACCTGCCCATGGCTAGATCACTCCGCTTCGGGTCTTGAGCGTGCTACTGAAGCGCCCTGTTCGGACTCGCTTTCGCTACGGCTACCCCACTCGGGTTAACCTCGCAACACACCGCAAACTCGCAGGCTCATTCTTCAAAAGGCACGCAGTCACGACGCACCGAGTAAACTCGATGCGCGACGCTCCCACGGCTTGTAGGCACACGGTTTCAGGTACTATTTCACTCCGCTCCCGCGGTACTTTTCACCATTCCCTCACGGTACTATCCGCTATCGGTCACCAGGGAATATTTAGGCTTAGCGGGTGGTCCCGCCAGATTCACACGGGATTTCTCGGGCCCCGTGCTACTTGGGTGTCTCTCAAACGAGCCGTTAATGTTTCAGCTACGGGGGTCTTACCCTCTACGCCGGACCTTTCGCATGTCCTTCGCCTACATCAACGGTTTCTGACTCGCCGACCAGCCGGCAGACTGATCAAGAGAGATCCCACAACCCCGTATACGCAACCCCTGCCGGGTCTCACACGCATACGGTTTGGCCTCATCCGGTTTCGCTCGCCACTACTCCCGGAATCACGGTTGTTTTCTCTTCCTGCGGGTACTGAGATGTTTCACTTCCCCGCGTTCCCTCCACTTGCCCTATGTGTTCAGGCAAGGGTGACAGCCCATGACGACTGCCGGGTTTCCCCATTCGGACACCCCCGGATCAAAGCCTGGTTGACGACTCCCCGGGGCCTATCGTGGCCTCCCACGTCCTTCATCGGTTCCTGGTGCCAAGGCATCCACCGTGCGCCCTTAAAAACTTGGCCACAGATGCTCGCGTCCACTGTGCAGTTCTCAAACAACGACCAACCACCCATCACCCCCGGTAACCACCGGAGTTCACTGGGGCCGGCACTGAAGGCAGCCATACGGCCATACCCTCAGACACCCAACAGCGTGCCCGACCGGATCCCGTCCGAAGATCATGTTTTCCACGCCCTTGCGAGCAGTACTAACAGTCTCCGACCCGGAAACCAGCCGAATAATCAACGTTCCACCCTTGAGCAACCACCGCAGAACATTCGCCTGCGTCATGGCCCTGGACCACCGGGCAAGCCCGGCAGCCTAGATGCTCCTTAGAAAGGAGGTGATCCAGCCGCACCTTCCGGTACGGCTACCTTGTTACGACTTCGTCCCAATCGCCAGTCCCACCTTCGACAGCTCCCTCCCTTACGGGTTGGGCCACCGGCTTCGGGTGTTACCGACTTTCGTGACGTGACGGGCGGTGTGTACAAGGCCCGGGAACGTATTCACCGCAGCAATGCTGATCTGCGATTACTAGCAACTCCGACTTCATGGGGTCGAGTTGCAGACCCCAATCCGAACTGAGACAGGCTTTTTGAGATTCGCTCCGCCTCACGGCTTCGCAGCTCATTGTACCTGCCATTGTAGCACGTGTGCAGCCCAAGACATAAGGGGCATGATGACTTGACGTCGTCCCCACCTTCCTCCGAGTTGACCCCGGCAGTCTCCTGTGAGTCCCCATCACCCCGAAGGGCATGCTGGCAACACAGAACAAGGGTTGCGCTCGTTGCGGGACTTAACCCAACATCTCACGACACGAGCTGACGACAGCCATGCACCACCTGTCACCCGACCACAAGGGGGGCACCATCTCTGATGCTTTCCGGGCGATGTCAAGCCTTGGTAAGGTTCTTCGCGTTGCGTCGAATTAAGCCACATGCTCCGCTGCTTGTGCGGGCCCCCGTCAATTCCTTTGAGTTTTAGCCTTGCGGCCGTACTCCCCAGGCGGGGAACTTAATGCGTTAGCTGCGGCACCGACGACGTGGAATGTCGCCAACACCTAGTTCCCACCGTTTACGGCGTGGACTACCAGGGTATCTAATCCTGTTCGCTCCCCACGCTTTCGCTCCTCAGCGTCAGTAATGGCCCAGAGATCCGCCTTCGCCACCGGTGTTCCTCCTGATATCTGCGCATTTCACCGCTACACCAGGAATTCCGATCTCCCCTACCACACTCTAGTCTGCCCGTATCGAATGCAGACCCGGGGTTAAGCCCCGGGCTTTCACATCCGACGCGACAGACCGCCTACGAGCTCTTTACGCCCAATAATTCCGGACAACGCTCGCGCCCTACGTATTACCGCGGCTGCTGGCACGTAGTTAGCCGGCGCTTCTTCTGCAGGTACCGTCACTTTCGCTTCTTCCCTGCTGAAAGAGGTTTACAACCCGAAGGCCGTCATCCCTCACGCGGCGTCGCTGCATCAGGCTTTCGCCCATTGTGCAATATTCCCCACTGCTGCCTCCCGTAGGAGTCTGGGCCGTGTCTCAGTCCCAGTGTGGCCGGTCGCCCTCTCAGGCCGGCTACCCGTCGTCGCCTTGGTGAGCCGTTACCTCACCAACAAGCTGATAGGCCGCGGGCTCATCCTTCACCGCCGGAGCTTTCCACACTCATCGGATGCCCGAGAGTGTTGTATCCGGTATTAGACCCCGTTTCCAGGGCTTGTCCCAGAGTGAAGGGCAGATTGCCCACGTGTTACTCACCCGTTCGCCACTAATCCCCACCGAAGTGGTTCATCGTTCGACTTGCATGTGTTAAGCACGCCGCCAGCGTTCGTCCTGAGCCAGGATCAAACTCTCCGTGAATGTTTACCCGTAATCGGGTCGACACCACGAGAGCGGAACAGTCAGGCGGAATAAGCCCGACCGTTCACAACGTCCTCGCTGTGTTTTACTTCAAAGGAACCTCGACCACCGGAAGATTCCGGCGGACGGGGTATCAACATATCTGGCGTTGATTTTTGGCACGCTGTTGAGTTCTCAAGGAACGGACGCTTCCTTTGTACTCACCCAAGCTACTCTCGGGCTTTCCTCCGGGCAGTTTCCCTTCGGTCTTGCGTTTCCAACCTTACCAGATCCGTTTCCCGTTCCGTTTCCGGTCGGAATTCATTTCCGGTGGCCGTTGAAGGGCCTTGCCTAATTGTTGGCCTCGCGGCTTTCTTTCGGCGAGTCCGACTTTATCAGAAGTTTTTGGCCGGACTAACCGGCCCTCGTTCTGATTCATCGGGTGGGCTTACTCGGGAAATTGCATTCACGAGAAGCCGATAGATTTTCACTGCCGCCCTGGGGTACATCCACCTCTAGGCAACTGTTCTAATCTACCTCCCCACACGCACCATGTCAACGGCTCTTGCGGGAACGAAGAGGAGACTAACAGCCCAGCGGGGGTGGACGCACATCAGGCGGCCGTAGGGACCGCGGCGCTGCGTTCATGCTCCTCGACGTCGCCCGTCTCACCGGCCCGGACAGCGCGTCCGCCCAGGACATAGACGTAGGTGAGGAAGACGAGCTCGGCGAGGACGCCGATGCTGATGCGGGCCCAGGTGGGCAGGCCGGACGGAGTGACGAAGCCTTCGATGGCGCCGGAGACGAAGAGGACCAGCGCCAGGCCTATCGCCATGCCCAGGGCGGCTCGCCCCTCCTCGGCGAGGGCCGAGCGGCGCGTGCGGGGGCCTGGGTCGATCAGGGTCCAGCCGAGGCGCAGGCCGGTGCCGGCGGCCACGAAGACGGCGGTCAGCTCCAGCAGTCCGTGCGGGAGGATCAGGCCCAGGAAGACGTCGAGGCGGCCGGCCGACGTCATCAGGCCGATGCCCACCCCCAGGTTGAGCATGTTCAGGAGCAGGATCCACAGGACCGGCAGGCCCAGGAAAATGCCCAGGACCAGGCACATCGCGGCGGCCTGGGCGTTGTTCGTCCAGACCTGGGCGGCGAAGGAGGCAGCGGGATGGCTGGAGTAGTACGTCTCGTACTGGCCGCCGGGGCGTGTCATCTCGCGCAGTGCGTCGGGGGCCGCGATGGAGGCCTGGACCTCCGGGTGGGTGCCGATCCACCATCCCAGGAGCACGGCGACGAGGGTGGAGAGCAGTGCGGTGGGGACCCACCAGTGACGGGAGCGGTAGACCGCGGCGGGGAAGCCGTGGGTCAGGAAGCGGGTGACGTCGCGCCAGGAGGCCCGTCGGTTTCCTGTCACGGCGCTGCGCGCGCGTGCCACCAGTTGGCTGAGGCGCCCGGTGAGCTGCGGGTCGGGAGCGCTCGACTGGATCAGTGAGAGGTGGGTGGCTGTTCGCTGGTAGAGGGAGACGAGTTCGTCGACCTCGGCTCCATCGAGGCGGCGCTGGCGGCGGAGCAGGGAGTCGAGGCGGTCCCACTCGGCACGATGGGCGGACACGAAGACATCGAGGTCCATCGGGTGTGCTGCTCCTCGTCCCTCTCATACTGCGTGTCGGCTTGTCGTACTGGTCGTACTGCGGCGCGATGTGACCTCAGCTTGGCAGACTGGCCACTCTCGGGGCAGGTCAGGGGATGAAAGCGGAAGGACTACGGGTGTGAGTGAGCTAGTGACGGGCGAGGCGGTGGCGCTGGAGCTGCGTCCCGCGAAGCTGCCGAGCCGGGCGCTGGCCGTGCTGCTCGACCTGATCGTGGCCGTGGTCGTGTACCTCGTTGTGGTCCTGATCCTGGTGCTGTCGACGGCCGGCCTCGACGAGGCCGCGCAGATGGCGATATCCATCGCGAGCTTCCTGCTCGTACTGGTGGGCGGGCCGATCGCGGTGGAGACCCTGAGCCATGGGCGATCGCTGGGGAAACTGGCGTGCGGGCTGCGGGTGGTGCGGGACGACGGAGGACCGATCCGGTTCCGGCACGCGCTGGTGCGCGGCGCGGTCGGGGTGGTCGAGATCGTGATGACGTTCGGGGTCGTCGCGTGCATCGCCTCGCTCGTGTCGGAGCGGGGGCGGCGGCTGGGTGACGTGTTCGCGGGGACGCTGGTCGTCCGGGAGCGGGTCCCGGCCGGGCGGACGGCGTTCGTGCCTCCGCCGCCACCCTGGCTCGTGGGGCAGTTCTCCCGGCTCGACCTGTCCGCCGTTCCTGATGGGCTGTGGCTGGCCATCCGCCAGTACCTGACGCGGATGCGGCAGCTGGACCCGCACGTCGGTGCGGCGATGGCGGAACGTCTCGCCTCGGACCTGGCGGCGAGGACGGGTGCTCCGGCGCCGTACGGGGTGCCGCCGGGCGCGTATCTGGCGGCCGTGGTGCACGAGCGGCAGGCGCGGGATGCTCGACAGGCGTTCGGGGGCGCGGCCGGCGTGGGTGGGGCGCCGTATGCGGCGGGTGTGGTCGCGGGGGGTGTGACGCCGGGCGCTTCGCCGGCCGGTGGGCCTGGGTGGGGTGGGCCGGTGGCTCAGCCTCCGGTCGCTCCGGCGTACGCGCCGCCCGGGGGGTATGTGAGCCCTGCCCCGCCTGTGGAAGCTCCCGGTTATGTACAGCCTGCGGGTGCTGATCACGGGGCTGGTGTACTCGGCGCGGCCCCTCCCGTGGCACCGGTGGCGCCCGTCTCGCCGTACGAGCCGTCTCCCGAGCGGCCGGGCACCGGGTTCGCGCCGCCGGCCTGAGGCACCACGACGACCCGGGACCCGGTCGCGGCGGGGGGCGTCGGTGACGACGGCGTGCGGGAGCAGATAGGCGCGGTTGGGGGAGACCTCCCGGCCCCGCGTGCGCCGGGCCGCTGCCGGCCCGGCTTCGGGGTCAGCCGGGTGTCGGCCTCAGTCGAACGTCGACGGCGGTGTTTCCAGGTGCTCCAGCTCGATTCCGGGTGCCGCGAGGACGACGTCGCCCGCGAGGTGAACGGTGTGCCGCTCGCCCGTGTCGAGGGCTGTGACCTGGTATTCGTCCACGGTCAGGGGGCCGTTGTCAGTGGCGTGTGTTTCTCTTTCGATCAAGGCCCAGGACTGGTCCGTGGTGCGCGGGGCGAGGACCGGGTCGGTGAAGGCGACGAGGCGTACGCGAGTGGCGGGCGCGGAAGGGGTGAGGCGCAGGAGGCGGGCGATGGCGATCAGGAACGCCGGGGAGGTGCCGGTGAAGGCGTGGGCACGGACATTGCCCTCGGTGGCCTCCGTGCCGGTGGGGTCGGTGCGGACCCAGGTGACGCCGTCGAGGGCGGCGGCGCGGACCTGCCAGCTCGCGGCGTGGAGTTCGAGGCGGATGGGGCGGCCGAGTTCGTCGAGTGCGAGGTCGACGGAGCCTGCGTGGTCGCCGGACGGGGCGGTCAGCTGGGAGACGTAGCGCCAGCCGGACGGGCCGGGCGCGCAGTGGAAGTGTTCTTCGGCGAGGAGGGTGTGGTCGTGCTGGTCATGAAGCGAATACCGGCCGCGGGGCATGAGGGTCCTGGATCTTGACGGGCCGGTCCGGCCGGCGGGCGGGGTGCGGGCCGAACGGGCAGGCCCCCGGCACGGGGGTGCGGGGGCCTGTCTGGGAGCTGCCGCCGAGACGGGTGCGTCAGTGCGCGGACGCACCCGTCGCCGGGCGGATCAGTAGCGGTAGTGGTCCGACTTGTACGGGCCCTCGACCTCCACGCCGATGTACGAGGCCTGCTCGGGGCGGAGCGTCGTGAGCTTCACACCGAGCGCGTCGAGGTGAAGGCGGGCGACCTTCTCGTCGAGGTGCTTGGGCAGCGTGTACACGCCGATGGGGTACTCGTCGGGCTTGGTGAACAGCTCGATCTGGGCCAGCGTCTGGTCCGCGAAGGAGTTGGACATCACGAACGACGGGTGGCCGGTGGCGTTGCCCAGGTTCAGCAGACGGCCCTCGGACAGGACGATGAGGACCTTGCCGTCGGCGAAGGTCCAGGTGTGGACCTGGGGCTTGACCTCGTCCTTGACGATGCCGGGCGTCTTGGCGAGGCCGGCCATGTCGATCTCGTTGTCGAAGTGGCCGATGTTCCCCACGATGGCCTGGTGCTTCATCCTGGCCATGTCGGCGGCCATGATGATGTCCTTGTTGCCGGTCGTGGTGATGAAGATGTCGGCCTTCTCGACGACCTCGTCGAGCGTGGTGACCTGGTAGCCGTCCATCGCCGCCTGCAGAGCGCAGATCGGGTCGATCTCGGTGACGATGACACGGGCGCCCTGCCCGCGCAGCGACTCCGCACAGCCCTTGCCCACATCGCCGTAGCCGAACACGACCGCGGTCTTGCCGCCGATGAGGACGTCGGTGGCGCGGTTGATGCCGTCGATCAGGGAGTGGCGGCAGCCGTACTTGTTGTCGAACTTCGACTTCGTCACGGCGTCGTTCACGTTGATCGCCGGGAAGAGGAGGTCGCCGTCGCGCTGCATCTCGTACAGGCGGTGGACGCCGGTGGTGGTCTCCTCGGTGACACCGCGGATCTCCGAGGCCAGCTGCGTCCACTTCTGGGAGCCGTCGGTGATGGTGCGGTTCAGGAGTTCGAGGACGACGCGGTGCTCGTCGGACTCGGCGGTGTCGACGGACGGCACCTTGCCGTCCTTCTCGTACTCGACGCCCTTGTGGACGAGCATGGTGGCGTCACCGCCGTCGTCGAGGATCATGTTGGGGCCGCCGGTGGGGCTGTCCGACCAGGTCAGGGCCTGCTCGGTGCACCACCAGTACTCCTCCAGGCTCTCGCCCTTCCAGGCGAAGACCGGGACGCCCTGCGGGTCGTCGGCCGTACCGGTCGGGCCGACGGCGATGGCGGCGGCGGCGTGGTCCTGGGTGGAGAAGATGTTGCAGGAGGCCCAGCGGACCCGGGCGCCCAGGGCGACCAGGGTCTCGATGAGAACGGCGGTCTGCACGGTCATGTGCAGGGAGCCGGTGACGCGGGCGCCGGCGAGAGGCTGAGCCTCGGCGTACTCCCTGCGGATCGCCATCAGGCCGGGCATCTCGTGCTCGGCGAGAGTGATCTCCTTGCGGCCGAACGCGGCCAGGGAGAGGTCGGCGACCTTGAAGTCCTGCCGGTTGTCGACAGTCGTCATGACGAACTGCTCCTCGGTGTCGGGTCGAGGGTGGGTAGGGCTGGTCTGCGCGGCGGCGGACACAGGGGTGCCCCGAAGAGGACACAGGCATGCCCGCGTGCGCGCAGCGCAGTCCGTCGGAGGCCCTCTCTCCCTCGGCCGGTCCTTGGGACCGCCCGACCGCCATCAGCAGCGACGTCTGGCTCCGTCCAAAGCTACACCGGTCGGCCCGGCCTGCCCCAGTCCGCCTGCGTACAGATCAGGCCGAAGCGAGTGCTGGGGGCGCCCGGGGCGGAGAATCGTGTGGGCGGGAGCCGTCGCGGGCCGAACACGGGGAAGGGCCCGTCGCGTCGGTCGCGACGGGCCCCGGTGCGCGGTGCCTGGTGGTGTGGCCGGTGGGTCAGTGTTCGGCGGTGGGGGCCGGGCCACCGGGGGCGGCCTCGGGATCGGCGCCCTTGGCGGCCTCCGCCTCGCTGTAGATGTCGGGTTCCAGGTAGATGACGCGGGCGATCGGGACGGCCTCGCGGATGCGGGCCTCGGCGGCGTTGATCGCGTTGGCGACCTCGGTGGCCGTTTCGTCGTGCCGGACGGCGATCTTGGCGGCGACCAACAACTCCTCGGGACCGAGGTGGAGGGTGCGCATGTGGATGATGCCGGGGACCGTGTCGCCGTCGACGATCGCGGCCTCGATCTTCCTGACGTCCTCCAGACCGGCCGCCTCGCCCAGGAGCAGCGACTTGGTCTCGGCGGCGAGGATGATCGCGATCAGGATGAGCAGGACGCCGATGCAGAGGGTGCCGATGCCGTCCCAGACGCCGTCGCCGGTGAGCAGGGCGAGGCCGACACCGCCGAGGGCGAGGACCAGGCCGACGAGGGCGCCGAGGTCCTCCAGGAGGACGACCGGCAGCTCGGGGGCCTTGGCGTGACGGACGAACTCGGTCCAGGACTTGTCGCCGCGCAGGCCGTTGGATTCCTTGATGGCGGTCCGGAAGGAGAACGATTCGGCGATGATCGCGAAGAGGAGGACGCCGACCGGCCAGTACCAGTGGTCGATCTCGTGCGGGTCCTTGATCTTCTCGTAGCCCTCGTAGATGGCGAACATGCCGCCGACGGAGAAGAGGACGATGGAGACGAGGAAGGCGTAGATGTAGCGCTCGCGGCCGTAGCCGAAGGGGTGTTCCGGGGTCGCCTCGCGCTTGGCCTTCTTGCCGCCGAGGAGGAGCAGGCCCTGGTTGCCGGAGTCGGCGAGTGAGTGCACGGACTCCGCGAGCATCGATGACGAGCCACTGAAGACGAACGCCACGAACTTCGCTACCGCGATCGCGAGGTTGGCGGCGAGTGCCGCCACGATCGCCTTGGTGCCGCCTGACGCGCTCATGTGTCCGGGGTGTCCCTTCGCCTACGCATATGTCTGTGCGTGGGCTTGGGTACCCACGCTTCCATCCGTCACCGGCCGGGCTTTGCCCGCCTTTTGCAGGGGGCATTGTTGCAGCCCGGCCCGGCGCCGGTGCGCCAGGCCGTGGATCAGTGAGGGTTCACGCCGCTTGCGGCGGGTTCACGCCCTTCAGGTGACCACGGTGGCGCGGAACAACGTGCCCGGTCCGGACACCCGGGCCTTCTCGTCCGCCCGTACGAAGACGGATTCGCCGGGGGTGAGCGTGTGTTCGCCCGCGCGGACCGAACCGGCTGTGCAGAGGAGGATCTGCGGGGTGGCGCGGGTGAGGTCGTGCGGGGCGGTGGCCTCGGGCAGGACGTAGCGGGAGAGGCGGAACTCGTCGATGGGGGTTTCGTAGACCTCTTCGCCTTCGGGGGACGCCTCGGGGCGCAGGACGCCGGGGTCGGTCGGCTCGAAGCGGACGACGCGCAGCAGTTCGGGGACGTCGACGTGCTTCGGGGTCAGGCCGCAGCGCAGGACGTTGTCGGAGTTGGCCATGATCTCGACGCCGAGGCCGTTCAGGTAGGCGTGCGGGATGCCGGCGCCGAGGAACAGGGCCTCGCCGGGCTGCAGGCGTACGTGGTTGAGCAGCATGGCGGCGATGACGCCGGGGTCGCCCGGGTAGTGGTGGGCGATGTCGGCGTACGGGGCGTGGGCGCCGCCGAGGCGGGCGCAGGCGGCCGCGGCCTCGTTGACCGTGTGGGACATGTTCTCGGGGTCGGCGCTCAGGACGGCGGTCAACACCTCGCGCAGCGCGGCCTCTTCGGGGTGGGCGTGCAGGAGGTCGACGTACGGCTTGAGGGAGTCGACGTCGAGGGCGGCGAGCAGGTCGGCGGCCTGGAGCGGGGCGCGGAAGCCGCAGAGACCCTCGAACTCCGTGAGGGCGCAGATGAGTTCCGGCTTGTGGTTGGCGTCCTTGTAGTTGCGGTGGCCCGCGTCGATCGGGATGCCGCGCCGCTCCTCGTCCTCGTAACCCTCCCTGGCCTGTTCGAGGTTGGGGTGGACCTGGAGGGAGAGGGGGGCGCCGGCGGCGAGGAGCTTCAGGAGGAACGGGAGGCGGGGGCCGAACTTTGCGACCGTTTGGAATCCCAACTCGCGTTCCGGGGCCTCGTCGATGACCTCGGTGAGGGGGCCGCGTCCGGTGCGCGAGGGTGCGCCCGGGTGGGCGCCCATCCACATCTCCGCCTGCGGCTCGCCGGTGGGGGCCACGCCGAGGAGCTGCGGGATGGCGGTGGTCGAACCCCAGGCGTAGGGGCGGACGGTGTTGGCGAGGCGGTCCATGGTGTGCGTTCTCCGTTGGTGGGGAGCCGGCCGAGGCCCCGGTCAGGGTCGGGCTCCGGTAAAGGTCAGGCTCCGGAAGCGAGCGACAGGTAAACGGCGGCGAAATCCGTGATGGCGATCATCTCCGCGAGGGTTTCCAGGTCGCTGCCTTCCTCGGGTTCCAGCTCGCTGATCGCGGTGTCGTGGCTGAGAGCCAGTTCGCGGGCGACCGGGACGGCGCTCAGACCCCCGGTCGGGCGGTCGCGGACGAGCACCACGCGCGCGTGCAGGACGGGTGCGTCCTCGACGCGGTCGCGGAAGAAGTCGTCGGGGTCGGCGTTCGCGGCGAGCGGGCCGGACAGCAGCACCGTGTGCGAGGCGAGAGCCTCCGGGAGCTGGGCGGCGAGGCCGGGGCGGCCCGCCAGTTCGGCGAGAGCGGAGGCGAAACGGCGGCCCACCGGGCCCGCCGCCCGGCCCTCGGTCCAGATCAGCGGGAGCACGTCGGCCAGCTCGGCGGCGAGCGTCTTGGCGGGGTTGCTGTAGGTGGCGATCGCCGGGCCGCAGCGCTCGGCGACGTGGTCGAGGCGGTCGGCGACCTTCTGCAGGGCGTCCGGCGACGCGTCGACCAGGCCGGTGCGGTCGAGTAGCGCGAGCATCGGGGTGAGCAGCGCCCACAGGACTCCGGGGGCGGCGGCGCCCAGGGGCACCTCCTGCTCGTACGGGGCGGTCGCCATCGGCACGAAGAGGCCGTGGGCGGCTTCCACCGCCTCGGCGACGGGGGTGTGGGCCGGGGCGACGGCGACGACCGTGCTGCCGCGGCGGTATGCCTGTTCGACGAGGATCGACAGGCCGGGTTCACTGCCGTCCGCGGTGGCGACCAGGAGAAGGTCGACCGGGCCCGCCCAGCCGGGGAGCTCCCAGCGGAGGGCGCCCGCTGCGGGGGCCACGCCGGTGGGGTGGAGACGGATGATGGGACAGCTGGACCCGGCGAGGGCGCCGAGCAGGTCGGCGACGCCCGCGGACGCCATGCCGGGGCCCGCGAACAGCAGGGAGCGGGGGCGGCCGTCCGGTTTCAGCGCCGGGATGCCGGCCTCGATGCCGAGACGGATGGCCGTACGGACCCTGGCGCCCGCCTCGGCGGCGCCGCGAAGCAGGTCGCGACGGTCCGCCTCCGACAGGGCTTCGGGGGTGTCTAGCAGCGATTCGTCGAGCATGGGCGGCAGCCTCCGATCGCCGGGTGCCCTTTTCGCCTGTACGCCGGGGTTCCCGGCTCGTGCGGGGTTACGCCTTGCCTGAGAGCTTGATCGCGTGGGTCACGCGGGGCGGCGGGCCTCGTCGACGAGGAGTACGGGGATGCCGTCCCGGATCGGGTAGGCGAGGCCGCATTCCTGGTTCGTGCAGGCCAGCTCGGTGTCCTCCTCCGTGAGGGGGGCGTGGCACGCCGGGCAGGCGAGGATCTCCAGGAGGCCGGCTTCGAGCGCCATGTCGGGTCCCTTCGGGGGCGGGTTCGTGCGGTGCGGCCTGGTCAGAGTACCGCCGTGGAGAGGTTGCCGCCGGGGTTGGGGCGGGCGTTCGGTGGGCGGGCACCCGGCGGTCGGGGCCGGGCGGGGGTGGGCGGGGGTGGGTTTTCGCTCACCGGCGCTTGGCGCGGCCCGCCGCGCGCCCCTCTGCCCCGCTGTACCCCCGTACGGACCCTGGCGGCACGACAGGCCCCTCAGCTGGGGGCGGACGGCGAGGAGCAGCCGCAGCGGCCCCTCGGGCCTCAGGCCCTGATGATCCTCAGAACCTCGTCGCGGATCTTCGCCATCGTCGTGTCGTCCCTCGCCTCCGCGTTCAGCCTCAGCAGCGGTTCCGTGTTGGAGGGGCGGACGTTGAACCACCAGTCCGCCGAGGAGACGGTGAGGCCGTCGAGGTCGTCCAGGGTGACGTCCTCCCGGTTCTCGTACGCGGAGCGGACCGCGGCCAGGCGGTCCGTCTGGTCGGCGACCGTGGAGTTGATCTCGCCGGAGCCCGTGTAGCGGTCGTACTGGGCGACGAGGCCGGAGAGGGGGCCGTCCTGGCCGCCGAGGGCGGCGAGGACGTGCAGGGCGGCCAGCATGCCCGTGTCGGCGTTCCAGAAGTCGGCGAAGTAGTAGTGGGCGGAGTGCTCGCCGCCGAAGATCGCGCCGGTTCTGGCCATCTCGGCCTTGATGAAGGAGTGGCCGACGCGGGTGCGCACCGGCGTGCCGCCGTTCTCCTTCACCACCTCCGGGACGGACCAGGAGGTGATCAGGTTGTGGATGATCGTGCCCTTGCCGCCGTGCTTGGCGAGTTCGCGGCAGGCGACCAGGGCCGTGATCGCGGAGGGCGGGACGGGGTTGCCCTGCTCGTCGACGACGAAGCAACGGTCGGCGTCGCCGTCGAAGGCGATGCCGAGATCGGCGCCCTCCTCGCGGACCCGCTTCTGGAGGTCGACGAGGTTCGCCGGGTCGAGAGGGTTGGCCTCGTGGTTCGGGAACGTGCCGTCCAGTTCGAAGTACATGGGGACCAGGTCCAGCGGCAGGCCGGCGAAGACCGTCGGGACGGTGTGGCCACCCATGCCGTTGCCCGCGTCGACGACGACCTTCAGGGGGCGGGTGGAGGTCAGGTCGACGAGGCCGAGGAGGTGCGCCGCGTAGTCCTCCAACGTGTCCCGGGAGGTGATCGTGCCAGGCGTCGCGGCCGGCGCCGGGGCGCCCGACTCGGTCCAGCCCTCGACCAGTTCGCGGATCTCGGTGAGGCCGGTGTCCTGGCCGACGGGGGCGGCGCCCGCGCGGCACAGCTTGATGCCGTTGTACCGGGCGGGGTTGTGGGAGGCCGTGAACATCGCGCCGGGCAGGTTCAGCGTGCCCGACGCGTAGTACAGCTGGTCCGTCGAACAGAGGCCGATCTCGGTCACGTTCACCCCGAGCGCTGCCGCCCCGCGCGCGAAGGCACGCGACAGGCCGGGCGAGGAGGGCCGCATGTCGTGGCCGGTCACGATGGCGTCCGCGCCGGTCACCCGCACGAATGCCGCCCCGAAGAGCTCGGCCAGGGTCTCGTCCCACTGGTCCGGGACCACCCCGCGTACGTCGTACGCCTTCACGATCGTCGACAGATCAGCAGCCACGGACACATCCTCCTGAAGTCCTCACCGGTCACCCAAACTACCCGCCCGAGCCGACAGTCGACCGTGTGACCTCCGCGAACGCCTCCGACCCCACGGGAGTCGCTTCCCCCTACGGGGTTGCCGTCCTCGTTCGCGATGTGCGGGGAGGGCCGGTCGAATGCCTGTGTCGCACCGGCCGGCCAGGCGTCGAGGCCCGCCGCGCGCGCCGCCCGTCGACGAGCAGGACCAGGACCAGGGGCACCACGAAAGCGGACAGCGGCGTCCGGTGGTTGACCACGGACGCGACGGTGTTCAGGGGCGGTTCGGCGCGGGGCTCAGTTGTCGGGTGAGCGGAGCACCCGGAGGTGGCCGCGGCGAGCGACCTCCATCGGGTCCGCCGTACGCGCGCCGCCACCGGCCTCCGCGGCGCGCTGCCGCGGACGGGCCGCCTCACGCACGGCGTTGGCGAGCGCTTCCAGGTCGTCACCACTGGGGCGCGCGGGGGCCGAGGCGTCCAACAGCCGTACGACCTCCCAGCCGCGCGGCGCGGTGAGGCGCTCGGAGTGCTCGGCGCACAGGTCGTAACAGTGGGGTTCGGCGTAGGTGGCGAGGGGGCCGAGGACCGCGGTCGAGTCGGCGTAGACGTACGTCAGCGTCGCGACGGCGGGGCGGCCGCAAGCGGTGCGCGAACAGCGACGTACAGGGCTCACGATGTTGGACGGTACCGCACTCTTGAGCGGGCCGCGACGACTCTCCACCAGGTCACTCCACCGTGTCGTGGTGTGAAACGCCCCACACGCCCCTCCGAACCCGCCGTGTCGACCTGCGAGTAGCCCCGCGTCCGGGATGCCGAGCGGACTCGAATTCGGTCAATTATCGGTATAAACCATGCTAATTAATGTGAGTTCACTGGTCTCAACGAGGTACAGAATCGAGCCCAACCTTGGCTGGAACGGTCATCCTGGGGCAGGGCGTACGGCTCGCCGGGCACCGCCGCCCGGCGAGCCGGGCGGCGGTGCAGGGTCGACCGTGCCAGGTCAGCGGCGGCGGGTCGGTGCGTGCCGCCGGGGGGTGTGGAGCCGGGCGGGCGGGTCCCGTGGGGACTACGCTTCACAGGTGATGGACAACCTCGTACCGCCCCGCGCCGCATCCGCACCCGGGCCCCGCCGCCGAGACCGGCACGGCAGGGGAATGCGCGGGCCCATCGCGCCGCCTCAGGTGCCGCTCGCGGCAAGCCGTGCGGAGGTGTTCGCGGATCTTGTGCAGGACTCCGTGGAGCGGCTGGAGCGGCGGTTGCCGCAGCTGGCGGACATCGACTTCCTCGTGCTGGAGGTGCCTCGGCTCGACGGGCCCGTCGACGGGGCCTGGAACGACGAGGCTGTGCCGCTCGGCGGGACCGTCGCGGCGCGGGAGGGGCTGCCGGCTCGGGTCGTGGTCTATCGGCGGCCGGTGGAGATTCGTACCAAGGGGCGCGATGAGCGGGCCGCGCTGGTGCATGAGGTCGTGGTGGAGCAGGTGGCCGAGTTGCTGGGGCTCAACCCGGAGACTGTGGATCCCCGGTACGGGGAGGAGTGACACCGGGGGGTGCGCCCGGGGAGGGTGAGGGTATCGCCCCCGCCGACGCATCCCGAACCCTCCCGCAAGGACCTACTTCTGCAGGATCGAGAGGTCCTGTTCCGCCTCCGGAACGGCCACCGTGCCGCGGTCGTCCGGGAGGGTTTGGATCGTGAAGGCGGGGACGGTGTCGAGCTTGGATTCCAGGATGCGGGAGGCGTAGACGGGGCCCCCGGAAATGGGTTCCACGGTGAGGGCGTAGGTGCCCTTGAGGCCGTTGGGGGCGGGCATGTCGATGTTCCGGGTGGTGCCGGCCTTGATCGTGAAGGTCTTCGTCGTGGCCTCGCCGGTGCTACTGCCGGCGGACGCGGTGACCTTCACTTTGGCCGCGCCGGTGGGGGCGGTGAGCGCGAGGGTCGTGCCCTTGGCGCGGTTGTCGGCGACCGTGGCGCGTGCGCCGACCGGACGGGTCGCCGGGATGAAGGCCGTCTCCTGGTTGTCGCCCTTGCCGCGGACGACACGGAGGGCGGCCACCACCGGGACCGACCGATCGGTGGGGGTCAGGAACAGGGAGCCCTCTTCGCCGCGGGTGATGTCGCCCAGGTCGGCGGAGGCGGTCATGCCTGCCTTGACGTGCAGCGTCTCGTTGCCGGCCGGGGTGATCGGGCCGTTGGGTGAGGCGAGGCGGAGCTTCAGGTCGGCGTCGGTCTCGCCGGGGGTGAAGGCGACGAGGGTCACGGAGGTGGCGTCCTTGGGGATGCCGGGGAGGACCAGGCTGCCGGCCGGGTCGGCCGCGGCGGCGAGCCAGTCGCCGCCCAGCTTGTCGTCGAGGGCCTGGACCGAGGCGGCGACCCGGCCGCTGCGGACGCTGACGTGGACCGTGAGGTCGGCCTCCTTCGCCGTGGCGAGCGTCGACAGCAGGACCGGCTCGGCGGCGCGGGGCTTGACCGTGATGCCGTCGCCCACCGTCGACTTCAGGGCGCCGTCCTTGCCGTAGAGCTCGATGTCGACGACGGCCGCCGAGTCGTCCGGGTTGACGAGGTGGACGTAGTCGGTGCGGCCCGCGGCCGTACTGGCGCCCGGGAACCAGAACTCCGTGTCCGGGGCGCCGCAGTTGACGCCGAGCAGGCCGCGGCCGGTGCCGGCGGCGACCTCGGTGGTCTCCTGGACCGTCCAGCCGGGCGCGAACTTCCCCTCGGCCGTGCCGATCAGGGCGGGCGCATCACCGCCGTCCGTGCTGCCGGTGACGGGCTTGCCGGGCTCCTTGACCTCGACGACCGGCTTGACGGCCTTGGCCTTGTCACCCTTTGTGCCCTTGTCACCCTGGTCGGAGTCCGTGGACTCCCCGCCCGCCGCGACGAGTTCGGCGCTGCCCTTGCCGCCGGTGGCCTCGGTGACGGGGGTGAAGGAGGTGTACGCGGTCTCCGCGAGGTCCGAGGTGCTCGGCTGGGGGCAGAGCAGACTCGTGCGCTGCACGGGCAGCTGCGCGGGCGCCTTCGCGGTGGTGCCGCCGGAGGCGTCGGGGGCGCTGAGCACGGCGAAGCCGGTGACGGCGGCGAGAGCGGTCGTGCCGGCGATCAAGGACAGGGTCGTGCGGTTCACTGCTGGCTCCCGTCGGGGCGCTCATTGTCGGCGCCGGTGCCGTGCGACGGGTCGTACGTCGCGTCGTAGCCCTGGTTGTACGTCTGGTCGTAGGGGGCCGTGTTGCCCCCGTAGGAGGCGTACGGGTCGTACTGGCCGCCCTGGTGGGGGTCGGCCTGGTACTGCTGCTGGTCGTACGTGCCCGCCGGGTACTGCTGGGCGCCCTGGTACTGCTGGTCGTACTGGCCGTATTCGGCGCCCGCGCCCACGTGGTTCGCGGTCTCCCACTCTCCGTACGCCTGCTGCTGCGGGACGGCGGTGGGGAACGGGGTCTCCTCCGGAGGAGAAGGCAGGTCGGGGTCGCCGGGCTGTTCGGCCTCGGCCTCCGCCTGGGCGCGCAGCCGGCGGGCGCGGCGGCCGTCGCCGGTGACGTCCTGGGCGGGTACGGCGACGGGCTCCTCGGGGAGGTCGTCGTCGACGTCCCGGCGGCGGCCGGGCAGGGCGAGGACCACGAGGACGACGGCGAGTGAGCCCTGGGCCCACAGCCAGCCGGTGTGGCTGACGGGGGCGTCGAAGGTGACGTCCAGCCTGCCGCCGTCCACGGGCAGCTGGAAGCCCTGGGCCCAGCCGTCGACCGTGGTCGGGGTGAGCGGCTTGCCGTCGAGGGTGGCGGTCCAGGACTCGTCGGCGGAGTCGGCCAGGCGCAGGACGCGGCCCGAGCCGCCGGCCGGGATGGTGGTGTGCACGTCGACGGGGCCCGCGGCGACGGCCTTCGGGTCGCCTGAGGCGGCCTCGACGGTGACGCGGGCGACCTGGCGGTCCACCCGCCACAGGGCGCTGCCGTCCTGCTGGCTGAGGCGGCTCAGGCCGGGCGTGGCGTCCAGGACGCGGCTGACCTCGCGGGGCGCGCCAGGTCGGACGAGGACGTAGCGCACGGCGAAGCCGCCGAGTTCGTCGGTCTGGTCGGCGCCGGAGCCCGCGACAAGGTTGGCGACGACTCTGTCGAGCTGCTCGTTCTTTCCGGCGGCGGCGGTGAGTTCGGCGTCGCCGAGGCGGACGCCGGAGCCCCGGACCAGGGTGTAGCCGACCCTGGCGGTGGAGTCGCTGTCGAGGACCAGGGTGCGTGCCTGGTCCCGGGTGCCGCTCTCCTCGGCGACGAACGGGGGCACTTGCACGGGGTCGCGGCGCTCCAGGGGGCCGTCGGCGCCGCCGAGCACCCATCCGGCGGCGGCCAGCAGCGGGCCGACGGCGGTGGCGAGCGCGATGAGCACGGCCACCGGCTGCCGCCAGCCGAAACTCTGCTCTGCCACGCGGAAGCGTGCCCCGTCGGCGCCCAGGGTGGCGGCGGCGAGGAGGGCGATGCCGTAGACGAGGGTCGCGGGCCCGGCCCAGGTGGAGCCGTTGGAGAGGACCGCGAAGACAAGCGCCAGCAGGGCGGCCGTCCAGGCGGTCCGGATCGCCAACTGCCGTTCCGCGCGGAGCAGGGCGGCCAGCGCGGCGAGGACGACGCCGATGAGGGTCAGCCCGCCGACCGTGCCGGGCCCGCCGGGGCTGATGCCGAGCAGATCGGTCGCCGTGGCCGTGCTGCCGCCGTACTCCAGACCGGCCTCCTCGAAGAAGCCGAACGGCAGCAGCGTCAGTGACCAGGGGGCCAGGATCAGCAGCGGGGTGGCCAGCTGGGCGAGGAAGCGCGGGCCGTAGGCGGTGATCTCACGGCGGCGCACGGCGAGGAGGCCGAGGCCGAGGAGCAGTGCGATGGGCCACACGATGGGGGTGAACGCGGTGGTGATCGTCAGCAGCAGCGCGTACGCCCAGGTGGCACGCCAACTGCCGCGCGCCCCCGTGCTGGTGGTGAGACCGCCGGCGGCGGCGCCCGCGCGTGCGATGAGGGGCAGCAGGATCGCGAGGACCGCGGTGCCGATGCGGCCGGTCGCGAGCGCGCCGGTGACGGCGGGCAGGAAGGCGTACACGACGGCCGCCCAGGCGCGCAGCAGTCGGGACTGGACCAGGGAGCGCGAGGCGAAGTACGCGGTGAAGCCGGCCAGGGGCACGGACGCCACGAGGAGCACGGTGACCGCGAGTCCGGCGGAGCCGAACAGCAGGGAGGCGAGCATGGCCACGATCGCCAGGTACGGCGGTGCGGCCTCGGCGCCGCCCGCGCCGACCGGGTGCCAGCCGTCCAGGTAGCGCGACCACAGCTCGGCGGAATCGGCGGGGGCGGGCAGCAGGGTGCCGCCCGCGAGCGCGCCGCCGCCGAGCAGCTCACGGCAGGCGACGAGCGAGGCGAGCAGCAGGAGCGCGAAGAGCACGGGCCCGGGCGCACGCGCGATGCGCTTGAGCCGGGCGAACTGCTCGACCTGCAGGAAGTCGGCGTCGTCGTCGCCGGGCCCCGACTCGATTGCGCCGCCGTGCCGTCCGGCCTGGGGGACCTCGGCGTCGGAGGTGCCGAACAGATCGCCCGCGACCTGTTCGACGGTGGCCCGGACGGTCGCGCCGGGCGGCGGGAACAGCGGGCGCAGCTCGCCCTTGTCCAGCTGCGAACGGCCTCGCCTGCGCCGCCCGGCGATGATCCGCTCGGGCCGCAGCAGCACGCTCAGCAGGCCGCGGATCTCGTCGACGGCCTGTCCGGGGACCTTGCCGACGAGGTACGCGACGGTCCTGACCAGGGTGCCCAGGACGATGCGCAGCAGCACCCAGGGCAGCTGTGCCGTACGGGAGTTGACGAGGAGGGTGTAGATCGCGCCCGCCTTGTCGACCATGTGCGGGGAGGCGGAGCCGCGGCCCGCGCAGTCGACGGTGCGGCGCTCTCGCGAGGACGCCTCGGCGTGCCGTACGACGGCTTCAGGGGCGACGAGGACGCGGTGCCCGGCGGTGGTGGCGCGCCAGCACAGGTCGACGTCGTCACGCATGAGGGGCAGGCGACGGTCGAAGCCGCCCAGTGCCTCGAAGACGTCGCGGCGGATGAGCATGCCGGCGGTGGACACGGCGAGGCTGGGCTTGACGTGGTCGTGCTGGCCCTGGTCCTGCTCGCGGCGGTCCAGGCCGGTCCAGCGGCGGCCGGAGTTGGCGATGGTGACGCCGACCTCCAGGAGCTGACGGCGGTCGTACCAGCCGCGCAGCTTGGGGCCGACTACGGCGACGTCGTCCCGGCCCAGCTCGCGTTCGTTCTCCACGACCCGCAGCATCTGGGCGAGGGCGTCGGGCTCGGGGGCGCAGTCGTCGTGCAGCAGCCACAGCCACTGGACCGGTTCCCCGTGGGGGAGCTCCGGCATGTCGTACGCGTCGTCGCGCCAGCTGCGGGTGACCGGGTCCCAGCCGCTGGGGCGCCTCAGGTACGCCAGGTCGTCCTGGGTGAGGACGCCCGCGCTGCGGTTGGCCTCCTCGACGGCCTGGCCGAAACCGGTCCGTCGGGCGAGGTGCAGGACGCGGTCCGCGCCGAGGGCGCCGGAAAGGAGCTGGGCGGAGTCGTCCGCGCTGCCGGTGTCGGCCGCCATGGCACTCTGCACGGGGCGCTCCTGGCCGAGCAGCCCGGCGAGCGCGTCGGGCAGCCAGCGGGCGCCGTCGTGCGCGACGAGGACCGCGGTCACCACATGACGTGGGAACTCGGGAGTGGCAGCGTCTTGGTGAGCTGAGGTGTGGCTGTGCACGGACATCGAGGTACGGGCCCCGGTTCGATGGACTGCGGTGGACGTCTGTCGTGTCCGGCGGGGACAGCGGGACGTCTCGGACGAGGGCCCACACTAACGGCTGAGCAGCACAGCGGCCCGCCGCCTGTGGACAACCCACGTGCGACGGGCCGTACGTGTTCGGTTATTCCTGTTCGACTGTTCCGGGGCGGGTCGGATGTTCCGGCTCGGGTCAGACCGCTGCCTTCTTGAGGCGGCGGCGTTCGCGCTCCGACAGGCCGCCCCAGATACCGAACCGCTCGTCGTTGGCGAGGGCGTACTCAAGGCATTCGGAGCGGACCTCGCAGGCGAGACAGACCTTCTTGGCCTCGCGGGTCGAGCCGCCCTTCTCGGGGAAGAAGGACTCGGGATCGGTCTGGGCGCACAGCGCGCGCTCCTGCCAGCCGAGTTCTTCGTCCGCGTCGTCGACCAGCAGTTGCTGCACGAGCTCGGTCATGTGCGCCCCTCGTCCGTCTTTCGCGTCCCCGTCGTGCGGCCGTTACCGATTTCGGCTGAACGACACGAGTGAAATTACAAGTGTGCTGCTACGGGCGAGTCAAGCCGAGATCTGCTATTGAGCCCCTTATTCACTCTGCGGAACCAAGGCTATGCGGAAAGTGTTCAAATCGGCATAAACCCTGACAGCAGCCTGACGGCAGGCGGGAGTTCCGGAGGGGGTTCTCCTTCCCTTACGGGAGAGGACGCCCAGGAGTTCGATCTCGTTCCGACTCGTTCGAGTCGACTCGCTCCGGACGCACCCTCGACGCTCCACGCGCGCGTGCCGACGGCTTGCCCGGTTGGACGCCATGTCTCCCCGACACCCCACGCACAAACCTTTCGCCGCGCGGATGCACCGAAAGAGGTGAACCGGCATCCACATACCGGACGTGAAGTTGACAGCGAAGGTATGAACCGCTGTGCTTGTGGGCATGCTCGCGAACTTGGCACTCACCTCGACCCGCTCCGCCGGGTCCCTCGGTGCTGCTCACTGTCGCTGTAGCTGTCGCTGTTCCAGCTGTTGAGCCTCACGCGCTCCGGCTGCCACTGAGCCCCTCCCGGCTCGGCCGCCGTTCCCCTTGGCCCGGAACCGGGCATCCGCCCCGCCCGCGACCCGGGCGGACGGCACGTGACACCCCGCCCTCCCCCACGCACTCTCCGTCGAGGACCTCCCCACTTCATGAACAGCGACAGCGACCTCCAGATCGCCGGCGACCTTCTCGAAGTACCGCACCTCCTCCAGGCGCCGCGCCAACACCCGGTCACCGTGGCCGAGTTCGCCGGACTGGCCCGTTCCCTCGCCGACGACCGCTCCCGGTGGGAGCACCTCGTCGAGTACGACGCGACCACGCGCTGGTACCACCGGCTGCTGACCGGTCCCGGGTACGAGGTGTGGCTGCTGTCGTGGGTGCCGGGTCAGGGCACCGGGCTGCACGACCACGGGGGCTCCTCCGGCGTACTGACGGTGCTCGACGGCACGCTGACCGAGCGCACCGACCGGGGCACGCGCGTGCTCGGCGCGGGCGCGCAGCGCGTCTTCGCGCCGGGTTACGCCCACGAGGTCGTCAACGACACGCTGGAACCGGCCATCAGTCTGCACGTCTACTACCCGGGTCTGACGGACATGCCGATGCACGCGAAGGCCTGCGCGGCGGGGGCGGCGACCGTCACGGCCTGACCGGGACCGTGGGAAACCGGCCGTGGTCGCGGGTGGGCGACCCGTTGTCGTACCCGCCTGCGAGACTGCTTCCATGCGCATTGTGGTTCTGGCAGGCGGCATCGGTGGTGCCCGGTTCCTGCGCGGTCTGAAGCTGGCCGTGCCGGACGCGGACATCACGGTCGTCGGCAACACCGGGGACGACATCCACCTCTTCGGGCTGAAGGTCTGCCCGGACCTCGACACGGTGATGTACACGCTTGGCGACGGCATCAACGAGGAGCAGGGCTGGGGCCGGGCCGACGAGACCTTCCACCTCAAGGAGGAACTCGCCGCGTACGGCGTCGGGCCCGAGTGGTTCGGCCTCGGCGACCGGGACTTCGCCACGCACATCGTGCGGACGCAGATGATCAGTGCCGGGTTTCCGCTGAGCGCGGTCACGGAGGCGCTGTGCGACCGGTGGAAGCCGGGCGTGCGGCTCATCCCGATGACCGACGACCGCGTCGAGACCCATGTCGCCGTCGAGCAGGACGGTGAGCGCAGAGCGATCCACTTCCAGGAGTACTGGGTGCGGCTGCGGGCCTCCGTGCCGGCCGAGGCGATCGTGCCGGTCGGCGCCGAGCAGTCGAAGCCGGCGCCCGGGGTCCTGGAGGCCATCGCCGAGGCGGACGTGATTCTCTTCCCGCCGTCCAACCCCGTCGTCTCCGTCGGCACCATCCTCGCCGTGCCCGGAATCCGGGAGGCGATCGCCGAGGCCGGGGTGCCGGTCGTGGGCCTCTCCCCCATCGTCGGCGACGCGCCCGTGCGCGGTATGGCGGACAAGGTCCTCGCCGCCGTCGGCGTCGAGTCCACCGCCGCGGCCGTCGCCGAGCACTACGGCTCGGGGCTGCTCGACGGCTGGCTCGTCGACACCGTCGACGCGGGCGTCGTCGAGCGTGTCGAGACCGCCGGGATCCGGTGCCGGGCCGTGCCGCTGATGATGACCGACCTGGACGCGACGGCGACGATGGCCCGCGAGGCGCTGGCACTGGCGGAGGAGGTACGGGGAGCGTGAGCGGGGAGTTCGGAGACTTCAGGGATACGACGGCTACCGGCGAGGGGGTGACGGCGGGCGAGGAGTCGGCTCCCGCCGGGTCCCTGACCGCCGCAGGCCCCGCTTCGGGCGGCGGGCCCGGCCCCGGGTACCGGGTCTGGGCCCTGACCGGCATCCCCGAGGTGCGGGAGGGGGACGACCTCGCCAAGCTGATCTCCGCGGCCGGGCCGGGGCTGGTCGACGGGGACGTGTTGCTCGTCACCTCGAAGATCGTGTCCAAGGCGGAGGGGCGAATCGTCGAGGCGGTCGACCGGGAGGCCGCGATCGACGCCGAGACCGTACGGGTGGTGGCCCGGCGCGGGGCGTTGCGGATCGTGGAGAACCGGCAGGGGCTCGTCATGGCCGCCGCCGGGGTCGACGCCTCCAACACACCCTCCGGGACCGTGCTGTTGCTGCCCGAGGACCCCGACGCCTCCGCGCGGGCGATCCGAAACGGCATCAGGGACACGCTCGGCGTCGAGGTCGGGGTCGTCGTCACCGACACGTTCGGGCGACCCTGGCGCAGCGGGCTGACGGACGTCGCCATCGGAGCGGCCGGCGTGCGCGTCCTCGACGACCTGCGGGGCGGCACCGACGCGCACGGCAATCCGCTCAGCGCGACGGTCGTCGCCACCGCCGACGAGCTGGCCGGCGCCGGCGACCTGGTGAAGGGCAAGGCCGCCGGGCTGCCCGTCGCCGTCGTACGCGGGCTGGGGCATGTCGTGGCCGCGGACGACGGCGAGGGGACCGAGGCCCTGGTCCGGGGGGCGCGGGACGACATGTTCCGGCTCGGCACCTCCGAGGCCGTACGGCTGGCGGTGACCCAGCGGCGTACGGTCCGGGCGTTCACGGACGAGCCGGTCGACCCCGGGGCGGTGCGGCGGGCCGTGGCCGCCGCCGTGACCGCGCCGGCGCCTCATCACACGACGCCGTGGCGGTTCGTGCTGCTGGAGTCGGAGGAGTCGCGGGTGCGGCTGCTCGACGCCATGAGGGACGCGTGGATCGCGGACCTGCGGCGGGACGGCAAGAGCGAGGAGTCCATCGCGAAGCGGGTGCGGCGCGGGGACGTGCTGCGTGCCGCGCCGTATCTGGTGGTGCCGTGTCTGGTGATGGACGGGGCGCACTCCTACGGGGACGCGCGGCGGGACGCGGCCGAGCGGGAGATGTTCGTGGTCGCGGCCGGGGCCGGCGTGCAGAACTTCCTCGTCGCGCTGGCCGGGGAGCGGCTGGGGTCGGCGTGGGTGTCCTCGACGATGTTCTGCCGGGATGTCGTGCGGGGGGTGCTGGGGCTGCCGGAGGGGTGGGATCCGATGGGGGCGGTCGCTGTGGGGCACGCCTCGGGTGCGCCTCCGGCGCGGGGTGAGCGGGATGCGGGGGCGTTCATCGAGGTGCGGTGACGTGGGGTGGGGGGTGGCGCGCCCAGTTCGGGGGTGTCGCCGTTCGTTGTGCGCGGGCGGATTCGTCGTGGTTGCCCGCGCGGTTCCCCGCGAAGTTCCCTGCGCCCCCGAGAAGCGTTGCGGCAGCCTAGGCTCATAGCACCGCTCGCTCGAAGCACCGCTCGGCACGGCACCTCTCGTGCAAGGCGCCGCATCACTACCAGGACCTCATCGTGGCCGGACGTTTCCCTCAGCGACCCACTCGTACGACTGTGCGGGGTGGGGATGTCGTCGTGCCCGGTGGGGTGCCTCGGCAGGCCGCGGCGGCGGGGAAGCGGCGGAGTTGGGTGCCGGAGGGTGCGCTCGATCTGGGGTTGGTGCTGGGGCCGCTTCGGCGGGGGCCTTGGGATCCGACCTTCCGGGCGATGACGGACGGGTCCGTGTGGCGGGCCAGTCGTACGCCGGTGGGGGCCGGGACTCTGCGGATCGCGATGCGGGGTGGGGCCGTCGAGGCGGAGGCGTGGGGGCCCGGGGGTGAGTGGCTGCTCGACGGGGTGCCTTCGCTGCTCGGGGCTGCGGACGAGCCGGATGTCTTCGTACCTCGGCACCGGGTCGTGGCGATGGCCTGGCGGCGGCGGCCGGGGTTGCGGCTGACCCGGACCGGGCTGGTGCTGGAGTCGTTGATCCCGTCGGTGCTGGAGCAGAAGGTCACGACGGACGAGGCGTACCGGGCGTGGCGGTTGCTCGTACGGAAGTTCGGGGAGGCGGCGCCGGGGCCCGTTCCGCCGGGGATGTTCGTGATGCCCACGGCTCGGGAGTGGGCGTTGATCCCCTCCTGGGAGTGGCATCGGGCCGGGGTCGACGACAAGCGGGCGTCGACGATTCTGCGGGCGGTTCGGGTGGCGGGGCGGCTGGAGGAGGCCGTGCGGATGCCGCCGGTGGATGCGCGGGCGCGGTTGGAGCTGGTGGCGGGGATCGGGCCGTGGACGTCGGCGGAGACCGTGCAGCGGAGTCATGGGGCGCCGGATGCGGTGACCGTGGGGGATCTGCATCTGCCGGGGATCGTGGGGTTCGCGTTGGCGGGGGATCGGGATGCGGACGACTCGGTGATGTTGGCGTTGTTGGAGCCGTATGCGGGGCAGCGGCATCGGGCGGCTCGGTTGATCCTGTTGTCGGGGAGGGTGCCGGCTCGGCGGGCGCCGCGGATGCCTCGCGGGGATATCGGGCGGTTGTAGGTCGCCCCTCCGCCCCTACCCGTCCCTCCCCCAGGCGCGGGTTCGGTGGGGGCTGGTCGCGCGGTTCCCCGCGCCCCTAAGGGCCTACGGCCCTTGCGGGCCGAAAAAGCACGGGGCGCAGCCCCTGCTTTTTCAGGGGCGCGGGGAACCGCGCGGCCAACCCCCACTCAGCCGCGGACGACGAACGCACCCAGCGGTTACTGGTCCGACGAGAAGCGGAGCGCCCCCGTGGGGATTTGGGCGTCGCACCAGACTCGGACGCCGGTGCGGAGTTCGTTGTCGGCGCCGATGATCGCGCCGTCGCCGACGACGGCGCCGGTGAGGATGGAGCGTTCGCCTATGCGGGCGCGGGCTCCGATGAGGGAGTCGGTGATCACCGCGCCGGGTTCGACGACCGCGCCGGCCAGGACCGTGCTGCCGAAGACGCGGGCGCCCTCGCCGACGAACGCGCCCTCGCCCACCACCGTGCCGCCGGTCAGCTTGGCGTCGCCCGCGACCCGGGCGGTGGGCAGGACGAGGCGGTCGCCGCAGCGGCCGGGGACGGCGGGGGACGGGGCACGGCCCAGGACGAGGTCCGCCGAGCCGCGGACGAAGGCCGCGGGGGTGCCGAGGTCCAGCCAGTACGTCGAGTCGACCATCCCTTGCAGATGGGCGCCCGCGGACAGCAGGTCCGGGAACGTCTCCCGTTCCACCGAGACCGGGCGGCCCGCCGGGATCGTGTCGATGACCGAGCGGCGGAAGACGTACGCCCCCGCGTTGATCTGGTCGGTGACGATCTCCTCGGGCGTCTGGGGCTTCTCCAGGAAGGCCAGGACGCGGCCCGTCTCGTCGGTGGGGACGAGGCCGTAGGCGCGCGGGTCGGTCACCTGGGTCAGATGGAGGGAGACATCCGCGCCGGTCGTCCCGTGGGTGGCGACCAGGCGGCGGATGTCCAGGCCGGTGAGGATGTCGCCGTTGAAGACGAGGACCGGGTCCTCGGGGCCGCAGTGGAGGTGCGAGGCGGCGTTGCGGATCGCGCCGCCCGTGCCCAGGGGCTCCTCCTCCGTGACGTACTCGAGGTGCAGGCCGAGGGCGGAGCCGTCGCCGAAGTGGGGTTCGAAGACCTCGGCCAGATAGGAGGTGGCGAGAACTATGTGGTCGACCCCCGCCGCTCTGGCTCTCGCCAACTGGTGTGTGAGGAAGGGGACTCCGGCCGCCGGGACCATGGGCTTCGGAGTGTGCACCGTGAGCGGACGCAGCCGGGTGCCTCTGCCGCCGACCAGGAGGATCGCTTCTGTCACCTGTCGTCTCTGCTTCCTGCCGGGACCGGCCGAACTGTCATTCGACCGGCCAGTGTATGCAGACCGTTCCATGGCGCCTTGGCGGCCGTGCGGATGACCGTCCACGTGCGGTGAGGCACGTCGACGGTGGAGTCGGCCGAGGGTGCGGCGGGCGCGCCCTCGGCCTGTGTTGTCTGTGCTGTGCTGCCTGGCGTGACCTCCGGCCGGTCACTGGTTCTGGCCGGGTCTCGTACCCCGGTTCCCCCCGTCACCCTGTCGCCGCGCTATCGGCCTTGATAGCGGGCGGACTGCGTGCGGGTCGTGCCGAGCTTTCCGTAAAGGCGCCCCCCCGGGCACTCGGTCGCGAACCCGTCCCGGTGACCGGAGATCACATGCAGTCGCACCTTCTTACCTTTTGCGTAGAGATTGCCACCACCCGAAGTGAGGTACGTCTTCCCCTTGGGGTTCGCCCCGTAAAGACCGAGTTTCCAGGCTGTTAGTTGCGCGATGCCCGCGACCGCGACCGCGGGCGGCTTGGTGGTGCCGAAGCTGCCGATCACCGCGATGCCCATGCTGTTGGTGTTGAAACCGAGGGTGTGGGCGCCCATGACGGCCTTCGCGACACCACCCGCGCGGCCTTCGTAGATGTTTCCGCACTTGTCGACGAGGAAGTTGTAGCCGATGTCCCGCCAGCCGCTGCTCACGACGTGGTAGCGGTAGATACTGCGGATGACGGAAGGGGCTTGCGCGCACTTGTAGTTGTTGCCCGACGCCGTGTGGTGGACGAAGGCCGCGCTGACCCGGTTGGTGTAGCGGAAGTCGCGCTCGCGCAGCTTCTCGTCGGCGCCCCAGCCCGCCCGCGTGACGATGCGCGGACGCGGTCCGATGTACGGCTTCACCCCGGGCATCACATTCGCCAGCCGCTCTTCCGTCTTCTTGCGCGACAGCGCGGGGATCGCGGTGGCGCCGAGCGGCGCGAGGTCGGCGTTGACGGCGGAGGCGGCGGCGGACTCGGCGGTCAGCGTGCCCAGCCGCGGGGCGTCCACGGGGGTGCCGACGGGCGGGCGGTCGGCCGCGTGCACGGCGCCCGTCCCGACGCCCGGTCCCGACGCGCCCTCCGGTACGCCCAGGCCGGGGTCGACCAGCTCCAGACGTAGACCGTCCGGAAGCATCTGGACGCCCCGAGCGGTCGTACGGCCCTGGGTCTCGGCGCGTACGCGCACCTCGACGCCGTCCGAGTCTCCGACCCACAACGGGGCCGTGGAGCCGCGCACACGGCCCGAGGAGCGCTCGGCGGTGTCCGGGTCGGCGGCGTGCTCGTGGTTGTGCGTCTCGACGTCCTGCCAGCCGGACCAGCGGGCGGTGTCCCTCGCACGGGCACGGACCTGGACGCGGCCCTGGAGTTCGGTGTCCGGGTTGTCCCAGACGACACCGACCAGGGAGAAGGACCGTACGTCCCGCTTCCCGAGGCCCTGCGCGGCGGCGGCCGGACCGAGGTTCCGGTCGGCCCCCAGGGGGACGAGGGGGAGTGACTGGGTGCTGCCGGGCGCGGGCGCGAGCGCGAGCGGAGCGGTCAGGGCCGGGGTTCGCGCCCGGGCCAGGGTTGTCGTGGAGGACGAGTCCGTCGGGGTCGCCGTGGATGCCGTCGCCGGGAGTGCCGCCGGGAGGGCGAGTGCCGCCGCGCAGGTGACGCCGATCGAGGACGCGAGGAATCGTGATCTACGCATGCGTCCGATCCTGGACATACTCATACATATCTGTCCATCGCGGAATTGACGGACTGTCGGCTCCGTTCCGCCGAACCGGTGGCGATTCCGGTCCGCCCCAGGACCGCGGGCGAGCGGTCCCCGCGTACGCTTACGCGGGTGAACGCCACCGACCGCACCCCTGCCGACCTGCTGCGATCCGCGCTGGCCGCGGATCCCGCGCGCCCCCTGGTGACCTTCTACGACGATGCCACGGGCGAGCGGGTCGAATTGTCCGTGGCCACCTTCGCCAATTGGGTGGCAAAGACCGCGAACCTCCTTCAGGGCGAGTTGTCGGCGGAGCCCGGTGACCGGGTCGCGCTGCTGCTGCCGGCGCACTGGCAGACGGCGGTGTGGCTGCTGGCGTGTTCGTCGGTGGGGGTCGTCGCCGACGTCGCCGGGGATCCGGGGGCGGCCGACATCGTGGTGAGCGGGCCGGACACGCTGGACGCGGCTCGGGCCTGCTCCGGGGAGCGGATCGCTCTCGCGTTGCGGCCGCTCGGGGGGCGCTTCCCTCAGGCCCCTCCGGGATTCGCCGACTACGCCGTCGAGGTGCCGTCGCAGGGGGATCGGTTCGTGGCGTACGCGCCGGTGGATCCCGAGGAGGCGGCGCTGGTCGTGGCCGGGCGGGAGTTCAGCGGGGCGGAGGTCGTGGAGCGGGCCCGGGCGGAGGCGGGTGACCTCGGGCTGACGGGTCCTGGGTCCCGCTTGTTGTCGGGGTTGCCCTACGGCACGTGGGAGGGGTTGGCCGCGGGGTTGTACGGGCCGCTCGCCACCGGAGGGTCCGTGGTGCTGTGTCGGCATCTTGGGCAGCTGGGTGAGGACGCGCTCGCGAAGCGGATCGAGAGTGAGCGGGTTACCTCGACCGCGCGGTGACGCCGTGGGGGTGAAGTCGTACGGGTGAGGTCGTAGAGCGGCTGCGGGTGCGTCGTGGTTGCTCGCGCCCACGCGGCGGAGCCGCATGTGCCACAGCCCCGCGCCCCTGGAAAGAAGCAGGTCGGCCGCCCCTGAGCCCCGTGGAACAGCGCCCACAGGGCAGCACCCCACCCCCCGTTCGGCCTAGCCCCGGCCGCCCCCGCACCCCCTCCCGCGCCATCGTCGTAAGAGCAACGACTCGCTCGTACGCCGTGAGGGGTGGCCGGAAGTGGACGACGTCGGAGGCAGGGCGCCTGGGCTGGGGCCCGGTGTGGGTGGTTCACCCACCGGGCTCGGGCCCAGACGTCGGCGTCGGCGGCGGTGGGTGCGATGGGTGGGGGGCGGGGCGGTGCTGATGGTCGTGGGGGCCCTGGGGGTGGGGTGGGCGGCGTACCAGAAGCTGGACGGGAACATCACGTCGGACCGGACGGCCGCGGACGAGCTGGCACGGTTCGAGAAGGAGCGGCCGACGGCGCTGGTGCGGGGCGCGCAGAACATCCTCGTGATCGGGTCGGACTCGCGGTCGGGGGACGACAACGGCGAGTACGGGCGGGATTCGGGCACGGAGCGGTCGGACACGACGATCCTGCTGCATCTCGCGGCGGACCGGCGGAGCGCGACCGCGGTGTCGCTGCCACGGGATCTGATGGTGGATGTGCCGAGCTGCCGGCGGGCGGACGGACGTCGCACCAAACCGGTGTTCACCATGTTCAACTACGCGTTCCAGAGCGGCGGTTCGGCCTGCACCATTCGGACGGTCGAGCGGATGACCGATATCCGGATCGACCACCACGTCGTCGTGGACTTCAGCGGCTTCAAGGAGATGGTCGACGCCGTCGACGGGGTAGAGGTCTGTCTCACCGAGCCCATTCACGACAAGCAGGCCAGACTGCGGCTGCCCGCGGGCAAGGTGAGGCTCGACGGCGAGCAGGCGCTGGGGTACGTGCGGGCCCGTAAGTCGCTGGGGGACGGCAGCGACACGGAACGGATGGACCGGCAGCAGCGATTCCTCGCGGCGCTGGCCACCAAGGTGCGCAGCAATGACGTACTGCTGAATCCGGTGAAGCTGTATCCGGTACTGGACGCGGCCACGTCATCACTCACCACGGATCCGGGACTGGCGAGTCTGCGCGGGCTCTACGACCTTGTGCGCGGTCTGCGCACGCTTCCCATGGAAAAGGTGCAATTCCTGACCGTTCCCCGGAAGTCATATGCGTATGACACCAATCGTGATGAGCTCGTCGAACCGGCAGCACGGAGCCTTTTCGCCCGACTGCGCACCGACGCACCCCTGGCGGTCGCGCGGGAACTGCCCGACGGGGCGCGGGAAGGGCATGCGGAAGGGCTTTCGGGAAGCCTCTCCGGGACACCGGATCCGATGCCGACTTTTCGCGGCAGTACGGCCGCGGAGGAGGGCTGCGAGTGACCTCGAAGGGGTTCCGCAGGTAAAGCGTGCGTCAACACAAGGAACAAATGCTTTAGGAAATGGGCAGATTGCCCAGTTGTAGGGACGTGCAATTTGTCACCGCCGTCGCTTCGCGCCTGATCGGGCGGCTAGTGTGAGCGATCCGGTGCGTCAGACCTTCTCGGTCGCGCACCACTTGCATCGAGACCCGAGCGTCCTTTGAGGGGGAAGGCGCCGCGTGGCCCCGACGGAGGAATCAGAAACCGTGGACGCGCAAGGCCGTGGGCGGGCGGACGACATCGACCCCGCAGACCAGTGGGTACTCAACCCGAGCACCGGTGAATACGAACTGCGACTGGGTCCTTCCGCACCGCAGTCAGCGGTGCCGAGGCCGCGTCGGGCCGCGCCCGCCGCGGCGGGGGCCAGGGCGACGGCGAGCGCGTCCGCGCGTTCCGCCTCGGCGGCCACGGACACCCGGGAGATCCCCGACACGCTGCCGGGACCCCGGCGTCGGCGGGGCACACCCGAGGAGGACCCGCTGCCGGGCCGCCGGAGCGGCCGGGGCAGGACCAAGCAGAAGAAGAAGTCCACGGGCAAGCGGATCCTGGTGTGGACGGGCGGCACGCTGGCCTTCCTGCTGGTCGGGATAAGCGCCGCGGGCTACCTCTACGTGCAGCACCTCAACGACAACATCCAGAAGATCTCGGACGACGGCGCGGGCACCGGCGGCTTCAGCAAGGACCGGGCGATCAACCTGCTGGTGATCGGCACGGACAAGCGCACCGGCGCGGGCAACGAGAGTTACGGCGACAAGGAAAGCGTCGGCCACGCCGACACCACGATCCTGCTGCACGTCTCCAAGGACCGCACGAACGCGACCGCGATGAGCATCCCCCGCGACATGATCGTGGACGTCCCGGACTGCCTGACGACGCAGGAAGACGGCTCCAAGGAGAACATCCGGGGTACGCAGAACGTTCGGTTCAACACAAGCCTCGGTCAGGACGGTCGTACCCCGAGCTGCACGATGCGTACCGTGGAAGAACTGACCGGGATCAAGCCCGACCATTTCATGGTGGCCGACTTCAACGCGGTGAAGACGCTCTCCACGGCCATCGGCGGTGTCGAGGTCTGTCTGGCGAAGGACATCAAGGACTCCAAGTCCAAGCTGGACCTCAGCGCGGGCAAGCACACCATCGAGGGCGAGGAGGCGCTGGCATTCCTGCGCACCCGCTACAGCGTGGGCCTCGGCAGCGACCTGAGCCGCATCGAGCTGCAGCAGCAGTTCCTCAGCTCGATGATCCGCCAGATGAAGTCCAAGGACACGCTCACCGACCCGACGAAGGTGTTGTCGCTTGCTGAGGCGGCCACTGACGCCCTGTCCGTCGACTCCCACATCACCGACATCAAGAAGCTGGCCTCGCTCGGCCAGGAGGTCGGCAAGGTCAAGACGAAGAACATCACCTTCACCACCGTCCCGGTCGTCGACAACACCGACGGCGCGACCGTGCTGCCCATGCCGCAGAAGGCGGAGCAGCTGTTCTCGACGATCCGGAACGACATCTCGCTCACCGAGGTGAAGAAGCAGAAGAAGGAGAAGGAGGCCGCGAAGCTCAAGGGCACGCGCGCCGACGCCTCCGAGGTCCGGGTCAGCGTCTACAACGGCGGTGCCGAGTCCGGCAGCGCACAGGCCACTCTTAACTGGCTGCAGAATGATGTCGGCGTGACCAAGTCGAGCCAGCTCGGCAACGCCGACAAGACGTTGTCGAAGACCACCCTCGCGTACGACCCCGGCCAGGCGGACCAGGCGCGCAAGCTGGCCGACCTCATGGGTCTGTCCGCGTCCGCGCTGAAACCCGGCAAGGGCAACAGCGAGACCAACGCGCAGGGACTGCCCTCGATGGTGCTGACCCTCGGCAAGGACTTCGAGGGAGCCGGGGTGCCGCTGAGCGCGACGTCGGCGGCGGACCTGGACGTCGAGAAGAACACCGCGGACAAGGAAAAGTGCGCCAGTTGATGACCTGACGGGGTCGTGGCGCGTCTTACCGGACGCGAGTACAGCTGAACGGTGATCACCGGGCGGGCGCGGGGACGCGCCCGCCCGGTCGGTTCTGAATGTCGTCGAAATGCCGTAGGGCGGCGGTGCCGCCGTACCGACCCGTGTCCGCATGTCATCCGGTCGGAACCTATGACGCGTTCAACAGAACATGAGTACATCCGAGTTGGGGTCTCGACAGTCCAACAGGAGGCGGGGACGGTCCCGCCACGGCAGGGTGGGGAGGGGCAGGGAGATGGTACGCAGTGACGTGCGCGGGGACGGGGGGCGGCCGCGCGTGGAGGAACCCGGCGCGCAGGACGGGGACCTGGCAGCGCAGGACGGCTCGGACGGCTCGGACGGCAAGGACGACGACGCGGATGTCAAAGTCCCCGAGCAGCGCCGAGGGAGCCGCCGGAACGGTGGCGGCAGCGGCGGCGGGCGGGGGCGCGCGAAAACCGCCGCGAGACCCCGGCGCAGACGGGTGCTGCGCTGGTCCGCGACGGTCCTGGCGGTCGTGATACTCGGCACCGCGGGTGCCGGTTATCTCTACTACCAGCACCTCAACGGCAACATCAAGAAGGAGAAGCTGAACCTCGGCGACACGAAGGTCGCCGAGCCGACGCCGAACGCGGCCGGGCAGACCCCGCTGAACATCCTGATCATCGGCTCGGACGCGCGGGACAGCGCGGAGAACCAGAAGCTCGGCGGCGCCAAGGAGAACTTCAACGGCCCGCCGCTGGCCGATGTCCAGATGCTGCTGCACCTGTCCGCCGACCGCAGCAACATGTCGGTCGTCAGCATGCCCCGCGACACCCTGCTCGACATCCCCAAGTGCACCGACCCGGACAGCGGCGAGGTGTACCGGGCGCTCACCTACACGATGACCAACCAGTCGCTGGAGCGCGGCGGCCCCGGCTGCACGGTCGCCACCTGGGAGAAGCTGACCGGGATCAGCATCGACCACTTCATGATGGTCGACTTCTCCGGTGTGGTGTCGATGGCCGACGCGATCGGCGGTGTGCCGGTGTGCGTGGACGCCAACATCTACTCGCACACCAGCGAGGGCAAGGGCTCGGGGCTGAAGCTGGAAAAGGGCACCACGTTCATCAAGGGCAAGCAGGCCCTGCAGTGGCTGCGCACCCGGTACGGCTTCGAGGACGGCAGCGACATCGCACGGGCCAAGGCGCAGCACCAGTACATGAACGCGATGGTCCGCGAGCTGCGCGAGAACGCCACGATCACCAACCCGAACAAGCTGCGCAAGCTCGCCGAGGAGGCCACGGACGCGCTCACCGTCGACGAGGGCCTCGGCGATGTGGCGAAACTCCTCGACCTCGGCACGGAGTTGCGCAAGGTCGAGCCGGCCCGGATCACGATGGCGACGATGCCGTTCACCTACGTCGGCGCGCGCGTCGTGCCCAAGGAGGGCGACGCGGAGAAGCTGTTCCGGCTGGTGCGCGACGACATCGCGCTGGACGGCAAGGACAAGAAGAAGACCACCACCGAGGACGCGACCACCGAGGACCCGGCGGCGGCGAAGGACGAGATCGGCGTGCTGGTGAAGAACGGCACCATGACCTCCACCCTCGCCCCCGTCGGCGGCCGTGCGCACACGGTGTCCCAGCTGCTCGTCGAGGAGGGCTTCGCCAAGGCCACGTCCGACGCGACCACCGCGGTCGTCCAGGAGAAGACGGTCGTGCGCTACCCGAGCGCCGAACTGGAGGGCGACGCCCAGGCGGTCGCCAAGGCCCTCGGAATCCCGCTCGGCCAGGTCGAGAAGTCCACCGACGTCAGCGGCGTCACACTCGTCGTCGGCGCCGACTGGCGTGAGGGCAGCACGTACAAGGCCGAGAAGGAGGACGACACGACTCCGGAGTCGGCGGACACCCTGAACGGCGCGAAGACGGACGCCTGCATGGAGGTCAACCCCGGCTTCACCTGGTAGCCGTCGTGCACCAGTCGTCGTAGACCGGTCGTCTCGTCGTGGACCGGTCGTCGTACACGCCTCGGGCCCCTCTCGCGATCGAGAGGGGCCCGAGGCGTACGTCCTTGGCGCTCAGCTCTCGGTGAGCACCGCCGGGCGGCGGGAGGCGATGACCTTCTTGGCCAGCGACCTGGGGCTGGTGAGGAAGCCGAAGCCCCAGGACATGTGCATGGTGGCGAGGGCGACGGGGATCTGGAGGCGGGCCTTGAGCGGCAGCCCCTTGCCCGCCGGCAGCGAGCCCGCGACGATCGCCGCGAGATAGCCGCCGGGGATCACGTAGCCCAGCGGGGTGAGCAGGCCGCCCACCAGGACGCCGGCCACGATCGCGCACACCGCGGCGGGCGGGGCGAGATAGCGCAGGTTGATGGAGCCCTCGTGGTAGCGGGCGACGACGTGCCGCCAGCGCCCGTAGTCCTTGTACTGCTTGGCGAGCGCCCGCACGCTGGGCCGCGGCCGGTAGGACACCCGCAGCTCGGGCGAGAACCAGATGAGGCCGCCCGCCTCACGGATCCGGAAGTTCAGCTCCCAGTCCTGGGCGCGGATGAACTCCACGTTGTAACCGTCCTGCCGCTCCAGCGCCTCGCGCCGGAAGACGCCCAGGTAGACCGTCTCGGCCGGACCGGCCTGCCCGCCCGTGTGGAAGGCGGCGTTGCCGACGCCGATCTTCGAGGTCATGGCGGCGGCGACCGCGTGCTCCCAGTCGTTCTCGCCCTCGGCGTGCATGATGCCGCCGACGTTCTGCGCGCCGGTCTCCTCCAGGAGCCGTACGGCGGTGGCGATGTAGTCGGGCGAAAGGATGCCGTGGCCGTCGACGCGGACCACGATCGGGTGGCGGGAGGCCTTGATCGCGGCGTTGAGCGCGGCGGGCGTACGACCGGTGGGGTTCGGGACGGTATGGACGCGCGGGTCTTCGGCCACGAGCGCGGCGGCGATCTCGTCCGTGCGGTCCGTGGACGGACCGAGGGAGATCACGACCTCCATCTCGCCGGCGTACTCCTGCGCGAGGATCGCTTGGACGGCTCCGCGCAGATGCCGCTCCTCGTCGAGGACGGGCATGATCACAGACACGGCGGGGAGCTGCACGTCGGGCTTGGCGTTCATAGAGGGCTCACGTTACCGCGAACGGGGGACACGAACGCGCGCCGCCCGGTCGCGCGGACGGGCCACGGATCCCGGGGCCCTACGGTGCTCACGGTTCCCTGACTTCCCCTGACCGGTCTCGCGGAGGTGTCCCCCCGTGTCCACACCGCCCCGCCACCCAGCCCACCCGCAGCGGCCCCGCCCTCCCGTACCTCCCCGGCGTCGGAGCTGGCCCATGCGGGTGGTGACCACGCTCTCCGTGGTGGTGCTGGCCGCCGCGGGCATCGGGCACGCGGTGGTGACCCGCCTGGACAACGAGATCGCCCGGGTCGACGCCTTCAAGGACATGAAGAACCGCCCCGAGGCGGGCCACGGCATGAACGTCCTGCTGGTCGGCACCGACGGCCGCGACCGGATCAGCGAGCAGGAGCGGCGGAAGTACCGGCTGGGCGGTGCCCCCTGCCACTGCACGGACACGATGATGATCGTGCACATCTCGGAGGACCGCGAGCGCGCGAGCATCGTGAGCCTGCCGCGCGACTCGTACGCCGAGACGCCCGGGCACACCGACCGCGCCACCGGCAGGACGCACAAGGGCCACCCCCTCAAGCTGAACGCGGCCTACGCGGAGGGCGGACCGCAGCTCACGGTGCGCACGGTCGAGCACATGACCAGGGTGAAGATCGACCACTACGTCGAGGTCGACTTCACCAGCTTCATGCGGACCGTGGACGTCCTCGGCGGCGTCAAGATCTGCACCACCCGCCCCCTCAAGGACTCCTACACCGGCCTCGACCTCACCACCGGCACCCACGAGCTGGACGGCGGCCAGGCCCTCCAGTACGTGCGCTCCCGGCACGCCGACGGCTCCTCCGACCTCGGCCGCATGAAACGCCAGCAGCGCTTCATGGCGTCCCTGATGTCCCAGGCCACATCCTCGGGTGTGCTGCTCAACCCGATGAAGTTCCGCGACATCACACAGGCCGTCCTCGGGTCCGTACGCGCCGACAAGGAGTTCGGCACCGGCGAGCTGATCGACCTCGGACGCGCGATGCGGAACCTCACCCCCGCCTCCTCCGAGTTCACCACCGTGCCCATCGGACGCATGGGGTACGCCGTGAAGGGCATCGGCTCGACCCTCAAGTGGGACGACGCCAAGTCCGCCCGCCTCTTCGAGGCCCTGCGCGACGACCGCCCCCTCGCCCCCTACAAGACGCGCGGTAGGTACGCCCCCGTCGACGTCGCCCCCCAGCAGATCCGCGTCCAGGTCGAGAACGGCACGGCCGTGCCCGGCCTCGGCAAGAAGGTGGACCGCCAGCTGGCCGCCACCGGATTCCGCACCACGAAGACCCCGGTGAACGCCCCGCGGCAGGACGTCCACCGCACGGTCGTCGTCTACGACCCCCGCTGGGACCGTTCCGCCCGCTCCCTGTCGACCGCCCTCCCGGGCTCGGAACTACGCCCGGTCCGCGCCCAGGGCCCCACGCTCAGGGTGATCGCCGGCACGGACTTCGATCAGGTCCGCAGGGTACGCGCGGAGAACCCCGAGCAGGGCGAGTCGGGAGTGGTGAGGGGCGACCAGGTCTCGTGCTCATGAGATCAGCGTTCGTCCGAGGCGCCCGGTCCCCTACAAAACCGTGTAATTTGTGTCGGCTTCGCAACAGCCCTGCCTTTGTTTTTCATCGACCCTTGTAAAGGGCACAGCCCTACCCGGCACACTGGGCGCATGAACGATTGGCCCGAGGGATGGTCCGGCAACAACCGCGGCGGCGGCTACGGCCACGGCGACGCGAGCGCACAGCCCGACGGGGCGCGCGTGATGCGCCCGGTCCGTCGCGGCCAGTCGGCACCCCCTCAGGGAGGCGTGCCCCAGCAGCCGTCGTACGGCGACTCGTACGCCGACGGCTACGGCAACAGCAACAGCAACAGCAACGGACCCGACCAGTACGGCGGCGGGTACAACAATGACTACAACACCGGCCAGGTCTACGGCTCCGGTGGCACCGGCGGTCCGGGCGGCCACGGCGGCGGCCGTGGTGAGCGCCCCGCGCCGAACTGGCGGCGCCGTATCAAGGTGACGGCGATCACGGTCACCGTGGTGGTTCTCGCGACGACGATCGGCACGTACTTCTGGGCCGACTCCAAGCTGAACCGCGAGGTCGACCTCTCGAAGGTCATCGACCGGCCGGACACGGGCGAGGGCACCAACTACCTGATCGTCGGCTCCGACAGCCGTGAGGGCCTTTCCGACGACCAGAAGAAGGAGCTCCACACCGGGTCCGCCGACGGCAAGCGCACGGACTCGATGATGATCCTGCACACCGGATCGAACGGCCCGACGCTGGTCTCGCTGCCCCGTGACTCGAACGTCGAGATACCGACGTTCGTCGGCTCCGAGTCCGGCAAGACCTTCAAGGGCACCGGCCGTCAGGTGAAGCTGAACGCGGCGTACGCGGAGGACGGGCCCGAGCTGCTGGTCCGCACCGTCGAGGCCAACACGGGTCTGCACATCGACCACTACGTGGAGATCGGCTTCGCGGGCTTCGCGAACATCGTCGACGCGGTCGGCGGCGTGGAGATCGACATCCCCAAGGGCGGCCTGAAGGACACCAAGTCCGGCGCGAACTTCGAGGCGGGCAAGCAGACTCTGAACGGCGAGCAGTCCCTCGCCTTCGTCCGCACCCGCTACGCCCTCGCGCGCAGCGACCTGGACCGTACGAAGAACCAGCAGAAGTTCCTCGCGGCCCTGGCCAGCCAGACGGCGACGCCGAGCACGGTGCTGAACCCGTTCAAGCTGTACCCGACGATGAGCGCGGGTCTGGACACCCTGATCGTCGACGAGGACATGAGCCTGTTCGACCTGGCCGACATGTTCTGGGCGATGAAGGGCGTGACGGGCGGCGACGGCAAGTCCATGAACATGCCGATCTCGGGCAACGCCGACAACGGCAACCTCCAGTGGGACACCACGAAGGTGAAGCAGCTGGTGGAGCAGTTGAAGAACGACGAGACGGTGACGGTGTCGGGCAACTGACCCCGTCGGACCAGGAGACCGAGGGGCATCCCGTGACGGGGTGTCCCTCGGTCTTTTGGTCGTGCGGGATCAGGCGGTCGCGCCCGCCATCGTCCGGCACATCTCCGAGCAGCGGCGACACGCCTCGGCACAGCGCGTCATCTGCTGATCGTCCGGCATGGACATACACGCCTCGGCGCACATGTCACAGGCGCGGGCGCACATCGCGCACATCTCGGCGGACAGCGGCGAGCGGCGCATCATCATGTCCGCGCATATACGGGTCATCTCGGCGCAGTCCATCAGGGCGCGCATGATCTGCATCTGGGCCTGGCCGCCGGCCTGCATGCAGGAGCTCATGGTCTCCTCGCACATGCTGTGGCACGTCATGCAGGCATTGACGCAGTCCTGCATCTCCTTGCTCATCGCGGTCATGGATCCGGCGTGCTGAGTCATGGCTCCTCCTGGGGGGGTGAAGCGGGGTCCGGGGCGAACCCCGTGCACTTCCGTCCTACGCCTCCCCGCACCCGCCCGCCATCGGGCGGACGGAAACAATCCGCCCCATACGTCCCGTACGGCAACAGCCCCCGACGGGTGCCGGGGGCTGTGTACGGATTGCGCCGAAGAGGTTACGGCAGGTTGCGGGCCATGACGATGCGCTGGACCTGGTTCGTGCCTTCGTATATCTGTGTGATCTTCGCGTCGCGCATCATGCGCTCGACCGGGTAGTCGCGGGTGTAGCCGTAGCCGCCGAGGAGCTGGACGGCGTCCGTGGTGACCTCCATGGCGACGTCGGAGGCGAAGCACTTGGCGGCGGCGCCCTGGAAGGTGAGGTCCTTGTCGCCGCGCTCGGACTTCGCCGCCGCCTGGTACGTCAGCGCGCGGGCGGCCTCGATCTTCATGGCCATGTCGGCGAGCATGAACTGGATGCCCTGGAAGTCGGCGATCGGCTTGCCGAACTGCTTGCGCTCCTGGACATAGCCCTTGGCGTAGTCGAGGGCGCCCTGGGCGACGCCGAGGGCCTGGGCGGCGATGGTGATACGGGTGTGGTCCAGGGTCGCCATCGCCGTGGCGAAGCCGGTGCCCTCCTCGCCGATCATGCGGTCGGCGGGGATGCGGACGTTGTCGAGGTAGACCTCGCGGGTCGGGGAGCCCTTGATGCCGAGCTTCTTCTCCGGGGCGCCGAAGGAGACGCCCTCGTCGGACTTCTCGACGACGAAGGCGGAGATGCCCTTGGAGCGCTTCTCCGGGTCCGTGACGGCCATGACCGTGTAGTAGTCGGAGACGCCCGCGTTGGTGATCCAGCGCTTCACGCCGTTGAGGATGAAGTGGTCGCCGTCGCGGACCGCGCGGGTCTTCATGCCTGCCGCGTCGGAGCCGGCGTCCGGCTCGGAGAGGCAGTACGAGAACATCGCGTCGCCCTTGGCGAGCGGGCCCAGGTACTTCTTCTTCAGCTCCTCGGAGCCGGAGAGGATCACGGGCAGCGAGCCGAGCTTGTTGACGGCCGGGATCAGGGAGGACGACACGCAGGCGCGGGCCACCTCCTCGATCACGATGACCGTGGCGAGCGCGTCGGCGCCGGCGCCGCCGTACTCCTCGGGGACGTGCACGGCGTGCAGGTCGTTGGCGACCAGCGCGTCCAGCGCCTCCTGCGGGAAACGGGCCTCCTCGTCCACGACGGCGGCGAAGGGCGCGATCTTCGCCTCGGAGAGGGAACGGATCGCGTCACGGAGCATGTCGTGCTCCTCGGACGGGCGGTACAGGTCGAAATCAGCCGATCCGGCCAAGGTCTCTCACGCTCCTGACGCTAACTACCGTTAAGTAACTCAAATTTTAGAGGTCCGCCCACGCGAGTGATACGTGAGTTTGACGACAGGCCGCCCGTCCCCGTCGGAATCTGCCCGGTGAAGGGCCCGGACACGCCCCGACTATGCTCGTGCAGCGCACAGGACCAGAGCGCGTGTGACACCCCACGGCCGGACATCAGGAGCACCCATGGCCCTCAAGATCACCGTGATCGGCACCGGCTATCTCGGCGCGACACACGCCGCGGCCATGGCCGAACTGGGGTTCGAGGTGCTCGGGCTCGACGTCGTCGAAGAGAAGATCGACATGCTCCGGCGGGGCGAGGTCCCGATGTACGAGCCGGGCCTGGAGGAGCTGCTGCGCAAGCACGTCGCCGGGATCGAGGGGTCCAGCGGGCGGCTGCGCTTCACGACCGACTACGCCGAGGTCGCGGCCTTCGGCGACATCCACTTCATCTGTGTGAACACCCCGCAGCGGCACGGCGAGTACGCCTGCGACATGTCGTACGTCGACGCGGCCTTCGCCTCGCTCGCCCCGCATCTGACGGGCCCCGCCCTCGTCGTCGGCAAATCGACCGTGCCGGTCGGGTCCGCCGACCGGCTCGCCGCCTATCTCGCCGAGCACGCGCCCGCAGGGGCGGACGCCGAGCTGGCCTGGAACCCGGAGTTCCTGCGCGAGGGCTTCGCCGTGAACGACACGCTCCACCCGGACCGGATCGTGGTGGGCGTACGGAGCGAGAAGGCCGAGAAGCTGCTGCGCGAGGTGTACCTGACGCCGATGACCGAGGGCTCCCCGTTGGTCGTCACCGACTTCCCCACCGCCGAGCTGGTGAAGACCGCCGCGAACTCCTTCCTCGCCACCAAGATCTCCTTCATCAACGCCATGGCCGAGGTGTGCGAGGCCGCCGGGGGCGATGTCGCCAAGCTGGCGGAGGCCATCGGGCACGACGACCGGATCGGCAGGAAGTTCCTGCGCGCCGGCATCGGGTTCGGTGGCGGCTGTCTGCCGAAGGACATCCGGGCGTTCATGGCCCGCGCCGGCGAGCTGGGCGCCGACCAGGCGCTGACGTTCCTGCGCGAGATCGACTCCATCAACATGCGCCAGCGCGGTCAGATGGTGGAGCTGGCCCGGCAGGCGCTGGGCGGCGGCTCCTTCCTGGGCAAGCGGGTCGCCGTGCTCGGCGCCACCTTCAAGCCCGACTCCGACGACGTACGCGACTCCCCCGCCCTCAACGTGGCCGGGCAGATCCACCTCCAGGGCGGCCAGGTCACCGTCTACGACCCCAAGGGCATGGACAACGCCCGGCGGGTCTTCCCGACGCTCGGATACGCCGACTCCGCGATCGCGGCCGTGCGGAACGCCGACATAGTGCTGCACCTGACGGAGTGGCGCGAGTTCCGCGAGCTGGACCCGGCGGCGCTGGGCGAGGTCGCCTCGACCCGGCTCGTGCTGGACGGCCGCAACGCGCTGGACCCCGAGCTGTGGCGACGGGCGGGGTGGACGTACCGGGCCATGGGACGGCCGACGGCGTAGGGCCGACACCGGCCGGCGCCATGAGGCGGCGGAGGGCGCGTAGAACCAAGGCCGGGGCGTGGCTCCAGGTCCCCGTCGAGCCGGACGCGGGGCGAACGGGTGACGCCGTTCCGGCCGAGGCTCAGTCGGCCGGAACGGCGTCTTCCCACATTCTCCACCGTTCGGGCGGTCGGCGGGAGCGAAGCGCCTACTTCGCTCGGTAGCGGCGCATCTTCGCGCGGGCTCCGCACACCTGCATCGAGCACCAGCGGCCCCGTCCGGCCGGGCTGCGGTCGTAGTACGCCCAGTGGCAGTCGGGGGCCTCGCAGGCCTTGAGGCGTTGCCAGGTGCCCGCCGCGAGGGCCTCGGCGACGGCCGCGGCCACGCGGGAGACGAGGGGGGCCGGGTCGGCGGCGGGGCGCAGGGTCGCGGAGCCGTCCCCGGCGGAGATCTCGACGATCAGGGGTGCGGCGGCCAGGAACTCGCCGAGCGGGGTCACCGCGCGGTGCGGTGCGTGGCCGGCGTGGGCCAGCAGGGTCACCCGGAGGGACTCCCGCAGGTCGCGTACGGCCGTGATGTCCTCCTCGGCCGTCAGGTCCAGTCGGGCACGGCCTTCCGGAGTGTCCAGGGCGTCGGCACCCGTCTCCAGGTCCAGCGTGTTCACCAGGCTCTCGACGAGGGCCAGGCCGCCGGGGGCGGACGCTCTCTCACTCATGCCGCCGACGTTACCTCTTATGGGGATGCATGAGGTAACCGTTACTGGTTACTCTGCTTTATAGGTAACCGAAGTCACGCGAGCAGGAACGAGCAAGGAGAAGGCCATGGCCATCGCCAAGCTGGATGTCGTCGTTCTGGACTGTCCCGACCCGGCCGCGCTCGCCGGGTTCTACGCCGAGGTGATCGGCGGGAAGGTCAGCGGGGAGGGGGACTGGGTGGACCTGGAGGTACCGGGCGGGGGCGCGCGGCTGGCCTTCCAGGAGGCGCCGGGGTTCGTGGCGCCTCAGTGGCCCTCGGCGGAGCGGTCGCAGCAGTTCCATCTCGATCTGAACGTGGCGGACATGGACGCCGCGGAGAAGGCGGTGCTGGCGCTCGGGGCGACGGTGCTGGACGCGGCGGATCGTGAGCGCGGTTTCCGGGTGTACGCGGATCCCGCGGGGCATCCGTTCTGTCTGTGCCGGAGCTGAGTGCCCCGTAGGGGGTGGGGGCGTGAGTGTGTTCGACGGCTGCGGGTCCGTCGTGGTTCCTCGCGCAGTTCCCCGCGCCCCTGAAAACAGGGGCACGGGGCGGCGGGCTATCCGTCCAGCTCCGCGATCCTCGCCGTCGAGGCCTCTCGGCGGTCCCGCGCCGCCCGCGCCGTGAAGTCGGCCGTGCGGAGGACTCGTTGGACGTTGCCCCAGGTGAGGAGGGCGAGGTCGGGTTCGGACCAGCCTCGGTGCATGAGTTCGGCGACGAGGTGGGGGTAACAGGAGGCGTCGTTGAGGTCCTGGGGGTGGGCGGCACCGGAGTCGTAGGTGCCGGAGAGGCCGACACACTCGGGGCCGGCGATCGCGCGGACGTGGTCGAGGTGGTCGGCGACGTCGCGGACGGACGGGCCGGTCTGCTCGGCGGTGAGCGGCACCATGCACAGGCCCCGGGCCTCGCCCAGCGCGGCGAGGAGGTCGTCGGGGAGGTTGGCGGGGTGGGACCGTAGGGCGCCGGCCGCCGAGCGGGTGCACACGACCGGGGCGCGGGAGAGGGCGAGCGCCCGGCGGACGGTCGGCTCGGAGGCGCCGGAGAGGTCGGCGAGGACGCCGATGCGGTTCATCTCGCGGACCACCTCCTCGCCGAACCTGCTCAGCCCGGACTCGCCCGCCCAGGACGCGCCGGCGAGGGTGAGGGCCTTCAGGCCGAGCGCGTGCAGGGCGCGCAGGATGCCGAGGGAGTCGCCGATCGCCGGGGCTCCGGCGGGGCCGAGCAGCACGGCGACGCGGCCGCAGTTGCGGGCGTCGGTGGTCTCTCCCGCGCTGTGCACGAGCCGCAGGCCCTCGGGGTGGGCGTGGACGGCCGTCCGGACCAGGTCCAGCTGCTCCAGGGTGGCGTCGACGGCCCGCTCGCCCGCCGGGCCCTCCGGGAGGTGCAGCGACCAGAACAGCGCGCCGATGTGACCCTTGCGCATCCGCGGCACATCGGTGTCCATCCCGCCCTCGCCCAGCTCCAGGTCGTACCGGGGCAGCTGACGCAGCACCCAGGGCAGCCCGCTGTAGCCGTCGGCGACGGGGTGCGCCTCAAGGAAGGCATGCGCCTCCGCCAACTCCGAAGAGGGCTCAGCGGTCCCGGCCGCCGTCGCGACCGCCCCGGAGGCGTCGGCGGTGTTCGCTGTGTCGGCGTGGGCGTGGGCGTCGGCGGCTATCGGCTCCGCCACCGGGGGCTGGTGGCCGCGTTTCGGTTCGGGCCGGGTGCGGGTGGTGGGGGGAGGCGTGTCGAGTTCGCCGGCCTCCCCGGCGGCTTGCAGTTCGTCCTGCAGATCTGCCATGGCAAACCTCCGTAGCCGTTGGGTGATCGCAGTACTCGTCACCGTGGCACGGGGGCCGCCCACCTTCCTGGTGGGTGGGGCGTTCGGGTTGTACGGCCGGGGGAGCCGCCGTACGCCACCCGGGTGATGCCCGGGGGCGTCCGGCAGCGGCCCGTGTCACCCGTCCAGCTGCTCCAGCCTGGCGTTGGACGGGCCCGTACGGGCCCGGAGGTCCCGGGCGACGTCCTCCGCCGCGCCGAGCACCCGGACCGCGTTCCGCCAGGTCAGCTTGGCGAGGTCGGGCCGGGACCAGCCACGGTCGAGGAGCTCGGCGATCAGGTTCGGGTAGCAGGAGACGTCACCCAGACCGTCCGGGGTGAAGGCCGTGCCGTCGTAGTCGCCGCCGATGCCGAGGTGGTCGATGCCGGCGACCTCGCGCATGTGGTCGAGGTGGTCCGCGACCGTGGACACCGTGGCGACCGGACGGGGGCTGCGCTCCTCGAAGGCGCGGTGGACCGTCATCCCCTCGGGGGTGGTGTCGAGGTGGTGCAGGCCGTGGGCCCGCATGTTCTCGTCGGCGGCGGCCGTCCAGTCCACGGCCGCCTGGAGCACGAACTTCGGCACGAACGTCACCATCGCCACTCCCCCGTTGGCCGGGAGCCGCTCCAGGACGTCGTCCGGGATGTTGCGAGGGTGGTCGCAGACGGCCCGCGACGACGAGTGGGAGAAGATCACCGGGGCCGTCGACGTGTCGAGCGCGTCGCGCATCGTCGTCGCCGCCACGTGCGAGAGGTCGACGAGCATGCCCTCGCGGTTCATCTCCCGCACGACCGCCCGGCCGAAGGCCGACAGACCTCCGGCCGCCGCCTTGTCCGTCGCGGAGTCCGCCCAGGCGATGTTGTCGTTGTGGGTGAGCGTCATGTAGCGGACGCCGAGCGCGTACAGCGCCCGCAGGGTGGCGAGGCTGTTGTCGATGGAGTGGCCGCCCTCGGCCCCCATCAGGGAGGCGACACGGCCCTCGGCGCGGGCCGCCTCCATGTCGGCGGCGGTCAGCGCGGCCCGCAGCTCGGCGGGGTAACGGTCGATCAACTGCCGTACGCAGTCGATCTGTTCGAGGGTCGCGGGGACGGCCCCCGGCAGTGCCTCGGCGTGCGAGGGGACGTACACCGACCAGAACTGCGCCCCGACTCCGCCCGCGCGCAGCCGCGCCAGGTCGGTGTGGAGAAAGGCGCTCTGGTCGGTGGCGATGTCCCGCGCGTCGAGGTCGTAGCGGACCTGCTCGCGCAGTGCCCAGGGCAGGTCGTTGTGCCCGTCCGCGACCGGGAACTCCCGCAGCAGTTCCCGGGCCGTCTCCAGCGATGCCATACCCATGTCCCCCGTGTCCCCCGTGATCCCCGTCATCGCGTCGCGTCTACTTCCCGAAGCCGAAGCCGTTGCCGGCTCCCTCGACCTTGGTGCGCAGGCGCTTGCCCTTCTCGGTGGCCTGGTCGTTCAGCTCCTGCTGGAACTCCCGCATACGGCCGAGGAGTTCCTCGTCCTGCGTGGCCAGGATGCGCGCGGCCAGCAGACCGGCGTTGCGGGCCCCGGCGACGGAGACCGTCGCGACGGGCACACCGGCCGGCATCTGCACGATCGACAGCAGGGAGTCCATCCCGTCGAGGTACTTCAGCGGCACGGGCACGCCGATGACCGGCAGCGGGGTCACGGACGCGAGCATGCCGGGCAGATGGGCGGCGCCGCCCGCGCCCGCGATGATCACCTTGAGACCCCGGCCCGCGGCCTCCTCGCCGTACGCGATCATCTCGCGCGGCATCCGGTGCGCGGAGACGACGTCGACCTCGTACGCGATCTCGAACTCGTCGAGTGCCTGCGCGGCGGCCTCCATGACGGGCCAGTCGGAGTCCGACCCCATGACAATGCCTACGACGGGGCTCATTCGGTGATCGTGCCTCTCAGGTAACCGGCGGCGTGACGGGCGCGCTCCAGCACGTCGTCGAGGTCGTCGCCGTAGGTGTTGACGTGACCGACCTTACGGCCGGGCTTGACGTCCTTGCCGTACATGTGGATCTTGAGCTGCGGGTCGCGGGCCATGCAGTGCAGGTACGCGGAGTACATGTCGGGGTAGTCGCCGCCGAGGACGTTGACCATGACGGTCCACCTGGCGCGCGGGCGCGGGTCGCCCAGCGGCAGGTCGAGGACGGCCCGTACGTGGTTGGCGAACTGCGAGGTGATCGCGCCGTCCTGGCTCCAGTGGCCGGAGTTGTGGGGGCGCATCGCCAGCTCGTTGACGAGGACACCAGAAGACCCGTCGTCATTGAGGGTCTGGAAGAGCTCGACGGCCAGGTGGCCGGTCACGTCCAGTTCCTTGGCGATGGTGAGGGCCAGTTCCTCGGCCTTGAGGGCGAGGGCCGCGTCGAGGTCGGGGGCGGGCGCGATGACGGTGTCGCAGACGCCGTTCACCTGCCGCGACTCCACGACCGGGTACGCGACGGCCTGGCCGTGCGGCGACCGCACGACGTTGGCGGCCAGCTCCCGTACGAAGTCGACCTTCTCCTCCGCGAGGACCGGGACACCGGCGCGGAAGGGCTCGGCGGCGTCCTCGACCGACCGGACGACCCACACGCCCTTGCCGTCGTAGCCGCCGCGGACCGTCTTGAGGATGACCGGAAACCCCTCGCCCTCGGCGGCGAAAGCGGCCACGTCGTCGGGGTCCACGACGATGCGGTGCCGTGGACAGGGCACACCGATCGCGTCGAGCCTCGCGCGCATCACACCCTTGTCCTGGGCGTGCTGGAGCGCGTCCGGCCCCGGGCGCACGGGGATGCCGTCCGCCTCCAGGGCCCGTAGGTGCTCGGTGGGTACGTGTTCGTGATCGAAGGTGATCACGTCGCAGCCCTGCGCGAACGCACGCAGCGTGTCGAGGTCGCGGTAGTCGCCGATGACGACATCGCCGACGACCTGCGCCGCGGAATCCTGAGGGGTGTCACTGAGGAGCTTGAACCTGATGCCGAGCGGGATGCCCGCCTCGTGTGTCATACGAGCGAGCTGGCCCCCGCCGACCATGCCGACTACCGGGAACGTCACGCCCCCAGGGTATCGGCCATGGAATCGGCCACTCCCGGGTGCCCGATTTCCCCGCCCTTTTCCCCACCGGACCGCCCCAGGACCTCCCCCGTGTCCCTGCTGTGAGCTTCCGCACAGGCATTGCCAAGGGGCGCTGGTTAGCATGGCTGAACCAGGGAATTTCGACCGAAGATCAACTCATTACAGATCATTTCGGACGGGGCAGCAACCGGCTGACCACCGGCACGACACCGACCGGACCGAGCGACGGGGGCCGCACACCATGAGAAGTACCACCTCGGGGCCTGATACGAAGCCCCACGGCGCCCTGCGCCGCCGGATCGACCTGCTCGTACGGGAGGTCGCCAAGTTCGGCGCGGTGGGCGGTGTGGGGCTGTTGGTGAACCTCGCGGTGTTCAACCTCGTGCGGCACACCACCGACCTGCAGGTCGTCCGGGCCAGCGTCATAGCCACGGTCGTCGCCATCGCGTTCAACTACGTCGGCTTCCGCTACTTCACGTACCGGGACCGTGACAAGAGCGGCCGTACGAAGGAGCTGTCGCTCTTCCTGCTGTTCAGCGCCGTCGGACTGGTGATCGAGAACGGCGTCCTCTACGTGGCCACGTACGGCTTCGACTGGGACAGCCCTCTGCAGTCCAACATCTTCAAGTTCCTCGGCATCGGCATCGCGACGCTCTTCCGGTTCTGGTCGTACCGCACGTGGGTGTTCCGGGCCCTCCCGGCCCGCGAGGCGGTGGCGAGCGCGGAATCGTTCCTCGAAGCGGGGCCCGCCCAGCCGCCGGCGGTGACGGGCAAGCGCCGCTGAGGGGCAGCGCCCCTCAAGGGGCGCGGGGCTGCATCAATGTGCGGCTCCGCCGCGTGGGCGCGAGCAACCGCGAACCACCCGCAGTCGCCGCCCTGCGCCCCGGAGCTACGGCGCGCCCGCGAACGCCACCCGTACCCGAGCCGCCGAACCGCCGAGCTACCGAACAGGCCGGTCATCGCCGGACGGCGTCCGTACGGGCGTGCGGGACAGGAACAGCCCGAAGACCGGCGGCTGCGCCTGGAGCATCTCCAGGCGCCCCCCGTCGGCCTCCGCGAGGTCGCGCGCCACGGCCAGCCCGATGCCCGTGGAGTTGCGCCCGCTGATCGCCCGCTCGAAGATCCGCGCCCCGAGGTCGGCGGGGACGCCCGGCCCCTCGTCGGTGACCTCGATCACCGCCTGGTTCCCGGTGACGCGCGTGCGCAACGCCACCGTGCCGCCGCCGTGCATGAGCGAGTTCTCGATCAGCGCGGCCAGCACCTGCGCGACCGCGCCCGGCGTGCCCACGGCCTGGAGATGGCGCTTGCCCGAGCTGACGACGGCCCGGCCCTCGCCTCGGTAGGCCGGCCGCCACTCCTCCAGCTGCTGCTTGATGACCTCGTCGAGCTCGAAGGAGACGGCGGAGCCGTTGCGGGGGTCGCGGGAGTTGGTGAGGAGTCGTTCCACGACGTCCGTGAGGCGCTCGACCTGGGTGAGCGCGATGTGCGCCTCCTCCTTCACCGTGGCGAGGTCGTCGGTGAGGGTGATCTCCTCCAGCCGCATGGACAGCGCGGTCAGCGGCGTACGCAGCTGGTGGGACGCGTCCGCGGCGAGGCGCCGCTCGGCGGTCAGCATGCGGCCGATGCGCTCGGCGGAGGCGTCCAGCACGTCCGCGACGCGGTCCAGCTCCGGGACTCCGTACCTCTTGTGGCGCGGGCGCGGGTCGCCGGAGCCGAGCCGCTCGGCGGTCTCGGCGAGGTCGGTGAGGGGGGAGGCGAGGCGGTTGGCCTGGCGTACGGCGAGGAGGACGGCGGCGATGACCGCGAGCAGGGCGACGGCCGCGATGATCAGCAGCGTGCGGCCGACCTCGCGGCTCACCGCCGAGCGGGACTCCTCGACCGTGACGACCTCGTCCTTCTCGCCCTTGGCCTTGTGACGGATGACATCGCCGACGGGCTTGTCACCGATCTCGATCGCGGTCTGGCCGGGGATCTCGATACGGGCGTAGCGCTCGTCGCCGACCTGGTCCCTGAGGACCTCCGCGGTGATCCGCTCGTCGCCGATGATGCGGCTGTCCACGATGCTCGTCAGCTGGACCGCCTCGGACTCCACACGTTCCTGGGCGCTGTTGCTGATCGTGCGGGTCTCGACGATGACGAGGGAGACGCCGAAGACGGCGATGACGACGAGGACGACGGCGAGGGTGGACTGGATGAGACGGCGACGCACGGTTGCCCTCCGGGAGGGGCGGGGTTGTTCGGGAACCTTCGATTGTGCGGCACCCGGCGCCCGCGGTCGGGCCGGGGTCGCGGACGCTCATCGGCGCATGCGGGGGGGGGCACCGCGCCAGGTAAGGAGCGTGGGGAACTGCGCCCGGAGGGGCGCGGGGAACCGTGCGATCGGCCCCCACCACCCGCAGCCGCCACACAGCACGCGCCCCGAGCTACCGGGCGCCCCCCGCCCACCCGCTCAGTTCTTCTCGAACCGGAACCCAACACCCCGCACCGTCGCGATGTACCGCGGGTTCGCCGCGTCGTCGCCGAGCTTCTTCCGCAGCCAGGAGATGTGCATGTCGAGGGTCTTGGTCGACGACCACCACGTCGTGTCCCAGACCTCGCGCATCAGCTGGTCACGGGTGACGACCCGGCCGGCGTCGCGGACGAGCACCCGCAGCAGGTCGAACTCCTTCGCCGTGAGCTGGAGTTCCTCGTCCCCCATCCACGCCCGGTGCGACTCGACGTCGATCCGCACCCCATGGGTGGCGGGCGGCTGCGCCGGTTCCGCGGCGCCGCGCCGGAGCAGGGCCCGCACACGGGCGAGCAACTCGGCGAGCCGGAAGGGCTTGGTGACGTAGTCGTCGGCGCCCGCGTCGAGACCGACGACGGTGTCCACCTCGTCGGCGCGCGCGGTCAGGATGAGGATCGGCACGGTGAGGCCCTCGGCGCGCAGCCGGCGGGCCACCTCCAGGCCGTCCATGCCGGGCAGCCCCAGGTCCAGGACGACCAGGTCGACGCCACCCTGCATTCCGGCGTCCAGCGCGGTGGGGCCGTCCTCACGGACCTCCACCTCGTATCCTTCCCGGCGCAGTGCGCGAGCCAACGGCTCCGAGATGGACGCGTCGTCCTCGGCGAGCAGTACACGGGTCATGGGGTGATGGTAGTCCGCCGAGAACCGCAGGTGGAGGGTGATCGGCAAGCACGATTCACACCTTTGCCCATCGGTTCTCTTACTTCCCGGGGGCATGATCCACTGCGGCGGGCGTTTCGTCCCCCGCCGGGGAAGATCCGTGGCGTCGCATGACGCCGTACGGAGACGGTGCCCGGGTCCGGTGCCGATCGTGCGCCGATCCCGTGAACATGGCGTCGCCGTACCACGACGCCCGCGCCCACTCCCTGCGTCCACACGGTGCGAACCTATGAATGACCTTCGATTGCGCGATCAAGATTCCATTCTTACCTGTGATTCACCTCTCAAGGCATTCCGTTTCCCGCAGTCTTCTGTCGCATGGTGACGTAACGCCTGTAGTGGCACGCGGGGACCGTACCTCCTGGTACGCCGGCCCCTACTCGTCTCCCGCGCGGCGCTGCGCTCCCGCCTCATGGGGACGTGTCCTCCTGAGCCGAGGCGAGCCGTGCTGCCCGCGTCTCCCCCGGACCGGTGTCCGGTGCGAACCACGGCAGGGCCGGGGGCGTACGCGAGGGGGACGGCGTACGGGGTTGCGCGTGTGCGGCGGTCGAGGCGCTCGGCCTGGGCACCCACACGGGAAGTCCGGGCATCCGCGGCCTCCGTCCCCTCCGTTCGGGGGTCTTGCGCCCCGGCCGCACCCGGTCCACCACGGCCATCCCCATCCGGAACAGCGCCGCCGGTACGACGAGGCAGAGCATCAGCCAGAAGAGGGTGACGCCCCAGGGGCGGCCCACGTTCCACGGTTGTTCGGCGAGGACCTTGCCGCCGTAGGTGAGGGAGACGGTGTAGTCGCCGTGGGCTCCGGCCGCGAGGTCCACGGGCAGGGTGATCCGGGCCTCACGGCCCGGCTGGATCGTGCCGCGCCACCGCTGCTCCTCCCACCGTGGCGCGAACACGCCGTGGGAGGTACCGACCTGGAAGACCGGGTTCTTGACCGGGGAGGTACCGACGTTGCCGACGGTGAAGACCAGTTCGCGGGCGGGCGGCGACCCGAACCAGGTCAACAGCCCGTCGCCGCCCTCCAGTCGACTGTCCGTCAGGAGCGAGAGCCGTCCACCCGTCGCCTCCCGCGGCAACGGCTCGACCGAGTGCCCGGCGACCTGGAAGACCGCGTCGGCCGCCGTCTTCGGGCCCGTGATGGTGGAGACGTGCACGACGCACGGACACGGCACCGGCGGCTCGGCCACCGGCAACTCCCGGCGGAAGTAGCCCTTTTCGTCGGCGGTGACGGCCCGTCCGTCGGCGTTGGCACAGGAGTCGGTGCCACCGGGCACGCCCCGCGACGGCGTGGACCGACCGCAGATCAGCACCATCAGAATCGCCTTCGGCCGCCAGCCACCACCGGTCACGGTGACCGAACCACCGGTCCCGGCCTGCGACTTCGACAACTTCACGGTCGGCTTGTCCGCGGCTTGCGCGTACCCGCCGCCGAAGGCCGCCCCGAGCACCACGAGGAGGGCGAGCACCACCGTGAACACCCTCATCGCCGAATACGCGGACGGGGCCGAGTGCGAAGTCGAAGTCGAAGGTGAGGCCAACGCCAACGCCGAGGCCGAGTGCAACGTTGAGGTCGAAGTCGAAGTCGAAGTCGAGTACGAAGTCGCGTACGACGCCGGGATCCGCCGCCTTCTGATCACGTTCCGGCTCCCGTCAGCGACGTACCGCCTGATTCCTGCGTGTCACCCACAGCACCCCCGCCGTTCCCGCGAGCAGCACCGTGCCGCCGAGCGTGCCGAGCGCGACCGCCGAATCCAGTGGCCCGGTCTGCGGCAGCTCACCGCCCGAGCCGCCCGTACCGCCCGTACCGCCCGAGCCGCCGGTGCCGGAACCCCCCGTACCGCCCGAGGCGCCCCCGCCCGCGGCGGTGACGTCGAGGGTCAGCGACGGGCCGGGGTCGTTCCCCGGTGTACAGGTCGTCACCGTGCCGAGGGCCTTGATGGTGAGCACACCCGCGGTGAAGTCGACCTTGCCGGTCTTCTTCGGGGTGTACGTGCCGCTCAGGTCATTGATCTTGATCGGCGTGTTGGCCGGAAGGGCCTCCTGGTTCGCCGGCCCGGTCACCGTGAGCGTCCCGTTGTCGGCCCCGCCCAGCTCGATCGTGGCGCTCGGCGTCATCGCGCCCTTGCCCAGTTCGACCGGGCTGGACGACACACCCTTCTGCCACGACATCGTGATCTTGTAGCCGTCGCCGCTCTCGACCCCCTTGATGTCGATCGGCGACACCGCGGACTTGTCCCCGATCGGCGTCTTGCAGTTGTACTCCACGTCCACGACCTCGGCATGGGCCACCGGGGCGGCCATCAGCACCGCCGAGCCGGCCAGGGCCGCGAGGGAGGCGAGCGCGGCGGCTCGTTTCTGGTATGTCCGGTACGGCACCTCGGCACCCCACATTCTGACGGAACATCAGATCGGCGGCTCAAGGTACGCCGGGGCCCGTGGAGAGGGAAGACACGCGCAGGTGTCGGATGGATGACGGCAGGGCGCGCCCCGGCTTTTCGCTGTGCGGGACGCGGGGAACCGCGAGATCGGCCACGACCGCCCCGCGACCCGGAAACGGCCGACCGCGCTACGGCTGTTCTCAACTCACCCGGTGGGGCGCCTACGCAGGTGCCCCCAACTCGGCCCACACCGTCTTCCCGGCCGCCCCGGGAGCCCGCACGACCCCCCAGTCCAGACAGAGCCGCTGCACGATGAACATCCCGTGCCCACCCGGCCGCCCGGCCCGGTGCGGCGTCCGCGGCGCCGGATTTCCCGCCCCCCGGTCGGAGACCTCGATCCGCAGCACCTTGTTGTCGCACCCGATCCGCAACTCGGCCGGGCCCTCCGCATGGAGACACGCGTTGGTGACCAGCTCGGACACGACCAGCAGCACGTCCTCCGCCGCCGCCCGCTGATCCGCGGTCGCGGACGGCAGCCACCCCCACGCGTACAGCGCCTGGCGGGTGAAGTCACGGGCGAGCGGCACCACCCCGCTCTCGCCCTCGAAGCTGAGCCGACGGGACTGACGACTCTCGGCGGGGACCGGGGGCGGGTCCCCGCCGGACGTCCCGGAAGCGCCGCCGGCACCCGGTTCCGGGCCGCGGTCGCCCGGCGAGAAAGGCCGGGTGGTGCTCATCAGCGCTTCACCTCACCGATTCACCGGTTCACGATTCAGGACTCGTCTGGGGTGCGGGACGAACGCCCGCGGTACATGCCGTCTTCTGCTGTCATCCGTTGCGCCATCCGTCTTTCCGTCGCACTTCGTCGTACTGCCGGGCCACCGCCGAACCACCGCCGTACGCGCCGCCGCCCGTCCACGCCCCGTCACCGAGCCGTTTCCGAACCCGCCGCCGACCCGTTCGCCGACACGTTCAGGATGTCTCCTGCCCGAGCGAACCGTCAGAACACCCGCGTTTTCGGCACAGAACCTGTGACGCGAACAACCCGCCGGTCGGGATGGGGCACCCGGGGTCGGCCTCGAAGGCGGAGGCGATCGGTCCGACGGCTCCGACCGGGCCGACGGCACCCCTCGGCGGGGGCCACGGCCGGGCGGGTCCGGGCCTAGTCGCCCAGGGCCGCGTCGAGGCTGTCGTGGACGGTGAACACCGCGTCCGCCCCGGTGATCTCGAAGACCCGCGCCACCGCCGGGAGCATGCCCGCCAGATGGACGCCGCCGCCCGCCGACTCCGCCCCGAGCCGGACGCCCAGCAGGACGTTCAGCCCGGTGGAGTCACAGAACTCCAGACGGGAACAGTCCACCACCAGACGTGAGAACCCCTTTTCCAGGCAGCTCTCGAGTGGCTCACGCAACAGATCGGCGGTGTGGTGATCGAGCTCACCCGCCGGGGTCACCACGGCGCTGGAGCCCTCTTCCCGCACCTCGACCCGTAGTCGGCCCGACTGTGCGCTGCCGACCGTCCCACGGTCCATGCCGTCTCTCTCCCGACCGTCGTGACTGCTGACTCGCCCTCGAACACTACGCCTTCTCCACAATCCCCGACACCTGAACAATCCCTCGAAAAGGGATATTTCGGCACAGGACGCACTTGCGACGACGTCGCGAAACCGGGTAGGGCTAGTAGTGACACCAATCGACACGGCCGGCTTTGGAGGCGCCGCACACCGCAGTGCACGTATTGGCATCGGCGGCCATATGCCGAGAACGATGGAGGACATCATGTCACCCCGGCTCGACGCATCGCATACCCAGAGGGCGACGTCGGCATCCGCCCCGGAAGAGACGCAGGACGAAGTCGCCCACGATCCGGGCGACGGACTCGCCGACCTGCCGGAGATCCCCCCGTTCGACGAGGTGGGGCCGGTGGACGCACGGGCGCTGTCCAAGACCCTCTTCGAGCGGCTGGAGTCCCTCGAGGAAGGCACGTACGAGTACTCGTACGTCCGCAACACCCTGGTCGAACTCAATCTGGCTCTGGTGAAGTTCGCCGCCTCCCGGTTCCGCTCGCGCAGCGAACCCATGGAGGACATCATCCAGGTCGGCACGATCGGGCTGATCAAGGCGATCGACCGCTTCGAACTGAGCCGGGGCGTCGAGTTCCCCACTTTCGCCATGCCGACCATCGTCGGCGAGATCAAGCGTTTCTTCCGCGACACGAGCTGGTCCGTGCGTGTACCGCGCAGACTTCAGGAACTCCGGCTCGACCTGGCCAAGGCCGGTGACGAGCTGGCCCAGAGGCTCGATCGCGCTCCTACGGTGGGAGAGCTGGCGGAGCGCCTCGGGCTGACGAACGACGAGGTCGTCGAGGGCATGGCGGCGTCGAACGCGTACACCGCGTCGTCGCTGGACGCCCAGCCCGAGGAGGACGACTCCGAGGGCGCGCTGGCGGACCGGATCGGCTATGAGGACCATGGGCTCGAAGGCATCGAGTACGTCGAGTCCCTGAAGCCGCTGATCGCCGGGCTGCCGCCGCGCGACCGGCAGATCCTGTCCCTGCGGTTCGTGGCCAATATGACGCAGTCCGAGATCGGGGACGAACTGGGCATCTCCCAGATGCACGTCTCCCGGCTGCTGTCCCGCACGCTGGTGCGGCTGCGCAAGGGGCTGACGCTGGAGGAGTGAGTGCGGGCCGGCGCCGAGCCATCGGTGACGGCGCCGTCGACCGTGACAGAAGGCGGCCGGGTGCGGCAGGAGTTGCGACACTCCTCCCGTACCCGGCCGAACTGTTCCCGGCCTGCTCTTTGTCACACCCCCTTACCGCAAGAAACCCCTTCCCTCCGGTTCACCTTCCGTCACTATGGTCACGCGCCAGACTGTTCGGTGTCCCAGAAGCCGACTGGCGGACACGGGGGTGCGAGGAGGCACGAGGATGACTCGGGCTCGGGACGAGCGCCCCGGCGACGAAGACAGCCATGAGAACCAGCAGGACACCGACGCGCCGGGCGCACGCCCCGACGACGGGTCCGAGCACCGGCACGCGGCCGCGTCCGACGCGCGGCTCACCGCGCTGTTGCGCACCGACTCGCCGACCGCGTACACGGCCCTGCGCGAGCTGCGCGATCGCCACCACCTGCCGGTCCTCGCCTACGCCCGGCTGTGCGCCGCGAGCGAGTCCTCGGCACGGGAGCTGGCGACGCAGGCGTTCACGATCGCCACCCGGGAGACCGCGCGCGGCACCGAGCCGGCCGTCCCCTGGCGCCACCAACTGCTCCTGCTGACCGTCCGGGTGGCCGCCACCTGGACCACGGACGAACACACGACCGGCCTCGCCCCCGCCCTGCGCCCCGTGCTGGACGCGGCGGGCCCCGACGGCCCCGTCCCACCGCTGCTCGCGGCGTTCCAGCTCCTGCCGCCCCGCCCCCAGGGCCTCATCTGGTACGGCGTCGTGGAGCGGGAACCGGACGACCGTACGGCTGTACTGCTCGGCCTCACCCCCGACGACGTGACGTACAAGCGGGAGTCCGCACTCCAAGCCCTGCGCCAGGCCTGTCTCCAAGTGCGCCTCGCCGCCTCCGACGACCCGCGCTGCCAGGACTTCCGCCGGCTGATCGAGGAGTCCGTACGGCCGGACACCCCCCGCCACAGCCCCGACCTGCACGCTCACATGGAGTACTGCGCGTACTGCGCCGGCGCGTACGAGGAGCTGTGCGCCCTGCGCGACAGCCCGCGCGCGACGCTCGCGGAGGGGCTGCTGCCTTGGGGTGGTACGGCGTATACGCGGAGCGGGGTGCGGGGTGGTGCGGGCGCGCGGAGCGGTGCGGGCGCGCGTGGCGAGGGTTGGCCGGGCGCCGGAGTGGAGGCCGCGGAGGATTTCGCGGAGCCGGAGGCCGGGACGGGAACGGGGAACAGGACGGGAACGGGGGCCGGGGCAGGCTCCGGAGCGGGCGGTCGGGCGGGAGCGGCGGCTGCGGCCGCCGCTGCGGCGGAGGTGTGGCCGGAATCCGGCCTCGGCGTCGGCTCGGGCACCGGATCCGGTCCGGGCTTCGGCTTCGGTTCCGACGCCGGCATCGGCTTCGGTTCCGACGCCGGTGGCGGGGATCGCGCGGTGGACGGGGTGGGGGCGGAGGCCCAGAGCGGTGCGTGGGCCGGGGCAGAGGCGTGGGCAGGGACCGGCGCCGCCGCACAGGCCGGTGCGGCGACCGGTACTGAGGCCGACATGGCAGCCGCGGCCGGGAACACGGACGGAGCAGGGACAGCGGCCGGAGCCTGGGCGGCAGGGGCTGACAGCGGTGCCGGGGCTGAGGCAGGGGCCGAGGCGGGGGCGGCGAAGGGCGGTTGGTCGTCGTCCCGTCGGATCGTGCTGACCTCGATGGCCCTCGGAGTGGCGCTGGCGCCGCTGCTGGCGTTCCTGGTGTTCTCGGGCACGGTCGGCTCGTCGTCCGACGACGCGGCGGATTCCGTCGCTACGCCCGCGACTCCACCTGCGGGCGCTGTGACCCCGACGGTCCCGGCGAGCCCGACGCCGTCCCCGACCCCTTCGGCCACCGCGAGACCCTCGAAGCCCCCGGAGAAGGAGAAGCCGACGACGAGCCCGAATCCGAGTCCGTCGAAGTCCGGCCCGCCGACGCCGTCGTTGCCGTACGGGCCGCCGCTGAACGGTGCCTACGCCCAGGTCGTGAACATCGCCTCGGGGTTGTGCCTGGACATCCGGGGTGAGCTGGCGAAGGGCACCGACGTCGTCACGGCCACCTGCTCCTCCCGCTCCACCCAGCGCTGGCGCCTCGACTCCGAGCGGAACGCCCTCCAGTCGTTCGCCGACCCCGACCTGTGCCTCGACAGCAGGGGCGCGACCGACCACGGTGTGGGCGTCTGGGAGTGCGACTCGCTCGACGGGGACAAAGGCGACAACCTCAGGTTCGAGGTCGACTCCCGGGGAGTGATCCGTCCGGCGATCGCGCCGGGGCACGCCGTGACCCCGGACGCGCTCGGCTCCGTCGCCCTCACCGAGGTGTCGGGGCGCGACGGCCAACGATGGCGGGCGGGGGCCGGACCCGCCCACACCTGAGGCCGGTCAGACCACCCGAACGCCCCTGCGCCACACGCCCGTGACCAGGGGTACTCCCGGCCGGTAGGCGAGGTGGACGTGGCTGGGCGCGTCCAGCAGCGCGAGATCGGCGTACGCGCCCGGCGTGAGCCGGCCGACGTCGTCGCGGCGAAGCGCCCGCGCGCCCCCCGCCGTGGCCGACCAGACCGCCTCGTCCGGCGTCATCCCCATGTCCCGTACGGCGAGCGCGACGCAGAAGGGAACGGACGACGTGAACGACGACCCCGGGTTGCAGTCCGTCGAGAGGGCCACGGTGACGCCCGCGTCCAGGAGACGGCGGGCGTCCGGCCACTGGGCGCGGGTGGAGAACTCGGCGCCGGGAAGCAGGGTGGCGACCGTCCGGCTGTTCGCGAGGGCGTCCACGTCGGCGTCGGTGAGGTGCGTGCAGTGGTCCGCGCTCGCCGCGTCCAGTTCCACGGCCAGCCGGACGCCGGGGCCGTACGAGAGCTGGTTGGCGTGGATGCGCGGGTGCAGGCCCTTGGCCCTGCCCGCCGTGAGGATCGCGCGGGCCTGGTCGCCGTCGAAGGCGCCCTTCTCGCAGAAGACGTCGATCCAACGGGCGTACGGGGCGCAGGCGTCGAGCATCTCGCCGGTGACGAGGGCGACGTAGGCGGCGGGGTCCTCGGCGTGGTCGGGGGACACGATGTGGGCGCCGAGGTAGGTGACCTCGTCGGTGTGGGCGGCGGCGATGCGCAGCGCCCGCGCCTCGTCCTCGACGGTCAGGCCGTAGCCGGACTTCGTCTCGAAGGTGGTGGTGCCCTGGCGGAGTGCCTCGCGGAGGTAACGGGTGAGGTTGGCCTCCAGTTCTCCGTCGGTGGCGGCGCGGGTGGCGGCGACGGTCGTGCGGATGCCGCCCGCGCTGTAGGCCCGGCCGGACATGCGGGCGTTGAACTCGGCGGTCCGGTCGCCTGCGAAGACGAGGTGGGAGTGGGAGTCCACGAAGCCCGGGATCACCGCCCGCCCACCGGCGTCGACCCGATTGTCAGTGGCGGGTGCTTTTCTTTGATCACCGGTCCACGCGATGCGTTCACCGTCGATGACGACGGCCGCGTCCTGGATCAGTCCGAGGGGGGATCTGTCGCCGAGGGAGGGGTCGTTGGTGACCAGGGCAGCGATGTTGGTGATGAGTGTGCTCGCGGTGCTCGCTGAGTCGGCGGGGCTGACGGTCGTCGGGCTGCTCATGGCGTCCTTGGTGGCCTGGTCGGCGGTGGGGTCGGGGTCGGGGGATGCTGCCGGATCGGGGGCCGGCGGTGTGGGCGGGCGGACGGGGGTCATCCGCGCAGTGCTTCGACGGCGTCCGCGAGGGCTTTCGGCACATCCGGTACGAGCGCGTGCGCCCCGTCCCGTACGACGTGCCGACCTCCCACGACCGTGTGCGACACGTCCGCTGCCGACGCGGCGAATACCGCCGTCTCCGCGCCGAGCCGTGGAAGCGGCCCCGCTGTCCTGACCGAGTCGAGCGCGATCGTGGTGAAGTCGGCGAGCGCGCCCGTCTCCAGGGCACCGGCGTCGTCCCAGCCGATCGCCGCGTGGCCGTCGGCCGAGGCCGCCCGCAGGAGGGCCACCGCCGTCCAGTGACCGCGCGTACGGGTGCGCAGCCGCTCGTTCAGCTCCATCGCGCGCGCCTCTTCGAGCAGGTCGATGACGGCGTGGCTGTCGGAGCCGAGGGAGAGCGGGGAGCCCGCCCGTTGCAGGGCGACAGCCGGTCCGATGCCGTCCGCGAGGTCCCGTTCGGTCGTGGGGCACATGCAGGTGCCGGTGCCGCTGCCGCCGATCAGGGCGATGTCCTCGTCGGTGAGGTGGGTGTTGTGGACGCCGGTCGTGCGGGGGCCCAGGACACCGTGGTCGGCGAGGAGCCGGGCGGGGGTGCGGCCGTGTGCCTCGTGGCAGGCGTCGTTCTCCGCCGTCTGCTCCGACAGGTGCACATGCAGCGGGGCCCGCCGCTCCTCGGCCCACCTCGCCACGGTCGCCAACTGTCCGGCCGGCACGGCCCGTACGGAGTGGACGGCCGCACCGATCCGCGCGTGATCCCGGTCCTTGAGAACTGAACAGCGTTCCGCCCAGGCCTCCGCCGTGTCGTCGGAGAAGCGGAGCTGGTGGTGGTCGGGCGCCTTGCCGAAGCCGGCGGAGAGGTAGACCGTGTCGAGGAGGGTGATCCGGATGCCTGCCTCGGCGGCGGCCTCGATGAGCGCCTCCCCCATGGCGTTCGGATCGGCGTAGGGGGTGCCGCCGGGGGCATGGTGCACGTAGTGGAACTCGCCCACCGCCGTGATCCCGGCCAGTGCCATCTCCGCGTACACGGCCCGCGCGAGGGCGTGGTACGTGTCCGGGGTCAGCCGGTCCGCCACCCGGTACATGACCTCGCGCCAGGTCCAGAAGGTGCCCGAGCCGACCTGGACGGTGCCGCGCAGGGCGCGGTGGAAGGCGTGGCTGTGGGCGTTGGCGAGGCCGGGCAGGGTGAGGCCGCGCAGGACGACCGCGCCCGGGGGTGGGGTGGGCGTCTCGATGCGCACGGCGGTGATGCGGCCCGCTCGGGGGGTGCCCTCCGCGGCCACGGTCAGGGTCACACCCGGCTCCACATGGGTGCCGAACCAGGCGTGTTCGAGCCAGTAGGTCGTCTCCGTCACCTGCGGGCCAGCCCTTCCAGTACGTCGGCGAGCGCGGTCACCCCGGCCAGGCAGTCGTCCTCGGCGGCGTGCTCGGCCGGGGAGTGCGAGACGCCTGTCGGGTTGCGCACGAACAGCATGGCGGTCGGGACGGTCCCGGAGAGGATGCCGGCGTCGTGTCCGGCGCCGGTCCCGAGCACCGGCACCTTCAGACCCGCCGTGTCCCGGCCCAGGATGCGGGCGATCTCGTCCCGCAGCGCGTGCTCGAACTCGACGACGGGGGTGAAGGACTCCCGGACGACGTCGAGTGCGATGCCGTGCTCCTGGGCGAAGTCACGGGCCGCCTCCTCGATCGCGCCGACGACCGTGTCCAGGGTCGCCTGGTCCTCGGCTCGGGAGTCGAGCCAGCCGCGCACGAGGGAGGGGATGGCGTTGACGCCGTTCGGCTCGACGGAGATCTTGCCGAAGGTGGCCACCGCTCCGGCGAGCCGCGCCTCGCGCCGGGCCGCCAGCACGGTCTCCGCGTAGGACAGCATGGGGTCACGGCGGTCGACGAGCCGGGTCGTCCCGGCGTGGTTCGCCTCGCCCCGGAAGTCGAACCGCCACCGCCCGTGCGGCCAGATGGCGCTGGCGATCCCGACGGCGTTCCGGGACAGGTCCAGGGCCCGTCCCTGCTCGACATGCAGCTCGACGAACGCCCCGATCCGCGCGAGCCGTTCCGGATCGGGCCCGATGCCCTCCGGGTCGTACCCGGCGGCCTCCATCGCCCGGGGCAACGTGACCCCGTCGCCGTCGGTCAGCCGACCCGCCTGCTCGACTGTCAGCTGCCCGGCGGCCAGCCGTGACCCCACGCAGGCCAGCCCGAACCGCGCGCCTTCCTCATCACCGAAGTTCACGATCCCCAACGGCTTGTCGAACCGCGCTTCCCGGGCCCGCAGTTCGTCGAGCGCGGCGAAGGACGACACGACACCGAGGGGCCCGTCGAAGGCGCCGCCGTCGGGCACGGAGTCGAGATGCGATCCGGTGACCACGGCGTCCCCGGCGGCCGGATTCCCGAGCCAGGCCCACTGGTTGCCGTTCCGGTCGACCTCGTAGCCCAGCCCCCGGTCCCTGGCCTGCTCCTCGAACCAGGCCCGGCAGTCCGCGTCGGCGGCGGTCCAGGCGAACCGGCGGTATCCACCGGAGTCGGGGTGCCGCCCGATGGGCTCGAGCTCCCGCCACATCTCGTGGAAGGAGGCACCGCCGGAGACGGGCCCCGCGCCGCCACCACCCACCACGGGCCGGGTCCGGGTCACGCGTCGCCGCCCTCGCGCATCGGCACCCGTACGCCCCGGTCGTCGGCGACGGACTCCGCGATGTCGTAGCCGGCGTCGACGTGCCGGATCACACCCATCCCGGGGTCGTTGGTCAGTACACGCCGGAGCTTCTCCCCGCCGAGCTTCGTGCCGTCCGCCACGGTCACCTGACCGGCGTGGATCGACCGGCCCATGCCCACGCCACCACCGTGGTGCAGGGACACCCAGGACGCCCCGGACGCCACGTTGACCATCGCGTTCAGCAGCGGCCAGTCGGCGATCGCGTCGGAGCCGTCGAGCATGGCCTCGGTCTCACGGTAGGGGGAGGCGACGGAACCGGCGTCCAGGTGGTCGCGGCCGATCACCAACGGGGCCGCCAGCTCCCCGCTCGCCACCATGTCGTTGAACCGCTCGCCGGCCTTGTCCCGCTCGCCGTAGCCGAGCCAGCAGATGCGCGCGGGCAGGCCCTGGAAGTGGACGCGTTCCCCGGCCATCTTGATCCAGCGGTGGAGGGACTCGTTCTCGGGGAAGAGGTCGAGGATCGCCTTGTCGGTCTTGGCGATGTCGGCGGGATCGCCGGAGAGGGCCGCCCACCGGAAGGGGCCCTTGCCCTCGCAGAACAGCGGCCGGATGTAGGCGGGGACGAAGCCGGGGAAGGCGAACGCCCGCTCGTACCCGGCGAGCTGGGCCTCGCCGCGGATGGAGTTGCCGTAGTCGAAGACCTCGGTACCGGCGTCCAGGAACCCGACCATGGCCTCGACGTGCCGGGCCATCGACTCACGCGCGCGGGTGGTGAACCCGGCCGGGTCCTTCGCCGCGTACGACGCCATGTCGTCGAAGTCCACGCCCACCGGCAGATACGCCAGCGGATCGTGGGCGGAGGTCTGGTCGGTGACGATGTCGATGGGGGCGCCCATCGCGAGGAGCTGGGGGACGAGGTCGGCCGCGTTGCCGAGGACCCCGATGGAGAGGGGGCGGCGGGCGTCGCGCGCCTCCACAGCCAGCTGGAGGGCGTGGTCGAGCGAGTCGGCCTTCACGTCGAGGTAGCGGTGTTCGATACGACGCTCGATCGCGCGCGGGTCGCAGTCGATGCAGATCGCGACGCCGTCGTTCATGGTCACGGCGAGGGGCTGGGCGCCGCCCATGCCGCCGAGACCGGCGGTGAGGGTGATCGTCCCGGCGAGGGTGCCGTCGAACTTCTTGGCGGCCACGGCGGCGAAGGTCTCGTAGGTGCCCTGGAGGATGCCCTGGGTGCCGATGTAGATCCAGGAGCCGGCGGTCATCTGGCCGTACATGGTCAGCCCGAGCTGTTCCAGCCGGCGGAACTCCTCCCAGTTGGCCCAGTCGCCGACGAGGTTGGAGTTGGCGATGAGGACGCGGGGTGCCCACTCGTGGGTCTGCATGACACCGACGGGGCGGCCCGACTGGACGAGCATGGTCTCGTCCTGCTTGAGGGTCCGCAGGGTGCGGACCATGGCGTCGAAGGAGCGCCAGTCACGGGCGGCCTTGCCCGTGCCGCCGTAGACGACGAGCTTGTCGGGGTGCTCGGCGACCTCGGGGTCGAGGTTGTTCTGCAGCATGCGCAGGGCGGCTTCCTGCTGCCAGCCCAGGGTGCTGAGTTCCGTACCGCGCGGCGCTCGAACGGGGCGGGGTCCTGACACGGTCTGCCTCCTCGTTTTACAGCAACTATTCACATCCTGACTTGATGAATAGAACTAGTCAATACGGCGGTAGGGCCAGCGACCGCACGCCGTGGATGTTTGGCTGGACACAGTGGCCCCATGGGCTCGGACGACTGCGCGACAGCGGGGGAAGAGAGGGAGACGTGACGAACGGGACCGTGGGAGACGGTCCGGCCGGGGGCCGGGCCCACCCGCAGGACGAGGAGGACAGCGAGCGCACGCTGCGGCTGTTCGACACCGACGGTGAGCGGGCCACCCGGCGGGACGAGGCCGTGCGGGCGGCGGTGGAGCAGGGACTGCTCGGCCCCGGCACCCCGGTCGTCGCGCTCCTCGACGTGACCGGGATCCGGGCCTCGGCGGGGGCGCTGCGAAGGGCGTTCGACGCGGTGACGGCGCCCGGGACACCCGTGCTGCACGCGTTCGCGGTGAAGGCGACGCCGCTCGTGCCCGTCCTGCGGCTGCTGCGCGAGGCGGGGATCGGCGCGGAGGTGGCGAGCGCCGGGGAGCTGGCCCTGGCGCGGGCGGCCGGGGTGTCGCCGAAGCACACCGTGCTGGACTCTCCCGCCAAGACCTTGGCCGAGCTGCGGGAGGCGCTGGCGCTGGGCATCGCGGTCAACGCGGACAATCCGCAGGAGCTGGACCGCGTCGACGCGCTCGTCCGGTCGGCCACCACCCGCTCCCCTCTCGGCATCCGGGTGAACCCGCAGGTCGGCGCCGGCGCGATCGACGCGCTGTCCACGGCGACGGCCACGTCGAAGTTCGGGGTGGCGCTCCGCGACGAGGGCGCCCGGGAGTGGGTCGTACGGGCGTATCTGGACCGCCCCTGGCTGAGCCGGCTGCACGCGCACACCGGGTCGCAGGGGATGCCGCTGTCGCTGATGACACGGGGGATCACCGAGACGTACGAGCTGGCGGAGGAGATCAACCGGCGGATCGGGCGGCGGCAGATCGACACGATCGACATCGGTGGCGGGCTGCCGGTGAACTTCGCCTCGGAGGCGGCGACACCGACGTACGAGCAGTACGCACGGCTGCTGGCGGAGGCGGTGCCGGGGCTGTTCGACGGGCGGTACGGGCTGGTGACCGAGTTCGGGAGGTCGCTGCTCGCGAAGCACGGGACGATCGTCGCCCGCGTGGAGTACACGAAGAGCGCGGGCGGGCGGGCCATCGCGGTCACCCATGCCGGGGTGCAGGTGGCGACGCGGACGGTGTACGTGCCGGGGGCGTGGCCGTTGCGGATCGCGGCGTACGACGGGAAGGGCCGGGTGAAGAGCGGGCCCGTGGTGGTGCAGGACGTGGCGGGGCCCGCCTGTTTCGCGGGGGACCTGCTGGCGCAGGGGCGGGCGCTGCCGCTTCTGGAGCCGGGTGATCATGCCGCCGCGCTGGACACCGGGGCGTACTACTTCGCGCACCACTACGCGTACAACTCCCTGCCGCGGCCCGGGATCTACGGGTACGCGCCCGGGGAGCGGGGAACGCGGTTCGCGGTGGTGCGGCGGGCGCAGAGCGTGGAGGAGATCGTGGCCGAGGCGGGGGGAGTGGAGAGGTCGGGGCTGCTGGGGCTCTGACCGTCGCCTTCGAGTTCGGGCGGGAACCGTGGTGGGGCTGCTGCGGGTTGGCTGCCGCTGATCGCGCGGTTCCCCACGCCCCCGAAGGACTTGGCGGCGCCCGGCAGGAGCAACCGCTCCCCAACCTGCGCCCCTCACGCCCCCCAGAATGATTGACGCCCGGCGCCTCGCCCGCGCCCGGTATGCGGTTCGGCCGCATAGGCCCACCTCAGCGCACCGGCGTGCCTCCCGGGTCTCAACAGCGGTGAAAACCAGGCAAGTCGACCTACCTTAGTCGCCTGTCCGCATGTTCCGCTGGAAAATGCCAGATCGCTCACCCCTCGCGCACACGTTGCGTAGCGTCTGCGTCACTCAGCCGAACCGCAGGCAGGAGGGGGAGCCACGGTGCCCGGAATCGACGAGTGTCTGGTGGAGGCCATGAGGCTGCCCGGTGCCCTGGGCGCCGCGGTGGTCGACTGGACCAGCGGACTGGCGCTGGGCACGGTCGGGGAGGCCCCCGGCGGTGACCACGAGACGACCGCGGCGGAGGCGGCGGAACTGGCGCGGCTCGCGGCGGAACACCGGGCGTTCGCGCCGGAGGAGGGTTCCGACTGGTCCGGGGCGGATCTGCCGGTCGAGGACCTGATCGTCAGCAACCGGGACACGTACCACGTGCTGCGGTTCGTGCGGACGACGTTCGACAGCAGTGTGTTCCTGCATCTGTGGCTGGCCCGTTCGGACGGCAACCTCGCGCTGGCCCGGATCCGGCTCGGAGAGATGGCGGGACGGCTGGTGCTGGCATGAGCGTGATCACCACACCGGCGCCTCCGCTGCCCGTGCGCGGTGAGCACTTCCGGCAGGCCGTCTCCCCGATGCTGAGCCGGCTCGCCGCCGAGCGGGCCACCGGCGTACTGCTGCGCGAGAGCGGTTCGCTGTATCTGTCCGAGGGCGAGGTCGTGCACGCCGAGAGCCCCCGGTCACCGGGCCTGGACGTGCTGCTCACCACCGGCGGCATGCTGGACGCCGACGGCTGGCGGGAAGCGGTCGACACGGCCGGGGCCGGGCTGCGGGTCGGGCGGTTCCTCGTGGACAGCGGCCGGGTCGCCCGGGGCGCGCTGGAGCTGTGCCACGCGGGGGCGCTCTTCGACGCGGCGTACTTCGTCCTCGGCCCGAGCAGCGCGCCGGCCAGCTTCCGTTACGGGGCCGCGCACTGGCTGGGACCGATCCGCCCGGTGCCGGTGGCCACGGTGGAGCGTGAGGCCCGGCGCCGCCGCGACCTGCTGCACCGCATCTGGCCCGACCCGGCGACGGACGACGCCCCCCTGGTCAGGGCCCGCGGCCTGGACGGCCCGCCGGTCCCGGCCCGCCAGGGAGCCGTACTCGGCCAGGTGGACGGCGTCCGCACGGCCGCCGAGATCTCCCTGACCCTGGGGCGCCCGGCTTTCCACACCCTCGTGGACGTACGGCGGCTGACGGCCGCGGGCCTCATATCCGCGACCCGGCGCAGCCCGGCGAGAACACCACCGATTCCGACCGGCCCGGCCCCTGTCCCACCCGCACGCCAGGGGCCCGCCCCTGTCACCCACCCGGGCCACGACCCGTCGGCCGATCCGCCCCACCCCCCGTCGGCCCACCCCCCGTCGGCCGACCCGGACCGCGACGCGGCTGCCGGACCCGCGGCGGGCGGCGAGGTGACACCCCCCGCCCCACCTTGGCCACTCATCACCACAGACCCCGACGTGGCTCTACTGCAAAGGCTCAGGGATGCGCTGGAGGCCCTTTGAGCGGCAGCGGGAGCGTCCCGCCGAGAGGAGACTGCTCATGGCCGCGGAGGCCGAAGTCCTCGACGAACTGCACCGGTTGAGGGCCCGTGTACCCCAGTTGACCGGCGTGCTCGCGGCCAGTGTGGACGGGCTGGTCCTCGCCCACGACACCCCCGGCGTGGAACCGGAGGGCCTGGCGGCACTCACCGCCGCCGCGCTCGGCGTCGCCGTACGGATGGCGGACACCGCCGGCCGGGGCGAACTCCGCGAACTGCTGCTGCGCGGCGACCACGGCTATGTGGCGACGTACGCGGCGGGCTCCTCCGCCGTGCTGACGCTGCTGGCCCAGGACCGGGTCAACGTGGGCCGGCTGCACCTGGAGGGCCGCCGCGCCGGCGGCCGGATCGGTGAGCTGATGGACGCCCTGCCCCGGCCGGACGACACGGCCGCGGCCAACGCCCGGTCGGCCGCCAGGAGCCCGGCCCGGTCGGTGGCGAAGACCGCGAGCGCGGCCACGACCGCCGCCTCGGCCCAGACACCGGCCAAGGCCACGGTCAGGTCGACCATGCCCCGCCGGACCCCCCGCGCCACCACCCCACGCCCCACCCCCCGAACCGCTCCTCGAACCACTCCCAACGCACCTACCACCAATGAGAGTTGAAAGGACACCGCACATCATGGCCAACACCGAGACCGCGCTGAAAGAGGCCCTCGCGTCCATCGAGGGCGCGACCGGCGTCGCCCTGGTCGACTACACCAGCGGCATGGCACTGGGCACGATCGGCGGCAGCAAGGGGTTCGACCTCACCGTCGCCGCCGCCGGGAACACCGACGTCGTCCGCGCCAAGCTGCGCACCATGGAACACCTCGGCCTCAAGGGCGAGATCGAGGACATCCTGATCACCCTGTCCGACGCGTACCACCTGATCCGCCTGCTCACCGGCCGCGGCGGCAACGGCCTCTTCCTCTACCTGGTCCTCGACGCCAAGCGGGCCAACCTGGCCATGGCCAGGCACCAGTTGAAGCGGATCGAGGCGGAGTTGGAGGTCTGACCCACCTGACACCGCGGCTCCGGCGGCGCACCCCACCCGGGGAGCGCCGCCGAGCACATTCCCCGGCGGGGGCCCGTGCCCGGCCAGGCACCGACACGGACACCGCACACCGCACACCCGTGCGAACACCACCCCTCCCCCTCCGCTACCGTGTCCGCCCTGAACCAGGAGAAGAGGATGGCTGTGGGAAGAGCGGTACGGGGGACGGTGCTGGCGCAGATGGCGCTGCTGGCCGGGGTGCTGACCGGGTGCGCGGAGTCGGCGGAGGACGGCGACGCGAAACCCTCGGCGAGCGCCACCAAGTCGGCGAAGGCGGAGGCCGAACCGGAGTCGGAATCGTCAGAGGACGCCGCCACGAGCGGTGGCAGCGTCGGCGCGGCCGGGTCCGCCTGCGAACTGCCGGTCACCTTCGACACCGCCGAGAAATGGGAGCCGGAGGCCGTCGAGACCGGGGCACCCGACGGCGGGAGCGGATCCGAGGAGGACGAGCTCGCGGCGGAGCTGGCCGAGGGGCTGCTCCACCAGGGCCCGTTCACCGCCGCGTGCGAGATCGACGCCAAGCCGGCCGGGAACATCGGGTTCCTCCGCGTCTGGACGGGCGCGGCGGGCGCGGAGGACGGCGACGCGGAGGCGCTCCTCAAGGAGTTCGTGGCGGCCGAGGGGAACACCAGCAAGGCCGAGTACAGCGCGTTCTCCTCGGACTCCGACGTCTCCGGCACCGAGGTCCAGTACCTCTACACCAGCGAGGCCCTGGAGGAGACCAAGAAGGAGCGTGCCTTCGTGACGGTCACCCCGGACGGGCCCGTCGTCGTCCACCTCGGCGGCCTCGACACCCAGGAACACGAGGAGATGCTCCCGGCGTACGAACTGGCCAAGCGGACCTTGAGTACCGCCTGAAAAGCCTTTGAGCTCTGAGAATCGGTCGCGAGCCCACACCGCAGAGGACCGCCGAGCGGCCCTACTTCCGCGGACCGCCTCCGGGCGCCGCGTCGCCCGCGCCGAGACCGGTGACCCGGTACCCGGCCACCCGCTTCCCCGTCGGCCGGCCGCCCCGCCCGGACAGCCAGTCCACACGGGCCCACAGGAGCCGGCCGGTGGTGAGTTCCTGGCGGCCGAGCCAGGCCGCCTTGAGGCGGAGGCCGGTGCCGAGTCCGGCGAGGAGCATGCCGCCCGCCGCGGGAAGCGCGAAGGACGAGCCCAGGGCGGCCGCGAAACCGAGCAGCAGCCACCATCGGTGGCCCCGGCGCCAGTTGCGGAGGGTCACGGCACGGTCCTGGAGGGCATCGTGCTTCCCGGCGCGCACGGCTGCGCGCGCCGGTACGAGATACCGGCCGCGCCGCGCCCACGCCACCGCGCCGGCGGCGACGATGAACAGCACCGCCCCGGCCAGCACCCCGATCCGCCGCCCGGTCAGCCCCGGCGGCAGTACGCCGACCCCGGCCGCGACCACTCCCAGCCACCACAACGGCGCCGCCCCGGCCCGCACCACGACGGCCACCCGAGCAAGCCCCTGCCCTCCGCGCGCCACGCTTCCCCGCCTCCCGTAATCCCCAGGTGTACGACAGTCGCGGGCACGATAGCCAGCGAACGTGAAACGCGCCTGAGAAATCGGGAACCGGGCACCGGGAACCCCACCCGGTCAAAAGGGCCGCCTACTCCACGAACAGGCTCCGCTGCGCGGCCTTCGCGTCGAACTCCTCCAGCCGGGCCTGTGCCTCCGGCAGGTCGTCGCACATGGCCTCCAGGAGCACCCGGCCCAGGAGCATCGGGGCGCAGGCGGTGTCGAAGGCGAGCCCGGTGCCGACGGCGGCGGGCAGCAGCAGGTCGGAGACCTTGGCGACGGGAGCGAACGCGGAGTCGGCCACGGTGACGACGAAGAGCCCCGCCTCCTTCGCGTACGCCAGGGTCTCGACGACCTCACGCGGATGCCGGGGCAGCGCGAAGCAGAGCAGGGCGGTCGCGCCGGCCCGTACGGCCGCGTCGACGCGGTCGTGGAGCATGCTGCCGCCCTCGTGCAGCAGGCGTACGTCGGGGTGGACCTTGGCGGCGAAGTAGGCGAAGCCGTAGGCCTGGGAGGCCGCGGCCCGCAGTCCGAGCACCGGCAGCGGGCGGGAGGCGGCGAGCAGTCGCCCGGCCCGTGCCACCGGGCCGGGGTCGGCGAGCACCTCGGCCAGATGCCGCAGGTTCTCGATCTCGGCCTCGACGGCCTGCTGGTACTCGTTGTACGCGGTGGTGTCCAGGGCCGGCTCGGCGGGCGCGACGTCCCGCAGATGCCTGCGCAGCGCCGGGTAGCCGTCGAAGCCCAGCGCCACCGCGAAGCGCGTCACGGACGGCTGGCTGACCCCGGCCAGTTCCGCCAGCTCCACGCTCGACAGGAACGCCACGTCGGCCGCCCGCCGCACCATGCTGTGGGCGATGCGCCGCTGCGTGGGTGTCAGCCGGTGGCCCTCGAAGAGCGCCTGCAGCCGCGCGGCGGGACTGTCCGTCACACCCGTGCCCTTGTCCGCGCTCATGACGCGCTCCCCCTCCGCGGGTCCGCCTGGACGTCCGTCCAGATCTCGGTGAACCGATCGAGCAGTACGGCCGCCGCGTTCACGTCCGCCGTCAGCGGCCGGTCGGCCGGGTCCGTGTCGAGCACGGTCTCGGCCAGTTCCAGCGCCCGCCCGACGGGCAGTTCCGGATCCGGCCGCAGGTCCCGCTGGCGCAAGGCCCTTACCGCGGCGACGAGTTCGCAGCCGACGACGAGCCGGTACGCGTTGCACGCCCGCAAAGTCTGCCGTGCGGCGAGTGAGGCGAAGCTGGCCTGTTCCTCGACGCCCCGGGAGAGTACAGCGTGGCCGAGCGACGCGGGCGCGGAGAAGGCCCGCAGGTCACCGAGGGCGGCCCCGGCGGCGTACTCCAGGATCATCACGCCGGACGAGGCGGGCTCCTGATCGGCCAGGAAGGGGCGCAGCCGGGTGTACGCGGGCTCGTTGAGCGAGGAGAGCCGGGAGGTCGACAGCCGGGCCACCTGTGTCACGGCGAGTCTGAAGTGGTCCAGGGCGAGGGCGAGTTGTGCCTGGTAGAAGCCGCCGTGGTGGTAGGCGGCCATGTCCTCGGGGCAGATCAGCGGATTCTCCGCCGCCGCGTTGATCTCGACCTCCAGGACGCCCTGCAGCGCGTCCGCCGCGTCCAGCGCGGGCCCGTGGATCTGCGGCAGACACCGGAAGCCGTACGGGTCCTGGATCCGGCCCAGCGGGGGCGTGGGCCGGTCGGACGCCCCGATCAACTCCCGCATGCGCCGGGCCACTTCGCTCGACCCCCGGTGGGGGCGCGCGAGGTGCACGGGCGCCGCGTACGGCTCGTGCGAGCCGTCCACGGCGAGCAGCGACAGCGCGGCGACGACCTGGGTGGCGGCGATCAGCCCCCGCAGCTCGTGCAGCGCGAGTGCGGCCTGTCCGAGCGTGAGCGCGTTGCTGCTGATCAGTGCGAGGGCGTCGTTGTTGTCGAGCGGCTGCGCCTCGGGAGCACCGAGGCCGGACTCGACCCGCACCCCGGCCTCGTCTCCCGACCCCGACCCCGCCCCTGTCCCCGCTCCCGGCCCCCGCCACGGGTGCTCGCCCGCCAACGCCAGCCCCATCTGGGCCAGCGCCGCGATGTCGCCCGTGCCGACCGACCCGAACTCGTTCACCACGGGGTACGCCCCGCTCGCCAGCGCCTCGCAGAGCGCCGTGACCACGCTCGGCCGGAGTCCGGCGCCGCCGGCGAGCAGTTGGTTGGCGCGTACGGCGAGCATGGCCCGTACCTGGCGGGCGGGCAGTTCCTCCCCGATGGCTCCGGCGTGGCTGCGCAGCAGCCGCAGACCGTGCTCGGCGGCGGCTTCGGTGGGTACGTCCTCACTGCGGTTGGCGCCGACACCGGTGGAGCGGCCGTACACACGTCCGGTCGCCGCGATCTGCCGGGCCGCGTCCCAGGACTCCTCGACCCGCCGCATCGCCTCACTGCCGGGCACTGGCCGCGCGGTTCCGTCGGCGAGCCGTACGACGTCGGCGACACCGACGGCGTACCCGTCGAGGACGACGAGACCGGCCGGAGCCGCCGCCACGGCCACGGCGGGGGCGTTCGACTCGCCCACGATCCGAGAGGACATCACCCGCAGCCTCCAGCCCCGACCAGACACCGAATATTCAGACACCGAGAACTCTGCATGAGCCTATACAGGCCGGGCAAGAGATCCCGGTCGGGAGAATGGGCGATGAGAACGGACGCTGGAAATGGGAGCGCGGAGCCCAACAATAGTGATGTAGATCACTTTCTAGCCGAGGTCGCCGATCTGATGGGGCTTCGTCTGCGGGGTGCTTCCGGGCAGTCCGCCCTCCCGTGTTCGGGGTGCGGTCCGACGAGGCTGTCCGGCAGACCGGCCGCTGGCGCGTCTCTCGATGCCGGGATGGCGGGCCTGGCAGTGGCTGCGCCGTGTGATCGTGAGCCGGTCTGGTCTGGTCCGGTCTGGTCTGGTCCGGTCCGGTCCGGTCCGGTCCGGTCCGGTCCGGTCGCGAGCGTGGAGCACGATCAGACCGTCGCGAACCCCAGTACCAGCGGCGCCACGGCAAAGAGCATGATGGCGGCCGGGGTGGCGCTTCCCTTCTTGTCGCCTCCACGGAGGTGCGTGATCACGGCGCCCAGGAAGTACAGGACGACACCGATCGCCGCCGCGATGCCCAACGGTCGGAAGACGATGCCGGCCAGCAGCCCCAGAGCGCCCGCGATCTTGACCAGGCCGAGCGGCAGGAACCAGTTGTCGGGCACCCCGAGTGCCTTGAGCCCCTCTGTGATCTTCGGGTCCCGGGTGAAGTCGGGAACGGCGGAGAAGACCAGCAGCAGGGACAGCACGACAGCGAGGACGACATAGGCGATGAACACGGAGAGCTCCGTAGGGAGAAGGGGACCGTCGATCGGTCCGGGAATTCAGGGCGACAAGGATGAGCCGCGGTCATGTGAACTGCCTCATGTCCGGGGCATTGTGTGGAGGCGGCCAGGCCTCGCTCTCGCGTCGGCGGATGGTCAGGCCGGGCGTAGCGGAAGGGCGTTGAAGGTGTGGTCCGCCCAGATACGGCGGGTGGTTTCGGCCGGGTAGGGCGTGACGCGGCCTTCGGTGTCGATGAGCTGGGTGAGGCGCTGTTCGGTGTCGTACTCGGGCCAGCCGGGGGTGCCGGTGGTGGCGAAGGCCGTCCACGCGGAGCGCATCCACTGGGAAAGGGCCACCGCGTCGGCGGGTGGCTGCTCACCGATCAAGAGGGTGCTCAGTCCTGCGCTCAGGTTGCCGAAAACCAGTCCGATGTCCAGCGCGTGGCAGGCTCCGAACGCGCCGCCGAAGGCCGGGGCCGACCAGTTCAGCCGGTAGAGGTAGGACCGGCCGCCGGCGGTGGCGTGCGCTTCGGCCAGGTGCAGGCTGGGCATGTCGAACAGCCAGTCGGAGTAGATCCGCTCGTACAGCTCACCGGCCGCGTAGCCGCGGGCCCGGTATGCCGCCTCCACCTCGGGTCGCGGTGCAAGACCCCGCAGGACAGCCGTCGCCTGTTCGTCGGTGATCCGGCCGAGCTGTCCGGCCTGGGCGATGAACAGCCGGTACTCCTCGCGGTTGTGACCGACGACCAGGTCGATGTCGCGCGCCGAGCCGGCGGCGATCGCCTGCCACGGGTCGGTCGGCAGGATCTCCCCGTCGACGACCGGAGAGAAGGGAGTCACGGTGTGCGCCACCGGCCCCCAGCGGTCCTCGTACTGGGCCATCTTCGCGGCCACCGCGTCGCCCGCCGCGGCCAGCGCGGTCGGATCGACGGAGGAGAGATCGGCCAGTGTCGGCCGCAGCCCGAGTTCGGCGGCGCACGCGACGGCGATGTCGTCGGCCAGTTCCGGGGAGAAGAAGGTGCTCGACGCGCTCTGCGTGATCGCCCGCCGGAACAGTCCGGCGGCCCGGGGCATGGCCAGCAGCGCGGCGATCGAGGCGGCCCCGGCGGACTCGCCGAAGACGGCCACCCGGTCCGGGTCGCCGCCGAACGCGGCGATGTTGTCCCGCACCCATTCCAGCGCGGCGACCTGGTCGAGCAGCCCCCGGTTGGCCGACGCACCCTCGATCTGCGCGAAACCCTCCATGCCCAAGCGGTAGTTCAGTGTCACGACGACCACGCCCTGCGCGGCCAGCGTAGCCCCGTCGTAGTCGGGCTGACCCGCATGCCCGGCCAGGAAGGCACCGCCGTAGATCCACACCATGACCGGCAGGGCCGCCGCGGGTGCACTGCCGTAGGCGGGGGACCATACGTTCACCGTCAGCCACTCGTGATCCTCGCCGCCCTCCCAGGGCGGGATGAGCCCGAATGCGGAGGACTGTGGCGGCGGGGGCCCGTAGGCAGCGGCCTCACGCACCCCGTCCCACGGCAGCACGGGCTGGGGCGCCGCGAAACGCTGTTCGCCGACTGGTGGCTGGGCGAAGGGTATGCCGCGGAAAACGACGAGGCCGTCCTCACTGCGGCCACGCACGGTCCCGCCACCGACCTGGGCCTCGGGGCGGCTGGTGATGCTCATGGAGGACTCCTCTGGGGCGGTGGGTCGGCGGTACTGCCGCGAGCGTGCTGATCCGCTGCCGTCGACGATGTACGGCAACGGCCAGGTGCTGCTCCGGTCGGTGCGGGTCACGGCAATGGGCGGCGCTTGAGCAGGCCCGGCTCCTCTGTGGATGGAGGAAGAGCCCGAGTCTTGACGTGGGCGGGGGAAGGGAAGGTCGCCTCGGCGGGCCGGTCCATCGGTGTGGCAGACCCCGCCGGGGTGATCTTCATCGGAATCCCGTCGGGCCGGGATCACCGATGTCCCGATGTCCCGGTCATGGAACACAGGTCACCGGCTGAAGCCGATCAGTCGTGCTGTTCGGCATCCAGCAGTGCGAGGGCATTGCGGATGCCCTGTTCGAGGAGTCTGTCCGCGAGTTGGCGGTCGGTCAGGGCGCGGGAGAGCTGCAGCGTCCCGGCCATCATGCCGAGGAGGCTGAGTGACTTCAGACGTGCCGATGGCGGATCGTGGGGTGCCAGGCGGGCGGCGAAGCCGTCGATGAGGACCAGTGCGCCGTCGGTGTATGCCTGTCTGGTGGGGTCCGTGGAGCGTGCGATCTCGTCGAGCAGGGCGGCGTTGGGGCAGCCGTCCTCGACGCTGTCGCGCTGTTCGGGGGAGAAGTACCAGCGAATGATCTGTTCGAGGCCGGCGCGGCCGGGTGCCGCCTGCGCGACGATGTTCGCGTGCTGTGCGCGCATCTGGTCGGCGACCGCGGTGGCGATGAGTTCGTCCTTGGAGTCGAAGTAGGCGTAGAAGGTGCCGTTGGTCAGCCCCGCGTCCTTCATGAGCGTGGCGACTCCGGAGCCGTCGATGCCGTTGCGCTTGAGCCGGCGGCCGGCCGTCGTGATGATCCGCTGCCGTGTCTCGTGCTTGTGTTCTTTCGTGTACCGCACTGGGTGTTCCTCCGTCGCGGCGGCAGCCGGGGCGTGCGCCCCGGCTGCCGCCCTGGTCGGGTCAGTGTGCCGCGCCCGCGAGGAGAGCGGGGAAGTTGATCCTGGCGGTCTGCAGTTTCGCGTCGTGGGGCTCGGGGACCCCGCCGTCGGTGATGTACAGCCGGTCGCCGCGGACCGCGGTGGCGGAGGGCGAGGCGAGTCCGTCCGCGCTGGTCAGGACGGGCTTGTAGGTGCCGTTCGGGTAGATCACCACGACCCTGTCCGGACCGTTGTTCGAGGAGGAGCCGTTCTGCGCCGCGAACACCACATCGGAGCGGGGGGTCAGGAAGCTGATGTCGTCGATGTTGGGCAGGCCGCCGGTGACCTGGCGGATGGGACCGGCCGCGCCGGCGCCGGTGACCGGGATCCGCAGCAGGGTGCCCTTGTTGAAGTTGGTGGCCCACAGGGCGCCGTTGTGGAACCGGAGTCCGTTGGCGCCGATCGGCAGGGCTTCGGTCGGCACCGGCGCGAGAGCGGCATCGGTCAGCCAAGGGGTCACCGATCCGCCCGAGACGGGAACGGACCAGATGGTGCCCTTCAGGCTGTCCGCGATGTAGAGGGTGCGTCCGGCCGCGTCGACGGCCAGCCCGTTGGGGCCCGAGTCGGGGGCCAGAGCGGCGATGCGCTCAGGGGTACCGTCCGGAAGCAGCTTGTACACGCCGTTCCTGGCCGCGTTGCCCGGGGCCCACACGCTGTAGTAGACGGTGCCGTCACTGCCACGGGTGTTGCCGCTGATCGCTTCACCCACCTGCCCGGTGGCCAGCACCGTGCGCTGTCCGGACGCGGAGATACGCATCAGCTGCGGCCCGTGGGTGCGCTCGCACACCGCGCAGCTGCCGAGCATGGACAGGGTCACCGAACCGTCGGGGTTGGCGGTGATGTTCTCGGGGATCTCGCCGGCGGCGAAGTCGAACTTCGCCACGGTCGTCACGTCGGTGACAACAGATCCGCCACGATACGAGTGTCCCGTTCCCGCGGATGCGGACGGCGCCGAGACCAGGACGGCCGCCGTCGCGGTGACCGCCAACGCGATCCCGACGTTCTTCCTCAGAAAACGCCTTGCGCTCGACGCACTGCGCCGGGCCGTCTGCTGACGTTGCTGCTGCATGACTCTCCTCGGTAAAGCAATGAGTTACTGATCAGTGGACATTCGGGAAGATCGGAGCTGCCGGTGATGTCGGGTACATCAGAGACACTCGGGGGGAAGCCACGCCCTTGAGGCCGGACGGGGGTGTCGTCGGCGCCCTTGAGGCCGGACAGGGATGTCGTCGGCGCCCCGTGCGGCCCGCCGGGATGTCAGCCGGGCAGGCGGTTGCTCTTGCGGATCTGCTTGTCGAACGCTCCGGCGGGGACGAGGCGGCGCGCGGTGGTGACGCGTGAGGCCAGCGGGCCGGCGGCGTAGCGCAGCTTCGGCTTCTTGTCGGTGGCCGCGGTGACGATCACCTTGGCGACGACGGCGGGGTCGTCGCCGGCCTCCATCGCCTCCGCCATGACCTCGTCGAAGATGCGCCGCCGCTCCGCGTACAGCGGCAGCGGGGTGTCGGGCTGCGCGGCGTTGGTGTCGAAGCTGGTCTTGGTGTAGGCGGGCTGGACGAGGAGGACCCGGACGCCGTGCTCGCGGACCTCGTGGTCCAGCGACTCGGAGTAGCCCTCGATGGCGTGCTTCGCCGCGACGTAGAGGGCCATGAAGGGCTGGGGGGCGACCCCGAGGACGGACGAGATGTTGATGACGCGTCCGCCTCCCTGAGCGCGCATGTGCGGCAGGACGGCCTTGGTCATGCGGATGACACCGACGACGTTGATGTTCAGGACGTTCTGGGCCTGGGCGACGGAGTTCTCCTCGACGGCGCCCGCCGAGCCGAGGCCCGCGTTGTTGACCAGGACGTCGATGCGTCCGAACCGGTCGATCACCTCTGCGACCGCGGCGGTGGCCGAGTCGTCGTTGCCCACGTCGAGATCGAGGTACGTGACACCGGCGGGCGGGGTGAGCCCGGAGGCCTTCCGGCCGGTGCCGACCACCTCGTAACCCGCGGCGGCGAAGGCGTGGGCCGTCTCCTTGCCGATCCCCGATGTGGCCCCTGTCACGAGTGCTACCGGCCGGGTTGACGCCATCACGTACTCCTTGGTTTGCATTACGTTCGTATGCCTTACGTTCGTACGACCATATGATGGTCGTCGGTCGATGGCAAGTGGTCACGTCCGGCGATCTGGCAAAGATCCGGGAAACCCGGGGTGCGGAACGGGAAAGACCACGAGCGGACGACGAGCGGGGACCGACCGCGACGGCGTCGTCGTGGGGGGACCGCCACCGCCAGTCCTCACATCACCCGCCGCACGCGTCGACGGCGGCCTCGGTCGGCATAACCTGCTGACGCGGCCGACGGTCGGGACGGCGGTGGAGCGCAGCCTCGGTTTCGGGTCTGTGGCCGCTGCGGCGATCGCGCGCCCGGCACAACGGGCTGGGCCACTCGCCTGCCGACGCTCCCGACCTCGGATCGCCGTCGCCATGTCTTTCTCCTGCGGTGGGGCGCGAGTGCGTTGATCGCGCCCGACGCTACGGAGGAAGCGAGGAAAACGGATCCGTCACCGTGTCCGTCACCGTGTCCGTCAAGATTTGGTCTGGTGTCGTTGAACTCGGGTGGCCGGTAGTGGCTTTGTGCAATCGCAGCCCTTTAAGCTTTCAAGCAAATGGACCTGTACGGACGGCGCCAGGAGCAGGCAGCCCTCGACCGGATCCTTGACGGTGCCCGTCAGGGATCCGGAGCGACCATGATGTTGTGGGGTGAACCCGGCATCGGTAAGACCGCCCTCCTCGAATACGTGGCCGAGTCAGCCGCCGTGGACTTCACCGTCTTGCGGTGCGGGGGCACTCGCCTGGAGTCGGGGCTGACGTTCGCCGCGCTGCACGAATTGCTGTGGCCGGTGACGGAGCGGATCAGCGCACTCCCGGAGCCGCAGGCCAAGGCCCTGAACGGGGCGCTCGGGATGAGCGGCGACGTGGCGGACCGGTTTCTGATCGGTGTGGCCGTGCTGACGCTCGTCGGGGAGCTGGCCCGGGAACGGCCGGTGCTCATCGTCGCCGACGACGCTCAGTGGCTCGATGAGCCGTCCGCACGGTGCCTGGCCTTCGTCGCGCGTCGGCTGCGCAGCGAGCCCGTGGTCATGCTCCTCACCGGACACGACGATCCTGTCGAGGGTCACTGGGAGAAGCTGGCGGCCATGGAGGTGCGGGAGCTGGACGACAGCAACGCCCGGCTCCTCGCCCGTGCCGTCGCTCCCCACGCGGACGAGGCGGTGATCCGCCGTACGATCCGCGCGGCGGCCGGAAATCCCCTCGCGCTCCAGGAGTTGACCACGTCCGTGGTGGCCGGCGACCTCTCGACGCGCCCTCTGGCCGATGAGCGGATCGCCCTCGGGCCACGCCTGCGCCGTGCCTTCCGCACCCGGATCGAGAGGCTGTCCGCGCCTGCCCGCACCGCGCTCCTTCTCACCGCCGCCGAGGACCGAGGCGATGGCAACAGCGTGCGCCAGGCCGGTGGCGTCCTCGGCCTCGACGCACGCGCGTGGGACGAGGCGCTGCACTCGGACCTGCTCACCACGCGCTCGGACGGGCGGATCCGCTTCCGCCACCAGCTGATGGAGGCGGTGGTCTACGAGGAGGCGCCGCCCGCGGACCGTCAGGCCGTTCATCATGCGCTCGCCCGCGCACTGACCGGTGAGAACGCCGACGAGCTGCGCCCCTGGCACCTCGCCGCAGCCGTGGAAGCCGCGGGCCGACCCGACGAGGAGGTGGCCCGGCTGCTGGAAGAGTCGGCCCACCGGTCCTGGGCGCGCGGTGGCTGCGCCACGGCGGCCCGTGCCCTGCGGCGTGCGGCGAAGCTGTCCCCCTCCACGGACGACGCGGCCAGACGACTGGCTCACGGGGCTCAGGCGGCCTGGGAGGCAGGCCACGTCGACGTGGCGCGGGCAATGCTGGAGCGGGCCGAAGGGTTTTCCTCCCCGTCCACGGTCGCGGACCTCAGCAAGGGGCTGCGCGGGCTGATCGAGTTCGCGCACGGCAATCTGGAAACCGCCTGCCGGCAACTGACCCGGGACATGGAACGGGTGGCCGATCCCGGACAGGCGTTCAAACTCGGCAGCATGGCACTGCGGGCGGCATGGGCGGCCGGGCACGGCGCACTGCAGCGCGAGGCACTCCAGCGGCTCGAACGGCGCCTCCCGCAAGAGAACTTCCCCAACGCCGATCTGCTGCCGCTGCTGCGCGCCTGGTGGACGGAGGACCGGGGCGGCGGCGCCGATGACCACGACCGGATCGTGGCCCCCGGCGCTGACATCCTCACCCGGCTCAGCGGCAGTTCCTGGCTCCTGATGCCACCGGCACCGCTGGCGGTGGCCTGGGGCATCGAGTCCGCCCTGCAGGAGGCGCTCCGCCGCGAGACCGACATGCTGCGCCACACGGACCAGGTCACCGCCCTGACCCAGGCGCTGGCCCAGACCGTGGCGCTCGACATCGCGCAAGGCTCCTGGACCTCGGCCACGGCGAACGCCCTTGAAGGGATCCAAGTGGCCGAGGGGACCGGCGACGACCTCCTGGCGGCGCAGTGCCGCTCCAGTCTCGGATGGCTCGCGGCCGCGCGAGGCGATGAGCAGACCGCCGCAGACATCGCCGCCCGGTTCTTCGAGGTATGGGTGCCGCGTGGGATGCGCGCCTTCAGCGCCGGCGCGGAGTGGAACCTCGGCATGTCGGCGCTCTTCGCCGGCCGGGCCGAGGATGCGCTGGACCGCCTGGTCCGGCTGAGCGAGCACGGGCACCACGCGGCGAACGCCACCGTCGCCGTGCTCGCCGCGCCGGACACCGCCGAGGCCGCCCTCCAGGCCGGACAGCGGGAGACGGCCGAGGAACAGGCGCGGCTGCTGCGGCGGTGGGCCGAACGGACCGAGGCGGCGTGGGCGATCTCCGCGACGCACCTGGTCCATGCCCTGCTGGCGTCGGGGACGGATGCGGAGAAGCAGTTCCGGCTTGCGCTGGAGGTCCCCGGAGCCGCGTCTCGGCCCTTCAACTACGCCCGCACGCGCATGCTGTACGGCGAGTGGCTGCGTCGGGCCGGCCGCCGTACCGACGCCCGGGTGCAGCTGGCCGAAGCCGCGGAGATCTTCCGGCGCCTGGGCGCGGCGCCCCTGCTCGCCCGCACCCGGGCCGAACAGGAGCTGACCGGGCAGCAACCGCGCCGCGACTCCGCATCGGCCGGGGACACCGCAGCCATCCTCACGTCGCAGGAGTTGAGAGTCGCACGGCTGGCCGCGCAGGGGCTCACCAACCGGGAGATCGGGGCACAGCTGCTGATCAGTCCTCGTACGGTGGGTCATCACCTGGCCAACGTGTTCCCCAAGCTCGGGATCGTCTCCCGCGCCGACCTCGCGCGCATCGACTTCGGGGACGGGCTGCATCTGACGGGGTGACCGGCCGCCTTCGGGGATGGACCGGGCGGCCCGCTGACGCCCGGCGCCGGGTAGTGCTCGTCGTCATTCACACCCGGGGTGCCCCACGATGCCGTGACACCCCGACGACGCGGTGATGCCCCGGCCGGTGGCGGCCGCACCTTCTTGGGCACCACCGCCAAATGCCTGCTGGGCCCGCGTCAGGCCAGAAGTGGCACCACGGTTGAGCGTCATGGCACCGTACCGACGGCCTCGCGATGGTGCGCGATCTGTATGTCGATTGGCCTTCACTCTCGGTCATGGATGTGGGGCGGTCTCACAGTGCGCCCTCCAGCGCCCGTGCCTGTCGGCGCCAGAAATCCCGCGAGACCTCGGCCTTGGGGAACACCGCGTCGAAGCCGTGGAAAGCGCCGGGGACGATGTCGAGGTCGCAGGGGACGCCGCTGTCACGCAGCCGGCGCGCGTACTCGACGTCTTCGTCGTGGAAGAGATCGAGGGTGCCGACGCCGATCCAGGCCGGAGGAAGACCGGTGAGATCCTCGCGGCGGGCCGCGGCCGCGTACGGGGAGACATCCGGGCCCGCGACGGCGTCGCCGAGGTAGGACGACCAGCCGTACCGGTTGCTCTTGGGCGTCCAGACGCGCACCTTGCGGGAGTCCAGGTCGGTTCTCGTCGTCGTGCGGTCGTCCAGCATGGGGTAGAGGAGCAGTTGGAACGCCGGCCGGATCTCGCCCCGGTCATGGGCGAGCAGGGCGAGGGCCGCGGCGAGTCCGCCGCCTGCGCTGGCACCGCCGATCGCGATGCGGTCGATGTCGATGTGCAGGTCACCCGCGCGCTCGACCAGGCCACGCAGCCCGGCATAGGCGTCCTCGACCGCGGCCGGCGCGGGATGGTCCGGCCCCAGTCGATAACGAACCGCGGCGACGGTGATGCCGAGCTCGCGGACGAAGGCGATGTTCGTACGGTCGTCCTGCTCGGGAGCGCCGAAGATCAGCCCGCCTCCGTGTACCCAGAGCAACGCCGGAGCCGCTGCCTTCAGGCCGGTGGGCTGGAAGACGCGCAGCGAGACGGGCGGCGCGCCCTTCGGCCCGGGCACGGTCATCTCCTGGACCGTGACGTCCGGCCCTGGATCGGTCGAGCGCCACTTCACGCTCCGCAGGATGCGCGACGACAGACGCCCGAAGGACACCTTGGGGATGAAGCGACCTCGCTTGAGATCGGGGTGGAAGGCACTCATCGGATCCTCGCTCTTTCCCCTCATCGAGGGTGTACAGAATCGTCTGGCCACCCGGCGGATGGTCGGCGACGAGAGCGGGGACGGTCATACAGCCAGTGCGACGGAGCCGATGGGGTAAGGCCGACGCGCAGCTGCGTGGGACTCTCGCGGATCAGATCGGGCAGCGAGACGTCAGTATCACCCGTCGCCCACATCCCGACGGCCATCCGCAGCGCGACGGATTCCGCGTCGGGCCGCAGACGCGAAGCCGTGTCGCGTTCGGCGTTCGGCGTTCGGGGTCTGTGCCGGTGCCGGTGCGCTCGGCGACGAGCTCGTGAGCTGCCGCGTCACGCACCGAGCTCCGGCGTCGCCTTCCGACCCCGATGGTGCCGGCGAGGCCGCCCCCGAACCTCCGGGCGACTTCGCCGGCCGGTCTCCGCCGCACCATCAATCAATGCGTGCCCTTGCCCAGATGGGTCTCGAACCAACGGGCTGCGGCGTCGGTGACAAGATCCCGGGAAAGGTGAGGCCAGTACACGCCGTAGTGTCCCCCGGAGATCATCATGAGCTCCTTGGGCTCAAGCGCAGCGTCGTAGGCTTCCAGAGCGAGCGAGGGCGGAGTGGTCTGGTCGTCGCCGGCGACGACCATCATCAGAGGGGTCGGGCTGATGCGGCGCATGAACGGACGCACGTCGTATGCCAGCGCCCGTCCGGTCGAGCGGATGGTCACGCTGTTGATCCATCCCTCGGCGGGGCCCTGGGGACCACCCACGAGGTACTCGTAGTCCGCCTGGTCCTCGAAGAGGACGGCTTGGTCAGCCGGATCGGTCGGCATCCGCACCAGCTGGATACGGCCGGGCTCCTCGCCCTTGAGCCTTCCCTGCCTGTCCTTGTCCATGTTGTCGTCGATCGCGGCGAGCGCGCCCTGGCCGTTTCCCAGTACGAATTGGTCGTACCCGGAGATGAAGGGCACCTGGCTGACGACGGCTTTCACCCGGCGGTCCATGGCGGCCACGACGAGCACGTTCGCCCCGCTGTAGCTGGAGCCCCACAGGCCGATGCGGTCGCTGTCGAGCGCCGGGTGTTGCTCCACGAAGGACAGGGCCATCTGCATGTCCCGGTCCTGGGCGACAGGATCGACGTCCTGGCGCGGCTCCCCATCGCTGCTGCCGCACGTCCGCTGGTCGTACAGCAGGACTCCGAACCCCCGAGCGACGAAGGCGTCAGCGACAGTTTCGAGGCGGGTGATCGACGAGGAGAATCCAGGGGTCATCACGATGGTGGGATGCGGCCCCTCGGAGTCCGGGGTCATCACCCAGCCACGCAGTATGACCCCGCTGTCGGCGCGAAACTCGATGTCTTCCTTCACCGACGTCGCCGCGGCCACATCCTGGTTCTTCAGACTCATTTCCTCATACCTCCGGTATCGCGATTGACGGCCGCTCGTGCGAGCGCCGATGTGTTGATGTGTTGGGCGGGCGGTCCCAGCCGGTTTCGGGTAGGGACGTCATGCGGACAGGTCAAGGAGAACTTTTCCGACGGTTCCGGACTCCACCGCCCTGTGGGCATCCGCGATTCGCTCCAGCGGATAGTGGTGAACGGGCAACCCTCTGTCTTCACCCACGCCGATCACCCCGGCTGCCAGGGCCCTGTCGATGGACGCGACGGCGTTGTCGAGAACGGCGTCGGTCATCTTGTACAGCAGCACGAAATGCCAGGTGACGCTCAGAGTCATCTGGGATCGGACCGGCATGGTGACGTCGTCGCCGCCGTTGTTGGCGTAGACGACGATCAGCCCGTGCGGCGCGAGGACAGCGAGGTCCAGGCCGACGTTGGTGGACGGCGAGACCTCAACGACGATGTCCACCCCGCCCGGCGCGAGTCGCCGTATCTCGGCGGCGGCGTCCTGCGTGCGGTAGTTCACCACCATCGCGGCGCCGGCGGCCTTCGCGAGGCGGGCCTTGGCTTCGCTGCTGACAGTCGTGATCACGGTCGCACCGGCCCACGTCGCCAGCTGGATCGCGGCATTGCCGACGGCGCCGGCTCCTCCCGCGACCAGCACGGTGACCCCTGCGAGCACCCCCGGCGCGAGCTGGGCCGGACCTCCGGCACGGAGCGTCAGCGCGTGATGAGCGGTGATGAAAGGGACCCCGAGGCTGGCGCCCAACTCCAGAGAGGCCGTGTCGGGCAGCGGGCGGACCAGTCGGACCGGAACGGTGGCGTACTCCTGCGCGGTCCCCTCCAAGCGCTTGAAGGCGACGAGCCACAACCACACCCTGTCCCCCGGCACGAGGCCCTCGACCCCCGGGCCGACGGCGTCCACGATCCCGGAGCCGTCGAGGTGCGGAACCTGAACCTGCCCGTCGGGGATCGGCATGTGGATGCCGCCGATGCGGGTCTTCCAGTCGGTCGGGTTGACGCCTGAGTACTGGATTTTCACCCGAACCTCGCCCGCGCCCGGATCGCGCATGGGGAGGTCGACAATGCGGAGCACGTCGTGACCTCCTGTGGCTGCGTAACCTGCGGCTCTGATCTTCATCACTCCTTCTCTCGTCGACCTTCAGAGGCAGAACCGGCCGACGGTACGGTCCTGGTCCTGGTCCTGGTCCTGGTTGCCGGGACTGTCGGGAGGCGTAGAAAGGATTTGTGTTCGCCCCCCAGATGAATCGAAGTGCGTCCGCTGAAGACGGACGCCGGACGATCCGACGGATCGTCGTGCAGGAACGGTCCCGAACCCTGCATCGCGTTCTTGAAGTTCGAGAGTCGAGTCTCCGGCGCCGAGTCGTACACCCAGTCGGAGCCCCGCAGGGTCAGGCTGAGGCGCCAGCCCGGCGGTAGGACCACACTGGTGGGCCACAGTTCGACATCGAGTTGGTAGATCTCGTAGGGAATGACCTCGGATGCCCGCTCATGCGAATGGAACGGCCGGTACGGCGTACTGAGACGCTCATCGATCTCCCGGTGCGACATTCGCAACCAACCCTTCGTCACTGCACTGAAGGGATCAATAGCACCTTGAAACACATGCTCATTCCCAGCCGGGTCAAAAGCGCGCAGCACCGCGAAGATGTCCGCGTCCGTAGAGGTAGTGGATACGAAGAGCCGGCAGGTGACCGGTCCCGTGATCTCGGTGGTCTCCTCCATCGGTTCGGTGGTCCAGGAGACGCCCTCGCCACTGACGTCGAAGGAAACGACCGATTCAGTGGCGGCACCAGGGTGCATTCGGTCGATGTCCAGTTGCAGATCGGTCCAGGTCGTCCCGGGAAGTGGCCATGCGTCTTCGTGTCGCACCTCCGTCGTTCCATCGACGTGCCGCACCTTCATCTGAATGCGGGGCTGTTCATCCCAGCCGTTGTCTTCACCCTTGAGGAAGTGATCGAAGAACCGGCGCTGGAGGTCTACGCCATAATCGGTGTAGAACTCGACCCAGTGTTCACCGTCATGGATCTCAAGCCATTTCTCCGTCGAAGATGCCCTGCAAAAGCCTTCGATGTTGCCGCGAAGGTGCAGTCCCTGCCCGCCCCAGTTGCCGGCGGACAACAGCGGCACATCGACTTGGGACAGATCAGCCTGGCGTCGCTCACGGTAGGCGTCGATGAACTCGTTGTCGCGGTGAAACGTCGACAGGTCAGCCCGGTTCGCAGCGAGTTCGGATTCACTCAGCGTTCGATCGCCGCAGACCAGTTCACCGGTCGCGGCGCTCCGCGGTCCCGCCTCCCCTCGTCCGTGCTGGACCGACAGCACCTGCATCTCGTACCAGTTCAGCAGCATCATGCTCAGAACGCCGCCATGGCGTGCAGCCTCTCTGTAGAAGTCGGAGGCGCCCTCCCATACGCAGATCGCCGCGAGAGGCCCTGGCTTCAGCGCGGCCACCCGCCACTGGTTCATCCCGTAATACGAGATTCCGTTCAGGCCGACCTTGCCGTTGCTCCACGCCTGCCGGCCCGCCCATTCGATGCATTCGCGAAAGTCCTCGGTCTCTCGCGCGGAAAATGGATCCAGAAATCCGGGCGACCGGCCGGCACCACGAGAGTCCACGCGAATGATGACGTAGCCATGGGGGACCCACTTCTCCGGGTCCGCCACCTCCCAGCACTGGTGGACGTTGGTCGACCCACTCACCGTGTCCGGATGTTCCTCAGCCATCTTGTTCCATGCCGTCGGGTACCCGTCGGCGAACGCCAGACCTTTCCCGTAGGGCCCGTAGGTCATGAGCGTGGGATGTGCCGAGCCGTCATTCGGACGGAAGACGTCAGCTCGCAGAACGATGCCATCGTCCATCTCGATCGGCACGTCTCTTTCGATAAGCATCGTCTTCGCCACTTCTTCCTGAGTATCCACTTCAGCCTCCAGTCTTTCGCCTGCCGCTGGGAACTCGCCCACATCGTCGGCTCTGGCTCGCGGACACGGGCGATGCGGACTCGACGAATTCAACCGTCGACACACTTGAAACATCTCCGCGGGTAAATCGCGTCGTAGACCGCTGCGGTCTGCCGGCGTGAAGCACGGCCCCGATCAACGCTGCGGAGGCGGAGGCGCCGGCCCCGGCGACTGCCGGGCCAAGGCGGATTTAGCCGTAGTGGACCGCCGAGTTGACAACTTCGCGGCTGATTGCGACATAGGCGACCGTGAAGACAGAGAGAACAATCGGCGCCACTGACATCACGCCGCTGTGCCGATTCCACCGCCGAAGGCGACACCGAGAGCGAGGTTTGGCGCTAAGGCAGTCAGCGGTGCGGTGACTGCGATCACCATGAACATCGGTCCGCTGATCCCCAGCGAGTCGGTTGCCGGGTGAGTGTTCGGCGTTGAGCTCGTGAGTCTGCTCATCTTCCCTGACCTTCTGAACGGGTCCCTGAGGACATCCGCTCGATTGGCCGCGCCACATCGAGGTCAAACCAGAATGCCCCGGTGGAACGGCCCGGCGACATGTGCTCACTCACACTGTCAATCGCCTGCGATGTGGCCCCGAACATAGTATCGCTCGCACCACCCTCCGAGACTGAATGCCCGAGGCATCGAGCAGGCGCGCCGATGTCTCCCGCAACCGGGGAGGTCGACGCATGCGCGAACCCAAGTCCCGTCAGGCTGTCGTCGTCGGAGGGTCGATCGGCGGTCTCACCACCGCACTGCTGCTGCGCGACCTCGGCTGGGACGTCGACGTCTTCGAGCGATCGACCCGCGACGACGCCCGCGGCGGCGGCATCGTGCTGCAGCCGGACACGATCCGCTGGTTCACCGAACGCAGTACGCAGGCGCTGGAGAGCCTCACCACCTCGACAAATCTCGTCCAGTACCTGGGCAGCGACAATCGCGTGGCCCACCGCGAGAACGCGCAGTGGTCCTACAGCTCCTGGGCGACCCTCCACTCGGCGCTGCTGCGGGACTTCGGGGCCGAACGTTTCAGGCGCGGACACCGCGCCGTGGCGGTCGCTCAGGACGCGTCGACCGCGACCGTCGAGTTCGACAATGGCAGCTTTGCAACCGGCGACCTCGTGGTATTCGCCGACGGGGTGAACTCGGTGGGCCGGCAGTACGTCTCACCGAACACACCCGTCCGGTACTCCGGCTACATCGGTTGGCGCGGCCTCGTGCCAGAGCGTCTGCTGAGCAGCGAAACCTGTGCGGTTCTTGAGGACTCCGTGACCTACGCGCTCATGCCGGACTCACACATCGTGATGTATCCCGTGCCCAGCCCGATGGAAGACGGCATCACCGAAAGGCTTATGAACTTCGTCTGGTATCGCAACGTTCCGGCAGGACCCCAACTCGATCAGTTCGTCGGGGGCGCATCCGCCGGGGTCCTGTCATTGCCTCCGGACCAGGTTCCGCACACCGAGGTCGAACGAATGCGGGCCGATGCGGCTCGCGACCTACCGCCCGCGGCGGCCGAGGTCGTTTCGCGCTGCGACGCCCCCTACGTCCAGGTCGTCAGTGACATTCGCGCCGCACAGATGGTCCGAGGCCGGGTCGCGATACTCGGTGACGCCGCATGCGCCGCTCGCCCACACGCGGCGGCCGGCACCGCCAAGGCCGCTGCCGACGCGTGGAATCTGGCCGCGGCAATCGAAAAGTCAGACGACGGCCTGGACCGAGCCCTTCAGGTCTGGGAGCCCGTTCAACTCGCCCTGAGCGCCCAGCTCGAGTCGCGTGTCCAGGCCATGGGTGAGCGTTCACAGTTCGACAACTCCTGGCGCCCATCGGATCCCGAACTCCGGTTCGGTCTCTATGGGCCCGGCATCTAACAGAGACAGAGGAATCATCATGAGTGAGAGGTCCCGGGCTGATCGAAACACGCCCCTCGTGAGCAGCCTTGATCTGCCTCTGGCAGGCGAACTGATCGCCAGCGACTTTTCCGGCTGGACCGATGAGCTGACAGAAGAGTTCCGCGTTCACGCGCAGGATGGACATGTGGGTTCGCGTCTGCTCAGCGAAAATCCCCGTGTCCGGGTCTGGGAGATTCGACTGGCGCCGGGCGAACGATGGCACGCTCATCGTCACGTGCTCGATTACTTCTGGACAGCGATCACGTCTGGCCGCAGCATTCAGCACACACACGACGGAACGACTCGCGCCGTGGAGTACGAAGCAGGCGAAACGCGCCATTTCGGATTCGCGCGCGGCGAGTTTCTGCTCCATGACATCGAAAACGCGGGTGAAGCCGATCTCGTATTCACGACTGTCGAACATCTCGACAGCGAGAACTCACCTCTGCCGATCGAGCGTGGATGAGCACGCCACACCCTCCGGGCCGGCTCCTGTCATACCCTTGAGCCAGATCACGGGCGACAGTCACATGCGAGCCCTCGGGTTGGAGGGCACCTCTTGAGCAGGACGATGCCTCACGAAGTGACGCCAACCGCTGTGTGGATCGCGGCGCTCGAGTTGCTGGCCCGTCAGGCCGGGGCAGGGAGTTCGTCCGAGGACTTGCATCAGCGACTGGTCGCGGTCGGGCGCCAGCTCACCGGCTTCGACTTCTGCGCGGTTCTTCTCCCCGACGAGTCGGGGACCCAGCTGCTCATCCGTGCTTGGGCGGGTCTGGACACCTTCTACGTCGAGCAGATCAACACCCGGAACCCGTTGACGCTTGGTAGCACCGCGAGAGAGTCGCCCTCCAGCAGGGCCTATACCTCCGGCGTTTCCGTTTGGGTATCCGACATCACGCAGCATGCCGACTTCACCCAGTGGTCCGGGCCGGCGAGGGCGCAGGGTTACAGGACGCTGCTGGCTGTGCCGCTGCGAGCGGGCGACCAGATCGTCGGGACCTTCAACTGTTACAACAGAGAGGTCATCGCCCCGGATCCCCAGCTTCGCCACCTGGTCGAGGCCCTGACGGATTTCGCGAGCGCGGCTCTCGAAATCACGCGGCTCCGCCAGGCGGAGACCGGCCGGATGAACCAGCTCGAGGCTCTCAACGAGGAACTGCGCGACCGGCAGGCGCGGGACGAGCGATCTCAGGAGTTGCATCGTCGCCTTACCGACGTGGCGCTCACCGACTCGGATCTCGCCCACCTCGCAAATGAGTCCGCGCAGATGGTGGGCGCCGGCTTCCTGAAGATCGTCGACGATTCGGGTTTCGTGCTCGCACAGGCGGGCTCCGACTCGGTCGAAGACCTGACGCCGGAGGTCTCGAACTCGGCGGTGGTTCTCCTGCACGGGGAGGTAGCCGCACGAATCGAAGCTTTCGGCGCGACCCTCGACCCCGACATGGCCGCTCGCGCACTGGAGCACGCCGCGACCGTCTGCGCGCTCCTGCTTCTGCGCGACCGGACCGCGGCCGAGGCCGAAGCCCGATTCAGAGACGATCTGATCGGGGATCTCTGTTCCGGCGACCCTGAGCGGCGCGCTGCGGCCCGGCAGCGTGCACTACGAGCAAACCTGCTCGTCGATGAGGTTCAGGTAGTCGTGATGAAGGACCAAAGCGAAGGAAGTGCCACGAAGGTCGACAACTCGCCGCTCGGACGCCGGATGCGATCCATTTCGAGCCGACGACCCCGCCTTGTGTGCGGTCGGCTCGGCGACTACTGGGTCGCTCTCTGGCCGACCAGTGAAGGCGCGGAGGACATCGCTGCCACCCTCACGCACGGCGCGATCGGCTCTCAGGTACACGCGGTGGTGGCCCCGGCCGGCGGTTCGGAAGACCTGGCCAGAGCGTTCCGGATGGCACGGGGCGCGCTTGAACTCGGCGGCTCCCAGGCTCCTCTGGTTCGCACCATCGAAGACCTGGGGGTGGTGGGCCTGTTGCTCCAGCTGGAGGACCACAGGGTCGTCGCGAGCTTCAGTGATCGCGTGCTGGGTGCACTGCGCCAGAGCGATCTCGAGCGCTCGACAGACCTGATCCTCACCTTGAGGACCTACCTGGCCAATGACTGCCGCGCCGATGTGTCCGCTCAGAAGCTCTTCGTTCACAAGAACACGGTCTCCCAGCGGCTTCGGCGCATCGAGAAGCTGACGGGACTCTCTCTCGCAAGTCCTTCGGACGTCTTGCAGTTCAGTGCCGCCTTGGCAGCTGACGACATCCGGGCAGCGTCGGACCCTTCGGCAACCGAGCGCTGGTCCGCCCCTCGCCCTTGAGCGCTTTGCGCCCGCAGCGAGCCGCCGCACGCCCGGCCACGAGGCGCCGAACCGATGCGCCGCGGGAGGACCGGTCGACACCGACTGCCTTCCGCACATCGTGGCCGCCGACCTCGCCGGCCGACGGTTTCGGGTGCCCGTGCCGCACGTGCGGTCGGCCCGGGTAGCGGCGGCTCGGGTAGGTCGGGTAGGCGGCTCGGGCGGCGAAGCAGTCGCCGTCCGCCAGGTAGGACGCCTGCCATCGGCTCGTTGCCCTGGGAGAACCCCTCAGGTCCGATGCCGGACGTCGCTGTGCGCGGAGTGCGCGGTCAGCTTGCCGAGCAACTCGATGAGGGTCTGCTGCTCGTCCTCACTGAGGGCGCCCGCCCACTCCTGTTCACGTGCGTTGTGTGCCTGGAAGGCGGTGGTGATCGCATGCACGCCGGCCTCGGTGAGGCCGAGCTGGACCGCGCGCCCGTCGTAGGAGGCGCGCTCCTTGCTCACCAGGCCGTCCCGGTCCAGCGTGTTCACCAGCGCCGACACGGCGGCTCGGCTCATGCCGGACAGCTCCGCGACCTTCTTCGCCTCTACCGGGCCCGACAGCCAGATGGCGAACAGCACTCGGAAGCCGGGCCATGACCAGCCGCGAGGCCGGTGTACGGCGGATTCGAGGTCGTAGACGAGCATGTTGGCCGCGCGGTGGAGGGTGAGCACCAGCCGCATGGCGAGCGGGTCGATGCCGGGGAGTTCCCGCGACGCCCGGTCGACGGCGTGGTCGATGAACGACCAGAAGTGCAGGTGGTCGGCGTCCAGCGGTTCCGGTTCCTGGGTCACAGTCGGAGTGTAGGTCGGGCGGCGTCACGGACCGCACTCGGGAATGCGGGCACACGTCGGCACCCCGTCCAGGTTTCCGGACCGTAAAAAACCTTCACCCGAGGGCTTCCCCAGAGATGCCGACGGGGGTACCGTCCCCAATTAATCAAAGCATTGATTACATGCTCTGAGCATTAGTCGTACCGTTTTGTCCCCTGGGTCCGTCAGGGGACAGGTCTCCTCCCGGCCGTGCGTCCCGATGCGCGGCCGGGTAGCCCCGGCCGTTCCCCCTCCTCCGTCAAGGGGGACGGTGTGGCGGGCGATCGATCCCAAGGAGCCTCGTATGCCCGAAGCACTCGCTCCCCCCAGTCCCGGCGCGCTGCGTGCCTGCATGTCCCGTTTCGCCACCGGCGTCACGGTGGTGTCGTACGCCACCGACGACGGTCCGCGGGGCGCCACCATGAACTCCTTCACGTCCGTGTCCGCCGAACCGCCGCTCGTCCTGATCAGCGTCGCCCGCCGGGCCCGCTGCCACGACCAGCTGGCCGACGGGCCCTTCTGCGTGAACATCCTCGGTGCCGAGCAGGAGCAGCTGGCCCGGCTGTTCGCGGGGGCCCCGAGCACCGTGGAGCCCCGCTGGGCGGAGGGCGCGCGCGTTCCGCGGCTGGCCGACCCGCTCGCCTGGGTGGAGTGCGAGCCCTGGCGCGCGTACGACGGTGGCGACCACACCCTGGTCCTCGGCCGCGTCACCGACCTCGGTCACCGCGACGGCGACGCCCTGACCTACGCCTGGAGCCGTTTCGCGTCCACGACCGAGTCGACCGACGGCATCGAGCACCTCTTCTAAAGCCTTTCCGCCCGGCCCGCCCCCCTCTCTCGAACCCCACCGCACTCCCCAGGAGAACCACCATGGCCGCACGCACCGGCAAGGAATTCCTCGAACGCCTCTCCCAGTCCCGCCCCACCGTGCACATCCAGGGCGAGACGCTCACCGGGGGAATCCAGGAACACCCCGCCTTCCGCAACGTGGTGCGGACCTACGCCGAGCTGTACGACCTCCAGCACAGCGACGAACACAAGGACGTCCTCACCTACGCCTCCCCCACCTCCGGTGAGCCGGTCGGCACGTCCTTCCTCACTCCGCGCACACCCGACGATCTCGTCAAGCGCCGTAAGTCGTTCAAGGTGTGGGCCGACCACAGCAACGGCATGCTGGGCCGCACCGGCGACTACATGAACAGCTCCCTGATGGCGCTCGCCTCGGCCGCCGACTGGTTCGCCCAGTCCAACCCCGCCTTCGGCGAGAACATCCGCCGCTACTACGAGAAGGCCCGCGAAGAGGATCTGCTGTGCACCCACACGCTGATCCCGCCGCAGGTCAACCGGGCCGTGGCGGGCACCCAGCAGGCGGGCGGCAAGCTCGCGGCACGCATCGTGAAGGAGGACGACAACGGCGTGGTGATCCGCGGGGCGCGCATGCTCGCCACCATCGCCCCCTTCGCCGACGAGATGCTCGTCTTCCCCTCGACCGTGCTCCGCGGCACGCCCGAGGACAAGCCGTACTCGTACGCCTTCGCCATCCCCAACGACACCCCCGGCCTGCGCTACATCGCCCGCGAGCCCCTCGACTACGACCGCCCGCGCCACGACCACCCCCTCGCCTCCCGCTTCGAGGAATCGGACTGCGTCGTCGTCTTCGACGACGTGCACGTGCCCTTCGAGCGCTGCTTCGCCCTCGGTGACGCCGAGCTGTGCAACGGCTTCTATTCCCAGACCGCCTCCGTGGTGCACATGACCCACCAGGTCGTCACCCGCACCACCGCCAAGACCGAGTACATCCTCGGACTGGTGACACTGCTCACGGAGGCCATCGGCATCGAGCAGTTCCAGCACGTCCAGGAGGACATCGCCGAGATCATCACCACCCTGGAGACGCTGCGCGCCTTCCTGCGCGCGGCGGAAGCCGACGCCGAGATCAACGAGTACGGGGTGCTGACCCCGGCCTGGGCCCCCCTCAACGCCGCCCGCAACCTCTACCCCAAGCTCTACCAGCGCTTCCCGCAGATCCTGCGCAAGCTCGGCGCCTCCGGCCTGATGGCCACCCCGACCGAACTCGACATCACCGGCCCGGCGGCCATCGACATCGAGGCCTACCTCCAGTCGGCCACCCTCACCGGCGCCGAGCGCGTGAAGCTGTTCCGTCTCGTCTGGGACACCTGCATCTCCGCCTTCTCCAGCCGCCAGGCCCTGTACGAGTACTACTTCTTCGGCGACCCCGTCCGCATGGCCGGCGCGTACGTGAAGTCGTACGACCGCGAGCCGTACAAGGCGAAGGTCCAGAACTTCCTGGATCAGAGCAGCCTGGAGCGCTCCTGATGACGCACCCCCTGGGGAATCCTCCTTCGAAGATCATCGCTGTCCATCTCAACTACCCCAGCCGGGCCAAGGAGCGCGGCCGGATCCCGGCCCAGCCCTCCTACTTCCTCAAGCCCCCCTCGTCGCTGGCGGGCACCCAGGAGGCCATCGTCCGCCCGGAGGGGTGTGAACTTCTCGGGTTCGAAGGCGAGATCGCCCTGGTCGTAGGCAGCCGGGCCCAGCGGGTGCGGCCGGAGGACGGCTGGTCCCACGTGCGGTGGGTGACCGCCGCGAACGACGCCGGGGTCTACGACCTGCGGTATGCCGACCGCGGCTCCAACCTCCGCTCCAAGGGCGCCGACGGCTTCACCCCGATCGGGCCGCGGCTGCTGGACGCCCGCCAACTCGACCCGACCGCACTCCAGCTGCGTACCTGGGTCAACGGCGAACTCGTGCAGGACGACACCACCGACACGCTCCTCTTCCCCTTCGGACAGCTCGTCGCCGACCTGTCGAGACTGGTCACGCTGGAGCCCGGGGACGTCATCCTTACCGGGACTCCGGCCGGCGCGTCCGTCGTCTCCCCCGGCGACACGGTCGAGGTCGAGGTCACCGGCAGCGGGCAGTCCACCGGGCGGCTGCGCAACCCCATCGCCTCCGGGCCCGCCCTGGAGACGTACGGAGCGATGCCGAGGACGGACGAGGCCGAACGCGAGGCCGCCCACGGAGCCGCGTACACACCCGAGCCCCAGCTCGACGAACGCATCGAGCAAGGCCTGCGTTCGGTCGCGGTCGCCACACTCAGCGCGCAGTTGCGGGGGCGCGGACTGCCGCACATGTCCATCGACGGCGTACGTCCCACACAGCCGGACACGAAGATGGTCGGCGTCGCCCACACACTGCGCTACCTGCCGCTGCGCGAGGACCTGTTCAAGCGATACGGCAACGGCATGAACGCCCAGAAGCGGGCCATCGAGCAGCTGCGACCCGGTCATGTGCTGGTCATGGACGCCCGCCGGGACACCTCCGCCGGCACGCTCGGCGACATCCTCGCCCTGCGCGCCCAGCAGCGCGGCGCGGCCGGGGTCGTCACCGACGGAGGTCTGCGCGACAGCGTCGCCGTCACCGAACTGGGGCTGCCCGTCTACCACGGCGGAGCCCACCCCTCCGTCCTCGGCCGCCGCCATGTGCCGTGGGACACGGGAGTGCCGATCGCCTGCGGCGGAGCCCTCGTGCAGCCCGGCGACCTGCTGGTGGGAGACGCGGACGGCGTGGTCGTCGTGCCGCCAGACCTGGCCGAGGACCTGATCACCGACTGCCGGGAGCAGGAACAGCGGGAGCAATTCATCACCGAGCAGGTGCGCGCCGGGCACGGCATCGACGGCCTGTATCCCCTCGGCCCCGACTGGCACGAGATGTACGAGCGGTGGCGCAAGCAGCACAGCACGCAAGGAGAGCCCACATGAAATTCCGCAGCGACCCGTCCGCCATCCGCGGCTCCATCGCTCCCGCCATCACCCCCTTCACCTCGGACGGAGCCGTCGACCACGACAGCCTGCGCGCGCTGATCCGCTTCCAGCTGGAGTCCGGTTCGCACGGCATCTCGCTGGGCGGCTCCACCGGCGAGCCCAGCTCGCAGAGCGTCGGCGAGCGGATCGCGGGGATGCGGACGGCGGTCGAGGAGATCGGCGACCGCGTCCCGTTCCTGCCCGGGACCGGATCCCACAAGCTCGACGAGACCCTCGAACTCACCGCCGCCGCAGCCGAGTTGGGCGCCGACGCCGCGCTCGTCATCACGCCGTACTACGCGCGCCCCACGCAGGAGGGGCTGTACCAGTGGTACGCGACCGTCGCACGGGAGTTCCCGGACCTGCCGATCGTCGCCTACAACGTGCCCTCGCGCACGGCCGTCGACATCGCGCCCGAGACGGTGAAGCGGCTGTTCACCGACTTCGAGAACTTCGTGGGCGTCAAGGAGACCACCAAGGACTTCGAGCACTTCTCGCGCGTGCTGCACGCCTGCGGGCGCTCACTGCTGGTGTGGTCCGGCATCGAGCTGCTCTGTCTGCCGCTGCTCGCGCTCGGCGGTGCGGGGTTCGTCTCGGCCGTCGCCAACCTCGCGCCCGGCGCGGTGGCTCGGATGTACGAGCTGTGGGAGGCGGGCGATTTCGACGGTGCCCGCGATCTCCACTACCGCCTGCACCCGCTCGTCGACCTCTTGTTCGTCGAGACGAACCCGGCGCCGGCGAAGTGGGTGCTGCACCAGCAGGGACGTATCGCGTCGCCCCATGTCCGCCCGCCGCTCGCCTCCCCCACCGACGCGGGCCTGTCGAAGATCCGCGCGCTCCTCGCCGAGGGCGGCGACCTCACCCAGCAGATCGGAGCCGCGCAGTGAGCGCCACCCCGGAGCACCTTCCCCCCACCCCCGAGCACCTGCCCTCCGTGATCCGGCACTGGATCGGCGGTGACCTCGTCGACGCCGCCGACGGATGCACCTTCGACGTCGCCGACCCGGTCTCCAACACGGCCTACGCACAGGCCGCGCGTGGCTCCGCGGCCGACGTGGACCGGGCGGTGACGGCCGCCCGGGTCGCGTTCCCGGAGTGGGCCGGGCTGTCCAACCGGGCACGCGCGGGTGTCCTGTACCGGATTGCCGACGCCGTCGAGGCCCGTCATGACCGGCTCGCCGCCTTCGAGTCGTACGACTCCGGGCTGCCGATCACGCAGGCCCGCGGCCAGGCGCGGCGTGCCGCCGAGAACTTCCGCTACTTCGCGGATGTCATCGTGGCCCTCGGCGAGGAGGCGTTCCGGCAGGGCGACGACCAGTTCAGCTATGTGGTGCGCACACCGGTGGGGGTCGCCGGGCTGATCACTCCCTGGAACACCCCGTTCATGCTGGAGAGCTGGAAGCTGGCACCCGCGCTGGCGTCCGGCTGCACGCTGATCCTCAAGCCGGCCGAGTGGACCCCGCTGTCCGCGTCGCTGTGGCCGGAGATCTTCGAAGAGGCAGGCGTGCCCGCCGGAGTGGTGAACATCGTCCACGGCATCGGCGAGGAGGCCGGCCAGGCCCTCGTCGACCACCCGGACGTGCCGCTGATCTCCTTCACCGGCTCCTCCGACACGGGCCGGCACATCATCCGCTCCTCCGCCGAGCACCTGAAGACGGTGTCGATGGAGCTGGGCGGCAAGTCCCCGGTCGTCGTCTTCGCCGACGCCGACCTGGAAGCCGCCCTGGACTCGGTCGTGTTCGGCGTGTTCTCCCTCAACGGGGAGCGCTGCACGGCAGGTTCACGCGTACTCGTCGAGCGCCCGCTGTACGAGGAGTTCACCCGGCGACTGGCGGAGCGGGCCGCGAACGTACGCGTCGGGCTGCCTTCCGACCCGGCCACCGAGGTCGGCGCACTGGTACACCCCGAACACTACGAGCGCGTCCTGAACTACGTGGAGATCGGCCGGAAGGAGGCCCGGCTGGTCGCCGGTGGCAGCCGCCCCGAGCACCTCGCGGACGGCAACTACCTCCAGCCCACCGTCTTCGCCGACGTCGAACGCGACGCCCGTATCTTCCAGGAGGAGATCTTCGGCCCGGTCGTGGCCGTCGCTCCCTTCGACGACGAGACCGAGGCCGTGGAACTCGCGAACGCCACGCAGTTCGGTCTGGCCGCCTATGTCTGGACCTCGGACCTCAAGCGCGGCCACCGCATCGCGCACGCGGTCGAGTCCGGCATGGTCTGGATCAACTCCCACAACGTCCGTGACCTGCGCACTCCGTTCGGTGGGGTCAAGGCCTCCGGCGTCGGCCGCGAGGGCGGCGCCCACAGCATCGACTTCTACACCGAATCGAAGATCGTCCACGTCGCCCTCACCGAGGTGCACACCCCTCGCTTCGGAGCCACCTCATGACCGCCTCGAACGCACCCGACGTCGTCCGGTCCGCCTACGCCCAGTTGGCCGTCACCGACCTCGGTGCCGCCCGCTGGTTCTGGGTCGACATGCTCGGCTTCCACATCCAGTACGAGGACGCCGGGTCGCTGTATCTGCGCGGCACGGACGAACTCACCCACCACTCGCTGGTGCTGCGCAAGGGCGATCTGGCGGCCCTCGACCACATCTCCTATCGCGTCCGCACCCCGGAGGACGTCGACAAGGCGGAGAAGTTCTTCGCCGGACTCGGCTGCCCGGTCAAGCGGTTGAAGAAGGGCGAGGGAACGCACGGAATCGGCGACGCGGTCCGGGTCATCGACCCGCTCGGCTTCCCCGTGGAGTTCTTCCACGAGATCGAGCGCGCCGAGCGCCTCATCCAGCGCTACGACATCCGCCACGGCGCCGAGATCGCCCGCCTGGACCACTTCAACATCTGCACCCCCGACATCCCGGCCGCCTACGCCCACTACAAGTCCCTCGGCTTCGGCTGCTCGGAAACGATCGAGGGTGACGAGCACGAGCTGTACGCGGCCTGGATGTACCGCAAGCAGACCGTCCATGACGTCGCCTTCACGGGGGGTGCCGGACCGCGCCTGCACCACGTCGGGGTGGCCACCCACGAGTCCCACCAGGTACTGCGCGCGGCCGACATCTTCGGCTCGCTGCACAAGGAGCACCACATCGAGCGTGGCCCCGGCCGGCACGGTGTCTCCAACGCCTTCTACCTCTACCTGCGGGACCCCGACGGCCACCGCGTGGAGATCTACACCTCGGACTACTACACCGGTGACCCGGACCACGAGACGTACCGTTGGAACGTGCGCGACGACCGCCGCCGCGACTTCTGGGGCAACGCCGTCATCGAGTCCTGGTACAAGGAGGCCGTCCCCGTCCTCGACCTGGACGGACGTCCGCGGCCCGTGACCGACACCGTCCTCGACGAGTCCGCGGTTCAGGTGGGTGCGGACGGCCTCGGCTGATGCTCCGGGCGGTGGGGGACCCGGAGGTGCTTCGCGCCCTTCCGGGGCCCCTCACCGCCCCCTCAACAGACACGGGATCTTCTCATTCACCCCATTCGTCGCACTTTGTGAAAACCGGATAATACAGTTAGTATCCGGCGGCATGCCTACCTGCCGGCCTGCCGAAGGGCCCTCAGAGGAGACCCATGCCCTCGATGACGACTCCGTTGGAAGACACCTCCGCAGGACGCTTCGAGTTCTGGCGGGACGTGGTCGGCCAGAGTTTCGTGCCGCTGGAAGCGCTGCCGCGCGAGGTTCCCGACTTCCGCGCCTCCTTGGACACCGCCCAGCTCGGCGCGGTGCAGGTGTCCGTGGTGGCCGCGGATCCGCACGGCGTCGCCCACACCCGTAGGCACATCGCCTCCGACCCGGCCGATTTCGTCAAGGTGAGTCTTCAGCTGGCAGGGCAGTGCATGCTGACCCAGGCGGACCGCCAGGCCCTGCTCAAGCCGGGCGAGCTGGCCATCTACGACACCCGGCACCCGTACACACTCGACTTCGACCAGCCGTACCGCACACTCGTGCTGATGTTCCCGCGGGTCCTGCTCCGGCTGCCCGAGCGCGACCTGACCCGCATGATCGCCACCACCGTGTCGTGCGACGACGGACTGGGGCCCGTGGTGCACCCGTTCCTGCGCGGACTGGCCGGGCAGGTGCGGCAACTGGACGCACTTAGCACGCCGCGGCTCGCGGACAGCGTGATCGACCTGGTCGGCGCGCTGCTCTCGGAGCGGTGCGCCGCGCACGTGACACAGCAGGACGACGGGCGGGAACTGCTGGCCCGGCGGATCCTCACGTACATGGAGCAGCGGCTCTCCGACCCGGGGCTCGGCCCCGACCGGATCGCGGCCGCCCACCACATCTCGCGGCGCTTCCTCTACAAGCTGCTGGCCGAGCGGGGATACACGGTCTCGGGCTGGCTCCGGGAGCGTCGCCTCGCCGAGTGCCTGCGCGACCTCGCGAACCCCGCGCTCGCCCCCATGCCCGTCGCCACCGTCGGAAGCCGCTGGGGCTTTCCGGACCCCGCCCACTTCAGCCACGCCTTCAAGAGCGCCTACGGCATGAGTCCGTCCGAGGCACGCGGGGCCGGGCGCACGGCGCTGGGCGCCTAAGCGCTCCGCTGGAAGGACGGTGATGAACCCGCGGGCCGGTGGGGGCTGGTCGCGCAGTTCCCCGCGCCCCTTACGGGGCGCGGTGCCGCACCAGACTTCACCAAGGCCGCTTAGCGAGCGCTCAGCGGCGGTCACGCGGTTTTGCCGCCCTTTCGCCGCCTGTCGTAGTACATCCCGAAAACGGCGGATCTGCCGATCGTGCCCGCCCCGGCAAGGGCCGGTGCACCATCACGCAAGCCGGAGTGGGTGGCCAGGGTGCATGCGACTCACGCGAAGAGCCAGGACCACCTCGGTGGTCCTGGCTCTTCGCGTGCTGCCGCGAACCAGCCGTCCGCCCCGCGCGGTCCGGCTGGTCACCCGCCGCAGCTGCCGCGTCGCCCATGGGCCGGCAGGGCAACGTGCGCCCGGCCACAGGGCCGGCCGTCCGCCCGTGCACAGCCGTTCGTGCCCGCCTCCGCAACAGCCCGTGCACGACGGCACAAGCGGGCGGCCCGTCCGTCTGTGACCCTCCCGTCATGCGAGCAACACACACCGTTTACGACCACATCGTGGTGGGCGCCGGGTCCGCGGGCTGTGCGCTCGCGCGCAGACTCGTGGACGCCGGCCGGACCGTCCTGCTGATCGAGATGGGCGACCGGGACGACAACCCGGCCATCCACGACCCCGGGCGCCTGTGGGAGCTGTGGAACTCCCCGCAGGACCACGCGTACACCACCGAACCCCAGCGGCACGCCTCCGGCACCCAGGTGTTCTGGCCGCGCGGCAAGGTCCTCGGCGGCTCCAGCGCCCTCAACGGCATGATCTACGTCCGCGGCAACCGGGCCGACTACGACAGCTGGGCCTACCAGGGAGCCGCGGGCTGGTCGTACGACGAGGTGCTGCCGTACTTCAAACGCTCGGAGGACTTCGAGGACGGCGCGTCGGACTACCACGGGGCCGGCGGCCCGCTGCCCGTCAGCCGGAACCACTCCCCCAACCCGGTCACCACCGCCTTCATCGAGGCCTGCCAGGACTACGGGATCGCGTACAACGACGACTGCAACGGCCAGGACCAGCTCGGCGTGAACCTGATCCACCGCAACATCCGCGACGGCAAGCGGGTCAGCGCGTGGACCGCCTTCATGGAGCCGGTGCTCGACAGCGCGCAGCTCACGGTGATGACCGGCACGGCGGTCACGCGCGTCCTGGTGGCCGACGGCCGGGCGCAGGGCGTCGAGCTGCTGCGCGAAGGCCGTACGACGGAGGTCCGCTGCGAAGGGGACGTGATCCTGTCCGGCGGCGCCATCGGATCGGCCCAGCTGCTCCTGCTCAGCGGTGTCGGGCCGGCGGACGAGCTGCGGGCCCTCGGGATCGAGTCGACCGCGGACCTGCCGGGAGTGGGCGCGAACCTGCACGACCACACCCTCGCTCCGGTGGTGTGGGAGTCGGCACGGCCGGTGCCGCAGGGTACGGCCAACAAACTGGAGGCCCACTACTTCGCCAAGTCCGACCCGGCGCTGGCCGTGCCGGACCTGCAGCCGCTGATGTCCCACCTGCCACTGCCGGTGCCCGACATGGACGTTCCGGAAGAGGGCCACGGCTTCTCGGTCCTCGCCGGGACGATCCGTCCGCTCAGCCGGGGCCGCCTGTGGCTGCGCTCGGCCGACCCCACCCAGGCTCCCGCCCTGGACCCCGCTTACTTCTCCGAGCCGTCGGACCTCGCGTCCATGGTGCGGGCCGTGCGGCAGGTGCGGGAGATCGGCGAGGAGAAGTCGCTGGGCGACTGGCGGGCCCGCGAGGTCGCACCCGGACCGTACGTGCGTACGGACGCGGAGATCGCCGCGTACATCAAGCGGACCCTCCTCAGCTATCACCACCAGGTGGGCACCTGCCGTATGGGCATCGACCGTATGGCGGTCGTCGATCCTCAGCTGCGCGTACACGGCGTGGCCGGCCTGCGCGTCGCGGACGCCTCCGTCATGCCCTCCGTCACCTCCGGCAACACCCACGCACCTGCCGTCATGATCGGCGAGCGCTGCGCCGACTTCATCCTGGGAGCACAGCTGTGACCAACACCCTTTTCATCGGTGGCGAGTGGCAAGCCGCGGCCTCCGGAGCGGAGTTCGAGACCCTGGACCCGGCGACGGGGCAACCCCACGCCCAGGTGTCCCTGGCCGGGGCCGCGGACGCCGACGCGGCCGTACGGGCCGCCCGCGCCGCCCTCGAGAACCCGGACTGGGCGGGACTCACCCCGGCCCGGCGCGCCCGGATCCTGTGGCGCATCGGCGACCTCATCGAGGAAAACGCCGAGGAACTGGCCGCGTTGGAGACCCGCGACCAGGGCCAGCCGCTCGGCATCTCCATGGCGGTCAGCGTCGCCGCGGCTGCCGAGCACTTCCGCTACTACGCCGGCTGGGTCACCAAGATCTACGGCGAGACGGCGCCGCTGTCCTTCCCCGGCGTGCTGCAGTACACCAAGCGCGAGCCGGTGGGAGTGTGCGCGCTGATCACCCCGTGGAACTTCCCGCTCATGATCGCGAGTTGGAAGATCGCACCGGCCCTCGCCTGCGGGAACACCGTGATCGTCAAACCCGCGGAACAGACCCCGATGACCACGGTGCGGCTCGTCGAGTTGTGCCGGGCGGCCGGTGTGCCGGACGGCGCCATCAACCTGCTGACCGGTGGTCCCGAGGCCGGCCGGGCCCTCGTCGAGCATCCCGGCGTGGACAAGGTCTCCTTCACCGGTTCGACCGAGACCGGCAGGGACATCGTCCGGGCCTCCGCGGGCAACCTCAAGCGTGTCACGCTCGAACTCGGCGGGAAGGCACCGAGCCTCGTACTGCCCGGCGCCGACCTGGACGCGGCCGTGGCGGGCTGTCTTCAGGGCGCGCTCCTCAACAGCGGCCAGGTGTGCGCGGCCTACACCCGGTTCCTCGTCCACCGCTCCCTCGCCGACGAGTTCGCCGAGCGCTGTGCCAAGGCCGTCAGCGGGATGCGGCTCGGCGCGGGCAGCGCGCCCGACACCGAGCTCGGCCCCCTGGTCACCGGCGAACACCGTGACCACGTCCACGCGCTCGTGCGCAGCGGGGTCCAGGAAGGCGCCCAGCTGCTCGCCGGCGGCGCCCCGGTCGACGACCTGCCGGGCTTCTTCTTCCAGCCGACCGTGTTCACGGGTGTACGGGACGACATGCGCATCGCCCGCGAGGAGATCTTCGGCCCGGTGCTGTCCATCCTGCCGTACGACGACGAGGACGAGGCCGTCGCCCGCGCCAACGACACCGAGTACGGCCTGGCAGCGGCCGTATGGACCCGCGACGTGGGCGCGGCGCACCGCGTGGCCGGCTCCATCCGCGCGGGCACGGTGTTCATCAATATGCCCAACCCCGTGGACGCCTCCGCCCCCTGGGGCGGGTTCAAGGCCAGCGGCTGGGGCCGGGAGATGGGCAGCGCAGCCATCGACGCGTACACGGAGGTCAAGAGCGTGTGGACCTCGCTCGCCTGAGGTGCCCGCCCGTCACGGACAGGCAGCCCCCGCGGGTTCGGACCGCACGATCCTGCGCCCTGGTGGGGAGCTTGCCGCGCTTCGCCGCGCCGCGGCGGTGCGACCGGAGGACAGGAGGACCGGCTCACCATCGATGTCCGGACACCGGATCCGGACCCGGCGACGAGGCGCCCGGTGATGGTGTGGATCTACGGTAGGGCCCGCCGCCTTGTCAGGCGGCGGGCCCGTAGATCGCCGGCCTCCGCCCTGGCGCCATGGCATGATCCCGTCGAAAGTTGGCATTCATGCCATGGCGCCCAGGAGTGGCAGGCAGCGACGCTGGACGCATGACGAATCCCAGTACCGCCACCATGCGCGCAATCCGCCAGGACGCCCACGGTTCCCCCGAGGTGCTCAAGGAAGTCGAACTGCCCCGCCCCGAGCCGGGGTTGAGTGAGATCCTGATCGCCGTCCGCGCGGCCGGCGTCAACCCGACCGACTGGTGGAACCGCGCCCAGCCCATGACCGCCAACGGCCTGCCCCTCATCCTGGGCTGGGACGTCTCCGGAGTCGTCGAGGCCGTCGGCACCGGCGTCACCATCTTCAAGCCGGGCGACGAGGTCTTCGGCATGCTGCCCTACCCCCACGGGGTCGGCGCCCACGCCGAGTACGTGACCGCTCCCGCCCGCGCCTTCGTCCACAAGCCCGCCGGTATCGACCACGTCCAGGCCGGCGCCCTCCCCCTCGCCGCCCTGACCGCCTACCAGGCACTCGTCGACACCGCCGACATCCAGCCCGGGCAGCGCGTCTTCATCCACGCGGCCGCCGGCGGCGTCGGCCATCTCGCCGTCCAGATCGCCAAGTCCCGCGGCGCGTACGTCATCGGCACCGCCAGTGCCGCCAAGCACGACTTCCTGCGGTCGATCGGAGTGGACGAGGCCATCGACTACCAGACGGTCGACTTCACCGAGGCCGCCAAGGACATCGACGTGCTCCTCGACCCGATCTCGCGGGACACCGCCGCCCGCGCCCGCTCCCTCGCCGTCCTGCGCCCGGGCGGCACCCTCGTCTCGATCCTTCCGTTCCCCATCGACCCCGCCGAACTGGCCGACATCGCCGCGCGGGGCATCCGCTACGAGTCCCTCCTCGTCGAGGCCGACCGCGCCGGCATGCAGGCCATCGCCGACCTCGTCGAAACCGGCGCCCTGCGCGCCCACATCGAGGCCACCTTCCCGCTCGCCGAGGCCGCCAAGGCCCACACCCTGGGCGAGACCGGCCGCACCACCGGCAAGATCGTGCTGACCGTGGAGGGGGCTGGGCAGGCGTAGAGGAGGCTCGACCATGTCCCACCCACCTGTGCCGGGCGTCGAGTTGGTCTACGGACAGGTGCGGAGCTGGGGCCTGGACCCGGCCGGAGCCTGGGGCCGCGTCCCCGGAGCCTCGGACCGGCCGGAGCCTGGGTCGAGTCGGCCGACTGCTTCGGTTGGCGCTTCGTAAGCAGTGTCACTGAGATCGATCGTCCCGACGGCGAGCTCTCCCGCAGGTAGGCCACTTGCGAACTACCGGGGCTGGGCAGCATGTTCGGCGCGCTGCGTGGCAGCCAGGCCAGAGCGAGTCGGGCCGGGTGACGTTGTGCTCTCTGGCAGCTGCCGCCAAGGGGCCGCCGGGCTTCGCGAGTCTCTGGTTGCCGGTGGTGGAGGAGATCATCGGGCCCGGTGCCCTCTGCGTCCGGCACCCGCCCAGTGGCCGGACGCGGACGACAGGTTGGTGCTTCCTGATGGCGGGCGAGCGCAAGACGAACGAGGCGGGATCGTCGAACGGCCTGCGCGGCGACGTGCTGTGCGTGCTCGGGGTACTCAAGATCGCGAGCGCCGACCAGATCCAGCGGCCGACCCCCCGCACCTGCCCTACAGGCACACGCTGAAGAAGACGGCGCCGAGCGGGAAGGAAGCACGCGCGCCGCCTCCCACCCCGGGCCGCGGCGAACAATCCGCGCAGGCACGGCCTGTTCATCGACGGCGGCCGCACCCGGGGCGGGGAAGAGGCGGAAGAAGAAGGACACCGACGGCATCGAGAAGCCGATGTGGCGCACCCGCCGGCCCGCACTCGCCCGGGAGGGATACGAGCGGGTGCACCCGCCTGCCCTGCTCGTCTTCCACCAGGCCGGCAAGCGCTCCGCCAAGAGCCGTAGGGCGAAGGTCGCCGACCTCACCCGTCCGCACTGGCAAGCCAGCCGGGACCGCGAGGACGGCTTCCACTCCCCCAACGGCCGCATCCCGATCGCGGCGACCGCGCTGGAGCGGCTGCGGGAGCACGGCCCGGCCGAGCCGGCGTTCTGACGCTTCGGCCGCGACCGCCGCGAGCGGCTGCTGGACGCGAGCGGCAATCCCGTCCTGGACACCCCTCTCGCCCACCGCCGCCAGGCCGCCAAGCCGCCGAGGAAGAGCAACGGCGCCGCGAAGAACAGGAAGCCGCGGCACGCGAAGCCGGCGCCCGTCTGCGCGGACTACGGGCACAAGATCAGCGACGACCGATTTCGCGCGGCGTCCGGATCACCCCCTCGCCTCTCCTCATGGACGGCTGGGGTGCGGTCCGGGACGAGTACGGGGTCGACGGTCATGGGTGCGGGTGCGGGTGCGCAGCGGCCAGGGGCGTACAAGGCTGAAGCAAGGTGCAGCGATGTCGGCGATCGCGAACAGGTTGTCCCGGGCCCTCCATTGAAGTATGGTCGTACTACAAAGAACTTCAGGAGGTAGTCATGACAACAAATCGGCCGGTGGCGCTCGTGACGGGCGCGTCCTCAGGTCTCGGCAAGGCGACAGCGCAGGCACTCGCCGAGGCGGGGTTCGACGTGGTCGGGACGAGCCGGAAGACGTCGGGGAGCACTTCCAGCGGCGGTGTGACGTTCCTCGCCCTCGACGTGACCAGCGACGACTCGGTGAACAGCGTCGTTCAGCAGGTGATCGAGCGGTTCGGGCGGATCGACGTCCTGGTCAACAACGCCGGGCTCGGCATCGACGGCGCCGCCGAGGAAATCTCCGTCGCCCAGGCGCAGCGCGTGTTCGATGTGAACGTTTTCGGCCTCATGCGCATGACCAGGGCCGTCCTGCCGCACATGCGCGGCCGAGGCCGGGGACGCATCATCAACATCTCCTCCCTGGGCGGGTTCGTCGGCAACCCCTTCATGTCCGTCTACATCGCGACGAAGCACGCGGTCGAGGGCTATACCGAGTCCCTGGACCACGAGATCCGCGAGCACGGCATTCGGGTCCTGCGCGTCCAGCCCGGCCCCCTCAACACCCCGTTCGACGTGAATTCGGTGCAGGCCGACACCCCTCTGCCGGTATACGCCCACCAACGGGCCATCTACGACGAGGTACTACAGGAGGGGCTGAGGAACGGCGACGATCCCGCCGCCATCGCCAAGGTGGTCGTCGCGGCAGCGACCGACCGGAAGCCGAAACTGAGCTATCCCGCCGGCTCGCTCGCCCCACGCCTCAAAGTGCTGCGCCGCATCCTCCCCGCCCGGATCTTCGACAAGTCCGTGCGCAAGTTCAACCGACTGACCCCCTGACGGCCATCGGCCGGACATCAGCGTGCGACTCGATCGGCTCGCGCCTGAGAATGATCATGCTGCACGTCGACCGTCGCGCGCCCTCGGCGCGGGGTCGTTGTCAGTGCCCAGGTGCATGCCGAAACGGATGAGTGCTCGCGTCCGGGACCAGGACGGGCCGATGTGGCGGGGCATCCCCATGCCCCGCCGGCGCCGGAAGGGCGTCACCGATCATGCGAACGCGCGGACGACGGGCGTCCGATCGCGCACGTCGCCGCCGAGGCCTGGACATCCCGCCGCTGCCTGGCGAAGTAATACGCCCGCCGGCAAGCGCACGGCGAAGACGGTCCGCCGGATCACTCCTCCCGGCCGGCCGACAGCCCCACCCCCAAGCCCAGAGGACATCGCGGACCTGGCAGAAGCGCCACGGCGGCAGAACTCCCATTCTCAACGGCGGCTGTCAGGCAAGCGCTCGGGAGAACCAGCGGGCGACAGGGGGGCTAACCCCAGTGCCAAGCGGCCCGCCGCTCCCTACCGTGAACAGCATGACCGGTATGGATGCCCGTGACGCACAGCTCGGAGACCCCGAGCTGAAGAAGGAACTCGCCGCCACCCTGCACGCCCGCAGAGAGCTGGGCGACGACTACGAGTCGGCGCTCGTCGACTCGTTCCTGGAGAAGGTCGACCAGCGCATCGACGGCGCGGTGGACCGCCGGGTCCGGCGTCAGGTCGCCGAGCAGCAGATGGTGGTGGCCCGTGGCAGCCGCTCCCCCGACAAGTCCACCGACACCTGGGGCGAACGCTACGGCTTCGGCGTCGTCTCCCTCGTCGTCGCCATCCCCCTCTCCGGCATCGGCGGCGGCGTGGCCGATCTCCCCGGCCTCTTCGTCACCTGGGCGGGCATCGTGGGCGTGAACATGGCGTGGGCACTGCACGGTTCATCGCTCCTGCGCCGACGCGGGGGCAAGAGCGGGGAACCAGGTTGGGAAGAGTGACCCCGACGAGGTTGCCGGACAAGAGGGAAGATCCGGAACAGACGCCGGAAAAGAATATGCGCGGGGACCGCCGCACCCCCGTTTGACGGGGGGCGGGACGACGGCGGTCCCCGCGAGGGACGCGTAAGCCGGGTCAGGACCGGGCTTACGCGTCCTAGGCGTCCATGGAGGTCCGGGAGCCGCTCCGGAGGTCCTTGGCGCCGTTTCGGTCGTCGGCCTGGGCGGGGAGCCGCTCCCGCCCTGCCGACACCCACCAATGTGCCGGACCCGTGTTAAGCGAGTGCTGCGCGGACGTGACGCGCTCGTACCACTTCTGCGAACTCAAACGCCCGCCCCAGGCAAATTTTCGACGCAGCGGGCCCTTTACGAGCATTTCGCCCCCCACACCGGCCTCTCCGCATCCGACTTCCCCATACCCGGTGCCCCGTACCCAGTGCCCCCGTAGACCCGGTGCCCCCGCATACGGCGTCCCGCGTACGGCGTCCCGAATCCTGCGCTCCTACTGCCTCACCCCGCCCTTGGCGAGGAACGCGAGCAGGTCCTGTCGGCTGATGACACCCGTCGGCTTGCCCTCGACCAGCACGATCGCCGCGTCCGCCGTGCCGAGCACGGACATCAGGTCACCGAGCGGCTCACCGGAACCGACCTGCGGCAACGGCGCCGACATGTGCTTCTCCAGCGGGTCGCCGAGCGAGGCACGCTGGGTGAACAGGGCGTCCAGCAGCTCCCGTTCGACGACGGACCCGACCACCTCGGCGGCCATGACGTCCGGGTGCCCGGCGCCCGGCTTCACGATCGGCATCTGCGAGACGCCGTACTCCCGCAGCACCTCGATCGCCTCGCCGACCGTCTCGTCCGGGTGCATGTGGACGAGGGAGGGGATGGCGCCGTGCTCCTTGTCGTTGAGGACGTCGGCGACGCGCGCGCTCGGCCCGTCGTCCTCCAGGAAGCCGTAGTCGGCCATCCACTCGTCGTTGAAGATCTTACTGAGGTAGCCGCGTCCGCTGTCGGGCAGCAGGACGACGACCACGTCGTCCGGGCCGAGCGGCTCGGCGACCTTCAGCGCGGCGACGACGGCCATGCCGCAGGAGCCGCCCACGAGCAGGCCCTCCTCCTTGGCGAGGCGCCGGGTCATCTGGAAGGAGTCCTTGTCGGACACGGCGACGATCTCGTCCGCGACGGTGCGGTCGTAGGCCGTCGGCCAGAAGTCCTCACCGACGCCCTCGACGAGGTACGGCCGCCCGGAGCCGCCGGAGTACACGGACCCCTCGGGGTCGGCGCCGACGACCTGGACCCGGCCGTCACTGGCGTCCTTCAGGTAGCGGCCGGTGCCGGAGATGGTCCCGCCGGTCCCCACGCCCGCCACGAAGTGAGTGATCCGCCCCTCCGTCTGCTCCCACAGCTCAGGGCCGGTCGAGTGGTAGTGGGAGAGCGGGTTGTGGGGGTTGGAGTACTGGTCGGGCTTCCAGGCACCGGGCGTCTCGCGGACCAGCCGGTCGGAGACGTTGTAGTACGAGTCGGGGTGCTCGGGGGCGACGGCTGTGGGGCAGACGACGACCTCGGCCCCGTAGGCCCGGAGCACGTTGATCTTGTCGGTGCTCACCTTGTCGGGGCACACGAAGATGCACTTGTACCCCTTCTGCTGCGCCACGATGGCGAGCCCCACGCCCGTGTTTCCGCTGGTGGGCTCGACGATCGTGCCGCCGGGCAGCAGCTCGCCGCTCTTCTCCGCCGCCTCGATCATGCGTAGCGCGATGCGGTCCTTCACGGAGCCGCCGGGATTGAAGTATTCGACCTTGGCCAGGACGGTCGCCTGGATGCCCTCGGTCACGCTGTTGAGCCTCAGCAGCGGGGTGTTGCCGACGAGGCTGATCATCGAGTCGTGGAATTGCACCGTTGTCTCCGGAGCCGCAAAAGGGATGGTCGTAATGTTCCGCCAGCCTAAGCCCCACCCTCACGCTTCTCCTCCCTGTTCACCCCCCGTCGGGATTGGCCGAGGGCCGGTACGGGGCAATGAGTGGGTGTATGCGTAGGGAGGAGGTGGCGTCGACGTATGTCGAGCATGTCTAGGGCGAGGGTGGCCCGGCGCATCGCGGCGGGCGCGGCTTATGGCGGTGGCGGCATCGGACTGGTGGGTGCGGCCGCCGTCGGTGTGCTGCTGGCCGAGGTACGGATGGCCAAGCGGGTGGTGGGCAACGGACACAGCCCGCGCCCGCCGAGCGCGGAGGGCCTGTACGGCCGCGGGTACGGCAGCCGGTACGGCGGCCGTGCGCACAGCTCGTACGGCCCCACGTACGACGCCCCTGACGATCCCCCGCTCCGGCTCGTCATGCTCGGCGACTCCACGGCCGCCGGCCAGGGCGTCCACCGGGCCCGGCAGACGCCTGGCGCTCTCATCGCCTCGGGGCTCGCGGCGGTGGCCGAGCGCCCGGTGCGGCTGCGGAACGTCGCGCTGCCGGGCGCCCAGTCGGACGACCTCGACCGGCAGGTCGCGCTGATCCTGGAGGACCCGGCACAGGTCCCCGACGTCTGCGTGATCATGATCGGCGCGAACGACGTGACCCACCGGATGCCCCCGACCCGCTCGGTCCGCCACCTCTCGGCGGCCGTACGGCGCCTGCGGACCGCCGGGGCCGAGGTGGTGGTCGGCACCTGTCCCGACCTCGGCACGATCGAGCCCGTGCAGCAGCCGTTGCGCTGGCTCGCCCGCCGGGCCTCTCGGCAACTGGCGGCCGCCCAGACGATCGGAACGGTCGAACAGGGCGGCCGCACCGTGTCACTGGGCGACCTCCTCGGCCCCGAGTTCGAACAGAACCCCCGCGAGTTGTTCGGCCCCGACAACTACCACCCCTCCGCGGAGGGGTACGCGACCGCGGCGATGGCCCTGCTGCCGACGGTCTGCGCGACGCTGGGGCTCTGGCCGGCGGAGGAGGAGCGGCCGGATGTCAGCCGCCGCGAGGGTTTCCTGCCGGTGGCCCGCGCGGCCGCCGAGGCCGCGTCGGAGGCGGGCACGGAGGTGACGGCCGCGATGCCTACGGGGCCGCGTGGGCCCTGGGCTCTGCTCAAGCGTCGGCGCCGGCGGAGGGTGCCGGTGTCGGACCCGGCGCCGAACACTGCCGCTGAGGCGCAGCCGGGTGCCTAGTGGCTCGGGAGTGCCTGTGCATGGGCGGCAGCCGCAGCGCAGCAGCCGCCGCAGCTGGAGCTTCTCGCGCAGTTCCCCGCGCCCCGTGGGACGAAAAGCAGGGGGCGCAGCCCCTGCTTTTCAGGGGTGCGGGGAACTGCGCGACCAGCCCCACCGGACCCTCGGTCGCCCGCCCACCCGCACCCGCGAGCCATAAGGCGCCCAGCCAAAAAGCAAGCGCTTAGAAAAGTGCGGTCGGAGTCACACCCGTCCACCCGTGACCGAGCCCATACGTACGGGTAACTTCCCCCACAGCCCTGCTTTCCGTTCGCATGCCAATGGAGCCGTGATGCCCGAAGCCGTGATCGTCTCAGCCGCCCGCTCCCCCATCGGCCGCGCTTTCAAGGGCTCGCTGAAGGACCTGCGCCCCGACGACCTGACCGCCACGATCGTCGCGGCCGCCCTCGCGAAGGTCCCGGAGCTGGACCCGAAGGACATCGACGACCTGATGCTCGGCTGCGGCCTCCCCGGCGGCGAGCAGGGCCACAACCTGGGCCGTATCGTCGCCGTACAGCTGGGCATGGACCACCTGCCGGGCTGTACGGTCACCCGCTACTGCTCCTCCTCGCTCCAGACGTCCCGCATGGCCCTGCACGCCATCAAGGCCGGCGAGGGCGACGTCTTCATCTCGGCGGGTGTCGAGGTCGTCAGCAGCACCGCGCGCGGCACGAGTGACATCCCCACCGCCCGCAATCCCCTGTTCGCCGAGGCCCAGGCCCGCACGGAGACCGTCTCCAAGTCGGTGGGCGCCTCCTGGCACGACCCGCGCGAGGACGGCCTGCTCCCCGACCCGTACATCGCGATGGGCCAGACCGCCGAGAACCTGGCCCGCCAGTGGGGCGTGACCCGGCAGGACATGGACGAGTTCGGGGTCCGCTCGCAGAACCTCGCCGAGGAAGCCATCAAGAAGGGCTTCTGGGAGCGCGAGATCACCCCGGTGACCCTGCCCGACGGCACGGTCGTCAGCAAGGACGACGGCCCGCGCGCGGGTGTCACCCTGGAGGCCGTGCAGGGCCTGAAGCCGGTCTTCCGCGAGGACGGTCTGGTCACCGCAGGCAACTGCTGCCCGCTGAACGACGGCGCCGCCGCCCTCGTGATCATGTCGGACACGAAGGCCCGCGAACTGGGTCTGACCCCGCTCGCCCGGATCGTCTCGACGGGCGTCTCCGGCCTCTCCCCCGAGATCATGGGCTACGGCCCGGTGGCGGCGTCGAAGCAGGCCCTGTCCCGCGCGGGCCTCACCGTCGACGACATCGACCTGTTCGAGATCAACGAGGCCTTCGCCGCCCAGGTGATCCCCTCCTACCGCGACCTGGACATCCCGCTGGACAAGCTGAACGTGAACGGCGGCGCGATCGCCGTCGGCCACCCCTTCGGTATGACCGGCGCCCGCATCACGGGCACGCTCATCAACTCCCTCCAGTTCCACGACAAGCAGTTCGGCCTGGAGACGATGTGCGTCGGCGGCGGCCAGGGCATGGCGATGGTCATCGAGCGCCTCAGCTGACCGACCGGCCGACCGGCCGACCGCGGAGCCGTGACCGTTCGGATGCGCACCGCGATGCTGTGGCCCGGAGTCCCCGAATCTGGGGGGCTCCGGGCCGTTTTGTGATCCAATCTCCCCCAGGATGTGACCTATCTCCCTCCGGAGAGAGATTTACGCAGGTCAGAGCCGTTTCACCACCAAACATCGGGACGAAGTTCCTGCCCGTTTCGTGACGTTACGCACTGACAGCTGGTTAGTCCGCCCTTCAAGCTGATGTAGGAAGTCGGGGGTCGACTTTGAACCGGGAGTACGTCAGTGAGCGCTATGCCGATCGCCTTGCTGCTCACCACGGCAGCCACCGCGGCCGTGGGCGTCGCCGTCCTGCGCACCCTCACAGGGCTGCGCCGACAGGTGGCCGCCTTGCGCACCGAGCTGGCCGAGAGCCGGGTGACCGGGGTGCGAGCCCCGGTACCGGCGGCCCGTGCCGCCACCGACACGGAGGAGATACGCGCCGCCGTCGCCGAGGCGCTCGCCGAGGAGCGGGAGCGTGAGCTGGCCGAGGCGCGGGCTTTCTGGGCCGCCCAGGAGTCCCGTGACGTCTCCGACGCGCCCTCCCTGCTGGGTCTGCCCGACAGCGACCTGTTCCTGCCCCGGCAGTCCGATTTCGCGGGCCTGGAGCACCTGGAGCCGGTGATCGAGCAGAGCCTCGAGGGCGACGAGTACGCCGCGGATTCCGCGGAGCTGGCCGCGGCCCGCCGCAGGCACCCCTCGCACCCCGATTTCGTGCCGGTACAGTCGCCTGTCGCCAACGACGACGAGCGCACGGTCGCCTGCCTGGAGGACCTCGCCGCGTCCCGCACCGAGCTGGCCGACGTCCGGCCGGGCCCTCTCGGCACCCTCGACGTCTACGTCTTCGCCGACGGCACCACGCTCTGCATGACCCCCGGCCACCGCGAAACCGCCGAACGCCTCGCCACGGCCCTCCACGCCGGCGAGACCCCGGTCCTCCTGGGCGGCTCGGGCATCTCGGGCGCGTACACCCTCACGTTCGAGTGCGGCGACGACATGGTCTACATCCTGGCGGACCGGGTCATCGCGTCGCTGTGACCTCGTTGCTGTGACCTCGCGGCTGTGATCTCGCGGCTGTGATCTCGTGACCGTCAGGGCGATGCGGCGGAGACGCTTCAGGACGCTTCAGTGGCGCCCTTTCCGGGGGCCCGCTCAAGTCACACGCAAGTCACACGCCGGCCCGCCGCTGAGCCTCCTCCACGAGCGCCACAGCCTCCGCCAGGGCCTCCTCGTCACCCAGAACCAGTGCGAGATCGTTTCCGGCGACCGTGACCTGATCAGCCGCCGCGAACATCCCCACATCCGGCATCTCGCGAAGAGGCCCCTCGGGTGCCTCCAACCGCTGGGCACGCAGTGCCATCTCCCTGGCCAGCGCCAGTGCCTCCGTGGCAGCGCCCCTCTGCAGCCGGCTCTGCGGTGCGGCCCGCAGCCGGTCGGCGAAATGGTCCACGGCACGGGTCAACGGCGTCGTATCAAGCACGCCGCGAGAGTACGCGCCTCAGCCGGACTGTTGCCAACAGGCCGCCACTCAGGCAACGTGACCTGAAGGACCGGCTTACATTTCCCTTTCGTCCGGAGGCGCCGATGTCCCAAGTCTTCTCTGAGGAGACCCATCGCAACCTGCTCGCCCGTATCCCCCATTGCACCGGTCGTGAAATCTCCGACTGGCTCCGCAAAGTCGACGAAGGCCCCGCTCTCTTCAACTTCGAGGAGAAGGTCAGCTGGCTCCGGCACGAGTACGACCTCGCGTACGGCCACGCCAAAGCGATCGTTCACGAGTACGACCTGAGGAGGGCCGCGCGGAAGCTCCGCTGAAGCCGCCGAGCAACTACGAAGGGCCCCCGAACCTCGCGGTTCGGGGGCCCTTCAGCAGTGGTGCGGGGTCAGCCCGTGTTCCTAGTCGTCGTTCCTAGTCGTCGCCGCTGAAGATGGCGACCAGGCGGAGCATCTCGACGTAGATCCACACGAGGGTCATGGTCAGGCCGAAGGCGGCCAGCCAGGCCTCGTCGCGCGGGGCGCCGTAGGCGATGCCGTCCTCGATCTGCTTGAAGTCGAGGGTCAGGAAGAACGCGCCGAGCAGGATCGCGAGGATGCCGACGACCGCGCCGAGCGGGCCCATGCTGCGCAGTCCGCCGTCCGGGGCGAGCCCGAAGACGACGAGGAGCAGGTTCACCGCCATGACGAGGATGAAGGCGATCGCGATGGTCATACCGATACGGGCGTACCGCGCGGTGACCCGGATCCAGCCCGCCTTGTAGACCAGGAGGGTGGCGCCGGAGACGGCCATGGTGCCGAGCACCGCCTGGAAGGGCGCGCCGCTCCACTGAGAGTTGAACATCTCGCTGAGTACGCCGAGGAAGACGCCCTCGAAGGCCGCGTACGCCAGGATCAGCGCGGGCGAGGCCTTGCGCTTGAAGGACTGCACCATCGCCAGGACGAAGGCGATGAGCGCGGCGCCGATGGCCAGGCCGAAGCTGGTGGGCGTCACCGGTAGGAGGGCCCACGCGAGGATCGCGCCGACGACGACCGTGCCGAGCGTCATGGCCGAACGCATGACGACGTCGTCCATGGTCATGGCGCCCGTGCGGGCCGGGGCCTGCGGCGGGACGCCGTGCTGCACGTCCGGCTGGGCATACGGGTTCGTCGCGTACGGGTTGCCGGCCTGCTGGGCGTAGGGGCTGCCCTGAGTGCCGACAGCTGCTCCCCCGGCCTGCGGCGCGGTGTTGAAGCCCGCGTGGCCGTTGTCGCGGCTGAACCCCCGTCGCGAGAAGACCGGGTTGCTGCTCCTCATTTCACTCCTCCATGGCCACCCTGCGTGGCCTTGGCTCAAGAGTAATAGGTAGGCAAAAGATTGACCCTACTGCTTGGGGAGGATCTTTCCCTGCCATGTCACCGAACACGCTACGCGTCTCCGTGATTCCCCCGTCCCACACCCCCCAACCCATGACCAACCCGGTACAAGCCCGCGATCGTCCGGAGATCAACGTGAGCCGGGCGGCGTGGTGGCAAGAAGTCCACTGCGGCCCTCGGGGGTCGTGCGGTGGGCCTCCCGGGGGTCCCGAAGGGGCGCCGGGGGGTCCTGGGGACAGCGTGCGCCCTGAGAGTGTGGGGCGCATGTCACCCGGGGTGATACGTGGCGGTATGGGGGGAAATGTTCGGGGTTGGTCGGAGGTGCCCGGAACCGGACTTGAACCGGTACGCCCGCGAGGGGCAGCGAGGTTTAAGCTCGCCGTGTCTGCATTCCACCATCCGGGCAGGCCATGGGCTCCGCGCTGAGCTTCCGAGCCTATCGGGACGCTTCCCCCGAACAGACGGCGAGCGGACCGATGTTGTCTTATTTTATTGACGTCTGAGGGTGCATCAGCACACGGAACACGCCATCCGCACTTGCCAGTAGCCTTTCGGACGGCATGGCGGGGTGCACGCGGAATGACGGAATTTCACCGCCCGAACGAGCGCACCACCGAGGACACACCCGGTGACGCGACGACTCGCGTCGGTCATGGCGGCCCCGCCCCGGCGGAGCCTGCCGTCATCCCCAGGTATGACGCGCCGCCCGTCCGTCCGTCCGAAGTCTGCCCCCGGAACCAGGACAACGGCTGACTACACGGCGCCCCTCGGTCGGGACGATGGAGGCCTCCACGAAACGAACGGCCTCCGGCATGCCGCACGGCACGTCCCGGCGCGCACCCGGCCGTTGGTGGAACACCCTCAACCGCCGTCGCCCGCAAGGAGTTCCCACCCGTGACCATCACTCCCCTCGCCGACCGGGCCACCGCCGTGGCCGCCCGCGCCACGGAACTGTCGAAGGTCTACGGACAGGGCGAGACCCGGGTGGTCGCGCTGGACCAGGTCTCCATCGACTTCCGGCAGGCTCAGTTCACCGCGATCATGGGCCCCTCGGGGTCCGGCAAGTCCACGCTGATGCACTGCGTGGCGGGCCTGGACAGCTTCTCGGCGGGCTCCGTCCGGATCGGCGAGACCGAGCTGGGCTCACTGAAGGACAAGCAGCTCACCAAGCTCCGCCGGGACAAGATCGGCTTCATCTTCCAGGCGTTCAACCTGCTGCCGACGCTGACGGCGCTGGAGAACATCACCCTGCCGATGGACATCGCGGGCCGCAAGCCGGACAAGCAGTGGCTGGACACCGTGATCCGGATGATCGGCCTGGCCGACCGGTTGAGCCACCGGCCCGCCCAGCTCTCCGGCGGCCAGCAGCAGCGCGTGGCCGTGGCGCGGGCGCTCGCCTCCCGGCCGGACATCATCTTCGGGGACGAGCCGACCGGAAACCTCGACTCGCGGGCCGGCGCCGAGGTGCTGGGCTTCCTGCGCAACTCCGTACGGGAGTTGGGGCAGACCGTGGTGATGGTGACGCACGACCCGGTGGCCGCGGCGTACGCGGACCGGGTCGTCTTCCTCGCCGACGGACGCCTCGTGGACGAGATCCACGAGCCGACGGCGGACTCCGTCCTGGACCGCATGAAGCAGTTCGACACCAAGGGCCGTACGAGCTAGGGGAGTTCGGGCTCGGCCAGGCGGACAGCGCTCGGCCATCCGCCCCCACCCGTCATCGTCACAGTCACCCACCGCCGCCACCCCTTCGACCCCTGACAGGGATCCCACTCATGTTCCGTACCGCCCTGCGCAACGTGCTCTCGCACAAGGCCAGGCTTCTCATGACCGTGCTCGCGGTGATGCTCGGCGTCGCCTTCGTGTCGGGCACGCTGGTCTTCACGAACACCGTCTCGGACGCGCTCCAGAGGAGTTCGGCCAAGGGCTTCGACCACGTGGACGTCTCGATCGGGGCGGGGTACCGCCCGGACGAGGGCGACAGCGTCACGGAGCAGCCGAAGCTGACGCCGGAGCTGCTGAAGAAGGTCGAGCGGGCGCCCGGCGCCGCGTCGGCGATCGGTGTGGTGAGCGGGTTCACCGCCCTCGCCGACAAGGACGGCAAGCTGATCGGCGGCGGCTTCCAGTCGCAGGGCGGGAACCTCTGGGGGACGGACGACCCCCGGTATCCGGTCCAGGACGGCGGCCGTGCGCCCAAGGGCGCGAACGAGGTCGCCATCGACTCGCGGACCGCCGAGCGCGCCGGGTACGAGGTGGGCGACACCATCCGCCTGTCCGTCGACGGGCCGGTCCTCACACCCACCGTCACCGGGATCTTCACGACGGACGACGGCAATGTCGCGGCCGGCGGCAGCCTCGCCCTGTTCGACACGGCGACCGCGCAGAAGCTCTTCCACATGGAGGGCGAGTACGACGAGATCGCCGTGACGGCGGCGGCCGGCACCAGCCAGGCCCGGCTCAAGACGGCCATCGACAAGATGCTCCCCGAGGACTCCGCCTACACCACCACCGGTGAGCAGCTCGCCGACGAGCAGGCCACACAGATCGCCGCCGAGATGAGCGGCCTGAAGAACGCGCTGCTGGTCTTCGCCGGGATCGCCCTGTTCGTGGGCATCTTCATCATCGCCAACACCTTCACGATGCTGGTGGCCCAGCGCACCAGGGAGCTGGCGCTGCTGCGCGCGGTCGGCGCCTCCCGCCGCCAGGTGACACGGTCCGTGCTCATCGAGGCGTTCGTGGTGGGCATGGTCGCCGCGGTCACCGGTCTCGCGGCCGGTGTCGGCATCGGCGCCGGGATGCGGGCCCTGATCGGTGCCCTCGGCGAGACCGTCCCCGACGGCCCGCTGGTGGTCTCCCCCGGCACGGTCGCCACCGCCCTGCTCGTCGGCGTGCTGATCACGATGGTGGCCGCCTGGCTGCCGGGCCGACGCGCGGCGAAGATCCCGCCTGTCGCCGCGATGAGCAGCGTCCACGCGAAGGCGACGGCCAAGTCGCTCGTCGTACGGAACACGATCGGCGCGCTGCTCGCGGGCGCGGGCGTGGCCACCGTCCTGTACGCCACCACCATGGACGGCTCGGACGGCCAGGCCCCGATGGGCGTCGGCGCGGTCCTCCTGATCATCGGCGTCTTCGTCCTCACACCCCTCCTCTCCCGTCCCCTGATCGCGGCCGCGGCGCCCCTCCTGCGCGTCTTCGGGATCTCCGGCAAGCTCGCGCGGCAGAACTCCGTACGCAATCCGCGCCGCACCGCCGCGACCGCCTCGGCGTTGATGATCGGTCTGACGCTGATCACCGGTATGACGGTGATGGCGGGCAGCCTGCAGCAGTCCATCGCCAGGATGGCCGCCGACGCGATCAAGGCGGACTACGTCGTCTCGATGGCCAACGGCAACTTCCTCTCCCCCGACGTGGAGAAGAAGCTCTCCGCCACCGAGGGCGTCACCGCCGTCTCGCCGCTGCGCAACACGGAGTCCCGCATCGGGGGCGAGACCGAGTACCTGACCGGGGTCAACGGCTCGGCGATCGGGAAGCTGACCGACCTCCCCGTCGACAACGGGACGTTCAAGGTGGGCGGCGCGGACGTCGTCGTGGACGCGGAGACCGCGGAGCGGCGCGGCTGGAAGGCCGGTTCGGAGTTCACCGCCGGGTTCCAGGGCGGCGAGAAGCGGAAGCTGACGGTCGCCGGGGTCTACGAGAGCAACGAACTGATCCGGGGCATCCTCCTGGACAACGCGACTCTGGCCGAGCACCGGGCGGCCTCCGCCGACCCGGCCGACATGATGGTCATGGTCAAGACCTCGGCCGGTGCCTCCGACGCCGCCAAGGACCGGCTGGAGAAGGCCCTCGGCGAGAACCCGGCGATCAAGGTCCAGAGCGGGCAGGACCTCTCCGACGACATCGCGAAGATGTTCACGCTGATGCTGAACATGCTGTACGGCCTGTTGGCCATGGCCGTGATCGTCGCCGTCCTCGGGGTCATCAACACCCTCGCCATGTCGGTCTTCGAGCGTTCGCAGGAGATCGGCATGCTCCGCGCGATCGGTCTCGACCGGCGGGGCATCAAGCGGATGGTCCGTCTGGAGTCCCTCGTCATCTCCCTGTTCGGCGGTGTCCTCGGCATCGGCCTCGGCGTCTTCTTCGGCTGGGCCGCCGGCGAACTCATCGCCAGCAGGATGCCGACGTACGAACTGGTCATCCCCTGGGCCCGGATGGCCGTCTTCATCCTCCTCGCCGCCACGGTCGGCATCCTGGCCGCGCTGTGGCCTGCCCGCCGTGCGGCGAAGCTCAACATGCTGACGGCGATCAAGTCGGAGTAGCCGCGCGGGCGACGTGACGGCAGACGCGGCGGGCCCCCGTTCCGGTACGGAACGGGGGCCCGCCCACGTGCGCCCGTACATGGCCGCCCACACCCCTGGACGGACGTTCAGGCCCCCCAGGTCCGGGCCCTGAGCGGAAGCCCCGACGCACCCCCTTCCGGGGGCCGCACGGCCAGTACCTGGTTGACGCCGAGGCGGTTGCGTTCGAAGCCCAGGGCGGAGGCGGCCATGTAGAGGCGCCAGACGCGCGCGCGGCCGGGGCCGACGAGGGCGACCGCGTGGGCCCAGCGGGCTTCGAGACGGGTGACCCAGGCGCGCAGGGTGAGGGCGTAGTGCTCGCGGAGGGACTCCACGTCACGGACCTCGAACCCGGCCCGTTCGAGCTGGGTGACGGTGGTGCCGACGGGGGTGAGTTCGCCGTCCGGGAAGACGTACGCGTCGATGAAGCCGTCGACGGAGTACGTGTTCTCGTCGCGCTGCGGCCGCCGTGCGATCTGGTGGTTGAGCAGCCGTCCGCCGGGGGCGAGGAGCCGGTACAGGTCCTCGGCGTACGCCAGATACCCGTCGGCGCCGACGTGTTCGGCCATGCCGACGGACGAGATCGCGTCGTAGGGCCGGTCGGTGACGTCGCGGTAGTCCTGGACGCGGATCTCGACCCGGTCGGTGAGGCCCTCCTCGGCGACGCGTTTGCGGGCGTACGCGGCCTGCTCCAGGGAGAGGGTGACGCCGACGACGTGCACGCCGTACTCGCGGGCGGCGTGCACGGCCATGGAGCCCCAGCCGCAGCCGACGTCGAGGAGCCGCGTGCCCGGGGTCAGGCCGAGTTTGCGGCAGATGAGGTCGAGCTTGTCGTGCTGTGCGGCTTCGAGGGTGGTGGTGGAGTCGGGGGCCGCCCAGTAGGCGCAGGAGTACACCATCGACGGGCCGAGGACGATCTCGTAGAAGTCGTTGCCCACGTCGTAGTGGTGGCTGACGGCTCGTCTGTCGGTGTGCCTGGTGTGCCGGTGGAGGGAGCGGACCTCCTCGCGGGGCGGTTCGGGCGGGACGAGGACGGCGGGGCCGGCCAGCTTCAGCAGACCCCTGGCCGCCGCGCGGAACCCGGGGTCGCGCAGGGCCTGGGTGAGGCTCCGGGCGTCCTCGTCCCGCTCCCACACATGTTCGGCCACCAGGTCCAGTACGGCGTACAGGTCCCCGTCGATGCCGAGGTCACCGGCGACCCAGGCGCGGGCCAGGCCCAGTTCTCCCGGCTTCCACAGCAGCCGGCGCAGGGCCCTGCGGTTCCGTACCACCAGCTCGGGGGCGTCCGGCGGGCCCGCCGTCGAATCGTCCCAGGCCCGCAGCCGGACCGGGAGCGGGGCTCCCGACACCTGCTCGAACAGGTTCTTCAGCCGCGACGCGGCGTCCTGCATGGCGTACACCTCCGTGACAGGACATCCCGGAATGTCCAACGCCACGGTAAACACGGGTGGGGGTCTGCCGTAGTCCCGCTGTGAGGTGTGTTGTTCGGCTGCGGGTCCGGTGGGGCTTCTCGCGCAGTTCCCCGCGCCCCTCAAGGATCAGGCCCCTGCGGGCCTGAAAGACCACGGCCCTGCGGGCCGAAAAGCACGGGGCGCAGCCCCTGCTTTTCAGGGGCGCGGGGAACTGCGCGAGCAACCACGACGCACCCGCACCCGCCGACGCACCCGGGCCCCCGAGCTCTCCCGCGTCACGGACCGAAGAGTCTCGGGAACGCCGAAGGACCTCCCGCACCACGGATGGCGGGAGGTCCTTCGGGTCGTTCGGAGGGTGACCGGGAGGGTCAGGAGGCCTTGGCCTTCTCCTCGGTCTTGGCCGGGGCGGCAGCGACCGGCGCCGGCTTGGCCGCCTCGTAGAACTCCTCGCGGGGAGTCTCGATGGCGCCGAGGGAGACGACCTCGCGCTTGAGGAACATCGCGAGGGTCCAGTCGGCGAAGACACGGATCTTGCGGTTCCAGGTCGGCATCGCGAGGCCGTGGTAGCCACGGTGCATGTACCAGGCGAGACGGCCCTTGAGCTTGATCTTCACCTTGCCCATGACGATCATCGCGACGCCCTTGTGGAGGCCGAGGCCCGCCACCGCACCCTTGTTGGAGTGCGCGTACTCCTTCTGCGGGAAGCCCCGCATGCCGGAGACCACGTTGTCGCCGAGGACCTTCGCCTGACGCAGCGCGTGCTGCGCGTTCGGCGGGCACCAGGCGTTCTCGACGCCGGCCTTGCGGGCGGCGACGTCCGGGACCTGGGCGTTGTCGCCGCCGGCCCAGATGTAGTCGGTGCCGGTGACCTGGAGGGTCGGCTGGGCGTCCACGTGGCCACGGGGGCCGAGCGGCAGGCCGTAGCGCGAGAGGACCGGGTTCGGCTTGACGCCGGCGGTCCAGACGATCGTGTTGGAGTCGACCTCCAGGCCGTTCTTCAGCACGACGTGGCCGTCGACGCAGGAGTTCATGGAGGTGTTGAGGTAGACCTCGACCCCACGGCCCTCCAGGTGCTCCTTGCCGTACAGGCCGAGCTTCGGGCCGACCTCGGGGAGGATCTTGTCGGCGGCGTCGACGAGCACGAAGCGCATGTCCTCGCGGGACACGTTCTTGTAGTACTTCGCGGCGTCGCGGGCCATGTCCTCGACCTCGCCGATGGTCTCGGCGCCGGCGAAGCCACCGCCCACGAAGACGAAGGTCAACGCCTTGCGGCGGACGTCCTCGTCGGTCGTGGAGTCGGCCTTGTCGAGCTGCTCAAGCACGTGGTTGCGCAGGCCGATGGCCTCCTCGATGCCCTTCATACCGATGCCCTGCTCGGCGAGGCCGGGGATCGGGAAGGTGCGGGAGACCGCGCCGAGCGCGATCACCAGGTAGTCGAAAGGCAGCTCGTACGCCTCGCCGACCAGCGGGGCGATCGTGGCGACCTTGCGGTCCTGGTCGATGGTGGTGACCCGGCCGGTGAGGACCTCCGCCTTGGGCAGCACGCGTCGCAGCGGGACGACGACATGCCGCGGGGAGATGCTGCCGGCGGCGGCTTCGGGGAGGAAGGGCTGGTAGGTCATGTACGACCGGGGGTCGACGACCGTGACGGTCGCCTCGCCGTAGCGCATCTTCTTGAGGATGCGCCGAGCTGCGTACAGGCCTACGTACCCACCGCCTACTACGAGGATCCTGGGACGCTCCGTGGTGCTCATGCCATCGAGTATGTACCCGCCATACGGGGGTCGCTCGTGCGCCCCTTCACAAGCTTCTTCACACCCTCTGCTACACTGCGCGGCCCTCGTGTCGCGGGTCCTGGCGATCAGGGGAACCGACCTGCATGAATGACCGATGTCAAGGCCGCGTGAACTGCTGTTCCGGGCCCGCGAACCCCCCGAGCCACCCTCCGGTTTCACACGGACGAGACCCCCGCGAAAGCCCCTCGGGGAAGCCCCGTTGACCCCCCGGAGCCCTCGAAGGCTCTGTGGAGCCTCAAAACATCGCTCAACAGGGCAGATTCTCTTGTGAAGAACTTCACGAAGTTCCTCGAAGGCGGATCGACGAGGGGTGCCGAAGCACCCCTCGGGCGCGCTCATACGTTATCCGAACAGCTCAAGCGAGACTGCCGGCGAGTAGTAAACACTCGCTCACGAGCGTCGCCGAGCGGCTGGGAGAGCCACGAAACCCATTCCGGGGCTCACGCCTCACTCAAGCGACGGACCAGGCGATTCCGTCCAGAATGTCGTGTTCGCTCACCACGACCTCCGCCGCGCCGATCCGCTCCATGATCGAGAGGAGGACCAGGGCGCCCGCGGCGATCACGTCCACGCGCCCGGGATGCATCGACGGCACCGCCTCCCGCTCGGCGTGCGTCGACCGCAGCAGCCACTCGGTGATCTCGCGGACGCGCTCGTACGGGATCCGGGAGTGGTGGATGGCCACCGAGTCGTACGCCGGCAGATCCTGGGCGATCGCGGACAGGGTCGTCACCGAACCGGCGAGCCCGACCAGGGTCCGCGCCTCCCGCAGGGGGACGTCCCGCTCGGCGAGGTCCAGCGCGGCCTCGATGTCGGCGCGGATCGCGGCGATCTGCTCCGGCCGCGGCGGGTCGACGACGGCCCCGTCCCGCAGGAGGTGCCGCTCGGTCAGCCGTACGCAGCCGATGTCCACGGAACGGGCGCCACGTACGTGGTCGTCCCCGACCACGAACTCGGTGGAGCCGCCGCCGATGTCCACGACCAGGTACGGCTCGGCGAGGTCGGCGCGCCCCTTCAGCTCCCTGGTCGCGCCGGTGAAGGAGAACTCGGCCTCCCGGTCGCCGGAGATCACCTCGGGCTCGACACCGAGGATGTCGAACACCCCGCGGACGAACTCGTCCCGGTTCTCGGCGTCGCGGGAGGCGGAGGTGGCCACGAAGCGGACCCGCTCGGCGCCGAGTTCCTTGATGACCGCCGCGTACTCCCGGCAGGCCGCGAAGGTCCGCTCCAGCGCCTCCGGGGCCAGCCGGCCCGTACGGTCGACGCCCTGGCCGAGCCGGACGATGGTCATCCGCCGGTCCAGCTCGACGAGTTCACCGGTGGCCCCCGCGCCGAAGGCGCCGTCGGACACGGTGATGTCGGCGACGAGGAGCCGGATGGAGTTCGTACCGCAGTCGACGGCGGCGACACGGGTCACTGGTCGTCCCCCTTCGAGGGCTCCGGCGCGGGCACCACGCACGGGCCCTTCGCCCACCACTCCGGCAGCATCGCGATCGCCTCGTCGCCCAGCGGGTTGACGCCGGGACCGGCGGCCAGCGAGTGCCCGACGAGGACGTGCAGGCACTTCACACGGTCCGGCATGCCGCCCGCGCTCGGGAAGCCCTCCAGGACCTCGATCTCGTCGCGGCGGGCGATGTAGTCCTCGTGCGCGGCCCGGTAGGCGGCGGCCAGTTCGGGGTCCGTCGCCAGACGCTCCGTCATCTCCTTCATCACGCCGTTCGCCTCCAGCGTGCCGATCGCGGAGGCGGCACGCGGGCACGTCAGGTAGTACGTCGTGGGGAAGGGCGTCCCGTCCGGCAGCCGCGGCGCCGTCTCGACGACGTCCGGCTGTCCGCACGGGCAGCGGTGCGCGATCGCGCGCAGCCCGCGCGGCGGGCGCCCGAGCTGCTGCTGGAAGGCCTCGACGTCGGCGTCGGTCGGCTCGGTGCGCGGGGTGGGCGGCGGAGGGGTCTGCATAACCTGCTACTCAAGTCCTCGGTGTGGCTCATCGGTTCACGGTCACGGGGTGGCCGTTCAGCTGTCGGCGGCGTCGGCCTTGTCGACCCCGTCCCAGACATTGGTGTACCAGGGACGGTCGGCCGCTCCCTGCGTCGTACGGGACTGCTTCGTCGCGTCCGGGTCGATCATGGTGTAGCCGGTCTCGCCCGGCATCACATAGTGCAGCCGCTCCCGGATGCGCTGCTCGGCGTACGCGTCGTCCTGCCAGCGCGCCTTGAGGTCGCGCAACTCCTCGACCCGCTCGCGCGCCTCTTGGCGCTGCCGCTGCATATCGGCGATGTCCGCGCGCTGGGAGACGTACTGCCTTATGGGGTAGGCGAGCGCCACGATCATCGAGCAGAGGACGAGGGCGAGCAGCGCGGCCCGGCCGGTCAGCCGGGAGCGGCGGGCCTGGCGCTTGGTCTGGGAGCGGTAGACACGGGCCGCCGTCTGCTCACCGAGCACCTTCAGCCGGGTCGCGGTGGAGAAACGGTCCCGGTCCCGGTCCTTCACGGCCATGTCCCGCTTCCCCTTCTTCTTCTGCCTTCTCCTGCGTGCACGTGCGTACGTCCCCGCACACGGTACGGGACCGAGTACGGGGACGTACGTACGACGCTTCCTACCTGCCGACCTGCTGCCGTCAGCCCTTGAAGCGGGGGAAGGCGGAGCGGCCGGCGTAGACCGCGGCGTCGTCGAGGATCTCCTCGATGCGCAGCAGCTGGTTGTACTTGGCGACGCGGTCCGAGCGGGCCGGGGCGCCGGTCTTGATCTGACCGCAGTTCACGGCGACGGCGAGGTCGGCGATGGTGACGTCCTCGGTCTCGCCGGAGCGGTGGGACATCATGCACTTGAAGCCGTTGCGCTGGGCCATCTCGACGGCGTCCAGGGTCTCGGTCAGCGAGCCGATCTGGTTGACCTTGACGAGCAGGGCGTTGGCGGAGCCCTCCTCGATGCCGCGGGCGAGACGCTCCGGGTTGGTGACGAACAGGTCGTCGCCGACGATCTGGACCTTGTCGCCCAGCTTCTCGGTGATGGCGTTCCAGCCGGCCCAGTCGTCCTCGTACAGCGGGTCCTCGATGGAGACGAGCGGGTACGCCTCGACGAGCTCGGCGTAGTACTCGGTCATGTCGGCGGCGGAGCGCTCCTTGCCCTCGAAGGTGTAGACGCCGTCCTTGTAGAACTCGGAGGCGGCGACGTCCAGCGCGAGGGCGATCTGCTCGCCGGGGGTGTAACCGGCCTCCTTGATGGCCTCGAGGATGAGGTCGAGGGCGGCGCGGTTGGACTCCAGGTTCGGGGCGAAGCCGCCCTCGTCGCCGAGACCGGTGGACAGGCCCTTGGTCTTCAGCACCTTCTTGAGGGTGTGGTAGACCTCGGCGCCCCAGCGCAGGGCCTCGGAGAAGGACTCCGCGCCGATGGGGGCGATCATGAACTCCTGGATGTCCACGTTGGAGTCGGCGTGCGAGCCGCCGTTCAGGATGTTCATCATCGGAACGGGCAGCAGGTGCGCGTTCGGGCCGCCCAGGTAGCGGAAGAGCGGCAGGTCGCTGGCCTCGGAGGCGGCGTGCGCGACGGCGAGGGAGACGCCGAGGATGGCGTTGGCGCCGAGGGAGGCCTTGTTGTCGGTGGCGTCCAGGTCGAACATCGCCTGGTCGATCAGGCGCTGCTCGGTGGCGTCGTAGCCGACGAGCTCCGGGCCGATCTGCTCGATCACGGCGAGGACGGCCTTCTCGACGCCCTTGCCGAGGTAGCGGTTGGGGTCGCCGTCACGGAGCTCGATGGCTTCGAAGGCACCCGTGGATGCGCCGGACGGAACGGCGGCACGACCCGTGCTGCCGTCGTCGAGGCCGACCTCGACCTCGACGGTGGGGTTGCCTCGCGAGTCGAGGATTTCCCGGGCTACGACGACGTCGATGGACGGCACGAGCATCTCCTTCATGGGATGTGACGCTGGTTGCGCGGGGCCGCTGGGGCCCTGCGACTAGAGCCTAACCGCCCCCGGGCCGTCGGCAGCCGACCGACCGTCCCGTGGACAGACAGACGGTACCCATTGTTCCAGCTCGGAACAAAGGGGGGTGGGCGAGAAAGTGAACAGAAGGAGGGAGCCGCGCGGGAAAACGCGCGAAAAAAGCCCCGCCTCGGTGCGTACGGGGGAATGCGCACCGGGGCGGGGGACCCGTGGGGACGGGGGGACGGCCCTCACGAGGTCTTCACTATGGAGGACACGGATGTGAGTGGGCTGTGGTTCAGCCGGGGAGCGGCCTTGTTTCCTCGGCCCGGCTGAACCCGCCCCGCCTGCCCGGCTGTGGGGGCGGCCGTGGGGATGGCAGGCGTCTGGCGGCCGTCGCGATCGCCGCGGGTCAGCTCAGGTGGAGCTGCTGACCGGGGTAGATGACGTCGGCGTCGTCGATGATGTCCTTGTTCAGCTCGAAGAGCTTCTCCCAGCCACCCTTGACGTTCTTCTCCGCGGCGATGCCGCTGAGGGTGTCGCCGCTGACGACCTTGTACTCGCCGTCACCCTTCTTGACCTTCTTGCCGGTCGGGGTCTTGACGGTGGCGCGCTCGGAGGAGCGGGAGGAGCGGGTGTCCTCGGTGCTCTTCTTGGTGCTCTCCTGCGTGCTCTCCTGCGTGCTCTCCTGCGAGGAGGAGCCGGAGTTCGAGTTGCCGCTGGAGGCGGCGGCGCCGTCGTAGGAGGCGCCGGACAGGCCGGTGCCGCAGACCGGCCAGGCACCCTTGCCCTGGCCCGCGAGGACCTTCTCGGCGATCGCGATCTGCTGGGCCTTGCTCGCCTGGTTGGCGGTGGAGGCGTACTGCGTACCGCCGTAGGCGGCCCAGGTGGAGGCCGAGAACTGCAGACCGCCGTAGTAGCCGTTGCCGGTGTTGATGGACCAGTTGCCGCCGGACTCGCACTGGGCGACGGCGTCCCACTCGGAGGCGGTGGCGGCGGAGGCGGTGCCGGCGACCATCAGCGGGGCGGCGATGGCGGCGGCGCCGGTGACACCGGCGACGGCGATGGCGCGAGCAGCCTTGGACGGGCGACGGTGCTTGCCCTTGCTGGAAAACAGCATGGAGTGATCCCCTCACCGACGCCTACGAGGTGAGCTGTCGGGTTCGGGCCGGTTGAGTTGCCCGGCCGCGCACGCTCGCCTTTCGGCTCACGTCGCGCGGCTTCACCCCAAGCCGGTTCCGGACGTACGACCCCGAAGGGCCGCAACCGCCGGACCCGGCACTTACCTTGGGTCCCCCGCTCCTGCCTACGGCGCTTGACGCGTCGACTGTTCCTCGCGGTCGCTGGCAGGATTCGGCGTGCCGACCGCAAAGGCCCGCTGTGGCGAGCGGTCACGACCGTAAACAGGTGATTGCCCGAATTTCAAAGACGATCAGGGGGTCTGTGATTCATCTCCCACATAGATCAAAACGGGCATTCAGGTACGAACCATGACCCGAACTGTCGCTACTTTTCGCCCGTTTCGGCACCGACTTCGAGGGTCTGACCGGGAAGGATAAGGTCCGGGTCAGTTCCGACCGTGCCCTCGTTCTCGGCGTACAGCTCCCGCCACCCGCCGCCCAGGTCGAGCGAGTTCACGATGCCCGTCAGACTGTCGCCCACACGGACCGTGTACGCGCCGTCCACGACCTCGCGCGCCGCGTCGCCGCCACGGGAGGCGTGACGGCCGGGGGGCACGGAGTCGATGCCTGAGCCATCGCCCGCGCCCGTGTCGGCCTCGACATCCGAGTCGACGTTCTCGTCGGCACTGGCGCCGCGGTGACGGCCGGTGCCGCTGTCGCTGTCATCGGCAGCCGAAGGGCTGTCCTTCTGGCTGGAATTGTCCTGGTTTCCGCTGCCGGAGTCTGCGGCGTCGCCCTCGTCGGCGCCGTCCTTCGCCTTGAGGGAATCTTCGAAGACATCCTCGGACGCGTCCGTGGATTCAGCCGATTCGGGCGATTCGGGCGATTCGACGGAGTCGTCCGTGCCGGTCGATCCGGTCGATCCGGTGGAATCCGACGACTTGGCCGAGTCGGTCGAGTCGGATGAATCCGGTGAACCAGATGAATCGGAAGAACCGGAGGAGCTGTCGGAGTTCGACGAGTCGTCCGCGAGGCCCGTGTCAACGTCGGCGGAACCGGAGTCGCCGCCGAGGTTGTGGAGCAGTCCGCAGGTGGCCCAGACACCGACGCCCTGGTCGGCGAGAACCTTCTCGGCGACCGCTATCTGCTGCGAACGGCTGGCCAGGTCGGCGGCCGTCGCGTAGTCGAGGCCTCCGTACTTCTCCCAGTTCGCCTGGGTCAGCTGGAGGCCGCCGTAGCGTCCGTTCCCGGTGTCCGCGCTCCAGGAGCTGCCACTCTCGCACTCCGCCACCTGGTCCCAGGTGGTTCCACTGGCCGCGCTCGCGCCGGTGGCGCCGAGGAGTGGGATCGCGATGGCCGAGCCGGTCACTCCGGCTGCGACGAGGAGGGCGGGAGCCTGACGGGGGCGACGGTGACGACCGTTCCCGGAGAGCATGCGGTTGCCTTTCACACGACAGCGGTGGCCTGTGCGACGAGCGCACTACGCCCTTCGCACTGACGTGTGAACGTATCGGCAGTCGATCAGTTGTCACAAGTTAATGCAGCACAGATCACGTGAAGATCACAGAGTTGAGGGAGCGTCATCTTCTGATGCGGAATGGGGTATTGCTACGGGCCGCCCGGTTACCGCTACGGACCGCTTACGGGCCGCTCCCGCGGGGTGAATTCCACCGGAAGCGTGCGCAACCCGCGCATGATGAGACCCCCTCGCCACCTCAAATCGGCTGAATCCACTGCGAGTCGCAGATCGGGGAGGCGGGTGAGGAGCGTCGCCAGCGCGGTCTGGCCTTCGAGGCGGGCGAGGGGGGCGCCGAGGCAGTAGTGGATTCCGTGGCCGTACCCGAGGTGCTGGTTGTCACGGCGGGAGAGGTCGAGGGTGTCGGGGTCGTCGAAGCGGGCCGGGTCGCGGTCGGCCGCCGCGAGCACGACGAGGACGGGATCGCCGGGGGCGATGTCCTGGCCGCCGATGGTGAGGGGTTGGGTCGCGAAGCGCCAGGTGGCGAGTTCGACGGGGCCGTCGTAGCGGAGGAGTTCCTCGACGCCGGTTTCGAGCAGCGCGCTCTCCCCGGCGGCGAGGGAGGCCTGGAGGCGGGCCCGCTGGTCGGGGTGGGTGAGGAGGGCGTACGTGCCGTTCCCGATCAGGTTGACGGTCGTCTCGAACCCGGCGAACAGCAGGATGAACGCCATCGCCGCGGCCTCGTTCTCGGTGAGGTGCTCACCGTGGTCGGAGGCGCGGATGAGCGCGGAGATGAGGTCCTCGCCGGGCGTGGGGTGCTCGGTGAGCGCTTCCCGCTTGCGGTGGATGAGGTCGGCGAGATAGCCGCGCATCTTCTTCACCGACCGCGCGACGCCGCCACGCGGGCCACCGCCGTGCCGGATCATCATCCCCGCCCAGTCCCTGAAGTCGTCCTGGTCCTCCCGGGGGACGCCGAGCATGTCGCAGATCGCGTAGATGGGGAGGGGGAAGGCGAACTCGTGGATGAGGTCGGCTTCGCCCTTCTCCGCGAACCCGTCGATGAGCTGATCGGTCAGCTCCTGGACCCGGGAGGCGAACTCGGCGACCCGGCGGGGCGTGAACGCCTTCGAGACGAGGCGGCGGAGCCTGGTGTGGTCCGGCGGATCGATGTTCAGCAGATGCGTCATCAACTCGGCCTTGCGCTCACCGGGGATACCCGTCTTCCCCTTGGCATGCGCGGGCTCGTCGTGATGCGCCGGGTTCTTCGAGAGACGCCCGTCGGCGAGCGCCTGCTTCGCGTCGCTGTGGCGGGTGACCAGCCAGGCCTCCACGCCACTGGGGAGGCGCGTCCTGTGCACGGGGGCGTTTTCTCGGAGCCAGGCGTACGCCGGGTAGGGGTCGGTGGCGAACTCCCAGGTGAAGAGATCGGGCGCGCCGGTTCCCGTGAGGGTGGCGGAGGTGGGTGCGGGCTGGTTGGTCACTCGCCGACGGTATCCGGCCTCTCGGGGCGCCCGGAGGTCCCGTCGCGTTCCTCGTCGCCTTCCACCTCGTCCTCCTTCACGTTTTCCTACTCGTCTCCCTCTTCGCCTTCCTCGTAGCTGTTCTCGTAGCTGTCCTCGTCGGTCTCCTCGGGCATCTTCTTCTTCGTCCCTCCGCCGACGCCTTCCGCGACGCGGATCGCGTCCCGGTACGCGCGGGCCGCCGCTCGTAGGGCCGTCTCCGGGTCGATGCCCTTGGACTCGGCGTGGGCGGCGAGGGCGAGGAGTTCGTAGCCGATGTCGTCGCCGGGGGGTATCGGGACGGCGAGGCCTGCGGTGCGGGCGCGGAAGGAGAGCTTGGCGGCGAGGGCGAGGCCGGGCTGACCGAGGGGTACGCCGTCGGTGACCGACTCGCGCTGCTTCTCCACGGCCTTGGTGCGGAGCCAGTGCGCCTTGACGTCCTCCGGGGTCGTGGCCGTCGCGTCGCCGAAGACGTGGGGGTGGCGGTGGATGAGCTTGGTGATGATGCCGGCGGCCACGTCGTCGATGGAGAAGGGGGTGTCGGGGTCGTCCTCGGCGATGCGGGCGTGGAAGACGACCTGCAGGAGGACGTCGCCCAGTTCCTCGCGTAGTTCGTCGCGGTCGCCCTCCTCGATGGCCTCGACGAGTTCGTACGCTTCCTCGATGCCGTACTTGGCGAGGCCCTTGTGGGTCTGCTGGGAGGACCAGGGGCATTCGGCGCGGATCCGGTCCATGACCTGGACGAGATCGAGGAGGCGGGCGCCGGGGAGGTCGTAGGAGGCGGGGAGGAGCTCCAGGGACGGCATCCGGACACCGCCGGAACCGGCGAGGCGGGCGAGGCCGTCGGTGAGGCGGGGTTCGCCCTCGGCGGCGGCCACCACGACCACCGTGCGGTCGCCGGTGCAGAGGTCGACCAGTTCCTCGGCCTTCGGGGTCGCCTGCTCCACCGTGATGCCGGCCTCACGGAGATAGGGGAGCTGGGGGTGCGCCTCGTCCGCGCAGAGGACGCGGTCCGCCCCGTGCAGCGCCTGCCAGGCCGGCCAGGAGAGCAGACCGGGAGCGACACGGTGGCTGGTGGTGAGCAGGACCACTCGGCCGGGGCCAGGAGTGGCGGCCGTGGTCTCCGGAGCCGTGGTGGCGGGGGTCGTGGTGGCGGGGGCGTCGTCGGGGCGGTGTGCGTTCACCCCACGAACGTAACCCACGTCACCGACGACCCCCGAAGTTATCCACAGGCCGGGTGGACGGGTTCGCCCGCGCCCGCGTGCCCTGGCATGGGGCCGGTGTCCGGGGCGCCCGCAGAGGGCACCTGCCGTAGACACCGGCCGCTGTAGGTACCTGCCGTAGACACCCGCTGCGGGTACCTACCGCAGGCACCCGCTGCAGGTACCCGCCGTAGATACCGGCCCGCCCGCTACGCCGACTCCGGCGTCCCCGTCCCGGTGACTTCCTTCAGCCATGGTGTCTTGGCGTCCACCAGGCCGACCCGGCCGGACGTCGGGTCGACGCCCCAGCTGCCGTAGCGGGGGTTGAGGTCCACGTCGAGCTTCTTCGAGGCCTCGGAGAGGGCCTTCCAGAAGACGGCGCCGCCCTCCTGGGTGTTGAGGTCGGCGCCCACGGAGGCGGCGAGTTTCTGGACCTCGACGTCGCTGCGAAGGCTTTCCTCCAGCTGCTCCGGGGCGACGCTGTAGCGCTGCAGATAGGCCGTTTCCAGAGCCTCGGCCCCGCCGGCCTCCGTTTCCAGGCCGGAACGGTACTGCTGGACTTCCTTGCGGGTGACGGTCACCCCGGCGTCCTTGAGTGCCTGGTCGAGGACCTTCTCCAGGACCATGCCGTTCAGGGTGTTGCGGGTGAGGGCGCTGCTCTGGGCGACGACCTGCTGGTACTGGCTCTGATCGGTGCTGGCGGCGCGCTGGGCGGTGCGCACCGCGTTCACCCGGTTCTCCAGTTGCGCGACCGTGATCCGGTCCGCGCCGACGACGGCCGCCGCGCCGGGATGCGCATCGCCTCCGCAGGCAGTGAGGAGCGGGGACGCGGCGGCGATCGCTGCGGAGAGGAGGAGCGCGGTGCGACGGCGGCGGTGCAAGTTGGCCTCCCGAGGAGATTGTGCGGCGGTGCACAAAGTCTTGCGGTGATCGATGTTAGGCAGTGGCCCTGCTCTCGGCCAGCCATTCGACCAACGATTCACGCCGACTTCGGGCACCGTCGCCCCGGGACCGTGCCACTACCGGCCCTCAGGCGCGGTCGGTCCGCCCCCGGCGCGACCCACGTGCCCGCCCGGCGCTCACCCCACGATCGCCACCGGGGCGTCCCAGGCGTCGCGGTCCACGGTGATCGTGTGACCGCCGCGGGTCTCCTTGCTGTTGACCATGTACTGGTGGGCACGGTGGTGCCCGGTGTACAGCTTCGGGTCGAACGGCCAGTCGGTGGTCGTCGTGTTGACCTTGTCCCACTTGGCGTACCAGAGGTTGCCCGGCAGGTTCGTGCGGTCGGTGGCGGTGGCGACGGACTTGGCGCTGGAGCTGCTGAAGCCGTAGAAGCCGGAGCGGTACTTCTTGGCGCCGAGTGCCTCGTGCCAGGCGCGGATGTAGGTGAGGACGGCGTTGTCGCAGGCCGTGTTCGTGGTGTCGTACGCCTCCATGTCGAGGTAGAGCGCGCTGCCGGGCTTCATGCCCAGGGCGGCGGCCCTGGCGACGGCGTCCGCTCCGTCGGCGGCGCCCTGGGAGGCGGCGGTCGACGCGGTGATCTTCTCGGGGCTCGAACCGGTCTGGCAGGGCGGCTGGGCACCGACGTAGAGCGGGACGAGCTTCCAGCCGAGGGTGTTGACGGACTTCACCCAGGAGGCGGTGAGGTTGGGCTGGGAGCAGCCGCGGTTCCTGCCGCCGACGTAGACCGCCGCCGCGCCGTAGAAGCCGGTCTTCCAGGCCTTCATCGCGGACAGGGAGGGGGCCGTGCAGGTGTCGAAGGCGCGGCCCGTGTAGACCTTGGCGGCGGGCCAGGCCGTGGTCGTGGCCAGGGAGTTCTGCGCGGCGAGCCCGGCTCCGGCGAGGACGGCGGCGCCGGCGGCGGTCCAGGCGATGTATCTGCGCTTCCTGGACTGCCGGTGGCCGGACCTGCCGGGGTGCCGACCGCTCGACCCGCCGGATCGGCGGTGGCTGGACTGGTTGTCGGACATACGTGGCCCCACCCCTTGATCGCTCCCCTTGATCGCTGTGTGCTCACAGCTAAGCGGTGCCGTCTCCGTGTTCGGGAAACCCCGACTCTCGACCATGGCAAACTTCGGCCAAGGTGGCGCAAAACATGCGGCCCGCCGTCCGCGTCAGCCGCGCACCTGCCCAAGCCACTGCAGCGTGCGCCGGACCTCGCCCGCCAGTGGATGGCCCGGCCCGCGCAGCCGTTCCACGTCCACCAGCAGGCGGCCCAGGGTCTCGTGGGCGGCGCCGCGGTCACCGAGGGCGAGAAGCAAATGACCTATGCGGCGGCGGACGTCGAGGGAGAGTTCCGGGTCGCCGCCGACGTACTGGTTCTCGTAGTACGGCAGCAGGGAGCGGTACTCGGCGAGGGCCGCGGCCGGTTCGCCGAGTTGTTCGAGGCACTGGGCGGAGTCGTAGCGGAAGCGCAGTGCCTGGGTGTCGGCCTGGCCGGCCTCGGCGGCGCGCTCGTCGCCGAGGCGGCGCAGCTCGGGCAGGGCTCGGCGGTACTGGCCGTCGTCCATGAGGGTGGCCGCGTACTGCTTGCGCAGGGTGCGGACGACGGGTGAGTGCTCGCCGTGCTGGGCGGCGGCGGCCGGGAGGATCGCGCCGAGGATGTCGACGGCCTGGGTGATGCGGCCCTCGCCGAGGAGCCGCTTGACATCGTCGACGGCACCCGCCACGTCGGGCTTGTCGGCCGCGGGCGCCACGTCGGACGCGGCGGACGGCTGCGGCGCGGGGATACGGGCGCGGTCCGGCCAGGGTGCGTGCGGGCGCAGGAAGGGCCGCGTGGGGTCGAGCGGGGAGCCGGTGGGCATACCGCGCGCGGGCAGCAGCGGCAGGAGTTGCTCGTACGTCTCCTGCGCGGAGGACGGGCGGTGCTGCGGGTCCTTGGAGAGCAGCCGGAGAACCAGTGTCTCCAGGCTCTCGGGCACCTCGGGGCGCAGGCGGCGGACGGGGACCGGCGGCTCGTAGAGGTGGCGGTGGAGGACGCCGAGGGCGGTGGAGCCCGTGAACGGGACGTTCCCGCTGAGCAGTTCGTGTATCAGCACCCCGAGGGCGTACAGGTCGGTGTACGGGCCGACCGCGCCGCCCATGGCCTGTTCGGGGGCCATGTACGCGGGGCTGCCGATCGGCGAACCGGTGTGGGTCAGGCGGGTGGTGTCGGTGTCCATCACGGAGGCGACGCCGAGGTCGAGGACCGTGACCGTGCCGTCCTGCTTGACCATGACGTTCCGCGGCTTGAGGTCGCGGTGGATGATCGGCACCGCGTGCACGGCGGACAGCACGGCGCACAGCTGGGCGGCGACCGAGACGGTCCACTGCCACGGGTACGGGTCGTGCTCGGCGAGGTGGTCGGCGAGGTCGGCCCCGTCGACGTACTGCATGACGAGGAACAGCTCCTCGCCCTCGCTGCCCGCGTCGTGCACGGTCACCAGGCCGGGGTGGTCGACCTGGGCGGTGACACGGCACTCGCGCACGAAGCGGCGACGCAGCTCGTCGGCCTCCTGGCCCGCGACCTTGTCCGGGCGCAGCAACTTCACCGCCACGCGCCGGTCAAGGCGCTGGTCGTATGCCGTCCACACCTGGCCCATGCCGCCCTGTCCGATGATCGTGGACAGTTCGTAGCGGCCGGTGATCAGGCGTCCGGCCCCCCGTCCCTGGGTCACCGGTCTCCTTCGTGCTTGCGGAGATAGTCACTGAGCTCGTCGAGCTCGGCGCGCACCTGGTCTATGCGTGCGGGCCCGGGGCGCTGCGGCTCCGGGCCGGGCTGGGGCTGCGCCTGCTGCGGGAGGTGCTGCGGCTGGACGGGCGGCTGGACCGGCGGGGCGGGCGTGTAGGGCTGCGGGACCTGGACCGGCGGGTAGCTGTACCCGGTCTGCTGCGAGTACGCCGTGGTCTGGGCGTACGGCGACTGCGGGATCATCCGGGAGCGGCTGGAGTGGCGTATGTCCGCGGCCAGGTAGTACGCGACGATCGCGAGCAGGCCGCCGAACAGCATCGACATGCCGACGTCGCCGCGCCAGGTGGTGAACTCCTCCTCGCCCGGGTCGGTGCCGATGATGTACAGCGTCGCGATGATGTGGACGATCGCGAGGGCGAACAGCCACCAGTCCCGGGTCCTGCGGGTCACCGAGGCGAGCCGCAGCAGGCAGGCCCAGGCGAGCAGGCCACAGCTCATGACCGCGACCACCACGAAGATCACACGGAGTGTGACCTGGCCCCCTTGATCGGGGCCGGGGGGCGGTGTCGGCGCGTAGCCGTGGCCTTGCATGGCTGCTCCTGATGGCCTGGTGAGAGCGGACTTGCGATGTCCTCCCGAGGGTATCGGTCGACCACGACATGAGGTCCAGGGTTGTGGACAACCGTTGTAGTACCGCAGTGCTGGTCACGCCGCCCGAGGCGGAGCGGTTCCGTCCGGTAGGCGTGATCGGCGTTCCGTCCGGTAGGCGTGATCGTAGGGGGAGTTCGCGGTGTCGGGCCGCCGCGACCACCCTGTCCGCGGGCTCAGTCCGGGGGGACCGTGCCGTCCGTCAGTCCGTCGTACATGCCGCGCACGAGGCGTTCGCCGAGGCGGCCGGCCTGGCGGAGGGCGTCCTCGAAGGCGGCCAGGGCACGGAACCGTTCGCCGTAGCGGCGCTGCTGGTCCAGGGGGAGCCTGGGCAGTTGGAGACGGCGTACGTCGAGGCGGGTCGCGGTGGAGGCGTAGCTGCTGGCCTGGCGGCTGTTGGCGGTGCCGCGCAGGAAACCGGCGACGAACCACGCGTCGAGCGCGGCCCGGTCGGGGCGCAGCAGCGTGAGGTTGCGGCCGAGGGCGGCGCCCGCGGTCTCCTCGTCGATCACCCGCGCGACCCCGCCACCGCCGAGGACGGGGACGACGACGTCACCGGGCTCCACCAGCACCGGATTCTCGCCGGTCTCCGGCAGGGTTCCCGAGGGTGCCGTGCCGGCCAGGACGTCGTGATCGGTGAGCACGCGCGCGTGGGTGCCGGTTCCGCCCGTGCACAGCACCAGGGCTCCCCCGCGCGCGAGTTCGCCGACCGTGGTGAGCGGCCAGCGCGCGGGCTGCGCGTCCCCGGCGAGCGGGAGTGTCAGGTCGGTGGTCAGGCGGAGGGTCTCGGCGAGGCGTTCGCGTACGACGGTCAACTGCTCGGCGCCGCCGCCCGCGGCCGGGGGCGGCAGATGCCGGGCAGGGGCCAGGTCCACGTCGTCGTCGAGCAGTTCGATGACCGGCACCGAACGGCTGAGCCCCGGCCGCTCCGTCACCCCGCCCGCCCGCTCGAAGGGCCGCCAGGCGTCGAGCACGGCGGCACGCACCGCCGTCCAGTCGAACCCGCTCCGCCCCTCGGGGACGAGCCGCCCGGTGTCGACGAGCAGCAACCCGGGCGGCACGGGCGCCTTGCCGGGCCTGCGCAGCACCCACAGGTGCAACGGGATGTTGTACGGAGGTGCCGCGCCGACCGGCAGGGCGATCACGGCACGCAGGGCGCCCCGGCGCAGCAGGTCGGCGCGGATACGGCGTCCCGAACGGCGGCTCGCGGCGGCCGGCGGCATCAGCAGGACGGCGCTGCCGCCGTCCTCCAGACGGGCCAGCGCGTGCTGCACCCAGGCGAGTTCGGATTCCGTACGGGCCGGGAAGCCGTACTCCCAGCGCGGGTCGTAGGCGAGTTCGTCGTGGCCCCAGTTGCGCTCGTTGAACGGCGGGTGACACAGGACGGCCTCGGCCTTGAGGTGCTCGTGGGCGTCCGCGCGGAGGCTGTCCCCCGGCGCGGTGCGAATGGTGCTCTCGGTGCGCAGGGCGAGGCGGAGCGCGGTGAGGGCGGCCAGTTCGCGGGAGCTGTCCTGGCCGTACAGCTCCTGTCCGGGGCGGGCGGCGACGGCGCGCAGAAGGGCGCCGGTGCCGCAGGCCGGGTCGAGCACCGAGCGGGCGGGCCCGGCGAGTTCGGCCATCAGCTCGGCGAGCTCGCCCGGAGTGAGCGTGTACTGACGTGGGTTGGCGTCGAGGTGCCGGGCGAGCAGGAACTCGAAGGTCTGCCGCGCTCCCAGGTCGGCCGCGAGCTCGGTGGCGCCGCGCAGCAGCGGGATCGAGGGCAGGAGTTCGGCGGGCGTCGGCTGGGGCACTGCGGGCTCGCGGGCCGGGCCGAAGCGCGGAGTGAGGACGTCCCGGAGCGACTCGGAGAGGATCCGGGCCAGCTGCTCGTCGTCGGGGCAGGCGCTCAACTCCAGCCAGGCCAGGGGCCGGTCGTGAAGGTGGAGCAGGGCACAGCCCGCGTGCACCAGGGCGGCGACGGGGCCCTCCGGGTGGCCGGTGACCTGCTGCCAGACGCGCTCCTTCAGGGGCACCTCGGCGAGCTTGCCCTGATCGCGCAGCCATTCCTCGACCTCGCTGAGCGCGAAGGCCGGGCTGGTCTCGGTGCCGCCGACCGGTTTGGGGAAGTCGGCGTGCCGTCGGCGCCAGTTGCTGACGGCGGCGCGACCCACGCCTGCGAGCCGCGCGATGTCCGCGGCGGTGACCTCTGTCCCGTTCCCCTGCACGCGCCCGGCTCCCCTCGTACCTGGTGGTGTGACGTCGAGCATACCGACGCACGCAAGATCTACCCATTCACGCCGTGTACACACTCGACTTTGTGAATCGTGTTGACTCGGTTCACAAGCTCTGCTGTCATTGACCCATCGAACAGCGGGCCGCCCGATCCAGGTGGTCACACGTTGGCTGTGCTGTCACACACTGGGGAAGGAGCACGCCATGGGGATGAAAACCCAGCTCGCGCTGAACGCGACGGTCGGTCTCCTGCTCATCGGTGTGGTCTCGGCGAACGCCGGAAGCGGTGACACCACCGTGAACGGCAGCGGTTCGGCCGACCGCTTCAAAGCCTTTGTGAACACGCACGGCACCTCCGCCGAGAGAGCTGCCGTCTCCCATGTCACCGAGGTTCACAGGCCGTCTGCCCCACCCGGGGGAGGCACCGATGCCACCGACCTCCGCACCGACTTCAGCGGCGGACCACCGGGAGGCGGCACCGGCCCCGCCCGGCTCATCGCCGCAGCCTTCGCCGACTGGAAGTACGGCGGGCGAGGCCGCGTCACGGTCTACGACTCCGCGGGCGAAGTACTCGACACCCGCACGTACTGACGTCACCGCTCGACGAACAGCGCGACACCACCGCTCGTTTCACGCACCTCACACCGATTCCCAGGGGGGAACTCCCATGCGTCGCACCGCACTCGCCGCTCTCTGCATCGCCGCCACGGCCACCTTCACGCTCACCGGCTGTCTCTCCGGCGAGGACAAGGCCGACGGCCCGTTCGCCGGACTGACCGGCGGCGAGATCGCCGACAAGGCCGTGAAGGCCACCTCGGACGCCGACTCGCTCCGGATGAAGGGTGAGATCAAGGACGAGTCCGCCGGCGGCACGATCCAGATGGACATGGCCATGAACAAGAAGGGCGACTGCGCCGGCACGATGACCATGGGCGGCGAGGGCGAGGCCGAGCTGATCAAGGTCGGCGACACCCTCTACATGAAGTACGACGAGGCCTTCGTGCGCGCCCAGTCGAAGGACTCCTCCAAGGAGGAGACCGACATGGTCGTCGACATGCTCGCCGACAAGTGGACCAAGACGTCCGCGACCGCCGAGGACTCCAAGGACATGGCGAGCTTCTGCGACCTCGACACCGTCCTCGCCGACTTCGAGGACGTCGACTCCGACGCCACCCGCGGCAAGACCGCCGAGGTCGAAGGCACCCCCGCGATCCTCCTCAACGAGAAGGACGGCAAGGACAGTTACACCCTGTACGTCGCCACCGAGGGCGAGCCGTACCTCCTGCGGGTCGTCAGCAAGTCCGCCAAGGAGCCCGGCGACCTCGTCTTCACCGACTACGACAAGCCGGTTCCGGCCAAGGCCCCCAAGGGCAAGGTCATCGACATGGACAAGGACTTCGGCTGACGCCCCTCCCCGCGCGGCGGCACCGCGACGGCCTCAGCCCGCGTGAAAGCGGGCCGGGGCCTTCGTCGGGTTGCCCCCGGTGGGGAGCTTCTGCTCGGGGCAGGTGGTCAGGACGCGCTTCATCACGGTCTGTTCGGCGGAGGTGACCCAGAGGCCGTACTTCGTCTTCACGGCGACCTGGGCGGCCACATACGTGCAGCGGTACGCCTTGTCGGGCGGGAGCCAGGTGGCCGCGTCACCGTCACCCTTGCCGCGGTTGGTGCCCGAGTCGACCGCGAGGAGGTTGAGCGGGTCGCCCCCTGCTGTCCGGCTTGTACGTCGCCTGCCAGACGGCATCGGGGGATATCGGCGAGGTGGTCAGGCCTACGCTGATGTGCCGTCCCGGTCGTGTTCAGTCGGTGTCCGTCGCGGCCAGCATCGCCAGCCGTCGGCGTTCTGGAGAGACCACCGCGAGGCCGATGTCCCAGGCCACGCGCTCGAACCACTTGGTGTCGGCATCGAAGCCGTACCAGGTGCACTCTCGTACACGTGCCTCAACCTCCTCCGCAAGGCCGCCATCTGCAGCCCCAGCCAGGGCGGCCAGGGATTGCCAAGCGGCCAGACGGCCATATGCGCCACGGGTGCCGGAGTTGTAGGCACCTCCCGTGGACGCGGCGCCGAAGAGGACCCGCCATGCCTGGTCCGGCGGGCAGGCCGCGACCGAGAAGGCGGTCTTCTTCCCCGCACCCTTCAGGCACTCCAGCCCCAGTCCCAGCAACATGCCCGGTACCGACTCGGCCTCCAGCGGAGCTGCCAGATCGAATACTCGTGCCTCGATCCGGCCGTTCGACTCCTCGGCCCAGTTCGCCACAGCAGCACCGATGCCCTTGGCAGCGGCTTCGGTCGTCGTCTCCTCGACCGACGGCACGTGCGCCCCGGCATCGCCCCGAACCTTTCGGCTAGCCGACGGACCGTACGGCATCGAGTGGCTACCGCCGCGAGCGCTGTAGCTCGGCAGATCCGGCTGCCCTTCCACATCGGACAGTGCCAACGGCAGCCATCCCAGCGGATGGTGCCTCCAGTGCGGCGACATCGCCCACCCTGCGATCCCCGGGGTCTTCGTAACGTCGGCCCCCCTGAGCACCAGTTCATGGACCAGGCACGCACGCAGTTCCTCAGTGGCCTTCCCGGTGAACGCCACCGCCATTTCCTCTGCCGGTTGGCTGGAGGCCAGCAGGGAGGCCGTGTAACGGTCCAGCTTCCTGTCAGCAGCCTCCGCCGAGGAGACCATCCGCAGCGCCTGGGCGACGTTCCCGGGACCGGACGTGGTGGTCAGCAGCCGGAGCAGATGGTCGAAGACGCTCCTGTATTGCCAGATCCGCCCGGCGTCGGAGCCGTAAGCCCCGGCGAGCGCGATGCCGAGGTCCGCGAGGAACGCAGCATCCCCCGCGCGAGACTGCGGTCTGCCACCTTCCATACGTCGGTGACGCTCTTCAGGCCCGGCAGCTTCGTCACGATCTTCCGTATGCGGTCAGCCACGGTATGGAGCGTACGCGTTCGACAATCCGAAACCGAACACGTTTTCCCAGGTCACCGCGGCGCTTTCAGTAGTCGCACTGCTTCACCATCATTGCCTTGTCCGCTGTCGTCACCGGCATCTCGTACTTGACGGCGACCTGGGCGAACCGGACGACGTAGGCGCACCGGATCTGCTTGTTGGGTGGCAGCCATGACGCGGGTCCGGAATCGCCCTTGGACGAATTGGCCCGCCCTTCGACCGGGATCAGATTCAGCACGTCGTTGGCGAGTTGCTTGCGCTTGCTCTCCGGCCAGCGCGACGAGCCCATCTGCCAGCTGTAGGACAACGGCACCACGTGATCTATCTGTACCTCCGAGGCCTGCTGCTTGCGCCACTCGATGGTCGTCCCGGTATACGGGTCGTGCAGTGTCATGGCGATGACCACGCAGTCGGAGCCCGCTCGGAAGCGAAGGTCCTGACCGTCACGACGAATGAGATCATTTCGAGTGTCGCACCCATTCCTCGCGAGCGGCACTCCGTCGGCCGTGTCCATCCAGGCATAGCCGAACTTGTCACGGTCGTAGCCCGTCTTCGGCCCACGCCCCTTCGTGGACAACTCCTCGATGATCTTGCGGGCCGCGCCTCTGTCCGCATCCTCCGTCAGGGGCGCAAGCCCTGGCTTCGTCCCGTCTGGATTCTTGAGCGGGCTGACCGCCTGCCCAGCCGGTGCCGCCGGCCCGGATCCCGTGGGGGCGTCGTCTTCGCCGAGCCCCTCGCATCCCGAGACGAGGAACACGGCAGCGGCCACCGCCGTCGCCGCGCGGGAGAAGCGTGCGTTCCCTACTCCCTTGTGACTCACGTGCCTCTCAGTACGCATAGCCCGCCGCCCCCGGTATGAACTGCAGGAATCGGGCAGTCGCATCGCGCACCATAGAGATAACGCGGGTGCCACAGCTGTTCGAGTCCGTGTCGGCCCAGGGGCTGCCGAACTCGCCGCGATCGTAATTGGTCTTGGGTGCCCGCCCCTTGACGGTCAGCGCCTCCACGGCGGCGAACACGGCGGCGCCACCCCCGCCGGGGCTCTCCCGCGGTCCGGCCGAGCCCTCCGTGTTGTCGAATTCGCAGCCGGTCGCGGCGACCAGCACCAGAGCCACGACGGCGACCCCACCCTTCAGACGCACCACGCGACACCCCTTTCCTCTGTTCTGTGCACGCACGCGGTCCTGCGTGGGGTTGTCAACTGCTGCGGAATTCATCAGTGAATCTCATCTTTCATCGTCTCTTTTCTTGCGTGGCGGGTGCTTGGTGCGCCATTCGTCGAGCTTGTCGGCGGGCCATAGGAGGGTGCGGCCGATGTGGCGGGGGCGGGGGAAGTCGGGGGTGTTGCGGTGGTGGTTGTAGAGGGTGCGCCAGGCGATGCCGAGCCGCGCGCATGCCTGATCGCTGGTGATCCAGTTGTCGAGATCGTTCACGTGCTAAAGTTTAGTCACTCACTGACCATTATGGGAGGTGTCGGGAGTGAAGAAGCTCCAGCCGCAGCCCGGGTTCGTGGTGCAGGCGTTCCGGTACGCGCTCGATCCGAACGCCGCCCAGGAGCGGGCGTTGCGTTCGCACTGCGGTGCGGCCCGCGCGGCGTACAACTGGGCTGTCGGCTGGGTGACCGCCTCCTGGTGGCAGCGCAAGGCCGAGGAGACCTACGGCGTTGCGGAGTCGGAGCTGACACAGTGGCGGCGGTGGTCGTTGCCGTCGCTGCGGAAGGCGTTCAACGAGGCCAAGCGCACCGATCCGCGTTTGTCCACCTGGTGGGAGGAGAACTCCAAGGAGGCGTACTCCACCGGGCTGGCGAACGCGTCGGCCGCGTTCGACAACTACGCGAAGTCGAAGAACGGCAAGCGGCGCGGCAAGCGGATGGGCGCGCCCCGGTTCAAGTCGAAGCGGAAGGCGCGTCTGTCCTGCCGGTTCACCACCGGCACGATCCGCGTCGACGCTGACGGGCGGCACGTCACGCTGCCCCGGCTCGGCACACTCCGCGCTCACGAGCCCACCGGCGGCCTCCTCGCCCGCGTCCGGGCCGGGACGGCCCGCATCCTGTCGGCGACCGTCCGGCACGAACGCGGACGCTGGTTCGTCTCGTTCCCGGTCGAGGTGAAGCGGGAGATCGCCCGCGTTGCCCGGCCGGACGCGGCGGTCGGTATCGACCTGGGCGTGAAGACTCTCGCGGTGATGGCCGACAGCACGGGCGAGATCCGCACCGTCGCCAACCCCGGGCACTACGACCGGGCACGCAAGCAACTGCGCCGCGCCTCCCGCGTCGTCTCCCGACGCCAGGGCCCCGACCGGCGCACCGGACAGAAGCCGTCGAAGCGGTGGGAGAAGGCCAACGCCCAGCGGAACAAGGTCCACCACCGCGTGGCGAACCTCCGCGAAGACGCCCTGCACAAGCTCACCACAAGCGTGGCCGCCGAGTACGGCACCGTCGTCGTCGAAGACCTCAACGTCGCCGGGATGCTCCGCAACCGGCGCCTGGCCCGCCGCATCGCGGACGCCGGATTCGGCGAGATCCGCCGCCAGCTCGCCTACAAGACCCGCCGGCGCCACGCCACCCGCACCATCGTGGCCGACCGCTGGTACCCCTCCTCCAAGACCTGTTCCGGGTGCGGCGCGGTGAAAGCCAAACTGCCGCTGCACATCCGGACCTATGCATGCGACACCTGCGGCCTGGTCATCGACCGGGACGACAACGCCGCACTCAACCTCGCCGCCCTCGCGGCAGCCTGCACGACTGGTACCGGAGTGGCCGGAGACCAGGACACCACCCCGGCGGTGTCGAAGCCTCGTGGAGCCGACCAGAAGACCCGCACCACCCGCCCCCGCCGCAAGACGGGTGCGGGGCGGGCAGGTGGCGCAACCCTGCCGCACCAGCGACAGACAGAAACGAGAGACCGTACTCAAATCGAAGCCTTCACGCTCTGGTGACGAGACGGACCTTCCAGGTTGAAATGCCTGGAATGCTGAGAGTCACTGAGGCTCTCTGAGTAACGGTTCCCCGTCCTGCCTGCTCAACAACACCGTAGCCCCCAGGTGCGGGAGAAGGTCGGTCAGCGTACGCGGGAGACCTGACGGCGATCATGATCGCCCGGGACCGGGAGGAATCGCCCGCACGACCACGGAGTTGCCGGTCCCCCGGCGTGACGGCCGACTCGCGGATCGCCGGCCGGCACCCGCTCGCCCCCAGGGGATGCCGGACGCGAGGCCGAAACGCGAAGCCGGGGAGCCGAAACTTCGAACAGAAATCGACTCGACCAAACATCCCGCGAGCCGGACCTCCGTGAGCATTCGACCCGTCGCACAGCCTCAGGTCAACCTACTTGCCGGTTCAGGGCAGGATAATTCAGGACTTTGCGGCGCTCGGATGACATCTGCGCGATTCAACACGTTCACACTCTTGACACGCATCTGTCGCAAGCATTCTCATGCTGCACGTTGGTTTCAGCCAGCTTTTGGTTGTTCTCGTGCTGTCCTGTCGTGAATGGAACCCCCGATGCGTCGTGTCTGGCTCTTCCTGCTTGCCGTGCTGATAGGTCTCCTCCCGCAAACCCTTCTGATGGGCACCGCGCACGCGGCCACCGTCACCATCCCCAACGCCACCCAGTTCACGGACACCACAGGTGCCGTCGTGCACGCGCACGGCGGGGGCGTCATCAAGGTCGGCTCGTACTACTACTGGTTCGGAGAGAACCGCAACGAGGACAACTCATTCCGGTATGTGTCCGCGTACCGCTCGACCGATCTGAAGACCTGGGAGTTCCGACGCCACGTCCTGACCCAGGCCAGTGCCCCGGAGCTCGCCTCGGCCAACATCGAGCGCCCCAAGGTCATGTACAACGCGTCCACCGGCAAGTTCGTCATGTGGATGCACAAGGAGCTGGCAACCGACTACACCCAGGCCCGCGCCGCCGTCGCCGTCTCCGACACCGTCGACGGCGACTACACCTGGCAGGGCAGCTTCCGCCCGCTGGGCCACATGTCCCGCGACATCACCGTCTACACGGACGACGACGGCACCGGCTACATGATCTCGGCCGCGCGCGAGAACCGCGACCTGCACATCTACCGCCTCAGCCCCGACTACCTCACCGTCGAAACCCGTGTGCAGCTGCTCTGGCCCGGCCAACTGCGCGAGGCTCCCGCCCTGTTCAAGCGCAACGGCGTCTACTTCCTGCTCACCTCCGGCGCCACCGGCTGGCGGCCCAACCAGCAGATGTACGCGACCGCCTCCAGCATCACCGGCACCTGGGGCGATCTGCAGAACGTCGGCGACTCCACCGCGTACGGCTCCCAGACCACGTTCGTCCTGCCCGTGCAGGGCAGCTCGGGCACCGAGTACCTCTACATGGGTGACCGTTGGGGCAACTCCTTCAACCAGAACGTCAACGCCTCGAAGTACGTCTGGCTGCCGCTGGAGTTCCCCACCGACACCACGATGACCATGGACTGGTTCGCGCAGATCAACGTCGACACCGCGGCCGGGAAGGTCGACGGCGTCGGCGGACCCTGGGAGACGATCACCGCCCGCCACAGCAACAAGTGCCTCGACGTCCCCAGCCGGTCCCAGGACGACGGCACCCAGATCACCCAGTACACCTGCAACGGCGGCATGAACCAGGCATGGTGGTTCAAGGACATGGGCAGCGGATACGTCCAGGTCGTCGCCCGGCACAGCGGCAAGTGCCTCGATGTGGCCAACAACTCCACCGCCGACGGCAACCCGATCATCCAGTGGACCTGCGGCACCGGCAGCAACCAGCAGTGGCAGCTCCAGGACGCCGGTGACGGCTGGCTCCGCCTCGTCTCACGGCGCAGCGGCAAGTGCCTCGACGTGTTGGACAAGTCCACCGCCGACGGCGCCAAGCTCATCCAGTGGGGCTGTGGCAACGGCACCAACCAGCAGTTCAAGCGCGGCGCCTGATCACGCGCGTGGCCCTGACGTTCGGCCCGCGGCCCCGACCGGACTTCTCCGGCCGGGGCCGCGGTACGGATGCCGGGTCGTTCCGCAAGCGATCGACAGCCATCGACAGCGACGGAGGGCGGTCGACGGCGATGGACGGCCGGCGCCGGCGACCGGCGAACGTCCCCTACGCCCTCACGAGCCCAGAATCGAAGCCAGGAACTCCCCGGTCCACCCCAGCAGATCCCGGCCGACCAGCGGCTTCCCGCCCACCTTCGCCGTCTTCGGGCGGGGCACCAGCACCTGGTGGGCGGCCGGCTTGATGACCGTCCCCGGGTACAGGCGCTTGAGGCGAAGCTCCTGGGACTCCCGCAGCTCCACCGGGGCGAAGCGGATGTTGGTGCCCTGGAGGACGATGTCACCGACGCCGCAGGCCCGGGCGAGCATGCGCAGGCCGGCGACGAGCAGCAGGTTCTCCACCGGCTCGGGCAACTTGCCGTAGCGGTCGACGAGTTCCTCGCGCACCGCGGCGATGTCTGCCTCGGTGTTGATGGAGGCGATCGCCCGGTACGCCTGCAACCGCAGCCGCTCGCCCGGCGCGTAGTCGTGCGGGACGTGCGCGTCGACCGGCAGCTCGATCCTGACGTCGAGCGGCGGCTCCTCCTCGATCTCCCCGGTCTCCAGCTGACGCCGGTAGTCCGCGACGGCCTCGCCGACCATGCGGACGTACAGGTCGAAGCCGACGCCCGCGATGTGACCGGACTGTTCACCGCCCAGCAGATTGCCCGCGCCCCGGATCTCCAGGTCCTTCATCGCCACGTACATGCCCGCGCCCATCTCCGTGTGCTGGGCGATGGTCGCCAGACGCTCGTGGGCGGTCTCCGTCAGGGGCTTCTCGGGCGGGTACAGGAAGTACGAGTAACCCCGTTCCCGGCCTCGGCCGACCCGGCCCCTCAGCTGGTGCAGCTGCGACAGGCCGAAGGTGTCTCCCCGCTCCACGATCAGCGTGTTCGCGTTCGAGATGTCGATGCCCGACTCCACGATCGTCGTGGAGACGAGGACGTCGAACTTGTTCTCCCAGAAGTCGACGACGACCTGTTCCAGGGCCTGCTCCGACATCTGGCCGTGGGCCGTCGCGATCCGCGCCTCGGGGACGATCTCGCGCAGCCGGGAAGCGGCTCGGTCGATGGACTCCACCCGGTTGTGGATGTAGAAGACCTGGCCCTCGCGGAGCAGTTCGCGGCGGATGGCCGCGCCGATCTGCTTCTCCTCGTACGGGCCGACGAAGGTCAGGACCGGGTGGCGCTCCTCCGGGGGCGTCGTGATCGTCGACATCTCGCGGATGCCGGTCACCGCCATCTCCAGCGTCCTCGGGATCGGTGTCGCGGACATCGTCAGCACGTCCACGTTCGCGCGGAGCTTCTTCAGCTGCTCCTTGTGCTCGACGCCGAAGCGCTGCTCCTCGTCGACGATGACGAGGCCGAGGTCCTTGAACTTGGTCTCGGAGGAGAAGAGGCGGTGGGTGCCGATGACGATGTCGACCGCGCCCTCGCGCAGGCCCTCCAGCGTGCCCTTGGCCTCGGTGTCCGTCTGGAAGCGGGACAGGGCCCGGACGTTCACCGGGAACTGCGAGTACCGCTCGCTGAACGTCCCGAAGTGCTGCTGGACCAGGAGGGTGGTCGGGACCAGCACGGCCACCTGCTTGCCGTCCTGGACGGCCTTGAAGGCGGCCCGGACCGCGATCTCCGTCTTGCCGTAGCCGACGTCGCCGCAGATCAGACGGTCCATGGGGACCGTCTTCTCCATGTCCTCCTTGACCTCGGCGATCGTCGTGAGCTGGTCGGGCGTCTCCGCGTAGGGGAAGGCGTCCTCCAGCTCACGCTGCCAGGGCGTGTCCGCGCCGAACGCGTGACCGGGCGCGGCCATCCGCGCGCTGTAGAGCCTGATGAGGTCGGCGGCGATCTCCTTGACCGCCTTCTTCGCGCGCGCCTTCGTCTTCGTCCAGTCGGCGCCGCCCAGGCGGTGCAGGGTCGGGGCCTCGCCACCGACGTACTTCGTGATCTGTTCGAGCTGGTCCGTCGGGATGTAGAGGCGGTCGCCGGGCTGGCCGCGCTTGGCGGGGGCGTACTCCACGACCAGGTACTCACGGGTCGCGCTCTGCACGGTCCGCTGGACCATCTCGATGTAGCGGCCGACGCCGTGCTGCTCGTGGACGATGTAGTCGCCCGGTTCGAGGGTGAGCGGGTCGATGGTCTTGCGGCGGCGGGCCGGCATCCGGGCGCCGTCCTTGCCGGCCGCCTTCTGGCCGGTGAGGTCGGTCTCGGTGAGGACCGCGAGCTTCAGGGTCGGGTCGATGAAGCCGTAGTCGATCGAGCCGCACGCCACGTGCACGACCGACGGGGAGATCTGCCCCAGCTCGGCCTCCAGACGGGCCGCGATGCCCTCGCCGCCGAGTACCTCGACCGTGCGGGCGGCCGGCCCGTGGGCCTCGGTCACGAACACCGTGCGCCAGCCGTCGGCGAGCCAGCCCTTGGTGTCGGCGAGCGCCTTCGCGGTGTCGCCGCGGTAGGTCTCGGGGGCGTGCATGCCGAGCTTGAGGGTGTCCGCGTCGCCGGCCGCGCCGGCGGATGTGAACGTCTCGTCGGCCGCGAACGGCGACACCGACCACCACAACATGTCCAGCTCACGGGCCCGGTCGCGGACGTCCGCGAGGGACCGCAGGGAGGCCGCGCCGACGTCGATGGGCGCCTCGCCGCCACCGGCGGTCGCCGCCCAGGACGCCTCCAGGAACTCCTGCGAGGTGGCCACCAGGTCCGCCGCCCGCGTCCGCACCCGCTCCGGGTCGCACACGATCGCCATGGCGCCCTTCGGCATGACGTCGATCAGCAGTTCCATGTCGTCGACGAGGACCGGAGCGAGGGATTCCATCCCCTCGACGGCGATGCCCTCGGCGATCTTGTTGAGGAGTTCGCCGAGCTCCGGGTGGCGCTCGGCGAGGGCGCGCGCGCGGGCGCGTACGTCGTCGGTGAGGAGCAGTTCGCGGCAGGGCGGCGCCCACAGACCGTGCTCGGCGACCTCCAGGGAGCGCTGGTCGGCGACCTTGAAGTACCGGATCTCCTCGACGTCGTCGCCCCAGAACTCCACCCGGAGGGGGTGCTCCTCGGTCGGCGGGAAGACGTCCAGGATGCCGCCGCGTACGGCGAACTCGCCGCGCCTCTCGACGAGTTCGACACGGGAGTACGCGGCTGCCGCCAGGGCCTCGACCGTACGGTTCAGGTCGGCCGTGCCGCCCGAGCGCAGGGCGACCGGCTCCAGGTCTCCGAGGCCCTTGACCTGCGGCTGGAGGACGGAGCGGACGGGGGCGACGACGACCGAGACCGGGCCGGTCTCCGGGTCGTCCGGGCGCGGGTGGGTGAGGCGGCGCAGTACGGCGAGGCGGCGGCCGACGGTGTCGCTGCGCGGGCTGAGCCGCTCGTGCGGGAGCGTCTCCCAGGCCGGGTACTCCACGACGCCGTCCGGGGGGAGCAGCGAGCGCAGGGCCGCCGCCAGGTCCTCGGCCTCGCGGCCCGTCGCCGTCACGGCGAGTACGGGGCGGCCGGCGTCCCGGGTGAGGGCGGCCACCGCGAAGGGGCGGGCCGCCGGGGGGCCCACCAGGTCGATGTGGGTGCGGTGGCCGTCGGATGCCGCCCTGATCGCTTCCGCGAGGGGGGCGTCCTTGACTACGGCGTCTAGCAGACCGTGGAGGCTCATTCGGGGCGTTTCCCGTCCGGGTGGGCAAGGTGTGGGGCTACTGGCTTGAGCTGGCTGTCGGGCTGCCGGGGCAACACGAACGCCCGGACTCGTGTGACGGGCCGGGGGTGTCCAGGGTACGACGAGCGGTGCGGGGGGGTGTGGACGACTCTTGTCTCGCCCCCACCGCCCCTACCCGTCCCATCACCAGGGGCGCTGCCCCTTCGACCCCGCTCCCCTGTCCGTTTTTGCGTGCGGGAGCGTCGTGGTTGATCGCGCAGTTCCCCGCGCCCCCGAAAAGCAGTTCCCCGCGCCCCTGAAAACAAGGGGCTTCGCCCCTCCCCTCACCCGCCGCCTAATCTCTTAAGGCACCCCTTGCCCCCTGCCCCCAGCCGAACGTGAGCATCCATGGCACCGACCGCCCCGTCCACGAACCCGTCGACGCCGGCGCTCATACCAGGGCCGGTCATGGCCTCTCTCCCGGCCCGTGACCGGCGCTTTCCGCCCGAGCGGGGCGAGCCGTACGTGCTGGCCGTCGTGCTGTTCGTCGCGTATGCCGCGGTGTCGGTCGGGCGGTACCGGCGGATGGGGACCCGTTCGTACGACCTGGGGATCTTCGAGCAGACAGTGCGGGCGTACGCGCACTTCCAGGCACCGATCGTCGAGCTGAAGGGGCCGGGGTACAGCGTTCTCGGGGATCACTTCAGCCCTGTCACCGTGCTGCTCGCGCCGCTCTACCGCATGTTTCCCTCGTCCGTGACCCTGCTGGTCGCGCAGGCGGCGCTGTTCGCGCTGTCGGCGGTGCCGGTGACCCGGGCGGCGACGCGGATGCTGGGGCGGGCGCGGGGACTCACGCTGGGGGTGGCGTACGGGCTGTCGTGGGGGCTGCAGAACGCCGTGGACTTCGACTTCCACGAGATCTGTTTCGCGGTTCCGCTGATCGCGTTCTCCCTGGAGGCGCTGCTCCGGCGGCGGTGGCGTGCGGCGCTGCTCTGGGGACTGCCTCTGGTGCTGGTCAAGGAGGACCAGGGGCTGACGCTGGCGGTCATCGCGGTCGTCGTCGCGCTACGGGCCCGGCGGCACGGCTCGTCCCGGGTGGTGCCGTACGCCCTCGCGGTCGCGGGGTTCGGCGCGCTCGCCACACTGCTCGCCTTCACCGTGATCATCCCGTCCTTCAACACCGTCGGCGCCTCCGACTACCTGTCGAAGGTCGGCGGCTCGGGCCCCCTCGACGGCGTGGACGTCAAGATCCGCACCGTCCTCTGGCTGCTGATCCCGACCAGCGGACTGCTCGCCCTGCGCTCCCCGATCGTCCTCGCCGTCCTGCCCACCCTGGGCTGGCGGTTCGTCTCCTCCGACCACCACTACTGGGGCACGGCCTGGCACTACAGCGCCGTGCTGATGCCGATCCTCACGCTCGCGCTCGTCGACACGCTCCCGGCCGCCCGCCACAGCTCCCGTCCGTGGCTGCGCGCGTACACGTTCCATCTGCCCGCCGCCGTCCTCGCGGCCTCCCTCGCGCTGACGACCGCGCTGCCGCTGGGCACCCTGACCGAGGCCGACGCCTATCGTGTCCCGGCCGGTGTCAGGGCTGTGGAGAAGCTGCTGGACACCATCCCCGACGGGTCCACCGTCGAGTCCAACATCGGGCCCATCACCCGGCTGACCTCCCGCTGCCGCGTCTTCTGGATCGGCCGGACCAAGGGCCTCGCCCCCGACTACATCGCCTTCGACAACTCCTCGCGCTGGGTGAAGGACGTCCCCGCGTTCGCCCGTCAGCTGCATCCGCGCGACACGTACGTGCTGCGGGGCGTCATCCAGGGCTACGTCCTGCTGAAACGAACGTCCCCGAACACATCCCCGAGTACGTCCCCGAGCACATCCCCGAGCGCATCCTCCTGAGACGGGTGGAGCCCGGCGCCCGGAAGCCTCCGCTTCCCGACGCCGGGCTCTCCCCCGGTTTCCCCCGTGTTCCCCCGTGTCCCCGTTCCCCCGTGCTCAGTGGCCTGTGGCCGGCCGGTGGCTACTCGGTGGCGATCGCGTTCAGGACGTTCATGCGGCCCGCCCGGAACGCCGGCACCAGCGCGGCGAACAGACCCACGAAGGCCGAGCCGATGAAGACGCCGATGATCGTCGGCCAGGGGATGTCGAGGACCTTCAGACCCTCCAGGGCCAGGAGCTGCTGGGCGGTGGCGCCCCAGCCCATGCCCAGCCCCAGGCCGAGGAGCGCGCCGAAGAGGGCGATGACGACCGACTCCAGACGGATCATCCGGCGCAGTTGCCTCCGCGACAGGCCGATCGCGCGCATCAGACCGATCTCGCGCGTCCGCTCGACCACCGACAGGGCCAGTGTGTTCACGACTCCCAGGATCGCGACGATGATCGCCAGGGCGAGCAGGCCGTAGATCATGTTGAGGAGCTGGTCGATCTGGCCCTTCAGGGCCTCCTTGTAGTCGGTCTGGTCGCGGACCTCGTACTGCGGGTAGTCGTGCAGCGCGTCCTTGAGGGACTTGTACGCGGCAGCGTCCTGCCCCTCCTTCGCCGAGGCGAAGAGCATCTGGTCGAGGGGCATCCTGTCGGCGGGGACGTACTTGGCCATCGTGTCGATGGAGGTGTACATGGCCCCGGCGTCGATGACGACGTCGCTGCTGGTGATCGCGCGGACGGTCAGGTCGGCCGTGGAGCCGTCCTTGAAGTCGACGGCGATCTTGGAGCCGAGCTTGATGTCGTGGTCCTTGGCGAACTTGTCGTGGACGGACATCGAGTCGGGCTTGTAGGCGTCCGTCAGCTTCCCCGCGACGACCTCGGTGGCGAGGTCGGTGGCGTAGCTCGGATCGGCGGCGGTGATCGCCGTCTCCTTGAGCGTCTTGCCGTCGGGGGTGGTGAAGTCGGCCTGGGTGTACTTGTACTCGGTGAGGCTCTTGATGCCCTCGGCGGAGCGCGCGGCCTCGACGGCCTGCGGGGTGATCAGCTGGCCGGTGTCGGACTGGATGATGAAGTCCGTGCCGACCGTCTTGTCGAGCTGATCCGTGGCCGAGGCGACCATGGAGGAGCCGACGACGGACAGGCAGGCGACCAGGGCGAGGCCGATCATCAGGGCGGCGCCGGTGGCCCCCGTACGGCGGGGGTTGCGCAGCGCGTTGCGCTCGGCCATCCGGCCGACCGGTCCGAAGGCCCGCAGGACGACCGCGCCCAGCACCCGCACCACCGCGCCGGCGAGCAGCGGGCCGATGACGACGAAGCCGATGAGGGACAGGACGACCCCGCTGCCCAGCCACATCGAGCCCTCGCTCGCCTTGTCGGCGGCGGACGCCAGGTACAGGCAGTAGCCGCCCACGCCGGTCAGGAGGAGGCCGATCACGGCCCGTACGATTCCGGCCTTGGCGTCCAGCGGGGCGCCGGCGTCGCGCAGGGCGGCCATCGGGGAGACCTTGCCGGCACGCCGGGCGGGCACGTACGCGGCGAGGACGGTGACCACGATGCCGAGGAGCAGACCGACCGCCGGGGTGGTCCAGGCGATGGTGAGGTCGTCGGTGGACAGGTTCATGCCGGTGGCGCTCATCAGCTTCATCAGGCCGATGGCGAGGCCGACTCCGCCGGCGACGCCGAGGAGCGAGCCGAAGACGCCCAGGAGCAGCGCCTCGACGAGGACCGACCGGTTGACCTGGCCGCGGCTGGAGCCGATGGCCCGCATCAGGCCGATCTCGCGGGTCCGCTGGGCGACCAGCATCGAGAAGGTGTTGATGATCAGGAAGATGCCGACGAGGAAGGCGATTCCGGCGAAGCCGAGCATCGCGTACTTCATCACGCCCATGAACTCGCCGACGTCCTTGGCGTTGGCGTCCGCGATCTCCTTGGCGGTCTGCACCTTGTAGGTGCCGCCCAGTTCGGCGGAGACGTTCTTCTTCACCTGCGCGTCGGTGAACCCGGCGGCGGCGGTGATGTTGACGTTGGTGTACACGTCGGTCTCGCCGACGAGGGCCTTCTGGGCGGTGGCGGTGTCGAGGTAGAAGATCGCGGCGCCCGGGTTGGTGACCTGGAAATCGGCGATGCCGGAGACCTTCGCCTCGTGCGTGCCGACGGCGCTGATCACGCCGATCTCGTCGCCGAGCTTCAGGTCGTGCTTGTCGGCGGTGTCCGCGTCGACCATGATCTGGTCGGGGCCGCGCGGTGCGTTGCCGGACGAGATCTTCATGGTGCGGGAGTCGTTGGCGTTCCAGTTGCCGACGATGGTCGGGGCGCCGCTGGTGGGCGAGAGGCTGTCCTTGTCGGCGTCGACGACCGTGACCGAGGTCGAGAACACGGTCCCCTCGGCCGACTTCACGCCGTCCGCGCCGCCCACCTTGTCGACGACGGACGCGGGCATGACCGGCGGCCTGCCGTTGTCGGACTGCGTCTCACCGCTGTCCGAGGCGCCCTTGGCGCTGACCGTGACGTCGGAGGAGGTGGCCGCGAACAGCTTGTCGAACGTCGTACCCATCGTGTCGGTGAACACCAGGGTCCCCGTCACGAACGCCACCGACAGCATGACCGCGATGGCCGAGAGCGCCATCCGTCCCTTGTGCGCGAAGAAGTTGCGCAGGGAGGTCTTCATGACGCTCATGACGTACGCCCCCGCGCGTCGAAGTCCTTCATCCGGTCCAGCACGGCGTCGGCGGTCGGCTTCAGCATCTCGTCGACGATGCGGCCGTCGGCCAGGTACAGCACCCGGTCCGCGTACGAGGCTGCCACCGGGTCGTGGGTGACCATCACCATGGTCTGACCCAGCTCGTCGACCGACCTGCGCAGGAAGCCCAGGACCTCGGCGCCGGCCCGCGAGTCCAGGTTGCCGGTCGGCTCGTCACCGAAGATGATCTCCGGCCGGGCGGCCAGCGCCCGGGCCACGGCGACGCGCTGCTGCTGGCCGCCGGAGAGCTGGGTGGGCCGGTGCTTGAGCCGGTCGCTCAGGCCGACGGTGTCGACGACCCGCCCCAGCCACTCCTTGTTCGGCTTCCGCCCGGCGATGTCCATGGGCAGGGTGATGTTCTCTATCGCGTTCAGCGTGGGCAGCAGGTTGTACGCCTGGAAGATGAACCCGATCCGGTCCCGGCGCAACCGCGTGAGCTTCTTGTCCTTGAGACCGGTGATCTCGGTGTCGTCGAGGTAGATCTGACCCGACGTCACGTTGTCGAGTCCGGCGAGGCAGTGCATGAGGGTGGACTTGCCGGACCCCGAGGGGCCCATGATCGCGGTGAACTGTCCCCGCGCGATGTCCACATCCACATGGTCGAGGGCGACGACACGGGTCTCACCGGACCCGTACGCCTTCACGACCTGCCGCGCCCGCGCGGCAACGGCCGTAGTCCCTCCAGTACCCCCGTGCCTGGTGATGGTCACAGCCGATGTCACGGTATGTCTCCTATGTTGCGCAGCGGATGGTTCCACTGCTCAGTGGATGAGCCGTACGAAGCGAGATGCCGTACGGACCGAGTGCTGTACGGACCCGAGTGCCGCACGAAGCGAGGTGCCGAGTCGTACGAGCTGGTGTGCTGATGAGTCTGGTCCCCGAAGGGGGTGCGGCGCCCTGGTGCCCAGCGCAGTCTTCTGCTGGGGAAAACCCCACCCCCACTGCTCCGGTGCACCGCCCCCCAGCGGCGTAAAGCCAGGTTAAGGACGGAAGGCGTCCCGTCTCGTCCTCCGCCGGTACGACCCCTCCCCGAGCCGTAGTGCGGACATCCCCCTAGGGGATATCGCTCTCCGGGAGGAGACTGCCTCGGGGTTCCCGTCCTCCTTGCGGTGCGAGCAGGCTGCACCCTGCCGTGGCGTGAGGGTCAATGGCATGGTGGTCGGCGGCAGATAGGTGCAAGGGGAAGGCATTCCGTGGACGACAATCCGGTGGGCGACAATCCGGTGGGCGACATACGGCCCGCCGTACGCGACTCGCCACAGCACACCGGATCAGGCAGACGAGGGGCCGTCACCGCCGCGCTGATGCTGGCCATGGGGCTGGCCGCGCTGGACTCCACGATCGTCTCGACCGCCGTACCGCAGATCGTCGCCGACCTCGGCGGCTTCTCCGTCTTCTCCTGGCTCTTCTCCGGCTATCTGCTCGCCGTCACTGTCACCCTGCCCGTCTACGGCAAGCTCTCCGACACCTTCGGCCGCAAACCGGTCCTCGTCGTGGGCGCGGTGCTGTTCCTGCTGGGTTCCCTGCTCTGCGCGCTGGCCTGGAACATGGGCTCCCTGATCGCCTTCCGTGTCATCCAGGGCCTGGGCGGCGGGGCGCTGCAGGGCACGGTCCAGACCCTCGCCGCCGACCTCTATCCCCTGGAGGAGCGCCCCAAGATCCAGTCCAAGCTGTCCACGGTGTGGGCGGTGTCGGCGGTGGCCGGCCCCGGGGTGGGCGGCGTCCTCGCCACGTACGCGGACTGGCGCTGGATCTTCCTCATCAACCTGCCGCTCGGCGCGGCCGCGTTGTGGCTGCTGGTCCGTCATCTGCACGAGCCCCGGCGGACGATGACGGAGAGACCGCGTGTCGACTGGGCGGGCGCCCTGACCGTCTTCGCCGCCGGCGGGGCCCTGCTGCTGGCGCTGGTGCAGGGCGGGGTGGCCTGGGACTGGCTCTCCCTGCCCTCGATCACCCTGCTGGGCACGGGAGTCGCCCTGATCGCGCTGCTGGTGCTGATCGAACGCCGGGCGGCCGAACCGATCATTCCCGGCTGGGTGTGGCGCCGCCGCACGATCGCGGCGGTCAACCTGGCGCTCGGCGCGCTGGGCCTGCTGATGATCGCGCCGACGGTCTTCCTCGCGACCTACGCCCAGTCGGTGCTGGGCCTGGCGCCGGTGGCCGCCGGTTTCGTGGTCTCCGTCTGGACGCTGAGCTGGCCGGTGTCGGCGGCCCTCAGCCAGCACGTCTACCGCCGCATCGGCTTCCGGAACACGGCGATGGTAGGCATCGCCGCGGCGGCGGCCCTCCTCTTCGCCTTCCCGTTCCTCCCCTACCCGGGCGAGGCCTGGCAGCCGATGCTGCTGATGCTCCTCCTGGGCGCCGCGCTGGGCCTCTTCCAGCTCCCCCTGATCATCGGCGTCCAGTCGTCGGTGACGTGGGAGGAGCGCGGCACCGCCACGGCCTCGATCCTCTTCTGCCGCCAGACCGGCCAGACCCTGGGCGCGGCGGTCTTCGGCGCGGTCGCGAACGGCGTACTGGCCTCCCGCCTCGGCGGCGCGGGCGACCTCGACGCCGTCACCCACTCCCTCGACGCCGGCACGGCCGCTGAACCAATCCGCCGCGCGGTCGCGGACGCGGTCGACGCCGTCTACCTGGGCGCGGCGTGCGCGGCGACGGTGGCGTTCGTGGTGCTGCTGGTGGTGGCGCCTCGGAGGTTTCCGGTGCTGAAGGGCTGAGGGCCCGCGGGGAAACCCGGCGGGCCCTCCACCCTGTCAGACCGAACGCCCCGCTTCGAGGAACTGCCGGTGGACGAGGTCCAGTAGTGCCGCGTACGCGGTTTGCGAACGGGCGACGGCCTGGTCGCCGTCCGAGACATCGTCACCGAGTCGGTCGATGCGCCCCATCACCGCCAGTTCGCTGCGCTCCAGGATCAGGTCCTTGCTCGACCCGATGACCGACGCTTTCCCGCCACCGTTCCCGTGGACTGAGCGGGAGTGGGTCCGTTCAGCCCGCGCCCTCGTCTACGGCCTCTTCTGGCGCCGCTACACCCGCACGGGCCTCATGTGCACCCTCCTCAGCAGAAGAACAACGCAAGCAGTACGAGGCGGTGGAGGGCTGGATCCTGGCGGGCGCGACGAGGAGGGGCGACTGACAGGGAGGGGTGACGGAAGGGGTAAGGGGTGACGGGAAGGGGCGACTGGTGACGGCCGGGGCGGCTCGGATCTTTTGGGGGCGCGGGGAACTGCGCGACAAGCCCCCACTCACCCGCACCCGAAATCGCGCCCCGACCCGCCCCTGACCGCCCCGACCCGCGCACCGCACCGCACCTAATCCGTAAGCGCAGACAGACTGTCCCGGATGCAGTCCATCTGCGCCCGAACCCCGTCCCACCTCTCCCCATGCTCCCGCAGCACCCTCTCGGTCTCCCGGACCACCCACTCCTCCTGCCGCCGAGCCTCCGCGAGCGCCTCGGCGGCCCGCTCCTCCGCCTCGTCCTGCATCCGCGCCGCGTCGGCCTCCGCGTCCGCGAACCCCTGCTCGGCCTCGGCGAGGGCGGTCTCCGCCCGAGCCGCCCGCTCGGCCTGTCCCGCGTCGAACGCGGCCTCCCGTTCGGCCACGTCCCGCTCGATGCCGGCCACCCGCTCGTCGTACTCCTTGCGGAGTTCGGTGAGCATCGCCTCGGTCCGCTCCCGCATCTCCCGCAGCGCGGCCAGCGACTCGCCCCGCCCCTCCTTCACCACGCGCCGGGCCTCGATCCGCAGATCGTCGGCCTCGGCCCTGGCCGCCAGCAACAGCTGCCGGGCCCGCTCGTCGGCCTCGCCGCGCACCTCGTCGGCGTACGCCTGCGCGTCGTCCCTCAGCCGCTGTCCCGCCTCCTCCGCCTCGTCGACCATCCGCCGGGCCTCGTGGCGCCCGCGCTCCCCGACGGCCGCGGCCTCCTCTTCGCCGAGTGCGAACAGCTGCCGGGCGCCCTCGCCGAGTGCCTCGTACTTCTGTGGGGTCAGCCCGGCGACGGTCTCGCGCAGCAGGGCGAGTTCCGCGTCCATGTCCCGGGCCAGCACGGTCAACCGGGCGGCCCGCTCCCACGCGGCGTCCCGGTCCCGCGAGAGGGCCTCCGTGTCGGCGTCGACCTGGTCGATGCGGTAGCCACGCCGTACGACGTCGAACTCGAAGCCATGGGGTGCCGCCGGTGCGCTGCTCATGCTGGGCCCTCTCCGCCGGACGCACACGAAATGATGATTTCGCGCATATCTTGATGTATCGGGCAGAAGTGTTCATAACGCGACACTCCGTGCGAGGGTCACGGGTGAGACTGCGCACACGGTCGGCGGGCACGGTCGGCGGGCACACGGAAGGGCCCGGCCCGGTCGTGGAAGACCGGGCCGGGCCCTTGCGGCATGCGTGTGGCGCGGCGGGCGTCAGCCGCGACGGATCACAGCAACCCGTCCCACATCTGCTCCAGCAGCACCGACCACCAGCTCTCCGGCGAGGCGAGCGCCGCCGGGTCGAGGGCGGCGAGCTGGGCCTGGAAGTCGAGGGTCCAGCGGCCCGCCTGCTCCTGGTTGAGACCGAACCGCAGTCGCCACATACGGCCGAGGAGGGCCAGGCAGCGCGCGAACTCCGGCAGACCGGTGTTCACGAACTGCGGCGGTACGGGCGCCCCGCCCGGCCCCGCCTCCACCGGCACGGCCACGATGTTCGCCGTGCCGTACTGCACACACAGCGCCTTGCCGAAGTCGCTGCCCATCACCAGGTACGAGCCCGCGTCGGCCGCCGGCTGCACACCCCGCTCCTGCGCCAGCTCCGCGAGCGTCGGCACCGGACGGCCCGGCTGGGCCTGTGCCCAGAAGAACGGGCCCATGTCGGCGGGCAGTCCGGCCACGACCAGCGTGTGCGCCACGATGGGCGGAACACCCTGCCGCGACACCGCCTGCTGGTCGAACCGGAACACTCCCGGCCCGAACGCCGCCGCCAGCTCCTGCCCGATCGCCTCCGGCGGGATCGGCGGCGCCGGCTGCACCGGCTGCAACGGCGCCCGCACCGGCGCGAGCCGTGCCGGACCGTCCGCTACCTGGTGCAACTCGCCCTGATGCGCGATGAGTTGAGCCATGCCCTGCTGCCGGCTCGCATGGTCCTTGCCGTACGGGGCGATGGACGTGATGCGCGCGTTCGGCCACTGCTCACGGATCATCCGCGCGCAGTACGCCCCCGGCAGCTCGCACGACTCCAGCTCCGTGTGCAGCTCCAGCACGGCCTCCGGCGGGATGTTCAGGCCGCGCAGCTCGTGGAAGATCTGCCACTCCGGGTGCGGGGTACCCGGCGCCGAACGCCGGATCACCTGCTGCTCGGAGCCGTCCGGCGCCCGGAACCGCAGCACGGCCTGGTAGCCGGGGCCGACGGTCGGCTGCCCGGTGGGCTGCTGCGGATAGCCGTACGCCGGCGGGGCACCCATCGGCGGACCGACCGGCCCCGGCTGTCCGGGCATCCCGTGGGAAACACCCGGCGGCATCCCGGGCGCACCGGGACCGCCGACCGGCGGCCCGGCCAGCATCGTCTCGGCGTGGTGTACGGGACCGCGCGCACCCGGCTGACCGGGAGCACCGGGGAAACCGGGCTGACCGGGAGCACCGGGCACGCCGGGGGCGCCAGGACCGCCCAGCTGACCCGGAGCGCCGGGAGGACCCGGCGGCTGCGGCGCACCCGGGCCGCCCACCGCGGGCCCGGCCAGCATCGTCGCCGCGTGGTGCATGCCACCCGGAGGGGTGCCCCCGGGCGGATTCGGCACGCCGGGAGCGCCGGGAGCACCGGGCCCACCGGGCTGTCCCGGAGCACCGGGGAGACTCTCCGGCCCGTTCGGGCCGAGGGAGGAGACCAGCTGGGTCGGCACGTACCCGCCCGCCGGGGTGCCCGGGGCGCCGGGACCGGACGGCGGCGGAGGCGTGCCGCCCGGACGGGCGCCCGGTGTCCCCGGGGTGCCGGGCGGGGCCGGAGGCGGCGGCGCACCCGGCCCTCCGCCCCGGCGCGGAGGCGGTGCCGCCTTGCTCGTGGCGGCGTCGGCGATGTCCCCGGCGTGGGGCGCCAGCGGACGGCCCGGCGGCGTACCAGGACCACCGGGACCCTGCGGACCTCCAGCACCCTGCGGACCGCCGGGCCCCTGCGGATAGCCGTACGACGACGCACCGGGCGGCGGAGTCCCCGGACCGTGCGGACCGCCGGGTCCCTGCGGATAGCCGTAGGAGGGCGCACCGGGCGGCGGAGTGCCCGGACCCGACGGCGGTTGCTGTTGCGGAGTGCCCGCGCCGGGGCCGCCCATGGCCGGCGACACGGTCGTCCGGGGAAGTCGGCTGCCGCCGGAGATCAGCGCGGTCTTGGCGTCCGGCAGCGCGTTGGGCGCCGGAGCGTCGTCCTCGTCGCTCACCTCGGACAACTGCCGTGCGAACACCGTCTCCGGCAGGGGGACCGAACGGTCGTCCCCGGCATCGGCGTTGGTGTCCGTGCCGGCCCACGGGGTCGCCCCGGCGGGCACCCCCGGCGCCGCGTCCTGCGGCTCGGTGTTCCTCGGCGGCGGCACCGCGTCCCGTACCTCGTCGTCCGCCGAAGCGGCGGCCGGCCAGGGCGTGGCGTCGGCCGGCGTGGCGGGCACCCCTCGGCCGGTTGAGGGCGACTGCCCCACCGGCCCCGGCAGCGTCTCGGACATCGAACCAGCGCCCCCGGACACCCCGTTGGCGCCCACGGAGCCGGAACCGCCCGTACCGGCGGCGGCAGCAGCCGGACGGGACCCGGCGCCGTCGGACGCACCCGCACCAGAGCCCGCACCCGCGCTCGAACCCGCGCGGTGGTCCGGAATCCCCAGCTTGTCCGCCGCGTCCTGCAACCACTCCGGCGGAGTCAGCAGGAACGACGTCTGGTTCAGATCCACCCGGGCCGGAGGCGCCGGCGCGGCGGCCGGAGCCGCGTCCGTACGGCCGTACTCCTCCTCGAACCGGCGGATCACCTCGCCCACCGCCAGCGACGGCCACAGCGTGGCCTCCCCGCTGTCACGGGCGATGACCAGCCGCTGCGCGCCACCGTCGGAACGCGGGCCGTCCGCCCTGTCCTCGGCCCACACCACAAACCCGAGCTCGAACTCCCGCACCCGCACCTCACGGTGCTGGTAGGCCGGCAGATCGCCGTTGATCCACTCCTCGGCGCGCTCCTGCGCCTGAGCGAAGGTCACCATCGAAAACTCACTCCCCCACCGAGGACGCGGCGGCGCCCGCGGCGACCGGCACGGAACGTGCGAAGCCACCGTCCACCATCAGGTTGGCCACCGTCTCCAATTCCGGCGGATTGCCCGCCAGCCGGGCCAGGAACGCGTCGAAGTCCGCACCGGCGGGGAGCAGCAACCGCTCCACCCGCTCGGCCGGCGGCCACGACGGATCGACGTCACGGGCGTCGTCGTACGCGCAGAACCAGACCGACCCGATCCGGTCGCCCTTGACCTTCACCGCGAGAATCCCGCCCTGCGCGAACGCGACCGCCAGGTAGTCCTTGGTGAGATGGTCCCGCAGGCACTTGTTGACGTACACCAGGTCGTTGACGGCCGCCTCGTCCCGCACCGTGAAGAACGGCTGGTCGATCAGCAGCCCCAGCTCCGCGTCCAGCGCCGCCCCGACGGGGGCGCAGCCGCCCGCCGCCTTCAGGAACGACCGGTACGCGCCCGGCAGCCGGTACCCGAGGTCCTCCTCGACCCCCTGCACCTGCATCTCGGTCACCGCCACCGCCGACGACTTCGGCAGCCCGAAGTGCGCGGGCCGGGTCTCCTGCAACGGCCGCGTGCCCCGCTTGTGCTGGTCCACGCGCGCCGTCGCGATGCCACCGTGATGCCGCAGCAGCGCCTTCACCTCGACCGGCACCAGCTCCAGCCGCCGGCCGCCCGGCGCGTGATGCCACGTCCAGCCGTGCGGCGTCGCCACCGGCGGGATCGTGTCCCACAGCTCGTGCCCCGTCGCGGCCAGCGCCGCGTTCGCGGAGACGTAGTCCGTCAACCGCAGCTCGTCCACCCCGAACCCCTCCGGGGGATCGGCGATCTCCGCCGCGGCGCGCGCATAGGGCGAGAAGTCCGGATAGCCGTGTTCGTCAACACGGACACCTCCCGGATGACGCGCGGCCCGGACCGGGTCCGGAAACTGCACGAGCTGCCCGGCGTAGGCCGCGTTCGGCGGCGCGGCTTGCTGCCCGAGCCGACCTGTCGTCATGGCGGTAGCCCCCTGCGGCGTTCTGGTGTGACCTGTTCTGGCTGCGTTGTCGCTGTCCTACCGCTCTCCGACAGCAGAGAAGACCCCGATATGGCCTGTTCTGCCCGTACTCGATCGCGAGACCGAACGGATCGCGGTTGTCGACAGCCTATGCGGTACGGCGACACCGGTCACCGGGCCTCTGGTTCCGTGACCAGCCGTCACGCCACCCTCACGGAACGCCGAAGCCCGGGCGTGTCGTACCGCCCCAGCTTCCGCACGGGCCACGCCGTTTGGCACTCTGTGTCCGCTGGCGGGGGATGCAACGGGAGGGGATCACGACCATGAGCGCGACGCAGGCGGGGCCTTCGGGCGACCCTCGCATCGGCTGGAGCACCGCGGAACAGCGGCATGCCCCGGCCCTCCTCCACCGCCGTGACGGCATCCTGCCGACCGTGGCCGCCGCCCTCTCGGTGCGCGGCGAGACCCTCACCGGCACCGCCGCACGCGGCGACCATGCCCCGCCCCTGCACGCCCTGGTCCAGGAGTTCCTCGACTCCCTCGCCACCGCGCAGCGCGACCGCTTCACCGGCCGCTGCGCCGAGGCCATCCTCATCTCCCGGCACATCACCGGTGCCGACGCGGCCCGCAGCAGGCGCGCCGCCCGCAGACCCATGTCCAACGGCGAGGCCCGCAAGGTCCTCAAGCAGGCCAAGCTCACCACCCGCCACATCCGCGAGGACGGCGACCCCCTCCACGGCGCCTTCGCCACCCCGTGCCGCTCCTGCACGGCGCTCAGCTCCCACTTCGGCGTCCGCATCGTGGACCCGGCACAGGAGAACTGAGCCGGGACCCGGGCGGCCGTCCCGGCCCAGGAACCCGTCTCCCGGAGATCGCGTCAGAGATTCCAGGGCTCCAGGACTCCGGAACGAGGAGTCCGCCCCGGGATCGCAGGGCCACTGACAAGCCGATGTCCCGGCCCCGTCCCCGACCCGAGTTCAAACCGCCGACGAACCCCCGACGAACAAAGGGCAGATGCACACCGACCGCACCTCCTCCACGCGCTTCTCCGTCCCCGTCGACGCCGCCCTGCGCGCCGCCGGCTGGCAGCCGGGCCGCTGGGACATAAAGCGGGCCGAGATCTGGGCCGACGCCCTCCGCGAGCACGTCTCCCCCGCCGGCCACCGCCACGCGGTCTTCCCGGCGGCGGTCGAGGCCTGGGCCGAGTTCGGCGGGCTCCACCTCACCGCCCAGGGCCCCGGCCGCCGGCTCGCCCCCGCCGACCTGCACCTCGACCCGCTGCACGGCCTCCACATGGCCCGCACCCTCGGCGACCTCGGCCGCGCCCTCGACACCGAGGTCTGCCCCCTCGGCCACGAGACCGGCACCCGCTCCCTCATCGCCATCGACGCCGAGGGCCGCGCCTACGCCCTCGACCACACCGGCGACTGGTACCTCGGCCCCAACATCGACACAGCCCTCACGACCCTGCTCACAGGCACCGACCCAACCCGCCTGACAGCCACCTGAACAGACCTACGCCCGGCGAGCCGCCTTCGACACCCTCACGGCCCTCGGTGTCCTCGGTGTCCTCGATGTTCGCGGTGTTCGCGCGGTCGTCGCCGTCCCCGCGGCACTCGGCATCCTCGGAGTTCTCGAAGTTCTCGCCGCCGTCGCCGTCCCCGCGGCACGCGCCGTCCACGAAGTTCTCGCCGCCGTCGCCGCCCTCATGACCCTCGGCGTCCTCGGTGCTCTCGCCGTCGCCGCCGTCCCCGCGGTCCACGCCGTCCCCCGCCACCCCCGGCGTCCACGTCGGCGCCGCCCCAAACCGGCCTCGCTGCGGGCAGTCGTGCCGCTGGGGCGATGGGGGCACCTCCCGCGCGAGCGCAGCCAAGCGTGGGGGAGGGTGGGCGCAACGGCACCCGGCGAGCGCCGGTGAGTGGAACCCGCCCGCGCCCGGCGGAAGTCGCCGGGTGACCGGGCAACAGGTCGCACCCCGCCCCTACGCCGCCGGAATCACCGCGGACACCCGAAACCCCCCGGCATCGGTGGGCCCGGACACGAAGACGCCCCCCAGCTCGGCCACCCGCTCCTTCATCCCGAGTAACCCGTTCCCCCCGCTCGGCAACCGCGCGGCCCCCGCCGCCCCCGGCTCCGGCGGCGCCCCGTTCTCCACCTGCATCGCGATCTCCGCCGCCCGATGCGCCAGCCGCACATGCGTCTTCGCCCCCGCCGCATGCTTGTGCACGTTCGTCAACGCCTCCTGCACCACCCGGTACGCCGTCTGCTCGACCTCGGCCGCATACACCCGCACCTCCCCCTCCACCGACAGCTCGACGACCATCCCCGCCGTCGCCGACTGCCCCACGAGCACCTCCAGCTCAGCCAGACAGGGCCCCTCACCGGCCTCGTCCTCGGCCCGCGAAGCGGCGGCCGCGGCCGCCGCCCCCACCGCCGCCAGAGGCACCGCGACCGGCACCGGCTCCGCCCGCGCCATCGAGGAGAACCCCTCCCCGGACCGCAGCACCCCGAGCATCTCCCGCAACTCGGTCAGCGCCTGCCGTCCCATGTCCCCCACGAGCGCCGCGTTCCGCACGGCCTTCTCCGGATCCTTCCGTGCCACGGCCTGCAGAGCGGCCGCGTGCACGACCATCAACGACACCCGATGCGCGACCACGTCATGCATCTCCCGGGCGATCCGGGTGCGCTCCTCCCCCCGGGCCCACTCCGCCCGCTCCTCCGCCCGCTCCGCGAGCAGCTGCAACTCCCGCTCCAGCGAATCCGCCCGCTCCCGCAGACTCTCCATCAGCCGCCGCCGCGCCCCGACGTACAGCCCCAGCAGTACGGGCGGCGCGGTCAGCCCGATCGCCATCGTCAGCGCGAGGAACGGCGCGAACGCGTCCCCGCCCCCGACCGCCCCGTCCCCCTGCATGTCGCTCTGCGTCGCCTGCACGAACCACACGATGAACACCCCGGTGAACGCCATCCCCGACAGCGCCCCGATGATCCGCCGCGGCGCTTCCGACGCCGCCAGCGTGTACAGCCCGACGAGCCCCATCAGATACCCCATCTGAGCGGGCGCGACAGCGATGAAGACGAGCACGACGGCAACGGGCCACATCCGCCGCACCAGCAGGACGGAACCAGCGAGCGCCCCGAACGCGACCCCCACGGCCTCCGGCAACGCGGCGTTCCGCGCGAACTCGACACCCTCCACCGCGCACTCGACCGCCGACACCGACGCCAGCCCAACGTCGAGCAACGCCCCCCGCCACCGTTCCCACCACCACGGCCCGGCCCTGTCCCCCGTCCCGGCCCCGGTGCGGTCTTCCCCCGTCGTGGTCATGACCCAAGCCTACGTTCGAGTGCCGCCGCTTTTCCGGCGAGTTTCCCGTACCGGCCCGCACCGCCCCGCCCTGTCGAAGAGAAGCGAAACCGCCCGCCGTCCCCCGAACCGTCCCCCGAACTGCCGGGAGGTGCGGTGCTGCTGCCCGGCCGTCCGCGACGTCGAGTGGCCTACCTATACCGTCGCATGGAGGGCGTCCGGTGCGGCATAGTAGGAGGCGCCATTCGACAGCCTGACCAAATGTCCGGTTGGATCGAATTCATTCCCCCGTGGTGTAATTGGCAGCACCGTGGCTTTTGGTGCCATTTGTCCGGGTTCGAGTCCTGGCGGGGGAGCCTCATACGGACGGGTCCTCACCCAAGTGAACGGGTCGGGACCCGACTCACATTTCCCCCTCACAACGCCCCGGTATCCTGCGGATGTCCACACCCCACCCATCCACAGCCGAAGGGCATCCCCGTGAGCGCAACCCGCCCGGCAGCCGTCGTCGTACTCGCAGCGGGTGAGGGCACCCGTATGAAGTCGGCCACACCGAAGGTTCTGCACAGCATCTGTGGCCGTTCGCTGGTCGGCCACGTCCTCGCCGCCGCGCGCGAGTTGGACCCGGAGAACCTGGTCGTCGTCGTCGGGCACGCCCGCGAGAAGGTCACCGCGCACCTCGCCGAGGCCGACCCCGGCGTGCGTACGGCGGTCCAGGCGGAGCAGAACGGCACCGGGCACGCGGTGCGGATGGGGCTCGAAGAACTGGGCGGGGTCGTCGACGGGACGGTCGTGGTCGTCTGCGGCGACACCCCCCTACTCACCGGCGCGACCCTGCGGGCCCTCACCGCCACCCACTCCACCGACGGCAACGCCGTCACCGTGCTGACCGCCGAGGTCCCGGACGCCACCGGCTACGGCCGTATCGTCCGCGACGGCGCCTCCGGTGCGGTGACGGCCATCGTGGAGCACAAGGACGCCACCGAGTCGCAGCGCGCGATCCGTGAGATCAACTCCGGGGTCTTCGCGTTCGACGGCCAGCTCCTCGCGGACGCCCTCGGGAAGGTCAGGACCGACAACAGCCAGGGCGAGGAGTACCTCACCGACGTCCTCGGGATCCTGCGCGAGGCCGGGCACCGGGTCGGGGCCTCCGTCGCCGGCGACCACCGCGAGATCGCCGGGATCAACAACCGCGTGCAGCTCTCCGAGGCCCGGCGCATCCTCAACGACCGGCTGCTCACCGACGCCATGCTCGCCGGGGTGACCGTCATCGACCCCGCCACCACCTGGGTCGACGTCACCGTCACGTTCGAGCAGGACGCGCTCGTCCACCCGGGCACCCAGCTGCTGGGCGCCACACACCTCGCCGAGGGCGCGGAGGTCGGTCCGAACACCCGGCTGAAGGACACGAGGGTCGGGGCCGGCGCGCGCGTCGACAACACGGTGGCGGACGGTGCCGAGATCGGGCCGCAGGCGAGCGTGGGGCCGTACGCGTACCTCCGTCCCGGTACCCGTCTCGGCCTCAAGTCCAAGATCGGCACGTTCGTCGAGACGAAGAACTCGAACATCGGCGAGGGGACGAAGATCCCGCACCTGTCCTACGTCGGTGACGCCACCATCGGCGAGTACTCGAACATCGGCGCGGCGAGCGTGTTCGTGAACTACGACGGGGAGAGCAAGCACCACACCACCGTCGGGTCGCACTGCAAGACGGGTTCGGACAACATGTTTGTGGCGCCTGTCACGGTCGGGGACGGTGCGTACACCGCCGCCGGGTCCGTGATCACCAAGGATGTGCCGCCCGGTTCGCTGGCCGTGGCCCGTGGCCAGCAGCGGAATATCGAGGGTTGGGTGGCTCGTAAGCGTCCGGGGAGCGCGGCGGCCAAAGCCGCCGAGAAGGCTTCCCTGGAGGGCGAAAGCAAAGGCTGACCGGAAACGGGTGCGCCAAGGACGTCGTACCGTGATAACTGCACACCCGCACCCCAGCTGAGCCAGCGGCTTCCGCGTGCCCGGCTGAGAACCTCTGAGGAGACAGTGCTGTGACCGGGATCAAGACGACCGGCGAGAAGAAGATGATGTTCTTCTCCGGCCGCGCCCACCCCGAGCTTGCCGAGGAGATCGCCCAGCAGTTGGGTATCGGGGTCGTCCCGACGAAGGCCTTCGACTTCGCGAACGGCGAGATCTACGTCCGCTACGAGGAGTCGGCACGTGGTGCGGACTGCTTCCTGATCCAGAGCCACACGGCTCCGATCAACAAGTGGGTCATGGAGCAGTTGATCATGATCGACGCGTTGAAGCGTGCGTCGGCCCGCTCGATCACCGTCATCGTGCCGTTCTACGGTTACGCCCGCCAGGACAAGAAGCACCGCGGGCGTGAACCGATCTCGGCGCGTCTGGTCGCGGACCTGATGAAGACGGCGGGTGCGGACCGGATTCTGGCCGTGGACCTGCACACGGACCAGATCCAGGGCTTCTTCGACGGTCCCGTGGATCATCTGTTCGCGCTGCCGCTGCTCGCGGACTACGTGGGCGCGAAGGTGGACCGGAACAAGCTGACGGTCGTCTCGCCGGACGCGGGCCGGGTGCGGGTGGCCGACCGCTGGTGCGACCGTCTCGGCGCGCCGCTGGCGATCGTGCACAAGCGGCGCGACAAGGACGTGGCGAACCAGGTGACCGTCCACGAGGTCGTGGGTGAGGTCAAGGGCCGGGTGTGTGTCCTGGTCGACGACATGATCGACACCGGTGGGACCATCTGCGCCGCGGCCGACGCGCTGTTCGCGCACGGTGCGGAGGACGTCATCGTGACGGCGACGCACGGTGTGCTGTCGGGTCCGGCGGCGGACCGGCTGAAGAACTCGAAGGTGAGCGAGTTCGTGTTCACGGACTCCCTGCCGACCCCGGGCGAGCTGCAGCTGGACAAGATCACGGTGCTGTCGATCGCACCGACGATCGCGAGCGCGGTGCGCGAGGTGTTCGAGGACGGTTCGGTGACGAGCCTTTTCGACGAGCACTGACAGTCGTCTCTAGATCGATTTCTTGTACGGCCTTCCCGTTGCGTAAGCTGTCACAGTTGCTCGGCGAGGGAGGCCGTACACGTGTGTGTACGGCGGTCCGTTATCGACGCGCTCTTCGTAGCAGGCCGATGGTTTGGCCGGGTGACCACCTTTCCCCAGTTCTACGAGGAGTGAACATGGCCGAGGTCAAGCTCGCAGCCGAGACCCGCACCGAGTTCGGCAAGGGCGCCGCCCGCCGTATCCGCCGTGCCAGCAAGGTGCCCGCCGTGGTCTACGGCCACGGTGCCGACCCGGTGCACATCACCCTGCCGGGTCACGAGCTGACGCTCGCCCTGCGCACCCCGAACGTCCTGCTCAGCCTGGACATCGAGGGCAAGACCCAGCTGGCGATCCCGAAGGCCGTGCAGCGCGACGCGATCAAGGGCTTCCTCGACCACGTGGACCTCCTGCTCGTCAAGCGTGGCGAGAAGGTCAACGTCGAGGTCTACGTCCACACCGAGGGCGAGCTGGCTCCGGGTGCCTTCCTGCTCGAGCACGTGCTGAGCACGCTGAACGTCGAGGCCGAGGCCACGCACATCCCCGAGTCGGTCACCGTCTCCATCGCGGGCCTGGAGGCCGGCGCCGCCATCCTGGCCAAGGACATCCCGCTGCCGAAGGGCACCACGCTGGCGACGGACGAGGACGCGGTCGTCCTGCAGGTCCTGTCCGCCCAGGCGGAGGAGCCGTCGGAGGACGCCGAGGGCAACGCGGCCGCCGAGGCCTGATCCTCAAGCTCTGTCATCGGTTCGTCAGCCGCTGTTCCCTTCTGGGGGCAGCGGCTGGCGCGTATCAAGGAGACATGGACGTGACGACCGATCCGAGTGCGCCCTGGCTCATCGCCGGCCTCGGTAACCCCGGGCCCGAGTACGCGGCGAACCGGCACAACGTGGGCTTCATGGTGGCCGATCTGCTGGCCGAGCGGATCGGGGGGAGGTTCAAGCGGGCCGGGAAGGCGCAGGCTCAGGTCATCGAGGGGCGGATCGGGCCTCCGGGGCCTGCGAACCGCCGGGTGATCCTCGCCAAGCCGATGTCGTTCATGAATGTCTCGGGCGGGCCGGTGACTGCTCTGCGGGACTTCTACAAGGTGCCGGTGGCGAACATCGTCGCGGTCCATGACGAGCTGGACATCGACTACGGCACGCTGCGACTGAAGCTCGGCGGCGGTGACAACGGTCACAACGGACTGAAGTCGATGACGAAGGCGATGGGCCCGGACTACCACCGTGTGCGGTTCGGGATCGGTCGCCCTCCGGGCCGGATGCAGGTCGCCGACTTCGTGCTGAAGGACTTCTCCTCCACCGAGCGCAAGGAGTTGGACTACTTCCTGGACCGGGCGGCGGACGCGGTGGAGTGCCTGGTGATCGAGGGGCTGGAGCGGGCACAGGGGACGTACAACTCCTGAGCTGATCCGGACAAGTCACCATTCATCCGATCCCCGCGTCGGCCTGCGGGAGTTGACCGACCGCCGTGCCATGGCCAATGATCCCCGCCATGCCTGCCACCAAAGCCCCCGCGCACCGCTCACGGCGCCGTCCGCGCCCGGCCGGCGGCGCGTCGGTCGCGCTGCGGTACGGAAGGCTGGCGGCCATGGGCGCGATCGCGGTGCTGATCCTGATCGCCGGGGTGTGGGGTTCCTGGGGCTGCGCCCAGCACGTGATGCTGAGCAAGGGGCGCGAGCAAGGGACGCTGACGGTGTCCCGGTGCGCCGACGAGGTCTGCTGGGGACCGTACGAGCCGGTGTCGACGGGCTCGCAGGCCCGGGAGCGGGTCGACATCGAGCGGTCGGTGGCGGTGGAGACGGGTAAGACGTACACCGTCGTCGTGAAGCCGGGCAGCAGCGATGTCGTACGAACGGGCCCGGCGGGCCTGTTGCACGCCTGGGTGCCGTTGGGTGGGGCGCTGTTGTTGGCGGCGGTGGTCGTGGCGGGCGGGTTGCGGATGGTGCGGGCGGCGTGGGTGCTGTGCGGGCTGGGCGTCGCGCTGATCACGGCGGCCTGGGTGGCGCTCTGAGGCAGGTTCGCGGCTGACGGTCCGGTGGCCGGTGGGCTGAAAAGCAAGGGGCGCAGCCCCTGCTTTTCAGGGGCGCGGGGAACTGCGCGAGAAGCCCCACCGGACCGTCAGCCGAGAACGATCGGAACGAACCTCCCGGGTCAGCCCGTGTTGCGCAGGCCCGCAGCCACCCCGTTGACCGTGAGGAGCAACGCACGCGCCAGCAACGGATCGGCCTCCTCCTCCGCAGCGGCAGCGTCTCGCTGGCGCTTGAGCAGGGCGACCTGGAGGTAGGAGATGGGGTCGAGGTAGGCGTCGCGGATGGAGAAGGTCTGCTGGAGGACGGGGTCCGCGTCGAGCAGCTTGTCCTCGCCGGTGATGCGCAGGACCTCGCGGACGGTCAGCTCGTGCTCGGCCCGGATGGTGGCGAAGACGTGCTTGAGCTCGTCCGGGACGAGGGTGTCGACGTAGTGCTGGGCGATCCGCAGGTCCGTCTTGGCCAGCGTCATCTCGACGTTGGAGAGGAAGTTGCGGAAGAAGTGCCACTGCGTGTGCATCTCGTCGAGCACGGTGTCCAGGCCTGCTTCGCGCAGCGCCTTCAGGCCGGAACCGACGCCGAACCAGCCGGGCACGATCTGCCGTGACTGGGTCCAGCCGAACACCCACGGGATGGCCCGCAGACCGTCGAGTCCGGCACCAGAGTCGGGGCGGCGTGAGGGCCGGGACCCCAGGTGCAGGTCGGCGAGCTGGTCCACGGGTGTGGCGGCGAAGAAGTACGCGGGGAGGTCGGGGTCCTCGACGAGCCGGCGGTAGGCCGATTCGGCGGATTCGGACACCAGGTCCATGGCCGCGTCCCAGCGGGCCAGGGCGTCCTCGGACTGGCGGGGGGCGGTGTGCAGGGCGGAGGCCTGGAGGGTGGCGGCGACCGTCAGTTCCAGGTTCTCCCTGGCCAGGGACGGGACGAGGTACTTGTCGGAGATGACCTCACCCTGCTCGGTCACCTTGATCTCGCCCTCCAGCGTGCCCCACGGCTGCGCGAGGATCGCGTCGTGCGAGGGACCTCCGCCACGGCCGACCGTGCCGCCACGGCCGTGGAAGAGCCGCAGCCGTACGCCGTAGCGGTGGGCGACGTCGCGCAGGCGGCGCTGGGCGCGGTGGATCTCCCACTGCGAGGTGGTGATGCCGCCGAACTTGGAGGAGTCGGAGTAGCCGAGCATGACCTCCTGAACGTCACCGCGCAGGGCGACGAGCCGCCGGTAGGAGGGGTCGGCGAGCATCTCCTCCAGGATCGTGTCGGCGGCCTTGAGCTCGTCGGTCGTCTCCAGCAGCGGAACGATGCCGATCTTGGCCCAGCCGGCGTGCAGATCGATGAGCCCCGCCTCGCGCGCCAGGACCGAGGCGGCGAAGACGTCGTCGGCGCCCTGGCACATCGAGATGATGTACGACTCGATGACCTCGGGGCCGAAGACGGCCAGCGCCTTCTTGACGGTCTCGAACACGCCGAGGGTCTTGGCACCGGCGGCGTCCAGCGGCGCGGGCGTCGGGGCCAGCGGGCGCCGGGAGCGCAGTTCGCGGGCGAGCAGCTTGTGGCGGTACTCGCGGGGCATGTCCTCGTAGCGCCAGGACTCCTCGCCCAGGCGGTCGAAGAGCTGGCCGAGGGCGTGGTGGTGGGCGTCGGCGTGCTCGCGGACGTCCATCGTGGCGAGCTGGAGGCCGAAGGCGGAGAGCGTGCGGATCGTGCGGTTCATCCGGCCGTCGGCGAAGAGGCCGCCGCGGTGCTCGCGCAGCGAGGTCTGGATGAGGGTGAGGTCGAGGAGCAGTTCGGCGGTGCCGAGGTAGTCGCGGCCGTCGTGGTGCGGGATGCCCTTGGCCAGGCGCTGCTTGGTGTTCTCCAGCTTCTGCCGGATACAGGTGGCCTTGAGGCGGTAGGGCTCCTCGGCGTTGAGGCGCTTGTAGCGGGGGCTGATCTCGGGCAGGGCCTCGAGGTCGGCCTGGAGCGAGGTGAGCAGTTCCTCCGTGGCGCCGGTGTAGCGGATGGAGTTGGAGAGGAAGCCGCGCAGCTCGTCGATGAGTTCGAGGGCGTCGTTGATGCCGTGCTCGTGCTGGAGGATGAGGACGTCCCAGGTCACCTGGGGGGTGACGTTGGGGTTGCCGTCGCGGTCGCCGCCGATCCAGGTGCCGAAGGTGAGGGGGCGCGTCGCGTCGGGGATCGTCACACCGACCCGCTCCAGCTCGGCCGTCAGGTCCTCCAGGACGTCGCCGACCGCTCCGGCGTGCAGCTCGTCCAGGTAGTAGATGGCGTTGCGGGCCTCGTCGGCGGGCTCGGGGCGCACGACGCGCAGCTCGTCCGTCTGCCAGACGAGGTCGATGTTCTCGGCCAGCCGGGTGTCGTGGCGGCGGCGGTCGGACTCGATGACGGGGGTTTCCAGCAGCGCGGCGATGCGCCGGAGCTTGTTGAGGACCGACCGGCGCGCGGCCTCGGTGGGGTGGGCGGTGAAGACGGGGCGGACGTTGAGGTTCCCGACCGTCTCACGCAGGTGCTCGGGGTCGGCGTCCTTCAGGCGATCGGCCGTACGGGCGAGAAGGCCGCCCTCCGCGGCACGGCGTGCCCTCAGCTCGCGGCCCCGGTGCACCTGTTCGGTGACGTTGGCCAGGTGGAAGTAGGTGGAGAAGGCACGGACGAGCTTGGCGGCGGTCTCCAGCTCGGTGCCGCGCAGCAGGTCGGCGGCGGCTTCGCCGTCCTCGCGGGTCAGGCGGCGGACACGCTCGACCAGTTCCAGGAGTTCGGGGCCCTCCTGCCGTACGAGGGTCTCGCCCAGCAGGTCACCCAGGCGCCGGATGTCGGCGCGCAGCTCGCTGCTGACCGTCGTGGTCTGGTCGTCGGCACTGCTCACAGGTGCGGCTCCTTGCAGTGTTGAAGCTCGTCCGGAGGGGAACCCGGGCGGGGACCCGGCGGCTGGGGCCGCTGTGCGGGCCCTGGCTTCCGGGCAGGTTTCAGAGCGGACCGCGCTGTCCGACCGAGTCCAGGATAGGCGTCCACCTGGGCACCTCCGGCGACGGGTGCCACTTTTGCGGCACTGAGTGCCACCTGTCCACCGGGCCCGCCCGCCACACCTGGACGCGCGGACAGGTCGGCTCTTGCCGCCCGGCACCGCGCTGCCATACTTACGATGCCGTAGGTTACGGAACCGTAGGGAAAGCCGACAGGTGACCCCCGCACGCTCTTGACCACAGGCATTTCCCCCCTCTCTCCACCCTCGACCCCCCAGGGGACGCCCATGAGCACAAGGTCCGATGTGATCGAAGACGCCCCGAACGCAGACGGCTCGCCAGGCTCCGCCGCGACCGACTCCCGCTCGCCGTCGGCCACGCTGGGCGGCGAGCAGAAGCGTTCGATCGAGCAGATCACGCTGCTCCTCTTCATCACCGTCCCGTTCCTCGCGGTCCTCGCCGCGGTGCCGCTGGCCTGGAGCTGGGGAGGCGTGAGCTGGCTGGATCTCGGCCTGCTGGTGTTCTTCTACTATCTGGGCTGCCACGGCATCACGATCGGCTTCCACCGGCATTTCACGCACAGTTCGTTCAAGGCCAAGCGCCCGCTGAAGATCGCGCTGGCGATCGCCGGCTCGATGGCCGTCGAGGGCCCGCTGGTCCGCTGGGTGGCGGACCACCGCAAGCACCACAAGTTCTCCGACGCCGAGGGCGACCCGCACTCACCGTGGCGCTTCGGCGAGACGCTCCCCGCGCTGATGAAGGGCCTGTGGTGGGCCCACATCGGCTGGATGTTCGACGAGGAGCAGACCTCCCAGGAGAAGTACGCCCCCGACCTGATCAAGGACCCGGCACTCCGGGCGATCTCCCGTCAGTTCATCTACTGGACGATCCTCTCCCTCGCCCTGCCGCCGCTGATCGGCGGGCTGGTGACGATGTCCTGGTGGGGCGCGTTCACCGCGTTCTTCTGGGGCTCGCTCGTCCGGGTGGCGCTGCTGCACCACGTGACCTGGTCGATCAACTCGATCTGCCACGCGGTCGGCAAGCGCCCCTTCAAGTCCCGCGACCGCTCGGGCAACGTGTGGTGGCTGGCGGTCCTCTCCTGCGGCGAGTCGTGGCACAACCTCCACCACGCCGATCCCACCTCCGCCCGGCACGGTGTGGAGCGCGGCCAGCTGGACTCCTCCGCGCGGCTCATCCGCTGGTTCGAAGTGTTCGGCTGGGCGTACGACGTCCGCTGGCCGTCACGCTCGCGTATCGATTCCCGGCGTAAGACGGGTGAGGACGGCTCCGGGCAGCGGAAGGCACCCGCCGAGGCGGCATGATTGACGCCGTGGCGACCGACTCCAGCAGCACCCCGAGCAACGAGAAGCCGCGGCGTGCGCGCCGCACCCGGATGACGGGCGCCGAGCGCCGTCAGCAACTGCTGGAAATCGGTCGCACCCTCTTCGCCGAGAAGGGCTTCGAGGGCACGTCGGTGGAGGAGATCGCCGCCAAGGCGGGGGTCTCCAAGCCGGTGGTGTACGAGCACTTCGGCGGCAAGGAGGGCCTGTACGCCGTCGTCGTGGACCGCGAGATGCGCCGCCTCCTGGACATGGTGACCAGCTCCCTCACGGCCGGCCATCCCCGCGAACTCTGCGAGCAGGCCACCTTCGCCCTCCTCGACTACATCGAGGAGTACACGGACGGCTTCCGCATCCTGGTCCGGGACTCCCCCATCCCCCAGTCCACGGGTTCCTTCGCCTCGCTGATCTCCGACATCGCCACCCAGGTGCAGGACATCCTCGGCCGCGAGTTCAAGAACCGCGGCTTCGACCCCAAGCTGGCCCCCCTCTACGCCCAGGCCCTGGTCGGCATGGTCGCCCTCACGGGCCAGTGGTGGCTGGACGTCCGACGCCCGAAGAAGGCCGAGGTGGCTGCGCACCTGGTCAATCTGGCCTGGCACGGCCTGGACGGCCTCAACCAGAAGCCGCGGTTGATCGGCCACCGGAAGAGTTAGAGGGCGGTACGGATTCGTTGCGGGGTGCGGGTGGGTGGGGGCCCTCCCGCCGCGCAGGGCCTGGGCTTTCAGGGGCGCGGAGAACTGCGCGACAAGCCCCCAACGAACCCGCACCCGCCAACCCACCCGAACCCCCGAGCTACCAGGCGCCCTGGTCAACATCCTTCGCACTGAACGCCAGCTCGTTGTTCACGGTGAAGTACGGCCGCACCCGAGTCCGCCCCCGCTCAACGTGGTCGAACACCCGCCCAGGCACCAGATCGGTCTTCCGCCGCTCCACCACATCCCCACCGATCCGCCCCACCGGCACGGTGTCCAGCCGCAGATCCCACAGATCGTGCTCGACACTCCGCCGGGCCATGATCTCGCCGTACGGAACGGTGAACCGGAACCCCCGCTCCCGCACGGCCCGCGCGGCCACGGAGAAGTCGTACGCGGTGTCGGTCCGGGAGACGACCCGAACCACGGCCTCCTCCTCCACCGGAGCGGCGGCCCCGTACAGCGTCGCGGTCACGGTCATCGACCCCTCCCCCACCTCGACGGTGTCGATCTCCGCGTGCGCGGGCCGCAGCCACGTCCGCAGCGCGAGGAACCCGTCGGCGGTCGGGTACGGAATCCACGCCCTCACTCCCCGCCGGTCGACACTCGGCACCCGCCCGACCAGCGCGGCCTGCTCGACCAGTCGGGCGCTCAGCCGCACCCGCTTGTTCGAGCCGCGCGGCGCGACGTAGCAGTCCCAGCGGCCCTCGGCGAAGGTGAGCTCGGCCGGGTGGAGGGCCGCCTGCGCCACGGTGTCCGGCGCGTCGGCGCTCGGCAGGACCGGTACGCGGATCTGCCGCTTGCCGGGGTCGCGGCGCAGCCGGGCGACGAGGTCGAGGGGCCCGGTGGGCAACCCGGCCGGGTCGAGGCGGACGAGGAAGCCGCCGTCGGCGGTGGCGCGGGTGTGCGCGGAGAACGTGGGAGCGCTCCCGCCGACCTCGGCGGCCGGAGCGGCCTTCGCGGGACGCGGCCGGACGACACGGACCGCGAGCCGCCTCAGCCGGGCGGCGCCGTCCCACCTGCGGCGCCGGGACCTGGACAGCTCCTCGAAGAGGTCCTCGTAGCGGCGGGCGATGACGGAGGGCGCGAACGCGTCGGCCTTGGCGAGAGCCTGCTTGCCGAGCCGCTCGCGCAGCGCCTCGTCGGTGACGACGCGTTGCAGCGCGCCGGCGTAGGCGTCGACGTCCCCGTCGAGCGGGACGAGGATGCCGTCCTCGCCGTCGGTGATGATCTCGCGGGGGCCGTGCGGGCAGTCGGTGGCGACGACGGGGACCCCGCAGTGCATGGCCTCGACGATGGTCATGCCGAAGGACTCCATGTCGGAGGAGACGGCGGCGACGGCACCCTTGGCCCACTCGGTCTCGATCGGTGAGACCGCTCCCATGAGGAAGGCCCGGTCGTGCAGCCCGAGCCGGTCGATCTGCTCCCGCAGGTTCTCCTTCTGCGGGCCGCGCCCGTAGATCCGCAGGGTCCAGCCGGGGTGTTCGGCGGCCACCTTGGCGAAGGCGTTCACCAGCCGGTCGTACCGCTTGATGGGGATGAGCCGGCCGGCGGCGACGATGACCTGGGAGTCCAGGGTGGACCGTTCGACGGCGGAGGCCTGGACACCGTTGGGCACGCACACGATGGTGGTGTCGACGTCGGGCAGGGCGGCGCGGTACAGGGCGGCGTCGGCCTCGGAGACGGTGACGTAGGCGTCGAGTCCGGCGATGGCCTCGTTCTGGTTCGCGCGCAGCGGTTCCCGGTACTGGTCGAGGCTCAGGTGCTCCTGGCCGACGCGCAGACAGCGGCGGCGGCCGTCGCGGGCGAGGTAGCCGTTGAGGTCCGGGCGGGTGGCGATGACCACGTCGGCCTCGGTACGGGCGAGGAAGCCGCCGATGCGTTCGTCCTGCAGCGCGGTGTAGGGCACATTCCCGGTGGCCCCGCTGTAGAGGAACATCGTGCCGGGCAGCTTGGTGAGCGGGTGGTCGCCCTCGAAGCCGGGGCCTCCTTCCCGCAGGTCGATCAGCGAGGTCAGGCGGACCCGCGGGTCGAACGCAAGCGCCGGTTCGTCGCGGGAGCGGTGGACGCTGACGACCTCGACGTCGTGCCGGTCGGCGAACGCGGCCGAGAGGTTCGTCGTGGAGCGGATGGTGCCGCCGATGCCGAAGGCATTGTTGATCAAAAAGGCGATCTTCATATGTGTTTCCCCCTGGAAACCGCCCGAGCGCGGGCGTCATCGCACCCGCGCCCCCCTGGCGGTCAGGTCAGGGAATGCGCGCGCACGGCTGTATACGCGATATGTGGTCGACAATCAAAAAATAAGTGAATTGGCGCAGCGGAAAGCGACCGACCGGGAAAGAGCGCAAGGGATACGCACCGAAGCGCATCGCGCGATGAAATCCCGGCCGGACGGCCGAAAGCCTATGTGGCGCGCGTCACAAACCCCGTCAAGCGCGCCGAACGGCTCAGCAGATACTCACTGGCCCAGATCCCCCCTGGTCACAGCCTCGACTCCCGCTCCCCCGGACAACACGCGGGAGACATCAAAAAGTAGACCGAGAATACATCCATCAGAAAGGAAAGCCAAAGAACAATATTGGCCACTCCCGCACCAGGGGGCACTCGGGAGCATCAGCGAGACGGAATACGGAACTCCGCACGGAATATAAAAATCCGTTTTTTGCTACGGCCTTTCGAATGCGGCGGGGCGCAGCGGAGTCGTTTCCAGAACGTCCGCCGCCATCCGTCCGGCCGGGCCCGCCGTCTGTTCGGCGATGCGCCGGAACGTGTCCTGGGCCTGTCGCGCGGGCCACTCGGCGGGCAGATGCCGCACGGGCAGGCGCGGGTCGGTACGGATGATGCGCAGCCACTCGGCGACGAGCCGCAGCCGGGTGGCGATCGGGTCGGCGGCGGCGAGGTCGGCGGTGGTCCACCGTTTGTCGAAGGCGACGTAGCGCGCGGCCAGGGTCTCCAGGTCCCAGCTCTCACGGATCATCAGCCCGATGTCGGTGAACTCGTCGGCCTGCGCGTGGAACACCTTCACATGCGCGTCCAGGCCCAGCTCGGAGACGATCTCCCGCACGTCCACCCGTCCCGGCGCGATCCACAGCCCGCTGTAGAGGGCGCCGAATCCGGACCAGGAGAGCCGGGAGCGCAGGTCGTGGCGCTGGCGCTGCCAGGACTCGGGGAGGGAGAAGCCGAGGAGGGTCCAGGTCCTGTCCCAGTCCTCGTTCACCGCGCCGTCGCGCCAGATGCGCTGTCCGCCGTCGCGCAGGATGTCCCCCGCGTGCGGAGTGAGCCCGAAGAACATCCTCCGGCCCTCCCGCTGGCGCCGCAGCAACCCCCGGTTCACCATGCGTGTCAGCGTCGACCGCACGGCCTGTTCACCCGTGCCGACCCGCCCGAGCACGTCGATGATGCTCCCCGAGTACACCCCGAGGTCGCCTTCCCCCAGGTCCAGCACGTGATTCCCGAAGAAGGAGAGCACCAACGACTGCGGCCGCAACTGCGGCGCGTCGACGACATCGACATCCAGGATCTCGTCCTCCACAGCGGTAAGGGTACGGGGGCCCCAGGGGCCTGGTCAGGGGCCGGGGCCACTTGATTCCGGGCCTGCCCGGGGGCTGGGGGCGCTCGGTTCGGGCTTGCTTGGGGGCTGGGGGCGCTTTGTTCGCGGGCCTGTTCAGAGACCGGGGGCCGCTTTGTTCGCGAGTTTGGTCAGAGGCCGGGATGCCTCTTTCGCGGCCGGATCAAGGGCTGGGGCGGGGGCGGGTGCGGTCCGGGGTGGGTGATCGGGCCGCCGGGTGACGGCCGCGCCCCGAAAGGGGCGCGGGGAACTGCGCGAGAAGCCCCACCGGGCCGCAACCGAACGGTCGCGAGAAGCCCCCCACCACAGGCCACGCCCCGACGCTCGCGAGAAGCCGAGCAGCCCCGCCGGGCCGCGGCCGAGCGACGACTCACAGTCCCCGCCCCACCCCGAGCGTGGCTCACCGAACCGGCCTACGAGGCCACCTCCTCCTCCTTCGCGGCACCCTCCCGGAGGGCCACGTCACCCAGGGACTCCCGGTGCGTCTCCCGTACGAACCACACGGTCACGGCGGTGATCGCCGCACCCCCGCAGATCAGCAGCGAGATCGGCGTACTGGAACCCCCGTTGGCCGCCACGAGGCTCCCGGCGATCATGGGGGAGAATCCGGCGCCGATGAGGGTGGCGCCCTGGTAGCCGAGGGAGGCGCCGGTGTAGCGCACCTTGGTCCCGAACATCTCGGTGAGCAGCGCGCCCAGGGGTCCGTACATCACGGACTGGGCGAATCCGTGGCCCAGGACGACCGCGAGGACGAGCAGTCCGGGTGACCTGGAGTCCACCAGCGCGAGCACGGGGAAGGCGAGCGCGGCGGAGGCGAGGGCTCCGGTGAGGACGACCGGGCGGCGCCCGACACGGTCGGAGAGCGCCGACGCGCACGGCAGGACGACGAGTGCGACGGACGCGGAGACGGTGAGCGCGGTGAGCACCTGCGGGCGGGGGTAGCCGATGCCGGTGGCGTAGGCGATCAGGTAGCTGGTCAGCAGGGACTGCGCGGTGAACGCGCCGATGCCGACGCAGCAGGCCAGCAGCAGGGGGCGCGGGCGCCGCAGGACGTCGACGATCGGCAGCCGGGCCTCGGCCCGGTCCTTCTTGACCTGGGTGAACAAGGGGCTTTCGACCACCTTGAGGCGGACGAAGAGTCCGACGCCGAGCAGGACGACGCTGAGGAGGAACGGCACGCGCCAGCCCCACGCGGCGAACTCCTCACGGGGCATGGCGACGACGAAGGTGACGACGACCGAGGAGAGCAGGGAGCCGAGCGGTGCTCCCATCTGCGTGAAGCTGGACCACAGTCCGCGCCGTTTCTCGCCGGCGTGCTCGACGACCATGAGGGTGGCGCCGCCCCATTCGCCGCCGATGGCGATGCCCTGCAGCACCCGCAGGGTGATCAGCAGGACGGGTGCCCACACGCCGATGGTGTCGTAGGTGGGCAGCAGGCCGATGAGGAAGCTGGCGCCGCCCATCAGGCCCATGGTCAGCAGCAGCATGGACTTGCGGCCCAGACGGTCGCCGAAGTGCCCGAAGACGATGCCGCCCAGCGGGCGGGCGAGGTATCCGGCGGCGAAGGTGCCGAACGCGGCGATCGTGCCGACAGCCGGGTCCGCGCCCGGGAAGAACAGCTCACCGAAGACCAGCGCGGCGACCGTTCCGTACACCAGGAAATCGTAGAACTCGACGGCCGTACCGAGCAGACCCGACAGCGCCACACGACGCAACTGCCGTGTACGCAGGGCTTGTTCGGCCTGTTCGGCCTGTTCGGCGGGGTTGGGGAGTGGGGACGGGGACATGGGGGTCTCCCTGGAGCTAAGGGGGAACGAGGGAGGAACACCGCGAAGGTAGGCGTGCATCTACCTGCCGTCAATATTTTGCACAACATCGACATCGCCCCCGCGCTCCCCGCGACGGACCCGCCACCCCCTCCCCGCACCTCAGCCCGGCTCCAGGAACTCCAACCGGTTCCCCACCGGATCCTCGGAGTAGAACCGCCGATATCCCGGCAGGCCGTCGTCCCGAACGACCGGCACTCCACACTCGGCGAGACGGGCGGCGTACGCGTCGATGCCCCGCACCCGCAACCCGGGGTGGGCCTTCCTCGGCGGCCGGAACCCCGCCTCCACCCCGAGGTGCAGGATCACGTCCCCCGCCGCGAACCAGCACCCTCCCCGCACCGCGAGCGCGGGCGGCTTCGGGATCTCCGTCATTCCGAGGACCCCGACGTAGTACGCCCGCAGCCGGTCCTCCGAGCCCGGCGGGGCGGCGAGGAGGACGTGGTCGACGGCGGTGATCACCGGCCCGTCCCCTTCTTGTGGGCGACGACGAAGATGCGGCGGAACGGGAACGGGGTGCCGTGGGCGGTGGACGGGTAGGCCTCGCGCAGGGCGGTTCGGTACTCGGCGACGAACGGCTCGGCGTCCGCGCCCAGTTCGGTGAGGACCGGCCGCAGTCCGGTCCCCTTCACCCAGTCGAGCACCGCGTCCTCGCCCTGGAGAAGATGGACGTACGTGGTCTCCCACGCGTCGACCTCGCAGCCGAGGTCGGCGAGGGCCGCGAGGTAGTCGGCGGGGGTGTGGACCGCGTCGTCGTGCCGGAGGGTCTCGCCGAGCCGGTCCTTCCAGCGGGCGGAGTGCGCGAGTTCGCGCATGAGGCGGTGGCTGGGCGAGTCGAAGTTGCCGGGGACCTGGAAGGCGAAGGTGCCGCCGGCGGCGAGGGCGTCGACCCAGGCGGGGAAGCGGTCGAGATGGCCCGGCACCCACTGGAACGTGGCGTTGCCGACGATCAGGTCGTACGGCTCCGGGGGCACCCAGGAACGGACGTCCGCCGCGGCGAAGTCGATGCGGCCCCCGCCCGGGGTGGGCCCCTCGTGGTCGACGTGGGCCTTGTCGAGCATCTCGGGTGAGTTGTCGTACCCGGTGATGTGCGCGGTGGGCCAGCGGTCGGCGAGGAGTCGCGTGACGTTGCCGGGGCCGCAGCCGAGGTCGGCGATGCGGGGGTGGTCGGCCGGCGGTTCGGGGACGCGGGCGAGCAGGTCGACGAAGGCGCGGGCGCGGTGGCCGGCGTGCCGCAGGTACTGCTGGGGGTCCCAGGTGGGGCTGGTGGCGGACATGAAAAGGACTACCTCCTCGTGACTCCTCCGGACTCCGGCACCGGAGTGTCGCCGCCCGGCTCCGGACGCCTCCACTCTCCTGCGGCAGATATCTCGAAGTCAAGAGACTTGATCCTAACTCTCTTGATTTCAAGAGACTTCACATCGACACAACCACTACACTGATCGCTATGGAGGACGAGGTCGATCGGCTGGTCGCAGCGTGGCGCCGGGAGCGCCCCGACCTCGACGTGGAGCCGCTGGAAGTACTCAGCCGGGTGAGCAGACTTGCCCGGCACCTGGATCGCGCGCGCCGGCTGGCGTTCGCCGAGCACCAGCTGGAGCCGTGGGAGTTCGACGTACTCACCGCGCTGCGGCGGGCGGGCGACCCGTATCAGCTCTCGCCCGGCCAGTTGCTGACGCAGACGCTGGTGACCTCGGGCACGATGACGAACCGTATCGACCGGCTGACGAAGAAGGGCCTGGTCGAACGGCTGCCCGACCCCAGTGACCGCAGGGGCGTGCTCGTCCGGCTGACGGACGAGGGCCAGGACCGCGCGGACCAGGCCCTTGCCGGACTCCTCGACCAGGAACGGGCGATCCTGGCCGAACTCTCCCGCACCCAGCGGGGCGACCTGGCGGGCCTGCTACGCCAGCTGACCGCCCCGTTCGACAACATCCCCGGCTAGGTCGGCCGGTCCGACGCCCGCCCGGCGCGCGAGCGCGACGGCGGCGAGGGTGGAGTGGACGCCCAGCTTCCCGAGGACGTTCTGCATGTGCGTGCGGACGGTGTGCGGGGAGAGGAACAGACGCTCGGCGACGGCCTTGCGCCCCAGCCCCGCCACCATGCACCGCAGCACTTCCCGCTCACGCGGAGTGAGGGACTCGACGAGCCGCTCACTCTCCGTGCGGTGCTTGCGCGCGGCGGTCAACTCCCGCAGGACGCCCGTGAGAAGCGCGGGCGGCAGATGTGTCTCGTCGCGCAGCACCCCCCGGATGACGGTGAGCAGCCGGGACAGCGAGCAGTCCTTGGCGACCCACCCGGACGCGCCCGCCTGGAGGGCCAGCGCGGCCCGGCGCGGATCGTCCTTCTCGGCGAGGACGACGATCCGTACGCTCGGCTGGCCCGAACGCACGCCCACCACGAGCGATATGCCGTCCACGAGCCCGTCCTCGCCGCCGTCCGAGACGGCCATGGGCACGGCTGCCGGACGCGCGCCGGGGACATGCGCATGGCCCCCCAGATCGGCGTCGACCAGAAGCACGTCGAACTTGCGCCCCTCCGCCGCCGCGCGGTCCAGACAGCGCAGCGCGGCCGGACCACTGCCGGCCGCGGACACGTCGACGTCCGGCTCGGCGGCCAGGGCCGCGGCGAGCGACTCGGCGAAGATACGGTGGTCGTCGACGACCAGGACTCGGATGCGAACCACTGAAACCCCCACTGGTCGGGGGACGCCCGGCGCGAATACGGCGCCCGGAGCGTGCCCCGGTTTACACCTGGGACGGGGCGTCGCAGCCGCACGGCCGCCGCCGCGCTGAACCGCTACCCCCACTCCGGGCGTCGTACCCGACTGTCTCGCCCCCTGAACAGCACCGGCCCCCACCGGTGCTGTTCATCAGGGTAAGGCCGGGGGGCAGGAGCGGAAGGTAATTTGCAGAACTGGTTGTCCAGCACGTTTATGGTGTGCCACATGTTTCGTATCGAGACAGAAGTCGACAAGGAACGAAGCCAATTACTACTTTCCCGACTGCGCGCCAGTAACACCGCCGCCTCGCCGATCCTCCGCGACCTGCGCGGCACTCCCGGTGAACGTCAGTCCCCGCTCCAGGTGTGGGCCCTCGACGAGGCGGGCGACCTCGCCGGCGGCCTGGCCGGCCACACCTGGGCCACCTGGCTGCACGTCACGTATCTCTGGGTGGACGAACGCCACCGGGGCGCGGGCCTCGGCTCGCGGCTCCTCTCGCAGGCCGAGCACATGGCCGCCCACGAACGCGGCTGCCGATCGTGCCGTCTGGAGACCTGGGACTTCCAGGCCCCGGAGTTCTACAGACGTCTCGGCTACGAGGTGGTGTGCGTGATCCCCGACTATCCGCCGGGGATCACGGAGTACACGCTGACGAAGAGGATCGGGTGAGCCGTGCCCGGCGGGCGCCGCCGGGCACGGCGGACATGGGTGATGGAGTTCGCGGCGCGTGGTGCTTCTGACAAGCGTGTCCACAGCCTCGTACACGGCGGCAAGAGCGGGGTCGTCCGCAAGGAATCACACGGTTACGCTCGTGGCCGCGGGCTTCCGGACGATGCGACAGATCACGGACGCAGCCCCAGCATCCGCCTGACCTCCTCGTGCGGGATGCCCTCTTCGAGGGCCCCCGCGGCCTTTCGCCGCTCGTAGTCGGCGACCGCCAAGGCGTCTTCCAGATCCTCTATCACCTGCGGGGAGACAAGAAGCGCGACCACGTGCCCGTGGTCCGCGAGGGCGATGCTCTCGTGTTCCTGGGCGACCCGCCGGACGAGGTCACCGAGTTGGAGTTGGGCCGCACTGATCTCGATCTCGGTCATGGGTCGATGATGCCCGCAAGGTAAACCTTGCGGGGCACGGTCTCCGCCAGATCCTGTACCGCAGCAACCTCATCGACGGATGTCTCGCCGAAGCCGGCCTCACCTTGACGACATCACGGCAACAACGTCAGCAACGGGCGCCCCATGGGCGGGTGATGATATGAGAGCCAGGTGATCAGGTCGGTGGCCGCGTGAGTACGGTGGAGTGGCCTGCCCGGATGAGCTTGGGAGAGATCGTGACGTTCGAGCAAGAATGGGCCGAATTGCGCGCGGCGGCGGCCGAGCGGACTGCCATGCGGCTCAACAGCACTCCGGCTGCGGGCGGTGGAGGTGGTGGTGGCGGCGGCGGCGGAAAAGACCTGGTGGTCAATCGGGACGATCTCGGCGCGATCGGCAATGACGCGTATGACCTGCTGGGCCGGCTGGCGAAGGAGGGCGACATCGCCCGTCCCGCCACGTTCGACGCGGCGATAGCGCTGACCAACGGGAACTTCGTGAGCGGTTCGGCCGTGCTGAAGGTGCACGACTTCTGGCAGACCCACCTGCGGACGCTGCTGGACGCCTGCGCGCAGATCTCCAATCACCTCGACTACAGCAAGGCCCAGCACGCCAAGGACGAGGCGAAGATCGAGGGGGATCTCATGCGGACGTCCGTGCTATCGGACTACATGAAATAGGGCTCGGGGGAGCACGCACCATGCTGAAGTACGAGGACATCATCGACGCGCCGGTGGCGAAGCTGAAGGCCGCCGTCGACGACTGGTCGGAGATGGCGAAGAAGCTGGACACTCTCGCCACAGACGCCACCGACGGGATGAAGGCAAAGGCGAACAAGGCCTCCTGGGAGGGCGTCAACGCAGGGGTCACCAGGGCGTTCATCGGCAAGACGGCCAAGGAGTTCGCGGATGCCGCGGCCGAAGCCAAGGGCGTGAAACTGATCCTGGAAGAGGGTCACGCGGCCATCAAGAAGGCCAAGGACGACCTGATCGCCATCCGGGACCACGAGGGGCCCGCGGCCGGCATCCGCGTGGACGGCAAAGGCAAGGTCACGGCGAAAAACCCGTTGTCCCAGATCCCCGCGGCGCGGCACGACCCCGACTACAGCGATCTTCTGCGGGAAGAGCAGCGGAACATCGAGTCGTGGCAGAAGAGGATCGACCTCCTCGTCGACAACTGCAACGACACCGACGTCGCCCTCAAGAACACCCTTGAAGCCAACGTCACCGACCGCAAGGACTTCAGCGCTCCGACGTACACGAAGCTGGACCAGGAGGAAGCCGCCCGCGCCGCCGCTTTGGCGGGCAAGGGCCGGGACCTCACACACTCCGAACTTCAGCAGCTCAACGAACTGCTGAAGGACAACAGCAAGTCGGTGGAGTTCTCCAAGTACTTCTACGAGAAGCTCGGCCCCGAGAAGTCCCTCGCGTTCTTCGGCCAGCTCTCCATGGACACGTACGAGTACGACAAGGTCGACCCCCAACGCCTCAAGGATGTCCAGCAGCTCCAGGAGAACCTCGGCCTCAACCTGGCCACCGCCTCACACGACAAGGAATTCGCCGACAAGTGGGGCCCGGAGCTCCGCAAGTTGGGTACGGAGCGCATTCCGCTGTCCAAGTACGACCACGGCGGGACGTTCGGATACCAGCTGCTCGGCGGGATCATGCGGTACGGGAACTACGACGCGAAGTTCCTCAACCCGATCGCCGAACACGTGGCGCAACTGCACGCGAAGGACCCGGACATGTTCGCCGAGAACAAGACGGTCAACAGTCTGTTCAAGAACCCGTACAACCCCTCCGGCGTGAACGGGGCCGGCTACGACCCGGCCACCGCCATGCTGGAAGCGCTCGGCAACAGCCCGGAAGCGGCGAAGAAGTTCTTCACCGACCCGCCGACCGCCTACAACGAGGACGGCACGGTCAACCACGGCGCCACGGCCGCGCTCGGGAAGAACAAGGACGGCGAGCCGTTCGACAACTACTTGGACTTCTTCAGCGACGAGAAGTGGGAGTCCTTCCCCGACGTCAACTCGGTCAACGAGCACGAGGCGTCACTCGACCAGATGCCCGACGCCCTCGGCCACGCCCTGGAGGCGGCGACCCTCGGCTACCCGGCCGGGCACCCGGACGCCGACGTGGTGCGGGACGCGGACAACGCCGCGGTCATGCAGAAGGTCATGGAGAAGTACGCCGCGGACCCGGCTCTGCTCAAGGAGCACCACGAGGCGATGTCCGACAGCCTGGGCGTCATGGGCGGCGGCTACATCGACGACATCAACTGGGCGCTGGAAAAGAACCATCCGGAGAGCGTGTTCGCACCGGGCAAGAACCCGGAGGGGCACGTCGACTTCGCGGACACCGGGGACGGGCACGGGCGGAGTATCGTCCGGGGCTTCCTCAGCACCCTGGGTCAGCATCCGGACGCCTACGCGACGCTCTCGGCCGCGGAGCAGGTGTACACCCGCAGCGCGCTGGAAGGGACAGTGGGCCCGGACGGGATCAAAGAGGGCGCTGCCAGGGCGACCGTGCTCGTGGGCGCCGAGGTGCAGGGCATGCTCGACCAGTCCCGGGCAGACCAGGTGGAAGCGACGAACCTCAAGACCCACGAGGACTACGAGAAGGCGGTCGAAAAGCGGGCGGGCTGGGTCGAGTTCGGGGCCGCGGCGGGCATCGCGGCGGGCGTCGCCTTCCTGCCCGCGACCGCGGCCGTGGGCACTGCCGCGGTGCTCATCCCGCTGGCGACCGACACCGCCGGCGGTGCTGCCGAACAGGTCATCGGCATGATGGTCGGCGATATGTCCGACAAGTCTGTGGATGAGCACAAGGAGAAGACGGAGGAGCTCACCGACGAGGAGAAGAAGAAAATCTTCTCTGCCGGTGAGAGCATGATCGAGGCCCCGATGGATGATTTCCTGCGACACAACGGCCTGGACCCCAACAGCGAGTTCGGACGGGACCTATTCGAATCGAGGGTGCTCGGCTACGGGGTCGGCAACGACCGGGAGAACCAGCAGGGCAATGCCCCGGAGACCGGCTGAGGCCGGTGGACGGCGGAGGACACGTAAGGATGCGGACAGTGATCAGTCATAGGTCAGTACGCGGGGGACTCCTCTCCGCAGCCATGGCAGGGTCGTTGCTTCTCGTGGCCACGGGTTGTGGAGAGGACGGGGACGATGACGGACTCCCGAAGGACTACAAGATCGTTGCGGGGACACAACTCTGCGGTGGCGATGCCATGTCCACTGACGCGTCCAAGGCGCTGAAGGTGATCACGGGGTCGTCGCGGTTCGAGGCGTCGGCAGAGGAGTACACCATCGCGCAGGCCGCGACGACCATTGTCGAGACGTTCGGGGACCCCAACGTGTATCGCGGGGACGCCTGCCGCGTTTACACGCCCCGCGACACTCCGGATTTTGAGCTCAGAATCACCTGGAGGCGGGTCGACACCGCCGCGACGGGCACCCCCGCCTCGGAGTTCACCGTGCTGAAGATGGGGGAACGGGCCCTGGCGGCGGCGGACATGGCATACGTCGAGTTCGCATGCAAGAGCGACAAGTTGGGCAACTCGGCGGAAGCGGCCCACATCGAGATCGGCGTGGAGCACCGGGATCCATTTCATGAACCCGAGGGCGACATCAAGGCCTTGAAGGACGCCTACGCAACCGTAGCCCACTCCGTCTCGCTGGCCATGGCCAAGGAACTGCGCTGCGAGAAGAACGGCGGGCTCCCCGCGAAGCCCGTCCTGGATCCCGCGTAGCCGCCGGGGTGAGTTCACGGTGTGCAATGACCGTGTGGGGGCCAGGGAGAGCGGAGCACATGAGTGTTTGCGCTCAGACGTGGGGCGCGATTTGGCCAAATTCTTCCCCTGTCGGGGGAGTTGAGCGGGCGTTCTCGGGTGGAACGCGCGAATCGTTCCTCCGGCAACGGCAACAGCACCTTCGGTTTCGGCAACAGTAAGGCCGCGGGACCAGGGCTTCCCGGTCCCACCGCCCGCCGCTCGGAGAGTGCGTTGCGCACGCGGAACGGCAGCCCTGCCTCGTTGAGCACGAGCAAAGCTGACCGGACCTCCGCTACTGGCAGCGGCGCGACACCGCCGCTTTGAACGCTTGGGGCCGGTCAGCTCGTCGTCGTCGAAGAATCCCGCCGCGCCGACGCACTCGGCGGGACCGCTCCCGGAATCGGGTCGGCCCACGCGGACTCGACGGCGATGTCGGCCCAGACCGTCAGGCTGTCCCGCGTCCCCCACCGCCCCCAGCGACTGGCCAGGGCCTCGGTGATCAGCAGTCCACGCCCCCGCTCCTGTTCAACCCCCGGCAACACCCGTGCCGTCGGCAGCGACGCCGCGATCCCCCGACTCGGGCCCGCGTCGGTGACAGCGATGGTGACCGTTGCCGTGGCGAGCGCGAGGGTGACCGTGATGAGGTCACTGCCGCCGTGCTCCAGGGCGTTGGCCGCCAACTCGCCGACGACGCTCTCCAGATCGGCCACGGCATCCGACGGGAGCCTCCACGACCGAGCCATGTCGCACGCGTAACGGCGAGCGGCACCTGCGGAGGCGAGATCCGTGCCGGGCAACGAGAGCAGCCCGAACGCCCGGAACCCGACGCCCTGGGGAGCCACGAACCCTGAGGCGCCGGGGCGAGCGTCATCGAACGCGCCCACGAGCAACGCACCCAACAGCACGTCCACCAACTGGACGTCCACAAAGGCGAGTTCACCCCCACGCCGCTCGGCCTCCTCCCCAGCAAGCACGCCTCGCGCACGGCTCAACAGCCCGTCCACGAGCCCCGGCCCCCCGCTCTCGACCCGGTCGGCGATCCGGGAAACGGGCCCGTCGCCATCCGTGACAAGAACGCAAGGCCCACCATGCTCTCCGCTCCAGGGCAGAAGCCGCACCTGGGTCCGCTCCCTGTCGCTCACACCGCCCCCAACCACGCGTGGATGTCCCGGCTGTCCAGGTCCACCCCGTACGTCGCACACCACAGGGTGTCGCGGCGCAGCCGCTGAATCCGGGCCTTCTCCTCACGCTCGTGGGCGGTGAGGTAGGGGCGGATGAGGAGTGTGGAGGCGCCGTCGATGGGCTCGTACCAGGCCTGGACAGTGAGGGCGATGAGAGGTCGGTGGGCAGGTTGCGGTGGCATCGACATCGGCGAGAGGGGCGACGGCAGTCGTCCCACGCGGTGACGACCGGTCGGTGCGGTGAACAGCCTTGCCCAGTCGACAAGCCGTCTGGTCCAACGATTCATGTCTGCCCCTTCGGCGTGGTGGTGCAGCGGCCCGTAACGAACAGGCGCGAGCGCTCGGTGCATTCATCGAGAACCGTTTCATTGAATTTCAATAGTCGATAGCTGCATCACTGTCATCTCCCTCGATCCGGTGAACCACGCAGGGATGTAGACGCAACGCTGCGTACGCTCTCCCCTGTTGACCGCAAGGGCAGCCGAGCCCATACCGACAGCGGCCGAGCAGGAGAAGACACGGTGACCGCACGAGGATCAGCAGGCCCCGCCGGCCGCATGCGGATCGCCCGCGCACTCAAGGCACTTCGCGCAAGGGTGAACCTCACACAGTCCGAAGTCGCCAAGCGCGCGGGCGTATCCGTCGGAACCGTGAACCGGTACGAGACATGGCAGGACCGCGCCAAGCTGCGAGTACCCACCGCGCGAGCCCTCGCTGACTCCTGCGACGCCACGCCTGAGGAGCGGGACATACTGGCCGAACTCGTGCGGAACCTGGACGACGGTTGGTGGATGGCCCACCCCGCCGTGCCAGAGATCCTGGACCCACTGATGTCCTTCGAGGACGTCGCCACCTACGAGCATGTCTTCGCGAACACGCTGGTACCCGGGCTCCTCCAGACCCCGCGCTACGCACTCGCGCTGCACGAGGCACAAGACATCCGCACCGAGGCAGACGTGATCGCCAACAAGGTGGACGCCCGCATCAAGCGCCAAGCCATCCTGGAACGCTCACCCGCGTTGCACCTCTGGGTGGTCCTCGACGACGCGGTACTGCGGAGGAACGTCGGCGGCGCGGAGGTAATGGTCGAGCAGATCGCTCATCTGCACACCATGGCTCAACGCCCCAATGTGGACATCCAGATGCTCCTCTTCACAACGGGCGCCCACGCGGCCGGCTCCGGCGGCCACTTCCTCGTCCTGGGACGGGACAGCGAGGACGATCCGCTCAACAGCATGAACGTCGTCTACCTCGAACTCCACAAACGAGGCCTCTACCTCGACTCCCCCACCGAGGTTCAGAGCTACAAACTCATGTTTGACTACTTGCGCTCACAAGCGGCCGACACCTCGGCCAGCCTTGAGCTACTGGCCACCGCGCGAGAGGAGTTCACGAGATGAGCGAAGCACCGACGGTCGCCCGGCTTGCGGCGGCAAAGTGGTTCAGGAGCAGCTACAGCGCAGTGAACAATGAGTGCGTCGAGATGGCATATATAGAACCGCTGATCGGAATACGCGACTCTAAGGACCCGGCCCGAGGTGTGCTTACCATAGAGAGCAATGCCTTCTCCCTCTTCCTCAGCAGCATAAAGTAATAAGCCACCCGATCCGAATCCCAATAAATCGCGGCCCTCAACAGCCCTCATGGGGTCTGTGTAGTGAACGGTGGAACTCGGTCGGTTCTCTTCAGCGTGGGCCGGGGCCGGGGTGCTGGCCGGGAGTGATGTTGCCGTTTGGAGCGCTGGGCGGGGCGGCGTAGGGAGAAGGCGGGTGTTGGGGGGCCGGGTACTGGGGTTGTCCTGGCGAGGGTGCGTATGGGGCTGTCGGGTGCGGTGGGGTGAGGTGTGCGGGGCGGCGGTTGCGGACGACGAGGACCGCCACGCCGATGCCGAGTAGTGCCACGACCGCAGCCGCGGCCAAGACGGTGGACAGCATGTTGTTGCCCTTGGAGGAATCCGAGGTTGCCGCCTCCTCGGTGTTCTTGTCCTCCGCCGGGGCGTTGTCGGCATCGGTGGCCGAGGGCTGGGGGGACGGCGATGCGGAAGCCGCGGCCGCGAGGTCCGGGAGCGGGTATTCGTCGGCCGGGCCCGGGTCGCCGGGGTTCTGCAGGGCGATGCGGGGGCGGACGATGCCGTAGCCGATGGAGTCGTTGCGCTTGGAGCCGTCGGTGGGGGCGCCGATGGTGTTCAGCATGACTCTCAGGACCTGGTTGTTGGTCCAGGTGGGGTGCTTGGACCAGATCAGGGCGGCGCTGGCGGAGGCGAGGGCGGTTGCGTCACTGGTGCCGTGGCTCTTGCACAGGCCGGTCTCGGTACCGCAGGCGTGCACCATTTCCTCACCTGGTGCTGCCATATCCACTTGAGGACCATGCTGGGACTCTTCGGTCCTATGGAGGTCTCTACCGACAGCTGCCATCGCTACTACGCCCGGCGTGGCTGCTGGATACATGACTTCGTTGGCTTTGTCTCCGTCGTTACCCGCGCCGGCGAAGACCAATGAGCCTTTGTCCAAGGCGTACTTCACCGCTGCCGTAAGCTGCGGCGAGCCCTCCGTGGTCGCGAGGGAGATATTGATGACTTGGGCGCCCTCGTCCGCTGCGTAACGGATCGCTTTCGGGGCAACCTCGTTGAACCGTCTGTTCCCTTCGGCCTTGTTGGCCGCTGTCCCGTCCTTTGGCATCCGGATGGGGAGAATCTTGGCACCGGGGGCCAACCCGAAAGCGCCCTGCCCACCGTTCCATGCGCCGGTTCCTGCGATCAGCCCCGCCATTCCCGTACCGTGGTCCTCGTAGTCGGTGCGCTCGTCTCCCGGCTGATCGGGGGCGAAGTCCTTGCCCGGCAGGACGCGGCCCTTCAGATCGGGGTTGGCCGCGTCCACCCCCGAATCGATCACGGCGACCGTGATTCCCTCACCAGTGCTGGTCTGCCACATCTGCTCGGCCTTCATGGCGTCGAGGAACCACTGCTGCTCACGGATCGACTCGGCATGGGCCGGTGCTCCCGCAGAGCCCACCAGCAGCAGGCCGAGTATCGCCGATGCCATGGCACGGTGGCGCCCGTGTCGGCTGATGGTGTGCATGCGCTTCGCTCTCTCCGTTCCGGGATACGCGTCAGTCGGCGGCCGGTGGCGCGGTGCGCCTGTTGCCCTGCCGTCGGGTCTCCTCGTCGCTGGCAGGGCGGCGTGACCGGACGTTCCTGTTGTCCGTGCGCGTTGAGGAGTTCGGCCCGGATACGCGAGGGGTGCCTGTTCCTCTGTTCTCGCCAGGGCGAACCCCGCTGGGTGCACCGCCTACGATGCCGCCACGCGTCGTACCACCACCGGAGGTCGTACCGGCTCCCGCCGTCCCACCCGAGCCACCGGAGCTGCGCACCGCACGGCCCGTCTGTTGCGGAGCGCCTCCGATGACGCCGCCGTTCGGCGAGGGGAGACGGCGACCGGGCGTTGGTCCCTGCTGACCGGCCGCTCGTCCTGTGGGAGCCGCCGTACCGGTGGTGGGGCCCATCGGGGGACGCCCTGTCGAGCCGGGTGGTGCCCCCACCACTGTTCCACGATGAGCCGTTCCCGCCTGCCCGCCCAAAGGCGGGGTGACCGGACGACCGCCGATGATGCCGTTACTACCACCCGGCACACGCGCGGCATTCGGAGATTGGACAGCCTGACCAGCAGGGAACTGAGGCATACGGCCAGTCACGGCCGACCGCCCCTGCGCCGGCGGGCCACCAGCAGGCAAACCCTGCCTACCCGTCACCGAGGGAACCCAATTCGAGTGCGGAGGACTTCCAGGCCCCTCCAATCGTCCGGCACCGGGTGGACCGCTTGGCGGACCCGTCGCTGTCCGCTTGTCCTGCGGCAGCGTCTCCACGGAATCGATACCCATCCGGGTCGGAGGCTCGTCCACCGACGGCGCGGAGCGTTCAGGCAACGTCCTGCCATGAGTTGAGGGCTCCGACCCATCGGTGTCACCCACCGCACCGGCCCTCTGGGGCACCGAAGCCGAGCCGTTCCCTGCAGAGACATCTTCCTGACCTGCAGCGCCCGATCGAGCCAGTGACTCCCGGTCATAGACTTGAATCGGGTCGTCCGGCAGAACCGCCGTCGGCGGCGGCGCGAACTTAGGCCGCTCCAGCGCATTCAGCTGCGTAGCCGAGAACGCGTAAGCCTGCCCCAGCTTCACCATCTCCGCGGCAGCCTCCTGCCGCAGCTTCTCCTTGCCGGCCGCCAGCGCCGCGAGTTCGGCTGCGGACTTGGCGGAGATGGTGTCCGCGTCCGGGTCGTTGTGCGCCACCGTCGCCGCGTCCAGGTTCGCCTGGGCACCCTCCGCCGTACGCGGGATCGCCGCCTGGGCGCGGGCGATGGCGTCCGAGGCCTGGGCCAGCCATTTCGCGGAGCTCTCGCTGAAGTCGCCCAAGCGCAAGGTGGAGTTGGCGAGGTCGGCGGTCCAGGCGCGGAAGGCGTCGGCGCCCTCGCCCTTCCACTCGACCCATTGGGGTCGGATCCTGAGCTCGTCAGCGATCTTACGGATCTCCTCGGCCGCTGTTGCCAGCCGGTCGGCTGCGGACTGGACCGTTCCGCTGTTGGCCTGGTCGAGCCACTGGAGCATGCGCTCGTGGCTCATGCCGTCGAAAGTGCCGCCGCCTGCCATCAGATCGTGCCTCCCGAGTCGCCGCCGTCCGCGGGTGCCTGTGCCTGATCCGGCGGTGTCGCGTCCCGGCTGGTACCACTTCGCTGTGGCAGACCCGGGTCGCACGCCCCGCCGTAGTGCTCCGTCGTCTCCGCGCTGATCGCCGCCATACGGTCACGGATGTCGAGGTCGATGTTCTGGTAACCCTTGTGGGCGGCGAGGACGGCGATGCCCATGCCCTCCATCGAGTCGGAGAGGAGCTTCGAGAGATTCTCCAGTTCCGTGATCACCGTCTCGTATGCCGTGAACAGGCCCGCGGCCTCCGCCCACTCGCCGTCGCCGCCGCCGAACTGGGTGCGTACGAGCTGTTCCCGGCCGACCTTGCCGGAGCCGGCGTCGGAGTCCTTGAGGTCGCTGATCAGCTGGTCGACGCGCTTCTGAAAGGCCGTGATCGACGACAGTTCGGTGACCAGATCGGTGACCGCGTCCTGTGCGGTGTCGAACAGGCCGGACACCCACGAGTCACCCGTGGAACCTGCTGCTCCACCGCCGTTCGACATCGTTGCCCTCCCCGTAGCGCCACTACCTCACCGACAACTCTAACTACCTGCTGTGACAGAGTCGTTGGCGAGTTCCGCGAAGCACATGAGTGCTCGTACTCGGATACGGCGCTGGAATCGGGGAGCCGACGGTGTTGATGACTGTGGGGCGGGGCCTTCCGGCCTCGCCCCACCTCACACCTCACACCTCGGGCCCCCGGCCCTCAGGTCACGAGACCCGCCGCGCCCCCGCCGAAGGCACCGCCACGAAGACCCGGGGGGCGGTGAAGTCGGCTGCGGCGAAGGCTTCCTCGACCGCCTTCGCGACAGCGTCCGCGTCGGTCTCGTCGACGAGGACGATCGCTGAGCCGCCGAAGCCGCCGCCGGTCATACGGGCGCCGAGGGCGCCGGCGGAGAGGGCCGTGTTGACGACGAGGTCCAGTTCGGGGCAGGAGATGCGGAAGTCGTCGCGCAGGGAGGCGTGGCCCTCGACGAGGAGGGGGCCGATCGCCCGGGTCTCGCCCGACTCCAGAAGGGCGACCACGTGTTCGACGCGCTGGTCCTCCGTCACCACGTGGCGGACCAGGCGGCGGACCTCCTCCTCGTCGCCGAGGCGGTCGAGGGCCGCGTCCAGCTCGTCGTACGCGATGTCCCGCAGCGCGTCGACGCCGAGGAGGGCGGCGCCCTTCTCGCAGCCGGCGCGGCGCTTGCCGTACTCGCCCTCGCTGTGGGAGTGCTTGACCTGGGTGTCGACGACGAGGAGCTGCATGCCCTCGGCGGCCAGGTCGAAGGGGATCTGGCGCTGGGAGAGGTCGCGGGTGTCGAGGAACAGGGCGTGGCCGGTCTCGCAGCACGCGGAGGCCGTCTGGTCCATGATCCCGGTCGGGGCGCCGACGTAGACGTTCTCGGCGCGCTGGCACAGGCGGGCCAGCTGCCAGCCCTTGAGGCCGAGAGCGAAGAGGTCGTTGAGGGCGAGGGCCACGACCACTTCCAGGGCCGCCGAGGAGGACAGGCCCGCGCCGGTCGGGACCGTCGACGTGAGATGGATGTCGGCACCGGTCACCGCCGTGTGGCCGGCCTCGCGCAGGGCCCAGACGACGCCGGACGGGTACGCAGTCCAGGCGCGGTCGGCCTCTGGGGTCAGCTCTTCGAGGACCAGCTCGACCACGCCGCCCTCGACGTCGTCGGAGTGCAGGCGCAGGACACCGTCCGTGCGCCGGGACACCGCCGCGATCGTGGTGTGCGGGAGGGCGAAGGGCATGACGAAGCCGTCGTTGTAGTCGGTGTGCTCGCCGATGAGGTTCACCCGGCCCGGCGCGGCCCACACTCCCTCCGGCTCCGACCCGTACAGCTCCTCGAACCGCTCGGCGACGACGACAGCCTCGCTCATCCCCTGACCCTGACCTTTCCGTACTCAACCGAACGAACTGGCTCAGCCGCGTGAACTGGCTGAGCCGGCACACTACTTGGCGCCCGCGCGGGCGAACCCGCCCTACTCGGCGTGCGCCTGCGCGAAGCTACTGCGTCCGCGCCTGTGCGAACTGCCACGCGTCCGCGACGATCTCCGCGAGGTCCGCGCGGGACGGGTTCCAGCCGAGGCGTTCGCGGGCCGTGGCGGCGGAGGCGACCAGGGTCGCCGGGTCGCCGGCGCGGCGCGGGGCGACGACCTCGGGGATCGGGTGGCCGGTGACCTGGCGGACGGTCTCGATCACTTCCCGCACGGAGAAGCCGTTGCCGTTGCCGAGGTTGCAGATGAGGTGTTCGCCGGGCCGCGCGGCGTCCAGCGCCAGCAGGTGGGCGGCGGCGAGGTCGGCGACGTGGATGTAGTCGCGGACGCAGGTGCCGTCGGCGGTCGGGTAGTCGTCGCCGAAGACGGAGATCGCGTCCCTCCTGCCCTGCGCGACCTGGAGGACCAGCGGGATGAGGTGCGACTCGGGGTCGTGGCGCTCGCCGCAGGAGCCGTACGCGCCGGCCACGTTGAAGTAGCGCAGCGAGACGGCGCCCAGGCCGTGGGCGGCGGCCTCCCCGGTGATCATGTGGTCGACGGCGAGCTTGGAGGCGCCGTACGGGTTCGTCGGCTTCGTCGGCGCGGACTCGACGATCGGGGTCGTCTCCGGCTCGCCGTACGTGGCGGCCGTGGAGGAGAAGACCAGCTTGCGGACGCCTGCCTCGCGCATCGCGCCGAGCAGGGCCATGGTGCCGCCGACGTTGTTGTCCCAGTACTTCTCCGGCTTCACGACGGACTCGCCGACCTGGGAGAACGCGGCGAAGTGGAGGACGGCGTCGAAGGAGGAGTCCAGCCATTTGGCGGCGTCGCGGATGTCGCCCTCGATGAAGGACGCGCCCGTGGGCACGCCCTCGCGGAAGCCCGTGGAGAGGTTGTCGAGGACGACGACCTCGTGGCCCGCCTCCAGCAGATGCTGGGCGACCACGCTGCCGACATAGCCCGCGCCACCGGTGACCAGGTACTTACCGCTCATGAACTCGCTACCTCTCGCAGTCGCTCGGCCGCGCGCTCCGGCGGCACGTCGTTGATGAACACGTTCATGCCGGACTCGGAACCCGCGAGGAACTTCAGCTTGCCGGAGGTGCGGCGGATGGTGAAAAGCTCGAGGTGGAGTGCGAAGTCCTCGCGCTGGACACCCTCGAACTCCTCCAGCGTGCCGAACGGGGCCTGGTGCCAGGCCGCTATGTACGGCGTCGAGGGCTCACCCTCGCCGAAGATTCGGTCGAAGCGCCTCAAGAGTTCCAGATAGACCTTGGGGAATTCTGAGCGTGCGTCCTCGTCGAGGGCGAGGAGGTCCGGCACCCGGCGCTTCGGGTACAGGTGGACCTCGTACGGCCAGTGCGCGGCGTACGGCACGAAGGCGACCCAGTGCTCTGTCTGGAGCACGATCCGCTCGTCGGCGAGCTCGCGCTCCAGTACGGCGTCGAAGAGGTTCTCGCCGCCGGTGGCGTCCTTGTGGGCCGCGATGGAGCGCAGCATCAGCGCGGTGCGGGGTGTGGTGAAGGGGTACGCGTAGATCTGCCCGTGCGGGTGCCCCAGGGTCACGCCGATCTCGGCGCCCCGGTTCTCGAAGCAGAACACCTGCTCGACGGAGGGCAGATGCGACAGCTCCGCCGTGCGGTCGGTCCACGCGTCCAGGACGAGGCGGGCCTGCTCGTCGGTCAGGTCGGCGAAGGACGCGTTGTGGTCCGAGGTGAAGCAGACGACCTCGCAGCGGCCCGAGTCACCGGCGAGGGAGGGAAAGCGGTTCTCGAAGACGACGGCGTCGTACGAGGAGTCGGGAATCTCGCTGTGCCGGTCGCCCTCGGAGGGGCAGAGCGGACATTCGTTCGCCGGGGGGTGGTAGATGCGGCCCTGCCGGTGCGAGGCGATCGCGACCGAGTCACCGAGCAGCGGGTCCCGGCGCACCTCCGAAGTGGTGACCGTGCGGTCGAGGGGTCGCTTGTCCACCGCGTCGCGCACCGTGTCGTCGCGCAGGTCGTAGTAGATCAGCTCACGACCGTCGGCCAGTCGGGTCGAGGTCTTCTTCACGCCGGACTCCCCATCCCACCCATCAAACAGAACCGAACACATCAAAGCACAAGTTCCGACGTTCGTCACCATCACAAACAAACAAAGATCACCAGATGCCAACTTCAGCGAGCGTGAGCGATCTCGGCGCCGGAATCGACGAGGCCCAGAGCGTCGACATCAACGTGTTGGCGGACTTGGGCATGCTCGCGCCGAAGGTGTTCCTTCAGGGGCGGCCGTGAATCACGCCGACGCCACCGCCTCCGCCGGTGGACGCGGACGAGCAGCGGAGGAGGACGCGGAGTAACGCTGCGAGCGTGGGCCGGGACTCGCTCCGGCCCACGTGTGTCACTTGGGGGCGAAGATGTCAGCGGGGTCGGTCACTTCGTAGGCGCGGTCTCGCAGGACCCTGAGCCGGTCCAGGTCGGTGGTCTCCAGGACTTTGCGGCGAACAGCGGGCGGTGCCTCGATATCTCGCCAGTAGAGGAGTCTCAGCACCAAGCGCTGGAGACGACCCTGCTCAAAGCTCTCCACATAGCCTTCGGTCCAGGCCCGCTCCGCAGCCTCCAGCCACGCTCGTCGCGCCGACGGGTGCCAGATGTGCGGGGCAGCTTCCAGGGAGTCCGGTCGATCTCCGAGCCCTCGTCCGCCGCGTCAGACTTCGTCGCCATCGAACAGGTCGGCCGCTTCAGTGACGTCGTAGGCTCGGTCCACCCAGATCTGGAGCCGGTCGGGGTCGGTGCAGCCGCGTACCCGCTGCCGTACGGATTCGGGTACTTCGATGTGACGCCGGTCGAGGGTGCGCAGGATGCCCGCGATCCGTTCCTCCACCCGCCCCTCCTCTCGCAGCTTCACCGCGACCGGGTTCTTGAAGAAGTAGTTCACCGGCATCATCAGCTCCCTCCACACCTTCTTCGCCTGCACATCGACCAGGCCTGACTCGACAAGCTCCGCGAACATTGCTTGCTGACGCGGACGCGTGAAGGTCGAGGCTGAAGCGGGTTGTCGGCCGCGACGAGGCCGGGAACCTCGTGCTCAAGGCCGGAATCATGAGCATCGTGAGGGAGGGCGGTGCGGTGTGTCCGGGCGACACGATCAAGGCGGAACTTCCCGCCGAGCCGCACCGCCCCTTGGAGCGGGTCTGACCTCACGCCGACCCACACGAATGGCGAGCCGACCTACCAGGCACCCTCGAACGGACGCGCCTTCAGCGGAAGGCAGCCGTCGAGCCTGTCCCGCTCACTCCGCGACGGATCATCCGGCCCACTGCTCGGTCAGCGGAACAGGTCCTCGGCGTCGGTCACGCGGAGGGCCCGTTCCGCCCAGACCATGAGCTGAGCTCGGTCGGGGCAGTCGATGACTCGTTCGCGGACCTGGTCCGGCACCGGGATGCCACGCCATTCGAGGGTCTTGAAGATCATCTCGATCTGAGCCTCGATCCGGCCTTCCTCACGGCCTTCCTCACGGCCTTCCTCACGTGTCTGCTCAGCAAGCGGGTGTCGCCAGAAGTACTGCGTATCCGTCATGAGGTCCCTCCAGATCTGCTGTGCCTCGGGGTCCTTCAGGCACGAGTCGACGAACTGCACGAAGACCGCGGCGCTCTCCGCGTCGATGGTATGCAGGGCGGCTACCAGGGATTCCAGTATGGCGGCAGCCTTGGGGCCCTTGCCATGCGTCATCGCCGAGAGCACCGCGAGAGATACATCCCGCTCGGCCGACCGCTCGTCCGCGACCACCGGTACGTTGTCCGGGCCCAGCACGAGTGGCCGTACCGTCAGCGAGGGACGGCCTCGCACCCCGAGATGGATGGGCTGCTCCGCCCAGCGGGCCGTGGCACGGCTCTGGGTGATCACGATCAGCACCGGGTCGCAGTGGTACTTCGCGTACAGGTAGCTGAGGTAGTACGGCCAACTGCGTTGCTTGGCCTCGTCCTTCTTCCCCTGGGACTCGACGACCAGGAGATACGTCCCCTCGTCGGTCTCGGCCCGCAGCAGCGTGTCCACGCGCCGCTCGACGGGTTCGATCTCCGTGAGGTCGACGTTCATGGCCGCGAACTCGCGCGGCTCGGGGAAGGGCACGTCCAGCACCTGTTGCAGAGTGCGGGTGAGCAGCGCGGGATCCTTCTGGAAGATCCGGTGCAGCGCCTCGTGCGACGAGCTGACCATCGGCTCTCCTTTCTGTCGGGGTGCTCAACGAGCTACGCGGCCATCAGTTCGCACCACACATATTTGCCCAGGTGCCCGAAACGGGAGGACGGCTGCCAGCCCCATACGTCCGTGCAGGCCCGTACGAGGGCGAGGCCTCGGCCGGATTCCGTGTCGGGCGTGGCCGCCAACCGGGCCGGGGGTTCCGGGGGTTCGGGGTCCGCGTCCCAGGCTCCGATCCACAGGGTGTTGCCCGACCAGCGCACGCGCAGGGCCGCTGGACCCTTGGTGTGGAGTACGGCATTGGCGATCAGCTCCGTGGCGAGGAGTTCGGCGGTGTCCAGGAGCGTGGTCAGGCCGTGCATCGTGAGGATGAGGCGGAGGGTGCGGCGGGAGACGGTGACGGCTCGGGGGTCGTGGGGGATGTGGAGGACGTACTCCCAGGGGTCGGGTGCGATTTCGGGCATGGGTCAGCTCCGTGGTGGGGGTGAGGGCGGGGGTTGGTCTGGGCGGGCGGTGGCATTGCCTCAGCCGTCGGGGCATGACGGAGAGGTGCGCTTCCGGGGTGCCGGTGATACCGCAGCGTGTGCGGCGCATGACTGACGGTATTTCCTAACTTTAGGATTCCGCAACCGGCTGCCGTATTCTGACCCCCGAACGAGGTACGCACACGGGGCAGTTGGGACGAGGAGGCATCGGTGCCGCCGAAGAGGCATCTCACGGCCCGCAGAGTGCGACTGGGCTCCGAGCTGCGCAAACTGCGCGAGGCGACCGGCATGAAGGCGCGGGAGGCAGCGGCGCTCCTAGGAGCCGACTCGGTCCAGATGAGCCAGATCGAGTCCGGGGTCGCGGGCGTGAGCGCCGCTCGGGTACGTCGCCTCGCCGCTCACTACGCCTGTGCGGACGAGGGGTTGATCGAGGCCCTGGCAGCAATGGCGACCGATCGCACACGGGGCTGGTGGGAGGAGTACCGGGAAGTACTGCCCCCGGTGAACCTGGACCTGGCCGAGGCGGAGCACCACGCGGCGCTCCTGCGCGAGGTCGTCATCACTTACGTTCCGGGCCTCCTCCAAACCCCGGACTACGCCCGGGCCGTCTTCGGGTACATGCGCCCGGAACTCCCCGACAGTGAGCTGACACCCCGGGTGGAACACCGCATGAGGCGACGCACCGTCATCGAAGGCGATGCCCCCACCCCGTACGAAGCGATCGTCCACGAGTTCGCCCTGCGCATCCGCGTGGCCGACCGCCACGTCTCCCGTACTCAACTCCGGCAGATCCTGGATCGGACCGACCAGGAGCACGTCACCGTACGCGTCATCCCGATCGACCAGGACGGTTTCGGCGGCGCCGGAGCTTCGATGATGTACATGGGAGGCCCGGTCCCCCAACTCGACACCGGGCTCCGGGAAACCGCCACAGGCACCGCATTCATCGATGCCGGGCCGCAACTGAGAACGCTTCGAACACTTTTCCGTAAAGTGGAGGAGGCGACGCTGACCCCCACCGCGTCCCGGGACTTCATCCACCGCTTGTCGAAGGAACTGTGAGGCGCCTCATGGCTCAGGCCCCGAACTGGCAGAAGTCGACGTTCTCCGGTGGCGGCGAAGGCGACACCTGTGTCGAACTGGCCGCATTCCCCGTCACCTGGCAGAAGTCCACTTTCTCCGGCGGCGCCGAGGGCAACGCGTGCGTCGAACTCGCCGCAACCACCGACGACATCCGCCTCCGCGAATCGGACACCCCCACCACCCACCTCCGCACCACCCCCACCCCCGTCGCCCACCTCCTCCAGGCCATCACCTCCGGCCGGCTCACCTCGCCGCGCGGCTGATCACTGTCCGCGACGGCCGGTGGGCGCGGTGGGCGTGAACAGGACAGCCGACAGTGGCCGTTCGGCGGGCCGGGGTCCGAGGGATTGGCGGGGAAGCCTTCGCAGTGATCGAACACCGCGCCGGATGCGTCGACAGGCGGACACACTTGGTCCGCATGCCGACCTCGCCCGTTCAGAACAAGTCACCCGGGACCGGGGTGATCCCAGAGACCTGACAGCAAGTCACTGTCTGTATCGGATCTAGTGCGCTGAGTAACAATCCTCGTACGGTCATAGCGCCGCCAAAACCGTATCTCTGGAGGATTCGTGGCAAACATGCGCACTCGACTGGCCGTGCTGGGCTCCGCCGTGGCTCTCGCCGCAGGTGCCCTCATCCCCGTGCAGCTCGCCGACGCCACCCCGGCCGCCGCGGCGGCCTACGAGTGGGTCGCCCTGGGCGACTCCTACACCGCCGGGGTCATCCCGGCGGCGGGCGAGACCTTCGAAGTCCCGCGTGACGGATGCGAGCGCACCGACCTGTCGTACCCCCAGGTCATCGACCGCGACCTCGGCTCACTGATCGAGCTGACCAATGTCAGCTGTGGTGCCGCCGCCATCGAGGACATCACCTTCAACGCCCAGGAGCCGATCGGCCGCCATCTGCCGCCGTTCTCCGAGGACCCGGACTACCCGTTCCCCCCGGTGCCTCCCCAGTCCGAGGCGGTGAGCCCCGGCACCGACGTGATCACCGTCGGCGCGGGCGGCAACACCCTCGGGTTCGCCGAGATCCTCTTCACCTGTCTGCAACTGGGCGACGGCAGCGGCGGCGTGGGCACACCGTGCCGGGACGACCTGGCCGACAACATTCCCGGCCGGCTGACCAAGGTGAGCCAGGACTACGACGACATGCTCGCCACGCTCCACGAGCGCGCCCCGCACGCCAAGGTCCTGAACGTCGGCTATCCCACCGTCATCCCCGAGGACACGTCCAAGTGCCGGTACAACGACTGGGAGCAGTTCGCCTCGATCACCCCGGGGGACCTGGACTGGCTGCGCGACGACGTCCTGGGACCGCTCAACGCCACCATCGAGAAGGCCGCCGGTGAGCACGGGGACACCTTCGTCGGCCTCTCCGACTCCACCCGGAACCACAGCGTCTGTGACGCGGGCAAGTGGGTCGAGGGCCTCCTCACCAGCCTCGACCCGTTCCAGGTGGCCTTCGTCCACCCCAACGCCAAGGGCCACAAGAACGCCGCTGACCAGGTCTCCGTGGCGATTCTGAACGCCTTGGGCGTGAACTGATCCGCGTCCGGCATCCCCGGGGAGCCGCATCGGGCCGACGGCCTGATGCGGCTCCCCGCTGCCGTCGCGGCTCCCTCATGCCGTCGCGGCGCCCGAACCCAGCCGGCCGGGCGCCGCCGCCCTACGCCCCCGCACCCGCCCCCGGCGACGGGTGCGGCACCGGACCCGCCCGGTCCAGCAACCCCGTGCGCGCCGCCAGCGCCGCCGCTTCCAGCCTCGACCCCACGCCCAGCTTCATCAACACCCGCTGGACGTGCGTGCGGGCGGTCGACGGGGCGATGTTCATGCCCGCCGCGATCAGACGGGTGTCCTCGCCGTCCGCCACCCGCACCAGGACCTCGACCTCACGCGGCGTCAGCATCTGCAGGAGCCGCTGGCCCTCGTCGTCCGGCTGGGCGGCGGGGTTCAGCAGTTCGCTGAAGGCGCTCTGGAGGAGTTGGGGGGCCACCGCGGCCTCGCCGGCGCGGGCCTTCATGATGGCCCGCTCGACCCCCTCGATGCGCTCGTCGTGCCGGACGTAGCCCGAGGCGCCGGCGGCGAAGGCCGCCGCGATGCCTCGTGGATTGGGCACCGGGCCCAGGACCAGTACCGCCACTTGCGGGCGTTCCCGCTTGATCCTCACCACCGGGTCGAAGATGCCCGGCTCGGCGGGTGTCGCCGTGCCGATCAGGCACACCTCGGGTGCCCGTGTGATCACCAGTTCCGCCGCGCCCGCGGCGGGCGCCGCCGCCGCGAGCACGCGGTGCCCCCGCAGCTTCAACGCCGAGGCCAGCGCCTCGGCCAGCAGTCGGTGGTCGTCGACCACCATGAGCCGCACTCCCATCGAGCCACCCACCCCCAGTCCCCCCAGATGGTTGCCAACTATGGCGGCCCACTGGTCCTCACGGACAGAAGCCCCCCGGCTTCCCCGTCGGCTCCCCGCTCTTCATGCCCCCGGAAGCTACACGCTTGTTCGACGTTGCGCTCCCCCTATCGAGAGAAGTGCCCCGGATTACCGAAATTCCCTCCAATTCGAGCGTGATGAGGGATACGTGCACGGCCCCGCCCCTGAGCAGGGGCGGGGCCGTTGAGCGAGGTCGAGGGGGCGCGTGGGGTTACTTCGCCCCGAAACCGAGCGCCGTGTACTCCTTCTCGTCCTTCGAGTAGGGCTTGCTGACGAGTTCCGAGCCGATGAACCACCGTCCGTCGGTGTAGAGCATCTCGCTCAGCGTCGGCGTCATGCCGCTGATCGCGCGGAGCACCGACTCCGAGGACGGGGTCTCCAGGAGCTTGGTCTGCTTCAGCGTCTTGCCGTCGACCGAGACGATCTGGGCGCCCTTGTCGTACGGGCCGTCCTTGAAGGCGATGATGTTCGGCCCGTCCATCCGGATCGGGAACAGCTCGTAGTCGTCGCCCGCGTCGACCCTGTCGCCGGTGGACTTACCGCTGGCCAGCGAGAAGGAGACGATCTCGTTGGTGGAGCTGTAGGAGCCGGTGCCGTCGTGGTTCTTGGTCGGCATGTACACCTTGTCGTTGCCGACGTAGATGCCCCTGCAGGCCCAGACACCGCGGACGGGGCACTCGTAGTCGTACTTGTCGTCCGGGATGGAGATCTTGGCGCGCAGCTTGCCGCTGTCGTCGAGCGAGAAGATGTCGTTCGTGCCGGTCAGCGGGACGTCGCTGCCCGTCACCACGCCGAAGACGACGGGGTTGGTGGAGATGACCTTGGCACGCTGGATGCCGGAGGGAACCTTGTAGGTCCACTTGACGCTGCCCGACTTCGGGTCGAGCAGCTGGATCTGGAAGGTCTCGCTGCCGTAGTCGCCGCACTTGCGGACCGCGATCAGCTGGGCGCCGCCCGCGTAGCCCTCGTCGATGCACTCGCCGACCTTCGGCGACCACAGCACCTTGCCGGAGTTGACGTCGAACGCGGCGCCGCCCTCGTAGCCGCCGGACGCGGCGACCGTCGTACCGGAGATGGTGACCTCGCCGAACGGCACCTTCTCGCCGCTCGTCTCGGCGCTCTTGGTCCACACTTCCTTGCCGGTCTCGACGTTGAACGCGGTGACCTCGGTGCAGGGGTGGCGGTCGTCGTTGTTCTTGCGCTTGGCCGACTCGGTCACCACGACGGCGATGCCCTCGGTGGTGATCTCACGGGAGCCCGCGCAGGTCTGACCGGCCAGGTCCAGCGTCCACTTGGACTTCCCGCTGTCCGGGTCATAGCCGACGATCTTGTTCAGGGCCGACTTGGCGTACGTGGTCTTCGTCAGCCAGGAGCCCTTGACGCTGTCGATCGTCAGCTTTTCCTTGACCTCGTGCGCGGGCACCTGGAAGAGGATCTTCGCGCTGGTGCTGGAGGGCGTCTTCTCCTGCGCCTCGGTCGGGACCTCCACGCCGCCGGTCGACGAACCGCCGGACGACGACGAACCGCCCTCGTCGCCCTTGGTGTCGTCCTTGCCGCCGGTCGTCCCCTCCGAACTGGCCGTGTCCTTCTTGCCGTTGTCGTCGTCCCCGCTGGAGGAGGCGACATAGACGCCGCCGCCGACGATGAGCGCGATGGCCGCGACCGCCGCGGTGATGATGATCGCCGTGGAGTTGACCTTCTTCTTGCCACCCGGACCGCCCGGAGCCTGCCCCATCTGCGGGTGCAACGGCATGGTCGGCGGCTGATAGCCGTACGGGCCGGGCTGCGGCTGCTGGCCGTAGGGGCCGGGCTGGGGCTGCTGTCCGTAGCCGGGCTGCGGCTGGCCGTAGGGACCCGGCTGACCGGGGTGACCGGGCTGGCCCGGGTAGCCGTAGCCGGGCTGCGGCGGAGGCGTCTGCGGGTAGCCGTAGCCGGGGCCCTGCGCGGGCGGGGGCCCCTGCGGAGGCTGGGCGGGCGGCGGGGTCTGCTGCGCCGGGGGTGCCTGCGGGTAGCCGTAGCCCGGGCCCGGCGCGGGCGGGCCCTGCGGCGGGGGTGTCGGGGCGCCGAAACCGCCGGGCGGCGGGGGTGTGGGCGCGCCGAAGCCGCCCTGCGGCGGGGTGGCGTCCTGCGGGGGCTGCGCGGGCGGCTGGTTGGGGGGCGGGCCCGGGGGCTGGTTCGGCGGGGGCGGCGGCTGCGTCATGACGTGGATACCTCGAAGCGGATCTCGGAGGAAGGGTGAGGGACGGATGGGGATGTCGACCGGGTCACGGCGGGGCCGGACGGCGGTGGCGTCGGAACGCCGGCGTTCGCGGCCCGCGGCTACGGCGCGGTCCGCCCCGTAGCCCGCGCCGACGGCCGGGACACGGCCGGCCCGCGGCGCGCGGCGGTAGCGCGCGTCACTTGCCGTAGGCCAGCATCAACTTCTCCTTCGCGTCGTCGACACCGTTCAGCAGGGTCGTGGAGATGTAGAAGCGCCCGTCCACGTAGTCGATGGCCTTCGAGTAGAAGGAACTCTCGATCTCCGCGGCGCTCGCCGGCATCTGGATGAGCTTGGTCGCCTGGCGGCTGTTGCCGGTGGTCGGAACGGACACCACCTGGCCGCCCGCGTCGCGCGTGGACTCCACGTACGCGATGAGCTTCGAACCCTCGACCCTGATCGGGGAGATCTCCGCGTCGGAGGAGGGTGACTTGAGACGCCACTTCTCCTTGCCGGTCGCGAGGTTCAGCGCGACGATCTCGTTCGTGCCGTCCTTCTCCTCGGTCGGCAGGTAGAGGGTGTTCGCGTCGGCCGCGACGTTCGTGCAGCCCTGCATGTCACGGGTGAGGATCCCGCCGTCGCACTCGGGCGCGAACGAGTCGTCGGAGTCGACCTGCGAGCGGGTCGAGCCGTCGGCGTTCAGGGTGGAGATGTTCCAGGTGTTCTCGTCCTCGTTGGTGAGGTAGAGGACGAGCGGGTCCACCGAGTACGCGTGCTCGACCTTCCAGCCCTTGGGGATCTTCCGCGTCCACTTGGCCTTGCCGGTCCTCGGGTCGAGTTCCTGGACCTCGTCGTGCTCCTTGTCGGTGGTCACCGCGCAGGAGGAGACGGAGATCAGCCGCGTGCCGCCCGCGAACCCGGCCGGGTAGCACGACTGTCCGTAACTCTTCTTGTCGAACAGCTTCTTGCCGGTGTTGACGTCGTACGCCGTCCCGGACTGCGAGCGGCCCACCATGAGCGTGTCACCGGTGACGGACAGCCCGACGCTGATGGCGCTGTCGAACAGCTCGCCCTTCTCCAGCTCCGTCGACCAGCCCTTGTCGCCGGTGTTCAGGTCGACCTGCTGGAGCTGGTCGCACTCGGCGTCGCTCCCGGTGCCGCTCTGGTACGAGACCACGATCCGGTCGCCGGAGGTCGCCTTCGGGGTGACCGCGCAGATCTTGCCCTCGAACTCGATCGGGTCCCAGGCGGGGTTCCCGTCACCGACGTTGTAGGCGAACAGCTGCTTGTACGCGGGCTTCACCGCGACCTTGTCGGTGACCCACAGGCCGGGTGCGTTCGCACCGGAACCGGGGGCGTCGGGGGCGCTCTTGTACCAGAGCACCTTCGCCTCGCCCGCCTTGCGGTCCGCGTTGAGGTCGGAGATGTCGAGGTCCTCGCCGCCGTCGCCGCTGCCGTCGCCCTGGTTGACGGGCTCGGTGGGCGAGGGCGAGGGCTTGCCGTCCTCGGTGGGGCTCGCGCTCTCCTTGGCGACCGGCTTCTTCTCGCCGTCGTCCCCGAGGCTCGTCACCGCGAACACCGTGCCGCCCACCACGAGCAGCGCGGCCACGGTGGCGCCGATGATCATCGCGGGCTTGCCCTTGAAGGGGTTCCTGGAACCGCCGCCACCGACGGGCGGCGGGGTGGGCGCGCCCGGGTACTGCGACTGCGGGTAGCCGTAACCGGCCTGCGACGCCGGGTTGTACGGGCCGGGCTGGGCGTAGGGGCCGGGCTGCTGCGGCTGGGCGTACGGGCCGGACTGCGTGTACGGGCCCGGCTGGGCGGGCGGCGGCTGCTGCTGCTGCTGGGGGTAGCCGTAGCCGGGGCCCGGCACGGGCGGGCCCTGCGGCGGGGGCGTCTGCGGGTAGCCGTACGGCGGTTGTGGCTGTGACTGCGGTGGCGGGCCCTGTGGTGCTCCGAAACCGCCCTGCGGCGGATGATCGGGTGGCTGAACCATCAGCGCTTTCCCCCTGTTCGCTGCTTTCGAGCCACCCGTGGTCACGCGTGGTGTCGCTGCTCAGACTCTTCTCAGACGGCTCTTTTCTATCACTGCGAGGCTCCCACGCACGGGGCCGGTCGCTCCCCTGTTCCCAAGGGACAACCGGCCCGTGATGCCTCCGTTACGCTCCTTCACGCCCCCTTCACGGGACGCGCGCGCCGTGCGCGATACGCGATGTGAAGGCGGGGGGACTGATGAGCACCGGCCGATCGCAGCGCCCTGACGGGGCGCGGGGAACGGCGCGATCAGCCACGAACACCCGCGCCCAGCATCGAACATCAGCCCTGACGGCACTCCCCCGCACCTGGCGGAGCGCTCACGCGTCCTCGGCAAGTTCCAGCCAGCGCATCTCCAGCTCTTCCTTCTCCCCGAGCAACGCCCGCAACTCGGCGTCCAGCTCCCCCACCTTCGCGAAGTTCGTCGCGTTCTCGGCGATCCGCGCGTGCAACTTCGCCTCCTTCTCGGAGACCTTGTCCAACTGCCGCTCGATCTTCTGCAGTTCCTTCTTCGCGGCACGGGAGTCGGCGGCGGAGACGGCCTTCTCCGAGGCGGCCTTCACGGCGACGGGCGAGGCCGCGGCGGCGGCCTCCTCCATCTTGTGACGCCGCTCGATGTACTCGTCGATCCCCCGCGGCAGCATCCGCAGCGCCGCGTCGCCGAGCAGCGCGAACACCTTGTCGGTCGTGCGCTCGACGAAGAACCGGTCGTGGGAGATCACGATCATCGACCCGGGCCACCCGTCGAGCAGGTCCTCCAACTGCGTGAGGGTCTCGATGTCGAGGTCGTTCGTCGGCTCGTCGAGGAAGAGGACGTTGGGCTCGTCCATCAGCAGCCGCAGAATCTGGAGCCGCCGCCGCTCACCACCGCTGAGGTCGCCCACCGGTGTCCACTGCTTCTCCTTGTTGAACCCGAAGGTCTCGCAGAGCTGGCCCGCCGTCATCTCGCGGCCCTTGCCGAGGTCGACGCGGTCGCGGATCTGCTGCACGGCCTGGAGCACCCGCAGATCCGGGTCCAGTTCGGCGACCTCCTGCGAGAGGTACGCGAGCTTGACCGTCCTGCCGGTGACGACCCGGCCGGCGGCCGGCTGCTTCTCGCCCTCGCTGCGCGCGGCATCGGCCATGGCCCGCAGCAGGGAGGTCTTGCCTGCGCCGTTGACGCCGACGAGACCGATGCGGTCGCCCGGTCCGAGCTGCCACGTCAGATGCTTCAGCAGCACCTTCGGCCCGGCCTGCACGGTGACGTCCTTCAGGTCGAACACGGTCTTGCCCAGCCGGGACGACGCGAACTTCATCAGCTCGCTCGTGTCACGCGGCGGCGGCACGTCCGCGATCAGCTCGTTCGCCGCCTCGACCCGGAACCGCGGCTTCGACGTACGGGCCGGGGCTCCGCGCCGCAGCCACGCCAGCTCCTTGCGGACCAGGTTCTGCCGCTTGGTCTCCTCGGTGGCGGCGATGCGCTCGCGCTCGGCACGGGCGAAGACGTAGTCGGAGTACCCGCCCTCGTACTCGAAGACCGAGCCCTTCTGCACGTCCCACATCCGCGTGCACACCTGGTCCAGGAACCACCGGTCGTGGGTGACGCAGACGAGCGCGGAGCGCCGCTGCCGCAGGTGGTCGGCGAGCCAGGAGATGCCCTCGACGTCCAGGTGGTTGGTGGGCTCGTCGAGGACGATCAGGTCCTGCTCCTCGATGAGCAGCTTGGCGAGCGCGATGCGTCGCCGCTCGCCGCCGGAGAGGGGTGCGATGACGGTGTCGAGCCCCTGCGGGAAGCCGGGCAGGTCGAGTCCGCCGAACAGTCCGGTGAGTACGTCCCGGATCTTGGCGTTGCCCGCCCACTCGTGGTCCGCCATGTCCCGGATGACCTCGTGCCGGACGGTGGCGGCGGGGTCGAGGGAGTCGTGCTGGGTGAGCACCCCGGCGTGCAGGCCGCCGGAGTGGGTGACCCGGCCCGTGTCGGCCTCCTCCAGCTTGGCGAGCATCCGGATCAGGGTCGTCTTGCCGTCCCCGTTCCGCCCCACGACGCCGATCCGGTCCCCTTCGGAGACGCCGAGCGAGACCCCGTCGAGCAGGGCGCGGGTGCCGTACACCTTGCTGACGTTCTCGACATTGACCAGATTGACGGCCATTACTCTCCTGCCACGGGGACGATCGACCCTCCAGAGTAGTCCGCGGGGCGCGGGGGGCGTGACGGGCGGCGGGGCCGGGGGCCGGGGGGCACCGTGAGCGGGGGCTGAGCCCAGGGGCCGGGGCTCGGGGGAGGCCGTGCGCGGGGGCTCGGCCCAGAGGCCAGGGCTGGGGGGAGGCCGTGCGCAGGGGCGCCGGGCCCAGGCGGCCAGAACTCGGGAAAGGCCATGCGCGGGCGCCGGGCCCAGGAGCCAGGGCCCGGGAGAGGCCGTGCGCAGGGGCCCGGCCCAGAGGCCAGGGCTCGGGAGAAGCCATGCGCAGGGGCCCGGCCCAGAGGCCAGGGCTCGGGAGAAGCCATGCGCAGGGGCCCGGCCCAGAGGCCAGGGCTCGGGAGAAGCCATGCGCAGGGGCCCGGCCCAGAGGCCAGGGCTCGGGAGAAGCCATGCGCAGGGGCCCGGCCCAGAGGCCAGGGCTCGGGAGAAGCCATGCGCAGGGGCCAAGGCCCGAGGGCTGAGCCCAGGCGCCGGGGCGGAAGGTTTCACTCGGTGACGGTGACGCCCTCGCTCGTACGGTCGGGGACGCTGTCGCCCGCGCGGCCCGGACCGGCGGTGGCGCGGGGCGCACGCCCCGCGCCGGGCCGCTCGCCGCGGGCGGCGGTGCGCAGGCGGCGACCGCGCCTGGTGAGCCCCCAGGGCTTCAGCACCGAGATCACGGTCATGAAGACATACGCGGACAGCGAGACGACCGGCCCGAAGAGGACATCCCCCGCGTCCGGCAGCGGTCCGCCCGCGGCGACGGCGCTGACCGCCGCGTTCACGCCGGGGCGCAGGGCGAGCACCGTGGCGGTGAGTGTGGCCAGGGTCAGCCAGAACTTCGTGTAGACCCAGCGGTGCCGGGCCAGCCCCCACGGGGTGCCCAGCGACAGGACCAGCCCGCTCAGGAACGTCAGGAGTCCGACCGGGATCAGCAGCCAGTCCGCGAACAGCTTCATGGTCCGAACGGACGCCTCGACCGTCACCGCGGACCCGGTGGTGCCCGCGGTGACCCCGAGTGCCAGCAGCCCGAGCGTGAGCCCGAGCCAGCAGGCGGAGGCGGCCACATGGACGACGAGGAGGGCCCGGCGCACGGGACGGCTTGTCTTCATGTCCACCACGGTGCCGGGCGGGGGCGCCGGGGTCGTCTGCCCGCGGGAGTATCCGGGAGTACTGGGCTCGGCGTACGGGGGTCCTGGTCGCCGGTGGCCGTGCGTACGGATCAGGCCGCGGGTGGGTGAGGGCCGATCGCGCGAGCACCCACACACGGCCCGCCCCGCCGGACCACCCGCACCCCGAGCCATCAGGCGCCCGGCCAAGCGGCCCTACCCGGTCGTAGGGACTCCCTTCGGGCACCGCGACCTACTCCGGTACGTCGATGGCGTCCCCGCACGTCGCCGGCGCGGCCGCCGTCCACCTCGGCGAGAACCCGAGCGCCTCGCCCTCGGCGGTCACCACGGCCCTGACCTCGGCGGCCTCCGCCTCCACCCTCACCGGCACCGGCAGCCCCGACCTGCTGCTCCAGGTCACGCCCAGCGGCGAGGACGACGGCGGGGACGGCGGCGAGGACGACGGTGGCGACACCGGTACGCCTTCGAGTCACCGCTCACCCGTGCCGGACATCCGCCGAGAGCCCGCGGCCCGCCCGCTCCACCAGCAGCCACCCGACGAGGGTCATCGCCACCGCCACGGGCGCGCTCACCTGAACGGCGATCAACAGAGCCGTACGCCCCTCGAACAGCCCGCCGAACCCGACCATCGACAGCCCCAGCACCCCGAAGAGACAGAGCACGACACCGACGGTGGCGGCCGGTCCGGAGTACGCCGTCGACCCGCGCGAACTCCCTGGCGGGCGCGGGGTGGTGGAACGTGCGGCAGGTCGCTCGAAGCTCCGGAAGGCGGCGATGAGGACCGCCGTGAGGACGACCGCCGCGGCGATGCGCGGGGGCAGTTGGGCCCACCAGGCACCCGACGCGGGCGCGGGCAGGTCGACGCCGAGGGCGAGCAGGACGCCGTACACCCCGAGCATGGCCGAAAGGTGCCACAGGAACGCGGTCATCGAGATGCCGTTGGCCGCCACGACCGCCCGCCACACCTTCGGCCGCTCCAGCCACCGCCCGACCGGCCCGCGCAGCCACTCCACCGCGCCGACCAGCCACAGCCCGTGGCACAGCAGCGCGAAGGTCGGCGGCGCCATGTTCGACACCTTCTCGCCCGGCATCCCGACCATCGACAGCGGATACGGCCCGTACGCCACCAGCAGCGCGGCCCCCGCGAGCCCGGCCCCGGCAAGCAGGTACGGCCGCGTCAACCGCCCGTCGGCGCGCAGGAATCCGAGCTGGTGGATCGCGAGCCACACGAAGGCGAAGTTGAGGAACTCGACGAAGGGGACGTCGAGCGCGAAGCGCAGTACGTCGACGAGCGCGGCAGCCGCCACGAGCCCGCCGAACGCGCCCCACCCCCATCGCTCGTGCAGCTTGAGCAGCGGCGGAGTGAAGGCGACCATCGCGAGATAGATCCCGATGAACCACAGCGGCTGCGCGACCAGTCGCAGCGCCACGTCGAGCAGTCCCCCTCCCTCGCCCACGAGTTGGAGGAGGACGGCGGCGGCGCCCCACACCCCTATGAACACCATGGTGGGCCGCAGCAGCCGCTGGAGGCGGGCACGGAGGAAGGCCGGGTAGACGGAAGCCCCCTCGCCGGTGCTCTTTCGGCTGAGCGAGCGGTAGGAGAGGGCGTGCGAGAAGCCGCCGACGAAGAAGAACACCGGCATGATCTGCAGGGCCCAGGTGAGGATCTGCAGCCGCGGCTCGACGGCGAGGAGGTTGCCCACCTCGACCTGGCCGTTGCCCCCGGCACCGGTCGTGACCGCCGCCATCAGCCAGTGGCCGAGGACGACCGTGCCGAGGGAGGCGACGCGCAGGAGGTCGACGTACCGATCGCGGGTGGACGGGGTGACGGCGGCGAGCTCGCTCGCACTCACGCTTGCACTCATGGGAGTACGGTCGCGCCGGCGCCCGGGTGGGCGTCAGCGCTCACGTACTCAACTCACCTCTGAGTACCTACGGTTGGGCTGCCGGGATCACGGTCGCCCCCGGCGCGGGTGAGACGGCCACGCGCGCCGCCCGGCACGTACCGGACGCGCGCAGCCCCTCGGCGATGGTGCGGGCCGAGTCGGCGTCCCGGGCGAGGAAGGCCGTGGTCGGGCCCGACCCGGAGACGAGCGCGGCGAGCGCGCCGGCCGCGAGGCCCTCGGCGAGGGTGTCGGTCAGCTTCGGGAAGAGTGAGAGGGCGGCGGGCTGGAGGCCGTTGGAGCCCGGCAGGAAGGCCGCGAGCGCGTCGACGTCCCCCTTGGCGAGGGCGTCCAGCAGCACCTGGGAGGCGACGGGCTCGGGGACGACGTCGTGCGCGTGAAGCCGGTCGAACTCACGGTAGACAGCGGGGGTGGAGAGGCCGCCGTCGGCGACCGCGAAGACCCAGTGGAACGGGCCGCCCACGTCGAGGGGCCGAAGCTGTTCGCCCCTCCCGGTCCCGAGGGCCGCCCCGCCCACCAGAGCGAACGGCACATCGCTGCCCAACTCCGCGCAGATGTCGAGGAGTTCGTCGCGCGAGGCGTTCGTGCCCCATAGCGTGTCGCAGGCCAGGAGCGCGCCGGCCGCGTCCGCGCTGCCGCCGGCCATGCCGCCCGCGACGGGGATGTCCTTGGCGATGTGCAGGTGTACGGCGGCCTCGACGCCGTGGCGTTCCGCCAGCGCGAGCGCGGCCCGCGCGGCGAGGTTCGTACGGTCCAGGGGGACCTGGTCGGCGCCGGGGCCCTCACAGGTGACGGTCAGCTCGTCGGCGGGGGTGGCGGTGACCTCGTCGTACAGCCCGACGGCGAGGAAGACGTTGGCCAGGCCGTGGAAGCCGTCGGGCCGGGCACCGCCGACCGCGAGCTGCACATTGACCTTGGCGGGGACGCGAACGGTGACGCTCACGACTGAGTGGGCTCCTCGGTGTCGGTGTTTCCCGCGACGCGGCTGTCGCTGCCTGCGGAGACGCGGGTGTCGCTGTGGCCTGCGTCCTCGGAGACGCGGTTCTCGGCGATGGCGGCGAACTCCTCGACCGTCAGGGACTCGCCGCGGGCCTGCGGAGAGACTCCGGCGGCCACGAGGGCGGCCTCGGCGGCGGCCGCGGAACCGGCCCACCCGGCGAGGGCGGCCCGCAGCGTCTTGCGCCGCTGGGCGAAGGCCGCGTCGACGACCGCGAACACGTCCCGTCTGGCGGCGGTGGTCTTGATCGGCTCGGTCCGGCGGACGAGCGAGACGAGCCCGCTGTCGACGTTCGGCGCCGGCCAGAAGACGTTCCGCCCGATCGACCCGGCCCGCTTGACCTCCGCGTACCAGTTCGCCTTCACCGACGGCACGCCGTACACCTTCGAGCCCGGCCCGGCGGCGAGCCGGTCGGCGACCTCCGCCTGGACCATCACGAGGGTGCGCTCGATGGTCGGGAAGGTCTCCAGCATGTGCAGCAGCACGGGGACGGCGACGTTGTAGGGCAGGTTCGCGACGAGGGCCGTGGGGGCCGGCCCGGGAAGCTCGGTCACCTGCATCGCGTCCGAGTGCACGAGGGCGAAACGGTCGGCGCGGGTGGGCATGCGGGCGGCGATGGTGGCGGGCAGCGCGGCGGCGAGGACGTCGTCGATCTCGACGACCGTGACCCTGTCCGCCACCTCCAGCAGGGCGAGGGTGAGGGAGCCGAGACCCGGGCCCACCTCGACGACCGTGTCCTGCGGACGGACGTCCGCGGTCCGCACGATCCGGCGGACCGTGTTCGCGTCGATCACGAAGTTCTGGCCGCGCTGTTTGGTGGGGCGCACGCCGAGCGCTGCCGCGAGTTCACGGACGTCGGCGGGGCCCAGTAGGGCGTCGGGGGGGCTGCTCACGGCTCAAGGGTACGGGTCGGGGGCCGCGCCCTGGTTCTTGGGCGCCTCAGGGGTCGGGGGTACGGTTCGTCCGCGAGTGCGGGTGCGTGGGGGCTGGTCGCGCAGTTCCCCGCGCCCCTGAAGAACCGGGCCCCACGGGGCCTGAAAGACCAAGCCCTACGACGGTCCTCGGGGCCTGAGAAGACGACGGTCTGCGGGTCGAGAAGCACGGGGCGCAGCCCCTGCTTTTCAGGGGCGCGGGGAACTGCGCGGGCAACCACGACGCACCCGCACTCGCCGACGCACCGAACCCCCGACCCCTGAGGCGCCCCCACCCCCCGAGGCACCCTCACCCCCGCAGCCGCGCACCGCAATGCGGCCAAGGGCTCGCCCCCCGCTGGACGTACAACTTCTTCGCGCGGAGGGTCTGTTCGCCCGCCGAGGCATCCTGGGGACGACCACTGCCGCCGAGGCTCTGCCAGGTCCGCGTATCGAACTGATACAGCCCCCCGTACGTCCCGGAGGGATCGACCGCGTTCGGCCGCCCCCCGGACTCGCACTCGGCGAGCCCGGACCAGTTCAACCCCTCCGCCCCCGCCGCGGACGTCGGCATCGCCTTCGTCCCGACCTTCACGATCTGGTCCTGCGGCTCACGCACGACCTCCGTGCGGAGCAGCCGCGGCCGCTGCCTGACCCCGTTGACCGTGCGGAGCGCGTACGTGCTCCGGCGCGTGCCCGGATGACCGGCCCGCTCGACGACCTCGGTGCCCCGGAAGAGCGAGGGGTCCTCGGCGCGGAGCACCCGGAACGGGATCGGCACCTCGCGGACCTCCTGGGACCCGGTCACCCGCAGTACGGTCACCGCCTGCCCGTCCCGGGGGAAGCTCGCCCACGCGACCGAGGTGGTGTCCTCCCCGCGCAGGGTGACCCCGGCCTGCTCCACCGCCTCCCCCACGGTCGCCGCGTTCGTCCGGATCGTGCGCGTCCGCCCGTCCGCCATGATCGTGACGGTGCGCTCGGTCCGGACGTCCAGCTCCAGCCCCTCACGCCCGATGCGCCGGGAGCGCGAGGTCGACACGTACGCGCCCTCCGCACGCACCCCGAGCTGCTGGAGTGCCCCGTCCACCGTGCGGGCGGTCGTCCAGACCTTGTGCGGCCGGCCGTCGAGGGTGAGGCCGACGGGCCGCCCGTAGTGCACGGCGACCTCGTCACCGCTGCTCAGCGCGGTGCCGGGGGCGGGTGCGATGACATCGTGGGCGCCGAAGGCGACGCCTTCGTCGGCGAGCAGCTCGGAGACGTCGTCGGCGAAGGTGTGCAGCGTGCGCGGCCGTCCGTCGACGGTCAGCTCGATCGCCTTGTCCTTCGCCACGAACGCGGAGGTCCCGCCCGCGAGGAACGCCACCACCAGCGCCTGCGGCACCAGCCGCCGCAGCGAACCGGGCCTCCCGGCGGCCCGCCTGCGCCGCACGGTGCGCCGGGAGCCACCCCGCCCACCACCCACCGGCACGGCGGGCTCGGGGATCAGCTCTTCCGACACGTCACGGCCGGGCCGGCCCTCACGGGCGGACCGGCCCTGGTATGCGGGCCGGTACGTGTCCGCATAGACCTCGTACGACAGCGTCTCAGCCTCGTACGGCGGTGACTCGGCGTCGTACTGCGGCGGCTCTGCGACGTACTGCGGCGGCTCGGCGTCATACCGCGCCGGCTGCCAACTCGTGTCGTCCGGAGGGCCATAGGTCTCGTACGACGACGACTGCACGTTACTCACGACGACACGCTCCAGAGGGGATCCGGGTCCGGGTCGGGCGACGTGAACCTAGCGGACTCCGATCACCCTCCAAAGCAACGTGGTCACGCAGTGTCGCGACACGGGCCACTGATCATCTTTTTGGGCCCCCCGGACGGCTGACAGAGCGTGACCCTTCAGTAATCGAACGCCCTCGCCGTGTTCGCCGCGAGCGCCGTCGCCAGCGCGTCCTCGTCGATGCCCCGCACCGCGGCCATCGCCCGAACCGTGACCGGAATGAGATATGGCGCGTTGGGCCGTCCGCGGTACGGCGCGGGCGTCAGGAAGGGCGCGTCGGTCTCGACGAGGACGAGTTCGAGGGGCGAGACGGCGAGGGCGTCGCGCAGCGGCTGGGCGTTCTTGAAGGTCATGTTCCCGGCGAAGGACATGAAGTAGCCGTGCTCGGCGCACACGGCGGCCATGTCGGCGTCACCGGAGTAGCAGTGGAAGACGGTCCGCTCGGGCGCGCCCTCCTCCTTCAGGATCCGCAACACGTCGTCGTGGGCGTCGCGGTCGTGGATGACCAGCGCCTTGCCGTGCCGCTTGGCGATCTCGATGTGTGCGCGGAAGGACCGCTCCTGGGCGGCCTTGCCCTCCGGCCCGGTCCGGAAGTAGTCGAGCCCCGTCTCCCCGACCCCCTTGACCTGCTCCAACGCGGCCAGCCGGTCGATCTCCGCGAGCGCGTCGTCGAGCGCGGCGGTGCCGCCGGGCGTACGCGTGCCCTGCCGGGACCAGCCGTCCGGGTCGCCGTGCACGATCCGCGGCGCCTCGTTGGGGTGCAGCGCGACCGTCGCGTGGACCGCCGCGTACCGCTCGGCCGTCTCGGCGGCCCAGCGCGAGCCCTTGATGTCGCAGCCGACCTGGACGACCGTCGTCACCCCCACGGAGGCGGCCTTCGCGAGGCCCTCCTCGACCGTGCCGGACTGCATGTCCAGATGCGTGTGCGAATCCGCGACCGGCACCCGGAGGGGTTCGGGGAGCGGGGGCGCGGCGTTCTTGGCGTTCTTGCCGGACGCGTTGCCGGAGTCGTTCGAAGGCATGCCCCGATCCTACGAATCGCAGGATCGGGGCATGCCCTCCAGGCTCACCGGGGGAGGATCAGCTCGCCTGGCGGTGGGGTCAGCTCGCCCTGCGGTGGAACGGGTGCAGCAGGTCGGACAGGTGCCAGTGGTGGTGCTCCGTGGGCTCCGCCGCGTCCGGCGCCTCCGCGTCCGACGCGTTCGCCGGGCGCGGCTTCGGCACGTGCCGCCGGCGCTCGGCGTCGCGGACCGACGACACCTGGCCCGCCCGCATGATTCGTACGACATGGCCGTCGCAGTTCTGGCACGCGGGCTTCGACAGCGGGGACGGCACGACCTTGTCGTCGGCCACGTACATCACGAAGTCGTGCCCCTGGGCGTCGTTGTGGTGCTCGATCTCGTACGACTGCTCCCAGCCGTGGCCGCAGCGCATGCAGGCGAACGCATACGACTCGTGAACGACGGCGGTGGCGGTGTCCCGCAGGACGGTCCGCTCTGCGATCTCGGTCATTGCCAGCTCCTCTGGTCCGCTGGACGGTGAGGACGAGTACGTCCTCCACCACCCAGTGGACGCCTCGGCGGACCTGAACGGCACCCCACCTGCCGACTGTTGAAGCCGTTTTGGCCCTCCCTTGTGGGAAGGCCGTCCGCGCGAGGGCTGTGCTTTGCTCGGCTTTGCCGAGGCATGGGGCGTGGAGGCTCGTTCAGGGCGCACAGGGGCGTGCGTTGCGCGTCGCGGAGTGCGGGCGCGTCGTGGCTCTCGCGGGCGCGGGGAACCGCGCGAGAAGCCCCGCCGGGCCCGCGCCGGCGAACGCACCCCCGCCCCTACGCCGCCGAACGCCCCGTCACGCCTATGGCGCCGAACGCTTCGCAGCCACCACCGCGTCGAAGACCTCTCTCTTCGGCAACCCCGCCTCAACGGCCACCGCGGCGATCGCCTCCTTGCGCCGCTCCCCCGCCTCTTCCCGCACCCGAACCCGCCGCACCAACTCCGCCGCGTCCAGCTCCTCCGGCCCCTTCTCCGGCGCCCCCTCGACCACGACGGTGATCTCCCCGCGCACACCGGCCGCCGCCCACTCGGCCAACTCCCCGAGAGGGCCCCGCTTGATTTCCTCGTACGTCTTGGTCAGCTCACGGCACACGGCGGCCCGCCGCTGCGCGCCGAAGGCCTCGGCCATCGCCGCGAGCGTCGCGTCCAGGCGGTGGGGCGCCTCGAAGTACACGAGGGTCCGCCGTTCCTCCGCGACCTCACGCAGCCGTCCGAGCCGCTCCCCGGCCTTGCGCGGCAGGAACCCCTCGAAGCAGAACCGGTCGACGGGCAGCCCGGACAGCGCGAGCGCGGTGAGCACGGCCGAGGGCCCCGGTACGGCCGTGACGCGGATGTCCTTCTCCACGGCGGCGGCGACGAGCCGGTACCCGGGGTCGGAGACCGACGGCATCCCCGCGTCCGTGACCAGCAGCACCCGCGCCCCGCCCACCAGCGCCTCGACGAGTTCCGGCGTGCGCGCCGCCTCGTTGCCCTCGAAGTAGGAGACGATCCGCCCGCCCGGCTGCACGCCCAGCGCCTGGGTGAGCCGCCGGAGCCGCCGGGTGTCCTCGGCGGCGACCACGTCCGCACCGGCCAACTCCTGGGCGAGCCGGGGCGGCGCATCCGAAACATCACCGATGGGGGTACCTGCCAACACAAGGATTCCTGTCACCCACCCATCCTCCCAGGGGCGAAACCGCCGAAGGGGCGCGGGACGGTGCCGAAACGCGGCTCCGCCGCGTGGGCGCGCCCGGCCACACGCCACCCGCGGTCGCCCTGCCACGCGCACCCACACCCCGGAAAGCGCCCCACGCCCCACGCCCCACATTCCGTTCCCACGGGACTCCCACAGCGGTGTTCCCTACGATGGCGCGGTGACCAGTACCGCGTCCTCCACGGACACCCGGCAGGACCAGGCCACCGAAGAGCAGCGGCCGTCGTGGCAGCACCGCCTGCGCCGATTCGGCTACGCGGCACCACCGAGAGGCGACGTCCGCACCCGGCTGGTGCCCCCGTACACCCGGCCGAGCCCGCGCGTCCTGGCCGTGCTCGGGCTGCGCGAGGCGGCCGCGGCGCGCCTGGTCCGCTGGTCGGCGTGGGGTGGTCCGCTGCTGGTGACGCTGGTCGCGGGGCTGACGCGGTTCTACAACCTGGGCAGCCCCAAGGCGGTGATATTCGACGAGACGTACTACGCCAAGGACGCGTGGGCGATCGTTCATCGCGGGTACGAGGTCAACTGGGCCAAGAACGCCAACGAGCTGATCCTCCAGAACAACGGGAACGTGCCGATCCCGACGGACGCGGCGTACGTGGTCCACCCACCGGTCGGCAAGTACGTGATCGGTCTGGGCGAGCTGATGTTCGGGTTCGACCCGTTCGGCTGGCGCTTCATGACGGCCCTGCTCGGCACGCTCTCCGTGCTGATGCTCTGCCGGATCGGCCGCCGTATCTTCCGCTCGACGTTCCTCGGCTGCCTGGCGGGCGCGCTGATGGCGGTGGACGGCCTGCACTTCGTGATGAGCCGCACGGCACTGCTCGACCAGGTGCTGATGTTCTTCGTCCTGGCCGCGTTCGGCTGCCTGGTCATCGACCGCGACCGAGCACGCGAACGGCTGGCCGCCGCGCTCCCCCCGGACGGCGACGGGGTCGTGCGCCCCAACTCCCTCATCGCCGAGACGACCCGCCTGGGCCTGCGCCCGTACCGCTTGCTGGCCGGCCTCTGCCTGGGCCTGGCTCTGGGCACCAAGTGGAACGCCCTGTACTTCATGGTGTTCTTCGGGATCATGACGGTGCTCTGGGACTACGCGGCCCGCAAGGTCGCCGGCGCCCGTCAGCCGCTGATCGCGACGCTCCAGCGCGACCTGGGCCTCGCGTTCCTGTCCACGGTCCCGGTCATGATCGTCACCTATCTGGTCTCCTGGACTGGCTGGATCGTCTCCCCGGACGACGGCGCCGGCGGTTACTACCGCGACTGGGCCGCGACCGAGGGCAAGGGCGGCTGGTTCAGCTGGCTGCCGGACTGGCTGCGCAGTCTGTGGCACTACGAGCACGCGGTCTACGAGTTCCACGTCGGCCTGTCGTCCCCGCACACGTACCAGTCGAACCCGTGGAGCTGGATCGTCGCCGGCCGCCCGGTCTCGTACTTCTACGAGTCGCCGTCGCCCGGCAACGACGGCTGCGCCACCGACACCGCCGACAAGTGCGCCCGCGAGGTCCTCGCCATCGGCACGCCTCTTCTGTGGTGGGCCGCCGCGTTCGCGGTTCTCTACGTCCTGTGGCGCTGGTTCTTCCGCCGCGACTGGCGCGCCGGCGCGATCGCCTGCGGCATCGCCGCCGGCTACCTCCCGTGGTTCCTCTACCAGGAACGCACGATCTTCTACTTCTACGCCGTCGTCTTCCTCCCCTTCCTCTGCCTCGCCGTCACCATGATGATCGGCGCCATCCTCGGCCCCCCCGGCGCCCCGGAACGCCGCCGCGTCGCCGGCGCGGCAGGAGCCGGCGTGCTGGTCCTCCTGATCGCCTGGAACTTCATCTACTTCTGGCCCATCTACACGGGCCAGCCCATCCCGATCGACTCGTGGCGGTCGCGGATGTGGCTGGATACCTGGGTGTGATGGCCTGAATCCGGCGTGCCGGGCTCCTGAGGGACTCCTGGGCTAACAATCAGGGCACACACGGGAAGCATTTTTCCCATGCGTTGCTCCGGCGTGTTTACAGTGAGCCTCGGAAAGCGGTTTCTGAACGCGTTCAAAGGGGGAGTCGCGTCATGCGCAAGGGGGTCAAGGTCGCCATAGTCGGCGGAGTTTTCGCGGCGATGGTGGGGGGTGCCGGGTACGGCGGGTACAACTTCGTGACGGCGCTCAACGGGGACGGCGGGAGCGCGGAGAAGCAGACCGGGCCGCCGGGTGCGGACGAGGTCCGGGAGACGACGGAGAAGTTCTTCGCGGCCTGGGAGAAGGGCGACTCGGCCACGGCGTCGTCGTACACGAACGACGCGGTGGACTCGGGCAAGGTCTTCGGCAGCTTCACCGGCACCGCGCGGATCGACGACGTGAGGATCGAGCCGGGCAAGCCCACCGGGACCGGCGGCCGGACCGTCCCGTTCTCCGTCGAGGCGACCGTGTCGTACGAGGGCAAGAGCAAGGAACTGTCGTACAAGAGCCGGCTGACCGTCGTGCGGGGGAAGACCACCGGGCGGGCCCTGGTCGACTGGCAGCCGTCCGTCGTGCACCCCGAGCTGAAGGCAGGCGACACGCTGTTCACCGAGGAGGCGGCGGCGGCGCCCATCGAGGCGGTGGACCGGGACGGCAAGGTGCTGACCAAGGAGAAGTACCCCTCCCTCGGGCCGATCCTCGACACCCTGCGCGAACGCTACGGCGCCGACGCGGGCGGCACCCCCGGCATAGAGCTGGGCATCCACCACACCGCCACGGACGCCGGCGACACCACCCTGCTGACCCTCGCCGAGGGCAAGGCGGGCAGGCTGGAGACCACGATCAGCGCGCGGACGCAGGCGGCGGCCGAGCAGGCGGTCAAGAAGTACGCCGAGTCGTCCGTGGTCGCCCTGCAGCCCAGCACCGGTCAGGTGCTGGCCGTCGCCAACCACCGCAAGGACAGCTTCAACGCGGCCTTCCAGGGTGAACTCCCGCCCGGCTCCACGATGAAGATCGTCACCGCCGCGATGCTCATCGACAACGGCGTGACCTCCATGAACGGCCCCGCCCCCTGCCCCGACACGGCCACCTGGATGAGCCAGACCTTCAAGAACCTGCCGGGCATGAAGGCGGACGAGACGCCGAGCGCCACGCTCGCCAACAGCTTCGAACGGTCCTGCAACACGGCCTTCATCAAGCTGATCGACGAGAAGCCGCTGTCCGACGCGTCGTTGACCGAGGAGGCGCAGGAGCGGTTCGGGATCGGCCGGGACGACTGGAAGACGGGCATCGTCTCCATGGACGGCAAGGTGCCGCCCTCCGGCGGGCCGAACCGGGCCGCCAACGCGATCGGTCAGGGTGACGTCCTGATGAACCCGTTGAACATGGCGTCGGTGACGTCCACGGCGATCACGGGTGCGTTCCGGCAGCCGTATCTGGTCTCACCCGAGCTGGACGACCGGGAGTTGGCCACGGCGAAGGGGCTGTCGCCCGGTACGTCGTCGCAGTTGAAGCAGATGATGCGGCTGACCGCGACGCAGGGCACGGCCGCGACCGTCATGTCCCCGCTCAACGGGGACATCGGGGCGAAGACCGGGTCCGCCGAGATCGACGGGCAGGCCGTGGCGGACAGCTGGTTCACCGGGTTCCGCGGGGATGTGGCCGCGGCGGCGATGTCGGAGGGTGGTGGCCGTGGCGGTGAGGCGGCCGGCCCGATCGTGGTGGATGTGCTCAAAGCCGGGGGGTGAGTTCCCGGTTCGCGCCGTAGGGGTGCGGATCCGTTACGGCGTGCGGGTGGTGTGTGGTTGCTCGCGCGGCTCCCCGCACCCCTGAGAAACACGGCCCCGCGGGCCGAGGAGCACGGGGCGCGGCCCCTGCTTTTCGGGGGCGCGGGGCTGTGTCGACGTGCGGCTCCGCCGCGGCGCGCGACCAGCCCTCACCCGCCCGCCCATATCCCGGCCGAACCCACGGAGTGATCCGCGGGACTCTAGTGTGGTGGTTCTCGTTGAGGGACGAGAGGTAGCCAGGGGCAGCGGAAGGTCGGGAGCGTGGGTAAGAGAAGGCGTGTCGACGAGCGGAAGGCCGCGAAGTCGGGGAGGTCACGGCGGCACCTGGTGCTGGGCGGAGTGGCGGTCGCGGCCCTCGGTGGCGGCGCCGTCGCCGTGTACACGGTGTTCGGCGCCGGCGCGTCGGCCGACGACGGTTCGGGCGGCGCCGAGGCCGTGAAGAGCGGCCCCCTGTCCGCCGGCGAGGTCCGTACGGCCGCGACCGCGTTCCTCACCTCCTGGCAGAAGGGCACCGTCACGAAGGCCGCCGCCGCCACGGACGACTCGGCGGCCGCGAAGACCGCGCTGACCGGATTCGCCAAGGACGCCCACGTGAAGGACGTCACCCTCACCCGCGGCAAGCGCTCGGGCGACAAGGTGCCGTTCACGGTGAAGGGCACGGTCGCCTACAAGGGCACGGAGAAGCCCGTGGCCTACGCGTCCGCCCTCACCGTCGTACGGGCCGAGAAGGACGGCGAACCCGTCGTCGACTGGCAGCCGTCCGTCGTCCACCCCGACCTCGACGAGGGCGACCGCCTGGTGACCGGCGAGGCGGGCACGCCCCCGGTGAAGGCCCTCGACCGGGACGGCGGCGAGCTGACGACGGAGAAGTACCCGTCGCTGGGCTCGGTGCTGGACGGTCTGCGGGAGAAGTACGGCAAGAAGGCGGGCGGCAAGGCGGGCGTCGAGCTGCGGATCGTCCGGGCGGACCCGGCACAGGACGCGTCGGACGGCAGGTCCGGCACCTCCGAGTCCAAGTCGTCCGAGAACTCCACCAAGTCCACCGGGTCCGGCAAGGAGAAGGCCGCCGACAAGACGCTGCTGGAGCTGAACGAGGGCACTCCGGGTGAGTTGAGGACGACGCTCAGCCCGTCGTTGCAGGCCACCGCCGAGGCGAAGGTGGCGGCCACGAAGCGGGCGTCGGTGGTCGTGATGCGCCCCTCGACCGGCGAGATCCTGGCCGCGGCGAACTCCGGCAGCTTCAACGTGGCGTTCCAGGGCTCCCTGGCCCCCGGCTCCACGATGAAGATCGTGTCGTCGGCGCTGCTCCTCGACAAGGGCCTGGCCTCTGCGGGCAAGGTCCACCCGTGCCCCAAGTTCTCGTCGTACGGCGGCTGGAAGTTCCAGAACGACGACAAGTTCGAGATCAAGGGCGGCACCTTCAAGGCGAGCTTCGCCCGCTCCTGCAACACCGCCTTCATCTCCCAGGCGAAGGAGCTGGACGACAACTCCCTGACCCTGGAGGCCCAGCAGGTGTTCGGGCTCGGCCTGAACAACTGGGCCATCGGCGTGTCCAGCTTCGACGGCGCGGTGCCCGTGCAGAGCGCCGCCCCGATGGCGGCCTCGCTGATCGGCCAGGGCGGAGTGCGGATGAACCCGCTGAACATGGCGTCGGTGGTGTCGACGGCCAAAACCGGCGTCTTCAAGCAGCCCTACCTGGTCGCGCCGTCCGTCGACGGCCGCACCCTCGCCACCGCCTCCCGGCCACTGTCCGAGACAGTCCGCTCCCAGCTCCGCGAACTCCTCCAGTACACCGCCGCGGCCGGTACGGCGGCCGAGGCGATGTCGGGCCTCGGCCCCGACTACGGTGCCAAGACCGGCTCCGCCGAGGTCGACGGCCAGAAGGAGCCCAACGGCTGGTTCACCGCCTGGAAGGGCGACCTGGCCTCCGCCGGAGTCGTCCAGGAGGGCGGCCACGGCAGCGAGTCGGCGGGCCCGATCGTGGCGGCGCTCCTGAGGGCGGGCAGCGGGGGCTGAGCCGCGCGCTCGGAGCCCCGGGCCCGCGTCGGCCGGGTCACCTTGTCACGTACGGCCGTGGAGGGGGGCCTTCTCATACGTCTCGGGTGACGCCTCCAGGCACCAGTCGAACATCGACGGCCAGGAACCGTAGCCCGCGTCCAGGTCCAGGTGGGCCGCGCCCGGCAGCACGTCGGCGGGCAGGCCCAGCGGTTCGGCGTACCTGACGGCCGCGCCACCGGGGCAGTACGGATCGTTGTCGGTGCCGACGACCCGGGTGTACGAGGCGGCCAGGGCCAGCCGCGCGGGCGCCGGCGTCGGCGGGGCGAACTCGGCGACCTCCGGGTTCTCCAGGAGGACCTCAGGGGCGGGCGGGGCGACGAGCAGGACGCGGTCGACGGGGCCGGCCAGGACGTCGTCCCGCGCGACCGCGTGCAGCCACAGCAGGCAGGCCAGGCTGTGGCAGACCACCGTGATCCGCCGTCCCGCCAACTCCCCCAGCAGCGCGTCCAGTTCAGCCAGCCACCGCTCCAGGTCCGGGTCGTCCGCCTCCGGCAGCTGCGGGTACGCCACCTCGTGGCCCAGGTCGGTGAGCCGGTCGGCCAGCCAGTGCTGCCAGTGCGCGGCCGGGCGGTGGTTCTGCCAGCCGTGCAGGATCAGGAAGGCGCGGGGGTCGCCGGCGGGCGGGGTAGGCGGAGTCTCTGTCATCCCCTGATCGTCAGCGAAACGGATCTGCCGGTCCAGTGCCGTCTCTGTGGCTGGATGGGCTGTTCGCCCGCCGGGCGAGCGGGGCCCCGCTCGCCCGGATGAAAGGCAGGGGGCGCGGCCCTGCTTTCAGGGGCGCGGGGAACCGCGCGAGAAGCCCCACCGGGCCCGCACCCGACGAACAGCCTCGACAACCCGGTCGCATGGCCGGTACACGCACCGCTAGCGTGCCCGGCATGACCAACGTCACGCAGGACACCGAGGGCTCCGGAGCCCACCCCCGTTTCACCGAGGCGCTCACCGCGCTGGGTCTGGGCGAACTGCACACCCGGATCCGCCGGTTCCCGGAAGCCACACGGACCGCCGCGGAGGCGGCCGCCGCCCTCGGCTGCGAGCTGAGCGAGATCTGCAAGTCGTTGATCTTCGCGGCGGACGGCGTCCCGGTGCTGGTGCTCATGGACGGCGCGTCGAGGGTCGATCTGGAGCTGGTCCGGCGTGAACTCTGCGCCGCGAAGGTCACCCGGGCCCGCGCCGACGTCGTACGGGAGACGACCGGGTACGCGATCGGCGGGGTCCCGCCCTTCGGGCACCGAACGAGGACCCGCGTCCTGGCGGACCGCTCGCTCCTCGACCACGCGACGGTGTGGGCGGCGGCCGGCACCCCGTACACCGTCTTCCCCATGGACCCCAAGTCGCTGATCAGGCACGCGGGCGCCACCCTGGTGGACGTCCGGGAAGCCGCCGAAGGACGGGAAGCCGGCGAAGGCGTCCGCGAGCCGAAGGCGTGACGCCGGTCGTCACCGCGGCGGTGCTGCTCGCCGCGGTCACCCATGCCAGCTGGAACGCGATCGCCCACAAGATCACGGACAAGCTCGTCGGGTTCACGCTGATATCCGGCGGCGGGGCGCTGATCGGGTTCGTGATGGTGCCGTTCGTGCCGCTCCCGGAGGCCGGCGCGTGGCCGTACCTGATCGCCTCGACGGTCGTGCACCTCGTGTACTACGTGCTGCTGATGACCTCCTTCCGGCTGGGCGACTTCGGCCAGGCGTACCCCATCGCACGCGGCTCCGCGCCCCTCGTCGTCACCGTCCTCGCCGCGGTCTTCGCCCACGAGGTGCCGGACGGCTGGGCGGCGGCCGGCATCCTGCTGAGCTGCGCCGGGCTGACCGGGGTCGCGCTGTGGGGGCTGCGCGGCGACCGGCCGCACTGGGCGGCGATCGGGGCGGCGCTGGCCACGGGCCTGTCGATCGCCACGTACACGGTCGTGGACGGCCTCGGCGTACGGGCCTCCGGGTCCGCCCTGAGCTACATCGCGTGGCTGATGGCCCTGGAGGGGCTGGCGATCCCCGCGTACGCGGTCTGGCGGTGGCGCGGCGAGACGGTCGCCCTGCTCCGGCCGTTCGCCGTCGTGGGCCTGCTCGGCGCGGCGCTGTCCGTGGCGGCGTACGGGCTGGTCCTGTGGGCCCAGACGAAGGCCGAGTTGGCGCCCATCGCGGCCCTGCGGGAGTCGTCGATCATCGTGGGGGCGGCGATCGGGGCGGTGTTCTTCAAGGAACGGTTCGGGGCGCCGCGGCTCGTGGCGGCGGGGCTGCTGGTGGTGGGGATCGGGCTGATGTTGCGGGCCGGGTAGGCGGGACACGTCGATGTGTGCCGGGCCGGCCGTGCATCCCCGGGCGCGGAGGAGCACTCTGGAAAGAGCGGTTCCGGAGGTGATCGTCATGATGAAGACCGCAGTGGGATGGCACATCGAGCTGGAGTTCCAGGAAGACGACCAGCGCACACGGGCGGTGGCCCTCGTACGGCTCCCCGACGGGAACGAAGTACGCGCAAACGGCTACGCCAGCCGCCACCAGACCGACTCCAACCAGCCCCGGGTCGGCGAGGAGATAGCCGGGGCGAGGGCCCTGAACGAGCTCGCCATGAGGCTCCTCACCAAGGCCCACGACGAAATAGACGAGACATCGGGCCGAACGTCACACCCGATAGCTCTCTAAAGCTCTTCAGAAATCTCCCGAAATCTCCCGAAGCTCTCCGAGCGAAAGCGACCGACAACCACTGTGCCCACCCGCCCTCGCCACGAACGCGGCCGCGGGTGCCCGACAGGGCGAGGGCGCGGCCTCCCGTGCCCGGTACGGGTGGCTGCCGGTTGGCTGTTGCGTGTGGTGGGCGCAAACAGTGGACGCGTTGCCAAGTGGCAGTGGACCGTCAGCCAATGACATTGGCCGGATTTCCGCGCATCCTGGTGATCGCCGCCGCGGAGTGCGGCCGTCCGGAACACCGGGATCGGGCCAGGACACCAGCGGGGGAGCCCTGGGCCGGTCCGGCCGCTCACCCGTGACGGCCGCGCTTCGCGGTGAGCGTCGCGCGCCTCGTCACCCGAATCTAGACCAGCGCCTCCCGCACCGCCCTCACCAGCGCCTGTGCCCTCGGGTCCGCCGTCACCGTCTTGCGGTAGCCGTTCGTGACGTAGCCCAGGGCAATGCCCGATTCGGGGTCGGCGAAGCCCAGGGGGCCGCCTCGGCCGGGGTGGCCGAAGGAGCCGGCACCGAGCAGCGGGGAGGCGGTGCCGTGGAGCATGTAGCCGAGGCCGAAGCGGGTGTTGATGACGAGGACGCGGTCGGGGCCGGAGGATTCCTCGGCACGGGCCGCCTCCATGGTCGCCGGGCCGAACAGCCGTACGCCGTCGACCTCGCCGACGAGCGCCGCGTAGAAGCGGGCCAGGCCGTCCGCCGTGGCTATGCCGTTGGTCGCGGGGAGGGCGGAAGCCCGGTACGCGGGGTCGTTCTGGTCGGGGAACGGGGTGATCGCGGCGAAGGCGCGGCGGGTGAGGGAGGCCGGGTCGTCGTAGGCCTCGGTGACCGAGCGCTTCGCGCGCACCCGGAGGTTGCCCGTGGGCTCGGGCGCCGACTCCAGACGGCCCGCGCGGCCCACCCGCCCCGCCGCCGCCACCGCGTCCGGCAGTCCCAGCCACAGGTCCGAGTCCAGGCCCAGCGGGGCGGCGATGTCCGACGCGATCCACTCGCCGGTCCCCCGGCCGGTCACGCGCCGGACCAGTTCGTCGAGCATCCAGCCGTACGTCAGGGGGTGGTAGCCGTGGTCGGTGCCGGGCTCCCAGGCGGGGGTCTGCGCGGCCACGGCCGCCGGGCCCCGGCGCGGGTCCAGCGCCTCGGCGGGGGTGAGGGGTTGGTCGAGGACCGGGAGCCCGGCCTGATGGCTGAGGACCTGCCGCACCAGCACACGGTCCTTGCCCTGCGCCTTGAACTCCGGCCAGTACCGGCCCACCGGCGCGTCGAGGTCCAACTCCCCGCGCTCGGCCAGCATCAGCGGCACCGCGGCGGCGACGCCCTTCGTCGCCGAGCGCATGATCTGGGCGGTGCCGTGCTGCCAGGGCTCGTCGCCGTCGACGTCCCGGGTGCCGGCCCACAGGTCGACGACCTTGCGCCCGTGCCGGTACACGACGACCGCCGCGCCCCGCTCGCCGAGCGCCTCGAAGTTGCGTACGAACGCGGCCCTGACCGGCTCGAAGCCCTCGGCGACTGTGCCGTTCACGTCCACGTCGGCGCTCCCTGTCCGTTCACTCGCCACGACGACGGTGCAACGTACACGCACGGCCCGGGATTCCTCCGCCCGGGGCCGCCTCCGCGCCTGCGCACCTCCGCCCCCTCCAGGCCGTTCTCAGCCCAGCAGGATGGTGACCTCGATGTTGTCGCGGGTCGCGTTGGAGTACGGGCAGACCTGGTGGGCCGCGTCGACGAGTTTGGCCGCGATCTCCTGGTCGATGATCGGGAGGGAGACGCTGAGGGCGACGGCGAGGCCGTAGCCGCGCTGCTTGTTGGGGCCGATGCCGACCTTCGCGGCGACGGTGGAGCCGGTCAGGTCGTAACCGGCGCGGCGGCCGACGAGGACCAGCGCGTTGTGGAAGCAGGAGCTGTACCCGGCGGCGAACAACTGCTCGGGGTTGGTGCCGTTGCCGTCCCCGCCCATCGACGGCGGCATCGCGACCTTGAGGTCGATCTGGCCGTCCTGACTGGTGATGTAGCCGTCCCGGCCGCCGTGCGCGGTGGCCTCGGCGACGTACATGATCTTCGTCGGACGGGTGTCCGGACGAGCATCGGGACCGGCGCCGGGACCGGTATCGGAACGGGTCTCCACCGCGGCGTCGTCAGTCATTCCCTTGGCCTCCCCCAGGACGAGCGCGTGACCTCCCCAGGACAGGCGCGCACGAATACATCGTGCACAAGGTACCGGTCGGTACGAGAGAGCGGTTACCAGGGGGTAGTAACCACGGGTAACACAAGGTCACTGTCGGCCGGAGTTCGGCCGCCGGGTCGGCCCGGCCCGCTCAACGGCCCGCCGCCTTCGTCGCCCGTGCCGTCAGCTGCCACAGTTCCTCACGCAGCCGGGCCACCTCGGGGCCGTGCAGCCCGGTGGCGGAGGCTAGGGTGCCGGGGACGGCCGCCGCGCGGTCGCGGAGCTGCTCGCCGCGCCCGGTGAGCGCGATCCGCACCGAACGCTCGTCCCGCAGCGACCGCTCCCGGCGCAGCAGGCCGGCCGACTCCAGCCGCTTCAGCAGCGGCGAGACCGTGCCGTAGTCGAGCCGCAGGGCGCCCGCCAGTTCCTTGACGGTGGTCTCGCCGCGCTCCCAGAGCGAGAGCATGACCAGGTACTGCGGGTAGGTGAGGCCGAGTTCGTCGAGCAGCGGACGGTACGCGGCGGTGACCGCGCGCTGGGCCGCGTACAGCGCGAAGCACAGCTGCTCGTCGAGGAGCAGCGAACCGTGCCGTTCGGGTTCCTCATGATTCGTCACGGGCCCCATTGTCACGGATGTCCGCGTGGCCCTGCCGGGGGACCTTGTTCGCCCGCGGGTGGGCGGGGAACCGCGCGACCGGCCCCCACCGGACCGGACCCCCATCCGCACCAGCACCCGCACCCGCACCCGGTCATCGACGAGACGCGACCGAGCCCGGGTCGAACCCAAACGGAAGTTCGAGGCGATGGGCCCGCATCAACTCGTCGTCGACCAGCAGCTCCCCGGTCGGACCGTCCGCCGCGATGACCCCCTCGCTGAGGATCAGCGCGCGCGGGCACAGTTCGAGGGCGTACGGCAGGTCGTGCGTGACCATGAGGACGGTGACGTCCAACGACCGCAGGATGTCGGCGAGTTCGCGGCGCGAGGCGGGGTCGAGATTGGAGGACGGCTCGTCGAGGACGAGGATCTCGGGCTCCATCGCGAGGACGGTGGCGACGGCCACCCGGCGCCGCTGCCCGAAGGAGAGGTGGTGCGGTGGCCGTTCCTTGAACTCCGCCATGCCGACCTGTTCGAGGGCCCGGTCCACCCGGGCCTCCAGCTCGGCGCCCTTCATCCCCGCCGCGGCGGGCCCGAAGGCCACGTCCTCCCGCACGGTCGGCATGAACAGCTGGTCGTCGGGGTCCTGGAAGACGATGCCGACCTTCCGCCGGATCTCGGCCATGTGCCGCTTGCCGACAGGCATCCCGGCGACGGTCACCGTGCCGGCGCCCCCGGTGAGGATGCCGTTCAGGTGCAGGACGAGAGTCGTCTTGCCGGCCCCGTTCGGCCCGAGCAGCGCGACCCTCTCCCCTCGCCCGACGGTGAGGTCGACGCCGAAGAGGGCCTGATGGCCGTCGGGGTAGGCGAAGGCGAGCCCTGCGACTTCGAGGGACGGGGGCACGAGGCCTTCGGACGGGGGCGCGAGGCTTTCGGACGCGGTCAAAGGCTCCATCCCAGCAGACAGACGACGAGGGCCGCGCCCGGAAGCGCGAATGCGTACGACCACTGTGCCCGGGACGCGGTCACTTCGTCGATGACGGGCATGGTGCCCGCGTACCCCCGGCTGATCATGGCCAGATGGACCCGCTCGCCACGCTCGTAGGAGCGGATGAACAGGGCCCCGGCCGTTTTGGCGAGCACTCCCCAGTGCCGGACGCCGCTCGCCTCGAACCCTCGTGACTCGCGCGCGATCCGCATCCGCCGCATCTCATCGGTGATCACGTCCCCGTAGCGGATCATGAAGGACGCGATCTGGACGAGCAGCGGCGGCAGTCTGAGGCGCTGGAGTCCGAGGAGGAGTTCGCGGAGTTCGGTGGTGGACGCGAGGAGGACGGAGGCGGCGACGCCCAGTGTCCCCTTGGCGAGGACGTTCCAGGCGCCCCACAGCCCGCTGACGCTCAGCGACATGCCGAGGACCTCGACGCGCTCGCCCTGCGCCACGAACGGCATCAGCACGGCGAACGCGACGAACGGGATCTCGATCAGCAGCCGCCGGAGCAGGAAACCGGCGGGTACGCGGGCCGTGTACGCGACCACGCCGAGCAACGCGGCGTACAGCCCGAACGCCCACATCGCCTCCCGCGGCGTCGACACCACGACGACCACGAAGGCGAAGACGGCCGCGAGTTTGGTGTGCGGCGGCAGGGCGTGCACGGGCGAGTGCGCGTGCCGGTAGAGCTTGTGGGCGTGGCCGGCGCCCATGTCAGGCGTTCTCGGGCACGGAGGTGGGGGACGTGGGGTCGCCCTCGCCGGTCCGCCGCCTGCGTACGGCCCAGAAGATGCCCGTACCCGCGACGACCGTCACGCCGACCCCGATCACGCCCGCGAGACCGCCTGAGAGCCGGGCGTCGGTGAGGCCCTCGACACCGTAGTCGGCGAGCGGGGAGTCGGCGGCGGCGTGGTCCTCGGCCTTGGCGTCGATGCCCTTGTCGGCGGCGACCTTCTCCAGACCGTCGGGGCTGGCGGACGCGTAGAAGCTGACGACACCGGCGAGGAGGAGGGAGGTGCCGAGGCCGGCGAGGAGAAGCCTGCGGGTGGAGCGGGCGGCGACCGGGGCGGGCGTCGGCTCGGCGGCGGGCGCGTCGACCAGCTCGCCGTTGACACGCAGCTTCAGCGGGGCGGTCAGGCCCCGGGCGCCGTGTACGAGATCGGGGCGTACGGCGATGACGGCGCCGACCGTGGCGGCGGTGATCGCGGCCTCACCGATGCCGATGAGGACGTGGACGCCGACCATGGCGGTGAGGACCGAGCCGATCGGCACGTCCGTGGTGCCGCCGATCGCGTAGACGAGCGTGAAGGCGGCGGCCGCGGCGGGCACGGAGATCAGTGCGGCGACGAAGGCGGAGACGGTGACCGAGCGGCGCTTCCTGGGCAGCACCTTCACGAGCCCGCGGAAGACGGCGTAGGCGACGACGGAGGTGACGACCGCCATGACGGTGATGTTCACACCGAGGGCGGTGAGGCCGCCGTCGGCGAAGAGGATGCCCTGCATCAGCAGCACCACGGACACGCACAGGATCCCGGTGAAGGGGCCGACGAGTATCGCGGCCAGGGCGCCTCCGAGCAGATGTCCGCTGGTCCCGGCCGCGACCGGGAAGTTCAGCATCTGCACGGCGAAGATGAACGCGGCGACGAGCCCGGCGAGTGGCGCCGTCCGCTCTCCCCCACGCTCGGCTTCGCTCGCGCGGGAGGTGCCCCCCTGCTCACGCCGGGCGCCGCGGAGGCTCACGGCGACCGCACCGGCGGCGACGACTCCGGCGACCGTCGAGACGGGGGCGTTGATGAATCCGTCGGGGACGTGCATACGAGGGCTCGCTCTCCTGTGTACGGGGGCCGGGCACCGGGTGCGGACACACTGGCGGGCAACGGGCGGTCTGCGGATGGCTGGAGTGGCTGGAACCTTACGATGATAGAGCCCTATTGCGAGTCTCTTGCAAGAGCGATGAGGGATTGATTAGCGAACGGCTCGCCGAACGCGGGGACGGACACCCCTCGCACCCGTCACCGCCCCGCGTGCTCGCAGCGGCCTTCCGGCGCTCTCGCGGGGCTTGCGGGGGCTTGCGGAGGCTTGCGGGGGGCGCGGGGCGGAAAATATGCGACATTGGAGGGGCAGTGGACAGCGGATTGACAGTTTCTGCTTGTGTCACTCAGCGTGAGGAGCAGCCCGATGTCTGTCACCGTCGAGCAGTACGCTCGGGCCCATGTCGTCACGGACTCCCCCGAGGACCGGGACACCGTGCCGGTCGTCCTGCGCTACGACCCCGACGCCGACGCCACCGCCGTCCGCGTACGCCTCCCCGGCTCCGACGAGTGGACCTTCCCCCGCGACCTCCTCGAACGAGGCCTGCGCACCCCCACCAGCTCCGGTCCCGTGAGCATCTGGCCCTGCGGCCGCGTCCAGGCCGTCATGGAGTTCCACTCCGCCCAGGAGGTGGCGGTGCTGCAGTTCGACACGAAGGCCCTGATCCGCTTCCTGCGGCGGACGTACACGGCTGTGCCGGTCGCGCACTGACGACGGGGGTCGGGGGGTAGGGATGGCGGCGTGGAGCCGGGGGGCGCTGACGAGCCTGGGGACGCATGACAGCGCCGATGGACGACACCGATATCGACACCGACACCGCGATCACGACCGCGCCGGCGCCCGGTGAGGGGATCGCGCCGCCGTACACGCTCGCCTCGTTGTGGGTGATCCGGCACGGCCAGAGCACCGCGAACGCCGCGTCCGCCGAGGCCGAGCGGACGGGGTCGGCCGTGCCGTTGCCGGGCCGGGGCGCGGACGTTCCCCTGTCCGACCTGGGCCGTGCGCAGGCCGGGGCGCTGGGCGGGTGGCTGGCCGGGATCGCCGGCGACCAGGGGCCGGAGCTGGTGGTCTGTTCGCCGTACGTACGGGCCCGGCAGACCTGGGAGTCGATGGCCGGCATCCGCGCGTGGCCCCGCCTCCGCTGCTCGTCGACGAGCGGCTGCGGGACCGGGAGATGGGGATCTTCGAGATGCATCCGCCGGGTGGGGAGGCGCTGACCGATGTGGTGCTGCGGGTACGGGACTTCGTCGACGAGCTGGACCGGGCCGCCCCCGGCCGGCGGGTGCTGCTGATCGCCCATGACGCGATCGCCGTCGCCGTACGCCTCGTGTGCGCGGGTCTCGGCACGACGTCCCCCGACCGGCTGCCACCCGTCCCCAACGCCTCGGTCTCGCAATGGGAGAGCGACGGGGGACGGCTGCGGCAGGCGCGGTGGGGACACGGCGCACCTCGGCTGATACGGGGGCTCCGGTGCTCTTCCGGGTCACACCGGGACGGTGAGGGTGGCCGTGTAGCCCTTGTCGGTGCTGCCCTTGAGGGTGGCGAGCTGCTGGTCGTAGCCGTCACTGAAGATCATGTCGCTCTCCAGGGAGAGCTGGCTGAGGTTCTGCACGCTCTGGCTGTACCCGTCCGTCGCGTACACGGTGTCGCAGACGTCCTTGGGGAACGCGAGCTGCGAGGTGGCGGCGATGTCCTGGGCGGCGGTGGCGTCGTCCAGGCTGCCGTACACCTCGAAGTGGATGTGCGGCCAGCGGCCCGTGTAGCAGGCGGGGAAGATCGACGTGAAGGTGACCTGGCCCTTGTCGTCGGTCTCCTGGACGCCTCGCAGGTAGTTCTCCTCGGTGACACCGTCGGAGTAGAGGGAGTACCTGCCCTCCCGGTCGCAGTGCCACAGGTAGACGGCGGCGCCCTCCTTCGGGGTGTCGCAGCCGGAGGCCTGGTCGACGACCGTCAGCGTGATCGTCAGCGGGATGCCTTCGGCGACACCACTGGACGAGCCGAAGCTCTTCGTGATGTCGCGCCGGACGACACCACTCTCCTTGAGGACGTTCGGGCCGTTCGAGCCGTCACCGGGGTACGGGCCGGCCGTCTCGGTCGGGATGACCTCGCAGTCCGAGCCGGAGGTGCCGGACGAGGACGAACCTGAGGATGACGAGTCCGCTGCGGCGCTGCTGCCGGAGTCGTCCGTGGAACACGCCGCCACCAGCGGGACCATGCTCGCGCCGGCCAGCAGTCTGATCATGCGGCGGCGGGCGAACACGGGGAGGTCGTGGGAGAGCCCTCTGTCGAACTCGTCGTCGTGGTGGTGGTCGTGCCCGTGGCTGTGGCCGCTGCTGCCGCTGTTGCTCGCTGTGCTCATGATGCCGAACCGCGCTTTCCGAATGTTCCCGTCATGGAATGCCCGGATGCTATGAGCGGTAGCTGTGTGATTCCCAGGTGTCTGCCATGGGCACCTTGTCAGGCGCCTCGGCCCGCCGTCACCGTACGGCCGACAGCACCACGAGTGTCGAGAACCAGAAACGACCCGTCTGAGTCGGCTCAGGTCAACAGCGCAGACCCGTGCACCCGCGCGGGTCAGAGCAGCATCAAGAAGCGCTTCCTCCCGGGCGTGAACGCCCGGGGTTCCGCGCCAGATCCCGCTGAAGGGCCTCGAAGCCCGCGATCCCAACACCGCGACGATCTTCGTAGAACTGACATCTCAGGGGCTGGGAGAAACCTCGGCCGCCGCTACCTGGAGGGACCTCATGACCGACCTCTCGTTCTTCACGTCGCCGATCTCCGAGGAAATCCGGGCGGAGGGCAGGGCGCAGGGCGTCGCACAGGGCCTCGCACAGGGGGTCGCACAGGGCGTGGCCAAGGGGCTGGCCGAGGCAAAGATCGAGGACGTCCTCCTGCTCCTCGACCATCGCGACGTGCACGTGTCCGACGCCGATCGCGACCACATCGCGTCCTGCCACGACCTCGACACCCTCAACCGCTGGTTCACCCGCGCGATCACGGCCACCTCCGTCACCGAGGTGTTCGACGATGACGTGCCCGACGCCAGGGAGTGACCCGGTCCCGGTCCCGGTGGTCAACGGCCGCGTCGGCGGCGGCGCTCCTTGATCAGGCGTACGGCCGAGCTCAGAACGATGAGGAATCCGGCGAGGAACGCGCTCTGGACCCAGTCGAAGGGCGGGTTCCTCAGTCGGCCGACGAGCCAGAAGAGCACCGTGTAGACGGCCCAGTGGCTGAGCCAGACCATGCCTTCGAACCACACGGGCCTTGCGTTGCCCTGGACGGGTGGCGCGGGAAGGTCCCGGCGGAAGCCTCCGTTTTGCGCGTAGTGGGCCTGGCGGCGGCGTTCGAGGCGGCAGCCGAGCCAGACGAACAGGCCTCCGCACAGACCGATCGAAACCGCCTGGAGCAGTCGCACCGGATCATGAAACGCGGCCAGGGCCCACACGGTCAGGCCTCCCCACAGTGCGCCGAAGACCACTCCGGCCCTCACCGGATGCCGGGCCACGAACACCTGCGCCTTCGGGGGCGGTTGCGCACCACCGAGACTCCGGTCGAATCTCAGAAATGCCTGCCACAGTCTCTCCGATAACCTTGCCACCGGCTCCTCCCCCGCTCCGCCCCGCCTGTCAGCAGTTGTCACCGCGTGATCAGCTTGGACCGTGGAGACCGTCATCGCCAGTGGCACAGCCGTACTCGGTACGCTCCTCGGCTCGGGGCTGACGCTCGCATTCCAGCAGCGCACCACCGACCGGAGCCGCGAGTTCGCCCGCCGGGAAAAGCTTCGCCAGGAGCGCCTCGACGCCTACTCCGTGTACGCCGGCGCACTGATCAACTACCGCCGCTACCTCGTTCAACTGTGGTTCTGTGAGCACGAAGCCGCCGCCGGAAGACCCCGGCACCGTCCGCGTCGTCCAACGGGTGCCCCGACGGCACCTGGCCCCTCACGCCCCGACCGTCCCGTCCACCCCTTCCCGCAGGAAGTCCGCGTGGCCGTTGTGCCGGCCGTACTCCAGCAGGACGTGGATCATGACCATCCGCAGCGAGACCTCCTCGCCCCAGCGCGGCTGGTAACCGGCCAGGTCCAGGGTCTCCGCCTCCCGTTCGATACGCCGCGAGGTCTCCACCTCCGCCTCCCACGCCCCGAACGCCTCCGCCCGCGTCGATGCGCTCGCGTCGTACGCCGCCTGGAAGTCGATCTCCTTCGACCACACCATCGGGGCGTCGTGGTCCTCGAAGGCCCGGCGGAACCAGGCGCGTTCCACCTCCGCCATGTGCCGCACGAGGCCCAACAGCGAGAGCGTCGACGGGGGCATCGACCGGCTGCGCAACTCCTCGTCCGTGAGGCCCTCGCACTTCATGGCGAGGGTCGCGCGGTGGTAGTCGAGGAAGGCTCGGAGCGTGTCTCGTTCGGAGCCGAGCAGGGGCGGGCCTATGCGGCTGTCGTCGGTCACTGGTCATGCCCTCGCAATCGGGGAATCCAGCCGTCGGAGAACCCGATGGCTGGAGAATCGAGTGGTCAAAGAATCGAGTGGTCAAAGAATTCTGTCGAAGAAGGTGCGGATATCCGTCGCCAGTGCCACCGGCTCGTCCATCGCCACGAAGTGGCTCCCCGGGTTCGACTCCGGCCAGTGCACGATCCGATTGTCCCGTTCGGCGAGGCGGCGGATCGCGGGCGGGCCGCAGTAGACGCCCGTCGGGACGTGCTGCTGCCCCTGCGGCCACACGAACTCTCGGCGGCTGTACATGAACCAGGACGACGTGCCGGAGGTGCCCGTCAGCCAGTAGAGCGTGACGTTCGTGAGGAACAGGTCGCGGTCGTAGTCGCGGATGAGGAAGTCCTCGAACTTCTGCATCATCCAGGTGAGTTGGGCGACCGGGGAGTCGTTCCAGGCGTACGCGAAGGTCTGCGGGGCGAAGCGGAGGAGGGTGTGGTGGTCGACGCCGCCGTTCGACCACTGCTTGATCATCTCGTAGTGGGCCCGCTCCGCCTCGGTGAGTTCGGGGACGTCCGCCTCCGTGGGGAAGCCGAAGCCGCCGTTGATGTGGACGCCGATGGCGTGCTCGGGGGCCGTACGCGCCACCGCCGGGGCCAGATACGCGCCCAGGTCGCCGCCCTGGGTGCCGTAGCGGTCGTAGCCGAGGCGGCGCATCAGCTCGGCCCACATACGGGCCACGTCGTCGATACCGAAGCCCACCTCCCTCGGCCCCTCGGAGAAGGCGAAGCCGGGGACGGACGGGGCCACGACATGGAACCCGCGTTCGGTCAGGGGGCCGATCAGACGCGTGAACTCGACCACCGAGTTGGGCCAGCCGTGGGAGAGGAGGAGGGGGACGGCGCCGGGCCGGGGCGAGCGTACGTGGAGGAAGTGCACGTCCAGGCCATCGATCTCGGTCATGAACTGGGGGAACTCGTTGAGGCGGCGTTCCTGGGCTCGCCAGTCGTACTTCGTGCGCCAGTACTCGGCCAGCTCCCGCACCGCCGCCACCGGCACCCCCCGGTCGAAACCGTCACCGGGCAGCTGCTTCGGCCAGCGCGTACGCGCCAACCGCTCCTCCAGGTCGTCCAGTTCGGTCTGAGGAATGTCGATACGGAAGGGACGGATCTCGGTGCCGGCAGCCATGGTCGGTCGCTCCAGTTCCGGTGGGGTGAACGCGTACGACCACGTTAGGAACCGTATGGGTCAGGACGTGTCCCACATGCTGGAGACCCGGAAACGCAGAAGCCGGTGAGGGCGCCCGTCCCCACGGGCCCTCACCGGCGGTCCTGCGCGGCTGCCGATCCCACTCGGCAGCCGTCCGTCGCGTCAGGCGCGGACCAGTTCCCTGTCCTCGTCGTCCTCGGCCGAGTTCTTCGCGGCGTCGTCGTGCGCCCGCAGGCCCTCACCCTCGACGTCGACGTTCGGCAGCGCGCGGTCGAGCCACTTCGGCAGCCACCAGGCCTTGTCGCCCAGGAGGGCGAGGACGGCCGGGACGATGGCCATGCGGACGACGAACGCGTCGAAGAAGACGGCGATGGCGAGGCCGAAGCCGATCATCTTGATCATCGACTCGCCGGAGCCGATGAAGCCGGCGAAGACGGCCATCATGATCGCCGCGGCGGCCGCGACCACCCGGCCGCTGTACCTGAAGCCGGTCACCACGGCCTGGTTCGGGTTCTCGCCGTGGACGTACGCCTCACGTATGCGGGTCACGAGGAACACCTCGTAGTCCATCGCCAGGCCGAAGACCACACCCACCATGAAGATCGGCATCATCGACATGATCGGGCCGGTCTCCTCGACGCCGATGAGTCCCGCCAGCCAGCCCCACTGGAAGACCGCGACCACGGCGCCGAGCGCGGCCAGCACGCTGAGCAGGAAGCCGAGGGCCGCCTTCAGCGGAACCAGGATCGACCGGAAGATCACGATCAGCAGGAGGAAGGCGAGCCCCACCACCAGCGCCAGGTACGGGAGCAGCGCGTCGGTGAGCTTCTGCGAGAAGTCGATGTTCATCGCCGTGGCGCCGGTGACCAGCACCTCCGCGTCCGTGTCCGCCGTCACGCCGGCGCCCGCGTCACGGATGGAGTGCACCAGGTCCTCGGTCTGCGTCGAGGACGGCTTGGACTTCGGGATCACCGTGATCATCGCCGTGTCGCCGGCCTTGTTGAACGTCGCCGGGGTCACCGTCACGACGTCCTGGAGATTCTTGATCTCGTCGGTCACCGCGGTGGCGGCCTTCTGCGGGGACGCGCTGTCCTTGGCGTCGACGACAACCATCAGGGGACCGTTGAAACCGGGTCCGAAGCCTTCGGACAGCAGGTCGTACGCCCGGCGCTGCGTGGTGGACGTCGCCTGCGAACCGTCGTCGGGCAGGCCCAGTTCGAGCTGGGTGGCCGGGAGCGCGATCGCGCCCAGTCCGACCACGCCGAGCAGCAGCACGGCGACCGGACGACGGACGACGAAGCTCGCCCAGCGGGTGCCCATGCCGGGCTTCACCGCGCCGGCTTCCTTGGCAGGGTTATGCGTGGAGTCCTTCGTGAAGCCCTTCGTGGAGTCCTTCGTGAAGCTCTGCGCTGAGCCCGTCGTGGAGTTCTCCGTGGAGCCCTTCGCCTTGCCGCGTCCGAGCAGCTTGCCCTTCTCTCCGGCCGGCCGGACCTTGCGGCCCGCGTAGCCGAGCAGCGCCGGGACCATGGTGAGGGCGATGAGGACCGCGATGACGACCGTGCCCGCAGCCGCGAGACCCATCTTGGTCAGCATCGGGACGTTGACGACCGCGAGGCCGGCCAGCGCGATCACGACCGTGAGCCCCGCGAAGACCACCGCCGAGCCGGCGGTGCCGACGGCCCGGCCGACCGCTTCGTCGCGTTCCCGGCCCTCGGCCAGTTCGGACCGGTAGCGGGAGACGATGAAGAGCGCGTAGTCGATACCGACCGCGAGACCGATCATCAGGGCGAGGGTGGAGGTGGTGTCGCCGAGGTCGAGCGCGTCGGCGAGGGCGGTGATGGTGGAGACGCCGATGCCGACGCCGATGATCGCCGTCAGCAGTGGCAGCCCGGCCGCGACGAGCGAGCCCAGGGTGACGACGAGGACGACCGCGGCGAGGGCGAGACCGATGATCTCGCCGGTGGCCGCCGTCTCGGGCTCGGCCTGCAGGGCGTCACCGCCCATCTCGACGGTCAGCCCGGCGTCCTGCGCCTTGTGCGCGGCGGTCTCCAGAGCCTCCTTGGAGGAGTCCGTCAGCTCCATGCCCGGGACCTTGTACGTCACCGAGGCGTAGGCGACCGTCCCGTCCCTGCTGACCGCCTTGGTGGTGAACGGGTCGCTGACGGAGACGACCTCGGAGCCGTCGCCCAGTTCCTTGACGGTCTTCTCGACAGTCGCCTTGTTCGCGGCATCGGCCATCTTCTCGCCTTCCGGCGCCTTGAAGACGACCCGGGCGGTGCCGCCGTCGGCGCTCATGCCGGGATAGCGCTGTTCAAGCAGGTCGAAGGCCTTCTGGGCCTCGGTCCCGGGGATGGAGAAGGAGGACGAGCCCGCGGCGGGCGCGGAGGCGGCGGCGACGCCCGCGAGCGTCAGCAGTGCCACCCAGATCAGGGCTACGAAGTGTCGTCGCCGGAAGGCGAGTCGACCCAGTTTGTAAAGGAATGTGGCCACGGGGGTGGTACTCCCGTTCAGGTCGTGGACGTGCGGAGGGCAGGCAGGACGGATCAGCCCGTGCCGCGGGGAGGGTGAGGGCAGGGCGAGGCAAGGCAGGGGTGATCAGCCCGACGACATGAGCGGGTGGCGTCAGGTGGGACTCAGCCGCGCGTCAGGCGGCTGTCGGCACCGGGGGGATGTGGTGTCGGTGGTGTCGGTGGTGTCAGTCGATCGGTACGCCGAAGGCGGGGAGGACCACGGCGTCGATGTACGAGACGAGGAAGGCCTGGGTCGGCGGCAGCTCTTCGAGCAGCGTCCGGGTGACGAAGGCACCGAGCATCATGTGCATCACGAACTCGAGCGCGGGGTTGTCCGGCCGGACCTCACCGCGGTCGATCGCGCGCTGCAGCACCCGCTGGAACTCCGCCATCTCCGGTTCGACGAGGAACTCACGGAACGCCGCGAGCAGTTCGGGGTTGGTGTGCACCGCCATGGCCAGGCCACGCATCAGCGCGGAGTTCTGCTCCATGGCGCAGTCGTCCTCGCGCCGGACCAGGGCGTGGAAGTCGCCGCGCAGGGATCCGGTGTCGACATCGGTCCCGGACATCGATTTGTCCTGCCGGATCGCCTTCGCGACCAGCTCGGCCTTGCCGCCCCACTGGCGGTAGAGGGTGGCCTTGCTGGACCGGGTGCGGGTGGCCACGGCGTCCATGGTGAGGGCGTCGTAGCCGACCTCCCGGAGCAGGTCGAGGACGGCGGCGTACAGCTCGGCCTCACGCTCGGGCGTGATCCGACTGCGGCGCACTGTCGCGGTCTCAGTCATCCCACTCCCCTTTACCCGGGTTGCACGTTCGAGAACGACAAGGCTACCGGCCGTACGGCATGGCACGGGCCGGACACCCCGCTTCTCGAACGAAACGGTTTCGTACGCTTACGAAGGTACACCGAAAGTCGAAGAAAACGAAACGGTTTCGTTCGTGTTCTGGGTCGCGCGGTCGTACGCCCGGCGGCGAGCGGCCGTGCGCCCGGCGGTCCGCGACCGCACGCTCGGTGGCCCGCGGCCGTCCCCCGGCCGATTTCACGAGTTGCCGGGGTCTCCCGAGCGGAAAAACATGGGGAGGTGAGAGACGAGTACGAGAACGCGCCCGCAGACGCAGCCGAGACCTACGAGGAGGCGGCCGGTGGCGAGCCCGCGCCCGGCTACCTCCGCTTCCCCCACCTCAGCGGCGACCGCCTCTGCTTCGTCGCCGAGGACGACCTGTGGCTGGCCCCCCTGGACGGCTCGGACCGCGCCTGGCGGCTCACCGTCGACCGTACGAAGGTCACCACGCCCCGTTTCTCGCCCGACGGCCGGCACATCGCGTACACGAGCTGGCGGACCATCGTCCCGGAGATCCATCTGGCCCCGTTGGACGGCGGGGCCCCCGCGCGCCGGCTCACCCACTGGGGCAGCCCCGACACCGAGGTCCGCGGCTGGACGCCCCCCACCGCCGACACCGAGGGCCGCTCGGACATCCTGGCCGTCGCGTCCCACGGCGAGCCGTTCTCGTACTTCACCTGGGCCTACAAGCTCCGCACGGACGGCGATCCCGGCCACAAGCTCCCCTGGGGACCGGTCTCCGACATCCAGTGCGCCGAGATCGACGGCGAGCGCCGCACGCTGCTCCTCACCGGTACGCCCCCGCACGAACCGGCCTCCTGGAAGCGCTACCGGGGCGGGGCCACGGGCCGCCTCTGGCTGCACGGCGAACGGCTGCTGGCCGACCTCGACGGGCACCTCCACTCCCCCATGTTCGTCGGCGGTCGCATCGGCTTCCTCTCCGACCACGAGGGCGTCGGCAACCTCTACTCCTGCGCGTACGACGGCTCCGACCTGCGCCGCCACACCGACCACGACTCCTTCTACGCCCGGCACGCGGCGAGCGACGGCACCCGGGTGGTGTACCAGTGCGCGGGCGACCTGTGGATCGTCGACGACCTCGCCGCCGACGCCGTCCCGCGCCGCCTCGACGTACGGCTCGGCGGTTCGCGCACCGGGCGGCGGCCGTACCAGGTGCCGGCCGCCCAGCACGTCGACGGCATCTCCGTCGACGAGACGGGCCGGGCGAGCGCGGTCGTCGTACGGGGCAGCCTCTACTGGCTGACCCACCGCGACGGCCCCGCCCGGACCATCGCCGACACCCCGGGTGTCCGCGTCCGGCTGCCCGAGATGCTCGGCTCCGGCGCGCAGGTGGCGTACGTGACGGACGCGGACGGCGAGGACGCGATCGAGATCGCCTACCTCCCCCGGGCCACCGGCGACCGCGAGCCCCGCCGCCTCGCCTCCGGCGGCCTGGGCCGCGTCCTGGAACTGGTGTCGGACCCACGCGGCGAACGCCTCGCCATCGCCGCCGACGACGGCCGCGTCCTCCTCGTCACGGTGTCCGGCAAGGCGGCCGCCACCACGGGCACCACGGGGACGGAGAAGTCGGAGAAATCGGAGGAGCCGGAGGAGTCTGACGAGGCGGAGGAGGAGATCACCGAACTCATCACCTCCCTCAACGGCCCCGTCCGCGACCTCGCCTTCTCCCCGGACGGCGCCTGGCTGACCTGGTCCCACCCGGGCATCGGCCGCACGCTGCGCCAGATCAAGATGGCCCGCATCAAGGACCGGACCATCGTCGACGTCACCAACGGCCGCTTCGAGGACGAGAACCCGGTGTTCACGCGCGACGGCCGCTACCTGGCCTTCCTGTCCTGGCGCGGCTTCGACCCGGTGTACGACGTCCACACCGGCGACCTGTCCTTCCCGCTCGGCTGCCGCCCGTACCTGGTCCCGCTCTCCTCCGCCACGCCCTCCCCCTTCGCCCTGAACCCCGACGGCCGCCCGGTGGCCGGAGGCATGGACCCGGCCCAGGACGAGAACATCGGCGGGACGGTGATCGTGGAGACCGAGGGCCTGGAGAACCGCGTCACGCCGTTCCCCGTCACCGCCTCCAAGTACTCTGCGCTGTACCCGGTCGCCGGCGGCGGCCTCGTCTGGCTGCGCTGGCCCATCTCGGGCGCCCTGGGCGAGACCTTCGCCAACCCTGACGACATGACGGGCCGCCCGACCCTCGAACACTTCAACATCAGCAAGGCGAAGAAGTCCGAACTGGTCGAGCACCTGGACTGGTTCGCGGTCAGCGGCGACGGTTCACGGCTGGTCGTGGTGGACGAGGGCGACCTCCGGGCCGTCCCCTCCACCGAGTCCGGCGACCTCGACTCGACCGTCTGGATCGACCTGCGGCGCGTCCTGCACGAGGTCGACCCGGCGGCGGAGTGGCGCCAGTCGTACGCGGAGGCCGGCCGCCTGATCCGCGCGTACTTCTGGGACCCGAGGATGAGCGGCATCGACTGGGACGGCGTCCTCGACCAGTACCGCCCCCTGGTCGAACGGGTCGCGTCCCCCGACGAGTTCGCGGACCTCCTCCGCGAAGTCCTCGGCGAACTCGGGACGTCCCACGCCTATGTCTCCCCCGCGCGCCGCAACGAGGGCCCGCCCCACTACCAGCGCCGCCAGGGCCTCCTGGGCGCCAACTTCGTCCGCCGGGACGACGACTGGACGATCCGCCGCATCCTCCCCGGCGACTCGTCCGACTCCAAGGCCCGCTCCCCGCTGGCCGGCACGGGCATCAGGGAAGGTGCCGCGCTGACCCACGTCGACGGCCGCCCGGTGGACCCGACGACAGGCCCGTACCCCCTGCTGGCGGGCGCGGGCGGCACGACCGTCGAACTGACCTTCGCCCAACCCGTCGCCCACCACCACCCTTCCTCGAAAGACCCGTCGGGCCCTTCCGAGGAAGGCCCTTCGGGCCCCTTCGATGCCGAGGGCGAGGGCCGCTCCCGCCGCGTCGCCGTGGTCCCCCTCCTCGACGAGCGCCCCCTGCGCTACCAGGACTGGGTCGCCAAACGCCGCGAGGTCGTACGGGAGTTGAGCGGCGGCCACTGCGGCTACCTCCACATCCCGGACATGGGCGGCTCCGGCTGGGCCCAGTTCAACCGCGACCTGCGCATGGAGGTCTCCCGGCCCGCCCTGATCGTCGACGTACGCGGCAACGCGGGCGGCCACATCAGCGAGTTGGTGGTGGAGAAACTGACCCGCACGATCCTCGGCTGGGACCTGACCCGCAACGCCCAGCCGGTGTCGTACGCGTCCAGCGCCCCACGCGGCCCGGTGGTGGCCCTGGCCGACGAGGCGACCTCGTCCGACGGCGACATGATCACCGCCGCCTTCAAACTCCTCAAGCTCGGCCCCGTCGTCGGCCTCCGCACCTGGGGCGGGGTCGTCGGCATGACCGGCCGCCACCAGCTCGGCGACGGCACCGTCATCACCGTCCCCATGAACGCGGCCTGGTTCGACGCGTACGGCTGGACCATCGAGAACCGGGGCGTCACCCCCGACCTGGAAACCCTCCGCACCCCCCTCGACTGGGCCGAAGGCCGCAACACCCAGCTCGACGCGGCGGTGTCCCTGGCCCTGGACCTCCTGAAAACCCACCCCCCGGCAACCCCCCCGGACTACACCAACACCCCGAACCGAGCCCGCCCGAAACTCCCCCCGCGTTCCTGACAAAGGGGCGCGGGGAACTGCGCGACCAGCCACAACGAGCCCGCACCCGACAACGACAACGCACCCCCGCGGACGAACAAAAAACGCAGGGCGCCCTCCCCAAAAGGGAGGGCGCCCCACGTTCCGCGTGGCCGAAGCCAAGTCCGGCGGCTACACGTCCTGCCGGAACCGGTCTTCCTCGTCCCGCACCAGCCGCTCGGACTCCTCGTCCCGCCGCTGCGCACCACGCTCCGGCTGCCCGTGCGCACGCTGCGCCTGCCGCTCACGCTGCGGCTGCTGCTGCCCGTGCTCGCGCTGCGGCTGACGCTCACGCTGCGGCTGCCCGTGCTCACGCCCGGGCTGCTCACGCTCACCGGGCCGCTGAGCCCGCTCACGCTCCTCCGGCGACTGCCCGGCCTTCTGCTTGGCCTGCTGCTTGAGCCGCTCGGCCTTGTCCTGGAACTGGTCCTTCATGCCCATGTGGTTTCACTCCCGTAGTGGGTGAGGGGATCGGGCCTCGACCAGACAAACACGGGCGGACATTCAACGCATTTCGATCAGTGACACTCGGTAACCCTCGGTCATCGGGGGTCCGGCTCCCCGACCCCCCGCGTCCGCTCGTCCGCGGCCCCACCGGCCCCCACCAGCCCCTTGGCCACCCCACGCAGCCGCGGCTCCATCCGCCGCACCTCGCGCGGCGCGAACGTCCCTATGAGCCCGGGGAGATACCCGCGTACGCCCTGCATCCCCCGCAGCCACCACTGCCCGTACACATGGCTGGACCGCCGTTCGATCCCGGCGACGAGCCGGTCCACGGCCGGCCCCAGCGGATACGTCTTCCCGGCCGGCCACGGCAGCCGCTCCCGCAACTCCCGCAGCGCCTCGTCCTTGTCGGCGCCACGCACCATGTCCGTGTCGGTCCAGGACAGATACCCGACGCCGACACCCACCCCCTGGTGCGCAACCTCGGCACGCAGACAGTGCGCGTACGCCTCGACGCCCGCCTTGGACGCGCAGTACGCCGTCATCATCGGCGCCGGAGTGATCGCGGCGAGCGAGGCGATCTGCAGCAGATAGCCCCGGCTCTCGATCAGCGCCGGCAGGAACGCCCGCCCGGTGACGGCCGATCCGACGAGGTTGACCTCGATGACCCGCCGCCAGGACTCCGGGTCGGAGTCGACGAAGGGCCCGCTGTTCGCGACGCCCGCGTTGGCGACGACGATGTCGACCCGCCCGAACCGCTCCTTCACCTCCGCCGCGACCCGCGCCATGGCCTCGTGGTCGGTGACGTCGGCGTGCCAGAACTCGCTGTCCCCGTACAGCCGTTCCGACGCCCGCTTCAGCTCGTCCGGTTCGAGGCCGACGAGCGCGACCTTCACCCCACGCACCGAGAGCTTGCGCGCGAGGAGTTCCCCGACGCCCCGCGCGGCCCCGGTGACGACCGCGACCCGCCCCTCCAAGGTGCTGCCGTTGCTCATGCGCCCGCCTCTTCCAACTCGTCCCGCTCGGTCGTCGCACACGTCGTCGCGTACGTCGTCACGAGCCCGCGTATCCGGGCGGTGACCGCCTCCGGCGCCTCCACCGGCGCCATGTGTCCGACCCCGGTCAGCTCGCTCACGCCCACGCAGTCGGGCAGCGCGGCGGCCAGCGCCCGCGCGTGCACGGGCGGGGTCATCCGGTCCGCCGTGCCCACGACCACGGCCGTCGGTACCGTCAACTCCCCTACGCCGTGGTCGAGATCGAGCGAGGCGAGGACGTGCGACCAGGCGTGCCGCACCCTGGCCGGGCAGGCGTGCACGATCCGCGCGCACGCCTCGACCATCACCGGCGACGAACCGGGGCCCATCGTCGCGTACTTGAGGATCCGTCGGGAGACCGGCGTGACCGGCCCGAGCGGCGCCCGCGAGCCGAGGACCTGCCGGGTGAGCCAGGTGCGCACCCGCCCCGGCCGCATCGGCACGACCAGCGACTCGGCGACCAGCTTCGAACTGCCCGTGCTGCACAGCAGGACCGCCGCCGCGTGCTCCCGGAAGCCCGGCCGTCCGGCGGCCGCCATCAGCGTCATCCCGCCCATGGAGTGCCCGGCCAGCACCGCCTTCTCGCCCGGCGCGAGCGCCGCCGCGAGCACCGCCTCCAGATCGTCGGCGAGGGCGTCCGCGCTGCACACGGCGGAGGCGGGACTGCGGCCGTGGCCGCGCTGGTCATAGACGACGACCCGGTGGTCGACGGCGAGGTCCCGGACCTGCGCCGCCCAGTACGCCGTCGAACACGTCCAGCCGTGCACCAGCACCACCGCGGGCGCACCCTCGGGTCCATGGACCTCGACGTGCAGCCGTGCCCCGTCGGCGGACACGGCCGCCAACTCCCTCGCGGCGACGGGGGGCGCGTAGGGCCCGTTCTTCACATGGGTCAGTCGGGTCACGCTCCGGCCTCCACCTTCACCGTGTCGCCCTTCCTGGGCGTCTCCTCGTTCTCCGTACCCTGCCGAGCCGCCCGCAGCACCGCGTACTCGCTCAGATCGACCCGCCGGGTCGCGCCCCGGAACTCGGTCGTCGTGCCCGGCCAGACCGTCGTGTTGCGGCCGTTCGCGTCGAGATACCAGCTCGTGCAGCCACCCGTGTTCCAGACCGTGCGTTCCATGCGCTTCTGGACCCGCTGGTTCCAGGCCGCCACGGCGGCGGGCCGGGCGTCCAGGGCGACCCGGCCGCCCAGCACGTCCAACTGCCGTACGAAGTCCGCCATGTAGTTGAGCTGTGACTCGATCATCAGGATCATGCTGGAGTTCCCGAGGCCCGTGTTGGGCCCGATGATCGTCATCCAGTTCGGGAACCCTGCGGCCGACGCCCCGCGCAGCGACCGCATCCCGCCGTCCGCCCAGGCCTCGGCGAGGGTCCGGCCGTCGGCGCCCACGACCCGGTCGGCGATGGGCATGTCGGTGACGTGGAACCCGGTGCCGAAGACGATCGCGTCGACCTCGGCGGCGGACCCGTCGGCGGCGACGAGCGTGGAGCCGTCGACCTTGGCCAGCCCGGAGGCGACCACGTCGACGTTCGGCCGGGTGAGCGCCGGATAGTAGGTGTTGGACAGCAGGATGCGCTTGCAGCCGATGCGGTAGTCGGGGGTGAGCCGGGCGCGCAGCTCCGGGTCCTTGACGGTCCGGGCCAGGTTCCGCTTCGCCACCCCCTCCACCACGCCCAGCACCTTGGGCCGCTTGGTGAAGGCCTGCACCTGCAACTCCCGCATGCCCCACAGCAGTCCGCGCCGGGCCTGCGCGGTGAAGGGCAGCTGCCGGTGCAGCCACCGCTCGACGCCGCCGATGCCCCGGTCGACCCGCGGCAGCACCCACGGCGGGGTCCGCTGGAAGAGGGTCAGCCGGCCCACCTCGGGCTGGATCGCCGGCACGATCTGGGCCGCGGAGGCCCCCGTACCGATCATCGCGACCCGCTTGCCGCGCAGGTCGTAGCCGTGGTCCCAGCGAGCGGAGTGGAAGACCTTGCCGGGGAACGAGCCGAGCCCCGGCAGCTCGGCCTCGGTGGGAATCCTCGGATCGGAGAGCGGCCCGGTGGCGGATACGACGAAGTCGGCGGACAGCGGCCCACTGCTGGTCTCCATCTCCCAGCACAACCGCTCCCCGTTCCAGGCCATCCTCAGCACCTCGGAGTCGAAGCGAATATGAGACCGCAGCCCGAAGACATCCGTCACATGCTCCAGATAGGCCCGGATGTGCTCCTGCCCGGAGAAGGCGCGCGGCCACGCGTAGTCGGTCGCGAACGAGAACGAGTACAGGTGGGACGGCACGTCACAGGCGCACCCCGGGTAGTCGTTGTCCCGCCAGGTGCCGCCGACGGAACCGGCCCGCTCCAGGACGACGAAGTCGGTGATCCCCTCGCGCCGCAGCCGCACGGCCGCCCCGAGCCCGCCGAACCCGGACCCGACCACCGCCACCCGCACATGCGGCCCTTGTTCCCGCCGCGCCTGCCCCTGCTCGGCCATCCGGTACCTCCACGCCTCATCGCGTGCGCACACCGCGTTCGCACCCCACGTCCGCGCCAGTAATCACTGGCGCAGTGGGAGCGTAGGGCAGGACCGTACCGATGGGTAGGGGTCGGGCCCTCTGGAGTTACCAGCGGTACGACATAGGCTGCGCGCGTGGCAGAAGACGGCGAGCGACGCGAGTACCGCATGGAGGAGCTGGCCGGAGAGGCCGGCATCACCGTACGCACCCTGCGCTTCTACCGGGAGCGCAAACTGATCCCGCCGCCCCGCCGCGAGGGCCGTATCGCCTGGTACGACGGCACACACCTGGCCCGGCTGCGCACGATCTCGGCACTGCTGGAGCGCGGCCACACGCTCAGCGGCATAGCCGAGCTGGCGGAGGCCTTCGACCAGGGTCGCGACGTGGGCGAACTGCTGGGCCTCGGGGACCCCACCGAGGAGGTCCCGGTCCGCCTCTCCCCCGAGGAACTCGCCGACCACTTCGGCGACCAGGCGACCTCGGAGAACCTCGCCGCCGCCCTCGAACTCGGCTACCTCGCCACCGACGGCGGCGAGATCGTCCACATCAGCCGCCGTCTCCTCGACGTCTCGGCGGCCCTGGTCCGCGAGGGCGTCCCCCTCGCCGATGTCCTCGCCGCCGGTCGCCGCGTACGCGAACACGCCGAAGCCCTAGCCACCCTCTTCACCGACCTCGTCCTCACCCAGCCGGGCCGCACCCCTGAAGACCTCCACCGCCTCCGCCCCTTGGCGAAGAGCGTGGCGGAGGCAGAACTGTCACTGGCGCTGGACCGGCGGTTGCGCCAGCAGTCGTAGAAAGCGGCGGGCTGTGACATTCACCCCATCGGGGGCGCTCAGCCCCACTTCCCTGTATGAGGATGTTGATTCGACATCCGAGAGCGAGATCGAGAAGGCTGGGCCGCTGTGTGACCAGCCCGGGGCATGGCCGACATCGCCAAGGAGCGGCGTCGACGGCGTAGCCCTCGCCACTGATCCCCCACGACCGCCAGGCCCAGTCGCGCGCCCAACCGGAGGTCGCCGGCCGCGGCCAGGCCCGACTGGCCAGGCCGTACTACCTCTCGAAGCGCGTCACCTGTCGAAGACCACGGTCACGGGAGCATGGTCCGACCAGCGCTCCGCATGGCTGGCGGCCCGCTCCACATAGCCCTTGACGGCACGTTGAGCGAGCCCCGGAGTGGCGACGGCGAGGTCGATCCTCCAACCTGAATCCGCGTCGAAGGCCCGCCCCCGGTACGACCACCAGGTGTAAGGCCCCTCGACGTCGGGATGCAGGGCGCGCACAACATCGACGTACGCCCCGTCACTCTCGTCGAAGACCTGCCCGAGCCAAGCCCGCTCCTCCGGCAGGAAACCGGAGCTCTTCTGGTTCCCGCGCCAGTTCTTGAGGTCGGCCTGCTGGTGGGCGATGTTCCAGTCGCCGCAGACCACGACCTCACGCCCATCGGCGGCGGCCCGCTCGCGGAGCCCCTTCAGATAGGCGAGGAACTCCCCCATGAAGCGGACCTTCTCGTCCTGCCGCTCGGTCCCGACCTCGCCGGAGGGAAGGTAGAGGCTGGCCACGGTGACGCCGGGGAGATCGACCTCGACGTACCGCCCGCTCCCGTCGAACTCGGCCGACCCGAAGCCGACCTGGACCCGGTCGGGCTCACGCCGGCTGTAGAGCGACACCCCCGCGCGCCCCTTGGCGGCGGCCGGGGCGTGCACGACGTGCCACCCCTCGGGCCGCCGCACCCCCTCCGGCAGCTGCTCCGGCTCGGCCCGCACCTCCTGCAGGCACACCACATCCGCCGAGGTCCCGGCGAGCCACTCCACGAAGCCCTTCTTCGCGGCGGCCCGCAGCCCGTTCACATTCACAGAGGTCACAGTCAGCACCCGGGCACGATACCCGCACCTTGGACGGAGTCCAGATCCGACGACAATCACGCCGGATGCACCGACTCTGGAGATCTCTGGAGAGCTTGGGAGGGTCCTGGAGGGCTCTGGAGGGCTCTGGAGGGCTCTGGAGGGCTCTGGAGGACAGTCATTGCATAGATGTACGATGTCCGGCATGATTATCCGCCGCGTAGCCTTCGACCATCCCGACGCCGTCAAGCTGAACGACGAGGTCCAGGCCGAGTACAGCGCCCGCTACGGCGACGAGGGCGACGCGACGCACATGGACCCGGCGCACTTCGTACCGCCGGCGGGGCTGTACCTGATCGCCTACGACGAGCACGGCAGCCCGCTGGCCACGGGCGGCTGGCGCACCCAGGACGCCAACGACGAGGATTACCAGGACGGGGACGCCGAGATCAAGCGGATGTACGTCACCCCCGAGGCCCGCGGCCTGGGTCTGGCCCGCCACATACTCGCCGAACTGGAGTCCGACGCCCGCGCCGGCGGCCGCACCCGCATGGTCCTCGAAACCGGCGCCAAGCAGCCCGAGGCCGTGGCCCTCTACACCTCCAGCGGCTACGAGCCCTGCGCGAAGTTCGGCTACTACCGCTTCCACGAACTGAGCCTGTGCTTCGCGAAGCCCCTCTGACCGCACCAGGAACCGACACCCGGCACCCGGCCAGGTAAATCCCGGTGCCCGCGACGGCGTTGGCCGCCTACGGTGTCCCGGTGACGAAGAACAACCGTCTACGCCGTCTCGTCGTGGGCGACACCACCTGGCACTGGACCGTCCGCCAACTCCCCCACTCCCGACTTCGCTCAAGTGGGAGGGACCCTCGCCGCGCGGCCGACGACCACTGCCATCTCAAGCTGTCCCTCTACCCGGAGGGCCCCCGGCGCCGCCGCCTGGTCCTGCTCTTCGGCCCGTCCGAGGACCGCACCGTCTCGAACTGCTACTTCGACTCCGGCGCCCTGGTCCGCCTTTCCGACCACACCTACCTCAACCTCCACGAGCCCGGCACGGTCCGCCGCCTCCTGGACGCCGCCGCCCCGAACCTGGACCTCCACCCGTCCGCCCAGACGGTCGAGGTGGACGGCTGGCCGTACTTCGACGCGATCACGGAGCCGGCGACAACCGCAGCCACCCCGTCCTGACAACACGTCAGAGCCCCCAGTGGTGATCACCACTGGGGGCTCTGAGCTGCGTGGACCTGTGGGGATTTGAACCCCAGACCCCCTCGATGCGAACGAGGTGCGCTACCAGACTGCGCCACAGGCCCTTGCAACGAGAGAAACTCTAGCATCCCGATCGCGGTGCTTGGAAATCCGTTCCCGAGGGGCCGGCGAGCGGCTCGCGGGCGGCTTGCGGGCGGCTTGCGGGTGCCTCGTGGCTGGTCAGCGGAGTGGGAGATCCGGCATCGCGAGGGTCACTCGTTGGCCGCTCGGGGGCGGTCGCCGTCCTCGTACTGGTCGAAGAGCGGCGTGCGCCCCCGCTCGCGGGAGCGTCGCGCGGACGCGGCCCGGCGGGCGTCGGAACGACCACCGTCGGGAGCGTCGCCCGCGTCGGCGTCCTCCGCCTGCTCCTCGCCGTCGTGCTCCCCCTCCGGCTCACGCCCGGAGCCGTGCGCGGAGTTCGACGGGGCGCCCGACGAGCCGTGCGGGTCGGCCGCGCTGGAGCGCGCGGAGCTCCACGCGTCCGGCGCTCCGAGGTCGACCCCGGACGTGGCCCGGGGGGCGACCGGCGCGGTGACGTACGTCGGGAGCGGCACGGGGACCGGGTCCCAGCTGTCGCCCTGAGCAGGCCGCCGCTGGCGCTCACGCTGCTGGTCGACCCACTCGGCGTGGTCGGTCTGCTCGACGAGGGCGCGGCGGTCGGCCGCGAGCGCGGTCAGCTCGGCCCGGTTCTCCTCGTTCTCCGGTCCGTCCTCCGGCTCGTCGGTGTCCACCGGGTCCGGCATCGGGCGCCGCCGCTGGGGCTGCCGCTCCCGCAGTCGCTGCGCCGCCACCTCGGCCTGCCGCCGGTCCATCGTGAACGCGAACCGCTTCAGCTCCTGGCGGCGCAGATGCGCGATGTACGTGCTCAGCAGCACCGCCGGTACGGTCGGCGCCCACAGGAAGGCGAGCCCGCCGACCGCCGCGACGACCGCGCCCAGCGTGAAGGCGATGAAGAGCATCACTGTCGTACGCCGTCGGCGCGCGAGCACCTTCGAGCGCTGCGCCCGCGCCTTGGCCTCCGCCGAGTCGCCCCGGCGTGCGCCCGTCGCCTGATTGCCCGGATGCTTCGCCCGCGCGGGGGTGGGCACTTGGGCCGCCCCCTGCTTGGCCGACGAAGCGCCCGTCTGCTTGACGGAGGGCGCACCCGCCTGCTTGGCCGGCGGCGCGCCGCCCTGCTGGGGCACCGGCTTCGCCTGTGCCGCCTGTTTTCCCGGTTGCTGCGTCTGCTGACTCTGCTGCTGGCCCTGCTGGGGTGACTCACCCCGCTCCGCCGGCAGTTGTGCCCTCGTGTGCTCCCGGGGCGGGGGCATGGCGAAGGCCCGGACGTCCACCGAGTCGGTGACGCCGCCCGGTTCGGCGCTGGGCTCCCCCTCTTCGGTGGAGCGCGCCCGCAGGTCCTTGGCGTATCGGCGCTCCATCCCCGCCCGGCCGGAAAGCAGCCGGATGGCGGTGCTGAAGCGTTCCGTCGGACGGGCTTCGTTCAGCTCGTCCTGCCTACGGAGCCACATCGGCACCAAGTAGGCGGCCCAGGCCCCGACGATGACTGCGTAGATGAGGCCGCTGCTGCTCACGCCTCACACGGTAGAGGGGTTTGCGCGAGGGCATCCGCCAATTGAGCCGGTGTGTCGCACGATCCGGCTGATATTTCGAGCTTTTTTTGTGACCGATCCGATCAACAGGCCGCCGAGAGGGCGAAATTAACGTGCCGAGAACGCCTCAACTCGTTCACGCCGATCGCCATCCGATCGCTACCCGATAGCCGTCCGGCCGCCTTCCGGTCGCCTTCCGGTCGCCGTTCAGCCGCCGTCCGATCGCCGTCCGGCCACCGTTCGGACCTGCTTTTCGAACACTCATTTCATTTATTGGGGTTGTCCGGGCTTGCCCATGTCGGAGCCCGCGTTCCGCGCCCGTTCCCGCTGCCAGCGGCCGAGCAACCCTTCGGGGACCTCTTCGGCGGTGAGCGCGAAGACGAGATGGTCGCGCCAGGCACCGTCAATGTGAAGATATCGTGGACGAACGCCTTCTTCGCGGAATCCGAGTTTCTCCACAACCCGTCGGCTGGGCCGATTCTCGGGGCGAATACAGACCTCGATGCGGTGCAGTCCGACGCTCCGGAAGCAGTGGTCCACGACGAGCGCGACCGCCGTCGGCATCACCCCGCGCCCGGCGACCGACTCGTCGACCCAGTAGCCGACATGGCCGGAACACATGGAGCCCCAGGTGATCCCGGCGACCGTCAACTGCCCGACCAGCCGCCCCTGGTACTCGATCACGAACGGCAGCATCCGGCCCGCGTTCGCCTCCGCCCGCAGATGGCGGACCATCTGGCGGTACGTCGGCCGATGTGCGATGGGTCCGCTGGGCGTGGGCGGCGGAATGGTCGCCTCCCAGGGCCGCAGCCAGTCCCGGTTGCGCCGGTTGACCTCGCGCCAGGCCCGCTGGTCACGCATTCTTATGGGCCGGAGGACGACCTCGCCGTCCACCAGCGCCACGGGCCAGGATGGGCTGTTCAGCTCGCACCCCCGTGGCTGGATCCGGGGTGGTCTACCCCGTGGCCGGGTCTGGAGTGGTCTTCGCCGCGGATCTGGTCGACCGCGTGGGTCAGCAGCGGTTCCAGTACGGCCAGGCCGTCGCGTACGCCGCCGGTCGAGCCCGGCAGGTTGACGATCAGTGTCCGGCCCGCGACTCCGGCGAGGCCCCGGGAGAGCGCCGCCGTCGGCACCTTGTCCCGGCCGTACGCCCTGATCGCCTCGGGGATTCCGGGCACCTCGTGGTCGAGGACGGCGCGGGTGGCCTCGGGGGTGCGGTCCGTGGGCGAGATGCCGGTCCCGCCGGTCGTCACGATCACGTCGTATCCGGCGTCGACTCCGGCCCGCAGCGCGGCCTCCACTGGGTCGCCGTCGGGCACGACCTGGGGGCCCTCGACGGTGAAGCCGAAGCCCGCGAGACCCTCGGCGACCAAGGGCCCGCCCCGGTCCTCGTAGACCCCGGCGGCGGCCCGGTTGGAGGCGGTCACGACCAGGGCGCGGTACGGCGCGGTACGGGTGTCCCCGGTGGGCGCCGTCATGTCCGGCTCCAGTCGCCCGACTTGCCGCCCGTCTTCTCCTCGACGCGGACGTCCGTGATGACCGCGCCCTTGTCGACCGCCTTGACCATGTCGATCACGGTGAGGGCGGCGACGGACACCGCCGTGAGGGCCTCCATCTCGACGCCCGTACGGTCCGTGGTCTTCACGGTGGCGAGGATCTCCACGGCGTCGTCCGCGACCGACAGGTCGACCTTGACGCCCGACACCGACAGCGGGTGGCAGAGCGGGATGAGGTCGGGCGTGCGTTTGGCGCCCATGATGCCGGCGATGCGCGCGGTGGCGAGGGCATCGCCCTTGGGCACCCCCTCACCGCGCAGCAGTTCGACCACCGTGGGTGAGACCAGGACCCGGCCGCTGGCGCGGGCGGTGCGCGCGGTCACGTCCTTCCCGGAGACGTCGACCATGCGGGCGGCGCCCGCCTCGTCGATGTGGGTCAGTCGGTCCTGCGGCGTACTCATGGTGGTGTGGCGCTCCCGGTCGGGGCCCGTCGCGGTGCGGCGCGCGGTCTGTTGTGCGCGACACGGTACGCCACCCTCGACGGTTCAGCCGAGCAGGACGACCTCGACCTCCGTACCGGGCTCTACCGACTCGGTGTCCTCGGGGATCACGATCAGCGCGTCGGCGTGCGCGAGGGCCGCCACGAGGTGTGATCCGGCGCCCCCCACGGGGGCGACCTCGCCGTCGGCGTAGGTCCCGCGCAGGTACTGCCGGCGCCCGGCGGGCGAGGTCAGCGCCTTGGGTGCCCGGAGGGTCGCCTTGGTCGTCGGCCGATGGACGTCGGTCAGGCCCATCAGGGCGCGGATGGCGGGCCGGACGAAGATCTCGAAGGACACGTACGACGACACCGGGTTGCCGGGGAGGGCGAGCAGCGGGGTGTGGTCGGGGCCGATGGTGCCGAAGCCCTGGGGCTTGCCGGGCTGCATGGCGAGCTTGCGGAAGTCGATGCCGGCGCCCTCCTCGTCCTCGTCCCCGACGGACTCCAGGGCCTCCTTGACGACGTCGTACGCGCCCACGCTGACCCCGCCGGTGGTGACGACCAGGTCGGCGCGGACCAGCTGGTCCTCGATGGTGGAGCGGAGGGTCTCGGCGTCGTCGGCGACGGCGCCGACGCGGTAGGCGATCGCGCCCGCGTCCCGGGCGGCGGCGGTGAGGGCGAAGCTGTTGGAGTCGTAGATCTGGCCGGTGGCCGGGGTCTCGCCCGGCGGGATCAGTTCGCTGCCGGTGGAGAGCACGACCACGCGCGGGCGCGGGTGTACGCGTACCGAGGCGCGGCCGACGGCGGCCAGCAGCCCGAGCTGGGGCGGGCCGAGGATCGTCCCGGCGGCCAGTGCGCGTTCACCGGCTTCCACGTCGCTGCCCCTGGCGCGTACGTGCGCGCGTGCCTCGGCGGAGCGGTGCACGGCGACCTGGCCGGTGGCGCCCTCGGGGTTCGCGCTGCGGGCGCGCATCCCGGAGACGGGTCCCTCGCCGAGGCCGCCGTCGGTCCACTCCACCGGGACGACCGCCTCCGCGCCGGGCGGCAGCGGGGCACCGGTCATGATGCGGGCGGCCTCGCCGGGGCCCACGTGGGGCTGTTCGGCCTGGCCCGCCGCCACGTCCCCGATCACCGTGAGCACGGCCGGGAACTCCTCGCTCGCGCCCGCGATATCCGCGACGCGCACCGCGTACCCGTCCATCGAGCTGTTGTCGAACGGCGGCAGCGAGACCGGCACCGTGACGTCCTCGACCAGGACGCACCCCTGGGCGTCGAGGAGTTGCAGCTCGATGGGTTCCAGGGGGCGGACGGTGGCGAGGATGTCCTCCAGGTGCTCGGTCACCGACCAGAGGTGGCCCGGTCCGGTGGTGCGGGTCGCGGCGGTGCTCAATGTTGCTACATCTCCTCGGCTACGTAACTGCGAAGCCAGGTCCGGAAGTCCGGGCCCAGGTCCTCACGTTCGCATGCGAGTCTGACAATGGCACGCAGGTAGTCGCCACGGTCCCCGGTGTCATAGCGGCGGCCCTTGAAGACGACGCCGTGCACGGGACCGCCGACCTTCTCGTCCGCGGCGAGCTGCTGGAGGGCGTCGGTGAGCTGGATCTCGCCGCCGCGGCCCGGCTCGGTCCGGCGCAGTACGTCGAAGATCTGCGGGGCGAGGACGTAGCGGCCGATGATCGCGTAGTTCGACGGGGCGTCGGCCGGGTCCGGCTTCTCGACCATGCCCGTGACCTTGACGACGTCGCCGTCCACCGTGGCCTCGACGGCCGCGCACCCGTAGAGGTGGATCTGCTCCGGGGCGACCTCCATGAGGGCGATGACGCTGCCGCCGTTCTGTTCCTGGACCTCGACCATGCGCTTCAGGAGCGGGTCGCGGGGGTCGATCAGGTCGTCGCCGAGGAGGACCGCGAAGGGCTCGTCGCCCACGTGCGGGGCGGCACACAGGACGGCGTGGCCGAGGCCCCTGGGGTCGCCCTGGCGGACGTAGTGCATGGTCGCGAGGTCGCTGGACTCCTGGACCTTGGCGAGCCGGTGGGCGTCGCCCTTCTTCTGGAGGGCGGACTCCAGCTCGTAGTTGCGGTCGAAGTGGTCCTCAAGGGGGCGCTTGTTGCGGCCGGTGATCATCAGGACGTCGTCGAGACCCGCCGACGCGGCCTCTTCGACCACGTACTGGATCGCCGGCTTGTCCACGACCGGCAGCATCTCCTTGGGCGTCGATTTGGTGGCCGGCAGGAACCGGGTCCCTAGACCCGCCGCGGGGATGACAGCCTTGCTGATCCTGGGGTTCGCCTCACTCATGTGCCGAACCTTATCCGGCACCTTTGTGGGGAATCTGTGGCTCCGATGAATTCGCTCTCATATGAGCCGATTACGAATAGTACTGGAGCAACCTGTGAGCCGGATGGGACCTGAAGCGGAGCTTTCCAAGCGAATGTTGCGTCGAGAGCTCCTTCTGGTGAGGAACGGGTTGACGCCTGATGACGTCCGAAATACGACGGGCGCCCTTGCGGGCCGGGCCCTCGGTCTGGCCGAACTGGCGCACGCGCGCACGGTCGCCGCGTACGTCTCCATGGGGAGTGAGCCGGGCACCCTCGCGCTCCTGGACGCACTCCGCGCCCGGGGCGTGCGCGTCCTGCTGCCGGTCCTGCTCGCCGACAACGACCTCGACTGGGGCGCCTATGAGGGAGAGGCCTCTCTCGCGCGCGTGCGGCACGGGGGCGGCCGTATGACACTCCTGGAACCCGCCGGCGAGCGGCTCGGCCCGGAGGCCGTGACCACCGCCGACGCCGTCCTGCTGCCGGGCCTGGCGGTCGACGCGCGCGGGATGCGCCTGGGGCGGGGCGGCGGCTCGTACGACCGCGTCCTGGCCCGCCTGGAACGCGCGGGCGCCGACCCGGCCCTGGTGGTGCTCCTGTACGACACGGAGGTCGTGGACCGGGTCCCGGAGGAGCCGCACGACCGCCCGGTGCACGCGGTGGTGACCCCGTCGGGAGTGCGACGGTTCCGGTGACCTGAACACGAAAGCGGCCTCCACGCGTGTGTGGAGGCCGCTTTCGTGTTCAGACGGGCGTCACGGTTTCAGCAGCAACGTGTCGCTCGTGTCGCTCTCGACCGCCTTGTCCGAGAACGACCACGTCAGCAGCTCGCCCTTGACCCACTTGTCGGTCTGGTCGGTGTAGTGCGCGTTGTAGGCGTGCCCGGAGGCGCCGGTGAGGTTGATCCACTTGGACTTGTCGAGGTCCCCGAGGTTCACCACCATGCGCATCGAGGGCACCCAGACGACCTCGTAGCCGCCCGCCGCGTTCCAGCCGGTGGCGTTGACCGTGCCCTCGCCGCCGCCGAGCTTCCAGGGGCCGCGGTTGAGCATGTACTTGAGGAAACCGGGGCCCTCGGTGCCGAGGGTCTGGTTCTCCAGGAACAGCCGGTGCAGCCGGCCCCAGCTCCAGGTGTCGATGTCCTTGCCGAGCTTGGCGGTGAGCTCCCAACGGGCGTCCCGCATGGCCCGCGCGAACAGCTCGTCACGGTTGTCGACGGCGTCCTGGGTACGCGTCTTCGGCGTGGACCACCAGTCGTTGTCCTGGTCGTCGATGATCCGGCGGACCACCTCGAACCAGCGGTCGCCGCCGTCCGGCTGCGCCTGGTCCGCGTCGCGCCTGCCGCACTCGCGCACCCGCTGGTCCTCGTCGGCGGGCCCGGTGGCGTCGACCGGCTCGACCGACAGGCACTGACCCTCGACCCGCAGCTCCTTGGGCAGCTTGTTGCCGAAGGCCAGTTTGAGGATGTTGCGCCAGACCGAGTTGAAGTACGCGGCGGCGGCCGAGTCGGCGTCCTGGGTGTAGTCCCAGCCCTCCAGGAGCTTCTGCGCGTCGCGGACGTACTTGTCGTTCACGTCGATCTTGAGCAGCAGCGGCACCAGCAGCTTGGCGATCTCGCTGCTGTTGTCCATCTGCATCTGCCGCATGTCGTCGGTGGAGATCTTGCCGCCACCCTTGATCTTCGACTCGATGAGGCTGGCGATCCGCTGCGCGCGCGTGCCGTAGCCCCAGTCCGTGGTGAGCGTGTACGGGTACTTGTCGTCGACGACGGCCTGGTTCGCGGTGACGATGTAGCCGCGCTCCGGGTTGTACTCGTACGGCAGTTCGTCCTGGTCGATGTAGCCGGTCCAGCGGTACTTGGTGTCCCAGCCCGGCGCGGGGAGCGAGCCGTCGCCCTTGCCCCGGGTGGGGATCTTGCCGGGCAGCTGGTAGCCGATGTTGCCCTCGGTGTCGGCGTAGGTCAGGTTCTGCGAGGGGACGTCGAAGAGGGCGGCGGCCTCACGGAAGTCGTCCCAGCCCTTGGCCCTGTTCATGGCGAAGACGGCGTCCATGGAGGTGCCGGGGTCGAGCGCGGTCCAGCGCAGGGCGATGCCGTAGCCGTCGCCGCGGTCGGGGGCGTCCTGGTCGACGGAGGCCTTCTTGCCGACCTGGACGAGTTCGTCGCTGCGGTCGGACAGCAGGGGACTGCCGTCCTCGGTGGTGCGGACGACGATCTTCTTGGACGTGCCGCCGGCGACCTCGATGGTCTCCTCACGGCTGTCGAACGGCAGGACCTTGGCTCCGTACTGGTAGCCGTCGCCGGTGAGCTTCTCCAGGTAGAGGTCGGTGACGTCGGCGCCGGAGTTGGTCATGCCCCAGGCGATGTCGGCGTTGTGGCCTATGACCACGCCGGGCATGCCCGAGAAGGTGTAGCCGGAGACGTCGTACTGGCACTTCGCGGAGACGGCCTTGCAGTGCAGGCCCATCTGGTACCAGACCGACGGCAGCGTGGCCGACAGGTGCGGGTCGTTGGCGAGGAGCGGCTTGCCGGTGATGGTGTGGTCGCCGGAGACGACCCAGGAGTTGGAGCCGATGCCGTTGCCGTTCACACCGACGGCCTCGGGCAGGTCCTCCAGGACGTTGTAGAGGCCGCCCAGCTGGGTCTGGAGGGCCGAGGAGTCCGTGGAGGTCCCGGCGGTGCCCAAGCCCGTTCCGGTGCCGCCCGTGCCCTCCGTGGAGCCTTCGGTGCCCTGCCCGGTGCCCTGCGTCGACCCGGACCCGTCCGACCAGGTCCTGGTCAGCTCGTCGTACTCGCCTTCCCGCACTATCGTCCTGTTGCGGTCGTACGGGTACCGCGGGTACAGGTCGGCGATCTGCTTGGGGTCGAGGCGGCTGGTCATCAGGGCGCGGTCGATCTCGTCCTGCATGTTGCCGCGCAGGTCCCACGCCATCGCCTTCAGCCAGGCGACCGAGTCGACCGGGGTCCACTCCTCGGGCTTGTAGTCGTTGGCGAAGCCGAGCGCCGCGTACTCCAGGGAGATCTCGTCGCCGTCCTTGCCCGCGAGGTAGGCGTTGACCCCCTTGGCGTACGCGTCGAGGTACTTCCTCGTCTCGGCCGAGAGGGTCTTCTTGTACTCCTCCTCGGCGATCCGGTGCCAGCCGAGGGTGCGCAGGAACTCGTCGTTCTCGACCTGGCCCTCCCCGAACATCTCCGAGAGGCGGCCGGCCGTCATGTGGCGGCGCACGTCCATCTCGTAGAACCGGTCCTGGGCCTGGACATAGCCCTGCGCCATGAACAGGTCCTCGTCGGAGGAGGCGTAGATCTGCGGGATCCCGTAGTCGTCGCGCTTGACGTCGACCGGTCCCGACAGACCGTCCAGGGTTATAGAACCCTTGGTCTGGGGGAAGGAGGCGCGCACGGTGGAGACGGACCAGAACGCCCCGTAGCCGACGCCACCGATGATGGCCAGGACCAGGACGATCAGGAGAAGACGGACTTTGCGTCCCTTCTTCCTGCCGGACTTGCCGGACTGCTGGCCGGAGGAGGCGGGATTGTCGGTGGGCATCGCTGTCCTTGCTGTCCTAACACGAGCGGCAGGTCGGGCTGTGCTTTGTACTGAACGCTGGAGCAACCATAGGCGCAGGGCCCGACGCGACTTGACGCGGAGTCGGGAACTGGCGCGGACGGCTGTTCGATCTTGCCCTCGCTAGCGTCAAGAAATCGTCAAGAGTTAGGTAAGGTAACGAAGTACTTGCACTGACGTAACCGCAACCGCACGGTTTCCGTGATCGGCTCCACATGCCCACACGCGCGTGTGCCCCGCATCCAGTGCTCGGCATCCCCACTCGGAAACCACGTGCGGTTCGGCGAGAAAGGTACGGCCCTCTGACTGTCCACGACCTCAACCAGCTCCTGCTCGTCTGCTCGCTCGTCCTGTTGATCGCGGTCGCCGCGGTCCGGATCTCGTCGCGCAGCGGGCTCCCCAGCCTGCTCGTCTACCTGGGCATCGGCATCGCCATGGGCCAGGACGGCATCGGCGACATCCACTTCAACAACGCCGAACTGACCCAGGTCATCGGCTACGCGGCCCTCGTCGTGATCCTCGCGGAGGGCGGCCTCGGCACGAAGTGGAAGGAGATCAAGCCGGCCCTGCCGGCCGCCAGCTCACTGGCGCTGGTCGGAGTCGCGGTCAGCGTCGGCGTCACGGCCGCGGGTGCGCACTATCTGATCGGGCTGGAGTGGCGACAGTCACTCATCATCGGCGCGGTCGTGTCCTCCACGGACGCGGCGGCCGTCTTCTCCGTGCTGCGCAAGATCCCCCTCCCCGCGCGCGTGACGGGCACCCTGGAGGCCGAGTCCGGCTTCAACGACGCCCCGGTGGTCATCCTCGTCGCCTCGCTCTCCATGGCCGGTCCGGTCGAGCACTGGTACGCCCTGATCGGGGAGATAGGGCTGGAACTGGCGATCGGCGCCGCCATCGGGCTCGCCGTGGGCTGGCTGGGTTCCTGGGGCCTGCGGCATGTGGCGCTGCCCGCCTCCGGCCTCTACCCGATCGCCGTCATGGCCATCGCCGTCGCCGCGTACGCGGCCGGCGCCCTGGCCCACGGCAGCGGCTTCCTCGCCGTCTACCTGGCCTCCATGGTCCTCGGCAACGCCAAGCTGCCCCACTGGCCGGCCACGCGTGGCTTCGCCGAGGGAGTCGGCTGGATCGCCCAGATCGGCATGTTCGTCCTGCTCGGGCTGCTCGTCACCCCGCACGACCTGGCCGACGACATCTGGCCCGCGCTCGTCATCGGCCTGGTGCTGACCATGGTGGCGCGACCGCTGAGCGTCATCGTCGCGCTCACGCCGTTCCGGGTTCCGTGGCGCGAGCAGACACTGCTGTCATGGGCCGGGCTGCGCGGCGCGGTGCCCATCATCCTGGCGACGATCCCCATGGTGAGCGGCGTCGAGGGCAGCCGCCGGATCTTCAACATCGTCTTCGTGCTGGTCGTCGTCTACACCCTCGTCCAGGGACCGACGCTGCCCTGGCTGGCCCGCAAGCTGCGCCTGCGTGGCTCCGGCGACGAGGCCGCCGACCTCGGCATCGAATCGGCCCCCCTGGAGCGGCTGCGCGGCCATCTGCTGTCCGTCGCGATCCCCGAGAAGTCACGTATGCACGGCGTCGAGGTCAACGAGCTCCGGCTTCCCGCGGGCGCCGCCGTCACCCTCGTCGTACGCGGCGGCACGTCCTTCGTGCCGCTGCCGACCACGGTGCTGCGACGCGGCGACGAGCTGCTCGTCGTCGCCACGGATCCCGTCCGGGACCAGGCCGAACGCCGCCTCAGGGCCGTCGGCCAGGGCGGCAAGCTGGCCGACTGGCTGGGCACGGGGAACGGGAACGGCGACTCCCGTCGTTAAGCGCAGGTTTCCTCCCGTTCACACCTTCCGGAATCAGGGGTGCGGCCGCCCATAGTGCTCACTTTCACAGGTGAACCGATCGATCCCCCTGTACGATGAAGGCGCACTTGATCGGACCAACTCTGCCTGACGCAGAGCTGGCGCGACCGTATGGCGGCCGTCACGCCCCCTCTTCCGTGGGCCCGGCATCTACCGCAGTAGCGCAAGAGGACAGCTCTCGGTGCCCCCGCACGGGCGCGCTACCAGGCGGCGGAAAGGCACGGCCGTGGCATCCACGGTCACCTCGAACACCTCGAAGGCGTCCCGCCCGGGCTACGGGCAGCTGCTACGCACCCGTGGCGCGTGGACGTTCCTCCTGCCCGGCTTCGCGGCCCGCCAGCCGTTCGCCATGCTGACCATCTCCATCGTGCTGCTGGTCCAGCACACCACCGGCTCGTACGGGGCGGCCGGCGCCGTGGCCGCCGCCACCGGTGTCTCCATGGCGGTGTTCGCCCCCTACAGCGGCCGTCTCGCCGACCGTCACGGTCAGCGGGCCGTCCTGATCCCCGGCATCCTCGTCCACGCGGCGGCGGGCCTCTCCCTGACGGCGCTGGCCCTGACGGGCGCCCCCTTGTGGGCGCTGTTCGTCGCCGCCGTGCCGACGGGAGCCTCGGTGCCGCAGATCGGCCCCATGGTGCGGGCCCGCTGGGGCGTCAAGCTCCAGGACTCGCCCCTGACGAGCACCGCCGCCGCCTTCGAGTCCGTCACCGACGAGCTGACCTTCGTGCTCGGCCCGCTGGTCGCGACCGCGCTCTGCACCGCCGTGCACCCGGCCGCCGGCCTGTTCACCGAGGCCGGTCTCACCCTGATCGGCGGCCTGCTGTTCGCCGCGCAGCGCGGCACCCAGCCCAAGGTCGTCCCCGTGGCACACGCGCGCGTGGAGCACGTCTCCGCCCTGTCCGTCCCCGGGGTGCGCGTCCTGATCGTCACCTTCCTGGGCATCGGCTCCGTCTTCGGCGGCATGCAGGTCTCGCTCGCCGCCTTCTCCGAGTCGATCGGCGAGCCCGGCCTGAACGGCGTCCTGTACGGCGTCTTCGCCGCCGGCAACATGCTCTCCGGCGTCGTCTGCGGTGCGATCGCGTGGAAGGTCGCCCCCCAGCGGCGCCTGATCGTCGGCTACACGGCCCTCGCCCTGGTGGCCTCCGCCCTGTGGACGGCCGACTCCGTGCTCGTTCTCGCCACGCTCGGCCTGCTGGTCGGCATGTGCATCGCCCCCGCCCTGATCACCGGCTACACGCTGGTCGACTCCCTGGTCCCGTCCGGCGCCCGCACGGAGGCCTTCACCTGGCTGACCGGCGCGGTCGCGCTCGGCCAGGCGGCCGCCGTCACGGCAGCCGGACAGTTGGAGGACGAGCTGTGGGCCGGCGCCGGATTCCTGGTGCCTGCGGCCGGTACGGCACTGGCCCTGGGGACCCTGTTCGCGCTGCGTACACGGCTGGCGGGCAGGCCCCGGAGCCTCACCGTCGCGCGTGTCGTCGGTCACCGAGTGCCGGTGACAGTGGACTGATACCCGGGGAATAGGTCAGTATGGACTGTCGTTAGCACTCATCGAGTGAGAGTGCCAGGAGGAAGAGCCAGTGCCGACGTACCAGTACCAGTGCACCGAATGCGGTGAGGGCCTCGAAGCGGTGCAGAAGTTCACCGACGACGCCCTGACCGAGTGCCCCAACTGCAGTGGCCGCCTCAAGAAGGTGTTCTCCGCGGTCGGCATCGTCTTCAAGGGCTCCGGTTTCTACCGGAACGACAGCCGCGGCTCCTCGTCGAGCAGCAGCCCGGCGACGGCGAAGTCCTCGTCGGACGCGAAGTCGTCCTCCGACACGAAGTCCTCTTCGTCTTCGTCGTCCTCCGAGTCGAAGTCGTCGTCCTCGGGCTCCTCCTCCACCAGCAGTTCCTCGGCCGCCTAGCACTTCCGTCCGGGACCCTGCCGTCGTACGACGACGGCGGGGTCTTCGGCGTTTCCCGGCCCGGTTAGGGTGCGGGCATGGCGAACACGGAGCACGGGGAGCACGGGGCGGGGCCGGCAAGCGGAGCCGCCACGGCAGACGGCGGCGCGGCGGGGACAGGCCTGGCAGAGATCGGCGTCATCGGCGGGTCGGGTTTCTACTCGTTCCTCGACGACGTGACCGAGATACAGGTCGACACCCCTTACGGACCGCCCAGCGACTCCCTCTTCCTCGGTGAGATCGCGGGCCGCCGGGTCGCCTTCCTCCCGCGCCACGGCCGCGGCCACCACCTGCCGCCGCACCGCATCAACTACCGGGCCAACCTGTGGGCCCTGCGTTCCGTCGGCGCGCGCCAGGTGCTCGGCCCGTGCGCGGTGGGCGGTCTGCGGCCGGAGCACGGACCAGGCACCCTCCTCGTTCCGGACCAGCTGGTGGACCGCACGAAGTCCCGCACCCAGACCTACTTCGACGGCCTCCCGCTGCCCGGCGGGGCCATCCCCAACGTCGTCCACGTCTCGCTCGCCGACCCCTACTGCCCCGTCGGCCGCAAGGCCGCCCTCGAAGCGGCGCGTGGGCGCGAGTGGGAACCGGTGGACGGCGGCACCCTGGTCGTGATCGAGGGCCCCCGTTTCTCCACCCGCGCCGAGTCCCTGTGGCATCAGGCCCAGGGCTGGTCCGTCGTCGGCATGACCGGCCACCCCGAGGCCGTCCTCGCCCGCGAACTCGAACTCTGCTACACCTCCCTGACCCTCGTCACCGACCTCGACGCCGGCGCCGAGACCGGCGAGGGCGTCTCCCACGAGGAAGTCCTCCAGGTCTTCGCCGCGAACGTCGACCGGCTGCGGGGGGTCCTCTTCGACGCGGTCGCCGCCCTCCCGCCGAACGACAGCCGCGAGTGCCTGTGCACAAAGGCACTGGGCGGGATGGACCCGGGCTTCGAACTGCCGTGACGGCGCGGCCTCATCGGCATGCCCAGGGCGCGGGTGGTGCGACAGCCGGGGCGGGAGTGGTGCGACAGCCCGGGCGGAGCTAGCGGAACTACTCGTTCGGGTGGCGGGGTTTTCCACAGCCGGTGGGTAGTCCACAGGCTTCAGCGGGCTCCGCCGCGAAGCCTCATCGTGGGACCGCAAGCCGATCCCACACAGCAGGTGGTGCCCCTATGTCCCGTCCGCCCTCCCGTCCGTCGTCCGCGTCCGCGCTCTCGCCCTCGTACTCATCCACGTCCACACCCTCGTTCACTCCCCCGCACTCGTCCCCACCCACATCCGTACGCCTTCCCTCCTGGGCCGCCGGTCCACCCGGCACCGACGCCCCTCCCACCTGCGAGGTCCCTCACTTCGCCCCGCTACGGGTACGCGGCGGAGCACACCGGCTCCGCCGCCTCGCCCGTTGCCGGAGGCGAGCCCTGGCCGCCGGCCTGGCGGTTACCGCCGCCGCCCTGTTGGCGACGGGGGCTGGGCCGCGGGAAGCCGAACGGGTCAGGGGTCACCCGGTGGCCGACCCGGTCCCCGGGCGCCCCACCACCGTCGAGACGGTGACCGCGCCGGTCCGGATCGCCGACGGCGCGACGGTACGGCTGCTGCGCCCCGGCGACCGCGTCGACGTGATCGCGGCCGAGGAGTCCGCGACGGGCGCCGGTGCCGCACGGGTCGTCGCCCGCGGCGCCCGCGTCTCCAAGGTTCCGACCGCCGACGCCACAGAGAGCGGAGCCCTGGTCGTCCTGACCGTGCCCCGCCGCACCGCTGCCCGGCTGGCCGGCGCGGGCGCCACGTCCCGCCTGGCGGTGACGCTGTGGTGACCGCGAACCCTGACACCGGCACCGGCACCGGCGCTCAGAACGCCGGCCGCTACCCGTCAAGTCCCACGATGGGGGGACCCAATTGGACACCCTGGCCCGGCCCTGACGTAGGTTGCGGAGTCATTTGTTCCACAATCAGCGCAGAGGGGCCTCGTGGTGAGCGAGAAGAAGAAGCCGAGCGTCTGGGAGGGCTTCAAGGCTTTCCTGACGCGGGGGAACGTCGTCGACCTGGCCGTCGCCGTGGTCATCGGCGCGGCATTCACCAACATCGTCAACTCGGTGGTGAAGGGAATCATCAACCCACTGGTGGGGGCGATCGGCACCAAGAACCTCGACAGTTATGCCACCTGCGTGAAGGAACCCTGCAAGGCGGCCGCGGACGGCACGGTGACGAACGGTGTCCAGATCGCGTGGGGCTCGGTGCTGGGCGCCACGCTCAGCTTCGTGATCACCGCGGCCGTCGTCTACTTCCTCATGGTGCTCCCCATGGCCAAGTACCTGGCCCGTCAGGAAGCCCGCCGGAAGGCGAAGGAGGGCACGCACGAAGTCATCGAGGTGAGCGAACTGGAAGTACTCAAGGAGATCCGCGACGCCCTGGTGGCCCAGCGCGGCTCGGGCCACGACCGCGAGTAGCAGCTCCGACCCCTGGCCGGCGTTGCCGACCCCTCAGGGTCTTCGGTCAGCGGTGCCGATGCCTCAAGGCCGTCGGCCGGCGGTGTCAGATGTGGTGGGGCGGCTTCTCGTCGAGGAAGCGCTTCAGGTCGGCCGCGCTGTCGCCGCCGTCGCCGGTTCGTTCGCCCCACCCGTGGTCCGTGTCGTCGGACGACGGCCGACTGAGCGGGTCGTCGAAGACCAGCGCGGCCTTGGGGTCACGCGGTTCGGGGACGGGAGCGGTACTCATACCTCCAGAGTACGGCCCCCACCGCGAACGGCGGCCCGCCGCAGCCCCTCCCCCGGCCCACCCACACGTTCACCGGGCCCGTCCGCGCACTCCCTCGGTCCACCTGGGCACTGGTGAACACCCGAGCGGGAATTCCACCCGCTTTTCTGGTGTGCTTGGCCCCATGACGTCCAGTTCCACGCCCTCGAACTCCTCGGCTCCGGAACCACGCCCAGGCTCTGGCACGGCCCCGGCCAGCTCCCCGGCCTCGTCCTCGTCCTCGGCTTCCGCCTCCCCTTCCGTCGGCCGGGCGCCCGTGCGCAGGCTGGTCGCGCGGGGACGTGGGGAGGAACACCGGGTCGCCTCACCGCTGGAGCTCTTCTTCGACCTGTGCTTCGTCGTCGCCGTCGCCCAGGCAGGCATCCAACTGGTGCACGCCGTCGCGGAGGGGCACGCGGCCGAGGGCGTCGTGAACTACGCGATGGTCTTCTTCGCGATCTGGTGGGCCTGGATGAACTTCACCTGGTTCGCCTCGGCGTACGACAACGACGACGTGCTCTACCGGCTCGTGACCCTCCTCCAGATCGCCGGTGTGCTGGTGCTCGCCGCCGGGGTCACCCGGGCCTTCGAGGACCATGACTGGCTGCTGATCGTCCTCGGTTACGTGATCATGCGGCTGGCGATGACAGCGCAGTGGCTGCGGGCGGCACGGACCGCGACGGGCGCCGAGCGGGTAACGGCGCTGCGGTACGCGGGCGGTGTGGCGCTGTGCCAGGTCGGCTGGCTGGGGCTGCTGGTGCTGCCGGAGCCGGCCAGACCCTGGCTGTTCCTGGCGATGGTGATCGCCGAACTGTGCGTCCCGGTGTACGCGGAGAAGGGCTTCCAGACGTCCTGGCATCCGCATCACATCGCCGAGCGGTACGGCCTGTTCACCATCATCGTGCTCGGCGAGACGATCCTGGCGGCGACGGTCGCCGTGAAGTCGGCGGTGGACGACAACGAAGCGCTGGGCGAGCTGCTGCCGATCGCGGTGGGCGGACTGCTGATCGTGTTCTCGGCATGGTGGGTCTACTTCACCGTTCCCATCCACAGTCATCTGCGCTCCAGCAAGGAGAGCTTCCTGTGGGGTTACGGCCACTACCTGATCTTCGCCTCGGCGGCCGCGATCGGCGCCGGGCTGGAGGTCGCGGTGGAACAGGCGGTACACAAGGCGCACATCTCCACACTGGCCGCGTCCGCCGCGGTGACCCTGCCGACGGCGCTGTATCTCCTCTCCGTGTGGGCGCTGCACGCCCGCCACTACAAGGTGGGCACGGCCCAGCAGACCGTGCTGCCCGTCTCCACGCTGGCCGTGATCGTGTGCACGTTCCTGGGCCGCGGGGCGGTCCTGGCCGCGGGCATCGTGGCGACCGTGGCGGTCGCCGTCGGGGTGGTGCTCACCGCCCGCGGCCACAGCACCCCCGACGCCCATGAGACCCACGAGGCCCCCGAGACGCACGGGACCCGCCCATGACGTCCACGGCAGTTGACGCGCTGACCGATGTCCCCGGCCTGCGGGTCGGCCACGCCACCCGGGTCGGCGGGGGCTGGCTCACCGGCACCACGGTGGTGCTGGCTCCGGAGGGCGGCGCGGTCGCGGCCGTGGACGTGCGCGGGGGTGGGCCCGGCACCAAGGAGACGGACGCGCTCGACCCGCGCAACCTGGTGCAGAAGGTCGAGGCGGTGGTCCTGACCGGCGGCAGCGCGTACGGGCTGGACTCCGCGTCGGGAGTGATGGCCTGGCTGGAGGAGCGGGGGCGCGGTGTACGGGTCGGGCCCGACCCGGCGCACGTGGTGCCGGTCGTGCCGACCGCCTGTGTCTTCGACCTGGGGCGGGGCGGGGACTTCAGAGCCAGACCGGACGCGGCCACCGGCCGGGCCGCGGTCGAGGCGGCCGCCGCGAGCGGGCCCGGTGCCCCGGTGGCGGAGGGGTGCGTGGGTGCCGGTACGGGGGCGACGGTCGGGCTGCTCAAAGGCGGCATCGGCACAGCGAGCACCGTGCTGGACTCGGGGATCACGGTGGCCGCGCTGGTGGTGGCCAACGCGGCGGGATCGGTGACGGATCCGGAGACGGGGGTTCTGTACGGGGAGTTGTTCCAAGGGCGTGCGGCGTATCCGGCGCCGGAGGTTCACGAGATCGCGCGCCGCCGGGTCGCCGAGGCCGCCGCGAAGAGTTCTCCTCCCCCGCTGAACACCACGCTGGCCGTGGTCGCCACCGACGCCGTCCTGACCCGCGCCCAGGCCCAGAAGCTGGCCGGCACTGCGCACGACGGCATCGCCCGCGCCGTACGCCCCGTGCATCTGCTCAACGACGGGGACACGGTGTTCACCCTGGCGACAGGCGCCCGGCCGCTGCCGCCCCAGGCCGGACCCCTCGCCCTGAACGAACTCCTCGCGGCGGGAGCGGATTTGGTGACGCGGGCGATCGTACGGGCGGTGCGGGCGGCCGAGTCGGTGGACGGGCCTGGTGGAGCGTGGCCGTCGTACGGGGAGTTGTACGGAGAGGGATGAGGGAGATGTTGGGGATGACGGGGGATGACGGAGGTTTGAGGGCCCGGTAGTTCCAGCGTTCCGGCAGGTGTCGCCGGGGGCGAGTGTCCCGGTTCTGTCACGTGATGCCGTCAGGCGGGAATCAGCGGGAACCCGCCCGGCCGCCGCTCGCTCTTTGTCCACGTACCGGAGCGGATCACGTGGATGACGTAGAAGCGAAGAAGCTGGAGCTGATCGTGACAAGGCCGAAGATTGCTGTACGGCGGGCACTGGGGACCTGTGCCGTGCTGGTGGTCGGTGCGCTGACCCTCACGGGCTGTGGCGGAGACGCCCAGGCCGACAACAAGAGTGATGGCAAGGGGACTTCGGCCGGGGAGGCGGCGGCGCGGATCACGATCTCGGCGAAGGACGGTTCGACGGGCGCGTCCATCAACGCGACCGGGGTGAAGGTCAGCGGCGGCAAGCTGACCCGGGTGGAGATGACCGCCGCCGAGGGCGGCGCGGTCGTGGCGGGCGAGATAGCGGCGGACGGCCGGTCCTGGAAGCCGAAGGACCAGTTGGAGCGCGGCACGAAGTACCGGATCTCCGCGACCGCGAAGAGCACCGCGGGGAAGACGTCGGCCGCCAACTCCATCTTCACGACCGTGTCGACGGACAACAGCTTCATCGGGACGTACACCCCGGACAACGGCACCACGGTCGGGGTCGGGATGCCGGTGTCGTTCACCTTCGACAAGGCGATCACGGACCGGAAGACCGTGCAGTCGCACATCAAGGTGACGTCGAGCAGCGGGCAGGAGGTGGTCGGGCACTGGTTCGGGGCGCAGCGCCTCGACTTCCGGCCCGAGGAGTACTGGAAGGCCGGATCCAAGGTCACGATGAAGCTCGACCTGGACGGCGTGGAGGGCGCGAACGGCCTGTACGGCGTGCAGGACAAGACCGTCACCTTCACTGTCGGGCGCTCGCAGGTCTCCACGGTCGACGCGAACACACAGACCATGACGGTCGAACGGGACGGGAAGACGCTCAAGACCGTGCCGATCTCGGCGGGCTCCGCCGCGAACCCGACGTACAACGGTCAGATGGTGATCTCGGAGAAGTTCCGGCAGACGCGGATGGACGGGGCGTCGGTGGGCTTCGGCGGTGAGTACGACATAGCGGACGTGCCGAACGCGATGCGGCTGACGAGATCGGGCACCTTCATCCACGGCAACTACTGGTACAGCAGGTCCAACCCGCCCTTCGGGCAGCAGGGCACCAGCCACGGCTGCGTCGGCCTCGCGGACGCCCAGGGGGCGAACGGCGACACGGTCGGCAAGTGGTTCTTCGACAACTCGCTGATCGGCGACGTGGTGATCGTCAAGAACTCCCCCGACGAGACGGTCTCGCCGGACAACGGCCTCAACGGCTGGAACATGTCGTGGAGCGAGTGGACAGCGGGAGACGCCGTCTGACCCCGTCTGTTCTGGGGGTTCGTCGGGCCGCGCGGGAACCAACCGCGCGGCCCGGCCGTTTTATGGACGCACGTTTTCTCGGTTCCCGGACATGATGTCCGACCGAGGGGCTACGGTATGCACCCACAAGGTGACATGCAGCAACGCCGGGAGAAACCTTGAGCGTTCCGTACGAGACGGCAGCGTACGAGCCACCCGAGTCGCCCGAGTCTCCTGAGGAGCACCTCGCGCGGCTCCTAGGCCGCGCCCTGAACTCCTTCGAGCTGCCGGACGAGACGATACGACAGCTCGACTGCGCCCTCGCGCACGACAGCTCGCTGCACTCCGCGCACTACAGTTCGGGGCTGCACCGGGCGACGTACCGGCACACCTGGCTGCTCGCCGACGGTTCCGCCGTCACCCTGTGGGAGCTGGTGCACAACACGGTGCCCGGCAGCGACACCCAGCACGAGGTGTACACGGACGACGAGGAGCTGCGGGCCGCCACCGCGCGCCTGCCGCTGCCGCCGGACGCCCCCGACTTCGACCTGCCCGTCATGGTGGAGCTGGCGGCTTTCCCCGAGCCGCGCCACGAGTACGTACTGGACGACTCGGCGGACCACGCCCGTCGGCTGCTGCGGCGCGCGGAGAACCCGGACCCTCCCGGGGACGAGCTCGCCACGCTGCTGCTGCGGACCGCGTTCGCGCATGAGATCACCCAGGCCTTCGGCCGCCCGCACCGTCCCGCGCGGCACGGCCGGCCGGGCTTGAGCTTCTCGCTCTACGAGCACGCGTTCCTGCTCGCGGACGGGCAGGAGATCTCCCTGTGGGAGGTCGAGCACACGGCCACACCGGACGGGCGCCACATGTGCGAGGTGTACGCGTCGGAGGACGCGGCGCGGGACGCGATGGAGCGGCGGGCGGGGACGCTCGGCTAGAGCCCTCGGCCAGAGCCCTCGGTCAGACCTCTGGAGGGAAGGGCTCAGGCCAGGCGGTCGTCGCTGAACTGGCGGGCCAGGAACGCGAAGGCGTCCTGTTCCGCCGGAGTCAGCTCCACTTGCTCCACGTGCGGGCCCTTGCGGCGCTGATGAGGCAGGCCCCGCAGGCGCTGCCCGCCACCGCGGGCCAGCCCGGCGAAGCGGCCGCGGTGGACCTCGTGGTCGCGGCGCAGTACGCGGAAGAGCACGGCGACCCAGATGACCGCCGCGAGGGCGAGGGCGACCGGGCCCAACGGCTGAAGGATCGACACGTACTCAGGCATGCGGTCCAGTAGACACCACCGGATAGGACTTTGAGCCCGGACCGTGACGTATCTCGCAGGTACGGCTTACACGTCACACTTGCTGTAAAGGCGCCCAAAGGGGCGCACGGGGCGCAAGCGCGTTGGGCCGCGGGCCCCCTCCCGTGGAAGAGGGCCCGCGGCCCGGCGTACGGTCGGGGGTTCAGGCCGCGACGGGTTCCGTCGTCCGCGCCTCGGCGGCCGCGGGAGCGGACTCGGGCGTCGTGCCCGGCGCGGCCTTGCGCATGCTCTTCAGGACGATGACCAGTCCGGCCGTGACCGCCGTACCGACCGCGACGGCCAGCAGGTAGAGGAACGGCTTGCCGATCAGCGGGGTGACCCAGATGCCGCCGTGCGGGGCGCGCAGGGTCGAGCCGAAGGCCATGGCCAGCGCGCCGGTGACCGCGCCGCCCGCCATGGAGGCCGGGAGCACCCGCAGCGGGTCGGCCGCAGCGAACGGGATCGCGCCCTCGGAGATGAACGAGGCACCGAGCACCCAGGCCGCCTTGCCGTTCTCGCGCTCGGTGGTCGTGAACAGCTTCTTGCGGATCGGTGGCGAGCGCCATGCCCAACGGCGGGACCATACCGGCCGCCATGACCGCCGCCATGATCTTCATCGCGGAGTCGCTGGGGTCCTGCACGGCGATGCCCGCGGTGGCGAAGGCGTACGCGACCTTGTTGACCGGGCCACCAAAGTGCTTTCGAAGCAAATCACACGAGAGAGGACGGAACGAGTGACGCGAAATGGCACCCTGACCAGCATAGATGGACGTACGATGATCCCCGGCCAAGCCGACCGAGGGGGAGGGGTACGTGTACCAGCTAGGTGCTTATCTACGGATCTCCGACGACGACAAGGACCCGGAGACCGGGGAGCTGTCGCGGGAGGGCGTCACTCGGCAACTGAGGGACTGCCGCCCCGTGGCGGCAGACCTGGGCGGGGAAATCGTCAAGGTCTACGACGACAACGACACCACCGCCTCCAATCCCCACGTTAAGCGCAAAGACCTTGAGCAACTGATCAAGGACCTTGAAAGCGGCATCATTGACGGATTCGTCTTTTACCACGCTGACCGTGTAGCCCGGCAGGCTTATGACGCTGCCCGTGTCTGCCAGATATATGAGCGCAATACCAAGTTGGTCGGCAGGGCGGCCATGGGCGGAACCGACCTCAGCACGGCTGAAGGCCGCGCCATGTTTGTCATGCAGGCCGTTATGGGCGGCGTGGAAGCCTCCGCCATTCGCCGCAGAAAGACAAGCGCTAACCGGCACAAGGCGCGGGATGGAAAGGACCACGTTGGCCGTATCCCGTGGGGATGGGACCGGGAAGGGAAGCTAGTTCAGCCGTACGCGGGCCTTCGCGCTAAGGGGATTGAGATGGTGGCGGATGGAGCCACCATTACTGAGGTTATCCGGTATTGGACTAAGAACGGTATTACCGGAGCGACCGGTAAGCCGGTGCTTTATAAGACGGCCATGCTCAGGCTCACGCATCCCCGTAACGCCGGTTTCCGTGCGTACGCCCCCACGGATGAGCGACGCGGTAAGGCCACCCCGTGGGGCCCCGACATTCTGTTGTATGAGGACAAGGGCGGCCCCGTTGTGGGTGAGTGGGAACCGCTCGTTACGCCGGATGTTTACTGGCGCGCTATTCACCGCCTGGAAAAGGTTAGGGACGAGGCAAAAGCAAGCGGCGCCACTGGGGGTACGCGCCCTGGTCACAGGACGCATATGCTTTCCGGATTGCTGCGGTGCGGCGCGTGCGGAACGCGCATGGTGGCCTCGGCCCGCACGATTAAGCGTAAGGACGACTCTAGCTTTAGATCCCCCTTCTACCGTTGCCCTACGACTAACAACGGCTGCGGAAAGATCACCCGTTCCGCTGCGGTACTAGAGGAGCACATCGAAGACCTTGCCCTGGAGGCCCTAAAGCGCATTGCCGGTAAGACCGCCGCTAAGGGCGACAAGGAAATGCAGGCCGTTGCGGCGGCTGAGGCTCGCCTCCGGGAGATCGGCGAGGAGATCAAAGAGGTGATGCTGCGACGGAAACCGGACGCCCCTAAGCGGATTTCTGCCAGCGCAGCTATGGACATGATCTCCGAATTGGAAGACGAGCGGGGTAAACTCCACTACGACGTGCGAGCCCTTTCAACGAAAGCCGCAGACCTTAGAGGCCGGACGCCGGACCTTCTGAAGGAATGGAAGGGTTTCACAACCGACCGTAAGCGACTGGAACTGACGAAGCTGGTTAAGGCGATCATTGTGGAAAAAGCCCCCAGGGGGCGGCACTTCGACCCGGATACCGTGGACGTTGCTTGGCAGGACGCCTGACACCACTACAGGCCCCGCACCTAACTAGGTGCGGGGCTTTTCTTTTCATCTCTCGGCGACAAGTCCCCAGCACCTTAGCATGTCGGCGCGGAATTCCTCGCCAAAGTTCGGCATTTTAGCCAACTGGCAATCAATCCAGGCTTGCGCCTGCGGGGACCGCTCACGGTTTATGGTCTGGGTTATGGCTTCCTCCTCGGAGACGGTTGGCGTACAGAAACCATTCAGTTTTTTGTGTGCCCCACTTCCTATAGTAGAGCTGTCGGTCCGGGGGCTCCCGATGGCCGAGCGGAATTCGTCGGTCAGAGCCGACGTCTCCGGGTGTGGCGACAGTTGTGTCGACGACCGCCCGTGTACTGGATCTCGCCCCGGGAGCCGCTCGACACAATTCACAACACATGTTCGGAGACTGCGCCCGGATCTCAGAAAAGCAAACAGGTTCGGGCGCGACTCGGGCATGGACGGACATGATCGGGCGCGCGACGAGAGCGGGGCCCCGCGCCCCGAGGGTGCCTGGCCCCGCTCTCGTCGCCGGTCAGCGAGCGTCGGTCTCCACGGCGGCTCGACCCGGCAGGGCGAACATCAGCAGGAAGATCGCGAACAGGACCGCTGCCACCCAGCCGAGCGCGTATTCGAACGCGTCCACGAAGGCGGGGCCTGTCGCGGCCGGAGCGAGATGGTCGTCCATGACGCCGAAGAAGACGACGGCGACCAGGCCGAGGCCCAGCGCGTTGCCCATCTGCTGGACCGTGCTGATCAGCCCGGACGCGGACCCGGCGTGCTCACGCGGCACTCCGCCGAGAATCGCGTCGGTCAGGGGGGCGACGATGAGACCCATGCCCGCGCCCATCACGATCAGCGGGAGCGCCATCTGCCAGGAGGTGATGGCGAGGCCGTACCGTTCGGACTCCGCCAGGTACAGCAGCACCCCGGCCGCCATCAGCAGCGCGCCCGCCTGGAGGACCTTGCGGCCGAAGCGCGGGACGAGCTTCTGGACCGAGAGGCCGGCCGCGACGGACACGGCGAGGGAGAACGGGATGCCGGTGAGGCCGGCCCGCAGGACGCTCCAGCCGAGGCCGGTCTGGAGATAGAGCGTCCAGACGAGAAAGAAGACGCCGAGGGCGATCCCGAAGACCGTCTGTACGGCGATGCCCGCCGCGAAGCTCTTCACCTTGAACAGCGACAGTTCGATGAGCGGGGACCCGTCGCGCGCGGCCTTGCGCCGCTCGTAGGCCACCAGTGCCGCGAACACGGCCAGCGAGCCGGCCATCGAGACGTACCCCCACAGCGGCCAGCCCAACTCCCGGCCCCGGGTGAGCGGGTAGAGCAGCATCAGCAAACCGGCGGTGACGAGGGCGACGCCCACGAGGTCCAGCTTCAGGGCGCGCGGGGCCTTGGACTCGGTGATGAAACGGCGGCCCAGGATCAGGCCCGCGACGCCGACCGGGAGGTTGATCAGGAAGATCGCCCGCCATTCCAGGCCGAGTGGGTTCCACTCGATGAGCAGGGCGCCGAGCAGTGGGCCGGAGACCGCACCGAGGCCCACGATCGCCCCGAACAGGCCGAAGACCTTGCCACGTTCGTGTGCCGGGAAGGTCGCGTGCACGATCGAGAGCACCTGCGGCACCATCAGCGCGGCGGTCGCGCCCTGCGCGATCCTCGCCGCCACCAGCATCTCCGGGTTCGCGGCGAGGCCGCACAGCGCGGAGGTGAGTGTGAAGCCGCCGATGCCGAGGAGGAAGATCCGCCTGCGGCCGTGGATGTCGCCGAGCCGGCCGCCGGTGACGAGGCCCGCGGCGAAGGCGAGGGCGTAGCCGGCGGTGATCCACTGGATCTGGCTCCATGTGGCGTGTTCGCTTCGCCGGATGGAGGGGATCGCGATGTTGACGATCGTGACGTCCACGAGGTCCATGAAGGCGGCCGTCATGACGATGGCCAGGGCGAACCATCGCCGTCGGTCGGCGTCGGGGGGTGTGGTGAGCGCCGTTTCGGTAACCGTGGTCGGGTCACCGGCGGTTGTGTGTGGCTTGTCGCGCCCACGCGACGGAGTCGCACATGTATCTGCCCCGCGCCCTTGAAGGGCGCTCGTGGTGGAGGTCATGGGTTGAAAGTAGGGGTCCAGTAGGACAGATCGTGTCCTACTTCTGCGGCATTCTCGTATCCATGACTACGGACACTCCGGCGCGGCTCCTTCAGCTTCTCTCCCTCCTCCAGACGCCCCGTGAGTGGCCCGGTGGTGAGCTCGCCGGGCGGCTGGGGGTTTCGCGGCGGACCGTTCGGCGGGACATCGACCGGCTGCGGGAGTTGGGGTATCCGGTGCAGGCGACCATGGGGGCCGAGGGCGGGTACCGGCTGGTGGCGGGGAAGGCGATGCCCCCGCTGGTGCTGGACGACGAGGAGGCGGTGGCGATCGCGGTGGGGCTGCGGGCCGGGGCCGGGCACGCCGTGGCGGGGGTGGACGAGGCGTCCGTACGGGCGCTCGCCAAGCTCGAACAGGTGCTGCCGTCACGGTTGCGCCACCGGGTCTCCACGCTGCAGGCCGCCACCACTCCCCTGACCAGCGGCGACGGGGCGACCGTCGCGCCCGAGACGTTGACCGTGATGGCCTCGGCGGTGGCGGGTCAGGAGCGGCTGCGCTTCGCCTACCGTTCCGGGGACGGCACGGACTCACGGCGCCACTGCGAGCCGTACCGGCTCGTCTCGACGGGCCGCCGCTGGTATCTCGTCGCGTACGACCTCGACCGCGCCGACTGGCGCACCTTCCGGGTCGACCGGGTCGAGGAACCCTTCGCCACGGGCGCCCGGTTCGCACCGCGCGAGCTGCCGACGGGGAGTGCGGAGGAGTATCTGCGGCAGTCGATGTACCGGCGGCAGGAGACCTACGCGTTCGACGTCACCTTCGCCGCGCCCGCCGAGTTCATCGTGGCCCGGCTGCCCCGCTGGTTCGGTGCGCCCGAAGCCGTCGACGAGCACAGCTGCCGGCTGAGGGCCTCCGTCGGCGACTCCGTGGAGTGGCTCGCCGTACGGCTCGCGATGATCGACTGCGACTTCACGGTGCATGAGCCGCCGGAACTGATCGGGTACGTACGGGAGTTGGGCTCACGGCTGACTCGGGCGACCGGCGCCTCCGAGGCGTGAGACGCCGCAGGGGACCCGGCATGAGAGGTGGGGTGGAGCCGGGCTCCGGCGCCGGGGGGGGTGGCGCCGGAGCCCGGCTCTTGAAGAGTCCCGGCGCTGGGGGGAGAGCGTCGGGACTCGGCTTCGGGTGGCTTCGGGGTCCCGGGCCTGGTGGCTCCGGGCCCGGTGAAGTCGTGGCCCTGAGGTCTTGTGCCCCGGGAACGGGGAGTTGAAGCGGCGTAGTACGGCCAAGTAGCGGCACAGAACGGCCAAGGTGCGGCCGGCGTACGGCGCTGCGCCGGGCCAAGCCCCGTGGCGGCCCCACGGATTGGGCCGTACGGGGCCTTGGTCCGTACCGGGCGGGATTCGTCCGTACTGATCCCTCGAACGGGTCAGGCGACCGCGTCGAAGCCCGTGTCACGGGCGAGCTTCTTCAGTTCGAGCAGGGCGTGCTTCTCGATCTGGCGGATTCGCTCGCGGGTGAGCCCGTGTTCCTTGCCGACCTCGGTGAGGGTGCGCTCTCGGCCGTCGTCGATGCCGTACCGCATCTTGATGATGGACGCGGTGCGCTGGTCGAGGCGCCCGATGAGGTCGTCCAGCTCCTCGCTGCGCAGCAGGGTGAGCACGGACTGCTCGGGCGAGACCGCGGAGGTGTCCTCCAGCAGGTCGCCGAACTGGGTGTCGCCGTCGTCGTCCACCGACATGTTCAGCGAGACCGGGTCGCGGGCCCAGTCGAGGACGTCGATGACACGGTCCGCGTTGGAACCGAGCTCGGTGGCGATCTCCTGGGGCTCGGGGTCGCGCCCGTGCTCGCGGTTGAACTCCCGCTGCACGCGGCGGATCCGGCCCAGCTCCTCGACGAGGTGGACGGGCAGCCGGATGGTGCGCGACTGGTCCGCGATCGAACGGGTGATGGCCTGACGGATCCACCAGGTGGCGTACGTCGAGAACTTGAAGCCCTTGCGGTAGTCGAACTTCTCGACCGCGCGCACCAGGCCGGCGTTGCCCTCCTGGATGAGGTCGAGCAGGGGGAGGCCGCTGCGCGGATAACGCCGGGCGACAGCCACGACAAGGCGCAGGTTCGACCGTATGAAGACGTCCTTGGCCCGCTCACTGTCGGCGACGAGGGCTTCGAGCTCTTCGCGAGTGGCGTCCGCCTTGGGCGCCTCCTCGCCGTCGAGGATCTGCTGCGCGAACACACCCGCCTCGATCATCTGGGACAGCTCGACTTCCTTGGCGGCGTCGAGCAGCGGTGTACGCGCGATCTCGTCGAGGTACATGCCGACCAGGTCGCGGTCGGCGATCTCGCCGCCAGAGGCGCGAACGCTGCGAGCCGCGTCGGTCCGGCCGGCGGACGAACGACGAGCGGCGACGGCACGGGTTGCCATGCGTGCTCCCTTGCGTTGGGGGTCCCCCCGCTCGAGCGCAGTCGAGAGTGGGGGAGGGCTGGCAGGGTCGTATCTGGTCCTGCGTGGGTCTTGATGCGGCCGCTCGGACACTCTCCCGAGTGCCCTGCTTCCGAAGGAAACAACGACTGGAATCAGGACAGAATTCCCAACCCGTCCCACTATTTTTCTGATCTTGCAGTACCCTGTGCCGCTACAGAGGGAGGCGAGATGTCCGGAGAGTCCGTAGAGGTGCAGGTCAGACCAGGAGTCGAGACCGACCTCGCCGCCCTCACCGACATCTACAACCACTACGTCCTTGAGACGCCCCTCACATTCGACACCGCTGTCTTCACTCCGGAAGAGCGCCGGCCTTGGTTTCTCTCCCACCCTGAAGACGGCCCGCACCGCCTGATGGTTGCCGTCGACACCGGTTCACAGCGGATTCTTGGGTACGCCACGAGCAGCGCGTTTCGCGTGAAACCGGCGTACGACACCTCGGTGGAGGTGTCGGTGTACCTCGCCCCGGACGCGGGCGGCCAGGGCGTGGGCACGCTGCTGTACAAGGCCTTGTTCGAGGCGCTCGCCGACGAGGACATCCATCGCGCCTACGCCGGGATCGCCCAGCCGAACGAGGCGTCGACGCGGTTGCACGAGCGGTTCGGCTTCCGGTACGTCGGCACGTATCGGGAGGTCGGGCGGAAGTTCGGGCGGTACTGGGATGTGGCCTGGTACGAGAAGGGGCTTTGAATCAGGGCTTCGAACCCTTGCCGCCGACCCGTTCCGCCGCTCGGCCGGACGCGCTACCCGGCGGGCAGGGACTCCCTCATGGCCTTCGCGGTGGCGCTGGGGTCGTAGTTCTCAGACACCCCTTCGACCAGGATGATGTCGCCCTGGATGTGGCGTGACCGCAGCGGGGCGATCTCCTGGTACGCCGGTGAGTCCCACCAGCTCCGCGCCTCGGCGATCCCGGGGAAACCGATCACCACGACGCCTCCGGGCCAGCTTCCCTCCTGCACCTCGTGCTGGGCGCCATGCACGAGGAAGCGGCCGCCGAACGGCTCGAAGGTGGCGGGGATGCGCTCGATGTACTCGGCGACCTCCGGGTGCGGGGCGGGGTCCTTCAGGTGGGCGATGGCGTAGGCGGGCATGGCGTCCTTCCGGTCGGTCGGGCTCGGTCGGGCTCACGCGGGCGCGGCTCGGACGAGCCGCCGCTCCGTACACGGACGACCGTGTCAGACGTACGGGCCGGGGTCGATGACCTGTCAGGTCATCGACCCCGGCCCGCGCGCCATGGCCCATGAGGCCGTACACCCTGAGCCCATGAGGCCGTGGGCGCTGTGCCCGTGTGCCCGTGTGCCCGTGTGCCCGTGTGCCCGTGGGGGCTGAGCCTGTGCCCGTGGGCGCAAAACCCGTATGCCCATGGGGGCCGAGTCTGTGACCGTGGGCGCAGAACCCGTGTGCCCGTGGGGCTGAGCCTGTGCCCGTACGTACCGACCTGCCCCGTCGCCGGGGTGCGGGAGCGGCTAGCCGAACTGCACCGACCGCTTCGCCAGCCCGTTCCAGAAGCCGTCGATCACCGACCTCTGCGCGTCCAGTTCGCCGGTGGCCTCGGCCGCGCCCATGGTGACGAAGAGGGGGGCGAAGTGCTCCGTGCGGGGGTGGGCCAGCTGACCGGCCGGGGACTTGTGGAGGAAGTCGAGGAGGGCGTCCCAGTCCCGGGATTCGAGGGCTCGCCGGCCCCAGTCGTCGAACTCGGCGGACCAGGTGGGGACGCCGCCCTGGCGGAGGGCGGCCAGGTTGTGGGTGAAGAAGCCGGAGCCGATGATCAGCACGCCCTCGTCGCGGAGGGGGGCCAGCTTGCGGCCGACGTCCATCAGCTTCAGCGGGTCGAGCGTCGGCATGGAGATCTGCAGGACCGGGATGTCGGCGTCCGGGTACATCTCCACCAGGGGGACGTACGCTCCGTGGTCGAGGCCCCGGTCAGGGATGTCCTGGACGGGAATGCCGGGGGCCTGGAGCAGTTTGCGGACCGAGGCCGCCAGCCCGGGGGCGCCCGGGGCCCCGTACCGGACCTGGTAGTAGTGCTCGGGAAAGCCCCAGAAGTCGTAGACCAGGGGGACGGGGTCGACGGCGCCGAGCGCGAGCGGGGCCTCCTCCCAGTGGGCGGAGACCATGAGGATGGCCTTGGGGCGGGGCAGGGTCGCCGACCAGGCGGCGAGCTCGCCGGGCCAGATCGGGTCGTCGGCGAGCGGTGGGGCCCCGTGACTCAGGTACACGGCGGGCATGCGCTCGGCGGTGGCGGCGGACATAGGGGTGACTCCCTCAACACGCGCGACGCACACGACACGCGCGCCTCGGCGGGCCCGGTGGTCGCTTCTGTCTCCTTGGTTTCGCCTGGCACTCCAGGCACTTGAGACTCCTTCCAACTCCCCAGTAGTTGAAGTCTCAATATTTCTTGTTTCACCTTACATCTCTATAGTTCAAATTTCAAGAAGGAGCCTCGTACAGTGGGGGCATGAAGACCGCATCCACTGAGGAAGAACCCCGCTGGCTCACCGATGAGGAACAGCGCACCTGGATCGCCTATGTGCACGCCGCGACCCTGCTCGAGGACCATCTCGACCGCCAGCTGCAGCGCGATGCGGGCATGCCGCACCTCTATTACCGCCTGCTCGTGGTGCTGTCCGCAGCGCCACTGCGGCGGCTACGGATGACCGAGCTGGCGATGCGGACGAAGATCACGCGGTCGCGGCTGTCGCACGCCGTGGCCCGGCTGGAGAAGAACGGGTGGGTGCGGCGCGAGGACTGCCCGTCGGACAAACGGGGGCAGTTCACGGTGCTGACGGACGGGGGCGCAGAGATGCTCTCGAAGAGCGCGCCGGGACATGTGGCCGCGGTGCGGCAGGCGCTGTTCGACCGGTTGTCGGCGGAACAGCGGAAAGCCCTCGGCGAGATCATGGAGATCGTCGCCGAGGGGCTTCAGCCGTCGGAGGCGGGCGCGGATCTGCCCTGGCTGCGGTAGCGCTCCGCCGGGTGAGTCGAGGGGTGCCCTGGTTGTACTGCCGACCGTTACTGCCGACCGTCTACGGCTGCGAGTCCTCTTGGGCTGGTCGCGCGCAGTTCCCGCACCCCTGACGGGGCGGGGTGGGACCGAGGGCTTCGCCTCGGTCCCACCCCGCCCCGTCGTCGTTCGTCGAGGTCGTCTCAGTGGGCGATCACCGGAATCTTGATCTCGTCCGTCGCGCCCTCGCCCGCTCCGGCGTTGGCCGTCATGTCCGGCTTGCCGGTGGTGATGAGGGTGAAGGCGATGGCGGCGGAGGCCACGAGGATCGCCACGGCGAACCAGATGGCGCTGGTGTAGCCGTTGACCATGCCCTGGAGTTGGACCAGCTGGGCGGCCGGCTTCGAGGTGGCCGAGCCGATGTGGTCCTGGATGTAGGACGTGGTCGCGGAGGCGGCGATCGTGTTCAGGAGGGCCGTGCCGATGGCGCCGCCGACCTGCTGGGAGGTGTTGACCATGGCGGAGGCCACGCCCGCGTCACGCGGTTCGACACCGTAGGTCGCGAGGGACATCGCCGGCATGAACGCCGTACCCATGCCGAGGCCGAGCAGCAGCTGGGCGGGCAGGAGCAGACCGGCGTACGAGGAGTCGATCTCCATCTGGGTGAGCAGCAGCATGCCGAGGCCGGCGACCAGGAAGCCGGGGCCCATCAGCAGGCGCGGCGCGACCCGGGTCATGAGACGGGTGCCGATCTGGGTCGAGCCGGTGATCATGCCCACGATCATGGGCAGGAAGGCGAAACCGGTCTTGACCGGCGAGTAGCCCTTCACGATCTGCAGGTAGTAGGTCAGGAAGAGGAACAGGCCGAACATCGCGATGATCGCGAGCCCGAGGGAGAGGTAGACACCGCCGCGGTTGCGCTCGGTGATCACGCGCAGCGGCAGCAGCGGGGCCTTGACCTTGGACTCGACGAGCACGAAGGCCGCGAGAAGCACCGCCGAGGCGACGAACAGGGAGACGGTCGTCGAGTCGCCCCAGCCCTCGGACTCGGCCCGGGTGAAGGCGTAGACCAGGGTGACCAGGCCCAGGGTGGACAGGACCACGCCGGGGATGTCGAGCGGGGAGCGGTTGCGGCCGCCCGCCGGCTCACGGATGACGAAGTACGCGCCGGCCGCCGCGATCACGGCGAACGGAATGTTGACGAAGAAGGTCCAGCGCCAGTCCAGGTACTCGGTGAGGAAGCCGCCGAGGATCAGGCCCACGGCGCCGCCACCACCGGCGATCGCGCCGTAGATGCCGAAGGCCTTGGCGCGCTCCTTGGCGTCGGTGAACATCACGGCGAGGAGGGAGAGCGCGGCGGGCGCGAGCAGTGCGCCGAAGGCGCCCTGGAGCGCGCGGGCGCCCAGCATCATGGCCTCACTGGTGGCCGCGCCGCCCAGTGCGGAGGCGCCGGCGAAGCCGATCAGACCGGTGACGAAGGTGCGCTTGCGGCCCCACAGGTCGGAGATACGGCCGCCGAAGAGGAGCAGACCGCCGAAGGCCAGCGCGTACGCGGTGATGACCCACTGGCGGTTGCCGTCCGATATTCCCAGGTCCTGCTGGGCGGACGGGAGGGCGATGTTCACGATGGTCGCGTCGAGCACGACCATCAGCTGGGCGAGGGCGATGAAAACGAGCGCTTTCCAGCGGTTGGAATGAGCGTCGTTACGCGGATCGTCCACCGATCCGGCGGCGCTGCGGACTGTTTCGGACATGGGGATACCCACTTCGGGACTTCGTGACGGAAAAATCGGTATCGGGTGGTGAAAAGGGCGTCAGGAGATAGCAGCTTGTCGGTGGCCTGTCGTCGTCGACAGTGGTGAGATCGGCGCGATCGGTTCGGTGCGATCGGTGCGGTGCGATCGGTGCGTCAGGGCGGGGTCGGGCCGGACCACCGGGTCGGGGTCCGGTCAGGGCCGTCAGGGCAGCTCGGTCGGGTCAGGACGGGTAGGGCCTCCGCAGGTCCTCCACGGTGACGGGGGCACCGGGCAGTTCGGAGCGGGCCGGGGCGCGCAGGCCGTCCAGGAACAGTTGCAGGTGGCGGTGGAGGAAGCGGTCGACGCCCGCGCACTGGGTGCCGGCCGGGGGTCTGCTGAGCTGGCTGACGGCGATCATCAGGTCGCCGACGCCCACGTCGGCGCGGAGCTGCCCGGCGTCCCTGGCGCGCTTCATGACCCCTTCGACCAGCTCCTCCAGTCGCTCGCGCGCCGCCTCCAGGTCGGGGTGACGCTTGTCGAACGTGTTCTGGATCATCGGGCAGAGCGCGCTGAGCCGTTCGTCGGCCGAGGCGTGCACGAAGCGCGAGAGCGCCTCGAACGCGTCACCGGTCTCGGTGAGCGCGACCTCGGCCGCGAGGGCCGTACGGTCCATGACCGAGCAGACGACCTCACGGGCCAGTGCGTCGCGGTCCGGGAAGTTGCGGTACAGCGTGGCGTTGCCGACACCGGCCCGGCGGGCGACCTCGTCGAGCGGCACCTCGGAGCCGAACTCCACGAACATCTCCCGGGCGGCGCTGACGATCCGCTCCCGGTTGCGCAGGGCGTCGGCCCGAGGGCGGGACACCTTGCGGCGCACGGCGGTGGCGGTCTCCACGGCGTACTCCTCTTCCTGATCCAGTGGCGTGGGGGGGCCGGTGACTATCCGGGGATGGAGTCCCCGTTTCGTTCGGACACATGGCTAAACGGGGAAAGGATCCCCGGTTATTTCCCATCACCGAAGACTTTTCGTGTGACCTGGGCCACATGGATGTGCGCGCGCCGACGCGCATGCGGCGATGCCCACGTTCGGCCCTTCCAGCGCGCGCCCGTGCACCCCTCGACCCAGGGTGATCGAAAGGGCGCAGCCCCGTCCCCGGGCGGCTGCCGTGGAGCGAAGGGCGCGTGCATGCAGCAGCCGTTCCGCAGAGACGGGATATCTGCGCGCCGGATACGTCCGCGCCGTGTCGTCGCGCTCGCCTCCGTCACCGCCCTCACGCTCGCGGTCAGCACCTCCGCCGGCACCGGGCACCTCATGGCGAAGGAGACGACGACGGCCCCGGGGGCCACGGCCCTGCCCCGCGGTTCGGCGCTCGACCCCTGCATGATCCGCGGCCCGCTCGGCACAGAGATGTCCGAGGGCATCCCGACCCCGCACGGCTACGCCCGCTCCACCGGCACGGTCCGCGCCCTCAACCTGATGATCGACTTCTCCGACGCGCCCGGCGAGGGCAGCGCGATGGACCGCTTCGCGGAGTTCGCCCCGCAGACCCAGAAGTGGTTCAGGACCAGCAGTTACGGCCGTATCGACTACCGCCCCGAGGCCCCGCTCACCGAGTGGCTGCGGATGCCGAAGTCGTTCCGCTCGTACGGCATAGAGCGCGGCGCCCCCTTCGAGCCCGGCTACCGCCGGCTGGTCCAGGACATGGTCCGGGCCGCCGATCCGCTCGTGGACTTCCGGTCGTACGACCTCATCAACGTCCTCGTCACCCCGAACGCGGGCCCCTCCGCGCTCGACACCGTCCTGTCGGTGACCTTCGCCGGCAACCGGGAGGCACCGGTCGCGGACGGCGTTCCGGTCGCCAACGCGTCCTTCGTCTACAGCCGCCAGGACGACGGCTCCGGTTCGTACGCGGAGACCGGGTACCGGGTCCTCCCCCACGAGAACGGCCATGTCTTCGGGCTGCCCGACCTCTACACCCACGAGGGCGGGGGCGCGGTCGGGCACTGGGACATCATGAGCGAGGACTGGGGCGTCGAGAACGATCTGCTGGGCTGGCACAAGTGGAAGCTCGGGTGGCTCGACAAGACGCAGGTCGGCTGTGTGGCGGCCGTCGGAACCGCCGAGTACACGCTGACCCCGCTCCCCACCACCGGCGGCGCGAAGCTGGTCGTCGTCCCGCTCGGCCCGCGTGCGGCGTACGTCGCCGAGCTGCGCACGCGGGCGGGCAACGACGCGGCGGTGTGCCGGCCGGGGGTGCTCGTCTACCGTGTCGACGCGACCGTCGACACCGGGAACGGGCCCGTCAAGGTCCACGACTCCCGCCGGGACAGCGGGGGGTGCACGCGCAGCCCCAACGTCCACGCGGAGCTGTCCGACGCGCCGCTCGTCCCGGGCGAGACCTTCAAGGACGTGCGGAGGGGGGTGGAGATCGCCGTGGCGGGGGTGGATGTCGGGGGGAACCATCGGGTGGTGGTGAGTCGACGGTGATGGTGACGGCGCAGGCGCAGGCACCCCCGAGCTCCGAGGCACCCGGCCCAGCTGCGCAGCATTAACGTGAACCCATGCTCCCGAACGTCACCGGCGCGGCCTCCGCTCCCGCGCCCGCCGAAGCCGTCGCACCCCTGATGCGGGGGATCACCGTGCTGCGCCGGCTCACGGAGGCGGACGGGACGCTGAGTCCGAGCGGGCTGGAGCGGGCCACCGGGCTCGCACGCTCCACGGTCGACCGGATCACGGCGACGCTGGCCCGCATGGGCTACGTACGGCTGGACGGCCGCGACGCGATCCTCGCCCCCCGTCTGATGGAGCTGGGCAACGCCTATCTGGCCGCCATCCGTCTCCCGCGTCTCCTCGACGCCCACGCGGACGCCCTCGCCGACGAGTTGGACGAGTCGGTGTCCCTGGCGGTCCGCGACCGGGACGGCGTCCGCTTCATCCACCAGGCGACCCGCCGACGCGCGATGTCCCTCAGCTTCCGCATCGGCGACCTCCTCCCCGCCGAACGCACCGCACCCGGCCCGCTGTTCGCCACCGAGTGGGAGCCGGCGGACTGGGCCCGGTGGCGGGCCCGCCGCGCGGCCGACCCGGAGGGCCACGGCTTCCCGGCGGTGCCTCCGCGCAGCGGCGCGTACGACGACTTCGAGGACCGTACGGCTCGGGCGGGCGCCCAAGGGTGGGCGTTGGACGACCAGTTGATCGAACCGGGGCTGGTGGCGGTGTCCGTACCCGTGCGGGATCCGCGTACGGGGCGGGTCGCGTGTGTGGCGAACGTCGTCAGCCATACGAGCCGGCACACGGCGGAGTCCTTGCGTTCGGTGCTGCTGCCGCGGCTGCGGGTGGCCGTGGCGGCGATGGAACGGGAGCTGCGGGAGCCCGCGGCGCCGGCCGCCGCGGCACGGGACCGCCCCTCCGGCCCCTCGGGTCGTTCCGGCCCCTCGGGTCGTTCTGGCTTCTCTGGCCTCTCGGACCCGTCCGGTCGGGTCGGGCCTCCCTCCGGTCTCGCCGCCTGGACCGGCGCGTCCAAGCAGGAACTGGGCCGGGAGTTCATCGAGTCGCTCGCCCGGGGGCTCACCGTCATCACCTCGTTCGGCGAGGGGCGGGCCGAGCTGACCCTCACCGAGGTCTCCCAGGCCACCGGGCTCGCTCGGGCGACAGCCCGGCGCGCGCTGATCACCCTCGAACACCTCGGGTACGTCGAGTCGTACGACCGTGTCTTCCGCCTCACGCCCCGGGTGCTGGGCCTGGGCTTCCCGCCCCTGTCGATGCTGCCCCTCCCCCGGATCGCCGCGCCGCATCTGGCCGAACTATCCGCGCGGGTCCACGACTCGGCCTCTCTCGCGATCCTCACCGGGGGCGGGGACGAGGTGCAGTACACGGCTCGGGTCGCCACGAGCCGCATCATGAGCGTCAACATCACCCTCGGCACGCGACTGCCGGCGTACCCGACCTCGCTCGGCCGCGTCATGCTCGCCGACCTGCTCCCGGAGGTCTCCCTCCCGGAGCGTCTCGTCCGGCTGACCCCGCACACGGTCACCGACCGGCGGGAACTGCTGGCCGTCCTGGAGCGCGTGCGGAGTGCCGGGTACGCCCTCGTCGACGGGGAGTTGGAGGAGGGCCTGCGGTCCATCGCCGTGCCGGTGCGGGAGCGGGGCGGGCGGGTCGTGGCCGCCGTGAATGTCGCCATGCACAGCAGCCGGCGGTCGGTCGAGGAATGCGTGGCGGAGGTGCTGCCCGAACTGCGGGACGCGGTGGGGCGGATCGAGGGGGAGCTGGCGGTGGGGGGGATGTTCCGCCGGGTGCCGGAAGTCTGAGCGGGGCCCGACCGGAAGCGGGCTGGTGAGCCGGGCCGGAAGCGTCCTGGTGAGTCGGGGCCGACGCGACCTGGCGAGCCGGGCCCAAGCGATTGCGAGTCGACCGAAAGCGACCGTGAGCCCGACGGAAGCGGGCGTGGACCCGACGGAAGCATGCGGCCCAACCGGAAGCGCGCGTAGACCCCACGGAAGCACGCGGGCCCAACCCGAAGCGCGCGGCCCGACCCGAAGCACGTGGCCCAACCGGAAGCGCGTGGCCCCGACCGGAAGCGCGTGGCCCGGCCTGCGATGCGAACACCGTACGCTGGGCGCGTCAGCCGTACGCAGGCAGAGGAGAGACTCCCCCATGGCACCCGAGAAGCCGGTCAGGAAGCAGCAGCAGGAGGGGTTTCAGTCCGTGTGGACGCGGCCCCGGACCGGGCGGGAGCAGCCCGCGCTGAGCCGGGAGCACATCGTGGCCGAGGCGCTGCGGCTGCTCGACGAGGAGGGCATCGACGCGCTGAGCATGCGCAAGCTCGGCGGCAGACTGGGCGCCGGCGCGACCTCGCTGTACCGCCATGTCGCCAACAAGGAGGAGCTGCTGGAACTGGCCGTCGACGAGATCTACGGCGAGATCGAGGCCCCGGCCGCCTCCGGCCAGGCGAACTGGCGTGCCGACATGGCCAGTTGCGCCCACAGCCTGCGCGCCACGATCCTGCGCCACCCATGGCTGGCCTCCGTGCTCGGCGAGCTGGGCATGTCCTACCTCGGCCCGAACTGGATGCGGATCTCCGAGGCCATGCTGAAGCTGCTGACCACCGCCGGGTTCCCGGCCGACGAGACCGACCGGGCGCTCTCGACGCTCGTCGCGTACGTCACCGGCATGGCCACCAGCGAGGCCGCCTGGCTCAACGTCCTCGCCCGCAGCGGTCAGGACGAGCGGACCATGGTCGAACGGCTGTGGCCGGCCGCCGAGAAGGCCGCCCAGGACTACCCGCTGCTGCGCGAGGGCTACGCCGAACAGCGCGGGGCGGATCCGCGGGCCGCCCGGGAGGAAGGCTTCCGGTACGGGCTCGACCGGGTGCTGGACGGGTTGGAGACGCGGCTGAGGTGACACCGGCCACCCCGGTACGGCTTCGGCGCCACCGCGCCTCCAACTCTCCCTCTCCGCTTACCCGTTGACGCCCGTGTACTTGCTCAGGCTCCAGTTCCACAGCAGCCGCGACAGGACGAAGGCGGTGAGGCCGATGAAGGGTGAGGCCACGGCGAGCGCCTCCGGCACGCCCATCGCGTCGCCGTGGCCGGTCAGTACCCCGGCCGGGAAGTACGCGATGAAGGCGAGCGGTACGACGAAGGTGAACGCGGCGGACGCGGCCTTCGGGAGGATGCTGAGGGGGTAGCTGCCGAAGGTCCCCATCAGCTCCTCCAGCCACTGGCTCCAGTACGACGTGGCGGGGAAGTGGAACGCGGCGGCGGCCAGGGCCGTGAAGAGCGCCGCCTCGACCAGCATGCCGCCGAGCACACCCGCCAGCACGTACGCGATCCGGCCCGCCGTCCAGTCGAGGGAGCTGCGCTGCAGGGCGGCGACGAACAGACCGGCCGCGACGACCAGGTCGCCGATGGCGTTGACCGGGAAGAAGGTCAGCTGGATCTGCCGGTAGACCGGCATCGGGCGGATCAGGCAGGGCTCGACGATCCCCTCCTGGACGAGGTTGTTCATGTACTGGACGCGGCCGAGGAACAGCACGTACAGCCCGTGGGCCAGCATGCGCATGCTGGCGATGAGCAGCACGTCGGAGCTGGACCAGCCGCCGAGTCCGGGGAACCGGGTGAGCAGCACCGAGGCGAAGACGACGATGGAGACCTGCCAGATCGCCCCCACGGCGACCCCCATCAGGAACTCGCCCCGGTACTCCAGCCGGGCCTTGAAGTTGAGCTTGGTGATCCGCCAGACGACGCGCCAGGCGTGCGCGGTGCCATGCGGCGGACGGGACGGTTCGGTGGCGGGTGGGGATGGGGATGGGGCAGGGACGGATCCTGGTGCCGGTGCTGGGTTCGGTGCGGTCGTCATGGTCATCCTCCCTGGGCCACGACGCGTCGGCCGGCCCGGTCCCAGAGCCGGCGGGTGAGCAGCGCGAGCAGCACGATCCAGACGGCCTGGATCGCCATCTGCCCGCCGGCGTCGCCGAGGCCGATCCGCCCGACGTAGATGGAGAGCGGCACACCGAGGGTCGCCTGGAACGGCAGGAACGCGCTGAGCGTGATGAACCAGTCCGGGAAGTACCAGAGCGGGGCGTACACACCGGAGAGCAGGTTCTGCGCGAAGACGAGGATCATCAGCGCCGCCTCGTTGCGCAGCGTCCAGAAGCACAGCAGGTCGACCAGCATCATCACGTAGTACAGGACCAGTTGGCCGAGCAGCATGCTCAGCGCGAAGGCCCCGGCCACCGAGGCGGAGGCGGGCGGGGCGACGATTCCGACGGCGAGCGACAGCACGTATCCGGCGAGCACCCAGCCGAAGCCGTACAGCTGGTCGCCGAGGGCGCGCAGCGCGTAGTAGCGCTGGGGCTTCATCGGCCGCAGGTACCAGTAGACGATCGTCCCGAAGTGCAGATGCTGGATCACCGTGTCACGGCCCGCGCGCCGGTCGAGGCCGCGGATGCGGTTCGCGAGCACGGCGAGTACGGCGTAGCCGACGGCCTGGGTCTCGTTCAGCCCGGAACTGGAGTCGGTGTGCGCGTACAGGCCGCGCCAGAGGTAGACGACCAGGCACACCTGGACGAACAGCCGTACGGCGGTGGCGGTCATCCGGGGCGGGGTGAGCAGCTCGCCCCGGGGGGTGATCCAGGAGACGCGGCGTGCACGGGAGAGGACGGAAGCGGCGGCCATGGCTCAGCCGCCCTGGGAGGCGGAGGCGGAGGCAGGGGCGGATGCGGATGCGGCGGCCGCCGTGTCCGGCTCCTGGGCCGGTGGGTCGATCGGTGGTACGTCGCTGAGGTAGGCCGCGCGCATGACGTCCTCGAGGTCGTTCTCCTCCAGCGCCAGGTCGGCGACCCGGAACCGTCCGATGATCACCTTGAGCGCCTCGTGCACGCTGGGCGCGTCCTCGCCGACCGGCCCGAACACGACCTGTGGCCCTTCGCGCCGCAGCACACCGATACCGGCGAACCCGGGCAGCGGCGCAGGGACTCCCGTCGCTCCAGTGACTCCCGGCGCTCCCGCCCTCTCACCGCGCTCGATCTCCTCGACCGCCTCGACGTCGGCCGGGTCGGCGAGTGTGGCCCGGACCTGCCAGGTGCCGCCGAAGCGCCGCCGGATCTCCTGGAGCGAGCCGTCGAGGACGATCCGGCCGTGGTTGATCAGCACGACGCGTTCGGCGAGCCGTTCCACCTCGGTCATGTCGTGCGTGGTGAGCAGGACGGTACGGTCGCGCTCCTCGACCTGGTGCCGCAGGAACCGCCGTACCTGCTCCTTCACCACCACGTCCATGCCGATGGTGGGCTCGTCCAGGAAGACGACGGGCGGGTCGTGCAGCAGCGAGGCCGCGAGATCGCAGCGCACCCGCTGCCCGAGCGACAGATGCCGGACACGGGTGTCCCAGAACTCGGAGAGTTCGAGCAACCCGTCGAACTCCTCTATACGGTGCCGGAATTGCGACTCGGGCACCCCGTAGATGTCCCGCAGGATCTCGAACGACTCCCGGGCGGGCAGATCCCACCACAACTGCGTCCGCTGCCCGAACACGGCTCCGATGTTGTGGGCGTTGCGCTCCCGGTCCCGGTGCGGAACGACCCCGGCGACGAGTGCCTCGCCGGAGGTGGGCGTCAGAATGCCGGTGAGCATCTTGATGGTGGTGGACTTCCCGGCCCCGTTGGGACCGAGCAGGGCGAGTAACTCCCCCTTGCCCACACTGAATTCGACGTCCTGCACCGCGACCTTGGCCACGCGCCGCGGGCTGACGAGCGAGGTGAGCGCGCCCACGAAGCCGGGCCGCCGTACGGTCGTCTGGAACACCTTGGACAGTCCGCGCGCCTCGATCACCGCAGACAACGGCGTCACATCCCCTCACACCAGCTCGTTCGAGCACATCCGAACCCGTCCGAAATACCGAACGACATCCGAGGCAACGGCGGCATGCTAGGCCCGACGCCCGAGCCCAGAAAAACGATTTGTTGCCCACCCCAACGACATCCCCGCGATCACCGCCCCCGACCTACCCTGCCCCGCCTCGCCCCGACCACCCCGGACACCTACCCCCACCCACCGCCTCACCACCCGCCACACTGCCCGGGCACCTTGCCTTCGATGCCTTCGCTGCCTTCACCGAGGACAGTGGCATCGCCCGCATGTGATGCCGCGGAGGGCCTGGGCCGTGGGGCTTCCTCCATGGCCTGCACGATGGTGCGGACCAGGGCGGTGATGCTCCTGGCCTTCGTCCAGGAGCATCGGGGGTGGTTCCTTGCGGTGGAGGGTGGTGGATGCGGTGGAGGTTGGTGGATGCGGTGGATGTGGTGGAGCGCGGTGGAGGGTCAGAAGCTGTAGGGGCCGAAGCGGCCCCAGGCCACCAGGGCGGCCAGGACCAGCAGAACGGCGTTGAAGGCGATCGCGCCGGGTTCCTTGCGGCGGGCGTGGGTGATCGCGGCCAGGACCATCACCACGACCAGGCCGGTCGCGGCCAGCGGGGTCAGCACGGGGGCTATGCCGGTGGCGGCGGGCAGGATCAGTCCGAGAGCGGCGGCGAACTCCACGACGCCGACGAAGCGGACGGTGGCCTGCGAGAAGTCGGCCACCCAGGGCAGCCGGCCGATCAACTCCTCCTTGGGCTGGGCGGACTTCATGACGCCGGCCAGGGCGAACATGGCGGCCAGCACTGCCTGGACTGTCCACAAGAAGACGTTCACGTACGGATTCCTTGATGCAGGGGGACGGGACATGGGACAGGGAGGGAGCGGATTTCCCCTCCCGGCAGCGGGCGGATTTCCCCTCCCAGGAGCGGGACGGACTCGCCCTCCCGGCAGCGGGCGGATTCCCCCCGGGAGCGGGGTGGGCCGCCGGTCAGGCGTTGAAGACGGCCTCGGAGCGGTCGCGGTTTTCGTGCAGGTCCCAGTACAAGGGGGCGATCTCCTCGGACGTGGCGGTCGGGAAGCCCTCCGGGCCGCCCCCGCCGATCCAGACGTTGATCGCCACGTGCGCGGCATGCACACCGCTTCCGGTCAGCTCCTTGTTCAGGTTGATGACCCAGTTGCGCAGCGCGGCCCCGGCGGCGTTGACGTTGCCGAGCATGGGAACGGGATCCACCGAACCGCCGCCGGTGGTGAACAGCAGGGTGCCGGCGCCGGCCTCGCGCATCGCGGGCAGCACCGCTCGGGTGGCGGCGACGGCGCCGTAGAAGACGTATTCGATCTGCGGCTGCAGATCGTCCACCGTGGCCTCCGAGGGGGCGGTCAGGGTGAGGCCGGGCACCGGGGAGTGCGGGGCCGGTGAGTACTCCAGTACGTCGATGCCGCCGAAGCGGGCCTTCACGGTGTCCAGGGCATCCGTCAGGGAGGCACGGTCCAGCACGTCGGCGGGGAACGCGGCGGCCGTGATGCCTTCCTGGCCGAGCTGGTCGACCAGCGTCCGAAGCTTGTCCTTGGTGCGGGAGATCAGCGCGACGTCGAAGCCGCGGCTGCCGAAGGTGCGGGCGATGGCCAGGCCCATACCGGGGCCGGCGCCGACGATGGCAAGGGTGGGCACGGTTGTTCCTCTTCCGTTGGGCGTGGGTCAGGAGCAGGAGACGGCGATCTTGCCCGGGGTGCCGGCGCCGAAGGCGGCGAACGCCTCGGATGCCTGCTCCAGCGGATAGGTGGCGGTGACCGGCACACGCAGCGCGCCGGAGGCGACCCGCTCGGCCAGGGAGGTCAGGATCCGGGCGTCGGGGTTGGCCATGATCGTGTGGACCGTGGCTTCCTGCCCCTTGACGTCGTCCTGGGTCAAGCCGGTGGCAGAGGCGATCTGACCACCCGGCCGCAGCAGAGCGGCCAGCTGGGCGCCGTCGCCCGCCAGGTGCAGCACCGCGTCCACACCGTCCGGGGCGATCGCACCGACCTGCCCCTCCAGGTCACCGGTGAAGTCGACCACGTGCACCTCCGCGCCGGTCAGGCCGCTGACGAAGTCGGTCTGCGTGCCGGGGCGGGCGGTCGCGATCACCTTCACCCCACGGGCGGCGGCGAGTTGCACCGCCAGCGAACCCACGCCGCCGGAGGCCCCGGAGATCAGCAGCGTCTCACCCTCGGCCAGGGCCACCGCGTCCAGGCTCACCAGGGCAGTCGCCCCGGCCACACCCAGCGCGCCCGCGTCCCCCGCTGTCACGCCCGCGGGGATGCGGGCGACTCCGTGGCCGGCGGCCACGGTGACGTACTGGGCCAGCGACCCGGCGCCCAGATACGGCTTCAGCACGACACCGAAGACCGCGTCGCCGACCGCGAAGCCCTCCACGCCCTCGCCGAGCGCCTCGACGGTGCCCGCGAAGTCCTGGCCGAGGACCAGCGGGAACCGGTGCTCCATAAACGCTTGCGTGTAACCGGCGGCGGTGGCGATGTCGATGCCGTTCAAGGAGGCGGCGGCCACCTTGACCAGCAGTTCCCCGGCCTCCGGGCGAGGAGTGTCCACCTCGGCCACGGCCGGGGCCGAGGGGACGGATTCGAGCGTGACAGCGCGCATGCCCATGCCTTTCGAATAAGTGGACCAGGCGGCCCACTTCCACTGCGGGCCACCGTACAGCAGAAGCGGTCCGCCCGTTCCACTTGGGTAGAGTGGGCGTATGAACTCCCCGCCCTCCGACGAGACGCCGTGGCAGCAGCCCGGCACGGGACTGCGCGCCGACGCCGAGCGCAACCGCGACCGCATCCTGGCCGCCGCTCGCCGCCTCTTCGCCACCGAAGGGCTCGGCGTGTCCATGGCCTCCGTCGCCCGCGAGGCAGGCGTCGGCAAAGCCACGCTCGGCCGGCGCTTCGCGACCCGGGAGGAACTCGTCAACGCGGTCTTCGCCGACCGCATGGACGCCTACGCCGACGCCGTCACCGAGGCCCTCGCGGACCCCGAGCCCTGGCACGGCTTCACCGGCTACATCCACGCCGTCTGCGCCATGCAGGCCGCCGACCGCGGCTTCGCCGACGTCCTGACCATGACCTTCCCCGCCGCCAAGGCGCTCGAAGCCCGCCGCGCCGAGTCACACAACGGGTTCCTCGAACTCATCGCCCGCGCCCGCAGCAGCGGACACCTGCGCGACGACTTCACCCACCAGGACCTCGTCATCCTGCTCATGGCCAACGCCGGCGTCATCGCCGCCGCCGGTGATGACGCCCCTGACGCCTGGCGCCGCCTCGTCGGCCACATGCTCCGCTCCTACGCCGCGCCCGGCGCACCCATCCCCGCAGTGCCCGAAGCCCCGAGGCCCACTGCTCTCTACCGCGCCATGGTCCGCCTGTCACGCACCGGCTCGGGCACCGTCCAGAGTGGCACCCTCGGCCCGTAGTACGCGTTCGCGCCGCGGCAGGCGCCTGTCGACACGACAACAGGGGACTGACTGCCTTGCCTCGGCCGCGCGCAGGCGTCGGCGCCGTGGGTGCGGAGACTGCCCATGACCTGGCGAGAGGCGCCGATGACGGCAGGAAGTATGTCGAACCGGGCGCGGACCGGCGCGGGACCTCGCCGATCACGATGACGGGCTCGCACCCCTGAAGCCATACATGGGCCATGGCTTCGGCACCATCCGGCCTGCGTGCATCGCAAGAGCCCCGACCTCCACGATCAAGGGGCGACCTGCCATGCAAGCCGCCGGCGGGACAGCGCCCAGTGGCCCACAAACAGCCGCAGCGAACAGAACGGTCCGCACTCCAGCTCACTGTCCCGCTCTCCGGCCCTATACAGAGGACGGCCGCTGGCGCACATCCGCTACGCTGTCCCTGGTCGGTCGTTGGTACATCATGTTGTCTGTCCTGGTAACAGTGCGGAGAGCATCGCACCACGTCTGACCAGCGGGCTTGCACTCCTCGTTGAAAATCCGCAGTCCGGATTTCCAGCAAGGCTTCCCACAAGCCCTCGCTTTCGTGTTGCCTTCGTGGGATGTGTGGGAAATTCCGTCGCCGCAGGTCAGACGTGATGCCGTGCGGAGCCCCAAAACGCCGCAGCGCGAATCTCAAACGCCTTTTCAGCGTTTCCGCAGCTCATAGCAGGTTTCACGGACGACAGGGCAAGGCTCGAATCGCTGCCACGTGTGCACGCCCACGAGGCAGGACAGACCGCCTACCGCAGCGCACATCTGATGCGGCCCGCATGAAGCAGTCACCCGTGGAGCCGCATTCAACTTGCTACTTGAGTAGCAATCGAAGCAGGCTTACGGCATGGCGACCTCCCATAGCGTGCAGCCGGCTGTCGACCGCCGCGTCCTGCTGCTCCTCCTGGACGACCAGCACCGCCTGATGCTGTGTGGTGGCTGCTGCAGCGGCTGGACGGTCCCGCAGGTGTTGCTCGCCGCCGGAACCGATTTTCATGACGGAGCTGCTCAATATCTCGCTGAGCGGTTTCGCATCGAGAACCCCCGCTTCGGCACTGTCTACGGAGTTCACGAAACAGTCGAGTCCGACTGCTGGGAACACGACCGCCGGACCGTTTCTCGCGTTTTCATCGTGCGGATCAGCCCCGAAGAGTCAAATCTGTTTCAGCTGGCCTCTCCGTCACACACTCGGTGGGGAATCGACGAGCTCAAATACCGCCACCAGGAGATCTCTCCGGAAGGCGTGACCCTTCTTGTATCTGGCTACGTGGAAGGTTGGATTCCCGACGGCCCCATCTCGCTCTACTGACCTGGAGTCCTCATGCCCTTGCATGCCATCGAAATCATCTTGACCCGGACGGTAAGCGGAGTTGAGTTGAAAACTGCGCGACAGGTCAGCGGCATGCCGATGGCATCGTCGCACGACGGTAAGAGCATCGCCGTTCTCGTATCGGCACAGGACGAGGAACACGCCATCAAGAAGGTTTGGCGGCGACTTGAAGACTCCCTGCCTATCGATGTCCTGTGCACTCTCTTTCCTGGTCCGGACGGTATGCTACGGATGAGCATTCCCTTCGCACCTGCGGTCAGGAAAAGAATGCGCTCATGTGCCAGAGCGGCAGGGAAGAGCACTGAGGAGTTTTTGAGCGGAGCGATCAGAGATGCCCTGGCTCGTGATCGGGCAACGGAGGCAGGACGCCAGGATTGCGCTCTTAATTTTCTTCTCCACAAATGCGCGTGGGGAGATACGTCACTAAGCGTCACAGACCGCATAGCGGTGTCAAGACTTCCACTGTCACTAGAGAACCTCGTACGGAGGATCTCCATTTCGGGAACACGTGTCACATTCACCGACGAAAGCGGACCGCTCGCATCACTGCTCAGTGAACGGGAATTGACGGAAATCGAGAACACGCTGGCTGATAAACAGCATCACGGGGATGACGCGCACCGTTGAACCGATTGATCCCCAGGTACTGGTGCCGAGCCCGGCTCGTACCGTCCAGCGCGCACCTGACCAAGCCCTACTGGATCCGGAAGTCCCACGAGGGGCGGGCAGGGCCCCTGAGACGTCACCTGCTGTACGGCGCCAGTCCCTCGTTTCCGGCGACGACCAAGGAGTCGACGAGCATCTGCCACTCGTCCAACTTGCCGAGTTCCTCCGCCATTCTGCGAATTTCCTTGAGCCAGCTGTTAGAAGACCACGAGTGTTTGACCGTGACACGTCCATCTTGAATACATAGGTCGGAGACCCAGTGCACGCCACGGGTGGCCTGCACTTCCTCCGGGAGCTTCCGCAGGATGCCGATGAGCGCGTCGACGGACTTGGCCTCCCCACGAGCGACCGGCAGCCAATCGTCGATCGACTCAACGAGGTCTTCAGCGCGGACCCAGTCGATGGGTCCACCGACGACCTCGTTGTACAGTCCGTGCGCCCACGGAAGAGGGTCCGGTAGCAGGGCAGCAGCAGCCCAGTCGCCCCAGTGATGGTCGCGGTAGGGGTTCGGGTCGTCACTCAGGTAGCCAACGGCGTGGCGCAGCAGAGATGGCCAGACACCTCGTGCAGCTTCGGCCAGCCGTTCGTTCTCTGCACCTGCTGCGGCAAGACCGTGGAGGAAATTGGACATCAGTCCCGCATCTGCGCGAAGGGCGTCGAGGTGCTCGAGCACCGGTTCGGCGTCACTGTTCTTCGCAAAGCCTTCGAGCAGGGCCCGTGCGGCGACGAGGGTGTGCGTCCCGCGGTCGTCCGCGGTCCAGCCTTCATTCTCCTGCGCGACCATGGCGCGTCGCTCGACGTCGAGGAACTCGACGAGGAGCGTGGTTGCGTCGTCTGTGCAACAGTGGTCTGTCGACGCGGCTACACCGAGTCCGCGAATGGCTGCGTCGAGAACCGCGATGTCGAGGGAGTCACCCGATAGTTCTTGGAGTCGTTCGGTAACGTCGCCCGCAATCTGACCGTTCGGCCATCGCTGGCCGTCCTGGTCCCACGGACCGATTTCTGCGCCACGGGCGGTCTCGAGCAACCAGTTCAACGCAGTCCGGTGGATGCAAGGGTCGAAGTGGCATGGAGCCGCCCAGACGACATCGCATCCACGCGCCAGGTGCAGCCGTGTCTCCAAGGACGCCTTGCCTGCCATCGCAAGACCGGCTGCAGCAACATCTTCGATCGAACCGCCGGCGGCTTCCAGCGGCGCTGCCAGTGCGGGTGTGAGGAACGCGGGCACGGTTTGAGCCACGGCTCGGTCGGCACCAAGGTCGAAGTACTGGTCCTCGTGACGCTGATCCTCAACGTCCTGGAACGACGCTGCGATACCGATGACGAGCTCCGTTGCGAACTGCGCTTCGTTGCCCAGCGCGTCTGTATCGCCGACGGCAGCTCGTTCGACGGCTGCTCGGACGACGTGGGCAACGGCGTCCACAGGCCGGTTCGGCATCAGGTCCTCATCGGACTGAAGCAAGGCGCGGCCTGCCGCCAGGTCCGCAGCGATCTCCTCCGACGAGGGCGGCACGTACTCGGCGTCGTGCTTGGCCGAGCCCCAGTACCGATTCTGCAGCCGCAAGCTGGTCTGCACGACCTCTTGGTGAGCCTCGTGCGCATCTTGTGCGGCTCGCAGCTCAGGCGGCGGTTCGACCTCGATGTACATCTCATCGCCATGCTGCTTGATTCGGTACCGGTCCCAGTCCAGGCTGGCGGCCCAGTTCTTCGTTGCCTCCTGGCTAATGCCGAGACGGTCGCCGTTCTCGACAAGCTTGTCGGCGACCTTCTTCAAAGCCTCGGCACGCTCCTGCCCACCGCGCATCATCAACCGCATGGCTACCTCACGCGGTGTCCACTGGCGGCGTTCGAGGTTAGCGAGCCCTTCGGTTGCTGCACGCAGCCCTGAGTACTCCCGCATCGTACGACCGAACTCCAACTTCCATACGACCGGTTCGGCAAGGAACGGGTCGAGGTCGGTGTCGACGTTCTCCATATGGCGCACGAGCAGACCGAACAGCATCCCCGGAATTGCGAGGTTCTCGCAGCCATTCAGGAGAACTTCGACGACCCTTCTAGGTGACACACCCTGGCTCAACCACATGTCGGCAAGGCGTTCCATTGCCTGGAGCGCACTCATCGCTGAGTACGGGCCGACCGACGTGCCCCTGTACCAGCTCCACACGTGGCTGTCGCCGACGTACAGGCGGGCAGTGCCGTCAAGGTTCAGAATCGCACCGCGGTTTTCACTCTCTCCGTTCTGTGTCTCGCCATCAGCGTCTTCGTTCCGGGCGTCGGCGGGCCCAGCGAAGGCGTCAGGCGAACTATGTCGCGACAGCGTTGCTACGCGCGCCCGCGCACCGCTGTTCAAGATGTTGTTCAACACCCGCACAGAGGTCGACAACGACGCTGTCTGAAACAGCTGCCAGAACCCGCCGAAGTAGTACTGGAAGAACGGTGGTCCGATACCGCTCCACCGGCCCTGATGCCTCCGGACACCCTCATCTCGGTGCCAGCTTGGCTCGTCGTCGATGTAGTAGGCCTCTATCAACGTTGCCAATAGTTCCGGGTCCTTCTGGGCCAAGGCTCGGGCGCTCAACGGCGAGTCCACAGCCGGAGCCAGGAACGCTGGTGCGTCGTCGGCGATGGCCCGAAGGCATGCTTCGATGGCATCGTCGATGTCCGGTCCGAGCAGTGCCAACGTTTCGACGAACTCTTCCTTGGTCAGGTGGTGATCCAGCGTGCGTCGGCGTCGGCGATGCTGTGACTTCGACCCGGGCAGTTGGTCCCCGCTGGTTTCGCGTAGAGGGAGCGAGTTCCAGTAGGCGAGGAGACGGTCCCGCAGCCGGATTCGCAGTTCGTTACCAGCCGGAACGTCCGCAAGGGACAGGGCTTGCAGCCAGTCCGCAAGCAGCTCGAACGACTCCTTCGAGACGTTCCACGGCTTTTGGTTGTCGAGGAGAATCCGCACAATGGGGTTCGTGATCAGACGGTCGACCCGCCCGTTGGCCTTGTGCCTTTGCTGAACGACTCGAACCACGTCGCCGAGCGCCAGGTCGATCGACTGATCCGTGCACGCTGACTTCAGACATTGATACGCGAACGGCGTCTCCAGAACCGCCTCCACCGGGACGTCAGTCCACCGGGGTCCGTGTGCTGCCGCGAACATCCGCAATTGCGAGTGCAGTTCGACAAACTTCCGAACGGGCCGAGCGTCGGGTGCTTTCAGTAGCCCCTTGCACGCAAGAGTGGTAGCCGACAGCGCCCACCTGGGCGCCCCAGCTGACTGCAGCAACTCGGTCGGGCTCTGGCCACGGACGAGAAGGATGGCGGTCGCGTACCGCCGGACTTCGTCGTGTGCGAATTCCGGCTGGCCCCGGTACGGGCTCGCTGGCGCGAGCAGATGATCCCGACGCAGCATGTCAACCGCTGCAGCATCGACGCCTGCATCAGGCCGACGGCCCTCGGGCAGTTTCATCGTCGTCGCGGCCACCGCGAGCAATGTCCGTTCACGTGCCTCCGCCGAACCGACACCGGGGCGCCCATCGCCCCGAACAACCCTGCTCCACACCAGCTCAAGGCACTCCCACTCACCCAGTGAGCTGTCTGGCTCCGCCCCTGTCCGAGCCAAAAGGTCCAGCACAACGGGCCTGCGCAGCAGCGAGTTCGCCGACAGGTCTCGCAGGACCGCACGCAGAAGCGGAAAGTGGTCTGAGACGATCGAGATGTCCTCGTCGCCCAACGGTCTCATCGCGAAAGATGAAATGGGCTTCGTGAACCCCAGCTCTACCTGCTCCCGCACGAAATCCGATGCCATGTCGGATGTCACCGCCACGAGCCCAACGCCCGCCGCAGCCGCTGCCAGCACCAAGTCACTCAACAGGCCGGCAGACCGTTCCAGAGCAGCATCAGCCGCGTCGATGACCAAGACCCGAGCAGGTGCCGACAATTCCGCGAGCACGTCCTCCATCGACATCCCGAGCGCAGTACGCAGCTCCAGGCTCGACTGTGGCAGGCTGCGGAAGTTGACCACCACCCCTTGGAACCCTGCGGGGTCTGCGGCTTCCAACTCGGCAACGGCCGACAGCGTCAATGCGCTCTTACCGATGCCCGACTCGCCGGATACCAGCAGAGCCGAAACACGGGTACCAGCCTCGCGCAGGGCCTCAGCGAGTTGTTCGCGGCGGTCGGCGAACGAGATCTCGACCGGCCCGCCAGATGACTCATCACCGATAGTGGCCCGCACACCGGCAACGGCCAACTTGCGTTGCTCGGCAAGCACCGACCACGCCCGCCGACTTCGAGTCGCAGCCGAGTCCAAGACCACGTGAATGTCCCGGCGGAGCACCTTGAGGTCCACCACGGCGCCGGTCGCGTCGTAGCGGGTCGCCTCGATCTCGAGCCGGTCCCGGACCGCCACCCCATCGGCGGCAGCCGAGGCCACGCCGTCCAGCGATGTCGCGACCGCCGCGCGGTCGCCTTCGCCCGGGCTCTGAACCGCGAAACCGAGGATGTGAAGCCGGCCAAGCAGCCGCCACGTCAGCCGCCGGACCTCTTCCGGCGCTGTGTCGTCTCCGACGGCCTTCTCGACCATCTCCAGGAAATGCTCCTGGCGCTTACGCACCGGCCTCGACCAGCGGCCGTCGACGTTCATGGACGCTTGGAACGACTCTGGGTCGGCATGAGCACGCGCGATGCCGCAGAGCGTTGCAAGCTGGTCCCACTGATCGGACCGACCGGCGGTCGCGACGGCGACCTGGCGAGTGTCGGTGTCGAACTTCTCGACCTCGGCGAGCAGCGACCCGACGAGCTTCACCGTGTCGCCATGGCTCTGGACGAAGTTCGGCGTTGCTCGACATGCCACGGCAAGGATGACTTCGGCTGCCTCATCGCCGCATTCGATCAGAAGATCATCCACCGGGTGCGCCGGACCGGTTTGGAACGACACCCTCCGGACCGGCAGCTCAGAGACCTCCGCCCGTCGTTCGCCAGTCAACATGCCAGCGAGATAGACAGCCGCGACGCGGTGCGCGAACGAAACGCCGCCACCGCCGGTCGCGTAGGTACTCGATCCTCGCTCAGCTTCACCGGCCGCGGCGGTCGCGACCCCGACGGCCGCATCCTGGGAAGTGGCCCCCGGTCCAGATACTGGCTCACCTTCGGGCCGAGCGGCAGCGTCCGACCCAACGGGCTCGTTCATGTGCTCCTCGGTGGCATTGTGCTAGCAGTTGCCGCACGGCTCACCGTAGCGGTGAGTCGAGAATCATGCAGTCTTAGAGTGCGGAACGTGAGCTCTTGTCCGTTTCGTGGTTGAGGTTGGGGAAGGACCGCTGGTCGAGGGTGGGGGTGGACCTCAGGCGTCGGGGCGGGCGAACAGGCCGGGTTCGGGTTCGATGAGGATGCCCCGGCTGACCAGGCGTTTCAGTTTGGAGCGGATGCCTTCGGTGTTCTTCGGGAGGATCGGCAGGTCGAGGGCCTGGCAGAGGTCGCGGGCGCGCATCGGTCGGCCAGGGTGGTGAGGATCTGCTGGTAGGCGGGGTGGTCCGGTATGTCGGGGTGGTCCGGCCCGGTGGCGGGTGAGGGCAGCGGGAGAGTGAGGAGGGTCTTGCGGGTGATGCGCAGGTTCTCGCTCTCCGCGTCGAGTTCGCCGAGCTGCCGGGTGAGTTCTTCGATGCGGTCCCGGAACTGCCCGGCCTGGTCGGTCAGTTCGCGCTCGCGGGTCTCGATGTGTTCCAGGATGGCTCTGACCTGTGGGTTCTCGCTCACGCGGTCCTCCAGGAGGCGATGGTGGCTCCGGTGAGGCGGCGGCTCATGACGGAGGTCATCGCCCAGAAGACGCGGGAGCGGGAAGAGGCGGGCCGGTGTTCGTAGTCGCGTACGAGACGGCGGTAGAACATCAGGATCCCGTTCGTCTGCTCCACGATCCACCGCTTGGCCTGCGGAACGAAGCCCTTGTCGTCCGGGTTGCGCTCGACGATCTCGACGTCGATGCCCACGTTCTTGCCGTGCTCGACGACCTTCTTCTTGAAGCCCTGGTCGACCAGGGCCTTCTTCACGGTGTCGCACTGCTCGGCGACACCGTCCAGCAGGGCGATGCCGGCGGTGTTCTCGTGCGCGGAGGCGGGCAGGACGAGGCAGTCGATGACGAGGCCCAACACGTCCACGGCCAGGCATCTTTTCCTGCCCGGCACCCTTTTCGCGGCATCCCGGCCCGTCGTCGTGGCCGGGACGCCGACGGATGCGTGGATGCTCTGCGTGTCCAGGACCACCAGGCTCGGGTCGGCTAATCGCTTCCGCTTCTCCCGCAACTGCCAGCGCAGCAGGTCGTGAACGTCCTGGTCGGTGCCCTCGTCGCGCCAGAGGTAGAAGTAGTACTTCACCGCTCCGGGCGGGGGCATGTCATGGGGCAGGAACTCCCACTGACAACCCGTGCGGTTCTGGTAGAGGATCGCGTTCACGATCTCCCGCATCGCGTACTTCCCCTGGTGCCCGCTGACCGACGGATGCCGGGCCTTCCATGCCGTGATCACGGGTTCGACGAGCTCCCACTGCTCATCGGTGAGATCGCTCGGGTACGGCTTGCGCATGCTCATGCCATAACCAAAGCGAACCCTGAACTCCTGACCGGCAGCGATGCCCCAACGTCACACCATCGAGCGATGACAAGACCGGCGGAACGCCACATCCCGCACTCTTAGAACTCCTAACGAAATGATCTTCGAGGTGGTTGGATCAGTCCGGGACTGTTGATCTGGGGGTGTGGGGTGGCTCGGCCGAAGCCGTGGGATGTCGATGACGAGCTGTGGTCAGTGATCGAGCCGCAACTGCCCAAGGTCGAGCGTCGGACCCGGCATCCAGGACGCAAGCGGCATCCGGACCGGCTCGTGTTCCAGGGCATCCTGTTCGTGCTGCATACCGGGATCGCCTGGGAACACCTGCCGCAGGAGCTTGGCTTCGGTTCCGGGATGACGTGCTGGCGGCGCCTGGCCGAGTGGACCGAGGCAGGAGTGTGGCCTCGGCTGCACGAGATCCTCCTCGCCAAGCTCCGCAGCGTGGACGCCCTGGACTTCTCCCGGGCGGCGGTCGACGGCTCCCACATCCGCGCGTTAAAGGGGGATCCAAGACCGGACGAAGCCCCGTCGACCGGGGCAGGACGGGCAGCAAACACCACCTGATCACCGACGCCACCGGCATCCCGCTCGCCGTCACCCTGACCGGCGGCAACCGCAACGACGTCACCCAGCTGATCCCTCTGCTTGAGGCAGTACCGCCGGTGCGGGGCAAGCGCGGCCGGCCCCGGCGCCGCCCGGACGTGGTGCTGGGCGACCGCGGCTACGACCACGACAAGTACCGCCGGCTCGTCTGGGACCTCGGGGTGAAGCCGGTCATCGCCCGCCGGGGCACCGAGCACGGTTCCGGCCTGGGTACCCAACGCTGGGTCGTGGAGCGCGCATTCGCCCACCTGCACTGGTTCCGCCGCCTGCGGATCCGGTGGGAGATACGCGACGACATCCACGAAGCGTTCCTCACCCTCGGATGCGCCCTCATCTGCTGGCGACGACTGCACGCTCTGGCAAGCGATGCCGTGGGCTAGTCAGTCGCCGCCAGGCGGTTGAGAACTTCCACGGAGGTGAAGCTCCAGCCGACCAGACGCGGCCCGCTCCAGTTGATGCCGATCACGAGTCCATCCCGGGCGGCATCGGGCAGTACGTGTTCGCACCAGGTGTCCAAGGGCATGGATCCGACGCGTAGCCCACGCCCCCAGATCCTCGATGCCCTCTGGGCGCGGGCCGAGGTCGACCAGAACGGAAGACTTCGCGTGCCGTCCCCGGAGAGGTGAGTCGGGCTTCCCTCGTCATCCCGGACAAGCCAGACCACTCGGCTCTGGCGGACATCTCGGAAGAATGCTGCCGCTTGCGAACCGCTCTGACTCATGGCCACCGAGCCTACCGTTCCCCACCACTCATTTTGTTAGGAGTCCTTAGTCGCCGCACGTGTACATGAGATGGTGGCTGTATCCGGGGCAACGACCATCGGTAAGAGCCCTGCGGAAGCCGCCGAACACGCCGCCGGCATCGGGCCCGTCCCCACCAACGCACACGCCGACGCCTCCTACCGGGTACCCTCGCGCGCCGCCTCACCGAACGTGCCCTCCAGCACGCCCTCTCGACGGGGATGTGAGGAGGGCGGCGACTGCGCTGATCCGGCTCGTTCGGACAAACCTGTGCCGCCTGTTCCGGCCTGTTCACAGCAGTTGGCCTCAGGCCGCGGGAACCTGCCCATGCGGGGTGCTGGGCGGGCTCTCCGGTTCGCGACGGCGGTGTGCGCGTACACGGGCGATGAGATCGGCGTCGGTCTGGCACGTGCACGTGGGGCGGGGACGGCGGGGCGTCGTCATGTCGTACCAAGGCCCGACGCGGGCGTCGTATTCAACGTGCCGCATCGGCCCGGCGGCATGTCCGGTCCGGCGGGCGATCATCGCCCCGACCACAAGGCACGCGGCCTGCTGGGCGACGAACGAGGCGGAGGGCTGGAAATCGTCCGCGTCGGTCGTGGTCAGGCCCATGAGATTGCTCACGCCGCACACGGGCTTGCCGACATGCGGCAACAGGGCGGCTCGGTGACGGGCGGACAGCCCGTCAAGGTCGGCGTCCGTGATGAGTTCGTCACCGCGGGCGATCCGTTGCAGGGGCAACCCCGTTGCTTCGTGCAGGAGTTGCTCCGCGCTAGGTCCCACAGGGACGGTCGGCTGCGGGTAGTAGCAGCGGATGCAAGGGCCCTGGGGAACAGCTTCGTGCAGGGCGAGGGTGGTGCCAGCGGATCCGCCGGTGCTGCCGTCGAGGGTGAGGTCGGCGTGGATCCGCTGGATCTCGTGACGGGCCTCGACGCTGTGTACGGCGCCGAGGACGGTACGGGGCCATGGTGCGGTGCCGTTGTCGACGGCGTCGATGAAGTCCTGTGCGGAGTGGGGGATGGGGGTGACATCCATGCGCGGCAGGTACCGGCGGACGAGCTGGGTCTTGTGCACGCGCTCGTCGGCATCGTGCCGGGTACCGATGCTGTACGTGGTGACGTTCGGTGGCTCGAAGGACTCGGGCTCGACGACGGTCAGCTCGCCGGTCGTCCCCATCAGGCCGAGGATCAGAGTGATTCCGGTGCCGATCGCCCCCGCGCCGACGAGGGCGGTGCTCCTGATCTCGGAGAGCGTGTCGGTCATCATGCCCGGCTCCGTCGCAAGCGTCACCGGGCAGAAGTCCAGCGTCGGAGCGGTCCCGTACGTGCCGGGGCGCAGTCCCGTAGTCCGCTTGAAGACCTCGGCGGTCACGGTGGCAGCGGTCAGAACGGTGCCGAGCCCGGATCCGGGAGCGTTCAGGCTCGGGAACGCGTGCCCGCGATGCCGGAGGCGAACGCCGTGTCCGTCGGGTGCGCCGCTGAACGCTGCGCCGGACGGCGGCTGGACTCCGAGATGGACGTGGAGGCACAGCGCCGGGGCTGCGGTGATGCGCAAGGGCCGGTCGGGGTCGATCCCGGATACAAGGGTCTGCAGGTCGGTGAGGACCGTGTCGGGGATGGGGGCTGTGCCCCCGGTCGGGTCGAGGGTCAACTGGTAGGGCAGGCGGCGCAGATCGGCAACCATGACGGAGAGCGCCGCGAGGACTCCGGGGATGTCCGGATCCGCGGTCAGGTGCACGTTCGTCGCGGACAGGGTCTCCCGCAGGGTGACAGCGTCCGCACCCACTGCCGCAGCGGCCAGCCGCAGACCGCGGCTGTAGTCAGTGCTCATAGAGCTCTCGGACTCCTTCCGCATCGAAGGTGACGACACAGGCCGACGGGCAGCTGGCGTCGGCGACCGCCGGCGAACAGACCGCCCACTCGCCGTCGTACTGCCACCAGCCCCAGTCGGCAGGACTACTGGGTGGAGCGGCGAAGTTCGGTACGACCGCGTTGACGAAGCCGCGGACCCGCAGGGAGTACCGGAGATCGGTACGGGAGAGGAACGCGGAGCGCGGATGGGAGTGCAGCATCGCGCGTACCTGGAGACCGCGCTCCTCGGCGTAGCTGAAGACCTTGTCGATCGCGGGCAGACCGATGACGAACCGGCCGTACGCACGCTCGATGCCGCTCTCCCCGGCGAGAGCCACGACGGTGACGTCACGGTGCTCCGGAGCGGTCAGGAAGAACGCGCCCGTTTCTCGGGCGAGTTGGCCATGACGCCGTACGTCATCGACGAACGTGGTGAGCGCCCACGGCGAGACACAGAGCGCTTCGGGCATCACGCGGCGCGCCTCCCGTCGACTCGGTCGATGTCGCCCTGCAACGTGTCCAGGACGAAGAGCAGCGGATTGCCGGTCGAGGACCAGGCATGCTGGCCGGTGGCCCACTCCGCGTGCAGTCCCTGGCCCTCGGCGGTGAAGGGCTTGCAGATGTCATTGGGGGCGCGGTAACCGTTCGCTGCCGGCCAAGCCGCGGACTCGGTCGTCGGCCCGCCGGGCTCCATGGCAAAGTGCACGGACGGCGGTCGGTGCGGGTAGACCGTCCAGACGATGCGGGCGGTGAACGGTGCCCGTTCGCGGTTGTGCGGCTGCAGCACCGCCCAGTACACGCCGAGCGGATCTTGTTCGCGTCGTACGAGCCTGCCTCCGACCGAGGCGAGAAACTCCCCGACCGGAGACAGATCGCGCTCCAGACGGAGCCGACTCTCCAGGTCCATCACAGACTCTCGGGTCAGCCCGCGGTCGTGACGGTGCGCAGGCCCAGCCGCAGTTGGTGCCCGTGCCGGGCGAGGTCGCCCACGGTCTTGTCGGGCGGAACGACCTCGCCGTCGTAGACCAGCTCGTACGTGGTCGTCCCGTCGGTCGTCACCTCGAATGCGACCAGTGCGTCGGCTTCGACCATGCCGATGGAGGTCCGGGGTGCGTACCTGTGCTGGTACGGCCTGGGGGCGAGGGCGAAGGTCACGGTGACGTGGACGTCCTGCGGCGGGTGCTCAGGAGTGGGCATGGCGGTGCTCCTTTCGGCGGAAGCGGAGGCTTCACATCCTCAGTATCAGCAGTCGACCACTGGTTCGCAAGAGAATCCAGAGCCTGTTGCATCAAAGCTGCAAAGCAGCTTTGGCGGTATGGTCGGACCATGCGTCACAGCGGCGAGGGCCCCGACCTCTTCAGCGAAGAGGCAGTGGCGCCGGAAGAGGTCGAAAAGCTCGACATCAACGAGCTCGGCAGCCTGCTGCGCGAGCGGCGAGGATCCCTGTCCCTGCGGCAGGCTGCTGCCGAGGCGGGGGTGAGCTTCAGTACCTTCTCGAGAGTGGAAGGCGGCGCCCAGCCTGACCTGGCCACCTTCACCCGGCTGTGTGCCTGGCTCGGCGTGCCCGCCAGCCGCTTCTTCACCCCGGTCACCGAACGCGAGATCTCCCCGCTCGATCAGGCCATCAGTCACCTGCGGACCGATCCGCGGCTGTCGGACGAGGCCGCTTCGAAGATCGGATCTGTGCTGCGGGACCTGTACGACGCTCTCGCACGCGACGTCGAACCGTCCCGCCCCGTGGTGGCCTGCCACCTGCGCGCCACGAACGTGATGCGCCCAGGTGTACCGCAGCGGCTCGCGACTCTCGTCGACGACATGCGCGACGAGCTGCTCCGCCTCGTGGAAGCCGGTGAGCTGTGACTCTCCCCAGGGGCTTCAAGGCCAACGCGGAACGGCAGGCTGCCCGTCTGCGCGCCGAACTCGGCATCGCCGAATACGGCCGCCTCCGCGTCGAACTGCTTGCTGACCACTTGGGCGTCCGGATCGTCAGCGCCGACCGGCTCGTCGCACGCGAGCGGCTGGAAGAACTCGAGCGGCTGCAGGCATACGCGTTCTCCGCGGCCACGTTCGAGATCAAGCAGAAGGCGTACGTTGTGACGAACCCGCTGCGGGCCGAGGGCCGACAGGCCAGCGACATCGCGCACGAGTTGTCGCACCTGATTCTCGAACACGAACTGACAGAGATCCGGGAGGTCAACGGGCTGCCGTTCCGGACCTGCCGCCCCGAACAGGAAGAAGAGGCGACCGCTCTCGGCGGGACCCTCATGCTGCCCCGTCCGCTCCTTCTCGGCGCTGTCCGGCGCGGCTGGGGACCGGAGGAGATCGCGGACGAGTACGGGGTCACCCTCGAAATGGCCCGTTTCCGCTACAACACGACCGGCGTGGCCAAACAGATCCGGCGAGGATCCGCCTGAAACTCCGCCCGAGCAGAACCTGCCGACTTACTGGCTGTCACAAGCACCGGCGCGGCGGCCACCACGGTTACGGGAGACTCCAACGGGCCGGCACGAGGCTGAGGGCTTGCCGCGGACCGACGGGTTGCCTCGTTGGAGAGGAGCGCTGGTCCCTGGATCGGCGATGTCTCATTGCGGGAACTCGGCTTGCGTGACCGCGAGGACGGTTCACAAGCGTCCTGGCCACGTCCCCTTCGGCCGACCCCAGGGAGATAATCGACACCATGGTCAAGTTCGATCCTGACTCCGACGCAGCGGTGGTGTACCGGAGGGGGAGTTCGCCCGCCGGTTACCCGCCAGCCTCAGTGAACTGGCCGGGTCAGAGCAGGGTTTGGTCGAGCTGCCTCTGCAAGTGGCCTGGTCCGGGCGGGTCTTCGACCTGGACCGGCCCCGTCGGCGCATGAGCCTGTACCGGACCGTACTCGCCGGAGGCATGCGTGACGACCTGTGCCGCATCCTCAACCACGACATGCTCCTGGAGCTATGGCCGACCCTGTACCGCCTCATCGGACTTGCTGTCAGGGAGGCCTGGGAGGATGCGTTCCCCGAGTTTCTGGCCAGCAGGACGTCGGTACAGAGGTGGTAGGGCTGCAGGCGCTGTCGCCGGGTAGGCGACGGGCCCCGCGGATCGTCGCCGGGAGCCCGCGAATCCTCAGGCGTTGATCAGGCGGCCGGATGGCCAGGGGCAGTGGCGCGCAGCTCCTCCCCGTCGGTGCAGAACCCTTCGCCGGGGCCGACCCAGTCGCTGCCGATCGCGTCGGCGGCTGGTGGTACCTGATCCCGGAGGGCAGTCAGTTCGCCGGGCAGGTCCCGCAGTCGGCTGAGGACACGGGTCCCGTTCCGCTGGCCCGCCCTGGACCGCGACAGCAGGTCCGCCATTTCGCGGTCCGGGACAACGACATGGCAGTAGGGCACCGCCATGCTCAAGGCGTCGATATCGTGGAGGGCGTTCACCGTCCACGCCTTGGTGTGGTTGCGGAAGAGCTGCGCTTTCAGATCCACGGCGATACGCACCGATGGCATCTGGTCGGCGAAAGCGATCATGCGGGGGCGCCCTGATCCGGGCCGGGTGGGATCGAGACCGATCTCCCGGTGGAGGTCGATGCGGTATTCCGCGAGCAGCTCCCGAAGCAGCTCAAAGTGCTCGTGGAGGATCTCACGTGCTTGGACCCGTATCCGGAGTTCCTGCCGGCTGACCGGATCATCCGCGAGCAGTCCGACATAGATCTCTTCCCACTCAAGCCTGCTACCGAAGGCCTCACGTGTCGTTTCGGGCCGGTATCCGTGGCGCCGCAGGTCTTCGATCTCCTCGTCCTTAGGCCCGGCCAGCAGATGGAACTCGGCGAACTGATTGATCTTACGGAGCCACGTCTGCATCCCCGGAATCGATGCGGCGTCCACCTTGCCGGCCGGGCCGTAGAGACTCAGCGGGGCGCGCTCGCCAGTGAAGGCCCACATCGCGCCGATACCGAGTACCTGCGGGGGCCGCGGCCGGAACGCCGGTCGGCCGAAGCTCAGGTGCATGGCGTGGAGCATCTGATGACGCAGAAGAACGTCCGGTGACCGCAGCGTGCGGCAGTGTGAGATCGGCGCCATGATCTGCGCGAGGTCTGCCCGCTGGCGCGGGTCCGCGATCTTGCTGGTCTCGATGTAGTGGGTGGTCGAGAGGGGGAACGCGACGCCGGCGGCGCTCGCGTCGCGCACCGCGGCGAGGACGTCGGTGTCGGATGCGTCCTGCGGAGTTCCATTCGCCGCCCGGGCTAGGCGAATCCATACCCACTGGTCGAGGTAGACCGAGGGTGTGGCCATGTGCAGGTCCACCGAGCCGACTTCCGCTGTCATCGACGTACCCATGTTCTCCGGGCGCACAGACCTCGACGTGCGCGTAGGGGTGAGAACGACGTCCGCCAGGAGGGGCGGCACTGCGTTTTCTCCCCGCCATGTTTCCAGCATCGTTTGCCGAACACCGCGCATTTACGGCGGACGGTCCGCGCCGACGCGGGAAACAGGCCGAGCCCGACCGTGACTCCGGTCGTCGACCGCAGGTGCCGGGCATCCGCCCGGGGTTCGCGGGCGCGGTGGTCCGGTGAGCACGTCAGTGTGGCGGTTGCTGCTCTCGCCCTGGACGAGTTGGCGTGCATGGCGGCGGGCACGGGCCAGTCGGGGCAATCTCTCCTTCGACACGGCCTGGCGGCGTATCCGACTGGAGCGACACCCAGACGAAATGCCCTATCAACAGCACGGCCATCTCCGCGCAGATGACCCTGGCGACGCCCCTGCCGCCCGACGGAGGTGAAGCCGACAAGACGGAGGCAGCGACCGATGGTGCGGGCCAACTGCGGGCGTGAGTAGCGCGGAGACGCGTCGTTGGACGTGCATGGCCTCCTTGTCTGCTACGGGGATTGCCGAGATCTCCACGACCGAGAACCCACACACTCTGGCGTACAAGCGTCTCAGGCCGCAGGCGTGGGGCACCATCGGCCGGGTGCACAGCGTGCGCTGGGGCGGCTCGGGAGCAATGCTCAGGACTTGTGGATCAGTTCCTCTGGATGGCGCGCGAAGGGCTTACCTTCCCGAGTGAGTGATCGTCAAGTCACCGAGTAGGCCCGCGCTGCGAACGCGGGTCGGGAAGGCACGCCCGTGCTCAGCGTAGTCAACGAAGACGGCACCACCGAGGCCGGTTCCCTGATCGACGAGATCGTCCGCGAGGGTGCTCGGCGGTGCTGGCCGCCGCTCTGGAGGCGGAGGCGGACCAGTCCATAGCCGAGCTCGCCGGGCAGCGTGACGAGGCCGGTCGCCGACTGGTGGTCCGCAACGGCCGGCACCGGCCCGCGGACCGTGACCACGGCTGCCGGGCCGGTCGAGGTGGCCGCCCCGCGCGAGAACGACAAGCGGGTCGACGAGACGACGGGTGAACGTCAGCGGCTCTCCTCCAAGATCCTGGCGCCGTGGTGCCGGAAGTCCCCGAAGATCAGCGAGGTGCTGCCGAAGACCGGGTGACCGACCAGGGCAGCAGCAGACACCGCACGGCGTACAGAGAGACTTACCCGTGGCGGCAAGTAGGTTTTGCCCCACCGTGACTCAGTCGGGTCCTCAACTCCCGCACGAACGCTGCGGTATGGCTGCGGTCGACGCGTGTGACGCGCCCGTCTTCCGTGCCGTGGTCCTGGAACAGCTCGCACAGCCAGCCCCAGCCGAAGGCGGCCTCGTCGCGACCGCGTCGATCCCGAGCCTGACTGCGACCGCTTTTGTCACGGACCGCTCCGTCGGGTGGTTCGGGCAGACCTCCTCAACCATGGGCACCGCAACCGTACAGGCTGGCTGGGACGGCCAGGCCAGGCAGCACTCTGGGGGAAAGGAGGTGAACCTACGGGTCCGACGATCGCGACCGCAGCAGTCCGCGATGCCGCGACCCGCAGCCAGTGGGCCCCGCCTCCTACTGGTGGCTGAAGGCGGCGTCGAAGGACGTCGTGGGGAGCTTCCACAGCAGGGAGCGGATGTAGCGCACGGCCTCGGCCGCGCCGTGCAGGCGGTCCATGCCGGCGTCTTCCCACTCGATGGAGATGGGGCCGTCGTAGCCGATCGACGCGAGCGCCCGGAAGGCGTCCTCCCAGGGGATGTCGCCGTGTCCGGTCGAGACGAAGTCCCAGCCGCGGCGCGGGTCGCCCCACGGCAGATGGGAGCCGAGGATGCCCTGGCGGCCGCTGGCTTTGCGGATGCGGGTGTCCTTGCAGTCCACGTGGTAGATGCGGTCGGAGAAGTCGGTGATGAACGACACCACGTCGATGCCCTGCCAGGCCATGTGCGAGGGGTCCCAGTTGAACCCGAAGGCCGCGCGGCGGTCGATGGCGTCGAGGGTGCGCACGCTGGTCCAGTAGTCGTACGCGATCTCGCTGGGGTGCACCTCGTGGGCGAAGCGCACGCCCTCGGCGTCGAAGACGTCGAGGATGGGGTTCCACCGGTTCGCGAAGTCCTCGTAACCGCGGTCGATGACCTCGCCGGGCACGGGCGGGAACATGGCGACGTAGGGCCAGATCGACGATCCGGTGAAGCCGACGACGACGTCGACACCGAGCTTGCGGGCCACGCGGGCGGCCCGCTTCATGTCCTCGGCGGCGCGCTGCCGTACGCCCTCGGCGTCGCCGTCGCCCCATACGTGGTCGCGCAGGATCGCCTGGTGGCGGAAGTCGATGGGGTCGTCGCACACGGCCTGGCCGGTCAGGTGGTTGGAGATGGCCCACACCTTCAGCCCGTGGCGGTCGAGGATGTCGAGCCGGGACTGCACGTAGGCGTCGTCCTCGTCGGCGCGGGCGAGATCCAGGTGGTCACCGCTCGCGGCGATCTCCAGGCCGTCGTAACCCCACTCGGCGGCGCGGCGTGCCAGCTCCTCGAAGGGCATGTCGGCCCACTGGCCGGTGAAGAGGGTGACCGGGTGACGGGACTGCTCTGTCACGACTTCTCCGTTTCGGCGGTGAGCACTGTGTCAGCGGCACCGATCTCGGTCCAGTCGCCGGTGGCGGCGCTGTGCAAAAGTGCGTCGATGATCTCAATGGATCGCAGGCCGTCGTCGACTGTGGGAAGTCCGGTGCGCCGTTCGCCCTTGACGGCAGCGTAGGTGTCGGCGCAGAACGCCGCGAACGCGTCGGGCCAGCCCTGGGGGTGGCCGGGTGGCACGCGGTTGAGTCGTCCCTGGTCGCCTGCGACCTCGCCTTCGCCACGACGGACGACTGTCGCACCACGCTCGGTTCCGAACCAGACGGACTCGGGCTGCTCCTGGTCGAACACGGCCGATCCGAGCGTACCGTCGAGCTCCAGCCACAGCCGGTTCTTGCGGCCGGCGGAGACCTGCGAGATCACGGAGTTCGCGAGCGCACCCCGTTCGGTGCGGAACGTCGCGACCGCGATGTCCTCGGTCTCGACGGGCACGCGCTCGCCGTGCGCGCCGCCGCCGAAGGAGGGGCCGGAGGCGACGGGGCGCGTGGGATAGGCGATGGACGTGCTGGCGGTCACGGCGGTGAACCGCTCACCGGAGACGAACTCGGCCAGATCCGCCCAGTGCGATCCGATGTCCGCGAACGCGCGCGAGGCGCCGCCGGTTCGGGGGTCGACCCGCCAGGTCGACGCGTCGGGGGAAACGAGCCAGTCCTGAAGGTAGGAACCGTGGACGAGCAGCAGTTCGCCCAGGTCACCCGCCTCTCGGCGGCTGCGGATCTCCCGCACCAGGGGGTGATAGCGGTACACGTACGGCACCGTCGCGACCGTTCCGGCGTCGTGGACGGCGGCCGCCAGCTCGCGCGCCTCGGTCAGGCTGGTGGCGATCGGCTTCTCGACGACCATGTGGAGCCCGGCCTTGACCACGGCGTGCGCGTAGCCGATGTGGGTGTTGTTGGGCGTGCAGATGTGCACGACGTCCGGCCGTGCCTCCAGCAGCTCGGGCAGACTCGGGTAACCGGTAGCGACACCCCACCGCTCCGCGGCCTCCAGGGACCGCTCGGGGAGGGAGCCCAGCACGCCGACGACCGCGGCACCGGCGTCCCGGGCCGCGCGCAGATGCGCCTCCGCGATCATGCCGGTCCCGATGATCGCCACCCGGAGCGACCCGGGCCGCGCGCTCACTCAGCGCCTCCCGTCGTGGCCATGAAGTAGGGGTGCTGCCGCAGGAATTCCAACGACGCGGCGCTGCTCTCCGCGGGGGTGCCGATGTTCGGCACGTCCACCTCGATGACGAACCAGCCGTCGAAGCCATCCGGGAGCGCGCCCAGGACGGCGTCGAAGTCGATCGCGCCGCGGCCGGGCTCCATCCACACCTTCAAGTGGCCGGTCGCCGTCATGTAGTCCTCGCGGCGCTGCCGTGCGGTGTCCGCCGCCTCGGCGTCGACGTCCTTCAGGTGGACGTTCAGCACGCGGTCCGCGTAGTCCGCGACGAGCTTTTCGGGTACGGCGCCGGCCCAGCGCAAATGGCCGGTGTCGGGGCCGAACCACAGCGCGCTGCCCGCGGTGGAATCCAGCACCGCGCGCACCTCTTGCTCGATCTCGACGGCGGAACCGACATGGGGGTGCAGCCCGTAGCGCACCCCCTCTGCGGCGGCCGCTTCGGCCGCGGCGGCGAGGCCTTCCGCCACCACCAGCGTCCGGTCCGCGTCGTGTCCCGTACCGACGGCGGGTCGTGCCATGCGCTCGGGCAGCAGGTCGGCGGCGATGAACGCGCTGTCGACGCCGAGCTCGAGGTGCGCCTGTGCGTGACGTTTGATCGCTTCGACGGCCTCGTGGTGACGCTCGCGTTCGTGGAAAGGGGCGCAGAAGTACCCGGGCGCCGCCGCGAGCGAGTGGTCGGCCAGGAGCGTGCCGTAGTCGGCGGGGCTCATCTCCGGGGGCAGCTCGATGGTGAAGTGCGTGAAGCCGATGGCGGACAGCGCGGTCATGGCTTCGTCCAGGACGGCCCGGTCGAGTCGGTATCCGCCGTCGCTCAGGATCCAGGGCAGCGGATTGATCGCCGTACGGCGCGTGAGGGGCGGGGAGGTCATGGGGTCGGAGTCCCTTTCTTGATCACTGGCCGCCGGAGGTGTTCTGTGGGTCGAAGGGGTAGTCGACGAACGCGAACGCCGACGCGTCCGGGGACCAGCTGGGCACGTTGATCGTGCCCTGGCCGCCGTCGAGGGCGACGAGCGTGGTGGGTTTCTGCCAGGCGTCGACCGACACGAGGCGCAGCTCGACGGGCAGGTCGGCGGGGTGGCCGGTGGTGCCGGGCGGGTAGCTGAGGTAGACGGCGACGTCGCCGGTCGGGGCGATGTGCGGGAACCAGTTCACGCGCTCGTCGAAGGTGAGCTGCTCCAGCTCGGTCCCGTCGGGCCTGACGCGGGCGAGCTGGGCGTGGCCGGGCTGCTGGGAGAACTGCTCGGTGTTGAAGTGGATCCAGGCTCCGTCGGGCGTCCACTCGCAGCCGTCCGCCGGTCCGGGATCGGTGGTGACGGCGACGTCGTCGCGCCCGTCGACGCCGATGGTGTGGATGGTGGCCGAAGCCCACCAGTTGTCGCCTTCGGGTTCCAGACGTACGTATCCGAGGCGGTGTCCGTCGGGGCTGGCGCCGTGCAGGAAGTGCATCCCGCCGTCGTCGGCGGTGATCCTGCGGGCGGCGCCGCCGGCGAGAGGCACCTCCCAGATGTGCCAGTCGTTCGCCGAGGCGAACACCGTGGTGCCGTCGGGAGACAGGACGTGGTCGTTGTTGACGTCGGGCAGCCCCTGGGCCGGCACCGCCCGGGGCGCTGCCGATCCGTCGGTGGGGAGGGTCCACAGAAGTCCGTCGCCGTTGACGAGCAGGCGCCCGTCGGGTGTCCAGTTGGGTGCCTCGTACAGGCGGTCGTGCGACTCGTACACGGTGCGGGCTGCCCCTGTCGCACGGTCCCAGACCCGGATGCGCGCACGCTGACCGCTCCGCAGCCGTCGTGCAGGAACCTGCTCGCTCATGCGCTGCCTCCGTGGGCCAGGTGGGCGCGAATGCCTTCGACGATGAGGTCGTGATCCTCCTGCGAGGACAGACCGGATGCGGTGACGGCCGCGACGACACCGACATCCCTGACTCGGATGGGGAACGAGCCTCCCGTGACCGCGTACTCCGCGCCCAGCCATCCGATCGCAGCGGGGTCGACCCCCGCTGCGGACAGCCTGGCGTCCACCAGCGCGCTGCTGGCCTCCATGCGCAGCACGACTGCGGCTTTCCGGGTGATCCACGTGTCCTGATCGGGCGTGATGCCTGGCAGGGCGGCGCGGAACAGGATCAGGCCGGGCCGCCGGATGTCGATGCCGACCGCATGGCCGGCCTCCTTCGCGATCGCGGTGATGCGCGAGCCCAGTCGCCAGGCATCAGCGTGGTCGAACGACTCGAAGACCAGCTCCTTCTCCTGACCTTCCAGTGTGGTGATGAGATCCGTCATGGAGTCCCTCCTCCGGGTGCGCAGGTCAGGACGCGGCGATCTGGGCTCGCGCCTCGTCGATGGTGGCGAGGATCGAGATGGTCTCGTCGAGCGTGTGGACGGGTGACTCGGTGCGGCCCTCGCCGACGAAGCGCGCCAGTGCCGTGGCCTCCCACGAGAGCCCGTCGAACAGCTTGAGGCCCGTCGGGTCGCTCCAGGTGAGCTCCTGGCCGAAGGGATCGCCTGCTGGGGAGAGGGTGAAGGAGGTCGGCGCGTAGAAAATGCCGTCGATGCTGAGCGTCGCCTCACTTCCGGCGATCACGGCGGTCATCGGCGTGCGGGCCAGGATCGAGGTGTGGAGCGTCGACTGCGCGTCGCGTTCGTGGGTGAGTACCAGGGTCGAGTGGGCGTCGACGCCCGTCTTGGTCATGCCGCCGACGGCGGTCACCCGGGTGGGGGCCCCGAGCACCATCGAGGCGAACTGCACCGGATAGATGCCCAGGTCCAGCAGCGCCCCGCCACCGAGTTCGGGTCGGTAGAGGCGGTGCTCAGGGTCCGCCGTGATCGCCTGTCCGTGATCGGCGAAGACGGTACGGATCTCCCCGAGCGCGCCGTCGGCGAGAAGCTGGCGGATGACCGATGTCTGCGGCAGATAGCGGCTCCACATCGCCTCCATCACCAGCACCCCGGCGGCCCGCGCCGCATCGGCGAGGGTCTTCGCCTCGGCCGCGCTCACGGTGAAGGGCTTCTCGATCAGCACATGCTTGCCTGCCGCGATCGCCGCCAGGCCGACGGCGAGGTGCTCGCTCTGCGGGGTCGCGACGTAGACGACGTCGACATCGGGATGGGTCACGAGCTGTTCCGTGGATCCCAGGGCGACGCCGATGCCGTGGGTGGCGGCGAACGCCGACGCGCGGTCGAGGGAGCGGGAGGCGACCGCCACGATCTGTTGAGCGGTGTGGTTGCGCACGGCCTTCGCGAACTCGCCGGCGATCCAGCCGGGGCCGACGATGCCCCAGCGAAGCGAAGGCTCTCCGGTGCCAGGCAGATAGAGGTGGGGCTCCGGCAGACGGGACGGCAGCATGTCACGCTCCTCGACGTCGCTATAGGCAAACCATTTGGCACGAGCTAAAGTCGGCCAAACGCCAGGTTAGCACGAGCTAAATCGCCTCATCGGTGAGCGCTCCGCCGGGCGTTCGGCATACGACTCAAGGAGGCGTCGATGGCGACGAGAACTCCCGCACCCCCCGTCACGAACCAGATCCCCATCCGGTCCGTCAGCAACTGGTACATCGCCGCGATCGGAATCGCCCAGTTCGGGATCTTCGTGGCGATCCTTGCGCCCGTCATCGTGAGCATGCAGCTCAAGGCCCAGGAGCTGAACCCCGGCGATCCGGCGTCCGTCGTCGCGGTGGCGCTGCCGATCGGCTCCATCGGCGCGATCCTCGGCAATCCCCTGTTCGGGGCACTCAGCGACCGGACCCGGACGCGATGGGGGCGACGGCGGCCCTGGCTGCTGGGTGGCATCGTGTTCCTGCTCGTCGGCCTCGCCGCGGTGGCCCTCTCGACGAACGTGCTGACACTGACGCTGTCGTGGCTGCTGTGTCAGCTCGCGTCCAACGCGGCGTTCGCCGCGCTCATAGCCAGCTTCGCCGACAACGTGCCCGAGTCGCAGCGCGGACGGGCATCCAGCGTCCTCGGCCTCGCGCAGAACATCGCGATCCTGGCGGGCATCTACGCGGCCGCGCTCCTCGTCGCGAACCTGCCGCTGCTGTTCATCGTGCCCGGTGTCGTCGGTGTCGCCTGCGTGGTCGTCTACGTGCTGGTCACCCCCGACCGCATCCCGGAGACCCCCATGGAGTCCTTCTCCGTGATGGCCATCGTCCGCGCGTTCTGGACCAATCCCGTGAAGCACCCGGACTTCGGTCTGGCCTGGGCGTCGCGGTTCATGATCGTCCTCGCGATGTTCCTGTTCACAACCTTCCGGCTCTTCTACATGCAGGACCACCTCGGGCTCACTGAGGAGCGGGCGGTCTCAGCCGTCGCGACCGGCGTGCTCCTCTACACCGTCGCCCTGATGGCGAGCGCCGCCCTGTCCGGCTGGCTGTCCGACAGGCTCGCCCGCCGCAAGATCTTCGTCGCCGGTTCGACGCTGCTCTTCGGTATCGGGCTCGTCGTGCTGGTCTACGCCGACACCGTGGCCCACTTCTACATCGCCGAGATCGTCATGGGCCTGGCCTACGGCGTGTACACCGCGGTCGACAACGCTCTCGTGATCGATGTGCTGCCCGATCCGGGGAAGCCGGGCAAGGACCTCGGCGTCCTGAACATCGCCAACTCGCTGCCGCAGTCCTTCGCGCCCGCGCTCGGCGCTCTCCTCCTCGGCCTCGGCGGCGGAGACAACTACCCGGCGCTGCTCTGGTGTGCGGGCATCGTCGCCCTGATCGGCGCCGCCGTCATCATCCCCATCCGTGGGGTGCGTTGAGCTCTCGCGGCCTACGGAACCGGGGCGGGACAGCAGGAACCCGTCACGCCCCGGTCTGCGCCGACCCCGTCGACTCGCGCACCACGAGTGTCGTCGCCGTGGCGACGGCACGGCGCGGGCCGTCGTCTCCGTCAAGCCGCTCGAGTACCGATCCCAACGTCGCCTCGACCGTTGCCTCGACGTCCTGCCGCACCGACGTCAACCGGTGATACGACAACGACGAGAGGTAGCTGTCGTCGAATCCGACGACGGAGACGTCCTCAGGTACCCGGATCCCCGACCGTGCGAACACCGCCATCACGCCCGCCGCGCACTGATCCCCGCAGCACACCACGGCCGTCGGGCGCCGAGTACGCGCGACGATCTCCCTCGCGGCCACGGCGCCGCCCTCTTCCCAGAAGTCGCTGGACAGCACCTCGGCCTGATCGGACAACCCGAACGTGGCCATCGCGGCGCGATAGGCGTCGGCACGGTCCCGCCCCACGCGCCCGCCGAGCCCGCCGACGTAGACGATGTCACGGTGCCCCAGGCCGACCATGTGCTCGATCGCGAGACGAAGCCCCTCGACCTCGTCGACGTGGACGTTGTCGACCTCGGGCGTCTGCACCCAGTCGCCCAGCCAGACGACAGGAACGAGATCGCACGCCTCGGCGAGCGCGGCCGATCCTGGGTCGGGGTTGAACGCGACCAGGGCTTCGACGCGCTCCTCCATCAGCTCGGCGACGACGGCATCCGTGGACCTCTCGACCGTCAAGGGGCCGAGCACCAACCCGAATCCCTTCTCCGCCGCCCGAACGAAGAGTCTCTCCACGAAGCGCACCTGGAAGGGGTTGCGCATCTCGAACATCATCCCGATCAGACGGGTGCGATTCTGTCGCAGCAGGCGCGCGGAGGCGTTCGGCCGGTACCCGAGCTCACCCGCGGCGGCGAGGATCCGCTCCCTCGACTCCGCGCTCGGCCCCGGTACACCTCTCATCACCAGCGAGACAAGCTGACGAGACACACCGAGATGGGCGGCGATGTCCTGCATCGTCGGCAGTCGACCGGAGCCCTTGCCCCTCCTGGGGATCCGCGAGCCCTCCACGCCGGTCGTCATGCGTGCCAGTCTCGCATGTGGGGGGCGGCGGTCGCGGAGAACGGGCGACCATGGCCCACCTGCTCAACCGCTACCACCTCACCGCCGCTGACGGCTGCCCCGGTCGCCTGACCACACAAGCGGGATAATAGAGAAATATGCCGCGCCAGTCCCGAGTCACGTGCCGGAAAACGGCGATGATCTCCGCGCGAGCGAGCTGAGCAGCGAGGGAGGGCCGCATGGCCACCGACGAGGTGCCAGGGGCGTCCGCCTACGTCGTCGACGAGACGCTCAGTGCAAACGTCACCGTCGACGGACACGGCCTCGTGACCGGGTGGAATGCGGGGGCCGAGAGATTGCTGGGGTACTCGCCCACGCAGATCGTGGGACAACCCGCGGCTGGTCTGCTGGCCGAGGAGATCAACGAACCGGTGCTGCGCTCCCTCACACAGCTGCCCAGGTGGAACGGGCGGATCGCCCTCCGGCACCGCGACGGCCACCGCCTGGAGGCCAAGGTCCTGGCACACAGAAGAGCGCTGGCCGACGGGCAGCGCGAATGGTTCCTGGTTTCCGCGCTTAGAGGGCTGCGACCCCGGCCCGACGACAGCACACTCATGATCTGGGACCATGAGCAAGTCGCAGGCTGCCACATGGCGGTGTACGACACCGGGTTGCGCATGCGCCTGGCCAACAAGGCCACCCACCGTGACGTGGCCCTCACTGATGACGACGTGCGCGGGCTGCGGGCTTCGGAGATCGCGGACCATCCGTCGATGGACAGGATGGAGCGGTCCATGCTGCGGGCACTGGAGACAGGTGAGCCGCAGACCCTGGAGATCTTCGGGAGTACCCCCAGCGAGGGCCGCGAGCATGCATGGTCCGTTGTCCTCACCCCGCTCAAGGACGAAGGCGGTCGCGTCCAGGGTGTAGGTGTGGCCATGCACGACATGTCCGAGCAGCACTGGGCCCGAAAGCGGCTCATGCTGCTCGCGGAGGCCAGTAGGCGTATCGGCAGCACCCTGGACGTGACACGGACGGCTCAGGAACTGGCCGACGTGGCCGTCCCGGAATTCGCCGACTTCGTCAGCGTCGACCTGCTCCCCTCCCTCGACGGCACATATGAACCGCCGCCGGGAACGGGCACGCCGCCCGGCCCCGTCCTCCTGATGCGTGTCGCGCACCGGTCCGTGAACCCGGGAACCCCCGAGGCGGTCGTCGCCCCGGGCCAGGTGGACAGCTACCCGGAGGGCTCCCCGCCGGTCGAGAGCCTCCGGTCGGGACGCGCCCTCCTGCACGAGGCGAGCGACCCCGCGATCACCGAATGGACGACACGTGATCGGGGCCGGGCCGCCCGGGTCCGCGACTTCGGCATGCACTCGGTGATGACGGTGCCCCTGACCGCCCGCGGCGCGACCCTGGGCGTCGTCGTCTTCATCCGCCACCAGCACCCCGAGGTGTTCCGCGAGGACGACCTGCTGCTGGCCGAGGAGCTGGCCGCCAGAGCGGCCGTCTGCATCGACAACGCCCGCCGCTACACCCGCCAACGCGCCACCGCGGTCGCCCTGCAGCGCAGCCTGCTGCCTCAGGGCCTGCCGGCGCAGGCCGCCGTGGAGGTCGCCTCCCGCTATCTGCCGGCCGGCGCCCGGGCCGGGGTGGGCGGAGACTGGTTCGACATCATCCCGCTGTCCGGCGCCAGAGTCGCACTGGTCGTGGGCGATGTCGTCGGCCACGGCATCCACGCCTCCGCCACCATGGGCCGACTGCGTACCGCCGTGCTCACCCTCGCCGACATCGACCTGCCCCCCGACGAACTGCTCACCCACCTCGACGACGTCGTCGCCCGCCTGTCCACCGCGGAGAAAGACGCCCCACAGCCGGACCCAGGGGCGGAGACCACCGGGGATGTCGGCGCGACCTGTCTGTACGCCGTGTACGACCCGGTGTCCCGCCACTGCACGATCGCCCTCGCCGGACACCCGGCACCCGTCCTGGTCACCCCCGACGGCACCGCGACCCTGCTCGACCTCCCGATCGGCCCCCCACTGGGACTGGGCGGGCTCCCCTTCGAATCGACCGACATCGAACTGCCCGAGGGCAGCCTCCTCGCCCTCTACTCCGACGGGCTGATCGAGTCCCGCAAGCAGGACATCGACGTCAGCACTTCCCTCCTCTGTCAGGCTCTGGCGCAGCCGTCCTCATCCCTGGACAACCTGTGCGCCGCTGTTCTGGTCGCCCTTCTTCCCGACCGTCCCTCCGATGATGTCGCCCTGCTCCTCGCCCGCACCAAAGCACTGGACAGCGACTGTGTGGCCACCTGGGAAATACCTGCGGACCCGGCCGCCGTCGCCCAGGCCCGCAAGGGGGCCATCGCTCAGCTGGAGGCCTGGGGACTGGACGACGCCTGCTTCGTCACCGAACTGGTCGTCAGCGAACTCGTCACCAACGCCATCCGGTACGGCGCCCCACCCATACGGCTACGTCTGATCCACGACCGGAACCTCATCTGCGAAGTCTCCGACGCCAGCGGCACCGCCCCCCACATGCGCCGCGCCCGCACCTTCGACGAAGGCGGCCGCGGCCTCCTCCTGGTCGCCCAGCTCACAGCCACCTGGGGCACCCGGCAAACCACCGAGGGAAAGACCATCTGGTCGGAACAGACCCTCCCCGTGAGCCCGTAGAGGCGCGCACTGACGATGAGCGAGTCCCGGCTGCTCTGCCACACGCGAAGGAGCACCGGGCCACGGCCATACGGCGGTTGTGCCGATGGTGCCGGTACCGGTGCTCTTCGAGCGGGCGTGGGCCCGGACTCAGGGGACCTGAGCCCAGCGGGACCCGGACTCGCGTTTTTCGGCGCGGTTCACTAGTCGGTGAAGGTCGGTGTCGATGCCGACCTGATCACGACCTGGTTCGGGTAGGCGGTCAGCAGCGAGGCCGTGACCGACGAGGGGGCGTCGGTCTCGACCACGACCCGGTCGCTCATCCCGTCGTAGTGGACCTCCACACCGTAGTTGGTGGTGTCGTCGCCTGCGCCCGCGATCTGGTTGACGGCCGCGGTCTGGATGTTCTGGATCTGGGTGAGCGTGAACTGGGGGCTCTTGGCGGTGGTGGGGGTGGGCCAGCTGGCCGGGACCTGCCCGTACTGGTTGGTCCAGCCGGGCGGCTTCTGCAGGTCGTTGACGTCGCCGGTGTAGTCCTTGGGGAAGGTGATCACCGGGCCGACGCTCGGGTCGTCGAACGCGGTGAGCGCACAGTTGTAGTCGGCCAGGGCCTGGACCTGCTGCCACTGCAGTTGCGTCGTGACATCGTCGACACCGCTCGCCGGCACCGCGTCGGTGGCCAGCGAGCCGGCCATCGTGGTCTGGTGCGGCGCGCACTTGCCCGGCGCCGCGGCGTCGCTCTCGATCACCAGCCGGTCCGGGTACTGGGTGACCAGTGAGTCGGTGACGGATGCCGGAGCGTCGGTGCGCGCCACCACCCGGTCGCGCATCCCGTCGTAGACGATGTTGAGCCGGTAGTTGGTGCTGCCGTCCTGCGGCTGCACCTGGGTGGCGACCGCGTCCTCGACGGTGGCGATCTGGCCGACCGTGAACTGCGGGCTCAGCTCGGTTGTCGGGGTGGGCCAGGAGGTGGGGGTCTGTCCGTACTTGTCGGTCCAGTTGGTGGGGGCCTGCAGGTTGTCGATGTCGCCGGTGTAGTCGGAGGGGAAGATGATGACGGGGCCGATCTGGGGGTCCTGGAACACATCGAGCGCGCCGTTGGCGGAGGCCAGGGCCTGCACCTGCTCCCACTCCTCCTCGGTTTCGGTGGCTGTGGTCTGTACTTCGGAGGAGGACAGCGCCCGGTTGTAGACGCGGAAGTCCCGCATCCGGCCGTCGAAGTACTTGTCGTCGGCGTACAGCGACCGGCCGAGGTAGTTCGCGGTCGTCGTCCCGCCGCCGATCGCGCCGGGGGTGATTGTGACGTCGGTGTTGCGGGCCTTCTCCACGCCGTTCTCGTACATGATGCCGGTGTCGCCGGTCTGGGTGTACGTCACGTGCTTCCACATGCCGCGGTCGAGCTGGTAAGGGCTGCCCGACGGCTGGATGTCCTGCTTGGCGGTGTAGTCGGTCATCGAGACCGACGTCCGGAAGGTGTTCCCGGTGGTGAACAGGTAGCCGTTGCCGCTGGTGCCGCTGGTGTTGCCGAGCCCGTACAGGAAGTACGGCTTACCCATGGTCGGGTCGATCCACACGTCGAACGCGACAGTGATCGAGTTGAGCCCGGCCATGACGTTGTCGGGCATCTTGACGTAGGTGTTGGAGCCGTTGAAGTCCAACCCCTCCGCGCCCTTCCAGTCGGCGGTGCCGTTGACCGTTCCGTCGCGGCCGTTGCCCGAGGAGTCATGGGCGACCGTGCCGGAGGTCTCGTCCAGCTTGTACCGCAATATCAGCCCGTTGGAGATCTCGGCCTGCGCGGGTGCGGCGGTCGTCAGCGCCGCACCGGCGACCGCCACCAGGGAGAGGGCGGCGAGGAGACCGGCGGAGATCCGCCGTCGTGCCGGGGTCGGCCCAGGGGCGGTGCTCACCGCGCTGCTCGAATTCCTTCTTCGCATCGTCTTACCTTTCAGAGCTTTACGTAGCTGTCCACGTCGACGGCCTCGGTGCTCGGCGTTCACGCCGCCCGCACGGGCCCGCAGAGGACAGGGATGGAAGTGCCGTTGGACAGCCGCCTGTGCCGTGCCCGGACAGGACGGCAGTCGAGGTCTGTCGGCCTCGGCTCCCGCGCAAGCGCCTTGAGGAAGCGCCTTACGCCGGAGCCGGAGCGGGGAAAGTCAGTTGCGACCCTTGGAAGTCGCGAGGACATACTGCGCGTACTGGGCCGCCGTGAAGAGGACGATCGCCACGGCGTCACCGAAGGTGCCCCGTCGGTAGGCAGTGAGGGGCTGCGGGTCGCGGTGGCCCTGGGGAAAGCCGAGAAGCCAGTTGAAGCGACCGCTCAGCTTGGCCCAGTTGTTCTCCTGCGCTGCCAACTGCGGAGGTATGAAGTGGACGGCGTCCGCGCCTATGACGGCGGCGATGTTGTCCCGCAGGGGACGCAGCCGGGCGGGTTCCGAAATGAACTGAGTCATCCTCAGCACTCCCCGCGCCATGTTCTGATCGTTGTTGGCATCGAAGAGATACCAGGCAGCAGAACTGATGCTGTCGCGGCTGATCGCCATGTTCGCGCGGCGCTCATTGGCCCTGGTCTCCATGCTGACGTAGTTCTCTTCGAACGGGGCACGGCGGACACTGTCGGCGTTGCGCATGTTGCCGTTTTCCTCCCGCTCACGCTCGGCCTGCGGGACCGTGCGGTTGCCCAGGTAGTGGTAGACGTTTTCGCGGTCCCACCAGCCGATGACGTACAGGTCTGCCCGCTGCAACTGCAGGCGCACGAAGTTCGAGCTGCCCCACATCTGGATGTCCACCTGCAAGTACGCGTCGTGGGCGTTGCGGTTGCTGGGATAGCTCGGGCCGGGAAGCAGGGTGGTGTTGGTGTGGTTCACCTGGAAGGAGTTCCCGGCACCGTCCACCACGGTGCGGCCACCGTCGTTGATGCGTGCGCGGATGGTGTTGATGAAGTTCACGTACTCGTAGCCGTGGTCGGTTCCGATACGGAACCTGGGAGGGGCTTGGGCGGCCTGTGCGGTCTGCACCATCCCCATCGGGCCGACGAGCGCGGCGACCAGCGCCAGCACGAGCGCGGCCAGGAGGACAGTGGTTCGGGGCCTGGCGAGGGCTCGGTGGGCAAGACTGCTGGATCGGCTCGGTGGTGCGGCCGTCCGGTGCTTGCTTCGATCCTGCTCAGGGCCCTCGTTGATGACTTGTTCGATCATGGTCTCTGTGCTCTCCCTGGTACACGATGTGCCGGGTCACTGCTGCCCGCTTCGCAGGGCGTGACGGGTTGCCACATCGGGGCGGGCTCAGCGGCACTGGACCGGGCCGGTGGCCCTCGCAGTCCGGTACCGGGCGCGCAGCGCTGCCGCGTGCCGGGTGCCGGACTCCGCCCGCTGTGATGTGGCGTGGCACAAAGCTTGGTACGGGGGAGTGGGCCCGGACCATGGGCGTTTTTACGGGGTTCTTTACCTGGGTCTTACGGGGTGGGTTCTTGGTTCCTCGCCCACCAGCTCGCGATCTGGGCACGTGAGGTGAAGCCGAGCTTGGCCCGGATGTTCTCGATGTGGCCGTCGACCGTGCGCGGGGAGAGCACGAGCGCGGCGGCGATCTGCCGGTTGCTCATGCCCTGGGCCACCAGTGCGGCCACCTCACGCTCCCGGCGGGTCAGCGGGCTCGGGGCAGTGGTCTGGGCAACCGGTTCGGCGCCGGTGCCCAGAGCGAAGGCGATGCCGCGGCCTGGGCCGTCGTGGCGGCTGCCCTCGGTGAGGGCGTTCGCATACGCTGCCGGGCCCAGGGCCCTTGCGACCGCTTCCTCGCAGCGTGCGTGGTGCTCGGCAAGATCGGGGCCGAACACGGAGAGAGTGGTGCCGGTGTCCCGCCACAGGGCACGCACGGTGCCCAGTAGCCGACCTGCCCGCTCGTGGTCGTCACGGGCGGCGCTGATCCAGGCGAGCAGCTCCAGCAGCAGCGCGGCCCCGACGTGGTCGTTGAAGCCCTGCTGGATCGCCAGCCCGGCACGGGTCAGCCCCGTGGCCGCCTCCTGGTCGCCGTGAACCCAGGCGTCAAGGCCCAGCACCCACAGCGCGTACGCGCGAGTCCAACGCTCACCGTAGGCCTGCGCGGTGGCGACCGCCTGCCTGGCGGTCTCGGCCGTGCGCGGGTCACCGATGTGGGCCTGGGTGTTGGCGAGCTGGAACAGCCAGAAGACCGTCGCTGCTTCCTGCCCCAGCGCCGTCTGAGCGGCCACCGCGTCCTCGAGAAGGGGCACGGCCTCCTCGAAACGCCCCCGGAACAGCGCCAGCGTCCCGCGGAAGCCCTGGCCGTTCGCTCGTACTGCCGGATCGTCCAGTTGGTCGCCCAGCTCCCCTGCCTCGTTCAGCCATCGGTCAGCCGTCGCGAGATCGCCCTGTAGCAGCGCCACCCAGGCGGCGGCCAGAAGCGCCCGGGCCTTGGCCGGGGTGGGCTCGGGTGCGGCATCGAGCGCCCGGCTGAGCCGGCGGCGCCCCTCACCGAGGAATCCATCGGCGCACCAGTGGAAACGCAGCGCCGCGGCCAGCGCCAGCTCGGCCTGCGGGTCACCGCCGTGGTCCAGTGCCGCGAGCAGATTGCTGTGGTCGGCGCGCAGCCGGGCCAGGGTGTCCTCCTGGCCCGGGCCGTACCAGCTGTCGGCGCCGCATTCGACGAGGGCGAGGAAGAAGTCGCGGTGACGTCGCAACAGCCGCTGCTCCTCGCCGGACTCGGCGAGCCGCTGCCTGCCGTAGTGGCGGATGGTCTCCAACAACCGGTAGCGCGACAGGCCCTCCTGCTCGGTGGCCAGGACGACGGACTGGCCGACCAGCCGGTCCAGGAGGTCCACCACCTCGCGCCGGTCGATGCCCTCCCCCACGCAGACGCCCTCCGCCGCGTCCAGGGTGAACCCGCCGGTGAAGACCGACAGCCGGTTCCACAGCAGCCGCTCGGCGGGGGCGCACAGCTCGTAGCTCCAGTCGACCAGAGCCCGCAGCGTGCGCTGCCGAGGCCGCGCGATCCTGCTGCCACTCGTGAGCAGCGCGAAACGGTCCGCCAGCCGGTCCACCGCCTGATCGACGGTGAGCGTCCGCAGCCGGGACGCGGCCAGCTCGATCGCCAGCGGCAGTCCGTCCAGGTCGGCACAGAGGCGGGAGGCCCCGGCCCGGTTCAGATCCGTGATCCGGAACTCCGGCCGGACGGCGGTGGCCCGGTCCCGCAGAAGTTGGACCGCCTCGTCCGGCACCGACAGCGGCGGCACCACCAGGACGTGCTCGCCCGCGATGCCCAGCGTCTGTCGGCTCGTCGCCAGAACGCGTACCTCAGGAGCGGCCGCCAGCAGCGTGTCGGCCAGCTCGGCGCACGCGTCGACCAGGTGCTCGCAGTTGTCCAGCACTAGCAGCGCCCTGCGCCCGGCCAGATACGCCGCGAGCTGCTCCAGGACGGGCCTGGTGCCCAGGTCAGGCACCCCCAGCGCGGCTGCGGCCGCGTCCGCCACCGCCGCTGGCTCCAGCACCGGAGCCAGATCGACCAGCCACACGCCGTCCGCGAAGGCCCTGCTCGACTCGGCGGCCGCCTCCAGCGCCAGCCGCGTCTTGCCCACCCCGCCCATTCCGGTGAGCGTCAGCAGTCGCGCCTGGCCGAGGAGACGGCGGATCTCGGCGATGAGGTGCCGTCGGCCCACGAAGCTGGTGAAGGCGACGGGCAGGTTCCCCGCTTCCGAGATCATGCTGGGCACGCCGCGCCCTCACCTCCTCCTTCGCGGAACCACGCTGTAGGCCGGGGCAACCCGCCGGGCCTGCGCCGCTCCGCACACCACGCAGCGCCGACACATCACGGCCACTACCGCCAGGCGCCGGACACGGACGACGCACACGTCACCCGACCGGTACGGCAGTACCACCGTACCCACAGCCCACCCATAGACGGACAGTGCCACAGGTCGCACAACCAGGCACGGCGAAGGAACCAGTGTCTCCGCAGTCGTGGCGCAGGTTCGAATCCAGCCGAAGACACTCCGGGAACTTCCCCCCCGCCCCCGAAGCCGCGGCTACCGAGTGACTGGCAGAACCCGTGTCGTCATCACCAGAAACGCCTCCGGCCGACGAGTGTGAAGCTCTTTTGGCAGGCTTCCCACCCATTTGCTGAGCGACGACTCCTGCGGTGATTCTCAGGTGGCCGCTGGGGGCGGGAACTCGAGGACGAGCCGCCCCCGCAGGCCGCCCTTCTCGAGCTGCCGATGAGCCTCGGCTGCCTGGTCCGCAGGCAGGGCTGCCGCGACTCGGAGGGTGAGCGCACCTGACTCGACCTGCTCGCGCAGCTGGGTGACGGCCGCCGTGTCGGTGACGCGTGTGCGGACGTTCACGGGATACACGGTGATGCCGCGGCCGGGATCGGCGTCCCAGAAACGCAGGACCGCGAGCCGGCCGTTGTCGCGGATCGCCGGCGTGATCCGCTCGTGCAGCATGGCGCTGTCCGCGACGGCGTCGACTCCACCGGGCACGGCGTCCAGCACGCGCTGTGCGATGTCGTCTCCGCGAGCGACGAAGGTGTCGGCGCCGCGGGAGCGCAGCCACTCCTCGTCCTGCTCGGAGGCCACCGCGACTACGCGCAGGCCCTCCGCGGCGGCGAGCTCGACGACGTAGCCGCCGACGGCACCGCCGGCTCCGGTGACGGCCAGTGTCGAGCCGGGGGCGAGTGCGAGGAAGTCCAGGACGCACCGGGCGGTCAGCGCGTTCATGAGGAACGAGGCGGCCTGCGGGAACGTCGTCCCGGCAGGCTGACGCGTGACCGACGCGGCCGGCAGGACGACGTACTCGCTGTAGCCGCCGTGACGGCCGTGATTGTCGACGACGCCGATCACCGGATCGCCCTCGGACAGTCCGTACGCGGCCCTGACGTCGTCCGCGACCTCGTCGAGCGTTCCCGCCACGTCCATGCCGGGAATGAAGGGAGGTTCGAGATCGCGATACCACTCGGCGAGGGAACCGTCGCGGAGCATGACGTCGGCCGGGTTCACCCCGGCGGCACGCACCCGAACCCGCACCTCACCGGGACCGGCGTGCGGCTCCGGAAGCTCGACGGTGTGCAGCACCTCCGGGCCGCCATAGGTTCGAACGCCGATCGCCTTCATGGATGAGGACTGCTGTGCGCGCATGAACGGGGTGTTCCTTTCCCTGAGTGCCGACGGCCGGCTCAGGCCCGCCTGCGGCGGGCAAGGATCGTGAGGACCGTCTTGGGATGTTGATGGCGAAGCGTCGACCGGCGGGGCCGTGGCGGTGCGGCGCGGGTCATGTGCTGGTGCGGCGGGTGCCGTTCTCTCAGCGCTTGCTGTTCCGTCGTACGGCGTAGCCGTACTGCTCGGGCCAGCGGGGCTCGGCGCCGAGTTCGAGTGCGGCGTGCTGGGGCCAGTAGGGGTTGCGCAGCAGTTCGCGGCCGAGGAGGACGGCGTCGGCCTGTCCGGTGGCGACGATGCCTTCGGCCTGGGCGGGTTCCAGGATCAGGCCGACGGCGCCGGTGGGGATGCCGGTCGCCGAACGGGCTTGGGCGGCGAAGGGGACCTGGTAGCCGGGTGCGACGGGGATGGTGGCGTCGGCGACCATTCCACCGCTGGACACGTCCAGCAGGTCGACGCCGTGCGCGCGCAGTTCCTTGGCGAGGCGGACGGTGTCGTCGCCGGTCCAGCCCTCGCGGTCGTCCTCCGGGTTCTCGGTCAGCCAGTCGGTGGCCGAGGTGCGGAAGAAGACCGGTAGGTTCTCGGGCCACACCATGCGTACGGCGTTGACGACCTCCAGAGCGAAGCGCAGCCGGTTCTCGAAACTGCCGCCGTAGGCGTCGGTGCGGTGGTTGGAGGCTGGGGAGAGGAAGGAGTTGATCAGGAATCCGTGGGCGCCGTGCAGTTCGACCACCTGGAAGCCGGCGGCCAGGGCGCGCTTCGCCGACTCGGCGAAGTCGCGCACCAGTTGCTGGATCTCGTCCAGGGTGAGCTCGTGGGGGGCGGGCCGTCCGGTGAACGGCTCCGGGCTGGGGGCGATCGGCTGCCAGCCGCCCTCTGTCTGGGGTAGGTACCCGCCGGTGAGCCAGGGCTTGTCGACGGATGCCTTGCGGCCGGCGTGCGTGAGCTGGATCGCCGGGACCGAGCCGTGCGAGCGGATGGCCGCGGTGATGCGGGCGAACGCCTGTTGCTGGCGGTCGTTCCACAGGCCCAGGTCCCAGGGGGTGATGCGCCCGTCGGGCCGGATCCCGGTCGCCTCGGCCATCACCAGACCGGCGCCGCCGGCTGCCCGGCTGGCCAGGTGGGTGAGGTGGAAGTCGGTCGGCACCCCGGTCTCCGGCCCCTCCTGGGCGGCGGAGTACATGCACATCGGGGATGTCCAGACGCGGTTGGGGATCTCGAGGGACCGCAGGGTCAGGGGGGTGAACAGGGCACTCACGGATGGTTCCTCATCGGTTGGGTCATGTCGGCCTCGGGCGGCCAATACCTTGGGCGGTTGGGGGTGCCGCATCTCTTCGGATCCGGGCCGTCGGGTGCGGGCGAGCGATCCAGTGCGGTGCGCGGGCCGGAGAACCTCCACTGGCCTCGGCTCATTTGCAGCCGAGAGGCATCCCGTGTCCCGGTGAGTTCCTGCTGCCGGGGGCGGCCACACCGAGGGAGCAGCCGCCTGCGAATGGCGGGCACTCCCGTTGCGGTGCGACGGTCGGGTCGTCACGCGGGTGTTCGTGCGGCCGGTGAAAGGTCGCCCGAGGCGGGTTGGTGGATGGGTCCGGTGCTGTGGGAGAGGGGCCGGCCGGTGCGGTTGTTGGTATGGGCGATGATCTCGGCGGTGATGGAGATGGCTGTCTCCTCGGGGGTGTGGGCGCCGAGGTCGAGGCCGATCGGGGAGTGCAGGCGGGTCAGTTGGTCGTCGGGTACGCCGGCTTCACGCAGGGCGTCCAGGCGGTGGTCGTGGGTGCGGCGGGAGCCCATGGCGCCGACGTAGCCGACCGGGAGGTCGAGGGCCAGGCGTAGGAGGGGGATGTCGAACTTGGCGTCGTGGGTGAGGACGCAGACGGCGGTGCGGGAGTCGACTTGGGTGTGTTCCAGGTAGCGGTGGGGCCAGTCGACGACGACTTCGTCGGCGTGGGGGAAACGGGCGGGGGTCGCGAAGACGGGGCGGGCGTCGCAGACGGTGACCCGGTAGCCGAGGAAGCTGCCGGCCTGGCTGAGGGCGGCGGCGAAGTCGACCGCGCCGAAGATCAGCATGCGGGGGCGGGACGCGTGGGTGTGGACGAGGACGGACAGCCGGTCGGGGCAGGTGTCGGCGTCGCCGCCGACCTCGACGAGGCCGGTGCGCCCGGCGCGCAGCAGTGCGCGGGCCTGTGCCGTCACCGCCCGGTCCTCGCGCGCGCCGCCCAGGGTTCCGTAGTGGGCGCTGCCGTCGCCGAACAGGCAGAGCGTGCGGCCGACGAGTTCCTCCGGGCCATCGACGATCTGGGCCACGGCGGTGGGACGGCCCGACACCACCTCTTCCATGGCGACAGTGAGGTGGGGCTGGGCCGTTGGCTCCACATGCTGTACCAGGACTTCGATTTCGCCGCCGCAGGTCAGGCCGACGGCGAAGGCGTCGTCGTCGGAGTAGCCGAACCGGGCTCGTGCGGGGATACCGCCGTCCGCCAGGACCTGTTGGCACAGTTCGTAGACGGCTCCTTCCACGCAGCCGCCGGAGATGCTGCCGACCGCCGTGCTGTCGGCGTCGACGGCAAGGGCGGTGCCGGGTGGCAAGGGTGCGCTGCCGCTGACCTGGATGACGGTGGCGAGGGCGAAGGGGCGACCCTCGCGACACCAGTCGTAGAGCGTGTCCGCGATGTTCAGCATGGGCGGGTCTCCGGGTGGGACGACGTGGGGCGACAGCTTGGGGGCGGGCCGCCGCCGTGCCGTCCGGAAGAGACGTGGCACGGCGGCGGCCCTGGGGTCCGGCGGCGGGGTCAGGTCGACCGCCGGACGGTCGGGCGAGCACTCAGGTACTCAGAGCAGGGCTTCGGCGGTGATGGGCAGTTCGCGGACGCGGCGGCCGGTGGCGTGGAAGACCGCGTTGGCGATGGCGGGCGCCACGCCGATGAAGACGACCTCGCCGAGTCCCTTCACCCCGATGGGGTCGGCATGGAGGTCCTCACCGCCATCGAGGAAGATCCCCCGCAGGTCGGGGATGTCGGCGTTGACCGGGACCATGTAGTTGGCCAGGTCGGCGTTGACGATCCGGCCGTCGCGGTGGTCGGTGACGGTGTGTTCCAGCAGGGCCTGACCGATGCCGCCGACCATGCCGCCGAGCGCCTGGCTGTCGGCGAGCTTGGGGCTGATGATCCGCCCCGCGTCGAAGACGCCGAGCATCCGCCGCACCCGCACCAGCCCGAGTCGGGCGTCGACGGCGACCTCGACGAAGATCGCGCCGTACGTGTACATGGAGTGCCGGGCCTCGCCCGGGGTCCAGGTGCCGAGGACTTCGAGGTGGGTGCGGTTGTTGCGGGCCAGAAGCTGCCGGTAGGTCTCCCCGCGTGCGGGATTGCGCTTCATGTGCAGGCGTCCGGCCCGGACCACGATGTCGTAGGCGTCGGCGCCGTACAGCGGTGAGCGCCGGTCCTCGACAGCGAGATTGATCGCCTGCAGACGTACTTTGTCGCAGCCGTCCTGGACGGCGGAACCGACGTTGGTCATGGTCTGCGAGCCGCCGTGGGGCGGGGTCGGCGGCATGGTGGAATCGCCGAGCCGGAAGGTCACATTGCGCATGGTCAGGCCGAGGGCGTCCGCGGCGACCTGGGTGTGGGAGGTGTAGGTGCCAGGGCCCATGTCGCTGGTCGCGGCCTCGACCAGGGCGGTGCCGTCGGCGTCCAGTCTGACGCGGGCCTGGGCTGCGTTCCGCAGGACGTCGTAGGCGCCGGCGGCCATGCCGGTGCCGATCAGCCAATCGCCGTCGCGGGTGGAGCGCGGCCGGGGGTTGCGGCGGTGCCAGCCGAACTCGCGGGCGCCGACGGTGTAGCACTCGCGCAGCCTCCGGGTGGAGAACGGCAGTTGCTCGGCCGGGTCCTCCTCCGGTTCGTTGCGCTGGCGCAGTTCGATGGGGTCGATGCCCAGCTCGTGGGCGAGTTCGTCCATCGCCGACTCGATGGCGAAGCCGGCCGTGGCGAAGCCGGGGCCGCGCATCCAGATGGGCGTGTTCACGTCCAGCGCCACGGTCCGGTAGTCCTGGCTGACGTGGGGCGCGTTGTAGAGCATCTGCCCGGTGTGCAGGACCCTCTCGGTGAAGTTCTCGTACGTCGAGGTCTCGGCCTTCAGGTCTTGGACCATGGCGCTCACCCGGCCGCGTCGGTCGCTGCCGAGGCGCACCCGGTACTCGTACGAGGGCCGGTACCCCACCCCGAAGTACAGCTGCCTGCGGGTCAGCATGAGCTTGACCGGACGCCCCGTCTCACGGGCGGCGAGGGCCGAGATGGTGATGTGGGGCCAGGCGCGTATCGCGTTGCCGAACGCGCCGCCGACGAACGGGGAGATGACATGTACCGAGTCGTTCGGGATGCCGAACACGGCGGCGATGTCCTTCTGCGTGCCCTTCGGCCACTGGGTCTTGTCCCACAGGGTGAGCTTGTCGCCTTCCCAGCGGGCGATGGTGGCGTGGAGTTCCATCGCGTTGTGATGGGCGCGGGCCTGCTGGTAGGTCGCGTCCACCTTCACAGGGGCCGATGCGAACGCCTTGTCCGCGTCGCCCCGCGCGTAGGTAACGGGTTCGCCGGCCGGAGCGGAGGTCATGTCGGTCGACGTCTTCTCGGCGTCGTAGCGGATGTTCACCAGCTCGGCCGCGTGCTGGGCGGCCTCCAGTGTGGTGGCGACCACGACGGCGACCGGCTGACCGCGGAAGAGGACCTTGTCGTCCTGGAAGACCCGCAGCTGCCTGCCCGGCGGATCGAACGACTCCGGGTTGCCGCGGTAGGGCAGCACGGGTGCGTTGAGGTGGCTGATCACCTTCAGTACGCCGGGCTGGGCGAGGGCGGCGCGGGTGTCGATGCCGGTGATACGTCCGCGGCCGATGCTGCTGTCCACGACGACCGCGTGGACGACGCCTTCGATGTCGTGCTCGGCGGCGTAGGTCGCCTTCCCGGTCACCTTGAGCCGGCCGTCCACACGGGACAACGGCGCTCCGACGGCCGATTGGGGCTGCGGGCTCACTTGGTACCTCCTACGATGCGCAGCTGGCGCTCGACGGTGCGGGTGAGGAGTTCGACCTTGAAGCGGTTGTGCTGCAGCGGGCGGGCACCGGCCGCCGCGTGCTCGGCCGCCGCAGCCCAGAGCCGGTTCGACGGCCGCTCACCGACAAGGTGCTTCTCGACAGCCGACAGCTTCCACGGCACGGTGCCCACACCTCCGGCGGCGACCTTCGCCTCCCGGATCACCCCGCCCCGGATGTGCAGCGCCACGGCCGCCGAGGTCAGCGCGAACTCGTACGACTGCCGGTCACGCACCTTCAGATAGCCGGACTTCAGCGGACGCGGAAGGGCGGGGATCTCCACGGAGGTAATCAACTCGCCGTTGCGGAGGGCCTGTTCGCGGTTCGGGGTGCTGCCCGGCCGCAGCAGGAAGTCGGCGAACGGGATGCTGCGCGCGCCGTCCGGGCCGAGCAGGTACACGCTCGCCTCCAACGCGGCGAAGGCCACGGCCACGTCGGAGGGATGCGTGGCCACGCAGTCGTTGGACGTGCCCAGGATGGCGTGGGTGCGGTTGTAGCCTTCCCGCGCCGCGCAACCCGAGCCCGGCTCACGCTTGTTGCAGGCCGCCGTCACATCACGGAAGTACGTACAGCGGGTGCGCTGCATGATGTTGCCGCCGATGGTCGCCATGTTGCGCAACTGGGCCGACGCGCTCAGCTCCAGCGCCTGCGAGATCACGGGGTAGGTGGCGCGGACCTTGGGGTGGGCGGCGGCATCCGCCATCCGCGCCAGGGCGCCGATGCGCAGGCCCCCGCGGCCCGTGACGGATATCTCGCCCAACGGCAGGTCACTGATGTCGACGAGGGTTTCGGGGCGTTCGACCGTCTCACGCATCAGGTCGACCAGAGTGGTGCCGCCGGCGATGTAACGTCCGCCGTCGCGGCCTGCGTTGACCGCCGCACGGGTGTCCGAGACCTTGGTGAAGGAGAAGGGATACATGGAGACCGGGCCTCATTTCCCTTGGGCGGTCTGCTCGACCGCGCGCACGATCTTGACGTAGCAACCGCAGCGGCAGATGTTGCCGCTCATCCACTCCCGGATCTCGTCCTTGGAGCCGGTGTGGCCCTCCTGGATGCAGCCGACGCCGGACATGATCTGTCCGGGCGTGCAGTAGCCGCACTGGAAGGCGTCCTCTTCGATGAACGCCTTCTGCAGCGGGTGCAGTTCACCGTCCTCACCCCCGGGGGCGAGGCCTTCGATGGTCGTGACCTCGGCGCCCTCCAACCGGACTGCCAACGTCAGACAGGAGTTGACCCGCCGCCCGTCGACCAGCACCGTGCATGCCCCGCACGCCCCGGCGTTGCAGCCCTTCTTCGAGCCGGGTAGATCCAGGTGCTCGCGGAGCAGGTCGAGGAGTGAGGTCCGGTTGTCGACCGTGACGGTGTGCCGCTTGCCGTTGACGGTCAGCGAGACGCGACTGCTCGGTGGCGCCTCGGCGGCGACCGCTTCCCCGGCACCCAGCAGGGGCGAGCCGGTGACCAGGCCCCCGGCGACGACAGCGCCCCCGACCGCGGTGGTCGTCGCGATGAACGTGCGCCGGGACGGTGCCGAAGGAGAATCGGCAGAGGGATCGGTGGGGGGAGGAACAGCTGACTCGGTGAGTTCAGTGGACATCTCTACGCTTTCGGATCGGCGGAAGGTCGAGGGCCTGACTCGTGGGGGTGCCCGGAGGCAGAACCGGTTCGTCTCAGCCCGTCTGGCTGGTCACCACTGGGGTGAACAGCGTTCCCGTACTGGTCAGTTGCGATGAAAGATGTGGCGGCAGAATGTGAGGAGTTCCGCCAGCCTGCCGAGATGCGCGGTGCCGGTCGTACGTGGCGGTCCGGCGTCGTTCGTCAGCGTGTGGGAAGGAGGGCGTTCGGTCAGTGAGCGGTGAAGCCGCCGTCGACGGGGAGAGCGACACCGACCACGAGGCTGGCTCCCGGACTGCACAGCCAGAGAACGGCTGCGGCGACCTCGTCCGCTCGACCAAGCCTTCCGATCGACTGCTCTTTCATGATCTCCGCCATGGCGTCGGCCTGGCTCTCGAGCATGCCCGCGGCCATGGGAGTGTCGATCACTCCGGGGCACACGGCGTTGATCCTGATCCCCCTGGGGGCGTACTCGACGGCGGCGCTCTTGGTCAGGCCGATCACGCCGTGCTTGGACGCGTGATAGGCCGCGCGTTGTGGCATGCCCAGGAGCCCGCCCAGGGACGAGCAGTTGACGATGGCACCGCTGCCCTGCTCTCGCATCTGGCGAAGCTCGTGCTTCATGCTGGCCCAGACGCCGCGCAGGTTGACCGCGTTCACGTGGTCGAAGTTCTCGGCCGGCTCGTCGGCCGCGTCACTGGGCGGTACCTGCACACCGGCGTTGTTGAACGCCATGTCCAGACGGCCGAATGTCGTGACCGCGCGTTCCACCATCGCGGCCGTCTGGCTTTCGTCCGTGACGTCGCAGACGACGCCGATCGCCCGGTGGCCGGCCGAGGTGAGTTCCTCGGTCGCCCAATTCACGGCCTCCTTGTCCACGTCCGCCAGCACGACGGCGGCTCCGGCCTCGGCGAAGGCGCGGGCCGTCGCGAGTCCCATGCCAGACGCCGCGCCCGTGACGAGTGCCACCTTGTTCTCGAAGTCGTAGGTCGGGTTCATGGTGTGCGTCGCTCCGATCATCGGTCGGCCGAAGCCTGGGTTTGGGTGTGTCAGGCGTTGGTGTCGTCGTGGGCGAGGTTGGCGCCGAGTTCGCGGGAGGCTTCGGCCTGGGCGAGGAGTTCGCGGGCTTTGGCGGTGACGCCTTCGATGGCGTCGGCTCCGGCGACGAAGCGCTGCAGGGGCTTGTCCTGGGCGGTGATGGTGAGCAGGGCGCGGGCGAGTTTGGCGGGGTCGCCGCTCTGCTGGCCGTTCATGCTCTTCCATGCGGTGATGGTGGCCGTCGTGCGCTCGGCATAGTCGTCGATGGTCGGCTCGGGCCAGGTGGTGGAGGCGTCCACGAGCAGCTCGGTGCGGAAGAAGCCGGGCTCCACGACCGTGGTGTGGATGCCGTACGGCTCGACGTCGTAGCGCAGTGACTCCATCCAGCCCTCGACGCCGAACTTGGAGGCGGCGTAGGCGACGCAGAACTCCTGGCCGATGATTCCTGCGGAGGAGGACAGGGTGATGACGTGCCCGGAGCGCTGCTTGCGCATCACGGGCAGGATCGCGCGGGTGACGTTCATGGGGCCGAAGAGGTTGGTCTCGATCTGCTGGCGCATCTGCGCGGGCGTGATCTCCTCGAAGTAGCCGGCGAAGAAGTTCCCGGCGTTGTTGATCAGCACGTCGATGCGGCCGAAGCGGTCGACGGCGGCCTGCGCGGCGGCCTCGGCGTCCTCGAGGCTGGTGACATCGAGCTTGGTGACCAGCAGGTTGTCCTGCGGACCTCCGAGGGTCTTCTCGACCTGGTCGGGGCGGCGGCCGGTGGCGACGACCTGGTGCCCGGCGGCGAGGGCCTCACGGACGATGTCCGTGCCCAGACCACGTCCGGCACCGGTGACGAGAATGACCTTGCTCATGAGGGTTCCTTGGAAATGGTTGGCGGTGGATGGCGACGGGCAGGGTCAGGCCTGGTCGGTGGGCATGATCCACAGTTCGCCGATGGAGGCATGGCGGGGACGGGTGACCATGTAGGCGACGCCGTCCGCGATGTCGTCGGGGGCGAGGACCTCGGTCTGCTCGTAGAAGGCGCCGATCGCGTCGCGGACCTCGGGCTTGTGGTCGTTGTGCGAGCCGAGCTCGGTTTCCACGCCGCCGGGCTCCAGGACGCCGACGCGGACGTGGCGCTGGGTGACTTCCTGGCGCAGGGCTTCGGTGAAGCCGTTCACACCGAACTTGGTGAGGTTGTAGACGCCGTAGCCGTTCCAGGCGACACGGCCGGCGATCGAGCTGATGTTGACGATGTCGGCGACCCGGCGCGACCCGTCCTCGGCGGCCTTGAGCAGGTGCGGGAGGGCAGCGCGGGTGGTGTAAAGCAGACCCTGGACGTTGACGGCGATCATGCGCTCCCATTCGTCGGCGTCCGCGCCGACAACGGGGCCCAGGAGCATCAGGCCGGCGTTGTTGACCAGGGTGTCCAGGCGTCCGAAGTGCTCGACGGTCCGCTGTACGGCGGCCTCGGCCTGAGCTCGGTCGGTGATGTCCGCTTCCACGACCAGGGCGATGCCGCCGGCCTTCTCGATCTCGGCGGCGAGCTCGATCAGACGGTCCTTGCGGCGGGCCACGAGGGCGACGGAGGCGCCGTCCTCGGCGAGCCGGCGGGCGGTGGCGGCGCCGATACCGCTGCTCGCACCGGTGACGAGCGCGACAGTGCCGGACAGCTTCGTTGCCATGGGAGGAGTCCTGTTCCTTGGTTTCTTTGGTTCTCTGGATGCTTGGTTCTCTGGAATGTGCGGCGCAGGGGCGGCGGGGGCCCGTACGCCGCCGCGCCGCGCCGAGGGACGCCGAGCGCCGGTCATGGCACTGGTGCAGGGGCGGGTGCGGCGTAGCCGGGTGAAGTACAGAACTCCACTCCGCTGCTACGCGGCGGGGATGGCGCCCATCTGCGTGAGGATGCCGAGCATGTCGAGCTGGGCGCGCTCCTCGACGATCTTGCCGTGGGACAGGCGGTAGAACGCGAAGCTCTCCGCGTGGATCTTCTTGCCCGTGCCCTCGACTCCTGCGAAGGGGCCCTCGTGCGTGCCGGTCATGGTGTAGCGGATGGCCACGGTGTCGCCCTCGGCCCGCATGTCCTCCACCGTCCACTTGAGGTCGGGGAAGGCCTTCATGTTCGCGGCGACGATGCCGAGGTAGGTGTCCCGGCCCTGCTGTGTCGTTCCGCCGAAGTGCATGACGATGTTCGGGCTGATGAACTTCCTCGCCAGAGCAGGATCGCCGGTGGGCAGGAACTCACTGGTGAAACGCTGCATGACGCGCTTGTTCACCTGCGCGGTTCCGTGGTTCCACGAGACGGACTCGGCCGTGACGCGAGGCGACGAGCCGGAGCCGGCGTTGCCGCCGGCCGCGTCCGCGGCACCCGATCCGAAGGCCGCGAGGCCGAGCGCTCCCAGCGCCGTGACGACGACGGCAGGCTTGGTGTATCGACGCATGATTCATCCTTCTGATTCCGGGGATCGCGGCGCCGGCGGCGCCGCGGAAGGGCTGGTTACGGCTGCAGAAGTGCCGCCGTGTCCGGGCCGTTCACACCGCCGTGGGCGGTGCACCACCAACAGAACCGTTTGTCACAGGTGTTTGGGAGTCCCTGATGAGGGGGTCACTGACAGGGACCCCCAGACAGAGGAAAGCGCTCGTAGAGTGGAGCGCATGACAGGCAGAAACAACCCCTATGACACCAATCGCGATATGCGTGATGATTTCCGTGCAGAGATCCGGGAATTCCTGGGCTCGCGACGGGCCAGGGTCACACCCGAGCAGGCCGGACTGCCCTCGTACGGGGGAGACCGTCGGCGGGTCAACGGGCTGCGCCGGGAGGAGGTCGCCCTGCTCGCGGGCATCTCCAGCGAGTACTACACCCGGCTGGAGCGCGGCAACGCCACCGGCGTCTCCGAGAGCGTCATCGACGGCATCGCGCAGGCACTGCGGCTCGACGAGGCCGAGCGCATCCACCTGCTCGACCTCCTGCGCGGCGCCGGCACGACCCGTCCCCCGCGCCGCAAGCCCGCCCAGCAGCGCGTCCGGCCCGCGGTACAGCGTGTCCTCGACTCGATGACCGGAACGCCCGCGTTCGTCCTCAGCGGACGCCTGGACATCCTGGCCGCCAACGCCCTCGGGCGGGCGCTGTTCTCCCCGGCCTACGCCGACCCGGCGCGGCCGCCCAACAACGCGCGGTTCGTCTTCCTCGACCCGCACGCACCCGAGTTCTTCCGCGACTGGGACCAGGTCGCCAACGACGTCGTCGCCATGCTGCGCGCCGAGGCCGGCCGCGACGCCTACGACCGGCGCCTGACCGACCTGATCGGGGAACTGTCCACCCGCAGCGAGGACTTCCGTCGCCGCTGGGCCGCCCACAACGTCCGCATCCACACCACCGGCCTGAAGCGCCTACACCACCCGGTCGTCGGCGACCTGGACCTGCCCTTCGAGACCTTCCCTCTCGGGGGCGACGCCAGCCAGAGCCTCCTCACCTACACCGCCGAGCCCGCGTCACGTTCGCAGGACGCCCTGAACCTGCTGGCCAGCTGGGCCGCCACCAACGACGACATCGACGAGTCCGAACCGGTCAACGACTCCGAGCCGGCTGGGTCGGCCGAGACCTCCGACTGACCGACGAGCCACGCGTCTCGATCCGCGGGAGTCGTCAACATCTGCGGCCCAGCGACACGATCCGCCACCGAAGCAACGGCTGCCGCGGATTCCCTGACCCACGGCTGCGCCGTGGCCTTCACTGCACAGGCCACATGTTCCTGGCCGCACTGGTCGATTTCCTGGCCGCACTGGTCGATATCGCGGCGTCAGGCCAGCCCCCGGCGAACCCGAGCAACTCTCTGCCAGGGAGCCGCGCTGCCGTCGAGTGCGCGATGTAACCCATGTGGGATTCCTGACGTACGCCCCGCAACGTGCGACTGCCTCACGCACGTCACTCCCCGTCCTGAACGAAACGTCGAGGGCCAGGCTGTCACCGAGGCCGTGCGGAAACATGTCTCCGCCGCAATTGATTCCTCCGCAGAAGGACGGCCATCGACATCGCAACAGGGCACAGGCAGGAGATCCACGCAATGGAAACAGGAGGGGTACTCGATGAGTAAGACCTCGAAGTCACCCGATGAAAGAAAAATGCATCGGCGGGGTGATCGGTCGGAGCAAGCCCTCACCGAGAAGAGCACACACGGAAATCGGAAATGCAAAGCCGTGATCCTGATCACTGTTGCCGCCCTGACCGTGGCAGTACTCATTTATGTCAACCTGCAAAATGTGCGAGACACGGGCAGTCGAGGAGGTTCTCTCCTGAGCGACGCCAGAACGCCTGAGTCCGGACAACGGTCGAGCGAGCCGGACCGGATAACCCGGGTGGAGCCCTAGCGATGCTACGTAAACTGCTGTTCTGGAGCTTCGCGGTGGCGTTTCCGCTCCCGCTGGTGCTCACCTATGATCTCGTGGCCGATGAACCCGAACGCCTGAAGTTCTATATCTTCCTCGGCTTGATTGCCTATACATGGTGGCTGTTGTCCATCGTGCTCAGTGTGAGACCGTCCTGGCTGCACCGTTTCGTGGGACTTCCGTCCATCTACGGCTTGCATGGGGCACTCGGCGTACTGGCACTCGCTGCGGCCTATACGCACAGTGACAACTCCTACTCACCGAACAGCCTGGCCCGCATTCTGGGAGATTGGGCGTTCTACGGGGCCCTCGCAGTGCTGTGCTACTCGGTGTTCTTCATGAGCGGGTGGTTCGTCGACAGGTCGAGACTGCTGCTGGCGGTCAAGAGACTCCTGGAGACTGTCTTCCGTCGCCGGCTTTCCCTGTGGATTCATCGACTCAACCTGGTGATCGTGGCGATGATCTGGCTGCACGCCCACCTACTCGTGAGAGTCAACCAGTACTTTGCGTTCATGGTGCTGTTTGATCTGTACACGGTGATGGCACTCGGCATCTACGTCTGGAAGAAATGGATCGCGCCCGACACGTATCTGATGGGGACCGTCACAAGCAACGACACGCGCGGCGGGGCGACCCGCAGGGTGTCGGTGGGTCTCGACAGCAAAGCGACGACCTTGCAGCCAGGTGACTTCTTCTTCCTCAGCTTCGAGGGGTCTTCTTCCGTGAGCAGAGAATGGCATCCCTTCTCAGTCACCGACGACAACCGGAAGGCTCTGAGTTTCACGATTCGGCAGCACGGAGACTTCACTCGCCGCCTCGACAATGTCGAAGTGGGAACCCGCGTCCGCCTGGAGGGGCCATTCGGCCGCTTCGAATCGATCATCCAAGGGCGGGACCGTGAAGCCCCGCTCGTCCTCGTCGGGATGGGCGCGGGCGTGGCGCCTCTTCTCAGCCTGGCAGCAGCTCACCACACCACGCGAAAGATTCACCTGCTGTGGGCTGTGCGTAACCCGGAAGACGCCTATTACCGTGACGTGCTCGAGGAGTACCAGGCGGCGTCAGGTGGCCAGCTGCAGGTCACCATCAATGTTGGCCGGTTCCGACGCGAAGACCTTGCCGGCACTCTGTCCGCGGAGGCAGTTGCAAAGGGCGCGTTCTTCATCGTGGGTCCGAACCCCGCCGTGTTGGCAAACCAGCGTCTACTGCGACGCATCGGAGTCTCTGCACGGCGAATACACCAAGAACGCCTCACCATGTAGGCGGTGCGATTACCTGTCCACGCCGCCCCAAGGAAATCGGCATCGACGACGAAACGGAGTTCACTGAGATGACAAACACTACGCGCCGGAAATTTCTTGCACTGGCCGCCGTCACATTGGCGGGAGGTAGCGCCGCAGGCTGCTCAATAGTAGGAGGGGCAAGCGAGGCGCTCGGCGATTCCGAATCCTCGAAAACCGCTCCTCCGCTGGACAAGTCGCGTACTTTGGTCGCCTATTTTTCAATGCCGGAAACCGATGACCCGAACAACATGACCGGAGACGAGGAGAGCAGTACTCACGTCGTTGACGGCAAGGTTCTCGGAAACACCCAGCACGTCGCTCAAATCATTGGGGAGAGCACGGGCGCCAGAGTGTTCCGCATCGAGACAGCAGAGGAGTTGCCCCTTGATCACAAAACGCTGTCGGATCTTGCACTCAAACAGCAGGAAGAAAACGAAAGGCCGAAACTCAAGACTCTGATCCCGAACCTCGAAGAGTATGACACCGTGTTCATCGGTTATCCGATCTGGTGGTACGGTCTGCCGATGCCGGTGTACACATTCCTTGAGCAGCACGATTTCAGCAAAAAGAACATCATCCTGTTCAGTACCCATGGTGGAAGCCGCCTGTCGGGAACTGTTGATATCGTCACCGAAAAGCTTGCTGATTCAACCGTGATCAGTAATGCGTTCACGATCTCGCGAGACGACATGGGCAGTGCAGAGGCGGAGGTGGGTGATTGGCTCGACAGTCTCGGGGTTTCATGACGCTCGCCAGTTCGCCTGTGGACTGCTTCTGCTTGCGCTTCGGCTCTCGGGCATGACGGGCCCGTCGGGCGGTATCAGAACCACCCGCCCGACGGCGCTGCAACACATACCCGTCGTCCCTCCGGCCGAAGAAGGCGTGGACGCCGGCCTACGACGCCGAGCAGCCCGGCGCCCGGGTCTCGGAGATCACCGATAGGGCCGACCTGACTTCCTGACCGAAGGACGTGCGGCGGATCGTGGCGATCACGCCGGGGCTGATGGAGTTGATCCGGGCTTCCGCTCGCCCCAGGATGCACTGGCGGCCTGAACCGCAGCCGGTTGCCGTACTTGGCCAGCGGATAGGCGCTCTGTCCCGCGACCTCCGGATCGGTGAAGGGCAGGTTCAGCAGATCGTCGGCGGGCGTGTAAGGCGAGGGCCTGTTCCTGCTCCGTGCTCAGGAGGACAGGCAGCATGTGACCGGCCATGCTGGATCACCAGACCGGCGCCGTCGGGCGCGACGACCCGCCCGAACTCCTCCAGGACCAACGTTACGCAGCCCCGGCATCTCCCAGCAGGTCGCACGAAACACGGCGACCTGAGCTTCCCCCGTGGAGACGCGTTACAAGGTCGGAAAACGTTCGAGAGGGCTACTACCGGGGCTCGACTGCGGCGAGCGGCACGTACTCCGGTCACGGCCCACGCTGTTCCTGTTCGCGACCACGCAGGTCAAGTCAGACCCTGCCATGCAGGGCGGATCTCCATTTCCGCCCACCGACCACGGTCAGAGCGAAGATGACGGTGCCTCGCCCGGAGCGGTTGCCGAAAACCGGCCGTTGCGGGGCGAAGCCTTCGCGGAGTGCTCTTGCGCGGTCATGTCGAGGAGGACGATCGCGTCGTGCTCGGGTGTGCCGGGCTCGGCGTAGTACGTGACCAGGCGCTGGCCAGGGGTGCCCTCCAGTTGCATGGACTGGTAGCCCAGGGTGAGGGTGCCGACCTCCGGGTGGTGATAGGTCTTGTGGCCGTATGCGCGTCCTCGGACGTCGTACCGTTCCCAGAGGCGGGCGAACTCCGGGCTCTTGAGGAGGAGTTCACCGACGAGCTGGGCGAGGTCGGGGGCATCGGGATCGGTGCCGGCCACGGCGCGCAGGCGTGCCACACAGCCGCGCAGCGAGTTCTTCCAGTCGTCGAACACCTCGGGGGCCGCAGGGTGGAGGAACGAGTAGCGCGCGGTGTTGCGCTGCCTGGCCGGCCAGTCCTCGATGCCGGGGAGGAGTCGCAGCCCGGCCGGGTTGTGGGCGAGCAGGTCGAAAGTGCGGCTGACCACGTAGGCGGGGTTGGGCCGCAGGCTCTCCAGCAGCAGTTTCACACCGGGACGTACAGTGCGGCTGGGCGCCGGCGGTGGCTCCGATGCGGTCCGTGCCGCGAGGGCGGCCAGGCTGCGCAGGTGCTCGTGCTCCTCGTCTTCCAGCAAGAGGGCACGGGCCAGGGCGTCGACCACCGAGGGACTGGGACGGTTCTCCTTGCCGCGTTCCAGGCGGACGTAGTAGTCGACGCTGATCCCGGCCAGGGTGGCCAGTTCCTCACGGCGCAACCCGGGCGTGCGGCGCCGACCGGTGCCGGCGGTCAGGCCGGCCTCGACGGGGGTCACCTGGGCCCTGCGGGCGCGCAGGAAGCGCCCCAGTTCGGTGCCATGCTCCTGCTGACTCGTCATGACTTCAGTGTCGCAGTGCTGTGACCTGCGAGGTAGTCGCATGGGGGGCCCTGTCACACCCCCGAACCGCGCTCCCTGGCTCAACAGGGACTCCCTTGTGGCGGCCGATGCGGGCAGGGTCGATGTTGTTCAGAGACAGGATCGACACGCACCGCGGCACCGCCGCAGGAGGACCCGAGTCCCGCCCGAAGCGACTCGGGGAGCACGACAACCGCTGCTTCTTCTCGTACGAGCCTCCCCGTACAAGCGGCATCCAGCGAGTGGTGCGGACGCGTCCGCAGGCAACCGAGAGAAATACGGAGCTGTAGCCATGAAGCACATCAAGCTGGGGAGCCTGGACGTTTCCCGCATCGGTCTGGGCACAATGGGCATGAGCGCCTTCTACACCGGACACAGCACGGACGACGCCGAGTCGATCCGTACCATCCACCGGGCGTTCGACCTGGGCGTCACCTTCATCGACACCGCCGAGGTCTACGGGCCCTTCACCAACGAGGAACTCGTGGGCCAGGCCGTCAAGGGCCGTCGTGACGAGGTCGTCGTGGCGACGAAGTTCGGATTCCTCTCCCACAGCGGCCGCGCCGCCGGCTCCCTGGACAGCAGCCCCGCGAGCATCCGCACCGCGGTCGAGGGATCCCTGAAGCGGCTCGGCACCGACTACATCGACCTCTACTACCAGCACCGGGTCGACCCGGACACGCCCATCGAGGACACCGTCGGCACGCTGGCGGAACTGGTCGCCGAGGGCAAGATCCGCCACATCGGCCTGTCCGAGGCCGGCGTGCAGACGATCCGCCGTGCCCACGCCGTCCACCCGGTCACCGCCCTGCAGTCGGAATACTCCCTGTGGACCCGTGACCCGGAGGCGGAGGTGCTGCCGGTGCTGCGCGAGCTGGGAATCGGCTTCGTGCCCTACTCCCCGCTGGGCCACGGCTTCCTCACCGGCCAGATCCGCTCGACGGACGACCTCGCCGACGACGACTGGCGCAAGACCAACCCGCGTTTCATGGGCGAGAACTTCCAGCGCAACCTGCGCGTGGCCGACGAGGTCAAGGCCGTCGCCGACGAGGTCGGCGCCACCCCGGCGCAGGTGGCCCTCGCGTGGCTGCTCGCCCAGGGCGACGACATCGCCCCGATCCCCGGCACCAAGCGCGTCGAGCGCGTCGAGGAGAACACCGCCGCCGACGGCATCGAACTGAGCGCCGAGCAGATCGCCAAGCTCGACAACCTCACACCGGCCTCCGGCGACAGCCACAACGAGGCTGGCAAGCGGCTCCTGGAGCGCTGACCCTATCTGCCCGCCTCCAGCACAGCACGGCCACGCAGGGAACGTTTCGGATGAAGTGGCCGCCATCGACGCCCACAGCACTGGGAAGCGAAGTCGCCCCGCCCGGAGCGCATTCGGCTCGACTCGTTCAGCTGCCGCTGAGCCGACCGGACCGCAGAAGCGCCCCACACGATGCGTGCGGTGCACTAGGAGGACCGGAGAACGTGCGCGTGGGCGAGGTGTCTGCCCCTTGAGGTCGCGTACGCGGCGCGAGCGTCCACTCCCGCCCTGCCTACGGGGAACTCCCGCGGGAGGAGGCCGCCGGTCTCCGTGTATTCGAGAGTCCCCGGCCCCGCCACGGTAGTCGGCGGGGCTGGGGACTCCGGAAGGTACGAGGAGAGGGGACACGACCGAGTGCCGAGCGACACGGCTCGTGGACGGTACGGCTGCGTGCGGGTGATGGTCCGGTGTCAGTCCTTGACGGCGCCGGCGGTCACGCCGGCGGCGACGTAGCGCTGGGCGAGGACGAGGATGACCGCGGCGGGCAGCGAGGCCACGACGGCGGTGGCCATGATGGCGTTCCACTCCTGGTTGTTGTTGCCGATGTACTGGTAGATGCCGAGGGTGATCGGCTCGTGGGCACCTCCGTTGACCAGGGTGCTGGCGAAGATGAAGTCGGACCAGGACCACAGGAAGGCGAACAACGAGACCGTGACGATCGAGTTGCGGCTCATCGGCAGGACGATAGACCAGAAGGTGCGCAGGGGACCGGCTCCGTCCGTCTTCGCGGCCTGGAGCAGTTCGCCGGGGATCCCGGACATGAACGCGGTGAAGATGAGTACGGCGAAGGGGACGGCCAGCGTGGAGTCGGCGACGATCAGGCCGGGCATCGACTGGAGCAGACCGAGCTGGAGGTAGATGGCGTAGAAGCCCATCGCCATGATGATGCCGGGGATCATCTGGGCCGCCAGCAGGACGAAGTTGAGGACTCCCCCGCCACGCGGGCGCAGTTTGGCCAGCGCGTATCCGGCGGGTGCGGCCAGCGCCACGGTCAGGGCCACGGTGCCCAGGCCGATGACGAGGCTGGTGCCGAGGTAGGGCAACTGCTGGTCGACGACGGCCCGGTAGCCCTCCAGCGTGGCGTGGGCGGGGAACAGGTCCGGCGGGCTCTTGCGCATGTCCTGGTCGCGGGTGAAGGACACGTTCAGCATCCAGTAGACCGGGAACAGCATGACCGCGGTCAGCAGGAGACCGATGACCGTCTTCCACCACGTACGGGGGCGCCGGTTCAGGACCGTCTGTGCACTCGTCATGACAGCGCCTGCTTTCGCTGGACTCGGACGTAAACCAGGCCGAAGACCAGGGCGGCGACGACGAGCAGGTTGCCGACGGCCGCGCCGGGGCCGAAGGCGGGCAGCAGGTTGCCGAAGCCGAGCTGGTAGGACCAGGTGGCGAAGGTCGTGGACGAGTCCGCCGGACCGCCCTTGGTCATGATCCAGATGATGTCGAAGACCTTGAGCGTGTAGACCAGGCCCAGCAGCAGGGTGATGGCGGACACCGGACGAAGGAGCGGGAAGGTGATGCTCCAGAAGCGTCGCCAGGGGCCCGCGCCGTCAAGGGAGGCGGCCTCGTACAGGCTGGTGGGGATGGACTGCAGGCCGCTGTAGAGCACGACGAGGTTGAAGGGGACGCCGATCCAGATGTTGGCGATGATCACCGAGGCCAGTGACCAGGACGGTGAGGTCAGCCAGTTCACCGGGCCTGTACCGACCGCGTGCAGTACGGCGTTGACGATGCCGGAGTCGCTGTTCAGCATCCACGACCAGGTGGACGCCGACACGATCAGCGGCAGCAGCCACGGCACCAGGAACAAGGCGCGAAGGGTGGCCGAGAGCCGGAAGTGCTGGTGGAAGAAGACCGCGAGCGCCAGGCCGATCGCGTACTGGAAGACCAGGCACACGGTGGTGAACACCGCGGTGTGCAGGAGTGCGGGGGCGAAGGCCGGGTCGTCGAGGACGGTCCGGTAGTTCGCCAGGCCCGTGAACGGCGCGTCGCCCTGGACGAAGGAGCGCACGGTGTAGTTCCGCAGGCTCAGGTCGATGTTGCGGTAGAGCGGATAGGCGTAGAAGAGGACGAGGTAGAGGACGACCGGGGCGAGGAACGCCCAGGCGGCCCACTGTGGGGAGGTGGGACGGCGCCGGGCCGTGGCGCCGGCCGGGGGCGGAGCGGCGGCGTTCGCCGCTCCGTTCCGGTCGCGCACGGGCCGGCGGTCCGGCAACGGTGTCGTGTGCTTCATCGGCAGGCCGCAGTCCTGGTCACTTGACGGCGGACTGGGCTGTGCCGAGCGCGTCCTCCGGCGACGCCGACCCGCTGAGGGCGGACTGCACCGCCTTCCACAACTGCTCGGAGATCTTCGGGTAGTTGGTGCCCAGGTCGTCACTGGTGCGTCCCTTGGCCGCCCTGACGGCATGGACCCAGGGCTCCAGCTTGGCGTTCGCCGCGATCTGCTTGTCCTGCACCTCGTTGATGGGCGCGACGTAGGAGAGGGTGGTGTCGGTGGCGAGGAGGTTGTCCGCGCTGGTCAGACAGGTCACGAGCTTCTGGGAGGTGGCGTAGCGGCCGGTCTCTCCCTGGACCGGGACGGTGACGAACTCGCCGCCCGTCGGGGCGGCCGCGTTGCCGCCGTCGACACCGGGGACGGGGATGACGCCGTAGTCGAAGCCGGCCTTCTCCGCGTTGGCGAGCTGCCAGGTGCCGTTCTCGGCGAACGCGTAGTCGCCGGTCGCGAACTCCTGCCAGCTGGTCGTCTGGGTGTTGTTGATCACCGAGTTGGGGGCGTAGCCCTTGTCCAGCCAGTTCTTCCACAGCGACAGCGCGGACACCGACTCGGTCGAGTCGACGTCGGGGAGCTGCGCTCCGGAGCCCCAGAACCACGGCAGGAACTGGAAGCTGCCCTCCTCGGTCCCGATCGCCGAGAACGTGATGCCCTTCTTCCCGGCCTTGTCGACCTTGGCCAGCGCCGCCGTCAGCGACTTCCAGTCCTTCACCGAGGCGATGTCCACCCCAGAATCCTTGAGGACCTCCTTGTTGTAGTAGAGGGCCAGGGTGTTGGCGCCGATCGGCGTGCCGTACGTCTTCCCGCCCAACTGGCCGGCCCCGAGCAGATTGGAATCCACCGTCGAGGTGTCCAGCTTGTTGTCGTCGGTCGTGGTCAGCACCCCCGCCTCGGCCAGCGTGGAGACGACGGGGTTGTCGACGATGAGGACGTCCGCGGAGTTGTCCTGCTGCGCCGCCAGCAGCGCCTTGTTCGTCAGGTCGCTGGTGTCGAACGCGGTCCGCTTGATCTTCACACCGGCCTTGCTGCCGCAGTCGTCCAGCAGCTTGGCCCACGCCGAGCCCTTGTTGAACTGCGGGTACGGGTCCCAGATCGTGTACGTACCGCCGCCCGCGGCCTTCGTGGAGGTGTCGCCCGATCCGGAGGAGCACGCACTGGCGCCGGCGGTGACGGTGACGACGGTCAGAACTGCGGCGGTGAGACGCCGTCTGGCAGATCGATTCATGGCGTATTCCTCATGGCTCTTGGCACAGGCGTGCCCTGGGAGGGGTGATCGGGACCTGCCGGCCTCGCCGCACCCGGACGGTGACTTGCGTAGTCGGGCGGTACGGGGTGCGGAGGTGAAGGGGAGTGTGCGGGGCGATGGTCAGGGGTGCGTCTGGACGCCGAAGTCCGGAGCCGGGTCGGCGGGCCTGGTGCCGGCGGGTGCGGTGCTGGCGCGCAACGAGATCGGCGGCGCGAGCAGGTGATTCCGGGCCGGTGCGTCGGGGTGGTCGAGCCGCTCCACGAGCAGCTCGACGGCGAGGCGGCCCATCTGTTCCGCCGGTACGTCCGCCGCGGTGAGCTGCGGGGTCACCGTCTCCGCCCACCTGCTGGCCACCACTCCGGTGACGGAGAAGTCGCGTGGCACATGGCGGCCGGCCTGGACCAGCCCCCGGTAGAGGCCGCCGAGCGCGGCCTCGTTCAAGGTGACCAGGGCCGTGGTGGCGGGGTCGTCGTGCAGGATCCGCTCCAGACAGGCGAGGCCCGAGGCGGCGTCGTCCTCGCAGCAGTACGTCCGGACGGTCAGACCGCGTTCCGCCGCGGCCTTGGTGAACCCCTCGAGTCCCCGGTGGGCGGACTCGTACCCGGCCCGTAGGAGCTGCTCGGGCCGGTTGACGAAGGCCACCCGACGGTGACCCAGGTCCGCCAGGTGGTGCACACAGGCCGCCGCCAGGGCCGTGTGGTCCAGGCCCACCCACCAGCTGCCCTCGGGGTGGGCGGTGCGGCCGATGGCGACGGAGGGGAAATCCACCGCGGTGAGGTGGTCGAGCCGGTCGTCCCGCAGTCGGATCTCCATCAGGATCGCGCCGTCGACCCGCCGCTCGCCCAGCAGCCGCTGGAACGAGCGGTCGCTGTCCACACCGCTCGGAGAGAGCAGTACGTCGTAGTCGTAGGCCGCGGCGGCCTCGGTGACGCTGCCGATGAAGTCCAGCTGCATGCCGGTGTAGTGGTTCCCGGCCGGCGGGAAGACCAGACCGATGGTGTTGGTCCGGCCGTTGGCCAGCGCCCGCGCACTGGCATTGGGCTGGTAACCCAGCTCGTCGATGACCCGCTGGACCTTCTGCCGGGTGTCCTCGGACACCGGACGCTTCCCGCTCAGGGCATACGACACGGTGCTCCGCGAAACACCGGCCCGCTTGGCGATCTCACCGATGTTCACGGGACTCCTTGCCGAGATGGGGCGAACCGGTTCGATGATTCTAGGGAACGAAATCAGCCAGGCGCCGATCGTCGAACCGGTTCGCGTGAAGTGAAGGTAGGAGCAACCCGGACGAGTGTCAACGCCTCACGTCGAATTTCCCGTAACGGCCCGGAAACCTCACCGTGCGGAGGCAAGACGCCTGGTCCGCCCGAGTTAAAGCACCCTTACGAGCAGGCCAGGCGTCACATTCGGCGGGACGGGACGCCCGGCCCCGTCGGGAGTGGGCATCCATGCACGGTCGAAGAGATCTACGTCAGGGGTATTGCTGGCTGGTTTCCTCGATGCTAGCTTCCCCGAACCGGTTCGACGAACCATCGAGAGGTCATGGCCGCCGTCGAGGCGTCACTCACGCCTCGGAGCGTCGCCGGGGCCCATACCCCCTATACATCCGCCGCCCGGAGCTCCCCCTCCGGGCGGCGGATGCCACCCAGTGACCGTCGCCCTCGTACGTGGCGGCGGTGCCTCGCCGACTCGGCACACCCGCCGCCAGGGCACGCGGTCCTCTCCCCGAAGGCCGGCCGAGTGCGTCCGGCTACCCGGAGCCTGAGCGCCGGTGAACCGGGGCGACTCCTGTCGCGCGGCCCAATGTCGAACCGATTCGCCCCTGGCGGAACGTGGCCGGACCAGACCACCGCACGGACCGGCCCCGTCCCGTACGAAACGCATCGGATCCAGCATCCGAGATGCCACGGAATCCACGGAATCCACGGAGACCTCAGTGAGACAACGACAGAGAACGACGGGAGCCGGCGTCATCACGGCCGCAGCCCTCGCCACCATGCTCGCCGTGCCCTCCGCGGGCCCGGCACAGGCGGCCGGTCCGGAACAGCTCGTCATCGACCTGGCCACCGACACCGGTGCCTTCCACGGCGGGGCGAGCGGCTCGTTGTACGGGATCTACGGCGACGGGGCGCCCAGCCGCAACCTCATCGAGGGCATGAACCTGCGCACGGTGTCCACCAAGGCGCAGGACGGTCCGCAGCACCCGGGTGCGGACGCCCTGGAGATCCTGCCCCCGTTCGTGGACTCCGGCGGCAAGGACGTCTACATCTACATGACCGACATCTACCGCGGGTTCCCGTACCAGTGGCCGGGCGCCAACGGCCCCGAACGGCTCGCGGACTTCAAGGAGAAGATCAAAAAGCAGGTCGCCCAGGTCAGGACGACAGGCGACTACCAGGACCACGTCGTCTACGTCCCCTTCAACGAACCCGAGGGGAACATGTTCGGCTCGGGCGCGTGGAGCTACAACAACGTCTCCTGGCTGAACGATCCGCAGTACTTCTTCGAGGCGTGGAAGGAGACCTACCGCCTCATCAAGAGCCTGGACCCGGACGCGCGGATCGCGGGCCCGAACACCTCCCTCCTCTTCGACCAGGTCAAGGGCTTCCTGCAGTACGCCAAGGCCAACGACGTCGTCCCGGACGTGATGACCTGGCACGAGCTGTCCAGCCCCGCCGCGGTCCGCACCAGCGTCGCGAAGTACCGGCGGTGGGAGAAGGAGGTCGGTATCGACCCGCTGCCGATCAATGTCAACGAGTACGGCCACAACTACCACTTGTCCGTGCCCGGCCAGGTCGTCCAGTGGGTCTCCGCCATCGAGGAGTCGAAGATCGACGCCGACCTGGCGTACTGGAACATCGACGGCAACCTCAACGACTCGGCCGTCGACGCCAACAAGGGCAACGGCCAGTGGTGGCTGTTCAACGCCTACGGCCAGATGTCCGGACACACCGTCCAGGTGACCGCTCCCCATCCGAACCAGCAGTACACCCTCCAGGGCGTGGCCACGCTGGACGCCGACAAGAAGCAGTCCCGGGCGATCTTCGGCGGCAAGAGCGGCGACGCGGACATCGTCTTCGACAACATCGACCCGAAGCTGTTCGGGAAGACGGTGCACGCCACCGTGCAGGAGATCCCGTGGACCGGGCAGGTCGGTGACTCGGCCCAGCCCCAGCGACTGGCGGACCAGGAGGTCACCGTCGGCGCGGACGGCACGGTGACCCTGCCGATGACCGGCATGAACGAGATGTCCGCCTACCAGGTCATCCTCTCCCCCGGCGGGAACGGCGGAGAGCCGGCCGAGCCCTCCGTCAGCTGGCGGAAGTCCTACGAGGCGGAGAACGCCACCTACACCGGCGGCGGCTACTCCAAGAACGGTCCCGAGGGCACACCCTCCAACGTCGGCAAGTTCGCGACAAGCGGCAACTACAACGTCGGCGGACTGCGCACCGGCTCCGACGGCGTGCTCGCCTTCGACGTGGACGTACCGCAGGACGGCACCTACGACCTGAGCGTCTTCGCCAACTCCTACAACCTGGACGGCCGGGTGAAGGAACAGGGCCCCACCAACGTCTTCCTGCGCGTCGACGGCAAGGACCCGCAGGAGCTGCGCCTGACGCTCGGTTACAAGTGGGTGGTCTGGGGGCACACCGACACCACCGTGAAGCTGACCGCCGGCAAGCACAGGATCACGCTTTCCGCGAAGGACGCGGACCTGGGCGTCACCAAGGGCGACGCCATCATCGACAAGATCGACCTGGCCCTGCGCGACGAGCACGTCATCCAGCCGGCGATCTACGAGGCCGAGTACGCCACGCTCACCGGAACCCGGCCCGGTTACAGCTACCCCGAGGCCTCCGGGCCGGGCGCGGTGCCGCTGCCCACGGACGCCTCCGCGACCTTCTGGGTCCACTCCCCCACCGACGGTGAGGCCACCGTCTCCCTCGACCACCTCGGCGGCGGCCGGGCAAGCCTGTCACTCAACGGCGAGGAACTCGACGTCCCCCGGATCGGAAACGGCAAGCCGCGCACGGAGACGGTCAGGATGTTCCTGTCCGCGGGCATCAACAAGATCACCGTCACCGGCACCTCCCGCGACCTGGTCCTCGACCGGCTGCGGGTGTCGCCCTCGCAGGGCACGCTGGTACCCACCGTCTACCAGGCGGAGGACGGCAGCGCCTCCGGGGCCGCCAAGGCCACCGAGGCGTACACCTTCGCCGCAGGCGGCAAGTCCGTCACCGACATCGGCAACGGGACCGCCAACGCCCTCACCATCGACGTGGTGGCCGCCAGATCCGGACGGCACGCGGTGACCATCCGCTACTCCAACGCCGAACAGCTCCCCGCCACCCACTACAACCCCGACCCGATCGCCCGCCACGCCGACATCTCGGTCAACAACGGCCCGGCCCACAGGGCCCTGTTCCCGACCACCTTCCACTTCAACAGCTTCCGGGACCTGACCGTCCCCCTCACCCTGAAGAAGGGCACGAACCGGATCACCTTCACGGCCGAGGAACTGCCCGACTTCGACGGCGACACCTACAACCAGCTCGACCAGCGATCCCCCTACGCCCCGGTGATCGACCAGATCGCCGTCACACCGCTGACGGAGAAGTAGCCGCCCGAACCTCCTTGGAACATCCGGGTGTCGGCCGGGGTCCGGCCGGCACCTGGCTGCCCACGGGTTCCGTACCCCAGAGAGGAGCGGCCTTGCCGCGACTGCACTCGGCGACCGCAGGCCCGACCTCACCCACAACTCAAGGCAGTCGGCCTACGGTTATTCGATCCGCTGATCGTTGATGGACCGCGGAACGTCTGGCGTCGCACGAGGCAGCAGGCCAGTACTCGGCGCGGCGGTGGCGTCGGTGCCGCGCATTTCGGCACCGAGCGGCACGCGCTGTTCGCCATCACCGCGATCGTTGAAGCAGATCTACACCCGCCTCGGGCGACCCGCACCCAGCCCCTACGAAGCCCGACAGCCACAGCCCCGGTACATAGAGGTGATCCGCCCGGCCCGGTCAGCCGCTCATCGTCCGTGAGAGCGGGGCCTCCGGCGTGGAGGTCGCGGCCCAACCAACCGGGAGGCCTCGCTTTCGGTCAGCGAGGAACGCAGGTCGATCCGTTGAAGACGAAGCCTGCGGAGCAGCTCGTCGAGCCGGTCACGGAGCCCGCGTAGGCCGGCGCCTGCGAGAAGAGCACGGCTCCGAGGATGCCGCACACTGCAGCGGCCGTCACGACTGCCTTGCGGGATTTGCTGAGGATTGCGCTCACATCTATTCCTTTGAACATTCAACGACCAACATCGAGTGTTGTAACACGCCTCGAAACCCCACCACGCAGCAACTCCCAAGATTTCCAGCCTTGTTGGGCGGGACGGTTGGCCATGTCAGGCTCCGTTACATCTCGGCGCACCAGATGTTGTGTTGGCCTCGCCAGGCAACGACCATTTGCCGATGATGGTGGGCGCCGGTGTCGGCGGGACCAGCGGCTGGTCGTGCCCGGCGCGAGCAGCCGCCTCAGTCGTTTCGGAGGCTGCGGCGCACAGCGGTCAGCCTTCGATGCCGGCCATGCTCGCCTCGTTGTGGCGCTCGCCCGACGCGGGGGTGAGGTTGTTCAGGCGGTCGAGCTGCGCGGCGGTGAGCTCGATGCCGTCGGCGGCGGTGTTCTCCTCGACCCGCGCGACCCTCCGGGTGCCAGGGATGGGGGCGATGTCGTCGCCGCGGGTCAGCAGCCATGCCAGCGCGGTCTGCGCGGGGGTGGCTCCGATCTCGGCGCCGATGGCCTGGACTTCGTCGACGATGCGCAGGTTGCGCTGGAAGTTCTCGCCGATGAAACGCGGGTTGGACTTGCGCCAGTCGTCGTCGGCGAAGTCGTCGACCGTGCGGATCTGCCCGGTCAGCAGGCCGTGCCCGAGCGGCGAGTACGGAACGAAGCCGATGCCGAGCTCGCGCAGTAGCGGCAGGATCTCGGCCTCGACGTCGCGGGTCCACAACGAGTACTCGGTCTGCAGTGCGGCCACCGGGTGCACTGCGTGCGCGCGGCGGATCGTCTGGGGGCCGGCCTCGGAAAGCCCGATGTGGCGCACCTTGCCCTCGGCGACCAGCTCGGCCAGCGCGCCGACGGTCTCCTCGATGGGCGTGCTCCGGTCGACGCGGTGCTGGTAGTACAGGTCGATGTGGTCGGTGCCCAGCCGCTTGAGGGAGCCCTCGACGGCGGTCCTCACGTTGGCGGCGCTGCTGTCGGTGACACCGGGGCCGCCACCGGCGTGGGAGACGAGCCCGAACTTCGTCGCCACGACGACGTCGTCACGCCGGCCCTTGATGGCCTTGCCGACGAGTTCCTCGCTGTGGAAGGGGCCATAGATCTCGGCGGTGTCGATGTGGGTGACCCCGAGGTCCAGTGCCCGGTGGATGGTGCGGATCGACTCGGAGTCGTCGAGTCCTCCGCCGGTGGTGTAGGTGCCGGCCATGGTCATGGCTCCCAGACCGATGCGCGAGACATCCAGTCCGCCCAGCGATACGTGCTTCATCAGGTATTCCTTGCGGTAGCGGTCGTCAGGCCCAGTCGGTGATCATGACCCGTAAATGCATGATCAGTGCGGTGCGGTGGGCCCGCCATCCAGACAACCACCGGCGGACCTCGCGCGGGCGCCCGTACGGGGGTCTGTTCTTCGGGGGGTCTGGCAGTACCCCTTTCGCCGGGGAAGAGGGGCAGAGGTCCGCCGTACGGTGGGTGCATGGACCGCAGCACCGAGATCCGTGAGTTCCTGCAGCACGCTGCCTGACATGTCGGGGACCGCTGACGGGTCGTCGCTCCGCGGGCTGTGACGGGCACCGCCCGACCGGTCGTCAGGCGCAGTCGGTCACACGTCGTCGTGGGAGCCATGCGTCCCATGAACGTCTCAAGGAAGGACTGCGCCCAGCCGTGGTCATCGTCATCCCCCTCGTCTGGATCGCCCTGCTGACGGCGTTCGGCGCGCTTCACCTGTACGCCTGGCGCCGTCTCGTACGCGACACGACACTCCCGGGCTCGCTCCTGCGGCGGGCCGGAAGCTCTGTCTTCGTGGCCGGGCCGCTGCTGACCGTCGGCGCCCTGGCAGCCGAGACGAGAGCCCCGTTCCTCCTCGAACGGAGCCTTGCCTGGCCCGGATACCTGTGGATGGCGCTGTTCCTGTACCTCGTGCTCGCACTGCTCGCGGGCGAGGCCGTCCGACCTGTGCTGCGGCGCCTCCTCGTACGACGGGACACCGGCACGCACGAGGACACCCCAGTGGCGGTGGGGACTGCCGCCGCCCAGCCCGGCGGGTCCAGGGCAGATCGGAACCCGGAACTCGTCGCCTCCGCGCAGCCCAGGCTGGTGACGGACGCGCACGGCGGGTCCGGAACCGTCGCTCCGGACATCGCGGCACCCGAAACCGTGGCGGAGCGCCCGCGTACGCCTGAGGCCGGATCCCCGCCGCGCTCCGGAACGGCGACTACCTCGCGTCGTCTGTTCGTCTCCCGCGTCGTGGGCGGTACCGCTGCGGCCGTCGCCGTCGGCACCGTCGGCCGTGGTACGTACAGCGTGCTCCGCGGCCCCAAGGTGAAGCGCCTCACGGTTCCGCTGGCCAAACTCCCCCGCAGCGCACACGGGTTCAGGATCGCCTTGGTCAGCGACATCCACCTCGGCCCGGTTCTGGGCCGCGGTTTCGCCCAGCGTGTCGTCGACACGATCAACGCCACCCAGCCCGACCTCATCGCTGTCGTCGGCGACCTGGTAGACGGCAGCGTCGAGGACCTCGGCCGGGCCGCCGAACCCCTTTCACAGCTGCGAGCGCGCCACGGAGCGTTCTTCGTCACCGGCAACCACGAGTACTTCTCCGGCGCCGAGCAATGGGTCGAGAAAGTGCGGGACCTGGGGTTGCGGCCGCTGGAGAACGCCCGCGCGGAAATGCCGGGCTTCGACCTGGCGGGTGTCAACGACCTGGCCGGCACGGATGAGGGCCAGGGCCCTGATTTCACCCGGGCCCTCGGCGACCGCGACCGCTCCCGCGCCGCCGTCCTCCTCGCCCATCAGCCCGTCGTCATCCACGACGCTGTGCGTCACGGCGTCGATCTCCAGTTGTCCGGCCATACCCACGGCGGCCAGCTGTGGCCCGGCAGCCTCATCGCCGAACTCGCGAACCCGACGGTCGCCGGCCTGGAACGCTACGGCGACACCCAGCTCTACGTCAGCCGCGGCGCCGGAGCCTGGGGCCCGCCGGTCCGCGTAGGCGCGCCCTCGGACATCACTGTTGTTGAACTCGCCTCGAGTCAGGCCTGATTCAGCCTCGGCCTTACCGACCGCAGTAGCTCGTTGACTGGCTCTGAACTGCGACGATTCGTAGATTGCATGTCTGCGAGGGGAGTTGCAGCCGTTGCCCGAACTCGGTTGAGTGATGTCATGCCTGGGCTCTATCGGGTACGGCGGCCGGTCTCGGCCCGCCGGGATGATGAGCTTGACTCATGCCCTGATGCAGTTCGGAGAAGCCTGCGTCGATGCCCGGTGCTTCAGGTCCGCCCGAAGATGATCAACCGGCTCGACGACCTCGAAGCCGGCCTCATCGCCCGCAGAGCCCGCGCCCAGGCCGGACGGACTGGAGAGATCGAAGGTTTGATCTCACCCTCCAGCTGCTCCGAGCCTCGCGCGAAGACACCCAGCGCAGAGCGTACCGCCAGCCCATCCAGCCAGGCCCCAAGCCTCGCAGGCAAAAGGAGGCGCAGTGAACCACGACGTAAGGCAATCTGCCTTGCTGTATCCGCCGCTCGTCTACGGTGCAAGGGTGTCCACGCGGATCATGGTTTGCTGACCGGTCGCGACGAGCTTGGCCTGCCCGTCGCGTATTCCGAACACTTCCAGTCGGCACACGGTGAGCGTACGTCCTGACTTCAAGACCGTGCCCACCGCTTCGATCTGATCGCCAAGGGCGGGCGAGAGGAGGTTGAGCTTGTACTCGACGGTGAGGCCTTCGCTGTTCTCGGGGAACAGGGTGAGTGCGGCATAGCCGCCGGCACTATCCGCAATGGCGCTGGTGGCGCCAGCGTGGATATAGCCGTGCTGCTGGGTCACTTCGGGTCGGCTTGGCAGGACGATACGAACACGGCCCGGGGCAATTTCGGTGATCTCAGCGCCGAGGTGGCGCATTAGGCCCTGGCGGGCGAAGCTGTCCCGGACGCGCGCCTGAGTCTGAGGGCTCGCTTCTTGCTGTTCCTGCGCGGGGTGCTCTCGCATCATTCTCCTTCATGGTGCCGCTACGCGGGCTGGGATCACCAGCCAGCCAGCCAGACGCGGCGCGGGGCATCGGATGGGTGAGATTAGCGTTCCAGGAGCCGCTTGCCCGCCTCGTTGTGGCTGTTGCCGGCTGCCGGCTGCCGGGGTGAGGTTGTCGAGCTTGGCGAGCTGGTCGGCACTCAGTTCGATGCCGTCGGCGGCGGTGTTCTCTTCGACGCGCTTGGTACCGAGGATCGGGGCGATGTCGTCGCCCTGGGCCAGCAGCCAGGCCAGGGCCACCTGCGCCGGGGGCGCCGGCCTCGTCGGCGACGGCCTTGACCTCTGGGCTCCCGTTCGTCCGGGGCAAAACAGTGCTCCCCACGGCGACATCGAAAGTGTCGGCGCTCATGGCGGCGCGATGGCATCGGCAGTATCGAGGCCTCGCAGCACGGTGGCGCAGTCGCCTTGCGATGGTCAGTCGGCTGGTTTGTGTGCCTGTTCGGGGGCGAGTGATGCGGCAGTGGGGGCGTTGGTCCAGCTGGCGAGGATGCCGATGGCCTCGGCGGAGGGGGACGCGGGTTCGGGGGTGTAGATGATGAGGTTCTGGTCTGCGTCGCCTTCGACGGCGAGGACGACGTACTCGAGGGTGAGGTCGCCGACGAGCGGGTGGTGGAGCCGTTTACTGCCGGTGGTGTGGGCGAGGACGTCGTGGTCGGCCCACAGACGGCGGAAGGTGTCGCTGTGCAGGGACAGCTCGCCGATCAGCTCGGTGAGCTGCGGGTCGTCGGGATGGCGTCCGGCGTACAGGCGCAGCGTGGCCACACAGTCCCCGGCGACCCGTTCCCAGTCGGTGTACAACGCGGGGGCGGCCTCGTCGAGGAAGACGAAGCGTGCGGCGTTGCGCTCACGGTGGGGCCGGGCCTGGAAGTCCGCGATGAGGGCGTAACCGAGTCGGTTCGCCGCCAGGATGTCCATGCGCCGCCCCTGCACCATGGCGGGGACGGCGAGCGCGTCCAGCGCCCGGTACACGGCCGGGCGCACGCGCTGCGGCGCCAGTGGCCGCCGGCTCCGTGCGCGGGCCGCGGTGGGCTGGGCGAGGTCAAAGAGGTGGGCACGTTCGGTGTCGTCCAGCTGCAGGGCGCGGGCTACGGCATCCAGGACGGTTTGGGAGACGCCCTGGGTTCGGCCCCGCTCCAGGCGGACGTAGTAGTCGACGCTGACCCCGGCGAGCTGGGCGACCTCCTCGCGGCGCAGCCCCGGCACCCGACGGGCGCCCGGGTGCGGGGCGAGGCCGGCCTGCTCGGGGGTGACCCGGGCCCGGCGGGTGCGCAGGAACTCACGGATCTCGGTGCTGCGGTCCATGCACCCACCGTACGGCGGACTCTGCCCCTCTTCCTCCTTGAAAGGGGTACTGCCAGACCCCCGGAAGAACAGGCCCTGCACTACGACGTCGAGCCCTACAACATCCACACCACCGTCGTCGAACCCGGCTTCTTCCGCACCGAACTCCTCGTCGACGCCTCCACCACCTGGCCCGAACCGACCATCGACGACTACGCCGAACGCACCACCGCCACCATCACCGCATGGAAGAGCATGAACGGCCAGCAGAGCGGCGACCCCGCCAAACTCGCCCGCGCCCTGCTCACCCTCACCGACCAGGACAAGCCCCTCCAGCGCTTCGTCGCCGGCGCCGACGCCGACGCCATCCAAGGCGTGGAGGCCAAAGCCCGCGAACTCCTCGCCCAGGCCGAAGCCTCCCGCGAACTCGGCGCCAACCTCGCCCACGACGACACCAACACCTGACACACCCACACCCAGGCTTCGGGCTCACATCGCAAGGTGAGCCCGGGCCGCACACGTGCGAGGCCTTGGACGACCGCAGGTCCCCCTGCCCGGGATAACGGTGACGGACACTTTCCGCGGGGGCGAAGGCCGGAGCCGCGGCGGGCGCGACCGTCATCGGAGTCGGGCAGCGCGGCCTGACATGGCGCGACGGCGTCCTCAGCCTCGCCGCCGCGGACCTGCTGCGGTTCTGACCACGCCCTACGCATCCGACGCGGGGCGCCACCGGCTGGGTGTCGAGCTTGCCGTTCGCGATCAGCAGCAGGAGACGCTCCACGCAGTCCCGGCCCCCTGGTCGGCCTGGGCCGCGGTCAGGAACTTCTCCACTACTCCGTAGTTCCGCACACCGGCCGCCGCATCAACCTCCTTGGCGCGCCTGCCGCCCGAGGGTGACGGGCTTCAGCGGCCAGGCCCGTGGGCCGGTGTTCCGCCGACATGACGTGAGCCCCGGTAATGGAGGAAGTGATCAGCCTCACTACTATGGACGAATGGGCAGCAACGGCCGCATCCGCGGCTCAGGCGACGGGCGCGAGCGCATTCTCGTAGCGGCACTGGAAGTGTTCTCCGCACGGGGCTTCCGCGCGGGAAGCCTCAATGACATCGCGGAGGCGGCAGGGCTGACGCGGGCCGGGCTGCTCCACTACTACCCGAGCAAGCAGGCCGTACTGCTGGCGCTTCTGGAGCATCGGGACGCCGAGTTGCAGGTCGCCGAGCCCGAGCTGGGGATGACGCTGCTGGAGGTCCTGGAGAACATGGACACGTTCACCGCTCGGGCCGTCGGAGACCGGGCAATGGTCCAGCTCGCGCACATCCTCACCGCGGAGGCCTCGGGCGAGGAGCACCCGGCCAGGGAGTGGGTCGCCCGGCGGTACGCGACGTTGCGTGGCGCGCTGGCGGATGCCGTACGGCGCTCGGTGGACGCCGGTGAACTGCGTTCTGACGTGGACCCGGAGGCGTTCGCGGCGCTCGTCCTGGCCGTGGGCGAGGGGGCGGAGAACCAGTGGCTGGTGAGCCCGGACGCGGTGGATCCGGTCACGGTGATTCGGCAGTTGCGCCTGCTGTGCGAGGCGGCCCGGCCCTGACGGATCGTCCGCCCGGCGAGCCGCCGGGCGGACGATCTTCCTGAGTTCCTCGCATCAGATGAAGGGCACACGCGTGTGCCCGGTTCCGCATGAGCGTTCCTGCCCACTGGGGAGCCGGAGAGTGAGCGGCACGGGGCTGTCGACCTCGACGCCGGACGAGTCGAAGGCCACGTGCAGCAGTCCGTCGCGCGTCGGTACCGCGCCCTCGGCGCGTTCCACGACACCGTAGGCGGGGGTGACGCGGGCTCGTCCGAAACCGGGTTCGGCCGGGCTGACGCCCAGGACGTATGTCATGAGGTCGCGTGCCGGAGTGGAACTCCAGCCGTGGGCGGGGGTGCCCCACCCCCAGCACTCGCCGAACGTGTCGTAACCGTCGTGCAGAAAGCGGCTCCAGCGCCGCAGCGCACCGACCAGTTCGGGGACCCGCCCGGTGAGGGCCGCGGCGTCGTGGACCAGGTAGCTGAGGAAGGGCTGGGCCCGGACGACCTGTTCCTCGGGGTCCCAGTCGATGCGCCGCACGCCGCGCATCTCGTCGTGGATCTTCTCCGCGTCGTAGCCGCCCTCCCCACCGATCCAGGAGCGGGTGACCAGCCGGCCGGGGTCCATGATCCGGTCGATGATCCGGTGGTGACGGGTCGCGGGGGCCAGCCCGGACGCGATGGCGGCGGCGCCGGCGATCTGGGAGGCCGGGGGCTGTTGGACACCGATCAGCAGGTGATCGACGTAGGTGCCGCGACGCTCGTCCCAGAACATTTCGTACCCCTTGCGCGCCCTTTCCCAGTGCCGTCGGGCCCAGGAGGCCTCGCCGTCGTTGCGCAGCAGGGTGCTGATCTCGGCGTACTCGCGCAGGCCGCGCGCCCACAGCGCGGTGACGATGGAGCTGGTTCCCGTGGTGAACACGCTGGACCAGTCCACGAGGTTCCATTCCGGCAGATCGCTCAGCACCCCGTCGTCCGTCCGGAACGGCAGGTACCAGGCGAGGATCCGCCGGGCGGTGGGGGCGAGTTCGGCGAGGCGGTCGCGTTCGTGCTCACCGCCGTGGCGGTAGAGGTTGTGTACGCCGTGCAGCCAGTGCAGGGACCAGTCGGGGATGGTGGTGCCGCCGCCCTGTTCGATCTCCCCGACGACGCTCATCGGCAGGATGCCGTCCGGGCGGGGCGAGTTGGCCAGGTCGAGGTAGTGCCAGGCCGGGCGCCAGTCGGTGGAGGTGGCGAGCTGCACCATCTGGTGGACCACGGCGTCGCCCACCCAGGCGCGCTGCTCCCGAGTGGGGCAGTCGACGAAGGCGTCGTGCGAGGTGAGAGCGACGGTGCGCACCCCGGCGGTGTACAGGGCGTCGAGTTCGGGGTCGCTACTGCGGAAGTACGCCGCTCCGGCGCGCGGGTAGAGGTGTTCGCGGACGGCGACCGCGTCGATGTGGACCGGTCCGTCCGAGGTGACGAGGGCGTGCAGATAGCGGAAGCCGTTCACCTCGCACGCCTCGAAGCGGTCGTCGTGGCCGCGGGCGATGTACCGGGCACCGGTGTTGGGGGCCGAGAAGGGGTCGTTCGCGCCGGGCGCGTGGGGCGTCTCGCGGTACATGAGGTCGACCTGCGTCCCGGAGGGAGCGGTCAGGTCGAGGCGCACGAAGCCGCAGACGATCCGGCCCATGTCGACGACCACGTGGTGGGCACGACCGGTGCCGGGAGTGAGCGTGAGGGGAAGGGAGGTGGCCACGGGTTCCGGCAGGTCCGGCGTGGACAGATACGTCCGCACATGTCCGACCGGATGAGGGTCGTCTGGTACGGCGGCGGGCGGTGACACGGCGATGCGCACCGGGGTGACGGTGTCGCCGCCGAGCGGGCCGATCGGGCGGGGCCGCAGCGGCCCGTAGGGATCGGCGGGCGGTGTCGAGCGGGCCAGTGAGCCGAGATGGAGTGCGGGCACGATGCGTGCCTTCTGCCAGTCGGAGTCGGGCGCCCCCGACTTCCAGTCCGAGGGCAGCAGGCGTGCGTCGAGGCACTCGACGGGGATGCCGTCCATCCCTTCTGCCTCCGCGCTGTGCCAGGCACCGGAGGCCAGTATCCGCCAGGTGTCGTCCGTCACCAGCAGCCGGTCGCCGAGGTCGGCCTCGAGGACCAGGACGGCGTCCCTGCCGAGTGCGCCGTTGGCGGCGGCGGGTTGCCAGAAGGAGTTGGCCTTGCCGTAGTAGGTGACCAGGACGACCAGGGTGTTCTCGCCGGCGCGGGCGAGCGGTGCGAGGTCGAGGGTGTCGTACGCCAGGCGCCGGGGCTGCGATCGCACCGGGCCTCGGCCCGCTTCCCGGCCGTTGAGGTGGACGACGTAACGGGAGTCGGCGGTGATTCTGGCCGGGATGGCCTGCGGCACCGCGTCGAGGGTGAACGTCGTACGGAACAGGTAGCGACCGAAGGGGCCACGCGTGTCTGGCGGCCCGAACCCCGCGGGTCCCGGCCCGTGGTCCGGGGTGTGGGGGCCGATCCAGTGTGCGCGCCAGGCCGTGTCCCGCGGGACTCCGGGGATGTGGGCCGGCGATCGATGGTCGGTTCCGGGGGGCTGGGCCGCCAGGTTGTCGATCACGAGAGAATTGCTCCGTTGGGTGCGTTGTACGAACGGGATACGGTCAGGCGGTGCCGGGCACGCCGACCGGGTCGGCGACGGTCGTGTCGTTCCCGGCGGGTTCCCGGTCCCACGGCGCGGTGCGCCGGGAGCGTTCGAGAGCGGGGACGGCGAGAGCGCCGATCAGTCCGCTGACCACGAGGAAAGCGACGAGCAGCGCGACGAGCAGTCGTGGGTTGCTGACGGCGATCGTCGGGGTGATGACGGCGAAGCCGGCGGCCAGACCCCGGGTGATGCCATGGGTGATCCCCTGGGCCGTCCCGCGCAACAGGGTCGGGAAGAACTCCTGCGACCACACCCTGTAGATCCCCTCGCCGGCGAACGCTCCGCCGATGCCGAAGCCGGTGCCCAGCAGGAACAACGACACGGAGGTGAACCCCATGACCAGTGGTGCCGCACAGGCGACGATCTGGACCACCGAGCCGAAGACGAAGAACGCGCGGCGGGCCCGGGAGTCCGCAACCTTGAGGAAGACGAACGCGCTCACCAGGGTGAAGGGCACGGACACCAGCCCCAGCAGCGAGGCCTGGCTGAGGGAGACGTGCGCGACGTTGACGTAGAGGAAGCCCAGGAAGGCACCGATGGTGTTCGCGGTGAAGCTCCAGAAGGCGCAGTACAGGGCGGTGACCAGCAGCGGCACCAGCAGCTTCGGGTGCAGCAGGGCACGCATCGAACGCTCGGCACCAAGCGCCTCCGCCTTTCCGGGGGCGCGTGCCGCCTGCCACTCGGTGGACTCGTGCAGCGAGCGGCGCAGGAACCAGGTGACGATCGCCACCACGAGGACGTGTGCGTAGAGGATCCGGGCGCCGGTCACTCCGTACGGCGCGACGACTCCGGCCATCAGGGAGACGACCACGACGCCGCCCAACCACAGCAGCGAGGTGACACTCACCATGCGGCCCTTGAGACCGTCGGGCGAGTTCTCGGCGATCAGGGCGAGTGATGTCGGCAGGTCGGCGCCCATGGCGAGGCCGGCGATGATCACTCCGACGTACAGCATGGGCGTGTTGACCGCGCTGAAGAGCACCGCGACGCCGACGGTGAACACCAGCAGATCGAGCGTGTAGACCCGCTTGCGACCGACGAGGTCGCCGAGTCGGCCGCCGATCGCGGCACCGATCGCGATGGTCACGGTCAGCAGTCCGGAGAGGATGCCGATCGTCAGCGGGGTGAGCCCGAACGCGAACTGGAACAGGACGAGGGAGACCGCCGTCGAGACGATCGTGGCAGCGTCCAAATAGGAAGCGAGACCGCCGAGTACGGCGATCTTGTACGGGCCTGGGGAGCGGTCCGCTCTGGCGGGTGTGGCTGGAATCAGAGGCTGGTGCGGCATGGGAACACCTCTCGAAGCACCTTTGCTGCGGGGATACCGGGCGGTGAACGGCATGTTTCCGCCATCGGGTGGGCACAGTAGAGCACAAGCTCCCAACTAGTTGGTAGGTATCGAGGTGAAGTAATTTCGCGACCGCCATCGGCACCGACTCGCCCACGCGCCCACTGGATGATCAAGGCAAGATCGCGATCATGCCGATGAATCGGAGGTTGACTTCGGCACTTACATGAGAATCATCGACTCCCTGGCGGGTCGACGTGCTTGGTGAATGAGCTGCCGGTCTTGCGGGTGGGAGCGTCGAGGAGGCAGGCGGCGTCGCGCGAAAACCACTTCGGAGGCACCCGGGAGAGGCAGACCGCCGTGCCGCCGACGGAAGCGGCCGACCCGGAGGCGGACTGCCTCGTCGTCGCGTTGGCCGGTACACAACCCTGTCGGCGTGATGGCCCGGATGAACTCGACCGAGCAGGGATCTCCTTACCGCCTTGTTGCCTGACTCAAGTAAGTCCATCGGACTCGCGGTGGCCGAAACAGCAGAGGCTCGGTAAGATCGGTCATTGATTGACAGGATTCCTGATTATTGTTCTCCTCAATCAAGGTGCGCTCCCGGTGGCGGTCGAGCGCTCTCGGACCGATCGGAGACTCCCGTGCCCCTTCTCGCCCGTCCGGCGGTAGCCGCCTTCGTGGCCAAGGCCATGCAACGTGTTGCAGTGTTGGCGAACAGCCGTGCAAGCGGGCGGGGTTCACAGGCCTCGTGGTTCGCCCGTCTGCCCGAGTACACGTGCACCAAGCGTGAGCTGACCATCCCGACCGAGGTCGGCCCCGCTCGCGCCGTGCTGTACCTGCCCGCCGGCACCGAGGGTGCCCCGCCCCCGCCGGTCCACGTCAACTTCCACGGCGGCGGCTACGTCATGCCGCAGATCGAGCTGGACGACGCGCTGTGCCGGTGCATAGCCGTCGAGGCGGGTGTGGCCGTGCTCAACGTGGACTACGTGGTCGCCCCGCAGCACCCGTTCCCCGCGCCGCCCCGGCAGGCCTTCGAGGTCGTCCGGTGGGTCGCCGAGCACGGGGGCGCACACGGCTGGGACGGCGAGCGGCTCTCCGTGGGCGGCCAGAGCGCGGGCGGCGCCCTCGCGACGGCGGCGGCCCGCCAGGCGCTGGAGGAGGGCGGCCCGTCGATCGCCCTCCAGGTCCTGCACTATGCGCCGCTCGACCTCGCCACCGCCGGCCGCGACAAGCGGGCCGCGATCCCCAAGCCGGTACTGCGCCCGTGGATGGCGGACGTCTTCGACAGCGCGTACGTCCCGGATCCGAAGCAACGGGGCGACCGTCTGGTCTCGCCCGCGCATCCCTCGGACACCGCCGACCTCAAGGGCATCGCGCCGGCCTTCGTCATCACCGCCGAGTACGACCTCCTCAAGGCCGAGGGCGTGGCCTACGCCGACCGGCTCCGCAGGGCCGGATCGCTGGTCGGCCATCACGACGTCACCGGCGCCGACCACGGTTACGACGTCCAGGATGAGGCCAAGGCGCGCGAGGTGTACCCGTTGATCGCGGAGCAGGTGCGGCGGGCGTTCGGGGAGCAGACCTCGTAGCCAGACGCGGGTAGCCGTTCAGGAGGGTCAACATTCCGTCAATGATCTTGGTGGCAGTTGAGCCGCGTCCGGTCTACAGCGTGTCCCCTCAGCCGACCGGCGGTGTGCCGTGCGTGTGGAAGGACTCGATGGTGACGAGCGGCCAGTCGGGGGCGAGGACGAGCCGGGTGAGCGGGTTGCACAGCTCGACACGGTTGCCGCCCGGCTCGTAGACATACAGGAAGAACGTCTGCTGGATGGCGTGCTTGTGCGGCCCGGTCTCGATGAACACGCCCTGGGGACAGGATGGGGAGTTCACCGCGACGGTCCGTGATGCCGCCGCCCTGGGCAAGCGCGTGAGTACCGTTGCAGCCGCCGCCTCCAGTCGTGCCCGGCAGCGAGCCAAGCACTACCGGCACCAGGCCGCTGCGGCCCGGCAGGCCGCAGCCCAGGCGGCCAAGCAGGCCCGGCTGTGGGGCAGCGGGAAGCTGCCGACGCTGCCGGGCCCGGCGTGGCTTCAGACGGCCGACGAGGGCGACTGCTTCGCCGTGGCCGTCGACTGGCGCCCGGGTGCCCTGCCCACCGGGCCGGGCCGGAACGCGGTGGAAGCCGCCATGGCGGCCGTCAGCCTGCTCTCCGCACAGCTGTCACCGCAGGGCGTGGCCAGCGACGAGGGCTGACTGGGTGGGGCCCTCGGGACCGGAACTTCCCCCAAAGGACAATCTCGCTTCCCTCCTGACGATCGTGCCCGGCCACAGGCTGGGCGAGGTGGCCGAGGCCGTCTTGAAGCGCATCGGGTACGCGCCCACCGCCGATGACACGGAGACCACCGGCAGGCCGGAACTGCTGATCGGCACTGATGGGACCTACCGCTGCGGTCCTCTTGTCGGCCGGCCGCCGCAGGCGGTGCGCGCCAGCGCACCGGTGGCCTCGCACATCGGAAGGGAAGCCCGGCGCGCCGCGGCCCAGCGGGAGGCCACCGCGGCCCAGCGCGAATGCGACGACCGCTTCGAGCTGGTGGCAGCGCTGTATGCGCGTACCGCGGCCCGGTTCACGCAGTACGCGGCGCTGGTGGATCAGATCGCCGACCAGTTCCCGCACGAGCTGTCCCGGGCCGCGTGGCAGGCGCAGACCGTCCGCGCGCAGTGCGCGGTGTCCGAGCAGGACGCCCGTGCCCACGCGTGCGAAGAGGACAGGCTGGCCCAGGCGAAGGAAGCGCAGACCCGGTGCGCGCTGGCACAGTGGCGCGAACGGGCCGCCGCCTACAGGCTGCCCGACAGCCTGTCCCTGGTGCGCGACGAGGCCGAGGCATCCGCCCGGCGCGCCCACCCCCTGGGCCGGGCCGTCGAGGGGATACACGGCGTCAGCAGCCTGCTCGAAGACGTGCAGCGGGCGGCGCAGACCGGCCTACGACGCCGATGACACCGAGCGGCCCGCGCCCGGGTCGCGGAGATCACCGGCATGCCCGCCCTGACCCTTTCTGACCGAAGGATCATGTGGCGGATCGTCCGCGAGGAGCGAAACGCGCTCATCGCCGTTACGGATGGGCGGGAGGTCCGACCGCCCCGTCCTGGACGCGGCACCGGGCGTCCGGGGCCGGGCGGTCAGGTGCCCGGCAAGCTCTCTCATCCGTTCATGGCGCGGTGAGCTGCGCGGTTCCTCACTCCCCGAGAAGCCGGCCCAGCCACCGCAGTCGTGCCGCCTGGGTCGCCTGGGACACCTCGGCGTGCGGTGCCATCATGTCGTAGCCGTGGAAACCGCCGGGCCACACGTGGAGTTCGGCGACCCCGCCGGCCTGCCAGATCCGCGAGGCGTACGCGACGGTCTCATCCCGGAATGTCTCTGCGGAACTGATGTCCAGGAAGGCCGGAGGGAGCCCGGACAGGTCTTCGGCCCGGGCCGGAGCGGCGTAGGCGGGCACGTTCGGGCCGCCGCGCCGGTCGCCGAGCAGCGCGGTCCAGCCCATCTCGTTGGAGGCGTGGTCCCACACGCCCAGGCCCGCCATCTGGCGGCTGGACACCGTGTCATTGCGGTCGTCCAGCATCGGGCACATCAGCAGCTGCCCGATCGGCTGCGGACCCTTGCGGTCCCGGGCCAGCAGGGCCAGCGCCGCGGTCAGGCCGCCGCCCGCACTGGCACCCGCGATGACGATCCGCTCAGCGTCGCCGCCGATCTCCTGCGCGTGCTCCGCCGTCCACACCAGACCGGCGTAGACGTCCTCGATCGCAGCCGGGTACGGGTTCTCGGGCGCCAGGCGGTACTCCACGGACACCACCACCGCGTCCAGCTCCCGCGCCCAGCCGAGCACCATGTCGACCCCGGTCCGGTTGTCGCCGAGGACCATTCCACCGCCGTGGACATGGTAGAAGACCGGGCGAACACCGGCGGACGCGGCTGGGCGGCCGATCAGCAGCGAGATGTCGGGCGCGCCCTCGGGGCCCGGCACGATCCGGTCCTCCACCTCGAAGAACCCGTCCTGGTCCAGCGCCTCCGGACCTGGCCTGGCCGCCGCGATGCCCTGGCGTATCGCGGGCACCATGTCGATCGTGAAGGTGGAAGGAAGCGTCTCGGCGACAACCTCCAGAACGGCGGCGAGTTCGGGGTCGAACGGGGGCGGAACCAGGCTCATGGTTTCTCCTCATATATACGGGCACTTGCGGGCCGGCCGAGAGTTGGTGGTCATTCGGTGAGGCGGCGGACGAGGGCCGGGGCCCAGGAGGGGCGCTGCGCCCCGGTCCTCCGAGTCAGGCGACCGGAGTGAGACGGCCGGCGCGGATGGCCGCGACGACACCGCCGTCCACGAGCAGGTCGTTGCCGGTGATGAAGGTGGCGCCGGGGCCCAGCAGGAAGGCGGCGGCCTCGGCGATGTCGTCGGGAGTGCCCAGCCGGCCGGTTCCCGACGCGGAGATCATGGCACGCATGATCTGGCCGCTGTCGCCGTCGAGTTCCTGCTGTCCCATGGGGGTGGCGATCACGCCGGGGCTGATGGAGTTGATCCGGGCTCCCCGCTCGCCCCAGGAGGCGCTGGCGGCCTGGACCCGCAGCCGGTTGCCGTACTTGGCCAGCGGATAGGCACTCTGTCCCGCGACCTCCGGATCGGTGAAGGGCAGGTCCAGCAGATCGTCGGCGGGCGTGTGGGCGAGAGCCTGCTCCTGCTCCGCGCTCAGGGGGACGGGCAGCATGTGACCGGCCATGCTGGAGATCACCAGGCCGGCTCCGCCGGGCGCGACGACCCGACCGAACTCCTCCAGGACCAACGCCGTACCGAGCAGGTCCACCTTCAGGACAGCGGCGGCGGGGGCCTGGACGGGAGAGAGGCCCGCAGTGTGCACGACCTGGACGACAGGACCGAGCCGGGCCGCCGCGTCCGCAAGAGCGGCGACGGAAGAGCGTGAGGAGACGTCCACCGTCTGCGTGACGATGTCGTGTCCCTGCCCGCGCAGGAGATCCGCGACGGAAGCGAGAGTCTCCCCGTTGAAGTCGGCGAGCAGTAGCTTGTTGCCGCTGCCCTGGCGCCGGGCGATGGCCTGCCCCATGCCGCCCACACCGATGACGACGACCACGTTTGCACCCACGGACACCTCCTATATAGCGTTACGATACGTTTCGTAATTGTGGAGTGTACCTCTCGTAGGATGGGCGGCTATGGATGAGGTGCGGCGGCCTGGGCGGCCCCGGGATGCGGCCAGGGACGAGGCCATCCTCGACGCGGCGCGGGAGGTTCTCCTGCGCGACGGCTATGCCGGCCTGTCGATGGAGAAGGTCGCTGCCGCAGCCGGCGTCGGCAAACCCACGCTCTACCGCCGCTGGTCCTCCAAAGCGGCCCTCGTCGGCGATGCCGTCCTGCACAGCTTCCTCACTGCCGCGCCCGGCATCCGCCTACCCCTCCGGCCGACCACCGACGGCGCCGCCCAACAGCTGACCGCCTGGTTCGGGGCCTACGCCGCATCGGTCGGCGACCCGCGCCATGCGGCCATGATCCTGGCCTTGACCGCTGCCGCAGCCGAGAGCCCGCACGACGCCGAAAGCCTCTATCGGGACCACACCCGCGCGCAGCACGAGGCCGTCGTGGGCTGCCTGCGCGCGGGAGTGACGGGTGGCGAATTCCGCGCCGACGTCGACGTGGAAGTTGTTGCTGACGCTCTCGTCGGCTCCGTCCTCTACCAGCTCCTCACTCGCACAAGCAGCGCCTCACTCCACCGAACCGAACACCTGCTCGTTATCCTGCTGGCCGGGCTGCGCACCCCTGATCACTGACTGCAGCGTGAATGCCGTCATGGTGGGGCAGGACGAACCCCGGTGCCGGTTCGGGGAAGCCGCGTTCACATCCCTCCGTGGAGTGCCGCACAGGCCCTACTGACTCGGTAGTACGCGGTGGCCGTGAACGGCGCTCGCCGCGCAGATCAACACCTCCTCCGCGGGGTAGTCGGCGGACTGTCCGCCGATTACCCCGCGCGGAGTCGGGGGACAGTCCGCCCAGCTGCGCCATCAGTCGCTGGGCACGTACTCGTTCATGCCGGGCAACCGCTGCGGTCAGACTCTGACTGCGGGGTGAAGTTCAGCCCGATGAGACGGGAGCCGGAGACCTGAGCTGCCATGGGCTCCAGGACCGCGAGTTCATCGGCTCCGAGGACGAGGGTCGCGGCCGCGGTGTTCTCCTCCACCCGCGCGGGGCTGCGCGTCCCGGGGATGGGCACAACCGGTAATCCGTGGACGGCGGACCGGTGGTGGAGCCAGGCCAGGGCGATCTGAGCCACTGTTGCCCCGCCGGCCGCGGCGATCTGGTGGAGTGGCGCCAGGATCGCGGTGTTGCGCTGGGCGTTCTCCCCGGTGAAGCGGGGCATCGTCCGGCGGTAGTCGTTGGCGGAGAGCTGGTCCGCGCTGGTGAACCCCCCGGCGAGGAATCCCCGCCCCAAGGGTGAGTAGGCCATGAGGACCACTCCCAACTCGGCGGCCACCGGGACGACATCGGCCTCGACCTCCCGGGAGAACAGCGACCACTCCGACTGCACGGCGGCGATCGGATGGACCCGGTTTGCCCGGAGCAGTTCCTCGCCCGTCACCTCGGACAGACCCAGTAGGCGGACCTTGCCCTCGTCGACCAGCTTGGCCATCTCGGCGACGGTGTCCTCGACGGGTGTCCGGGGGTCGAGGCGGTGGGCGATGCAGAGGTCGATGGTGTCGGTGCCGAGCCTCCGCAGGCTGCCTTCAACCGCGGTGCGGAGATATCCGGGAGAGTTGTCGATCCCCCGGTAGTGCGGATCGTCCGCCCTCCGCACCAGGCCGAACTTGGTGGAGACCAGTACCCGGTCGCGGTGGGCTCGCACAAACGGGGCGAGCAGCCTCTCGTTCTGCCCATGGCCGTAGTTGTCGGCGGTGTCGTAGAGAGTGACTCCGAGTTCCAGTGCCCGTTCCAGGGTCTTCAGGCACTCCTTGGGGTCGCTGGGGCCGTAGAACTCGCTCATACCCATGCAGCCGAGTCCCTGGACTCCCACGGGCGGGCCGTCGACGCCCAGCCGGGTGGTAGGAAGCGTGTCCGGCGCGTTCATCCGGCCACCCGCCCCGCGCGGTCGGCCGTACGGTGGGAGCCCGGCTCCGCCCAGAGGGTGCCGGCGGCGAGCTCCTCGTCCACCTTCCTGAGGAGCCCGGCATCGATCTTCCGGATGTCGTCGACCATGTACCGCACGCCGGTGGCCTCCATCTCCGCGCGCTGGAAGTTGTGGGGCAAGGAGGCCGGTACACCGATGAATCCGGCTCCCAGACTCTTGGTGACCTCGGCGACGCGGTTGATGTCGTCGACGAAGACGACCTCGTTGAACTCGTAGCCGAAGATGTCCCGGACGATCTCCTTGGTACCGGGCCGGAAGTCGTTGACGTCGACGTAGGGGATCTCGCTGTCGAAGTACTCGGCGAGGTGGCCGAGATGGGTGTCGAAGGTGTACTCGCGGTTGCGTCCTCCGTAGCAGACGACGCGGACACCGGCCTCCCGCAGGGTGGCGAGGAGTTCTTCGGTGCCTGGGATCAACTCGACCGGGTTCTCCCTGAGATATTCCTCGCGCTCCTTGAAGAACGCCCCGATGGTCTCCTTGGCCGACCACGGGAGTTTGCAGGCAAGGGCCATGTTCTGGCCGGCCGCCAGTTGGGGGGAGCCCCAGACTCCGCGTTCGACGGCCGCGGTGTACTCGCCGCCGTGCCGGGTGACGAACCGTTCGATGACGGGGCTGTACGTGTCGTTGAGCAGTACGCCGTCACTGTCGAGTGCGACGAGGCGGATCTTCTGAAGGGGGTTCATGAATACCTCCGGGTGATGGTTCGCCAGATGGGAAGGGGGTTGTTCCGGGCGGGTGCTGATCAGGCGGTCGTGAGCACCAGTGCCGCGTTGTGGCCGCCGAAGCCGAGCGAGGTGCTCACGGCGACGTCCACCAGGGCGCTGCGGGGAGATCCGCTCACCACGTCGAGCTCCAGCTCGGGATCAAGCCGGGTCAGGTTGGCTGTCGGCGGAACGATGTTGTGTTCAAGGGCGAGCGCGGTGTACGCGGCCTCGATGGCGCCGGCCGCGCCGAGCGTGTGTCCGATGACGCCCTTGGCCGAGGTGACCAGGGGCCGGGCGCCCAGCACCCGGTGGAGTGACCGCCCTTCGGTGACGTCGTTCAGTGGAGTCCCGGTGCCGTGCGCGTTGACGTGATCCACATCCGCGGAGCCGAGCTGCGCGTCGGCCAGCGCGGCCCTGAGCGCGCGTTCGATGCCTTGACCTTGCGGATCGGGCGCTGTGGGGTGGTAGGCGTCGGTGGAGCTGCCGTACCCCCGGACGACGGCCCGGATGCGCGCGCCGCGCGCCCGGGCGTCGGCCATCCGCTCCAGGACCAGGACGCCCGCGCCCTCGGCGGCCACGAATCCGTCACGGTCGGCGTCAAAGGGGCGGGACGCCCGCTCCGGCTCCCGCCTGCGCCCGGACAGCGCGCCCATCCTGCCGAGCCCGGCCATGACCAGCGGGGTCAGCGCGGACTCGGTCCCTCCGGCCAGCACCACATCGCAGGCCCCGGAGCGCAGAAGTTCCCGTGCCGTGCCCACCGCTGTGGCCCCCGAGGCACAGGCGGTCGCCGTGACCAGACTCGGTCCCCGGGCTCCGAGGTCGATCGCGACCTGTGCGGCGGCCATGTTCACCATGAATCTGGGGATCAGGAGAGGGGAGACGTTGCGTGGTCCCTTCTCCAGCAGGCTGCCGTGCTGCTGTTCCAGGGACTGCATCCCGCCGAGCGAGTTGCCGAGCACGACGCCGACCCGGGCACCGTCCCAGGTGGCGGGATCCCAGCCGGCCTCCTCGACGGCCTGCCGGGAGGAGGCAATCGCCAGTTGTACGAACCGGTCCAGCTGCCAGGCGGAGAATCCCCCGAGCAGGGCGTCCGGATCGAATCCGGGCACCCGGCAGCTGAAGTCGACCGGGGAACCGCGCAGTTCCTCGTCGGTGGCTGCACAGGAGACCCCCGACAACAGGCGGTCCCAATTCTCCTTGACTCCTATACCGGCGGGGGTGACCAGCCCGAGCCCGGTGATTGCCGCTTCGAACGGACGTGCAGGGCCCGTCATCAGAGCACGGCCTTCTTCGCCGCCACCAGTTCAGCGGCTTCGGCGATGGTCATGTGGTCGTGCAGTTCGCCGTCCGCCACCCTGATGTCCAGTTCGTTCTCCAGAACGAGCGCCAGCTCCACGAGAACCAGGGAGTCGAACCTGATGTCCGCGAACGTCGCATCGGAGTGAATCAGTTGGCGGTCCACTTTGAAATGGTCTGACATGATATCAGCTATTATCTTCTGTGACTGGTTCATTTTCGCGCTCCTGACTGGTCAGCTGGTGGTGCAGGGAGGATGTGATTTCCGGGGTGAGCAATGTGCGGCCAGACGAGGGCCACCGACCCCCATGCGAGTCCGCCGCCGAAACCGGCCAGAACCACGCGGTGTCCCGGCCTGAGCTCGCCGGAGAGGACACCGTCGGAAAGCGCCAGCGGAATCGAGGCGGCGACCGTGTTGCCGACCCTGTCGATGTTGGACAGGAAACGCTCGGCGGGCAGTGCGAGCCGGTGAGCGGTCGCCGTGACGATCCGGGCATTGGCCTGGTGCAGCACGAACCGGTTGATCTCTTCCAGCGGCCACCCGGCCCGTGCCGCGGTCTCCCGCGCCGAAGCGGACATCCGGTGCACCGCTTCGGCGAAAACGGCTCGCCCGCGCATCGTGAGAAAGGTGTCGTCCGGCTTGGCCGGCAGGCTGGTGGACCGCTGCCGGGAGCCGCCCGCCGGAATCTCGATGAGGTCGCTGCGGCTGCCGTCGCTGCCGAGGCTCAGGCCCAGCAGTGCCCCCGGCTGGTCGAGGGATCCCGCCCGCAGTACGACAGCCCCTGCCCCGTCGCCGAAGACTGCTCTGGTCGTTCGGTCCGCCGGGTCGAGAATTGTGGAGAAGGTGTCGGCGCCGATGACCAGTACGCTCTCGGCGACTCCTGTCGCGATCAGCCCCGCCCCGGCTGCGAGGGCGTAGACGAAGCCGGCGCACACGGCCGCCACGTCGAAGGCCGGTACCGTGCCCAGTCCGAGTCGGCTCGCCACCTCGGGCGCGGTCGCCGGACTCAGCCGGTCCGGTGTGCTGGTCGCAAGGACCAGCGCACCGACGCCCACCAGGCCGGCGGACTCCAGTGCCCGCCTCCCCGCCTCGACGGCGAGGTCGCCGGTGGCCTCGCCCGGGGCGATCACATGGCGCTGCCGGATGCCGGTACGTGTGCGGATCCACTCGTCGTCGGTGTCCAGGAGGGCGGCGAGTTCATCGTTGGTCACCACTGTGCGCGGCACCCAGCCGCCCAGGCCGGCGACGACCGCCGCACGGTCCGCGCCGCTCATCCGAGGAACCCCGGACTCGTGGGCCGCGCGCGGAAGCTGGTGGCCATGACGACCTTCGTGCGGGTGATCTCCGCCCCTCGCTGGTAGAAAGTCACCTCGACTGCTCGGTCGTGCTCACGGCCGTCCGACGCCACGTCCCGGCCTCCGCCGCCCGACGGTCGCGCCGCCGTGAGGACGACGGGCTCGTCCAGCTCGGCGAATGAGAGAAACGACGACTCCGCCGCGACCATGGCGCCGAGGCGTGGCGCGATGCCGTCCCACTCTTCCTGCGCCAGCACTGCCATCTGAAGGGCCGCCTCCGTCAGCACCATTCCGGGGACGTGGTCCTGCGGGTGGTCGAAGTAGCTGGGGTTGTCCGTGGCGAGGCGCAGGGTCGCGGTGAGGGCGCCCCGAGCGACACCGACGTCGCGCAACAGGGCATCCATCGCTCTGGTCCGCCCCACCCTGGCCGGATCGACCGGCTGTCCCGCCCCGGCCGTCGGCTGCTCGTCCGACATCGCCGGAAAGTGCCCGCGCCTGCGCGACCTGACGGAGGTGTAGGCGTCTTTGGCCAGGTAGCCGACGTCCATCCGGACCTGCCCGACCTGGGTGTCGGCCAGCCACAGCCGGAATTCGTAGACCATGCCGTGCGCTCTGGTCGCGGCAGGGCCGCGGCGCTCGGCAACCGCCGTCATGAACAGTTGATTCGAGCCGGACGGCACGGCGGCGAAGGCCTCCGGAGAGACTTCGAGGGACCAGTTCCGCAGGATGAAACCGGCGCCCGTCTCCACACCGAAGAAGGCGTGCGCGGCATAGGTCTCGGCCTGTCGGCAGCATTCCAGCAGGAGCATCGGATCAGGGCTCCCGGCCGCATGAGTGCGGCCTGTGTAGTGCGGATGCACCGGGGGCAGCGAGGCGGCTGCCACGAAGCTCTGCGCATCCGCCTGCAGCACGTCGGTCAGGAAGACCTCGGTGAGGTGGCGGCGGTGGATCGTCTCCCGGGCCACGGTGTGGGAGAAGTTCACCTGCGCGGCGAGCTCCGGAAGGGCGGTGCCGCGCGTCGGGGTGGGCATTCCTTGTCACCTCTCCATGTCTGTTGGAGCCCCGCGGTCCGGGAGTGACCCCATGACGACGCGGAGCAGCTCGCCCGCGGGCACGGCGGGATCGCGGCCCAGCAAGGTGGTGGCCAGTAGGTACGGATCCGCGTAGCGCCGCCGTCCCGCCCTCGCAGCCAGAAACCGTCCGGCGGTGCCGTGCCCGGAGCCGTCGAGGGGCAGGGGGCCGCCGGACTCGTCGAGCAGCCGGACGGCACGGCGCATCCATCGCCGAAGATGCCCCAGCGAGAAGGACGAGCGAGCTGTCCTGCCCAGACCGGCCACCAGATACAGGCGCAGGCCGAGCTGGAACACCTCGGGACCGAACTCGTCGACCAGCGCACCCGCGAACGCCCCCAGGGTGTGGCCCTGCCAGCCACCGAACCTGGTCGACCGGACGACTCCGTCGATCGGGACCCGGGGGACCTCGAACCGTACGACAGTGGCGCCGAGCGAGGTGAACACATGGGCCAGCGTCTGGTAGTCGGTGCGCAGGTCGACGTCATGGGCCAGTACCACCAGGTCGTGGCTTTCCAGGAGCGGCACCAACTGGCGGAGCAGGTAGAGCAGGTAGTTGGCCTGCCCGTCCGGGCTGGTGACGGCCCGCAGCGGCAGCCCCGCAGCGGTGGCGTCCAGATAGGCGGGCGCTTGCAGACTCCGTGCGTCGATGCACAGGTTCCGGCTGGCTAGGAGATCCAGGACGGCGGCCTCGGAGGCCGGCTCCGGGCCGGTGCGGCCCAGTCCGGGATCGGCCATACCGAGCAGCCGGTAGTGGCCCTCCCAGATGTCGAGGAGACGTGCCGTCACCGGGTGGGTCCAGCCTGCCTCGGCACGTCGGACCACCGGTAACAGGTCGGCCTCCGGTGCGGGCCCGGCCCGGTTGTAGGCGGTGTACAGCTCGCCTATCTCTTCCTCGCTCAGGGCTTCGTGTGCCACGTTGGCGTGGCAGCGGTCGAGGTACTCCCAGAATCCGGCCACCTGCCGGCTCCCGGCGAACGCGGTGTGGTGGTACACGAAGGTCACATCGGCGAACGTGGCCGTCGCCCTGTGGAGCATGTCGAGGGAGAGCAGGTACTTCAGGTGGGTTGGCGTCAGCGGTTTGGTGGGGCTGACGGGCACCGGTGCGAGCAGGATGCGGGCTCTGGGTTGTTGTGCGGTGGCGCGTGCCAGGGTGTCGGCCGCGTGCACACCCGCCGTCATGGCTGCTCCACCGTGCCTGCGAGCGCCGTCCTGAGACGGCCGATGACGTCCTCGGCCTCGGCGGGGGTGCAGTGTCCGGGGTCGGCGACAAAGCCCCGCCCGCTCTGCTTCCCCTCGGTGCGGGGCACCAGCCATGTATGGAAGTGCCTGGTGCCCTCCATGCAGGAGAAGACATGAATTCGGGGGGCTCCGGTGGCCTCCTTCAGGGGATCCGTGAGTCGCTGGACCAGCGGACCGAAGGTGGCGGCCTCGTGGGCGTCGAAACCGGCGTGGTCCAGGAAGTGCCGGCGGGACTCGATCAGCAGGGTCCCGGCCGGCCAGTACGGAGTGGGGCCGTGTCCGACCCGCCAGGTTCCGTCATCGATGACGTGCCCGCCGGGCGGTTTGGCGAAGCCCGCCCAGGGCGGCACCGGCTCGCCCGCGTACTTGCGGCAGATCAGGCAGTCCTGCGGGAGGGGGCTGCGCCCGCTCAGCAGTCGGCTGAACGGGTCGCGGACGCGTGCCAGCGGTTCCAATTGCGCGTGCAGTGCGTACCAGGCGTCGATTGCGGCGGCCTCGGCCGCCGGGTCCGCCGGGTGGAAGGCGCCCGCCGCGTCGACGTCCGGGGCGGGCGGCAGGTCCTGCGGGTGCTCGCCACGGCTCCTCGCATATCTCGCGATGGCATCCTTGAGCAGCGGGACCTCGGCCGCGAGGAGCGAGCTGAGCTCGGCGGTCAGGCCGCCTCCGCCGTCCGCGGCAGCTGGGCGGTCCTCCGCGGCGACCGCCGTCCTGAGCGATTCCGAGAGACTCCGCAGCCTTGAGGAGAGCGCCAGGCGGGCCAGATCGTCATCGGTGAAGTCGGGGATGTCCATGGTTTCCTCGCCGTCCAATTGCTGTTGAGTGGTGCTGTTACCTGTGGGCGGTCGGGCTGTGGCGGCCGTGGTGGGACGTGTCGGAGAGCCAGACGTGGAGACGGAGCCGCTCCGGGTCGTCGGCCGCCTGGTGGACGCGGGCATAGCCCTGCGTTCCCCTGGCCGCTTCGGCACCGAGGTCCGGGCAGTGGATCAGGCGGAGACGTTCGTCCGGCCGGAGGCGGCCTTGGAGGACGGACTCGCTCAGGGCGTGGTGGAGGTGGATGAGGTAGTCGGCGAGTTTCAGGTCCCGTACGGCGATGTGCAGGGGCCGGCACGGGCCGCCGGGTGTGGGAGGCGTACCGGCAGGGGGTTCGGCAGGTGTGATCTCGATGTCCGGGCGGAGTTCCGGAAGAACCCCGGAGACCGGTTTGTACAGCCGGATCGGGCCGGGCAGATGCTGGGGCGCATAGGGCCCGAGCCAGGCGGTGGTCCCGGTCGGGGAGACCAGTCGGGGCGGTGTGCGCTCGGTGAGGTTGGCGGGGTTGCCGAACAGGAAGAGCGTCCGGGTCCAGGATCGGCGCCAAGCGTCCGCCTCGGCCGGGGCAAGGCCTGCCGCGAACGCGCGCGCGCCGTTGACCAGGCTGTCCAGGTCGAAGGAGCGCAGGAGCACCACGACGGTGGCCTCCGCGGGATGTCCTGCCGCGGGGTCCCGAGGCGGGCCGCCCACCCAGGCGGCGCGTTCGGCGAGGAGTTCGGCCAGCCGTTCCTTTGCCTGCGACCCCACGGTCGTCGGGTGCTCGGTCGAGGTCACCGCAGCGCCTCCGTCCGCACGGAGGCGAGTACGTCGGCCATGACGGTGTCCGGATCGGCCGAGCCGTCGATGACGGTCAACGGCACGTCGCCGACCTCCTTCAACAGCGCCTCGCGCAGTTCGGACTGCAACTGGAGGAAGCCGGCCCGGCCTGCGGTTCCGGGGCGCTGCTCGAAGGCGTTGAGAAGTGCTCCCTGACCGCTACGCGCCCAGGTGACCTCGGGCGGGACGTCCAGGTAGAGCACCCCCCTCGGCCGGGGAAAGCGCCGCCAGAGGTCGAAGGTGGGCTCGTGCTCCAGCCCGAGCAGGCGGCATTTGGCGAGAAGCTTGTAGAAGTACGAGTCGACGATCACCGGTTCCGGCCCGGTGGAGCAGGCGAGTTGGTCGCGCAGATGCAGCACGATGGTGTGCAGCACGGACAGCACCAGCTCCGGGGAGTAGCGCTCCCCGGCCCACAGGAAGGCGTCGTCGATCCAGCGCTGCCGTAGTCGTGCGATCAGCGGGTACTGCTCCAGATATCGGTCGTCGTAAGACACCACGCGCCAGCCGTGATCATCGTGGAGGCGATTCAGCACGGTGGACTTGCCCGCGAAGTCGGGTCCGAGCAGGGTCCAGAAACCGGGGTCGTCGGTGATCGGGGCGTAGGAGATCACTGCAGTCCTCCTTCCGTGAGCAAGCCGACCGCCAGGAAACTGGCGTACATGGCCGGCAGATAGTTGCGGATGAGTGCCACCGGCCAGCCCGTGGCACCTGCCGCGAAGCGGGCCGCGGCGGTGGCCGGCAGGAGCAGCGGGATCAGCAGCAACCACCCCCAGCCGTATCCGGCGGCCTCCGGGCGCCATGGCTGGGTGATCGCCAGCACGATGGCAGTGGCCGTCGCGGCGGCCGCGACCGCGGCGGCCGATGCGAGCGCCGGACCGAGCACCGTGGCATAGGTCCGCTCTCCCGGCCGCGGGCGGCGGGTGGTCTTCCGGCCGAGCTCCAGGCAGAGTCCGCCGAACGTGGCGGCCGCAACGGCCATCAGCCCGGCGAGGTTCGGCTGCTGCTGCTCGGCCCTCAGGAAACCGGCGTACACATACAGGCTCAGCAGGGTCTGGATCGGCAGATTGAGCGCCAGTTGGAGTCCCAGCCTGTCGGCCGACGGCCGGCCTGTCCGCCATTCCAGGGTCATCACACCGATCCCGTAGGCGAGTTGGACACCCAGCGCCGCCAGCACCATGCCCCGGTGGGCGTTGAGCAGAAGCAGGACGGCGGTGCCGACGGCGACCAGGGTCAGCAGGTCCCGTTCCGTGACCATCCCGCTGGGTAGCGGCCGGGACGGATGGTGTTCCCGGTCGTACCCGTGGTCGCGGAGGTCGTCGAGAGCCCGGAGCAGGAGCATGTCGACAACCAGGGTCACCGCGGTGATGGCCAGCCCGCTGTCGGGATGCCAGCGGAAGGCCCCGCCGACGGTGCAGGCGAAGAGGGCGGTCAGTCCGACGGCCCAGGAGAGCATCAGGGGCAACTGCGTCCTCGGCGGATAGGCCACGCCGATGTAGCGACCCAGTCGGCGGATCATGACGCGCCGTCCAGGATGCGCACCGTACCCGAGGAACCGTCGACCTCGATGAGACTGCCGTCCGCGATGAGGTCTGTCGCGTCGCGCACCGCCACGACGGTGGGGATGCCCAGCAGTCGGCCGGTGATGGCCGTATGCGAGAGCAGTGTCCCGCGCTCCACCACCAGGGCGCTGGCCGTCATCATCAGGAAGAGCCAGCCGGGGTCGGTCTCCCGTGCGACCAGGATGCGGCCCTGGCACTCGTCGGCGTTGACCGACGGGTCAAGAACGATCTTGGCCGTACCCCGCACCGTGCCGGAACTGGACGCAAGTCCGGTCAGCAGGCGCGATGGCGCGGTGCCGTCCTCGGGCGCTGCCTGCCGCGCCGCGTCCTGGCCGGTGACGGACAGCAGCGCGGTCGCCAGCGGCAGGTCCCGGTCGGTCGTCATACGTGGCGGCAAGGGGTCCCCGGCCGTCCAGCGTGCCCGCTCGGCGGCGCGCACGGCCGCGAGTCCCCTGAGGTCGGCCCCCGCGAGTGTCCCGTCGAAGGCGCCCAGAACCTCGTCGGCAGTGAGGTCGAGAACGTCCCTGGGCCGGTCCAGGCGGCCGGCCGCAGCCAGTTCCTCCCCCAGCCTCATCAGCAGGACGCGCACGTCGCCGATGAGCTGACTGCGGCAGAAGCGGGTGTCCTCACGCACCCGGGTCAGCATCCGCATGATCCCGAACGTTCCACGCAACACCGCTCGCTTGAGGGGGTTGCGCAGACTGCCGCGCAGCTCCTGCTCGGCCTGTCGGCGGATCTCCCGGCCGGCGGTCCGGCTGCCCTCGACGGTCAGACCTTGCCGCAGATACGCGCGTACCGTGTGCAGGACGGTCCAGGGCTGGTCACGCGGCGTCAGCGTCTCCAGCTTGAGGTCGTGCAACCCTCGGTCGCCGTAGCGTTGGACATGCTGGCGCATCGCCGACACGAACGGCTCGTCGTGGCCTTGCTCCGTCAACCGCCGCCACAGCGTTTCGGGGTCCTGGTCGGACATCAGAGCGGTGCGCAGGTCCGGGGACGCGGCCGCGGTCTCGGCCAGGGCGATCGCCGATCGCAACGCCGCGGCGGACCGGTTGTCGGGTCCGCCGACCAGCATGCCGTTGAGCAGACTCCGGCCCGCCTCCGGGAGCCACCGGCGCAGCAGGCCGTTGGCGGCCCAGGTCACGGTGAACAGAAAAAGCCCGTTCACCAGCGTGACACCCCAGCGGCGGGACACCTGCGCCCACAGGGTCCGGTAGGCCTCCACCACCTCGTGCGGGCGCATCGCCGGCACATCCGAGAACTGCGGGTGGTAGCTGTCCCACCAGTGCAGGAACCGGCGGACCCGGCGGGGATGCGCCATCAGCCTGCCGAGGATCTCCGCGAGGTGGACGGCGTCGGCGAGCCGCGCCAGCGGGCCACGGCTCCGTGAAGCCGAACCGTGGCGGCCGCTCTCCGCGAGTCCCAGGGACTGCTCCCAGGTGGACCACAGCGGCCGGAAGCAGCGAATCTGCCCGTGCAGCCTGTACCACGAGTCCAGTTGGTAGTAGACCCAGCCGTCGAGGTGTCCGACCATCCGTCGCAGCAGTGGCCGGTTGTGTTCCAGAAGTCGGGCGGGCACGCCCATCCGCCGGTACAGGTCGCCGAATCCCACCTCGTACAGCGTGCGGGCCACCGAGAAGGTCAGGGCGCAACTGACGCCTGGATAGCTCTCCGTGACGTTGTTGTTGTCCCAGAGGATCCCCCCGGCGTTCCCGCCACGGTCCGGTGGGGTTGTGGATGCGCGCGGCGCGGTCACGATCGGCCGGGCCTGCACCAGGTGGACGCCGCCGTCCTCGGTGATGGTCCCCTCGATGTCCTGGGGCTCCCCGAAGTGCTCCTCGACGCGTAGCGCGAGGGTGCTGATCTCCTTCAGTTCGGTGTCCGAAAGCACGGGAGCCGCCGCCTGCCGTTCGTCGACCGGCACCGCCACCGGGCCCTGATCCGGTCGCGCCGCGTCCCAGCCGACCGCTCTGCTCTTGACCACGACATGAGCCTCGATACGCCACGCCACAGGATCGACGAAGAAGTGGTCGACGTCCGCCTTCTCCTGGACGACACCCTCGCCAATGCCGTGGGCCGCCGCGATCACGCAGCGCCTCGCACTGTCATGGGGGGCACGGGGGTCACGGGTGAAGGCGACGAAGGACCGTACTCCCATGACCATGCGCTGCACTCCGACCGCCACCCGCGCGCTGAAGGGGTCCAGCCCCTGCCGGGCCCGGTACAGCGCCGCCTCCGGATTGAAGGCGGAGGCCCAGCACGAGAGGATCCGGTCGGCGAGTCCTTCTCGGCCCACGTAGAGGAAGCTGTCGCTGAGGCCGGCGAACGGGTCCTGCGCCGAGTCCTCCCCCAGCTCCTGATCGCCCGGCCGAGGCACCACGCAGGCGCGCACCGCCACCAGTCCGCCCGGTCCGGCGAGCTCGTCGAAGCGGCGGTCCAGCGCGTCCCTCAATTCCTGGGGCACTTCCAGACCGCGAACGACACTCTGGAGGGCTCGTGCCCTCTCTGCCACCGCCGAGGCGGAAGACGTCGCCCAGTCCGGGGACGTGGAGTCCGAGGGCGCGGGCAGTTCCGGACGGACCACACGGTCGAAAACGGCGGCGGGCACACAGGCGAAGGGAGGTATAGGGAATCCCTCAAGCCCCAGCACCGCCTGCCGTGCGAATTTATGCCCGACCTGCAGCGGATCCACCAGTCCGGCTCCGCTCCCGATCAGCCAGTCGGTGCCCGAGCCATCCCGCATCACGGCTTCCCCGCCAACGCCAGGGCGCGGCCGAGCGCCGGAGCCGGCCTGCGGGATTCCCCACCCGACCTGGGGCGGAGAACACGCTGACGGCGGCTGGGCTGCAACGGAGGGAGCACCCTCGGACTGCCTCCCCGAAGTGGGTTGCTCTCGCATTGCCGGCACATCCGCGCGGTCGAGATCTCAGCTACATGGCCTGCGAAGTTCCCGGCGCCGTCGGCATCGTCAGCATCGTCGGCCTGGACACTGATGCGTCCGAAACCGTGCTCGCAGTAGCGGCCGGCGCCGACATCCTGGTGGGCGAACTCCGGGACGATGTCCGTGCTCGGACCGCGTCCAGCACCTGTATCGAACATTGACTTGCTCATGAGAGATTGCCTTCCGGGTGCCGTATCGGCGCCAGGGGTTGTGTGGTGATGAATGGCGTCGCATCGCCGGAGGAGCTCAGACTCCTGGCCGCCGACAGGACCGATCGGTTGTACGGTGCGCCGCCAGCGGGCGGACCGCGCTTCGGGGCGTATCGCTCAGGCGCGGGGTCGCCGTAGGCCAGGCCGGTGCTGCCGGTGACAGGCGGCGGGGCTCGGTGGGCTGAACCGGCTGTGCCGGGTCAGTGCGCCTGGGCCGCAGGCTCCAGAACGAGGACCGGGATGTCACGGTCCATGTTCTTGTGGTGCTCGGCGTATTCGGGGAAGGCCTCGTCGGCTCGGGCCCACCACAGGGCCTTCTCGTGCCCGGTCACCTCGCGTGCCCGCATGTCCTGGCGCGCCAACCGTCTTGAAGCCGACCCGGGGGTCGGCCACCGCGTTGTGGTACCAGACCGGGTGCTTGGGGCCCCTCCCGCGGAGGCGACCGCGGCGTAGGAGCCGTCGTGCTCCACCCGGTTGACCGGAGACTTGCGGATCTTGCCGCTCTTCGCGCCCAGCGTGGTCAGCAGGACAACGAGCACGTCCCCCAGCTTCTCGTCTTCTTCGCGTGTGACCAGGACACCCGGCGTCGTTCCTTGTGTACCGCCGGAGCTTTCGTACAGCTCCACATGGTCACGTACAAGCTGCGCCGCGCTCGGCTCGTACTCGCCCTTGAGTGGCATGCTGCCCGTCTCAGGTGTTGGTGTCGTCGTGGGCGAGGTCGCCGCCGAGTTCGCGGGAGGCTTCGGCCTGGGCGAGGAGTTCGCGGGCTTTGGCGGTGACGCCTTGGATGGCGTCGGCTCCGGCGACGAAGCGCTGCAGGGGCTTGTCCTGGGCGGTGATGCTGAGCAGGGCGCGGGCGAGTTTGGCGGGGTCGCCGCTCTGCTGGCCGTTCATGCTCTTCCAGGCGGTGATGGTGGCGGTGGTGCGTTCGGCGTAGTCGTCGATGGTCGGCTCGGGCCAGGTGGTGGAGGCGTCGACGAGGAGTTCGGTGCGGAAGAAGCCGGGTTCGACGACCGTGGTGTGGATGTTGTAGGGCTCGACGTCGTAGTGCAGGGATTCCATCCAGCCCTCGACGCCGAATTTGGAGGCGGCGTAGGCGACGCAGAACTCCTGGCCGGTGATGCCGGCGGAGGAGGACAGGGTGATGACGTGCCCGGCGCGCTGCTTGCGCATGATCGGCAGGACGGCGCGGGTGACGTTCATGGGGCCGAAGAGGTTGGTCTCGATCTGCTGGCGCATCTGCGCGGGCGTGATCTCCTCGAAGTAGCCGGCGAAGAAGTTCCCGGCGTTGTTGATGAGGACGTCGATGCGGCCGAAGCGGTCGACGGCGGCCTGCGCGGCGGCCTCGGCGTCTTCGAGGCTGGTGACATCGAGCTTGGTGACCAGCAGGTTGTCCTGCGGTCCGCCGAGGGTCTTCTCGACCTGGTCGGGGCGGCGGCCGGTGGCGACGACCTGGTGCCCGGCGGCGAGGGCCTCGCGGGCGATGTCGGTGCCCAGACCGCGTCCGGCACCGGTGACGAGAATGACCTTGCTCATGAGGGGATTCCTTCTTTCAGGCGCCGTGATCCGACACCCGGTATGTGCGGTGGTGATGCGTGCAGCGGAGGGGCTGGGGACAGGTGGCACAAGCGCCGTCAGTATTCGGGCCGTTCACACTGCCCGTGGGCGGTGCACCACCAACAAAACCGGTTGTCACGGGCGTGTGGGAGTCCCTGATGAGGGGGTCACTGTCAGGGACCCCCTAACCGGCGGGAAGCACTCGTAAAGTCGAGCCCATGGCAGCAGAAATTACTCTTACGGAACTAACCATGACATCCGTGAGGTTTCCCCTGGACCCTGACAGAGGGGCAGATGGTTCTCGCGAGGAACATCGACGATGACTGCCCCCACGAAGTACTCGTTGGAGTTGCGTGAGCGTGGGGTGAGGGTGTACCACACCTCGAATCCGAAGCCGCAGATCAAGAAGCCGGTTCCACCAACGAGGGGCCACTGCGGCTCTCCGCGATCTGCGACGCGCCCTCCCGCCGGGTGAATGGCTTGGGAGACCTCCGCGCGAGCGGACGCCGACCTGGCCTTCACCACACGGGCGGCAATGACACTCGCCGAATACCGAGCCCAGGACAAACCCAAGGGGTGCTACATCAGTAGCATGGTGGGGCGGGCGCGCGTCGGGAGTGCGTCTCAGACACACTTGTCGGGTGCCTGGAGGAACGCGACGTGCGCAAAAACCGAACGAGTATGTGGTCGGCGGGAAATGGCCCCGTGCCATGATGCAGGTCCACCGCGGCGCGCTCGTCGCACAGGCCATCGCCCGCAGGCTCGCCGAAGCGATGACGGAGCAGCAGCTGAGCGCGAATGCGCTGGCGCGCAAGAGCGGGGTCAACCGTCAGGTGGTCGCCAACGTCCTGAACGGCACCGTGTGGCCCGACATGCTCACCGTGGTCGACCTTGAGGGTGCCTTGGGCGTCAAGCTGTGGCCGGACCACCTGGAGTGGAAGATTCCCGCGCCCGGCGAGTCTCCCGAGGACGGTGTCACCGGCCCGCAGGAGACCACCTCCGAGTAGACAACCAGGCAGCCCCGGCAACGCCGCTGCTACTCAGCCCGAGGAATGCCCCACACAGCCCCTGCGGTATGGCCCTTTGCCCCGGTTGGTATCGGCCAGCCCTCCAGGAACGCACTCATCCCTATGCCTTCCCCGGGCGGTGCGTATCGGCGTGCGGCGGCTGATTACTCAATTCGGGGTTGCTTTGACGCTTACGAATTGCTGCTGCGCATAGGGTGGTCCGGGTTGTTCCTGGGCGGGACTGCGCTGCCCAGGTCCGTGTCGGGGCCTACGGGGAGGTCGGCAAGGACTGATGGAGAGACCAGCGACCGCACGGCTCGGACTGGGTGACCGCGTCCGGTTCGACGACCATGCTTGGTCGGTCATCGGTCTGGACGGTGACTGCGCCGAACTCGTCAACGCGCTTGGCGAGGGCTTGGCGTGCTCCGTACACCGTCTGGTGGCACAGGACGGTTTCGAGGTTCTCGAGCAGGGCGTCCAGTCCCGTCCGGCCGTCGTGCCGCCCCATGGCGTGCCACCCGCTTCCCATGCTCAGGCATTGTGGTGGGAGCGTCATCTCGTCGAGGTCATCAGCGGACGACCGCCGGATGCGGATCCCACGGTGCGTCCCCGGCCCGCGTACGATCCGGACACGCGCACGCTGGCCGAGCGGGAGGCCGCCAAGGCGGACGAGCTCGCGGCCTCGGGGGTCGCGAGGGCATCGGCTCGGACCGTGCGGCGCAAACGCCAGCAGTACCAGGCCCACGGGGTGGCCGGGCTGTACGACCGCCGCACCGGCAGGACGCCGACACCGGGAAGGCACGTCGATCCGCGGGTACTGGAGTGTCTTCTCGCGGTGATCTCCGCCGACGAGGGAGGGCGGGCCCGGTCCTTGGAGCAGTACCGTCAGCAGACCTTGCGGGCGGTCATCGAGGTACACGGCGGCGACGAGTCGTGGCTCCCGTCCCGCTCGACGTTCTATCGTCTGCTCGGCCGCCTGTCCGTCGCCCACTCCCGCCAAGGCCACAAGCGCCTCCCGGCTCGGGACGGAAAGCCCCGGGTCATCACGGGGGGAACCTGGCTGTCACGCCCAGGGGAACGTGTCTATCTCGATTCCGTGGTCCTGACGCTTCCCGACAGCAGCCAGCGCATGCGGCTGACGGTGGCGATCGACGAACTGACCTGGTCGGTATGCGCGTTGACGATCCAGGACACCAAACTCGCCGTGGACGCCACATCCTTTCTGGCACGGTGGTGGACCGCCATCGCGCTGCGGCCACCGGCCTGCGGGCAGGCCGATAAACCCGCGGAACCGCTCGAAGGTCCACCGCCCGCGCTGCCGCTGATCATGCCGGAACGAATCGCCCTCGCGCCCGGCATCTTCCCAGTCCGCAGCGGGTTCGATCAGTTGTGCCGACAATACGGAGTAAGCCTGCTGCCCGTCTCACCCCTACTCGTGGGGTCGGGGGAAGGCAAGGTCCACCGGCTGGTCACCCGGTTCACCGAGTACCTCGCAGCGCGTCCCGACGCGGAGGCGGCCGGGCGGTGGACCGCACACATGGTGCAGGCGTGGGCGCAGGCGTGGGCGGGGCTGATGTGGCAACACCATGAGGTGGAAGCACTGAAGCCGGTGACGTTGCCAGACGTCGCGCCCACGCCGAGCGGGGCGTTCACGGCGTGCGTCACCCGCCAGGGCTGGGTCCATCTGCCTTTGCCTCCCGCGGCCTACCCGCATCTGCTGCCTGATGCCACAAAGCCCCTGTCGCCGGCCGGGCTGACGGTGCAAGGGCGGCGATACGACGGGCAAGCCCTGGCCGGCCTGCAGCTCACCCGCGCCGGCTCCTCTCCCGCACGGATCAGTGTGCATGCCGACACCTACGACCCCGGTCGTGTCTGGGTCCGCGACCAGAACGGGTCCTGGCGCGAAGTCCCCGCCCTCGATGCGCAAGACGACACCTCGTCCGTTGGGACAGAGGCAGGTGTCGATGGGTCAGTTCCCGTACGGATTACCTCAGTTGACGACGGCAGTGTCCGGCATCCCTCACCGCTTGCCAGGCTGCCGTACGACCGCCAGGTGCCGCCCCGCCCACGTGACTCACGCACACCCGAAGCCGCGGGCGCCGCCCTGGCAAGGCGCTCTGCCAAGATCGCTCCGGAGCAGGCCCGTATCGCCTACCACGCGCGCCTTACCGTCCCGGGGGACCCCTTGACGCGCGAGGTCTGCTCGGCGGGGCAACGGCTTCTGGTGTTGAACCACTACGCGTCGACGGACCGTCGCACCCTGGTGGTGACAGGCCCCTCTGGCTGCGGCAAGTCGACCGCCGTGCTGGAACTCACGCACCGCCTCAAGCAGATGCCCCATCTCCCGTGGCCCGACCGGGGCGGACCAGCCACCCTGTACATCTCCGTTCCGCCCGAGGCAACGGCCCGCACCGTGCTGGTCCGGCTGGCCCGCCGTCTGGATGTCTCTGTGCCCACCCGTACGGCAGCGCTCTCGGACGCGGTCGAACAGGCGCTCATCGCGGCCGGCACCGCATTGGTGGTGATCGACGACGCGCACAGCCTGCGGCCCTCATCCCCCTCACTGTCTGACGCCTGGGAGGTGCTGCGGTTCATCGGCGACCAAGTGCCGTGCCTGTTCGCCTACGCCGCCATCGCCCCGGACCCTCAAGCGCTGTGGACGACCGGTAACCACACCCAGCTGCACCGCCGGGCTGTCCACGTCGCGGGCGGCCCGATCACGGACATGGCCGCGTGGCACCAACTGGTGCAGCAGACAGAGGGAGTTCTGCGGCTGAAACAGCAGGCACCCGGCTCTCTGACCGCGGCCGGCTTCTACCTGCACCAGCGCACACAAGGACTGGTCGGCGGACTGGCGCATCTGGTCCGCTCGGCTGCCGTTCAGGCAATCCTCGACGGCAGCGAGAGCATCACGCGGGAGTCGTTCGACCACCTGACATGACAGCTCTGCCCGTGCCGGGTGCCGATGGCCGCACACCCCCGACGGACCAGATTGCGTGAGACGAGCATGCTCAAGAGAAGAGGCAGAACCTCGTACGGTGATTCAGGCCAGACGCCGCACCCGGCCATCCCCGCATTTCTGGCCGCACCATTCGCACAGATGCCCGCTGGAAAGAAACTGAGTCCGATTACATGCGAAGGGACAGGCCCCTTCAAACGCTGTTCTGACCAGTGATCAGGCCACATTCTGGCACCGCCGGAAGTTCACTCCTGCGAGGCACCCGACCGGCCTCAACCAGCCCTAGGCTATGAGCCATGAGGCCGAGCACTGACCGCGCCGCGGAGGGGACCCACCCGACGGCTTTCGATGGTCTCAAGCCCCTGGCAGAAAAGGCCGTCCAGACCTTCAACCAGTCCCTCGCCGTGTGCGGCGCGGACATTCGGCATCTGAAGGAGCTGCTCGCGGCGAAACAGGACGAGTACGACGGGCTTCATGCCGGCCGGGAGCACGCACAACGGATGCTGGAGATCCTCGAAAGCGCAGAGACACGTACGGTCGCCCCCCACCCCGCCGCCGACCCCTCACAGGAAGCTGTCCCTCCCCAGCCGGACGAGACGCCCGCGGCAGACATCCCCTCACCTCGGGACAGCGAGCCGGCGGACCACCCTGAACCGAGCGCGCCGAACAGCGACGGCGGCAGGGGCGTCATCAAGATCCAGGGCGAGGAGTCGCTGCGCCTCCTGGAGATGATGGCCGGCAAGCCGGACCACGCATGGAGCGCTTACGAGGTGGCGGCCGCATTGGGCAACATCGACCGCCGTGAAGTGCGCCGGGTGCGATCCGGACTCACGTACCTGACGCGCAAGACGGTGCTGGAAAGGCTGAAGGGGAAGGACTCTCGCGCCATGCCCGGGATCACCGCGCCCGGCGAGGCAAAGGTGCGATACCGCATCGCCGCCCCCTGGGAACGCGCGTGAACCGAATACCCGGCACGCGTCACCACGCGTAATCGCCCACCGCCACATCACCACATGAATACCGCCGCCCGGCTCGACCTCCTGGCCTCACAAACCGAAAGACGAGCCGAGGCGGCGGCCTCCCGCCGATCACGCAAACAATCGCGTCACGTAACCAAACGGTCGACACCTACGACGTTAGCGGCTCCCGCATCGGGCACCGTACGTGGTCGGCCGGATTCACCCTGTCCACGTACCACGGAGCCGAACGCCTGTGCCCTTTTCGCTGCGACTTTCGCGCAAATCACCCTCCATGCCCAGCGCCAGCCATTCACCTTCCGAACACGAGTTCCCAAGGTTGCCCAGCCCCTCGCTGACGCCACTCCCGCACATCCGCCGTGCCGGCCCGCAGGGCTCCGCCACCCACCGGCCCTGCCATCCCCGACCGGGATGCGCTACACCCCGGGGGGTGCTACCAAGGCAGCAACCCCAAAGTGTGAAGGGCTTGCTCGGCGCACCCACCCGTCCCGGTGACTGTTCGGCGACCGCGCTCTCCCGCGCGGCCATTGTCGAACTCGGAGGAGGCCAGTGATGCAACGTCAGAGCCCCCGGCCTCCGTCGGCACGGGCGCTGCCCAGTCGGCGGACCCGGGCGGACCAGCACCTGGCCGCCGTTCGCGCTTTCTGCCTGACCGAAGGCCCGTTCACCGCCCGCTCTCTCGAAGCCCTAGCCGGCGTTCCGGCGACCCGCATCCAGCTGTCACTGTCGTTCTGGCGGTCCTGCGGCCTTGTCGAGCGGGCACCGGGCCGAGGCGCCTACCGCCACACGAGAACGGCACGTTCCCTGGCCGTGGCCTGGCGGCAAGGCGACGCACAAGGCAGCCGGGCCCTGGGCGGGATTCTTCGCGGACAGTGGTTCGCTCGGTCGGTGCGATCCCGCCTGCTCGACGGCCCTGGGCTCCGCACCGCGCTCGTCACGCGACTCATGCGCCTCGCCCAGGTGGGCGACGAGTACCGGCTCGAAGTAGAGATGCTCATCGACCTGATGGTCGCTGTCGACCTGCTGCAGCCCCAGCCGGACAGCCGACTGAGCTGGCGCGAGGAAGCATCCCCGATGTCCGAACCAGCAGACGCCCCGGACGTCACCAGCGCCGAGGACGAGTCCTCGCCCGAGGACAGCTCCGCCGCGAGCGAGGCACACGCTGCCGGCTCCCCTGACAGCCCGGGCGAACCGGCACCCGAAGACCCGCGGCCAGAGGAGTTCGCCGCGAAGGTTCCCCCTCCGCGCGCGGCTTCCGACGACAGCCTGCTGTCGCTGCTCAGCCACCCCGTCCGGTTGATCGACCTCGCGAGTCTCTCCGCCGAGGAACTGCTGTCCGTCCACGGCCACATCACCGCGCTGGCCGCCGCAGCCACCAAGCTCAGGAGCCGCCCCTCGCCCCACCCGACCGACTGACTGACCACAGCATCGACCCACGCATGAAGAACGGGTCCGGCAGCGCCTCTTCCTTGGCCGGGACGGCGCCACCGGACCCCCACCTCCACCCATCAGCTCACTGCGGCGATCGCCGCAAGCACGTCCGAAGGGTTTTGGTATGCCCAGATACGCAACCGCACCGGGCTGCGCCCACCGTAGCGCGTCCGGATCCCCCTGTGTCCCCCTCCCGATCCGCCGTCACCCGCACGCGGCACGCCTCGCCGGAGGCCGCCGTGGCTAAGATCCGCATCCGCACCGTCCTCCCTCTCATCACCCGCGTCTGGCTGGACCGCGCGGTGGCTGGGCACATGAGCCTGGAGACAGTCGACCTCTACACCCAGATCTGTGAACGGGCCGAGCGCTATGCCCGGGTCCACGGTGTCCTCTGCTTCGACGACTTCACCCACGCCCTCGCACTCTCGTTCATCGAGGCGCCGGGCAACGACCGCCACCAAGGGCTGCTCCTCAATCCGGCAGCCGGTACCCAACGCCAGCGCCGCGCCGGCCTCCAGGCCCTCTTCACCGAGGCCCGCGCACTCGGCTTCACGACAGCGGCCCCGTTGGTCGATCTCCCGCCCATTTCGCGCAGCCCCCGTAAGAAGGGTGTTCGCCTGGAAGAGGGCGATATCCAGCAGTTGCGTTTCCAGGCCGAGCGCGGCATGCCCGCCACCCGCCACGCCGCCCTCCTGGCCCTGCTTCTGGCCGGCTGGCACACAGCTGAGATCGCGAAGGCCACCACCGATGACCTGGATCTCACCGGCGCGAGCGCCTGGACCGGCGGCGCCACCCGCACCTACGGCCGGCACTGCCCGCTGGACGAGTGGGCGGTCATCGTCCTGCGGCTGCGCTGCCACCACCTTTTGCGCAGCGCCGCGCCGGGCACAGCACAGCAGTTGGTGACCGGGGCGTCCTCCGCCTACCGCGCGCAGGCCAGCGTCTGCTCCGGCTTCGGCGACATCGCCCGGCGCAGCGGACTGGCCACCGCCCGGCGCCGCGTCGAACCCAAGGACATCACCCGCTACGTCGCCCGCACCATCCTCGAAGAGACCGGGCAGCTCTCGGAAGTCGCCCGCCGACTGGGCCTGTCCTCCCTCGACAGCGCCGCCTCACTCGCCTCGCTGGAGTGGCTGCCCGAAGAGACGGAAACGGCATGAGCGCCCCCAAGCAGCGGCGCCGCGCGAAGAAGAAGACCGCCGAAGGCAAGAGCTGGCTGCTCGGCCCCATCCCCGACGACGCCTTCGGCTCCGCCTGCGACGTCCCGCCCCCGCGCAGCCCCGAAGCGCCACCGCTCGCCATCGACGAACGCTTCGAGTACCTCATCCGCAACCCCGACCTGTACGCCACCGCCCTCGAAGCACTCCCGCCCCGCGACGCCGGTCAGGTCGGACGGCCGCCCGCCTACCCGTCCTACATCTACTTCCTGTTCCTCTGCGCGATCTCCGTCTTCGGCTCCGCCCGAAGCACCGCCACCCACCTCGCCCGCCCCCTGTGGTGGGAGCCCATCCGGCAGGCCGTACACGACTTCGTCGGACCCGAGGAAGCCGCTGCGCTTCCGGCCACCGGTCCCACCCGCAGCCAGTGGAACTACTTCTTCCAGCGCCACCTCAAAAAGGCCGTCGAGGACGTACGCGACATCAGCCGCGGCAAATGGATCCAGCAGGCCATCACCCAGGGAATGCTGGCAGTCACACCCCGGGGCAGCTGGATCTATCCGGCCCGCGAACAGGTCCTTCACGGCGACGCCACCGTCGCCTGCCCGCCTTCCGACCACACGGCGTACGAAGAGGCCGACGAAGCGACCGGGGAAATCCGCCGGCACCGTGTAGACCCCGACGCCAGCAACACCACCGAAGGCGGCGGGCGCCACGTCTACGGAAACAAGTTCCTCTCCATCGCCGTCCGCGCCGCGAACACCCCGCACAGCCGCATCATCCTTGCCCTGGAATCCGTACGTCACAAAGCCCACAAGCACGACCCCCATCGTGAAGACGAGGGGAAGGCCGCCGTGCGGCTGGTCAAGGAAATCCTCAAGAAAGCTCCCGGCGTGCGGGCCCTCACCTACGACACCGCTCTCCGCGGGGTCCACCGCGCTCCACTCATCGCGGAAGGAATCGTCGTCTTCACCCAGCAGCACAACGGCCTCGAACCGCAGCCGCTCCTGAAATACGAAGACAAGCCCTGCAGCCACGACCTCTATGTCACGGCCGGGCGGGTCTGTGAGCGCCGTTTCACTGTGCAGGGCGAAACCCACTACACACCCGTACCGGTACAGGAACTGGAATTTCGTAAAGGGGCGCAAGCACGCTTCTACCAGCGCATTGAAATCACCTGCCCACGCGGACCTCACGTCATCCGAATCCGCGTCGACGAGACCAAGGAAGACCGGGAGATCGACCCCTCCACCAAGCGTCAGCGTTTCAACCGCACCGAGCATCTGCGGCAAATCGCACCCGATACCCCGGCTGGGCGACGACTCAAGGGATTCCGCCAGGACAGCGAGTCCCAGCATTCCCGGTTCGACCAGGCATATCCGCACAAGCGCGTCCCCGCGTACGGAGCGACGGCTGCCTTGCTCATCTACCTCGGCTACGCCTGGGTGAGCAATTCCGTGGCTCGCTTCGTCGCTCGCGTCACCGGACGCCGCACCACATGACACCCACGTTGGGCCCGGCCGCGACGCCCCACCAGGACTCCGTCACGGCCGGGCCCCGCTCACTCCCTGCCCTCCCCGACCAGTGCAGGCGCCTCACTGCCCACAACCACCTGCCACCACCAGGCCACCCGCTACACTGTGTGCGGTGGCGCAGCCGTTCTCGGCCGCACCACCGCACAGCTGTCGGGGCCCAACCTGAATGAGATCCGTCCACCTTTGGGTGAATTTCAGACACGTTTTCCGACAGATCCCTGCCTTCGTAGCTCAGGGGATAGAGCACCGCTCTCCTAAAGCGGGTGTCGCAGGTTCGAATCCTGCCGGGGGCACCAGGTCAGACGGGTGAAGGCCCAGGTCGCGGAGCAAGTCTCCGGGCCTGGGCCTTCGTTCGCTGCAATTTGACTACACCCTCAGACAGTCTGACTACACCCTCACTCCACAAGGTCCACGCCTAAATCACGCCTAAACGATCATGGCGTCTGCGCAGGTCAGGGGCTGGAGAGTGGCTGCTCCCGCACCCAGCAACGTCGCGAGAGCGGGGATCCTTCAGTGCCAGGCCGTCGCAGAGGGGGGCACCAGTTGGGACGGCCTGGCACTTCGGGGTGGGGGGTGGGCTCTATGTCTAACGCGATTTACGTGCCCCCGTCATTCACCCGTTCGTGTGAACAATTGTTCTATTGATGGCAGCCTCTATGACCCTGCGGTGCGCGCCGTGACGCCGCAGGGTTGAGCTGCTCACAGCGCCTGGATCTTCGCGCCGCTGATCCCGCATGCCCCGAAAGTCGTCGTTCACGCTGATCTAGATCGGAAAAAGCCTGGTGTCACCAGGCTGACATATGATCCAGCAGCTCAGAGCGTGTGTCGAGTGCTCAGCAACCTGCCCGACGACCCATGGCTGCTCCAGCAACGCGAGCGCGTCGGCAGATGCATCCAGCAAGCCCGCATGCACCACAACATGACCCAGGACGCCGTGTACCTGGCGATCCCGCTGAATCGCAGCTACTACCAGGACATCGAAGCTGGCCGCGCGAACCCGTCTCTGGACACTCTGAACGGGATCGCGCGCGCCATCGGCGTCTCGCTGTCTGATCTGGTGCGGTGAGCCCGCCGCCTCGGGGGACGAGCGGCGGGCCCACACCAGGCCACCCCTACGGCGCGGGGCGGCCACCCTGGCGCCGGCGTCTGGAGGACCGGCGCGAGGGGGTCTCAACGCCGGCGGCGGCGCCCGTCGAGGACAGCCGGATACGACTGGCTCGGGACGCTCCGGCACAGCGGCTTGTGCGTGACGGCGGCCGGGGCGACACCGGAGGCGGAGTCCGGGGTGTGTTCCTGGTACTCGTCGTCGGGCTTGATCGGCTTCTGGCAGCGGTCGCAGAACATCAGGTCCTCACCTTCGTGGGGCGGCTCGTCAGGCCGTGTGTCTCCGCGCAGTCGGGGCAGGCGTACACGTCGGTGCTCATGTCGTGGGCGCCCAGGAAGCCGGTAGCCCTCCCTGCCCGCACTGCGCCGCGGATGAGTCGGGCCTCGCACCAGACGCAGTCCCATCCCCTGTACTGGCCGTGGGTGAGTTCGGTGGCGTCGGGGATCTCTGGGGGCCGGACTATCGGGCGTGCTTCATCACCAGCTGCTGCAGCGCTGCCTCCGCCGCCGAGGTCTTTGGTCATGTGCGTCCGCCGCCTGCAGTGGTCGCATTCACTCCGGCCCGACGAGCTTCGGCAGGGGTGGCCGTACGGAGGGCATCCGGGCTCGCGTCCCACTCCCTGCCGCCAGCGACAGGCCGCAGTTGTACGTACGGCCCCTCGTGCCCCATGACGCGGCCGGTCCGGTTCCGCTGAGTGTCCTGGACGATCTGGCCGATGGCCGGCTTGCTGGCGGTCATCGTCACCACGTCCTCCTCGCCGAGGAGAACGGTCGCCCCAGGGCCCGTGATAGATGTTGCATCGTCGATCTGCTCCGATCAGGTCGGCCATTGCCCCGGGACCGCGGCCGAGCGGTCGCCGGGGTACAGCGTCAGTCAGCCCGCCCGTTCCTCACCGACGCGAGGGCCGAAGGCGTCCTCGAGAGCCGCCCTCAGCGCCTGCGGGTCGGTGAGCATGCGGCCCTCGCCCGGGCACATCCGCCAGTGCGGGCCCGGCCCTTGGGTCCGGCGCGCGGGCGGGATCGCTACGTCGTCACCCGCGCGGACCGCCTCGGTGTGGTCGACGGACCAGCCGGCCGCAGTGCCGCACGGAGTGAAGAAGAAGACGGCCGCGCCGTCCTCGACGACAGCACCGCACCGCGATCCGAGGATCGCCATCGCGGCCAGGCCGACGACCTTCTGCGCACGGATCGCGTCCCAGTCCTGACCCGCGTGCTGCATCGTGCAGACCGACTGGGTCGATAAGGCGGCAGCAGGCATTGGGGGCTCCTCGTCACCAAGGGGGAAGGCGTGCGTACAGGCTGTCGCGACTGACGGCGCTTTCCGAGGACTTTGAGGGGACTCTTCGCGGCCGAGAAGCGGACTTTCTCTAGGCCTACCGGGTGACGAGTAGCCAGACTGAGGACCTGTAGCGACACTGACCCCGTGTCCGATACGGAGGTGGACGGTGGCCCAGGCCCCAAGCAACACCCGACTCAAGTCCGCGCGGATCGCCGCCGGCTACAACTCCCAGCAGGCCCTCGCCGACGCACTCAGCGTCGGCGTACGGCAAGTCCGCCGATGGGAGTCCAGCGCCCCGCCCTGGCCCCAGGGAGAGATGGCACAGAATCTCACACGCCTCCTCGGCCAGGACCTGCAATCGCTCGGATTCACCCCGCCCCCAGGCGCGCAAGCAGACAACGGCCGACGCCCGGGACTCGCCCCAGCAGCAGCCGTGGGCCTCGCTGCCGTTCCGACCCAGGCCGTCATCATCCAACCCGCCTCGGTCGCCGCCGACTTCGCCGCGGTCACCCGCGCGCACCGGCGCCTGTACTGGTCCGTCGCACCCGCCACCCTGCACCCCGCCGCCATCGCCCACGCCACCCTCGGCTGCGCCCTCCTCCCCGAAACCGCCGGCCAGACCCGCCGAGCCGTCGCGACCGCCCTCGCCGAGACCTGGCTCCTCGCCGGACGCATCGAGTTCTTCGACCTCCGCAACGCCGACCGCGCCCAGCAGACCCTGCTCCGCGCGCTGCAGGCCGCAGGAGAGGCAGACGACCCGCTGATCGGCGCCGCGATCCTCGCCCACACCGCGTTCATCCCGGCCTGGGCAGGCGAGCGTGACGCGGCCGTGGAACGGATGGTCGCGGCCCGCACCTACGCCCGCCGGGGGCCGGCGTCCGCCCAGCTGCTCGCGTGGCTGGACGCGGTAGAGGCCGAGTGCGAAACGCGATGCGGCCACACCCGCACGGCGCTGCACCTGATCGGCCACGCGGAGAACGTGCTCGAGGCAGGCAGCGAGTACTCCTCGCCGGAGTGGCTGGACTGGTTCAGCCCCGTACGCCTGGCCGCCTTCAAGGGCAACACCCAGCTCTTGGCCGGCCATCTGCCTCAGGCCCGCGCCACCCTGCTCGGCGTACTGGATGAGCTGGAGAAGACCGAAGAGAAGCAGACCACCGTCGTCCTCGGCGACCTGGCCGCCGTCGAGGCCGCGGCCGCCGACCCCGAGGCCGCCTGCAGGTACGCGCGCCGTGCGCTCGATCAGCTCGAGCGCACCTGGTACGCGATGGGCATGGACCGCGTCCGCGACGTACGCCGCTCACTCACCCCGCACCAGCACGAGGCGTGCGTACGGGACCTCGACGACCGGCTGTACGGCTGGGCAACGACCGTCAGTGCCCTCGCTCGTTGAAGTCCTTGATCAGGCCAGGCAGCTCGAGGAGGCTCTCCACCCGGAACGTGGGGAGAGCCTTGGCCTCCTCGGCGTTCCACTGGATCGTCGCCCACGGGCCCCGGCGTACGAGCGCCGTGCGCATCCCGGCCTGGGCGCCCGGGCGCAAGTCGTTGTCGACGCGGTCACCGACGTAGAGGATCTCGTCCGGCGCGAAGGGGACGACCTCGCCGACGCGGACGAAGAACGCCAGGTCCGGCTTGCTCGCACCCCAGTCGTCCGAGGTCCCGATCAGGTCCACGTCGTCCGTGAACAGCCCGCGCAGCAGACCGCCGGCACGCACGGTCTGGTTGCCCGCGATACCCAGCCACAGGCCGTCCGCGCGCAGCTGGGCGAACGCCGGGCGGACGTCGGTGTACAGGTCCTCCTCACCGAAGTACTCCGGCTGCCCCGCGTCCGCGCGCTTCTCCCGCTCTTCGTACAGGTCGAAGCCGGGCCGGAACTCCTGGAACGTCTCGCGGTAGTCGCGGCCTTGGGCGATGACCGCGCCGAACATGGACGCGAAGGTGTGCCTGGGTACGCCGAGCCAGTCGGCCCAGGTGCCGTACTCCCGCGTCTCGTCGACGAGGCATTCACCAACATCAAAAACCACTGCACGAATCATGCGGGCAGCGTACCCAGGGCCCTCACTGGCCAATTCCCACGGCCTTGTCGGCCCTTCGCCGTACGCTTCTCGTATGCCCACCGACCTCTCGTACCGTGGTTCCGTGCGGTCTGCGGCCGACCTCAACGAGCGGATCCGCACCCTCATGCTCGGCGCCGGCGGATACCTCCGACCCCACGAACGCGACGAGTACGAGCAGCTCGTCACCGCCTGGGCCATCGCCGACGCAGCCGAACGACGCACCCACCCCACGTACGCCGAAGCGGCCTGACCCCCAGCCGTCGGCCAGCCCCCGGCAGCCGATCCAACGCTGCCACTTAGGATCCCGTCACGTGAGCGACTTCGAATACCCGAGCGATCTGATCAACCTGGAGACGACGGCCTGGCAGGAGATCCAGGCTGGGCGACTCACCATCGCCACCGCAGACGCAGTCCAAAGCGCCATCACCACGTTCGCCACAGAGGCCGGTCTCGACCGGTACACAGTCGAGATGGGACTCAAGAAGATGGTCCGGCATACCGCACAAGCAGCCTGACCCACGACAGGAAAAGGCGCCTCGGATCACGAAGGCCCACTGACCGCCCCAGGGCGCCGCGTCGACAGGACGTACTCACGTTCCCCGGCCTGGAAAGCCTGACGCGCACGTTCCAGCAGCTCCGCATCGTCCTCGTAGCGTCGGTAGATCTGCTTCAGCGCGCGGTCGACGTTCGGATACGGGCGGTACGACATCAGCGTCTCCTCGGATCAGCCACACGATCACAAACCACAACGCTGTCCCCGGACATGACGAAACGGCCCTCGCCTCCCGAAGGAGAGCGAGGGCCGCGGGCGTACAGTCAGTCGTCTACGCGCATCGGCAGGAAGGCCCGGAGCTGGTCGGTGTAGGGCATGACCGCCCTGCCGTTCCTGCTCTTGGTGACCAACCTGCGGTTCGCCAGCGCGTTGACATCTCGGGGCACCGTGCGTGACCCCTTGCCTGCGTAGTCGCGTGCCAGACGCGGGGTGAGCTCCGGGATCTCGGCGGTTGGCGTCATGACGCCCCATGGCAGGTCCAGGACCAGGCGGCGCTGGCGCATGCACGCCGGCGTCTCGGACCCATCGAACTCTGCGTGCACGAAGTTCTGCCAGGTGACCATCATCTGCTGCCCCCGGATGGCCTCGATCTGCTCACGCAGGCCGTCAACGAAGCCCTGCAGGCCATACCGGATGAAGCCAGTGATGTCGTACGGCTTGCGGCTCGTCATCGCCAGCTGCCGGTAGTACTCGGTCCGCGTGCGGTTGTAGTGGTCGGACAGCACGTGCGCGGCCACAGTCGGTGCCCCTGCCGCCAACAGCAGCTGGAACTCCATGAGCCGCGCCGTCCGCCCATTGCCATTACCGAAGGGGTGGATCCAGGCCAGGTAGAGATGAGCCAGGATCGCCGAGATCAGCGCGACCGGCCTACGCAGAGGATCCTCGATCTCGGACAGGCCGTTCAGCCACCCACACAGCTGATCCAGCAGGTCGTCACACTCGTCCCATGGTGCGCCACGGTAGATGGACCCCACGAGGACACTGTCCGTGCGCACTTCGCCCGGGACAACGCCCTCCTCAGGAGGCAGGTCTTTCAGGACGATCGCGTTGAACTGTTTGATGCGCTCAGGCGTCAGCGCGAGCGGCCGCCCCTCGACGACGTCCTTGATGATGAGGTTGTAGCCCTCGACGATGTTGTCGACCTCCTGCCCCAGGTACTGCTGAGAAGGAGGCAGCACCAGCTCATGCTCGATTCGCTTGTGGACCTCCTCCTCGGACAGGGTGTTGCCCTCGATCTGCGTGGTCGCGTGTACGCCTTTCGTCAGGTACACGAGGTTCAGCTTGCGGGCCACGGCCGGCTGCAGCGGCACGCCTGAGATGTGCTCGCACTTAGAGATGGCCTCGCCCAGCAGCATCCAGCTGACGTGGTCCAGGTCGTTCAGGTCGAGCTGAAACGTGATCCATGGATGCGTGCCTCTGTATGTCCGTCCCATTGACCCCTCCGGCGCCCACAAAAGCCCAGTTCACATCAGGTGTGCTCCTAACATGGCCTGGTTTTTGTCCGTTGTACTGGCAGCGTACAGCGCTGCTAGCGGGCTGCAAGATGACGCCCGGCCAGTTCAGGTAAACCTTCCTACAAACACGGTCGACCCCGCCCTCCCGTTAGGGAGAGCGGGGCCACTGGTCGTTCACGCGAATCGTCGTCGGGGCTCGAGGGCCGCCGAGAGCGGGCTGGCCGAATCGTCTTCGTCTTCGGGTGGAGCGGTTGTACGACGGCACACCAGAGCCTCTGGATCCCACGATGGCGCCTGCAGCTCGTAGCCGTCCGGGCAGGTCTGCCCGTCCTGGCCCGGCTCGCCAGCAGGCCCTCGTTCACCCTGTTCACCCTGCTCGCCCGCCGGTCCGGCCGGGCCGGGCTCGCCCTGAGGACCAGGCGGACCCGCAGGGCCGGCCGGACCCTCCGCGCCCGCCTCACCCGGCGCGCCAGCCTCCCCGTCCGTTCCGTCCTGGCCATCGCTGCCGTTGCGCCCCGGGGATCCGGACGCCCCCGGAGACCCGGGCTTCCCGGTCTCGCCTGGTTCACCGGCTGGCCCAGCAGGGCCGGGGATGGGTACCGGGACCCGAGCCCGGTCATCGAGATCCTCGACGGCTTGGCTCGGATCGGGTGCCGCAGGCACCTCGCCTGCGGCCTTGACCTGTTCACGCAGCACACGCACATCGGAGGCGAGGGTACTGACGGCCTCACCGCGCCGGTCGGCCTCGCCCGCCAGCCCGCTGAAAACGGACCAACCAGCAACGCATGCCCCGGTCAGTGCGACCAGCCAGCAGAACACTGCGATCCACCGCCACCGCCCTGCGAGGGCCAGCTCTGCACGGGTCACGACGGGTCGCCTCCCGACTCAACGATGGTGATACGGAGGCGGGCGATCGTCTCCCGGTCCTCGAGCCGCTGCACGAGCAGTTCCTCGATCCGGGTGTCCTTCTGACCGATCTGCGTCTGCAGGGCATCACGCTGTCCGCGCATGTTGTCGCGCTCCTCCTGGACCTGGTCCATCTCGGCGACCATGCGCACGTTCGCGTTCTCTCCGCGCTTGCCCAGGTAGGCGACCACCGACCCGGACAGGACACCGACGAGCGCGATCATCGCTCCGATAGTGGCAGCGTCCACGCGCTCCTCCTGGTGATCAGTCGTGCAGCCAGCCGCCGAGGCGGCCAGCGGTGTCACTCGCCGCCGTAGGCCCCGCCGTAGGAGCGGGGGCTGACCGGCGGCAGCGCCGACTCCGTCGGATACGCCGGCGGCCGCGCCCAGCCGAGGAGGAACCCCGCCAGCTTCTGCAGGACGGTGCCGCGGGCTTTGGTGCCGGCCAGCTCGAGGAGACGGAACAGGGCGTAGTAGGCGAGCGCCAGCGCGAGGGTGACCGCACCAGCCACCGCCTGGGAGTCGACCTCGACACCGGCCCACACGGCGAGGCTGATGAGCCAGCCGGCCACGAGCGGGACGGCCGTTCTCATGACCGAGATGAACAGAGCAGGCATGGCAGTTCCCTTCGAGGGGGCAGGCCGGAGACCGTCTCTGACCTGGGGTGTCATAGAGCGCGTAATAAAATCGCGCGGAAAGTTAAGGGTCTGGAGGCGTCCTACAGGCGGCAGATGCCGAGCAGGACCCGGAGCAGGTGCCCGGGCCCTACCCGCAGGCAGCAGCAGCCCGGACACACCAGCCGCTCGAACAGCCGCCTCACTTCGCGGGGAGCTTCAGCTCCTGGCCCACCGACAGCTCGTTCGGGTCGACGTCCGGGTTGAGGTCGGCGATCTCCTGCCACCGCCCGCCCTTGCCCAGCTCGTGCGCCGCGATCCCCCACAGCGTGTCGCCCGCCACCACCCGATACACACGGGTAGCCCCCGGCGACCAGGACGGCTTGTGCTTCAACCGCTCCGAGATCCGCGCCTCGACGTCCGCCCAGCCCAGGCCACGCGGGTCGACCTTCCCGACCTGCCACGCCAGATGCCGGATCACGCTGCGCACGGTCCAGCCGTGCGCCCGGCACAGCGCCGCCCCGGTGCGGACGATCGCTTCGACCTGCTCGTCCGGCCACGGGTCCCGGCCGTCGCCGAGGTTCTCGCACTCGAAGCCGTAGAAGTGCCGGTTGCCGTCGGTGTTGTTCTCGTTCGCCGCAGGCAGCGCCTTCTCCGCGACGACCGCCTTGAGGACGTCGTCGTCACCGGAGCCGGCGTGGTTGGCGCGGCCGTAGCCGACGAGGTGAACCTGGCCGTCCTTGGTGATGACGCCGTGGCACAACGGCCCGGGCAGACCCGCGTAGCCGTCGCGGCAGATCCGCACCGTCAGGGCGCTGCCGGAAGTCACGGTGTGGTGGATCATCACACCGTTGACGGGACCCCACGGGCCGACGTGGTTGCGGTTGTGGTCGCGCCAGTCGCCGACCTCGACGACGGTCACACCCTCGTTCTTCAGCGCGGCCAGGAACTTGGCGGCGGACAGCGGCGGCGCCATCACACACGCCCCGGCCAGGCCCAGGCACCGGGCCGGTCACCCTCGGCCGCCGAGGTGGCCCAGTAGGTGTCGTTGCCGTCCAGCAGCACCTGCAGGTTGGCGGTCACAGTGGCCTCGTCGAAGACCTGGACCACGACCGCCGGGAACACATCGCCCTCAGCCGCCCAGTTCCCGACGTGCCCCACGAACCCGGACCCCGCCTGCGCGCGGCCGTTCTCGTGGAAGTCCTTGCGACCTTGGTTGATCTGCTCGGCGTTGTGCTCGCTCAGCCTGTAGTGGACGATGCGCCCGATACTCGGCCGCTGCGGCGCCGGCTGCTCGCTCCGCACCGCCTTCTCCGCGGGCTGCTCGATGACGGCCTGGGCGACGGCGGCGGCCGCCGCGATCCACGCCTGCTGGACCTGGTCGCCGAGGTCGTCCCAGTCGGGCATCGGCCGGTCGTCGTGGGTGCGGTTGTTGGTGGACGCGCCGTACGCGGCGTACGCGTACTGGGCGAGCTCCATGGTCGATGGATGGGACATGCAGGACTCCTGACATGACGAAGGCCCCGGCCGTGGGCGCGGGGCTGCGGGGAGTGGGGGGTGGGTCAGCTGGTGTAGCCGTGCAACAAGATCCCGGATCCGGCGCCGAAAGCGCCGGCCGTGAAGGCGCCGGCCGTGACCGTCGGCGGGGTGGTCTGGCCGGTGTCGGTGCCGCCGAACCCGGGGCTGACGGACGCGAGGACGTCGGCAACCGACCCCTCGCTGACCAAGCTCGGCACGGTCGTGGCCTTGATCATGACGCCGAGGTAGTGCAGCCCGCCGTACGTCGTCGTGTACGAGGAGGCGGCGCCCGCCGTGGCCTGCGCGATCGCGAGCGTTTTGACCGTGTTGGCCGCCCAGGCGGCGGTCAGCTGGTCCGCGGTGCGGGCGAGCGCGACCCTCGACCGGTTGTGCAGGGTGAACCACCAGTTCGTCGGCGTCACCATCGCGGTGCCCCCGGACACGAAGCTGATGTTGGAGACGACCAGGCCCTGCGGCAGCCAGATCGGCACCAGGTACAGGGTCTGGGAGGTCGGGGTCGACGTCGTCCCGGACCGCAGGCGGCTGGTCGTCTCGTACCGGCCGGACGGGCGTACGAGCAGCTCGAGGGCGCCGGCCGCGTCGAACGGCGACGGCTCGTTGCCGGTGGACTGGTCGTCCAGCCCGGTGTCGAGCAGGTCGTTGCCGTGCCTCTTGACGTTCGTGCACGTGCTGGTGATGCCGATCCCGGCCGCGACCTCGTTGCCGCTGCCGTATTTCCGCACCTTGTTGCCGGTGATGAGCAGACCGTCGGCGGAGGTCGAGCAGCGGATGCCCCACGACCCGGCGGCCGCCCGGGAGGCGCCCTTGATGTAGTTGGTCTGCACCTGGATGTCGGAGCCGCCGATGACGTGGACCCCGTTCACACCGGCATCGCGCACCTGGTTGGCGGTGATGTTGATGCCCGTGCCGGTGTCGCACGAGATGCCCGAACCTGCCGGGGCGTAGACCCGGTTGGGGCCGACCACGCCGCCGATGACCTGTTCCTGGCTGATGGCGGTGCCGCCGGTGTTGCGGACGGTGTTCCCGGTCACGGTGTAGTCGGACGTGTAGTAGAGGCGGATGCCGTTCTCGCCGTCGTCGGCGCCGTCGACCACGTTGCCGGTGATCGTGACCCCGGTGATCCGGCCGGTCGTCTCGCCGAACAGGAGGATCGGGTCGTCGAAACCGCTGCAGTCCACGATGACGTTCCGGTCGATCGTCAGGTTCTCCATCACCTGGCTGGCGTTAGTGACCACGCCCGAGGTGTTCGTCGAGTCGGCGGCATCCGCGCTGATGATCGACCGGCAGCGGATCCCCGCCCCGCAGCCCTTCATCGTGTTGCCCGCGATCGTGGAGTCGTTGTACGCGTACGCCACCACCCCGTACTGCAGGCAGCCCTCGAAGGTGTTGCCCTCGATCTTGATCCGGCGGTGCGCGACGTCCACGGTCGCCGAGTGCGAGCCGATCCCACGCGGCCACGCGGTCGTGCCCGCGGTACCGGACGCGCCGACGTAGCAGTCCCTGATCGTGACGTCCTCGCAGACCGTGTTGTCGTACGGCCCGAACCCGCCGAACACACCCGAGCTCTTCGCGAGGTCGACCTGTACGGCCTCGCTGAAATCACGGCCGCCCGGGTCGACATACCCGAGGAACTTGCAGCGCTCGATCGTCGCGTTCTTCGTCGAGTTCAGTTCGATCGCGTGGTAGCCGGAGACGTCCTTGATCAGGATGTCGCTGATCGTCACGTTCCGGGCGTGCCCGATGGAGACGCACATCGCGGATGCGGTCAGGCCGCTGGTGGTGCCGCGCATGTTCCACAGGCCACCCTCGATGAGGATGTTCCCGTGGCCGGTGTAGCCGCCGAGGTCCTGGTCGCTGGTCCCGTTGAGGAGCATCGTCCCGGCGTAGTTCCGGCGGAACTCGGCGCCGGGCATGAGGGTGAGCCGGGTGTTGCTGAAGATCCGGAGGATCTCGCCGATCATGTAGGTGCCGGAGGGGACGATGACCCAGCCGCCGCCCGCCGCGTAGGCCGCGCTCAGTGCGGCGTTGATGAAGGGGGCGTCGTTGCCGGTCCCGTTGCCGAGGGCCCCGTACACGCGCGGGTTGTAGATCCGCATGCCGGACAGCTGCAGGTTCTGCGGGGTGAAGGTCCCCGAGACGTCCAGGTCGCCCTGGACGTCGAGGCCGTCGACGGTGGCCCCGCCGGTGACGTCCAGTCCGGCCTCGACGCTCAGTCCGCCCTCGAACGTGGTGCCGCCGGTGACGGTGCCGCCGTCCGCCTTGGACAGGGCGCCGGCGGCGGCGCTCGAGGCCTCCTGCGCCAGCTCGCGCGCGGCCTCGTACCAGCGGACCGGCGACCCCCCGGGCCCGTTGTAGGCGTACTCGATGGCCGTGACGTCGGCGGCCTTGAAGGAGCGGATCGCGCCGGGGGTCTGAGAGAGGTTGTCGTTGGAGCGGAGCTCGCTGATGGGGGTGGTGCCGTCGACCTCGTACAGGGCCGTCACCAACTCGTCGGTGCCTGCCCGGTAGACGAGGACCTCGAAGTCGGGGACGACGTTGCCAGCGGTGTCCTGGAGGACGGCGGCCGGGCTGCCTCCGTAGGTGTACTGCGTCACGCTGTGGGCCCTCCTTTCAGTCGATCCAGTACGCGCCGTTGATGGCGATCCACGGGGTGCCGACCGCGACCGGTCCGTCCTGGGACCACCAGGTGATGTCGCCGGCGTCGCCGAGCGTGGAGGAGGTGTCCGTCTCGAGGACCTCGAGTTTCCCGACGCCGATGACGACGTCGCCCGCGAGCGAGCAGGTCCCGGCGTATGCGCCGACCTGCTCCTGCGGGGTGCACGAGGTGGGGACGGTGCCGACCTTGACGCCGTTGGTGGGGATGACCAGGCCGTCGACACGTTCGATGCGGCCGCGCAGACTGACCTGGTTGCCGATGAGGCGGGCCTGCGGGGTGTAGCCGCCGGACACTTGATAGCCGGACGTCAGCGTGACGTTCTGCCAGGCAGGCAGCGGCTCCCACACGGTCACCCACGTGTTGGACCCGGAGTCTGTCTTGATCCAGGTGGTGCCGTCCTCGGCGACCGCCACGGTGTGCTGCGGCGCCGCGGACAGAGTGGAGTTGCGGTCGGCGAGGTCCTCGACGTGCTGGACCAGGTGCGGGTCGAGAGCGGTGGCCAGACCGGCGAGCGCATCGACGACGGCGGGCGCGTCCGCACCCGCGGGCACCGGCAGCTGTGCGTATCCGATGTTGGGCAAGAGGTGCTCCTACGCGGAGAAAGTGATGGTCAACTTGCCGCCGGTGACGGCCATGTAGTCGCGGCTGCCGGAGGAGTAGATCGCCAGCCCCTTGGCGTCGCCGCTCGCCAGCTGCGTGCGCCAGGAGGCGGGCAGCGTCGCGGTGCCGGTCGCCCCGACGGACAGGCTCAGCAGCTCCTCCGGCCCGTCGTCCAGATCGAGCTGGCCGGAGGGGGCCGAGGAGTGGTCGTGCAGGTACAGGTGCATCGGGCGTTTGGCGTTGACGCCGGAGCCCTGCTTCCTCGAGAACCTGACGGTCATCTTCGCCACGGTTTTGCCCGTGCAGGCGTTCTGGATCGCCGACCCGTAGAACCACGCCCCGCGCCGGTTGCCCCGACCCGTCCAGTCCCCTTGCGTGGGAGAGGCCGCGTACTCGTCCGGCCGGCCGTTGCGCCAGGAGCCGGCGTCCGTCGGTGAGATCGTCACGGGCTTCGGGGCCGGGACGCCCGGGGTGGTCGGCGACGGGTCTGCGACCGAGGCGACCTTGAAGTACAGCTCGAGCTTGCCGTCGATCTTGCGGACGTGGACCTCGGTCGCCTGCTGCCAGCCCGATCCGGCCGGGGCGCCGGTGCCGTAGGTGGCGGCCCGGACGACCTGGGAGTCCAGGGCGGCCTGGACGGCGATCTCTTCGGTGCTCTCCGTCTCGGTTTCGACGGGGTCGCCGCCGAGCCGCCACAGGACTACGGGGCGCGCGGACATGCGTACGGCCACCCAGTCGCCGGCCTTGCGGTCCCGGTAGGAGTCCGGGCACGGCACCTCCAGCATCAAGTCCCCGTTGCCGAGCTGCAGGTTGACCCGCCCGGATTCGGTGACGTCGGCGACCTCCAGCGAGAGCACGTCCCCTTTGCCGGATGTGCCGGCGCGGCGGGCGAGGGCGGCGCCGAGGAGGTCCGCGGGGTCGGTCACGTCAGCCTCCTGGTGGTGGTCCGGGTGGAGCAGGACATGGAGGCCGCGCCGAGCGTGTACGAGAGGGAGTCGATGATGTGCTGCTCGAACACGTCCGGTTCGGTTTCGACGGACACCAGGTCACCCGGCTCGAGGGCGGGGTTGCAGACGGCGGTCAGGGTGAGCGACGCGCGCACGCCGAGGCTGTCGGCGAGCTTGGCGGCCGCGACGTCGGAGGCCTGGTTCGGGGTGGTGATGACCGCTGACGCGTGCCGCTGCACCCGCAACCTGACCCCGTACAGGCCCAGGCGCTGGGGGGCGCCCGGGTCGGTGATCGGATCGGGTCCCGCGTAGGTGACGCTGTTCGGGTCGTTGTCCCACGCGAACGCGGGGCCGACGGCGGGGGCGCCGTCGCCTCCGTCGCCGGTGACGGCCCACACGTTGGCGAGGCCTTCGGCGGTCTGCTCGGCCGCGGGTTCCACCAGGGCGCCGCCCTGCCCCCGGCGGATGGTCCACACGACCGGGTCGTCCAGGGTGGGGACGGGGCCGACGGTGACGATGCCGCGGGCGTCCACCCAGATCTCCCCGGCCAGCGCCGAGACGATCCCGGTGTCCGTGCCCGTGGAGTCGGAGCCGCCGGACAGCACCATCCACCGGTCCTCGGTGGCGGCGATCTGCGGCACCTGCAGGTCCGCGTTGACGCCCGACCGCCACGCCACCGGGATCCCCGGCAGCGCCTCCCCGACGAGCCCTTCGACCAGGTCCCGGGCGAGCCCGGGCCCGACCGTCCGCGCGGTCGGAAACGACGCGGCGCGGAGCTCGTCCTCGATGCCGTCCAGCTCCACCGCCATCGTTCCCGACCGGTTCATGCGGGTGCGGGCGACGGTGTACCGGCCGGCCGGGAACCACACCGGGTCCGTGCGCGGCAGTTGCACGCCTTGCCACAGACGGACGTTGGTCGAGATGGCGTTGACACCGTTGCGTCCCCCGGCAACACCGACCAGCTCGGCGCCCGCGGTGTACCGGACGTCCGCGGTACGGTCCGCCGACACCGACGCCGACCCCGTCGCGAGCGAGCACCGGGTCCAGGTGCTGCCGCCGTTGTTGGACCACTCCGCCCAGTACGGCCGGCCCACCGCCTGCGGCAGGGCCGCCAGGACGTGCGCGCTGATCGGCAGCATCACACGGCCCCGTGCGTGGCCAGCGCCGTGAACGTCGAGTACGCGGCCTCGGCCGCGTCATACGACGCGTACGCCCCGGCGAGAACGTCGTAGGACCACTCCGGCATCCGCATCGGCTGACCCGTCGTGTCCGGCCGCTCCACCTGGATGACCGACGCGGTGAACGTACGCGCGGCATCCGGGGTGGAGTCGAGGGCCTCGGCCGGATCGGACAGCAGCACGTACATGTCGGGGCGGCGATAGGCGGGCTGGGTCTGCAGCAGCAGCACACCGGGCGTCGTCAGCAGCGCCCGGACGGCCTCGATCGCGTCGCCCTCCGCGTCCAGGGTGATGTCCGAGGCGGCCGCCCCGTACACGTCCTGCGCGGCCGCCGGAAAAGGACTGCCCGCCACGGTGGCCTGGTCGATGCGGGCCGTCCACGCCAGCTGCGGCCACGCGATCACGGTCACCCGCGCGGAAGCGCCCGGGAGATCGATCGACTTGAGCCACACGTCCGCCACCGGGGAAGGCGCCGGCACCTCGATCCCGAGAGACGACTCAGGCCCCCACGTCCCGTCCGCGTACTGCGGGCGTGCGGTGTAGGTGACGCCGACCCCGAGCGGGGCCTCACCGTCGTAGCCCTGCCCCACGCCCTCGAGCGCCCACGCCGTGTCCGCCCCGCGTACGGGCACCGGCGCGGCCGCGCCCGGGTCCTGTCGGGTAATCAGGACCCGGACGACGTCGGCCACGTCCGCGAGCGGGGTGGACGCGGTGTAGTCGACGGCCAGGACCACTCCGGCCCACGTGGTGTCGACGACGGCCGTCAGCCAGCCGTCCGGGCTGGTGACGGTCTCGGGCGGCGTGATGGGCGGCGCGTCCGGGTCCACGATCATCGGCATCCGGCATGCCCTCCTTCCTCTACTGCTTGCGACGGCGGGACGAGGCCCGGCGTACGGCGGTGAGCCCGGCATCCACGCGGCCGTCGGCACGGTCGTCGACGTACGCGCTGAACTCACGGCCGTCGACGACCAGGCGCAGCCGCGTGCCCGGGGTGAGGCCCTGCGGCGTGGACGCTGTTGCGGCGATGCCCGCCGGGGACACGGTCGGGACGCCCGGAGCGGCGGCATCGGCGACGCGCGCGGCCGCGGCCGCCACGCTCGCGGCGGTGTTGTCCAGGCCGACCCCAACACCCGCGCCGGCCATCTCGCCGACCCACTGCGTGGCCTTCGACGGAGACTTGATCTTCAGCTTCTTGCGGATGGCCGCGACGAGCCCGGCGCCCAGCCGGTCCATCGCCTTCTGCAGCTCCGCCTCCTGCGCCTGCAGGCCCGTCAGGAAGCCCTTCCCGGCCTGCGCTCCGGCGTCGAACATCGCGTCGGCCATCGTCCGGCCGTATGCCGTCGACAGGGCACCGCCCGCTGCGGCCACCTTGTTCAGCTGGCCCAGCTGGCCCTTGGACGCCCCGGCGATCAGATCGATCAGCGGACCGCCCGGCCCCTGGGCGACGAGCTGACTGATGATGTCTTGGCTGACCCCCTTCTTCGACAGCCCGGCGATCTGCTTGCGGAACGCATCCGCCTCGGCCTGGCGGGACTTCAGTCCGCCGAGCAGGTCGGAGAACGTGGACACCTCGCCGACCTGCGAGAGGCCGAAGAAGTCTTGGGCGGACTTCTTCTGGTCGGAGGCCGCCGACTTGGCTGCCTCGAGACGGGAGTCCACGCTGTCGCGCTGCTTGGCCAGCGACTGCAACTTGGCGGACGCCTTCGTGCTCGAGGCAGCGAGCGACTTGCCCGCGGCGCCGGTGGCCTTGAGGTCCTTGGTCAGCTCGGCGAACGCCTTCTTGATGTCCGCCGCGCTGGCCGTGAGGACCTTGCTCACGGAGGTGAGGTCACCGGGGACTTGCTTGCGCGCGGCCGCCCGCGCCTTGGCGCTACTGGTGCCCTTGGCGTAGCCGTCGAGGACACCCATGCCGGGGGCCATCCGCAGAGAGTCACGGTGGTTGAGGATCTGCTCCCCTCCGCCGAAGTGGACCAGCTCGGGGCCGAGTTCACCGACCCACGCCCAGCCGGGTGTGGCGCCGCGGGTTCCCTTGGCGTATCCCTTGAGGCCGTAGGTGTCGGTGAACAGCGAGGCCCGGTAGCTGCGGGCGCGCGACCCGACGATGACACCGTCTCCGCCGCGCGACTCGACGTTGACGCCGTTGATCGTGCCCGCAGTGTGGCCGACACCGGAATTCGTGATCCCGATACGGAAGGGTGAGCTGGCGCCCTTGACCCAGCCGGCCGGGGCCGACGAGCCGGAGAACGCGCCGGTCGCCCAACGGCGGTGCGGCTTCTGTCCTCGGATCACGGACTCGATCGCCGACATGAAACCTGAACAGTCCCAGCTCGGATCACCGTTGCCGCCCCACTGGTACGGCTTCCCGTTCTGGGTGCGCGCCCAGGCGAGGGCCGACTTGAAGCCCTTGCCTCCGATGCCTGCCGCGCCGAGCTTCTTGTCCGCCGTGTCGGTGTAGCTCAGCAGGGACTTGACCATCTTCTCCGGGACCTTGGTGATCATGTCCCGGTACAGCGACGCGGACCCCGAGATCCGCTCGATGAGGGGCCTGACCACCTTGTTGATCCCGGCGAGGGCGCTGGCCTTCATGCCGTCCTTCAGCCACGACACCCCGGACTTGGCGATGTCGACGCCCTTGGAGGCGGTGTTCTTCACCCAGCCGAAGATGCCGCCGTCCGCGAACCCCGGCAGGCCGAGGGCGCGCTGCACGCCGCGGATTCCTCCGCCGCGTGCAGCGGCGTTCATGGAGTTGACGTAGCCGGGGCCGACCGCCCGCGTCCACTCCGGCCGCATGACGGCCTCGCCGCCGGACAGCGCCGCCAGGTGCACGTCCCGGCCCGGCGTGTAGCCGGGCAGAACGCCACCGGTGGCGAACGTGTAGGCCGGCAGCTTGGGAGCCCCGAAGGCTCCCGCCACGGTGTTCCAGACACCGCGCAGCTTGCCGTACACCGTGTTCACGACGAAGACGACGGGCGCCTTCGCGATCCCCTTCACCTTGTCCCAGGCCAACTTGATCGCGTCCTTGGCCAGGCGGAACGCGTCGCCGACCTTGCCGACGGCCGCGCGCAGCTTGTCCAGGACGGGCCGGATCCCGACGTTGTAGCCGTCGGCGATGACCGACTTGATCCCGGACAGCGCAGGCGAGACGGCACTCTTCCACAGCCACGTCGCCCCGGCTCCCACCGCCCGGAACCCGGCGCGGACGAACCCGAAGTAGATCTTGACCCCGGCCCACCAGAGCTTGAAACCGCCGACGATCAGGTCGATCACGGGCGAGATCGCCACGCGCCAGAGCCACATCGCTGCCGCTCCAACGGCCCGGAATCCGGCCCCGACCAGGGAGAAGTAGAGCTTCGCCCCGGCCCACCACAGCTTGAATCCGGCGATGATCCAGCCGATCACCGGGGAGATCGCCGACTCCCAGAGCCAGACGGCCACCGCGCCGAGTGTGTAGAAGATGACGCCGACGGCGGTGAAGTAGATCTTGGCGGCGGTCCACCACCACTGGAACGCCTTGACGATGAGCCCGATCACGGGCTTGAGCACGACGTCCCAGAGCCACAGGGCTGCGACCGAGATCGCCTTGAAGGCGGCCTGGACGATTGTGCGGAAGGTCTCGCTCTTCTTGTAGGCGATGACCAGCGCGGCGCCCAGGGCGACCAAGGCGATCGCCACCAGCACGAACGGATTGAGCGCCATGACCGCGTTGAGTAGGCCCTGGGCTATGGCGAACCCGTTCGTCACCGCGGTGCCGATCAGGATGGCCGCGCGGTAGACCGAGAACACGCCCGTGACGAAGGCGGTCGCGATGGCCTGCGCGTTGAGAGCGATGGTCAGGCCGCCGACCGCGATCGCCGCAGGGATGAGCCACACGCCGAAGTCCCGCAGCCAGCCGATCGTCGCAGCGCCGGCCATCCACGTCAGGCGCAGAGCAGGCACCAGCGTGACGGCCAGGACGGAACCGAGCCCCTTCACCGGGGGTAGCACGTTGCGGTTGAGGAAGCTGCCGGCCTTACTCAGGACGGGCAGCACCTGGCCGCCGAGGAACGTCACGAAGCCCTGTTTCAGGCCCCGGACGAACACCTCGAGTTCGTGCGAGGCCCCCGAGTGGAGGTCCTTGCCGAGCTGCGTCGCCGCCCCGGACATATCCCCGAAGGCCTTGGTCGCTTTGCTCGGGTCCAGCTTGAACAGTGCCGAGCCGACTTCCTCGGCCTGGGTGCCGAACAGGCCCACGGCGGCCGCCTCACGGGCCACCGGGTCCTTCATCTCGCGGAGCTTGTCCAGGACGGTCTGCAGTCCGGCCGACGCGCTCTTGCCGCCCTTGGCGATCTTGCTGGACATCTCCTGTGCGGGCAGGCCCAGCGCCTTGTACGCGTCCTGGCTGGACTGCGACATGTCGATCGAGCGGATCGAGAACTCTTTGAAGAGGTCGGCCAGGATGTCCGTGTCGCGGGCGCCGCCCTTGAGGCCCTGCTGGAACAGGCCGAGGCTGGTCTTGGCGTCCAGGCCCAGCTTCTTCAGCTGGACCGGGTACTCCTGGAACGTTTCCAGGAGGTCCTCCGCGTTGGGGCCCAGCTTCTGGAAGCCGGTGGTGATGATGCCCAGCGCTGTCTTCGCGTTCGGCGCCAGACCGTTCTTCAGCAGCGCGGACACGGCCTGGGACTGCAGCCCCATGTCCGTGCCGAAGGTGGTCGCGACGTCCGACATCTGCGCGGCAATGCTCTTGAGCTGTTTGTTCGTCGCGTCCGGCGGCGCCAGACCACCGGAGACCACGGCCCGGATCGCGTCCGCCGCGCCCTGGACGTCGGCGGTGATGCCCTTCGCGTACAGCTCCCCGGCGATCTTCCCGTACCGGGCGGCGTCCTTACTGGTCGCGCCGAGCTGGCCCTTGAGAACCGAGGTGATGTTCGCCTGCTCCATCGCCTCGGTGATCCCGGCGACCAGCAGCGCACCCGCGGCCGCGCCGGCGACAGCGGCACCCACGAGGAGCTTGTCCTTGAGGGTGCCGCCCGCCGCCTGCCCGGCGTCCTGCCCGGCGTCCTCAGCCGGGCCGACGAGCTGGGAGCGCAGCTCGTCGCCGATCCCGCGTACGGAGGGGATGATCTGAAGCGTGGCGTAGCCGACATTCGGCACAGGGCACCCCCGGTATTCAGTTGTCGGTCAGCTGATCTCCCCGGCGGCGATCGCGCGGCGCCGATCGGCGGCGCGCGTGAGAGCGGCCTTGCGCTTGGCCACCCGCTCGGGGCTGTTCTTGTCGCGTCCGCCCCCGACTCCGGGGCGGGACAGGGGCTTGGGCGGCTTTGTCTGCTTGGACTCCTTGACGCCCTCGTTGGCCCGCTGCCAGTTCGCGACCCGCAGCTCGTCGATCACAGCCGCGGTCAGATGCTCCTGCAGGCCCCACACGCTGTCCGTGTCACCGGTCACCAGACGCGTGCGGGCGCGCGGGGGGAGCTGACGAACGTAGCCGCCCAGCTCCCGCCATGTCAGCAGTGGGCACCCGGACTCGTCGCGCCGGTACAGGTCGGACAGGCGGATGCCGTACGTCTCGCGGAGGTCTGCTTGGACTGCCTCGCCGTGCTCCTTCAGGAGTCGGACGAGGCTGGCGATTCCCCCGGGTCAGTGCCGCAGTGCTTGCGGTAGGCCTTGAAGAGGGCCTCCATCTTGTACTGAGGCAGGGGCGACTTCTGGAAGTCCTCCCACTGGTCTTCGCCGAGTGCGGTCTCGAACGCCGCCATCATCGCGCTGGCGTCGCCGCCATCGGCTCCCGCCAGCAGCGGCCACACGTTCAGACCGGCGATGTGCTGCATCGTGAAGCGCCTGTTCGGGTTCTGCTTGCTCGCCCACATGAAGCGGAAGGGGCGTAGCTCGGTCTCGGCTTCGACGGTGTTGAGGTTGAAGTCGAACACCTCGCCGTCGCCGGAGTTGCCGGTCGCGGTTCGGGATCCTGCCATGGTGCTACTCGCTCTCGTTCTTGCTGGGCTTGGGCTTGAGGACCTGGACCGCCTCGGCCATGAGCGTGAGGCGGACGGTGCTGATGCCCTCGGGGTTGAGGCCGATCTCCATCGGCTGTCTGGCGATCAGCCAGGGGAACGGCTCGCCATCGATGAGCACGGCGCCGCCGGGCTCGACGACGATCTCCTTCGCACACACCGGCTCGGGCTGCTTCTCCTGCCGGTCGGCGGCGCGCCGTTCCTCGACGAGGGCGGCCACCACCTTCGAGCGGTGCCGGTTCGGGACGGACTCGCCCTGGGTGATGACGCCGAGCTGTACGGCCTTGGCGTTGATCTCGGCGTCGGTGAACTGCAGAGGCACAGTGCCTCCTTCGGTCTCGTGGTTCGGGGTGGGTGGTGCACCGGGCGCGGGCCGAACCGCGACGAACTCCCCGCGCCCGGGCGCTGGTCAGGCCGTGACGGTGACGGCGCAGGTGTCGGTCTCGCCGAGGTAGGAGGCGGTGACCGTGGAGGCGCCGGCCGCGATGCCGGTGACGAACCCCGCGCTGACGGTCGCCTTGGTCGGGTCCGAGGAGGACCAGGACGCCTCGGCGGTCACGTCGGCCGTGCTCGCGTCGGAGTAGGTGGCGGTCGCGGCCAGGGCGCCGATCTCCCCGTCGGCCACGGTCAGGGTGGACGGGGCGACCGAGATGGACTCCAGGATCGGCGTGGCCTGCCGGTTGAACAGGACACCACCGCTCGTCGGGAAGATCGTGGCCGCGATGGTCGCCGACTCGAGGTCGGTTTCGTTCTCGCCGTGGTCGCCGTCCAGCGAGCACTCGGCGTACTGGGCGGTGATCAGGCGGCGGACCTTCTCGCCCTCCCGGGTCTCGAACGCCACCAGGACGCGTTCCGGCTTGGGCACCTTGATCTGCGTGTCCGTGGACCCGGGCCACACGAGCTTGCGGGTCCACTCGTTGTCCTCGAGCGCGGTGAAGCTCTTGGTGAGCTTGAAGTGGTTGCGGCTGGTGCGGACGATGATGCCGCCCCAGGCGAACTTGTCGTCGGTGTCCTCGTCGCGGGTCTCGGGGAAGCCCTCGTCTCCGTCGAGGAGGCCGATGAGCTTCCAGTCCGATCCGAACGGGGTCTCCGCGTCGGCGGGCAGGGTGGCGCTCAGGTTCCAGGACACGTACACATCGGCGTCGGTCCAGAGGTTCGCGTTGGTCGGGTCGCCGGCCACGGCGCCCTCCTCTCATGTAGCAGGTCAGCAGGGAGCCGCGGTTCAGCAGCGCAGCCTCGGCGGTCAGGCCAGCCGGGGCTTGATGTTGGCGAGCACGGTGAACGTGCTCAGGGGGTTGTCGGAGACGTGGTCGACGGCGGCGATCGGGCCTGTGCCCGGGCGGACGCCGCGGATGACCGGGCCGGAGTGAACGATCAGCAGCCCTTGGCAGAGCATCGCGAGGTCGTGCGCCTGGTCGTCGTCCTCGTGCCAGATGGTGACCCGCAGCGTGACGCGGGCGTTGGCCATGGACGAGTGCGGCAGGTCGCCGTCCTTGCGGACCATGACGTACGGCAGCCGGTCGAGTTCGGGCGACCGGTCGGCCGGCACCTTCGTGCCGACCGTGACGTCCTGCGCGTACGCCTCCACGCGGGCGGCGAGGGCGTCACGCAGGACGGTGGCTCCGGCAGCTTGGGCGTCGCCGAAGACGGTCAGGGTCTTCATCGCTGCCAGGCCTTCACCTCGAGCCCGGCCGCCGCGGCGGCGCGGGTGAGGATGCCGTCACGGGCCTGCCACGCCATGGCCCGGACGTCCTGCACGGTGATCGAGGCGGCGCCTCGGTCGGTGGTGTAGCCCTTCACCGAGACGACCACATCGCCGGGTACGTTGCCGCGGACGTGGCCGGCGATCTGGTCGGCCAGGCCGTCCACGGCGGCGCGGAGTTCGGGGCCCCTGAGGACCTCGCGTACGCCAGCCGCATCAAGCCGGAAGTCGACAAGCACGGCCCACCTCCTATCCGGTCGCGCGGACCATCGTGAACTCGGTGTGGTGGTGGGCGCCGGTGAGCGGGTCCGGCCACGGAGCGACCTCGCCCTCCACCAGGAGGGTCATGCCGTTCCACTCGATGCGGTCCCGGGCGGTGATGTCCGGGGCGGTGCCCTCCTCGGACTGCACCCGCCAGCCGGTGATGACCGCCGTACGCGTCGCGTCGGTGGTCTCCGCCTGGCTGGTGGGCTGGACGTTCAACTGCCCGACTGCCGCCCGCGTGACGGCGCCGTCTGACCAGTCCTCGACGGTGTTGCCGCCCCGGTCCGTGCGCGTCCCCGCGCGCACGCGCACGACCGAATCGAAGAAGAACACGACTCTCCCTCCTCACACGTCGGAAGCTGCACGGACCGCGTGCCGGGCGACGCACTTCGTCCAGGCCTCGGTGGATCCGGAAGCGGCCTGCGCCCCGAACGTGACCGACTGCCCGCCGACGGCCTTGGACTGCACGCCCACCGGGATCGTGAACGCCGCCTCGGCCCGCTCGCCCACGACCTCTTGGATGTCCTCGGGGGAGGTCGCGAAGCCGTGGCTGTAGCCGACCTGCAGGCAGCGCAGCTTGTCCGGCCACACCCGGCATCCCAGCCGCCGCAGGATGCCCGCATCCGACCAGTCGTAGTCGGTGCCCTCGACGAGGGTCACGCCCTCGAGGACGACCGACTGAACGGCCGTCGTCGGCCACACCGGCAGCAGCAACGACTCACGGCCGTTGCCGTCCAGCGTCACCGTCTCCGTCGTCACCGGAATGACCGAGTGCCCGACCTGCCCACGAAACCGCCGAGACGCCGACAGCAGCGCATACAGCAGCTTGGGGTCGTCCTCGGCCCGGCCGAGCTTCACCGCGAGCTCGGCCGGATCCGCGAGGTACTCGTCAGCCACCGCTGCTCTGCGCCTTGTTGGCCGCCGCCGGGCGGGCCTTGTTCGCCGATGCCGACTGCCGCTTGGCAGCCGCCTTCTTCACCGGCGCCTTGACGGGCGCCTTCGCCGCGGCGTCACCCGGGCCAGCCGGGTCGGAGGATGCCGCCGGGTTGTCGGCCTCGGTCACCGCTGCCTCCTCCGGATCGTCCGGATCCGGCGCAGGCGTCGGGTCTCCCGGCGCCTGGACGTCACCGCCGGAGTCCGCAGCCGGCTGCACCGGCTCCGCCCCCGCACCGGCATCAGCAGCAGCCACGGCCTGGACGTCACCGGAGTCGTCAGCAGCGCCATCGCCGTCACCACCGTCGGACTCGTCGACCGGCTGGATGAGCGGGATCGTCGACGCCGCCCCAACGACGTCGGCCGGCCCCACACCGAGCCGCTTGGCGTCGGCTTCGTTCAGCTTCATCACGGTCTCCACGCCGCCGCGCGTGACCCTGTACTTCGCCAGTGGTCCGCTCACCGCGGCCACCTCCTCGATGCGTAGGTCCACCGGCACCACATCGGAGGGCGGCCCGCACGTCGCATCCTTCGCTCCGCACGGGCACCGCCCTCCGGCGTTGCGGTGGGTGAACAGGGTCACGGCGCGAGCTGGCCGGACGTGCGCATGGCCGCGAGCAGCGCGTTGAGCTTGGTGCGCAGCGCGTTCGTGTCGGTCAGGAGCGCGTCGAACTCGGCCTTCGTCGGGTTCGCGCCGGCGGCCGCCGCAGCGGTCGCGGCGGCGGCGTTGGCGACGGCGGCGGTCTGTTTGCCCTGGCGGGACGCGCCCGCGGCGGGGTCGAGGTAAGCCATGAGTACAGCCTCCGATCAGGCGGTCAGGTCGATCTCGACGAACGCGGACGGCTGGATGACACCGAAGGCCGCGCGCATCTCGGCGAGGATCGCGACGAGGTTGCGGACGAAGAAGTCCAGGTGGCTGTCGGTGACCTGGATGGTGGCCTGCTCCCGGTCCCACAGGACGGCCTTGCGGAAGTCGCCGACGTAGCCGGTGCCCGCGGGGACGGCCTCGGTCTCGATGACCGGCAGGTTCCACAGCGGCATCGCGGTGCCGGCGCCGGACGGGCCGCCGAAGTAGTAGCGCGCCTCGTTGTCCTGCAGGAGGTCGAGGGTCTCGAGGTCGGCCGGGTTGAACAGGTAGGCGTTGGCGAAGGAGCGGCCCACGGTGCGGACCTTGGTCTTGGCCTTGCGGGTCGTGGTGAGCAGGTTGGTGTCCCACGCCTGCGCCTGGACGCCGGAGACGGTGCCGAGGCCCTCGAAGTTCTCGCCCGTGTTGTCGCCCTGGATCATCTGATCCTCGAGCTCCTCCTCCAGCCCGTACAGGAGGAACGCGTCGATCAGGGTGCGGATCTGCGCAGCGTCGGACAGGGACCGCTTGGTGGCCGGCATCCAGTGCGCGATCGTCTTGACCGCCGCTGTGATCTTCGCCAGGGCGAGACCGGACTCCGGCTTGTAGCCGCCGCCCGCGGCGTTCACGAGGGCGCCCGCCGCTTCCGGCGCGGTCGGCGCCGCTGCGGTCGTCGCCTCGGCGATGGGCGCGGCGTTGTTCGTCACCGAGGTGACGCGCACGTACTCCACCGTGTCCGAGGTGGTGGTGCCCTGGGTGACGACGTCCCGCAGCCGCAGCGGCCGCTGGAACACGTCGAGTCCGACGGCCAGGCCCCGGTAGTCGTTCTGGACCAGGGCCCCGCCGGAGGTGTCGGATGCGCCGGTGACCAGCGACTTGAAGCCGACCATCTCCGACTGCACACGCTGCTTCGCGCCGAACTGACCGCCCTTGGCCTGGGAGAGCAGGGCCTTGTACTCGTCCGACTCGGTGACCTGGGCGCCGAGGGACTTGGCCTTGTCCGGCAGGTGGAAGCCGGACGCGGTCTGGCGGTGCCCGTTCTCGTCGGTCTTGGCGTTCAGGGCGATGTCGTCGCCGAGCTGGGCGAGGGTGTCCTTGAGCTGCTGGTTGCCCTTGAGCTCCTCGATCGCGGCCTTGGCCGCGGTCGCCTTGGACATGTGCTCGCGCAGCTGCGCGGTCTCGTCCGGGGTGAAGCCGCGGTCACCGTCCTTCTCGGCGGCCTCGGTGATTTCCCGGGCCTTGAGCAGGTGGTGCTTCGCCTCTTCGATCAGTTCCTTGATCGTCTTGGCCATGGTCTCCTCATTCCGTGAGCGAGACCTCGAGCTCCAGGAGCTCGAGGTCGGAGCGCAGACGGAGGGAGTCGGCACCGGCCTTGGCGGCATCCACGGGGGATGCTTCGCGGAGGTCCGGCGTGGTCTCGTCCTCGGTCGTGCTGGGGGTCTCCTCCGGGGTCGCCTTGGCGGGCGCGGGCTCTTGGGGCTGGGCGGGCGGCGTGATGCCGCTGGCCGCCGCAGAGCCGGGCTGGCCGGTCTCCTCGGGGGTGGTCTTGGGGGCGGCCGGGTGCCGGGCCTTCTCAGGCTCGGCGGCGGCCAGGACCTCACCGATAGACGTGTGCGCGGCGGTGAGGCGGTCGTAGTTCGCCGACGACAGGACGCGGCCGGCCTTCGCGCCGGTGGCCAGGTGCTGGGCCTTCGCGGCGAGCAGCTCGGTCTCGCGGTTCACGCCGAGCAGGCACGGGCCGACCTCGTGAAGCTCGACCTGGCGCAGCTCGTAGTAGCCGCCCCACCGGTGGGTGTCGTCCTTCACCCACGCCCCGCCGCCGTTCGGCACGTCGTAGGCGAAGCTGAACTGGGTGACGCGGCGGCCCTTGAGCAGGCGGTACACCTGCTTCGCGGTGGGGTTCTCGTCGTCGCCCGTGAGGTCGTCGATCTGCCCGAGGACCTCCAGGCCCTCGAAGGTCTCGGTGGCTTTGACGACGTGACCGATGTGGGAGAACGGGTCGGACCACTGGTGGGCCCAGATGACGGGGACGTCGTCGCCCTTGGCCGCCCAGTCCATCAGCGTCTGGGCGAAGGCGCCCGGGCGGACCACGTCGCCGTACGTGTCCTCGTTGTTGAACACGCTGACGAGGGCGAGGAACTGACCCTCTTCCAGACCGTCGGCGACGCCCGCCGCCTTGACCTTGGCGGTGACTTCCATCGTGCGCACGTCAGCGCTCCTTCCTGGTGAGAGCCGCGCGCAGGGTCGCCTCAGCTCGCCGGTAACCGGTCTCGTCGTCGCGGTTCGTGAAGGAGAAGGGCTCGCCCTCTTCAGCGGCGAGCAGCTGCCAGCCGGTGATATCGCCGCCCTCTTCCTGGTTCAGGGCAAGCGCCAGGCCGCGCGGATGGAACGCGATGCGGTTGATCAGCCACAACAGACCGGACTCCCGCAGGGCGCCCAACGGCTGCAAATCACCGCAGGATCGGAAGGTCCCGCTCGGGTATTGATCCCCGCATTGCGCGTCCGCCCACTGCACGCGGGCACCGTGCAGAGGGTGCTCCGGGTGGCGCTTGTTGAGCAGCTCCTCCATCGACAGCGCAACGGTCATCTCGCCGAAGGGCTGCCTTGGGTGGATCAGGCAGACGTGCCCACGGGGATATTGCGCTCCGTCCCAGACACGGCCATCGGTCAGATGCAGGCGGAAGGGCCGGGCCCACTCCATGTCAGCCCCCCTCGTAGTCGAGCTTGCAGTTGCAGTTGACGAGCTCTTTCGTCTCGCCCTTGCCGTCACCGGGCCAGCGCAGACCGTTGGAGAACACGTCGTCCAGCGACACGGACTCGCCGTTCTGCGCCTTGTGCGAGGCGCGCGGGTTCGTGCCACCGGTGCGCCAGATCTTTTTCGTCAGCCCGCTCGCGCCGGCCGCGTCGTGGCCGCCGAAGGAGCGCAGCTCGGTGGAGGCGGTCAGTGCCCGTGCAGCGGCCGCGGTGCCCCACGCGCCCGCGGCCGTCTGCAGGGCCTCCCGCCAGCCGTCGCCGCCCTCTTCCTGCACCGTGGCGACGGCCTCCCGTCCCGCTTCCTCGTGCTGCGCCGCATGCGTCTCTGCAGCCGCGAGGATCCAGGCGAGCATCACATCGGCCGACCAGTCCTCGGCCTCGGGGTTGTGGACGTCGAGGACTTCCCACGCACCGACCTGCGCGAGCCGGAACCCGTGGTTGCCGAGCAGCGCCTGCAGCTGCGCGAGCCGGTCCTCTGACCCCTTGGCCCACAGCTCCAACAGATCCGGCATCCCGTCCTCGTTGGCCTTCACGCCGGCCGCAACGAGCAGCGCATCGGCCTGCCGCTCGCTGAACCGGACGAGGGTCTTCTCGAGGGCGTCCCGCTCGGACACGAAGGTGCCGATAGTGGAAGGCTTGCCGCTCGCCTTGGTACGCGGCAGGCCGCGCGCTTTGGGGGCCGTGTCTCCCGGATCGGGGGCCGTATCCCGGGGATTGGCCAGGCCGCCCTCGGTGACGTTCATCGGGACGATCAGCTCGTCCCCGCCCTCGACAGCCGGCAGGTTGTTCCGCGCCCGGATCTCGTTGCGTGTCATCCACGGCCCGCCCGTCGCGGTCGACGCTGCGGCGGCCTGCGACTCGAAGTCGCCACGCATCTTCGCCTCGACGTTGAACTCGCAGTACACGTCCCGGTTGTCGCCCGGAAGGTCGGGAAGGATCTGCGCCTCGAACTCCTGCGGCGTGCTCACCGTCCAGGGGCCGAGTGTGTCCTGGTACAGGTGGGCGTGCTGCTCCTTGATGTTGCTGTAGGTGGCGTGGTCGAGGATCCCGATCAGTGGCGGCGGGATGAAGTACGCGGCCGCGCACTCCTCGCGCGTCAACTTGCGCGCCTCGATGTACTGGGCCTGCTCGGGGTTGAAGCCGACCGGCTTGTAGTCCATGCCGTCCTCGAGGATCGGCGTGCCGCCCTCGGCGCCGCCGCCGGAGGAGAACGTCCGCCACATCTCGCGGAAGCGCGCCTTGTCCTTCCCGTCCCAGTCCGGTGCGTCGGCTGGCCGGACGAGGACACCGGTCAGGCGGGCCCCGCCTTTCCACATGGCCTTTCGCTGCTTGGTCGCCTCAGCCGACTCCAGGATCAGATCCCGCAGAGCCTCGATCGGGGACTCGCCGTAGGTCAGGTCGGTCGGCGAGTAGCCGTGGATGTGGACCACCTCGTCCACCCCGAACTCCCTGCCGCCCGCTGTCTCGTAATGGTCAGGGCGGATCCAGTTCCCGCCGTACGGGCGGATCAGCGTGGGCGGCACGGGCAGGATCCGCAGCCTGCTGTCGAGCTTCACCTTGATCCCGTACCAGTTGTCGTAGAGACAGAGGTCGGACACGAGCCGCTCAATGAACCGGTACTGCGTCATACCCGGCAGCGGCTCGGCGAGCAGCTGGGCGAGGGGGTGGTCGCGCAGCCGCTCGCGGTCGGTGTCGCTCACCCGCCGGAAGACGTGGACGCCGAGCTGGGCGATGTTCCGTGCGATGAACCCGATGACGGTGCGGACCTGTGGCTGGGTGCGCCAGATCGTCTCGTACTCCCACGGGGCCGCCCGCAGCGTCATTGCCGAGTACGCGGGCAGCACTCCGGCCCCGGTGGTGGAGAGTTCGCCGGAGCTGACCACGAACGCCATCAGCCACCCCCTCCGGCGAGGACCTGGGTGAACTCCACCTTCGACCGCTCGACGACGATCTCGCCGTCGACGGGCTGCGCGGGGCGTCCGGCCTCGAGGAGCTCCGCGTCCCGCAGGACCAGGAGCGGGCCCCGCTGCGCCCACAGGATCCCTCTGAAGGCCTGGTCGGCGAGGTTGACGACGACCCTCTTACGCACCGCTGTACGGCGCCACGCGAACACAGCAGCCTCCCGCTTCCGGCCGCTACACGACCATGATTTCGTCTTCGTCCGCGTACCGGGACTTCCGGCGCGGGGGCCTGGCGATGATCTCGGCCATGGCTGTGGCCAGCGCTGACACGCCGTCGATCTTGTCGTTGCTGTTGGCCTTGTCGGGCTTCACGTTGCCCGCGGGGTCCATGACGACGGCGAGGTTGTCGACGCACCAGCGCACGACGGGATGCCCGCCGTGCCGCAGCGCCGGCGCCTCGGGGGTGCCCTGCAGCGTGAGCCGCTGGATCTCTTTGAGGACCGGGCTCATGGTCTGGAAACCTTGCCTCACTTTGACCATGGGGGCCCGCTCGGAGACCAGGTCGTTGGTCAACTGGCTGGCGTTCCACGGGTCGTAGCCCAGCGACTTGACCTTGAAGGTGTCGCGGTCGCGGCGGATCTGCTCCTTGATGAAGTCGTAGTCCGCCACGTTGCCCGGCGTCTTGGTCAGGAATCCTTCGCGCACCCACCGGGATGCGGCGCCGGCGGTCCGCTTGTCGAGGGAGGCGAGGTTGTCCTCCGGCGTCCAGAACCGCCAGACCGCGTCCAGGGTCCCGGTCTCGTCGTCGGGGAACAGCCAGCACAGCGCACACAGGTCGCTGGTGCTGGCGAGGTCGAGGCCGCCCCAGGTGTCCCGTTCGGCGAAGGCCTGCTCGTCGACCATGCCCGCGTTGCGGTCCCACGCGGTCAGGAGCAGGAACTTCGTCTCCTGCTTGGTGCGGATCCCCAGGTGCAGGCGAAGGAACTTCGCCAGGTCGGCCGGGGACTGCTTGGCCTCGTCCGACCGCGCGCGCATGTACGCGCGGGTCGGGCTGATCCCGTACCCGGGGTTGGCCTTGCGCCAGGTCGCCTCGTCGTGCGGGTCGTCGTCCTTCTCGGCCGCCCACACCACGCCGTACACGGTGTGCGCGGTGAACACGCGCCGCGACAGCTGCTCGATCCGCGTGCGCTTGCGGTTGTAGATCGTCTCCCGCTTGCCGGAGTCGGCCGTGGTGATGATGACGATCAGCGGCTGGGTACGCGAGCCGGTGCCGGTCTCGATCGTCTCGACGAGCTCGGGGTCCTTGTGGATGTGGAGCTCGTCGATGACCGCGCCGTGCAGGTTCGCACCGTGCTGGGCGTCAGCGACCGAAGCGACGCACTCGAAGTACGAGTTGCTCCGCTTGTGGACGATCTTCTTCTTCAGCGCGACGACGCGGTCCTTCAGCGCCGGGGCCCGCTCGGCGAGCTGCTTGATCGGCGCGAACACGAACCCGGCCTGCCGCTCCGACGTCGCGGCCGCAACGACCTGTGCGCCGGGCTCGCCGTCCGCGCAGGTCAGGTAGATCGCGATGCCGCCCGACAGCGTGGACTTGCCGTTCTTGCGGGGCACGTCCACGTACAGCTCGCGCACCACGCGCACGTACGCGTCTGCGTCCTCCTCCCACTGCACCCAGCCGAAGACGGGCGCGATGACGTACGCGACCTGCCACGGATCCGGCACCAGCGGGCTGCCGGCCCACCGACCCTGGGTGTGCCGGAGCTTGGAGAACGCGCGGATCACCGTGTCGACGCGGTCCGGGTCGAACACAGCGCCGGGCGCCTCGCCCGGGCTGGGGGTCTGAATCAGCGGCGGGCAGTCCGGCAGCGGAATGCCGCGGCTGAGGAGGTACCAGGCGACCTCGGGGGAGAGCTTGAGCCGCTCGAGCTCGGCCTCGTCGGGGAGGTCGAACTGCGGCTCAGAACGGGTTGTCGTCCTCTTCGCCATCGTCGGCCCCTCTCGCCAGGGCCTGCTCGCTGGAGGGGGTCAGGCCGAACTGTGCGGCGAACGCCCGCAGCTCACGGCCGGCGGAACGCGCGATCGCCACGGCGGGGTTCGGCACGATGCGCGTCGTCTCGGCGCCGGAGACGCTGATGGTCGTGACCTCGGAGGTGATGCCCTCGCGGCTGACCGTCCGGGTGGCGGTGACGAACTGGGACCAGGTCTCGCAGTAGGCGGCGAGGACCGCACGGTCCTCCTCCTTGAGGAGGTCCAGGCGCTCGAGGCCGGGCGCGACCCGCTTCCACTCGGCAGCCGCCTCGCGGCTGAGCCAGGTCGGCGCCCGGGGCGGGATGCGGCGGAAGGCCGGCCCCTTGTTGACGACGCGGCCGCCGGAGTCGCGGCCGGGCGCACGCCCCGAGATGAGCTTGAGGGCGGCTGGCTTGGCGGTCCGTCCCACGGGATCACCCCCTGACCTGCATGTTTACTCAGCGTGATCGGTTCGGCGGCCATCGGCCGAAATTTATTCTGAGCGTAGAGATGCCGAGTTGACCGCGGCGGGCCCCCAGGAAATCAGGCTGGTGATTTTGACTCCCCTACCCCCTCGGAGGACCTCGGAAGGGCCTTCGGGGTGCCCCAGTGGGCCAGATCGGGGTGGGTCACGAGCCCGTCGGCCTGGATGATCGCCTTCGCGGCGTCGCGCAGGATCTCGTGGAGCAGCTCCGCGCCGAAGCCCTGGCCAGAGTTGGCGAGCTCCTTGCGGAAGTCGATCAGGCGCTGTGCCGTCGTGGGCATGGTCATGGGAGCCTCCTGGGGCGTTGGGGAGTGGTCAGCGGGCCTTGCGGCGCCTCTGGTTGGCCCGTCGGGCCTCGGCCTTGCTCTTGGCGTCGTGGCACGAGGTGCAGGCGAGGCCGAGGTTGTCGAGGGAGCGGCGTGCTCCGCCTTCGCTGATGGGGATGACGTGGTCGAGCTCGTGCGGCTCGGCGTCTTCGTCGTCGGGGTCGACGGGTTCGGCGCCGCACATGTAGCAGCAGCCGTTGTCACGCGTGGTGACCTTGGCCTTGAGCTTGCGCCACTCGCCGCTTGAGATGCCGTATCGCTCGGCCTTGTTGTCTCGGCCTCGCCATGGGATGGGCTGGTGATCATCACAGCGTGATCCCTTGGTGGCGAACTCAGAGCACTCGGGGTCGGTGCAGCGTGAGGGTGGGGCGTACGGCACGGGTTACCTCCCCCTGGGGGGTCCCGGGGGGAGGTGCCCCAGGGCTACTCCTGCGCGGCCTCGGTCTTGGTGATGCCTGTGGCCTCACCGTTGACCATGGTGGCGAAGATGCGTGCCTGGGCTTCCTTACGCGCGGGGACGGGCACGAGGACGATGCCCTCCTGGTGCTCGATGGTGATGAACAGCTGGCTCATGTCCTTCTTGGCCCAGATGGCGAAGACACCGATGAGGGCGACGCGTGTGGCTGTGATCCGTTTCCGAGCGGTCTCGCCTGCCTCGATGGTGACGCGTGCTCCCTCGATGGGGATGGCCTGCTGGTTGGGCATGCGGACCTTGCCGCTGATGACGGTGACGCCTGCTGCGGCCGCTGCGGCTGTGATCTGTCGCTGGCGCGCGGCTGCGGCCTTCTCCTCGGGTGACTTCTTGTTGCCGAACATGTCGGCCCCCTCCTCGTCGCGGTTGCGGGCCACATGGTTCCACGGTCGCGATGGCGTGAGATTGGGGTTCTCGTAAGTCAGGGAACCTGGTGAGAGTAGGCCGGGGTGCAGTGGTAGCACCCGCCCGTCGGCGTACCGCAGCCCCACGCGGCTGCGGGAGACCTTCCCCGGGTCTCGTGCGCGTCGGGCGGGTGCCGGGCATCGAAAAAGGCCCTCGGGTCAGGTCCCGGGAGCCTCTTCGATGCGTGTGTGACGCCCTGTTCGGGGGCGCTTCGTGGAGCATGTTTGGACATGCTGGACGTGGGTCGAGTGTTACAGGAGGTCAGAGGAGTGGTCAAGCCGCATCCTGGCGGGCCTTCTCGGCCTTGCTGTGGACGACCTGCTGCAGCTCTTCGAGGTCGACGAGGGCGCGGCGGCGCTTGTCGTAGCCGTGGTGGGTGATCTCGCCCCGGTGGATCCACTGGCGCAGGGTGGCGGGCTTCTGCGTGACGCTGAGGGCAGCGGCGTAGATGTCCACGATCATGGGATCGCTCATGTGTTCAGGATGTCACCTGCAGGTGGGTCGTCTTGGGCCGCACCCGGGCACGGCGAAGGCCCCGCTGCGACGGGGGCGCGGCGGGGCCGTACAGCGGGAGGACGGTCAGTCGTCGTCCTCGTGGAGGCCGACCCGAATCTCCTTGATCTTCCCGCTCGTCGAGAGCTCGGCCCGGAGCGGGTTGGTGCCGGGAGCGCCGGCCTTCTTCGCCGCTTCCACGAAGGCGACGAGCTCGTCGAGGGTCAGGTCCTTGTCTTCACCGATGAAGGTCAGCGCGGCAGGCATGAGTCCAGGATGGCGTACGAGGGGGCCTGGGCGGGAGCGGTGGACGCGGTCGCCTTCAGCTGAGTCGGACGGCGGCGGACGTCGATCAGCTGGCGCTAGGGTCCACGCCGTTCTGTTCGCGCATCGCCCGGTTGGACTGCTCGGCGAACTGAGCGAGCTGCTCGGGTGTCCAGTCGGCCGGCTGGGGCGGGAGGCCGGCCACTGTGGTGGCAAGGCGATCGGTCTCGGTCTGGGTGCTGCGGTTGAAGAGGCCCATGATGGTGCTCCGTCTCGTTGCGTGCGGGATGGACCCGGGGCGGCCGGTTAGCTGGCAGGCAGGCGGCCGCCCCGGGGGTCTGAGTGGCTCAGTCGTCGTCCGGGGTTCGTGCCGGGCGGTTCCTGCAGGCGTCGTCGGCAACCTCGCTGACGAGCCGTCCGCCGTCGCCGATGGCCTCTACACGGGTCCCCTTCTGGGGGCCCTCTCCTGGGGTGTTGTCGGCGTTGTTGTTGTCGTCTGACCTGCAGCAACAACGCTCGTCGTGGGGGTCGCTGGCAGGGGAGGAGGCGGGCGGGATGTGGGCTATGTGGACGCCCGGGCCGTTCCCCGTGGGTGTGCGGACCGCCTTCCACGGGATGTCGGCCTCGTCCAGGAGCGCCTTCACGGCCTTGGTGTCGGGCAGCTGCAGCTTGTCCCGGAGCGCGGTGAGGAGCACGCTGCCGCCGATGTCGACGGCCAGCTCGCGGAGGGCGGCGGCGACGTCGACATCGACGGCCTCCTCCCCCGGCTCCTGGTCGTCGCTGCCGCGGCGGCCGAGCCAGCCGCGGGCCTTCTGCCAGCCGACGCAGATGAGGATGCCGGTCACGACGTAGGCGATGTCCGGCATGGCGGCGACCAGCCCCCAGGCCGCGAGCAGCGCCACCCCGGCGAGGACGGCCTTGGCGGCCTGTTCGGCCCGCTCAGAGGTCTCCCCCGCCTCCTCGACGGTCTCCTCTTGTTCCTGCGGTTCGGCTTCGGTGTGGCTCATCCGAAGACCCCGTTGAAGCCGCTGCCCAGCAGGTTGGCGCCGCTACCGAGCGGGATCGCAGCGACGCCGGCGACGTTGCCGGACAGGGCGATGGCGATACCGGCGAACGAGCCCGCGACGATCTTCCCGGTCGGGATCTTCTTCGCGAACTTGCACAGGGCGATCAGGAGGACGGTGAGGAGCAGCACGATGACGTAGCCGCCGTCCGTGAGGGCGAGCTGGGTGGCGCGGGTGACGTCCGGGGCGTTGCCGCCGACGCCCCAGACGAGGCCTGCGTAGCCGGCCACGTTCGCGGCCCAGAGGTTGAGCCAGACGGCGAGGCCGAGGGCGGAGGCGGAGCCGAAGGCGGCGAGGGCGGCGAGCATGCCGTAGAGCAGGGCGAGGACGAAGGGGACGAGGGCGGTCCAGCGGCGGCCTTCGGCGAACCACCAGCGGACGGCGAACCAGAGGATGACGGCGACGCCGGCGGTGACGCCGCCGAGGTTGATGGCCATGTACGGCATGGGTCAGTGGCTCCAGACGGCCGCGACGCACGCGGCGGTGGTGGTGGTCATGGGAGGGCCTGGGCGATCGGCTGGAGGGCGGCGAGCAGCAGGCAGGCCGCGCCGATGGTGACGGCGGTGCCGCGCAGGAGGCGTGGGGCCCAGGTGGGGGTGTGGTCGTCCCAGCAGGCGACGGCGAGGGCGAGCGCCAGGCCGACGATCCCGATGCAGACGGCGGCCAGGAGCAGCCCGGCGGCGGGGATCACGGGGTGGCTCCGTCCAGGAGGGTCCGGATGGCCTTGGCCTTGGGCTGGCCGATGCGGAGCTCCTGCTTGAGTACGCGGATGCCGGCGGGCCGGTTGTGGGTACGGCGGTGCGCGGCGTCGACCTCTCGGGCCCGGGCGAGTACGGGGTCCTCGGTGTCCGTACCCGGCGTACCCAGCGGCGTAGGTACGGGCTGTACCTCGGGTACGGGTACGGGAGGTACGCCGGGTACGGGCGTCTCCGCGGTACGGTCCGGCGTCTGCCGGGCGGTGGTCTCACGCTCCTCGCGGGCGGCGGGCTCCCCCATGTCCTCGCGGCCGTGAGGTACGGCGGGTACGTCGGGGATACGGGCGTGTACCTCGGTGCGGGTACGGCCCGACCGGCTCATTGCGGCGGGTACAGCGCACAGGACCTCGCGGTGTACCTCGGGGGCGGTGGTGATGTCGAGGTGCAGGCCACGCGCGGTGTACTCGTACCCGGAGACCTGGGGTACGGCGGGTACGGGTACAGGCTGCGGGGTGGGTACGGCCTCGGCGGCGGCCTCGATCTGGGCCCGCTCGGGGGCGGCGGGTACGGCCGGGACAGGCGCGGGTACGGGGTCCGGGTCGGCCGCGCGGAGGGCCATGCGTACCCGGGTCTCGGTGACGGGTACGCCGTACCCGGTGCAGAGCTCGGCGAGCTCGGCGGGTGTGGCGTCGGGGTGGGCGGCGTGGACGCGGAGTACGGCGTCGAAGGGGTCGAGGCGGCGGAGCTCGGCGCCCGTGACCCCGAGCGGGGTACGCGGGTACGGATCGGGTACGGGCTCGGGTACCCAGGGGCTGGCGACGGGTACGGTGCGGAGCTCGTCGGCGCTGCGGCGGCCGGCGAGCTGCTGCAGGAGGTGGTGGCGCTGGTCGCCGTGGACGGCGGCGCCGGAGCGGGCGACCGCGGTCTTCAGGGCGGCCCTCCCCCACGGGCCGAGCCAGCGTCGGGAGGCGAGGCGTACGGCGCGGGCGGTGGCGCGGTCGCGGCTGATCTGGACGGCGGTGCGGCCGCGGGTGGCGAGGCCGAGGCGGGACAGGAGGCGTTCGCGGAGCTCGGCGCCGATCTGTGCGGGCAGGCCGGTGGAGAGGGCCTGGGGTTTGGCGACGCGGATCTCGAGGCCCATGGCGAGGTGCCAGAGCAGGCCGGCCATGACGGGGCCGAAGAAGGCGCGCACCGTGCCGCCCAGGAGGCCGGACTCGGTGAAGGCCGGGATGACTTGGACGCCCGTGATGGTCCAGACGAGGACGCCGGGGACGCCGGGAGTGCCGGCGGTGTCGTCGGTCGCGGTCGCCTTCTTGTTGGCGCGGGCCATGACGGCGCAGGCCAGGAGAGCGATCTCACCGGCGGCGAACATCACCCCGCGCTCTGTCACGTCGACCATGTCCAGGCGGTGTTCGGCGAACCGCCAGGACGTGTCGGCGGTGTAGAGGGTGCAGACGAGGGCGCCGAGGCTGGCGGTGAGGACCGCTCCGCTGGTGCGGCGGGCGATGACCCAGCACAGGGCGGCCACGGCGAGCAGGAGGAGGCCCGCGGCGAGAGCGGCGGGCCCGTAGGCGGCCGCCACTCTGGCGTAGGGCTGGTCCAGGATCACGTGGGCTCCAGAGAGGGAGGAACAGAGAAGGGGAGGCCGGGCCCCGCCGGGGGTGGAACGGGGCCCGGCCGGTCGGCGGGTCAGGCGGGTCCGTTCTCCAGGCCCGGGGTGGCTTCAGCGGCCTCGGCCGCGAGCGCGGTCAGGCCCGAGTCCATGGGCGGCTCGTCGCCGGCGTGGCGCTGGGCCTCGGCGGCGGCGTAGTCGGCGGCGGCCTCAGCAAGCAGCTCGGCGGCCGTCGCGCGGGTGCCGGGGCCTGCGGGAGCGGTGGCGGCCGCGGCCGCTCTGCGGTCGTCGTCGAACTGGGCGCGGGTGCGGTAGCTCGGCGGGCGCTTGGCGGCCTGGTCGCGGAGGTAGCGGGCCTCCCACTCGATGCCCTCGTACGCCCTGCCGTTGAGGACGGCGTCGATCGCGAGGCGGACGTTCTGGACCCGGTCGTCGAGGAGGCCCTGGTGGGCGAGCTCGGCCGTCCGTTCCGGGGCCGGGACGGGCAGGTCGAGGGTGTCGGCGATCGCGGCGAGCAGGTCACGGACGGGGCCCGGCACGGCGGGCTGCGGGGCGCTCATCCCAGTTCCTTCGCTGCGCGGCGGAGGAGGAGGGCGTACTCGCCGCGGGTGAGGAGGGCGGGGCGGTCCGGGAGGACCCGGTACATGCGGCTGATGCTGTCCTGGGCGACCACGTTGGGGAGCGGGCGCAGGATGGTGTCGGCGGCGATGTCGATGGCGCGCTCGAGGTCGAGGCCGGCCAGGGGCTGGGAGGCGTCCATCTCGAGGAGGCGGGCCGTGGTGATGAGCATCTGCGCGGCGTAGGAGGGGGTGTCGAGGAGCACCTTGAGGGCTACGTCGACCGGGTTCGGCTGGGTAAGGTCAGGCACTGGATCTGCCCCTTCGTTCGCTTCAGGGTGGGTCCGCCCCCCGGCCATATGGAGCTGTGAACTCCGGCCGGGGGGCTTTGTGCATCAGCAGTTCGGACTGCTTGCTCTTGACTGTAGGGGTCCCCTACAGTCAATGCAAGCGGCCCGCCAAAAGAGAAGGGTCGGACGTGAGCGACGAGGAGGTGCGCCGCGTGACGGAGGCCGTCGAGGCAGTCGAACAGATTGCCGACGTGGAGCAGCGTGTCAGGGCCAAGAGCCGGATCATGGCCGCGCAAGTGGAGCGCAACCGCGAGTGGGCCAAAGAGCGGGATGAGCTGATCCAACGGCTGCACCACGAGGAGGGCCTGTCGTACCGCAAGATCGCCGCGCGCCTGGAGATCAAGCTGAGCACCGTGCAGGACGTCTTCCGCGGGTACAAAGGGTCCGGCACCACGCGCCCGAGGAAGGCCGAGCCGGAGGAGTAGCTGAACGCACTGAGCCCCGCCACCCCAGTCGAAGTGGGGTGGCGGGGCTCTGGCGTGTCCGGGGCACACGCTACGCCGTGGTGACGGGACATGTCAGGCCGCCGCCGCCTGCAGCTCGTCGGCTACGGCCTGGTTGCCGGGCTGGAAGTGGCGCAGGGCGAGCCACCGGTCCGGCGGGTACACGCACAGGCACCATTCGCACCGCACGGCGGTGCGCATGTCCGCGAAGATCTTGGCCCCGCAGATGACGCCGGAGGGGTCGACGGCGATGCAGTGACCGAGGAACGTCGGCGGCGGCCGGTCCAGGCCGTGACCGGGCTGGACGACGCGGTGCACGCGCTGGAAGAGCCGGCGGATGTCCCAGGCGAAGCTGTCGCCGGCGTACCAGCGGGCGATCCAGTCGAGGTGGTGGTCCAGGTCGGTGGCCGCGATCGTCACGCGGTTGCCGAGGCTGGCCGCGCGCTCCGGCCGGTCCCAGCCGCGCGTCTCGTACAGGGCGATGCGCCAGTCCTCCAGGACGCCGACGATGCCGCCCTCGGCTCGCAGGTCCAGGACTTCGCTGTCCAGGGGGAGGGGGGCCTCGGCGAGGCGGACGCGGCCGCCGTATTGGGCGCTGCCGGTGGTGCCGGGGGTGAGCCAGGACTCCAGGGACGCCCACAGTCGGGGGAGGCGCACGAGGCGTTCGTGGGTGGCGTGGGTGCAGCTGGTGCAGAGGCTGCCGTATTCGATCTCGCGGGTGTCACACAGGGTGCAGATCATGTGTGCTCCCCTTCCTGCTGGTGGTGCGTGGGGTCGTCGGGCCACTCGATGTGGCCGCCTCCGTAGCCGCGGATGAGGTCTGCGGGGGTGGGGGCGGCCGAGGTCAGCCCGTACTGCGGGTCGTCGATCGCGACGGCCCAGCCGTCGGCCGTCTCAAAGCCGTCGAGGACCTGTCCGTGGGGCAGGTGGAGACGGAACGGCCGGGGCTCGGTCATGTCCCGGTGCGTGGGGCGGGGTGTGGGCGGACATGGACGACGCCCGGGCGCAATGACTCGTCCGGTACGAGGGGCAGGTCGGACGCGCGCCACGCTTCGAGGACTTCCGGGGCGGCGCGGGTCTCGGCTTCCTTGGGCCGCAGGATGTCCTCCAGCAGGGCGAGCGTGTCCGGCTCGGCGGCGATCTCCTGCGCCGGGTTGGTGCGGAAGAGGTGGAGCTGCATCAGCGCCTCCTCGACGGGCCGGTGTCTCCGGGCTGGTAGAGCGCCACGTCGGCGAGGTGAGGCGCGAGGATCTCCATTGCTCGCCCGATCCCGGGCTGGAACCACGGAGCGTCGAGGCCTGCGCCGGTGAAGAGAGCATCGGCCGGGCTTTCCAGTGCGGACCGGAAGCTGACGAGGGCCTCTTCGTACCGGGCCCGGGCCTCGGCGATGGACTGCTGCAGGTGCTCGCTGAAGATCTTCCTGAGGCTCTCGTGCTCGTCGCAGGTGAGCGCCGGGTGGTCCGAGTGGCGCCCTGATGGACACGGCGGGACCCAGTGCGACAACAGCTCCACCGGCACGCACGGCGCCTCGGATGCGTGGACGTCGTCGAGGAACGCGCGCCTGAACTCGCCCGCCCCGTCCGGCGCATGGACCTGCGCGTTCTCGTCCGGGTGGACGACATCGGGCGCTGGTGGTCGTGGCTCGTCCACCAGCGGGCGGTGGCCCCACCGCTTCTCTACCTGGTCCTCGGTGATCGGGTTCTCGCGGTACGGCTTCGCGGGCAGCGGCTCGCCGGTGCGGTGCGCCCACCAGCCGGCGCACACCATCGCGCCGAGCGGCAGCCCGCGGAACATGGCGACCGGGGTGTAGGCGCCGGACGCGGAGACGGGCAGACCCTGGTGGCAGTAGAACGGCTCGTCCTCGGGGAGCCGGGCGCCGTTCGCCTCCAGCTCCGGCGACCCGGGCCGGTACGCGCAGTCCCCGCACGGGGCGCGCATCACCCCGGGCGGCCTGGGTGCGCGTTCGGCCTCGCCGCACGGGTCGGCGGTGAGACCGGTGCCGGCGCAGTGATGACAGTGGTCGATGTCGCGGCCGTCCTTGTCGAGGACCAGGCCGCCGGTGCAGAACGGGCACTTGAAGGCCGTGATGCACAGGCCAGCGCTCCGCACAGGTGTGTCCTCGGATGCAGGGGCGAGGCGTTTGACGGCGACGCGGGAGGACATGACGCTGAGGTCGCGGTCGGGCCAGCGGGCGATGGTCCAGCCGGGCTCGGGGTAGATGTCGCCGTCGGTGGTGTGGATGACGAGCTGGGTGCCGTCGAAGTGATGGCCGTCCTCGCCGAGCCACGCGATGAGGCCGGGGTCGTGGGTGCCGTTCCAGATGCGGGTGTCTACGTTGGCGGCCACAGTGTGCTGCAGCACGGTCAACCCTCCTTGCGGTAGTTGACGGAGAAGCCGGGCAGGCCGAGGCCGAAGTCCGGGTCGGCGGAGGCCGGGCGGAGCGGGGCGCGGAGCTCGGTCTCGTCGACGCTGCACATGGGCTGGCGGGGCGAGAGGCCGGCCGGGACGCCGGTCCAGCGGAAGGGCTCGCCGCAGTCCCGGCAGTTGACCCTGATCTCGGCCGAGTAGCCGATCACGGTGGGGTCGTTGTCGCCAGCGGCGATACGGCCGACGTCAACGAAGGCGTCGAAGTTCTCATGCGTGCACGGCTGGTCGGGGTCGACGCGGGGCTGGACGCTGTCCGGCTCGATGGTCAGGCTGCTGTGTCCCCAGTGGGGTGAGCCGCCGTGGGTGACCTTGTTCCAGCCAGAGCCGTCCTCGTTGTCGATGTAGAACGTGTGGTCCCCGTACGTGACCTCGACGACGTTGCGGCGGGTGCCGACGAGATGGCGGGCCCAGTACTGGGGGAAAGCGCCGTCGTCGGCGACGATCGCGGTGACGCGGCGGGCCTGGCAGGGCTCGCCGTTCCAGCGTGTCTCCTGTCGTTCGCTCATGCGGCCTGGTCCTCCTTGAGTGATGCTTCGTTGACGGGGGTGCCGTAGCCGGCGGGGATGCCGAGGGCGTGACAGCACGGGGTGCAGCGGCGACGGCCGAGGCGGGAGAACAGGCCGGGCAGCTCCCAGCCGCGGCGGAGTCTGCAGGCGGCGCGCGCGGGGACCAGTCGGCCCTCATCGATGGCCGTGCGCAGCTGCTCGGGGGTGATGGCGGGTCCGGCGATGGCGTGCAGACTCCGCCACTTGCCGCAGGCCAGCCACCAGTGCCCGGCGTTCTCGGGGACGGGATGAGAGGTCATGCCGCGCCTCCGGCCCTGTGGAAGGCGGCCGCGAGCCCTGCGAAGGCCGCCTCCTCCTCGGAGGTGAGGGTGGTGCGCGCGCCAGCGGGGCGGGTGCAGTCTGGGCCGTGGACCTGACGGTCGGTGTGCCGCCAGAACGAGCAGCACGGTGCCGGGGGGACGAACGGTTCGTCGTCCTCGCGGTGGAACCACTCCAGTCGTTGCTGGACTGCCCGTTCGAGGCGGGCCTGGGCGTAGCAGCGGCGGGCGAACCACGCGAACAGGACGGCGGTGAAGAGGGTGGACAGTCCGATCCACCGGGGGTGGAGGTCGGGGTGGCAGGCGCCTGCGGTGAGGAGGATGGCGGCGGCCGCGCTGGCGTGGGCGTAGATGCGGGTGGTCATCGGCTGACCTCGATGTCCGGGATCGGGATGTTGGCGGCGAGGGCCGCGTGGAGTTCGCGGACGCGGAGGAAGGCGCCGGCGTCGCGTCGAGAGAGACGGCCTCGGGTGGTGTCCGGCAGAGCGCGCCAGCAGGAGCCGCAGAGGTACTGGCGGGGGTTGCGTCGGCCAGGGCAGCCGGGGCATTTGACGGTGCGGTCGGTCATCGGTTCCTCCGGCGGTCGCGGTAGGTGAGGGCGCAGATCGTCACGGCGGCGATCAGGAAGATCAGGGGGCAGGCGGCGCCGAGGATGTCGGCGCCGCCGATGGCGAGGGGGATCACGCGTTCCTCCCGATGAGCACCCGGGCCACGGCGACCAGGTCCGCGCGGAGGACCTCAGGCAGGCCGCGGCCGCCGTCCGCCTGGTTGATGAGCGGGGCAAGGGCGCGGGCGAGGTCCCTGGGTACGGCTCCGCACGGCGTGTCCACTCCGTGCGCGGTATGCCCCTTGCCGAGGAGTTCGACGGCCATGCCGAGGAGCTGCTCGTCTGTCGGCGTGCCGTTCGCGCACAGGGTGGTGCAGCCCTGGGTGCCGTGGCCCAGGCAGTTCTCAAGGTGGGGGAAGTCGGCGCGGTGGATGTCGCACGTAAGCCACGTCGGGTTGTGCGGGACCTGGCGCAGTGGGTGTCGGCAGGCGCGGCTCACGGCAGGTCCACCAGGGATGGGCGGCCGTCGGTGAGGCAGGTGTGGTTGCCGTCGGACACGAGGCAGACCCGGTGGCCGTCGGCCTGCAGGAGCTGGGCCGCCTCAAGCGCGGTACGGGGTGCATGGGGGCCGGTGCCCCAGCCCTTGGGGAGCGCGGCCCGAACCCGCACCGTCCGGCTCACGGTGATGGAGAGCTCGGGGATGACCGCGAAGAGGTCGTAGCTCACTGCTGTTCCTGTTCGTCGAGGGGGAGCTGGCCGTCGGTGGACGGCAGGGGCTGGTTGAGTGCGCGGCGTACGGCGGCCGTGCTGGGCCGGGCGGACTGGCCGAGCAGGGCCCGCATGGCGGCGCGTTGGTCGGGGCGGAGCTTGCGCCAGCAGCGGCCCCCGATCCGCCGGCCCATGGAGGCCTTGGAGCGGATGGGCTTGTGGCAGGCCTGGCACTCGACGGGATGTCTCATGGGGTGGCTCCGAGCGGGTCGGGTGCGGGCTGGGGCGGGTAGTTGTCGATCGGAATCGGGACGGTTTCGACGAGGCGGGTGCGGCCGCGCACGGTGATCACCTGGGCCCCGTTCTGCAGGGCCTCGAGCAGCTCGGCGTCCTCGGGGTCGTACTCGCCGCAGACCTTGAGGTCGTCCAGGTCGTCCAGGTCGCGTTCGAGGCAGGCGCAGTAGCCGTCCTCGCAGCCGCCGTACGGGCAGTCCACGAAGATCGGGAGCTGGATGGTCATGCCGCCTCACCTCGCGGTCCCGGGCGGGGCGGTGTCTTGGCATGGCGGCGGATGGCAGCGCCGACGACGAACCCGGACAGGGCGTCGCTGAGGTCGGCCAGGTGGGCGGCCTGCTCGTCTGCGGTGCAGGGCGTGATGTAGTCGGGCAGCGCCGGGCGTGCGCCGCCGAACTGCCCTGTCGGGACGTCCTCCGCGGGCATCTCGTACGTCTCGGCCGCGGTCACGCTGCACCCCCGGCTGCCGGGAGGCTGCGCCTGGTAGAGCGCATCGGCTCGTCGGTGAGGTGAGGGCCGGCCATACAGCCCGGCTCACGGCAGTCGGACAGCGTGTAGCCCACCGGGTCACGCCCGTGGTGCGCGGTGAAGGCCACGCGGCGGGCGTTGTGGCTGCGCCCCTCGGCGAACAGCTCGGGCATACGGCCGGAGTAGGGGCCGGTCCAGCGCACATGGCCCAGGCCGTACGTCTCGGTGTAGAGGGCGAGGGTCTGGGCCACCGTGCGGGACGGCTTCGGCCGAACAGCCTTCGGGATGTTCCAGTCCAGACGGATCAGCCGGATCGTCGGATGGCTCAGCCCCACCTCGGCGCTGATCTCGTCGTAGGTGGCGCCCTGCAGGAGCAGGACGGCGACCCGCTGCTCGAGGCGGGCCTTGTCCTCCGGCGAGTACCGGTAGCCGGGCCCGACGGGCAGAGGGATCTTGTAAGCCTTGCGGGTGGCCGAGACGACGTGAGCGGACACACCGAGCTGCCGCATGACGGTCTCGTAGGTCGCCCCCTGGTACAGCAGTTCGGCGACGTCGTCGCGGGGGACTCCGTTCCTCATCGCGTTCCCCTCTGCGGCTGTCCCCACAGCGGGGCCTGCACGGTGGGCCTGCGCCGCGCGGGGCGGGAGGCCTGGGTGGGCTGGGGGTTCTGCCCGCCGGTGCAGCTGTGCCAGTGGAGAAGAGCCGGCCACTCCAGGCGCGCGTCCTCGACGTTGGGGAATTCCGCGTCCAGCTGACGGACGACCAGGCCGCCGTGCTGGTCGTTGCGGGCGGCGTATCCACCCATCGGGGCCGGCAGGGCGTTCAGCGGGACGCGGCGGCCCTTGTAGGTGCCGGAGATGCAGATGGCCCAGCGGATGAGAGCGCCACACCGGCCGCATGGGGTGACTCCCTTGGTGGGGTGCGGGGTGGTGGGCATCAGTCGGTCTCCGTTCCGCGCGTCTGGGCGGCGGTGGTGCGGGCGTCGTGGGGGTCGCGGCGGCGGCCGCGCCCGGTGGTGCAGGGCTGGCCTGCCTCCGCGAGGCAGCCGGTCTGGGGGCAGGCGATGGCGAGCGCCCCGGTGGTCGTGGTCCGGCCGAGCTGGGCTCGGATCTGGTCGGGCATGTAGCCGTGGTCGGGCATGGGCGCCTCCTCGACGGGACGACGGAACGAAGCGGTGGGTGAGGCCGGGGCGGCGCCGACGGCTGCAGGGAGCTGTTCGTGGTGGGCGCGGAGGAGTTCGCCCGCGCGGAGTACGCCGAAGCGGTGGAGCGCGATGGCCGGTCCGTGTGCGGCGGCGACGGCCAGGACCTCGGCGTCGAATGCCTGCGCGCGCTGGCGGTATGTGGCCTTCGCGGGCAGCTGCTCGGCGTCGGCCTGGCGGTGGGCGCGGAGTTCGGTGAGCCGGTCGTTCAGCTCGCGGGCGCGCCGCCAGTGCTCGCTGGTTGCCTGCCGGTTGACCGTGCAGGACTCGCACGTGGCGCCGGTGGGCCAGAGCTGGCCGTCCTCGCACAGCGGCTGGCCGCAGCCGCGGTGGACGACGCCGACGGCGAGGAGCCAGGCGGCGATGTCGCGGATGGGTCCGGCGTCGCGGTAGCGGGTGGCGATCCGAGCGGCCATCCGCTCGGCGGTCATCAAGTTGCTGGCGGCCTGGTCGAGCTGGCGGCCGATCTCGCGGGCCACTTTCCGCAGCAGGAAGCGGTTGGCGTCCGGCTGCTGCAGGAGGTGGCGGACGGGGGCGAGGCTGACGTGGATGCGCTCGGTCCAGCGCAACTCCGGCCCGCCGTAGGGGGCTTGTCCGGTCGGTGGCTGCGGGGTGGGGCGGGTGCCGCGCGGAGCGCGAGAGGCGCCGGGCCCGAACGTGCCGTCAGCAAGATCGATCGCGTCAGTCGCGGGCTCACTTACGGTCACTCGCCTACGGCGGGAACCACCCACCTCCTGGGGCGCAACAACCTCGTCAGTGAGAACCCCGGTGTATTCCTTGATCGCGAGGGATCCGCCGCCCGTGGCCGGACCGGATCCGCCATGGTTGTCCGCACTCGCCTCCCCGCACTGCCCGGCAGGGGCTGCGGCGTCCGGCGCGGTGGCAGCAGCGTCGAGGTCCAGGGCCAGCTGCTCGGCGAGGATGGGGTGGGAGTTCACGGCCACGGTGTGGCGGCCCTGGTGCCCGGTGCGGTGGCCGACGCTCACCCAGCCGGTGGCCTCAAGGTCGTGGACGATGCGGCGCGCGGTCCGCTCGGACAGCTGCTTCCCCGCGCTCTTGCCGTGGTGGTGGAACAGCTCGCCCGCCAGCTCGGCCGCGGTCGGCTGGTAGCCGGGGCTGTACTTGGCCGTGTGCGCCATCAGCAGCGCGGCGCGCAGGCGGCGCGGCTCGAGGGCGTCGCACATCGCCACGGACACCGTGACGTACCGCTCGCCATCGACGACGGGACGAACCTGACGGATCGCGGTGCGCCCGGTGCCGGACCTGCGGGTCATGCGGCGGGTGGAGAACTCCGGCGCGCCGCCGTCCGGGCCGGGGTGCCGGCCTTCGGTGAGGGCGCGCTCGAAGTCGCGCAGGGACAGGCCGCAGAAGCGGGCCATCGTCTCGACGCCGGCGTTGCAGTGCTCGACATTGGTGTCGACGTCGAGGGCGGCCATCTTCACCCACGCCTTGATGAACACGTCCGAGTAGTGGGAGCCGCGGTAGACCCGCTCGGGGATCTCAACGGTCTGGACCGCGCGGCGCTGCGGGCGCCGTGGCCTGACCCGGGCCACGCCACCGGCCCCGCCACGGATGTGGCGGGGCTCGGCGGCGGCAGCACGGGCAGCGGTCATCGGTCAGCGGCGACCGGGGCAGACGGCCATGTGGGCGCGGGCTTCGGCGCGGGCGGTGGTCAGCTGGGTGGTGTCCATGGCGTCGTAGGTGGGGGTCTCGTAGGCGTGGCAGTAGTCGCAGGTGAAGCGGGTCATGAGCGGGCCCGTGTGCTCGGCGAGAAGCGCCGCCCCGATACGGGCGACGGACCGGGCCTCGGCGCGGGTCATGCCGTAGTGGTGCTGCAGGAACGGCACGAGCTCGGTGTGGGGCTGCGCGGGCGGGCGGCGCCGGTGGCGGCGGACTCGGCTCTTCGGCATCGGGCTCTCCGGGATGCGGTGCGGGGATCAGGGGTGGGTGCAGGCGGTGAGGACGAGCGCGGCCGTGGTGAGCGCGGCGCCGAGCCACAACAGGGCGCGGTACGCCCGGTGCCGGGGCTGGCGGCTCACTCGGTGCCGGGGCTGGCGGCTCACTCGGTGCCGCTATCGGGGCCGGCGGTGCGCGCCTGGCGGGGGGTTTCTGCGGCGCGGGCGGCGCGGACCTGCTCGAGGAGCAGGGCGGGGATGGCGAGGGACAGGGCGAGGCTTCCGGTGTCGTGTCCCTGGGTGATGCGGCGGGTGCAGAGCCAGCCGCGCTGGGTCAGGACCTGGATTTGCACGCCGACCTGGCCGACGGTGAGCCCGGTGGCCTCGGCGAGCTGCTCGAGCGTGGGCCTGAAGCGGGGGAAGACGACGCCGGTCTTGTGGTGGGCGTAGCCGAGCAGCGTCAGCGCGACGAGCCGTGCCTCGGGGTGCAGGCGGCTGATCCGCATGCCCCGCTCGATCATGGTGCGCATGCGCTCCTTGCCCACCAGTTCGCCGGGGGCGATGGACTCGGCGGGTGTGCGCGGCTTGGGGGCCGGGCGGCGGGCGAGGGCGGCGGGGGTCGGCCGGGCGGTGGCGGGGATGGTCATAGGTTCAGGTCCCTTCGGTGGTCGACCGCGGCCTGGGCGGCCCGGTAGGCGGCGGGGGTGGAGCGGCGTTTGCCGGAGGCGATCGCCCGGGTGTCGGCGACTACGGACGCCGACAGCGGGCTGAGGGGGAGGTCGCCGGGCGCGAGGCCGGGCCCGGGCGGTGCTTCGGGTTTCCCGGCGAGGGCGTTGGGGGTGTGGAGGGGGCAGCGGAGGCCTTGGATGTAGGGGCGGATGCCGTCCACGGCCCGGCAGTGGCGGCGCTCGGATCCGATCCAGTGCCGGCACTCCGGGCCGGGACGGTCCTCGCTCACTCGCTGGTCTCGTCGGTGCCCCAGGCCTCGCATGCGGTGTCAAGGGCGTCGGCCTGGTCCCAGGAGTCGCCGATAATCCCGCCGTCCCAGCGGGCGCTGCTGATGCCGTGGTAGGACCCAGCGCCGATCTCTCGCGAGATGACCTTGCGAGCGGCCTCGACGATCGCGGCCGGACTGGCGTAGCCGTACACCGGCAGGTCCGTCGGGTACTCGTTGGAACCGTCCGACTTCAGCTCGGCGAACTGCCAGACCGGGCCCTTGTGCGGCTCGCCGTGGTCGGCCTCGATGCCGGTGTGCCACTCCCAGATCAGCAGCAGGCCGTGCGGCCAGTCGGCGTTGTCCTCGTCCAGGCCCCGAGTGATCGTGCCGGAGGGGTCGAGGGTGATGACAGCGTTGAGGTAGCAGTAGGTGCCGCGGGTCTCGCAGTCGTCCGTCCATGTGGAGTCGGTGGGTTCCCGACCGGCGGCGGTGAGGGCGTCACAGACGGCGGTGATGTAGGGGTCGTGGGGCAGGGTGCGCTCGGTCATGGGCTTCCGTTCGAGGTCAGGACCGAGGTCGGTCAGGTGGTTGGTGGGCGGGTCAGGTCAGGTCCGGCGCGGGGGCCTGGCGGGGTGCGCCGCAGCCCAGGCAGGTGGCGCCGCCTTCGCCGTCGTCCTCGTGCCTGGCGGAGCCCGGGCAGGTGCCCTCGCATTCGGCGGCCTCGGGCGTGGTGTCGTCGGCGTGGAAGTGGGCGTAGGCGGTCCGGGCGGGGTGGCGGCGGCTGGGCGGGTACGGGATGCCGGAGGCGAAGGCGACGCTGGCGGCCGCGCTGAGGAGGGCAGTGGCGATCTGGGCGCTCTGGCTCACGGCCGGGCCCCCTCGCGGCGGGCGGGGCGGCAGGGCAACTCGGCCAGCCAGTGAGCGCGGCCGCGGATGCCGTCCTCGTAGAACCAGGTGATCCGGGCGCCGCTGCGGTCAGGGAGCGGCCGGGTGGCGACGGTGAGCCACGTCCCGGAGGAGTCGTGGACCTGGTCGCCTGGGCGCAGGTCGAGGACGGGGCGGGTCGGCAGGCTGCTCATTCCGCCCCCTGGTCCAGTCCGGCCAGAGCGTCGGCCCATGCCGCGTCGTCGCCGGTGGCGGACGGTGCGGCGGGGGCGGGCTCGGCGTGGTGGGCGCTGTCGCCGGTGTAGCGGGCCTCGACACGGGTGCCGTCGGGGACGGTGTCGGTGCGGGTTTCGAAAGAGCCGGTCGGTCCGTATGCGCTGTAGTTCCCGGCCGCCAGGCGGATTTGGGACCTGACGCTGCGGGCGGTGGCGAGCGACCGGTAGACGCCGACCGTCCCCCACTGGCCCGCCCGGGCGCGCAAGTCGGCGGCGATCCTCCCGTGATCGGCAGGCCTGCCGTACGAGCACACCTGAGGAGTGGACGTCGTCCCGGCGGTCGGCTGTGCGCCGGCGGCCGGGATGCCCTTCTCCTCGCGCTCCTGCTCCTGCAAGGCCTGGTCGATGGCCTCGGCGACCTGCGGGATAGTCGCCGACCAGATCAGGTCCGAGTTGGCGCCGGTCAGCATGAGCATCGGACCGCGCATCTCGTGCCCGACGTACGGCCGGGCGGTCTTCGGGGCACGCAGGGCAGCGGCGATGATGTCGAGGCGGTCAGTCATCTGACACCGCCTTCGTGGCCGTTGGTGCGGAGGTCTGCGCGGGCGCGGTCGATCGCCGCGCACCGGCCGCAGCCGGGGACGGCGCAGGTGTGGAAGAGCGGGATGTCGTCGGCCGTACGGCTGGCGCCCGTGAGTCCCTTGTTCCAGGCGAGATTGGCCTTGCGCTGGGCGGCGCTGGTCTCGGGCAGCTGGGGCCGCTGGGAGCGGGCCCGCATCAGACGTCACCGCCGTCGGCGTCGGGCTCGGTGGCCTGGTTCTGCTGGGCGCGCCAGGCGGCGGCCTCGTCGTCGGTAAGCGTCCGGTAGGCGGTGAGTTCGACCTCGATGCCGTCGACCATGGCGTTGGCCTGGGCGTATTCGATGACGGCCGGGTACGGGGCGCCGTGCTCGGTCATCCTGGTGGTCACCTCGGCGCCGAGTGCGGCCGCAACCGCGCGGACCGCGTTCACGTCGGCTACCGCAAGGTTCAGGGTGCCGGTGGCGCCGCCGTGGCTGTGGGCGATGAGCACGGTGTGCGAGACGGTGACGTCGGCGTCCGGGTGCTTGGCACGCAGGCGCCGGGCAAGTCCGGCCATGACCGCGACACGGGTCTCCAGCACCTGGACCGCGGTTAGCGGGCCAGGCTCCTCCTTCGGCGCCTGGTCCTCCTCGTCGGCCGGGTGGTGGTCGTGGTGGAGGAGTTCGCCGAGCCGGGTCAGGCCGGGGATCTCGCTGATGCGGTCGTGCCCGCATGCGCTGCAGGGCTGGACCAGTGCGAACGAGGTGTCCTCGGCGTCGTGGTCGTACTGGTAGCGCAGGTACTCCGGCCGCCGCTGGGTGAGCGGGGCGGTGGCCTGCTCTGTGTTCTTCGGCTGGCCGCCGTGCGGGGTGTAGGTCCACTCGAGCTGGTCGGCGGCGGAGCCCAGGCGGGCGGAGGCGGTCGCGCGGGCGGCGGACAGGAAGGTGTCGCGCAGCTGCTCGGCCTGCTCGGCGGCCACGTCCTCGGCGGCGCCCAGGTACTCGGTGTAGGTGGTGAGGGCGAGATCGATGAGGTTCATACGGCTACCACCAGGGGCTTCTGCTGGGCGGGGTCGATGGCGTCCGCGATCCAGGCGGCGGCCGTCTCGGGGTTGGTGTGGTCGCTGGTGCGGTGGGCCCAGGCGAGGCGGTACTCGCCGGGCTCGGGCAGGACACGCAGGGGCGGCGGGACCTGTACGGCTCCGGCCCACCAGCGGGGGTGGCCGCCGGCGGTGCGGTGGCGGCCGATCGCGCCGACGCAGTCGCCGGGGGTGAGGCGGTCGACCAGCGCGGTGGTGACGAGGTACTCGTGCGGCTGGTCGTCCAGGCCGGAGGCGCCGGGGCCCCATCCGTGGAGGACGGGGCGTCCGGGCCACAGGTAGAGGCCGGCGATCTGGCGCGGGGCCTGGCCGTAGCCGAGGGCGTCGGTGGTGGTGACCGTGCGGGCGAGGCTCTCGCCGGTGATGACGTGCGCGGTGTCGCAGCCGCGGCAGATGACGCGGACGGTGACCCGGCCGAAGTCGCTGTCGTGCGTGCAGTGCTGGTCCGGGCAGCCGTGGGTGACGGCCCGGTCGGCGTGCGGGCGGATGCCGGTGTCGTGGCGGACGTCGATGTCCCAGGTAGGGGTGGCGCAGCTCTCGGTGTGGCTGAGCTGGGTCCACCCGAAGTAGGTGTGCTCGATCACGAGGCGGTCCTCGGCTTGGCGTGGCGTGCGCGGGAGGCTTGGACGGTGGTGAGGTGGAGGGTTTCGCCGGTGCACGCGGTGGTGTGGGCGTGCGGGGCGGGGAAGGGCTGCCAGAGCGGCGGGGCAGGGACCGGCGCGGCGGGCGCGCGGCTGGGCTCGTCGCTGGCGGCGTCGATGAGGAGCTTGAGGAGCCAGAGCACGAGGCCGGTGCCGGTCGCGGTGCTGGTGATGACGAGCCATAAGGCGGGCCCGTTGCCGGTCACCACGGGTGTCCGCCGATGAACTGGGTCAGGCGGGTCGCGGAGGCGGTGACGACCTGGTCGTCCAGGAGCTGGCCGACGTTCTCGCCGCGCAGGTACACGGTGATCTCGCCGTAGTAGCCGGTGCCGGTGATCAGCTGGCCGTGTCTCCGGGTCGAATCCACGGCGACGCCGGCCTTGTTCAGCCACCAGTCCCACGCGCGCAGCGACTGCGGCCGGACGGTGATGGTCAGGTGGGTGCGGGTGGGTACGTCGGTGGAGGTGATGTCCGGCTGCATGCCGCGCCACTCGAGAGCGAGGAGTGCGGCCGGGGCATCCTCGTCCACCTCGGGGTGGATGGAGGAGCGGCAGCCGTTGTACTCGGTGACGTGGCGGTCGGCGGGGGCGGCCTGCTCGGTCAACGTGTACTCGACGGGCTCGTGTTCGGCGGCGCGGTCGTCGGCCTCGAGGAGCAGCGCCTTGACGGCCGGAGTGAGCTCGACAGCCAGGCGCTCAAGGTGGTCGCGGGTGAGCGGCAGGTCGAGGACGGCGGCCGCGGTGTCGAGGCGGGAGTGCAGCAGGTGCTGCAGGTGACGGCTCACTGCTCACCGCCGGCGGCCGGGCTGACGGGGGCAAAGGAGATCGTGCTCGGGCCGTCGTCGGTCTCGGCGGCGGGGACATGGCCGACGACGCTCCCGCCGAGCGAGGCGACGTACCGGGTGAGGGACTGGTCGTACCTCTCGACCTGGTCGGCCTGGTCCTGGGCGACGGGGCTCTCGCCGAGCGGCACCGGCGCGGACTCCGCGTCGGGACTGGTCGGCCAGGACAGGAGGCCGCCCTGCCCGTCGATCAGGCAGACCGTCGGCGACTGCTCCTTGAGGGCGTCAGCTTCATCGTGCGAGAGCAGGGCGCTGGCACGGAGCTCGACGTCACCCATGCGAGTCAGGCACTCGACGTGCGTACCGAACTCGGTGACCGCTTCGGTGACCGGGACGCCGACGAGGCGGGCGAAGTCGAGCAGGCCTGCCGTCTGGGACGAGCGGAACTTCAGATGAATGCGCCAGCCGGAAGGGAAGTCCTCGTGCGTCTCGACGGCGAACGGCAGCACGGCGAGCCGGTTGACGATGTCGCCGGAGACCATTTGCGCGTGCTGGAACGCCAGGCGCTGCGCGTCCGGGGTTCTTACCTCGGGTGATGCGATGGGCGTGGTGGGCTGGGTAGCCTGCACGTTGAGCCTCATTTCTCAGTGGTGAGGTGCTCGTTGTGAGCGGGGTCGTGGGGACCGGGCATGGTCCGCGCGGCCCCTCATGTCGTCAGACGGCGCGCTTCTCGAACGGCACGACCGCTGTCCTGGCGTTCTCCAGGCGGAGGTCGTCGACGGTGAAGGTGATCCGGCCGCCGTCGAGGTGGTGGTAGACCTCGCGCCGGTAGCACTTGTCCCGAAGTACGCGGCGGCTCTTGTACGGCAGGAGCTGCTTCGCGATGACCTCTTCCAAGGTCCAGCGGTGGAATTCGGCCTCGAACTCAGCTCGGTCCTGCATGTGCTGGGCGGGCCCGGTGGGGGTCAGGGTCGTGGCCTTCCCGGTCACGGCTACTCCTCTTGGGTGATCACGTCAGGGGGGACGTTCAACGCGGTGGCAACCCGTTCGACCTGCTGGTCACCGGACTCCTGGATGAGGCCTCGCTCCATGCGGGAGAGGTAGCCCCGATCCAGGCCCGTCTCGTCCTGGAGCCAACGAAGGCTCACTTTCCTCGCCTTACGTATGGCTCTGATGACAGGTCCGTTGGGCTTCACGCCAAGAATCTAGGTGCAATCTCGCTACGTACGCAAGCACTCTGACTACATTCAAGCTCGAAAATCTTGGCCTGAAGCTCAGATTGCGTGACTCGTGGGGCCTCTGTGGTGCAACCCAACCGGCTCAAAATGCTCATTAATGCCCAGGTCAAAGCGCCGAATCTGGGCTACGCGCATGCAACCCGATGCGGCATGATGGGGACCCATGGACCCCGACTCCAAGCGGCTTGGCTCCGAGCTTCAGAGAGCGCGTGAAAGCCGACGCCCAAGGCTCAAGCAGGGCGACGCCGGCGAGACGCTCGGCGTGAGCCGAACCACGATCCAGAACATCGAGCACGGCAAGTTCACCCGGATCAACTCCACCGTGCGGAAGTACGCGCGGCTTCTCGGCTGGCCCGAGGGCGCCGAGGACCGCGTCATGGCCGGCGGACCGGTGCTCGACGAAGCCGTATCGAGCAGCCCTCCGCCGAGCGAGGCTTCTTCGTCCGAGCTGGGCCTGACGCCGGAAGTCGAGTACGAACTCAGAGCGGGCGAGACACTCGGCTCACAGGTCATCAATCTGGGACCCGACGACGAGGACGGGCACATCATCGTCGTCCTGCAAGGCCGAAAAGGCGCTACGCCAGAGGAGATTGAACGGATCGCAGCCCGCTACCGGCGGGCTCGTCGGCACCTGCAGGGACTCGCGGCGGAATCAGGGGAGGTTGCAGATCCTTAGTGGAGTTTGCGCAGGACACTCGCGCAACTCCAGTAAGTATGGTTGCATGCACGGACCGTCACCGAGAGGGGGGCACCACTCGGCGGATCGGGGAATCATGCAGCGCGTTATCGGAGTGGAGCGTCGGTCTGGGGAGTACTTCCAGCCGTACATCGAAGATGACGACACCGGGTGTGTCTTCCACTTCCACGACGACGACATCACCAAAGAGGGGGCCTCGCTCTTCGCGGAGGCCCTGACAGAACAGGCACGCAGGTGGATGCCCCGCGCACCGGAGACACCTCGCGGACCGCGGATCCCGGTCACTATGGATCTGCGCACGGACATGCCGGACGGCGTCCCCATCGTGGTTGACGACCGTCCGACTCGCATCGCGTACTTCGTGCGGCACGGCCTGATCAGCGAGCGCGGCGCCACGTCCATCACCCGTCAGCAGTCCGAGAGATCACCGGACTGGGAACGCTGCCACGCGCGCCACCCCCGCCACCTCCACGCCGTCTGAGGCCGGCCTTCGGCGCGCGCGGCGGGGGAGAGACATGGCCTACGCACAAAAGGTCTACAAGGTCCGCGATGGCAAGCAGACGAAGCAGTTCACGTGGAGGGCGCGATACAAGAAGCCCGATGGCAGCGTCGGCAGTGAGCCGGGGTTCCCGGTCAAGAGCAAGGCTGAGGAGTGGGGTGAAGAGCAGGAACGGAAGATCAGGGAAGGCACCTGGATCGATCCGGACCTGTACCGCTCCCCCTTCGGGAGGTTCGCGAGGAAGTACATGGCCGAACGCCCCAAGCGCGGCCGCACCATGGACACCCGGTGGGACCTCCTGGACAAGTACATCCTGCCGACGTGGGAGCACGCGCCGCTGATCTCGATCACCTGGTTCGACGTCGACTCCTGGCAGATGGCCCTGCTCTGTGACGACGTCACCAAGGGGCACTGTGTGTCGCTGCTGTCGACCATTCTCACGGGCGCCGTCGACGCGCGCTGGCTGCCGCTGAATCCGGTCTTCGGGCGCAAGCGCACCAAGCCGGTGGACCACACTCCAGCCGTCGCCCCCGTGAGCGGCAGCGCCAAGAAGAAGCTCCACTCCCCCGAGGCGGTCCTCCGGGTCGCCGACCGCCTGGGGCCGGCCAAGGGGCTGCACGTGATCACCACGATGTTCACGGGGGCCAACTGGGGCGAGGGGATCGGACTCCAGCGGCAGCACTGCCTGCTCACCCGTAGCGAGGTCTGGGGGAACAGCGTGTGGGAGTGCCCGGTCCTGCGCCTGGTCCAGGAGGTCGCGGAGTACGAGGACCGCGACGTCGACGGCAAGAAGCTCGGCACCGTCATGCGGCTCGAGCCACTGAAGAACCGATACCGCGTCCGCGACCTGGACCTGCCGCCGTTCCTGGCCCGGCTGTGGCAGTACCACCTCCAAGACTGGCCGTACGACTGGGTGTTGTGTACGTCCAACGGGACGTGGTGGCGTCGCAACAACTGGGGCAAGCAGTACCTGCGCCCCGCAGCCGACGGCCGGCCCGAGCGCATGAAGCGGCAGGGCGCCTCGTACCGGGAGGAGTGGAAGCCGCTCGCGTCGGGGCTGACGATGCGGAGTCTGCGGCACCTGCACGACTCGCTTCAGGACCAGATCGGCGTCCGGGCCGCGCTCGCCTTCGAGCAGGCCGGCCACAAGCGGCCCGGCATCAAGGGCGTGTACCAGCACCCGACGCCGGACATGCGGCAGGAGCGCCTCGACGGCATGGAGGAGATCTTCTGGAGGGCGATGGGCAACCTGGGCTGGGAGACGCTGTGGGGCCGGGCGAACCTGGTGAAACGGACTGCCGAAGTTGATCTCCCAAAAACCGCCCAAACGATCTCCATGGAGGAATGGCGGAACGGGCGGCGCGGGTATCGTGACAGGTCAGAGGCCATGTGACGGACGCGGGCAGGATGTTCCAGCGCCAGTCTCCTAAAGCGGGTGTCGCAGGTTCGAATCCTGCCGGGGGCACCAGCCAAAAGGCCCCGGACCGATCATGGTCCGGGGCCTTTGACATCCACTTCTGACATCAACGAGGACGGTCACTCGCAACCGGCCGCCTCTTGAGCAGCCGGTCCATGTGGCTGATCGCCTCGCGCTGAGTGTCCTGCACGACGTGCGTGTACACGTCCATGGTGATGCTGATCTGACTGTGCCCGAGGATCTCCATCACGACCCGGGGCGCGACTCCGGCAGCCGTGAGGAGCGTGGCGGTGCCGTGGCGAGCGTCATGGAGCCGGATGACGCGAAGGCCGGCGGACTCTGCGACGCGGGTGAAGGAGCGGTAGACGTTCCGAGGCTCGACCTGGCGGCCGGTACGGGTGGTGAAGACGTAGCTCGACTCGTGCCACTGCTCCCCCGCCTTTGCACGAGCGGCGGACTGCCGCATGCGGTGCCAGCGCAGCGGGGCAATGCAGAGGGCGGGCAGAGGGACGACGCGTCGGCGGCGGCTCTTGGGGTCATCGTCGTACAGGACGCCGCGGCGCCGCTGGGTCTGCTGACGGACGTAGAGGACGCGGTTTTCGAGGTCGAGGTCAGACCAGCGGAGACCAATGATCTCTCCCCGGCGCAGGCCCATGGCGATGGCGAGCACGAAGGCCGCGTAGAGCGGATCTCTGCGGGAAGCGGCGAGGAAGTCGAGCGTCTCGTCCAGGCTCCAGGGCTTCAGCTCCCTGTTGTCCGTGCGGGGCGGCTCGACGAGCTTGGCAACGTTGCGCGTGATCAGCTCCTCGCGGCAGGCGGATGACAGAGCGGAACGCAGAACGCGGTGCGACTCCTTGGCCGTTGCCGCGGTGGTCTCCTTCTCCAGGCGGACGAGGAAGCGGCGTACGTCGGCGACGCCGAGGGATTCGAGCCGCTTGGAGCCAAGGAGCGGCACCAGGTAGAGCCGGACGTGCGACTCGTACTTGTCGTACGTGCTGAGCTTCCGCCGAGGCTTGATCACGTTGTCCAGCCAGTACGGCAGCCACTCGGAGAGCTTGGCCGAGCGGGTCGGCACGGGCACGCCCTGGTCGACCTTGGCGAGCAGCTCACGGCGCTTGGTGTCGCACTCCTGCCAGGTCTTGCCGTAGGCGAACTTGCGGGCGCGGGTGCCGTCCGGCTGAAGCACGTAGACGGCGCACTGATACCGGCCGTCCTTGCGCTTGGTGATCGTGCCCGCCCCGTTCGGGTTGCGCTTGCGCTGGCCAGCCATCAGGCTGCCGCCTCCATTTCGTGGGTGATGTAGTCGCTGAGGGCCCGCGCGGGGATACGGCGGCAACGGCCGATGGTGATCGAGGGGAGCCGACGGGAGCGGATCAGGTCGTAGACCGTCGACCGGCCGAGCTTGAGTCGCGCCATGACGTCAGCCACGGTCAGCAGCTCGTCGTCACGCATGCGTCGGTTCTCCTTCTGTTCCGGGGGCGGGTTCGAGGGATGCGGCAAGCCAGGCTTCGGTGTCGGACAGGCCGGTTCCGGCGAAGACCCAGTGGGCAAGGACGTACGTCGTGTCGGGCGCCGGTCCGTTGGCCGTTGCGGCTTGGGCGCGGCGCCATTCGGCGCGGGCGTCGCGGAGGGCGCCGAGGGTGGTGGAGTAGCGGCGGGATTTGGTGGAGAAGTGGCCGCGGAAGCCGAGCATGTGGGCCCAGGCGCGCAGGCGGAGGTGTTCGAGGCTCTTGCGTGCGCCGAGGGTCCAGGCAGTTCGGATGAGGCGGCGGGCGTGGTCGCTGATGTCGAGCTGAGCCAGCTCGGCGGCGAACTTCAGCGGTCGGTCGAGAGCTCCCGTGGCTGTTTCGGCGCCCTTGGTGGCGTACTTGGCGATGTACGAGGCGACGGCGCGTTCGGTCAGTTCCTGGCCGTCGTTGAAGTCGGCGGAGCGGATGGTGCGCACGTCGAGTTGGCGGCCGAAGGTGAAGGTGTGGGCGCGTCCGTCGATGACCGGGCCGTCCACGCGAACCTTGACTGCCGCTGCCTCGATGGCGTCGGTGAGGAGTTCGGCGGTGGCCCAGGTCGGGGGCGGGGTGTCGCCGCCGGTGGGGCCGTCGATGCGGATGACGGCGTGGAAGTGGACGGCGCCACGCTTTTGGTACTCGGCGACCTTGGCGAAGGAGACGCGGGCGTGGTCGCGAAACCGGCGTTGTGACAGGCCCGCCCGCTTGGCGACCTCTCGGCGCAGGTAGGTGGAGAAGCGTCGCCAGAGCGGACCGGCGTGCGCGTTCCAGAGAACGGCCGCTTCGTAGTCGTACGCGTCCGGGTCGAGCGCGGTACCAAGTACGGCGTCGTCCTGGTCGTGGCGGGTTCCGCAGCGGCAGGGCCGTCCGCTGGAAGGGCGGTTGTGGACCGGGCCGAAGCTCGGTGCGGTGAAGGTGGCGAAGACGCGCGGGTGGGTGGCGACGTGTTCAGGAGTGCCCTTGCCGCCGCGCAGGCCGGAGGTGATCAGGTGGAAGGTGTCGCGGCGGTAGACCTCGGAGCAGGCCGCGCACCGAGTCGTCCGGCGGTTGTTGCAGCGCACGAGGAGTTGGCCGGCCGGGAGGTCGGTGGAGTCGAGGTGCTGGAGGACACGGCCGATCTCACCGGTCGTGGTGTCGACGTCGTGCTCGGTGCGGTGCCCGTCGAGGCGGATCGGGTTGACGCAGCCGCCGAGTCCGGAGAGCTGACGGAGGATACCGGGCAGGGTCCCGTGCTCGGCCAGCTTCGCGAGTTCCGGGAGCGGGGGCGGTGTGGTGCGGGTGAAGATGGCGATTCTCCTTCTGGCTGGCTCGGTCAGGAGTGATGGCCCCGGGGCGGCGGATGCTTGGTCGTGTGTGCCGCCCCGGGTGCTGGGCGCGTTCAGCGCCGGTTCTGTTCGCGGATCAGGGAGCGCAGGACCACGGCCGCGATGGCGACGGAGATGGCCGAGACGGCAACGGCGGCCAGGAGCGCGGTGAGGACGACACCGCCGACGGCGACGGCCGCGACGACTCCGGGGCTGATGGAGACCGCCGGGAGTGAGCGCCGCACGGGCGCCGGATCGGCCGGGGCGTGGGTGTGTGCGGGCGGCGGGGTGGGGCTGTCGGGGTACTTGGGCAGGAACACGGTCAGACTCTCCTCATCTACTCGTCTAGGCATGTGAGCCGTTTATGACGTCCACGCCGGAGCGCGTGCCGGATTCGATGGCGGGGGCGAGGAAGGTTTGCGAGAGGTAGAAGCCGAAGAGAGCGATCAGTACGACGACCCAGGTGCGGACGCCGAGGAACTTGACCGCTCCCCAGGCGAAGAAACCGAGGACGACGACGAGCGGCAGGCTGACGGTCACGGTGTGCGGGTCCCTTTCGAAGGATCAGCGGACGGGGCAGCGGTGGGTGCGGGCGGCCAGCTCGGCGGCGGCGCGGCTGTCGTAGTCGGCGGAGAAGCCGCAGCGCGGAGCCGTACAGACGGCGGTGTGCTTCTCGCGGCCCCGGCCGTCGTAGGACGTGGCGACCTGGACGGGGCCGAGGCGGGTGACGTTGCGGAAGCGGCGGTTGGCGGACACGGGGTCTCCCTTCAGAGGTGGGCGGCGATGGCTTCGGCCATGGGGGCGGGGACGCCGAGGCGGGCCCGGAGGGTGAGGGTGTCGATGGGTGTTCCGGTGCGGGTGTGGTGTTCGGCGGCGACTTTGCGGGCGTGTTCGACGAGGGCGGCCGGGACGGATACGGCGGGTCGCTCGGGCGGCGGTGGCTCGATGGCCGGTGGTGTCGGCGGCGGTTCCTCGGGGACGAGTTCGGGCGCGTCCTCCTGGCCCACGGTGTCGTCCGTGTCCTCTGGGCCCTTGTGGTCTTCACCGGTTCTCGCGGGGGCGGTGTGGGCGAGGAGGGTTCCGCCGAGGAAGGCGACGGCGGGCCAGCCCGCGACGAGGATGCGCAGCCAGGCCGGGACGTCGTTCAGGTCGAGTAGGCCGGCGGTGGCGACGTTCGCGCCGAGGGAGGCGGCGAGGGCGATGACGAACCAGCACCACCCGGCCGCTTTCGCCTCACCGGACCGCAGTCGGCGCCAGGCGGCGACGAGCAGCAGGTCGACCGAGACGGGATAGGCCCACGCCTTCCACCCGTCCTGACCGGCCGCCAGGGCGATGTCGTGCAGGTGGGCGAAGGACAGCGCGGCGGCGATGAGCGCCTGGACGAGCACCGCGTCGACACCGGCCAGTTGGGCGCGCATGATGCGGCTCCTTTCGGATTCAGGCATGGCGGGGGTAGGGAGTTGGCGCGAGGCGGTCACGCCGACCGGGGTGAGGGGTGGGCGAGGGTCAGTCGGTCAGCGGGTGCGGCTGCACGGCCGGGGCCGAGGACTCCACGGGCCGTACGGGGATGTCGGGCCGGAAGGGCTTGAGCGCGGGAAGGTCGGGCACCAGGTGCGCCGAGTCCCGGCAGATCTCGGCGGCGGCGCCGAGGGCAAGGTACGGCGTGCGGATGCGGGACCAGCCGCCGGAGGTGTCACCGGCCACAGCCAAGCCGGGCAGTTCGGGGGCGATGGCGCAGGCGGCGGAGACCGCTTCGGGGGCGATGTCGCCGAGCGCCATCTTCGCGGAGGCTTCGTCGTTGACGCGGTGGCAGACCCGGCCGGTCAGCTGAGCGCGGAGCATGGTGGCGCCCTTGCCCAGTTCGGCGCCGAAGCGCTGTCCGCAGACCTCCAGGTAGATCCCGGCGGCGCGGCCGAGCTGGGCGAGGCGGATGAGCTGGGTGACCATCTCGTCCCGGCGTTCCTCGTCCTTCTTGGTGGCGACGAGGAAGAGTTCCGCTACCTCGTCGACGAACAGCACGATCGGCACCGGGCGTTGGTTCTCGGGCAGGCCCCAGATGTCGGAGGTGATCTCCTCGTCGGGGGTGCCCGGGGCGATGCCCTGTCGGGCCTTGATCAGGTCGTAGCGGTCCTCCATTTCCTTGACGAGCACGGGCAGCAGCTCGGCAGCTTCGTCGGGATCGGTGGCGAGGGCGGAGAGCCGGGCGGCGAACGGCGCCAGTTCCACGCCACGCTTGCAGTCGATGCCGACCAGTGCGACGGGCTGTCGGGCGAGGCCGGTGATCAGGTGCCGCAGGTACATGGACTTCCCGGACAGCGTGGCGCCGAGGGTGAGTTGGTGCGGGATGGTGCGGTAGTCGCGCACGAAGGGAGTGGCGTCCTCCCGCAGCGCCACGGGCACCTTGAGGAGTTCGGCGGTGGCTTTGCGAGGCATCCGCACGTTTCGCAGCACGTCGAAGCCGACGAGCCGCAGTTCGACCACGCCCGGCTTGACGGTCGAGACGTATACGGCGTGAACGCCCCAGGCGTGCCGCAGCCGTTCGGCCGAGGCAGCGACGTCGGCGGGTTCCTGGCCGGGAGCGAGCCGGAGGCGAAGTCGCAGCCCGGTCGAGGTGGGCCGGATGATCCCCCGCCGAGGCGGTACCGGCCGGACCTCCCGGCGAGTGGTCGCCTTGACAGCGAGAATCCGCAGCCGGGACGGCGCCACGGTCAGGCCGCACGCCTCCATGACCGAGCCGTACGAGCCGAGGAGCCGGGCGGTGGATATCGGCAGGCCGACCGTGGGCCAGTACACGCGGGGGTGCTTGGCCCGGGTGTAGGCGGCCCCACCGCCGAGCGCGGCGACAGGACCACCCACCTCCAGAAGTGTCACCAGATCGGACATCAGGCGGTGGCCCTCATGGCAGCCGGGAAGGCAGCCGGAGTCACGGCGGCGGCACGGAAGGCAATGCCGTGGCGCTGCTGTCCGTTGAACACGCTCTCCCACGGCCGGGCCACCAGCCCCGGCAGCGAGACCGGCGCCCCCAGCGTCAGCCCCTCAGCCACACCGCCCTCAGGCACGGTGACCTTGACCAGCGACGATTCCCCGTCCTCGATGTAGACAACGCCGAGCGTCATCAGCGCCTCACCGCTGACGGCGTCCTTGGCGATCTCGCCCGTCTGCCGGTCCCGGACCTTGGGCTCAGGAGCCTCAGTCAGAAGGATCGTCGCGGCCGAGGTCTCAACACGAATGGTACGCAAGGCAATTCACCCATCTACTCGTCTATACATGAAGCGTCCTGCGAACCCGATCTCCGGGCTCACGTTGACCACCCTGCCACACCACTTGCCCACTCGTCTATACGAGTATGCCTGTTGGGGTGTACGAGTCGGAGAAGCGTCCCCCGCGCACCACCGCACATCACCTCATCACGTCGCCGGAAGCTGATACGACAGCACGTACGCATCCGCCGCCATGACCGTGTCGCAGACCTCCACGGCCCGCCCTTCGGCGTCGAAGGCGGTACGGATCAGGTGGATCACTGGCACACCGGAGGCCAGCCGCAGCGTCTTGACCTCAGCAGGCGAGGGCATCCGGGCGCGAATCTCCTCCTCGAAGTGGTCGAGCCGGTGGCCCAGCTCTTCGAGACGGGCGTAGATCCCGCCGGGCCCAGGGTTCGGCTCGGCGATCGGCGTACCGCGCGCGATGTCGAGCGGCAGATACGAGGTGGCGAACTCGACCGGACGACCGTCGAGCAGATACCGCCGGCGCCGAGCCAGCACCCGCCGCACGGACCCGAGCCGTGTCGAGACGTCCTGACTGGCCTTTTCTTCCTTCACCTCAAGGCTGTCGACCTGAGGGTGACTGCCGGCCGCGTTGGCTTCGACGATGAAGGCCGCCTTGCCCTGTTCCCGGTGGCGCCGTGCGAACCGGTCGGAGGCGAGTCGCCGCACGGGCGGCCGGGGCCGGACGAAGACGCCCTTGCCGTGCTCGGCGTGCACGAGCCCTTCGCCCTGGAGGACGGAGAAGGAGTTGCGGACCGTCATCCGGGATACCCCGTAGTGGTCAACAAGCTCAGCTTCCGAGGGCAGTTTTTCACCCTCCTTGAACCGCCCACGGTCGATGGCCTCGCGCAACTGGTCGGCGATCTGCCGAAAGACCGCACGATCACTCGTGGGGTCGAGATCACCGAGGAAGCCGGAAGGAAGAGACGGCACGTGTACTCCTTTAGATATCTAGACGAGTGGGCGATTGTTGTTGCTACGGTGGAGAGCCTAGCCAGCCGAGAGGGCCGAGGAACGTGAGCACCGACCGTCCGCACTCCGTGAGCGTCGCCGGAGTCATCGTCGACGACCAGGGCCGGGCCCTCTTGATCAAACGTCGTGACAACGGCAAGTGGGAACCCCCGGGCGGAGTCCTCGAACGCGAGGAAACCCTCCCCGAAGCCCTCCAGCGCGAAGTCCTCGAAGAGACCGGCATCAAGATCGCACTTCCCGCGACCCTGACCGGCGTCTACAAGAACATGACGGGTTTGATCGTCTCGCTGGTCTTCCGCTGCGAGGCGGCCGACGGCACGCCGACCACCGGCGACGAGACCCGCGCACTGCGCTGGGCCACCCGTGAAGAAGTCACCGAGCTTGCCGACGAGGCATACGCGATCCGCGTCCTGGACGCACTCGACGCGGCATCCCCGCCGGCCATCCGCGCCCACGACGGCGTGAAACTCATCTAGCCCGAACCCGCTGCACATGGCGGCCTACCAGCATGAAGGAACTTGTATGCACGAGTATACGAGCACCGCCCGGGTCTGGGGACTCACTTGCCCAGGATTTCCGGAAGAGGTGAGCCGGGCCCGCCGCTGGACCCGTGACATCCTGCGCGGATCTCCCATGGCCGAGGACGCCGAGTTGATCGTGAGCGAGCTGAGTGCGAACGCGATCCTCCACACGGCCAGCGGCATGGAATCCGGCAGCTTCCATCTCGCCTTGGCGGTCTCCCGGCAGGTGATCGCCCTGTCGGTGACGGACAGCGGAGGAACCGGCACGGCCCCCAAGGCCGAGCACCAGGACGAGGCGGCCGAACACGGCCGGGGCCTGGGCATGGTCACCGCACTCGCCCACCGAGTCGTCGTCCACGGCAGCGAGGGCGGCTACACGGTCACCGCGGAACTGTTCACCGGCCTCCGACCGGGAGACAACCTGTGCTGAAGGACGAAGCCCGCCGGGGCTACTGGTGCGAGTGCTGGACCGAAGACCTCACCTATGACGGCGAGTTGACGCTTCGGGCATCCTTCGACGCCTACACGGCACCCCAGGCCGACCGATGGGTTGCCGTCGCACTCCGCACCATCTCACCGGCATTCGACCCGGAAGCATCCGAGCAGGCATGGCAGTGGCTGTACGACGGCCGCATAGAGACACGACGAGCCCTCCTGCGCTCCGAGCCCTGCACCGTGTCCGTCACCTTCTTCACCACCCGCATCACATGGACAATCCGCCCCGTAATCTTCCTGCCACTGGCACACCGGCAGGGCACCCAACTTCCGGTATGCGCATACGACTTCAAGCCGCTCCACGACGGCCATCAGCGGTGACGGCCTCCATTAGCGTGGCCCTATGACAGACACGGGGAAGGCCACGCGGAGGCTCAGACAGCTGAACGAGCTGACAGATATGTACGACTTCCTGGACGAAGTCAGGCTGCGTCCGGGCATGTGGGTGCGAGGCCGGTCGCTCCTGCACCTGGAGTCCATGCTGATCGGTTACACAGCGGCCCTTGGCGTCCATGGCATCGACGAGGACTGCACCCTTCACGCCGGGAGCCAAGGGCCATTCGCCCAGTGGCTGTGGAACCGTCTAGGGATGGCATACCCCAGCTCACTGGGTTGGGCGGTCGAGATCGAGCGCAGGGCAGAGCAGACCGACGTGCCTGCCCTGGAAATGTTCTTCGACCTACTGGATGAGTTCCGCGCCGCAGGCCCCGGTGCTCATCAGGTGAAGCCGGACGGCCAAGCATCCACCGAGGCTGAACAGCCCCAACAGTCCGACTGAGTTACAACTTTCTCTACTGGTTCAAGGCGGCTCGCTCCGCTCCCCGCGCGCGGCACGGCCCCCGGCCGGGCCTGCGCTCCAGTCTCCGCCCCGCTCCAGCCCGACCGGGGGCCGGGCCGCGCTCTTAGCCACTTGTCGCCAGACTTACGGGGTCATGATCGGTCGCGCCAAGAAAACGCCCTCCCAGAGCCGCTACGCCGGCCTCACAATCATGCCCGCGGCCTATCCATACAGCCATGAACCACTCAAGTGCCGTGACAGCGTGGATGCGCGTTAGTCACCAGCGCTGCACTCTACCTCGGTATTCAGCCAACGCCTCAAGGCATTTTTCGGCACGCTTGATATCGCGATCAAAGGCGCCGCCCACAATAAGGGGCCACGATGGCGAAATTTCCCTTGAAATGTCTACCGCGACTCCCTTGCCCTCATACCCCCATGCCGAATCGAGAAGGAACTCTCCTGGCCACGGGTTGGCCAAGAATTCGTTCTCGGAATCCATTGCCATCATGGAAACAATGAGTTCGAAGCGATGACAGGCTAGGACATAAGCGGAATCACTAGGCTCTAGTTGACGGAACGGCTCCCGCAGCTCGTCGCGGAGCCAATGACTCTGCACAAAAATATACTTCCCTCCGCTATCTGGATGGCAGATATCGTGAAGGAGTTCAGTTTCAATGATGCGCAAAGGGTTAAGGTAACTGGCCGGACTCTGGCGCTGGATTTTGCCGAATGGTTGATTCCAGCTCACTTGGACGAAAATGCGCGGCAGGAATTCCTCGCGATTCGCCAGAACTGCCGCCAAACCCATTGCCCAGGCCGATAGGAGCGCTGGATAGTGGCGCAACCTCTCCAAAACGTCATTATAGGACCCCGGAATCGTGTCGCGCACGCGTGAGAGTCGCTCGATTGTGCGCCGCCACAGGGCATCGTAAGTGCCATCGTCATAGTAGACGCCAGCAGCAAGCAGGTGCAGGAGGGTGTCGCAGTCTGCGCGGTAGCCGCGAATACTCTCCTCAAACACCGGTCCAATGAGTGGCTTTTGCTGAGGGTTAGCTGCCTCGATCACACGATTGGTCGTTCCGGTGATGAGGTCGTTTAGTTCGATCCGGTGAATGGGGTTGGGTAGGTAACGCTTTAGATTCTCTACTAGTTGGTCGGCCGTGCGTGATGGAGCCACCCCGCTTGCTTCACCGGTCAGCTTTGTGGATTGCTTCTCAGTGGATTCCGGAATCAATTTTTTGGACTTGAAGGCCTCTAGCTCAAGCTCAGCCCCTCGAACCGAGTGAGCTACCACAACGCGATACTCTATCTCTGAGTAAAGTTGGGGCCGCTGCTTTGCTCCAGATTTTTGGAGTTGTTCATAAACGTATTCGTAAAGGTCCTGTACAGATACGAGCCCATCGGCATCTTTGTCAGCCTCACCCGATAGAAGACCTTCAATAAGAGCTCCAGTAAACCGGGACGGCTCCGGCTCCAGCTCGCTTAGGTGGTTACCTTCCCAAGCGTACTCGGTGCGGTTTGTCGCCGTAATAACTGCTCGCCCGTGTCCTGCCAGTTCATCACGCACGTGCACCGCAGAGTCTCCCTTGGCGCCAGGAAGAAACGCGCCGCTGTAACAACAGTCAAGCAGTAGAACGATCGACTTGGCTCGACAGCGTTGCATCTGCGCTTGCAGAAAGGTGGAGGAAATTGCTGTTGACGCCAGTAGCTTCTGATCGGTATTTCTGGCGGCAAAATACAGCTCTCCCCTATCGGACTTGATCCCGTGGCCCGATATGTGAATAAGGAGAAGGTCATCTCTGCGTCGGTCGTTAAAGAAGCGCTCAATCGCGCGGGTAACCTGATGCTGCTGTCGATCAATGACCGTTGTTACTTCAAAGTCCCCAATTCTCCTGTCCTGTAGAACTGCTGCGAGTCCTTCGACGTCCTTAATAGGGGAGCGCAGCTGTTGCAGGCTCTCACTATCGTATGAGCCTGTCGCAATTAGCAGGGCGAATCGGTCACCGGTCATGGCTGCGACGAGCCTTGAGATTCGATTGCATCCGTCCCGTGTTGTGAGACGAACAGTTCAATCAAACGTCTCTGTTCCTTTGATGACACGGTCTGAAGCTCGATACTGTCATCCCCAAGAGTGACGCTGACGGTTCGAACTGGGCGATGCTCAATCCACTTTTCCAACAGGCGAATGATGCTTCGTAGCGCGAAGGGAGCCGCGACTACCAGTAGAGAGCCTAGGGCTATGACTTCGCCAGGCTTAGAACCTGCTGGGGGAGTTTGAGACCTTTCCAGCTCGACCCGATCCACCTCTAGCTCAAGAAGCCGATCACGCAGCTGCTGCGTCAGCGCATCCAACTCTTCATGATCAGTGTCCGAATCTACTGTGAGTGTGACACCCATCCGGCGAGTGCCATCATTTCGCACCATGTGCTTGCCCCCTTGCACCTCGTGACACAACAGGTTACTGGCTGGATCGGACACCGAGGTGCGCTGACCAACACAACAAGGCAGGGCACTCGTCTCCTCGCCGTCCGGCTGTGCCGACTACGTGCCAGATCGTGCGGGGAACTGCGGGAGGTAGGGGAGGACCAGGTCGTCAGCGTTCGCTCCGGCCCAGCAACCACCCGTAGGCAACACGAGCTTCCAAAGGCGTAGAGCTTTGCGGGGCCCTCTGGTGGTTTCTTACGGGCCTGCCGTTGTGGCTGGCTCTGGCCGACGGCACCAATACCGTGGCTGAGGCCGGTGGGGGTGCAGCGAGGCACACGCGCGTCTGGTCGGTCGGCTGACGCGCCGTCGTGGCGGGCTTTCGTCGGCTGCGGTTGAGACGGACCGCGACGAAGGTGCCGGCCGTCGGCCGAGCGAGGCCCCGCACCGGGCAAAGCTGGGCCGTCCCTGGGCCGTCCGAGGCCGCTCAACAGTGGCCAAGGACGACCAACGACGACCACCAGGCGCACGAGGCTACCGCCCTTGACCAGCAAAAGCCCAGCTCACCAAGATCCCCGGCAAGACCCAGGGCAAGAAGACAGATCATGACTCGCCCATTGAGGCTCCGTCGTCTGTGGTGGCACGGTGCCGCGTGTTGGCTGGCGGGGGATCGCGGGTTCGCGCGGCCGGTGGAGGTGTCTGCGTGCCAGCATGGTCGGTCAGGCTGGTGTCTGACTTTTCTCGGGGGTGGGTTGTGCAGACTGCGCTTCGGTGGCTGGTGGCGGTGGCGGGTTCGGCTCTGGCGTTCGCTGTGGTGGCGGTGCCATGGGCGGTGCTGTCAAAGGGGGGCGATGATCCGTGGGATGTGATCGCTCCGGTGGCGGGTGTGGCGGCGGCGGGGGTGCTAGCCGCGTTGGGCTGGTGGGCGTCGCAGACCGGAGGAGCAGGAGTACGTCGGGTGCGGCAGTCGGCACGCGGCGCGGGCCGCATCCGGCAGACCGGTGGTAGCCAGGGCACGGGTGCCGGGGCGCCTGGCGCTGCGGCGCGATGGGATGTGCGGCAGAAGGCGCGTTCCGATGGCACGGGGGACATCGATCAGGTCGGCGGGGACCGGGCCTGAGGCAAGGGGGCCAGAGATGGTGGAGGGTTCGGGGCAGCGGCGTGCACGCCAGACGGCGCAGGCGCACGGGGATGTGACTCAGGTGGCGGGAGACATGCATGTGCATCCCGCGCCTGTACAGGGTCGTCCGTCGGTCGAGTGGCCGGTGTTAGTGGGGGACGTCCCACGTCTGGCGGCAGCCTTCCAGCCCCGCACACGGATCCGCAAGAAGGTCGGAGCGGCGCGTGACGGGGGCAGAGATGTTGTGCTGTCCGGTCCTGGCGGGGTAGGTAAGAGCCAGCTTGCGGCGTCGTTGGCGCGGGAGCTGCGGGATCAGGAGCGTTCCGGTGGGGGCGACCTGGATGTGCTGGTGTGGGTGCGTGCTACCGGCATCGATCAGGTCATCAGCGCATATGCGGAAGCGGCCAGCCGGTTGCAGCTTCCCGGAGTGTCCGCGGACGACGAGGGCCGGGCGGCACGGCTGTTTCTGCGGTGGCTGACGGCGGCCGAGCGCCGGTGGCTAGTAGTGCTGGACGATGTCACCAACCCGACGGCCGTCCAGCAGTGGTGGCCGGACAGCGGGGCCGGCCGTGGCTGGGTTCTGGCCACCAGCCGGCGTGAGGACGCCCGGCTCAGTGGCCAGGACCGCGCCTTGGTCCGGATCGGTCTCTACACGGATTCCGAGGCTCGCACCTACCTGAAGCGCCGGCTGGCCGATGCCGGGCACGCGCACCTGCACGATCCCGCCCGGGCAGGCGAGATGGCCGCCGAACTTGGCCATCTCCCCCTCGCACTTGGCCACGCGGCCGCATATCTCATCAACAAGCGGCCCACGATGGCCGGCTACCTCACCCTGCTGCGCGACGCCAGCAAACGGCTGGGCGACCTGCTGCCGGCAAGCGCGGATACTGAAGACTACGGCCGACCCGTCACCGCCTCGCTGCTGCTCTCCCTCGAAGCGGTCGAGGAAGCCGATACCAGCCAACTGGCCCGGCCCCTACTGCACCTCGCCTCCCTCATGGACCCCCTCGGCCACCCCGCCACCACATGGACCACACCCCAAGCCCTCGACCACCTGCGCACCGCCCGCCCGCCGCAACGCCGCCTCCTGCGCAAGCACTATCCGGCTGTCACCGAAACAGAGGTGCGCAACGTGCTGGAATTCCTGCGCACCTACGCCCTGATCACTCAAGACATCGCCACCGCCCCCTTGCGCATGCACGCCCTGACCGCCCGCGCCGTGCGGGAGACCATCCCACCCCGCACACTGCCCGCCACGGCCCGCACCGCCGCCAACGCCATCACCAGCCTGTGGCCCCGCCACGACCACGAGGAACGCGAACTGGCTGCCCTGCTGCGCGCCAACGTGGTCCACCTTGACCAGCTCACCCGCCCGGCCTTGTGGCAGCCCACAACCCACCCAAGCATTTTCAGGGCCAGTCGCAGCCTCACCGAAGCGGGCCTCTACCAGCAGGCGATCGAGTACAACGAAACGACCTCCGATCTCAGCAAGAGCATTCACGGCCCCGACCACCCCGACACCCTCGGCGCCCGCAGCAACCTCGCCGTCTCCTACAGCGACGCTGGGCGCATCCAGGACGCCCTCGACCTGCGCGAGCGGGTCCTCGCCGACTGCGAGCGGGTCCTGGGCCCCGACCACCCCGCCACCCTCACCGCCGTCCACAACCTCGCCAACTCCTACCGCGACGCCGGACAGGTCCAAGACGCCCTCGACCTCACCGAACGGGTCCTCGCCCACCGGGAGCGGATCCTGGGCCCCGACCACCCCGACACCCTCAGCACCCGCAACAACCTCGCCAACTCCTACAGCGCCGCCGGGCGAGTGCAGGATGCTCTCGACCTTCGGGAGCGGGTCCTCGCCGATTGCGAGCGGGTTCTGGGCCCCGACCACCCCGCCACCCTCGACGCCCGCAATAACCTCGCCAACTCCTACAGCGACGCCGGACAGGTCCAAGACGCCCTCGACCTGCGCAAGCGGGTCCTCGCCGACTACGAGCGGATCCTGGGCCCCGACCACCCCGCCACGCTCACCGCCCGCAACAACCTCGCCAACTCCTACAGCGACGCCGGACAGGTCCAAGACGCCCTCGACCTGCGCAAGCGGGTCCTCGCCGACTGCAAGCAGATCCTGGGCCCCGACCACTTCTCCACGCTCACCGCCCGCAACAACCTCGCCAACTCCTACAGCGACGCCGGACAGGTCCAAGACGCCCTCGACCTGCGCAAGCGGGTCCTCGCCGACTGCAAGCAGATCCTGGGCCCCGACCACCCCGCCACCCTCACCGCCCGCAATAGCCTCGCCGTCTCCTACAGCGACGCCGGACAGGTCCAAGACGCCCTCGACCTGCGCAAGCGGGTCCTCGCCGACTACGAGCGGATCCTGGGCCCCGACCACCCCGCCACCCTCACCGCCCGCAACAACCTCGCCAACTCCTACAGCGACGCCGGACAGGTCCAAGACGCCCTCGACCTCACCGAACGGGTCCTCGCCGACTACGAGCGGATCCTGGGCCCCGACCACCCCGCCACCCTCAGCACCCGCAATAACCTCGCCAACTTCTACAGCGACGCCGGACAGGTCCAAGACGCCCTCGACCTCACCGAACGGGTCCTCGCCGACTACGAGCGGATCCTGGGCCCCGACCACCCCGCCACCCTCACCGCCCGCCACAACCTCGCCGCCTCCTACAGCGACGCCGGACAGGTCCAAGACGCCCTCGACCTCACCGAACGGGTCCTCGCCGACCGGGAGCGGATCCTGGGCCCCGACCACCCCGACACCCTCACCGCCCGCCACAACCTCGCCCTCGCCCGTGAAGCTGCGGCGACTGCACAACGACCAGATGCAGCAACCCCGTCAACCGCGCCCGACCGTCAGCCTCCCTCAGACACTCCTGAGCAACTGGCGTGACCGTCCCCGATCGACCTCTGTAAAACTACGGATCGCGGATGGTGGCGTGCGCACCACGGCCGCCCACAAGCGCACCAGATCGAGCGGGGAACAGCGGGGAATCACGGTGAAAGCAGCAGAGCCCAATAGAGCTGCACCCCGGCCGTTCACGCAGGTCAGCGCCCGAACCCGCCCCAAATGACCACAGCTTCCCAAGCTGAGGTACCAGCCAAGTCACCGGCGGCAGCCGACCTCAAGTCCTGCCACCGGAGCGTACGAGTGTCTACGATCGCGCGGTGAGCTACGACATCTACTTCTTGAGCCGACGCGACGGGCAGTCCTGGGATGACGCCCTGGAGGCCATGGAGGACGCAGCCGAGGAGGGCGAGCCGATCCCTGCCCGCCTCCTTGAAGCTTGGGACCGAATCGTGCCGCAGGCTCGGACCCTGCTGGGCAAAGTAGAGATCACGGAATATGGGCAGGAGTCGCGGGACCTGAGTCACTCGGGCACCGGCATCGACCTGTCCGTCTTCGGCGACGAGGTGAGCATTACTGTGCCCTACTGGCATGCGGGGGACGACGCTGCGGTCGTGCTCGACAAGGTCTTCGCCCTTGCGGCCCTCGTCGAGACGGAGACTGGGCTGACTGCCTACGATCCCCAGGTGGAGCGTCCGCTTCGAGAGACACCGTTGCAGGGCGCTACCGGGCTGGTGTCGCGCATCACCGAGGATTTGCGCAGCCGCTACGGCGGTTGATCACCGGGCAAGGCGGCGCCGGGCTAGGTTCCGAGCCGTCTACGCGTCGCGTGCCACAGTCGTGCCAGATACAGGGGTCAGCCGCGGTCAACAGGGGTGACTGGCAGGCACCATCGTGCCGACTGGCTTGGTCGGAGTATCCGCAGGTCACCTACCTTTCCACCCAGCCGCTCTCCTAAAGAGGTTGTGCAGCCCGCTCACCGAGTCCACACCCGCTGGAACTCCTCGGCCTGGATGGTCTCCAGCGGGTCCTCTTCAGGGTCGATCGCTTGGTCTGTCAGGCCGCCGTGCTCGTCCTCCAGGTGCTCCCAGCTATACCGGTGGAGTTGGCCGGCCGAGGTCAGCTCGGCTTGCTTGACGACGACCAACTCGCCGCGGTCGGGTACGGCCTCGATGTACCAAAGACCACCCTCCTCGTCGACGTGGCGCAAGTGGTGCCGCAGGGTGGCGTTTTCATCGAGTGCTCGGAAGTACGCCACGGTCTCTGCTCTGATGCGCTCCAGATCAACCACGAGACCATCGTGCCAGCGAGCAAGCGAGGGTTGCTCCGTTTCTGACATCCACGAGTGACATCAACGGCGCCGGACACCAACACCCCTGGGCAGCCCGACACGGCCAGTGTGGACGGGCGGTTTCCCGATAGAACCGAGGAGCGATCGAACTCCTAAAGCGGGTGTCGCAGGTTCGAATCCTGCCGGGGGCACAGCAAAAGGGCCAGCTCAGGAGGGTTTCCTCCCAGGCTGGCCCTTCGTCGCAGATCCACAGACAGCCCGACTCGCCAGAAGCTTACGGGGCCATGATCACTCGACCCATGGCAGCTCCCGCCCAAAGCCGTTCCACCGACCTTGCTGAGTAACCTCACCCAGCGGTCGTCAAAGCTCCCAGTCATCCTCGCCACCAGGGCCCACCGTGATCGGGGCTACTCCGTGTCCGGTCAGGTGCCAGGACTCGAATTGTGGATCTGGGCCGATCCAGAGCCCGGCACCGTCTTGAAAGTCGATGACCAAAGCACCGTGCTCGCGGACATCGACCCCCGTGAGTGTCTGCCCGAACAGGGCCAGAACGGGGGCGAGGCTCACACCCGTGCCGGGGTCGAGTTCATGCCATTCGCCACCGGCATCCCGGAACAGGAACGGCGTCTCCAGCACCAACTCGGCATCCAACCGGTAGCCCTCATCGGGGTCGAGAGCGCCAAGGCTCAGCCGCACTTGGTGATCAAAGGCTGTGCGCTCCACTTGAGCGCCGATCAAGGCGCTAGGGACCTTCACCCTGTCTCCCTTCCGCACCGTGTGACAGCTCGACAGCGTAACTGCGTGCCCCTCCCGTGCCCGTTCGGTCGGGAAACGGCGGGGAGTCACGGTCGCCGGCGAACCACGCTCACGAGAACGGCTCCTGACCGATTTACCTGGTCAGGAGCCGTTCATCTGCGGTGGGTGTGGGATTGGAACCCACGGTGACATTGCTGCCACGACGGTTTTCAAGATCTTTCGGCGATCATGGACGTCTGTCCCTCCGCCGCAGGTCAGACGGATATGAGCGCCCCGGCGGAGCCGTCCTCATCTTCGTCGTGCCCGCTACGTGCCCTAGGCGCTCGGTCGTGCCCGCTCAGCCGCCAGTCACAGCGGGAACGATCACGGCGGCGACAGCCGACAGCAGCCCTCCTACGGCGAGAGCGCCATTGAACTTCTCTTTGGCCGTTGGAAACACGGAGCGACTCACGTTCCCGACCTTGCTGCGCAGAACGATCATCTTGAGCTTCTGCCACCTGTGCTGACGTTTCGAGCACCCCATCAACACGCCATAAGCGTTGTTGCGGCAGTAGGTCTGCCCGTCTCGGTTAACCGCTCCACACCAGACCGGCACCTGGAAGGCGGCATAGGTCGAGACGCCGAGTGACAGAGCCACGATCACAGGCAAGGACCATTGCTGGCTCCAGGCAACGACCAAGGCAGCAGCCACCATGTATCCCCAGTACAGACGCACCACTTTCCCCATGAGCACGCAGAGTATCGGTGCATATGCACAGCGCATAGACGTGAATCGGACACTGCGGCACAGCACAACGCCCCTGACCGTGCTTCTGGCCAGGGGCGTCACAAGTGCAGGGTGCCTCAGAGGGGTTTATGGACTTCGGGAGAGCCGACCCCTTCTTGCCCTCCAAGCCATGCATCGGCCGCTTCTGCCACCTGATCATCACGACCGGCGACCGGCCGGGCGTAGTGCCGGGTTGTCACACTCGCGTTCGAGTGGCCAAGTCGGTGAGCGGCGGTCATGACGCCGTAGCGGTCGGCGACCCACGTCCCATGTGAGGCCCGAAGGTCGTGCGGGGTCACGTCGGTGAGCCCGGTCGATGCGGACGAGCCCGAGATCGAAGCAGGGGTCGACGGTGAGGCACTGACCTTGCCAACACCCGTACGATGCACGATCCGACCCCGGGCCCTGCACGTACGGGTACCACGCCACCGCCCTGGCGTGCCCCGGACGAAAGCCCCCATGGGCTGGCGGCGGCTACGGAACCTGGCGCTGAGCTGAGGAAGCGTCGTCCATCGAGGCAGAGAGGGCGTGGCGGTCAGCCCGAGGTCCCCGGCACGAGTCAGGGCGTTTTCGTAGCGGACCGCTTCGCGCTCTTGCTCCGGCCCGTGCCCGTGCTGCTCCGACCGGGCTTGGCGGGCACGTTCTTCCGCCCCGTGGCCTTCTCGGTGCCTGCGACCGTCCACGATGGCGCTTTCCGAGTCGGCGCGGTCGGCCACTTGAACTCGATCTCCAGCTCGATCTCCCCGTCACCGATCTCGACCTCTATCTCGCCGCGAAGGTCGTCGGGAATCCGCAGGCTCAGCGTTCCGGGGCTGAGTTCCAGTTCGGCATCCCCGCCTTCCCTCAGCGCGGCTGCGAGTGCCGTGAGCTGGTCAGCCGCCTCAAGGCGTGACAGTGAGCGCTTCTGCTCAAACTTGAGGTCCTTCATAGGGGTCTCCGATCCGACAGAAAGAGTAGATAACACCCATTCTGGTGTCATGCGCGGGATTAGACATCCTCATGACCGGGCGAAAAGCCGGAACGCCCCACGACGTAGACCTCGTTCGTAGTTGGTGGCGCGGCCCCACGGTGTTCGTGATCATCGACGACTACGACCTGGTGTCCACGTCGAGCGGAAACCCGCTGTCGGGACTCACGGAAATGCTCCCGTTCGCCCGTGACGTCGGCGTCCGCTTCATCATCGCCCGCTCCAGCGCGGGGGCGGGCCGCACCGGCTACGAAGCCTTCAGCTCCGTGCCTGGCGACGCAGACAAGTCACGTGGGCGCCGATCCCTCGATACCGACCGACTGGCGGCAGTCAGCGACGGCGTGTTCTCGATCGCCGCGACGCTGCTCGTACTGGAACTCGCAGTGCTTCACCGGGCACACCACTGGAACAGGTACTTCACGCCTGGCCCGGCTACCTGGGCTACCTAGTCAGCTTCCTGACGATCGGCGGAGCGTGGCTCCTCCACACGTCGATGACCGGCCGGCTCACACGAGCCGATCCGAACTTCCTGAGTCTCAACTTGCTCTTCCTGCTCGTGGTGGCGTTCCTGCCGTTCCCGATCCGTCTCGTCACAGAGGCCCTGCACACGGACGAGGGCGAAACCGTGGCAGCCACGGACGGCTACGGGCGTTGCGACAGGAAGAGCGGGACGTCATGAGTGGTGGCAGCGCATGGACCGGAGCCGCGGTTGCGGCCGTCACCGCCGGCTATGGGCTGTTCTCGCGCCGCCTGGCCTCGACACCGGTGTCGGCTCCGATGGTGTTCACCGGCTTCGGTGTGCTCATCGGGCCGCTCGGGTTGGACGTTCTCGACCTGGGCCATGACGCAGGCCCGGTGCTGACGTTGGTCGAGGCCACCCTGGCCCTGATGCTCTTCACCGACTCGATGACGGTACGCCGACGCGACCTGCGCACGGGCGGCTTCCTGCCCCTGCGGCTGCCGGCCATCGGCCTGCCGTTGAGCATCGGAGCGGGGTGGCCGCTGGCATGGCCCTTGCTTCCGGGCCTGACTATCCGGGAGTTCGCGCTGCTCGGCGGTTCTCGCCCCCACCGATGCGGCGCTCGGCAAGACCGCCTGCTCCAGCCCCCGTGTCCCGGCCCTCGTGTGCCACGGGCTCAGCGTCGAGAGCGGCCTGAACGACGGCCTGGCGCTGCCGTTCTTCCTCATGTTCCTCGCCGCGATCCCCGGCACCGTCGCCTCCGAGGATGGCGCGGACGGAGTGTTCCTGCGGGCACTCGTGGTCGGCACCGTGATCGGCCTGGCCTCCGGCGGGCTCGGCGGACGGCTGCTGATCCTGTCGCGAGCCCGGGGCTGGGCGACGGGTGAATGGCAGCAGGTCGTCGTCCTGGCGGTGGCGTTCTGCGCGTACGACGTGGCGACGGCCTTGGACGGGAGCGGCTTCATCGCCACCTGGATGGGCGGGTTCGCGTTCGGCGTCGCACCGCGCAAGGGCGAGCCGGCGGACAGGGAGCCGGCCAAGGAGCGGCCCACAGACCTGGCCGAGTACGTGGGTGGGCTGCTGGGGAGCCTGAGCTTCCTGGTCTTCGGCGCGTTCCTGCTCGGCCCGACACTGGAGCACCTCGGCCGGCGGATCATCACGTACGCGGTGCTCAGCCTGACGGTGGTCAGGATGCTTCCGGTGGCCCTCGCGTTGGCCGGCACCGGCATGCGGCTGCCCACCGTGGCCTACATCGGCTGGTTCGGACCCCGCGGCCTGGCCTCCGTGGTCTTCGGACTCCTCCTGGTGGAGGACACCGTGCCCGGGATCGCAATGCTGGGGCGGGTCATCGCGGTCACCATCGGCCTCAGCATTCTGCTGCACGGCATGTCTGCCCCGTACTTCGCCGACCGCTACGGGAACTGGTACGACGCCGCGAAGGCCACCACTACCGACCTGCGCGAGGCCCAGGACGCGCCGGCAGGCTCCGGGAAACAGCACAGCGGTTCGCGACACCTGCGCTGAGAAAGAGCGGGATTCGGCCGGCGCCGCCCGCCGCCCTCGGCCGGAGCGCCGGGCTCCGTCGGAGCGGACGATCAGCCCCCCCCATGCGTGGGGCCCGGATGCGTTCTACGGTTGAGAGGATCCCCCACTTCCGCGGATCCGTTCTTCCGTCTCGCCCCCCGACCAGCGGAAACACACCCAGGAGCGAGGGCATATGCCATGTCCACTGCATCCGACACCCCAGTCCTGGACACCCTCGCCGCCATGACGGTCGACTCGATCGAGCGATGCGGGTTGGCCCCGGACCTGCTCATACTCACGCGCATCGCGGCACTCGCCGCCTCGGACGCCCCGCCCATCTCCTACGCGGCCCACATGGACCCCGCTCTCAAGACCGGCGTCACCGCCGACCAGCTGCAGGACGTCCTGGTCGCCATCGCGCCCACCGTGGGCACCGCCCGCGTCATGACAGCAGCGGGCAACATCGCCAAGGCGCTCGGTATCGCCATCGCCGTCGCCGATGCCGAGATCGACGCCCAGGGCTGAGAGCAGCCGATCACTCAGCCTCGTTGATCCGCACGGTCGGCATCGGGCAGAAGGACGCAGAGCTGTCCTTCGGCCCGAGGTCCCCTGTGCCGGGCGTCCAGACGGCCGCAGGACCAGGCAGGAGGGCCTTCGATGTCCCAGAACGCGACCACGGCCATGCGCGCGGCACCCCACACCACGCCCGAGGAACGCGCGACTCTCGGCAAGAAGGCGCGGCGCCGCTCGCCGCGGTCGGGCCACGCCGTGTACAACCCGTCTCCCGACCGACCGGACCCGCTGGCGATCCTGGAGGCGCAGTCCGCGGCACGGGTGCAGGAACTCGTCCCGATCCGCTACGGCCGGATGATGGAGGCCCCGTTCCGCTTCTACCGGGGCGCCGCCGCGATCATGGCGTCCGACCTGGCCGACAGCCCGGTCTCGGGGATCGCGGCCCAGCTGTGCGGGGACGCGCACATGCTGAACTTCCGTCTGCTCGCCTCGCCGGAGCGGGATCTGATGTTCGACATCAACGACTTCGACGAGACCCTGCCGGGCCCCTGGGAGTGGGACGTCAAACGGCTCTCGGCGAGTCTCGTCATCGCGGGCCGGGCGAACGGCTTCAACGACGCCGAGCGCACCCGCATCGTGAGGTCCACGGTCCGTTCGTACCGCGAGGCGATGATCCGCTTCGCGGGCACGGGCAACCTCGACGTCTGGTACGCGAAGATCGACCAGGACATCCTTGAGGCCCTGGCCCCGGGCCGGCTCCACAAGCGCGGTCAGAAGAGCCTGGCCCGTGCCATGGCGAAGGCCCGCACCCGCGACACCCTCCAGGCTTTCGACAAGCTCACCGAGACGGTCGACGGCGGGCCCAGGATCGCGGCGGATCCCCCGCTGCTCGTCCCGGTCGGCGACCTGCTGCCGGACGTCGAGCGCAGCGCGCTGGAGCGCCAGTTCCGCGGTCTCGTCGAGCGGTATGGCAGCACTCTGGCTTCCGACCGGCGCACGCTTCTGGAGGACTACCGACTGGCGGACGTCGCCCGCAAGGTGGTCGGCGTCGGCAGTGTCGGCACCCGATGCTGGATCTTCCTCCTGCTCGGCCGGGACGGCCAGGACCCGCTCTTCCTCCAGGCCAAGGAGGCCGACACCTCCGTACTCGCCGCACATGTCGGCACGAGCCGGTACACCAACCAGGGCGAGCGGGTCGTCGCGGGCCAGCGGCTGATGCAGGCCGCGAGCGACATCCTCCTCGGCTGGGAACGGGTGGACGGCATCGACGGCAAACAGCGCGACTTCTACGTCCGCCAACTGCGCGACTGGAAGGGCATCGCCGAGCCGGAGAAGATGCGGCCGAAGGGCATGAAGGTGTTCGGCGAACTGTGCGGGGTCACCCTGGCCCGTGCGCACGCGCGGTCCGGCGACCGCATCGCGATCGCCGCTTACCTCGGCAGCGGCGACTCCTTCGACCGAGCACTCGCCACATTCGCCGAGGCATACGCCGACCAGAACGAGCGCGACCACCAAGCCCTGGTCGACGCGGTCCGCGCAGGCCGACTACCCGCGGAGGAGCTGCCGGCCGCCTGACCCGGGAGAGGACACCCCGGCACGCCCTGCCGCTCGTCAACAGCTCCAGGAAGTCCTGCTGTCGAGCAGCCTCCGGCCAGAACGGATTCAGCACACATCAGAACGGGAAACCCCGCGAACGCGCGAGAACTGCGGAGGGGCATATCCCCAGGCCAGGCCACCTACACCCGACGTTTCCGCAGGTCACAGCCCCGCCCAGGGAAAACTCCTAAAGCGGGTGTCGCAGGTTCGAATCCTGCCGGGGCACCAGGCAAAAGGCCCCGGACCGATCATGGTCCGGGGCCTTCGACATCTACTTTGCCCAGCTCGGCGCCGAAGCGCTGCCCACAGACCTCCAGGTAGATCCCGGCAGCGCGGCCGAGCTGGGCGAGGCGGATGAGCTGAGTGACCATCTCGTCCCGCCGTTCCTCGTCCTTCTTCGTGGCGACGAGGAAGAGTTCCGCCACCTCGTCGACGAACAGCACGATCGGCACCGGGCGTTGGCTCTCGGGCAGGCCCCAGATGTCGGAGGTGATCTCCTCGTCGGGGGTACCGGGCGCGATGCCCTGCCGGGCTTTGATCAGGTCGTAGCGGTCCTCCATTTCCTTGATGAGCACGGGCAGCAGCTCGGCCGCCTCGTCGGGATCTGTGGCGAGGGCCGAGAGCCGGGAGGCGAACGGTGCCAGCTCCACACCGCGCTTGCAGTCGATACCGACCAGGGCGACGGACGGCCGGGCGAGGGCGGTGATCAGGTGCCGCAGCTACATGGACTTCCCCGACAGCGTTGCGCCGAGGGTGAGCTGATGTGGGATGGTGCGGTAGTCGCGCACGAAGGGAGTCGCATCCTCCCGCAGTGCTACAGGCACCTTGAGGAGTTCGGCGGTGGCTTTGCGAGGCATCCGCACGTTTCGCAGCACGTCGAAGCCGACGAGCCGCAGTTCGACCACGCCCGGCTTGACGGTCGAGACGTACACGGCGTGAACGCCCCAGGCATGCCGCAGCCGCTCGGCCGAGGCAGCGACATCGGCGGGTTCCTGCCCCGGAGCGAGCCGGAGGCGAAGCCGCAGCCCGGTCGAGGTGGGCCGGATGATGCCCCGCCGAGGCGGTACCGGCCGGACCTCCCGGCGAGTGGTCGCCTTGACGGCGAGGACCCGCAGCCGGGACGGCGCCACGGTCAGCCCGCACGCCTCCATCACCGAACCGTAGGAGCCGAGCAGCCGGGCGGTGGATACCGGCAGGCCGACCGTGGGCCAGTACACCCGGGGCGGTTCAATCACACGAACGGCTGTCCTTCCAGCCGCCTGTGACTGCCCGTCACCGGACCACAAGAAGTGGATCAGAACCTTTTTCTACTGGCCGCCGACAGTGCGGATCGGACGGGCCCTTCTGGACGTCGCCACCCGCGCCGGCATCTCCACCGCACTAGAACTCGTTGCCGACCGGCCCGGCAGCAGAGCTGCGGTGGACGCATTGGCAACTGGATTGCCCACGGACAGACAACGACATCGGAGAGATGATTCTGCATTCTTGCCTTGATCTGATCATGTGATGCGGAAGGGCTGAAGAATGCGTAACTTCAAGCGGTTCGTGGGTACATCGTTCGCCGTGGCGGGCCTGGCCGCGACGGCGGTGTTCACGGGAGGCGGGAGCGCTTCGGCCGCCGACCCGAACTTCACGTTCAGCGTGGACAGGGACGGCAAGGACTACAGTATCGAGGTCTACAACAACCACACGCGCGCGGGCTTCGCGGACTGGAACGCCGACCCCGACAACTCCGTCAGGCCGCCCATCCCGGGGGACGCCCTTCAGGCCCGGGACATCCTGGGCGACGGCTGGGGAATCGAAGCCTGGGCGGCAACGCAGTCCGGCGCGGAGGGCTACCGCATGGCAACCACACGAGGCCACGCGGCGGTGTACCTGTCCGGATGGAAGACCGGCAACATCACGGAGGGAACCCCCATCACCGTCACGGTCTGCGCCGTAAAGGGCACGAAGGAACAATGCGGCTCCGCTTACGGTCTGGCGTAGCCGACGAATACCGCCACCCGCTGCAACGACCGCGGACGCTACATCGACAGCAGATCCTGGGACCACCACCCCGGCGGCGGCCACCACCGCTGACCCAACACTGCGTGCCTGAAACCAACCCACGCACCGCAGTCGGTGCACGTGCCCTCGAAGACGAGGGCGTGCGCCTTCGACTCGCGCGGCAGGAGAAACAGGGGGTGCTGATCTATGAGTTGGCTCTGCCCGCTCGGCAGCAGGCCATGCCTTGACGGAGTGTCCGGGCGTGGCGGATCTACCAGTCGGCCCCCGTGCGCGCTCGACACGCGTGCGATGCACGCCGCCACTGGGTAAGGGCCAGCTCAGGAGGTTTCCTCCCAGGCTGGCCCTTCGTCGCTTCAGACGCCGTGCCACATGCGTGCCACTAGGCCTCTAGCCCCGCCCACGGTGGCCCGCCCGCACTCGGACGGGAAGGCGCACACCCGGTCGCCCGCCACAAGCTCATGTCGAGTACCGGATGGTCTGCAGGAACTCGCCGGACCGGTCATCGAGAGTGATCGACTGTTAGCCGGATGCGACTTTTCGTAGTAGATGACATCGGGGCGAGCAAACTGACACCGGTTACGCCTGTCGAAGGCGCCCGTGAGACTGGGTCGTCGAGTGGCCCGAGTGAGCGTCGTGGTTGGCCCGCGATCAACGCCCCTGTCCAGAGAGGGGTTGTTCGGCGAACGAGGTGCGGTAGGTGCGCGGGCTGGTCGCCAGGCGGGACGTGAAGTGCTGGCGCATGGTGACTTCGCTGCCGAAACCGGACCGGCGGGCGACCTCGGGCATGGGCAGGTCGGTGCGCTCCAGGAGTTTCTGGGCCGTCGCGATGCGGTGGTCCACAAGCCAGCGCAGCGGGGTGGTTCCGGTGGCCGCCGCGAAGTGCCGGGCAAAGGAACGCGGCGACATCCTGGCGCGGGCGGCGAGCGCGGCCACGGTGAGTGGCTCGTCGAGATGCGCCAGGGCGAAGGCACGCACCTCGGCCAGCGCGTCCGCGTCGCGGTCGGCGTGCGGGGTCGGATGTTCGATGAATTGGGCCTGGGTGCCGGTCCGGAAGGGTGCTGTGACCATGGAGCGGGCAACTGTCGCAGCTGCCTCCGCGCCGTGCGCGGCGCGCACCAGATGCAGGCACAGGTCGATGCCGGCGGCGGTGCCGGCGGCTGTCCACAGATTGCCGTCCTCGACGAACAGGGCGTCTCGCTCGACCCGCACCTGTGGGTGTCGGGCCTCCAGCAGATCGGTCAGCGCCCAGTGGGTCAGCGCCCGGCGGCCGTGCAGCAGTCCCGCCTGGGCGAGTGTGAACGCGCCGCCGCACAGCGCGGCGATCGTGGTGCCCCGGGCGTGGGCGCGACGCAGCGCTGCGAGGACGGGCTCGGGCGCTGGGGTGACGTGGTCGTCCAAGCCCGGTACAAGGATCAGCTCGGCGCGGGGTAGCCAGGCGAGGGTGCGGTCAGGTGTGAGCGCGAGCCCGCCGCGCATCGGTACCGGTTCGGAGCCCTCGGCCACCCGGCGCAGCTCGAACGCGGGGACCCCGTGGTCGGTGCGGTCCGTGCCCCATACCTCAGTGATCACCGAGACATCGAAGGCCCGGATGCCGGGGAAGGCAAGCAGGGCGATGCGGTGGGCCGGTGCGGGTCGGGTCATCCTGGCAGTAAATCATCGATCGCTGTCTTTTCGCCTCCTGTGAGAGAGCCCGCCGGGGCGGCAGGATCGTGGACATGAAGATCACGCAGAACGCGGCGCTGGTAGTGGTGGACGTGCAGAAGGGCTTCGACGAGTCGGAGTTCTGGGGCCCGCGCAACAACCCGGCCGCCGACGAGAACATCGCCTCGCTGATCGTGGCCTGGCAGAACACGGACCGGCCGGTCGTCTTCGTACGGCACGACTCGAACCAGCCCGGCTCGCCGCTGCGGACCGGGTATGAGGGAAACGATTTCAAGGACTACGTCGAGGAGCGTCGCGGCAAGGGCGGCGGGCCGGAGCTGTTCGTCACCAAGTCCGTGAACTCGGCGTTCTACGGCACCCCCGACCTTGACGACTGGTTCAAGGCGTCGGGCGTCACCCAGGTCGTACTGGCCGGTATCCAGACCAACATGTGCGTGGAGACCACCGCCCGCATGGGCGGCAACCTCGGTTACGACGTACTGGTCGCCCTCGACGCCACCCATACCTTCGACCTGACCGGCCCGAACGGCTGGCAGCTGACGGCCGACGAACTGGCCCGAGCGAGTGCCGTCTCGCTGCACGGCGGGGGCTTCGCTCGGGTGGTGACGACCGGCGAGCTGGTGGCCGCCGTCCGCCCCTGACCCCAGGATCAGGGGGCGTGCCACCTCCGACGCTCACCCGGGCCAACTCGACCACTCACAGGCCAGGTCAAGGACTCGGCCACAGCCGGACGGGCTCCTGGCCACGTGACCAGCGCAGATGCCACTACCGCGGGTGGCAGTCGGACTGGAAACTCGGGGTAAGTGTCAACAATCTCGACCTTCTGGTGGCAAGTAGCGCGAAAACTCAACCCTTCGAGCGCAGGTCAGCGCGCACCGCCGGTGTCATCTACCGCGAGAAGTCGCACCGGAGCCAGTTGGCCCCGCACCATAACCGCACCAGTTCGAGCGGGGAACAGCGGGTACTCACGGGGTACGGAGGCGCCGTCGACGCCGCCGCAGCCCCGGCCGTTCGCCCAGGTCAGGGCCCCAGCAGGCCTCAGAGTGCCGCAGCTTCCCAAGCTGGGGGTCTGACATCCACCCTCCGCTCGTGGTCGACATCGAGCTTCCGCAGGCCATGGTCGCTCTGCAACTCGGCGTGTATTTCGTTCGATTGAGGGTGGTCGAGCATGTTCGTGCGCACGGGCCGGTAGGTGGGTGGAGCCCTGACGTCGACGCCGAGGGAGCAAGACTGCAACAGGCCTGCGAAGCGAGCGAGGCCGCACTTGGGAAGGCAATCGAGGAGAGCGGCTTGGAACGGGAGCATGGCCGGCGCGCGGTTCGTCGGGCGCTCATGGCGGCAGCCGCACCACAAGTGCATGGTGGTTGCGACTGTCCGTGAGTGGCACGACGAGGAAGGGTGGGGGGTACTCGACTCTCCCGAGACACCCGGCGGTTGCTGGGGCCACTACGCCGACATCCAGACGAAGGGCTTCCACACGCTGTCGCCGGGACAACGTGTAGATCTCCAGTGGGAAGCCCCTGGCTTCAAGCAAGACGGCTACACCTACCGCGCAGTGAAAATACTGCCTCGGCCAGCCTGACATCCACATCTGACATCAACATCTGACATCAACAACGGCAGACAGCAGCAGCCACGAGCGGCCCCTGACGGCCATGCCTTCCAGGCATCCGAAGCTCCTGAAGCCCCGTTGATCGAACTCCTAAAAGCGGGTGCCGCAGGTTCGAATCCTGCCGGGGGCACCAGGCGAAAGGCCCCGGACCAATCATGGTCCGGGCCTTTGACACCTTCGCGAACGGTGACAGGTGACAGGCGTCGCGGGGTGAAGTCGAACTCGGCGAGATCGGTCGGCTGCCTTCAGGATGACGCTCCGTAGCAGGTGGCGATCGCGGCGGCGCGGTTGCGGAGCGAGTCGCGCAGCCACTGCGGGGACAGGGCTTCCGCGGCCGTGGCGAGGTGCCACAGTGCCCATTCGGCGTGTCTCGAATCCTGGAAGGTGACCTCCAGCCGCAGTCGGCCGTCCGCGGCGGTTTCTTCGGCGCGGACGGCCAGCGCGGTGTCCACCAGTTCCCTCCGCCGCGCCGGGTCGACCCGTACCAGCACGGTGACCTGGTCGCCGCCGGCCCGAAACCGCGCGCTGCGCTCCTGCCAGGCCCGGTCCAGATCGACCCGGTCCGGTCGCTGTGCCGGTTCGTCGAGTTCCTCGGCGGCCAGGATCCGGGACAGCCGGTAGGTGCGGTCCGCGCCGGACCTGGTGGCCAGCAAGTAGCCCTGGTCGCGTACGGTGACCAGGCCGATCGGGTCCACCGTGCGCCACCTCGTGGTCTGGTCCACGGCCGCGTAGTGGATGCGCAGCTTGTGTCCGGCGAACACCGCCCGTCGGACCTCGGTCACTATGGCGTCGGGCACCTCCTCGGCGACCCGCCGACGCGAGAGGAGGTCGGTCTCCGGGTCGATGAGCAATCGCTGAGCCGCGCCGGCCGCGATGTCCCGATGGTCTTCGGGTAGCGCGTCGATCACCTTGAGCATGGCCGAAGCGAGCGCCGAGCCGAGGCCGAATGCCTGCGCGCCGCGCCGCGATCCGGCGACCAGCAGGGCGAGTGCCTCGTCGTGGTTCAGTCCGGTGAGCTCGGTCCGGAAACCGGGCATCAACGCGAAACCGCCGTGCCGACCACGCTCGGCGTAGACCGGGACGCCTGCCGCGGACAGCGCCTCGATGTCGCGCAGCACGGTGCGGGTGGACACCTCCAACTCGCGGGCGAGCGCGGTCGCGGACAACCGACCGTGCTGCCGTAACAGCAGCACCAGCGATACCAACCGATCGGCGCGCATACGAAAAACCCTACCGAATACATGACACACGATGTCGTAGTTGGGTTGGGAGGCTTCCCCCGCAGCACAAAGACCTGTCGCACACGAGGGGTGATCCACATGACACACGCCATCGTCAATCCGGACGGTTTGCACGACCCGGTCCCGTTCGGTTACAGCCACACCGCCACCGTCCCCGCAGGTACGGAACTGGTGCTTGTCTCGGGGCAGTACGGATCGGGCCCGGACGGCGCGGTTGTCTCCACCGACTTCGCCGAGCAGGTGAGACAGACGTTCCGTAACATCGGCGTCGCTCTTGCCGCCCATGGGCTCGACCTCGGCCACGTCGTCCAGCTCAGGACGTACGTGGTGAACCATGACGTCAGCAAGCTCGGGCCGATCGCCGGGGCCGTGCAGGACGGCTGGGGTACGAAACCGCCCACGCAAACCCTCATCGGTGTCACGAGCCTGGCCGCGCCTGACGTGCTGTTCGAGGTCGAGGCCCTCGCCGCCCGGCCCTGACTCGTCGGCACCCCTGAGCAACCCGCGCCCTCGTCGGACGAACCGTCCGAGGGGGGACGGGAGGGCCATGCCTGGTCCGCTTGGCTCCGTTGTCCTTCGGGAGACCGCGCGGACGCGGTCGCTGGTATCGGCGTGCAGGCGGTGCCGAGGCGCGCGGGTAGCCGGGATGTGCTGTGGCTATCCCGCTGCCAGGGACGTGGAGTTGAGTTCGCGTACCAGCTGTGGGGTGAGCAGTTCGCCGGCTCGGTCGGCGAGGACGGCCATTTCGTAGCCGACCAGGCCGACGTCGCATCCCTCGAAGGCGAGGACGCCGAGGCAGCTGCCGTCGCGGATGCGACCGACCATGAGGAAGCCGCCGAGCATTTCGATCATGACGAGCTTCATGCCGTGGAAGCCGTGGGTCGTTGCCGCGTTCTGGGCGAGGCTGGTGATGCCCGAGACGACGGCGGCGAGGTGGTCGGCACGATCTCGGCCGAGGCCGTCCGAGGCGGCCATGAGAAGGCCGTCGGAGGAGACGGCGACGGCGTCGATGACGCCGTCGGTGGTGCGTACGAACTCCGAGATGAGCCAGCCGAAACTCTGGACGGCGGTGGTCACGATGACACTCCTTGGGTGCTTCTGGCCTCGGCACGGGCGACACCTGCTCGGAAGCCGTTGAGCAGGGCGGAAACAGCCGGCCTGGCGGGTGGGGGTGGGGGTGTGGCGGAGCCGTCCCGCGCGGGGGCCAGCAGGCGCCCGGGAAGGACAAGGAGAGCGGACAGGCCGCCGCCAGGGGTGTCGAAGAGCTGGACCTGCGCGCCTTCACCGAGGCGGTGGACGAGCCGGCCGACGACGAGGTGGCCGAGGAACCGGGTGGGCGCGGCGAGAAGGGCTTCCTCGCCGGATTCCGAGAGACGAGCGCGCGCACGTTCCTTGTCGGCTTCGGACATGCCGATGCCGTGGTCGACGACAGCGAAGCAGTACGTGTCGTCCTCGGCGTCGTACCAGCCGTGCACCTCGACCGGTTCGGTCGGAGGTGAGAAGTTCAGCCCGTTCTCGACGAGTTCGGCGAGGAGGTGGGCGGCATCCGCGACGGCGTGCCCGCGCACCCGCACCGGCTCCACCGCCGCGATCAGGACCCGCCGGTACTGCTCCACCTCGGCGACCGCGGACTGAACGACTTCCAGACCGTCGGCGGGTGCCGCCGTCGGCCGCGGCGGGTTCTGCCCGGCCAGGACCAGCAGGCTTTCGGCGTTGCGCCGCATACGGGTGGCGAGGTGGTCGAGCTCGAAGAGCTCGGCGAGGGCATCCGGGTCGAGTTCCTGCCGTTCCAGGCGGGTGATGAGGCTGAGTTGGCGACGCACGAGATTCTGGTTGCGGCGGCCGAGATTGGCGAGCGATTCGGTGGTGTTGCGGCGCAGGCCGGCCTGCTGGGCGGCCAGGTGGAGGGCGGTCTGTTCCACCTGGCGCAGGGAGGCCGCGACCTCGGCGATCTCCGCCGCGCCCCCCAGCAACTGTGCCTCGGCGGCGTCCGGGGCCTCCAGCCCCGCAAGCAACTCTCCTTGGTCCTGCGCGGATTGATACTGCGGGGACTGCTGGATGCTGGCGACGGTCGCGGGCAGCCGGTGGCGCGCCACGTCGTGGGCGGCCGCGGCGAGTGCGCCGAGCGGGCGGGTGAGGGAACGTGAGGCGAAAGCGGCGAGGCCCGCGACGAGAGCGGCCATGAGCGTTCCCGCGACGAGGTAGGCGGCGAGGCCCAGTTCCGCCTCGTGACTGAGCCGGTCGGCCCGGTCCCGTACGTCGTCACCGACCGACTGCTGGACGGCGTACAGATCGTCGACGAGTACGGTCATCGCGTCCCACCACGTGCCGACGTCGGCGCGCAGCGCGGAGCCGTCGGCGGCGCCCTCCGCCTGATTCTCGTAGGCGGTGGCGCGTTGGGCGTCCTTGGTGCCGAAGGCTTTCTTCAGGGCGGCGCGCTGGGGCGCGGTGGCGACCTGGCGGAAACGGGTGAGGGCGGCGACGCGCGTGGCGCGCACCTCGGTGAAGCTGAGGTACTCGCGGCCGTGGAAGGCTCCCTCGGCGAACACGCCGTTGAGGAGACCGCGTTCGAGTGCGACGGACTCCTTGGCCGCGGCCAGTTCCTGCAACGCCGCCAAGCCGTCGCGCAGTTGACGGTCGGCGCGCGTCGCGGTCTCCGTCACCGGGTCGACGGCGTTGAGCGCGTCGACGGCGGTGGTGTAGAAGGCGAGGGTGGCGGTCCGGTCGGCGGTGTCCGTGCCGGCCGCGCCGACGCTGCCCCTGTCAGCCGTGCCGACATTCTCCCCGTCGGCCGTGCCGACGCTGTTCCTGTCGGTAGAGGTGTCCTTGTCGGTAGAGGTGTCCTTGTCGGCAGGTGTGTCCTTGTCGGCTGCGGCTCGGATGGTGGCGAGGCGCCGCAAGTGCCGCTGGATGACATCCGCGACGGCGGGTTCGTGGCGCATTCCGCGCAGCGCGGTGTCGACGCGCTCGCGCGTAGCGGCGAGTGGTGTGCGGAAGCTCTCCTCGCCACCCAACAGGCCGTTGGTCAGGCCGCGTTCGCGTTGCAGCTGGTGCACCAGCGCCTGGACCCGCAGGCTGAGGCCGACCTCGGCACGAGTTGTCCGCGCGTCGCCCAGGGCCTCGGCGCGGCCGTACATGGCCAGACCGGCCACCGCCAAAAGCAAGCAGATCGGGACGGTGATGACCACCGCCACACGGCCTCTGATGCTGCGCCAGCCAGGCAGCGGCCGACGGTTGGTCAGTGGCCGGTCGCCGGAAGTCGTTCGGCTGCCGCGTCGGCGACCCGAACCGCTCCTGCCGAGACGGCCCTTGGCGATTGCGCCGAGCCCGCTGAGCCTGCCGGGCAGCAGCCGAAATGACGTCGACACCCTCATGTCACGAAGTTAGTCCGCTTACCGTAGCGGCCGGTTTCCGGCCTGTTAGGCCCGTGGGAACTTCAGTTGCGCCGCCCTCACACCGCAGGCCAGGAGACTGTGACACATAGGTGTCAATCCCCTGGTTGCGTAGAGACGTTGGTTATGCGGCCCGGCCTTCCTGATCGGTCCGGGCTCGCACTTCCTGGATGATCCGTTCGAACTCGACGGGCGGCTTCCCGCCGGCCGCGCTGTGGCGCCGCTTCGTGTTGTAGAAGTCCGCGATGCACGTGGCGGTCTTCAGCCGGGCCTCGGCGCGGGTGGCGAAGGTGTGCCGGTGGACGTACTCGACCTTCAGGACCGAGTGGAACGACTCCGCGGCGGCGTTGTCCAGCGCCGACCCGACGCGCCCCATCGACTGCACCACGCCCCGGCGGCCGCACAGCTGTTGGAATGCCTCGGACGTGTATTCGGCGAGTTCAACCAGTCGTTGCAACACCGGGCTGTTGCAGCGAGCGTAGCTGCTCTTCGAAGACCTCGGGAGATCAGGGACGAACTGCGGGCGCGGTCCTACCGGCCCGCTCCCGTGCGGCGTGGGCTATCGCTACCGCGGAGCACGTATCCCGACTCCGTGGACCATCGACTCGGCAGCCGGAACCGGCTGACCGCAGGGCAAGACACGTGGAGAGCCGGATGCGTGGAGACACGCACGTCCGGTTCGGGTCGGCGGCTCGGGGAAACGGAACGACGGCAACGTCGTCACCGCGTCCTGAGCCGACCGCACATGGTCAGATGCACAAGCAGACCCGGTTGCCGTCGGGGTCGGCGAGCACCCAGAAGCTCGGCGCCTCAGGGCCGGGCGGCCAGACGCTCGATGAGCAGGTAGTGGGCGAGCAGCGACAGGAACCAGGTCGCCACGCCCCCGACCAGGAACAGGCCGAGAGAGCTGAGGTCGGGCTGGCCGCGGCGTAGCAGCCAGTACACGGGGAGGTGCAACAGAAAGAGGCTGTACGACATGCGGCCGATCTCGGTGAGCAGGTCACCCGACAACAGCCGTGCCAGGGGGACTCGGTCGCCGCAGAGCACTGCCGTCAGCAGCGCGGCGCCGAGCACGACCGCGACCGTGTATCGGTCGCCGCCCTGCCCGCCGCCGCCAAGGACGGCCGACACCGCCAGGGCCGCCGTCGCGGCGAGCCCGGTCGCCGTCAGCAGGACGACGGCCGGACGGGACACCGCACGGCCACCGCGTTCGGCCAGGTGTACGAGGCAGGCGGCACCGACACCGGCCGGCAGGGCGAGTGTCCGCATACTGGTGACGACGCCGATGCCGGGCAGCGCCCCGCGGGCCGCGACGACGGTCGCCGCCGCGACGAGCAGGGCGGCGACCAATGTCACGGCGGTGAGTCGGCGCCGGGCCGGCAGGCAGAGGAACGCCAGCAGAAGGGACCACGCCAGCACGGAACGTGCGGTGATGTCCCACAACCACAGCGGAGCGAGCGGCGAGTCCGTCGTGGGGACGGCGCCCAGTGTCCGGCCGTGCGCCCACTCGGCCCAGCCCCCATGGCCGGGGAGCACCGACAGAGCTTGCCGGGCCAGGTCGTGGATGACGCGCGGAGAGCCGAACGCCCAACAGACCGTGAGGGTCACGGCGACCGACACCAGCAGGACGGGAATCAGCCGCTTCGCCCTACGGGCCAGGAAGCCGGCGACGCCGGTCCTGCCGGTCGCCGTCGCTCTGCGGAGCAGGGGCAAGGTGGTCAGGAAACCCGTCAGCACCAGCAGGACGTCTACGCCCGCACCGCTCCAGGAGACATACGGCCCGCCCATACCGGTGTCATGCAACAGGACGGCCAGCACAGCGACCCCCCGCAGACCGTCCACGGCGGGGAACCGCCTGCCACTCGCCTCTTGCCCGGAACCCTCCACCGGCACCGGCTCGGCCCCGGGCACAGACTCGGCGACCAGCGTGGGGAATGGGGTGACGTCAGCAAAGGGCGCACTGTCGACCGGCCCTCCGAACGCGACCGGCCCTCCGAACGCGGGCCCCGCAGCCCATGGAGCCGGTTCGGCGTACGGATGCGCCCGCTCCGACGGCGGATGGGGATCGGAACCGGAATCGGAACCGGGACAGGCGTCGGGATCGGAACCGGGCCTGGAATGGGGACCGCGTTCGTACCAGTACGACTCGGGCTGGTACGGCGGCTCGTGCCCGTGGTGCTCTTCGTTCATCTCGGCCAGGTCCGGAAGCAGGAGGTGATGACAGCCTCGGCGGGGCGGCCGAGGAAGGAGGTGTGGGAGCCGGCGGGGGCACCCGCCGCGGGGTCGGCGTGGAAGTCGAGGTTCCACCAGTACAGGCCGGCCATGTCGCGGTCCCGGGCGACCTTGCAGGCCGCCGCGAACCAGCGTTGCTGCACCGTGGGGTTGAGCTTGCCCCCGCCGTTCCAGACGGCCGGGTGACGATAGGCACCGTTCTCGGCGATGATGCCGACCTCACTCAGGATGATCCGGTGCAGTTTTCCGGTGCTCTTGCGGTCGAGCCAACGCTGCCAGCCCTCAGCGATCTCCGCGACGGAGGCGTCGTCGCCGAGCCGGGTGAGGGGGAAGTAGGCGTCGACGCCCAGGTGGTCGACGGGGACGGGGACATGCCGGGAGACGTAGTCGTCCCAGTTGGCGTCGTAGGACAGTTCTCCGGCGAACGACTTGCGCGCCGCAGCGACCACCGAACGCCAGCGCGGGTCGTCCTCCAGTGACGTCAGCTCGGCCCCGAGGACGAAGGTGCTCGCGTGATGGCGGGCCGCGAGGGTGAGATACGGCGCGAGGAAGGCTTCGTACGACCGGAACCAGGCCGCCCTGTCGGCAGGGGCGAGTGAGCCGCGCCAGGCCAGGGGGTCCCGGGCCACCAGGCTCCGCTCGTCGAGCAGTGGACGCAGAGTGATGCGCAGTCCGGCCGCCTTCGCCGTGTCCAGGAGCATCCCCAGGTGCCGTACGGAGGGCGTCTCGGCCGAGGCTCCGACCCGGCTCGCCGTGGGGCCGGCGGTCGCGAAGGGCAGGGTCACCGAGATCGCGTTCATGTGCTTGCCGACCATGTAGTTCACCAGGCGCAGTGCGTTGGTGCGCACGGACGAGTCCGTTTCGCCCGGGTAGGCGTACCAGAGCACCTGCGCGCCGAGTTGGGGGTCGCCGCGCCGCCAGGGGCGGGCGACCCGCGCCGGGGCAGAATTTCCGGACGCGGACGCGGCGGGAGAGGCGGACGGGGACGCTGTGGTCGGTGCCGGTACTCCGGCCCCCGGGGCGACACACCCGGCCGTCAGCAGGAGAACCAGCAGGACGAGGCAGCCAAGACGTGTACGCATCTCTCAGGCCGGCTTCGCTATGACGACGAACTGGTTCTCCACGCCGCGCAGACAGCGCAGCAGCCCCCGGAAGGAACCGGCCGCCTCCCAGAGCGCGAAGATCGGCATCAGGGCCACCACGGCGATCGGCTCCCACCACAGACGCCGGCCGTTGGCCGACACCGAGGCGTTGATCTTGAGGCCCTCCCAGTACATCCAGACCGCGTAGCCCATGGTCACCGCCCACAGGGGCAGGATCCACGGCGTGACGGGCGAGGTGTTGAGGTCGCCGAGCAGCGCGCCGACCGCCAGGACCACACCGACGTGCTGGAAGGGCCCCATGACCCAGGTCGTCACGCTGTACATGAGCAGGGCCCTGGAGCGCCGTGGCAGGCTGCGGTTGAAGGCGAGACCCACCAGGCCCCAGGACCAGCGTTCTCGTTGTCTGAGGAAGTCCCGCACGGTCGAGGGGGACGCGCCGTAGCTGCGGCCGGAGAACCAGTCGCTGCGCCCCTTGTAGCGGCTGGCGAAGATCAGGGCCAGGTGAGCGTCCTCGCAGATGGAGTCCGGGCCGAAGTCCCAGCCGATCGTGGCCTCGATGGACGCGCGCAGCAGCAGCAGTTCGCCGTGCAGCCCGGCCAGTGGGGTACCGCCGCCGGTGAGGACCGCGAAGCGGGCGATGTCGTCGGCCGGGCGTATCGCGTCGGCCAGCCAGACCAGGCGGTTGACGGCGTTCTCGCGCGGATACGTCAGCATGCCCTGGGCCAGGTGTTTGGCGTCGGGGCCGGCGCGGCGTTGGGCGTTGATGAAGCGGGCGACCTGTTCGGCCGTGTCGGGGCCGACGCCGGTGTCGTCGTCCATGTGCAGCACCCACACGTCGTCCAGGGCCTCGCCCTCGGCTATGCGCGACTCGTGGGCGTAGTGGTTGGCGCGGGCCTTGAAGCGGGTGCCGTTCGGCGTGCGGTAGGCCTTCGGCACGGTGACGACACGGATCAAGCGGCTACGGGCGGCCAGGGCGTCGATGCGGTCGGCGGCCTCGCAGCCCTCCTCCGTCAGGATGTCGATGCGCAGGGCGGGAAACCAGCGCGGCAGGAACGCGCAGTACGACAGCACTGACCGCTCCAGGGCCGGGTAGGTGTCGTGGCGGCCGATGGTGGGGACGAGCACGACGAGCCCGTCGTGCAGCGCCACTTCGGCGTCGGTCCAGCCGCGCTGGCGGGCGATACGCCGGCGGGTGAGCGCGGCGCCGGTGACGCCGACGAGCGAACTGACGACGGGCAGCGTCCACAGGACGGTGACCACCCAGCCCATCAGGGTCGCCCTGGGGGAGTACAGCGCGGAGGAGAAGGCGTAGGCGAGGGCGGCGGTGACCAGGAAGGGCAGAAAACCCGGCTTCCAGGCGGCCTGACGCTTCACCATGCGCGCGGTGCGGCGGGATGGGGATAGGTCGATGCCGTCTGCAGAGGTGGCCATGAAAACCCACTTGCGTATGTAAAGGGCGATTTGCCGCTCAGAGGCAGGGACGCCCTGGAAGCACTATGCGGAACCTTGCATGATAGTTGCGGATTTTGTGAAGATGATTCCCGTCACAGGGCCGATCCGGTCACGGGGTCGATCCGGTCACGGGGTCGATCCGGTCACGGGGTCGATCCGACGAGGGCTCCCGCCCGGGACGCCGATGGTGGTAGGGCTGGACTACTGGGACACCTCGGTTGCCGGGGCGCCGGACCCCGTGGCTTCGCGAGGACCACGGAGAGGTTTCCCGGCGAAGGAGGCACCGGTGAGCGACGCGGACATGCCCGCGGACCTGCCCGCACCTCGGCGCAGCGAGGCCAAGCGCGCCCAGGACCGGCGCCGCCGTGAGCGTATGCGGACCAACGGGAGCGTCGAGCGCTACACGGCGGAGGAGATAGGTGCGCGGGACGACTGGATCTGTGGGCTGTGCCAAGACCCGGTGGACCGGGCCCGGCAGCACCCGGACCCTCGCTCCCCGAGCATCGACCACGTCCGCGCCATCGCGGTCGGCGGCACTGACACACGCGACAACGTGCGCCTCACACACTGGGGCTGCAACCATGAGCGCAACGACAGCACTCCGCTGAGGACCGCCGAGGAAGCCGAGGCGCAGCGCGCTGTCCTCCTGCGGATACCCGGGCTCCGGGCCTACGCGGAGAGCCTCAACGCAGAGGACATGGTCCGCCGCTCCCAGGCCTTTCACTCACCCGAGAGATATCGGGCCAGACTGGCCCGTCGAGTGGAACGTCACGAGCGCGAAGGACGCTGACCGCGCACCCGCCCCGCGACCTCTGCGCGCACCCGCCCCGCGACCGTCTCCGCGCACCCGCCCGCGACCGCATCACGCACCCATCCGCGACCGTCTCCGACCGCCTTCACACACCCATCCGCGACCGCCTCCCCGCACACGGGTCCACGAAGGGCGCGGTGTTCCGGTGCGCCGCGATGGTGCTCGTGGGGTCTGTGAGGCTTCTGTGAAACTTGAACTTTCAGGGTTTCACCCGTCCAAGTGGGAATGACAGGGTTTGGAGCGCACAACTCGGCCGCTGTGTGCGGTCGTTGGACTCCTCACCCCCCACGAGGCGTGACATGGCGAAAGCCTCCTCGCAGAGAACGCGAGCGACCATATTCACGGCGACGGCCGGCCTTGCGCTGGCCGTCGCCCTTTTGCCCGGTGCCGCGAACGCGGTGCCGGGCGACCCGACGGGCCGGCCCTCGCCCGGCGCCGGGTCCCCGGCGGCCGAAGAAGGTGTGCCGCCCACGCCGTCGCAGCAGACGCTGGTGCGACGTGACGCGCGGTTGACGAAGGCCGAACAGCGGCCCGGTGTACGGCGGCTGCGGGACCGGCTCGGCGCTCAGGGTGTACTCGAACTCGACCCGGCGACGAGCACCGCGCGCCAGGTGGCCCGGCTGGACGGGTATCTGACGGCGCGCAGCGGGGCCGACCCGGAGGACATCGCCCGTGCGTACCTGCGGGCTCACCCCGATGTCTTCGGGCTCACCGCCGGCCAGGTGCGCGGCCTGACGCTGCGCAAGCAGTACACCGACGTCGCCGGCATACGCCATCTGTCCTTCGTGCAGTCGGTCGACGGCGTGCCGGTGTTCGGCAACGGCGTCAAGGCCCATGTCGCCCGCGACGGGCGGCTGATCAGCGTGCTCGGCTCCCCGGTGCGGAACCTGCCGTCCGGGCTGGCTCCCGGCCGGATCACCGGAACCCAGGCCCGGCACACCGCCGTACGCGACATCGCGGGCGCCAAGGCGGTCGGCGGTGACAACACGGACGGCGACACCGCCAAGCAGGTGGTGTACGCGGCGTCCGGCGGCACCGCCCGCCGCGCCTGGCGGACCGTCACCTCGCCGGACGGCCACGCCATGTGGCTGCACGTCGTCGACGCGGAGACCGGACGGGTCCTGTACCGGCAGAACCTGTCCTCCGACCAGTCCGCCGACCTGTCCCCTGGCCAGTCCGCCGACCTGCCCTCCACCCAGTCCGCGACCAGGACGTCGGGCAGCGGCTCGGCGCCGGCCGCCAAGAAGCTCCCGCCCTCCGCTCCGGGCTCGCCCCTCGGTGCCGAAAAGGCGCTGGCCTGGGAGAACGCTCCGGGTGACGCGCGAGGCGGCAAGCAGCGCGCCCGCAATCTGACCGCCCGGGGATGGCTCCCCGCAGGCGCCAAGACCCTCGACGGGACCGTCGCGCACGTCTATAGCGACGTGAACGACAACAACGAGCTGGACGCCGGGGAGGAGATCTCGGCGGGGAAGAACGGGACGTTCACCTTCCCGTTCAAGCCCTTCACCGGAGACGGCTGCGGCACCCCGGTGCCGTGCTCCTGGGACGCGAAGACCCCGAACTCCTGGCAGACCAACCGCGAGCAGAACGCCGCGCAGGTCTTCTACTTCCTCGGCACCTTCCACGACCACCTGAACGCCGCGCCGATCGGCTTCACCCGGGCCGCGGGCAACTTCGACAGCAGGGACGGCGACGCCCTGCAGGCGCAGACCGACGACGGCGCGGCCATGAAGGACGGGCTGCCCGACGACGACCACCTGAACAACGCCAACATGGGTACGCCGCCGGACGGGCAGCCGCCCACGATGCAGCTGTACCTCACCGCGCCGTCGGACAACTACCCGATCGTGCAGGGCAATTGGGGCGACGACGCCGCCACCGTCTACCACGAGTACACCCACGGTCTGTCCAACCGGCTCGTCGTCGACGCGGACGGCGTCTCGACCCTCGTCAGCCAGCAGGCGGGGGCCATGGGCGAGGCGTGGAGCGACTGGTACGCCCTCGACTTCCTCGGCAACGAGGGCCTGCGGCGGGACACCCGTCGCACGGACGGCGAGGTGACGCTCGACCCGGCCGACTGGGTCGAATCCGCGCCGACCCGGACCCAGGGGCTGGACTGCCCGGTCGGCTCCACGTCGGCCGGCTGCCCCGGCACGGCGGAGGCGGGCCCCGGCGGGTACACCTACGGCGACTACGGGAAGATCTCCGGCGGCGGCCCCGAGACGCATGCCGACGGCGAGATCTGGGGCGAGACCCTGTGGGACCTGCGCGCCGCACTCGGCAGCCGGCTCTCCCAGTCGCTGGTGACCCGGGCGATGGAGCTGTCCCCCGCCAACCCCAGCTTCCTCGACCAGCGCAACGCCATCCTGCAGGCCGACACCGTCGTCAACCGCGGGCGCTCCCACGACCGTATCTGGAAGGTCTTCGCCCACCGGGGCATGGGCTACTTCGCCGCCGCCCTCACGGGTGACGACACCAAGCCCGACGAGGACTTCTCCCTGCCGCCCGGCCCGGACACCCCGGTGGTCACGCTCACCGGCAAGGTCACCGACGACGCGTCCGGCGCCGCCGTGGGCGGGGTCACGGTCAGCGTCAGCGGGCACGCCTCCGGCTTCCCCGGCTCCGACTTCTCCGCCGTGTCCGCGGCGGACGGCACGTACACGATCCAGGACGTCCCCAAGGGCACGTACCGGAAGGTGTACGCGAGCGGCAACGGTTTCGAGCCGCAGATCCGCACCCTCGTCGTGGGATCCGGTTCCACCGACTGGCAGGTGCGCCGCGACTGGGCGGCCTCCTCCGGCGGCGCCGAGGTCGCGGACTTCGGCGGCCCCGACAACTCCGGGTTCGGCTGTGGGCCGGGCGGACTGATCGACATGTCGGGCACCGTCTGGGGCTCGGACATCAGTGACACCGGCGTCGCCCCGCACAACACGGTCCGGCTGCCCGAGGTCGTGGACATCAGCGAGCTGCTCGTCGATCCGACGGCGGGCTGCGGGGACGACACGACCGCGTCCCTCGGCGACTACCGGATCGACACCTCCGCCGACGGCACCGACTGGACCACCGCCGCCGAGGGCCACTTCGGTCCCGCCGACACCGGCCGGGAGAACGCCGTCGCCCTCAAGGCCGGCACCGGCCAGAACGTCCGTTACGTCCGCCTGACGCTGCTCGGCAACCAGGCCGCCGACAACGGCGTCGACTGCGCGCAGGACTCCGGCCCCTCGGGCTGCGAGTACCTGGACGTGACCGAACTCGTGGTCCACGGCGCCCCTCACCAGGGCTGACCGTCCCACCACCCGACCCCCGAGGGCGGCATCCCGACATCGGGACGCCGCCCTCGGGCGTTCCTGCCGGAGTCGGCGACGAGGGCGAGAAGGGCAAGGAGGACGAGGGCATCCACGACGACGGGCTTGACGGGCTCCCCGACACCCGTATCCTCGCCGGACGCTCCCTCACCGTTCCATGGGCCTGCGAAATACCCAAGAACGAGACGTTCCTCCAGGTCGAGGTCTCCCCCGACTACGACTCCGAGGAAGCGATCTTCACCGGCAATGTGAAGAAGTGAGGGACGGGCACACTTGATGGCAGTGCGTGCGGCGCGTGCAATGCGTGCGGTGCGCCGACAAGCACCCCCGGGAAGGATCACATGTTGATCATCTTTGGCACCAAGGGATACCTCTACCAGCTCGCGATACTGACGCTGGTGTGCGGACAGTGCGGGAACCCCTCCGCGCACACGCTCAGGAAGCGGGTCACGAAGTTCACGCTGTTCTTCGTGCCGCTGTTCCCGGTCTCGACGAAGTACCAGACGCAGTGCACCTTCTGCGGCGCCGAGCAGAAGGTGAGCGCAGAGCAGGCCGAACAGCTCCAGGCGCAGAGCGCGGGCGGTCACGGCGGCCAGCCCCACAGCCAGCCGCAACGGCAGCCGTACCAGTCCTGAGGACGGCGAGAACGCGCTGAGCCCGCCCGCTGTGGGGAAGCTGTGAGTTCGCTGATTCTCATTCTTCCCTCAGTACTCGCTCAGCATCGACCCAGAAGCGGCGCCGACAGTCGCTGCCATGAACGAAATGAACGCGGGAGGCGTCCGGCAGCGCTCGGTCGAGGTCGAGATCGTGGTGCCGGTGTACAACGAGGCGCACGTCCTCGCCGGCAGTGCGGCCGTGGACATGGAGTACGCGTCATGACCACCCTCGCCCCGCCGCCCACCACCGGGCCGGACAGCGGCCCGAGGCATCGGGCCGAGGCTCCTTCCACCGAAGCCACCGGAACTGCCGGAGCCGCCGGAGCCGGGGGCGGTCTCGCCGCCCGCGCCCGCCGGATGTTCACCGGCGCGCCGGAGGACCCGCGCTGGGCACGCCCGGCCCTGTGGACGATCCTCGTCCTGGCCACGGCGCTGTACGCCTGGAACCTCTCCTCCATCACCGGCAACACCTTCTACAACGCGGCCGTCTACAGCGGCACGAAGAGCTGGAAGGCGTTCTTCTTCGGCGCGCTGGACGCGGGCAGCTTCATCACCGTCGACAAGCCGCCGTTCGCGCTGTGGGTGATGGGCCTGTCGGCCCGGGTGTTCGGCTACGGCACCTGGCAGATGATGCTGCCGATGGTCGCGGTCGGCGTGGGCTCGGTGGCCCTGCTGTACCGGATGGTCAAGCGTGACTTCGGGGCCGTGGCGGGCACGATCGCCGCGCTCGCCCTCGCCCTCACGCCGATCACGGTCGCCATCACCCGGGACACCAACCCCGACCCGGTCCTGGTCTTCCTGATGCTGCTCGGCGCGGCGGCGCTCATGAAGGCCGTACGCACCGGACGCGTGATGCCCCTCGTCTGGTCCGGCGTGGCGATCGGGTTCGCCTTCAACACGAAGATGATGCAGGCGTACGTCGTCCTGCCGGTCTTCTTCCTGGTCTACCTCTGGGCGGCGAACGCCTCGCTCGGCCGCCGGATCCGCAACCTGGCCGTCGGCACGGCCGCGCTGATCGTGTCGAGCGCCTGGTGGATGGTGGTCGTGGATCTGATCCCCGCCTCCTCCCGGCCGTACATCGGCGGCTCGACCGACAACACGGTCTGGGACCTCGTCATCGGCTACAACGGCTTCGGCCGGATCTTCGGCGCCAGTTCGTCGGTGGGCTCGCAGGGCAACGGGGCGAGCTTCGGCGGCGAGGCGAGTGTCTACCGGATGTTCAACGAGATCATGGGCGGCCAGATCTCCTGGCTGATCCCGTTCGCGCTGATCGCCCTGGTGGGCGGTCTGATGCTGCGGGGACGGGCACCTCGTACGGACGCCAGGCGGGCCGCGCTGATGCTCTGGGGCGGCTGGTTCGTCCTGCACTACCTGACCTTCGCCCTCGCCGAGGGCACCTTCCACCCGTACTACGTCACGGCCATGGCCCCCGGTATCGCGGCGCTCGCCGGTGCGGGCGGGGTCATGCTGTACGGCGCCTTCAAGGAGAAGTCCGTCGCCAGGTGGGGCTGGGTGCTGCCGCTGGCCGTCGCGGTGAGCGCGGTCTGGGCGGTCGTGCTGCTGCAGCGGGTCTCCGGCTCCGGAACGCTCTACACGGTCGCCGAGGTGGTGGCCGGTGTCGCCGGGGCGGCCGCCGTGATCGGGCTCCTCGTCGGACGGTTCATGCGCCGCCGGAAGCTCGTCGGGCTGGCCTCCCTCGTGGCGGTCGTCGCCCTGCTGGCCGGGCCCGCCGCGTACTCGGTGTCGGCGGCGACCACCGCGAGCTCCAGCGGCACCAACCCGACGGCCGGCCCCAACACCGGGGGCGGCATGGGCGGTGGTGGCGGCACGGGCGGCGGCCAGCGGCCCAGCGGGAACGCGCCGACCGGGAACGCGCCGAGCGGCACGGGCAACTCCGGATCCAGCGGTTCCAGCGGCTCCGGTTCGAGCTCCACCTCCAGCAACTCCACCGACTCCTCCACCGGCACTCAGGCCAGTGGCGACGGTGACGGTGGCGGTGGTGGCGGCATGGGCGGCGGCTCCCAGGTCTCCTCCGAGATGATCACGTACCTGAAGAAGAACCAGGACGGCGCGACCTGGCTGGTGGCGGTGGCCACCGACCAGACGGCCTCCTCGGTCATCCTGGAGTCCGGTCAGCCCGTGATCTCCATGGGCGGCTGGTCCGGCAGCGACGAGGCCATGACCCTCGCCAGGCTCAAGGAACTGGTGAAGGCCGGCAAGCTCCACTACATCGTCGTCAGCGACAGCGGCGGCCAGGGCGGCAACAGCAGCGCCGCCTCCGAGATCGCCGAGTGGGTCAAGGAGAACGGCAGCGCGGTGAGCGACTACAGCGGCCTGTACCGTCTGGACTCGGCCGACGTCAGCTGACCCTCACTCCTACCTGACCGACCGCTCCCGACGGGCGGGCGGCGGCCGGGCGGGCGGGCCACCGGATCTTCCCTTCCGGTGGCCCGCCCTTTCGTATGTCACGCCGTCAGTCGGAGTCCAGGCGGGTCATCACCGCGTCGAAGATCTCGGAGAAGTCCGAGTCGCGGTGGAGTTCGGGCGTCAGCGTGTTCATGTGGCGCAGGATGTCCGCCAGGCGGGGCAGTTGGGCGCGGATCTCCGTGTAGAGGTCGATGTCCTCCCGGAACCCCTGGAGATTGGCCGCCGAAACAGTCTTCATGGCCTCGTCCAACTCGCTGACCTGATCCTCCCAGTACCGCACGTAGCCGATGCGGTCCTGCGGCCGGTAGATCCGGGCGTCGGGGAGCACCACCGGGAACACCCGGTCGGTGAACTCGCCGTGCCTGGCGGTCTCCAGCAGTTCGAAGAGGCAGTTCGGTGACTTGAGGTATGCATCGCTGATCACGAGGATCACGCACCTGCCCTGGCCGAGGCGTGCCATGAACTCCTTGATGGACGCCTTGTAACCGATATCCCGCCGGTCGCGCACCACCGTGACGCCCCTGGCTTGGAAGGCGAGGTCCAGTTCGTCGGCGGCGGCGCTGCTCGCCTCGCTCCATGAGTACGACAGGTAGACCTCCGTGCCGGACTCGGTCGACGACGGCACCATCAAGGCTCGTTCCTCATTTCTGTGTCGGGCCCACTCGTGCCGCAGCACCACGCGCAGCGGCTGGAACGCCGGATGGTTGAACGCGATGGCGTACAGCGTCAGCACCAGGTCGAAGAGTCCGACGACATAGCGGATGTCGTCCTGAAACCTGCCGGCGACGAGGCCACGCAGGTCGGCGGGAAGCGCCGTCTCCGCGACACCGACGCGCAGCAGCGGAATGACGCCGGGCCCCTGACCGGGACGGGTCCGCTGTCGCCGCGCGCGGATCAGGGCGGCGACAGCGGACGACGGCCCCGCGGGCCGGGACAGTGCCTGTACGTGTTCGGGTGTCACCACGACCAGGACGATGTCGTCGTCCTGTACGTCGGCCGGGTCCTCCACCACGAACACCCCGGCCTCGCGCAGGTCGCGGGCCAGCTGGGAGACCCACACGGAGTCCGCGGGCAGGTGGCTGAGATGACACCGGGGCACCGCGCGGTCGCTGCGGAAGCTCTTCACCCGCACGAGGTGTGCCTCATAGGTGCTGCGCAGCCGCGCGGCGGCCTCGTCGCGTTCGACGAGCCGGGTGTCCTCGGCGCCGAGCGCGACCGGCTGTTCGGTCTCCGGGAGGTCGATGCGGTCCCCGCACCGGAAGCAGAACATGACCCGCATCCCGCCGCGCAGCGAGCCCATCACCGCCGAGCGCTCCTGTCGGTGCCGGTTGGCGCAGAACACCGGCGGGAAGACGGTCACCATCACATCGCGCTGGTACAGGAACCTCTCGAACAGGCCCTGGAACATGCTCCGGCCGTACCGGGGCACCGCGTCGCTGTAGTGGAGCACGAGTTCGATCTCCCCCTCGCGCTCCTGGAAGAGCCGGAAGCCGCAGATCTGTCCGCTGCCCATGTCGAACTGCGCCTGGCTCTGCCAGTAGTTGACCCGGGTGAACGTCTGCGTGTGACCGAGCAGGACAACTAGCGCGGGGTAGACGTTCTCCACCCGGCCGCGGACGACGTACGACACGTCGTCGATCGTCTCGATCGCGTCGAACAGGGGACGTTTCTGCTTGATCAGTCCGGGGAAGATCAGCAGGGTTTCCGCGCCCAGTGTGCCGCGGAAGCAGAGGTTGTGTTCAAGGAACCGCACCACGGCGGCGTCCAGCAGCACCTGCCGCTCGGCCGGATCCAAGGATTCCACCTCGGGGAACCGGTAGTTCCCGCTCAGCAACGTGGATTCGTTGAGCGCGCCCAGCTCCTGCGGGTGTTTGTCGGCCTGGAGGAACACGGACGAGGCCAGATCGACCAGCAACTCGGGCGCCAGCAGGACGGTCTGCTCGCCGGAGGAGGTGCGCAGCACGGACAGGTATCCGTGGTTCTCCAGGTGCCCGACCGCCGTCATCATCTCGGCGTCGGTGAACTGCCAGCTCGGGTCGGTCTCCCGCAATTGCCGCCGCAGGTCCGCGGGAAACACCAGTACTCCCTGGCGGTTCGGGAGTTCCTTCAGTTCAAGGACGAACTCCTTGATGCGCTTGAACGTCAGGGTCGTGACGGTGGTCGTCATCCGCTCCCACTGGATCTGTCCGCGCAGATGCTCCATCAGCGCGTCGACGCCCGTGCCGCTCGCCGCGCTCGTGCTGACGTAACCGCCGCTGATCCCCTGCTGCTGGCAGAACTGGTCCAGTTCCCCCTGCGAGACCACCGGCGCACCCCGGTCGGCGCGTGCCCCGACGAGGACCGTCGGCGGCAGTGGGCGCCTGCCGGAGAGCTGCTGGAGCCAGAACCGAACGCCCTTCAGCGGTTCCTGCCGATTGGTCGGGTCGAAGAGCACGAGCGCCAGGTCGACGTTGTCCAGAAATATCGCGTGCACGGGCCGGTAGACATGCTGACCGGCCAGATCCCACAGCACGGCCTCGCAGTCCGTGCCGTCCGCCAGCTGCGTACGTACGTCGTCGATGAGCCAGAACTGCTGGCCGTGGGTCGAGGCGTGTTCCTTGAACTCGTTGTGGGCCAGCCGCCACCCCAGCCCGGTCTTGCCGACTCCGGAGTCGCCGACGAGAACGACTTTGGCCGTCATGTACCGCACCGACTCGCCGACCGCCGGGTCGTCCAGCAGGAGATCCAGGTCGTACTCCCAGATGGCCAGCCCCGTGTAGTTGGCCCAGACGGCGAGTTGGGGCAGCGTGGGGTGGAAGGCAAAGGTCGGCATGGTCCGCTCACGGCGGTGTATGCCGCCGCCCATGACCTTGTCGTCGGTGTCGTCCGGGTAAGTGCCGAAGTCGTCGAAGTCGTCGTCGACAATCACTTCGGAGTGGCCACGGATACTGTCGTCGAAGTCCTCGTCGAAGTCGCCGTACTCCTCGTCCTCGCCATGAGACAGCTCCAGTACCGCGACCATCGACCAGTCGTCAGTGCGCCACAGTCTGATCGTGTGGTCCCTGGACGCCGTGCCCAGGAGCTTCCCGTCCGCCGAGAACATCACGGTGGAGATGGATTCGGTGTGCCCCTCCAGAACGACGGTGGATCCTGCCTCGGTCCGCGTACCGATCTCCACACAGCTGACCTTGCCGTCGCTCGCGCCGGCAACGAGCGTCCTGCCGTCCGGAGACCATGCGGCGCAGGTCACGATGGCCTCATGGCGCCAGGTGAAAAACGGTCGTCTCGCGTTCTTGGCGTCCTGCCAGACGTTGACGGATCCGTCGGCCGAACCGGTCGCCAGCAGGGTGTCATCCGGCGACCAGGCGAGACAGTTCACGTAGTTGCTGTGCCCTTTGACGGTATTCGCCGGTTCCTCACCGCGGCCGTCCCAGAGTCTGACCGTCTCGTCCTGCGCACCGGACGCGAGCAGCTCCGCCGAGTGCGACCAGGCGACCTGGCCGACCCAACGCGTGTGTGCCGTCATCCGCATGGAGTGGTGGGGCCTGTCGATGTCCCACACCCGAACGCCGTGCAGCCCGCAGGCGGCGGCGAGCCTCGATCCGTCGGGCGACCAGCTCACCCGGTTGATGTAGCCCCTGTTGCCGCGCGAACGGAGGACCGTGATGTCCGTGTCCTGCCCGACATCCACGATACGGATGCGGCTGTGGTCGGCAGGCACCGCGAGCCGGCTTCCGTCCGGTGACCAGGCGACATACAGACCACAGTCCTTGTACGGCGCTCTTCCCAGCACTCGGTCGAGCCGCACACCGGCATTGGACGAAACCCCGTGTTCCGACATGGCCCCCCGTTTCGCTCAACCTGTCGTCGCCGCGCACGGCCCTCGGAAGGGGATCCAGGTTAGTACCGATCACCGATACCGGGGTTCGGACGCCTTCCCCCTCCTTCCGGCGCCCTGGCCACGCCCGCCTCGCGGCGCGGCAGTACAGGCGGACGCGGAACCGGACGGCGAGGGCTCGGCGCTTGCCCCCAGGAAGCGGTGGCGGACGCGGCAGCCACCAGCACGGTCAGGTGCTCGGCGAAGTCGGGCCCCGGCAACGGGAGTTCGAAGTCCGGGTTGTCCACGTAGCCGAGGGCCACGGCGCCGGGGACGTAGTGCATGACGGCGTCGACGAGTTCGGTCCGGCGGGGCGGGGTGGTGCGGTCGAGGTGGCTGAGGGCGCGCAGGACCGTCGGGAAACTGGCGTCGTACGCGGTGGGGATGCCCGGGTCCGGGACGGCCAGGAGGAATTCGGGCGCGGGACGGGTGGCGATCTTCGTCTGTTCGCGCCACCAGGCCGCCGCCTCCGTGTCGCCCAGGATCAGGTGGTGCAGATAGAGGCAGTACGAAGCGAGGTCGTCGCCGGCCCCAGCCGCGTACTGCCACCAGGAGCGCGCGCTGTCCTCGGCGTCGGCGAGCTGGAGGATGCAGCCGAGGACACGGGCGCCCGGCGGTTCCGGCAGATGCTCGGTGACGAAGTCCTGGAGGGAGTCGGAGGTGGTGTGGGCCAGGACGGTCTCGCACAGGGTGCGCAGATCGCGGGCCGCCATCGTGCTCGTACCGTCGTGGTGACCGGCGAGCGGGAGCAGGGAGTCCTGGCAGCGGGCTCCGGGGACCACGTCGTGCGGGACGTGTGGGGCTTCGAGAAGCAGGGCTCGGGCGAGGAGCTGGTCCATCGGGCTGGTCGGAGTGGTCGGGGTCGGGGTCGGGATCATTTCGGGGTCTCTCCCAAGTCGTTCTGGAGGTGGAGAGCTGTGGTCAGGGACTTGCGGGCGTAGCGGTCGGCCGTGTGGACCGAGGCGATCGGGACGCCCAGGACATCGGCGACGGCCGCGTGGTCCATGCCACGCAGGTAGGTGAGGGCCATGACGTCCAGCTGGTGGGCGGGCAGTCGGCTGATGGCCTTGAAGAGGGACATCGACTCCTCGATCTGTGCGAACCGCGCCGCGGGGGTCGACAGCAGGCTCAGGGCGACCGTGTCGAACGCGGTGCGAGCCAGCTCGGGGCAGCCGTCCGTGTGGCAGGCGCGGGCCATCACACTCCTGCGCAGCACCGACCACGCGAACGGCACCACGTCGGCGCTGGCCAGCGCTTCGGCCCAGCGGAACCACAGCACGTCGAACGTCTCCGCGACCACCTCGCGCGCCTCCTCCTCGCTCACGAAGAGCCGGGCGTAGGCGAGATAGGCAGCGCCGTTGAGTTCTGTGAACGCCTGATGCTCCAGCGGGGGTACAGCCAGTCCGGTCGGCAGGGCCGCCCCGGGGCGCCGGTCCGGACTCTGCTGGTTCGGACGGGGAGTGTGTGGGCGGCGCTGGACGCAGCCGTCTATCCAGTCCGGCTTCTTCCGCGCCTCCAGTGCGGCGGCCATCCACAGCCGCCGCATCGGCCAGGTCGGTACGTCGAGGACGTCCAGCAGACCGTAGGTGATCTCCCAGCGCGGATAGCGGCCCGTGCCGCGCAGCAGTTCGGAGATCTTCGACTTCGCCCAGCCCGACCGGTCGCTCAGCTCGCCGATCGTCAGGCCGCTGGCCAGGAACCGGATCCGCAGGGGCTCCAGCCATGCCCGGTGGGCGCGGCCCACGCCCTCCGCTATCGGGCCCAGCTTCCGGCCCGGCTTGCTCACCGGCGCGCCCCCTCCGGGCCGCCGCGACAGGGACGGCGGGGTCACCCCGCGCGCTCCTCATCATCGGATACGCGTATTCGTTCGCCGCCGTCCGCCACGGGCACCCGCTCGTCGTTCACCGCGGCCACCCGTGCCGTACCGGTGGTCATCGACGTCACGACCTGCTCCGCGCTCAGTACGAGTGCCGGGACCGCGGCGGCGGCCGCTGCCGTCTCACCGACGGCGACGAGCACGACGCTCCACCCGAGGACCGTCAACAGCACGATGACGGATAAGACTTGCCTTCTGGACATCGGTACCTTCCGAGACACATGCGTACGCCCGAGAGGCCCCCCTCGGCGGTGCCGACGCGTCGTCGAGGAGCCGGACGTCAGCATGCTGGGCGCACTCACCCTCACGCCATGGCATCCGGGAATCGCGGAACAATGCCCCGCCCAACGACAGCGCGCACGGTACCGCCTCCTAGCGCGCATCCACCGCAAAACGCCAGGCAGTACAGGCTTCCGGGGCGAAGTTCCCGGTTCGCCGGGCGTCGGCTCCGGCGGCACGCATCATGGAATCGCAGGCGCCCCGAGCGCCGGAGCCTTCCCGCCCGGGAAGCTGTGCCCCTTGTGCCGATCAAGTGGGGGCACGCCCCTCCCGCCCAGCCCACCTGGGCGGCGGGAGCGGCTACTCCCCGTAGTACCTACAGGCGAGTTGGTGCCGTGGTGCACACCTCCGCCCACACCGTCTTGCCCACGGGCCGGCGAGTCACCGACCCCCAGCGCACGGCCAGTACGTCCACCAGGAGCAGTCCGCGACCGGACTCGCCCTCGGGATACGACGAGGGCGGGGCCGTGGGCAGCCGCTTCGCGGAGGCGGCGTCCGCGACCTCGATGCGCACCAGGCCCCCAGCCGCGTCGAGAGCGAGCCGGAGGCCGAAGTCGTGTCCGGGAACCCGGCCGTGCTGTACGGCGTTCGCGGCGAGTTCGCCGACGACGACCGCGACCGCGCACGACGTGTCGGACACCGACAGATAGCCCCACTCCTGCATGCGCCGGACGGTGAAGCGTCGGGCGAGCCGCACGCCTCGGGGCGAGGAGACGAACTGCTCCGCGAATGTGGGGAGTTCGTGTGCCGCGTCGGCGGGCGCGACGGTTTTCGCCGCAGGGGGCGCGGCGCTCCGTCGTGGCCCGTCTCCCGGGGTGGTCGTTCCTGTCCGCACGGTCGGTCCGTCCTTGTCTGTCGAGCCGAGGCATTTCGCGACGTGCACGAGTCATCACGTTCCGTGCTCAAGGATCGCCCGATCGACCTACGCTCGACAGGTGACACGGCCTTACTTTTCAACCCGTAAGGAACGGAAGTGATGCTTTGGCCAACGGAATTGACCCCAGCACGTCGATGGCGGCCCTGTTCGGCGCCCGGGTACGCAGACTCCGTACGGCGGCCGGACTGACCCAGGCCGAGCTCGGCGACCGGACGCACGTGGTGAGCACGCGGATCACGCAGATCGAGCGGGCGTCCGGGGCGAAGCCGACGCTGGAGCTGGCGCGTGCGCTGGACGCGGCCCTCGACGCGGACGACTTGTTGGTGGACCTGTGGCCGTACGTGTACCGGGAGGCGTTCCCGGACTGGTCGCGGAAGTTCATGGAGTACTCGGCGCGGGCGGGGGCCATCAGGCAGTACGCGGCTCATGTGGTGCCTGGCTTGTTGCAGACGGAGGACTACGCACGGGCGGTGCTGAGTGTCGGTCGAACGCTCAGCAGCGAGGAGCAGTTGGAAGAGCGGGTTGCCCTTCGCATGGGACGACAGGAGCGCCTCGGTACGCCCGATCGTCCCGAACTGTGGGTGGTCCTCGACGAGGCGGTGCTCAGACGTCCGGTCGGTGGCCGGGAGGTGATGGGTGAGCAGTTGGCGCGGCTGCTCGGGACCGCGGCGGAACCGCACATCACCGTGCAGGTACTGCCGTTCGACCAAGGTGAGCACGATGCCTTGGGCGGATCGCTCACGGTGCTCACCATGCCGGACGGCTCGGAGATCGCCTACACGGAAGGCGCGCACTACGGCCAACTCATCGAGGATCCGGACGAAGTCAGGAGTTTCGCGCTGACTTACGATCGGCTGCGGGCGGCAGCTCTGCCCCCGCTCATGTCGCTCGACATGATCCGATCCGTGATGGAGGACAACCACCGTGGAGCGAACGTCCCGTCCCGATCCGAACGGCGTCGCCTGGCGCAAGAGCAGCTACAGCAATCAGGAGGGAGGCGACTGCGTGGAGGTGGCCGACGGGTTCCGGACCGTCGTCCCCGTCCGTGACAGCAAGGTCCCGCACGGTCCGGCGCTGTGCTTCGAAGCCGCCACCTGGGCCGCCTTCATAGGCGAGTTGAAGGCAGGGGACCACCGTCCCTGAGGCCGCCGGGCTTCGGCCGCCGTCCGTCTGACGGGCTCACCGGGCCCTTGTCCGCGAGGGTCCGGCGGGCCACTGACCTCCCCAAAGAACCGGGGGAAAGAACTACCCGCCCACCCACCCTCCCCGGTCGCGAAGCGGCGCGTCACCCGTCCGAGTGACCGGCTTGCAGGCGCGGGATGCGGGCGGTTACGTTCGCCGCGACAACCACAAACAGATACGGCCCCCGGCCGGGACGGCAATCCCGAACGAGGGCCTGACCAACCAGGAAGTAAGCACCTTCCCGATGGCTGACTCGCAGTCTAACGCGCGCCTGCGCGCCGACGCCGGAGCTCCGACCTCCGGCGTGATCCACGTACGCACCCGGCTGACAGCCGAATTCACCGTGATCTCGAACGCCCTCGCCCAGCGACGCGGCAGCGCGGTCACGGTCGGCGTCGCGACGTACATCTCCTCCCTGCCCACCGGCACCCTCGTGAGCATCACCGCCCTGTGCGAGCACTTCGACGAGGGCGAGATCCTGATCTCGCGGGCGCTCAGGGAACTCGAAGCGGCCGGATACCTGGAACGCCGCCGCGAGCGAACGCCCGCCGGGAAGATCCGCACCCGGACGTACTTCTACGACATCCCCGGCGGCGATCCGGACCTGAATCCGGATCCGGATTCAGGTCCGGACGGGCCTCCCGAGCCGCCCAGGCCTCGTCGGCCCCGGAAGAAGCCCGCCACCGCGGCGGTCGTGCCGACGTCCTCGTCCCCGCCCGTGGCCGCGGAGGAGACCGTGGCCGCGCCCGTACAGGCCGAGGCGGAGGCACCGATCCCGCTCGCCGCCGCCGAGGCCACCGCCACCGCCGACCCGCGCGCCATCGCCGTACTCGCCGCCCTGCGCCGGGTCGACCCCCGCCTCGTCGTGTCCGAGCGGGAAGCCGCCCGCCTCGCCCCGGCCGTCACCCGGTGGCTCGCGGCAGGCTTCCTGCCCACCCAGATCACGGACCACCTCACCGCAAGGCTCCCGAACAACCTCCTGGTCCGCCCGGCCGGCATCCTCGCCTACCGGCTCAAGGAGACTCCCCTTCCGCTGCCCACACCGGCCGGAAGCGCGGAGCCCCCCGTCCGTCCGACGGTCGTGGACATGCGGAACTGCGACGGTTGCGACCGGGGGTTCCGCTCGGCGGAACACAGCCGTTGCCGGGACTGCAGGTCCGGGGACCACCTTCGTGCGGCCGGCTGACCGGTGGGTGGGTGTGCGGTCCACCCGCAGGTGGGAATCCTGATGTGCGACGATGCGAAACCCGGCATCAGGAGGAGGTGGGGCATGGTCGACAGGTTCCAGGACGGGCTTCTGACACCCACGGAAACGGCCTCCTACCTTGAGATTCCGCAGTCGACTCTCATCTCCTGGTTGAGGAGCAAGGCCGCCGGAGCCCCTCTGGTCCACCAGGTGGAGCCGGTGCGGAAAGGGCAGCCCTCGGTGCCGTTCATCGCTGTGGCCGAGGCGCACGTCCTTCGTTCTCTGCGTTCCCTGGGGCTCCGCATGAGCGAGATCAGGGAGGCGGCTGTCGCTGTCCGGGACGCCTTCGACACCCCGTACGGACTCGTGTCCAAGCGGATCGCCACGGACGGCGTGGACATCTTCGTCGAGCACGGTTGGGGGGATCTTCGCAGAGCCCGCGACGGCCAGGCCCCCATCCAGGAGGTGGTCTCCGACTATCTCCGCTACCTCACCTGGGAGCCGGGCGACGACTTCCCCTCCAGCCTGCGACTGAGGCAGTACCCGGCCTCCGTACCCGTCGTGATCGATCCGAGGTTCGGCCACGGTCTTCCCGTGGTGGCCGCCAACCGCGTCACGGTCCAGGCCATCACCGACCTGTGGGAGGCCGGGGAGACCGTCGAGGACATCGCGTACGACTACGACATGACGCCTGAGCAGGTGGACGCCCTCTGCCAGGCAGTGGTGCACCTTGTCGCCTGAGTTCTTCCTCGACCGGAATCTCGGTCGTCGTGTCGCGGAGGGGCTGAGAGCCTTCGGGTGGACGGTTCACCGCATCGGAGACGTCTTCCCTGACGACGGGCAGGACGTTCCCGACGAGGAGTGGATCACTCACGGCCTCGACCGGTCCTGGGTCCCGCTGTCGAAGGACGGGCGGATCAAGACCCGGGACCTGGAGATCCGGCCTGTCCTGGAACGCGAGGCGGTGCTCTTCTACCTGGACAACCAGCAGCTTCGTAGTGCCGAGATGGTCGAGCGGCTCGTCGCACGCCATGACGCGATCCACCGGGCCGTCGAGAAGGGCGGTCCGGCGGCGTACGCGGTGCGACACGACCGTATTGAGCGCACCTGGCCGTGAAAGGGCAGGCGCACCTGGGGACGGACAGGCCGTCAAGACGCACGCGCCGGTGACGTGAGCCCCGCCCGTTCGTCCCGCCCCGCCGCCCACAACACGCGCGAGCCGCACCCGCGAAAGCTCCGCCGAAGCCGAGGCCCGCCCCGGGGCGGGTTCGCGCCGAACGAATCCAGGAGGTGTCCACGTGGGCTGGTGGCAGGTCAACGCCGACACGCTCGCCGGGAGCCGGTTCGTCGTCTCGCCGCTCGCGGAGACGTTCGCGAGCTCCTCGGCCCCTCCTCGGCGACGCCCGCGCCCGGGTCCTCGTCCTCCTCGACTCCCCCATGAGCACGACCCAGCTGTGCGCGGTGACGGGCCAGGCCCTCGGCTCCGTCGGCCGCCACCTGAGGGTGCTGCTGGACGCCGGGCTGGTCCGGCGCGGGCGGGCCGGACGGTCGGTGCTGTACGCGCGGACGGCGGAGGGGGAGGTGCTGGTGCGTGCCGCCCCCAGGGAGGGGGCGGGTAGGGGCGGCGAGGCCGAACATCCTTCCGGAGATAGCATCCGATTATGACTACAGACAACGCCACCCCCTCCGTCCTCGACGTGCAGATCGACGCCCTGAAGGGCGGTTCCGCGGACCTCGCCCAGTACGCCGGACAGGCCGTCCTCGTCGTGAACGTCGCCTCCAAGTGCGGCCTCACCCCCCAGTACACGGGCCTGGAGGCGCTGCAGGCGCGCTACGCCGCGCAGGGCTTCACCGTGCTCGGGGTGCCGTGCAACCAGTTCATGGGGCAGGAGCCGGGCTCGGCCGAGGAGATCGCGGAGTTCTGCTCGGCGACGTACGGCGTGACCTTCCCGATGACCGAGAAGGTCGAGGTCAACGGGGAGGGCCGGCACACGCTGTACGAGCGGCTGGTGGACCACGCGGACGCCGAGGGGCACACCGGTGACATCCGCTGGAACTTCGAGAAGTTCCTGATCGGCCGCGACGGCTCGGTCGCCGCCCGCTTCTCGCCGCAGACCGAGCCCGAGGCGGCGGAGCTGGTCGCCGCCGTGGAGAAGGCCATCGGCTGACGCCCGGAGGGCTGCCGTTGACCTTGCCCCTGGGGCAAGGGGCACCGTCCCTCTCGCCGGGCGGAGGGCGCCCGGCGACGGAGGATGACCCAGTGGACACGGACGATCCGGACGACCTGCTCACCATCGGTACCTTCGCCGCCCGCGCGCGGCTGTCGGCGAAGGCACTGCGGCTGTACGACCGGCTGGGGCTGCTCACGCCGGCGTACGTCGACGAGGTGACCGGCTACCGGTACTACCGGGACGGCCAGACCGAACGTGCCCGTCTGGTGGCCCTGCTGCGGCAGCTCGACATGCCGCTCGCGCGGATCGCCGAGATCGTGGACGCCGTCGAACCGGACGGCGCTCGGGCCGCCGAGCGGCTCACCGCGTACTGGGCCGAGGCCGAGGAACGGTTCGCGTCCCAGCGGACCCTTGTCGCCTACCTCCGTGGACGGCTGTCAGGAACGGAGTCAGGAATGGCCGAGACGTACGGGAAGTTCGTGGTCGAAACGGTCGATACGGCCCCGCAGGTGCTGCTGACCCAGTCGCGGCACACACTCGCGGACGAGTTGCCGACGTGGATCGGGGCGTCGCTGGGGCGGCTGGAGGAGGGCGCGGCGGCGTGCGGCGGAACGACCGGCGCGCCGTTCGTCGTGTACCACTCCGAGGTGTCCATGGAGAGCGACGGGCCCGCGGAGTCGTGTGTGCCGGTGGCCGACGAGAGCTCCGCGCGGGCCTGGGCCGCCGAGCACGGGCGGACCTGGGCGACGAAGGTGCGCGTGGAGTCGGCGGGACGGCTCGTCTACACCCGGATCAGCAAGGCCCAGGTGGCGCATCCGCAGATCCTCGCGGCCTTCGAGGCGGTCGAGCGGTGGATCGCCGGGCACGGCCTGGAGGTCACCGGCCCGTGCCGCGAGATCTACTTCGCGGACTGGGACGCGGCGGGCCCCGAGGACCCGGTGTGCGACGTGGCGTTCCCGGTCTCATCCTGACCTGTGGGACGGAACACGGCCGTAGGGGTTTCCCTACGGCCGTAGCGGATCGCACACGTCCTGTCGGCCAACTGTCAGCGAGTGATTAGCGTCTACCTCCACACACGTCTTTCCCCACGCACGGAGAACGTCCGGGAGGGGCGTTCGAGAAGACGTCTGTGAAGACCGCACCCGCCCGCACGAGTCGAAACGGAACGGAAGAGCCGCAGTGGCCTTTGCCGAGCTGACCCCACGACGGCCCGTCTCGCGCGCCGACAAACCGTCGCGCGAGCCGTGGCGGGTACGCCACCGGGTGCCCCTCACGGCCGCCCTGTGCGCCCTGCCGCTGTACTTCGTGTGGTGGGCGGTCTTCGCGACCGGCGGCGGCGATCTGGCGGCCCAGGTGGCGTGGGCGGAGTTCGCGAAGATGTACCCGGACTCCGCGGTCAACCTGTTCTGGTACGGGGGTCTGCACGCGGCGAACTACAGCGTGCTCTCGCCGTACCTGATGGCGGCGTGCGGAGTCGTCCCCGTCACACTGGCGTCGGGCCTCTCGGCCTCCTGGCTGGCCGGTGCGGTCGTCACTCGTACGGGTGTACGCGCGCCGGTGCCGGTCGCGCTTGCGGCGACGTTCTCGCTGTGGTGCCAGGTGGTGTCGGGGCGCTCCACGTTCATGCTGGGCACGACCTTCGCGATGGGGGCCCTGCTCGCGGTGCTGAGCGGGCGCGGCGGGCGGCATCTCTCCGTGGCGGCGGTGTGCGCGACGCTGTCCACGCTGGGCAGCCCCGTCTCCGGCCTGTTCCTCCTCGTGGTCGGCGCCGCCTATCTGCTGTGCCGCGAGTGGGGCCGGGCGGCGGCGCTGATCCTGCCGCCGGTGACCGTGGTCGCCGTGACCACGGTGCTGTTCCCCTTCGAGGGCGAGCAGCCCATGGCCTTCAGCCGGATATGGCCGCCGGTCGTGCTGTGCGCGGTGGTCGTGCTGGTCGCGCCGAGCGCCTGGCGGGTGCTCCGCCTGAGCGCCGCGATCTACGCGCTCGGCGTGGTCCTCTGTTATCTGATCCCCACCCCCATCGGCACCAACGTCGAACGCCTCCTGGAACTGGCGGGCCCGGCTGCGGCACTGGCGATCTGCCTCTACCGGGGCGAGGCGCACACGGACGGCGCCCGGCTGCCGCTGTCCTGGTTCACGCCCCGGCGGCGGCAGATCGCCGGGGCGGTGGCCCTGGTGCTCTCGGTGACCTGGCTGACCGGCAAGACGACCGCCGACATCGTCACCAACACCAAGGTGCCCGAGTGGGCGGTGAAGACCGACGGCGTCGTGAAGGAGCTGAAACGGCTCGGCGCCTGGAAGACCCGCGTCGAGGTGGTACCGGCCCGCGACCACCGTGAGGCCGCCATCCTCGCCCCGTACATCAACATGGCGCGCGGCTGGAACCGGCAGGCCGACGTCGAGCGCGGCCGGCTCTTCTACGAGGGCCACGGCGGGACCGAGGTGCCCGAAGGGGCCTTCACGCCGACCGCGTACAAGGCGTGGCTCTCGCAGTGGGCCGTCGGGTTCGTGGTCCTCGTCAACGGCGAGCCGGACGGGCCCGCCGAGCTCGAACACGCGCTGGTGACCAAGGGGCCGGACTATCTGGAGCCGGTCTGGCAGGACGCCAACTGGAAGATCTACCGGGTGAAGAACGCGACCCCGCTGGTCGACAAGCCGGCCTCGGTCGTCAGCGCGGACGGCGCCAACCTCGTCGTCCACATGCCGAAGGCCGGCGAGATCACCGTCCGCGTCGCCTACTCCCCGTGGCTCTGGGCCGACAACGGCTGCCTCACCGCCGACCGCGAGTCCGACGGCGACCTCACCGAGTTCACCCGCCTCACGGTGCACGAGCCGGGGGATGTCCGGATCAGCTCCCAGTACGGCGGCCCGTCACGGACGACGGCCCTGGAGTGCGAGCAGGAAGCGGACGAGAAGGCGGAGCAGGGGGACGGCGAGAACGGGTAGGACAGGGATACGGGGAGAGCGGGGAGACGGGGAGAGCGGATAGGACGGGGAGGACGGGTGCGTGTCGGGCGCCAAGGCGCACCGCACAGCGACGAAGCGCTCCTTGCGGCCATGGGGTCGCAAGGAGCGCTTCGTCGTGGGCCGGCGGTCGTCGGCCGACGACCGTGGGCCGGTCGGGGCTTGCCGGTCAGTGCACGCCGGTCAGCTGACGCGGGTCAGCTTCGTGAGGAAGTCGGGCTCGGCGAGGGTCTCCTGGAGGGCGACCGGTACCTCCACGCCGTAACCGGCGCCGTCGCCGACGATCAGTGAGCCGACCTCGGTGCCCGGCTTCGCCTGGTGCGGGATGGTGGCGCTCGGGTCGAGTTGGAGCTTCACCGTCTTGCCGGCCCAGCCGACCGCCGAGACGTTCTTCGTGACCACGACCGGGGTCTGCCCGCCGAGCCCGTCGTCGACGTAGCCGACGACGTCACCCTTCTTCAGGATCGCGTCGGAGGCCAGCGCCTCCTGGGCGGCGACCATCGCGGTCTTGCTGACCGCGTTGACCGTGTCGATGATCGGCGGCGTGTGCTGGCCGAGGACCGCGCCGACGACGATCACCGTCTCACCGCCGACCTCCTTCGTGGCCGCGAAGAGGAGGTTGCCGCCGGCGGCCGTGGTGGAGCCGGTCTTGATGCCGATGGCGTTGTCGTAGGGGACGAGGGTGTTGTAGTTCCGGTGTTTCAGGCCCGAGGGGTCCTTCCACTCGGGCAGCTTGGTGATGTCGGTGAGGGCCTTCATCCGCACCAGCGCGTTGCCGAGCTTGACCTGGTCCTCGGCGGTGGAGACGGTCGTCTCCTTCAGCCCGGAGGGGTCGGTGTACGTGGTGTTGGTCATGCCGAGGTCCTTGGCGGCGGCGTTCATCTTCTTGACGAACGCCTCCTCCGAACCGTTGCTGTCCCAACGGGCCAGCAGCCGCGCGATGTTGTTCGCGGACGGAATCATGATGGCCGCGATCGCGTCGTACTGGGAGAGCTGGTCGCCCTCCTTGACGGTGTTGAGCGTGGACTCGCCGTCCTTGTCGTAGCCGCCCTCGGTCTCCGCCTTGGCGTCGACGGGGATCGTCTCGCCCTTCTCACCGACCTTCATCGGGTGTTCCCTGAGGATGACGTACGCGGTCATCGCCTTGGCGACGGAGCCGATGGCCACGGGCTTCTGGTCGCCGAAGCTGTCCATCGTGCCGATGCCGTTGACGTCCATCCAGCCCTGACCCTCGGCGGGCCACGGCAGGTCGACCTTGTCGCCCTTGAACGCGTACGACTCGTTGGCGGTCAGTGCGAGCGTGGGGGCGGGCAGCGAACGGAAAGACTGTGCGACCGCAAACGCGATCACCAGCAGGATGGCCAGGGGCGTCCAGATCTTGACCCGGCGGATGATCGTCCGCACGGGGGTCTGGCGCGGGGGCGGCGTGTTCGTCAGCTCCGCCAGCAGGTCCAGCGGCGGCTTCGGCGGCAACGGCTGCTGCGTCGTCCGCTCCGGGCCCACCTGCGGGATGGCCCGCGTCGCCTCCGCCGGACTGACGGCGGGGCTGTCGGGCGCGGGCGCCGGAGGCTTGGGCGGGGCGTGCTCGTCCAGCGGCTTCAGCGCGACGAATTTGCTGGTGCGTTCGGCCGGCGGCGCGGAATCCGTGGTGCCGCCCCTGCCCACGGCACCGGCACCCTCGGCCTCACCCTTCGCCTCGCCGTCGGCGCGCTCGGACTTGTCGGCACGGCTGGACTGGTCGTCGGCTTCGGCGGGTGCGGTGGGCTCGGCTGGTGCGGTGGGCTTGGTGGCGCCGCCGCCCAGCTTCAGCATGGTGGTGGGGTGATCCAGGGAGGGCGGCCGGGGCGCCCGGAAGATCGCGGTCGGCTGATCCACAGCCCCACCCGCACGACTGCCGTCGTCGACCGCGGGCGGCCCCTGCGGGACGCCTTCATCGTCGGCGTCATCCGGCTCGCCGCCGGCGTGAGCAGCCTCGGGGACGGCGTCGCCCTGGGCCCCGGCCGCGGCCTCGGTGCCGAGCTCGGGGACGGCGTCCTCCGGGCCTTCGGTGCCGGCTTCCGCGGCCGTCTCGGGGACGGCGTCCTCCGGGACTTCCGTGGCGGCTTCCGCGTTGGCCTCGGGGACCGCGTCCTCCGGGACCTCGGTGCCCGCTTCCGCGCCGAGCTCAGGGACGGCGTCCTCCGGGACTCCCGTGCCCGCTTCCGCATCCGTCTCGGGGACCGCGTCCTCCGGGGCTCCGGTGCCCGCGTCCGCACCGACCTCGGGGACAGCGTCGCCCTGGGCCCCGGCGGCGGCCTCGGTGCCGTCTTCGGGGACGGCGTCCTCCGGGACTCCCGTGCCCGCTTTCGCGTCCCTCTCGGGGACCGCGTCCTCCGGGGCTCCGGTGCCCGCTTCCGCGCCGACCTCGGGGACGGCGTCGTCATGGGCCTCGGTGCCAGCCTCCGCACCCGTCACCGCGTCCTCGGGGACTCCGGTGCCGGCTTCTGCGCCGACCTCAGGGACCGCGTCCTCGGGGACTCCCGTGCCCGCTTCCGCGTCCGTCTCGGGGACCGCGTCCTCTCCCGCCCGAGCTGCGGGCAGTCGTGCCCCTGGGGCGGCACGGGTGGGCGCAGTGGCGCCCTCCTCGCGCGGGTCGGTGTCGCCGTCCTCGGCGTCCGCCCCAGCCGTCGGCTCTCTGCCGGAGGCGGCCTCGTCCGCGTCCTCGTGCTCGGTCGCGCCTTGGTCGTCCTCGGCCTCGTCGGTCTCCTCGGCGTCGGCCCGCGCCTCCGTGGAGCCGTCCTGGCTTTTCGCGGCGCCCTCGGGACCCTCACCGTCGCCGGAGTCGGCATCCGTCTCGGCATCGCCCGCGTCCGAGCCCCCGGCGTCCGAGCCGGCGTCGCGCGAACCAGCGCCCGAGCCCTCGGCGTCCGCCCCATCGTCACCCGATTCGGCGTCCGAGCCCCCAGCGTCCGGACGAGCCTCGTCCGAGCCTCCAGCTCCGGCCCCGTCAGCCCGACCGGTGTCCGGCTCGTCCGTCTCCGGCTCGTCCGTCTCCGACCCGGCAGCTTCCGACCCGGAAGTCTTCCGCCCCGCAGGCTTCGCCGCACCCACACCCGCGTCCGAGTCCGTCTCGGCGGCGTCGTCCAGCTTCAGGCCCTCCGCCTCCGCCGCCTCCAGCAGCGCCCGGCGGGAGAAGACCGCTGTCGCCTGGTCGACCTTCGGCGCGGAGTCCCGGGACATCGCGAGGCGAGGATCCGGGGATGACTTCGCGGGGCCGGGGGCCGGAATCGGTGGCTCGCTCCCCGGTGCCGACTCCGTCGACGACTCGTACCGCTTCGACCTGTCGGGGGACGTGCCCGCCACCGATGCCTCCTCCCGCGCGCCGCCCGTCCTAGGAGCGCGCGCCCAACCGAACCGTGAAACCCGCCGCCCGGACACTAGTCACCCCAGGCACCCCCGCGCCGCGCCGGTGTCCGAACCATGTACCAGTGTCCTGTGTGCGGGCTTAACCCCTGCGGTAGACGAGAACGACATACCTATCGGTTCCACAACATTCCGGTCACGCACCCTCGACAGACCGATGTGAGAGGGGTCACCCTGTCATTCATCCACGCGGGGAGGCATGGATGGGCAGGAGCCGCAGAACGATTCCGGAAGAGCTTTTGCTGCTGGCGTTGGACCCGGCCACGGGTACCACCGCACAGCCGCAGTCGCTCGACCTTGGTCTGGCCGGAGCACAGCTAGTGGAGCTGGCGCTGGCCGGACGGATAGCCCCAGACGGGGATCGTATCGCCGTGGTGTCCCCACGGCCGACTGGAGATCCGACTCTGGACTGCGCGTTGGAGTTGCTGCGAAGGCGTGGCGCTCCCGTACGGGCGGTCCATTGGATAGGCGGGCCGCGTCTCGGGCTACGCCAGATCTACCTCTCGCATCTGGAGCGGTGCGGCATGGTGCATGCCGTGGCGGGCCAGATGTGCGGAGTGCTTCCGACGACTCGCTATCAGTCGAGTCAGACCGAGATCAGCCGGGAGATCCGAGCCCGGCTGGACTCCGCGATCCGCACCGGCGTCCCGCCGGACCCGCGGACCGCGGCGCTCGCCGCCCTGGCGCACGCGGTCGGACTGGGCAAGCACCTGTATCCGGGGAACGAGGGACGCTCGTCCCGCTCCCGGCTGCGGGACCTGATCCGGCACGACCCCATGGGTGGCCTGGTGGCCCACGCCGTCATGGACGTGCAGAACGGCGTGGCCGCACAGCCACGCCGCAGCCCGGCACCGACCGGCCGTCAGGCCGCCCCCGGCGCCAGGCCACCCGCACCGGAACCCGCGCGCGGCGTTCCGATGCAGCCACGCCGCGGCTCGATGGCCCGCGTAGTGGCGCACTGAGACGCACGCTCGGCACTCGAAGTACGCGAAGCACGCGCTGAGGCACAGAGGTGCGCGTGGGAGCCGGACCCCAGAGCCGCGGGTCCCGACCCCACCGCACCACGTGCGTCACGCGCATCACCCGCTTCGCGACGCTCCACGATGCTTCGCGACGCGTCACTCGCACTGCTTGTTCGCACCGCCGGCGCCGAACCACCGCAAGGGACCCCAGGACCCGGTTCGGGAGCCGCAGGTTCGCGCGGGGCGTGTGCGGCCGTACATACGGCCGCACACGCCCCGCGCGACCGCATGTTCGCGTACATGCGGCGTAGATCCCTCCACGGCGGAAAATCACCGGCGTAAACGGCGCGTGCGCAGCGCATATCCGATGTTTTCCAGCGGTACTCGGCACCTTGGTGGCAATCTGCTCAACAGCAGATACACAAAGTAGAGGCACGCAGCCGGAGGTGCACGTCCCGTGGCGTCCAATGTCAATCCCACTGTCAGGCGACGCCGGTTGGGCCAGGAGCTACGTCGGCTCCGCGAGCTCAAGGGCATGACCGCCGAGGAGGTCGCCGAGCGGCTGCTGGTCTCCCAGTCGAAGATCAGCCGCCTGGAGAACGGCCGCCGCAGCATCAGCCAGCGCGACGTCCGCGATCTCTGCGGGGTCTACGAGGTCGAGGACCAGCGGGTCGTCGACTCACTGATGCAGATGGCCAAGGACTCCCGCCAGCAGGGCTGGTGGCACGCCTTCGGCGACGTCCCGTACAGCGTCTACATCGGTCTGGAGACCGACGCGGCCAGCCTGCGCGTCTACGACCCCCAGGTCGTCCCCGGGCTGCTGCAGACCCGCCCGTACGCCGAGGCGCTCATCGCGGGCGCGCTGCCCGAGACGACACCCGGCGACATCGACAAGCGGGTCCAGGTACGGCTGAGGCGACAGGAACGTATCTCCGCACCGGAGAGCCCCCTGCGGCTGTGGACGGTCCTCGACGAGTCCGCGCTGCGCCGTGTCGTGGGCAATCGCTCCCTCATGCGCGAGCAGTTGGAGCACCTGGTCGAGCAGTCCCAGCTCCCGCACGTCACCGTGCAGGTGATCCCCTTCGACATGGGCGCGCATCCCGGTCTGAACGGGCAGTACGCGATTCTCGAATTCCCGGACGCGTCGGATTCCAGCGTCGTCTATATCGAGGGTGTCACCAGCGACCTGTACCTGGAGAAGCCCGCCGACGTCCAGAAGTACAGCGTCATGTACGAGCACTTGAGGGCGCAGGCCCTGAATGTGGATCAGTCCCGCCAGTGCATCGCGGACATCGCGAAGGAGTACGCGGAACTCCGGCCGCGCTGAACCCTTGCTTCAAGCCCCAATGGGACTGAAGGGGCCGGAAGATACACCATCGACACACTCGGAGGGAAGACCCTCATGGAATATGCCACCCACCCGAGTGAATAGTCGCTTCGTCAGCCGATGTTGGCGAGTAGCGTCGATCACGCCAAGGAAATCAACGACCTTGGCGCAAACCGAACCGTGGAGTCCGGAGACGGACAGCACCATTCCACGGTTCGGCGACAGCACTCACCGACCAACCGGCAAGCGGAGCAGAAATGGCAATTCAGCAAGGCGCCCAGGACACGTGGATCAAGTCGTCCTACTCCACGGGGAACGGCGCGTGCGTCGAGGTCAAGTCCCCCGTCGTCTCGGCCCTGTCCGTGCGCGACTCCAAGGTTTCCAACGGTCCGACGCTGGCGTTCCCCGCCGACTCGTGGAGCGCCTTCGTGGCCGAGGTCGGCCGGGGAGCCTTCGACCTCGCGTGACCATGGTTCACCACGACCGTCACCATCACCATCACCCCAACTTCACCTACACCTACTGATAGAGCCCTCTCGACCGGCCCGCCGTCCTGGCCGAGGGGGCTCGGCTTTTGCCCCCCACCGCACCGGGGCCGCGAGGGGCACGAGAGGCACTACAGGGGCACCACCGGGGCGCCACAGGGACACTGAGGGGCACTGCGGGATGACTTCAGGCCCACCTGATGACCTCAGGCCCACCTCGGGACTACTTCGGGACTACTCGCGATCACCGCAGCCGGTCCACGTACCTGTCCGTCCCCGGCACCGTGGGGACGAACGGTGCCAGCAACTCCAGCCTCCCCAGCCCTGATTCGGCGACCGCCTCCCCCAGCCCGCCGAAGTACGCCTCCCAGCAGTCGCGCGGGTCGGCCTCCAGGAACCACAGCAGCGTCAGCCGGGTGTCGACGCCCTCGACCTGCTTGACGTACGACATCCGGTCCAGGGGCAGCGGGGTGGGCCGGAAGACGGTGACCATCGCGGCCGGCGATCCGGCGAGCCGCTTGGGCAGATGCCTGGCCCGCAGCCACTCCAGCAACTCGGCCCGCTCCTCGGGCCCTTCGGCGTCGATGACCTGAAGCACGAGCCCCGCGTACGGGTGGTCGAGTGCGTGGAAGTCGCGGGGCCCGGCGGCTCCGTCGCGGTAGACGGTCGCCTCATGGTCCTGGAAGGCCGTGAAGACATGCGTACGGTCCTGGTAGACGCGTGCGTCGCGATTCAGCCGCTTGTTGATGGCGACGGTCCACCTCATGTGGTCGTCGTAGCGGCCGTCGGTGATCCAGTACGTGGAAAGGTAACAGCCGGCGGTGACCGGCTGGGCGATCGCCGACCGCTCGGGCGTACGCAGGAGTTGGAGATCGCGGGTGGCCACCCAGCGGCGGCCGGAGAACATCCACGGCATGGCCATCGCGCCCGCGTAGTAGTGGTCGTCCTCGTACCAGCGGTTGTACGCGTACTCGTGGCCCGGGTGCGGCTCGACCATGGTGATCAGCGCGTGGCCGGGGCGGACCCCGTACGGGCCGACGGCGGCCAGGTCGGCGTACACGGCGCTGCGGGTGTCCTCACCGCCGCGCCTGCCCTCGCTCATGCGCTTGTCCTCGCCCTCGCTCATGCGCTCGCCCTCGCTCATGCGCTTGTTCTCGCCCATGCGCCTCCCCTTCCGTCCACCTGCGGTCGCCCATACTCTGACGCTCCGTCAGATAATGTGCCAGAGCCGGGAGGTCTCCGATGTCACTGCTCGCGGGAAAGACGGTTGTCGTCTCGGGGGTCGGGGCCGGGCTGGGTCAGCGGGTCGCCGCGGCCGTCGTACGGGACGGCGGGAACGCCGTGCTGGGGGCGCGCACGGAGGCGAATCTCGCCAAGGCCGCGGCGGAGGTGGATCCGGACGGCACGCACACGGCGTACCGGGCGACCGACATCACCGACGAGGCGCAGTGCACGGCGCTCGCGGCGCTCGCGCGGGAGCGGTTCGGGGGCGTGCACGCGGTGGTGCACGTGGCGGCCTGGGACAGCTACTTCGGAGGCCTGGAGGACGCCGACTTCACCACCTGGCAGGCGGTCCTCGACGTGAACCTGCTGGGCACCCTGCGGATGACCCGGGCCTGCCTGCCCGGCCTGAAGGCGGCGGGCGGCGGGTCGGTCGTCATCATCGGCACGCAGTCGGCGGTGGCCGCGCCCTCACAGGTGCGGCAGGCGGCGTACGCGGCCTCCAAGGGCGCGCTGACGAGCGCGATGTACTCACTGGCCCGGGAGCTGGGGCCGCACCGGATACGGGTCAACACCGTGCTGCCCGGCTGGATGTGGGGGCCGCCCGTGGAGGCGTACGTGCGGTTCACGGCGCACGGTGAGGGCGTGCCCGAGGCGGAGGTGCTGGCGCGGCTCGCCGAGCGGATGGCACTGCCGGAGCTGGCCACGGACGGGGACGTCGCGGACGCGGCGGTCTTCCTGGCCTCCGACCGCGCACGGGCGATCACCGGCCAGTCGCTGCTCGTCAACGCCGGTGAACTGATGCGCTGAAATGCCCTGAACCGATGGGCTGGACCAATGGGCTGGACCAATGGGCTGACCTGCCCTTTCCGACGCCCTCACCCCGGGACGAAGGTGATCCTTTTCGGCCACTCACTGTTCATATACATAAACCGAGGTCATTGCTCGGAACTTCTTTACCCCCTCTTGACCTTCCAATTGCTTGCCGTGGGCATGCCACCGAACCCAGAGTTCACATGCCTGACCGTGCATATGGCTGACCTTGGCGGCGGACTCTGGAAGGGGGCCCATGAACAGTCTCGACTGGGCCGTGCTCATCGGCTACTTCGGTGTGATGGTCGCGATCGGCGTCTGGTCGCACAAGCGCGTGGACAACGTCAGCGACTTCTTCACCGCCGGCGGCAAAATGCCCTGGTGGCTCTCCGGCATCTCGCACCACATGTCGGGCTACAGCGCGGTGATGTTCACCGGATACGCGAGCATCGCGTACACCTACGGCGTCACGTCCTTCGCGACCTGGTCGTTCCCCATCGCGCTCGGCATCGCCATCGGCTCCAAACTGTTCGCGCCGCGCATCAACCGGCTGCGCTCGCGACTGCATGTGGCGTCTCCTCTCGAATACCTGAAGAACCGTTACAACCTGGGCACTCAGCAGGCGTTGGCCTGGTCCGGCATGCTGCTGAAGATCGTGGACGTCGGCGCGAAGTGGGCCGCGATCGCGACCCTGCTGTCGGTCTTCACGGGCATCTCCCTGAACCAGGGCATCCTGATCACCGGTTCGATCACGGCCGTCTACTGCACCATCGGCGGCCTCTGGGCGGACGCTCTCACGGAGTTGGGTCAGTTCGTGATCCAACTGCTGGCGGGTGTCGCGATGTTCATCGCCGTGGTGGGCAAACTGGGCGACTACGGCGGCTTCTTCGGCGTCTGGGACCGCCCGGAGCTCAAGGGCCACGCCGAGCCGCTGGTGGGCCCCTACGGCACGGTCTTCCTCCTGGCGTTCCTGTTCATCAAGCTCTTCGAGTACAACGGCGGCATGCTCAACCAGGCCCAGCGCTACATGGCCACGGCGACCCCGTACGAGGCCGAGCGCTCCGCCCGGCTGTCGGCGGCCCTGTGGCTGATCTGGCCGCTGGTGCTGTTCTTCCCGATGTGGATGTCGCCGCTGCTGGTGACGTCGGTGAAGGGCGACGGTTCGGACTCGTACGCCCTGATGACCGAACAGCTGCTGCCGCACGGGCTGCTGGGCCTGGTCATCGTCGGATTCTTCTCCCACACGATGGCCATGTGCTCCTCCGACGCGAACGCCATCGCGGCCGTCTTCACCCGGGACTGCGCGCCGGTGATCTGGCGCCGGGCGCGGACGTGGAACGAGGGGCAGGGGCTGCGGGTCGCCCGGATCGCGACGGTCGTCTTCCTGGGCCTGTCGATGGCGGCGGCCACGCAGGTCAACTCGCCCGCCTTCAAGGACATCATCACCGTCGTCATCAAGTGGGTCGCCGGGCTCATGGGCCCGATGGCCATCCCGATGATGCTGGGTCTGCTGCGTCCGTTCCGCCGGTCGGGGCCGACGGCGGCGCTCACGAGCTGGGCGTGCGGGCTGTTCGCCTTCTGGCTGGTGAACTACCCGATCAACTGGAACGTCGAGGGCGGGGTGCCGCTGCAGTTCCAGGTGTCCATCCCGCTGGCCGTCTCGCTGGTGCTGTACATCGTCATCGGCTTCATCAAGCCGGAGGACACACCCGAGCGGCTCGCGATCATCGAGATCATCAACTCGGACGGCGACGGGGACGGCAGGGGCGGCGCCGGAGCCGCTGCCGCCGTACCGGCTCAGGGGAAGGACGCGTCCAGCCCCAGCGGGGTCTGAGGACCCGACGGAGGTTCGCTGCGAGGCCGCGAGGGCCGCGCCCGGGAGGTGTCCGGGGGCGGCCCTCGGGGTTGTTGGCCGGGGGTTGTCGGGTGAGGGCTGGGAGCGGGGACTGACCGGGCCTCTACCGGAAGCGGGAGGCGTGCTCCCGGGCCCACGCGGCGAAGGTGCGGGGCGGGCGGCCGAGGAGGTGGGCGACGTCGGGGCTGACGAGGCGTTCCGCGGGGGTCGGGGCGCCGAGGATGTCGAGGGTGGTGTCGACGACGGGCTCGGGCATGAACCGCAGCATCGCGGCCCGGGCCTCCTCGCGGGTCTGCTCGACGAAGCGGACGGGTTCGCCGAGGGCGTCGCCGAGTGCCGCGGCCTGCTGCCGGGGCGTGGTGGGGGCCGGCCCGGTCAGCTCGTAGGACCGGCCGCCGTGGCCGTCCTCGCGGAGCGCCACCGCGGCGACCTCGGCGATGTCGGCGGGGTCGACGGTCGGCAGGCCGGTGTCTCCGAAGGGAGCGGTGACGGTCCGCCGGGTGCGGACCGACTCGGCCCAGGCATAGGCGTTGGAGTGGAAGCCGCCGGGGCGCAGGATCGTCCATGCCAGGCCCGACTGCCGTACGGCGTCCTCAATGGCGCGTCCGACGCCGCCGTGGGAGGCCGAGTCCGGCCGGGTGGCGATTCCCTGGGAGGACAGCAGGACGACCCGTTCGACGCCGGCGGCCTTCGCGACACCGAGGATGTCCTGAGGGCTGAGCAGATGCGCGCTCGGTCCGCCGTTCTGCAGGAACAGACCGGTGGCGCCGTCGAACACCGGACGGAGACTTTCCGCGTCGGCCAGATCGGCCCGGCGGTGCCGGACGCCGTCCGGCACGTCCGCTTCGGCGATGCTCCGCGACGTCGCGGTCGTCCGCTCACCGGCCGCCACGAGTGTCCGTACGAGCGCCCGGCCCACGTTGCCGGTCGCCCCCGTCACGACGTACATGCGTAACTCCCTTTTGTTGCACTGCTGTTGGGACGAGAGGGACGCTAACAGCGGCGATACAGTAGGTACCTAGAGGAAAGTGACTCCCCCGAAGGGATGTGTACGGGTGACCGGCGACTCGGCCCCATGGGCACCGTCCGCGACCACGGTGACCGACCCTCGGCTCGCCTGTCCCATCAGCCCGGTCGTGGACATCGTGTTCAGCCGGTGGACCACACCGATCCTGTGGAGCCTCCACGCCCACGGCCGTCGGCGCTTCGTCGAACTGGAACGCCTCGTCTCCGGCATCACGCCGAAGGTCCTGACCCAGCGTCTGCGCCAACTGGAACGCGACGGCCTCGTCGTCCGCACCTACCACCCCGAGGTCCCGCCCCGGGTCGAGTACGAGATCACCGAACTCGGCCGCAGCCTCGCCCCCCTCTTCGCCCACCTCGCCGAATGGTCCACCGCCCACCTGCCGGAGGTACAGCGATCCCGCGAGACCTACGACTCCGAACCGGGCCGGCCCGCGCCGTAGGTCAGCTGATGTGGGCCGCGATCGTGCGGGCGCAGGTCAGGGACTCGCTGTGGGTGGTGTCGACCTCCAGGTCGTAGTGCACGCCCTCGTGGACGAGGCCCGCCTGGGCCGCGGCCATTCCCCGGACTCGGTCTCCCCGGGAGATCTCGCGGCCGGCGGCGACGGCGCTGTCGCAGCGGACCCCGACCCAGAGCACGTCCAGGTCGGCGAGGATGTTCTGCCAGCGCTGCTGGGAGGCCGCTCCGCCGAGGAAGATGTCGTCGATGATGATGCGGGCGCCCGCGCGGGCCATGGCCACGACGCCCTGCGCCCAGGCCTGTTCCAGGACGCGGAAGTCCGCCCCGATGCCGACCTGGCCGTCGGCGGAGATCTCGATGCCGCCGTCCGACGTCTGCATCCTCGCGGGCATCGCGTCGATGAGGGAATCGGCCCCGAACGCCAGCCATTGGTCCGGCAGTTCGGCCTGCAGGCACCGTACGATCCCGGACTTCCCGGAGCTGGAGCCGCCGTTGAGGATGATCATCTGAGTGGTCACCGGGCTACGGTAGGGCGCCCCGCGCACGGCACGAAACCCATTTCGGGGGACATACGGCGGGCGACGGGGTGGGAGGGGGAGCGCGTGGGTGTCGATGTCGTCGAGCGCGAGGTGACCGATCCCTGGGAAGGCGTCCTGGTCGCTCCCAGGCGTGGCGGCGGTGCCGGTGTTCTGGTCCTGGCGGGTTCCAGTGGGCGCGTCGAGCGGGAGAGGGCGCGCCTTCTCGCCCGGGAGGGCATGACGGCTCTGGCGATCCGCTGGTTCGGTGGGCCGGGGCAGCCGCCGGGTATCTGTGAGGTTCCGCTGGAGACCTTCACCGCGGCCGTCGACCTCCTCCGGGCGCGCGGGGCGGCACGCATCGGAATCCTGGGCGCCTCCAAGGGGGCCGAGGCGGCACTGCTCACGGCGGTGCGCGAACCACGTGTGGACGCCGTCGTCGCGCTGTCGCCCACGTCCCGGGTCTGGTGCAACGTGGGACCGGGCCGGGATGGAGCGCATCGCCCCTACCGGTCCTCCTGGACCTGGCGGGGACGGCCCCTGCCCTTCGTACCGCTGGACGATTCCTGGACTCCCGCGGAGTCGGGCGGCGGCAGCCCGGTCGCCGTCCGCGGGTGGTACGAACTCAGCGAGCGGACGTTCGCCGAACTGCTCCCTCCGGCCGAGATCCCCGTGGACAGGGCTCGGGCCGATCTCCTGCTGGTGGCGGGCGGCGACGACGCGATGTGGCCGTCCCTGCCCTGGGCCGAGCGACTGGCGGAGCGCCGCCGCGCCGCCGGGGCGGGCGTGCGCCTGATCGCTCACTCCGGCGCCGGCCACCGCCCCCGCCTTCCCGGCGAGCGCCCCACCCCGGCATCCCCTCGCTTCCGGCACGGCGGCACCCCCGAAGCCGACGCCCTCCTGGGCACGACCGCCTGGCCCCATATCCTCGGCACGCTCCGCGCTCCGGAGGACTGACGCTCACTTCCTACGACGCCTGCTCGCCCGCTTCTTCCACTCGCCCACGCCCCCACCCCTCGTAGGCGATCCAGCCTGGACCCCCGCGCGGACACGGGGCAGGGCGCATACCTGACGCCGTCACGCCGGACAGGCGCACTCGGGTAGGTACTGCGGGGGCGCGGTCCTGGTGCGGTCGGGAAGGAAACCCGGTGAACCCCGGTGTGCCCCCGGCATGAGGACTTCGGTACGAGCGTTTCGGCAGGTCGCTGAGGCGTGGTCGCCGCCTCACTCGCCGCCCGGCGTGCGCACCATGAACACGTCCACCGGGTCCTCGGTGTCCAGGCGGAAGCCGTGGCGCTCGTAGAGGCGTCTGGCCGGGCTGCCCCGCAGGACGTTGAGGCGGACCGGGGTGCCGGTGTGGTCGCAGCGGGCGAGGAGGTCGTGGAGTACGGCTGTGCCGATGCCGGTGCCCTGGAGATGCGGGGCGAGGTAGAAGTGCTCCAGCCAGTGGGCCTCGGCGGTCGGGCGGAGGGCCACACAGCCGGCGAAGGCGCCGCTGACCTCGATGATCCAGGTGTGGGCCGGGTCGAACGCGTCTCGGAAGCGTTGACGGACGCGGTGGGGGTCGTAGCGGCCGAGACGTTCGAGGTCCGGGCGCATGACCACGGCGCGCAGCTCGACGATGGGCTCGACATCCGTCGAAAGGGCCGGGCGTATGTGCAGGTCAACCATGATCGGCACGGTATCCCTCGCCTCTTGCCGGGGCGCTCCCGCCTCAGGCCCGCGGATACCGCGTCAGCCACCCCGGTACCGCGCCGCCCGGGGCGTGCAGGGACGGGCCCTGGGTCATTTCGAGGGCGAAGTCGTCGGCGAGGACGAGGATCGTGGGGCGGCCCTCCAGTTCCGCGAGCCAGGCGGGCGGCAGGGCGGTCTCGCCGTGGAGGGCACCGAGGAGGCCGCCCGTCAGGGCACCGGCGGCTCCCGAGGGGCCCCCGTGGTTGACGGCGAGGCACAGGCCGTGGCGTACGTCCTCGCCGACCAGGGTGCAGTACACGGCGACGGCGAGCAGGCCCGCAGCCGCGCCGTCACCGGCGATCTGCTCGACCACGGCCGGGGACGGCGGGCCCTGGCGTACGGCGGCGAGGGCCTGCTGGAGGGCGTCGGAGACGGACTGGTGGCCGGGGCGGGCGGCCAGCAGCACCAGGGTCTTCTGGACGGCGGCGTCGAGGCTCTCGCCCCGCGCGAGGGCGTGGACGATGACGGCGTAGGAGCCGGCGGACAGGTAGGCGGTGGGGTCGCCGTGGGTCTGCGCCGCGCACTCGACGGCCAGCTGGAAGACCAACTGGGGTTCCCAGCCGACGAGAAGGCCGAACGGGGCGGAGCGGGCGGCGGCCTCGGCTCCGGACGCGCCGGGGTTCTTGGGGGCGTCGAGGGTGCCCATGGTCCCGTCGGCGAAGCCGAGGAGGCAGATGAGGGAGGGGTCGCGGCGGGCGTAGAGCCACTCCTCGCGGGCGAGCCAGCCGTCGTCCTTGCGGCGTTCGTCGGGGCCCCAGTCCCGCTGGGTCGCGGCCCAGCGCACATACGCCCGGTGCAGATCGGTCGGCGGGTGCCACACGCCGGTGTCGCGGCGGACCTGGGCGCGGATCAGGCCGTCCACGGTGAACAGGGTGAGCTGGGTGAGGTCGGTGATCGCGCCCCGTCTGCCGTAGGCGGAGGCCAGATCGGTCAGCCACTCCGGGCCGTACGCCTCACCGATCTGCGCCAGGGTGAGCTGGTCGACCGGCGCGCCCAGCGCGTCGCCGACGGCCGCGCCCAGCAGCGTTCCGCGCACCCGGCTGCGGAAGTCCTGCTGCTCGACCCGCCCCCAGACGGCACCGGCTGTCGCACCCACCCCGGCCTCCTCACGGCCCTTGCCCGGCCCGTACGTCAGTACGTCAGTACATCCGTACGCCCGTACGTCTCGACAGTCCAGCACTGTAATCGAACAGGAATGGTCGATTCAGGACTCTCGGCGAGCGCTGAACATCTCTTGATACGCGACCGGTCATTTCGGTCCGAGCGCGGAACGATCAGAAGTGAACAGATGACGTACCGGAGTCCCACTCTCGGAGAATCCGTGCGCCGGCGCAACAGCCGTCGCCGGTCCGTTCACGCCGGTTCACGCCCGTTCACGCCGGTTCACGCTGGTTCACTCCGGACGGTCGGGGCGGGCCGCGCGGTCCGGACGGGCCGCCGCCGCCTCCGTGGCCCGGTCGGCCCGGTCGTACACGTCCGCGATCAACGGGTCGTCGGGGCGCAGCGCCCGCGCCCGCCCCGCGTCGGCCAACGCCCTTTCGGTGTCGCCGCGTTCGAGGTGGAGCGCGGCTCGGTGACGCAGGGCCCAGGCGTACTCCGGGAGAAGGGCGACCGCCGCGTCGAGGTCCGTGAGGGCTTCGTCGTGGCGGTCCAGCCTGAAACGGGTGACGCCCCGGCTGGCGTACGCGGAGGCGTACAGGGGGTTGAGTTCGACGGCCCGGTCGTAGTCGGCGAGGGCCTCCTCGTCGCGGTCGGCGGCGCGCAGGGCGTCGCCGCGTTCGCAGCGGACCCAGGGGGCGTCCGGGTCGAGGGCGACGGCGTGGTGCAGGTCGGCCAGCTGCCGCTCGTGCTCGCCCCGGGACCGCCGTACGCGTGCCCGGCGCACCAGGGCCCAGACGTACTCCCCGTCCAGTTCCAGGGCGTGGTCCAGGTCCGCGAGGGCTTCGTCGAGGCGGCCCTGCGCGTGCCGGGCGGCACCGCGCGAGGCCCAGGTCGAGCGGCGTACGGGGTCGAGGGCGACCGCCCGGTCCAGGTCGGCGACCGCCGCGTCGGGGTCGCCGAGGAGGCGGTGGTAGTCGCCGCGCAGGACGAGGGTGGTGGTGTCGTCGGGGGCGAGCGCGTCGGCCCGGTCGAGGTCGGCCACGGCGGCGGCGTAGTCCCCGCCGTGCGCCCGTGCGACCGCCCTGCCCTGCCACGCCGTGGCCGACTCGGGGTCGAGGGCGAGGGCCTGGTCGTACTCGGCCACCGCCCGCTCGTGCGCCCCGTCCCGGTGCAGCGCCCGCCCCCGCAGGGCCCGCGCGAACGCGGCCCGCCGGGCGTCGAGACCGGCCCGGAGCAGCAGCACCCCCAGCGCGTCATGGACACCGCCCCGCTCCAGCGCGCCCACCAGGTCCCGCCCCCAGCGGCCCGCGTCCTCGGCGTCGGCGTCCTGCCCCGCCTGCGTCAGGGCCTCGGCCCACCTCCGGGCCACGGCCGTGCCCTCCCCGCACGCGTCCACGACGTCCCGCAGCACCCCGGCGAGCGCCCCGCGCTCCCCCGCGCACAGCCGGTGGTACGCCTCGGCCAGCCGTAGCTCCCGCCACCGCGCCCCTCCCCACAACTCCTCCCTCTCCAGCCCCACTTCGGCCTCCGCCCGCCACCCGGCGAACGTCTCCGCCAGCCGCAGGTGCCGCTCGCTCCAGCCCCGGGGCGACCGCATCCGCTGCAACCGCACCATCGGCGCCCGTACGACGTCGTGGAACACCACCCGGTCCCCGCGATCGGTCACGAAGGGCAGGGCGCGCAGCCAGGCAAAGAGCCCTTCGGGGACCTCGCCGATGCCCGCGTCCGCACTCGTACCCGCACTCGCACCCGTACCCGCGCCGAGGTCCGCACCGGGGCCCGTACCCGTGCCCCTGTCGGACACGGCCACGCGGAACACATCCGCGTCCAGCCACCGAGGCAACGCGCAGGTCAGCGCGGCGGCCCGCCGTACGGGGTCCCCCTCCCAGCGCAGGAAGCGCTCCACGGCCGTGGCGCTCGCGTCGCCCGCGTCGGCGAGGTCGTCGAGATCGGCGGGGCGGGCCTCGGCGAGGGTGGAGACCAGGACGGGCAACCCGCCGGTGAGCCGCAGGACTTCGTCGACGACAGGCTCGGCGAGCACGCCCTTGGCCGCGAGGAGGCCGCGTGACTCGACCTCCGTGAAGGGCCGCAGGGGGAGGTCGAGGACGAAGTCGGTGAGGCCGCCCCAGCGGGCGGCGTCGAAGGGGCGCTGCCCCGCCGTCACGAGAACGAGGTTGCCGGGGATGGGGCCGTAGCGGTCGCCGGAGACGATGTCGTGCAGCCACGGGTCGAGGAAGGCGCCGGTCCGCTCGTACGTGTCGAAGAAGAGGACCAGCCAGGGCGCTTCGGCCGCCGCGCCGGTCAGCTCCTCCAACAGCGCGGGGGTGAGCACGAGTTCGGGGGCCAGCAGCAGTTCGGCGTCCTCCTGGCCGCGCGTACGTGAGCCGAGGCCCGTCCGCCACCGGTCGGCGTGGCGGGCGAGTTGGGCCGGATCGACGGCGCCGGCGAAGGGGCCGACCACGGGGACGAGTCCGAGCGCGACGAGCGTCGCCCGCGCGGCGGCCATGCTCGCGGCCGACGGCTCGGCGGCTCCGGTGCCGCTCGGCTGCCCCGCCTCCTCCCGCTGCCCCTCCGGCTCGGACAGGGCCACGGCGGCCAGTTCGGCCTCGTACCGTCGCTCGCGGTGTGCGGTGAGCAGCCGTTCCAGTTCCTTGAACCGCCGCCCCTGCCGGGCGAACCGGTCCGCGATCACGGCCATGGCCTCCGGCGTGCTGCCGACACTGTCGTCGACGTACGCGGTGAGGGCCCCGCGCTCCTGGGCGATCTGCTCCAACTCCCGGACCAGGAAGGTCTTTCCGATACCGGCGTTGCCGTGCGCGTGGAAGAGGAAGCGGCGCCGTTCGTCCTCGATGGGCAGGTCGAAGTTGGTGCGGAACGCGGCCCGTTCGGCGTTCCGGCCGACGAAGCCCTGGCGGGTGCGCCGCCGGATCAGCTCCTGCATCGTCGGAATCGGCGGCTGCGCGCGCCCCATGCGTATCCTCCGGCCGTCCTCGGTTCTCCACGGTTTTCCGCCATCGGCGGAACGCCTTGCCTTCCCCCGCCCCGCACGCCTTGTCGCCGGTCTTCAGATCCTGCACGAGCGGCTGCTTCGGCGGCAGGTTCTCCGCCACGTGCGCCACTGAGGACGTGGTCGCCACCATGGCCGCCACGGAACACCCCATCGCCAGCAGCGCACGGCCGCCGGATCTCCGCAGCCCCTTTAACCCCTTCGACCCCTTCGACTGTCCCCTCCCCTGTGAGCTTCCTCGTGCCCGTGGGTCGCACGGGCCGGAGGAGGCTCACAGGGGGCACGGACACCGCTGAAAGGGTTTTCCGACCCGCTCGCCGCAGCCGTCAGTCCAGCACAGGCAGCAGCTCCGGCAGATGCCCGTCCGACACCGCCGCCGCCCGTTGCCGTTCCTCCGGGACCTCGCCGTACAGCGTCGTACGGGGCCTGGCCGGGCGGCCGGCCGCCTCGGCGACCGCGATCAGGTCCTTGACCGACTTGTAGGAGCCGTAGGAGGAGCCCGCCATGCGGGAGATCGTCTCCTCCATCAGGGTGCCGCCCAGGTCGTTCGCGCCCGAGCGGAGCATTTCGGCCGCGCCCTCCGCGCCGAGCTTGACCCAGCTGGTCTGGATGTTGGGGATGTGGGGGTGGAGGAGGAGGCGGGCCATGGCGGTGACCGCGCGGTTGTCGCGCATCGTCGGGCCGGGGCGGGAGATGCCGGCCAGGTACACCGGCGCGTTGGTGTGGATGAAGGGGAGCGTCACGAACTCCGTGAAACCGCCGGTGCGCTGCTGGATGCCGGCGAGGGTGCGGAGGTGGCCCAGCCAGTGGCGGGGCTGGTCGACGTGGCCGTACATCATCGTCGAGGAGGAGCGGATGCCCAGCTCGTGGGCGGTGGAGATCACCTCGATCCAGGTGGCGGTCGGCAGTTTGCCCTTGGTCAGGACCCAGCGGACCTCGTCGTCCAGGATCTCCGCCGCCGTGCCGGGGACGGAGTCGAGGCCCGCCTCCTTCGCGGCCGTCAGCCACTCGCGGATCGACATGCCGGTCCGGGTCGCGCCGTTCACCACCTCCATCGGGGAGAAGGCGTGCACGTGCATGCCGGGCACACGGGACTTCACCGCCTTCGCGATGTCGAAGTAAGCCGTCCCCGGCAGGTCGGGGTGGATGCCGCCCTGCATACAGACCTCGACCGCGCCGAGGTCCCACGCCTGCTGGGCCCGGTCGGCGACCTGGTCGAGGGAGAGCGTGTACGCGTCGGCGTCCGTGCGGCGCTGCGCGAAGGCGCAGAAGCGGCAGCCGGTGTAGCAGACGTTCGTGAAGTTGATGTTCCGCGTGACGATGTACGTGACGTCGTCACCCACGGCCGCCCTCCGCACGTCGTCCGCGATCCCGCACAGCGCGTCCAGCGCCGGACCGTCCGCGTGCAGCAGGGCCAGCGCCTCGGCGTCGGACAGCTTCGTGGGGTCGTCCGCCGCCGTGGCGAGGGCCGCCCGTACGTCCGTGTCGATGCGCTCGGGCACCATGCCGGGCGCCGCCGCCTCGCGCAGGGCGCCCCAGTCGCCGTAGACGGAGTCGAAGTCCTCCCGGCGATCGCCGGTACGGCCCTCGGTGTCGATCGAGGTGTGCAGATCCGTACGGCCGGCGGCGACGAACACCTCCTCGGGCTCCTGCCACGGGTGCCCCTCCACCACGGCGTCCGGGCGCGCGAGCCCGGTCTCCGGGTCGGCCAGCGCCCGTACGTGCGGCAGGAGGCGCGGGTCCAGCCAGGGCTCGCCGCGCGAGACGAACTCCGGGTACACGCACAGGCGTTCCCGCAGCTCGAAGCCTGCGGCGCGGGACCGCTCGGTGAGTTCCTCGATCTGCGGCCAGGGGCGCTCGGGGTTCACATGGTCGATGGTGAGCGGGGACACCCCGCCCCAGTCGTCGATCCCGGCGCCGATCAGCCGCTCGTACTCGCTGTCGACGAGGTTCGGCGGGGCCTGGACACAGCCCGACGGGCCCATGAGGTGCCGGGCGACGGCCACCGTGGCGACCAGCTCGTCCAGCTCCGCGTCCGGCATGCCGCGCATCGCGGTGTCCGGCTTGGCGCGGAAGTTCTGGATGATCAGTTCCTGGACGCCGTGGTAGGAGCGGGCGACCTTCCGGAGCGCGAAGAGCGACTCCGCGCGCTCCTCGTACGTCTCCCCGATCCCGATGAGGACACCGGACGTGAAGGGGACGGAGGACCGGCCCGCGTCCTCCAGGACCCGCAGCCGGACCGCCGGCTCCTTGTCGGGCGAGCCGTGGTGCGGGCCGCCCGGCTCGGACCACAGCCGCGTCGCCGTCGTCTCCAGCATCATGCCCATGGAGGGGGCCACCGGCTTGAGCCGCTGGAAGTCCGTCCACGACATCACACCCGGATTCAGATGGGGCAGCAGCCCCGTCTCCTCCAGGATGCGGATCGAGATGGCCCGGACGTACGCGATCGTGTCGTCGTAGCCGTGCGCGTCGAGCCACTCGCGCGCCTCCGGCCAGCGGTCCTCCGGCTTGTCGCCGAGCGTGATCAGCGCTTCCTTGCAGCCGAGCGCGGCCCCCTTGCGGGCCACGTCCAGCACCTCGTCCGGCGACATGAACATCCCGTGCCCGGCCCGGCGCAGCTTGCCCGGCACGGTGACGAACGTGCAGTAGTGGCACTTGTCCCGGCACAGCCGGGTGAGCGGGATGAAGACGCTCTTCGAGTACGTGATGACACCGGGCCGGCCCGCCTCCTGGAGGCCCACGTCCCGTACTCGCGCCGCCGACGCGGCCAGATCCTCCAGATCCGCGCCGCGCGCCTGCAGCAGCACCGCCGCCTCGGTCACATCGAGCGCCACACCGTCCCGGGCACGTTTGAGCGCACGCCGCATGGAGTTCTCGGTCGGGCCGGTGGAGCCGGTTCCAGAGATCGCGGAAGTCGTCATCCGTCGAGCATACGAGCGGCTTGGCTCCGTCATGGGGCCGGGCGCCTGATAGCTCGGGGGTCCGGGTGCGTCGGCGGGTGCGGGTGCGTCGTGGTTGCTCGCGCCCCCACCGGGCGCGCACCCGCCGACGCACCCCGTGGGCCCGAGCCTGTCAGGCGCCGTCCCCCAAGAACACCCCGTACTCGTCCAACAGCCCGAGCACCTCGCCCTCCCCCGCCGGAGGCAGTTGCACCACAGCCTCCTCGATCCCCAACTCCGCGTAGTACGCCAGCTTCCCCGCACTCGGCTGCACCGCGTACGGCACCACCTGCAGCGCCGCCGGGTCGCGCCCCGCGTCCGCCCACGCCGCCCGCAGCACCGGCAGGGCCTCTCCCAGTCCCCGTCCCCCGATCGGCAGCCACCCGTCCGCGTACTCGGCGATGTGCGCGAACAGCTTGGGCCCCGCGGCCCCACCGATCAGCGTGCGCGGCCCGACCACCGGCCCCCGCGGCTTCTGCACCGGCTTGGGGTACGCGGAACTCGCCCGGACGCTCCCGAACTCCCCCTCGTACGCCGTCGGCTCCTCCGCCCACAGCGCCCGCATCAGCGCCATCCGGTCCCGCACCAGCTCCCGCCGGGTACGCCACGCGACCCCGTGGTCGGCGGCCTCCTCGACGTTCCAGCCGTAGCCGAGGCCGAGGGTGAGGCGGCCGCCGGAGAGGTGGTCCACGGTCGCGATCTGCTTCGCGAGGTCGATCGGGTCGTGCTGGGCGACCAGCGTGATGCCCGTGCCGAGGCCCAGCCGCTCGGTGACGGCGGCGGCCTGGCCGAGCGCCACGAAGGGGTCGAGGGTGCGGCCGTACTCGCGCGGCAGGTCCCCGCCGGCCGGGTACGGGGTCGTCCGCTCGACGGGGATGTGCGTGTGCTCGGGGAGGTAGAGCCCCGCGAAGCCGCGTTGCTCCAGCTCGCGGGCGAGGCGGGTCGGGGTGATCGTCTCGTCGGTGAGGAAGATCGTCACGGAGATGCGCATGTGTCATCTCTAGCGGCTCGGGAAGGGGATGTCCATACCGACCGGTCGGCACTGAGGAGAGCCGGCCGGTCGGCGTATGACGAACAGAGCCGGGTGCCGGTGAAGTGGTCCTTGAGCCCACAACAGCCGGGTGAACGTCACGACGCGCCCCGCGTGTCCGGTCCGTCCCGCGGCGGGACCGCCGCGAGGAGGGTCTGCTTCGCGAGACTGTCCGTGCGGGCCCCGTCGCCGAGGCGGTGGAGGAGGATCCACCGGCCGTCGTCGTGCGCGGCGGCCATGACGGACGAGCCCCGGGTGGCGCCGTTGTGCCACCGGATCGAGGGACCGCGCTGCCAGGAGGGCGCCGGGTCACCGAGCCCGCGTTCGACGAGCAGGGCGACCAGGAGGTGCGCCAGCGTCCGGCAGGTGGACCACAGGCCGCCGGCCGACAGGATCGGCCCGGTGAGCGTCCACAGCGGGCGGGGCCGGCCGAACAGATCGCGCGGTACGAGGCGGAGCTCCTCCGGCGGACACGCCGTCACCGCGCCCGCCTCCAGCCCGAGCGGCAACAGGACGCAGCTGTCGACCAGTTGCTGGTACGAACGTCCCGTCGCGGTCGTGAGCGCGTACCCGAGCACGGCGTAGCCGAGGTTGGAGTACTCCTCCTCCCCCAGCCGTCCGGCCGCCAGCCGGTCCAGATCGCGCAGCGACTCCCGCAGAACCGTCTCCGTGAAGCCGGCGTACGGATCGTCCGGGGGGCCGGTGGGCCCGGCGGGCAGGCGGGGCAGACCCGAGGTGTGCTCGGCGAGATGCCGGAGGGTGATGCCCGTCCCTCTCGGCACGTCGTCGACACACTCCTCCAGCGGGGTGTCGAACCCGACGTCCCCCTCCGCCGCCAGCCGGGCGAGGACGGTTCCCGTGAGCACCTTGGTGAGGGAGCCGATCTCCACGAAGCGGTCCGCGTCGTGGCCGTGGGCGACCCGGTCGGTGATGCCGGCTCCACCCAGCAGGCAGGTCGGTGTCCGCACGTTGTGTCTCTCCTGTCAGACGAGTTCGGGGTGGGGGGAGGTCTCGCCGCTCGTCCCGCTCACAGCGGACTCCCGTACGGCCGTTGCCGGTTCCCCGGCGGAGTCCCCCGGCGGCTTCGCGGCCGGAGTCGCCGGTTCCCCGGTGGTCCTCCGCCCTCGGGCGAGGCGGACGCGGACCGAGGCGACCGCCCGGTCGAGAGGGCCGGACAGGAAGACGAGATCGCAGGCGATCACGGTCAGCGCGAAGCCCGTCAGTCCGATGAAGAACGCGATCGATGGAAAACCGGCGATCGGCGATTTCCCTCCCTTGTCCCACAGTTCACCACCGCATAGGAAGGTGGCACGCACCACCCCCGCACCACCCATGCCATGTCACTCACGACCGACCTGGGGAGCAGCAGCATGTGCGACGACCACCACGGTGACGGGAACGGGAACGGGAACGGACTCGGAAGGCGCGCGCTGTTCGTGACGTCGGCGGCGGCCGCGCTTACGTTGGGAAGCGTGACCTTTGGGACGAGCGGCGCCGAGGCCGCTGACGGCGACCAGGAGACGAAGACCATCCGGGGGACCCTCCCCACCGGCTCCCCCGACTTCGTGTATCTGCCGGTCGAAGTACCCTCGGGCGTACGGGAGTTGAAGGTCTCGTACAGCTACGAGAGGCCAACCGTCCCGGCGGGCACCATGGGCAACGCGCTCGACATCGGTGTCTTCGACGAGCGCGGCACGGAACTCGGCGGCACGGGCTTCCGGGGCTGGTCGGGCGGTGCCCGCACGGAGTTCTTCATCCGGACGGACGAGGCGACCCCGGGCTACCTCCCGGGCCCGGTCCGCCCCGGCACCTGGCACATCGCGCTGGGCCCGTACACGGTGGCGCCGGACGGGCTGCCGTACGAGATCACGATCACCCTCACGTACGGCACGCCGGCCACGGCGGTACGGCCGGTGTACCCGCCGGAACGGGCCAAGGGGCGGGGCCGGGCCTGGTACCGGGGCGACTGCCATCTGCACTCCTGGTACTCCGACGGCCGCCGTACGCTCGCCGAGCTGGCGGCGCTGGCGCGCGCGGCGGGCCTGGACTTCATCAACAGCTCGGAGCACAACACCCCGTCCGCGCACGCCCACTGGGCCGAGCACGCGGGTGACGACCTCCTCATTCTGCTGGGCGAGGAGGTGACCACGCGCAACGGTCACGTGGTGGCGCTCGGCATCGACCCGGGGACGTTCGTCGACTGGCGGTACCGGGCCCGGGACAACCGGTTCGGCAAGTACGCCCGGCAGATCCGCCGCGCCGGGGGCCTGGTCGTCCCGGCCCACCCACACGCCACCTGCATCGGCTGCAACTGGAAGTTCGGCTTCGGCGAGGCGGACGCGGTGGAGGTGTGGAACGGCGCGTACTCACCGGAGGACGAGGTGGCGCTCGCCGACTGGGACGGCATGCTCGTGGCGTCCGTGAAGGAGGGCCGCGGCTGGATCCCGGCGATGGGCAACAGTGACGCCCATCGCGACCCCGACCCCGTCGGCCGCCCCCAGACGGTCGTCCTCGCCGACGACCTGACCAGGGAGGCCATCCAGGATGGCCTGCGGGCCGGCCGCTCGTACGTCGCCGAGTCCAAGGACGTGTCCGTGTCCTTCACCGCGTCCGGGGCGCGCGGCGAGCACGCGGGCATCGGTGAGCGGCTGAAGGTGGCACCGGACACCCCGGTCACCGTCCGGCTGCGGGCGACGGGCTCCGCCGGCTGCACCCTTCGCCTCGTCACCGACCAGGGCACGCTGTTCACCTCGGCCGCGCTGCCGGAGTCCGGCACCGGTTCGGCGGAATGGCGTACGACGGCCTCGTACGCGGCGTACGTACGTGCCGAGGTCCGCAGGCCGCCGATCGTGCCGGGCTTCCCGGGGCCGCTGGCGGCCTTCACGAACCCGATCTTCCTCGGGCGGCGGTAGGGCGGCGACGCGGCGGCTGTCCCGGTCGGCGACAGGACGGCGGCGGTGCGGCGAGAGGGCGGCGATTGCAGCCAGCTGGAAGGTCGGGCGGCCGTAGGGGGAACCCGCGTACGAAATAGCTGTGTTGGGCCTTAGGTTTGACTCGACACATCACGTGCGTCTGTACGGCTACGTCCGTTCGCGTGGACGCACCTGTACGGCGGAGGAGACGGCGCCCATGACCGATCACGCGACCACGCCCGACCCGGCGGCGGCTCCGGCGGCGAAGGAGAAGGTCGACACTTCGGTGCCCGCCTCCGCCCGCATCTGGAACTACTGGCTGGGCGGCAAGGACAACTACCCGGTGGACGAGGCGGCCGGCGACGCGTACGCCGGCGCCTTCCCCGGCATCGTGACCATCGCGCGCAGCAGCCGCGCGTATCTGCGGCGCAGCATCCGGCACCTGGTGGAGGTGGAGGGCGTCCGGCAGTTCCTGGACGTCGGCACCGGCCTGCCCACCGCCGACAACACCCACCAGGTCGCCCAGCGCAGCGCGCCGGAGGCGAGGATCGTCTACGTCGACAACGACCCGATGGTCCTCGCGCACGCCCGCGCGCTGCTCTACTCCTCACCCGAGGGCGCCACGGCGTACGTCGACGCCAGCCTCTACGACACGGACCGCATCCTGGAGGCAGCCGCCGGGACGCTGGACCTGTCCCGGCCGACGGCTCTGATCCTCAGCGGCATCCTGGGCCACGTCGGCGACTACGAGGAGGCCCGCGACATCGTCCGCCGCCTCCTCGCCGGCCTCCCCTCCGGCAGCTACCTCAACATCAACGAGGGCTCCCGGGGCACCGACCCCGAGTACGAGCACGCGCAGGACGCCTACAACGAGACCGGCGCCGTCCCGTACTTCCTGCGCCCCATCGACCAGATCACCGGCTACTTCGACGGCCTCGACCTGGTCGACCCCGGCATCGTCTCCGTACCGCTGTGGCGCCCGGACGCCACGGATGCCGCGGGCGCGGGCGCGGGCGAGCCGAAGCCGCAGCCGAAGCCGATCGGGCAGCACGGGGGGCTGGGCAGGAAGCCGTAGGGCACGTGGGCGGCCGGGGGTTTTCAGTGTGCCCCGGCCCCGTCCGCCACCCCGGCCTCCACCGTGTCCGCCCTGTCCGCCACCGTGTCCGCCCCGGCCTCCGCCAAGTCGGCCACGACGGCCATGTGGTCGGAGGGCCATACGCCGTCGACGGGGGCGTCGCCCGCCCTCCGTACGGCGCGCACGTGCCCGATTCCGCCGGGCCCCGGCGGTCCGACGTGGATGTAGTCGATCCGCACGCTCGGCCCGAACGTCCCGGCGACGTAGGGGTTCGCCATGTCCCAGGTGGCCGACGGCGTGCCCGGCTCGGCGTACTCCCAGACGTCGAAGAAGCACTGTCCGGGCACGGCGGGCGCGGTCCTGTAGCCGCCGAAGAGCCGGACCTCGTCGGAATCCGGCCAGGCGTTGAAGTCCCCGGTGATCACCGGCGGATGGGCGCCCCGGTCCCGGTGGCGGGCCACGAACTCGGCCAGCGCGGTGACCTGGCGGCAGCGCACGGCGGACGCGTCGGTGGCGGAGCTGAGGTGAGTGGTAAAGAAGGGGACGGGCGCGCCGGGGGCGTCGAGGAGGGCGTAGAGGGCGCCGCGTGCGCTGCCGCCCTCTCCCGTCGGCAGCCCGATGGAGTCCCGTTCCAACACGGGCCACCGGCTCAGCACGGCGTTACCGATCCCGACGCCCGGGTCCCCGATCCGCCGCTGCCAGCGCGCGGCGTCGCCGTACGCGCCCCAGGCCCAGTGCAGACCGAGTTCCCCGGCGAGCCACCCGGCCAGATTCGCCCCGCTGCCCCCGCCGTTCCCGTTCTCCCCGTCCCACTGCCAGACCTCCTGCAATCCGACCACGTCGGGCCGCAGTTCACGCAGCACGGCGAGGATCGCCTTCTGCCGCTCCTGCCACGGCCCGAACCTCCACCACAGATTCCACGTCACGACCCGCACCGGCCACCCACCGCCTTCGCCCCGTACCCGATCCTGTAGTCCGTACCTCCCACACTTCGAGGAGAACCACGCCGATGTCCCGCAGTGCGGAGCACGCGAACCATCCGGAACACGCCGGGCTCAAGCAACGCGTCGTCACGGCCCTCCAGCGCCGCGTCGCCAACCCGGTCCTGCGCCGCGTACCGATCCAGACCCTCCTGGAGACCACCGGCCGCACCTCCGGCCTCCCCCGCCGCACCCCTATCGGCGGCCGTCGCGTCGGTGACACGTTCTGGCTGGTCTCCGAGTACGGCGAGAAGTCCCACTACATCCGCAACATCAAGGCCGACCCCTCGGTCCGCGTCCGCCTCCGGGGCCGCTGGCACGAGGGCACGGCCCACCTCGTCCCGGACGACGACCCGGTGGCCCGCCTGCGCACCCTGCCTCGCATGAACAGCGCGGCGGTACGGGTACTGGGGTCGGGGTTGCTGACGGTACGGGTGGACCTGCGCGGCTAGTGGTCTGACCGAGTCACCGCACTGATGGATCGCGACGCGAGCGTGTGACAGGTGAGCGAGACAGAATTTCTGGCCGGGGGCTTCGAGGAGCACCGCTCCCATCTGCGGGCGGTGGCCCACCGGATGCCGGGCTCGCTCAGAGAGGCGGACGACGCCGTTCAGGAGGCCTGGTTGAAGAGGGTCGGTGGCCCAAGCCGTCGGCCGCAGGCGGCAGAACCAGGTCGCCTCTCTCCGGGACGACCCAGGGTTCCGATCAGGGTGATCACTGATGGCAACGGCGCTCCGCTGCCGCAAAGTTGACGTTGTCCCCACCGCCCGTCGACGCCCCTTCGGAGAAACCTCGATGCGTATCCGCCGCGCCGTCACCGCCCTCTTCCTGACCACCGCTCTCAGCGTCGGCGCGGCGCTGCCCGCGGCCGCCGCCATCGCTGCTTCCCGCGCCCCGGCTCCCGCGAACCCCGCTGTCCAGGATGTCCTCGACCGCCTGCCCGACGACGTCGTAGCGGGCGCGCTGGTCAGACGGGACGGCGTGGGGGCCGCTGCCGGTCCGGTCTCCGCTGACGCGTATTTCCGGATCGGCAGTGTCACCAAAGTGTTCACCAACACGGTGGTGCTACAGCTCGTTGCCGAGCACCGGATCGACCTTGACGCACCGGCGCGGCGGTATGTCCCCGGGCTGATGCCCGGCGCGTACGACCGCGTCACCGTACGCCAGCTCCTCGACCACACGAGTGGCCTGCCCAAGCCCGCCGCGACACCCGGGCCGGCCGACGGAACCGGATGGTGGCTGAAGGCGGTGACACCCCAGGACGGCCTCCGCGACTCGTTCGCCGCAGCCACGGACGCGCCACCCGCCCCCGGCTCCGAGCAGCAGTACAACGGGCTCAACTCCCTCGTCCTCGGCCTGATCGTCGAGAGGGTCACCGGTCACCGCTTCGCCCACGAACTGGAGCGCCGGATCACACAGCCGCTGCGCCTGCGCCACACCAGCCTGCCCGCCGCCGACGACACGACGATCCCCTCGCCCCACGCACAGGTGTACGTCGGCGGGCGGAACGTGACCGAGCAGAGCCCGTATCCATGGGCCGAAGGCGGCATGATTTCCACCGCCGCCGACCTCGACCGCTTCCTGACAGCGCTGTTCCGGGGTCGCCTGCTCCCGCCCGCCCAGCAAAGGCTGGTGTTCGACGTCCCGAAGGCGAGAAGCGCCGCCACCAACACGAACTGCTTCGGCCCGGAAGCCTGCTACAGCGTCGGCGGGCTCATGCGCTATCAGCTCCCCAGCGGCGAGTACGCATGGGGCAAGACAGGTTCTCGCCCCGGCTGGGACAACGGGTTCTTCGCCACCCGAGACCTCAGACACCGCGTGGTGTACTCCCTGAACCCCACGGGGACGGGCTCGGACCTCGCGCACATCAAGGCGATCGTCGGCACCGCGCTCGCCGACTGACGATCCGTCCATCCATGATGACGACTGTGCCCGTTCCATAAAAACAAGCAAAAGGGCCGAATCAGTCAAACCGCCGATGGCCGACACGCCACGAACACGAACTCCCTCCCGGGCCGCGTGAGCGACGAGATCCGCCACGTTCGCCCGCGCCACGCCGACCGTCATCAGCTCCTCCCCGCCCGGAATTCACGCGACACGACACGAGCGCTCTGGAACGCTGTGCCGTCGGAGCCCTAGCGGGGTCGCATGACCACGCACGCCCTCCGGAATGCTCCCGGAGCACCCCGGAGCACCCTGGGAACGAAGGCTGCATGAACGCTGTACCCGTATTCGATTGGCATGGGCGGCAGATGAGTTTCACGCTTGAAGGGCCGGTTCTGGAGGGCACGCGAGTGCGTCTGGAGCCGTTGGATCACCGCCACGCGGCGGATCTGGCCGTGGCGGCGGAGGAGGACCGGGGTTCGTACCGGTTCACGTGGGTGCCCAGGGCGGCCGAGGTCGAGGCGTACGTCGACGCTCAGCTCACCCGTGCCGCCGCCGGGCAGTTGGCCCCTTACGCACAGGTCGAGCGGGCGTCGGGGCGGGCGGTCGGGGCCACGGCCTACTTGGATCCGCGGCTGTGGCCGACGGGGGACGGCGGGCTGTGCGCCATCGAGGTGGGCTACACCTGGCTCGCGGCGTCGGCCCAGGGAACGGGGCTGAACACCGAGGCCAAGTACCTGCTGTTCCGGCATGCCTTCGAGCAGTGGGGCGTGGCCCGCGTCGACCTGAAGACGGATGCGCGCAACGGGCGTTCGAGGGCGGCGATCGAAGGGGTGGGCGCCCGCTTCGAGGGCGTACTGCGGAACTGGTCCCGCTCCTGGGCACCGGGGGAGGACGGCCGCCTCCGCGACTCCGCGATCTTCTCGATCACGGCGACGGAGTGGCCGGACTGCCGGACGGCGCTGGAGGCCCGCCTAGCTCGTACAACGACAGCCGACAGCCACTGAACGGGGACCCGAAACCATGCCTTCTCGACCGCCGACCGTGTCCATCACGGAGTTCCCCGTCTCCGACGCCAAGGCGGGGCCGTACGGGATCACCGCCGGACCGGACGGCGCGCTGTGGTTCACGCTGGTCCACGCCGGGCGCATCGGCAGGCTCTCGCCCGACGGTGAGACCACGTCGTACGCGCTCGGATCGACGTCCGGCGGACCGTCGGTCATCACGGCCGGGCCGGACAGCGCGCTGTGGTTCACGGAGTTCCTGGGGCATCGGATCGGGCGGATCAGTACGGCCGGAGAGGTCGCGTCCTTCCCCTTGTCGACGCCGAATGCCGGTCCGTTCGGGATCGCGGTCGGTCCTGATGACGCGCTGTGGTTCACGGAGGCGGAGGCCGACCGGATCGGGCGGATCACGACCGAGGGTGAGGTCGACGAGTTCCCGCTCCCGCTCTCCGGAGCGTTTCCGTCGGCCATCGCCGCCGGGCCGGACGGCCGACTGTGGTTCACGATGAACCGGGCGAACGCGATCGGCGCCATCACGCTGGACGGAGAGGTCACGGTCCACCCGCTGCCGACGCCGGCCGCCGGTCCCGTGGGCATCACCGCAGGTGGTGACGGGGCCATCTGGTTCGTCGAGATCGGGGCCGGGCAGATCGGGCGGATCACACCGGCCGGGAAGATCGACGAGTTCCCCCTCCCGGACCCCGAGTCCCGCCCGCACGCCATCGTCGCCGACCCCGGCATCGACGGCGGCTGCTGGTTCACCGAATGGGGCGCGAACCGCGTGGGCCGGATCGTCTACGACAGCCGTCACCACACCATCCAGGAACATGATCTGCCGACCCCCTCCTCGGAGCCCCACGGCATCGCGCTGGGGCCGGACGGCTCGATGTGGACGGCTCTTGAGATCGGCTCCGTGGCCCGCGTAACGGCTGTGGCCGCTGATCGCTCATAGGGTTACCGGCAGGATGGAGTCGCGGGGTGGGCGGGCCTGCGCGGAGGTGCACTTCTCAGGCGCGGTCAGCGGCTTCGAGGAAGGTTCGGGCCTCTCCCTCCGGGAAGCGCCGCCAACCTCAGATCATCCTCTGAAACCGCCCCTTCGCCTGTTGCCGTTCTCGGCCCGGTGTCACGATCACCACCTCGCCCGCCACCAGCGGGCAGATTGACGGGGGTCGTTAGTGTCACGCTCATCACGCCTGTCCTGCCGCACACTCACCGCCCTGACGCTGCTGTCGGCGGCCGCTCTCCTCTCCACCACCGCCTGCTCGTCGAACGGCGACCCCGGGTCACAGAAGCAGCAGCCTGTACGGACGGCCGAGCCGAGCCCGAGGAAGGCGACCCCGGCGACGGACTCGAACGAGGCGGACGCGGGCGCCGTATCCGATGCGTCCGTGGACCGTGCCCCGGACCTGGCCATGGCCGACCGAGTCGTCCTGCGCCAGGACGGCACCCGGGACAGCGCGTCACTGGAGTTCGGCAAAGCGAAGAAGGGCGACGGCAAGACGGTAACCATCGCGGTGGAGTGCGAGGGCCCGGGAAAGGTCGAGGTCGTCCTGCGCCCCATGAACACCTCCTTCCCCATGACCTGCCTCGACGGTGAAGTGTCCGGCCAGTACAACCAGTTCACCCAAGAGGGCGCGGACCGCGCGGGCGTCGTCTCCGTCACCGCCGACCCGGAGGTGCGCTGGTCCCTTTCGGTCGGCCGCGGCGATCCCGCGGGGGAGGACCTCAGCGACTAGGAGCGGCCGACGGGTGGGACGCTCACCGGGTCACACGGCGCAGCACAAACCCGGCCAGCTCACCAGGGCTCGACTCACCGTCCAGGAACACCGTGTCGGAGGGCAGGGTGTCGACCGCGGACATGCACTCCGCGATCCGGCCCCTGCACCACCGCCGGACCCGTTCGTCCTGCTCGGGATCGTCCGGCGTGAAGCTGCGGCCGTCGATCCGGGCGGCCAACACCCCCTCCGGGACCTTGAGAAAGAAATGGTGGAGCGGGATACCGGCCGCCTTGATCGCGCCGAACACCTCACCCGCGTACGCGGCGTTCACCAGGGTCATCGGCGCCAGCACCGGCCGCCGGTACTCCTCCACCAGGCCCACCAGGGACTCGGCGACCTGCCGCCGCCACAGCCGCAGATCCTGGAAGTCGCCGGTCGGCACCTCCACGATCTCCCTCAGTACGTAGCCGATCACCTCGGGGTCGAACACCAGCGCCTCGGGCCACCGCCCCCGCAACTCCTCGACCAACGTCGTCTTTCCGCTCCCGAAGGCCCCGTTCACCCACACGATCATCGGCCGACCGTATCTCTATCCCGCCCGGCCGGTGGTCCTGGCGAAGGCGGCGAGGGTGGCGAAGTCCGGTTCGCGCAGGCCGAGCCGGGGGTCGACGCGGTGCAGCAGGGCGGAGTTCGGGTGGTGGGTGGCCACGAACTGCTGGTCGGCGGTGCCGATCTCGTCGTCGACCCATGCGAACGGACGCCCCGCCGCGTGTTCGACGAGACGCGGTGTCTTCCAGAACACGCCGGGTTCCGGGGCCACTCCGGACAGGCCAGTGACTGGGCTCCGAGGCCACTCCACCACCGGCAGTTCCGGCAGCCCGAGGACCGGCGCGATGTACGTGTTCGCCTCGCCGACCCAGGTCGTCGCCCACACCAGGTCGAACAGAGTGTCCAGTTCCAGCAGTTGACGGCCGTGGTCCGGGTTGAGCCAGACCCGTAGCGGCTTGACGTACGCCGCGGGGCGTCCGGGATGCTGGGCGAGCCAGCCCTGCGGTTTCATCCGGTGGGTCGTGTAACCGGCGGGCCGCCGTTCCGGCTTCGCGGCGTACGGGTTCAACGGCCCGTCCACGTCGAGGTAGAGGAGAGGTCGGTCCATCAACCCGTCTCTCGGGGGAGCGCGTTCTGCCACTGGGTGAGGAGGCGGCGGGTGGAAGCCGTGGTCGGATCGTCGGCGCCGAAGGCACGTTCCATCGCGTCGACGACGGCGGCCATGTCCTCGACAGCCTCGGCGGTGGCAACAGCGGTGGCGTCCTCGTCGCCGGTCCGGCCGGCCCGGTCGTGGCGCAGAATTGTCAGTGAACTGCGGGCGATCAACGTCATGTTGTGGTCGGCGCCCAGATGCTCCGTGGTCGCGGCGATGACATCGGCGAAGGCCGCCTCCGACTCGTCGGTACGGCCGTCCTGGCCGAGCCACTCCGCGCGGCAGTAGGCGGCGGCGAGCGTGTCGGGGTGACCGGGACCGAGGACGCGGGTGATGTCGACGATCACCTGCTCGACAGCGCCCACACGATCCGGCAAGTCACCTGTCTCGCCCCGCAGTTGGACGCTCAGGACGCGCGCGGACAGCGTGTCGGGGTGGTCCGCTCCCATTGCGCGGGTCAGGTCCGGCAGGACGGACTTCAGGCGGAACACCGCGAGGCCGGGCTGCCCCTGCTGCAGGCACGCCACCGCCGACAGGACACGGGCGCGCAGGACGTCGGGATCGTCGCCCCCGAGCCGCCACTGCGCCACGGCCACCGGGAACGGGATCTCCCGTTTCGCCATGCTCACGAGGGTGACGACCGCGCCCAGCGTCACCATCAGATGCACCCACAGCGGCCCACCGATCGGCACGAACAGGGCGCCCACGACGGCCGCCGCCAGGCCGCCCAGGGGCCACCGCCACGCCTTCGACACACGCTGACCACGCCGCTCACGCCCGTCACGCCGCTCATGCTGCATTCGAACATCATTGCGCCCAAAAGGATCAGAGGGGAAGACCTCACCCGGGCCAGACGATCGCCTGCGTCTCGCTGTACGCGTGCAGCGCGTACGACCCCACGTCGCGCCCCACTCCGCTCTTCTTGAAACCGCCGAACGGGGCTTCCATGTTGCGGCCGACGGTGTTCACGCCCACGCCGCCCGCACGCAGACGCCGGGCCACGCGGAACGCTCGGGCCACGTCCCCGGACCAGACGTAGTCGATGAGGCCGTAGTCGCTGTCGTTGGCGAGGGCGACCGCCTCGTCCTCGTCGTCGAAGGGGAGGACGACGACGACCGGGCCGAAGATCTCCTCACGGACGACGCGCATGTCAGGGGCGCAGTCCGCGAGAACCGTGGGTGCCACGTAGAACCCCCGCTCGTACGGGGGCCGTTCGCCTCCCGCGACCACCCGCGCTCCCTCCTTGCGGCCCAGTTCGACGTACGCCTCGACGCGGTCCCGGTGCGCCGCCGAGATCACCGGCCCGACCACCGTGCCCGGCTCGCGCGGGTCACCCACCGGCAACCGCCCGGCGTACGCGGCCAGTTGCGTCACCATCCGGTCGTACACGCCCCGTTGCGCGATCACCCGCGTCGGTGCCGTGCAGATCTGTCCGCTGTAGAAGGTGAAGGTGGTGGCGATGCCGGCCACCGCCGACCCCACGTCCGCGTCGTCGAAGACGACCGCCGCGCCCTTCCCGCCCAGCTCCATCAGCTGGCGCTTCATCCCGCGCCCGCACACCTCCGCGATCCGCTGTCCGACCGCCGTCGAGCCGGTGAAGCTCACCATGTCGACGTCCGGTGAGTCCACGGCCGCCGCACCGACGTCCGCACCCGACCCGCTCACCACGTTCACCACACCCGGCGGGACACCGGCGGCCTCCAGGGCCTCCGCCATGCGGTAGACGGAGAGCGGGTCCTGCGGGGCCGGCTTCACGACCACCGTGTTCCCCATGGCGAGCGCGGGGGCGATCTTGCCGGCCGGGTTGGCCCAGGGGTTGTTGTACGAGGTGACACAGGTGACCACGCCGACGGGCTGGCGTACGGCGAGGGCGCCCATCACGGCCGCCCTGCCGAAGGGGCCGGCCTCGTTGATCTGGGGGGCGATCGGCTCCTCCACCGGCTCGACGCGGGAGTACCGCTGGAAACGGGCCGCGCCCACCCCTACCTGCATGCCCCGCGCTGTACCGGTCGTCGCACCGCTCTCGGCCTGGGCGAGTTCGGCGTACGGGGCGAGGTGACGTCGTATGTGGTCCGCCGTACGGGCGAGGATCGCGGCCCGCTCGGCGGCCGGCACCCGTGACCACGGGCCGAAGGCCTCGCGGGCGGCGGCGGCGGCCGCGTGCACCTGTTGACGTGAGGCCTCCGGCGCCCGTCCGACGACGTCCTCCGTCGCCGGGTCGACCACCTCGTAGTGCCCGCCGTCGGGCTCCACCCAGGAGCCGCCGATGAACAGCGGCTGCCCGTCCGGTACTTGAGGCGCAGGGCTCACTTCGTACTCACCGTCCGCGTGTCCCGCCCGCTGCGCAGCACCTTCCCGGGTACGGCCCCGGTCACCACGTCGTCGCGGATCGCCTCGACGCCGTTGACCCAGACCGCCCGTACGCCGAGCGCCCTGGAGTCGAGGCGCGGGCTGTCACCCGGCAGGTCGTGCACCAGGGTGGCCTTGTCGGCGTCGACGCGCTCCGGGTCGAAGAGGACGAGGTCCGCATGCCACCCCTCCCGCACCTGCCCCCGTTCCCGCAGGCCGAAGAGGCGCGCCGGGTCGTCCGTCAGCATCTTCACCGCCTGTTCGAGCCCGACCAGCTTCCGGCCGCGCAGACAGTCCCCGATGAACCTGGTGGTGTACGGGGCGCCGCACATGCGGTCCAGATGGGCGCCCGCGTCCGAGCCGCCGAGCAGCACGTCCTCGTGCCGCCAGGTCTCGGCGCGCAGGGTCCAGGAGTCGGGGTCGTTGTCGGTGGGCATGGGCCACAGGACCGTACGGAGGTCGTCGGCGGCGCAGATCTCCACCAGGCACTCGAAGGGTTCCTGCCCCCGTTCCGCCGCGATGTCCTTGACGACCCGCCCGGTGAGGCCCTCGTTCGCCTCGCTGTACGTGTCCCCGATGACGTACCGGCCGAAGTGGGCGAGCCGCCGGAAGACGCCCGCCTCCTTGCTGTCCGCGCGCCGCAGCATCTCGGCCCGCACCTGCGGGTCGCGCAGCCGCGCGATCCGCTCGGGCACCGGCAGGCTCAGGACGGGCCCCCACCCCGGGATCAGGTTCAGCGCGCAGAACGTACCCAGCGACATGTTCATCGGCGTGAGGATCGGCATCGTCAGGGCCACCACCCGGCCGCCCGCCTTCCGCGCCCGTTCGCTCGCCTCCAGCTGCCTCGGCACGCGCTCGGGGACGGCCGCGTCGATCGTCAGCACGTTCCAGTTGAGGGGCCGCCCGGCGACCGCGCTCATCTCCACGAAGAGATCGATCTCGTCGTCGCTGAACTGGTCCAGGCACCCCGCGACGATCGCCTCGATCTGGGTGCCCTCGTGCTCGCCGACGGCCCGCGCCAGCGCGATCAGTTCGGCGGGCCCGGCGTGCCGTGACGCGACGGGCTGCCCGTCGCCGTCGCTGTGTGTCGACGACTGCGTGGTCGACAGCCCCCAGGCGCCCGCCTCCATCGCCTCGTGGAACAGCCGCAGCATCGCGTCCAGTTGCTCGTCGCTCGGCTGCCCGCCGACCGCGTCCGGTCCCATCACGTACCGGCGCAGCGCGCAGTGCCCCACCATGAAGCCGGCGTTGACGGCGATCCGGCCTTCGAGGGCGTCCAGGTACTCCCCGAACCCGTGCCAGGTCCAGGGCGCCCCCTCCTCCAACGCGACCAGCGACATCCCCTCGACCTTGGACATCATCCGCCGTGTGTAGTCCGCGTCCTCGGGACGCGAAGGGTTGAGGGGTGCGAGCGTGAAACCGCAGTTCCCGCCCGCGACGGTCGTCACACCGTGGTTGAGGGAGGGCGTCGCGTACGGGTCCCAGAACAGCTGGGCGTCGTAGTGGGTGTGCGGATCGACGAACCCGGGCGCGAGCATGAGCCCGGCCGCGTCCTCGGACGTACGGGCCTCTTCGGTGACCGTCCCGATGACGGCGATACGGCCGTCGCGTATGCCGACATCGGCTGTGTACGCGGGCGCGCCTGTCCCATCGACGACGGTCACACCCTTGATGACATGGTCGAGCATGTCTCTCCCTTCCGGACGCCTGGTGACGATGCGGTGCCGCCGTGCTTTTAGGGGCGCGGGGCTGTGTCAATGTGCGGCTCCGCCGCGTGGGCGCGACCAGCCCCCACCGACCCGCAGACTCAGACGGCGCTCCCCGCGGAGCGGAACCGCGAAGTCCGGTGCACGGGATCCGTGTCGATCTTCGGAATGACGTGCTCCCCGACCAGCCGGATCGTCTGCAGGGTCGCCTCCTTCGGCACCCCCACCGGCAACCCGAAGCTCAGCTGGTCCGCCCCTGCCTGTTCCCACCGCTTGCACTGCCGGGTCACTTCGTCCGGATCCCCGCAGATCAGCAGCTCTTCCTCGATGAGCAGTTCGATGAGTTCCTCGTTGTACTCGGGCAGCGTCTCCGGCCAGACGGGGAAGCCGTCGGGCCGGGGGAAGGTGTCGTGGTACCGGAAGACGAGGGACGGCAGATAGTGCAGCCCGCCGTTCACCGCGATACGGACCGCCTCGTCGTGCGTGGGCGCGCAGATCGCGGTCGTCGTCACCATCACGTTGTCGTTGACGAAGTCACCGATCGGCTCGGCGTCGACGATCGCCGTCTTGTACTTCTCCAGCACCCACTCCATGTCGGAGACCTTCTGCACACTGAAGCCCAGCACCCCGAGCCCCTTGCGCGCGGCCATGGAGTACGACGGCGGCGACCCGGCGGCGTACCACATCGCGGGGTGGGACTTCCCGTACGGCTTGGGCAGGATCTTGCGGGGCGGCAGGGACCAGTGCTTGCCCTGGAAGCCGACGTACTCGTCCTGGAGCCACATCTTGGGGAACTCGGCGATGGTCTCTTCCCAGATCTCCTTGGTGTAGTTCATGTCGGTCACACCGGGGATGAAGCCGAGGATCTCGTGCGAGCCGGCCCCGCGTCCGCTGCCGAACTCGAAGCGACCCTCGGTGAGATGGTCGAGCATGGTGACCTTCTCGGCGACCTTCACCGGGTGGTTGACCTGGGCGAGCGGGTTGAAGATCCCGGAGCCCAGATGGATCCGCTCGGTCGCGTGCGCGAGGTAGCCGAGGAAGACGTCGTTGGCGGAGAGGTGCGAGTACTCCTCCAGGAAGTGGTGCTCGGACGCCCACGCGTACTTGAAGCCGGACTTGTCCGCCTGGATGACGTACTCGGTCTCCTCCATCAGCGCCTTGTGCTCCGCGAGCGGGTCCGTCTTGGCCCGCTTGCCCACGTACCCCTGTACAAAGAGCCCGAATTCCAAGGAGGTTCACCATCCCCAGCGATACCCGGCAGCCGTATCTGACTGAACGTCAGATCTCGATACGGCCGACTGTTCCACCGGCCCCGTGGAGCGTCAATAGCTGACGTGCCGTCAGATGGAGTCGGCTGTCAGATGAGACTGACCCCGGCCAGCCAGCCCCCGTCGATCACGAACGGCTGCCCGGTGATGTAGGAGGAGTCCTCACAGGAGAGGAAGAGGGCGAGGCGGGCGACCTCGTCGGGGCGGCCGATCCGGCCGAGCGGGACCCGCTTGCGGTAGAGCTTGGCGACGGCCTCGGCGGACACCTCGTCACCCGGGTCGGTCATCGCGGTGTCGATGGAGCCGGGGCAGACCGCGTTGACCCGGATGCCCTTGCGGGCCAGCTCCAGCGCGGCGACGCGGGTGAGGCCGACGATCGCGTGCTTGGTCGCGGCGTACGCGCCGACGTACGCCATGCCCGTCAGCCCCGTGTACGAGGCGGTGTTGACGATCGTGCCGCCGCCGGCCGCCTCGATCTCGGGGGCCAGGGTCTTGATGCCGAGGAAGACGCCGACCTGGTTGACCCGCACGACCTGCATGAACTCGTCGAGGGAGGTGTCGACGAGGGAGTTGAAGCGCAGCACGCCGGCGTTGTTGACGAGCCCGTCGACGCGGCCGTACGCGCCCTTGGCGGCGGCCACGGCTGCCGCCCAGTCGTCCTCGCGGCTCACGTCCAGGTGGACGTAGTGCGCGCCCAGCTCCTTGGCGAGGGCCTCCCCCTGGTCGTCGAGGACGTCGGCGACGACGACCTCCGCCCCCTCGGCCCGGAACAGCCGGGCCTCCTGCTCGCCCTGGCCGCGCGCGGCACCTGTGACGAGGACTACACGTCCGTCGAGCTTGCCCATGTGGACTCCCTTCGCGGTGCGTTGACCGAGGTCAGCGTACCTCCGTAGCTGACGTAACGTCAGATGTGAGGCACATGCTTGCGATCGCGATCTCAAGTGACCGGTGGGTAGGGACATTTGACCCTGTCCATAACACGTACGGGGCCCCAATAATTTGCCATCGGAAGGTAAAGCCACCCCCAAGGAGAGAGCCGATCATGGCGAAGAGGCGCTTCAAGAACAAGAAGGTCCGGTACCTGGCGATCGGTGCCTCACTTGTGACCGGCACGGCTATCGCAGCCGTAGTGTTGCCGTCGGCCAGCGCGGCCGACGAAAAGACGCCGGACCAGATCATGAGGATGTGCGAAAGGACTTCCAAGCTCAACGGCAAACAGCAGACGACGAGGGACTTCGGGGGCGGGCTCGGGGACGGTTTCGAGTCGGACACCTGTGATTTCGTCGAGACGAAGTTCGAGACCTTCGACGGCCCCACGGAGAAGGTCACCGTCGACTTCCCGAACTGCGAGCCGAACGCCACCGAACCGTCGAAGGTGACCACCGAGTTCTCGAAGGCGATTGGCCAGGGCCAGGGCAAGTACACCGCGACCCAGCAGGGCGCCCTCGGTGGTCTCTTCGGAGCCCTGAGCGGCGGCTGGGTGAAGCACAAGGGCACGCTGGACATGACCATCAAGACGGCCACCGCCAGCGAGTCGGAACAGCGGGAAGTCCCCGTCGGCAAGATCATGCACGTGACGTTCACGCCGAAGATCCAGCGCATGACCGGCGAATGGCGGGTGCACCTCGACGCCGATCCCGGAAGCTTCGCCGTGAACCCCTCCCCCGAGAAGAACTTCGTGGCGCCGGAGGTCGTCGAGGGTCCCGTCATCCTGGAGAGCGCCGCGGGCACGCCCGGACTCGCGGACGGCACCAGCAAGGTCGTGCTGGAGGACTGCTGACCGGAGGCCTAGAGCCGACGGTCCCAGGACCCCCGACCACCACACAGACTTTTCCCCCCACGGAATCCCCCACCCCCACCCCCACAGCACAACCCATCCCACCAGCTCTTCTCCCCCGATCCCCCTTGCAGGAGATACACATGACACGCACCGGGCGCAGCGGCAACCACCGCAGCAAGAAGAAGCGCATCACCCTCGCGCTGGCGCCGGTCGTCGCCCTCGGACTGGCCGTCCCGCTGATGTACAGCGCGGGTGCCGCCACCCCCGACGAGGTGGCCACCGACTGCCGTACGGACTCGAACAAGCTGGAAAACTGCGAGTTCGTGGACGTCCAGAGCAAGGCCAACAGCCTGGGCCCCAACGAGCGGGTGACCACGGTCACGGACAACTGCGGGGTCACCAGCCCCGCTACCAAGACCTTCAGCGGCTCGGCGTCCGTGACCCGCGTCATTCAGCTGGAGGACGGCTTCAACACGGACGGCAGTACGAAGCTGGGGAGCTCCATCTTCGAGATCGGCATCAAGTTCGCCACGCAGGAATTCAACATCAAGCGCGACGACACCACGTCGTCGTTCTCCTTCTCCAGGAGTGACACGGTGAAGGCGGACCACATCGCCTTCTTCATGTGGTCCCACAAGCGCACCGACGTCAGCGGCTTCCTCAAGGCCACCTACAAGGACGCCCAGGACGGCCAGACGGTGTTCTTCTCCCCCAGTGAGGGGGCCGCGACCGTCCACGTCTTCTATCCGCAGCTCCTGCCCAGCGGAACGCCGGACGGCCGGCTCTGGCTGCGCAACGTCCAGTGCGGTACGCCCCAGGCCAACGGAATTCTCAACAGTGGGAACAGCGCCCGCGCCGAACCCGGATTCGAGGAGGGTGGCGCGAACGTGACCGACATCGAGGTTCCGCTCTCCGACGTCACCATTCAATAGCGGCCGGAGAAACCCGGATAATCCCCCGTGCTATGCGCGGGGGATTTTTTCGTGGGGTTTTTCAAACGGGCTCTATTCGGCCTCCACGGGTCGGCCTCCACGAGCTCCGTGCGTTCCTGAATACGCTCAATCCGGCGTTCTCATACGCGAACTCTGGGGGTCGCTCCCAGCCACCTCAGCACCGCCTCCGTACTCCCGCGGACATCCAGCTTGGCGTAGACGTTGCTGAGGTTGTTGCGGACGGTCTTCTCGCTCAGCCGGAGGCGCAGCCCGATCTCCTGGGCGCCGAGGCCGGTGGAGAGGAGCTCCATGATCTGGCGTTCGCGGGGCGAGAGCAGTGAGCGCAGCCGCTCCATCGCCTCCCCGTGGTCCGGCAGATGCCGGGCAGCGTCCCGGATGGCGGCGCAGGCGACGGGCGAGAAATAGGTGTGGCCGACCGTGGCGGCCACGACCGCGGAGGAGAGCATGCAGGTGCAGTAGTCGCCCTCGACGAGATAGCCGGCCCCGCCCCGGAACACCTCCACGACCGCCTCGGGGTCCCGGCGGGGGCTGACGACGATCACCGGGGCGCTCATGGAACCCCTGGCCTTCAACAGCGTCGCGAAGGACACCGACGGGTCCTCGCAGCGCAGGACCACGACGTCCGCCTCGGTCTCGCGGAGTTCACGGTAGGGCGGCGGGACGTGCAGCGCGCTGCTCACGTACCGGTCGTCGGGGGCCGGCCAGTCGTCGTGCGGCCACTCCCTCTCGACACAGGCGAGCGCGACGGACAGGCCCTGGGACGACGCTTCCGACAAGCGGGGCGGGTGTGCCGGGACACGGGAGGGACGTGCGGGAACAGCTGAAACGGGGGTGCCTACATGCTGGGACGTGCTGACGTGTCGGGGGGATCGCACCTCACGTGTCCTTCCGCCGAAGCCATGACTCCCCTACATACGTGACTCGGGCGTAAGTTGTTCGAAGTTTCAAGGACGAACCGCGAAGCTGTCAGACAGGTTCCCCCGACTCGCCCACTCCGACGGCAGGACGGAGAAGCCGCAGACACGGTTTCCCCCGCCCCGCTGCCCGGACGGCTCCTAGCAGACGAAGTTCCGGTGGTCGGTGCTCGTGCTCAGTCGGCAGCTGTTGCCCAGGGGGTCGCCGGTCCTGTCACGGAAGGTGAGAATCCAGGTCGTGCCGTCCCAGCGGAGGTCCCCGTAACCGTAGATCGCCAGACCTCCGGGGGTCCGCAGCTTGGTCACCGACTGGTTCACCTGCTGCGGCGGCGTGCCGATGGACTGCAGCTCGACATTGCCGTCGATCGGGCCGTTGTCCAGGGGGCCACCGGAGTTGCCCAGGGTCAGCTGGGGTGGGCGGGTGCTGTCGAAGTCGAGCTTCTGGGCGAGGTGGAAGTGTCCCGAGAGCACCATGCGTACCTTGCTCTGCAGGTGACGCAGCTGGGTGTTGGCGACGGCCCCGTCGAGAACCCGCGTCGCCCAGGTGACCGCCCCCGGCGTCTGTCCGGCCGCCTTCACCATCCACAGCGGCTTGTGCGTGACCACGAAGACGTCACCGGGAGCCTGCGCCGCGGCCTGGTTCACGGCGTTGAACTGCGTGGTGTAGGTGCCCTGGTTCGCTGTGCTTCCGTCGTCCCGCCGGTCGGCGAGCGAGGAGTCCACGGAGGCGAGGGTCAGCGTGCCGGCGTGGATCATCGCAGGCTGGCTGAACAGGCTGCAGGTACCGTTGGAGCGCAGTTCGTCGGCGAGATAGCGGAACCACGCGCCGCCCGCGCCGCCCTGCTGGTTCATGTTGCAGTCCTCGTGGTTGCCCCGCGCCAGCACGACGGGAGCCGTGGCCAGCAGCCGTTCGGCGGGCCTGAAGAAGTCGGCGACCACGCAGGCCCAGCTGGCCGCGTCGGCGGTGCCCGTGCAGCCCGCCGGATTGTCGTTCCCCCTGCCGGGGTCCTCCCGGTAGAGATAGTCACCGACGTGGACGACGAGATTCGGCCTCGTCCGGTCGACGACACTGTCCGCGATCTGCCGGAACGGCCAGCGGTTCGCACAGTCCTGCGCCGGCTCGTTCATGTCCGCGGGGAGTTCGCAGCCGGTGTCGCCGATGACGCCGATCCTGGCGGGACGGGTGGTCGAGGTCCAGTTCGGCAGAGGCAGCTGACCCGTCGACGGGTGCAGCCTGGCCGCTCGTACCGTCGCGGGCACCAGCGTCGCGTCGGAGGCCGTGAGGCGCACCTCGGCCTCGCAGACGGTGGTCGGGAACTGGAGCCCCCCGGGCTCGCTCCTCCGGCTGAGCGGGTCCGTGTGCTGGCTTCCCCCGTACGTGTAGCGCACGCTGGGGCACGTTTGGCTGGAGTCCGTGGACACGTATCGGATCTGGGTGCCGCCGCTGGTCAGCTGCGTCCAGGCCCAGGCCTCGCCGTCCGGCGACGCCGAACCGGGTGGTGGAGCGGTCGGCCCCGGCGGCGGTGAGTCCCCGTACCCGTACCCGTCCTCGTACCCGTACCCGTACCCGGGCACGGGCTCCGGGGAAGCCGCGCCGGCCGGGATCGTCGCGGCCAGCACACCCGCCACCGCGAGGGCGACTATTCGATGTCTCATGCTCACATACCTCCGTCCACGTGCCCCGGACACAGGCGTACGTCATCGCCTGACGGGCACACCTGGAATCGTTGGATCCGCTTCGGGATCGCGCACGACGACACCGGCAAACGGCCTACACGGCCGCACGGGGTCCGGCTGCGCACGGGGCGACCGTGCCCCGTTGCCCGACGGCCGCCCCCACAGTGCCGACTGTCCCGACCCGCGTCGCACCACGGTCGGCTGCCGTCACTTCTCCTGATCAGCGACGAACGAGCCCTGCCTCAGCTTGTCCACCACGTACACGCCCATGCCCGTCACCGTCTCCACCAGTCCCTCGTCCTTGAGCACCTTCACGGCCTTGCGCAAAGTGTCGCGGGCCACGCCGAACTCGGCTTCCAGCTCGACGAGACTCGGGATACGGCGGCCGGTCTGGATGCTGCCGTCCTCGATGCGGGCGCGCAGGCTGTCGGCGATCTGACGGTACGGCGGGACTGGCCCTTCCCGGTCAATGCTCATGCCCAGGACAGTAGGCGGCGAGCGTGTACCTGCCATAGCTACCACAGAGGGTAGACGGGGGTAGTACAGTCCGTCTACCCTCTGGGAATGTAAGACCCCGGCGAGGTTGTGGGACCTCCCGGGGCACGGCCATCAGCTGAAAAGGAGCTGGCGACAGTGAGCATTATCCATGCCCTCTTGCGGTGCGTTCTGAGCGTCTTGGCGCCAGGCACCGGCAGGAGGCGAGCCGGTACGTGCCTCTTCGAGCCCGGCCCCGGGCACGAGTCCGAGGCATCCTCAAGGACCACCGGGCCGCTCCCCGCCCCGCGTTCCCCGTACGGCCTTGACCAGGGCCCCTTCGACGGCGCCGCCTCCCCGCTCGTCCGCCCCTACCTCGTCGCAGTAGAGCGGGAGCAGGCGCGGCAGTCCCGGCGGCGGCTCGCCCTGGTTCTCGCCGCCGACTTCGGCATCGACCTCGACCGGCACACCATCGGCGCCGAGCAGGTGGTGGCGTGTTGAGGCCGTCGGAGACGGACGCGGCGCTGTCGGCCGAGTGCGCGCTCGCGGGGCGGCCCGGCTACGAGGACCTGCACCGGCGATGTCGTCAGACGGCCGACGTACCGCTGCCGGGAACCATGGGCCTGCTGCTGATGTCCGCCTGCCCGTGCTCCTGCCACGCGCCCGGCACGGACGGGACCCGGTGAAAGCTGGGCGGTACCCCGGCAACGGGGCCTCCCGACTGACCATCCGCACCTACCGGATCAGCCCTGACGGCGAGACCGACGGCCAGCCACAGCAGCGCACGGTCACCAGTGCGCACGACACCGAGCGCCTGCCACAGTCGCACGAGTGGCCGCCTTGCCGATGTCCTCGCTGCCGGACCAGGCGGGAAACAGAACTCCGGTAGCCGGCCCCGCACCATCAGCCGCCTGCCCTTCCACAGCCTCCGAGGCAGGGCGGGCGGCTTCTACAACAACGGTCCCACCTCGGCCCCGAACTGCGCCATCTGGTCCGTGAGTTCACCCCGGCCACGGCTACGGAACCGCACCTGGATCTGGTCCACCCCCATCGCCCCGTACGCCCGCAGCGACTCCGCGAGGGCTTCCGGGGGGCCGGTGAGGGTGCGGCGGCCGACGTTCCAGGTCGGGTCCCCTACGTACAGCGGCTCGGTGATCGCGCCGATGGTGAGGGGGGTGGTTACGCCGGCCTCCTCCCGGAGGCGTCGGAGTCGGGTGATCTGGGCCGGTAGCCGGTCGCGGGGGTCGCCCTGCGGCAGCCAGCCGTCGCCGCGGACGGCGGCCCGGCGTACGGCGGCGGGGGACGAGCCGCCCACCCACACCGGGATACGGTCCTGGGCCGGGCGGGGGCGCTGACCCAGGCCCTCGAAGTCGTACAACTTGCCGTGGTGGGAAGGGAATTCGTCCGGGCCGAGGGCCGCTCGCAGGGCGTCCACGCACTCGTCCAGGACGGCTCCCCGGCGGTCGAAGTCGACGCCGAGCGCCTCGAACTCCTCCCGTACGTGACCGGCGCCGACGCCGAGGATCAGCCGGCCGCCGGAGAGGTGGTCGAGGGTGGCGTACTGCTTGGCGGTGAGGAGTGGGTGGCGGAGTCCGACTACCGCGACGTGGCTGAGCAGCCGGACGCGCTCCGTCACCCCCGCCAGGTAGGCGAGCGTGGCGACCGGGTCGTACCAGACCGTGCTCATCGCGGGCGCGAGGCGGCGCGGGATGGCCACGTGGTCGCAGGTGGCGACGTACGCGAACCCCGCCCGGTCGGCGGCCCGCGCGATCTCGGCCAGATCCTCGGGACCGGCGTCCGCCTCCCAGGGCTCGGCATAGAGAGTGCTCTGCGACTGGACGGGGAGCTGCATCCCGTAGGCCGGTCCGCTCGGTCCGCCTGCCCCGGCCAGTCCGCCCGGCTCGCTTTCCTGCGGTGTTCGCACGGTCGCTCCCCCACTCCCCGGCTACCGGGTCCTCGGTGTCCGCCATGTGCGTGGCCGGGCGACATGAGCCGCGCTCGGCACAGCCGGCGACTCGGCCGCGTCCATCGTCGTAGCTGACGATCCGTCAGACAAGGGGTGGAGCAACGGTGTTGTGGAGGCCGGGTGTGAGCGATTCCGTCGGGGAGAGGGGAAGGGAGAGGGAGCCGGCCGCCTGTCGCAGGTGTTCGGCCAGCGCCTCGGCCGCCGTCGACGCGGGTGAGGTGCGGGCCTTGGCGCCCCAGGCCAGCAGGTGGTGGCGGCGGGCCCAGGGCTCGCTCAGCTCGCACACGTCCAGCGGCTGACGGTCCGGGTCCAGGGCGCGGCGGGGCACGACGGCGAGGCCCACTCCGGCGGAGGCCAGGGCGACGAGGGTGCCCAGGTCGGCGACGGTGGTGCGGTGACGGGCGGCGGGGGCGTGCGGGCCGAGGTGCTGCTCGATCCAACGGCGGAGCGAGGAGTCGGCGTCGAGGCCGACGAGAGGATGCTCGGCCACCTCGCTGTACGTCAGCGCGGTGCGTCCGGCGAGGATGCCGCCTGCCTGACCGACCACGACGAGGGAGTCGTCGCCGAGCGGTTCCGTGTCGAGGCCCCGGTCGCGAGCCTCGTCGTCGACGACGACCCCGAGGTCCGCCTCGCCGGCCGCGAGCAGCCGCAGGGTGCGCGGGGTGCGGCTCTCGGAGACGGTGACGTCGATGTCCGGGTGGGCCCGCAGGAACGAGACCAGGGCGCGCGGCACCAGCCGGTGCAGGGCGGAGCCGCCGCCCAGCAGGGTCAGGGGCTCGGTCCGGGGGCGGGCGTAGCTGGCGACGGCGCTTTCGAGGCGTGCCGTGCGGTCGAGGACCTCTCGGGCGTGGCGGGCCAGCGTGGTCCCCGCCGGGGTGGGCCGCACGCCGCGCCGGCCCCGGATCAGCAGGGCCACCCCGGCGTGGTGTTCCAGGGATCGCACCCGCGCGCTGGCGGAGGGGAGGCTCAGGTGCATCCGGCGGGCCCCGGCCGTGATCGAGCCCTCCGTCACGATGTCGAGGAAGAGCCGCAGGTCGTCGAGGTCGTAGCGCACCGGGTCAGCCTATGGCAGGGCCTTAGGCTCGATTCGTGGATCGCGCATGGTGGGCCCATTGCGGGGACCTCGTCCCCGGCACGATGCTCACCGGATGTCGGAGATCCTCCTCGTGCTGCTGGCCGGTCTCGCCGCCGGGACGCTGAACGCCGTCGGCGGTGGTGGCACGTTCGTGGCGCTGCCCGCCCTGGTCGCGGTCGGCCTGTCCCCGGTGACGGCGAACGCGGCCTCGACCATCGCCCTCCTGCCCGGCTCGGTGGCCGGCGCCTGGGTCTCCCGGCATGAGATCACCCAGGTAGGAGCGGCCTCCACACGGGCGCTGACCACGACCAGCGTGCTCGGCGGCGGCCTCGGCGCCGTCCTCCTGCTGGTCCTGCCGTCCGCCTCCTTCGACGCCGCCGTGCCCTGGCTGCTGGCCTTCGCCACGGTCGTCCTCGCCTTCGGCCGCCCTGCCCTGCGGCTGTTCGGCGCCGCGTCGGACCGGGCGGCCGGCCTCGGCCCCCGGGCCGTCCTCACCGGACAGTTCCTGCTCGCCGTGTACGGCGGATACTTCGGCGGAGCCGTAGGCATCCTGATGCTGGCCCTGTGGAGCATGGGCCTCGGCCTGGATCCAGCCGCCGGTAACCCGATGCGGATCGCTCAGGTCACCGCCGTCTACCTCAGCGCCGCCGCGCTCTTCCTCGTCGCCTCGGACGCGCTCAGCGCTCCGCTTCTCCTCGCCGCCATGCTCACGGGCGCCGTCGTCGGCGGCTTCGCCGGAGCCCGCCTCGCCCTCCGCCTCCCGGCCCGCGCACTGCGGGCCGTCGTCCTGGGCACGGCGGTGACGATGACGGTCCTGTACTTCCTGCGCGCGGGAATCAGCACCGGCTGACATGACCGGCGATTTGCGCCCCGCCGCCCCTACCCGTTCCCATCCCCAGGGGCTGTGGCCCTTCGACCCCCAAGGCGCGCGTCCGGTGGGGGCTGGTCGCGCAGTTCCCCGCGCCCCTGAAAAGCCAGGGGCTGCGTCCCTTGCTTCTTCGGCCCGAACGGGCCGTGGGCCCTTAGGGGTCCTTGCAGAAAGATCGTGTTGTGGCACGGCGGAGATGTACGTGATCCCGTCTTTTGTGGGGTGTGGCCATGGCGCGGCGGAAGCCGTGGGAGGTCAGTGACGAGTTGTGGGCGGTGATCGAGCCGCTGTTGCCGAAGCATGAGCGGCGGTTCCGGTACCCGGGGCGCAAGCGGATCGATGACCGCAAGACGCTCCAGGGTGTATCGAACCGTACGCCGACCTGAAGACGCACCCTCCCCGCCCCTGAGGTTCCCCCGGTGTGCGGGAGGTGCTGATCAGCTGGTCAGGGCGGGTTGACGGGGTTTCAGGTTCGTTCGTTCGGCCGTTGCCTGGTCGGCGTAGTGCTTCTCCTCGAACTCGACCGGGCTGAGGTAGCCGAGGCGTTTCTGGATGCGCCGGGAGTTATAGTGAAAGTCGGTCCGGGGCGCCATGCTGATGTTTCCACCAGAGGTTTCCCCGAACCGCTTCCCGCACCGGACGTGCGCCTTTCAACGCATCCGGCGCTCCACAGGTCCTGATGGGACGTGTTCTTCTTCTCATCCGGTGATCGGCCATGGGCTTGGGATCTTCGTTCCTCGGAAGCGGTACCACTGCGTGGTGACTTTCTCCGGATCGAAGAGGACTGCCTTCTGGCCGCTGGGCCACCATCCGCCCCCGCAGTAGCGGCGGCGCAATTCCTTCCAAGTCGCGCGGGGGTGCTTTCTCCGCAGCCAATACCAGACGCGTTTCCAGAGGAAGGCGTGCAGGTAGTAGAACGTGACGGAGGAAACCCCCGCTCGGAAGTACGTGGTCCAGCCCCGCAGCACCGAGTTGAGCTGGTACAACAGGTGATCGAACTCCAGGTGCGTTGACTGTCGGCACAACGTCCGGATCTTTCCGGTGATCGAGGTCAGAGACTTCTTGGCCGGGTAGTTGTAGACGTAGTGCTTGTCCGTACCTCGCTTGCGGTGGCGCTGGATGTGCCAGCCGAGGAAGTCGAGGCCGTCGTCGATATGAGTGATCAGGGTCTTCTCCTCGGAAAGCCGCAACCCCATCGTGCTCAGAACTGCGGCGATCTCATCGCGCAGAGTCTCGGCGTGTGCCCGAGTGCCCGAGACCATCAGGCACCAGTCGTCCGCGTACCTTGAAATACGGTAGTTCGGCAGACCTTGGGCCCGGCGCTTGGCCCTGCGGCCGTTGGTCAGCGAGGGACCGCCCGGACCGTCGGCGATGAACTCGTCGAGGACTGAGAGGGCCACATTGCTGAGCAACGGTGAAAGGATCGAACCCTGGGGGGTACCGGCGTTGTTCTCCCTCAGCACGCGATCCTCTCCGAGGATGCCCGCCTTGAGGAACGCCTTGACCAGGGCAAGGACGCGTTTGTCTTCGATCCGAAGACGCACCCGGTCCAACAGAGCGGGGTGCGAGATCTCGTCGAAGCAGGCTTTGATATCGCCCTCCACGATCCACTCGTAGGAGTGGGAGGTGAGGTGGCGGATCTCGGCTATCGCGTCGTGAGCCCGACGGTTCGGGCGAAACCCGTAAGAACACGGGAGGAAATCCGCCTCGAAAATCGGCTCCAACACCAGTTTCAGAGATGCCTGCACGACCCGGTCGGTGATCGTCGCGATCCCCAGACGACGCCACTTGCCGCCCGTCTTGGGGATCATCCGCTCCCGCACCGGCATCGGCTGGAAAGTGCGGTCCCTGAGCGAGACCCGCACCCGGTCGACAAATTCATCGACCCCAACCGACAATGCGATCGACGAAGCAGTGCGCCCGTCGATCCCGGCCGTCTTGGCTCCCTTGTTCCCCCGCACCCGGTCCCACGCGACCAACAGGAAAGCGGGATCGGCGAACACCGGTAGGCCGCTGGCGAGGTGCCGTGTTACCACGGTCCTGCTCCAGCGGCCCCCGGTCCGAACCACGCGGGCACCTTTCGGTGCACGTAGCTCTCCAGCGACTACTCCGTGAATTGCGCGGTGGGTTGCCCCGTATGGATGGCCTCATGACAGCGGGTGCAGACCACGAGGGTTTTTCTCCGCTTCTTTGCCATGTGTTGTGCCCACGGGGGCTGTGGTCGTCCGGACTCGGTGAGATCGGCGAGCTTTCGGACCTGGTGGACTTCCACTTGGTCTATCTGCTCACACAGTTCACACTTGCCCAGGCGGAGCCGTGTAATCAGCTCTTTGCGGGCAACGGGTCGGACTACCGGGCGGTCTTGTAGTACCGCCTTCTTCTGCCGTTTCAGCGGGATTTCGCCGAACCTTCCGACCAGTGGTTTCCTGCCTGCTCGTTGAATGCTGGCCTCGTAGCATGTCCGTGGTCCATCTGGTGTCGAGATCTTGGCCCTGTACTTGCGGGCCATCGCCGACACCGTCGAACGGTGCTTGGCGGCAAGCGTCTTGAGCATGGAGGTCTGTGCGACCCATTTCAGCCGGCTCAGTCTCCAGACGTCACCGGCCAGCAGGTAGTACTGGACGAGACCCCTATATTCCGCTCCGTATGTGCTGATGATCGTGAGGTCGTCACGGTTGAACAGCTCGGTGCGGCGCTCGGGTTTTCCGTGCTTCAGGTAGGGGACACACTTGGATTTGATCACTTGTCGTGGGACGCGCAGAGCGACGCTGCCGTTAACAGACGGGCGGGTCGCGCTGTGCTGGACAGTGATCTCGTAGCCAAGGAAAGACGCTGCCCGGGTACGGGCTTGCGTAACCAGCGTCTTGTCCGGGTTCAGTTCCAACTTGAGTTCGTCTCGAAGGAACTGTGCCAGACGCTGCTTGATTTCCTCAGCTTCGACCTTCGGTCCGGCGAATCCGAGGAGGGTGTCGTCGGCGTACCGGCAGTAGCGGAGTCGCCTGTAGCCCGGATCCTGAGGATCCTTGCTGGACGTTCCCCGTAGCTGTTTACGCAACTCGCGTGCTGCGGTTACATTGCCGCGTTTTCGAGCGCGCACCGCCGCCATTCGTACCCTTGCGTAGGCAGGGTTGTTGGCCCTGCTAGCTCCTCTGGTGTACTGCGGTATCAGAACTGTTTCGATGAACTTGTCCAGCCGGTCCAAGTAAATATTGGAAAGGATCGGCGAAACGACACCGCCCTGTGGGGCTCCACTGAGCGTTTCGTTCCATACCCAATCCTCCAGATATCCGGCTTGTAGCATCTGTTCGATCAGCCGGAGGAGCCGGTTGTCGTGGATTTTCTCAGCCAGCATCGAGAGCATGACCTCGCGGTCAAGGCTTCCAAAGCAGTCTGATATATCACCCTCAATGAACCATGCCGTGCCAGTCCAAAGGTCCGCCACTTCGCTGAGTGCAGTGTGACAGCCCTTGCCGGGACGGAAACCGTGTGAACGGTCAGAAAACCGCGGCTCATAGTACGCCTCCAGCAAGAGGCGGACCACTTCACCGACGAGCTTATCCGACCACGAAGGCAAGCCGAGCGGCCTCTGCTTCCCATTCTTCTTCGGGATGTAGATCCGTTTTGCTGGCTTAAACCGAAACCGCTCGTGACGCAGGGCGTCGATGATGCGTTCAATCTTTGCCAGCGACATGCCGTCTGCGGTTTCTCCATCGACCCCAGGCGTCATGGCTCCATGGTTGGAGTACAGGCGCCCGTAGGCCATCAGATACATCTGCGGATTGAACAGTTGTCGGAACATTTCATTGCACGGCAGGCCACGCCTACCGCGATCACGGAGGATACTCAGTACTGTTTCGGCGCTCTGCATTACGCATACCTCCCAGTCTTCGAATACCCGATCACCTGGCCCCCTTGGCCCTGCGGACGGCCTTCCCGTCCCCCTCGGTAGGGCGTTACTCCTACGACTACTACGGGGCCTCTGTCACCGTAGGGCTCGCGCCCCTTAGGTGATCCCACGTTCGTCTCTGTCATACGTGATAGTGCGACTTAGGATCCTCATTCATCTCCTTGAATGCCCTCGTTGGGCATCGCTCCACATCCCGGAGGATGTATCAGCCACCTCGTGATGCCGATACAGGGTGTGGCGCCGGTATCAGGCACTATTTCCGGCGGGCGTGTTCTTGCACCTTCTGGAGATTGAGGTCTAGGCAATCAAGCTTTATCCGTATCGCACGGGTCCCGCAACGCCTCGCTTCATATGCCTGAACGCGAGCGTTACTTTTCTGGCATGCTATTGTTCCCTGCACCTTTCGGATTCAGGTTAGCCATCGGACCCAGGAACATCCCTCCGAGTTCCTCCCGGCTTAACCGGGGATATAACAGAGCGCTTTCGTGGCGCAGCAAGGTTGAACAGATCATCGAACCGACGGTGAGAATCATCGGTCGCCCAACAGTGCAGCTTGGTCTGGATCTTCAGTACCCGGCGCTCCGCCTGAAATAAGGCGTGCTCCAACTCGTCGGTATTCACCAACGACATCCTCCTGACATTCCAGTTCTTCCGCTGCTGAATTGCTGGCCCCCTTCGCCATGTGCGCGGCTTTCCCGCGCTCGGACTACTACGGGGCCTCCGCCCCACCCGTGGCCATCAGCCGACGACGGGCCTGCCCATCTCCGCGATGGCTTCGCGGAGTTCGGGCGACCACGGATGGTTCCCACGTTCACTGCACGACGTTTCACGAAGGAGGCGTCCGACTTTGCCCCGGCAGCATCGCCAGCGGTATGCCGCAGGCTTTCCCACTGGCCTCACCACCGACGGATCCGGTCGGCTTCTGAGTTGACCGCTCCTGGCGAACCAGAACGGCCACGCGCTGCACCCCGGCCCATATCCACCAGATTTGAGCCGGCACATCGCTTACGGGGCTTTACACCATCGGTTCCTCGCGTACACCTCTCCGTATCGCTTGCCGGACCCGACCTGTCTGGCAGTGCCAGGCCGTCCCGTCGTTGTCAGGACTGCTCTCCATCCTCACCGGCGTCTCCCGGGTCGGACTGTCCTCAGCTACTCCGCCCAGCTGCGACTGAGCGGAGGCAGGGTCCTTTCATCCCCGCACGTCATGCAGCGCCTCGTGGCGCACGAAGCCGTCGATGTACTCGAAGAGCGCGAGGTTCACCTCGGCCCGGGTGGCGAAGACGCGGCCGCGGATGCACTCCGTCTTGATCAGCATCCACAAATTCTCCGCGAGAGCGTTGTCGTACGAGTCCCCGACCGACCCCATGGACGCGTGAACTCCCGCCCGCACCAAGCGAGTTGTCAGCTTCACAGACGTGTACTGCTCAGGTTCAAGGAGTCCCTCGCTGGTTGCGATCATCGTGAGGTCGGTGACCCACAGCCGGTTCGGCGCGGGCGCCGTGAAGTCGCGTTCGACCAGGTCCGGGGCGAGCGTGGCCTTGGGATCGCGGCGCGTGAAGCTGCCCCGGCGCGGGCTGACGCCCGCGATGTCGGCCTCGCGCATCAAGCGCTCGACCCGTTTGCGGCCCACGTGCACGCCTTCGCGCTTCAAGGACGCGTGGACGCGCGGCGAGCCGTAGATCCCGCCCGAATCTGCGTGGATCTGCCGGATCCGCTCGGTCAGCTCCGCGTCCTGGCGGACGCGCTCGCACGGCTCGCGCTCGGCACGACGCCAGCGGTAGTACGTCGAGGAGGCGATGGAAAGTTCCCGGAGTACGCACTCGACCCCCAGGCTGGGATGCTCGTCAACGAGCGCCGTCACCTGGGCCGGGTCGGGTCGAGCTGCGCCGCGAAAAACGCCGAGGCCGTCCGCAGAACCTCGTTCGCCCGCTTGAGCTGGGCATTCTCCTTGCGCAGCGCGGCGAGTTCGGCGCGTTCATCGGTGGTGAGCCGGTCATCGCGCTCGCCGCCGCGTCAACGTCCTCTGGGCCCTTCTGCGCGACGGACGGCGCTACGAGCCAGCTCCGCCGGCAAGGGCTGCCGCATAGGAAGGGACGCGACACGCTGCGCACGGCCAGTTGGCCTGACCGACCCCGTCAGACCAGGCAAAACTCGTTACCTTCCGGGTCTGCCATCACCACGTGATCCGGCCTGCCCTGCAACTCGTCCTCGCGGACCACGGTCGCGCCCGCAGCGGTCAACCGCTCCACCGCCTCGACCACGCGCGGCCAGCGCACCTCCCACGGGGTTTCACGGCCGCCACCAACTTGCACGTCGATATGCAGCCGGTTCTTCGCCACCTTCGGCTCCGGCACCTTCAGGAAGGACAAGGTAGGGCCCACGCCGTCCGGATCTGAGAGGTACGCCCCGTCATCCCACTCGTCCTCCGGAACCTCATGATGCGAGAACCACTCCTCCCAGCTCCCGAACCCTGCGGGCGCGGGCTTCTCCTCGTAGCCCAACGCCAGCGCCCAGAACGCGGCCAGTTTCGCCGGGTACGCGCAGTCGATCGTCAAGCTCCACTTGGTCGCCATGAGCCCTCCCCAGTCGGATGAACGGACTGTACCGCGCACCTCTGACACCTCCTGCCCGCTACCTCAAGCGTGCGCCGCGGCTTGACGAACGGCATTAGGAATCGGTGACACGAACCTACTGATCGTCACCCTTCAGCGACAACGCTCAATGTCCCGTCTCTGCCGATCTGGTCCTTGTCTCAGTTGATCGGGTCCGATGCGCTCGTCGTCTCAGACGATCTGGTCTGCAAGATCGCCTGAGACGAACTGCCATGGGGGACCGGCAGAAGTCACCGAAGGTCGTTTCCTGCGAGGAACCGATGGGCTGCCCGCAGACCTGCCTCGTCCCTGGCCCACAGCCCCCACTTGACCTGCCTCTCCTGCTGAAACAGTTCCGCGAACGTCCGCCACAGGTGTACTCGAAACCCGTCGGACTCCCACCACCACTCCGTGTTCCCGGAACCTTCCCGGATCAGAGATAGCCGTGAAGCCGCTTCCCTGACCCCTGCAGCGGACTGCCCTACGTTCGGCTCCACCACGGGGATCCAGCTCTCGCACTCCCAGTACAGCGCGTCCGCCTCGATCAGGGCGTCGGCGTCCGCGAACACGGCCACATCTGCGGCGAAGCGGTACACCACCGCGCCGTCGCTCCGCAGCGTCACGGAGTAGGGGTGCGCCACCTCGTGGTCGATGAACTCCCCCAGCGGCCCGTGGTCCACGCTTTCCTGGTAGTACGGCCACGGCTCGAAACGAACCTCCTCCTGGAACGACCAGGCCGAGGTGGGATAGACGAGCCCGCCATAGCGCTCCTGGGCCCGCCGGAGCCCGGCGAGCGTCATCGTGGTGTCCACCTCGGGAAACGGCGCGAGCCGCGCGATGACCTCGGTGTCGTCCGGGTTGTCCTGCACGGGGAAAGGAACGGTGCGGGCCCGTGCGGCGAGGAAGCGCCGGCCCCTGTCCGTGAGCCCTCCCGGTGTGTTGAGGATGTGCTGCATCAAGTCATCATCTCCACGGCCGTTCCACGCTCGCACTACAGGGGCGGGACACGGTTATTCGAAACCGTGGAGCTGGACCAGATCAACTGTCTTCGATGCTGGTGCGAAAGAGCTTGCCGCTCTCGTGGGCACGGACGACCGAGGACTGTTCTATGAGACGCTCGGCGAAGGCGCCCAGGGAACCCGGACCGGACAGATGCAGACCCGTCTCACGCAGCGCTTCGCGGCGCAGCTGCTCCGGAAACTTGTTGATCAGCTCGCCGACCAGACCTGCACGGCTCTGCTCGAAGGCGCCGGTGTGCACCTCGCGGTAGTGATGGGACCGGACGAAATGGAGCACGACCAGGTCGCGCAGCGTCGCGACGTGAAGCGGGTCGGCGAACGGAGTGCCGGCATGCACGGCGGCCAACGCGGCAGGAGCACGTCTCTCCACGGCGCACCACAGTTCTTCAGCGGATGCAGAGTCGAACGCGACGAAGTTCTCGGCCCAGCCGCATGCGCGGGTGCTCTTTAAGGGGCGCGGGGAACTGCGCGAGAAGCCCCACCGCACCCGCACCCGCACCCGATCCCTCGCACCCGATCCATCCCGCCCGATCCATCACGCCCACAACCCTCAGGGCCCCGCCCAGAGCCCCTCCTCCGTCAGCCCCAGCAGCTCGATCGCGTTCCGCCGCACGATGCGGTCGACGACGTCCGGGTCCAGGTGCCCCATCTGGGCCTCGCCGACCTGCCGCGACTCGGGCCAAGTCGAGTCGGAATGGGGGTAGTCGGTCTCGTACAACACGTTCCCCACGCCTATCGCGTCGATGTTCTTCAGGCCGAACGCGTCGTCGAAGAAGCAGCCGTACACATGCTCGGCGAACAACTCCGACGGCGGGCGGTGGACCTTGTCGGCGACGCCGCCCCAGCCCCGGTTCTCCTCCCAGACGACGTCCGCGCGCTCCAGGATGTACGGGATCCAGCCGATCTGGCCCTCGGCGTACATGACCCTGAGATTGGGGAAACGCTCGAACTTGCCGCTCATCAGCCAGTCGACCATCGAGAAGCAGCAGTTGGCGAAAGTGATCGTGGAGCCGACGGCGGGCGGCGCGTCGGCGGAGGTCGACGGCATACGGCTCGACGAACCGATGTGCATCGCCACGACCGTGCCCGTCTCGTCGCAGGCGGCGAGGAAGGGGTCCCAGTCGTCGGTGTGGACGGAGGGCAGACCGAGGTGCGGGGGGATCTCGGAGAAGGCCACGGCGCGGACCCCCCGGGCCGCGTTGCGACGCACCTCCGCCGCCGCCAGTTCGGCGTCCCAGAGGGGGATGAGGGTGAGCGGGATGAGCCGGCCCCGCGCCTCGGGGCCGCACCACTCCTCCACCATCCAGTCGTTGTACGCCCGGACGCCGAGCAGCCCCAGTTCGCGGTCCGCGGCCTCGGTGAACGTCTGGCCGCAGAAGCGCGGGAAGGTCGGGAAGCAGAGGGCCGACTGGACGTGGTTGACGTCCATGTCCGCGAGGCGCTGCGGGACGTCGTACGAGCCGGGGCGCATCTGCTCGTACGTGATGATCTCCAGCTTGATCTCGTCCCTGGAGTAGCCGACGGCGGTGTCCAGGCGGGTCAGCGGGCGGTGCAGGTCCTCGTAGACCCACCAGTCGCCGATCGGGCCGTCGTCGCCGGGTGCGCCCATCACGGGCTTGAAGCGGCCGCCGAGGAACGTCATCTCCTTCAGCGGCGCGCGGACTATGCGGGGGGCCGTGTCCAGGTACTTCTTCGGGAGCCTGTCCTGCCAGACGTTCGGGGGCTCCACCGTGTGGTCGTCGACGGAGATGATCTTCGGGAAGGTGGTGGTGTCGGCGGTGGGATCCGTGGCGCTCGTCTCCAAGGTGTCCATGTCCGCCACGGTAGCGCCGATCTGACGACCCGTCAGTAACCTGGTGTCCGCTCTCCGCCCGACGCCCCGTAAGCCGCGCCGAGCGACACCGACCCCGTCCGGCCCGCCAGGAGACGCCTGGACACGCCAGGTGACGGAAGGACATCGGGGTGTGAACGCGCGAGGAGAGCATGTGCGGACCGGGTGACATCCCGCGTCGCTCCCTGTGATCGCCCTCCCCCACGGCTGACGGATCCGCCATGAACAAGGCAAACTGGCCTGGTTGCCAGGCAGCTTGGGGGGCGTCGATGGGTGGTGAACCGGGAGTGCCGGAGATCGGTGTGCCGCGCGTGCCGGAGCAGAGGGGTGCCGTGGACGCCCGGATTCCGCAATCGGACCCCCGGGCCGCGGCCGAGTTGCGCTTCGCCGTGCTCGGACCCGTGCGGGCCTGGCGCGGCGCCGAACCCCTCGCCACCGGCTCGCCCCAACAACGCGCCCTGCTCGCCGCCCTGTTGCTCCGCGAGGGCCGCACGGCCACCGCACACGAGCTGATCGACGCGCTGTGGGGCGACGATCCGCCGTCGCAGGCGCTGGCCGCCGTACGGACGTACGCCTCGCGGCTGCGCAAGGTACTCCCCGGTGTGCTGGTCAGCGAGTCCGGCGGCTACGCGGTCCGCGCGCTGCCCGGCGGCGCGCTGGACCTCGCCGTGGCCCAGGAACTGGCCACCGACGCCGAGAAGGCCAAGAACTCCGGGGATCTGTGCCAGGCACGCCATCTCCTCAACAAGGCGCTGGGCCTGTGGGACGGGGAGGTCCTGGCGAGCGTTCCGGGACCGTACGCGGAGACCCAGCGGACCCGCTTGGAGGAGTGGCGTCTCCAACTGGTCGAAACTCGACTCGACATGGACCTGGAGCAGGGCTGCCACGCGGAGGCGATCTCCGAACTGACCGCCCTCACCGCCGCGCACCCTCTGCGGGAGCGTCTGCGCGAGCTGCAGATGCTGGCGCTGTACCGCAGCGGGCGGCAGGCGGAGGCCCTCGCGGTGTACGCCGACACGCGCCGCCTCCTCGCCGACGAACTGGGCGTGGACCCCCGCCCGGGTCTGCGGGAGTTGCAGCAGCGCATCCTGCAAGCGGACCCGGGCCTCGCAGAACCCTCCGCCCCCCTCACCCCGGAGCTCGCCGCTGCCCCCGTCCGGCCCGCCCAACTTCCCGCCACCGTCCCCGACTTCACCGGCCGCGCCTCCTTCGTGGGCGACCTGAGCAAGGTGCTGGCGGAGGCGTCCGGCGCCGAGGGCCAGGTGATGGCCGTGTCCGCGCTGGCGGGCATCGGCGGCGTCGGCAAGACGACTCTCGCGGTGCATGTGGCCCATCAGGCCCGGTCGGACTTCCCGGACGGCCAGCTGTACGTCGACCTCCAGGGCGCCGGGTCCCGCCCCGCCGAGCCGGAGACGGTCCTCGGCTCGTTCCTGCGGGCGCTCGGCACGGCCGACTCCGCGATCCCCGACTCCCTGGAGGAGCGGGCCGCGCTGTACCGGTCGGTGCTGGACGGCCGCCGGGTGCTGGTCCTGCTCGACAACGCGCGGGACGCCGCCCAGGTACGGCCCCTGCTGCCCGGCACGGCGGGCTGCGCGGCCCTGGTCACCGCCCGGGTGCGCATGGTGGACCTGGCCGGCGCCCACCTCGTCGACCTCGACGTGATGTCCCCCGACGAGGCCCTGACGCTCTTCACGAAGATCGTCGGCGAGGAGCGCGTCGCGGCGGAACGCAAGGCCGCGCTCGACGTCGTCGCGGCCTGCGGTTTCCTGCCCCTCGCCATCCGCATCGCCGCCTCCCGCCTGGCCGCGCGCAGAACGTGGACGGTGTCCGTCCTTGCCGCCAAACTCGCGGACGAGCGGCGGCGGTTGGACGAGCTGCAGGCCGGCGACCTCGCGGTGAAAGCCACCTTCGAGCTGGGCTACGGCCAGTTGGAGCCCGCCCAGTCCCGCGCCTTCCGCCTCCTGGGCCTGGCGGACGGCCCGGACATCTCCCTGGCCGCCGCGGCTGCCGTACTCGACCTGCCGCCGGAGGACGCCGAGGACGTCCTGGAGATCCTCGTCGACACGTCCCTGCTGGAATCCGCGGCTCCCGGCCGCTACCGCTTCCACGACCTGGTACGGCTCTACGCGCGTGCATGCGCCGAACGGGACGAGCAGCCGCCGGGCATGGGGGCACCTCCCACGCCTTTCGGGCTGTGGGGGAGGGACGCGGCGATGTCACGGCTGCTGGACTTCTATCTGGCGACCGCGTCGGAGGTGTACGCGATCGAGCGGCCCGGGGACCGGCTGGTGGACGATCTGGAGGCCACCGAGCATCCGGGGCTGCGCTTCAGCGACGGATCCGCGGCTCTGGACTGGCTGTACAGCGAGGCCTCGCCCCTGCTGGCCTGCGTACGGCAGGCGGCGGGCACGGACCGGCTGCGGCGGGCGGTGGATCTGCTGTGGGCGGCCCGGGACCTGGCCGAGTCGGGTGCCAACTCCCACCAGTACGAGACGACCGCACGGGCGGTGTGCGAAGCCACGCAGCAGGTCCGTGACGTGCGCGCCGAGGGGCGGGCCCGCGCGACCCTCACCAACGTGCTGCTGGTTTCGGGCCGCATCCACCAGGCCGCGGAGGAGGCGCGGCTCGCCATGGAGTGCGCGGCCGACGCCGAGGACTCGACCGCCAATAGCTGGGCGTCCCAGGACCGTGGCGTCATCGCTCTTCACCAGCACCGGTACGCGGACGGAAAGGTCTTCTTCGACCAGGCTCTGGAGGGGTTCAGGGAGGCCGGCAACGGGCTCTGCGAAGCCACCGCCCTGGGCAACCTCTCGCGGGCCCACATGGGGATGGGCAACACCGCCAAGGCCGTCGAGTTCGCCCAGCACGGCCTCGCCGTCCACATCGAGGTGGGCAGCACGATGCGGCTGGCCAACGGCTACTACGCCCTGGGAGTGGCACTGACCGCGGCCGGGCGGCACGCGGAGGCCCTCGGTCAGTTCTCCGAAGCGCTGACCATCTTCATGGAGCACCGACAGCGGCTCTGGGCGGGAACCACCTACTTCAGGATCGCCGAGGCCCACAGTGTCGCCCGTCGTCCCGCCCAGGCGGCCCAGTACGCCGAACAGGCCCTCGCCCTCGGATGCATCGGCGGCGACCGGATGCGGGGCAACGTCCTGACTCTCCTGGGGCGGGCGCTCTCCAGGCTGGGCCAGGCGGACCGGGCCAGGGCCTGCTGGCGTGAGGCGCTCAACCTCCACGAGGAGAACGGCGCCCCCGAGGCCGACGAGGTACGCGCCCTGCTCACGCCTCTCACAGCGGCCTGAGCGACGTACGTCCCGCCGGACGGCAGCCGGCGTTCAGCATTCGTTTATCGCCGCCCGGCACTCTCATACGTGCCAGACCGTCGCGTCGGGGGGCAGGCGGTCTGAACAGGAGCGCAACCAGTTACGGTGCAGCTCCGCATCGCCCGTCCGGCGGCCCTCGGGGGAGCTTCCGGGCGGGCGTTCCTGACTCGTCATCACAGCAGTAGGGACACGGGACATGAGCAACACGCAGAAGGACGGGGACGTCACCCCGCTCGACACCAACATGCCCACTCCGCCGGAGAACCCGGAGATCACCACGCTCGACACCAACATGCCCGCACCGCCGAAGAAGCCGGGCCCCAAGCCGCTGGACACCAACATGCCCAGCGAGCCGGCCGCGGACGCCATCAGGACGATGGACACCAACATGCCCGCACCGCCCGCCCTCGGCGGCGGCGGCAAGTAGGCACACGCCGGACTTCCGTTCCCACGGGGATCGGCCGCGGTGGCGCGGAGGGGGAGCCACCGCGGCCGAAGTGTGTCCGGGGGCCGGCCCCAGGGTCTGTCGTCACATTCCCGTCGTCGCCCGCAGGGCAGGCGGGAACGCGACGACAGACCCTAGACCGCCCACGACCGGAGAACCTCGGCCACGCTTCCGGCGGTACAGCTCTCCTTCTTCAGCTCGGTCGCCAGCGCGGAGACCCGCCGCTGATCCAGCTTGGCCGGGGCTCCGGAGGCGATCAGATACGCGTGGGCGACCGCGACCGCCACTCGGAGGTTCGAGCGCTCCAGCCACCTCATGCGGCCGAGGGAGTGGGCAAGGGCCGCCGCCTTGGCGTACGCACCCTGGTACACGTCCTGACCGACGAGCACCGCCCGATGCCGTTCCACGGTGGCGATCGCCACTCCGTAGTCGTCGATGGCGGGGTCGTCCTGGCCCGCCCGCTGCGCGACCTCCAGGATCCACGCGAGGTCGATGTCGACGTTCACCTACCGGACTCCCCCTCGATCTCGTCGAGGAGATCGCCGTACTCGTCGAGCACCTCCTGCGCGGCAGCCATGAAGACGGCACGCACCTGCTCGTTGTCGTTCCGGATGAGTTGCTCGACATACTCGTTGACCGGTATCCGCCGCGTGGCCGCCGCCTGGCGTGCCATCTCGGCGGTGTCGTCCTCCATACGGATGTTGATCTGGGTCTTGGCCATGCCTGGACGGTATCACCAGATACCAGGCAGGGCTATCCGGTGATACCAGGCGTGCCTCGGACCCGCTCAGGAAGGAGCCCCGTCAGCCTGCCCTCCCCCGCAGCTCCCCCTTCACCACCTTCCCGCTCGCGTTCCTCGGCAGCTCCCCCACGAACTCCACCGACCTCGGCACCTTGTAGTTGGCCATCTCGCGCCGGGACCAGGCGATGAGGTCGTCGCCGGTGAGCGGGGATCCCGGGCGGCGGACGACGTACGCCTTGCCGACCTCGCCGAGGCGGGTGTCCGGGACACCGATGACCGCCACGTCGGCCACGTCCGGGTGGAGGCCGAGGAGTTGCTCGATCTCGGCCGGGTACGCGTTGAAGCCGCCGACGATGAACATGTCCTTGATCCGGTCGGTGATGCGGAGGTTGCCGTCGTGGTCGAGGACGCCGACGTCACCGGTGCGGAGCCAGCCGTCGGCCGTGACGGCGCGGGCGGTCTCGGCGGGGTCCTCGAAGTAGCCCCGCATGACGTTGAAGCCACGGACGAGCACCTCCCCGGGGGAGCCGGGCGGCAGGGCGGTCCCCAGCGGGTCGACGACCCGTACCTCCGTCCCCGGGACAGCCCGACCGGACGTCGACGCGATCACCGACGGCTCGTCGCCGCGTCGGCACATCGTGACGATGCCGGAGGCCTCTGACAGGCCGTACGCCGTCAGGACGGTGTCCACGCGCAGCTCCGCCCGCAGCCGTTCGACCAGTTGGAGCGGCACCACCGCCGCGCCCGTCACCACCAGGCGCAGGGCGCTCAGGTCGTAGTCGTCGCGGGCGGGGTGGTCCAGGAGGGACTGGTGGAGGGTGGGCGGGCCGGGGAGGACGGAGACGCGTTCCGCCGCCACGTTGGCCATCGCCGTCTCCACGTTGAACACCGGCTGCGGAATCATCGTCGCGCCCCGCATGAGGCACGCGATGACGCCCGCCTTGTAGCCGAAGGTGTGGAAGAAGGGGTTCACGATGAGGTAGCGGTCGCCCTGGCGGAGCCCGGCCAGCTCGCTCCACACCTCGTACGCCCGCAGGGTCTGCGCGTGGGTGATCACCGCGCCCTTGGGCCGGCCGGTGGTGCCGGAGGTGAAGATGATGTCGGAGGGGGAGTCACCCGTCAGCCCGGCCGACCTCGCCCGCACCTCCCCCGCCCCCACCCTGTCGCCGCTCGCGAGGAAGTCCTTCCAGGTGCGGAAGTCGGCGGGGGCGTCGTCCGACAGCACCACCACCTGCTCCAGATGCGGGAGTCCGGGCAGCGGGCCCGGCCGCTCGCACACGCTCCCGGCCCCCGGCGCCCGCAGCCGCCCGCCGTCCGCGCCCGCGGCCCGCCGCAGCGAGGCCACGTACGACGTCCCCAGGAACGTGCCGGTGATGAACAGCAGCTTCGCCCGGCTGCGCGCCAGGACGTCCGCCGTCTCGCCGCCCTTGAAGCGGGTGTTCAGCGGGACGAGCACCGCGCCCGCCGAGACCGCGCCGAGCGCGGAGACGATCCAGTCGAGGGAGTTCGGCGCCCAGAGCGCGACCCGGTCACCGACCCCGACCCCGTTCGCGACGCACGCCGCCGCCGCGCGCTCCACCCGCGCGCCCAGCTCCGCGTACGAGACCCGCGTACGCCCGTCGACGACGGCCTCGACCCCGCCGAACCGCCGGGCCGCCGAGCGGACCAGCCCCGGGAGGGTCCCCCACTCCACGTCACCGCGCCCATCCAAGTCACCGCGCACAGCAGGCCTCCGTACCGAGAACCAATAGCTGACTACCCGTCAGATTAGCTGTACCCTGACGGACTGTCAGCAGCCGGCCGGGGCTGAACCACCCCCTGGCCCATGCCCCTGTGCGGAGGTGTGCCCCATGGCCGTGCTCAAGGACGCGACAGCGATCGTCGGTATCGGCCAGACCCCCTTCGCCAAGCAACTACCGGAGACGGAACGGGCGTTGGCGTGCCGGGCGATCCTCGCCGCCCTCGACGACGCCGGCGTGGCCCCGGACGAGGTCGACGCGCTCGCCTCGTACACGATGGAGGAGACGGACGAGGTCGAGGTCGCCAAGACGCTCGGCTTCGGGGACCTCACCTTCTTCAGCAAGGTCGGCTACGGCGGCGGCGGTTCCTGCGCCACGGTCGCGCACCTGGCCGCCGCGATCGCGACCGGGCAGGCCACGGTCGGCGTCGCCTGGCGGTCACGGAAGCGCGGTTCCGGACCCCGCCCGTGGAAGAACACGACCGCCCAACTCCCCACACCCGCCCAGTGGACCCGCCCCTTCGGCCTGCTCCGGCCCGCCGACGAGATAGCCATGCTCGCCCGCCGCCACATGCACGAGTACGGCACGACCCGCGACCACCTCTTCAACGTCGCCCTGGCCTGCCGGAACAGAGCGAACCAGAACCCCGCCGCGATCATGTACGAGCGCCCGCTGACCCGCGATATGTACATGAACTCCCGCTGGATCAGCGAACCTCTCTGCCTCTTCGACAACTGCCTGGAGACGGACGGGGCGTTGGCGTGCGTCCTCGTCTCCGCCGAGCGCGCCCGCGACTGCCGCCGGGCCCCCGTCTACGTCCACTCCGCCGCCCAGGGCCTGCCCGCCCAGCACCACGGCATGGTCAACTACTGGAACGACGACCCGCTGACCGGCCCCGCCTGGACCGCCGCCCGCCACCTCTGGAAACACGCGGACATCACCCCGGACGACATCGACGTCGCCCAGATCTACGACGCCTTCACCGCCCTCATCCCGCTCTCCCTGGAGGGCTACGGCTTCTGCGGCCGGGGCGAGGGCGGCGCGTTCACCGAGGGCGGCGCCCTGGAGAGCGGTGGCCGGCTGCCCCTCAACACCTCCGGGGGCGGCCTCAGCGAGGCGTACGTGCACGGCTTCAACCTGATCACCGAGGGCGTACGGCAGCTGCGCGGCACGAGCACCGCCCAGGTGCCGGGAGCGGCGACCTGCCTGGTGACGGCGGGCGAGGGCGTACCGACGTCCGCCCTGCTGCTTCGGAACTGAGGAGTTGACTCGCATGCTCACCCCTGTCGTGGACGACGACGGCGCCCCTTTCTGGGGGTACGCCGCCCAAGGCGAACTGCGCATCCAGGCCTGCGCCGACTGCGGCGAACTCCGCTTCCCGCCCCGCCCCTGCTGCCCGCACTGCCGCTCCTTCGCGACCGAGTGGCGCCAGGTCAGCGGCCGGGGCCGCGTCTGGTCGTATGTCCTCCCCCACCCGCCCCTGCTCCCCGACTACGCCGAGCAGGCCCCGTACAACGTCGTCCTCGTCGAACTGACCGACGCCCCCCGCATCCGCCTCGTCGGCAACCTGGTGACCGAGCCGGGCGCCCGCCTCGACTCCGTCCCCGTCGGACGCCTCCGCATCGGCGCCCGGGTCCAGGTGGTCTTCACCGCCGCCGGCCTCCCCCAATGGGTACTGGAGCGACCATGACCCTGCGCACGACGACGGACAAGGACACGGGCGTCGCGCTCCTCACCCTGGACCGCCCGGAGAAACTGAACGCGATCGACCTGCCGACGGCGGAGCAACTGACCTTGCTTTGGCGGGAGTTGAGATACGACGACACCGTACGGGCCGTCGTCCTGACCGGCGCCGGCGACCGCGCCTTCTGCACGGGCCTCGACCGGGACGCGGCGAAGGCCGTCCCCCAGCCGAACTCCCCGTACACGATCGAGGACCCCCTCCTCAGGATCGGCCCGAAGTCCAACGACCTCTGGAAGCCGGTGATCGCGGCGGTGAACGGCATGGCCTGCGGCGGCGCCTTCTACCTCCTCGGCGAGTCCGACTTCCTCGTCGCCGACTCCTCCGCGACCTTCTTCGACCCCCACACCACCTACGGCATGGTCAGCGCCTTCGAGTCGATCCTCATGGCCCAGCGGATGCCGTACGGGGAGGCCGCGCGGATGGCGTTGATGGGCACCGCCGAGCGAATGTCGGCGAACCGGGCGTACGAGGTGGGGCTGGTGTCGGAGGTGACGGAACCCGGCGAGGCCGTCGCCGCCGCGGTGCGGTGCGCCGAGGTGATCGCCGGGTATCCGCCGGAGGCCGTCCAGGGCACGGTCCGCGCCTGCTGGGCCGCCCGGGAGGCGGCACGGGCGCACGCCCTCGCGTACGCCCCGCACCTCGTCTCGTTGGGCAACCTGCCTGGGGAACGGCAGGCGGAGCTGTTCACGGGGCGCCGACCCGGTGGCTACCGGATGCGATGAGCCCTCGCCCCACCTGACACAGCCGACTCAGCCGACTCAGCCGACTCAACGGAACGGCTCGGCCTCCGGTTCCGCCACGCAGCGGTCGACCGACGACGCCAAGCTCTTCTTCGCCAACTCGATGTCGACGGTCACCTTGTCGTCGGCGAGCACGTCGACCTTCCAGGTCTCGTCCTTGAGCGTGGCCCCGTCCTTGTCCTTGAACGAGACGTCGACCCAGAACGTGGCGTCCCTCGAATTCGGGTTGGTCACTTCGACGGTCGCATACGGCTTCTTCACCGTCGCGCACTTCACCAACCGCACGGTCGCCGGCTTCAACTGCCTCTTGCCCGACCCGGTGCCGTTGGTACCCCCGGACGAGCTGCCGCCCGAGGACGAGGACGAGTTGTCGTGGTCCTGGGACGAGGAGCTGCAACCACCACCCCCGCCCCCGCCGTCACTGCTGCCGCCACTGGAACTGGTGCCACCGTGACCACGCCCCGTGGAGAACCCGGTCAGAGCGAGCACGACTACCGCTGTCATCGACGCGAACTTCAGTCCACGCCCCCGTATTTGCATGCGCATGCCCACACCATAGTCACCCCGCGGCGGCCCGGATGTCCCGACCGGAGAGAGGGTGTCCGCCGGATCACCCGCGCTCAGCGCCGGGCGTTCTCCGGCACCGTGAGCAGCTCGCCGGTGGACGGGTCCACGACCAGCTGTTCCGCCATCACCCGGTACGCGGCCGCCCGGACAGCGTCTGCGAGCTGAAGAACCGCAAGAGCGGCCTGTGCCTGGGGATTTCGGGCGCGAGCACCGCCAACGGGGCGGTGTCCGCCCAGTTCGCCTGCGACGGCTCGACCAATCAGGGCTGGTCGTTGATCACCCGCTAGCCGACCGCCCCGCTCGCTCCGACGCTTTCGACAGCTCCGCCGACGATGCCCCGGACACCGACCGGTCCGGGGCGCCACGACGGGTCAGGCGTCGGCCCCATCTCTGGGCAGGCGCCTCGATGCAGTGGTACGTCAGCACGCACACCGGCAACAGCACAACGTAGAAAGCCACTTCGAGGACGAGGTCGTCGTGGCGCCGACGGCCGATCGTGCCGTCGCTCACCGCCAGGAGCAGCGGATGCACGAGGTAGACCGAGTAACTGATCGTGCCCAGGCCCGTCAGCAGACGCGGGATCCGCCGCCCGCGCAACGCCAGCCCGACGCCGAAGGTGACCACCGCCAGCAGGAAGGACACGATCCAGGCGCGCCGCGTGAAGTGGCCCCCGTCGCCGTCGACATACGCACTGCCCACCGCGCAGGCGACCACCACGGCCGCCGCGCACCCCGCGTACGACCAGCCGCTCTGACCGGTGTCGGCCCGGTACACCGCCGTACCCAGGAACATCACGGCGAGAATCACCAGGCCCTCCCACACCGGGACCGTGCCGTTGAAGGCGACCAGCCCCAGCGCGAGAACCCCGCCCAGCACACCCCCGAACACCTGCAGCGCAACCGACCCCGTGCACGCACAGCAGATGGCGACGACCATCACGACCGAGGCGAGCGCGATCAGCCGGCCGGTGCCCAGGGCGTTGGACAGCGCCGACGCCGGCAGCACGAACCCCACCGCCACGCTCAGCGCGGCGAGCGCCGCCAGCGTGACGGCGACCGCGCCGGACCGCCGGTGCAGACGAACCGTGAAAAGGGCGACGACCAGCAGGTAGAAGGCCATCTCGTACGAGAGCGTCCACAGGACGAGCAGGAGATTGGGAGTGCCCAACAGCTCCTGGAACAGGGTGAGATGGGCCAGAGCCACCGAGGCGAGGCTCTGCCCGCCGAAGTCCCGGATCTCCGCCACGCCGAAGTAGTCGGCCACGAGCAGACCGGTGACGACGGCCGCGCACAGCGGATAGATACGGAAAAGACGGCCGGTCCAGAACGTCCTCACACAGCCCCGGCGTTCCAGCGACGCGGGAATGATGTAGCCGCTGACCAGGAAGAACACCATGATGCCGTAACGGCTGGTGTTGAACTCCGGCATCAGCTCCCGTCGGAACTCCGCCATGAAGGAGTACGACGAGTGGTCGAACACCACGACGAGCGCCGCGATGCCGCGCAACGCGTCCAGCCAGCCGAGCCGCGACGCGCCGGACGAGGCCGACCGGGGCGACGCGGAGTGTGAGGGCTTCATACCCGTTCTCACGTGCTGTTCTTCTCCTGTGTTCAGCTCGACTCCGCTGGGCACCCCCGAGCGGATACCGGCGCGCCGGGGTACGGGGTGGCGCTCATGCCGGAGGGGGACGGAACCCGGCGGGCCCCACCTCCGCGCGGTGCGATGTGCCGAGGTGATCGCCGGGCGCCCACCGAAAGCCGTCCAGGGCACGGTACGCCCCTGCCGGGCCACCCGAGAAGCGGCGCCGGCGCCCGCCCTCGCGTATGCCCAACACCTCATGTCGTTGGGCAGTCAACTCGGGTAAGGGCAGCAGAAGTTGTTCGCTGAGCGACGGCGGGGTGGGTTCCGGATGGGGCGAGAAGCGTCAAAGCACGGACAATTCACCGAACAAATGTGAAGCGTTTCACACCGCACCTTCACTTGATTTAGGTTACTCATAGATTTTGTCCAGATGTGAGTCTCTGGTTAAGAGTCTGTGATGCTCGTATGTTGCGACCTGATCGTTTGATCGCCCATATTCAGTCATAGCTCAACACCGCTTGGCGGGGACCATACATATGAATACGCACGGGGGAAGACGTCGGCTCCGCAGAGCCAGCATGGTGCTTTCCGCAGCGCTGATGCTGGCGGCGAGCACATCCGAGGGCGCCACGGCCGCGACCGACGGGGGTGTCGGCACCTCGGCAGTTGACGCCACCAAGGCCGCTGGGACCGCCGAAACGGGCGGGTCGGCCGTTGAGACCGGAGAAGGTGAAGCCGGCGAGGACACCAGGGCGCTGGCCAAGGCCGAGCGCACGGGCAAACTGGTGGAGATCACCTCGCTGCGCGGTGAGAGCAGCGAGGTGTACGCCACGCCGGAGGGTCACCTGGAGGCCCGGGAGCATCTGCGTCCGGTGCGGACGCGGGTGGACGGCGAGTGGCGGGAGATCGACACCACGCTGGCGCGCGGCGCGAACGGGTCGGTCGCACCCAAGGCCACCACCGTCGGGCTGACGTTCTCGGGCGGGGGCTCGGACCCGCTGGTGCGGATGACGAAGAACGGCCGCGAACTGGCGTTGTCCTGGCCCGAGAAGCTGCCCGCCCCGGAGCTGAGCGGGAACACCGTCACCTACCCGGACGTGCTGCCCGACGTGGACCTGCGGATGACGGCGCAGCAGGACGGCTTCACCCAGCTTCTGGTCGTCAAGTCGGCCGAGGCCGCGAAGAGCACGGAACTGAACGAACTCCGTCTGGAGTTGGACGCCGACGGCATGACGGTCAAGGAGACCGAGGACGGCGGCCTGGCGGCGATCGACGACGGCGCCAAAAGCGCGGTCTTCGAGGCCCCTCGCCCGGTGATGTGGGACTCCAGCGACAAGGCGCCCGACGCCGCGGAACAATCCGCGACACAGTCCTCCGACAGGGTTGCCTCGAAGGCGTCCTCGGTCTCCGCACCGCGCTCCACCACCGCGTCCGCCACGACGACCGCCGTCACCGCGGCCGACGACGGCGGGGACAACCCGGAGGCCGTCGCCGCCGAGTCCGCGAACGTGGCCCCGGTCGGTGTGGACGTCCCCGCCGCGCAGGACGCGCTGGTGCTGACGCCCGACCGCGACGTGCTCCGGGGCAAGGACACGGTGTACCCCGTCTTCATCGACCCTCAGTTCTACTCCCCGAAGGCCTCCGCGTGGACGATGGCCTCCGAGTACTGGGCGTCGTCGCCGCAGTGGAAGTTCAACGGCGAGTCGGACGCGGGCCTCGGGTACTGCAACTGGGCCTACTGCGCGCCGCACGACACCAAGCGGCTCTTCTACCGCATCCCGACCTCGAAGTTCGCGGGCCGGACCGTGCTGGAGGCGGAGTTCGTGGTCCGTAACACCTGGTCGGCGTCCTGCTCCGACCGGAGCGTGGAGCTGTGGCGTACCAAGGACATCTCCTCGTCGACGACGTGGAACTCGCAGAACGCGTCCGGCTTCTGGATCGACCACCTCAAGACGGCGTCCTTCGCCTACGGATTCACCGGATGTGCCGCGAAGGACGCGGAGTTCAACGTGAAGTCCGCGATACAACTGGCGGCGGACAAGAAGTGGCCGACGATGACCTTCGGCATGAAGGCGGCGAGCGAGTCCGACGCCTACGGCTGGAAACGGTTCTCGGACGACGCCTTCCTGCGCGTGGAGTACAACCGGCCGCCGCCGCAGGTGAAGATGTCGCAGCTGGTCATGGAGTACGGCGGTTCGTGCAAGAAGCCCGAGAACGCCCCGCGCGTACGCACCCTGGGCACGATCCGCGCGAACGACATCACCGACCCCGACGGCGACGCCGTCAAGGTGGAGTTCCGGGCGAACTGGGACACCGGGGACGGCAAGGGCTCGGTCACCCGCTGGAAGTCCGGTCTGACGAAGGCGAAGGACTCCGGCTCTGACTTCGTGATCACCCTGCCGTCCTCCATCCCCACCAACAAGACGGTCAACTGGTACGTCCAGTCCTACGACGGGGCCCAGTACTCGCCGTGGTCGTCCACGGGCAACGCGACCGGCTGTTACTTCGTGTACGACACGAGCGTGCCGAAGGCACCGAGCATCTCCTCCGCCATCTATCCGGCCTCCGACCCGGAAGACCCCGAGGACCCCTGGCACGACGGAGTGGGCCAGTACGGCAGCTTCGTGATCACCGGGGCCGTCTCCGACGTGACGAAGTACTGGTACGGCGTCAACGGCGACCCGGTCTCCGCCAACACGGTCACCACCTCGGGCGGCGCGGCCAGGACCGTCCCCGTACTGCCGCTCAAGCCGGGCCTGAACACCTTCACCGCGCGGTCCTTCGACGCCGCCGGCAACGGCTCCGAGATCCGCGCCTATCAGTTCCGCGTCAAGGCGGGGCAGCTCGAACGCGCGGGCTGGTCGATGGACGAGGCGGCCGGCGCCACCCAGGCGGCGGGCAGCGCACCTCAGCAGACCGCGACCCTGCACGGCGGCCCGACGCCGGACGTGGAAGGCAAGATCGGCAAAGCGGTGCAGTTCGACGGTGTCGACGACTACGCCACCACCGATGTCGCCACCATCAACACCGACGTGAGCTTCACGGTGTCGGCGTGGGTGAAGCTGTCGGCGATGCCGTCCGACGCGGCGGTCGTCGCCGCCCAGCGGGGCAACAACGCGCCGGGCTTCGAGCTGTACTACTCCAAGGGGTACGACCGCTGGGTGTTCAACCAGTACAGCTCCGACAGCACCAGCGGCACTCCCGTCCGGGCCATGCAGGCCGCCGCCGGCGGGGTCAAGGCCGGCGAGTGGACGCATCTGGTCGGCATGTATGCCGCCGGTGAGCAGCAGCTGAAACTCTTCGTCAACGGCACGCTGGCCGGGACCACCGCCTACAGCACGGGGTGGAACGCGCGGCGCGGCATGGTGATCGGCGGCAACGTCCTCAGCGGCACACCGACAGCTCCGTTCCCCGGCGCCATCGACGAGGTGAAGACCTACGAGAAGCCGCTGTCGGCGGCCGAGGTGTCGACCCTCTACAGCTCAGACTCGATCGGCGCCGGACGTCCGGCCCGCGCGGTCTTCCACATGGACGACGCCGCCGACGCCACCGCGCTGACCGGCCGGGCCGACGTGAACCCCGCGGTCCTCAAGGGCGGGGCCACCACCGGCGCGGCAGGGGTGGACGGCAACGCCCTGACCCTGGACGGCACCGACGACTACGCCATCACGAGCGGCCCGCACATCAACACCTCGTACAGCTACGCCGTCTCGGCCTGGGTGAAGCTGTCGAAGACCAAACCGAACCACGCCGCCACGGTCGCCTCGCAGATCGGCAGCACGGTCACGGGGCCGGAGCTCTACTACTCCAGTTCCTACGACCGCTGGGTGTTCAACCAGCACAGCGCCGACACCGCCGACTCCTCGGTGGTGAGGGCAATGCAACCCGAGGGCACCACCGCGTACGGCGGTGAGTGGACGCATCTGGTCGGTGTGCAGGACACCGTGGCCGACAAGCTCTCGCTGTACGTCAACGGGACGCTGGCCGGCACCACCGCCACGACCTCCACCTGGTACGCCGGGGGCGCGGTGCAGATCGGCGCCAGCGCGTTCGAACGTACGCCCACCTCGTTCTTCCCCGGCCAGATCGACGACGTACGGCTCTTCGACCGGCCGGTGTCCGCCGGTGAGGTGCAGCAGCTGTTCAAGCAGCGCGCGGTGGTCAAGGGCCGCTGGAAGTTCGAGACGGCCACCGGCACTCCGTCGCTGTCGCCCGACGCCTCGGCCTCCGGTAACGCCATGACCCTCTACAACGGCGCCCAGACGGGCTCGGGCTGGGTCGACGGTGCCGTCACCCTCGACGGCACCAACGACTACGCCGCGGCCTCCGTGGTCCCGGTCGACACCGCCGCCAGCTTCACCGTCAGCGCCTACGTCCAGGCGGCCGCGACACCGACGAGCCCGGTCACCGTCGTCAGCGCTCCGGGAGCCAAGAAGAGCGCGTTCGCGGTGCGCTACGAGCCCAGCGCCACCCCGGCCACCGATCCGGGCCGCTGGCGGATCGCCACGGCCGACTCCGACAGCGACTCCGCCGCCGTTTCCGACGTCGGCAACGGCATGTTCTACAGCCCCACCGACTGGAACCATCTGGCACTCGTCTACGACGGGTTCTCCAAGGAGGTCCGCCTCTACGTCAACGGCGAACTCCAGGAGACCGCCTGCGCCGACGCCGACGAGGACGGGGCGCAGGACGACGCGAGCTGCGCCGACACCGTCTCGTGGGCCGACGACGTGCTGACCTACAAGGCCGCGAAGACGCTGCAGCTCGGCCGGGACACGACGGGCACCACGTCCGGCCAGTACTTCCCCGGCTCGCTCTCCGACGTCTGGGTCTTCCAGGGCGCGCTGACCGAGACCCAGATCGATCACCTCGCCGTCGGCATGCCGGGCGTGGAGACCGCCGTCCCCAGCGGCGGCTGACCGGTCCAGTCAGGGGGGAGCGGGCCGGCCGCCTCAACGCGACCTGCCCGCTCCCCTGCTCACTGCCTCACTCCGCACATGCGGGGCCCGCCGCCCGCGGAGCACTCAACGGGAGAAAGACCGACTCGTATGTATCGCAGATCACTGAAGCGCAGACCACGCACAGGAACAGGCCGGCCATGGCGGTGGGTGGCCATGGCCTCGGCCGCCGTGCTGACCGGCACACTGCTACAGGCCTCAGGCGTGCCCGCCGTCGCCCAGGCCTGGCGCAAGCCGGCCCTGCCACAGGCCGAGGACCCGGTCACCGGCGGCCCGGCGGGCAAGGCGGTGGCCCGCACGATCACGAAGGGCCCCCGCACCCCCGCCAAGGCCCCGGCCACCAGCTGGCCCAAGGCGACCGCCGCAACCGTCACCCTGGACAAGGACACCACCCGGGTCAAGGGCACGCCCCTCACCCTGGACACCCGCGTCAAGAAGACCGCCGACGCGGCCGACGGCACCTACACCGTGCGCACCCTGTCCAAAAAGGCCGCCCGCAAGACCGGCGTCGACGGCCCCGTCTTCACCCTGACACCCCGTCAAAAAACCAAGCAGCGTGCCGGAAAAGTGCGCGCCGGACTCGACTACTCCTCCTTCGCCGGCCTCTACGGCGGCGGCTACGCCTCCCGCCTGACCTTCGTCCGACTCCCCGCTTGCGCGCTCACAACACCCCAAAAGGCGAAGTGCCGCACGACGCAGCCAGTGGAGACCGTCAACGACACCGGCAAGCAGAGGCTCACCACCAAGTCGGTCGCCCTCAGCGCCGGCACGGCGACCGTGCTGGCGGCTACCACGTCGGCGAGCGGCGACAAGGGTGACTACAAGGCCACGTCCCTGTCGGCCTCGTCGACTTGGAGCACGGACCTGAGCAGCGGCTCGTTCGCCTGGTCGTACGACATGGCGGTGCCGCAGGTGCCCGGCGGCCTGACTCCGCAGGTCGGACTGTCCTACTCCTCCGGCGGTGTCGACGGCCGGACGGGCAACACCAACAACCAGGCGTCATGGGTCGGTGACGGCTTCGAGCTGGCGCCCGGCTTCATCGAGCGCAGCTACAAGGGCTGCGAGGAGGACGGGGCGACCAACGCCGACGGGAAGAAGCCGGGCGATCTGTGCTGGGCGTACGACAACGCCACCCTGTCGCTGAACGGCTCCGGCGGCGAGTTGGTGCCGAACGGCACCAACTCCTGGAAGCTGCGGAACGACGACGGCACGAAGATCGACCGGATCTACGGCTCCAGCGACAACGTGCGGTCCAACGGGGCGCGCAACGACGAGTACTGGCGGGTGACCACCCCCGACGGCACGCGGTACTACTTCGGCTACAACCGGCTGCCCGGCTGGGCGAGCGGCAACGAGACCACGGACTCGACGTGGACGGTGCCGGTCTTCGGCAACAACGCCGACGAGCCGTGCAACGCCTCGACGTTCGCGGCGTCCTGGTGCCAGCAGGGCTGGCGCTGGAACCTGGACTACGTCGTGGACCGGCGCGGCAACGCGGTCGCGTACTACTACGACAAGGAGACCAACTCCTACGGCCGCAACGTGACCGCCGCCGACGACACCCCGTACGTACGCGGCGGGACGCTGGACCGCGTCGAGTACGGGCTGAAGTCCTCCGCCATGTACTCGGCGAAGGCGCAGGCCAAGGTCGACCTCAGCAACAGCGAGCGGTGCATCGCCGACAGTTCGACCACGTGCTCGTCCATCTCCACGGACTCCGCGTACTGGTACGACACCCCGTGGGACCTGAACTGCGAGGCGGGAACCGACTGTGACGAGGGCCGGTACTCCCCGGCGTTCTTCACCCGCAAGCGGCTGACCGGAGTCACCACCCAGGTCCTGGTGTCCGGCGCGTACAGCGACATCGACAGCTGGAAGCTCACGCACCGCTGGGGTATGGCCGACACCGACTACCAGCTGCTGCTCGACTCGATCCAGCGCACCGGGCATGACGGAACGGCTTCGATCACGCTGCCGAAGACCACCCTCGCCTACACCCAGCTCGCCAACCGGCTCGACAAGACCGGCGACGGCTACGCCCCGTACATCAAGTCCCGGCTGTCGACCGTCGCCGACGACTCGGGCGGTCAGATCGACGTCGGCTACTCGGCGCCGGTCTGCGACTTCGACGCGCTGCCGACCCCGCAGACCAACACCACCCGCTGCTTCCCGCAGTACATCGGCGGCAGTTCGACCGACGACCCGGACCTGCAGTGGTTCAACAAGTACGTGGTCGACTCGGTCACCTCGACCGACCGCACAGGCGGCTCGCCCGACCAGGTCACCATGTACGACTACCTGGACGGCGCGGCCTGGCACTACGACGATGACGACGGGATGACCAAGAAGAAGTCCCGGACCTGGTCGCAGTGGCGCGGTTACGGGCACGTCCGGGTCCGGACCGGTGGTCAGGGCGGCGCCTCGGCCATGAAGACGCAGAGCGACTCGTACTTCCTGCGTGGCATGGACGGCGACCGCAAGGACACCTCCGGCGGCACCAAGTCCGTGAGCGTCACCCTGGGCGACGGCGAGGGCGACCCGATCACCGACCACGAGTCGCAGGCCGGGTTCGCGTACAAGACCGTCACCTACTCCGGTCCCGGCGGCAAGGTCCTCGACAAGACGGTGAGCCGCCCCTGGTACAAGGAGACCGCGAAGAAGGTCCGTGACTGGGGCACCGTCACCGCCAACTTCACTGGCACCGCCTCCGGCAAGTCATGGACGTCGCTGGACGACGGTGCGGGCGCCAAGTGGCGGACCACCTCAGGATCGGACACCCACGACCCCGCCACCGGACTGGTGATCCAGAGCGAGGACCTGGGCGACACGACGACCGCGGACGACAACCAGTGCACCCGCACCACCTATGTCTCCGGCAGTGTCCCCGTGGGCCTCCCGGCGCGGGTCGAGACGGTCGCCAAGGCGTGCGACGCCCCCACCAGCCGACCGGCCGACGTCATGTCCGACGTCCGCACCGCCTACGACGGCGGGGCGTACGGCGTCGCCGCCACCAAGGGCGAGGCCACCAGGACCGCGAAGCTCAAGACGTACAGCGGCTCCAGCGCGGTCTACCTGGAGTCCAGCTCCACCTTCGACGGCTACGGCCGGGCCCTGACCACCACCGACCTGACCGCCGACGTCACGGTCACCTCCGCGGGTGCCCTGACCAGGACCGCCCGATCCGACGGCCGGACCACCACCACCGCGTACACCCCGGCCACGGGCTTCGCGACGAGCAGCACGGTGACCACCCCGCCCGCCACGGCCGGGGACAGCACCACCACCCAGACCTCGACCACCACCTACGAGGCTCTGCGCGGGCTGCCGCTCACGGAGACCGATACCAACCAGAAGGTCACCACCTACACGTACGACGCACTGGGCCGCGCCACCAAGGTGTGGCAGCCGGACCGGACCACGGGCCAGACCCCCAGCCACGAGTTCACCTACACCATCACCGACGGCAAGCCGGTCGTGGTTGCCACCAAGACCATAGGCAACTCGGGTGCGCAGGACACCACGTACGCCTTCTACGACGGCTTCCTGCGGCCCCGCCAGACGCAGGCCCCCGGCCCGGCTGGCGGAACGCTGCTGGCGGACACCTTCTACGACGAACGCGGCCTGACCACCAAGGAGTTCGCTTCCTACTACATCACCGCGGCGCCATCGACCACACTCTTCAAACCCGACGACGCGCTGAGCGTGGAGACCCAGAACCGGTACACCCATGACGGCCTGGGCCGGGTGACCGAACTGCGGCAGATCGCCGGCAACGGAGACGGCGGAGCCGTCCTCAGCGTCACGAAGACCATCTACGGCGGCGACCGCACCACGGTCATCCCGCCCGTGGGCGGCACGGCACAGACCACCGTCACCGACGCACGCGGCCGCACCACCGAACTGCGCCTGCTGCACTCCCGTGCCGCGGACGCCGACTACGACACCACGTCGTACGGCTACTCGGCGCGCGGTGAGATGACCAAGGTCACCGACCCGGCGGGCAACGCCTGGACGTGGACGTACGACCTGATGGGCCGGCTCACCGACACCACCGACCCGGACAAGGGCGCCGGTCACCACGAGTACGACGACCGGTCCCGGATGACCAGCAGCAAGGACGGCCGCGGCGTCCTCGCCTACGTCTACGACGGTCTGGGCCGCAAGACCGAGACGCGGGAGAACTCGTCGTCCGGGACGCTGCGCGCCAAGTGGGTCTACGACACGATCAGCGGCGCCAAGGGGCAGCTGGCGTCCAGCTCCCGCTTCAGCGGCGGCCAGGAGTACAAGTCGAGCGTCGTCGCCTACGACCGGCTCTACCGGCCGCTGCGCACCTCGATGACGATCCCGTCGAGCGAGGGCGCGCTGGCCGGCACCTATCTGTCGACGACCAGCTACAACGCGTCGGGCACGGTGCAGGGCGTCGGCTACCCCAAGGCCGGTGATCTGGCCGCCAACACCGTCACCTACACCTACGAGAACGGCACGCTGCGGCCCGTCGGGGTCAGTGGTCCGCTGAACCTGACCGCGAGCACCAGCTACAGCCTCACCGGCAAACCGCTGCAGTACTCCATGGCCGCGAACGGCGGAAAGGCCACGTACGAGACCAACACCTACCAGTGGGGCACCCAGCGGCTGGCCGCCTCACGGGTGGACCGCCAGGACATCGCGGGTGTCGACCAGCACAACACCTACTCGTACGACGAGGCGGGCAACGTCCTGTCCGTCTCCGACACCTCCCGCTCCGGCACCGACAACCAGTGCTTCACTTACGACCACCTCGGGCGGATGACGGAGGCCTGGGCCCAGTCGACCACCGGCTGCGTCGCCACTCCCAGCACGGGTTCGGTGGGTGGCCCCGCCCCGTACTGGACCTCCTACACCTACGACAAGGTCGGCAACCGGCTCACCGAGACCAAGCACGCCACCGCGTCCGGTGCCTCCGACACCAAGCGGAGCTACCACTACCCGGACGCGGGTGCCGTTCGGCCGCACGCGGTGACCTCGGTGGACAACACCGAAGGCACGGTGAAGTCCACCGACACCTTCGGTTATGACGAGACGGGCAACACCCACACTCGTCTGCTGGCCAACGGCACTTCCCAGACGCTGGACTGGGACGCCGAGGGGCATCTGGCCAAGGTCACCGAGCCTGTGGAGGGCGGCAGCGACAAGGTCAGCGAGTATCTGTACGACGCGGAGGGCAACCGTCTGATCGGCCGGACCCCGACCGAGACGACGCTGTACCTCGGCGCCACGGAGATCACCCTGGCGAAGGGCGCCACGGCGGCCAAGGGCACCCGCTACTTCGACGTGGGCGGCGGCCACATGGCCGTTCAGTCCAACGACGGGACCATCTCCTTCACGCTGGCCGACCACCATGGCACGGCCCAGCTGTCCGTCAACGCCACCACCCAGGCCCTGGCCCAGCGCCGCACCCTGCCGTTCGGCGAGCTGCGCGGCACCGAGCCGAACAACTGGCCCGGCACCAAGGGCTTCGTCGGCGGCACCACCGACACCGCCAGCGGCCTCACGCACCTCGGCGCGCGCGAGTACGACCCGACGATCGGCCGCTTCCTGTCAGTCGACCCGGTCTTCACGGCCACCGACCCGCAGCAGATGCACGGCTACGCCTACGCCAACAACAACCCGCTGACCCACTCCGACCCGGCGGGCACGGAGATCGGCTCCCGGCCCAACTCCTGCCAGTACTCCCTCGCGAACTGCAGCAAGAAGACCCAGAAGGAAGTCGGCTACGACGCGAAGTCGGGTACGACCGACTACCGCCGCGGCAATATCTACAAGAGGTACTGGGTATCGGCGAACACCCCGGTCACGAACGACATCGACAAGCTGGCGGACGACTACTGGTCTCCCAGGATGAACGGGGAGTTCACGGACGACTTCTGGTACAACCCGGTCTACGAGAACTCCCAAAAGGGCCAGGAAGGCACCGCCTGCTACGGGCGTGCGGGATGCCGAGCGGCCTACAGGTACGTGCTGCACGGCGGCACGGACGTCGAGAAGGCCAAGGAGATCGCGGCGACCTACTGCGTCCGCAACTCGGACGAATGTGACGAGAAGGCCGCGGCCGTCGCACGGGGCAACGTCATCAAGGAGGTCGGCGCCACAGTCGCGCTGGCCCTCCTGGGCGGTGCCATGGGCTCGAGGCCCTGCCACAGCTTCGTCCCCGGCACCAAGGTCCTGATGGCCGACGGCAGCACCAAGTCCATCGAGGACGTCAAGACTGGCGACAAAATCCTCGCCACGGACCCCGAGACCGGCCGCACCGAGGTCAAGACGGTCACCGCCGAGATCACCGGCGAGGGCCGGAAGAACTTGGTCAGGATCACCCTGTCCGTCGTGATCAACGGCAAGAAGCAGACCGCCACGGTCACCGCGACGGAGGCACACCCGTTCTGGGTCCCGACACTGGGCGCCTGGATCGACGCCACCGAGCTGACCGTCGGCGAACGGCTCCGCACATCCACCGGGTCCCTGGTCGGCATCACGGCGATCCACCGCTGGACCCAGCAGGCCACCGTGCACAACCTCACCGTGGCTGACCTCCACACGTACTATGTGCTGGCGGGGGAGACTCCGGTACTCGTTCACAACTGCAATACAGGCGGATTGAGCCTCGCGGGTGCGCGGCACGTAAGCGGACGCTTTCCCAAGACTGCCAACCCTGGGGAAACGCTTTACCGTCAGAAAGAGGATGGGACGGTTACTGCGTATGCGCGATATGATGAAGAAGGCGCAATTTCCCAGCGCGCAGACCTCGATCCTGCCTCAGCCCCGCACGCCGGAATACCGGCCCCACACATTCTCGATATGGCCAAGCATGTCAATCCAAAAACGGGCCAGGTTTTTCGCAACTGGGAGAAGATGCCGCGGCCCCTACGCCCCGAGGAAAAGCTATGCGGCTGCCGGTAGGCCGAGCCAAATATGGATGGCTGACATGCAAGCCGTTCAGAAGTAATTGAATAGTGGCAGAAGGACACCACCTCAGGCGCTCGCAATGATATGGCGGGCGCCTGAGGTCTCCGAATTTCTGAATCTCTATGGATTTGCCACTATCTCTCTGGGTGACTCGAATGACTCACCCCTCTACGCAAGTGACGCGAGGAGCCATCCGTGAATGACCCGATGGATTACCCCAGAATTAAGTCCTGGGTGGAGGAATGGGGAGGGGGAGTTGATTACCTAGATTACGTGAAAGGCCATGGCGATCTAGGAATGATGGTGGCATTCTCCCGGATCTTCTGGCCGCGTTTTATCGAAGTGGACGGGTGCGTGTTGTGGGATCGTGCATACGAAGAGTCAAATTTTAAATCCTGGCGCGAGAGCCTCTCTGGTGACATTCGAAAAATTGAGGCGACACTGAATCAGCTACGCGTCTGGCAGATTGTCGATTCGGATGATGTCGAAGAGGACTGGCGGGCGCAGGATTTCTTTGCCGCATGTGTTGCAAAAACGTGGGGCGCTGCGCTTTCTGCCGAATTTCCACACCGGAGTTTCGATGTTCGGGTTATCGATTCCGAAGATGGCCCCATTGTCACCTTCACATCCGGATCGACGTAGTTCATGGTTTTGTCTCGAAAGGTCGAATGTGATCAATTCTGAACCATCTGAGGTTGCGCCACTCGCACGTTGGTTGCTGGGTGAGTGATACTCAATCCCGCAGCCCTCGCGGTGAATGGCATTAGCAAACTCGAACCCCCGCCGGATGCGTCCTAGCGGGGGTTGCGTGAAGGGTGACGGCAGTAGTTGACGGCAGGCGCCGCTCACTCCCGTGCCGGAATCAGCCGGCGCCGTCGCGGTGGCCCGCGCCTACGCCTCCCGCCTGAAGGCTCGCGAGGTGGAGAACCAGGCACTGAAGGCACAGAAGGCGACCGAACTCGCCGGAGACCTCCATACCCGCCTGACCCGCTTCATGGAGAACACCGCACACCAAGTACAGGAAGCTTTCCGGGAGTTCGACCCCACCGCATTCGCGAGCGTGGACAACGCGGCCCCGCCCAGCCCGAAAGCGAAGTACTGGCACGGCCAACTGGTTCATGCGGCGCGACTGGCCGACTTCTACGCCAACCTCGGCGAAGGCTCCTGGTGGGTTCGCCTCTACCTGAGGCTGCGCGGAAACCTGCTGCGCTTCATCACCACCATCCAGAAGGTGGGTCGCGGCGAAACCGGCGTACTCGCGCTGACGGTGTTCGCCGAGGTTCTCTCCTCCGACGCGGAGAACGGGCCGCCCACTCCGCTGTACCGCGTGTTCGAGCACCCACACGTTCCCGACAACGTGACGCTGATCTACACGGACGAAGCGGAGACCCGCTGGGAGGACGTGCACCAGGTCGTGGACACAGCCCTGTCCACGGCGATCAGCCGCTTCTCGGAGGACCTTGCCTGAACGCTCCGCCCTTGGCCCCGTCCAGGAACGCCCGCCACCCGTCGGGGGTGAGGTGGAGGAGAGGGCCGTGAGGGTTCTTGCTGTCGCGGATGGCTCGGGCGCCGGTGGTTGTGACGGCGACTTCGACGCAGTTGCCCTCTTGGATCGAGTAGGACGACTTCCGGTAAGGGCCTGCAGCCTCGGGCGTCATCAGTCTTCCTCACTACTCCGCAGCGCGTTCCGAATGAACCGAGCAGACTCCTCGGGTGCCATGGACTCTGAACGCAGCAGGTCAAATGTATGACCATAGACATCAACCTCGTCCGGCTCGTCCACGACCAATGTACTGCGCAGTTGCTCCAGCGTTACCGCCTCGGTGGTCGGTTCGGGACCGAACCCGAAGGAGGCGAACGGGGAGGTCGCCGCAAGCGGCCCCTTACTGAACGGCAGGACTCGCACCGTCACGTTCTCCCTCTGCCCCGCTTCCAGAAGCGCGGACAGCTGCTCCCGGTGGACCTGCATACTCGACAAGGGATGGGTGACCACCGGCTCCCAGATGATGTAGTCGCACGAGGCTCCGCCCTCGGCGACCCTGGCCTGTCGCCTCATGCGCACCTGCACCAAGAGGTCCACACGTCCAGGGGCGACCTCCAAAGGGCCCGTCCTGATCACCGCCTCCGTATACGAGGCAGTTTGCAGGAGTCCAGGGACAACGCTTGGATGCCAGTTCCAGATGTAGGTGGCGTCTTCCTCCAACGCGATGTGATCCATGTAGTCCGATCGCAGGTGCTCGGCGTACTCCTGCCACCAGCCGCGCCGATTGGCATCCTTGGCCAACTTCTCCAGCCTGACGCGCACTTCGGGATCGTCGACCCCGTACGCGTCCAACATCACACGGATCTCGATCGGGCGAGCGATGACGAGCCCACTCTCGATGCGGCTGACCCGAGCCTGATGGTTCGCGATCACCTCAGCGACATGCGGCTGGTCGAGCTTGGCGGCCAGCCGGTACTTCTTCAGCGTGGCCCCAAGTCGCCTGCTGCGCACGGTCGACCGTCCCGCCATCAGGCGCCCACCTTTCCTCCCCTGTTCATGGCGAACACCACTGTAGAGGCAGTCAACACCTCACATCGATCTCTATATATGTAGCTAGTTTCGATTGAGAAAAGCTCCATATATGCAATAGCCTCAATGTGTGCACGCCGCTACAGCGCGTGACTTGACTACGTGTCAGGGGGTCCCTTCGCCATGCCCGCACTCAGCACCCGCCGCCGCACCCACCCACGCCGCGACTCCTTCCGTATCCCCAAGTGCAGACGACACGTCCCCGAAGCCCGTGCCAACGTGCGGCGCATCCTGAAGGACTGGGCCGTCGACGGCGAACTCGCCGATGACATCGCCACCGTGGCGACCGAACTCGTCAGCAACGCCGTACGGCACTGCCGGGTGACCCTCGCCGAAATCGAGGTGGCCGTGTCGATCCGGGGCTGTGGGCTGCTGTTGGAGGTGTCGGACCCTGACCGGGGGCGGCTTCCGGTGCCGCATACGGAAAGCGACCCCAACGACCCCAACGATCCGGAGGGCGACGGTGGGCGCGGGCTGACCCTGGTGCGCGCGCTCTCGGAGCGGTGGGGCCATGACGTACGGCCGTTCACCAAGTGCGTGTGGGCGTACTTCGTTCTGTCGCCCGAGGAGTCGCGGTGCAACAGGTGACGCTTCCGCCGCTCAGCCCCGAACGCGCCCGGTGGCGACGCTGGGCGGCCCGCTCGGAACGGCACAGGGTCACGTACGGCCGGTGGTTGCCCCTCCTCCCCCGCGAACCATGCTGGGAACCACCGCGTACACACGTGAACGTACGCACCGAGCACCCGGAGCAGGCGGAGCGGGACCTCGTACGGCCGTACGTGACGGCCTACTTGGGGCAGGAGCGGCCGAGATGGACATGAGCGAAGAGGCAGGGGCGCAGCCGCGTGATCCGGACCCGGTCAGGGCCACGTTCCACGCGTGGCTCGACCATGTCCTCGTCTGCCACGACTGCCGTCACACCCCGGCACGCCACTGCTACGGCTCGGCCCGGCTGGGCGACCAGCACCGCCGGGTCGCGCGCGCCGCACGCCTTCGTCGCTGAACCACGTATCAGAAGACCGGCACGCTCATCGGTCGGCGTCGCCGGGCGGAACAACCCATTCCGTGGGCTGACCGGTGAGGGAGGCGATCATGTCGAAGTCTCCGTCGTAGTGCAGGACCGTTCGCCGGTTCAGTTCCGCCGTGGCGGCGATCAGCAGGTCAGGCAGGGACAGAGCGCGATGGAACCCGGCGTTGAGCGCGTGACGCTGGATCTCAAGCGCGCGGGTGAAGGTGTCGTCGTCCGTTTGAAGGTAGTCGAAGGCGTGCAGCCAGGTGCTGATCCGGGTCGCTTCCGCGCTGTCCCGTGCGGAGTGGACCATCTCGAACTCGGTGGGCTGACACACCGCGAGGAGGTAGCGCTCGTGCAGCGGCCTGAGCACCTCCCGGACACTCGGCTTCGCCCAGCGGGCAAGGGCCGACTTGTCGATCAGGTAGCGGTCCTGCATCAGGCGGCCCGGCCTCCGCCACTGTCGCCGTCGCGGCCACCGCCACGCTTGAGGGAGCCGTCCGCGTTACGGGGCCCGGTGCTCTCGACGATCTCACTGAAGTCGAACTCACCGGCCTCTATGGCGTCGAAGCCTTCCTGCCGCAGATGCCTCTTGACGGCGTCCTCCATCGCGAGACGGACGGCTTTGGCCTTCGTTCTGGTCCCGAAGATGCGCATGGCCTCGGCCACCATGTCTTCATCGAGGTCGATGACGGTTCTGGCCAAGGGACAGTCCTTTCACGGGCACCCACACTCAATACTCAGAAAACGATATCACCATCCTGGTGTATCAGATATCGTTTCGGTGGGCGCCCCTACGACGTCCGCGCCGTCCCCGTCCCCTTCTCCGCGTCCAGTGCGTACACGCACCGGTCCTTGCTGCAGGCGTACACGACGCCCTCCTTGACGACGGGTGAGCCGGTGATCTCGCCGCCCGTCGCGAGCTTCCAGCGGAGTCGGCCGTCATCCGCCTTCAGCGTGTACAGGAGGTGGTCCGTGGAGCCGAAGTGGATACGGCCCTCCGCGACCGACGGCGATCCGACGATCTCGCCGCCCGCCTGGAAGCGCCACTTCGGCGTCCCCGTGACCGCGTCGAGGGTGTAGAGCCCCTTGCCGCTTCCCACGTGGACGTGGCCCGCGGCCACCAGTACCGGCTCCAGTGAGGAGCGCGACTCCGTCGCGATCCTCCAGCGGTCGCGGCCGTCCGTGGCGTCGAGGGCGTAGACCGTGCCGAGGTAGTCGGCGAGGTAGACGCCGCCGCCCGTGACCGCCGGTCCCGGTGCGAACGTGGGCGCGGAGAGGAACACGGCCGGTGCCTCGAAGTGCCAGCGGACGTGGCCGCCGGCGATGTCGATGGCGAGGACGCGGCTCCCGGCGGCGACGTACACATAGCCGTCCGCGGCCGGTGTCAGCCGTACCGGGACGCCACCGCAGGAGGCCGCGTCCCCGATGGGGTACGACCAGCGCTCGTCGCCCGTACGGGCATCCAGCGCGCGCAGCCGGGCGTCCTTCCAGACGTACACCGTGCCGTCCTGCACGACCGGCCCGGCCTCGGGGGACTCGAAGTCGGTCTGGGCGCCGGTGAGCTCCCAGAGCTTCTGCCCGTTGGACGCCTCCCAGCCCTGTACGCCGCCGCCCCGGGTCCCGGTGACCACCGTGCCCCGGTCGGCCCGCAGGGAGTACACCCAGGCGTCCGTCGACAGCCGCCACAGGTCCGAGCCCTCGCGCGCGTCGAGCGCGAAGAGGGTGGGGCCGTCGGAGGCGTGGATACGGCCGTCCGCGACCGCCATCGACCAGGCCACGTCACGGGTCTTGAAGCGGCGCCGGCCGGTGGCCACGTCCAGGGCGTGCACCTCGAAGGAGGTGACGTAGACGAGGTCGTCGGCGACGGACGGGGTGCCCCACACGTCGTTCGACATGCGGAAACGCCAGGGGCGCCAGCCGGAGGCGGTGGGCTCGGGGCCGGCGGGCGGGGCGCTCACGGAGGGCGCGGGGTCGGCGCCGTTCACGCCGGCGCGCGGCCGGGACCAGGACGCGGCGAGGCCCGCCTCGGGAGGGGGCGCCTTCACGGCGGCCGCGCGGGCGTCGGCGACGCGCGGACCGGGCCCGATGGGCACCTGACCGCCGGCGAGCCGTACCGGCCCGGTGTCGGGGGCGCCGACGGAGAGGGGCGCGGGGTCGTACGAGGGCGGGGGCGGCGGTACGGGGGCGGGGCGGGCTCCTCCGCCGCCGCGCCCGCCCGAGGTCTGCTGGGGCTTGGGCGCCGGGCGACCACCGCGGCGGGTCTCGATCATGGCCACCGCCTTCTCGGGCAGCCACGCCGACGCCGTACCGCTGTCGTCCGAGCCGGAGCCGAAGAGGTGGGGCGCGAGCTGGGCCTGGAGGTCGGCGGGGTTGGGGCGCGCGGTCGGGTCCATCTGCATACAGGACTCGATGAGGGGGCGCAGGTCGTCCGGGAGGCCGGAGAGATCGGGGCCCTCGCGCAGCAGCATGAAGACGGTCTCGACGGGGTTGGCCCCGTGGAACGGGGCGTGCCCGGTGGCGGCGAACACGAGCATCGAGCCGAGCGAGAAGACGTCGCTCGCGCCGGTCACGCTCCGCGAGTCCTTCGCCTGCTCGGGCGACATGTACGCGGGCGTCCCGACGGCGACGTTCGTCATCGTCAAACGCGTGTTCGATACGCCGGACGCGATGCCGAAGTCGATGACGCGCGGCCCGTCCTCGACGACGAGGACGTTGGAGGGCTTCAGGTCACGGTGGACGAGTCCGGCACCGTGGATGGACTGCAGGGCTTCGGCCACGCCCGCGGCGAACCAGCGAACGGCCTCGACCGGCATCGGCCCACAGTCGTTCACTATCTCCTCGAGGGAGGGCGCGGGGACGTACGCGGTCGCCAGCCACGGCACGGCGGCACGGGGGTCGGCATCGACCACCGCCGCCGTGTAGAAGCCGGACACCGCGCGGGCCGCCTCGACCTCACGCGTGAAACGGACCCGGAAGAGCTGGTCCTCCGCCAGTTCCGTCCGCACCGTCTTGATCGCCACGCGCCGGCCCGACGCCGAGCGCGCCAGATAGACCAGCCCCATGCCGCCGGCACCCAGCCGTCCCAGCACCTCGAACGGGCCGATCCGCCGCGGATCGTGCTGTGTCAGCTGATCCACCACTTGCCCTGCCACCTCCCCGTACGGACCGCGTCACCCACGTTGTGCGCGCGACCCCCGTGCAGCGTCTCACCACCGCACCGCCATGGCGGCACGCACCCCGATTCTTCCTGCTACCGGGGGCAGGTTGCTAACCCGGGTGCGGAACGGGGTGTCTCAGGACAAAACCATGTTGTCCGCCTCTCGGGAAGCGGGAGCCCGGATGGTGGGACACCGCGGCGAGCCGCGTACCACCGGCGCACAACCCCGTACGCCCGCCCGCTCGGCGGCCCGGTCACGCCCCCGGAGCGCCCGCGCGGGCAACAGGTCGAGCGCTCGTCCTCCCACCGGCCGGCTGCCCTCCCCTCACCGGTCGGCCGCCGTCTTCTCGCTGGTCAGCCGCTGTCTTGCCGCTGCTCAGCCGCTGTCTTGCCGCTGGTCAGCCGTCGTCGCCCGGGGCGGTCGCCCCGCGCTCTCCCGCTGCTCGGGCCTCGTCCTGGCGCCGGTCGTCACCCTGTTGCCGCAGATCGTCCGGGCGCTGTTCGGCCTGATCCGACTCCTGCGTGGCCTCCCGCCAGCCGTTTCCGTGACTCCGTTCGAGCAGCGCGAACGACGCGCCTTGATTGTCCGTGACGACCGCCACATTTCCGTACGAGGTTTCGAACGGCGGCACCTGCACCCGGCCCCCGAGCCGGCTGACGGTCCCGATCGCGGCCTCGCAGTCGTCCGTCCCGAAGTGGACCAGGAAATGCGGCGGCATCTCCGCCGGAAAGACGTCCGTGAGCGTGGCCCGGCCGAAGTCGGGGGCCGCGTCCGGACCGAAGAGCGCGTCGTGGAAGAGGTGCGCGTAGAAGGAGTTGGCCGCTTCGGTGTCCCGTGTGTACAGCTCGGCCCACATGAACGTGCCGGGCTCGTGGCTCCGCCCGAAGCCGGTGTGCGTACCGGCCTGCCAGAGACCGAAGACGGCGTTTTCGGGGTCGGTGGCCAGCGCGGCCGTGCCGAGCGTGCCGACCGGGGTCGGCGGGGTGATCACCTGACCGCCGGCCGCGGTGATCCGCGCGGTGAGGGCGAACACGTCCGGGGTGGCGAAGTGGACGGTCCAGACGGTGGGCAGCCGGCCGTCGGGCTTGGGGGCGAGGGCGGCGAGCGGGGTCGAAGCGCCCGCGGGGTACGCCCACACCTCGTGGGCACCGTCTCCGGGGGCCACCTTGAAGGTCCACCCGAACAGTTCGCCGTAGAACCGCTTCCCCGCCTCCACATCGGGCAACTGGGCGTCCACCCAGCAGGGGACGCCCTCGGGATACGGGACGCTTCCTGTGCCGGCAGCGGCTTCCGCCCCGGTGACGGCTCCCGTCTCATCGGCCATAGGGCCAAGCTAACGGCCGCTCACGCGGGGCGCGCGTCGGAGACGCCCAAGCGCCTGACAGCCCGGGGGTGCCTGTGTTCGGGCGGGTTCCGGCGGGTGCGGGTGGGTGCGGGTGGGACGTGGCCGCTCGCGCAGTTCCCAGCACAGGGCGCGGCCCTCGGGAGAGGAAGGGTAGGGGCGGCGGGGGCGAATGAATCCCGCCAACACGCCCCGTGATCACTCACGAACCCCTTGGTGAAGCCCCTGCTCCCCATTTGCAGTCGGCCGAATCGCGTTCCGATCACCCCTCGGTAAGCTGACGTCATGACAGGACAAGTGCGTACCGTCGACGGCCGCGTGGCCGGCCGACGAGGGCAGGCGACCCGGCAGAAGCTGCTCGACTGCCTCAGCGAGATGCTCAGCTCGTCGCCCTACCGGGACGTCAAAGTCATTGATGTCGCCCGGAAGGCGGGGACTTCACCCGCGACCTTCTACCAGTACTTCCCGGACGTCGAAGGCGCCGTCCTGGAGATCGCCGAGCAAATGGCCGCCGAGGGCGCCACGTTGACGAACCTCCTGCAAGGCCGCTCCTGGGTCGGCAAGGCCGGCTGGCAGACCGCCCAGGAACTCGTCGACGGTTTCCTGGAGTTCTGGCGCAGGAACGACGCGATCCTCCGCGTGGTCGACCTGGGCGCCGCCGAGGGCGACAAACGCTTCTACAAGATCCGTATGAAGATCCTGAACTCGGTCACCAACTCCCTCTCGGAAACGGTCGCCGATCTCCAGTCGAAGGGCCGCGTCGACAAGGACGTGAACCCGTCGGCCCTCGCCGGTTCCCTCGTCGCCATGCTCGCCTCGGTCTCCGGGCACCAGAAGGGCTTCCAGAGCTGGGGCGTCAAGCAGGCCGAACTGAAGCCCAACCTGGCCCTCCTGGTCCACCTGGGCATCACCGGCAAGAAACCCACGAAGTAACCAGGAGCACCCGGGCACGCCCCCGGACGCGATCCTGTCACGCAGACGGCACCCTCGGACGAGGCGTGCCGCCTGCCGCGTTCAGGGGGACTTGGAGGCCAGGGGGCTACCGGGGGAGGGGGACTACCGGGGGAGGGGGCTGCCGGGGGGCTGCCGGGGACTCGTGGGCCCGCCGGTTCGGTGGGCGCCCTCACGGCCACACGGGGCCGCACGGCTACCGGCTACCGGCTACCGGCTACCGGCTACCGGCTACCGGCTACCGGCAGCACTCGAGCGGACGAATGCGCGAACGCGCCAGCGCGGTTCAGCGCCGTACGATCCGGAACACCCGAATCTCCCGGTCCACCCGGGCCTGGTACGTCGAGTACGGCGGCCAGAATTTCAGCAACTCCTGCCACACGGCGGCCCGTTCCTCCCCCGCCAGCAGGTGCGCGGTGACGGGGATGTCCTGCCCCTTCCAGTTGATCTCGGCGTCGGGGTGGGCCAGCAGGTTGGCGCTCCAGGCGGGATGGCCGGGGCGGCCGAAGTTCGACCCGATGAGCACCCAACTGCCCTTCCCCTCCTCGGGCATGCAGGCCAGCGGCGTACGCCGCGGGACCCCGCTCCGCGCGCCGGTCGCGGTCAGTACGACGCCGGGCAGCAGCTGCGCGCTGAGCAGCACACGGCCCCGGGTGGCCCGGTGCACGGCCCGGTCCAGCGCGGGTATGACATGCGGCGCGACCCGGGCGAACGCCGGAGCCGAGGACACCTTCTGCACCAGCCGCACGCCCATGCCCTTCATCCCCTCCGCCATCCCCGCCATCCCCGCCGTCATCCCGGCCGCCCTTCTCGAAGCCATCAGCCCCGCACCTCCCTCTGCTCGCCCGGCCCGCCGACCATGAGCCCGCCGACCGTGAAGACCCCCGCCATGTCGGCCGCCCGCCCCCGCAGCCGGTGTACCGGCCCGAAGAGCGCCTCGTCGCCGGCCGCCCGCTTGAAGTACAGGTGCGCCTCGTGCTCCCAGGTGAACCCGATCCCCCCGTGCAACTGGATCCCCTCCCCGGCCGCCACCCGCAGCGCCTCCAGCGCCTGCGCGAGCGCCAGCCCGCCGACCCGCTCGCCGCCCCCGCCACCCTCTCCGACGGGCCTGGCGGCCGCCGCCCAGGCCGCGTAGTACGCCGCCGACCGGGCCGCCCGCACCTGTACGTACACATCCGCGAGCCGGTGCTTCACCGCCTGGAACGACCCGATCGGCCGCCCGAACTGCTCCCGCTGCCGCGCATACGCGACCGTCCGCTCCACCACCCGGTCGGCGGCGCCCACGGCCTCCGCGGCGAGCACGGCGGCGGCCGCGTCCCCGACCTCGGACAGCGCCGACAACACACGGACGTCAACACCGGCCCCAGCCCTGGTATCGGTCTCGGTATCGGGGCCCAGCAACTCCGCCTCCACATCCCGCAGTTCGAGCCGAGCCGTCGACCGCGTCTCGTCGATACAGGTCTGCCGCACCCGCACGAGGCCCCCACCGGCCCCCGCTTCCCCCCGCACGAGGAAGAGCAGCGTCCGTGAGCGGGCGTACCCCCCGGCATGCGCGGCCACGAGCAGCATCCCCGCGCTGTGCCCGTCGAGAACCTGCCCGGCCTCCCCGTAGAGCCGCCACCCGTCCCCGACACGTCGCGCCTGCACGCCGCCGGCCCGGCCGCCGCCGGCCCACGCGCCTGCGTTGTCGCAGGTCAGCGCCAGCGCGGTGGTGAGGGTGGTGCCCGGTACGGCGAGGGCCGCGGTGAGCCGGCCCGAGGCGAGGCGGGGCAGCAGGTCGGCGCGCTGCCGCTCCGTGCCTAGGGCGAGGATCAGGGGGGCGACGAGGACGGAGGTGGACAGCAGCGGCGTGGGCGTGAGCGCGCGCCCCAACTCCTCGTTCGCCAGGGCCAGTTCCGTCACCGAGCAACCGACGCCGCCGTACGTCTCGGGGAGCGCGAGCCCCGGCAGCCCGAGCTGATCGGAGAGGGCGGCCCACAGTCCGACGTCGTACCCCGCCCCCGTGCGCACGGCTGCGCGGACCTCCTCCGGACCACAGCGCTTGAGCAGCAACTCCCGTACCGTGCGCCGGATTTCCTCCTGCTCGGTGGTGAAGCGGGCGTCCATGGGCGGTCCCCCTTCCACTCCCCCGACATCATCTCGACCTGACGGTCCGTCATATTAGGCCGGAAGGCGACCGAAGCACAGGGCCGCCGCCCGCTCATCTGATGTACCGTCAGATTCATGACCGCTGCGCCTGCTACGCCCGGAACCGGTGGCCGTCGTGACGCGGTACCTCGTGGCGGCGGCCGGAAGGTCGCAATCGTCGGGGCCGCGCTGTCCGACTGCGGCCGGGTGGACGGCGTGACCCCGTACGCGCTGCACGCGCAGGCCGCCCGCCGGGCCCTCGCCGACGCGGGGCTGGAGCGCACGGCCATCGACGGTCTGGCATCGGCCGGCCTGGGCACGCTGGCCCCGGTGGAGGTGGCGGAGTATCTGGGCCTGCGGCCCACCTGGGTGGATTCCACCTCGGTCGGGGGCTCGACCTGGGAGGTCATGGCGGCGCACGCGGCGGACGCGATCGCCGCCGGGCACGCGAACGTCGTGCTCCTCGTCTACGGCTCCACGGCCCGCGCGGACATCAAGGGGGGCCGCCGCACCGGCAACCTCTCCTTCGGCGCGCGCGGCCCCCTCCAGTTCGAGGTCCCGTACGGGCACACCCTGATCGCCAAGTACGCCATGGCCGCGCGCCGCCACATGCACGAGTACGGCACGACCCTGGAGCAGCTGGCCTCGGTGGCCGTGCAGGCCCGTGCCAACGCGGGGGCGAACCCGGAGGCGATGTTCCGCACGCCGATCACCGTCGACGACGTCCTCTCCTCCCCTCCGATCGCCGACCCGTTCACCAAGCTCCACTGCTGCATACGTTCCGACGGCGGCGCGGCGGTCCTGCTGGCGGCGGAGGAGTACGTGCGGGACTGCCGACCGGCGGTCCCCGTCTGGATCCTCGGCACCGGCGAGCACACCTCTCACGCGACCATGTCCGAGTGGCCCGACTTCACGGTCTCCCCGGCGGCGGTCAGCGGCCGCCTGGCCTTCGAACGGGCCGGCGTACGCCCCTCCGAGATCGACTTCGCCGAGATCTACGACGCCTTCACCTACATGACCCTCGTGACCCTGGAGGACCTCGGCTTCTGCGCGAAGGGCGAGGGCGGGGCCTTCGTCGAGAAGAACCGCCTCACCCTCACCGGCGACCTCCCCGTCAACACCGACGGCGGCGGCCTCTCCGCCCAACACCCCGGCATGCGCGGCCTCTTCCTCCTCGTCGAAGCGGTACGCCAGCTACGCGGCGAGGCGGGCGACCGCCAGATCCACACCTCCGACGGCCACCTGCCCCGCCTCGCGGTGGCCTCGGGCACGGGCGGCTGGTTCTGCTCCTCGGGGACGGTCGTTCTGGGGCGGGGGTGAGGAGGCCCGGCCACCCGTTCGGGTGAATCAGGCCTGATCAGAGCCCCCAGGTTAACGCTTGCATTAATTTCCTGCGCATGGCTCCAATGGGAAGTGATTCTCGTCGCGGAAGTGGCGACGCGGTTCGAAGCGCTGGCCAATTCCGACCCGGCCAGTGCCAGGCAGATGGAAGTAGCGGTCGACACCTTGGCGGACGAAGGCCCGTCCCTCGGGCGCCCTCTGGTCGACCGCATCAAGGGCTCCGAACAACATCACCTGAAGGAGCTGCGGCCCGGGTCCGCAGGTAACAGCGAAATCCGTGTCCTGTTCGCTTTCGACCCCGTACGCCGTGCCGTCCTGCTGGTCGCCGGAGACAAGGCCGGAAACTGGCGTGGCTGGTACGACACCAACATCCCGATCGCCGAGAAGCGCTACCGAAACCACATCGACGAGCTGCACACGAGGGAGTACGAATGAACACCGTCAGCTGGGAGGAAGTTAAGCGCCGGGTCCACGAGCAACAGCGGGCCGCCGGAATCCCGGTCATGACACCTGAGGAGAAGCAGGCCGCCAAGGACCAGCTCCTCGCCGAGATCCGCGCCTACAAGCTCGCCGAACTGCGGCGCGAGCAGGACCTCACGCAGCGCGACATCGCGGACTCCATGGGAGTCTCCACTCCTCGTATCTCCGCGATCGAGCACGGCGAGATCGACCGCACGGAGGTGGCGACCCTGCGGGCCTACATCCGGGCGCTGGGCGGGGAACTGCGGATGGTGGCGGACTTCGGCGACACGGCCTTCACGGTCGGCTGACGGCGGTCGTTCGGCGAGGCGCCGGCGTCTTCTCCCGGCGCCGGAATACGAGGCGGGACAGGGGCGCTGAACCGCTCGGCAGACGAAGGCGTCCCCGCAGCAGCCCGGAGGAAGCGACATGGCACTGTCCCGCAAGGAGCGCGAGGAGTTTCTGGCCGAGGCGCATGTGGCCGCGTTGGCGGTCGACGCCGGGGAGGGAAGGGCCCCGTTGACGGTGCCGATCTGGTACCAGTACGAACCCGGCGGCGACATCTGGGTCATGACCGGGCTGGACACCCGCAAAAACCGGCTGATCCAGGCCGCCGGCCGCTTCTCCCTGATGATCGACCGGCTCGACCCCACCATCCGCTATGTCTCCGTCGAGGGCCCCGTCACCGACACGTCCCCCGCCACCCTCGACGACCTCCGCGAGATCTCGGCCCGCTACCTCCCGGCCGAAAAGGTCGACGGCTACGTCGACTTCGCCTCGAAGAGCCACGGCGAACAGGTCATCATCCGCATGCGCCCCGAGAGGTGGGTCTCGTCCGACCTGGGCACGGTGTGAGACCGTCCCACCCATGATCGAGCCCCCTTCCCAGCCGCGGCCCACCTCCCCGGCCCCCGCCCGGCCGTCCGAGTTCGTGGAGGCCCTGCGCGGGCTGCGGGTCTGGGATCCGCAGGTCAGCGCCCTGCCGCTGTTCGACCCGGCTGCGGCGCCCGCCGAGCCGGTGTCGCTCTTCGCCGTGTGGTTCGGGGAGGTCGTGGCGGCCGGGGAGGTGGAGCCGCACACGATGTCGCTGGCCACGGCGGACGCGGAGGGCCGACCGGACGTCCGCACGGTGATGCTGCACGACGTGGACGCGCGGGGCTGGCACTTCGCCTCGCACGCCGACAGCCGCAAGGGACGCCACCTCGCGGCCCGCCCCTACGCCTCCCTCGGCTTCTACTGGCCCCTCCTCGGCCGCCAGGTACGGGTGCGGGGCCGGGTCACGATCGAACCCCCCGAGGCCGCCCACGCCGATCTGCACGCCCGCTCGACGGGAGCGCTGGCCGCCGCCCTCGTGGGCCACCAGAGCGAAGCCCTCTCCTCCTACGAGGAGTTGGAGCGCGCCTCGGAGGCCGCCTGGGCGCGCGCCGAGCGGGAACCGGACGTGGCCGTGCCCTCCTGGACGGCGTACGTCGTGGAACCGGACGAGGTGGAGTTCTTCCAGGGGGACGCGAGGCGACGGCACGTACGGCTGGACTACCGACGGGAGGGCGGGGGTTGGGTCACCGGGCTGCTGTGGCCCTAACAAACGTTTGGCGGTTCTACCAAACGTTTGGGCGGCGGTTCTACCAAACGTTTGGCAGACAGGCTGGGCAGCCGAGCGCGGCCAACACCCTCAGTGGTCGTTCTCCAGGTGCAGCTTGAGGAGATCGATGCCGTAGTCGCCCCCGTTGGGCGTGCGGATGATGGTGTGGATGTGCTGCTGGGTGGGGGTGCCGCCGGGACCGCCCATACCGCCACCACCGTTGCCACTACTGCTACTGCTACTGCTGCCGTTGAGGTTGTAGCCGAGCGGGGACTGGGCGTCGTACTCGATGAGGACGACCGGGCTGTGCACGCGGTAGTAGAACGCCGAGTCGTCGTCGGTCTCGCCGATCCAGTAGAAGTACGTGTCGTCGAGGTGTTCCTCGACCTCCTTCATCTTCACGTCGGCGTGCGCGTCGGCCATGTTGCCGACGTAGACGCGGACGAGGGCGAGGAGCTTGTCGCGCTGGGCATCGGTCCAGTCGGCGGCGGCGAGACCCTGGTGGGCGAGCTGGAGGTTGTCCTGCCCGGCACCGGCCTTCAGCTTGTTTCTTGCGAGGAACCCCGGGCGTTCACGCCCGGGAGGAATCGCTTCCTGGGTCAGGTGGCGCGGAGCGCCGCAGCGCCATGACGTCTGCTCGGCCGCGGAGCGGCCGGGTCTCTCGTCCGGTCAAGGCACCGACACACGACGAGGCGTGCCACTCGTTCAGGTGATCCACTTCGAACGTGCGGTGGCCCCTCGTGCGGGTGTGTACGTTCGGTGATTGTGAAACTGGTGGTGCAGGTCAAGCTGCTGCCGACGCCCGAGCAGGCGGCGGCACTCGATGCAACCCTGCACGCCTGCAACGAGTCCGCGACCTGGGTGAGCGAGGTGGCCTTCGAGCGCGATGAGTTCAAGAACTTCACCCTGCGCCGACACACCTATGACACCGTCAAGTCCCGCTGGGGCCTGGGCGCGCAGGCCGCCCAGCACGTCATCAAGAAGACGTGCGACGCGTACACCGCACTGAAGGCGAACCTGAAGGCCGGAAACCTGGGGCGTCCCGGCTCCAAGCGCTACCGTCGGGCGACCGAGAAGCCGATCTCCTTCCGCTCCCAGGGCGCGCAGCCCTACGACGACCGCATGCTGTCCTGGCAGATCCCGGACCGCACGGTGTCGATCTGGACCACCGGCGGGCGGGTCAAGGGCATGCCGTTCACCGCCTCCCCGGAGCAGCTGGCCACCCTGGCCCTGTACCGCAAGGGCGAGTCCGACCTGCTGGAGCGGGACGGCATGTGGTTCCTGAGCGCCACCTGCGAAGTCCCCGAAGCGCCACTGAACACGGAGCCGGTGGACTTCCTCGGGATCGACCTGGGCATCGTGAACATCGCTACCACCTCGGACGGCGAGATCCTGGCCGGACGTGAACTCAACCGGATCCGTACACGCGAGCGCGGCCTGCGCGCCAAGCTGCAGAAGAAGAACACTCCGTCCGCCAAGCGCCGGTTGAAGAAGCGACGGCGCAAGGAGGCGCGGCGGGCCAAGGACATCAACCATAAGATCGCGAAGCATGTGGTGGCCGAGGCGGAACGCACCGGTCGCGGGATCGCCCTGGAAGACCTCACGGGCATCCGCGAGCGGGTACGGCTTCGCAAGCCCCAACGGGCCACCCACGCCAGCTGGTCCTTCCACCAGCTGGGGCAGTTCATCGCGTACAAGGCCCGCAAAGCGGGGGTGCCGGTAGTGCACGTCGATCCGGCGTACACCTCCCGTACCTGCGCCGAATGCGGCCACATCGACAAAGCGAACCGGGTCTCCCAGGCCTGGTTCGCATGCCGGAACTGCGGATTCGTTGATCACGCAGACCGCAACGGCTCCCGCAACATCCGCGCGCGAGCGTGGGAGTTGTGGCGACGCGGGGCCCAGTCAACGGCCCCTGTCCCACCCCGAACACCTCGGAGCGGGACTGGACGCAAACGCAGCATCACCGCCAGTGATGCCCGTTGTGCAAGCCCGGCGCTTTAGCGCTGGGTACTTGACGTTGTCACCGGCCTTCGACTCGGACGAGATCACCTTCTCGCGCTGGGCGTCGGTCAGGGCGCGCAGGACGGTCAGACCGGCCTTGGTCTCCTCCCTGAACGTGGTGATCTTCTCGCCGTTATAGGTGGCGGAGGTCGGCTCGGAGCCCATGAAGGTCGGGGTCATGACGACCTGGTCGCCGAGGACGAAGTAGTTGATGGCCAGGTGATGGCCCTCGTACTGGAAGCCCCAGGGCTCGCTGGTGGACGGCGTGCCCATGAAGGTGAAGAAGTAGGCGCCCTCGGTGAGGGTGTCCCTGCCGCCGCCGCTGTACTCACCGAGTAACGCGTTTAGCTTCATGATGTTGCGGGACTGGGTGAGCCCGTCGGCGGAGAGCGCGGCGCCGGGGAGCGCGTAGCCGAGCTCGCGCTGCTTCTCGGTCAGGTCGCCCATGCGTGCGCCCTCGCGCTCGTAGCCGTCGACGTTGCTACAGGCCAGCCACTCGTCGTCCTCCACGTCGAAGACGGAGGCCTTCTTCTCCGCGCTGGTCAGCCCGTCGAGGAAGGCCTGCGCCCTCTGGACGACCTTGTCGGTGGACACGTCGGTGGAGTGGATCGAGTACAGGTCGTCGACGACCTTGCCGTCGGTCGTCACGCCGACGAAGTCCGCGTACTTCACCGCGCTGGCGCCCGGTCCCATGCCGCCCCCGCCGGCACCCGGGCCTCCGGAGGGCATGCCGTTCGGGGCGGCGGAGGACGAGGACGAACTCGCCGTACCGGACGAGCCCGACGAACAGCCGGTCATCGTCGCCACGGCCGCGACACCACCGGCCAGCAGCGCCCTGTTCATGAACCAGCGGCGGGTGCGCTGGGCCTCGGGGGGGGCGGTGGCCGTGGGTGTGGGTGTGCGGGTGAGGGTGGGCGTGCGCGTTCTCAGTCATGCGCCCAAGGTCGGGGGCGGAGCTGCGGCGTTCCTGAAGTGCGGCTGTGAGCGGACTGTGCCGGGCAACGGCCTCCCGGCCTCCCGGCCCTCAGTCCTCCATCAGCCCTCCCGCAAGCCTCCCTCAGCCCTCCCTCAATCCTTCGCCCAAACGGACACGTGCTTGGTGCTGTCGTTCGTGAACGGCTCCCCGTTCCATCCCGCCCAGCGGTCCCTCAGCCGCATCCCGGCCAGCCGGGCCATCAGGTCCAGCTCGGCCGGCCAGACGTAGCGGAACGGGATCGACCGGTACACCGGCCGCCCCTCGACGACGGTCATGTGGTGCGACCGCAGCCCCTGCGTCGCCACCTCGTACGTGTCGAACCCCAGCCGTGTCGGATCGACATGGAACGGCACCGCGTTCTGCCCCGGCGGCAGCCTCCGCAGGTCCGGCACCCCCACCTCGATCACGAAGCAGCCGCCGGGCACGAGATGCGCGGCGGCGTTGCGGAAGCAGTCCACCTGGGCGTCCTGCGTGGTCAGGTTGTTGATCGTGTTGTAGACGAGGTAGGCGACGGTGAAGCCGGGGCCGTCCACCCGGGCCGAGGCGAAGTCCCCGATGGTGACCCCTATGTCCGCGCCGCCCGGCTTGGCCCGCATCCGCTCCACCATGGCCCGTGACATGTCGATGCCGTGCACCGGCACGCCCCGCCGGGCGAGCGGCAGGGCGATCCGCCCGGTGCCGATCCCGAACTCCAGCGCCCGCGCGTCCCCTCCGGGCGCACTCGCGAGACCGGCGATCAACTCCACGGCCGGGTCGACGGCCTCCGCGCCGAACATGTCGGAGGAGGGATCGTCGTAGTGCGCGGCAACAGCCTCGCCGAAGTAGCCGTCGGGGTTGTCGAGGTCGTCGACGGCCTCGTAGCCGCCCCCGTGTGCGTATTCGTCAGCCACGCTCATCAGATCCCTTCCAGAGCCGGGTCCGTGGCCAGCCGAGCGTGCAGGTGCGCGTCCCTGAAGGCGTCGTGGCGTCCCTCGTCGAACGCCGCCCCGCGCATGGTCCCCTCGTACGGGAACCCGCACAGCTCGGCGATACGGCAGGACGCGGCATGGCCGACGACATGGTCGAGTTCGAGCCGGTGGATGCCGAACCCGGTGAAGGCCCAGCGGGCGGCGAGGTCGAGGGCGCGGGTGGCGACCCGTCGGCCACGGGCCTCGGGCAGTACCCAGTACCCGACGACGGCTCTCCGCATGAACGCGTCGATCCCGCTCAGTCCGACCAGCCCGAGCGTCACCCCGCTCTGCGCGTCCGCGACCCGGAACGAGACGGTCTTCCCCTCCGCGTCGGACTCGGCCCGCTGCCGCAGGGACTCCCGGGCACCCTCAAGGCTGCCGTCCAGGGTCGTGGGCGTGTTCCACCGCTGGAAGTCCGGATCGGCACGCCCCAGGAACCACGCCTCCACATCCGCGTCGGACTCTGGGTCCCAGGCGCACAGCCGCAGCCCGTGACCGTGCGGCTCGGCGGAGGGCCGCCGGGAAGGATCAGGAATCGGACCGGAGGATCGCTCATCAGTACGGCTCACGCCCCCATTGAAACGCGCACCCTGTCACGAGCGCGCGCGAAATACGGGCACCACGAAGCCCCCGCTCTCCCGGAAGACGACCTCCAACCCCATCCCCATGCGCAGTCCCTCCTCCTGCACCTCCTCCTTCTGCACCTCCTCCTTCTCCCCCCACTCCACGACCTCGGTCATCATCCGCGGCCCCTCGACGAGATCGACGACGGCGGGGACGTACGGCGTCCGCTCCCCGAAGGGCGGCAGGTCGTTGCGGTGGACGACGGACCAGGTGTAAAGCGTGGCACGCCCGGAGGCCTCCTCCCAGCGCACGTCCTCGCTCCAGCAGTACGGGCAGAACTCCCGCGGATAGTGATGGGCGCGCCCGCAGTCCGCGGCCCCGCAGCGCCGCAGAAGCAGCCGCCCGTCGGCGGCGGCGTCCCAGTACGTACGGGTGAACTCGTCGACCTCGGGCAGATCGAACCGCGCGCCACCACTCATCAATCGCACCCCCTTCAGAACAACCCCAACGCGCTGTCGAGGGACCACGTCTGCCAGGACATCCCGAACAGCGCCACCACCGAGATGAGCGCCATCATCGAGTTCTGCCCCTGCTCGGCCCAGTCGTGGATCATCAGCACGAAGTAGAGGAGGTTGAGCAGCAATCCGCCCACGAGTGCGACCGGCGTGAGGAACCCGAGGATCAGCCCGAGCCCGAGGGCGAGTTCGGCGTACACGACGACATAGCCCATGGTGCGCGGCCGAGGCTTGACGACCACATCGAACCCGCTCCGCACCGCCCCCCACCGATGCTTGCCCGCCACCCCCGCCGCCCACGCGATCCCGGCCCCCTCGGACCAGGCCTTCTTGTCCTTGTGCCGCCAACTCTCCAGCCACCACAGGCCCAGCCCGATACGAAGAACGGCCAGCCATTCGGCCCCAGAGAGCCAGATCGTGTCCATCGAAGCCGCCCTTCCGCATCCGCGTGGGGTTTCTGACGGTACGTCAGTTCAGCGGATGGGGGGTGGATACGCAAGACGCACGCAGGCGCGCCTGGGACCGACCGCCGAACCTAGGGCACGAATCCGGTCGGCATGGCGCGCCCGTAAAGCTCATCAAGACCGACCAACAGCACGCCACCTCTCTCTGCCACGGTTCGCAGCGACTCGCTGAAGCCCGCGGCGCTGAAGAACGCCAGTCCGCAGTGGGCAGTGTCCAGCCCCCTCGCAGCCGGCAGCTCGCGGGCCCGACCGAGCCGCTCCAGATGAGCGACGCCGATCACCGTCCCCCACTTCGCCTCCCCGAGGAGAGCGACCGAGGGCCGGCTACCCCCGGATCCCGGTGAGACGACAGCCACGCAGTCGAGAGCGGTGAAGGCAGTCGCGGGGGCCTCCCACGTCACCCCGTACGCCACCACCTCCTCTCCACATTCCAAGAGGCATACGCCACAGACCCCACCCACCCCTCCTACACCCGTGATCAATCCGCAACCAATTCCGGGCTTGACCGAGACCCAACAAGTGAGGGCGTGAATACGCTCGGTCGCATGGCCGATTCCAAAGCTTCCGTGACTCCCGCCTCCGACCGCCCCGTCTACGTGATCGGTGGCGGCCCCGGGGGACTGGCCGTCGCCCACGCCTTGCGGGCCCAGGGGGTGCGGGCCGTGGTGCTGGAGAAGGCGGACGAGGTCGGGGCGTCCTGGCGGCGACACTACGACCGGCTGCACCTGCACACGACCCGGCGGCTGTCGGGCCTGCCCGGCCTGCCCATGCCGCGCCACTTCGGCCGGTGGGTGTCGCGGGACAACGTGGTGCGCTACCTGGAGAAGTACGCCGAGGTGCACCAGCTGGAGATCGTGACCGGCGTCGAGGTGTCCCGCGTCGAGCGGAGCGCCGACGGCACCGGCTGGCTGCTGCACGCCACCGGCGGCCGCGAGCTGACCGGCGGCGCGGTCGTCGTCGCCACCGGCTACAACCACACGCCCCACATCCCCGACTGGAGTGGCCGGGACTCGTTCACCGGTGACCTGGTGCACGCCTCCGAATACCGCAATCCCGAGCCCTACGCCGGCCGTGACGTCCTCGTCGTGGGGATCGGCAACACCGGTGCCGAGATCGCCGTCGACCTCGTCGAGGGCGGGGCGCGGCACGTGCGGCTCGCGGTGCGGACGGCCCCGCACATCGTGCGCCGGTCGACCGCCGGGTGGGCGGCCCAGTACACGGGTGTCCTCGTAAGGCGGCTGCCGGTCGCCCTCGTGGACCGGCTCGCCAAGCCGATGGCGAAGCTCAGCGTGCCGGACCTGTCGGCGCACGGCCTTTCCCGGCCCGACACCGGCCTCTACTCCCGCGTGAACGAGGGGGCCGTTCCCGTGCAGGACGTCGGGCTCATCGACGCCGTACGGAAGGGCAAGGTCGAGATCGTCGGCTCGGTCGAGGGGTTCGAGGACGGCAAGGTCGCCCTCGGCGACGGCACCCGGATCGAGGCCGACGCCGTGATCGCCGCCACCGGCTACCGGCGAGCCCTGGAAGGGCTCGTCGGGCACCTCGACGTGCTCGACGGGCGCGGGAAGCCGGTCGTGCACGGCGCCCACTCCCCCAAGAACGCCCCCGGCCTCTACTTCACCGGCTTCACCAACCCCATCAGCGGCATGTTCCGCGAACTCGCCCTCGACGCCGAGAAGATTGCCAAGGCTGTCGCGAAGACGGGCGGGGTCGCCACGCGCGACGCGGTCACCGTACAGATCCGCACCGCGTCGCACTGACGAACGACCTGGCGGCGGCAGGGGTGGCGGAGTAGCGGGGGCGGGAGCCCTGTGCACCGAGCGGCCCCGGCCGCCGGTCACCGGGCGGCTCTGACCACCGGGCGACCCCCGGCCACTGGTCACCGGGCGACCCCGGGCACCGAGCGGCCCGGGTCACCGGGTCACCGGGTCACCGGGTCACCGGGTCACCGGGTCACCGGGTCACCGGGTCACCGGGTCACCGGGCGATCCTGGCCACCGGGCGATCCTGGCCACCTGACCAGCCGGCCGTCACCTGACCACTTGGGGACCTGCCGCCTGCCACCCTGCGACCTGGCTCCAGGCGCGGGCCCATGCCCATGCCCAAGCCCCGGCTCGGCTCGACCCAACCCCGGCCCCGCCCCCCGTCGCACGGGCGCAACTTGACCCCACTCGCTGACCCCACTCGCCACCCCGGGCGTCACCATGCCGCCCACGCTCACCCACAAGGCGAACGCCCGCGCCGCGTTCGGCCGCAGACCGACCTGCTCGTACACGTCTGATCGCCACCCCGTACGGGTACAACCTCCTTACTGCCGCGTAACTTTGCTTGCACACCCATTCCTGACACAGCGTCAGTTCAGTAATCTGAGATCTGACGTGTCGTCAGAAACGTGAGTGCGTCACGTCACTGAATTGGCTGTCACACAGGAGCGGGCGGACCGATGCTTGGATCAACCCACGGCACCCTCACCACCGACTCCCGCCGGGCCCGGGCCATCGCGTGCGGCGAGCACCCCGCGCAGGTCGTACACGGCAGGCCCGCCGAGGCCGGCGACCTCGACGTCAGCGGACGCCCGCTGTACGCCGACGTCCCCGATCTGGACCGTTTCTTCCGCCCGGAATCCGTGGCCGTCGTCGGCGCCTCGGACGCGGAGGGCCGGCCGAACACCGGGATCACCCGGCAGCTGCTCGCCTGGTCCGAACGGGTCGGCGCCCGGCTGCACCCCGTGCACCCCACGCGTGCATCGGTCTTCGGTATCCCCTGCGTCCCCTCCGTCGCCGACCTGCCCGAACAGGTCGACCTCGCCGTACTGCTCCTCTCCGATCCCCTCCCCGTCATCAACGAACTGGCCGAGGCCAAGGTGAAGTTCGCCGTCGCCTTCGCCTCCGGCTTCGCCGAGACCGGCGAGGAGGGCGCCGCCGCGCAGGAACGGCTGGCCGCCGCCGTGGCCCGCGCCGACGGTCTGCGGCTGCTCGGCCCCAACACCAACCTCAACGCCTTCGAGCACTTCCGCGACGACCTCGACGGCCCGGCGATCGCGCTGATCACCCAGTCCGGCCACCAGGGCCGCCCCGTCTTCTCCCTCCAGGAACTCGGCATCCGCCTCTCCCACTGGGCCCCCACCGGCAACGAGGCCGACCTGGAGACCTCCGACTTCATCTCCTACTTCGCCGAACGCCCCGAGGTCGGCGCCATCGCCGCCTACGTCGAGGGCCTCAAGGACGGTCGCGCCTTCCTCCTCGCCGCCGACCGGGCCGCCCGGCGCGGTGTCCCCGTCGTCGCCGTCAAGGTCGGCCGCACCGAGACCGGCGCCCGCACCGCCGCCTCCCACACCGGCAAGCTGACCGGCGCGGACGCGGTGGTCGACGCGGCGATGCGGCAGTACGGCGTGATCCGCGTCGACGGACTCGACGAACTCCAGGACACGGCCACCCTGTTGGCACGGGCACGCCGGCCACGCATCCCGGGCTCAGCCACCCCGGACTCAGCAGGCCCGAGGCCCGAGGGCATCGTCGTCTATTCGATCTCGGGCGGCACGGGCGCGCACTTCGCCGACCTGGCCACCGAGGCCGGACTGCCTCTCCCCACGCTCTCCGAGACCAAGCAGGCAGAGCTGCACCAGTGGATCCCGGACTATCTGAGCGTGGCCAACCCCGTGGACAACGGCGGCCACCCCGTGGGCGACTGGCGTGGTCCCCGCATCCTCGACGCGATCCTCGACGACCCGGCGGTGGGGGTGCTGATCTGTCCCATCACGGGCCCCTTCCCGCCGATGAGCGACAAGCTCGCCCAGGACCTGGTGGCCGCCGCGGAGCGGACGGACAAGCTGGTGTGCGTGGTGTGGGGGTCGCCGGTGGGCACCGAGGCCGCCTACCGCGAGACGCTGCTGGGCTCGTCCCGGGTGGCGACCTTCCGTACCTTCGCCAACTGCATCACGGCCGTCCGCGCCCATCTCGACCACACCCGCTTCACCAGCGCCTACCGCTCCCCCTTCGACGAGGCACCGCGCTCCCTCTCCCCCTCCTTCCGCAAGGCGAAGGCGCTGATGCGGCCGGGGCAGCAGCTGAGCGAACACGCGGCCAAGCAGCTGCTGCGCGCGTACGGGATACGCGTGCCGCGCGAGCAGTTGGTGACCAGCGCGGCAGCGGCCGTACGCGCGGCGAGCCTCGTCGGCTACCCGGTGGTGATGAAGGCCTCCGGTGCCCGCATCGCCCACAAGACGGAACTCGGCCTGGTGAAGATCGGCCTGACCTCCGCGAGCCAGATCCGCGACGCCTATCGCGAACTGACCGACATCGCCCGCTACGAGGACGTCTCCCTCGACGGGGTTCTGGTGTGCCAGATGGTCGAGCGGGGTGTGGAGATGGTCGTGGGCGTCACGCACGACGACCTCTTCGGGCCCACGGTCACGGTCGGCCTCGGCGGTGTCCTCGTGGAGGTCCTCCGCGACTCCGCCGTACGCGTGCCCCCCTTCGCCGAGGACCAGGCCCACGCCATGCTCGCCGAACTGCGCGGGCGGGCCCTGCTGGACGGGGTGCGCGGGGCTCCCCCGGCCGACGTGGACGCCCTCGTGGAGGTCGTGCTCCGCGTGCAGCGCATGGCGCTCGAACTCGGGGACGAGATCGCGGAGTTGGACATCAACCCGCTGATGGTGCTGCCGAGGGGGCAGGGAGCCGTGGCCTTGGACGCCCTGGCCGTGTGCCGCTGAGCGTCGGCGCAGCACACCCAGGACAGCCATCACTCCCCGTAGCGACAGGAGCACCCACATGTCCGCTTCCCCCTCTGAACATCCCGAAAAATCCCGTGACTCATTGATACTGCACGCCACTGACAACGCCGTCTCGTGGATCACCCTCAACCGCCCCGAGGCGATGAACGCGATCACCCCTGACCAGCGGGAACGCCTCATCCACCTCCTCACCGACGCCTCCGCCGACCCCGCCGTACGCGCGGTCGTCATCACGGCGACGGGCCGCGGCTTCTGCGCGGGGGCGGACCTGCGGGGCGCGGCGACCGGCGGGGAGCGGGTGGCCGGTGACGTGGCGCGCACCATCCGGCTCGGCGCCCAGCGCCTCGTCTCGGCCGTGCTCGACTGCGAGAAGCCGGTGATCGCGGCGGTGAACGGCACGGCGGCGGGCATCGGCGCGCATCTCGCCCTCGCGTGCGACCTCGTACTGGCATCCGAGGAGGCCCGTTTCATCGAGGTGTTCGTACGGCGCGGCCTCGTCCCCGACGGGGGTGGCGCGTATCTCCTCCCCCGCCTCGTCGGCCCCCACCGGGCGAAGGAGCTGATGTTCTTCGGCGACGCCCTGTCCGCCGCCGACGCGGAGCGCCTCGGCCTCGTCAACCGTGTCGTCGCCGCCCAGGACCTGGAGAAGACGGCCCGCGAGTGGGCCGAACGTCTCGCCGCCGGCCCGACCCGCGCCCTGGCGTTGACCAAACATCTGGTCAACTCCTCCCTCGACGCCGACCGCGCCACCGCCTTCGCCGCCGAGGCCGCCGCGCAAGAGATCAACATGACGACGCGGGACGCCCAGGAGGGCGTGGCGAGCTTCGTGGAGCGACGGACACCGCACTACGAGGGCCGCTGACGAGTTACGAGGGCCGCTGACGGGTGCGGGAGAACCGTTACGGGACCGGCCTTCACTTCTGACGGATCGTCAGCTCCAATGGTGATGTGATGGGACACGCTGGAATGGCAGCCACCGCCGTCCGCTATCTGAGGTCGGACCCGGCGGACGGAAGCCGTAGGACGACGCGCACGGAACCTGTCGTCGAAGCACTGCCGCGCCCCGAGCTGCGCTGCGTCGGCGAGGATGAGCGCGCTCCGGTGGACCAGGCCGAATTCCGGCGCGTACTGGGCAACTTCGCGACGGGTGTCACGGTGATCACCGCACCGGCGCCGACCCCGTCGGCCGACGACCCCGCCGTCACCGGGCGCCTCACCGAACACCTCGACGGCCGCCCCGCCGACTGTCCCGCCGACCGCCCCGCCGGCTTCGCCTGCCAGTCGTTCTCGTCCCTCTCCCTCGATCCGCCGCTGGTCGCCTTCATGGTCGGCCGTACGTCGACGACCTGGCCCCTGATCGCCCGCGCGGGTGTCTTCTGCGTGAACGTACTCGGCGCGGATCAGGGCGACCTGTGCCGACGCTTCGCGGTGAGCGGCGCGGACAAGTTCGCCGACGTCGCCCACACCCCGGCCCCCGCCACGGGCTCCCCCCGCCTCACCGGCGCCGCCGCCTGGATCGACTGCGCGATCCACGCCGTGCACACCGGCGGCGACCACCTCATCGTGGTGGGCCGGGTGAAGGCGCTGGGCACGGACGACGAAGCCACGCCACCGCTGCTGTTCCACAGAGGACGGTTCGGGGAGCTCAGGGCCTGACCAACAGGACGGGCGCAACTCGCACAGAGGGCAGGGATGCCGCAGCCCTGCCCCGCCCTGCCTGCCGTGGCGCGGTTCGAGGCGGGCGGGGCCATCCCCACGGCCAAGGAGCCCCGACCCACAGGCCCCTGCTGCCCCACGCCTCGACCGGCTACCCCCTCACCACCCCGCCCACGACCACCACACACAGCACGGCCAGCGTGCCCCACGTGAGGATGGCCGCGCAGGGCTGGACGGGGCGGCCCGCGTCGGCGCGTGCGAGGGTGTGGTGTGCTGCCAGGGTCGGCGACAGGACAGCCGCGTAGAGCGCGAGGCCGGTGAGGTGCCAGGACGGGACGGCCAGGGCGGGGAGCACCCACAGGGTGCAGGCGGGCGGGATCCACCACCAGGCGATACGGCCCGTCAGCTGCCGTGCGGTCCAGTGCGCGAGCAGGAGGGCCGGGAGGACGTAGGCCGCGGTCAGCACGGTGGCGGCGAACAGGACGAGCAGGAGCAGCAGCGGAGCCACGGCGAAAGCCACGAAAGGCTCTCCACCACCGAGTCCCGGCGACTCACCGAGTCCCACCAGGAACAGCACCGCACACAACAGCGCGCCCTCCACGCCCAGCACCGCCATCGCCACCGCCGACGGCGCGGCCCCCTTCCGGGCCGTGCCCTCCGCCGCCACCCCAGCCGTCGCCATGTCCATCACCGCCATCCCTCCCCTCACAGGGAGTGTGCCCCGGCCGAAACGGTTGCTCCGCACGCGGTCCCGGTCGCATCTGTGGGACGGCTCAGGCGACCCCCACCCTCCCCGCCCCCCGCCTCCGAATCACCAGGGCCATCAGGGCCGCCGCCGCGCACAGCGCGCCCGAGGCGTACCAGACGACGTCGTACGAACCGAAGATGTCGCGGGCGAGGCCGCCCAGGAAGGCGACGAGGGCGGCGCCGATCTGGTGGGAGGCGAGGACCCAGCCGAAGACGATGGCGCTGTCCTCGCCGTAGTGCTCACGGCACAGGGCCATGGTGGGCGGGACGGTGGCGACCCAGTCGAGGCCGTAGAAGACGATGAAGAAGATCATCGGGAGATGGACGGCGGGGGCCAGCAGGATCGGGAGGAAGAGGAGCGAGATGCCCCGGAACGCGTAGTACAGCGCCAGCAGCCGGCGCGAGTCGAAGCGGTCCGTGAACCAGCCCGAGGCGATCGTGCCGAGGACGTCGAAGATCCCGATGACGGCCAGCAGCGAGGCCGCCGCCCTGACAGGCATGTGCTCGTCGTGGGCGGCGGGGATGAAGTGGGTCTGGATGAGGCCGTTGGTGGAGGCGCCGCAGATCGCGAACGTGCCGGCGAGCAGCCAGAACGGCCCGGTCCGCATCGCCGAGAAGAGCACCCTCACCGCCCGCCGCGCCGCTCCCGTCACCGGTCCCGGTTTCGGCACGAACTCCTTCGCCCCGTACGGCTTCAGCCCCACGTCCGCCGGGTGATCCCGCAGCAGCAGCCAGACGAAGGGGACGACGGCCAGCGCGGCGAGGGCGACGGTGACGGAGGCGGGCCGCCAGCCGCGTTCGGAGACGATCCACGACAGCAGGGGGAGGAAGATCAGCTGCCCGGACGCCGAGGCGGCGGTCAGGATGCCCGAGACCAGGCCGCGCCGTGCGGTGAACCAGCGGTCGGTGACGGTCGCCGCGAAGGCCAGCGCCATCGAACCGGAGCCGAGCCCCACCAGCAGGCCCCAGCAGAGCATCAGCTGCCAGGCCGAGGTCATCCACACCGTCGTACCGGCCCCGAGCGCGATCACCGTCAGGGCGACGGCGACAACCCGGCGGATGCCGAAGCGGTCCATCAGCGCGGCGGCGAAGGGAGCCGTCAGGCCGTACAGCGCCAGGTTGATCGAGACCGCCGACGCGATCGTGCTGCGCGACCAGTCGAACTCCTGGTGCAGCGGATCGATCAGCAGACCCGGCAGCGAACGGAAGGCCGCCGCCCCGATGATCGTCACGAAGGTGACGGCGGCGACGAACCAGGCGCGGTGGATCCGGGCCCGCCCGGCGGGGCGTGCCTCGGCGGGGCGTGCCTCGGCGGGACCCCGGTCGCCGGCAGCGGGACGAGCGTCAGCGACGGGAGGGACGTCGGCGGGACGGAGGTCCGCGGCGGCAGCGGTGGCGCGGGCGTCGTCGTCGGCGGGACGAGCGTCGTCGGCTGTCTGGGTCATGCCATCAACCTTCCCGACCTGCGGCCTTGCCGCACGAGTGGCCTGCAGGACAGCATTCATTAGGATCGGGCCATGCCCGCCGAGCCGCCCACCAGGCCCCCTGTCCCTCCCCCGGTCCGCCACCGCGTCGTGGTCCTCGCCCTCGACGGGCTGCTGCCCTTCGAGCTCGGCATCCCGCAGCGCATCTTCGGCATGGCGCGGGACGCGGCGGGGCGGGCGCTGTACGACATCGTCACCTGCTCGATCCGGCCGCCCGGCCCGGTGGAGACGGACGCCGACTTCGAGATCCTCGTCCCGAACGGCCCGGAGACCCTCGCCACCGCCGACACGGTCGTCGTCCCCGCCTCGTACGAACTCGGCCCGGTCCACGAGGACGGCGTCCTCACCCCCGAACTGGCCGCCGCCCTCGCCCACATCCGCCCCGGCACCCGGCTGGTCTCCATCTGCACCGGCGGCTACGTCCTGGCCGCGGCGGGCTTCCTCGACGGCCGCCCGGCGACCACGCACTGGTACCACGCCGAACACTTCCAGCGGCTCTTCCCGAAGATCCGGGTAGACGCGGACGTCCTCTTCGTCGACGACGGCGACGTCCTCACCTCGGCGGGCGTCGCGGCCGGCATCGACCTGTGCCTGCATCTCGTACGACGCGACCACGGCACCGGCGTCGCCAACGACGTGGCCCGGCGTACGGTCGTACCGCCGCACCGGGACGGCGGGCAGGCCCAGTACATCCAGCGGCCGTTGCCCGCGCCGCAGTCCGCGACCACGACCGCCGCCCGCGCCTGGGCCCTGCGGCGCCTCCACGAACCGATCCAGCTCCGCGACATGGCCGAGCAGGAGTCCATGTCCGTCCGCACCTTCACGCGCCGCTTCCGCGAGGAGGTCGGCGTCAGCCCCGGCCAGTGGCTCACCCAGCAGCGCGTCGAACGGGCCCGCCACCTCCTGGAGTCCACCGCCCTCTCCATCGACCAGGTCGCCCACGACGCGGGCTTCGGCACGGCCCAGTCGATGCGGCAGCATCTGCAGGGTGTGCTCGGGGTGACTCCGACGGCGTACCGACGGACGTTCAAGGCGGAGGGGACCGGGCGCGCGGAGGGAACCGGGCGCGCGGAGGGAACCGGCCGCGCAGAGGGAACCGGACGTGCGGAAGACACCGGACGTGCGGAAGACGCCGGACGTGATCGACCTGCCCGGCCGGTGGTCTAGAACCGGTGGTCCAGAACCGGTGGTCTAGAAGGTGAGCACCGCCCTCGCCACCCGCCCCTCTCCCGCGTCCTCCGCCGCCTTCGCGAAGTCCTCCACCGGATACGTGGCCGTGACCAGCTCGTCCAGGAGAAGGCGGCCCTCCCGGTACAGCTCGGCGTAGAGCGCGATGTCCCGCTGCGGTCGCGAGGAGCCGTAGCGGCATCCCAGGATCGACTTGTCCAGGTAGAGGGAGGAGACGAGGAAGGACGCCTCGGCGGTCGCGGCCGGTACCCCCAGCAGTACCGCCTGGCCGTGCCGGTCCAGCAGGTCGACGGCCTGGCGGATGAGTTCGACGCGGCCGACGCACTCGAAGGCGTGGTCGGCGCCCGTGGGGAGGATGTCCCGTACGCCGTCCACGGAGGTGAGGAAGTGCGTGGCCCCGAACCGCCGCGCCACCGCCTCCTTCTCCGGATTGGCGTCCACGGCGACGATCCGCGTCGCCCCCGCGATCCGCGCGCCCTGGACGACGTTGAGCCCGATCCCCCCGGCCCCGATCACGACGACACCGTCCCCCCGGTCGACGCGCGCCCGGTTGAGGACCGCACCCACGCCGGTCAGCACCCCGCACCCGATCAGCGCGGCGGAGGTCAGCGGGACGTCCTTCGGTATCCGTACGGCCTGCACGGCCTTGACCACGGTCTTCTCCGCGAAGGCGGAGTTCGCGGCGAACTGGAACAGCTCCCGCCCGCCCCGCGAGAACGGCCGTGTGGGCCGCCCGATCGCCCTACGGCACATGGTCGGCCGCCCCCGGTCGCAGTCGGCGCAGGCCCCGCAGTTGGCGAGGGTGGACAGGGCCACATGGTCCCCTGACCGGACATGCCCGACCCCCGCGCCCACCGCTTCGACGACCCCCGCACCCTCGTGTCCCAACACCACCGGAACCGGAAACGGAATCGTCCCGTCCACCACCGACAGGTCGCTGTGGCAGAGCCCGGCGGCCGAGACGGCCACCAGCACCTCACCGGGCCCCGGCTCCCGCACGACCAGATCGTCGACGACCTCGGCCCGCTTCCCGTCGAACACCACTCCGCGCATGGTCTTCACCCCTCGCCTCTCGGCTCCCTCGGCAGACCGAGCACCCGCTCGGCGATGATCGTGCGCTGCACCTCGTCCGAACCGCCGTAGATGGTGTCGGCCCGGCTGAACAGGAACAGTTGCTGGAACGGCTCCAGTTCGTACGGCTCCTGCGCCGACCACTCGCGCGGCCCCACCACCGCCCCCGCGCCCCGCACCTCCATGGCCAGCTCCCCGAGCCGCCGATGCCACCGCCCCCACAGCAACTTGGCCACACTCGGCGCGCCGGCCTCCGCGCCCCCGCCCCCCGAGCCGGACCCAGACCCGGACCCAGACCCAGACCCCGAGCCGGACCCCGGACCACCCTCCGGACCTCCCAGTGTCCGCAGGGCGTTCCACCGCATCACCCGCAGCTCGGCCCACTGCCGTACGAGACGGTCGCGTACGACGGGATCGTCAACCGCCCCGCTGTCCACGGCAGCCCGTACGACGTCCCCCAACTCCTGCTCGAACCCGATCTGCTGGGCGAGGGTCGACACCCCCCGCTCGAAGCCGAGGAGACCCATGGCGACCCGCCAGCCGTTCCCCTCGCCCCCGACGACGTGCTCCGCGCGGGCGTGCGCCCCGTCGAAGAACACCTCGTTGAACTCGCTCGTGCCCGTCATCTGCCGGATCGGGCGCACCTCGATCCGCCCCGGCTGGTCCATGGGCACGAGCAGCAGCGACAGCCCGTGGTGGCGTGCGGACCCCGCCTCGGTACGGGCCAGCACGAAGCACCAATCGGCCTCATGGGCCAGCGAGGTCCAGATCTTCTGCCCGGTGATCCGGTACGACCCGTCCCCCGCACACTCCGCCCTCGTCCGCACCCCGGCGAGATCCGACCCGGCACCGGGTTCGCTGTAGCCCTGGCACCAGAGTTCGTCGCCGCGCGCGACCGCCGGCAGGAACCGCCGCTTCTGCTCCGCGCTTCCGTACGCGATCAGGGTCGGCGCCAACAGCTTCTCGCCGATGTGCCCCGACCGCGCGGGCAGCCCGGCCCGGGCGTACTCCTCGGCCCACACGACCTGCTGAGTGAGCGAGGCGGTCCGATTCCCGTAACCCCCCTCACCCCACCCGAGCCCGATCCACCCGGCGGCTCCGAGGGTCCGTTCCCAGGCCCGCCGGTCCTCCCGCACCCCGGCGTGCGCCCCCAGCCACACCCGCACGTCCGCCCGGAACGCCTCGTCCTCGTCACTGAACCCGAAGTCCATGCCACCTCCCGTTTGTCGGCTGCAGGTGAGTGGGGGCTGGTCGCGCGGTTCACGGGGCGCAGCCCCTGCCTTTCAGGGGCTGCGAGGAACTGCGCGAGCAACCACACACCACCCCACCCGCCAACGAACCGAAACACCCACCCTCTTAGGCGTTCGGCCGCTCCCCAGTCGCCGCCGCCCGCGCCATCCCCTCCACCCGCTCCAGCATCGGCATCGGGTCCACCCCCACCGCCCCCGGCAGAACCTCCGCGATCCTCTCCGGCGTCCAGCCCTCCTCCGCGTACGCCGAGCGCAGCTCCCGCGGCTGCGCCCACACCGCGATCTTCGGCCCGGCGACCGTGTACACCTGCCCCGTGATCCGCTCCTCCCGAGCCCGGTCCGACAGCAGATACACCACGAACGCGGCCACATCCTCCGGCTCACCGATCTCGGTCAGCTCCATCGGGACACCGGCGGACATCCGCGTACGCGCGACGGGCGCCACCGCGTTCGCGGTCACCCCGTACCGGTGCAGGCCCAGCGCGGCGCTGCGCACCAGCGAGATGATCCCGCCCTTGGCCGCGCTGTAGTTGGCCTGGGAGACGGACCCCTGGTGGTTGCCGCTCGTGAACCCGATCAGGGTCCCCGCCCGCTGCTTCCGCATGATGGCGGACGCGGCCCGGAACACCGTGAACGTGCCCTTCAGATGCGTGGCGATCACCGGATCCCACTCGTCCTCGGCCATGTTGAACAGCATCCGCTCCCGCAGGATCCCGGCGACGCACACGACCCCGTCGATCCGCCCGTACGTCTCGACCGCCGCGTCCACGACCCGCTGTCCGCCGGCCATCGTGGAGATGTCGTCGGCGACGGCGACCGCCTCGCCCCCGGCCGCCTCGATCTCCTTGACGACGGTCTCGGCGACGGAACTGGTGGGTTCGGAGCCGTCCACGGAGACGCCGTAGTCGTTGACGACGACCCGCGCGCCCTCGGCGGCGGCGCCGAGAGCGACCGCACGGCCGATCCCCCGCCCCGCTCCGGTGACGGCGACGACCTTGCCTGCCAAGAAGTTTCCCACCCCGGCCCCTTCCCCTCATCGCAGTTTCTGACGGACCGTTAGCTGACGGGTCGTTAGATTCGCCCCGCACGGCGATTCTACGACCCGTCGGATACGCCACCACAAGCCCCGGGGAGGCCCGATGTCATCACCCACGGAGTTCGCAGCGTTCACGGAGATCGCCAAGCGCGTGAACAACTGGGGGCGTTGGGGGGCGGACGACGAGATCGGCACCCTCAACCTGATCACCGACGAGGTCGTGCGGGAGGCCGCCGCCTCGGTCCGCTCCGGTCGCCGCGTGCCGCTCGCGCTGCCCCTCCAACAGGACGGCGTGCAGACGGGGATGATGCCGGGCAGGGTGAACCCGCTGCACGCGATGGTGCAGATCAACCAGGAGATCTTCGGTCCGGGCACGGTCGCGTGCAGCGACGACGCGGTGACGATGGGGCTCCAGGCGGCGACCCACTGGGACGCGCTCACGCATGTCTCGCACTCGGGCCGGATCTACAACGGCCGCCCGGCCGCCACCATCACCCCGCACGGCGGCGCGGCCTTCGCCGGCATCGACAAGGCGCGGCACATCGTCTCGCGCGGCGTCCTTCTGGACATCCCGCGCGCCCTGGGCCTCGGCGACGACCGCCTCCCCGGCAACCACGCGGTCACCCCCGAAGACCTGGACGCGGCCGAGGAGTTGGCGGGCACCCGGGTCCGCGCGGGTGACATCGTCCTCGTCCGCACCGGGCAGATCCGGACCTACCTCACCGGCGACAAGCACGCGTACGCGTTCCCGTCGCCGGGGCTCTCGCTCCGCACCCCGGAGTGGTTCCACGCGCGTGATGTCGCGGCCGTCGCCAATGACACCCTGACGTTCGAGATCTTCCCGCCGGAGATCGAGGACCTGTGGCTGCCGGTGCACGCGCTCGACCTGGTCGAGATGGGCATGCCGCAGGGACAGAACTGGAATCTCGAAGAGTTGTCCACAGCCTGTGGAAAACTTGGGCGGTACGACTTCCTGCTCTCGGCCATGCCCGAGCCGTTCGTCGGCGCCACGGGCACACCGGTGGCACCGATCGCCATCCTGTAGGCCCCCTGAGGGCCCCCGAGGGCACCGAGTCGGCCGGCGGCGGCGCGCCGTCGCCCGCCCCGAGCACGGCACCGCGCGCCACCATCCGGCTTCGACGCACCCCCGCACCCCGCCCCGCCCTGCGGGCCCTGTCGGGAGTCGACGCCGAAACGCGACCCACGCTCGTCGAGGGCTTCCGTCATCGAAACCCTCGTCGTCCCCTCGCGGCGAATCGCTGAACACAAGCGTGATCAAACGGACACGACACGTCAACACCCGTTCGGGGACCAGTCAGGCGAAACCGTCGTCGCGGCGGTGCGTACGGAAGCACGTCCCGGCGCGCGGTTCGGCCACCACCGGCCGCCCGTCCAACGCCGTGCGCTCGCGCGCAGGCTCGTGCGGCGCGAATCCCGCCCGGCTGTGCGCCCCTGCGTCGGAGGTACGCGATGTCGTGCGCCCCCAGGCCGTACGCGGCTGATCGCGCGGTTCCCCGCGCCGCTGAAGGAGCGCACCCCGGCGCCGCCCTCAGCGCCGGCTGAGGGCAATCACGCCGCTGGGGCGGCAGGGGTGGGCGCGGCGGCACCTCGTCGCCGCCGAGCAGCGGAACCGACTCCCGGCCCGCCGCACCTCCGGCCCGCCGGGAACTCCGGTCCTAGACCGACTCGTACGCCAATCCCTCGCGCGCCAGGCTCTCCCGGGCGACCGCGGCGACCCCGGTCACCGCACCGCACGCCGGGTAGACCGCCGGTGTCACGACGCCGTTCCCCGCACCCGGCGCGCCACCCGACGCCCCCGAGACACCCACCGCGCCGGTCACCCCGGGCACCACCCGGTCGAGCTCGCACCAGATGCGTTTGCCGACACCCTCGTAGGACCAGCCCCAGCGGTCCGCGAGGACCTCGACGAGGGCGAGGCCTCGCCCGCCCGTCTCGTCGCCGTCGGCGCACCGCGGCGTCGGCGGACACGCGCTGGTGTCGGCGACCTCGAGGCGGACCATGCCGATCGCACCGTCACGAAGGCAGGACAGCAGCAGCCGCAGCACGGCCGGACGGCCGGTGTGGACAACCGCGTTGGTGACCAGCTCGGAGACGAGGAGGATCAGCGTCTCGGCGAGTGGCTCGTCGTCTCCTATCCCGGACCCGGCGAGCCGTGAACGGGCCCATCTCCGTGCGCGACCCACCTCTGTGGGGTCGGGCCGGATCTCCAGCTGCACTTGAAGCACCTGCACCGCTCACACCATCCGAACCGGCGGACACATCGCCGCACGCCCCTCAGGGGCCACGATCGTGGTCATCTGCTGCCTGGCCGACGCCACCGTCATCGACACCGTCGGCACCGGGATCACGGAACGTGATCCCCTTACAAGACAGCATGGTTGACGTACAGTCACCCCAACAAGCGCTTCGGGCATATTCCAGCGCGAAGGAGTACGCATACGGCATACTGTGCGACGCTCGTCGCGGGGAGTCGAACAGACCGGAGCGACGGGACTCCGGCCCACTTCACGAGCGCCGCGCACCGCCGGATCCGGGGCCGCCACAGGGGCAACACCGGCTCGGCTCGACCTCGGAACCACTCGCATCCACCAGAAGGTACCGGAGCGGGACTCCGACTCCAGGCCGTGACAAGTCACACCTAGGACACAACCCGGTATCAACGCTCGGTAATTCCGGTATGCCACGTTCCGCGACATTCAGCCGGGACCCTGCCACACATTTCCGTTCCTCTCCTGGTCAGCGCGGTCAACCCGCCTCGATCAGCAGTTCTCCCGCCAACAACTCCTCACTCTGCGTGATCGATCCGCCACGTTCCGCCCGTACCCACGCCCGCTTCAGACACAGATGTACGTCGGCCTCCCAGGTGAACCCCATGCCGCCGTGCACCTGGAGACAGTCGCGGGCCCCGCGCACCGCCGCCTCGTCGGCGAGCAGCCGGGCAGCCGCGATGTCCACGGGATCGGCGGTCACAGCCGCCGCGTACACCGCCGCCCGCGCCACCTCCACCCGCACCAACAGTTCGGCGCACAAATGCTTGACCGCCTGGAAGGCCCCGACCGGTCGACCGAACTGCTCCCGTGTCCGGGCGTGTTGCACCGCGGCCTCGCAGGCCCGAACCGCCGTCCCCAACTGCTCGGCGGCTGTGAGCAGCACGAAGAGATCATCAGGGCGGACGGAGGAGTCGGCCCCCGGCACCCGGTGCAGCGGCGTCAACGGATCGACGGACCGCAGCTCCACGGCCTCGCCGGCCTCCCCCACCACCACGTCCGCCTCGTCCAGCCACTCCACCAGTCCCCCACCCCCGACGGCGGTCACGACGACCTCCCCGGTCGCCGCCCCCGGTATCTCCCCCGCCGCGAGGTGCGTGGCCACCAGCGGCCCCGGCAACAGCGCCCGCCCGGCCTCCTCGAACACCAGCACCGCCTCCGGCAGCCCGAGTCCGACCCCGCCCTCCGCCTCGGACAGACAGAGCGAGAAGAACCCCGCCGCACCCAGCTCCCGCCAGAGCCCCCGGTCCAGTCCGGGCCGGTCGACGGCCGCCCGCAACGCCTCCGCGCCGAAGCGCCGCGCCAACAGGCCCCGTACGCCGTCCCGCAAGGCCCGCTGATCCTCAGTGAGTTGAAACCGCATACGCCAACAGCCCCTCGTCAACACCGAGCACGACCTGCTTCTCAGGGGCGCGGGGAATCGCGCGACCAGCCAGGAACAACCCGCGGCCGGACACCCACAACACCCCCACCCATGAGGCGCCCCCGAACCCCACGTCACCCCTTCGGCAACCCCAAGATCCGCTCACCCACGATGTTCCGCTGAATCTCGGACGTCCCCGCGGCGATCGTGTACGACAACGAACTGAGCCGATCAAGAACCCATCCCCGCCCGAGATCGAGCGCGTCGGGCCCCAGGACATCCGCCGCCACGTCGTACAACTCCTGCCGCGCGCGCGAGTACCTCAGTTTGAAAACCGAACCCCCCACCCCCGGCACCCCTCCGGAGGACTCCGCCGCGCTCACGTTCCACTGCGTGAGCCGCCACAGCGTCCGGAACTCCGCGTTCAGCCGCCCCAGCCGCCGCCGCACGACGGAGTCGTCCCAGCGCCCGTTCGCCCGCGCCTCCCGCGCGACCTCCCCCAACGCCCGTCGGCACGCCACCACTTCACCCACGAACGCGGTCCCGCGCTCGAACGACAGCGTCACCATGGTCACGCGCCAGCCGTCGTTCTCCTCCCCCACCCGGTTGGCGACCGGCACCCGCACCTCGTCGAGGAAGACCTCGGCGAACTCGGTGGAGCCGGCGAGGGTGCGCAGGGGCCGTACGGTCACGCCGGGCGTGTCCATGGGCATCGCCAGCCAGGAGATGCCCCGGTGCTTCGGCGCCTCCGCGTCCGTGCGCACCAACAGCTCGCACCAGTCGGCGACTTCGGCGTGCGAGGTCCAGATCTTCGACCCCGTCACCACGTACTCGTCGCCGTCCCTCCGCGCCCGCGTGCGCAGCGCCGCCAGGTCGGACCCGGCGTCCGGCTCGCTGAAGCCCTGGCACCAGACCTCCTCACCGCGCAGGATCGGCGGCAGCCAGCGCGCCCGCTGCTCGGCGGTGCCCTCGGCCGCGATGGTGGGCCCCGCGTGCAGCAGTCCCACGAAGCCGGCGCCCACGTACGGGGCGCCCGCCCTCTCGGTCTCCTCCAGGAAGATCAGCCGCATGGTCGGCGAGGCGTCCCAGTGGACGTCGGCGTACCCGGCGTCGTACAGCATCCGCTGCCAGCCGAGGTCGTACGCGCGCCGTCCCGGCCAGTCGTCGGGCGACGGCTTCGGCGGCAGCGTGGGGAGCACCTTCGCCAGCCACTCCCGCAGCCGCGCCCGGAACTCCTCCTCCGCCGGGCTGTGAGTGAGATCCATCAGCCGAGCCCCTTCACCCGAGACCCCTCACTTGTCGAAGTCGAGGTCGAGCATCCGGATCGCGTTGCCACGCATGAGCTTGTAGACCGTCTCGTCGTCGAGGCCCTTCACATGGTCGAGGGCGACTTCCTTGGTGTGCGGGAAGGTCGAGTCGACGTGCGGGTAGTCGGTCTCGAAGGTCGCGTTGTCCCGCCCCACGACATCCAGCGAGGCGATGCCGTGCTTGTCGCGGAAGAAGCAGCAGAACATCTGCCGGTAGTAGTACGTCGACGGCGGCTCGGGGATCAGGTCACGCACGCCGCCCCAGGCCCGGTGCTCCTCCCAGACGTCGTCGGCGCGTTCCAGGGCGTACGGGATCCAGCCCATCTGGCCCTCGCTGTAGGCGAGTTTGAGGCGCGGGAACTTCACCAGGACCCCGCTGAAGAGGAAGTCCATCATTGAGGCCATCGCGTTGTTGAAGGAGAGCGAGGCCTGTACGGCGGGGGGCGCGTCGGGGGAGGCGGCCGGCATCTGGGAGCTGGACCCGATGTGCATGTTGACGACCGTCCCCGTCTCCTGGCAGACCGCGAAGAAGGGGTCCCAGTAGCCGGAGTGGATGGAGGGCAGCCCGAGGTAGGTGGGGATCTCGGAGAAGGTGACGGCCCGGACGCCCCGGGCGGCGTTCCGCCTGATCTCCTCGACCGCGAGGTCGATGTCCCACAGGGGGATCAGGCAGAGCGGGATCAGCCGGCCGCCGCTGTCGCCGCACCACTCCTCGACCATCCAGTCGTTGTACGCGCGCACGCAGGCCAGGGCGACTTCCTTGTCGTGCGCCTCGGCGAAGGTCTGCCCGCAGAAGCGGGGGAAGGTCGGGAAGCAGAGCGAGGCCTCGACGTGGTTGAGGTCCATGTCCGCCAGCCGCGCCTTCGGGTCCCAGCAGCCGCGCCGCATCTCCTCCCGGGTGATCCCCTCCAGCGTCATCTCGTCCCGGTCGAACCCGACGGCCGCGATGTTCCGTTTGTACGGGAACTTCAGGTCCTCGTAGATCCACCAGTCCGTCTGCTGCCCGTTCGGGTCCATCGTGATCCGGTACTTGCCGGCGACGTACGCGAGCTCGCCGATCCCGGCGGTGAGGGGCTTCGGGCCCCGGTCGCGGTACTTCTCGGGCAGCCAGGTGTCGAAGAGGTGCGCGGGCTCGATCACATGGTCGTCGACGCTGATGATGCGGGGCAGTTCGGTCATGGGTTCCCCACTCCGTTGCCTCAGTTATCTGATGGACCGTCAGATCCTTGGTGAGCAGGTTAGTGGCACACCCCTGGACCGACAAGCCGCCCCGGCCTACGCTCTGGCCACGATCTGACATGCCGTCAGCTAGCAGGCGAGTGAGCCGAAGGGGCGCGCCGGGGACGGGACCGTGAGCGCGCGGAGGCCCGAAGGGTCGAGCACGGTCGCGGTCCCGACACCGGCCGCAGCGCCCCGGAGACGAACCGAGCCTCAAAAAAGGGGGCCACGCAGTGAACGACACCGCCCATGCGCTCAGCGAGTCCCGCACCCTCTGGGAGCTCCTCGTCCGCCGCGCCGCCCTCACGCCCGACCGGCCCGTCCTCCTCCAGGACGACCGCACACTGAGCTTCGGCGAGCTGCGCGCCCGCGCCGAGCGGGTGGCGGCCGGGCTGTACGACAGGGGCGTACGCCCCGGCACGGTCGTCGCCTGGCAGCTGCCCACCCGGATCGAGACGGTCCTGCTCTCCTTCGCCCTGGCCCGCCTCGGCGCCGTCCAGTCCCCGGTCATCCCCTTCTACCGCGACCGCGAGGTCGGCTTCGCGCTCCGGGAGTCCAAGGCGGAGTTCTTCGCGGTGCCGGGCGAGTGGCGGGGCTTCGACCACACGGAGATGGCCCGGCGACTGGAGGCACGAGGCGTCTTCGAGGCGTACGACCGCCTCCCGGACGGCGACCCTTCGGCGCTCCCCGCCCCGCCGGCCGACGGCACCTCCGTCCGCTGGATCTACTGGACCTCGGGCACGACCTCCGACCCCAAGGGCGTCCTCCACACGGACCGTTCACTGATCGCGGGCGGTTCCTGCCTCGCCCACGCGCTCCGGCTCAACCGGGACGACGTCGGCTCGATCGCCTTCCCTTACGCGCACATCGGCGGCCCGGACTACATGGTGATGCTCCTGCTGTACGGCTTCCCTGCGGTGCTGTTCGAGCACTTCGCGCTGCCGGCCGCGCTGGAGGGCTACCGCAAGCACGGGGTGACGGTGGCGGGCGGGTCGACGGCGTTCTACTCGATGTTCCTCGCCGAGCAGCGCAAACAGCCCGGCGTTCCGGTCATTCCCACCCTGCGGCTGCTCGCGGGCGGCGGGGCCCCGAAGCCGCCCGAGGTCTACCACTGCGTCGTACGGGAGATGGGCGTGCAGCTCACCCACGGCTACGGCATGACGGAGGTCCCGATGATCACGATGGGGGCGCCGGACGACTCGGTGGAGAACCTGGCGACGACGGAGGGGCGGCCACCGGCGGGGATGGAGATACGGATCGCGGAGGACGGGGAGGTGCGGTTGCGCGGGGAGGCCGTCTGCCGGGGGTATCTGGATCCGGCGCAGTCGGCGGCGGCCTTCGACGCGGACGGGTTCTTCGCCACGGGCGACCTCGGGCAGGTCACCGACAGCGGTCACCTGGTACTGACCGGCCGCCTGAAGGACGTCATCATCCGCAAGGGCGAGAACATCTCGGCGAAGGAGATAGAGGACCTGCTGCACCGGCATCCGGCCGTCCGGGACGCGGCGGTGATCGGGCTGCCGGACGCGGAGCGGGGCGAACGGGTCTGCGCGGTGGTCGAACAGCCGCCGGACGCCGGCCCCCTGACCCTGGGGGACGTCACCGACTGGCTGCGCGCGGAAGGACTGTCCGTCCACAAACTGCCGGAGCAGGTGGAGGTGGTGGACGCCCTTCCGCGCAACGAGACCCTGCGAAAGGTGCTCAAGTACAAGCTGCGCGAACGCTATTCATGAGCCGCGCACCGGCCAGTGGTCGCTCAAGTCGCTATTCGGGCACGGTGAAGTAGCGCGCGAACGCGGTCACGACCTCCACCTCGTCCACCTTGCCGTCGGCGTCGGTGTCGAGGGTGGCGGCGGCCGCGGCGGCGACCTCCTCGGGGGCGCCGAGGGCCATGAGGACCCGGGCCGTCTCCTCGACCGTGGCCTTCCCGTCCCCGTCGGCGTCCGCGACGGCGAGGGCCGCGTGCAGGAAGGGGCGGGCGATCTCGGCGAAACGGTCGGGGTTGTCGCGCAGCCGCTTGACCGCGCCGTTCACGAACTCGTCCCGGGTGATGCGCTGGTCGCCGTCCCGGTCCGCTATTCCGGCCATACCCTGCCAGAAGGCCTCGGCGCCGCCGTACAGGGCCTGGCCCTTGTCCGAACGGGCGGTGGTGCCGAACTCGTTGAGAACCGCCTTGCTCGCCGCGCTGAAGTCCTCGCGGTCGATCCAGCCGTTGCCGTCCTGGTCGAAGGTGGCGAACCGGGCGGCGATCCTGCGCTCGTACTCGCTGCTGACCATGTCTCTTCGGGCCCGCCTTACGTCAAGTGGGTGCTTCTCGGACGGAGCGTACGACGTCAGGGGCCCGGGCGGAGCGGGAAAGCGGCGCTTGTACCAAGACTGCGGGAATTCTGGGACAACTGTGTGGCCACCGGGCCGCCAGCGCGTGCGAGGGCTCATATGTACGTACTGCTCACCGGGAGAGTGCGGGGGTCAGGCCGAGAGGTCAGGCCGAGAGGGGGTCGGCCTCGTCGTCGGACTCCGGGGCGACCGCCGAAGGGACGTCGGGGTGGACGTCGAAGAGGCGGCGGACGCCGAGGGCGGCGAGGACGCGGTTGACGTGCGCGCCCTCGGCCGGGCCGCCCGCGTGGCCGTCGGCGGGGAGGATCAGCCGGAGCCGTCCCCGGCAGGAGCGCATGAGGCGGCGGGTGGCGACGAGGACCCCCACGCCGCTGGAGTCGCAGAAGACGACGCCGGAGAGGTCGATGACAAGACTTCGGTGGCCGTCGGCCACCGCCTCGTGCACCCGCTGGCGAAGCTGGGGCGAGGTGACCAGATCCATCTCTCCGGACACGTGCAGCACGGCCCACTCGCTTCGAGCGCCTTGCTCGCCTTGCTCACTCTGCTCGCCGTCGGTCACTTCGAACGCCACCGCGATGCCTCTCAGTCGCCGAACCGGAAGCCACTGCACCGCTTCCTGCTTGCGCGGCTGCCCCGCCGTCGTTCCATGAAACACCCGTGGCTCACCGAAAGCGCGTGGCAAGCGAGCCATTTCAGGGGCCTTTTCGGTGCGATTTCCATCTAGTACGGTCACACATGATCGAATTTTGATCGCAAATGGAGCTGACACGGTCTTGAGCGGTCAGATTACGTGCAGATCAGGCCCCATGTGGGGTCGTACAAGCATACGAACGGCAGGCAGACGCCCACGTGGGCGGCATGGAAACGGCTTGCGCCGGCGGTCATACCACCTCCGGCCTTGCGAGGGGCGCACATTGCCATAAAGGGGCGTGCGCGGTCAGCGGTGCCGACTACATTCGGGACGGCAGTGCACACAGGCTGGAACCGGTCCGAACGGGCCGGAGCGACACCGGGTCGACACGGGTCCGACACGGGGTCCACGGCACGGAGTCCATCAGGAACGGCGCGGGTACGAGCAGGGTGAGGGGGCTGTATGGCGACGAAGGACGCACCGCCCCGCTGGGACCGCAGGATGCAGCAGCGGCTGGCGCGCGGCGAGGCGGCGGCGCTCGGTGAGCTGTACGACCGGTTCGCGTCCCTCGTGCACGGGCTCGCCCACCGCGTCCTCGGCGACGAGCGGGGCGCCGACGGCATCACCCGCGAGGTGTTCCTCCAGCTCTGGGAGAACCCCGAGGCGTACGACCCCAAGCACGGCCCCCTGCGTTCCTGGGTGGCGGCGCTGACCCACCGCCTGGCCGTGCAGCGGCTGCGCACCACCGAGACCGCCGCGCTCGCCCGGGGCGGCGAGGGCACCCCGGAGGACCTGGAGCGCAAGGTCCAGCACGCGTCGGTCGCGGCCCGCGCCGACTACATAGTGCAGGCGATGCCCACCCCGTTGCGGGCCGCGCTGGACCTGGCGTACTTCCAGCGCCGTGACTACCGCCAGACCGCCACCGACCTCGGCGTCACCGAGGACGAGGCCCGCCGCCGCCTCCGCCTCGGCCTCCAGCTCCTCTCCACCGCCCACGACACCCGCCCCTCCGGCACCCCGCCCGAACCCGGAGGTACGGCGTGACCGGCGGAACGAGCCCGTTCGGGGCGTACGACGACGACCCGGAGGGCCGGCAGCCCCACGAGTACGCCGACACCCCCACCACAGGACCGACCGTCGGCCGGGTACCGGCGGCCAGGGAGCCGTCGGACGGGGAGCCGTCGAGCAGTGGGGTCCCGGACGAGGACGGTGCGCGAGGCGCCGGTGATCCCCGCGCGGCGGACGAATTCGACGGGCCCGAGTCCGACGACTCACCGACCGGCGACGACGCCGCGGTCGGTGACGGCGGCCCGAATGGTGACGGCGGCCCGGATGGTCACGGCGGCCGTGGGAACGGGTCCGGTGGGAACGGCCCTGGTGGACCGTCCGGGTCCGGGCCTGATGGCCCTGGGGACGGCGGCGGCGACGGGCCGGTCAGGCCGCCGCGTATACCGCTGCCGCGTTCCTCCGTGGAGGACACCGGGCTGCCGTTGCCCGACCTCACGCCCCCGCCCGCCCCCGAAGCGACGCCGCGGCCGGCATCGGCGGACCCGGAGCCCGCGGAGTCCGAGTCGGCCGTACCCCCCGTGCCGCCGGCCTCTGCCGTGCCCCCCACCCCTCCGGCCCCTCTCACCTCTCCCACCCCTCTCGTCCCTCCCCCTCCCCTCGTGCTGGAGCACCGCGTGCTCAAGGCGCTGCTCGGGGCCTGGGCGCTGGCGGCGTGTTCGGCGGAGGAGTCGCTGGCCGTCGAGGAGCACCTCGGGGCGTGCGGGGCGTGCGCGGACGAGGCGCGGCGGCTGCGGGAGGCCGTGGGGCTGCTGCACCCGGCGGAGAGCCTCGACCTGGACCCGGCCCTGCGCACCCAGGTGCTGGACGTCTGTCTGGGCCGCCGCCCGCCGCGCATCCCCGTACCGCGCTGGGCCGCCCCTTACGACGCGGAGACGGCCCGGCTGGACGCGTTGCTGCAGGACATCGGGAGCGCCGACTGGCACACGCCCGTACGGCTGCGCTGGTTCGAGGGCGTGGGACCGGTGAGCCGTCGTACGACCGTCGCCGGGGTCATCGCCCACCTGCTCACCGTCGACGGGCTGGTCGCGGCCGCGATCGGCCTGGACGACCCGCTCGGCCTGCTGGAGACCGGCGGCGACGAGCCCGTCGTCCTTACCCCGACGGCCCGCACCGAGGCGTACTGGAAGGCGTCCCACTTCCCGCCCACCCGTGCCCTCCGCGCGCCCTGGCGGCAGCAGAGCCACGACATCGTCCGCACGACGTCGTTCACGGGCGGCGGCGACCCGGACGACTCCGACGCCCCGGGGCACCTGGCGGTCTCGTACGGCGGCTTCGAACTACCACTGCGGGACGCGATGCTGGACCGGGCGTTCGAGTGCTGGATCCACGCGGAGGACATCGCGGAGGCGGTGGACTACCCGTACGAGCCGCCCTCGGGCCGCCATCTGCACGGCATGATCGACCTGGCGGCCCGCATGCTGCCCGTGTCCCTGGCCGAGCGCCGCCGGGCCGGGCTGGCGTCCCCGCCCCCGCCCGGCCGCCACCTCGTACCGGCCGGAACCCCCGGCCGCAGCCTCCGCCTGGAGATCGAGGGATCAGGCGGCGGCGAGTGGCTCATCCCCCTCGACTCCCCCGCGGCCCTCGGCTCCGCCGACCACGAGGTGGCCCATGTGGCCCTGGACGGCGTCGAATTCTGCCGCCTGGCCGCCGGGCACGTGCCTCCGGAGGAAGCGGCCGCGGGCCGGGGCGGCGACCGGGAAGCGATCAGGGACGTACTGTTCGCGGCGGCGGCACTGAGCCGGATGTAGGGGCCAGAGGCCTGGGGCCCGGAGGTTGCGCCGGGCGGGGCTCGGGGGCGACCACGACCCACGCTCAGCCTCAGCCACAGCCACAGCCACAGCCACAGCCACGCAACCGCACGCGCGCCCCCAAGCTACGGGGCGCCCCGCCACACGCCTACGCGAAGACGACCGTCCGTCGCCCGTTCATCAGAATCCGCCGCTCCGCATGCCACTTGACGGCCCGCGCCAGCGCCTGGCACTCCACATCCCGCCCGACCGCGACGAGCCCCTCGGGCGTCACCCCGTGCCCGACCCGCTCGACCTCCTGCTCGATGATCGGCCCCTCGTCGAGGTCGGCGGTGACATAGTGCGCCGTCGCCCCGATCAGCTTCACACCCCGCGCGTGCGCCTGGTGGTACGGCTTCGCGCCCTTGAAGCTCGGCAGGAAGGAGTGGTGGATGTTGATGATGCGGCCGCTGAGCTGCTTGCAGAGGTCGTCGGAGAGGACCTGCATATAGCGCGCCAGAACGACCAGCTCGACGTTCTCCTCGCGCACGATCTCCAGCACCCGCGCCTCGGCCTGCGCCTTGGTGTCCTTGGTCACCGGGATGTGGTGGAAGGGGATGTCGTACGACCTCACCAGCTCGGCGAAGTCGGTGTGGTTGGAGATCACGGCCGCGATCTCCACCGGCAGGGCCCCGATGCTCGCCCGGAAGATCAGGTCGTTCAGGCAGTGGCCGAACTTGCTGACCATCAGGACGATGCGCATCTTCTCGTCGGCCTGGTTGATCTGCCAGTCCATCTGGAAGGAGTCACCGATCGCCGCGAAGCCGGCCCGCAGCTTCTCCACGCTCACTGGGGGTACCTCCCGCGCGTTCAGCTGCGGGGGAGCCTCCGCCGAGAAGTGGACGCGCATGAAGAACAGACCCGTGTCGTGGTCGCCGAACTGCTGGCTGTCCTCGATGTTGCAGCCGGTCATGAAGAGGTAGCTCGACACGGCGTGCACGATGCCCTGCTTGTCCGGGCAGGCGAGGGTGAGGACGTACTGGTCGGCGGGCGCCGCGGCTCGGGTGGACTGCGCGTTCATGCCCGACAGGGTCCCATATGGCGTACCCATGTCGGCAATCGTCCCGAGGACCGGACCCCCGCCCATCCCCGGCATCCGGGCCCTACGCCACCCGCGTCATGATCCGCAGCACCTCGAGCGTGCGCGGCGGTGTGTCCGGCTCCTCCCCGTCGCTCACCGAGAGGCGTACGTGGGCCTCGCGGGCGGCACGGACGGCCTCGGGCCAGGCCTCGTGGTCGACGTACGTGGAGACGGGCGCGTCCGGGCCGACCTGGTGCATGATCCGCAGCACGCGCAGCACGGCGGTGTCGACGAGGGCCGCCTCCTGGGCGTCACGGAAGATCGTGCCCACGTATTTCTCGGCGGACCAGTTGTCCAGCCAGGTGTCCTCGACCAGGCGGTACACGGCGTCGGTGACGTCCCCGTACCCGTCGACACCGGCCAGCCAGACGTTCTGCTGGAACGCGGGGTCGGAGAGCATGTGCAGCGCGGAGCGCACATTGCTGCGCCAGCGCCACCACGGCATGTCGTTCAGTGGCATGTCGCCCATGGTGGATGAGTGACGCCCGCGACGGGAAGGGGTCTCCGGACCTTGGACGGTCATCGATCGTGCCTTCCTCTCTGAAACCACTCAAAAATACGATCGTAGCTCTTCGCAATTCACCTCCCGGTCGCCTCCCGTTGCCCATCCGTCACGCCCGGGTTGGTCATGTGACGGAATCGTGCGGAGTCATGACTGGCTTCCAGGCACGACGGACCCCTCTGCTCACAGGCCTCCCCCCAGGGCGCGCCAAACGCCTGGTCAGGGCCACCACGCTGGCGGCGTGTGCCTCACTCGTCGCCGGGTGCGGGGTCATCCCCGGTACCACGGGGGGTACCGGGGACGGCCCCGTCACCGTCATGACCTGGGCCCCGGAGAAGACGGCCGCCACCAACAAGCCCGGCATGCCCGCCATGGCGAAGGCGTACGCCCGCTGGGTCAACGCCAACGGCGGCATCAACGGCCACGAGCTGAAGATCATCACCTGCAACGACCACAACGAGACCGTGAGCGCCGCGAAGTGCGCCCGCCGCGCCGCCGACGAGAGCGCCGTCGCGGTCGTCGGGTCCTACAGCCAGCACGGCCGTTCCTACATCGCCCCGCTGGAGTCCGCGAACATCCCGTACATCGGCGGCTACGGCGTCACCGACGACGAGTTCGCCAGCGCGCTGTCCTATCCGGTCAACGGCGGCCAGGCCTCCCTCATGGCGGGCCTCGGCGAGCAGCTCGCCGAGGCCTGCGGCCCTGTCGCACTCGTGCGCCCCGACTCGATAGCCGGCGACCAGCTGCCGCTGCTGCTGGACTCGGGGCTGCGGTCGGGGGGCCACGACGGGTCCGAGGACCAGTTGGCGGCCGAGGACGCGACCGAGTACGGGGGGCACGCGCGGGAGGCCCTGCGCCGGGCCGCCGCCGACCCGGCCGCGGAGGGGTGTGTGGTCCCGGCGCTCGGCGACCGCACCTTCACCTTCATGGACTCCTTCCGCCGGGACCGCGAGGACTTTCCGGACGTCCGCACGGGGACGGTCCTCGGCAGCGTCGACCAGACGGTGATCGACGCGACCGGTGGCAGGTCGGGGCCGTACGAGGGGGCGTACGTCACCGGCTGGTACCCGGTGGAGAGCGACCAGCGGTGGGATCAGATGAAGAAGGTGATCCGGGAGCACGCGTTCGACGACAACCGGATCGACCCGGCGGACCCGGGTGTGCAGACCACGTGGATCGCGTACACGGTCCTGAAGGCCGCCATCGAGAAGATCGGCGGGGGCGAGGTGACCTCCCAGGCGATCCGGCGCGTCCTCGACGACGGTCTGGAGGTCACCACGGGCGGCCTCACTCCACCCCTCAGCTGGCGCTTCGAAGACCTCATAGCCTCCGCCGGCTTCCCCCGCATCATCAACCCCGAAGTCACCTTCCAGATCGTCCGCAAGGGCCAACTCGTCGCCGCCCGAAGGGGGTTCGTGAACGTGGAGGAGACACTGGTGGAAGCGGACAGCTGAGCGGCGGGGCCTCGGGCCGAGACCTCGGCTGGAGGGCGGCTCAGCCGTTGACCGGGCTCGGCGACAGGCGTTCGGCCCCGGCCCGGTCGGCGGTGCTCGGCCGTGCTGCTACAGCTGGACCGCCTGGCGTTGGGTCAGGGAGTAGGTGGTGGCGATCGTGTTCCAGAGTGCGGCGGCCTTGGTCTTCTCGGCGCTGGCGGTGCCGCTGGCCTGGTTGCCGGCCTGGGTCTGGCCGGTGGCGCGGGCCTGGCCCTTCCTGCAGCCCTTCCTCCCGGCGGCCTGGTCGGCCCACGCGGCGTAGTGGTTGTCGGCGGAGGCGGAGGCCTGCCAGGCCTTGGTGAGCGAGGTGGTCAGGGCCTTGTTGTCCGGCAGCTTGTCGACGGACAGCCCGCCGAGCCGGGTGACCAGGTCGTTGCGCTGTTTCGCGGCGTCCCGGAGGTCGGTGGCGGCCTGGCCCAGATTCGTGCAGGTCCTGATGTTCGCGACCGCCTTGATCACGCTGTTCCGGCTGTCGCCGCTGTCCGCCAGCAGCTTGTCCAGCGCGACCGCCTGCTCCTTCGCCGGGTCCGCCGACGCGGACGCCGACTCCTCGGGCGCCCCGGTCGCCGCGACGGGCTTGTTGTCGTTCTGCGAGGAGTCGTCCCCGGGCCCGGCCATCAGGGCACCCGCCCCGATCCCGAGCACGGCGATCCCCACCCCGACGAGCGCGATGAGCGGCACCCGGGAGTTCTTACGGCCGCCCCCTCCGCCCCCGCTGCCGTCCCGTCTCGCGGAGGCCCGCCCACCGTGACCGCCGGGTCCGCCGTGGCCACCTTGACCGCCGTGGCCGCCGCGCCCACCGGGGCCCTGCGGCGGCTGCGGGGCGTGCGTGTGCTCGATCCTCGGCATCTGCTGCGTGCCCCCGGCGGCACCCTCCGCCCCCGCCTCGCTGCGGAAGAGACTGTCGAACACGTCCGGCTGCTGCGGCGGCTGCTGAGCCCGCCGCTGCCCCGGCGCACCGTACGGCTGCTGCCGGGGCTGCGCCTGCGCGGCCACCGGCGGTATGAACTGCGTGGGCTCGGCGTCCGGGTTCCCCGCGGGCGCCGCGTGCGGGTGCTGTACGGGGTTCGCGGTGGGCGGCAGGGGCCCGGCACCGTGGTGCGGCACCCGCCCCAGGTACGCCGTCGCCTCGCCCGACGCCTCCGGCGGCAGCGCGCCCGGTCCGATCGGCGGCAGGAACTGGGTGGCGGCCTCCGCGGCGGGCGCCTGCGCGGTCACCGGCGGTATGTACTGCGTCGCCCCTTCGTCCACCGGCGCGGCCCCGGCCGACGGCACGAACGGGATGTACTGGGTGGCTCCCTCGTCCATCGGCGGCGCGGCGGGCGACGGCAGGGACACCTCACCCGCGACCGGCGGCAACGGAGCACCCGACCCCGCTCCGCCATACCCCTCGACCCCGTACGACGGCCCCGGCCCCTGGGAACCCTCCGGGGGCAACGGCAGCCCGCCCTGAGTGCCGTACGCGGCCTGGGTGCCGTAGTCGGCGCCGTGGGTGCCGTACCCGGCGTGTCCACCCTGAGCGCCGTACGTGTCGTGCGCCCCCTGGCCGCCCCACTCCGGAGCGGGCGGCGCGGGCGGCGTGCTGTGCCAGTGGTCGGCAGCGGGCTGGGCGGGCGACCCGGCCTCCTCCGAGCCCCACTGGCGCTGCTGGTCCCACGGCTGGACCGGGGCCGGCGGCAGCGGCGCCGGCGGCAGATCGCTCGGATGGAGTGGTGCCCCACCGTCCGAGGGCAGCACGATGCCTTCGCGCGCGGTCCGCGCCGAGGGCTCCTCGCCCTGTCCACTCTGCGTCACCGAGACTCCTACGAACGGGGGACTTCCGGAATCGTCGACTCACGCTACCGGGTCCGCGTGACAGCCCACGCACCACCCGCGCCCTGATGAGGGGGGAAGCCCCTCCCTAAGGCGCGGGGAACCGCGCGGCCGGCCACGACCCACCGCGGTCGCGAGACGACCGAGTCCCCCACCCAGAGCGTTCTACGCCGCCTGCAAGTCCATTCGCGCCCCGAACTCCCTGACCACCGCCTCCTCCCTGAACGGCTCCAACCGTTGCTGGAAGTCCTCCAGGTACTCGGCCCCCCGGTTCGACCGCAGCGACCCCAGCAACTCCACGGCCTTCGTCCCCGTGTGGCAGGCCTCTTCGACCTCCCGTTGCTGCACCTGCGCCGTGGCGAGCAGCACATACCCGATCGCCCGCCGCCGGGCCCGCGACTCCGGATGCTTGGCCAGCGACTCCTCGGCCCGCCGGGCCGCCGCCTCCGCCTGCCCGAGGTCCCGGTGGCAGTGCGCCAACTCGTCGGCGAGATAGGCCTCGTCGAAGTGCTTGATCCACGCCGGGTCGTCCCCGGCCGAGGGGTCCGCGCCCTCCAGCGCCTCGACGGCCCGGCCCGCGGCCGTCTGCGCGGCGCGCGCGTCGCCCATCAGCGCGTGCCCGCGCGCCTCCGCCGCGTGGAACATCGACTCCGCACGCGGTGTGGCCCGCCCCCGTGCCCCTTCCTGCGCCGCGCGCGCCAACTGCGCGATCTCACGCGGATTTCCGAGCTGTGCGGCGAGGTGGCTCATGGAGGCGGCGAGGACGTAACCGCCGTACGCGCGGTCGCCCGCGGCCTGGGCGAGGCGGAGTGCCTGGATGTAGTACCGCTGGGCGAGGCCGGGTTGCCCGGTGTCGACGGCCATGTACCCGGCCAGTTCGGTCAGCCGGGCGACCGCGGCGAACAACTCCCGCCCCACCGCTTCGCGGTAGGAGCCGGCCAGCAGCCCCGAGACCACGCTGTTGAGGTAGTGCACGACGACCGGCCGCACATGCCCGCTGCCGTACTGGTGGTCGAGGTCGACGAGCGCCTGCGTCATCGCGCCCACGGCCGCCACGTCGGCCGACCCCACCCGGGGCCCCGCCGAGCGGGCCACCTGGGAGTCCGGCGCGGAGATCAGCCAGTCGCGGCTGGGCTCGACGAGCGCGGAGGCCGCGACGGACGACCCGGAGAGGAAGTCGCGCCGCCCCACGTCGCTGCGCCACAGCTCGCAGACCTGCTCGATCGCTCCCAGCACCGTCGGCGAGAACTGGAGGCCGACGCCGGACGCGAGGTTCTTGCCGTTGGCCATGCCGATCTCGTCGATCGTGACCGTACGGCCCAGTTTGCGGCCCAGGGCCTCGGCGATGATCGCGGGCGCCCGGCCCCGCGGCTGCTGTCCACGCAGCCAGCGCGCCACGGACGTCTTGTCGTAGCGCAGATCCAGACCGTGCTCCGCGCCGCACATGTTGACCCGCCGGGCCAGTCCGGCGTTGGAGCAGCCCGCTTCCTGGATGAGCGCCTGCAGTCGTTCGTTCGGCTGCCTGGCGACGAGCGGCCTTGCGGCCATGGCGTACCCCCTGTGGCTGTGGTGCCGTGCCCACGCACCGAGTTGACGTGTCCTCAGCGGCCGATTCCCCTCGTATACGTGTACCCACATATCGAAAGGATCCGGCCTCGAAGATCAATGCCCCGCCGACATACCGAAGATGCGAGACATACCGAAGATGCCGGGGTAAACACGGATGCTGTACCCCACACGTGGCTACCCGGCTCACTCCGTGATCCCTCCCGCGCGCCCCCGGCCGTGCACCCATGCGCCCCGGCCCCGTTGGCGATGCTCTCCCCCGCGCATGTGACTTCCGTAACCCCTGATGACCGCTAGAGTTGTGTTCATCGTGGAAGAGACCATCGCGGGCCCTGAAGCTGCCCAAATCCCGAAGCAGCGTGGTGAATCGCTGCTGGATACCGCCGTTCGATACACCGAAGAGCGCCACTGGGACGTGTTCCCCGGAACATGGCTGGAAGCCGTCGAAGGGGTGCAGCAGTGCTCCTGCGGCAACCCGGCGTGCGCCATCCCCGGCGCGCACCCGGCGCGCGAGGACTGGGCGACCCAGGCGACAGGCAGTGCGACCGTCGCACGCCGCCTGTGGTCGAAGCAGCCCACCGCGTCGATCCTGCTGCCGACCGGTCGTACGTTCGACACGATCGACGTTCCCGAAACGGCCGGCCTGCTGGCGCTGGCCCGCATGGAACGCATGGAGCTGACGCTCGGGCCGGTGACCTGGACGCCGGATCGTCGGATGCACTTCTTCGTGCTGCCCGGCGCCTCCGTCAAGGTCCCCGATCTCGTACGGAAGTTGGGCTGGTCGCCGCTGGTCCTCGACCTCAAGGCATTGGGTGAGGGCGAGTACGTGGCGGCTCCGCCGACGCGGTACGGGTCACGGGGCGCCGTGCAGTGGGCTCGACGGCCCACTCCGGCGAACCGGTGGCTGCCGGATGCGGAGGAGTTGATCTCGCCGCTCTCCTACGCGTGCGGGCGGGACGGGCGCCGGTAGCGTTCCGGGCGGGGGCCGCGGGTCGGTTCTGCGACTGCGCGTCGGTCGTGGTTGTTCACGCCCGCGCGGCGGAGCCGTGTATCGACTTCACCCCGCGCCCCTGAAAGACCGGGGGGCGCTGTCTACCCGAGGGGGCAGCCGGTGTGAGTGATGTCGTCGCTGTACGTGTGCAGGGGCTCTGGAAACGGTTCGGGGCCCAGGTCGCCGTCGCCGGGATCGATCTGGAGTTGCCCGCCGGGCGGTTCGTCGGGCTGGTCGGGCCGAACGGCGCCGGGAAGACCACCACCCTGTCGATGGTCACCGGTCTGCTCCGCCCCGACCAGGGGTCCGTGGAGGTCGTCGGGCACGACGTGTGGCGCGACCCGGTCGAGGTGAAGGCCCGTATCGGTGTCCTGCCGGAGGGCCTGCGCCTCTTCGACCGCCTCACCGGGCGTGAACTCCTCGCCTACACAGGCCGGTTGCGCGGGCTGCCCGGTACCGAGGTCGACAAGCGGGCCACCCAGCTGCTGGACGTCCTCGATCTCGCGGGCGCCCAGCACAAGCTCGTCGTCGACTACTCGACGGGCATGCGCAAGAAGATCGGCCTCGCCGCGGCCCTCCTGCACAACCCCGAAGTCCTCTTCCTGGACGAGCCGTTCGAGGGCGTCGACCCCGTCTCCGCCCAGACCATCCGCGGCGTCCTGGAGCGGTATACCGCCTCCGGCGCCACGGTCGTCTTCTCCTCCCACGTCATGGAACTGGTCGAGTCCCTCTGCGACTGGGTGGCCGTCCTCGTCGCCGGCCGCATCCGCGCCCACGGCCCCCTCGCCGACGTACGGGGTGACGCGCCCTCGCTGCAGCGCGCGTTCCTGGAGCTGGTGGGCGCGAGCGACCGGGTCACCGGCTCGGACCTGGACTGGCTGGGCGGCGGCGGGACGGGCAGCCGATGAGCACGACGGGCTCGGCGGGCGCGGCGGGTTCGGCCGGTTCGGCCGGTTCGGTGGGGGCCGCGTCGGTGACCGCCGTCGTCGTACGGCTGAAGCTGTCGCTGTTGCGCAACGGGCTGCGGCAGTCGACGGGGCGGCGGGCGGCGTACATCTTCTCCGTCGTCTTCGTGCTGCTGTTCGCGGCGCTCCAGCTGATCGGGCTGATCGCGTTGCGGGGCGACGAGCACGCGGCGTCCGTGACCGTGCCGCTGGTGGCGCTGCTGGCGCTCGGGTGGGCGGTGATGCCGCTGTTCTTCCCCGGCGGGGACGAGACACTGGACCCGACGCGGCTGGTGATGCTGCCGCTGCGCCCGCGCCCACTCGTACGGGCACTGCTCGCGGCCTCCCTGGTGGGCATCGGCCCGCTGTTCACGCTGTGCGTGCTCCTCGGGTCGGTCGTCGCGCTGGCGCGGGGCCCGGCCGCGTACGTCACCGCCGTGGCCGCGGTCCCGCTCGCGCTGCTCTGCTGCGTCGCGCTCGCCCGAGCGGTGGCCGCCGCCAACACCCGCCTCCTGACCAGTCGGCGGGGCCGGGACCTCGCCGTCCTGAGCGGCCTCCTGATCGCGATCGGCGCCCAGGCCGTCAACTTCGGTGCCCAGCGCCTCGGTTCGTCCGGCCTCGGTCAGCTGGACCCGGTGGCGGACGTACTAAGCTGGGTCCCGCCGTCGTCCGCGATCGGCGCGGTGCGGGCGACGAGCGAGGGGTCGTACGCGGTCGCGGTAGCCCAACTGGCGTTGTGCGCACTGGCGTTGATGATGCTGCTGCGTCTCTGGGCACGGACGCTCACCCGGCTGATGACCTCCCCGGACGGCTCCACGCTCCAGGCCGCCGACGCGGGGCGGGCGCGGACGCGCTCCACCGGCCTGAGCCGGCTCCTCCCCGCCGGCCGCACCGGCACGATCATGGAACGCAGTCTGCGCTATGTCCGGCGGGACCCGAGGACGAAGGCGGCGTGGGTGACCTCGCTCGCCATCGGCCTGATCGTGCCCGTCTTCAACGCCCTGCAGGGCACCGGATCGATCTACTTCGCCTGCTTCGCGGCGGGGATGCTCGGCATCCTGATGTACAACCAGTTCGGACAGGACACCTCGGCGTTCTGGATGGTCGCCATGACGATTTCGTCCGCACGGGACGCGTACGTCGAACTGCGTGGTCGCGCCCTGGCGTTGCTGGTCATCACCCTGCCGTACGCCACGTTCGTCACCGTCCTGACCACCGCGCTCCTCGGCGACTGGCCCGCCCTCCCCGAGGCCCTCGGTCTCTCCTTCGCCCTCCTCGGCGCGATGCTCGCCACCGGGGCCTGGTCCTCCGCCCGCTTCCCCTACTCCATCCCGCAGGAGGGCCACAAGAGCGTCGCCCCCGGACAGGCCGGCCTCGCCTGGATCTCCGTCTTCGGAGGCATGATCGCCGCCGCCCTCCTCTGCCTCCCGGTCATCGGCCTCACCATCTGGCTGCACGTCTCGGCGGGCGGCGGCTCCTGGACGTGGCTGCTGCTGCCGGTGGGAACGGCGTACGGGGCGGGGATCGCGGAGCTGGGGCTGCGGCTGGCGGCGCCCCGGACGGCCGGACAGCTGCCGGAGATCCTGACGGCGGTGAGCAAGGGGTAGCTTCTCGCCCCGATACCCCCTCTGCCGTGCGCAACAGAGGGGGTCCGTTCGGTACTTATGCGCGTTGTGCGTCGGCCTCTCGGTAGGGGTTGCCCTCCGCCGGAGTCACACACCAGAACGTCTCTGCCCTGGCCGTGAATCGCCGGTGGTCAGGGTTGAGTCCCGTGTGTTTGAGGGCCCAGACTTCGGCGGGTAGGCGGTCGTTGTCCGTGGGCGCCGGGGCCGCACCGCAGGACAGACACACCACGGAATAGACAACTTCTGGGATGTCGTCTCCGGTGGCCGGCGCCAATGTCCATTCGACTGCCGTGATGATGGAGCGGGTCACCGTACCCCCGTCCCGGTCCGGTGTGGTGCGACCGGCTCGATCATGCTCTCGCCGCGGCAGTCCGGCGCAGACGGCAGCGCCGGGTGGTCTTCAAGGGCACGGCAAAGGGACGCGTGCAGGTGCTCGGTCTCGACCATGGAGAGCACAAGCTCGGCGTCCGTCGCATGCTCCCCGTTGCGGGACAGGCGTAGCGGAACGGCCACGTGACCGTCGTCGGTGCGGTGCACGCGGCTGCCCGGAGTGCGTTCGATTCCCCAGCTCATGACGGCCTCCCGATCCGCGTGAGGCGGTACGTACCCCAGAGTTCGCGTCCGGTCTCGCAGCCGTCCTGAGCCTTGGGCTTGCCCTTGCAGCCGTCGCACTTCCTCGTGTGCTCGAACCACAGGCGGTAAGCACGCAGCATGGGCAGTTCGACGTTCCGTACGCGCGACTCGACCGTTCCACCCGTCATCAGCTCACCCCCGTGAACTGGCGTACAGACAGAGCGCGTTGACGCTCGTCAGGCGGCAGGACGTAGGCGCGCACGAGGGGATGCCCGGCGTCCAGCGGGGCAGGGCCACCTCCGTCACGACACAGGCATGCGAACGCGAGCGCCGCGCCCCATGTCTCCGGCTGCGGCTGCACCGCGTACACGGGTGCCTGATGTACGGGATGGCCGGAGAGGGAGTGCGCGCTTGGTTTCCGGGGCCCTGACAGCAGGGCTCTCACCCGTTCGAATGCCTGTGATACGAATCGCATGTTGGCGCTCCTTCGCAGCGTCGGCCACGCCCCGGGACCGTCGTGAGCGGTCGCCGGGGTCTTCGTGGTCTTCGACCGTAGGAGCGGCAAGAAGGGAGCAGGGGCACAGATTGTGCCCCCTCCCGTCATGCGGCCAGCAGCCCGATCCTCACGGCGAGTTGGGACGCGCGGCGGCGACGGGCCTGATCTTTGGATTCGGCTTCTTCGAGGACGATGCGCTTCGCGTATCCGTTGTACTTGATCGTCTCTGGTGCGGCCTCGTGCGCCTTCTCCAGCGTGGCGAGAGCGACGTCGGGTTGCCCGTCAAGCTGGTAGCCGCGAGCTTCCTCGATGCGGTGCCGGGCCCGTCGCGGCCTCGATTTGATGGTGGCCGCGTCCGCAGCGGCGGCCTGCCGTACGGACTCGCCGCCCTGACGCAGCTCCACTGCAACGGTGACCGCGTGCGCACCCATGATGGCGCGGGAGAACGACGTCACGGGGTGGTAGTAGTCCTCCGGAAGCCGCTTCGCCATCGCGCGCGCCTGGTCCCAGTACCGCCATGCCGTGCCGGTCTCCGCCCTTCGGGCCGCTGTGTATCCGGCCTCGAAGGTGAGGGCGCCCGTGATGGCGAGGACATCGTCCGAGGCATCGGGAAGGAGCGGTTCGAGGTAGGCCAGGGTCTCCAGATTGACCGCGTCGGCAGCGTCAAAATGCGATGCTCCCGAGTCGCGGTGCGCCTGCGCCGCCAGCCACGCGGCCATCCCGATGGTGTGCGGATCCTCGGACTCCTGCGCGGCGACGAGGCCCCGATCGGCGACGCGCCACAGCAAGGCGGCGTCCGGCTGGTAGGCCACGAAGAACTGGCACAGTGAGTAGACCTCGGCAAGCACCGACTGAGCCGCCCTGCGATCCGGGGCGGTCTCGGCCTGTCTCACGGCGAGTTGGGCATCCCGGATCAGATCCGGCAGCAACGCGCCGATCGCTTCGCGGTGGTTGGACGCCTCGTGCCGCGCCTTCCAGGCTCGGGCGAGCCGCGCCTGAAGGTGCGCGGCCGGGGGCGCCTCCCGCTGCGTCGTGAGCGGGAAGGCATCGACTGCAGCCTTGACCGCGGCGAGTCGGGGGTGACCGGGACCGGCGAACAAGTCGACATGTACGGACTGGTCGCCGGTGAGATCCGACAGGTCGCGGACGCGCAGCAACTCGGCGATGCGCAGGATCGTCTCCAGCTTGGGCGTCTTCAGACGTCCGGTCTCGATGCCCTTGACCCAGGACCCGGTCTTGCCGAGTAGTCCGCCCAACTGGTCGCGTGTCATACCCCTGCGGGTACGAAGGATCTGTAGGCGTTGGCCGAAGACCAGCGGATCGGCATACGGATCCGGGGTAGCAGCTTCAGACGACACAGCCTTGCCCCTCTCTGAACAGCTCGACACTGTCAGGGTATGGGGCAGGGCCGCTCTCATGTGAGGATCCCGCTGTCCGTCCGTCTCTCGACCACTCGGCTCGCCCCGCGCCCCAGTCCACAGACGCCGGAGAGGCTGAGGAGGACAGGGGAGGGCCCCGGAGCGATTCGGGGCCCTTCGCCCGGTCCGGGGATCAGTCCGAGAAGCTGTCCAGGAACGGCTCTATCGCCGCGCGCCACGCGTCCGGCTGGTCGTAGTGGACGAGGTGCCCCGCGTCGGCGACCTCGGCGTACTGGCCGTGGGGCAGGACGCGGACCATTTCCTGCGACTCGGCGCGGCCCAGCTCGCCGTCGAGGCCGCGGACGACGAGGGCGGGGCAGCAGACCTGGGTCAGCTCCTCCCAGTGCGCGTCGTACACCCAGGTCTCGCGGGTCTTGAGCATCTGCTCGGGGTCGAAGACGGGCCGCCAGCCGTCGGGGCCCTCGTGCATGACCTCGGCGTAGAACTCGCCGCGGGACGGGCTGGGGCGCTCCACCCAGGGGTCGTCCTCGCCGAACCACTTGCGGACGTCGGCGAGGGTGGCGAAGGGCAGCGGCCAGGCCTTGAACCAGCTCTCCCACTCGCGCTGCGAGGCGGCGCCCAGCGCCGAGGCCCGCATGTCGCAGATGATCAGGCCGCGTACCAGGTCGGGGCGGCGGGCGGCCAGCTGCCAGGCGGTCAGCGCGCCCATGGCATGGCCTATGAGGACGACCGGGGCGAGGCCCAGCTGTTCGACGGCGGCCTCGGCGTCCTCGACGTAGGCCTCTCGGGTGTACGCGGCCTGCTCGGGCTTCGCGCTCCGGCCGTGGCCCCGCTGGTCGAGTGCGACGGCGCGATGCCGTTCGGAGAGCCAGCGGGCGGTGGGGGCCCAGTGCGAGGCGCGGCCCATGAGGCCGTGCAATAAGAGCACCCCGGGCCGGGGCTCGTCTTCCCCGGTCTTGGGCGGGTCGTCGAACTCCCAGGCGGCGAGACTCACACCGCCCGCTCCCGTCACGTCGATGCGCCGCGCCATTGGCACCCCCCAGACTCCCGCCCGGACCGCTCGCTCCCGCCTCTCGCTCCCGCTTCGAGCCGGCCGGTCCACTCGCCCAACTGCTGTCGTACCTCTGTTCCGCTGCTGCTTCCGCGTTGCATCCGCTGTCGCTTCCGCCGTTGCTCCGGCTGCTGTCGCCGCCGTGCGCGCCGCTCGGACGACGAGCACTTGTGTTACAGCGTGCATATCGGTTGACACGTTACGTGTGGGGGGTGCGCATCAGTTACGGCACGGGTCACGCGAACGCCACGCCGTACACGTTATCGAATACACATTCGAAGATGTCGCTCTTGGCGACAACACCCCTCATTCGAGTGACCTGCCTCAAGGATTGCCCGCCGCCGCCGAGGGGAGATCTTCAACGGGAGGCGGACCGCTCGGGGAAAACGGTCCGAGGGGAATGACCCTGGGAGCTCGGGGCTCCGGGTCAGCACAGGGGAGGACAGGCCCCGGCGCCACACGGCGCCGGGGCCCTCCTCACGTCCACGGCACATCCGCCCCGCCCCCTCCCCTGCCACCGGAGATCCGCTGTCTCGGGCGGCCAAGAGCCCCTCAGGTCATATGCCTCACGCGCAAGCCTCGCACGCGAACGGCCGGCGCGCTGCGATTCGGCGCACTGAATCTTCGATTCGGCGGGATCCCGGCCATGGACCCCGACGGGTCACAACTTCCCCTTCCGCACCGGGAGTTGGCGGGCGATACGGACATCAGTCGACGCATGTCGAACAGGCTCCGCCGGGGGGCGGCGCGGGTCGAAACCGGGTGGTCGATATCGGTCGACCCGGTGCCCCCGCCTGTGCCGTCGGCCTGTACGCGCCGCCCGGCGCCGGGCGATCGGTGACGTGCGCGTGTCAGCGCTCGGCGCTCGGCGCTCGGCGAAATCGGCGCGCGGGTCAGGGCTTGGCGACGAACACGTGGGAGGCGACCTCCGCCTCCAGCTCCGCCGCCTCGCCGCCGCTGCCCACGAGGACACCGCCGGCCGCCTCCGTCACGCTCACCACGGAACCGGGCTGCACGCCCGCGCGGCGCAGCGTGTACATCAGCTGGGCGTCCGTCTGGATGGGCTCACCGATCCGGCGTACGACGACGGTCTTGCCCTCCGTGCCCGGGTCGAGGTCCGCGAGCGACACCATGCCCTCGTCCAGGAAGGGGTCCGCGCCGTCCTTCTCGCCCAGCTCCTCCAGGCCCGGGATCGGGTTGCCGTACGGCGACTCGGTGGGGTGGCGCAGCAGCTCCAGGACGCGGCGCTCGACCGCCTCGCTCATCACGTGCTCCCAGCGACACGCCTCCGCGTGCACCTGCTCCCACTCCAGGCCGATCACGTCGACGAGCAGGCACTCCGCGAGGCGGTGCTTGCGCATCACGCGCGTCGCCAGCCGACGCCCCTCCTCGGTGAGCTCCAGGTGACGGTCCGGGGCGACGGACACCAGGCCGTCGCGCTCCATGCGCGCGACCGTCTGGCTCACCGTGGGACCGCTCTGGTCGAGCCGCTCGGCGATCCGGGCGCGCATGGGGACCACACCTTCCTCCTCCAGCTCGAGGATGGTGCGGAGATACATCTCCGTCGTATCGATCAGTCCGGACATACGTGCCCCTCGATGAGATTCAGCCGGAGGCTTCGAAGGCCACACCGGCTTACTGCGGCTTGCTGCGCTGACCCTGGACCCAATTCTTACGCATCCGACTGACAACCGGGTGATGCCGGGGGAACGACGACGGTATGACTCGCGCCGGGTGGCCGATTTGTGACCTGACGCCCCTTTCCGACGGTGGCGGGGGGCTCGGGAGGTTTCGGTCCGTGAGCGGATGCGGGTCGGTCGGAGCGCAGTCCCTGGGGTGGGACGGGCAGGGGCGGCGGGGGCGAGAAGAGTCGACGGCCCCGTCCCGGCCGTATTGACACCCCACTGGTCCAGACCTCTAACGTGATCCGCGACACTGCAGGCCGGCGACAGGGCTGAGGGGTTCACACATGGACGACGGCAGGCTGGGCGAACGCTTCCTCGACGCGGCGATCGGACTGCTGCAGCGCGTGCGGGACGAGGACGGGGAGGCCGTCGCCGCGGCCGGCGAGATGATCGCGGACACCGTCGCCGACGGGGGCCGGCTCTTCGCGTTCGGGGCCGGGCACTCGTCCCTCCCCGCCCAGGACCTCGTCTACCGGGCCGGCGGTCTCGCGCTGATGAACCTGCTGGCCGTCCCCGGCACGGTCGGCGTGGACGTGCTGCCCGCCACACTCGGGTCGGCGCTGGAGCGGGTCGACGGACTGGCGACCGCCGTGCTCGACACCAGCCCGCTACGGGCCGGCGACCTGCTCGTGGTGATCTCACTCTCCGGTCGCAACGCCCTGCCCGTGGAGATGGCCGCGCACGCCCGGGAACGGGGAGTGAAGGTCATCGGCGTCACCTCGGTCGCCTACGCCACGCAGACGACATCACGCCACTCCTCCGGCACCTTCCTCAAGGACCACTGCGATCTCGTCCTGGACTCGAAGATCGCGGTCGGTGACGCGACGCTCACCCTCGACACCATCCCCGCCCCCTTCGCCCCGGCCTCCACCGTCGTCACCTCCGCGATCCTCCAGTCCGTCATGGCCACCGCCGCCGCCTCCCTCGCGGACCGGGGCATCGATCCGCCCCTGCTCCGCTCCGGGAACGTGGACGGCGGGCTCGACTGGAACGACCGCGTCATGCGGGAGTACGGCGACCGCATCTTCTACCTGCGCTGACTGAGCCCCCGGGTTCGTGGGAACGTTGAGAAGGGTGAGAAGGAAATCCGGCGTACAACGATTTCATCCACATCTTGCGTGAACCAGATGTGGGCTGGGTCACGTTCGAGTTGAATGATGGTGAGTGAGCGAACCGAGGCGCCGTACAGGCGTACATGCGGACGCAACGCAGCCTGCAGGGGGTTCAGGTGAGTGCTTCCCGGCGTAGTGGGACCACCGACGAGCTCGGGCCCGACGAGCCCGAGCGGGCCGGTCCGACGGACGAGGACACCGAGGACATCGAGGGCACGGTGAACACCGAGGACACCGAAAGCACCGAGGGCTCCATGGACGCCGGTGGCTCGGATCTCCTCGCCGCCCTGCTGGACGGGATGGACGCGGCCCTGTGCGCCTTCGACGCCGACGGCGTCGTCACCCACTGGAACCGCGAGGCCGAACGCATCCTGGGCTGGAACGCGGGGGAGGCCGTGGGGCGCCGCGGATTCGCCGGGTGGGCCGTACGGACCGCCGACGCCGAGGAGGTCGAGGGGCGGCTGATGGCCGCCATGCACGCCGCCGGCCGGCAGGTGCACGAGTTCGCCCTGGTCACGAAGGACGGCGGACGCATCCTCGTCCGCACCCAGTCCGCCGCCGTACGCGGACCCGACGGCAAGCCCGCCGGCCTGTACTGCGCCTTCAGCGAGGTCCACGCGCAGATCGACCTCGAACGATCCATCGCCCTCAGTGAGGCCCTCTTCGAGGACGCGTCCTGGGGCGTCGTCCTCGTCGACGCCGACCTGCGCCCCGCCGTCGTCAACGCCCACGCCGCCCGCGCCCTCGGCATCGGCCGCACGGCGGTCCTCGGACGCCCCCTCGGCGAACTGCTCGCCCAGGGCGTCGAGGAACTGGAGAGCGCCCTCACCCACGTCCTCGCCGAGGGCGCCCCGCCCGCGCCCGCCGAGATCTGGGTCAGCGTCCGCACCCCCGAGGGCGAGAAGCGCCGGTGCTGGCGCAGCGGCTTCCTCCGCCTCGCCTCACCGCTGGCCGAGGAGCCGGTTCCCCTCGGCGTCGGCTGGCTCTTCCAGGACATCACCGAGTCCAAACAGACCGAGCAGGAGGCCGCGCAGCTCCGCTTCCGCGTCAACCAGCTCCACCGGGCCGCCCGTGCCGCCGCCGAGTGCGAGGACCCCGGCGAGGGAGCCACCGTCCACCTCGACTTCGCCCTCGCCGGCTTCGCCGACCACGCCCTCATCGACCGCGTCGCCGGCGGCTCCCTCAGCGACGGCGACGGCCCCGCCCGCCTCGTACGCGCCGCCGCCACGCCCTCCGGCCAGCCCGGCCCCAGCCACCTCACCGGCCACGCCGGCATCCCGGTCCGCTACGGCCCCGGCCACCCCGCCCTGCAGTGCGCGGAGCGCGCGGGCTCGGTCCGCGCCAGCGCCGGCACGGCTCCCCCGGAAGCGGCCCGCCAGTGGGCCACCGGCCGCCAGTGGCCCCCGGACACCGTCCACTCTCTCTGTACCGTCCTGCGCAGCCGCGGCCGCACCCTCGGCGTCGTCACCTTCCTCCGCGGCGCCAACCGCACCCCCTTCGAACGCGCCGACGCGGTCTACGCCGAGGACATCGCCGTACGCATCGCCGCGGCGCTGGACCTGGAGGCGCTGGAGAGGTCGGCGGAGTAGCCGGGGCGGAAGCCGCCGCGGGCGTAAGCGCCACGGGCGCGAACCGGTACGGCGACGGCCGGGAGCCGACGGAGCGGTGAGCCGGAGGCGCCCGGCGGGCGCGCGCGGGAAAGAGCTCGCGTCCGCTCGTCGGCCCGGCGGAGAATCCGCCCCATGGCACTCATCCACCACACCACCCTCACACCCACCAAGCTCGAACTCCTGACCTCCTGGCTGCCCACCCGCCGCTGGTACGCAGGCGGCCCGGCCGCCCCGGTACTGGCCAAGGCCGGCGGCTTCCGCCTCGACGACCCCGAGGGCGAGGTCGGCATCGAGTTCATGGTCGCCACCGACGCCTCCGACCCCGCCCCGGTCCACTACCTGGCGCCCCTCACTTATCGGGGCGCCCCGCTCCCCGACGCCGAGCACGCTCTCATCGGCACCATGGAACACGGCGTACTGGGCAGGCGCTGGGTCTACGACGGCGTCCAGGACCCGGTCCTGCTCACCCAGCTGCTGGCCCTGTTCGAGGGCCGCGCCGAACCCCAGGCCCAGAGCCTCACCGACACCCCGGACCCCGAGATCACCCGGTCGTACAAGGGCGAGGGCCCGCTGTCCGTGGCCGCCCTCGCCGCGACCGACACCCCCAGGGCCACCGAACTCCCCATCCAGCCCGGCCCCGCCGTCCTCCACCTGAGCCGCATCCTCCAGCCCGGCTCACTCGACCTCCCGGAGGACGCGAAGGGCCACGTCACCGGGCACTGGACCCTCCCCGACGACACCCGGGCGCGCGCGGTCTTCGCCGTACTGCGGTAGTCCCTCGCCAAACCCTTCGGAAAATCGCTTGAGCGTCTCCCCACCGCTTCCTAAAGTGGTGGGCACGTGAGAAAGGAGGTGATCGGGTACATGTATGAAACCCGGACGCGCGAGGTGGCTGCGGGCTAGCGCCCGTCACCATTCTCAGTGCGGTGTCGGACCAGCGTGTGAAACGAGCACGCAGCCGGCCCAATCTCAAGCAGTCACCCGACCCGCAGACTCGCCGGCACGTCCGGCCGGCTTCTTCGCCCCCTGGGCGGAGGGACCCAGAGTCTGCGGGTCGCCTGTTTTGCAGGGTGTTTCCGTGTCGGGACTGGCAGGAACCGGCACTCACCAGTCCGCAGGCCGAGCGGCATCACTCGGAGCTGCTCAGCCCCGCGTGACGCGGCGAGAGGACTACTGGGCGATGTCCTCGTATCCCGTGATCTCCTGCGGGCTGCGCGTGCCCGGCCCCACATAGCGGGCGGAGGGGCGGACGAGGCGGCCGGTGCGCTTCTGTTCGAGGATGTGCGCCGACCAGCCCGCCGTGCGGGCGCAGGTGAACATCGATGTGAACATATGGGCCGGGACCTCGGCGAAGTCGAGGACGATCGCGGCCCAGAACTCGACGTTCGTGGCGAGGACCCGGTCGGGGCGGCGGGCGTGGAGTTCCGCCAGGGCCGCCTTCTCCAGGGCCTCGGCGACCTCGAAGCGCGGGGCGCCGAGGTCGCGGGCGGTGCGGCGGAGGACGCGGGCGCGGGGGTCCTCGGCGCGGTAGACGCGGTGGCCGAAGCCCATGAGGCGTTCGCCCTTGTCGAGGGCCTGTTTGACGTAGGCGTCGGCGTCGCCCGTGCGTTCGATCTCCTCGATCATGCCGAGGACGCGGGAGGGGGCGCCGCCGTGGAGGGGGCCGGACATGGCTCCCACCGCGCCGGAGAGGGCCGCTGCCACGTCCGCGCCGGTCGACGCGATGACCCTCGCCGTGAAGGTGGACGCGTTCATGCCGTGCTCGGCGGCCGAGGTCCAGTACGCGTCGACCGCCGCGACGTGCTTCGGGTCGGGCTCGCCGCGCCAGCGGATCATGAAGCGTTCGACGACGGACTGGGCCTTGTCGATCTCGCGCTGCGGGACCATGGGGTGACCCTGGCCGCGGGCGGACTGGGCGACGTAGGAGAGGGCCATGACGGCGGCGCGGGCGAGGTCGGCGCGGGCCTGCTGCTCGTCGATGTCCAGGAGGGGCTTGAGGCCCCAGACCGGGGCGAGCATGGCCAGCGCGGACTGGACGTCGACGCGGATGTCGCCCGAGTGGACGGGGATGGGGAACGGCTCGGCGGGCGGCAGGCCGGGGCGGAAGGCGCCGTCGACGAGCAGGCCCCAGACGTTGCCGAAGGAGACATGGCCGACCAGGTCCTCGATGTCGACGCCGCGGTACCGGAGTGCGCCGCCCTCCTTGTCCGGTTCGGCGATCTCCGTCTCGAACGCGACGACTCCTTCGAGTCCGGGTACGAAGTCGGACATCAGGCGGCTCCTCTTGATGTGTGCGACGGGGGGGGACCGGCGGCGGCGGATGCGAGGCCCCACCGGAATGTTCCAGCACCTTACGCCTGAGTGCCAGGTTTGGGGAGGGTGCGCGGCACTCAGTGCCACCAGCCTTCCGGTCGGCCGTCGATACGGCAAGATGACCGGGTGAGCGATCCCGGCCTGGAACCCGTGCCCGACCCCGCCGTCATGCGCAAGCAGTACCGCGCCGACGGGCTCGACGAGAGTGAGCTGGCCGGGGATCCGATGGAGCAGTTCGCGCGGTGGTTCGGGCAGGCCGCGCAGGAGGGCGCCGTGTTCGAGCCGAACGCCATGGTCGTGTCGACGGCGGACGCCGAGGGGCGCCCCGGTTCTCGTACGGTCCTGATGAAGGCGTACGACGCGCAGGGCTTCGTCTTCTACACGAACTACGACTCCCGCAAGGCCCGTGACCTGGCGGAGAACCCGCATGTCTCGCTGCTCTTCCCCTGGCACGGGATCGCCCGGCAGGTGATCGTGACGGGTACGGCGCGGCGGACCGGGCGGGACGAGACGGCGGCGTACTTCCGGACGCGTCCGCATGGTTCGCAGCTGGGGGCGTGGGCCAGCGCACAGTCCTCGGTGATCTCCTCGCGGACCGAACTGGACGCCGCGTACGAGGAGTTGCACACCCGCTATCCGGAGGGTGAGCAGGTGCCGGTGCCGCCGAACTGGGGTGGTTTCCGGGTGGCGCCGCAGAGTGTGGAGTTCTGGCAGGGCCGGGGCAACCGGCTGCACGACCGGCTGCGGTACGTGGCGGAGCCGGACGGGTCGTGGCGGGTGGAGCGCCTGAGTCCGTGAGGGCCGTCGGCCCCGTGCGTCGTCGGCCCGGTTCGTCAGCCCGTTTCCGTCAGCCGGGTTTCGTCAGCCCAGTGCCTCGTCCAGCAGGGCCGCCCACTGGGCCACCACCCTGTCGCGACGGCTCGTGTCGTCGGTGAGGAGGTTGGCGAGGCCGAGGCCGCGGGCCATGTCGAGGAGGCCCTGGACGGTTTCGCGGACGCCGGGGACTGTCTCGTCGGCGCCCAGGAGGTCGACGGCGATGCGGTGGGTCTCGCGGCCGACGTGGGCTTCGAGTTCGGTGACGCGAGGGCGGAGCTGGTCCTCGTTGGAGGCGGCGACCCAGAGGTGGAGGGCGGCGCGGAAGAGGGGGCCGGTGTAGAGGTCGACGACGGCGGCGACCACGGCGCGGCGGTCGGCGGGGCCCTCGGGGAAGAGGGCGCGCAGGGCGAGGGAGCGTTCCTCGGCGACGTACTCGACGGCGGCGGTGAACAGGTCCTCGCGGGTGCGGAAGTGGTGCTGGGCGGCGCCTCGGGAGACGCCGGCGCGTTCGGCGACGACGGAGACGGTGGAGCCGGCCCAGCCGTGTTCGGCGAGGCAGGACACGGCGGCTTCCAGGAGGCGTTTGCGGGTGACGCGGCTACGGTCCTGCTTGGGCCCTCGGTCGGCCACCGCGCTCGTGTCGGTGCTCGTATCGGTGCTGGTCCCGGTGCTGGTCCCGGTGCCGGTGCCGGTCTCGTCGGATGTGTCCACCGCGCTCACAGCACCCATCCCGGTTCCCGTCTTTCGAGGAAGGCCGTCATGCCCTCGCGGGCGTCGGCGGAGGCGAACAGCCGGGACGAGAGGCGGGTCAGTTCGCCCGCGTCCAGGTCGAAGTTCTCCAGAACCTTAGCTGTGAGCAGGTGTTTCGTCTCCGCCAGGGCCCTCGGGGAGGCTCGGCGCAGACCGTCGAGGACGGGTTCGAGTACGTCGTCGACATCGGCGCCGGCAGTGGTGAGGAGGCCGATACGGGCGGCTTCGGCGGAGCCGAACCTCTCTCCGGTGAGGTAGTAGCGGGCGAGGGCGCGGGGGTCGGTGCGGGGGCGGAGGGTGAGGGAGATGACGGCGGGCGCGACGCCGATGCGGACCTCGGTGAGGGCGAACGTGGCCTCGGGACCGGCGGCGGCGATGTCGCAGGCCCCGAGCAGGCCGAGGCCGCCCGCCCGGACGTGCCCGGTGACGCGGGCGACGACGGGCTTGGGCAGTTCGAGCAGCAGGCGGAGGAGGTCTACCAGGGCCTGCGGGTCGGGTGGGTCGCGCAGGTCGGCGCCTGCGCAGAAGGTGTTGCCGGTGTGGGTGAGGACGACGGCTCGTACGGTGTCGTCCTTGCCGCACCGGTCGAGGGTGTCGCGGAGTTCGCCGACGAGGGCGGCGGAGAGGGCGTTGCGGTTGGCCGGGGAGTCGAGGGTGAGGGTGGTGATGCCCCGGTGGTGGGCGTACTGGATCAGCTCTGTCACAGGCGCTCCCTGAGTTCGCGGCGGAGTATCTTCCCGGAGGCCGCGCGGGGCACGCCGTCGATGAAGGTGACGTGGCGGACGCGTTTGTAGGGGGCGACGCGTTCGGCGACGTACATCATGATCTCGCCCTCGGAGATTTCGCGCGCCGTGGGGTGGCGGACGACGAAGGCGTGCGGGACCTCGTTGCCGTCGGCGTTGTAGTGGCCGATGACGGCGGCGTCGGCGATACCGGGGTGGGTGACGAGGAGGGCTTCGAGTTCGGCGGGGGCGACCTGGAAGCCCTTGTACTTGATCAGTTCCTTGACGCGGTCGACGACGTACAGCCAGCCGTCGGCGTCGGTGTGCCCGACGTCCCCGGTGGCGAGCCAGCCGTCGGCGTCGATCATGTCGGCGGTGGCCCGGGGTTGCCCGAGGTAGCCCTTCATGACCTGGGGGCCCCGGACGACGATCTCGCCCTGTTCGCCGACGCCGACGTCCTTGCCGGGGTCGTCGAGGGAGACGATCCGCATCTCGGTGCCGGCGATGAGTTTGCCGACGGTGCCGGGGGGCGCCGCCGCGGCCTGGGCGAGGGGCACGATGTGGGAGCAGGGGGAGAGTTCGGTCATGCCGTAGCCCTGGACGACCGGCGGCAGGCCGAGGCGGGCGGAGCAGGCGGCGGCGAGGGCCGCGTCCAGGGGTGCGGCGGCCGAGAGGATGTGCCGGACCGTGGAGAGGTCGTAGCGCTCGGCGGCCGGGTGCTTGGCCAGGGCGAGGACGATCGGCGGGGCCACGTACAGGTGGGTGATGCGGTGTGCGGCGATCGCCGCGAGGTAGACCTCCAGGTCGAAGCGGGGCAGGACGACGACCGTGGCGCCGAGTCGCAGCGGGGCGTTCATCAGCGCCGTGAGCCCGTAGATGTGAAAGAACGGCAGTACGGCGAGGACGCGGTCGCCGGGGCCGGCCGGCATGACCTCTTCGAGTTGGGCGAGGTTGGTGGCGATGGACCGGTGGGTGAGCATGACGCCCTTGGGGACACCGGTCGTGCCGGAGGAGTACGGGAGGGCCGCGACGTCCGTCACCGGGTCGATGTCGACGGCCGGTTCGGGCGCGGCGGAGGCGAGCATGTCGATCAGCGAACGGTGACCGGGGGCGCTGTCGCAGACGAAGATCTCCCGTATGCCGCCCACGCGTTCGGCGGCGGCGCGGGCGGTTTCGAGGAGGGGTGAGACCGTGACGATCCAGCTCGCCCCCGAGTCCCGCAGCTGTTTCGCCAGCTCGCCGGGGGTGGCCAGCGGGTGCACGGTGGTGACTGTGGCACCCGCGCGCGTGGCCGCGTAGAACGCCGTCGGGTAGGCGATCGTGTTGGGGCTGTGCAGGGCGAGCACGTCGCCCTTGCGGACGCCCGCCTCGGCGAACGAGGCGGCCAGCCGCCGGTGGAAGCGGTCCAGCTGTTCGTACGTGAGGGTCGTGCCGTCGACGCCGTCGACCAGCGCGGGCAGGTCGCCGAACTCGGCGGCGCGGGCCAGCACGGCGTCGTGGATGGGGAGTTCGACGGGTGAGACGTCTGCGTACTCGCTGCGGAACATGGTTCCTCCAAGACTGCCCAATACGACCAGGACTGCCTGATGCGACCAAGACGGCCTAATACGACTTCGGCAGGCCCAGGGTCTGGTGGGAGACGTAGTTGAGAATCATCTCCCGGCTCACCGGCGCGATACGAGACACGCGCGCGGCCGTTATCAGCGAGGCGAGGCCGAACTCGGTCGTGAGGCCGTTGCCGCCGAGGGTGTGCACGGCCTGGTCGACGGCCTTCACGCAGGCCTCCCCCGCCGCGTACTTGGCCATGTTGGCGGCCTCGCCGGCCGCCGCGTCGTCGCCGGCGTCGTAGAGGTGGGCCGCCTTCTGCATCATCAGGCGGGCCAGTTCGAGTTCGATGTGGGACTGGGCGAGGGGGTGGGCGATCGCCTGGTGGGCGCCGATGGGCTGACGCCATACGGTGCGCTCGCGGGCGTAGTCGACGGCCTTGGCGAGGGCGTACCTGGCCATGCCGATCGCGAAGGCGGCCGTCATGATCCGCTCGGGGTTGAGGCCGGCGAAGAGCTGGAGCAGGCCCGCGTTCTCGTCGCCGACGAGTGCGTCGGCGGGGAGCCGGATGTCGTCGAAGGTCAGCTCGAACTGCTTCTCGGCGGCGCGGAGTTCCATCTCGATCGGGCGGTACTCGAAGCCGGGGGTGTCCGTGGGGACGATGAAGAGGCAGGGCTTGAGGTTGCCGGTGCGGGCGTCCTCGGTGCGGCCGACGACGAGGACGGCGTCGGCCCTGTCGACGCCGGAGATGAAGACCTTGCGGCCGGTCAGCAGCCAGTCTCCGGCCGCGTCCCTGCGGGCCGTGGTGGTGATGCGGTGGCTGTTGGAGCCGGCGTCGGGTTCGGTGATGCCGAAGGCCATGAGGCGGGAGCCGTTCGCCAGCGAGGGCAGCCAGGTCTGCTGCTGTGCCCTGGTCCCGAAGCGGGCGATGACGGTGCCGCAGATGGCGGGCGAGACGACCATCATGAGCAGGGGGCAGCCTGCGGCGCCGAGCTCCTCCAGGACGATGGAGAGTTCGGTGATGCCGCCGCCCCCGCCCTCGTACTCCTCGGGGAGGTTGACGCCCAGGTAGCCGAGTTTGGCCGCCTCGGACCAGAGTTCGTCGGGGTGGCGGCCCTCCTTGTTGACCGTGGCTATGTATGCGCGGCCGTAGCGCTTTCCCAGGGCGGATACGGCGGCTCGAAGGGCCTTGTGTTCTTCGGATTCCAGGACGGGGGCCATGAAGGGGCTCCTGAGGGGGAGGGGGTTTCGGATGTCTGGAGACTGCGGGTGGTTCGTGGCTGGTCGCGCCCTCGCGGCGGAGCCGCATATCGATACAGCCCCGCGCCCCTAACCCGGCTGCACGACCGCCAGCAACATGCCTGGCTCCACCTGTTGACCAGGTACTACGTGCAGGGCCGTCAGCGTGCCCGGCACCGACGCCGTGATCCTGTGCTCCATCTTCATCGCCTCCAGCCAGAGGAGGGGTTGGCCGGCCTGTACGGGTGATCCCGGCTTCAGGTTCTCCGCCACGCGGACGACCGTGCCCGGCATGGGGGCGAGGAGGGAGCCGGGGGTCTGTTGGGTGGTGGGGTCGGGGAAGCGGGGGAGGGCGGTGAGGTGGGTGGTGTTGACGTAGCGGTGGGGGCCGTAGCGCGTCACCTCGAACCGTCGCCGTACGCCGTGGACTTCGAGTACGACGAGGTCGGCGTCGGCGTGTACGACCGTGACACCGTCCGCCTCCGGACCCGTGCGGGTGTGGCGGTAGGTCGCCTCGTGTTCCTCGCCCGCCGTCGCGTAGCGCCTGGTCCGGGGTTGTGAGTGGACGTTGCGCCAGCCGCCGAAGCGTGGGTCGCCTTCGGTGGCGGCGTCGGCGAGGGCGGCGGCCAGGGGGGCGTGCGGGTCGGGGGTGGGGCTGGTCAGGGCGGGCAGGTGACGGTCGTAGAAGCCCGTGTCCATGCGGGCCGTCGTGAACTCCTCGTGACGCAGGGAGCGGGCCAGGAGGTCGCGGTTGGTGGCCGGGCCGTGGAGGGTGGCCCGGTCCAGGGCGGCGGCCAGGCGGCGGATCGCCTCCGCGCGGGTGGGTGCGTGGGCGATGACCTTGGCGAGCATGGGGTCGTAGTGGACGCCGATGTCGTCGCCGTCGGTGAAGCCGGTGTCCAGGCGGACGCTCTCGGGGACCGTGAGGCGGTGCAGCGTGCCCGTCTGCGGAGTCCAGTTCCGCGCCGGGTCCTCGGCGTACAGGCGGGCCTCGACCGCGTGGCCACGCGCGCGCGGGGGGTCGGCCGGGAGGGCGTGGCCCTCGGCGACGCGGATCTGTTCGGCGACCAGGTCGAGGCCGAAGACGGCCTCCGTGACCGGGTGTTCGACCTGGAGGCGGGTGTTCATCTCCAGGAAGTGGGCCGTGCCGTCGGCGACGAGGAACTCGACCGTGCCCGCGCCGACGTAGTCGACGGCTCGGGCGGCGTGTACGGCCAGGGTGTGGAGTTCCTCCCTGAGTTCGTCGGAGAGGGCGGGGGCCGGGGCCTCCTCGATGACCTTCTGGTGGCGGCGCTGCAGGGAGCAGTCGCGGGTGCCCAGGGGCCAGATCGTGCCGTGGGTGTCCGCGAGGATCTGGACCTCGACGTGGCGGCCGTTCTCGACGTAGGGCTCGACGAAGACCTCGCCGTCGCCGAAGGCGCTCGCGGCCTCGGCGCGGGCGCTCTTCAGGGCGGCGTCCAGGTCGTCGAGGTGGCGTACGACGCGCATACCGCGTCCGCCGCCGCCCGCGGCGGCCTTCACGAGGACCGGCAGGTCCTTCCCGGTCACCTCGGTGAGGGGTTCCAGGCCCATCAGTTCCTTGGCGCGAGTCTTGGACGCCATGGCCTCGATCGCCTCGGGGGCCGGGCCGATCCAGGTGAGGCCCGCGTCGAGGACCTGGCGGGCGAAGCCGGGGTTCTCGGAGAGGAAGCCGTAGCCGGGGTGGACCGCGTCGGCGCCGGCGGCGAGGGCGGCCTTCACGATCAGGTCGCCGCGCAGGTAGGTGTCGGCGGGGGCCGCGCCCGGCAGCCGTACCGCCCTGTCGGCCACGCGCGCGTGGAGGGCGTTCTCGTCGGCGTCGGAGTGCACGGCGACCGTCTGGATTCCCAGCTCACGGCAGGTGCGGAAGATCCGGCAGGCGATCTCGCCCCGGTTGGCGACGAGGACAGAAGTGATCACTGATGTCTCTGGTGTCTCTGATATCACTGGTGTCACTGGTGGTTCCTCACGTTCCTTACATCCGGAAGACGCCGAAGCCACCGCGTGCGCCCTCGTAGGGCGCCGTGTGGATCGCGGACAGGCACAGGCCGAGGACGGTGCGGGTGTCGCGGGGGTCGATGACCCCGTCGTCGTACAGCCGCCCGGACAGGAACATCGGCAGGGACTCGGACTCGATCTGCTGCTCCACCATCGCGCGCAGTGCGGCGTCCGCGTCCTCGTCGTAGGGCAGTCCCTTGGCCGCCGCCGACTGGCGGGCGACGATCGACAGCACGCCCGCCAGTTGCTGCGGGCCCATCACCGCCGACTTGGCGCCGGGCCAGGCGAAGAGGAAGCGGGGGTCGAAGGCGCGCCCGCACATGCCGTAGTGGCCGGCGCCGTACGAGGCGCCCATCAGGACGGACAGATGGGGGACCTTCGAATTGCTCACCGCGTTGATCATCATCGCGCCGTGCTTGATGATGCCGCCCTGCTCGTACTCCCTGCCGACCATGTAGCCGGTGGTGTTGTGCAGGAAGAGGAGGGGGATGTCGCGCTGGTTGGCGAGCTGGATGAACTGGGCCGCCTTCTGCGACTCCTCGCTGAAGAGGACCCCTCGGGCGTTGGCGAGGACACCGACCGGGTAGCCGTGCAGGCTCGCCCAGCCGGTGACCAGGCTGGTGCCGTAGAGGGACTTGAACTCGTCGAAGTCGGAGGCGTCGACGATCCGGGCGATCACCTCGCGGGGGTCGAAGGGCACCTTCAGATCGCCCGGCACGATGCCGAGCAGTTCCTCCGCGTCGTACTTGGGGGGTGCGGCCGGAGCCGGATCGGCGTACGCCTTGCGGTGGTTGAGGCGGGCGACGACCCGGCGGGCCTGGCGGAGGGCGTCCTGCTCGTCCACGGCGAAGTGGTCGGCGAGGCCCGACACGCGCGCGTGCATCTCGGCGCCGCCCAGCGACTCGTCGTCGCTCTCCTCGCCGGTGGCCATCTTCACGAGGGGCGGCCCGCCGAGGAACACCTTCGCCCGCTCCTTGACCATGATCACGTGGTCGGACATACCGGGGATGTAGGCCCCGCCGGCGGTGGAGTTGCCGAAGACGACGGCGATGGTGGGGATTCCGGCGGCCGAGAGGCGGGTGAGGTCGCGGAAGATCGCGCCGCCGGGGATGAAGATCTCCTTCTGGGAGGGGAGATCGGCCCCGCCGGACTCGACGAGGCTGATGCAGGGCAGGCGGTTGGCGAGCGCGATGTCGTTGGCGCGGAGGGCCTTCTTCAGGCTCCACGGGTTGCTCGCGCCGCCGCGCACGGTCGGGTCGTTCGCGGTGATCAGACACTCGACGCCCTCGACGGTCCCGATGCCGGTGACGAGGGAGGCGCCGACCGGGTACTCGCTGCCCCAGGCCGCGAGCGGGGACAGTTCGAGGAAGGGCGTGTCGGGGTCCAGCAGCAGTTCGACGCGCTCGCGGGCGAGCAGCTTGCCGCGCCCCCGGTGCCTGGCGATGTACTTCTCGCCGCCACCCGCGAGGGCCTTCGCGTGCTCGGTGTCGAGTTCGGTGAGCCGGGTGAGCATGGCCTCGCGGTTCGCGGTGTGGTCGGGGGCGCCCGGGTCCAGGGCGGAGCTGAGGACGGTCACAGCAGGATCTCCGGTATGTCCAGGTGGCGGGAGCGCAGCCATTCGCCGAGGGCCTTGGCCTGGGGGTCGAAACGGGCTTGCGAGGCGACGCCCTCGCCGAGGATGCCGACGATCTCGAAGTTGAGGGCGCGAAGGTCGGGCAGGACGTGCCGGACGACGGGCAGCTCGGCTGTCTCCGGGAGGAGTTCGCGGAGGCGGTCGATGGTGAGGGTGTGGGCCAGCCACCGCCAGGCGTCGTCCGTGCGGGTCCAGAGGCCGATGTTGGCGTTGGAGCCCTTGTCGCCGCTGCGGGCGCCGGCGACGAGGCCGAGGGGTGCGCGGCGCACCGGTCCGGGGGGCAACGGATCCGGGAGGGGCGGCTCGTCGACCGGCCGCAGTACGAGGGTGCCGTCGGCCGGGGGTACCGGGACCCGGCGGCCGTCGTGGAGGACCGCCGTGTGCTCGACGGCGCCCTGGTCGACGTACGCCGCCTCGAACACCCCGTAGGGCGCGCCCTTTCCCGGTGGGGCCAGGACGTGGAAGCCGGGGTAGCTCGCGAGGGCCAGCTCCACGGCGGCACCGCTGAGGGCGCGGCCGACGGCGTTCTGGTCGGGGTCGCGGACGACGAGGCGGAGGAGCGCGCTGGCGGTCTCCTCGGTGCGGGCGTCGGAGTGGTCGGTGCGGGCCAGCTCCCAGTCCACGTGCGCCGGGCGGGACTTGGCGGCGGCGAGCGCGGTCTCCAGCTGGTCGCGGACGAGGGCGGCCTTGCGTTCGATCTCCAGGCCGGTCAGGACGAAGGTGACCTCGTTGCGGAAGCCGCCGAGCCGGTTGAGGCCGACTTTGAGGGTCGGGGGCGGGGCCTCGCCGCGTACGCCCTCGACGCGGACGCGGTCGGGGCCGTCCTGGGTGAGCCGGATGGTGTCGAGCCGGGCGGTGACGTCGGGGCCCGCGTACCGGGCTCCGCCCGTCTCGTAGAGGAGCTGGGCGGTGACCGTGCCGACGTCGACGAGGCCGCCGGTGCCGGGGTGTTTGGTGATGACGGCGGTTCCGTCGGCGTGGAGTTCTGCCAGGGGGAAGCCGGGGCGGCGGAAACGGGCCGCCGGGTCCGACTCATGGACCGCGTGGGCCTCGTGGACCTTGCCGGCCTCATGGACCTTGCCGGCCTCGTGGAAGAAGGCGTAGTTGCCGCCGGTGGCCTGGGCGCCGCACTCCAGCACGTGCCCGGCGACGACGGCGCCCGCGAGGCGGTCGTACTCCCCCGGGCCCCAGCCGAAGTGGGCGGCGGCGGGCCCGGTGACCAGGGCCGCGTCCGTCACCCGGCCCGTGACCACGATGTCGGCGCCCTCCCGCAGACAGGCCGCGATGCCGAAGCCGCCGAGGTAGGCGTGGGCGGCGAGGCTGCCCGGATGGCCGGCGGTGAGGTCGTCGCCCTCGACGTGCGCGACGCGGACGGGGATGCCGAGTCGGCCCGCCAACTCCCGTACGGCGTCGGCGAGTCCGGCCGGGTTGAGGCCTCCGGCGTTGGCGACGATCCGCACGCCCCGTTCCTGCGCCAGCCCCAGGCACTCCTCCAACTGGCGGAGGAAGGTGCGGGCGTACCCGGCGGTGGGGTCCTTCAGGCGGTCGCGGCCGAGGATGAGCATGGTCAGCTCGGCGAGATAGTCGCCGGTGAGGACGTCGAGTTCGCCGCCGGTGAGCATCTCGCGCATCGCGTCGAAGCGGTCGCCGTAGAAGCCGGAGGCGTTGCCGATGCGGAGGGGGGCGGCCGTCACCGGGTGGCTCCCTCGGCGCCCTTGGTCCCCTCGGCCTCCTTGGGCTCGCGCCCGGCACCGGGCGGTCCCGCGAAGGCCTGGGCGATGTCCAGCCAGCGGTCGGCGTCGTCCCCTTCCGCGCGCAGTGCGAGGTCGGCGCGGTGGGCGCGCTGGGTGACCAGGAGGCAGAGGTCGAGGGCGGGGCCGGTGACGCGGTCGGTCGCGTCCTCGGGGCCGTAGGTCCACAACTCACCGGCCGGGCTGGTGAGTTCGACGCGGAACTCCTCGAACGGCGGGGTGTGGCCGTGCACGCCGAAGGCGAAGTCGCGGGTGCGGATGCCGAGTCGGGTGATGTGGCGGAGCCGGTCCCCGGGGGCGATCCGGGGGACGCCGAGCGCGTCGGCGACGTCCAGGCCATGGGCCCAGGTCTCCATGAGGCGGGCGGTCGCCATGGAGGCGGTGGACATGGGCGGGCCGTACCAGGGGAACCGCGCGTCCTCGGGCGCCGCGCGCAGGGCGTTCTCCAGGGCCCCGCGTCCGGCCCGCCAGTCCGCGACCAGCCGCTCGGGTGGCTTCCCGGCCCCTTCCTCCGCGCCGCTGTCCACGAAGTCGCCGGGCGACGTCATCGCGCTCTCGACCTCACGGGCGAACGCGGCCCGGTCGGTCACCGCCAGCACGGAGGAGTGGTCGGTCCAGGCGAGGTGGGCGATCTGGTGGGCGACGGTCCAGCCGGGCGCGGGCGTCGCGAGCGCCCACTGTTCCGGGCTCAACTCGGCGACGAGCAGGTCGAGTTCCTCGCTCTCGGCGCGGAGATCGTCGATCACGGGCGTTGGGTCGGCCATGGGGCGAGCATGGCACCGGGATCAAAAACAATCAAGCGTGCTTGGATTTATGTCCGCGGATTCGCCGACCGGTCGATCAGGGAGGCGAAGCCGGCCGATCCCAAAGGGAGGTTGCGGAGCGTTGAAGTAAGTCGCAAAACTGGTTACAGACCTGACTTAGTCCATTGCCTTGCACTACCAAGTCCTTCATACTGAACGAAAGCTCCTCCATCTCCTCACCTCCAACACCCCCTCCGCTCTCCCTGGACGGCCCCCGTGACACTCCCCAGCGCTGACCGGTCCGCGCCCGCCGCCACCGCGACGACACCACCGGCCGACCTCGCCTCCGGCGGATCCCGCACCGCCCGCGCTGCCCGCACTCCCCGAGCGCCCCGCGGCCTGGGTGCGCTCGGGCCCGTGGGAATGGTGCTGGCCGGTGGGATATCGGTGCAGTTCGGCGGTGCGTTGGCGGTGACGCTGATGCCGCGGGCCGGGGCGCTCGGGGTGGTGACGCTGCGGCTGGCCGTGGCCGCGCTGGTGATGCTGGTGGTCTGCCGCCCCCGGCTGCGCGGGCACTCGCGCACCGACTGGAGCACGGTGATCGTCTTCGGCGCCACCATGGCCGCGATGAACGGCCTCTTCTACCAGTCCCTCGCCCGGATCCCCCTCGGCCCCGCCGTCACCCTGGAGGTGCTCGGCCCGCTGGTGCTCTCCGTCCTCGCGTCCCGCCGGGCGGTGAACATGGTGTGGGCCGGGCTCGCCCTCTGCGGCGTCTTCCTCCTCGGCGGCGGAGGGGGCTTCGGCGACCTCGACCCGCTCGGCGTCGCCTTCGCCCTCGCGGCCGGGTTGATGTGGGCCCTGTACATCGTCTTCAGCGCGCGCACGGGGAGGCGGTTCCCGCAGGCCGACGGGCTGGCGCTGGCCATGGTCGTCGCGGCGGTGCTGTTCCTGCCGCTCGGGATCGTCGAATCGGGGACGCGGCTCATCGCCCCGACGACGCTCGCCCTGGGCGCCGCCGTCGCCGTCCTGTCCTCCGTCCTCCCCTACACCCTCGAACTCCTCGCGCTGCGCCGCCTGCCCGCGTCCACCTTCGCGGTCCTCATGACCCTGGAGCCCGCGATCGCCGCCACCGCCGGTTTCCTGATCCTCGACCAGGCCCTCTCCGCCCCCGAAGCCCTGGCGATCGCGCTGGTCATCGGGGCGAGCATGGGGGCGGTGCGGACGCAGGTGGGGCGGGGGAAGACGGGGGTTACTGGGTGAGCGAGGCGGAGACGGTCCGGACCTCGCACCGGGCGGGACGGATCACTGGGGCGTGAACTCGTACTCCAACTCGTAGAGGTGGCCCGCCTTCACCATGACGGTCGCCTCGATGGGACGGTCTCCGTCGCTGTAGACGACGCGGAGGGTACGCAGTACCGGCAAGCTGCTGAGAAGGTTCAGGGCCTGGTACTGGTCCTGGGTGGGAATCCTCGCGGAGACGCGGTCCACACTGCGGCGCGGTGGATGGCCCAGGTCCGCAAGAAGGGTGGGAGTTCCGCCCTTGATCTTACGCCGGTCCATCATCTCCGTACCTCTGGCGATGTCCAACGGGTAGTAGGAACTCACGAGTTCGGCGGGCTCGTCGTCGATGAGGAGCAGCTGGCCGCGGAGCAGGGCCAGTCCGTTCTCCGAAAGGCCGAGGGCCGCACGGACGTCTGCGGACGGGATCGCTAGTCAGCGGTCCCGTCCGCCTCTGGGCCGTCAACGGCGGACTCGGGCACCTCGACGATGAACGTTCCCTTCGCGGGCACCGTGTCGGCAATGCCTCGCTCCCGTAGCTCCCGGATCGCGCGGCGGAGGGTGTTGATCCCAACGCCGTAATGGGCTGCGAGATCGGGCTCCGAGGCCAAACGCGCGCCTACGGGCAGGCTTCCCGCGCGAATCTGATCGGCGATGTGCTCGGCGATCTGCACATACACGTAGATCCGGGACGCGGGATCGGGGCGCCACTCCTGGGCTTCGGTCATGACGGCACGTTAGACGGTCAGGGGTGATCATAGTTAGGCAGTAAGAGTCATGACGCTCCCTACCGAGTCATAGTGCTACCTGACTCGTCATGATGAGGTTTACAGTCGGAGCAGCAAAGACCCCGGCGAGGTGTGGAAGACCTCCCGGGGCACGGCCCACGCTTACAAGGAGCGTCGACATGACCGACCTTATCCCCCGCGCCCTCCACTGGCTGCGCCTCCTCTTCTCCCCGGGCACCGGAAAACGGCGCCTCCCCCGTCACCGCCCCTACCTCTGCCTGCACGTCACCGCCGTACGCCACCTCTCCACCCCCGCGCCGGCCCCCGCGTCCTCCAGCCTCCCCCGCCACCGCTCCCCGTACGGCCTCCACGGCCCCATCGACGGCTCCGCCTCCGCCCTCGTGCGCCCCTACCTCGCCGCGCATGAAGAAGAGGCCCTCCAGCAGCGCCGCCGTCTCGCGCTCGTCCTCGCCGCCGACTTCGGGATCGACCTCGACCAGCACCTGGTCGGCGCACGGAAGGTGGCCGCGTGATGGAACACGTCAACGGCACACCCGTACCCGTACCCGTACCCGGTCGCGCGCCCGCGCCCCGGCTCCTGCCCTGGCCGTCCCCCGGGGGCAACCCTTCCTACCTGGTGACCGACCACAACGGCGGCTACGTCTCCCGCCTCGCCGACGACCTGGAGGCCACCCAGCTCACCACCGGCACCGACGTACTCGACCTCGCCCGCGCGGTGCTGGACGACCCGACCTCGCCGTACACCGAGGTCCGCTACGCGGGCATCCGTCTCGCCGAGTGCCTGACGAACGCCCTGCGCGTCGCCGAGTCCCGGGGGCTGCGCCTGCCCGTGCCGGATGCCGAGGACGACGCGGAAACCGTTGAGGACGAGCCGCCGGAACCCGGTCAGTGACAGACGCGTTCATGGGACCGCCCCGGCGGTTGGACTGGCGGTTCGACGCTCTGGCACGCCGGTGGCGGACGGGCTCCGCCGGTTGACCGGCAAGCGGGCGGGCCGCAGGTCAGCGGCCCGCCCGCTTCCACGCGTTGATGAACTCCTTGTACAGGAACCGCTGGAAGGGCTGTGCCCCCACGAACGCGAACTGCTTGCCCAGAGTCCGCGCTCCGAGCCACAGCCCGCTGACGGCCGGCACACCGGTGGCCACCTGGGTGACAGACGCCACGGAGTTCACCAACTCCTGTTCCATGGCGGACATCTCGGCTCTGCGCAGTCCCAGTCGGTCGAGGAGTCGGTCCTTCACGCCTTCGATGTCGCGAGCGAGCCGCAGATGGTCCTCGTCGGTGACGCAGCGCTCGACGGCCTGCCGAAGCTCAGCGGCCCGCTCGCGGTATTCGCGCACGCGTTGGACGACAAGGGCTATCCAACGCCCGTCGTCGAGACGCCCGGTCTCATCCGGCTCCCACAGTCTGCCTCCCAGCAGAGGCAGTTCGAGTTCGAGCAGCTGCAGCCGGTGGGCGTCGCCCTGCCCGGCAGCGTGACTGAGCGTGTCGTGGATGCCCCGTACCGCCTGGATGATGTCCAGTACTGCGTCGTCTCCCGCGCCGTCACGCGTGAGGTCGAATGTCAGGGAGAAGTCTCTGCGGAGTGGGTGCGACTGGTACGTCATCTCGGCCGCTTCCGCTCGGGCCTGGTACTTCATGCCTCTTGAGAGGGTGGCCATGAGGTACTTGCCCTGGCCAGACGCCGTGATGTCCCGTAGCGGGCCGGCGAGGATGACCGCCGCGGCGCGAGCCCATTCTCCGAAACCGTCCTCCTCGACTCCGTCCCGGGTGGGGATGCGGTCGGAATGGTGGCCGCTGGTGTTCCGGACCTTCCGTTCCTGAAACGTGCTCCAGCCTCGTAAGCGGCTGGAGAGCGCGGTCTGTGATCCGGCGCTGGCACGGTCGATCGTGAACGCCTGCTCCACGAAGCGCGCCATGCTGGTGATGCCGTGCACGCTCTCCAGGTCGTGGAGCGCGGTCTCCACCAGGTCCGCCGCCCGCTGCTGCTGGGGGGCGTCAGCCTGGAGACCACGGGTCAGGCCTGCCCGCATGAGTTCGCGCAGGAGCAGCGGGCGCTCCCCGAAGTCCTCAGGGCGTGGGTTCGGCAGGACAGGGTGCGCCACGTGGACCCGGGACATGAAGATGAGTGACTGCACGATCTCCACGAAGCACTGACGCGCGAAGGGGTCGTCGGGCTGCCCGGCCCTGTTCTGGGCCAGCAGAAAGTCCTCCGCGCTGATGAAGGACGTGACGTCAAGCAGGACGTCGGTGTTCCGCTGTGTCATCGACCCGCCGCTTCGCGTCGTCAGTGGGGTGAGTCCAGGAACCAGGAGACGACCTCCGGGCGGCCCAGGACCGTGGAGGCGAAGACAGGTTCGGCCTGGCCGAAGAAGGACGGAGCAGTCGGCAGCGGTTTGCCGTCCTCGTCACAGTGACGCAGGCCTGCCGCCGTGCCGAGACACAGGCCGGCGACTCCGTCCCAGACCTTCTGCCTGCGTCGCCAGAACAGTTCGAAGGCTGGCAGGGAGGGATCCGTGCAGTGGCTGAGGTCGACGGCAGTGCGGACCATGTCGAGTGTCTGGGAGGTTGTCCGGGTCTTCAACAGGAACCCCGCTTCCCCGGCCGCCGCGTCGAAGTCCCGGGGAGGCGCCCCGGCGCTGCGGGTGGCGGAGAGCCAGCGGTCCTGGCCGGGCCGGGTGGGAGGAGTGACGGTGTCACCATTGAGAGTGAGACGGTGCCCGGGGGCGTCCGCCGTCACGACGAGGGGCGTGCGGCTCGGTCCGAGTTCCGGGGCGAGGACGAAGGCCGACACCGGCTGCCAGTTCTCCAGCAGGCAGACCACCGAACAGAACTCGACCCGTTCCTCCTCGACGAACTCCGCTGTTCCGTCGATGGGATCGATCACCCACACCCGGCCGCCCGCGCCGACCACATCCTCGCGAGGGCCTTGCCGTTCGTCCTCCTCGGCGATGATCACAGCGTCCGGTTCCGTGGCCCGGATCGCGTCGATGATGATCCGCTGCACGGCGACGTCGGCCTCCGTGAGAAGGGTTTTGTCTGCCTTGACCTCGACAGGGAGGTCCGCGATGTGGCTGCGGTACTCGGTGAGGACTGGCAGGAGCCGCTCGGTGAGTTCGTCCCACAACGGGGCAGCGGACATCAAGAACCCTCCTGCGGCTCGGCCGGACGACGTAGCGCCCTTGAGTCACAAGGGCGCTACGGCAACCTTTGCACAGCCACGGACAGCGTTGGAAGACGGCAGAACAGGGTGCACGGCGCAACCAGCGACCGCCCCTGGGCTCCGACACCCGCCCTGGTCATCGCCCTGGCGGGCACCGGGACCTGTACGGCTCCTGGCACCGTGACCGACCCTTGGTGAAGCATGGGCAAGTCCGACGGTCGAAGAGTGTGCGGTTGACCCGCACAGTGTGATCGCATAAGCTTTTTGCGAGACGCTGATGGCCATGCTGTGCGCTTACCCGTATCCGGATGTAAGCCAGCATGGAGGAAAGCTATCGCCGAGTCGGGAGAGTCCGCTCGCCTCTGTAACAGGGGTGAGGGGTAGGGCCCGAGCCATGAGGCTTCAGTCGGCGTGTGCGATGTTACCGGTGTACTCCTCTCGTAAGGTCAACCCTCTATGGGGCTGACCCATACCCATGGGGAGCACTAGGTGTCCAAAGAACCTGAGAGTGGCGACGAAGGCGTGCAAGCTACGCCGCCCCACCACGTTCTTTCTGTCTCACCTGCAGGATCCTCGCAGACGGATGAGACCAAAACAGAACTGTGTGCCTCCGCCGACGTCGTTGCGGAGGCACACAGTGCCCCGGAGGGGTACACGGTAGAGACGGCAGATCTCGACCGTGCGTTCTGGTGGCTGCGTCGGGCCGTGACGCAGTTGAAGGAGCGGGGTGCGCGTGTCACGGCTGCGGGAGTCAAGTCCGAAGTTCTGCGCCTGACGGCGTTCCGGGAAAACGATCTCGGCTTCACGTCGTTCCGGTCCTTCCTGGAAGCTGCTGAGCGAGCCGGTGTCGTCACGCTCGCGCTTCCCGCACCAGGATCTGGCCAGGACGTAACCGTCTCCCTCGACGTAGACCCCGCTTCGGAAACCGCTACTCGGCGGTCCGGCCCTCCTTCGCGTCGACGTATCCGGCCAGACCTCTGGACTGCCTTTGTCGACTGGAACCAGAAATTTGTTCGCCTCTGGGACCGGTCAGCCGAAAGGGCGGTCATCTTCCCTGCCGCTCCGAGTGCCGGCGACATGCCAACCATCGCGCGGTTGCGGGACAGGTACCTGAGCCGGCCGGATGATTTCGTGCTCATCGAGCCGATCAGTCAGGAACAGCAACTGGGCTGGATGAGGGACTTCGCGAAGTCCGTCTCGTCGGAAGCCGCGGACCTCCAGCGGTGCCTGGATGAACCCCGGCCCGCAGCGTCGTTCGCGCGGACTTTGCGCGGCGACCCGGCGCTTGGCGAAGCCTGGCGCTCTCAACTGTCCAGCCTGGTCTTCGGCGTCATCGAAACCTGGGTAAATCAAAATGGTCTCCACGTCGATCCCGGAGAGTCGTTGTTCGGGCCCGGGCAGCAGACGACACAAAAAACCCTTGGGCAACCCAGGCATCTCAACGCACGGTCGTTCGCCGAGCATCAGCCAGCGGTGTCGTCCGGGCCCCGAGAGACCGATCTTCGGGCTCAACTGCTCGCAGTTCTATCAGAGTTGAGCACAGATGAACTCATGCAGATCAAGGTGCCGATCGTCTATGCTCTACGGCCATGAGCCGCCCGGGGTTGGAGGAGTTCAGTCTGCTGCGCCTTTGCAGAGAGGCGCGTGAGATTCCCGGCCCAAGGACATCCACTGCGAAACAGCATCCACTGGGCCTGGGAATCAAGCTGAAGCAGGAATATAAACTGCCGCAGGGCGTGGTGCGGCTCCCCAAAGATACGGCCGGGCTTGTCAACCTTCGTGATGCTGCGGCGGAAGAGGTTCCGTTTCTCGGTCCGGAGCTGAGGGAGTATGCGTGGGGTGAGCTGCTCGGGCGCCCGAGTCTCATCGCGGAGATCGCCACCCCCGCGCCGGAGCAGCTGTTGGCCGACGAGATTGTGGTACCGGCCTCCATTGCCCCTGAGCGCCTGCGGGAACTGGCGCTCGGGGTGGTGGTGAAACCAGGAGATCTGACCCTTGCGAACGGGACCCTCAGTGCTGTGCCGCTCGCAGGAGTCGCTCGCCTCCTGCTGGAAAAGTCGGAATATAGCGCGGCGGCGTCCAGTAACGCGTGGGTCTCGGCGAAGTGGACGACGTCGGCCGTGGAATTCGTTGCTCTGCTTGAACAGCCCTTTCGTGATGCGACGCCTGCGGCCCAGAGGTCTGGCAAGAGGAACTCTGCAACGGCACTCCTTGATTATGAGGTAGCCACCGCAGTAGGAAGCAGGCTGACGGCTGCGGCGGCCATCTGTGGATACGATTTGACCCATTTTGAACCATTGGACTTCCATGATGCCGCGGTGTCCGCCATGCGGTCGCGTGCTCCGTCCGTACTGCTGGTCCAGTCATCCGTGCTGGATCAGGCTCGTCAAGCAATAGCCGTGTTCAGTGGGGTCTCTCCGCAGAAGCCGCTCCTGCTCGACGCGACCAGTCCTGACGGCGTCCTGGCGGCGTTGAGAGCAAGACTGCATGAGCGTTCGGGGATTTCACCCGGACTCTTTCTTTTTGGTGATAATCTCGCACAAGAAGACAGTGGATATGTGTATGTCAACCAAGTAGAGCTTCCTGTGAAGCAGCCGGGCAGGAGGGCGCGACATGCAAGATTTAAAGTTATTGAAGAATGTCTTGAAGCGAAGTTGTGGTACTCCCGAGATCTTGCGGATCATTCTCGAACCGGCATCGTGGCCTTTAAGTGTTTCAGGGAATCCGCCACGGGGTTGGAGTGGGCCGGTGATCTGGATGAGAAAGGCGAGTTCATCGACGGAAAACACAAGGGGCCTGTCGGTCTTTTCATTCCGTGGAAAGACCTCGCTTTCGGCTGATTCGGTATTGCCGGTCAGGTCACCCGATACTGAGTGATCAGCTCCGCTCGATGTTCGATCTCTCCTGCCCCACCCTTCGCGCCCGCCTGAACTGGCAGGATGGAGGGGTTGCGTACGGAGCCGGGCCCAGGGCGGTTGCAAGTTCCGGGGTCATGCGACTGGTCGGGCTGTGACCGGTTGGGGTGCATAACAGGGCAGACACGGGCTTCGTGATCATTGCGGTGTCTAAGCACGCACGCCCTGCCATCCGCGTCCACCGCCGCCGCAAGCAGACCGGCAAACGCGAGACCCGTGAGAGTGTCTACGCCGTCACCAGCCTCGACGCCCGTCAAGCCGGCCCGGCCGACCTGGCCGCCGCGATCCGCGGGCACTGGGGAGTGGAGAACTCCTCGCACCACATCAGGGATGTCACCTTCGCCGAGGACGTCTCCACCGTCCACGCCGGGACCGCATCACGGGCCATGGCGACCCTCCGCAACCTCACCATCGGCGTGCTGAAAACCCTCGGAGCCGACAACATCGCCAAGACCACCCGAGCGATCCGCGACGAGCCCCAACGAGCACTCCCCATCCTGGGCATCACCAACGATCCGGACACCTACGGAACTTGATCAAGCCCGCCTCGCCGACACCACCGAATCCATCCAGCTCGGCATGGGCACGGAACTCCTCGCCCACGCCCGAGCCCTGCTGCCGAGCACACAGCGCGGTGAACTCTGTTTTCTGACCGAGAGGTTGACCGAGGCCCTCAACGACGCACTTCGGGTCGCCGAAAGCCGTGGGCAGCGGTTGCGGCGGCTGAACTGAAGGCAGGAAGGAGGGAGCGGCGGGCCCGGGTGGGCCGCCCCCTCCTTCCTTCCGACACAGAGAAAGGAAATGCCCAGGCGGCGCTGTCCGTCGCCGTGGCCGGGCGCTGCGGTATAACCAGCCTGTGATCTACCACGTCGTGTCCCTTGATGCCTGGAATGCCCGACCGGGTCGGCCCTACGCCCCCGCGTCGCTCCCGGAGGACGGCTTCGTCCACTGTTCTCCCGATGAGGCGACGACCCTGGCCGTCGTCAACGCCTTCTACCGGGGCGCGCCCAAGCCGTTGCACGTACTCGTCCTCGACGAGGAACGGCTGGACGCCAGGGTGGAGTTCGAGGCGGCCGCTCCCGCTCCACCGCCGGGAGTCGGGGAGGATGTTCTGTTCCCCCACGTATTCGGGCCCATCGACCGCGACGCCGTCGTAAGGGTTTTGGAGATCCGGTGGGACGACGAGGGGCGCGCGGCGGGGCTCGAAGCGAGCTGACGGTTCCCATGACCTGCCGGTTCATGCGGCAGGAGAAGTTCGACACCACGCCCGCGCCTGTGGCCTGTCCGGCGACGACGTGCCGCCGCCGCCGCGCGAGGACCGGGATGCGCCTTCGTCATCAGCGCGCGTGCGGTCACGGCTGAGGCGGCCTCGCCGTGCACGGCGAGGCCGCTTGCGCGCGACCCGCAGCGCCGCCCCGCACCACGCCACCTGCCACGTCACCTGCCACGTCCCGCGCCCTCGCGCCCCCCACCGCCCGTCCTGCCCCCCGGGTTCCGGCCTGCCGCCGCAGGACGCACCCGACCACTGACAGTGACCGTGAAGTGACGGGGCGACGGATGAACAGGCGGCGCGCCGCTCACCGGGTACGTTGGCTTGATTCCGGAGAGCTAACCGGAAACCGGCCAACCCCCGTCACGAACTCCCATATAGTGACGCCCAATTGAGCACCAGAAGTCGCTTCTCGTTCAGGGACCGACCGAGTTACCGCCTCCAGGAACCGACTGAGTTACCGAGTTCAGAACCGACCGAGGACAACAGCCGATGACCGCGACCAGTTCCCCTCGCTCACCAGGCGAACGCCCCGCCCTGCGCTCAGTTCTGCCCTTTCCGCTGGTGACCGCCGTACTCACCGCGACCGCCGCCGGCGCCGCGGTCGCGGTGGCGCCGCAGTCCGTACGGCTGCCCCTCGCCGGCGGCGCGGGCGCGGCCGCGCTGCTGCTCACGGTCGCCGTCGCGGTCGCCGTGCACGCGCGCGCGTCTGTGAGACTGCTGCGCCACCGCCTGAACGCCGTCTCCCGGGACGCCGGTCTGCTGCTCCAGGAACGGGCCCGGATGGCCGAGGACTTCACGCAGGAGCGAGGACGGCTGACCGAGGAGTTCGTCCAGGAGCGGGCACGGATCGCGGCCGAGTACGCGCGGGAACGGGCTCGGCTGACCACGGAGTCGGAGCGCGAGCGCGAACGGCTGTCCGACGAACGGAACCGTACGACGGGGGAGATCACCCAGGAGCGCATCCTGTTCATGGAACGCGCCAGGCAGGCCGATATCGATCGCACCGCCCTCCTCGCAATCACCGCCAACGTGGCCGGCCGGATGCAGGCCCTCGCCACCGGCACCCTCGCCGACCTCCGCGCCATGGAGGAACGTCACGCCGACGAGGACGTCCTCTCCGACCTCCTCCACCTCGACCACCGCACCGCCCAGGCGGGCCGCCTCGCCGACTCCGTCGCCGTCCTCGCGGGCGCGCGCTCGGGCCGCCGCTGGGCGCGGCCGATTCCCATGGAGTCGATCCTGCGCGGCGCGATGGGCCGTATCGGCGCCTACCGCCGGGTCCGGCTGCACTCCTCCAGCGAGACCGCCGTCGCCGGTCACGCCGCCGAGGGCGTCATGCACGCGCTCGCCGAACTCCTCGACAACGCGGCCAACTTCTCGCCGCCGACCGCCGACGTCCATGTGTACGTCGAGGAGGTCCCGGCCGGCGCGATCATCAGCGTCGAGGACTCCGGGCTCGTCATGGGTGACATCCAGCTCCGCCGCGCCGAACGCGCCGTGTCGGGCGAGGCGTCCGACCTGACGAGCCTCTCCGGCACCCGTCTCGGCCTCGCCGTCGTCGGCCGCCTTGCCCGCAAGCACGGCCTGAGGATCTCCTTCCGCCCGTCCGCGCGCGGCGGCACGGGCGTCCTGATGCTCATCCCGCAGGACGTCCTGGCGAGCACGATCCCCACCACGGCGTCTCCCACGGCGTCCGCCCCCTTCCAGCCGCCGCCCTACGCGGGTGTACGCGCCCCGCGCGACCTGGACACCGAGCCGACGCCCACCCACGAGTTCCCGACGGACGCCCCTGCCGCCCCCGTCGCCGACCCGGTGGCCGACGCCTTGATCGACTCCCTGTCCGGCTTCAGGACCGGGCCGCCGGCCCCTGCCACCGACGCCCCGACCGGCTCACAGACGTTCGGTTCCCCCTTCAGCTCGTCGTTCAGCTCCGAATTCGGCTCCGGCGACCCCGAGTTCGGCCCTGGCGGCTCCGCATTCGGCTCCGCAGGTCCCGAGTCCGGGCCCAGCAGCTCCGCATTCGGCTCCGCAAGCTTCGAATTCGGCTTCGGCACCCCCTCATTCGGCTCCGCCGCGCAGCCCAACTTGCCCCTCCGCTCCGAACCCGCCGGCTCCGAACCGGGCGGCTACCACCCCACCGGCCACGACACCGGCTCTCCGGCCGCCGCCGACGAGTCCCCCATCGCCTCCGACGCCCTCCCCCGGCGCCGCCGTGGCCAGTCCCTCGCCCAGGCGGAGGCCCGCACCCGGGCCCAGGCCGCCGAGGCCGCCGCCCGGCCGGAGCGGACCTCCCGGCCCGCCGAGGATGCCAGCACCGGCGCCGTCCGCTTCAGCAGCTTCCGCCGCGCGGTGCGTGGCACGGGCGGGCTGGACCAGGCGTTCGTCCAGGGCACGGCCGCGGGGGACGAGGGCACCACAGAGGTGCCGGGAGCGCCGGCGACGCCGGAGACATCCACCGCCGTGGACCGCTACCCGAACCCGGCCGTGCCGCACGCCCACGAGGCCGCCCTCGAACCAGCACACGAGGCCGCCCCGGAACCCGTACAGGAGGCCGCCCTCGAACCCGTACGGGAGGCCGCTCCGCCCGCGGACGCCGTACGGCAGCCGGAGTTGGAGCCGGTGCGGGAGTCCGAGTGGGAGTCCGAGTGGGGTGCCGTGGCGGGGTCGGCGTGGCAGTCGGGACCCGAACCCGTACCGGAGGCGACGTGGGAGCCCGGGCCGCCCGTGCGGGAGACCGGACGGGAACCCGAGCCCTCGCGGGGACTCGCGTGGGACCCGGAAGCGGCGAAGGACGCGGCATGGGAAGCGGACGCCGCCACGGAGCTGCCGTGGGCGCCCGACCCCGCACGGGAGGCGAAGTGGGAGCTCGATCCGGTACGGGAACTGGCCTGGGAACCCGTACGGGACACCCGCCCCGCCCCGGACGACGGCACCGCCTCCGCAACCCTCCCCTCCCCCTCCTACCCGGTCTCGGGCCATGCCCCGGACCCGGGCTCCGATCCGGCCGGAGAGCGGCCCCCCGCCCCGGACCCGCGCACCCACCCCCACTTGGAAGGCGACCACACCCCATGACCGGCACCGGTATCGGCACCACCGCCGACGACAGGCTCACCTGGCTCATGGAGGGACTGCTGGAACGCACTCCGGGCGCCCGGCACGCGCTCGTTCTCTCCCGGGACGGCCTGAGGCTGTGCCGTACGCCCGAGCTCACCGTCGACCGCGCCGACCAGCTCTCCGCGATCGCCGCCGGCATCCAGTCGCTGTCCCACGGCGCGTCCCTGGAGTTCGGCGACGGCAGCGGGGGCGTGCGGTCTGCGATGGCGGAGTTCCACGGCGGGGTCCTGTTCATCGTGGAGGCGGGCGAGGGCGCGCATCTGGCCGTGGTGACGGACGAGGAGGCGGACGCCGGGCTCGTCGGCCACAACATGAGCGAGCTGGTCGAACAACTCGGCGAGCACCTGAGCGCGAAGCCGCGCTACCCGACGAGCCCGGCGAACCCGGCCGGCCCGGCGACCGGTACGACGAGTACGGCGTCGGGTACGACGACGGGTACGTCCACCGCTCCGACGACGACCGCGGCTACGGCTCTGGCGCCCCGTACGTCATGAGCCGGCCTGGCAGGGACGACCTGCCCGACCGGCTGTACACGCTCACCGGCGGGCGCAGCCGTTCCGCGCCGGGAACGGCGTTCGACCTGGTGACCCTGGTGGTCGCGGAGAGCCAGCCGACGCCGGGCATGCAGTCGGAGCATGTGGCGATCCTGCGGCTGACGGAGCGGCCGACGGCCGTGGTGGAGATCGCCGCCGAGTTGCGGCTGCCGGTGAGCATCACGAAGGTGATGCTCTCCGACCTCCTCGCGGCCGGCCGGGTCAGCGCCCGGCATCCGAACCAGGCCACGCTGATCGATCTGGACATTCTGGAGCAGGTGCTAGTTGGACTTCGCAACCTCTGAGAACGGCGACGGTCTCTCGTTCCCCACACCCATGCCCATGCCCATACCCGCACCCGCACCCGTGCCCCTCTTCGGTGCGCGCTTCCGGGGTGAACCCGCCGCCCTGTACCGGGAGTTGCGGCGGGAGCACGGCGAGGTCGTGCCCGTGCTGCTCGACGGGGGCGTACCGGCGTGGCTGGTGCTCGGCTATCGGGAACTGCACCAGGTGACGAGCGATCCGGAGCTGTTCAGCCGGGACTCCGAGCTGTGGAACCAGTGGCCGAACATCCCGGCCGACTGGCCGCTGCTGCCCGTGATCAGCCCGGAGCAGCCGTCGGTCCTCGGCACGGTCGGTGAGCGGCACCGCCAGCGGGTCGCGCTGATCGAGGAGGCGCTGGAGGCGGTCGAGCCCCTGGAACTGCGCGGTCATGTCGAGCGGTTCGCCGACGAGTTGATCGACGTGGTGTGCGGGGTGGGCGCGGCCGATCTGGTGGGGCAGTTCGCGGCGCTGCTGCCGGTGCGGGTCCTGGCGTACCTCTTCGGCTTCCGGGAGGAGCACGGTCCCGGGCTGGTGGTGGCGCTGAACGACATCCTCGACGGCCAGGACCGGGCGATGGCGGCCGAGGAGTATCTGCGGACGGCGATGGCCCGGCTGGTGGCGGAGCGCCTGCAGCGGCCCGGGGACGACGTGGTGTCCCGCCTCCTCGCGAACGCGCGCGCCTACGAGGTCACGGTCGAGGAGGTCACCCACGACGTGATGGTGATGCTGGCGGTGGGGCACCAGCCGACCGCCGACTGGATCGGCAACTCCCTCCGCCTGATGCTGACGGACGACCGTTTCGCGGCCTCGCTCTTCGGCGGGCGCAGCAGTGTGGCCGAGGCCATGAACGAGGTGCTGTGGGAGGACGCGCCCATCCAGAACGCCGCCGGCCGCTGGACCACCCGCGACACCCGCCTCGGCGGTCGTGTGCTCCGCGCGGGTGACCTGGTCATCCTCGGCCTCCAGGGCGCCAACTCCGACCCCCGCGTCCGTACCCACGGCTCCGCCCTCACCGGCGGCAACAACGCCCACTTCTCCTTCGGTCACGGCGACCACCGCTGCCCTTTCCCGGCCCAGGAGACGGCCGAGGTCATCGCCCGTACGGGTATAGAAGTCGTCCTGGACCGGCTCCCGGACATGGACCTCGCGGTCCCGGCGGCCTCCCTCACCCGCCGCGCCTCCCCTTGGCTGCGCGGGCTGGTGGAACTGCCGGTGCGGTTCACGCCGGGGCCGGCGCGTGGGGCTTGACGCCTGGGCCTACGGCCCCTGAAGGCCCTACGGCCCTGTGCGGGCCGAAGAAGCATGGGCGCAGCCCCTGCTGTTCAGGGGCTGCGGGGAACTGCGCGAGAAGCCCCACCGGCCGCGCACCCGCCCACCCACCGAACCCCCGAGCTATGAGGCGCCCTCCCAGCGGCGCACCCCTCTCACCCGTCTCACCCGACGGACGACGTTTCGCCCGCGTTTCGGGAAGCCGATAGGGTCGCGGTCGTGGCTGATATCCAGATCCCCGCTGACATCAAGCCCGCCGACGGACGTTTCGGCGCGGGCCCCTCCAAGGTGCGGACGGAGGCGCTGGACGCGCTGGCCGCGACCGGTACCTCCCTGCTCGGCACCTCCCACCGCCAGGCCCCGGTGAAGAACCTGGTCGGCCAGGTCCGCGAGGGGATCAGCGAGCTGTTCTCCCTCCCCGAGGGCTACGAGGTCGTCCTCGGCAACGGCGGCTCCACGGCCTTCTGGGACATCGCGACCCACGGCCTGATCGAGAACAAGAGCCAGCACCTGACGTTCGGTGAGTTCAGCTCGAAGTTCGCCAAGGCCGCGAAGCTCGCCCCCTGGCTCGCCGAGCCGACGGTCGTCTCCTCCGACCCCGGCACGCACCCGGAGCCGGTCGCCGAGGCGGGCGTCGACGTCTACGCCTTCACCCACAACGAGACCTCGACGGGCGTCGCGGCCCCCCTGGCCCGTGTCCAGGGCGCCGACGAGGGCTCCCTCGTCCTGGTCGACGCCACGTCCGGCGCCGGCGGCCTGCCCGTCGACATCGCCGAGACCGACGTCTACTACTTCGCCCCGCAGAAGTCCTTCGCCTCCGACGGCGGCCTGTGGATCGGTGTCTTCTCCCCGGCCGCCATCGAGCGCGCCGAGCGGATCCACGCCTCCGGCCGCCACATCCCGGAGTTCTTCAGCCTCCCCACGGCGATCGACAACTCCCGCAAGAACCAGACGTACAACACCCCGGCCCTCGCGACCCTCTTCCTGCTGAACCAGCAGCTGGAGTGGATCAACGGCCAGGGCGGTCTGAGCTGGTCCACGGCCCGTACGAAGGACTCCTCGACCCGCCTGTACACCTGGGCGGAGGAGAGCAAGCACGCGAGCCCCTTCGTCGCGGACCCGGCCAAGCGCTCCCAGGTCATCGGCACCATCGACTTCTCCGACGAGGTCGACGCCGCCGCCGTCGCCAAGGTCCTGCGCGCCAACGGCATCGTCGACACCGAGCCCTACCGCAAGCTCGGCCGCAACCAGCTCCGCGTCGCCATGTTCCCGGCCATCGCCCCCGCGGACGTCGAGGCCCTCACGAAGTGCGTCGACTACGTGATCGAGAAGCTCTGACCACTCCCGTACGACACGTAAGACGCTGAAGGGCGCCCGGCAACCAGTGCCGCCGGGCGCCCTTCCCGTGTCTCATGCCGCCGTACGACTCACACCCGTGAGGTGAAGCCGGAGGCCTCGATCGCGCCGGCAGCTACCGTCGGCCGCCTGGCGGCGACTGCGGTCCCGCTTCGGCCGTTACACCGTGGCCGAGGTCCACGTAGGTCCACCGTGAAGAACGAGGGCCACCGTCCGCACGTGCAATGAGAAGGGCGCCCGGCGTGTCGCCGGGCGCCCTTCTCATTGCCGTACGCGGTGATGCTCAGGCAGGCATGCTCAGCCGCGGAAGCCGAGGATGCCGTGCAGGGTCGCACCGCTCGTCGCGGTTCCCGGGGCCGTGCTCAGCGTGGACTGCGCCGGCTGCGCGGCCAGCGGCTTCGGGTCGGCCAGCTTCTTGCAGGTGGCGTCGACCGTGCCCTTGCCACGCGGCACCTTGCCGTTGGTGAGGTACGTCGCCAGGTACTTGTCGAGGCAGCTGTTACCGCTCAGCGTGATGCCGTGGTTGCCACCGCCCTGCTCGACGACCAGGCTGGACTTCTTGAGCAGCTTGTGGACGGTGACACCACCCTGGTACGGGGTGGCCGCGTCGTCCGTCGCCTGGAACAGCAGCACCGGCGGCAGCTTGGAGTTGGCGATGCCCACCGGCTTCAGCGACTTGGTCGGCCAGAACGCGCACGGCGCGTTGTACCAGGCGTTGTTCCAGGCCATGAACGGGGCCTTCTTGTACACCGCCCAGTTGTCCTTGGTCCACTTCGTCCAGTCACGCGGCCAGGACGCGTCACGGCACTGCACCGAGGTGTAGATGCTGTAGCCGTTGTCACCGGAGGAGTCGATGGCGGCGAAGTTCTCGTACGCCTCCACCAGCAGGTCGGTGTCCTTGTCGTTGACGTAGGACGCGAACGCATCGGCGAGGTAGGGCCAGTAGCCGTTGTAGTAGCCGCCCGGGATGAAGGTGTCCTCCAGCTCGGAGGCGCCCACCTTGCCGCCCGCGGGGCTCTTGGCGAGGGCCGCCCGCATGGCGTACCACTCGGCTTCGATCTTCTTCGGATCGGTGCCGAGCTTGTACGTGGAGTTGTACTTGGCGACCCACTTCGTGAACGCCTTGTGGCGCTTGTCGAAGGCGTAGTCCTGGTCGAGGTTGTCCTCGTACCAGACACCCGTCGGGTCGACGATCGAGTCGAGCACCAGGCGCCGCACGTTCTGCGGGTACATCTTGGCGTAGACCGCGCCGAGGTAGGTGCCGTACGAGTAGCCGAAGTAGTTGATCTTCTTCGCGCCGAGGGCCTTGCGGATCGAGTCCAGGTCCTTCACGGCACTGATGGTGTTGATGTGCGGCAGGACGTCCTTGTACTTCGTGCCGCAGGCCTTGGCGAAGGCCTTGGCGCGCGAGACGTTGGCCTTCTCGATCGCGGACGTGCTGGGCACGGAGTCCGGGCGCACCGGGTTGAAGTAGCCCGGCTTGCAGTCCAGGGCGGGCTTGCTGTCGCCCACTCCGCGCGGGTCGAAGCCGATGACGTCGTACTGCGCCGCGACCTTCTTCGGCAGCGAGCCCGCGACGAACGCGGCCAGACCCGTACCGCTACCGCCGGGACCGCCCGGGTTGACCAGCAGCGGGCCCTGGTACGTCTTCGAGGTGTGCGGCACGCGGGACAGCGCCAGCGTGATCTTCTTCCCGCTCGGCTTCGCGTAGTTCAGCGGCACCTTCACCGACGCGCACTGGAGCGTCGGGGAGTTGTCCGTGGCGCACTTCTTCCAGGCGACCTTCGCGGCGGCGGCCTGGACGGTGTTCGCGGAGGGTGACCCGCTGGCGTTGGCGGGTACGGCTGTGAGCGACCCGGCCAGGACAACGGTGGCACCGCACAGCACGGCTGCGCTTCTTCTCATGAAGTTCTCTCTGAACGATGGGGGGTTCGGGTCCGCGAGGTACGCGGCCTGTGCCCCGCATGTTTCCGGAAAAGCACGCCACACAAGAACATATTCGACCAAGACTTGACCGAATTGAGTCATTGCAAACTCTCAAATGACCCACAGAAAGGGGCAGTTGAGGCATCCGGGACACGCCACCTCGATGAGCGGCTTGTGATCACCGAAGACCGGCATGGGGAGCGGTGAGGGGCACCCGGCGATACGCCGGGTGCCCCCTGCTTCACGGCCCGCCCGTACCTCACGCAGCCGTGCAGCTCACACTCGGTACACCCCCGCCCCCGGGCGCGCCCCCGAAGCCGAGGCTCGCCGAACCGCCCGCGGGCACGGCGCCGTTGTGCGCCGCGTTGGTCGCGGTGACCGTCGCCCCGCTCTGCGTGTACGACGCGTTCCACATGTTCGTGACCCGCTGGGAGCCGGGCCAGGTCCAGGTGACCTTCCAGGAGGTGAGGGCGGTGGTGCCGGTGTTGGTGACCTTCACTTCGGCGTTGAAGCCGCTGCCCCAGTCGCTGCTGACGGTGTAGGCGGCGGTGCAGGCCGCCGTTCCGCCACCGGGGTCGCCCGGATCTCCCGGGTCGCCGGGGTCGGTGCCGCCGGGCGGGAAGCCCGGGGCCTTGATACTGGTCAGGTAGCCGTCCTTGACGGTGTCCACCGTCTGCCAGTCGTCCTTGAGGATGCCGCCGGTGTCACCGGAGTTGGGGTTCCAGGACCAGAAGGTCCAGTGGAAGGAGTCCGAGCCGTAGGTGGCGGTCGAGCGCAGATACGTCACCAGGGCCGCCAGCCACCTCTGGTCGGTCGTCGACTGGAGCGTCGTACCGAACTCGCCGACCCACACCGGCGCGATGTTCTGCTTGAAGATGTAACCCCAGTACTTGTCCCAGATGCCGGGCATGTTGGCCGGGAAGGACGGGTCGCTGAACCAGCTCTGCTGGGCGACGCTCGTGGCGTAGTCGTGGGCCGAGTACACGACACGGTTGGCGACGTCGAGCTGCACCGGGTACTGGGCCACGCCCATCAGGTTGCCGCCCCACCAGCCCGAGACGCCGTTGTACGTCTGGACGCCCTCGACGAGGATCAACAGGTCGGGGTTGACGGACAGGACCGCGTTGCCGGCGCGCTGGGCGGCCAGCCGCCAGTCCCTGGCCGTGTCGCCGCAGCCCCAGCAGGCGGGGTCGTGGGGCTCGTTGTGGAGGTCGATGCCGACGACCGTCGAGTTGCCCTTGTAGCGGGTGGCCAGCGCCTTCAGGTTGGTGATCCACGTCGTCTCGGGGACGGCCGAGGTGTACCAGAGCGCCGACTGGCCCGCCGCGTCCGGGCGGTGGCGGTCGAGGATGACCTTCAGACCGCCCTGCCCGGCGTACGCGACGATCTTGTCCAGCACCTGGAGGGAGGTCAGTCCCTGCAGGTCCGCGTTCTTGCCGTCGGAGTGGTTGAGGCTGTCGGGCATGGTGCCGGGCTTGAGGATGTCGTCGCTGTAGGGCATCCGGATGGTGTTGTAGCCCAGCGACTTCATCTGGTCGATCATGCTCTTGTAGTCGCGGGACCAGAGGCCGTGGGGGACGTGGTTGGCGGTCTCGAAGCCGAACCAGTTGATGCCGGCGATGCGGACGGACTGGCCGGACGCGTCCAGGATCTGGCGCCCGTTGGTGTGCCAGTAGCCGGCACCGGCCTCGGCCGCGCCGACGTCGGCCGCACCGGCCTCCGGCGCGGTGGCCGCGGCCGCCGGGTGCGCACCGCCGGCCAGGGGCAGCGCGAGCACGGCGGCGGCCGCGCACAGGGTGCCCAGGGTTCTCCGTAAGCTGCGGAACATGTCGCTGCTTCCTCCTCGGGAGGCGCGGGCCCGGAATCGGTGGGAGCGCTCCCACCACCCGCACCTCCCATGGAAGACAGATCGCATGAACACGTCAAGGCATCCGGCGTCACCTGATACACCGGACGCCCCTCACCCGACCCGGCCACGGCTCGTCACCGGCTGAGGTTCTGGACCGACTCAGCGGCTGAGCGTCTGGATGGACTCAGCGGCTGAGCTTCCTGAATCGACGCACCGCCAACGGCAGGAACACCAGTGTCAGCACCAGCGGCCACACCCCGGCCATCAGCAGCGCGTTCCGCTCGATCCAGGAGTCACCGCCGCCGACCGGCGTCCCGAACAGCTCGCGGGCCGCCGCCGCCGTGGAGGAGATCGGGTTCCAGGCGGCGATCCAGCCCAGCCAGTCGGGCATGAGCTGCGGGGCGACGTAGATGCTGGAGATCATGGTCAGCGGGAAGGCGACCGCGAAGAGGCCGCCCGCCGCCTCCGGGTTGGGGACCAGCAGGCCCAGCCAGACGCCGATCCAGATCAGCGCGAAGCGCAGCCAGAGGAGCAGACCGAACGCGGCCAGGAAACCGAGGCCACCGTCCGGGCGCCAGCCCATCGCGAGGGCCGTCAGCATCATGATGGCCAACTCCGCGCAGGCGGCCAGCAGATCGGTCACCCCGCGCCCGGCGACCACCGCGGACGGGGCCATGGGCATGGAGCGGAAACGGTCGATGACCCCCTTGGTGGAGTCGTAGACCACCAGCGTCGCGGTGTTGATGAACCCGAAGGCCATCGTCATCACGAACATGCCCGGCATCAGGAAGTCCCGGTAGTCCCCGCCGCCGGGCACCTGCATGGCACTGCCGAAGACATAGCCGTACAGCAACACGGACAGGATGGGAAAGCCCAGCTGCCAGGCGATGTTGACCGGCTGGCGCCGGTAGTGGGTGAGGCCGCGGCGGACGATGTTCCAGACGTCGGCGAGCAGCCAGTACGTACGGCCGCGCGCACTCGGCGCGGCCAGGTCGACGGCGGTCATACGGCGACCTCCTTCTCCGTCTTGGTCTTGTCGGTCTTGATCTTGTCGGCCTTGTCAGCCTTGTCGGCCTTCTTCGTCTTGGTCTTGTCGGTCTTCTCCGCGCGGTGGCCCGTCAGGCGCAGGAACACGTCGTCCAGGCTGGGCCTGCGCAGGCCTATGTCCTCGACCCGCACGCCCTCGTCCTGGAGGGTGCGGGCCACCTCGGTGAGGGCCGAGACGCGGTCGGTCACCGGCGCGTGGACGCGCAACTCCGTCTCGTCCGACTCCGGTTCGCCGTCCGAGACGCGGGCGACGACCTTGACCGCGCGCGGGATGTCGGCACGCTCGGCGACGACGATTTCGATCCGGTCGCCGCCGACCGTGCTCTTCAGCCCGTCCGGGGTGTCGTCGGCGATGGCCCGCCCCTGGTCGATCACGGTGATGTGCGAGGCCAGCTTGTCGGCCTCCTCCAGATACTGCGTGGTGAGCAGCACGGTCGTGCCGCCGGCCACCAACTCCCTGACCGATTCCCAGACCTCGTTCCGGCTGCGCGGGTCGAGGCCGGTGGTCGGCTCGTCCAGGAAGAGGACGGCCGGGGCGAGGATCATCGAGGCGGCGAGGTCGAGCCGCCGCCGCATACCGCCGCTGTACTTGCCGACGCCCTTGTCGGCGGCGTCGGTGAGGTCGAACTGGTCGAGCAGCTCGGCCGCCCGCAGCTTCGCCCGCTTCCCGCCCAGGTGGAACAGCCGGCCGAACATCTCCAGGTTCTGACGGCCGGTCAACACCTCGTCCACAGCCGCGTACTGGCCCGTGAGGCCGATCCTGGCCCGCACCTCGCGCGGGTGCCGCGCCACGTCGAGGCCGGCCACCGTCGCCCGGCCGCCGTCCAGGCGCAGCAGCGTGGAGAGGATGCGTACGGCGGTGGTCTTGCCCGCGCCGTTCGGGCCGAGCAGGCCGTGCACCGCGCCCTCGCGGACAGTGAGGTCGAAGCCGTCCAGCGCGCGCTTCTCCCCGTACCGCTTCTCCAGGCCCTCCGCCCGCACCGCGTATCCGTCGCCGCTCCCGGCGCCGTTTCCGTCGCTCATGGGTTCCCCTTCCGGATCCAACTGGGTACACCGTACCCGATTGCGCGTACGGCGTACCCAGTTTTTCCGCGAGGACCTAAACTCGGGTCCATGACAAGGGGCAAGGGCGGTACCGGCGTCGGTACGGAGACCAGCGGCAGCGGCGACATCGTCCGCACCCTCCAACTGCTCTGGGACAGCGGGCCGCGCCCCAGTCGCGGCCCCAAGCCGGGGCTCACCCTGGACCGCATCGTGGAGGCGGCCGTGCGGATCGCCGACGCGGAGGGCCTGGACGCCGTCTCCATGCGCCGGGTCGCCACGGAACTCGGCACCGGCACCATGTCCCTCTACCGCTACATCCCCGGCAAGGGCGAACTACTGGACCTGATGCTCGACCGCGTCCAGCGCCCCTCGGAGAACCCCGCCGACCTCGGCGACGGCGGCTGGCGCTCCGCCCTGGAGGCCCTGGGCCGGACGACCCTGGCCCTCTACCAGCGCCATCCCTGGCTGCTCCAGGTCAACCAGTCCCGCCCGATCCTCGGCCCCAGCGCCCTGGACGGCATGGAGAAGGTCCTCTCCCGCATCAAGTCCATGGGGCTGACCGACCCCGAGCTGATCTCCGTGATCATCGCGGTCGACGGCTACGTCGTCGGCGCCGCCCGCACCCAGCTCTACGCGCAGGAGGCGGAACACCGGACCGGCCTGACCGACACGGAGTTCTGGCAGGCCCAGGCACCCGTCCTCGAAGAACTCATGCGCTCCGGCCGCTATCCCCTCCTCGCGGGCCTCTCCGCCGACGCCTTCGGCACGGACTTCGACCACTTCGACTTCGGATTGCAGCGCATCCTGGACGGGCTGGAGGTGCTCGTCGCCCGGCGGACAGGAAGCGGCGACGAGAGGGACGGGAGCGGGGAGGCGTGACGACGAAGCCCCGCGCCGGGGGCTGACCGGCGGCGGCGTGACCGGTGCCGGTGTGACCGGTGCCGGTGCCGGGGGCGACTGGTGCCGGTGCCGGGGGCGACTGGTGCCTGCCGGCTCAGGACGGTCGGCGCAGCACCCGCTTGAAGCCCCACACGACGACGACCGCCCCGGCGACGGCGAGGGCGCCGACCTTGAAGGTGGAGCTGGTTCCGTCGGCGTCCGCCTCGGTGGTGCCGGAGTCGTTCCCGCCGGACGACGACGAGCCGGAACCGCCGCTTCCGGAGCCGCCGGGTACGTCCCGCGCGACGACCGAGCTGCCCGACCCCTCGCTGCCGTACATGATCTTCGAGCCGTCGGTCTCGAAGGTCACCGACTCCCCCTGCCGCTGCAGGGGCACGCTCAGTCGCTCGACCTTCTTGATCTTGCCGCCGTTCCAGTCGTAGAGGATGCCGCCGAAGTACGCGCGCAGGGCGAGCTGCTTGCCGTCCGGCGAGAACGCGCCGTCGGTGACCTCCAGGTCGGGCACGGAGGCGACCTTCCTGAAGACGTTCGTGCCGGAGGCGGAGAGGTCGGCCGGTCCCTCGTACAGCGACCCGCCGGCCTCGTTCTTGTCGGCGATGTAGACCCGCCCGGTCTTCGGATGCACCATCAGCGCCTCCGCGTCCCGCGCCCCGTCCTCGTACTTCACCACGTACTGCGTGGCCTTGATCGTCTGGTCCTTCAGCTCCTTCGGCTCCGGCAGCTCGTAGATCCACACATACGCCCAGGTGCCGCCGAGGTTGTCGCCGATGTCGCCGACGTAGAGCTTGTTGTCCGGGCCCATGGAGATCGCCTCCACGTCACGCGGGGTGCCGACGCCCGTCATGGTGACCGTGGCGACCGTCTCGCCCGTCTCGCTGTCGACGGCGTAGAGGAACGCCCCGTCGTCGCTGTCGTTGTGGGTCCAGTAGACCCCCGGGTGCTGACGCGACGCGGCGAGACCGCTCGACTCGGTGATCCGCGAATCCTTCATCGTGAACCCGTCGTCGTCGGCGACCGCGGGCGCGGCCGGGAGGGCGGCGAGCAGGACCGCGGCGAGACCGGCGAAGCCGGCGCGGAACCCGCGGAGGGAGGAGAGGGAGCGACGAAGCATGGGCCCAAGCCTGCCATCTCGCTCCGCCGGGCGGGGCGGGGGAGCGCCGTTGGGGTGTCCGGTGAGGTGGTCGCGTGCGGGTTCGTCGTGGCTGGTCGCGCGGTTCCCCGCGCCCTTCGGACGCGCGGGGCGCCCCGCGCACCGAACGGTGGACGCCGGACAACGGCACCTGTCCGACACCCCCACGTGGCACGGTTCACAGCACTGTCCGTGCCGACCGGGCCCTACCAACCGGTAGCGATCGTTCATGATGAGCGCATGCTCAGGTTCATGCCCGTAGGCGACTCCATGACGATCGGGAGCGCGGGCGAACACACATGGCGCTACCGGCTCTGGCAGCACCTGCGCGCGACGCACGACGGCCCCTTCAAGATCGTCGGCCCGCGCGAGACGCTCCACGACAAGGCGACCAACACCCCGACGTCGTACGAGTACGCCGACACCGACCCGCGTTTTCCCCGCGCCCATCTCGCGGGCTGGGGCGAGGGCTGGCTCCACATGGCTCCGCTGATCGCCGACGCGATCCGCAGCCACCGGGCCAACATCCTGCTCGTCTCCCTCGGCCTCATCGACCTGGGCTTCTACACCAACGCCGAGCAGACCGCAGAGAACACCCGCCGCTTCGTCGAAGCCGCCCGCGAGGCGAACCCGCACGTCCGCATGGTTCTTCTCCCGGTCACCCCGAACGTCCGCGCCGAGTCCGACGCCCCCTTCGCCGCCCAGGTCGCCCGCTTCAACGAACTCCTCGCCAAGACGGCCGCCGACCTCGACGAACCCCGCTCCCCCCTCCTCCTGGCCTCCCCGCCCCCGTCGTACGACATCCACTGGGACACCTACGACGGCACCCACCCCAGCGCCTCCGGCGAACACAAGATCGCGGCGACTTTCGCGAACGCGATGCACGAGGCGTGGGGGTTGGGGGGACCGTACGAGGAGTCGTAGGAGGCCGGTTGGCGTACGGGTCCGAAACAGTGGCCCTACTCGCTCTTCCTGGCCGTCCCCAGGGGGGCCGAGCCAAGTGGTCCGGGCGACGGCCGCGCAAGGGAGTTTCGCCGTACCGGCCGTGCCCAGGTCACCGTGCGTATCGTTGTACTGCGCGGCCGTCTTCGATCGAGGGGCGGCCGGGGAGGAGCGCCACGATGACCGTCCTTGAAGACAGGATCGCGATGGCCGAGAGCGACAACACGCGCCAGCTCGACGAGATGTTCGAGCGGCTCGAGAAGATGCCCGTCCCCGAGGGATACAAGGTCGAGATCGTCGGGGGGGCCATCTACATGTCACCACAGCGGGACATCCACTGGCAGACCATTCGCAAGGTCCTCTGGGCGTTGGAGGATCGCTTCGGACGGGAAGCGATGGTGTTCTCGGACGTCCGCATCGACTTCCCCGGCCATCTGAACGGCTACTGCCCAGACGTGGCCAAGCTGCGCGACGGCGCCGAGAAGGACGCCAAGGGCCGCTGGCGCTACGAGGACGTCGAGTTCATCGCCGAGGTCATCTCCACGGACACCGCCAAGAACGACTACGGCCCCAAGAAGACCGCGTACGCACTCGCCGAGGTCCCCGTGTACCTGATCGCCGACCCCTACACGGGCAAGTGCCGGCTGTTCACCCAGCCCAAGGACGGCGACTACGTCAGCGATCTGTCCGTCACCTACGGCGCCGACGTCGACATGACCACCACCCTCCTGGGCCTCGTCCTTCCGACCGCCAAGTTCCCCCGCGGCTGACGGCGCCACCCTCACGCGTCCCCGCTCAGCCGCTCCGCGATCGCCACCGCCGGCCTCCTCCTCCTTGCGACCCCGCTACTCCTCCTCCCCTACCGCCACCCGCACCCGTCTCCGCTTGCCTAGAGCGCACTCCACCGCCTTGGCTAAGGAGTCATGAAGTACACACAGCTCGGACGCACAGGACTCAAGGTCAGCCGGCTGGTCCTCGGCACGATGAACTTCGGTCCGCAGACGGACGAAGCGGACAGCCACGCGATCATGGACGCGGCGCTGGACGCGGGCGTCAACTTCTTCGACACGGCGAACGTGTACGGGTGGGGCGAGAACAAGGGCCGCACCGAGAGCATCATCGGCAACTGGTTCGCGAAGGGCGGCGAGCGCCGCGACAAGGTCGTGCTCGCGACCAAGGTGTACGGGAACATGGCGGCTTCCGCCGACTCCTGGCCCAACCACGACAAGCTCTCCGCCCTGAACATCCGGCGGGCCGTGGACGCCAGCCTCAAGCGGCTGCGGACGGACTACATCGACGTCTACCAGTTCCACCACATCGACCGGTCCACCCCCTTCGAGGAGATCTGGCAGGCCGTCGACGTTCTGGTCCAGCAGGGCAAGATCCTCTACGCCGGGTCCAGCAACTTCCCCGGCTACAAGATCGCCCAGGCCAACGAGATCGCCGCACGCCGGGGCGGCACCATCGGCCTCGTCAGCGAGCAGTGCCTCTACAACCTCGCCGAGCGCCGCGCCGAGATGGAGGTCATCCCGGCCGCGCAGGAGTACGGCCTCGGGGTCATCCCCTGGTCACCGCTGCACGGCGGGCTGCTCGGCGGGGTCATCAGGAAGGCGGCCAAGGACGGTCGCCGCAGCTCGGGCCGTTCCGCCGACGCCCTCGCCGACAGCGCCGTACGCGCCCAGGTCCAGGCGTACGAGGACCTCCTCGACAAACACGGCATCGAACCGGGCGAGGCCGCCCTCGCCTGGCTCCTGACCCGCCCCGGCGTCACGGGCCCGATCGTCGGCCCGCGCACGGCCCAGCAGCTCGAATCCGCGATCCGCGCGGCCGAGCTGGAGCTGTCGGGGGAACTTCTGGCGGCCCTCGACGAGATCTTCCCGGGGCCGGGCCCGTCCCCGGAGGCCTTCGCCTGGTGAGGGCCCCGTAAGGGGCGCGGGGAACTGCGCGACAAGCCCCCACCGGGCCACAGACCCACACGGTCCGCAGTTCCCCGACGGTCACCTGCCAAGCGCCGCCGCGAGAGCGACCACCGCGAACATCAGCACAAGCACACCGGCCATGATCCGGTTACGGGTCTTCGGGTCCACACCACCGAGCCTAACCGCCCGCCTCCGGCCCCCTTCGGACGGCCCCGGCGGTCAGGGCGGTCCGGGCGGCCCCAGCAGTCAGGGCGGCCAGGGCGGCCAGGGCGGCCAGGGCGACGCTCAGTCCCCCAGCGCCCATCGCCCGACCGCCTCGTACCGCGGCTGCTCCCCCGGCACCCCGGACTTCGGCAGATCGCTGCGCACCAACGCGAGGTCGGACACCGTCCACGTACGCCCGGCGAAGGCGTCGAGCGCGGCGACGTACGGCCCTACGTCGTAGTCCTCCCGGCTGCGGGCCACCGTCAGATGGGGCGTGTACCGGCGGTGCTCCCCCATCGGCAGCCCGGCCTTGCGCGCCGCAGCCTCCGCCCGGTCGGCCAGCAGCCGCAGGGCACCGAGGTCCCCCTCGGCCCCCGCCCACAGCGCCCGGCCGTGCCCGAACTGGCCGCCGCCGCGCACCGCCAGCGGAAACGGCTCGCTCCGCCGCGCGGCCCGCTCCAGACGCCGCGACAGTTCGGGTACGACGTCCTCGTCGACCTCTCCGTAGAAGGCGAGCGTGAAGTGCCAGCCGGGCGGCTCGGTCCAGCGCAACCCGTCCGCACCGGCCAGGCCCTTCAACTCCCCGATCAGCAGGCCGAGTTCATCGACGACATCGGCGGGCGGCAACACCGCGGCGAACAGCCGCACGGTACTCATCGCACTCATGACCGCCACCCTTCCAGTACTAGGCCGCGGTCGTCACGGAAACCGCCTGCTCCTCGCGCTTCCCCTCGTGCTTCCCGTCGCCCTTCCCCTCGTTCGGCTCCTCGTTCTGCTGCTCGTTCGGCTCCTCGTTCTGCTGCTCGTTCTGCTGCTCGTTCTGCTGCTCGTTCTGCTGCTCGTTCTGCTGCTCGTTCTGCTCCTTGGGTACGAACCGCACCCGTGGATGCCCCCGGTTCCACCCCACCGACAGCCGCAGTCCGCCGGCCCGGACGAGGACCAGACCCACGACGACCGCGGCGACCGTGGAGACGACGCCACCGGCGACGAAGCCCGCGCGGGCGCCGTACGCGTCGGTGGCCCAGCCGGCGATCGGCGCGCCCAGCGGGGTGCCGCCGAGGAAGACCATCATGTAGAGGGCCATGACACGGCCGCGCATCGCGGGGTCCGTGTTCATCTGGATGGCCGTGTTGGTGGTGACGTTCACCGTCAGGCCGAACATCCCTATCGGCACCATGAGCAGGGCGAACATCCAGTACGCCGGTGCCAGCGCGGCCAGGATCTCCAGCAGGCCGAAGGCGAGCGCGCCCCCGATCAGCACCCGCAGCCGGGTGGTGCCCCGGCGGGCCGCGAGCAGGGCGCCGGCGACGGAGCCGACCGCCATGAGCGTGTTGAAGAAGCTGTACGAGCCGGCGTCCCCGTGGAACACGTCGTCCGCGTACGCCGACAGCCAGACGGGGAAGTTGAAGCCGAAGGTGCCGACGAAACCGACGAGGACGATGGGCCAGAGCAGTTCGGGGCGGCGGGCCACATAGCGCAGGCCCTCGCGGAGCTGGCCCTTGGCGCGGGGAGCGCGGCGGACGGAGTTCAGGTCGCGGGTCCGCATCAGCAGCAGGCCGGTGATGGGGGCGACGAAGGAGAGGCCGTTGAAGAGGAAGGCCCAGCCCGTGCCGACGGTGGTGATCAGCACACCGGCGACCGCGGGGCCGACCAGACGGGCCGACTGGAAGTTCGCGGAGTTGAGGCTGACCGCGTTCTGCAGCTGGTCAGGGCCGACCATCTCCGACACGAACGACTGCCGGGCCGGGTTGTCGACCACGGTGGCCATGCCCACGGCGAAGGCGGCCACATACACGTGCCACACCTGGACGTGTCCGGAGAGCGTCAGCGCGGCGAGCGCCAGTCCCGTCACCGCCATCGACGTCTGCGTCAGGAACAGCAGCCGCCGCTTGGGGAACCGGTCGACCAGCACCCCGCCGTAGAGCCCGAACAGCAGCATCGGCAGGAACTGCAGCGCCATCGTCACCCCGACGGCCGTCGAGGATCCCGCCAGGCTCAGCACCAGCCAGTCCTGCGCGATCCGCTGCATCCACGTGCCGATGTTCGACACCACCTGCCCGACGAAGAACAGTCGGTAGTTCCGAACCCGCAGCGACCGGAACATGGACTCACGTTCACGGGGGGCAGGGCCGGCAGCCGGCGGGTCGGAGGAGGATGCGGGGGCAGGGGCGGGGACGGGGGCGCCAGGGGCCGTACCGGAAGCCTCGGGGGCGTGCGCCGAAGGGCCGGAGGCGGTCGTCGGCCGGCCGGTGGTATCCGGTGGCGCTTCGGGGTTGGGCGGGGAGTCGTGGGGGGTGGGTGGTGCGGGGACGGAAGCTGCTCCGGGGCCCGTACTCAAAAGGGTTCGCCTCCTTGCGTGGAACGCGTGCGTGTCGTGCGGTTGCGTAAGCCTCACCGCTCCTGTTCTGTCTGCTGGTTTTCGGATCGGCCCATGCCCGTCCCCTGAGGGCGCACAGGCTGTCGGCCGGGGCGTACCGGCGGCCGATCGGGCGTACCCCCCTGGCCGAGGCGCACCCGGTGGCCGGGCGCCGGGTCAGAGATGCGCGAGCCTCTCCAGCACGGGCGCTGCCGCGCGCAGCTTCTCCCATTCGTCCTCGTCGAGGCCCTCGACGAGGGTGGCGAGGAACGCGTTGCGTTTGCGGCGGCTCTCCTCCAGCATCGCCTCGGCCCGCTCGGTCTGGGTGACCACCTTCTGCCGCCGGTCCTCGGGGTGCGGCTCCAGCTTCACCAGCCCCTTGCTCTCCAGCAGGGCGACGATCCGGGTCATCGACGGCGGTTGCACATGCTCCTTGCGGGCCAGCTCACCGGGGGTGGCGGTGCCGCAACGGGCGAGTGTGCCGAGCACCGACATCTCGGTCGGGCTCAACGACTCGTCGACCCGTTGGTGCTTGAGCCGACGGGACAGGCGCATCACGGCGGAACGGAGGGCGTTCACAGCGGCCTCGTCGTCGCCATGGTTCAGGTCAGGCATGTTCTTTAGCTTAACTCATTACTCTCGCTAAAGACCACCGGAACTTCACAGCCGTGCCCGTGAGCCCCGCCACTCATGCCGATCTCGGGCCTCTGATCACTCATACGAGTGACTAGTACGCAGAACGTGACACGACAGAGGGGAGCGCACCTGAACCTTGTACACATGGGGACCACTGTGCTCAGCCTGCGGATAGACGGGGAGCTGCTCGAACGGCTCCGGACCCACGCGGCGAAAAGGGGAATGAGTGTCCAGGACTACGTGATCGGGACGCTCATCCGGGACGACTTCGACGAGCGGTTCCAGACCGCCGTCGAGGAGACGGAGAAGTTCTACGGGGTGCGAGAGACCCGGATGCCGCTCACGTAAGCCCCGGCGTCGACATCAGGCAGTAGAAGACGAAGACCGCGACACACAGAACTGTTTCAGCATGAACCTATGATTCGTCAATCGCCATCTCCGCGCGTAGAGCCTTCGGCCTCGTAAGCTGTGCCCCATGGCGAAGTGGACCCCCAAGCACGAGGCACCGGCGCCCCTGGAGGGGCCCATCGTGCCGACCATCATCGGCGGCACGATCCTGTGGCTCGTCCTCTTCGTCGTCCAGCTCCCCTTCTACGGCTGGTACGAGGACCACGGGCACGCCTGGTGGGTGTGGACCTGTCTGGCGGGCGGCGGGCTCGGGTTCATCGGCATCTACTACGTGCGCAGACGGGACGCGGCGATCAAGAGAGACGCGCGGCGCAGGGCCAGGAGCGACGCCGACGCGGACGCGAGCGCCGACGAGGCCGATGTGACGCCGGTCGAGCCCGTCGAGTAGTACCACCGACAGGGCACCCTCAGGGAGTGGACCGGTAGGGGCACCCTCAGGGACAGACCGGTAGGGGCGCCCTCAGGGAGTAGTACGACCACGGCACCATCTCGCCCCTCCCCCGTCCTCCCCAGGTCGGATCTTTCGCGCACTCGGCGGGTGAACGCCCAAATCCGCACGTACCGTCGAGTGCATGACGCACATCGACGCGGGTACCGAACTCGATCCTGTGCACCCCACCGCCCCGGCCGCGACACGCACGGGGCGGGCGCGTGGTCTGACGGCCGCCGAGGTGGCCGGTCGGGTGGCCCGCGGCGAGGTGAACGACGTACCCGTGCGGAGCAGCCGCTCCATGGTGGAGATCGTCCGCGCGAACGTCTTCACCCGGTTCAACGCGATCATCGGCGTGCTCTGGCTGATCATGCTGTTCGTGGCGCCGTTCCAGGACAGCCTCTTCGGCTATGTGATCCTCGCCAACACGGGCATCGGCATCATCCAGGAGTGGCGGGCGAAGAAGACCCTCGACTCCCTCGCGGTGATCGGCGAGGCGAGGCCGACGGTCCGGCGGGACGGGGTCGCCGCGCCGGTCGGCACCTCCGACATCGTCCTCGGGGACATCATCGAGATCGGCCCCGGCGACAAGATCGTCGTCGACGGCGAGTGCGTCGAGACCGACGGCCTGGAGATCGACGAGTCACTGCTCACCGGCGAGGCCGACCCGGTCGTCAAACAGCCCGGGGACCAGGTGATGTCCGGCAGTTTCGTGGTCGCCGGCGGCGGGGCGTTCACCGCGACGAAGGTGGGCCGGGAGGCGTACGCGGCCCAGCTGGCGGAGGAGGCGAGCCGTTTCACCCTCGTCCACTCCGAGCTGCGCTCCGGCATCTCCACGATCCTCAAGTACGTCACGTGGATGATGATCCCGACCGCGATCGGCCTGATCATCAGCCAGCTGATCGTGAAGGAGAACGACTTCAAGGACTCCGTGGCCCGCACGGTCGGCGGCATCGTGCCGATGGTCCCCGAGGGCCTCGTCCTCCTGACCTCCGTCGCCTTCGCGATCGGGGTGATCCGCCTCGGCCGCAAGCAGTGCCTGGTGCAGGAGCTGCCGGCCATCGAGGGCCTGGCCCGCGTCGACACCGTCTGCCTCGACAAGACCGGCACCCTCACCGAGGGCGGCATGGACGTCACGGAACTCCGCCCCCTCGACGGCGTCGACGAGGCGTACGTACGAAGGGTCCTCGGCGCACTCGGCGAAGCGGATCCCCGCCCGAACGCCTCCCTCCAGGCCGTCATCGACGCCTACCCGGACAGCGAGGACTGGCGCTGCACCGAGTCCCTGCCCTTCTCCTCGGCCCGCAAGTACAGCGGCGCGTCCTTCAGCGAGAGCGACGGCGAGTCCAGCACCTGGCTGCTCGGCGCCCCCGACGTCCTGCTCCCCGAGGACGCCCCGGCCCTCACCGCGACCGACCGGCTGAACGAGGAGGGGCTACGGGTGCTGCTGCTGGCCCGGGTGACCCGGGAGCTGGACGACCCGGAGGTGACCCGGGGCGCGCACCCCACCGCCCTCGTCGTCCTCGAACAGCGGCTGCGCCCCGACGCCGCCGACACCCTCCGCTACTTCGAGGAGCAGAGCGTACGGGCGAAGGTCATCTCCGGCGACAACGCGGTGTCGGTCGGCGCGGTGGCCGGAAAGCTGGGCCTCGCCGGAGAGGTCGTCGACGCCCGTCGGCTCCCCGCCGAACGCGACGGCATGGCGGAGGCCCTCGACTCCGGCACGGTCTTCGGCCGGGTCACCCCGCAGCAGAAGCGGGACATGGTCGGCGCGCTGCAGTCCCGCGGCCACACGGTCGCGATGACGGGCGACGGCGTGAACGACGTGCTGGCCCTCAAGGACGCCGACATCGGTGTGGCGATGGGCTCGGGCTCGGAGGCGACCAGGGCGGTGGCCCAGATCGTCCTTCTCAACAACAGCTTCGCGACGCTGCCGTCGGTGGTCGCGGAGGGCCGCCGGGTCATCGGCAACATCACCCGCGTCGCGACCCTCTTCCTGGTGAAGACGGTCTACTCGGTGCTCCTGGCCGTCCTGGTGGTCTGCTGGCAGGTGGAGTACCCCTTCCTCCCCCGCCACCTGACCCTGCTCTCGACCCTGACGATCGGCGTCCCGGCCTTCTTCCTCGCCCTGGCCCCCAACAAGGAGCGCGCGAGACCCCACTTCGTGCGGCGGGTGATGCGGTACGCGATCCCGGGCGGCGTGCTGGCGGCCGTGGCCACCTTCGCCACCTACCTGATCGCCCGCCACCACTACGCGGGCGAGGGCGCGTTGGAAGCCGAGACCAGCGTCGCGACCCTGACCCTCTTCCTGATCTCCATGTGGGTGCTGGCCATCATCGCCCGCCCTTACACCTGGTGGCGCCTGGGCCTGGTCGCCACGATGGGCGCCTGCTTCCTGGTGGTCCTCGCCGTGCCCTGGCTCCAGGACTTCTTCGCCCTGCGCCTGGTGGGTACGACGATGCCGTGGATCGCGGTCGCCATCGCGGCCGGGGCCGCGGCCGCCCTGGAGCTCCTGTGGAGGTGGGTGGACCGCCGCTTCCCTGCATAGGGCGTACGCCCCGCGCCCGAAACCGGACATCCCCGGGCGGCGTCCTCGCCTCTGACCGGCCTCGTCGAGGTCGCGCCGTCGCGGCACCGGCATCGAGCGGCACCGGGAGGCGGCACAGAGAACAGGGTGGGGAGAAGCAGCTTCATGAACCCGTATCAGCAGGTGGAATTCCACGCCGCGTGCGGACACCTGATCTCGGCTCCGGCCGACCGGGTCGGGCAGGACGTCCGTTGCCCGCACTGCCACCAGGTGGTCCGGGTCCCGTCGCCCGACGTTCCGTACGCTTCGGCGGTCCCCGTGCCGGCCGGCGCCATCGAACCGCCCGCTCTGACCGCTCTCTACGTGACCGCGCTGATCGCCGGCCTCCTGGGCGCCGGTCTCGTCTATCTCGTCATGTTCGACGAGTTCTCGGAGACCGAGCTGGTCACGATCACACCGCTGTGGTTCTTCCCCATCGTCTTCGGCCTGTACGGCTTCGCCTCGCAGCGGCTGCTGCGCCACATCGCCACGGGCCGCGCCGGCACCCTCGGCCAAGCCGCCCGTGTCTCCATCGACGTGGCCGGTTACTGGGCGGCCCTGGTGCTCTTCCCGTTCCTCGTGTTGAAGTGGCGCAGTTCCCTGCTCGTGTCACTGGCGGCGGCGCTCTTCTGGGCCGTGCTGCTGTGGCTCTTCTTCGTCCTGCTCTTCCCGAGCCTCTGACAGCACGGCCCACCCCACCCGTCCCCCATCACCGCTTCGGGCCCTACTTCACGTCGACGTAGTCGCCCGTATTGCCGGAGGCGTCCGAGACCGCGCACCCCATCGATCACCATCACCCGAGCGAGTGACCACACCCAGCCGACACGGCCACCAACCACCGGGCCCCAGGGGCCTCCCCCCGACCCCGACATCACCACCTGTCCAAGACCACCCTCAGGGGCATGGACGCCGTCGAATCGCGCTATACGGAAAAGGCGTCGGCCCTGGAGAACCCAGAGCCGACGCCCACACCTCTTAATGCTGCCGCGCCTACTTCACGTCGACGGCGTCGGCCGCGGAGGTCACAGCCGCCGCGCCCGAGCTGCCCGCGAAGACGAAGCGGTACGTACCGTCGACAGTCGCCTTGACGGTGGTCTTCAGGGCGCCCGCGGAGGACGACTTGACCGTCTTGACGTCCTTGTAGGTGGACGTGCCCTTCTTCTTGAACTGCAGCTTCACGGACTGGCCGCCGTACGCCGGGAACTTGTTGGTCTCCCAGTTGGCACGGGTCAGCTTGCTCGTGACCGTGATGGTCCTGCCCTTCTTGACGGGCTCGGGGGCCGCGTTGGCGCCGGTGAGCCTCGTCTCGCGCTGGAGCTTGGCGGTGCCGAGGCCGCCCTGCCAGGTCTCGCCCATGTCCGCGGTGTCCTCGTCGAACTGGATGGCGAGGCCGCCGGCCTTCCAGGTCTTGGCGTACGCGTTGGCGAGTTCGCCGTCGCCCGGCCTGATGTCGATGAGCGCCTTGCAGTTGGCGGTGGTCGGGGAGGTGGCGGTGCAGGACGCCGCCTCGTCGCCGAAGAGCACCGGGTTCTCGAGTGTGTCCTCCAACGAGGCGGGCAGCGCCTTGAGGTAGAGGAACGGCCCGTTGGCGAAGTCCTCGGAGGTGATGTCGAGGTCCGCGGCGTGCGTGAGCGTGTAGGTGACCGACACCGTGCGCTTCTTGCTCGCGCCGACGACGATCGGCTTGCCGCCGTTCACCTTCATGCCGGAGAAGGAGACGTCGGGGCCCGCCGTCGCGTCGGCGGTGGTGGCCGCGCCGAACGCGGACGGCCCGGCGTCGGCGGCGGCAGCCGCCCACTCCGGGGAGGTGGCGATGCCGTTCGCCGAGTCGTCCGCGGCGTACACGGCCGGAGCGGCGAAGGCGGAGAGAGCGAGGGCGCCGGAGACGGCGACCGCAGTGGTTCGCATACGCATGTTTTCCCCCGGTGGTAAGTGGGGCCCGACGGTCGTCGTCACATCGGCCCCCCGTGATCGCGGGCCCGTTGCCCGCGTGATCTGGTGCGTCGGGGGGACGCGCCGGTTCACCCGACGCGTCCCCCCTGCCTCCCGCTACGGCGCCAGGCCGACCGGGAGGGGTGAGCCCTTGGGCTCGCTGCTTACTGCACGTCGATGGTGTCGCCCGTGGCGGTCGAGCCCGCCGTGGTCGAGGTGCCCGCGAACACGTAGCGGTACGTACCGTCGGCGCTCGCCTTCACCGTGGCGGACACATCGCCCGTGGAGGCCGAGTTGACGGTCTTGACCGCCTTGTAGGTGGACGTGCCACTCTTCTTGAACTGGAGCTGCACCGGCTGGCCGCTGAGAGCACCGTTCACATTGGTGTTCCAGTTGGCGCGGGTCAGCTTGCTGGTGACGGTGATCGTCGCACCCTTGGCCACCGGCTCCGGGGCGGCGTTGGCGCCCGTGAGCTGGCTGGCGCGCAGGACCTTGAAGGACTTGACGTTGTCCTTGATGACGTAGTCGTAGTCCTTGGCCTGGGCGAGCACCGTGGTCTTCCACGTACCGGCGACGGAGTTGATGGCCTCGTACCCCGGCCTGATGGTGAAGCTCGCCGAGCAGTTCGACTTGGACGAGGTCACCTTCTTGCAGGTGATCGGGTCCTTGGTGGACGCGACAATGGCGTCGGCGGTCTCGATGGTCTTGCCGCGGTACAGGTACGCGCTGGCCGTCCGGTGACCGGAGTTGTCGGTGACGGTGAACTTGAGCGTGACCGTCTTCTTGGCCTTCGCGCCGATGACGACGGCCTTGCCTCCGTTGACGGAGACATTACTGATCCTGGTGTCGCCGAAGTGGTCGTCAGCCTGCGCGGCCGGAGCGGCGAGGGCGGTCAGAGCCAGGGCGCCGGTGACGGCAACGCCCAGAGTGGCACGCTTACGCAATGTTTTCCCCACGTGGAAGGGATCTCACGGACCGTAGGCCGCACGAGATCCGGTTCAGGTCTGTTGAGCCGGTCGGCTTCCGGGAGTCGAGTGACTCCTGAGAAACCCGTCGGCTCGGGCGATCAGATCCACGAGGGAGGCGAATGGTTGTACGAGATTCGAGTTTCCGGTGAAGATGTTGCCTAGATCACAGTCGACCTCGCGCGTAACTCCGCAAAAGCCCCTCTGCGCGGGCTCCAGCAGGCGAAGCGACCCGACCGGAAGCTCGACGTCGATCGCGTCGCCGTGGCGGACCGCCCCGTGATCCCGGACCTGAAGGTGAAGTCCAGCGTCTTGGCGTCGAGTTCGAGGACCTCCCGCAGCAACCCCTTCTGGAACGTGTCGATCTGCGAGCACTGCTGCGCTGCCCCGCAACCTCCACGATCGCCTCCTGGCCGAGGTGCAGCAGCGCTGCCAACGGGCAGGCCGACGCCGCGCGGGCAACGTTCCCGCCGGGCTGACCGGCCGCGATCATGGAGCCCTTCGCGGCCCGCCCGCCGAAGAGCTCCACGCGCATGAGGTGCACCTGACGCAGATTGGGCGCATTCAGCTGACATGTCATCCGGAACCGGCACTTAACCTCGCGCTTTCACGAGGTGGGGTGTGTCCGAGGCTTGATCAAATAAGCGGAGAGTGCTCCTGACCTGCAACGATGGGACTTGTCTAGGGCCCTGTTGGCTGCACGGAAAGAAGCACTCTGCGGCTCAACTCGCCACCACCGCCCACCGCTGGCACCTGAGATTCGCAGGCCACTGGCCCTGGACCGGCCTCATCACGGATGCGATCGAACGGCTTCACGCTCTCCCGAACCCAGGCTGACCAACAGATCCACCCGTCCCGACGAGCTTGGACCACCCCTCCGGAGCCGTGGAACCCTGCGCCCACCCGACGTGACAGCCGGGCCCTCACCCTGCCCAACAAGCCGAAACGGCCCGCCAGATGAACCAACGAGCCGTCACGCAAGATCGAGGCTAGAACGGCCAACATGGATCCGACGAAAACCACGCCTCAAGTGAACATAAGACCATAATCAGCCGCGCTGATCACACGCCCCAAGGAAAACCACTTTCCCGGAATGCAGCATTCCGGGCTACATTCCGGCCACGCACACGCACTCTCGGCCATTAGCAATTCAAGGACTTTACTTCTCACAGATGATCAACATATAAATACAGTCGACGATAAGTTCGTTCACCAATGGGGGAATAGATGCACCGACGCGTGCACAGATCACACATATTTGGCACCGGCGTACTATCCTTGGCCATAATCGCGCTGCCACTGTCGGCCGCCCATGCGGCGACTCCAAGCCACACAGGGATCTCGAACGACGATTCTGCGGAAATGCTGGAAATCACGACTGGCTACCTGCAAGAACGCGCCGACGTCATAACTTCCGATACGGCTCCAAAGGTGAGGAAGGCGTTCGCCTCGTCTGCAGAGTCAAGGATCACTGCCGCACTTGCGGCAAAAATGGCAAGAGAGGCTGCGGCGCTCGCGCAATTGCGAAGAGGGCTCGAAGCAGAAAACGGCGGTTACGCTCGCGCAGAGGTTCAGGTCACACCGGTATCAACCACCGTGAACGGTGATCAGGCAACCGTCGAAGTCACGGAGGATGCACGGCTCTATTACCCGACCGTGCCCGTCGGCGACCCCGAGTTCGAGGAGTATTCCGTACCTCACACCATGACCTTCACCAAGGGGTTCGACGGAGGCTGGCTCCTCAACAGCGACAAGATCCATGAAGACCTCACGGGACCTGGCCCGGTAACACAACTCACGGAACCGCACAGTGTCACGGCTTCCGACGCCGAGGACGAGGGTCAGATAGAGACCGGAAGCAGCACCGAGCGGACCTCCGAAACCGAGGGCGATAAGCCACTGGACACTGACGCCCAAACGGCCCCCACTGCCGCAAGAGCAGCAAGCGCCCGCTACAACTACAGCAATATGGTGGGTTACGCAAATAAGCACTGGAAGCGCGCGAACACGAACTATCGAACCTACGGCAGCGACTGCACAAACTTCATATCGCAGGCCATGACCGCCGGCGGCTGGAATACCACGTCCGGCGGTTTCCTCGAACGCAAAGACAGTGATAAATGGTTCTACGGCTCATTCGAGTCGACCACGAGTTACACGTGGGCCGGAGCAGAGAATTGGTACTGGTTCGCCAAAAAACACTCAAAGCGAACGAAGCCACTCAATAACGTTTGGAAGCTTGTTTCATCCGACGTTCTCCAGGCCGACTGGAAGCGGGACGGGATCATCGATCACACGATGATCGTCACCAAACGCGGAAAAAAGGGAGAAATCTACCTCACATACCACACTCCGAGCAAGCACAACGTAAAGTTGAGTACGCTGCTGAGAAAGTACCCCAATGCATCATGGTACGCACACCGCACGTGACAGGAAGAAATGCGAATGATTTTTCCGAAGGTCGCATTCTGTGCTGCGATTTCACTTGCAGCCATCACACTGAGTGGCTGCTCCAGCAAGGCCGCGTCCTCCGATGGACGGACAGAGCGGGAAACAGCCAAAGCGTATGTCTCGGCTCTCAACGAAAAGAACGTCGACGCTCTTGCAGAACTTGCTCCATCCGGACACATAGGGACGGAGCGCGAGGCTCGGAAAATCATTGCGGCACACGGCGGGCGCGGTCTGCACATCAAGAGCATGAACGTGTCCCACGACGTTGGACCCGGCGAGGCCAGTACACACGTCTCAGCCACGGACAGTCAGGGCAACGAATTCAGCACTGACATCCAGATGTCGCGGGAGGAAGGTACCTGGGTCATCGTTCTCGGACACGCACCCGGTTTCGACGGGAGCGATAAGAGCCCGGCGTCCACCGACCCCGCGCAGAGGTAGAGCATGGCCTCGTCCACCTGGTGAGGTCCCGTCAGGAAGTGACGCGACCTCACCAGGTCGATCCCCAGCCGTACGTGGCTCAGGGCAACCAACGTCCATGCCCATGGCCCGCCTCTCGTGTCGCCCGGGGCCCGTGAGGAACTCAGTCGAACCAGCGGTCCCGCGCCAACTCCGCCGTCCGGGACGGGTCTTCGAGCAGCGCGGCCACCTCGAAGCGGCGCGGCCACTGTCCCGCCGCCCAGGCGAGACCGGCCGCGACCCCCTCCAGCGTGGCGGCGTGCAGCACTCCGTCGCGGGTGCGCCGCCAGTCCAGCTCGACGCCGTCGACGACCAGTTCCTCGTGCTCGAAGTAGCTCTCGGGCGTCCGGGAGCCGAGCAGGACCCGTACCGGCTCCGGTACGTCGTGTTCCGTACCCTGCGAGTCCACCTCCCCGGTCACCGATTCGCTGAGCCGCCGCACCTGGAACAGCTCGGCCAGCTCGGCGGCCCTTGACGGCCGTACCGGGAGCAGGGGCATCCCGGAGGTGAAGGGCAGCAGGTCGGGGGAGTCGACGACGACGGCGTCGGCCGCGTCCACGACGGTCACCTCACCGTCCACCACCGCGCGCAACTCGTCCGGCAGGGTCACCTGTTCGGGGTCGAGGTCGGCCAACGCGCCGTACAGGCCGTGCAGTTGCGCGGCGGCCACGGGCAGGTCCGGGTCGGCCAGGCGGTCCAGCAGCTCGGCGGCGCCGCCCGGCTCGTCCAGCAGCGCGGCCACCGAGGTACGGACGCCCAGCGCCCGCAGAACCTGCTCGTCGTCGAAGCCGGTGGCGTCGGCCTCGTCGTACAGGCCGTGCAGCAGCGGGTCCCCGCCGGCCGCGAGCAGGCCTGCCGGGCGGCGGCCGTCGAGGACCGGGTGCCCGCGCAGCCACCAGGCGGTGTAGGGGCGTACGGCCTCGTGCGTGCCGTCCGGGAGCAGGATGCGTACCGGCTGGACGAGGGCGTCGCGCAGGGGCGGCTGGGCGAGCAGGGCGAGCGCCTCCGGCCAGCGGTCCTCGTCGACGAGCTCCAGGTCGCGCACGGCCACGATCTCCGTCGCGACGGGCGGCACGGGGCTGTCCGGGAACCGGTCGAGGATGTCCTCGGACCACACGTCCACCGCGTCGAGCAACCCGGCGTCGTCGGGTTCGGCGAAGTCCCCGTCGCGCGGCTCCAGTTCGTCCGGGTCGAGGACGACGTCGGTGGCTCGGACCAGGGCGAAGTTGGCCAGCACCCCGCAGGCGGCCAGGGGCTGTTCCCCCCAGCGGTCGGCCAGCTCGGCGTCCACGAAGGCGAGTTCGTCCTCACGGACGACCCGGGCGAAAGGGCTGCCGGGGAGGACGAGTTCACCGGCGGGCGCCAGTTCGCCGTCCTCGTCGGTCAGGGCGAGGGCGGCGAGCCAGGGTTCGTCGCCGGGGTCGAGGGCGGCGTCGCGGGCCAGAGCGAGGACGAGGTCGGCGAGTTCGTCGGCGTCCGGCCGGCCGTCCTCCTCGTCCCAGGCGCCGCCCTCGTCGTCCAGGGACGCGGCGACGGCGGCCCGTACCTGCGGGGTGGTGAGCACGGCACGCGGGGTCGCGGGCAGGGCGCCCAGCTTCTCCAGAAGCGGATGCACGGCGTCCGGGTGGGCGACCTTCAGTCCCAGGCGGGCGAGGGTCTCGGAGGCCGTCTGCGGCCCGTCGGCGGCCGGCAGGAGCACCTGACGCGGCCCGATGGTGGTCCGCCCGTCCGCGAGTGGCACCGGCAGCCCGGACAGCCGGTCCGGGTCGACACCGGCGAGGCTGTCGTACAGCCGCCGCCACCAGTCGGGCGCCTTCTCCAGGCCCGCGAGCCGGTCGATCGTGTCGCCCAGCGGCAGGCGCGCGACGCCCAACGTGCGTAGTTCCGCGCGCCGTTCGAGCCCGGCGGGCAGCAGGTTGGGCAGGACGTCGGCGAGCACCCGCACGGTCTCGTCCCCGGCTCCCTCGACGACCTCCGCGTCCCGGGGGCGGAGGGCCGCGGGCAGGTCGTCGTCGGGCTCGGGCGCGACCGCGCGCGGCAGGAAGGCGGTCCGCGGCAGCCGTTCGAGGATCGCCCCGCGCAGGGCGCCGTCCAGCTCACCCTTGCCCAGCGGGCCGGGCACGAGGTCGATGATCCCCTCGGCGACCGGCTCCCAGGCGGCGAGGAGTCCCGCGTACGCGTCCGCCGCGCGCTGCACGAGGAAGTCGGTGAGCGGCCCGGCCGCGGCGTGCCGCCGGGTCGTGTCCAGGGGGAAGGAGGCGATGAGCAGCGCGGGTACGCCGAGCGCCTCGTCGCTGGGTGTGGGGGCGTGCACGACGGCGCTGGTACGCGGCCGGACCGGCGCGCCGTCGGGCCCCGTGGGCACCGCCCAGGTGACGGACCAGTGCGGCCGCAGCCGCTCCTCGACGGGCCGGTCGGCGAGCAGCGCGCCCTCGACCACGCCGTGCTCGGCGACGGTGCGCCAGCGCGTGACCCCGTCCCGCGAGTCCTCGACGACGACGTACGCCTCCTCCACGCGCCGCCGCAGCGTCCGTACCTCACCGGCGCCGATCTCGATGACGACCTCGTCGAGGCCGGGCAGGGCGAGGAGCAGCGCGTCGTCGACCGCGTGCAGCAGCCGCTCGGCGAGATCGGCGGCGGCGGTGTCGCGCAGCGGCAGGATGACGACGGTGTCGTACGTGTCCGGGGCGGTCCCCTCGGCCGCGAACGGCAGCCGTAGCAGCGGCACATGCCCGTCACGCCGACGGACCTCGTCGCCCAGCCCCGGGCTGTGCCGGGCGGTGTCGGCGGCGAGCATCCGGGCCTCGGCGAGCGACCAGCGGATACCGCCGTGCCGGCCGACGACGGCGGGCTCGTCGGTGACGGCGAGCACGGCGGCGAAACCGACACCGTAACGGCCCACGGCACCGTCGTGGAGGTCCCGCTTCGCGGACGCGCGGAGCGTGGACAGCGACTCGACGCCGCCCGCGTCGAGCGGGGCGCCGGTGTTGGCGGCGACGAGGACGCCGTCGCGGAGGGTCAGCCGCAGCCGCCCCGGCACCTTGGCCCGCGCCGCGGCGTCGGCGGCGTTCTGCGCCAGCTCCACGACGAGGCGGTCCCGGTAGCCGCCGAGGACGAGATCCTCCTCGGCGTTGGCATCCTCACGGAAACGGGCCGGACTGGTGGCCCAGGCGTCGAGCACCCCCCGCCGCAGCCGAGCCGTCCCGAACGGGTCCGCACCCTCTGCCGCCGGCCGCACGAACTTGCTCACGGTTCACTTCTCCCTGTCGCCTGGTGGACACGAAGGTACCGGGTCGCAGCGCTGGCTAGGCAGGATGCCCAGGGGGTGGGGGGTACCTGGCATGTCGGCGGGTGCGGGTGGGTGGGGCTTCTCGCGCAGTTCCCCGCGCCCCTGAAAAAGCAGGGGCCGCGCCCCATGCCTTTTCATCGGCCCGCACCCGCCCGCATACGGCCGGACCCGAGCTCCCCGTCGAACCGCCGAACCGCGAACGGCGAACGGCGAACCGCGAACCGCGAACCGCGACCTACGAATGCCCCAGATCCGCCTCGAACTCGGTCTCCTCCGGCCCCACGTACACCGACCCCGAGTCCGGCGACGGCCGCAGCGGGAAGGGATCCACCCGCGTCTCGTCCAGCCGCGGCGGGAGCGGGCGGGGCGGGGCGGGCATGACCGCCGCCTCCGAGTGCCCGCCGCATCCGTACGTCAGCGAGACCATCCGCCCGTCCGCCGGCGCGAACTCGTTGGCGCACACCCCGAAGGCCTGCCCGAGGGACCCGCCGATCGCCACGAGGAACCCACAGCTGACGCACGCCGCCGGCGCGGCCTGGGCCATCGCGGTCTTCGCCCCGAACCCTTCCTCCCACCGGTCCGCGGCCGTGTGCAGCCCGTACCGGGACAGCACCCGGGCCCGCCGCATGCCCAGTTCCTCGGCGACCGCGGCGATCGACCCGCGGGTCGGCGCGAGCGGCAGGTTCGCCGGTACCCCGGCGGTGACCTCGGCGTCCTCCGCCTCCACCAGCTCGGCCATGTCGTGCGAGACCGGGGAGTTCGGCAGCGGCTCGTCCTCGCCGGAGTACCCGGGCTCCAGCCGCAGGTCCTCGGCGTCCGTGGGCAGCAGGTCACCGGGGCCCATGTCGCCCGGCCGGAGCCGCTCGCTCCAGGGCACCCACTCCGGCGCGAGCAGCGCGTCGGCGCCCGGGAGCAGGACCACCTCGTCCAGTGTCACGAACTTCGCGCGTGAGGCACGGGCGACGGTGACGGCCCAGCGCCAGCCTCGGTAGCCCATCTCCTTGCACTCGAAGAAGTGCGTCACGACCCGGTCGCCCTCGGACACGAGCCCCGCGTGCTCGCCCACCACGCCTGGCGCGGCGGCCTCCTCCGCGGCGGAACGGGCGAGGTCGACGGCCTCGGCACACAGACGGTCGGGGGTGCGGCTTCGCGTTGTCGCTGCGCTCACAGGTATCGCTTCTCTCCTACGCCGTCTCACGAGTGCGCCTCCCTCGGCGGAGGGGAGCGGACGGAGCGGACCAGGGGGCCGCGTCGACGTCCGCGCCCGATCGCACTCGGGCGCACCTATGTCATCCATTCTGCGGGATGAACGAGAGGCGCGCGGCCGAGAACAACTGCCGCAGGCGCGCTATGCACGCTACCTTCTCCGAGGCTCCGCGCCCACACCGACGTAGCGGTTCCGCGATTCCGCTGCGCTCGACTTCGGCCGGAGAGGGGGTCGAGAGGGCTGGACAGGCACCGTCGGTTATTGGCGGGAAACCGCCGTGACCTGCGGTCCGGCCGCGCGTGAGGACTCGGGAGGCCAGGGTCGTCGGGCGGCTGCGGGTGGGTCGTGGCTGATCGCGCGGTTCCCCGCGCCCCTGAAAAAAAGCAGGGGCTGCGCCCCGTGGTTCTCTCCCCGCGAAGCCGTCGTTCTTCAGGCCCGCGGGGCCAGGAACTTTCAGAGGGCGCGGGGAACCGCGCGATCAACCACGACGAACCCGCAGCCGGCCCACCCACCGCGGACACCCGTCCCGAACCGGGGCCATACGAGCGGTAAACGCACTACGCCCCCCTTTCTCGGGGCACTATGACGAGGTGACCGGCGCCGAGCGGGGCGGAGCGCGCGGATCGGGTCGGGTGACCGGCGCCGTCCGCTCGGTGGGCCGCGCCCTGCACCTTCCGTTCACCGGCCCCGCCCGAGGCATCCGCAAGGCCACCCACGCCCACGGCGCCGGCGAATCCGGCCTCGGCAAACTCATCGAGCTGCACGGTGTGAACGGCGCGGGCGACGTGATGATCACCGTCTCCCTCGCCTCCACGGTCTTCTTCTCCGTCCCCACCGACGAGGCCCGCGGCCGAGTCGCCCTCTACCTCGCCATCACCCTCGCCCCCTTCGCCCTCCTCGCCCCCGTCATCGGCCCCCTCCTGGACCGCCTCCCGCACGGCCGCCGCGCCGCGATGGCCGGCGCGATGCTGGTCCGCGCCTTCCTCGCCCTGCTCCTCGTCGGCGCCGTCGAGACGGGCAGCATCGAGCTCTACCCCGCCGCCCTGGGCGTCCTGGTCGCCTCGAAGGCGTACGGGGTGGTCCGCAGCGCCGTCGTCCCCCGCCTGCTGCCCCCTGGGTTCTCCCTGGTGAAGGCCAACTCCCGGGTCACCCTGTGCGGTCTGCTCGCCACCGGCGTCGCCGCTCCCATCGGCGCCGGACTGCAGGCGCTCGGAGCCCGCTGGCCGCTCTACGGCGCCTTCCTGATCTTCGTCGCGGGTACGTTCCTCTCCTTCACGCTCCCCTCGAAGGTCGACTCGGCGAAGGGTGAGGACAGGGCCCTGCTCGCGGCCGACCCCGAGCATCTGCACGGCCCGCACCGCAGCGAGACGCTGAAGCGGCCGGGCCTGCGGACGGTCGGCCCGGCGGTCACCCACGCCCTCGCCGCCAACGCCGCGCTGCGCGGCCTCTCCGGCTTCCTGATCTTCTTCCTGGCGTTCCTGCTGCGCATCCACCCGCTCCACGGGCAGAGCGCCGCCGTCTCCCTGGGCATGGTGGCCGTCGCGGCCGGCACGGGAAACGCGCTGGGCACGGCCGTGGGGGCGTGGGCGAAGCAGCGGTCGCCGGAACTGATCATCGTGACCGTCGTCGCCGTCGAACTCTGTGTGGCGATCACGGCGGCCCTGTTCTTCGGCGCGTTCTTCATCGCCTGCCTCGCCGCGGTCGCCGGGTTCTCGCAGGCCCTGTCGAAGCTGTGCCTGGACGCCCTCATCCAGCGCGACGTCCCCGAACTCGTCCGGACCTCCGCCTTCGCCCGCTCCGAGACCCTGCTCCAGATCTCCTGGGTGATCGGCGGCGCCATCGGGATCGCCCTTCCCCTCAACGGCACCCTCGGGATGGCCGTGTCCGCCGCGATCGTCGCCGCGGGCTGGCTCACCACGGTCCGCGGCCTGCTCTCCTCCGCCCGCCACGGCGGCGCGCCCCGCGCCCGTGTGGCCTGACCGATTCCCCGGCCGGCCCGGCACGCCGGACCCCACGTAGGGGCACCTCTGGACGGGCCAGATAACCTTCGCCCATGACCTTCCCGCGTTCCCGTCGCGCCGCAGCCACCCTCGGCGCCGTTTCCGCCGGACTTCTCGTCCTGTCGGCCTGCGATGAGCCGACGCCGATGGCCACCGTCACGATCGGCACCGACTCGATCAGCGCCGAGGCCGAGTGCTACCGGTCCCTCGACGCCGCACAGGCCAAGGAGTGCGCGGAGGGGAAGCCCTCCAAGTCGATCGACCTGCCGGCCGGCAAGGCCCTGCGCATCGGCGTCGACCCGGAGGTGGCGAAGACGGGCTGGGCCCTGTGGATCAACGGGGAGCAGGCCACCAGCGAGACGTTCGACAAGACGTACTGGTCGTTCGAGAACCCGGGCCTCTTCGCCACCCAGCCCGGTCAGCCCGCCCAGAAGTCGCTGACGATCAGCATCGTCGAGCAGAACGCCTCGGGTTCGGCGATCAAGGGCGTGTGGAACTTCAAGCTGAAGAACCCGGACGCCTGATCCGCGGCCGCCGCCCATGCGCATCCTCGTAGCCACCGCCGTCCCCGCCGAACGGGACGCGGTGGCACGAGCGCTCCCGGGCCCCGCCACCGAGGCACGACTCCCGGCGGCGACCCTCCACGGCTTCCGGACGCCCCCGCACGACTACGACCTCCTCGCCGCCGGTGTGGGCCCCGCCCTCGCCGCCGCCTCCACCGCCGCCGCGCTGACCGCCGCGGCCCTGGAGGGCAGGCCGTACGGGCTGGTCGTGTCCACCGGTATCGCGGGGGGATTCCTGCCCGAGGCGCCCCTCGGCTCTCTCGTCCTCGCCGACGAGATCACGGCGGCCGATCTGGGCGCCGAGACGCCGGACGGCTTCGTCCCGGTCACCGACCTGGGCTTCGGCACCGTCACCCACCACCCGCCGCAGGACCTCGTACGTGCCGCCGCGACCGCCACCGGCGCCCGCACCGGCACCGTCCTCACCGTCTCCACGGTCACCGGCAGCGCCGGGCGCGCGGCCACCCTGCGGGCCCGCCACCCGCGTGCGCTGGCCGAGGCGATGGAGGGCTTCGGGGTCGCCGAGGCCGCCGCCGCGCACACCACTCCCGTCCTCGAACTGCGCGCCGTCTCCAACCCCGTGGGCCCGCGCGACCGCGCCGCCTGGCGCATCGGCGACGCGCTGACCGCACTCACCGAGGCCTTCGGGAAGCTGACGCCCGTACTGGAGAGTTGGGACCCCCATGAGCCCTATGAGCCCTAGCAGCCCCATGAGCCCCGAGGCGACGCCCATGAGCCGCGCGACCACCCCCGCCGGGACCGGCGGGCTGCGGATGGCGTACTCGCCCTGCCCCAACGACACGTTCGTCTTCGACGCCTGGGCGCACGGCCGGATCCCCGGCGCGCCCGCGCTCGACGTGACGTTCGCGGACATCGACATCACCAACGGCATGGCCGAGCGCGGCGACCTGGACGTACTGAAGGTGTCGTACGCCGTGCTGCCGTACGTCCTCGACGAGTACGCGCTGCTGCCCTGCGGCGGTGCGCTCGGGCGGGGCTGTGGCCCGCTGGTGCTGACGCGGGAGCCGGGCACGGACCTCACCGGCCGTACGGTGGCGGTGCCGAGCGAGCGGTCGACCGCGTATCTCCTCTTCCGCCTCTGGGCGGCGGACACGCTGCCCGGCGGGGTGGGCGAGATCGTGGTGATGCCGTTCCACGAGATCATGCCGGCCGTGCGGGACGGCAAGGTCGACGCCGGACTCGTCATCCACGAGGCCCGCTTCACCTACCGGAACTACGGCCTCCACAACCTCGCCGACATGGGCGCGCACTGGGAGGACACGACGGGGCTGCCGATTCCGCTGGGCGCGATCATCGCGAAGCGCTCGCTGGGCACGGAGACACTGACCGGGCTCGCGGAGACGATCCGCGCCTCCGTCCGCGCGGCCTGGGACGACCCCGAGGTCTCCCGCCCGTACGTCCTCGAACACGCCCAGGAGATGGACCCGGCCGTCGCCGACCAGCACATCGGCCTGTACGTCAACGAGTTCACGGCCGACCTCGGCGAGGACGGCTACGCGGCGGTCAGGGGCCTGCTCACACGTGCGGCGGCCGAGGGACTGGTACCGCCCCTCGGCCCCGACGCGCTCGAATTCCCTTAGACACCCTTGGAGTCGGTGGACTACACGTCCAACTGGTCGGCCACGGCGCGGAGAAGACCCGCGATCTTCCCGCCCGCGGCACGGTCGGGATAGCGGCCCCGCTCCAGCATCGGCGTGATGTTCTCCAGCAGTGTGGTCAGATCCTGCACGATCGATGCCAGCTCGTCGGGCTTCTTGCGCTGGGCGGCGGCGACCGAGGGGGCCGGCTCCAGAACCGTCACGGAGAGGGCCTGGTCACCGCGTTGACCGGCGACGACCCCGAACTCGACCTTCTGGCCCGGCTTCAAGGTGTCGACACCGGCGGGCAGTACGGAGGAGTGGACGAAGACGTCACCGCCGTCGTCACGGGAGAGAAAGCCGAAGCCCTTCTCACTGTTGAACCATTTGACCTTGCCAGTCGGCAAAGCACACGCTCCCTCGATAGCTGCCGGACTGACACCGGACACCCTTGAACTGCCGTCATGACAGCCTACCGGGGCTCTCCCCAGCGACACACAGGCTTAATCACGCCTGGAAACACGACTGAGCCCCTACCTGTGTCGGCAGAGGCTCAGAGTGGTGGGGGAAGTGTGAGGGCCCCGTTTCACCACACTCGTCACCCAGCCCACCCACGCAGCCGCACATCGACTCCACTGGTCCGCATGGCGACGACGCCACCAAGCCCGATCCCGGGCCAGCCACTACCGGCGCCGAATGGTTCTCCCGTGAAGATCACGATCTGCGGCACGGACAGCCGGGGACGCCATGGAGTTGGCAGTCATGGCTGCCGATCCTAGGCTCGGCAGCCATGACAGTTCTGATCACTGTGTGGGGAGCATCTCCCGGAGCGGGCAAGTCGACGCTGTGTGCCGGGCTGTCCCAGTGGCTGGCCGATACGGACTGCGGGTGGACCACTTCCGCGAGGAGGAGATCTTGACCCGACCGCAGTTCGCTGCGGTAGCCGAGGAGTTCAGGGCGACAGGCGTGGTCGAGCCGGGGACACTGATCGCGGCGACTGCGAGATTCGTCGATGCGGTCGTGGCGAGCGGCAATGACATGGTGATCGCGGACGCGCTGATGCCGTTCGTGCCGACGCTGCTGGCCATGGGGCACGGCGAAGAGACGATCGACGCGTTCATGACTGACCTCACAGAGGTTCTCGAACAGGTCCGGCCGGTCATGGTCTTTCTCGACGGGGATGCCGAGTCCGCATTGTCCCGGGCCGTGACGAGGGAAGGCGAGCAGTGGCTGGACTGGTACGTCGGGAAACTCGCAAGCTACGAGGTAAGTCCTCCAGTGGACGACCTGGCTTCGGCGGTGAAGTACCTGCTGCGTGAGCGCGCAGTGACGCTTGGCGCAGTCCGCCGGAAGGACTGGGGTCTCGTTGTGATCGAACGAGCTGACGAGCTGCCCCCGAGTGAAGTATTGCGGGTCGCGCAGCGGGGCCTGAGGACGTGGCTCGGCACGACCGTCACACACGGATAGGACGGGCCAGCCAATACGACTCGGGCATCCGGTGCCACGACCGTAACGATCTACGGCTGGAGTACTGGGCACTCGAAAGACCAGACCACCCCCGATCGATATTCAACCATAAAAGGCGGGAGGTGAATCCGTAAACAATTCAGGAAAAGAAAAAGACCCCGTCATTCGACAGGGCATTTTCTTTACATATTCCAGTTCTTGGCGAATTCCAATGCTTTCCACATGCGGGCTTCCGAATTGCGGCTAACCACAAGTCTTGTCATTTCACTTTTCCCTGGACGCGAGAGTGCCAGCTCGCTCGCCATGGCCTGAATATCCCCCAGATCCATAACCATTCCCCTCTCACTCTCATCCGTTCCCTTATCCCAAGCCCAGACCTTCACCTGATAGCTGCGAAGGAATTCCCTACGGTCTTCCTGGTCTTTAGCTTCCCAGACTTCCCCGTACTTCTTACCTGTCGCCTTGAGAGCCGGGTTAGCCCTTTCCTCTTCCTGCTTTACCAGGAGAGCAACCTTTGCCGACAGACCCTTATGCATACGGCGGTAGGACTCTTCCTGGCCCTCTCCGTCGTACTCCCCTGCCAGGAAGTCAGCTTCCAGCTTTTCCAGGCGCGCCCTAGCTGACTGGAGTTCCCTTGCCTGAGAGGGTCCCGTACCGGCTCGCTCGTACATGTCCCACGTGCCCACACTCCCCCGAATCTCCTGGTCAACCCATCCGTCCAGGAGATCAGCACGGACATAGAGACCCTGGGTGCATGCTCCGCCCTTGAACTTATTGGAGCAGCGGTAATACCTGTGTCCCGGAATTCGCTCTCCGTCTTTCCTTGTATGTCCGGAATTCAGAAGAGAAGTTACCGGCGCTCCACAGTTACCGCAGCGAGCAATACCAGCAAGCAGACTCTTGGCACCCGTACGGCTTTCCGTTCCTACAGGCTTGGGGGCGGGTTTGATCCTGTCTACCAGATCTGTCCATTCATCCATCGAAGCCAATGGCTGTTCAGGGAGGATTACCGGCTCTCCCTGGTCGTCCAGAACAGCCTCGCCCTTATAGGCATAGATACCAGGGACCCAAGAGGAGCGGATGAACTTATTGATGATGGTTGACTGCCACTGAGTTCCGTTGATTTCCTCCCCCTTCAACTTCCTGAGATGGTCTCCCCATGTGAGTACGCCACGGCCATTGAAGTCTCGGGCAATCCTGTGTGTGGACTGACCCTCACGGACACGAGAGAAGATCTCTTCCACGTAGGGGTGGAAGTCGTGGTCAATCTCCAGAACCTTCCTCTTGCCTCCCTCTACGGCTTTGATGCGGTAGCCGGTAGGCGGAGCGCCTGTGAGCCATGAACGGTTCTCCAGACGGCTTTGTACGCCGTTCAGAATGCGTGCCTGGATGGTGTCCCACTCAGCCTCAGCAAAGACGGCAGTCATACGGGCCATCATCTTTCCTTGAGGAGTGGAAAGGTCGAACCCTTCCTCTACACAGACGATGAACTTCCCGTTCTCCTGTGCCCACTCCAAGAGGTTGTTGAAGTGCATCGAGCGTCGGGTGAGCCGGTCCATCTTGGCCGCAATGATCACGTCGAACTCATGGGCTCGAGACGTCAGCCACTTACCGAGTCTCGGACGCTTGAAGGGAGAGATGGAGCCTGAGACATCCGTGTCCTCTGCCTCGCCCACCAGGACGCCGGACAGGTGCGGAGAACTGACGTGGTGTCGGATCACGCCACGCTGCCACTCGATGGAGGTGGAGCCGTCCGAGTCGGCAGAGAGACGGAGACAGGCGAGGTAGCGCAGACCGGGTGTCATGGCGCGAGCGTACCGCTCTATGCGTGTCTAGTTAACCGGCTTGGCATTGCCGGTAGGCACGTCTGTCATCGCTCTCGTACTCGTCGGAAACTGCGTCTGTTTGGTGTTCTCGGTGTGCGCAAACTGCTCTGGACAGCACTACAGCGGGTCGTCGGACCCGCCGGTCCCCAGCCTATTGGTCCGGGGGCGGGTGACAAGACGTCGGCCGACTGTTCCCTCGCGCTGGGAACTACCCTGGTCGGGTGCGTGACAAAACCCAACCGAATTCCGCCGAACCCGGTGACCGGCTGATCCGTGCCGGTGCGATCGTGTTCTTCGCCGGTGCCGTGGCCACACTCGTCACCGTGGCACCACTGTTCCTCGGAACGACTCCGTTCCCCACCTACATGTTCGTCCTGAGCATGCTCATGGGCGTCGGCTTCCTCGTCGCCGGCGCCGGAGTGCTGCAGTCCGTCGCGGCGGGGCGCAGAAGGGCGCGCGAGGCACGTCTCTGAATCCGGCCGTCTCCGGTCCCGCCGGGCAGGCCGTGCCCAGCCGGCCGTGCCCAGCAGGTCCTACCGGGAGCGCGTGCGCCGGTGCGTGTCGAGCCACGCCGGGAACGCGGTCAGGTCCGTGAGGACGACGTCGGCGCCGGCCTCGCTCAGCTCCCGCTCGTCGCAGGGGCCGGTGGCGACGGCGACCGCGTACGCCTGTGCCGTGCGGGCGCCGCGTACGTCGCCGGTGTGGTCGCCGACGTACACGCTCGCGCCGTGCTCGCGCAGCGCCGCCGCCTTGGCCTCCGCCCACAGGTCGCCGACGAGTACGTCCGGCTCCATGCCGAGGTGCTCCAGGTGCAGCCTGGCGTTGGGCTCGTACTTGGCGGTGACCACGATCGCCCGCCCACCGGCCGCCCGGACCGCCGCGATCGCCTCCGGCGCGCCCGGCATCGCGGGGGTCGCGGCGATCGCGATCGCCGGATACATCTGCCGGTAGAGGTCCGCCATCGCCGGGATCTCCGCCGCCGGAAACCAGTGCGCCAGCTCGTCCGCGAGCGGCGGCCCCAGCCGGGTGATCGTCAGATCGGCGTCTATGTACGTCCCCGTCCGCGCCGCCAGCGCCTCGTAACAGGCGTGGATCCCCGGCCGTGAGTCGATCAGCGTCATGTCGAGATCGAATCCGACGGTCAGCGCGCGAGAGTTCATGCCGTCCATTGTGGGCCGGGTGGGGTGGCGGGTCGGGTGCGGGTGTGTGGGTGCTGGTCGCGCGGTTCCCCGCGCCCTTGCCTTCTGCGGGGCGCGGGGAGGAGAACGCCGGTCAGCGGGGGCGTTGGGAGCGCCAGAGGAGGTAGAGCGCGGAGGAGACGGCGGCGGTGCGGAGGACCCAGGGCCAGGTGTCGGTGAGCGCGGAGTTCATGTGGCCCTGGGCAATGGGGTCACCCCAGCGGCCGTCCGTTCGCCCCCACAGCCAGACGATCCCCCCGGCGGCCACCACCCCCGGAATCCCCATGACCGCCCACTTCGACTCGGTGGGCGTCAGCCGCCGCGACAGATAGGCGATCAGCCACCCGAGCCCCAACGGCACCAGACTCCCCATGACCGCCCCCGCGACCAGCAGCACGGCGGCCAGCAACAGCAGTGGGTTGCTCCACCCCCCACCCGCGGGCCGCAACCGGGGCAGCGGCAACCGCAGCCGCCGGGACCCTCTCTCCTCCGTGACGACCGCCGAGGGGGCCTCCCCCTTCTCGACCGCCCGCTTCTCCCCCTTGCCCTGCCCCTCCCCCTCCGCCTTCACCGGCGGCGGCTTCAGCAGCTCGGGAATCTCCACACCCCCGACGAACCCCGGCACGGAGTCCCCGAGCCCGAACCCGAGATCGGCGCCTCCGGGCCCGCCACCCCCGCCGACCCGCCACCAGTCGGGCTGCGCGTCGCCGTCCCCCAGTTCGTGCAGCGGAGCGAGATGCGGCGGAGCGGCACCGCCCGCCACCGGCGGCGGCACGGCTTCGGCGGGGCGCGGTCGCGGCACGACCCGTCGGAGCCCTCTGGACAGCCCCTTGGGCCGCTCCCCGGCGTCCTCCGTGTCGGCGCCGTCGTCACCGGTCACCCGCTGCACGGGCACGGCGGCGGCCCGCGGCTCCGGTACGTCACCGGGCGCGCCCGCCGCCTCGACGACGTCGTTCGGCGTACCGAGGCGGGCGATGATGCGCCGCACGGCAGCCGGACTGTCCACCGGCACCTTCGCCCGCCGCCGGTCGATCTCGTCCCGCAGCCCCGACACCAGACGCATCCGCGTCGCCGACGGCAACTGCCGCTGCTGAGCCAGATCACCGACCCGGCTCAGATACTCGTAGACGACCTGGTCGCTCTCAATCCCCACGAAGCCCCTCCGGGGTTGGCGCGTATCCCCCCGACGGTATCGCTTCCGGGTACCCGGGGTTCCTCGGTGCCCGGCGCCGGAGCGGGGCGCGGGGGTTGTGCCGGCCGGCGGCTCCGCCGCGTGGGCGCGATCAGCACACGACTCACCCGCACCCGCCACACCGCACACGCCCCCGAGTCATGAGGCGCCCCGGTCCGGCGGAGCCCAGGCGCTAACGTTGGCCGGATGAGCACCGAGGAGCACATCCCCACAGAGGCGGCGCCTGCCGGTGGGGCCCCCCGTTCGCTGGCGGAGGCGCTGCGCGGGCGGGACGACCGTTCGCTCGCCGTGCTGCTCCGGGCGCGGCCGGATCTCATCACGCCCGTGCCGACGGACCTGACCCAGCTGGCGACCCGGGCCGGGACACGCGCGTCGGTCGTCCGGGCCCTGGAGCGCCTGGACCGGTTCGCCCTGCAGACGGCACAGGCGCTGGCCGTGGCGGCCGACCCGGCGTCGTACGCGGAACTGGCGTCCCTGCTGGCCGGTGACGACGCGGACCCCGCCGTCACCGCCGCGCTGCCCCGCGCGCTCGGCACCCTGCGCGACCAGGCCCTCGTGTGGGGCGCCGACGACCGACTCCGCCTCGTGCGCACGGCCCGCGAACTGCTCGCCCCCTCGCCGCAGCACCCCTCCCCCACCGGTCTCGGCCCGACCGTCGCGGAGGCCACGGCGGGCATGTCGCCGGGGCGGGTGCAGGAGATCGTGGCGCAGGCCGGTCTGGCGAGCACCCACGACTCGGTGTCGGCCGTCACCGGTCTCGGCGGGCTCTTCACCGACCGTCGCCGCATGGCCGCGCTCCTCGCCGCCGCGCCCCCCGAGTCCCTCGACGTCCTGACCCGCCTGGTGTGGGGGCCGCCGTACGGCCAGGTCACCGCCAAACCGGCGGCCCATCTGCGCTGGCTGCTGGACCGGGGCCTGCTCCTGCCGACCGCCCCCGGCACGGTCGTCATCCCCCGCGAGGTCGCCCTGCATCTGCGGGCGGGCCGCGCGCACCGGGAGGTCCAGCCGGTACCGCCGCCCGTCGAGGCGGCGGCGACGCACCGTCCACAGGTTGTGGACGCGGCGGCGGCCGGCCAGGCGTACACCACGCTGGCGACCATGGAGGAGCTGCTGAAGGACTGGGACGAGGGCGGGCCGGGCGTCCTGCGTGCGGGCGGGCTCAGCGTGCGGGACCTGAAACGGACCGCCATGGCCCTCGACCTGCCCGAGCCCGCCGCCGCGTTCTGGGTGGAACTCGCCTACGCCGCCGGACTGTTGGCATCGGACGGCGAGGCCGACGAACGGTACGCCGCCACCCCCGCGTACGACGAGTGGCTGGAGCTGCCCGCCGCCGAGCGCTGGGCGCGGCTCGCCACGGCCTGGCTGACGGCGACCCGTACGCCGGGCGTGATCGGGGAACGGGACCCCAAGGACCGTACGTTGTCGGCGCTGGGCCCGGGTCTGGACCGTTCGGCCGCGCCCGAGGTGCGCCACCGGGTCCTCGCGCTGCTCGCCGGGCTCCCCGAGGGCACGTCGGCCACCCCCGATTCCGTGCTGGCCCGCCTCCACTGGGAACGCCCCTCCCGCGGCGCCCAGCAGTCCTCACAGCCCCAGCAACCACCCGCATCGCACGCGCAGTCCGCGCAGTCCGCGCAGTCGTCCCGGCCCGGCGACGACCTGCGCGCCCGGATCGTCCGGTGGACGCTCTCCGAGGCCGAGTCGCTCGGTGTCACCGGGCGCGGCGCGCTGTCCGCGCAGGGCCGCGCGCTCCTCGGCTTCCCCCGCGAGGCCGCGGCCACCGCCGACCTGCCGGAGACCCCTGGCGACAAGCTCCCCGCCCATCACGTCCTCCTGCCGCACCATCCCGTGCCCGCCCTTTCCCCCACCCCCGACGCCGTCGCCGAGCAGGCCGCGGCCGCCTCCCGGGCCGCGCGGCTGCTCGCGCCGCTGCTTCCCGAGCCGCTGGACCACGTGCTGCTGCAGGCGGACCTGACGGCTGTCGCGCCCGGCCCGTTGAAGCGGCCGCTGGCCGACATGCTGGGCGTGCTGGCGGACGTGGAGTCGAAGGGTGGCGCGACGGTGTACCGGTTCACGCCGGGGTCGGTGCGCCGGGCGCTGGACGCGGGCCGAAGCGCCTCCGACCTGCACGACTTCCTGACCGCCCACTCCCGTACGCCGGTCCCGCAGCCGCTCGCGTATCTGATCGACGACGTGGCACGGCGCCACGGCCATCTGCGGATCGGCGTGGCGTCGGCGTACGTGCGCTGCGACGACGACGCGATGCTCAGCGAGATCCTCGCCGACAAGCGGTCGCAGGGGCTCGGGCTGCGGCGGCTGGCGCCGACCGTCCTCGCCGCGCAGGCGGACCCGGCGACGCTGCTCAACGGGTTGCGGACGATGGGGTTCGCGCCGGCCGCCGAATCGGCGGAGGGCGACGTCCTGATCACCCGGGCGCACGCCCACCGCACCCCGCCCCGCACGGCCCCGGAGCCCGTCCCGGAGGGTCCCCCGGCGCCGGACGACACGCTGCTGGGCGCCGCGATCCGCGCCATCCGCGCCGGTGACCTCGCCTCCACCACGCCCCGCAAGACGACCGGGGACACGGCCCCGTCCGGCGCCCTGCCCCGTACCGGCTCCGCCGAGACCCTCGCGACGATGCAGGCCGCCGTCCTCACCGGCGAGACCCTGTGGATCGGTTACGTCAACGCCGAGGGCTCCGCCAGCCAGCGCGTCATCGCCCCGGTCCGCGTCGAGGGCGGCTTCGTGACGGCGTACGACCACACGGCGGACGAGGTACGGACGTTTCCGCTGCACCGGATCACGGGCGTCGCGGAACTGGCGGACGACGCGCCCTGACCAAGTTGATCAACACGCTTCCCGCCCCGCACCCGTTCGGGTGTATGTGGGCGTTCATGCAGGCCACACCCGCTTTTCCCCCTCACGAGCGATGAAGGGGCATCCGGCGCATCCCGTCTCGTGACACGGGGCAGCCACCCTGTGTCCGATCGAGATCGACTCCTGCGCTCGAAAGGCCCACCCGTACGCATGCGCCCACTCGTCACGCTCGTCTCCGCTGTCGCCGCCGTCACCCTGGTGGGTGTGCTCGCCTCCCCCGCCGCGGCCAACCCGCCCCTGCCCCTCCCCGAACTCGGCACGCTGGTGGGCGAGGGCATCGGCGTGGAGGGGCCGTTGATCCAGAACGTCAGCCTGGGGAAGTAGCGCGGCGCAGCCGGTAGCTGTCCCCTTCGAGGCGGACGATCTCGGCGTGGTGCGCGAGGCGGTCGACCATCGCCGGGGCGGCCCCGCCGAAGATCTCCTCCCAGCGGCCGAGCGGCCGGTCGCTGGTCACGATCAGCGAGGCCCGCTCGTAGCGGTGCGCGATGAGCTGGAAGAAGAGCCGGGCGGTGTCCGTGTCGAAGGGGAGGTAGCCGACCTCGTCGACGATCAGCAGGGGGCAGGCGTCGAGCGCGGACAGTTCCTCGGCGAGTCTGCCCTCGGCCCGTGCCCCGGCCAGCCGCGTGGCCCACTCCGAGGCGGTCGCGAACAGCACCCGGTGCCCGGCCTCGCAGGCCCGCACGCCGAGCCCGATCGCCAGATGTGTCTTGCCGGTGCCGGGGGCGCCGACGAACACCACGTTCCGTCCGGTGGCCACGAAGTCCAGGGCTCCGAGCCGCGCCAGCAGCCGCCGGTCGAAGGAGCGCGGGTGACCCGCGTCGAACTCCTCCAGCAGCTTCCGCGCCGGGAACCCGGCCTCCCGCACCCGTCCCTCGACCCCGCCCTCGGCCACGTGCGGCGCGCGCCGGGCCTCGTACCGCATGAGCCGGGTCTTGCCCTGCGCGAACCGGGTCTCGTAGGGCGGAACCCGGCTCTCATGGGTCAGGTGGTTCTCGTACGAGGTGGCCTGGGCCGGGATCGGCAGCGGCGCCCGCGGGGGAACGGGGGCGGCGGCGGGCCCGCCCGGCCGGTCCGGTCCCGTCGGCTCCAGCGGTTCCCTCAGTGCCGTGGGGCCCGTCGGTGTCCGCGGGCACTGCGGCGGCTTCGGGGCGTCGGGCGGGCCGTGGTGGGAACCGTGCCCCTTGTCCTCGCGCAGCATCGGCCCCGACATGTACGCCAGGAGCACCGCCGAGGCGATGAAGGCCATGTGGATCACCGTGCCCCACAGCAGCGCGTGGTGCGAGGTGTGGTGGACGTCCACGAACATCTGGAGCAGATGGACGGAGGAGATGCCCACGATGGCGGTGGCGAGCTTGACCTTCAGCACGTTGGAATTGACGTGCGAGAGCCATTCGGGCTGGTCGCGGTGGCCCTGGAGGCCGATGCGGGAGACGAAGGTCTCGTAGCCGCCGACGATCGTCATGATCAGCAGGTTGGCGATCATGACGACGTCGACCAGCTTGAGCACCGCGAGCATCACATACGTCTCGCTGGCATTCCCGCTCACGCACCTGACGATTAAGGTCCACAGTTCGTTGAAGAACTTGTAGACGTACACCCCCTGTGCCGCGACCAGACCGAAGTACAGCGGTGCCTGGAGCCAGCGGGTGGCGAACAGGGCGTAGCCGAGCGTGGTGCCCTGCGGGGAGGCGGACGGGGTGACCGGATCGGCGGGGTCGGCCGGGGTGAGTGGCTGCACGGTTCGCCATTCTTCGGAACCAATGCTGCAAATCTGAATTCCCGCCACTCAGGGGAATGAATAGACATTCAATAGCACTGGTGATGGTGGGCGGGATCGCACACGCGAGCCCGCCGGCTGAGCCGGATGATCAGGCACACTGGACGTTTGGCCGAAGCGCCGAAGCGCCCACGACGACCAGGGGACGTTCACAACGCCCCCTCACTCCGGTCCGGGCCGAATCGAAAGGGTGTCGTGCGGTGAATGGTCCGCTCATCGTCCAGTCCGACAAGACGCTGCTCCTGGAAGTCGGCCACGAGCTGGCCGACGAGTGCCGTCGCGTCATCGCGCCGTTCGCCGAACTGGAGCGGGCGCCCGAGCACATCCACACCTACCGGGTGACCCCGCTCGGCCTGTGGAACGCGCGGGCCGCCGGCCACGACGCCGAGCAGGTCGTGGACGCGCTGGTGCAGTACAGCCGTTACCCGGTGCCGCACGCGCTCCTCGTGGACGTCGCCGAGACGATGGACCGCTACGGCCGCCTCACCCTCTCCAAACACCCGGTCCACGGTCTCGTCCTCACCACCACCGACCGGCCGGTGCTGGAGGAGATCCTGCGGTCGAAGAGGGTCGCCCCGCTCGTCGGCAACCGGATCGACCCGGACACCGTCGCCGTGCACCCGTCCGAGCGCGGGCAGATCAAGCAGACCCTGCTGAGGCTGGGCTGGCCCGCCGAGGACCTCGCCGGATACGTGGACGGCGAGGCCCACCCGATCGAACTGGCCGAGGAAGGCTGGGCGCTGCGCCCGTACCAGAAGCAGGCGGTGGAGAACTTCTGGCACGGCGGCAGCGGAGTAGTCGTGCTGCCCTGCGGTGCCGGCAAGACGCTGGTCGGGGCCGGGTCCATGGCCCAGGCCAAGTCGACCACCCTCATCCTCGTCACGAACACCGTCTCCGCGCGGCAGTGGAAGCACGAGCTGGTGAAGCGGACGTCGCTGACCGAGGAGGAGATCGGCGAGTACAGCGGGACGCGGAAGGAGATCCGGCCGGTCACCATCGCCACGTACCAGGTGCTGACGACCCGCCGGAAGGGCGTCTACCCGCACCTGGAGCTGTTCGACTCCCGTGACTGGGGCCTCATCGTCTACGACGAGGTGCACCTCCTTCCCGCTCCGGTCTTCAAGTTCACCGCCGATCTGCAGGCGCGCCGACGGCTGGGGCTGACGGCGACCCTCGTCCGGGAGGACGGGCGGGAGTCGGACGTGTTCTCCCTCATCGGGCCCAAGCGGTTCGACGCGCCCTGGAAGGAGATCGAGGCGCAGGGCTACATCGCGCCCGCCGACTGCGTCGAGGTCCGGGTGAACCTGACCGACTCCGAGCGGCTCGCCTACGCCACCGCCGAGCAGGAGGAGAAGTACCGCTTCTGTTCCACCACCGCGACCAAGCGGAAGGTGGCCGAGGCGCTCGTCCGCCGCTTCGCGGGACAGCAGATCCTCGTCATCGGCCAGTACATCGACCAGCTCGACGAACTGGGCGCCCACCTGGACGCGCCGGTGATCAAGGGCGAGACCAGCAACGCGCAGCGCGAGAAGCTCTTCGACGCGTTCCGGCAGGGCGAGATCAACGTCCTGGTCGTGTCGAAGGTCGCGAACTTCTCCATCGACCTCCCGGAGGCCACGGTCGCCATCCAGGTCTCCGGCACCTTCGGCTCGCGTCAGGAGGAGGCCCAGCGTCTCGGCCGTGTCCTGCGACCCAAGGCCGACGGCCACCAGGCCCACTTCTACTCCGTCGTCGCCCGCGACACCATCGACCAGGACTTCGCCGCCCACCGCCAGCGCTTCCTCGCCGAACAGGGCTACGCCTACCGGATCATGGACGCGGACGAGCTGCTGACGGACGGCTGAGGGCGGGAAGCGCCGGCTGAGGAGGACGCCCCACCGGCCCTCGGCCTGTCGGTCGGCCGAGCTGTGCCGTGCACCGAAGACCGAGGCCGCCTTGAGTGCGGGCAGCGGGAGCCAGGTCGTCGGGTACCGGGAGCACAGGTCACCGGGCGCACAGGTCGCCGGGAGGCGGGTGTTCGTGAGGCAGGTCGTCGGGGCGAGGATTCGCAGGGGTGGCCGCCCCTGCGGGTCGGCGTGGGCTCAGCGGGGTGGGCGGGGCCTCAGCAGGGTCGGCGGTGCCTCACCGGCGGTGTACGCCCGCTTCCTCCGCGTACTCACCGAGGACGACCACGCCGAAGGCGGCGCTCGCGAAGACCTTGACGGCGCGGAGGGTGTCGGCGAAGCGGTGGCGGTTGTGGTGGTCGTCGAGGCCGGTCGCGCCGGGCGGCGGACCGGGTCGGCCGGAGGCCGAGGCTGGGATGAAAGTCGCTGCACTCATGTCTCCATGGTGGAACGTCCGCCTTTGGATTGCGTCGGTCTCCGGAGTGAACCCGCTGAGACCCCGGCTCACCCTCAGGTGTCACCCACCCCTAGTACCCGCGACGTACTGGCCCCCTAGGGGTTACCGCATGGAAATCGGTTGGTCTCCACCCCCTCACCTCACCTACACTCTCCGCTCTTGCCCGCCTCCCGTCCGTGGAGCGCCGCCGCCCGGACGGAAACCGGTCGGTCATCGACGACAGACCCTAGGCACCGCATCGCCGTCAGGCAGTACCCCTAGGTCCCGTAGGCCACCCGGAGGCACCCCCTTGTCCGCGCACCCCACCGCCGGCCCCACCGACCCCCTCTCCCGCGAGCGCTCCCACCTCTCCGCCTCCCGTTCCGCTCTGCGCGCCATGCGGGAGGACGTGCAGGCGCTGGACATCAAGGACGTCACCGCGAACTGGGTGAACGCGGAGGTGCTGGCACGCCAGATCGACGAGCGGATCAAGGCGCTGGCCGACCTGAGCCACACCCCCCTCTTCTTCGGCCGCCTCGACTATCTGCACGCCCCCGGCGCCGCCCGGGCCGAGGGCGCGGAAGGGGAACGCTTCTACATCGGGCGTCGGCATGTGCACGACGCGGACGGCGATCCGATGGTCATCGACTGGCGTGCCCCCGTGTCGCAGCCGTTCTACCGGGCCTCCAAGACCGATCCGCTGGACGTCGGACTGCGGCGCCGCTTCGGGTACACCGGCGGCGACCTCACCGCGTACGAGGACGAGCACCTCTCCGACCCCGCCGAGGCGGCCGCCACCAGCAAGCTGCTGCAGCAGGAGATCGAGCGTCCGCGCGTCGGCCCGATGCGGGACATCGTGGCGACGATCCAGCCGGAGCAGGACGAGATCGTCCGGTCCGGCCTCGCCGGCTCCCTCTGCGTCCAGGGCGGCCCCGGCACCGGCAAGACCGCCGTCGGCCTGCACCGGGTCGCCTACCTCCTCTACGCCCACCGAGAGCGCCTCGCCCGCACCGGCACCCTCGTCATCGGGCCGAACCGCTCCTTCCTCCACTACATCGAGCAGGTCCTCCCCGCGCTCGGCGAGCTGGACGTCAGGCAGGCGACCGTCGACGACCTCGTCGCCCACGTCGAGGTGCGGGGCGCGGACGAGGCGCCGGCCGCCGTCATCAAGGGCGACGCCCGGATGGCCGAGGTCCTCCGCCGGGCCGTACGGTCGCACGTCACCCTCCCCACCGAGCCCGTCATGGTCGTCCGGGGTTCACGCCGCTGGCGCGTACCGGCGTACGAACTGTCGGACATCGTGCGGGAGTTGCTGGACCGCGAGATCCGCTACGGGGCCGCCCGCGAGGCGCTGCCGCAGCGGATCGCGCACGCGGTGCTGGTGCAGATGGAACGGTCCGGGGAGGCGCCCGACGACCGGGTGCAGGACGCGGTGGCCCGCAACACCGCCGTGAAGGCGGCCGTCAAGGCGATCTGGCCGCCCGTCGAGCCCGCCAGGCTCGTCCTGCGCCTGCTGTCCGACGCGGACTTCCTCGCCGCGCACGCTGACGGGATCCTGACCGAGGACGAGCAGAAGACGATCCTGTGGGCGAAGCCCGCGCGGAGCGTGAAGTCGGTCAGGTGGTCGGCCGCCGATGCCGTACTCATCGACGAGACCACCGACCTCGTGCAGCGCACGCACTCCCTCGGCCATGTCGTCCTCGACGAGGCGCAGGACCTGTCGCCCATGCAGTACCGGGCCGTCGGGCGCCGCTGCACCACCGGTTCCGCGACCGTTCTCGGCGACCTCGCGCAGGGCACGACCCCCTGGGCGACGCGGAGTTGGGAGGAGGCGCTGACGCACCTCGGCAAGGCGGAGGCCCATGTGGAGGAGCTGACGGCCGGTTTCCGCGTGCCGACCGACGTGATCACGTACGCCTCCCGGCTCCTCCCCCACATCGCGCCCGGCCTGACACCGGTCGCGTCCGTCCGTGAGAACCCGGGCTTCTTCGACGTACGGCCGAGCGAGGACGACTCCCAGGTGATCGCCGCGTGCCAGGAGCTGCTCCGCAACGAGGGTTCGACCGGGCTCATCGCCGCCGACGCCCGCGTGCCCGCGCTCGCCGAGGCGCTCAAGGCGGCCGGCATCGGCTGTCTCGCGCCGGGCGAGGAGACGACGTACGAGACCCGCCTCACCCTCGTACCGGCCACGCTCGCCAAGGGCCTTGAGTACGACTACGTCGTCCTGGACGAACCCCAGGCGGTCGTCGACGGCGAACCGGACGAGCGGACGGGGCTCCGCCGCCTGTACGTGGCGCTCACGCGCGCGGTGTCGGGCCTGATCGTGACGCACATGGCACCGCTGCCGACACAGCTCACCTAGCCCGCGTCACGGCCGCCCCATCTGGCCAGTTCGTCCGGGGTGTGCGGGCTGACGAAGTGGAAGGGGACCGAGAGGCGGGCGGCAGCTCCCACCACTCGGACGTGTTCATGACGGCGAATGTACGCGCACGCGCGACGGCCCCCGGCGACCGAGGTCACCGGGGGCCGACCACCTGCGAGCCGGGTCTACTTGAACTTGTTGCTCGTCGCCAGGTAGACCTGCTTGGCGTTCTTGCCGAGGCGCGGCCCGGTGATGAACGTGGAGCGGTCGCTCAGGGAGTTGTTGGAGACCAGGTACGTGCGGCCCTTGTAGGTCGTGAACCAGGGGCCGCCGGACGCGCCGCCGTTCATGGTGCAGCCGACCATGTACTGGGCCGGGTAGTCGCTCGGGTAGCTGTAGCCGAGGACGAAGCGCTTGGTGGCGCCCTGGCAGTGGTACATCTTCGAGCCGTCGTACGGGGCCTCGGCCGGGTAGCCGCGGACCTTCATCTTCTTGACCTTGTTGGCGGCGGGCGCGTTGAACCACACCGGCAGGGCCGAACCGAGCCGCTCCTCCAGGGACTTGGAGCCCTTCTCCGGCTTCATGTGGAGGACGGCGTAGTCGTACGCGGCGGCCACGGTGCCGTTGCTGGCGGCGCCCCCCTCGATCCAGGGGCCGGAGGTGGTGGCCCAGTCGGCCCAGGCGAGGCCGTACGGGGAGACGTTGCCCGCGCGGTAGTCCTTCGACGCCTGGGCGATGTTCAGCTTGCCCGTGTTGTTGAAGGACGGGACGAAGGCGATGTTGCGGTACCAGCCGCCGCCCTTGCCCGCGTGCACGCAGTGCCCCGCGGTCCACACGAGGTTGGACTTGCCCGGGTGCGCCGGGTCCTTCACGACCGCGGCGGAGCAGACGCTGGACCCCTGGGGCGTGGTGAAGAAGAGCTTGCCGACCGGGGCGGCGTGCTTGTGGTAGGTCGCCTTGACCTTGGTGGCCTGCCGCTTCTTGACCTTGCCGTCGGGCAGCCAGACCTGGGTGGTCTTGCCGCCGCCCGTCGCGGTGTTGCCCGCCTCGGCGACCGCCGGCAGCTCCGGGAGGTTCTCCCTGGCCTCGGCGATACGCTCCGGCGTCCAGAAGTCCTCGATGTACGGGTTGGCGAAGTCCTCCGCCTTGGAAGCCCAGTCGCCGCCGAAGTCCTGCCAGCCACCGTCCTTCCACTTCGCCAGCGCGTCACCGGTGAGGTCGGTGGGTACGCCCTCGGGGAGCTTGAAGCCGCCGACGGTCGTGTCACCGCCGCTCTCCTTCTCGCCGGTGTCGATGGTGTCGCCCGCGCCCGCCTGGGCGGTCGTCGAGCCGGAGGCCTTGGCCCCGCTCTCCTCGGTCTTGCTGCAGGCAGTGGTAGTGATCAGGACCGCGGCGATCACGGCGGCAGCGCTCGTGAGTCCGCGGCGACGTATGAATGGCATGGAGCCCGTCCCCCGTATGACTGGAACTTGTCATGCCCCCGCTTAGCTGGGGGCGGAGACAACTATGCACGCGGGCGGGCGCGAAATGATCTCCGAGGCGGCCTTCGCGGCGACTTCGCACACAACAACTACGTGGCGGATATCCGACCGTGACGTGACACGAGTCGCGGCATCCGACTCACGGTGGCGCCCCACAGAGACAATGCACAGGATCTACACATTAATTGATTCTTCATCACTCCGACACCTCCCGACTCTTGTGTACTACCCACGAGTAGGGCGAACCTGACCTGCGCATGCCACTCCGCACATCGGCATGTCCCCACCCCGGCTCCCGGCCGTCACCCCCGCGCCGCGGTCCATCAGGAGGTCGCAGTGAAGACAGGTTCACGCACGCGCACTTCGCGTCGTTTCCGCAGATCCGCAGTCACCCTCGGTGCCACCGTCGCGCTGGTCGTCGGTGTCGCCGGCAGCGCGTACGCGGCTCCGCCCGGCGCACTGCCCGCCAACGCGGAGACCCTGGAGACGACCTGGCAGCCGGCGTACGACTACGACACGGACGGCTGTTACTCGACCCCCGCGATCGGCCCCACGGGCACGGTCAACGGCGGCCTCAAGCCGACCGGTTCGCTCAGCGGCGACTGCCGCGACCAGTCCGATCTGGACAACACCAACGGCTACTCGCGCTACAAGTGCAACAACGGCTGGTGCGCGATCATGTACGACCTCTACTTCGAGAAGGACCAGGCGGTCGCGGGCAGCAGCATCGGCGGCCACCGGCACGACTGGGAGCACGTCGTGGTCTGGGTGCAGAACGGCACGGCCCAGTACGTCTCGACGTCCAACCATGGCGGCTTCACCGTGCACGCCGCGTCCGCGGTGCGCTGGGACGGCACCCACGCGAAGATCGTCTACCACAAGGACGGTATCCGGACGCACTGCTTCCGCCTCGCGGGCTCGAACGACGAGCCGCCGGAGAACCACGAGGGCACCTGGCAGTACCCGCCGCTCGTCGGCTGGAACGGCTACCCGTCCGGTGTCCGCGACACCCTCGTCGCCTACGACTTCGGCAGCGCCAACTTCGGTCTCAAGGACGGCAGTTTCGCGTCGAACCTCACGGCGGCGATGCCGTCGGGCATCTCGTTCGACCCGAACGCGTAGCCCTGCGGGATGCCTTCGGCCGGTTGAGAGGCGGCGGGGGTTGCGTGGCGGGGGTTGCGTGGCGAGTGGGGGCTGGTCGCGCAGTTCCCCGCGCCCCTGAAAGCAGGGGCTGCGCCCCCTGCTTTCGTCGCCCTGCGCCTGCCGCGATCCGTTACCCGCGACGCGCGTCCAGCGCCCTGCGCCATTCCCGTACGGCACCGGCGGCGACCGGCGCGGTCCATCCCTCGGGGCGGGCCGCGCCTCCGATGTGGAAGGCGTCGACGCGGGCGGCGCGCAGGCGCGGGACATGGTCGAGTCGGAGGCCGCCGCCGATCATGAGGCGCTGGGTGTAGCCGGGGTCGCCGCGTCGCGCGGCCTCGGCCAGCAGCACCGGGCGGCCGTCGTCGACACCGGCGCCCGAGCCCGCCGTGAGGTAGGTGTCCAGCCCCGGCAGATCCGCGAGTTGCTTGCGCAGGGCGTCCCGGTCGGCGGCGCGGTCGATCGCCCGGTGGAACGTCCACGACCGCCCGTCCAGCTCGGCGACCACCCGCTCCACGGCGTCCAGATCCGGCCCGCCGTCCTCCCCCAGGAAGCCGAGCACGAACTCCTCCGCCCCGGCCGCCCGCATGTCGCACGCCACCCGCACCAGCGCGTCCACGCGACCCGCCCCGAACCCGTCGGCGAGCCGCAGCATGACCCGTACCGGGATGTCCACGGCGGCCCGCACCTCCACGAACGCGGCGACCGTCGGGGTGAGTCCGTCGGCCCCCATATCCCTGACCAGCTCCAGCCGGTCGGCACCTCCGGTCTGGGCGGCGACGGCGTCCTCGGCGTCGAGGGCGATCACCTCCAGAAGCGCGCGCGTGGTCATGGGGCCCCTTCCGTCGGGCTGCACGTGACGACAATAGGTCTAGTCCAATTTAGCAACAACCAGGAGCGTTGACCGCGGACGTCACGTTCAGCACCCGGACGACGACCCTCCGCATCTACCCTGGTTCGGGCGCACTTCAACAAGACCGCCCGTGCGAGAGGGAGTTGTGGGGATGCTGGAGGTCTGGACGCGGAGGATGCAGCCGACGTTCGCGCGGACGGCGGACGAGGTGCTGGACACCGGAAGGGTCCTCACGCGGAACCTGGAGGCGGCGCGCAAATCACCGTAGGAGTGCCACGTCGCGGACGTGGAGGAGTTCGAGGGCCTCGCTCACACGATCACGGACCGGGCGCCGATCCTGGTCCCGGGTCCGCTTCGGACGGCCGCGTAGCCGCGGGCTGTGGTCCTGGCGTACGACCCCGTCCTGACGGAGGACGTCGCGGAGGAGCGGGCGGCCGCCCGCCGCGCCCGCGCGCGCATCTTCGACGATCCGAAAAAGCCGCGGTACCCGGCGGTCCTGGACGAGACGGTCCTGCGACGGCCGGTGGGCGGCCCGGCCGTCATGGCGGAGCAACTTCGGCACATCGCGCAGATGGTGCGACGCCGCAGGATCGTCGTCCACGTGCTGCCGCCGACGGAAGCGGCGATACCGGGATGGAGGGCATCCTGCGTCGATACGGCGGTTCGGCCGGTCCTGAGCGGCTCGCGCGCGCACGCTCAGGACCGGTCCTCACCCGACGACGGGCCCGATCAGCCCGCGCAGAGCTTCACGTTCACCGTGTCGCCCTCGGTCACGATCTTCGGGCTGTGGGGAGTCACCTCGACGACCGTGGCCGACTTGCAGCCGGGGCTGACCACCTTGGTGATCGAGCCGAGCTTCAGCTGAGCCTTGAGGAGCTGTCCCTTGGCCCCGTCCAGGTCCACGCCCGTGAGGTCGACCGGGATGGGCTCCTTCGTGAGGCCGCCCAACAGGAAGGTGGCCTTGTTGTGGTCGACGGTGGTGGTGGCGGCGGGCTGCGCCGACGTCTGTGAGACACCGGTCATGGAGGCCAGCGCCGTGCCGCCGCCCGCCACGATCAGGGCGGCGGCGACACCGGCGATGAGCGCGGTCCGCCTGCGGCGGGTGCGGTGGACCATGCCGGCCGTGTCGAAGGCCGGTGCGTCGGTGGAGTGCGCGAAGTTGTTCATAGCGTTGACCAGTTCCTCTTCGAACGATGTGCAGCCGGAAGGCCGCGGGTTGGACGAACTCACCGGATTCCTTCCATGAGCTGCTGCGGTGAAGGGGCGGAGGGTGCGGGGAGCTGGCTTCTGAGCCGGTCGATGCCACGGGCGAGTTGGGAACGGACGGTGCTCGGCGAGATCTTCAGGTCGGCCGCTATCTCGGCGTCGGACAGATCGTGGAAGTACCGCAGCACCACCACCGTCCGCATCCGCATGGGCAGTCGCTGAAGAGCACGGACCAACTGGTCCCGACTGTCGATCCGTCCGTACTCGTCGCCCGGCGCGGCCGGGTCGCCGTCGACCGGGTGCTGAGCCGTACGGCGGAATCTTCGCCAACGGTCGTTGGCGAGATTGACCATGATCCGCCGCACGTACGCGTCCGGGGCGTCCTTGGCGCTGATGGTGCGCCACTTGCGGCAGGCCCGCTCCAGGGTCTCCTGCACCAGATCCTCCGCGACGTCTCGACTGCCCGTCAGGACAAGTGCGCCCCGGAACAGCGCGGCCGACCGGGCGGCGACGAATCCATGGAAGTCCCCCTCCACCGACTCGGCCCCGCCGCTCTCGGCACCCGCTGCCCACTTGGCTGCCAGATCCACACGCTCCTCCCTTCCTGTCACCCCTCCTCGACGGGAAAGCACATGGATCTGCTGCACGGCCATGGCGTGACCTGGGTCACGTCGGCGACGCCCACCCTTCCCGCCGGCCGCCTGCTCCCGGCCCTGCCGCCAACAGCGTCACCTGCGCCACCCGTGGACTCATCGCCCCCGAAAAGGGCTACGCGGCGAAGTTCCTCGCCACCCGGTGCCGACCACCGGGTGACCGTGGCCGGGCTCGGCCGCAGGGATCGAACCCGGCCACGGCACAATGCGTACATGCCCGCCCCTGACGCCCCAGGCACCCCGAGTACCCCGGACACCCCGGACGCGGCCGAAGCCCGCCGGGAAGCCCTCCGCTACCGCTGGCTGCCCGCGCTTCTCTCCGCCCGGGACGGGGCCTGCGATCCCCCTCCGTTCCCGTATGCCGACAACCTGATCGAGCGGTGGTCGGAGCCGCAGCGGAAGTACCACACCCTTGATCACCTGACGGCGGTGCTGGACCGTGTCGAGGTGCTGGAGGAGTACGCGGCGGACCCGGACCTCGTGCGGCTGGCGACCTGGTTCCATGACGCCGTGTACCTGCCGGAACGGTCGGAGAACGAGGAGCGGTCGGCCCGGCTCGCCGACCGGGCGTTGACCGAGGCCGGCGTGCCGGAGGAGAAGGTGGCCGAGGTCGCCCGGCTGGTGCGACTGACCATCACCCATGATCCGGCCGACGACGACCCGAACGGGCGAGTGCTGTGCGACGCGGATCTCGCGATCCTGGCATCGGCGCCGGACGCGTACGCCGCCTACGCCGCCGCCGTCCGGGAGGAGTACGGGTTCGTGCCGGACGAGGCGTTCCGGGAGGGCCGAGCCGCTGTGCTGCGACAACTCCTCGATCTGCCACGCCTGTTCAGGACGCCGTACGGGGAGCGGGAGTGGGAGGACCGGGCGCGGGAGAACCTGCGGGCGGAACTGGCCGGACTGACGGGGACTGACGGAGGCCTGACGGGGGACTGACGGAGGCCTGACGGGGGCTGGCGGGGGACTGACGGGAGGACTCATCCAACGAACCGAGTCCCCCTCCGTTCCTCCGTTCCTCCGTTTCTCCGTCCCTCTGTTCTGTTTCTCCGACCCTCTCTCTGTCCCTACTGTCCGAAGGAATGCGGCCCCGCGGCCGTTGGTTGCCCATGAATATGTCCTCACCCGTCGCCGCTCCGGACCAGGCCGCCCGCTTCCGCATACCTCTCTCCGTCTACGTCCTCGGCCTCGCCGTCTTCGCACTCGGCACCAGTGAGTTCATGCTCTCGGGGCTGCTGCCGCCCATCTCCGAGGACATGCACGTGTCCATTCCACGGGCGGGGCTGCTGATCTCGGCGTTCGCGATCGGCATGGTGATCGGGGCGCCCCTGCTGGCGGTGGCGACGCTGCGCCTCCCCCGGCGTACGACGCTCGTCGCGCTGATCACGATCTTCGGTTTCGGGCAGGTCGCGGGCGCCCTCGCACCGAACTACGCCGTCCTCTTCGCCTCCCGGATCGTGAGCGCGCTCGCCTGTGCGGGGTTCTGGGCGGTCGGGGCGGCCGTGGCCGTCGCGATGGTGCCGGTGAACGCGCGGGCACGGGCGCTGGCCATCATGATCGGCGGGTTGTCGATCGCGAACGTGCTGGGCGTGCCGGCGGGGGCGTTCCTCGGGGAGCACTTCGGATGGCGGTCGGCGTTCTGGGCGGTGGCGGTGGCCTCGGCTATCGCGCTCGTCGGGGTCGTGACACTGGTTCCGGCCATTCCCCGGCCCGAGGAGCGGCCCCGGCTCGGGCAGGAGGTCCGGATCTACCGCGAACCCCAGGTCTGGCTGACCATCGCCGTCGTGGCACTCGCCGCGGGCGGCGTCTTCTGCGCGTTCAGCTATCTCGCGCCGCTGCTCACGGATGTGGCGGGGCTGGACGACGGGTGGGTGCCGTCGGTTCTCGCGCTGTTCGGAATCGGCGCGCTGATCGGCACGGCGGTCGGGGGCCGGGTCGCGGACGCCCACCTCTTCGGGGTCCTGCTCAGCGGAATCACCGCCTCCACGGTCTTCCTCGTCGCCCTGGCACTGCTCGCCGAGTACGCCGTCGCCGCCGTCCTCCTCTCCTTCCTCCTCGGGGTGTCCTGCTTCTACACCGCCCCGGCCCTCAACGCCCGGCTGTTCAACGTCGCGGGCGCCGCCCCGACCCTCGCCGGCGCCACCACCACCGCCGCGTTCAACCTCGGCAACACCGGCGGCCCCTGGATCGGCGGTGTCGTCATCGACGCGGGCTTCGGCTTCGCCTCCACGGCCTGGGCGGGCGGCGCCATCATGGCGACCGCCATCGGCACCACGGCTGTCTCGCTGCGCCTCCACCGGCGTACGCGGGCCTCCCGCCGCGTGGCCGGAAGCAGTCGCGGCACCAGCGAGGGCAACCGTGACAGCGCCGTAAATCCGGTACGTACGGACGTCTGATCTCTCTTATCCTCGCCGCCATGCGACCAATGGGTGGGGATCAGGTTCAGGAAGCCGTCGAACACGGCCTCGCGGTGCTGGGGACGGTGGTCGACCAGGACTGGGAAGGCGTCAAGGCCGGTCGGCTGGAGTGGAGTTGCCGGAACACCGCCGACCATGTCGCGTCGGACCTGATCGCGTACGCGGGGCAGTTGGCGGGGCGGCCCACGACGCGCTGGGTACCGTTCGAGATCACGACGGAGGAGTGCGAGGAGAACGCCGACGTGCTGGAGGTGATCCGGACGACCGGTGCCCTCCTCGCCGCCACCGTCAGTGCCACCCCCCGCACGGTCCGCGGCTTCCACCCGTATCCGTTCCGCGCGGCCGACCGCGAGGGCTTCGCGGCGATGGGTGTCGCCGAGGTGCTGCTGCACACGTACGACATCGCGGAGGGCCTGGGGCTCCCCGCGTCCGCGTCCGTGCCGCCCGTCGGGCTGTGCGAGTCCGTTCTCGCGCGCCTCTTCCCGCACGTCAGGCCCGGTGACGACCCCTGGGCGACGCTGCTGTGGGCCACCGGCCGGGGCGAGCTGCCGGGGCGCGCGCACGTCACGGAGTGGCGCTGGAGCAACCCGCTGCACATCGACGCTGAGCGCATCGTCCTCCAGGGCATCCACCCGGCCGCCGCGGCCGATCTCGCCGAGGGCGGCACCGGTGGCTTCGACTGGATCGTGGGCGGGCCGGTCGAGGGGACGCGGGTCGGGGCGGGCCTGGTCTTCCAGGCGTACGAGGCGGGGGTGCACCGGCCGGAGTGGGGCATGTTCGTCCTCGTGCGCAAGGAGGACGGGCTGGCCGTCGGCGCGCTCGGCTACCACGGCGCCCCGGACGAGGAGGGCCGTGTCGAGGTCGGCTACGACCTGGTCGAGGGGGCGCGCGGACGCGGCTACATGACCGAGGCGCTGCGCGCGCTGGCCGACTGGGCGCGGGAGCGGGGCCGGGAGCGGGGGGACGTACGGTCGCTGTTCGCGGTCGTCGAGAAGGCCAACGCCCCTTCGCAGGGCGTCGTTTCGCGGGTCGGCTTCGAGAAGGTGAGCGACGACTGGGGCGACGGGGAGCACGGGGAGCAGTTCGCGTACGAACTCCGCCTGCGCGACTGACGTACGCCGGGGCCAACCGTTCAGCCACCGCCGCTCAGGCCTGCGCAGCCGCCCGCCGCTCAGGCCGTAGCCCCCCGCCGCTCAGGCCGTAGCTCCCCGCCGCTTGGGTCTGCGCAGCCCCGCCTCCGTCAGCCTGCGCAGCAGTTCCTTCGAGCCCACCTCCACGGCCCCCTCCCGCACGACCTCCTCGTAGCGGTGGGACGGGATGTCGTAGTGGTCGCGTTCGAAGGCGCGCTCGGGGATGCCCGACCGCCGTGCGAACGCGTGCAGTTCGTCGAAGGATTCGTCGCTCACCAGGTGGGACCACATACGCCCGTGTCCCGGCCAGGTGGGCGGGTCGATGTAGAGGGTCATGAGGACGCCGCCTCTCCGGAGGCCTCTCCCGATGCCTCTCCCGATGCCGAGCCCAGCGTCCCCACCGCCGCGACCCGCACCCCCGCCTTGTGGCACACCCACTGCGGGTCGGGCCCGAGCTCCGGCTCCACGTCGAGCGCGTGCGGGTCGCCGTCACCGCAGACCGGGCAGAGGGGCCAGCGGCCGTACCGTTCGAGCAGGGCGTCCTGGACGTCCTGGGCGACGAGCCCGGCGACGTACGCCGCGCCGTCCGGCCACTGCTCGACCCACCAGCGGCGCTGCACGACCGCATCCTCGACCATGGACACGACATCCGCCTCGGCGACCTGGCCGGACACCAGATCGGCGATCACGAGGGCGCGGGCCGCGTGCAGCGCCTGTTCTAGCGGGCTCACGGGATCCCGGGGCTCCACGGGGTCACTGCTGGGACTCATGCCATCCATTGTGCGGCCCTTGACCATATGGCCGTACAGAAAATATCTTTCATAGTGTGAGCGATGACGTGAAGGAAATTTTCGCAACCACGGAGGGACAGGCCCCGGGCCGCCCGGCCGGAGGGCGGAGCGGCGCCGCGACCACACCCCCCACGCCTCCCGCACCCGCCGCCCTGGCAGCGAAGGTGCGGACGCTGGCCCCCTCCATGACCCGCTCCATGCAGCGGGTCGCGGAGGCCGTCGCGGGCGACCCGGCGGGCTGCGCGGCGCTCACGGTCACCGGCCTCGCCGAGCTCACCGGCACCAGCGAGGCGACGGTCGTACGCACCGCCCGCCTCCTCGGCTACCCCGGCTACCGCGACCTGCGCCTCGCCCTCGCCGGCCTCGCCGCCCACCAGGAGTCGGGCCGCGCGCCCTCGGTCACGGCCGACATCGCGGTCGACGACCCGCTCCCCGACGTGGTCGCCAAGCTCGCCTACGACGAGCAGCAGACCCTCGCGGACACGGCCGCCGGACTCGACATGGCCCAGCTCGGCGCGGCGGTCGGTGCGCTCGCCGGGGCCCGCCGCATAGACATCTACGGCGTCGGGGCGTCCGGGCTCGTCGCCCAGGACCTCACGCAGAAGCTGCTCCGCATAGGGCTGATAGCCCACGCGCACAGCGACCCGCACCTCGCCGTCACCAACGCGGTGCAGCTCCGCGCGAAGGACGTGGCCATAGCGATCACCCACTCCGGCTCGACGGGCGACGTCATCGAGCCGCTGCGGGTCGCCTTCGACCACGGGGCCACGACGATCGCGATCACCGGGCGGCCGAACGGGCCGGTGTCCCAGTACGCCGATCACGTCCTGACGACGTCCACGGCCCGGGAGAGCGAGCTGCGGCCGGCGGCGATGTCGTCCCGGACGAGTCAGCTGCTGGTGGTGGACTGCCTCTTCATCGGGGTGGCGCAACGGACGTACGAGTCGGCGGCGCCCGCGTTGTCGGCGTCGTACGAGGCGCTGGCGCATCGACATCGGACCGGGGGCCCGTCGCGGTAGGTGAGGCCAGGAACGAGCGCCCGTCAGGGGCGCGGGACCGCGACCTCCGCGGCTCCGCCGCGGGCCGCGATCAACCACGACGAACCCCCAGGCAACTGCGGCGTTCACCCCAGAGCACCAGAGCCCATGTGGACCGCCGCACCCCCGCATCGCCGCACCGCCGCACCGCTCCGTACGGAATGAGCCGCCATGCCCCCCACCTCCCCCAACACCTCCGCCCTCCCCAACCACCTCTCCGTGCGCGCGGAGCTGGAGTCGCTGACGACCGAGGCGTTCCGGCCGGAGCTGGCCGACATCGATCAGCTTCCGACGCTCGACATCGCGAAGCTGATGAACGGCGAGGACGCGGCCGTGCCGACGGCGGTCTCCGCGCAGCTGCCGCTGATCGCGGCGGCGATCGACGCGATCGCGGAGCGGATGGCGCGGGGTGGCCGGCTGATCTACGCGGGCGCGGGTACGGCGGGAAGGCTGGGCGTGCTGGACGCGTCCGAGTGCCCGCCGACCTTCAACACGGCACCCTCGCAGGTCATGGGCCTGATCGCGGGCGGCCGGGAGGCCATGGTCACCTCGATCGAGGGGGCGGAGGACTCGGCGGAGCTGGCCCGGACAGACCTCGACGCGCTCGCGCTGACGCCCGACGACACGGTGGTCGGCGTCTCGGCCTCCGGTCGCACGCCGTACGCGGTGGGCGCGGTGGAGCACGCGCGCGCGGCCGGCGCGCTGACGGTCGGCCTGTCCTGCAACGCGGCCAGCGCGCTCGCCGCCGCGGCCGACCACGGCATCGAGATCGTCGTCGGCCCGGAACTGGTGACGGGCTCGACCCGCCTCAAGGCGGGCACGGCCCAGAAGCTCGTCCTCAACATGCTCTCGACGATCACCATGATCCGCCTGGGCAAGACCTACGGGAACCTGATGGTCGACGTCCGCGCCACCAACGACAAGCTCCGCGCCCGCTCCCACCGCATCGTCGCCCTCGCCACGGGCGCGACCGACCCCGAGATCGAAACGGCCCTCACCGCCGCGGGCGGCCAGGTGAAGAACGCCATCCTCACCATCCTGAGCGGCGTCGACGCGCCCACCGCGACCCGCCTGCTGACAGCGAACGAGGGCCACCTGAGGGCGGCCCTGGCTGCGGCGATGACGACGGGCTGACACTCCGCGGGCACAGGTGGGCGCCCCGGAGCAGGCTCCGCGTCAGCTCCGCAGCGGCCCTTGGTGGACGTTCAGCTGACGAAGTTCGACCGCCAGGCGAGCAGCCGTCACGAAGTCCCTGTCGTCGTGCAGGACGACAAGACCGTGGTGAGCGGCGGTGGCACAGACCTGCAGATCGACAGCGGACAGCGCCTGATGCTCTCCCCGCCCGGCGGCCCGCAGTTGTAGTCCGCCGATCCAGTGGGGCGCGCCCTTCGGGACGGAGACGTCGTCGTAGAGCTCGGCGAACATCGCGCTGTAGGCCTCGTACTCCTTGAGGCCGCGTGCCGAGCGCAGGAACTCCGCCCGCTGCGGATAGCACGACCGGATGTCGCCGTCCATGACGACGGGGCGCCACACCTCGTGGAGACTCCGGTCCCGAAGCAGGCGCCACAGGGCCGACGAGTCCAGCAGGTAACCGCTCACGCGCGGTGGGCCTCCTTGTCCGCACGGTGCGCGGCTTCGGCCCCTTCGATGTCCCACTCCTGGGCAAGCTCGAAGTACTTGTCATGCGCGGTAGCGCGCAGAAGCCGCATGTTGTACTCCTCCAACGCCTTCGCCACCGCGGCGGTCTTCGTCCGGTGCCCGCCCAGGCGCTTGGCGGTCTCCAGCGCCTCATCGTCGATGTCGATGTGTGTCAGAGACATGCAGCCCTCCCGCGATGTACAGAATTACCGGCAATCCCTTCATCGAGTGTACATACCTCTCCGAGGTCGAGCCTGGCCTTCGGGGACTGTCAGTGGGGTGTGGCACGGTGGTGGGGATCGCTGATGTCTCCCATGTCCCATGTCCCCCATGCCTGATCTCTCATGTCTCCAGGGAAGGACCTAGCCCCGTGAACCACGCCCAGCTCACCGCCCTCGGCCGCGCCCTGCGTCTCCTAGGGGAGCACGGCGACGCGCTGAACGCCGAAAGCCCGGACGCCCGGCTGCACGAGGTGAAGGCGGACCTCAAACGAGCCCTGGACCTGCTGGACGAGACGGTCACGTCGGCCAAGCCGACGACCCGCTGCGCCGAGCATCCGAACGGCCCGGTGGACGAGGAGGCCCCCGACGGCTGTCTGTTCTGCGAGACCCGCCGCCGCGCCGCCCGCCGCACCCAGCTGAACGACAGCTACGGCCCTCCCCGCCCCACCGGCCCCGCCACCCCGACCCCCTCCCGCTACGGCGTACGGGACGACCGCCCCCAGCCCCAGGAGCGCTGGCTCCCGGAGGCGTGGAACGGCCAGGTCTGGCAGCTCTGCGGCACCCCCCGCCGCGACCGCCGCGAGGCCGAGCTGTACCTCACCGCCCAGCGCCGGGGCGCGCGCCCCGCCATCGCGTACCGCCTGGTCCAGGAGTTCACCGACTACGACGTGACGCGCATCTGGGGCGAGCCGGTCAAGGTGGACATCGAGCCGATGGGGAACGTGTGAGCGTGCCGCGCCGCGCTCCCTAATCGGCCGGCAGCGTCGTCACGGAGGACACCTTCAGGCGTACGGGGAGGGCGCCCGTGTTCAGGTTGGCCGCCAGTTCCTCGGCCTCCAGGCTGGTGAAGCTGCCGGAGATCTCGGCCTTGCCGCCGGTGATCGCGGAGCTGACGGAGGGGGCGGAGACGACCGTGCCGTCGAGAACGATGGCGAACTGGTTCTGCGGCGGGGTCTGTTGGGCCAGCCGACCGGTGACGTCGGCGAACTTCTTCGCGCCCGCCGAGGTGAAGTCCAGCGTCACGAACCAGCCCGCCCCCCGCGCCGCGTCGATGTCGGCCTGCGCGTCGGACACATCCGTGCCGGGCAGGGCGACAGGGCCGAGTTCGTACGTGTAGAGGGCGTCCTGCGTCTTCCCGCACGCGGTCAGCGGCTGTGACGGGGACGCGTCCACGACCGCCCGGCACGTGCCCTCGTCCTCCGTCGGCACCTGGTTCAGCACCGGGCGGAACGCCAGCTCGGCCGGCGCGCCGAGGGACTCCAGCGACTTCTGCCGGCCGGCCGGACCGGCCACCGTGATCTGCCGCTTCTCCTCGACCGTCACCTCGACACCCGTCAGCCCGGCCTCCTCTGCCCGGTCCCGCATCAGCCCGGCGGCCCGTTCCAGGGTGGCCGGGCTCACGGGCTCGGCGGACGTGAACGTCACGAAGGCCCGGCCTCCGCGTGCGGAACCCGAAGCGGAGGGGGAAGCGGAGGGTGAGGCCGCCGCCGTTGTGCGCGGCCTGTCCGACCCCGCCGCCTTCGAGTCACCGCCCGAGCCACTGCCCGAGCCACCACACCCGCACACCAGCCCGACCAGACACACCACCAGCCCGAACATCCTGCGCACAGCCGTCCCCCGTCCCTCGATCCGTGACCGTCCAAGCGTGAGCCTGACACGGCCGCTCGGCAAAGGGGACACCTTCACTCCAAGTGCCACCAACCGCTCAACACGGCAGCCGCCCCTCCCCGTTGACCTGCCGCACCCGCGCCCGCAACACCTCCCCCGGAGCGGCCTCGCGCAGCGTGTCCGGCGGACAGTCCCACTCCCGCCCGCCCCCGACCGGCCGCAACTGCACGTAACCGCCCTCGCGGCCCATCACCTCACCGAGCCGCCCGTTGCGTACGTCCACGGCGTACGACCGCTGCGGCGCGGTCACGTCTCCGCCGCGTTGCGCAGGACGGCGGCGAGGTTGGCGGCGACCTGGAGGTTGCAGCAGCCCAACTCGACGAGCGGGTACGGCAGTTCACTGGCCCCGGTCACCGGGTCGACGCGCAGCGACGGCAGCACGATGCCGACTCCGCGCAGCGCCTGGTCGAGCTGCTCCACGGCCTCCTCGGTCGTCCGCACTGTGCTCCGCCCCTTCGCCGCCGCTCTGTTCTTCACGTCCGCTTCCTCCACGCTGGGTTTCCGATTCACCACACAGCGTGTCTGAAGGGCCTCTAGCCTGGCCAGATACGACGCCCCAACATGGGGTCTGCTGGACAGGGAGCTGTGCCCATGCCAGGACCGAAGGATCTGGACCCGTCGTCGTCACCCCGAGCGCTTTTGGGCGCGGAGCTGCGCCATGCCAGGGACAAGGCAGGTCTCAGCCAGGAGGAGTTGGGTCAGCAACTGTTTGTGAGCGGTGCGTTCGTAGGGCAGTTGGAAAAGGCGACGCGGCGCTTGAAGCCGGAGATCGCCCGCCTCATCGATGTCGCCCTCGACACGGGCGATTTCTTCAGCCGGAATTGCACGGCGGTGGCCAAGTCCCAGTATTCAGAGCACTTCACGGAAGCAGTCGAAGCGGAAGCAGCGGCTACGGAGATCCGGCAGTACGAGCCGCTCCTGATCCCTGGGCTGCTGCAGACACCCGCGTACGCACGGGCCGTGTTCCGCGCGTATCGGCCCACGGCTTCGGAGGAGGTGATCGAAGAGAAGGTGGCCCATCGGATGGAGCGGGCCCACATCCTCGAACGTGAAACAAATCCGTTGTTTTGGACCGTGTTGGACGAGGCGGTAGTGCGTCGCGTGACAGGCGGGCGGGCGGTGATGGCGGAGGCCTTGCGCCACATCACCACCCTGGCCCGCCGGAACCGCATCATCGTGCAGGTGCTGCCGTTCGACGCGGGAGCCCACGCGTCGATGGAGGGCTCCATCAAGCTGATGGACTTCGCGGACGCCCCAACCCTGCTCTACTTCGAGGGGGTCGGCTCCGGACGCCTGGAGGACGACCCGGCCACCGTCCGGTTCCAGCGACGCACCCACGAGTTCCTCACTGCCGTCTCGCTCTCGCCGGAGAAGTCCCTAGCCATGCTCGAAGCGATGGCTCAGGATTACGCACATGAGGAACATCTCTGAGTACGACCTGAGCGTGGCCATCTGGCACAAGTCCAGCTACAGCGAAGGCAGCGGCGGCAACTGCCTCGAAGTCGCCGACAACCACCCCACCCACATCCCCGTCCGCGACTCCAAGACCCCCCTCGGCCCGAAGCTCGTGTTCCGGGCCGAGGCGTGGTCCCTGTTCGTCGAGGACCTCAAGTCGCGCTAGGCGAACGGGTTCCCGTGACCCGGTAGCTGTCTGCCCGGCGGCACATACCTCAGCCGTCCGCCCTGGTCGGTCACCGGCGTGAACCCGGCGGCCTCAAGCTGGGCGGTGTACCTGACGTGGCGACGTCGACTGGCGACGAGCCCGACGTATGCCAGGCCCATGAGCGCGGCCCAGACGCCGACGGAGACGACGACGCCGGTGGTGCCGTCCCCGAACCGGTATCCGATGCCCGCGACCATCCCGGTGATGGGGATACCCGCGAGGGCGAACCGCTGCTTGTCGGTGAACTGGCGGCCGAGGTCGAACAGCATCCGGGCCTTGAGAAGTCCGGCCTCGTCGGGCGCCACGGGCGGCAGCGAGCCCCCGTTCCGCGCGTCGGGATACCGCTCCCGGTTGCGCGCGGCCCGCTCCCGGCCCTCCCGGCTCGGGTCGGGCACGATGCGCAGCGCGAACCTGTTGTCGACCTGGTTCAGGTCCGCGTACTCGTACCCGAACTGCTGGGCGAGGAAGGCGAGTCGGGTGAGCCCCTTCATCGTCGTCATGCTGACGCTGAGCTCCACGGGCTCACCGCTCTCCATCTTCCGCAGCATTTTCCGCACATGCCTCTTACCCACCAGTGCCCCCGTTCCTCAACAACACCTACTGATCGAACAGCATTTCACCGAGGCGGCCGATCTGGCCGGGGTCCGAGGACCAGCAGTACAGGATCACCTCGTCCGCCCCGATCCCGGCGAACCCGGCGACAGCCGCCCGTACCGCGTCCGGCGTGGTCAGCAACCCCTCCGCCATGTACTCCGCGCGCCCGGTGAAGGCGTAGTAGCGCAGCAGGTTGGCGCGGGCGTCGGCGATCACGGACGGCGCCCCGGCCGCGACGTTGACCTGGGCCACGAGCTTCGGGCGCCCGGTCCGCCCGTGCTTCTCCCAGGCGGTCTCGACGTCACGGAACATCCGGTCCATGTACGCCGGAGGCAGCGCCGCGCCGAGGAAACCGTCGCCCCAGCGCGCGACACGTTCGAGGGCGGCGGAGGCGAAGCCGCCGAAGAGGACTTCGGGCCCACCGGGGGTGGCGGGCAGCGGCCCGACCGCCCCGACCCCCTCCCCGTACGGCTGCCCGGACCACGCCCGACGCAGCTGCTCCATCTGCTCGTCGAGCCGACGCCCGCGCCGCCGGATGTCGATCCCGGCGACCCGGCAGTCGTCCTCACGCCCACCCACCCCGATCCCGAAGGTGAAGCGCCCGCCGGAGAGCCGGTCCAGCGTGGCCGTCTGTTTGGCGAGGATCGCGGTGTTGTAGTGCGGCGCGAGCAGGACCTCTGTCTGGACGCGGATACGGCTCGTGGCCCCGGCGAGGGCGGCCAGCGTGACGAGCGGGTCGGGGTTGTCGTAGACGAGCCGGTCGAGCAGGCCCAGCGTGCTGAACTGGCTCTCCTCGGCGAGCCGGGCCCAGGTCAGCAGGCCGGCGGGGTCGTCGACGGGCAGACCGAGCCCGACGGGTATGCGTGCGGGTACGGCTACGGAACTCATGGCGGATCACTCCTGTGAGCGGAAAGCGGAAAGCGGAAGAAGGGCAGGGCAAATTCACTGCCGCCCGCTTCATCACCACGCACAGACAGCCGTAGACCAACCGCTGTGCGCGTCCGCTCCCGTTTCTGCGGCTTCCTACTGGAGAGCGTGATCGTCGAAGTGCCACCACGCTACTCAGCGGCCCCGCCCCCGGCGACCGATTTAACGCCCCGATCACCGCCCCGAAGCTCAAGCCCCCAGCTCCGAGCCCTCTCTCTAAGGATTGGGAGGTGGGCCTCAACCCACCCTCCCACCCGGCGAGTTGACTTGACGCGTTCGACTTGCCACGCACAGTGACGATGCTGATACCGTGCCCGCAGACGAAACAGCCCCCGCCAGGTGCTACCAACACCTGCGGGGGCTTGACCTACGAGATCGGAAACAGCGATCCCATGGCTTCTGCCAACCTTAGTGCTGCCCCCCTGCCCGCGCACGCGGACCCGCACCCTCCGCGCCCCCACCCCATGGCCAACCCGGGCTACGGCAAACGCACCGCCCCCGGCCAACACCCCCGCACGGCCCACGACTTCGCGGACCTCCCACCCCGCGAGGCAGCCATCGCCGCGTACATCGACCGCCTCTCCGAGGGCGCCGACATCTCCGTGAAGACGCTGGCCAAGACCCTCACGTACGGGCAGTGCGCGCTCCGCACAGCCCTCAACCGGCTCCAAGAAGCGGGCCACTTGCGCCGGGGCCGTGAGTCCGTGGAGACCGAGTCGGGCAGTTCCCGCTGGATCACCCGATCGTGGTTCTCCCGGACGGCACGGGACGACGACTGGTGGGCGAGGTTCACGCGGGGCGACGTACCGCAGGAGCAGGGGCAGGACCCGAAGAGATCCCCCACTCGCTCCCGCGCCCACATCCTCCTGGCCGCCCTGGGCCGGGCAACCCCCGCACTCTCCCTCTCCCAGGCGGAGTGCGCGGCGCTGGCCCCACTCCTGCTGCCGTGGTTCGAGCGAGGCGCCACCGACGAGACGATCCGCCAGGCCCTGGCCTCCGGCCTCCCGACCCCGGTCCACAGCCCGGCAGCCCTCCTCCGCACCCGCCTCGTCACCAAGCTCCCCCCGGAACCGGCACCCGCCCCCGACCCCGTACGCCCGCCTCTCCGCATGCTGGAGTGCGGTGAATGCGGCACCCCGGGCCCCCCGGAGGCCCTACCGGGCGGCATGTGCAGCGCCTGCCGGGGCGAACGCGCCCCCGCTCGACCCAACACGCCCCTGTCCTCCGCCGCAGTGCACACCCACGCGGCCCAGATCCGTGCGGCGATGTCACAACAGCCACGAGAAAGGACACCCGCATGACCGCTCCTACGGTCCGCAGGCATCACCCCAGGGCACGATGGAGGGGAGGAGGCGACGCCATGACCCCCAGCACCGCCGAACGTCCACAGATGCCCGTCGAGGACTTCGAGGAACTCGCCAGCGTGGCACCGGAGCACGTCCGGCTCGAATTCGTCGACGGGCGAGTCCGGACCAGGGACCCACTGAGCGTCGAGGACTTCGAGGAACTGGAGCGGCGGGCACCGGAGACCGTCCGGCTTGAGTACATCAACGGAAAACTTGAGGTCAAGGCCATGCCGGACGGCAACCACAGCGAGATCTTCATGTGGCTGCTGGAGCAGTGCCTGCAGCATCGCCCCGGCCTGCGTCTTTACCACGAGCGCGGAGTCAGGACCGAGGCCTACCGCAAAGGTCGCGCTCGCACGGACGGAGCTCTCGCGCAACGGGGTCACTTCAAAGGCCACGGGGAGTGGTCCGCTTCCAACGGCGTCCTCATGGTCGTCGAGATCACCTCACACGACCGCGACACCAATCAGCGAGACCGCATCGACAAGCCCGTCGGCTATGCGGCAGTCGACATCCCCGTCTACCTCCTCGTCGATCGCGACAAGGAGACCGTCGTCGTGTACAGCGAGCCGAAGGACGGCAGCTACCAGCAGATCACCCCATCCCCCTGGGGAACCCCGGTGGAACTGCCCGACCCCCTCGGCTTCACCCTGGACACGGAAGAACTGAAGGACTACGCCGACTGACCCGCCCCCCATGCCGGGCCCACCGGACTCGTGGGCCCGGCACCGCCTCAGCTGAGCGAGCCCAGCGCGGCCGGCGCGAACGGCTTCAGCTCGCCGAAGCGGCCGTCGAGCACCTTCGCGGCCCACTCCGGGTCCTGGAGGAGCGCGCGGCCCACGGCGACGAGGTCGAACTCGTCGGCCTCCAGGCTGGTCAGCAGGTCGTCGATACCCTTGAGCGTCGCCCCCTCACCGGAGAACGCGGCGAGGAACTCGCCGTCCAGGCCGACCGAGCCGACGGTGATGGTGGGCTTGCCGGTGAGCTTCTTCGTCCAGCCCGCGAGGTTGAGTTCGGAGCCCTCGAACTCCGCCTCCCAGTAGCGGCGCGTGGACGCGTGGAACGCGTCGACCCCGGCCGCCACGAGCGGGCTCAACAGCGCCCCCAGCTCCTCCGGCGTCTCGGCGAGGCGCGCGTCGTACCCCTCCTGCTTCCACTGCGAGTAGCGGAAGATGACCGGGAAGTCGGCGGACACGGAATCCCGCACGGCCGCCACGACCTCCGCCGCGAACTTCGTACGGGCGACGAGGTCACCGCCGTAGGCGTCCGTACGGCGGTTGGTGCGCTCCCAGAGGAACTGGTCGATCAGGTAGCCGTGGGCGCCGTGGATCTCCACGCCGTCCATGCCGATGCGCTCGGCCTCGGCGGCGGACTTGGCGAAGGCCGCGATGACCTCGTCGATGTCGGCCTGGGTCATGGCCCGGCCGCCCTCGGCCTCGGTGCCGTCGGTCCGCAGACCGGAGGGGCCGAGGACCGGCGCGTCCGGGAAGAGCTTGCCCTGCTGCCGGACGGCCCCGATGTGCCAGAGCTGCGGAACGATCGTGCCGCCCCCGGCGTGCACCGCCTCCGCGACCTTCGCCCACCCCGCGAGCTGCTCCTCACCGGCGAACCTCGGCACCCCGTCCGTGTCACCGGCCGTCTCGTGCCCCACGTACGTCCCCTCGGTCACGATCAGACCGACCCCCGCGGCCGCCCGCCGCCCGTAGTACGAGGCCACGTCCGCCCCCGGCACACCACCGGGCGAGAACACCCGCGTCATCGGCGCCATGGCAATGCGGTTCGGAACGGTCAGACCGTTGATCGTGACGGGTCGGGACAGTACCTCGGAGGCGCGGGAGACGGAGGTGGAGGTGGAGGCGGTGGTCACGTGGGGACTCCTCGGGGGACATCGGATGGAACATGCACTACATGCGCACGCATCTAGCGTCTCTCCTCCCAACCGCCCCGCCCGGCACGGAATTCCGCCGCCGCACCCGCGTCCGATGTGACCCCGGACACGCCCGAGGGCGGCACCCCCTGCGTCCAGGGAGTGCCGCCCTCGGTACTGAAGGACTGTGATCGACCAGGGTCGATCAGAAGTCCATGTCACCGCCCGGCATGCCGCCACCGGCACCGGCGCCGGCACCGGCCTTCTCCGGCTTGTCGGCGATGACGGCCTCGGTGGTGAGGAAGAGCGCGGCGATGGAAGCGGCGTTCTGCAGAGCGGAGCGCGTGACCTTCGCCGGGTCGATGATGCCCTCGGCGATCATGTCGACGTACTCACCGGTCGCGGCGTTGAGGCCGTGGCCGACGGGAAGGTTGCGCACCTTCTCGACGATGACGCCGCCCTCAAGACCACCGTTGACGGCGATCTGCTTGAGCGGGGCCTCCAGGGCGAGACGCACGATGTTGGCGCCGGTCGCCTCGTCACCCGTCAGCTCAAGCTTCTCGAAGACCGAGGAGGCCTGGAGCAGGGCCACGCCACCACCGGCGACGATGCCCTCCTCGACGGCCGCCTTCGCGTTGCGAACGGCGTCCTCGATGCGGTGCTTGCGCTCCTTGAGCTCGACCTCGGTCGCGGCACCGGCCTTGATGACGGCCACGCCGCCCGCGAGCTTCGCCAGGCGCTCCTGGAGCTTCTCGCGGTCGTAGTCCGAGTCGCTGTTCTCGATCTCGGCGCGGATCTGGTTGACCCGGCCCTGGACCTGCTCGGAGGAGCCGGACCCGTCGACGATGGTCGTCTCGTCCTTGGTGATGACGACCTTGCGGGCACGGCCCAGGAGGTCGATGGAGGTGTTCTCGAGCTTGAGACCGACCTCCTCGGAGATGACCTCGCCACCGGTGAGGATGGCGATGTCGTTCAGCATCGCCTTGCGGCGGTCACCGAAGCCCGGGGCCTTGACCGCGACGGACTTGAAGGTCCCGCGGATCTTGTTGACGACCAGGGTCGAGAGGGCCTCGCCCTCCACGTCCTCGGCGATGATCAGCAGCGGCTTGCCCGACTGCATGACCTTCTCCAGGAGCGGGAGCAGGTCCTTGACGTTGGTGACCTTGGAGTTGGCGATGAGGATGTAGGGGTCCTCGAGCACGGCCTCCATGCGCTCCATGTCGGTCGCGAAGTACGCCGAGATGTAGCCCTTGTCGAAGCGCATGCCCTCGGTGAGCTCAAGCTCCAGACCGAAGGTCTGCGACTCCTCGACGGTGATGACGCCTTCCTTGCCGACCTTGTCCATCGCCTCGGCGATGAGCTCGCCGATCTGGGTGTCGGCGGCGGAGATGGAGGCCGTGGAGGCGATCTGCTCCTTGGTCTCGACCTCCTTGGCCTGGTCGAGCAGCGCACCGGAGACGGCCTCGACGGCCTTCTCGATGCCGCGCTTCAGGGCCATCGGGTTGGCACCCGCGGCGACGTTGCGCAGGCCTTCGCGGACCAGCGCCTGGGCCAGGACGGTCGCGGTCGTCGTGCCGTCACCGGCTACGTCGTCCGTCTTCTTCGCGACTTCCTTGACCAGCTCGGCGCCGATCTTCTCGTACGGGTCCTCGAGCTCGATCTCCTTGGCGATGGAGACACCATCGTTGGTGATCGTGGGGGCGCCCCACTTCTTCTCGAGGACGACGTTGCGGCCCTTGGGGCCGAGCGTCACCTTGACGGCGTCCGCGAGCTGGTTCATGCCGCGCTCGAGGCCGCGCCGTGCCTCCTCGTCGAACGCGATGATCTTGGCCATGTGAAGTGGTCCTCCCGGACAGGGGGTGGATTTCTCCGGACCGTGCTGGCGCCCGCGACGGACGGCTCGCCGACCTCGTGGTTCCTTGCCCCACATGGCCTGCGGGCCTCACCGACCCGATCCTCATTGTCACTCTCACCTTCAGAGTGCTAACGCCAATGATTAGCACTCGGCATGGTCGAGTGCAAGCGCCTCTCGATGATCCGCAGGTGAACGCGCCCCCTCACCCCCGTGCGCGACCCCCCGCGCGACCCCGCCCCGGACCCGTCGGTGACCGCACGCGGACCGGACGCGGACGGGCACGGACGGGCACGGACGGGCACGGACCAGCCACCGGCCGCACACACAGGAGGGCTCGCACCCCCTGTACGGGGTGCGAGCCCTCCCATGAAGAACGAAGAACGTCGCTGCGTTAAACCCGGCGCGTTACTTCAGCCGACCGCGAGTCGGACCATGTCCGCCTGCGGCCCCTTCTGGCCTTGCGAGATCTCGAACTCGACCCGCTGGCCCTCTTCCAGGGTGCGGTAACCGTCCATCTGAATCGCGCTGTAGTGGACGAATACATCCGCACCACCGTCGACCGCGATGAAGCCGTACCCCTTCTCCGCGTTGAACCACTTGACGGTGCCCTGAGCCATGCCTAACTCCCCTATTACTGGCCCTTGCACAGATCCACACTTCGCGGATCCGGGTCAGACCTCACCCCCCAACGGTTGGGGGTGTGCGCCGGAACGCGTCGACCGCGGCCGAATGTATCTGTCCAACTGCCCTCTGCAACAGGTCAATCGGACGAGAATTCTGGACACGACCGGTCGGGAATGTACGAACAATTCGCCTGAATTCAGGGCAAGTCGGGCCCCACAAAAGGGAAGAAGTACGCAAAAGGCATACACACTTTGGCTACTTCATATAGGGCGCTCGGCTCGATCGGATATGCGCCCGGCATGAAATCAGTAGGGCGATCGGACCGGCTTCCCCAACTGTACCGTGCTCAACCATAGAGAATTGCCCCCTCCGCTTCTCTCGCGGAGGGGGCAATTCGATGAACTCTCGGTAATCGAAGTTACCGACGGTTACTACCGACCGGTACTGATCGGCGGTCAGCCACCGGCGACCGCGGGAATGATCGACACGCCCGCGCCGTCCGGCGTGACCGTCTCCAGCCCCTGCTCGAACCGGACATCGTCGTCATTCACGTACACATTCACGAACCGCCGCAACTTGCCCTGATCATCCAGAACCCGGGCGGCGATCCCGTTGTGGTTCTTCTCCAGATCGGCGATGACCTCGGCGAGAGTCGCACCTTCGGCACTCACCTCGGCCTTACCGCCGGTGTAGGTACGAAGGATGGTGGGGATACGGACGTTGACGCTCATGACTTACGACCTCCGGTCGGGTGCAGCGCCTCTTCAGGGGCGCGGGGCTGTGCCGGCCCTTCAGGGGCGCGGGGCTGTGCTGGATGTGCGGCTACCGCCGCGTGGGCGCGACCAGCCCCCACGGACCCGCAGACGAACGACTACCGGGCCTTACGCGAGACCGGCCGCACGGAACGAATCAAGGCTGGGCCGAATGGTCGCGGTCAGTCCCGTCCCGGCCACCGCGTCGAGCGTCTTCAGGCCATCACCGGTGTTGAGAACGACCGTGGTCAGCGTCGGGTCGAGAAGCCCGTCCTCGATCAGCTTCTTCGCCACCCCGACGGTCACCCCGCCGGCGGTCTCCGCGAAGATCCCCTCCGTCCGCGCGAGCAGCTTGATCGCCTCGACGACCTGCTCGTCCGTCACGTCCTCCACGGCCCCACCGGTCCGCCGCGCGATGTCGAGCACGTACGGCCCGTCCGCCGGGTTGCCGATCGCGAGCGACTTGGCGATCGTGTTCGGCTTCTGGGGCCGCACCACGTCGTGTCCGGCCTTGAAGGCCACCGACACCGGCGAGCACCCCTCCGCCTGCGCACCGAAGATCTTGTACGGCTTGTCCTCGACGAGCCCGAGCTTGATCAGCTCCTGCAGCCCCTTGTCGATCTTCGTGAGCTGCGACCCGGAGGCGATCGGCACGACCAGCTGGTCGGGCAGCTGCCAGCCGAGCTGCTCGCAGATCTCGTACGCCAGGGTCTTGGAGCCCTCCGCGTAGTACGGCCGCAGGTTGACGTTCACGAAACCCCAGCCCTCACCGGCCGGGTCGCCGATCAGCTCGGAGCAGAAGCGGTTCACGTCGTCGTAGTTGCCCTCGATACCGACGAGCTCGCCGCCGTAGATGGCGGCCATGACGACCTTGCCCTGCTCCAGGTCGTGCGGGATGAACACGCAGGACCGCAGACCGGCGCGGGCGGCGGCGGCGCCGACGGCGCCGGCCAGGTTGCCCGTGGAGGAGCAGGAGAGGGTGGTGAAGCCGAACGCGCGGGCCGCCTCCAGCGCCTGGGCGACGACGCGGTCCTTGAAGGAGTGCGTCGGGTTGCCGGAGTCGTCCTTGATGAAGAGCTTGCCGGTGTCGACGCCGAGCGCGGCCGCCAGGTTGTCGGCCTTGACGAGGTGGGTCCAGCCGGGGTTGATGTTCGGCTTGGTGGCCACGTCGGCCGGGACGGGCAGCAGGGGCGCGTACCGCCAGATGTTCGCGGGGCCCGACTCGATCCGCTTGCGCAGCTCTTCCGTGTCGTAGGCGGAGTAGTCGTACGCGATCTCCAGCGGCCCGAAACACTCCTCACAGGCGAAGACCGGGCCGAGCGGAACGCGGTGACCGCACTCGCGGCAGCTCAGGGCGGCGGCGGGGCCGAGGTCTACTGTGGAGGGGGAATCGGTGGTGCTTGCAACAGTCTGCGCAGCCATGGAGGGGAGGCCCTTTCTCCTCATCTTCCTCACGACGCACTTCGCCGTGAGACGGATTTGGCACCTTCCCGAGCCGGGAGCCTCACCACGACAACGTGGTCAGACCGGCTGGAGGGTTGCCGGGGCTTCATCGGGCCGTATCCCTCTGCCCCTCTGGATGAGCGGTATTTGGTTGTATACGCGGACGAGCACCGACATGCGATGGTCACCAGCGTTGTCCAAGACTGTAACCGAAGGCCAGGACAGTTGAGAGAGCAGTCCGAACCGCGAGATGAACGCAGAGGAGCCGCGCACTGTGCTGAAGGAAGTCGAGCGCTGGCTGAGCACCCGCTCCTGGTCCATGGCCGACCGACCGCTCCACAAGATCATGGCCGCGAAACGAGCCGGCGGCCAGTCGGTCAGTGTCGTCCTGCCCGCGCTGAACGAGGAGGAGACGGTCGGCGACATCGTCGCGATCATCCGTCATGACCTCATGCGGCAGGTCCCGCTCGTCGACGAGATAGTGGTCGTCGACTCCGGCTCGACCGACCGGACGTCCGAGGTCGCGGCGGCGGCCGGGGCCAAGGTCGTCCACCGCGACGCGATCCTGCCCCGCATCCCGGCGGTGCCCGGCAAGGGCGAGGTCCTGTGGCGCTCCCTGCTCGTCACGACGGGCGACATCGTCTGCTTCATCGACGCGGACCTCAAGGAGTTCTCGTCCGACTTCGTCTCCGGGATCGTCGGCCCGCTGCTCACGGACCCCGGTGTCGACCTCGTCAAGGCGATGTACGACCGCCCCCTCGGCTCCGCCGCCGGCCAAGGCGGCCGTGTGACGGAACTCATGGCCCGCCCCCTCCTCAACATGCACTGGCCCCAGCTGGCCGGCTTCGTCCAGCCGCTCGGCGGCGAGTACGCGGCCCGCCGCTCCCTCCTGGAACAGCTCCCGTTCCCCGTCGGCTACGGCGTGGAGCTGGGCATGCTGGTCGACGCGCTGCATCTGGTCGGCCTCGACGCCCTGTCCCAGGTCGACGTGGGCGTCCGCAAACACCGCCACCAGGACGGGCAGGCGCTGGGCCGCATGTCCGCGGCGATCTACCGCACGGCTCAGCTCCGACTGGCCCGCGGCCACCTGATCCGCCCCGTCCTGACACAGTTCGAACGGGGGCGGGAGGGGTTCGTGCCCCGGACGTACTCGGTGGACCTGGAGGAGCGGCAGCCGATGGTGGAGATCGCGGAGTACGCGGAGCGCAAGGCCGCGTGAGGGGGTGGGGGGTTCGGTTCGTGGGCGGGTTCGGGTCCGGTGGGGACTGGTCTTTCAGGGGCGCGGGGAACTGCGCGAGAAGCCCCACCGGACCCGCACCCGCCACACCACCCTCACCCCCACCCCCCATAGGCACTCCTGTATACGGCCGAGCCGCACGTTTGACCGCCGAACCCCCGGGCTAGGTTGAGCCCTATGGCATCAACGCACGGCGCGGCCCGGGTCCTGGTCGCGTCCAACCGGGGACCCGTCACCTACACGCTGGACGAGAAGACCGGCGACCTCACCTCCAAGCGAGGCGGAGGCGGCCTCGTGTCCGGCCTCTCCGCGATCGACCCGGCCTCCGGCGCCGTCTGGGTGTGCTCCGCGCTGGGCGACGGCGACCGCGAGGCCGTACGACGCGGCGTCGCCGAGCCCGGCGTGCGCATGCTGGACATCCCCGCCGACGTACACCACGACGCCTACAACGGCGTGGCCAACTCCACGCTCTGGTTCGTGCACCACATGCTCTACCAGACCCCGCTGGAGCCCGTCTTCGACGCGGAGTTCCGGCGCCAGTGGGCGGCATACGAGACGTACAACCGCGCCTTCGCCGAGGGGCTCGCCCAGGAGGCGGCGGACGGCGCGGCCGTACTGGTCCAGGACTACCACCTGGTCCTGGTCCCGCGCATGCTGCGCGAACTCCGCCCCGACCTGCGGATCGGCCACTTCTCGCACACCCCGTGGGCACCCGTCGACTACTTCCGGCTGCTCCCCGACGACATCGCCGCGCAGGTGCTCGACGGCATCCTCGGCGCCGACCGGGCCGCGTTCCTCACCCAGCGGTGGGCGGACGCGTTCACCGAGTGCTGTCGCGCCGTCCTGGGCCCCGGCAACCCGTCCGGCACCCGGATCGGCGTGCACGGCCTGGGCGCCGACGCGGACTTCCTGCGGGCCCGCGCCCACCAGCCGGACGTCGAGGACCGCATCGCCCTGCTGCGGGAGCAGATCGGTACGGCCCCGGACGGCACCCCGCGCCGCACGATCGTCCGCGTCGACCGCACGGAACTCTCCAAGAACATCGTGCGCGGCCTGCACGCCTACCGGCAGCTCCTCGACGACCAGCCGTCCTGGCGCGAGCGCGTCGTGCACGTCGCCTTCGCGTACCCGTCGCGGCAGGACCTCGCGGTGTACCGGGACTACATGGCCGAGGTCCAGCGGGTCGCGGACGACATCAACGAGCGGTACGGGACGCCGGGCTGGACCCCGGTCATCCTCCATCTGAAGGACGACTTCGCACGGTCCCTGGCGGCGTACCGGCTCGCGGACGTGGCCCTGGTGAACCCCATCCGGGACGGCATGAACCTCGTCGCCAAGGAGGTCCCGGTCATCACCGACGAAGGATGCGCGCTCGTGCTGTCGCGGGAGGCCGGGGCGTACGAGGAACTGGGCGACGACGCGCTGGTGGTGAACCCCTACGACGTGGTGGCCACGGCGCGGGCGTTGCACGAGGCGCTGCGCATGCCGGCGGCCGAGCGGGCGGAGCGGACGAAGCGGTTGGCTGCGGCGGCCACGGCGCTGCCGCCTACGCAGTGGTTCCTGGATCAGTTGCGCGCGTTGGAGGGGTGAGGGGGCGCCGAGTAGCTCGGGGGAGCTGTTTGGGGGCGGGTGCGGGATCGTCGTGGCTGATCGCGCAGTTCCCCGCGCCCCTGACAGAACTTGGCGCGCCCCCTCGCTATACGTGCTCGGCGATGGCTGCCAGCAGGTGTACGACCCCCGCCGGGCCGTCGACCACCAGGTCCGCTCTCTCCGACAGCTCCGTGACCTCTGTGCTGCCGCTGCAGACCAGGAGGCCGGGGGTGCCCTCCGTGCGGAGTTTCTCGATGGTGGCGAAGGCGGGGAGGTCGCCGAGGTCGTCGCCGGCGTAGAGGACGCATTCGGCGGCGGTCTCCGTCAGGTAGTCGCGGAGGGCGACGCCCTTGTCCATGCCCGGAGGGCGGAGTTCGAGGACCAGACGGCCGGGTTCGACGATGAGGCCGTGGCGGGCGGCGAGATCGGCGAGCGGGGCGCGCAGCGCTTCGAAGGCGGCCTGGGGGTCGGTGGCGCGGCGGGTGTGGACGGCAAGCGCCCGGCCCTTCTCCTCGGTCCAGGTGCCCTGCCACGCGCCGACGCTGTCGAGGAAGCCGGGCAGCTCCGCGCGGACCGCCGCGACACCTGGGTGCGGGGCGGGAGCGCTGACCGTGCCGGTGACGGCGTCCCAGCGTTCGGCGCCGTAGTGGCCGAGGACGACGAGGTGCTCCAGACCGGGGACGCCGGCGAAGCCGCCGTGCCGGACGGCGACACCGGCCGGGCGGCCGGTCACCACGGCGACGGAGGCGACCTTGGGGGCGAGTGCGGCGAGTGCGGCGACCGCGTCGGGGTGGGCGCGGGCCTGTTCGGGGTCGGGGACGATCGGGGCGAGCGTGCCGTCGAAGTCCAGCGCGATCACCGTACGGCCGGGACGGTCGAGGATCGCGTCCAGCGCGTCCCGCCCGGCCGGGGTCACGGGTGTCGGCAAGGTGGCCTTGGGGTTCTCTGCGTCCTTGTGGCTGCCCATGCCTCCGACCCTATCCGTCATCGCTCTGCCCGGCGTGCCTCCCGAACTCTCCGCAGCCGGTTCACGGTGACCGGGTCGTGGGCGAGGGCACGCGGGTCGTCGAGCAGGGCGTTGAGCAGTTGGTAGTAGCGCACGGGAGCGAGACCGAGCCGCTCCCGAATGGCCCGTTCCTTGGCCCCGGGCCCCGCCCAGCCCTGCCGCTCCACGGCGAGGATCGCCTGTTCACGGGCCGCCAGCTCTTCCATGCGACGACGGTAACGGACGGGTGTGACATTCGGCCGCGGGCGAGTGGGGCTTCTCGCGCAGTTCCCCGCGCCCCTGAAAAGCAGGGGCTGCGCCCCTCACTCCTCCCGGTCCGCAACCGCCGCCGTCTGCTGCAACTGCTCCAGCACAACCCCCGGCTCCACCCCGGGCCGCACCGCCCGCCCTATCTGCTCCTTGACCGCCGCGCTGACGTCCGCCCAGGACGTCTTGCCGACGGGGTACAGCTCCGCGTCGGGCAGCGCGTCGAGGAAGGGACCGAGATCCGCGTCGTCCTTGTCCGCGGTCATCTCCTCGGACGCGGACGCGGTCACCGGCAGCAGGTCGTACTCACGGGAGAAGTCGAGCACGTTCTCGTCGCCGTAGACGAAGTCGAGGAAGTCACCGATCTCGTCCCGGTGGCCGTTCTGCTTGAAGGCCATCATCCAGTCGGTGACCCCCATGGTGGCGTGCTCCCGCTCGTCGCGCCCCGGCATGGCGGCCGTGCCGTAGTCCACACCCTCGTCGGCGGCCATCCGCATCAGGCTGGGGTGCCCGTTGAGCATGCCGACCTCACCGCGCGCGAACGCGTCGAACGCGTCGGCACGGTTGAGGTCGGCGGGGGCGGTCGGCCCGGTGAGACCCTTGTCGACCAGCTTGTCCTTGAGCCAGGTGAAGGTCCGGACGTTGTCGTCGGAGTCGAGCCGGTAGGTGCCGACGTCGTCGGTGTAGCCGCCCCCGCCGCTGAGCAGCCACTGCATGGTCTCGGCCTGGGCCTCCTCGGAGCCGAGCGGCAGCGCGTACGGCGTCTTCACGCCGGCCCTGTCGAGGGCCTCGGCATCGGCCGCCAGCTCGCTCCAGCTGCGCGGGGCGCTGTCGATGCCCGCCTCGGCGAAGAGCTTCTTGTTGTAGAAGAGGACGCGCGTCGACGCGGCGAACGGCATCCCGTACGCGACCCGCCGCACCTCGCCCGAGTTGGCGAGCTGGGGGAGGAAACCGGCCTGGACGGGGATGGAGAGCAGGTCGTCGACCTCGTACAGCCTGCCGGCCGAGGCGTAGTCGGCGTACGTGCCCGCCTGCGCCATGTCGGGCGCCTCACCCGCGGCGACCAGCTCCTTGACCTTGCGGTCGACGTCGTTCCAGGAGAGGACGCTGACGTCGACCGTGACGCCCGGGGTCTTCTTCTCGTACGCCTTCACCACCGCGTCCCAGTACTTCCGGGAGCTGTTGGCCCTGGAGTCGCCGTAGTCGGCGGCGACCAGCCTCAGGGTGACGCCGGAGCCGTCGGCCTCCGAGGCACCGCAGCCCGCAAGCGTCGCCATCAGTCCCAGCGCGGACAGTGCGGCCTGTGCCGCCGTTCCGTTGTTCCTGACACCGGTCTTCGTCCGCCGCTGCCCCTGCCGCTGTCCCACTCGTACTGCCCCAACCTGTCGCACGGGCCCCGCGCACAACAGCCTGAATCACAGGCCCCGCGTTCAAGACCGTCCATCTCTCAACTTCTCGGACTTCTCCATGAGGTCTACACCATAAGGTCTACACCACGTAGTGGACTAGACCTCTCATGGGTCGAAGGGCCACACTGTCTCCGTGAGACACGTCATCGCCCTCGATGTGGGCGGCACCGGGATGAAGGCCGCACTGATCGGGGCCGGCGGCGAGCTGCTGCACCGGGCGCGGCTCGCCACCGAGCGCGAGCGCGGGCCGGACGCCGTCGTCGCCTCGATCCTCGACTTCGCCGCCGAGCTGCGCGCGTACGGCGAGCGGCGCTTCGGCGAGCCGGCGGCCGCCGCCGGGGTAGCCGTGCCCGGCATCGTCGACTCCGGCCGGGGCGTCGCCGTCTACGCCGCCAACCTCGGCTGGCGCGACGTCCCGCTGCGCGCGCTCCTCGCCGAGCGCCTCGGCGGCGTCCCGGTCGCCCTCGGCCACGACGTGCGCACCGGCGGGCTCGCGGAGGGGCGCGTGGGTGCGGGCCGGGGCGCGGACCGCTATCTCTTCGTGGCGCTCGGCACCGGGATCGCCGGCGCGATCGGCGTCGACGGCCGGGTGGAGGCGGGCGCCCACGGCTTCGCGGGCGAGATCGGCCACATCGTCGTACGGCCCGGGGGCATCCCGTGTCCCTGCGGTCAGCACGGCTGTCTGGAACGGTTCGCCTCCGCGGCGGCCGTCAGCCAGGCCTGGGCGGAGGCCTCCGGCGACCCCGGGGCCGACGCGGCGGACTGCGCCAAGGCCGTCGAGTCGGGCGACCCGCGCGCCGGAGCCGTCTGGCAGCACGCCGTCGACGCCCTCGCCGACGGCCTCGTCACCGCCCTCACCCTGCTCGACCCCCGCACCCTCATCATCGGTGGCGGCCTGGCGGAGGCCGGCGAAACCCTGTTCACACCGCTGCGTACCGCCGTCGAAGACCGGGTCACCTTCCAGAAGGTGCCCACCCTCGTCCCGGCCGCCCTGGGAGACAGCGCGGGCTGCCTGGGCGCCGGCCTGATGGCCTGGGACCTCATCACCCCCACGGACCTCACGGCCCCCACGGCCCCCACGGACCCCTCGGACCCCTCGGACCCCTCGGAGGTAACCACCTGATGGCCCCCACACTTTCCGACACCGGGTCCGACGGCAGCGCCTCGTCAGGGGCCGCGCGTCCTGTCGCCGGTTCCGACAGCGCCCCGAAGGGGGCGCGGGGCGACTCTGAACATGCGGCTACCGCCGCGTGGGCGCGACCAGCCCCCACACACCCGCAGTCGCCACCCAACGCGCACCCTTACGTCCTCGAAGGCGCCCACGTCGTCCTCCCCACCGGCACCGTGAGAAACGGCCGACTCGTCATCGACGGCACCAGGATCGCCGCCGACGCCCCGGAGAACGCCCACACCATCGACGTCCGAGACCACTGGGTGGTCCCCGGCTTCGTCGACCTCCACAACCACGGCGGCGGCGGAGCCTCCTTCACCTCCGGAACCGTCGAGGACGTGCTCCACGGCATCCGCACCCACCGCCTCCACGGCACCACGACCCTCGTCGCCTCCACGGTCACCGGCGACATGGACGGCCTCGCCCACCGCGCCGGTCTCCTCTCCGAGCTGGCCGAACAGGGCGATATCGCCGGGATCCACTTCGAGGGCCCGTTCATCTCCCCCTGCCGCAAGGGCGCCCACTCCGAGGAACTGCTCCGCGACCCCGACCCGGCGGACGTCCGCAAGCTGATCGACGCGGCGCGCGGCAGGGCGGCCATGGTCACCCTGGCCACCGAACTCCCCGGCGGCCTCGACTCCGTACGCCTCCTCGCCGAACACGGCGTCATCGCGGCGATCGGGCACACGGACGCGACGTACGAGCAGACGGTTCAGGCCATCGACGCGGGCGCGACCGTGGCGACCCATCTCTTCAACGCGATGCCCCCGCTCGGCCACCGCGAGCCCGGCCCGATCGCGGCGCTCCTGGAGGACGAGCGGATCACCGTCGAGCTGATCAACGACGGTACGCATCTGCACCCGGCCTCCCTCCAGCTGGCGTTCCGTCACGCGGGCGCCGACCGGGTCGCGTTCATCACCGACGCCATGGACGCGGCCGGCTTCGGCGACGGCCTCTACACGCTCGGCCCGCTGGCGGTCGAGGTCGTGGACGGCGTGGCCCGCCTGGTGGAGGGCGGTTCGATCGCGGGCTCGACCCTCACCCAGGACCGCGCCCTCAAACGCGCCGTCACCGTCGACCGCCTCCCCGTCGAGGACGCCGTCACCGCCCTCTCCGCCAACCCGGCGCGACTCCTCGGCCTCTACGACCGCATCGGCTCCCTCGACCCGGGCAAGGACGCCGACCTCGTCCTCCTCGACGCGGACTTCGAGCTGAGGGGAGTGCTGCGGAAGGGCGAGTGGGTGGTGAACCCGTTCGGCGACTGACCTATGGACTGAGCTACGGACCGACCTACGGGCGATCGATCCCCAACCGACCTGCTCCGTCCGGTCGTTGACATGCGGTGCGGAGTGCGGCGGTCGGCCCGGGGGGACTGGGCCGACCGCCGCCCATTTGGCATGATCGAGCCTCCGCGCAGTCGAGACGCAAGGGGGTAGGTCCAGGTGATCCTCACGGTCACACTGAACACCGCTCTCGACATCACCTATCGCGTACGGGACCTGAGGCCCCACGCCACGCACCGGGTGACCGACGTGACCGAACGCCCCGGCGGCAAGGGCCTGAACGTGGCCCGGGTGCTCGCGGCACTCGGCCACGAGGTGACGGCCACCGGTTTCGTCGGCGGCGCGACCGGCCGGGCACTGCAGGAGCAACTCACGCACACACCGGGCGTGGTGGACGCGTTGGTCCCGGTGGAGGGGGCGACGCGCCGGACGGTCGCCGTGGCCGACGCGAGCGGCGACACGACCCAGCTCAACGAACCGGGCCCGCTCATCACACCCGCCGAGTGGTCCGCCTTCCAGGAGGCGTACGCCGATCTGCTGCGCTCCGCCTCGGTGGTGGCCCTGTGCGGCAGTCTGCCGCCGGGGGTGCCGGTGGGCGCGTACGCGGGCCTGGTCCGTACCGCCCGCACGCTGTCCGTCCCGGTCCTGCTGGACACCAGCGGCGAGCCGTTGCGGCGCGGGGTCGCGGCCCGCCCCGACCTGGTGAAGCCGAACGCCGACGAACTGGCCGAACTCACCGGCTCCCACGAGCCGTCCCGCGCGACCCGGGACGCCCGGCGCCGTGGCGCCCAGGCGGTCGTCGCCTCCCTCGGCCCCGACGGCGTCCTCGCCCACACCCCCGAAGGCAGCTGGCGCGCCACCCCGCCCCGCCGCTTCCACGGCAACCCGACGGGAGCGGGCGATTCGGCGGTCGCGGGCCTGCTGTCCGGCTTCATCGACCGCCTCCCCTGGCCCGACCGCCTGGCCCGAGCCGTCGCCCTGTCGGCGGCGACCGTACTGACCCCGGTGGCAGGCGAGTTCGACCGTCAGGCGTACGAGGAGCTGGTGGGGCAGGTGACGGTGACGGGGGAGGTCACTGCGGCGTGAGCGGGCTCAGCCCTTGAGGGCGAGCCTCACTTCCAGCCCTTCTCCAAGTACAGCTGGTCGAAGTTGACGTCGCAGGAGTTGCCGTCTTCGCAGGAGATCTTGATCTCGTTGCTGCCCTTGTTGAGCTGGATGGACGCGTAGGTGTTCGTCCAGCCCTTCTCGTAGTCGCCCTCGGGACCCTTCGAGAAGTTGGCCAGGTTCAGCGCGCGGCCCTGGGCCGTGCCGTTGACCGTGAGGGTGGCGTTGGCGTCCTTGCCCGGGACGCCGTAGATGACGTAGAGCGTGTACTTGCCGCCCTCCGGGACGTCCTCCGCCTTCCAGGTGATGGACGAGCCGACCGAGTTGAAGTTCCCCACGTAGAACCCGCCCTCCGACTTGGCGCCGGAGATGTCGGAGGCGATAGCCGCGTTGCCGCCGAGGAGGAGGGTCTTGGCCTCGGCCTTGGGGAGTTCGCCGGCTTCCGCCTTCTTCGACTTGCTGGCCGACGGGCTGGGGTCGGTGCTCTCCCCGGTGGTGGGGGTGGTGGAGGCGCCGGTGTCGTTGCCGGCGTTGTCCTTCGAGTTGTCGCTGAGCATGGCGACGCCGATCCCGATCACCACCGCGGCCAGCACGGCGATCGCACCGGTGAGGAGGCCCTTGGTGTTGGGGCCACGGCCTCGGCCGCCACCCCCGCCGTGACCCTGCTGACGGGTCGTCGGGGCGCCGCCGGAGAAGCTCTCGGGGGCCTGGTAGTGCGCGTTCGGCTGGCCGGGGCCGCCCTGCGGCTGGCCGTACCCCTGCTGCGGGACCTGCCCGTACTGCGCGGTGGGAGCCTGCGGAGCCTGCTGGGTCTGCTGCCCGTACTGGCGTTCGCCGACCGGTCGCGCCCGGTTGACCGCGTTCGGGTAGCCGTAGCTCGCGCTGGGCGGCTGGGCCCCTCTGGCCTGCCCGTCCTCGTAGAGGTAGCCGAACGGGTCGTCGTCCTCGGGCGTGCTCGCGCCGTTGTTGCCGGGCGTCATCCCTAGGTCTCCTCAGCGGTGCGGTACATACACGTACGGGTGGCGGGTTATTGCGTCGGGGTGTAGGAGAGCGAGCCTACCCGCTCGTGATGGTCCAAACGGGTGACTCGGACCTCATCACCCGGCCGACCCACCGCCCACCAGGCACTTTCCAGCCGCCGCCCGGCTCTGACCTGGGCTTATCCCTACATGTCGCGGGTGTCACTCCGACCGCTATCCGGCCCGCCTGTGCTGCCTGGGACGAGATCGTTTCTCGACGTACATCCGCTCGTCAGCTGATTTCAACACCTCGTCCGCCGTCATTCCGCAGTGCGCCCATCCGATGCCGAAACTGGCGCCGACGCGCATCGCGCGGCCGTCGACCCGAATCGGCTGGATGATCTCGTTGCGAAGGCGTACGGCGAGGTCCTGGGCGTCCGCGCGGCCGAGGCCGTCGGCGAGGACGACGAACTCGTCGCCGCCGAGCCGGGCCACCGTGTCGCCGTCGCGCACGCCCCGGCTGAGCCGCCGGGCCACCTCGATGAGGACGGCGTCGCCCGAGTTGTGCCCGAACCGGTCGTTGATCGACTTGAAACCGTCGAGGTCGCAGAAGAGCACCGCGAGCCCCTTGGTCCCGTCGTCCCGCTCGTCCTCGGGCGCGACGGTGTGCACATGGTGGTCGAAGGCGTCGTACGGTCCGCCGGCCATGTGGAAGTCGAAGGCGTGCCCGTGGTGTCCCGCGGCCTCGTACTCGTCGAACGACGGGTGCGGCAGCCGCGCCGCCTGCTCGGCGGCACCGTGCTCCCCGAACTCCCCCTGCTCCCCGACCTGCCCGAAGGCCGCGTTCATCGAGTCGGCCGCCGCGCCGGCCGGGAGCGACTGGGGGCGCTGACAGAGACGGGAGGAGAGGCGCGAGCGCAGCTCCGCGGAGTTCGGCAGCCCGGTGAGGGCGTCGTGCGAGGCCCGGTGCGCGAGCTGCAGCTCACGCCGCTTGCGCTCCTCGATGTCCTCGACGTGGGTGAGCAGGAAGCGGGGCCCGTCGGCGGCGTCCGCGACCACGCTGTTGCGCAGCGACACCCACACGTACGTCCCGTCGCGCCGCCCGAGCCGCAGCTCCGCGCGCCCGCCCTCGGCGGAGGTCCGCAGGAGGGTGCCTATGTCCTCGGGGTGGACGAGGTCGGAGAAGGAGTAGCGCCGCATCGCGGAGGCGGGCCGCCCGAGCAGCCGGCACAGCGCGTCGTTGGTCCGCAGGATCCGGCCGTGCTGATCGCCGCCCATCTCGGCGATGGCCATGCCGGAGGGGGCGTACTCGAAGGCCTGCCGGAAGGATTCCTCGCTGGCGCGCAGCGCCTGCTGCTCCCTTTCGAGCCTGACCAGTGCACGCTGCATGTTGGCGCGCAGGCGAGCGTTGCTGATCGCGATGGCGGCCTGGAACGCGTACATCTGAAGCGCTTCCCGTCCCCATGCGCCCGGTCGGCGACCGTTTCGCGGCCGGTCCACGGACACGACGCCGAGCAGCTCGCCGCAGGAGGCGCCAGGGGCGCCCGGGGTGTACATCGGGGCGAAGAGCCGGTCGGACGGATGCCACTCGTCCTCGAACCGGGGAGCGGGACCGTCGGTGTACCACTGCGGTACGTCGTCCTCGTCGAGCACCCAGCCCTCGGTGTGCGGTATGAACCGCAGGTCGCCCCAGGCCTCACCCATGGTCAGTCGGCGGTCCCAGGCGTCGCGGGAGCCGACACGGCCGGTGATCAGGGCCTCGGCTGCGCTGTTCCCGGCGAGGGCGGCGACGACGAGGTCGCCGTCGGGGCGGACGAGGTTCACGCAGGCCAGTTCGTAGCCCAGGCCGTTGACCACGCCGTCGGCGACGGTCTGCAGCGTGTCGGCCAGGCTGCGCGCGGTGTTCATGTCCGCCATCACCTTGTGCAGCTGCCGCAGTGTCGTCAGACGGACGTAGGGCTCCGAGTCGGTTTCCATTCGCCCTCCCCCCGAGATCTCGTGGCAGCTCCAGGCTCCAGGTAACCTGCTTAACTCGCGGGCTTACTACCGCTTACAGTTCCCGCTTACAGCTTGCAGCGTCCCCGCCACTGAATCACAGCGTGAAGCCCACTCGGTACACAGGGTCAACAAAATATGGCTCCTGTGACTCAAGTCACAACAGAAGATGAGCAATTGAGTGGAGTTTATGCGTTTCTCGCGTGCGCTTATTGAACAGAATTCAGAACTCTGTGTAGGCACTGTGCGCGGGTCGGATCAGCCCTGATCGAGGCCGATCGGGGCAGCCCATCGGGGCAGCCGATCGGGGGCCCACGCGGCGCCGCGTGGGACTGAGTGCGGCCGGGCGGTTCGCCCTAGGTCGTAGGTCCGGGAGACGGGTCGGACCCTGGCCCGATGTGTCGGCCGGTCGCCGAGGACTAGCGTGCGGACGTGTCGAAGACCCCACCCTCAGCCCTGCCGGTGCCACCGCGCACCGTTCCTACGGTTCCTCCCGCTCTTCCTGTTCCTCCCGCTCTTCCTGTTCTTCCCGCTCCTGACGCAAATCCGTCCGTGGTCGCGCGAAGCACCCCGGCTGCCCCCCGTTCCATGTCCGGCGGGCATGCTGAGGGGGTGAGTGAAGACGAGTTCCGTGCCGCGATGTCCCGACTGGCGGCCGGTGTGGTCCTGGTGACCGCGCACGAGGCGGCGCTGGATCCGGAGGGGCCGCGCGGCGAGGACGTCGGCATGACGGCCACCTCGTTCATGTCCGTGTCCCTCGACCCGCCCCTCGTCATGGTCAGCCTCCGCGAGGGTTCCCGCATGGACGACCTTCTCGACGAGCAGCCCCTGTGGGCCGTCTCCATCCTCTCCGACCACCAGCGCACCGTCGCCGGCCGCTTCGCCATGAAGGGCCGCGTGAGCGACCGCCTCCTCTTCGAGGACCTCCCGCACACCCGGGGCGGGATCACCGGCGCTCTCCTGATGGACGGCGCCCTGGCCACCCTGGAATGCCGCACCGAGCAACGCGTGACCGCCGGCGACCACACCCTCGTCATCGGCAGGGTCCTGGCTTCGACGGCGCCGGGTCCCGGAGGCGGCCCCCTGGCTCATTTCCGGGGCCGCTACAGGCATTTGGCCCCGTAAAGGCGTGAAGGCCGACCCCGTCAGGGGTGCGGGGGAACCACGCGCGCCGCCCCGGGCCTCAGCCCCAGTCCCGCCCCGTCCGTCCCCGCTTGGTGTCGGACCGCTGCTTCTTCTCCCGCAGCCGCCGTTCGTTGATCCCCCTCGGGATACGGGTCGCCCGCCGCTGCCTGGGCGGCGGCGCGGTCGCCTCCGCGAGCAGCGCGGCCAGCCGTACGGCGGCGGTCTCCCGGTTGCGCCACTGGGAACGGTGCTCGGAGGCCCGCACGCTGACGACCCCGTCGACGAGCCGCCCCGCGAGCCGCTCCAGCGCCCGCGCCTTCCACACCTCGGGGAGTGCCTCGGTGTTCGCGAGGTCGAACCGCAGCTCGACCTGGGTGTCACTGGTGTTGACGTGTTGTCCGCCGGGACCGGAGGACCGGGAGAAACGCCACATGAGCTCGGCCTCGGGAAGCGAGACGGAGCCACGGATGACGTGAGGACCGGACATGCCCCTATGGTCGCGCGAATGTCCGGTCCACGTCACGCCCTTTTCACCGCACCCGGCGATACTGCGACCGCATCCGGCGACAGTGCGGCCCGAACCCGGTCGAAACCTTGGGTAAAGAAAGTAAAAACCGCTGGAACCTCTGGCGCCCCTCCCGACGTTCATAGGGGTACAGGTAGCTTCGTCCCCGGCACGAAGCCCTAGCACGTACGCAACGAGGGAAGGACTCCCAACCATGGCTGTAAGCCTGTCCAAGGGTGGCAACGTCTCGCTCACCAAGGAGGCTCCGGGCCTGACCGCCGTCACCGTGGGCCTCGGCTGGGACGTCCGTAGCACCACCGGCACGGACTTCGACCTCGACGCCTCCGCGATCGCGGTCAACACGCAGGGCAAGGTCTACTCGGACGGCCACTTCGTCTTCTTCAACAACAAGCAGACCCCGGACCAGACCATCGTCCACACCGGTGACAACCGCACGGGTGAGGGCGCGGGCGACGACGAGGCGATCAACGTCAACCTGGCGGGTCTCCCCGCCGACATCGACAAGATCGTCTTCCCGGTCTCCATCTACGACGCGGAGAACCGTTCGCAGAACTTCGGCCAGGTCCGCAACGCCTACATCCGCATCCTCAACCAGGCCGGCGGCGCCGAGATCGCCCGCTACGACCTCTCCGAGGACGCAGCCACCGAGACCGCCATGGTCTTCGGCGAGCTGTACCGCAACGGCGCCGAGTGGAAGTTCCGCGCGGTCGGCCAGGGCTACGCCTCGGGCCTCGTCGGCATCGCCCAGGACTTCGGCGTCAGCGTCTGACGTTCCGACATCCGGGGCGCCGACGCCCCGCACCACACCACACCGCCGAAGGCCCCGCCGCGACGCCCGCCGTCGCAGCGGGGCCTTCGGCCGTCATGCCCTTCCCTCCACGTCCCGCCTCGCGTCCGCCTTCTTCTCCTGTTCGCACCCTCTTCGCACCCGTCTGCACGCCGTCTCTGCGCCGTCCGCACGCCGCCTTTGCGCCGTCTTTGCGCCGCCCTTGCGCCCGTCCTCACACCCGCCAGTCGGCGGAGTACTGGATGTGCAGCAAGGCGGGTACGTGCCGTCGGTTCCGCGGTCGCGACCATGACCCGGCTCCCAGCTCGACACAGAAGTGCCCTGCGTGCGGGTACTGGTACGGGAACGACGGGGCTTCGTCGACGAGGCCGCGCAGGGCGGTGCCGCTCTCGCGGAACGCGGTGGGGCTGCCCACGACGAAGAGCGTGTGCGCCGCGATGTCGAAGGCGAGGTGGTCGCGGTACGACCGGTAGTGCCGGCGCTGATAATCGATGGCGGCCTCGTCCGGGAAGTCCTGGTCCGGAGTGCTCGTCGTATGCGGCTTGCCGACGTCGAGCCGTGACCGCACCCGCTTCCACGAGGCGGTCGGAAACCGCAGGCCGTGGTGGACCAGAACCAGGTCCAGCGAGACGGGTTCCCCGCTCCCGACGACGACGGGAGCGGGGCAGGCACGGATCGGCATATGGATCAGCGACCGGGCGGACCGGGCGGCCAACGCCCACAGGGCCAGGAGCTGCTCCGCGCCGGCCCGATCGGCGTACATCGACAGCCAGTGATGGTCGTCACGCAACGCCAACCGTGCCGGGGACGGCGCCGGCCGGATCACCCGGAACTCATCGCCTCCCAGCCGGACCTTGTGCACACGCACCCGCTGCTCCACACGCCCCCCTCACGCCCCTCGGCTCTCCTACGTCCGGAGAAACTGTAGGTCCGATCAAGCCGCTCGGCGCGGAGCCAACTTCAGACCCGATGTCGGACCCGACGTCGGACCCGACGTCGGACTCCATCGATGACCCGATCGATGACCCGATGTCAGACCCGATCGATAACGTGCGGGGCATGCTGCTGCTCGAAGCCCTCCACACGGCCGAGGACGGAACCATCCCCGGCCCTCTCCTCGCCGAACTCACCGCCCTGCACGCCTCCAACCGCGACTTCTACGCCCTCAGCGGTGACTTCCCGGACGCGAACGACATCCGTCCCGAACAGGTGGCTGCGGCACTGTCGGTGGAGCTGGCCAACCCGGATGTGGAGATCCTGCTCGCCCGCGACGACGGCGACGGCGGCAGCACCAGCATCGCCACCGGCGGCGAGCACCGGCAGGAGCTGGGGCAGCTCGTCGGGGTCGCCATCACCCTCGCGCGTCATCCCGATCCGGCCGACCCCGACCCGTGGATCGGGCTGCTGCTCGTCGACGCCGCGGCTCAACGGCAGGGACACGGGCGAGAGTTGGCGGCCCTCGTCGAGGAACGGTTCCGGCAGGCAGGGCGTACCGCCGTACGGCTGGCGGCGCTCGACAACAACCCCGGCGCCCTGGCGTTCTGGACGTCCCTCGGTTACGAGGTCGTCGAGCGTCGCCGGGACCGCCAACTGGGCCGCCCGTGCACGGTGTTGCGTCGGACGCTGCGCAGGCTGCGCCGGGCCGCACGGGTCGCCGTACTCGATCCGGAGGGCGCCGTCTTCCTTTTCAAGTACCACAACGCGGAGGTGGGCGTGCACTGGGCCCTGCCCGGGGGCGGGCTGGAGGCGGATGAGACACCGCGCCAGGGTGCCCTGCGGGAGCTGCGCGAGGAAACGGGCTGGACGGACGTGGAGCCGGGCGCCTTCCTCTGTACCTGGGATCACGACTTCACCCGCGCCGACATCCCCGTCCGCCAGCACGACCACATGTACGTGGCCCGGGGCCCCCGCCGAGAGCCGGTCGGCGGCCTCCTCGCCGCCGCGCGGGCCAAGGAGGGCATCCTGGCCTGGCGCTGGTGGACCCGCCAGGAGCTCAAGGAGGCGCAGGGGAGCGTATGGCCGCCCGAACTGCCGCGGCTGCTGACGGAGTTCGAGGAGTCGGAGAATTCCGGGAAGTGAGGCCGCGGGACTGATTCCTCTCACGCCTCCGGCGGCTTGCCCTCCCCGTACAGCCATTCCTTCCAGATCGGGGTCAGGTCCGCGTCCGGGGCCCTCTTCTCCGCGAACTTCTCCACATACGCCGTGAAGTCGGCCGTGTCCGCGTTGCCGTGGCGGTGTGCGGTCGCCCAGCTCTGGATCAGCTCGAAGAACGCGTCGTCGCCGACCGCCTCTCGGATCTTGTGCAGGACCATGGCACCGCGTTCGTACACCGGGCTGTCGGAGATACGGGCGGCGCTCGGCGGCTTCGCGGGCGGGAAGTCCCAGACGGCCTCGTTCGAGGCGGCGTCCTGGAAGTAGTCGCCCTCGTACAGCGCGTCGAAGATCTCCTGGGCGGAGTCGCCGCCGTGGTCCTCCTCCCACAGCCATTCGGCGTACGTGGCGAAGCCCTCGTTGAGCCACATGTCCCGCCAGCTCTTCGGGGTGACGGAGTCGCCGTACCACTGGTGGGCCAGTTCGTGGACGAGGAGCGACAGGTCGGGGGCGCCGGGGAAGACGGGGCGGTTCTGGGTCTCCAGCGCGTACGCGATGTCCTCCGGCCGGTCGACGATCGCGCCGGTGGAGGAGAAGGGGTACGGGCCGAAGTTCCCCTCCGCCCATTCGATGACCTCAGGGATCCGGGCCAAAACCGCACGGCTGTCCTCGGCCTGCGCGGGATCGACAGCGACGTACACCGGAAGCCGTCCCGCGCCGGCACCCCGGCCCTCGCCCTCGCCCTCGCCCTCGCCCACCGTCGAGCGCCGGATCTCGTACGTGCCGATCGCGATCGTGGCCACATAGCTCGCCATCGGTTCGGCGACGTGCCAGGAGTACGTGGTACGACCGCCTTCGCCGGACTCGCTCTTCAACTCCCCGTTGGAGACGGCCCGCAGGCCCTCGGGCACGGTGACCGTGATGTCGTAGGTCGCCTTGTCGGAGGGGTGGTGGTTGCCGGGGAACCAGGTCATCGAGCCCGTCGGTTCGCCCAGCGCGAGGACGCCGTCGGCGGTCGGCAGCCAGCCCTCCCGGGAGCCGTCCGAGTCGGTGATCGTCTCCGGGACGCCGGAGTAACGCACCGTCGTGCGGAACGTCTCCCCTTCGCCGAGCCCGTTCTCGGGAGTGACGGTCAGCTCCTGCCCCGCCCGCTTCCGACGCGCCGCCACGCCCTCGACCGTGACCGACTCGACGTCCATCCCCTTCAGGTCGAGGTTGAAGGAGCCGAGGTCCCGCGTCGCCCGAGCGGTGATGACGGCGGTGCCGCGCAGCCGGGCCTCGGCGTGGGTGCCGGACGGGGGCTCGTATCCGAGGGTGAGGGCGTAGTGGGTGACGTCGTAGCCACCGTTGCCGAGCTGGGGGAAGTACGGGTCCCGGAGGCCGGCGGAGCCCCTGCTCTCCTCGGCCTCGCCGCCGCCCTCGGTGCATGACGTGAGCGTGAGTGCCAGCGCGACGGTGAGCAGGGCGGCCGGGACAACCGGTGCGGATCGGGACACGTCGGGGATCCTATGAGGACATGACACCATCGCCTACGTGCTCGACATCGGCTACGCCCTCTCCAACCGCTTCCCCGACCCGCCGCAGACGGACTACCGCCGCGCCGACGTGTACGCGCTGCGGCACGACCTGTTCTGCGGTGACGTCTACCTCGCCGACACCAAGGCGGACCGGGAGCTGTCCACAGCCTGGGGATGGGTGCCGGTGCTGGACTTCGCGTGGGCGCTGTGCGACATCGTGGAACTGCTCGACCAGGACCCGGCCGGGTCCCGTGCCTCCCGGCCCCAGTACGCGGAGCTCGACTTCACCGAGTCCACCGACCGCGTGCTCTTCGAGCGGCGCTTCGGGTGGGTGGACGTCGAGTCGGACTGGATGCCGGCCGAGGAACCACCGCTGACCTTCTCGCACGCCGAGCTCCGCCGCGAGGCCCGCGACTTCCTGCACGATGTGATCGCCGACCTCTGCGACCTCCACGACGCCCTGGCCGAGAACCCAGCGATCTGGACCCTCCAGTCCCGCTTTCCCCGGGTCCCGTAGGGGCGCCTGGTTGGTCCGCGGGTGGGTGGGGGCTGGTCCCGCAGTTCCCCACGCCCTGAAAGACGAGGGCCCTGCCTTGCTTTTCGGGGGCGGGGGCGGGGGCGCAGGGAACAGCGCGAGCAACCACGACGAACCCGCGCTGGGGGGGGGGTCGAAGGGGCGCAGCCTCTGGGTGGGCGAGAAGGGAAGCGACGGGTAGGCGCGGCGGAGGCGAACCCACCTGGCGCCCACGCTGCCCCACCCGGCACTCACACGGCCCCACCCAGCCCCGCCCGGCACTCACGCGGCCCCCACCCGCCACCCACCGGAGGTCACCCCTCCACCCGAATCCCCATCTCCCCCGCCAGCACCGGCGCCAGGTCCATCAACTGGGCCGTGCTGATCACCGCCCCCGACAACCGATCCACCCCGCGCGCGATCTCCACCGACGCGGCCCCCCGCAGATCCACATCCACCAGGGTCACGCCGCTCAGATCGGCCCCCTTCAACGCACACCCCACAAACGCGACCCGCTCCAGCCGCGCACCCGCGAAATCCGGCTCGACGAGCACGCAGTCCTCGAAGACCACGTCCTTGAGCCGGGCCTCACGCAGGTTGAGGTAGTCGATCTTCCCCCCACGCACGAGCACCCGCTCCAGCACGGCCCCGTGCAACTGCACCCCACCGAGCCGCGCGTCGACCAGCTCCACGTCACGCAGCGTCGCCTCGGCGAGATCCGTGCCGACACCCCGTATCCCGGTGAGGACGGAGTCGAGCACACGAGCCCGGTGCAGCCGCGTCTCGTCCAGCGCGCAGCCCGTCAGCGCGCAGTCCATGAAACGGGCGCCCCCGCCGTCCTGCCCGACGAAGTCCTCCTCGCGGAACTCCAGCCCGTCGTAGTCCCCGTCGGGCTCCAACCCCCCGCCCGCGTACGCCTCCAGCACCGGCAACCGCACCTCCGGCCGCCGCGCCGCCTTCACCACCGACCCCGACTTCGCCCTCACCATGCCCCCATCGTGCACCCCACCACTGACAATCCGCCTGACCTGCGCGAACATCCCGCCGGTCCTCCCACCGACAGCCCCATGTCACATTCCGGCGCCCTCGACCTGTCGTACTCGCAGACAGCCGCCAAGACGGCCGACACCGACCCAACACCGGCACCGGCACCGGCACCGGCACCGACCCGAGGGAGCCCCAGCCATGCACCGCACTCCAGCCGAGTCCCGCCGCCCCTCCTCCGGTACGGGCACCGCCCCCCGCACCCGTGCCGCACACCTCCCCGCCCCCACCCACCTCACCGTCATCGGCGGCGGTTTCGCCGGGCTCACCGCGGCGATCACCGCCGCCGAGGCGGGCGCGAAGGTCACCGTCCACGAGGCGCACCACACGCTCGGCGGCAGGGCGCGGACCGCGGAGGGGCCGTACCGGACGAACGAGGGACCGCACGCGCTGTACAGCGGCGGCCCGCACTGGACCTGGCTCGGGCAACGCGACCTGATCGGGCCGCTCGCGCCGCTTTCGCCCCTGGAGGCCGCCCGGCTGCGCCTGCACCACAAGGGCGCCCTGCGCCGGACCCCGCCGTTCACGATGCTCAAGCTCCTCCGCCCGCGCCGTACGGGCCAACAGGCGCCCATCGACGTCGACTTCCTCACCTGGGCGACCGAACAGGCCGGCGAGGAGGCCGCGCACGCCGCCGCCAACTACTCGGCGGTGGCGCTGTTCCACCACGACCCGGGCTCCCTGTCCGCCGCGTTCGTGCAGGAACGGCTGCGCCGGGCCACGAAGTTGCCCCCGGAGGCGCACTACCCGCGCGGCGGCTGGGCGAGCGTCATCGACCGGATGGCGGCCCGCGCCTGGAACCTCGGCGTCCGCATGGAGACCCTCAGCCGCGTCGACAGCCTCGACACCCTCAGCGGCGGCAACAGCCGCACGGGCAGGGGCAGGAGCGGGGGCACCGGCCCGATCATCGTCGCCACCTCCCTCGACGCCGCCCGCCGTCTGCTCAAGGACGACTCGCTGACCTGGCCGAGCGGCCGTACGGCACTCGTCGACCTCGCCGTACGCACCCGCCGGGGCGACGCGTTCGCGGTCTCCGACCTGGACGCGCCCGGCTGGATCGAACGGTTCACCGCACAGGACCGCACGCTGGCCCCGGCGGGCGAGCAGCTGCTCCAGGGGCAGTTCCCGATCGGTCCGCACGCGTCGCGGGCGGACGGCGTCGCCCGAGCCGAACGCCTGCTCGATCTGGGGTTCCCCGGCTGGCGGGACCGGGTCACCTGGCGGCGCGAGGCGACCGCGAACGGCCGTACGGGCGCGGTCGATCTGCCCGGCACCAGCTGGCGCGACCGCCCGGCCGTGGACCGGGGCGACGGCGTGTACCTCGCGGGCGACCAGGTCGCGGCGCCGGGCGTGCTGTCGGAGGTGTCGTTCAACAGCGCCCTCGCGGCCGTCTCGCTGGCGCTGGGCAGGAGGTCGAAGAACACCCTTGACCTCAAGCACGCTTGAGGCCGGAGGCTGAGGCTCGCCGGGCGCGGCCAAGCGCACACACGCCACGCGAAACGCGAGCCACCGCTCAAGCGCACGCCCGAGCACGCCCAAGCACGCCCAGGGGGACTCCATGCACGCCATCCGTCTGCACGCCTTCGGCCCGGCCGAGAACCTCACGTACGAGAAGGTCACCGACCCCGAGCCCGGTCCGGGCCAGGTGCGTGTCGCCGTCGCCGCGGCGGGCGTACATCTGCTGGACGCGGCCATCCGCGAGGGTCTTCCGGGGCCGGGACCCGCGCCCGAACTGCCCACGATCCCCGGCCGCGAGATCGCCGGCGTCGTCGAGGCGCTCGGGGAGGGCGTCCCGGAACGCTGGCTCGGCAGGCGGGTCACCGCTCACCTCGGCTTCGTGCCCGGCGGCTACGCCGAGTTGGCCGTCACGGAAATCGAACGGCTGCACGAGATCCCGGAGAACCTCGACTTCGCCGAGGCCGTCGCGATGATCGGCACGGGCCGTACGGCGATGGGCATCCTGCTCTTCGCCGAACCGGGCCCGGACGACGTGGTGGTGATCCCGGCCGCGGCCGGCGGTCTCGGCACGCTCCTCGCGCAGTACGCCAAGAACGCGGGCGCCACGGTCATCGGCCTGGCCGGCGGCCCCGAGAAGACGGCCCGGGTGGCGGCGAACGGCGCCGACCTCGCCGTCGACTACACGGACCCGGCGTGGCCGGAGAAGGTCGCGGCGTACCGGGGGAAAGCCACGATCGTCTTCGACGGGGTCGGCGGGGCGGCGGCGCGGGAGTCCGTCGCCCTCCTGGCCCCCGGCGGCAGACACCTCGTCTTCGGCTGGTCGGCGGACGGGATCGCGAAGGGCGGACCGTACGTCGTCGAGGGCGTCTCGGAGTCGGTCCTGGGCGAGGAGATGCGGCGCCGGGCGGGCGGCCCCGACCCCATCCGCACCCTCGAACTCCGCGCCCTCGCCGAAGCCGCCACCGGCCGCCTCACCCCGGCCGTCCACCGCTTCCCCCTCACCCGGGCAGCCGCCGCCCACCGCGCCCTGGAGAACCGCGGCACCACCGGCAAGGTCGTCCTGGAACCATGACGTCACATGCGCCCCGGTCCGGGCAGGTGACCATCGCTCCTCCGCCGTCGACACGCGGCGTCCTGCGCCCTCAGTGCCGTCCCGCCACCCGGTCCGCCCACCGCGCCAACCGCGACGACTCCCCCTTGTTCGAGGCCGCCTCCCGCCGGTCGGCGGCGCGGTAGGTCGCGTACATGCCCTGCACCCCCGCCCAACGCAACGGCTCCGGCTCCCACTTGCGCACCCGGTGGTTCACCCACGGCAGCGAGGTCAGCTCCGTCGCCCCGGCCTGCCCGGAGTCCCGCTGGACGAGATCGCGGAGGGTGCGGGCGGCGAGGTTGGTGGTGGCCACACCGGAGCCGACGTAACCACCCGCCCAGCCGAGCCCCGTCGACCGGTCGAGGGTGACCGTGGCACACCAGTCACGGGGGACCCCGAGCACCCCCGACCAGGCATGGGCGACCCTCACCCCCGCCAACGAGGGGAAGAACCTCACCAGGATCTCGTACAGCGCCTCGACCGTCGCCGCCTGCGTACGCCCGTCGTTGTCCGTCCGCGACCCGAAGCGGTACGGCACTCCGCGGCCGCCGAGCGCGATCCGGTCGTCGGCGGTGCGCTGGGCGTACATGTACGCGTGCGCCATGTCGCCGAGCGTCTCGCGGCCCTCCCAGCCGATCGTCGCCCACTGCTCGGCGGTCAGCGGCTCGGTGGCGATCATCGACGAGTTCATCGGCAGCCAGGTCCGCCGCTGCCCCTTGAGGTTCGCCGTGAAGCCCTCCGTGCAGCGCAGTACGTAGGGCGCCCGGACCGTGCCGTACGGCGTGACCGCGTGCCCCGGCCGGATCGCGGTCACCGGCGTCAGCTCGTGCACGGTCACCCCCAGCCCCTCGACGACGGCGGCCAGCCCCGTCACCAGCTTCACCGGGTTCAGCCGCGCCCCGTGCGGCGTCCACGTCGACCCCACGGCATCGGCGACCCTGATCCGCTCGGCCGTCTCCCGCGCGCCGTACAGCTCACGGTCGTCCTCCCCGTACGCGAGTTCGTGCGCGTGAAAGGCCTTGAGCCGCCCCAACTGAGCAGGGGTGTACGCGACTTCGAGCACCCCGCCCCGATGGATGTCCGCCTCGACACCCTCCGCCCCCGCCACCCGCACGACCTCGTCGACGGTCTCGTTCATGGCCTTCTGCAACCGCACGGCGGCGTCCCGCCCGTGCAGCCGCGCATACCGGTCCCGCCCCGCGACCCCGTTGTAGAGCCACCCGCCATTGCGACCCGAAGCCCCGTACCCGCAGAACTTCTGCTCCAGGACGACGACCCGCAGGGAAGGGGCGGCCTTCTTCAGGTAATAGGCCGTCCACAGCCCGGTGTACCCGCCCCCCACGATCACCACATCGGCGGACGCGTCCCCGGCCAGCGGCTCCCTCGGAACGGGAACGCCGGCCTGCGCGTACCAGAAGGAGATCCCACCGTTGACGGTGCCGGCCATCGCGTCCGAGCTGCTCATGACCGGACGCTAACCCCTGCCGACGGCCCCTGTCTGCTACGGATTTCGTGGCGTGCGAGCCTCCGGCGGGCCGGAAATCCAGGGAACTGCGGGCAGGCGCGCGCGTAGTGTCGCCCGCATGATCGACACCATCTCGGTACCGGAGAAACTGGCCGCCACACTGGAGATGTTCTTCGAGGAGGAGGGCCTGGCCTTCGCCGCCGCCCTTCCCGACCTGGCCGCCGGATTCCTGGACCGCTGGGGCCTGCGCCTCGACGGCCCGGCCATGCACGGCATGTGCGCCCTGGTCCTGCCCGTGGTCCGCACGACCGACGACACCACGGCGGTCCTCAAGCTCCAGATCCTCGACGACGAGAGCGAGGGCGAGCCGGTCGCCCTGCGCGTCTGGAACGGCGACGGCGCGGTACGGCTCCTCGCCCACGACGACGAGACGGGCACCATGCTGCTCGAACGCCTCGACCCGGCCCGCATGCTGTCCCACGAACCCGACACCCGCGAGGCCGTCCTGGTCATCGCCCGCCTACTGGCCCACCTGACCACCACACCGGCCCCGCCGACCATGCGCCGCCTGTCCGACATCGCGACGGACATGCTGGACCGCACCCCCGCGGTCCTGGCCCGCATCCCGGACGGGTCCGACCGCCGCCTGATCGCGGACTGCGCGGCGGCGCTGCGGGAGGTCGTGTCCGAACCCGGCGACCGCCTCCTCCACTGGGACCTGCACTTCGACAACGTCCTGGGCGCCGATCGCGCCCCCTGGCTCGCCATCGACCCCAAGCCCCTCGCCGGTGACCCCGCCTTCGAACTCTGGCCGGCCCTGAACAACCGCTTCGACCCCGCCGACGTCCCCTGGCGCTTCGACGCGATGACCGACGTCCTGTCCCTCGACCGCGAACGGGCCCGCGCCTGGACCTTCGCCCGCCTCCTCCAGAACGCCGTCTGGGAGATCGAAGAAGGCCGCCCCCTCGACCCCGACGACCTGGAACTCGCCCGCCGCCTCCGCTGACCCACCCCTCCGACAACAAGATCCCGGGCCGCCATCGCGACCCGGGATCCCCGGAGCCCCCTGTCGGATTCGAACCGACGACCTACGCATTACAAGTGCGTTGCTCTGGCCAGCTGAGCTAAGGAGGCGTGCCCCTCGCGGGGGCGCCCGTGCAGTGTACCCACGTCACAGGGTGTGCTCGTCGAAAATTTCCGCGAAGTTCACAGGGGTCCAGGTACTGACAGACCAGGTGAACGACAGGTACCGTCCTGACCCAATCCACTCCCGTGGACTACACCACCGTGGAACCGTCCGCGGTGGATCACCACCTTTACTCGGATCGTCCGGCACGTTCCTGCCGGTGAAGGGGGCCTACGACCCATGGCCACAGTTTCGTTCGACAAGGCGACCCGGATCTACCCGGGTTCCACCAAGCCCGCCGTCGATGCTCTGGAGATCGACATCGAGGACGGCGAGTTCCTCGTCCTCGTCGGTCCGTCCGGTTGCGGCAAGTCCACCTCGCTCCGCATGCTCGCGGGGCTCGAGGACGTCAACGGCGGCGCCATCCGCATCGGTGACCGCGACGTCACGCACCTGCCGCCGAAGGACCGGGACATCGCCATGGTGTTCCAGAACTACGCGCTGTACCCGCACATGTCGGTCGCCGACAACATGGGCTTCGCGCTCAAGATCGCCGGCGTGAACAAGGCGGAGATCCGTAAGAAGGTCGAGGAGGCCGCGAAGATCCTCGACCTCACGGACTACCTGGACCGCAAGCCGAAGGCCCTCTCCGGTGGTCAGCGTCAGCGTGTCGCCATGGGCCGTGCCATCGTGCGTGAGCCCCAGGTCTTCCTCATGGACGAGCCGCTGTCGAACCTCGACGCCAAGCTCCGTGTCTCGACCCGTACGCAGATCGCGTCCCTGCAGCGCCGCCTCGGCATCACCACCGTCTACGTCACCCACGACCAGGTCGAGGCCATGACGATGGGCGACCGTGTGGCGGTCCTCAAGGACGGTCTGCTCCAGCAGGTCGACACCCCGCGCAACATGTACGACCGCCCGGCCAACCTCTTCGTCGCCGGCTTCATCGGCTCCCCGGCCATGAACCTGGTCGAGGTCCCGATCACCGACGGCGGCGTGAAGTTCGGCAACAGCGTCGTCCCGGTCAACCGTGACGCCCTCAAGGCCGCCTCCGACAAGGGCGACACCACGGTCACCGTCGGTGTCCGTCCCGAGCACTTCGACATCGTGGAGCACGGCGGCGCCGCCGCCACCGCCCTGTCCAAGGAGACCGACGACGCCCCGGCCGGCCTCGCCGTCACCGTCAACGTCGTCGAGGAGCTCGGCGCCGACGGTTACGTCTACGGCACCGCCGAGGTCGACGGCGAGACCAAGGACCTCGTGGTCCGCGTCAACGGCCGCCAGGTCCCGGAGAAGGGCGCGACGCTGCACGTCGTGCCGCGTCCGGGCGAGAACCACGTGTTCTCGACCTCCACGGGCGAGCGCCTCTCCGACTGACCCCGGACACGGCGCGTTCATGACCGTTCGCGAAACCACCGGCCCGGGATAAATCACCCAGGTTGACGAAGAAGGCCCCGCAAACATCTGCGGGGCCTTTTTCGCTGCCACCAACTACCCCGGCAAATAGGCTCATTTCGACCAGTGTGCGTCAACCCATCACACAGAAGAAGGCGCTTCGGCATCCCCCGTACCGGTGACCTAATGTCGCCATATCACTACCCCGCGCTACCCTCACTCGCGTGAAGCACACCCACACCCACACCCACACCCAACGGACGCGGCACGGTCGCGGTCCCGCCCGCAGGATCGGCCGTTCCCTGGCCCTGGTCCTGCCCGTCGTCCTCGTCCTCTCCGGCACCCTCGCGGTCACCCGGGTCAACTGGTCGGGCGCCGACCCCGCGGAGTCTGTGCTCGCCGGCTCGGAGGTCTCCCAGCGCGCCAAGACCCGCGCCCCGCACGAGGTGCTGCGCGACAGGCTCCTCGTGGAACTCCAGAAGGAGGACCCGGGCGTCGCCCTCACCCACCTCCAGCAGGCGGTCAACGGCCGCCCGGCACTGGCGAAGCACTGCACCACCATCGCCCGCGCCCTCGGCCGCGCCGCGGTCCGCGCCTACGGCCCCACCCGCGCCCAGTCCTACGCCCGCCCGGTCTGTGACACGTCCTTCGCGACAGGAGTGGCCGCCCAATACAGCTGAGGACGCGCGAAGCACCGCTGAGGGCCCCGCAGGGCCGCAGAAGCCCCAGCGGCTTCTCCACGGCGTTCCGCGGCCTCCCGCAGCCTTCCCACGGCCTCCCACGGCCTCCCACGGCCTCCCACGGCCTCCCACGGCCTCCCACGGCCTCCCACGGCCTCCCACGGCCTCCCACGGCCATCCTCCGGCCTCAGTGCCTCCCCAACGGCTCCCGGAGGTCCCGAAAGGATCCCAAGAAGCCCCAAGGGCTCGCCCCCGTATACCGATCCCAGGGCCGTGCTCCCGCGAACGGGGCGCCACGTACAGTTCGGGCATGACCGATCCGAACGCCGCGTCGCGCCCCGTTCAAGCCGTGGTCCTCGCAGGTGGCCAGGGCTCCCGGCTGCGTCCGTACACCGACGACCGGCCCAAGCCCATGGTCGAGATCCCCGGCACGGGCACCCCGATCATCGGCCATCAGCTCACCTGGCTCGCCGAGGAGGGCGTGACCGACGTGGTCGTCTCCTGCGGCCATCTCGCCGACGTCCTGCAGAAGTGGCTGGACTCGGCGGACCTGCCGGTCCGCGTCACCACGGTCGTCGAGACGGAACCCCTGGGCCGAGGCGGAGGCCTCAAGTACGCCGCCGCCCACCTCCCACACCCCGACCGCCCCTGGTACGCCACCAACGGCGACATCTGGACCCGCTTCTCGCTCCGCGACATGGCGGACTTCCACGCCGAACGCGACGCCCTCGCCACGCTCGCCCTGGCCCGCCCCCGCATCCCCTGGGGCGCCGTGAAGACGGACGGCTTCGGCCGTGTGACGGACTTCATCGAGGCCCCGCCCACGACGTACGAGATCAACGCCGGCGTCTACGTGTTCTCCCCCGAGTTCACCGACCTCCTCCCAGTCCGGGGCGACCACGAACGCACCACCTTCCCCCGCCTGGCCCGAGAGCGCCGCCTCGCCGGCTTCCCTATCCCCCAGGGCGCCTACTGGCGAGCCATCGACACGGCAAAGGACCTGACAGAAGCAGCGAAGGAGCTGTCGGCACTGAACCGTTAGCGGTCACTGAACCGTCAGCGGATCGCCGAGCCACCAGAGCCGCCCTGAACGGTCAGAGCAGCCGCCCTGAACCGTCAGAGCGGCGTCTACTCATAAGGCCGCCGGACAGCCACCGGTCACCAAAGGGGCGCGGGGAACTGCGCGACAAGCCACGAACAACCCGCGGTCGCCCTAAAGCGCTCCCCACGAGCTATCAGGCGCTCCCCCCATCTCTCTCCCCCTCCCGCCAAAACACGACAATGGGCCCCGCGCAAAAAATCACGCGGGGCCCATCGGCCCATCAACACGTCGGCTCAGCCGGAGGAACTACCCGAGCAGTCCCCCCACCAGCCCAGGCTGCCCACCCGAGGAACTCCCCCCGGTGGACCCACCGGTCGACCCGGTAGCCCCCCCGGTCGCACCGCCGGAGGCCCCGCTGGAGCTCGGCCCGGCAGTGGTGCTCGGCACCTGCTCGTCCGGCGTGGTCTGCTGCGGCGGCGCCTGCCCCGCCGTCGTCCCCTGCGTCTGGCTCGGCTGCCCCCCGGTGACCGCCCCGGTGGACCGCGTGGCCCCCGGCGTCGTAGCCGCCTGCGAAGGCTTCGCCGACGTCGCGCCCGCGGTGGGCGAGTCGGACGCGGACGGGCTGTTCTCACGCCGCGCGCTGGGCTCACCCGGCAGCGGTGCCCCCGGCAGCTCGTTGCGCGGCGCCTCCCCGGGCCCGGGGACGACGATCCGGTCGGCGTCCCGCACGGCACCGCCGAGCACGGACCCCACGAGCAGTGTCAGCCCGACGACGATCGCGGTGACGATCACGCCCCGCCGCAGCACATAGCGCCGCAGCTCCCAGATGTCGGCGCGCGGCCCGAGCGTGCGCCAGGCACCGCCCGCGAGCCGCCCGTCGACCGAGTACACCGGCGCGCCCGCGATGATCAGCGGGGACCAGGCGGCGAGGTAGATGATGTCGGGCGTCTCGTAGACGGGGACGGTCTTCCAGCTGACGGTGACGAGCAGCGCGGCCGACAACAGTGCCCCGACGCCGGCGGCGACCCGCTGCCAGAGTCCGAGGATGGTCAGCACACCGACGATGACCTGGGCGAAGGCGATGACGAGCCCCGAGCCCACCGGGTGTTCGAGGGCGAACTGCCGCAGCGGCTCGGCCACCTCCCACGGGTGCAGCGTGTTCAGCCACTTCACCATGGAGCCGCGCTTGCCGCCGTCGAAGTAGTGCGGGTCGCAGAGCTTGCCCATGCCGGCGTAGACGGAGATGAACCCGAGGAAGACGCGCAGCGGCAGCAGCACCACGCCGAGGTTCATCCGGCGGCCGGGGTAATAGGCGTGCCGGACGGGCTCGTTGCCGGTCCGGAGTCCGCTCCGCTCGTCCTCGCCGTCGTCGTACGGCTCCTCGAACTCCCCGTCGGCGTAGGCGCCCTGGCCGTAGCGTGCCGCCTGGTCGTACTCCGACTGGTCGTACTCCGGCTCGTCGTATGTGCTGCCGACGGTACGCATGGCGGGGAGCAGCCGGGTGCCGTCGGGGGCGGCGAGATCGCCGTGGCTGCGCTGGCTGCCGACGATGGGCGTCTCGACGGTCTCGACGGTCAAGTCGGCGCCGTAGCGCCCGCTTTGGTCGCCGTAGCGCCCGCTCTCCGTGTCGTAGCCGCCGCGGCCCAGACCGTCGACGCGTGGGATGACCTGGGTCGAGCCGGTGTCGCTCAAGGGGTCGGGGACCCCGCGGCCGACGCCCGCGCCGCGTACCGCCTGGAGGAGTCGGTGGGCTCCGGTGTCGTCCGGCGCGGACTTGCCGCTCCAGACGACGGGCGCCCGCCGACGCCCGGCGGCGGGCGCGCCGGAACGCCCGGCCGTGCCCACGACCGGGATACGCGCGGTGTCCTCGCCGACTCTCAAGTGCCGTGCGATGCGCGGGGACGCCCGCGTGGAGACGCCCAACTGCACGCGAAAGCTCGCGTGGTTGACGATGACCTGCGCCGGATCGCTCGGCACCTTCACCATGCTCAGCGCGGGAGCGTCGTCGAATCCCGAGTCGAATCCCGACGAACGGTCCCCCGTGGGTGTGCGGGGTGTTCTGGTGTCCACACTCATCTAACCGAGTGACGTGTCGTTAGGACACTGCTTTGACCGCCCCGATCTGTCCGGACCCCGTCAAGGTGATCCAGAACATCCCGAACCCGCAGTTGAGGCCCGGTTTCCCACCCGCCCCGACAACAGGACTACGCCCTGCGCGCGCCGCCTCGTACAGCACAACTCCCGCCGCGACAACGGCGTTCGACGACGACCGGTCCCCACCCGGCATCGGAATCCGCACCCGGTAGTCGCGGGACCGCTCCCGCCCGCGACCCTCGCACCGCTTCGCGGACTTCACGAGGCCGCGCCGGCCGCCGGGCGCCGCTCATTCGCCGAGCAGGACCGTCAGGCCCGACGCCGAGCCGCCTCGTACAGCACGATCCCGGCCGCCACGCCCGCGTTCAACGACTCCGCGCCACCCGGCATCGGAATCCGCACCCGGTAGTCGCAGGTCTCGCCGACGAGACGGGACAGGCCCTTGCCCTCGCTGCCGACCACGATGACGACCGGGCCGCCGAGGGCCTCCAGGTCACCGATCTCGGACTCGCCGTCGGCGGCGAGACCGACCACGGCGACACCGGCCTTCTTGTAGGCCTCCAGCGCGCGCGTGAGGTTGGTGCAGCGGGCGACGGGCGTCCGGGCCGCCGTGCCGGCGGACGACTTCCAGGCACCGGCGGTCATGCCGGCCGCGCGCCGCTCGGGTACGACGACGCCGTGGCCACCGAATGCGGAGACGGACCGGACGACGGCACCGAGATTGCGCGGGTCGGTCACCCCGTCCAGCGCGACGATCAGCGGGTCCTCGCCCCCGTCGTGCGCGGCGGCCACCAGGTCCTCGGGGTGCGCGTACTCGTACGGCGGGACCTGGAGGACGAGCCCCTGGTGGTTGAGCCCGTTCGTCATGCGGTCCAGCTCGGGCCGCGGCGCCTCCATGAGGTTGATGCCGCCGCGCTCGGCCGCGAGCTGCAGCGCCTCACGCACCCGCTCGTCGTTGTCGATGAACTGCTGGACGTAGAGCGTCGAGGCGGGCACGCCCTCGCGCAGCGCCTCGACGACGGGGTTGCGCCCGACGACCATCTCGGACGTGCCCTTGCCGCCCCGGCCCCGCGCCGCGGGTCGGCGTGCGGCCTGCTTCGCCTTGGCGTTGGCGACGCGGTTCGCCTTGTGCTTCTTGCGCATCTCGGCGGGCGGCGTCGGGCCCCTGCCCTCCAGCCCCTTGCGTCGCTGGCCGCCACTGCCGACCTGCGCGCCCTTCTTGCCGGACATGCGGCGGTTGTTAGCGGCCATGACCTACCCGTCTGTGTGAAGCGTGCGTGTGTACGTATTCGTGTGTGCTCAATGCAGTGTGCCGCCCGGACGGCCGGGCGGCACAATCGATCAAGGTCGATCGATCAGGATGACCGGAGGACTCAGCGCGGGCCGAGCGTCCAGCGCGGACCGTCCGGGCTGTCCTCGATGACCAGACCCGACTGGTTGAGCTGGTCGCGGATGGCGTCCGCGGTGGCCCAGTCCTTACGGGAACGGGCGGCCTCGCGCTGCTGGAGAACGAGTCCGACGAGCGTGTCGACGACCCCGTGGAGGTCCTCGCCGCGGTCACCGCCGTCACCGGCCCAGTGCTCGCCCAGCGGGTCGAGGCCGAGCACGCCGAGCATGGCCCGCACTTCGGCGAGCCGCGCCACGGCCTCTTCCTTGTCGTCGGCTGCCAGCGCGCTGTTGCCCTGGCGGACCGTGGTGTGCACGACGGCGAGCGCCTGCGGCACCCCCAGGTCGTCGTCCATCGCCTCGGCGAACGCCGGCGGCACCTCGGCCGCGGGCTCGACGACGCCGCCCGCCTTCTCGACGACCCGCTGGACGAACCCCTCGATACGGGCGAACGCCGACTCGGCCTCGCGCAGGGCGTCCTCGCTGTACTCGATCATCGACCGGTAGTGCGGGGTGCCCAGGTAGTAGCGGAGCACGATGGGCCGCCAGCGCTTGACCATCTCGCTCACGAGCACCGAGTTGCCCAGTGACTTGGACATCTTCTCGCCGCTCATGGTGACCCAGGCGTTGTGCACCCAGTACGTGGCGAAGTCGTCGCCGAAGGCCTTGGCCTGCGCGATCTCGTTCTCGTGGTGCGGGAAGATCAGGTCGAGTCCGCCGCCGTGGATGTCGAAGGCGCTGCCCAGGTACTTGTGCGCCATGGCCGAGCACTCCAGGTGCCAGCCCGGCCGCCCGCGCCCCCAGGGCGTCTCCCAGGTCGGCTCCCCCGGCTTCGCCGACTTCCACATGGCGAAGTCACGGGGATCGCGCTTACCGGTCTCGCCCTCGCCCGAGGGCTGGAGGAGGTTGTCGAGCTCCTGGTTGGACAGCCGCAGATACTCGGGGAACGACCGCACGTCGAAGTAGACGTTCCCGTCGGCCTCGTAGGCGTGACCGCGCTCGATCAGCCCCCGCATCATCTCGACCATCTCGGTCACATGCCCGGTGGCACGCGGCTCGTAGGTCGGCGGCAGGCAACCGAGCACGCCGTACCCGTCGTTGAACGCGCGCTCGTTCTCGTAACCGATCGACCACCAGGGGCGGCCCTGGTCGGCCGCCTTCGCGATGATCTTGTCGTCGATGTCCGTGACATTCCGGACGAACGTCACTTCGTACCCGCGGTACTCGAACCACCGGCGCATGATGTCGAAGTTGAGCCCCGACCGGATGTGCCCGATGTGCGGGGCCGCCTGCACCGTGGCGCCACACAGGTAGATCGAGACACAACCCGGCGTGAGCGGGGCGAAGTCACGAATCTGCCGGGCGCTGGTGTCGTGCAGGCGAATAGTCACGCCCTCAAGGGTAGTGGGCCAGCGGCTGTGCCCCCAGCCTTTCCCCCCGAGAACAGCACATCCGTGACGTCCGGCGACAACAGCGCCCCCGAAGGGGCGCGGTGAACCGCGCGCCAAGGGGAACGGGAACCGCGCGACTCAGCCCACGCGCACGACGAGCGCCGTGGCGATCGCCATCAACCCCTCGCCCCGCCCCGGGAACCCCAGCCCGTCCGTGGTCGCCCCGGACACCGAGACCGGCGCCCCCACGACGTCCGAAAGCACCTTCTGCGCCTCGTCCCTCCGCTTGCCGATCTTCGGCCGGTCACCCACCACCTGCACGGCCACGTTGCCGATGACGAACCCCGCGGCCCGCACGATCCGCGCCGCCTCCGCCAGCAACGTCACCCCGGACGCCCCGGACCACTCGGGCCGACCCGTACCGAAGTGCCGGCCCAGATCACCGAGCCCGGCGGCGGAGAACAACGCGTTGCAGGCGGCGTGCGCCACGACGTCCGCGTCGGAGTGGCCGGCCAGCCCCGGCCCCTCCCCCTCCCACTTCAGTCCGGCGCACCACAGCTCCCGCCCTTCCTCGAAGGCGTGGATGTCGGTACCGATCCCGACCTGCGGCAGCACCACGGAACCCGGCACGGACGCCACCGGCGCGGACGGCACCGGCGCGGGCCCGGAACCCACTGAGCTCTCAGAACCCATCGTTCAGCCTCCTGCGCGCCAGAACCGCCTCCGCGAGCACCAGATCCAGTGGCCGTGTCACCTTGAACGCCTCCTCGTGCCCCGGCACGACCACGACCCCCAGCCCGAGCCGCTCCACCATGCTCGCGTCGTCGGTCACCTCCCCGGTGACCGTCTCGTGCGCCCGGACCAGCGTCTCCCGGTCGAACCCCTGCGGTGTCTGCACGGCTCGCAGCCGCGCCCGCTCGGGCGTGGCGACGACCGGCTCCGGCGCACCCGGCGCGTCCGCCGGCTCGACCTCCTTGACCGTGTCCGCGAGCGGCAGCGCGGGCACCACGGCGGGCGCCCCGTCGCGTACGGCCTCGATGACGGCGTCGACCGTGTCGACGGGCACGAGCGGACGGGCCGCGTCGTGGACGAGGACGATGTCGTAGCCGGGCGGAAGCGCGTCGAGCCCGTGCTTCACCGACTCCTGGCGGGACTCGCCTCCGGGTACGACGAGGAAATCCGTCCGCTCCGGCAGGGCGTGCGTGTCGAGCAGGGTCTTGACCTCAGGGGCGCCGTCGGGCGGCGCCACGACGATCACCAGGGAGACGGCGCGGGACGCGGCCATGGCCCGCACCGCGTGGATCAGCATCGGAGTGCCGTTCAGCGCGCGTAGCGCTTTGGGGGCGCCCGGACCGAGGCGTACGCCCCGGCCGGCGGCCGGAATCACGGCCGCCGTACGGGTTGGCGTACCGGCTGCGGAAGGCGAAGGGCGCGAATCGTCAGACATCGGTTCCTGTCAGGTTTGTGTGCTCGGCCTACGTGGGTATGGCCACAGCGTGCCGGGCGCGACACCTTGACCGGACCCTTCCGTGACATCTGGTCGAGCCAGCTGCCCGGGCCCGGCACACCAGTACGCGTACTCAGTACTTTGAGCACCGGGGCACGTTAAGTATCGCCGAGTATCAGGGTCACCATTGAGGCGTTCGGCATCCGGACACGAACATGCCGCAGCGCCCGGCGACATTACATACGTCATCGGGCACCGCGGCATTTGCGATGTGCTGCGCTGAACGGCTGAGCGGGCTGGCTGCCTGCCTCAGGAGTCAGTTCAGGACGCGAGGACCTCGTCGAGCAGGGCCTCGGCCTTGTCCTCGTTCGTGTTCTCCGCGAGGGCGAGCTCGCTCACGAGGATCTGGCGTGCCTTGGCGAGCATGCGCTTCTCACCGGCGGACAGTCCGCGCTCACGCTCACGACGCCACAGGTCGCGCACTACTTCCGCGACCTTGATGACATCGCCGGAGGCGAGCTTCTCCAGATTTGCCTTGTAGCGACGCGACCAGTTCGTGGGCTCCTCGGCATACGGCGCACGCAGCACCTCGAAGACCCGGTCCAGGCCGTCTTGACCGACCACATCACGTACGCCGACGAACTCCGCATTGTCCGCTGGCACACGCACCGTCAGGTCGCCCTGAGCGACCTTGAGCACCAAGTAGGTCTTGTCCACGCCTTTGATCTGGCGAGTTTCGATGGCCTCAATCAGCGCGGCCCCGTGATGGGGATAGACCACGGTGTCGCCAACCTTGAACGTCATGTGACAGGTACCCCTTCCGTGGCTATCCAGGGTAACACGGAAACGGCGTGTTCTGAATGGCGTTTTCGCAGGTCAGGGCGCATCTCGGGGCTTGACAACTGCAAGAGGAACGTGCTGCGGGGGCCGAACGGAAGAGGGTATCCGCAGGTCGGAGCGGCTCTCCGGGCGGAGTGAAACGCGTACGTTACACGCATCCGGAGGGCCCCACGAGCGACCGAACGTCCCACTTTGTCCTCCACCGGGTGTGCGACTTACGCTACTCCGTTCGGTGAGCGGAGTCGGGTACGAGACGAATCCGGAATTGATCAAGGAGTTCGATCTCCGGGCGATGTTCCGCCGTTACCGGATCGTGTTCTGTCGCTGTTCCGACAGCGTTCCGACGGTCTTCTGCCAGGCGTTCCGGGATGCCTTCCCTCGACTCTTCCCGCGGCTGTTCCTGCGACTCTTCCCGCGGCTGATCGATTTTCCGTACCGGCCCACATTCCGTGGCGGAAATCCAGGACGCGGCGGCGGCGAGTTCGATGGGGGTTATGTGAATGCCGGACAGGCATGCGGGTGAGGCGTCCGCCAATTGCTTCCGGTGACTTGTCGGGTACTTGTCGGGGACTTGGGGAGGGTCGGGTGCGGCGGCGGCGGAACGGCTCGGTAACCTAAGGCCGCTACCGACCACGTACCGCCCACGTTCTAGGAGTTGCCGCCGCCGTGAGCAGCAGCCTTCGACGCGGCGCCCTCGCCGCCGCCGCCATCGCGTTCTCGATCGCCTCACTCGCCGCGTGCGCCGCCGGCAACAACGCCCAGACGCTGGGAGTCAAGCCGGACAACGCGGCCACCAGCGTCGGCGACATCAAGATCCAGAACGCGCTCGTGGTCACCCAGCCCGGTACCGAGACCGAGGGTCCCGCCGTGGTCTCCGCGACGGTGTTCAACGGCGCCACGACCGACCAGACCCTGGACTCCATCACCGTGGAGGGCGCCGGCACCGTCGAGATCACCCCGGCCAAGGGCGAGGGCAAGGGCGGCAAGGTCGTCGTCCCGGCCGGCGGCTCCGTGGTCCTGGGCGGCGCGGACAACGCCTCCGCGGTCCTGGCGGACATCACCGACGCCGTCAAGGAGGGCAACGCCCAGAAGGTCACCTTCACCTTCAGCGAGACCGGCGAGGTCAGTCTGCGGGCCTTCGTGGTCCCCGCCGAGCACTACTTCGAGAAGTGGGGCCCGAGCGACGTGCCCGAGGCCCCCGCCGCCAGCGCCTCCCCGTCCGAGTCGGTCTCCGGCTCCCCGTCCGCGTCCACCTCGGGCTCCCCCTCCACCGGCGAGGGCACCACCGAGGAAGAGGGCACCGCGGCGGGCTCGACGGCCTCCCCGTCCACCTCGGCGTCCGAGGAGACCACCGGCCACTGAGGCCCGTACACCTGCGCCGAAGGGCGGCACCCCTGGAGGGGGTGCCGCCCTTCGGGCGTACGGCGGTGGTGTGAGCGCCGGCCTACGGCTCGAACTTGTAGCCGAGCCCACGCACCGTCACCAGGTACCGCGGCGCGCCCGGGTCCGGTTCGATCTTGGCGCGGAGGCGCTTGACGTGGACGTCGAGGGTCTTGGTGTCGCCGACGTAGTCGGCGCCCCAGACGCGGTCGATGAGCTGCATGCGGGTCAGGACGCGGCCCGCGTTGCGCAGCAGCATCTCGAGCAGGTCGAACTCCTTGAGCGGGAGGTCGACCTTGGAGCCCGAGACAGTGACCACGTGACGGTCGACGTCCATACGGACGGGGCCCGCCTCCAGCGCGGCCGGGCTGACCTCCTCGGGCTCGCCGCGGCGGCGCAGTACGGCCCGGATGCGGGCGACGAGCTCGCGGGAGGAGAAGGGCTTGGTGACATAGTCATCGGCTCCTATTTCCAGGCCCACGACCTTGTCGATCTCGCTGTCCTTGGCGGTCACCATGATCACCGGGACATTGGAACGGCCGCGCAGCTGACGGCAGACCTCGGTACCCGGCAGACCGGGCAGCATGAGGTCGAGGAGAACGAGGTCGGCCCCGTTGCGCTCGAACTCGTCGAGACCGTCGGGCCCGGTGGTCGCGATGGCGACCTCGAAGCCCTCTTTGCGGAGCATGTAGGACAGGGCGTCGGAGAAGGACTCCTCGTCCTCGACGACGAGCACTCGGGTCACGGAAGGACCTCCGGGGCGGGAAGCGGTTCGTACGGGGATGGGTCTGGGTGAGGCTGTCCGTCCTCGACGTCGAGGTCCGGGTGCTGGGCCGCACGGTCACGGGACGAGCCCGCCTCCGGCAGCCTGAGGGTAAACGTGGAGCCCTGTCCTTCCGAGCTCCACACCGTGACCTCCCCGCCGTGCGAGGCGGCCACGTGCTTGACGATCGCGAGACCGAGACCCGTACCGCCGGTCTGGCGGGAACGGGCCGGGTCCACGCGGTAGAAGCGCTCGAAGACGCGCTCCTTGTCCTTTTCCGAGATGCCGATGCCCTGGTCGGTCACGGCGATCTCGATGTGCTCCCCGCCGGGCGCGGCCACCCGCCGCGCGGCTATGCCGACGCGGGTGCGGGCCGGGGAGTAGTTGACGGCGTTCTCGACGAGGTTGCCGAGGGCGGCGGCGAGCTGCCCGCGGTGGCCCCAGACACGCAGCTCCGCGGTGCCACCGGCGGCCATGGTGATCTGCTTGGTGCCGGCCTGGTGGCGGCAGCGGTCGACCGCCTCGGCGACCAGCTCGTCCACCCGAACGGGCTCGGCGTCCTCCAGCGGATGGTCGTTCTGCACCCGGGAGAGGTCGATGAGCTCCTGCACGAGGTTGGTGAGCCGGGTGGCCTCTATCTGCATGCGCCCGGCGAACCGTTCCACCGCCTCGGGGTCCTCCGACGCCCCCATGACGGCCTCCGAGAGCAGCGACAGGGCGCCGACCGGCGTCTTCAGCTCATGGCTGACGTTGGCGACGAAGTCACGTCGTACGGCCTCTGTCCGGCGGGCCTCGGTGAGGTCCTCGACGAGAAGCAGCACGAGCCGGGAGCCCAGGGGGGCGACGCGCGCGGAGACGGCGAGCGCCTCCCCGCGTCCCGTGCCACGCCGGGGCAGATCCAGCTCGACCTGTCGTATCTCGCCGTCCCGCCGGGTGTCGCGGGCCATCCTGAGCATCGGCTCGACCGCGAGTTTCCCCCCGCGCACCAGCCCGAGGGCGTACGCGGCGGAGCTGGCCTTGACGACGGCGTCGGCCTCGTCGAGCACGACGGCGGAGGAGCGCAGCACGGACAGCACTGTGTCGACGCCGGGCGGCAGAACCGCGTCCGTGTGCAGGGAGGTCCTGGTCGGACGCTTCTGCTCGCGCTCGCTGACGCGGAACGCCAGCATGGCGATGACACCGGTGAGCACTCCGGCGATCGCTGCCGCTGCGGCGACTGCCGCGTTCACGTCCATGCATCCAGGTTAGGCACGAGGTCGGACATCCCCACAGCGATCGGAGGGCGACCTCGAACACTCGTCGCCCAGAGTTCACCTTGGAGCCAGTATTGGTTCATTTGGGATGGCTGAAACAGACGCGTACGGGTCGCAACGTGGGAGCGTGGGGTTCGTCCGGGCCCCCGGTCACCGTTCACTGTCGCCGTTCATTCGGTCGTTCGGCGGTCCCGGCCTGGCGGAACGGCTTCCGGGACGGCTTTTCTGGTTACCCACGAGCAGACGTACGTAAGAGAGGGACACCCTGATGCGGGACGCGTACCACGAGGAACTTGACTCGATCGGTGAGGGCCTGGTCGAGATGGCCCGACTGGTGGGGTCGGCGATCGGTCGCGCCACAACGGCGATGCTCGACGCCGATCTGAAGCTGGCCGAGAGCGTGATCGAGGCCGACAAGAAGGTCGACGACCTCCAGCACGACCTGGAGGCCCGCGCGATAGCCCTGCTGGCCAGGCAGCAGCCGGTGGCGACGGATCTCCGGATCGTCGTGACGTCGCTGCGTATGTCGGCCGACCTGGAGCGCTCCGGCGACCTCGCCCAGCACGTGGCCAAGCTGACCCGGCTCCGCTTCCCCGACCACACGGTCCCGCGTGACCTCCACGCCACCATCCTGGAGATGGGTCAGCTCGCGCAGCGCCTGATGGCGAAGGCCGCCGAGGTCATCATCACCAAGGACGTCGACCTCGCGCTCCAGCTGGAGAGTGACGACGACGAGATGGACCTCCTCCACCGCACCCTCTTCCAGCACCTCATGGACGACCGCTGGAAGCACGGCATCGAGACCGCCGTCGACGTCACCCTCCTCGGCCGCTACTACGAGCGCTTCGCCGACCACGCGGTGTCCGTCGCCAAGCGCGTGGTGTACCTGGTGACGGGTGAGCACGCGGACGAGCTGCAGGCGGACATCCAGCCGGTCACGGGGGTGGAGGGGGCGTAGGGCCCCCTGACTGGTGCGGGGAGGGCAAGGAGTGCGGGGCTCCGGTTGCGGGGCTCCGGCGCCTGCCGGTGCGGCGGGGCGTGTGGACGCCTCCGTGCGCCGTTGATGCGCCCGACTGAACGGGCCTGCAATGGGGCAACCAATGGGCGCAGGCACCAGCCTTCGCTGTCCTGGCTGCCTTCGCCGCGCTCGCTGCCTTCGAGGAGGGACCATGGCCGAATCCCCCGCCAGCCCCAGCACCCCGGACCCGACACAGGTCCGGGACACCCATCAGCCCGCCGACGTCAAAACCCTGCCCCTTTTCGGCGCCTGCGGCTGCGGCTCCGGATGTGCGTGCGGGTGCCAGTCCGGCAACCCGTGCCAGTGCGGCTGACCGGCTGACCGGCACGCGGTCGCTTTCGTACGCGGAAGAGGGCGGAAGAAGGGGGCCTGTCGCCCGCGACGGGCCCCCTTCACGCCTGTCCTGCTGCTGGGGAGCGTTCCCTGTCCTGTTTCCTGGGGAGCGTTAGGTGAGCGTTCAGCAATAGGGCTCGGAGTATTCGCGGGTGGCGATGATCCCGACGTCGAGGGCCCCGTCCGTCGGCCCGCCGATGGTCAGGTACGCGGTGGTCCCGTCGATCCGCTTGTCGAAGCAGCCGCTCGACCGGTACCGCCAGCCGTGGGCCTGCGCGACATCCCGGTAGTGCGCGAGGGCACTCTCGTGCGCCACGACGTCGCCCTCCCGGCCCCTGCCCTGCCCCTTGTCATACGTGTACGTGTACGTGTACGACTTCCCCGCGACCACGAACAGATCGTCGTCGTCGCACCCCTCGTACGGCTCCCCCGCCCCGACCCCGTCCGGCCCGTCGTCCAGCACGGCGTCCCCGGCCAGCGCCTCACCGAGCCGGTCCTCCGCGTCCCCGCACCCGTACTCCATGAGGAACGACACCTCGGGAATTGCCAACGCCGCACCCTTCACGACCGCGACCCCAGGAGGGCCGCGATCCCGACGGCCGACAACCACACCTTCAATCCACGCATGACGGGACGTTAGTGCACGCCTGTTCGACACCATGAGCGCTTCAACAGGTCGCCCGCGCGTCGATACAGGCGCAGCATGAAGGCAGGGAGCAGAGAGCAGAGAGCAGAGAAAGAACAGCAGAAAGGGAAGGAGGTGCGAAGCCATGACCAGGTTCATGGACGTCCACCACGGGATGAAGGGCATAACCGGCGACCAGCTGCAGGCCGCGCACAAGGCTGACCTCGCCATAGAGAAGGACGAGAACGTCCACTTCGAACGCGCCTGGGCCGACCCTGAGTCCGGCACCGTCTACTGCCTGTCCGAGGCCCCCTCGGCCGAAGCCGTCCAACGCATCCACGAACGCGCCGGCCACAAGGCGGACGAAATCCACCCGGTACCCCTGGCGGTCTGAGCGTGCGAGGGCGGACTGGCGGGAGCCGCCACGCTTCCGCACGCCCTGTCCGGCGAAGCCCGCTGGATGGAAGCATCTCCATGCCGATACCGGTAGTGGACGGGGGTTTGCGCATGGCTGTAGTGATGTCGATGCTCTGGGCAGAGGTAACTCCGGAGCAGTACGACACGGTGCGAGACGCGGTCGACTGGGAGGGGGTCCCGGCGGCCGGCGGCCAGGTACATGTGGCCTGGTTCGACGATCAGGGGCTGCACGTCACCGATGTCTGGGCATCTCAGCAGGCGTTCGAGACCTTCTTCGCCGAAAGGCTCGCCCCCGTGATCCAGAAGGCCGGCCTCCCGGGCGCCCCCGAGACCACCTTCAGCCCACTGCACCGCCGCTTCATCGCCCCGAACATCACCGGCGCCGCCACCTAGCCCCTCCCCCACCCCACACAACAAGCCCCTCACCCGCGACTGCCTGGCGGGTGAGGGGCTCTTGTTCGGCCTGGTTACTTCTTCTTGCCCTGGTTCCTGACCGCCTCGATCGCAGCCGCGGCAGCGTCCGGGTCGAGGTAGGTGCCGCCGGGGGTGAGGGGCTTGAAGTCGGCGTCGAGTTCGTAGGCGAGGGGGATGCCTGTCGGGATGTTCAGGCCCGCGATGTCGGCGTCGGAGACGTCGTCGAGGTGCTTCACCAGGGCGCGCAGGGAGTTGCCGTGGGCGGCGACGAGGACCGTGCGGCCGGCGAGGAGGTCCGGGACGATGCCGTCGTACCAGTAGGGGAGCATGCGGGTGACGACGTCCTTCAGGCACTCCGTGCGGGGGCGGAGCTCCGGCGGGATGGTCGCGTAGCGCGCGTCGCCGGCCTGGGAGAACTCGGAGTCGTCCGCGAGCGGGGGCGGCGGGGTGTCGTACGAGCGGCGCCACAGCATGAACTGTTCCTCGCCGAACTCGGCGAGCGTCTGGGCCTTGTCCTTGCCCTGGAGGGCGCCGTAGTGGCGCTCGTTCAGGCGCCAGCTGCGGTGGACCGGGATCCAGTGGCGGTCGGCGGATTCGAGAGCCAGCTGCGCGGTGCGGATGGCGCGCCTCTGGAGGGAGGTGTGGAGCACGTCCGGGAGCAGGCCGGCGTCCTTGAGCAGTTCGCCGCCGCGCGTCGCCTCCTTCTCGCCCTTCGGAGTGAGGTTCACGTCCACCCAGCCGGTGAACAGGTTCTTCTCGTTCCACTCGCTCTCGCCGTGGCGGAGGAGGATCAGCTTGTGCGGTGCGTCGGCCATGGCTCCGAGCGTAATCGACGGCCCCGATCGACCACACGCCTGGCCGACAGGCGGACAGGCCCCATCGCCAGGCGCTGACAGTTGACTGGGGTTGCTAATTGGGTGGCTTGCGTCCCGAGCACGTTCGTAAGTTGTGTTCACCGCCTTAGCCGCTTACGTCCGTGGGGGATCTCCATGCCACTCGTCGCTGTCGGACGTGCCGTCCGGGAGTCCGTCTCGGGGCTGCCCCGGGAGTTCTGGTGGCTGTGGACCAGCACGCTGGTGAACCGGCTCGGCGCGTTCGTCGCCACCTTCATGGCGCTGTATCTGACGCTGGACCGTGGCTACTCCGCCTCGTACGCCGGGCTCGTCGCCTCGCTGCACGGCCTCGGCGGAGTCATCTCCTCGCTCGGCGGCGGTGTCATGGCCGACCGGCTCGGGCGGCGGCCCACGCTGCTCATCGCGCAGGCGTCGACGGCCGTGTCGGTCGCGCTCCTCGGCTTCGTGCAGCACCCCGTCGCGATCGCCGCTGTCGCCTTCCTCGTCGGCGCGACCAGCAACGCGTCCCGCCCGGCCGTGCAGGCGATGATGGCGGACATCGTCCGGCCGGAGGACCGCGTCCGCGCGTTCTCCCTCAACTACTGGGCCATCAACCTCGGTTTCGCCATCTCCTCCATGGCCGCCGGGTTCATCGCCGAGGTCAGTTATCGCGCCGGGTTCCTGATCGAAGGGGGAATGACGCTGGTCTGCGCCGTCCTCGTCTTCCTGAAGCTGCCGGAGTCGCGACCGGAGAGCGGTACGGCGGCGGTGGGGAAGGCCGGCGGCACGGATGCGGTCGGGCTGGGGACCGTGGTCCGTGACCGGCGGTTCATGGGCGTCGTGGGGCTCTCCTTTCTTGTCGCGCTGATCTTCCAGCAGGCGTCCGTGGGGCTGCCGGTCGCGATGGGGGAGGCCGGCTTCACGCCTGCCGACTACGGCCTCGCCATCGCCGTCAACGGGGTGCTGATCGTCGCCCTGCAGATCCCGGTCACCCGGTTCATCGAGCACCGGGACCCGGGACGGCTCCTCGTCGTCTCGTCCGTGCTCGCCGGGTACGGCTTCGGCCTCACCGCCTTCGCCGGGTCGATCGGGGTCTTCACCCTCACCGTCTGCGTCTGGACCCTCGCCGAGATCATCAACGCGCCCACCCAGACCGGCCTCGTCGTCCGCCTCTCGCCCGCGCAGGGGCGCGGCCGCTACCAGGGCATGTACACGATGTCGTGGTCCGTCGCCGCGCTGGTCGCTCCGCTGATGTCCGGCGTCGTCATCGACCGTTGGGGCGCCGAGTGGCTGTGGGGGATGTGCACGGTGATCGGGACCGTGGCGGGGGTGGGGTACTGGGCGTTGATGCGCCGGGTGCCGACACCGGATGCGGGGGCGGACTCTGAGGGGGACGCAGAGGCGGAGGGGGACGCGGAGGCCGCTCAGAAGGTTGTCGCCGGGGAGCCCGTCGTGGGTCCGGCTGCGGGGGCGGAAGTTCGTACGGCGCGGGAGGCAGAGGCCCGTTCAGCCCGGGAGGCAGAGGCTCGTACGGCCCCGCAGGCGGAGGCTCGTACGGCCCCGGAGGTCAAGGCCGGGACCGGGTCGGTCTGAGCGGGGTCAGGGATGCATTCGCGCCCCCTTCACCACCTTGTCCACCCCGTTGCGCGGCCCGTACACCGCCAGTCCCACCAGGTCCAACTCCCCCGTCGCCACGGCTCGTACGGCCGCGCGGTTGTCACGGTCGTTGCCCGTGGCGAAGAGGTCGGACGTGAAGACGGCGCGGGGAAGGGCCCGGGCCAGCACACGCGCATGGGCCGTCTTCAGCACCTCCTTCGTTCCCTCGAAGACGAGGACCGGCTGACGGAACATGGGGAGGTAGGCCGTGCCGTCGGCGTCCTCGTACGGGTCGCCGATCACCTCCGGAACCATCGGGCCGATGCCGCTGACCAGGAAGGACGTGACGTTGAGGCGTTGCCAGGTCTCCAGGTCGTCGCGGAGGAGGACGGCGATCTTCGTGTCGAAGCGGACGGGGGCCTGGGCGGATGCCTGGTCCGGGACGGGTTCGCCGGGGATCTCGTGGTTCATGGGATGAGACTGCCGACCGGCGTACGCCCCCGTCTTGTACGTTCTTTGCATGTGCCCTCAGCGGCAGTGGTCGCCCGAGCTTCCTTCCCAACGGCAGCGGCCTCCCGAGCGGCAGTCGTCCCCCCAGCGCGAGGTCTCCGCCTGGCGGCCGCGTGTGCCCGGCATCGTCGAGGTGTTCCACGCGCACTACACGGAGTACGCGTACCCGATGCACGTCCATGACGTCTGGACGCTGCTGATCGTCGACGACGGGGCCGTGCGGTACGAGTTGGACCGGCACGAGCACGGGACGCCGAACGACACGGTCTCGCTGCTGCCGCCGTATGTGCCGCACAACGGGGCGCCGGTCACGGACGTGGGCTTCCGCAAGCGGGTGTTGTACCTGGACCTGGACGCGAGCACGCTGGACGAGAGTCTCATCGGGGCGGCGGTGGACGATCCCGACCTGCGGGATCCCCTGCTGCGGCGGCGGGTGGGGCAGTTGCACACGGCGCTCGCGCGGCCGGGGGACGAGCTGGAGGCGGAGAGCCGGCTGGCGCTCGTCGGGGAGCGGCTGCGGGGGCATCTGCGCAGGCCGCCGGCGCGTTCACCCTCGCAGGCACCCGGCGGTCGCACGGTCGCCCATCGGCTGCGTGAGCTCCTCGACGAACGGGTCACGGACGGGGTGACACTGGAGGAGGCCGCGGGGACGGTCCACGCCCACCCTGCCCATCTCGTACGGGCGTTCGGGGCGGCCTTCGGGATCCCGCCGCACCAGTATCTGATGTCCCGGCGGGTGGAGCGGGCGAGGCGGCTGCTGCTGGACGGGATGCGGCCTGGCGAGGCGGCGGCGGTGGCCGGGTTCTACGACCAGGCGCATCTGACGCGGCACTTCAGGCGGTGGGTGGGTGTCACCCCTGGCCGCTATCGGAGCGGTCGGCCGCCTGGCGGGTCAGGTGGCTGAAGGCGTCCAGGTTGCGGGTCGACTCCCCCCGGGACACGCGCCACGCGTACTCCTTGCGGATCGCGGAGGCGAAGCCCAGTTCGAGGAGGGTGTTGAAGGCGCCGTCGGCCGCTTCCAGGACCTGGCCGAGAAGGCCGTCGATGCCGTCGGGGGTGACGGCGGAGAGGGGCAGCCGGGCCGTGACGTAGACGTCGCCGAGCGGGTCGACGGCGTAACTCACGCCGTACAGCTTGAGGTTGCGCTCCAGAAGCCAGCGGTGGACGCCCGCCTCGTTCTCGTCGGGATGGCGGATCACGAAGGCGTTGAGGGAGAGGGAGTGCCGGCCGACGATCAGGGAGACGGTCGTCGAGAGCTTGCGGGTGCCGGGGAGTTTCACGACGTAGTTGCCGGGTGCCGGGCTCTCCCACTCCAGCTCGGCCTCGTTGAGGACCTGCTCGATGATCGACGCTTCGTCAGCCATGGGGCGAGCGTACCCGCCGGTACGGACCGGTCGACGGCTCACTCATGACGCATGCCGGACGGCTCGCCCAGGACGAGTGCCCGACGGCTCACCCATGGCGAGCGCCGAACGGCTCACGCATGACGGGTCCCCGACGGCTCACCCGTAGAGGCCCCGCACCCGGTGGCGGCGGTGTTCCTGCATGGCGGCCGTGTAGACGTCCCCGGTGGCGGCGGCCGACGTGTCCCAGCCGAAGGACTCGGCGTGGTGGGCGGCGGCCGCGCCCATGCGGGCGGGCAGCTCGGGGGTGTCGGCGAAATCGCGCAGCACGCGCGCGTAGGCGACGGGATCGTGGCCCTGGACCAGGAAACCCGTCTCCCCGTCCCGCACGGCGACCGGCAGGCCGCCGACCGAGGCCGCCAGCACCGGCGTACCGGCCGCCTGCGCCTCGATCGCGACGAGCCCGAAGGACTCGCTGTACGACGGCATGACCAGCACGGACGCGGCGCGGAACCAGTCCGCGAGCTGCTCCTGATCGACGGGCGGCCGGAACCGTACGACATCGGCGATCCCGAGCCGCGCGGCCAGCTTCTGCAGGCCCTCCGGCTTGGCGAGGCCGCTGCCGCTCGGCCCGCCGACCACCGGCACGACGATCCTCGACCGCAGCTCGGGACGCTCGTCGAGGAGGACGGCGACGGCGCGGAGCAGGATGTCGGGGGCCTTGAGGGGCTGGATGCGTCCGGCGAAGAGGGGGATCAGGGCGTCCTGGGGCAGGCCGAGACGGGCTCGCGCCGCCGCACGGCCGTCGGCGGGACGGAAGCGGTCGAGGTTGACGCCCGGGTGGACGACGGCGACCTTGGCCGGGTCGGCCTCGTAGTGGCGTACGAGTTCGTCGGCCTCCTCTGCCGTGTTGGCGATGAGGCGGTCGGCGGCGCGGACGATCTGGGTCTCGCCGATGACACGGGCGGCGGGCTCGGGGGTGTCGTCGTCGGCGAGCGCGGCGTTCTTGACCTTGGCCATCGTGTGCATGGCGTGCACCAGGGGGACGCCCCAGCGTTCGGCGGCGAGCCAGCCGACGTGGCCGGAGAGCCAGTAGTGCGAGTGGACCAGGTCGTAGTAGCCGGGGCGGTGCCCCGCCCATGCCTGCATCACTCCGTGCGTGAAGGCGCACAGCTGGGCCGGGAGTTCCTCCTTCGCCAACCCCTCGTACGGGCCCGCGTCGACGTGCCGGACCAGTACCCCCGGGGCCAGCTCGACCGTCGGGGGCAGGGCGCCGGTGGTGGCCCGGGTGAAGACCTCCACCTCGATGTTCTGTGCGGCCAGCCGCTGCGCCAGCTCAACGATGTAGACGTTCATCCCGCCCGCGTCACCCGTGCCGGGCTGGTGCAGCGGCGACGTGTGCACCGACAGCATCGCGACCCGGCGCGGCTTCCGGTGCAGCCGAAGCCGCGCCGCGCCGACCGGGGAGCGTCGCCCGAGCCTGCTGACGTAGTGGCTCACGTGGCGTTCCTCCTCGCTCCGGGCATGCCTTTCGGAGGGCGTGGGGTCCCTCTGGACAGCAGGAACGCCGGAGGAGGCAGTTCCATTTCCTCTTTGCAGAATTATTACCGAATCTCGCTCAACCGTTCGATCATTTTGGGGAGCGGGAGGGCTCGCCGCACAGCTGAGGAACAAGGGGTGAACGCGCACCCGAAGGGCGGGGGAACGCGTGTGGCAGGCCGGGAACTGCGCGATCACCACATACGGCTCTGGGAATACGCTCACTCCATGGCAAGACCAGTCGGCACCGTGACGCGCGGCACCACCAACCCCAACCGCCTGCGCCGCATGGACCGCTGGATCGCGGCGGCACACGGCGCCGAACTTCGCCGCGCCACCGCCCCACTCGCCGTCGACCTCGGCTACGGCGCCGCCCCCTGGACGGCCGTCGAACTCCTGCGACGCCTCCGCACGACAGCGCCCCGCACCCGGGTGGTCGGCATCGAGATCGACCCGGCCAGGGTCGCGGCGGCGAAACCGTACGAGTGCGAGGGCCTGGCCTTCCGGCACGGCGGCTTCGAGGTGCCCGTACCGGGCCGCCCGACCCTCATCCGGGCGGCGAACGTACTGCGTCAGTACGACGAGGAGGAGGTCACGGCCGTCTGGGAGCGTCTGTGCGCCCGCCTCGAACCAGCCACCCCTTCTTCCTCCGGAGGTCTGCTCGTCGAGGGCACCTGCGACGAGATCGGCCGTCGGCACGTCTGGGTCGCGCTCGGCCCGGAGGGCCCTCGCACCGTCACCTTCGCCACCCGGCTCGGTTCCCTGGACCGCCCCTCCGACCTCGCCGAACGCCTCCCCAAGGCACTCATCCACCGCAACGTCCCCGGCGAACCGGTGCACGCCTTCCTCCGCGACTTCGACCGCGCCTGGGCCGCCGCGGCCCCGTACGCCTCGTACGGTGCCCGGCAGCGCTGGATCCGCGCGGTCCGCGCCCTGAGCGCGGACTGGCCGGTGCGGGACGGGGCTACGCGATGGCGGCAGGGCGAAGTCACGGTGGCGTGGGAGGCGTTGACGCCCAGGGGGTGAGCGCCCGCTCCGACCAGCACTGGTGACACAGAGCAACATTTCGTGACGCACGGGAACGATCGGCTCGGGCCATTCGTCGGACGGACGGGGGCAACGATCTCCTCGGCCGTGAGTCATACAGACGGGAGCACGCACAGAAGCCAACGCGGAAGCCAACCCAGAGGCCACGCGGAGGCCAACGCGAAGGCCTACACAGAGACCACGCGGAAGCCACGCAGAAGCACGTGGCGAGGTGGAGCCGGAAGCGATGCCACGCGGGCGTGACCAGCAGGGAAGCAAGGGGGAGCGAGGGGAAAGGAGTTCTTGCCCGCCTCTGTCGTATTGCGCGACGCCGTGACACGATCACCGGGCACCGGCAAGTTACTGACGGTTAACCAGTTCTGTTTCTATTGGGCTTGGGGGCAAGGGGTATGGGAGCCGGCAAGCGGAGCCTGACCATGGCGGCCGTGGCCGTGGTCTGCGCGATGACCGTGCTGGGCGCACCGGTCAACGCGTACGCGAGCCAGACGAAACCGACCGAGCCGACCCCGAGCCCGACACCTTCCTCCTCGAACACCGCAGGCGGTTCAGGTGCGTCAGGCGGTTCCTCCAGTACTCCGGACACGTACTCGACCCCCGTGACGAACGAGGAGTTGGAGGCCGTCCGCGAAAAGCTGGAGGGCCTCTACCACGAGGCGGCGGTGGCCACGGACGCGTACAACGCGGCCGAGGAGAAGGCCGACAGGCAGTCCGAGGAGATCGTCGATCTGGCCCATGAGGTCGTCGAGGGCCACGCCAAGCTGGACAAGTTGCAGGATCTCATCGGCGCCGCGGCCCGCGCCCAGTACCGCGGCGGCGGCCTCCCGCCCGAGGTGCAGCTGTGGCTGAGCGAGAACCCCCAGGACTTCCTGGAGGGGGCGGACCGCGTACGTCAGGGCCAGCTCGCGACCAAGGGCCTGCTCGCCGAAATGACCCGGACACAGGAGGACTTGGAGCAGTACTCCAAGGATGCCTCCGCGCGCTGGGAAAAGCTGGAGGCCAACCGCAAGGCCAAGGAAAAGGCCAAGAAGAAGATCAAGAAGCAGATCGCCGCCGCCCAGGAGCTGGAAGGTCAGCTGGAGGACGACGAGCGGGACCGGCTGGCTCAGCTGGAGCAGGAGGCCGCTGAGCAGTCACAGGCCACCTGGCTGGACTCCGGCATTCTCGGCGAGATCAACGGCAAGGCATCCCCGCAGGGCAAGCAGGCCGTGAAGTTCGCGACGGACCAGATAGGCAAGTGGTACGAATGGGGCGCCGAGGGCCCCGACACCTACGACTGCTCCGGCCTCACCAGCCAGGCCTGGGCCGCCGCCGGCCTGACCATCCCGCGCACCTCACAGGAGCAGTGGCGACAGCTCAAGCACATCGACATGCAGGACATGCGCCCCGGCGACCTCATCATCTACAACTCCGACGCCAGCCACGTCGCCATGTACCTGGGCAACGGCTCCATAGTCCACGCCCCCCGACCGAACCGTAAGGTGTCGATCGCGGGCGCGGGCACGATGCAGATCCTCGGGGTCGTACGACCGGACGCGTGAGCCGACCGGGCGGAATCTGCGGGCCGGAGGTGAGGGTCGGCGGTGACCGGCCAGCGGTGACTGGCCGGACGGGCACGTGAACCTGCGGGGCGCGGGGGGCGGCACGGTGCCTCTGGGTCACGTGAACCTGCGGTAGCCCAAGGAACCCGGCGTCTCTGGCCCACGTGAACCTCCGGGAGCCCAAGAGACGCAGCACCACTGGCGGGGTCCGGGGCGGAGCCCCGTGGGCGTGGTGTGCGCGGGCGCGTGCTGGGCGGGGTCGAAGGGGCGCAGCCCCTGGATGGGGGCACCTCCCGCTCGAGCGAAGCCGAGAGTGGGGGAGGGACGGGTAAGGGCAGCGGGGGCGAAATCCCTCTGAGCCGGCCGGACGAGACCAGCAACCCACCCCCAACCCCAGCCGCCCCCCAGGCCAGGCCGGCCCGACCCCAACCGCACCCCAGCCCGGCCCAGCCCGACCCCCGCCTCACCCCCGCCGACCCGCCCCCAGACCCTCAACCCCCAAACCCCGAGACGCACCCCCGTCCGTGACCCACCCCACGTGACTCGCACCACCTTCCCCGCCCGGCTCAACCCCCACCGCGTGACATACGTCATCTCAGGAGAAAGCCCTGCCATGTCCAAGTGCGATACAGGATGCGGCATATGACTCCGGCCGTTTGCCGCCCGACGCGCCGCCGACCATTCCGTTGCGGCGGCGCCTGGCGCTAAGGTCCCCGTCGATGGGTCGAGGTCTCTCGCCCGCCGTGCCCTCGGGGGGAGGGAAGGAACCCAAGAACATGCCCGTACCCGTACCGCGGCAGAGAGCGATCCCGGCCGTGGAAAGTGGTCAGGCGCACGCCGTGTCCGCACCCAGCGGACCGTCCGGAGAGGGGGCGGCCATGAGCGCCCCGGCCCTGGCTCCTGCAGACAACTCCACAAACCCGCCCGGCCCCACCGGCGACCGCGCCATGGGTTCGGCAGGCCCCACCGGCCCGCCCGTACAGCCCGGCGGCCCCACCAACCTCACGGTCCTCCTCATCGAGGACGACCCGGCGGGTTCCCTCAACGTGCCCGAGCTGCTCGACTCCGCGGGCAAGCCGATCCGCGTCCGCACCGCCCGCAACCTCACCGAGGCCCAGCGGCTGCTGACCGACGACGTCAACTGCATCCTCCTGGACCTGGCGCTCCCGGCCCCGGCCCGCCCCACCGACACGGACACCGAAGCGGCCGACGGCCCCGACGACGAACTCGCCGTCCTCAAACACGTCCTGGAAATGGCCCCCCGCCACGCCGTACTGGCCCTCACCGACTCCGGCGACGCCGAACGCGGCACGGAGGCCGTACGGGTCGGCGCACAGGACTACCTCTTCCGGGACGAAGTGGACGGCCGTCTCCTGAGCCGCGCGATCCGCTACGCGGTGGAGCGGAAGCGGTCGGACACGGCCGAGCGCCGGCTCTCGGAGTCCAAGCTGCGCGCCCAGGAGAACGCCCGCCTGGAGCGCGGTCTGCTGCCGACGCCGCTCCTGGAGGGCTCGTCCCTGCGGTTCGCCGCCCGCTACCGGCCAGGCCGTTCCCGCGCCCTGCTCGGCGGCGACTTCTACGACACCGTCCGCACCCCCGACGGCACCGTGCACGTCATGATCGGCGACGTCTGCGGGCACGGCCCCGACGAGGCGGCGCTCGGCGTGGAGCTGCGGATCGCCTGGCGGGCGCTGACGTTCGCGGGGCTGTGCGGCGACGAACTGCTGTCCACACTGCAGCGCGTCCTGGAGCACGAGCGCGAGAGCGACGAGATCTTCGCGACGCTCTGCACGGTCGACATCGCCCCCGACGGCCGCCGCGCGGGCCTCTGCCTGGCCGGCCATCCGTCCCCGCTGATCGCCCGCCACGGCCGCGGCGGCAGGCCCACCCCGCCGGCCGAGCTGCTGCCGTACGACAACGGCGGGCCGGCCCTCGGCCTGCTGCCCAACGCCCGCTGGCCGCGCACACAGATCGAGCTGGGTGCCGCCTGGAGTCTGATGCTCTACACCGACGGCCTGATAGAGGGCCGGATCGGCCAGGGCAAGGAGCGGCTGGGCCAGGACGGCATGGTGCGGATGGTGCGCCGCCAGCTGGCCGAAGGCCTGCGCGGCGAGGACCTGCTGCGCGCCGCGGTGAACGAGGTCCGCGACCTCAACGGCGGCGAACTGACCGACGACGTGGCGGTCCTCATGCTGGACCGGGAAGGCTGACTCAGGAGCCGGGCCCCGGCCGGCTCTCCGGCCGTTCTGCCTCGGCCCGAGGGTCAGGGACCGCTGCCGACCGCCGTGTCCAGCGAGGTCACCGGCCGCCGTTGTACGGGCCGTACGGACCGTCGCTGCTGGAGCCGCTGCGACCGCCGCCTCCGCCGCCACCGGACACCTGCTTGACCGCGGGCCGCACATCCACGATGTACACGATGCTCGCGATGACGCCAATGATCGGCAGGAACGACAGGATCGAGAACAGATAGCTCACGATGAGGGCGATCCCGAGGATGACCAGCCAGAACACCTTGGTCTGCTTGTCCGCCGCACGGAACGCGTCCTCACGCCGGAACGCGGCGTCGAACAGCCCGAACGCGGCGAGAGCCATCAGGACGATCTTCAGAATTCCCAGGAACCCCGCGAAGCCCGTCAACAGCATGCCGCCCACACCACCCGTTCCGTTCGCTCTGCCGACTGCCGACCGGCCGTGCCCGTACCGATGCCGACACCTACGCGGTCACCGTACCCGTAGAACGGGCCGGCCACCCCAAAGGTGCCCGGCCCGTCTCCGTACCGCGAAGTACCGCGCGGGTACCTCTGAGATACCGCGACACCGCGCGCGTACCTCTCGCTCTGTCGCCGACTCCTTCGTCGGCTATGTCGCCCACCGGGCGGCGTGCCCTGCCGCTTACTTGGCGGGCGGAGTGGTCTTCTTCGCGGCCGTCGCCTTCCGGACCGGGGCCTTCTTCGGCGCGGCCTTCTGGGCGGCGGGGGCGGACGCGGCCTGGGCCGGGACCGGCTTGGCGGGCGCCGGCTCGTCCTTGACCTCGACCGGCTTGGAGTTGGGCTCGACGGCGATCGCGAACTCCTCGATCTCCTCCGCGGCCTCGCCGCGCCAGGTCTTCACGGCCTGCTCACCGTGCTCGGCGACCTTCTCGTACGTCTCCCGGGCCTTCACCGCGTACTCGGCGGCGACACCGACGCTGCGCAGCGCGAGGTCCTGAGCGGTCTCACCGAGCTTCTTCAGGTCGGTGTCGAGGGTGCCGATGAACTCGGTGACCTTGACCTGCAGGTTCTCCTGGGTCTCCTTGACCCGGGCGGTCGCCTTCTCCTGGACGGCCTTCGGGTCGGTCTGGCGTACGGCGTCGATCCTGGCCGGAGCATCGGCGCGCAGCTGCTCGACGATGCCGGGGACCTTCTTCGCCTGCTGGAGGGCGAGATCCGCGGTGCCGGCGGCGAAGTAGAACGGCGTCGGGTCGGTGACGGCCTTGCGGATGTCGTCGGTGATGGCCATGGTGATGGTCCTCCGGGTTGCTTTCAGCTGAGGGTTTGTGTCGTTCCGGTCCGCGTTCGAAGGAATCGTCGAAGTCCTCGAAGTCGTCAAAGTCATCGAATTTCTCGCATTCCCCGTATTCATCAACTCGCCGACTGCCGCGGACCCGCATCGTCGCCGTCGGCCGCGCCGGGGCCGGGGGCCGAGGCTTCCTCGGCGTCCGTCGCCACGCCGGGGCCGAGGTCGATCTCGAATCCGTTCTCCTTGCGGAAGGACTCGTAGATCTGGAGCAGCACCTGCTTCTGCCGCTCGTTCAGCGTGGGATCGGCGAGGATGACGGCGCGCGTCTCCACCTCGTCGCGATCCCGCTCGGCGTCGAGAATGCCGGCCCGCACGTACAGCGTCTCGGCGGAGATCCGCAGCGCCTTGGCGACCTGCTGCAGCACCTCCGCGCTCGGCTTGCGCAGCCCGCGCTCGATCTGGCTCAGATACGGATTGGACACCCCGGCGGCGTCGGCGAGCTGCCTGAGCGACAGCTGCGCGTTTCGCCGCTGTTCACGCAGGTACTCACCGAGATTGCCGACGTTGAGCGATGCCATGCCTCCACCATGCCCCACCCCTGCTAACTATTGCAAGCACCCGCTTGCAAAAGTGCGCTACGCCACTTGCGACTGAGTTGTGACTGCTCGCGACAGTCGGCACTTCGCAGAGCTGGTTGGCACGGAGCGACCGCGAGCGTGAATGCCGTTGTGAGCCGGGCCACGCCAGGTGGAACCTGTCCAGGCATGTTGGAACTAGTGGAGACGTATCGCAGTCCGGACGAGGTCGGCGACGGCTCTGGACCGGCTGTGCGGTGGCCAGGCGATCACGGTGGTGACTGGGGGCGCGTCCAGCACGGGCACGGCGGCCAGGTCACCGTGCAGTTGGGCTCGGCACGACTGCGGTGAGACCGCGCAGGCACGGCCGAGCGCGACCAGCTGCAGCAACTGCGCGTGGTCGCGGACCTGCGGGCCGGGGCCAGGCAGGTAGGTGCCGTCGGGCTCCGGCCAGCGTGGCAGAGGCAGACCTGGCAACCCGGCGATGTCGGCCATGTGCACATGGGCCCGGACGGTGAGCGGATGCCCGGCCGGCAGGACCACGACCTGGCCCTCCGTGCTGAGCTCTTCGGTATGGAACCCGGCCGTCGAGTCGAACGGCCGGTGCAGCAGCGCCACGTCGGCCAGGCCTTCGCGCAGCAGTCGTGCCTGCTCGGCCGGGCCGCACAGAATGACCTCGACGGGAACCGCGCCGGGTTCGGCGGCATACGCGTCGAGCAGCTTCGCCAGCAGTTCGCTGGACGCGCTGGCTTTCGTGACCAGGACCAGGCCGGGACGGCCGGTCGAGGGCAGGGCGGCGCGGCGGGTCCGCCGCTCGGCGGCGTCGACCGCGTCGAGGGCCGCCCGGCCCTCGACCAGCAGCACCCAGCCGGCCTCGGTCAGCGTGACCGTGCGGCTGGTCCGATCCAGCAGCACTGTCCCGAGTCGACGTTCGAGCTGCTGGATCGCCCGGGACAAAGGCGGCTGCGAGATCCCGAGCCGCTGTGCGGCGCGCCCGAAGTGCAGCTCTTCAGCGACGGCGACGAAGTACCGCAGTTCCCGGGTCTCCATACCGCCACGGTATCCCGGATCAATACCTGGACGGTATCGTTGCCCACCCGATCGGTGTTGGACCCCGTCGGGGCCGGCGAGCAGCATGGTCCCCATGAGCGAACGAACGATTGCGCTGGTCACCGGGGCCAACAAAGGAATCGGCTACGAGATCGCGGCGAGCCTCGGCGCACTCGGCTGGAGCATCGGCGTCGGCGCCCGCGACGAACAGCGCCGCAACGCCGCGGTGGACAGACTGCGCGCGGCCGGCGTCGAGGCATTCGGCGTACCCCTGGACGTGACCGACGACGCGAGCGCGACCGCCGCCGCACGGCTGATCGAGGAACAGGCCGGACGCCTCGACGTGCTCGTCAACAACGCCGCCATCACCGGCGGCATGCCCCAGGAACCTACCCGGGTCGATCCCGCCACCATCCGGACGGTCGTGGAGACCAACGTGATCGGCGTCATTCGCGTCACCAATGCGATGCTGCCGCTGCTGCACCGCTCCGCCTCACCACGGATCGTGAACATGTCCAGCAGCGTCGGCTCCCTCGCCCGGCAGTCAGGACCCGCTGCCGAGCAGACGGCAGGTCCGGTGTCCGCGGCGTACGCGCCGTCGAAGGCGTTCCTGAACGCCGTCACCCTCCAGTACGCCCGGGAGCTGAGCGGCACGAACATCCTGATCAACGTCGGCTGCCCCGGCTACGTCGCGACCGACCTCAACGGCTTCCGCGGCGTGCGCACCCCCGAACAGGGCGCGGCGATCGCCATCAAGCTCGCGAACCTGCCCGACGACGGCCCGACTGGACAGTTCTTCAACGACGCCGGCGTAGTTCCCTGGTGATGCGCAGGACCGCCATCGCCCGCCGGGGTTACCGCTTCGCCCGCGCGACTCGAACAGGTCAAACCAACTGCGGCAGCCGCCCCGGCCAACGCTCCGGCGCCCAGGGCACCGCTCCGCACCTCAACCGGTTCCAACATGAACGGCAATTCACCGATGGTTGCAAGAAGCGTGACCAAATGGTTCCAACAAGCGTGCCCCACGAGGCCCAAACCGCCGGCTCGCCACTCCCTCGTGGTTCCAACTCCCGTGTCCCGGCTCACGTTGCGGACTCATGAGACTCAGCGTTCCGGCTGGCACACGGATGGCGGCGGGGGCCGCGAGCCTGGTGTGACTTACAGCCACGCCTCTTCTGCCCGCACCGGCGGTCCGGTGTCATCAACGGGCTACCGACAGTCACCAGTCGGAGGCTAGTCGTGCCGCCTGTACATCATGGGGCGTTTTGCGGTACGAGCAACGGGCCTACGCGCACGTCTGGCGCATGCCGCGTAGAAGGTCCTCCCGCTCCTCTCTACGATGGCACGTTGCGTGAACCAGCTAGTCTCTGGCGGCTGGTTCCGACAGGAAGCCGGGGCGCGTACCAGAGACGGCCGACTGTCGATCCTCGTGCCTGCCCAGCGCCGCGAGGGTCAAGGTCACGGCGACCGATGCGGCCGCCATCAGCGTCATCGCCGTGGCCGGGGAGGCCAGTTGGGCCAACGTGCCCGCGAGGAGGGCGCCGATGCCTTGGAAGGCAGCCATGCCGGTGGCATGCAGCCCGAGGGCCTGGCCCGCGAGGTCGTCGGGGGTGAGCGACATCAGGCGTTCCTGGAGAACCAGGCTCGCGGCGAAGCCGACGGAGGCGACGGTGACTGCCACGGCTGACAGCGCCACTCCCGGCTGTAGGACGAAGAACAGATAGGGAACCGCGAGCAGCAGGCGCAGCAGCGTCGCAAGGCGAGGGCGCAGGGCGGGCGGTACGAGACGGCCCACGGCCAGGTCGCCCGCGAACATCCCGAGCGCGCCGAATGCGTAGAGCATGCCGGCCGCTTCGGGAGCGTAGGAGACGTACAGCGAATCGCTGCCGACGATGAGGCCGTTGGGGACCCAAAGGCCCAGGTACGTCAGGCGGCGGTGGCGCGAGGACCACAGGAGGGCGTTGGCGCGCCAGGTCGCCGCGAGGGACGGCCGGCCGGCGAAGCGCGGTGGGCGGGCCGTGAGGCCGAGGCGGGTGACGAGGGCGGACAGCACGTACAGCGCTGCCGCGAGGAGCAGGCAGGTCCGCGGGGAGAGGAACGCAAGGAGCGCGCCGCCCGTCGCGAACCCGGCCATCTGTGTCAGGCCCCAGAGCATGTTGAACACCGAACGGCCCAGGACATAGCCGTCCTTGGTCAGGATCTCGTTCAGCAGGCCCCCGCGTGCTCCCCCGCCCAGCGACGCGACCAGGCCCTGCAGGAGCACGACGGCGAAGACCGCCCAGACCGGCAGACCGGGTAGCGCGAGGACCGCCGTGGCCGCCGCGAAGGAGAGGGCCAGGGCGGACAGGACAGCGCGCGGCGCCAGTCGGTCGGCGCCCGAGAGCAGGAACGCGCCGCCCAGCAACTGCGCCAGTTGCGGTCCGAACATGCTCACCGCCGACAGGAACGGGGAGCCGGTGGCCCGGAAGACCAGCGTGGCGAGGGCCAGTCCGCCGATCGTCTGCGCCGCGGCGAAAGCGGCGAAGGAAAGCAGGAACGGGGTGAACTCCGCCGTGCGGAACAGGGATCTATAGCTGCGCATGATCCGGAGTCTCCGAGCGTCCCGGGGCCGTGTGTACTGTTTCGGCGACACGCGAAAGGTCGTACGGATGGGCTTGTGGCAGATCGACACCGACACCCTCGCCCGCAGCCGGTTCGTGCTCTCGCCGTTCGCCGAGGCCTTCGCGAGCCTGAGACTGCTGTACGCGGGAACCGGCGCCCATCCGGGCGAGGATGCCTGGTTGCGCGCGCATCTGCCTGGCTATCGTGCGTACCTCGCGGCCGACCCGGCTGCCGCGCCGCTCGTGCAGGCGGCCATCGGCACCTCCTGGATCGCCGACTTCTTCTGCCCTACCTCCTGCGTTGGGGAGAGCTTCGAGGAGACCGTGGCCCGTGTGCGGACGACCGATGCCAGGGAAGCACGGGCCAACCTCCGGGTGTCCCTGCAGGGACCGCTCCCCTCCGTCTTGGAGCGGGACGACCTGCCCGAGCGGGCGACCGCGCTCCTGACGTACGTCTGGGAAGAGACCGTCAGGCCGGACTGGAAGCGCCGGCGGCGCGTCATGGAGGCCGACATGGCCGCACGCACCGCGCGAGTCAATCAGGGCGGCTGGGCGGCCGTCCTCGACTCGCTGAAGCCGGGGACGCGATGGCTCGGAGAGAGCCGCTTCCAGGTCAACCACAACGCCTACCCGCCGCGGGAACTCGCCGCCGGAGCACAGCTGCTGTTCATGCCGGTCACGCCAAGGACCAGTTGGGTGTCGTGGGAAGGACGGGAGCGGTACGCAGTCGTCTACCCGTGTCTCGGGGTGCTCTCCGAGGACCATGACCGGCGCCCCGTCCCGGACGGGCTCGGGGCGCTCATCGGGACCGCGCGGGCCGGGTTGCTGACGCTGCTCGGGACGCCCATGAGCACGACCCAACTGGTCGCCGTGACCGGGTGGGCACTGGGTTCGGTGGGCGGGCACCTGCGGGTGCTGCTGGACGCGGGGATGGTGGAGCGGCGGCGGGCGGGACGGTCGGTGCTGTACGTCCGGACGGCGGCAGGGGACGTACTCATGGATGCACCCGGATCCGTTGGAGCAGATTCGGTGAGACGTGGCGAGTAAAGCTGCGGGATGAAGCAGATCGGATGACTCATGCCCGGTCCCGCCAGTCTCAACGAAACTGCTCCGACCTGGTCAGGGACCTAACGTCGGAGCAGACTCAATGAGACGCGACACGACTGTCCTGCCCTGTCTCTGCGATGTGTAGGCAGTCCCGCTCTTCTGTAGGCAACGCATGGCTGGGTCCCGGTCATCTGTAGGCAAGTTCTGGAGAGTTCCGGTCTTGTGTAGGTGCGGCGATCAAGGCGCTTCTACTGGTCGAAGTGGCTGGTCAGCGTCGTACCGGAGGCCCGGACGGATGTGCGCGAGGTGTCGGCGGAGGAGGTCGAGCTGGAGTACGTCAGCGCGGGCCGGTATCCGTCAGCGGGGGTCCTGGGGTATCTGTGGCCGGTCCGGTTCGAGTCGGTACGGCCCGAGCGCGGGTTTCCGGCATTTCGTGGTCAGGGCAACTGGTGCGGCTGGTACTGGTCGGCGACCTGCGGCGGTCATGTGGGCTATGAGTCGTGGCTGGAGCGGGACCGCATTCGCACTCAACGCCGCTACTGGAGACTCCGACCGCGATACGGACCGACTCACATCGACGCGTGCTACGTCGCCACCGGCAAGCTCTGGAGCGGTCTGGCCCACCGCCACTACCGGCTCACCCACCGCGCCGAGCTCCTCCACGACCTGGTCCGCGTCAAGGCACCCACCGTCGAACCGGACAAGACAGCCCCATGACTGGAAGCCGCTGGATACCCCGAACACGTCACGCTGATCAGCCTGTTCGCATCAGGGCATCGGAGGCGATCGATCCTCAGCGACGACCTCCTCGTCGTCGTCACCCGGGCCATCGCCCAATTCCACCGCCTCTTCCCGCTGCAGGCGCCCCTGCGAGGCACCAGTCGCACATGGCTCAGCACCACCATCGAGGCCACAGCCAGACAGATCGAAGCCCTCCTGAACCCTTGATCTTGCTCCGAAGATCGTTCTGTTGGAGGCTGAGGCATGCAGAATCTGCCGACATTCGTTTTTGTTCATGGGGCCTTCGCGAATTCGTTCTCGTTCGCGCCGCTACAGGCCGAACTCGCCTTACTCGGGCACCGCTCGGTCGCGGTCGACCTTCCGGGGCACGGATTCGAGGCGACCTTCCCCGCGACCTACCAGGCTCCTCAGGATCTCGACGCACTCGCCGCAGAACCGGGGAGCATCAAGGGAATCACGCTCGCCGACAACGCCACCCGCGTGATCGAAGTCCTCGAACGGGCCAAGCGGAACGGGCCCACCATCCTCGTCGCCCACAGCAGGGGCGGCATCACGACCACCGCCGTCGCCAACGCCCGGCCCGAGCTGATCGACCGGATCGCTTACGTCTCCGCCTGGTGCCCCGTTGATCTGAACGTGAGCGACTACTACGCCCAGCCGGAGATGGCGGACGTCGACGCGGGAGCCTTCGCTGCCACGCTCGTCGGGAACCCGGCCGAACTCGGTCTGCTCCGGACCAACTTCCGCACCGCCGACCCGGCAGCGCTCGCCGCGTTCAAGCGAGCGTTCGCCGCCGACCTCACCGATGACGAGTTCCGGATCTTCCTGAACACCTTCCAGCCCGATGAGAACCTAGATGTCGGTACGTCCACCGACCGGGCACAGGCCACGACCTGGGGCCGGATTCCCAAGACCTATGTGCGCCTGGCCAACGATGCCAGCATTCCGCTCGCCGCGCAGGACCGCATGATTCGCGAAGCCGACGCGCTCACACCCGACAACCCCTTCGACGTCCGGACACTCGACGGGAGCCACCTGCGCTGGCTCGTCCACCCGAAGCCCGCCGCCGAGCTGCTCGCAAACCTCGCAGCGCGCTGACACTCCACCAGGCAATCGGTCGGTGCTGCAGGGACAGTGATGCCAGTCTTCGCGTCATCGCATGAGCAGACACAGGCACAGACACAGGCACAGGCGCAGGCGCAGGCGCAGACACAGGCCAGCGCACAACACGCCGATGAGCTTCCCCCGAGGGCGACTGCCTACGGTTGAGCGTGGCAGGGGGAGCCCGTTCGTCCCGCTCAACCGTAAGCACGGCAGGTCAGAGCCCCACCATGCCCACAGTTACCTGGGACAGGACAGTGGGTGACTGCTCACGACTGTCCGTTCTCAGGAGATGTGGCGAGTCCCAGTGGTCCTGGCGAACGACCTGGCGGAGTCCCGGCGAAGCCGGCCGGCCTGTTGTCCTGCCTCGCTGAAACTGGCGAATCCCCACTCGTGTGTCCCGTCGCCGGCAAGCCGGTCTCCGTCTCAGATGATCTGGTCCGATCCGTCAGTGGCCGCAGGTGATCCGGTCCACCGACGGCGGCCGCTCGAAGTGCCGGAAAACCGGTGGAGCCGTCGGAGCACGAGTCCGTACCGTCCGTGGGATGACCTATCTGAGCCCCCTGGGATATCTGCTGGGCATCGAGGGTGCTGCTTTGCTGCGCGGCATCAGGGAGGGGAAGGCCGACCGGGCGTTCGTCGAGGCCCGGATCGCCGAGATCCGCACCCTGCTGGATGTGCCCGCCCTCGCGCATGCCGAGGGAGTCACGGCGAGTCCGGGCACGATCAGCGCGGCCGACGTCTACCAGGAGTGGGCGCCGCACTATGACGCCCCCGGCAACCAGATGATCGACGTCGAGCAGCCCGTTGTCCGGCGCATCCTGGACAGCCTGCCCGTCGGCGCGGCGTTGGACGCGGCCTGCGGGACCGGCCGCCACACCATGTACCTGCATGAACTCGGCCACAATGTGATCGGCGTCGACGCCTCGCCCGAAATGCTCGCCCAGGCCCGCAAGCGCCTGCCGGATGTCGACTTTCACTCGGCCGAGCTGCACCAGTTGCCGCTTCCCGACAACGCGGTCGACACCGTCGTCTGCGCGCTCGCCCTGACTCACGTCCCCGACCTGGCCGCCGCGCTGGCCGAGTTCGCGCGTGTTCTGCGCCCGGGCGGGAACCTTGTGATCTCGGATGCCCACCTGCTGGTGTCCTACCTCCGGCCGACCCTGGCCCGCCGTCCCGGCCCGGACGGCCGCCCGTCCCTGCTCGTCGAATACCACCGCCCGCTCAGCGCCTACCTCGCCGCAGCCCTGCCACTGGGCTTCCAGGTCCGGCACTGCGAGGAACCCCACCGCCCGCGCCACTCCCCCGACTCCGACTCCGACACCGCCCCGGACCCACTCCCGACCTACATGTCCTGGGACCTGTTGCACTGGTGCCCGGAAGCGTCGGCCGCGGCCTTGGACGATTCCCCGATCGTGGTCGTCTGGCACTTCCGACTCGACGGCATCCGGAAGGCTGAGCAACCGGACCAGATCAACTGAGACAGCGTCCGGCAGCCACTCGTCCAGGACCGCATCGCACGAGTTTCCCACCGTCAGGTCTCACGCGAACTGGTCACCGCACGTCACAGGGCTGGTTCGGGGCGAGATCGTTCGAGACGGGACAGGTCGGCACGGAGCGGCCACCGGCGTGAATGCCACGGTGGAATCGGCCGGGCTTCGTGGATGACCCGGCCGGTAGGGTCGCGCGCATGTGGGTGGGGCTGGACGCGGTCGAGTGGGCTGGGCTGAAGCACAACTACGGGTCCGCCGAGGACATACCCGACCTGCTCCGCCGATGCGGGGGTCCGCATCCGGACGACGCGCACGACGCCTCGTCCGAGCTGCTCAATCTGCTCTTCCACCAAGGTGGCTGGGTCTGTTCCGCCGCCTCGGCCGCACTGCCCTTCGTACTCCGCCTGGCCTCGACACCTCAGGTGCCGACCCGCTGCGCGATGCTGGAACTGGTGGCGATGCCGGCGGCGGAAGCCCCTCGGATCGAAGCCCGGTTCCTTGATCCCGGCTGGGCACCGGCGTGGAAACAGGCCCTGCCCGAGCTGCTGAGCCTGCTGGACGATCCCGAGCCGGAGATCCGGCGGGCAACAGCCGACGTGCTCGGTGTCTGCGACAGCCCCGGTGAGTCGGTTCTGCCTGGGCTGCTGCGGTGCTGGGAGGCGGAGGATGATCCGGCGACCCGCCTCGACCTGGTCCTCGCACTGGGTAAGGCGGCCCTGCGCGCGCCGGTCGGCAGGCACAGCGCCGAGGTCTTCGACCTGCTCCATGGTCTGCTCGATTCTCCACAGGCTCAGATACGCCTGGCGGCGGTGCACGCGCTTGCCCCGGACGACCCGGCCCTGCCTGTCCGCCGGCTCGATCTCATGCTCGAAGCGGTCCGGGACCCGACCGTCGAGCTCTGGCGCCACACCAGCTCGGTGCACACCGGAGTACTGGGCGTCCACCTCTGGGCCGCGCGTCTGATACCCGGCCCCGCCCCCACGTTCACGCTCGGCCTGCTGGCAGACCATCACGACGGCGAACAGCGGATCGGTGCCTTGGCCCAGGCGGGCAGGCTGCTGTCTCAGTGGCGCTCACCGACCGCTGCCCTTCTGCCACGTCTCGTCGCACGACTGGACGATCCCGCCCCTGAAGCCCGCTTCCGGGCGGCCGAGTCGCTGGCCTGCCTCGGCCCGGCGGCAGCCGCCCACGCCGACGAGGTCGCCGCTCTCCTCTCCGACACCGCTTACTTGGGCCTGTTGGTCCCCAACGGCCTGATGGTCGGCGGTGATTCGCTCTACGTCTCCTACGTCTCCTACATCTCGCATGCCTCCTACGTCTCCTGCGCCTCGCATGTCCCGCACGACTCCTACGCCCCCGGCGCCGTCGCCACGCTGTACGCCTGCCGGGCGCCGCGGAACAGTCGCCGTCGGGCTTCCCGCCGGCTCGCCCTGGCTGGAAAGTCCGGGGCGCCGCCGGCGGCGTGGGGAAGCATGAAGCATGCGTCCGAATGACTGGCACCTCACCGCAGACGTCAACGACTTCCTCGCCCGAGCTGGGGACTTTCTGCGCTCGCGCCCCGCCCTGCACACCATGCCCCTGACGGTGACCGAGAAGTACCGAAGGGAAGGGGTGGCCTCGCGACACGGCACCGCGACCCCTGTTTTCGGCCGACTGGAGCGAGACGGCGCGGTCCACGCCGCCTTCTTCCAGCGCACCCCGGCCGGCTCGCTGAGCATCACCTCCGTCACCCGCGAGCAGGCCGACGCGCTCGCCAACCGCCTGGCCGAGCTGGATCACCCCGTCCCCGGCGTCGTCGGGGACCACGACTCGTCCACCGCGTTCGCCGGGGCATGGCAGCGGCGCACAGGTGCGGAGCCGGTGCCCACCACACGGCTCCATCTCTACCGCCTCGGCACGCTCACCCCACCGGAGCCGTTCCCGGAGGGCCGGGGCCGCGTCGTGGACGAGAAGGACCGGGAGCAACTCATCCGCTTCTGCCGTGAGTTCTGCGTCGAGGTCGGGGAGCAGTCCTCCATCGACCTGATCGACGCCGGCTCCTGGGCCGACTCTCGCTTCGCCGACAGACACTTCACGTTCTGGGAGACGCCGGACGGCACCCCCGTCTCCATGGCGGCCTCGACCTCGGTGGTCGGCGGCATGATCCGGGTGGACCCCGTCTACACTCCGCCCCACCTCCGGGGCCGCGGCTACGCGGCCGCCGTGACGGTCGAGGCGAGCCGCGCCGCGCCGGCCGGGGGCGCGAAGGAGGTCGTGCTGTTCACGGACCCCGGCAACCCCACCAGCAACGCCCTGTACAAGCGCCTCGGTTACGTCCTGCTCACCGACTTCACCGTGTACGAGTTCTCCTACCCGGCTGCGGGAGCGGGCGGTTCCTGACCTTCGGGGTCGGCCGCGCGGCGGATGCGTACCGTGCCTCGGTCCAGGTCCACCTGGAAGGGCGGGGTCCTCCGCCGGCCTGACGTTCTTGCGTACGCGTTCCTGTTCCATCCCGCGCTTGACGGCCTGGGCCCCGGGGTCGACGTCCTGGACCAGTTCGGCGCCGACGGAGGACAGGATCTTGGTCCTGCGCCAGTGGATCCAGCCCCTGGCCTCCATCGCCAGCGGCATCCGATCCGCCAGGAGGACGATGACGCCCAGCTCGACGACGCCTCCCACGATCAGCGGCACGGTGTCCACGGATCAGCGTCCGGACTTCGGGCGGGCCGAACGAGCTGTCCGGCGGCAAGGCCCGGCGCGCGGCACCGGCTCAGCGGCGTGGCCTCGGCGAAGCCGCCCGCCGAGATCAGGAACGGTAAGAACGCGTCCATGGCCTTGAGCCCACTGACCGGCTCACATCTCCGGCGTTCGCGCGAGGCGGTGGACAAAGATCGTGTGAGCGGCAGACTTGCCTCATGACCACCGCCGCTCCGGACGCCAAGGCCGACCTCCGCTTCTACCTGCGGTCCGCCCGCGATGCCCTGTTGTGGAAGCTCGAAGGGCTGTCGGAGTACGACGCCCGCCGCCCGCTGACCCCGACCGGCACCAACCTCCTGGGGCTGGTGAAGCACGCGGCCGGTGTCGAACTGGGCTACCTCGGCGACACCTTCGGGCGCCCGTCGGGCGAACCGCTGCCCTGGCTCGACAGCGACGCCGAGCCCAACGGGGACATGTGGGCCACAGCCGACGAGTCCCGCGAGGACATCGTGGGCCTCTACCGCCGGGCCTGGGCCCACGCGGACGCGACCCTCGACGCGCTGGCGCTGGACACCGTCGGCCGGGTGCCGTGGTGGCCCGACGGCAAGGACGAGGTGACGCTGCACCACGCCGTCGTCCGCGTGATCGCCGACACCCACCGGCACGCCGGGCACGCCGACATCCTCCGGGAACTCCTCGACGGCGCGGTCGGCATGAACGAGGGCAACACGAGCATCCCGTCGAGCGACCCGGCGTGGTGGGAGGACTATCGCGGCCGACTGGAAGACGCGGCCAAGGAGGCCGAACGAAAGGCGTGACTCGGGCCGATCGAGAGGTCGTTCCTATTCTGGGCACTGTCCGATTCTGAGCGCTGTCCGATTCTGAGCACTTTCCGACCTCCCGAATGCGCCTGACTTCAGGCCGAATACACATTGCCCGCCCTCACCCCCTCCCCTTATCGTTGGCGTATGACTGCCGGGTCGGCCTTGAGCCGTGAGCGGATTGGTTGCCCGGCCTCCGAGTGAGGCCGGGGCGGGCCAGGGGTCCGCCTGCTGAAGTACCGCGCACCGAACTCTCACACCGCAACGCGCGCCACGTGGTGACGCAACGCGCGGAGCCGTGCCGTACGGCACCGCGCCCCGCCGCGAAACCTCCACCACGCATTCCGTCGACGCACCTCTGTCGCCACGCATCCCGTCGACATGCATCCCGTCGGCTCGCATTCCACCGGTATGCATTCCAACGGCATGCATGCCAGCGGCCACTTACCGACGCGCGCCCTGCGGCAATCACCCCTGCCCCAATTCCGCGACACCCGTTGTCGCCATCCATGGAAAGCAGAGAATGCCCAACCCCTTCAACCAGCAGGTCATCGATGAGTTCCGCACCCATCACGGCGAGGTCGGCGGCTATTTCGAGGGCGCCCGTCTGATCCTCCTGACCACCACCGGCACCCGCAGCGGCAACCGGCACACCACTCCCCTCGGCTACCTCCCCGACGGCGACGGCACGATCCTGGTCATCGCGTCGGCCGGAGGATCGCCCAAGCACCCCGACTGGTACCGGAACATCACCGCCGAGCCCCATGTCACCGTGGAGACAGGGGCGTTCACCTACGAGGCCGAGGCCGTCGTACTGGCCGGCGAGGAGCGGGACCTGGCGTTCGCGCGGGCGGTCGAGGCCGAGCCGGGATGGGCCGAGTACCAGGCGAAGACGGACCGTACGATCCCGGTCGTCGCCCTGCGCGAGGTCCCCGTGGCCGGTCCTCCGAACATCAACGCCGGCTCCATGGGCGAGGCCATCAAGGTCGTCCATGACGCCTTTCGCCGCGAACTCGCTTTGATCAAAGAGGAGTTGATCGCGAGCAACGGCCGGGCCGGGCTCGGCGCCCAGCTCCGCGTCAACTGCCTCACGTTCTGCCAGGGTCTCCACAACCACCACACCGGCGAGGACATCGGCCTCTTCCCCTACCTCTCCGACCGCCACCCGGAGCTGGCCCCGGCGCTCACCCGCCTTCACGAGGAGCACGAGCGGATCGCCGCCCTCGCCGAGCAACTGCGCCGGGTCGTGACGGCCGAGAACGCCGACCCCGACGCCGCACGCCCCGACGCCGTACGCCCCGACGCCGTACTCCCCGAGGTGGAGCGCCTCATCGATGAACTCGAAGCCCATCTCACCTACGAGGAGGAGCAGTTGATCCCCGCGCTCGACGCCGTGACGGTGCCGACGACATCCTGAGCGGTCGGTGGGTGGAGGGGCGCGCGGAGGCAGGCACGCGAAACCTCGAAAACAACCGGTGAGCGGCGCGCGAGCCCCCTGGGGGGAGGGAGATCGGGCTCGCGTGCGCGCCGCTCACCGGCACCGCTCACCGTAGCCACGGCCCCGATCATCAAGGTGCCGGCACCGTCATGACTCCGCCGCCTTCCGGTAACACGGTTTCCGTGACCCAGCCTGTCGCGTCACCTGACACAGCCTGTCGCGACACGTGCGGCACGAGTCAGTCATCCGACGGTACCCACAGCACGAGTCATCGCGGCGACACCCGGAATACGGGGCACCGTCGGCGCCCGTGCCGCGCCCGCCCGGTCGCTCACCACGGCAGGGCACGCGCGTGCACCACGTCGAGCCGCGACACCGCGCGCGTGAGCACGACGTACAGCCGGTGCAGCCCCCGCCCCTCCGCGGCCACGATCGCGGCCGGCTCGACGACCACGACGTGGTCGTACTCAAGTCCCTTCGCCTCTCCGGCGCCCAACACGGTGACGCGCGCGCCGAGTTCACCTGTACCGCCCGTCGCGACCCCCGCCTCGCCGAGGGCCTCCCGCAGGCGTACGACATCCGGTCCATCGGCCGTGATGACCCCGATGGACCCCTCACGAGCGAGCGCGTCCCGCACGGCGGCGACGGTCTCGACGACGGCACCCGCGCCTCCCGCGTCCTCACCCCCGGCCTCCGCACCCCCCGCCTCCACCCCGTCGACCCTCCTGATCCGCAGCTCCCCGTCCCTCCGCAGGGACCGAGCGGCGGGCACGTCCACCCCCAGGCGCCCCAGCAGCCCGTTCGCCAGCCCTACGACGGCCTGCGGCACCCTGAATCCGGTGGTGAGGGGGATGACGTGGGCGTCCGGCTTGCCCAGGTGGGCGAGGAGTCGGGGCCAGTCGGGGGCCGCCCAGGGGGTCGTCCCCTGGGCCAGGTCACCCAGGACGGTCACCGAGCCGTAGGCGGCTCGGCGGGCGATCGCGCGGCACTCCATCGGAGAGAGGTCCTGGGCCTCGTCGACGACGACATGGCCGTAACCGTCGGGGTGGGCGAGGAGCCCCGCGACCTCGTCGAGGAGGACGAGATCGGCGGCCGACCAGCGCGCCGACCGCCACGTGCGCGGGGGCTTCGTCCAGGAGACGGCCTTCCGCTCGTCCGCGTCGAGCAGCCCCTCCGCCGCGTCGGCGAGCGCGTCCGGGTCCCCGAGCAGCCGCGCCACCACCTCCTCCGGCCGCGCCTTCGGCCATACGGCTTCGACGTACACGCCGACCGGCCGCGAGCGCGAGATCCGGTACACCCACGCGTTCGGGCGCGGCCCGGCCCGCCGCTCCGCCTGCATCTGCAGCAGCCGCACGACCCGCGCCCGGACACGTTCACGACCGATGTCGTAGGGCAGCTCCTCCGCCCGCACGTCCGCCACGATCCGTCGCAGTTCGTCTCCGGACACCCGCCAGCGGTACGAACCCTCGGACAGGACCAGGGAGTCGAACCGCTCTCCGGGCCCGCCGCCGCCCGCGACACCGGCGTACAGGGCCCGGCGGAGCACCCCCGCCATCCGGGCGTCGTGCTTCACGACCGCCGCCCGCTCGTCGTCCTCCGCCGTGACCGGGTGCCGGGCGATCTCGTCCGTGACCGTCGACTGGCGTACGCCCGTCTCGCCCAGCGCCGGCAGGACCTCCGCGATGTAGGAGAGGAAGGTGCGGTTCGGCCCGAGGATCAGCAGTCCGCCGCGGCGGATGCGCTGCGGGTACGTGTAGAGGAGGTACGCGGCGCGGTGCAGCCCGACGGCCGTCTTGCCGGTGCCCGGGGCGCCCTGCACGCAGACGGAGGTGCCGAGATCCGCCCGCACCAGGTCGTCCTGCTCCGGCTGGATGGTGGCGGCGATGTCCCGCATGGGACCGAGACGGGGCCGCTCGATCTCGACGGCGAGAAGGCCTCCCGGGCCTCCTGCGCCTCCCGGGCTGCCTGGACCTCCCGGGCCTCCTGGGCTGCCCGAGCCTCCCGGGCTGCCCAGGTCGCCCGGTGAGGCGCGGCCCCGGTCGTTCGCGACGCCCCGGCGGTCCAGGTGCTCGTCCTCCAGCCCCGTGAGGTCGGCCGAGTCCCCTCGACCGCCCTGCGCCCACCCGAAGCGACGTCGGACGGCCACACCTCGGGGATCACGGGAACTCGCCTGGTAGAAGGCCCGCGACACCGGCGCCCGCCAGTCCACGACGAGGGGCGGCACGGCCGGATCCTCACTGATCCGCAACCGACCGACGTGATAGCTCTGTCCGGCGTGGTCGCTCGTGGCGTGCGCGGCGAAGTCGAGGCGCCCGAAGAACAACGGCCCCTCCGGCAGCTCACGCATCTCCTTGGCACGACTGCGCAGCCGATACCCGAGCACCTCGGCGTCGGCCCCCGACGCGGAGACGTCCTCCCCGACGACGACCTGCTCCCCCGCCCCCTCGACCATGGCGGCGAGGGCCGCGCGGCAGGTGTCGTGATACGCCCGCTCGCGGGTGAGGGCATGCCGAAGGGCGGGGTCGACGGGAGGTTCGGGAGGCGTCATTCCGCCGAGCGTACCGAAATAAAGAAACCGAGTTAAATTCTTTACCGAGCCTCAAGCATCGAGAGTGCGCCACGCAACCCGCCCGCTCAGGCCAACCCGAACCCAGAACCGCCCCCAGACCACCCGGACCCGAACCCGAGCCCCCTCAGCCCACCCCAAGCGGAAGTGCCCCCTCCAGCCGCCCGAACACCCTCTCAGCGGCGGCTACGGCGTCCCGCTCGACCACCTCCACCGGCTCCCCCCGCTCGACCCGCCGCCGGTTCTCCTCCGCGAGCACCCGCCGTACGGCCACGATCTGACCGGCGGCGACCCGCGCGTCGAGCCCGCCCCCGAGCACCTCGGCGAGCGTGGCCTCGGCGCGCTCCAGATGGCCGTAGGCCCGCGCGACCAGCGACGGCGTGCCGTAGAGCAGCCGGTGGAACGCGAGCACCTGCGGGTGGTCGTTCAGCCCGGTCACCGGGTCCCGCCGGGCCAGCCCCGCCAGAAAGTGCGCCCGCACCGCCCCCACCACCGACTCCCCCTCGGCCCGCCCCGCGACCACGCGCGCGGTCTCGTCCTCGTGATCGGCGATCCGGTGCAGCACGAGGTCCTCCTTCGCCGGGAAGTACCGGAAGAGCGTCGGCTTCGAGATCTCCGCCGCCGCGGCCACCTCGGCCACGGACACCGCGTCGAACCCCTTCTCGAGAAACAGCCGGATCGCGACCTCCGACACGGTCTCGTACATCCGCCGCTTCTTACGCTCCCGCAGGCCGGTCTCACTCATGCCGTCGAGCCTATGCGTGCCCCTGCACGCCTACGATCCGACTCGATCCTGTCGCCGTGACCGCAGGCCAACGCCATGCCTTTGGAGCCATCGGGCGAGCGCGGCTTCGATCACCGTCACGCTCGGCACCTCCTCGACGCCCAGGGGCCGCGCGCCTCTGCTCAGCACGTCCCAGACCGTCCAGGTCGCGCCGCGCAGCAGGCTCCGGTCCACCTTCGGCTCCAGGCGCAGGGACTGCGAGGTGCGGATCACGTCGGTGAACACCGACTGCGCCTTCTTGTAGTCGAGCAGCTTCGGCAGATCCTCCCGCCAGCCCCTCGAACTCCCCGGCCGGACATCCTCGACGAGCGCGCACCACCGCTCCGTCACCCGCCGTTCCTGCTCCGCCGGGTACCGCATCAGATACAGATGGGTGGCCAGGTCGTAGAGCGGATCGCCGAACATCGCGAGTTCCCAGTCGATCGCCCAGAGCCGGCGCTCGCGGTCGACGATGAGGTTCTCGCGGTGGAGATCGGCGTGGAGGAGGCAGAACGGGCGCTCCCGCAGGCCGGCGACATGCTTTCTGAGCTGTTTGAAGGAGTCGGAGTCCAGCTTCAGGTCCGTGAACAGCTCCCCGTACTCCGGCAGGTTGTCGCCGTACACGCGCTCTTCGGTGAAGTGGATCAGTCGGTCGAGGAATCCGGCGCTGTCGCTCTCCCGCGCGCGGTCCCGCCGCTCGCACCTCCGCTTCACCAGAAGGGTCCGGGGTCTGACGGCGACGAGTTGCCGGAACAGGGTGAGGATCTGCTCGAACTCCTCGTCGGGGACCGTCGTACCGGACGCGTGGAGCGCCCCGAGGGTGTCTCCCTCGATGAACCGCTGGAGGACCGTGCCCTCGACCTCGATGAGATCGGGAATGTTGTCGATGTGTCCCTGAAGCTCGGTGAGGAGGCGTTCCTCCGAGTCGAAGCAGCGCCGGTCGAACCACAGCAGGCTCTCGCGCGGCTCACGGCACTTCCAGCGCCCGCCCCCACCGACCCTGGACTCGACCGGCAGCCGAAAGACATACGTCTCGTGGTGGTAGCCGCTGAGCGGTCCCTCCACCTCGTCCGGGACGGCGCTCATCTCACCGGCGCGGCGCCGCCCCGTGGAATCCGATTCAGCTGGCATTGCCCGTTCTCTCGCCGTGGTCGCACCAGTGGTGAAATCAAGGAAGTGGAGGCACGGTACTCCTCCGTGGGCGAGCATCGTGCCAGAAGCGGTGAGTTCGCCGGTGTCGGTCCACTGGTTGAACGCTCACGCGCCCGGACCCGTATAGGCACGCATTCGAGCGCCTGCCCGAAGGCCGCCCGTCCCCGAGGCGGGTGGCCGTCTGCACCACACTCACCACGATGACAGCGATGAACCCCACGCTCAGCGAGACGACCGAACCGCCGCGGCTGCGGCGGCTCCTCGGCAGGGCCCGAGCCGTGCTCTTCGACTTCGACGGCCCCGTCTGCGACCTGTTCGCAGGGCGGTCGACCCAGCCCGTCGCCCTGGAGATCAAGGCCATGGCACGGAAGAAGTGGAACTCGCTCGATCCCGCCGTAGAGGCATGCGACGACTCGCACGGCATCCTTCACTTCCTCAGGGACATGCTGGACCGAAGGGGGGATGCCGTCCTCGACCCGACAGCACTGAGCGCGGCGAACGACATCGTCACGCGGTACGAGTACGAGGCCGCGCGCTCGGCGGTGCCGGCGCCGGGCATCCAGCTCCTGCTGGACACCCTGCTCGGCCAGGGGAAGCGTCTGGCGGTCGTGACGAACAACGCCGAAGGACCCGTGCGGAAGTTTCTCGAACTTCACGGGATGTCCCGGAAGTTCGAGGCGGTCTGCGGCCGTGATCCGCGTGAACCACGCTGTATGAAACCCGATCCGAGTTCGGTGCGTCGTGCCCTGGAATGCCTGGGCCGCATGAGCCCGGATGCCGCCGTCATGGTCGGCGACCAGCTCACCGACCTCCAGGCGGCCGTGTCCGCGGAGGTCGGGTTCCTGGGGTACTCGACGGATCACGAGCGGGGCCGGCTCCTGCACCGGGAGGGTGCGCAGGGCGTGGTCGCGTCGCACGCTCAGCTCATCGCGGCGTGCGCCCCTGCCCCGGTCAGCCGTCTTCGTCCGTGAGCATGTCCCAGACCGAGTCGAACCAGGCCTGCGCGGCGTCCACGAAGTCGGCCCCCCGGGACGACGAGTCGGTGTCCTTGACGTGGTGGGTCAGTGTGGCGCCCAGGCCGAGCACGTCGCGGGCCTCGATCTCCTCATCGCCCACCGAGATCGTGCGCTCGACCACCGTGTAGAAACCGTGCAGCGCCTCGGTCCGGTTGAGCAGATAGACCTTGAAGGTCGGGGTGAGCGGCGCGTACCGGGTCACGACGTCGACATGCGGGACGAAGCCTCCTCGCTGGAGATCCTCCAGCGCCTCTCGCAGCGATGCTTCATGCACCCTGGTGATCTCACGAAGGCGTTCCTGAGGCCGCGGGTCGTCCTGGCATCCTCTGGCCGTCGGGTACGGCAGTGGCGTCGAGTCCCGGGGCAACAGCATGCGCAGAACAATGCGATCGGGCGCTGTCTCCCTTTCACGAACCCGTTCAGCCTGTAGACGGATGTGTGTGCTCAAGGACTCCGACGTCAGCGTGTGGATGTCCAGGAGCACTTCACTCTGCTCAAAGGCGGAGTCGAAGAACGAGCGCAGTGTCACCCTGCCCGCTCCCGAAGGCCGCACCTGCTGAGCTTCCAGAACCCGGGTTCCACTCCCCTGCCGGGACTCGACCCAGCCCTCCTCGCTCAACCTGGCCAGGACCCGCTGGACGGTGTCACGAGAGACGTCCAGCTCCTCGACAAGCTGCCGCTGCGGGGGAAGAGACGCCCCGACCGGATACGTGCCGTCCGCCATCCGAGCCCGCAGCGTCTCCAGGACACGCTCGAACTTGCTGCCGCCGCCCTCGCCGGTCTGCGCATCACCCACACCCCGACCGTACCGCCGAGAACCTGCAAGCAAACCAGTTCCAGTCAACAAGCACCCCAACTGGGCTGCTTGTTAAGGGATCAGCCCAATCGGGAATACCAATCACAGGCCCATCACCGACCAATTGGACTGGCCGGTGACGCAACGGGCAGAACGGGGTGGAGAACATGGTCATGTGGGAATTAGTGCGCGCAGCAGTCCAATTCACCGCAGGTCACCTGGTGGGGAAGGCGCTCGGCCCGCTCGGCCTGGCGCTCCTGGTCACCGTGCTGGTGGCCGTGCGGGTGGGCCGGGAGCGTCCGGCCTGGCCCTGGTGGGCCGTCCTTCTCTTCGTCCTGCTGATGGTTCAGGCCTGATCCGGAAGTTGAGCGCGCAGCACGTCCAGTACGGGCTTCAGCGAGTCCACCGTGGACGAGAGCGGCACGCCCACCTCCCGGAGCGCCTTGAGCTTGCCGTCGTTACGCGCGTAGCCGAGGAAGGGGACGCCCGCTTCGCGGGCTGCCTCGAAGTCGGTGGGGGCGTCGCCGAGCATCAGGGTGCGGGACGGGTCGGCGCCCATCGCGTTGAGGGCCTGGCGCAGGGTGTGGGGGTGCGGCTTCATCAGGTCGAGGTCGCGGGTGCGGCCGTACATGTAGGGGAAGCAGTCGGTGAGGCCGCGGGACTCGATGTAACGGGCCGCCGCGAGCGCCGAGTTGTTGGTGGTGATGGCGAATCTGGCCCGCCGCGACCAGGTGCGGATGAGCGGGTCGGCCCAGGTGGTGGGGAAGGCCTTCGGCGCGGCGGTCAGCTCCTGCTGGGTGAGCCACTTCTCCAGGTCGATGATCAGGTCGCTGCTCGGATGGCGCCGGCTCAGGCCCAGGAGTACGACCTGGGGGTCGGCCGTACTCCGCTCCCGCTCCGTCAGCAGGCCGCCCAGCCCGCGCTGGTCGATCAACTCCACCAGGTCTCGGGCCACTTGGTGCGCGGGATGCCCGGAAAACAGTCGACAGATCGGCCCGTCCAGGTCCCAGAGCACGAAGCGGACGGGAGTGATCAGTTCTCGAAGGGACTCTGTCTCTACTGTCACCGGTTCAGTCTGTGCCGTATCAGGAGTCACTAGGAGAGTGTCAGGTCCGTGGTGATGGTTTCCCAGAGGGCGTTGAACCATTGCTGGGACTGATCGACGAAGGCGGCGTCGCGGAGGCTGGTCTCCTTCTCGAAGGAGAAGAGGAGGGACTGGGTCCCGAAGGCGTCGTACATCTGCAGGGGGCCGTCCGCCATCTGCTCCTCTCGCTTCATGAGCATGTAGTAGGCGATCAGGGCCTCCTCGCCGTTGAGGAGGTAGAGCTTGACGGGCGGAGTGAAGGGCAGCGCGCGGAAGGCCACGCGGACGTCGAGCTGGTGGGAGGTGCGCAGGGCCAGGAGGTTGTGGCGCAGGACGCGGATCTGGGCGTTGCGCTGGTCGAGCCAGCGTTTGTGGACCGGGTCCTCCATGTCGTCCTCGCCCCGCTGCTCCACCGGGACCGGGAACGCCAGGTTGATCTTCCGGGAGGGGAGGAGGATGCGTACGTCGATGGACTCGGGACGGATCGTTCCCTCATGGATGCGGCGGACCGGTTCGCCGAGGGCCAGCATCAGGGTCTCGGCGGTGAGGCAGGCCGCGTCGACGCGGACGTGCGGCGCCGAGAAGGCCGCGCCGAGGCGGGGGCCGAGGCCCACCATCGTCGGCTGCGGCTCGTCCCTCGCGGCATTGACGGCCTCGGCGACCCTCGGCGGACTCCCCTTGCTCACGTTGCTCAGCAGCCCGTCCTCCTGCAGCGCGCGCAGCGCCTGACGGACCGTGCCGCGCTCCACGCCGAACTCCTCCGCCAGTTCGGCCTGGGTGGGCAGGCGCTCGCCGGGCCTGAGGTCGCCGCCGCGGATGCGGTCCCGCAGGGTGGCGGCGATCTCCTGGGACGAGAGCTTTCTGCTGCCGTTCACTGCAACGTTCTCCTGGGTCACGACCAAACGCTACAACTCTCATCCATCTTTTGGGAGTTCACGGCAAGGTGGTTATGAACATGGACCAAGTGGGAACCATTTAAACAAAGTTGGTTGCCAACTTGGTCGAGTTGGCGGAAGTTCTTCGACATCTCGGCCCTCGCCCGCCCCGGCCCCTCGGAGGAGGTACCACCATGCCTGCTGCCATCGCCCTCATCTCCGCCCTCGCCGTCATCGTCTTCCAGCGATTCGTCGAGTGGCGCTTCGGCACGATGGGAGCCGTCGGCCTGCTGTTCCTCACGATCGGGCTGAAGGCGAACAACCACACGTGCAGCTCGATCGGCGCGGTCATCCTCGCGCTGATGTTCACCGGCCCCGCGATGTGAGGCGGGAACCCCGCCCTGTGACGGCTGTCAGGTCGTGAGCAGCAGGTCCGAACTGATGGTCTCCCACAGCGCGTTGAACCACAGGCCGGACTGCTCGACGAAGCTCGTGTCCCGCGGGGTGTCCGCCCCGCTCCGCTCGAACGCGAACAGCGTGGACTGGGTGCCCTCGGCGTCGTACATCTCCAGCTGCTCACTGTCCACTTCGGCCTCCTTCCGCTGGACCGTGTAGTACGCGAACAGCGCCTCCCGGCCATTGAGGAGGTACAGCTTCACGGGTGGGGTGAAGGGCAGCGCACGGAACGAGACATGGACGTCTATGCCGTGCGTGGACCGCAGGGCCAGCAGGTTGTGCTTCAGGACCTGCCCCTGCGCGTTGCGCTGGGCGAGCCAGCGGCGCTGCAGCCGGCCGTCGACCGAGGCATCGACCGGGGTCGGGAAGGCGAGCGGGATGTCACGGCTGGGCAGCATCACCCGGACGTCGACCCTGGCCGGATTTATACGCCCCGCGTGAATCTCGCGCAACGACTCACCCACGGCGAGCGTGAGGGACACGGACGTCAGACAGAGGGCGTCGATCTTCACATGCGGGGTCGCGAAGGCGGCGGATATGCGAGGGGCAAGCTCCACCATCGTGGGCCGCGGCGCCGCTCCCGGCCCGCCGACGGCCGCCGCTCCCACACGTGGGGCCACAGTCGCCGGGCTGCCCTTGGAAACGTTGGTGAGCAGGTGCTCCGACTGCAGGATGCGCAAGGCCTGTCGTACGGCCCCGCGCTCCACGCCGAACTCGTCGGCCAGCTTCGCCTGTGTGGGCATGCGCTGTCCCGGTCGCAGCTCGCCGGACCTGATCCGGCCGCGCAACACGTCGGCCACCTCGCGATGTGACCTCTGGGGCCGCTGTGACGACTTCCGCCCATCGACGGCCGTGCGTTCCCGCTCCACGAACAAACACTACAACTTCTCGCCATCTTTGTGCAGTTCATGGGAAGGTGGTTATGAGACGACTCCAAGTGGAGATAAGTAAGTTGGAGTTGGTCGCCAACTTTCACAACATGGTCAAGATTTCAGATGGTTGGCGACACCAGTGACATCGAGAGCGACTCGACAGCTACACCCGAGACCGACCGATCGACCTCCTCTCCGGAGGGGAGCCGGGAGTCCGACCGGTCCGCACAGCCACAACTGAATGGTTCAGCCACAACTGAATGCGCAGCCACAACCACAACTGAACAGCTACGGATTCCGCACACACACCAGGAGCACACGCAAGGAAAGGTCTCAGAAGAGGTCCGGGCACCATGGGCGCCTGGACGTCCGCAGCAGGGCGTCGGCTACGGAGGCGGCGCCCTTCCGCTGTTCCCGCACCCGGCCGAGCGCGGTGAGCCGTACGGCCGACTCGTCGCCCAGCCACAGCGCCGCCAGATCCGCGGCCTCCAGGACGAGGTCCCCGTCCTCCCTCGTCGGCACACAACTCGCCCCGTCCGGGCCCGCGTCCAGCCGATAACGCCCGCCCGCGAAGCCTCCCCCACTCTCGACTCCGCTTGAGCGGGAGGACCCCCGTCGGTCCACGACTCGGTCCACGACCTCCAGCACCAGCGTCCCGGTCCCCGCGTACGTGCGGGCCTCCAGCGCCCGTACGACGTCCAGGATCCGCACCCACAGCCAGTCCGCCTGGGTGGTGACGCTCACGGCGCGCGGGTCGGGGAAGAAGTTCGGGAGGAGGTCGTCCGGGGCCCGCCAGCCGGACTTGACCTTGGTGATCCAGTCGATCGAGCAGAGGTAGTGCCACAGGGCGCGCTCGGCGGCCGGGGTCGTCGCGATCAGCCAGTTGACGTCGGCCGTGTTCTGCGGCTGCTTCATCTGCCAGGTGTCGTCCGCCTCGTACGAGACGAGGCCCTCGATCTCACCGGCCGCCGAACGGTACACCGCGTAGAACGGCTCGTCCCAGGAGCCGTGGACCCGCAGGTCACCGGTGTTGACCCGCCACCAGCGCTCGTCACGGCTCACCGCGCCGGGCTGGGCGTGGCGGAGGCGGTCGTGGAGGGCGGGGCCGAGGGAGCGTACGGCCGCGCCGTCGACGAGGTCGACCCGGCCGCCGTCCGCCGGGCCGGACCAGCGGGGGTCCAGGCCGGTGCGGGGTACGTCGACGGTCCACTCGGTGGTCCAGGTGGCGGGACCGAAGCCGTAGCGGCCGTAGATCGGGTACTCGGCGGCGATCAGGGTGGCGACGACGTCGCCGCGGTCCTTCGCGGCGGTGAGGTCGTGGGCCATCATCCGGGTGAGGAGACCTCGGCGGCGATGGGTGGGGCTGACCGTGACGTTCGAGATGGCGTCGGCGGGGACGGTTCGGCCGCCGACGACTGTCAGCTCCTGCGGGAAGGAGCGGTAGGTCGCGACGACCTGGGTGGTGTCGGTGGGGGTGAGGGGGGCGTGGGTGCGGGACTCGTCGAACGCGGCGAGGGTGCGGGGTGGGTCGATGTGGGCCGAGCGGTTCTTGAGCTCCTGCTCGGAGAGGGATTCCGGGGCGCGGAGGAAGCCGGTGTTGAGGGCGTTCAGCCAGGCCGGGATCTCGTCCTCTGTGACGGGGCGTACGGCTATGTCGTGGGAGGAGCTCATAGGGCCACGCTAGGGGGGTGCTCCGCGGTGTGTCTCGGGGTTTTCTCGCCCCCGCCGCCCCTCCGCCCCCGGCCGCGGCTTCGGTGGGGCCGGTGGGGCCTGGTCGCGCAGTTCCCCGCGCCCTGGAAGGCACGGCCCTTCGGGCCTGGCCTTCCAGGGGATCACCTCCGTCGATCAGATCAGCAGGTCGTCCACCTGGGCCTCGCCCTCTCGGTAGCGGCGGGCGATCTCGGCGCTGCAGTCGTCGGCGGTGCGCTGGAGGCGCTGGCGGCGGCTGGAGATCTGCTGCTCGTGGTGGACGAGACGGGCGAGGCCGACGGTGAGTTCGTCGTCGGTGCGGGCCTGGAGGTCGGAGAGTTCGACCTCGTCGAGCATCTCGGCGGCGAGCCGGCGGTGCTCCTCTCCGTACGGTGTGCCCACGGTGACGTGGCGGGCCGAGGAACGGTGCCGGGCCGGGGCGTCCGTGAGGATCGCCGACAGCCGGTCGACCAGCGCCGCCGGATCCCCTGGTGCTGTGGGGTCCTGCGCGCCGCCCCGGCGGACCAGTTCGGCGCGCAGGATGTCGATACGGCCCTGGAGCAGCCGCCGCAGATAGCTGAGATCGGCCTCGTCCCGCTGGGCGTCCCGGCGCAGTGTGCGCAGTTCGGGCAGCCGTAGCCGGGACAGTTCGTGCTCGGCCGGGTCCGGCGGCGGCAGTGGTCCGCTGTCGGTGCGCTGGACCGGTGGCCGGCGGACGCCGGGGCCGGGCCCCGGATTCGTACGGGTGAACGTCGCAGTCCCTGGGGGCTGCCCTGTACTCGATGTGCTCATGCGCCTCAACCGTCCCCTCGACCGGGTTGTGTGAGCATGGTGCCACTCCGAGTGGCCGCTATGTGACCGAGTCCCCGCGATCCACCCCAGATGGTCGGTAATGGAACAATGAGAAAGACCGGGCAAAGCACTCTTCAAACCCTCGTGATCACAAACCCCCCGTAAGGGGGACCCCTCGCGCGCCCTGGTGGACGGCGGCGGCATGATGGTCGGCATGCGTGCGGTGGTGCAGAGGGTCGACGGTGCGAGCGTCGTCGTGGACGGCGAGACGGTCGGGGCGATCGAGGGCGAGGGGCTGTGCGCCCTTGTGGGGGTGACACATGACGACACCAAGGAGAAGGCGGCGCAGCTGGCCCGCAAGCTGTGGTCCGTGCGGATGCTGCACGACGAGAAGTCGTGCAGCGACATCGACGCGCCACTGCTGGTGATCAGCCAGTTCACGCTGTACGGCGACGCCCGGAAGGGACGCCGGCCCACCTGGAACGCGGCGGCGCCCGGCGATGTCGCCGAGCCGCTGGTGGAGGAGGTCGTCGCGCAGCTTCGGGCGCTGGGGGCGACGGTGGCGACCGGACGGTTCGGCGCGAAGATGCGGGTCGCTCTGACGAATGACGGGCCGTTCACGGTGCTGCTGGAGATGTGAGGCGCCGGACGCCTCCGCGGGCCGGGAGGGAGGGGGCGCGACCCGGCGCTCGCGGAGTGACGCCTCTACGGCTCGACGACGGTCTCCTGCGCCGCGGCCGTCGTGTCGGCCATGAGCCTCGCGTCCACCGGTACGTTGCGCTTGATCAGGGCGAGGGCCACCGGGCCGAGTTCGTGGTGGCGGGCCGAGGTCGTGATGAAGCCGAGCTTGCGGCCGTCGGGGCCGTCGTCGGCGAGGCGGATCTCCGCGCCGCGCGGCGGGAGATGGACCTCGCTGCCGTCGAGGTGCAGGAAGACGAGGCGGCGCGGGGGCTTGCCGAGGTTCTGGACCCGGGCGACCGTCTCCTGGCCCCGGTAGCAGCCCTTCTGCAGGTGCACCGCCGAACCGATCCAGCCCAGCTCGTGCGGGATGGTGCGGTGGTCGGTCTCGAAGCCGAGGCGGGGAAGGTGGTGCTCGACGCGCAGCGCCTCGTACGCGAGAAGGCCCACCGCGGGGGCCGCCTTCTCCGCGTACGTCTCCAGGTCGGCACGCGGCAGGAACAGATCGCGGCCGTACGGCGTCTCGCGGACGACCGTGCCCTGCGGGATCTCGGCGATCGAGCCGGCCGGGAGGTGGACGACCGCGAAGTCGCCCGTCCTGTCGGCCACTTCGACCCGGTAGAAGAACTTCATCGACTCCAGGTACGCGAGCAGCGCCTCCTGGGTGCCGGGCTCGACGTGGGCCCAGACGGTCGCGCCGTCGTCGACCAGGTACAGCGCGTGCTCGATGTGGCCGTTGGCGGAGAGGATCAGCGCCTCGGTGGCCTCGCCCGTGGGAAGTTCGCTGACGTGCTGGGTGAGGAGCAGGTGCAGCCAGCTGAGCCGGTCCTCGCCGGAGACGGCGAAGACGCCCCGGTGGGAGAGGTCGACGAAGCCGGTGCCGTCGGCGAGGGCGCGCTGTTCACGGAACAGGTCCCCGTAGTGGGCGGCGACACCTTCGTCGACCCCCTCGGCTGGGACGGCGCCGGGCAGGGACAGCAGAGGGCTCTTCATACGCCAAGCCTACGACTCGGTAGTTGAACTCTTGGAAGTCGAACTCCCGGCCGTCGGGTTCTGGGCCGCCGAACCCTTGCGGGAGCAGTTCTCGCAGCGGCCGAAGATCGCGAAGTGCTTCATGTCGGTGTCGAAACCGAACGTCTCGCGCAGCTTGGCCGTGAAGTCCGCCGCCACCGACACATCCGCCTCGATCACGTTCGCGCAGTCCCGGCAGACGAGGTGGATGTGGTGGTGCCGGTCGGCCAGGTGGTACGTCGGCGCCCCGTGCCCCAGATGGGCATGGCTGACCAGCCCGAGCTCCTCCAGGAGCTCCAGGGTCCGGTAGACCGTGGAAATGTTGACCCCCGACGCCGTCCTCCTCACTTCCACGAGGATGTCGTCGGGGGTCGCGTGCTCAAGGGTGTCCACGGCTTCGAGCACGAGCTGCCGCTGCGGCGTCAGCCGGTAGCCGCGCTGCCTGAGGTCACTCTTCCAGTCGGTGCTCACCACACCACGAGTCTAGAACTACTTGAAGAACGCGATGCCGTCGTCCGGCATGTCGTCCGGGAGGGCCTTGGCCCAGCGCTCGACGTCCTCGGGGGTGACGACCTTCTTCAGGTGCGCGGACATGTAGGGGCGCAGTTCGACCTCGGGCGTCGACTTCTCGCCCACCCACATCAGGTCGCTGTGCACATAGCCGTACAGCCGCTTGCCGCCGCTGTAGGGCCCCGAGGCCGCCGTCCGCGCGACCGCGTCCGTGACCACGTCGATCTGCGGCTTCTGCTTGGCCAGCTCGCCGTACCAGACCTCGACGACGCCGTCGTCACGGGTCATGACGATCTCGACCTTGCGGTCGGCGTCGATGCGCCAGAATCCGGACTCGGTCTCCAGCGGGCGGACCTTGTTGCCGTCCTGGTCCAGCACCCAGGTGTGGGAGTGGTACTCCAGGAAGTCCCGGCCGTCGTGGGTGAAGGTGACCTCCTGGCCGAAGTTGCACTTCTCGGCACCGGGGAAGTCGTGGACGCCCGCGCCCGCCCAGTCGCCGAGCAGAAAGGCGAGGGGGACGAGGTCCTTGTGCAGGTCGGACGGGATCTCGATCATGAATGCGGTTCCTGGATGTCCTCGACGTGGGTCAGCGCTGGCCCTGGTACAGCTTCTTCACGGTCAGACCGGCGAAGGCGAGAACGCCCACGGCGACCAGGACCAGCAGGATTTCGAAGAAGAGTTCCACGGGGTGCTCCTCGGATGAGCGGGGATTCGGTACTGCACAAGGCCGGGCCCCAGCTTACGCGGCCGGGACACGGGGTTCGCCGTGAGGTGGGCCCTTCGCCGCTCGGCCGCGACGACGATCACTGTGCGGACTACCATGCGGCCATGGCGAAGAAGCTCGTGATCAAGGTGACGGCCGGGGCTGATGCTCCCGAGCGCTGTTCGCAGGCGTTCACCGTGGCGGCGGTGGCGGTGGCCAGTGGGGTGGAGGTGTCGCTGTGGCTGACCGGCGAGTCCGCCTGGTTCGCGTTGCCGGGCCGGGCCGCCGAGTTCGAGCTGCCGCATGCCGCCCCGCTCCCGGATCTCATCGACTCGGTCCTCGCGGGCGGCCGGCTCACCCTGTGCACGCAGTGCGCCGCCCGCCGGGACATCACGGAGAAGGACGTCATCGAGGGCGTACGGATCGCGGGCGCGCAGGTGTTCGTGCAGGAGGCGCTGGCGGACGACGCCCAGGCACTCGTCTACTGACACGCGTTCGTCTGCCGCGCTGGTCTGCTGATACGCGCTGGTCTGCTGATACCGGGCTACGGGCGGCGCCTCTTGCCGTCCAGCTCGTCCCACCACTCGTCGGACTTCGGGTCACCCGAGGGGTCGTCCCACCAGCGGTCGTCGGGGCCGCGCCGGTTGGCGACGACTGCGGCGAGCGGCGGGATGACCATGGCGACCACGCACATGCCGACCGCGACCGGGACCGACCAGAGGCGTACGACACCCCACGCCAGGACGAAGAGCGCGAGGCACGTGCCCATCATGGCGAAGTAGGCGTGGCGCCGGCGGGCGTACATGTCTCCAGCGTAGGCCCGCGCACGGCTGAGGGCCGTACCCCGGGTCGGACACCCGGGGTACGGCCCTCAGCCGTTCAGCCGTTCAGGAACAACCGTCTCAGACGGCGATCGCGACCTCCGCCAGGCCGCCCTGCTCGGCGACGACGGTGCGGTCGGCGGTGCCGCCGGGGACGAGCGCGCGGACGGTCCAGGTGCCCTCGGCCGCGTAGAAGCGGAACTGGCCCGTCGCGGAGGTCGGGACCTCCGCCGTGAACTCGCCGGTCGAGTCCAGCAGACGGACGTAGCCCGTCACCGGCTCGCCGTCGCGGGTCACCTGACCCTGGATCGTGGTCTCACCGGGCTTGATCGTCGAGGCGTCCGGGCCGCCGGCCTTCGCTCCACACATGTCTTTCTCCAAGAGAGGTCTGACCGGAAGGAAGGCCGGTCGGGATGAACGGGTATTCGCTGACTGCCGGCTACGGCTACTGCCGACCGGTCCTACTTGTTGGCGCCGAGCTCGATCGGGACACCGACCAGGGAGCCGTACTCGGTCCAGGAGCCGTCGTAGTTCTTGACGTTCTCCACACCGAGCAGCTCGTGCAGGACGAACCAGGTCAGCGCGGAGCGCTCACCGATGCGGCAGTAGGCGATGGTGTCCTTCGCCAGGTCCACCTGCTCGTCGGCGTACAGCTCCTTGAGGTCGTCGTCCGACTTGAAGGTGCCGTCGTCGTTGGCGTTCTTCGACCACGGGATGTTGCGGGCGGACGGGACGTGGCCCGGACGCTGCGACTGCTCCTGCGGCAGGTGGGCCGGGGCGAGCAGCTTGCCCGAGAACTCGTCGGGCGAGCGCACGTCGACCAGGTTCTGCGAGCCGATCGCGGCGACGACGTCGTCACGGAAGGCGCGGATCGCGGTGTTCTGCGGCTTGGCCTTGTACTCGGTCGCGGGGCGCGCCGGCACCTCGTCGACCAGCTCGCGGGCGTCCAGCTCCCACTTCTTGCGGCCGCCGTCGAGAAGCTTGACGTTCTCGTGGCCGTACAGCTTGAAGTACCAGTAGGCGTACGACGCGAACCAGTTGTTGTTGCCGCCGTAGAGGACGACGAGGGTGTCGTTGCCGATGCCCTTCTCCGACAGGAGCTTCTCGAAGCCCTCCTGGTCGACGAAGTCACGGCGTACCGGGTCCTGGAGGTCCTTCGTCCAGTCGATCCGGATGGCGTTCTTGATGTGGTTCTTCTCGTACGCGGTCGTGTCCTCGTCGACCTCGACGATGGCGATGTTCGAGTCGTCGAGGTTGGCCTCGACCCAGTCGGCGTCTACCAGGACGTCGCTGCGGCTCATGCTCGTTCTCCTCCGGGGCAGTTGCGGCGGGGTGTGCAAGGCGCCTGACGGCGATCGGGCCGGGCGCGCACGGGTGTGCCCTGGCTGGGCAGGGCGACGGGGAAGGCGGCAGTCGTGGCTGCCACTCAGAAAGTGCGACAGAGCATGGCGGCGACGCGGCACAGGTCTACTGCCCGCCGCTTCGTGAGATCCGCCTGTCGCTTCATGAGTGTCGATCGTAGGGACGCACAGGCGGACGTGTCACCGGTGTGTCGCATATTGAGACGCGATCGTCCGCAATGTGGGACCGCATGGGTGCACGGGCGGGGGCCGCACCGGTTCCCGAGGGATTTATCGGTCGTCACAGCTGCGCTGCGGACATGGGCGTCTCGCCCACCGGACAGCGCGGGTCCATCGGACCCCGCCCCCGTACTACCCGGCCAGCCTGACGTTCGAACCCCGCACCGTGATCTCCACGCCGTCCGGTGCCGCCTCGACCTTGTCGAGCTTGATGCCGCCGGGGAGGTCGTCGATCTTCTGTTCGAAGTCGGTGATCGACCGGACCTGACCCTCCGCGGCCTCGACGACCAGGTTCGGCAGGTTGTCGGCGTGCACCTTCACGGTGTCGCCGTCGACGGTGACCGTGCTGAGCACCGGGTACGTCGTCGACTTGCCCAGGACCGCGACCTTGATGTCGACCTTGACCTTGCCGTTGCCGCCGTCGGAGAGGCCGACGACCTGGGCGGTCACGCCGGTGACGATCTGCGTGGGCTCCGACTTGGCGGCCTTGAGGAGTTCGTCGTACGCGATGGACGCGCTGCCGGTGGCGCTGTCGGCCGTGGCGGAGCTGTAGTCGCTGGAGAAGGCGACGCCGCGCATGCTCGCCCGCAGATCGGCGATACGGATGCTCTCGCCGGACTTGCCCGTGCTCGCCTCGTAGTCCTCGATGCCGACCTCGACGTCGTCGAGCTCGCCGCTCGCGACCTGGGTGAGGAACGGGAAGCCCTTGATGGACACGTCGGGGGCGCTCGTCAGGCCCTCGCTGGTCTTCAGCTGCTCGGCCGCCTCGTCCTCGGCGAAGCCGACGGCCACACGGTCCGCGATCACGAAGAGGCCGCCCAGGATCACGGCGACGATGACAAGTATTCGCAGTGCGCGCATCTCTCGGTGTTCCCCACGTAGTCCACTCGGCGGTCGGTTCGGCGGTCGGTCCGGCTTCGACGCCCGGTCCGGCTTCAACGACCTGAGTGGCCGTTCCACGCGAGAGTAATCGCGCGGGCGTATGGGCGGGGTTGGGTGTCCGGCCTTGTTGATCACCTGTGACAGGGCGGGTGGGCGCGCCTCCAGGGTTCCGCCCCCGGTCAGCCCAGCGCGCGGCCCAGCAGATACACCGCCGGGGCCGCGGCGGCCAGCGGGAGGGCGACTCCCGCGGTGAAGTGGACGAAGCGGGAGGGGTAGTCGTAGGCGGCGACACGATGGCCGATGAGGGCGCACAGGGCCGCGGCGGCGCCGAGGAGGGCGCCTGAGGTGCCGAGGTCGGTGGCGCCGCCGACGGCGATGCCCGCGCCGGTCGCCGCCAGCAGGGACACGATCACCGAGGCCGGTGTGGGGAGCGGCAGGGCGCGGGCCAGGACGGCCACCGCCACCGCTACGCCGCCCACGGTGACCGCGTCCGGCAGGGCCGCCAGGTAGCCGGTCGCGATGATCGACAGTGCCGCCGAGGTCACGGTCGCCATCAGTCCGTACATCCGCTCGTCCGGGTCCGCGTGGCTGCGCAGCCCCAGCACGATGCTGAGCAGCACCCACACGCCCAGCGTGCCGAGGATGACGGCGGGCGCGTGCTCCCGGCCGGCCGCGAACAGCGCCGCGTCCGCCGCGAGCGCGCCCGCGAAGGCCAGCACGATGCCCTGCCGGGCCGGCCACATGCCGTTCAGCCGGAACCAGCCCGCCGCGGTCACGGCCTGCAGGACCACCAGGGGGACGGCGAGGGCGTACTCGCCGATCGCCGCGGCGCCGGCCAGCAGCAGGCCCAGCACGGCCGTGAGAAGCGCCGGCTGCATCCCGGGCTCGATGATCGGCGACCGCCCCTCGGCCCGCGCCCGCTGGGCGTCGGTGACACGGGTGTTGCCGGTGAGGGTGGGCGGACCATAGCCGGGCGCGGACCCCTCGGGCGCCACGGCAGGGTCCGTCCGGGGCTGTGCTTGAGGCTGTGCTTGAGGCTGGGCCTGGGACTGTGCATGGGGCTGTGCCTGGGCCTGGCGCTGGGCCTCGGGCTGGAAGTGTGTCTGCGCGGGCGCCTGCGGCTGAGCGGCCTGCGGCGGGTGCTGGCCGAACTGGCTGCTCTGGCCGTACTGGTTGTCCTGGCCGTACTGGTTGTTCTGGCCGAACTGACCGTTCTGCCCGTCCTGGCCGTACTGGTTGTTCTGGCCGTCCTGGCCGAACTGACCGTTCGGGCCGAACTGCGCGTTCGGGCCGTCCGCCTGCGGGGGCAGGTAGGCCGTCTCCGCCGCGTTGGTGGCGGGCGGGGCCTGGGTCTGGGGCTGGATCTGGGTCTCCCAGGTCTGGCCCTCCCACTGCTGGGTGTACTGCTGGGCGTGGGCGGCCTGGCCCTCGTCGTAGCCCTGCCAGTGCGGCTGCGGCTGCGCCTGGGGGTGGGGCTGGGCCGGGTAGTGCTGGGGCTCCGCCTGCGGTTCCTGGTAGGCGTCGTAGCCCTGGTGTCCCTGGTGTCCCTGCCCCTGGTGTCCAGGGTGGCCCTCGTACCCGTACGGCTGGTTGCTCATGATGTGGGGGTCACCCTCCTGCGAACGGCGGGAGCACCTCGACCGTGCCGCCCTCGGCCAGACGTACCGTCTCATGCGCACGGGTGCCCACAGGGTTTCCGTCGACGAGGAACGAGCATCGCTGCAGTACGCGTACGAGTTCACCGGGGTGTCGCTCACGGGCCGTGTTCAGGGCGTCCGCGAGGGTGGCCGCGTCGTAGGGCTCCTCGGCGAGGCCGGCTGCGGACTTGGCTGCGGCCCAGTAGCGGACGGTGCCCTTTGGCATCTGCGTTCCTCTTGGTCGGTCGTGTCGGGGATCAGGCTACGGGGCGGTTGGCGATGTGGGGAACCGCGGTTGAGCGGGGCCCCGAAGATCGGGCGTGGCCCAGGTGGCGAGGCGAGGGCCGGCTAGCGGTGCGTCGTACCTGTCGTCCCCTTCTTCGTCACCCACTCCCCGATCCTGTCCAGCAATTCCTCGCTCGCCGCGTTCTCCGCGTGCCCCATCCCTCTCTCCAGCCACAGTTCGCCGTGATCACCCGCCGCCGCAGCCAGCATTTCGGGGTGGTCGGTCGGGAAATAGCCGTCCCTGTCGCCGTGGACTATCAGGAGCGGGGTCGGGGCGATCAGAGGGACGGATTCGACCGGGGAGAGCGGGACGGGGTTCCAGTCGCGGTGGTGGATTCGGGTGCGGAAGCCGTAGCGGCCGACCAGGCGGCCTCCGGGGCGGGTGATGAGCCAGTGGACGCGGCGCATGGGAGCCGTGCCGCGGTAGTACCAGCGGGCGGGGGCGCTGACGGAGACGACCGCGTCGGGACCGCCGGGGAGGGCCGCGTGACGCAGGACGACCGAGCCGCCCATCGAGAAGCCCACCGTGGCGACGTGCTCGTGGCCGAGTTCGCGGGCCCAGCGGACCGCCGCAGCGAGGTCGAGCACCTCGCGGTCGCCGACCGTGGAGCGGCCGCCGGATCTTCCGTGGCCGCGGAAGGAGAAGGTGACGACGGAGCCGTACCGGGCGAGCGCCTTCGCCACCCTCCGAACATGTGGACGGTCGACGTCACCCGTGAAGCCGTGTGCGACGACGACGGCCAGGTGGCCGGAAGATGGAGTTCCGGTGCCGTCGGAGCCGTTGTATACAACGGCCTTCGGGTCGTATACGGCCTCGATATTCACCCCGTCGTCAGTGCCCAGAAACCTGCGCGAAGGGGTTCGGGGCGGCCTCGGAGAGGTTCGATCGGCCGTCTCAGAGTTCGGAATGTCGAAGGAACGCGTCACATGGCCTGCCGGACCAGCACTCATGTGGGCTATTCTGCTGGACAGAGGACTCGGGCAATGTCGCCCCCGGGTCCTTTTGTGCTTTCGGAAGCGTTGTATACGAGCGGGAAACACCAGGTGACCGCAGATGTACGGGCCCCGGGATCGCAGAGCAGAACACGGTGAAGCACCGCAGTGAACATCGCGGTGCCGCACAGTGCCACACACGTCCTCGCAGGGACCGAGGAGGAACCAGACGTATGAGTTCTCTGCTGCTCCTGACCAATGCCCTCCAGCCTTCCACCGAGGTGCTTCCGGCCCTCGGCCTGCTGCTGCACAACGTGCGCGTGGCCCCGGCGGAAGGCCCCGCTCTCGTCGACACCCCCGGTGCGGACGTCATCCTGATCGACGGACGCCGTGACCTCCCGCAGGTCCGCAGCCTGTGTCAGCTGCTCCGCTCCACAGGCCCCGGCTGCCCCCTCATCCTCGTCGTGACCGAGGGCGGCCTCGCCGCCGTCACGGCGGACTGGGGCATCGACGATGTCCTCCTCGACACCGCCGGCCCCGCCGAGGTCGAGGCCCGGCTGCGGCTTGCCATGGGCAGGCAGCAGATCGTCAACGACGACTCCCCCATGGAGATCCGCAACGGCGATCTCTCGGTGGACGAGGCGACCTACAGCGCCAAGCTCAAGGGCCGCGTCCTCGACCTCACGTTCAAGGAGTTCGAGCTTCTCAAGTACCTCGCCCAGCACCCGGGCCGCGTCTTCACCCGCGCCCAGCTGCTCCAGGAGGTCTGGGGCTACGACTACTTCGGCGGTACGCGCACGGTCGATGTCCACGTACGACGGCTTCGCGCCAAGCTCGGCCCCGAGCACGAGTCGCTGATCGGGACCGTCCGGAACGTCGGTTATCGATTCGTTACGCCCGAGAAGGCGGAGCGCGCCGGTGACGACGCGAAGAACAAGGCGGCCTCCGCGGCCTCCTCAAAGGCGGCGGATGCGGACGAGACGGCGTCCCTGGACACGGTCGAGATCGCGGCCGAGGCGTAGCGGCCCGCCCATCGGGTCCCTGCGGGGCGGCATACACACGGCCACCGCGCAGGGAGGCTCCCGTACGCCCTGCCCAGGGGCGATTTATCCGCGTAGACTCCGGGTGTGGCCAAGGTGACTCGGGATGACGTGGCAAGACTGGCGGGTACGTCGACCGCCGTCGTCAGTTACGTCATCAACAACGGACCCCGGCCGGTTGCCCCGGCCACGCGCGAGCGTGTCCTCGCCGCCATCAAGGAACTGTCGTACCGGCCCGACCGCGTCGCCCAGGCGATGGCGTCGCGCCGCACCGAGCTCATAGGTCTGATCGTCCCGGACGCGCGCCAGCCGTTCTTCGGCGAGATGGCGCACGCGGTCGAACAGGCGGCCGCCGAGCGCGGCAAGATGGTCCTCGTCGGGAACTCCGACTACGTCGCCGAGCGCGAGGTCCACTATCTGCGGGCGTTCCTCGGGATGCGCGTCTCCGGGCTGATCCTCGTCAGCCACGCCCTCAACGACAACGCCGCCGCCGAGATAGAGGCGTGGGACGCGCGGGTCGTACTGCTGCATGAGCGGCCCGAGGCGATCGACGACGTGGCCGTGGTGACCGACGACCTCGGCGGCGCGCAGCTCGCCGTGGAGCATCTCCTCTCGCACGGCTACGCGTACGTCGCCTGTATGGGTGGTATCGCCGAGACCCCGCTCGTCGGTGACCCCGTCTCCGACCACGTCGAGGGCTGGCGGCGCGCGATGGACGAGGCCGGGATCCCGACCGAGGGACGGCTCTTCCAGGCGCCCTACAACCGGTACGACGCGTACCAGGTGGCGCTGAAGCTGCTGGCCGAGCCGGGCCGGCCGCCGGCGATCTTCTGTTCCACCGACGACCAGGCCATCGGTGTGCTGCGGGCCGCGCGTGAGCTGCGGATCGAGGTGCCGAGCGAGTTGGCTGTCGTCGGGTTCGACGACGTCAAGGAGGCGGCGCTCACGGATCCGCCGCTGACGACGATCGGGACGGATCGTACGGGGATGGCTCGGGCGGCGGTGGATCTGGTGCTCGATGACGGGATTCGGGTGCCCGGGTCCCGGCGGGAGCGGGTGAAGCTGTTCCCGTCGAGGTTGGTGGCCCGGCGGTCCTGCGGTTGCGAGTAGCGCCGTAGGGGCTGCCCGTCGTGGCTGACCGCGGGTTCGTTGTGGCTGATCACGCAGTTCCCCGCGCCCCTCGGAAGTCGGCATCACCGCACGGCAACCCCTTGCTTCTCATGCCTGCGGGGCTCCGGCGCCTTTATATGGGGCGAACGAGGTTCTGGCGTGGTTCTCAGGGAGCACTCAGGAACGTCTCATGGTCGGGCGGCAGGCTCTGAGTCATGACCGAGAGCTTCCGCCGCAGCGGCGAGTACGAGAACCCCTACCAGGGTGACCAGCAGCAGCACTCCGGGTCCGCCGAGGGCGAGACCCGACAGCAGCCCGCGTACCTCCAGCAGCAGCCCGCCTCCGCCCCGGTGAACCCGGAGTGGCCGCCCCCGCCGGCGTACGACCCGGCGGCGCCCCCGGCTCCGGCGGGGCCTGCGGCCGGGTACGGCACGTACGGGCAGCCCACCGCCGCGACGGCCTCGGCTCCCACCGCGCTCCTCACCGAGCCGGTCTCCTCCGCCGCCACCCCCGGATCGACGCCCGCGCCCGCGTCGAGAAGGCGTGCCCGGGGTCCGATCGCGCTGCTGGCGGCCGTGGCGTTCGTCGCGGCGGCGATCGGCGGCGGTACGGCGTACGGAATCCAGGAGCTGACCGGCACGGACACCGTGGCCTCCAGCTCCACCAGCACCAGCGTGGTGCCGACCAGTCAGAAGGGCACGGTCTCCGGGGTCGCCACGGCGGTCAGCCCGAGCATCGTGGAGATCAGCGCCACCTCGAACGCGGGCGAGTCCACCGGCTCCGGTGTGATCATCACCAGCGACGGCGAGATCATCACCAACAACCACGTGATCTCCGGCGCCTCTCAGATCAAGGTGACGACGAGCAACGGCAAGTCCTACACGGCCGAGGTCGTCGGCACCGACAGCAAGAAGGACCTCGCCCTCATCAAGCTGCGGAACGCCTCCGGGCTGAAGGCCGCCACCCTCGGCGACTCCGCCGGTGTCAAGGTCGGCGACCAGGTCGTGGCGATCGGCTCCCCCGAGGGCCTGACCGGCACGGTCACCAGCGGCATCGTCTCCGCCCTCGACCGTGACGTGACGGTCTCGACGGACGAGAGCCAGGGCCAGCAGCAGCAACAGCAGGGCGGCGGCAGCGGCCAGTGGCCGTTCGAGTTCGGCGGCCAGGAGTTCAACGGTGACACCGGCTCCTCCACGACCACGTACAAGGCCCTCCAGACCGACGCCTCCCTCAACCCGGGCAACTCCGGTGGCGCCCTCATCGACATGAACGGCAACATCGTCGGGATCAACTCGGCGATGTACTCCGCCGCGGACTCCTCGTCGTCCAGCGCCGGCAGCGTCGGCCTCGGCTTCGCGATCCCGGTCAACACCGTCAAGGCCGACCTGAGCACGCTGCGGGCGGGCGGCTCGGACTGAGGTCCAGCGCTCCGACCAGGTAGTTCCCTTCCCGTCCGTCCCGTCCCGCTGAGCCCGAGGAGTCCGACATGACCAGGCAGATCGCGCAGATTTCGCACACCGTCGAGACCGCCGGCGACCCGGCCGGGCTGGACCTCGCCCTCGCGGTGGCCGCCGAACTGCATCCGCCGGTGACCCGGGCCCCCGAGGTGGCGTCCGCCACCCGAGGCACGGCCCGCCGCACCACGGTCGCGCGACCGCACCGCCGCACGGTTCGCGGCTGATCCTCACGGGACTCTCACGGGCTACTGCACGGCCAGGGGACGTGCAAGGCTAGAGCAGTATCGCGCGCGCCCCTTCAGGGGCGCGGGGCAGTGCTGACCATGCGGCTACCGCCGCGCGGGCGCGACCAGCCACAACGCACCCGCACCAGGCAACGCACGAGAACCCCTACGGCGCCCCGGCCTTGTAAACCACCGCACCCGAGGAAACGAAGACCACCATGAGCCCCGCCGAAGGCGCCCCCGAACCCCAGCGCATCCTCATCGTCGACGACGAGCCTGCGGTGCGTGACGCACTCAAGCGCAGCCTCGCCTTCGAGGGCTACGGCACCGAGGTCGCCGTCGACGGCGCGGACGCGCTGGAGAAGGCGACCGCGTACAAGCCGGACCTGGTGATCCTCGACGTCCAGATGCCGCGGATGGACGGGCTGACCGCCGCCCGCCGGATCCGCGGCGCCGGCGACACGACCCCGATCCTGATGCTCACGGCCCGCGACACGGTCGGCGACCGTGTCACCGGCCTCGACGCCGGTGCGGACGACTACCTGGTCAAGCCGTTCGAGCTGGACGAACTCTTCGCCCGCGTCCGCGCGTTGCTGCGCCGCAGCACGTACGCGTCCGCCCTGACCGACGCCGCCGAGGTGGACGAGGCGCTCACCTTCGCGGACCTGCGGATGGACCTGGCGACACGGGAGGTCACCCGGGGCGGACGCCCGGTGGAGCTGACCCGCACGGAGTTCACACTCCTGGAGATGTTCATGGCCCACCCGCGCCAGGTCCTCACCCGCGAGCAGATCCTGAAGGCCGTCTGGGGCTTCGACTTCGAGCCCTCCTCCAACTCCCTGGACGTGTACGTCATGTACCTGCGCCGCAAGACCGAGGCGGGCGGCGAGCCGAGGCTCGTCCACACCGTGCGGGGTGTCGGGTACGTCCTGCGGCAAGGCGGCGCGGAGTGAAGAAGCTCCTGAGCCGCTATCGGTCCCTGCCGATCCGGGCCCGGCTGTCGATGCTGGTCGCGGCGGCGGTCGCGTTCGCGGTGGCGGCGGTGTCGGTGACGTGTTGGTTCATCGTGCAGGGGAAGCTGGACGACGAGATCAACAACGATCTGAAGTCTATGGTCAGCCGTGCGCTGCCCAAGCAGATGGTTGAGCAGAGCGTCCTCACCGCCTGCCCCGAGGTGCCGTCGCAGTCATTCTTCGGGCCGCGGAACAAGGGGTACTCCCAGGTGGTCAAGGCGGACGGCACGAAGTGTGTCTTCCCCAACTCCACGGGTGTGGTGAACGTCGCCGAAAGCGACAAGGACATGGCCAAGAACCCCAAGATCAAGACCGGGGAGATCCGCAACGGCACTGACAGCGAGGGCAATTCCGTACGAGTACTGGCCACGGCACTCGTGGTCGAGGACGGCGGGGTTCAATACGTGATGCGGAACGCCGCCTATGTGGTGGCGGTACCGCTCAAGGGCACCGAGTCCACGCTCAACGAGCTGGCGCTGCTCCTCCTCCTCGTCTCCGGCATCGGAGTCGTCGGCGCCGGTGCGGCCGGTCTGGCCGTGGCCCGCGCGGGCCTTCGCCCGGTCGACAAGCTCACGGAAGCCGTCGAACACGTGGCGCGCACCGAGGATCTGAGCATCCGCATCCCCGTCGAGGAGAAGAGCGAGGACGAGATCGCCCGCCTCTCCCGCTCCTTCAACTCGATGACGGGCGCACTCGCCAACTCCCGCGAACTGCAGCAACAACTGATCGCGGACGCCGGCCACGAACTCCGTACGCCCCTCACGTCCCTCCGGACGAACATCGAACTCCTCACCCGCAGCGAGGAGACGGGCCGCCCGATCCCGGCGGACGACCGCAAGGCTCTGCTCGCCTCGGTGAAGGCCCAGATGACCGAACTGGCCGCGCTGATAGGTGACTTGCAGGAGCTGTCACGTTCGGAAGCGGGTCAGCAGGGAGGCCGTCATCTCCAGGTGGTCGACTTCCAGGAGACCGTGGAGGCGGCCCTGCGCCGGGCCCGGCTGCGCGGGCCCGAGCTGACGATCACGGCGGACCTCCAGCCCTGGTACGTCCGCTCCGAGCCGTCCGCGCTGGAGCGCGCGATCGTCAACATCCTCGACAACGCGGTGAAGTTCAGCCCCGAGAGCGGCACGATCGAGGTCTCCCTCGACGCGGGTGTCCTCACGGTCCGCGACCACGGCCCCGGCATCCCCGCCGACGAACTCCCCCACGTCTTCGACCGCTTCTGGCGCTCCCCCAGCGCGAGGGCCCTGCCGGGCTCGGGCCTGGGCCTGTCCATCGTGGCCCGCACGGTCGAGCAGGCGGGCGGCGAGGTGTCCCTGGCGCGAGCCGAGGGCAGCGGCACGCTGGCGACGGTACGGCTGCCGGGGGCGGCTACTCCGCCGCCGGGAGCGCCGGAGTAGCCGGAGGAGATTCGCCACCGAGCCGGAAGAGTCCGTGACCGCTTCTGGGGAGCCTCAGTGGAAGCCGAGCATTCCGGGGGAGTCGATGTCGATGGCGAGTACGCCCGGCGGGTAGTCGTCCTCGTGACCCGTCAGGATGATGGACATGCCGCCCGTCTCCAGGTGCGGCGTGGCGACGTAGAGAGCATGACAGGTATCGGCTCCGCCCCAGCCGTCGCGCACCATCCCGCCCACCGTCACAGCGGCCGTCTGCCCGAGCGGATCGACGTGGATGCCCGGCAGCGCGAGCAGTGCCCGTCCGATGCCCTCGTCCTTCTCCTCCGCCCGCATGAGGCACAGGGAGGGAATGTGCAACCAGTCACCGGGGGTATGCGCGACGTTGTCCGCGAGGCGGTGCATGGCCTCGTGGCCGCGCGCGAGCGCGAGGGCCGCGCCCGTGTCGAGAACGATCACGCGGCGCGCCCCTGGTCAGGGCGCGTCATCTCGCGGCCGGAGCGCATTTTCTCCGCAGCCATCGCGTAGATATTGGCCAGGACGTCCGGCCCGCCGTCGAACTCCTCGTCGGTGAGCGTGCACCCCATGCGCTCACGCAGCACCTTGCGCGTGGCGGCGACCCGCTCCGCGATCTGTTCCGCCGTGGGCTGCTCCGCGGCCAGCCGCTCGATGAGCTGGCCGAGGGTCATGCCGCGTTCCTTGGCGACCTGTGCGAGATGATCGCGGGCCTGCTTGGACACCTGAATGGTCGTGCTATCTGCCATGGATGCACCATAGTCACACCACGGCGAGAGTGCCCCACCTCCGAGACCCCTTTCACCCGAAGGTGCTCAGTCAGCCGCGACGACCTCGACAAAGGCGGACCAGGCGCGGGTGGAGAACAGGAGCGGACGGCGGTCCGGGGCCTTGCTGTCCCGGACGGGGACTATGCCGGGGATTTCGTCGGTGACTTCGAGGCAGTTCGTGCCACCCCCGTCGCTGTACGACGACTTGCGCCACACAGCGGTGCCGAGGTCGAGGGTCCGGTTCATGATCTGCACTCCTTCAGAAGGCGCTTGATGAACGCGGTCGACTCGGCCGGAGGCAGCGCCGCGTCCCTGACGAGATCGTAGGACAGCCGGAAGGCCAGAACCTTGTCCGGATCGTCGATCAACTCGCCGATCCCGTTGCCCTCCGCGTAGGCAACGGCATCGCCGGTTCGCTGCCAAAAGAGCCAGAGGTGGCTGTCCATGAGGTCGTGCACCCCGGCCGTCCAGGGCAACACCTGAATGGCGACGGAGGGCAACTCCGCAGCCTCCACCAGGTGCGAGAGCTGGTCCTCCCACACCTTCGCCTTCGGCACAGCTCGCCGCACCGCTCCCTCATCGAGGATCACGCGGATGCTCGGCGCCGGCTGCCGGTGCAGCAACTCCTGCCGTCCCATACGCGCAGCCACCTGTTCCTCGATCTCCTCGCTGTTGCCTGGCGTTGTCTGGGCTCCAGACAACCCTGACAACACCGTGCGGGCGTAGTCCTCGGTCTGCAAGATTCCCGGCACCCGCAGCTGGAACATCCACATGACGCGAGCCGTCGCCTCCAGCTCCATGAACGCCTTGTACTTGTCCTTGATGACCTCCTTGCGCGCGTCCCGCCAGAGGCGAACCAGCAGGTCACCGCACTCGTAATAGGCGTCCAGGTCCTCCATGACCGCCCGCTTGGAGAGCCTCTCCCCCTTCTCCAGGCGATAGAGATAGCTCTTGTCGTACGACGTCTCCGCCGCCAGCTGGGCCAGCGTCCTGCCCGCCTTCTCGCGCAGGAACAGCAGTGTCCGCCCGAGCGCGACCCGCCCTGATTCCCGTTCCCCGTCAACGACTTCGCCCATGTCACCCCTCGCCGTTGTCTGGGGCGCCAGACAACGCCGACCCCCTTCCGCAGCGTACGTCTCACCCGTGACGATCGGAACACGAACGGTAATCACCGCTCGTCAGACCGACCCTGAAATAACCCTGAGACGAAAGAAGGGCACCGGCATGCGCGCACTCGTCGTCCGGCTCTGCGAGGCACTGCTCCGCTGGGCCGCACCCGGTCCACCGCCGCCCGAGGCGGAGGAGTCGCCGGAACCCGCCCCTCCTCACCCGCCCCACAAGCCCGTCGACATCTGGCCCTTCGAGCGCTACGACAACCTCGTACGGCCCTACGTGCTCAGCGCGGAAGAGCTGTACAGCCACGACATCTTCGGCTTCCACCGCATCGAGGTCCCCGCATGATGGACGGACTGCGCCTGCTGCCGTGGACCACCCTCGACGGCAAGCCCTGCTATCTGGACCCGGACACCGCGCACCCCGGGGCGCTCTCCCTCCTCGCCGACAGTGTGGAGGTGTCCCAACTCGGTTCGGCGGAGGAGGTGTTGGCCGGGAGCAGGGCCGTACTGGGGGACGCGGCGGCCGGGGAACGGGCGGTGCGGTTCGCGCTGACGCGGGCGGCGGAGTCGTTGGAGGACGTGCTGCGGATCGCGGTCAGCAGGGGGCGGCGGGTCGGCGAGGACTGCCCCTAGTCGGGAACGTCGATGTGCAGGACCCCGTCGGCGCCTTCGGAGGTCGCCTCGTCGGGGCCCAGGCTGCCGGCGAAGAAGGCGTACCGCTCGCCGATCAGCGAGCTCAGGACGGCGCCGGCGCCGTACCAGCCGAGGTCCAGGTCGCGCATGCGCATGTGACTGAGTCCTCGTCGCAGGTGGAGGTTGTGGCCGAAGACCAGGGTCGGGCCGCGGCCCGCCTCGATGGCGCGAATGTCGAGCAGGTTCTCGACCATGAGGGCGTCTCGGGTGCCGAGGAGGCGGGATATGCGGACGCTCTCTTCGACGGGCTGCGCCAACTGCCTGTGGTAGCGCAGCAGGCCGAGACCGGCGGTGAGGTGGGTCTTCGCCCGGAACCACTCGGCGCGTGAGGTCGCCGCGATCAGTTCCGGTGCGCGGGCGTGGAACTCGGTGAGAAGGTCGTCCGCGAGGCAGCGGAGCGTCTCAGCCTCCGCCGTGGCGCCGATGGACATGGCCGGGTCCATGACGGCCTCCGTACGGCTCCACCGATCGTCGTCACCTGCGAGGCTCGCCAGATCGACGGCGGAGGAGGAGGCGAGAGCGAGGGTGGGGGCGAGGCCTCCTCCGCCGGTCAGGTAGGCGCGGGCGTGTTCGAGGTAGCCGCGCGGGCTGGGCGCGCTCAGGTTCTCCATCTCGGCGTCGAAGCCGTGGACGGCAAGGCGTTCCTCCGGCGGGCGGGTCCGGTTGTACTCGCGCATCCAGGTGATCAGGTGCCGGTTGGGGGGCAGTTCGCCGCGGCCGAACGCGATGCCTTCGCGCATCACCTCGTCGAAGTCGCCGGTTCCGTCCTGGACATGGTCGTTCAGGGCGAACGCGGGGACGCGGTCGGTTTCGAGGGCGATCGAACGGAAGCCCTGGTCGACGAGTCGGGCGAACAGGTCGTTGCGGAGGCGGGGGAAGGCCGGCTCCGTGTGCGTCGGTTCGCCGAGGGCCAGCAGGTCGCATGACGGGGTCACGAAGTCTCGAATGTCCTGACTCATGAGCCTCAATCGTATCCTTGAAAGATCGGTTGAGGCTTGAGAAGTCACAGCCCGCAGGCTTGCTCCACGGAGTCCCGTAAAGTCTCAAACCGGTGATCACCTTGCGACCTTCCGACCTCGCCCGCGAACACGGCCTCTCGACCCAGGCGGTCCGCAACTACGAGCGGGACGGGTTCCTCCCGGCCGCCGATCGCACGCCCAGCGGCTACCGGGTCTACACCGAGGTGCACGCGGCGGCCCTCCGCGCCTTCCTCTCCCTCGTTGCGGCCTACGGACATCCGGCCGCCAGACAGATCATGCGCGCCCTGCACGAGGACGCCCTCGACGACGCCCTGCTGATCATCGACCGTGGCCACAGCCGGTCGCTCCGCGACCGGGAGACCCTCGACGCGGTGCGGGACGCGGTGGACCACCTGATGGCACAGGGCGGCGCCGAGCGTCCGACGCCGCCGACACCGCCGACACCGCCGTCGACAGAGCACGGCACGCGCACCGTCGGCGACCTCGCCCACCAGCTCCAGGTCACCCCGGCGACCCTGCGGAACTGGGAGAACGCCGGCATCCTCGCCCCCGCACGCGACCCGCTCACCGGGTACCGCGTGTACCGCGCGGCCGACATCCGCGACGCGGAGCTGGCCCACCTCCTGCGGCGTGGCGGCTATCCCCTGGACCACATCGCCACCGTGGTCCGGCGGATCCGGACGGCCGGCGGCACCGACACCCTCTCCGACGCCCTGGACGACTGGCGACGGAGACTGACCGCGCGGAGCGTCGCCATGCTCGACGCGGCGGCTCGCCTCGGCGAGTACCTGGGCCTGCTCGGCCGTGCCCCCTGATCAACGAGCGAGTGATGGTCGAGCGCTGTCGCCGCACCGGTGCGCGAGCATGGCGGATGCGCGTGACGGGTCCATGACCAATTTCTGAGCGGAGTCTGAGAAAGCTCTGACGCTGCTGTGAGGTGGGTCGTGTTCGCTACTGGTGAGTTCTTCGAGTTCTTACGTTCCCCAGACAACAGAACCGGTGACCGCCGAGCCGGTACCCAGTAGTAGGAGCGCACAGCTATGCGAACCGCACTCAAGGTCAAGGCATCTCTCAAGAAGGGCGCCCTCGTCGCGGCGTCCACCGCGCTGGCCGTGTCCGGTGTCCTGGCAGGCGCCGGTTCCGCCCAGGCGGCCGGGCCGGGCGGTGCGACGAACGTCCGGGGCGTGGACCCGGGCAACACCGACTCGATGATCGAGCGGCTGTGCAACCAGAAGACGAGCCTGACGGGCGTGTACGGCGCCCTCAACGTCCGGACCGGCGAGTTCAAGACCCAGAACGAGTACCTGCGGGACGTCTTCGGGCTGTTCGTGCCCGCCGGGGACTGGGAGACGTTCCGCGGCTGGTGCGGCAACGCGCAGGCGTCGACCTGGTCCACCACGGGCACCGCCGTCCGCACCTCCCCCTGGATCGGCAACCGGGGGTCGCAGGGCGACAAGGAGACCTTCGTCAGCAGCTACAGCACCAAGACGTTCGCCAAGAAGAGCGTCGGCGCGCAGCTCAGCTTCTCGGTCGCCAAGAGCATCTTCTCCGGCAGCGCGGGCGGCAGCTTCTCGTACGAGTGGGGCTGGGAGAAGTCGTCGAGCTTCGAGCGCCGCAGCGAGAAGGCGATCCCGCCGTGCACCCAGATCGCCGTGACGTGGACGCCGTACCAGCGCGTGGTCCGCGTCAACCCCATCTTCTACGTCGAGGACTACTCCTGGAACAAGGGCAACGGCGAGAAGACCGTCCACACCTGGCGCAACCGCTCCTACCGCACGATCTACTCGCACGGCTACTACATCGACGGCACCTCCGACAAGCTCCTCCCCAACGGCCAGCCCGACGGCCGTGAGGACAAGTGGGAAGAGAAGCTGGACCCCAAGACCTGCGCCAAGTAACGCTCCCCCAGCCCGCCCACACCCCTCTCCAAGACCAGCCACAGCGGTCGCCCTCACCTTGTGGGGATGGCGCGGAAGATTCTGCTGGTCGATGACGACGAGGCCGTACGTGAGGGGATCGGGCGGCTGCTGAGGTTCGAGGGCTACGACACCGTGCTCGCCGAGAACGGTCTCGTGGCCCTCGACGCACTGAGGGCTCCTGGCGGTGAGCCGGACCTCGTCCTCATGGACGTCACCATGCCGGGGCTCGACGGGCTCGCCGCGACCCGGCGGATCCGGGCCTCCGGCTCCACCGTGCCGATCATGATGATCACCGGCCGGGACGCGGTCGGCGACCGTATCGTCGCCCTCGACAACGGCGCCGACGACTATCTCGCCAAGCCCTTCGCCCCCGAGGAACTCCTCGCGCGCGTAAGGGCGTTGCTGCGCCGGGGCCAACCGCTCCCGCTCCGCGTGGTCGTCCCCCGTGCCCCCGCGGACCGGCTCGCCTACGCCGACGTCGTCATGGACCTCGGCAGCCGTGCCGTCACCCGCGCCGAACGCCCCCTCGCCCTCACCCGCACCGAGTACGCCCTCCTCGAATACCTCCTCCGCCACCCGGTCAAGGTCCACAGCCGCGCCCGGATCTTCCGGGAGGTCTGGGGCTTCGAGTTCGAGCCGTCCTCCAACACCCTCGACGTGTACGTCATGTACCTCCGCCGCAAACTGGAGGGCCGGGGCGAGCCCCGCATCATCCACACCGTACGGGGGCTGGGGTACACGCTGCGCGGAGCGTGACGGCGAGAGGTTTCGCTCCGGCGTCTAGTACGGACGATCCGTGTCCCGCTCCGGGAACACCCGCGCGACCGCCGCCGTACGGCTGTCGACGCCGAGCTTGCGGAAGACGTTCTCCAGGTGCTTGCGCACCGTGTGCGGGGAGACGACGAGGTGGCGGGCGATCGCCTCGTTGCCGAGTCCCCCGGCGACCGCGCGCATGACGTCGAGTTCGCGGGCGGTCAGACGGACCGTGGGTCCGTGCCGCCGACGGGCCGCCTCGCGGTAGAGGGTGTCGAGGTGGGGCCGGAGCAGTTCCAGGGTCAGCCGCTCCGCCTCGCTGAAGGGGCGGGCGCGTTCCCGTACGAAGATGAACACGCGGGTGCGGCCGGGCGCGGTCGGCAGAGCCACCGCCATGCTCGCCTTGATCGGTTTGAGGTACTCGGTGTAGAGGGGCAGGCGGCGCAGCTCCCGCGGGCTCACGAAGTCCGACAGCTGAAGCACCGGGGTGTTTCCCTGGCAGCGTTCGATGTGCAGGCAGAGCGGATGCGCGTGGCGCCACTGCCAGTACGCGTCGGGCCCGGGGTCCGGCGCGAAGCAACTGTCCGGCAGGCCCTCTTCCTGGTACGCCAGCTCGCGGCGCGTGGGGATGTCGAGTTCGCTGAAGGCGAGCTGGTCGCAGGGCACGAGCGCGTACAGACCCCGGAGCAGCGCGGGCGGGAGCACGGCATCGGCGGAGCGCTCCGTCCCGTCGTCCCGCCGGGCGTCCTCGACGACGTCCCGCATCGCCCGCAGATGCCGTTCCGTGAGGGATTGCCGGCCGGCCATGAGCGCCTCCTCCCCGGGTCGCCCTACCAAGCTAGCGCTGCGGACTCCCAAAACATACGTGGATGCGCTTTTCGGGACACAGGTGGATGGGATCGCCGCAACATACGCGGATGCGCTAATACCCGGGCGAGTACGGAGGATCCAGGGTGAGGGAGGAGAACGACAAGGAAAGGAGGCGACTGCCATGCAGGTCATGCACGGGCGCCTTGGTCTTCTGATCCCCGCCGCCTTCGTCTGCGCGTTGCTCGCCGCACCGTCGACGACGGCCGCCCCTACGGAACCCGGCTCCGCCGACGTCGGCACGACGCACCCCACCCGGCACATCACCAACGGCGCGGGCGGGCTCGCCTGTGGCGGCCGGTTCGACGCGGGCTGCGGCACGGGAGTCGTCACCCACGCCGACGGTTCCCTGTCCCTCGACGGCCGCCCGACGGGAGGGGGCGTGGCGCCGGGATACCCGAGGCCGTGACAGAAAAAGCGGTTCCCCGCGCCCCGGGAGGGGCGCGGGGAACCGCGCGATCAGGCATGTTCAAGCCCGATCAGGGATGTTCGAACCGCACTGGACGGACGGCCCGAAGCAACCCGCGAGGGGCTAGTTGATGATCGTGATCCGGTTGGCCGCCGGCGGCGCGATCGGGCTGCTCGCCGAGGAGTTGGCCAGCAGGTACTGCTCCAGCGCGGCGAGGTCGTCCGCGCCGACCAGGTCGTTCGTGCCCTGACCCAGCGTCGGGTAGCCGTCGCCGCCGCCCGCGAGGAAGTTGTTGGTGGCGACGCGGTACGTGGCGGCCGGGTCGATGGCGACACCGTTGAGCTTGATGGTGGCGACGACGACGCGGTCGGCGCCGGACTTCGTGAGGTCGAGCGTGTACGTCAGGCCGGACGACGGCTGCAGCACCTTCGGCGCGGCGGTGTTCGAACCGCTCACCTGCTCCTTGAGAACCTGGATGATCTGGGCACCCGTGAAGTCCTGCAGGTTGACCGTGTTGGAGAACGGCTGGACGGTGAAGCCCTCGGCGTAGGTCACCACGCCGTCGCCCTCGGTGCCCTTGGCCGCGTAGGTGAGCGGCCCGCGCACACCACCGGCGTTCATCAGCGCGAGGTCGACCCCGGGGTCCAGCGTCTTGCCGTACCAGTACTGCGCGTCGGCGATGAGGTCACCCATCGGGGTCTCGGTGCCGACGTTGGCCACATCGCCGGTTATGTAGCCGATGGTGCGGTTGCCGATGGGGGCGGCGAGGGTGTTCCACCTGCTGATGAGGGCCGTCATGTCGGCGGCCTTCGCGACGGTCCGGGTGACCACGTGGTTCGCGGACTTCACGGCCGTACGGGAGATGTCGTTGGTCTGACGGTCGTACGTCAGCGTCGTGTCGGTGTAGAGGCGGCCGAAGGACGCGGCCGAGGTGACCATGCGCGGCTGACCCGCCGGGTCGTTGATCGTGCAGGCGTACGCGGCGTGCGTGTGGCCGGTGACGAGGGCGTCGACCTTCGGCGTGATGTTCTTGGCGATGTCGACGATCGGACCGGAGATGCCGTCACCGGCGCCGGGCGAGTCGCAGTCGTAGTTGTACGACTGCGAGGCGGGGAGACCGCCCTCGTGGATCAGCGCGACGACCGACTTGACGCCCTGGCTCTCCAACTCCTTGGCGTACTTGTTGATCGTCTCGACCTCGTCCTTGAACTTGAGGCCCTTGACGCCCTCGGCGGAGACGACGCCCGGGGTGTCCTCCAGCGTCACACCGATGAAGCCGATCTTGACGCCGTTCTTCTTCCACACCCAGTAGGGCTTCAGGAGCGGCTTGCCGGTCTTCTCCTCGATGACGTTCGCCGCGAGGTACGGGAAGTCGGCACCCTTGAACTTCTTGCCCTCGACGTAGCAGCCGTCGGTCTTGTGACAGCCGCCCTTCTGCAGGCGGCGCAGTTCCTTGGCGCCCTCGTCGAACTCGTGGTTGCCGACGCTCGTCACATCGAGTTTGAGGCCGTTCAGCGCCTCGATGGTGGGCTCGTCGTGGAACAGGCCCGAGATCAGCGGGGAGGCGCCGACCATGTCACCCGCGGCGGCCGTGATCGAGAACTTCGTGTTGGCCTTGCGGGCCTCCCGCAGGTGCGTCGCCAGGTACTCGACACCACCGGCGTTGATCGTCGTGGTCGTACCGTCCTCGTGCAGCTCGCTCACCCGGCCCGAGGAACCGGCCGGCGGCTCCAGGTTGCCGTGCAGGTCGTTGAACGACAGCAGTTGCACGTCCTGGTACCGCGGCTTGCTCTTGCCGGGCTTGTGAGACTGCGCCTCACCGGCACTCGCCGGGATCGCGGCGGCCAGCGCCCCGAGGGTCGCCAGGCCTGCCGCGGTGGCGATGATCCGGTTGCGGCGGCTTCTGCGGCGGTGCGCTTGGGGTGTGGCTGACATGTGCCCCCCTGGATTCGTGAGATGTAAGAGAAACGTGAGAACAGGCCCCGTGGGCCCGAAGCGTAGGGTCAACGCGCGTAGCGCGACAGGGGGTTCATGGTTACGACCTGGTTGCCGTCAGGGAGGACTGGGAACGAAACGGCACGTATGGGGGCGCCGGACCGTGACATCCACGGCTCCACCGGGTGGCGCGATCCGTCACATTCAAGCCGCCGCCACGCGACAACGGGAAGCAACCGAGCTCGTGGGCGCTCCCCCCGGCCCACCCCACGGTTAACCTCGAACCCATGACCAGCGACGACACCGCCCGGCCCGGCCCAGCGGCAAGCGCAGCCGCCCGCAGCATCGAAACCCGACCGGAACTCACCCCCGACCAGAAGGACTCCGTCCTCACGCTGCTCGACGAGGCCGCCCAGGTGGACGGCCAGCAGGCGGTGTCCGAGCAGGGCCGCCTCCAGCTCCGCGGCGGACCCCGGGACGGCGTACGCCACCTCCTTCTCAGCGTCGGGGACGACCTGGTCGGTTACGCCCAGCTGGAGGACAACGACCCCATCGAGGCCCCCGCCGCCGAGCTGGTCGTCCACCCCTCCCACCGGGGCCACGGGCACGGCCGGGCACTGGGCGCCGCCCTGCTCGCCGAGTCCGGCAAGCGCCTGCGCGTCTGGGCGCACGGCGGCCACTCCGCCGCCCGCCACCTCGCCCAGGTCCTCGGCCTCACCCTGTTCCGCGAACTGCGCCAGATGCGCCGCTCGCTGGCCGATTTCGACCCTCCCGAGCCGGTGCTGCCCGGCGGTGTCACCGTCCGCCCGTTCGTCCCCGGCGAGGACGACACGGCCTGGCTCGCCGCGAACGCGGAGGCCTTCGCCCACCACCCCGAACAGGGCTCCCTCACCCAGCGCGACCTCGACGACCGCAAGGCCGAACCCTGGTTCGACCCGGCGGGCTTCTTCCTGGCCTTCCGGGGCGACGAACTCCTCGGTTTCCACTGGACGAAGGCGCACACGGCCGAACAGCTCGGCGAGGTCTACGTCGTCGGCGTCCGCCCCGGCGCCCAGGGCGGCGGCCTCGGCAAGGCCCTCACCACGATCGGCCTGCGCCACCTCGCCGCCCAGGGCCTGCCCACCGCGATGCTCTACGTCGACGCCGACAACAAGGCGGCGGTGACCGTGTACGAACGCCTCGGATTCGTGACGTACGAGACGGACCTGATGTACCGCAGCGAAACCTGACTTATCCACAGGCCGGGGGCGGTGTTGTTGACACCGCCCCCTCTCTTGCACCACCCTTTCACTACTCAATTAGTGAAAGGGTGGTTGTTCGAGTGGTCGAGTACCGCATCGACCGGCGCAGCGGTGTCGCCACCTACGTGCAGATCGTCCACCAGACCAAACAGGCCCTGCGACTGGGCCTGTTGGAGCCCGGCGACAAGCTCCCCACGGCCCGCGAGGTCGTGGAAGCCACCGCGATCAACCCGAACACGGTGCTGAAGGCCTACCGCGAGCTGGAACGCGAAGGCCTGGTCGAGGCCCGCCGCGGCCTCGGCACGTTCGTACGGAAGTCACTGGGCGCCACGCCCGTCGACTCCCCGCTGCGGGCCGAGCTGGACGCATGGGCCGTACGGGCCCGGGAGACCGGCCTGGAACGGGACGACGCGGCGGCGCTCTTCACGTCCGTACTGGACGAACACTTCACCAAAGACCAGCGTGACCAGCGAGATCAGCGAGATCAGCGAGATCAGAAGGATCAGGGGGACGAGGCATGACGGGGACCGCGATCGAGGCGGCCGCGCTCGGCAAGAGGTTCGGGTGGCGGCAGGGGGGCTGGGCGCTGCGTGACTGCACGCTGCGGCTGCCGATGGGGCGGGTGTGCGCGGTCGTCGGACCGAACGGCGCGGGCAAGTCGACACTCCTGGCCCACGCGGCCGGGCTGCTCGCCCCCACCGAGGGCGCGATCACGGTGCTGGGCACGACCCCGGCGGCGGCCCGCGAGCGCATCGCCTACGTCGCCCAGGACAAGCCCCTCTACCCGCAGCTGACCGTCGCCCAGACACTGCGGCTGGGCCACGAACTCAACCCCCGGCACTGGGACGCGGCCGTCGCCGAGCGGGTGGTGGACGCGGGCGGGCTGAACCGGGACGCCAAGATCCGCTCCCTCTCGGGCGGCCAGCGCACCCGGGTCGCGCTCGCCCTCGCCCTCGGCAAGCGGCCCGAACTGCTGCTCCTGGACGAGCCGATGGCCGACCTCGACCCGCTCGCCCGGCACCAGCTGATGGGCACCCTGCTGGCGGAGGCCGCCGAGCACGGCACCACGGTTGTCATGTCCTCGCACGTGGTGGCCGAACTGGAGGGCTCCTGCGACCACTTGTTCCTGCTGGGTGCCGGGTGCGTCCGGCTCGCGGGCCCGATGGACGAGATACTCGCCGCGCACACCCTGGTCACCGGCCCGGCCGGCGATCTCGCCCCGCACACGGTCGTCGAGTCCCGCACGACGGGGCGTCAGCTCACCGCGCTCATCCGCCCGCAGGGCCCCATCGGCCCCGACTGGCGAACGGCCGAACCAACCCTGGAGGAGCTGGTCCTCGCCCACCTGCGGGCGCCCGAGGCCCCGGCCCTCACCGTCGACGACGAGGGTGATGACGACCACGCCGGCGAGACCGACGGGGCCGAAGCGCGGGAGGCGGCGGTATGAGCACCACGACCACCGAGACCGTCCGCTCCGAAATGCCGACCCCGGCCCCGGCCATGACCCCGACCCGGGGTCTGATCCGGGCGACACTCCGCGTGCACCAGTCGGCCCTGTGGTTCTGGGGGCTGCTGGTGGGGCTGGCCGCCGGCGGGCTGCTGTGGGCTGCCGGACCGGGGGTGGACGCGGCCTGGGCGGAGTACGTGAAGAGCGGCTGCGCGGAGGCCGAGTACTGCGAAGTGGGCCCCGCGTACAACCGGTTCGACCTGATCGTCGGCCTCGGCTCCGTCGCCCTCGCCATCGCTCCACTCCTGATCGGCGCCTGGGCGGGCGGTGCCCTGATCGCCCGCGATCTGGAGAACGGCACCGCCAGGCTGGCCTGGACCCAGTCCGTCTCCCCGGCCCGCTGGCTGGCCGCCAAGCTCGCCGTCCCGGCCGCCCTGATCGCCTCGGGGACGGTCCTGCTGACCCTGCTGAACCGCCTGGTGTGGTGGCGGGAGGAGCAGCTGCGGCACGCACTCGGAACCCGGGACTGGTTCCAGTACAGCACCTTCATGGGCAACGGCACCCTCGCCACCGCCTACGCGCTGCTCGCCCTGGCCCTCGGCGTCCTCGCGGGCCTGCTGATCCGCCGTTCCCTGCCCGCGCTCGCCGCCGGGTTCGTGGGCGTGGCCGTCTTCATGAGCATCTTCCGGACGCGGCGCCATGCCCTGTGGCCGACCGAGACCCTCGTCTCCAAGGCCTCCGACCGGAGCTGGACGGGCGAGCTGGTCGACCGCGGCATCGTCCTCACCTCCGGCGACCGTGTCTCGAACGGGGCGTGCGCGGACGTCTCCTGCGACCGGACCGACGTCGCCGGTTACTACACCGACTTCCACCCCTCCTCCCACTTCTGGCCCCTCCAGTTCGTCGAGACCGGCATCGTCCTCACCGTCACCGCCCTGCTGGTCCTGGCCGCCTTCCAGCTGCTGCGCCGCCGTACGGGAAGCGTCGCCTCACCGCGTAAGGGAGGAACGACATGACCACCACGACCGCACCCGCCCTCCCCGCCGCCCACCGCGGCCTGGTCCGGACCGTGCTGCGCCTGCACCGCTCGGCGCTGCTGGTGTGGGGCGCGTACGTCCTGGCCATGGCGGGCTGGATGCTCTGGCTGCGGATCGTCACCCTGGACGAGATATGGCGGGAGAGCGCGGCGTGCAGGAGGCGCGGCGGATGCATCGACATCGAGTCCGCGATGTCGTACGGCATGTACATGAGCATGATCGGCACGCTCGTCTCGTACCTCTGCTACGGCGTGGCCGCCTGGGCCGGGGCCTCGCTGACCGGCCGCGAGCTGGAGCGGGGCACGGCCCAGCTGGCCTGGACGCAGTCGGTCACCCCGACCCGGTGGCTCGTCGTCAAACTGGCGGTGCCCGCCGCGCTGCTCGTCCTCGGCACCACCGTCCTGGTCCTGCTCTACCGCTCCGCCTGGGGAGCGGACCGGAGTGTCATGGGCGACGAGTGGGACTACCCCGACCCGATGGTGAACCGCGGCCCCCTGCTCGTGGCGTACGCCCTGTGCGCGCTGGCGGTGGGTGCCCTGGCGGGCCTCGCCCTGAAGCGGGCACTGCCGGCGCTCGCCGTGGCCCTCGGCTTCATGGTCTGGTTCCACCTGTACCTCGACCAGCACACCGGGGACCTGCGGCCCACCGGCCAGCCCGTCGGGACCCGGCCGTCCTCGCACTTCTGGCCACTGCACCTCATGGCCACCGGCATCGTCCTCGCCGTCACCGTCGTGGCCACCGCCGCCGCCTTCTGGCTCCTGCGCCGTCGCAGCCGCTGACCGGGCGGCGTCCACCACCCGAGCCACGAGAGTCCGGCCGGCCCATCGACCAGGCACGCCCCTCCTACGGGGGGAGGGGCGGTGCCCACGGCGTACGGCCGGTGAACAGCGCGCGACGGCGGAACCAGCGTGCGCCGGGGCCCGCGCGTGCCTCCGCGCGGGCTTCCGCACGTGCCTCCGGCGGGCTTCCGCGGAACCGGCGGTCCTCCCTCCGCTATCCCGCACGTAAGGTCTCCGTAACCGGCGATTCAGACAGCCTTGCGACGCTTCCGCAATGAACCCCGTCGTCCCTGAGCCCTCGCCTCCCCCACGCAACGGCCCAAGCAACGGGAAGAGCGCGGGGAGCGGCACCCGTGCGACCGCGCCCGTCGCCCCGGACCGGGCCGCCGATGTCGTCGACGTCGTCGCGCGCATCGACGCGGACATCGCCGAGAACGACGCCGCGAACGCCTTCGCGCCCGTCCCTTCACTCCCACCGGCCCTGTCTGACGCGCCTGTGATGCTCGCGGCGCGGAAGAATGGTGTCATGAGCCAGTCCAACGCCCAGGCAGACCCGGTCCAGCACGCACAGCCGACCGTCGGCTCCATAACGGGCCACCGCCCGCACACGGTGTCGGCCGCCGTCTCCGACCTGGAACCCGACATCGACGCCGACCTCGACGGATACGAGGAAGAAGAGTACGACGGCGAAAAGCTGCCGCAGGGCCGTTTCCTCGACCGGGAGCGCAGCTGGCTCGCCTTCAACGAGCGTGTCCTGGAACTGGCCGAGGACCCCCACACCCCCCTCCTCGAACGGGCGAACTTCCTGGCGATCTTCGCCAGCAATCTCGACGAGTTCTTCATGGTCCGGGTGGCCGGCCTGAAGCGCCGTATCGCCACCGGCGTGGCCACCCGCTCCGCCTCCGGCCTCCAGCCCCGCGAGGTGCTGGAGATGATCTGGGCCCGCTCCCGTGAGCTGATGGCGCGGCACGCCGCCTGCTTCCACGAGGACGTCGCCCCGGCACTGGCCGAGGAGGGCGTGCACCTGGTCCGCTGGAGCGAACTGGCGGAGAAGGAGCAGGCCCGCCTCTTCACGCTCTTCCGCCACCAGATCTTCCCGGTCCTGACGCCACTGGCCGTCGACCCGGCGCACCCCTTCCCGTACATCTCGGGTCTCTCCCTGAACCTGGCCGTACGCGTACAGAACCCCGTGACCGGCACCTCGCACTTCGCCCGCGTCAAGGTGCCGCCGCTGCTGTCCCGCTTCCTGGAGGCCTCCCCGGGCCGGTTCGTCCCCCTGGAGGACGTGATCGGCGCACATCTGGAGGAGCTGTTCCCGGGCATGGAGGTGCTGGAGCACCACGCCTTCCGGGTCACCCGCAACGAGGACCTGGAGGTCGAGGAGGACGACGCCGAGAACCTCCTCCAGGCCCTGGAGAAGGAGCTCATGCGGCGCCGTTTCGGGCCGCCGGTGCGCCTGGAGGTCGAGGAGAACATCAACCAGGAGGTCCTGGACCTGCTGGTGCGCGAGCTGAAGATCAAGGAGTCCGAGGTCTACCCGCTGACCGGGCCCCTGGACCTCACCGGCCTCTTCCGCATCGCCTCCCTGGACCGGCCCGAGCTGAAGTACCGCAAGTTCGTCGCCGGCGTCCACCGCGACCTGGCCGAGGTCGAGTCGGCGTCCGCACCCGACATTTTCGCCGCGCTGCGCAACCGGGACGTGCTGCTGCACCACCCGTACGACTCCTTCTCGACGTCGGTGCAGGCGTTCCTGGAGCAGGCGGCCGAGGACCCGGACGTCCTCGCGATCAAGCAGACCCTGTACCGGACGTCCGGCGACTCCCCCATAGTCAACTCGCTCATCGACGCCGCCGAGGCCGGCAAGCAGGTCCTCGTCCTGGTCGAGATCAAGGCCCGCTTCGACGAGCACGCCAACATCAAGTGGGCTCGGAAGCTGGAGGAGGCCGGCTGCCACGTCGTCTACGGCCTGGTCGGTCTGAAGACCCACTGCAAGCTGTCCCTGGTGGTCCGTCAGGAGGGCGACACCCTCCGCCGCTACAGCCACGTCGGTACGGGCAACTACCACCCGAAGACGGCGCGGCTGTACGAGGACCTGGGCGTGCTGACGTCGGACCCGCAGGTCGGCGCGGACCTCTCCGACCTCTTCAACCGGCTCTCCGGCTACTCGCGCCGCGAGACCTACCGCCGCCTCCTCGTCGCGCCCAAGTCCCTGCGCGACGGCCTGATCGCACGCGTCAACAAGGAGGTCCAGCACCACCGTGCCGGACGTCCCGCGTACGTCCGCATCAAGGTCAACTCGATCGTGGACGAGGCGCTCATCGACGCCCTGTACCGGGCCTCGCAGGCGGGTGTACCCATCGACGTGTGGGTGCGCGGCATATGCGCCATCCGACCCGGCGTCCCGGGCCTGTCGGAGAACGTCCGGGTGCGCTCCGTCCTCGGCCGCTTCCTCGAACACTCCCGGGTCTTCGGCTTCGGCAACGGCGGTGAGCCGGAGGTGTGGTTCGGCAGCGCCGACATGATGCACCGCAACCTCGACCGCCGGATCGAGGCCCTGATCCGGATCACCGACCCGGCCCACCGGGCGACCCTCAACCGTCTGCTGGAGACCGGTATGTCCGACACGACCTCCTCCTGGCACCTCGGTCCCGACGGCGAGTGGACCCGGCACTCGTACGACGCGGACGGCCAGCCCCTGCGCAACGTCCAGGAGACGCTCATTGACGCCCGGAGGCGCCGGCGTGGCACAGCAACACCTTGACCCCACGAACTCCACGAACTCCACGGTCGTCCCCGCCGACGCCGTCGCCGGCTATCTGCGGGCCCAGGCCACGGAGTTCCTCCGCGCGCTGCGCACCCACCGCGAGACCGGCGGGGGCGCGGCGGCGGGAGCCGAGGAGTCCGCCTACGCCGCCCTGGCCCTGCGCAGATCGGCCCGCCGCATCAGCGGCACGCTGCACACCTTCCGCCCCCTCCTCGACACGGACTGGTCGGAGTCCCTCCGCCCCGAACTGGCCTGGCTGTCGGGCAGCCTGGGCCGCGAACACGCCTACGCGGCCCGCCTCAACCGCCTGGTGACGGCCCTCAACCGCCTCTCAGGAGCGACCCCTTTCCCCACCCAGCCGCCCATCCCCACCCGCCCCACCACCACCTCCGCGACAACCGGCCGCTCCACCACAGCCGCCTCCACCGCGGGCGCACGCCCCGCTGACGCAGCCTCCACCGCAGGCAGTCGGTCCGTCGACGCCACTTCCACAGCCGGTGGACGATCCCCCGCCGCCGTGCCCACCCCCGACCGCGGCAACCTGACCGTCGGCGCGGCCAAGGCGGGCGCCCTCCTGGACCGTCAGCTCACCCTCGCCCGCACCCGGGCCCACTCCGCGGCCCTCCAGGCCCTCGGCTCCAGCCGCTTCCACGCCGTCGCGGACAGCCTCGCCGTCCTCGCCAGCGAGGTGCCCCTCACCCCCACCGCCCCCACCGCGGACCTGCGCCCCCTCGCCGCCGCCGCTCACGACCGCCTCCGCGACGCGGTCACCGGCCTCCCCCTCCACATGGCAGGCCACCCGTACAACGCCGAGGCCCTCATCCACGGCCTCTCCCCGGACACCGCGCCCCACCCCCAGGACGCCCCCTGGCACCAGGTACGGCTCCTGCTCCGCCTCCACCGCTACGCCCTGGAGGTCCTGTACCCCGAGGCCGTCCCCGTCGACGTACGGCTCCTCGCGGCCGGCGAGGCCCTCAACCGCCACCGCGACGCCTCCGAAGCGGCCTCCGCGGCGGCCTCCGCCGCCCGCACCCCCCGCATCACGCCGGCCACGGCCTACGCCCTCGGCGTCCTCCACGCCGACCAGCGCCACGAAGTGGAGGCATCCCGGTTCGCGTTCCAGCAGTCCTGGCAGAAGGAGGCGGTGAGCACGTCGTGACCGAGAACAGCGATGCCATCATCCAGGCGGCGGGCTGCGTGCTGTGGCGCCGCTCGCCCGACGGCGGAGACCTGCGGATCTGCCTGGTCCACCGGCCGAAGTACGACGACTGGTCCCACCCCAAGGGCAAGTTGAAGCGCGACGAGGACGCCCTCACCGGCGCGCTGCGCGAGGTCGAGGAGGAGACCGGCCACCACTGCGCGCCCGGCCCCCGGCTGCCCACGACCCACTACTTCGTCAACGGACGTGCCAAGCAGGTGAGTTACTGGGCGGCCGAGGCGACCGACGGTCACTTCGCGCCCAACCGGGAGGTGGACCGCATCCTCTGGCTGGACCCGACCGCCGCCCGCGCCCGCCTCACCCAGCCCCGAGACCGCGAACTGATCGACGAGTTCCTGGCGACCCTCCGCCACGCGTGATCCTCCGCCACGCGTGACTCTCCGCCACGCCTGGCCCTCACATCCCGCTCGCCGTGTGCCCCTCCGCGTCCGTCCGCGCCAGGCTCCGGGCCCGCCGGGCCGGACCGCGCCAGCCGCAGCTGCATCTCGCCACGCAGAACTGGCCCTGTTCGACAGTGGTCGTACGGTGCTGCTGCGGAGGTATCGGCTCGCCCTGATGCGCCACACCGACAACGTTACCCAGGGCAAGTAACCCCGATCCCTCCCACCCTGAGCTATTCGGCGCCCCCACTCCCTCCCCCGCGTGACGACCTCCCCAACCCGTCGTTATCACGAAAACAAGCAGGTGGACCCGGTACGGACCCGGCCAGGGGGTTGGCAGGCGATGGTGACGCGGCGGCACAGCAGAACAGGCGCGGCACTCGTCGCGGCGGGACTCATCGTCGGCGCGACCGGTGTCACCGGCTGCTCGGTCGGCGGCCCCTTCGACGACTCCCTCCCCTCCGACCCGGTGGCACTGCTGCACCGGGCCGCCCCCACCCTCGTCCGCGCGGGCAGCTCCAAGGCCCGTACGGAGATGGAGATGGCCACCGGCGGCACCCGCGTGACCATCCACGGCGAGGGCGTCTACGACTACGGCAGACAGCTCGGCAGGCTCAAGGTGCTGCTCCCGCACGACCCCACCGGCCGCAGCGAGCACCGCCCGATCACCGAACTCCTCGCTCCCGGTGCCCTGTTCATGAAGAACCGGGGTGCGGGCGTGCCCACCGACAAATGGGTCCGCGTCGACACGGGCACCCTCTCCGACGGCAACCTGGTCACCGGCGGCGCCACCGACCCGTTCGCCGCGGCCGAGGTGCTGCGCGGGACGCGTACGGCGACGTTCGTCGGCGAGACCGAGATCGACGGCACCCGGGTCCGGCACTACCGCGGCACCGCCGACCTCACGGTTGCCGCCCGCGCGGCCTCCGAGGGCAACCGGGCCCCCCTGCGCGCCGCCGCCAAGGGGTTCGCCACCGCCCAGGTCCCTTTCGACGCCTACCTCGACGACGAGGGCCGCATCCGGAAGGTGTGCCACCGCTTCAGCTTCGTCAACGGCGCCCGGCAGGGCACGATCGCCGTCGCTTCGACGACCCTGCTGTACGACTTCGGCGCCCCCGTCACCGTACGGCTGCCGAGACCCGAGGACATCTACGCCGGAAAGATCGCGGAGGACTAGGGCCTGTCGGAAAGTACCGGGCCGGAAATGGTCCGTTGGTGCCATGCGCGGGCTGTGGGCCGCTGCCTACCCTAGGAGTCGGTGACGGCAGAGAAGAGGTGATGCGTGTGGCTCCGGCAGGCGGTACGGCGGTTCAGGACCACGTGGCCCTCGCCGAGATCGAGCTCTGCGGCGACCTCATCATCGCGGCCTCGACCACCGACGGCGACCGCCTCAGCCCCGACCGCATCGACGAGGTCCTGCGCGTCTGGGAAGAGCACGCCCACGAGGACGAAACGCCCCGGTAGCGGACGGCCGCGCGGGGACACCGTCCCCGGGCCGGCATACCCGTGGCCACACCGCCCACAGCGGCCTCGCCCGCCGACGGCACTCGCCGACGCCACCCTGCGACCGACCCGGTGACCGCACCTGATGGCCACACCTGATGGCCGAAAAGCAACCCCAGGCGGCACACCCCCAGGCCACCCGGCGCTCAGGTCCGCAGCAGCCGCCCGATCGCCTTCGTGGCCTCCTCGACCTTCGCGTCGATCTCGGTGCCGCCCTTGAGAGCCGCGTCGGCGACGCAGTGCCGCAGGTGTTCTTCCAGCAGTTGCAGGGCGAAGGACTGCAGGGCCTTGGTGGAGGCCGAGACCTGGGTGAGTATGTCGATGCAGTAGACATCCTCGTCGACCATCCGCTGGAGCCCACGGATCTGCCCCTCGATGCGCCGCAGGCGCTTCAAGTGCTCGTCCTTCTGCTGGTGATACCCGTGGATTCCACGGTCGTGGTCGGTCACGACACCCGGCTCCACGCCGTCTACGGCGGAGGGCACTTCAGCGCCGGCCCCTGTGGTCGTCATCGCAGCCTCCAGACATATACCCCTACCGGGTATATGGTAGCGAACTTTGGCGGGTATACGCCCTGCGGGCGGCCCCCCTGCCGGTCGATCTGTCCCATGGGCGACACTGGGGGACGGCCCATTAGCCGTGGCCGGATGATGCGCCTAGCATCAGCCTGACCGAATCCAATGCATACCGAGGACCCCACGTGCGCTTTCGTCTGACCCCCAGGGAGACGAGCTTCTACGACATGTTCGCCGCATCCGCGGACAACATCGTCACGGGCTCGAAACTCCTCATGGAACTGCTCGGGGCGGACACCGCCGGCCGGGCCGAGATCGCAGAGCGTATGCGGGCCGCTGAACACGCCGGTGACGACGCCACCCACGCGATCTTCCACCAACTGAACTCCTCGTTCATCACGCCCTTCGACCGCGAGGACATCTACAACCTCGCGTCGTCCCTCGACGACATCATGGACTTCATGGAGGAGGCCGTCGACCTGGTCGTCCTCTACAACGTCGAGGAACTCCCCAAGGGCGTCGAGCAGCAGATCGAGGTGCTGGCGCGGGCCGCCGAGCTGACCGCGGAGGCCATGCCGAACCTGCGGACCATGGCCAACCTCACGGAGTACTGGATCGAGGTCAACCGGCTGGAGAACCAGGCCGACCAGATCCACCGCAAGCTGCTGGCCATGCTCTTCAACGGCAAGTACGAGGCCATCGAGGTGCTGAAACTCAAGCAGATCGTGGATGTGCTGGAGGAGGCGGCGGACGCGTTCGAGCACGTGGCGAACACGGTGGAGACCATCGCCGTCAAGGAGTCCTGAACCCTTCATGGACACCTTCGCTCTGATCGTGACCATAGGGGTCGCGCTCTTCTTCACGTACACCAACGGCTTCCACGACTCCGCGAACGCGATCGCGACATCGGTGTCGACCCGCGCGCTGACGCCCCGCGCGGCCCTCGCCATGGCCGCGGTGATGAACCTCGTCGGCGCGTTCCTCGGCAGCGGCGTCGCCAAGACGGTCAGCGAGGGCGTGATCTCCACGCCCGAGGGCTCGAAGGGGATGGGCATCCTCTTCGCGGCACTGGTCGGCGCGATCACCTGGAACCTCGTCACCTGGTACTTCGGCCTCCCGTCGTCGTCCTCCCACGCGCTGTTCGGCGGCATGGTGGGCGCGGCACTCGCGGGCGGTACGACGGTCTACTGGTCCGGCGTGCTGGAGAAGATCGTCATCCCGATGTTCGTGTCACCGGTGGTCGGCCTGGTCGTCGGCTATCTGGTGATGGCGGCGATCATGTGGATATTCCGCCGCGCCAACCCGCACAAGGCGAAGCGCGGTTTCCGTATAGCGCAGACCGTGTCGGCGGCGGGCATGGCCCTCGGCCACGGTCTCCAGGACGCCCAGAAGACGATGGGCATCGTCGTCATGGCCCTGGTCATCGCGGACGTCGAGGACTACGGCGACCCCATCCCGGTCTGGGTGAAGATCGTCTGCGCGGTCATGCTCTCCCTCGGTACGTACGCGGGCGGCTGGCGCATCATGCGGACCCTGGGCCGGAAGATCATCGAGCTCGACCCGCCGCAGGGCTTCGCCGCCGAGACCACCGGCGCGTCGATCATGTTCATCACGGCCTTCATCTTCAAGGCCCCCATCTCCACGACCCACATCATCACCTCGGCGATCATGGGAGTCGGCGCGACCAAGCGCATCAACGCCGTCCGCTGGGGCGTGGCCAAGAACATCATCCTCGGCTGGTTCATCACGATGCCGGCCGCGGCCCTGGTCGCCGCGACGAGCTTCTGGATCGTGAACCTGGCGGTCCTGTAGCCCCCGCCCCGCCCCACAAGGGCCGCGGGGAACTGCGCCCCGTCAGGGGCGCAGGGAACTGCGCGAGAAGCCCCACCGGACCCGCGCCCGACCACTCGGCGATGGGGGTCCGGGGGCGCAGCCCCCAGGGATGGGACGGGCAGGGGCGGCGGGGGCGAGAAAAACCGGCCTGCCACGCCCCCGCGGGAAAGGCCCCCGCACCGGACGAAGAAAGGGCCCGCCCCCGGGAGCCGGGGACGGGCCCTTCACCTACCTCGCGGCGGCACCGCCATGCAGCACCGCGAGGAGTTCCTTCGGACGAGGACGACGGCCTAGCCGAAGCGGCCGGAGATGTAGTCCTCCGTGGCCTGGACGGAGGGGTTGGAGAAGATCCGCTCCGTGTCGTCGATCTCGATGAGCTTGCCGGGCTGCCCGACGGCCGAGAGGTTGAAGAACGCCGTACGGTCGGAGACACGCGCCGCCTGCTGCATGTTGTGCGTCACGATGACGATCGTGAAGCGCTCCTTCAGCTCACCGATGAGGTCCTCGATGGCGAGCGTCGAGATCGGGTCCAGCGCGGAGCACGGCTCGTCCATGAGCAGCACCTTCGGCTCGACCGCGATCGCGCGGGCGATGCACAGCCGCTGCTGCTGACCGCCGGAGAGACCGGAACCCGGCTTGTTGAGGCGGTCCTTGACCTCTTTCCAGAGGTTCGCGCCCTTGAGGGACTTCTCGACGATGTCGTCCAGCTCGGACTTCTTCTTGCCGCCGACCAGCTTCAGGCCCGCCGCCACGTTGTCGTAGATCGACATCGTGGGGAACGGGTTCGGCCGCTGGAAGACCATGCCGACCTCACGCCGCACGGACACCGGGTCGACCCCGGCGCCGTACAGGTTCTCGTCGTCGAGCATGACCTTGCCCTCGACGCGGCCGCCCGGCGTGACCTCGTGCATCCGGTTCAGGGTGCGCAGGAACGTGGACTTGCCGCAGCCGGAGGGACCGATGAAGGCCGTCACCGTACGGGGCTCTATGGCGATCGAGATGTCCTCGATGGCCCGGAAGGAGCTGTAGTAGGCGTTGAGGCCGCTGACGTCAATTCGCTTGGCCATGAAAATCACTGCTTCTTTCGCGGGAGACTGGTCGCTGTATGGCCGCGTCAGCGACCGGTCTTCGGGGCCTTCCAGCGGGCGATGCCGCGGGCCGCGAGGTTCAGGATCATGATGAAGGCGATCAGCGTCAGCGACGCCGCCCAGGCGCGGTCGTACGCCGCTCCGGAGCCGCCGCTCTGCTGGAACTGCAGGTAGATGTACATCGGCAGCGAGGCCTGCGGGTCGGCGAAGGGGTTCGCGTTGATGTAGTTCGAGCCCCAGACCAACAGCAGGACCGGAGCGGTCTCACCGGCGATACGGGCGACCGCGAGCATCACACCTGTCGTGATACCACCGATCGCGGTCGGCAGCACGATTTTGAGGATGGTGCGCCACTTCGGCACGCCCAGGGCCAGCGAGGCCTCGCGCAGCTCGTTCGGGACGAGCTTGAGCATCTCCTCGGTGGAGCGGACGACGACCGGCAGCATCAGGATGGTGAGCGCCATCGCGCCGGCGAAACCGGAGGGGCCCATGCCCAGGATCAGGATCCAGGTGCTGAGGACGAACAGACCCGCGACGATCGACGGGATGCCCGTCATGACGTCGACGAAGAAGGTGACGGCCTTGGCGAGCTTGCCGTTGCCGTACTCGACCAGATAGATCGCGGTCAGCACACCGATCGGCACGGAGATGACGGCGGCGATGCCGACCTGCTCCAGGGTGCCGAGGATGGCGTGGTAGATGCCGCCGCCGGGCTCGGTGGTGGAGACCACGCCCATCGAGTGACTGAGGAAGTAGCCGTCGAGGACCTTCACACCGCGGCTGACGGTCTCCCAGATGAGGGAGGCAAGCGGGAGCACCGCGAGCAGGAACGCGACCCAGACGAGGCTGGTCGCCACGCGGTCCTTGGCCTGCCGCTTGCCCTCGACGCGCGCGGCGATGCCGTAGGTGCCGAGGACGAAGAGGAGTCCGGCGATCAGGGCCCACTGGATGGAGCTTTCGAGGCCGGCCGCGGCGCTGATGCCGAGGCCCAGGGCGATCGAGCCGGCGGCCACCGCCCAGGCGAACCACTTCGGCAGCGACGCGGCGCGCAGCGTGCTCGGGCCCTTCGGGGAGAGAGTTGCGTTGCTCATGCGTTGGCCCCCGAGAACTCCTTGCGGCGGGCGATGATCAGGCGCGCCGCACCGTTGACCAGCAGGGTGATGACGAACAGGACCAGACCGGAGGCGATGAGCGCGTCACGGCCGATCTCGGTGGCCTCGCTGAACTTGCTGGCGATGTTCTGGGCGAAGGTACCGCCGCCCGGGTCGAGCAGACTGAGGTTGATCTCGAAGCTGGACGACAGGACCATCGCCACGGCCATGGTCTCGCCGAGCGCACGGCCGAGGCCGAGCATCGAGGCGGAGATGACACCGGAGCGCCCGAAGGGCAGCACCGCCATGCGGATGACCTCCCAGCGGGTGGCTCCGAGGGCCAGGGCGGCCTCCTCGTGCATCTGCGGGACCTGGCGGAAGACCTCACGGCTCACGTTGGTGATGATCGGCAAGATCATGATCGCGAGCAGGATGCCGACGGTGAGCATCGAGCGGGGGGCGCCGCCCTGCCACGAGAGGATGCCGGTCCAGCCGAGGTAGTCGTTCAGCCAGCCGTAGAGCCCGTCGAGCTGCGGTACGAGGACCAGGATGCCCCAGAGGCCGTACACGATGGACGGCACGGCGGCGAGCAGGTCGATCACGTACGCGATCGGGCCGCCCAGCCTGCGCGGGGCGTAGTGCGTGATGAAGAGCGCGATACCGACGGCGACCGGGACCGCGATGGCCATCGCGACGACCGACGAGACGAGGGTGCCGAAGGCCAGCACCGCGATGCCGAAGACCGGCGGGGCACCGGTGGGGTTCCACTCGAAGGTCGTGAAGAAGTTGGCCTCGTCCTCGCTGATCGCGAGCGCGGCACGGTAGCTGAGGAACACGGCGATGGCCGCCATGAGCACCAGCAGGAAGATGCCCGACCCACGGGAGAGGCCGAGGAAGACCCGGTCGCCGAGGCGGGTGACACCACGGGCGGCGCGCTCGTCCTCGGCGGTCTGGAAAGTCGGTGGGGTGGGGGGAGCTGGAGTGTCTTTGGTCGATATGTCCATCAGGTTCTCCGGTCTGCGGAGCCGCCGTCGTGCGGGCGGCGACTCGGGGCGGAGCCGCCCGCGGTGGCGGTGGACTCCTGGCGGCGGTGCACCGGACGGTGCGGCCCGGTCCCGGTGGGGACCGGACCGCACTCAGGTCAGCTCAGTTCCGAGATGGTCGTACGGACCTTGGTGATGATCTCCTCGGGCATCGGGGCGTACCCGGCCTCGGAGAGCAGCGCCTGGCCGTCCTCGGACGCGACGTAGGTGAGGAAGGACTTGGTGGCGGTCAGGGTGTCCGCCTTGTTGCCCTTGTCGCAGACGATCTCGTACGTGACGAGGGTGATCGGGTAGGCGCCCTCGGCGGTCGGCACGTAGTTGAGCTTCAGCGCGAGGTCCTTGCCGGTGCCCACGACCTGGGCCTCGGAGATGGCCTTGGTGGCGTTCTCGACAGTCGCCTTCACCGGGGCTGCGGCACCGGTCTTGACGTCGACCGTGGTGATGCCGTCCTTGGCGTAGGAGAGCTCCATGTAGGAGATCGCGCCCTCGGTCTCCTTCACGCCCTGCGCGACACCGGAGGAGCCCTGCGCGGACTGGCCGCCCTTGGCCTGCCAGGCCTTGCCGCCCTCGTACTTCCAGTTGTCGGGGGCCGCGGCGATCAGGTACTTGGTGAAGTTGTCCGTGGTGCCGGACTCGTCCGAGCGGTGGAAGGCCTGGATCTTGAGGTCGGGCAGCTCGGCGTCGGGGTTCAGCGCCGCGATGGCCTTGTCGTTCCAGTTGGTGATCTTGCTGTCGAAGATCAGGGCGAGGGTCTTGGCGTCCAGGACCAGGCTGTCGACACCCGGGACGTTGTAACCGACGGCGATCGGGCCGCCGACCATCGGCAGGTCGATGCCCTGACCGCCGGAGCAGATCTCCTTGGAGGCCGTGACCTCTTCGGGCTTCAGCGCCGAGTCGGAGCCGGCGAAGGCGACCTGGCCCTGGGTGAACGCGGTGATACCCGCGCCCGAACCGCTTCCCTTGTAGTTGATCACGACGTCCTTGCAGGTGCTCTGGTACTGCTTCACCCAGGCGTCGATCGCGTTCTTCTGCGCGGAGGAGCCGTCGGCCAGCAGCTGACCCTTGGCGTCGCCGCAGTCGATGTTGCCGGCGGCCGCCGAGCTGTCGCCTGTACCGCTCGCGCCACCACTGGTGTCGTCGGACCCGCATGCCGTGAGGGTCAGGACGCCGGTGACGGCGACAGCACCGAGAGAAAGGGCGCGCAGCCGGTTCTTGCGCTGAAGCTTCACTTTCGGGAGTTCCTTCCAGAAGCCGCCGTCCACATGGCGGCGTGCGAGGTCGTCGTATCAGCATCGGGATCCGTCCGGCGGATGCCTTCCGTCCCCCAGATTGCTGTCGCCACGGGTTGCGTGGCCGTATTCAGGCCCACACCCCGCACCGGGTAAGGCTGAAATTAGGCAGATCAGGTGAAGCCGCCGATGGACGGAAGTGAACGGCGAGTGAACCCCTGCCGAAAGTGCGGTGAGGTCACGGAACGCTCACGGGAAGAGCACGTGCAGATTCCAATGCGGCGTTCCCCAATCGATCGCCTCACCCGCCCCACCCGACTCAAGCGTTCCACTTACCCCACCGCCCCCCTCTCTCGATAACCCTAAGCACTCATTCAACTACAGAGAGGAGCAATCTCAGTCCAAGCCCGCCCTACGCCCGCCCACAGACCCCGGCCCGCACAAATAGGGGCGCGGGGAACTGCGCGAATACCCCAGGATTCCCGCACAAACCACCCAGACCAACCACCCCACCACCCCCAAGCAGGGGCCTGGGGACGCAGCCCCCAGAATCGGGGGTCGAAGGGGCACAGCCCCTGGGATGGGAACGGGTAGGGGCGGCGGGGGCGAAAACCCGGGAACCCCACCCCCACCAACCCCGTCTCGTTCCACGACCCACCCCACGCGGCGCACCGGGAGACGCACATGGAACGACGCACGTTCATCGGCGGCGGCGCGGCCGCGCTGACCACCCTGACGGCCTCCGCCTGCACAGGCACCGACCCCGGCCCCGACACCCGCACCACGGACACCTCCCTGCGCACGACAGCCACGGGCACAGGCGCGGGCACCGCGTCCAAGGCCACCGTCGCCAACTGGTCCGCCCTCGCCCGGGACCTCGACGGCCCCCTCGTCCGCCCCGGCGACAAGGCCTGGTCCACGGCCCGCCAGCTCTACAACACCCGCTTCGACACCCTCAAGCCCACCGCGGTCGCCTACGTCGCCCACCCCGACGACATACGCACGACCCTCACCTACGCCAGGGCCCACGACATCAAGGTCTCGATACGCAACGGCGGCCACTCCTACGGGGGCTGGTCCTCCGGCAACGGCCGCCTGGTCATCGACGTCTCGAAGCTGAACAAGGTCCGCGCCTCCACGGGCGAGGCGGTCGTGGGCGCCGGCGCGAAACTCATAGACGTCTACCGCGCCCTGGCCGCGAAGGGGGTGACCATCCCCGCCGGCTCCTGCCCGACCGTGGGCGTCTCCGGCCTGACCCTCGGCGGCGGCCACGGCGTGACCTCCCGCGCCTACGGCCTGACCTGCGACAGCCTCACCCAGGCCACCCTGATCACGGCGGACGGCAAGCAGCTGATCGCGAACGCCACCACCAACAAGGACCTCTTCTGGGCCCTACGAGGCGCGGGCAACGGCAACTTCGGCGTGGTCACCGAACTCCGCTTCAGGACCCACCCGGCCCCCCAGGGCGTCACCGCGTACCTCACCTGGCCGTGGTCCAAGGCCGCCGCCGTGCTGAAGGCATGGCAGGAGTGGGGCCCGACACAGCCCGACGAGATCTGGTCCTCCTGCCACCTGCAGAACGGGGGCAGCCCGTCCGTCGCGGTCGCCGCCTTCTCCCTCGGCACGTACGGCGACCTGGAGAACGCCCTCGACCGCCTGGCCGACCGCGTCGGCACCCCGGCCCGCAGTGTCTCCCTCCGGCGCCGCTCGTACGAGGACGCCATGGAGGGCTACGCGGGCTGCGCCTCCTTCTCGACCGACGCCAAGTGCCATCTGCCCGGCTCGACCCCGGGCCGCTCCCCGCAGGGCGCGCTGGCCCGCGAGACATACGCGGCCCGCTCCGACTTCTTCGACCGCTCGATCTCCTCGGCGGGCATCCAGACCCTCCTGACCCAGATCACGGGCGTGAAGGGCGGGGCCGGCAGCATCGCCCTCACGGCCCTCGGCGGCCAGGTCAACCGCGTCTCCCCCACGGCCACGGCCTTCGTCCACCGCCGCTCCCGGATGCTGGCCCAGTACCTCGCCTCCTGGAAGAGCGGCACCTCCGGCACGACAGCCCAGTCCTGGCTCGACACGGCCCACAAGTCGATGACCCGCCACGCCTCCGGCGCCGCCTACCAGAACTACGCCGACCCCACCCTCACCAACTGGAAAAAGGCCTACTACGGCGACGCGGCCCCCCGCCTCACCACCCTGAAGAAGAAATACGACCCCAAGCGCTTCTTCACCTACCCGCAGGCGCTGTAGAAACCCCGGGGAAGCGCTGAAGGGCGGCAAGCGAGCTCTTCTCCTCCGGACGGGCCGCAGGCCCCGTAAGGGGCGCGGGGAACTGCGCGACAAGCCCCCACCCACCCGCACCCGCCAAACAACCGACCCCCCGAGCTATGAGGCGCTCAAGGGGGTCGAAGGGGCACAGCCCCTGGATGGGACGGGTAGGGGCGGCGGGGGCGAAAAGATCCCGGGCGGACACTCAGCCAGATCCCCGGGCGAACCCCCAGGCAGATCCCGGGCGACCCCTCAGGCCGCCAGATCCCGCTCCTCCGCCGAAACCCCCTCGACCCGCGCCCCCGGAATCACCGCACGCCCCCCGTCCCGCCCCCGAGCCCGCACAATCCACCCCACCCGGGGCGACCGCTCCACCGCCCTCATCAACGGCGTGAGCAGAGCCATCGCCAACGGCGACAGCAACAGCGCGACAGCGGTCCCCAACGCGAACCCACCGATCACGTCCGTCGGATAGTGCACACCCATGTAGACCCGGATGAACCCACCCAGCAGCCCGATGACCAGCCCGACCATCCCGAACTTCCGGTTGGCGACGAACAACCCCACCGCCATCGCCATGATCAGCGTCGCGTGATCGCTCACGAACGAGTAGTCGGTCTTGCCGGAGACGAGCACCTCCAGCCCTTCATGATCGAGAAAGGGCCGAGGCCGCTCCACGAACCCGCGTATCGGCACGTTCACCAGCACGGCGACCCCGGCGGCAAGCGGCGCCCAGACCAACGCGGCCACGGACGAGGCGGCGTCCTCCCCGCCCCGCTTCCGCACCCCCCACCAGCACCACAGGATCAGCAGCACCATCGCGAAGAGGAGCCCGTACTCACCCACGAACTCCATCACCCGGTCGAGCCAGTGCGGCGCGTCCTTGGCGAGGCCGTTGATGTCGTACAGCAGCTCGACGTCAGGGTTCGATCCGGATTCAGCGGCAATTGCGGCATGCGCGGCGAGTCCAGCCATCGTGCTGCGGCCCTTTCGTCATCGTTCTCGCGACCGCACCCTTACGTGCGCCGCGCTTTGCCACCCCCGTGGTGTCCGTAGTGCTTCCGCGTGAGCGTCAACGGGCTACGTCAAATAGGAACGCACACTCTCCTTCAATACGTTCCACCCTCCACCGAATGATCACTCAGACGTTATCGAAGAGAGACACGTCTCCGCAGCTCAGGGCAAGGGTTCACCGTTTATTACGGCGCCGTCAGACCGTTGTGGGCAACGCTTTCGCGCCATCCTCGGTGACTCGGGTGGCACCGAAGTAGTCGGGGGTATCAACCGGGTCGAACCGGATGACGGCCCCCGTCCGCGGAGCGTCGATCATGTATCCGCCCCCCACATAAATCCCGACGTGCCGAATGGCGCGGGAGTTGGTGAGATCGTCGGAGAAGAACACCAGATCCCCGGGCAGCAGCTCGTCCCGCGACGGATGCGGACCGGCGTTGTACTGATCGTTCGCGACCCGCGGCAGCGTGATCCCCACACTCGCGTACGCCGCCTTCGTCAGCCCCGAGCAGTCGAAGCGTCCATCCTGGTCAGCGGTACCGTTGCCGCCCCACAGATACAGCGTCCCGAGCTTCTTCTGCGCGTACGCGATGGCCCCGGCCGCCTGCTCGCTCGGATCGACCCGGGTCGTGGGCGCGGCGAAACTCTCCGACAGCGTCGTGATCGTCTTGACGTAGTTCTGGGTCTCCTTGTACGGCGGGACGCCCCCGTACTTGATGACGGCGTACGCCCCCGCGTTGTAGGAAGCGAGCATGTTCGCCGTCGGATCACCGGGTACGTCCTTCACGTACTTCGCGAGCGAGCAGTCGTACGAGGCGGCCGACGGAATCGCGTCATTCGGGTCCCACACATCACGATCCCCGTCACCATCACCGTCGAGCCCGTGCGTGGCCCACGTCCCGGGAATGAATTGCGCGATCCCCTGCGCGGCGGCGGGGCTCTGCGCCTTCGGATTGAACCCGCTCTCCTGATACAGCTGTGCGGCGAGCAACGCCGGATTGATGGCATCGCACAGATTGCCCCATTTCTGCACGAGGGTCTGATAAGCGGCGGGCACGGCCCCCTTGGCCAGCCCGACCGACTTCCCGGCGATCCCGTTGGCGAGATTCCCGGCGACCATGTAGACACCCACGACCAGCAGCATCACGAAGCTGAGCCCGGCGCTGCCGGCAGCGATCGCCACGATCCATGCCTTACGCACCGTCAACCGCCCCTCACCGCGCGCCAGTCCGCCGTCAGCAAGTGTAGAGGCGGCCACCCTCCTTAGGAATGATCACCCGACGGCCCCGCAGTCGACCCACAGCAGCTTCCCACCCCGTGAGACGCCAAGGTCTCGCGACACGGACACGCCCCGACCCTCGGAGCAGGCGCGTACGAGCTGCAGCCCCCGCCCGCACTCGGCGTCGAGGTCGACGGGTCGAACGTCCTCCTCGAACTCCACCGGCACCCGCCAGTCCCGATCCCACACCCCCACCCGCAGCCGCCCGCCGACCTCCAGCACCCTCAGGGCGTACTCCTGCACGGTGTGCCGATGAGCGTTGGTGAGCAGCTCGGCGGCCAACAGTTCGGCGGTGGGGGTGAGTTCGGAGAGGTCGTGCGCGGCGAGCACGGCCCGGAGGGTGGCACGCCCGACGCCGGGGGAGCGGGGGTCCCGTGGGAGGCGAAGGGTGTAGTTCCAGGACGGGGATACGGTGGCCATGGAAGTCTCCGACTACTGAGGGGAGTTGATACATGACCTACGATAACGATGCCCATAAAAGGTCTTACATGGAATCCAGAAAAGCACTGATCTACCACCCGTGTGGGTGACTTGCGTGCGAAAGGAGCGGGCAAGCCCGTGAGAAGCAACCCGACGGGACGTCAACTCCGGCTGGGCACCGAACTCCGCAAGCTCCGGGAGCGCGCCGGGCTGTCGTCCACACAGGCCAGCCGCCTGCTCGGCGTTCAACAGAACCAGATCAGCAACGTGGAAGCCGGGCGCGCCGGGGTGAGCCCCGAGCGCGTGCGTACGCTCGGCTGCCACTACAAGTGCCCGGACCGAGACCTGATCGAGGCGCTCACGGACATGACCTCCGACCGCACCCGCGGCTGGTGGGAGGAGTACCGCGACCGCCTGCCCGCCGCCCTGCTCGATCTCGCGGAGTTGGAGCACCACGCCGTACGCCTGCGTGCAGCCGTGACCGTGCACATTCCCGGCCTGCTCCAGATCATCGACCACGCCCGCGAACTGTTCCGCCAGGTCGTACCCGAGCTGTCCCCACCCGACATCGAGCACCGCGCGTCGTTCCGCATCAAGCGCCAGGACGTGCTCTTCAGGGACCGCCCGACCCCGTACGCGGCGATCATCCACGAGGCCGCTCTGCGCATGCAGTTCGGCGGACCGACTGTGGCCAAGAAACAGCTTCAGCACCTGCTGAGCATGAGCGAACGTGAGCACATCACCGTGAAGGTGCTCACGTTCGACGCCGGCTCGTTCCCCGGCTCAGGACAGTCGATCTTCTACTCCGGGGGGCCAGTACCTCCGCTCGACACCGTCCACCTCGACCAGTCCCACGGGCCGACCTTCCTCGACGCCGAAGCACAGCTGTACATGTACCGGGTCCTGCTCGACCGCTTGGACGGCCTGGCCCTCAAGCCCGAGAAGTCCCGCGACTTCATCCACAACCTGATCCACGACCTGTGAAAGGAACGACATGTCCCAGCACGTCTCCTGGCAGAAGTCGTCCTACTGCGGGGCGGGCGACTCCTGCATACACATAGCCACCAACTCCCTCACGATCCGCCTCACCGAATCCGCCGACCCCAGCCAAGCCACCCTCGCCACCACCCCCTCCTCCTTCCGAGCCCTCCTCCACGCGCTCAAACTCGACAAGGAACCCACCCGTGTCTGACATCCCCCCGGACCTCGACTGGATCCGCGCCGCCCCCGACGACGCCACCGGCCCCGGCCCCTGGATCGAACTCGCCTTCGGCAAGGGGAACGGCGAGGACGACCCCGAGGCCCCCGTCTACATCCGCGAGACCAGCGACCCGGACAACGTCGTGACGACGAACCGCCGGAAGTGGGACGCGTTCGTACTGGGCGTACAGGCGGGAGAGTTCGACCACTTCGTGGAGGGGGTCGAGGGATTCGAGAAGTGATGTGACCGTGTGCGGGAGGCAGGGAAGCCGGGTTGCTGCTCATCACCGTCGATGTCTCGCAACCGGCTCGGACGAGTTGTACATCGACAGGCGTCCGCCGCCTCACGGCATCCAGATGACTCCCGAGGAGGCCGGGAGGTCGGGGTAGCCCTGACCTGTCCACACCGCGCCGGTGACCTCGGTGCCGGGGTCGGCGAGGACCGGTGCACACGTCTCGTACGAGGCGCCGGGCGGGAAACTCTTGGTCTTCGGGTAGGAGTCACACGTGGCGAAGGTCCCGATGACCAGTAGCTGCCGGGCGGCGGTCCCGTCGTCGAGCAGCCCACCCGGCGGGTCGACAGGGGCGTGGGAGAGATCTTTCTCGCCCGCGTTCTTGATGGTCCCGCGCACGTAGTACGGCGTCATCTTCTTGGCGTCGCCGCTCAGCCCCAGCGAGGCCACATCCGCCTTGCTGCCCTTCTCGATGCCGGTGATCGTGACCTCGAGGACGCCCGCCTTCGTCCCACCTTCATAGCTGAGCAAGGTCGGTTCTCCGAGCTTCGCCTTGGTCCCTGGCTTCGCCGTGCCGTCCTCGTTCGTGCTCGAGGTCGGTGACGGCGAGGACTGGGGGGAACCGGTGGCGGAGACACTCGGCGCAGGCGTGTCGGCAGGAGAACCCTCCCCGCCGCCGGAACCGCAGCCGGCAAGGGTGAGCGCGAGGACCAACGAAGCCGCAGCCGACGCTGACCGGGGAGTAGTGCGAGTGACCATGCCAGGCATCGTATGCATCTGCAGTGCACGCCTCGTGGGCGAGTAGCGCACGTACGCCGAAGCCCGGCCCCCCACAGGTCACCTGACGGTCGGTTCAGGTGTCGATCTCGCCCCGCCACGCGAACGTCAGCAGAGCGCTCGGCAGGTACTCCGACTCGACCTCGATGGGGAAGCCCTTGTCGTGGGCGAGGCAGGCGATGGCCAGCGGACCGAAGGCGACGAGGCCGTCACTGTTGATGGCCCGGTCGTCGGACGCGGTCCAGTACTCCTTGTGCCACCGCAGCGCGTCGACCAGCGCCTCGTTGAACTTCTCGTGGTCCTCACGCAGGTAGCGGTAGAACAGGATGATCGGCGGATACAGGATCGAGGACATGTAGTCCTGGTCCGCCCACTGCGCCGAGTCCGGACCGGTGCCGTCCACGGCGGCGACCAGATGGTCACCGACGCCGTCCTGGCCCAGCCAGAAATGCTGCAGGGTCTCCACCCACGAGTAGATGTACTCGTCGAACGTCGCACCCGATTCACGCAGCAGAGAGACGGGCACCCGAGCCAGCTCGCCCAGCCTCTCGTTCTCACGGCAGATCAGCGCGAGGTAGAACGCTTTGACCCAGCTGCCGGCGTTCACGTTGGGCCGGGGCCCGGTCGTCGGAAGGTTCCACTCCTTCTCCTTGATCCGGCAGGTCAGGGTACGACCCTCGGGATCGGTGGCCAGAGCGAACCGCGCGTGACCCAGTTGCATCGCGGTGACCCAGGCTTCCCAGGTCTCGAACTCCTCGGCGCCCGGGTCCACCTCGCATCGGGCCATGGCATAGGTCAGCGTCGTGTCCAGTGCACGCCGCCGGGACATGTCCGATTGTTCGAGGCGCTCCAACACCCGCGCCACGGACCCCGCCAACGCTTCGAGGCCCGCTGCCGTATTGACGTGGGCAGCGAGACTTGGCGGGTTGTCATGGCGAGGAATGCGCGTGACCACGGGTTCTCTCCTCTTAGTCAATGTCGAAGTGCTCCAGCTTCGCACCAGCGTAGGTGCCTGGATTTTCCGCCGCCTTCACCATGACGTACTTCAGCTTGCCGCTCTCCAGGGCGTCGGATATCAGCTCTGCGAGGTCGCCGTTGGTCACCGGTTTCCCCTGGGCATCCAGCACTCGGTTGCCCACGCTGTCCGTTGCCTCAAGCTTGTAGTTCTTCTCCATCTGGAACAGGATCGTCTCGACATACGGCCGCGTGCCCTGCTGCACCATCCAGCCTTCCGCCTCTCCGGCGCCCTTGCGCCACATCGGATTGGCCTGAGGCGCCTTCGCCTCCGCGATCACGAGCGTGCCGTCGTCGAGCCGATAGAGCTGATCGAACATGTTTGCGCCGTTCGGCGTCTTCGGCAGGTCGATCCACTGGGCGTCCGGGAACCTTTGCGGAATGACATGGCGCATGGCCGCCTGCTCGCCGAGTGCCTCGGCGATCGAGCTGTTGTTGGGCCGCCCCGGGAGCTGCAGATCAAACGCTTCCTGCGCCTTGTTGAGCTTCGCCAGGTTCTCGGCGGAGGGGTCAGCCGTGTACGCCCGCTCGGCGTTGGTGAGGTCCTTGGACGCCTTCCGGTCCAACGCGGCGTCATCGAGGTGACCCATCTGGTCGGTCCGGACCGACTTACGATCGAAGGTCCCCGGGTCGAGCCTGCCCGTCGCGCCCGACTTGGCCGGCAGGGAGTCCTTCGCGATCCAGTCGCCATGCTCGTCCTTGGCCAGGATGGGCAGCGGGTCGCCGTTCCCGTCGGTCGCCTTGGTGCTCCAACGGTGGCCGTCCGAGCGGTAGTACTTGTCGAACCAGGCCTTATCGGGGTCGTTCGCCTTCCTGATCTGCTCCTCGACGATCTTCTTCGCCTCTTCGGGGGTCCGCTTCGGCGGTTGCTGCCCCTCGTCTGCGCCCCCGACCCCGTTGTCCGCCGTGTCCCCGGCCCGCCCCGCGTCATCGAGCCCGTCGAGCCCGTCGTCACCGGTCCGCCCGAGGTCGTCCAGGCCGCCACCGCCGGAGCCGCCCGAGCCACCGCGTCCGAGCGGCGGGTTCTCGCCGGTACGACCACCGGTTCCGCCCAGGTTGTCTCCCCCGCGCCCGCCGACAGCCGCCGAGTCACCCCCACGGCCACCCACCGCCGCGGTGTCCCCCACCCGCGTCCCGGCCCCGGCTCCCACCAGCTCGCGCTCACCGGCACCCCCCGGCGTCCGCTCCCCCCGCCCCCCGGCCTCCCCCGCCCGCTGCTCTGCCGTAGCCTCGTGCCGGATGCTGTCCAGCGACTCCCGCACCGTCCCGTCGGCGTTGTGCATCACCAGCGTCTTGGTGTCGAGGTAGACGACCTGGCCCTCGGGGGTCGTCATGCGGACGGAGTTCTCGGGGGTGAGTCCGGCCGGGAGGTCGTCGGCGATGTTCGGCGGGTCGGCGATCTGATACGTGCCCTCGCCGAGCCTGATGTGCGTGCCGTTGGTGATCCCCCGCAGGCCGGCCATGACGTCGCTGATCTTGACGGCGGTCCCACCGATGCCCTTGGCGATGTACGTCATCGGATCGACGATCCGCCCCGCCTTGCCCGCGAAGGAGATGGCCTTCGCGATCGCACCGGCCTTGGCCGTCCCGGCGACGGCCCCACCCGTGCCGCCCGTGAAGACGGTCGTCAGGACGTTGAAGGTGACGGCCCCCGCCGCCCGCGACGGGTTCTTGCCCCACTCGTCGTACGCGATCAGCGCCTTGCCGGTCTCCACCACCGCCGTACGGGAGTCGCGCAGCCAGGAGGGCAGCTTGTCGTCGGGTGCCAGCCAGTACGCGGTGCCGACGACCGGTACGGCCGTGATCACGATGCCGGTCAGGAGCTTCCCGAGCCCCGTCCACGCCTGGCCGGCCGCGTCCCAGCCGTCGACGCCCACCAGCGTGCCGAGCCCTCGGATCGTCCCCCACACGCCGTCGACGAAGAAGCCGACGGTGAAGTCCCAGGCGTGCTCGTGGAAGTAGTACCAGGGGTTGGACTCCTCGACGACGTCACCCCACGGCAGGCCGCCGACGTTGTCGAGGTCCTCGGCACGGTAGCCGTACATGTTGTCTTTGTTGGACCCGTCGTTGACGACGAGCGCCTCGCCGCCGACCAGCGCGACGATCTTGTTGTGACAGGCCAGTTCGGCGGCCTGGAAGGCGGACCAGGCGGCGTTCACCGCGTTGCGGCGGGCCGTGTTCTCGTCGATGAGGTCGCCGTCCGCGACCCACTCGTCGTCGTCCGCGACGCGCCGCTCGAAGGCCGCCGCCTCCTCGCGGAGCGAGTTGAGCCGGTCGACCAGGGGCCGGACCTCGGCCGCGTAGTCGAGCAGCGCCTTGGAGACCGTGCCCAGTTCGGTCTGCAGATCGTGGCCGGCCGCCGCGACCGGCGCCGTCGTCGCGAAGAGCTGGTCTGCCTCGGGAGCCTTGTAGAAGGGCTCCAGCATGTTGAAGTTCGCGTCGATCAGCAGACCCGCGGCACCGACCGCCATCCCGTCGAACGCGATGTCCCCGGCGTCCGTCTCCAGCTGTTCCAGATTCCCCGTGAACTCCGGTATCTCGCCCGAGACAACGGGCCTCTCCTCGCTCACGCCTACCCCCGTGGACGCCCTCGCAGATTCGTTCCGTCAACTCGGCGCCCAGCCCGCACGCCTGACGCACGAACAGACAGGGCCACCCAGTCGATCATTTGTACCAAAATTGCGATCGCGATCCCATGCAGTTCTGGCCAAAGCTCGGCTCTCACGGGCATCCGGCCCCCACACGCGACCCTTACGTCCACATCAGGCAGACTCGAACCCGGAGAACACCGGATCGACAGAACACAGCCGACACCCCGTCAGAAGCGGGGCCAGGCAAGCCCCCAGAGGGCACGAAAGGGGAATAACGACGGAACCACACCACAGGTTCCGATTCATCCTCGTTGCCCGGCGTGACCTGCTGTGATACACAGAGTGACGATACGGCCCTTCGTTTACCGTTCCGCGCCCCCGTCAGGGTCCCGCGCGGGCCGGCGGCAAGGAATCCGTACGAAAACCGCCAATCAATGACGCCAAGTCGACATACGACAGCGTCATTGTCGGCGAGAATGGGCCTGACCTCTGCGCACCCGCGCGGAGGCGTGCGGAGCGGACGCCCCAGGCGCACGCGCCGCACAGCCAGCGAAGACAGAAGACAACAGAACTACCCACTAGGGGCGGTGACTTACATGTTCGTTGCAGCCGAAAAAGGCGACATCACCACCATCATCGGCGGAATCGCCCCGGACTGGGGGCCTTTCGGCAGCCTGGGCAACGAGGCACGCGTGATGATCGAGGTCGTGATGGCGGTCGCCATCCTCCTCTGCCTCGGCATCGCGATCTGGGGCGCGGCCAAACAGCGCATCGGCGCGACCGCCCTCCGCGACACCTTCAGCGCCGAACAGGGCAAGGGCCTCATCATCGCCGGACTCACCGGCGTCTTCATCATCGGCTCACTGGGCACGCTCTTCACCATCGTGTACGGCATGGCCGTGTAGCGCGGCGGCCGGCCCGTCCCGGCCGGTCCGCCGGCTTCGCCCGGTTCCCCTTCCACCCCACCCGTCCGTCGTGCCCACCGGCTGAGGTTGCGTTTCCCTGATGTCGAGTCTCCACACCGCGCCCGCGCGGGAACCAGCGCGGCTACCGTCGTACTGCTACGCCTTTCGGTACGACGTCGAAGTTGAAGGGGCGACTGCGGCATGAGTCTCGGCGACGAGCAGGGGTACGGCGAGTCCTCGCGCTCCGGTGACGGCGGGGCGTACGGGGGGTACGCCGGCACCGGCCAGACCCGAACCCGCCTCCCCGAAGGCGGTGGCGACCCCTACGGCGGCGCCCCCCGCCGCCCCCGCTCCTCCTCCAGAAGCCTCGTCACCATCGTCGGCGTCGTAGTCCTCCTCATCGCCGCGATCGCCTTCGCGAACCGGGGCGGCGGCGACTCCGACACCGACGGGAACTCCGGCGGCGACAAGGCGGAGACGGCACCTACGGCGGCTTCTGGGGAACGGCCGGTGAAGTCAAGGACAGTCGGGATTCCTTCGGGGTTCGCGCAGAGCGAGGAGGGGGCGCAGAGCGCGGCGGCCAACTACGCCGTAGCACTCGGCTCGACCGGCATGTTCCACAAGGACAGCCGACACACCATCGTCGACGCCCTCTACACCGCCGACGCAGCCGCCGAACTGCAAGCGCCACTGGACCAGGCCTACTCGGCGGACTTCCTGAGCAAGATGGGCCTGGACTCCGACGGCAGCCCGCCCGAGGGCAGCACGTTCGTCTCGCGTGTGACCCCGCTGGGCACCACGGTCCAGGACTACGGCAACGCCGGCACCAAAGTAGCGGTTTGGTACATGGGCCTCATCGGCATGTCCGGACAGAGCTCAACCGATCCCGTCACCTCGACCTGGAAGACGTGGACCTTCGATCTCCAGTGGTCCAACGGTGACTGGAAGATCGTCAAGGACTCACAGAAGGACGGCCCCGCCCCGGTGCCGGGCGACGACCAGGCCGCCACATCCGAAGAGATCAGCAAGGCCGTCGAACAGTACGGAGGGTTCACGTATGCCCGGTAACCCGAACCGTGCGCTCAGGCTCACCGGAGCCGTCGCCGCCGTACAGACGGCTGTCGTCCTGCTTGCCTCACGCGCCTACGCGGATCCCACCCCATCGCCGTCACCCTCGACTTCGAACAACCCCTGCGATCTCATCGTCGGCGAAGCCAAGAAGTACTGCGAACGAGAATCCGGCGAAAAAGGCGACACCCGCACCCTCCCCAACGACGTAACCACCACCCTCGACCCCCTCTCCTCCCTCGCCCAAGGCTGCGCCGACGCCGCCTCCTGGACCATCGACAAGCTCTCCACCGCGGTCAACGACACGGCGAACGTCGACTTCACGAACCCGAAGTTCCTGCAGCAGTACGCCGTGGTCTTCGCGGCCTCGACGATCCTCACCCTGGTGCTGTGGCTGCTGGCGGTCGCGAAGCGGGCGGTGCGAGGCGTCCCCCTCACCACGGCCCTGTCGGAGGCGGTCGGCTTCCTCTGGCTGACGGTCATCGCCTCCGCCTTCACCCCCCTGATCCTCTACACCGTCGTATCGGCGACCGACGGCGTCACCGACGTCCTCGCCAAAGCCACCGGTGACCAGACGGACACCTTCTTCGGCACCTTCTCCGGCGCCCTGAAGAAGGGCGAGGACATCGGCGGCGGCCCGATCATGCTGATCGTCGTCTCCCTCGTCTCCATCCTCGCCGCCGGAGTCCTCTGGCTGGAGCTCGTGATCCGCGCCGCGCTGCTCTACGTCGGCGCACTGCTCGGCACGGTCGTCTACGCCGGCCTGGTGGACAAGAACCTGTGGGGCCACGTCCGCCGCTGGGCGGGCATCATGATCGCGGTCATCCTCATCAAGCCCGTGATCGTGATCGTCCTGGGCCTCGCAGGGGCACTCTCCGCGGACGACGGCCCGAACGCGTTCTCCGCGGTCGTCTCCGGCCTCGCCATCATCCTCCTCGCCATCTTCGCCTCGGCCATGATCTACCGCTTCGTCCCGGGCTTCGGCGACGAGATCGCCAACTCCCGCAACAACCGCATCATGCGCGGCGCCGAAGGCAAGGCCGCCGCCGTGATCAGCTCCCCGGCCAGCCTCGTCGCCCAGGGCATCAAGACCCACAGCTCCCGGGCCGACAACAACGGCGGCGGAGGCGGAAACAACACCCCCCGCCCGGCCAACCCCGTATCCGGCGGCGTGGCGGCCCACAGCTCACGCAACGCGAGCGGAGGCGGCGGAACCGTCCCCTCCGCCGCACCCCCACCCCGTACGAGCCCGGTCAACACCCCCCACGCCGGCAACACCCGCAACAGCAACCGCACGGGAGGTGAAGGGCGTTGACGACCGATTCCCACCTGTCCCATCCGGTCACGCCCCGCCGTACATATCTGATCGGCCGCGCCCGGCCGAACGCGATCATCGGCCGGAACCGCGAGTCCGGCGAGATCGCGCTGATCATCACGGGCGCGTTCCTCGGCATGATGTGCGGCCTCCTCGTCCCGGTGCTCGTCCCGCGCATCGCCCTGCTGACGGGCTTCCCGATGCTGGCGCTGGCCGCGGTGTACGTGCCGTACAAGCGCCGGACGTTCTACAAGTGGTTCGAGATCAACCGCAGTTACAAGCGCAGCCTGCGCCGCGGCACGACCTACCGCTCCGCCAACATGGAGGCCGGCACACACCTCGACGGCCGTGAGGTCGAGGTCGGGCCCCCGCCGGGCATCGGCCGCATCACCTGGCTGGCCGCGCCCTTCGGCCCCGACGAGATCGCCGTCCTCCTGCACGCCGACCGCCGGACCGTCACCGCGGCCATCGAGATCGAGGGCCCCGGCGTCGGCCTGCGCGACTCCGAGGACCAGGAAGCCCTCGTCGACCGCTTCGGCACCCTCCTCAAGCACGTGGCCAACGGCGACGGCTTCGTCACCCGCCTGCAGATCCTCGCCCGCACGCTCCCGGCCGACCCGGACGCCCACGCCAAGGACGTCGCCCAGCGCGGCGACGAACGCGCCCCGGGCTGGCTGCAGCAGTCGTACGACCAGCTGCAGTCCATGGTCTCCACGAGCAGCGAGCAGCACCGCGCGTACCTCGTCACCTGCATGCACTACTCCCGCGAACTGGCCGCCGAGGCAGCCGCCATGGCCCGCGCGGCCCGCCCACAGGGCCGGAAGATGGACAAGGACGCGGGCCTCGCCGTCGTCATGGCCCGTGAGCTGACGGACATCTGCTCGCGCCTCCAGGAGGCCGACATCCGCGTACGGCAGCCGCTGGGCCAGGGCCGCCTCGCCTCCCTCATCCACGCCATGTACGACCCGGACCACCCCATCGACCACATCCAGGCCATGACCAAGCGCAACGCCTGGCCGGCCGAACTGGACGCGATGGAGCCCGACTACCTCCAGGCCAAGACCCGCGAGTCCTCCACCCGCGCCCCCTGGTGCCACGCCACGGCCTGGGTGAAGGAATGGCCGATGACCCCGGTCGGCGTCAACTTCCTGGCGCCGCTCCTGGTCCACACCCCGGACGTCATCCGGACGGTCGCCGTCACGATGGACCTCGAACCCACCGAGGTCGCCATCGAGCGCATGCTGACGGAGAAGACGAACGACGAGGCGGAGGCGTCCCGCGCCGCCAAGATGAACCGCACCGTCGACCCCCGCGACGTGGCCTCCCACTCCCGCCTCGACCAGCGCGGCGAGGACCTCGCGAGCGGCGCGGCCGGCGTCAACCTGGTCGGCTACATCACCGTCTCCTCCCGCTCCCCGGAGGCCCTGGCGCGCGACAAGCGGACGATAAGAGCCTCGGCCGGCAAGTCGTATCTGAAGCTGGAGTGGTGCGACCGCGAACACCACCGGTCCTTCGTCAACACGCTCCCGTTCGCCACCGGAATCCGAAGGTAGGGCCACCGCGATGCGGGATCATCCGGACCAGCACGGCTCACGGCCGCAGTCGGAACAGAAGCCGGCGGAAAGGTCGGGACAGCAGCCGGAACAGAAGTCAGGACAGGAGGTACGTCGCTGATGAGGGACCCCATGTCCGCCCTCACGGACGCCTTCACGTCCTTCCTCTTCGGCAAGGTCGAGACGACCCGCCTCCCCGTGCGCACCTCCACGGGCCAGGCCCAGGCCGTCTACCTCCCGACCGCCGCCCCCGGCCTCGGCGACTCCGGCGTGATCATCGGCCGCGAGGTCTACTCCGGCAAGGGCTACATCTACGACCCCTTCCAGCTCTACGGCCAGCAGCTCCCCGCCCCGCACTGGCTCGTCCTCGGCGAGTCCGGCAACGGCAAGTCGGCCCTGGAGAAGACCTACGTCCTCCGGCAGTTGCGCTTCCGCGACCGCCAGGTCGTCGTCCTCGACGCCCAGGGCGAGGACGGCGTCGGCGAATGGAACCTCATCGCGCAGGAGCTGGGCATAACTCCCATCCGCCTGGACCCGACGGCCGCCCTGGACATGGGCATCCGCCTCAACCCCCTCGACCCCTCGATCACCACGACCGGCCAGCTCGCGCTGCTCCGGACGATCATCGAGGTCGCGATGGGCCACGGCCTGGACGAACGCTCCGGCTTCGCCCTCAAGGTCGCCCACGCCTACGTCAACGAGACGATCGTCGAACGCCAGCCGGTCCTCACCGACATCGTCGAGCAACTCCGCCACCCCGAGCCGGAGTCCGCGGAAGCGATGAACGTCGCCATAGACGACGTACGTGCCTGGGGCCTGGACGTGGCACTGGTCCTGGACCGCCTGGTCGACGGTGACCTGCGCGGCATGTTCGACGGGCCGACGACGGTCGGCATCGACCTCGACGCCCCCCTGATCGTCTTCGACCTGTCCCACATCGACCGCAACTCCATCGCCATGCCCATCCTCATGGCGATCGTCGGCGTCTGGCTGGAGCACACCTGGATCCGCCCCGACCGGAAGAAGCGCATCTTCCTGGTCGAGGAGGCCTGGCACATCATCAACAGCCCCTTCGTCGCCCAGCTCTTCCAGCGCCTGCTGAAGTTCGGCCGACGGCTCGGTCTGTCCTTCGTCGCGGTCGTCCACCACCTGTCCGACGTGGTCGACGGCGCGGCCGCGAAGGAGGCCTCGGCCATCCTCAAGATGGCGTCGACACGGACGATCTACGCCCAGAAGGCCGACGAGGCGAGGGCGACGGGCCGCGTGCTGGGCCTGCCCCGCTGGGCCGTGGAGATCATCCCCACCCTCACCCCCGGCATCGCCGTCTGGGACGTCAACGGCAATGTGCAGGTGGTCAAACACCTGATCACCGAGACCGAACGCCCTCTGGTCTTCACCGACCGCGCGATGACCGAATCGTCCGTAGACCATCTGCTGGACGAGGACGACGCCTTCCACGCCGCCGAGTTGGAGGCGGAGGAGCGAGCGGCCGCCTTCGTCGAACACCGCCTGAGCGAGGTCGACGGATACGGTTCCTCTGAGTCGACGGTGGCCTGAGCGGGACCCGGGACCAGGGACGAGCCGGAACAGGCAGGGGCAGGGCAAGGTGACGGCGTGTACGGCGGCGGAGGAAACGGCGTGAACGGCGGCGTGCGATGAGACCGGACGACCGGCGCCCCGACCAGGGCGGAGGCGGCATCCCCGACGGGCTGCTGATCGCCCTCCTCGGATTCCTGGTGGGCCTCACCCTGCTGGTCTGGTCGGCCACCGGCCTGTCCGGCCTCTTCGCCCACGGCGCCTGGCCCGACGCCGTCACCCTCTCCCGCACACCCCTCGCCGTACGCAGCCTGGTCTCCGCCCCTCAGGACCTCACCGCCGCCTGGCCGGACACCCCCGCCGACCAGCTCTCCGGCTACGGCCTCTTCTGGGGCCTCCTGATCAGCCAGCTCATGATCCTCCTCGTCCTGACCGTCTTCACGATGGGCACACTGGCCCGCTGGAGGGCCGTACGGACACGGGAGAAGACGGCAGGGCGCCAGGCAAAGGGCGACACCACGACGGGTACACCGCCGGTATTCCCCGGCCATTCCGCACCCCCCGCCGGGGGATACGTCCACAGCACGGGCCCGGTCCCCGGCGCCCACGCAGAACCGACCGCCCCAGCCCACCCGCACACCGGAGGCTACGGCCACCACGCGGATCCGGCGATCGGCACCCCCGCGGGGCCACACTCCGGAAGCCACAGCGGCGGCCTCGCTCCGCCCGCCGGGTTCCCCGCCACCACCTCGACACCCGCCACGCCGGTCCCCGAGCCACGTCACGGCGCGCCCTCCCCTCCGCTCGTCCCGGCGGCCGAGGCAGGCGCGCCGACCCAGCCTCCTCACACGCACCCGGCCGGCACGCACCCCACCGTCCCCCTGCCGACCGCGACCGCTACGGAAGCCGCCGCTCCGGCCGCCCACCCCCGGCCCGGAGTCACCGTGCCCTCGACACCCGCCGGCCCTGGCACCGGCGGCTGGGCGAAAGCGGTCCCGATGGTCATCCTCGGCACCGCCAAGTCCCGTCGCCCCGCCGCCACCCAAGCTGTACGGGACGCAGAGGGCCCCGTCCTGGTGGTCACCTCCGACCCCACCCTCTGGTCGGACACGAAGGACGCCCGCGCGAAGCTGGGCCCGGTCCTCCTCTACGATCCCGCGCACCGCTGCGACACCCCTGCCCGCCTCCACTGGTCTCCCATCGCCGGCTGCGAGGACAAGCCGACGGCACTGGCCAGGGCGACCGCCCTCCTCGCCCCCATCCGCCCCGCCGCCAGGATCGACCAGGCGATGGCGGACACGGCGGAAACCCTCCTGCGCAGCTACCTCCACGCCGCCGCCATAGACAACCGCACCATCCGCCACCTGCACCGCTGGGCCCAGGGCAGCAACGTCCAGGAAGCGGTACGCACCCTTCGTACGAACCCGAAAGCGGCCCCCGGCGCCGCGGGCGAACTCGAATCGGCCCTCACCTCGCACCCCGAACGCCGCGACATCGCCCAGCAGTTGACGGCGCGAGCCCTCTCCGCCCTCTCCACGGTCAACGTCCGGGAATCCTGCACCCCGAACCGAGCGGACACCCTCGCCCTGGATTCCTTCGTGCACGAGGGGGGAACGCTCTATGTGGTCGGCGACCCCATCGAGGACCCCAAGGCGAACCCATCCGCCATGCCCCTTCTGACGGCCCTCGCCTCAAGCGTGGTCGAGCGCGGCCGGCGCATGGCCGAACGGTCATCCTCCGGTCGCCTCGACCCACCACTCACCCTGGTCCTGGACGACGTGGCAGCCGTGGCCCCACTCCCCCAGCTCCCCGCCCTCCTGACCTCCGGCCCCGACCGCGGCCTCCCCACCCTGGCCCTGCTCCGCTCTCGCGAACAGGCCAGATCCCGCTGGCCGAACCACGAATTCCCGCAGCCGTAACAGCCGTCCACCACCCCGGACAGCCGCAACAGCCGTTCACCACCCCGGATCAGGAGCCCGTCACGACCGAAAAGGGCCGTCACCCGCTCGGCTGCCCGCCCTCCTGCGGCACCGCGTACCCCTGGACGGACGGCCACCGCACGGTCAGCACCACCGACTCCTCCTCCGCGACCCAGGAATGGTCCACCCCCCGCCCCCAGACGACGTAGTCGCCCTGGCGCTCCAACACGACGCTACGGCCGGGGAAGTCGACCCGGAACCGGCCGCTGATCAGCACCTGCAGGGCGGTACGTTCCTCGCCCCGAACCCACTGCGCGCGCGTATCGCCACGCGGGTGGACACCCCACTTGATCTCCACCTCGTCACTCCGACGAGGATCCCCCTCGGCCTTGAAGTGCCCGAGCAGCCAGCCCCTGTCCAGCGCCGCGTCCTTGCCCGCATTGCCCACATACACGCTGTCGTCCATGCCGCCGAACGCTAACACCAGCCCACTCGACGCCCACTCGACGCCTACGAGGACTGCAACACGTACTCCAACTCCAGCCCTTCGTCCCCCTCGACGGTCACTCCGCTCCCCACGAATCCGACCCGCCGATAGAACGCCGCGGCCCGCCCGTTCCCCTCATTGACGAACAACCGCACCCGATCGACCCCGACCCCACGGGCCCACTCCAACGCGGCCGCGAACATCGCCTCGCCCACGCCCTTCCCCCGGTGCCCGTCGCGCAGGAACACCCCCACCAGATGCCCCTGCCGCCGCTCGACGATCCCCCCGAAGAAGTCCCGCGTGCCGGCCTCCTCCACGAGCACGGTCACCGTCCCGACCCACCCGCCGTCCCCGTCCTCCACAACGAACTGCCGCCGTTCCCGGACCCCCTCCGCGGCCCCCTCCGTCCGCTCCTTCCAGAAGGCGTCCGGCCGGGCCACGGCTTCCTCGTAAGTCTCCAGAAACGCGAGATGCGCCACCGGATCCAACAACGCGGCCAACCGCAACTCCCGTACGGCCCGCCACTCATCAGCCCGAACGGCCCGCACCCCGTACCCCTCGGGCACGGCACTCTCAGCACTCATCACCGGATTCATACGGCCCACGGTAGTACCGGGGCACCACACCCTTCCTCCGATTTTCGCCCCGGGAACGCAAAAAGGCCCACACCATAAGGTGTGGGCCTTTCGCAATATTTGTTCGGCGGCGTCCTACTCTCCCACAGGGTCCCCCCTGCAGTACCATCGGCGCTGTAAGGCTTAGCTTCCGGGTTCGGAATGTAACCGGGCGTTTCCCTCACGCTATGACCACCGAAACACTATGAAACACTCAACCGCACCATCCCCCGTGACCAAACCGGGAATGGGGTTGTTCGTGGTTTCAGAACCAACACAGTGGACGCGAGCAACTGAGGACAAGCCCTCGGCCTATTAGTACCAGTCAACTCCACCCGTTACCAGGCTTCCATATCTGGCCTATCAACCCAGTCGTCTACTGGGAGCCTTACCCCATCAAGTGGGTGGGAATACTCATCTCGAAGCAGGCTTCCCGCTTAGATGCTTTCAGCGGTTATCCCTCCCGAACGTAGCCAACCAGCCATGCCCTTGGCAGGACAACTGGCACACCAGAGGTTCGTCCGTCCCGGTCCTCTCGTACTAGGGACAGCCCTTCTCAATATTCCTGCGCGCGCAGCGGATAGGGACCGAACTGTCTCACGACGTTCTAAACCCAGCTCGCGTACCGCTTTAATGGGCGAACAGCCCAACCCTTGGGACCGACTCCAGCCCCAGGATGCGACGAGCCGACATCGAGGTGCCAAACCATCCCGTCGATATGGACTCTTGGGGAAGATCAGCCTGTTATCCCCGGGGTACCTTTTATCCGTTGAGCGACGGCGCTTCCACAAGCCACCGCCGGATCACTAGTCCCGACTTTCGTCCCTGCTCGACCCGTCGGTCTCACAGTCAAGCTCCCTTGTGCACTTACACTCAACACCTGATTGCCAACCAGGCTGAGGGAACCTTTGGGCGCCTCCGTTACTCTTTAGGAGGCAACCGCCCCAGTTAAACTACCCATCAGACACTGTCCCTGATCCGGATCACGGACCCAGGTTAGACATCCAGCACGACCAGACTGGTATTTCAACGACGACTCCACCCGAACTGGCGTCCGAGCTTCAAAGTCTCCCAGCTATCCTACACAAGCCGAACCGAACACCAATATCAAACTGTAGTAAAGGTCCCGGGGTCTTTCCGTCCTGCTGCGCGAAACGAGCATCTTTACTCGTAGTGCAATTTCACCGGGCCTATGGTTGAGACAGTCGAGAAGTCGTTACGCCATTCGTGCAGGTCGGAACTTACCCGACAAGGAATTTCGCTACCTTAGGATGGTTATAGTTACCACCGCCGTTTACTGGCGCTTAAGTTCTCAGCTTCGCCACCCCGAAGAGTGACTAACCGGTCCCCTTAACGTTCCAGCACCGGGCAGGCGTCAGTCCGTATACATCGCCTTACGGCTTCGCACGGACCTGTGTTTTTAGTAAACAGTCGCTTCTCGCTGGTCTCTGCGGCCACCCCCAGCTCACCGAGTAAATCGGATCACCAGTGATGGCCCCCCTTCTCCCGAAGTTACGGGGGCATTTTGCCGAGTTCCTTAACCATAGTTCACCCGAACGCCTCGGTATTCTCTACCTGACCACCTGAGTCGGTTTAGGGTACGGGCCGCCATGAAACTCGCTAGAGGCTTTTCTCGACAGCATAGGATCATCCACTTCACCACAATCGGCTCGGCATCAGGTCTCAGACTATTGCCAGGCGGATTTACCTACCTGACGTCCTACACCCTTACCCCGGGACAACCACCGCCCGGGATGGACTACCTTCCTGCGTCACCCCATCACTCACCTACTGCAAGTCTGGTCCGTCGGCTCCACCACTTTCCATTCCCCGAAGGGTCCGGAACGGCTTCACGGACTTAGCATCGCCTGGTTCAATGTTTGACGCTTCACAGCGGGTACCGGAATATCAACCGGTTATCCATCGACTACGCCTGTCGGCCTCGCCTTAGGTCCCGACTTACCCTGGGCAGATCAGCTTGACCCAGGAACCCTTGGTCAATCGGCGCACACGTTTCTCACGTGTGTATCGCTACTCATGCCTGCATTCTCACTCGTGAACCGTCCACAACTCGCTTCCGCGGCTGCTTCACCCGGCACACGACGCTCCCCTACCCATCCCAGCAGGCGTTGGCCCTATATGCTGAAATGACACGACTTCGGCGGTACGCTTGAGCCCCGCTACATTGTCGGCGCGGAATCACTAGACCAGTGAGCTATTACGCACTCTTTCAAGGGTGGCTGCTTCTAAGCCAACCTCCTGGTTGTCTCTGCGACTCCACATCCTTTCCCACTTAGCGTACGCTTAGGGGCCTTAGTCGATGCTCTGGGCTGTTTCCCTCTCGACCATGGAGCTTATCCCCCACAGTCTCACTGCCGCGCTCTCACTTACCGGCATTCGGAGTTTGGCTAAGGTCAGTAACCCGGTAGGGCCCATCGCCTATCCAGTGCTCTACCTCCGGCAAGAAACACACGACGCTGCACCTAAATGCATTTCGGGGAGAACCAGCTATCACGGAGTTTGATTGGCCTTTCACCCCTAACCACAGGTCATCCCCCAGGTTTTCAACCCTGGTGGGTTCGGTCCTCCACGAAGTCTTACCTCCGCTTCAACCTGCCCATGGCTAGATCACTCCGCTTCGGGTCTTGAGCGTGCTACTGAAGCGCCCTGTTCGGACTCGCTTTCGCTACGGCTACCCCACTCGGGTTAACCTCGCAACACACCGCAAACTCGCAGGCTCATTCTTCAAAAGGCACGCAGTCACGACGCACCGAGTAAACTCGATGCGCGACGCTCCCACGGCTTGTAGGCACACGGTTTCAGGTACTATTTCACTCCGCTCCCGCGGTACTTTTCACCATTCCCTCACGGTACTATCCGCTATCGGTCACCAGGGAATATTTAGGCTTAGCGGGTGGTCCCGCCAGATTCACACGGGATTTCTCGGGCCCCGTGCTACTTGGGTGTCTCTCAAACGAGCCGTTAATGTTTCAGCTACGGGGGTCTTACCCTCTACGCCGGACCTTTCGCATGTCCTTCGCCTACATCAACGGTTTCTGACTCGCCGACCAGCCGGCAGACTGATCAAGAGAGATCCCACAACCCCGTATACGCAACCCCTGCCGGGTCTCACACGCATACGGTTTGGCCTCATCCGGTTTCGCTCGCCACTACTCCCGGAATCACGGTTGTTTTCTCTTCCTGCGGGTACTGAGATGTTTCACTTCCCCGCGTTCCCTCCACTTGCCCTATGTGTTCAGGCAAGGGTGACAGCCCATGACGACTGCCGGGTTTCCCCATTCGGACACCCCCGGATCAAAGCCTGGTTGACGACTCCCCGGGGCCTATCGTGGCCTCCCACGTCCTTCATCGGTTCCTGGTGCCAAGGCATCCACCGTGCGCCCTTAAAAACTTGGCCACAGATGCTCGCGTCCACTGTGCAGTTCTCAAACAACGACCAACCACCCATCACCCCCGGTAACCACCGGAGTTCACTGGGGCCGACACTGAAGGCAGCCATACGGCCATACCCTCAGACACCCAACAGCGTGCCCGACACGATCAGTCGATGAGCTTCGCGTTCCACGCCGAAGCAGTACTAACGCTCTCATCCATACCGACCGTGCCGAATAATCAACGTTCCACCCTTGAGCAACCACCGCAGAACATTCGCCTGCGTCATGGCCCTGGACCACCGGGCAAGCCCGGCAGCCTAGATGCTCCTTAGAAAGGAGGTGATCCAGCCGCACCTTCCGGTACGGCTACCTTGTTACGACTTCGTCCCAATCGCCAGTCCCACCTTCGACAGCTCCCTCCCTTACGGGTTGGGCCACCGGCTTCGGGTGTTACCGACTTTCGTGACGTGACGGGCGGTGTGTACAAGGCCCGGGAACGTATTCACCGCAGCAATGCTGATCTGCGATTACTAGCAACTCCGACTTCATGGGGTCGAGTTGCAGACCCCAATCCGAACTGAGACAGGCTTTTTGAGATTCGCTCCGCCTCACGGCTTCGCAGCTCATTGTACCTGCCATTGTAGCACGTGTGCAGCCCAAGACATAAGGGGCATGATGACTTGACGTCGTCCCCACCTTCCTCCGAGTTGACCCCGGCAGTCTCCTGTGAGTCCCCATCACCCCGAAGGGCATGCTGGCAACACAGAACAAGGGTTGCGCTCGTTGCGGGACTTAACCCAACATCTCACGACACGAGCTGACGACAGCCATGCACCACCTGTCACCCGACCACAAGGGGGGCACCATCTCTGATGCTTTCCGGGCGATGTCAAGCCTTGGTAAGGTTCTTCGCGTTGCGTCGAATTAAGCCACATGCTCCGCTGCTTGTGCGGGCCCCCGTCAATTCCTTTGAGTTTTAGCCTTGCGGCCGTACTCCCCAGGCGGGGAACTTAATGCGTTAGCTGCGGCACCGACGACGTGGAATGTCGCCAACACCTAGTTCCCACCGTTTACGGCGTGGACTACCAGGGTATCTAATCCTGTTCGCTCCCCACGCTTTCGCTCCTCAGCGTCAGTAATGGCCCAGAGATCCGCCTTCGCCACCGGTGTTCCTCCTGATATCTGCGCATTTCACCGCTACACCAGGAATTCCGATCTCCCCTACCACACTCTAGTCTGCCCGTATCGAATGCAGACCCGGGGTTAAGCCCCGGGCTTTCACATCCGACGCGACAGACCGCCTACGAGCTCTTTACGCCCAATAATTCCGGACAACGCTCGCGCCCTACGTATTACCGCGGCTGCTGGCACGTAGTTAGCCGGCGCTTCTTCTGCAGGTACCGTCACTTTCGCTTCTTCCCTGCTGAAAGAGGTTTACAACCCGAAGGCCGTCATCCCTCACGCGGCGTCGCTGCATCAGGCTTTCGCCCATTGTGCAATATTCCCCACTGCTGCCTCCCGTAGGAGTCTGGGCCGTGTCTCAGTCCCAGTGTGGCCGGTCGCCCTCTCAGGCCGGCTACCCGTCGTCGCCTTGGTGAGCCGTTACCTCACCAACAAGCTGATAGGCCGCGGGCTCATCCTTCACCGCCGGAGCTTTCCACACTCATCGGATGCCCGAGAGTGTTGTATCCGGTATTAGACCCCGTTTCCAGGGCTTGTCCCAGAGTGAAGGGCAGATTGCCCACGTGTTACTCACCCGTTCGCCACTAATCCCCACCGAAGTGGTTCATCGTTCGACTTGCATGTGTTAAGCACGCCGCCAGCGTTCGTCCTGAGCCAGGATCAAACTCTCCGTGAATGTTTACCCGTAATCGGGTCGACACCACGAGAGCGGAACAGTCAGGCGGAATAAGCCCGACCGTTCACAACGTCCTCGCTGTGTTTTACTTCAAAGGAACCTCGACCACCGGAAGATTCCGGCGGACGGGGTATCAACATATCTGGCGTTGATTTTTTGGCACGCTGTTGAGTTCTCAAGGAACGGACGCTTCCTTTGTACTCACCCAAGTTCTTCTCGGGCTTTCCTCCGGGCAGTTTCCCTTCGGTCTTGCGTTTCCGACTCTATCAGATCGTTTTCCGATCCGATTTCCTCGGTGCTTTCCAGGTTTCCGCTTTCGCGTTTCCCTTTCCGGCGGTTCCGACTCTATCAGATCCTTTCGGGCCTGATTCCCAGTCAGCGGGGGTTGTCTTCGCGACTGTTGGGCCGTTCCGACGTTCCAAACCTTAGCGGATCTGCTCGACAGTTCCCAATCGGGGCTGTCGAACCCAAATCGAATTGCATTCGGGCACACCGAATTCATCCCGATTGGGAGATCGTGCTGGTTGGTTTGGATGCCGCTTGGAGCGGCGGAGGTGCTGTCGCAGAACCGTTAAGGCTCTGTGGCAACCCGGAGAACTTTACGGATCGCGGGGTGGACTGTCAAGCCTCCCCAGGCTCCCCCTCAGCCAAACCTCGGGCACCTCTCAGACAGATGGCCTCAGACGGCCTCAGTCGAGGTCGGTGAGGCGGCCGCCGGCGTCCGGCTGGGCATGCTCGACGCGGCGGAGGAGCCGGGTCAGGACCTCGCCCAGAAGGGTGCGTTCGAGAGGGGAGAGGTCCTGGAGGAGGTCTTCCTCGAAGACCGAGGCGAGGCGCATGGCCTCCAGCCACTTCTCGCGGCCCTCGGGGGTGAGCTCGACAATGACGCGTACACGGTTCGTCTCGTCGCGCTCGCGCGTCACCAGGCCCTCGGTGACCATGCGGTCGATGCGGTGGGTCATGGCGGCCGGGGTGAGGCCGAGCCGCTTGGCGAGCTCGCTCGGGCCCAGGCGGTACGGGGCGCCGGAGAGGACCAGGGCCTTGAGGACCTCCCACTCGGCGTTGCTGATGTTGAGCGCCGAGGTCTGGCGGCCGTAGGCGACGTTCATACGGCGGTTGAGACGGGAGAGCGCCGAGACGATCTTCTCGACCTGGGGGTCGAGGTCTCTGAACTCGCGCTGGTAGGCGGCGATCTGTTCTTCGAGTGTCGGCTCGGCGCTGCCGGAGGTGCCTGGGGTGTCGCCCATGGGCGAAGTATGGCACGCCGCCGCTTGGCTTCGAAGTCCTTCGAGGTGTACTGTTTAGCTTCTAAGTTTTAGCTTCGAAGTCTTCAGTGTTAACGCTTGGCTGAAGACTTCCCCTACCAAGGCAGGTGAACGTGACCAGGGGGATGGGCGCAGCGATGCGCCGGATTCATGTGGGCAACGTGCTCGGTGCGTTCGGACTCGGCTTCACCGTCCCGTATCTGTACGTCTATGTGGCGCAGGTGCGGGATCTCGGTGCGACGACGGCGGGGCTCGTACTGGCGGTCTTCGCCGTGGCCGCGCTGGTGGTGCTGCCCTTCGCGGGGCGGGCCATAGTCCGGCGCGGCCCGCTTCCGGTGCTGCTCACCGCCCTGGTCACCGCCTCCGTCGGGTCGCTGAGCCTGGGGCTGGCCTCCACTGCGACGACCGTGCTGGTGTCGGCGGCGGCGCTCGGGTCGGGGCAGGCCGTGATGCAGCCGGCGCTCGCGACGATGATCGTCGACTGCTCGAGTGCGGAGAATCGGTCTCGGGACTTTGCCACGCAGTTCTTTCTGCAGAACCTCGGGCTCGGGGTCGGCGGGCTGATAGGCGGGCATCTCGTCGATGCCACGCGCGCCGGATCCTTCACTCTGCTGTTCTCCATACAGGCGGCGATGTTCCTGCTGCTCGTGGGAGTGATGGCGACCGTGCGCATGCCTCGGGCTCCCAAGGTCGAGAGTGTGCCGACAGGGACGGCGGCCAAGGGAAGCTGGAAGCAGCTGCTCGGCGATCGGGCCATGGTGCAGCTGTGTGTGCTGGGCTTCGTGCTGTTTTTCGCCTGTTACGGGCAGTTCGAGTCGGGCCTCAGCGCGTACGGGGTCGAGGCGGCCGGGATATCGACGTCCGCGCTCGGCACGGCGTTGGCCGCCAACACCGCGGTGATCGTGATCGCGCAGTTCGCCGTGCTGCGGTTCGTGGAGCGGCGTCGGCGGTCACGGGTGATCGCCGCGGTGGGGCTGATCTGGGCCGTCGCGTGGGGAGTGGCCGGGTTCGCCGGGCTGGGGCAGACGGGCGAGGCCATGGCGACTGCCGCGTTCGTCTCGACGTACGCGCTGTTCGGTCTCGGTGAGGCCATGTTGTCGCCGACCGTCGCGCCGCTGGTGGCCGATCTGGCGCCGACAGGGATGGCCGGGCAGTACAACTCCGCGTTCGCCCTGGTCAAGCAGCTCGCGCTGGCGGTCGGACCGGCGGTCGGCGGGCCGATGGGGGCCGCGCTGCACGCCCCGTACATCGTGGCGTTCCTCCTTTTCTCCCTGGGCATCACGGTGCTGGCGCTGCGTCTTGGGAGGCAGCTCAGTGACGTCCAGGACCAGCCGGCGTTGGGGAAGAGTCGCGTGGTGGCTCGGGGTGGGGCGGCGTCCCAGGCCGGGGTGGTGCGGGCCTGAGGTTTTCGCCCCCGCCGCACCTGCCCGTCCCTCCCCCACTCTCGGCTTCGCTCGAGCGGGAGGTGCCCCTGCGACCCGCGTCAAAGACTCGGGGCTCCGCCCCGGACCCCGTTCGCGCAGTTCCCCGCGCCCCTGTTAAGTCGTTGGGCCGGGTAGGGCGAATTCGCACCACACCGCCTTACCGCCGCCCGGGGCTCGGCGGCTGCCCCAGTTGGAGGCGATGGTGGCGATGATGGCGATGCCGCGGCCTGACTCGTCGGCGGGGTCGGCTCGGCGGCGACGTGGGAGGTGGTCGTTGCCGTCGGTGACCTCGACGATCAGGCGGCGGTCGGTGCGGCGCAGGCGCAGGCGCATCGGTGGGGTGCCGTGCTGGAGGGAGTTGGCGACGAGTTCGCTGGCTGCCAGGACGCCGAGGTCGTGAAGTTCCGGGGGAAAGCGCCAGCTGGTCAGGACGCCGGAGGCGAAGGCGCGGGCGCGGGGGGCCGCTTCCACGCCGCCGAGGAGTTCCAGGGCGGCATTGCGGAAGAGTTCACTGTCGGGACCGACGCGGGCGGGGTGCTGGAGGACGAGGACGGCCACGTCGTCGTCGTGGTCCGCGGTGACGCCCGTCGAGCGGACCAGGCGGTCGCAGACGACCTGCGGGGTGCCCGTGGCTCCGGACAGGGCGCGTTCCAGGGCGGCGATTCCCTCGTCCAGGTCCTCGTTGCGGCGCTCCACGAGGCCGTCCGTGTAAAAAACGGCCGTGGAGCCGGGGCCTAGGGGGATCGAGCCGGAGGAGTGGGTCCAGCCGCCGGTGCCGAGCGGGGGGCCGGTCGGTTCGTCGGCGCGCAGGACCGTGCCGCTCTCGTCGCGGACGAGGATGGGCAGGTGGCCCGCGGAGGAGTACACCAGGCGGCCCTCGTTGGGGTCGTGGACGGCGTAGGCGCAGGTGGCGATCTGGTTGGGGTCGATCTCCGTCGCGAGGCCGTCCAGCAGCTGGAGCACCTCGTGCGGGGGGAGATCCAGGCGGGCGTAGGCGCGGACGGCCGTACGGAGCTGGCCCATGACGGCGGCCGCTCGCACTCCCCGGCCCATGACGTCGCCGATGACGAGGGCCGTGCGGCCGCCGCCGAGGGTGATGACGTCGTACCAGTCGCCGCCGACGGCGGTCTCGGTGCCGCCGGGGTGGTAGACGGCGGCGATGCGCAGGTCGTCGGGTTCTTCCAGCTCCTGCGGGAGGAGGGAGCGCTGGAGGGTGACGGCGGTCTCGCGCTGGCGGCGTTCGCTCGCGCGGAGCCGTTCGGCGGCCTCGGCGTGGTCGGTGACGTCGGCGGCGAAGATCAGGACGCCGCCGTCGCTCTGCTCGGCGCCGTTCGGCACGTCGACGGGGGTGCAGGTGATCGTGTAGCTGCGGCCGCTGGGTGCCTTGCGGGACTTGACCGTGCGGGACTTGGAGCTGCGCAGGACCTGGTCGAGAAGCGGGAGGAGACCGAGGGCGTCCAGCTCGGGCAGGGCCTCGCGGGCGGGTTCCCCGAGCGGGCGGGCGCCGAAGGCCGCCGCATAGGCGTCGTTGACGTAGGCCGTGCGGTGGTCGGAGCCGTGGACGAGGGCGACGAGGGCCGGGATGCGGTCGAGGATCTCGCGGGTCGGGAGGTCGTCGACGGCGGGCACGGTCGGTGTGTCGTCCGGGGGGTCGTCGGTCCGCCGTTCGGCGCGGGCAGCGGGCACGGAGCCATCCCCCCGCCGGTCCGGGGTGACCGTGTGTTCGGTCCGCGCTGCGGCGCGGCGCTGCGTACCGGGGAGCCGGGCGCTCCAACGCGTGAAGTTCACCGAATCCTTGCCTCGTGCCTCGTGTTGTCGTCTGTGGCCGGCTCCGGATCCGGCCGGTGGCCCGGAGTGGTTGCTCCGGGTGCGGCGGTGGGGGACGCCTGGTCGTGGGTACGTGTGGGCGAGGGTGGCCCCGCCCGCGATCATGGATCACGTCACGGACCAGTCTGACCGACCGAACCGACATCCGTCAGACGTCGCCCTGAACGGTGGAGTTCCTGGATCCGGTCAGGACGACCCCTTCGGGTCCTCAGGAGGCTTTGCACCGGCCGCGAGTTCGAATTCCGCACGGGGGTGTTCGAGTGATCCGAGCGAGACGATCTCCCGTTTGAAGAGCCCGGAGAGGGTCCATTCGGCGAGGACGCGGGCCTTGCGGTTGAAGGTCGGCACCCTGCTCAGGTGATAGACGCGGTGCATGAACCAGGCGGGATAGCCCTTGAGCTTCCGCCCGTAGACGTGGGCGACGCCCTTGTGGAGGCCCAGGGAGGCGACCGAGCCGACGTATTTGTGCGAGTACGTCTCCAGCGGCTGGCCCCGCAGTGAACGGGTGATGTTGTCGCCGAGGGTGCGGGCCTGACGCACGGCGTGCTGGGCGTTGGGGGCGGTCTCCTTGCCCGGTTCGGCGGTGACGTCGGGGACGGCGGCCGCGTCGCCCGCGGCCCACGCGTGCGCGACGCCTTCGACCGTCAGCTCGGCGGTGCACTTCAGGCGCCCGCGCTCGTTCAGCGGCAGGTCGGTGGCGGCGAGGATCGGGTGCGGTTTGACCCCTGCCGTCCAGACGACCGTGCGGGTCGGGAAGCGGGCTCCGTCGCTGAGGACGGCGACGCGGTCGGCGCACGATTCGAGGCGGGTGTGGAGGCGTACATCGATGTTGCGGCGGCGCAGTTCGGTGACCGTGTAGCGGCCCATCTCCTCGCCGACCTCCGGGAGGATGCGGTCGGAGGCCTCCACGAGGATCCACTTCATGTCTTCGGGCTTCACGTTGTGGTAGTACCGCGCGGTGTAGCGGGCCATGTCCTCCAGCTCGCCGAGCGCCTCCACCCCGGCGTAGCCGCCGCCCACGAAGACGAAGGTCAGGGCGGCGTCGCGGATCGCGGGGTCGCGGGTGGAGGAGGCGATGTCCATCTGTTCGATGACGTGGTTGCGCAGCCCGATGGCCTCTTCGACGGTCTTGAAGCCGATGGCGTAGTCCGCGAGCCCGGGGATGGGCAGGGTGCGCGAGATCGAGCCGGGGGCGAGGACCAGTTCGTCGTACGTCAGCTGCTCGGCGCCCGTGCCCTCCTCCTCGGTGGCGAGGGTGTCGAGGGTCGCGATGCGTTTGGCGTGGTTGATCGCGGTGGCCTCGCCGATGACGACCTTGCACTGGTCGAGGACTCGGCGCAGCGGGACGACGACATGGCGGGGCGAGATGGAGCCCGCGGCCGCCTCCGGAAGGAAGGGTTGATACGTCATATAGGGGTCGGGGGACACGACGACGATCTCGACGTCGCCACGTCCGAGTTCCGGCTTTAGCTGTCGCTGCAGACGCAGCGCTGTGTACAGCCCGACGTAGCCGCCGCCGACGATAAGGATGCGCATCGGTTCCTTCACCATCCCATGACGCACCTTGCTCGTTGGTTTGTCCACAGGCTCGGCAATTTGTGTGACCGGTCGCCTCGGGGGCGCGGGGTTGGCCGATTTACCGGCGTGTGCGACAGGTGCGCAGGTCAGATGGTGTGAGCCGGGTGGCGGGAGAGGGCGCAAACCGGACGCAAACCGCCCGTACTCCGATCGGGGGGCGCTCCGTGCGGAACGTGCCCCTTCTGAATTGACTCCCTCTCAACTATGTTCGTATGTCGACGGGGTGTAGGGGGATGCGTTCAAGAGGTTCGGTCGGGTCCGGGGTCCGGGTTGTGGATTCCGGGTTCGGGTCCGGGTTCCGAGTGGTCCGCGACGGGCGGTTCGGCTCGGGGACCGGGTCTCCGACGAAGGAAATCGGAGACCACCGAGGACCTTGGACGCTTGTTCCGCCGCTCCGGCTTCCGATGACGGGGAGAGTCTCCGGGGGGAGACGTCATTACCGGGGGAACATGTATGCATATTCAGGAGTCCCATTGGTCGTCCGCGTCCACCATCACACCCAATGGTGTGATCGGCTCGGCGGGCGGCAACGGACGCGGTGACGGAGTGCGGTCAACTCCGCTCCGCGTGGACGCACAGCGCAACCTCGAGCACGTGCTGCGCGCGGCGCGCGAGGTCTTCGGTGAGCTGGGGTACGGCGCGCCGATGGAGGACGTGGCCCGCCGCGCGCGGGTCGGTGTCGGCACGGTGTACCGGCGCTTCCCGAGCAAGGACGTCCTGGTCCGACGGATAGCCGAGGAGGAGACGTCTCGGCTCACCGAACAGGCCAGGGTGGCACTCGGGCAGGAGGAGGACCCGTGGCAGGCGCTGTCGCGGTTCCTTCGGACGTCGGTGGCCTCGGGTGCCGGGCGGCTGCTGCCGCCGCAGGTGCTGCGGGTCGGGGTCGCGGATGACGCGGCCGAGGCCGACGGCATCGGCGCGTTCGTCGTGGACGAGGCGCGGGTGCCGCAGCAGCGGGTTCAGCCGACGGCCGAGCTTCGGTTGGTCTCGGCGGATCCGTGTGCCGGTTCGGCCGGGGCCGCGGGTGCCGGTGGGCCGGTGGACGATGCCGGGGCTTCGACGCTGCTCGAGGTGGTGGGGCAGTTGGTGGAGCGGGCTCGGGCCGCCGGTGCGCTGCGGGCGGATGTGACCGTGGCGGATGTGTTGTTGGTGATCGCCACGGGCGCGCCCGCGTTGCCGGATGCGGCGCAGCAGGCTGCCGCGTCGGCTCGGTTGCTCGACATTCTGCTGGAAGGGCTGCGGTCTCGGCCGGCCTGATGAGGGTCGGGTGAGGGTTCGTTGGCTCAGGGGCGGTGCGGGGTGGTTTTTTCACCCCCGCCGCCCCTATCCGTTCCCATCCATCCCATCCGTTCTCATCCGTTCCCATCCCCAGGGGCGCTGCCCCTTCGACCCGAAGGGTGCGTTGTCGGGTGCGGGTCCGGGGCGGGTTGCTCGCGCGGTTCCCCGCGCGCCTTTCCGGGCGCGGGTTACTCATATGGGTGAACGGCCGTACTGAGGTCCGGAAAGCCCCTCGGACGGGTGGTATGCCCTTGGTGCTAGGGACTGAACAAAAGCCAATATGGCACTCTGCCCTGGTGTTGGGGACTGGGTCGGCTGGTGGCGGGGGCTTCCGCGATGGTGTTGACGGGCGGGACGGGTCGAAGTCGGAGGCGGAGCCACAGGTACCCAGCCAAGGGGGGCGGGGGGTACCGGCGCAGTGGGATCGGTTCGACTCCGGAGTGTTGCCGCCGCGAGCGCCCTCCGACGGCGATCTGATCGAGTGGATGCGGTCGGGGGACGACTCGGCGTACGAGGAGCTGTACCGCCGGCACGCGGAGGCCCTACGCCGGTATGCGCGGACCTGTTGCCGGGACGCCCACACCGCCGATGACCTGACCGCCGAGGTCTTCGCACGGATGCTGCAGGCCGTACGGGGTGGCTACGGGCCGGAGCACGCCGTACGGGCCTACCTGCTCACGTCCGTGCGGCGGGTCGCCGCCACGTGGACGAGTTCCGCCGGGCGGGAGCAGCTGGTCGACGACTTCGCGGTGTTCGCGGCGCGGGCGTCGCGCGGGGCCGAGGCGTCGGACACCGACACACTCGACCTCGGCGCGGAGGTTCGGGCGATGCACGAGGCCGAGCAGTCGATGGCGATGCGGGCGTTCCGTTCACTGCCGGAGCGGTGGCAGGCCGTGCTGTGGCACACGGAGGTCGAGGACGAGTCGCCGAGCGAGGTCGCCTCGCTCTTCGGGCTGGACGCCAACGGAACCCGGGTGCTGGCCAGCCGGGCCCGGGAGGGACTCAGGCAGGCGTATCTGCAGGCCCATGTGAGCGCCACGCTCGCCGGGAACCCGGGGGAGTGCGGGCGGTACGCCGACCGGCTCGGCGCGTACGCCCGTGGCGGTCTGCGGACGCGAGCCGAGCGAGGGCTGAGCGCGCATCTGGAGGGGTGCGCGGCGTGCCGACTGGCCGCCGGGCAGATCAAGGACGTCGCGAGCGGGATCCCGGCCGTCGTACCGGTCGCGGTCATCGGCTGGTTCGGTGCGGCCGGGTACGCGAAGGTGGCCGCGCTCGTCGCCGGTGGCGCGGGGGCCGGGGCCGCGGGTGCGGCAGCCGCCGCGAGCGGGGGTTCCGGTGGAGCGGGCGCGGGTGGCGGGGCCGCCGCGGAGGGGCTCGGCGCGCCGGCGATGGCCGGGATCGCGGTGAGTGTGGCCGGGATGGTCGCCGCGGCGGTGGCGCTCGCGCTGGCGGGGGACGACGTCGAACCCAAGAACCCGTTGGCCAAGCCGTCCGCCTCACGGCCCGTCGAGGCCGAGGCCGCGCCGGAGCCGGATCTCTCGACGCCGTCGGAGGAGCCCGCGCCGGGCCCGCCCGCGGTGGTGGTGCCGATGTCCAGGCCGTTGCCGACACCGACGCCCACACCGTCGCGGGCTGTGGCACCGGCTCTGTCCGTGAAGCCGACGCCCACTCCTGTTCCCACGCCGACGCCCACACCCGCGCCGCCGAAGCCGTCGCCCACGCCGACCCCGACGCCTCCCCCGCCCACGCCCGCTCCGCCGGCCGTCTATCAGTGGAACGAGCTGCGGTACGGCGTCCTCGGCGACGGCACCGAGCCCGAGATGCGGCTCGGGGAGAGCAGCTGGGTCTGGCAGCGGTACGGCGTGGCGATCGCCGGGAGGCGGTACGGGAACGGGGTGACCGTGCACGGCCACTCCTCCGTGACCATCGACCTCAACCGCCGGTGCGGCTCGTACAACGCGTTCGTCGGCGTCGACGACCTGACGCACGGCCTCGGCGAGGTCTACTTCTCCGTCTATGGCGACGGGGTCCGGCTGTGGAAGTCCGGGCCGGTGCGGGGTGGGGATCCGGCGGTCCCGGTGCGGGTGAGTCTCAGCGGGCGGGAGACGGTACGGCTGGTCGTCGAGCCGCACAGCCACTACGAGCTGCCGGTGTTGGCGGACTGGGCGGAGTCGAGTTTCAGCTGCGGATGACAGTGACGGTTCGGCGGCCGCCCGGGGTCGGGGGCGGGGGCGGGCGTCCATGCGGATGGCCTGGGGCTTCGGACAGGTCGGACAGGTCGGACAGCGCGTCGGTCCGGGTGAAGGCCGCGCCCGTGGTGCGTTCGGTCTCGTGGCGGGCGGGGCCCCATGCGGCGAGGGCGGGCGAGGTGGTCGCCGCGCCGGCTGGTTCCGGGGGCTGCCGTCCTGCGGCCCCGGCCGGGGGATGACGAAGAATGCGGTCCGCACCGGTGAGAGCTCGCGGCTAGGCCCGTCTCGCCGTCGCCCCCGCGCCCAGCGCGCCCCTTTGGGGGGTGATGCCGGCCGGTACCGCGCGTTGTCTTGCCGGGGTGCCTGTCCAGCAGGTGCCACGGCGGGAGAGGAGGCGGCGGAGCCAGAGTTCGACGGCGACCAGGTCGGCAAGGCCGTCCAGGGGGAGCGGCTCTCCCTCGGCGGCCGCGCGGAGGGCCTTGCGGACCACGCGGGCTTCGACGAGACCCGCCTGGGCGAGCAGGGGCGTGTCGAAGAGGGTGATCAGGGTGTCGGCGGCCACCCGGAGGCCGATGCGGGCGGCGGCGTGGGAGTTGGCGTGGGAGGGGGCGCCCCAGCCGGGCGGGAGGTCGGTGACGCCGGCGCCCTCCAGGACCGTACGGAGGATGGCGGCGCGGGCGCCCGGCTGGACGCGCAGGGCCTCGGGGAGGGCGCGGCAGGCGCGGACGACCTGGTTGTCGAGGAAGGGGGTGTGGAGGCGTTGGGAGCGGATCTCCACGGCCTGTTCCAGGATTCTCAGGTCCGCCGCGTGGCGGGCCAGGGCCGCGCGGGCGCGGAAGTCGCCGGGCCGCTGGGCGGGGCCGACGGTGGAGCGGCCCGTCGTCGCTCCCAGGCGAATCGATACTTCTGCCAGGGCCTCACCCGTGAGCCAGCGGGCCGCGGGGCCCGGTCTGGCCCAGGTGAGGGCGGCCAGGGAGGCGCCCACCGCGCCTCCGGGCTCCTCGAAGCGGCGTTGCATGAGGCGGTTGGCGAGGACTTCGAGGCCGGAGCGGTACGGGGTGCGGGCCAGCTTCCGCGCGGCGCCGTACACGCGCGCGGGGACCATCACCGAGCCGTCGGCCTTGGCGAGAGCGGCGACCGGGCGGACCAGGTGGCGGCGTTTGCGGTCCATGAGGAGGTCGGCGAGGCGGGCGGGGTGGGCGTCGAGGACCTGGCGGGCGCCGTAGCCGGTGAAGTGGTCCGCGCTGCCGGAGGCGAGGCGGGCACGGTGGCGGGCGGCCGTCACCAGGGAGGGGCCCGGCTCGTCGGTCAGGGGTACTTCGAGGTCGGCGTACGGGAGTACTTCCTCGCCGCCCGTCACGACCACGTGGTGGAGGCGGGGGTTGGCGGCCAGGGTGCCCGCGCGTTCCAGCTCGGTCTCGCGGCCGGAGGTGGCCAGGTCGTTGAAGGTGACGGCGAGGAGGCGTTCGCCGGCGCCCGTGCCGTGGCCGAGGACCGTGCCGGGGGCGCCGGGCAGGCCGGCGGCGAGCAGGGCGAGGGTGCCGGAGGCGGGGCCGCCGGAGACGTCGGCGCCGATGCCGGGGACGGGCATGCCGCGGGCGGCCCGGCGCTCGGCCGGGCCCATTCCGGGGACCGGGCCGGGATCGACGTCGGGCACGTGCCGGGGCGCGGACAGCCGGGTCCGTACGGCCTCGACGAGCGCGTCGCGGACGGCGTCCACCGCGCTGGCCGGGTCGGCGGAGGGGGCGGCGACGGCGAGGGAGGCGACCGGCTCGTAGCCGGCGATCTCGCGTGCCCCGGCGCGCAGGATCAGTGCGTGCCCCGGAGGAATGCGGCGCACGCCGTCGTACGGGGTGGAGTCCTGGAGGGCGTCCGGTACGTCGGGGGCGGCGAGCAGGGCGGCCAGGTGCCCGAAGTCGAGGTTGGCCTCGATGAGGTCGGCGAGGGGGAGGGCCGCGGTCGCGTACGCGGTGCCGCCCGCCCAGGGGGTGTGGAAGACCGGGCGCGCGCCCGCGAGGTCGCCGCAGACGGTCAACCGGCGGCCGACCTGGACGACGGCGGTGTAGCTGCCGGGCCAGGCGGTGAGGTGGCGCAGGGCGCCGCCCCGGGCGGCGAACAGGCCCACGCGCAGCTGCTCGTCGGAGGCGCCGCAGGTACCGAGGACGGCGATCCGCGTCCGGGCGTCGGCCGTCACGACGCGCACCTCGTCGGGGCGCCAGTCGCCGACGGCCCACAGCGGGTCGGGGTCGCCCCACAGGAGATGGGAGCCGACCGGGTGCACGGTCTCGCCGTCGAGTCCGGTCGCGCCGGCGGAGCCGAAGACGGGTGCGCCAGCGGCGGTACTGCTCCATCCCACCAACCACCGCATCGACGCCTCCACGGGCTGTGGACAACCAGTGCACCGGACGAACGGCACCCATGCTGCCACGAAGGAGGCTTGTCGGAGGGCGTGTGGCTCGGCTTGCACACTGGTAAGTGCGCCCCCGGGGAGCCTTGAGCGCTCCCCCGCCCCGCCCTCAAGTCGCCCTGGACGAGGGGAGGTCGACAAAGGTGGACCCCGGGTCTACGACGTGAATGCGCCCCCGGTACGCTCCCCCAAAAGACCTAACGCGCCCTCAACAGACGTGGTCGGAGCGGTATTCACGCTCGACGACCACCGTCGATTTTCGGCCAAATCGGCCCTGAAGGGCGAAGTTGGCACACCCGCCGTACCGCCCCCGATGACGACACAGCGTCAACGCACAGTCCGGGAGGCGGAGTTCGCCCCCCGGACCGGTCCGCCGCCCGCGGGGATGTAGGCGACGGTGTCCCCCAGCCCACTGGATCCAGTACAGCGGGCCGACCCACGCACGACCATGGAACCGCTCCCCCGGTGGCCGGAGAAGAGCGCACGGCCGGGCGCACGGCCACACAGCGGGAGCACGTGACAACACTCCGTACTTCGTCCGCACTTTCGTACGGACCACAATCCCGCCATCCGGATTTGGGCCCCTTAACGCTTGGGATGCGGCGAACTACGCTGGGTTTACGAATGCCGCGTGCCTATGCCGCCGCGGCAGCCGTCTGTTCGAGGGGTGGCGCAATGTCCAGGGAGCAACGCGGGCCGAACGAAAAACTCGGCGCCGTTCTCGCCCTCGCGGGAATCAGCAACGCAGGACTCGCGCGTCGCGTCAACGACCTTGGCGCTCAACGCGGGTTGACACTTCGCTACGACAAGACCTCGGTGGCGCGGTGGGTCTCCAAGGGCATGGTCCCCCAGGGGGCCGCGCCGCACCTCATCGCGGCCGCGATCGGGCAGAAGCTCGGCCGGCCCGTGCCGCTCCACGAGATCGGCCTGGCGGACGCGGATCCCGCCCCCGAAGTGGGCCTCGCCTTCCCCCGTGACGTCGGACAGGCGGTGCGCGCGGCGACGGAGCTGTACCGCCTCGACCTCGCCGGCCGCCGCGCGGGCACCGGCGGCATCTGGCAGTCCCTCGCCGGATCGTTCGCGGTGAGCGCGTACGCGACGCCCGCCTCACGTTGGCTGATAACCCCGGCCGACAGTTCGGTGGCTCGCGAGGCGGGCTCGGCGGAGGGCTCGGGGTCGCCGTTGAAAGTCGGCCACAGCGATGTGCAGAAGTTGCGGGAGGCCGCCGAGGACGCCAGGCGCTGGGACTCCAAGTACGGAGGCGGCGACTGGCGTTCGTCGATGGTGCCGGAGTGCCTGCGGGTCGAGGCCGCGCCGCTGCTGCTGGGGGCGTACTCCGACGAGGTGGGCCGCGCGCTGTTCGGAGCGTCCGCGGAACTCACCCGCCTCGCAGGCTGGATGGCCTTTGACACGGGTCAACAGGAGGCCGCGCAGCGGTACTACATCCAGGCGTTGCGGCTCGCGCGGGCCGCGGCCGACGTGCCGCTGGGCGGGTATGTGCTCGCCACGATGTCCCTGCAGGCGACCTACCGCGGCTTCGGCGACGAGGGCGTCGACCTCGCGCAGGCCGCCCTCGAACGCAACCGGGGGCTGGCCACCGCGCGCACGATGAGCTTCTTCCGGCTCGTCGAGGCGAGGGCGCACGCGCGCGCGGGCGACGCGGTGGCCGCCGGGGCCGCCCTCAAGGCCGCCGAGGGCTGGCTGGAGCGGGCCCGCGACGGCGACAACGATCCGACCTGGCTCGGCTTCTACGGCTACGACCGGTTCGCCGCGGACGCCGCGGAGTGCTACCGCGACCTCAAGGCGCCACGTCAGGTGCGCCGCTTCACCGAGCAGGCGCTGTCGCGGCCGACGGAGGAGTTCGTACGCTCGCACGGGCTGCGGCTCGTCGTGTCGGCGGTCGCCGAGCTGGAGTCCGGCAACCTCGACGCGGCATGCGAGCAGGGGGTACGGGCGGTGGAGGTCGCCGGGCGCATCTCCTCGGCTCGCACCACCGAGTATGTGAAGGATCTGCTGCATCGGCTGGAGCCGTACGGGGATGAGCCCCGGGTCATCGAGCTGCGGGAGAGGGCGCGGCCTTTGTTGATGACTCCGGCCTAGGGTTGGGTGCCGACTCGGGTTGGGTGCCGACTCGCCTGCCGGGTCTACGTCGGTTTGGCGAGTTCTGGGGTGTTATGGCTGCTCGCACAGTTCCCCGCGCCCTCTTTGGGGCGCGGCCTTGGACACCCGGCGTACAAGATCGTGACCAGCACCATGTAGGCGGCTTCCGGGTTTGAGGGCATTGTCAGTGGTGCAGTGCACTATCGGAGTCGGGAGGTGGGGCGCGTGCGGAGGCAGGGCGCGTACGACTGCGATGTGCTCGTGGTCGGCGGCGGAATCGTCGGGCTGTCGACGGCGTATGCGATCACGCGGGCCGCGCCGGGCACGCGGGTCACCGTGCTGGAGAAGGAACCGGGGCCGGCCCGGCATCAGACCGGGCGGAACAGCGGCGTCATCCACAGCGGGATCTACTACCGGCCCGGATCGCTGAAGGCGCGGTACGCGGTCGGGGGCGGCGCCGAGATGGTCAAGTTCTGCGCCGAGTACGGCATCGACCACGCCGTCACCGGGAAGCTGATCGTCGCCACCGAGAGGTCCGAGCTGCCCCGGCTGCACGCCCTCGTACAGCGCGGGCGGGAGAACGGGATCTCGGTGCGGGAGCTGGGCGCCGCCCAGATCGCCGAGTACGAGCCGGAGGTGCGCGGGCTCGCCGCCATACACGTCGGGACCACCGGGATCTGTGACTTCGTCGGGGTCGCCCGGCAGCTCGCGCGGGCGTCCGGCGCCGAGATCCGGTACGGCGCCGAGGTCGAGCGCATCGACCGGCGGGCCGCACTGGGGGTCGCCGTCCGGATCCGGGGCGGTGACGTCGTACGGGGGCGGGTGCTGGTGAACTGCGCCGGGCTGCACTGCGACGAGGTGGCCCGGATGACCGGCGACGAGCCCGGGATGCGGATCGTGCCGTTCCGGGGGGAGTACTACGAGCTGGCGCGGCCCGAGCTGGTCCGCGGACTCGTGTATCCGGTACCCGATCCGGCGTTTCCGTTCCTCGGGGTGCATCTGACCCGGGGGATCGACGGCGGCGTCCACCTCGGGCCCAACGCGGTGCCCGCGCTGGCCCGCGAGGGGTACGAGTGGGGGACCGTACGGGTGCGGGAGCTGGCGGCGACGCTGGCGTGGCCCGGGTCCTGGCGGATAGCGCGGCGGCACTGGCGGTACGGGGCGGGGGAGCTTCGGCGGTCCGTGTCGAAGAAGGCGTTCACCGGGGCGGTGCGGCGGTTGTTGCCGGCGGTCTCGGAAGGGGATCTTGTGCCGGCGGCAGCGGGGGTGCGGGCGCAGGCCGTGCTTCGGGACGGGACGCTGGTGGATGACTTCTTGATCCGGGAAGGGGCGCGGGCGGTGCATGTACTGAACGCGCCTTCCCCCGCGGCGACCGCTTCGCTGCCGATCGGTCGAGAGGTGGGACGGCGAGCGCTGGCCGCGCTGGCCGGGGTGTAGCGGAGGCCTGGTGGAGCGGACGCCTGCTCAAGCGGCGCGCGGCGGGTGGTGGTGGTGCTGGGTGGGGGCGGGTTTCGCTCGCCGGCGCGCGGCGGGTGGTGCCGGGCGGGAGCCGGATGCACTCACCAGCACGCGGTGCGGACAGTGCTGCGTCCGCCCGGGCCGCCTCAGCGGCCTGGCTGCCCGCGGCTGGGTGGGGGGTGGTGGAGGCTGTGGGCAGGCTGGGACGGGGTTCGGGGGAGTCGTAAAATCGGGGCACTGTGTCTGACTCTGCCGATACCCCCGAGCCCCGCACCTCCGGTGCCTCCCTTCAGCATGCCCGGGTCAAGGGTGAGCCGCGGTTTCCCGATGGGCCCAAGCCGGATCCCGCCGGGTCGCACTTCGAGCGGCGGATCAGGAGCTTTCAGCCTCGGCGGAGTCGGGTGACGGCCGGGCAGGCGGACGCGTTGCAGCGGCTGTGGCCCAAGTGGGGGCTCGACATCGACGGGCGGGCGCTGGACCTCGTCGAGCTGTTCGGCAACGAGAAGCCCGTCGTGCTGGAGATCGGGTTCGGGATGGGAGAGGCGACCTCTCAGATGGCCGCCGCCGATCCCGGCACCAATGTGCTCGCCGTGGACGTGCACACGCCTGGCCAGGGGAATCTGCTGAATCTCGCGGACCGGGAGGGTCTGTCGAATGTGCGGGTCGCGAACGGCGACGCGATCATTCTGCTGCGGGAGATGCTCACCCCCGGCTCGCTGAACGGGCTGCGGGTCTACTTCCCCGACCCCTGGCCGAAGAAGCGGCACCACAAGCGGCGGCTGATCCAACCGGAATTCCTCGCGCTCGTCGCGTCGCGGCTCGGGCCGGGGGCGATCGTGCACTGTGCGACGGACTGGGAGCCGTACGCCGAGCAGATGCTGGAAGTGCTGACCGCGCATCCCGAGTTCGAGAACACCCGGGCCGACGGCGGGTTCGCGCCACGTCCCGACTTCCGGCCCCTGACCCGTTTCGAGGGGCAGGGACTGGACAAGGGTCATGTGGTGAACGATCTGCTCTTCCGCCGCGTACAGCAGCGTGAGTCTCAGTGAGCATGAGTCTCAGTGAGCGTGAGCCTCGGGTGAGCTGACGCAGGAGCAGGAGCAGATGCACGAAGTGGAATCCGAACAACCCCCCACAGGCGTCTGAAGGCCGTCGTTCACAGTCCGGCGGGCACGGTTCCAAGGAATCGGTTCGGCGGGCGCCATCCGAGAATGCGGTTCGGCGGACGAGTCCGATGGGCGCGGTCCGGCGGGCCCGGTCCCGCGGGCCGCACCACGCGCCGTCGCGGGCGGCGCCCATCCCTCGTTAGGGTCCATGCAATGGCCACCAGTTCCCCCTACCCGACGCACCCCCGCGGCCCCGCCGACGGGTATGCGTTCAGGCCCACGCGCTGGTGGCAGCGGAAGAGCGTCAGATACGGGGCACTGATAGGGCTGCTCGGAATCTCCGGGTTCGTCATCCTCGCGCTGGTCCGTGAACAGACCGGCACGGAAGGGTTCCTCGTCGGACTGGGGCTCGCCGTGCTGCCCGTGCCGTTGCTCATGGCCGCGTTCCGGTGGCTGGACCGAGTGGAGCCCGGGCCCTGGCGGAACCTGGTGTTCGCGTTCGCCTGGGGGGCGTGTGCGGCGGCCCTGATAGCCATCGTGGCGAACAGTTTTGCGACCCGGTGGATAGCTACGGCGACCGCGGACCCCTCGCATGCCGACGCCCTGGGTGCCACCGTCATAGCGCCCGTGGTGGAGGAGACCGCCAAGGCCGCCGCCGTACTCCTCGTCTTTCTGTTCAGGAGGCGCGACTTCACCGGGATCGTGGACGGGGTGGTGATCGCGGGGTTCACCGCGACCGGGTTCGCGTTCACCGAGAACATCCTGTACCTGGGCACCGCTTTCGGGACCGATCAGCTCAGTGGGGGAAGTGGGCTGGCGTCGGTCACCGCGGCCACGTTCTTCGTACGGGTGATCATGTCGCCGTTCGCGCATCCGCTGTTCACCGTGCTGACGGGGATCGGGTTCGGGGTCGCGGCGTTCTCCGCGGAGTGGCAGCGGGGGCGGCGCGTGCTCGTGCCGGTGGGCGGGCTGCTGCTCGCCATGGGGATGCACGCGGTCTGGAACGGGTCGGCGACGTTCGGGGAGTACGGGTTCTTCGCGGTGTACGCGGCGTTCATGGTGCCGGCGTTCGGGTTGCTGACCTGGTTGGTGATCTGGGCTCGGCAGCGGGAGTTGCGAACCGTGCGGGAGGAGTTGCCGGCGTATGCGGGCGCGGGGTGGCTGACGCCGGCCGAGCCGTATGTGCTGGGGTCGATGCGGGCTCGGCGGGTGGCGCGGGAGTATGCGGCGCACCACTTCGGGAAGGCGGGGGCCCGGTCGGTCGCGGAGTACGAGGCGTACGCGACGCAGTTGGCGTTCCTGCGGCATCGGGGGCGGCGGGGGCGGGCCGGGGGTGACTTCGCGCTGCGGGAGCGGGAGCTGTTGTTCGAGCTGTGGCGGCGGCGGGGGGTGGCTCGGCCGGCCATGGCGTATGCGGGGCGGGAGGCCGGGCCGAAGCTGGGGTATGGGGCTGGGTACGGGTATGGGTACCAGTACGGCGGGTACGGGTCGGCCTACCCGCAGGCGGTGGCCTACGGGATGGCTCCGTACTCCTCGTACAACCCGTATCGGTATTAGCGGGCCGCGGCATTCGGTCGGGCGGTTCGCGTGCTGCCGGTGGTCGGGGCCGTGCGTGGGCGGCGGACCGGGCGTTGTGGGATCGGTCGATGGCCGCATGCCGCACATCTCGCGCCTCACGTATGACGCCTCACGTATGACACCTCGCTGAGGGCAGCTCGGTCGTCGGTGCGGTTGCCCGGCCCGTACGGCCTCGCCCAGCCGTGGGCAGCGTGCCGCTGGGCGGCATGGGTGAGCGTGGCCCGACCCTGCCGGCCCCAAGGGGTGTCGCGGACGCTACGCCGAGGCCTCGGTCAGGCGGTTCAGCTCCTCGGGGGTGAGGGTGAGGTCGGCGACGGCCAGGAGGGCGGGGAGTTGGTCGACGTTTCGTGCGGAGGCGATCGGCGCGGCGACGGTCGGCTGGGCGGCGAGCCAGGCGAGGGCGATGGTGGCGTGAGCGGCGCCGCGGGACTCGGCGATGTCATCGAGGGCCGTGAGGACCCGCGTGCCGGCCGGGGTTTCGAGGTACGCGCCGGCGCCGGCGGCGCGGGGGCTGTCGACCGTCGTGCCGGGTCGGTACTTACCCGTCAGGAAGCCCTTGGCGAGGGCGAAGTACGGGACGGCGGAGAGGCCGGAGTCGGTGGCGATGGCCTGGAGGGGGCCCTCGTAGGTGTCCCGGGAGACCAGGTTGTAGTGGGGCTGGAGCGCCACATAGCGGGCCAGGCCCTCGGCGGCCGAGAAGTCCAGGGAGGCCTGCAGGCGTTCGGGGGTGATGTTGGACGCGGCAATCGCGCGGACCTTGCCGGCCTTCACCAGGTCGTCGAGGGCGGTGATGATCTCCTCGACGGGGACTTCGGGCTTGTCGAAGTGGGTGTAGTAGACGTCGATGTAGTCCGTGCCGAGGCGGGCGAGGGAGGCGTCGGCCGCGGCCCTGATGTTGGCCGCCGTCAGACCCTGGTACTCGGGGTGCTGGCTCACCTTGGTCGCGATGACCACGTCGGCGCGGTTGCCTCGGGACGCGACCCACTTGCCGATGATTTTCTCGGACTCACCGCCCTGGTTGCCCTCCACCCAGGCCGAGTACGAGTCGGCGGTGTCGACGAAGTTGCCGCCGACGGCCGCGTAGGCGTCGAGGACGGCGAAGGACTGTGCCTCGTCTGCGGTCCAGCCGAAGACGTTGCCGCCGAGGGACAGCGGGAAAACCTCGATGTCGGACGTGCCCAGCTTGCGAAGAGAAGTCATGTCCAACGTCAACCGGCGAGGCGGACACCCGCATTCCGCCCCAGCGTGAACGGCACGTGAAGGGGTACGGCACGTGAAGGGTGGGACAGGGGAGGAATTCCTCGGCGACGGTGCTTGCCGTCTCCGTCGGCGTCCGGCCTCGTGCGGCCCGGACATGACGAACGCCGCGTAGTCCTCACGGACTGACGCGGCGTCGTTGGTGGTGACCGGCTCTACGGGTTCAGGCCCTTGCTGCGCAGCCACGCCGCCGGGTCGATGCCGCTGGCCGAGCCGCCGGGGTGGACCTCCATGTGGAGGTGGGCGCCGGTGACGTTGCCGGTCGCGCCCACGCGGCCGATGACGTCGCCGGTGGCGACCTTCTGGCCGACGCTGACTCCGATGGAGGACTGGTGGGCGAACCAGATCTCGGTGCCGTCGTCGAGGGTGAGGACGGTCTTGTAGCCGTAGGAACCCTCGTAGCCGGCCTGCGTGATGGTGCCGCTGTGCACTGCCTTGATGAGGGTGCCCGTGGGAGCGGCGAAGTCGAGGCCGGTGTGGTAGCCGGAGGACCAGTAGGGGCCGGCCTGGCCGAAGGTGGAGGTGAGGGTGTACGAGGAGGTGGGAAGCGTGAACTGCCCGGCGAGGGCGGCGAGGCGCTCGGCCTCCTTCTTCGCCGCGGCCTCGTCGGCCGCCTTCTTCTTGGCCTCGGCCTCCTTGGCCTCGGCCTCCTTCTTCTCCTTGGCGGCCTGCTCGGCGGCCTTGTCCGCGGCGGCGGTCTGCGCGGCCTCGGCGGCGGCCTTGTCGGAGGCGTCCTGCTGGGACTCGGCCTGCGCCATGATGCGGGCGCGGAGCGCCTCACCGGCGTCGGCGGTGCCCTGCTCGGCGTCGGTGGCGATCAGGCCGGCGCTGCTGAGCGGGGACCTGGAGGCCTCCGGCTCCGGCTCCGGGTCGTCGGCCTCGTCCTCGAAGACCGAGCCGACGTTCGGCATGTCGGGCATCGAAATGGACACCGGGGCCTGGCCGGACTGCGCGCTGGCCATGCCGGCGCCGCCGACGGCGGCAATGACACCGACGCCGAGAACCGTGGAGCTGCGGGCCAGTCCGCCACGGGCGAGTCCACCGCGCGGCTTGGCGACGCGGTGCCGACCGCGAACGGGGCGAATGGTCTCCTCGCTGGGATTCCACTCCTGCCAGGGGCCCTCGTTGTCGCTGTTGTAGCTGCCGTAGCCGAACGTCTGGCTCTCGCCGTCGTGTTGGCTCGGTACGAACGGGGCTTCGGTCGCGGACCGGTTCGACGCCACGTGGGCGTGCTCCTTCCTTCCTCCTCGCCTACCGGGTTAGCTGACGGGTTCGGAGCAGGAAGGTCTCCTACGCGCGTAAACCGGACGTGCGCACTGCCACGACGGTTTCCGTGCGATTCACCCCAGGGTGTTGGTTCCCCGGTTCCCTTGCGGGATTCGGCGCGTGAGCACGGAGCCATCTCTTGTGACGGCTGGGACGACCGCGCTGCGTTATCGAACGTTAATAGACGCGAGTGCTCCATTCCAAGCTGTTCCGAATGATCGTTCCGGCATTCGCGCTGGACTTTACGGGGCATGAGGGGTTTAAAACGGGCGAGTTGACCTTTCCTCGCGAGTAACAAATGTTCTGACGATACATCAGCCGCTATACGGAGGACGGTCGAACGGACACGTTCCGTCATATCGCGGTCCGCCGATCGTGAGAGATGTGAGAGAGACGTGTCGGCGGGCAGGCCAGGCCGGGCACGGCAGGGCGGAGCAGGGCAGGCACATGGGGACGGTCGTGTGTCACGGGCGGCGGACTGCCAGGAGGGCCATGTCGTCCGTCGTGCGGTCGCCGGTGTGCTGACGCACCTCTTCCGCGAGCGTCGTCAACAGGGCGCGCGGTGCGGAGAAGACACGGCCCGACAGGCGCGCGGCCGGGTCGTAGAAGACACCGCACGCGTCCCGCGCCTCGGAGAGGCCGTCCGTGTAGAAGAGGAGCGTGGCGCCGGGCGGGAGTCCCGTCTCCTCCGCGCGGTCGGGCCAGGCGCCCAGGTCCTCCATGCCCAGCGGGAGCGCGGGCCGCGAGGCGTCCAGGGTGCACAGGGTGCCGTCGGCGTACAGCAGCAGGGGTGAGGGGTGGCCTCGGTTGACGATCCGGGCGCGGCCTGCACCGTGCGGGAACTCCGCCAGTACGGCCGTCACGAACCGTTCCTGTGGACTGAGCGGGGGTGAGTCCGTTCAGCCGCGCGCCCCGAACGGCCTTGGGCGAACTGGTCCCCGGCGTACTCGACCCCGGGGCGGCGACACGCATCCTGTGCGTGGTCCGGGCCCGGGAGGCCCCCGCGGCCGGAGGCCGCTGATGGACACAGCCGGGCGTCGCTGCGGCGGACGAGACGGTTGATGAGTACGGCCAGTACGGCGACGGTGGCCACCGTGGCGATCTCGGTGATCGCGTCCACCCTGCCCGTGTCGCCGGAGTGGAGGCGTACGGCTGTGATGCCGGCGATCGAGGCGATTCCGGTGATCACCGTACCGTGCAGCGAGAAGAGCGGGGCCGCCACGAGGGGTGCGGCGGTGAAGAAGGGGACCGCCGTGAACTCACGCGGGGTGAAGTGGTCGTAGAAGAGGCCGATGGCGATCAGCAGGACGGGAATGCCGCGGGCGAGCGTACGTGTGTGCGAGAACCGCCACCCACCCGGCTCCCTCACACCCTCCGCCCCCTCTCCCACACCCTCGACCCGCTTCACTGCCCCACGGATACAGGGTTTCCGGGCGTGGAGTACGGGGCTGGTCGGCGGGGCCGAGTGGGCTAGTGGGAGGGCGTGGGGGTGGGTGGAGGGAGCCGATTCAGCCCGGTGGGAGGGGTGCGGCTGACGGGTGCGTTGTGGGGCGGCGGAGCTGTTCCGGCCGGAGGACGGATGGGCCGCTGCCGGAGGTTGGTTGCTGGAGGCCGGTGGGCTGACGGCTGGTGCTGGAGGCCGGGGCGGCTGCGACCCGCCGCTTGGGCTAGCGGGGTCGGTGCGGCCGTCCTTCGGGTCGCTCCTGCCTGCGGCCCCGGGCCACTGCCCGGCCCGTTCGTGCTCTCGCCACCTTCGTCTCCTCGGCCCTCCGGCCCTCGACCCTGTTGCCCCGGGGACTCAGCCCGCCGTCAGTCCCGTCAGCTCCGGCAGGAGGAGCGTGTGGTGGGTCTGGAGGACCTTCGCGCGGAGGTAGCGGACGTTGTGAGCGGTGGTGAAGACGCCCGTGGGGACGCGGTCGCGGACGCCTACGCCCAGGTCGCGGAGCTGCTGCGCCTTGTCGGGGTTGTTCGAGAGCAGGTCCAGCTCGTCGATGCCGAGGGCACCCAGCATCTGGGCCGCCGCCGTGTAGTCGCGGGCGTCCTCCGGCAGGCCGAGCGCCGCGTTCGCCTCGTACGTGTCGAGGCCCTGGTCCTGGAGGGCGTACGCGTCGAGCTTGTTGTAGAGACCGATGCCCCGGCCCTCCTGGCGGAGGTAGAGGAGGACCCCGCCACGGTCGGCGATCCGCTCCACCGCCTCGCGCAGCTGCGGACCGCAGTCGCAGCGGGCCGAGCCGAAGACGTCGCCGGTCAGGCACTCCGAATGCAGCCGGACCAGCGGGGCCGTGCCGGGCGCGGGGTCACCGAGGACGATCGCCAGGTGCTCCTGGCCGTCGACGAGGCCGTGGAAGGTGACCATTTCGGTGTCGACGCCGTAGCCGTCGTGGAAACGCAGCGGTACCCGGACGCGGGCACGCGGGGTGGCAGCGGGAAAGTCGGGCATGCGGTTCTCCGGTCCTGGTACGGGCGTCGCCATGCTTCAGATTTGAAGCACAGCGCTCGCCAGGACTCTAACCCCTGCTTCAAATTTCAAGCAACCCGTTTTGGGGATGCCTCACATTCCCGCAACACAGGGAACCTCGCGGTGGGCTACTGACCGGACTGGCTCGACGGACACGCGCGGCGGCGCCACGGCAGGTCGTCGGAGCCGGCGACCGCCCGCGGGTCCCCGCCCTGGATCGCCGTCGCGATGGCCGCGCAGATCTCCTCGAACTGGCCGATCTGCTCGGGGCTGAGGTGGTCGAAGACGGCCTTGCGGACCGTTTCGACGTGGCCCGGCGCCGCACGCTCCAACAGGGCCATGCCCTCATCGGTGAGCACCGCGACACTGCCCCGTTTGTCCCACTGGCAGTCCTCGCGCCGCACCACGCCGTCCTTCTCCAGCCGGGTCACGACGTACGTCAGCCGACTGCGCGTGATCTTCAGGTGTTTGGCAAGATCGGTCATCCGCATCCGGCGGTCCGGCGCCTCGGAGAGGGCGGCGAGTACGGAGTAGTAGAGGTGCGGCAGGCCGGCCTCCTGCTGGAGCTGCCGGTCGAGCGCGTCCTCCAGGAGCGAGCTCGCGGCCACGTAGGCGCGCCAGGCACGCTGCTCCTCGGGGGTGAGCCAGCGGGTCGTCATACGTACAGTGTAGTTATTGTTTAAAACTTGAACCAAGCCGGACCGGAGACGGTCGTCATCGTTTGCCGCCGACGGCCATCATCACCGCCGCCGACGGTCTCGCCCCGCCGGCGCCACAGTCACCACCACCACCACCCTCCACAGCCACCGTCACCGCCAGGGAGCGCGTCCATGCCCCAGCCCTACGTCCTGTTGTCCGCCGCCGTCTCCCTCGACGGCTTCCTGGACGACACCGGGCCCGAACGGCTGCTGCTCTCGGGCCCGGCCGACTTCGACCGGGTCGACGAGGTGCGCGCGGCGAGCGACGCCATCCTGATCGGCGCCGGCACCCTGCGCACCGACAACCCCCGGCTGCTGGTCAACTCCCCCGAGCGCCGCGCTGCCCGCGTCGCCGCCGAGCTCCCGGAGTACCCGCTGAAGGTGACGGTCAGCGCGTCCGGCGATCTCGACCCGACGGCCCGGTTCTGGCACACGGGCGGCGAGAAGGCCGTGTACACGACGGACAAGGGCGCGGAGCGACTGCGCGCGCTCGGCCTGCCGGCCGGGCCGAACGGTGTGGACGTGGTGTCCGTCGGCCCCGATCTGGAGTGGCCCGCCCTCCTCGACCACCTCGGAGACGTACGCGGTGTCCGGCGCCTCATGGTGGAGGGCGGCGGCCGGGTGCACACCCAGCTGCTCCAGCAAGGGCTCGCGGACGAGGTGCAGCTGGCCGTCGCGCCGGTGTTCGTGGGAGAGGCGGACGCGCCGCGGCTGTTCGGCGCGGGCGCGTATCCCGGGGGGCCGAAGAGCCGGCTGCGGCTGCTGGAGACCCGGCCGGTCGGCGACATCGTCCTCATCCGGTACGCCCCCACCGTCCCCGGCGTCGGATCGGCCGTCTCCCCCGCCGACCGGCACTGGCTCGCGCTGGCCTGCGAACTGGCCGCCGAGTGCCCGCCCTCGCAGACCGCGTTCAGCGTGGGGGCGGTCGTGGTCGCCGAGGACGGGGCTGAACTGGCCCGCGGCCACTCCCGCGAGGACGGCGATCCCGTGGCCCACGCCGAGGAGGCCGCCCTCGCCAAGCTCGGCTCCACCGACCCCCGCCTCGCCTCCGCCACGGTCTACAGCAGCCTGGAACCGTGCGCCCGCCGCGCCTCCCGCCCCGCACCCTGCGCCCGGCTCCTCCTCGACGCGGGCGTCCGCCGCGTCGTCACGGCCTGGCGTGAGCCGGACACGTTCGTCGAGGACGCCGCCGTCGGCAACGCGGTGCTGTCGGCGGAGGGGGCCGAGGTCGTCGTCCTGGCGGGGTACGAGGAGCGGGCGAAGGCGCCCAACAAGCATTTGGTCGGCTGACTGGGGCTTGGCGACTGGCCTGACGAACGTTTGGGCGGCGCCCTGCAGACCTGACAAACGTTTGGGCGGCGCCCTCGGGACCTACCAAACGTTTGGGCGGCCAGGGTGCACCCGCGTGATCCGCAGAGATCAGCAGTGATCAGCAGTGATCAGCAGTCGCCATTCAACCCGTGTGCTTGGGGTCCCGCGGATGGCGTACACTGGTTTCAACGACGCGGGGTGGAGCAGCTCGGTAGCTCGCTGGGCTCATAACCCAGAGGTCGCAGGTTCAAATCCTGTCCCCGCTACTGAAGGCCTGGGGCCGGAATCCGATGAGGATTCCGGCCCCAGGTGTTTGTGTGCCCATGCGCCCTCATTGGTCAGGGCCGGGTGTCAGGGCCGGGTACGGCGGACCGCCGCCACCGCGTCCGTGTAGAGCTCGCGGGTGAGGTCCTCCGGGACGATGCCCAGGTCGCCGAGTACCGTGCGGATGTCGTCGAGGGCCGCGGCCACCTCGGCTTCCTCCTGGACCAGGCTCTCGATCTCCAGGAACGTGCCGTCCAGCTCGGGGACCCGTACGAGGGTGGCGAGCATCCGTCGGCCGTACGCCTCGAAGGAGTGGCTGCGGCAGCGCTTCTCGAACACGATCGCCGGCACATAGCCGAGGTGTTCCAGGATGGCGTGCGCGATCTGCGAGTCCTCGACCCGCGTCTCGTACTCGGGCTTCGAACCGGACGCCTCGTCCACCGTGGCCGCCTTGAAGGTGAGCAGCGTCCGCCGGTCGCCCGTGCCGTGGTCGGCCAGGAACCGCAGCCGCAGTTCCTCGTCCCGGGCGCGCAGGCTGCCGTCCGGCAGGTCGTAGTACGTGTCCTGGTACGTCTCGGACCTGCCCTCGGCCCGCTCGTCGAGCGCCCGCGCGACCGCCTCCGGCGCACGGACCCGGGCCTTCAACTCCGCCTCGATCACAACCCGTTCCTCTCCTCACGCACCGCTCTCCCCCGTTCCCCCTCCCTCCTACTGTCCCCTCCGGCCGCCGGTCGGGGGAGAGCCCGTCGTGTGCGCATTGACGGAAGGAGGGAAGGAGGAGAGGACGAAAAGCGGACTCCGTAGAGGCCGACCGGGGTGCGATTCGGCCGAGGCGACGGATGCCGTACAGAGAGTCTGGAGTCTGATCTACGGGTCGAGTGCCGGGTTCCGTGTGCGCCGCGTGCCCGTGCCGTCAGCCGTGGGCCCGTGCCGTGAGATAGGGGTCCCGGCGGAGGACTTCGCGGCTGCCGAGGAGGGTGCCGGTGGCCGGGCCGACGGCGGGCAGCAGCAGTGCGGCGGCGGCCCAGGCCGGTCCGGGCAGGGCGTCCGTGCGGGAGATGGGCAGGCCGAGGAGGCCGCTGAGCGGACCGGCCAACGCCACGGAAGCAACCGTTCCGACGAGCACGCCCACCACCCCGGCCGCCCCACCCGAGAGCACGGCCTCACCGAGCAGGATCCGCCGCAGCTCCGGCCGCCCGGACCCGAGGATCCGCAGGACGGCGAACTGCCCGACCCGGGCCCGCGTACTGTCCGCCGCCCGCACCGTCCCGAGCGCGACGGCACCCAACGCCAGAACCAGCACCCCGACCCGCATCGCGAGATCCGCCACCCCGAAGAGACCCGGCAGGTCACGTACCCGGTCGGACACGGGCGACGCCGAGAATCCCGCCCCCTGAAGCGACTTGGTCACGGCGGCCACCTGCCGCTGGTGCCCGACCAGCACGACGGCGGCCTGCGCGCCCTCCTGGCCCTCGGCCCCGGTTCGTCGTCGGTGTGACACGCATGGACCCTGTCGGCATGCCCGCCTCAGCACGGCGTGCCACGCTCGGAATCGCGCCGCGTGCATCAGTCGGCGAGGCGTTCCGGGTTCGGTTCGCCGGCGGCCGCCGGTGAGAGCGCGGCGAGGCCCGGATCGCGAGGAGGCCATGCGCATGCCGGTCGGCACGACCGAATCCGGGGCCGCGTCGCCCCCGGACCCGATGACGCTTCTTCGGAGCCGCGCGTACCTGGTGCTTCTGGTGATGGCCGCGCTGATCGGCGTGCCGGTGTCCGCGGCGGCGTTCGGCTTCCTCGCACTGGTCGGGGAGGTCCAGCCGTTGCTCTACACGGATCTGCCCAAGTCGATGGGGTTCGCCGGGACGCCCTGGTGGTGGCCGCTGCCGCTGCTCGCGGTGGGAGGGCTGCTCACGGCGCTGACGGTTCAGTACCTGCCGGGGCACGGCGGCCATGAACCGACAGCCGGGTTCAAGCCGACCGGCGCGCCCACCCCCATCGAACTGCCCGGCATCTTCACCGCGGCCCTGGCGACACTCTGCTTCGGCGCCGTCCTCGGGCCCGAGGCGCCTCTTCTGGCGCTCGGCGGCGGGCTCGCCGCCGGCGCCGTGCGGATGGTCAGACGCGACCCTCCGGAGCAGATGAGCGCAGTGTTGGGCGCGGCCGGCAGTTTCGCGGCCGTCAGTTCGCTGCTGGGATCACCCCTGCTGGGAGCGTTCCTCCTGATGGAAGCCTCAGGGCTGGGTGGGGCGATGATGGCGGTGGTGCTGGTGCCCGGCCTGCTGGCCGCGGGCATCGGCGCGCTCATCTTCGTCGGGCTGGGATCCTGGACCGGGCTGGGCACCTACTCGCTGACACTGCACGACGTACCCGAGGCCGCGCGCCCGACAGCGGCGGAATTCGGCTGGGCTCTGGTCATCGGACTGTCGGCCGCGCTCGCGGGTCTCGGAATCCGATGGCTCTCCGTCCGGCTCAGGACGCATGTCGAGAGGCGGCGGGTGCCGGCCACGGTGGTCATGGGCCTGGTCGTGGCGGGGCTGGCGATCGGCTACGCGGAGGGCACCGGCAAACCGGCGACGGACGTGCTGTATTCGGGGCAGACGGCGCTGGATCCGTTCCTCACGCACAGCGCCGCGTACTCGGTGGGCGCGTTGTCGCTGCTGGTGTTGTGCAAGGGCCTGGCCTATTGCGCGTCGCTCAGCGGCTTCAGGGGAGGCCCGATCTTTCCCGCGATGTTCGTGGGAGCGGCGGGCGGCATCCTGTCCTCCCATCTGCCGGGGCTGACCCTGGTCGCGGGGTTCGCGATGGGTATCGGAGCGATGAGCGCCGCGATGCTGCGCCTTCCGCTGGTCTCCGTCCTGCTGGCCACGCTGCTGATCGGGGCACAGGGGGTCACCGTCATGCCGCTGGTGATCGTCGCGGTAGTGGTCTCGTACGTCGCCACAGCGAAGCTCACACCGCTTCCGGGATCGGGATCGGGATCGGGATCGGGATCGGCACCGGCACCGGCACCGGCACCGGCACCGGCACCGGGCCGACGGTAGCTGTGACTTCGATGCTGGCCGACGGTAGCCGTGAACCAGGTGCCGGGGCCGCTGACAGCCACGAGCCCGATGCCAGGCCGGCGGCAGCCACGAGCCCGATGAAGGTCGGCCCCCGTTACGACAGTGGCCCCAGGATCTCCTGGGACTCGATCAGCCCCTGGTCGCTGGGGGCTTCGCCGTCGTCGAGGACACGGGCCGCCTGCCGTGCCCGGAATTCGAGATGGGCCTCGGCGGGCTTGGCGTAGCCGTGGCGGGCGCGGGCCTCCGCGGGGGTCAGTACCTCCTCCTTGCGGGGAGGTATGCCGAGCTTCATCGGTGCGATCACCGCGACGGTGGAGGGCGAGAGCCGTGCTATCAGGCGCAGTTCGGCCCTGGGGCTGAGGTGGGCGAGCGCGAAGGCCGTCTTCATGACGGGCACGATGAGCGCGTCGAGGAGGCGTGACTGCCGGATTCCCGCCATCTCGCGCATCCAGCGCGGCATGGTGGCGATCGTGGCGATCCGCTGGGTCTTCGCGACAGCCAGGCTCGCCGGTTTCGCCCAGCGCGGCGTCGGCGGGAAGACGAGCTCGCTCCTGAGCAGGTGGTTCATGGCCTGCACGGCGATGGGGCTGGCGGACAGCCGCGGACGCATCCGTTCGAAGTACGCGCGGACGCCGTCACGGCTGCGGGGCACGTCGTCCGGGGAGCACGTCTGCAGTTCCGCGGCGACCGCGCACGCCTCCCAGTACTCCTTCTCCTCCTGCTCGGTGAGCCGGCCGGGTCCGTACTTCTCGTACGCGTAGAGGATCGAGTGCCAGCCGGTGAGCTGGATCCACAGCTGCGAGGCGGGATCGTTGGCATCGTAGGTGCCGTCGCCGTAGGGCAGTCGGCCGATCGCCTTGGAATGGATCTTGACCAGGACGTCGGCGGCCCCGCACACCTCCCGTGAACCGGCGAAGGCCACCATCGCGAAGTACCGCAGGGTCCGGTCGTAGCGAGTGCGCGAGCGCCGGTAGATGCCCTGGGTCGCGTGGACCGCGGCAACCAGCGGCGGATCGAGTTCCTCCACCACGACGGCCCGCTGGAAGCCCACCGTCGGCGCGGTCGGATAGCTCCAGACCTTCCACACCACCGAGCCGGGACCGAAGAAACCGTAGTCCTCGTGCGGTTCGACCTCGTTCCGCTTCAGCTTCGCCATGGAACCGCTCCTCGTGCGCCCGGGGCGTACGCCGCCACCGAGCCGCGATTGATCCTCGATTACGACACTGCTGTCTTAAATTAAGACACGCATGTCGTAAACTGCCAAGATGCCAGCGCCCACCTCTTCGGAAGACAGGCCACGCAAGCGCCGCCCCTACGCCCCCCGTGTCCCGCTCGCCGAACGCCGCGAGCAGTTGCTCGACGCGGCCCTCACCGTGATCGTGAGCGACGGCTACGACCGGGTCTCCATCGACGCCATCGCCAAGCGGGCCCACGTCGCCCGGTCGGTGGTCTACGGCGCCTTCGAGAATCTCGACACCCTGCTGACCGCGCTGCTCGACCGACAGCAGGCACGCGCCTTCGCACGACTGCTTGAGACGATCCCCGCCGCGGGAGACCCGCGTGATCCCACCGCGGGAGATCCGCGTGCCCCTGCCGCTGCGGACCTGCACGACCCCGCCGTGTTCGCCTCCGAAGCGGTGCGCCGGATGTCGGCGATGCTCCGCGAGGACCCGGACACCTGGCGGCTGATCCTGCTGACTCCGGGCAACATGCCCACGGTCGTCCGCGACCGCATCGAGTCGGACCGCGAACGGTTCCGGCGCCGGGTCGAGGAGTGGATCTCCCTCGTACTGACCGGCAGGAGCGACCGGAGCGGCCCGGAACTCGACCCGCGGGTCCTCGCCCACGCACTCGTCGCCTGCGCGGAACACTTCGGCCGCGTCGCCCTCACCGATCCCGGCACATTCGAACCGTCACACCTGATCGGCCAGGTACGGATGATCCTCGGCGCCCTCTGGCCGCCTACGCGCTGACGGCCGGTCAGCGGCGACACCCTCGGCCGGCGGCCCGGCGAAAACGAAGCGGCGCCCGAGCCGACCGAAGCCGACCCGAGCGCCGCACCGCAGGTCAGAGGGGATATCCCCCACCCGCGAACCGTAGGCCCTGTGGGACTCGAACCCACAACCAATGGATTAAAAGTCCACTGCTCTGCCAATTGAGCTAAGGGCCCAGGCGATGTTGCCTCCCCGAGCATAGCCGGACGTGGCCGGGACTCCGATCGGGTATCGGTGACCCGGCCGCGTCGGCGGGCCGCAAAAAGGTCCGCCACAGAACAGAACGGACGGAAGATCGCCTGAAGCGGGTCGAGTTGGCTGGTGCCCGGGCCCTCTCGGTCAGGGCGCCCGAGCCCCTATCGCGCCACCTTCCGCGCCTCCTCCCGGGCCACGCTGCGCTCGTGCTCGGGGTTGAGGAACCAGTGGCGGGCGGAGGCGGCCCACCAGATCGCCGCGAAGCCCAGCACCGCCAGGACGGCGACGGGCGCGTAGTTGAAGTTCTCCCAGGTGACCGGGGACAGCTGCGGGAGCATGAACAGCACGGTGATCACGAAGACCCAGATCACCGCGATGAGGCCGATCGCCCGCGACCAGCGGCCCAGATGCCAGGGCCCCCGTTCGAACGCGTCGCCCTTGCGCAGCCGCAGCAGCGTCGGGATGACGTACGCGATGTAGAGGCCGATCACAGCGATCGAGGTGACGGCGGCATACGCCGTGACATTGATCAGATACGGCAGGCCCAGTACGAGCGCGCCGCCCGCCGCCAGCCAGACCGCCGCCACGGGGGTGCGGGTGCGGGGGCTGACCGTGTGCCAGACGTGCGAGAACGGGAGTGCGCCGTCGCGCGAGAAGGCGTAGATCATGCGGCTGTTGGCTGTGACGGAGGCCATACCGCAGAAGAGCTGCGCGCCGATGACGACGAGGAGGAGCAGTTTGCCGCCGGTCGCGCCGAGCGCGTCGAGCAGGATCTGCGCGGGCGGCACCCCGGTGGCCGACTCGCGAGCGCCGTCGTAGGACTGGATGGCGAAGGTGAAGCCGAGGAGGAGGACGAAGCCCGCCACCCAGGACGTCCAGATGGACTGGACGATGCCCTTGGGGCCGGCCGTCGACGCGTCGTGCGTCTCCTCGGTCATGTGGGCGGAGGCGTCGTACCCGGTGAAGGTGTACTGCGCCATCAACAGGCCCAGCAGCACCACGTACAACCCGCTGCCCCAGCCCGTGTGGTTGACGAACTCAGTGAACACGAACGACGCCGACTGATGGCTGTCGGGGACGATGACGAGCGCGCCGACGATGACGACGACACCCACGACGTGCCACCACACGCTGATGTTGTTCAGCAGACCGACGATGCGGACACCGAAGGTGTTCAGGAGGCCGTGCAGCAGCAGGATCGCGGCGAAGAGGAGGATCGTCCGGCCCGGAGTCACCTCGAAGCCGAACTCCAGGTTCAGATACGCCGCCAGGAAGGACGCCGCGCCGAAGTCGATGCCGGCGGTCACGGCGACCTGGCCGAGCACGTTGAACCAGCCCGTGAACCACGCCCAGGCGGCCGCGCTGCGCTCCGGCGCCAGTCGATGGGCCCAGAAGTACAGGCCGGCGGAGGTCGGATAGGCCGAGCAGATCTCGGCCATGGCCAGGCCGACGAAGAGCGTCATCAGGCCGACCACGACCCAGCCCCAGGTGATCACCGCGGGCCCGCCGGTGTTCATGCCGAAGAGGTAGAGCGTCATACAGCCGGAGAGGACCGAGATGATCGTGAAGGAGACCGCGTAGTTGGAGAACGCGGACATACGGCGGGCGAGGACCTGCGTGTAGCCCAGTTGGGCCAGCCGTTCCTCGTCGGACACCGAGACCGACACAGAGTCCGGAGCCGAAGCCCCGGCTGCCCCACGGGCTATGTCGTCATCTGTCATGCCCCCAGCAATTCCCTCTCCAGGGACGTGACATGCGCCACAGCGTGGCCGAAAACCGGCGGGGACAGGACGGAGCGGGGCGGAACAAGCCCGAAGGGCCCGTACGACCGGAGTCGTACGGGCCCTTCGAAGTGTCAGCAGGCGTCGGCCACGGGCCTCAGCAGTCGGCGTCAGCGATCGACACCGGCCATCGGCCGAGGGCCATCGACATCAGCCGTTGCGCTTCCAGCGCGGCTTCTCGTCGCGACGGCCGAAGGAGGAGCCGGTGCCGGTGCCGGAGCCCGTGCCGGTTCCAGTGCCGGTGCCGGTGCCGGTGCCGCGGTGGTCGTCACGACGGCCGTACGGACGCTCGTGGCCGCCGGAGCGGAAGCCCGGACGGTCGCCGCCCTGCCGGTCACGGTTGAACGGACGGTCGCTGCCCCGGTGCCCGCCACGCTCGTCGCGGCGCTCGAAGGTACGGCCACCACGGTCGCCGTCCCGACGGAAGCCACCGCCACCACTGGCACCACTGGTGCCACTGCCACCACGGTCACCGCTGTCACGACGCTCGAACGAACGCCCACCGCGCTCACCGTCACGACGCTCGACCCCGCCACGGTCGTTGTCCCGGCGGAAGCCACTGCCGCCGCGGTCGTCACGACGCTCGAAGGTACGGCCACCACGGTCGCCGTCCCGACGGTCGTCACGGCGGTCGTTGTCGCGGCGGAAGCCACTGCCGCCGCGGTCGTCGCGGCGCTCGAAGGTACGGCCACCACGGTCGTTGTCCCGACGGAAGCCACTGCCACCGCGGTCGTCACGACGCTCGAAGGTACGGCCACCACGGTCGCCGTCCCGACGGTCGTCACGGCGGTCGAACCCACCGCGCTCACCGTCGCGACGGTCGTCACGGCGGAACCCGCCGCGGTCGTTGTCACGACGCTCGTAACCGCCGTTGCCCCGCTCGTCGCGACGCTGACGCGGCTCGTACGCCGGACGCTCGGCCGGCTGCTCGACGATCACGGCCGGGGCCTCGACCGGCGCACCGTCCGCCTCGACGGCGGCGGTGGCGGTGACGGTCTCCGCGGCGGCGACGACGGCCGCCTCCGGGTCCTCGCCCCGCTCCCGCGCGGCACGCGCGGTCAGCCGCGTGGCCTCGTCGCGCAGCTCGGAGGCGCGGCGCGTGGCCCGCTCCAGCTCCTTGCTGAGCTGGGCGACCTCGCGCTCGGCCTGCTGCGCGGCGTTGTCGACCGACTCGGCCTGGACCTCGGTCATCGACCGGGCGCCGGTGATCTCGGCGACCTCGGTGTCGAAGGCCGTACCGCCCTGGATGATGTGGCGCGAGGCGTCGACGCCCGCGTCCTCCATCAGACGGAAGATCTGGCGACGCTGGTGCGGCAGGGAGAGGGACACGACCGTGCCACTCCGGCCCGCGCGGGCCGTACGGCCGGAGCGGTGCAGGTAGTCCTTGTGGTCACCGGCCGGGTCCACGTTCAGGACCAGGTCGATACCGTCGACGTGGATACCGCGGGCGGCCACGTCGGTCGCGACCAGCGCGTTGACGTAACCCTTCTTGAAGTCCTCGAGCACGCGGGTACGCGCGCCCTGCGTCATACCGCCGTGGAGCGCGTCGGCCTTCACACCGGAGTCGCAGAGCTGCTCGGCGATACGGTCGGCGCCCAGCTGGGTGCGGACGAAGATGATCGTGCGGCCCTTGCGGGAGGCGATCGCGGCGGTGACCGGCGCCTTGTCCTTGGGCTTCACGATGAGGATGTGGTGCGACATCGTCGTGACGTTGCCCTGGGCGCTGTCGACCTCGTGTGTGACGGGGTTGCTCAGGTAGCGCTTGACCAGCGTGGAGATCTCGTTCTCCATCGTGGCCGAGAACAGCATGCGCTGGCCGCCGCCCGGGATCTGGTCGAGCAGCTCGGTGACCTCGGGCAGGAAGCCCAGGTCGGACATCTGGTCGGCCTCGTCGAGCACGGCGACCTGGACGTTCGCGAGGGAGCAGGCGCCACGGTTGATGAGGTCGCGCAGACGGCCCGGGGTGGCGACGAGGACGTCGACGCCGCGCTCCAGGGCGTAGATCTGGTTGCTCATCGACGTACCGCCGCAGACGACCTTCATCTTCAGGCCGAGAACGTCGCCGTACGGCTGGAGGGCGTCCGCGACCTGCATCGCGAGCTCACGCGTCGGCGTGAGGATGATGCCGCGGGGCTTCTTCTTCTCGGTGTGGCTGCCGGACAGCTGCGTCAGCAGCGGCAGACCGAAGGAGAGGGTCTTGCCGGAGCCGGTGCGGCCACGGCCGAGGATGTCCTTGCCGGCCAGGGCGTCCGGGATGGTCGCGGCCTGGATCGGGAAGGGGCTGGTCACGCCGTTCTGCGCGAGCTTGCGCACTACGCCCTCGGGGAGACCCAGGGTCGCGAAGGTGACCTCGGGTGCTGCCTCGACGGAGACGTTCTCGATGTTCTCGACGTCTTCGTTCTCGGGCACGACGACGTGATCAGTACTGGAAATGGACATGCGTATGCGAAACCTTCCGGAGTCTCGTCGGCACGCGCCCGTCAACTCCGTGATTCGCACACGACCGCCTCTATGCGGTCCGCCACGGCAAGGGAGAGTACGCGCCACGCGGCGCGCTCTGTGGTGGCGCCGGGCAATGGGATCAAACGATCTACCACCATACGCACCCGCCACCCCCCAAGGCAAACTGAACGGATAACCGCAGTCAGATCCCGATACTTCGGGCAGGGGGTAAGGGCCAGCGTCAAGCGGCGGCAGAAATCTCATCGTACAGCACGGGCAGGGGCGAACAGGCACCGCACCCGAACACACCCCCGGTCCAGCGCCCAGCGCCGACAACTCCCCAGGCCCTACGCGGCATCCCCCGCTTGAGGCGCCGGCTCCCGTTCCACCAACTGCGCGCCCTGCTCGTGCGCGGACGACGACGGCTCGGCCGAGGGCTCCGGCGACGGCGACTCCACCGGCGGCGGCTCGGGCTCGGGCTCCGCCACCGTCGGCGGAGGAGTCGGCTCCCCCTTCGGCGGCTCGGGCTCCTCCGGCCGGTCCCCCTTCCCGTCGCCCTCGCCCCCCTTCGGCGGCGTCGCCTTCCCGGACGGCTCGGCGGCTCGGGAAGCCGACGGGGAGGCGGAGGCGGACTCGGACGCCGAAGGACCGGGCGAGGGGGAGCCGTGCCGCTTCCCCTGCCCGGACCGGTACGCCGCACCGCCCCCGCCCGTCACCGCGGAGCCCCCGTCCGGCTTCTCACCGCCTGGCTGCCCCGTGGACGGCGACGGCGCGGGCTTCCGCCCGTCGTCCCCCACGCTCATACAGCCGGCGGCTGCCGCTACGGCCATGACCGTGGCGGCCAGACGGACGGATACGTTCAAGGCGCGCACGGCGGCCACCTCCGAAGGGGGCGGAAAGGGGAGTCCACCTGCCCAACTCCCGCCGCCCACAAGAGGACACGCGCATCCGCGCGCCCCCGGAGCCCGCGCGCCACACCACCCCGCGGCTATCCGTAGCCCAACGCGTGCAACCGCGCGTCGTCGATCCCGAAGTGATGCGCGATCTCGTGCACCACGGTCACCTCGGTCTCCGCGACCACTTCCTCCCTCGTCCCGCACATCCGCAGCGTCGGCCCCCGGTAGATCGTGATCCGGTCCGGCAGCACCCCCGCGTACCACTCCCCGCGATCCGTGAGCGGAGTCCCCTCGTACAGCCCGAGCAGCTCGGGGTCGTCGGCGGGCGGCTCGTCCTCGACGAACACCGCCACGTTGTCCATCAGCCGCGTCAGCTCCGGCGGAATCCGGTCCAACGCCTCGGCGACCAGTTCCTCGAACTCCTCGCGCGTCATCTCCAGCACACGGCCATTGTCATGCACGACACGCGCGTACGAGAGATACGAGCAGCGCGAGAGCCACCGCACGAGACGCACAGCGACCCGGCGCACCACGCGCAACGACCACGCGCACCCCGCACATCACCACCCGGCCCTCGCCCCGGCCCCACGACCCCCGCCGCATATCCGCCCCCACCCATGGGCATACGGGACCAATGGCCCGCGTCCCCGCAGCCCCAGCCACCGCCGACACCGCCGCCAACACCCCGCGTACGATCCTGCGCCGCATCCGCCGGGCCATGCCTCGGGCCCCCCGCGCGCTGGCCCGGCACTATCGCTCGCGCCGCGCGCACCCGACCGTCGAGCTGGTCCACCACCCCCACCCCTGGGGGCGCGCGCTCGGCCTGGTCGCGGTCGTCCTGCTCGGCGCCTGGCTGGGCCTGTTGATCGTGGGGAACGTACGCACCCCCGTCGGCCCCATGAACACGACGATGACGCTGCGCCCGTCCCTCACCGGCGGCACGAAGATCAACGTCTCCCCCCTGGGTGCCCTGGAGCTACGCAGCCACAACGCCCCCGTACGCCTGGACGTGAACGTCGACCAGCTCGATCCGGAGCGCGCCCGGGCCCTGGTCGACCACCCCGAGCGGATCTCCGGGCTGCAGGAGGAGATCGCCTCCGACGTGCAGCACGGCACCATCGACCTGGCCGTACGCTCCGGCGTCGCCGTCGTCTCCGGGGCCACCGCGCTCGGCCTCGCCGTGTACCGCCGTCCCCGTCGCGCCCTCGCCGCCGGCGGCCTCGCCCTGGTACTCCTGGCCGGCGCCGGAGGTACGGCCGCCGCCACCTGGAACCCCAACTCCGTCCTGGAGCCGAAGTTCTCGGGCCTGCTCTCCTCCGCACCGTCCCTCGTCGGCAACGCGCGCAGCATCGTCACCGAGTTCGACGTCTACCAGAAGGAGTTGGCGCGCCTGGTGACGAACGTGACCAAGCTGTACGACGTCACGTCCACGCTCCCCGCGTACCAGCCGGACCCGACCACCATCCGCGTCCTGCACGTCTCCGACATCCATCTGAACCCCGCGAGCTGGAAGATCATCGCCTCGCTGGTGGAGCAGTACGAGATCAACGTCATCGTCGACTCCGGCGACACCATGGACCACGGCACCGCCGCCGAGAACGGCTTCCTCGACCCGATCGCCGACCTCGGGGCCCCGTACGTCTGGGTGCGCGGCAACCATGACTCCCGTGCGACGCAGCGCTATCTGGAGGGCATCGACAACACGCACGTCCTCGACGAGGGGAAGGCGGTGACCGTGGGCGGGCTGCGCTTCGCGGGGATGGGGGACCCGCAGTTCACCCCGGACCGCTCGACCGACAAGTCGGGACTGCCCTCGGAGGAGGCGGCCGGGGCACGGCTGGCGGAAGCCCTGCGCGCCCAGAGGGCGGCGGGCACCCCCGTGGACATCGCGATCGCCCACAACCCGGACGCCGCCCGGGAGACGGACGGCGACGTCCCGCTCGTCCTCGCCGGGCATCTGCACCACCCGGAGACGGAGGTCCTCGGCGAGGGCACCCGCCTGCGCATCGAGGGCTCGACCGGCGGCGGCGGCCTGCGCGCCCTGGAAGGGGAGCATCCCGACCCGATCGAGGCCTCGGTCCTGTACCTCGACCGCGACACCCGCCGCCTCCAGGCCTGGGACGAGATCAAACTCGGCGGCCTGGGCCTGACGACGGCCGAGGTCAGCCGCCACCTGCCCGCAGGGAACCGGCCCTGAGCGGCCGCGCCTATTCGGTTTGGCCCCCGTCCAACTGGCGTAGTACAGTCTCGTCGTGCCCAAGGGCACCGGTCAGGGCTTGACCGTCCCGAGCTTCGCAAGAGGCAAAGGAAAAGCGGAACCTCTCGGGGGAAAGCAGAGTCACATGCTTCTCACGTCCCCCCTGGGGTGCCCAGACGAAGCAGAGCAGTATCTGTGTTCGCCCTCATCGTCTAGTGGCCCAGGACGCCGCCCTTTCAAGGCGGTAGCACGGGTTCGAATCCCGTTGGGGGCACGCAACACTCTGTGCGAGACTAGTCCCGCACAAGCTTGGTCCTGTGGAGCAGTTTGGAGTGCTCGCCACCCTGTCAAGGTGGAGGCCGCGGGTTCAAATCCCGTCAGGACCGCTGATGTTTCACGTGAAACATCGTGGCTGGGTAGCTCAGTTGGTACGAGCGATCGCCTGAAAAGCGATAGGTCGCCGGTTCGATCCCGGCCCCAGCCACAACGAACGAAAGCCCTCTCCGGTGACCGGAGGGGGCTTTCGTCGCTCAGGGAGAACCTGGGGGTTCCTGAAGCACGTCCAGCGGCACGGACGACTGGTCGGCCATCGACGTCAGCCTCGGCCACCCGGGCGAGATCGATCCGAGGACTACGTCGACGTGCGGTAACGCGCATCACAGGCACCGGACGAGGGGCGGACGCAAAAGCGTTCGCCCCTCGTTTCGTCGAGGTGAGATCCTGGGTCGCGTATGTCTACGTCACCTGCCCCCGCCTTCGGCGCCCTCGCCCCCCGCCTGGCCGAGCTGTCCCTGCGCGACGCGCACCGGCTCGGACGCAGGCTCGAAGGCGCGCGCAAGATCCGTAAGCCCGAAGCCCGGGCCGCCGTCCTCGCCGAGATCGAGGCGGAGGTCGCCAAGGGCGAGTCCCGCATGGCCGAGCGCGCCGCGCGCGTGCCGACCGTCTCGTACCCCGAGCAGCTGCCCGTCAGCCAGCGGAAGGACGACATCGCGGCCGCGATCCGCGATCACCAGGTCGTCATCGTCGCGGGTGAGACAGGCTCCGGGAAGACCACCCAGATCCCCAAGATCTGTATGGAGCTGGGGCGTGGCGTGCGCGGCATGATCGGGCACACGCAGCCCCGTCGTATCGCCGCCCGTACGGTCGCCGAGCGCGTGGCGGAGGAGCTGCGGACCCCTCTCGGTGAGGCCGTGGGCTGGAAGGTCCGCTTCACCGACCAGGTGAACCCGGACGCGACCTTCGTCAAGCTGATGACGGACGGCATCCTGCTCGCCGAGATCCAGACGGACGGCGAGCTGCGCGCCTACGACACGATCATCATCGACGAGGCCCACGAGCGGTCCCTCAACATCGACTTCCTGCTGGGCTACCTGGCTCAGCTGCTGCCCAAACGCCCCGATCTCAAGGTCGTCATCACCTCCGCGACCATCGACCCCGAGCGCTTCTCCCGCCACTTCGGCGACGCCCCGATCGTCGAGGTCAGCGGCCGTACGTATCCGGTGGAGGTGCGCTATCGCCCCCTCCTGGAGGAGGAAGGCGACGACGCCGACCGCGACCAGATCACCGCGATCTGCGACGCGGTCGAGGAGCTCCAGGGCGAGGGCAAGGGCGACATCCTCGTCTTCCTCTCCGGGGAGCGGGAGATCCGCGACACCGCCGACGCGCTGATCAAGAAGCAGTACCGCTTCACGGAGGTACTCCCTCTCTACGCCCGGCTCTCGCACGCCGAGCAGCACCGGGTCTTCCAGCCGCACACGGGTCGCAGGATCGTTCTGGCCACGAACGTCGCCGAGACCTCCCTGACGGTCCCCGGCATCAAGTACGTCATCGACCCGGGCTTCGCCCGCATCAGCCGCTACAGCCACCGCACCAAGGTCCAGCGGCTCCCGATCGAGGCTGTCTCCCAGGCCAGCGCCAACCAGCGCAAGGGCCGCTGCGGCCGTACGTCCGACGGTGTCTGCATCCGTCTGTACAGCGAGGACGACTTCGAGGCGCGTCCCGAGTTCACGGACGCCGAGATCCTCCGTACGAACCTCGCCTCCGTCATCCTCCAGATGACCGCGGCCGGCCTCGGCGACATCGAGAAGTTCCCGTTCATCGACCCGCCGGACCACCGCAACATCCGCGACGGCGTCCAGCTCCTCCAGGAGCTCGGCGCGCTCGACCCGGCGCAGCAGGACCTGCGCAAGCGGCTGACCCCGATGGGCCGCAAGCTCGCCCAGCTGCCCGTCGACCCGCGCCTGGCCCGCATGGTCGTCGAGGCCGACAAGAACGGCTGCGCCCGCGAGGTCATGGTGATCGCCGCCGCGCTCTCCATCCAGGACCCGCGCGAGCGCCCCGCCGAGAAGCAGGCCCAGGCGGACCAGCAGCACGCCCGCTTCAAGGACGAGACGAGCGACTTCCTCGCCTACCTCAACCTGTGGCGGTACGTCCGCGAGCAGCAGAAGGAACGCGGCTCGTCGTCCTTCCGCCGGATGTGCAAGCAGGAGTACCTGAACTTCCTGCGGATCCGCGAATGGCAGGACATCTACAGCCAGCTGCGCACGGTCGCGAAGCAGATGGACATCCATCTCAACGAGGACGACGCCCCCGAGCAGCACGTCCATCTCTCCCTCCTCGCCGGCCTGCTCTCCCACATCGGCATGAAGGACGTGAAGGAGACCGGAGGGGAGACCGGGAGAAGCACGGGGAAGAACGAGTACCTGGGCGCCCGGAACGCCAAGTTCGCGATCTTCCCGGGCTCGGCCCTCTTCAAGAAGCCCCCGCGCTTCGTGATGTCGGCGGAGCTGGTGGAGACAAGTCGCCTCTGGGCGCGCGTCAACGCGAGGATCGAACCGGAGTGGGTGGAGCCGCTCGCCGAGCACCTCCTCAAGCGGACGTACAGCGAGCCGCACTGGGAGAAGGACCAGGCGGCCGTGATGGCGTACGAGAAGGTCACGCTGTACGGCGTACCGATCGTCGCCCAGCGGAAGATCAACTACGGCCGGATCGACGCGGAGGCCAGCCGCGAGCTGTTCATCCGCAACGCGCTCGTCGAGGGCGACTGGCGGACGCACCACAAGTTCTTCGCCGACAACCGCAGGCTCCTCAGCGAGGTCGAGGAGCTGGAGCACCGGGCGCGGCGCCGGGACATCGTGGTCGACGACGACACCCTCTTCGACTTCTACGACCAGCGGGTCCCCGAACATGTCGTCTCCGGCGCCCACTTCGACTCCTGGTGGAAGCACAAGCGCCACGAGCAGCCCGACTTCCTGGACTTCGAGCGCGAGATGCTCATCCGGGAGTCGGCGGAGGCGGTCACGAAGGCCGACTACCCGGACTCCTGGCGCCAGGGGCAGCTCAAGTTCCGTGTCACGTACCAGTTCGAGCCGGGCGCCGACGCCGACGGCGTGACGGTCCATGTCCCCCTCCATGTCCTCAACCAGGTCACGGACGAGGGCTTCGACTGGCAGATCCCGGGTCTGCGGGAGGCGGTCGTGACGGAGCTGATCCGTTCCCTTCCGAAGCCGATCCGCAGGAACTACGTGCCGGCGCCGAACTTCGCGCGGCGCTTCCTGGACCGGGCGGTCCCCCTGCAGGAGCCGCTGCCGGTGACGATGGCCCGCGAGCTGAAGCGCATGGTGGGTGTACCGGTGACGCCCGAGGACTTCGACTGGTCCCGGGTCCCCGACCACTTGAAGATCACCTTCCGGATCGTCGACGAACGGCGCCGGAACCTGGCCGAGGACAAGGACCTGGAGTCGCTGCGACTGCGGCTGAAGCCGAAGGCACGCCAGGCCCTCTCCCAGGCGGCCGCGGCCACCGCCGAGCGTGAGGGCGGCGAGTCCCTGGAACGCAAGGGCCTCACGGACTGGACGATCGGCTCGCTCACCCGTGTCTTCGAGACCCGGCGGGCCGGACAGCCCGTGAAGGCGTACCCGGCGCTCGTGGACGACGGACCGACGGCGAACACCGTCTCCGTACGCCTCTTCGACACCGAGGCGGAACAGACCGAGGCGATGTGGAAGGGCACCCGGAGGCTCATCCTCCGCAATATCCCGGTCAACCCCGCGAAGTTCGCTTCCGAAAAGCTGACGAACGCGCAGAAGCTGGCGCTGTCCGCGAATCCGCACGGTTCGATCCAGGCGTTGTTCGACGACTGCGCGATGGCGGCGGCCGACAGGCTGATCTCCGACTTCGGCGGGCCGGCGTGGGACGAGTCGTCGTATCGCAAGCTGTACGACAAGGTGCGCGCCGAGATCGTCGACACGACGGTCCGTACGGTGGGCCAGGTGCAGCAGGTGCTGGCCGCCTGGCAGGCCTGTGAGCGCCGCCTGAAGTCCACCCGCAGCCCGGTCCTCCTCGCCAACCTCGCGGACGTTCGGGGGCAGCTGGACGCCCTCGTGAAGCCCGGCTTCGTCACGGAGGCCGGGCTGCGCCGCCTGCCGGACCTGATGCGCTATCTGGTGGCGGCCGACCGCCGGCTGCAGCAGATGCCGACCGGTCTCCAGCGGGACACGGCCCGCATGGAGAAGGTCCACGAGATGCGCGACGAGTACGCCTGGCTGCTGGAACAGCTGCCCCAGGGCCGCCCCGTCCCCTCGTCCGTCCTGGAGATCCGCTGGATGATCGAGGAACTGCGCGTCAGTTACTTCGCGCACGCCCTCGGCACGGCCTACCCCGTCTCCGACAAGCGGATCGTGAAGGCGATCGACGCGTCGGTTCCGTAACGGGCCACGCACGCTGGGTGAGTTCGACCGGGGGGCTCCCGCTCCTGTACAGTCTCTTCTCGCAGGCCAGCGCGGCAACAAGGCGCGGACTGCGAAACCTGGTCCTGTGGAGCAGTTTGGAGTGCTCGCCACCCTGTCAAGGTGGAGGCCGCGGGTTCAAATCCCGTCAGGACCGCACGATTGCTTGAGGCCCGTATCCGATGAGGATGCGGGCCTCTTGTCATGTGGTCAGCGGGATTCCTTCGCCCCCGCCGCCCCTACCCGTCCCATCCCGCCCCCATCAGAGGCTGCCGCCCCTCGACCCGGGCCCGGACTCCGCCCAAGAACTCGGGAAGTTGGGGTGATTGGGCGTGTGCGGGTCTCCTGTGGCCGGCTGGGCAGCTCCCCGCGCCCCCGGAGGGAGCCTGCGGCCCCTCCGGGGGCGCGGGCGGGGTTGACGGCGTCACATTCCGCCGGTACCTCAGATTCAGGGCCCAGAGACCCCGGAGGTGGCGTATGGCGGCGTCCGCTCGGCACGAGACCCGCGCACTGCTCCGCGCCCACCTGTCGGCCGCCTCCTCGTACCGCCATCTCACCCGCCACTGCCCGATCTGCCACCGCCTGCTGAGGCTGGCGACGGAGCACGGGGCCGGCGAGGAGGACTGGGCGGAGGGGCCCACGGAGGACGAGGTGCCCTCCAAGGCGTGAGACGCGCCCCGCAGGGAACACACTCGGCTAGGGCATGCGCCGCACAACTCTCGCCCCCATTACCGCAAATGCCGCTCGGTCAACAAGGATCCCGGCATGTGATGGGTGTCACGGTATGAGTTTTCAGAACGTCGGCTCTTACGGGTCCCCTACAACTAGTCAATTTAATATGTGCAATTGCACTAGCCCCCGGGGGCCTCTACACAGGAGATCCGACAGCCCTCCCCAGAGTCCGACAAGCCCGCGCACAACCCTTCGCGTCCGGACCCGAAACCCCTGGTCCGGCGCACAAAAAAGATCGCGCTGGACCCGGCGGAGTCCAGCGCGATCTACGACGCACCCTTGTTGCTTGCCTGACGATGTCCAGGGGGCCTGAGGCCTCCCGGAAAGTTCTGTGTGGCTCGGGCGTGGGATCTGTTGGGGCAGAACCCGCGTCGTTCGGAGCTGTTGGAGCGGTGCTTCCAGGCTCCCGGCCGATTGGGGGACCAGCCGAAATGCCCTGTTAAGCGATGGTTCAGGCCTCGCTGCGCTGCTGCGGAATACCCGCGAGCAGTGCGCGGACCTCAGCCTCGCGGTAACGGCGGTGTCCGCCGAGCGTGCGGATGGACGTAAGCTTGCCGGCCTTCGCCCACCGCGTGACCGTCTTGGGGTCGACACGGAACATGGTGGCGACCTCAGCCGGGGTCAGCAGCGGCTCGGCATCAGGGGTGCGAGCGGTCATGAGCGGCCTCCTCGGGAGAACCGAACCTTCTCGGTTCTTTCCTCTAAATTCTGCACCTTGACCCGCGTTGCCCGAAATGGCGGACGCGAGTCGAGTCGGTTATAGGACGAACGGCTTGTCCTCGGCACTACAACTACACCATCTGTCCAGCCGCGTCGGCCAAACCGATGGAATTGCCCTCCCAGGTGTTCATCAGCGACGGATGCCGATGGACCATGCCATAGCGGACAGTCACGCCACTGTGACGATCAGTCACAGTGGCGCGCAGGAGTCACGAGACCCCCCAATAGCGTGCAATGCCGAGATTCCACCCATACGCGGGCAGAAGGAGCCTCCCCCGGACTCCTTGTCCTATTTTGACACGAGGAGGTGCGTAAGAGGCAAGGCCCGCGTAAGTGCAATCCGTCACGCTTGTCGGCTTCTTGACGCAAAAGCCCGGATCAGTGACCTACGTCCCATGATGACGCTCCTGTGGAACTTCGGTGCGTCAAGCCTGGGCCAAGGGTGGACAGTTCACCATGCTTCAGCTTTTGTGGAAAGCCTTTTCCCACAGGCCCCACAAGTGACAAGTACGGCCAGAAGGTTGATTCGGTTCAACCGGTTCGGCACGATTCTGCTCACTGAGCACCGGTTCTGCTCACCTGGTGCCGGGTTCTGCTCGCCGAGCGCCGGTTCAGTTCGCCGAGCGCCGGTCCCGCACCGCCCGCCAGCGCTCGACCAGCCGCCCGTACGCCTCCCCGGCGGCGAGACCGTCCCCGCCCCGGAGGGCCTCGATGCCCTCGGCGACGTCGGCGGCGGAGTGGTCGCCGTCCAGTTCGGCGGCGGGCAGGACATGCACGAGACCTCCGTAGTCCAGCTCGACGAGCGACCGCGGATGGAACTCCTCCAGCCAGCGGCCCACATCGATCAGACCGTCGATGAGCGGCCCCTCGTCGATGGTGTCGCGCAGGGCCCGCAGCCCGCGCGCCACGCGCCGCCGGGCCTGCACCATGGGCGTGCGATAGCGAAGCACCGGCGAGCTCTCGCCCGAACCCTTCTCGCCCGAGCCCTTCTCGTACGTGCGCTCGTCGTCCGAGACGAGGACGAACCAGTTCAGCGGCACGTGCCAGGTCGCCGTGCGGATCCACGGGCGGGCGTCGGGGTTGCCGGCCATCCACCGCTCGTAGTCCTGGCTCGCCTGATGCCGCACCAGGGGTGGCAGCACCGCGTCCAGCACCGGCGCGGGCAGCTCCTCGGCCAGGTCGCCCAGCGCCTGCCAGCCGCGCAGCCGGGTCCGCCAGGGGCAGACACAGACCACCCCGTCGACGTCCAGCACGAAGGCGTCGCCGCTCTCGTGCACCGGCACCGGGACGGGCGGGGTCGGCAGCAGGTCGGCCAGCGAGCGGCGCAGCTCGTCCTGGTACGAGGGGCGGTCGGTGCGCCGGGCGTAGCGGGTCCAGTGGCCGCGCTCCGGCTCGGGGAAGGCCGCCAACGGCTCGTACACGCGGAGGTAGGACGCGTACGGGACGATCACCGAGGACACCTTGGGCACGCCTGCTCCCTCCCCCGGCTGCCACCGGGGAAACCTGCCGAACCCGCACACGGGCGGGCCGGAAAACTGTGCGATCGCACCACGTCCGTACTCCGGAAGTGGGGTGATCCTGAGGCTGCGCCGCCCTCGGGCGGACGCAGGCTCTAATCTCATGGTCACAGACCCCGCCACCCGTACGGGAGCCTGTCACCGACCGCCGCTTCTTACCCAGGAGTCACCACAGTGACCGATGTATCTGACGGCGTCCTGCACACCCTGTTCCAGTCGGACCAGGGCGGTCACGAGCAAGTCGTGCTCTGCCAGGACCGGGCCAGCGGCCTCAAGGCCGTCATCGCCATCCACTCCACCGCGCTGGGCCCCGCTCTCGGCGGCACGCGCTTCTACCCGTACGCGACCGAGGCGGAGGCCGTCGCCGACGCGCTGAACCTCGCGCGCGGGATGTCGTACAAGAACGCCATGGCCGGTCTCGACCACGGCGGCGGCAAGGCCGTGATCATCGGCGACCCCGACCGGATCAAGAGCGAGGAGCTGCTGCTCGCCTACGGGCGGTTCGTGGCCTCGCTGGGCGGCCGGTACGTCACCGCGTGCGACGTCGGCACGTACGTCGCCGACATGGACGTCGTGGCGCGCGAGTGCCGCTGGACGACGGGCCGCTCCCCCGAGAACGGCGGCGCGGGCGACTCGTCCGTCCTGACCGCCTTCGGCGTCTACCAGGGCATGCGGGCCTCCGCGCAGCACGTGTGGGGCGACCCCTCGCTGCGGGGCCGCAGGGTCGGCATCGCGGGCGTCGGCAAGGTCGGCCACCACCTCGTGACGCATCTCCTCGCGGAAGGCGCCGAGATCGTGATCACGGACGTGCGCGAGGACGCCGTACGGCGGATCCTCGACCGGCACCCGGAAGGGGTCACCGCCGTCGCCCACACGGACGCGCTCATCCGGACCGAGGGGCTCGACATCTACGCCCCGTGCGCGCTCGGCGGGGCCCTCGACGACGACTCCGTGCCCGTCCTCACCGCCAAGGTGGTGTGCGGCGCGGCCAACAACCAGCTCGCGCACCCCGGTGTCGAGAAGGACCTCGCCGACCGCGGGATCCTCTACGCGCCGGACTACGTGGTGAACGCCGGCGGGGTCATCCAGGTCGCCGACGAGCTCCACGGGTTCGACTTCGAGCGGTGCAGGGCGAAGGCCGCGAAGATCTACGACACCACGCTGGCAATATTCGCACGTGCGAAGACAGATGGCATTCCGCCGGCCGCCGCGGCCGACCGGATCGCCGAACAGCGGATGCACGAGGCGGTCGTGGCGCGCGGTCGCTGAGCCTCGGCGAGGGCCGTCGTACGGTGTTCGAGCGGTGTTCGTACGGCGTCGGCCGGTACCCGTCGGCGGCTTTAGAGAGAACTCTCACTTCCGTCGGCGGGTCGCTCGCCGAGAAACGGTTAAAATCACTGTTGACCAGCGAGGAAAGGGCTCCTCGCAGGTTCTGGGCACGGGCACGTCCTGCGGGCGACGTACCGTATGGGCGTGGGCTCAGGTACCGTGGAAGCCCTACGGACCGGTCTCTCCATGGAGAGTCCGTTCCAGATCATGAACGCGTGTCAAGACTCTGGGGCCACCGAGCCCCGTATCCGAGGGGGTCGAGCCATGGGGCGCGGCCGGGCAAAGGCCAAGCAGACGAAGGTCGCCCGCCAGCTGAAGTACAGCAGCGGCGGTACCGATCTTTCGCGTCTGGCCAATGAGCTGGGCGCTTCGACTTCGAGCCAGCCGCCGAATGGCGAGCCGTTCGAAGATGACGAAGACGAAGACGACCCGTACTCCCAGTACGCGGATCTTTACAACGACGACGATGAGGACGAGGACGACGAGTCCGGTCCCGCGTCGCATCGTCGCGGGGCTTGACGCCATACCGCTGCGCTTGCCCGGTCCGGGTGGTTCTCCACTGCCGGACCGGGTTTTGTGCGGTTCCGCTCCGCTTGGGGCGGGGGCGCCTGAAAGCTCGGATCCCACTGTGGTCTGGCGGGTGCGGGTGCGTCGTGGTTACTCGCGCGGTTCCCCGCGCCCCTCGGGGGGCGGCCTTCGGCCTACGCCCGAGGGGCGCGTTGGTGTTCAGCCTCGTGCGTAGTCGCCCACCAGTTCCGCGCCTGTCGTGTGGTCGGCTCGGTCGGTGATCTCGCCTGCCACCCAGGCATCGACGCCGCGGTCCGCCAGGGCCGTCAGAGCCACGTCAGCGGACTCCTGGGGGACGATGGCGATCATGCCCACGCCCATGTTCAGGGTCTTCTCCAGCTCCAGGCGCTCGACCTGGCCCGTCCTGCCGACCAGGTCGAAGACCGGGGCAGGGGCCCAGGTGGAGCGGTCCACCGTGGCGTGCAGGGTGTCGGGGATCACGCGGGCCAGGTTGGCTGCGAGACCGCCGCCGGTGACGTGGCTGAAGGCGTGGACCTCGGTGGTACGGGTGAGGGCCAGGCAGTCCAGCGAGTAGATCTTGGTGGGCTCCAGGAGCTCCGCGCCGAGGGTGCGGCCGAGTTCGGCGATCTCGGCGTCCAGGGAGAGACCGGCCTGGTTCAGGAGGACGTGGCGGACGAGCGAGTACCCGTTCGAGTGAAGGCCGGAGGCCGCCATGGCGATCACCGCGTCACCCGTACGGATACGATCCGGGCCGAGCAGGTGCTCCGCCTCGACCACGCCCGTGCCGGCGCCGGCGACGTCGAAGTCGTCCGGGCCGAGCAGGCCGGGGTGCTCGGCGGTCTCCCCGCCGACGAGGGCGCAGCCGGCCAGGACACAGCCCTCGGCGATGCCCTTGACGATGGCGGCGACCCGCTCGGGGTGGACCTTGCCGACGCAGATGTAGTCGGTCATGAACAGCGGTTCGGCGCCGCAGACCACGATGTCGTCCATCACCATCGCGACGAGGTCGTGGCCGATGGTGTCGTACACGCCGAGCTGCCGGGCGATGTCGACCTTCGTGCCGACGCCGTCCGTGGCGGAGGCGAGCAGCGGGCGCTCGTAGCGCTTGAGGGCGGAGGCGTCGAAGAGGCCGGCGAAGCCGCCGAGGCCACCGAGGACCTCGGGGCGCTGCGTCTTCTTCACCCACTCCTTCATCAGCTCTACGGCGCGGTCGCCCGCCTCGATGTCGACGCCCGCGGCTGCGTAGCTGGCACCAGTTGTCTCAGACATGACGGTGAGAACTTTCGTGTCGTACTGCAGATAAGCGCAGGTAAGCAGGTGTTACCGGCTGTCTACGGGCAGTCTTACGGGCGACGGATCGCGTCGGCCGCGGCTGTGGCGGCGGGGCCTGCCGCCAGCTCGGTCTCCAGGAGCTGCTTGCCGAGCAGCTCGGGGTCCGGCAGCTCCATCGGGTACTCGCCGTCGAAGCAGGCACGGCAGAGGTTCGGCTTGGCGATGGTGGTCGCCGCGATCATGCCTTCGAGGGAGATGTACGAGAGCGAGTCGGCGCCCAGGGAGGTGCCGATCTCGTCGACCGTCATGCCGTTGGCGATGAGCTCGGCCCGGGTGGCGAAGTCGATGCCGAAGAAGCAGGGCCACTTCACGGGCGGCGAGGAGATCCGGATGTGGACCTCGGCGGCGCCCGCCTCACGGAGCATCCGGACCAGCGCGCGCTGGGTGTTGCCGCGGACGATCGAGTCGTCGACGACCACCAGCCGCTTGCCCTTGATGACTTCCTTCAGCGGGTTCAGCTTCAGGCGGATGCCGAGCTGGCGGATCGTCTGGGAGGGCTGGATGAACGTACGTCCGACGTACGCGTTCTTCACCAGACCTGCACCGAACGGGATGCCCGAAGCTTCCGCGTAGCCGATGGCGGCCGGGGTGCCGGACTCCGGGGTCGCTATGACCAGGTCGGCGTCGACGGGGGCTTCCTTGGCCAGCTTGCGGCCCATCTCCACGCGGGAGAGGTACACGTTCCGGCCGGCGATGTCGGTGTCCGGGCGGGCCAGGTAGACGTACTCGAAGACACAGCCCTTGGGCTTCGCTTCCGCGAATCGGGAGCTGCGCAGACCGTTCTCGTCGATGGCGATGAACTCGCCCGGTTCGATCTCGCGGACGTAGGAGGCACCGCAGATGTCGAGGGCGGCGGACTCGGAGGCGACGACCCAGCCGCGCTCCAGCCGGCCGAGGACCAGCGGGCGGACGCCCTGCGGGTCACGGGCGGCGTAAAGGGTGTGCTCGTTCATGAAGACGAGGGAGAAGGCGCCGCGCACCAGCGGGAGGACCGTGTGTGCGGCCTCCTCGATGGTCAGCGGCTTGCCGTCCTCGTCGACCTGGGCCGCGAGGAGCGCGGTGAGCAGGTCGGTGTCGTTGGTGGCCGCCACGCGGGGCGTACGGCCCTCCTGCTTGGGCAGGTCGGCGACCATCTCGGCGAGCTGGGCAGTGTTGACCAGGTTGCCGTTGTGGCCGAGCGCGATGGAACCGTGCGCGGTGGCACGGAAGGTGGGCTGGGCGTTCTCCCACACGGAGGCACCGGTGGTCGAGTAGCGGGCGTGACCGACCGCGATGTGACCCAGGAGCGAACCGAGCGAGGTCTCGTCGAAGACCTGGGAAACGAGGCCCATGTCCTTGAAGACGAGGATCTGGGAGCCGTTGCTGACCGCGATACCCGCGGATTCCTGGCCCCGATGCTGGAGGGCGTAGAGCCCGAAGTACGTGAGCTTGGCGACCTCTTCACCCGGGGCCCAGACACCGAAGACGCCACACGCGTCCTGGGGGCCTTTCTCGCCGGGGAGAAGGTCGTGGTTGAGTCGTCCGTCACCACGTGGCACGCCACCGAGTGTAGGCGAGATCGCGCACCGGTCCGAATCCGGTTCTCTCGCCCGCCCCGGTTCCCGACTTCGGGCCGGCGCACGTCACTTGTCGGCGACGGCGCCGATACCAGCGTAGTTTTCGCTGGTCAACGTGATGGCGAAGTGATCGATTCGGTACTCCACCGTGCCATTGAAAATCTCCAGAAAGCTCCGCTCGGCGTCCATGAGTGAATCGGAGCACATCTTGCGGGTGGTCCGCGGTTGGCCGAGGGTGATTTTGTTCTCACTCACGGTGGCCTTCGCGGAGATGTCGTTGCAGCCGCCGCTTCCGCGCAGCGTGCCCGTCTTCTTGTCGAGGGTGAACCAGGCCTTGCCCCGAGCGGCCTCGGGGAGCGAGGTGGAGACACGGTCGGCCATGAGGGAATCGACCAGCCACTTCGTGCCGTACAGCGGGGTGAGCTTCTCCTCGGTCAGCTCGACGGTGTCGCCGTCGGCGGTGGTGAGGGTGAGCTTGCCGTCGTCGGTCGCCCCGGCCGTGAACGTCCCGGCGTCGAGCGTGCGGGCGAAGGTCTCCTCGAACTTCATCGGGACGTCGTCGCAGGCCATCTCGGTGGACCGGGCGGCCTCGAAGTCGATGCCGTCGTCCTTGAACGCGGCGGTCGAGCCGAAGGTGTTGCAGCCGTAGTTGCCGTCGACCTCGCCGTTGTCGGCGATCTTCAGATAGGCGCCCTCGGGGGCCTGTTCGGTCTTCCCGCCCACGGTGAGGCTGTCGACCTTCCAGCGGACGCCGGTGACCGAGGCCTTCGTGGTGGTCGAGCCGACGTTGCCGCTGCCGGAGTCGCCGGCCGACTCGGAACCACAGGCCGCGAGCAGCGGAAGCGGAAGCAGTGCCAGGGCGGTGAGGGTCAGTCGCTTGTCCATGGCGGTGGGACGGGTGAGGTGGGAGGGTGGTTCCACCGGGTTTTCGGGCTGCGGATCAGCCCATCAGGGGCAGCAGCGCACTCAGATCGGCCCGCTCGCCGCTCGCGCTGACCTTGGCGTCGTCCAGGGCCGCGGCCCACTCCAGCCGGCCGGTGGCGAGACGGATCCAGGTCAGCGGGTCGGTCTCGACGACGTTCGGCGGGGTTCCCCGGGTATGCCTCGGCCCCTCCACGCACTGCACGACGGCGTACGGCGGTATCCGCACCTCGGTCGAGCCGCCGGGTGCCCGCGCGGCGAGGGTGTCGGCCAGCAGCCGGACGCAGGTGGCCAGGGCGTGCCGGTCGTACGGGACGTCGAGGCCGGGAACGGCGGCGTTCAGGTCGTCGGTATGGACGACGAGTTCGATCGTGCGGGTGAGGAGGTAGTCGTCGAGCCTCATGCCGCCGGCGCGGGTGTCGACGACCCGGTCCTGGGGGGCGGCGGCGAGGGCGTCGGTGATCCGCTGCTCCACCCCCGCGTAGAGGGCGACCAGGTCGGGGTTGGCCTCGGCCAGGCCGCGGCTGCCCTCGGCGATGGCGCCGGCGTACGTGGCGGTCGCGGAGGCGTAGTCGAGCGGGTTCAGCTCGGCCTTCGGGGGCTCGGGCCGTTCCAGGGCTCGGCTGACGCTCTCCACGGCCATGGTGATGTGCGCGGCCAGGTCCCACACGCTCCACTCCCCGAGCCGGGTCGGCAGCGCGAGCCGCTCGTCGGTGAGGGTACCCACGGCCTCCCGTACGTTCCCGAACTGGGCCAGCACGGCCTTGCGGGTCTTGGCGGGGTCGTAGGCGCGGGGGCGTTTCCTGGCCGGGGGCATGGTGGGAAGCGTAGTTGGAGCCGCGGCCGACGGAGGGCACGTCACTGCGGCCCGCTGTCCGGGACGGCGGGCCGCAGCTGTGTGTCGGTGCGGCGTCAGGGGGTCTGGCCGCCCGAGGTGGGCTTGAGCTGGACCCAGCCCGCGTTGCTCGGGGCGCCCTCCTCGTTCAGCAGGAAGACCATGTAGTAGCCGGGTGGGGCGGCGGCGGCCGAGGGCGGTGCCTGGAGCTCGAGGAAGTTGCCGGAGCGGCTCTTGATCCGCAGGTCCAGGTGGCGCTGGCTGGTGTTGACCGAGTGGGTCGCGGTGGTCGGGGCGAGCAGCACTGCCCGGGTCACGTCGGCGGCGGTGCTGCTGCTGACGGTGATCCGCTCGTTGTAGCCGACCGAGGGGTTGAAGACCGTGCCGAGGTTGGGGCGGCTTCCCTGGTGCAGGTAGGCCGGCTCGTAGATCTCGATGCTGCCGTTCATGTCGTCGTCGATGTTCGGGTCGTTGGCGAGCTGCTGCAGTTCGTCACCGGTCACCATCACCCGGCCGTCGGGGAGCACCACCGCGTTGGAGTGGTAGCCGCGCGGCAGCCGCTGGGCCGGGCCTAGCTTCCAGTTGCCGTTCGCGTCCCGGAGTTCGGTCTGGCGGTACTTCAGGTCGGCGTTCGGGTTGTACGGCCCGTTGCCGTAGTCGCGGATGTCGAAGGCGCCGTTCACGGTGAGCAGGGTGGCGTCCGGGAGCAGCAGGGTGTTGTCCTGGGTGCGGCCGAAGGCGCGCGGCTTCTCCTTGCTCCACTGGCCGCCGACCAGCTGGTAGGTGTTCGGGTCGTCACGGTCGCCGCCGAGCACCAGCACGGAGTCCGGGCCGCGGAAGCCGGCCGGGAGCGGGACGGCCGAACCGTAGTTACGGCCGATGCCTTGCGGGGGGACCATGGCACCCGGCGGGTGCGGGACGTCCGGGCGGGCCGGAAGGTCACTCCTGGTCTCGGTGTTGATGTCGAACGTCCACTGCTGGTCGGGGTTGCGGCCGAGCCCGTAGATCTTGCCGTCGCGCAACGAGAACAGGTGCGGGTAGTCGCGCTTGAACGGCGCGTCCGCCCGGAACCCACCGACGGACCAGCCTTCCGGCTTGTCGGTCTTGGCCACCGGCACCGTTTTGTCAAGTGCGGGGAAGCGCTCGACGATCGAGGTCGGTGTGCCCCAGCCCAGCTCGGACTGGCCGGACATGATGAGCTGTCGGCCGTCCATCCCGGTCACCACGCTCGGGTACCAGCGGCCGACCGTCATGTCCTGGTTCTGGTACCAGACCTCCTGCCAGGGGTCGAAGACCAGCGAGAGCTTGGCCCCGGAGCCGCCGTTGCCGCCCAGGTTGCCGCCGAAGACACCGAGCATGCCGTTGGGCAGGAAGGAGTGCCCGGCGCAGAAGAACGGCGCGGGACGCGGCTGGTTGAGCCCGTCCGGCACGTTGACCGTCGGCGGGGTGACCTTGGTGAAGGCGTTCGATCCGGTGCCCTTGGCCGGGTCCCAGAGGTAGGCCCGCCCCGCGTTCTCCTTGCCGATGGTGTCGGTCGGCGCGGGTTCCTTCTGCGGGTTCTTCTCGACCCGCTCGAACGAGAACAGCAGCACCTTGCCGGTGGGCAGCTGGGCGATGTGCGCGGCGAAGTCGGGGGACTGGAAGTACTCCCGGAACCGCCCGGACTCACTCGGGTCGAAGCCCGTGTTGGCGGCGGCCTGGGACTCACCCAGCGCCTTGAGGCGCGCGGTACGGGTGGTCTGCGGGTAGTCGCCGAGCGCCGCCAGCATCCTCCTGGTGTGGGCGTGCTCCTCGGCGTGCTCCTCGCCGAGGGCCGCGGCCTCGTCCGGATCGGCCTTCACCGGCGCCCCGGCGGAGGTGTCGGCGGTCCGGTCGTGGTCGTGGCCGGCGCCATGTGCAACGGCCGGCCCGGTCACTCCGACGGTCAGTGCGGAGGTGGTACAGACCGCCAGTGCGGCCGCGAGCAGCCACCGGGGGACGGTCGAGGGATTACTGCGGGACATGGAACTCCTAGCGAAGCAGGTATCGATGGATCGATGGCATGGGCCGACCGAGGGGCCGACGCACCGTCACCCAGTGTTGTTTCGCCATGACTGGTTGTCGTTTCCAGCGGGCGGCCGGGTGAGCCGGGGTCCGACTGGTTCGCCCGGTCGGGTAAGCCAGGAGCACGGCCCATCGACTCACGAACACATTCTGTAGTTATATGACTACTGAATGTAACTCTTCGCCATCGGGAGACGAGATGCTGGCTGAGCTGACACTGCGGGAGAGCGAGGACATCCAGGGCGATGTCGTCGCAGGTTTCAAGAAGGACCAGATGACGCTGCTGTTCCTCAAGTTCGAGGACGCGGCCAGGGCGAGGACGTGGGTGCGGCAGCTCGAACCGCAGATCTCCACCACCAGGCAGGTCGCCACCTTCAACGCGGCGTTCCGCAGGGCCCGGCAGGCCTCGGGCGGCGACGATCCGCAGAAGCTGAAGGCGACCTGGATGAACATCAGCTTCACCCACGAGGGCATCCGGCAGCTGATCGGCAAGGACCCGCTGCCCAGCACACGGCCCGGCGGCACACTGGAGGCGTTCAAGGACGGCTCGAACAACCGTGCGCTGGGCGACGTCGGCGACAGCTCGCCGGAGAACTGGCTGTTCGGCAACGGCAAGGGCCAGACCGTGCACGCGGTGCTGACCATCGCCTCGGACACCGTCCAGGACCTGCAGACCGCCGTCACCGCGCAGCGCGAGGCAACCGCCCAGGCCAAGATCGTGATCGTCTTCCAGCAGAACGGCGCGACCCTGACCGGCTCCCGCCGCGGCAAGGAGCACTTCGGCTTCAAGGACGGCGTGAGCGAGCCGGCCGTGATCGGCTTCGACGAGCCGGACCCGGAGCGGCCCGAGTACGAGAAGGGCAAGCCCGGCACCCGGCTGATCCCGGCGGGCGAGTTCGTGATCGGACATCCGAGGATCGGCGGTATCACCTACGACGAGATGCCGGACTGGACGGTGAACGGCAGCTTCCACGTGGTGCGCCGGCTGGCCCAGGACGTACCCGGCTGGTGGGCCCAGATCTCCGCCCAGCTCAAGGTCCTGAAGAAGGCCAAGGTGGTGCCGCAGGAGGCCACCCCCGAGTGGCTGGCCGCCCGGGTGGTCGGCCGCTGGCGCTCGGGCACCCCCGTGGCCAAGTGCCCGCACGCGGACCGGCCGGGCAACGCGGAGGCCGGTGCGGACAACGACTTCGGCTTCAAGAACGATCCGGAGGGCTTCGTCACCCCGCTCTTCTCCCATCTGCGCAAGACCAACCCCCGGGACGGCCTGCAGGAGAAACCCGGCGCCGATCCGTTCCCGGAGAACCCGGTGATGGACCGTCGGCGGATCATGCGCCGGGGCTCCCCGTACGGCGCGCCCTTCGACCCGGCCTCGGAGGGGCCCGGCGGGCCCGACGACCCACGCGGGCTGCTCTTCGTGAGCTACCAGTCCGACCTCGTCGAGCAGTTCGAGTTCATCCAGAAGGCCTGGATCAACGCCCCGGACTTCCCCCCGGGCCGGACGAACAAGCCCGGCCCCGACCCGGACGTCGGCCCGACCGGCACCGTGACGTACGAATCGCCCGGCGCCTCCACCAAGCTGACGTTCAACCAGTTCGTGACCACCGAGGGCTCGGTGTACGGCTTCGCGCCCTCGATGACCACGCTCCGGCTGCTCGGCGAGGGACGGCTGACCGACAAGCTGCCCAGCACCGTCCGGCCCACCGACGCCTTCCTGGCCGTCCCGGACCTCTACCGCCAGGGCGGCAAGAGCTGGTACTGGGCATACGGAACGGGCAGTTCGGGCCCGGTCGCCCGCACCGTCTCGATCGCCGAGGGCAACGAACACAGCGACAAGCTGGAGCGGCCCGACCGGCCACTCTCCACCTGGCCGCAGCTCTACAGCGGGGTCGGCCGCGTGGACGCGGTGCTCCCGGTGCCGGACGAGCAGCGGATCGACGGGCGCAGCCGGTTCTGGCTGTTCCACACCACCGAGGGCCGCCAGGTCTACCGGCTGATCTCGATCAACGACCGGGCCGAGTCGGGCCTGCCGCCGGACCAGGCGGGCACGGTCGACCGGGGGGACCGTGCGATCACGGCCTGGGCCTCGTTCAACGGCATCGAGCAGGTGGACGCGTTCCTGCCCGTGCCGGACTGGAGCGGCGAGTTCCGGAACAACGGCAGGAGCTGGTACTGGGTCTTCCACACCCTCATGGGCCAGCAGGTCTACCGACTGATCTCGATCGCCGACGGCAAGGCGCACACCGACGTGATCGAGCGCGGCGACCGTTCACTGTCGCTCTGGCAGTCGCTGGCCGGGATCGACAAGGTCGACGAGTTCCTGGCCGTGCCGGACATGCAAATGATCAACGGCTTCAGCCTGTTCTGGGTCTTCCACCAGGACAAATACCGGATCATCTCGATCAAGAACGGTGCCGGACACCCGGACCAGGAGTCGGTCGCCGACCGGCCACTGACGCTCTGGACGTCACTGACGAGCTGACCCGGCCGCCCGGCCGACCCGGCGGCCCAGTCACGCCCAGCTGACCAAGCGGCCGGCTGACGCTCACCCGCCCGTACGGACCGCCGGGTCCGTACGGGCGGTTCTTACATGGCCGACGAAGGCGGTGAAGGCGTCCGGCGGGAACAGGAGGGCAGGACCTCCGGGGGCCTTGGAGTCACGGACGGCGACGAGGTTGCGAGTGGGTATGAGGTCGGCGATCTCGATACAGCTGGCGCCCTGGTCGCTGCTGTACGAGGACTTGAACCACGCCTCCTCTCCGGCCAGTTCGAGGGCTTGGGGGTGGCTACTCATGGTCGTTCCAACTCTCGTGCGGCTTGTTCCAGGAAGCGTGGTGTGTCCCGAGGAGCTGGTGCCCCAGCCCGCATCGCATCGAACCGCCGGGCGTACCGCCAGATCTCGGTGTCCTTGTCCGTGACGGTCGCGCCTTCCGCGGTGTCGACGCTCACCACCATCGGCAACGGCCGCTCGAACTCCATAAGGATGAAGTTCCCACTGGCCCGATAGATGGGCACGTTCATCGGCAGGATCTGCACAGTCACATGATCCAGCGTGGCCAGCTCCGCCAGGTGCTTGTACTGCTCCCGCATGACATCCGGGCTGCCGAAAACCCGCCGAAGAGTGGCCTCTTCCAGGATCGCGTGCACCTCGACCGGTCGGTCGCCGCGTGTGATGGCGTCCTTGCGCCGCATACGGATCTCGATGTTCCGCTCGACGAACTCAGTCGTCCGCTCATCCACCGGCTTGGCGATCTCGAACTGGGCGCGCGTGTACGCCTCGGTCTGGAACAGGCCGAACATCACGTCGGGTTGGTACACGCGCAGGATCTTGGCGTCCCCCTCCAACCCGACGCTCATGCCGAACCCCGACGGCATCAGGCTCCGGTACGGCGACCACCAGCCCCGCTGCAACGAGTTCTTGTGGACCTCCAACAGGAACTCCACGTCGTCCACGTCCGTGACGCCGTACCGGTCGAGCAGATCCTTCAAGTCCTGGACCTTGGGGAGGCTCGTCAGACCGTTCTCCACCCGGTACAGCTTCGATTCGGTGAAGCCCAGGCCTCGCACCGCCTGGGCCAGGGTCAGTCCGTTCCCGTCGCCGTCATCGCGGGGCGCTTGCCGACGCAGCCGCCTCAGTTCAATACCGAGCTGCATCCGTCGGATCGTCGGCCCAGTCTTCGTCGCCACCCTGCCCGCCCCTTCTGCGGCCATGCCCGCCAACAGTACGCCGATGCCCGACGGTTGACACCCCGTGCCCGGCACCTCACCACCTGTGAGGCGAGTGTGCCATGCCATGCCCACCTTGCGGAGCACTATGCCAACCTCCTGGCATATTCCACATCTCGTAAAAATTCCACGTTCGATTGCCTCACCTGTGGATCGAGAGGGACCGTGGTCACAGGACACCCCCGAAAGGCGGCAAACCCCATGGCCACCCCCCGTTTCCGCGTCGGTGACCGAGTGCGCGGCACCACCTACGTCCCGCCCGACCTCCGCCGCCAGGAGCGGCCCGAACCCTTCGAAGGGGTCGTCGTGCAGATCGGGTCCGGCTACGACAAGGTCGATGCCGGGCGGGCGTACCTCTGGACGCGGCTGGCCGACCACACCGAGCGGCAGTCGCTCGTCGAGGAGACGGAACTCGTCGTTCGGGAAGGGCAGTCGTGAGGGCGTTGCTGCGTCGGCTCAGCCGACGGATCAGCAGGGGAGACCGGGCGGCGGCCTCGCCCCCGTCGGCACCGTCGGCGCCACTACGGGGCTGGGGCGTCTCCGGACCCCACGTGCCCACGAACGGCGGGGAGGACCGCGACCATGCCTGCCGCTGCTGAGGAGTCGCGCCCCGAACTCCTGTGCACGGTCTGCGGCACCGGCCGCGCGCCCTTCCTGCGCTACGGGACCGTGGACCGTACGGGGCGGATGTGCTCGGAGTGCCTGCGCCGGACCCGGATCTGCGTGCGGTGCCAGTGCCCCGCCGAGAAGCCGGTTCCCGTGGCCTTCGTGCACGGCGCCACGGGTCCGGGCCGTACGGAGTACGCGTGCCGGGACTGTGCCGACCAGGGAGGAAGGTCGCCCGAAAGTGTGATCGACGGCGAAATCAGCCTCGCTCCGACGCCCACGAGTGACACTGGCCTTCGCCTGGAAAGGGGGGCAACATGACGGTTATGGCCGAGCGCACGTCTCAGATGTCGGTGGAGGAGTTCGAAACGATCGCTTCCTCTGCTCCCGAGACCGTCACGTTGGAGTTCATCAACGGACAGATCGGGGTCAAGAAGGTGGCGGACGGAGACCACGACACGATCGTGACGTGGCTTGCGCGGCGCTGTATGCAGGCCAGGCCCGACCTGGACCTGTATCAGGGCCGAGGGCTCAGGGTCGAGTCCTACCGAGCGGGCAGAGCGAAACCGGATGCGGTGGTCACCCCCGAAGCCCACTTCGCGGGGCACGGCGAGTGGGCCGACCCCGACGGGGCGCTCATGGTCGTCGAGGTCACGTCCTACGACTCCGACACCGACCGGCGGGACCGACACGAGAAGCCGGCCGCGTACGGCCAGTCCGGAATTCCTCTGTATCTCCTGATCGACCGAGACTCGTGCACCGTCACCGTGCACAGCGGCCCGGACCCGCTGGTCGGCGGTTACCGCGACGTGCGCACCGCGAAGTTCGGCGAGAAGGTGTCCCTCCCCGATCCGGTCGGTATCGAACTCGACACGGAGATCCTCAAGAACTACGTCCGCTGAGCTGTCAGGACGCGAGGAAGCCCCGCCCGGAAGCATCGATCCGGGCAGGGCTCCGTCGTACGAACGTCGCACGAACAAAGGACTGACTACGCCAGCAGCGCCGGGATCGTGCCCTCGTGCGCGGTGCGCAGCTCCTCCAGGGGGAGGCTGAACTCGCCCTGGATCTCGACGGAGTCACCGTCGACGACACCGATGCGGGTCGCGGGCAGGCCCCGCGCGCCGCACATGTCGTTGAAGCGGAGCTCCTCGGAGCGGGGGACGGCCACGACGGCTCGGCCGGCCGACTCCGACAGCAGGAAGGTGAAGGCGTCCAGGCCGTCGGGGACGATCAGACGGGCGCCCTTGTCGCCGAGCAGGGCCGACTCCACGACCGCCTGGACGAGGCCACCGTCGGAGAGGTCGTGCGCGGAGTCGATCATGCCGTCGCGGGAGGCGGAGATCAGGATCTCGGCCAGCAGGCGCTCGCGCTCCAGGTCGACCCGCGGGGGCAGACCGCCGAGGTGGTCGTGGACGACCTGGGACCAGGCCGAGCCGCCGAACTCCTCATGGGTGTCGCCGAGCAGGTAGAGCAGCTGGCCCTCCTCCTGGAAGGCGACCGGCGTGCGCCGGGCCACGTCGTCGATGACGCCCAGGACCGCGACGACCGGGGTGGGGTGGATGGCCACCTCGCCCGTCTGGTTGTAGAGGGAGACGTTGCCGCCGGTCACCGGGGTGCCCAGCTGCTGGCAGGCGTCCGCGAGACCGCGTACGGCCTCCGCGAACTGCCACATGACCGCCGGGTCCTCGGGCGAGCCGAAGTTCAGGCAGTCCGAGACGGCGAGGGGCTTGGCGCCGGTGGTGGCGACGTTGCGGTACGCCTCCGCCAGGGCCAGCTGGGCGCCGTGGTACGGGTCCAGCTTCGCGTAGCGGCCGTTGCCGTCCGTCGCGATGGCGACGCCGAGGCCGGTCGACTCGTCGATGCGGATCATGCCCGAGTCCTCGGGCTGGGCGAGCACCGTGTTGCCCTGCACGAAGTGGTCGTACTGCGACGTGATCCACTGCTTGGAGGCCTGGTTCGGGGACGCCACCAGCGCCAGGACCTGCTGCCTCAGTTCTTCCGAGGTCGTGGGCCTGGGGAGCTTGTTCGCGTCGTCCGCCTGGAGCGCGTCCTGCCACTCGGGGCGGGCGTACGGGCGCTCGTAGACCGGGCCGTCGTGCGCGACCGTGCGCGGGTCGACGTCGACGATCTTGCCGCCGTGCCAGTAGATCTCCAGGCGGTCGCCGTCGGTGACCTCGCCGATGACCGTGGCGATGACGTCCCACTTGTCGCAGATCTCGAGGAAGCGGTCGACCTTCTCCGGCTCGACGACCGCGCACATGCGTTCCTGCGACTCGCTCATGAGGATTTCCTCGGGAGAGAGGGTCGAGTCGCGCAGGGGTACGTCGTCGAGGGTGACGCGCATGCCGCCGGAGCCGTTCGAGGCCAGCTCGGACGTGGCGCAGGAGAGCCCGGCCGCGCCGAGGTCCTGGATGCCGACGACCAGCTTCTCCTTGAACGCCTCCAGGGTGCACTCGATGAGGAGCTTCTCCTGGAAGGGGTCGCCGACCTGGACGGCGGGACGCTTGGAGGGCTTGGCGTCGTCGAAGGTCTCGGAGGCGAGGATCGAGGCGCCGCCGATGCCGTCGCCGCCGGTGCGGGCGCCGTAGAGGATGACCTTGTTGCCGTCGCCGGAGGCCTTCGCGAGGTGGATGTCCTCGTGCCGCATGACGCCGATGGCACCGGCGTTGACCAGCGGGTTCCCCTGGTAGCAGGCGTCGAAGACGACCTCGCCGCCGATGTTCGGCAGGCCCAGGCAGTTGCCGTAGCCGCCGATGCCGGCGACGACGCCCGGGAGGACACGCTTGGTGTCCGGGTGGTCGGCCGCACCGAAGCGGAGCGGGTCGACGACGGCGACCGGGCGGGCACCCATCGCGATGATGTCGCGGACGATGCCGCCGACACCCGTGGCCGCGCCCTGGTAGGGCTCGACGTACGAGGGGTGGTTGTGCGACTCGACCTTGAAGGTGACCGCGTAGCCCTGGCCGACGTCGACGACGCCGGCGTTCTCGCCGATGCCGACGAGCAGGGCGTCGGAGTGCGGGGCCTTCTCGCCGAACTGGCGGAGGTGCACCTTGGAGGACTTGTACGAGCAGTGCTCGGACCACATGACGGAGTACATGGCGAGCTCGGCGCCGGTCGGGCGGCGGCCGAGGATCTCCACCACCCGCTCGTACTCGTCCTTCTTCAGGCCCAGCTCGGCCCAGGGCAGCTCGACGTCGGGGGTCGCGGCCGCGTGCTCGACCGTGTCCAGAGGCGTCCGGCTCATGCGTTGACCAGCTTCTTGAGGATCGAGGTGAAGAAGGGGAGGCCGTCGGTGCGGCCGGACCCGATGAGGGGTTCGACGGCGTGCTCCGGGTGCGGCATGAGACCCACGACGTTCCCGGCCTCGTTCGAGATGCCGGCGATGTCGCGGAGCGAGCCGTTCGGGTTGCCGCATCCGTCTGTGGCTTCGCCGCTGACGACGTAACGGAACGCGACGCGGCCCTCCGCCTCCAGCTTGTCGAGCGTGTACTCGTCGGCGACGTACCGGCCGTCCATGTTCTTCAGCGGGATGTGGATCTCCTGGCCGGCCGTGTAGTCGGTCGTCCAGGCGGTCTCCGCGTTCTCCACCCGCAGCTTCTGGTCGCGGCAGATGAAGTGGAGGTGGTCGTTGCCGAGCATCGCGCCGGGGAGCAGATGGGCCTCGGTGAGAATCTGGAAGCCGTTACAGATGCCGAGGACCGGCAGTCCGGCCTTCGCCTGCTCGATGACCGTCTCCATCACCGGCGAGAAACGCGCGATGGCTCCGGCGCGCAGATAGTCACCGTAGGAAAAACCGCCGCACAGCACCACGGCGTCGACCTGGTGGAGGTCCTTGTCCTTGTGCCAGAGAGCGACGGGTTCGGCACCGGCGAGCCTGATCGCACGCTGCGTGTCCCGGTCGTCCAGGCTGCCGGGAAAGGTGACGACGCCAATACGAGCGGTCACTTTCCCGCCTCCGCGACTTCCTCGACCTTGACGGTGAAGTCCTCGATCACGGTGTTGGCGAGGAAGGATTCCGCCAGCTCATGGATGCGGGCGAGCGCGGCGTCGTCCACCGGTCCGTCAACTTCCAGTTCGAATCGCTTTCCCTGACGTACGTCGGAGACGCCCTCGAAACCGAGGCGCGGCAGCGCGCGCTGCACCGCCTGGCCCTGGGGGTCGAGGATCTCCGGCTTGAGCATGACGTCGACTACGACGCGTGCCACTGGCACTCCCGGTGTGTGGTGCTGAGCAGGTTCCTTCAGACTACCCGTACGAAATTTCTACGCGGGTAGATTCGTAGGAAACTACAGGGATTCCGGGTGACGGCGGTCACGATCCGGCATCAGGTGATCACCCTCGCGAAAACTTGCGGGAAAGATCCCGTATCCCTATTGCGTGAGGGACACACGGGCGGATTAAGTCTGTCTTCACATTGCAATGCCGGGCACTGTACAAATAAATTGGCAATAGCCGATACTTTGCCCAAATAACAGCCGGACAGTCGACATCTTCCTGACGTCAGGGCACGTCAACGGAGAGATGTCGCACGAAGGGACCGATATTCGTGGCGCAGCGTGTCGTAGTCACTCTCTCCGACGACATCGACGGCTCGGAAGCAGCGGAGACGATCGCCTTCGGACTCGACGGCAAGTCGTACGAGATCGACCTGAACGAAGCCAATGCCAAGAAACTGCGTAAGGCGCTCGCGCCCTACGTGGACGCCGGCCGCAAGCGGTCGAGGTCGGGCAAGGCGTACAGGCAGACCCAGATCGCTCCGGACCCGGCGGCCGTCCGCGCCTGGGCCCAGGCCAACAAGCTGGAGGTCCCCGCACGCGGCCGGATCCCCAAGAGGGTCTACGAGGCGTTCGCCGAGGCGCAGTAGCGCCGCTCCCGCCGGCCGGCCCTCAGGATTCGTCAGCGGTCCCCGGGGGCGGCCGACTTGGCCCCCGGGGACAACCGACTTGCGTTGCCCCCGGGCGGATCAGCTAGAGTCTGGAGCACGCCGAGGGGCAAGGCCGAAAGGTCCGGCTCACCGGAGTCACGCGGGTGTAGTTCAGTAGTAGAACATCCCCCTTCCAGGGGGAAGGCGCAGTGTGCAATTCCTGTCACCCGCTCTGGATCACTTACCGACCACTGTTGTGGATCAGGTAAAGTAGTCCTCGCGCCGATCGGTGGGAGCCGGTCGGAGGCAATGCGGACGTAGCTCAGTTGGTAGAGCGCAACCTTGCCAAGGTTGAGGTCGCCAGTTCGAACCTGGTCGTCCGCTCGTTAAAGAAGGCCCCGGTCCACTGGACCGGGGCCTTCTTCGTGATCCCGACTCCCGCGTTCACGGCTCCAGTGTTCACGTCTCCCGCGGTCACAACTCCCCCTTCATGACTCCCGCGTCTGACATTTGTCATGTCGAGTGATGACACCGCGCACTGCCCTCCGGCCCTTGCCGACGAGACGCTGAAGGCATGAAGACGAACGGGCACGAGGGCGTGAGCACCCACGATCACGAGAACGTGATCGAGGTCACCGACCTGCGGCGCGTGTACGGGGGCGGTTTCGAGGCCGTGCGGGGGATCACGTTCTCCGTCGGCCGGGGAGAACTCTTCGCGCTCCTGGGCACCAACGGCGCGGGCAAGACATCGACGGTCGAACTGCTGGAAGGACTCGCACCGCCGTCCGGCGGCCGGGTGCGGGTCCTCGGGCACGACCCCTACGGGGAGCGCGCGGCCGTACGCCCCCGCATCGGCGTGATGCTGCAGGAGGGCGGCTTCCCCTCCGAACTGACCGTCGCGGAGACGGTACAGATGTGGGCCGGCTGCACCAGCGGGGCGCGGCCCGTCGGAGAGGCGCTGGAGATCGTCGGGCTCGGACGGCGGGCCGGCGTACGGGTCAAGCAGCTGTCCGGGGGTGAGAAGCGGCGCCTCGACCTGGCGCTCGCGCTCCTGGGGCGCCCCGAGGTCCTCTTCCTGGACGAGCCGACGACCGGGCTCGACGCGGAGGGCCGCCAGGACACGTGGGAACTGGTGCGGGAGTTGCGCGACGGGGGAACGACCGTGCTGCTCACCACGCACTACCTGGAGGAGGCGGAGGATTTGGCCGACCGGCTCGCCATCCTCCACGAGGGCGCCGTCGCCGCGACCGGCACCCCGGCCGAGGTGACCGCCTCCCAGCCGTCCCGCATCTCGTTCGAACTGCCCGCCGGGTACTTCCTGGGCGACCTGCCGCCGCTGGGCGAGCTGGGTGTCACCGGGCACGAGGAGCACGACCGCGTGGTGGTGCTGCGCACGCACGAACTGCAGCGGGCGGCCACCGGACTGCTGGTGTGGGCGGAGCGGGCACGGGTCGAGTTCCGGCGCCTCGAGGTGCGGTCGGCCTCGCTGGAGGAGGCGTTCCTGCGGATCGCCCGGGAGTCGGCGGAGGCGGCGCGTGCGGATACGGAATCCCGTACCGACACGGGACCGCGTGGGGGCAAGGGATCGCGTACGGGCAAGGGACCGCGTGCGGGCAAGGGATCGCGCAAGAACGGGGTGGCGGCATGAGCACGACCACGGGTACGACGGCGGGGGCGGAGGCGGTCGTCAGGGCCGGGACGACGACTCTCAGGAGCCGGATGACCGCGCTCGCCCGCGCCGAGCTGACGCTCCTGGGGCGGAGCCGGGCCACGATGTTCACGGCATTGCTCATGCCGTTGCTGCTGCCGCTCAGTGTGCGGTCGGCGACGGACCAGATGGACCTGGGGAAGGCCGGGCTGAGCATCGGGACGGTCATCCTCCCCGCCGCCATCGGCTTCTCGCTGCTCTTCGCGATCTACACCGCTCTCACCAACATCTACGTCGTACGCCGCGAGGAACTCGTCCTGAAGCGGCTGCGGACCGGTGAGCTGCGCGACCCGGAGATCCTGGCCGGGGCCGCGCTGCCCGCCGCCGGCATCGGGTTCGCGCAGTGCGTGCTCCTCGCGATCGGCTGCACGGTCCTGCTCGACGTCGGGGCGCCGCCCGCGCCGCACCTGGCCGTGCTGGGGGTCCTGCTGGGCATCGTCCTGTGCGTGGCGCTGGCGGCGGTCACCGCGAGCCTCAGCCGTACCGCCGAGAGCGCGCAGCTCACCAGCCTGCCGCTGATGCTCGTGTCCCTGCTCGGGTCGGGCATCACCGTGCCGCTCGAAGTGCTGCCCGACCGGGTGGCGTCCGTCTGCGAACTGCTGCCGCTCAGCCCCGTGATCACGCTGGTGCGCGGCGGCTGGACCGGCGACCTGTCCGCGTACGACGCCCTGGGCGCCCTCGCCACCGCGCTGGCCTGGACCGTGCTCGCGGTGTTTGCTGTACGGCGGTGGTTCCGCTGGGAACCGCGCCGATGAGGGGGGTTGAGCCATGCGAGGGCCGGGGGCTTGGTGGCGGACGAAGAGCACACCGGCGAAGGTGGAGACGTACACGCGGTGGTCGTTCCAGACCTTCCCGTTGATCGAGGTCGGCGGGTTCGGGATACCGCTCTTCGGCCAGATACCCCTGCGGTACGCAGGCTGGGTCTTCGCCCTGGTGACCGTGCACGGCGCGCTCTGCTCGGTCGCGGTCTCCCGGGCGCTCGACTGGGTGCGCGACCGCCGTGAGCAGCCCGTACGCCTGCTCTGGACCATCGGGGTCGTCACCGCGCTGGTCGGCTGCGCGGCGATGGTGCTCGCCAGCAGCGCGTCCCTCGGGGACGACCCCCGTGCGGCGCTGTTCGCGACGTTCGGGGGCGTGCTGATCTTCGGCGTCGGTACCATCGCGCTCGGTGTCCGCAGCCGCCGTCGCCTGGCGGCCGTGATCGTGGCCTTCGCCACGGGCGGCGGGGCTTCGGCCCTCGGCGCCGGGGCCGGCGGGAGCTCCGCACTGGCGGCCCTGGTGGTGGTGCTGATCGGCACCACCTCCCTCGCCCTCACCTCCGTCTTCTCCGTCTGGCTCCTCACGGCCGTCTACGAACTCGCCGACGCCCGCGAGACCCGCGCCCGGCTCGCGGTCGCCGAGGAGCGGCTCCGCTTCGGGCGCGACCTGCACGACGTGATCGGCCGCAACCTCGCGGTCATCGCCCTGAAGAGCGAGCTTGCCGTCCAGCTGGCCCGCCGGGAACGGCCCGAGGCGGTCGAGCAGATGATCGAGGTCCAGCGGATCGCGCAGGAGTCGCAGCGCGAGGTGCGGGATGTCGTACGGGGATACCGGGAGGCCGACCTCGGGGTCGAACTCTCCGGTGCGCGGGGCGTGCTGGCGGCGGCCGGCATCACCTGCTCGGTCGACGGGGCGGACACCGCCGGGCTGCCCGGCGAGGTGCAGTCCGCGCTCGCCTGGGTGGTGCGGGAAGGGACGACGAACGTGCTCCGGCACGGGAACGCCGTGCGGTGCGCGGTGGTATTGAAGGTGACGGAGGGGCAAGTGGTGCTGACCGTGGAGAACGACGGGATACGGGCGGCGGGTGCGGAGGAGGACGCCGGGCGTTCCGTCGGCGCCGGGTCCGGGCTCGCCGGGCTGCGGGAGCGGCTGGCGGTGGTGGACGGGACGCTGGAGGCGGGGCCGGCGGGTGGAGAGGTGTTCCGGGTGGTGGCGCGGGTGCCGCTGGCCTCGGCCGGGTCGGCGTCCGCCGAGAACTCGGGCTCGGCTTCTCCAGCGGACTCGGCTTCGAGGGGTACGTCGGCCACGGTCGGCCCGGCGGTCGTACGACGGGCCGCGTCATGACGGGCGTACCGGAGGCGGCGGCGGACGGGCGGCCCGTGCGGCTGTTGCTCGCCGACGACGAGCATCTGATCCGGGGGGCGCTGGCCGCGTTGCTGGCGTTGGAGGACGACCTGTTGGTGGTCGCGCAGGCGGCGAGCGGGCCGGAGGCGCTGGCGATGGCGCTGGCGCACACGCCGGACGTGGCCGTGCTGGACCTGCAGATGCCGGGGGCCGACGGTGTGAGGGTCGCCACATCGCTGCGGGCCGAACTGCCGGGCTGCCGCGTACTGATCGTGACCGGTCACGGCCGACCGGGGCATCTGAAGCGGGCGCTTGCGGCAGGTGTGCGCGGGTTCGTCCCCAAGACCGTCAGCGCGCAGCGGCTCGCGGAGATCATCCGGGCCGTGCATGCGGGGAACCGCTATGTGGACCCGGAGTTGGCGGCCGACGCGATCTCCTCCGGCGACTCCCCGCTCACCGCGCGGGAGGCCGAGGTCCTCGAGCTCGCCGCCGACGGGGCGCCCGTCGCGGAGATCGCCGAGCGGGCCGCGCTGTCCCAGGGGACTGTCCGGAACTATCTGTCGTCGGCCACGTCCAAGCTCGGGGTGGAGAACCGGCACGCGGCGGTACGTCTCGCACGGGAGCGGGGTTGGGTATAGTAGGCCTCGCGCCACGGCGCAGCGCGGACGTAGCTCAGTTGGTAGAGCGCAACCTTGCCAAGGTTGAGGTCGCCAGTTCGAACCTGGTCGTCCGCTCTTGAGATCGAAAGAAGGCCCCGGTCCACTGGACCGGGGCCTTCTTCGTGCGCCTAGCTCCAGCGCATGCCCGTCAGTCGCTCGTACGCCTCCACGTACTTGGCGCGGGTCGCGGCGATGATCTCCTCGGGCAGCGGCGGCGGGGGCTGCTCGCTCGCGCGGTCCCAGCCGGAGGCGTCCGAGGTCAGCCAGTCGCGGACGAACTGCTTGTCGAAGGACTGCTGGGCGCGGCCCGGCTCCCACAGGTCGGCCGGCCAGAAGCGGGACGAGTCCGGGGTGAGGACCTCGTCGGCGAGAACCAGGGTGTCGTCCTCGTAGCCGAACTCGAACTTGGTGTCGGCCAGGATGATGCCCCGGGCACGGGCGATGTCCCGGGCGCGGCCGTACACGGCGAGGGTCGTCTGGCGCAGCTGGGCGGCAGTCTCCGCGCCGACCTGGCGGGCGACCTCCTCGTACGACACGTTCTCGTCGTGCTCGCCGACGGCGGCCTTGGTGGCCGGGGTGAAGATCGGCGCGGGCAGCTCCGAGCCGTCGACCAGGCCCTCGGGGAGGGCGAGGCCGCAGACCGTACGGGAGTCGTTGTACTCCAGCAGGCCCGAGCCGGTGAGGTAGCCGCGGGCCACGGCCTCCACCGGGACCATCTTGAGCGACTTGCAGACGAGGGTGCGGCCCGCCCAGTCGGCGGGGGCGTCCTGCGGCAGTTCGGTGCTCAATACGTGGTTCGGGACCAGGTCGGCGAGCTGGTCGAACCACCAGAGGGACAGCTGCGTGAGGACACGCCCCTTGTCGGGGATCTCCGTCGGCAGCACCCAGTCGAACGCGGACGTTCGGTCGCTGGCGACCATCACGAGGTCGCCCGCCTCGTTCTGGTACAGCTCGCGCACCTTGCCGGTGTGCAGATGCACCAGGCCCGGAACCTGGATCGGCTCGGGCTTTTCTACGAATCCGGACACGGTTCCTCCCCGTGGTGATGTCCAAGTGGCTCGATTCTCCCGTACGCGGGGAACCGATCTTGGCCAGGGGTTGTACTGACTGGGCTCAGTCGCGTTTGCAGATGCGGTCCAGGAGGTTTGCCGTGGCTCGCTGGACCCGCGTGTCGACGTGGCCAGGCCGGTCCAGAGCGGGGGACCAGGCGAACGTTCCGGATGCGAAGACCCAGGCACCGGAGGGGGCCCGGTACAGGGAGGTCTCCTGATGGCGGACGATCGCGTCCTTGTCCCGGTAGGGGGAGTGGGCGAGGAGGATGCGGCCCTGGTGCTCGGGGAGCGGGGTGCGGGGGAAGTAGCGGTCGGCCTCGCCGGCGACCATGCCTTCCAGCTCGTCGTTCTCGTGGGCGCCGGTCGCGTCCCAGAGCCAGTGCTCGGCGTTGCGCACGACCAGGGGGTGGGGTTCGGGGACCCGGCCCTCGTACTGGATGCCCATCAACTGCTGTTCGGGACGGTCGATTTCGCGCCACAGTGCGGGTTTGCCGGGGCCCCGGCGTTTTCGGCAGGTGAGGAGGCGGTCGGGGACACCGGACGGGGAGGGGCTCAGCTCCACCTGCCAGTACATGGTGTTGGAGGAGAGGAAGACCAGCGAGGTGCCGGTGTCGCGGGCGAGTTCGGTGGTGCGACGCATCTGCGGTGACCAGTACTCGTCGTGGCCCGGGAAGACCAGCCCCCGGTAGCGGCTGGGGTCGACGCGGCCGGAGTGCAGGTCGCGGGCGTCGGCGTAGGCGAGGTCATAGCCGTAGCGCTCGGCCCAGCGGATGAAGTCGTAGGCGTGGCCGACGTGGAGAGGGAGGCCGGCACCGGCGTACGGACGGTCGAAGGAGACGGTCGTCGCGGCATCGGACTCGCCGAGCAGCCGGCCGTCCTCGTCCCAGGCGTGGTAGAGGCTGGCGCCGGTGCGGCCGTCCTCCGGATAGAGGTTGTACGCCTGCCAGGTGATGTCCGGGAGCAGGAGCAGCAGGTCGGCCTGGCGGTCGTCGCGGATGGTGAACGGCACGTGGGAGCGGTAGCCGTCGGCGGTGGTCAGGACCGCCACGTACGCGCCGACGTTCCAGTAGCTCGGGATCTGCAGCCGCCAGGAGAGCCACCAGTGGTGGCAGGAGACCGTGCGGTCGGCGGTGAGGGGCGGGGGCTGGACGATGCCGGAGAGGCGGGGGCTGGTGGTGATCTTCGCCGCGCCGACACCGCTGTAGTGGCCGATGCGGTAGATGTCGACGCCGAATTCCTGGGGCGGGTCCACGGTGATGTGGAAGTCGATGGACTGGCCGGGGGCGGCCGCTCCGGTCGCCGTGAAGCCCTTGATCTGGCGGTGCACGTCGTCGGCGGAGCGGGGGCCCGGCGGGGTGCGGGGTGCGGGGACGCGGGCGCCTTTGGCCGGCGCGTGGGGCTCGGGCGGGCCCGGCTCCACATACCAGGGGACCACGTGGCCGGTGTCGTCGAAGTACGTCACATTGCCCCGTAGCCAGGGGACCGGGCCCTGGCCGAAAGGGTCCGTCACGGCGTGGGCGAGGGCGCCCGATTCCCAGCGGCGGATGTGGTGGTGCTCCGAGCTCATGAGTTCTCCCCTCCCTCGTCCCCCGTGAGCTGTCGCAAGCCCTTGCTACGTACGCGATCGGTCCCAGCACATCACATTAAGCACGCACTCCGTCACCGTTCGTCGCGAATGGACGAGAGTGGAACAGTGGACTCCGGATGGGGAGTTGGGAGAGCGGGGGTGAGCTGGGCTGAGCCGGGGGCCCGGCGGGGGTGGTCGGCGGTGGTTGTGGGTTCGTGGTGGGGTGGTCGTGGGGTGTTGTGGGAGGACTCTGCGCCCGGGAGCAGGCCGGTGCTGTGGTCGGTCGCGTTCACACCAGGCGGACCGGTTTCTCCGGGCGGACGCCGAGGCGGCGGAGCCAGTCGCGGAGAGGGGCGGGGTCGCCGTCCTCCACGAGGGTCAGGACTTGGGGGGCGAGGTCGGCCGCCCGTACGCCGTCGACGAGGAGGGAGGGGCCGTCCAGCCAGTCCAGGCCCGGGTTCGCACCCGCCGTGTCCATCGCCGCGCAGCACACCATCGCGGCGACGTGCTCCGTCAGCAGCTCGCGGTCCGTGCGGGGCGGTTGCATCGGGAACAGCGGCAGCAGGTCGTCGTCCCACAGCGCCCGGTCCGGCCCCTGCGTCTCGGCTCCCCCGGCCGTGGTGGGCACGGCAGCCGGGGCCGCCGCCTCCTCCCGAGCCAGCTCGGCGGTCAGCGCGGCGGCGAGAGCGGCGGACTGGGCGTTGGCGAGACCGGGCTCGTCATCGTCACCGACATCGACACCGACACCGTCATCGCTGTCACCGTGGCTTTCGGTGGCGCCGTGGCCGTCGCCGTGCCCATGGCCGTCGCCGGCGCCGTGGCCACGATGGGATATGTGGGGCCCGTTCGGCTCTTGGTCGGGGTTGTGCTCGTGCTCCCGGCCTTGAGGGGCTTCGGGGGGCGGCACGGGGGCGGTGGGGGCTGCGGGGGCGAGGGTCTTGGGCGGGGTGGTCAGGTGGTTCAGTACGCGGGAGAGGGTGGGGCCACCGAGGGCCGGGCCGGTGGGGTCGGTGCTCGCGTCGCCAGTCGTGTGGCGGACTCCCAGCGCGTCGAGGACGCGGTGGAGGCGGGCCGCGTCGGTGCGCCATTTGCGGTCGACGACCTCGTCCGGGTACTCGTGCCAGTCGACCGGGGACCAGTCGGGGCCGGACTCGGCGGGGCCGCCGTGGAAGAGGCGGGCGGCGAGGAGGGACGCGGCCTCGTCGATCGTGCCGGGCTCTTCGAGGAGGTCGCAGGCGGGGCGCTCGCCCAGCCGGGAGGCGAAGCCCTCGGCGAGGCGGTCGCGGCGGGACAGCTCCGTGAGCGCGGCGACGACACCCGCGTCCAGGCGGGACGGCCAGCGGCCCATCCGCCAGGCGGGCAGCGCGACCCGGGTGAGGAGACGGTCCCAGCCCGCGTAGGCCAGGCCGACCTGCTCCTGGGCGACGATCCGCAGACCGTAGTCCACAGCCTGTGCACGCTCGGCCGCCGCGGCGGCGACCCCGCGCTCCATCTCGGCCGCGTGCCCCCGGCAGCCGCGCAGGAGCAGCCGGGTCACCCAGCCGACACCGGCCAGCACCGTACGGACGAGCGGGCCGCGCGTCGGGGCCGAGGTGACGGCCACGGCGGCGTCCAGCCCGCGGACGAAACGGCGGGCCGCGGCTATGTCCGGGTGCGCCGACGGGCCCGTACCCGCGACGACCGGTGCCAGCACCGCCCGTAGCTCACCGACCCGCATCCACCACAGGAAGGGCGAGCCGATGACGAGCACGGGGGCGATCGGCGCGCGGTGCCGCCGGTGAGAGGAGAGTCCGGACTCCGGACCGGACTGCAGACGGGACTGCGGTCCGGACGACGATCCGCCGGCACCCGGCATCTCGTCGGCCCGCTCGCCACCGGGGCCGCCGGCCACGCCTGGTCCCCTGCCGTCCGCGTCCGCCCCGTCGGACCCGTCGGTCGAGGAGTGGGCGGGCCGGGGCACGGGGGGCGTGTTGTGGGACGGATGGGTGCGGTCCTCCAGCCAGCTGTCGCAGTCCGGGGTGAGCGCTATCGCGGAGGGGGCCGGGACGTCGAGGCGGTCGGCCAGGTCCCGCACCAGGCGGTAGAGATCGGGCGCGGCCTTCTCGGTGACCGGGACCGTGGGGCTCACGGCGGGCCGGGCGCGGGCGACGACGAGCGCGATGCCTGCGGCCGCCAGCAGCACGACGAGGGCGAGGCCGGACACGACCCGGCTCGCCATGGACCAGCCGGGGCCGGTCAGATGGCCGGTCACCCCGCCGGCCAGCAGGACGACGGCAACGGCCGCGGGCAGCACTGCCACGGCCAGCGCCCTGCTGCGGACACGCAGCACGGCGAGGGCCCGTGCGCGCGCGCCCTGCGCGCCCGCCTCCTCACCACCTGCCATACCGGTCACGGCCCGACGTCACCCCCTGCTGTCCCGTGCGGCGCACACCGCGACGCCTGCGACGACTGCTTGTCACAGTGGTCGCCGCCGAATGCCCTGACGTTGTTCACTCCCCCACTGTGGCACCGCCCACCGACATCGCAATGCCGGTGAGCCAAGTGCCGGAACACTTGCGCCGCACCCTAGTTGGGGCCCCGGCCGCCGTCAGCCGGATAGGCCATCGCTCACTCGATGGAATGGCTTTGGGGAGAGGTGGATGACGCTGGGCAAGGATCGGGCCCCGGATTCCGACGGATTTTCCAGGGGTTCCTGGGGTCTCCGAGGGATTCCGGGGCCTGGGGTTCGTACCCGTTGATGGTGCTTCGCATGCGGATGTCGCGAAGGGGGCGGATGCGTGCGGATGTGAATCGATGCGTACAGCTGCACGGCGGCGTACGGCTGCACGGCTGTGCGTACGACTGCACGGCTGCGTACGGAAAGGCGTGGAGGGGCGTTGGAGGGCGTGGAAGGTCGGCGGTCAGTCGGTCACGCCTCGGCTGCCGCCTTCGCCGCGATGTCCGAACGGTGCTGGGAGCCGTCGAGGCCGATGCGGGCGACGGCGGTGTAGGCGCGGTCGCGGGCCTGGGTGAGGTCCTTGCCGGTGGCCGTGACGGAGAGGACGCGTCCGCCGGCGCTGACGACGTCGTCGCCGGCGCGCTTGGTGCCGGCGTGCAGGACGTACGCGTGCGGGGCGTCCACGGCGGCGACCTCGTCGAGGCCGGTGATGGGGTCGCCGGTGCGCGGCGAGCCGGGGTAGTTGTGCGAGGCCACGACCACGGTGACGGCCGCGTCGCCGCTCCAGCGGAGGGGTTCGAGGTCGCCGAGGGTGCCGTTGGCGGCGGCGAGCAGAACACCCGCCAGCGGGGTCTTGAGGCGGGCGAGGACGACCTGGGTCTCCGGGTCACCGAACCGCGCGTTGAACTCGATCACCCGTACGCCTCGGCTGGTGATCGCCAGGCCCGCGTAGAGCAGGCCGGAGAAGGGGGTGCCGCGGCGCCGCATCTCGTCGACCGTCGGCTGCAGCACGGTCTGCAGGACCTCGTCGACCAGCTTCGGGTCGGCCCACGGGAGCGGCGAATACGCGCCCATGCCGCCGGTGTTGGGGCCATCGTCGCCGTCGAGCGCGCGCTTGAAGTCCTGCGCGGGCTGGAGCGGGACGACGGTGACACCGTCGGTGACGGCGAAGAGGGAGACCTCGGGGCCGTCCAGGAACTCCTCGATGACGACCCGGCCGCAGGCGAGCGCGTGCTCACGGGCCTGGGCGAGGTCCGCCGTCACGACGACACCCTTGCCGGCCGCGAGGCCGTCGTCCTTCACGACGTACGGCGCGCCGAACGCGTCCAGCGCCTCGTCGATCTCCTCGGCGGTGGTGCAGACGTACGACCGCGCGGTGGGCACACCGGCCCCGGCCATGACCTCCTTGGCGAAGGCCTTGGAGCCCTCCAGGCGCGCGGCCTCACCGGACGGACCGAACACCGGGATGCCCGCCTCGCGTACGGCGTCGGCGACACCCGCGACCAGCGGGGCCTCCGGCCCCACGATCACCAGGTCGGCTTCCAGCCGCGTGGCCAGCGCGCTCACGGCGGCGCCGTCCAGCGCGTCGACCGGGTGCGACTCGGCCACCTCCGCGGTGCCGGCGTTGCCGGGCGCGCAGTGGAGTGCGGTGACATCGGAGTCGAGGGACAGCGAACGGCACAGCGCGTGCTCACGAGCACCGGTACCAATGACAAGGACCTTCACGGTGCCAGCCTAGCCGGAGGGGGCGGGCGACTTTGTGGGGGCTTCCGAAGAGTGGGACGGCGGGGGTTTGTCGGATCACACGAAGGTGAGGCGGGGTGCGGGGGCGGGAACCCTCGGTTGCGGCCCCGCGTCGGCGGAGCGAGGGCGAGGGCGAACAGGCTTCTTCCCAGGTGGCCCCGCCATCGGCCAACGGTGCGGCCGGCCTCGGTGAATGAGATAGGCGAGTGGGATCGGTGAGTGAGATCGGTGAGTGAGAACTGGCCGGGCCCAGCCGGACTGGTCCCGGCACCCGACGGTATGCCTGCCGCCCGCACCGCAGCGCCCCGCACCGCAGCGTCAGCCGGGGCTCTGGCCGGAGCCTCACGGTTGGCCTCCGCGGTTGCGGTTGTGGCCCTCCGCGCTCGTGGCTCGCTCGCCCGCTACTCGTTCACGATCTCCTCCACCACCGTCGCCCCCAGTTCCCGCACGATCAGGTCGTGGCCGGAGAGGGCCGATTCGTCGAGGTCGGGATCGTCGTCCTCGGGGGTGTCGTCCTCAGGGGAGACGGGCGGGGGTTCGGGGGCCGACGGTGGCCCGGCGGAGACGGGCGGGGCGCTCGGGGTCGACCGGTGGGACGTGGCCGGACGGGGGGCCGCCGAGGCCTGGGGCGCGGCCGGACGGGACGCCGGGGCCGGGGAGCCGCCGTAGCCACCCGCGGAGCCGCCACCTCCGTATCCGCCGCCCGTGCCACCGCCGCCGCCGTAGCCACCCGCGGCCGGCGCGGGAGACCCGTAGCCGCCCGGTGGGGTCGAGCCGCCCGAGGTGTCGATGACCGCCTCGATCTTCCAGTGGACGTTGAACTGCTCGGCCAGGGCCGACCGCAGTACGTCCTCGCTGCCGCTGCTCGCGAAGTTGTCCCGGGCGCCCGCGTTGACGAAGCCGATCTGGAGGGTCGTGCCGTCGAACCCGGCCACGTGCGCGTTCTGGCTGAGCAGGATCCAGGTGAAGCGGCGGCGGTTCTTCACCGTCTCCAGGATGTTCGGCCAGAGCGTGCGGGGGTCGGGTCCGCCGGGGGCCGGGTTGTGGGCGGCGGGGGCCTGGGCCGCGGCCGGAGGGCCGGGCTGGGCGTAGGCGGCGGGCGGGCCCGGTGCGGGGGGCGTGGTCGGGCCGGGCGCGTCCGGGGTCCCGGGGCCACCGCCGGCGGGCGCGGCCGTCGGCCACCCGCCGGGCCGGCGGCCACTGCCCGCGGCGGCCGGGGTGGGCCAGGAGCCTGGGGCGGAGCCGCCAAGGGCGCCCGGCGCGGAGGCGGGCGCGTTGGGGTGTGCGGGGGCCGGGTGTGGCGGGTGGGTGGGGTTCGCGCCCTGGTTGGCGTGCGCGGGGGCGGTGGGCGGCGTGGCCGAAGCGGCGGCCGGGGCGATCGGCGCGGCCTCAGGTGGGGCAGCCGGAGCCGCCCCGCCCGGGGACGGCTGTCCGCCGACGGCGCCCCCGGCACCGTACGCATCCGGACGGGGGCCCGGCGCGCCCGGGGCCCCTGTTCCGTCGCCCGCGGTGCCCCGGACCGCGGCCCGAGCCGCCGCGGGCCCACCGCCGGGCGGGACCTGCGCGGGTTGCGGAACGTGTGGGGCGTGTGGGGCCTGCGGAGGCGCGCCCATGGGCGGGGCGGCGGCTCCTCCGTGCGCTTCTGGGCCGGGCACGTACCCCATGGCGGGTCCGGCGCCGCCGCCCGAGAAGTTCACCCCGCGCTCCAGGCGGTCCAGGCGGGCCATGACGGATCGTTCGTCGCCGTAGGTGGCGGGGAGGAGCACACGGGCACAGATCAGTTCGAGCTGGAGGCGGGGCGAGTTCGCTCCGCGCATCTCGGTGAGGCCCTCGTTGACGAGGTCGGCGGCGCGGCTGAGCTCGGCGGCACCGAACACGCCGGCCTGGGCCTGCATCCGTTCCAGGACCTCGACGGGGGCGTCGATGAGGCCCTTCTCGATGGCGTCCGGCACGGCGGCCAGGATCACCAGGTCCCGCAGCCGCTCCAGCAGGTCGGCCACGAACCGCCGCGGATCGTTGCCGGTCTCGATGACGTGGTCGACGACCTCGAAGGCCACGGCCCCGTCCCCCGAGGCGAAGGCCTCGACGACCGAGTCCAGCAGGGACCCGTCCGTGTAACCGAGCAGCGACGTGGCCATGGCGTACGTCACGCCCTCGTCCGTCGCACCCGCCAGCAGCTGGTCCATGACGGACATCGAGTCACGCACGGAGCCGGCTCCGGAGCGCACGACCAGCGGGAGGACACCCTCCTCGACCGGGATCTTCTCCTTGCCGCAGACCTCGCCGAGGTACTCCCGGAGCGTGCCGGGGGGCACCAGCCGGAACGGATAGTGGTGCGTACGCGACCGGATCGTGCCGATGACCTTCTCGGGCTCGGTGGTCGCGAAGATGAACTTGAGGTGCTCCGGCGGCTCCTCGACGACCTTCAGCAGCGCGTTGAAACCGGCCGACGTGACCATGTGGGCCTCGTCGATGATGTAGATCTTGTACCGACTGCCCGCCGGTCCGAAGAATGCCTTCTCGCGCAGGTCACGGGCATCGTCCACACCACCGTGCGATGCGGCGTCGATCTCGATCACGTCGATCGACCCCGGTCCGTTCCGTGCCAGGTCCTGGCAGGACTGGCACTCTCCGCACGGCGTCGGCGTGGGCCCCTGCTCGCAGTTCAGACACCGGGCGAGGATCCGCGCGCTGGTCGTCTTCCCGCACCCACGCGGCCCGCTGAACAGGTACGCGTGATTGACCCGGTTGTTCCGCAGCGCCTGCTGCAGCGGGTCGGTGACATGCTCCTGCCCGATGACCTCGGCGAACGACTCCGGGCGATAGCGGCGGTACAGCGCGAGAGACGACACGCCTACGAGGTTATAGGCGCCCACTGACAACACGGACCGCCGCGGAAGCAGACCAGGGCCGAAGCGGCGCCTGAGCGTCGACAGGCCTCTCGGCGATCGGCTCGCGATCATCGGCCCGGAGCGCGAGCCATCGGCTCAACGTGGGGGCCTCGGGGCCTCGGCTCGGGGCGGGCCCGGATGCACAAGACCCCTCACGCACCCGCCAGAGCCAACCTACCCTTGCTGCCTTCCGGCCCTGGGGGAGTTCAGTCAGATAGCGCCGCGTGAGGGGCTGAGCCCAGCGTACCCGATCCCCGGCGGCCACCGAGCCGCCTCCCCACCCCTGCCTCCCTCATCGATCACCCGCGGTCGAACGGGTTCGCAACCACCCTCCGACGTCATGTAATGTTCCCGGCGGAGGATTCGCCTAGAGGCCTAGGGCGCACGCTTGGAAAGCGTGTTGGGTTCACACCCTCACGAGTTCGAATCTCGTATCCTCCGCCAGTGCCTCACCGGGCACGATGTCGAAGGGCCCCACCGTTCGCGGTGGGGCCCTTCGTCGTGCTCCGTCTCACTTTCCGTCTCAGTTGGGTTTTCCGTCCGGCTTCCCGTCGGGTTCGGTAGTCCCGGTAGTCCCGCCGCCTCCCGGCGGCTCCCAGAGAGCGTCGCCGATCTGCTGCGCGACCTTGCGGAGCATGGTCCCCGTCACGTGCATGTACCGGGCGCGCATCCGGGGTCGCTCCCCCAGGCTCCCAACCCGTGATCAAGCCCCAGCTGGTTGCAGTTTTGGTTGCATTCACATGCGCCCATTAAGGATATTTCGGCGAGCGGGTAGCCCGTATCTTCTACTGCCGTCGGCTCGTCTCGTCGGGCTGGGCCAGCGGCGGGGAGGCGCCCCGGACTCTGTCTTCGTACGGCATCCGCGGATCATGGAACTGCGCCATCCTTGACCTTGGCGCCGAAGCGGCTTCGGCCCGCCTGTGACGTTTCCTGTCTGTCGAGGTGCACCCTTCAGATGAAGTCCCGATCGACGCTTGCGACTTGGCTGAGCGAACTCGGCGGTTCCCGCCTGGCACGCGTACTCGCCATGCGGAAAGACGCAGCTTCCTCTCCGGAACCACGCTCGGTGGGGGAACTGGCGGACCGTCTCCAACGTCCGGGGTCCGTGGCACTCGTCCTGCCGCGACTCACGCTGCCGTGCTTGCAGGCCGCCGAGGCGCTGGCAGCCCTGGGAACACGAGCGACCCGGGACAGCCTCGCGGAGTTGCTCGGCTCGACGTCCCCTGCGGCGGTGCACGCGCTGGACGCGACCCTGGAGGCGTTGTCGGATCGGGCGCTCGTGTGGCATGACGGCAACGAGGCACTCCGCATGCCTACGCCCTTGCGGCAGGCGTGGAGCACGCCCCTGGGACTCGACGCCCCGCTGGAAGAGCTGCTGACCGGCACCACCTCGGAGGAACTGCGCGGCATGCTGGCGGTCCTGGGTATCAAGCCACCCGGCACCAAGCAGCAGCGACTCGCGGCTCTGGTGGAGCATCACACTGACGCGGAACGGGTCGCCGCGTTGGCGGCGGGGGCACCGGCGGCCACACGGAAGTTGCTTGAGCAGAGCGCCAGGTCCACGCCGCGACAGTCACTGTTCGTCGCGTTCGGGGCTCCTGACCACGACCTCCAACCAGGCGCCCGCTGGGCACTCGACCGCGGGCTTCTGCTCCAGGACCGTCACCGGTACGGGCCCGTCCGGATGCCGGTCGAGGTGGCCTTGGCTCTGCGGGGCCCCGATTGGCACGCTCCGTTCGAACCTCTGCCGCCCGTCCCGCAGTTGGTGCCCATCACCTCCTCGGAGGTGGAGCGGGAGGCCGCGGCGGCCGCCACCGCGTTCGCGGCCCATGCCGCCTCCGTCCTTTCGGCGTGCGCGACCGCTCCACCGACCCGGCTGAAGTCGGGCGGGATCGGCGCGCGTGAACTGGCCCGGCTCGGCAAGGCCGCCCAAGCGGACGACGCCGTCGTACGCATCGCCCTGGAGACCGCGTACGCCGCCGGACTGCTGGCTCGCGACGGCGATCGCGTACCTCCCACCGAGGCGTACGACGCCTGGGCCGAGCAGGAGCCCGCAGAACAGCTCGCCGTACTGCTCCGGGCATGGCGGGACCTGCCGCTCACCCCCACCCGGGCGCGCGACGAAGACAACAAGGCGCTTCCCGCGCTCGCCGGTGCGCCTGACTGCGGCGGCTGTCTGCAGGCCCGCCACGGGCTGCTCACCGCGGCAGCGGGGCTCCCGGCAGGACAGGGCGTGAAGGTCGCTTCGGAGCTGGGGCCGCTCGTGGCCTGGCACCGTCCGCTCGCCGACGACGCCTCGCCCCAGGACACGGCACCGTTCAGCACCGTGATCCGCGAAGGCGAACTGCTGGGCGTGCTGGCACGGGGTGCGCTGTCCCCGCTCGGTGCCCACCTGGCGGCCCACGCCGACGAAGAACTCGACATCACAGCCCGGCGGTTGCTGCCCCCCGCGACCACGACGGCCCGGATCGGCGCCGACCTCACCGCCGTCGTCACCGGCACCCCGTCCGCGCGACTCGCAGCACTGCTGGATTCGATGGCCGACCGGGAGACCAGTGGCACGGCGTCGGTGTGGCGCTTCAGTGCCGGCAGTGTCCGCCGGGCCCTGGACGCCGGCCGCACCCCGGACGACATCACAGCCGACCTGGCAGTCGGCTCCGCCACAGCCCTGCCACAGCCGCTGACCTATCTCATCGCCGACACCGCACGAGGTCACGGACGGGTGCGCATCGCCCCCGCGGCCTGTGTCCTCCACGGCGACGAACCCGCGCTCCTGGCCGAACTCGCCGCCCATCGCGCACTGTCCAAGCTCGCCCTGCGGCAGCTCGCCCCGACGGTCCTGGTCAGCGGCAGCCCGCCCGCGACGACTCTCGCCGCGCTCCGTGCCGCGGGCTACGCCCCGGTCGCCGAGACAGCCGGGGGAACGGTACGCATCGAAAAGCGCCTGCCGCAGAGGGCCGCCGCTGCAGTCCCGCCCCCGCGAGGGAACGTCGGACGGCGCAGCCCCCGGACCATCGCAACCCGCGCCTCGGACATGCCCACCGACGCCGGGATGGACGTCCTGGCCGACCGGCTGCTCAAGTCCCCGCCGACGACACCGGAACCCGACCCGTTCGGCAGCGGGGTGCCTTTCGCGACGGACACCGAGGAGATCGTCGCCGGATACGCGAAGCACCTCTCGTACAGCGACGTCCGCCAGGTCGCCCATGCCATCGACACCGGTGCGGCCATCACGGTCGAGTACATCGCCACCTCGGGCAACCGGACCGTACGCACCCTCAGCGACCTGGAACTCGACCCGCCCTACCTCGACGCCTGGTGCCACCTGCGCGAAGCGGAACGCGTCTTCACTCTCTCCCGCATCCATGGCGTGATGCCCGCGTAGGCGAATTCGAGGGGCCCTTCGTCGTGGTTCGCAGACGCCGTTGTCCTGCATTTTGTCCACAGGGGGGTTCCGGGGGCCATGTGGCTTCGTCGGTCTTCCGGGCGGCGTCTTTGACGATGGTGTTCGGTGCGTCGAGCGTTTCCGGCGCGGGCATCGGGTTGCCGACTTCGGCGTGAGCGGATCGCCGGGCTGTCCTGACGTTCGACGTCGGATATCTCCGCTACGGCACCGCACCGGCTACGTCTCCTCACGTGTGGTCCCTCCTCACGTGTGGTGCGTGATGTCGGTCCAGCGCCAGGCGCGCAGGGATGAGTCGGTGAAGATCCGGTCCAGCGCCCGGGCCATTTTCAGGTCCAGGTCCAGGTCCGTCTTCGTAGGGCAACCAAGGCGAACGGTGAAGCGTTTGCCCGCGAACTCCGGTTCGTAGTCCCAGTCTTCGGGCAGCAGGGAGATGAACCGTACGGCTGCGAGTTCCGGGGCACCGGCCACCTCGGTGGAGCGGGGTTCGATCAGGACGACGCGGCGGCCTGTCATGAAGTGCGGCGGCTGGAGGACGGGAAGAACGGCAGGCCCCCGCCCGAGCCGAGTGCTTCGTCAAGGGCGAGCAGGACCCCGGCCGTGCCGGTGGCGAGGTCGGTCGACAGGCGCAGGGTCTGGTCGCCGAGGAAGGCGGGGTGGCCCGCGTACGGGATGGCGTGCCAGCCGAAGGCCACCAGGTGGCGGCGTACCGCGGCCTCGGTCTCCGACTCCAGCCCTGGCTTCGACTCCCGCCCCGGCTCCGGCGTTCTGGCGCGTAGGTGACGCAGGGCGAGGGTTGCCCCGGCGCGGCCCTGGAACAGGCCCGTCTGGGCCTGGTAGAGAGCCGTCACCGATGAGTGGAGGACGGGGAGGGCGTCTCTCAACTCCGGGTCTGGGGATGGGAGATGAGGGAGTACGTCGCTCACGACCATCGCCACTCCCGCCCCGCCCACCGCCAGGTACGGCATGCGGCTGATGCCCGGCCCGGACGACAACTCGGCGAGGTCGTGACGCAGCGCCTCCACCGCTCCGTGCAGCAGTTTCCGGTCGCCCGTCTTCTCGTACAGCCGTAGCAGGAACAGCGCCGCGCCCGTCGCCCCGTACAGCAGGCCCGGTCGTGGGCGGGCCGCGTAGCCGCCCGGGGTACGGTCCGCGACCAGCTCCGCGAGGCGTTCGGCCGCGTCGAGGTGGCCGAAGTGGAGCAGGGAGAGGCCGATGCCGGGGAGGCCGGCGAAGAGGGAGCCGTCAAGGTCGTCCATCGGCAGGGCGAGGGCCCGGTCCAGGACTTCACGGGCCTCGGCCGTACGGCCCAGGGCGTCGAGGGCGTACGCGATGCCGTGCAGGCCGTCGTAGAAGCCGGGGCGGGGCTCGGGCCAGCGGCGTACGCGCTCGGTCAGCCAGTCCACGTGCGCGGCCGGGATCTCCGCACCCGCGCTGCCCAGCGCCCAGAGGACTCCGGCGGCGCCGTGGGCGAGGTTGAGGCCGCCGCCCGGGGCGGTGAACTGGGCGATGTCGCCGGGGAAGAGACGGTCCTCGCGGTCCGGGGTCGCGGCGGCCAGGATTCCGGCCGAGAGTGACGCGCGCAGGGACGGCCAGTCGGCGGGGGTGAGGGTCTCGGGCCAGACCGGGGCAGCGGCGAGCTCGACGCCCGCGTCGGCCACGGCCACGGCCACGCCGACGCCGACGCCGACAGCCACGGCAGTCTCGTCGCGGGCGCCGGCCTCAACGGCCCTGGCGCTCACGGCGGTCACAGCATCCGCACCCGCCTCGATGACCCCAGCACTCACTGCGATCTCAGCGTCCGCGCCGGTCTCGGTGGCCTCGGCCGTCTCGGCGGTCTCCGGGCTCGCCAGATCCGTCTCCACCCGTTCCGCGAAGTCCGCCGGTACCGGGAAGTTCTCCGTCACCAGCGCGATCAGCTGTTGCGTCTTCTCCCGGCCCCAGCTCAGCACCACCGTCAGCGGGAGGAACACCGCGAGCCGCAGGCAGCCGAGCGCGTACCGGTCGACCGCCGGGCCCACGTAACCGGCCGGGGCGCGGAAGCCGGGCGCGCCGATCGTCTGAGGTGCCGCGTCGTCGACGGGGCTCGCCGTCTCCAGGTCGATGAAGGCGATCGAGCCGTCCGGCCGGACCAGGACGTTGTTGGGGTGCAGATCACCGAAGACCACGCCCCGGGCGTGCATGGCCCGCACGCCCGCGTCGATCTGGTCGATGACGGACAGGGCCCAGGAGGTGTACGCCGCGAACGACTCGGGGGAGGCGTCGGCATCCGGGTTCAGCAGCGGGTTGGACTCGTGGATGCGGGTGTGGAGCGAGGCACCCGGCACGAACTCCCGTGCCAGGAAGTAGTGTTCGCGGCCTTTGCGGTAGTCGATCAGCGGCGGTACGCAGTCCAGTCCCGCCAGCCGCTCCAGCGCCCAGCGCTCCCGCTCCAGCCGGGCCACCGCGTCCTCGCCCTCCTCGTCGAGGCCGGCCAGCGGGCGGGCCTCCTTGAGGAGCACGGAGGCGGAGGATTCCGTACCGGGGTTCTGGCGCAGGTCCTCGGCCTCGTAGACGCCGCCCCCGTTGGAGAAGTGCAGCGCCCTGACCGCGCGGAACGGGAAGTCGCCCATCGTGCTCGCGTTACGGGCCGCCAGCGACTCGGCGAGGCAGTCCGGCAGCGTCACCCACGCGGGCGGCCGGAAGCCGGGGCCGCGTACATCGGGGACGAGGCGGCCGTCCGGGTCCTCGATGCAGTGCACCGGGTCGCCCTTCGCGTCCCGGCCGAGGCGGGCGACGAAGCCGCCGTAACGGACGTAGAGCGGGCCGGAACGCCAGCGCAGGTCGCTGAGGATGTACGGGCCGGGCTCGCCGCCCAGCTCGGCGTCCAGCTCGACGAGCACCCGCTCCAGCTGGGGCTCGTCCGGCGGGTAGACGGTGATGAACTTGCCGCTCGCGCCGCGGTCGCCGTACTTGCTGTTGCGCCGGTTCAAAGCCTTGGCGCTGCGGATGTACTTGAAGGTGAGCCGCTCACGTACGCAGTAGGCGCGTACGACGTCGAGGATGCGGTCGGCGTTGTCCCGGGTCGCCGAGACATGGATCTTCCAGCCCTGGCCGGGGAGTTCGGTGTGCGGCGGGGTCAGCACCACCCAGTCGCCGTTGACGGTCCGGGTCCAGCCGACGGGGGGTTCCGCCAGGACGTCAGCGGGCTCGGTGGTGGCGGCGGCGGTCGCAGGATCCTCGTAGAACGCGTTGCCCGCCTGGCAGTAAGTCACATACCGGAGATCCATGATCGTTCTCCCTGTACCTCTCCGTCTCGGCTTCTCGGCTACCAGCGCCAGGCAGGCGCGAGGTACTTGGTGTAGAGCCACTCCCAGCCCGGCCGGCTGCCCGCGTCCAGCTGGGCCGTGCCCGAAGCGTCGGCGGGAGCCTGGCCCCGTGCCTGGCGTACCTCCAGCGGAAGGCCGAGCGCCGGGGTCGGCAGGGCGTCGCTGCTGACCGGGATCAGCGCCGACAGCGGGGCCATGGCGTCCGTGCCGTCCGCCCCGTCGACGGCGACCGTCGCGGCGCCGGTCTGCTCGCGGGTCGCGATGCCGGCGCGGTAGAGGCGGACCGGGGCACCGGCCTCGATCAGCGCAGGGTCGGTGGAGAGGGGCAGGAGCAGCGTGATCCGGCCGTCCTCGGCCGTCGTATAGCCGCCGTTGACGGTGTACGGGACCTGGACCAGCTGCCCGAGTACGGCGATGGTGGCAGCGGCGAGGGCGAGCACCGCGCCGAGGCGCCAGGGGCGCCCGCCCGCCGTACGGGCCTCGCGGGCGAAGCGGCGTACGCCACGCGCCAGGTGGTGGAGGAAGTAGCCGATGCCGCACAGCACGAGGAGCGCGCCCAGGGCGCCGAGGCGCTGGAGGCTGTCCGACCAGAGGGTGATCGCGCCCGCCACGATGTAGAGCGGGAAGGTCATGCAGAGCAGGCCGAAGGGGACCGCCCAGCGCACGCCATGCAGTTCGCGGCGGTAGCCGGTGCCGCCGATCAGCAGGCGGGCCAGCCATCTGCGGGCGTCGGTCATCGCCCGGTCGCGCAGATGCGGGATGTCGAGGTGGCTCATCAGCGCGATGTAGCCGTCCAGTTTCACGAACGGCAGGAGGTTGAGAATGCCGGAGAGGTAGGTGACGACGGCGTACACGAGGACCCCGTCGCGCGCCGCCGAGTCGCCCATGAAGAGGGTGGCGAGGGCGGCGCCCCCGGCGATGACGGTCTGGGTGGCGATTCCGGCGAGTGCGACCCGTACCCGCTGCTCCTTGCGCGGCAGCCGCCAGCCGTCGGACACATCGCAGAAGAAGGCCGGCGACATGTAGAAGAGCATCATGCCCATCCGGGTCGGCCGTCCGCCGTAGTACGTGAGGACCGCGCCGTGGCCGATCTCGTGGACGGCGGTGGTGGCGAGCACCGCGCCGATCACGCAGAGGTAGAGCAGGGGCGCGAAGGGGCGCCCCAACGCACCCTGGAGATCGGCCGTTCGGAGGGCCAGGGCGAGCAGTCCGCCGATCGTGACGGCCGAGGCGGCCACGGCGGCCTTACGGTTCGCGGCGGCCGCCACCAGCGGGGCGAGCCGGGCCAGCAGCCGGTCCGGCTTGAGGAGGGTGAACTGGAGGGTGAGCGGCGGGACGAACCGGAACCATGAACTCCGGTCCTTCTTCGGCACCCCGTCGTCCAGCACCTTCGCCCCGGCGAGTGTCCGCACCGCCGAGCCGACGTCGGCCTGGGTCCAGGGCGCGCCGAGGGCGTCGGCCAGGTCGTCGTGGTCACGTACGCCGTCCACGGCCCGGACGAGGCGGGCCAGGTCCTCCTGGAGGCGGAAGTACTGGTGGCTGCCGCGCTGCACCACCCAGGGCGCGCCCGGCTCGGCCGGCTCGTGGACCACCACATCGGTGGCGAGGCGGGGTCGGGCCAGCCGCTCGGGGGCCAGTAGTACGGCACCGGCGGGTGTGCTGGGCATGCCTGGTTCTCTCCTCACGGAGTTCGGGGTCGGGCTCAGGACGGGCTCAGGACGGCGGGACGTGGCGGGCTTCAGCGGGCTCGGTCGACGTCAGACGACATCGCGGGCGGTGAACAGCTTCCGGGCGAGCAGCCCGGCGGCCGCCAGCCAGCCCGCGATCACCAGCAGCGCGAGCGGCGTGGACAGCAGCTCGGGCTTCGTGTCCCGGTAGACGGAGCTCTGGGCGATCGTCATCAGGTACCTGCCGGCCTCCGGCACCAGGACCTGCACCGCCGGATCGACGACCAGGGTCAGCGCGACGACGGTCACGACGGCCCCGACCTGGTGCCGGACGATCCAGCCGATCAGCGCGCCCCAGGGAGCGGCGAGCGTGTTGACGGCGAAGACGCCCAGCAGGATCAGCCAGGTCTCGCCGTGCCACGCGGGCTCGGCCCCGTTGGCGGCGAGTGTTCCCCAGGCGGAGGCGAGGGACAGCGCGGCGGTGAGCAGCGCGGCGAGGGCGCCCACGGCGGTGGCGGTCAGCACCTTGGCGGCGAGCAGGCGGGTACGGCTGCCGCCGCTCATCAGGACGGAGCGGCCGATGGCACCCGAGGTGTACTCGCGGGACACGAAGATCGCGCCGAAGAGAGAGGTGAAGAGCGACATCATGAACCAGGAGCGGACGATGTCATCGGTGACGGCGGCCCGGCCCATGGTGCCCTCCTCGATGGCCGCGGCACCCTGGGAGGCGTAACCGAGGGCACCGAGCAGGGACATCAGGACGCCGCACCCGGCCAGGATCAGCCAGCCGCGGCCGGTCCAGGCCTTGGCCCATTCGCCGGCGAGCAGGTTACGCATGGTTCTTTCCTCCGACAGCGGATGACGCGGTCGTCGCGGTGCCGACCAGGGAGAAGAACCGGTCTTCGAGGCGTTCCCCGGCGCCCGCGCCGACGAGTCCTTCGAGCGGACCGGCGTACCGCAGCGAGCTCTGGATGATCACGACGTCGTCCACGGTCTGTTCCACCTCGGAGAGGAGATGGCTGGAGACGAGGACGGTCCGGCCCTCGTCGGCCAGGCCACGCAGCAGGCCGCGCAGCCAGCGGATGCCGTCCGGGTCGAGGCCGTTGGCGGGCTCGTCCAGGACGAGGAGTTCGGGGTCGGGGAGCAGGGCGGTGGCGAGCGCGAGGCGCTGTTTCATGCCGGTCGAGTAGCCCTTGACGGGGCGGGAGGCCGCACCGCCGTCGGCCAGGCCGACCAGTTCGAGGACCTCCTCGACGCGCTGCTTGGGCAGGCCCAGGGTCCTGGCCCAGATGGTGAGTTCGCGTCGGGCACTGGCTCCCGGCAGCGGTCCTACGGCGTCCATGCTGACGCCCACCCGGCGGGCGGCGTGAGGCAGTTCGGCGTACGGGCGGCCGAAGACGGTCGCCTCGCCTGAGGTCGGCCGGCAGAGGCCGAGGAGCATCCGCAGCGAGGTGGTCTTGCCGGCTCCGTTGCGGCCGAGGAGGCCGACGATCCGGCCGGGCTGCACCTCGTACGTCAGGTCGTCGACCGCCGTGACCTCGCCGAAGCGCTTGGTCAGGCCGCGCAGGGCGACGACGGGGGCGGCGCCGGTGCTCGGTGCGTTCGCGGTACTCAACGGCGTGCCTTACGGAGGTTGGCGCCGATCCGGACCAGGCAGCTCAGCATGACGGCGCCGAGGCCGGCCATGACGAAGATCTCGAGGCCGCCCGTCAGCTGCGTGGTCGCGACCGCCATGCCGAGCGGGATGAGCGCGCAGGCGAAGGCGAGGTTCTTGTTCTCGGCCGCTGCCTTGTCCCGGCTGTTGGCCATGCTGGACTCCTTGGTCGGACTTGGTGGGACTCAGGTGGGGGGAGGTGGCGGAAAACGAAGCGCGGATTCCGCGGTGGCGGCCCGGGGTCCTCTGAGGTCCCAGGGACGCCGCCGCGGAAATCCGTATGCGGTTCAGTTGCCGCTGATCCGGTGGATCCGGTGGATCCGGTGGATCCGGTGGATCAGGTCGATCCGGTCGATCCGGTCGATCCGGTCGATCGGCCGGATCAGGTGGCGATGACCGCGCTGGCGACGGTGCTGATCACGACGCCGGTCTTGAAACCGCTCCAGAAGCCCGGGGCCTCCATGGCCTCCAGCTCCTGCATGCCCAGCTCCAGCGATGCCTCGAAGCCGGTCGGCTCCTGCGTGGCGATGTCCTTCATATCTGTTCCCCTCCCGTTGAGTTGAGACTGATGAGACTGATGGGACTGAATCGAGTCGAGATGCAGTCGAGTGAATCAGGTGATGATCGAGACGGCGACGCCCGTCGAGACGCCGACGGCCGACACGACGGTCGCGCCCACGACGACGCCACCAGCGGTCCACCAGCCCGGGGCCTCCATCGCCTCGAGCTCCTGCATACCCAGCTCCAGGGCGGAGCTGAAGTCGTTGTTGTCGAAGTTCTCCTGCATGGGAACTCCCCCTTTTCTCATGAGTGTTGAGAGCCGTTGCTCTCTTTCCGCCCGCTCCCGGGACCGGGAGCGGAAGTCTCAGGTGTGCGCGGCGTACGCGGCGGGCGTGGCGTGCGCGGTGGTCGCGCCGAGCGCCGCGTCCAGCAGGCGGCGCACATCCTCCGCCCGGAGCCCGCCGAGCATCGGCAGCCCGGCGCCCCAGGCCCGTACCGTCCGCTCGGCCAGGGCCTCGATCTGCCCCGGGCCGTCGGCGGTGAGCCGCCGGCCCACCCGCCAGTCGTCCATCAGGGCGGCGATCCCGTCGGCCGGGTCCTCGGGCAGGGCCCGCGCCCGGTCCTGTGGTGCGGCGTCGCGCAGCCCCGCCCACATCCGGTGCAGCCGCGGCGCGGAGCCCAGCCGTGGCTCCCCGTCGAGCACGGCCCGCCACAGGTGCGGCAGCAGCGCGGCGACGGCCGTCATCTTCCGTACGCCCAGGGCCGACGACATCTCGTTGGCGATGAGCCAGCCCTTGACCGCGTACGGGTCGCGGCCCTGGTGCAGCCATTCACCGTGCGTGAGCCCGCTGAGCTTCGCGATGTCGAGGCGGAGCGCGTCGCTCGGCCTTCCTTCCCGTACCGCCTCGTAGCCCAGCTGGACGAGCCTCCGGGCGACCGTCTCCGTGAGACGGTCCTCGGTGCGGCGGTCGTCCCGGTGGTCACCGGCGTACGGGCTGACCGCCCGGAACAGCGCCTCCAGGACGCCCTCCACGACCAGCTCGTAGGGCAGTGTGGCGGTGGCCGACGGATCGAGCAGCGCCGCCTCCGGCCGCAGTACGCCGCCGAGGATCAGCCGCTTGCCCTGCGGGTACGCCAGGCAGGCGACCGCGCTCAGCTCGCTGCCGGTGCCGAGGGTGGTCGGTACGGCGAGCAGCGGGACGGTACGGGTGACCTCGCCCGGCAGGCCCATCAGGCCGCCGCGCTGGGGCACGGTGAGGCGGGTGTACGCGACCGGGTTGGCCCGCAGCAGGGCCGCGATCTTCGCCTGGTCGAGCACCGATCCGCCGCCTATGGCGACCACCAGGCCGACGCCGGCCGACGTGTCGGCGAGGCCTTCGGCGATCGCGGCGGCCGCGCCGAGATCACCGGGGCCGGTGGTCAGTGGTGTCTGGGTCGTCCGCCAGTGGGCCCGGCCGAGGCGGTCCCGTACCAAGGCCGTGATCGCCGCCGTCGCGACAGCGCTGTCCACGAGGAGGGCGGCCGTGCGGCCCGCCCCGTCGGGGAGCCATGCCGTGAGTGCGTCGGGACCGATCAGCGCCCGGGTCGGTCCGCCCCGGCCGTAGCTCATGCCGGTACCTCTGTGCGCGCTTCCGCCTGCGCCGACCGGCTTGTGAACAGGGCCAGTCCGGTGCGGATGCGGTCCATCAGTTCGGTCAGTTCCGCGTCGGTGTAGGTCAGCGCGGGGAAGAGCTGGATGCCGTGGACGCCAGGGTGCACGATGGCACCCGCCGTACGGATCGCGGCGACCAGCTCCGGGACGCGTGCCTGCGGCAGCGGTTCCCCGTCCGGGGTGGTCAGTCGCAGTGACCGGAAACAGCCCACACCGGTGGTACCCGTCACCCAGGGGTGCTCGTCGACCAACCCGGACAGCTCCGCGTCCAGCCGCTCGCCCAGGGCCCGGCCGAGGGCGACCGCGTCCAGGCGGCGCATCTCGGCGATGGTGGCCAGGATGGTGGCACAGGTGACGGGGGTGCCGGCCTGGGTCTCGCCGTGGGTCAGCATGGCGCCCGCCGTGTCGAAGGCGTCCGCGACCGTGTGCGAGGCGATGACGGCGGCGGCGGCGCCGGTACCGTTGGTGAGCCCCTTGGAGGTCACCAGGAGGTCGGGCCGGGCGGACCAGCGCTGGGAGGCGAAGAAGTCGCCGGTACGGCCGAAGCCGGTGGCCACTTCGTCGGCGACCAGCAGGAAGCCGTACTCCTCGCGCAGCCGCAGCAGCTCGTCGACGTACTCCTCGGTGAGCGGTACCGCCCCCGAGCCGAGCACCGGCTCGACGACGACGGCCGCGACCATCGCGCCCTGACGCTCCATCAAGGTACGGATGCCGACCGGGTCGTTGGGGTCGACGTGGCGGATGAGCCGTTGGTCGACGCCGTACACCTGTTGTCCGAGGTCCTCGCCGGTCAGCGCGAAACTGCCGTACGTCAGACCGTGGTAGCTGCCGCGCAGCCCGACCACGAGTTTGCGGCGGTCCTCGCCGCGCAGGGCGTGGTAGTGGCGGGCGAGCTTCATGACGAGGTCGTTGGCGGCGCCGCCGGAGGTCGAGAAGAGGACCCGGCCGTAGCTGTCGGCGCCGCACAGCTCGACGAGGGCGGCGGCCGCGGCACGGGCGTAGGTGTTCTCGTAGCGGAAGACGCTCAGGTACGAGGCTTCGCGGAGCGCGTCGGCGGCGGCCCGGGCGATGGCCTCGTTGCCGTAGCCGATGTTGGTGTTCCACAACCCGCTGGAGGCGTCGAGGAGTTCGCTGCCGTCGGCGTACCGGACCCGTACTCCGTGCGCGGAGACCGCGCAGAGCGCGTCCGAGCCGTGCAGGGCGGGGGCCAGGAGGGACGGCCACAGCGCGTTCTTCGTGTTCTTCGTGTGTACGGGACTCATGGCGTGACCTCCGTTTCGAGCAGTACTTCGAGCAGTACGTCGTGATGGCGGGAGCCGACGGCCGGCAGCGGGTGCCGGGCGCGGACGGCGAATCCGGCGGCGCCCAGCTCGGCTTCGAGGAGGGCGGCGGGCAGCACGCCGACGCTGGTCGTGGTGACCTGGACGGGGCTGTCGTCGTCCGGGATCCGGGCCGGGAAGACGGTGACCGTGCGGGCGCTGTCGCCGACCGCCCAGTGCTCGTACATCCGGTAGGCGCGGCCGGCTTCGGCTTCCACCACCAGTTCGGCTTCGGCGGGCTGGCCGGAGTCCGTGTCCATGCCGACGGTCGACAGAAGGAACCGGCCGCCAGGCGCCAGGTGTTGGCGTACGGCCCGGTAGAGACCGGTCCGGCCGCGCTCGTCGAGGAGCGAGACGGAGGTGGTGCCGAGGACGATCACCGGGAAGGTGCGGCCGAGCGCGAAGGCGCTCATGTCGGCCTCGACGACCGTGCAACGCTCACGCAGGGCGGCGGGCGCTGCGGCCAGCCGGTCTTCCAGGAGCCGCAGCATGTACGGGGAGAGGTCGAGGGCGGTGACGTGGCGGCCCAGCGCGAGCAGCGGCATGGTCAGCCGCCCGGAGCCGGCCGCCAGGTCGAGGACATCGCCGGGCAAGGTCCTTACGAGGCCGGTCAGTTCACGTACCTCGTGGGTGCTGCGGCCGGCCACGTCGTGGTAGACCTGCGCGCCCGCTTCGGCATAGAGGTCGCCGGTGACGGCGCGGGAGCCGAGCTCGGCGAGCAGCTCCCCGGCTCGTCCGGGGATGGTGGGCGGTGCCGTCGGGGTGGGCGGTGCCGTCGGGCTGGTCAGGGTGGTCAGGGTGGTCATCGTGGTCACACTCCGGCCCGGGCGAGGAACCGCTCGATGCGTACGGTGTGGTCCGGATCGGCGTACTCCGCCGCCGCCTCGGCCGAACCGCAGGCCAGCAGCGCCTCGACCGGCGTGGCGGCGGACCGTTCCACGCTGAAGGTGCGGCTGGGCGCAGGGGCGTGGACGTACATGTCCTGGTCGGTCCAGAGGAGGAACGGCGCGTCCTCGTCCCGCAGATCGGCGTCGGCGTCCGCGTCGGCGGCCAGCGCGTCGGTGATCCGCCCGCCGAAGCCGGAGACCCGGATGCTGCCGTCCACGCCCCGGGCACGCAGGGCCCGGATCGCGCCGAGGGCGGCCAGGTAGCGCCCGAGCCAGGGCCTCGCGGCCAGTTCCGTACGCCGTAGGTCGTGGTCCACGACCGTCCCCAGGCACACCGCGCAGGTTGTCTGTGCGCCACTGTTGAGCCGCTGCCACCGCGCGTCGAGGAGTTCGGGCCCGTCGCCCGCCGTACCGAGGCGGGTACCGCCCGGCGTGGTGGAGACCGCCCCGTCCGCGTCGACGTACAGCCGGTACCGGGGTCCGGCGGCCGGTGTGCGGCCGGCGCCCAGGCCGGGGAGGTCGGCGAGCTGGATGGCGGGGTGGGTGAGGAAGTCGGGGAAGGTGCCGTCGAGCAGGGCCCGGTCGGCGTCGGCGAGGAAGACGTCGAAGTCCGTGTCGTCGGCGATCCGGACAAGGGTCGGCCCGGCGACGGACATGTACTCGCTGATGCCGTAGCCCTGGATCTGGAGGTAGAAGCCCGCGCCCGGTGAGAACTCCCCGCCGGCCCCGGCCAGCGACCCTTCGTACCCGACGATCCCGACGACGCGGCGGCCGTCCGCCGTCGTGTCCTCGCCGGGTCCGGCGGCCGCACCGGGCACGAGTACCAGCGTGTCCGTTCCGACGACGCCGGAATTCAGCATCGCCGTAAGGTGTTCCCGGCTTTCCAGTACGACGGTTTCCACGCCGTCGTACCTGAATTCACCGGCACTAATACTGGTTCTGGTACCGGAACTGGCCGTGCCAGTCCCCCAGCGGATGAGCCGCTCTTTCAGATCAGCCATTGTTTCGTATTCCCCCACGGTCAGGCGGCCAGGGCGGCCAGAATTCGCTTCGTTTCGTCCAGGGCCGCTTGTGGGCCGTACAGATTGCAAACGCCGGTCAGGTTCAGGACGACCTCGTCCACCCCTGCCTCGCGGAACGCGCCCAGTTTTCCGACGAGTTCGTCCGGGTCTCCGCTGAGGAACGCCCCGCCGTCGACGAGCGCCTTGGCGTTCGCCGCCGGGTCGTCACCGGCGACATCCGTCCCGGACCGTCGCAACATGTCGATGTAGTGGGCGCCTTGGAGATGGGCGGCGTTGCTCGCGAGCGCCAGTTCGGCGGGTTCGCGGTCGGGCCGGGCGAGGGCGAGCGGCACGATGGCGGTGAGCCTCGGGGTCCTACGCCCCTTGCCCCCCTTGCCGTCCGCCGCGTTCGCCGCGCCCTCGCGCATCGCAGGGAGCACGGTGTCCCGCAGATAGTGCGCCGGAGTCAGCCAGGTCACGGCGACATCGGCGACCTCACCCGCGAGTTTCGCCATGCCGGGCCGCAGCACACCGAGCCCGATCTCGACGCCCGGCACCGGGTAGCGAGGCATCTCGGCCCGGCAGCTGAAGTACTCGCCCCGGGTGTCGACCGTCTCGCCCGCCAGCAGTCCGCGCACGATCGAGAGGTACTCGCGCGCCGCCGTGAGCGGACTGCGGTACGCCTCGCCGAGCAGCGACCGCTGCAACGGCCGGCCGCCGGGCCCGAATCCGGCGATCACCGGCTGCCCGGTGGCCATCGCCAGCGAGCGGGCCTGGAGAGCGGCCTCGTACGGGTGGCGGAGCGGCATGAGCGTGACGCCGAGGCCGGTCGGCACACGGAATCCCGCTCCCGCCGCCGCGACGAATCCCTGGTGCGGCTCGATCATCACGGACTGCCCCTGCCAGAGGCGGCTCGCGTTGCTCCAGTGCACCAGTCCGGCATACGGAAGGATTTGCTCCGGCCGGCGCGGAAGAAAGGGCAGGAGTACGGAATAAGAAGTCATGCCCTGTCCTCCATTTCGCGAAGTAATTCGTTGATGCTGCTCGGCACTGCTTGTCCTGCGTTTCTCTTTCTTCTGTCGGCGTTCGTTCGTTCCGACACGGAGAACAATGCCAAACCGGAGCACGTCATCGGGCAGTTCCAGGGCGCTACTTGCTGCCAGTGACCGTGCAGCTTGTTGCAGGTACCCTCACAGGGATCACACCGCCGGATTCAGGCCGTCCTCGCGCCCGACCAGCGCGCCGACTTGCACCCGGCGACCGATTGAGTTGTGCACGGAGGCACCATGGGGGAATTGTCCGTACTCGGACTCACCGATACGGAAGAGGGCATCTACCGGCACTTTCTACGGAACCCCGGCACGACCGCCGAGGACATCCAGCTGCTGCTGCATGTCCCGCTGGACGAGATCGGGAGCGCGCTGGAGCGCCTGTCCGAGCTCGGCCTGCTGCACGGAACGGAAGGGACCAGGACCGGACCCGGAACGGACGGCGGGCCCGAGGTGATCTCCGCCGCCGACCCCGAGACCGCCGTGGACCGGCTCACCGACCTGCGGCTGCGCGAACTCCACCAGCAGCTCCAGCAGGTCACCCAGTCCCGGCACCTGATAGCCGGCCTGCGCGCCGAGCAAAGCCTGAAGGAGCCGCCCGACTCCGGGAGGATCGAGCGCCTGGAGGATCTCGGCCAGATCCGGGGCCGGATCGACGACCTGGCGTTCTTCGCCCGCGAGGAGATCCTCTCGGTCGAGCCGTACACCGAGCTGACCCCGGCGAACATCGAGCACGCCCGGCCGCTCGACACCCGCTGCCTGCGGCGCGGGGTACGGATACGCAACGTCGTACTGCGCGAAGCCCTGGACCATCCGCCGACCGTCGGCTATCTGCGCGACCTCACCTCGCTCGGCGCGCAGATCCGGGTCGCGGACACCATCGCGGAACGGCTCCTCGTCTACGACCGCCGGACAGCGCTCGTCCCGGTCGACCCGGCCGACACCCGGCGCGGCGCGCTGCTCGCCCGGGAGGCGGGGCTGGTCGCGAACATCCTGGCGCTGTTCGAGAAGATCTGGGACCAGGCCACCGATCTCACCGTGCTCATCGACGAGCGGGCAGGGGCGGCGGGCGGCGGGCTCTCGGAGATGGAGCAGCAGGTCCTGGAAGCGATGTGCCACGTCGGCAAGGACGAATCGGGGGCGCGCACGCTGGGTGTGTCGGTGCGGACGTACCGCCGGCATGTCGCCGACGTACTGCGCATCCTGGGCGCGAGCAGCAGGGCGCACGCGGCACTCCTCGCACGGGAGCGCGGCTGGGTGTGAGACCGGGCCGAACCCTGGGCGCAACAGTAGGACCGGGGCAGGACCCTGGGCGCAGCACGAGGCAGTAGCCCGCAGTAGTAAGCGTTAGTAACAGTAGTAAGCGTTAGTAATACGACGAAGGGGGTGCCCCGGCGACCTGACCGCCGGGGCACCCCCTGTGTACCGCTGCCAACCGTTCTCGCTGTCCCTACGGCTTCGGCTTCTCGATCTGCCACCCGTTGACGGGCTTCCAGGTGCCGCCACCCTGCTCGCCGCAGAGCGGCAGCCGTATGGGTAGCGGAGTCGCGCAGACGCGCTCGACGATGGAATCGACGACGACCGCCGGAGCGGTCACCCCCGCCTCCCCGGCCCGAACCTGCGCCTGAACCTGTGCCTGAGCCTGCGCCTGCGCCGGCCCCTGTCCACCCACCACCGCGAGCGCGAGCGCCGCACCCGCCACCGCGGCTGCCTTCTTGAACCCGGCGAACCCGGCGAACCCGTTGAACCCCACGACGTACCCCCGTTTGCTGTTCCCCCGCGTTCCGGGCCGGTCGTGCCCCCGCGGTGCCCCCTACTCTGCCAACGGAAGCCGCAGGCAGGACGGCGAATCGTGTCAGGTTGCTGCACACGCTCACTCAGCTTCATGCCATGCCCGCCCGGCAGTGGCGCCGCCCGCCCGTACGGACGGCGGTCCGCGTGGTCAGTGGGCCGGGGGCCAGTCCGGTGACTCGGGGGTGGGTGGGGGAGGCTGGGCCGTGGTGAGGCGGCGGTAGGCGGCGCGGGCCTGGAGGAGGCGGGCGAGGGTCGTGCCGGTGAGGGCCGCGGTAAAAAGGCAGACCAGCCAGAAGGTGTCGCGCGGGTTGGTCCAGGTCAGGACCCCGGCGGGTGGGATGGCGAACCCGTTGAGGAAGAGCCAGCACAGGGCGGCCGTCCCCGGGGCCGCGGTGAAGCGGGCGTACACGCCCAGGAGCGCGGAGAGCAGGGACAGCGCGGTCAGCGCCAGGCCGGGACGGTCCGTGCCGACCAACGCGTTGAGGACGGCCACCAAAGACATCGCGCCCGCGAAGGCCGTGGCCCACACCAAGGGGGTCGCCACGGGCTGGGGAACGGGCCGGGGGCCGGTCCCCAGGGACACCCACTGGATCACGGGCACGCTCCGGGGGCCTTGGGGGCGTGCGCTCCGGGGGGAGTGGGACCTTCGGGCACCTCGGGTGCTCCGGAGGGAATGGGTATCCCCATGGCGTGGGGCTTGAGGACACCCGCGCCGCGCGTCGTGGGGGCACCCGCCGCAGCCGGTTCGTCGGCCGTCGTCGGGGCGCCCGTTCCGCGTGTCGAGAGGGCGTCCGCCGCACGGGTTGTGGGGGCACCCGTTGGGATCATGGCGATGGTTCCTTTCGGTCATCCCCCGGTGGCGGGGCGGGGGCCGGCCCGGGGTTGAAGGGGGATTGTTCCATCGGGGTGCCGGCCTCGCGGCCAACGGCCGGTTTTCGGGGTCTCGTTAGGGTGGCACCGACGGTTGCCCGATGACATATCCGAATCAGACAGGGGGGCCAGCCATGGATGCTCCGCGCCTCAGTAGTACGCCGTTGCCGGGAATCGGCGTCCGCTACGACCTCACGACCAAGGAGCAGCGGCGGATCTCGGTGGTCGCCCATCGGGACGGTGCGCGGACACTGAGCGCGTACCGGCAGGACGATCCGGACGCGTGTGCGCTGTCGGTGCGGATGACGTCGGGGGAGGCGACCGCCCTGGTCGACGCGCTGACGCCGGACCACCACAGCCCGAACCTGTTGTCCACCACGGAGCTGGGGCTGGTGGCGGAGCGGATCAAGCTGGCGTCGACGTCCCACTGGAACGGCCGCGTGCTGGGCGACACCCGGATGCGGACCGAAACGGGCGCGTCCATCGTGGCCGTACTGCGGCGGGCCGAGGCGATTCCGTCGCCGACACCGGACTTCCGGCTGGCCGGCGGTGACACGCTCATCGTGATCGGCACCCGTGAGGGTGTGGAGACGGCCGCGGCGATACTCGGGCGGGAGTGAGCGGTCCGTGTACGCCTCCGCTCAGGCCGCGACGCAGTCCGCCGGGCCGTCCGCCGCGCAGTTCCTCGCACAGTCCCCCACCACGCACTCCTCCGCCGTCTTCCTGGTCGAGTTCGGCGCGATCATCCTCGGGCTCGGGCTGCTGGGGCGGTTCGCCGGGCGGTTCCGGCTCTCGCCGATACCGCTGTATCTGCTGGCCGGGCTGGCCTTCGGGGAGGGCGGGCTGCTGCCGCTGGGGACCAGTGAGGAGTTCGTGGCGATCGGCGCCGAGATCGGCGTGATCCTGCTGCTGCTCATGCTCGGGCTGGAGTACACGGCGACCGATCTCGTCTCCAACCTCAAGACCCAGTACCCGGCCGGCCTCGTCGACGCCGCCCTCAACGCCCTGCCCGGTGCGGCCATGGCACTGCTGCTCGGCTGGGGACCCGTCGCCGCCGTCGTGCTCGCGGGCGTCACCTGGATCTCCTCCTCCGGGGTGATCGCCAAGGTGCTCGGCGATCTCGGGCGGCTCGGCAACCGGGAGACGCCCGTCGTGCTGAGCATCCTGGTCCTGGAAGACCTCTCCATGGCCGTCTATCTGCCGATCGTCACCGCGCTGCTGGCCGGGGTCGGTCTGGCGGCGGGCAGCGCGACCCTGGCCATCGCGCTCGGTACGGCCGGGATCGTGCTGCTGGTGGCGGTGCGGTACGGGCGGCACATCTCCCGGTTCGTCTCCAGCGACGATCCCGAGAAACTGCTGCTCGTCGTGCTGGGGGTGACGCTCGTCGTCGCCGGGCTCGCGCAGCAGTTGCAGGTGTCGGCGGCGGTGGGCGCCTTCCTGGTGGGCATCGCGCTGTCGGGTGAGGTCGCCGAGGGCGCGCACAGTCTACTGGCGCCGTTGCGGGACCTGTTCGCCGCCGTGTTCTTCGTCTTCTTCGGTCTGCACACCGACCCCGCCAGTATCCCGCCGGTACTCCTGCCCGCGCTCGTCCTGGCCGTCGTCACCGCCCTGACGAAGATCGCCACCGGGTACTGGGCCGCGCGGCGGGCCGGCATCTCGGTGAAGGGCCGCTGGCGGGCGGGCGGCACGCTGGTCGCCCGCGGCGAGTTCTCCATCGTCATCGCCGGGCTCGCCGTCACCGCCGGCATCGAACCGTCCCTCGGCCCGCTGGCCACCGCGTACGTCCTGATCCTGGTCATCGCCGGCCCGCTGACCGCGCGCTGGACCGAGCCGCTGGCCGTCTGGCTCACCGCCCGCCTGCGCCGGCCCGCGACGGCCGACCCGGGAGGTGGCCGGCGAGCGGGGAGCGCGCCGGCCCCGACTCCGACGGGAGCGCACGAGGCGCTGGACGAGCGGAACGCGGCCGACCGGACGTGAGGGGAGGCGCGGCGGCCGGTCCTCGCGTCGCCCTCGGCCGGGGTGCCGTCGGCCGAGGTAGCCACGTCACCCGCATCACCCCGCGTCGCCAACCTCCCGGCCAAGCACACCTAGCCCACACCTAGCCCTTGACCTTGCCTTCACTCTCCCCGTTCTCCCTCGCCCTCGCCCTCGTCGAAGCTGGCGAAGTACGCGGCGGCCATGTCCTCGTCGGCGTGGCCCTGGGCGGCGGCGCGGGTGAAGCGGGCGGCTCCGGCGGCGGCGACATCGAGGCGTACGCCGTGTTGCCGGCCGGCCTCGACAATCAGGCGGGCGTCCTTCGCGGCGGTGGAGACGGCGAAGGATGCAGGGGAGAGGCGGCCTTCGAGGATGAGCGCGGACTTGGCGCGCAGGTAGCCCATGTCGAGCGGGCCGCCCTCGATGATCTCGAAGAAGGACTGGGGGTCGACGTCGAGGGCCTTGGACAGGGCCAGGACCTCCCCGGCCGCGTTGGTGGCGGCGAGCACCCAGCTGTTGGCCACCAGCTTGAGCCGGGTCGCGGTGCCCGCCGCGCCGTCCTCACCGGTCCAGACGGTACGGGCGCCGACGGCGTCGAAGACGGGAGTCACCGTCCCCCGCCCCTCGACCGGCCCCGCGGCCAGCACCGTCAACTGCCCCGCCTCCGCGGGCTGCCGCGTGCCGAGCACCGGGGCGTCGAAGAAGACCAGCCCGTGCCCGCTCGCCCACGCGGCCAGTTCGGCGACGCCCTCGACACCGGCGGTGGTGGACTGGACCCAGGCCGTGCCCGGGCTCAGCGCGGGTGCCGCCTCGCGCATCACGTCCAGGGCCGCGGCCGCGTCGTACAGCACGGTGAGCACCACATCGGCACCCCGCACGGCCTCGGCCGGGCTGTCGACGACCTGCGCGCCGTCGGCGGCGAGCGCCTCGGCCTTCTCCCGGGTGCGGTTCCACACCCGTACGGCGTGACCGGCACGGACGAGGTTGCGGGCCATCGCGGCGCCCATGATGCCGGTACCCAGGACACTTACGGTGAGCTTGTCGGTCATGACGTCAACTTCCTGCCGCGTACAGTGCGTTGGCAGTTTCGCAGCCCAAGGTGGGCCAGGAGGCGGTACGACACCGGGCGCGGACCCACTTGGCGGCCGAGGTGACGCGGCCGTCGATCGATCAGGACACTTTCCCGGCCGAACCGCATGCACGGGCGGCACCGTGGGAAGACCGGGCCACGACAGCCGACCAGGGCCATCACGGCATACGACCCGGCACACGGCCGAGCGTACGACCGGCGTCGAAGGGCGAGCGAGCGAGCGATGAGCACCGACACGAACACGTCCTCGGAGGGACCGGAAGGACCAGAGGGACCAGAGGGACCGAAAGGACCCACGGGCGGGCTCGACGTGCGCCCGGCCTCCGGGCACATCGGCGCCGACATCCACGGTGTGGACCTCGCCGGCCCGCTCGACGACGGGACCGTCGCCGGTATCCGCGCGGCACTGCTCCGCTGGAAGGTCGTGTTCTTCCGGGAGCAGCGGCTGGACCACGCCGGCCAGATCGCGTTCGCGCGTCGTTTCGGGGAACCGATCCGGCTGCGTTCGAGGGGCTCGGTCTCACCGGCCGGGTACCCGGAGATCGAGACGACGGCCGACCGTCAGGAGCTGGGCCGCAAGCACGGCATGGACCAGGCCGAATGGCTGGAGCGCCGCCGTCACTCCACCCTCCGCGGCTGGCACGCCGACCACACCGCGCGCATCGACCCGCCCGCCCTGACCCTGCTCCGCGCCGAGCGCGTGCCCCCGTACGGCGGCGACACCACGTGGGCCAACCTCGCCACCGCCTACGCGGGCCTGTCCGAGCCGGTGCGCCGGTTCGCCGACGGGCTGCGCGCCGAGCACCGGCTCGGCGTCGGCTATCTCGCCCGCTCCGGCCCCGACCCCTACCTCCGCCACCTCCAGGACCACCAGGTCGCGTCCGTCCACCCGGTCGTCCGCGTCCATCCCGAGACCGGCGAACGGATCCTGTACGTCAACCCGTACTACGTCGAGAACATCGTCGACGTCACCCGGGCCGAGAGCCGGCTCCTCCTGGAGATGTTCGTCGAGCAGATCACTCGCCCCGAGTACACGGTCCGCTTCCGCTGGGAGCCGGGTTCCGTGGCCCTCTGGGACAACCGTGCCACCGTCCACCTCGCCCCCAGCGACTCCGCCCACCTGGACTTCCCGCGCATCATGCACCGCGTCATGGTCGCCGGGGAGCCACCCGTCGGCGTCGACGGCACCCCGTCGAAGTCACTCTGCGGCGCGCCGCTGCACGAGCGGATCGGGTAGCGGACCGGCCGGAGGGGGAGTGCCGGCCGGAGGGCGAGAGGACCGCCCGAAGCGCGGTGGAGTCGTCCGGGAAGGACGGAGGGAACGGGGCGCTGGAGACCTCGGTGGCCTCGATCGCCCCGGCCCGGCTGAGCCCGGCTAGCTCACCCGTACCGACTTCTCCACCGTGACCTGGTCGATCTCCGTCGTACGGACCGTGAGCTTCATCGTCCACTTGCCGGGCAGGGGGAGCTGGAGGTCGTCGGTGACCCAGTAGCCGCCGCGGTCGGTGAGCTTCGCGTCGATCGGGCCGATCTTCTGGGCCCGCAGGGTGAAGGTGAGACGCAGTTCGGGGACGGTCGCGATGCCGTCGTCGGGGCCGAAGACCACGGCCTGCACGGAGTTCTTGCCCACGCGCCCGGGGCCCAGGTCGATCTGGACCTTGCCGTGACCGTTCGGGGTGCCGACGTCGAAGGGGAACGTCGTCGAGGAGGCCGTGACCTCAGCGGCAGCCGCGCCCGCGCTCTCCTTCGCGATCTCCGCCGCCGCCCGGCCCGGCAGGGTCCCCGTCAGCACGGTGGTGATCACCAGCACGACGACGGCCATGGTGAACTCCGCGAGCACGGAACGCCGCAGGCCCTGGCGCCGCGCATCAGCCACCGAGGAGCCCTCGGCCGCCGAGCCCACCCCGTCGCCCTGGCCACCGCCGCCTCGGCCGCCGTCTCCCTGGCCACGGGAGAGCACATCGGCGCCACCCTCCGAAACCTTGCTGTCGATGGCCCCCACCCGCTCGGGCACCCGCGCCGCCACCGCCACGGCCGCCCGCTCGGTGACCTCGGTCAGACCGGCGGCCCGCACCGACTCCGCAGCGTTCACCGACTCGCCGGCCTTCACGGGCTCGCCGGCCTTCACCGACTCGTCGGCCCTCACGGACTCGGCGACCGTCGTCGACGCGGCATCCTCGGCCGACCCGGCGGCCTCTGCTGAACCCGCGGCCTCTGCCGACCCCGCGGCCACATCCACCGCACCGGCCTCCGCCGAAGCCTCCCCCAGCCGTCCCGTCCAACGGCGTGAGAACGCCGCCGCCACCAGCAGGAGCAGTACCGCGACCAGCTTGGCGACGAGGACCTCCCCGTACGCCGTGGAGGTGAAGGCGGACCAGGAGCCGAGGCCGCGCCAGGACTGGTAGACGCCGGTGACGACGAGGACGATCACCGAGACGAAGGCGAGCCGGGAGAAACGGTTGACCACGGCGGCCGACAGGGTGTCCGGCGCCCGGTACAACACGGTGAGCAGCGCGGTCAGCCCGCCCAGCCAGACGGCCATGGCGAGCAGGTGCAGCACCGAGGAGGTCATCGCGACCGGCACCTGGATACCGGCGGAGGCGTGCTCGGCGGCCGCCCAGGTCCCGGCGAGGCCGACGGAGAGCAGCGCCCCACTGACGAGCGCGCCCTTCCCCCACTCCTCCTGCTCCCCCTGCCTCCCCTCGGACCTGTGCCTGCGTGCTCGGCCGAGGACGAGGACGAGAAGAACGGGGGCCACCGCGAGCAGCGCCAGCCGGGCCAGCAGCGCGAGTCCCGGCCGGCTCACCATCGTGTCGCGCAGGACGGAGAGGTCGAGGGCGGCTCCGATGCCGGTGCCCCGCTCGTACGGTCCGCGGAGCAGCAGCAGAGCCGCCGAGGCGAGCAGCAGCGCCAGCCACCCCGCCACAAGCAGCTTGCGCAGCGCCTCGCTCGGGCCCCCGAGCACGACCGCCAAGAAGAAGGTCACGCCGATGAGCAGGGCGAGGGCGCCGTACGCGAAGTAGCGGGTGATGTCGTAGAGGGAGGAGGTGAGCGGGTCCTCGGTGAGGTCGGCCGGGAGGACCGCGGCGGTCGCGGAGGGCTCGCCGATCGAGAAGAGCAGGGCGCCCGAGATGGGGTGACTGTCGGCCGAGACCACCCGCCAGGCGATCGTGTAGGTGCCGTCGTCGAGGCCGACGGGGAGGGTGACACGTGCCGTGTCGGAACGGCCGTCCGCGCGTCCCGGCTTGCCCGTGTCGACGGCCCGGTTCTCCGGGTCGAGGACGCGGAGGGAGTCCTGCAGGAGGCTTACCGACTCGGTGAAGCGGAGGGTGATGTCCCGGGGAGCGGCGTCGAGGACGCTTCCGTCGACGGGGTCGCTGCCTTTGAGAGCGGCGTGCGCGGACGCGGTACCCGCCCCGCCGAGGAGGAACAGGACCAGCACGGTGCCCAGCAGCACCAGGCGCTGAACCCCTCGGCCCCGGCCACCGCCGGTCCCACCATGCCGCCTCGTGCCGCTGTCTCTGCTGTCTCTATTGTCTCTACCTCTACCGCTGTTCACGACCCGCTCCATGGTGCTGTTGGTGCTGTCCATGGCCCTGTCCTCGACTGGGTCGCTGTACCTGCCTCGGTCCACGTAGTGCTCCGGATCCACGGTCGCCGGCTCTCGGACTCCTCGAACAGGTACGGACGGCACGAACACCGCGTTCAACGCGATCCGCACCGGGCCCACCGGGCCCACCGGGCCTCCCCGGCCTACGCCCGCCCCAGCTCCCTTATCTCGGCGGCCCGGTCCGGGTACAGCCGGGTCAGCTCAGCGGCGTCCCCGTGCTCGTACCCCTCGAACGTGAACCCCGGCGCCATCGTGCACCCGAACAACGTCCAGCCCCCACCACCGCCGCCGCCACCGCCACCGCCCAGGACCCTCGCCCCCATCCAGGTCCCCGCGGGCACGACGTACTGCACGTGCTGCCCGTCGAGCACGTCCGGGCCGAGGACGACGACCCGCGAGGAGCCGTCCGGAGCGAGGAGCAGCATCCGCAGTGGATCGCCGAGATGGAAGTGCCAGATCTCGTCGCCGGGCAGCCGGTGCAGCGCGGAGTAGTCGCCGGGTTCGGTGGTGAGCAGGGCGATGATCGCGGTCCCCTCCGGCCGCCCGTCGCCCCGCTCGGGCCCCGCCCAGGTCTGACGGAATCGGCCGCCTTCGCGCGGTATGGGCTCCAGCCCGTAGTGCGCGATGAGGTCTTCGGGAGTCATCCGTCAGAGGTTACGCCCACCGCCCGGACCCCCGATCGAAGCCACCGCCGAGGGTCTTCAACTGTTGGCGATTTTGCTGCGTTTTCCTGCATGAATCGGGCGTGGTTGCCTGGGTGCGTGTCTTTGTGCGGGAGTCGGTCGTTAGGCCGATCGGGTGCTGGTGTGTGCCCGGTTCGGGGCCGTGGAGGGGGGTGGTGGGTGTGGGCCGGTTGGTGGCGACGGCCACGTGCACCGCCTTTCGTGCTGTGGTCGAGGGCAGTGGCGAGCAGGTGGGTCAGCGGCTGCTGTGGGAGCGGGTGTCCTTCCTGGCCTCCTTGTGCCGGGAACCGACCGGCCGTCTGGTGGCCTCCCGGTGGGACGAGGGTTCGCTGGACGTACTGGCCGCCGGCCTCGACGGGCGGGGCGAGGATCTGCCGTCCAAGGGCTGGATGGCCATGCGCCGCCTGCACTGGGCGGGGGATGCCGCGCCCGCCGAGGGGGTGTATGTCTCGGACCGGGTGCGCCGGGCGGCCCAGGAGTACGCGGCACGCATGCTGCGCCTGGCCCTGCACCGGCGCACCATCGTGGCCGCGATCCTCACGGCCTGGCCCGCCGACCCCGTTCGGCGCACCGGGGCGGAGTGGGCCGCGCTGCGGGCGCTGCTGCCGACCGGGGTCAGCAGTGCGGAGATCCGCAACCGCACCCACCAGGTGCGCGCCCATCTGGCCGGGCACGGGAAGCTGCCCGCCGGACTGTGCGAGCTGGAGGAGCCGCCCCGGATCGCGGCGCAGGTGCTGCTGGCGGCGATGGACCGCCAGCAGGTCACCCTTCAGCGCCTGGACGAGGCCACGGCCCGGCTGCGGGTGAAACTCCCGCTGTGCGCGGCCCCGGCCTCGGGGCGGGAGTGGGCCTGGCATGTGATCGACCTGCGGCTGCCGGGCACCGTCGGTCCGGACGCGGTCCTGCACACCCCCACCCTGCGCCCCACCGGCAGTGGGCGGATCGCGGTGGACCTGCCGCACACGCGCCCCGTCTCGGCCGCCAGGGCGTCCGGGCACACCGTGGCGGCGGGTTTCGACTGGGGGGTGAACACCCTGCTCACCGGCACCCTGGGCCGTCTGACCGGGCGTGGCGGGGCGGCGCGGGTGATCACCGACGGCCGCCCCCTGCTCTTCGCCGCCACCGCGATCAGTGCGAAACTGCACCGGCTGCGCGGCCACCGCGAACACCTCGCCGCCAAACGCGACCACTACCAGGCGCTGGCCGACGGGCTCGGCGCCCCGCACCTGGCCTGGGCCGGCCTCCTGGACAAGGCCGCGGTGCTGCAGAGCGAGCATGAGCGGGTGTGCGCCCGCATCCGGAAGCTGAACGACGCGCTGGCGTGGTCGGCGGCCCGCTGGGCCGTCGACCAGGCCGCCGCGCTCGGCGCCACCGTCATCTACCTCGAAGACCTCGCCACCCTGGAGGCGCGCGGCCGCAGGCGCGGCAACGCCCGCCTGTCCGGGCAGGTCCGCGGCACCGTCGCCGAGGCGATGCGGCACCTGGCCGCGAAGGCGGGCATCGCGGTGGTCACCGTCCCCGCCCGGGGCACCTCCGCCCGCTGTCCCGGCTGCCTCGGCCCGCTGGGTCACCACCCCGCCCCCGACCGGCTCGGTGAGCGCGGCTGGACATGGGCCCACTGCACCCGCTGCCACCTGTCCATGGACCGCGACCACGCCGCCGCCCGCCGCATCGTCTCGCGCGGCCTGCTCGCCCAGAGCCACACCGTCACCGACCGCGCCACCCACGCCCGCACCATCCGCACCACCATCGAGGGCACCGTGGCCCAGGTGCGCCGGCCGAAGAAGACCACCCGCCGCCTGCGCCGCCAACGCCGCGCCGAGACGGCCCCGCCCCGCCCGGCCGGACCGAAGACCACTGCGGGCAAGGGACACCCCACCCCCAGCAGGCCCGCCGGCCCTCGCGGCCGAGACACCCGGCGCGCCGCCGCAGCCCCGGGCCAGAAGACTTCCCGCCGTACGCCCGATGTGCGTACGGTCCCCGCCACCACCCCTACCACGGGGGCGGTCCAGCGTCCGGCGGGGCATGACACCACGACACCAGCCGCCACACCCGGGCCGGTGCCAGGTCATGGAGTACCCGCACCCCACCGGACCGAAGAAGACCCTCTTCGGTCCGGCCGGGTGCGGCTCTCACGCGGAACCTGTCGACGGCGCACCCGCGCCGCCGAGCGGACCGGCTTCCACCACCTGCACGCCACCGAAGTCCATCCCCTCACCCCAAGGTTCGGACCACCGGACGGCAACCGCACACGGCCACGCCGCGCCCGAAAAGCCTGGAAACCACAGGCACACACAGAGTTCTAGAGACGCTACTGACCGTGACCGCACACGGTCTCCCTCCGCAGGAACGCCAGCCGGGCCCGCTTCTCGGGCAGATACACCTCCGGCAGATCGATCTCCGGCAGTACGACGACCGGCCCACGCTGGAACCCCTGCCGCGCGAACCGTGCGATCGCCCTCTCGTTCCGCTCGTCCGGATCGACGACGACCCGTGGCCGGTCCAGCCCGACCAGGACGTACGACGTGAAGACCGCCAGCACCGTGGACGACCACCCCGGCCGCCCTCCGCCGTCCCCGGCGGGAGCCAGCAGCACATGGACGCCGAGGTCGCCGGGCTCGACCTCGTAGCACTCACCGACCCGGTCGGCCTCCGGTTCGTACGTCTGCAGCAGCCCGACGGGCTCGCCGTCGTGCACCGCGAGGTAGGCGTGGTGGGTGTCGAAGGCCTCCAGACCCTCGTACACCTCCCGCACCTGCTCCTTCGTGAGCCCGGTCATGCCCCAGAACCCGGCCCTCGGCTCACTCACCCAGCCATGGACCACCTCGGCATCGGCCTTCGCGTCCAACGGCAGGATCCGCACGGTCCCGAACCCGTCGACCACCTGCTCATGAACGGCCGCACGGCCGCCGTACGACTCAACGGTCATGGAACTCCTCCTCGCTGCCCTGCTCGTTCGTGCTGTTGTTCTGGTTGGTCTCGTTGGTCTCGTTGGTCTCGTCGTCCTTGGTGAGGGTGAGGCGGTTCCAGTCGGTGACGACCGGTACCAGGTCTCCCCTGAGCCACAGGGGCAGCTGGTCGCGGTGGTGGGCCGATCCGCCCACGCCGGACGCCCCGAACGGCACCACCCAGAGGCTGTCCTCACGCCGGGCCAGGTCCCAGACGTAACGGGCGGCGGGGCCGCGAGCGCTGAGGTCGGTGATGCCGGGGACGGCGGAGGTGCAGAGCACACAGTCGTGGTCCCCGGCGAGACCCGGCTCGTCGGGGGCGCCCGGGTCGTCGTCCGGGAGCGCGCGCCACGGCACGAGCCGGTGGCGGTCACCCCAGCGCCCGGATTCCGTGCCGGCGGCCTCCTCCAGCGCCTCCCGCACGAGCCCGGCCCGGTCGATCCCGTACAACTCCTCGACCCTGAGCAGATGTTCGAGCGCGAAGCCGATGCGAACGGTGAGCGAGAGCCAGGGCCGGAAGACCTCGGGGTACGCCGGCGGCACCGCCAGCGCCGCGAAGGCGGACTCCGCCGCGAGCCGCCGTACGACCGCCCCGCGCAGCGCCGCGTACGCCGCCGCCTCGACGCTCTCGGCCTCCATCCGCCGGTCCCAGCGCAGGAGCCGGTCGCGCAGCGCGGCTGCGGCCGGGGTGAGCCCCGCAGGTCTCCCGGGACCGCCCTCGGTGGTGGCAGACGCGTGGGTGGTGGCAGTGGCGTCGGTGGTGTCGGCGAGGGCGGCCACATGGTCCAACAGGGGTCCGGCGGAGGCCAGATGGGTGTCCATGTGGAGGGCGGGCATGTCCGGGGCGGACCACAGCTGCTTCTCGTTCAGCAGCGTGCGGATGCGTTCGGCTCGGTGCGGCGGGGCGAACTCGACGCCCAACGGGGTCGCCGGACCACGCTGGTTGGCCATCACCGCGACGCCGTCCTCGAACGTGCCGTACGGCGGCTCGTGCCACCCCTCCCACTCGTGCCCCGGCTCCCACGCCGGGACCACCCGCGTCCGGTTGTCCCGGCTCCGCACCGGCACCCGTCCCGCCACCCGGTGCAGCACCCCGCCCCGCGTGTCCGCGGCCTGCACGACGTTCACCGGCTCGGCCCACCGATCGAACGCCCGGTCCACATCGGCGACTTCGCGGGCCCGGAGGAGGGGGAGAAGCGCGCTGAGCCCGAGGTCCTCGGTGACACGGGGCGGGTAACGGAGGCTGAGAGGGCCGACCGTGTCGAGGGCGCGCGGATCCAGGCCCCCGATGACGACCGGCCCCCGCGGGGTCTCGATCACCTCCACCTCGACGGGTTCCCCGCCCGCGACCTCGATGATCTCCACACGCCGGTGCACGGCCCGCCACACCCCGTCCGGATCGAGCGCCTCGACGACGTCCCCGTCCGCGTCCCCGTCTCCGCCCCCGCCTCTGCCCCTGCACCGCAGTCGCTCCCGGTACAGGTCCTGGTAGTCGGCCATGGCGTTGGTGATGGCCCAGGCCACGTCACCGGTGTGACCGAAGTGGGCGATGCCGGGCATGCCCGGGACGGCGAGGCCGACGACGTCGAACTCGGGGCAGGAGAGGTGGATCTGCTGGTAGACGCCGGGCTCCTCGATGAACCGGTGCGGATCACCGGCGATGACGGCCTGCCCGGTGGTCGTACGGGACCCGTCGACGAGCCATCCGTTGCTGCCGGAGGTGGCGGGCCCGTCGGTGGCGAAGAGCCCGACCGCGTCGGCGCCGAGATGCCGTACGGCCTCCTCGCGCCAGAGCTTCGCCGGGAACCCGGCGAACAGGATGTGCGTGGCGAGCCAGACACCGAGCGGATGCCAGGCCTCCCAACGCCCGGGTTCGATCCCGGCGCGCTCGAACTCGGGCGCGCGCCGACCGCCCTCGACCAGCCCGTCGTTCACACCCTCGACGTACGCCCGGACCCAGTCGGCGGTCTCCGGGTCCGTTCTCTCCAGCCGGGCGAAGCATCTTCGGGCCGTGTCCTCCAGACGCGCCCGTCGCGCGAACCGGTCCCAGCCGAGGGAGCCGACGCCGAGGAAGGCGGCCGAGGTGCCCTGGACGCGGTGGCGTTCGACCTCCAGCTGCCACGCGCGGTCGAGGGCTGTGACCCGGCCCTGCGCGTGGGCGAGCGCACGGACGTCGGCGGCGCGAAGGTGCGGGATACCCCAGGCGTCGCGATACGTCCCGTGCGAACCACATGAAGCGCACGACCCGGATGAACCGCATGAAGCGCACGAACCGTTTGGCCCGTGGCTCAAAACGTTCCCCTGAACATGCCCCCGCCTGCCACTGTCCCGCATCTCCGCACCCCGTCCGCGTATTAGGTTAGCCTTACCTAAACAATATGTGATCAAAGCGTACGTGGAGGGTGCAGAAGCCATGGGGCAGGGGCACGGTTGGGAGGGAGCGGTCCTCAAACTGCTCCGCGGGAAGGACTTCGTTCTCACGGTGGCCGGTGCGGAACAAGTCACCGAGCACTACCGCCGGGTCCACCTCACCGACGGCGGCATGCTCGCGGTGACCGGCGTCCACCCGACGATGTGGGTACGCCTCTGGTTCGACGCCGCCGGCAAACCGCACCAGCGGGCGTACACCCTCGTCGACCCCGACCCGGCCGCCGGCACCTTCAGCCTGGAGTTCGCCCTCCACGACGGCCACGCCAGCGACTGGGCCCGCGCCGTGAAGCCCGGCGACACCATCGAGGCCACGGTCCACGGCACCGCCTTCACCGACCCCGACCCCGCCCCCTCCCACATCCTCGCCATCGGCGACCCGGCCTCCCTCCCAGCCATCAACTCCCTCCTCGACGCACTGCCGTCAGCCCCGGCGACCATCTGGTTCGAGACGTCGGCGGAAGCGGAGACGGACGTGGAGGCGGAGGCTGCGGTTGAGGTGGGGGCGGAGGCAGCGGCAGCGGCAGCGGCGGCCCAAGGCCGGGCCCTGGTCCAAGTCCCCGAGGCAGGCGGGCTCCCCCTCCGCCTCGACCCCACCCGCCACGACTTCCGCCCGGTCCCCCGCCAGGACGCCGGCGCCCGTCTCCTCACCCAGGTGAGGACCGACGCCCCCGCCCTTCTGGAGAACACCCCCGACCCCTACGTCTGGATCGCCTGCGACACCGCGACGACCCGCTCCCTGACGGCGTACTTCCGCAAGGAACTGGGCCTGCCGAAACAACGGATGCACGCGCTGGGCTACTGGCGCCCGTAACGGTCCACGCCGCGCCACACCACGCCACCGCACAAACGCACCCCTCACCTGGACCGAACTCAGGGCTACGGCGCCGGGGCCGGACCCGGACTGCGGCGTGCCGCCCGGCGAGCGATCATCGGGGCATGAACGTCACCCTTCACCTCGCCCAGGACCCCGAGGCGGACGAGCTCCTCGGGCGCAGCCCGCTCGCCGCGCTGGTCGGCATGCTGCTGGACCAACAAGTGCCGATGGAGTGGGCGTTCAAGGGCCCGTGGACCATCGCCCAGCGGCTCGGCGCCGACGACCTGGACGCCCACGAGATCGCGGCGACGGACCCGGAGGCCTTCGTCGCGCTGCTGTCCACCAAACCGGCGGTACACCGCTACCCCGGTTCCATGGCGAAGCGGATCCAGCAGCTGTGCCAATACCTCGTCGACCACCACGACGGCGACGCGAGCGCGGTCTGGCAGGACGCGACGACCGGCGAAGACCTCCTCTCCCGCCTCGAATCCCTCCCCGGCTTCGGCCGGCAGAAGGCCCAGATCTTCCTGGCCCTCCTCGGCAAACAACTCGGCGTCCACCCCACCGGCTGGCGCGAAGCCGCCGGCTCCTACGGCGACCCCGGCTCCTTCCGTTCCGTGGCCGACATCAAGGGCCCCGACTCCCTGGCCAAGGTCCGCGCCCACAAACAGGAGATGAAGGCAGCGGCCAAAGCGGCGAAGGCCTCCGGCGAGTAACCGACGACCCTCCCCCTGCCACCACACAGGCGCCCCACACAGGCCCCCCCCCACACACAAGCCCCCGCACGGGCGAGCCCAACACCGGGCACCGTCTCGCGCCGAACCTCCGGCGAGACGGCGGCCCCGCACGCGGACCCCGATTCGGGCTGGTGGTCACTCATCGTCACTCACCTCGGACCCGTAGCCCCCGGACGGCCAGCCCCCGGAGAGCCGCCGGACGCCCGGCGAAGGCATCCCTGCGATCCGGGCGGCATCGCGGTGCCTCTCCGGAGAAATCCGGGTGAAGCCCCGAAAGCCCCGGAAAGGCCGGGGCTCGATCCCGGAGAATCCCCGGCGACGCCTCGCGGCGAACTCCCCGCGTCCTCGAAAGGACCCCGGCGAGCACCCATGACCGCCACCGGACCCTCACAGAATTACCGTTTCGCCCCACTTCGCGGCGCCTTTTCCAGGGTGTCGCTCCGTCGCCATGGCTGCGCCCGGAACGTCTCGACCGGTAGGCTTTCCGTGTGATCTTCAAGCGCATCGGAAACGGCCGGCCGTACCCCGACCACGGCCGGGAAAGCACCCGGCAGTGGGCGGACGTCGCGCCGCGCCCGGTCCGCCTCGATCAGCTCGTGACGACCAAGGGGCAGCTGGACCTGGAGACCCTCCTCGCCGAGGACTCCACCTTCTACGGCGACCTCTTCGCGCACGTGGTGAAGTGGCAGGGCGATCTGTACCTGGAGGACGGCCTCCACCGTGCGGTCCGCGCGGCCCTCCAGCAACGCCAGGTGCTCCACGCCCGCGTCCTCGAACTGGACTACTAGCCCTTCACCGGAAGCCGCCGCAGGCGGTCGCCCCGGCCATCCGCCACAGATCCTCGGCGCCGCCGTGGCATCGGCCCGTGCCCGGACGGTCGCCCGTTCGCCCTTTCGGGTTGGACTGCAGCGCGGTGAATGATCATCTAGTAGGCATCGCCGTCCAACGGCAACTACGCTGCGCCCATGAGCATGCTCACCCCTCCTGGCATGGGCGGCCAGTACCGGATCACGGGGGACAAGTACCCGAGGCTGCGCCGGCCCAAGAGGCGTCGCAGGCTCGTCCTCGCGGTCGTCGCGTCCGTGACCGCGCTGGGCCTCCTCGGCTGGGGCACCCTGCAGCTCATCGATGTCTTCACCGGTGACGGGGACCAGGCCGCCGCGGCCGGACCCAAGGCGGACTGCGCGTCCCGGGTGAGCCCGTCCCCGAGAGCGAGCGGCCCGGCCGGGAAGTCCGGGACGTCCGTGAAGGGCTTCCCCGTACCCGGCAGGATCACCGTCAACGTCCTCAACGCCACGCCCCGCGCCGGTCTCGCCAAGGAGACCGCCGACGAGCTGAAGAAGCGCGGCTTCCGCATCGGGAACGTGGGCAACGCGAGCAAGGAGTACGACAAGAAGGTCAAGGGCGCCGCGATACTGCTCGGCGCGAAGGCCGCCGAGAGCGCGGCGCTGCCCGTCCTCAACACCCAGCTCACCGGCGCGCGGCTGAAGACCGACAGCCGCACGAAGGCCACCGAGGTGGACCTCGTCATCGGCACCGGCTTCAAGGCCCTCAGCAAGCAGAAGGACGCCGACAAGGCCCTGGCCGATCTGACCAGTCCCGAGCCGACGCCCACCGCTGCGAAAACCTGCTGACCGAGCCCCGTAAGGAACCCGTTTCGTACGGGGCTACTCCGCGGCGCCGTACAGCCGGTCGCCCGCGTCTCCCAGGCCCGGCACGATGTAGCCGTGCTCGTTGAGGCGCTCGTCGACGGCGGCGGTCACGACCGTCACCGGGGAGCCCGCCAGCTCGCGCTCCATGAGCTCGACGCCCTCGGGTGCGGCGAGAAGCACGACGGCGGTCACGTCGTCGGCGCCGCGCTTGATCAGCTCACGGATCGCGGCGACGAGCGTGCCGCCGGTGGCGAGCATGGGGTCGAGGACGTACACCTGGCGCCCGGAGAGGTCCTCGGGCATGCGGGTGGCGTACGTGGAGGCCTCAAGCGTCTCCTCGTTGCGGATCATGCCCAGGAAGCCCACCTCGGCGGTCGGCAGCAGCCGGACCATGCCGTCGAGCATGCCGAGGCCGGCCCGCAGGATCGGCACGACGAGCGGGCGCGGGCGAGCGAGCTTGACGCCCGTGGTCGTGGAGACCGGCGTCGTGATGTCGACGAGCTCGGTGCGCACGTCCCGCGTGGCCTCGTAGGCGAGCAGGGTGACCAGCTCGTCGGCGAGGCGACGGAAGGTCGGGGAGTCGGTGCGCTGGTCGCGCAGCGTGGTCAGCTTGTGAGCGACCAGGGGGTGGTCGACGACGTGGAGGCGCATGTCCACAACAGTAACCGGGGCCACACCCCCGAGCGCCCCCGCACCGGCCACCACCCACCGCACCCTTCAGATGGCATCAAACCCCCCGTCGGAGGGAAAGTGGGATGGGATGAACGGAGCGGCGACGGAACGACCCGACGCCTGACGGTGGTGAGCCCATGCCAGACCCGACCAACACGTCCCGACCCCTACGGAGCGCCGACAGGGAGCCCGACCGGATATCGACCGCCGACCAGCGACAGCCTGCCGGACGGGGCCACCCGCCCGACAAGCCGACCCGCACGAGCAGCGGCACGGCGCGGACGGCCACCAGGACGGCGCGAAAGGGCGGCGGAGCGCCCCGGACAACAGGCGGGGCGACACGGACCGGCAGTGGGACAGCGCGGGCGGACGGCCGACCGGCCGGCACGGGCGTCCGCCGGAGCGGCACGGGCGTCCGGCGGAGCGCCACAGGGAGCCGAAGGGGTGACACGGGCGGCTGGCCGGGCAGCACAGGGGGCCGATGAGGTGACGCGTATGGCTGGTGGGGTGCAGGGCGGCGGGCGGGAGAGCGATGCCGCGCGTCGGCGGCGGCGGGCGCAGTTCCTGCGGGAGTTGACGGAGGCGCGGGAGCTGCGCGACCGGGTCCAGCCGCGCCGCGCCAAGGCCGCCCGACTCCGCCACGCCATGCGCATGCGCACCTTCCGCTGGTAGCCCCGGCGAACCGGCCCTCGCCCTCAGCACCTCCCTCAGCCCCTCCCCGGGGCTCTGCCCCAACTCCCTCCTCCCTCCTGCCCGCCCACGCTCCGCTCCCGCTTCGCCCCTCCTGTAACCCCATCCCCCCTTCCCCGCCCCCTCCCTGTGGCACCGTCACCTCTTCCTCAGCCGCTCCCTGCTTCCCGCCACGCCGCTCCCCTCGTCGCTGTCGACCGTTCCCCACGCTCCCGCGTGGCCCATGTGGCGAGTTCGTGGAGGATGTGTGGGGCCTTCACGGGGTGGTCGCGCATATGCGGCCGGGAACTCCGCGTACGATCCGCTCGTGGCGGCAACAGGTGCGCAGGTGAACGGCGAACCCACCGGCGATCAAAAGAGCCGGACACAGCGAGCCGAAGACGTCCCCTGAGCGCTCTGTTTCTGCCACGATTCCGAGTGGGTGGGGCTCGGACCGCAAACCTCCCCACCCACAACCTCCGCCGGGGGGAACCCCAACCGGCACACCTATGACCAGTGGGAGAGTCACGGTGTACTTCGCCGCACTGCTCGCGCGCACCGAAGACGGGTGGAAAGCGAGCGACACAGAGCTCGACGATGTGGAAACCCTGTCGGATCTGGCCGACCTGGCCCGTGAAGCCTCGCCCGGCGAGGACACGGTGCTGGTGCTCATCGAACAGGAGGACGCCTGGTTCGGCGTCGTCCGCATCGATGGCGAGGACGACCCTCGTATCTACGTGTCGGACGCCGCCGCCGCTGCTCGCAGCAGCTACGGCGAGATCCTGCTCACCGACGAACTGCTCGGAAGGGAACCCGGCGAGAACGACGCCGACCTGGACTCCCTCGACCTCGACGGCACCGAGGACGGCGAGTCCGATGCCGACGACGAAGACGACACGTCCGCCGAGGCCGTGCCGCACAGTCCCGTCGGCGACATCGAGATCCTCGACGACCTGGGGGTGGGCGAGAAGGAACTGCTCACCCTCGACGCCGACGACGCCCTCAGTTCGATCGCCGACGCCCTCGGGGCGTCGGAGGTCCTGGAGACGGTCCGCTGAGTCCGCCGACTCCGCCGAGACCATCGGTGACGTTCCCCCGGTGACCGACGCGACCGACGCGGAGGCACCGGGCGGCACCGATCCGGTACGCGACCCCTGGCGGGCCGCCATGCGGCTCGCCCTGGCCGAGGCCGGGCGGGCCGCCGAGGGCGGTGACGTCCCGGTCGGTGCGGTCGTCCTGTCTCCTGACGGCACGACCGTACTGGCCACCGGGCACAACGAACGGGAGGCGACCGGCGACCCGACCGCCCACGCGGAGGTGCTGGCCGTCCGCCGGGCCGCCGCCGAACTCGGGGAGTGGCGGCTGACCGGCTGCACCCTAGTCGTCACCCTCGAACCGTGCACGATGTGCGCGGGCGCGCTCGTGCAGTCCCGGGTCGACCGGGTCGTCTACGGCGCCCGCGACGAGAAGGCCGGCGCCACCGGCTCCCTCTGGGACGTCGTACGCGACCGCCGCCTCAACCACCGCCCCGAGGTCGTCGAAGGCGTCCTCGCCGACGACTGCGCCAGGCTCCTCACCGACTTCTTCCGCACCCGTTGAGGCCCCGGCAATACCGTTGAGTCCCCCGGCAATACCGATTTCAAAGCACGCCCCACCTTGCTGTAAAGTCTCCCTCGGTAGCGTGTCCGAGCGGCCGAAGGAGCTCGCCTCGAAAGCGAGTGTGGCGCAAGTCACCGAGGGTTCAAATCCCTCCGCTACCGCCGAAGAAGGGCCCCGTCGTCAGACGGGGCCCTTCGTGCGTTCCCCAGGCTCTGCCATCTCTCCTCCGAACGCATGATCGGGTTACACTCGCCGCCGACAAAGAGGGACCGATAGGGCCCACGGGCACAAGAGGCGGGGGAGGCCGTGGTGGCGGTGCAAGGGAAGAAGATCGCGCTGTTCGTGCTCGTGGTCTTCGTGGCCTACGTGATCATCACGGACCCGGCCAAAGCCGCCGACTACGTCCAGATAGGGTTCGAGGGCATCTCGAACGCCGCCCAGTCCATCGGCGACTTCTTCACCTGGATCGCCGACGGCGCCGAGTAGCCCCCGCACCCCGTACGACCTTCCCGGAGCGCCCATGATCCGCCACCTGGTCCTCTTCAAGCTCAACGAGGGCGTCGAGCGCGACGACCCGCGGGTCGTCAAGGGCGTGGACGCCTTCCGCGCGCTCGACGGCAGGATCGAGGAGATCCGTTCCTGGGAGCTGGGCTGGAACTTCAGCGACCGCCCCATCGCCTACGACTACGCGATCAACTCCGCGTTCGACGACGTGGACGCGCTGCGCACCTACGCCGAGCACCCGGACCACCAGGCGGGCGTGGCACTGTGGCGAGAGTTCGCCACGTGGATCATCGCCGACTACGAGTTCTGAACCGTACGCCGAGCCTTCCGAACGTCCGGACCTGCTGAACCGGCCGAACCGGTCGGCCTCCGAGCGTTCCGCCGGCCTCCGGGCGGACCGTCGCTCGTTCCGCCCCCGCACTCGAACAGTGCGGGGCTTTTTACACCCGATTGCCAATTCCCGCCCCCACCTATCCTCAACTCTCCTCAACACGGGCATATGCGGTGCTTGATCACAGAGCACATGTCTTGTGATGCTATGACCGCTTTTGACGGTTGAGTTGATGGATGAAGAGGTGGCGTTGACCGTGTCGGCCAGTACTGCGCCTCCCCAGGAAGACGTCCCGGCTCCCGACCCCACGTCGGCCCAGGTCACAGCCCAGGCCACCGCCCCCGCCCCGGAGAAACGCCGCGGCGCCGACACCAGGGCCCTCACCCTGGTGCTGTTCGGCGAGCTGAAGCATCTGACGCCGGGCACTCCGGAGCACAACCGCGTGCGGGGGGCGCTCATCGAGGCGAACCTCCCGCTCGTGCGCTATGCGGCGGCCCGTTTCCGCTCCCGCAACGAGCCCATGGAGGACGTGATCCAGGTCGGGACCATCGGGCTGATCAACGCCATCGACCGGTTCGACCCGGACCGGGGCGTGCAGTTCCCGACCTTCGCGATGCCGACCGTCATCGGCGAGATCAAGCGGTACTTCCGCGACAACGTCCGCACGGTCCACGTCCCGCGCCGGCTGCACGAGTTGTGGGTCCAGGTGAACAGCGCGACCGAGGACCTCACCACCGCCTTCGGGCGCACCCCCTCCACCGCCGAGATCGCCGAGCGGCTGCGCATCACCGAGGAGGAGGTCCTGTCCTGCATCGAGGCGGGCCGCTCGTACCACGCGACGTCGCTTGAGGCAGCCCAGGAGGGCGACGGGATGCCGGGGCTGCTCGACCGGCTCGGCTACGAGGACCCCGAACTCGACGGCGTCGAACACCGCGACCTCGTACGGCATCTCCTCGTCCAACTCCCCGAGCGCGAACAGCGGATCCTGCTGCTCCGCTACTACAGCAACCTCACGCAGTCGCAGATCAGCGCGGAGCTCGGGGTCTCCCAGATGCATGTGTCGCGCCTGCTGGCCCGGAGCTTCGCGCGGCTGCGCTCGGCCAACCGGATCGAGGCGTAGGCGCTCCGCTCGATGCCGGCCGCCTACTCGTCTGCCGGGTTTCTCCGGTTCGCGGGTGCGGGTTCGGTCGTGGCTCGTCGCACAGTTCCCCGCGCCCTTTCGAGGCGCTGCACCCGGAGCGCGGTGGGTGACCTTCGGTAACCAGAAACCCCCCACACCTTCCCGGACGGACCGTGGGGCACGCGGGGCGCACGAAGGCAGGCGGGGCGCACAGAATCGGCCAGCGGTACGCGTGTGCAGGCCATGGGCGTGACCGAATGCGCTGTCGAGGTGTCACCAGTGAGAGCGAATCGCTCATTGAGGCTTTTTCAGTCCTATTCGCTTTGAAATCCCATCAGACCGTCTGTTTCCAGGGTTTATTCACCCTCTCCATGTCGACATGTCACTACATCGCGTTGCCGACGTGTGACATTCTCTCCCCAGCGCGTTTGCCGTGGCCTCGCCGCCGGTATTCAGGTGGAGGCTGCGTTCCTTACGACGGAGCGTCCGCCGCGACCGTCCGCGACCCAAAGGGGGTGGCATGTCCGCAGACCAGGGCAGCTCGAAGGTGCTCACGCTCGAGAAGAGCGAGACCGCGCCCGACGCTCTCCAGGCCCCTCAGGACCTTCAGGCGCTTGAGGACCTTCCCAGTCCTCAGGCTCCTCCGGTGACTGACCTTCCGGCCTCGTCGGCCTCGGCGAACATCGACACCCGCACCCTGTCCCGCTCCCTGTTCCTGCGGCTGGCCGCACTCGACGAGAACAGCCCCGAGCGTGCCTATGTGCGGGACACCCTCATCGAGCTCAACCTCCCGCTGGTGCGTTACGCCGCCGCACGTTTCCGGTCGCGCAACGAGCCGATGGAGGACATCGTCCAGGTCGGAACGATCGGCCTGATCAAGGCGATCGACCGCTTCGACTGCGAACGGGGCGTGGAGTTCCCGACGTTCGCGATGCCGACGGTCGTGGGCGAGATCAAGCGGTTCTTCCGCGACACCTCGTGGTCGGTCCGGGTTCCGCGCCGCCTCCAGGAGCTGCGTCTGGCCCTCACCAAGGCCAGCGACGAGCTGTCCCAGAAGCTCGACCGCTCCCCGACGGTCGCCGAACTCGCCGTCGTACTGGGTGTGTCGGAGGAAGACGTCGTCGACGGCCTCGCGGTCGGCAACGCCTACACGGCGTCGTCACTGGACTCGCCGGCCCCCGAGGACGACGGCGGCGAGGGCTCCCTCGCGGACCGCCTCGGCTACGAGGACACGGCGCTGGAGGGCGTGGAGTACCGCGAGTCCCTCAAGCCGCTGCTGGCCAAGCTGCCGCCCCGCGAGCGCCGGATCATCATGCTCCGGTTCTTCGCGAACATGACGCAGTCCCAGATCGGCGAAGAGGTCGGCATCTCCCAGATGCACGTCTCCCGCCTCCTCACCCGGACCCTGGCCCAGCTCCGCGAGGGCCTGATCTCCGACTGAGTCCGGCCATGCGTTGACACGTGACCGCCGGGGTGCCCTTGCAGGGGCACCCCGGCGGTGGTCGTACGTGTGGGTGAGCGAGTGGGTGTGTGCGGGTCCGGTGGGGGCTCGTCGCGCAGCGCCCCGCGCCCCTTGAAAGCAGGGGCTGCGCCCCGTGCTTCTCCACCCGAAGAGGCCGTGCCCTTCAGCCCGCAGGTGCCTGCGTCTCTCAGGGGCGCGGGGGACCGCGCGACCAGCCCCCACCACACCCACACCACCCGCAGCCGCAGCCGCAGCCGCAGCCGCAGGATCACAGAACCCGGCAGACGAGCAGGCACTCGACCACCGGGCCGCGCACTCACATAATCGCGAGCCACACCACGGCGGCCACCACAGCCACCGCGGCGATCACACCGACGATCACACCTACCCGCGGGCCGGCGGACCCGGCAGCCGCGGCCGAGGCGGCCGCGCGGCCGCCGGAAGGCGTCTCGTCGACGAAGGCGCGGAACATCTGCGTGCTCCCCGCGGGGTCGTGGTTGCCCTGGGGGCCCTCGTTGTCAGCCATGGGCCGAGACCTTAGCGAATCGGGGCGGACGCGCCCAAGCGGGGGCGTCCGCCCACGACCGTGCGAACGTTCTCCTTTGCCAAGACTTGGACCGCGGAAGCCCGATTTCATTTGCCTGTAGCAACCATCCACTCCTATGGTTGCCCTAAGCAACAAACGCGGGAGGGGCTCCATGGCCGGGCAGGCGCACCACGAGGAGCTGGTCCGTCAGCTCAGTGCCATCGGGGCCGTGAAGCGCGAACTCGCCAGGATGCTGCCGTACGAGTGCCCCGGCGGATCGGCGGGAGTCCTGGCCCTGCTCGGCCGGCACGGCGAGATGCGGATGAGCAGGCTCGCCGAGCTGCTCTCGGTCGACATGTCGGTGACCAGCCGTCATGTCGCCCACGTCGCCGAGCGGGGCTGGATCGAACGCCTCCCCGACCCGGTGGACAAACGCTCACGCATCCTGCGCCTGACCCCCGAGGGCCGGGCCGTGATCGCCGAGCTGGACCGGCGCGGCAGCCGACTGATGGCCGACCGGCTCAGCGACTGGACCGACGACGAGGTCGCACAGCTCGCCCGGCTCCTGGGCCGGCTGCGCGAGAGCTTCGACGCCGCCGCGCCGCCCCGTACGGCCGTACAGCGGACCCGTACGCCCGAACAGCCGACCGGTACGCCCGCATAAGAGGCCACCACCACAACCCGTACACCCGCAAAGAGCAGACAGGAAAAGGAAGCCCCATGGCAACGACCACACCAACCGGTGTGCGGGCTCACGCCAAGCACGGAGGAGGCACCGCGAAGGGTGCCCCCCACAGCGGTGGCGACCACGCCCCGATGACGCACCGGCAGATCATGGAAGCGCTGACCGGGCTGCTGCTCGGCATGTTCGTGGCGATCCTGTCGTCGACGATCGTGTCGAACGCGCTGCCGGACATCATCAAGGACCTGGGCGGCGGGCAGAGCGCGTACACGTGGGTGGTGACCGCCTCGCTGCTCGCGATGACCGCGTCCACCCCGCTGTGGGGCAAGCTCGCCGACCTGTTCTCCAAGAAGCTGCTGATCCAGCTGGCCCTCGTGATCTTCGTGCTCGGGTCGGCCGCCGCCGGACTGTCCCAGAACGCCGGGACGCTGATCGCGTTCCGCGCGGTCCAGGGCGTCGGCATGGGCGGGCTCTCCGCGCTGGCCCAGATCATCCTCGCGGCGATGATCTCCCCGCGCGAACGCGGCCGGTACAACGGCTACCTCGGCGCCACCTTCGCGACCGCCATGGTCGGCGGCCCGCTGGTCGGCGGTGTCATCACCGACACCGACTGGCTGGGCTGGCGCTGGTGCTTCTACGTCGGCGTGCCCTTCGCGGTCATCGCCCTGATCGTGCTCCAGCGGACCCTGCACCTGCCGGTCGTCCGGCGCAAGGTCAAGGTCGACTGGGCCGGCGCGTTCCTCATCACCGCCGCGGTCTGCCTGCTGCTGGTCTGGGTGACCTTCGCCGGTGACAAGTACGACTGGGTGTCCTGGCAGACGTACGCGATGGTCGGCGGCACGGTCGCGCTGCTCGCGGTCTTCCTGCTGGTCGAGTCCAGGGCGAGCGAGCCGATCATGCCGCTGCGGCTGTTCCGCAACCGGACGATCGCGCTGGCCTCACTGGCCTCGCTCTTCGTCGGTGTCGCGATGTTCACGGGCACGATCTTCTTCAGCCAGTACTTCCAGCTGGCCCGCGACAAGTCGCCGACCATGTCCGGCGTGCTGACCATCCCCATGATCGCCGGTCTGTTCGTCTCGTCGACCGTCTCCGGACAGGTCATCACCCGCACCGGCCGCTGGAAGGCCTGGCTGCTCGCCGGCGGTGTGCTGGTGACCTCGGGCCTCGGGCTGCTGGGCACGCTCCGGTACGACACCCCGTACTGGCACGTGGCGATCTTCATGGCGCTGCTCGGGCTCGGTGTCGGCATGATGATGCAGAACCTGGTGCTGTGCACCCAGAACCAGGTGGCCCCGGGCGACCTCGGCGCCGCCAGCTCGGTCGTCACCTTCTTCCGCTCGCTCGGCGGCGCGATCGGCGTCTCCGCGCTGGGCGCGGTCCTGAGCCACCGGATCACGCACTACGCGGAGGAAGGCCTCGCCAAGCTGGGCGTGTCCGGCTCCTCCACGGGCCACGGCGAGATCCCCGACCTGGACGCGCTGCCCACGCCGATCCGCACGGTCATCGAGAGCGCCTACGGCCACGGCATCGGAGACGTCTTCCTCTACGCCGCCCCCTTCGCCGCCCTCGCGCTCGTCTTCTCCTTCTTCATCAAGGAGGTCCCGCTGCGGACCACCGGGGCGCTCGCCCAGGCCGCACAGGGCAGGACGACGGGGACCGACGGGACCGCGGACGTGCCGGACGCGTCGCCCGCGCCGGTCATGGCCATGGCTTCGGTGGCCGCGGCCTCCGACGAGGCCCGGGCTCCGGTCTCCGCCTCTGTGGCCGCCGCCCCTTCATCGGGCAGCGGTGGCGGCGGAATTCCCGTGACGGGTCACGTCCGCGGCGCCGAGAGCGCGCCCGTGCCCCGGGCCGCCGTCACCCTGATCTCGCTCGGCGGGCGACAGCTCGGCCGATCGGTCGCGGGGGCGGACGGGTCCTACACGGTGGACGTGCCCGGCGCCGGGTCGTACGTCCTGATCGCCTCCGCCGACGGCTTCCAGCCGCACGCGTCCACGGTCGTCGTGAACGGTGAGCCGGTCTCGTACGACATCCTGCTGAGCGGTACGAGCGGGCTGAGCGGTGTGGTGCGGGCCGCCGGTACCGCGCTGCCCGTCAAGGACGCCATGGTCGTCGTGACCGATGTGCGCGGGGACGTGCTGGCCGGCGGAACCACCGGTGAGCAGGGCGAGTTCGGCTTCGGCGAACTGGTGCCGGGCGGGGTCACCGTCGCGGTGAACGCGGCCGGGTTCCGGCCGCGTGCCCTGCCCGTCGAGGTCGGCGGCACCGGGGTCACCCGGATCGAGATCGACCTGGAGGCCGGGGCCCGGCTCCAGGGGGTCGTACGGGGGCCTGGCGGGGCTCTGGCCGACGCCCGCGTGACCCTCGTCGACACGGCGGGCAACGTGGTCGGCACGGCCACCACCGGCGCGGACGGGGCGTACGCCTTCACCGACCTGGACGGCGGCGAGTACACGGTCATCGCGACCGGCTACCCGCCCGTGGCCACGGCCCTGACGGTCGCCGGACCCGGCGTCGACGGCCACGACATCGAACTCGCCCACCCCGGCGAGCAGCCCGGCGCGTAGTTGGACCACCGGCCGGTGGAGCCACCCCCCGCTCCACCGGCCGGTTCGCATGCTGAGGAGTTGGACGACATGGGACTGACCGCGAGGATCCGCACCCGGGACGGATGGGCCGTGTCGCACGCGGTCGTCACGGTGACCGACATCGCCGGCGCGCAGGTGCTGCGGGCCGAGGCGGACACCGAAGGCGGTGTGCACGACCCCACGGCCCTCGCGCCCGGCGCGTACACGGTGATCGTCACGGCGGTCGGCTACGCGCCGTTCGCCGTCGGTGCGCTGGTGACCGATGGGGGTACCTCCCACTCGGGCGAAGCCAGGAGTGGGGGAGGCCGGGCGGCGGTCGGCACGGTCACCCTCTCCCGGCTCGGCGGCACGGAACTGCCGCCGCCCGGCCCCTGGACCGTCGACCCCGCCCACTCCTCCGTCGCCGCCATGGCCCAGCACCTCGGCATGTCCAGCGTCCACGGCCGCTTCACCGAGTTCTCGGGCACGATCGAGATCGCCCCGGCCCCGGACGAGGGGACCAAGTCCCGGGTGGAGGCGGTGATCCGGGCCGCCTCGATCGACACGGGGAACGCGACGCGGGACCAGCATCTGCGGTCCCCGGACTTCCTGGACGCCGAACGGCACCCCGAGATCACCTACGTCTCGACGGGCCTGACCCCCGCCGGCCCGGACCGCTGGACGGTCCACGGCGAGCTGGGCATGCACGGGGTCGTACGGCCGGTCGACCTGGACCTGGCGTACCTCGGCACCGGCGCGGACCCGTGGGGCGGCACGCGCGCCGCCTTCCGGGCCACCGCCGAACTCCGCCGCGAGGACTTCGCCATGCACTACAACCAGGTGGTGCGGGCGGGGATCGCGGCAATCGGTACGACGCTGAAGGTGGAGCTGGACGTGCAGGCGGTGCGGGGCGAGACGCTGCCGCAGGTGTGAACGTCGGCGTGGGCGCGTGGGTACGCATGGCAGGGTCAGGCTCACGGGCCGGGTGAGGGCCTACCCTGGCCGCCATGGCACGGAACATCGCGACCAACACCTCGGTCTCCCTCGAAGAACTGCTCGGCTTCGTACGCCCCCGGCACCGGGCGCTCCTCCTCACCCGACGAGCCGACGGCAGCCCGCAGGCCTCCCCGCTGACCTGCGGGGTCGACGACTCGGGCCGGATCGTGGTCTCCACGTATCCCGAGCGCGCCAAGACACGGAACGCCAAGCGGGACGAGCGCGTCAGCCTCGTCGTGCTGAGCGACGACTGGGACGGCCCCTGGGTCCAGATCGACGGCATGGCGGAGGTCCTCGACTCACCGGACTCGGTCGAGCCCCTGGTGGAGTACTTCCGGAACATCTCCGGGGAACACCCGGACTGGGACGAGTACCGGGCGGCCATGGTCGAGCAGGGCAAGTCGATCATCCGGGTCACGCCGGTGAAGTGGGGGCCGGTGGCCACGGGCGGGTTCCCGGCGCGGCTGGTGTCCGGGGAGTAGTCAGCCCCGCTGTGCCATCACCTCGATGCCCGCGACGAGGGTTTCCAGGGCGTAGGTGAAGTCCCGTTCGCGCATCTCCTCGACCGTGTCGCCGCCGCGGGCCTCCATGAGGTCCGCGGAGTGCTGGATGACCTCGTGGGGTTCCGGGCTTTCGGCCACCGCGCTCATGGCCTGGCGGAAGTACTCCTCCTGGGTCACCCCGGCGGTGGCGCAGCGCTGCACGAAGTGGCCCTCGATGGTGCCGAAGCCGTACACGAACTGGAAGACCGCCGCGATGGCACCGGCCTGGCCGCGCGCGGGCAGCCCGGTGCGGCGGACGACGCGCTGCACGGCGAGCGAGAAGTCGAGCGCGTGCGGGCCGATGTTGAGGAACGTACCGGCGAGGGGCGACACCCACGGGTGGCGGACCAGGACCGCCCGGTACTCCCCGGCCAGCGTGCGCAGTTGGTCCCGCCAGTCCTCGCCGGAGTCCGCCGCGGGCAGCCGCATCTCGTCGAACGTCTGGTCCAGCGCCAGTTCCAGCAGGTCGTCCTTGGTGTCCACGTACCAGTAGACCGACATCGCCGTCACGTTCAGCTCGGCCGCCAGTCGGCGCATCGAGAACCTGGCCAGCCCCTCCGCGTCCAGCAGTCGCACGGCCGTCCGGGTGATCCGCTCCCGGTCGAGCCCCGACGGCTGCCCGCCCCGCCCGGCCCGCGCCTTCTGTTCCAGCCAGACACTGGCCCGCCCGGACCCACCACTCCGACCGGCTCCCCGCACCATGACGCACCTTCCGAGACACGTTTCTCCGCCGATGACGATGCTAGGCGCGCGGCGCGTCCTTCAGGGGCGCGGGGAACCGCGCGGTCGGCCACGGCCGAACCGAGCCGCCCCGGCAGTCGAACCGCAGCCGCCCGACAGCGGAACCCGCCGCGCTACGAGGCGCCCACCAACTCCGCATCCCCCTTCTCCGCCCTGCGCAGCAGCCCCGCCGCCACCAACCCCCCGAGCAGTACAGCCACCGCCCCCACCAGCAGACTCGTCTCCAGCCCGGACGAGAACGCCGACATCACCTCGGCCCTCTCCGCAGCCGTGTCCGCCGCCCCCAGCGCCGCGGGCAACGACGCCGCCGCCACCGGGATCAGCGCCGCGAAACGGGAGTTGAGCACCGCCCCCAGCACGGCCACCCCCAACCCCGTCCCGAACTCCGCGAGCGTGCCGTTGATCCCGGCCCCCACCCCCGCCTTGGCCGGCGGGATCGCGCTCATGATCGCGTGCGCCATCGCGGGGTTGGCGATCGCGCAGCCCACCCCGATCAGCACCAGCCCGAGCAGGGTCCCGGCGTAACCGCCGGACGCCATCGTCGCGATGGAGACCAGCCCGCCGGACGTCAGCACCATGCCCAGCGTGATCGACACCGGCATCCCCAGCTCCGCCGTCCACTTCGCCGACAGCCCGGAGAAGTTGAGCGCGACGACGACCAGGGCGAGGGGCGCGGTCCGCAGTCCCGCCTCCAACGCGCCGTAGCCGAGCACGAACTGCAGATGCTGGGTGAGGAGGAAGAGCGCGCCGCCCATGCCGAAGGTGATCAGGACCACGCCGGCGACCGCGCCCGTGAAGCGGCGGTCGCGGAAGAAGTGCGGGTCGAGCATGGGGTACGGAATGCGGCTCTCCCAGTACCCGAAGGCCGTGAGGACGACCACGGCGACGGCGGCCGTGGCGAGCACGTGGCCGGACGTCCAGCCGTGGTCGGGGCCCGAGATGATCGCGTAGACGAGGGCGGTCATACCGATGGTCGACAGCAGCGCGCCCAGCAGGTCCGGCCGGTCTCCCTGCGGGTTCCTGGACTCGGGGACCAGGGCGATCACGGCCACCACACCCAGCGCGGCGACCGGCAGGTTGATCAGGAAGATGGCCCCCCACCAGAAGTGGCCGAGCACGAAGCCGCCGAGGAGAGGGCCGGCCGCGAAGCCGAGCGCGTTGACCGCGGCCCAGATGCCGATCGCCTTCGGCTGCTCCGCGGGCGCGAAGATCTGCATGGCGACGGCGAGCGTCGTGGTGAGCAGCAGCGCCCCGCCGACTCCCATCCCGGCCCGCGCGGCGATCAGCTGCCCGGTGGACTGGGCGAGTCCGGCCATCAGTGAGCCGATACCGAACAGCACCAAACCCGCGATCAGCATCTTCTTGCGGCCGTAGCGGTCGGCCGCGCTGCCCGCGGTGAGCAGCAGGCCCGACTGGACCAGCGAGTACGCGTTGATCATCCACTGGATGTCCGACGTGGCCGCCCCCAGCTCCTCGGTGAGGGAGGGGATCGCCACGTTCAGCACGGTGTTGTCCAGCAGGACGGTGAGCTGGGCGAGACAGATGACGCCGAGGATCAGCCAGCGCTGGGGGTGGCCTTGGGGGGAGGGCGGGGTGAGGGTTGTGGAGGCGGACATGCTCTACACCGTAGAACAGTTCTCATACACCGTACAACGACAATATCGCCGACCTGCGAAAAGGGCGGTGGCCCGGGGTTCGTCGCACCCCGGGCCACCGCCCCGCTCACACCGCGGCCTTGGCTACTTGGCCTGCGTGAGGTCGTAGAACGTCGTGCCGTCGACCGTCACCGACTCGAAGTTCTCCTGGACCCAGGAGGTGATCTGCGAGGAGGTGCCGTCGCTGCTGCCGCCCATGCCGCCGCCTCCGCCGGCGATGAAGTAGTGGATCTTGCCGGCCTCCACGTACTTCTTGAACTCCGCGAGGGTCGGGGACGGGTCGGTGCCGTTGAAGCCACCGATCGCCATGACCGGGTCGCCGGTGGAGAGCTGGTAGCTCGCCGCGTTCTGGGCGCCGATGGCGGCGCCGGCCCAGGTGTAGTCCCCGGCGTTCTTCTCCAGCAGTTCCTTGGCCTCGTCGCTGACGGAGGTGCCGCTGATCAGGCCACCCATTCCGCCACCGCCGCCGCCACCCATGCCACCGCCGTCACCGTTCCGGGTCTGGCCGTTGCCGTTCTGCTGACCCTGACTGTTCTGGCCCTGGCCCTGGCCCTGCTGACTGTTCTGGCCCTGCTGGTTGTTCTGGCCGCCGCCGAAGCCGCCGGTCGGGGGCTGGCCCGTCCGACCGTTGCCGTTCTGGCCGTTCTGGCCGCCCTGCTGGTTCTGGCCGTTGCCCTGCTGGTTGTTCTGGCCCGGCATACCGCCACCGCCGCCACCAGGACCGCCGCCCATGCCGCCACCGCCGCCGGGACCACCGCCCCGGCCGCCCTGGACGGACGGACCGGCCGTGACGATCGAGCCGGTGTGGCCCTCGCCCAGCGTGGTGAGCGTGTACGCCGTCGGGCCCGCCACCGCGGTGACGAAGCTCAGGCCCACGACCGCCAGGGCCAGCTGCCGGCCGAGCCTGGCCACGAAGACCAGGCCGAGCGCGGCGACCAGGCCGCCGACGAGGACGACCCACTTGAGCCAGGGCAGGTAGTCGGAGGAACGGTTGAGGAGGACGTAACCCCAGACGGCCGTGGCCGTCATGGCGGCCGCCATGGTGATCGACGCCCAGAGCTCGGTCCGCCGGTCCCGGAGCAGAGCCGCGCCCATACCGATCAGCGGCGCGATGTAGGGGGCCAGGGCCACGGTGTAGTACTCGTGGAAGATGCCCTGCATGAAGCTGAAGACCACCATGGTGATCAGCAGCGCGCCGCCCCAGAGGAGGAAGTCCGCACGGGTGGTGTCCGTGCGCTTCAGCTTCCGGGTGGCCCAGATCGCGGCGCCCAGCAGGATCAGCGCGGCCGGGATCAGCCAGGAGATCTGGCCGCCGATGGAGGAGCTGAACATCCGGTCCCAGCCGGTCTCGCCCCAGTTGCCGCCACCGCCGCCTCCGCCACCGCCGACGCTGCCGGTCTCCTCGCCGTTGATACGGCCGAGACCGTTGTAGCCGAAGGTCAGTTCAAGGAAGGAGTTGTTCTGCGAGCCGCCGATGTACGGGCGGGAGGACGCGGGCCACAGCTCCACGATCGCCACCCACCAGCCACCGGCGACGACCATCGCGAGCCCCGCGAGCAGCACCTGGCTGATCCGCCTCTTCACCGAGGCCGGCGCGAGGACGGCGTACACGATCGCCAGGGGCGGCAGGATCAGGAAGGCCTGCAGGGTCTTGACCAGGAAGGCGACGCCGATGGCGACACCCGCCCAGACCAGCCACTTCGTCTGCGCCTTCTCCATGGCGCGCTGTGTGCAGTAGACCGCGGCGGCCATCAGCAGCGCGAGGGCCGCGTCCGGGTTGTTGAAGCGGAACATCAGCGCGGCGACGGGCGTGAGCGCGAACACCGCCATGGTGATGAAGCCGGCCGTGGCGTTGAAGCGACGGCGTACGGCCGCCCACAGCACCCCGGCGGTGGCCACGGCCATCAGGACCTGCGGGAACAGGATCGCGAAGGAGTTGAGGCCGAAGAGCCGCACCGACAACGCCATCGGCCACAGCGAGGCCGGGGGCTTGTCGACGGTGATGGCGTTGGCGGAGTCCAGCGAGCCGAAGAAGAAGGCCTTCCAGGACTGGCTGCCCGCCTGCACGGCCGCCGAGTAGAAGGAGTTGGCGTAGCCGGAGGCCGTGAGGTTCCAGGTGTAGAGGCCACCGATGAGCAGCAGGGTGAGGAGGAAGCCGGGGCGAATCCAGCTGTTGTCCTCGGGCCTGCCTCTCCACAGCCGCTTCGCGAAGGGCTGCCCGGGTTCACCGGCTCCGGGGGCCGGGGGCTCGGCGGGCGCCTCCGGGACCACCGGTCCCTGGTGGGCCGTCGTCGACGGATCCCACCCGGGGCCCGGACCCCCCGGCCGGCTCGTCGTCTCGAACTGCGTGGTCATCGTGCGTTCCTCGAATCCTGATCGTGCGGGCGCACCGGCCGCATCTGCATGGTCGCGTCCCCCCAGGTGCGGTCCGCGGCTTCACCGGCGCGGAACTGGGTCGTGGTGTACGGGGTGTTCTCGTACGGGGCGTTCTCGTACGGGGCGTGGGCATATGGGGTCTGGGGCGCCGTAGGGCGCTGCGACATCGGGTGGAACCGGTCCTGGTGGCCGTAAGGGCCGGGCTGACCGGGACGCACCCCCATCGACGTCGTGTACGCGGGCGACGCCGCGTGGGCGGGCTGGTGCGAGGCGACGACCGTTGAGCCCGGAGCGGAAGACGGAGTGGGTGACCCTGCGTCGGGCGATCCGAAGTCGTGCGACTCGGAGGTGCGGTCCGGGAACACCCACGCCCGGAAGAGCAGGAACCGCAGCACCGTCGCCGCGAGGTTGGCGGCGACGAGGACCGCCAGTTCCGTGGAGTGCGCGGGGTCGGAGGTCGCCGCGTTCAGGGCGGCCAGCGAACCGCTGGTGAGGGCCAGGCCGATACCGAACACCACCAGCCCCTGCGCCTGGTGCTTGACCGCACCGCTGCGGCCGCGCACGCCGAAGGTCAGGCGCCGGTTGGCCGCCGTGTTGGCGACCGCCGAGACCAGCAGGGCGAGCGCGTTGGCGGTCTGCGACCCCGAGAAGGTCCGGAAGCCGCTGTAGAGGAGCAGGTAGAAGAGGGTGGAGAGGCCGCCGACGACGCAGAAGCCGAGGAGTTGGCGGGCGAGGCCGCGCGGCACGTCCTGGATCTCACGGTCCCGGGGGTCGTCCCCGAACGGCCGGGCGAGCCGGTCCAGCGCGACCGATCCGGAGGCGAGGGCCTTGCCGACCCGCCACACACCCTTGAGGTCGTCGGTCGCCGTCTTCACGATGTGGACGGTCGAGTTCGGGTCGTCGACCCAGTCGACGGGCACCTCGTGGATCCGCAGCCCCGCCCGCTCCGCGAGCACCAGCATCTCGGTGTCGAAGAACCACCCGGTGTCCTCGACCAGGGGCAGCAGCACCTGGGCGACGTCCCGGCGTATCGCCTTGAACCCGCACTGCGCGTCCGAGAAGCGGGCCTGGAGCGAGCCGCGCAGGATCAGGTTGTACGCCCGGCTGATGAACTCCCGTTTGGTGCCGCGCACCACCCGTGAGGAGCGGGCGAGCCGGGAGCCGATCGCGAGGTCCGAGTGACCGGAGATCAGCGGGGCCACCAGCGGCAGCAGGGCGTTCAGGTCGGTGGACAGGTCCACGTCCATGTAGGCGAGGACCGGCGCGTCGGACGCGGACCACACGGTCCGCAGGGCCCGCCCGCGCCCCTTCTGCTCCAGCCGGAAGGACCTGACCTCCGGGAGTTCCGTCTCCAGCCGCGCGGCCACCTGCGGGGTGGTGTCCGTGGACGCGTTGTCCGCGATCGTGATGCGGAAGGCGTACGGGAACGTGCGCGCGAGGTGCTCGTGCAGTCTGAGCACGCACGGCTGGAGGTCCTTCTCCTCGTTGTAGACGGGGATCACTACGTCCAGGACAGGCGTACCGGCGTTTCCGGCCGGGAGGTGCTCCCGCGCCGGCAGGGTGCCGGGAGAAGAGTCGGTTCGCATGACAACCACATTCGCGAGCCGCTCTGTTATGCCCGTGTGCTCACACTGTGCTGTGCCTGTGAGTCCGATTGCCAGCTTGTTGCGCCGGTCACCAAGTCGTTTCCGTCGAACTCGCCGTCGTGCTCGCCGTCGTAGTGCGCGTCGTCGAGCTGCCAGTTCGCGGCGTCGTCGAGCGGCGGCACGTCCCGTCCGATGGCCGGCAGATGCACCGTGAAGACCGTCCTGCCGGGCACGCTGTCGACGGTCACGGCACCGCCGTGCGCGTCGGCCACGGCCTGCACGATGGCGAGCCCGAGCCCGGTCGACCCGGACGCCCTGGACCGCGACGAGTCGCCTCGCGCGAACCGCTCGAACACGTGCGGCAGCAACTCCTCCGGGATGCCCTGCCCGTCGTCCTCGACATCGACGCACATCCACGGCCCACGCCGCTGGACACGCGCGGTGACGGTCGTACCGGGGGGCGTATGCGTACGGGCGTTCGCCAGCAGGTTGACGAGCACCTGCTGAAGCCGTGCCGCGTCGGCCGAGACGAGCGCGGGGATGTCCGGCAGGTCGAGCCGCCAGTTGTGGCTCCGCCCGGCGACACGCGCGTCGCTGACGGTGTCCACGACGAGGGGGATGAGGTCGGTCTGCTCGAACTGCAGCGGCCGTCCGGCGTCGAGCCGCGCGAGCAGCAGCAGATCCTCGACGAGCATGGTCATCCGCGCGGACTCGGACTCGATCCGCCCGAGCGCGTGCCGGGTGTCGGGCCCGATCTCCTCCCTGCCGCGCCTGGTCAGTTCGGCGTAACCACGAATGGACGCGAGGGGCGTCCGCAGCTCATGACTGGCGTCCGCGACGAACTGCCGTACGCGCGTCTCGCTCTCCTGCCGCGAGTGCAGGGCGCCGTGGATGTGATTGAGCATCCGGTTGAGCGCGGCTCCGACCTGGCCGACCTCGGTGTGCGGGTCGGTCTCGGAGGCCGGAACCCGCTCGTTGAGGGTCACTTCACCGGTGTGCAGAGGCAGCTCGGACACGCGAGTCGCGGTGGAGGCGACCTTGCGCAACGGCCGCAGGGCGACCCCGACGAGCACGGAACCGGCGATGCCCGCGGCGACGAGACCGGCGCCGGTGACGCTGAGTTCGACGACGATGAGGGTACTGAGGGTCTTGGTGACGGAGTCGGTGGGCAGGCCCACGTAGAACGTGTCGCCGTCATGGTTGGACTTGTACTGAACCAGGTAATCGCCCTGGTCGGGAAGGCTGACCCTGTGTGCGTTGCCGTCGTGCGAGACCTCGGCGAGCGCGGCGAGGTCCGCCTCGCTCAGCGTGACGGCCGTCATGTCCGGCTGCCCGGTGGTGTCGGAGGTCGCCAGCTCGCCGACGACGCCCTTGGCGATGGTCCCGTTCTCCACGAGGGCACCGATCGTGTACTCCGGCGAACCGCCCTTCGTGACGAACTGGAGTTTCTGATCCGTCGTCAGGGTGACGGTCCTGGTGCTGCCCGGCGCCCCGGGCAGCCCGCCGCCCGGCCCCTTGGGCCCATCGGTGCGCTTGGCGATCTCTTCGACATTGGTCGCCAGTTGGTCGTACAGGTGCTCGCTCAGCGCGACCGTCGTCACCGTTCCGATGACCGCACACACCACCGCGATCAACGCCACCGCGGAGACGACGAGCCGCGTACGCAGCGTGCGCGGCTGTCGTCCACGCCCTCGCCCCAGCTTCGGCTGCCTCTGCGTACGCGTCCGTCGTCGCCCGCTCATGACGCGGCGGGCTTGATCAGGTAACCGGCCCCACGACGGGTGTGGATCATCGGCTCGCGCCCGGCGTCGATCTTCCGCCGCAGATACGAGATGTACAGCTCGACCACGTTGGCCTGGCCACCGAAGTCGTACGACCAGACACGGTCGAGTATCTGCGCCTTGCTGAGCACCCGCCGCGGGTTCCGCATGAGGAACCGCAGCAGTTCGAACTCGGTGGCGGTGAGGTGGATGTTCGCCCCGCCGCGCGACACCTCGTGGCTGTCCTCGTCGAGCATGAGGTCCCCGACGACGAGCACGGAGTCGGAGCGGCGGTCGGCGGCACCGGAGCGGCGGATGAGCCCGCGCAGCCGGGCGACGACCTCTTCGAGACTGAACGGCTTGGTGACGTAGTCGTCACCGCCGGCGGTGAGCCCGGCGATCCGGTCCTCGACCGCGTCCTTCGCGGTGAGAAAGAGCACAGGCACCTCGGGCAGCTCGCGCCGCAGCCGCCCGAGGACGGTCAGCCCGTCCATGTCGGGCAGCATCATGTCGAGGACGACGGCGTCGGGCCGGAAGTCCCGGGCGGTCTGGAGGGCACCCGTGCCGTCCCCCGCACTCCGGATCTGCCATCCCTCATAGCGCAGGGCCATGGACAGCAGTTCGGTGATCGACAGCTCGTCGTCCACCACAAGCACTCGGACGGGGCTCCCGTCCGGCCTCAGCAGTTCGGTGCGCCCCTGGGGCGAGGTCGTGGTCATGCTGGACACCTTGTCGGGGACTCCTGAGAACACCCTTTCCGGAACCTGTGATTTTTCTGAGAAACACACAGGAGCCTCTCAGGCAACCCCTGGGTAGATCCCCGACTTCTCGGACAGCACCCTCGCCGACCAGCACGTTCCTCATCGTTCGCACGGCGTTTCCCAGGCTGCCCCACCGCGAGCCCACAGCTTCGCGGCCACGGGAAACCCTCCCCGCGCCCCTGCTCTGACCCTGCCTTTACGCAAGCGCCGTCATGCTTCGCCTCCCCCTCTCACGAAGCTGTGACTCCGCTCGACCTTGGCGATGTGCAGTGTGTAGCTCTCGTACCACTCGGCCCGCCCCCGGGCCTGCGCCGCACGGTGCTCGACATCGGCCCGCCACTCCGCGACGGCTTCGGCATCCCGGAAGTACCCCACGGTGATGGCCGGCCCGCCGGGCGTATGAGCTTGATCCATCCCGAGGAACCCGGGCACACCCTTCACCAGCTCCTCCATCCGCTCGGCGGTCTCCCCGTACCCGCTCTGGTCGTCGGTGCGTGTGGAGGTGAAGACGACGGCGTAGTACGGGGGCTCATGGGCGGGGACGGGCGCGACGACGGCCGCGTTGTCCGGCGCGTGGCCACTCGCCTCGCCACGTGCGGCGTCACGTGCTCCACCAGGCGCTCCGTCAAGTGCTCCGTCAGGTGCTATCCGCTGATCACTCATGGCATCACTCTCGGGCCAGTCCGCGACCGACGTCCACACCCTTTCCGGACGGGAAGCAAAAGGGATCGAAGTCTTTACCCGCCGTGCCTGTGCACCGCGCCCCACCGCGCACCACCGCGCACCACCGCCAAGGCGCCTCAGAACAGCCCGTCCTGCACGCTCCCGTCCCCTGCGCCCCGTGGGCTTTTCACCTCCCGTACGGGCACGGTGAGGGCGTCACGGGCACCCTCGCCGACGGGAGCGGTCAGCTCCCAGCCGGTCATGAGGCGCGTATCGAGAACGACGACCCCTCGACCGGTGACCAGATGCACATCGGGCCCGGCGACGGCGAGGACCTGACCGCCCACAGCCCCACCCACGACCAGCTCGCTCACCACCCCGTCCGCGGCCGGCAACCCGTCCAGGCCGAACACCTCGAAGTGATCGACCGCTCGGAAAGGCACGGGCTCCAACGACTCGGGCCACCCCGCGAGCCCCAGGGCCCGCCCGTGCAGCACCGCCAGCTCGCCGACCCGCTCCTCCTCGACCGGCAGGCAGGCCCGCACGAGCCGCTTCTCGGCGTACGGAATCCGATCGGGCACCTTGAGCGCGGTCCGCAGCACCTCCTCCGCCCGCCGCGCGGCCATCAGTGGCCCCCGCCCGAGCCACCCGAAGGAGACCGCCCCCTGCTCCAGCAGCCGCGCCGACCCCCGCTCGACCGCCGTGATTCCCACCTTCACCATTCCGGGCCCGAACCACGCGAGGTACACGTGATACGGCCGCGGATCATCGGCGATCGTGTCGGCAGCCACGGAATGGGCCCGGTCGAGCCGCGCGCACTCCTCACACCGAGCGCCGGTACTCCGCCCCGGCACCCCGGCACGCACCGGACAGGGGTTCCCCCGAGCCCCGACGCACGTCCGCCGCCCCTCGCCCACGACCCCGAAGGCCACCGGCTTCCCCCGCGACAACGGGCTCGCGCGCCCGCCCGCCCACTGCAACAGCGGCCCGTCCGCACCCCACCGCAGCCCCGTACATCTCCACACGCGTGCCATCCCTCACGACATTAGAGGGCACCACTGACAACGCCTCCGCCCGGCTGTCCCGGGATCTGAACGAGGTTCGTCGTCGTCGGAGGCGGCGATGCCGCGTCGGCAAGGCGGGACGGGGGCGTGACGTGGTGTGGCAGAACGGCATGACAGGACGCGCCCCCTCGGGAGCGAAACCTGCCGTCGGTCCTGGCCCTGACCCGGGTTCGGCCCTGACCCGGGTTCGGTCCTGGCTCTGGTCCTGGTCTTTGTCCTGGTCCTACAGCTTGCTCATCTTGGTGTACGGGCTCAAGATCCGCTGTCGCGCCGATCCGAAATCGACGAGAGCGGCGATCCCGTCCTCGATGCCGATCACCCGGCCGAGGCCGTACATGTCGTGCGTGACCTGGTCGCCCACCGCGAAGTGCTTGGGAGGCGGGGCGACCGGGGCCTTGAAGGGACTGGTGGGCAAATAGCGCTTCGGTGCACCTGGCTTTGTCATCTCGACCAGTATGCGCCCACTCGTATCCGGCCGTCCGCCGCGTGCCGACCCCAGCCACTCCGCCGACCGCCTCCAAGCCCTCCCGCCGACCGGCGGTCAGCACCACCGCCGAGGGCCCCGGATCTTTCCGGGACCCCCGGTCGATGTGCACGCGGCAGGATTCGACACACCGGCACCGTGCTGTGAAACGCGCACGTCGGAGCCCTGTGGGCACGCCCGACCGGACCGTGCGCTTCCGGCCGGCGATCCTTCGTGCCGCCTTCCAGCACGCCGTGCGTGAGGTCGATCCACCCCGCGGCAAGCTCCCCCGCAACGTGACCCGGAACGTGACCCGGAACTTGGAGCTGGGCATGGGCACGAAACGCGAGATCGAACCGCTCACAGCGAAGGAAGGAGGTCAGCTCCTCGCAACTCCTCGGGACGACCGGCTGTGGGCCGCGTACGAGCCGGCGGTCCGCGTCGGCCTGCGACGCGGTGAGCTGTTGATCGCCGCACCGAAGAAAGGAACGCCCTGCCGACGCCCGCACGATCAAGGAGATCCTTGGTCACAACTCGATCCCGATGACCACGAACATCGGCACTTTCGTACGACTCGACACCGGCGCGGGGGCTCTTGCGCCCTACCGGCAACCTCCGGACGGACAAGGGTTGTAGCAATCGCCAGGCGGGCAACCACCCTTGTCACCCGGGTAGTAGCGACGATGGAGGTCTCCGCCGAAGCGAGCGAGGACGAGGTTCGGGCCGGCGCTGGGCAAGCTGTCCGAAGCCATGGTCGGCGCCGGCTGGGCATCCCGTAGCCGAGACCCGCTCTCCCGGGAGACCCCGAACTCAGGGTCTCCCGCGCGCCTTTCGCCTACGCCGCATCCACGGTCAGGGAGTAGTCCACACCAACGGAGAAGTCCTGTGCCTGACCGCGAATCGTCAGTGTGTGCTTCCCGGATTTCAGCGGGGGCAACTGGACCCAGAGGCCGCACCCGGTAGCCGTGAAGCGCTCGCCCGTGCCTGTGACGGGGTTGTCGGCGACGCCCTGCACAGAGATCGTCTCTCCTCGGATGGTTTCCGAGTCGACCTTCTTGCCGTCCAGGACTGCGGACCCCTTGGCTGTGCTCATGAAGGCTGCGCAGTCCACCGGGGTGCCCATCTGGTTCACCAGGGGAAACGCGACAGGGACCCCGTCTGGGATGCTGCAGGTGCGCTCGGCCTGAGTGCCGAATGTGCCCGCCAGGAACCACATGTCCTGCGGCTGGTTGCGCTCGCACTCGCTGCCATCCTCGTCAGCGACCGGGTTGGTGCGTTCGGGTTCCGACATCGCCCATGTCCACCATCGGCTCTGCAGATCCTCAGGAGAGAGACGGGCTTGCGCCGACGACGGCGCACCTGAAACCGGAGCTGTCGAGTCCTCTGATCCCCCGGCTGGGCTGCCCCCGCATCCCACCAGTGCCGCCAGGACCATGGTCATGAGTCCCGCTCCGCCGGTCTTGATCTTCATATGTGCCCCTCCCGTGCCGCACAAGTGCCACGACCCCCCGGTCGCCGTGCGCGGACACCCTATCCGCGGGCCGGCCGCGCCCCTTGGGTCACGGTTGCCGTACTTCGCTGCCGTACGCCCCTGAAACGCAAGAAGCCCCGGATCTCTCCGGGGCCTCTCACCTGTGTGCACTCGGCAGGATTCGAACCTGCAACCTTCTGATCCGTAGGATCGGGCACCACACCATGAGGAGGGCCGACGGCCTCCTGTTCTGATCGCTCGGGTTAGCGATCATGCGCGTCTGTATGCCGTCGTTGCCGTCAGAGCTGCCGTCAACTTCGAACGGCGCGTCGCCATACGACGGTTCTCGAGACCGTTTCCTCAGGCCGCTCGGGCAACCCACCCCGCCTCCACCAGGGGCGGAGCGGGTACACCCCACGGGGTCCCGACGCGCGGTGCACGGTGGTTCGATGGCGGGTGTGGGAGGGGAGGGGGCGATGCACACGTACAGATGACGGCGACCGAAGTGCCATCACACAACACGTGCAGGTATGCGTCGAGGCCGGACGCCCGTGCATGGGTCCGCTATCCCGAGGTCCGCCGAAGGGCGGGATCCGGTGACGGCCATGGTGGCGAAAACGCCCGGTGAAAGGCGTTTCTGGAGGAAGCGGTGGCACGAAAAGTGTTTCCGGTCGCCATCGGTCAACATCGTGCGCGTGTCTACACCGAAGCGAACGACCGGATGTTCAGAATGTTGCCACTGCCCCAGTTGAAACTATGAAGTTTCGTTGCCGAGGAGCGTGACATGCAGGTTCGCAGGTGGCTCCCAGACCAGCCCACCCGTATCGGCCGGCACGACTGGCCGGACGAGGATGACAACGGAACACATCTGCGACTGCGGGTCGGCTCCATCGTGGTACTCGACCGGCAGGCCTGGCGGATCCTGGAGATCAACAGCTATACGGGCGACTCGTGGCCGAAGTCCTACGAGAAGGCTTGGCGCGACCACGTGGAGCTGTGGTGGCACGCCAACGAACTGTGGCGAGCCAACAACCAGGTGGTCAAGCCGGCACCGGAGCGCTCCGAGTTCTACAAGCGCCCGGTGGTCCTGGTACTGCGCAACGAGAACCTCCCCCGGTCCACGCCCAAGCACTGGTGCGCCCCTGCCAGCCACGACTGGCAGGTCCTCCCGGAACATTACGCCGTCTGCCGCGCCTGCGGCGAGCTGCCGCCCTGCCACCACGGGGAGTACCGCTGGGAGGGCGGTCCACGCCGGCCCGAGCAGAGCGGTGGCATCCCGCTCATTGTGCCGGAGGACTGCTGCATGGGCTGCGCCGAGCCGATCAAGCCCCGGGTGCGGACCGTGCGCTTCCCCGGCCCTAACCTCTGGTACCCGGACCTGGAGGAGGACACCGCGGTCTTCCACGCCCGCACCGCCTGCGCCGACCAGGTCGACTGCTACCGCATGCAGTGGCAGACCGAGTACAACCCGCGCTCCTCCACGCACTCCACGCCCCTGACATTCCCGGACTTCGAGCACTTCGTGCCCCGGACTCGTCACGCGCCGGAGCTGGTCCCGCCCGTCCAGCAGACCTCCCAGAGCCCGCCCGCCCCACAGCTCGCGCCGATGCGACCAGCCGTGAAGGAACGCGCCCGCGCGACCGACGGCTCCGGCACCTTCCACCCCCCGTTCGACGAGTACCGCGGGGAACCGGAGAACGGCGAGAGACCAGCCGACCGACCGGCATCGGCCTTCTCCGAGCCGACGCGCCGGATGGCACCCTCTGCTTACGGCGCACCCACGGCGGACCCGGCCGTGCCGGCCCGGCCCGCCGTACCCGTGTCCCTTCCCGTGGCCGAGGCGCCCGCGCCCGATGCCGCGCCCCCCTCCGCCGTGGGCGCCGGGCTGGCTCTCCAGACGGTGGAGAAACTGGACCTGTCCCAGGCCGTGCGCCCGGGCTTCCACAACGCGGAGCAGGCAGCCCGGGTGATCGAGGAACTCACCGCCGCGGTCCGGAACATCGCGCTCTGCCTGAACCCCCCAGCCGCCCGAGAGCGCTCCTGACCCACGGACGGTCGGACGCGAGCTCCTCATCGCGGCCGACCACGGGCCAGTACCGACCACGGGCCAGTACCGAGGCATCCGTTCCCGTCACGGCCGTCACAAGCCGGCTCGGTGCGCTTGCGGGGAGTGGACGCGAAGCGGATGACGGGTCCGCGCGACACCGCGGCCGTGCGGACTGCCCCATCTGTGGAAGAGCACAGACACAACCTGATTTTCACCACGAAGAACGGGGCGCCTAACGAGCCGCGCAACCTGAACCACTCTTTCGAGGCCCTGAACATCCGGCCGACGTGCGCAGGTCCGGGTTCACGATCTGCGGCACACCTGCGCGTCACTCATCCACGAGCAGGGAGCCGACGCCCGCATGATCATGGAAGTCCTCGGCTACAGTTCGATCCGGGTAACCATGGACATTTACGCCTTAGTCCGGCTCGACTCTCAGCGTTCGGCCTTCGACTGCGTCGGGGACACGCTCAGGAAGACACAGGTGACGGCAAGAAGCCGAACGATGACGACGGCCTGGACGGCGTCCCCATAGTCCTCTACCCCGCCCCCGAGGGTGGCTTCCGACAACCGTCAACACTGCTGGCAAGGCAAAAGTCAGAGGCCCCGTGGAATGATCCACAGGGCCTCTGACTTGCTGTGCACTCGGCAGGATTCGAACCTGCAACCTTCTGATCCGTAGTCAGATGCTCTATCCGTTAAGCTACGAGTGCTTGTTTTATTTTCTGCCGGCCCCGGCCCTTTCGGCCCGCTCGCGGCGACAGGAAGAACATTACATGACTGCCGTCGCCATGTGAAATCCGTTATCCATAGCCCTTGTGACCTGGGAAAACACCTTCTGAGGGCGCTCTTGGAGCGAGGGCGGGAACGACGAAGCCCCGGTCGGATGGACCGGGGCTTCGGTGATCAAGCGCGGAGGCGGAGGGATTTGAACCCTCGATGGGATTGAAGTCCCAAACCGCATTAGCAGTGCGGCGCCATAGACCGGACTAGGCGACGCCTCCAGCACAACCGCCCGCGCGAGCGCGAATGGTGCGTGCAGATGATGACACAGCCGAGTGGGCTGTCACCAATCGCCTCCCACGGTACTAGGCGGAGAGGCCGCAGGGCAAAGCCGTATGGCACGTCGGGAGCGGTGCGACGGGCGGACGGGGCGGTGTTGGGACGAGGCCCGCGGCGCCGCAACCGCGGGCCGGACGTGGCGTTAGTCAGGTCATGTCGCAGAGTCTTCCCACCGCGCGCCCGCAGTCTCCCGCCCACACTCCCGCCGCGCGCCCGCTCCCTCTCGCCGCGCCCCCCAGCCGCCCCGCCGTCCTGGGCCGACTGATCCTCGGCGCCGCCGCCTCGCTCGCCGCGGCCACCGCCGGCACGCTCGGGCCGGTGGCGCCGGACGCGTACGCCGCCGAGGCGGTGTCGCGGGCGGCGCTGCCCATGCCCGCCCCGACCGTCGGCCCCGGGGACCGGTTGACCGTCACCGTGCGGGATGCCCGCGGGACGGCGGACGGAACGTTCGAGCTGCGGTGCCATCCCGAGGGAGGCAGCCACCCGGACGCGCGTGACGCGTGCGGACGGCTAGACCGGAAAACCACCTGGGGGAAGGATCCGTTCGCGCCGGTCGGGTCCGGGACCGTGTGCACGATGCAGTACGGCGGACCGGCCACCGCCCACGTCACCGGGACCTGGGCCGGGCGTCGCGTCGACGCCCGCTTCGACCGCGGGAACGGCTGCGAGATCGCCCGCTGGGACGCCCTGGTGCCCGTACTGCCGGATCTCCGCGCGCAAGACGCCTGAGACGCGTGAGAAGGGAACATCGCGCGTACTAAGGGAGCGCAAGAAGGTCGCGCAAGAAGGGAACAGGTGAAATCGGCCATCCGATGAGGGGCGCGGACAGTCCCCTCGGCGACCGTGTACAGCCCGTACATATGTCCCGCCGCCGGGGCCGCCCGGCAAAACGCACGGTCACGGCATCCGCGTTCGTACAGTCACGGCATCTCCGTATGTTCGGTGTGCGACCTCCCTCTCATCCGGCGTCGCGAGCGCAACCTCTGCCCGTAGACTCCCTCGCGTGACACGTTGCGGGCCGGTTGGCAAGATGGCCACGGGCCCAGTGGTCGGCAAGGTGCGGTAACAGGGAGGAAGCGTCTCGTGAGCAGCAGGCCATCCCGAGGCGCTGCTCGCCTCGCAGCCATACTGGACGCACTTCCCGACGCGTTGGTGCTGGTCAACGCCAATGGGACCGTCGTCAACGCCAACACGATCGCGCTGGAGGCCTTCGAGACTCCCGGGACCGCGTTGGTCGGGCGCGGGTTGCTGGACCTGCTGCCCGAGTTCGACTCCCGGCTCATCCCGGGCTCCATGCGGCGGCCCGACACCATGGACCCGACGGGACGGACCAAGCCGACCCGTATGACCGCCCGCCGGACCGACGGCAGCGAGTTCCCGGTCGAGGTCACAAGCGCGAATCTGGAGAACGGGCAGCAGGCGTACGACGGTTACGGCTCTGCCAATGACGAGCTGCTCATGCTGGTCGTACGGGATCTTTCGGGCACCGTCGACACCGAGGCCGAACTCGCACGTTCGCAACGGCAGACCGAGATGATTTTGCGGGCGGCGTCCGAGGGTGTGGTCGGGACGGACACGGACGGGCGGATCGTCCTCGTCAATCCGGCCGCCTCCCAGATACTGGGTTATCGGGCCAGCGACCTCGGCGGACGCGAGCTGCACACGCTCGTGCTGCACTCGCGCGAGGACGGCGCTCCCTTCCCGTACGGCGAGTCGCCGCTCGCGGACACCCTGCGGTCCGGGCGCAAGCACCGGGTGCGCGGGCAGGTGCTGTGGTCGAAGAACGGCGAGAAGGTGTCGGTCGACCTGACGACCGCGCCGGTGCGTGACGGGGATCAGCTCGTCGGTGCCGTGATGACGTTCACCGACCGGCGGCCGTACGACAAGCTCGCCGAGGAGAAGGACTCCGAGGCCGAGACGCACGCGGAGGAGCTGGAGCGGCTCGCCAAGGAGCACGCCGAGGAACTCGCGAACGTCCGGGAGGAGCACACCGCCGAGCTGGCCGAGCTGAGCGAGCAGCACGCCGAGGAGCTCGCCGCCGGCGACGAGCGGTACGCGGCGCTCGGGGAGCGCGAGAAGGACCGGTACGAGGCGCTGGCCGCACGGCACGAGCAGCTGCTCGCCGTGCTGGGCACCTCGCTGCGCGGCCCGCTCGACCAACTCCGCGGTGAACTGGGCACGCTCGCCGCCGACGACGCCGGGCAGCTGTGGCCCGAGGCCAACCAGGTGCTGCATCACCTGACCGCCGGGTACTCGCGGATCACGACGCTCATCGACAACGTGCTCGGCTACCAGCGGATCGACACGGGCGAGGACGGTCTCGTGCGTACGGCCGTCATGCTCGACGCGGTCGTCGCGGCCGGTGTCGACGGGGCCGTGGAGCTGGTCGGGCCGGGTCGGGTGCAGTTCGCCGTGCACGCGCCGCCCATCGAGGCCGAGGTGGACCAGGTGCGGCTCGCGACCGCGCTCGCGCATCTCGTCGCGGATGTCGCCGGTGTCGACGCGACGGGCAACGCGCCCCTGTCCGCCGGTGGCTACATGGACAACACGGTCGTCGTGGCGGCCGCGCAGCGCGGTGAGGTCGTCCGGATCGAGGTGCGCGGACCGTACGCCGGGGGAGACCCGGTGCACCAGCCGATCGTCCAGGGGATCGTGCGGGCGCACGGTGGTGTGCTCCAGACGGTCGAGGTGCCGGGGATGAGCGGCAGCGCGTATGTGCTGGAGGTACCGCTGGGTGGCGGTGCCGGGGCCATGCCCGCCGCGGCGCTGCCCGTTGCGACGGGCGCCGAGGCCGACTCCGGACCCATGGCCACCGGTGCCGAGGTCGCCCTGTCGGAGCAGGCCCCCGTCGGTGGTGGACGCAGGCGTGCGCGGCGGTCGTCGGTGGACGCGTTCCTGGAGAGCGAGGACGCTCCCGAGAGCCAGGCCCCCGAGGGCGCTGTCGCCCCGACCGGGCGGCGCAGGCGCAGGGCGGAGGAGGCGGCGGTCGCGGCTGGTGCGGCGGACGGTGTTTCGGCCGCCGGTGCCGGGGAGGGCCCCGTGCCCGCGCAGGGCGCCGAGGCCGAGGGCGCTGGGGGTACCGGGCGGCGGCGTGGGCGTGGTACCTCCGCCGAAGCCGGCGGTGAGGCCGTGGCCGCCGAGGGCGCGGTCGTCATGGCGGCCGAGCACGCGGCGGGTGCCGCTGCCGCCGCCAACGGACTGGGCGGGACAGTGCCGCCGCAGGGTGTGCCCGCACCCGGCGGGCGGCGCGCCCGCCGGGAACCCGCCGCGCAGAACGCTCTGCCACCGGCGCTGCCCGCAGCGCCGAGCCCGGTCACCGAGGAGACCGCGGCCGACGCCGGCTCCGGCGAGGCGTCCGGCGCCCAGCAGCCCACCGGACGCCGTCGTCGCGCCCTCGCCAGCGCGGAGGAGCGCGCCGCCACGCCCGAGCCGGGCGCGCGAGCCGTCTTCGCGCTGCCGCCGGCCGAGGCCGACCGTGGGCCCGAGTACGCGCAGGCGGCCGGACTCGGTCCGGTACCCCTGGCCGCGGGGCCAGGTGCGCCCGGCGCTCCCATGCCGATGCCCATGCCCATGCCTCTGCCTCTGCCTCTGCCTCTGCCTCTGCCTCTGCCTCTGCCTGCCGGAACCGCCGTGCCCGTACAGGGCGTGGAGGGGTACGGCAGTGAGGGCGGCCAGGGTGCGGTCGGCGCGGGCGGGGGCTTGGTCCCTGCCGCTGCGGGGCAGCCGCTTCCCACTGGACAGCCGGTTCCCGCCGGGGGGCCTGCGCAGGCTGCGGGACCCGTGCCGCCAGGGGGAGTTGTGCCCCCCACCGGAGGACCCGCGCTCGCCGGAGGGCCGGTGCCCGCCGCCGGCATCGGACAGCAGGTCGGTGACATCGGGCAGCAGATCCCGCAGGTCGGCGCGGTGGCGCCGGGTGGCGTCGTCGGCCCGGGTGCGGGTCAGGTAGTCGGCGCGGGCCAGGCCGTCGGCGCCGTTCAAGGCACTGCTGCGGGGCAGGCCCCGGGCGTGGGTCGGGGTCAGGCCGCCGGTGCCGGGCAGGTCCCCGGCGTGGGTCAAGTGGCCGCCGCGGCACAGGTGTCGGGGGTCCCGGCCGGTGGTGTCGACGACGGTCGGCATGACGCCGCGCCGCACAGCCCGGCCGACGACCACACACCGCCGCAGCCGCACCCGGTGCCCACCCCGACAGGTCGCCGCCGGGCGGTACGACAGCCCGCTCCCGGGCAGGGTGACGGCGTAGCCATGATGGCGCCCGCGCAAGGGGTGTCCGCCCAGGGTGCTCCCGCGCAGGAGGTACCGGGACAGCCGGGACTCGCTCAGGGAGGACCGGGGCAGCCCGTGCTCGCGCAGGGCGCAGCGATGGCCTCCGCGCAGCCCGTGTCCGCCCAGGCTGTCCTGGGCGGCCCGCGGCCCCTTGCCGCCCAGGGTGTGCAAGGCGGCCCGCAGCAGGTGCCACCCTCCCAGGCCGCCGTTGCCGCTGCTCCCGGTCAGCCCGTCGCTCCGCAGGGGGTTCCCGGGGGCGCCACCCAGGCAGCCGTCGGGCAGGCCCTCCCCGGGCAGGCGGCCACCGGGCAAGCTCTCGCCGCACAGGCCGCTGCCGCCCAGGCCGGCCCCGGACAGCCCGCCGTCGGACAGCCCGCGGTCGGACAACACGTCGCCGCACAGGGCGCCGTCCCGCCGCACGGGGCCCCCGGTGGCCCGCAGCAGGTGCCCGCGCAGGTCGGCGCCCTCGGCCAGTCCGTCCTCGTACCGGGAGTTCAGGGGGTACAGGGCGTACAAGGGGTTCAGGCCGTGCAGAGCGCACAGCCGGTCCAGGGCACCGCCCAACCCGTACCCGCCCAAGGTGTGCCCGGCACCCAGCAGCCCGTCCCCGCTCAGGGTGCGGCCCCCGGCGCGCCCCAGGCCCAGTCCTGGCCCGACCCCCGCCACGCGACCTTCGGCGCCGGCATCCCCGTAGCTCCTCCGCAGGTGCCGCTGCCCCCTCAGTCGACCCCCTCCTCGGGAACCCCGCTGCCGCCGGAGGTCGCCGTCCAGCAGCAGCCGCGCGCCGCGCAGCCGTTGCCCGCCGAGGCCACGGCCCCGGCCGCCCAGGCCCAGGCCCAGGCGCAGGCGCAGGCGCAGGCGCAGGCGCAGGCCACGCCGACGAACCCGGCCCCCGCTCCCGCCCCCGTCGACCCCAGCTCCACCCACGAACGGGCGATCAGTGTGCGGACGCTCGGCCAGGGCGTCCCGTTCTCCCGCCAGGGCGGCCCCCAGGCGCAAGCGCAGGTCCAGGCAGGCGCGCAGGCGCAGCCCCAGGCCGGAGCCACGCCCGCCCCGAACCAACCCGGCGGTTCCGGCAGGCGCCGGAAGCTCGGGACACCGCCCCAGCCGACCGGCGACCGCCCCGAGACCGGCGCGCGCCCCCACCCGCAGTCCACCCCGACCAACGGCACCGGCCTCCGCATCGGCGCCGGCCAGACCCCGCCTCAGGCCCAGGCAGCCGCGCAGGTGTCGCAGCCCTCGCTCGCCGGCCAGGCCCCGTTGCCCGCGCAGCCGTCCCTCGCCGGGCAGGTTCCGCTCCCGCCGCAGCCGTCCCTCGCCGGGCAGGCCCGGCTGACGGGCCGTACCGAGGGTGCCGGGCGGTCGTATGCCATAGGGGCGCCCGATGTGAACGCGGACGAAGGTCCCGAGCCGCTCGACGGGCCCGGCGGTGCGGTGGAGGTCCCTGACCGGCCGCATCCACAGCCGATGGACGACGAGTTGCCGCCGGAGCCGCTGGACAACCCCCGCCGGCTGCTGGTGTGGCCCGCGCCGGACGCGACGACCCACCAGGCGCTGAGCGACCGCGGCTACCGGCCCGTCATCGTGAACTCCCGTGAGGACGTGGACGCCCAGATCTCCGCCTACCCGGCCGCCCTGTTCGTCGACCCGCTGACCGGGCCCATCACCCGCACGGCACTCCAGTCGCTGCGCCAGGCCGCCGTGGCCGCCGAGGTCCCCGTCCTCGTGACGGCGGGGCTCGGCCAGGCGACGCGGGAGGCGGCGTACGGTGCCGACCCGGCCATCCTGCTGAAGGCGCTCGCGCCGCGTGACTCCGAGCAGCACCCACCGCGCGTGCTGCTCATCGAGGAGCACGCGGAGATCGCGCTCGCCCTGACCGCGACGCTGGAACGGCGTGGCATGCAGGTCGCGCGCGCCGCGTCGGACACGGACGCGGTCACGCTGGCCGCGCAGATGCGGCCCAACCTCGTGGTGATGGACCTGCTTCAGGTGCACCGCCGCCAGGCCGGAATCATCGACTGGCTGCGTACGAACGGCCAGTTGAACCGCACCCCGCTCGTCGTCTACACCGCCGCCGTCGACCCGTCCGAACTTCCGCGCCTGGCCTCGGGGGAGACGGTCCTCTTCCTCGCGGAACGCTCGACGAGCACCGACGTACAGACCCGGATCGTGGACCTGTTGGCACGAGTCGGCACGAACTGATCCCGCAACGCATGAGGGTGGGGCGGTGTTTCACGTGAAACACCGCCCCACCCTCACCTGACTACGACGCTTCCTAGATCTGCGTCACGTCCAACGCGCCCTCCGCGTACTGCCTCCGCAGCACCTTCTTGTCGAACTTGCCCACGCTCGTCTTCGGCACCGACTCGATGATCGTCCAGCGCTCGGGGAGCTGCCACTTGGCGATGTGGCCCTCGTCGGCGAGGAAGGAGCGGAGGGCGGTGAAGTCGGTGGTGGAGCCCTCCTTCAACACGACGGTGGCGAGGGGGCGTTCGCCCCACTTCTCGTCCGGTACGGCGACGACGGCGGCCTCGGCGACGTCCGGGTGGGCCATGAGGGCGTTCTCCAGCTCGACGGAGGAGATCCACTCGCCGCCGGACTTGATGACGTCCTTGGCACGGTCGGTGAGGGTGAGGAAGCCGTCGGGGCTGATGGTGCCGACGTCGCCCGTCTTCAGCCAGCCGTCCTCGCTGAACTTGTCGTCGGGGCGGACGTGTTCGGCGCCTGAACCGCCGTAGTACGCGCCCGCGATCCAGGGGCCGCGGACCTCCAGCTCACCGGCGGACTCGCCGTCCCAGGGGAGGCGCTCGCCGCCGGGGCCGGAGAGGCGGGCCTCGACGGAGGCGGGGAAGCGGCCCTGGGTGAGGCGGTAGGCGAGCTCCTCCTCCGAACCGGCCTCCACACCGGCCGGCGGCCGGGCGATCGTGCCGAGCGGGGAGGTCTCCGTCATGCCCCAGGCGTGGCAGACGCGCATGCCGAGCTTGTCGAAGGCCTCCATGAGGGAGGGCGGACAGGCCGAGCCGCCGATGGTGACCTGGGTGAGCGAGGCGACCTCACGAGGACGGGCGGACAGCTCCGTGAGCAGGCCCTGCCAGATGGTGGGGACGGCGGCGGCGTGCGTCGGCTTCAGCGTCTCGATCATCTCGGCGAGCGGGCCGGGCTGCAGGAACCGGTCCGGCATCAGCATGTTGACGCCGGTCATGAAGGTCGCGTGCGGCAGGCCCCAGGCGTTGACGTGGAACTGCGGGACGACGACGAGCGAGAGGTCCACGTCCGTCAGGCCCATGGACTGGGCCATGTTGACCTGCATGGAGTGCAGGTAGATCGAACGGTGGGAGTAGACGACGCCCTTGGGGTCGCCGGTGGTGCCTGAGGTGTAACACATGGCCGCGGCGGCGCGTTCGTCCAGCTCGGGCCAGTCGTATGTGGTCGGCTTGCCGGCGATCAGGTCCTCGTACTCGTGCACCTGGACACTGGCTCCGGCGAGCAGCGACCGGTCGCCGGGCCCGGCGACGACGACGTGCTCCACCGGCTTGAGGTGCGGGAGGAGCGGCGCGAGGAGGGGCAGCAGCGAGCCGTTGGCGATGATCACGCGGTCGGCGGCGTGGTTGACGATCCAGGCGAGCTGCTCGGGGGGCAGGCGCAGGTTGAGGGTGTGGAGGACGGCGCCCATGGAGGGGATCGCGAAGTACGCCTCCACGTGTTCCGAGTTGTTCCACATGAGAGTCGCGACCCGTTCGTCGCCGTCGACTCCCAGGTCCTCGCGCAGGGCGTGGGCCAGCTGCGCGGCGCGGACGCCGATCTCGGCGTAGGAGCGGCGTTCGGGCTCACTCTCGCCGGTCCAGGTGATCACCTGCGACGTCCCGTGGATGCTCGATCCGTGGGTCAGGATCCTGGAGATCAACAGCGGTACGTCCTGCATGGTGCTCAGCACGGCGTCCTCCCGGGGCGGCTCTGCCTACGCGGTGGTAACGGTCGCGCCGATTCTGCTCGCATACCGATCGGTATGTCACTAGGGGACAAGATGATCGATCAGACAGAGTCGCCCGCGGAGTCCGAGTCCGAGCCGTCCCCAGTCCGGGTCCGGGTCAGATTCCGAGCAGGCGGGAACCACCTGACAGGCCAACGAACGACTCAGCGCACGGGTTCCAGTTCGGGGTCCTCGCGCAGCTTGCCCAGCGCGCGCGACACCGCCGACTTCACCGTGCCGACCGAGACGTTGAGGACCTCGGCCGTCTGGACCTCGCTCAGGTCCTCGTAGTACCTGAGGACGACCATGGCCCGCTGCCGCGCCGGCAACTTCATGATCGCGCGCCACATCGCGTCGTGCAGCGACTGCTGCTCGGCCGGGTCGGCGGCCTGGACCCCCTCGGGCTCCGGCAGTTCTTCGCACGCGAACTCGTCCACCTTGCGCTTGCGCCACTGGGACGTGCGGGTGTTGAGCAGCGCCCGGCGTACATAGCCGTCGAGGGCCCGGTGGTCCTCGATGCGTTCCCAGGCGACATACGTCTTGGCCAGCGCGGTCTGCAGCAGGTCTTCGGCGTCGCACGGGTTCGCGGTGAGTGACCGGGCGGTCCGCAGCAACACCGGCTGGCGGGCCTTCACGTACGCCGAGAACGACGGGTACGACAGGTTCGTCAGCCCCGACAGGGCCGGCCGGGTCGAGGCCGAACGGGCCGGGGCCGATCGGACCGGGGTCGAACGGGCCGGGGCCGATCGGACCGGGGTCGAACGGGCCGGGGCCGATCGGACCGGGGTCGATCGGACGGGGGTCGATCGGGCCGAGGCCGACAGGGCCCGCGTCACTGGTGCAGCGGCCTTCGCAGCGCTGGTGCAGACGGGTGTGGTCATGGGTCCACGCTAGGAGCGGGCCCCGCCCGGCAAATCGGCCGCAGGTCCCGAAGACGAATCCCCCTCAGGTTGTAGGAGTAGGGCAGACCCCACCTACTGAAGGTGGATGAACAGCCCCCAGGTACTGAGGGTGCACCCCTGAGAGAACGACCTCTGAGAAGGACCTGCCCAGGTTGTACGGCTCCGGACCCCGGGGTGCCCGAAACCCCCCTTCAGCCGCCACACCCGGACCGCTCACCCGTCCGTCCCCAGCACCAACCCCGAGGTCGGCACCCCGGTACCCGCGGTGACCAGCACCCGCTCGGCGCCGGGTACCTGGTTCACGGAGGTGCCCCGCAGCTGCCGTACCGCCTCCGCGATGCCGTTCATCCCGTGCAGATACGCCTCGCCGAGCTGGCCGCCATGGGTGTTGAGCGGCAGCCGCTCCTCGGCCACGAAGTCCGCCGCCTCCCCCGGCCCGCAGAACCCGAACTCCTCCAGCTGCATCAGCACGAACGGCGTGAAGTGGTCGTACAGGATGCCCACGTCGATGTCGTCCGGGCCGAGCCCGGAGGTCCGCCGCAGCTGCCGGGCGACGACGCCCATCTCCGGCAGCCCGGTGAGATCACCCTCGTAGAAGCCGGTCATCTGCTGCTGTGCCCGGCCCGCGCCCTGGGCGGCCGCCACGACCACGGCGGGCGGCTTCGGCAGATCCCGCGCGCGCTCCAGCGAGGTCACGACGAGCGCCTGGCCTCCGTCCGTCTCCTGGCAGCAGTCCAGCAACCGCAACGGTTCGACGATCCAGCGCGAGGCCGCGTGGTCGTCGAGGGTGATGGGACGGCCGTGGAAGTACGCCGCCGGGTTCGTCGCCGCGTACTTCCGGTCGACCACGGCCACGTGCCCGAACGCCTCGGGGGTCAGCCCGTACGCGTGCAGGTAGCGCTGCGCCGCCATCGCCACCCACGAGGCGGGCGTGAGCAGCCCGAACGGCAGCGTCCAGCCCAGCGCCACGCCCTCCGCCGACGGCTCCCGATGCCGTACGCCCGACCCGAACCGCCGTCCCGAGCGTTCGTTGAAGGCCCGGTAACAGACCACGACCTCCGCCACGCCCGTCGCGACCGCGAGCGCCGCCTGCTGCACGGTCGCGCACGCGGCGCCGCCGCCGTAGTGGACGCGGGAGAAGAAGGACAGCTCGCCGATGCCGGCCGCCTGCGCGACCGTGATCTCCGGGCTCGTGTCCATCGTGAACGTCACCATCCCGTCCACGTCCGCCGGCGCCAGCCCCGCGTCGTCCAGCGCCGCCCGCACCGCCTCCACGGCCAGCCGCAGCTCACTGCGCCCCGAATCCTTGGAGAAGTCGGTCGCGCCGATCCCGACGATCGCGGCACGACCGCCGAGCCGATCCTTGGTTCGTACGCTCATTCGACATCCCTTGTCGTGAGGGCGGGGGCGCTCCCGACCGCGCCCCCGACGGAAGGCGAGGAGGGACCGTCCGCGTCCGGGTCCGCCTGGCTCTCCGGCTCCGGCTGTGTCTGCCTCTGCGGCTCCGACTCCGGCTCCGGCTCCGGCTCCGGCTCCGGCTGCATCTCCGTCTCCGTCTCCGGAAGCGTGAGCGTGACCGTTCCGGTGACGTGTCTGCCGATGGCGTTCTCGCCGATGACCCTGACCGTGGCCGTGTGGCCGTCGGTCGTCTCGACCGTGCCGGTCAACACCAGCGTGTCGCCGGGGTAGTTGGGCGCGCCGAGCCGGACGGACACCTTGCGGAGGACGGCGGCCGAGCCGAAGTGGTCGGTGACATACCGCCCCACCAGCCCGTTCGTCGTCAGGATGTTCATGAAGACGTCCGGTGACCCGCGCCGCCGCGCCAGCTCCGGATCGTGGTGCACGTCCTGGAAGTCGCGCGAGGCGATCGCCCCCGCGACGACGAGCGTGCGGGTGATCTCGATCTCCAACGGCTGCAGCACGTCACCGGCCTCGGTCCTCATACGCGCGTCGCCTCCTCTTCCACGCGGAACACCGGCAACTCCAACTCCTCGTCGTAACGCGCGAATTCGAGCCGAACGGACATCCCGATCCGCACCTTGTCGTACGGCACCCCGATGACGTTGCTGACGATCCGCACCCCTTCCGCCAGCTCGATCAGCCCCACGGCGTACGGCGGATCGAAGGCCGGGAAGGGCGGGTGGTGCATGACGACGTACGAGTGGACCGTGCCGTCGCCGCTCGCCTCGACCGTGTCCCACTCGGGCGAACCGCACGCGTTGCAGCCCGGAAGCCAGGGGAGACGAAGCGTGGCGCAGTCGGAACAGCGTTGGATGAGGAGGCGGTGGCGCTGGACGCCTTCCCAGAAACCGGCGTTGTCGCGGTTGACGACGGGGCGGGGGCGCCGGGGCTTTTCTTCCTGGGCCTTTACTTCCTGGGGCTGTTGTTTCTGCGCTTCTTGGGGCTGTCGCTCCTGTACTTCCTGGGGCTGTTGCTCCCGGAGCCGGGGCCCGCGCTCGCCCTGATCGTCGGCCTGGGCGCGTTCGCCGGGGGCGTTGGCCGGCGCGTACTTGAGGATTCGGAAGCGATGGGTGCCGACGAGTTCGTCGCCTCCCTCGCCGACTCGCACATCCATACGGGTCGTGACGAAGTACCCCGTGCCGAGCCTGGTGGTCTTCCGCTCCGACACCGACTCGATGACCGAGTCGAACACGATCTCGTCCCCCGGCCGCAGCGCCCGCAGATACTCCTGCTCGCAGTCGGTGGCGACGACGGAGGTGTACCCGGCGCCGTCGAGCAGCGCGAGGAGTTCGCCGTACGGCGCCGAGCGGGTCTCGTGCCCGCTCAGCCCGCCCATCGTCCACACCTGGAGCATGGTGGGCGGAGCGATGGCGTCCGGTCCGGTGTACGCGGGGTTGGTGTCCCCCATGGCCTCGCACCAGTGCCGGATCATGGGCGAGTTGACGGGATCCTTGCCACGGCCGCCGATGACGGCCGCGCGCCCTTCGTAGGCCTTGAGCCGTACGGACAGGTCCTCGGTCACCGCCACCGTTCCCCCTCCGAAGTTTTCTGACTGTCCGTCAGATTGAAGGAACTGGCGCCGGAACTGTCAAGGTCGCCGAGGCACCTCGTGCGAACACTCACGAGATCACCGGAAACGCCTGTGCGGCGGTGCCGAAGCAGCGCCGCACAGGCGTGTCACACCCCACAGACATGTCCCACGCGTCCTGCACCCGAGGGTCGGACCCCGAGGCCTCAGGGCCGTGGCGACCTCATCCGCCCGCCCTCGCCCCCCGGCCCGCCCTCGATCGGCTCACCAGAGGTCGGTGAAGCTGACGACGGCGTGCTTCTGATCGATGGCCGTGAGGCCGGAGCCGTTGACCTGGGCGGTGTTGTTCTGGTTCGAGGCACCCGAGCCGTTCGCCTGCTGCTGCGAGGTCGACGAGTTGCCCTTGTTGTCGTGGCCGACACCGCTGCCGACGATGTTCGCCACGCCGGGCGTTCGATCCGTCGTCCGCGAAGGAGCCGTTGTCGGCCGTGGCGACGCCTGCGAAGAGGGCGGCGGCGAGCGGGAGCGCCGAGACTGCGGCGAGAACGCGGGCGGTACGGATGCTTGCCATGCGCATTCCCTCCAGGGCTTTCGCACAGGTACGGGCTGTCCCGAGGCGGTTGGCCGACCGCCTCGATGCCGGCCTTCGAGGTCGCGATCCAAGAGCTGCCCACCGAATCCCCGGCGAACCACCCCGGAAGCTCCCATTCCCTCCGAAGTGTGATGACAAGTCGATAAACCCCCTTCGATCAAGGAACTCCCAGCTCAGCAGGGATGAGCCCGGCGAACGACAGCAAGATCAAGCGGGACAAGGGGCGAAGCGTTCCGGCGGCTTTCCGGCCAACCCGCGAACAGACCCTCGACGACCGAAAGGACACCCCGGACCCCCTTCCCTTTATCGAACACCCGTACGAACATGGAGGTATGGCCACCACAGACCGGCAGGCCGGCACCCTGGCCCTGGCACACGCCCTCTCCGCCGCCGAACGCGGACTGGCGGTGATCCCCCTCTCCCGTTCGAAACTCCCGGCCTTGCGCTCCCCCCACCGGGACGACCCCGCGCCCCGCCCCTGTCACGGCGAGTGCGGCCGCTTCGGCCATGGCGTCCACGACGCCTCCACCGACCCCCGCCGCGTCCGCGAACTCTTCTCCGCCGCCCCCTGGGCCACCGGTTACGGCATCGCCTGCGGCCTGCGCCCCCACCATCTGATCGGCGTCGACCTCGACACGAAATCCGGTACGGACTCCTCGGCGGCCCTCCGCGAACTGGCCCTGCGCCACCTCTTCACGATCCCCGAGACGGTCGTCGTGCTGACCCCCAGCGGCGGACGCCACCTCTGGCTCACCGGCCCGCCCGACGTCGTCGTCCCCAACTCCGCGAGCCGGCTGGCCCCCGGCATCGACATCCGCGGCGCCGGCGGCTACCTCGTCGGCCCCGGCTCCCGCACCGACCACGGTGTCTACGGCACGGCCCCTGGCACCTCCCACCTCCCCCCGGCCCCCTGCCCACCGGCTCTGCTCCGCCTCCTGCTGCCACCGGCGCGCACGAACCCCTCCGGCTCGGCCGGCGGCCACGGCCCCGGACACGGCCACGGGCTGATCCACTTCGTCCTGACCGCCCAGGAGGGCCAACGCAACACCCGCCTCTTCTGGGCCGCTTGCCGCGCGTACGAGAACGGCCTCGACCCCGACCTCACGAACGCGCTGGTCGAGGCGGCCGTACACACGGGCCTCACGGAACGGGAGGCCCGGTCGACGGTGGCCTCGGCGGCACGGATGTCGGGGCGGGGGATGTGAGCGCGAGACTCCGGCCCACCGGACGAACGACCGGCGCCCGCGTTTCCGGACGTCGGTCGCCCGTCGCCGGTCGTGAGTCATCAGTCATCAGTCGTCGGAGCTGGTCGTGGACCGGCTTGGCCGGTTGGTGCCGGGCCGGACGTGGACCGGGCTTGGCGGATCGGTGGTGGGCCTGTTGGCCGGTCGTGGGTCAGTCAGGGGCCAGTAGTGGGCCAGGCATTGGGTCAGTCGTGGAGCCATCGTGGGTCAGTAGCGGAGGGCAACGCGGACGAGTACGCGTCACGCCTCGGAACCCGATCTCGTGCCCTACCCGAACCGCGACGCGAGAGGCGGCCGCGGCGGCCGCCTCTCGCGTGGACGAGTTGGGACTGACGGCCCTCGCGGGCCGCGGCGTCACCACGGCACCCCTACCGGGGCGGGTCCTCGCGGCCGGTCTCCCTCTGCCCTGTCTGCTCCGAGCCCAGCTGCTGCCTGAGCCTCTCCTGCGCGGAGTCGACCTGGCCGCTGTACTTCCCCTGCGTCCTGTCGTCGACGAGGTCGCCGGCCTTGTCGACGCCCTGCCCGGCCTGGTCCTCATGGCCCTTCAGCATCTGCTTGAGCTTGTCCATCACAGACATGGCGGCTCCTTCCGCTGTTTGCGCCATCCCCACCAGAATCAGCGCCCCTCCCACAGACCGCATCTCGTAGCCCCGCCGCACAGGGCCGGCATGCGGTGTGCGTGCCCGGCTCCGGAGGACGGATGCGGTCACTTGCCGCCGGCGCGCGGGGTGCCGATGCGGGTGATCTTGTGGTTGCGGTCCAGCTTGACGACGAGCTTGGTGGTGGCCCCCTGCCCCCAGGTGAGGGTGACGTCGACCTGGCCGGCGGTGCCGGTGCCCTTGACCGTCCACTTCCCCGGGACGTTCTGAGCGTGCAGGATGCCGTCCATTCCGTTGCGGTCCTCCCACTTCGCCAGCTCACGCAGGTAGTCGGCCCGGACGTAGAACTCGCGGAGTTCGGTGGTCAGCCTGCCGTTGTCCGCTTCGAGCTGGGCGTCGATGTAGGCGCCGTAGAAGTCCGCGACATGGGTCACGTCGTCCGACGACTTGCCGCTGATCGTCCGCTGCGCGACGGCGCTCGCCGTAGTCCCTCCCGTGGTCGCCTGAGCCGTCGCGGTAAGCCCCAGCGGCAGGACCACTGCGGCGACGAGGCCCGCGATCAGGGCGGTGCGGCGGCCGTGCTTGCGGGTGGTCGTGTTGCTGTTCATCAGTGTGCTTCCCCGATTTCGATGGGTCCGGAAGTGCGTCGCTGTGTACGGGGCGGCCTCTCGACCCTGTGGCGTGGAGGCGGCTCCGGCGACACCAAGAGCATCGGCGGCCCCTCGGTCCGGCCACAACGGACGGCGACCCACCCGCAACGGTGGAACCGTCCCAGGCCATCTGAGCTCTCCTTATGAGGGGTGCCTGGGATACCGTCCTGGGATGCGAGGCAGGGGAGAACCGGTGTCGGACCAGGACGATGTGGAGGAGTTCGCGGCGCTTCTACGGCGTCTGAAGTCCCGCACGGACCACAGCTACGCGGCACTCGCGCGGCGCCTGAACATGAACGCCTCGACGCTGCACCGGTACTGCGCGGGGGACGCCGTGCCGCTCGGCTTCGCACCCCTGGAACGGTTCGCCGCGATGTGCAAGGCCAGTCCGGCCGAACGGATCGAGCTGCACCGGCGGTGGGTCCTGGCAGTGGCGGCACGACAACGGTCCCGGACGGCGGCCGGGTCCGTACCGGGAGTCGCCGGAGCCCGCTCGGCAGGCAGCGAGGGCCCCATGACCGATGGCGCGGCTGAACTCGAGGCCGAGGTGGCCGCCGACTCCGTCTCCACGACTGCCGCGACTGCCGCCGGCTCCGTGCCCACGACTGCCGCGACTGCCGCCGGCTCCGTGCCCACGACTGCCGCGACTGCCGCCGGCTCCGTGCCCGAAGCCGCGCCCGGCCCCTTGCCCGGCCCCCGGAAGACCTCCGCGGAAAGCCTCCCCGGCTCGGCGCGCGAGCACGACGCGGCGTCGCGCCCCGTATCGCGAAAGCCCTGGTACAGACACCGCGTCGCGGTCACCGCGGCTCTCGTGACCGCGCTGATCGCCACCCTGGGCGGCCTGTCCGCCCTGTCGTCCGGGCACTCCTCGGCCACCAGCGACGACCAGGCGGCCGGCACGACGAACGTGGGCGCACGGCACGGCTCCCCGCCACTGTCCGCCCCCACCTCCTCCAAGCGCGGCCGGCCATCGGGCACGCCCTCGCCGAAGGCACCCGACGCGGACGACCACTCGTCGAGCCCGTCCATGGACGCGTCCAAGAGCCCGTCCAAGAGCCCCTCCGCCAAGCCCGATGCCGCCGTCCCGCCCCTCACCTGGACCGTGAACTCCCAGCTCTGGGCGTCCGGTTGCAATCACAACTACATCATCGACAAGGCACCCCAGCAGGTGCCGCCTCCCCCGGCCCCGCAGGACGCCACCCCGTGGGCGCGTACACAGGGCGCGGTACACGGCGGCCAGACACTCGTGGACGTCTCCGTGCAGGGGCGGACGGACACGGCCGTCGTCCTGGATGCGCTGCGGGTCCGCGTCGTGGGACGGGCCGCCCCGGTGAAGGGCACCGTCTATTTCACGGGCCAGGGCTGCGGCGCCGACCTCGACCCTCGCTCGTTCGCCGTGGATCTGGACATGGACCGGCCGATCGCCCGCTCGGTCCAGGGCGTTGAGGACGGCACGAACTCCGCGGCGATACGCATGCCCTACCAGGTGTCCTCGAAGGATCCCGAGGTGCTGATGATCGACGCCCGGACCGTCGACTGCGACTGCCGCTGGTATCTGGAGCTCGACTGGTCCTCGCAGGGCCGTACCGGCACCGAGCGCATCGACGACCACGGCAGCCCGTTCCGCACCAGCGGCACCAAGGGCCTGCCCTCCTACTGGTACGCGCGCGACGGCTGGACCCCCCTCGCAAACTGAGCGGGATCGACGGCGCGCCGGACCACCACCGTTACAGGGCAGCGATCACGTCCGCAGACTCGCCGCTGGGAATGCCGTGAGGTGTGCAGAGGGGTCGTCGAGCCGAGTCGAATCGTGGAAAACCGCTGGACCGACATTCTCTTGGTTCCGTACTCACCGCGGAACTGCGCGATCACCGGCGCGTCAATCTCCGACTAGGCGGGGCTGAGCTCGCCATGCAAAGGTCCTCGAAGCCGTCCAGAAGCCGTGTCTTCACCTCCTTGCTGACGAGCAGGCCGGATGACACGGGGGTGCGCCGCTCTTCGAGCAAGGCACGGGAGAAGCGGATGTTCTCGCCCGTGTCCGGGCGTTCGGCTCGACGAGGATGACGCTCGCGGGAACCCGGGAGCGACCTCCACCAGGAACAACAGTTGCCGTGCCCCTTGCGTGCCCGGTAGACCGGGAAACCACAGGGAACAGCGGGAGCCCTCGGACACCGACCAAGCCGAAGGCCCCCGACCGATCTAGCTGGTCAGGGGCCGTTCACCTGCGGTGGGTGTGGGATTTGAACCCACGGTGACTCGCGCCACGACGGTTTTCAAGACCGTTCCCTTAGGCCGCTCGGGCAACCCACCTACGCCCCGGCCCACCAGGGACGGAGCGGGTACAGCGTACCGGGCGCGGGCACTGCTCGGAGGGCGTGGTCCACACGGGGTCCACTGGCCCTGTTTCCGGCTGCCAGTGCCGCCGCCCGCGATCGTCCAGACGCGCCCCAGCAATCTGGCCCCTGCTGCGGCATTCGTCATCCTGGACGGCACCCAGCTGTCGATCGACCGTATCGCCGCCGACCGCCCCCACTACTCCGGCAAGGACAAGCGCCACGGCATGAACGTCCAGGTCATCGCTGCTCCCTTGGGACGCCTGCCCTGGGCCTCACCCGCCCTGCCGGGGCCTCTGGAGCACGCTCCCGGCTGGAAAGCGCGCGGTGAACTCCTCACACGCCAAGATCCGCGCCGTCGGCGAACAGGCCAGCGCCACCCTCAAGTCCTGGCGCCACCTACGCAAACTCCCTTGCAGCACCACCCGCATCACGGACATCGTCAAGGCTGTCCTGGTCTTGCAGCTCGCCGCGTCCGCATGAGGTCGGCGAAGTACCGACACGGACGAAAAACAGTGCCGCCGTCAACGACAACGAGGGAGCCAGTTCACCGTGGCAGACGTCAGGGTCACCTACGACAAGACCGCGAATGCAGCGTACGTGTACTTCACCGATCCACAGGTCCACGTGTACTCCGCCCACACGTATCCCTGCGATCCGGTGGACGTCGACGGCATGATCAACCTCGACTTCGACGAGCTGGGCCGCCTCATCGGCATCGAGGTGTTGGCGGCCGGCTCAAAACTGCCCAAGTACCTGCTCCAGTCAGCGGAGCGGCTGGACACCGAAGGTGCATGAAGTAGTGGCGCACGGCAGTCGCCACCGCCCCGCCGCGCTCTACCGCCGGTTGGAAACGCAGCTCCGCCGGTAACCTTCGATGCCGGTCACCACAGGTGAGGGGCAGCAAGTGACGCAGGGCAGCAACCCGGACTATCAAGTGGGCGACATACTCCGGGTGTCGTGTGCGCCGGCCCTGGCACGGGTTACTGAGGTATCGCGGTTTTATGTGGCGATCGAGTGGCCGTGGGGAGGAGTCGATCCTGACTCGCAGTATGGCTGGAACGGCCGGTTCGCCCTGCCTGTCGAACCCGACGGCTGGGAGTGGTCACTCTTCCGAACGGAACAGGACCCACGGACCCTGAAGCCGGACGACACATGCCTCGTCGGAATCCCAGAGACACTGGTGCGCGTCATCGATGTCGGGCACTACGACCCGCCCATGGACACCGGTCGGCTCCCGCGGCCACACACCTTGCTGATCGTGCTTCCCCTCGATCGCCCCAGCGCCGAAGGGACCACCGAAGGCGAAGGGGACACAATCGAGCTGGACTCCGCTCCGCCTGTCGCGATTGAACGAGTCCCGCAGAACGGATTTCGCTAGGTCATGCTCGCGGTTGGCAGCAGGTCGCGAGCTACTACCCGGCCACCCGCCCTGGTGAGGCGGCCAGCCTCCGTGCCACCTGCTGTTTCTCGACGACTTCGACCAGGTTGAGCACGCGTGGTTCTGGACGCTCGTCAGTGAGCACCTGACGGTCGAGATCTTCTACGAGTCGATGGACGGCGGCGAGAACTTCAGGGCCGTACCGATCCCACCGTGGGAGCCTCCGGCCTGACGCCGACCCGCCCCGCCCGTCGTCCCCGCCCCCGGTCCCCGCGCCCGACAGCCGATGGCCGGGGCGTGGGGACGACGGAGGGGGCGTGCGACGAGGGTCAGCTGTCGCCCTCGCGTTCGCCGAGGGTGACGTCCGCCGTGCGGGTCTTGCCGTCACGGGTGTACGTGAGGGTGACCTTGTCGCCGGGGAGGTGGGTCCAGATCTCGCCGATGAGGGTGGGGCCGCTGTCGATGACATGGTCGTCGAGCTTGGTGATGACGTCACCGGGCTTGAGGCCGGCCTTGGCGGCGGGCCCGTCCGCGGTGATGGAGTCCGCGCCACCGTCACCGGAATCCGTGATCTTCGCTCCGCCCGTGCCCTCCTCCAGGGAGACCGAGGCACCGATCACGGGGTACACCGGCTTGCCCGTCCTGATCAGCTGCTGGGCCACGTTCTTGGCCTGGTTGATCGGGATGGCGAAGCCGAGGCCGATGGAGCCCGCCTGGCCGGAGCCGAAGCTGTCGTTGCTGGCGGACTGGATGGCCGAGTTGATGCCGATGACGTTGCCGCGGGCGTCGAGGAGGGGGCCGCCGGAGTTGCCCGGGTTGATCGACGCGTCGGTCTGCAGGGCGCTCATGTAGGAGGCCTTGCTGCCGGAGGAGCCGTCGCTGGAGGCCACCGGGCGGTTCTTGGCGCTGATGATGCCCGTGGTGACCGTGTTGGAGAGGCCGAAGGGCGCGCCGATCGCGATCGTCGAGTCGCCCACCGCGATCTTGTCGGAGTCGCCGAGCGTCAGCGGCTGCAGGTTAGACGGGGCGTTCTTCAGCTTGATGACCGCCACGTCGTACCCCTGCGCGTGGCCGACGACCTCCGCGTCGTACTTCTTGCCGTCCGGGAAGGAGGCCGTCACCTTGCCGCCGTCGACAGCCTCAGCCACCACGTGGTTGTTGGTGACGATGTGGCCTTCCTTGTCGAACACGAAGCCGGTACCCGTACCGCCGTCGCCGTCGCTGTTCGACGCCTCGATGGTGACCGTGCTCGGCAGCGCGGAGGAGGCCACGGCGGCGACCGTGCCGGCCGCGCGCTTGACGTCTCCGCCGTTCTGGGAGGCCGCGACGGTGGTGGAACCGCTGGAGTTGTCGTTGCGGTCGGCCAGCGTGTAGCCGATGCCGCCGCCGACCCCGCCCGCGACCAGCGCGGCCACGAGGATCGCGGCGATCAGACCACCCCGCTTGTTGCCCGCCGGCTTGGGGGCCGGCTGCTGCGTCTGCTGCCACGAGGAGCCCCAGCCGCCGTCACCGGGCCCGCCGGGACCGCCGGTGCCGCCGGCTCCTCCGGCCGCGCCCACGTCGCCGTACGCGCCGCTGCCGTCCGCGTACGCGCCACCGCCGTTGTCCGCGTACGACGGGACGGCCGGCGGTGCCGGAGGCGGCCAGGCGGCGTCGGGCGCGGAGCTCCCGGCCCCACCGGGGGCCTGTCCGTACCCCCCGCCGGGCGCCTGGCCGTATCCCCCGCCGGGCGCCTGGCCCATGCCATAGCCCTGGGCCTGGCCCGCCGCCGCGTAACCGGGCGCCCCGGCGGACACCAGCTCCGGGTGCTGCTGATCAGCCACGGGCTGATGAGCCACCGGCTGCTGTGCCGTCGGCTGCTCCGCCTGTGGCACCTGCGGCTGCACCGCGGTCGCGTCCGGCTTCGGGGCCGTCGGCGGGACCGGCGGGAGCTGGGTCGTCGGTGCGTTGTCGGCGGTCGTTCCGGCCGGGGGCGCCGGGGCGGTCGGCTCCGCCGGGGCCGCGCTCGGCTCGTGCGCCGGGGCCTGCGCGGAGGCAGCGGGAGTTTCCACCGGCACGGGAGGTGCGGACGGGGCCGGTGGTACCGCAGTGCCCTCGTTCTCGGTGCTCACAGCTTTTCTCCTCGATCCACGGCTTCACCTTGTGGCGGTCGACTCTTCTTGATCGCACATCGGACTGTGCGCAAGTTTTGTATGAGGTCAGCTTTTCCCACGAGCCGTCAGGGCACCATAAGCGGTGCCTGTGGGTCCAGGACCATCCCTTATATAGGATCTATTGGACTAATGGCGCGTACTGTGCGTACGAACCCGGTCGTCCACGGTCACCGCCCCCACGCGTACCCCGTCACGGTGGCACCATGACGCGGTGACCCACGTACGACAGCTCCCGATTCAGGTCGTCGCCCACCGAGGGGCCTCCGAGGCGGCCCCCGAGCACACCCTGACCGCGTACAAGAAGGCGATCGAGGACGGTGCGGACGCCCTCGAATGCGATATCCGGCTGACGGCGGACGGCCACCTCGTCTGTGTCCACGACCGACGCGTCAACCGTACGTCGAACGGCCGGGGCGCGGTCTCCGCGCTGGAGCTCGCCGACCTGGCCGCCCTGGACTTCGGCTCCTGGAAGAACGGCGACGAGGCCCCCGACTGGGAGGTCACCCCCGAGGACCGGGCGGACACCTCCGTCCTCACCCTCGAGCGCCTGCTGGAACTCGTGGCCGACGCGGGGCGCCGGGTGGAGCTGGCCATCGAGACCAAGCACCCCACGCGCTGGGCGGGCCAGGTCGAGGAGCGGCTGCTGGTCCTGCTGAAGCGGTTCGGCCTGGACGCTCCGGACACGGCCGCCGACTCGCCGGTGCGGATCATGAGCTTCTCGGCGCGCTCGTTGCACCGCGTCCGCACCGCGTCCCCGACGCTGCCGACGGTCTATCTGATGCAGTTCGTCTCACCCCGGCTGCGCGACGGGCGGCTGCCGAACGGTGTCCGGATCGCGGGCCCTTCGATCCGGATCGTGCGCAACCACCCCGCGTACATCGAGCGCCTGAAGAACGCGGGCCACCAGGTGCACGTGTGGACCGTGAACGAGCCCCAGGACGTCGACCTCTGCGTCGAGTTGGGCATCGACGCCATCATCACCAACCGCCCACGCGCGGTACTCGACCAACTCAGTCGCTGACGACCCCCTCTCCAGGGCCCCCTCCGGCACCCTCTCCGGCGCCCTCTCCGGTGCCATCGAGCACCACCGGGCCCACAGTCTCCGACACCTTCGAACACACCGATCCGACAGCTTCCAACACGTCCTCCGCGACAGCTCCGAACACGCCTCTGTTCACACCTGCGACCACCACGCCGCCACCCGTCGACGCCGTCGCACCACCCTTGACGGAGGTAATAATTCCGCCAAGACGGCCGGACCACACCTGAGGACAAGTCGGCATTTCGGGGACGAAATTCAGCCAGTCGACTACGGGGGGTACACCGGCGCGTTCGGTCCGTATTCGATTGTTGTGAGTGCGTCAGAGCACGTGTTCCGGCCGGTTTCCAGTCCAGTCCAATGGGGCATTCACACCGTGGCGTGGGGCGAAGGAGGTCTCGGGGGTGGCGTTGGTGGTGGCACAGGAGGTGCCCACGTCGTCGAGCATGGCCGTACCCCATGGCCCTGCGGGCGTGGGTGAAGCGAGGCACCGGGTACGCGATCAGTTGCGCGACGGTGGAGTGGCGGAAGCGGTCATCGACGACGCCCTACTGATCCTTTCCGAACTGCTCAGCAATGCCTGCAAACACGGCAGGCCGCTGGGTGACGCACTCGCGGGTGACGGTGATGTGCGCTGCGCCTGGCGCATGGATCCCACCGGGCGGCTCACGGTCGAGGTGACGGACGGCGGTGGTCCGACCCGCCCGCTTCCGTCCACGCCCTCGGTCACCGCACACGGCGGCCGCGGGCTGAACATCGTCACGGCACTGGCCGACGACTGGGGCGTGCGCAACGACGCCCGCGGCGAGGTCACGGTGTGGGTCGTCGTCCAGGACGACTTCTACCGCGCCCACCGCAGGGAGGACTTCGCCGGCCGCGTCGTCGCTCCCTCGGTCTCCACCGTTCCCGACCTGGACTTCGCGGACGCGTTCGAGGACATGGACTGACCCACCGGGCGGCGGCCAGGCGGGTACAACCTGGCCTGAACCACCGGTTCCCGGACGACTCGGTGCGTTGTCCACAGGGTCCCGTCGGGCGTCGTACGAGCGGCTAGGCTCGCGCGAGTACGAGACGAGCCGTGATCGGGAGACACCCACGATGGCCAAGAAGCGACCCCAAACGAAGGCCAAGCGCCCGCAGGGCACCGGCGGAGTCGGTGCCGCAGGCGCCGATGGGCAGGTTCCGGTTGTCGGCGCGCGCGAGCAATGCCCCTGTGGCAGCGGCCGCCGCTACAAGGCCTGTCACGGCCGGGCCGCCGCCCATGCGGTGACCGAGCTGGTGCAGCGCCCCTTCGAGGGCCTGCCGGGCGAGGGCGACTGGATCGCGCTGCGCGAGCTGGTGCCCGCCGCCACCGTCGAGCTGAAGCTGAAGGACGCGCTCCCCGAGGGCGTCCCGTCGGTGACGCTCGCCACCGTCCTGCCCATGGCGTGGCCCGCGCTGCGCCGCGACGACGGGACGGTCCTGCTGGGCCTGCAGAACGACACGGCGTCCGGCGACATCAGCCGCGACCTCGCCGACACCCTCCGGCGTGCCCTCGTCGCCGAGCCGGGCACTCCGGTTCAGGGCCGGCGCGCCCCGGCCGACGGTCCGCGCCTGCAGGACCTGCTCGACCCCGAAGGTGAGTTCGAGCCAGTTGTGCACACGGGCTTCGAGTTCTGGGTCCCGGACACGGAGAACACGACCCCGGAGGTGACCGCCTCCCTGGAGCGGGCCAACTCCGCGGCGATCCCGACTGTGAAGCTCGCGGGCGTCGACGCGGCGTACTGGTGCGAGACCCCCGAGAAGAACCATTTGCGATGGGTCATGCCGCACGCCGAGGAGCGGCTTCTGGACGCTCTCGCCCGGCTGCACGCGGCGGGGCGCTCCAGCCTCGGCGAGGGCACCCGTCTGGTCGGCTCCTTCCGTGCTCACGGCCTCACCGTGCCGGTCTGGGACCTCCCCAGCGGAATCGGCGCGGACGACATCGAGAAGCCGGCGGCCGAGTTCGCCGAGCGGCTCGCCACCGCCCTGGCCGACGAGTCCCCGCTCACCCCCGACGAGCGCCGGGCGCGCGGCGGGCTCACCAACCGGCAGGTCACGCTCAGCTGACCGTGCGTGCCGGGGCTGACCTGACGGTCAGTTGATCAAGTGCGTTCGAGATGTGGTGACTCCTGTCACAACTCCCCTACGTAACAGGCAAATTCGTGTCCGAATAGCCGAGATCGAATTTGCGAAGCGCCGATCTCTTGTTACGGTTTCATTAGCCCGGTTGCTGGTGCATCCCCCGTCGCCAGCAACCGGGTCTTTTCATGCCCGGGATCCGGAGCGCCTCCGCCGTACCGATCCCGCTCGGCGTCAACGCCCTTACGAGCGGCCTGAGTTACTCCCTGAGCGCAGCAACAGCGGCCCACCGCCGTCCGGTGCCGCGAACTCCGCCACGGCCGCGTACGCCCCCGCCACGCCCCGCGTACGCCCCCTGGGCGTCTCGCACGCCCCAGGCTCGTCGTGTGCGCCCACGGCACAGTGCATCCGTACGGTGTGCCCGCCGGGCGCCATCATGCTGAGGACCGCGACGAGTTCCCGCCCGGTGGCGTTGCGGTAGTACGTGCGGGCCCAGGTCTGGTCGCCCTGCGTGAGGACACACGTCTGCGCCTCGATGCCGTCGGGGGAGGTGAGTTCGGGGCCGCAGCGGGCGGCGGTGGCGAGTCCGAGGCCCAGCAGAGGACGCGAGGAGCGCGCGGCATCATCCTCCGCGGTGTCCGCCGCGGCGTCCTCCGCGTCGGCGCCGCCCGTCGTCCGCCCGTCCGGTCCGCCCGTCCCACCCGCCTTCGGATCGACGCGCCCGGAGGACTTCTCGGCGGCCTCACCGACCCCGCCCGCCCGCTCGTCGGGCCCGCCTCCGGGTCCGACGGCCTCACCGGCGCGGTCGACGGCACGGTCCGGCTCGGCAGGGAGAGCATGTTCGGAAGTGGGGGCACGTTCGGACGTATGTACGTCGAGCGGGCCGGCGGAGGCGGCGAGGGGGAGACCCAGCGCGACCGCGACCGCGGCGGTCAGCCCCGCGAGGCGGAGCCGGCGTGGATCCGGCCCGCCGCGCGCCGGCTCGGGTGTTCTACGGCTCGGGGGCGGGGGAGCGCTGTGGCGGCCGCGCGGAGGGGCCCCGCGGCCCCCGGGAAAACGCTGCATGTGCGGAAGATAACGACCGACCGGGGGCGCGCGGCTCCGCGCGCGCCGGGCGGGCTCAGAACTCGGGCGCGCTCACACCCGTACGAGTGAGGGCGTCGACGACCGCGTCCACGACCGCCTCGACGTCGGGCACCCACGGCTCGGCCGAACCGGGCAGCGGTGCCCGCTCCCAGCGGATCATGCCGTGGCCGGTCTCGGAGGGGGGCAGGGCCAGATAGCCGCCCTCGCTGTGGAAGCGGAGCGAGCCGGGGACGAAGTCCTTGGCGTAGAGCAGCTCGCCCAACTGCTCCATGGAGTACGGCGCGACGAGGATCGCCCAGCGGTGCGGGGCCGCGACCACGGGGCCGAGGCGCATGCCGGTGCGGTCGAGCGCGGCGAGGGCACGGGAGGCGGCCAGGGCCGGCAGGCTCACCGCGCAGGGGGCGGCGCCGCCGGTGGCCAGCACGATCGGTGCCGTCGGCCGGTTGCCCCACCACCAGCGGACCATGCGCTCGTCGGTGGTGGCGGCCAGCAGGCCGGGGTCGAAGGGGTGAGCGCCGGGCACCACGCACTCCGGGTCCGGGCATCCGCAGCGGGCACGCCCCTGCGGATCCGGCGCCACCCCCGGGAGTACGGGCCACTGCCATTCCGTCGCGAACGTCAGGGCCTGCTCAAGAAGCTCGGGCCTCCCGCCGTTGCGCCTGGACAGGAGCCTGCGTCGCTTTCCGGGGATCTCGCGCATGAGCGCTCGTCCTTTCCGTTGCACGCATGGCAACACCGTGGGTCACATCACAACATGTGTCGTTCACTGCACTGTGCGTACCTGCTGGCGCATCACACCCCTGTCGCGGACAAGGGGAACCCCTGCGGGCCGAGCTCGGTTACGTCCGCGTCCCTCGCTTGCGTCGACTTGCGTCTGTCAAAAGCATGGGCATGGCGTAGGGGTGGCGGCGCCTGGCGTTTTGCTGTCCCGCATGTGCTCGCCGCCTCCGCCACGGGAGGATGGGGCTCGGTCGTCGGTGGATAGGACGCCCGGTTCCGTCGCCAGGTTCCGGGAGGCCTCCGCCGCCCCTGGTCTTCACCGAGTACGTACCCATCACGACCGCTGTGACGCTCTGTTGAACAAGGCCAGTCGACCTCAATACACCGTTCACCACAACAGTTTTAAGTCAACTTTGGTGTTTCCAAAGGACTGGACAAGAAGTTGACAGGTGTCCAACAGCGCCGCACGGACACCAGATATCCCAGCAGGACAATACTGGACATCTCATCACGAGTGCGTGTACATGTGGAGAGACTGCTAGCGGAGCAGAATGACATGGGGGTTTGCGATGCTTTTGAGCAATACGCACCGGTCGGAAAGCCGGAAACCATGAACGCCCCTCACCCTCCGAAAGTGGCTGGAATCGATTCAACGGTTCCCTCCCCCGCACACACTGTCGCGCCCGCGCCCGCCGCCCCGGGCACCCCATCGGCCCCTCCAGCCGCAGGACCGGGCACCGCTCCCGAGGCCGTTCTGCAGGACAGACTCGCGGGCTGGGTCTCGGATCTCACGACGCTGCACGAACTCACCGAACGCCTGACACGCACGGACTCACTCGACAGCGCGCTGAAGGAAACCCTGCACGCCGGAGCCGCCCTGGTCGGCGCCCGCCGCGGTCTCGTCGTCCTGGAACCGGGCGACGGCCTCGGTCCGGACACCACCATCGGCCTCGGCCTCGGCCGCGCCGACCTCGGCCACATCGAGACCGTGCCGCGCAGCTCCTTGCCCTACGGCCGCATCCTCGACGGGCTGCCGGGCGGTGACGGCGAGATCGCCCAGCCCGACCTGTTCGCCGAGGACGGCCTCGACCCCCGCCACCGCGAGGTCGCCGCCCGGCTCGGATACGCGGCGAGCTACGCGCTCCCCCTGTCCGCCGAGGGAGCCGCGCCGATCGGCGCCGCCGTCTGGCTGTACGACGAGCCCGCGGAGCCGGTCGAGCGGCAGCGGCACCTCGCCGGGCTGTACACGCGGTACGCGGCCGAGCATCTGGCCCGGCTCGTCGAGGTCGAGCGCACGCGCACGTGCATGGCGACCATCGCCGAGGAACTGCTCCCCTCCCGGCTGCCCCGTGTCGCCGGCGTCCAGCTCGCCGCCCGGCACCGCACCGGACCGCGCGGCGGCGGCGACTGGTACGACGCGCTGCCGCTCCCGGACGCCGCGCTCGGCCTCTCGGTCGGCTCGGTCACAGGGTCGGGGCCCAGCGCGATCGCCGCGATGGGGCGGCTGCGGGCCTCACTGCGGGCGTACGCCGTGATGGAGGGCGAGGACCCCGTCGCCGTCCTCTCCGACCTGGAGCTGTTGCTGCGCCTGACCGAGCCCGCCCGCTCCGCCACCGCGCTCTTCGCCTACGTCGAGCCCGCGCTGCGCAGGATCACGCTGGCCGGGGCCGGGCACAGCCCGCCGCTGGTGATCGGCGAGCGGCGCACCGAGTTCGTGGAGACGTCCCTGTCGGCACCGCTCGGCATGCTCGCCTGCTGGGAGGCACCGAGCGTCGAGCTGACCGCCGAGCGAGGAGAAACCGTCCTGCTCTACACCGACGGCCTCCTCCAGCACACCGGCGAACCCGTCGACCGCGCCTTCGCCCGCCTCCACGCGGCCGCGGCCTGCGTCCCCCGGCCCCTGCGCACCGACCCCGGCGCCGTCGCCGACCACGTCCTGCGCACCGTCCTGCCGGACCGAATCGACGAGGCCGACGGCACGGAGGACGTGGTGCTGCTGGCGGTACGGTTCGAGTAGGGCCGGTGGCCGAGCGCCGCGGACCGCCCGAGCCCGGCGCCGCGAGCGCCGCACACCGTCCGCCCTGCGTCGCCTGCCGTACGTCGCCGTGCCGTGCGTCGTTGAACTGTGCGTCGTTGAGCCGGGTGTCGTGGCCACCGTGGGTCGGCCCGCCCGGCGTCGGCAGCCCTGTGCACGCCGAGGCGTGCGTGGTGGTTTCCTCGCGTGCCGAGGGCTGGGGGGCCGGGTCGTCTCGGCTGCTTCCCGTGAGGGCTCGGTGACCCGTCGTGAGAGGTGCTTCGGGGGCCCCGTGTCCCCTTCGGTACGACCGTACGATGGACGCGGTCCAGTGCCGTACCTAGGAGGATGACCGTGGCGGACGAGCTCGAGCCGGCGACCCCGGAGACCGAGGCGACCGAAGCCGAGGAGCCGATCAAGCAGCGCAAGAACGGCCTGTACCCGGGCGTGTCCGACGAGCTGGCCGAGAGCATGAAGTCGGGTTGGGCCGACACCGAGCTGCACGGCCTGGAGCCGATCGCGCAGGCCGCCGAGACCGCCGCCCGCCGCGCCGCGCTCTCGGCGCGCTTCCCGGGCGACCGCCTGGTGATCCCCTCGGGCAACCTGAAGACCCGCTCGAACGACACCGAGTACCCCTTCCGGGCGTCGGTCGAGTACGCGTACCTCACCGGCAACCAGACGGAGGACGGCGTCCTGGTCCTGGAGCCGGTGGCCGACGGCCACGAGGCGACGATCTACCTCCTGCCGCGCTCCGACCGGGAGAACGGCGAGTTCTGGCTCTCCGGCCAGGGCGAGCTGTGGGTCGGGCGGCGCCACTCGCTGACCGAGTCGGCGAAGCTGTACGGCATCCCCGCCGGCGACGTGCGCGAACTCGCCGACAGGCTCCGCGAGGCCACCGGCCCGGTGCGGGTCGTACGCGGGTACGACGCCGGCGTCGAGGCGGCGCTCACCGACAAGGTCACCGCCGAGCGCGACGACGAGCTGCGGGTCTTCCTCTCCGAGGCCCGGCTGGTCAAGGACGGGTTCGAGATCGGCGAGCTGCAGAAGGCGGTCGACTCGACCGTGCGCGGCTTCGAGGACGTCGTCCGGGTGCTGGACAAGGCCGAGGCCACCTCGGAGCGCTACATCGAGGGAACGTTCTTCCTGCGCGCCCGGGTCGAGGGCAACGATGTCGGCTACGGCTCCATCTGCGCCGCCGGCCCGCACGCCACCACGCTGCACTGGGTCCGCAACGACGGGCCGGTCCGCTCCGGCGACCTCCTCCTGCTGGACGCGGGCGTCGAGACGCACACGTACTACACGGCCGACGTCACCCGCACCCTGCCGGTCAACGGCGCGTTCAGCGAGATCCAGAAGAAGATCTACGACGCCGTGTACGACGCCCAGGAGGCCGGTATCGGCGCCGTGCGGCCCGGCGGCAAGTACCGCGACTTCCACGACGCCGCGCAGCACGTACTGGCCGAACGGCTGGTCGAGTGGGGGCTCGTCGAGGGCCCGGTGGAGCGGGTCCTGGAGCTGGGCCTCCAGCGCCGCTGGACCCTGCACGGCACGGGCCACATGCTCGGCATGGATGTCCACGACTGCGCCGCCGCACGCGTCGAGTCGTACGTCGACGGGACGTTGGAGCCGGGGATGGTGCTGACGGTCGAGCCCGGCCTCTACTTCCAGGCCGACGACCTCACCGTCCCCGAGGAGTACCGGGGCATCGGCGTCCGGATCGAGGACGACATCCTGGTGACGGACGACGGCAACCGGAACCTGAGCGCCGGACTGCCTCGCCGCTCCGACGAGGTCGAGGCGTGGATGGCTGCGTTGAAGGGTGCCCGGGAGTAGGGCGGGTACGTGTTCGGCCGCGGGTGAGCGGGGCCGGCCGCACGGTTCCCCGCCCCCCTGAGAAAGCAGGGGCCGCGCCCCGTGCCTGGTCGGCCCGAAAGGGCCGTAGGCCCTCAGGGGCGCGGGGAACCGCGCGAGCGACCACGACGGACCCGCACCCGCCCGATCACAGTCGTCCCCGAGCTATGAGGCGGCCCGTACCCGCGAGGTGACGGGCAAGGAGTCCACGAACAAGGCGCCCGCGAGCAACGACCCACTCCCCCGAGGACTCCACCCCCGTCCCTGCAGATCCATGTCGAAGGCAGTCAGAGCCTCACGCCCTGCCTCACTCATGACACCCCCCGCGTCGATCACGCCCCGCGCCCCCGCCTGCACATGCCGCAGCCCGTGGGGACCGGCGGTGTAGAGCAACTCGGTGTCCTGGAGCGTCGACATGACCGTGAGCAGCGCGTCGAGGCGGGCGTCCGGCTCGGGCGTGCCGGCGGTGCGCGCCTTGGCCAGGACGTCCAACGCCCGCCGTACATGGGGAAAGCCCGCGCGGGCCTCGCCCCGGGCGCCGGCCGCCCCGTACTTGGCGGAGACCGACGACCCCCGGGAAGGGCGCCTGGGTGCCCGGCGGTCGGGATGCGCGGCGATCTTCTTGGCGGTGGCGGCGAGTTCGCGCCCCCGGGCGCCGGGTTCCATGGCCGCCGCGGCGACCAGAAGGCCCAGCACCCAGGTGGCACCGCGGTGTCCGCCTCCGGCGAGTCGCATGGAGTGTTCGGTGCAGCGCCCGATCGCGCCGAGTTCGGCGCGGAGTTCGGGGGTCGCCGCGCCGTTGCGGCGGGCGCAGGCAGCCATCGCCGCGAGGCCGGGCACCAGTGCCTTCGCCGACCAGCGCAGGGCCCGGTGGTCCTGCCGGGTGATCCGGGCGCCGAGGTCGCGCGGGTCGGGCAGGCCGGGCTTGGGCATCATTTCCAACTGCCGGGTGAGCGCGGCCACCGCGGCCTGCGCCAGCGTCTCGTCCTCTCGGCTGCTCATGGGCGTAGCCTACGAGGCCGACTCGGAGCTGGTGGCGCTGTCGGTCGGAGCGTCCGTCGGGGGCTCGCCCGTCGGCGGCTCGCCCGACGGGGGCGTACCGCCTTCGCCGCCACCGCCGCCGGCGCCCGTGTTCTCGGCGTCGGGGTCGACGCCGAGGGTGAGGAAACCCTTGTAACCGCGGGCCGGGTTGGCCTTCTTCACGGCCTTGAGGGTGAGCAGGCCGCTGGAAGCGCCGCCGCCGTCGTAGACCATGTCGTTGTCGAGGGTGGTGTAGCTGCCACTGTGCCGGGAGTAGGGCTCCAGGGTGAAGACCTCTTGAGCGACGGTGTCGTCGAAGAAGAACTGGCCGGTGTGGTTGACCTTGCCGCCCTCGTACGTGCCGTCCTCCTTCTCGCCGCCGGTGTGCACCTTCACATGGATGTGGCAGGTGCGGGGGGTGTACCAACCGGGGAAGACGGTCTCGAACTTGACGACCCCGTTCGCGTTCGCGATCTGGTAGCCACGGAGATAGGTGGCGTCGTCGGCGGTCGAGCCGTCCTCGCTCTCGGCGGGCGCAGAACCGCCGGGATTCGCGGTGGTGTAGCCGGAGTAGTAGCCCCAGGCATCGCAGTGCCAGATCTCCACGGCCGCGCCGGGGACGGGGGTGCAGCCGTCGGTGGCGTCCACGACCGTGAGGCGCAGCGTCAGCGGAACACCGCTCTTGCCTTCGGTGATGTCCTTCCGGACCAGGGCTCCGTCCAGGTAGTACGGGCCTTCGGTGACGTTGGACATCAGCGTCATGCACGCGTCGCCGGTACTCGTCGTGGCCGTCGTGGAAGTCGTGGCCGTCGCCTCGGTGCCGCTCGTCGTCTCGTCCGCGAACGCCGACTGGTACCCGGCGACCGCGATCCCACCGGCGGCGACCGCCCCTCCGGTCACCGCGAGAGCGCGGCGCCGCGTGATCGTTTTGCTTTTGTGGTTTCCCGTCATGACAGCGAAGTTAGGGACGCAGTCCGTCAGGCGGCTGAGGTGCGGCTGTGAGGGGGCTGAGAGTGCTGAGAACGCTGAAGACGCCCGGAACCCGGGGCATTCCGCCCAACCGCCGGGACCCCGCCGGGGCGATGAGACGGTTCTCACGTTTGCCGCCCCGAATACGGACGAGGCTTGTGTTGCCGTCCGAGCACTCCTCGGCGTCGGCTATGTTCTGGTCGCGACCAGCAGCTGACCGAAGAATCGGCGCCGTCAGCCCGGTCGGCCGCTCACTTCTTCTGCGGCCGACGCTTGAGTGAATAATTCTTGTCGGCATCCGCTTCATCGAGCCGCACGACCGCAACCCCGTCAGTTTCCACGCACAGATTGATGAGGTCTCCATGAACGCATCCCTCGACCCCACGGCCGAAGAGTCAGGGACTACGGCCGCCGTCGGTCCGGAGCGGGTGTCCTTGGTGCAGTTGGCGGCGCGGGGCGGCGGCGCGCTGTCGCCCGCTCTGACCCGAGCCGTGTCGAACGGCGTCGAACGGACGGGTCCGGGAAGGGTCGCGGTCGCGGCCTTCCAGTCCTCCGTCTGACACCCGTCCGTACCTGCCGAGATCCCTATGACCGTCACGGGCCGACCGCTCCTGCCGTTACGCCAGTTCGTGCTGAAGATGCACAGTCGCTGCGATCTCGCGTGCGACCACTGCTACGTGTACGAGCACGCGGACCAGAGCTGGCGCGGTCGGCCCCGGGTGGTGTCGGACAAGGTCCTGCGCGCCACGGCGGAACGCATCGCCGAACATGCGAAGACCCATGAACTCGCCGCCGTCCACGTGGTGCTGCACGGCGGCGAGCCCCTCCTCGCGGGCCGGACCCGGCTGCGCAGGGCGGCCATGGAACTGACGGCCGCCGTCGACGGTGTGTGCGAGCTGGATCTGCGGATCCACACGAACGCCGTCACGCTCGACGAACGGTTCCTGGACCTGTTCGACGAGTTCGACATCAAGGTCGGCGTCTCGCTGGACGGCGACAGGGCCGCGAACGACCTGCACCGGCGCTACGCCGACGGGCGCAGCAGCCACGACCGGGTCCTCAGAGCCGTCGCCCTGCTCAGCCGGCCCCGTTACCGCCACCTCTTCGCGGGCATCCTCTGCACCATCGACCTGCGCAGCGACCCGGTCGCCGTCCACGACGCGCTCGCCGAACTCGCCCCGCCCCGCGTCGACTTCCTCCTCCCGCACGCCACCTGGGACGAGCCTCCGCCGCGCCCGGCCGAGGACGTCAACGGCACGGCGTACGCGCGCTGGCTGCTGACCGTCCACGACCGCTGGGCCGAGACCGGACGCTCCATGGACGTCCGTGTCTTCGACTCGGTCCTGCGGACCCTGCGCGGCGGGAGCAGCCTGACCGAGTCGCTGGGGCTGGCCCCGGCCGACCTCGCCGTGATCGAGACCGACGGGACCTTCGAACAGGCCGACTCCCTGAAGACCGCGCACGACGGAGCCCCCGCCACCGGCCTGGACGTGTTCACCCACTCCCTGGACGAGGTCGCCGCGCATCCGGGCATCGTGGCCCGTCAGCAGGGCCTCGACGGGCTGGCAGCGCAGTGCCGTTCCTGTCCGGTCGTCCGCTCCTGCGGGGGTGGCCTCTACGCCCATCGATACCGGTCCGACGGCAGCGGATTCCTCAACCCGTCCGTGTACTGCTCCGATCTGCTGTCCTTCATCACCGATCTCCGGGACCGTCACATGACCGACCAGTCCGTACGACCCGCGCTCGCCGAGCACCACTTGGACGAGCTGGCCACCGGTCGCGGCACGGACACCACCGTGGACCTGCTGGCCGGCCACCAACTCGCCCTGGTCCGCGAGCTGCTGGGCCATGTGCGGCACGAGACGACGCCCACCGCGGCGGGCGGGCGGGCCGAAGGCACCAAAGTCACTGAAGACGCCAAATACGTTCAAGACGTCCAAGACGTCCAAGACCTCCAAGACGTCCAAGACCTCCAAGGCGTCGAAGACGCCTGGAACACGCTGACCGTCCTCGACGGCGAGGCCCCCGAGGCCGTGGACGGAGTCCTGGCCCACCCCTACGTACGGTCCTGGGCACTCAGCGCCCTCGGGTCTCGTCCGCCGCAGGCGGGACCGGCCGGGGGCGACACGGAGTCCGCCGCGACGGCCACGCGCGGGATCGCGGAGATCGCCGCAGCCGCCGCGGTGCGTGCCGGGCGCCCGGCAGCGGTCGTCGTGCCGGTCCACGGCGGGTTGCTGCGACTGCCCTCACTCGGGACGCTGACGGTGGGAGCAGGCTCCGAGTGGGCCGTCGTACGCACGGATGCCGACGGCTTCACGGTCCACGCGGACGACCGGACGTACACCGTGGCCCGGAACGGCCCCGAGAACCCCGCCTGGCGGGGGAGCCGGCGGTTGGAACTGGACGGCTGGTCCGTGACCCTGGAGGACACCGACCCCTGGCGGGCCTGCCACGGACATCCGGCGCACCCCCGGCTCAGCGAGGGGGAGGCCGAGGCGTGGCGGGCCGACCTGACCGAGGCCTGGGCCTGGATCCGCCGCGAACTGCCCCGGTACGCGCCGGGAATCGCCGCCGGGCTCCGTGTGATCACTCCGCTCCTGCCCTCCCCCGAGGGTGCCGACATCAGCTCGGCGGCCCGCGACGCCTTCGGCGCGGTGGCCATCGCCCGCCCCGCCACACCTCAGACACTCGCGCTGCTCCTCGTCCATGAGTTCCAGCATGTGAAGCTGGGCGCCGTCCTGGATCTGGTCGACCTGCACGACCCGACCTGCGACGAGCTGTTCTACGCACCCTGGCGGCCCGACCCGCGCCCTCTGGAGGGGCTGTTGCAGGGGACGTACGCCCATATCGCGGTGGTCGACTTCTGGCTCGCCCGCTGGCGGAGCGGCGGCGGGCGCCAGGCCGAGGCGCAGTTCTCCCGGTGGCGGGACCAGACGGCGGAGGCGGTGGGCACCTTGGCGGGGTCGGGGGCGCTTACGGAGGCCGGGGAGCGGTTCGTCGCGGGGCTCCGGGCGGGGTTGGCGGGGGACGAGGTGAGCGCGGATGCGCTGCGGACGGCCCGGCGGGCGGCGGAGGAGCACCGGCGGACCGTTCGGCCGTAGGAGGACTGGAGAGCCGAGGAGCCGGAGACCGAAAAGCCGGAGTGCCGGAGTGCCGGAGTGCCGGAGTGCCGGACGAGTGTGGAGTGCCCTGGTGCTTCCGCTTACGTGTTCGAGGGTCGTGCCGTCCTCGGCCGGAGCCGGGACATTGGGCCCGTTCGTCATATTCCACGTGCCCCTGCCTCCTTCCTACACTGAGGAAAGTCCGGGCATCGGGGGGCATGGGTGCGAGGAGATGCGGCCAGGGGCGGCGGAAGCCCTTATTTCTTCCTCAGTTATGCGCACACCCCGCGCAATGACGCCGGTGACACCGATCCGAACATCTGGGTGAAGAAGCTGTACGACGGGCTGTGCGCGCACATCATGCAGATGACCGATCTGCCGCGGGGCGCGCGGGCCGGCTTTCTGGACCAGGGCATGGCGGTCGGCACCCGATGGACGGACGAGCTGTCGGAGAACCTCGCGCGCTGCAAGGTTTTCGTGCCGCTGTACTCGCCGCGCTACTTCATCAGCGAGCAGTGCGGGCGGGAGTGGTGGGCCTTCTCCCAGCGGCAGATCAGCCACCGGGCACGCGGCGGGGCGGCGCGGGAGCACGCGATCATCCCCGCGTTATGGGTGCCCGTGGAGCCCGTCCAACTGCCGCACACGGCAAGGGATCTGCAGTTCAACCATGTCTCCTTCGGCCAGGACTACGCGGAGGAGGGGTTCTACGGGCTGACCAAACTCCGCTACCTCCGGGACGAGTACGAGCGGGCCCTGTACCGGCTGGCCAAACAGATCGTTCACGTGGCCAAGGTGACCGAGCTGGACGAGGGGCAGGCGTACGACGAGTACGAGTCGCTGCCCAGCGCGTTCGGCGCCTCGGGGCATCCCCCGGAGTTCGACATCACGGTCCTGGCGTGCACCCGCTCCGACCTGCCGCCGGGCCGTGAACCCGACTGCTACGGCCGGCTGCCGCGCGACTGGAACCCGTACCACCCGGCGTCGGCCCGGCCGCTCGGCGAACACGCGGCCGACCTGGTGCGCACCATGGACTACAAGGTGAACATCGGGGACTTCGAGAAGGACGCCGACCGTCTGCTCGGTCCTGGTCCGCCTCGGGCTCCCGGACTGCTGCTGCTCGACCGGTGGGCGCTGGGCTCCGCCAGGGGCCGGGAGCTGATGGAACGGCTGTGCGAGGAACAGCGGCCGTGGATCAGCGTGATGCTCCCCCGTTGCGAGGACGACACCGGCACGGCTCGGGAGAAGAAGCTGGCGGCGCTCACCGAGAAGGCCCTGGCCGCGCGTATGACGGAGGGCAGCGGTCACCGCAGCCTCAACGGCGGCATCCACACCCTGGACGCCTTCGGCAACGAGCTGCAGACGGCCGTGAAGCAGGCCGTCGCCTCCTACGAGGCACACGCACGGACCTACCCGCCGGCGGGACCCCCCATCGCACCCCCGCGGCTGAAGGGTCCGGCGGACCTGGGCGGCTAGGCGGCTAGTACCCGATGTCACCGGGACGTACGGGAGCACGGGGAGTACGGGGAGCACGGCAAGGGTGGGTCGGACTGGGCAGGCGGTCGGGCTGGGCAGGTCGAACAGGGCCGGCCGAACAAGGCGGGTCGGACAGGGCGGAGGACGGCAGGCGCATGACGGAGAACCGCAACGGCACGGTGATCACGTTCTACTCGTACAAGGGCGGCACCGGGCGGACCATGACGCTCGCGAACGTGGCGTGGATCCTGGCCGCCAACGGGCACCGCGTCCTGACCGTCGACTGGGACCTGGAGGCACCCGGCCTGCACAAGTTCTTCCACCCGTTCCTGAACCCCGCGATGCTCCGGGCGACACCCGGGCTGAGCAACCTCATCGGCGACTACCGCCGGGAGGCGCTGCGCGACCTGCCCGACCGCGCCCCGGACTGGCACCGCCGGTACGCCCGGGTCAGGCCGCACGCACTGACCCTCGACTGGTCGTTCCCCGAGGGCGGCAGCCTGGACTTCCTGTCCGCCGGGCGGCGGCACGACGACTACCCGATGATCGGCAACATGGACTGGGAGCTCTTCTACGCCAGTTACGGCGGCGGCCGGTTCTTCGAGGCGATGCGCGCGGACATGCGGCGCCACTACGACTACACCCTGATCGACAGCCGCACCGGCCTCAGCGATCTCGCCGACGTCTGCACCGTGCAGATGCCCAGCACCCTGGTCGTCTGCTACACCCTCAGCGGCCAGAGCATCGAGGGCGCCGCCGCCGTCGCGCAGAGCGTCAGGGAGCGGTTCGGCCACAAGGGCATCCGCGTCCTGCCCCTCGCCATGCGTATCGACCTCGGTGAGAAGGACAAGCTCGACGCGGGGCGCGCCCTGGCCCGGGAGCTCTTCGCCGGACTGCCGGCCGGACTCGACGGCGAGCGGCTCACCGACTACTGGTCGTCGATGGAAGTCCTCTACCAGCCGTACTACGCCTACGAGGAGATCCTGGCGGCCTTCGGCGACCCGCCGAAAACGGCCAACTCCATGCTGAGCGCCTGCGAACGGGTCACCTCCGTCGTCACCGAGGGCCGGGTCACCAGGCTGCCCCTGATCGGCGAGGAGAAGCGGGCCCGGTACAAGGCCGCGTACACCCGGCGGCGGCCACTGCCCGTCTCCCGGCTGGTGCTGTACTACGTCTCCGAGGACCGGATGTGGGTGGACTGGCTGGAGTCCGTGCTGCGGGACGCGGGCTTCGAAGTGGCGCCCATGGACGTCCGGGAGCTGCCGCAGGACGTCGACGGGACGCAGAGGGACGACGACCGGGCCGGGACCGGTGCCGAGGACGCGGCCGACGACTCGGAACGGCTGCTCGCCGTGGTCTCCCCCGCCTTCCTCAACTCCCGGCGGGCCCGCCGGGCCTGGGACGACGCCGTACGTGCCGGTGGGCACAAGCCCCGGAACCGGCCGGTGGCGGTGCGTGTCGACGACGTCCGGCTCAGCCTGCCGCACTCCGGCCGGGGCGCCATCGACCTGACCCGGCTGGACGAGGAGCGGGCGTACACCACGCTGCTGACCGGCCTCGACCACCCGGACATCCTGCCCGCGCCGCCCGGCGTCGCCGCGCGCTTTCCCCACACCGGTACGCGGATCTCCAACGTCCAGCCCCGCTACCCGTGGTTCACCGGCCGCTCACCGATCCTGGACCGGCTGCGCGAACGCCTGGTCAGCGGCCGCTCCGGACAGCGGCTGCCGCAGGTGCTGCACGGTCTGGGCGGGGTGGGCAAGTCGCAGCTGGCCCGCGAATACGCGCACCGGTTCAAGGCGGACTACGACCTGGTGTGGTGGATCGACGCCGAGCAACCGGATCTGGTCCTGCCGAAGGTGGCCGCGCTCGCCCAGGAACTGGACCTGCCCGTCGGCGACGACGTCGCGGAGGCTGCGGAGGCGGCCATGGCGGCCCTCCGGCACGGGGACCCGTGCGAGCGCTGGCTGCTGATCTTCGACAACGTCCCCGACCTGGACAAGGCGTTGCACCTCTTCCCGGAGCGCGCCGCGTCCCTGCCCGACCAGGTCTACGGCCACATCCTGGCCACCACCCGGGCCCGGCCCGCCTCGACCACGGTCCAGTCGCTGGAGATGGAGGTCTTCACCCGCGAGGAGAGCGTGGAGCACCTGTGCCGCCGGGTGCCGGGACTGCGCGAGAACGACGCGGACCGGGTCGCCGACGCGCTGGGCGACCTGCCGCTCGCCGTGGAGGTCGCGGCGGCCTGGCTGGAGACGACGGCCACCCCGGTGCAGGAGTACATCGAGCAGCTGACGGAGCAGTCCACCCGGGTGCTGTCCGTGCAGGAGGCCGTGGACGCAGTCGAGTACCCGTCCTCCGTCGGCGCCACCTGGAACATCTCCATCGCCCGGCTGCGCGAGGAGTCACCGGCCGCCGCCCGGCTCCTCGAACTGTGCGCCTTCTTCGCCGCCGAGCCCATCTCGATGTCCCTGATCAGCAGCGACGCGATGATCGACGCGCTCCTCCCGTACGACCGGGACCTGCGGGCGCGCTACATGCTCGGCCGCGTCACCCAGGCCCTGAACCGCCTCGCGCTCGCCAAGGTCGACTCGGCCGACAACTCGATCCAGGTGCACCGCCTGGTCCAGGCGGCGGTGCGCGACAGCCTGGACGACCAGCGGCATCTGGAGACCATGCACGAAGTGCACGGCATCCTCGCCGCCGCGCGGCCCAGCGAGGGCGATGTGGACGATCCCGCGCAGTGGCCCGGGCTGGAGGCGATCTGGCCGCACCTCACGCCATCGAACATCCGTTCGTGCACCAAGGATGAGCCGCGCCAGCTGCTGGTGGACCGTGTGCGCTACCTGGCCAGGCGCGGCGAACTGCACGCCGCGCGGACCCTGGCCACCCAACTGCACGAGCTGTGGACGGACGCGTTCGGGGACCGGGACGACGAGCAGATCCTCAACCTGCGCTTCCAGCTGGCGAACGTGCTGCGAGCCCAGGGCGACTACCGGGCCGCGGTCGCCATGGACGAGAGCACACGGGACGGCCGGCGCCGGCTGTTCGGCGAGGACCATCCGAGCATCCTCATCGCCTCCGGCAGCGTCGCCGCCGACTACCGGGCGCTGGGTCGCTTCAAGGAGGCCCTGGAACTGGACACGCGGATCCACCAGGGCTTCGCGGACGTCTTCGGCGAGGACCATCCGCGTACGCTCTCCGCCGCCAACAACCTCGCCATCGACCTCCGGCTGGCCGGTGACAGCGAGGCCGCCCGTCGGCTCGACGAGGACACGGTCCGCCGCCGTACCGCGCTGCTGGGCCCGACACACCCGTACACCCTCGCCACCAAGGGGCTCCACGCGCGCGATCTGCGCGATCTCGGCGACTACCGGACCTCCGCCGAGTTCCTGCGCGAGGTGCGCGAGGGATTCGAGCAGGTGTTCAACCCGGGTGTGCCCGAGGTCCTCCAGGCCGACAAGAGCCTCGCCGTCTCGCTGCGCAAGGCGGGCCGTACCGCCGAGGCGCTGCGGATCACGGAGGAGACCTGGAGGACGTACGCCCGCTACCACGACCGCTACGGCAGCACGATCCCCGAGGTCCTGGCGTGCGGGCTCAACCTCGCCGCGGACTACTACGCCACGGATGTCGAGGACGGTCCCGCACGGGCGGTCCGCCAGGTCGAGGAGGTGCTGGACGGCTACCGGGACTCGTTCGGCGCCGAACACCCGTTCACCATGTACTGCTTCAACAACCTCGCCATGTACCACCGGGCCCTCGGCAACACGGAGACGGCCGAGGAACTGAGCCGCCACGCCCGCGACTGTCTGGCCGCCACCCTCGGGGACGACCACCCGTCCGTCCTGTCCGCCGGTCTCAACCTGGCCAACGCCTACGGGGACCGCGGGCTGCACGATCAGGCCGAGCACTGGGAACGCCGGGCCGTGGAGGGACTGCGGCGACGGTTCGGCGCGGACCACCCCGATGTGCTGGTCGGCATGGGCAATCTGGCGATCACTCTGCGGGACACCCGTCGTGAGGAGGCCGGTCAGCTCCAGGAGAGGGCGGTGACCCGACTGACCCAACTGCTGGGCAGAGCCCACCCGGTCACCACGCTGGTCCGTTCCTGGCGACGCGTCGGACGGGATCTGGAGCCGCACCAGATCTGACGCGGGGGCCGGATCCGGGAGGAGGGGCCGGAACCAGGAGCAGGCGGCCGATCCAGGAGCAGAGGGCCGATCCAGGGGCAGGGGCGCGCTATACCGCCACCAGCGGTGCGTCCTCGCGCCACTTCAGGATCTTGTCGAAGCTGACGATCGCGCCACCGTGGTCCGGTTTGTTGCCGATGTGAACGTGGTCGGCGAGTTCGCGGATGAGACAGAGGCCGCGCCCGCTCTCGGCATCGGTGTGAGCCGGGCGGACCGGATGACGGTGCGGGAAGCCGGGGCCCGAGTCGGCGACCTCGATACGGCACTTCTCGCCGTCGAGGTAGGCCGTGACCCGGTACGCCTCGGTGGTGGCGCCGGCCGAGAGCCCACCGCCGTGCTCGACAGCGTTGGCACAGGCCTCGCTGAGGGCGACGGAGAGGTCGTAGGAGACGTCCGGGTCGACGCCCGCCGTCTCCATCGTGCCGATCAGCAGCCGGCGCGCGAGCGGCACGCTCGCAGCCTCGCGCCGCAAATGGAGTGACCACCAGATGCTCATGCTCCAGCCTCCAGGCCGCGGCTCGACATACCGTTACGTATTGCCGCCGAGAGCGGTGCGCAATCGCCCGGAAGCCCTCTCTCCGCCCATACGGCGGATGCGCCCCCCGCACAATCGGTGTATGCGGACCGAACCCTTCCGAATCACCCACCCCTTTCGACACTCAAGCACACAGCTTTCAGAGACCCGGAAGACTTCGCGATCGAGGGGGCAGTTCGAGGGGAAGCTTGAGGGAGCAAGGACCGTCACGCGCCCTTCACGAACATCGGCAACAGCGCGTCTCGCACGGCCGCGGGGGAGCAGCGGGTCCTTCAGGCCGCAAGGAACTGCGGCGGCGACTCCCGCACTTTCAGCGTCACAGAAAAGGCAGCACCTTTCAGGACCGCAGGGCCGGCGTTCCCGGCTGTAAGCCCGTAGGGCCGACACCCTTCGAGGCGACAGGGGCCAGCGATCCTTTTGAGGCACGGGGCCGGCCATCTCTCTGGGCTGCGGGGCCGGTGCTCGTTCCGGTCTGCGGGGGCGGGTGCTCGTGCAAGGCCGCGAGGGCCGGCGCTTGTTCCGGGCCGCAGGGCAGGTGGCCGTACCAGGCCGCAGGGTCGGTACCTCTGGGCCGCACGGCCGGCGCGCTCGTGCAAGGCCGCGAGGGGCCGGTGGTCTTTAGGGACGCGAGGGCCGGTGCTCGTGCAACGCCACGAGGGACCGGTGGTCTTTAGGGACGCGAGGGCCGGTGCTCGTGCAACGCCACGAGGGACCGGTGGTCTTTAGGGACGCGAGGGCCGGTGCTCGTGCAACGCCACGAGGGCCGGTGGTCTTTTAGGGGCGCGGGGAACTGCGCGACAAGCCACACACGACCCGCACCCGCCAACCAACCGCGCACCCCACCCCCAATCGCGCCCCACCCCCGATCGCCCAACCCCTCGACCGCACCCGAACCCCCACGTGAACACCGGCCCCCGTCTCCCCGTACCTCACCGCATGAACCCGCCGAACCCAGCGGAGCGCCCCGGTGCGATGATGAGCCCGCCATGACTGCCCCCCACCCACACCGGCCAGGCGCCCCGCGCCGGGCGCGCGCCGGAGGTGAACCCCGGATTCTGCGGGCCGCGGTGTTCGCCGCGGTCTGCGTCGTGCTGGCCGGGGCCGGGCACGCGCTCGCCGCATGCGCGGCGATCCCGCTGTGGAGCCTGGGCATCGGGTTCGTCGGCGTCTTCTCCGTCGCGGCCGCCCTGGCCGGACGGGAACGCTCGCTGCCGGGCATCGCGGCGACGCTGGCGGTGGGCCAGACCTTGCTGCACATTCTGTTCGGGCTGGGCCAGCACGGGCCGACGGCCGCGTCGCGGACCACAGACGCCATGGACGCCATGGACGCGGTGCTCATCGAGCGCGCCGCCCGCTTCGTGTGCGGCACGACCGCGGCGGCCCTGAGCCCCGCGCAGGCCCAGCGGATCCTCATCGATGCCGGTGTCGGCGGCACCCACGCCGCGCACGACCCGGCGGACGCCATGACGACCGCGCCGGGCTCCTCAGCCGCTCTCCTGCCGTCCCTGCCCATGCTGCTCGGCCATGTACTCGCGGCCGTCGCCGCCGGGTGGATGCTCCGTCACGGCGACCTGGCGCTACTGCGCCTGGCACGACTGTCGGCCCTGAAGCCGCCCGTACGGCCCCTGCGTGGGGCACTCGCGCTGGCGAGGGTCCTGCGGTCCGGCCTCCCGAGTGCGCCGGAGGCCGTTTCGAGTGCCCCGCGCGCCGGCTACGCGGCGCCCGCGCCCCCGCGGACGACCGCCCTCCAGCACACACTCGTCCGGCGCGGCCCGCCGAGGGCGGCGCCCGCCTTCGCCCTCGCCGCCTGACACGACGCCCGCTCACTCCGCACCTGGGAGAGGAGTCCGTCGTAGGGCGTCGAGACACGCGCGCATCAGTTTCCGCTCCCGGCTTCGAGCTCCCGGCCTTCGGCCTCGGGCCCCAGCCCCGGCCCCAGGCCTCGGCCTCGGGCCCCAGCCCCGGCCCCAGGCCTCGGGATCGGGCCCTCGGCCCGGCCGTCGGCTCGCGGCGCGCGCCGCCCCTCTTCCGCTCTTCTCCCTCATCCACTGTGGAGTGTCACCAGTCATGAAGGCTTCTCGTATCGCCGCCGTCGGCGCCCTTGCCGGTTCGGCCGTCCTCCTCCTGTCCGGCCCCGCGTTCGCGCACGTCAGCGTCGCGGCGGAGGGCACGGCGGCCAAGGGCGGGTACGCGACCGTCAACTTCAAGGTCCCCAACGAGCGCGACGACGCCACGACCACCAAGCTCGAGGTCAACTTCCCGACCGACCACCCGCTCGCCTCGGCGCAGCCGGAGGCCATCCCCGGCTGGAAGATCAAGGTCACCAAGGCCAAGCTCGACAAGCCGGTCGAGCTGCACGGCGAGCAGATCGACGAGGCCATCTCCAAGATCACCTGGACCGCCACCGGCGACGGCATCGCGGCGGGCTTCTTCCAGAAGTTCCCGGTCTCCATGGGCCAGCTACCCGAGAACACCGACGAACTGGTCTTCAAGGCCATCCAGACGTACTCCAACAAGGAGGTCGTCCGCTGGATCGAGGTGCCGAAGGACGGCGAGGAGGAGCCTGAGAACCCGGCACCCGTGCTCGCGCTGTCGGCCGCGTCCGAGGACCACCACGGCTCGTCCGGCGCCTCCACCGCCTCCGACGAGTCGAAGGACGCCAAGAACGCCGAGGCCGCGTCGAAGGAGACCGCCGCCGCGCCCACCGACACCAGCGACACCACCGCCCGCCTCCTCGGCATCGTGGGCATCGTCGTCGGCGCCGCCGGCGTGGCGTACGGCGTCCTGGCCGGCCGTCGGCGCACGAACGCCTGAGCCTCCGGCTTCTCGGCCCCTTCCCCCTCGGCGCGCACGCGGCCCGTACGAACTCCGTACCGAACTCCGTACACAGGCTGTCCGCGACGGCGTACGCCCCCGTGCGCGCCGGGGCTCGAACAACTGGGACATTTCTCTATGCGCACGAACACGACGAAGAAGAAGACGTTCGCGGCCGGCGCCCTGCTGGTCGCGGCCGTCCTCACCCTCTCGGCCTGCGGCACGGGCGACGCCTCGACGACATCGGTCGCCGAGGTCTCCGGCACCGGCCCGCGGAAGGCCGCCACGGTCCTCGACCAGCCGTTCACCAAGCCGGACCTGGTCCTCACCGACACGAACGGCAAGTCGTACGACCTCCGCAAGGAGACCGAGGGCAAGCCGACGCTGATCTACTTCGGCTACACCAACTGCCCCGACGTCTGCCCGCTGACCATGAACAACCTCGCGGTCGCGAAGAAGGAGGTGGCGAAGAAGGTGTCCAAGTCGGAACTGGCGAACCTCCGGCTCGTCTTCGTCACCACCGACCCCGAGCGGGACACCCCGGCGGAGCTCGGCAAGTGGCTCAAGGGCATCGACGCCGAGATCGTCGGCCTGACCGGCGACTTCGACGAGATCCAGGCCGGCGCCCGTACCGTCGGCATCTCCATCAGCCCGCCGACCAAGGACAAGAACGGCAAGACCATCTCCGAGCACGGCACCCAGGTCATCGCGTTCTCGCCGAAGACCGACGGGGGCTATGTGCTGTACGGCGAGGGCGCCACCGTGCAGGACTACGAGAAGGACCTGCCGAAGCTGCTCAAGGGCGAGAACCCGTGAGGCATCGACTCGCCGGTCCCGTCCTGGTCTCCACCGCCACGCTCGTCCTGGCCGGGTGCGGGTCCTCCGACTCCTCTTCTTCCGCCTCCGCCTCCGCCTCCGCCGCGAAACTGTCCGTGAAGTCGGCATACATGCCGCAGCCCGTCACGGACTCCCTGGCCGCCGGTTTCCTCGTCATCGAGAACGAGGGCGGTACGGCGGACGAGCTGACCTCCGTCACCAGCGACGTCGCCCGGGACGTCACCGTCCATGAGACGACCGGGCAGTCGATGCAGGGGGTCACGGGCCTGAAGGTCCCCGCCAACGGCGAACTCGTGCTCAAGAGCGGCGGAAACCACCTGATGTTCGAGAACCTGAAGCGCAAGCCGAAGGAAGGCGAGACGGTGTCCCTGCGGTTGAACTTCACCAAGTCCGAGGCCATCACGGTCGAGATGCCAGTGAAGTCGGCGACGTACCAGCCGACCAGCGGGCACTGAGGGAGGTAGCACCGTTGAGCCGGTTGAGGCCGTTGCTGTTGCTGTTGTTCGCCACCCTCGGAGCACTGCTCGCCGGTGCCGTGCCCGTCTCCGCGCACGCCGCGCTGACGGGCAGCGACCCTCAGCAGGGGTCGGTGGTCCAGGAGGCACCGGGCCAGGTGTCGCTCACCTTCTCCGAGAAGGTCGCGATGTCCGACGGCGCGGTGCGCGTGTACGACCCCAAGGGCAAGAAGGCCGACACCGGCGAGGTCACCGACCTGGGCGGCAACAGCTATGCGGTCGAGCTGCACTCGGGCCTGCCCGACGGCACGTTCACCGTCACCTACCAGGTCGTGTCGGCGGACAGCCACCCTGTCTCCGGCGCCTTCGTCTTCTCCGTGGGGGCGCCCTCCAAAACGACCGTCGCGGTACCCGAGCAGGAGGTCGGCGGCGGGATCGTCGGCGGGCTCTACGGGTTCGCGCGCTACCTGTCGTACGCCGGTTTCATCCTGCTGGTCGGCGGCGCGGCCTTCGTGCTGGCCTGCTGGCAGCGCGGTGCCGGGGTACGGCCGGTGCAGCGGCTGGTGGTCTCCGGCTGGCTCACACTGACCACCGCCACGCTCGCGATGCTGCTCCTGCGCGGCTCCTACACCGGCTCCGGCAAGCTCGGTGACGTCTTCGACCTCGACCTCCTGGGCCAGGTCCTCCAGACGAAGACGGGCGCCGCCCTCGTCTCCCGCCTGCTGCTGCTCGCCGCGGCGGCACTGTTCGTCGCGGTGCTCTTCGGGGCGTACGCGCGACGGGACGAGGAGGTCGAGGACGACGGGGAGTCCGAGAAGGTCGGCGGGGCGATCGGCGAGGGTGCCGATGGGGCCGCTGAAGCCGAAGAGGGTTCTCAGGGTCGTACGCGCCCTTCCGGGGACACCGAGAGCGACTCGGAAGCGGACTCCGTAGAGAACCCGGCAGCGGACTCCGAAGCCGAGGAGGCCGAGGAGGCCGAGGAGGCCGAGGAGGCCGAGGAGGCCGAGGAGGCCGAGGAGGCCGAGGAGGCCGAGGAGGCCGACGACGAGTCCCTGCGGCGGGACCTCACCTTCGGGCTGGCCATCGGCGGGGGCGTGGTCTCCGCCGGTCTCGCCGCGAGCTGGGCGATGGCCGAGCACGCCTCGACCGGCATCCAGACGGGCATCTCGATGCCCCTCGACATCCTGCACCTGCTGGCGGTCGCCGCCTGGCTGGGCGGCCTGGCGACCCTGCTCGTGGCACTGTTCCGGGCGCCCGTGGACGCGCAGATCGAGACCGAGGCCGTACGACGGTTCTCGCGGGTCGCGTTCGGCAGCGTGCTCGTACTGACCGCGACCGGGATCTACCAGTCGTGGCGCCAGGTCGGCACCTGGTCCGCGCTGACCGGCACCTCGTACGGGCAGCTGCTCCTGGTGAAGGTCGGCCTGGTCGCCGTACTCGTCGGCATCGCATGGATCTCCCGCCGGTGGACCGCTCAACTGGCGGAGGCACCGGCCGCGGTGGAAACGGAAACCCCGGCGAAGGCGGAAGCCGCGGTGGATGCTGAAACCGCGGTGGAGAAGGAGCCGGCGGCCGCGCACGCCACCGGTGGCTCCGCGCGGGGCGCGGGCGGTGGTTCGGAGAAGGTCACCGGCGAGGGCTCCGAGCGGGCCGCTCAGCTCGCCCGGCAGCAGGCGGCGGTGGCGAGCACGCGTGAGAAGCGGATACGGAACGCCGATCCGGGCCGAACGGGTCTGCGCCGGTCGGTGCTGGCGGAGGCGGGCGTCGCCGTCGTGCTGCTCGCCGTCACGACGGTGCTGACGGCCGCCGAGCCTGGGCGCACGGTGGAGGATGCCAAGGCTGCCAACGCTGCCGCGACGCAGGAGGACAAGACGTCAGGGGCGTTGGCGCTGGACATGTCGTTCGACACCGGGGGCAAGAACGGCAAGGGCGTGGCCCGGCTGCAGATCGACCCCGCGCGCGTGGGTGCCAACGAGATGCACGTCTACGTCCAGGGCCCCGACGGCAAGCCCTTCGACGTCCCCGAGGTGAAGGTCGCCTTCACCCTCAAGGCCAAGGAGATCGGCCCCCTGCCCGTGGTCCCCGACCGCGTCACGACCGGCCACTGGACCGCGAACGGCGTGCAGATCCCCATGGCGGGCGACTGGAAGATCGAGATCACCGTACGGACATCTGAGATCGACCAGGTGACCGTCAGCAAGAACGCGAAGATCGGCTGAAACACACCATGGCTGACCAGGACCTTGTCGAAGGCGACTCCGCCGCCCCTGAAGGGGCTCGGGCCGGTACCGAATCCGCGGCTACCGCCGCGCGGGCGCGAGCGACCACGAACGACGCACAGTCGCCCTCCGGCTCTTCGAAGCCGCGGCTGGAGAGTGACGCCCCACCCCCCGGTGGAACGATCTCGCGGCGCCTCCTGCTGGGCACCGCCGGCGCGACCGGCCTCGCGCTGGGCGCGGCAGGCGGCGCCGCCGGATACGCGGCCGGGTCCTCCTCGACCGCTTCCTCGTCCTCCTCTACCGAGCAGGCCGTCCCTCTGTCCTCCCTCGGCGCCGGGGAGGTGATGTTTCACGTGAAACATCAGCCGGGGATCACCACCCCGCTCCAGGCCCGCGGCCACCTCGTCGCGTTCGACCTGGCCGCCGGGGCAGGGCGCAAGGAGGCGGCCGCCCTGCTGCGCCGCTGGTCGGAGACGGCCCGACGACTGATGGCGGGTGAGGCCGCGGCCCAGGACGACACGGATGTCGCCCGTGACGCGGGACCGTCGTCGCTGACGGTCACCTTCGGCTTCGGGCACAGCTTCTTCGCCCGTACCGGTCTGGAGAAGCAGCGCCCAGAATCCCTGGACCCGCTGCCCGACTTCTCCTCGGACCAGCTGGACAAGACGCGCAGCAACGGCGATCTATGGGTGCAGATCGGGGCCGACGACGCGCTCGTCGCCTTCCACGCCCTGCGCGCGGTCCAGAAGGACGCGGGCAGGGCGGCCCGGGTGCGGTGGCAGATGAACGGCTTCAACCGTTCGCCGGGCGCCACGACCCACCCCATGACGGCCCGCAACCTGATGGGGCAGATAGACGGCACCCGCAATCCGAAGCCGACCGAGTCCGACTTCGACGAGCGGATCTTCGTGCCCGCGTCCGCCTCACCGGCCACCTCCGGCGACCCGGAGTGGATGGCGAACGGCTCCTACGCCGTCGTACGCCGCATCCGCATGCTCCTCGACGACTGGGAGCAGCTCTCGGTCAAGGAACAGGAGGACGTCATCGGGCGGCGGAAGTCCGACGGCGCGCCGCTGAGCGGGGGCACGAAGGCGATCGAGACGACCGCGATGGACCTGGAGAAGACCGACTCCCAGGGCAATCTCCTCGTCCCGATCAACGCGCACGCCCGTATCACCCGCCCCGACCAGAACGGTGGCGCGGCCATGCTCCGCCGCCCGTTCTCCTTCCACGACGGCATCGACGCGAAGGGTGTGCCCGACGCCGGTCTCCTCTTCGTCTGCTGGCAGGCCGACCCCCTCCGCGGCTTCGTCACCGTCCAGCGCAAACTCGACCGCGGCGACGCCCTGTCGAAGTTCGTCCGCCACGAGTCGAGCGGCCTCTTCGCGGTGCCGGGGGGCGCGGCGGAGGGGGAGTACGTGGGACAGGGGTTGCTGGAGGGGTAAACCGGCTGGGGAGTCTCCGTGTGGAGCGCTTCCGACTGAAGCGTCGTCCCGGCGGAGGGTTTTCCGACCGGCAGGGAGGCTGGGTCACCTTCGATCGCCCTGTTTCGCGCCCTGAGAGCGACCGGCCCCCCACCCACCAGCCCTGGCGCCGTCGCCCAGGGAGGCGTGAAGGCGGCCGCAGGGCCGTACGTCGCTCTCAGGGGGGTGGGGGACGGGATACGTGCGCCGGGGCCCCGCAAGGCCCATTAGGGTGAGTCCATGCCAGCCAGCTACGTGTACCTCGGCCCCGAGGGCACCTTCACCGAGGTCGCTCTGCGCACGCTGCCGGAGTCCGCGACCCGCCAGCTCGTCCCGGTGGTGTCCGTGCCCGCCGCGCTCGACGCCGTCCGCAACGGCGAGGCCGAGGCCGCGTTCGTGCCGATCGAGAACTCCGTGGAGGGCGGCATCACGACCACACTCGACGAGCTGGTCGCCGGCGCCCCGCTGATGATCTACCGCGAGGTTCTCCTCTCGATCACCTTCGCGCTGCTGGTCAGGCCGGGCACCAAGATTTCGGAGATCAAGACGGTCACCGCGCACCCGGCCGCCCAGCCGCAGGTCCGCAACTGGATGAAGGCCAACCTCCCGCCCGACGTCGTCTGGGAGTCCGCCGCCTCGAACGCCGACGGCGCCCGCCTCGTCCAGGAGGGCCGCTACGACGCCGCCTTCGCCGGTGAGTTCGCGGCCGCGCGGTACGGCCTGAAGGCTCTGCACACCGAGATCCACGACGCGGAGAACGCCCAGACCCGGTTCGTCCTGGTCGGCCGCCCCGCCCGGCCCGCCGCCCCGACGGGCTCCGACAAGACCTCCGTCGTCATCTGGCAGCGCGACGACCACCCCGGCGGACTGCGCGACCTGCTCGGCGAGTTCGCCGTCCGCGGCGTCAACCTCATGCTGCTGCAGTCCCGCCCGACCGGCGAGGGCATCGGCAACTACTGCTTCGCCATCGACGCCGAGGGACATATCTCCGACCGCCGGGTGGCCGAGGCGCTGATGGGCCTCAAGCGGGTCTGCCTCCAGGTCCGCTACCTCGGTTCGTACCCGCGTGCGGATGCCGCCACCGCGAAGGTCCGACCCACTCCGCCGGGCACCTCCGACGCCGAGTTCGTGGCCGCGGCGGACTGGGTGGCACGCTGCCAGGACGGCCGGTTCTAGGCAGCCGTTCCAGGCAGCCGGTTCGCAGCCCGTTCCAGGCAGCCGGTTCGGGGACGGTCCGTTCTGGACGGTCAGCCCTGCGGCGGTCAGCCCTGGGACGGCCGGTTACAGACCTGCCTGTCGCCGGTCCTACCTGCTTATTTTCTTTGTCCACAGAAGTTATCCACAGGGCGGCTTCTCGACCTGGGGACAAATCGACAACACATCGCCATTCAGTCGACAAATCCCCTTCATGGGCCCGTCGTGTCCACAACCCCGCACGTCACCCTTCGTCCACACACCCTCTCCCGTCAATCCTTTAGGGCTACCCATTTACCCGCGAATCCACCCGAAAGTGGGCGTGAAGGTGGTTTGAGTCGGGAATCCTCAAGCCGACGGCCCACATTCCCCGTGATCTTTCCCTCGGTCCACAGATCTTTCACACAGCCTGTGGATAACTTTGCGGCACTGCGGACTTCTGTGGACAGCGGATCCCCAAGTCCCTTGCAACACAAGGGAGTCGAGTCAACCAGGCGCCACACTTGCACCCCCTTTCAGGGGGACAGGCCCCAATTCATTGACTTTCACCGACACCCGCACATCGCCCCTCACCCGCCCTTCGCCCACTCTTCACGCTCTGCCACCACGATCGATACTTGGTTCAAATCAGCACAGACGCGGCACAGAGCGAATTCGAGTCGTGGGCCGGAACCACGCACCGGTAACCTTGTGGGGTGATTGACCTTCGCCTGCTCCGTGAGGACCCCGACCGTGTGCGCGCGTCCCAGCGCGCCCGTGGAGAGGACGTCGCGCTCGTCGACTCCCTCCTGTCCGCCGACGAGCGGCGCAGGTCCTCCGGCGTCCGCTTCGACGAGCTCCGCGCCGAGCAGAAGTCGCTCGGCAGGCTGATCCCCAAAGCCTCCCCCGACGAGAAGGCGGAGCTGCTCAAGCAAGCGGAACAGCTCAAGGCCGACGTCAAGGCCGCCGACGCCGAGCGCGACGCGGCCGACACCGAGACCCACGAGCTCCTCCTCCAGCTCGGCAACCTCGTACACCCGGACGTCCCGGTCGGTGGCGAGGAGGACTTCGTCACGCTGGAGACGCACGGCGAGATCCGTGACTTCACGGCCGAGGGTTTCGAGCCCAAGGACCACCTGGAGCTCGGCACGATCCTCGGTGCCATCGACACCGAGCGCGGCGCCAAGGTCTCCGGCTCGCGCTTCTACTTCCTGACGGGCGTCGGCGCCCTCCTCGAACTCGCCCTGGTCAACGCGGCGATCGCGCAGGCCACCGCGGCCGGCTTCACCCCGATGCTGACCCCGGCGCTGGTCCGCCCGCAGTCGATGGCCGGCACCGGCTTCCTCGGCCAGGCCGCCCAGGACGTCTACCACCTCGACAAGGACGACCTGTACCTGGTCGGCACCTCCGAGGTCGCGCTGGCGGCGTACCACATGGACGAGATCATCGACGCCGACCGCCTCCCCCTGCGCTACGCGGGCTTCTCCCCCTGCTTCCGCCGCGAGGCCGGTTCGCACGGCAAGGACACCCGGGGTATCTTCCGCGTCCACCAGTTCGACAAGGTAGAGATGTTCTCGTACGTCGCGCCCGAGGACTCCCAGGCCGAGCACCAGCGTCTGCTCGACTGGGAGAAGCAGTGGCTGACGTCGCTCGAACTTCCCTTCCGGGTCATCGACGTCGCCTCCGCCGACCTCGGCTCCTCGGCCTCGCGCAAGTTCGACTGCGAGGCGTGGATCCCGACCCAGGGCAAGTACCGCGAGCTGACCTCGACCTCCGACTGCACGGAGTACCAGTCGCGCCGCCTGCAGATCCGCTTCCGTGACGGCAAGCAGGTCAAGCCGCTGGCCACGCTCAACGGCACGCTCTGCGCCGTCCCACGCACGATCGTCGCGATCCTGGAGAACCACCAGCAGGCCGACGGCTCCGTCCGCGTCCCCGAGGTCCTGCGCCCGTACCTGGGCGGCCGCGAGGTGCTGGAGCCGGTAGCCAAGTGAGCGATGCGGCTGCCACCGAGGGCTCCACGGACTCCAGGAAGGCCACGGCGTCAGAGGCGTCCGAGGTCTCCGAAGCGTCCGTGCCGCCCTCGGGCTTCCCGTACAAGCTGATCGCGACCGACCTCGACGGAACGCTCCTGCGCTCCGACGACTCGGTCTCCCGGCGCACCCGTGAGGCGCTCGCCGCGGCCACCGCAGCGGGCGCCGCCCACATCGTCGTCACCGGCCGGGCCGTCCCCTGGACCCGCCACATCCTCGACGACCTCGACTACCGGGGTCTGGCCGTCTGCGGCCAGGGCGCCCAGGTCTACGACGCCGGAGAGCACCGGCTGCTCACGGCCGTCACCCTGGACCGGCAGCTCGCCGCCGTGGCCCTCGCCAAGATCGAGGCGGAGGTCGGCCCCCTGCACCTGGCCGCCAGCCGGGCGGGCCTGCAGGGCGAAATACTGGTCAGCCCCGGCTATGCCGTCCACGGCACGCTGCCCACCACCCCGCTCACGGACGTGTCCGACCTCTGGGCGGCTCCGCTGAACAAGATCTACATACAGCACCCCACCCTGACTTCCGACGAGCTCGCCGAAGCCTCCCGCCAGGCCGCCGGCGGCTTCGTCACGGTCGCCATGGCCGGCGAGGGCATCGTCGAACTCCTCCCCCTCGGCCTCAGCAAGGCCACCGGCCTCTCCCTCGCCGCCCGCCGCCTCGGCGTGAAGCGCACCGACACCATTGCCTTCGGCGACATGCCCAACGACATCCCCATGTTCAACTGGTCCACCTACGGCGTAGCCATGGCCAACGCCCACACCGACCTCAAGGCCATCGCCGACGAAGTGACCTCCTCCAACGAGGACGACGGCATTGCCGAGGTACTGGAACGCCTGCTGAGCTAGCAGCCGGGCGAACGCTGCAGGCCCCGGGCAGTCGTGGCGCTGGGGCGGCGGGGGTTGGCGTTACCGGCACCCTGCGAGCGCCGGTAAGCGAAACCCACCTCCGCCCAGCACCAACCGCCGAGCCCTCTCAAGAACGCCCCCGAGGCCCAGCGCAACGCCGCGGGCCTCCCTACACGTACCCCCAGCCCAAATACGGCCAGTCTCAGCGACAGCGAACGGCGGAGGATGCACGAATCGAACGTGCGCGGGCAAAACCCGACCACGGCTTAGCAAGCCGGTGCCTTACCACTCGGCCAATCCTCCGGGTGGGCGGCCCACGCGAAGCGATTCGCGCGCTCGAAGCGGCCGCCCCGGGCAACTCCCCGCTGGGGGAACGGACTCGACGGAGGGGTAACTACTCCGGAGCCCGCCATGGACTGCCCTGCCGGGAACTCGACGTACCGCGCCTGAAGGACAGCATCGTCGGGCTCCTCTCCCAGAACGTGGCGCCGATTCGACCCGGCGACCTGGACATCAACCACTGTGCCCGGCAGCCGAGTTGCCCGCCACCGAATATCCGTCGCAAACGGCCACACGCCACGGTCACACGGAGGGTCACCGGCGGCGCCACCTGCGGCGTCGCGCCTTGCTGAAGAACCACCCGGCGGGCGGCTCGTCCGAGCGCCAGGGCTGGGGATCGGGGGCCTTCTGCCGCCAGCGCGCCGCCAGCATCCGGGCCCGCCCCGACGGTTCGGCCGTCTCGGCGGACCGTATGAAGTCCTCGTCCAGAACGACGTCGTCCCAGACACCCTCGCTCGCGCTCCCGGCACCGGCCTCGGCTCGGGCGCCTGGCTCCGACAGGGGTCCGGATCCCTCCTTGGCGCCCGGCACTCCCCCCGACCCCGGCCCCGCACCGGCCCCGCTGCCCGCTCCGGCTGTGGCTCCGCTGCCGGCGCCCGGTCCAGCCACAGAGTCCGCTCCACCCCCGACCGTGCTGTTGACCACCGCGCCCTGCGCCTCGCCGTCCCCGGCCGCCGCCTCCGTTGCCATCCCCGTCCCTCCTGACTCCCGGCCGCCCCTCCTGGCCTCTTATGTCCCTTCGTTTTTCCCCTCGTTCAGTGTGCCTGGATGTGCGTGAAGCCCCTGTCAAGATCAAGGAAGGGTGGGCCTCCGGGGCCGAGCGCCCCGGAGGGTTCCGTCACTCCTCGCCGGCCAGCTTCAGCGTTCGCAGCTTCTGCCCCGCGTACCAAGTCGCGCCCGCCGTGACCACCGTCAGCAGAACCACCGCGGTCGGCAGCCCCACGTCGGACGTCACGAGACCGCCGTCGGTGACCTTCTGGGCGACGGCGAGCCCCCACTGCTGGACACTGAGCGTGCGTGCCCCGTCGATCAGGGACCCGAAGAGGGTCTCCCAGACGAGCGCGTACACGAGTCCGAAGACGACCGCGTGCCGGGTGACCGTCCCGAGGAGCAGGAATATCGCCGCGTACGCGATCGAGGAGACCAGCGCCGCCACCGTGTAGGCGACCGCGATCTGCTGTCCGTTGCCGTTCAGGATCAGACCGGCGATCAGGGTCGGTATGGCCGAGAACGCCATGGTCACCGCGATCGCCACGATCAGCTTGGTGATGATGATCTTCGGCCGCTTCACCGGCTTGGCCAGCAGATACACCACCGAGCCGTCATCGATCTCCGGCCCGATCGCGCCCGTTCCCGCGATGACACCGATGATCGGCACCATCGTGGCGAGCGCGAACCCGCCGAGGAGGTCCGCGGCTACCTGGTCATCGGCGCCGCTCAGGGCGCGCACGGCCACGGAGAGCACGATCAAGAGGATGGGCAGGGCACTGAGAATGAGGGCCCGACGGCGGCCGAGCAGAGCCCGGTAGGTAAGCCGGGCGACTGTGGGGTCGTACATCTTCGGCCTCCTACGCCGCGACGAGATACGAGAAGACGGACTCGAGCGACTCGTCCGACGGCGAGACCGTGAGCAGACGGATGCCGTGGTCCCGGGCCACCCTCGGCAGCAGGGCCGTGAACCGGCCGAAGTCGACGGCCTGGACACGCAAGGCGCCCTCGGCCAGGTCCACTTCGATCCCGGCGGTCGACGGGTCGGCGATCAGCGCGGCGGCCAGGGCCCGGTCGTCGCTGGAACGCACCAGATAGCGGTGCGGGCGGTCGGTCATCAGACGGCGGATGCGCCGGAAGTCGCCGCTCGCCGCGTGCCGTCCGGCGACGATCACTTCGATGTGGGCCGCCAGTTGCTCGACCTCTTCGAGGATGTGGGACGAGAACAGCACCGTGCGGCCCTCGTCGCCCATGCGTCGCAGCAGGTCCATGAGCTGCATGCGCTGGCGCGGGTCCATGCCGTTGAACGGCTCGTCCAGCAGGAGCAGGGACGGTTCGTGGACCAGCGCGGACGCCATCTTCACACGCTGGCGCATGCCCTTGGAGTACGTCGAGATCTTGCGGTCCTGCGCGTACTCCATCTCCACCGTGGCGAGCGCCCGCTGGGCGGCCTTCGCCCCGAGGCCGTGCAACTCGGCGTTGGCGACGACGAACTCTCGGCCCGTGAGGAAGTCGTACATCGCCTCGCGCTCGGGGACGATGCCGATGTGCTTGTAGATCTGCTCGTTGCGCCACACCGGCGAGCCGTCGAGTGTGACGGAGCCTGTGGAGGGGGCGAGGAAGCCGGCCATCATGTTGATGAGGGTGGACTTGCCGGCGCCGTTCGGGCCGAGCAGGCCGGTGACACCGGGGCCGATCGTCATCGTGACGTCGTTGACCGCCACCACGTTGCCGAACCAGCGTGAGACGTGGTCGATGTTGAGTGTGGTCACAGCCCGACCTTTCGGTAGCGGCGCATCAGCAGGCCGTAGGAGCCGGCGATGAGACCCAGGACGACGAGGAAGTAGAGAGCTCCCTGCCCGCTGGAGGGACCATGACCGCCGGGGAAGGCGGAGGTGGCACCCAGGAAGGCGGTCTGTACGCCGTCTATCAGCGTGATGGGCGAGAAGAGACCGAGCCAGGGCACCGCGTCGGCGCTGGACTGCTCGTTGGCGATGGCCTGGATGACGGACACCGCCCCGTAGGAAATGGTCAGGACGGCGATGACAGCCGCGATGCCGAAGCCGCGGCGCGGGGTGACCGCCGAGATCACCAGGCCGATGCCGGCGAAGAGGAGCGAGAGCAGTGCCACGGACACCAGTCCCTGCGCGAGTCCCTTGGTCTGGTCGGTGAAGTCGAGCTTGGCCAGCAACGCGCCCACATAGAGCACGAGCAGGGGCACCGCGGTCAGGATGAAGAGTGCCGAGGTCAGCGCCGCGAACTTCGCGCGGACGTAGTCGGCGGTCTCGATCGGGCGCGAAAAGTACAGCGGGACGGTCTTGAACCGCAGGTCGCGTGAGACGGCCTGCGGTGCCTGGGAGGCGACGTACAGACCGATGACAGCCTGCATGATGACCGCGTAGTCGGTGTACCTGATCGGCAGGTCGTTGGCCTGGGTGGCGACCGAGACCGCCACCATGATGGCCGCCGGCACGCACATCACCGCGAACAGCAGCATCGGCAGCACCTTGGACTTGGCCGAGCGGCCCAGTCCGTACGCGCCGCGCAGGGACTGCGAGTACAGCGAACGGCGGGCGTACGCGCTGCCCAGGCGGGGGCCGTCGTACGAGCGGTATCCGATGTTGTGGATGCGGCTCTGCTCACCCTTGCGAGCGGGCTGTCCACTGGCGAGGGCCGGTGCCTGTGCACCGTGCTGCTCAACCGCCATGGCCGACCGCCTCCTTCCCTGCGTTCTGGGCGCTGCGGGTGCCCGACTGCTCGTCGTTGTCCTGGAAGACTTCGGCGATCTGGTGCCTGCGCTGCTCCATGCGGACCAGACCGAGACCCAGGTCGGCGACGACGTCGCGGACCAGGTCGTAGGTCTCGTCGCCCTGGGCGGCGAGCAGCAGGATGTGTCCGGCTCCCGGCAGGCCGCTTCCGTCGGAGACGGTCACTCCGCGCGCGTGGAGCGCCTCGCGCAGCGCGCCGGTGCCGTCGGGGTGTTCGTCGCTGTCGGTGACCTCGATTGCGAGGGTCGCCGTGCTCTGGGTGAAGTCCCTGGTGGAACTGGACCGCAGGAGCTTGCCTCCGTCGACCACGACGACGTGGTCGCAGGTGCGTTCCAGCTCGCCGAGCAGGTGGGAGGCGACCAGCACCGAGATGCCGAAGTCGGTGTGGATGCGGCGGATCAGGCCGAGCATCTCGTCCCGACCGACCGGGTCCAGGCCGTTGGTCGGCTCGTCCAGGAAGACCAGCTGCGGGTCGTGCACGAGGGCCTGGGCGAGCTTCACTCGCTGTTTCATGCCCGTGGAGTAGCCGCCTATGGGGCGGTACCGCTCCTCGTACAGGCCGACGTGGCGCAGGGTGTCCGCGGTGCGCTCACGCGCGGCGGCCGGCGGGAGCCCCGACATGCGGGCCATGTGCACGACGAACTCGGTGGCCGAGACGTCGGGCGGCAGGCAGTCGTGCTCCGGCATGTACCCCACGCGCTCGCGGATGGCGCCGCCCTTGGTGGCGACATCGAGGCCGAGCACCTCGGCTCGGCCCTCCGAGGCGGGGGACAGACCCAGCAGGATTTTGATCAGTGTGGACTTGCCGGCGCCATTGGCACCGACGAGTCCCGTCACACCGGGTCCGATGTCCACGGAGAGCCGGTCAAGAGCGGTTACCCTCGGGAACCGCTTGCTCAGGCTTTCGGTCGCGATCACAGTCACGATTTAGACATTAGGGGCGCCGGCCGCCGCGGTCATCACCCCGCAGAGCTGTCTCCGCGTCACTCTCGAGTCGTACGGGCCCGTAGGGGGCCTCCACCGCCGGTCCCCCTAGGGGTCACCCTGAGGTCGAACGACCCGACGGAGCCGAGCCGCGTGTCAGCGGCCGTCTTGTCCTGAACGATCGGCGTCTCCGTTTCGTGCCCGCGTTCCCATTTGTCTTCGTGACCGCCTCCCCGTCCGTTCTCCGGGCCCGGCGGTTCTCCACAGCCCGCACACCCCATTGACGGAGCCATCAATCACTGTCACATTCATTGGTGTCACGTGACGAACACGGACCGTAGTCGACGGAGACGGGTGGGGCAGTGACATGACCTCGGCACCGGCAGGCGGACTCACCGCGGAACTGCGGGGCTTCAGGCAGGTCCAGACCCTCGCGTACGAGTGCGCGGAAGCGGTCGCGGCCCAGCTGAAGCCTGGCGTGACCGAGCGCGAAGCGGCGCGCATGCAGCGACACTGGCTGCGCGAACGCGGCGTGCGGGACTGGTTCCACCTGCCGTTCGCCTGGTTCGGGGACCGCACGGCCTTCGTGGACTTCCGTATACCTCTGCAGTTCTTCCCCACCGACCGCCGCCTCGAAGCGGGCATGCCCTTCATCCTCGACATGGCCCCCATATACAAGGGCCACACTGCGGACATCGGCTATTCGGGCTGCCTCGGACCGAATCCCCTGCACGACAAGCTGATGACGGACCTTGGAGCGCACCGCGAGCTGATCCTGCGCGAGGTGCGTGAGCGCCGGTCGCTGCGCGAGATCTACGAGGACGTGGACCGGCTCATGGTCCGCCAGGGATATGCCAACCGGCATCGTGCCCATCCCTTCGGTGTCATCGCGCACAAGGTGGACCGGGTGAAGGAAGGCCGCTGGTCACCGCATGTGTTCGGGTTCGGCACACGGTCCTTGCGGGGCCTTGCGGCCGACGCACTGCGCGGACACCGCGACGGCTGGTCGCCGCTGTGGTCGCCCTACCGGTTCTCCGACCACCCGCCGCGGCCGGGGCTGTGGGCGGTCGAGCCGCACCTCGGCTTCCGGGGCACGGGCGCGAAGTTCGAGGAGATCCTGGTCGTCACCGACTCCGGAGATCCCGAGGAGCGCGCGTTCTGGCTGGACAACGGTCTGCCGCACGTCCGGCGGTGGGCGGAGGAGAAGTGCCGATGACCGAAGGGGGAGACGTGACGGATTCGATGACACTCGAAGGCGCGCGGGAGCGCCGGGTGCGCGCGGGCGGGGTCGAGTTGTGCGTCGCCGAGCTGGGCGACCCCGAGCAGCCGACCGTGCTGCTCGTGCACGGATACCCCGATACCAAGGAGGTCTGGTCCGAGGTCGCGGTACGGCTCGCGGAGCGCTTTCACGTGGTGCTGTACGACGTACGCGGCCACGGCGGATCGACGGCACCCAAGCCCCTGCGCGGTGGGTTCACGCTGGAGAAGCTGACGGACGACTTCCTGGCGGTCGTGGACGCGGTCAGCCCCGGCCGCCCCGTGCACCTGGTGGGTCACGACTGGGGTTCCGTGCAGGGCTGGGAATTCGTGACGGTCGAGCGCACCGAGGGCCGCATCGCGTCCTTCACCTCGATGTCCGGCCCTTCCCTCGACCACTTGGGGCACTGGATCAAGCGGCGGATGAAGCGCCCGACCCCACGCCGGATCGGTCAACTCCTCGGCCAGGGCGCCAGGTCCTGGTACGTCTACGTGCAGCACATGCCCGTGCTCCCCGAACTCGCCTGGCGTGGCCCCCTCGGCAAGCAGTGGCCCGGCCTGGTCCGGCGGGCCGAGAAGCTGCCCCCGGGCGACTACCCCAGCCCGTCACTGCCCACGGACGCCGCCCATGGGGCATGGCTGTACCGGGACAACATTCGTGCCCGTCTGGCCCACCCCCGTGACGACGCGTACGCCCACGCGCCCGTGCAGCTCATCACTCCTCTGGGGGACCGGTTCCTCTCCGAGCGGCTCTACGACGACCTGGAGTCGTGGGCCCCACAGCTCACTCGCCGCACCCTGCCTGCCAAGCACTGGATCCCGCGCACGCGGCCCGATCAACTGACGGCCTGGATCACCGAGTTCGTCAGGGCCACCGAGGGCGGACGCCCCGCACCGGTGGCCACCGGGAAGTACACGGACCGGTTCGGCGGCCAGTTGGTGCTGGTCACAGGGGCGGCCGGCGGCATCGGCCGGGCCACAGCCTTCGCGTTCGCCGAGGCCGGGGCACGCGTCGTCGCTGTCGACCTGGACGCCGAAGGAGCGGCCCGCACCGCGGAGTTGTCCAGGCTGATCGGCGCGCCCGATGCCTGGGCCGAGACGGTCGACGTCTCGGACGAGCAGGCCATGGAGAAGCTCGCCGAAAAGGTCGCCACCGAGTACGGCGTGGTCGACGTGCTGGTGAACAACGCGGGAATCGGACTGTCTGGGTCCTTTCTCGACACCACCTCCGACGACTGGCGGAAGGTTCTCGACGTCAACCTGTGGGGCGTGATCCACGGCTGTCGTCTGTTCGGCAGGCAGATGGCCGAGCGCGGGCAGGGCGGCCACATCGTCAACACCGCCTCGGCCGCCGCGTATCTGCCCTCCAGGTCGCTGCCCGCGTACAGCACCTCCAAGGCGGCCGTCCTGATGTTGAGCGAGTGCCTGCGTGCGGAACTGGCCGGGCAGGGCATCGGGGTGTCGGCGATCTGCCCGGGCATCGTCAACACCAACATCACCTCGACCGCGCGCTTCGCCGGCGTCGACGCCGAGGAGGAGAGGCGCCGTCAGCAGAAGGCCACGAAGCTGTACGGACTGCGGAACTACCCGCCGGAGAAGGTCGCGGAAGCCGTCCTGCGCGCGGTCGTCCGCAACCAGGCGGTCGTACCCGTCACCCCGGAGGCCCACGGCGGCCGCTTCCTGTCCCGGTTCGCCCCGCGGGCGCTGCGCGCGTTCGCCCGACTGGAGCCGCCGCTGTGAGCCCCCAGGACAAGCGGAACACTGTGCCGCATCTGCCGCTACCGGCGGGGGAGCGGTGGTTCGCGAAGATCGCCGGGGAGAGTCTCCCGCTGGCAGCTGCCCACGTCCCTCGACCGGGTGATGACCGGACCTTCGGCTCGCAGGGAGGGGGCACGCCTCGGCGGCGGTGTTCGTGCGATCTGGCCGGTCGAACACGGCGTCGGCGTGCGGGCCCCAGATTTACCAGAGAGATGGGTCAGGGCCTCCCAACCGGGTTCCGGGTGTGCCAGTGCCAGTGGACGGGCCCGCGCCTGCCACCGTCACGGAACGGTTCATGGGGCAGGAGGCCCCACAGGGCAGTGAGTTGCCCCCGTAGGCCCGACGGGTCACGGTCATGGCGGTCGCCACGTCCCCGGCTCCACGCCGGCGGACGCGAAGGCGCCATCCATCTCATTACGGCGCGAGCCGACGCTCGTTGGACGCCTGCGCTACTCGCTCGCCGCGCACAACAAGGCCGTACGCAAGAACCCGTTCCCACATGGAAGGAGCTCGGCGCGGCCGTCCACCGCCATCTGCACCGCTCCTTTCTCCCGTCGCAGGAGTGGTCACTGCGCAGGGCGGTCGAGTATCTGGCGAAGTCGCCCGCGGCATGCACGGCAGCAGGCGCGAGTGCACGGGGGGCGTCGGCGTAACCAACGACGGACGGCACGGCGAGGCAGAAGAGGAGGCACGAGGATGGCGAACGACGAACCGGCCGGGGCCGCGTATCGCATCGAGGATCTGGCGCATCGCAGCGGCGCCACGGTCCGGACGATCCGCGCCTACCAGGACCGCGGGCTGCTCCCCCGCCCCGAGCGGCGAGGCCGGGCGAACCTGTACGCCGACACGCATCTGACCAGACTGCGCCAGATCGCCGACCTCCTCGACCGCGGCTACACCCTGGCTTCCATCAAGGAGCTTCTGGAGGCCTGGGACACGGGCCGCGGCCTCGGCGGGGTGCTCGGCCTGGCCGCAGAGGTCGACGGGCCGTGGACCGACGAGAAGGCCGTACGGATGTCGCGGGCCGAGCTGGTCGAGCGATTCGGTGGCTCTCCGGACGAGGCGGCGGTGGCGGACGCCGTCGAGCTGGGCGTGCTGGAGCAGGTTCCCGGCGAGGAGAACCTCTTCCTGGTGCCGAGCCCTCAAGAGCTGTTCGTAGCGGCCGAGTTGCACGCGGCCGGGGTACCACTGTCCGCGATCGCCGGTCATCTACGGGAGTTGAGAGGACAGGTCGAGCACATCGCTGCCCGCTTCCTGGAGTTCACCACCGAGCACGTGTTCGCTCGCTATATAGGGCCGCACCAGGCACCGACCGAGTCCGACGCGGTCGAGGCGGCGACGCTCGTACGTCGGCTACGGCCGCTGGCCCAGCAGACGGTCGACGCCGAACTCGCCCGCGCGATGCGACTGTTCGCGACCCGGCAGTTGCGCGGGCACCTGAACTCCAAAGCCGCTGCCGAAGCCGCAGACGAGTCGTGTTCCGTGCGGATCCCGGCGTCCACAATACGAGCCGTGGAGGGACTGGTTGGTCCGGCGCGGACATCAGCCTTCATCACCGCGGCAGCCGAACGGGAGGTGCAGTCACGCACCTTGGACACTCTTACTGCAAATATGAATAAAGGTAACAAAATTGACCAATTGCCCTGAGTTGCGGGGGCGGTTGTCCACAGAATCTTCAATTCCCCTGTGGATAACCCTACTTGGCTGTGGATCAAACATCCGGATCAAAATCAAGTGCGTGACGCGGGTCTCGCCAGGCACGCTGGCGGGATGAACGAACGACGTACCGTGAGAGTGTCGAAGTACCTCTCGAAACACCTCCGACACCAGCCGGAACGCATCGGGCTCACGCTCGACGAGGGCGGCTGGGTCGGGATCGACACGCTCATCGAGGCAGCCGCCACCCACGGCTTCCGCTTCACCAGGGCGGAGCTCGACCATGTGGTCGAGGCCAACGACAAGCAGCGCTTCGCCGTCGAGGGCGACAGGATCCGCGCCAGCCAGGGCCACACCGTCGAGGTCGACCTCGGCCTTCCCCAGGCGACCCCGCCGCCGTACCTCTATCACGGGACCGTTGCGGCCTATCTGTCCGCGATCCACGACGAAGGCCTGCGCGCCATGAACCGGCACGACGTGCACCTCTCACCCGACCGCGAGACCGCCACCCGCGTCGGCGCCCGCCGCGGCCGCCCCGTCGTGCTCTCCGTGGACGCGGGTGCCATGCACCGCGACGGCCACGTCTTCCGCGTCAGCGCCAACGGTGTGTGGCTGACGGAGGCGGTTCCGCCCCAGTACCTGCGTTTCCCGGAGTCGCGCTGAGCGGGACCACCCGACGGCTGCCCTTACGCTCGATGCATGAGTCTGCGTCTGAGCACCGTGATCCTGCCGTACCTCCGCTGGCACGAGGGCGGCCGCGACATGTGGCAGCGGGCCGAGCAGCTCGGGTTCCACACCGCGTTCACGTACGACCACCTGTCGTGGCGGACCTTCCGGGACGGGCCGTGGTTCGGCGCCGTGCCCACCCTGACCGCGGCAGCCGCAGTCACCGACCGGCTTCGCCTCGGCACGCTCGTGACCTCGCCGAACTTCCGCCACCCGGTGACCCTCGCCAAGGAACTGATTTCCCTCGACGACATCTCGGGCGGCCGGATCACCCTCGGCGTCGGCGCGGGCGGCACCGGCTTCGACGCCACCGTGCTGGGCCAGGACCCGTGGACGCCGCGTGAGCGCGCCGACCGGTTCGCCGAGTTCGTCCCCCTGCTCGACCGGCTGCTCACCGAGGACTCCGTCTCGTACGAGGGCGACCACTACTCCGCACATGAGGCCCGCAACATCCCCGGCTGCGTCCAGCGCCCCCGGCTGCCCTTCGCCGTCGCCGCCACCGGTCCGCGCGGGATGCGGCTGGCCGCACGGTACGGGCAGGCGTGGGTGACCACCGGGGACCCCAAGCTGTTCGCGTCGGGCACCCCCGAACAGTCGGTTCAAGCCATTCGCGGACAGGTCGAGAGGCTGGCCGACACGGCCGCCGCGCTCGGCAGGGACACGGCCCGGCTCGACAAGATCCTCCTCACGGGCTTCACCCCGGACCGCGGTCGACCGCTGGAGTCGCTGGACGCGTTCGTGGACTTCGCGGGCCGCCACGCCGAGCTGGGCTTCACCGACATCGTGATCCACTGGCCGATCCCGGACTCTGACTTCGCCGCGGACGAGAAGGTCTTCGAGCGGATCGCCATGGAAGCACCGGCCCAGCTGGGCTGAGAGCGCCCCGGAGCGGTCGCGGTCCGGGAGAGGGCGACTGCTCGTGGAAGCACGGCACGGCCGGTTGTGACAGCGCAGGTGACGGGTGGTCCAGAGCGGTAATCACTCACCTGTGCGGGCGCCTGCACGACCGTGCACGCATATGCGCGACAATGGGGTCCGTGACCTCAGCGACGAGACAGCCCGAGACCCCGGCCCCGACCGTCCCGCTCCGGCTGATAGCCACGGACCTCGACGGCACCCTGCTCCGCGACGACAAGTCGGTCTCCCCCCGCACCGTAGCCGCCCTCGCGGCCGCCGAGAAGGCCGGCGTCGAGGTCTTCTTCGTCACCGGCCGCCCGGCCCGCTGGATGGACGTCGTCAGCGAACACGTGCACGGCCACGGCCTCGCGATCTGCGGAAACGGCGCCGCCGTGGTCGACCTGCACGGCGGCCCGGGCGCTCATCGTTTCGTCAAGGTCCGCGAGCTCGCGCGGGAGAACGCTCTCGACGCCGTACGGCTGCTGCGCGATGCCGCGCCGGGCACGGTGTACGCGGTCGAGCAGACGTACGGCTTCCATCAGGAGCCCGAGTACCCGAAGCTCCACATGGAGATCCCCGATGGCCTCGCGCCCGCCGAGAAGCTGCTGGCCCCGGGTGGTGTGGCCGACGACGAGCCGGTGCTGAAGATCCTCGCGTACCACCCCTCGATCGACCCCGACGATTTCCTCGCCACCGCCCGTATCGCCGTCGGCGACCGTGCCGCCATCACCCGCTCCAGCCCCAGCGCACTGCTGGAGATCAGCGGACCGGGCGTCTCCAAGGCCAGCACCCTCGCCCTGTGCTGCGCCGAGCGCGGTATCTCCCACGAGGAGGTCGTCGCCTTCGGCGACATGCCGAACGACGTCGAGATGCTCACCTGGGCGGGTCGGTCGTACGCCATGGGCAACGCGCATCCGGAGGTCCTGGCGGCGGCATCCGGCCGGACCGTGGCCAACAACGAGGACGGCGTGGCGGTCGTGATCGAACGGCTGCTGGCGGAACGGCTGTAGCCGGCGACCGCCGACCCACCAGCGCCGCTCCGCCCACCACCGCGGCTGCGCTCACCACCGCCGTGCTGCCCCACGGCCGCTGCTGCGCTCGTGAGCGCCGGTTCGCCCACAGCCGACCCGGTACCGGAGCGGTCGGCTACAACTCCACCCCGTGGTTCCGCAGCCACGGCACGGGGTCCACGCTCGAACCCAGCTCCGGGGTGACCCGTACCTCGAAGTGCAGGTGCGGTCCGGTGGAGTTGCCGGTGGTGCCCGACTGGCCGATCCACTGCCCCGGCGCCACCCGTTCGCCCTGGTCGACGGTGACGGCGGCGAGATGCGCGTACTGCGTGTAGTAGCCGTCCGCGTGTTCGATGACGATCTCGATGCCGAAGGCACCCCCGCACGACACCTTCACCACCCGTCCAGCCCCGACGGCCCGCACCGGCGTGCCGATCGGCACCGCGAAGTCCTGCCCGGTGTGCTGACTGGCCCAGCGTTCACCACCGCTGCCGTAGCCCGCGGAGAGTTCGTACGTGTCCACAGGCGTGACCCACGCGCTCGAGGGCCCGCCGTCCGGCTGGTCGAGCCGGACGGCTCCCCGGCAGGCACCTGCCGCAACCGCCGCGTCAGCCTGCCCCTGGAGCGTCCACTGCGCCTCCTCCAGCTTCTGCTGGATCGCCTGCTTGATCCCGGCAAGTCCGGTCTTCCACTCCTCCAGCGCCCGCCACACCGCAGCGGCCTTCCTCTCGTCCTCGGCGAGCCTCGCCTCCGCGCGGCGGTTCTTCGTCACAGCGTTGTTGACCGCCAGATCGGTCTGCCAGACAGCCCGCTGCCCCCGCATCAGCTCCTCCAGATCCTCGGCGAACAGCATCTGTGCGGTGTACGGCACCCCGCCGCCCTCGCGGTACTGGGCGCGCGCGATCCGGCCGAGGTCCGCGTTCAGCACCGCGATCTGCTTCCGCTCCCGCCCGAGCAGCTCCTCCAACCGTTTCGCCTTCGTCTTCTGCGCCACCGCCGCCCGCCGGCCCGCCTCGTACCGCTGTGTCGCCACCGCCGCTTCCTCGAACAACCGCGCCACCTGGGCGCTGGTCCCTGCCTCGTCGGACGCGCCCCGGGCTCCGCCCCCGTCGCTGTCGGCCGCCGTCGGCCGGGCCACAAGAACCGCCGAGGCGCACAGCAGCACGACGACGAACAGCGGGTGTCGGCGAGAGAAGCGCATGTCAGCGATCGTGGCCCGATCCAGCGCCACAGTCCTGTTCGAGTCGTACAGCTGGGGGACACAGTGCCCCGGACGGTCCAAGGGCGCTGGGCCGAACAGGAACCTGACCGCGGCGTGTTCGGCGCGGAGACTTGTGGGCGGGGCCGGGCCGTACTAGACGGTCCTGGTCAGAGGAGGCCACGCAGGCAGAACTTGAGGGAGCGGCACCGGAACAGGGAAAGGCGGCGAACCGAACCACCGATGCCACTCCGCGGCTGCCTGCCTCGGACCGCAGCCGACAACACGACAGCCGCCCGTCGGCAGTGGGCGGTGCGCGACAGCGGCGGCGCTCAGCGGGGGCGCCTGGCACACCACCGTCGTCCCCTCGACCGCGGCGAGGCGCTCAGACCCCGGTCAACAGTTCCCCCCGCCGCCTCCCGCTCCACCATCGCCCGCAAGGGGCCGTCGATCACGGCCAGTTCCGCATAGGTTCCGCGCTGCGCGACGCGTCCCTCCGCCAGCACGACGACCTCGTCCACGGCCTCGAGTCCGGCCAGCCGATGGGTGATCAACAGGGTCGTACGGCCCTCGGTCGCGGCCAGCAGGTCCGCGGTGAGCGCGTCGGCCGTCGGCAGGTCCAGGTGTTCCGCGGGCTCGTCGAGGACGAGGACGGGGAAGTCGGCCAGCAACGCGCGAGCGAGGGCGAGTCGCTGACGCTGGCCGCCTGACAGCCGCGCCCCGTGCTCGCCGATCAGGGTGTCCAGTCCATCGGGCAGTTCGTCGGCCCAGTCGAGCAGCCGCGCCCGAGCGAGCGCGTCCCGCAGTTCCACCTCGCCCGCGTCCTTCCGGGCGAGCAGCAGGTTCTCCCGCACCGAACTGTCGAAGAGGTGCGCGTCCTGGGCGCACAGCCCCACGAGTCGCCGTACCGTGTCCCCGTCGAGCGCGTACGCGTCCACGCCGCCCAGCGTGTACGTCCCTTCCCGCGCGTCCAGGAAGCGCAGCAGCACCTGTGCGAGCGTCGTCTTGCCGGCCCCCGAGACACCGACCACCGCGATCCTGCGCCCTTGTTCGAAGGTGAGATCCAGCCCGGCGAGCGCGTCCCGGTCCTGCCCGGCATACCGCGCGCCGAGCCCTTCGAGCCGCAGCGGGAACGGCGACCCCGGTGCCTCGGCCGCCTCCTCCGGTTCACGTACGGGGTCGGGGGCGTCCAGCACCTCGTACACGCGCTCCGCGCTCCTGGTCACCCGCTGGCGAAACTGGGCGGCCAGTGGCATTCCCAGCACCGCCTCGAACGCGGCCAACGGGGTGAGCACGACGACGGCCATGACCACACCGCTCAACCGTCCGTCGCCGACGGCCTGTGCGCCGAAGAGCGCGGTGGCGGCGACGGTGAGCCCGGAGACGAGTGCGGTGAGCCCGTCACCGAGCGCGGTGGCGGTGGCGGCTCGGGAGGCGATCCGGGTGAGCGCATGGTCGGCCTGCCGTACCTCGGCGGTACGCGCCGGCAGGGCCCCTGCGACCGTCAACTCGGCGGTGCCGGTCAGCAGGTCGGCCACGCGGGTGGCGAGCACCCCGCGGGCCGGCGCCAGCCGGTGCTCCGCCCGCCGGGCCACGGCCCCGGTCACGAGGGGCACCCCGGCCCCGGCGGCGAGCAGCCCGACGGCGAGAGCCGCGCCGGCTTCGGGCAGGAGCCAGGCGGTGAACCCGACGGAGGCGGCGGAGACGGCCACCGCGGCCCCGGCGGGCAGCAGCCAGCGCACCCAATAGTCCTGCAGGGCGTCCACATCGGCGACCAACCGTGTGAGCAGATCGCCTCGCCGGGTCGTCCGCAGTCCAGCGGGTGCCAGCCGCTCCAGGCGCCGGTAGACGGCCACCCTGGTGTCGGCCAGCATCCGCAGCACGGTGTCGTGCGACACCAGCCGCTCCGCGTACCTGAACACCGCCCGCCCAATCCCGAACGCCCGCGTCGCCGTCACCGCAACCATCAAATACAGCACCGGAGGCTGCTGCGAGGCCCGAGAGATCAGCCATCCGGAGGTCGCCATCAACCCGACGGCGCTGCCCAGCGCGAGGCTGCCCAGCAGGAGGGCGAGGGCGAGCCGACCTCTGCGCGGGCCGGCCATGTGGCGGACGCGGCCGAGTACACCTCGCCGAGAGGCGGGGGGCGTCGTGTCGGGACGAGGCACCATCCTCCCGGCCGCCTGAGTCCCGCCTCCCACACTTGCCCCAGCCCCGCCCCCTGTTCCTGTTCCTGTTCCTGCCCCAGCCGTGTCGAAGGGTGCCCGCACGGCAGCAGCCTTCTCGTCCGCCCTCGCACCGACGGCCCGCACGACCGCTGTTCCGGGAACACCGGACTCTCCCAGCGCCTCCCCTGCCTCTCGCTGGCGCGGCGCGAGCGAACCGACGGGTTCCCACGACGGAAGCACATGGGTGGGCAGCACCTCAGCCGCCCGCCCTTCCATCCGCACCACCCGGTCCGCCACCCTCAGCAGTGCCGGCCGGTGGACCACCAACAGCACGGTCCGACCCACCGCCAGCCGCCGTACCGCCTCCACGACCTCCGCCTCGGTCTCCCCGTCGAGCGAGGCCGTCGGCTCGTCCAGGAGCAACACGGGGCGGTCGGCGAGGAACGCGCGGGCGAGGGCCAACCGTTGCCGCTGCCCGGCGGAGAGCCCGGCGCCGTCCTCACCGAGGACCGTCTCGGCCCGGGCGGGCAGCGCGTCAACGAACTGAAGCGCCCCCGCGTCGCCGAGCGCCCGCCGCACCGCCGCGTCATCCGCGTCCGGACGGGCCAGCCGTACGTTCTCGGTGATCGACCCGGCGTACAGATGCGGCCGCTGCGGCACCCAGGCCACGCGCGAACGCCACTCGTCCAGGTCGAGCGAGGCGAGATCGACTCCCCCGACCCGCACCCCGCCCGCCGTCGCCTCCGTGAACCCCAACAGAACGTTCAGCAGCGTCGACTTGCCCACACCGCTCGGGCCGACGAGGGCCACGGTCTCCCCAGGGGCCACCGCGAGGGCTACGTCCGAGACCGCCTCGTACGACCGCCCTGGGTACCGGACGGTCACCCCGTCGAAGTGGATGTCACCGGCGGACGGGACGGGCTCTGTCCCTGACGCCGGCAACGGTGTCTCCAGGACCTCGAAGATCTCCTCGGCCGCCGCGAGCCCCTCGGCGGCCGCGTGGAACTGGGCGCCCACCTGCCGGACCGGCAGATAGGCCTCGGGGGCCAGCACGAGGATGACCAGCCCGATGTACAGGTCCATCTCGCCGTGCACGAGCCGCATGCCGATGGTGACCGCGACCAGCGCGACCGAGATCGTCGCGAGCAGCTCCAGCGCGAAGGACGACAGAAAGGCGATCCGCAGCGTCCGCATGGTCGCCTGCCGGTACTCGCCGGTGATCCGCTTGATCGACTCGGCCTGGGCCTTGGCCCGGCCGAACACCTTCAACGTCGGCAGCCCGGCGACGACGTCCAGGAAGTGCCCCGACAGCTGTGACAGCAGCCGCCACTGACGGTCCATCTGCGAGCGGGTCGCCCAGCCGATGAGCACCATGAAGACCGGGATCAGTGGCAGCGTGCCGACGATGATCGCGGCCGACACCCAGTCCTCGGTGACGATCCGCGCGAGTACCGCGACGGGCACGACGACGGCAAGACCCAGCTGCGGCAGATAGCGCGAGAAGTAGTCGTCGAGCGCGTCGACCCCCCGGGTGGCGAGGGCGACCAGCGAGCCGGTGCGCTGCCCGCTCAGCCAGCCGGGCCCCAGCGCGGTGGCCCGCTCCAGCAGCCGTCCCCGCAACTCCGACTTCACCGCCGCACTCGCGCGATGCGCGGCCAGCTCGGTCAGCCAGGAGACCAGGCCCCGCCCCAGCGCAACTGCCGCCAAGAGCAGCAGGGGAGTGCGGAGTTCGGCTACCGACATCCCGTATTCGAAGGCGCCGACCACCACTTCGGCGATGAGCATGGCCTGCGCGATGACGAGCGCGGCTCCGACGACACCCAGTCCGACGACCACCATCAGAAAGAGGCGGGTAGCGCGGGCGTACCGCAGCAGTCGTGGGTCGATCGGTTTCACGTGAAACACCCTCTTCTCAGCAGGCATGTTTCACGTGAAACATGCCTCTTCGGCCTGAGGAAGCTCGCTTGACGATGTTTCACGTGAAACATCATGAAACATGCCTCCTCACCGGGACTCAGTGAGCCGACTCGGCGATGTGCTGTGTACCGATCCGCTTGCGGAACACCCAGTACGTCCACCCCTGATAGAGCATCACGACCGGCGTGGCGATGGCCGCACACCACGTCATGATCTTCAGGGTGTACGGGCTGGACGAGGCGTTGGTGACCGTGAGGCTCCAGTCCTCGTTCAGCGAGGAGGGCATGACGTTCGGGAAGAGCGTGAGGAAGAGCATCGCGACGGCAGCCACGATGGTGACCCCCGACAGGGCGAACGCCCAGCCCTCGCGCCCCGCTCGCACCGCCGCCAATGCCGTCACGAGCGCGGCGACCGCCACGACCGCCGCGACCAGCGACATGCCGTCACCCTTTTCGATCTGGGTCCAGAGCAGGAAGAGCAGCGCCAGTCCGGCCGTCACGGCCCCGACGCGCAGCGCCAGCTTCCGCGCCCGCTCCCGGATGTCCCCAACGGTCTTGAGACCGACGAACACCGTCCCGTGGAAGGTGAACAGCGTCAGCGTGACCAGGCCGCCCAACAGGGCGTAGGGGTTGAGCAGGTCGGCGAGGGTGCCCACGTACTCGAAGTCGCGGTCGATCTTGACACCGCGCACGATGTTCGCGAAGGCCACGCCCCACAGAAACGCGGGGAGCAGCGAGGTCCAGAAGATCGCCGTCTCCCAGTTGCGCTGCCAGTTCTCCTCGGGCCGCTTCACCCGGTACTCGAAGGCGACACCTCGGACGATCAGGCAGACCAGGATGAGCAGCAGCGGCAGGTAGAAGCCGGAGAAGAGCGTGGCGTACCACTCGGGGAAGGCGGCGAAGGTCGCTCCGCCCGCCGACAGCAGCCACACCTCGTTGCCGTCCCAGACAGGCCCGATGGTGTTGATGAGGACCCGCTTCTCCGGACGGTTCCTGGCCAGCAGCTTGGTGAGGACACCGACCCCGAAGTCGAAGCCCTCCAGGAAGAAGTAGCCGATCCAGAGGACGGCGATGAGGATGAACCAGACGTCGTGAAGTTCCATGACTGTGCTCCCTTGGCCCGGTGCGGCCTAGTACGAGAAGGCCATCGGCTTGTCGGCGTCACGGGAGTCGCCGCCGATCTTCGTGGGCGGGTTGAGGTCGGCCTCCGTCAGCTCGGGCGGCCCCGCCTTGACGTACTTCACGAGCAGCTTGACCTCGACGACGGCGAGGATGGCGTACAGCGCGGTGAAGACGATCATCGAGGTGAGGATCTCGCCCTGGGAGACACCGGGGGAGACCGCGTCCTCGGTGCGCAGCACGCCGTAGACCACCCACGGCTGGCGGCCCATCTCGGTGAAGATCCAGCCCCAGGAACTGGCGATCAGCGGGAAACCCAGGGTCAGGACCGCGATGCGCCAGTACCACTTGGTGAGGGTCGGGCCCAGCGCCTTCTTCGGCAGCAGTACGAGATGCGGCACCTCGTCGTCGCCGACCCGGAGGTGCTGTGGCAGCAGGAACTTCTTGCGGGTGAGCCAGAGTCCGACGGCGCCGATGGCGACGGACGCCATGCCGAAGCCGATCATCCAGCGGAACCCCCAGTAGGCGACGGGGATGTTGGGCCGGTAGTCGCCGGGACCGTACTTCGCCTGCTCGGCCTTGTTGACGTCGTTAATGCCGGGGACGTACGAGTCGAAGTCGTCGTTGGCGAGGAAGGACAGCAGACCGGGGACCTCGATGGCGACCTTGTTGTGGCCCTTGTCGACGTCGCCGTAGGCGAAGACGGAGAAGGGCGCGGGCGCCTCGCCGTCCCAGAGGGCCTCGGCGGCGGCCATCTTCATCGGCTGCTGCTTGAACATGACCTTGCCGAGCAGGTCGCCGCTGATCGCGGTGAGCAGGCCGGCGATCACCACGGTGACCAGGCCGAGTCGCAGCGAGGTCTTCATCACCGGGATGTGCTTCTTGCGTGCCAGATGGAAGGCGGCGATGCCGACCATGAAGGCGCCACCGGCGAGGAAGGCGGCCGACAGGGTGTGGAAGACCTGGGTGAGCGCGGTGTTCTGGGTCAGGACGAGCCAGAAGTCGGTGAGCTCGGCCCTGCCCTTGGCTTCGTTGATCCGATAGCCGACGGGGTGCTGCATCCAGGAGTTGGCCGCGAGGATGAAGTACGCCGACAGGATCGTGCCGATGGAGACCATCCAGATGCAGGCCAGATGGATCTTCTGCGGAAGCTTGTCCCAGCCGAAGATCCACAGTCCGATGAAGGTGGACTCGAAGAAGAAGGCGATCAGCGCCTCGAAGGCGAGTGGGGCCCCGAAGACATCACCGACGAAGCGGGAGTAGTCGGACCAGTTCATGCCGAACTGGAACTCCTGCACGATGCCGGTGACGACACCCATCGCGATGTTGATCAGGAACAGCTTGCCCCAGAACTTGGTGGCCTTGAGGTACTTCTCCTTCCCCGAGCGCACCCACGCGGTCTGCAGGCCGGCGGTGAGCGCGGCGAGCGAGATCGTGAGCGGGACGAAGAGGAAGTGGTAGACGGTCGTGATTCCGAACTGCCAGCGCGCCAGGGTCTCCGGCGCCAGGGCGAGGTCCACGTCTTCTCCTTACATGCCGTGGCACTGCGGCAGCCTGTCCCGCCTGTCGCGCACATCTCAGGACAACCGGGACGCGCTTGTGAACGCGTTCACATTCACAAGCAAGTATGACGCATGCCCGTTCGAGACAGGAGCGGGGGGTCCAAAAAAGCAAGGGGTCCGGAGAAAATCTCCGAACCCCTTGGTCAGCAGCCCTTCGAAGCTCTCTAGAGCTCCTTGCGGAACGTCTCCGTCACCTTGAGGAAGATGTCGTTCGCCTCGGTCTCGCCGATCGTCACGCGCACGCCCTCGCCGGGGAACGGCCGCACGACGACACCGGCCTGTTCACAGGCACCGGCGAACTCGACCGTGCGCTCCCCCAGCCGCAACCACACGAAGTTCGCCTGGGTCTCCGGTACCGTCCAGCCCTGACCGCGTAGGGTCTCGACGACCCGGTTCCGCTCACAGACCAGCGAGCCGACCCGGCCGAGGAGCTCGTCCTCCGCGCGCAACGAGGCGACCGCGGCGTCCTGTGCGAGCTGGCTCACACCGAACGGCACGGCGGTCTTGCGCAGGGCGGCCGCCACCGGTTCATGAGCGATCGCGAAGCCCACCCTGAGTCCCGCGAGGCCGTACGCCTTGGAGAAAGTGCGCAGCACACAGACGTTCGGCCGCTCGCGGTAGAACTCGACGCCGTCCGGCACCTCGACATCCCGCACGAATTCCCGGTACGCCTCGTCCAGCACCACCAGCACATCACCGGGCACCCGGTCGAGGAACCGTTCCAGCGCGGCCCGGCGGACCACCGTCCCCGTCGGGTTGTTCGGGTTGCAGACGAAAATCAGCCGGGTCCTTTCGGTGATCGCGTCCGCCATCGCGTCCAGGTCGTGCACATCGCCCGGCGTCAACGGCACCTTCACGGACGTGGCCCCGCTGACCTGCGTGATGATCGGGTACGCCTCGAACGACCGCCAGGCGTAGATCACCTCGTCGCCGGGGCCCGAGGTGGCCTGCAGCAGCTGCTGGGCGACGCCGACCGAGCCGGTGCCCGTGGCCAGGTCCGTGACCGGCACCCCGAAGCGGTCCGCGAGCTCGCTCATCAGCCCCGTGCACGCCATGTCCGGATACCGGTTGAAGGACGCGGCCGACGCCGTCACGCTCTCCAGCACACCGGGCAGCGGCGGATAGGGGTTCTCGTTGGAGGACAGCTTGTACGCCACCGGGCCGCCCGCCGCGGCCGGCTTGCCGGGCTTGTAGGTGGGAATACCCTCCAGCTCGGCTCGCAGCTTGGGGCTCGTCTCGCTCACCGCAGTCCTCCTCGTCGACGTAATGCTTCTCACCTTATGAGGATTCGGCGCCCCTGCGAATGGCCTGTGGACAACCGCGTCCACCCGTGACCACACCTCTGCCGTCCCACCCACCTCACGGGCATCAGCGCACGAAGGGGTACGAACCAGGGGGCGCGCCGCTTGCGGGCTCACGCGCCGGTGGCTCACGCCGTGGCGCGCATCACCCGTGCAGGTGAGTTGAGACCTCTTCGAAACATCAGCTACTTGGCAGGCCCATGCGCGTCGACAAGTCACGTACTAGCATTAAATCGTTCAACTCCCTTGCATTGCAAGGAAATTGGCCCTTGCTGACCATGCAAAAACGTGCCTGTCAACGAGTGCATATGCGTCCGCACTACCCCACCGCATGAGCCCTACTATCGGCTCGCCATGACAGCAGCAGGGAAGCACCAGGTGAGCCGCGCGGAAACTCCCCGCAGAGGCAGCCGGTCGGGCCGGGCGGGCATCCGGGACGTAGCCGCCGCCGCCGGAGTCTCCATCACGACCGTTTCCGACGCCCTCAACGGCAAGGGTCGGCTCCCGGACGCCACCCGACGCCATGTACGCGAGGTCGCCGACCGACTTGGCTACCGCCCCTCGGCGGCGGCCCGAACCCTCAGAACCGGCAAGTCCGGCCTCATCGGCCTGACCGTGACCACCTACGGGGATGAACCTTTCACCTTCACCGAGTTCGCGTACTTCGCGGAAATGGCGCGGGCCGCCACCTCGGCCGCGCTGGCCCGGGGCTACGCCCTGGTCATCCTCCCCGCGACCTCGCGGCACGACGTGTGGTCGAACGTCGCCCTGGACGGCACCGTGGTCATCGACCCCTCCGACCACGACCCGGTCGTCAGCGAACTGGTCCGCCAGGGCTTACCGGTGGTCTCCGACGGCCGCCCGGCCGGCTCGCTGCCGGTCACCGCATGGGTCGACAACGACCACGAGGCCGCCGTCCTCGGCATCCTCGACCACCTGGCCGGCGCGGGCGCCCGCCGGATCGGACTCCTCACGGGCACGACGACGGACACGTACACGCGTCTCTCCACCACCGCATACCTGCGTTGGTGCGAGCGCGTGGGCCAGGATCCGGTGTACGAGGCCTATCCCGCGCACGATCCGTGCGCAGGCGCCCTCGCCGCCGACCGGCTGCTGGCCCGGCCGGACCGCCCGGACGCGGTCTACGGCCTCTTCGACCCGAACGGCACCGATCTGCTGGCCGCCGCCCGGCGGTACGGTCTGCGCGTCCCCGAGGACCTGCTGCTCGTCTGCTGCAGCGAGTCCACCGTGTACGCGACCACCGAGCCGCCGATCACCACGCTCTCGCTCAAGCCGCGCCGGATCGGCACGGCCGTGGTCCAGCTCCTCATCGACGCCATCGAGGGGGTCGAATCGGACCAACCGGTCGAGCAGGTGATACCGACGGAGCTGATCGTGCGGACCTCGTCCGAGCGGCGTTCACCGCGTACGACGGTCAGTCCGCCACGATCACCTGAAGAGGGTTGACGTCCGAACTGAGGATCCGAACGGGAATTGGGTGGGGAGAGCCCCGCCCAATTCGGGAGAAAACCGCGGTGAACTGGGGCCCTGCGCCATTTCACCACCCCTGGGTCATCACATGGCGCGATCCGCATTCCTATGATGGGCGCACACACCGCGGGCCGCTGCGACCAGGCAGTCCGATGCGGTGCAGACGCGGGCGATGGTGGTGGAGGGGTCGATGACTCAGGGGGCCGGTCAGGGACCCGAGGTGCGGACGCCGACGGTGCGCGATTTCCGCGTGCCCGCGTACGTCCACGAGGCCGGTCCGTACGGACACACCACGGACCCCGGTGAGGCCTCCAGGCCCGCCGAGGAACCCGAGGGCTACCCGGAGGGGTACACCCCGACCCAGCGGGACCTGCCGGTGATCAACCGGGGCGACACACTTCAGGTCGTGATCGACCCGGAGGCCGCGGCGGCCGAGCAGTCCTCCGCCCGACCGGGGCCGCTCTTCGTCGTCGGGGACGTCCACGGTTACCTCGACGAGCTCCTCACCGCACTCCGTGAGAAGGGCCTCGTCGACGACGCGGGCAACTGGTCGGCGGGCACCGCCCGGCTCTGGTTCCTCGGTGACTTCACCGACCGGGGTCCGGACGGCATCGGTGTCATCGACCTCGTGATGCGGCTGTCCGCCGAGGCGGCCGCCGCCGGCGGCTACTGCAAGGCCCTCATGGGCAACCACGAGCTGCTGCTGCTCGGCGCCAAGCGGTTCGGCGACACCCCCGTCAACTCCGGCGCGGGCACCGCCACCTTCCAGGCCGCCTGGCTCCTCAACGGCGGCCAGAAGACCGACATGGACCGCCTCCAGGACCACCACCTCCAGTGGATGGCCCGCCTGGATGCCATGGAGGAGGTCGACGGCCACCTCCTGGTGCACTCCGACACCACCGCCTACCGCGACTACGGCGACTCCATCGAGGCGGTCAACGACACCGTCCGCGAAACGATCACACGCAACGACGCGGACGAGGTCTGGGACCTCTTCCGCAAGTTCACCCGGCGCTTCTCCTTCCGCGACGAGGGCGGCGCCGATGCCGTGCGCTCGCTGCTGGAGACCTATGGCGGCACCCGCATCGTCCATGGCCACAGCCCCATTCCGTACCTCCTGGGCGAGGTCGGCTCGGAGGAAGGCGAGGACGGCACGGGCCCCTCGGTCAACGGCCCGTACACCTATGCGGAAGGTTTGGCCGTCGCCATGGACGGCGGCGTGACCATGGCCGGAAAGCTGCTGGTCCAGGAACTTCCCCTGCGTAACTGAGCCCTCAACGGGCAGGCGTCACCGTCGGAAGACTTCGCTGGCCAGGGGCCAATTTATTCAAACCCCCTGTCACGGCCTGCCGTCACCGCTCTACCATCGGCTTTATCCGTAGCAGGCTCCCCTCCGTTTCTGCCCGACGGCTCGTCAGCATGCCGAGTCACAAGCCCTACGGAGCATCGGGGGATGCACATGAACAGCGTTCCGCAGCACCTGCTCAGTGAGGACCGCCAGGAGTACGAGCGGATCCTCGGCGAGGTGCTGCGCTCCGCACCACACCGCCCGGAATTCGCCGCCGGCCTCCAGCGGCTCAACCCCGAACAGCTGCGCACCATGGCCCTCAACGCCACAGCGATCATCACGGCCGCCGCAGCGACCGAATACCAGTACTACGTAAAGGTCCGCGACGAATTCCGCAGCCCGTCGCCGGCCACCGCACCCGCCCACGAGGGGACGGCGTCCGGCTCCAGCGAACCGGACGGCACCGCCGTCGGACTCGCGGCCTCCGTGGGCGAGTTCACCGAGGCGGCCGGCGCGGGTGCCGGTGCCATCGCCGCGGTGCTCGCCCCCGTCCTCGCCGGAACCGCCGCCGTGCTCTTCCTGCTCGTGGGCTACGTCATGAAGGTGCTCGACCCCGAGCGGGCGATCGCCGAGACCCTTCTCACCACTGGTTGGGTCTTCGGCGCGGTCACCGCGGCGGCGATCCTGGTGGCCGCGGTCGGCCTCCTCCTGACCGCCCTGCGCAACAACGCCACCGCCCTCCTGGACGACGGGGTCCGCAACGAGCTGAACGAGGAGGTGACCCGGGCCAGGGAAGCCTGGCGCGAAACCCTCCTGGAGCGCGGCATCCTGCCGTTCCTCCGCGAGGCCCTCGCCAACCCGGGCCCGGCGTTGCTGAGCGAGCCGGACCGGCCGGCCCCGCCCAGCCGCATGCCGCACCTCGGCTACAACCGCCCGAGCTTCAGCAGCAACCCGGACAGCGGCAGCTCACGCTCCCGCCCCAGCTACAGCAGTCCGGACTTCTCCAGCCCGGACTTCGGCGGGCCGGAACACCAGCCCGAGTGACGCCAGGGTTCCGGCCGCCGCCCGGAACCCACAGGGCTGAGACGGCCACCCGGGACGCCCCGGGACCGGCCCCACGGCACCGCCCACCCGCGGCAGCGGGCTCTCCCGGCAACTGGCCGGAAGAGCGCCGCTCGTCGCGCGGACAGCGGCAGCCGCGACCGCACCACGTCCACCACCCTCGCCACCAACGCGTCTCGGTCCGCCATCGGCAGACCACCTGCCCGAGATGGCCCGGAAGCATCTGATCAAAGGATGCCCGCCTGGCCGGCGGCAGCCACCCAGCTCGGGAATTCGGACAGGAGCCGGTCGTACAGCTCCTGGTCGGGGATTGCGCCGATGTCGTCCACAGCGAAAAATCCGACATTGTCGACGCGACGGCCAGGCAGGGTGTCGAAGCGTTCCAGCACTCCGTAGTCGGATCGCCCCAGTCCCACGAACTGCCAGAAGATCGGCTCCTCGACAGCATCCCGCAGCTCTTGCTCGATCAGGTCGTTGCGATGGATACCGCCGTCGGAAAAGAACAGCACGAAAGTGGGGTCAGCGGCGGGATTTTCCCGGACGTATGTGCGGACTTGGGCGATCGCCTTCTGTTCTTCGTTCTGGATGCCAACCATCCGCATATCGACCTGGCCGGCTTGCAGTCCTTTGCCTGGCTTCTTGCTGCGGCGGAAGAGGCTGATCTGTCCCACCCGGACGTGCAGTCGCAGCCATTCGGGAAGGTCCCCGAGTCGCAGGTCGGGCAATCGTGCCGCATTCGAAGCGAACGTCCAGGCTTGCATATGACCGTCATCGTCCAGCTGCGCGGCGACCGCCGCCATGCGCTCCACGACATCGGCGACGACGCCCTTGGAGTAGAGGAGGGACATGGATCCGGAGGCGTCCAGAACCAGAACGACCCGCGCGGTGATGCCGGCCGCTCCATGCTTTCTGAGGCTGACCGCCACCTGCTCCTTGCGCAGCGACAGACGCTTGCGCATGTCGACGGGCAGCTGTTCCTCGTCCTTGCTGAGCCGCGGGCCGACCGGTGCCGCGGCTGGGGCGGGCGGTGCGGCTGGGACAGGCAGTGCGGCTGGGACAGGCGGTGCGGGGACACAGGTCGAGGGGAACGCTGACGGGTCCGAGGGCGCATCGTCAACGGTGATGCCGAAATCGGAGGCCAGTCCAGCGAGCCCGGAGGCATAACCCTGACCGACTGCGCGGAACTTCCACTGCCCCGCCCGTAGATACAGCTCGCCGCCGATGAACGCGGTCTCCGTCCCAGCCTCCATGTGAAACCGCGCGATCTCGGTCTGTGTCGCGGCGTCCAGCAGCCTCAGGGTCAGCCCAGGCACCTGCCCGAACGTTCCGCCATCGGCCGACGCACACAGCACGACCCGCTCGACAGTGGGCTCGAGCGAGTGCAGATCCACCTCGACCGTGTCGGTCAGAACACCACCGGCACTCCGCTTTCCCAGGTGGACCACAGCATTCGAAGCATGCTGCGGCTGGTTGTAGAAGACGAAGTCACCGTCGTCGCGAACACGTCCGACACCGGTGAGCAGCAACGCCGAGGCGTCGACATCGGGTGTGCCGACTCCTCCGGACCACGTCAGTTCAACGCGCACCGTGGGAAATTCGACGGGAAGGTTGGCGCCCTTGCTCAGTGCTCTCGCTGTCATGGGGGCAGTCTGCCCGCCGAGAGAGCGGGAGGGCAGACCTGCTGAGGTCTTCAAGGGTGCGATGCCCCGAAGCACCAAGGCATCGCACCCCGATTCTCATTCCGCCAGCGGCAGATACACCCGGTTCCCGCTCTCCGCGAATTCCTTCGACTTCTGGAGCATCCCCTCAGCGATCTCCTTCTGCGAAGCCCCCTCGGCCGCCGCACCGCCGAACCGCTCTGCGATGCTCTGGCTGATCTTCATCGAGCAGAACTTCGGGCCGCACATGGAACAGAAGTGGGCCGTCTTGGCAGGCTCCGCCGGGAGCGTCTCGTCGTGGAACTCACGGGCCGTTTCGGGGTCGAGGGCCAGATTGAACTGGTCCTCCCAGCGGAACTCGAAGCGGGCGTCCGACAACGCGTCGTCCCACTCCTGTGCGCCCGGATGCCCCTTGGCGAGGTCCGCCGCGTGGGCCGCGATCTTGTAGGTGATGACGCCGGTCTTCACGTCGTCGCGATTGGGCAGTCCCAAGTGCTCCTTGGGCGTGACGTAGCAGAGCATCGCAGTGCCCCACCACGCGATCATCGCGGCGCCTATGCCCGAGGTGATGTGGTCGTACGCCGGTGCGACGTCGGTGGTCAGCGGGCCGAGCGTATAGAACGGAGCCTCATCGCAGATCTCCTGCTGCAGGTCGATGTTCTCCTTGATCTTGTGCATCGGGACATGTCCCGGGCCCTCGATCATGGTCTGTACGTGAAAACTCTTGGCGATCGTGTTGAGTTCCCCGAGCGTGCGCAGCTCCGCGAACTGCGCCTTGTCGTTGGCGTCCGCGATGGAGCCCGGCCGAAGTCCGTCGCCGAGGGAGTACGTGACGTCGTAGGCGGCGAGGACCTCGCACAGTTCCTCGAAGTTCTCGTAGAGGAACGACTCCTTGTGATGCGCCAGGCACCAGGCCGCCATGATCGAGCCGCCGCGCGAGACGATGCCGGTCTTGCGGTTCGCGGTGAGCGGCACATACGCGAGGCGCACGCCCGCGTGGACCGTCATGTAGTCCACACCCTGTTCAGCCTGTTCGATGACCGTGTCCTTGTAGATCTCCCAGGTCAGCTCCTCGGCCTTGCCGTCGACCTTCTCCAGCGCCTGGTAGAGCGGCACCGTGCCGATGGGGACGGGGGAGTTGCGCAGCACCCACTCGCGGGTGGTGTGGATGTTCCGGCCGGTGGAAAGGTCCATGACCGTGTCGGCGCCCCAGCGGGTCGCCCAGGTCATCTTCTCGACCTCCTCCTCGATGGAGGAGGTGACCGCGGAGTTGCCGATGTTGGCGTTGACCTTCACCAGGAACCGCTTGCCGATGATCATCGGCTCGGTCTCCGGATGGTTGACGTTCGCCGGCAGTACGGCCCTGCCTGCGGCGATCTCCTCGCGGACGACCTCCGGCGAAACGTTCTCCCGTACGGCCACGTACTCCATCTCGGGGGTGATCTCCCCACGTCGTGCGTACGCGAGCTGGGTCACCGCCCGGCCGTCACGACTGCGACGCGGCAGGCGTGGCCGGCCCGGGAACACCGCGTCGAGGTTGCGCAGTCCGCCACGCGGCGAGGTGTGCTTGATCCCGTCGTCCTCGGGGCGGACTGGACGACCCGCGTACTCCTCGGTGTCTCCCCGGGCGACGATCCAGTTCTCGCGAAGGGGGAGCAGTCCCCGCCTGACATCGGTCTCCGCTGTCGGATCGGTGTACGGGCCGGAAGTGTCGTACAGGGTGACGGACTGCCCGTTGGTGAGGTGCACCTGGCGGACCGGCACCCGCAGATCGGGGCGCGAGCCCTCGATGTACGACTTGTGCCAGCCGATGGACTTCCCGGCCTCCAGGGGCTGTTCGCCCTGGTTCCTTTCGCCCTCGGACGGGACAGATGTCCCGTCCGCCTGGCTGGAGGCAGGCGTGCGTGTGTCCTCGATGGTCATGAGACCTACTCCCTACGCCGGCATTACCCGGTAACAGGTTCAGCGGTCGACGCAGCGATTTCCGCCCGACGATGTTCCACGTGAAACATCGCGTCTGCGGAGGTCAACGCCCTCTCAGCCCGGTGCTCCGAGCTCCCGCGTGTGCAAAGGTGCCTCCACGCTAGCGGCAGATGTGGCGCGGTGAACAGTGGGCATCGCTCGTTCTTGCGATGATCGGTCGGTGACCACGACGCAGCAGCCCCCGCCTCCACCCCCCGAGCCGCCCCATGGCCATGGTCCCGGAAACGGCCACGGGCATGGGTCCGACGGTGGCCCCGGCTACGGTTCCGGCGGCCACGGCTCCGGAGGCGGCGAAGGCCCGTCCTCCGGTGGCGGCCACGGGCATTCCCACAGCCACAGCCACGGCCCCGCCGCGCCCGTTTCGCAGCACCTGCGCAAGGTCATCGCAGCGGTGCTGATCCCCTTCGCGACCGCGGTCGTCGTGGGCCTCGTCGTGCTCTGGCCCGGCGGCGCCCCGGCGCACGAGCGCACCGGCGTGGGCTTCGACCGGCAGACACAGCAGGCCACCGTCACCAAGGTCGACGAGGTCGACTGCTCGTCGGTGAACGCCTCGGGCGGCACCCCGACCGGCGACACGTCCACCGCCGAGGGCTCGTCCGCCCAACAGCAGGCCAACGGCACCTGCAAAAAGGCCACGATCCGGGTGGAGACCGGCGACGACAAGGGCCGTACGTTCACTGAGATCGTGCAGCCGGACCAGTCACGGCAGTTGGAGCAGGGCCAGGAGGTCGTGGTCGCGTACGAACCCGCCGCGCCCAAGGACCTGCAGTACTCGGTCACCGATGTGAACCGGAAGTTCCCGATGGCGCTGCTCGCCGGGATCTTCGCGCTCGCCGTCGTGGTGGTGGGCCGGATGCGCGGTGTCATGGCCCTGGTGGCGCTGGCCATCAGCTTCATGGTGCTGACCCTCTTCATCCTGCCAGCCATCCTGCAGGGCTCGAATCCGCTGGTGGTCGCGGTGATCGGAGCGAGCGCCATCATGCTGATCGCCCTCTACATGTGTCACGGGCTCTCGGCCCGAACATCCGTGGCGGTGATCGGCACCCTGATCTCACTGCTGCTGATCGGCCTGTTGGGCTCGGGATTCATCGGCTGGGCCTATCTGACCGGCAACACGGACGACAACACCGGTCTGATCCACGGGCTGTACCCGACGATCGATATGAGCGGTCTGCTGCTCGCGGGCGTCATCATCGGTTCGCTCGGTGTGCTCGACGACGTGACGGTCACACAGACGTCGGCGGTCTGGGAACTGCACGAGGCCAATCCGGCGATGGGCTGGCGAGGTCTGTACCGCGCGGGCATTCGGATCGGCAGGGACCACATCGCGTCGGTGGTCAACACCCTCGTCCTCGCCTACGCCGGTGCCGCGCTACCCCTGCTACTCCTCTTCTCGATCGCGCAGAGCAGCGTCGGCACGGTCGCCAACAGCGAGCTCGTCGCCGAGGAGATCGTGCGCACGCTCGTCGGCTCGATCGGCCTGGTGGCCTCGGTCCCGGTGACCACCGTGCTGGCCGCCCTGGTCGTCTCGGCCGACCGCCCGGGGGCCCCGGAACCGGCGGCGGCCGTGCCCGCTCCGGCCCGTGGGGGGAGGGGCCGCCGCCGCAAGCGCTGAAGCGTTACGGCACCCTGGCGCCGTAACGGTTCACCCCGCGCTCTGTTCCTCCGCCAGGATGCGGTCCAGAGCCTCGTCGAGCAGCGTGTCGAAGTCGGCGAGGGAACGCTCCTGCCCCAGCGGCACGAGCTTGTCCGTACGGTCCAGGAAGGCCACCAGCGGCGCCGTGCCGACCCGGAACATCGCCTGGTCGGTGCCCACCTGAAGCCGGATCAGGACCTCGCCGAACGTCTCCGGATCGGCGGGTGCGATGTGGACGTCCCCGTCCCCGCACGGCCGTCCCACGCCGTCGATGAGCAGCTCCCGCCCGAAGGCCCAGGTCACCGGAGCATCGCCCGGTAGGTGGAAGGTCAGCCGCACGGCATAGGGATCACAGGTCTCATAACGCAGCTCCACCGGGATGCGGAAGGAAAGCTCCTCCGAGACGAGGAAGCTCATCATGACCTCTGCCTGTACCGACTCGCGCATCGCCTACCCCGCCGTGTTCGTCGACTGGCCAGGAATCGTCCGCCTGACACCTCTGGAAGTTTGCTGAAAGTACACGAGAGATCACAAGGAGTGATTTTTCAGATGCTGATAGAGATGGCGAGTGTTCCTAGCAGCTTTCCGATCTCGGTCTGCATCTGACGGGCCACCGGCAGCAGCCGGTCCGCCTGGTGCGAGGGCAGCGAGATGGCGAGAGCCCCGGCGGTCGTCCCCGCCGTGATGGGAATCGCGGCGCAAACCGTCCCCAGGGCGTACTCCTGCCGCTCGACGACCGGTTCCATCCGCCCGATCCGGTTCAGGCGCCGCAGCAGCGTCTCGTCGTCACGGACCGTGTACGGGGTGAGCGACCGCACCGGATAGCGGTCCAGGTGGTCGCGGCGGGCCTCGTCGCCCAGTTGGGACAGCAGGCACTGCCCGATGGCGTGCGCGTGCCCGGTCTCGCGGAAGTCGGCCCACTCCTCGACCGCCGGGGTGTTCGGGCTGTCGGCGACGCACTTGACCTCGATCTCGCCGTCCCGGTAGATCGCGAAGTACACGGGCACGCCCAGGGCGTCCCGCCAGTGGGCCAAGGCCTCGCCCACCGTGCTGCGACGTTTCTGCTGCGCTCCGCTGCTGCTCAGCCGCTCGGCCGCCTCACCAAGGAAGAACAGCCCCTTCTCCCGGCGCAGATAGCCCTCGTGGACCAGTGTGCGGAGCAGGTGGTACGCCGTGGGCAGCGCGAGCCCGGCGTCCCGCGCCAACTGTTTGGCGGGCGCCCCGTGTTCTCGCTCGGCCACGGCCTCCAGCAGCCGCATCGCCCGCTGTACGGAGCCGATCAGGGTGCCGGAGTTCGCCTCCGACACGGTCGGCGACGGCGGGGACGGGATACGCGCTCCCCTTCCCGGACCGTGTCCGAGCGGCGACACGGGGCGTACGGGCCCCGCCGCCTGAGGCCGGGTCCTGGTCGGTGGCGCCAGCGGCTGCGCCTGTTTACGAGGCGATGACAACCGTGGCTGCCCCTGTGGCCGAGCCGCCGACGCCGGCGCCGGCGACTGCGCCCGCGTCTGTGTCTGTGTCTGTGTCTGTGTCGCGGAAGGTTCGGGGTATCGCGGGTTCTCCTCGCCCGGCGAGGTCCATGGCTGCGCGGGGGGAGCCGGGCTCTTCGAGGGCGCCGTACGCGGCGGCTGCGGGGCATGTGGCTCCGCGGCGCGGACACGTGGCTGCTCGACGGGAGCTGTCGGTGTCGATCGGGGGCCCGGCTGTGTGGGCGGAACGGCGCTCTGTGTCGACCGGGGGCGCGGCCGGGCGGATGGCAAGAGCGGTTCTGCGGGTGCGGTGTCAGCCGTGGCCAAGGGTCACTCCCGAAGCGCGAGGAGGGCCGCCCGTGCGGGGGACACGGGAGGGAGATGCGCCGCCCGCGGGGTCGAGCCCGCGACGAGTTCCCGGACTCTAGCCGCCCGTCACCGCCCGCAGACGCCCCCGCCGGGAAACTTCCCTCTGGCGAGGGAACCTCAGGTTCCTGTTACCGCCGCGCCCTGACCGGGCCTCACCCACTCACGCCTCACCGGTTACACGGTGCTGACGCCTCACCAGTCGCCGCGTGAGGAGGAGCCCGCCGTGAACTTCCTTACGACGTAGACCAGTCCGCCCACCAGCGCCACGAAGACCAGCAGCTTGAACAGCAGGCCCACCACGACCTGGACGACGCTGACTATCAGCCCTCCGAACACCAGCAGGGCGATGACCGGCACCGCGATCCACTTCACCCACCACGGCATCCCCGCGAAGATCTCTCGCATCGCCCTTGCTCCTTGTGTCTCCACCCGTCGCCCCTCCATCGGGGCACTGATTCCGGGCCTTCTGCTGTCCTGTCGTCGATGCTAGGGCCACGAGGGGGCCACCCGGGGGTTTCGCACCCCTTGTCCATCCCTGATCGTCCCCCTAGGGAACACCGATGCGGACCTCAGCCTTCCGGCGGAGAGAACACCACGACGACCCTCAGGTCCTCGGTGATGTGGTGGAACTTGTGGGCGACCCCGGCGGGCACGTACACGACACTGCCCCGCGCGACCTGGGTGGTCTCCAAGCCGACGGTGAGCGCGGCTCGGCCACTCACCACGAGGTACACCTCGTCCTGGCTGTGCGGCTTCTGCGGGTCGAGTTCGCCGGCATCGAGCGCGTACAGGCCGACCGACATGTTCCGCTCACGCAGGAACTGCAGATAGGCACCGTCATTGGCGGCGCGCTCCGCCTCAAGCTCGTCCAACCGGAATGCCTTCATCGACTTAGTTGCCCCTGCCCGGTGCTCGTACCGATCTCTTCTGCCACGATCAGACACATGATGAATTTCCTAGTCAAGACGATCGCCAACGCGGGCGCCCTGGCGGTCGCCGTCTGGATACTTCCCAAGATCACGCTGACCGGTGACAGCACAGGCAAGAAGGTCGTCACGCTGCTGCTGGTCGCGCTCGTGTTCGGCCTGGTGAACGCCGTGGTCAAGCCGCTCGTGCAGTTGCTGACCCTCCCGCTGTTCCTCCTGACGCTCGGCCTGTTCACGCTGATCGTGAACGCTCTCATGCTGCTGCTCACCTCGTGGCTGGCCGACGTGCTCGACCTGAGCTTCCAGGTGGGGGGCTTCTGGACCGCCGTCCTCGGTGGCCTGATCATCTCGATCGTCTCCTGGGCGCTCTCTCTCGTCCTGCCCGACGGTGACTGAGGATCCGGCATGACCTACCGAGTCTCTTTCGTCTGCACCGGCAACATCTGCCGCTCCCCGATGGCCGAGTCCGTCTTCCGTGCCCGGATAGAGGAGGCCGGGCTCGGGGGCCTGGTCGAGGTCGACAGCGCGGGCACCGGAGGCTGGCACGAGGGTGACGCCGCCGATCCGCGCACGGTCTCCGTACTGGAGGCGAACGGCTACGTCGGCGTGCACGCGGCCCGACAGTTCCAGGTCTCCTGGTTCTCCCGCCTCGACCTCGTCATCGCCCTCGACGAAGGCCACCTCAAGGCTCTGCGCCACCTCGCGCCGACCGCGGCGGACGCTGACAAGATCCGGCTGCTGCGCTCCTACGACCCCGCCGCGGGCGACGACCTCGACGTTCCGGACCCCTACTACGGCGGCATGGACGGCTTCGAGGAGTGCCTGGAACTCGTCGAGGCGGCGAGCCCCGGTCTGCTGGCCGCCGTCCGCGAGAAGGTGGAGGGACAGGCCGCATGAGCACGGAGAACCCCGCCGCAGGCCACGGAGACGGCACCCGCGCGGTACGGGCCGGGCTGCCCGAACCCGTCAAGCACGAGCCGACCCTGCCCGGGCCGGTCTTCGCCGCCCACTACCACCTGCCGGGCGAGCCCACCGGCCCGTACGCCTACGGGCGCGACCAGAATCCCACCTGGACGCACCTGGAACGCGCCATCGGCGAACTGGAGGCCCCCGGACAGGACGACGCCGAAACGGTCACCTTCTCCTCCGGCATGGCCGCCATCTCGGCCGTGCTCTTCTCCCAGCTGCGCACCGGTGACGTTCTCGTCCTGCCGAGCGACGGCTACAACGTGCTGCCTCTGGCCGGTGAGCAGCTGCGGTCGTACGGCATCGAGGTGCGCAGCGCCCCGACGGGTGGCGACGCCCAGCTCGACGCTCTGGACGGCGCCAGCCTGCTGTGGCTCGAGACACCGTCGAACCCGGGGCTGGACGTGTGCGACGTGCGGCGGCTCAGCGAGGCGGCACGCGCGCGTGGCTGTCTCGTGGCGGTCGACAACACCCTGGCGACCCCGCTCGGGCAGCGGCCGCTGGATCTGGGCGCCGACTTCGCCGTGGCCAGCGGCACCAAGCAGCTGACCGGGCACGGGGACGTCCTCCTCGGATACGTCGCCGGGCGCGACGCCTCGCTGATGGCCGCCGTACGGCGCTGGCGCAAGATCGTAGGCGCGATCCCGGGCCCGATGGAGGCCTGGCTAGCGCATCGCTCGCTCGCCACACTCCAGCTGCGCGCCGACCGGCAGAACACCAACGCCCTCGCCGTGGCCGAAGCGCTGAAGGGGTGGCCCGAGGTGACGGAGGTGCGCTACCCGGGACTGCCCGAGGACCCCTCGCACAAGATCGCCTCGCAGCAGATGCGGCGCTACGGGTGCGTGGTGTCGTTCACGTTGCCCACGCGCGCGCGTGCCGACCGATTCCTCGACGCGCTCCGCCTCGTGGACGACGCCACGAGCTTCGGCGGGGTGCGCTCCACCGCCGAGCGGCGCGGCCGTTGGGGAGGCGACGCGGTTCCGGAAGGCTTCATCCGCTTCTCGGCCGGCGCGGAGGACACCGACGATCTCGTGGCGGATGTGCTGCGTGCGCTGGCAGTTTCTGCCGACTAGTACTCCGCTACGCACAACGGACGGTCCGAGCCTCCCCCCTCGTGGCTCGGACCGTCCCGGTTCTGCGCGCGAAGAACCGCGCGAACAAGGCTAGTTGACTCTGTGTCAGTGTCCAATCACAGTAGCGACAGGGGCCTATCGACTTATTTATAGTTGGGCGCTCCGGCGACGACGAGGGGAGGGGCAACCATGGATCTGGCCCTACTGCGCACGTTCGTGACCGTGCACCGAGCCGGTTCCTTCACCCGCGCCGCCGCCCTGCTCGGCCTCTCGCAGCCGGCCGTCACCTCACAGATACGCACTCTGGAACGCCAGTTGGGCCGCCCGCTGTTCCTGCGCCAGGCCCGAGGCGTGACCCCGACGACCATCGGCGACGAGCTCGCCCACAAGGCGGCACCGCACCTCGACGCGCTGGTGGAGATCGCCGAGACCGGCCTCGACGACGACTCCTCCTTACGGACCCTGCATCTCGCCGGCCCACCGGAGTTCACCGCCGAGCGGGCCCTGCCCGCCCTCACCGAGCTGACGGGGGACGACGGCCAGAGCTTCGCGCTCCGGGTCTCCCTGGGCAACGCGGACGAGACGCTGGAGGGGCTCGCCGCCGGGCACAACGACCTGGCCATCACCACCTCCCAGCCACGCGGTCCCCTACTCACCGCGACTCCCCTCTGCGACGAGGAACACGTCCTGGTCGCCGCCCCGCGCTGGGCGGACGAGATCAGTCCCGGAAAGCTGCACCGCAAGGGGGCACAGGCGCTCGAGGCCCTTCCCGTCGTCGAGGTACACGAGTCAATGCCCTTCATCGCCCGTTACTGGGCCTCGGTCTTCGACGCCCGTCCCGCGACCTCCGGCACCGTTGTCGTCCCTGACCTGCGCGCGGTCCTCGCTTGCGCGATCTCGGGCGCCGGACTGGCCGTGCTGCCCCGCTATCTGTGCGCCTCCGCCCTGGACCGCGGTGACGTCGTCGCGCTGCTCGACCCTGCGGTGCCCCCGTTGCGGACCTATTTCCTGGTGGTCCGAACCGGCACTTTGGCCATGCCGCACATCGCGCGGGCGCACGAGTGGCTGCTGAGGGCCGCGGCGAGTTGGTCCTGAGGCAGCCCCCTGGAACCCTCGGTGGAGGGAGGCGCCGGGGGGCCCGCTCATAAGCGCAGCGGCGCGCCGCCTGTCTTCCTCGCCCCGGCGATGTTTCACGTGGAACATGCAGGGCCACATTTCTCCCATGACCGTACGACCCGTGGTCAAGCGCACCGCCCGTGCCGTTCTGCTCGACGGCGACGACCTGATCCTGATCAAGCGGACCAAGCCGGGCATGGATCCCTACTGGCTCACGCCGGGCGGCGGTGTCGAGCCGGAGGACGCCACTGTCGTCGACGCGCTCCACCGAGAAGTGCACGAGGAGCTCGGCGCCAAGATCACCGATGTGGTGCCCTGCTTCGTGGACACCGTCGAGCACATCGGGGAGGACGGCGGCGCCACTGGCGTGAAGGTCCAGCACTTCTTCGTCTGCCGCCTGGAGTCCATGGACCCCTCCAAGCGGCACGGCCCCGAGGTGGACGAGCCGCTGGGCGAGTACGAGATCGTACGCATCCCGTTCACCCGGGTCGGCATCGCGTCCGTGCACCTCGTCCCGCTGTCCCTGCGGCACTACCTGGACGGGAACATCGAGGGCGTACGGGCGATGCACGCGCCCGACCTGGGCTGACGCAGCGGCCGCCGACCGCTCGGCGGAGAGATCTCGGCTGTCAGTCTCCGGCTGCCACCAGTTCCTCCACCGAGTCGTGTCGTATGCGGTCGGAGGGGATACCGGCGCTTTGCAACGCGTCCACACCGCTGCGGATCATGCCGGGCGGGCCGGAGAGGTACGCCTCATACCCGTTCCAGGGTCCGTGGTCCCGTATCGCGTCGGGCAGTTGGAGCAGCCCGTGCCGGTCCACGACCGGGCGGACCTCGAGCCACGAGTTGCTCTGCTGCAGTCGTAGCAGGGTGTCGAGGTCGTAGAGGTCCTGGCCGGTGCGGGCGCCGTAGAAGACCTCGACGGGACGGTGCCGCCCGTGCTCGGCGACGTCCTCGACGATGGCCCTGATGGGCGCGATACCGGTGCCGCCGCCCAGACAGAGCAGTCCGCTGTCGGTGGTGTGGTCGACGGTCATCGCGCCGGTCGGTGGTCCCAGGCGCAGAACGTCGCCGGGCCGGGCACGGTGCACGAGCGCGTTGGACACCCAGCCCGCGGAGATCGCCTTCACGTGGAACGACAACAGTCCGTCCGAGCGGGGTGCCGAGGCGAACGAGTAGTGCCGCCAGATCCGCGGCCACCAAGGGGTCTCCAGGCTCGTGTACTGCCCGGCGAGAAAGGGGTAGGGCTGGTTCGGACGGACGGTGAGGACCGCTATGTCCGCGGTTCGCGGATCGTGCGAGACGACCTCGGCGAGCCACCAGGGCGGGGACCGCAGTTCGTCCGCCGCCGCCGCGTCGATCATCACCTGGGAGATCGTCGTGTACGCCCGGACCCAGGCCGCCTCGGTCTCGTCGTTCCAGCTCGCCTTGGCATACCGACTCAGCGCGCCGATGAGGCACTCGCCGACGGCCGGATAGTGATCGGCCTGCGTGCCGTACTTGCGGTGGCCGCGACCGAGGTTCTGCAGATAGTCGACGAGCACCGGGGTGTTGTCGATGTGCTCGGCAGCAGTGAGCAGCGCTTTGAGCAGGCGGTCGCGCTGGGCGTCCATCGCTGGAGGGAACATCGAGCGCAGCTCCGGGTGCTGGACGAAGAGCAGCGCGTAGAAGTACGAGGTGACCTTGTCGGCAACGGGCCCGACCTCGGCCATGGTCCGCTGGATGAGAACGCCGTCGGGGGAGGCGGTGGCCGCGTGACCGCCGCTCCGGGCCGGCACGCGGGCGTCGAGGGCGGAGTGCTCGGATGCGTGCTCCGCCGTGACCGGGGCGGACTCAGGGCGAGGCGGGTCACTGGGAGGAAGATCCGTGGAGGTCTGTATTCGCTCCTGGACGGCGCTTTCACGGTTCTGCTGCGAGCCGTTCGGCGGCTTCTGGGAACGGCCCACGGGTCGCAGGGCGGCGAGGCGGTTTCCCTCGGGCTCCTGGTCTCCGCCGGGGGACGGCGGAGACGTGTGCGGTGTGAACCAGCCGCCTCCGTCGCTGTCCCCCGAAGTACCGTTGCCGGCCGACGTGGTGGTCGGAGCGTCCATGGTCTGCCTCGCCTCAAGCATCTTTCGGTCGATCTGCGTACGCCTCCAGTCGGAAGTCGCACGCTTTCCCCCGCGGACGGCCTTGCTTTCCCCGTGCGTTCCCCGTCGACCAATGCGGCCACATTCAATCGGGGTTCCCGCTCCGTACGGACTAGTAGGTGAGAGTGTGACGTGAGCCGCAGCACTCACGGCAGCGTTCCACGGCGCACGACCGCCCCCGCCCCGTAACGGTAAACGCAGGTCCTCGATCTCCCTGTCCGGTTAGGCTGCACTGAGCCGTGTTCGTACCCCCACCATGAGACGACTGCATCTCGCTTCGGACACGAACCGGACTCGACCCTACCGGCAGGGCCGCCACACACAAGTCCCCCCATGCCGTACCGGGAATTCCATGGGAGCGAATCAGCAATTCCTTCAATTACCGGGCGCGTCGCACCAATTCATAGGCATCCCACAGATTCCGCCCCTCACGAGCGAGTGGTCGGCCTCATCGGATACTCCCCGGCATTCATGGCCACCGAGATCGGCACAGTACCGAAGAGGGCCGCGTCCAGCCTGCCCCGCATGCGCCACACGCCTCCCCGGGTCGGGGGATGCAGTCGCGCCAGGGCCAACCATGTCTGCACGCATATGCCTGGAGACGGATGTTTCACGTGAAACATCTGTCCGCGCGCTGTGCAGTTGTGCACGAGATGGCCAAAAGGGCGTACGTCCGACCGCAAACCGGTGGACGCCGAGGGCTCGTGTCGGACAGCCTGACCTGCGTGTCGACACCTTCCCCCACCGCTCTGCCCATCCGCCGCCTGACGCCTCGCGATCGGACCGCCTGCGCCGATCTGTCCGAGGACCGGGGCTGGCCTCGCGAGGAGCACAAGTGGGGGCTGCTACTCGCAGCCGGCACCGGGTACGGCGTCGACGACCCCGAGGGTGGCCTTGTCACCGCCTGCGTGGTGACCGAGTACGGGCCGGCGGGCCGCCCGGATCTGGGTGCGATCGGCATGGTTCTGGTCGCCGAGCGGCACGCCCGCCAGGGCATCGGCCGCCGCCTGATGCGCCATGTCGTCACGGAGATGGGCACGACTCCGTTGACCCTGCACGCGACCCCGTACGGACGTCCGCTCTATGAGGAGCTGGGCTTCAAGGTCACCGGGCGGGCCGAGATGGTTCGCGGACACTTCACACCGGAAGGGCCCGATCCTGCGGTCTTCACGCGCCCGGCCACGGCCGAGGATCTCACCACGATCCTCCGCCTCGACGAAGAGGTCTTCGGCACGGATCGCACGCACGTCATCACCCGGCTCCCCGCCTTCGCCGACCAGCTGCGCGTGGCCGAGGAGAAGGGCCGGATCATCGGTTACGCAACCGCCTGGCCCAACATGGACGACCATGTCGTCGGCCCACTGATCGCCCGTGACACACAGACGGCGAAGGCGCTCATCGCTTCCCTGGCCGCCCACACCGACCGACCTTTGCGCACCGACATCGACGTGCGCCATGAGGAACTGCTGACGTGGGTGAAGAAACGCGGCCTGGCGTCGATCGCCTTCAACTCGGTGATGATGTACGGGCTCTCCGAGCTACCGGGCGACTGGACCCGGCGGTACGCCCCGCTGACCGTGGCAGCGGGCTGAGGCCGGCCAGCCGTCAGTGGCGGTGGCCGGGCCGGCCGGCCGCTGCGCAGTCGCTCCGGAGGCCTTGGCGACCCTGCCGACGGCGCTGCCCCTGCGCTCCAGCATCGTCGCGACGAGCGCCGGCGCAAGAGCGCTGACCGCGAGGGGGTGGACCCAGCTGGGTGCCATGTAGCCGAGGCCCGCGTCGATGACGGGGCCGCCAAGCCATGCGAAGAGCGCGTTGCCAAGGTTGAAGGCACCGATGTTCACGGCTGCGGCGATCTTGTAGTGGGCAGCGAACGAGAAGAGCCCGAGGACGACGGCCTGTGCGCCCATCGAGACGTACAGCAGAGACATCAGCGCGCGGTCGGCGTACTTGCCACCCACGAGATTGCCGCCGACCATGCCGAGGCTGAAGAGGACGGGAGCCAGGTGACGGAGGAGTCGTCGAAGTCGACGACGCGCGTCAACATCGGGGCGATGTAGGTGATGGCCGCGAAGACACCACCGAAGCCAGCACCGTCATCGCCATGGCCGGCAAGACCTGGATGTTCTTGAAGGCGGCCTGCTCGTGGCGGAGGCGAACGTCCTTGGGCCCGCCTGTGTCGGGGACCAGCCGGGCGATGCCCGGCAGCCCGACGACACCCAGCGCCGCGACCCCTGCGAAGTGACCCGCCAGCCGGACTGCCCGATCAGGGTGCCCAGCGGCACCCCGACGACGTTCCCGACAGTCAGACCGCTGAACATCATCACGAGGGCACCGGCCTTCCGGTCCCGGGCGACCAGTTCGGTCGCGACCACCGAGCCGATGCCGAAGCGGGCGCCGTGCGCGAGTGAGGCGACCACACGGCCGAGCAGCATGACGGAGTAGGTGGGGGCGAGCTCGGAGAGCAGATTACCCGCGGTGAACAGCCCCATCACCAGCATGAGCATCCGCTTGCGGGACACCCGAGCGCCCAGAGCGGTCATGATCGGCGCTCCGAACACGACACCCAGTGCGTAGCCGGTCACGAGGACCCCACGGTGGGGATGGAGACACCGAATTCGCCCGCGCCCTCCGGCAGCACTTCCATGATCACGAACTCAGTCGTACCGATGCCGAACGACGAGGCGGCCAGGAAGTCCGAACTGGCTCCCCTGGTCCGCGTCGTGGAGTCACTGAACGTGCCCGCATAGGGTGCAGGCGTGGGAGATCTGGAAATTCGCCCGGCGACCGAGGACGACGTCCCGGAGATCGTCGCGATGCTGGCCGACGACCCCTTGGGCGCCCGACGCGAATCGCCGGACGATCTCGCCCCCTACTTCGCAGCGCTGAAACGCCTCAGCGGCGACCCCAACCAGCACGTGGTGGTCGCCACCCGCGAGAACCGCGTCGTCGGCACACTCCAGCTGACGATCATTCCCGGCCTCTCCCGGCGCGGCTCCACCCGCTCGATCATCGAAGGAGTGCGTGTCCATGCCGATGAGCGCGGCAGCGGCCTCGGTACGCGGCTCATCGAGTGGGCGGTCGGCTCATCACGGGACCAGGGCTGCCAGTTGGTGCAGCTGACGTCCGACGTCGAGCGCACCGACGCCCACCGTTTCTACGAGCGGCTCGGCTTCGAGGCCACCCATGTGGGCTTCAAACTGCCGCTCTGAGAAGCGACCCTGGGATGCCGGTGGGTTCCTGTTTCACGTGAAACATCGCAAGCCGGAACTCCACCGGTGCCAGAACCACGCCTACGAGATCCCGCGCCACCCCTCGGGATCCACTCCACCCGGTACCGGAGCGCCCTCGTCGTACGGCTGACGCGTGAACACGAACGACCCGAGGTCCAGATGGCTCACGGTCCCGTCGGTCCTTCGTACGGCCCTCAGGAGCTCTCCGGCGAAGTAGCCGTTGAGCCCGGTCCAACTGCCGTCGTCGTTGGCCCGGAATCGAGCGCCGCGCAAGGTGGCGGAGAGCGGATCCAGCGAGAGCCCGCCGCCGGCGCCGAGACGCAACACGAAGCTGTACGTCCCCCAGTACCAAGGGCCGACCAACTCCAGGACCGAGCGGTCCACCTCGGGCAACGGCCGCCAAGGCTCGGGGATCCGCGGCTCGGCGTCCGCCACGATGCGTACGAGGTCGGCTGCCACCTCCGACACCACCGGCCCGGAGGTGCAGTTGGTCAGCACGACGGCCGCCAGATCGTCCTCGACGCTGAGGGTCATCTGTGCGAGGAAGCCGGGAACCGAACCTCCGTGCCCGACGAGGAACCGGCCGTCCCGGTGGTGGAGCTGCATCCCGAGCCCGTACGCCGAGCCGGCCGACACGTCGGCAGCCTCCCCCGGCGCGGCCGGCGTCCGCATCTCCCGCACGGACTCCACGCTCAGCACCCGGTCGTCCCCGTTTGCCAGGAAGACCGCGAAGCGCGCCAAGTCGGCTGCCGTCGACCAGAGTTGGCCGGCAGGACCCATGCGACCCAAGTCCTCGACCTGCTCCGGCAGCATCACGTCCGCCCAGGGATGCACGGCCCAGCCGCCGGCGTGCGGTGCCTCCGGGTGCCACGTCGTGCGGCGCAGGCCAAGCGGTTCGAGCACCTCGCGCCGCAAGGTGTCCTCCCACGGCGCGCCCCTCAACTGTTCGACAAGCGCGCCGAGGAGCGTGAAGCCCGGGTTGGAGTAGTGGAAGCGGCGGCCAACGGGATGGCGGTGGGGCTGTTCGCCGAGCACATCGGCGAGCTCCGGGCGGAGCGAGCCCGGGGTACGCTCCCACCAGGGCGACGGCGACTCGGCTGCCAGTCCGCCCGTGTGCGCGAGCAGTTCGGCGATGGTCGCCTCCCCCGCGCCGGTACCCGGCAGATGCTTCTCCAGCGGATCACCGAGGTCCAGCACACCCTCGTCACGCAGCCGCAGGACCAGAACCGCGGTGAAGGTCTTGGTGATCGAACCGATCCGGTACTGCACGTTCGCGTCCGGCGCGTGCCCCACCACCGAGGTCCGCGCCCCGTTCCACACCGTCTCCCCGCCCCGGACCACCGCCGCGACCAGCGACGGTGCCCGTCCCTCGGTCTGAGCGACGGCGATGCAGTGCAGCAGAGCCCGGCGTGTGGCGGGAAGCAGATCTTCCTGAGGTGTTGTCATGCGGCCAGTTCACCGGGCCTGACACCATGCGTCGAGCGCATTTCCCGTAGGGTCGCCAATCGCGTGGCATGTCGATCTCAGCTGACCAGCGAATCCTGGGTTGCATCAAGGATGTGATGCGGCTGGAATCTCAGTTCCGTGGCGTTCCTTCGGTTTCCGCGCACTTTGGCGACGTTGCGTAGTCTGCAACGTGTCGGCGCCGACCTGGCGCTATGGGCGGTACCGGTCCGCCCCCTCGGCCGCGCGTCACCGTGAGATGCGGCCTTCAATGCCGTCGAGCAGGAAGTCGAGGCCAATCCGGAAGGTGCGGTCGGCGTCCAGGTGGGCGGCATCGCGCACCACCGTGGCCAGCGCGGGGAATCGGCCGGTGGCGAAGGTCCGCTCCAGATAGGGCCCGAGTGCGGCCTGCCAACGCTTCTCGTCCATCCCTGTGGCCCGCTCGGCACGCCGCTCGGCGACCTCCCGACGCACCGCCCCGATCGCGTACGCGTTGACGGCGGCGACCACCGGCATGATGGCGTCCACGTCGACGCCGCCCAGCGCGGCCACCACGGTCTCCCCACTGGCCAGCGCGTGCGGCCCGAGCTGAGGTCGGCCACCCAGTAGATCGGCGAGCCATTCGTGCTCGTGAGCGGCGTGCCGAGTCGCTTCGGCGAGAGACTGGAGCACCTCCCGCCAGCCGTCTCCGACCGGCCGGATCTCGGCGTGGACAGCGTCGACCATGAGGTCGAGCAACTCCTCCTTGCTCGCGATGTAGCCGTACAGCCGCATCGGACGAACATCCAGCGCGCTGGCGACCTTGCGCAGCGATACCGCGTCCAGACCGTCGGCGTCAGCCAGCTGGATCGCCGCACGCACGATCCGCTCCCGGCTCAAAGGGGCCGGCACGGGTCGATTCGGCGGCTCCGGCCTCTCCCACACCAACATGCCGCTAACCATACATCGCATCGAGCGATACAGTGTATGGGTCCGTACGTCGTATCGAAGGGGAAGGTAACCATGACCATTGCCATCGTCGGAGCGGGCCTCGGCGGCCTGGCTCTCGCCCGTGTGCTGCACGTGAACGGCATGGATTCCGTCGTCTATGAACGTGAATCATCACGCGGTGCGCGCGGTCAGGGCGGCATGCTCGACATCCACTCCGGCCAGCGGGCGCTGCGCGAGGCCGGTCTGATCGACCAGTTCTACGAGATCGCCCGTGGTGAAGGCCAGGACATGCGACTTCTCGAGCCGGATGGCACCCTGCTGCTCCAGGAGGACACGCCCGACGACGCCCCGCTTGAGCGACCCGAGGTCGACCGCGCCGATCTGCGCAATCTGCTGCTGGATTCCCTCCCCGAAGACGTGGTGCGCTGGGGGCACGCGTTCACATCCGCCGACAACAACGGCCTGCTGCACTTCGCCGACGGCAGCAGTGCGACGCATGACCTGATGGTCGGCGCGGACGGCGCCCAGTCCCGGGTCCGCGCGCTGCTCACCGACGCCCGCCCGGCGCATATCGGCCAGAACATCGTCGAGGTCGGCATTCCCGACATCGACCGCACGCACCCCGACCTCGCGGCGATGGTCGGGCGCGGCAATTACTGGGTGCTCGGCAACGGTCTGTCCCTGGCGGCGCAGCGCAACGGCGACGGCCGCGTTCGCATCGGCCTCAGCTTCTACAACACCACCGAGGACTGGTTCGCTACCAGCGGGATCCCGTTCGACGACCCGGCCGGCGCCCGGGCGCGGCTGATCGACCTGCTCCCCGGCTGGGACTCACGGATCACCGCGCTGATCGCGGCCTGCGACGACACGGTCGTGCCGCGGTCGATCACCACTCTCCCGGTCGGCCTGACCTGGCCGTCGACGCCGGGCGTCACGCTGGTCGGGGATGCCGCGCACCTGATGCCGCCGGTGGGAGAGGGCGCCAACATGGCGCTGCTCGACGGCGCCCTGCTCGGTCTCGCGCTGGCCGCGCACCCGGACGACTTTCCGGCCGCCGTCAAAGAATACGAACGCGAAATGTTCGAACGCACCAGCGCTGCCGCCCGGATGTCCGCAGACATGCAGGAATTGCTGACGTCGCCGGACGCCAGCCAGAAGATGCTCGCATTCTTCCAACCTGAAGAAATCTGAGGCCCTACAAGGTCTGTAGGTTCTCACCGTCCGTGACATACGCGTGGTGCTGTGACCTGAAACTTCGAGGACGATGCTGCCGCGAAGTGTCGCACCGCTGCTGTTCCAGGGCCGCCGCCTGGAGCTCAAGGCGGGCCGATGTGCCCGGTACTGCGGGCGAAAAGGTAGTCGGACAGGTCGTCCGCAAGCATGCCGGGTGCTTGTCGGCGAGCACGAGGCGCTGTTCGAGGGCCCTGCGTCCTCGAAGGGCCGGACCAGAATCCCCATCACTGAAAGGTTGAATGGTCCGATCAGGGAGTCGCACAACTTCGGCACAAGTGCCCGTCGTGCCATCGCGACTGAAGCTGTGTCACGAAATCTAGGGCCCTACATTTTCCCGGGTCAGGTCTGCGCCATGTCCACGAACCGCGAGTAATGGCCTTGGAAGGCGACCGTGATCGTGGCCGTCGGACCGTTACGGTGCTTGCCCACGATGATGTCGGCCTCGCCCGCGCGCGGCGACTCCTTCTCGTACGCGTCCTCTCGGTGCAGCAGGATCACCATGTCCGCGTCCTGCTCGATCGATCCCGACTCACGCAGGTCGGAGACCATGGGCTTCTTGTCCGTGCGCTGCTCAGGACCACGGTTGAGCTGCGACAGCGCGATCACCGGCAGCTCCAGCTCCTTGGCCAGCAGCTTCAGGTTTCGCGACATGTCCGAGACTTCCTGCTGGCGGCTCTCGGACCGCTTGCCGCCGGACTGCATGAGCTGCAGGTAGTCGATGATGACGAGCTTCAGGTCGTTGCGCTGTTTCAGGCGTCGGCACTTGGCGCGGATCTCCATCATCGACAGGTTCGGGGAGTCGTCGATGTAGAGCGGCGCTGCCGAGACGTCCGGCATCCGGCGGGCCAGTCGAGTCCAGTCCTCGTCCGTCATCGTGCCGGACCGCATGTGGTGCAGGGCCACGCGTGCCTCGGCCGACAACAGACGCATCGCGATCTCGTTGCGACCCATTTCGAGCGAGAAGATCACACTCGGCATGTTGTGCTTGATCGAACAAGCGCGCGCGAAATCCAGTGCCAGAGTGGACTTACCCATGGCGGGACGGGCCGCGATGATGATCATCTGGCCCGGATGCAGACCGTTGGTGAGCTGGTCGAGGTCGGTAAAGCCGGTCGGCACACCAGTCATCTCCCCCGACCGCGAACCGATCGCCTCGATCTCGTCAAGCGCGCCCTCCATGATGTCGCCGAGCGGCAGATAGTCCTCGGTGGTGCGCTGCTCTGTGACCGCGAAGATCTCAGCCTGAGCTCTGTTGACGATCTCGTCGACGTCGTCGTCGGCCGCATATCCCATCTGGGTGATGCGGGTGCCGGCCTCGACCAGGCGGCGCAGGACGGCGCGCTCGTGGACGATCTCCGCGTAGTACTCGGCGTTCGCCGCCGTCGGCACCGTCTGGACAAGGGTGTGCAGATACGGGGCGCCGCCGACCTTGGTGATCTCGCCGCGTTTGGTGAGCTCGGCGGCGATGGTGATGGGGTCGGCGGGCTCTCCCTTGGCGTAGATGTCGAGGATCGCCTGGTAAATGGTCTCGTGCGCCGGCTTGTAGAAGTCGGGGCCCTTGAGAATCTCGACCACGTCGGCGATGGCGTCCTTGGACAGCAGCATGCCGCCGAGGACTGACTGCTCGGCGTCGAGGTCCTGCGGTGGTACGCGCTCGAAGGCCGAGCCTCCGCCGTCCCACTCCCCGTTGTCCCGGCCGCGGTCGTGCCGCTCGTCTCTGCTCCGGCCTCCGTCGTCCTGACGCCGTCGGGAAGAGGGCAGACGATCACTGGGCCCGCTGTCGGCCCACGGGTCGTCCAAGGGCTCGGAAATGCTCACCGAGCGACCTCCTCCCGTCCGCCGAGCGGACCTCGCCGTGCTTCTCATTTCTACGGCACGACACTGACAAATAAGAGGCCCAACTCCGGTTCTGGCGCGTCGGTTTTGCGAGGTTTCCGCGATCAGCCGAGGAGCGGGCGCCGCACCACCGTAGGCCCGTCGGCACCGTCAGCCAATCTGGTTATCCACAGGGCATGTGGACGACGGCCCAGATGCTGTGGAGAACCCTGCAAAACCTGTGCACGACTCGGTGGACAGGCCTGTGAACAAGACCTCGCCCCGTCCGCCGAATACGCTCTGACCTGCACCTTTATCATCCACTGGCTGTGCAGAAGAAAAACTTTCCCGACCGGATCAAGATCATCACCCTCCCTGCGCAAGAACGCACTCGGCCGAGGGGTGTGTAATAGTCATTAGCGCATTGCATCTCTTACCTGTGGAAGATTGGATTGGTGGTCATGACACAGGCTTCCGCGCCCCCCAGGGCCGCCCGGCGTCGGCATGATCGTGAGATCATCACGCTGGCTGTTCCGGCCTTTGGCGCACTCGTCGCCGAGCCACTCTTCCTGATGGTCGACACGGCCGTCGTCGGCCACCTCGGCACCGCCCAACTGGCCGGTCTCGGCATCGCTTCGGCCCTCCTCGTCACCGCGGTGAGCGTCTTCGTCTTCCTGGCCTACGCCACCACGGCCGCCGTGGCCCGACGCGTCGGAGCCGGAGATCTACGGGCCGCCATCCGCCAAGGCGTGGACGGCATCTGGCTCGCCCTGCTGCTGGGCGCGGTCGTCGTCGCTGTCGTCGTGCCCACGGCGCCCACTCTCGTCACCCTCTTCGGTTCCTCGGACACCGCGGCACCCTATGCCACGACCTATCTGCGGATCTCGGCACTCGGCATTCCGGCCATGCTCGTTGTGCTCGCCGCCACCGGGGTACTGCGCGGCCTCCAGGACACGAAGACGCCTCTGTACGTCGCTGTGGCGGGCTTCGTCGCCAACGGTGCCCTGAACGCAGGCCTTGTCTATGGCGCCGACCTGGGCATCGCTGGATCCGCCTGGGGCACGGTCATCGCCCAGGTCGGCATGGCAGTCGCATACCTCTGGGTCGTGATCCGCGGTGCCCTCAGACACGGCGCCTCGCTGCGGCCGGACGCCGCTGGCATACGCGCCTCGGCTCAAGCAGGGGTGCCCCTGCTGGTCCGCACGGTCTCGCTGCGAGCTGTCCTCATGATCGCCACTGCTGTCGCCGCCCGGCTCGGGGACAAGGACATCGCCGCGCACCAGATCATCCTCGCTCTCTGGAGCCTGCTCGCCTTCGCCCTGGACGCGATCGCCATCGCCGGACAGGCCATCATCGGCCGCTACCTCGGCGCGGGCGATGCCCAAGGAGCTCGCGAAGCCTGCCGCCGTATGGTGCAGTGGGGGATCGCTACAGGTGTCGTACTTGGACTACTGGTGATTCTCGCTCGCCCCGTATTCATCCCGCTCTTCACGGACGACCCGACAGTGCAACAAGCCGCACTCCCTGCTCTTGTCGTGGTGGCGCTCGCCCAGCCGATCTCCGGGATTGTCTTCGTGCTCGACGGTGTACTCATGGGCGCGGGAGACGGTCCCTATCTCGCCCGGGCCATGCTGCTGACCTTGGTGGTCTTCATCCCGGCCGCTCTGCTCGTCCCCACCTTCGGCGGGGGTCTGACCGCCCTCTGGGGCGCCATGACACTGATGATGGCGACGCGCATGCTGACCCTCTGGCTGCGATCCCGTTCCGGCCTCTGGATGGTCACTGGAGCGACGCGCTGAGCATGGACGTGAGCCCGGCGTTGTTTCACGTGAAACATCACCCCGTTCGCTGTGTTTCACGTGAAACAGTCGCTTCGTCGGCATCCTGAGCCGATCGGTACCGGTCGGCAAAGGCCCCGGCAAGCATGTGGGGCCGCACCCTTCACAGGGTGCGGCCCCATACACCGCTTCAGCGAGAGCAACCCTTAGGCCGCGATGACCTCGATGTTGACCTTGGCGGCAACCTCGGGGTGCAGACGCACGGACGTCTCGTGGGCGCCCAGCGTCTTGATCGGAGAAGTCAGCTCGATACGGCGCTTGTCGACCTCGGGACCACCGGAAGCCTTGATCGCCGAAGCGATGTCGGCCGGGGTGACGGAACCGAAGAGACGACCGGCGTCGCCGGAGCGGACAGCCAGACGGACCTTGACGGCCTCAAGCCGGCCCTTGATCTGGTTGGCCTGCTCGATGGTCTGGATCTCGTGGATCTTGCGAGCACGACGGATCTGCTCGACGTCCTTCTCGCCGCCCTTGGTCCAGCGGATCGCGAACTTCCGCGGGATCAGGTAGTTGCGAGCGTAGCCGTCCTTGACGTCGACGACGTCGCCTGCAGCGCCGAGGCCGGAGACCTCGTGGGTAAGGATGATCTTCATTATTCGGTCACCCTTCCTTAGCGCGCGGTGGACGTGTAGGGCAGCAGCGCCATCTCACGGCTGTTCTTGACGGCCGTGGCGACGTCACGCTGGTGCTGCGTGCAGTTGCCGGTCACGCGGCGGGCACGGATCTTGCCACGGTCGGAAATGAACTTCCGCAGCATGTTCGTGTCCTTGTAGTCCACGTACGTGACCTTGTCCTTGCAAAAAGCGCAGACCTTCTTCTTAGGCTTGCGCACAGGCGGCTTCGCCATGGTGTTTCTCCTGTGTGATCAAGAAGTTTGGGGTACGGCCCCGCCCTCGACCTCGAAGACCGGTTGTTCCGGCCTCCGCAGCCTTAGAAGGGGGGCTCGTCCGAGTAGCCGCCACCGCCGCCGGAGCTACCGCCCCAGCCGCCGCCACCGCCCTGGTTACCAGCCTGGTTACCGCCGGCGGGAGCGCCGCTGGCCCACGGGTCGTCGGCGGGAGCGCTGCCGGCCTGCTGGCCGCCACCGGAGCTACCGCCCCAGCCGCCGCCACTCTGGCCGCCACCGTTACCGCCGCCGCCACCGCCGTAACCACCCTGGCCACTGCGGCCACCGCCGGCGGTCTTGGTGACCTTGGCCGTGGCACTGCGCAGGCTGGCGCCGACTTCCTCGACGTCCAGCTCGTAGACCGTGCGCTTGACGCCCTCACGGTCCTCGTAGGACCGCTGCTTCAGTCGGCCCTGCACGATGACGCGCATGCCTCGCTGGAGCGATTCGGCGACGTTCTCCGCCGCCTGACGCCAGACCGAGCACGTCAGGAACAGGCTCTCGCCGTCCTTCCACTCGTTGGTCTGACGGTCGAAGGTGCGGGGGGTGGACGCGACACGGAACTTCGCGACCGCCGCACCGGAAGGGGTGAAGCGCAGCTCGGGGTCGTCGACAAGATTGCCGACGACCGTGATGACGGTCTCGCCTGCCATGGGGGTACCTCTCGGCGGGTTTGCTGCTGGCTGCTTGCTGCTACTCGAATCCCGGGATCAGCTGAGCGGGAGAGCTCAGTGGGTCTCGGGGCGGAGGACCTTGGTCCGGAGGACCGACTCGTTCAGGTTCATCTGGCGGTCGAGCTCCTTGACGACCGCAGGCTCGGCCTGCAGGTCGATGACCGAGTAGATGCCCTCAGGCTTCTTCTTGATCTCGTACGAGAGACGACGACGGCCCCAGGTGTCGACCTTCTCGACCTTTCCGTTGCCCTCACGGACGACGGAGAGGAAGTTCTCGATCAGAGGGGCGACAGCGCGCTCCTCCAGATCGGGGTCGAGGATGACCATCATTTCGTAGTGACGCATGTAGAACCCACCTCCTTTGGACTCAGCGGCCACGGTCGTTCCGTGGCAGGAGGGTCGTGATGCGTACGCAACGGTATCGGCAGCCACTGACAATCGGGGGTCCCCGCTTGGGGATCCCTGTCATGGCCTGGGCAGACACCGGTGCAGACGCTACAGACTACCTGCACCCCCGCTTCCGGTTGAAATCCGGGGGTGGTGACCGTCAATCTGTACACATCGGGTGTGTATGGCGCTACGATGCGCCGCCTTCCGCAGGAGGTGCCCTATGGCACAGACATTGCGACCCAACATCGCCGGCTCTCTGTTCGCCACCGACGACAAGCCTCACCCCGTGCAGGACACCCTGTTGGCCGTGACGCTCGTATTCGGGGCGGTCTCCTTCATCACGGCGATGTTCCACCATCTGCACCTGCTCAGCTCCTGGGCGGGGCTGGTGGGAATTCTGACCGGCGCGTACGGGCAGTTCATCTCGGAGACGACCCGCGAGCGCTTCGGCCTGATCGTGGGTCTCGGTGCCTCGGCCGTCGGCTTCTTCCTCGGCATGGCCCATGGAGGTCTGTTCGGCGGAGTCGTCGGCTGACTCCGTACCCCCGGCCGCACGGGCGGCGGACCGTGTTCCTTGCTGTCCGCCGCCTTACATCGGACCAAGCGCCCGAATAACACCGCCTGACGTCCCGGCCGCATACTGGCCGGGGCCCAGGTTCCATACGGCCAATCGAGGCGCCCGCAGGGCGCAGTAGGCTTCGGCGCGAGAGCCGGAGCCCCTGTACCCATGGGGACACACCAGCCCGAGGAGCGCCCTGAATGAGCCTGACCCTGAGGACGATCAGCCGTGAGCAGCATCTGGCGTACATCCAGAGCCTGCCCGCGGCTAGCCACATGCAGGTCCCGGCCTGGGCCGACGTCAAGGCCGAGTGGCGCTCCGAGAGTCTCGGGTGGTTCGACGACAAGACCAGTGAGATGGTCGGCGCCGGCCTGGTGCTGTACCGCCAGCTGCCCAAGATCAAGCGCTATCTCGCCTATCTGCCCGAGGGTCCGGTCATCAACTGGTTCGCCCCGAACCTCACCGACTGGCTGGAACCGATGCTCGCGCATCTGAAGCAGCAGGGCGCCTTCTCGGTGAAGATGGGGCCGCCGGTGATCATCCGGCGCTGGGAGGCCACGTCCATCAAGGCGGGAATCCAGAACCCGGACGTGAAGCGTCTGCGTGACATCGAGGCCGACTTCATCGAGCCACGCGCCTTCGAGGTCGCCGACAAACTGCGCCGTATGGGCTGGCAACAGGGCGAGGACGGCGGCGCCGGCTTCGGTGACGTGCAGCCTCGTTACGTCTACCAGGTGCCGCTGGCCAACCGCTCTCTGGAAGAGGTTCACCGGAACTTCAACCAGCTGTGGCGCCGCAACATCAAGAAAGCCGAGAAGGCGGGCGTCGAGGTCGTCCAGGGCGGTTACCAGGACCTGGAGGAGTGGCAGCGACTGTACGAGATCACCGCCGTGCGCGACCGCTTCCGACCCCGCCCGCTGTCGTACTTCCACCGTATGTGGACGGCCCTCAACACCGAGGACCCCAACCGTATGCGGCTCTACTTCGCCCGGCACAATGGCGTGAACCTGTCCGCTGCGACCATGCTGGTCGTCGGCGGGCACGTCTGGTACTCCTACGGTGCATCGGACAACATCGGCCGTGAGGTCCGGCCCTCGAACGCGATGCAGTGGCGCATGCTGCGCGACGCCTACGCTCTCGGCGCGACCGTCTACGACCTGCGCGGCATCTCCGACTCGCTGGACGAGACGGATCACCTCTTCGGTCTGATCCAGTTCAAGGTGGGCACGGGCGGACAGGCCGCCGAATACCTCGGTGAGTGGGACTTCCCGCTGAACAAGCTGCTCCACAAGGCACTCGACATCTACATGTCGCGCCGCTGACGCCCCCGTTTTTGCTTCCATACCTCTGATACACCGCAGCCACCAGAAAGGTTCCGGGACTGTCCATGGCGCTCACGCTGTACATCGACACCGCGCGCTGGCGGGCACACCACAAGCATGTTCAGGAGCAGTTCCCGGGACTCGTCCCCGTCTGTAAGGGCAACGGCTACGGCTTCGGGCACGAGAAGCTGGCGGAAGAGGCCACGCGCCTCGGGTCGGACATCCTCGCCGTCGGCACCACGTACGAGGCCGCCCGGATCAAGGACTGGTTCAGCGGCGACCTGCTGGTGCTGACGCCCTACCGGCGCGCCGAGGAGCCGGTACCCCTGCCCGACCGCGTCATCCGCTCCGTGTCGTCGGTCGACGGCGTGTACGGCCTCGTGGGCGCCCGTGTCGTCATCGAGGTCATGTCCTCGATGAAGCGCCACGGAGTGAGCGAGCAGGAGCTGCCCCAGCTCCATGCGGCCATAGAGAACGTGCGCCTGGAGGGCTTCGCCATCCACCTGCCGCTGGACCGCACGGACGGCTCGGACGCCGTCGAGGAGGTCATCGGCTGGATGGACCGCCTGCGTGCGGCCCGCCTGCCGCTGCACACCATGTTCGTCAGCCACCTCAAGTCCGAGGACCTCATCCGCCTCCAGCAGCAGTTCCCGCAGACCCGTTTCCGGGCCCGCATCGGCACGCGGCTGTGGCTGGGCGACCATGAGGCGACCGAGTACCGCGGGGCCGTGCTGGACGTCACCCGCGTCGCCAAGGGCGACCGCTTCGGTTACCGGCAGCAGAAGGCGGCCTCCGACGGCTTCCTGGTGGTCGTGGCGGGCGGTACGTCGCACGGGGTGGGTCTGGAGGCGCCGAAAGCGCTGCACGGCGTCATGCCGCGCGCCAAGGGCGTCGCCCGGGCCGGCCTTGCCACGGTCAACCGGAACCTTTCTCCCTTCGTCTGGGGCGGCAAGCAGCGCTGGTTCGCCGAGCCGCCGCACATGCAGGTGTCGATCCTCTTCGTGCCGTCGGACGCCGCGGAGCCGAAAGTCGGGGAGGAACTGGTGGCCCATCTGCGACACACCACCACGCAGTTCGACCGGATGGTCGACCGCTGACCCCCTCCTTCCCAAGGGGGCGAGGAACGAGTCGCCGGGCGGATCATCCGCAGTGCAACGCGGAAGGCCCTACACGAGGTCTCGTGTAGGGCCTTCCGCGTTACTGCCCGTGCTCTGTTCGCTCAGGGCGAACGGTCTCCGGTTCACGGCTGCCCCATTCCACCTGCGGCCCTTCGAAGTGCATCGCGTGCCGCGGGGGATGGGCCGCCGCGCCGTACACATGAACGTCCTCCGCGCCGTCGAGCACCCCTCCGGAGGGATCGTCGTCACCCGCCCGGCGCACCGTGTCCCGGTCGGGCATGAAGATGTCCCGCACGACGACGACGCACAGGTAGATGGTTCCCAACAGGTGCGCCATGATGGCGAGTTGGTAGCCCTCGACAGGCAGGCCCTTGTGAGCGTCCCCGCTGGTCGTGTACGCGAGATACATCCAGATCCCCAGGAAGTACGCCACTTCGCACGCCTGCCAGATAAGAAAGTCCCGCCATCGGGGCCGGGCCAGCGCGGCGAGGGGTACCAGCCAGAGCACGTACTGCGGCGAGTAGACCTTGTTGGTGAGGATGAAGGCCGCGACGATCAGGAAGGCGAGCTGCGCGAAGCGTGGGCGGCGCGGTGCGGTCAGCGTGAGCGCGGCGATGCCCCCGCAGACGAGCACCATCGAGACCATCGCGTATGCGTTCGCCGTCTCTGCCGTGATCTGGATGTTCATCCGTTGCGAGACAACGAGGAAGAAGGAGCCGAAGTCGACGCCGCGTTCCTGGCTGAAGCGATAGAACTTCGCCCATCCGTCGGGTGCCAGGAGCATCACCGGGATGTTCACCGCGACCCAGGCCCCGACGGCGCCGAGCAGCGCGGTCACGAACGCGCGCCACTTGCCGGCCCGCCAGCACAGCACGAAGAGCGGTCCCAGCACCAGGAACGGGTAGAACTTGGCGGCTGTGGCGAGGCCGATCAGCACACCGAAGGCGAGAGGCCGCCCGCGTGACCACATCAGCATCGCGGCGGCCAGCAGGGCCACAGCGAGCAGGTCCCAGTTGATGGTGGCGGTCAGTGCGAAAGCGGGCGCCAGGGCCACCAGAAGGCCGTCCCAGGGGCGCCGACGGTGAATGCGTGCGCAGCAGACGGCGATGACCGCCGCGCACGCCATCAGCATCCCGGCGTTGACCATCCAGTACCACTGCTCTTGTTTTTGGATGGTGCCGCTGCCCGGGGTGAGCCAGGCGGCGACCTCCATGAACACACCGGTCAGCACCGGGTACTCGAGGTACTCCATGTCGCCGGGGATCTTGTCGAAGTACGGCACGAGCCCATCGGCAAAGCCACGCCCCTGATAGAGGTGCGGGATGTCCGAGTAGCAGGCGTGCGTGTATTGGGAGCTGGCCCCGAAGAACCAGGCGCCGTCGTAGCAGGGCAGCTTCTGCACCATGCCGAGCGCGAACATGCCGATCGCCACGAGCGCGACGACCCGTACCGGTGTCCACCAGGACGTGCCGAGCAGTGCCCGACGCCCGATCGGGCCGCCGATCAGCTCGCTGCCGGTCGAAGCGACCTCGTCCTCCTTGGTCGGCCGCACGGGCTCCGGCTCGTCCACGCTCACTCGCGTCGTCTCTGCACTGGGCATGCCGCACATCCTGCCGTACGCGCCTGGGGATACGCCGAGGACCACCGCATCCCGTCGTGTGCGACAGCCCATGTTTCACGTGAAACATGGGCTGATCGCCCTGCCCTGGTCTCTCGGGAACACGGCAAGGGCCACCGCACCTGATCGGTGCGGTGGCCCTTGTTTCACGTGAAACACATCCTGCCGGGCAGGGAGCTACCCTGAAGAGCCTCCGAAGAGCCCTCCGTTCTGATTCCCTCTCGAATCGTCCTCCGACTCCGTCGGGGTCGCGGTCACCCCACCAACGGTTCCACCGGTATCCGTACCGCCTGTGTTCGTCTCGCCCGTGTCCTCACAGGTTGGGTCGAACGGGTTTCTGCAGGTCTCGCTGGGCGTCGGCGACGGCAGGATCTCGCTCTCGGTCGGCGTCGGGCTCGGCTCGTCGGGGATCTCCTCCTCGGACTCGGTCGGCGTCGGGGTGGGCGTCGGGTCCGGGTCGTCGTTCACGATCACACCGATCGGCTGGGGCTCCGGGAAGTCCACCGCCGGCTCATTCTTGAGCGCGTCCTCCATGTAGTCGTGCCAGATCTCGGCCGGGAACGAGGCACCGTGGATCGTCTCCTGGCCACCCGTGCCATACATCTCCAAGAACGTGCGGTTCTTGTTCGACTCGTCGTCGTCCATGCGGTACATGCTGATCGCGGTCGACAACTGCGGGGTGTACCCGACGAACCAGGCCGACTTGTTGCCGTCGGTGGTACCGGTCTTGCCCGCCACCTCACGGCCGGTCAGCTGGGCCGACGTACCGGTTCCCTCGTCGACGACGGTCTTGAGTACGTCGGTGACGTTGTCAGCGACCTCCGACGTGAAGGCCCGCTTGGGATCGGCGATCTCGTCGTGGTCGAAGCTCGTCAGACCTTCATACTCGACCGTCTTCACCGAGAACGGGTCGTTCTGCTTGCCGCTGGCGGCGAAGGTCGCGTAAGAGCCCGCCATACGAATCGCGCTGGGATCGGAGATACCGATCGAGAAGGACGGGAAGCTCGTGCCAGCGAGGCTGCTCTCCTTGAGGCCTGCCTCGACGGCCGCTTCCTTCACCCGGTCCAGACCGACGTCCATGCCCAGCTGCACGAAGGCCGAGTTAGCCGAGATCCGCATCGCCTCACGGAGGTCGATCTGGTACTTCGGCGCGCTGCCATACGACGCGTCATCGTCGTTCGCCTGCAGCCACTCCTCACCCTTCTCATTGGTCCAGACCTGGCCGTCGTAGTCCTTGATCTTAAGGTTGTTCTTGCCGCTGTAAAGGCTCTTCGGGGAGACGATGGTGCGCTCGTCCTGCGCCTGATCCCCATCGAGTTCTGGGTCGCGCTTGCCCCAGGTCATGGCCGCCGCCAGGACATACGCCTTCATCGTCGAACCGATCTGCGCACCGGTGACGTCAGCGTTGTTGGTGAAGTGCTTGGTGGCGTCCACACCGCCGTAGATCGCCTCGATGGCACCCGACTTCGGATTCACCGACGCACCGCCGAACTGCACATGGGTGTCGGTCTTCGGGCGCAGGTCGGGCTTGATGTTCTCCTTGCGGACCTTCGCCACGGCCTTCTCGAGTTCCTTGACCTTGTTCTTGTCGAAGGTCGTGTGGATCTCGTAGCCGCCCTGTTCGAGCTTCTTCTGACTGATGTCCGTGTTGTTGAGGATATAACCCTTGGCCGTGTCGACGAGGTAGCCGATCTGACCCCCCAACTGGGCGTTGGACCGCGGGCTCTGGATCTTGGGGAAATCGGGGTACTTGGCCCGGTCGGCCGCGGACAGGTGCTTGTCCTTGACCATCTCGTCCAGGATCCAGCGCCAGCGCTCCGAGGCCCGCTTGCGGTTGTTCTCCGGCGAGGCGGCCGGGTCGATCGACGGCGCGCCGGCCGGATCGTAGTACGTGGCGCCCTTGAGGACCGCGGCGAGGAAGGCACACTGGCTCGGATTGAGCTTGTCGGCGTCCTCGCCGAAGTACGTGCGGGCGGCCGCCTGAATGCCGTACGCACCACGTCCGTAGTACGCGGTGTTCAGGTACCCCCGCATGATGTCTTCCTTCTCGACCGAGGTGCCCACCTTGACCGAGATGAAGAGTTCCTTGACCTTCCGCGACAGGGTCTGCGACTGATCGTCGAGCATGGCGTTCTTCACGTACTGCTGGGTGATGGTCGACCCACCCTGTGTCTGACCACCCTTGGCCATGTTGACAACAGCTCGGGCGATACCCATCGGGTCGACGCCGCTGTCCGTCTCGAACGTCTTGTTCTCGGCCGACATGACGGCGTAGCGCATCGCCTTGGGGATCTTCTCGTACGCGATGATCTGGCGGTTGACCTCACCGCCCGTCGCGACCATCTGAGTGCCGTCAGACCAGTAGTAGACGTTGTTCTGCGCCGTCGCGGCCTCGGCCGGGTCGGGAACCGCCACGACCGCGTATCCGATGCCGGCCGCCGCCACCAGGCTTCCGAAGAACCCGATGAACAGCCCTGTCACCTGACGCCACGACGGAACCCAGCGCATCGCCCCGTACTTTCCCGCGCGTGGGTAGTCGATAAAGCGCTTCTTTCCGGGTGGCGCCGCGCGTCCACGGCCTCGGCCTGGTGCACGCCCTGCGGGTTCGACGGCTCTACGGCGGCCGCCGACGCCGAGGTCGGTGCTTCTCTGCGACGCTCGTCGAGTCGCGGCACGGCCCTCGAACTGGGTCTCCTCACCTCCCGCGCCATAGGTGTCGGAAAGTGACCCGGTGGCGCCCCGCGGTGCCGCGCGGCGGCCGGCGGACGCCGACTGGCCGCGTCGGGCCGCGGCACGTCCGCCTCCCTGCGGCTGCGGCGGTTTGCGACGGTGCTCGCTCATCGAACGACTACTCCTCGGGCAGGCGCACCCGTGCGCGCCTGGAAACGGCGGCTGGTTTCCTGTCCCCCCGAAGTACGGATGCGGTCCTGTTGGCATTCATCCGTACCGCACCCAGGACGACGACGTGCTCAAACGTCACTCGGCTCCCAGTGGTGTGCATGCCGCACAGACTACGCACCGCCAAAACCCACTGAGCACCGAACTTCACCCCAAATCAGGCAACTTGCTTCCTACTAATCAGTGATGTGACTCCGTTCACCGGATCCCCACTTGTCGCATCCGTAGGGGCGTTCTATCGTCTGGATGTATCGAGTCGATACATCAGCTCGGCATAAAACGTGTCGGCAGGGCCAGCGGGAGAGGGGAGGCGACGATGAGCCGGCGCTCCGGGATACTCGAGTTCGCTGTCCTCGGCCTGCTCCGCGAAGCCCCGATGCACGGCTATGAGCTGCGCAAACGACTCAACACGTCGTTGGGTGTGTTCCGTGCGTTCAGCTACGGGACGCTCTACCCCTGCCTCAAGACGCTGGTCGCCAACGGCTGGTTGATCGAGGAATCGGGTGGTACCCCGGAAGATGCTGCCGCCGCCCCCCTCACGGGCCGCCGCGCCAAGATCGTCTACCGGTTGACGGCGGAAGGTAAGGAGCACTTCGAGGAGCTGCTCTCGCAGACGGGTCCCGACGCCTACGAGGACGAGCACTTCGCTGCTCGCTTCGCGTTCTTCGGGCAGACCTCCCGTGATGTGCGCATGCGCGTCCTGGAGGGCCGTCGCAGCCGTTTGGAGGAACGGCTGGAGAAGATGCGTGCCTCTCTGGCGCGCACTCGCGAGCGCCTCGACGACTACACACTCGAGCTCCAGCGCCACGGGATGGAGTCCGTGGAGCGCGAAGTGCGCTGGCTGAATGAGCTCATCGAGAGCGAGCGGGCAGGCCGGGACCTGAAGGGGCCCGCCCTCGGAGAACCCGCTCGCGACACCACAGAGGGAGCGTCGGGCGCTCTGCCCCGGCCCGGGGATACCCCCGGGCCGGATGCGCCCGGCGACACCACCACGTGAGGTCCCTGCCAGGACCTCACTCGTACACACAGGGAGCAACCGGAATGGGTTCGGTTCGCGTAGCCGTCGTCGGTGTGGGCAACTGCGCCGCGTCGCTGGTGCAGGGAGTCGAGTACTACAAGGACGCCGACCCGGCGTCGAGGGTCCCGGGCCTCATGCACGTGCGGTTCGGTGACTACCACGTCCGTGACGTGGAGTTCGTCGCCGCCTTCGATGTCGACGCCAAGAAGGTCGGCCTCGACCTCGCGGACGCCATCGGCGCCTCCGAGAACAACACCATCAAGATCTGTGACGTGCCCGCCACCGGTGTGACCGTGCAGCGCGGCCACACCCTCGACGGCCTCGGCAAGTACTACCGCGAGACCATCGAGGAGTCCGCCGACAGCCCGGTCGACGTGGTCCAGGTCCTCAAGGACAAGCAGGTCGACGTCCTCGTCTGCTACCTGCCCGTCGGGTCCGAGGCGGCGGCTAAGTTCTACGCCCAGTGCGCCATCGACGCCAAGGTCGCCTTCGTCAACGCCCTTCCGGTCTTCATCGCCGGCACCAAGGAGTGGGCGGACAAGTTCGTCGAGGCGGGCGTCCCGATCGTCGGTGACGACATCAAGTCACAGGTCGGTGCCACCATCACGCACCGCGTCATGGCGAAGCTGTTCGAGGACCGCGGCGTGGTCCTGGACCGCACGATGCAGCTGAACGTCGGCGGCAACATGGACTTCAAGAACATGCTCGAGCGCGAACGCCTGGAGTCCAAGAAGATCTCGAAGACGCAGGCTGTCACCTCCCAGATCCGTGACCGCGAACTCGGCGCCGACAATGTCCACATCGGCCCGTCCGACTACGTGGCCTGGCTCGACGACCGTAAGTGGGCGTACGTCCGTCTTGAGGGCCGCGCGTTCGGTGACGTCCCCCTGAACCTGGAGTACAAGCTCGAGGTCTGGGACTCCCCGAACTCCGCCGGTGTCATCATCGACGCCGTGCGCGCCGCGAAGATCGCCAAGGACCGCGGCATCGGCGGCCCGATCCTGTCGGCGTCCTCGTACTTCATGAAGTCCCCGCCGGTGCAGTACTTCGACGACGAGGCCCGAGAGAACGTCGAGAAGTTCATCAAGGGCGAGGTCGAGCGCTGACCAGGCGTTCGTAGTGGGCTGTTGAGGGTCCCCGGGTCACGCGACCGGGGACCCTCCCCGTATGTGAGGCTGTGCCCCATGTCCGTCGTCCGCGACCTGCGCGTCCTGCTCCGCCTTCGGGACTTCCGGCATTTGCTGGCAGTCCGACTGCTGTCCCAGGGAGCCGACGGCGTCTATCAGGTCGCGCTCGCCGCGTACGTCGTCTTCTCCCCCGAAAAGCAGACCTCGGCGGCCGCCATCGCCTCCGCCATGGCGGTCCTGCTCCTGCCGTACTCCCTCGTCGGCCCCTTCGCGGGCGTCCTGCTGGACCGCTGGCGACGTCGACAGGTGCTGCTGTACGGAAACCTGTTGCGCGCCCTACTGGCGTCCGTGACAGCCGTCCTGATCCTGAGCCACGTGCCCGACTGGCTCTTCTATGTCTCCGCTCTGTGCGTCACCGCGGTCAACCGCTTCGTGTTGGCCGGACTCTCCGCCGCGCTGCCCCGTGTGGTGGACGCCGACCGTCTGGTGGTCGCCAACTCGCTCTCGCCGACAGCCGGAACGCTCGCGGCGACCGCCGGCGGGGGACTCGCTTTCGTCGTTCGGCTGGCGGCCTCGGACTCCGACGCGCTGGTCGTCCTCCTCGGCTCGGCCCTGTATCTGTGCGCGGCCCTGGCCTCACTGCGTATCGCCCGGGAACTGCTCGGCCCAGAAACGGATTTGCTGCAGCCTCGGCTGGGTGCGGCGCTCGCCGGGACCGCACGGGGCCTGGCAGCAGGCGTACGACATCTTGCCGAACCGGGGCGGCGGGCTGCTGCCTGGGCCTTGGCCTCGATGACGCTGATGCGGTTCTGCTACGGCGCCCTGACGGTCATGGTGCTCATGCTCTGCCGATACGCTTGGTCGTCCGATGGTTCCGGGGCGTCCGACTCCGAGCAGGGGTTGGCCCTCCTCGGTCTCGCCGTGGGGATCTCGGGAGCGGGATTCTTCACCGCGGCGGTGATCACGCCCTGGGCAGCCGGACGATTGGGGCCCGGCCTCTGGATCGTCACCTGCTCCGCTGCCGCCACCGTGCTGGAACCGGCCCTCGGCCTGCCGTTCACGGAAGTGCCCATACTGATCGCGGCGTTCGTCCTGGGTCTGGTCACACAGGGAGCGAAAATCTCCACGGACACGATCGTCCAGTCCTCTGTCGACGATGGCTACCGGGGCCGGATCTTCTCCCTCTATGACGTCCTGTTCAACGTCGCCTTCGTCGGCGCCGCCGCCGTGGCCGCCCTGATGCTCCCTCCGGACGGTCGCTCGCCCGCTCTGGTGATCACCGTGGCCGTGATCTATGGAGTGATCGCTTCAGCCATGGCCCGCTTCGGGGTAACCAGGCGGCGCTGATGCGGGAGCGGCGATGTTTCACGTGAAACATCGCCGCTCGTACCCGCGCCTCCCCCTGTCGACTCCGCGACACGACAGCGGCGCGGTGCGATGTTTCACGTGAAACATCGCACCGCGCTGTCATCCTCCGCAGTCGGCGGAGGATCTGTCGTCACGAAACCTGCGACGTCTGGGCCCACCACTCCTTGAGTGCTGTCACCGCCTCATCGTGTTCCATCGGCCCGTTCTCCAATCGCAGCTCCAGCAGGAACTTGTACGCCTGCCCGATCGCCGGCCCGGGTGCGACGCCCAGGATCTCCATGATCTGGTTGCCGTCGAGGTCCGGGCGGATGGCGTCCAGTTCCTCCTGCTCCTGGAGCTGGGCGATGCGCTCCTCCAGACCGTCGTACGCGCGAGACAGAGCGTTCGCCTTGCGCTTGTTCCGTGTCGTGCAGTCGGAGCGGGTCAGCTTGTGCAGCCGCGCAAGGAGTGGGCCGGCGTCGCGCACGTAGCGGCGGACGGCGGAGTCCGTCCACTCACCCATGCCGTACCCGTGGAAGCGCAGGTGCAGTTCGACCAGGCGCGAGACATCCTTGACGAGTTCGTTGGAGTACTTGAGGGCAGCCATGCGCTTCTTGGTCATCTTGGCGCCCACCACCTCGTGGTGGTGGAAGGAGACCCTGCCGTCCTTCTCGAACCGACGAGTGCGGGGCTTGCCAATGTCGTGCAGCAAAGCGGCAAGTCGCAGGGTGAGGTCCGGTCCGCCGTCCTCAAGCGCGATCGCCTGCTCCAGGACGATCAGTGTGTGGTCGTAGACGTCCTTGTGCCGATGGTGCTCGTCTCGTTCCAGCCGCAACGCCGGCAGCTCGGGCAGGACGTGCTCGGCGAGCCCGGTGTCGACCAGCAGGCTCAGGCCCTCTCGGGGGTGGGCGGACAGGATCAGTTTGTTCAACTCGTCCCGTACCCGCTCCGCCGAGACAATCTCAAGACGGCCGGCCATGTCAGTCATCGCCGAGACGACCTCGGGGGCCACCTCGAAGTCCAGCTGAGCGGCGAAACGCGCGGCCCGCATCATGCGCAGCGGATCGTCGGAGAAGGAGTCCTCAGGGGTGCCGGGCGTACGCAGAATGCGTGCCGAGAGGTCTTCGAGCCCGCCATGGGGGTCGATGAACTCCTTCTCGGGGAGGGCCACCGCCATCGCGTTCACGGTGAAGTCGCGGCGTACGAGATCTTCCTCGATCGAGTCGCCGTACGACACCTCGGGCTTGCGTGAGGTCCGGTCGTACGCCTCGGAGCGGTAGGTCGTGACCTCGATCTGGTAGCCGTCCTTCTGCGCCCCCACCGTGCCGAAGGCGATCCCGACCTCCCAGACGGCATCGGCCCAGGGGCGCACGATCTTCAGCACGTCCTCGGGGCGGGCGTCCGTCGTGAAGTCCAGATCGTTACCGAGCCGGCCGAGCAGCGCGTCCCTGACCGAACCGCCGACCAGGGCGAGCGAGAACCCGGCCTTCTGGAATCGGCGGGCGAGGTCGTCGGCGACCGGCGACACCCGCAGCAGTTCACTCACCGCGCGGCGCTGCACCTGGCTCAGGGCACTGATGTCTTCGTTGGCGTTCGGCACAACAGAAAAGGGTACGTGGCGCCGGTGGCAGCGGTCGCCTCCATTGAACGGGCACAAGGCTTAGCGCAGGGGGACCCCCTCGCCGACCTCATTGATACGTGCACATAAGGGGACAGTCCGGCCTCGCCCCCGATCTTGTGGAGCGGACCGCGGCACTTCCCCTCGGCGCGCATCGTTACCATGCGTGGACGCACATTCCGACGACCACTGACACGACGAGGGACGGGCGAGCGCGTGGCCGAGGCGGCAGACTTCCAGGGGACGAGTCCCTCACCTGCCCGCCGGTGGCTGCTGCGCACCGGAGCGCTGTTCGCCGGGGCGCCCCTGCTGGCCGGTCTGGTTCAGCTGCCCGCGGTCCCGTCCGCAGAGGCGTCGCCGAATGCATCCCTGGCCGAGGCCACGGGGTCGAACACCGTCGAGGTCTCCCTGGACTCTCTCAGCCCCAGTGTGCCCACCGACGGCGACACGGTCACTGTCTCCGGCACGGTGACGAACAAGGGCAGGCAAACGGTCACGGACGCCCACGTGGGCCTGCGCGTGGCCTCGGGGGCCGTGACGGGCCGCTCGGCCGTCGACGACGCGGCCAAACGCAGCGGCTTCGACCAGTTCACCGACGGGGCGGAGGTCGGCGGGAAGTACGTGGAGAAGTTCTCCGCGCTGGCCTCCGGTGTGGCCCATCCCTTCACCATCTCGGTGCCTGTCAAGGAGCTGGATCTCGGCTCGGACGGCGTGTATCAGCTGGGTGTCTCCCTCTCGGGGAGGACCGCCGCCGCTCAGTACGACCAGGTCCTCGGCATCCAGCGCACGTTTCTGCCGTGGCAGCCCGACGAGGCGGGCGCCAAGACGAAGACGACGTACCTCTGGCCGCTGATCTCCACCACCCATCTGACGGCCGAGACCGGTCCCGGCGAGCAGCAGACACCTGTCTTCCTGAACGACGACCTGGCCAAGGAGATCTCGGCCGGCGGACGCCTGGAACAGATGCTGACGCTGGGCAAGGATCTGGACATCACCTGGGTGATCGATCCGGATCTTCTGGCATCGGTCGTCGCGATGACGGAGAGCTACCGGGTCCGGAGCGGGGGCACCACCGTCGCGGGCGAGAACCAGGCCGTAGCCAAGGAGTGGCTGGCGGAATTGGAGACGGCGGTCCAGGGCGAGGAGGTGATCGCCCTCCCCTTCGCCGACCCCGACCTCGCTTCGTTGGCCCACAACGGCAAGACGATCACGGGCTCCCTCAGCCGGCTGAAGGGCGCCACCGATGTGGCGTCGGACACCGTCCAGAACATCCTCCGGGTGGTACCGGACACGGACTTCGCCTGGCCCGTCAACGGCGCCGTCGACCCGTCGATCGTCAAGGTCGCCATCTCCGCGGGCGCCGACAAGGTGATCGCCCGCAGCGACAGCCTGCAGGAGGGCAGCAGCCTGTCCTACACGCCCAACGCGGCCCGGCCCGTCGGCGGCGGCACCACGGCCGTGGTCGCGGACGCCCGGCTGTCGAAGGCGTTCCAGGGCGACATGACGAAGGCCGAGAGCTCCACGCTGGCGGTGCAGAGGTTCCTCGCCCAGAGCCTGGTGACGGACCTCCAGAACAACAAGCAGCGCAGCGTCGTGATCGCCCCGCAGCGCATGCCGTCGGCGAGCCAGGCGCAGACGATGGCGCAGGCCCTGACGGCGCTCCAGGGGGGAAACTGGTCGCAACCCCAGGAACTGTCCGAGGCCGCCGCCACGAAACCCGACCCGAGCGCCACCACCAGGATCCCGTCGGCTTCGGCCTACCCCAAGTCGCTACGGAAGCAGGCGCTGTCGAAGTCGGCGTTCGGGGAGATCCACGCCACGCAGGCCGATCTCGACCGCTTCAAGGTGATCCTCACCGACCGGTCCCGCGTGGTCACGCCGTTCGGCAGGACCATGGACCGGGAGATGTCCACCTCCTGGCGGGGCCGCTCCATGGACGCGGCCGTCTATCGCAACGACGTGCAGTCCTACCTCAACTCGCTCACCGGCCAGGTCCGGCTGATCGAGAAGTCCGAGACAAAGCTCTCGGGCCGTAGCGCGACGATCCCCGTGACCGTGCAGAACAACCTCGTGCAGGGTGTCGACAACCTGACGCTGCGCCTCACGTCGAAGGCCCCGAAGCGCCTGAAGATCGGTGACGGTGACTTCGGTGACTTCGACGAGCAGGGTATCGACATCTCCGGCGAACGCCGCGAGTCGGTGAAGTTCACCACCAACGCCGAGGCCAACGGCAAGGTCGATGTCGTTGCCCAGCTCTACACGGCTGACGGCGAGAAGTATGGTGACGAGGTCAGATTCACGGTGAACGTCACCGAGATCACGCCCACGGTCATGCTGGTCATTGCCGGTGGCGTCCTGCTCCTCGTCCTCGCCGGATTCCGGATGTACACGCAGCGCAAGCGCGCCGCCGCCCGGCAGTCGGCGGAGGGAGCCCCGGCTGACGACGACCCGTCGGAAAGCGTCCCGACGGACGAGGACGCGAACGCCGAAGCGGCCTCAGCCGTACACACTGCCGAAGAGCAGTCCCCGGCGAAGTCCGGGTCAGATGAGCCGGAGCACCCGAGTGACCCGGCACCGGACACCGCTCCGGAAAGCGCCGACCCCTCCGGCACGGGTGAGAGAGTGGACCGTTGAGCGACTGTCGTGGCCGGTTGGCCCGGGGACGATGAGGTGGGGTAACCATGAACGCGCCGTACGACGGTGACCGCGGCCAGGACGCGGCCGATTCGGGGTATCCCGACGGCCCACTGTCCGGGCCGGGCCAGGTGCCGCCGCAGCATCCCGCGGACATGTACCTCCAGGACGCCTACGACCAAGACCCCTACCGCGCGCGCGATCTCGCCGCACAGGATCCGGTGGCCGAGGCGCTCTACGACCGTGCCGCGCACCCGCCGCCCGCTCCGGGCACCTACCAGCCGCAGCAGCCGCTCTACGCACAGCCGTCGGCGCCTCAGTACGCGCCCGACCCGCATGTGTGGGCCCAGACGCCGGCGCCCGAGCCCGAAGGGCCGACCCGGCACCTGCCGTACGGCGACGACGCACGTACGACCCAGTTCGTCGGCGTGGACGACCTGGTGACCCAGGCCGGCGAGGAGCGCCACGAGCCGGACGCGTTCGCCCATCTCTTCCGCGACCAGCAGCAAGGCGGCCACGCCCCCACGGGGCAGCCCTCCGTTCCCGGGCCGGCCCCTGCCCCGTCGCCCGGTCCGGGCCGCCCGGCGTACCAGGAGCCCGCACCCGCTCCGGCGCCCACGCCCCCGGCGAAGAAGGGCGGGCGGGCCTCCGGCCTGCTGAAGTCGAGCGCCGTGATGGCAGCGGGCACCATGGTGTCGCGCCTCACCGGCTTCATCCGCTCGGCGATGATCGTCTCGGCGCTGGGCCTCGCCCTCCTCGGTGAGTCCTTCCAGGTCGCCTACCAGTTGCCGACGATGATCTACATCCTGACCGTCGGCGGTGGTCTCAACTCCGTCTTCGTGCCGCAGCTCGTCCGTGCCATGAAGGACGACGACGACGGCGGAGAGGCATACGCCAACAGGCTGCTGACTCTGGTCATGGTGATCCTGGGCCTCCTCACCGCGCTCGCGATGTTCGCCGCACCACTACTCGTCCGCGCGCTGTCGACGCCCCTCGCCACCGACGCCGCGGCCAACGACGTCGCTGTCACTTTCACCCGCTACTTCCTGCCCTCGATCTTCTTCATGGGCATCCACGTGGTGATGGGGCAGATCCTCAACGCCCGCGGCCGCTTCGGCGCGATGATGTGGACGCCGGTCCTCAACAACATCGTCATCATCGTCACCCTCGGCGCGTTCCTCTGGGTCTACGGCAGCGCGGCCAACTCCCACATGTCGGTCAAGAACATCCCGCCGGAGGGCGAGCGGCTACTCGGTATCGGCATTCTCCTGGGTCTCGTGGTCCAGTCCCTGGCGATGATCCCGTACCTGCGGGAGACCGGGTTCCGGATGCGGCTGCGCTTCGACTGGAAGGGTCACGGTCTCGGCAAGGCCGCGATGCTGGCCAAGTGGACGATCCTGTTCGTGCTCGCCAACCAGGCGGGCGCCCTCGTCGTCACCCAGTTGGCGACTGCGGCGGTCACGGAGACGAAGATCGCCGGCACAGGTTTCAGCGCCTACGCCAACGCCCAGCTCATCTGGGGCCTGCCGCAGGCCATCATCACCGTCTCGCTCATGGCCGCCCTCCTGCCGCGCATCTCGCGCTCGGCCGCCGAGGACGACACGGGCGCCGTTCGTGACGACATCTCACAGGGCCTGCGCACCACGGCGGTCGCCATCGTGCCGATCGCCTTCGGCTTCGTCGCACTCGGCATCCCGATGTGCACGCTGATCTTCGGTTCATCCGGCACCGGCGCGGCCACGAACATGGGCTTCATGCTGATGGCCTTCGGGCTCGGCCTGATCCCGTACTCCGTGCAGTACGTCGTCCTCCGCGCCTTCTACGCGTATGAGGACACCCGGACGCCGTTCTACAACACGGTCATCGTGGCCGCCGTCAACGCGAGCGCCTCCGCGGTCTGCTTCTTCGTGATCCCGGCCCGCTGGGCCGTGGTCGGCATGGCGGCGTCGTACGGTCTGGCGTACATGTTCGGTGTCGGCATCGCCTGGCGTCGGCTCAAGAAGCGGCTGGGCGGGGACCTGGACGGATCCAAGGTCATGCGGACGTACGCGCGGCTGTCCATCGCCTCGCTGCCCGCGGCGCTGCTCAGTGGCGCCGCCTGCTACGGCATCAGCCGGTCCCTGGGGCAGGGCGTGGGCGGCTCGATGCTCGCACTCGTCGGGGGAGGAATCGTTCTGCTCGGTGTCTTCTACGTCGCCGCGCGACGCATGCGCATCGAAGAGCTCAACTCGATGGTTGGCATGGTCCGCGGACGGCTGGGGCGCTGAGGCTGGGGTACGCGCACAACCATCGTCCGCCGCCGCGTGTCGCTCATAGCGGCGGACTGTGGGCACAATTGGCTTTGGCGTCTTGGAGCGCTCAACGGATGGGGAGGCAGGAACGACGGTGGCGGAACGGAGCACGGCTGCCGTCGACGTGGCAGACAACAGCGGCGACGAGCCGCTGACCGCACAAGCGGACCAGTCCACGGCCGACGGGGAGGCCCAGAACCGGGAGCGGGACACGGAAAGCTCGGCGAGCGAAGAGGCACAGGGGAGCGGCGGTACCGAGAGCCCTTCGAAGACGACACCGCCCGAACTGCACAGCGGCCACAAACTCGCCAGGCGATACCGCCTCGAAGAGTGCGTCACCCGTCTGGACGGTTTCAGCAGTTGGCGTGCCGTGGACGAGAAACTGCGTCGCGCGGTCGGGGTACATGTGCTGCCCGCCGACCACGCGCGTGGTCGTTCGGTGCTGGCGGCGGCCCGCTCCTCGGCGCTGCTGGGGGATCCCCGCTTCGTCCAGGTGCTGGACGCCGTCGAGGAGAACGACCTCGTGTACGTCGTGCACGAATGGCTGCCGGACGCCACGGAGCTGACGGCGCTGCTGGCCGCCGGTCCACTGGAACCGCATGACGCCTACCAGATGGTCACGCAGGTCTCCCACGCCATGGCCGCCGCGCACCGCGAGGGCCTCTCGCATCTGCGGCTCAACCCGAGCGCTGTGCTGCGTTCCGCCTCCGGGCAGTGGCGCATCCGCGGTCTAGCGGTGAACGCCGCGCTGCGCGGCATCGGCTCGGACACCCCACAGCGGACGGACACAGAGGCGATCGGCGCGCTGTTGTACGCGGCGCTCACCCAGCGCTGGCCGTACGAGAACGACGCGCACGGCCTCTCCGGGCTCCCCAAGGGCGTCGGGCTCATCGCGCCCGACCAGGTCCGTGCGGGCGTCCACCGAGGGCTGTCGGAGCTCTCCATGCGCGCGCTCGTCAACGACGGTGCCACCGCTTCCCGCCACGAGTCTCCGTGCACGACGCCGGAGGAACTGGTGAAGGCTGTCGGTGAGATGCCTCGCATCCGCCCGCCGGAGCCCGCGTTCACCGCGCCACCCGACTACCAGCGCACGACGTACCAACAGGGGTCGTACGGCCGCCAGGCACCGCACCCCGGCGTCACCCAGCCGATGCAGACACCGCCGCCCCCGCTGCAGAGCCGGACTGGCAAAGCCCTCAAGTGGGCCGTCTCGGCACTACTGATCGCCGCCCTCGGTCTCGGCAGCTGGCAGTTGGCCGACGCGCTCATGCGCCGTGGGGACCAGTCCAGCGAGCAGGACACCGGCCAGACGACGGACGGCAACGACAAGGGCACCGGCAAGGCCAAGCCCATCACGGCGCTCAGCATCAAGGGCGCCGCAGAGTACTACCCGGACGGCAAGCCACAGCACGCGAACGACGCGGATCTGACGTACGACAACGACACGTCGACGTACTGGCGGACCTACTCCTACACCGGCGGCCCGACGCTGGCTCCGTTCAAGCAGGGCGTCGGCATCGTCTACGACCTCGGCTCGGCGCAGGAGGTGTCGGCTGCCTCGATAGGGCTGTACTACTCCGGCGACCACACGACCGCCTCGCTCTACGCGGCCGATTCCCTCTCGTCGTCCGCTCCGCTCAGCACCATGACGAAGATCGCCACCAACAAGACGACCGGGACGAAACTGAAGATCTCCGCGAAGAAGGCGGTGAAGACCCGGTACGTTCTCGTCTGGCTCACAGATGTGCCCAAGGCGGCCGGCGACCAGTACAGCAACCCCGGCTACAAGCAGGCGATCACCGATGTGAAGTTCACGGGCTGAGAGTTCACCGAGGGAGGGGGCAATGGCGCACGGCGCTGATCACAGCGAAGCGAGCGATCAGGATCTCCTGGCCCGACATGTCGAGGGCGACCCCGACGCCTTCGGTGAACTCGTCCGGCGGCACCGCGACCGGCTGTGGGCGGTGGCGCTGCGGACTCTGGGAGACCGTGAGGAGGCCGCCGACGCCGTCCAGGACGCGCTGGTGTCCGCCTATCGGGCCGCCCACACCTTCCGTGGCCAGGCGGCCGTCACGACCTGGCTGCACCGCATCACGGTGAACGCCTGCCTGGATCGTGCCCGCAAGACGGCCTCCCGTAAAACGTCGCCCGTCGACGACACCGAGCGCCTTGAGCAGCTCCTGGAGCCGCACGAGTCGGCTTCCGCTCCGGCCGAGCGCAACGATCTGCACCGGCAGCTGCTGGAGGCCCTGGGCACCCTGCCGCAGGATCAGCGGGCGGCGCTCGTCCTGGTGGACATGCAGGGCTACCCGGTGGCTGAGGCCGCGCGAATCCTCGACGTGCCGACCGGCACGGTGAAGAGCAGGTGTGCCCGTGGCAGAGCCAGACTTCTGCCGCTCCTGACTCATCTCCGTACGGATGGTGAGGGCGGCGGCGGCAAAAAGTCGGGGCATGGAAGGAACCGGGCGCAGGGGACATCCGTCCCACCCGCAGCGGGACCACATGATGCAGGGCCAAGCGATTCAGCTGCTGTGAAGGGCGGAGGTGGGCGAGCGTGACATCCACGACCGGCACGGCCGGGCACCCGGAAGTCGCGGAGATCTCCGACCTCAGCGAAGGTCTGCTCCCTGCGTCCCGCACCACGGGTGTCCGACAGCATCTGGACGAATGCCCTCTCTGCGCCGATGTCTACGCCTCACTCGAGGAGATCCGCGGTCTGCTCGGCACCCTGCCGGGCCCTCCCCGCATGCCTGACGATGTGGCGGGACGGATCGATGCCGCCCTGGCAGCCGAGGCCCTTCTGAACGCCACCGCACCCGAGCGCGAGACCGTCGGAGACCGTGCCACTGCCGGAGTCTCCCGCACCGCGGGGAGCGAGGAAGCCGCGCATGTTTCACGTGAAACATCGCCGGTGGCGGATCGCCCTGCCGGCCATCCACGCGCGTCCACCGGCCCGGGCCGCATGAGCAGGAGGCGCCCCAACCGTCGTACGACGGTCATCGGTGCCGCCTTCGCCATCGCAGCCCTGGGCTTCGGCGCAGTCCTCGTCCAGTCGATCGGTGAGGGTGACGGTCCTACGAGCAAGGCTCCGACAACGGCCTCCGAAGCCTTCTCCGGCGTCAAACTGGAGAAGCGGGTCAAAGCCCTCCTGGGCGATGCCGAGCAGAACTCGCCCGAAAAGGATTCCTTCGGGACTGCGGCGTCCCCGGACAAGAGCAGGAACACGGTCTTCAAGGCCGATGTACCCGTCTGCATCGCGAAAGGCATCGGCGATGTCACGGGCGCGATCGCTTCCGAGCCCGGTACCTATCGGGGAGCTGACGCGTATCTCGTGGTGCTGCCCGACCCCTCCGACGACTCACGCGTCACTGCCTACGTCGTCGACGCCTCCTGCTTGGATCAGGCTTCGGAACCGGCCGGCGACGTTTTCGTGAAGCACTCCTACGCTCGCCCCTGAGCACTGTCTCGCGCGTAGCGCCCTCCCTGTCATCCCTGTGCGGTGCCCTGTCTCCGTGTGCCCGGACACACCGGGAATGCGCGCCCCTTAGGATCCGTTGGGTGGGGTGAGAGTTCTGAGAGCAGCTCCCACCGGCAGTACGCAGCAGTTTCCAGAGACGAGGAATCAAGCCGTGACCGACGTCCGTAACGTGATCATCATCGGCTCCGGGCCCGCCGGCTACACGGCGGCGCTCTACACCGCGCGCGCGTCGCTGAAGCCACTGGTGTTCGAGGGCGCCGTCACCGCAGGCGGCGCGCTGATGAACACCACCGAGGTGGAGAACTTCCCCGGCTTCCGGGACGGCATCATGGGCCCCGACCTCATGGACAACATGCGGGCCCAGGCCGAACGCTTCGGTGCCGAGCTCATCCCGGACGACATCGTCACCGTCGACCTGAGCGGCGAGATCAAGACCGTCACGGACACGGCCGGCACGGTGCACCGCGCCAAGGCCGTCATCGTCACCACGGGCTCCCAGCACCGCAAGCTCGGCCTGCCCAACGAAGACGCTCTCTCCGGCCGCGGTGTCTCCTGGTGCGCCACCTGTGACGGGTTCTTCTTCAAGGACCAGGACATCGCCGTGATCGGCGGCGGGGACACGGCGATGGAGGAAGCCACCTTCCTCTCGCGGTTCGCCAAGTCCGTGACCATCGTCCACCGCCGGGACACGCTGCGTGCCTCCAAGGCGATGCAGGAGCGCGCGTTCGCCGACCCGAAGATCTCCTTCGTGTGGGACAGCGAGGTCGCCGAGATCCAGGGCGACCAGAAGCTCACCGGACTGAAGCTGCGCAACCTCAAGACGGGCGAGACATCCGAACTGCCGGCGACGGGTCTGTTCATCGCGATCGGTCACGACCCGCGCACGGAACTCTTCAAGGGTCAGCTCGACTTGGACGACGAGGGTTATTTGAAGGTGCTCGCCCCGTCGACCCGGACGAACCTGACCGGTGTCTTCGGCGCTGGTGACGTCGTCGACCACACGTACCGCCAGGCGATCACCGCGGCAGGTACCGGCTGCTCTGCCGCCCTCGACTCCGAGCGCTACCTCGCCGCCCTCGCGGACGGCGAACAGGCTGCCGAGCCCGAGAAGACCACCGTCTGACCCCCGTCCGCCCCACCGCATCAAATTAGATAGGAGCCCGCTGTGGCCGGCACCCTGAAGAACGTGACCGATGATTCCTTCGAGCAGGACGTCCTGAAGAACGACAAGCCCGTCCTGGTCGACTTCTGGGCCTCGTGGTGCGGCCCGTGCCGCCAGATCGCGCCGTCCCTCGAAGCCATCGCCCAGGAGTACGGCGACAAGATCGAGATCGTCAAGCTCAACATTGACGAGAACCCGGCCACGGCTGCGAAGTACGGCGTCATGTCCATCCCGACGCTGAATGTCTACCAGGATGGCGAGGTCGCCAAGACCATCGTCGGCGCCAAGCCCAAGGCAGCGATCGTGCGTGACCTCGAGGACTTCATCGCCGAGTGATGTTTCACGTGAAACACGAAGGGGCCAACCCGAACGGGTTGGCCCCTTCGCTTCAGAGCGGGCGCAAAGACGGCTCCTTCTGCACGACTCCCAGAAGCCGATCCAACGCCAGCTCGACGTCCTCCTTCCAGGAGAGCGTCGTCCGCAGCTCCAACCGCAGCCGGGGATAAGTCGGGTGGGGGCGAACCGTCTTGAAGCCCACCGCTGTCAGGTGGTCGGCGGGGAGAACACACGCCGGTTCCTTCCAACGGGCGTCCCCGAAAGCCTCGATCGCCTTGAAGCCTCGCCGCAGCAGATCCTTGGCAACGGTCTGGACCATCACACGGCCGAGCCCTTGTCCCTGATAGCCCTGTCTGATGAAGGCGGTCATCAACTGAACCGCGTCGGGAGACACCGGACTCGTGGGGAACGCGATGGCGCGGGGCACATAGGCCGGAGGCGCGTACAGCACGAAGCCCACCGGTACCTCATCCACGTAGGCGACCCTGCCGCAGGACCCCCAGTCCAGCAGGACGGCGGAGATCCACGCCTCCTTCTCCAGGGCGGGGGTGCCTCCCTTTACCGCGGCCTCACCACTGACTGGGTCCAACTCCCAGAAGACACACGACCGACAGCGCTTGGGAAGGTCCTGAAGGTTGTCCAGCGTAAGCGGTACGAGCCGACGCCCCATGAAGGCTGTTCCTCGCTTCCTTCGCCCGCTGCGTGGCGAGCGGCTGTCAGAGCGCTCCGCTCCCTGAGGAGACTGCCGACGAATCCGCCGACCGCCCCCAGTCCCAGGCCTGCGGTCACCAGTCCGGAACGGCTCACGGTTCGCATGGCCCCGCCTCTCCAAAGAAGACCCGCCAGGTCGATGCGCCATACCCGAACGCATCGTATCGACGATGCGATTTCCTAGATACCGCCTCAAAGCAAAGAGCGGGCTGTGTCCGGTATACATCGGATACAGCCCGCTCAGACGGTCGACGAGCCGAAGGCCGCCCTTCCATACGAAGCCTCAGGCCTCCGTGTCCTCCGAGTCGTCGTCCAGGAGGCTCTTCTGGAGAGCGAGCTTCTCGCCCGGAGCGAGCGTGCTCAGAATCCGCTCAAGGTCCTCCGTGGACGCGAACTCCACAGTGATCTTGCCCTTCTTCTGGCCCAGATCGATCTTCACCCGCGTCTCGAAGCGATCCGAAAGACGGGTCGCGAGCTCGCCCAACGCCGGGGACCGCACGGAGCCGGCGCGTGGGCCCTTGGACCGCACAGAGGTGTTCGGATGCGATCCCATGAGGGTGACGATCTCTTCAACGGCTCGGACCGAAAGCCCTTCGGCCACGATCCGGTGAGCCAGCTTGTCCTGCTCCTCCGAGTCCTCGACGGAGAGCAGCGCCCGAGCATGCCCGGCCGAGAGAACGCCGGCAGCCACACGGCGCTGGACCGCCACCGAGAGCTTCAGCAGACGCAGCGTGTTGGATACCTGCGGGCGGGAGCGGCCGATACGGTCTGCCAGCTGGTCGTGCGTGCAGTTGAAGTCCTTGAGCAGCTGGTCATACGCGAACGCCTCTTCCAGCGGGTTCAGCTGGGCCCGGTGCAGATTCTCCAGCAGTGCGTCCAGCAGAAGCTTCTCGTCGTCTGTGGCCCGCACGATCGCCGGGATCGCTTCCAGGTCGGCTTCATGGCAGGCTCGCCAGCGCCGCTCACCCATGATGAGTTCGTAGCGGGCCGGGCCCACCTGCCGAACGACGATGGGCTGGAGGAGGCCTACCTCCTTGATGGAGGTGACCAGTTCTTGGAGAAGGTCCTCGTCGAACTCTCTGCGCGGCTGGCGCGGGTTCGGGGTGATGGAGTCGAGAGGCAGCTCGGCGAAGTAGGCGCCGATGGGTGCGGCGGGCAGTTCCGCCGCACCGTTCGGCGACAGCTCGGCTGTTTCACGTGAAACAGGCGGGAGGGTGGCCACCTTCGAGGCGGCCAGCCCACGCTCGGGGATGAAGACAGATGGCGCTGCCGATGGTGTGGATGCGGGTACTCCCGCTGCTGGAGTTTCCTGCTCTCCTGTTGCGGCCGCTGGGATCAGTGCGGCGAGACCACGGCCCAACCCCCTCCGTCGATCACTCACTGGATCCCCTCCACCATGCTCGGATTGTTCTGAGCACCGATATGGGCGTGCATGGGGTCGTACCCCACACCCACGCCCCTCAGCGCGACTTCTCGTGCCGCCTCCAGATAGGAGAGGGCACCGCTCGATCCTGGATCGTAGGTCAGCACCGTCTGCCCATAGCTCGGCGCCTCGGAGATACGGACGGAACGAGGAATGCTCGTCCGCAGCACCTCCTCGCCGAAGTGGGTGCGCACCTCGTCGGCGACCTGGGACGCCAGGCGCGTTCGGCCGTCGTACATGGTGAGCAGGATGGTCGACACATGGAGGACGGGGTTGAGGTGCCCCCGTACCAGGTCGACGTTGCGGAGCAACTGGCCAAGGCCCTCCAGCGCGTAGTACTCGCACTGGATGGGAATGAGGACTTCCTGGCCGGCGACCATGGCGTTCACCGTCAGCAGGCCGAGCGAAGGCGGGCAGTCGATGAGGATGTAGTCCAGGGGCTGCTCGTATGCCTGAATCGCTCGCTGCAGTCGGCTCTCTCGTGCCACCAGGGACACCAGCTCGATCTCCGCACCGGCGAGATCGATCGTGGCCGGTGCGCAGAAGAGACCCTCTACATCAGGAACGGGCTGGACGACTTCTGCCAGCGGCTTGCTGTCGATCAGCACGTCGTAGATGGACGGCACGTCGGCGTGATGGTCGATCCCCAGCGCGGTGGATGCGTTGCCCTGGGGGTCGAGATCGATCACCAGGACACGGGCGCCGTGCAGAGCCAACGAAGCGGCGAGGTTGACTGTCGTCGTGGTCTTGCCGACGCCGCCCTTCTGGTTGGCGACCACCATGACTCTGGTCCGCTCGGGCCGAGGCAGGCCTTCGCCGGCGCGGCCCAGAGCCTCTACCGCCAGTTGGGCAGCACGACCGATGGGAGTGTCGTCCATCGGGGGCGGTGTTTCACGTGAAACATCCTCCCCCATCGACTCGGTACGGGGACCGGGGACCGGATCGGTCATCGGTCCCGCGATGTTGGCGTCGGACCGCAAGGATTCACTCTCCTCGACTTCAGGCTCGCAATGAACAGAGCCTCCCATGTCTTCGGGGTCGTGAACCAGTGAGGCCTGGTGTTCTGTGGAGAATTCCACCTTTGTGGAAAACTCCGTTACCTCTCCGAGTGACCCGAGAGGCTTCCGGTCGCGCGGTTCGGCCGCGGCGCGGCCACGGCTGATGATGCCGTGCAGCAATGAGCGACGTTTCACGTGAAACACGATGCCTAGCGATACAAGCCAAGCTCGCGCGACACTCCGAGATGAGTAGGTTTGGAAGCTTGTGTGGAGTACGGCTCGTCGTCAGGACGGATCAGCGAACGTCCGGAGCGATGCCTAGCGGCGTCGACGTACTCGCCCTGTCCTGGCCGCCTTGGCCCGCTTCGCCGCGAAGCGCACACCACCAGGGCTCTCCCCGACCTCCACACGGACCACTGTGGACAGGGGATCGACCACGCCCTCACCAACATGGAGGACGGAGGTCGCCACCGCGCCGAGCTTGTTCAGGGCCGAGGCAGCACTCTTCAGCTCCTCCTCCGCGGTGTCGCCCTTGAGCGCCAGCATCTCTCCGTACGGACGCAGCAGAGGAATGCCCCACGCGGCCAGTCGGTCCAGCGGGGCCACGGCCCGAGCCGTGACCACATGGACCGGCTGCAACGTCCCGAGGACCTCTTCGGCTCGGCCGCGGACGACGGTCACATGGTCAAGGCCCAGAAGCTCGACGACCTCGGTCAGGAAGTTCGTCCGCCGCAGCAGAGGCTCCAGCAGCGTGATCTTCAGATCCTCCCGGACGAGAGCCAGTGGAATACCGGGCAGTCCGGCACCGGAGCCGACATCGCACACCGTCACCCCCTCAGGCACGACCTCTGAGAGCACCGCGCAGTTCAGCAGGTGCCGCTCCCACAGGCGGGGCACCTCCCGCGGGCCGATGAGCCCGCGCTGCACTCCCGCCTCAGCCAGGAGCTCGGCGTACCGAACCGCGTCCGCGTAGCGATCACCGAATACGTCGCGCGCCTGCTCGGGCGCAGGGGGGAGCTCCGCTGACTCCGTCACGGGAACCGTCCTTCCGTACCGCAAGAGCGCACTTGGCGCTGACTCCAGAACAACAGGCTGACAAAGTTCGGCCCCGCCTGCGGGCAGACGGGGCCGGGGAAACGTACGTACCGAATCAGGCAGGCAGCACGACGACGAAGCGCTGCGGCTCCTCGCCCTCGGACTCACTGCGCAGGCCCGCGGACTTGACCGCGTCGTGCACGACCTTGCGCTCGAAGGGTGTCATCGGCTTCAGCTTCACGGGTTCGCCGGTGCTCTTGGCCTCGGCCGCCGCCTTGGCACCCAGCTCGGAGAGCTCGGCGCGCTTCTGGGCGCGGTAGCCCGCGATGTCCAGCATCAGACGGCTGCGATCACCGGTCTCCCGGTGCACGGCCAGGCGCGTGAGCTCCTGGAGCGCCTCGAGCACCTCGCCCTCCCGGCCGACCAGCTTGTTCAGATCGCGGCCGCCGGAGTCGCTGATGATCGAGACAGAGGCACGGTCGGCCTCGACGTCCATGTCGATGTCGCCGTCGAGATCTGCGATGTCCAGCAGACCTTCCAGGTAGTCCGCCGCAATCTCACCCTCCTGCTCCAGGCGGGTCAGGGTGTCGCCACCCTCGGAGGCTGTGGAGGTGGTGCCTTCCGTCACGGGAGGGGCTCCTTCTTACTTCTTGGACGGGGACTTGGGGCGCTGCTGACCCTTGCGCTGACCGGACTGAGCCTTGCTGCGGCCACCGGTTCCGGGCTTGGCCGCGGCCTTCTTGGCACCGGCCGCCGGCTTGGTGTCCTCCGGCTCGGTGCTTTCCGGCTCGGTGTCCTCCGGCTGGTCGGACTTGATCAGCGAAGTGGGCTCGGCCTTCGGCTCGTCTTCGTCGGCGGTCTTCGCTGCACCGGACTGACGCTGGGCCTTGGTCTGGCGCTTGGGCTGCTGACGCTTGGGAGTACCGGGCGTGGGCGTACCGTCTTCGGCCACGGCGACGGCCGAGACCTCGCTCTTGACCACGGTGCCGTCGCTCTGGGCCGCGAGGCCCTCCTTGCCCAGGCCGGTGATGAACTTCCGCTCGTGCTCGTTGCGGTCGCGGCCCTTGGCGACGATCGCCTTGACGATGGTGCGCTCGCGGCGGTTACGAGTCTTGCCGTGCCGCATGACGTGCTTGAAAAGGCGCTCCAGGTAGGCGGCCTGGGCCTTCGAACCCGGGGTCGGGTTGTTGTGGATGACGTACATCTGCTGGCCCATGGTCCACACGTTGGTGGTCAGCCAGTAGACGAGGACACCGACCGGGAAGTTGATGCCGAAAACGGCGAACATGACCGGGAAGACATACATCAGCATCTTCTGCTGCTGCATGAACGGCGTCTTCACCGTGGTGTCGACGTTCTTCGTCATCAGCTGGCGCTGTGTGTAGAACTGCGACGCCGACATGAGGACGATCATGACCGCGGTCACGACGCGCACGGTGGTCAGCGAGGCGTCGAGCGCGACGAGGTCCGAGGAGCTGTCGGTGAACTTCGCGGCCAGCGGAGCACCGAAGATGTGCGCCTTCTGCGCGCTCTGCAGCAGGCTCTCGTTGATGACACCGATGGTGTCGTTGTTCGCGATGCTGTTGAGCACGTGGTAGAGCGCGAAGAAGAACGGGGACTGCGCCAGGATGGGAAGGCACGAGGAGAGCGGGTTGGTGCCCGTCTCCTTGTAGAGCTTCATCATCTCTTCGGACTGGCGCTGCTTGTCGTTCTTGTAGCGCTCCTGGATCTTCTTCATCTCGGGCTGCAGCGTCTGCATCGCCCGGGTCGCCTTGATCTGCTTCACGAAGAGCGGGATCAGGCAGATACGGATCAGGATCACCAAGGACACGATGGACAGGCCCCAGGCCCACCCGGTGTCAGCGCCGAAGAGGGCGCCGTACACCTTGTGGAACTGGACAATGACCCAGGAGACAGGTGTCGTGATGAAGCTGAAGAGACTGGCAATCGTGTCCACTAATCATGCTCCTTGGGCATGGGACGGGCTCTCGGCGGCCGGGCTCGAAGGAACGTGCCCCTCGGTGGCCGGTTCGGCGGCGGAGGACCCGCCCTTGCGTGCGCGCCACGTGCCACGCACCATCTCGTGCCACCGTGGACGCTTGCGCGGCGGGACGTGGTCCACGCCGCCGAGCGACCACGGATTGCACCGCAGGATGCGCCAGGCGGTGAGTGCCGTTCCCTTGATCGCACCGTGCCGGTCGATGGCCGTGTAGCCGTAGTGGGAGCACGACGGGTAGTACTTGCACACCGGCCCGAGCAGCGGACTGATCGTCCACTGGTACAGCTTGATCAGCGCCAGCAGCGGGTACTTCATCGTGCGCCCCCTCCCAGCAGCCGCCCTATGGCGGCATCCAGGTCTTGGGCCAGTTGTACGTGGTCGGCGTCACCCGCTCCGGGCAGCGCTCGTACCACTACCAGGCTACCGGGGGGCAACAGGGCGACTCGTTCGCGCATCAGATGGCGAAGCCTTCGCTTCACCTTGTTGCGTACGACCGAACCACCGACAGCCTTGCTCACGACGAAACCCGCACGCGTCGGGGGAGCGCTCTCCCCAGGCGCGTGCGGGTTCGTGGCACCGCTACGTAGGTGAACGACGAGGAGCGGGCGGCCGGCCCGGCGTCCTCGTCGTACCGCGGTCGCGAAGTCCTCGCGCCGCCTCAGCCGATGCTCGGTAGGCAGCACGACGTCATGACCTGATCGGGATCAGGCGGACAGGCTTGAGCGACCCTTGCTGCGGCGGTTCGCGAGAATCGCGCGACCGGCACGGGTACGCATCCGCAGGCGGAAGCCGTGGGTCTTCGCACGACGACGGTTGTTCGGCTGGAAGGTGCGCTTGCTCACTCGGGGGCTCCAGAAAGAAATCGGTGTTTGCGGGTGCCGTCCTGGCTGTCACCGTGCGCCCACGAGTAGCTCGTATAAACGCCCGAGTGCACCGCTGTCCGATCACCTGACGCGATCTGTGCCCATCGGAGGCAGGCGGCAGCAGCCATCGACAACTCGACCTGTTTACGGTACGCGCGGCTACGCCATCCGGTCAAACCGAGGGTCACAGGGAGACACTATCCACAGGCTGGGGACAACAACTTGAACCGTACCGGTCGCCGTGACTACCGTGTCTGAACTCCGATTCGTTCCCCTTCCTTTGGCTGCTGGGCCCCGACCCACCCACCAGCACCTCGTCCCGAGTGCCCCACCCGAGTTCCAAACCAACCTGTCCCAGAACCACACGTTCGTGGGACCTGTGAGAGAGCGTGCCCTGTGGCTGACGTACCTGCCGATCTTGCCGCAGTGTGGCCACGAGTACTGGAAAAGCTCCTCGGTGAGGGCCATGGTCAAGGCGTCGAGGTGAAGGACGAACGCTGGATCAAGCGCTGCCAGCCACTCGCCCTGGTCGCGGACACGGCTCTCCTCGCCGTCCCGAACGAGTTCGCGAAGGGCGTACTTGAAGGCCGTCTCGCGCCGATCGTCAGCGAGACCCTGAGCCGGGAGTGCGGCCGCCCGATCCGTATCGCGATCACCGTCGACAGCTCCGTCGGCGAACAGCAGCCTCCGCCGGTCCAGCGCCGCTTCGAGGAGCCGGAGCTCCCCTCCGTCCCGGCCCAGAACCGCGACGGCTACGACAACAGGACCCCGTACGACGGGCAGGGTCGCGAGGGACGCGGCGGGTACGAGGCCCAGAACGGATACGACGGCCAGGCCCGTGATCCCTACGAGGGGTATGGCCGCCATCGGGCCGACGACCGCGGTCCGGGACGCGGCGAACAGATGGGCGGCGGCCCCGGCGACCAGTTGCCGCCCCCACGCCCGGACCAGCTTCCGACCGCGCGCCCCGCGTATCCGTCCGAGTACCAGCGGCCCGAGCCGGGCGCCTGGCCGCGGCCGTCGCAGGACGACTACGGCTGGCAGCAGCAGCGGCTCGGTTTCCCGGATCGGGATCCGTACGCCTCGCCGTCGTCGGACTACCGCTCGCAGTCGATGGACCGGCCGCCGTACGACCAGCGCTCCGAGTACGAGCAGTCCCGCGGCGACTACGACCGGCCGGGGGGCGGCTCCGACTATCCGCGGCAGGACCGGCGTGGCCTTCCCGAGCCTCCGCCGGGCTCGGGCCATGTGCACCGGGGCGGCCCCGCGAGCAGCGCGCCCGGCCCGCTGGCGGCGCAGCCCGCGCCGGCGCCCGGTCCTGGTGAGCCGACGGCACGCCTGAACCCGAAGTACCTCTTCGACACCTTCGTCATCGGCGCCTCGAACCGTTTCGCGCACGCGGCCGCGGTGGCCGTCGCCGAGGCGCCGGCGAAGGCGTACAACCCCCTCTTCATCTATGGGGAGTCGGGGCTCGGCAAAACGCACCTGCTGCACGCGATCGGGCACTACGCGCGCAGCCTCTACCCGGGCACGCGGGTGCGGTACGTGAGCTCGGAGGAGTTCACCAACGAGTTCATCAACTCCATCCGCGACGGCAAGGGCGACAGCTTCCGCAAGCGGTACCGGGAGATGGACATCCTGCTCGTGGACGACATCCAGTTCCTGGCGGACAAGGAGTCGACGCAGGAGGAGTTCTTCCACACCTTCAATACGCTCCACAACGCGAACAAGCAGATCGTGCTCTCCAGCGACCGGCCGCCGAAGCAGCTGGTGACTCTGGAGGACCGGCTGCGGAACCGTTTCGAGTGGGGTCTGATCACCGACGTCCAGCCTCCCGAGCTGGAGACTCGTATCGCGATCCTCCGCAAGAAGGCGGTGCAGGAGCAGCTCAACGCCCCTCCGGAGGTACTGGAGTTCATCGCGTCCCGTATCTCGCGCAACATCCGCGAGCTCGAAGGCGCGCTGATCCGGGTGACGGCGTTCGCGTCGCTCAACCGGCAGCCGGTGGACCTCGGTCTGACCGAGATCGTGCTCAAGGACCTGATTCCGGGTGGCGAGAACGCGTCTCCCGAGATCACCGCCACCGCGATCATGGGCGCGACAGCCGACTACTTCGGGCTCACGGTCGAGGATCTCTGCGGCACCTCGCGCGGCCGCGCCCTGGTCACCGCCCGGCAGATCGCCATGTACCTGTGCCGTGAGCTGACGGACCTGTCGCTGCCCAAGATCGGCGCGCAGTTCGGCAACCGTGACCACACCACCGTCATGCACGCCGACCGCAAGATCCGCGCGCTGATGGCCGAGCGGCGCTCCATCTACAACCAGGTGACGGAGCTGACGAACCGCATCAAGAACGGCTGACAGAGGCCGCCGTACGTCGCTGAGGGCGCCCCGGGACGAGTTCCCGAGGGCGCCTTCGTCGTTCCGGGCCGGCTTCGTCCGTCGCCGGTCGGACATCAGGTGTTCGAATACCTGCCGCGTTACGGCCTCCCTCCACAGATTCCGGGACTTTCTCCCGTCCACACCCTGGGGACCGGGAAGTTATGCAGATCGTGTCCACAGGGCCGCCTGTTGAGAGATCATCAGGCCAGGTCAGCCCCCTGTGGATTCGTGGACGAAAGATCTCCACAGGCTGTGGACAAAGCGAAGGCCCACAGGCCGTGGACGGAGTTGTCCACCGACAGCCCACAGGGCGGGGCTGGTTGTCCCCAGTGATCGTCGGGTTCTCCACATGGCTGTCCACTGTTCGGCAAGCCGAGGCGCCCCCTCACCGTGTCGAGTGAAAGGCGTCACACGAGGTTGCCTGGTTGGGCTGTGGGAAAGGCGGGTAAATCTGGGGACGCCGTTGGGGAGAAGTGCCCCGGGGCTGTGCACGGTGTGTGCAGAACTTTCCGTTCTCCACAGATACCCCCGGTTGTCCACCGCCTCCGCCCACAGGCCCGGTGGACAAAATTTGCCGCCTGAGCTGCGAAAACGGGGTTATCCACGGTTTCCACAGGCCCTACTACTACTCCCAACTAGAGAGAGCTGGGAATCCGTTTCGAAGTGGGTCCTGTGCACAACTCGCTCTGGGTTGTCCGACCGCGCCTCGTCACGACTTGACCCCGAGAGGCTCCGAGTGTCAGTGGTGTGCGTCAGACTGTTCCCGGTGTCCTTCCCCTCACAGGAACCAGTGACACCGAGACATACGACGAAGCCAGGCAGGGCGAGAAGCGCCGGCAACAGCAGGAGGCGGCAACAGTGAAGATCCGGGTGGAACGCGACGTACTCGCGGAGGCAGTGGCCTGGGCGGCGCGCAGCCTCCCGGCCCGGCCGCCGGCGCCTGTTCTCGCCGGCCTCCTTCTGAAGGCCGAGGAAGGCCAACTGAGCCTCTCCAGCTTCGACTACGAGGTCTCCGCGCGGGTGTCCGTGGAGGCGGAGGTCGACGAGGAGGGCACGGTGCTCGTCTCCGGCCGGCTGCTCGCAGACATCTGCCGGGCCCTCCCCAACCGTCCGGTGGAGATCTCCACAGACGGTGTACGGGCGACGGTGGTCTGCGGCTCCTCGCGGTTCACGCTCCACACACTGCCTGTGGAGGAGTACCCGTCCCTGCCGCAGATGCCGAACGCCACGGGTACCGTCCCCGGCGAGGTCTTCGCCTCCGCCGCCGCCCAGGTGGCCATCGCCGCCGGCCGCGACGACACACTGCCCGTCCTCACCGGTGTGCGCATCGAGATCGAGGGCGACACGGTCACGCTGGCCTCCACCGACCGCTACCGCTTCGCGGTCCGCGAGTTCCTGTGGAAGCCGGAGAACCCCGAGGCGTCCGCGGTGGCCCTGGTACCCGCCAAGACGCTCCTGGACACCGCCAAGGCCCTCACGAGCGGCGACAGCGTCATCCTGGCGCTCTCCGGCTCGGGCTCGGGCGAGGGCCTGATCGGTTTCGAAGGCGCGGGCCGTCGTACGACCACGAGGCTGCTGGAGGGTGACCTCCCGAAGTACCGCACGCTGTTCCCGACGGAGTTCAACAGCGTGGCCGTCATCGAGACGGCTCCCTTCGTCGAGGCCGTCAAGCGTGTCGCCCTGGTCGCCGAGCGGAACACCCCGGTGCGGCTGAGCTTCGAGCAGGGCGTGCTGATCCTGGAGGCCGGCTCCAGCGACGACGCACAGGCTGTGGAAAGGGTCGACGCCCAGCTGGACGGCGACGACATCTCGATCGCCTTCAACCCCACGTTCCTGCTGGACGGCCTGAGCGCCATCGACTCCCCGGTCGCCCAGCTGGCGTTCACGACGTCCACCAAGCCCGCGCTGCTCAGCGGCAAGCCGGCCGTGGACGCCGAGGCGGACGAGGCCTACAAGTACCTGATCATGCCGGTGCGACTCAGCGGCTGACCGTCCGGACGCCGCCGCGGCCGAGCTGCCGGAGGTGGTCCGCAGCGCCGTGGGGCCCGGTGGATCACCGGGCCCTCGGTGCGAAGCCGCAGGTCGGGCGTACTTATGAGCGGGTATGCCCACAGGTGTGCGTGAGAGACCGGGTTTAGGCTCGTGCGTGGGTACGCAGGTGCCCTCATGCCACGTCGCAACCTAAGGAACAACTGATGGAGCTCGGTCTCGTCGGCCTCGGCAAGATGGGCGGCAACATGCGCGAGCGGATCCGCCGCGCGGGCCACACCGTCATCGGATACGACCGGAACCCGGATCTCGCCGATGTCCACAGCATCGAGGAGCTTGTGGGCAAGCTCAAGGGCCCACGGGTCGTGTGGGTGATGGTCCCGGCCGGTGCCGCCACCCAGTCGACCGTCGACGAGCTGGCCGAGCTGCTCCAGCCCGGTGACGTCGTCGTGGACGGCGGCAACTCCCGCTGGACGGACGACGAGAAGCACGCAGAGGAGTTGGCGGCCAAGGGCATCGGCTTCGTCGACTGCGGTGTCTCCGGCGGCGTCTGGGGCCTGGAGAACGGCTACGCGCTGATGTACGGCGGCGACGCGGAGAACGTCGCCAAGGTGCGGCCCGTCTTCGACGCGTTGAAGCCCGAGGGCGACCTCGGCGCGGTGCACGCCGGCAAGGTCGGCGCCGGGCACTTCGCGAAGATGGTCCACAACGGCATCGAGTACGCCATGATGCAGGCGTACGCCGAGGGCTGGGAGCTTTTGGAGAAGGTGCACTCGGTGACGGACGTCCGCGAGGTGTTCCGTTCCTGGCAGGACGGCACGGTCATCCGCTCCTGGTTGCTCGACCTGGCGGTGAACGCCCTCGACGAGGACGAGCACCTGGACGGCCTGAAGGGCTACGCACAGGACTCCGGTGAGGGCCGGTGGACCGTGGAGGCCGCCATCGACCACGCAGTGCCGCTGCCCGCGATCACGGCCTCGCTCTTCGCACGGTTCGCGTCGCGCCAGGAGGACTCTCCGCAGATGAAGATGATCGCGGCGCTGCGAAACCAGTTCGGTGGCCACGCGGTCGAGAAGAAGTAGCCCGCGGCACCGAAGACAGGAACGAACATACGTACGGTTGGCGAGAAGTCGTCCACAGGGCCGTACGGCGGTCCACAACCCTGGGGAGGTCGGCACCCGACCATGCACGTCACGCATCTGTCGCTGGCCGACTTCCGCTCGTACGCCCGGGTCGAGGTCCCGCTCGACCCGGGCGTCACCGCGTTCGTGGGCCCCAACGGGCAGGGCAAGACGAACCTGGTCGAGGCTGTCGGCTATCTCGCGACCCTCGGCAGCCACCGGGTGTCCTCGGACGCGCCCCTGGTTCGGATGGGCGCCGACCGCGCGGTGATCCGGGCGCAGGTGCGGCAGGGCGAGCGACAGCAGCTCGTCGAGCTGGAGCTGAACCCCGGCAAGGCGAACCGGGCGCGCGTCAACAGGTCGTCGCAGGTCAAACCCCGTGACGTGCTCGGCATCGTGCGGACGGTGCTGTTCGCGCCGGAGGACCTCGCACTGGTCAAGGGCGACCCCGGTGAACGGCGGCGCTTCCTCGACGAGCTGATCACGGCACGGGCCCCACGCATGGCGGGCGTGCGCTCCGACTACGAGCGGGTGCTCAAGCAGCGCAACACACTCCTCAAGTCGGCCGCACTGGCCCGTCGGCACGGCGGTCGCACCATGGATCTGTCCACGCTCGACGTGTGGGACCAGCACCTCGCGCGCGTGGGCGCCGAGTTGCTCGCCCGGCGCCTGGACCTGGTCGCCGCGATCCAGCCGCTCGCCGACAAGGCGTACGAGCAGCTCGCACCTGGGGGCGGACCAGTGAGTTTGGAATACAAGCCTTCCTCGCCCGGCCTCGTCGGCCACGCGCGCGAGGAGCTGTACGAGCAGCTGATGGCCGCTCTCGGCGAGAGCCGCAAGCAGGAGATCGAGAGGGGCGTCACCCTCGTAGGGCCCCATCGAGATGATGTGAATCTCAAACTCGGTCAGCTGCCTGCCAAGGGATACGCCTCCCACGGAGAGTCCTGGTCGTACGCCCTGGCCCTGCGGCTCGCCTCGTACGATCTGCTGCGGGCCGAGGGGAACGAGCCGGTGCTGATCCTCGACGACGTCTTCGCCGAGTTGGACGCCCGCCGACGGGAGCGCCTGGCGGAGCTGGTCGCGCCGGGCGAGCAGGTCCTGGTGACCGCCGCGGTCGACGACGACGTACCGGACGTACTGGCAGGGGCGCGGTACTTCGTGTCCGACGGGGCGGTGGAGCGCGTATGAGCGGATCCGAGGGAATCCCGAAGCCTCCCGAGCCCTCCGGTGTGGACCTCGCGCGCGTGGCGCTGCGCGCCGCGAGGGAGGCCGCACGGGCGCGTGGCGAAGCCACCCAGCAGCAGAAGCAGGCCAGGCGCGGCGGCGGGCTGCGCTCCGGCGCCCGTGCCGACGGCCGCGATCCGATGCCCTTGGGCCCCGCGATCAACCGCCTGATCACCGAGCGGGGCTGGGAGACGCCGGCCGCCGTCGGCGGGGTCATGGGCCGCTGGCCGCAGATCGTCGGTGACGACCTGGCCAGGAGGTGCGTACCGGAGCGGTACGACGAGGACGAGCGGGTCCTGCACGTGCGGTGCGACTCGACGGCATGGGCGACGAACGTGCGGCTGCTGGCTCCGCAACTGGTCGCCCGGCTCAACGAGGATCTCGGGCACGGCACCGTCCGGCTGCTGAAGGTCCATGGCCCCGCCGGCTCCTCCGCCCGTCGCTACGGGCCTCTGCGTGCCCCGGGCAGCACCGGGCCCGGCGACACCTACGGGTGACCGTAGTCACATTTCCGGGCGCTTCCGTACCGATGACCGGGGGGTCCTCCGGCGTCTCACGAACGACCGTGTGCGTGGGCGCGCGGGTTCGCGTGCGGTTGCGAACATCGACGTGACCCGGGAGTAGCAAAGGGTTGACACCCGGAAGCGCTGAGTGCCGCTGTGAGCCTCTTGGAGCCCCGCTCCGTATATGGGGAGTCGGGAGAGACCGGTTCAGGGCGGCACATGCGGACTCAGGTACCGGCAAACCCCCATCACTGTCGGCGCTACCGGTAGACTGGAAGCTAATACCGCCCCATTCGTGGGGACCGCTTCGGAAACACTGTTCAACGCTGACAAAGGCTTCCACCGCAACACGCCGCAGCCGCTCCGGCAAACCCGCCGGGAGCCTGGTTTGTGCTGTGCCAGAAAGGGCGCTTCGTGGCCGATTCCGGCAACCCCAACGAGAACATCCCGTCCACCGGCGCCGGCGCCAACGGCGAGGTCACAGCCTCGTACGACGCCAGCGCCATCACCGTCCTCGAAGGGCTGGACGCGGTCCGCAAGCGGCCCGGCATGTACATCGGCTCGACCGGTGAGCGTGGGCTGCATCACCTGGTGCAGGAGGTCGTCGACAACTCCGTCGACGAGGCGCTGGCCGGCCACGCTGACACCATCAATGTCACGATCCTCGCCGACGGCGGCGTCCGGGTCGTCGACAACGGCCGCGGCATCCCGGTGGGCATCGTCCCTTCGGAGGGGAAGCCGGCCGTCGAGGTCGTGCTGACGGTGTTGCACGCGGGCGGCAAGTTCGGCGGCGGCGGCTACGCGGTCTCCGGCGGTCTGCACGGCGTCGGCGTATCCGTCGTGAACGCCCTGTCCAGCAGGGTCACCGTCGAGGTCAGGACCGACGGCTACCGCTGGACCCAGGACTACAAGCTGGGCGTCCCGACGGCACCGCTGGCCCAGCACGAGGCCACCGCCGAGACCGGCACCTCGGTGACCTTCTGGGCCGACGCCGACATCTTCGAGACCACGTACTACTCTTTCGAGACGCTCTCGCGGCGCTTCCAGGAGATGGCGTTCCTCAACAAGGGTTTGACGATCAAACTCACTGACGAGCGCGAGTCCGCAAAGGCCACCGCGGGGGCGGACGAGGCCGGCGAGGACGAGAAGCACGAGGTCAAGACCGTCTCGTACCACTACGAGGGCGGCATCGTCGACTTCGTGAAGCACCTCAACTCCCGTAAGGGAGACGTGGTTCACCCGTCCGTCATCGACTTCGAGGCCGAGGACAGGGACAAGCTCCTGTCCATCGAAGTCGCGATGCAGTGGAACAGCGGTTACAGCGAGGGTGTCTACTCCTTCGCCAACATCATCCACACGCACGAGGGCGGTACGCACGAAGAGGGCTTCCGTGCCGCGCTGACCGGTCTGATCAACCGCTACGCGCGCGACAAGAAGCTGCTGCGCGAAAAGGACGACAACCTCACGGGTGACGACATCCGCGAGGGTCTGACGGCGATCATCTCGATCAAGCTGAGTGAGCCGCAGTTCGAGGGCCAGACCAAGACCAAGCTGGGCAACACGGAGGCGAAGACCTTCGTGCAGAAGGTCGTGCACGAGCACCTGACGGACTGGCTGGACCGCAACCCGGTCGAGGCGGCGGACATCATCCGCAAGTCCATCCAGGCGGCCACCGCGCGCGTGGCGGCCCGCAAGGCCCGTGACCTGACCCGTCGCAAGGGCCTCCTGGAGACGGCGTCCCTGCCGGGCAAGCTGAGCGACTGCCAGTCGAACGATCCCGTCAAGTGCGAGATCTTCATCGTCGAGGGTGACTCCGCCGGCGGCTCGGCCAAGTCCGGCCGCAACCCGCAGTACCAGGCGATCCTCCCGATCCGCGGCAAGATCCTCAACGTCGAGAAGGCGCGGATCGACAAGATCCTGCAGAACCAGGAGATCCAGGCGCTGATCTCCGCCTTCGGCACGGGTGTGCACGAGGACTTCGACATCTCCAAGCTCCGCTATCACAAGATCATCCTGATGGCGGACGCCGACGTCGACGGCCAGCACATCAACACCCTGCTGCTGACCTTCCTGTTCCGCTTCATGCGCCCGCTCGTCGAGGCCGGACACGTGTTCCTGTCGCGTCCCCCGCTCTACAAGATCAAGTGGGGCCGGGACGACTTCGAGTACGCGTACTCGGACCGTGAGCGCGACGCCCTGATCGAGCTCGGCCGGCAGAACGGCAAGCGCGTCAGGGAGGACTCGATCCAGCGCTTCAAGGGTCTCGGCGAGATGAACGCCGAGGAGCTGCGCATCACGACCATGGACCAGGACCACCGCGTCCTCGGCCAGGTCACGCTCGACGACGCCGCCCAGGCGGACGAGCTGTTCTCGGTGCTGATGGGCGAGGACGTCGAGGCCCGGCGCCAGTTCATCCAGCGCAACGCCAAGGACGTCCGCTTCCTCGACATCTGAGTCGGTCTCAGCTGACCGCACCAGGAAGGATCTTCACCAGCAATGGCCGACGAGAACACTCCCGCCACGCCTGAAGAGGGCGGCGAACTCGCGATGCGCATCGAGCCTGTCGGGCTCGAGACGGAGATGCAGCGCTCGTACCTGGACTACGCGATGTCCGTCATCGTGTCCCGCGCGCTGCCCGACGTACGCGACGGTCTCAAGCCCGTCCACCGCCGCGTCCTGTACGCCATGTACGACGGCGGCTACCGGCCCGAGAAGGGCTTCTACAAGTGTGCCCGTGTCGTCGGCGACGTCATGGGCACCTACCACCCGCACGGCGACTCCTCGATCTACGACGCGCTGGTCCGCCTCGCGCAGCCGTGGTCGATGCGGATGCCGCTGGTGGACTCCAACGGCAACTTCGGTTCCCCGGGCAACGACCCGGCCGCCGCCATGCGGTACACCGAGTGCAAGATGATGCCGCTGTCCATGGAGATGGTCCGGGACATCGACGAAGAGACCGTCGACTTCCAGGACAACTATGACGGCCGCAACCAGGAGCCGACGGTTCTGCCGGCCCGCTTCCCGAACCTGCTGATCAACGGTTCGGCGGGCATCGCGGTCGGCATGGCGACCAACATCCCCTCGCACAACCTGCGCGAGGTCGCGTCGGGCGCCCAGTGGTACCTGGAGAACCCGGAGGCCTCGCACGAGGAGCTTCTGGACGCTCTGATGGAGCGCATCAAGGGCCCCGACTTCCCGACCGGCGCTCTGGTCGTCGGACGCAAGGGCATCGAGGAGGCGTACCGCACGGGCCGTGGTTCCATCACGATGCGCGCGGTCGTCGAGGTCGAGGAGATCCAGAACCGCCAGTGCCTGGTGGTCACGGAACTGCCCTACCAGACCAACCCCGACAACCTCGCGCAGAAGATCGCCGACCTTGTGAAGGACGGCAAGATCGGCGGCATCGCGGACGTCCGCGACGAGACGTCGTCCCGTACGGGCCAGCGCCTGGTCATCGTCCTGAAGCGCGACGCGGTCGCCAAGGTCGTGCTGAACAACCTGTACAAGCACACCGACCTGCAGACGAACTTCGGCGCCAACATGCTGGCGCTGGTCGACGGTGTGCCCCGGACGCTCTCCCTGGACGCGTTCATCCGCCACTGGGTGACGCACCAGATCGAGGTCATCGTCCGCCGTACGCGCTTCCGGCTGCGCAAGGCCGAGGAGCGGGCGCACATCCTGCGCGGCCTGCTGAAGGCTCTCGACGCCATCGACGAGGTCATCGCGCTGATCCGGCGCAGCGACACCGTCGACATCGCGCGCACGGGCCTGATGGGCCTCCTGGAGATCGACGAGATCCAGGCCAACGCCATCCTCGAGATGCAGCTGCGGCGCCTGGCCGCCCTGGAGCGCCAGAAGATCATCCAAGAGCACGACGAGCTCCAGGCCAAGATCCGCGAGTACAACGAGATCCTCGCCTCCCCGGTCCGTCAGCGCGGCATCGTCAGCGCGGAACTCGCCGCGATCGTCGAGAAGTTCGGCGACGACCGCAAGACGATGCTGGTGCCCTACGACGGTGACATGTCCATCGAGGACCTGATCGCCGAGGAGGACATCGTCGTCACCGTCTCGCGCGGCGGCTACGTCAAGCGGACCAAGGCGGTCGACTACCGCGCGCAGAAGCGTGGCGGCAAGGGCGTACGCGGTACGAAGCTCAAGGAAGACGACATCGTCGACCACTTCTTCGTGTCCACGACCCACCACTGGCTGCTGTTCTTCACCAACAAGGGCCGCGTCTACCGGGCCAAGGCCTACGAGCTGCCGGACGCCGGACGTGACGCGCGTGGACAGCACGTCGCCAACCTGCTGGCCTTCCAGCCGGACGAGGCGATCGCCGAGATCCTCGCGATCCGCGACTACGAGGCCACGCCCTACCTGGTGCTCGCCACCAAGGGTGGTCTTGTGAAGAAGACGCCTCTGAAGGATTACGATTCGCCCCGTTCCGGCGGCGTCATCGCGATCAACCTCCGTGAGAAGGAGGACGGTTCCGATGACGAACTGATCGGAGCCGAACTCGTATCGGCAGAGGATGACATCCTTCTGATCAGCAAGAAGGCACAGTCGATCCGCTTCACGGCGACGGACGAGGCACTGCGGCCCATGGGCCGTGCCACCTCGGGTGTCAAGGGCATGAGTTTCCGTGAAGGGGACGAGCTGCTCTCGATGAATGTTGTTCGACCCGGTACGTTCGTGTTCACTGCCACAGACGGCGGGTACGCGAAGCGGACCAACGTCGACGAGTACCGCGTCCAGGGTCGCGGCGGCCTCGGCATCAAGGCCGCCAAGATCGTCGAGGACCGCGGTTCGCTCGTCGGCGCGCTGGTGGTCGAGGAGACCGACGAGATCCTCGCCATCACGCTGTCGGGCGGTGTGATTCGTACGCGAGTCAACGAGATCAGGGAAACCGGCCGTGACACCATGGGCGTCCAACTGATCAACCTGGGCAAGCGCGATGCCGTGGTCGGTATCGCGCGAAACGCCGAGGCAGGGCGGGAGGCGGAGGAGGTCGACGGCGACGAAGCCGTCGACGAGACCGCCGAGGGTGCCGCGACGACAGGTACGGACGAGGGTGAGGCGCCCTCGTCCGAGTAGCACGAGGAGTGAGTCAGCGTGAGCGGAGCCACGGGCGCCGGATCGTCCGGTACTTCGGCCGGCACTTCGACCGGGTCGGAGGCGGACGGCGGCGGCCGTGGCTCCGCCGCGCGTGCGATGGACACGCACACGACCCAACTGAAAGCGATCAAGACGAGCGCGACCGATTCGGCCGCGCCCGCGGCCTCGCCCGAGAAGCCTGGATCCCAGGGGGGAACCGTGACGGACACCCGTGGTCCGCAGAGCCAGCAGCCCGCGCCGGGCAGCCCGGCCGCGGTTGCGGGCGGACCCGCCCGCCAGGCTCCGGCGCAGCCCCCCGCCCAGGCTCAGGCCGGTGGCTCGGCGCTGCCCGGTGAGCGGCAGTCGCAGCAGCAGGCCGGTCCGTACCATCCGCCGCAGGCCTACCAGCCGGCGCCGGAGGGTTCGTCCCGCAAGCCGCGTACGGGAGCGCGCACGACGCCTCGTACGCGCAAGGCGCGGCTGCGGGTGGCCAAGGCCGACCCGTGGTCCGTGATGAAGGTCAGTTTCCTGCTCTCCATCGCCCTCGGCATCTGCACGGTCGTCGCGGCCGCGGTGCTGTGGATGGTCATGAACGCGATGGGTGTGTTCTCCTCGGTCGGCGCCACCATCTCCGAGGCCACCGGCTCGAACGAGTCCAACGGATTCGATCTGCAGTCGTTCCTGTCGCTGCCCAACGTGCTGATCTTCACCACGGTCATCGCGGTCATCGACGTCGTCCTCGCGACCGCCCTCGCCACCCTCGGTGCCTTCATCTACAACCTGTCCGCGGGCTTCGTGGGCGGCATCGAGCTGACGCTCGCCGAGGACGAGTGAGCGCGGAGACGACCTAGGGGACTGCCTATGGGGACGGCGCCGAGCGCCGTCCCCGACAGGGCGCCCCACCGCGTCGCGCTCCCCCTCCGGGTATCGATTTTGGGACTCCCCACGTCGTGCGCTAATCTTCAGGAGTCAGCGCGCGGGACACACACCGCAGAGCGCGGCGGGGCTATAGCTCAGTTGGTTAGAGCGCATCCCTGATAAGGATGAGGCCACAGGTTCAAATCCTGTTAGCCCCACCATCGCGAAGACCCCCAGTCGATACCGGCTGGGGGTCTTTGACATCTACGGCTGACATCTATGGCATTGGTCGCTCGCGGGTTACCCCGGAGCTACCCCGCCGGGTCTGTCGGCTTCAGGAAGGCGAGCAGGGAGCCGCAGGTGTACCGGGCGAGTGTGGCTGTGATGCGACACACGCAGGCCCGCTTCATGAGCCGATCGAAGATCCGGGAAAAGCAACTGCGGCGCAGGACCAGCACCAAGACGCAGGCCGCGTAGAGGCGGTGGGTGTGAGCCGCACCGAGGCACGTGATCGCCGAGACGGCGCGGGCTGGCTGCGGGCCGTGGCGGACAAAGCCTTCTGATGTGCGATTGAACTGCTGATAGGGCTAATGCGCGCCCTACTGCTCTCTGTTCAGAGCTACTCGCACTCGAACGCATGGGGCGACAGGTGGCCGTGACGAGCGCGCCGAACTCTGCGACGTCTGTTGGGGCCGACTCGCAAACTCGATGGAGCTGAGCGAGGGTGCCACGGCGCCGCCCCGACCGGAGCCGGGTCCTGACGATGTGACGTTCATCGAGCCACCCACCTGAGCCCTGTGCCGCGCCGACATCCGCATCCGTCCGACGGTCTACGACCGGTGGGTCGGTCTGGCCGTGGCAGAGCTGGTGGCCAAGGCAGTGCCCGAGCGCTTCCGAAGGCGTCTCGTCAAGATCCGGACGCCCCGGTCGCCAGTGGCCGTCGATGTCGTGGCCGTCCGGGTGTGAGGTATTGATCCGCTTCCCGGAGAACAGGTGGTACCGGCTTATCAGATGCTGTGTGCCGGGCAGGACGCGGAGCGGCCGCCTGCCGGCGGGTGCGCTCGATTCTGACATCAGTGGCTGACACCGACGGCACTGACGGGCTCGGACCCGGAGGACTGCCACGACTGCCGCTGCGCCGGTTCTCGTCGTTCACGCGGGGCCGAAGGATGGGAATGAGGGAACCCCCGGCCATCCCGGCCGGGGGTTCCCGTTGTTCTGTGAGGCTGCACTACGGGGCGTCGTACGCAAGATCGCCACGGTGGTCGTGCGGGTTGCTGCCTGGCCTCGATCAGCGCTGGAGGGGTGCGGCGGGCCGTTCGGCTTGCGGAAGCGGGTCTTCCAGGGCGGCGGTGTCCGTGGCTGCCGTGTCCAAAGGCGTGCGGTGGCGGCAGGAGGGTGAGGAGCCGTGAGCCTCGGCGCGGATGCGTTGCTTCATCGTGGGGGGCAGCGCGCGGTCGTGGGGCCGGGCCGGAGGGGACATCGCCTGCGTCGTCGTGGGGGCCGCGCAGTTGCGGGTGGTCTCGGTCTGCGGTGCGGCGGCCGACGCCGTGGTCGTGATCAGTCCGAGCGCCGTGCACAGGGCGAGGACGGCGGTGACGATGGCGGTCCACATCTGCATGACCTTGTTCTGGGCCATGGCCCCTCACTTTCGGGTTGGGCGATTTGCGTACTTTCCTCATGATGTGTATGTGGGCTCCGGAATTGCGGACCGACGCCCGTGGCGCGTGGATCTTCAGATGAACACCACACGGATGGGCGCAAGGGGAGGGGGAGTCCCAGGGAGCCCGCAGGCAGCCGCAGACGGCCGCAGGAAGCTGAGGGAAGGCGCAGTGCAGGGCGTGCGGGGCCGGGGGCCCGCCCGGTCCGTCGCGGTGTGCGAGTTATGGGGGACCTGTGTGATGAGCCTGCGATCGGAACAGTGACATCCGGTTCTACTGCGTTCTTCCCGGCGGGAGTTGAGGGGTCGACTCAGGTCACCGATCGGTATCGGTCGGTGTGTATAGTCGGGCGCCAGAGGTCCTCTACGTCAGGAAAGACGAGGTCGCGCGGTGAAGAAGCTTCTCCTGGTCGCACTGGCCGCCATCGGCGGGCTCCTCGTGTACCGCCAGATCCAGGCGGATCGCGCCGAGCAGGATCTGTGGACGGAGGCGACTGACTCCGTGCCCACGGGTTCGTGAAATCGACATCAGTCTCAGAGCAGACCCCGGCCGCGCTCGCGGTCGGGGTTTTGTGTCACTCAGGCACAAAACGCACGTGATTCAGGACATTCGTGCGCATATCCTCAGCCTTGATTCGCTTTGGCGAAGAATTTGATCGCTGTAGCAAGGTGGCGGTCGGCGTAGAGGCCGTTTTCGGCCGCTCCTCCTCAGGAACGCGGGCGTCGGCGCCCACGGCCCGGCAGGATGGGCGCGTTCAGGGCCCTGACTTCCGGGAAGCTGCTGCGGAATCACGACCGCTGGACGGGGTCTGGTGGATGTGTATCCGGGCATCGGCTGCCTGGCTTCCTCTGGGCTTCTTCCGGGCTCCGCATTCGGAGCCGCGACTTCGGGTCTACGACGAGGGGTGGCGCTTGATGGGGCGGCGCACGGTCTGGTGGCGAACTGCGGCAGCCGTGGGTGCGGCCCTGTGTGCCACGACAGCGTCGATCGAGCCCGCCGCGGCGGCCGACGCGCCCACTCCGTACTCCTACGCCGAGGACGCGAGGGCGGTCGAGGGCGCCACGAGCAGCACAGGAGCCGTGCGGCTGGCGGCCGGCAAGACATACCGGAGCTCCATCGGTCCGGGCGGCAAGCTCTACTACCGTCTCGATCTCGGCGCCGCCGCCAACGCGTACGTCTCGGCCACGGCCGTACCCGGTGCCGGAGCGGCGGTCGCCTCCGCGGACGGCGTCCGGGTGTCCCTGCAGGACGCCGACGCACATCGTTGCTCGTACGAGACCGCCCGCTTCGGCCCGACCAGCAGTGCGCACCCCGTCACCGCCTGGGCCTCACGTGAGATCGGCAGCGACGAGTACATGTGTCAGGAGGCCGGGGCGTACTACGTCGTCGTCGAACGGGTCGGTTCGGGCGCGGGAACCGGTACAGGGACCAGTACGGGCTCGGCTTCCGGCTCGGTGTCGGGCACCCCCTCGGAGGGCTCGTCGGAGGAGTGGGGGCTGGAGCTCGGCTTCGTGTCGGAGCCCGCTGTGACGAAGGGCGGTTCGACGAGTGCCCCCGAGAGCTGGAACTCCGCACCGCCTGCAAATCTGTCCGGCGACCCCGAGCTTCGCCGCGGCGGAAGCGGCTTCGCCACGGCGAGCCCTGTGGCGCAGGGCGTCTGGCAGGACCAGGCCGGGATCAGAGCCGGGGAGACCCTCTTCTACAAGGTGCCCGTCGGCTGGGGGCAGCAGATCCATGCCACCGCAGAACTGGGCAGCACGACTGACGGCGACGGGTATGTGGGGAACGCGTTCGTCATGTCGCTCTACAACCCCGTACGCGGCTTCGTGGACGACAGGACCGCCAACTACGGCGGTGAACAGCGGTCCACCGCTCTGGACCCGCTCCCGCCCGTCGCGTACGAGAACCGTTTCTCCCTCGACGGCGAAGTGAGCGGGATGCGGTTCGCCGGCTGGTACTACCTGGCGCTGCACCTCGGGACATCGGTAGCCGACCGGTACGGCGAGGAGCCTCTCGGGTTGACCCTGCGGGTGCGGCTGGAGGGCACGGCCGGGGACGGGCCGGGATATCTGGGCGCCTCCGAGCCACGCGGGGTCTTCGAGGTCACCGAGGAGGACCAGGAGGCCGCGGAGAGCGGGACCACGGGGGACACGCTGGACGGAGCGGGGGACAGCGGCGGTGGAGGCGACGCGGAGACTTCCGGCGGCGAGGAGGGTTCCGGGAACTCCTCCGGCACCGGGGATCGGCGTCTCGCCATGACGGTCGTCGCGGCGGGCGGCATCGGCACGGGGAGCCTGCTGGTGTTCGGGCTCGTGGTGTGGACACTCGTCGCGAGGAGGCGGGCATCCGCGGGCGCGGACGTGGAGCGGCCGAAGGCGGGCACAACTCCGCGGGGGCGGCATGGGGCGTCCCGGGGACGGTAGGACGATCAGCCGCTGTTGGGGCTGGGATCGGTGGGGACAGCGGGGGCGGAGTCGGCCGAGGGGCGTGAGTCGACATCATCCAGTAGCGGCCGATATCTGCCGGTGTCGTCGGAGCAGGATCAGAGCTGGCCCAGCGCCCAGAACCCCACGGCGAAACAGACCAGTGCGAGCAGCAGGACGGGAAGGACCACCTTGACGGGCGGGCCCGGACGGCGCCGGGGAAGTGCCCTCGACGGACGTGGAACCTGCGGGGGCCGAGCGGTGTATGAACCAGTAGAGGCGTAAGCGTGCTGCTGCACCGCTGCGGTCGGGGCCTGAGAGAAGCCCAGCGGCGTGGGCGACTGGGGGGAGGGCACATGCGCGGGTTCGGGGTGTTGCGCTGGGACAGCTTGGACAGGCGTCGCGGTAGGGGGAGTGACCTGCTGCTCGGGGTGGTGCTCGGGATAGCCAGGTTCGGGGGTGAGCTGCTGCTCCGCCTGTCGCGATGGTGCGTGGGTGGCGAGCACCTGGGGGGGCGGCAGATGAAAGCTGCCCGTGTCCGACATCGTGGACGGCTGCGGGGGTACGGGGTCGCGTTCGGGCCGCGGGGGTACGGCGGTGGGGGGCGACTCGGGCGATATGTGACCGGCATGCGGCGAAAACGCCGGAGATGCCGAGGGCGAGAGGGTGGAATCGTGAGACCACTGCCCGGTGCCGGTGCCGGTGCCGGTGCCGGTGCCGGTGTCGGTGGAGCCGGTCTGGGGCGGGGTGGTGGTGGGCATGGGCGGTGGCGATATGGAGCCCGTGGGTGGGGGCTGAGGCACGGAGCCTGCGGACGGTGCGGGTAGCGAGGTGCCTGGGCCGGGACGGGGTGGAAGGCCCTGAGGCGGTGGGCTGTATGCCGGCGGATTGTGCGGTGGTGGCGGTGTCGTCTCCGCACCGGACGGTGAGACGCCCCCCATGACCGGCCCGGAGGACGTAGGCGAAGACGAAGGCGCAGGCAGGGAAGCCGGTGAAGCAGCGGGTGGGAAGGAGACGGGAGCCGAGGGAACGCCGGGAACCGAAGGAGTTGAAGGGGCATGCCAGCCAGGCGCGTTGGAAGGAGCGTCCGTGCCCGGGCTGGGAGTCGGCGAGGATGTGCCGCCGGTACCCGTGCCTGTTCCGGTCTTGTCCAGCCCCGATGCGCGCTGCAAGGGGCCCGTGGGGGCGAACCCCTCGGGGAGCGGGCCGAGTTGGTCGAATACCTCCACCAACTCGTCGTCGGGGCCGGGCTCGGGCAGCAGCTCCGTGGCTGCGCCAAGAGCTTTGCGGGCGCCTGTGGCGGTGCGGAAGCGGGAGTTGGGGTCGGGTTGGAGCAGCGTGGCGATGACCTGCCACAGCGGTTCGGGGATGCCGCGGGGGGCGTTCGGTGTGCCGTGGGCGGCGAAGTGCTCGATGAGGGCCTTGGCGTCAGGTTTCGCGCCCTCCAGCAGGTACAGGGCGACGAGGCCCACCGCGAAGAGGTCGGCCGGGAAGTCCGGGTCGGCTCCGAGCATCTGCTCAGGAGCGAAGTAACCCGGCGTTCCCACCACGTAGTTGGTCTCTGTCAGGCGGGGCTCGCCCAGACGCATGGCGATGCCGAAGTCGGACAGGCGCAGGCGGGGCCGGGCCGTGCCGGTGGCCTCCAACAATACGTTGGCGGGCTTGATGTCGCGGTGGATGACGCCCTCGGCGTGCACGGCGGCGAGGCCGGACAGCAGTTGGTCGAGCAGCCCGCAGACGTAGGCGGGTGGAAGGGGACCGTAGTCATTGATGAGATTGACCAGGGAGCCTCCGGCCACCAGGTCCATGGTGAACAGGACCTTGTCGTCGTCGGCGGCCCAGCTGGCGGGCGCGAGTACATGGGGATGGTCGATCCGTACGGCCTGCTCGCGGACGAAGCGCAGCAGGGCGTGCGCGTCACGCTGTTGCAGAACCTTGGCGGCCACATAGCGGCGGCGGCGGTGGTCCCAGGTGCGCCAGACCGCGCCGACTCCCCCGCGCCCGATCGGGTCGACCAGTTCGTACCGGCCGGCGAAGACCTCACCCATGGCTGTGCGTCGTTCCCCCTTCGACTCCCCCTTTGGCTGCCCGTCGGCGGAGGACACGGCGCTCGCACCGCGCTCCGCGGAGCCGGCTCGCACGTGCCCGGCTTCCCCCGGGGCCTGCTTCTCGCCTCTGTTCCTCCTGTACGTCTGTTCCGATGCGCTTGCCGACTCTTCCGGAGCCTACGTCTACGTCTCCGTGGCTCTCGAGGGGCCTACAGACCCCTCGTCCACATCTTCGGCCTCGGCCCGGCCGCCGAACCCCCTTCCGGGGACCGGGCCTTGGGCTCAGTTCTGGTGGGACTGGTAGTGCGCCACCGCGTCCGACGTGCGGCCCGCGCCGTACACCCGGAGGAACTCTGCCAGTTCCGGGTGGGTCGGGGCGAGGGTGTCCGCCGCGTCGATGATGTCGCCCGCGGCCGCCACCGAGCGAAGCAGTGACTGGATCTCGCGGACGACCCGCTTGACCGTGGGCGCCCCCGAACTCGTCGTCGACTGCGTGGTGTTGCTGAGCACCGATCCCCCCTGTGACTTCTTGATCTCGTCCATGCGCTCGGTCGCCTCGGCGGCGCTCACGCTGCCGTCCGCGACCTGGCCCGCCAGGTCCTGCAGCAACTGCACCCGCTGGACCACTGCCGGGTTGCCGATCTTGGCACGCTGACCGCTCATCAGCTGCGACAGCATCGGTGCGGACAGGCCCAGCACCCCCGCGAGACGGGCCTGGTTGAGACCCAGGTCCTCGATGAGCCTACGGAAGAGCGCCCCCAGTGGCTCTCCGTACCAGTTCCGCTGCAGCTCCCGGGCTCTTGCGGTCGCTTCCTGCTGTGCGGCGTCCATTGCGTCTCCCCATCGCTTCCCCAAATACCGTGGTTCGCTGTAGCGAACCACGACGAGCATCTTACGGAGAGTGGTCGTTCACGGGGACCCCTAATCTTTTTGCGAGATCCGGGGGGTGACCCGGTACTCTGGTCTGCGAAGCCTCCCGGGGTCGGTTGTTCCGGGTGGACGCTTCCCTTTCGGGGCCTTAGCTCAGTTGGTAGAGCGCTGTCTTTGCATGGCAGATGTCAGGGGTTCGACTCCCCTAGGCTCCACAGTGGATTGGCCGGGCCGGATGTCTCAGGACATCCGGCCCGGCCTTTTTCCTGCCTCCGGTGCCCGGATCGTCGGGGGTGCTCCGGGTGGGGGTCGTCGCGATCGCTATCTGTGCAGTCCAGGAAGAGAAGGCCGCTGGAACGGGGCGACGGGGGCTGGCACGTGTCGGCGTACGCATATGCGAAAACGGTGCTCTGAGTCACAAGGGTGCGCGGCCGAATGTGTGCATCACCCTTTGCAACCGGACCAATACATTCCGGCTGCTGTGTTCCGTGTACTGAAGGGCAGGGCTGTTTCACGTGAAACAGCCCTGTGGGGCAGAAGAGCTGCAAGTCTTCTGCCCCACAGGGCTGTTGCAAGGTGTTCCGTCGAACCGACCTCCGGGCAAGCGAGACCGAGCCGGGAGAGAACTGGTCACGGCGGCGGCAGTCGCGAAAAAATGACCTCGGCTGCCGGTCCTCAGGGGCGGTCGTCGCGGTCGGCGGCCTCCTCCTCGGCCTGCTTGGCCTGGACCTCGGGGTCGAGGGCGGACTGGCCGCTGCCGTCGACGGAGGACAGGCGACCGGGGTCGGAGACCTCGGTGGCGGCGGGGGGCTCGACCAGCCAGTCGGGGTTGGCCTGCTTGTCCCACCACTTCCAGGCGGCGAAGGCGCCGCCCGCCAGGACTCCAAGCACGGCCAGGCCCTTGACGGCGCTGCCGAGCTTCGCGCGGCGCTGCTGCCTGCGGACCAGCTTCTGGATCTGCTGGGGCGAGACCTGTCCGCGCAGTGCGGCCAGCGCCGCGACACTGCGGGCGGTGGCCTCCTCGCGCACGGGGCCGGCGGCGGCCACGGCCTGTTCGATGCGGGGACGGGAGTAATCAGCGGCCTGGCGGGCCGCCTTGCGGGTGCGGACGGCGGCTTCATGGGCCGCGTAGTCGACCTTCGGCGGAACATGTGTGCGGGCCTGCTCCAGGCGCGGGACGACAAAGGCGCCGTACTGGACGCGTGCCTGTTCCGCGGCCTGCGACACCTTCGGCGCGATCAGTACGCGTGCCTCATGCGCGTAGTGCGAGGCCTTGTCCTTTGCCGTGTCGGCGTAGGGCGCCACCACTTCCGCGGCGTGCAGCACGCTGTCCTTGGCCGAGCCGGTCGCGGCACGCACGCTGTCGATGCGGGTCACGGGATCCTCCTCCTCGGTGGCGTACGTCATTCGACTTTCCACCCTTTTGGGGATCATGCCTCCCGGATCGCTCCGGGGCATGTGCGGGCGGGCATCCGGGTCATGGGCTCCGACTCCGGCTGATCATCGAGCAAGAGCCGCTCTGAACCGGTCACGTGCAATAGAGGATGAATGCGGGACAACGGGAACTTGTCCACGACAGTGCCGACAATGCCACGGATCGCCGCGAAGCGCGCCGGTACCGGGGGGTACTCGACCGGTTTTCCGCGCACCCGCCGTACGAGAGGGTGGGCGTCGGCGGACGGACGGCGTCGTCCGTGCGAGGATCGGGGGAGTCACAGAGGACAACGGAAGGCAGATCGTGGCAGAGCAGCTGTACGCCACCCTGAAGACGAACCACGGCGACATCGAGGTACGGCTGCTGCCGAACCACGCGCCCAAGACGGTCCGTAACTTCGTCGAGCTCGCCCAGGGCGAGCGTGAGTGGACCAACCCGGCCACCGGGCAGAAGTCCACGGACAAGCTCTACGACGGCACGGTCTTCCACCGGGTGATCAGTGGATTCATGATCCAGGGCGGTGACCCGCTGGGCAACGGCACCGGTGGTCCCGGCTACCAGTTCGCGGACGAGTTCCACCCGGACCTCGCCTTCGACAAGCCCTACCTGCTGGCCATGGCCAACGCCGGTCCGGGCACCAACGGCTCGCAGTTCTTCATCACCGTCTCCCCGACGGCGTGGTTGACCCGCAAGCACACCATCTTCGGTGAGGTGGCCGACGCCAGCAGCCAGAAGATCGTGGACGCCATCGCCGGTGCCCAGACCAATCCGCGCACCGACCGCCCGGTCAACGACGTCGTCATCGAGTCGGTCGTCGTCGAGACCCGCCAGGGCTGAGCCCGCCCTGCTCAGTCCTGAGGGCCGAGCACGCAGGGTTCACCGCGAGGGCCGGAGCCGAAAGGTTCACAAGGTCCCGAAGGGAACCAATCGCCCCGCTCATCCGTAAGGATGGGCGGGGCGGATGCGTTCCGCACACGAGACGGAGGGGACCCGATGGACCAGGAGGCGAGCAGCTCGCAGGACGCGCAGAGCCTGCCCACCTGCTACCGGCACCCGGACCGCGAGACGGGTATCCGCTGCACCCGCTGCGAGCGCCCCATCTGCCCCGAGTGCATGGTGAGCGCCTCCGTGGGCTTCCAGTGCCCCGAATGCGTCCGCGGCGGCTCCGGCACAGGCCACGCGCCCTCCGCCTCCGCCCCGCGCACCCTCGCGGGCGGCACGGTCACCTCCGACCCCCGGCTTGTCACCAAGATCCTGGTCGGCGCGAACCTGCTGCTCTTCCTGGTGCAGATGTCGGCCGGTGACACCTTCACCGACCGGTTCAGCCTCATCGGGCAGGCTTGGGTCCCGGAACTGGGTTGGCAAGGCGTCGCCGAGGGCCAGTGGTACCGGCTGCTGACGTCGATGTTCCTCCACAGCGGCGAGATGCACATCGCCTTCAACATGCTCAGCCTGTGGTGGATCGGCGGCCCTCTGGAAGCCGCCCTCGGCCGAGCCCGCTACCTGGCGCTCTACTTCGTCTCAGGTCTCGCGGGCAGCGCGCTCACCTATCTCCTCGCCGAGCCCAACCAGGCGTCCGTCGGCGCCTCCGGCGCCATCTTCGGCCTCTTCGGTGCGACAGCCGTCCTCATGCGCCGGCTGCGGTACGACATGCGCCCGGTCATCATCCTGCTGGTCATCAACCTGATCATCACCTTCGGCTGGTCCAGCATCGCCTGGGAAGCCCACGTCGGCGGCCTCGTCGGTGGTGTGCTGATCGGCTACGCGATGGTGCACGCACCGCGTGAGCGACGGGCGCTGGTCCAGTACGGCGTGTGTGCTGTGGTACTGGTCGCCGTGGTGGTCATGACGCTGCTCAGGACCGCGCAGCTGACCTGAGGTGATGGCGGACCGTGACTGGTCCGGCGCTCCCTCGGCACCGTTACAGCACTGTTGTCCACAGACTGTGGCGGATCTTGTGCATAGAGTGCGGGAACAGGTGTGCCCCCTGTCGCTCACCTACATTTTCGCAGGTCAGGCAGGGGGCGAACACGCTTGCGGATGCCGGTAGGTCAGTCGTACCGGTCGTACCGGCGTCAACGCCCGGTGAGTTATCCACAGATCGTCGTTCTTTTTCCCCACTGTGGAAAACATCTGTGGATAACTCCGTGGATAGCTCTGGGGAGAGCTACGTCCACCGGGTCGAGACCCCTACTTCCACTGGGTCGAGACGCCGAATCCCGCGGCGATGAAGCCGAAACCGACCACGATGTTCCAGTTGCCGAGGGAATCGATCGGCAGTGAACCGTCGGTCACATAGAAGACCACGATCCAGGCCAGCCCGATGAGGAACATGGCCAGCATGACCGGGGCCACCCAGCCGCGGCTGTTCAGCTTGATGTTCGTGGCCTGCTTGGACGGCGGCGGCGTGTAGTCGGCCTTCTTGCGGATACGTGACTTCGGCACGAGGGTCTCTCCTGTCGATGCGCTGCGTGGCCGCGCAGGGAACTGTGGCGGGCTCCGGGGCAGCGTACAAGGGGACACTGATTGCTCCCCCGGGCGTCCGTTAGCGTAGTGCTTCCGCGGCGCCTAAGGAGATAAGGGTACGTTGAGCAATTCAGCCGACTCCCCCAAGGCTGGTTCCGGCACCTCCCCGGAGGCCGGGTCCGGTGACTCCTCCGGGACCGGCTCCGAGCCCGCCGCCCGGAACGGGGACACCTCCACCCGCGGCGGGATCCGCCCCGTGCGCGTGCTCACGGTCGGGGTCTTCGCCCTCGCCGGGCTGATCTTCTTCACCAGCTTCGACACGGCCAAGGGCACCAACATCCGTACGGACGCCTCGCTGCTGAAGCTCTCCGACCTGATCCAGGAGCGCAGCCACAAGAACGGGCAGCTCGACGAGTCCAACGCGGTGCTCCGGGACGATGTCGAGGCCCTCGCCGAGCGGGACGACGGCAGCACCAAGGCCGAGGACGCCCGGCTCAAGGCCCTGGAGAAGAACGCCGGCACCCAGAAGCTCAAGGGCGACGGCCTCACGGTCACCCTCAACGACGCTCCACCGGACGCCACCGCCAAGCTCCCCGGTTACCCCGAGCCGCAGCCCGACTATCTGGTCATCCACCAGCAGGACCTGCAGGCCGTGGTGAACGCCCTGTGGCTGGGCGGCGCCGAGGGCATCAAGGTCATGGACCAGAGGCTGATCTCCACCAGCGCCGTCCGCTGCGTCGGCAACACCCTGATCCTCCAGGGCCGCGTCTACTCGCCCCCGTACAGGATCCAGGCCGTCGGTGACCCGGAGAAGCTGCAGAAGTCGCTCGCCGCGAGCGAGGCGATCCAGAACTACATGGTGTACGTCAACGTCTACGGGCTGGGCTGGAAAGTCACCGAGGACGGGCCGGTGACTCTTCCCGGCTACTCGGGCACAGTGGATCTGAAGTACGCGAAGCCCGTGGACTAACGGCAGCCGGGGGACCCGTGTCGGTGCGCGTGATCGTGAGGACCGTCAGCGAACTCTGCGTCACCGTCGGCGCCCTGATCGTGCTCTTCGTCGTCTACGTGCTGTTCTGGACCGGCGTGAGGGCCGACACCGAGATGAACCGCCAGATCGACCTGCTCCAGGACCAGTGGGCGAAGCAGCCGGTGCAGTCGGCGTCCGACCCGGGCGCCTCGGCGGCTCCGGCGCCGCCCGCCCCGTACCGGTACGGCAGGCCGTTCGCGCTCATGTACATCCCGCGCCTCGGTTCCACGTGGAACAAGCCCGTCCTTGAGGGTACGAAGACGGACACTCTCAAGAAAGGGCTCGGGCACTACGCGAACACCACGCAGCTGGGGCAGAAGGGGAACTTCGCTGTCGCCGGCCACCGCCGCACGTACGGTGATCCCTTCAAAGATTTTGCCAAGCTGCGCCCCGGCGACGCGGTGGTCCTGACCGACGGTGCGGACTGGTTCACGTACGTCATCGACACGGGTCCCTATCGGACATTGCCCACGGACGTCCAGGTCATCGACCCCGTGCCGACGAAGTCGGGGTACACACGCGCGGGGCGCTATCTGACGCTGACGACGTGCGACCCGGAGTGGGGACACAGCCATCGGCTCATCGTCTGGGGCCATCTGGAATCCACACAGCCTGCGGAGTCAGGGAAACCGGAGGCACTACGCCGTTAGTCTGGTGGCGGTACGGGCGTGAGTCCGGTGCCGTGGTGTGAAGGAAGGGACGGCATGTACGGCTGGATCTGGCGGCATCTGCCGGGTAACGCGTGGCTGAAGGCGCTGGTTTCCCTCGTGCTGACCCTGGCCGTCGTCTATGTCCTCTTCCAATACGTCTTTCCCTGGGCGGAGCCCCTGCTCCCCTTCAACGATGTGACGGTGAACGACCAGTGAGTGCCGCCCGATCCACCCGCGTCCTCGTCGTCGACAACTACGACAGCTTCGTCTTCAACCTGGTCCAGTACCTGTACCAGCTGGGCGCCGAGTGCGAGGTGCTGCGCAACGACGAGGTGGCGACCTCGCACGCCCAGGACGGTTTCGACGGCGTGCTTCTGTCCCCCGGGCCGGGAACCCCCGAGGAGGCCGGCGTCTGCGTCGACATGGTCCGCCACTGCGCCACGACCGGTGTCCCCGTCTTCGGAGTCTGCCTGGGCATGCAGTCCATGCAGGTGGCGTACGGCGGTGTGGTGGACCGCGCTCCCGAACTGCTGCACGGCAAGACGTCGCTGGTGGAGCACGGGGGCAAGGGCGTCTTCGCGGGCCTGCCCACCCCCTTCACGGCGACCCGCTACCACTCCCTGGCCGCCGAGCCGACGACCGTACCGGCCGAGCTGGAGGTCACGGCGCGCACCCACGACGGGATCATCATGGGCCTCAGGCATCGTGAACTGCCCGTCGAGGGCGTGCAGTTCCACCCCGAGTCGGTGCTCACCGAGCACGGCCACCGCATGCTCGCCAACTGGCTGGCGGAATGCGGCGACCAAGGGGCCGTGGCGAGGTCGACGGGGCTCGCCCCCGTGGTGGGCAGGGCCACGGCGTGACGGCACTGCGCCCCGAGCGCGAGAGTGCCCCCTACGGCGGCGAGGCCGCGTACGGGGGCGCCGAGTCGTTCGAGGCGGAGGCCTTCGAGCCGGGGGTGCCGTTCGGCGGCACGGCCGAGCCCCAGCAGTGGGCCCCCCAGCAGACGCCGCAGTACGCCCCGGCCGACTGGTACGGGCAGCAGCCGTACGAGGAGCCCTCGTTCGAGCCGTACGAGGCCTACGAGCCGCGTCCCCGGGCACCGTACGACGGTCCGTACGAGACCTATCAAGCGGCGACCGTCCACGCGGGACCTTCGACCGACGTCGCCCAGGAGCACCCTCCGATCGACGAGGAGACCGTGGCGCTCCGGGTGGAGGATGCGCGGCGGATAGCGGCGACGGCCGAATCGATACCTCCCTCGGCTGTCACCGCGGGCCGTGCGGCCCGTCGTAAGGCCGCCAGGCGGCACGGGAGGCACGGAGGCTCCCCGGGTGCCCCCGAGGTCTCCAGAGCCGCTCAGGGGCCCGAGAAGCCCTTACTCGCGGCCGGTGAGGCGTCGGCGCCCCTCTCCAGGATCGAGGCGCGGCGGGCGGCGCGGGCACGGAAGCCCAGCGCGGGAGTGATCGCGAGCCGGGCCATCGGCGAGGTGTTCATCACCACCGGTGTGGTGATGCTGCTGTTCGTCACGTACCAGCTCTGGTGGTCGAACATCCGGGCCCATCAGCAGGCGGGCAGGGAGGCGACGAGCCTCCAGGAGGAGTGGAAGAGCGGCAGGCGCGCGCCGGGTGCGTTCGAGCCGGGGCAGGGTTTCGCCATCCTGCACATTCCGAAGCTGGACGTCGTCGTGCCGATCGCCGAGGGCATCAGCAAGTCGAAGGTCCTGGACCGCGGGATGGTCGGGCACTACGACCAGAACAGCATCAAGACGGCGATGCCCGAGGACAAGACGGGCAACTTCGGCATCGCGGGTCACCGCAACACCCATGGTGAACCGTTCCGTTACATCAACCGGCTCGAGCCGGGCGACCCGATCGTCGTGGAGACGCAGGACAAGTACTACGTCTACGACATGGCCTCGATCCTGCCGGTGACACCGCCGTCGAACGTCAGCGTGCTCAATGCCGTGCCCCCCGCGTCGGGGTTCACCGAGCCGGGCCGCTACATCACGCTGACCACGTGCACGCCGGAGTTCACGAGCAAGTACCGCATGATCGTGTGGGGCAAGATGGTGGAGGAACGGCCGCGCAGCGAGGGAAAGCCCGACGCGCTCGTCCAGTAGGGGCTCGACCAAGGGCGGAAGAACTGTGGCAGTGACCACCGACGACACCGAAGAGAAGACAGGCGCACCCGAGAGCGCGCCGCGCCGCCGCCGTATGAGCCGGCTGGCCATGGCGGTCAGTGTCTTCGGTGAACTCCTCATCACCGCGGGCCTGGTGCTCGGCCTGTTCGTCGTCTACTCGCTGTGGTGGACGAACGTGCTCGCCGACCGCGAGGCGGACAAGGAAGCGGACAAGGTCCGCGACAACTGGGCCTCCGACACCGGTCCGGGCGCCCTGGACATCAAGGACGGCATCGGGTTCCTGCACGTCCCCGCCATGAACAACGGCGAGGTCCTGGTGAAGAAGGGCACCTCCACCAAGATCCTCAACGGTGGCGTCGCCGGCTACTACACCAACCCGGTCAAGGCGACGCTGCCCAGCTCCGACAAGGACGGCAACTTCACCCTCGCCGCCCACCGCGACGGCCACGGCGCGAAGTTCCACAACATCGACAAGCTCGGCAAGGGCGACTCCATCGTCTTCGAGACCCGCGACAACTGGTACGTCTACAAGGTCTACGACACCCTCACCGAGACCTCGAAGTACAACGTCAAGGTCCTGTCGAACATCCCCAAGGAGTCCGGCAGGAAGAAGGCCGGCAAGTACATCACCCTCACCACCTGCACGCCCGTCTACACGTCCCGGTACCGGTTCGTCGTGTGGGGCGAGCTGGAGCGGGTGGAGCGCGTTAACGCGGAACGTACGCTGCCGAAGGAACTGCGGTAGCTGTCTCGCCGGTTTCCTGCCCTTGGGCATGTTTCACGTGAAACAGCCGGTTTCACGTGAAACATCGCAATGACGAAGGAGCCCCGGCACCCCCTTCAGGGAGGGTGCCGGGGCTCCTTCGTCACACAGGACGAGGTGGTGGATCAGTCCTCGTCGCGGGAACCGGTGGGGCTATCCGAAGAAGCCGCCGCCGTCGCTCCCGCCATTGTTGTTGTTGCCGTTGTTACCGCCGAAGCCGACCGACGCGAGGGTGATCGTCGTCTGGGTCGGGTCGGCGTCGTTGCCGCCGTCCGGGTCTTGGTCAGTGACCAGCGCGGTGTCGCTCTGGTCGCTGCCGTTGGCGAACTGGATGTTGGTGAAGCCGGCTGCCTGCAGGATCTGCTTGGCCTGGCCCACGGTCCGTCCGACGACGTTCGGGACCTCGGCCTCCGGCTCCTCCTCCTCGGCAGCCTTGCCGATCTGGATGGTCACCGTGTCGCCCTTGTTGAGCTCGGAGCCCGCCTCGGGGGTGGTCGCGACGACCTTGCCGACGAGGTTGTCGTCGTCGGTCTCGACCTCGGTGCAGGTGCCGACGAGGTTGTTGGCCGCCATCTGGTTCTTGGCTGCGTCACAGCTCTGCCGGGACACGTCCGGGACGGTTTCCTTGTCCGGAGCCTTGGCGACCGTCAGCGTGACCGTGGAGCCCTTTTCGATCTTTCCGCCGTCCGGGTCCTGGGCGATCACGATGCCTGCGGTGCGTTCGGACTCCTCGGTCTTCTTCTCGACCTTGAAGCCCTTGTCCGTGAGCTGGGCCTCGGCCTCGTCGAACTTGATGCCCTGGACGTCGGGAACCGTGATCTTCGGAGCGCCCGTCGAGATCACCAGGGCAATGGTGTCGCCCTTTTTGACCGGATCGCCGGCGGCAGGATTCTGGCTGCAGACGTTGCCGGTCTTCTGGTTCTCGCACTCGTCTTTGGTGACCGCCACCTCGAGATCAACATTGATTGCTGATCTCTTGGCCTCGGCCTCTGACTGTCCGACGAAGCTGGGGTTCTTGAACGTCTCCTTGGAGGCGTCGTTCCCCGGGAACATCCACCTGCCGATGAGGATCGCGCCGATCAGCACCAGCACACCCGCGAGGACCAGGAGGATCGTCGAGGTGTTGTTCTTCTTCTGCTGTCGGCGGCGGCCCTGGCGGTCGTCGTAGCCGTAGCCGTCGTCCGGGCCGACCGGTGGCAGCATCGTCGTGGCACCGGCGTCGGCGCGCAGGGCGGTGGTCGGCTGGTCGTCGGGGTAGCCGCCGTAGCCGACCGAGCCCATGGCCGCGGTGGCCGCGACGGGCTGGCCGTCGAGGCAGGCCTCGATGTCGGCGCGCATCTCGTCGGCGGACTGGTAGCGGTAGTCCGGGTCCTTGACCAGCGCACGCAGGACGATGGCGTCCATCTCCGGCGTGATCTCCGGGTCGAAGACGCTCGGGGGCTGCGGCTCCTCCCGTACGTGCTGGTATGCGACCGCCACGGGGGAGTCACCGATGAACGGTGGGCGGACCGTGAGCAGTTCGTAGAGCAGACAGCCCGTCGAGTACAGGTCTGAACGGGCGTCCACCTGCTCGCCCTTGGCCTGCTCCGGGGAGAGGTACTGGGCGGTGCCGATGACCGCGGACGTCTGCGTCATCGTCATGCCGGAGTCGCCCATGGCGCGGGCGATGCCGAAGTCCATGACCTTGACCTGGCCGTTGCGCGTCAGCATGACGTTGGCAGGCTTGATGTCGCGGTGGACGATCTGGTTGCGGTGGGCGTACTCCAGGCCCTGGAGGATGCCGATGGTCATCTCCATGGAGCGCTCCGGCAGCAGCCTGCGGCCGCTGTGGAGGAGCTCACGGAGGGTGGAACCCTCGACGTACTCCATGACGATGTACGGGATCGAGACCCCGTCGATGTAGTCCTCGCCCGTGTCGTACACCGCCACGATCGCGGGGTGGTTGAGTGAGGCGGCCGACTGGGCCTCCCGGCGGAACCTGGCCTGGAAGGTGGGGTCGCGCGCGAGGTCCGCTCGCAGCGTCTTCACCGCCACGGTGCGGCCGAGGCGGGTGTCCATCGCGAGGTAGACCTCCGCCATGCCACCACGGCCGAGCACCTGGCCCAGCTCGTACCGGCCGCCGAGGCGACGCGGCTCTTCCATAGCTTGCTACCAGCCCTCTCCGTCGGTCCCGACCGCACCCATGTGTGGTCCGGCGGCTGTGCTCCGGGATACGGTACCCGGCTCGCCCTCTGTGACCTGGCCAACCGCGTCACCCGATACAGGACCGGTATCGCAACGTGCACCGATGTGAAGGTGACGTGAGCGGGGTCACTTCTTGCTGTTGATCACTGCCTGCATCACGCTCTTCGCGATCGGGGCGGCGAGACCGCCACCGGAGATGTCGCCACGCTCGGCGTCACTGTCCTCGACGACCACGGCCACGGCGACCGGCGAGCTGCCGTCGCTGAGCTTGGCGTACGAGATGAACCAGGCGTACGGCTTCTCCTTGTTGTTCACACCGTGCTGCGCGGTGCCGGTCTTGCCGCCGACGGTGACACCGCCGCCGATCTTCGCCCTGCCGCCCGTGCCCTGCGGGTCGCTGACGACGGTCTCCATCATGTCCTGCAGTGCCTGGGCGGTGTCCGGTGAGACCGCCTGGGAGAGCGTCTCGGGCTCGTGCGTCTCGATGACGTCGAGGTTGGAGGCGCGCAGTTGGTCGACCATGTACGGCTTCATCAGCTCGCCGTCGTTGGCCACGGCCGAGGCGACCATGGCCATCTGCAGCGGGGTGCTGCGGTTGGAGGCCTGACCGATGCCGTCCATGGCGTTCTGCGGCGCGTTGTCCTCGGGGTAGACACTCTCGGCGGCGCGGACCGGGACGTCCAGCTCGTCCTCGTTGAAGCCGAACTTCGCGGCCTGCTCACGCATCTTCTCGTTGCCGACGTTGTCCGACATCTTCGCGAAGACGGTGTTGCAGGAGACCATCAGCGCGTAACGAAGGGTGGCGTTCTTGCACACGCCGTGCTCGTTGGTGAGGTCGGTCTTCGTGCCGGGCAGCTGGTACGGGTCGGGCGTGCTCGTCTTGTCGTCGATGCCCGAGACGATGTCGTTCTCCAGCGCCGCGGCGGCCGTGACCACCTTGAAGGTGGAGCCCGGCGGGTAGGTCTCGCGCAGCGCGCGGTTCAGCATCGGCTTGTCGGAGTCCTTGTCCAGCTTCGTGAAGGTCTCGCTGTCCTTGTTGCTGATGCCGGCGAAGGTCGACGGGTCGTACGAGGGAGTGGAGGCCAGGGCGAGGATTGCGCCGGTCTTCGGGTCGAGCGCGGCGACGGCGCCCTTCTTGTCACCGAGGCCCTCGAAGGCCGCCTTCTGCGCTGCGGCGTTGAGGGTGGTGACGACGCTGCCGCCCTCCTTCTTCTTGCCGGTGACCATGTCCAGCGTGTTCCGGAAGAAGAGCCGGTCGTCGTTGCCGGTGAGGATGCCGTCCTCGAGGTTCTCCAGCTGGGAGGCGCCGACGATCTGCGAGGAATAGCCGGTGACCGGCGCCCACATCTCGCCGTTCTTCCAGGTGCGCTTGTACTTGTAGTCGAGGCCCTTGGAAGCGGCGGACCCGGTGATGGCCTTGCCGTCGACGATGATGTCGCCACGAGGCGTGGCATAGCGCTCGATGGCGACGCGCCGGTTGTCCTTGTGGGTGGCAAGGGAATCCGCCTGGACGTACTGGAGCCAGTTGTTGCGGATGAGCAGGGCGAGGACCAGGAGCCCGCAGAAGATCGCGATGCGGCGCAGAGGTTTGTTCATGACGGGCGGACCACCTGGGTCATCTCGGCATCGGGGTTCGGGGCGGGGGCGGGCGCGGGCCGGCGCGCGGTGTCGCTGATTCTGATCAGAATGCCGATGAGTGCCCAGTTGGCGATGACGGAGGAACCGCCGTACGCCAGGAAGGGCATCGTCATACCGGTCAGGGGGATGAGGCCCATCACGCCGCCGGCGACGACGAAGACCTGGAGGGCGAACGCGCCGGACAGGCCGATGGCGAGCAGCTTGCCGAACGGGTCGCGGGCGGCGAGGGCGGTGCGGATGCCGCGCTCCACGATCAGGCCGTAGAGCAGCAGGATCGCCATCACGCCGGCCAGTCCCAGTTCCTCACCGAAGGTGGCGAGGATGAAGTCGGAGTTGGCGGCGAACCGGATGAGCTCGGAGTGGCCCTGGCCCCAGCCGGTGCCGAGGGTGCCACCGGAGCCGAACGCCCACAGGGCCTGCATGGCCTGCTCGGAGTGGACGATGCCGTCGCTGGTCCCGGCGCGGCTGAGCTGGTACTCGCGGTACGGGTCGAGCCAGGCCTGGACACGGGTCTGGACGTGCGGTTCGAAGCTGGCCACGCCGACGGCGCCGGCCGCGGACATCAGCAGACCGAAGACGATCCAGCTGGTCCGCTCGGTGGCGACGTACAGCATGATCACGAACATGCCGAAGAACAGGAGCGAGGTACCGAGGTCGGTCTCGAAGACCAGGATGAGGATCGAGATCGCCCAGACGACGATGATCGGGCCGAGGTCGCGGCCGCGCGGTAGGTACAGGCCCATGAAGCGGCGGCTGGCCAGCGCGAGCGCGTCGCGCTTCACCATCAGGTAGCCGGCGAAGAACACCGCCAGCACGATCTTGGCGAACTCGCCGGGCTGGATGGTGAAGCTGCCGACCTGGATCCAGATCTTGGCGCCGTAGGTGATGTCGGCGCCCAGGCCCGGGACCAGGGGGAGCAGCAGCAGGACCAGCGCACCGACCATGGAGATGTAGGTGTAGCGCTGCAGGGTGCGGTGGTCCTTGAGGAAGATCAGCACGGCGATGAGGAGCGCGATGCCCATCGCCGTGTAGATCAGCTGGTTGGTCGCCTTTCCACCGGCCACACCGAGGCCTCGCAGGAGGCTCGACTGGTCCAGCCGCCAGATGGCCACCAGCCCCAGGCCGTTCAGCAGTGTGGCCAGGGGCAGCAGCAGCGGGTCCGCGTACGGCGCGAACTTGCGTACGACGAGGTGGCCGATGCCGGCCAGCACGCCGAGGCCGATGCCGTACGCGGCCAGACCGGCCGGGACCTCGTCGTTCAGGGCGAGACCCACGTTGACGTAGGCGAACACCGGGATGACGACCGCGAACGCCAGCAGCGCCAGCTCGGTGTTGCGTCGGCTCGGGGTGCCGATCGCGCCGATCGTGGACGTGTGCTGCGTCGATGGGTTGGTAGTACTGCTCATCGTGTGAGTGGGCCCCTCGCGGCTTGCCTACTGCTCACCGCACCGTGAGACCAGTTCCTGCTCCTCCTCCGAGAGGCTGGGGCCGGTCGACGGTGTGGGTGCGGTCTGGGTCGGGGTCGGGGACGTCGACGGTTTCGACGTCGGGGACGGTGTGGCCTTGGACGTGAGGGAGGTCTTCGTGGTTCCCGTGACTCCGCCGGCCTCGCCCTCGCCGGTCTTGGCGTTGTTGTCCGCCGCCTCACGGCGCTCGGCGTTCTTCTTGCACGCCGACGCCTGGGTGGAGAGCTCCGTGATCTTCTTCTCGGCGTCGTTCAGACCGCCTTCGGCGATCGTGGCCTCGACCAGCTTCTGCTGGTAGGGCGGGAGGTACTTGAGTTCGATCTCGGGGTGGTCCTTCTGCACCTTCGAGAGCGAGATCCAGGCCAGGTCCTGGCTGATGCCGCGGTACAGCGCCACATGGTCGTCGTTGGAGCCGACGTAGTACTGCGTCTGCGTCCAGCGGTAACCGCTGTACAGGCCCCCGCCGACCACGGCGAGCGCGAGGATGCCGAAGAAGGATCTCTTCAGCCACCTGCGCTTCTTGTGCGGCTTGACGAAGTCGTCGTCCGAGTAGTCGTTGAAGCTGCCCGAGGCCGGCATGTACCCGGTGCTGTCGCCGGAGCCGGGCGGGCCGAACTCGCCGCCGCCCTGTCCGTGCCCGTGGCGGCCGAGCCCGGAGGCGCGGCCGGCCGGGGTCTGCATGATGCCGTTGTCCTGCAGGTGGAGCTGGTTCTCGGCGACCGCGCCGACCACGACCGGGGTGTCGGAGAGCTGCCCGGCGAGGGTGTCTCCGGTGTCGAGATCGAGGACGTCGGCGATGATGACCGTGATGTTGTCCGGACCGCCGCCGCGCAGCGCGAGCTGGATCAGCTCCTGCACGGTCTCCTGCGGGCCCTGGTAGCTGGCGAGGGTCTCCTCCATCGTCTGGTGGGAGACGACGCCGGACAGTCCGTCGGAGCAGATCAGGTACCGGTCTCCGGCGCGGACCTCGCGGATGGAGAGGTCGGGCTCGACGTGGTCGCCGCTGCCCAGCGCGCGCATCAGCAGGGAGCGCTGCGGGTGGGTCGTGGCCTCCTCCTCGGTGATGCGGCCCTCGTCGACCAGACGCTGGACCCAGGTGTGGTCCTGGGTGATCTGGGTGAGGACGCCGTCCCTGAGGAGGTACGCGCGTGAGTCGCCGACATGCACGAGGCCGAGTCGCTGACCGGTCCACAGCAGGGCGGTGAGCGTGGTGCCCATGCCCTCCAGCTGGGGGTCCTCCTCGACCATCGCGCGCAGTTGGTCGTTGGCGCGCTGCACGGCGGTGCCGAGGGAGGTGAGGATGTCGGAGCCGGGGATGTCGTCGTCGAGCGTGACGAGGGTGGAGATCACCTCGGAGGAGGCGACCTCGCCGGCGGCTTGGCCGCCCATGCCGTCGGCGATCGCGAGCAGCCGGGGACCGGCGTAGCCCGAGTCCTCGTTGCCCTCGCGGATCATGCCTTTGTGCGATCCGGCGGCGAAGCGCAGTGACAGACTCATGCGCACCTCGCCTGTCGGCTCCGGGTACATCCGCACGGTGCCCACCCTCCGGTCGGGAGCGCGCCGGAGCCCTTGGTGGGGGCCGCCGCTGCGTGCTCGCTCCGCTCGCGCCTATTCATGATGTAGCACTACTTCCGCAGCTCGATGACGGTCTTGCCGATGCGGATCGGCGCGCCGAGCGGAATCGGCGTGGGAGTCGTCAGTCGGTTCCGGTCGAGATACGTGCCGTTGGTGGACCCCAGGTCCTCGACGATCCACTGGCCGTCGCGGTCCGGGTAGATCCGGGCGTGCCGGCTGGAGGCGTAGTCGTCGTCCAGCACGATCGTGGAGTCGTGTGCACGGCCCAGGCTGATTGTCTGGCCCTGCAGCGCCACGGTGGTGCCCGTCAGCGTGCCCTCGCTGACGACGAGTTTGGTCGGGGCGTTGCGCCCGCGGCGCCCGCCGCCGCCGCCGGTGGCGGGCGCGGGCTGCTGGCCGCGTTGCTGTGGAGGGGCGGCCTGGCGCGCGGCCTGCTGTGGCCGCGCGGCCTCCCGGCGCGACCCCCGCTGGGTGACGCGCGTACCGAACAGGTCGCTGCGGATGACCTGCACGGCCACGATCACGAACAGCCACAGTACGGCCAGGAAACCCAGCCGCATGACCGTGAGGGTCAGCTCTGACATTGCCCCCGCTTCACCCTTCGGCTTGCCGGTAAATGATGGTGCTGCTGCCCACGACGATCCGCGAGCCGTCGCGGAGCGTAGCGCGGGTGGTGTGCTGCCCGTCCACCACGATGCCGTTGGTGGATCCGAGATCTTGGATCGTCGAGGGCGTTCCGGTCCGGATCTCGCAGTGCCGGCGGGAGACGCCGGGGTCGTCGATCCGCACGTCGGCTTCCGTGCTGCGTCCCAGTACCAGCGTCGGGCGGGAGATCTGATGGCGGGTGCCGTTGATCTCGATCCAGTAGCGCATGCGCCCGCCGGCCGCCGGAGCGGTAGGCGGCCGCTGGCCGAGCGGGGCGGCGCCGGGACGGCCACCGCCGGGCGGTGGCGTGGCCGGCATGGGCGGGGCACCAGCGGGTGCCGCGGTGGGCGGGTAGCCGTAACCGCCGGGGCGGCCCGCGGCGGGGCTCGCCGGGGCGCCCGAGGGGGCCTGCTGGTCGGTGGAGGAGGCGAGCGTACGGCTGCGTACCCGGTACAGACCGGTGTCGAGGTCGTCGGCCTTCTCCAGATTGACCTTGATGGCACCCATGAAGGTGTAGCGCTGCTGCTTGGCGTAGTCGCGCACCATGCCGGCGAGCTCGTCGCCGAGCTGGCCGGAGTAGGGGCTGAGGCGCTCGAAGTCGGGCGTGCTCAGCTCCACGATGAAGTCGTTGGGGACGACCGTGCGGTCGCGGTTCCAGATGGTGGCGTTGTTGTCGCACTCCCGCTGGAGTGCTCCCGCGATCTCCACGGGCTGGACCTCGGACTTGAACACCTTGGCGAAGGTGCCGTTGACCAGACCTTCGAGACGTTGCTCGAACTTCTTCAGGACTCCCATGGGGCACCTCCTCCGTCGTCACCGCTCGGCGTACCGGGTCGGTACTGCTTACTGATCGTATCCACGCGCCGGGAAATCGGCTGGTTCCCCCCGTCGGCCCGGTCGATCGGTGTCACCCGGTCTCGACGCCCACTGAAGTCCCTTCCCGGATTCCCACCGGAGCTCTTCTTCGAACTACCCCGTCCGAACTCTGCCAAGGATCGTAGAGGCGGTACGAGACCAGTGTCCCGCACCGGACTGTGCACCCCGTCCCTCTCCAGTGGAGATGTCCGGGACCGGTACGAGGTTGATACGTGAACCAGCACGCGTTGATACGTGGCCGGAAGGGCCGTGTGTTCGGTCCGTGCTGGTCGACCGGGTCACGTCGTCGTGGGGCGGGCCGGCCGCGGATAAGGGATGTGAAGCCACCCTCTCCAGCGTGCTAATCTTCTCGATGTCGGAAGGCACCAACACCGCAAGGAACGGGGCCTGAAGACACACCTAATGCGCGGGTGGCGGAATAGGCAGACGCGCTGGATTCAGGTTCCAGTGCCCGCAAGGGCGTGGGGGTTCAACTCCCCCCTCGCGCACAGCGAAGCGGTCCCATCGTGATCACGATGGGACCGCTTCTTTTTTGTTCGCTCGCGGACTGCCCGGAGGGTTGAACGGGCCGGCCAGGGGCTCTTGAGTGTGAGGAGTCTCTCAGGGGTCCAGTAAGGGCTTCCGGCTTCCGGTGGCGCGGGACGGCGTGGGGGCGTGCCGAGTCCCGAGTGCGCGGTCGTGGGTGGCGTCGGGGTCAGCGTCATGTGAATCGTCGTAGATGGGGATACGAGCGATGTTTCACGTGAAACGGTGCCGAGCCAGCGTATGCGGCCTCCCTGTCTGGGTGATGGCTTCGTGAAACCCGTCAGTACCGTTGACGCCCGTCTGCCTCATCCCTATCTTCTGGTCGGCAATTCGCACAGTGTTCGCAATGTCGAACAATATTCTCGCTTTCTCGGACACCCCACACCTGCCAGACCCCACACCTGCCAGAGACGAGGCGCACATGGCACCGCCGCTCTCCAGACGCTTTCTCCTCCAGTCCGCGTTGCTCACCGCAGCCGTACCCGGAGTCTCTTTCGCGGCGGGCGGCGGCCGAGCGGTCGCCGCCACTGTTCCCACGCCTTCCGCCTGGTCGGTGCGGCCGTTCGAGCTGAAGGACGTGGCGCTCGGCCAGGGCCTGTTCGCCGACAAACGCCAGTTGATGCTCGACCACGGCCGTGGCTACGACGTCGACCGGCTGTTGCAGGTCTTCCGCGCCAACGCGGGACTTTCCACCAAGGGCGCGGTTGCCCCCGGCGGCTGGGAGGGTCTCGACGGCGAGGCCAACGGCAACCTCCGCGGCCACTACACCGGGCACTTCCTGACGATGCTCGCCCAGGCCTACGCGAGCACCAAGGACACGGCGTACTCCGACAGGATCCGCTACATGGTCGGCGCCATGACCGAGGTGCGCGCGGCGCTGCGCACCGACCCGCGCATGCTCGCCGTCACCGGGAAGTTCGGCGGTGCCCACGAGAACGTCCGGGGCTCCTACCAGTACGTCGACCTGCCGAACAGCGTGCTCGGCGGCGCGTCGGCGATCACCCTGTCGACCTGGGTGAAGCCCACCCACAACGCCAACTGGCAGCGGGTCTTCGACTTCGGTAACAACACCACCCGGTACATGTACCTGGTCACCCGCAACGGGAGCGGGGTTCCGCGTTTCGCCATCACCACCAGCGGGGCGGGCGGGGAGCAGAGCCTCAACGGCACCGCCGCGCTGCCGCTGAACCAGTGGAGTCACCTGGCGGTGACCATCTCCGGCAGCACGGGCACCCTCTACGTCAACGGCACCGCGGTCGCCCAGAACACCTCGATGACCCTCAACCCATCGGTCCTGGGGACCCTGACGAACAACTGGCTGGGCCGCTCCAACTACTCCTCCGACCCGACGTTCGCGGGCGCCTTCGACGAGTTCAACATCTGGTCGCGGGCGCTGACGCCGGCGGAGATCACCTCGCTGCAGACCAACGAGGCCAAACTCTCCTCGGCAGGGCTCGGCAACCTCGTGTCGTACTACTTCTTCGCCACCAGCGGCGGCACGTTCGCCGACGCCTCCGGGCGCGGGCTCACCGCCACCCTGCGCCGCACCTGGGGCGGGCCGAGCCATGCCGGGTTCCTCGCCGCCTACCCGGAGACGCAGTTCATCGATCTGGAGTCGCGGACCAGCGCCGACTACACCAAGGTGTGGGCGCCGTACTACACCGCGCACAAGATCCTCAAGGGCCTGCTCGACGCCTACCTCGCCACGGACGACGCCCGGGCGCTCGACCTCGCGTCCGGCATGTGCGACTGGATGTACTCCCGGCTGTCCAAGCTGCCCGAGTCCACGCTGCAGCGGATGTGGGGCATCTTCTCCAGCGGTGAGTTCGGCGGCATCGTCGAGACGATCGTCGACCTGTACTCGATCACCGGCAAGGCCGACCACCTCGCGCTGGCCAAGCTGTTCGACCTCGACCGGCTCATCGACGCCTGCGCGGCCGACACCGACATCCTGGATGGCCTTCACGCCAACCAGCACATCCCGATCATGACCGGTTATGTCCGGCTGTACGACGTGACGGGCGAGACCCGCTACCTCACCGCCGCGAAGAACTTCTGGGGCATGGTGATCCCGCAGCGCATGTACGGGATCGGCGGCACCAGCACGGCCGAGTTCTGGAAGGCGCGCGGGGTCGTCTCCGGGACGATCAGCGACACCAACGCCGAGACCTGCTGCGCGTACAACCTGCTCAAGCTGAGCCGGACCCTGTTCTTCCACGAGCAGGACCCGAAGTACATGGACTACTACGAGCGAGCCCTGCTCAACCAGGTCCTCGGCTCCAAGCAGGACAAGGCCGACGCGGAGAAGCCGCTGGTCACGTACTTCATCGGGCTGAATCCCGGTCATGTGCGTGACTACACCCCCAAGCAGGGCACCACCTGCTGCGAGGGCACGGGCATGGAGAGCGCCACCAAGTACCAGGACTCCGTGTTCTTCACCAAGGCAGACGGCAGCGCGCTGTACGTCAACCTGTACAGCGCCGCCACGCTGGACTGGTCCGCGAAGGGCGTGACGCTCGCCCAGAGCACCGACTACCCCCGGGAGCAGGGCTCCACGATCACCGTCGGGGGCGGCAGCGCGGCCTTCGAACTGCGCCTGCGGGTGCCGTCATGGGCGACCGCCGGCTTCCGGGTGACCGTCAACGGCAGTGCGGTGAGCGGCACTCCGGCCGCGGGGAGCTACTTCACGATCCCCTCCCGCACCTGGGGTGGCGGGGACGTCGTACGCGTGACGATCCCGTTCCGGCTGCGGGTGGAGAAGGCCCTCGACGACCCGACGCTCCAGACGCTGTTCTACGGGCCGGTCAACCTGGTCGGCAGGAACAGTGCCACCAGCTATCTGCCGGTCGGGTTGTACCGCAACGCGGGGCTCTCCGGCGACCTGCTGCCCTCCCTCACCCCGGTGAGCGGAAAGCCGCTGCACTACACGCTGGGCGGCACCGAATTCGCTCCCTTCTACGAGGGGAGCGAGGACCCGACCCACGCCTACGTCAAGCGCTCCGAACCGACTGTCTTCCTCGGCGGCACCGACTCGGGCGTCGCCAACCCGGCGAAGTCCGACGGCACGACCCTGCTGGACGAGATCTGGGCCGGGGCGCCGTTCGCCGACAAGGGCGCGCTGGTGGCGCGTGTGGAGTCGACCGCCGGCTCCTGGGTGTCGGCCGGGCTGCTGAGCCAGGCCGACGGACAGAAGGTGGTGACCACCGCGCAGAACGCGACCTACGCGGCCTGACGGCACGGGCGGCCGTTCCTGCGGTGGGGCGACCGCCCTTCGCGTTCCCCCGGGAGGGGCTGCGCGGCGAGGCACTCGGCCAAACTCTCCAAGGCCCTTGACGACCGCGTCGTCGAGGCCTTGGTGCGGGAGGCCTTGGCGCGGGCGGCCTGGAAGCGATGGACTGGTCCGATCGTGGCCGTGCCGATGCCGCATCCCGCGCACTTCGTCGGCCTGCGCAGAGCGGTCCCCGGCATCAGCGGCATCAGCGAGCGCATGCTCTGGCGATCGGCTCACCGAACTCGGCCCCGCCGGGCTGGTGGTGCGCGAGGTCGACGAAGGGCCACCGCCGCGAGTCGCCGCGCCGGCTGACCGAGGCCGGGGTCGCGCTGGGAGTCGCGCCGCAGGAGCTCCGGGACTGGGCCAAGGGCCATCTCCCGCAGAGCCGGCCGTGTGCGGGGGGCGGCGCGGACGTGGCGTCGGTGGGTGGGCCGGTCCAGCGGTGCGGGGGCGGTTTCTCCGCAGGTGTGGGCGGGCGGGGCGGGGAGTTATCCACAGGGTCTGACGCGTTTCGGCCACCGGCTGTAACGTCATCACGAGTTGATGTTCGTGCGAGGACGTGTGCGGGGGAGGCGGTCGCTGTGACCGAGGCCGATACGACGGCAGGGCCGGTGGCCGAGGCGGGGTCGGCACAGTTCCGGGAGACCGGGGCCAGGGTGGCGTCGCCGTCGCCCGGCTCGCGGGTGCCGGGGGTGCCGGGATTCGCCCGGTGGCCCTCGGAGGGGTCGCCCAAGGACGAGGGCAAGGCCTTGCGCACGCGGGTGCCCCGCAGTGCGCACGCCGATCTGACCCTCACCACCGACAGGCCGGACGCGGTGTCCGCGGTGGAGGAGTCCAACCGCGGTCGGATCACCGGCCTCACCCCGATACGGGTCGGCAGGATGGCGGCCACCCCCTTCGCGTTCCTGCGCGGTTCGGCAGGCCTCATGGCCTACGACCTCGCCCGTACGCCCATGACCGGCATCGGCACCCAGATCTGTGGCGACGCCCACGCGGCCAACTTCGGTTTGTACGGAGACGCCCGCGGCGACCTCGTCATGGACCTCAACGACTTCGACGAGACCGTCCACGGTCCCTGGGAATGGGACCTCAAGCGCCTCGCCGCCTCCCTGGTGCTCGCCGGACGCGAGGCCGGCGCCGACGAGGACATCTGCCGCAAGGCGGCCTACGACGCGACGGGCGCCTATCGGCGCACGATGCGGCTCCTCGCCAAGCTCTCGGCGCTCGACGCGTGGAACGCCATCGCGGACGAGGAACTGGTCTCCTACACCGATGCCCACGACCTGCTGGGCACGCTGGAGCGGGTCTCGGAGAAGGCGCGCGCCAACACGAGCGGCCGTTTCGCGGCCAAGGCGACCCGGCCGGTGGAGGGGGGCGGCCGTCACTTCGTGGACGCCCCGCCGGTGCTGCGCCGTGTGGAGGACGAGGAGGCCGCCGCCGTGGCCGCTTCCCTGACGCAGTACCTGACCACACTCTCGGAGGACCGCCATCCGCTGCTCGCCCGGTACGCCGTGCACGATGTGGCGTTCCGCGTGGTCGGCACCGGCAGTGTGGGAACCCGGTCGTACGTCGTCCTGCTCCTGGACCACCGAGGGGAACCGCTCGTCCTTCAGGTGAAGGAGGCCCGTCCCTCGGCGCTCGAGCCACACCTCGCCACCGCTGGTTTCGAGGTGCCGGAGGTGGAACACGAGGGGCGCCGGGTGGTCCTCGGCCAGAAGCGTATGCAGGTTGTCAGCGACATGCTGCTGGGCTGGACCACGGTCGACGGCCGCCCCTTCCAGGTACGCCAGTTCCGCAACCGCAAGGGCAGCGTCGACCCCGCGGCGCTGGCCGCCGACCAGGTGGACGACTACGGCCGCATGACCGGCGCCCTCCTCGCCCGTGCGCACGCCCACAGCGCCGACCCCCGCCTCATCGCCGGCTACTGCGGCAAGAACGACGAACTCGACGAGGCGACGGCCACGTTCGCCGTGACCTACGCGGACCGCACGGAGGCGGACCACGCGGACCTGGTGGCGGCCGTGCGGGCGGGACGGATCGCGGCGGAGGCGGGGGTCTGAGGGGAAAGCCGATGGGGGCGCCCCAGGGTGGTCGGGATGACCGGGTGGCCGGGGCGCTCGGGTGGCTGGGGCGGCCGGACCGGGGGACGTGTTCTGAGTCTGAGCCCGCGCGGAGTGTTCGGAAACGTCCGGCAGGCGGCAGGGGGTGTCCGGACGAGCCGACTGCGCCAGGTGAAGTGACTGCGCCGGGTGAGGCGACTGGGCCGGCCGCGCCGACTGGGCAGCCGGTGAAGCGGGGGCGTTATCACTCCGTCGCCGGGTCCCCGGTGGCTTTCGGTGGGGCTCGGAGTCGTGGCCTAGGCTGGGTCGGGTGACGACCCCGGAAGCCGAGCAGACACCGTCCGAGCGCCTCACCGAGCCCGTGGAGCCCGATGAGGGCGCCGCGTCTGCCGGGGGCAAGGGCTCCACTGACGGTGAGCCCTCCGCCGAGAAGCCGTCGTCCGCCGATGGGACGACACCCGCCGAGGGGTCGACCCTTGCTGAGAGCGTCGGCTCGGGGCGGCCCGAGGAGCGGCTGGAGCGGGCTGTGCGGGCGGCCGAGCAGGCGCTGATCGAGTACGAGATCGCCGTCGAGACCTTCCGGGTCGAGGTGGAGAACTTCTCCCGGCTGCACCACCAGAAGCTCGGCCCCGTGTACGCGCGGCTCGACGAGCTGGACGCCCGGATCGCCGAGGCGAAGGCCGCGCGCACCGGTGATCCGGAGGATGTGCGCAAGGCCCAGGAGGCGCGGGCCCGGGTCATGCCCATGCCGGGCGTGGAGGAGTTGTTCCACGGCTGGATGGACTCGGAGGGCCTGTTCCCCGAGGCCGCGGCGATGCTCACCGACCAGCCCGTACGGTCCCCGGAGCGAGTGCGCCCGAGCGACGAGGCCCGCAGGCTCTACCGCGAGCTGGTCCGCAAGGCCCACCCCGACCTGGCACAGGACGACAAGGAGCGGGGGCGACGGGACGAGTTCATAGTCCGTGTGAACGCCGCGTACGGCCGTGGTGACGAGGTGCTGCTGCGGGAGCTGTCCGAGGAATGGGCGGCCGGGCCCGTGCCGGAGGAGCGCAGGCCGAGTCGTGCCGAGGAGCTGTACGCCCGGCTCGAATGGCTCGCCCAGCGCAAGGATCTGCTCGCCGTCGTCGCCCGGGAGCTGGAGGAGGGCGCCATCGGCTCGATGCTCCGCCTCGCGCCGGACGACCCCGACCGCCTCCTCGACGAGATCGCCGACCAACTGCTGGCGGAGGTCGAACAGCGGGAGGCGGAGCTGGCGGGGTTGCTCGGCGAGGAGGATTAGCCCGGTAGGTCTGCCCTGCCTGTGCCTGTGCCTGTGCCTGTGACTGCGGCTGTGACTGCGGCTGTGACTGTGCCCGCCCTGCTCTGCCTGGTCGGAACAGTCGAGGGCTCGGGTCGGTGGCTGTCCGGTCGGGTAGCGTCGTCTGTATGCATCTCGGAGCTGGTGTGCCCACGGTTGAGGTCGGAGACCTCAAGGACGACGACTTTCTGCTGGATGTCCGGGAGGACGACGAGTGGCAGGCGGGTCACGCCGAAGGGGCGCTGCACATCCCCATCAGTGAGTTCGTGGCGCGCTACGGCGAGGTGACCGAGGCGGCTCCGCAGGACGGCAGGATTCATGTGATCTGCCGCTCGGGCGGTCGTTCGGCGCAGGTCACCATGTACCTCGTCCAGCAGGGCCTCGACGCCGTGAACGTGGACGGCGGCATGCAGGTCTGGGCAGCCGCCGGCCGTCCGGTGGTGGACGACGAGGGCGCGTCCGGGTTCGTTCTCTAGGGAACCTCGTTCTCCAGGAAACCTCGTTCTCCAGGGAACGTTCGGCGGGACCGCGGGTAGGTGCGGGGCGCGCGGACAGGACGTGCGCGCCCCGAGGCGTGGACTGCGCGGTGCTCAGCCCAGTGGGTGCGCTGCGAGAAGGTCGCCCAGCGCCTCCTCGTGGGCTGCTGCGGGGCCGAGTGACAGTTCGAGGTACTTGGCCCAGGCGTGATAGCGGTGCAGGGGGTATTCGACGTCGGCGCCGAAGCCCCCGTGCAGATGCTGGGCGGTCTGCACGACTCGTCGTACCCCCTCCGAGGCCCAGATCTTGGCCACGGAGACGTCCCCGCCGACGGGCAGCGCACCCCCCGCGCCGGAGGTGATGCGCCAGGCGGCCTGCCACAGCGTCGCCTCCATCGCGCGAAGGTCGATGAAGCGGTCGGCGGCCTGTACAGCGACGGCCTGGAACGAGGCGATCGGGAAACCGAACTGTTCCCTTTTTCCGGCGTATTCGCTGGTCATGCCTAGTACACCTTCGCCGAGGCCGAGCGCCAGCGCGCACGTTCCGGTGGCCAGCAGCTCCCGCAGCCGCTCCCACGCCCCCTCGGCGTCGATGACGTTCCGGGCGGCGATCCGTGCCGAGTCCAGCCGCAACCGCGCGAGCCGTTCGCCGCTGGTGGAGATCTGCTCGGCGAGCGTCACCCCGTCGTGGACGCGGGGAACGAGGGCGAGCACGGTCCGGCCGTCGGCGGCAGCGGCAGCGTCCTGCTCGGCTCCGTCGCCGGGCACGCCGGGGGCGACCGACTCCGGTGGGACCGTCGCGGGGACGACGACGAAGTCCGCGTTGTACGCCCATGGCACCGCTGTCTGCACGCCGTCCAGGACCCAGGCGCCGTCGGCGTCCCGCCGTGCGGTCACGGCGAGTTCGGCCGGGTCGTGGCCGGTGCGGCCGTGCGCGGCGACGGTCAGGACGATCTCGCCCCGGCCGACGCGTGCGAGCAGATCCGTCTTCAGCTCTTCACTCCCGTGCGCCTGTACGGCCACGGCGGCCGCGCTGCTCTCCAGCAGCGGTCCCCTGGCCAGCACCTTCGCCGACTCGCGCAGCACCAGGCACAACGCGATCGGATCGAGGCCCGAGCCGCCGTACGAGGGGTCCAGCAACAGGCTGAGCAGGTCCGCCTCGGCGAGCTTCGCCCACAGGACCCGGTCGAAGTCGTCGGCCACGGCCCCCGGCACGAGAGAGGGGCTCGGTACCCCGTCCGGCGCGACCCCGGCGAACACCGCCCTCGCCGCCTCGGCCGCCGCCTGCTGTTCCTCGGTGAAGGTGAAGTCCACGGTTCCCGCCCCTTCCGTGTCGCCGATGACAGGGCGTCAAGATAGAACAGGTTCTAGAAGAGGGGAATGGTGTGGGGCGCGGTGGTGTCACGGGCGTCGGGCGCGGCAGGCTGCTGAGCGGCCGTGACGGCTTTCGCGAGAGAGGCGGACCACACTGAGCCGTAAGGTGTCCCCCGCTGTGGATAACCTCATGGGTGCCGTGTGAGCGGTGTGACGATGTGACTGCTGTGGCCATCGGGGCTGTGCCGGAGGGACGCGGCTGAGTAAGTTCCGGTGGGGAAGTGGACCGGGTAGTGGGAATCGGGGAGCGGGGCGGAATGGACGCGAACGACGAGGTCTCGAACGCCCGGCGGGGGCCGGACGAGCCCGAGGGCCCCGCCTCCGTGAGCGAGGGGAACCCGCAGGCCCAGCCTCCCCAGCAGACCCCGGCCTCGGCCCCAGCCTCGACCCCGACCTCGGCCTCGTCCCTGACCTCGGCCCCCGCAGCCCCGTCCTCGCCGGAGTCTCCCCGGCCGCGACCCGAGCAGATGGCCGAACCGGTGCGGTCGACCGCCGGTATCGCGGCGCTCACCCTGCCGTACCAGATCGCCGTGGCGCTGGTGCTCGCGGTCGTGGCGGTGGCGACCTGTGCGCACGTCGGGCTGGTGTTTCTCCATATCGCACCCTCGAACACGCTGACGAAGCAGCACGGTGGGGCGGTGGACGAATGGGTGTACCCGGAGTTCGAGCAGAACTGGAAGCTGTTCGCGCCGAACCCGTTGCAGCAGAACATCTCGGTGCAGGCGCGCGCCGAGGTCCGTACCGCGGACGGTGAGACGCGCGAGACCGGCTGGTACGACCTGTCCGGGCTGGACGGCGCCGCGATCGACAGGAATCCGGTGCCGAGCCACACCCAGCAGAACGAGCTGCGCCGGGCCTGGGACTTCTATGTCTCCACACACGACGGCGAGGACCGCGCCACCACCTCGCGCGGCGACCTCTCCGAGCGCTATGTGCGCCGCATCGTGGTGATGCGCCTCGACCGCGAGCAGGCCGACGGTCCCGACGGTGTGATCGAGCGGATCCAGCTCCGATCCCGTACGACCAACGTGCCGTCGCCCGAGTGGAGCGAGGAAAAGGTGTCCGACAAACCCGTCGTCCGTGAGCTGCCCTGGTGGTCGGTGACCGGTGATGACCGGACGGACGCCGCCGCCAACGCGGCCGGCGCCGGCCGGGCCGTCACCGGCCGGACGGAGGCGGGCGCCGAATGAGCTCCGTGAACCCGACCGACCCGGTCCGGCCGGTGAGCCCGGTGGGGCGCCTCACCACCGTGATAGGCAACGGGATCACCCGTGTCACGGATCGCGCGCTGGGCCCGTACCAGAGCGCGATCATCCGTATCGGCTTCTCCGCGACCTGGCTGCTGTTCCTGCTGCGCGAGTTCCCGCACCGACGCGAGTTGTACGGCCCCGAGGGGCCCTGGAGCTGGGAGCTGGCCCAGCAACTGATCGCGACCAACGACGCCTTCACGGTGCTGATGTGGTCCGACAGCATGGTGTGGTTCGAGATCGTCTACGCCGTCGCCATCCTGGCCACCTTCCTTCTGCTGCTCGGCTGGCGCACCCGCGCCGTGAGCGTGCTCTTCATGGTGGGCGTTCTCTCGCTGCAGAACCGCAGCGTCTTCATGGGTGACGGCGGCGACAACGTCCTCCACCTCATGGCGATCTATCTCGTCTTCGTCCGCTGCGCCCAGGTCTGGTCGCTGGACGCGCGGCGTGTACGGCGCGGGCGCGAGCGCCTGGAGCGGGACGGCAGCGCACCGCAGGACAGGGTCGGCCCCGCCCTGTGGTGCGTGCTCGGGTTCGCGCTGCTGGTGGCGACGTTCGGTGGTCTGATTCCGGGCGGCGATCTGGTGCCGGGCGGCTGGCTGACGTTCTTCTGGGGGCTGTGGGTGGTGCACGCCCTGTGGTGGGCCGTCGGCCGCGTCACGTCGGACACCAAGCCGCGCGCGCTGCTCGACATCGTCGGCAACCTCACGCACAACGCCGTCCTGGTCGTGATCATGGCCGAGGCGTGTCTGATCTACGCGGCGGCCGGCTGGTACAAGATCCAGGGCGGGCGCTGGCAGGACGGCACGGCCGCCTACTACCCGTTCCACCTGGACTACTTCTCGCCCTGGGCCGGGCTCTCCGACCTGCTGTCGTCCAGCGGCACGATGGTGATGCTGGCGACGTACGGGACGGTGATCGTGCAGGTCGCCTTCCCGTTCACGCTCTTCAACCGGCGCGTCAAGAACGTCCTGCTGGCGGTCATGATGACCGAGCACGCCGTGATCGCCGTCGTGCTGGGCCTGCCGTTCTTCTCGCTCGCGATGATCGCCGCCGACGCCGTGTTCCTGCCGACGCCCTTCCTGAAGCGCCTGGGTGGCCTGGTGGCACGCGGGCGTGACCGCGTCGTACGTCGCGTGCTGCCCGGGCGCGCCCTCACGATCCCTGGCCCGCGTGACCCGCGGCGGTCACCGCTCTCCCAGGAGAAGGAGTCGGCCGAGCAGGCCAACGTAGGCTTCACCGCATGAACGATCCGGTGAAGAGTCCGGTGAGCGGATCAGAGGACGGACCGGAGGACGGACGGGCGGTCAGCCCGGCGACCGCGTCGATCGTCCGTCCGGCGGACGACGTCCTGCGGGCCTGGCGCCGCCTCGCCGACGCCGCGGTCCTGCTCGACGGCTTCCACGCCCTCAAGCACGCCGTGCGCTTCGGTGCCGAGGTGCCGGTGGCCGTCACCGCCGACCGCACGGCGGCGCTCGCCCTCGCCGACGAGCTGGCCCCGGACGTACGGGACCGGCTCGCGCAGCTTCTCCAGGAGGTCCCGCAGGAGGCGTACCGGGCCCTCGTACCGCGACCGCACCCTACCGCCGTCGCCGCCCTGGCCGTACGCCCCTCGCGCGCGGCCCATCTGGCCGTCCTCGCCCACACCCCGCGCACCGCCCCCGTCGTCGTCCTCGACAACCCGCGCAACCTGGGCAACGCGGGGGCCGTGATCCGGCTGGCCGCCGGTTTCGGCGTGACCGGTGTGGTCACCACGGGCACCATGGACCCCTGGCACCCCACGGTCGTACGCGGTGGGGCGGGCCTGCACTTTGCGACCGCCGTCGAGCGCCTGGAGGTCGCCGACCTGCCACCCGGCCCGCTCTTCGCACTCGACCCCGAGGGCGACGACATCCGGGGCCTGAGGCTCCCGGACGACGCCGTCCTCGCCTTCGGCTCGGAACGCAGCGGCCTGTCCGCCGAACTCCGGGCACGAACCGACCACTTGCTGGCCCTCCCGATGCGCCCCCAGGTCTCCAGCTACAACCTGGCGACAAGCGTGGCGATGACGCTGTACCACTGGAGCACGGGTTCCTTCTGAAGGGACGTGGTGGGTGCGCCCCTTCAAGGGCGTGAGGAACCGCGCGACCAGCCGGGGACGGCCCACGGACGCCCGGCCATCGCGGTCACCCGGCGCCCCTAGCGGAGCGCTTCGCTCCGGACCTCGACCACCCGGAACCGATTGGCCACGAACGCTCCGTCGCACAGAGCCGCGTTCGCCGCCGGATTCCCACCGGACCCGTGGAAGTCCGAGAACGCCGCGGTCTGGTTCACATACACCCCACCCGTGAGGTTCAGCGACAACTGCGCGCACTCCTCCAGGCAGACCTCCTCGACGGCCTCGGCCACCTCGTCGGAGGTCGTGTACGCGCCGACGGTCATCGCGCCCTTGTCGCCGATGGTCCGCCGCAGCAACTCCAGGCCGTCCGCGGCCGAGTCGACGGCCACGGCGAACGACACCGGCCCGAAGCACTCGCTCATGTAGGCGGCCTCGTCCTCGGTCCGCTCCCAGTACTTCCGCGCGCCGTCGAGCTTCACGATCACCGGTGTACGGACGACCGCGCCGGGGAACTCCGGGTTGCTGATCTCCCGTGAGGCGAGGGCGACTTCGCCGAGCGACGCGGCGGCTTCGAGGCGGGTCCTGACGTCGGGGTTCACGATCGCGCCGAGCAGTGCGTTCGCGCGCGCGTCGTCGCCCAGCAGGCCGCCGACCGAGGTGGCGAGGTCGGCGACGACCTCGTCGTAGGACCTGGGGCCCTGGTCGGTGGTGATGCCGTCGCGGGGGATGAGCAGGTTCTGCGGGGTGGTGCACATCTGGCCGCTGTACAGGGACAGGGAGAAGGCCAGGTTGGAGAGCATGCCCTTGTAGTCGTCGGTGGAGTCGACGAGCACCGTGTTGACGCCGGCCTTCTCCGTGTAGACCTCCGCCTGGCGGGCGTTGGCCTCCAGCCAGTCGCCGAAGGACGTCGAACCGGTGTAGTCGATGATGCGGATCTCGGGGCGGGTGGCCAGGTCCTTGGCGATGCCCTCGCCGGGGCGCTCGGCGGCCAGCGCGACCAGGTTGGGGTCGAAGCCGGCTTCGGCGAGGACCTCGCGGGCGACCTGAACCGTCAGGGCGAGCGGTAGCACCGCGCGCGGATGGGGCTTCACGAGCACCGCGTTGCCGGTGGCGAGGGAGGCGAACAGGCCCGGGTAGCCGTTCCACGTCGGGAAGGTGTTGCAGCCGATGACGAGGGCGGTGCCGCGCGGCACCGGCTTGAACTTCTTGGTGAGCGCGAGCGGATCGCGCTTGCCCTGGGGCTTGCTCCACTCCGCGGTGTCCGGGGTGCGGACCTGCTCCGCGTACGCGTACGCCACAGCCTCCAGGCCTCGGTCCTGGGCGTGCGGGCCGCCCGCCTGGAAGGCCATCATGAAGGCCTGGCCGCTGGTGTGCATGACGGCGTGGGCGAACTCGTGGGTGCGGTCGCTGATCCGTTTGAGGATCTCCAGACACACCGCCGCGCGCGCCTCCGCGCCCGCGTCGCGCCACGCGCGCCGGCCCGCCTTCATGGCGGGCAGCAGCGTGTCGATGTCCGCGTGCGGGTAGGTGACGCCCAGCTCGATGCCGTACGGGGAGACCTCGCCGCCCACCCAGTCGTCGGTGCCGGGCTGGCCGAGGTCGAGTCGGGTGCCGAGGAGGGCGTCGAAGGCGGCCTTGCCCTCGGCCATGCCCAGGCTGCCGTTCTCGCCGTACGCCTTGGGGTGCTCGGGGTGGGGCGACCAGTACGCGCGGGTGCGGATCGCTTCCAGCGCCTGGTCGAGGGTGGGCCGGTGCTTGGCGATCAGGGCGTGCGCGGACGGCTCGGCGGCCATGCTTGACCAACTCCTCACGTCAGAAGCTCTTCGTCAAGCTCTGACCTGGGCAGGAACAGGCGGACAAGGCTAGAGTAACCGAACGATCGGTCGGTACAAGGGGGTCCGCCGCATCTGTGGACAACCCCGTGCGGGAGGATCGCGCACATGACAGGACTCGACCCCGGCAGCCCCGTGGCCGTCGTAGGCACCGGCACCATGGGCCAGGGCATCGCCCAGGTCGCACTGGTCGCGGGCCACCTCGTACGGCTGTTCGATGCTGTTCCCGGCCGTGCGCGGGAGGCCGCGGAGGCGGTCGGCGCGCGGCTCGACCGGCTCGTCGCGAAGGACCGCATGACCGCCGCCGACCGGGACGCCGCGCGCGCCCGGCTGCACGCCGCCGAGGGCATCGCCGACCTCGCGGACTGCGGTCTCGTCGTCGAGGCGGTCGTGGAGCGGCTGGACGTCAAACAGGAGCTGTTCCGCGCGCTGGAGGACGTCGTCGGCGAGGACTGTCTGCTCGCCACCAACACCTCCTCCCTGTCCGTCACGGCCATCGGCGGCGCCCTGCGCAATCCGGGCCGTTTCGTGGGCCTGCACTTCTTCAACCCCGCGCCGCTGCTGCCCCTCGTCGAGGTCGTCTCCGGGTTCTCCACCGACTTCACGTCGGCCACGCGCGCGTACGAGACGGCCCGCGCCTGGGGCAAGACGCCGGTCGCCTGTGCCGACACCCCCGGCTTCATCGTCAACCGCATCGCACGCCCGTTCTACGCCGAGGCCTTCGCGGTGTACGAGTCCCAGGCCGCGGAGCCGGTCACCATCGACGCGATCCTGCGCGAGTGCGGTGGCTTCAGGATGGGCGCCTTCGAGCTGACCGACCTGATCGGGCAGGACGTCAACGAATCCGTCACCCACTCCGTGTGGCAGGCCTTCTTCCAGGACGTGCGTTTCACGCCCTCGCTGGCCCAGCGACGGCTCGTCGAGTCCGGCCGGCTCGGCCGCAAGACGGGGCAGGGCTGGTACGAGTACGCCGACGACGCCGAGCGCCCCGAGCCGCACACCGCCGAGCCGGTCCCGGCGCCCGCGTACGTCGTCGTCGAGGGTGATCTGGGCCCCGCGGCCGACCTGCTCCCGCTGATCCGGGAGGCGGGCATCGCCGTCCGCGAGGACGAGGAGGACCACGGCACCCGGTTCGTGCTGCCGAGCGGCGGCCAGCTGGCCCTCGCCGACGGGCAGACCTCCGTGGAGTTCCGGGACGTCGTCTACTTCGACCTCGCACTCGATTACCGCAGGGCCACCCGGATCGCCCTGTCCGCCTCCCGGGACACCTCGCCGCAGACCCTCGCGGAGGCCACCGGGCTCTTCCAGGCGCTGGGCAAGGACGTCAGCGTCATCGGGGACGCCCCCGGCATGATCGTCGCCCGCATCGTGGCGCGGATCGTCGACCTCGCGCACGACGCCGTCGCCAAGGGCGTGGCCACCAAGGAGGACATCGACACGGCGATGCGCCTGGGCGTCAACTACCCGCTGGGGCCCTTCGAATGGAGCCGCAGGCTGGGCCGCAACTGGGCGTACTCCCTCCTGGACGACCTGCACCTGCGCGACCCCTCCGGGCGCTACGCGCCCTCGCTGGCGCTCTACCGCCACGCCTACGCCTCCGACAAGCGGGAGGGCACCTCCTCATGACCACCGCCAAGCGCGACACGTACACCCCGGAGACACTGCTGTCCGTCGCGGTCCGGGTCTTCAACGAACGCGGCTACGACGGCACGTCCATGGAGCACCTCTCCAAGGCGGCCGGTATCTCCAAGTCGTCGATATACCACCACGTCACGAGCAAGGAGGAACTGCTGCGGCGGGCCGTCAGCCGGGCGCTGGACGGCCTCTTCGGAATCCTCGACGAGGAACCCGCGCGCGCGGGACGTGCGGTGGAGTGCCTGGAGCACGTCGTACGGCGCATGGTCGAGGTGCTCATGAGCGAGCTTCCCTACGTGACCCTGCTGCTGCGCGTGCGCGGCAACACCGACACCGAGCGCTGGGCCCTGGAGCGGCGCCGTGACTTCGACCACCGGGTCGCCGAGCTGCTGAAGGCCGCGGCCGCCGAGGGTGATGTGCGCCGTGACGTGGAGGTGCGCCTCGCGACCCGGCTCGTCTTCGGGATGATCAACTCGATCGTGGAGTGGTACCGGCCGGACGGGCGGGGCATGGGCGAGCGGGAAGTGTCCGACGCGGTGACGCACCTGGTCTTCGCGGGGCTTCGCGCCCAGGACTGAATGATTCCGGTGGGCCCGGGAAGCGGGGGCTGATCGATGCTCCGGGAGCCGGGAGCCAGGGCTGATCGACTCCGGCGGCACGGGAGTTCGGGGCTGACCGGCTCTCCGGTGGCCCGAACGGGCTCGGGCCCGGTCAGCCCTCCGGTTCCACGTCCTCCTCCTCGAACACCAGCAGTGTCCGGGTGCTGAGCACCTCCGGGATGGCCTGGAGCTTGGTGAGGACGACCTCGCGCAGGGCCCTGTTGTCCGAGGTGTGCACCAGGAGCAGGACGTCGTAGTCGCCGCCCACCAGGGCGATATGGGCGGCGCCGGACAGCTGGCGCAGCTGGTCGCGGACCGTGCGCCAGGAGTTCTGCACGATCTTGAGGGTGATGTAGGCCGAGGTGCCCTTTCCGGCGCGCTCGTGGTTCACGCGCGCCCCGAAGCCACGGATCACGCCGTCCTCGATGAGGCGGTTGATGCGGGCGTAGGCGTTGGCGCGGGAGACGTGGACGCGTTCGGCGACGGACCGTATCGAGGCGCGCCCGTCGGCCTGCAGCATGCGCAGGATGTCCTGGTCTATGGCGTCCAGCGGTCGAGGGGGCGGCAGGGCCGGGCCGTGCTCCGGCGGCTCGGCCATTTGTTCAGGTGCCATGTGCCCCTGCCTCCCTACCATGGACGTACTGCGTTCATTTCAGGCTGTGCAGAACCGTTTGTCCACAGCCTGAGGGTGCCTGTAGCCAAAATGCGTCAACGACCGAACAATCGGTAGGTGAGACGTGTCACAGCCGTGCCGCGTCCCGGAGCCACTCCCACGAGGAGGTGCCGTATGACGGTCATGGAGCAGCGGGGCGCGTACCGCCCGACACCGCCGCCCGCCTGGCAGCCCCGCACGGACCCCGCGCCGCTGCTGCCCGACGCGCTGCCGTACCGCGTGCTCGGCACGGACGCGGCGGCCGACGCCGACCCCGCGCTGCTGCGCCGGCTCTACGCCGAGCTCGTGCGCGGTCGGCGCTACAACACGCAGGCCACGGCCCTGACCAAGCAGGGCAGGCTCGCCGTCTACCCCTCCAGCACCGGCCAGGAGGCCTGCGAGGTCGCCGCCGCGCTCGTCCTCGAAGAGCGGGACTGGCTCTTCCCCAGCTACCGCGACACCCTCGCCGCCGTCGCCCGTGGCCTCGACCCCGTGCAGGCGCTCACGCTGCTGCGCGGCGACTGGCACACCGGTTACGACCCGCACGAGCACCGCGTCGCACCCCTGTGCACCCCGCTCGCGACCCAGCTCCCGCACGCCGTGGGCCTCGCGCACGCCGCCCGCCTCAAGGGCGACGACGTGGTGGCGCTCGCCCTGGTCGGCGACGGCGGCACCAGTGAGGGCGACTTCCACGAGGCGCTCAACTTCGCCGCCGTCTGGCAGGCCCCGGTCGTCTTCCTCGTCCAGAACAACGGCTTCGCGATCTCCGTCCCGTTGGCGAAACAGACTGCGGCCCCGTCGCTTGCCCACAAGGCCGTCGGCTACGGGATGCCGGGCCGCCTGGTCGACGGCAACGACGCGGCGGCCGTGCACCAGGTGCTCGCCGAAGCGGTGGCCCACGCGCGCGCGGGCGGCGGTCCCACGCTGGTCGAGGCGGTGACGTACCGCATCGACGCCCACACCAACGCCGACGACGCGACCCGCTACCGGGGCGACGCCGAGGTCGAGACCTGGCGTGGGCACGACCCGATCGCCCTCCTGGAGCACGAGCTGACCGAGCGCGGCCTCCTCGACGAGGACGGCGTCCGGGCCGCCCACGACGCCGCCGAGACGATGGCGGCCGACCTGCGCGAGCGCATGAACCAGGACCCCGTCCTCGACCCCATGGACCTCTTCGCCCACGTCTACGCCGAACCCACCCCCCAACTGCGCGAACAGGAGGCCCTGCTCAGGGCCGAGCTGGCGGCGGAACGAGAAGGGGCGCACCGATGACCACCGTCGCCCTCAAGCCCGCCACCATGGCGCAGGCGCTCAACCGCGCCCTCCGCGACGCCATGACCGCCGACCCCACCGTGCACGTCATGGGCGAGGACGTCGGCGCCCTCGGCGGTGTCTTCCGGGTCACCGACGGGCTCACGAAGGAGTTCGGTGAGGACCGGGTCACCGACACCCCGCTCGCCGAGGCGGGCATCCTCGGCACGGCCGTCGGCATGGCCATGTACGGGCTCAGGCCGGTCGTGGAGATGCAGTTCGACGCGTTCGCCTACCCGGCCTTCGAGCAGCTCATCAGCCACGTCGCCCGCACGCGCAACCGCACGCGCGGGGCGATGCCGCTGCCGATCACCATCCGCGTCCCGTACGGCGGCGGCATCGGTGGCGTCGAGCACCACAGCGACTCCTCCGAGGCGTACTACATGGCGACTCCGGGGCTCCATGTCGTCACGCCCGCCACCGTCGCCGACGCCTACGGTCTGCTGCGCGCCGCGATCGCCTCCGACGACCCGGTCGTCTTCCTGGAGCCCAAGCGCCTGTACTGGTCGAAGGACTCCTGGAATCCCGAGGAACCGCAGGCCGTCGAGCCGATCGGCCGCGCGGTCGTGCGCCGCGCCGGCCGCAGCGCCACGCTCCTCACCTACGGCCCGTCCGTGCCCGTCTGCCTGGAGGCCGCCGAGGCGGCCACGGCCGAGGGCTGGGACCTCGAAGTCGTCGACCTGCGCTCCCTGGTGCCCTTCGACGACGAGACGGTCGCCGCGTCGGTACGGCGGACCGGACGCGCGGTCGTCGTCCACGAGTCCGGCTCCTACGGCGGGCCGGGCGGCGAGATCGCGGCCCGCGTCACCGAGCGCTGCTTCCACCATCTGGAGGCGCCCGTGCTGCGCGTCGCCGGATTCGACATCCCGTATCCGCCGCCGATGCTGGAGCGGCACCATCTCCCCGGCGTCGACAGGATCCTGGACGCCGTGGGGCGCCTGCAGTGGGAGGCGGAGAACTGATGGCCCACGTGCTGGAGTTCAAGCTGCCCGACCTCGGTGAGGGGCTGACCGAGGCCGAGATCGTCCGCTGGCTGGTCCAGGTCGGGGACGTCGTCGCGATCGACCAACCGGTCGTCGAGGTCGAGACGGCCAAGGCCATGGTCGAGGTCCCCTGCCCCTACGGCGGGGTCGTCACCGCACGCTTCGGCGAGGAGGGCACGGAACTGCCCGTCGGGGCACCGCTGTTGACGGTGGCCGTAGGGGCGCCCGCCTCCGGCGTCACCGCCGACGAGGGCTCCGGGAACGTGCTGGTCGGATACGGCACCGGGGCACCACCGGCGCGACGCAGGCGGGTGCGGCCCGGGGAGCCGATCCGGTCCGCGGTGCCTGCCGCGCCGGCGGTGCGGCTCACCACCGTCGATACGACAGCCGTCCCGGTCGCCGCTCCCGAGTGCCCGGACGGACCCGTGCCGGTCATCTCCCCGCTCGTCCGCCGTCTCGCCCGCGAGAACGACCTGGACCTGCGGAAGGTGCATGGCTCGGGCCCCGAGGGGCTGATCCTGCGGGCGGACGTGGAGCACGCGCTGCGGGCCGCCTCGGCCCCGGTGCAGGCGCCGCGGGCCGTGACCGCGCAGCCGCTCGCCGCACCTGCCGCACAGCCCGCGCCCGCCGGGGCCCCCTCCGCCACCCGCATCCCCCTGCGTGGCGTCCGGGGCGCCGTCGCCGACAAGCTCTCCCGCAGCCGGCGCGAGATCCCCGACGCGACCTGCTGGGTGGACGCCGACGCGACGGAGCTGATGCGCACCCGTGCGGCGCTGAACACGTCCGGCGGTCCGAAGATCTCCGTCCTCGCACTGCTCGCCCGGATCTGCACGGCGGCGCTGGCCCGTTTCCCGGAGCTGAACTCGACGGTCGACATGGAGGCCCGCGAGGTCGTACGTCTCGACCAGGTGCACCTCGGGTTCGCCGCGCAGACGGAACGGGGGCTGGTCGTCCCCGTCGTGCGGGACGCGCACACCAGGAACGCGGAGTCGCTGGGCGCCGAGTTCGCCCGCCTGACCGAGGCGGCGCGGACCGGGACGCTGACGCCCGGCCAGCTGACCGGCGGGACCTTCACGCTGAACAACTACGGCGTCTTCGGCGTCGACGGGTCCACACCGATCATCAACCACCCCGAGGCCGCCATGCTCGGCGTCGGCCGCATCGTCCCCAAGCCCTGGGTGCACGAGGGCGAGCTTGCGGTACGGCAGGTCGTGCAGCTCTCGCTCACCTTCGACCACCGGGTCTGCGACGGCGGCGCGGCGGGAGGCTTCCTGCGGTTCGTGGCGGACTGCGTCGAACAGCCGGCGGTGCTGCTGCGCACACTCTGATCACCGGCTTTGCCCGGTCGGGTCCGATCGTCCTCCGCCGTCGGAGCCGACCGGGCCGTGATTGCGCGGCCTCCCCGCGTTCCCTGTGATCGTCAGGGCCCGCATACTCGGGGGGTGACCGCGTACGAGCCCCCGGGCGGCCCCGGTACCGAGGCGTTCGACGCCGTCGTGCTCGCCGGAGGCGCCGCCCGGCGGCTCGGCGGCGCCGACAAGCCCGCCGTGCGCGTAGGCGGACGGGCCCTGCTCGACCGGGTGCTGACCGCCTGCGCCGGGGCCGGAGCGACCGTCGTCGTCGCCGAACCCCGGCCCACCGCGCGACCCGTTCTCTGGGCCCGCGAGGAACCCCCGGGCGGCGGCCCTCTCGCCGCGCTGGACGCCGGACTCCGGCACACCACCGCGCCGTACGTCGTCGTCCTCTCCGCCGACCTGCCGTTTCTGGCCGAGGAGACGGTACGGCGACTGCTCGACACCCTCTCGGACAGCGCGGGCCCCGCCGACGGCGTCCTGGTCACCGACCCCGACGGCCGCGACCAGCCCCTCGTGGCCGCCTACCGGGCCGAGGCCGTGCGCCGTGAGCTCACGCGGCTCGCCGCCGAGCACGGAAGCCTCACCGGGCTCCCTCTGCGGCGGCTGACCGCCGCACTGCGCCTCACCCGCATCACCGACCCGGTCGCGTCCTTCGACTGCGACACCTGGGACGACATCGCCGCCGCCCGCGCACGGATCAGGGAGCATGGCCACGTGTTGGATGAATGGATTTCCGCAGTCAAGGACGAGCTGGGGATCGACCTCGACGTCGACATCACCGAACTGCTCGACCTCGCCCGTGACGCCGCCCACAGTGTGGCCCGGCCCGCCGCTCCGCTGACGACGTTCCTGATCGGCTACGCCGCGGCCAAGGCCGGGGGAGGCCCCGAGGCGGTCACCGAGGCCGCCCGTAAGGCGTCCGCCCTGGCCCTCCGCTGGGCCGACGAGGACACCCCCGACGCCAAGCCGGACACCGAGCCGGACGTCAAGCCGGACACCGAGCCCGGCGCCGCGCCCGGCACCGGCCACAGCACCGGCCCGGCCACCGGATGACCGCTCAGGACGCCGAAGAACTCGACGTGGAGGAGGCGCTGGCCGTGGCCAACAACAGGCCCGTCCGGGGGCCGGACGGGCCCCGCTCCTCCCGCGCGACCCCCACGACCGGCCAGGCCGACGCGCCCCGGGCCAAGGACCACTCCCACCACAGGGCCACCTCCTGGCCCGAGGCCCGAGCCACCGCCGAACGCGCCGCCCGCTCGGTCGGCCGCCGGGCCCCCGTGTCGGTCACCCTGGACAAGGCCCTCGGTCTCGTTCTCGCGGCCGCCCTCACAGCCCTCACCGACCTCCCTTCCTTCGACACCTCCGCGATGGACGGCTGGGCGGTCGCGGGACCCGGGCCCTGGGAAGTTCGGGAGGACGGTGTGCTGGCAGGACACGCCGATCCCCGGCGGCTCACGGACGGGGAGGCGGTCCGGATCGCCACCGGCGCCCGCATCCCGCCCGACACGACCGCCGTCCTGCGCAGCGAGCACGGCCGCACCGACGACAAGGGGCGGCTGCACCCGACCCGGGACCTCGCACACGGACAGGACATCCGCCCACGGGGCCAGGAATGCCGCATCGGCGACCAACTGCTGCCGCTCGGCACGCAGATCACCCCGGCCGCGCTCGGACTCGCGGCGGCCGCCGGGTACGACACGGTGAGTGTGCTCCCCCGCCCTCGCGTCGAACTGCTCGTCCTGGGCGACGAACTGCTCACCGAGGGGCTTCCGCGCGAGGGGCTGATCCGAGATGCCCTCGGGCCGATGCTGCCGTCCTGGCTCCGGGCGCTCGGCGCCGAGGTCACCGCCGTACGCCGCCTCGGGGACGACGCCGACGCCCTGTACCGGGCCGTGAAGAAGTCCTCCGCCGACCTCGTCGTCACCACGGGCGGCACGGCCGCCGGACCCGTCGACCACGTCCACCCCATCCTGCGCCGCGTCGGGGCCGAACTCCTCGTCGACGGTGTGAAGGTGCGCCCGGGCCACCCCATGCTGCTGGCCCGCATCAAGCAGGACCAGCACCTCGTCGGTCTGCCGGGCAACCCCCTGGCCGCCGTCTCCGGACTGTTCACGCTCGCCGAGCCCCTGCTGCGGACCCTCGCCGGACGTCCGGCCCCGGAGCCGTTCGCGATGCCTCTTCGGGAGGCGGTGCACGGGCATCCGTACGACACCCGGCTCGTTCCCGTCAGTCTGCGCGGTGACGACGCTGTGCCGCTGCACTACAACGGTCCCGCTATGCTCCGCGGAATCGCCACCGCTGATGCCCTTGCCGTCGTACCGCCGGGCGGCGCCCGCCCCGGTCAGGAGCTGGAGCTGCTCGACCTGCCCTGGGCGACAGCGGGGATCCAGGTGTGTTTCACGTGAAACATCGGTATGGCCGACCGGCCTTGCGGCCAACGATGTTTCACGTGAAACAACGGGCAGCCGGGGGTGGAGTACAGCCAGGGGATGTACGTCGAAACGGGGAGTGTTTCACGTGAAACTGCCGGGCCATGATGCGATCGCCCGCAACGCGGACGAGCGTCTGGTGACCCACCAGGTCAAGCTGCCGAAACGTGAGCTCGAACGGCCGATCCGACAGGTCGGCAAGCGGCTGGCGATGGCCTTGTTCGTGCTGCTCGCGACCGCGCTCATCGTCTACGCCGACCGCGAGGGGTACAACGACAACTCCGACGGCTCCGTGGACCTGCTCGACGCGTTCTACTACGCCACCGTCACCCTCTCCACCACCGGGTACGGCGACATCACCCCGGTCAGCGACGCTGCCCGGTTCACCAACATCTTCGTGATCACGCCGCTGCGCGTGCTGTTCCTGATCATCCTGGTCGGAACCACGCTGGAGGTCCTCACGGAGCGCACGCGTGAGGAATGGCGACTGAACCGCTGGAGGGCGGCCTTGAGGGAGCACACCGTTGTCGTCGGCTTCGGAACGAAGGGGCGCTCGGCGATCCAGACCGTCTGCACGACAGGGCTGAAGAAGGAGCAGGTCGTCGTCGTGGACCCCAGCTCCAAGGTCATCGACGCCGCGACGGCCGATGGGTACACGGGGGTCGTCGGGGATGCGACGCGCAGCGATGTGCTGTTGCAGGCCGAGGCGCACAAGGCGCGGCAGATCATCATCTCGACCGCGCGGGACGACACCGCCGTACTGGTCACGCTGACCGCCCGCCAGCTCAACCGCGGGGCGAAGATCGTGGCCGCCGTACGGGAGGAGGAGAACGCGCCGCTGCTGAAGCAGTCCGGGGCGGACGTCGTCATCACCAGCGCGAGCGCGGCCGGACGCCTGCTCGGGCTCTCCGTGCTCAGCCCCGCCGCCGGCATGGTCATGGAAGACCTCATCCAGCAGGGCAGCGGGCTCGACATCGCCGAACGGCCGGTCATAAAGGCAGAGGTGGGCCGTGGTGTGCGGGAGACGGAGGACCTGGTGGTCAGCGTGCTGCGCGGACATCGGGTGCTCGGCTACGACGATCCGTCCATCGGCGAGCTTCAGTTGACGGACCGGCTCATCACCATCGTCCGCGCCACGCCGAGCACGAAGATCACCCCCGAGACCAAGCACCTGCCGTAGCGGATCGACGGCGACGGGTACGGGAACGACGAAGAGGGCGCCCCGGGGACGTATCCCCAGGGCGCCCTCACCGCATGGACCACCGGTCCCGCATGACCGAGCGGTCCGGCGGGGCGCTTACTTGCGGTTGTACAGCCGCATCGTGATCGGCCCGAAGACCAGCACGAACAGGGCCGACCAGCCCAGAGTCCAGGCGATCTCCGCGGCGGGCCACTCGCCCGCCATCAACTCGCGGACCGCCGAAGCCAGATGCGTGACCGGGCTGTTGTTGACGAACGCCTGGAGCCAGCCCGGCATCGTGCTCGGGTCGACGAAGACGTTGGACAGGAAGGTCAGCGGGAAGATCACCATCATGCTGACGCCCATCACGGACTTCTCGGTGCGCAGCATCAGGCCGAACAGCGTCCAGATCCACGAGAACGCGAACGAGAAGACGATGAGCAGCGCGACCCCGGCCACCACGCCCGGCACCCCGCCGTCCGGGCGGTAGCCGAGGATCATGCCGACGGTGAGCATCACCACGGACGCGATCGCGTAGCGCAGGGCATCGCCCAGCAGATAGCCGACCATCGTCGACGGCCGCCAGATCGGCAGCGAGCGGAACCGGTCGAAGACACCCTTCTCGATGTCCGTGTTGACCGAGACACCGGTGTACATCGTGATCATCACGACCGACATCACCAGGATGCCCGGCAGCAGGAACTGGATGTACTCCTCCGGGGAGCCGGCCAGCGCACCGCCGAAGAGGTACGTGTACATCAGCACCATCATGATCGGGAAGGCGGTGACGTCGAAGAGCTGCTCCGGCACGTGTTTGATCTTGAGCATGGCCCGCCAGCCGAAGGTCAGGGACGCCGACAGGGCGCTGGGACGCGGCGGTCGTTCCCTGGCGATGAGCAGCGCGGCGAGCGACTCGGCGCTGACGGGGGCGAGTTCCTTGTTCTCGGTGGTGGTCGCGGTGCTCATGCCGCCGCCTCGTCCTTCGTCTCGGGGGCGTTGTCGGCCTGCGCGGCCGCTGCTTTGGTGTCGTGTCCGGTGAGGGCGAGGAACACCTCGTCCAGGCTGGGCTGCCCCAGCGAGAAGTTGTCGACGGTGATGCCGGTGCGGGCCAGCTCGGCCAGCGCTCGGGCGGCCGCCTCGGCGGCACCCTGCCCGTTGGCGGACCCCCCGCCGACGCGTGCCGTCAGCGCCACCGGGTCCGGCTCCCGCTGCACATCGGCGTCGAGGGCGCGGCGCAGCACCTCCTCGGCCTGTGGCCGCTGGGCCGCGTCGCGCAGCCGCAGATGGACGGAACCGGCACCCACGGACGCCTTCAGCTCGCCCTTCGTGCCCTCCGCGATCACCTTGCCCTGGTCGATGACCGCGATCCGGGACGCCAGCTGGTCCGCCTCGTCCAGATACTGCGTGGTCAGCAGCACCGTCGTGCCCTGGGCGACCACCGCGCGCACGATGTCCCACACCTGGTTGCGGCTGCGTGGATCGAGGCCGGTCGTCGGCTCGTCGAGGAACAGCAGGTCGGGCGTGTTCAGGATGGACGCGGCGATGTCGATACGGCGCCGCATACCGCCCGAGTAGTGCTTGACCTGCTTCGCGGCCGCATCGCTCAGCCCGAATGCCTCCAGCAACTGCCCGGCACGATGGCGGGCCGCCCGCTTGTCGTGGCCGAGGAGCCGGGCGAGCAGCACCAGGTTCTCGGTGCCGGTCAGGTCCTCGTCCACGGAGGCGTACTGCCCGGTCAGGCTCACCCGGCCGCGTACCTCGTCGGCCTCCCGGACGACGTCGTGACCGAAGACGTGCGCCTCGCCCCCGTCGGGGCGCAGCAGGGTGGCGAGCATCTTCACCGTGGTCGTCTTGCCGGCGCCGTTCGGGCCGAGGACGCCGTAGACCGTGCCGGCGGGCACGGCCAGGTCGACGCCGTCGACGGCCCGGGTCTCGCCGAAGGTCTTCACCAGACCCGCGGTCTCGATCGCGAGGCCGGACGTCTGTGCGCTCATGTCTGGAATCCTTCCGCGTGCGGGGCCCGTGTCCGGGGCTACGCAAAGGGAGACCACCGGGACCGCCGAAACTCATCGGTCGCCGCGCGGGGAGTCGGGGCCGCGCTTCGACACCGGGGGGCGAAGCGTGTCGGTGAGAACCCGTGCGGCCATGAAGTCCCCCGGGTCTCGCCCATGGAGTCCGAGCGCACCTCAATGAGGACCAGGGGCGCTGATGGACCGGGCGGCGGCGCAGGCGGACCGGAGTCCGGGACGTACCTGATCGCACAACCTGCGGGTCGGCCGCGCCGGGGACGCGGGCCGACCGGGGACACGGGCCGGCCGGATCGGCAACGCGGGTCGGCCGGGCCGGGCCGGGAGTCGGAGTCGGCCGGGGACGTGAAGGTGCTGGGGACCGGGGGCATGGCACGCAAGCCGAGGAGTAGCGTCCCCTTCATGCATGCGATCACGATTCCCGAACCCGGTGGACCCGAGGCCCTGGTGTGGGACGAGGTCCCCGACCCGGTGCCCGGCGAGGGCGAAGTGCTCATCGAGGTGGCGGCGAGCGCGGTGAACCGCGCCGACCTGCTCCAGCGCCAGGGCTTCTACGACCCTCCGCCCGGCGCCTCCCCCTACCCCGGCCTGGAGTGCTCCGGGCGGATCGCGGAGATCGGGCCCGGTGTGGCCGGATGGAGCGTCGGCGACGAGGTGTGCGCGCTGCTCTCGGGCGGCGGCTACGCGGAGAAGGCCGTCGCTCCGGCCGCCCAGCTGCTGCCCGTGCCCGCCGGCATCGGCCTGACACAGGCGGCCGCGCTGCCCGAGGTGACCTGCACGGTCTGGTCGAACGTGTTCATGATCGCGCATCTGCGCCCCGGTGAGACCCTCCTCGTGCACGGCGGCTCCAGCGGCATCGGCACGATGGCCATCCAGCTCGCCAAGGCCGTCGGCGCGAAGGTCGCGGTCACGGCGGGCACCAAGGAGAAGCTCGAACAGTGCGCCGCCCTGGGCGCCGACATCCTGGTCAACTACCGCGAGCAGGACTTCGTCGAGGAGGTCCGCGGGGCCACGGACGGCAGGGGCGCGGACGTCGTCCTCGACAACATGGGCGCCAAGTACCTCGACCGCAACGTCCGGGTCCTCGCCGTCAACGGCCGCCTCGCGATCATCGGCATGCAGGGCGGTATCAAGGGAGAGCTGAACATCGGCGCACTCCTCGCCAAGCGCGCCGCGATCAGCGCGACCTCGCTGCGCGCCCGCCCGCTGGAGGAGAAGACCGCCATCGTCGCCGCCGTACGCGAGCACGTGTGGCCGCTGATCGACGGCGGTCACGTACGCCCGGTCGTCGACCGCGAGATCCCCATGGACGACGCGGCCACGGCCCACCGGGTACTGGAGGAGAGCGGCCACATCGGCAAGGTGCTGCTGGTGGTGCCGTAGACCGGCCGCAACACCAACACCGTGACAAGTCCCCGCGCGGCTCTGCGCGGCCCTGCGAGGGGACCCGGGCAGCGCACTCGGCACTGCTCGACCCGGCTCAGTACCGCCTTATCCGCAGCCCGACGAAGGCCAGACCGAGGCCCAGGCCCATGAGCACGAGCCCGCCGCCGAGGGAGACGACCTGCAGGACGGGTCCCTCGTCGGTCGCGGCGCCGGTTCCGGGTGGGGCGGTCGGGAAGGGCAGAGCGGCGTTCTGTGACGGCTCGGGGGCGATGGTGGCGTCCGGGCCGTCCGATTCGGCGGCGGCCTCCTCCGAGGGCGCGTACGCCTCGCCTTCCGGTTCCACGGGCCCGGCGTCCTGCCGCCCCGGCCGCTCCCGACCCTCGCCCGCGCGGCTGCCGGCCCAGGACGTCGCGGGGTCGGGCTCGACCGCGTACACACGCGGCACGGGCCCCGCCACCAGGACCACGAGCAGTCCCGGGACGAGGACCAGTCCCGTCACGCGCGCCGAGCGCAGCCAAGGAGCCACGCCCCCAGACTCACACGCCACCCGCACCCCGGCATCCCGGCCCGGCAGTCGGTGATCCGATCGAAGCCCCCGGCTTCCCCGGCCGTCCCCGGCCCCCGGCCGTCCCCGGCCCCCGGCCAGGAAACGGACAGTTGGTACGTAAACGGTGGATCACCCTGTGTGGGGGGCACCAGAGTGTAGAGGTGTAGGTGTGCGAGAGAATGGCGGCATGGAGATGCCGAGGAACGAACGGTCGCCCGAACAGCCCCAGATCCTGGTCGTGGGCCAGGACGGAATGGCGGTGGGCGGCGCAGGAGACGAGGGCTCCCGCGAAATCCCGGTGACGGAGATGGTGGAACAGCCGGCCAAGGTCATGCGCATCGGCAGCATGATCAAGCAGCTGCTCGAAGAAGTACGGGTCGCCCCCCTCGACGAGGCCAGCCGGGCCCGGCTGAAGGAGATCCACGCCAGCTCGGTCAAGGAACTGGAGGACGGTCTGGCGCCCGAGCTCGTCGAGGAGTTGGAGCGGCTCTCCCTGCCCTTCACGGACGAGGCGATCCCGAGCGACGCGGAACTGCGGATCGCGCAGGCCCAGTTGGTCGGCTGGCTCGAAGGCCTCTTCCACGGGATCCAGACGACGCTGTTCGCCCAGCAGATGGCCGCCAGGGCCCAGCTGGAGCAGATGCGCCGCGCGCTGCCGCCCGGCGTCGGCGGACACGAGGACGACGACGACCCGCGGACGATCGGCCGCTCGGGCGGCCCGTACCTCTAACCCCCGGCCGACCCCCACCGCCCACACGTACCCGAAGGGCCCGGCACGCGAAGTGCCGGGCCCTTCCTATGACGCGTCAGGCCGGGTCGCCCGTCGAGACCTTGAGGATGATCGAGGGCATGTCCTTGGGGTCGACGTCCTCGTCGGCCGTGGGGTACTGCTCCATGACCGTGCCCTCCCCGTACGTGTTCTCGTCGACCTTCTGCACGTCGGCCACCCAGCCCGCGGCCTGGAGGCACTTCTTCACCGAGTCGATGTTCTTGAAGGTGAAGTCCGGCAGCTCGATCTTGTCGGGGTCGTTGTACGACTCCGTGGGCTCCGTGCACTCGGTCGATTCGATGGCCTTCGACGTGTCCGGGCCCTTGTGCCCCTCGACCACCGTCGGCGAGGCGGACACCTCCGCGCCGCTGTCGCCGCCCTCGGCCTCGCTGCCGGTGTTCAGGCTGAGCGCCACGATCAGACCGCCGACCGCGAGGACCGACATGACGATCGCCCCCACGATCACGCCCTTGTTGCTCTTCCCGCCTCCGGAACGCCCGGCCGAGAGCGACGACGGCTGGGGCGTCAGGTTGTACGGCGGCGGGGTGGCCGCCCCGTGCTGCGGTGCGTACGCGGCCGTCTGCGGCGGCGTCTGGTAGCCGCCCTGCTGCGGGTAGCCGTAGGAAGGGGCGGGCGCGGGCGTCGGCGGACCGTATCCGCCCGTCGCGTGCGGCTGGTACGGCGTTTGGACGCTGCCCGACTGCGGCGCGCCCGTGTGGTCGATCGGCGGGAAGACAGCGGCGGAGACCCCGGCGCCGCTGGACGTCTGCGCGCCCGGCACGATGCTCGGCGCGACGGGCTGGAGGGACGCGGCCACCCGCAGGCACTCGTCCCGCATCGCCTCCGCGCTCGGGAACCGCTCGTTCGGGTTCTTCTTCAGCGCGCGGGCGACGATGGCGTCGACGGCCGGCGGCAGGGAACGGTTGATCGAGGAGGGAGCGACCGGCTCCTCCTGGACGTGCGCGTACGCGATGGCCAGCGGAGAGTCCGCCTCGAACGGCAGCCGTCCGGTGGTCAGCTGGAACAGCATGATGCCGACCGAGTACAGGTCGGAGCGCGCGTCGACGCCGCGGCCGAGGGCCTGCTCGGGCGACAGGTACTGCGGGGTGCCGACGACCATGCCGGTCTGCGTCATCGACGTGACGCCCGACTGCATGGCGCGGGCGATGCCGAAGTCCATGACCTTCACGATGTTGCGCTTGGTCATCATCACGTTGCCCGGCTTGATGTCCCGGTGGACCAGGCCCATCTCGTGGCTGATCTCCAGCGCCGCCAGCACGTCCGCGGTGATCTTCAGCGCCTTGTCGGCGGGCATCGCGCCGACCTGGGTGACGTCCGCGTCGAGAACCGAACCGAGCGGCTGGCCCTCGATGTACTCCATGACGATGTACGGCGTCGTCAGGCCGTCCATCTCGTCCTCGCCGGTGTCGAAGACCGAGACGATGTTCGTGTGGGTGAGCTTCGCCACGGCCTGCGCCTCACGGCGGAAACGCTCACGGAAGGCCTGTTCGCGGCCCAGCTCGGTGTGGAGTGTCTTGATCGCGACCTGTCGGTCGAGCACCGAGTCGTACGCGAGGTGGACGGAGGCCATGCCGCCCTCGCCGAGCAGGTCACGCAGCTGATAGCGGCCACCGGCTAGCGACCGACCCGCGTACCGGCCCTGTGCGGCGTCCTGGCTCATCTTCCTGCGTCCCCCATCGGCGCGCGCGAAAGCTGCTGGCGTGGCTCCCGCGATCGGTGATCCCCGAACTGCTGGTGATCCTTTGTGCTATTCCCGGCCAAGTCTGCCCCAGGGCACCGACACGTCAAGCGCGGTGCCCGATCCGTGACCGTACGCGAAAGAAGCGTCGCGGAAGCGTTACAGGGGGCGTACGCCCGGTACACAGAACTTGCACGAGTGAGCGCGCTGTGGGTTTCATGGCCGACCAACCTTTGAATCCACCTTGAATCCGTCGTGAACCCGTCGCGCATCCAACCCGGACCGGCCGCTTGCATGAAGGCTGTAGCGTGGCCGACGGAGACCGTAACAAGTACCGCGCGGACCGCGGGCAGAAACGACGGCGAGGACTGATGGCACAGCAGCAGCGCTCTCAGGGCCCGTCCGACCCCGAGGCGACTGGCAGCGGCATGTCGGATGCGCCGGAGTTGTGGGGCAACGGCGGGCTTGTCGGTGACGGTCGGTACCGGATGACCCACAGACTCGGCCGGGGCGGTATGGCCGAGGTGTTCGCGGCCGAGGACGTGCGCCTCGGCCGTACGGTCGCGGTCAAACTGCTCCGTTCCGACCTGGCCGAGGACCCCATTTCCAAGGCCCGCTTCACGCGTGAGGCCCAGGCGGTGGCCGGTCTCAACCACCACTCGATCGTGGCGGTCTACGACTCCGGCGAGGACGTCGTGAACGGCACCCCCGTGCCGTACATCGTCATGGAGCTGGTCGAGGGCCGCACGATCCGCGATCTGTTGATCAACGCGGAGGCGCCCGGCCCCGAGCAGGCGCTGATCATCGTCTCCGGTGTGCTGGAGGCGCTCGCCTACTCCCACCAGCACGGCATCGTGCACCGCGACATCAAGCCGGCGAACGTCATCATCACCGACAACGGGGCCGTGAAGGTGATGGACTTCGGCATCGCGCGCGCCCTGCACGGGGCGTCGACGACGATGACGCAGACCGGCATGGTGATGGGCACGCCCCAGTACCTCTCCCCGGAGCAGGCGCTCGGCAAGGCCGTCGACCACCGCTCCGACCTGTACGCCACCGGCTGCCTGCTCTACGAGCTGCTTGCGCTCAGGCCGCCGTTCATCGGCGAGACCCCGCTGTCGGTGGTCTACCAGCATGTCCAGGACATCCCGATGCCGCCCTCCGAGGTCTCGGAGGGGGCGGCGCCGCCGGAGCTCGACGGTCTCGTCATGCGCTCCCTCGCCAAGGAGCCGGACGACCGGTTCCAGACGGCCGAGGAGATGCGCGGCCTCATCCAGTACGGCCTGCAGATGCTGTACGACCAGGGCGGCCACACGGGCACCTGGAACACCGGGCCGGTCGCCGCGCACGACGGCCGGCACACGCCGCCGGGCGGTATGTCCGGTACGACGGTCATGCCGCACCCCGGGGAGTCGGGCACCTCGCAGATCGCGCAGCCGATCCTGCCCGGGTACGGCGGAGGCGGCCGGGACGACGGCGGCTTCGACGGGCACGGCAACCGGGGCAGCGGCCGCGGCAAGCTGTGGATCCTCGCCGTGCTCGCGGTGATCGCCATCTCGGCGGGTGTCGCGCTGGCGCTGAACAGCGGCAACAACGGCACCGACGGCGGCACCGAGACCACGAAGTCTCCGACGGCTTCGACGTCCAGCAAGGACAAGGACGCCAGCGAGTCGCCCAGCGAAGAGGAGACCACGGAGGAGACGACGGAGGAGAACACCGGCTCGGGCGGCGACCCCGACTACACGCCGTCGTACACACGGTCCCCGTCCTTCAGCCAGTCCCCGACGCAGAGCCCGACGGACGAGCCGACGACGGAGGAGCCGACGACGGAGGAGCCGACTCCCTCGGAGGAGCCGGAGAGCCCGGTGACCGAGACCCCTGACGACGGCGGCAGCGGGGACACCGCCGGTCTGCCGGGCGGTGTCGGCGACGACGAGGAGTGATCCCGGGCGGGCGGAGTGACCCTCCACGGGTCACTCCACGAACGCCTCGCACACCGCGTCGTACTCCCGCGTCCACCACACCGCCAACGCCGAAGCCGCGGGGAACTGTGGGTCGGCGCGGGTGTCGCCGCGCTCGTAGTGCCAGCGCAGCATCCAGAAGTCGTTGAGCCGCTCCCACCACACGCGGTGCACGGCGGCCGAGAGTTCGGCCGGGGCGGCGCCCGCGGAACGCCGGTACGCGCGCGCGTAGGACCGTACTCTCGCCAGGTCCAGGGCGCCGACCGGACGCACGAAGAAGATCACCGCCGCCCGGACCGCCTCCTCCGCGCGCGGCTGCACACCGAGCCGGTCCCAGTCGAGGATGGCGGCGGGCACATCGGGCACGTCGTCCCGGTAGAGCACGTTGAACGGGTGGAAGTCCCCGTGCACCCACCCCACCGAACCGCCCCTGGGCGGCCGCCGTTCCGCCTGCCGCTCCAGCAGCTCCCGCCGCTCCAGCAGCCGGTGCCGGGCGAGCGCGTCGAAGGTGTCGGCCGGCCGGTGCCGCCGTACCCGGTCGAGCAGAGCGTCGATGAGGGCGAAGGTGTCTACGGGATCCGCGCTCTCGGACCCGACGGTGTCCATGGCCCCCAAGACCCCCGTGGCCCCCGGGGTCCCCGCGCGGTCTGCCGTACGGGGGCTTTCGGCTGGCATTCCCTCCCGAGGCTGCCGCTGCGCCGGGATCAGCCGCGTTCGTACGGGAGCGACCCCCTCCCGCGCCGGCATCACCCGCTCCAGGGACGCGTGCACGACACCCAGGAGGGTCCCCAGGCGGCCGCACTGCCCGGGGGTGAGCTGGCCGCCGTGCCGGTGCCGTCCGTCGATCCACGGGTGCAGGGCGTAGGCATGGCCGCCGACGACCGCGACCGTGCGCCCGTCGCGCCCGGTCAGGGGCGGGGCCACCGGCACGCCCAGTTCGGCGAGGCGCTGGGTGGCCCGGTGCTGGCGGACGATCGCGGCCGGGTCGGCGGTCTCGGGATCGAAGTGGTGTTTGAGGAAGTACCGGCCGCGGGTGGTGGAGAGCCGGTAGCCGCGGTTGAGCAGCCCCTCGTCGACAGGTTCACAGGTGAGTGCGGATCCGGCGGCGTACCGCTTCAGCAGAGGGCCCAGCGGGGGCGCGTGGAGCACAGCGGGTGGTACAGATGAGCGCGGCACGCGCCAGATGTTAGGGCACACGCCATGCCGCTGATCTCGTGCTTGTCACGCACAGTCGTTACCGATCACGGAGTGCGCAGAACCGAACTGTGGCTCGACGTGCGGACGTGCGGATGGGGCGGCCGCCGTGCCCACGAGGAACCGGGCGGGTTCAGTCGTCTTCACGGATGGAGCAACTTCCACGGCCGATCTCACGGCCCGCCTCCGGCGAACTCTTCCCGTGGCCGGGGTGGCCGGGATAACGTGCCCGTGTTCCGGCCCCCTGCCAGGCTGTGACCAGTGCTGTGACCAGCAGGTGTTCCCTACGGACGCGACTTACTTGGACCCCCTAGTACCGAATTACTTGGAAATCCAAGGAAAATCGCAGGTCAATAGGGGTTTCACAGGAATGTGGAGCACTGGGTAACGTGCCTCGTGCAGGGCGCTCGCCGGGGCACCTGTCACGTCTGTTCCCGGCCAAGGGCACCCACCCCGTGCACGGGTTACCGGGATCAGGCGAGCCGCACTGGTCTTTCGGCAACCCCGAGGGCCGGACCGACGGAGGAGCACACGTGACCGTGGAGAGCACTGCCGCGCGCAAGCCGCGACGCAGCGCCGCAGGCAAGACCGGCACCACCGGCAGCAAGGCGGCCGGTACCACCGGCACCAGGCGCGCCGCTGCCAAGAAGCCGACCGACGCTCAGCCCGAACTGGTTCAGCTGCTGACGCCCGAGGGCAAGCGCGTCAAGCACGCAGATAACGCGGCGTACGACCCGTTCGTCGCCGACATCACCACCGACGAGTTGCGTGGCCTGTACCGCGACATGGTGCTGACCCGCCGCTTCGACGCCGAGGCCACCTCCCTGCAGCGCCAGGGCGAGCTGGGCCTGTGGGCCTCGTTGCTCGGCCAGGAGGCCGCCCAGATCGGCTCAGGGCGGGCCACCCGTGAGGACGACTACGTCTTCCCGACCTACCGGGAGCACGGCGTCGCCTGGTGCCGCGGCGTGGACCCGACCAATCTGCTCGGCATGTTCCGCGGCGTGAACAACGGCGGCTGGGACCCGAGCAGCAACAACTTCCACCTCTACACGATCGTCATCGGTTCCCAGACGCTGCACGCCACGGGATACGCCATGGGCATCGCCAAGGACGGCGCCGACTCGGCCGTCATCGCCTACTTCGGCGACGGCGCGTCCAGCCAGGGCGACGTCGCCGAGGCGTTCACCTTCTCCGCGGTCTACAACGCGCCGGTCGTGTTCTTCTGCCAGAACAACCAGTGGGCCATCTCGGAGCCCACGGAGAAGCAGACCCGCGTCCCGCTGTACCAGCGTGCCCAGGGCTTCGGCTTCCCGGGCGTCCGCGTCGACGGCAACGACGTGCTGGCCTGCCTCGCGGTCACCAAGTGGGCGCTGGAGCGCGCCCGCCGGGGCGAGGGCCCCACCCTCGTGGAGGCCTACACCTACCGCATGGGCGCCCACACCACCTCCGACGACCCCACCCGCTACCGCCATGACGACGAGCGGGTGGCCTGGGAGGCCAAGGACCCGATCGCGCGTCTGCGCGGTTACCTGGAATCCGAAACGGACACGAACGAGGGATTCTTCGCGGAACTCGAAGCGGAGAGCGAGGCGTTGGGAAAGCGAGTGCGCGAAGTGGTGCGTGCCATGCCCGACCCGGACCACTTCGCCATCTTCGAGAACGCGTACGCGGACGGACACGCGCTCGTGGACGAGGAGCGCGCCCAGTTCGCCGCGTACCAGGCGTCGTTCGCCGATGTGGACGTAGAGGAGGGCAAGTAGCGATGACCACGCAGACAGCCGCGCAGACGGCAGGGCAGACCGCCGGGCATTCCGTCGTGAAGAGCATGGCGATCGCCAAGGCGATCAACGAATCGCTGCGCAGGGCCCTCGAAGCCGACCCCAAGGTCCTCGTCATGGGCGAGGACGTCGGCAAGCTCGGCGGTGTGTTCCGGGTGACGGACGGCCTCCAGAAGGACTTCGGCGAGGAGCGGGTGATCGACACCCCGCTCGCCGAGTCGGGCATCGTCGGCACCGCCATCGGCCTGGCCCTGCGCGGGTACCGCCCGGTGGTCGAGATCCAGTTCGACGGCTTCGTCTTCCCCGCGTACGACCAGATCGTCACCCAGCTCGCCAAGATGCACGCGCGCTCGCTGGGCAAGGTCAAGCTCCCCGTCGTCATCCGTATCCCCTACGGCGGCGGCATCGGCGCGGTCGAGCACCACTCCGAGTCCCCGGAGGCGCTCTTCGCGCACGTGGCGGGCCTGAAGGTGGTCTCGCCGTCGAACGCGTCGGACGCCTACTGGATGATGCAGCAGGCCATCCAGAGCGACGACCCGGTGATCTTCTTCGAGCCCAAGCGGCGCTACTGGGACAAGGCCGAGGTCAACCCGGAGGCCATCCCCGGTCCGCTGCACAAGGCCCGTGTCGTCCGCGAGGGCACCGACCTCACGCTCGCCGCGTACGGCCCGATGGTGAAGCTCTGCCAAGAGGTCGCCGACGCGGCCGCCGAGGAGGGCCGGGCGCTGGAGATCCTGGACCTGCGGTCGGTGTCCCCGCTGGACTTCGACTCGATCCAGGCGTCCGTGGAGAGGACGCGCCGCCTGATCGTGGTCCATGAGGCCCCGGTGTTCTTCGGCTCGGGCGCGGAGATCGCCGCCCGCATCACCGAGCGGTGCTTCTACCACCTGGAGGCCCCCGTCCTCCGCGTCGGCGGGTACCACGCCCCTTATCCGCCGGCCCGCCTGGAGGAGGAGTACCTGCCGAATCTGGACCGGGTGCTCGACGCCGTCGACCGCTCGCTGGCGTTCTGAGGAGAGGTCCGTGACGACGATGACAGACACGTCTCCGCGCGAGTTCAAGATGCCCGACGTGGGCGAGGGACTCACCGAGGCCGAGATCCTCAAGTGGTACGTCCAGCCCGGTGACACCGTCACCGACGGCCAGGTCGTCTGCGAGGTCGAGACGGCCAAGGCCGCCGTCGAACTGCCCATCCCGTACGACGGTGTCGTACGCGCACTGCACTTCCCCGAGGGCACCACGGTCGACGTCGGCACGTCGATCATCGCGGTGGACGTGGCGAGCGGCGCGGCCCCTGCCCCTGCCTCGGAAGCGGCGTCGGCATCGGCATCGGCCGAGAAAGCCGCGCCCGCCACGCCTGCCGCGCCCGCCGCGAAGCCCGCGCCGGCGGCCAAGAAGATCGAGGGCCGCAAGCCGGTCCTCGTCGGCTACGGGGTCGCCGAGTCGTCCACGAAGCGCCGCCCCCGCAAGGGGGTTCCGGCCACGGCGGCGCCCGCCGAGGACACCCTGTACGCGGCCGCCGCGATCCAGGCCGTCCAGGGCGAGCTGAACGGGCACGGTCACGCCCCGGGCGGACAGCGTCCGCTGGCGAAGCCGCCGGTCCGCAAGCTGGCCAAGGACCTCGGCGTGGACCTGGCGACGATCACCCCGTCCGGTCCGGACGGCGTCATCACCCGCGAGGACGTCCACGCGGCCGTGGCCCCGCCGAAGGCCCCGGAGCCCGTGGTGGAGGCGCCCTCGGCCCCGGCCGCGCCCGCTGTCGCCCCGGCGCCGGTGGCGTCGTACGACGGCGCGCGGGAGACCCGTATCCCGGTCAAGGGGGTCCGGAAGGCCACGGCGGCGGCGATGGTCGGCTCGGCGTTCACCGCGCCGCACGTCACGGAGTTCGTGACGGTCGACGTGACGCGCACGATGAAGCTGGTCGAGGAGCTGAAGCAGGACAGGGAACTGGCGGGCCTGCGGGTCAATCCGCTGTTGCTGATCGCCAAGGCGCTACTCGTGGCGATCAAGCGCCACCCGGACATCAACGCCTCCTGGGACGAGGCGGCCCAGGAGATCGTGGTCAAGCACTACGTGAACCTGGGCATCGCGGCGGCCACCCCGCGCGGCCTGATCGTCCCGAACATCAAGGACGCCCACGCGAAGACGCTGCCCCAGCTGGCCGAGTCACTGGGCGAGCTGGTCTCCACGGCCAAGGAGGGCCGGACCTCACCGGCCGCCATGCAGGGCGGCACGGTCACCATCACCAACGTCGGCGTCTTCGGCATCGACACCGGCACGCCGATCCTCAACCCCGGCGAGTCCGCGATCCTCGCGGTCGGCTCGATCAAGCTCCAGCCGTGGGTCCACAAGGGCAAGGTGAAGGCCCGTCAGGTCACCACCCTGGCGCTCTCCTTCGACCACCGGCTGGTGGACGGGGAGCTGGGCTCGAAGGTGCTGGCGGATGTGGCGGCGATTCTTGAGCAGCCGAAGAGGCTGATCACCTGGGCGTGAGAGCGTGACCGGATAAGCTCAGCACGAAAGGGCCGACCGCAACTTTGCCTTGCGGTCGGCCCTTTCTATGTGAGTCCCTCAGACGCCGTCAGCGTGGGCTGAGCACATACACCGGTGCCCCTTCCACCGTCGCCCCCTGGGGATGGATGCAGGCGTGCTTGCGCAGCATCCGCATACATTCGTTGACGCGGTGCACCGACAGCCCCGTACGGGCCGCGATCGCCTCCAGTGGCTGACGCAACTCGCCCTCCTCGACGAGCACCGGGGCGATCACCACGGCCACCGTCCACACGTCCTCCGTCACCGACAACCGCTTCCGCCAGTCGGCCAGCACGGACTCCGTGGTCGGCTGCGTCGAGAACTCGGGGGCGGGTGCCGGCCGGTCGAGCGCGAGGGTGTCGAGCCTGTTCGCGATGCGTTCCATGGCCTGGGCGATGGCTTGTTGGGCGGCGAGTGTGGCGCGCTGTGTCTCCAGCATGGTGCGCTGGGTCTCCAGTGTGTCCTGTTGCAGAGCGAGTGACTTGTGCTGTGCGACTGCATGCTGCTCGTCCGCCTGAAGGTTGCGCTCTTCGAGCCGGACGATGGCCTCGGCGACCTGTTCGGGCATGGCGTAGGCGACGGGGGTGCCCGGCCCGGTGGGCTGTACCTCGGCCTCCTCCAGCGTGTAGGAGCCCTCTCGCTGAATGGTCTCGATGACCTGGGCGACCCACTGTTTGAACGGTGCGCATTCGGCTTTGGTGCAGGCGCTGACGAGAAGGATCAGCCCCTGGAGGTCGATGAGATTCAGGTCTCGACGCCACTCTCTACCTGCGGGAATGCTGAGACCGTAAGCTCCAGTTACGGTCTCAATAATCTCTCGGTGCTCCTCTGGAACATGGTCGGAGAGTGCCTGCCGAGAGTTGGTGTGTCCCAACTGCTTGCAGACATCCACCGCCGGGAACCAGTGCGTCCCGTCAGGCATGGTCAGTCGGCGGACGCGGGCTCCGGTGGCCGCGTAGACGAAGTCGCCGACGTCGAGCGCATCCTGCTGCGTGCGCGGGTCGGGTTGGTGCATGCTGGGTTCGATCATGTGAACCACCTCCGCCCCGGAACGTAGGGCGGAGGAATTCGAATATGCCAGCCAGATAAACGATGTTCCCCATTGCGAGGGAAGATCGGCTGTTCGGCTTGCGATCCAGCCAGCGATTTGTGCTATGCCACGCAAACTGCTCGTTCGCCCGAAGGTTGCGCTCTTCGAGCCGGACGATGGCTTCGGCGACCTGCTCGGGCATGGCGTAGGCGAGGGGGGTTGGCTCGGCGGGCTCTACCTCAGCCTCCTCAAGAGTGTAGGGGCCATCCATCGCACGGTCTCGATCACTTCGGCGACCGACTTTTAAGGGATACATTCCGATCGGTGCAGGCGCTGACGAGAAGGATCAGCCCCTGGAGATCGGTGAGGTTAAGGTCTCGGCACCACTCTCTACCTGCTGGAATGCTGAGACAGTGACCTCCAGTCACTGTCTCAAGAATGTCTCGATGCTTCTCTGGGACATGGTCGAGGAGAGCCTTTCGCGGCGTGGTGTAGCCCAACTGCTTGCAGACATCCACCGCCGGGAACCAGTGCGTCCCGTCCGGCATGGTCAGTCGGCGGACGCGGGCCTCGGTAGCCGTGTAACGAAGTCGCCGACGCTGGCTGTTCGGCTTGTGATTCAGTCGGATCGCCTTGGTGTTGGGCATGCGGAACATGAAATGAAGAGGGCTGCCCCTTCGTCGCGCGAAGGGATAGCCCTGTCCTGTTCCGCTGTCGGTCAAACGGCTGTGCTGCCGACCATGAGGATCTTGACGGAGACGGTGTCACCGTCGATCTCGTACGTGGCCCTGTAGACGCCGACGCGCAGGCGTCTCAGGTTGGTATTGCCGAGCTTGCCGCTCGTGGCCGGCTCGGGATTCCGGGCGAGTGCGTTGATCGCTTGGACGAGAGGCTTCACGGCGCCGCCGTCGCGCGCCCGGAGCCGCTTGAGGCCTTCGGAAGCGGCTCGCTCCCAGATGATCGTGTAGCTCAAGGGGCTTCCGCTCCGGCGACGAGGGCTTCGATCTCGGCTTGGGTGGATGTGGGTCCACCTGCGGATCGCGCGTACAGGGACACGGTCACGTCGGCGAACTCGATTGCCCGCTCGCGTGCGTCCTCGTCGGGCGCCGAGTCGGCGAGTGCCTGGGTCCACCAGTGGTTGAGGAAGGCCTCGAAGCGGGCGGAGTCGGCGAGGGAGCCCAGTTCCGCGTAGAAGTCGGCCCGGTGGTCGATTCGCAGGGCCGCCCCGATGCCGTCGACGTTGCGCTGGACGACCACGCTGTTGAATCCCGTGGCTTCCAGAGCCTCTGTCACCGCGTTCTGCCACTCGGCTGCCATCTGCATCCCCTTTCGCCGTGCGGCCAAGGTACCGCCGCGGCACCTTCGGAGACGGCCGAGGAGCCTACGCATCCGCTCCTCCCGGAACGTCCAGCTCCGCCCAGATCCTCTTGCCCACGGTGAGCTTCTCGACGGCCCAGCGGCTGGCGAGGGCGCGGATGATGAGCAGCCCGCGCCCGGACTGGTCGCTGTCCTCCGCTGTGCGGGCCTCCGGCAGCCGTTCACCCCTCGGATCGGTGACGGCGACGCGCAGCGCGTTGCCGTTCAGGGACGTCTCCACGCGGAACAGCCGGTCCCGCAGGCGCCCGTGCAGCAGAGCGTTGGTGCACAGCTCGCTCGCGAGTAGCGCCGCGTCGCCGGCTGCGCCGGGATGGCCCCAGTCGACGGCGAGTTGGGCGACGTGCCTGCGGGCGGCGGGGATGTTGCCCGGGGTGGGGGCGTAGCTGACGGCGTCGTAGCGTTCGTGGGCCTTGGGCCGGTTGAAGGGGGGAGGACAGGAATCGGTCATGGGCGCACCTCCTTGTGCATTACCGGGTGCCCGTGGCGGTGACCAGGTGGGTGGGGTGGTGGCTCTGCCGTCCAGGCCCTGGCTTGGGCAGTACGGTGCCTTCCGCCAACTGGTGTCACTGAGTGGGCGACCGGATACCGACCGTAGCGCCGAGCGAGCTTCGGCAGCAATCGAACGTGGCAGAAAAATCCCTGCCAAGATTGTGAGGTGCTCCGAGGACCTACAGACTGGGGTCACTCAGCTGGAAGGATCGCTGCATGGGCAACAACCCTGACCGTGGGCGGACTGTCACAACCGTCCTGGGGCGCAGGCTTGGCGGAGAGCTGCTACGCATGCGTGAGGCGTGCTCATTGCGCCAAGCGCATGCTGCCGAGGCGCTGACGGCGTCCGTCACGAAGGTCGCGAAGATAGAGCGCGGCCAAGTGCCGTTGCGGGATCCTGACGTCAGGGCACTTTGCCATCTGTACGGCGAGAAGGACGAGTTGGTGATCGGTAGGCTGCTGGCCATCGCGAAGGCCGACCGAGACCGACGCAGGGTCCAGGGTTGGTGGAACCAATACCCCCAGCTGAAGGCGCAGATGGAGTACGTCGCCTTGGAGGACATCGCCACAGAGCTACGGACCTGGCAACTCACCTTTGTCCCGGGCCTCTTGCAGACGCCGGACTATGCTCGGGCCCTCGCGGTGGGTAACGGAACCTGGGAAGACGCCGGTGAAATCGAGTCCTTTGTCGAGGCGAGGATGGCTCGCAAGGCGCGGCTGACCGGTGAGCGCCCGGTGCAGCTCTGGGTGATGCTGCATGAGGGGGCGCTGCGGCAGTGGGTCGGCGGGCGAGACGTGATGCGTTCCCAGTTGGACCACCTCCTCGGAACGGCGCAACTACCCAACGTGCGGGTGCAGATCGTCCCGTTCTTCGCGGGTGCCCACCCGGGGATGACCAGTGCCTTCACTGTGGTTTCCTTCGCCGAGCCGGGTGCCCTGGACCTCGTACAGGCGGATACCGTCTCGACGAAGGTCTGGCTGGAGAGTGAAACTGATGCCGCGCGCCACAACGCGATCTTCGATCGCCTCACCCAGCTGGGGATGGCGCGGCATGAATCCCTCAGCTTCATCGACAGCATCCGCAAGGAGATGTAGGCCGACATGCCCGGGTTCGAGTTCACGAGGTCTACGTACAGCAGCGGCGATGCGCACGGCGAGTGCGTCGAAGTCGCCCGCAACATCCCCGGCGCCGTCGCCGTCCGGGACTCCAAGGACCCGGACGGGCCGATACTCCGGCTCACGCCAAGGGCGTGGGCATCGTTTGCCAACCATGTGGGGCGGACTCGGGGCTGAACCACGAAGGGGGCTGTCGCTGTCGAGCGACGGCCCCCTTCGTCATGCTGGTGCTGTTGTGGCTACAGCGTGGCGAAGCCGTAGTCCATCAGCTTCTTCACGTCCGCCATGCGGGTGGTCGCGTTGGTGGCGGTGAGGACGGTGCCCACGATCGTCTTTCCGCTGCGGGTCGCGGCGAAGACGAGGCAGTACTTGGCCTCGGTGCCGGAGCCCGTCTTGATGCCGATCGTGCCCTTCCAGCCGAGAAGCTCGTTGGTGTTGTTCCACGCCGCCATGGTGCGGGTGCTGCCGGACGCGGTGACTGTCTTCGCCGTGTACGACTTCGTCGCCACGATGGTCTTGAACGTCGAGTTCTTCATGACGTTGCGCGCGAGCTTGGTGAGGTCACGCGGAGTCGAGGCGTTCGCGCCCTTGCTGATGCCGTCGAACGAGTCGAACTTCGTGTTCGTCATGCCGAGGCTCTTGGCCGTGGTGTTCATCTTGGCGATGAAGTTCTTGGTGCGGGCCGAGACCGTCGAGCCGGAACCGAACTTGTCAGCCAGCGCCATCGCCGCCTCGCAGCCCGACTTCAGCATCATCCCGTACAGCAGCTGACGGACGGTGACCTTGTCGCCGACGATCAGGTTGGCCGTCGAGGCGCCATTGGCGACGATGTAGTCGCTGTACGCCTTCTTGATCGTCACCTTGGCGTTGAGGTCCAGGTTCGACTGCGACAGCACGACCTTGGCGGTCATGATCTTCGTGGTGGAGGCGGTGAGCCTCTTGGTGTCAGCGGCCTTGGTGAACAGCGTCTTGCCGGTCGCGTTGTTCATCACGAACCCGCCCTTGGCGGTGATCGTGGGCTTCGCGGGGGCGGCCTGTGCGGGAGCGGAGCCGACGACTCCGGTCGCGATCATCGCACCGGTGGTCACGACGACTGCAGCGGCTCTGCGGACACGTACGCCCTTTATGGCGGTAATCAAGTCAAGTACCCCGATTGCGTCAAATGTCTGTGGAGCGCGGCCACTTGGGCTCCGGTTGCGGGCATGCAGGGCCGCTTCTCGTGTGACAAACGAGTAGCACAAAAGGATGTGCTCCGGGTGGCGCGGGGGTCAATTCAAGTCCATTTCACACTCCTCCGACAGGTTCACGGTGGGATTTCGTCCGGATCGTGGACGACCGCCATCCATGGGTACGTGTTGTATCTAAGCTGTGGGCATGCCCACCGCGCCAGCTGCCACCCCCGCCCCCGCCGTGAAGCAGGCCCCCGCGGCCGACCGTGTCTACACCCACGTCAAACAGGGTGTTCTCGAACGGCGTTACGAGGGCGGCACGCTGCTCACCGAGGGCGAGTTGGCCGAGGCGGTCGGGGTGTCCCGGACGCCGGTGCGGGAGGCCCTGCTGCGGCTGGAGGCCGAGGGGCTGATCAGGCTCTACCCGAAGAAGGGCGCCCTGGTGCTGCCCGTCTCCGCGCAGGAGATCGCGGACGTCGTCGAGACCCGGCAGTTGGTCGAGGAGCACGCGGTCCGCAAGACGGTCCCGGCCTCGCCGCGGCTGATCGAGCGCCTGGAGAGCCTCCTGGAGCAGCAGAAGGCGCAGGCCGCCGCCGGAGACCTGGCGGGCGCCGCGGTCACCGACCGCTGTTTCCACGCCGAGATAGTCCGCAGCGGGGGGAACGAGATCCTCTCCCGCCTCTACGACCAACTCCGCGACCGGCAGCTGCGTATGGGCGTCGCCGTGATGCACGCCCATCCCGACCGCATCACCAAGACGCTCAGCGAGCACGAGGAGATCCTCCAGGCGCTGCGCGCGAATGACGCGGAGGCGGCCGTGGCGCTCGTGCACCGGCACGTCAGCTGGTTCTCCATGCTGGCGCGGGGTGAGGTCCGTTGAGCCGCCCCGCCATGTCGTCGTCCGCCGGGTCCCTGCCCGGGGATCCGCCCGGCGGCCGTCGCGCCCTCGCCGTCTGGAGTGTGGGCGTCTCCGTCTACTTCGTCGCCGTCATCTTCCGTACGTCGCTGGGCGTGGCCGGCCTCGACGCCGCCGACCGCTTCCAGGTGGGTGCCTCCGCGCTGTCGGCCTTCTCGATACTCCAGCTGCTGGTCTACGCAGGCATGCAGATACCCGTCGGCCTGCTGGTCGACCGAATCGGCACCAAGAAGGTGCTGATCCTGGGCATCCTGCTGTTCACGGCCGGCCAGATCGGCTTCGCGCTGTCGCCGTCGTACGGCACGGCGCTGGCGTCGCGGGCGCTGCTGGGCTGCGGCGACGCGATGACGTTCATCAGTGTGCTGCGGCTGGGCAGCCGCTGGTTCCCGGCCCGGCGCGGGCCGATGGTCGCTCAGATGGCGGGCCTGGTCGGCATGGCGGGCAACCTGGTCTCGACGCTGCTGCTGGCCCGGCTGTTGCACGGGGTGGGCTGGACGGCGGCGTTCGCGGGCAGCTCGGTCGCCGGTCTCGTCGTCCTGGTCCTGACCCTGCTGTTCCTGAAGGACCATCCCGAGGGGCACGAGCCGGAGCCGTTCCCGCACCGCGGGGCCGCGTTCGTACGGCGGCAGATCGCGGCGTCCTGGCGGGAGCCCGGCACCCGGCTCGGGATGTGGGTGCACTTCACCACCCAGTTCCCGGCGATGATGTTCCTGCTGCTGTGGGGGCTGCCGTTCCTGGTCCAGGCGCAGGGTCTCAGCCGCGGCACCGCCGGTGAACTGCTCACTCTCGTCGTCCTGTCCAACATGGTCGTCGGACTGGTGTACGGCCAGATCGTCGCCCGGCACCACGCGGCGCGGCTGCCGCTGGCCCTCGGTACGGTCTTCACGACGGCGGTGGTGTGGGCGACCACGATCCTGTACCCCGGTGAGCACGCGCCGATGTGGCTCCTGATCGTCCTCTGCGCGGTCCTCGGCGCCTGCGGCCCGGCCTCGATGCTCGGCTTCGACTTCGCCCGCCCGGCGAACCCGCCGGAGCGTCAGGGCACCGCCTCCGGAATCACCAACATGGGTGGTTTCGTCGCCTCGATGACCACCCTCTTCGCGGTGGGCGTCCTCCTGGACCTGACCGACGACGACTACCGCGTCGCCTTCTCCGCGGTCTTCGTCCTCCAGGCCCTCGGCCTCACCCAGATTTTCCGCCTGCGCGGCCGCGCGGCCCGCCGGGAACGGGAACGGCTGGTGGCGAGCCGGGTGGAGACGGTTCACGTACCGGTGTAAGGCGCTTGCTCCCTGACACTGCTGTCTTGATTCGTCAGGTGCCCTGGCGCTTTTCAACCCTTACAAGACGGTGATCCGCCCCGTAGTTTGATCAAGCTCTGTGGGCTACGGGGGGAATCGCCATGGATGTCATCGACGTACTCGGGCTGCTGCTCGCCGCGACGGCGGCCGGATGGGTGGACGCGGTGGTGGGCGGGGGCGGGGTGCTGCTCATCCCCGTGCTGCTGCTCACGTTCCCGCAGGCGCCGCCCGCGACGGCCCTGGGCACCAACAAGGTCGCCGCTGTCATGGGGACCGCGACCGCCGCGTACATGTACCAGCGGCGGACCCGGCTCGACCGCTCGATACTCCTGCCGGCCGCGGCGCTCGCCGTCCCGTCCAGCGCCCTGGGCGCGCTGTTCGCGGCGAACGTCCCCACCGGCCTCTTCCGCCCCGCTGTCATGGCGCTGCTCGTCGGCGTGGCGCTCCTGGTGGCGGTCAAGCCGTCGTTCGGCGTGCGGCACCCGGAGGCGGCGGTGACCCGGCGTCGCCGTATCGCGGCCGTCCTTCTGGCGGGCGTCGGGATCGGCTTCTACGACGGGGTGTTCGGCCCCGGCGTCGGCACCTTTCTGATCATCTCCTTCACCACGCTCCTGGCCACCCAGTTCCTGGAGAGCGCGGCCATGGCGAAGGTCGTCAACGCCTCCTCCAACCTGGGCGCGCTCGCGGTGTTCGCCTGGCAGGGCAACGTGCTGTGGGCGCTCGGGCTGGGCATGGCCGTGGGGAACATCGCCGGAGCGGTGCTCGGTTCCCGAACCGCGCTCAAACGGGGCTCGGGCTTCGTCCGGGTGGTGCTGGTGGTCGTGGTGGTGGGCATGGTGACGAAGATGGCGTTCGACCAGTTCGCGTGAGCGCGCCCCGGCCGTGCGGGCGCCGTGCGGGCGCGTGCGACCGCCGGGTGGGGCGCCGTTGAGATCTACACGGTCACGGCGAACGCGCGCAGGATCGCCGCGATCAGGTGGGGGTCGCCCTCGGCCTTGACGCGGTCGGCGACGAGGTCGGCGGTGACACGGCCGCAGGCCAGGCGGACGTAGGTCTCCCAGTCGAGGGTGATGCTGGCGGCGGGGCCGAGCGCGGGAGCGGTCTCCAGGGTGCCGCGGCCCTGCATGTCGACGCGGACGGTACGGATGAACTCCACCGGGCCGTGCACGTCGAAGACGACGGCCGAACTGCGCGGCGCCTGCGCGTCCTCGGCGACGACCTTCGGCAGTACGGACAGCAGCTCGTCACGGACGACGTACGCGCCCGGCGAGTCCAGGTTCCCCGGCCGGCCCAGCGCGGCGCGCAGGTCCTGTTCGTGGACCCACACGTCGAAGGCGCGGTTGCGCATGGCGCGTTCGAGGGTCTGCTCCGTGCCGAGCGGGCCGCGGATCTTGTGACCCGGGTCCCGGGACTCGTTCCGCAGCTGGCGGTTGCGCCGGATGATCGTGTACTCCAGCTCGGAGGTCATCTCCGGCGCGGTGTGGTGACGGCGGGCGTCGACCTGCATCTCCATGTACCGCTGGTGCTCGGTCCGTACGTGGTAGAGGTCGCGCGGGAGGGTGTGGATCGGCCGCGGGTCGCCGAGCATCTCGCTGTCCAGGCCGATGACATGGGAGACCACATCGCGCACCGACCAGGCGGGGCACGGTGTCCGCCGGTTCCACTCACCCTCCACGAGCGGCGTCACCAGCTCGGATATCGCGTCCACGGAGTGGGTCCAGGCGTCGGCGTAGGGCTGAAGAGTGGGATGCAGACTCACGAACGGGACCCCTCGGGCGGTCGGTACCTGTCAGTACGGTCGATGCGTATCAGTATGTGGGTGGCGGGTTTCGGTAGGGGCGTCGGCGTTGACGGCGGTGAGTGGGCGTCGGCGGCTGTCAGTGGGTGTTCTGAGACGTTAAGTTACGCTGCTGTGAGGCACCCCGGCAGTGCTTTGGTGTGACGATCGTAGGCCGGAGTGGACGTCTCGAATGCCAGGACGGTGGTAGTGTGCGCGCCTCGCTCATCCAGATCGGTGTAGATGAGGACGAATCGGTTGATTCGCGCAGGCGGCGCGTGGCCTCGCTGGTACGGGGCCAGGCCGGCGCCGATCTCGTCGTACTTCCGGAGCTCTGGACCACCGGCGCGTTCGCGTACGAATCCTTCGCGGAGGCGGCCGAACCGCTGCAGGGGCCGACGTACGAGGCGATGGCCAAGGCGGCGAGCGACGCGGGCGTGTGGCTGCACGCGGGCTCGATCCCCGAGCGCGCTGCCTCCGGCAGCGGCTCCGCCGCGGGTGACGGCTCTCTCTACAACACCTCCCTCGTCTTCTCACCGTCCGGCGACCTCGCCGCCGCCTACCGCAAGATCCACCGCTTCGGCTTCGACAAGGGCGAGGCCGTGCTGATGGGCGCGGGCTCGGAACTGGTGACGCTCCGCCTGCCCGACACGACCATCGGCATCGCCACCTGCTACGACCTCCGCTTCCCCGAGCTGTTCCGCGGGCTCGTCGACGCCGGCGCCGAGATGTTCGTGCTGTCGGCGGGGTGGCCGGAGCGGCGGCGGTCGCACTGGACACTGCTGGCGCAGGCGCGGGCCGTGGAGAACCAGGCCTATGTACTCGCCTGTGGAACGGCCGGTACGCACGCGGGAGTTCCCCAGGCCGGTCACTCGATCGTGGTCGACCCCTGGGGCGAGGTGCTGGCGGAGGCGGGCCGCGACGAGGAGGTCCTCACGGTGGAGCTCGATCCGACGAGGGTGGCGGCCACGCGTGAGCAGTTCCCGGCCCTGAAGGACAGGCTGCTGGGACTGGAGCCACCGCGTCGTTGAGCTGGGTTCAGCCCTGCGGTGCGGTTCGGGGGCCGTTGCGCAGAGTGGTGAGTAGTGCGTGGAGGGCGACGGGGGTGGGCGACAGGATCGTGGCCGGAGTGTCGCTCTCTCGTAGGTGGAGGGTGGTGGGGGCGGTGGCTATCTCCACGCAGGACGTGTTCTCCGCGCCTCCGGAGAACGACGACTTCTGCCAGCGGGGTGTGGAGGACATCGGCAACCTTTCACAGCTCTTGCGTGATACGGCGGATGAGGTCGAGGGAAGCGTCTTGTGGGAGTGCGGCGCTGTCAACGCGCTCCAGTTGGCTCCGGTAATAACGCAGTTGGGCTGAAGCGTCGATGAAAACCACGCCGTGCGGTGTATCGGTCTGCACGGTGTCCAACTGCGGGACGACTCCGCCAACGTACTGCATGGGAAAACCAGCCCCTGCGAAGCCGTCGGCCTGGAACGGGATCACGCGCAGGGAGATGTTCTCCCGTTCGGCGGCCTTGAGGATGTGTTGGAGCTGTGCGCGGGCGACTCCGGGACCTCCGACGCGCATGCGCAGCGCGGCTTCATGAATGATCACGTCGAGAGGCGTGCCCGAATCGAGAACCTCCTGGCGTCTCATGCGGAACGAGACCCGGGCTTCACGGTCGCTCTCGGGTAGGTCTGGGGCCACGAAGGTCGAGGCTGCGCGCACATGGTCTTCGGTCTGAAGAATCCCGGGGATGTGCACGGCTTCGAACAGATTGATGTACGAGGCGTGATGCTCCAGTTCGGCGAGGTCTAGTGCCCCGGGCAACAGGACTCCGCGGTACTCCTCCCACCAGCCTTTACCGCGATCAGCCGCCATCTCGGACAGTACGTCCACGAGTTGTGCTTCGTCGCAGGCGTACAAGGTGGTGAGTCGACGCAGCCGCTCCGGGCTGATCCCGGAGCGCCCCGCTTCAATGTGGCTGATCTGGGTCGGGCTGGTGTTCAGGAACTCGGCGGTCTCCCGGTTCGATACGCCTGCGGCCTCGCGCAACTTGCGCAGTTCTGCTCCGAGTCGCGCTTGGCGCGCTGTGGGGTTGAGCCTCGGGGGCATGCCGTCCTCCTCACGATCCGCTCCGATTTGCGGAACAAGTTGATGCGGCGCAACTTGCTCCGCTAGCGTCGTAACGTACCTCACGGAGGGTGCCCATTTGGTCACTCATCCGCAACTCCCGCACGCCCTCCCCACGTTGGAAGCGCCACCCCGACCATCGACACCGGGGCGCCGGACAGCAACGCGGACAGAGGCGTGCAAGCCCCTCACCCCTCACCGGAGTTGATGCCCCATGCCCTCGTACACCCTCATTTGCCCACCCCTCGAAACCACCCCCCACATCGCCCGCGACTTCGTCGCCACCGTCCTGCACACGCTGCGCCTGGACCGCACCCTCGTCGACGACGCCATCCTCTGTACCTCCGAACTCGTCACCAACGCCTGTGTGCACGCCAAGGGCGGTGACGGCACCGTGCTGTGGCTGGCCGTGGAGGAGGGACGGCTCCGGGTGGTGGTGTACGACGGGGACGAGAACCCGCCGGTGACAAGGGAACTGACGGCACGGACGTGGGAGTGCGGTGGCGGCCGTGGGCTGTATCTGGTGGACGCCCTTACCGAGGGCCACTGGGGGCACGGCCCGGACATCCCGTACGGCGGCCCGACGCACCCGGTGGGCAAGGCGGTGTGGTTCGACCTGCCCGTGGACCTGCCCGTACGGCGCATGGCGGCGCCATGACCGACGAGCCGCGCCCGCCCGACCCTCAGCAGCGGCAACTCGAATCGGCGGCCGTCGTCCTGGGCCTCGCGCGGCCGATGGTGCACGACGACGCATGTCTCACGGCCGACCAACTGCGCTGGATCGCCCGCCGTCTGGTCGAGTCCCTGGCGGAGGTCCTCAGGATCGCCGCCGACCGGTGCGATCCCACACCCGAGCCGGGTGGAGGCGATGGGTACAACTCCTCCATCCGCTCGATCACCCGCCCCTAGGATGGCCCGCATGGCTATGGATGGCGCGCAGACGACTCCGGACGTGGTGGAGGACGTGTTCGAGGGACACGCCACTGACATCGAGGTCGAGGACCCCGGTGAGGAGACCGAGCGGATCCAACGGCCGTGGAACCCCGACCAGATCCGGGTGAACACCAGCCAGTTCTCCCTGCGCAACATCCTCGACCAGATCGACGAGGGCTCCATCGAACTCGCTCCGGACTTCCAGCGTCTCCAGGTCTGGCGCGCCGACCAGAAGTCCCTGCTCATCGAGTCCCTGCTGCTCCAGATCCCGCTGCCCGCGTTCTACTTCGCGGAGGATGCGGACGGGTCGTTCCGGGTCGTCGACGGCCTTCAGCGGCTCTCCACGCTGCACGCGTTCGTCCGGGGCGGCGAGAACGGCTTCGCCCTCGGGAAGCTGGAGCATCTGAGAGACCTGAAAGACCTGCGTTTCACCGATCTCCCCGTGCCGTTCCAGCGGCGGATCAACAACACCCAGTTGATCGTCAACGTGATCGATCCGACGACACCGCGCGGAGTGACATACGAGATCTTCAAGCGGATCAACACCGGTGGGACCCCGCTGAACGCGCAGGAGATCCGACACTGCATGAGCAGTCCGCGCAGCAGGGACATCCTGCACCGGATGACGCACACGGACGCCTTCGCCAAGGCCACCGGGGGCCGCCTGACCAACCACATCCGGATGAACGACCGGGAGATGGCGCTGCGGTTCGCCGCGTTCTGGCTGAAGGACATCGAGGCCTACCAGGAGCGGCCCATGATGGAGCTGTTCCTGATGGACGCCACCGAGATGCTCGACGATCCGAAGCAGGTCCCCGACGAGCGGGTGGCGGCGCTGGAGGCCGCCTTCGACCGGGCGATGACCCATGCCTACCTGGTCTTCGGGGAGCACGCCTTCCGCAAGTGGCCGAAGGGCGACGACTACCGTCGTCCGATCAACCGAGCCATGTTCGAGAGCTGGTCGCTCGCCCTGGCCGATCCCGACCACACCACCGCCGATCTGCGAACGCGCCGGAAGGCGATCGTGCAGGCCGCGCGGGAGCGGATGACCACTGACGTCACCTACCTCAACGCCATCACCTCCTCCACCGCCGACCGTCATCGCGTCGACTACCGCTTCAAGGCCGCCGTCGCGGACGCCGGAGCCGGCCGGTGATCACTTCTCTGGAGATCCGGGGCTTCAAGCGCTTCGAGTCGGAGTCGTTCGAGCTACGCCCCCTGACCGTCCTGACCGGTGTCAACGGCGGTGGCAAGAGCACCGCGATCCAGTCTCTGCTGCTGGCGCGGCTGGCGTCCCTCTCCAGCGGCACCGTCCGGCTGAACGGCCCCCTCGGTCTGGCCCTCGGCGAGGCCCGCGACGTGCTGAACTGGACGGCTGACACACGGGAGATCACCGTACGACTGGGCGGCCCGGCCGGTGAATCATGGGTGTTCGGGTTCGGCCTGCCCGACACCGAACAAGCCCTGCACCTGGACGTACGGCGGTCGCCCGTGGCCGTCGTACCCGGTATCGGACCGGGTGTCGTGGACCCTGCCTTCACCTACCTCTGTGCGGAACGCCTCGGCCCGCGCGACACCCTGTCGGTGTCCGCCGACGAACCCGACCGCATCGGCGTCGGGGTACGCGGTGAGTTCACGGCACAGGTCCTCGCGCTGCGCGAGTCGCGAGCCGTCGGCACCCGGACGAAGGTCCGCGTTCCCCTGCGCCACCCGGAGGCGACCGGTCCACAGCTGAGGGTGCATGCCGAGGCCTGGGCCTCGGAGATCATCCGTCCGCTGCGGATCACCGCACGGGTGGCCGTCGGCATCCTGGCCGGGACCATCCGGTTCGGCGAGACGGGCCTGAGCGGTGAGGAGATCCGCCCCGCCAACACCGGTTTCGGTGTCTCCTACGCCCTTCCCGTCATCGTCGCCGGTCTGCTCACCGAGCCGGGCGACCTGCTGATCGTGGAGAACCCGGAGGCGCATCTGCACCCGGCGGGGCAGTCCCGGCTGGGCCGCTTCCTCGCGCGCGTGGCGGGCAGCGGGGTACAGGTCCTGGTCGAGACGCACAGCGACCATGTCCTCAACGGAGCCCGGCTCGCCGTCGCCCAGGACCGCTCCCTCCCGGCGAAGGACATGATCACGCACTACTTCGACCACGACCGGACCCTGCCCATCGCCATCAACGACAAGGGCGAACTCAGCCACTGGCCGAGTGGCTTCTTCGACCAGATCGAGACCGACCTGGGGAGGCTGGCCCGTGCCGGACGCAGCAGGTGACGCCGACGACTACCGCGTAGTCGTCGGTGAGGAGTCCTTCGACTGGCGGGAGCTGGCGGACGCCGATCTGCCCGAGGCCCTCGCCACGCTCGCGAAGTTATTGGAGCCACTGGCCGACGGCCGCAAGGCCGCGTTCATGAACGCGGCCTACGACGTCGAGTGCCGGCCCTCGGTCTCGCTGATCGACGCCCTGTACTCGCCGGACGGCGGACTGCCCCGTGACACGCGGGCCCGTCTGCAGACGCTGCTGGGCAAGTGCAAGCGGGTGGATCCCGACGAGGCGGACCTGCCGCAGCCCGTCCGTCTGGCCGACGGTCCCTGGCGCGAACCGTCCTGGGGCACGGCACACGCCCTGGCCAGAGCAGCGGAAGGCCGGGCCATGTCCTGTCTCCTCGCGCCCTACGCCAAGGAGCCCGACTGGCCGTCCGGATGGGTCACCGTCACACGGACGACGGAGACGGGCCAGGACGAGGTGAAGGCGCATGTGCTGCGCTCACCGGAGGACGCGCCGGACTTCTGGCGAGGCCTGTTCACCCACGAGCCCGTCCCGGCCGAGCACTTCTTCACCCTCACCGAGGACGCCTTTCCGCGGCTGCTCTTCGCGGAGACGCTGCGTCTGCACCACTTCAAGGGCTCCTACGACGAGGTCCTGCCCTGGCTGGTGAAGCTGCTCGGAGCGCTCAACGACCACTTCAGCCGTACCCTGACCGACTGCGGTGGCGACCAGAACCAGGTCATGGCCAGATTCTCCGCCCTGGGTCTGGACATCTCCCCCGAGAGCCCGAACACGAAGAAGAACGCGAAGGCGTGGGAGCAGCGCAAGGTGGTCCACGGCGACGCGGCCTACCGCTGCGAGTGGCACGGCAAGCGCCTGTGGGACCGCGACCGGGTGCACTTCTCCCTGCCGCTCGCCGAGCAGGACGACCGTGTTCTCATCGGGATTTTCGTGGAGCACCTGGCGACCTGACGAGTGGTCTCAGTCGTCCCGCTCCTTCTCCGCCAGATTGATCACGCACACCGTCACGGCGATCAGCAGCGCCGGGTCCGCGTCGTCGCGTACGACGTCGAGGCCGTAGGTCTCGCGGACCCGCAGCCATCGGCGGGAGATGTGCGCCAGGAGTTCGCCGTCGTACTCGATGACGAACTCACGGTCGAGGATCTTGCCGCTGACGTCGAGTTCGGTGCCCTCCGCCAAAGAGACCCGGTAGTGATTGCGCAGGAGGGACAGGCGTTTGCGGCGGACGGTGGCCAGGGGCTCGCCGTTCCGTTCGACGACCATGGTGTCGCGCAGGGCGAACATCTTGCGGCGGATGTCGATCAGGACCTGCCCCCGGGTGTCCTTCAGCTCGAAGGTGTCCCGCAGCCGCATGGCCTTGCCGTCGACGAGGAAGGCTTTTCTGCCGTGTTCGTCCTCGATCCAGTAGTCGTCACCGATGCCGAGGAGCCGGTCGCGCACGAGGAATCTCATACCTTCAGGCGTTCCCCGGGGCCCGTTCCGAAACGTCGTCTGTAGGCCGAAGGGCTCAGTCCGGTCTCCTGGCGCAACCGCGCGCGCAGGTTCGCCGCGGTCCCGAGGCCGCTGCGCTCGGCGACCACGTTCAGACGTTCCTCGCCGCGTTCGATGAGCCGCCGGGCCAGGGTCACGCGCTCCCCGATGAGCCAGGCCAGGGGCGTCGTGCCGAGCTGAGCGCGGAAACGGCGGTGCAGGGTGGCGGGCGACACGGCCGCGCGGGCGGCGAGGTCCGCGACGGTGAGCGGTGCGTCGAGCCGCTCCTGCGCCCATGCCAGCACAGGGCCGAGGGACTCGTCCGGTATGTGCGGAACGGGCCGCTCCACGAACTGCCGCTGCCCGCCGTCACGATGGGCGGCGAACACCAGCCGACGGCTCACCGTGTTGGCGAGCTCCGCGCCGTGGTCCCGGCGCCAGATGTGCAGCCCCAGGTCGAGCGAGGCCGCGCTGCCGGCGGAGCTCAACAGGTCGCCCTCGTCGACGTAGAGCACGTCCGGTTCGAGCCGGACCTTCGGATGCAGCTCCTGGAACGCCTCTGCCCAGCGCCAGTGGGTGGTGGCCCGGCGCCCGTCGAGCACTCCGGCCTCGGCCAGCGCGAAGGTGCCGGTGCAGAAGCTCACGATCCGCGCCCCGCGCGCGTGGGTGCGCCGGATGGCGTCGAGCACGGCGGCACCGCGCGGCACGACGTTGTCCGGCCGGCCCGGTACGACGAGGGTGTCCGCGTCGTCGACGGCGTCGAGCCCCGCCACCCCGGTCATGGTGAAGAACCCGTGGTTCATCCGGACCTCGGGCCCGGGGGTGCACAGCGTCACCTCGTACAGCGGCCCCGGCAGCCCCAGTTCGGGCCGCGGCAGCCCGAACAGCTCGGTCGCCACACCGACCTCGAACGGGTTCGTGGACTCGTCCACGACCACCGCGACCCGATGCGGAACCGGCGGGTTCGGTCTCCGCTGTTGCGAGAATCCTTGCGACATGTGCGATTCCTAGCACTCGTACCGTGCTGTCGGAACCCCGCACGATGGCCGCATGGAAACCACACCGGCCGCGGAAGCCGCAGGAATCACGGAACCGATCTCCCTGACCCGGGCCCTCGCGTCCTTCGACGCCCTCTGGAGCCCCCGCATCGTCACCACCGTCAACGACTACGACGTCCGCATCGCCAAGGTCGAGGGCGAGCATCTCTGGCACGTCCACGAGAACACCGACGAGTTCTTCCTGGTCGTGGAGGGCGAACTGCACATCGGCCTGCGCGAACCCGCGGGTGAGCGCACGGTCGTCCTGCCCCAGGGCTCGGTCTTCACCGTCCCGCGAGGAATCGAGCACAGGCCGTACGCCCCGGCCCGCGCCGCGATCCTCGTCATCGAGCCCTCCGGCACCCTCAGTGTCGGCGACCGGCACGACGAGGTCCCGGACCATGTGGACGTGACGACAGGCCATGCGCTGAGCCGACCCGCGAGGGTCGGTCCGCCGGAGACCGTGTCCTAGTACCCCTGGTACCCGCCCCGCGGTTGCCGGTCCTCGTCGATGACGGGAGTCGAGGGCGGTACCACCACCCGCCTCCGCCTGGCGATGCTGCTGAACGTGGCGACACCGATCAGTCCGACGATCATGAAGATGACACCGACCAGGTCGAGGTTGACCCCCTGCATGTCCCAGTCGGTGGCGAACGTGAGGATGGCTCCCACGGCGATCAGAATGATGCACCCGCCCAGGCCCATGAGTGTTCCCTCCCAGTGTCCGGTTGGGTCGGCCGGTGGTTCCGGTCGTTCGGTCCTACCGGTCGACACCGGGTACCCGGACAGGCCGGTCAGTAACAGCAGTTGAGAGCCGGGCCCGGGGTCAGCCCTCCAGGAAGGCCACCAGAGCGTTCGCCAGGAGGTAGGGGTCCTTCGCGCCGCACAGTTCACGGACGCTGTGCATCGAGAGGATGGCGACGCCGATGTCGACGGTACGGATGCCGTGGCGGGCGGCGGTGATGGGGCCGATGGTGGTGCCGCAGGGCATGGAGTTGTTGGAGACGAACGTCTGGAAGGGCACGCCCGCCTTGTCGCAGGCGGCGGCGAAGACGGCACGGCCCGAACCGTCCGTGGCGTAGCGGTTGTTGACGTTGACCTTGAGGAGCGGGCCGGCGTCCGCGCGCGGGTGGTGCGTCGGGTCGTGGCGCTCCGCGTAGTTGGGATGGACGGCGTGCCCGGTGTCGGAGGAGAGACAGACCGTGCCGGCGAAGGCCCGCGCCCGGTCCTCGTAGGAGCCGCCGCGGGCGAAGACCGAGCGCTCCAGTACCCCGCCCAGCAGCGGGCCGTCGGCGCCGGTGTCGGACTGGGAGCCGTTCTCCTCGTGGTCGAAGGCGGCGAGGACGGGGATGTACGGAAGTGCGTCACCGGAGCCGGCGACCGCGGCGAGCGCGGCCGTACCGGCGTGCACGGAGAGGAGGTTGTCCATGCGGGGACCGGCGAGCAGGTCGTTGTCGCGACCCAGGTACGCGGGGAGCTCGACGGAGTGGGTCATCAGGTCCCAGCCGGTGACCTCGCCCGCGGGGACGCCCGACTCCTCCTCCAGGAAGGCGATCAGGTCGCCGTCGCGGACGTCGTCGCCGAGGCCCCAGACGGGCTGGAGGTGACGCTGCTTGTCGAGCTTGAGGCCCTCGGAGGTGACCGTACGGTCGAGGTGGATGGCGAGTTGGGGGACGCGGAGGAGCGGTCTGTCGACATTGACGAGGCGGCTGGTGCCGTCGCGCAGGGAGAGCCGGCCGGCGATGCCGAGGTCGCGGTCGAGCCAGGAGTTGAGCAGCGGGCCGCCGTAGATCTCCACGGCGATCTGGCGCCAGCCGTGCGCGCCGCTGTCGGGGCGGGGCTTGACCCGCAGATTGGGGGAGTCGGTGTGCGCGCCGACGATGCGGAAGGGGGTGTGGGGGGTGGCGCCCTCCGGCACGTACCAGGCGACGATCGCGCCGCCGCGCAGCACGTACCTGCCGCCCAGCGAACCGTCCCACGCGTCGGTCTCCGAGACCTGCCGGAAGCCTGCCTTCTCCAGCCGTTCCGCGGCGCTCGCCACCGCGTGATACGGGGTGGGGCTGCTCGTCAAGAAGGTCATGAGGTCGTCGGTGTGGCCGCGGTCGAAGCGTGGGGGTGTGCGCATGGGTTCACCTTAACGACGTACGAGAGCCCGTTCCCGGGGATGGGAGCGGGCCCTCGTGGTGAGCGTGCGGGGGAAGGGGCGTCGGACGGACGGGCAGGGTCCGTCCGACGCCACGACCGGGTGCGGCTGGGATGTGGCCGGAGGAGGGGCTGTCTAGAACGCCGCCTCGTCCAGCTCCATCAGGTCCAGTTCGACGCCCTCGGAGAGCTTGCGGGCGAGGGTGACGCCCGGGAGGACGTTGGCCGCGAAGAACTTCGCCGCCGCGATCTTGCCGGTGTAGAAGGCCACATCCTTGGAAGACAGAGCCTTCGCCGAGGCGGTCTCCAGCTTCTCGGCGGCGACGACGGCGCCCCTGAGGAGCAGGTAGCCGACGACCACGTCACCGGAGGCGAGCAGCAGGCGGCTGGTGTTGAGGCCCACCTTGTAGATGTTCTTGACGTCCTGCTCGGTGGCGGCGAGGTCGGTGAGGAGGAGGCCGACGATGGCCTCCAGCTCGACGGCGGCCTTGGCGAGGTGCTCGCGGGCGCCGGTCAGCTGCTCGCCGCCCTCGTCGAGCGCCAGGAACTTCTTGATCTCCTCGGCGAGGGTGTTCAGCGCGGCGCCCTGGTTGCGGACGATCTTCCGGAAGAAGAAGTCCTGGCCCTGGATCGCGGTGGTGCCCTCGTACAGAGTGTCGATCTTGGCGTCGCGGATGTACTGCTCGATCGGGTACTCCTGCAGGAAGCCGGAGCCGCCGAAGGTCTGCAGCGACTGGGCGAGCTGCTCGTAGCCCTTCTCGGAGCCGTAGCCCTTGACGATGGGCAGGAGCAGGTCGTTCATGGCCTCCAGGGCGGAGATGTCCTCGCCCGCGGCCTCCTTGACCTGGATCTCGTCCTGGATGGAGGCCGTGTAGAGGACCAGCGAGCGCATGCCCTCCGCGTACGCCTTCTGCGTCATCAGCGAGCGGCGGACATCGGGGTGGTGCGTGATGGTGACCTTGGGCGCGGTCTTGTCCATGAAGTTCGCCAGGTCGGTGCCCTGCACGCGCTCCTTGGCGTACTCCAGCGCGTTCAGGTAGCCCGTCGACAGCGTGGAGATCGCCTTCGTGCCGACCATCATGCGGGCGGACTCGATGATGCGGAACATCTGGCGGATGCCGTCGTGCTTGTCGCCGATCAGCCAGCCCTTGGCCGGGTGACGGTCGCCGAAGGTCATCTCGCAGGTGTTGGACGCCTTGAGGCCCATCTTGTGCTCGACGTTGGTGGCGTAGGCGCCGTTGCGCTCGCCCAGCTCGCCGGTCTCGAAGTCGAAGAGGTACTTCGGGACGAGGAAGAGGGAGAGGCCCTTGGTGCCGGGGCCGTGGCCCTCGGGGCGGGCGAGGACGTAGTGGAGGATGTTCTCCTCCATGTCGTGCTCACCGGACGTGATGAAGCGCTTCACGCCCTCGATGTGCCAGGAGCCGTCCTCCTGCTGGATCGCCCTGGTGCGCCCGGCGCCCACGTCCGAGCCGGCGTCCGGCTCGGTGAGCACCATGGTGGAGCCCCAGGTCTTCTCGACCGCGATCTGGGCGATCTTCTTCTGGACGTCGTTGCCCTCGTCGAAGAGGAGGGCGGCGAAGGCCGGGCCGGAGGCGTACATCCACACGGCCGGGTTCGAGCCGAGCAGCAGCTCCGCGTACGCCCAGATCAGGGAGCGCGGTGAGGTGGTGCCGCCGATCTCCTCGGGCAGGCCCAGACGCCAGTACTCGGAGTCCATGAAGGCCTTGTAGCTCTTCTTGAACGAGGCCGGCACCGGAGCGGTGTTCGTCTCCGGGTCGAAGACCGGAGGGTTGCGGTCGGCGTCCGTGAAGGACTCCGCCAGCTCGTTCTCCGCGAGACGGGCCAGCTCCTCCAGGATGCTCTTGGCCGTGTCCGTGTCCATCTCCGCGAACGGGCCGGTGCCGTACAGCTTGTCGCGCCCGAGCACCTCGAAGAGGTTGAACTCGATGTCGCGGAGATTCGACTTGTAGTGCCCCATGGCGACGGCTCCGTAAGAGAGATCGGCGAGGCACTGGATCCTCGCGCTAGTTCACGTACCAACAAGTAGCTTCTATGTCGATGATGCTACCCATCAGTAATAAGAAGCAACCCCGAGCGGTCCATCTGTGACTGGTTACGCTTTGCCACATGTACGGCTACGACCAGAGCGCCGGTTCCCAGCAGCAGTACGCCCCGCCGCCGCAGCAGCAGATGCCCGGCGGCCAGATGGGGGGCGGTTACGGGCAGCAGGCCCCGCTGTACCCGGAGCCGTCCCCGCCCTCCCTCGCGGACGCGGTCCGCGCCTTCACCACCGGTCAGCTGGCCGCGGAGGACTTCCAGCAGGTCTTCGCGACGTCCAAGGTGTACTGCCCGCGCGGCGACAACCCCGGGTTCCTCGCGCTGCACAACACCCAGCAGCCGGTGATCCCCATGTTCACCTCGCTCAAGGAGCTCCGCCGGTACGCCGGCAAGGAGTCCAAGTACTTCGTGATCACCGGTGCGGAGGTGATCGATCTGCTGCCGACCGGGTACGGCTTCGTCCTCGACATGGAGGGGGAGCACCGGATGGTGTTCGACGCGAAGGCCGTGGAGCAGATGGTGGAGTTCGCGATGCGGCGGATGTACGGATAGCTCCGCTGGTTCAGCAGGGTTCGGGTTTCGGGTTCGGGTTCGGTTTCAGCTCGGTGGGATGTGGTTCGTCGCGGGTGCGGGTGCGGGTGGTGTGTGGTTGCTCGCGTAGTTCCCCGCGCCCCTTAGGGGTCGCTGCCCCTTGGAGGCTTGCTGAAGCGTTTCGTCCGGTCCGTGGGGTCCCCTACTGTGCACCGGTGACCGAGATCGACACATCGCCGCTGGTCCTGCGTGGCCGGCGGCGTTCTGTTGCCCGGCTGAGGGCCGGAGTGCTGTCGCTGGATCAGGGGTGGACGCGTGGGCGGATGCCCGTGGCGGCGGGCGAACGGGTGGATGTGGGCGGTCCTCGGGATCAGGAGCTGACCGTCGTGCTGACGGCCGCGCCGCCGCCCCCTGTGACGTACGTCATGCGGGCACGTAGCGCTCCGATGGTCCGGGAGTTCGCGGCGGCCGTGAGCCGGGTGCTGCCCGTGCGGGACGCCAGGGAGCCGCGCGTCGACGGGGCGGGGCCGGTGTCCGAGGAGACGGTGCGGCGCTGGTCGCCGAGCCCCCGGCACCGGGTCGCGGCGGGTCTGCTCGCCGCCTGTCCGCTGGTGCCGCTCGTGCTGTGGCTCGCCCGACCGGGTGACGCCGCTCGTCCTGTGGCTGCTGGGCCCCGTGGTGGCCGTGGCCGGAGTCTGGGCCGTGACGGGCGGCTGGGGGAGGAAGCGGATGGCCGCCGCGCTGCGCAGCCGGGGGATCACGGTGGAAGGGCAGCTGGAGTCGTCGTACGAGGAGCGGTCCGGGGACGGCACCGTCACGAAGTACGTCTACTCCTTCGTCTCCTTCGCCTCCTTCGCCGACGTGTGCGGCCGGGGCCGCGAGCGCCGTGGCGCGCAGGGCCGGGGCGCCGAGCGGGTCGGGATCGTCTACGACCCCGAGGGCCCGGAGAACAACATCGTCTACGACCCCTAGGGCCCGGCGAACAACAAGGTCGGACGCGGGGCGGCGGTGCGGTCGGCCGGGACGTGGCTGCTCGTAGTGCTGGTCTGGTCGAGGGTCCGGCTGTGGTGGCCGGGGTGGTCTTCATGGCCGTGGGAGTGGTGGCACTGGTTCCGTGGCCCGGAGCGGGATGAGGCGTCCACCGCGGGGAGGGAATGGGATGCCGTCCGTGCGCTGTTGGGGCTGGCAGGAAGTTCAATAATCAACTAAACTGAGCGCACAAGGAGGTACCGACATGCCTGCAGTGACCGTCGAGAACCCGCTGAGCCTGCCCCGTGTCGCCGCGCCGACCGACGCGGTGGCCCGTCCGGTGCTCAGCGTGACGACCGCGCCCAGTGGTTTCGAGGGCGAGGGCTTCCCGGTCCGCCGCGCGTTCGCCGGGATCAACTACCGCCACCTCGACCCGTTCATCATGATGGACCAGATGGGTGAGGTGGACTACGCGCCGGGAGAGCCGAAGGGCACCCCCTGGCACCCCCACCGCGGCTTCGAGACCGTCACCTACATCATCGACGGGATCTTCGACCACCAGGACAGCCAGGGCGGCGGCGGCACCATCACCAACGGCGACACCCAGTGGATGACGGCCGGCTCGGGCCTCCTCCACATCGAGGCGCCGCCGGAGTCCCTCGTCATGTCCGGCGGTCTCTTCCACGGCATCCAGCTGTGGGTGAACCTCCCGGCCAGGGACAAGATGATGGCCCCGAGGTACCAGGACATCCGCGGCGGCCAGGTCCAGCTGCTCACCACCCCCGACGGCGGCGCGCTCCTCCGCGTCATCGCCGGTGAGCTGGACGGCCACGAGGGGCCGGGCATCACCCACACCCCGATCACCCTGCTCCACGCGACCGTCGCGCCGGGCGCGGAGATCACCCTGCCGTGGCGCGAGGACTTCAACGCCCTCGCGTACGTCCTCGGTGGACGCGGCACCGTCGGTGCGGACCGGCGTCCGATCCAGCTCGGCCAGACGGCTGTCTTCGGCGCGGGCTCCTCGATCACCTTCCGCGCGGACGAGCAGCAGGACTCCAACGCCCCCGACCTGGAGATCGTGCTCCTCGGCGGACAGCCGATCCGTGAGCCCATGGCCCACTACGGCCCGTTCGTCATGAACACCCGCGACGAGCTGCAGCAGGCGTTCGAGGACTTCCAGAAGGGGCGGCTGGGGACGATCCCGGCGGTTCACGGGATGACCGCCGAAGGACTGTAGGTCTGCGTTCCCAAGGACTCCAGGGCTATAGGCACGCGGCGAAACGCTGTAGGTCCGCGGCTCAGTGCAGGAAGGCCCCGTCCGGAAGGCCCCGTCCACACGTGGACGGGGCTTTTTCTCTCCGGGTTCACTGCCTTTCGCGTGATCATGCCCACCCGAAAAACGACTGGATAGGTCTTCTTCCCGCCGCGTAGGTTCTGACATGTCCACCCGGTCGGCTGACCTCCGAAACGGGTGGCTCTCAGGGGGAGATCAGCACTCGGACCCGCCCTGGCCTGTGGCCAGGGCGTGGTTCGGCGTGCCCGCTGCCCTCGCCGTATGGACAGGGGAACGGGGAGAGAAGACATGGGCAGAGGCAGGGTGCTTGATGACAGGGGATTTCGCCGCCCGGACGTTCTCAGTTCTCCGATCGCTTGAGCACTGATGCTCCGCTGTCCCTGAGATGTCGCATGGCCGTCACGGCCGTCACGACCGCCTGCTCGGCGGCCGGGGCTGTGGCAGTGGCCGCGGCAGTGGCCGTGGTGCGGCGTCTCCCGCTCTGGTCGGTCCCCATGGTGTGGACCCTCGTTCTCGGCCTGTGGGGGCTGTCCCGGCAGCACACCGTGTGGCGGGACGAGGCCGCGACCTGGCAGGTGGCGCGGCGGTCGGCCGCCGACATCTGGCACCTGCTGGGGCAGGCCGATGTCGTCCACGGGTTCTACTACCTGCTGATGCACGGCCTCTTCTCGTGCTTCGGACCCGGTACGACGACCCTGCGGCTGCCCTCGGTGCTGGCCATGGCGGTCGCGGCCGTCTGTGTGACGGTCATCGGCCGTCGGCTGGCCGGGGTCTGGGCGGGACTGGGCGGTGGACTGGCGTTCGGGCTGCTGCCGGCCGTGCAGTTCCATCTCCAGGAGGGCCGCCCGTACGCGCTCATAGCGGCGGGCGCGGGAATCTCGACGCTGTCACTGGTGACCGCGCTCCAACGCGAGCGGAGTGGCCACGGTACGCACCGGGCGGCGTACTGGGCGGGGTACGGGGCCGCGATCCTGGTGTGCGGGCTGCTGAACTGGCTGTCGTTGCTGATCGTGCCCGCGCATGCGGCGACCCTGGCGTGGACGCGGGCGTCGCGGGCGACGTGGGCACGCTGGGCGGCGGCATCGGTGGTCGCGACGGCGGGTGTCCTGCCGTTGGTCCTGTTCAGCCGGAGGCAGTCCGGCCAGGTCTCCTGGATACCGCCGCTGACCTGGCACATGATGATCGGCCCGGCGGTCCTGCTGACGATCGGCGGTCTCGGGGCCCTGCTGAGCCGACCGCGGGCGGGGCGACTGTCGGTGGCGGCCGTCGCGCTGCCGCTGCTGGCGGTGCCGCAGATCGGCCTGCTCGGCCTCTCCCTGATCCGGCCCCTGTTCCTGGAACGCTATGTCCTGTTCAGCATGCTGGGTCTGGCGCTCCTGATCGGGGCGGCCCTCAGCGTGGCGGTACAGGCCGTCCCGCCACGGTTCCCGAGAGCGTCGTCATGGCTCGTCCCGGTGGTGGTCGCCGTCGCGGTGGTGGCACTGTTGCCGCAGTCGCTGGCCAAACGGTCCCCCGCCAGCCGCGTCGACGACGTCCTCGCGACCGCCGAGGACGTGCGACGCCTGAAGCAGCCCGGCGACGCGGTGCTCTTCGCGCCGTCGGCCCGGCGCGACACCGCGCTGGTCTCCCCCGACGACTTCGCGGGGTTACGGGACATCGCGCTCGCGCAGAGTCCCGCGCTGTCCGGGACTCTGAAGGGAGTGGAGGCGGATCCGGCCCGGATACGGGCCGCGATGCTGGCGGAGCGGCGGATCCTGCTGGTCACCGACGCGCCCGGCGTGGCCCGGCCGCTGACGGGGGGACGGGACGAGGTGAAGGCCGCCGTGCTGAAGAAGTACTTCACCGTGGTGGCGGACGAGCGGACCCATGGGCGACGGTTGATCGTGTACGAGCGGCTCTGACCGGGGTGGTCGCGTTTGACGGGTTGGGCAACGGCCGGTTGTTGGAATTCGGTACGGTACGGCGAGGCCCGAAGCCGCAACTCCGTTTTGCGACTTCGGGCCTCATCCATGTGAGCTTGCTACGGCGCTACGGCGCTACGGCAGGACGTAGACCGGTGCCCCGTCCGGCGTGCAGCCCGTTTGCCGGACGCAACCTCGCTTGAGGAGCATCCTCAGGCAGTCGTTGACGCGTTCCTGGGGCAGCCCCGTACGGGTGGAGATTTCCTCCATGCGGTAACGGGCCTCGCCGCGTACCAGCGCCGGGGCGAGGTAGGCCGCGACCGCGTGGATGTCCGCGGTGACCACGAGGTTCTTCGCCTTCCAAGTGGCGAGGAGTTCCTGAGGGGTCAACTCCGGCTCCGGGGTGGGATGGGGGCGGTTGCCGGGGTGCCTGAGGGTTGCGGCGATGTCCTGCAGCGCGTCGGCCATGATGCTCTGGCTGCGGTTGATCTGGCGCAGCAGGTCGTTCCGCTCTTCCTGGAAGGCCGTCAGCATCTCGTCCGCCCGGATGTTCCGCTCTTCGAGCCGGACGATGGCGTCGGCCACTTGCTGGGGCATGGCGTAGGCGGTGCCGCCGGTGGGGGCGGGTTGTACGGGGGCCCGTTCGAGGGTGTAGTAGCCGTCGCGCTGGATGGTGGCGATGACTTCGGAGACCCACGTCTTGAAGGGAGCGCATTCGGGCTTGGCGCAACCGTTGACGAGTGCGATGAGCCCGCGCAGGTTCACCATCTTCATCGACTTTTGCAGCCTGTGAGCTGCAAGTTTGCGTGAGGCGTCTACTGTATAGACGCCCTGTGCAATCTCCTCCAGCCGCCTTGTGCAGTCCGGTGCAACATGCCAGATGAGTGCCTGGCGCGTGTTTGCGTAGCCCAGGTCCGTGGCCACGTCCGCCGCTACGAACCAGTGCTCCCCGTCCGGGGTCGTCAGCCTCCGCATTCGGGCCCCCGTCGCCGCGAACACGAAGTCGTTGATGTCGATCGCGTCCTGGTGTGCCGTCGGTTCTTCCGGCGGCGTGTTGTTCTGCTCGTGCATCGAGCATCACCTCCGCTCTGGAAGCTAGGCAGGTGGAGGTGCGACTCGTGTCCATAGCAAGGAGGTTCACCCGATCGTGGGTGGACGTATCGATTCTGCCGCGTTTGGGCGGCGGAATTCGCGGGAGTTCTCGCTCTCGTCGTCTCTCACGAGGCCTTTGACCTGCGACTTTGTGCAGAGTGTGCGCTGTATAGACGCCTCGTGCAAACTCGATGCTTCACCTTGTCCCGGTGGCACGGCTGTTCGGGGCGTGGGGCTGAGGCGGCTGGGTGAGGGCGAGTTCGTGGGGCGCGGCTAGTTCAGTGACCCTCCGTTCGAGCCGTCCGGCGGTGCCGCTTCGTAGAGCTCGAACCAGATGCTCTTGCCGTCGCCGCGGGGGTCCACTCCCCAGGCGTCCGCGAGCACGTCCATGAGGACGAGGCCGCGTCCGGAGGAGGCGAGTTCGCCGGGGTGGCGTTTGTGGGGGAGGTCGTCGCTGGCGTCGGTGACCTCGACGCGCATCCGGCGCTTGCCGCCATCGCCGGTCATCTCGGCGACGAGGAGCGCGTCGGCGTCCGTGTGGACGAGGACGTTGGTGAGCATCTCGGAGACGAGGAGGACCGCGGAGTCGACCTGGTCGCCGCAGCTCCAGTCGTGGAGCAGCTCGCGTACCTGTTGGCGGGCTCCGGCGATGCGTTCGGGCTCCGCCTGGGCGATGGTCAGCGCGGTGCGGCGTACGGGTGGGCGTACGGCGGTGGTGTCGCCGCAGCCGCACCCCTCGCTCTCCCGGCACAGCAGCAGCAGCGCTATGTCGTCCTCCCGCCGGTCGGCGAGGGGGCCGGGCGTGTGGTGCGAGGAGGGGCCATGCACCCCTTGGACCAGCGCATCGGCCAATGCCTCCAGCCGCCCGGGCGCCAGGCCGGTGGGCTCCAGTCGGGCGGGTGTGGGGGACGTGGGCTCCGGGCGGGCGGGTGTGGGGGACGTGGGCTCCAGTCGGGCGGGTGTGGGGGACGTGGGCTCCGGGCGGGCGGGTGTGAGGGACGTGGGCCGCGGGCCTCCCGGCGTGAGGTCATCCTGCTCCGCGCCGCCTGCCGCTGGCCCGCCCGTTTCTACTTCCAGGCGGCTCGTTTCAACGCGACCCGGCACAAGGCCTTGTGCTTCATCGGCACCCGATCCTTCCGCACCCACCCGGCCCTCCCCCATCCCCCCGGCGCCCTCTCCCTCGTACTGGACGGCGTCGAAGGATTCCAGGATCGTGCGGATGCGGCGCCAGCCCGTGTCGAGGTCGTGGCCGCCTGTTTCGATGAGGCCGTCGGTGCAGAGGAGCATGGTTTCGCCGGGTTCGAGGACGAGGCGGGTCGTGGGGTAGTCGGCGTCGGGGTCGATGCCGAGGGGCAGGCCGCCCGGGGTCGGGCGGACGAGGACCGTGCCGTCGGCCATGCGGATCGCCGGGTCGGGGTGCCCGGCGCGGGCGACGTCGAGCAGGCCGGACACCGGGTCGACCTCGACGTAGAGGCAGGTCGCGAAGCGCAGGTCGGCGCAGTCGGTGGCGGAGTCGTTGGTGACGCCGTGCAGGAAGCGGGAGGCGCGGGAGAGGACGGCGTCCGGGGGGTGCCCCTCGGAGGCGTAGGCGCGCAGAGCTATACGGAGCTGGCCCATGAGGCCGGCGGCGCGTACGTCGTGGCCCTGGACGTCGCCGATGACCAGGGCGAAGCGGCCGCTCGGCAGGGCGATCATGTCGTACCAGTCGCCGCCGACCTGGAGTCCGCCGCCGGTGGGGACGTATCGCGCGGCGACGGTCATGCCCGGTATCTCGGGGCCCAGCGTGGGGAGCATCGTGCGCTGGAGGCCGTCGGTCAGCTCGCGTTCGGTCTCGGCGGCGCCGGCCCGGGACAGGGCCTGGGCGAGCATGCGGGCGACGGTGGTCAGCACCGAGCGCTCGTCGGGGGTGAAGGTGACGGGGTGGGTGAAGCCCGCCATCCACGCGCCCATCGTGCGGCCGGCGACGATCAGCGGCAGGAACGCCCACGACTGGCGGGCGAACTGTTCGGCGAGCGGCCAGGCCGTGGGGTAGCGCCTCTTGTAGTCCTCGGGGGAGGAGAGGTAGACGGCGCGGCCGGTGCGGACCACCTCGGCGGCCGGATAGTCCGTCTCCAGCGGCATGTGGGTGAACGGGCCCTCGTCGCCCTGGTTGTGTCCGTGGTGCCCGATGACGGTGAGGTGGTCGGCCTCCACCCCGAACACGGCGAGCCCGTCCGGTGAGAAGCCCGGCATCGCCAGGCCTCCCGCGACCCGCAGCACCTCCGCCGTGGACCGCGCCTCGGCCAGCGCCCGGCCCGCGTCCAGCAGGAACGCCTCGCGCGAGCGGCGCCAGTCGCCGGTGACGGAGGGCGCGCGGGCGGCGGTCTCCGGTGAGGGCTCGGTGACCTCCTGGATGGTGCCGATCAGTTCGAAGGACTTGCGCACCGGGTCGAAGGTGGGCTTGGAACGGCTGCGGACCGTGCGGATCACCCGGCCCCCGTCGTCCATGACCCGGATCCGTACCTCGGCGAGGGTGTCCTCGGCGATGGCGAGCTGCACGACCGACACGATCTCGTTCCAGTCGACGGGGTGCAGACGTGCCCGCGCCCCGGCCTGGGTGAGCGTCGTCGGTTCCGCGGGCAGCCCCATGAGCCGGGCGGCTTCGGCGTCCAACGTGACGGTTCCGGCAGCGCTGTCCCAGGTCCACAGTCCCGTCGCGAGGGCGGACAGGACGTCCCCCACAGTGGGCGGGGGCTCACCAGTGCGCATTGACCCACTCTAAGAACAGCTGATCGGACCGTGCCACCGAAGCAGTACCGGGCACCGGGCGGGACCGGAAGCCATGACAAGTAACCACGACCGGCGGCGACGGAGGTGACGGCAATCGACGCTAGCGACAGTAACCGCTTACGGTCCTGCCCATGGCTATGACCGTGCGTATCCGGTCAGTGTGCGGTGGCAGTCGCGGGGCCGTGGTCCTGCCGTTCGGTGTCGCCCGGCGCGGTCCGGTGCTGTCCGGTGCCGCCCGGTGGTAAATGGTGGGGAGGTGATCTCGGGGTGCCCGGTACCCTTGGGTTTGTTTCACGTGAAACATCGGCCGTGAGACACCGGCCGTGAGACACCCGCCAAGATCCCCGATCAGCGAAGGCTGGATGAACGACGATGCATCGGTACAGGTCCCACAGCTGCGGCGAACTCCGCGCCTCTGACGTCGGCACCGACGTCCGGCTGAGCGGCTGGCTGCACAATCGGCGCGACCTGGGCGGCATCCTCTTCATCGATCTCCGCGATCACTACGGCATCACGCAGCTGGTGGCCCGCCCGGGCACCCCGGCGTACGAGGCGCTGGACAAGATCTCCAAGGAGTCGACCGTCCGCGTCGACGGCAAGGTCGTCTCGCGAGGCGCCGAGAACATCAACCCGGACCTGCCCTCCGGCGAGATCGAGGTCGAGGTCGGCGAGGTCGAGCTGCTCGGCGCGGCCGCCCCGCTGCCCTTCACGATCAACGCCGAGGACGGGGTCAACGAGGAGCGGCGCCTGGAGTACCGCTTCCTCGACCTGCGCCGTGAGCGCATGCACCGCAACATCATGCTGCGTACGGCCGTGATCAGCGCCATCCGTCACAAGATGACGGCCCTCGGGTTCAACGAGATGGCCACGCCGATCCTGTCCGCCACCTCCCCGGAGGGTGCCCGCGACTTCGTCGTGCCGTCGCGCCTCAACCCGGGCAAGTTCTACGCCCTCCCCCAGGCCCCGCAGCAGTTCAAGCAGCTGCTGATGATCTCGGGCTTCGACCGGTACTTCCAGATCGCGCCCTGCTTCCGTGACGAGGACGCGCGCGCGGACCGTTCGCCGGGCGAGTTCTACCAGCTCGACGTGGAGATGTCCTTCGTCGAGCAGGAGGACGTGTTCCAGCCCATCGAGAAGCTCATGACCGAGCTGTTCGAGGAGTTCGGCAAGGGCCGGCCCGTCACCTCACCCTTCCCGCGCATCCCGTTCCGCGAGGCGATGCTCAAGTACGGCTCCGACAAGCCGGACCTGCGGGCCCAGCTGGAGCTGGTGGACATCACCGATGTCTTCGAGGGCTCGGAGTTCAAGGCGTTCGCCGGCAAGCACGTCCGCGCGCTCGCCGTGCCGGACGTCTCGGCCCAGCCGCGCAGGTTCTTCGACCAGCTCGGCGAGTACGCGATCGAGCAGGGCGCGAAGGGTTTGGCCTGGGTGCGGGTCGCCGAGGACGGTTCGTTGTCCGGCCCGATCGCCAAGTTCCTCACCGAGGAGAACGTCGCCGAGCTGACCAAGCGCCTGTCGCTGGCCGCCGGCCACGCGGTGTTCTTCGGCGCGGGCGAGTTCGACGAGGTCTCGAAGATCATGGGCGCGGTGCGGGTCGAGGCCGCCAAGCGTGCCGGGCACTTCGAGGAGGGCGTCTTCCGGTTCTGCTGGATCGTCGACTTCCCGATGTACGAGAAGGACGAGGAGACCGGCAAGATCGACTTCTCGCACAACCCCTTCTCCATGCCGCAGGGCGGTCTTGAGGCCCTGGAGACCCAGGACCCGCTGGACATCCTCGGCTGGCAGTACGACATCGTCTGCAACGGCGTCGAGCTGTCCTCCGGCGCGATCCGGAACCACGAGCCCGAGATCATGCTCAAGGCCTTCGAGATCGCGGGCTACGAGCGCGACACCGTCGAGGAGCAGTTCGCGGGCATGCTGCGCGCCTTCCGCTTCGGCGCCCCGCCGCACGGCGGTATCGCGCCGGGTGTCGACCGCATCGTCATGCTCCTCGCGGACGAGCCCAACATCCGCGAGACCATCGCCTTCCCGCTCAACGGCAACGCCCAGGACCTGATGATGGGCGCGCCGACGGAGCTGGAGGAGGCGCGGCTGCGCGAGCTGCACCTGTCGGTGCGGAAGCCGCAGCCGAAGTAGGCAATGAGGCGGACAATGAAGTAAGGCAAGCCTTTCTTGGCTTGTCTGTGAAAAGGGTCCTGAAGTCGTCCGTCGATTTCAGGACCCTTTTCCGTGTGTGGGGAAAAGGCATCGTTTTCTCAGCTCGCTGACAGGGTTCCTATCTAACTTCCGGGCGCATGACAGCGAATCAACAGGAACAGCAGCCCCAAGAGCCGACCGAAACGCGGGACGTGACCCGGCGCAAGGTCGTCGTGGCCGGTGCGGGTGCCGTCGCGGCGATGGGCCTGGGCGGTGCCATGGCGGCTGACGCCTTCGCCGGTGAGCAGAGAGGAGAATCCGGATCCGGCGGCCGCGCTCCCGTCCCGGAGGAGTGCTACCTGCTGACGTCGGAGACCATGGAGGGCCCGTACTACATCGACGCGGACAAGCTCCGCAGGGACGTCACGGAGGACCGTGAGGGCATCCCGCTCCTGCTCCGGCTCAAGGTGATCGACTCCGAGACATGCCGGCCGATCCGCAACGCCGCCGTCGACATCTGGCACTGCGACGCCGTCGGCGTCTACTCCGGCTACGAGGACGTGGGCAACGGCGATGGCGGCCCGGCCCCGACCGGCGAACCCCCGACCGGCCCGCCTCCGAGCGAACCCCCGACCGGCCCGCCTCCGAGCGGGGGCCCGTCCGGCCCGCCTCCGGGCGGCGGCCACCAGGAACCGACGGACGACACCCGCTATCTGCGCGGCACCTGGCGCACGGACCGGCAGGGGTTCGTCACCTTCAAGACCGTCTTCCCGGGCTGGTACACGGGCCGCTGCGTGCATATCCACACGAAGGTCCATGTCAACGGCGAGTGGACGGAGGCGGGCTATGAGGGCGGAAACACCTGCCACACCGGCCAGTTCTTCTTCGACGAGGAGTCCGTTCTCGCCTCCACGGTCGTGGAGCCGTACGCGTCCAACACCGCCGAACGCACGACGCTCGACGAGGACTTTCTCTACGACGACAGCGGCGCCCAGGGCGGCCTTCTGAAGCTCCGCTACGACCAGCGGGAGATCACGAGGGGAGTGCGGGCCTCGCTCACGGTCGGCGTGGACCCGGAAGCGACCAACGAAGGGACGGGGATGCCGCCGCGGCCGAGCACCTCGGCGTCGCCGTCGGCCTCCGCGAGCTAGAGCACAAGTAAGGTAAGCCTAGCCAGAGTTGTCGCTGAATAGGGGCCCGAAATAGACGGCGATTTCGGGCCCCCTTTTCTCCCGTGCGGGAATCCGCACGGGAATGCGGGGCAAACCACAGTCCTTTCCCACGGCTTTGACAGCCTGCCTCCCTAATTTCCTGGCCATGACGGGAAACCAGACCGGAAACGAGAAGGCCCAGGGGCCGAAGCACAAGCGGGACCTGACGCGCCGCAAGGTCGTCGTGGCGGGCGCGGGTGCCGTGGCCGCCGTGGGTGTGGGCGGAGCGGTCGTCGCGACCGCGAGCGCGGGGACGGGCAAGAAGGGGAGCGCGAAGCCCCTCGCCTCCACCAGCGCGAGCGCCGGCGAGGAGTGCTACAAGCTCACCTCGGAGACCACCGAGGGCCCGTACTACATCGACGCGGACAAGCTCCGCAAGGACATCACCGAGGACAAGGAGGGCATCCCCCTCACCCTTCGCCTGAAGGTGATCGACTCCGAGACCTGCAAGCCGATCCGCGACGCGGCCGTCGACATCTGGCACTGCGACGCGCTGGGCCTCTACTCCGGCTACGAGAGCTTCTCCGAGGGCGGCGGCACCGCCCCCACCGACGCCCCCTCGGGCACGCCCACGGACGTGCCGTCCGGCACCCCGACCGGGGAGCCCCCGGCCGGTGGCGGCGGCGGTGGCGGCGGGCACGAGGAGCCGACCAGCGACACCCGCTATCTGCGGGGCACCTGGAAGACCGACAAGCAGGGCTTCGTCACCTTCGAGACGATCTTCCCGGGCTGGTACCGGGGGCGCTGCGTGCACATCCACACCAAGGTGCACGTCAACGGCGAGTGGACCGACGCCGGTTACGAGGGCGGCACCACCTGCCACACCGGCCAGCTCTTCTTCGACGAGGAGTCCGTCCTCGCGTCCGCCGAGGTCGAGCCGTACTCGACCTCCACGACCGAGCGCACGACCCTCGACGACGACACGATCTACGACGGCAGCGGCGTCCAGGGCGGTCTGCTCAAGCTGAAGTACAAGAAGAACGGCATCGCCAAGGGCGTCGTCGGCTCCCTCACGGTCGGCGTCGACCCGGAGGCCACGAACACCGGCACGGGCGACTCCGCGTAGCCGGGCGCGTCGGACACGGCGTCGGAGTCCGCCTCGGCGAGCCGACCCCGGCCGGCGTACGTCGTCGCTGAGCGGTCGGCCGTCGGCGGCCGCGGTCGTACGGCTCCACAAGGCCCGGAACCCCTCCCCCTTGGGTTCCGGGCCTTCGGCGTGCGTTCGTCCCCGTGTCGGGTACCTGCTGGGGAAGTCATCAGGGGACGCACAGGTTTCTCGTCGGACGATCACAGTGGGAGGGGATGTGATGGGACGTACAGGGTGAGGAACCCGTAGGAGCCGTACGGGACGTAAAAGCCCTACGGGACATACGAGTTGTACGGGACGGAACGTCGGAATGCTGGAGGAGGCCATGAAGCTGGCCGTGCTGGTGGCAGTGCTGCTGATCGTTGGGGCGGTGGTCGCGATCGTCGCGCGGCGGCGGTCCGTGGACGGACCCGGACCGTCGTCCGACCTGGACGCGGAGGCCGATGCCAACCGCTGGGTCGTACGGCTGGGCGGCAGCCTGGCCGGCATCGACGTACGGGCGCAGGCAGGGGCGGGCGGAAGTGCGGCCGAGTCCCTGACCGACGCCACCGAACGCCTCCGCACCGCCCGCGCGCAGCTGACCCGGGCCCGCACGCCCGATGAGTACGCGCAGGTCACGCGCACGGCGGTCGAAGGGCTGCGCCATGTCCGGGCGGCCCGTACGGCGCTGGGCATGGACACGGGTCCAGGCGCGGGGCCGACCGGGGGTGCGGGTGCGGGTTCGAGCGCGGGTCCGGGTTCGGGTCCGGGGTTGGGTCCGGACGGTCAGGCCGAGGTGCCGGTGGCGTCGCTGGTGCGGACGGCGATCAGCAGGCCGCTCGACCAGGCCAGCCGGGTCGTCCGGAAGTCCGAGCGCCCCTCCAGAACCGCGAGCAGGTCGGTCACCGCCGCCTCGTGACCCTCGGGCCGGCCGGGGACGGGCGTCAGATCGTCGACCACGTACGCGCCGCCGGGCGCCACCAGGTTCAGGGCGGCGTCGAGGTGGGTGAACTTGCCGGGCCAGGTGTCCGCGAAGACCAGGTCGAAGGGCACGCCGTCGAACTCGTCCAGCCAGCGTCCGCCGTCCCCGGTGACGAAGGTGATCCGTTCGTCGCCGCCGAACCGCTTGCGGGCGACGGCCTGTACGGAGTCGTCGAGTTCGACGGTGACCAGCGTCGCCGTCGCGTTCATTCCGCCGAGGAGCCAGGCCGTGCCTTCGCCGACGCCGGTTCCGAGTTCGAGGATCCGGCCGCCGGGGCGGGTGGCGGCGAGGGTGGCGAGCAGGCTGCCTTCTGGGAGCGCGGGGGTGGGGGGCTCAACTCGATTTTCGCAACTGCCGAACTCCCGCACGCGTCGTACTGATCATGACCACGTCGACCACGCCCACTCCAGCCGACACTCCCGCCTCGGTCCCCGTCCCCACGACCCTCGGCGAGGAGATCCTTCTTCTCTCCCTCGACGACTCCACGGGTGAGGCCCGGCTCCCCCTGCGGACGCCCCACGCGATCGCGGCGGCGGCCCTGCTGGAGCGGTCGCTGTCGGACGACTCGGCCGACGCGCTCCTGGACCCACTTCCCGACGACGCCGGGAAGTGGATCCAGGAGCACCGCGCGAAGGAGTACGAGAGCGCTCTGCGGGGCGTGCTGGACAAGGGCCTGATCCGTGAGGAGAAGCGCCGTGTCCTGCTCGTCTTCCGCACCACCCGCTACCCGGAGGCCGACGGCACGGTGGAGTCCGCGCTGCGCGGGCGCCTGGCGCAAGTGGTCCTGGAGGGCGCCGAACCGGACCCCCGCACCGCTGCCCTGATCTCCCTCCTCCACCACGGAGACCTGCACACCCTCGCCTTCCCGGACGCCGACTCCGAGGAGTCCCCGGCCAGGCGGCGGATGACCGAGATCGCCGAACACCACTGGGCCGACCCCGCGCTGCGCCGCATGGCCGCGACCGCGGCGGCCACGGCGGCGGCCCTCACGGCGGCGACGATGGCGACGACCGTGGTCGTGATCACGGCGGTGACCTGACGCCGAGCCGGTCGCCCGTGGGGCGGCGGTTACGGCGTGACTGCCAGGACCGTGCGCCCGAGGGTGGTCGAACCGTCGCCGTACTCGACGAGGCCGAGGTACGGCGTGGCCTTCAAAGCGGGCCAGGTCACCTTGAGTTCGGGCCGGTCTCCCGCGGCCACCGGCAGGGTGGCCGGGGTGACGGTGGCGCGGGCGTCGGGGTCGCCCTGGCCGACCTTCCAGCTCCAGAGCGTGTACTGCTGGCCGGTGGTGCCGGCCGGCAGTTCGTACTGGACGACGTAGACGTCGTAGTCGCCGGGCGGCAGGTCGGCGTGTTCGTCGGAGCTGAAGCCGGGCGATTCGCCGACGCGTTCGCCGTCGGTGCGGAAGGCGTAGAGGTCGAGGTCGCTGCCGGGGACGTGGTCCGCGGCGGTGACGGCGACACGGGTGAAGGCGCCCTCGGGGACATGGATCCGGTGCCGCACCACGGCCTCGTTCTCGTGCGGGCTGTCCCAGAAGCCGGAGGTGTCGGTGCCGGTGAGGGTCCCGGTGGTCTTCTCACCCGCGTACAGGCCCGTGACCTCGGTCGTCAGCTTGCCGTTCCAGCCGATGCCCGGCGTGAGCGTGACGGGGCCGGTCGAGCCCTCGCCGCCGGTCACCGTGACCTCCGCGGGAGCCTCGATGCGGGCGGCGCTCAGGGTGATGGGGCTGGTCACCCGGTGGTGGCTGTGGGCGTCGCTCCAGGTGAGGGATCCGAAGACCGACTCGCCGTAGGGCGCGGATGTCCGGGTGAACCTCACCCGGTACGTGGCCGACGCGCCGGGCTTCAGCGTGAGCCGCTTCGGTGTGACGTCGGCCTTGTAGCCGCGCGGTGTCCGCAGCTTTGCCCGGTAGGTGGCGGTGACGTCGTCGACGTTGGTGACCGTGCGGGTCACCGTCTGGCTGCCGAGGAGGCCACCGACGGAGAGGGACGGGTAGTTGAGGTCGCTGGGGTCGGTCCTCGGGGCAGCGGCACAGGGGTCGGTGCCGTCGGCGGCGGTGGGCTGCTCGCCGAGGGCGCAGAGGTACGCCGTCCAGTCGGTGGGCGTCGAGTCGTAGACCAGGCCGGGGTCGGCGGCACGGGTCACCCTGGGCGAGCCCGCTCCGTGGTCGAGCGGGGTGGCGGGAGCGATATCGGTGCCCTCACCGTATCGCCGGCCGATCGGCTCGCCCTCGTTGTCGGTCGTGGTCGCCGTGGTCATCAGCGCGGACTTGACCTCCATCGGGGTCCAGTCCGGGTGCAGTTGCATGAGCAGGGTGGCGAGTCCGGCGATGTGCGGGGCCGCCATCGACGTGCCGTCCATGAAGCCGTACTCACCGGTGTATCCCGCGAAGCCGCCGGGCACGGTGCCCGCCGCGATCATTCTGCCCGGTGCGGCGATGTCGGGTTTGAGCAGGTCGCCGCCGGAGAACGGGTCGGGGCCCGAGGAGGAGAAGCCGGTGATGACGGGAGCCCGGACGTGCCCGCTCCTGGTCGGCGAGATCTCCGCGCCGGCGCCCGGACCGGCGGCGTACTCCTTGATCGTCTCCCGGTCCTTCGGGCCCACCGAGATCATGGGGAACTGTGGGTCCACGACGAGGTCCTGGTGGCTGGTCGGCGTGTTGGCCAGGACCATCGCGACCGCGCCGGACTTCTTCAGCTCGTCGAACCTGTCCTGGTAGGTGAAGCCCTCGCCGCCCCGGTCGCAGACGACGATCTTCCCTTTCGCCCTGTCCGGGTCGAGCGTGCCCGGCGCGCAGTACTCGATCTGCTTCGCGTCCTGCCTGCCGACCGCGACGGCGTTGACCAGCGGAGTGGCGGGAGCCCCCACGGTAAGGTCGGGGTTGGTGAAGGCGCGGCCGTCGCCGAGGGTCAGGGTCGAGGTGTAGTAGGTGTCGTGGGACTCCGCCGCGACCGTCGTGATCCAGGGAGCCGTGTTCTCCACGGTGTCCGGGCCGCCGTTGCCCGCCGCGGTTGAGACGAACACCCCTGCCTTCGCCGCGTTGAACATCGCCTCCGTGGAGGTCGGGTCGGTCAGCGTGCCGCCGATGGAGAAGCTGATGACGTCCACGCCGTCGGCCACCGCGCGGTCGATCGCGGCGGTGTTGTCCGCGCCTCCGCAACCGGTGCTCCAGCAGGTCTTGTAGAAGGCCAGGCGTGCCGCCGGAGCCAGCCCGCTGAGCGTGCCGGTGATGTTCGTGCCGTCGATCGTCACCGGGGTCCGGTAGTTGCCGGCGATCGTGGTGCCGATGTGGGTGCCGTGGCTGTGCATGTCGAGCGGCGAGGGCACGTCGATCGGCTGGGGGTCCGGCACCTCGGCTCGGAACCAGGCGGCCCCGATCACCTTGTTGTTGCAGGTGACCTTGTGGTCCGGGTCGCTGTCGTCGCCCTCGTCGCAGGTGCCGCGCCACTTCTTGGCGATGACGTCCGCGTCGGGGCGGGGCTCCGGCAGCGGGGCGAGCATCGGGTTCTTCGGATCGAACGGGTCGATCACCCCGACGATCATGCCCTCGCCGGCCCGCTCGGGACCGCCGGCCTTCGCCCACAGGCCCTTCTTCCCGGTGAGGCCGAGGAACCGGGGTATGTCGGGGAGGGCCGCCTTGGCAGTGCCACTCTTGTCAGCGGGTGCGGGTGCGGGTGCGGGTGCGGGTGAGGCGTACGACGAGGTGCGCTCACCGCCGACGGCCCTCTTGGTCCCGTCGGCCGCCTCGGTCCCGTCAGCTCTCTTGGTCCCCTTGGCCGCCCCGGCCACCGACTCCGGCGAAGCGGGAGCGATCGGCTGCACGACCGTGGAGCGGGTCACCGACAGCACGCCCGGCGTGACGGCCAGCTTCGCGGCCTGCCGACCGGTGAGCCGGGCGGCGAACCCGTTGAACGTGTAGTCGTAGTCGTACAGCTTCTTCGCGTCAGGGACGGCGTCCAGGACCTCGTCCCGGCGGGCATCCAGATGCCGCACGTAGCTGCGGACCGCGGTGGAGCCGGCGTCGAGCCGTTCGCCCGGGGCGGGTGCCGTCCGTTTCAGTCGGGGCAGCCCGCCCTCGTATGCGGCGACGGGCGCGTCGGCGAGCTTGACGATGTAGGTGTAGACGTCGTGGTTCTGGCCGTGGCCGTAACTGCCACTGTGTTCAGTGGAGTTGGCGTAGGAGGGAGCGGTGACCGCGGTCAGGGTCAGGGCTCCGGCGAGGAGCGGTGCCAGTAAGGTGACGGCCGCCCTCGGGCGTAGGTGATGGTTCGTCAACTGTGGGTCCATGTCGCTCGATCCGAAAGATCTCGATCCCCCGAGGACCCTCAATGTCACAGACGACTCGGCAGTAACAATCTTGAAACCTTGAATACTTCCGGGCCTTCACAGATGTTTCACAAGAAACGGCCGCAGTTGATCGAGTTCGCTCGTCCTTGGTCCGCAGAACTTCTCAAGTTCAGTTAAGGGAAGGCAAAGCGCGCTCAAAGGTTGACCCCCGATTGTCTTTTGACATGGACCAGACCCTTCTCGTGGTCGCCGATCTGGCTGCCATCTCCGTGCTGACCTTCGCGGTCTACTTCCCGCGCCACCACCGCCGGGACCTCATCGCCGCCTTCCTTGGCGTCAACGTCGGTGTCCTCGCGGTGGCGATGACGCTCAGCTCCTCGTCGGTCGGCATCGGCCTCGGAATGGGGCTGTTCGGCGTCCTGTCGATCATCCGGCTGCGGTCCAACGAGATCGCCCAGCACGAGATCGCGTACTACTTCTCCGCCCTCGCCCTCGGCCTGCTGGCCGGGCTCCCGGAGCAGGTCAACGTCCTGTCGACCCTCCTCATGGCACTGATCGTCGCCACGATGTACGTCGGCGACCACCCGAGGCTCTTCGGCCGCTACCGGCAGCGCAGCCTGCGCCTCGACGCCGCCTACACCGACGAGGACGCCCTGCGCGCGTACCTCGAAGTACTGCTGGGTGGGCGGGTGGTGAACCTGTCCGTGCAGAGCGTCGACCTGGTCAACGACATGACCCTGGTCGACGTCCGGTACGTCGTCACCGGCGAGGGACCGCGCGTACGCGAGGAGGCCGGACGCCGGATCGGGCAAGGGCACGCGCAGGCGCAGGGACACGCGCAAGGGCAGGGACAGGCGCACGGAGCGGCGCAGGGACAGGCGCACGGAGCGGCGCAGGGGCAGGCTCATGGTCAGGGGCAGGCTCATGGTCAGGGACACGGGGTCCGGGCATGACGGCGCTGGACTCCGTCGCCCCCGTGGTGGGGGCGCTGCGCCCCATCGGCCTCGACGAACTCGTCGACCGTGCCGAGCTGCTGACCCGCCTGGACCGCAAGTACATGCTGCCCCTCACCGACCTCCCCTTCGTGGTCGGCGGGCTCGACGGTGGGGGCACCTCCCGGTCGAGCGGAGCCGAGACCGGGGGAGTGCGGGTCCTGGAGGTCGACGGCGAGCGGCAGTTCGCGTACCGGTCCGTGTACTTCGACACCCCGGACATGGACGGCTATCTGGGCGCGGCCCGCCGCCGGCGACGCCGTTTCAAGCTGCGGATCCGGACGTATCTGGGGTCCGGGCAGCACTTCCTGGAAGTCAAGACGCGCGGCCCGCGCGGCACCACCGTCAAGCAGCGCATCCCGTACGACGGGGAGCCGGAGCGGCTGGGCCCCGAGGCGCGCGCGTACGCCGACGACGTCCTCGGTGAGGCGGGCATCGACGCGCGGGACCTCCTTCTGGCGCCCACGCTCACCACCCTCTACCGCCGCACCACCCTGTTCCTGCCGGGCAGCGGCAGCCGGGTCACCGTCGACACCGACCTGACCTGGGCGCTGCCCGACGGCACCGAACTGCGCACCCCCGAGCGGACCATCGTCGAGACCAAGGCCGGGCGCGCGGGCTCCGGCGCCGACCGGCTGCTGTGGTCGCTCAGGCACCGGCCCTGCCCGGTCTCCAAGTACGGCACCGGGCTCGCCGCGCTCCGGCCCGACCTGCCCGCCCATCGTTGGCTGCCCGTTCTGCGGCGCCACTTCCCCACCGCACCGGCACTGAACGGGAGTCCCGCATGAACATCCGTATGAACGCGTGGAAGAGGAGGGCACGGGGGTTCCGTACGAAGGCGGTGGCCGCCCTCACCTCCGTCGTCCTCGCGACCGCCGCGCTGGCCGGCTGCTCCTCCGGCAGTGACTCCGGCTCGGCGTCGTCCGACTCCTCGTCGAGCGCGAGCGCGGCGGCCGTGGACGGGACGCAGGACGCGTCCGCGGTCCTCGCCGACAACGAGGACACGCACGCCGAGGACGGCGACACGGAGTACGAGAAGTCGGAGGCCGTCTCCATCGAGCTGAAGGGTGACTCGGCCTCCGCCGACGGCAAGGGCGTGGACGTCGACGGGTCCACCGTCACCATCACCTCCAGCGGCACGTATCTGCTGAGCGGGTCCCTCGACGACGGGCGGATCGTGGTCACCGCCCCCGAGGCGACCGTCAAGCTGGTCCTCGACGGGGTCGACATCTCCAGCTCCTCCGGGTCGGCGATCGCCGCGACCGAGGCGGAGCGGCTCGTGGTCGTCCTCGCGGACGGCAGCGAGAACAAACTGAGCGACACGGACTCCTACGCCGACGACGCCGAGGCGAACGCCGCCCTCTACAGCGCGGGCGACCTGACGATCGGCGGCAGCGGCTCGCTGACCGTGAAGGGGAACGGCAACGACGCGATCGCCGGCAAGGACGGCCTGGTCGTCGAGGGCGGGAACGTCACCGTCGAGGCCGCCGACGACGGCATCCGGGGCAAGGACTACCTGGTGGTGAACGGTGGCACGGTCACCGTGACGGCGAAGGGCGACGGACTGAAGTCCGACAACGCGGACGAGGAGGACGCGGGTTACATCGCCGTCTCGGGCGGCAAGGTCTCCGTCACCGCGAACGGTGACGCCGTGGACGCCGCCACCGACCTCGTCGTCACCGGCGGCAGACTGACCGTGAAGGGCGAGGCCTCCGACGACACCTCCGCGCACGGCCTGAAGTCCGGGGTGATCACGGTGCTGGAGGGCGGCACGGTCGACGTGAACGCCTCCGCCGACGCCCTGCACGGCGACGCGGCCGTCCACCTCAACGGCGCCGACGTCACCCTCGCGGCCGGCGACGACGGCATCCACGCCGAGGGCGACCTCGTCATCAGCGAGGGCACGCTGAACATCACCGGCTCCAACGAGGGCCTGGAGGGCAAGGACATCCTCGTCCGGGGCGGCACCTCGAACGTCACCTCCGACGACGACGGCGTCAACGCGTCCGGCAGCGAGGCGACTTCCGAGGAGGAAGCGCAGGGCGAAGAAGGCGGACAGGGCGGCGGCCCCGGTGGCCGCGGTCCAGGCGGTGGCGGCGGTGGCGAGAACGTCGGCGACTACTCCGCCAAGGTCACCGGCGGCACCCTGATCCTCAACTCCCAGGGCGACGGCTTCGACTCCAACGGCACCGCCGAGATCACCGGCGGCACGATCGTCGTCAACGGCCCCGAGATGGGCGGCAACGGAGCGCTCGACGTCAACGGCAGCTTCACCGTCAGCGGCGGCACGCTCCTCGCCGCCGGCAGCGCGGGCATGGTCGTCGCCCCGGACGAGGAGTCGGAACAGGGCTGGCTGTCGGCGACCCTGGACGCGTCGGTCGAGGCGGGCACGACCCTGCACATCGTCGACGCGGACGGGAAGGTCGTGGCGTCCTACGTCACCTCGAAGACCATCCAGAACGTCGTGTACTCGGGTGGGTCGATCAAGAGCGGCGAGGAGTACACGGTGTACTCCGGCGGCTCCACCTCCGGCACCGACACCGGCGGCCTCGCCGGCTCCGGCAAGCTCGGCTCGGCGAAGAAGATCGCCACGGTCACGGCGGGCGAGGCCCCGGAGGGTGGCTTCGGAGGGCCCGGCGGGGGTGGGGACCGGGGCTGAGGCTGAGCGGAGAGGAAGCCGGAAGCTCGCCGTCGCCACCCGGCCTTGCCGGCCTGGCGGCGACGGTGTTGCTGTCACACTTGACTGGGCTGCGGAGTGAAGAGTTGCTCCGCGGCGGTGACGGTAGAGGCCAGGTCCAGCCAGTGGGAGAGGACGGACAGATCGGAGCACGCGGTGATGTGCTCCCAGGTGTTTCCGGTGACCTCGATGCCCCGGCTCTGCAGGATCCGCAGGACCGCGGTGGCCCGCCCCTCCGCGAACCCGGCCGCCCAGGCCTCGGTGTATTCCTGGCTCCAGTTGCCCGCGAGGGCCCGCAATGCGGTGATCTCGTCGAGGGTGAGCGAATCACGTCGGCTGATCTCACCCAGGTGCGCGTTGTGGTCGGCGACGGCGTCGTCCAGGGACAGCCCGATGGCCATGGAGAGCGTCGTGACCATGTACCGCCCTCTCACCTTCTCCTGCAGGTCCGGGTTCAGCCGCTCGATGAGGTCAGAAGCCGGGATCTGGCGGCGGAGATGAGGCTTCACACGGGCTCCCCGCTGATCGCACCGCCAGTGACCTGCGGGTCCTCCACGAAAAGGTCTTCCGCGCGTTCAACTGTGCCGGATTGGGTGAGCCAGATGTCGAGGCGGTCGATGTCGGTGCACGTGGTGATGCGTTCGCGGACGTCGTCGGTGACGGGAATGCCACGCACCTCCAGGACGCGCAGGACTCCTTTGGCCTCGCCCTTGGCCGCACCCTCCAGGTAAGCCGTCTCGCGGACTGTCCCGCGACCGGGGAAGTAGCTGACGAAGCTCATGATGTCCCTCCATTTCTCTCCGGCGGGAGTGCCCCGCAGGTTGACTTCCAGGAACTCGTAGAAGTAGTCGGCTGCCTTCCCGTCCGCCTCCTCAAGGGCGCGGCCCATCGCGTCCGGTATGTCGTTGATCTGAGCGCTGCGGGCGTGTGCGAGAGCGGAGAAGGCGGCCATGGCGAGGTTGTTCGCCGCGGTCCTCGCGTCGGTGATCGCCGGAAGGTTGTCCGGCCCGACGACCATGGGGTGGGTGCGCTGAGTGATCCAGCCTCGCGTGCCGCAGTCGAAGGGGCCCGACGCCCACTTCGCGGTGCGCCGGTCCTGGCAGACGACGAGGAGTAGTACGGGCAGACGGTACTTGGACTGGAGGTATGAGACGTAGTACGGCCAGCTCCTCTCCTTGTCCGGCTTTCGCTCACCCTGTACTTCGACCGCGAGCATGAAGTCCTCGCCGTCGGACGGGCCGATGCGCAGCACGGTGTCCACGCGCCGCTCCATCGGTTTGGTCTCCGTCACGTCGGTGGTGAGCGCGTCCACGGTCGCCTTCTTCGGAAAGGGGAGGCCCAGCACTCCGAAGACGGGTGCGAGGATCTCGGGCTTCTCCTGGAAGATGCGGTGCAGGCCCTCGTGGGCTGAAGTGACCATGTGGTGGAACCTATGGGGTATCTCGCGCCGATTTGGGCCACTTGGGGGATGATCGCTCTTTCGAGCGAGGAAGAAACGTTCACACCGCCGTGGTCAGCTCGCACCAGACGAACTTGCCGTCCGTGCGGTGGGGTTCGGCGGTGTGGATCGAGTTGAACCACCCCCAGTTCTCGGCGCAGGCATCGACGAGGGCGAGGCCGCGGCCGGTGTCGGAGGTGGGGCTGGGGGCTCGGGGAGCGAGGGCGCGGGCGAAGCGTCGCGGTGCCGTGTCCCATGCGGTGATCCGCAGCACCGGGTCGGCCCAGCGGAGCTTTATGGCGGCCGGGCCCTTGGTGTGCCGTACGGCGTTGGTGATCAGCTCGGTGGCGAGGAGTTCGGCGGCGTCGGTGAGGTGGGGGAGGCCGTGCAGGGTCAGGATCAGACGGAGGGTGCGGCGGCAGATGGTGACGGCGCGGGGGTCGTTGGGGATGGTGAGGGTGTAGGTCCAGGGTTCGTCCGGGCGGGGCGTCGATTCGTCGGTGGGCTCTCCGGTATCGAGCATGCGTGACTCCTCTGGCCGGCGGGGGAGTTGGGGGGCGACCGGTGGCCTGCCGCACCCGCCGTGGCAGGGCGGGGCGCTTCCGGGGGCCGGTGGTTCCGCAGGGTGTGCGGCGCGTCACTGAAGGTATGGCATTAATTTGTGCCGCCGCAAGCCGGTTGCGTAGTCTGCCCCTCATAAGTGGGATGCCGGTACGGCTTGTTGAGGAAGAGGTCCGCATGCCGCCGAGGAGTCAGCCGACCGAGCGTCAGGTGCGACTGGGCACGGAGCTGCGCAGGCTGAGGGAGGCCGCCGGTCTGACCGCCCGGGATGTGGCGCGGTTCCTCGGGTCGACATCGGCGCAGATGAGCCACATGGAAGCGGGCATCGCTGGCGTCAGCGAACAGCGTGTACGACAGCTGGCGGCTCACTACACCTGCACCGACCAGGAGTTGGTCGGAGCACTCGTGGCCATGGCGACAGATCGGACGCGAGGCTGGTGGGAAAAGTTCGCGGGTGCGCTGCCTCCGATCTTCGCGGATCTGGCGGAGATGGAGCACCACGCCACGTACCTCCAGGACATCGCCACCGCCCATGTCCCGGGGTTGCTGCAGACCGAGGACTATGCGCGGGCCGTATACACGTACTGGCGCCCCGAGCTTCGGCAGAGCGAAGTGGAGCTACGCGTCGAGCACCGGATGAGCCGCAAGGTCGTTCTCGGGCGCGAGGAAACGCCCTACACGGCGGTGCTGCATGAGCCCGTGCTGCGCACCCGGGTCGCCGACCGGAGTGTGGCGCGGACTCAACTGGACTCGCTCCTCGCGCTGTCCGAGAATCACGGTGTCACCCTGCGAGTCATTCCGTTCGACGTCGACGGATTCGCGGGGGCGAGCGCGGAGTTGATCTATGCGGGAGGCCGGGTCCCCGCGCTGGACTCGGCGCAGCGGGACACCACGTATGGGCCTGCCTTCATGGATGCTCCCGCACAACTGAAGGCAATGCGCGCGCTGTTTCGTAGAGTGGCCGGGGTGTCGCTCGACCCCGTACCGTCCCGGGACTACATCCACCGTCTCGCGAAGGAGTTGTAGGACGTGACCCAGTGGCAGAAGTCCAGCTTCTCCAGCGGATCCGACGGCACGAACTGCGTCGAACTCGCCCTGTCCCCTTCCCGCATACTCCTCCGCGAGAGCGACGACCCCGCCCGAATACTCCCCGTCACCCGCCACGGCGCCGCCGCCCTCATACGGCACCTCGGTGGCTATGCCTGTGAGCCGAAGTCCTGCGTCCAGTAGTTGCCCGGCCCGGCCAGGCCGATGCCGATCTCCTTGAAGGCGCAGTTGAGGATGTTGGCCTTGTGGCCGGGGCTGTTCATCCAGCCGTCCATGACGCTCTCAGGGGTGCCGTACCCGGCGGCGACGTTCTCGCCCGCCGTACTGAACCTGTACCCGACACGGGCGAGCCGGTCGCTCATGGACGAGCCGTCGGAACCGGTGTGGGACATGTTCGTGTGATCGGCCATGTCCTGGCTGTGGTCCTGCGCGGCCTTGGTGAGCTTGGCGTCCACGGTCACCGGGGAGCAACCCGCCTTCGAGCGTTCGGCGTTGACCAGGGTCAGTACGCGATCCGTGGGGCCGGAGTCCGCGCTGTCGTCGGAGGCGCGGGGCGTGCTGTCGGCACTCGTGGCCTTCGTGGCCTTCTGGGCGCTCGGAGGCGGAGTGGTCCTGTCGGGGGCGTCGGCGGAGTCGGGGGTGGGCTTGGCGGTCGGGCTGCCGGACTTCGAGGGAGACGCGCTCGGGCTCGCGGAGCGGGCGGGACGCTTCTTGCGGGCCGGGGTGGGGGAGGCGCTCGCGGAGGGGTCTGTCGCGGACGCGGAAGGTGTGCGCGACGGCGTCGGCGGAGCCGCATCCGACTCCTGCCCTCCCCACCAGGAGGACGCCACACTGCTCCAGCTTCCCAGCCCGATGCCGCCGGCCCACGCGGCCGTGGGGATGCCGACGGCGCCCACGGTCATCACGACGGCGACGGCGACGGCTGGCTTCCGGCGTTTCGTTCTCGGACGCCCCGGCTCCGAGCGGTTGGTCTCGGAACGTTTCGTCTTCCGGCGATGACTGTTCATGCGCGACATACGTGGCCTCACTGAGTGGTCCGGCTTCGGTTCGACTTCGGCCCTGTATGACCTCCTGGTTGGCCACGGCCCTGGCGAGCCCGGTCATTATGGGGACCGCCGAGCGCACCGGGCAACGAACGCCCGTGCGACTGTCAGGGCGGTGCCGATGGCGTTTCGCGGGGGCGGCAGGACGTACGAACCCAGCCGTCGACGTACCTGCTCAGACCCCCCGTGCGACCCCGGGACCAGGCAGAAGGCCGATCCGCCGGGACGGCAGGCAAGGCATCGCCGATCCGGATGATCAGTCGAATTTGCCACCCGTGGCGGCAAGCACCCCTATTGGGATGTGAAAGAAGCGATTTGTCGCTCGGGGAAAGCGGGTCGATCAATTCCATCGGGCGCATTTCGGTCGTGACGCAAGTCACGCCGATTCGAGGTGTGTGAAAGGCAGGCGCAGACTGGAAAGTGCAGGGTCCCCGAGAGAGCGGACCCCGGCAGGTAGATTCCCGAGGCCCCGCGACGGATCGCTCGTGGAGGAATCATGACGGCAGTCACGCGGACGGAAGCCCCCGTCGAGATCGAGGGCGACGGCCTGGAAGTGCGCATCCAGGAGATGGGCGGCGGCATGAGCGTCGCCTTCCTCAAGCTCCCCAAGGGCATCGACATGGCCCCGGCGCTCAAAGGACTCCCCGACGACCTGTGCCAGTGCCCCCACTGGGGCCTCGTCGTCAGCGGCCGGCTGCGGATGCGCACCAAGGAGGGCGAGGACTTCTACGAGGCGGGACAGGCCTACTACTGGGGCCCCGGTCACTCACCGGAGGCCCTGGAGGACGTCGAACTCGTGGAGTTCTCCCCGACGAAGGAGTTCCAGGAGGTGCTGGACCACATCAAGTGACAGCCATGAAGTGACAGCCATGAAGTGACAGCCATCAACTCACAACCGAAAAAGTTCAGCCGGCGGCAACCTATCCCGGACCGGCGACCACACATGAGTCGGAACTCCCTTCACGGGGGCTCCACACGAACCACGTGTTCCCCCGAATCACGTACGTTACGTAAGGACTCATCCGTGGCCTCTGCCTCTCCGCGCCCGTCCCACCGCCGGTCCCTCCGCACGCGCCGGACCCTCGCGGTCTCCGCCGCCGCAGTGGCCGCCGCTGTCGGCGCCGGCGTCCTCGTGATGAACGCCAGCGCCAGCCCCGCGGACCTGTACCACCAGGTGCTGCCCGCGAAGGACGGCTGGGCGGCGTCCGGTTCCGGTACGACCGGTGGTGCGAAGGCCGACGCGGCGCACACCTTCACGGTGTCGACCCGGGCGCAGCTCGTGAAGGCGCTCGGCTCCGCCACCGACACCACGCCCCGCATCATCAAGATCAAGGGCACGATCGACGCCAACACGAACGACTCCGGCAAGAAGCTGACCTGCGCGGACTACGCCTCCGGCACCGGCTACTCGCTCTCCGCCTACCTCAAGGCGTTCGACCCGTCGACGTACGGCAAGAAGGCGCCGAAGGGCACCCAGGAGACCGCCCGCGCGGACGCCGCCAACAAGCAGAAGAAGAACATCCTCTTCAGGGTGCCGTCCAACACCACCATCGTGGGCGTCCCCGGCACCAAGGCAGGCATCCTCGGCGGCAGCGTCCTGGTCCAGAACGTCAAGAACGTCATCGTGCGCAACCTGACCTTCGCGGACACCAAAGACTGCTTCCCGCAGTGGGACCCGACCGACGGCTCGTCCGGCGAGTGGAACTCCAACTACGACTCGGTCACGCTGCGCGGCGCGACCAACGTCTGGGCGGACCACAACACGTTCACCGACGCGCCGACCTTCGACAAGACCGAGGCGACGCACTTCGGCCGCAAGTACCAGGTCCACGACGGAGCCCTCGACATCACCAACGGCTCCGACCTGGTGACCGTCGAGCGCAACCGGTTCCTCAACCACGACAAGACCATGCTGATCGGCAGCAGCGACACCGACAGCACCGGCAAGCTGCGCGTGACCATCCACCACAACCTGTGGAAGGGGATCGTGCAGCGGGCGCCCCTGGCCCGCATCGGCCAGATCCACATCTACAACAACGTCTACGACACCACCACGGTCAACGGCTACGCCCCCAAGTACAGCATCGACTCCCGCGCCAAGGCCCAGGTCGTCGCCGAGCGCAACGTCTGGAAGATCCCCGCCGACGCGAAGATCGCCAAGCTGCTGAGCGGCGACGGCACCGGCTCGATCGCCGGCACCGGCAACATCGTCAACGGCAAGGCCACCAACCTCGTCGCCGCGTACAACGCCGCGAACTCGAAGAAGCTGAAGACGACCGTCAACTGGACCCCGGCCCTCACCGCCGGCCTCCAGACCAAGGTCACCAACCTCCTGACCGACCTGACCGGCACGACGGGCGCGGGCACCCTCTCCTGACCGTTCCCACGCATACGTGACGCCGTCCGGCCACCCTTCTCCGGTGGCCGGGCGGCGTCACCATGTCCGCGGAACGGGTCGCCGACGGGTGCGTGAGGGTGACGGATCAGAGCCCCTTCGCCGGGCCCCGCAGACCCGGTCGTCCGCCCCTGTCCGGCATCACGCGAGGCGCAGGCCGGAGTGAGCGGCCTCGCTTGAGTCTCGTACGAGGCCTCGGGGGTCTCGGAGCAGCCTCTGTACTTCAGAAGCCGAGATAGGTGATCTGGACGACGTAGACCCGCTCGCTGCGTACAACGACCTGGTACGCAGTGCGGGCGGCTTCCTCCGCGCCGAAGGCGTACTCCCACTTCCAGCTCACTCGCGCACTGCCTTCATGGCCTCGTCCAGTACTGCGCTCAGCTCTCGTAGGGCTTCCTGCGCGACGACGGCATCCTCGTGCTCCAGGTTGCTCTTCGCGTGAGCATGGCGGGCGGACAGCTCGGGACGGCGGCCGATCTCGATGTCCCTGGCCCAGGCGAGGACCCAGCTCTGTACCGGACTCAGGGACTGCCACTCGACGGCCTTGGCGAAGGTCTCGTCCTTCGTCCTCTGTATCTCTTCCAGACGGCCCGGGGCGACGACGGCGAGGGCGGCGCGCAGGGCATCAGGGGTCTGCTCGGGACGGGGGATCAGCTCATGTCCGTGATCGGCCTGGGTGCTCATGGTGTCCTCCAGAGGGTGCCCCGGCCAGGGTATCCGGCCAGGGGCACGGCGGAGCCGGGCGGCGAGCGCAGCGGTGCCCGGCTCACGGGCGCCTCCCGGGTCACCCCTCAGGAGCTCGTGCCTGTGCTCCCGCAGGCTCTCGCCGCTCACCGCTCCACCTCCAGGCTTCCGCGTACCGGGCCGGAATCCCCGGCGGGGCGCTCCCGGCAGTCGCGGCACCGTGCGCCGGGGCCGGGCGAATGGAAGCCGCGGTCACAGCCGTCGCAGTTCCGGACCCGGTACTGGACGGGTGCGGGCTCGGCAGGGGCGCGCCACGGTGGCAGGGGCGGGAGCCGGTCCGTGAGGCGGTGGGCCAGGAGGGCGGCCGGGCGGTACAGGGGCTCGGCGGGCAGGTCGCTGGTCAGCGCGTGGCGTACCGCGGTGGGGGTGAGGTCGCGCTCCAGCCAGGCGGCGACGCCGGGGGCGAGGTGTTCGGCGTCGGTGGCGGAGAGGAGCAGGCGGGGGTCCTCGCGGCGGAGGCCGGCGAGGACGTCGGTCGCTGTCTGGAGGAGGGCGGGGGAGGTGTACCCGGGCTGGGGTACGGCGGGGAGGGCGCGGCGTGGGGGGTTCTTGCGTTGTTCGGCCGCCCGCCGGGCCGGGGGCCCGGCAGAGGGTTTGGGTGCGTCGTCGGGTGCGTCCCCGTGCCGGCCCGGCTGGTTGCAGGAGACGGTGCGGGTGACGATCCGGCCGCTGTCGGTGCGTTCGCGGGTGCGGCGCAGGTAACCGTGGGTCTCCAGTTCGCGCAGGGCGGCGGCGATACGAGCCGGGCTCTCCGGGAAACGGTCGGCGAGGGTCTTGATGTCGGCGCGGGCGCCGGTGGGGAGCGACTGGACGTGGACGGCGAGTCCGATGGCCAGCGCGGACAGCTCGGCGTGCTGGGCGAGGTGGTTGCCGACCACCGTGAAGCGGGTGGTGTGACGGGAGTTGTCGTGGATCACCCCGCCCGCGTGGGTGCTCCGGCGGGGGTGGTTTTTGCCCGTGGTTCGGGTCTGGGCGTGCGGGTGCACGCTAGGGTTCTGCGTATCCATTGGGAAGGTTCTGCTTCCTCTGTGGTCAGGCCCTCGCATGGGATTGCAGTCCCGGCGGGGGCCGTCGCATGTCTGCGGTTGTGTGGCTGCTGCGGTTGTGTGGTGCCGCGCTGAGCGTAGAGCAGCCAACCTGTCCGGAAGCCAGCCGAGTTGGTGTTGTTCACTCGACCGAGTGAGCGGACGCTGTGGGCGGGAGGGGTGGGGCTTGGTGGGGTTTCTTTCTCTCTCGTGGTTCTTTGGGAAGAGCGCCTGAGGCACCGGAGCTCAGTTTTCTGCGGTTCGGTGGAGGCCGGCTTTTCGGGCTGCCACGGCCGTGGCCTCGCCGGCCGATGCGAGGGCCCGGCGGTGGCGGCGCAGTACGGCGGACTCGCCCAGCAGCAGCGCCTGCGGTCGCACAGCAGGCTGACGGCACGGGTGAGCTCGTCCGCCGTGGCGAAGTGATCGAGGGGCGCGCCGTCGACGACGAAGATGTCGTTGCGGGACCCGTGGGCCTTGGTGAGCGAGAGAGCAGGCATCAGGTACTTTCCGTCGCGCGGTCCCACCGGGTCCGGACTGCTGTCATGGGGGAAGTGCCGGCCATCCGGGTTTCCGGGTCGGTGACGACGTGTTCGGCAGCGTCGATGACGCCGCGGGCAGGTCCCGGGTGGGTGGCCGCTCGGTGGTGAGCAGGAGGGCGAGGTGGGCTCCATATGGTGTGGAGGGCCGGACCACGCTGAAGTGACGTGTGAGGGTGGGAAGTTGGGTAGAGCTTTTGTGGTTCACGTCACTGAGCGTGGCGGAGCGCGCTCACCGCAAACAGTGACAACGCCGATGCGTAGGGTGACTGTCCGGAGCTTGTCCGCTGTTGTCCGGGCTGTCGGAATGGCTTTGCAGGAATCGCCAAACGGTCTGGGTGATGAAGGTCACCGAGAACGCCTGTGGCGCCGGAGCGCAGACCGCTGGGTTCCGGCCAGGGCGAGGTGGGAACCGTCGGTCGTGCGAGGGCCCAACTGGGTGGTCGTCACTTGGTGATGCCGCACCGGCACCCGGTGTGCTGTACTGGGACTCAAGGAGGGCCCCCGCATCGGACGGGCATCCGAGCAGGGGCCCAGGCTCGTCAGGAGCTTGTCGGATGTCCCCACTGTGTATGGGGACATCCGGCTACCTGCTGAGCCACCAGAGCAGCCACCTCCTCGCGTGCTTCGCGGTCGGCTCCGGCAAAAGCCGGGTCAGCCGGATGACGAGAGTCGGCTTCCGCTCCTCGTGACAGCCCATCTGAGGGCGTCCTCCCTTCGACGTGAGGCGGCCATACACACAGTCCCGGGACCGCTCTCGTCGGGCCGGGCCCCGAAGAGGAGGGGCCCGGAGTGAAGGGAGGACGCACCCACGGGTGCGTCACGGGTTCGATGCTACCGGCTGAACTTACTTGCCGTGACGGGAGTTTCACGCGCAGTACGTGGCGCCTCTCGGTCATGCCGGGCCGTCGGTAAAGCCGGTAATGGCCCGTTCAAGAGCCGAGGTCGAGTTCGGCCCATACGGTTTTTCGGCGTACGGGGCCGAGTTCGACGCCCCAGCGGTCCGCGAGGGCCTCGACGAGGAGGCCGCGTCCGGACTCGGCGTCGGGGATGGGGCAGCCCGTGTGCTGAAGCTGCCCCAACCGAGGACGCGGGCTGTTGGTCAGGGCTGATGGCCGCGTTCGGCCCGGCGCAGGATGTCGCGTTCCCGGCCGGTCTGGGTGTCGAGAGAGTCCTCGTGGTCGATGACGATGGTGTCGTCGGCCTCCTGGGCCCGGAGGTGGGCCCCGTAGGCGTCGGTCGCCCTCACCAGAAGAGCTTCCTGGTGTGCCGCGGGCCAGCTCTGGAGCAGATAGGACTCCACGACATCATCCACCACTGTCTGGTCGACAGCCGTGTCCCTGCCCCGGGCATGGACCCGCAACCGGTAGTGGCCCGGTCCTCGCGAGGCCAGCGAGGGCAGGTCTACGGGGTCGTCCATGAGTGGAGCCACGAGCGCTTCCCCGGACGGGGATTGCCATGAGATCTCGGCGATCTCTTCCCAGTCCGCAGCGGGCTCGGGCTTCACCGTATGAAGTTCGACGGTCACCTGGACGTTGCCGGTGTGGATCCCGGTCGACACCTCGATGGCTCCGTCGATGGCCGACACGAGCCCGTTGTGAGACGCGTCGAGGTCACCGGCCACGGGCCCCTCCGGATCCGAGATCTGGAAGAGGTGATACTCGGCGTGCACCAGAGCGGTTCGGGTGTGGACTGACTCATTCACGGTGTTGTCTTCCGGTCTCATCCGTCAGGGGGCTACCTGATCCATACCAGGTACCGGTCCCCTTCGAGGACGCGGCTGTAGGCGTAGAAACCTTTCAGCGCGCGACCGGCACCCTTGTTCTGTTTGTCGTTGACCATGCGTCGGCTGAACGGACCGCCGCTGTATTTGGCACCCTGCCATGTGCTGGCGAAGGGGTACTCGTCGCAGGACTTGCCCGGTGGGCGCTCCAGGCTCGACGGACACGCCTTGCCACGGTTCTTGTCGATCTTCGTCTTGTTCGTGAGCCGCGTGAGGTAGTCGGTCGTACCGTACTTGCCGGGTTTTCCGTCGGCCTGGGCGTCCTTGATGTGCTTGGCTATCTGAGGCCACGGCCCCGTCAGGCTGTAACTGATCACTGGCACAGCACGGAGATTCACACAGCCGACCTGCTTCGGCGCACCGGGCAGGGCGTTGTCGCACCGAACTTCCAGGGTGGACAGCTTCAGGGGCTCCGACGGCGCAAGCCACTCAGAGTTACGGAACCGCATAGTGGCGATGCTCCGCCCGGTACCCCGCTGCTTGGATGCCTTGGTGTCGATGGTGGACTTCATGAAGAACTGACCGAAGGGCTCGGCTCTCGAACTGATCGTCTGCGCCGGGAAGTCCTTGTCCGTCACCTTGCACTTGCCCACGCAGGAAGCACTGCCGTACGCCTTCGTGCCGCTCACCGCCTTCCCTGACCGGGACACCTCCACGAACTTGACCTGAGCCGCCCACGTCTTGGAGTCGCGGGCCGTGAAGGAGTATCCGATGAAGAGAAACTTGATGTTGCCGACCACGCGGCCCGTGCGCACATCCTTGGCGTAGACCTTGCCGCGCCACACACCGCAGCTTCGCATCCGCTGCATGTACCAGGTCGAGTCCACACCCTCGTCGATGCACCACTTGGGTTCCTTCCACGGCGAGCGCTTGGCCGCGGCGGTGAGAGCGTCCGGGCTTTCGACGGGTTCGGTCTCCGAGGCCGCGTCATCCGTCGTGTCCTGCAGCAAGGCTTCCTGGTCGACGCTTTCGCGGGCCGCTGCGACAGCCAGGGCAGCCGCCTCACCTGCGGACGGGTTGGCGGTGGCATCACTGCGCGACAGTGCGGCCTGTTCCTCGGCAGTCAGCTCGTCCGCCGGCGTCGGAGGCGATACGCAGGCCACGTACTGCCCGTCGGGCGCCTCGTCGGCGCCCGACTCCGCCTGCTCGCCGCACGCCGTCTGCGTGCCGGTCTCCATCGTGACGGGCTGTCCGTCCTCGGCGGTATCCGGCGCCGCCGCCGGCTCATCGGCCGTGCCTTCGATGCCCAGCGCTATGTCCTCTTCCGACGGCTCCGACTCCGGGTCACCCTCAGTGTCTTCCTCAGCCAACGGCAGTTCCTCATCTGCCGGGTCGGCGAGGTCCGCACTCGTGCTCAGCGAGCTTTCCGGTACGGCTGCGGGATCGTCCGCCGCCTGCGCCACGGTCAGATTGCTGCCCAACAGCGCCAGCGAGGCAGCCCCCACGGCCAGCATGATTCTCGGTCTCAAGTCGTACCCCCTGTGGATGGTCAGAGCAGCGCAAACCCGCCCATTTCTTGGCGTGTTCACGCCGATCAACCCGATCGAAGCGCGGGGGACTGACAGTCGGCCATTGAGTTAGGCGCAGACCCGGCAGCGGGAGTCCGGCTCGAACGATCCGATGCAACGCGCGCAAGCGGCCGAGCGCGTCACGTTCCGGCCGCCGCCTCGGCCACACGCGTGACGAGGGCTTGAGCTGATCTGTCAGGACGTCCCGTGGCGTCATTCACCAGGGCCGGCCTGCGGCTCAAGACTCGAACGCAACGGTGTTGAGATCGAGTTCGGCCCATACGGTCTTGCGGGGGACGAGGCCGAGTTCGGTGCCCCAGCGATTGGCGAGTGCCTCGACGAGGAGCAGGCCGCGTCCGGATTCGGCGTCGGGGGACGGGTGGCGGTGGCGCGGGAGGGCGTCGCCGCGTGTGTCCGTCACCTCGATGCGGAGTGTGTTGTCCCGGGTGTGGAGGACGAGGCGGAAGTCCCGGCCGGGGAGCCGGCCGTGGGTGGCGGCGTTCGCGGCGAGTTCGGCGACGAGGTGTTCGGCGGTGTCGAGGACGCCGTACGGCGGGTCCCAGGTGCGCAGCCATTCCGTGGCGAGGAGCCGGGCGAGGCGGGCGCCGCGCGGTGTGGGGGACAGCAGGATGCTGAAGCGGCGGGTGGGGGTGTCGAGTTGGGTGGACTTTTCCTTGTTCACCTCACTGAGAGTGGCCGTGCGTGCTTACCGTGAACAGTGACGACGCCGGTGCGTACGGTGACTGTCCGGAGCTTGTCCACTGCTGTCCGGGCTGTCGGTACCGGCTATAGGGGTACGGGCGTTGCGGCATGGCGGTACGACGGAGGGGTGCGGTATGTCGGTGGACGGCGAGGTACGACGGCTCAAGAGCGAGGCGGACGAGCCGGGGTGGGAGGTCGACCCGGACGACGACTGGGGAGTGGCGGTCGTCGCCACCGTGGGGCGGCAGTTGAGGCTGCGGCGGGAGGCGGTGGGGATGCGGGCCGCCGAGTTCGGGGTGGCGGTGGGGTACGGGGAGGACTTGGTCTACAAGATCGAGGGCGGCAAGCGGATCCCCCGGGGTGAGTATCTGGACAGGGCGGACGAGGTGTTGGGGGCGGGTGGGTTGCTCTCGGCGATGAAGGAGGATGTGGCCCGGGTTCGCTATCCGAAGAAGGTCCGGGACTTGGCGAAGCTGGAGGCACAGGCGGCCGAGATCGGTGTGTACGTCGGACTCAGCATCCACGGCCTGTTGCAGACACCGGAGCACGCGCGGGCCCTCTTCGAGGCACGGCAACCGCCCTACTCGGAGGAGGAGGTGGAGCGCCTGGTGGCCGCTCGCATGGCGCGCAAGTCGATCTTTGAAAAGTCTCCCGCGCGTCCACTCAGCTTTGTCCAAGAAGAGGCGGCGCTACGGCGTCGCATCGGAGGGACAATGGTGCGGCGCCGACAGCTCGAACACCTGCTGGAGGTGGCGCGATTGCGTAACGTGACGTTCCAGGTCATGCCGACGGACACCGAGGCCCACCCCGGTGTGGACGGCAAGATCGAGATGCTGAAGTTCGCGGATGGCACGGCAGTTGGGCGTTCCGACGGTGCGTTCAATGGCCGCCCGACCTCCGACCCGAAGGAGCTGCGGATCCTCGAACTGCGGTATGGCATCATCCGGGCCCAGGCTCTCACCCCGAGGGAGTCACTCGCCTTCATCGAGCAAGTGCTGGGAGAAACATGATCCGCAAGGTCTCTGCCGGAGACGCCTCCGAGCTGAAGTGGTTCAAGAGCAGCTACAGCGACGGCACCGAAGGCGACAGCTGCGTCGAGATCGCGACCGCACCTCGCACAGTGCACGTCCGCGACTCCAAGGACACGGGCGGCCCTCAGGTCGTGCTCGCGCCGGAAGCATGGGCGAATTTTGTGACGTACGCCTCGGGGAGCTGACCTCGCAACGGTTCGCGCCTCGCACCTGGTTGACACCAGAAGCAGGGCGCGTCGGCGTGCGGTTCAGAACAGGGCGTCCGGCTGGGGGAACAACCCGTCCGCGGAGTCCTGCTCAGCGATCTTCGAGGTGCGTGCAGTGGCCCGCGCCTTCGCGGTACTGGTCGTGGACATCCGTCGCCTGCTCCAGCTCCCACACGACCCGCAGTTCCTCGTCCCGGCCGTCGCTCTCCAGGGAGGACAGCTTGACCAGGTGAGTGGTGGCGGCTTCGGCGGCACGCGCCGGGTCGTCGCTGGCGGCGGTCGAGCGGACTATGTCGGTGACCACCCAGGGACGGCGGCGCACGGTGACGCGCTGCCCGGGGGCCGGTACCCCACTGTTCGGTGTGCCCGACGTGTCCGGATCCCCCGACTGCACGGCCATCTCGCTCGTCCCCCCAGCTTTCACGGGCACCTCTTCTCCCCAGCGGTCGTAGAAGTCTAGGTGTGGAACGAGCGGCGACACCCGGGCTGAACGGATGTGCCCCGAGCGGAAGCCACGGGACTCCTACCCCGCGTCGGGCCGTGGGGCAGGTGATGACTCCCGTGCGCGCCGGGACGCGGAGCGTGTGGTCCGGGCATCCGTGGAATCGATCGTGCGGTGCGCGAGGAATCGCCGAATCAGGCACCTCGCGGGAGGATTCGGCTGATATCGTCCCGGCCCACCGAACGGGCCGGGAGGTGCTCCCGCCGACCGCGGGACGAGCGGGATGAACCGGACGAAGGAGTGCTGCGCGGTGCGAGTTCTCATGGTCGGGGCGGGAGGCGTGGGCGGGGCGGTTGTCAGGATCGCGGCCCGGCGGGCGTTCTTCGAGCACATGGTGGTGGCCGACTACGACCCCGCGCGGGCGGAGTCGGCCGTCGCGGCACTCGGGAAGGACGGGCACAGGTTCACGGCGGTGCGGCTCGACGCGTCGGACACCGGGGCCGTGCGGGCCGCCCTCGCCGAGCATCGCTGCGATGTGCTGCTCAACGCCACCGATCCACGGTTCGTCCTGCCGTTGTTCGACGCGGCGCTCGCGCACGGCGCCCACTACCTGGACATGGCGATGTCCCTGTCCCAGCCGCACCCGAACCGCCCCTACGAGGAGTGCGGCGTCAAGCTGGGCGACGCGCAGTTCGAACGGGCCGCCGAGTGGGAGGCGGCGGGCCGGCTCGCGCTGGTCGGCATGGGGGTGGAGCCCGGCCTGTCGGACGTGTTCGCCCGGTACGCCGCCGACGAGCTGTTCGACGAGGACGGGATCGAGGAGATCGGCATCCGTGACGGGGCCGACCTGGTCGTGGACGGATACGACTTCGCGCCCTCCTTCAGTATCTGGACGACCATCGAGGAGTGCCTGAACCCGCCGGTCGTCTACGAGGAGGGCCGCGGCTGGTTCACCACGCCGCCCTTCAGCGAGCCGGAGGTCTTCGACTTCCCGGAGGGCATCGGGCCGGTGGAGTGCGTCAACGTCGAGCACGAGGAAGTACTGCTGGTCCCCCGGTGGCTGAAGGCGAAGCGGGTCACCTTCAAGTACGGCCTGGGCGACGAGTTCATCGGCGTGCTCAAGACCCTCCACAAGCTGGGGCTCGACCGCACGGACCCCGTCACCGTCACCGTCGGTACGGGAGGTGGCAAGGCCGCGGTCTCCCCGCGGGACGTCGTCGCCGCGTGCCTGCCCGACCCGGCCGGCCTCGGGGACCGTATGCGCGGAAAGACGTGCGCGGGCACCTGGGTCAAGGGCACCAAGGACGGGCGGCCCCGCGAGGTGTACCTCTACCACGTGGTCGACAACCAGTGGTCGATGCGGGAGTACGGCTCCCAGGCCGTGGTCTGGCAGACCGCGGTCAACCCCGTGGTCGCCCTCGAACTCATCGCGTCCGGAGCCTGGCACGGCAGCGGCGTACTCGGCCCCGAAGCACTGCCTCCCCGACCGTTCCTCGCTCTGCTGACGGAGTACGGCTCACCGTGGGGCATGCGCGAGGACGTGGCCGGAGAGCCCGGATAGCGTAGAAAGTCCCTTAGCCCCCTGTTGGGTGGATTCAACGGATTCGCCCACGACCGGAGCGAGGGACCATGGCCGACGACACCGCCGACACCGCCGACGACACCCCTGCCACCCGCCCGCCCGACGGACTGAAGCCCAACGCGATCGGCTTCGTCGACGCGCTCGTCATCGGGCTCAACTCCACCTCCCCGGCGTACTCGCTGGCGGCGGTCATCGGCCCGGTCGTGGCGCTCGTGGGCATCTACGCCCCCGGCGTGATGGTCGCCTCGTTCGTGCCGATGCTGCTGATCGCGTCGGCGTTCTACTACCTCAACAAGGTCGACCAGGACTGCGGCACGACCTTCTCGTGGGTCACCCGGGCGATGGGGCCGTGGGCCGGCTGGCTCGGCGGCTGGGCCATCGCGATGACCGGGGTCCTGGTGGTCGGATCGCTGGCGGACGTCGCTGTCAGCTTCGCCCTGCTCGCCTTCGGCCTCGACAGCTGGGTCGACAACGACGTCGTACGCCAGTCGCTCACCGTGCTGCTCATCCTCGTGATGACGGCCGTGTGCGTCATCGGCACCGAGGTGTCGGCCAAGGTGCAGAACGTCCTCATCCTCGCCCAGGTCGTCTGCCTGCTCGCCTTCGCGGTGGTGGCGCTCTACCGCGTCTACGCCGACACCGGCACCCTCGACGCCGTCGATCCGTCGCTCAGTTGGCTCAACCCCTTCGGGTCCGGTGGCGCGACGCTCACCGCGGCCCTGCTGCTGGGCGTGTTCATCTACTGGGGCTGGGAGTCGGCGGTCAACCTCACCGAGGAGGTCGAGGACTCCGCGACCGCCCCGGGCAAGGCCGGCGTCTGGTCCACGGTCATCCTGCTGGTGACCTACGTGTCGGTCGGATACGCGGTCGTCGCCTACGCCGGGACCGCCTATCTGACCGACAACGCGGACGACGAGGAGTACATCTTCGCGCTGCTCGCCGGCGAGGTGATGGGCGGCTGGGACTGGGTCGTCCTGCTCGCCGTCTCCACGTCCGCGCTGGCGTCGACACAGACGACGATCATCCCGGCGTCCCGCACGGCGCTGTCCATGGCCCGCCGGCACGCGCTGCCCGCACACTTCGCGCACATCGCCCCGCGCTTCCGCACGCCCGACGTGAGCACGTGGTGGGTCGCCGGCATCGCCATCGCCTGGTATCTCGTCGTCAACGCGATCAGCGAGAACGCACTGTTCGACTCGCTCACCGCGCTGTCCTTGCTCATCGCGTTCTACTACGCGCTCACGGGTGTCGCCTGCGCGGTCTACTACCGCCGCCATCTGACCGAGAGCGTCCACCACTTCCTGCTCATCGGCCTCGGCCCGCTGGCCGGTGCCGGACTGCTGGCGTGGCTGCTGGTGGAATCGGTCTCCGACATGTCCGACCCCGCGAACTCCTACAGCGGCGTCTCCTGGTTCGGGCTCGGCCCGCCACTCGTCATCGGCATCGGCATCGCGCTCACGGGTGTGGTGCTCATGGTCGTGCTCCGCCTGGTGACCCCCGCCTTCTGGTCGGAACGTCCGGGCGTGGCCGACCCCCGGCTCGTCCATGGAAAGGGCAGGGAGTCCTGAGATGGCGATCGTTCTCGGATACGACGAGTCGCCGGGCGCCGTACGCGCGCTGCGGGTCGCGATCGAGGTGTCCGCCAACTACGGCGAGCCCCTCGTGCTGGTCTACGGCGCGGCGGCCCCGGGCGGCAAGGGCGACGAGTACCGCACCCACCGCGAGGCCCTCCACCAGGCCGGACGCATCGCACTCGAACACGCGGTCACCGCGGCCGAAGCGGCCGGCGTACCGACCCTCGTCGAGATCATCGACCAGAAGCCGGCACAGGCCCTGATCGACGCCGCGTCACGCCACGACACCCGGCTCATCGTGGTGGGCACGTGGGGCGAGAGCCCGATGCGCGGAGCCTTACTGGGCTCGACCCCCCACAAACTGCTGCACCTGTCGCGCTTCCCCGTCCTCTGCGTGCCGGCCGAGGAGGAGTGAGAGAACATGCGGAGGGCCTTGGGGCGTGCGGCTTCCCAGGTCCCGGTGTGCGGTGCGGCCGACGGTCGCTACCGGGCCACGAATTGCGTGAGGATCGCCTGCACCTCGTAGATGTCCACACCCTTGGTGAACGTCTTCTCGATCGGTTCATGGGTGCCGGACAGCCAGATCTTCAGCTCGGCGTCGAGGTCGAAGTGGCCGGCCGTCTCGACCGCGAAGTGCGTGATGCTGCGGTAGGGGACGGAGTGGTACTCCACCTTCTTGCCGGTGATCCCCTGTTTGTCGATCAGGATGAGACGGCGGTCGGTGAACAGGATGGTGTCGCGGATCAGCAGGAACGCGGCGTGGACCTGCTCCCCGTGACCCAGCAAACGTCCGTAGTCCTGCTGGGCCTTGCCGGGATTGACGGTGTGCGCGTTTCCGAACAGTGCCATGTATCGGGAGACGCGCACCCGGGCGTACAAGGTTGCCGGCCCTATGGCTCAAGTGGCAGCGAAAGAGCGGGAGCCCAGGAAGGTCAGTCCTTCCTGGGCTCCCGCTGCGTAGTCGCAGTGCGTGGCTACGCCTTCGGCTTCTCCTCCAGGCGCGGGAAGAGGATCGCGCCCTTGGTCACCGTCGAGCCGGCCGGGAGTTTGCCCCACTCGCCCGCCTCCTGGACGTTCTGGTCCGCGAGGGCTCCGAGAGTGACCTCCGCGCCCAGGGAGTCCCAGAGCTGCGCGGAAGTGTCCGGCATGATCGGGTTGAGGAGGACGGCGACAGCGCGGAGGGACTCGGCAGCCGTGTAGAGGATCGTGGCCAGGCGGGCCTTGCCCTCGTCACTCGTGTCCTTGGCGACCTTCCACGGCTCCTGCTCCGTGATGTAGCCGTTGACCTGCTTGACGAAGTCGAACACGGCCAGGATGCCGCCCTGGAAGTCCAGCTCGTCGCCGATCTTCCGGTCGGCCTCGGCGACCGCCTTGGCCAGGCCGTCGTGCAGCGCCTTCTCGGCCTCACTGTCGGCCGTGGCCTCCGGCAGGGCCCCGGCGTAGTACTTGCCGACCATGGCCGCGACACGGGAGGCGAGGTTGCCGTAGTCGTTCGCGAGCTCGCTCGTGTAGCGGGCGGAGAAGTCCTCCCAGGAGAACGAGCCGTCCTGACCGAAGGCGATCGCGCGCAGGAAGTACCAGCGATAGGCGTCGACACCGAAGTGCGAGGTCAGATCCTGCGGCTTGATGCCGGTCAGGTTCGACTTCGACATCTTCTCTCCGCCGACCATCAGCCAGCCGTTCGCCGCGATCTTCCCTGGCAGGGGGAGGCCCTGCGCCATCAGCATGGCGGGCCAGATCACCGCGTGGAAGCGGAGAATGTCCTTGCCGACGAGGTGGACGTCGGCCGGGAACGTGGCCCCGAACTTCTCCTCGTTCTCGTTGTAGCCGACCGCCGTGGCGTAGTTGAGCAGCGCGTCGACCCACACGTAGATCACGTGCTTCTGGTCCCACGGGATCGGGATGCCCCAGTCGAAGGTCGAGCGGGAGATCGACAGGTCCTGCAGGCCCTGGCGGACGAAGTTCACGACCTCGTTGCGCGCGGACTCGGGCTGGATGAAGCCGGGGTTCGCCTCGTAGTGGGCGAGGAGCTTCTCGCCGTACTCGCTCAGCTTGAAGAAGTAGTTCTCCTCGCTGAGGATCTCCACGGGCTTCTTGTGGATCGGGCAGAGCTTCTGACCCGCGAAGTCGCCTTCGCCGTCGAGCAGTTCGCCCGGGAGCTTGTACTCCTCGCAGCCGACGCAGTACGGGCCCTCGTAGCCGCCCTTGTAGATCTCGCCCTTGTCGTACAGGTCCTGGGCGAACTCCTGAACGCGGTCGGTGTGCCGCTTCTGCGTGGTGCGGATGAAGTCGTCGTTCGCGATCTCCAGGTGCTCCCAGAGGGGCTTCCAGGCCTCCTCGACGAGCTTGTCGCACCACTCCTGCGGAGTCACTCCGTTGGCATCGGCGGTACGCATGATCTTTTGACCGTGCTCGTCCGTGCCGGTGAGGTACCACACCTTCTCGCCGCGCTGACGGTGCCAGCGTGTGAGCACGTCCCCTGCGACGGTCGTATAGGCGTGGCCCAGGTGAGGAGCGTCGTTGACGTAATAGATGGGGGTGGTGACGTAGAACGCCTTGCCACCCTGCTTCTCGGTTCCAGTGGCCGCCATGCCGAAATCCTACTGGCCCCATGAAGCTCGACTCACACGCGTTTCGGGTGGCGGACGGGCCCCGGCCTTCGCCGGGGCCCGTCCGCCGTGGGTGACTACGGGCGCCAGGTGGCCAGGATGCCCTCGTAGACCTCGGCGTCCGTGAGTTCGCGCGGGGTCTCTCCGGCCAGGAAGTGGGACGTGTTGTCCGTCTTCAGCTTGCGGAGGTAGTCGAAGGCCTTGTTCTCCGGGTCGCCGAACGCGACGAACGCGAAGTGGACGGCCGGGTGGTTCTTCGCGGCGTCCGCGAGCGCCTGGTTCGCGGGGGTCTTGGTGTCCGGGGCGCCGTCGGTCTGGAAGACGACGAGGGCGGGGGCGCCGGTGTCGGCCGCCTTCTGGTGCTGGGCGAGCACCTCCTCGACGGCCACGTGGTAGCTGGTACGGCCCATGCGGCCGAGTCCGCCGTGCAGCTCGTCGACCTTGTTGTCGTACGAGTCGAGGGTGAGCTCGCCGGTGCCGTCCAGCTCCGTGGAGAAGAAGACGACGGGGACGGTGGGGGACTCGGGGTCGAGGTGGGCGGCGAGGGCGAGGGTCTGCTCACCGAGTGCCTGGGCGGAACCGTCCTTGTAGTAGCCGCGCATCGACGCGGACCTGTCGAGGACGAGGTACACCTTGGCGCGGGCGTCGGCGAGGTCCCGCTTCCCGAGTACGGCCCTGGCGGCGTCGTACGCGGTACGCAGGCCGGCCGGCACGGCCTCGGCTCCGCCTGCGGTGGCTGGCACGACGGCCTCGGCTCCGCCTTCGGCCGGGTCCGTTTTCCCACCCGCACCACCCGTGCGGCTTTCGTCGTCGGCTGCGGGTGCCACCTGCGGGGCGCCTTCACCGTCGGCGACCGCGGGTTCGGGCGTGGCGTCGAGAGCCGCGGCCACGGGTTCGGGGGCGGCTTCCGGTTCGGGAACGGCGGCCGGTTCGGGAACGACTGCCGGTTCGGGAGTGGCTTCCGGCTGGGTGGCGGTGGCCGGTTCCGGGGTGGCCTCCGGCTCGGTGGCAGCCACCGGCTCGGGAGTGGGCTCGGGCTCGGCAGAGGTGTCGGGCTCAGGGGTGGCGTCGCGCTCGTTCGCGGCTTCCGGTTCCGCCTCGGAGGCGGTTTCGGTCTCCGGCGCGGTCTCCGGCTCCTCTACGGCTGACGGTTCCGGCGCGGCAGCGGCCTCCGGCTCGGGTGAGGCCTCGGGCTCGGCGCCGCCCTCGGAGGTGGCTTCCGCCTCGGCTGCGGGCTCATCGGCGGCCACGGCGACCGGCTCCGGCGTTTCCGCACCGGCAGGCTCGGCCTCCGCGACCGGCTGCGGCTCGGCCTCGGCGACGACCTCCGCGACCGGCTCCGGCTCGGCGGCAGACACCACGGTCTCCGCGTCCGCCTTCGGCTCCGGGTCGGCGACCGGCGCCACAGGCTCAGTCGCGGCTTCCGTTTCGTCCTTCGCAGCCGCGGGCTCGGCCTTGACGACCGGCGCCGCAGCCTCCTCGGCCTCGGCCGACGCCACAGGCTCAGCCGACTCCGCGGGTTCAGGCTCGACGGCGGGCTCAGGCTCGGCAGCCGGGGTCGGCTCCACGACCGGCGTCTCCGCCTTGGTCTCCCCGTCCGTCTCAGCGGTGGGCTCGGCCTCCGTCTTCGGCGCCACCTCGGCCTCTGCGGTCACTTCCGCCTTCGGCTCGGCCTCAGCCGGAACGGCAGCCTCAGCCGGAACGTCCGGCTCATCCCCAGCCGGAGCCGGAGCCGGAACCTCAGCCCCAGCCGGTGTACCGGTCTCGGCCGAAGCCTCGGGCTCCCCGTCCCGCGGCTTCGGTACCGTCACGTTGTCGAAGGCCGCGGAGACGAGGTCGTCGGCGACGGAGGTGGGCGGCGTGGAGGCGGCCGCAGGCGCGGCGGCGGCGGTGGTCGTCGGCTCGGGCTCGGTCGCCGGGGCCGGAACCCTCGGCTCGGCCTCCCGCGGGGAAGCCGGCTCGGTGTTCGCCGCGGAGCCGTCGGCGGCCTCCGGCGAGGAAACCCGCTCCGCCTCCTGCGAAGGAACCGTGTCGCGCCCCTTGCGTGAGCGGCTGAACGCATTCCGCAGGAGAGAGAGAATGCCCATATGCGCAACCCTTCGGGTGAGTTGTAGCCCGTCAATCCCTGGCCAGGACGGACACGTAAGGTTAGCGGCCGGGCGTGGCGATCTTGGGGTGGGGCGGGGCCTTTCATTATCCCCGCCGCCCCGCGCTGTCAACAGCGCCTCAACTGCCGCAGGTTCACCCCATGTTCACCCTGCGTCCCCGTTCTCGAACACACGCCCACCTAGCGTCGCGCTCACACTCAAAATGCACAAAGAGCATCGAGGAGCGCGCTGTGCGCAAGCTGCTGCCCATGATCGGCTCGCATCCCGGCGGCCGTTCCGCCATGACCTGTCGTTTCCGCTGTGGGGACGCCTGCTTCCACGAGGTACCGAACACCAGTACCAACGAATACCTGGGTGACGTCATCGCGACCGCGCTGAGCCGCCGCTCGGTGATGAGGGCCGCCGCCGTCGTCTCCGTGGCCGGCGCGGCCGGTACGGCCGTTACGCTCGGCACCGCCCCGCCGGCCGCCGCGGCCACCACGGCGGACGCCGCCGAGGCCGCGAAGGCCGCGGCGGCCACGGCGGCCAAGAGCAAGGCCGCCCGCGGTCTGCGGTTCACCGCCGTCGAGCCCAACACCGCCGACACCGTGACCGTCCCCGAGGGGTACAAGCAGAACGTCGTCATCCGCTGGGGCGAGCCGATCCTGCGTGGCGCCCCCGCCTTCGACCCGGAGAACCAGACGGCGAAGGCCCAGGCCGGCCAGTTCGGCTACAACAACGACTTCCTCGCGCTGCTCCCGCTCCCCGGTGAGCGCGGCCGCCGGCTCCTCGTCGCGAACCACGAGTACACCGACGAGATCCTGATGTTCCGCGGCTACGACGCCGCCAACCCGACCCGCGACCAGGTCGAGGTCGCCTGGGCCGCGCACGGGCTGTCCGCCGTCGTGGTCGAGGAGGACCGGCGCACCGGCAAGCTCACCGCAGTGACCCGGCACCAGCTCAACCGGCGCGTCACCGCCACCACCGAGTTCCGCCTGACCGGCCCCGCCGCCGGGTCCGACCTGCTCAAGACCTCCGCCGACCCGACCGGTACCAAGGTGTTCGGCACCCTCAACAACTGCTCGGGCGGCACGACCCCCTGGGGCACCACGCTGCACGGCGAGGAGAACTTCAACCAGTACTTCGCCAACAGCAGCCGTACGACCGACAAGCGGTACGGCATCGGCACGGGCGCCACCGAGCGGAAGTGGGAGCGGTTCGACAAGCGGTTCGACGTCGCCCAGGAGCCGAACGAGGCGCACCGCTTCGGGTATGTGGTGGAGTTCGATCCGTACGACCCCTCCTCCACACCCCGCAAGCACACCGCGCTCGGGCGGTTCAAGCACGAGGCGGCCACCATCCGGCTGACCTCGGACGGGCGTCCGGTCGTCTACTCCGGTGACGACGAGCGCTTCGACTACTTCTACAAGTTCGTCAGCGGCAAGCGGATGAAGAAGGGGTCGAGCCGCTCCGTCCGCGAGCACAACCTCTCGCTGCTCGACGAGGGCACGCTCTACGTCGCCAAGCTGACCGGCGACTCCCCGGCGATCGAGATCGACGGCACGGGCAAGCTGCCGGCCGACGGCGAGTTCGACGGCGCCGGTGAGTGGATCCCGCTGGCCACCGCCACCGCCGAGGGTGCCGTCTCGCACGTGGACGGGATGACGGCCGACGAGGTCTTCGTCTTCACCCGGCTCGCCGGGGACAAGGTCGGCGCCACCAAGATGGACCGCCCCGAGGACATCGAGCCCAACCCGGTCACCGGCAAGGTCTACGTCGCCCTCACCAACAACACCAACCGCGGTGTCGGCTCCAACGCCAAGGCGGACGAGGCCAACCCGCGCAACACCAACAAGCACGGTCAGGTCCTCGAACTCACCGAGCACCGCAACCGGCCCGAGAGCACCAGGTTCGGCTGGCTGCTGTTCCTCGTCGCGGGCGACCCCGAGGACCCGGCGACCTACTTCGCGGGCTTCCCGAAGGACGACGTCAGCCCGATCTCCTGCCCGGACAACGTCGCCTTTGACGCCCACGGCAACCTGTGGATCTCCACCGACGGCTCGCAGCTCGGCTCGCACGACGGGCTGTTCGGTGTCGCCACGCGCGGTAAGCGGCGCGGTGAGCTGAAGCAGTTCCTGACGGTTCCGAGCGGTGCCGAGACCTGCGGTCCGATCATCCAGGACTCCCGCGTCCTGGTCGCCGTCCAGCACCCGGGCGAGCTCGACGGAGCCACCGTCGAGAACCCGAAGAGCGCCTGGCCCGACGGCCCGGGCACGTACGTCCGCCCGGCGGTCGTCGCGGTGTGGCGCGCGGACGGCCGCGACATCGGCGTCTGATCCCGTCCGCACACATGCGAATGCGGGCCGTCCTCCTGTCGGGGAGGACGGCCCGCACGTCTTCGGGCTGCCGCGGAGGTCAGGGAGCCAGGCAGCTGACGCCCGGGGCGGCGGCCGGGTCCAGCAGACCGGCGGGGTCGAGCAGCACGGCGGGGTCGACGAGCTCCGTCACGCCGGCCGGGGTCTCGGCGATGCAGGTGACGGTTCCGACCGGGTCCGGGATCGCTTGGGCGGCCGGAGCCATGGCGCCGGCGAGGGCGAGGGTTCCGAGCAGGACGGTCGCGGTGCGACGCATGAAAAATCCCCTTATAGGTAGGGCGTTTGAACAGGATTGATCATTGCGCCTTTCCGCCTGCGAACTCTCCCCCCGTCACCCGTGCGGGGATGACGTAACGATTCAGCGCCCTGCGCCGAGTTGACCTTGAGGGGGGCGGGCTCAGAGGGGAGAGGTGATCGCCCTGGCCGCCGCCACCTCCTGGCGCAGTGGCTCCAGCACGCTTCCCGGCGGTCCGCCGAGGTCGGAGCGGACCGCGTAGAGCGTCTCCGTCCTCCGTAGTCCGTCCGCCAACTCCCGCAGTTGGAGCGCTACGTGACCGACCTCGGCGGTGGACGGCGGCTCCGCGCCCTGCTTGATCCGGACCCGTGCGGCCGTCGTCGCGTCGACGATCCGCTCGACGGCCACGACCAGCGGCCACCAGGCGGCGGCCCGCCGGCCGATGGGGGGCGGTTCGGTCAGGGCCCGCTGGAACTCCGTACGGATCGCGGACAGGTCCCGGTAGAGGCGGCGGCGCATCCGGGTCCGCCCGGAGGGGTCGGCCGGGACCTCCCCGAAGGCGCCCTCGACGTACGCGGCCGTGTCGGCGACGGCGTCCGCGAGCCGGGCGCCGACCCGTGCGTGCCAGCTCTCCGGCCAGAGCAGATAGCCCGCGACCAGGGCGATCGCGCAGCCCATGAGGGAGTCGACGAGACGCGGCATCAGCAGGCCGGTGCCCTGGTGGTTGAGGATGTCGGACAGGAGCAGGATCACCGGGGTGATGGCGGCCGTCTGGTAGCCGTAGCCCCGGGGTGTGAACACCGGGATGAGCGGGGCGAGCAGCAGCATCACCGGCACGTCCCACCAGCCGCGCGGCACCTCCGCGAGGATCCCGGCCGCGACCACGAGCCCCACGACCGTGCCGAGCGCCCGCAGCAGCGCCCGGGAGAAGACCGACCCGAAGTCCGGCTTCAGCACGAACGTGATGGTCAGCGCCACCCAGTACGAGCGCGGCACGGCCACGAGCGACACCAGGGCCTGCGCGATGCCGATGCACAGCGCGAGACGCAGGCCGTAGCGCCAGGAGGCGCCGGAGAGGGCGACGTTCCGCGCGACCCGGGCGGCGCGCACCCCCAGCGGGGCGGGCCGCCCGGCCCGGTCGCCGGTCTTCTTCAGGGCGTCCGGCGACTTCTCGGCGGCGACGTCGGCGGCGTGCCGCAGCGCCTGGTCGACCGCCCGCCCGATCCCGCTCCCGGGCTCCGGCAGCCGCAGCCCCAGCGGCCCTGAATACCCCGTCTCCACGGCTTCCGCGAGATGGCGTACGGCCGTGGGGATCTCCGCGGGCAGCGGCCGGCCGGACAGCCGTACCGCCGGGGCGGCCTCCACCAGCGGGGTGATCGCGTTCAACTGGGCCAGCAGCCGCACCAGTTCGGGGCTGCGGCCGTGGTGCCGGGCGCGGCGGGCGAGGACGAGGTCGTAGGACTGGTCGAGGGACCGGGTGACGAGGTGCCGGGCGGCCTCGTACGCGGCCTCGGCTCCGTCGGGGTCGTCCGTCGTCGTGGTCGCGAGGAGGTCCGCGACCCTGCGGTAGGTGTCCGCGACGGCGACCCGTTCCGGTACGCCCGCCCTGAGGGGCCAGGCGAGCAGAGCGAGGGCGAGGACCAGGAGGCCGCCGCCGGTCATCAGGACCGGGGCCAGCCACCACTCCCCCGGCATCGGCAGGCCCGCGCCCACCACCGAGTTGAGGAGCAGGAGCAGCCCCGACACGGAGGCCACGGCACCGATCGACGAGATCATCCCGGAGACGAGCGCGGCCAGGGTGAGCGCCGCGACGGTGATCCAGCCCTGCCCGTACACCAGCGAGCCGAGCGTGATGCCCACGGCGGCGAACAGCTGCGGGATCGCGATGTTGAGCAGCCGCATCCGGTACGCGGCCGCCGTGTCGCTGATGACGCCCGAGAGGGCGCCCATGGAGGCGAGCGCGCCGTACTCGGGCCGGCCGGCGGCGAGGCCGAGCACGAGCGGCAGCGTCAGCGCGACGGCGGCGCGTGCGACGGCCGGCCGGTTGACCGGGGCCTGCTGTGGCTTGAGGTTCCGCACCAGCCAGTCGGGCGGGGCGAGGCCGATGGGGAGCGTGCGGGACATGCACCCATTATGGCTGGGGGATTTTGGGGCTTATGGGGAGCGTTTGTGACTCTTTGGTTCACCCGCGCCGGTGAAGGTCGAGGTCCACGGTGACGGCGTTGTGGTCGGTGCCCGACAGCTCCAGGAAGCGGACCTCGCGTGCGGAGAAGTCCTTGGTGGAGACGAGGACGTGGTCGATCTGGGCGCCGAACCTCGGGGTCGTCCGGGCGGGCCAGGTCGGCCTGCGGTCCTGCCCGGTCAGACGCGCGGCGTCGCTCAGGCCCGTGTCGAGGACGGCGCGGAAGGCCGCGTGGTCCTGGGTGGCGTTGAAGTCGCCGGCCAGGATCGTCGGCGTACGGGTGTCCTTCGCCGCGTACGCCCGCAGCGCGCCGAGCTCCCGCCGCCAGGTGTCCAGCTGTCCCGGCAGCGGGGGCATGGGGTGCGCCAGCTGCAGCCGTACGGGATGGCCCTCGATGTCGGCGACCGCGCCGGGCATGCCCATCGAGCCGGGGATCGGGGCGGCGGACTTCAGGGGGTAGCGGCTGAGGATGACGGAGCCGGTGGAGCCGTAGCCCTCGACGGCCTGGCGGTGGGGGTACTCGACGGACTTCTTCTTCGAGTCGCCGGAACCGCCGTCCTGCCTGTCGTCGAGGTAGCCGAAGGTGTCGCGGAGGGTGGCCGAGCAGGTGAGTTCGCACTCCTCGACGAAGACGATGTCGGGGCGGTCGCGGCGTACGGCCTTGATGAGGGCGTCGGTGCCCCGGCCGAACTGCACGTTCGACGTCATCACCCGTACCTCGGCGAGCACCGGCCCGCCCGGCTCGCTCACCTTGCCGTACGGCTCGATGTACCAGGCGAGCGCGCCGAGGACGACCACGCCCCAGGTCAGGCCGGTCCACCAGCGCGCGACGAGGGCGAGGAGGAGCGCCAGGCCGGTGGGGGCGAGGAGCCAGGGCAGGAACGCGAGGAGTTGCGTGACCGGGGTGAAGGCGTCCAGGTCGGCCGTGCGGGAGGCGACGACGAGGCTGACTCCGAGGAGGAGCAGGGCGGCGAACCCGGCCTTGCCGCGGCGCCGCTTCCGTGGGGCCGTCCCGGCTCGTGGTGCCCGGTCCGGCATAGGCTCCGGCCGCTCGATGGTCGCGCTCTCCACGGGCCGGTGCCTTTCGTTCTGTTGCCAAGGTCCTCTTAATGACGGGTGGGGCGGGGAGAAGGTTGCATGGTGTGTGGTGCGGGTGGGGGCTGGTCGGGCCCCCGCGGCGGAGCCGCGGTTCGACGCAGCCCCGCGCCCCTGAGAGGACAGGGCCGCGGGGAACCGCGCGAGCGACCACGGCGGACCCGCGGTCGCCGGCGAAGCCGTACGCCCGAGGTGGTACCCCCGAGCTCTTGTGCGTCCGGCGGTGTCACATGCCGTGCGCGCGTGACTCCGGGGCCGTCGCCAGGGACCAGATCGCGAACACCGCGATGCCGATGCAGATGACGGCCCAGACGGGGGCGTACGGCAGGAACATGAAGTACTCGATGGCGAACAGGGACGTCAGGGCGATGCCCACCGCACGAGCCCAGGTGCGGCCCTGGATGACGGCATAGCCGGTGCCCAGGACGGCGAGTCCGATGATCAGGTGGATCCAGCCCCATGTGGTGAGGCTGAACTCGAAGGCGTAGTTCCCGATGCTCGCGTACACGTCGTCCGTGGCGATCCCCGCGATGCCGTTGAGGATGCTCATGACGCCGATGACCATCATCAGGACACCGGCGAAGACCATCCCGCCGTGGGCCCACTCCGAGCGGGCCTCCCGCTGGGACGTCGGCGTCTCCTGCGACGTGCGGTTCGAACGCGGTGCGGTGCTGTGCTGGGCCATGAGGGCCTCCTCCGACGGATGGACAGCTCATCCGCATGGTCACGCGGCAGGGGGAGCGCCGCACTCGGTGTAGGCCAAACGGGTGAACCGTCCCACGTGCCTGGTGGTCAGGGGCGGGGGTGGTGCCGCCCCCGGTCCAGCCGCGCCAGGAAGTGCTCCAGCGCCTTGTTGAACTCGTCCGGGCGCTCCAGGTTCGGCAGGTGGGCGGCGCCCTCGACGACGTGGAGGGTGGAGTCGGGGAGGGCGGCGTGCATGGCCTCGGCGTCGGAGACGGGGGTGTACTCGTCGTCGGCGCCCACGACGACCAGGGCCGGAACGGTGACGCGGGTGAGCAGGTCGCGGTAGTCGGGGCGTTCGGCGCGGCCGCGCAGGGCCGCCGCCGCGCCCTCCGGGTCGGTGGCCGTCATCATGCGGCGCACATGTGCCGCGACCTCCGCGTCCGCGTACGGCGCGACCATCTTGAACAGCACCTCGTCGGCGTACCCCGTCATGCCCTCGCGCAGCAGCCGGTCGGCCATGGCGTCCCGGGTCCGCCGGCCCTCCGGGGTCTCGGCGGCCGGGAAGGTGTCGGCGAGGAGGAGGCCGCGGACGCGGTGCGGGTACTGGCGGTAGCACTCCATCGCGATCTGTCCGCCCATGGAGAGGCCCCCGAGCACGAAGTCGGAGACCCCGAGGTCGTCGAGGAGCGCGGCGATGTCCTCGGCGAAGGCCGGGAGCGGGGTGACGCCCGGGACCACGGGGGACTCCCCGTAGCCGCGCAGATCGGGGGCGATGACGCGGCGGGAGGCGGCGAACGCGGTGATCTGGGGGTGCCACATCGTGCGGTCGAAGGGGTGGCCGTGGATGAGGACGAGAGGAAGGGGGTGCGACGGGCCCGCTTCCCCTTTGTCCTCGTATGCGAGGAAGGTGGTCATGGGTTCGACCCTAGGGTTCCCCAACTCCTCGGTGCAATAAGATCTTTGCTCTCGGTGCAATGTGCTGAACGCCGGGGGAAGGCGGGGAACGGCCGTGGCCGACTACCGGCGTATCGCCGATCGCGTCGCCGACGACATCGCCGCCGGGCGGCTGCAGCCCGGTGACCGGCTGCCGCCGCAGCGGGTGTTCGCTCGGCGGCGGGGGATCGCCGGGTCCACCGCCGGGCGGGTGTACGCGGAGCTGGTGCGGCGCGGGCTGGTGGTGGGGGAGGTCGGGCGCGGGACGTTCGTACGGGCGGCGCCGCCGGGGTCGGCGGGGTGGGCGCTGGCCGAGCCGGCCGGCTCGGCGCCCGTGAACCTGGAGCTCAACTACCCTTCCGCGCCCGGTCAGTCGGAGCTGCTGGCCGCCGGGATCGCGCCACTGCTGCGGCCGGACGTGCTGACGGACGCGCTGCGCACGGCCCCGGCGACCGGTACGGCCGCCGCGCGCGAGGCCGCGGCCGGGCTGCTCGCCACGGCCGGCTGGCGCCCGGCCCCGGACCGCTTCCTCTTCGCCGGGAACGCCCGCCAGGCCATCGCGGCGGCCCTCGCCCACCTCGTACGGCCCGGGGGCCGCGTCGGGGTCGAGGCCCTCACGTATCCGCTGGTCAAGGAGATCGCCGGGCGGCTGGGGGTGACCCTGGTACCGCTCGCGACGGACGGGCAGGGGGTGCGGCCGGAGGCCGTGGCCGCCGCGCACCGGGCGGCGCCGCTGTCGGCGGTGTATGTGCAGCCGACGTTGCACAATCCGACGTCCGTGACGATGGGAGGCGCACGGCGGGCCGAACTCGCGGATGTGGTGCGGGAGTTGGACCTGCCGGTGATCGAGGACCGGATCTGGTCGTTCCTGGCGGGCGGCGTTCAAGGCGCTGGTGCGGGCGGCGATGTGGGCGGCGATGCGGGTGGGGGGTACGGCGAGGAGGTGCCGCCGCCGTTGGCCGCGTATGCGCCGGAGCGGGTGTTCGTCGTCGACGGGTTGTCCAAGCGGGTGGCGCCGGGGCTGACGGTCGGGTTCCTGGTGGTGCCGGAGGGGCGGGTCGAGGGGGCGGCGGACGCGTTGCGTTCGGGTGGCTGGACGGCGGGGCGGTTCGCGCTGGAGGCAGGGGTGCGGTGGATCGCGGACGGGACGGTCGGGCGGCTGGTCGCGGCGAAGCGGGCGGACGCGGCGGCCCGGCAGCGGCTGGTCGCCGAGCATCTCGCGGGGTTCGCCGTACGGGGGGATCCGCGGGCGTACTACGCGTGGTGGGAGTTGCCGGAGCCGTGGCGTGCCGACACGTTCTGCGCGGCGGCGGCGGAGAGGGGAGTGGCGGTGACTTCGGGGTCGGCGTTCGGTGTTCCGGCGGTGGGGGCTGGGCGGGGGCCTGCCTTCGGTGGTCCGGCGGCCGACGCAGGTCGGGGGGTGGCAGGCGGCGGCCCGGCGGCCGGTGCGGGTCGGGGGCCGGGCATGCTCACCGGCGGTGACAGGGTGCCGCCGCGCCCACCCTCCCCCACTCCCGGCTTCGATCGAGCCGGGGGACACCCATCGCCCCAGCGGCCAGACTGCCCGCGGTCGGGGCGGTCGGGGCGGTCGGGGCGGTCGGGGCAGACGGGAGAGCCGGGGCGGTCGGTGCCGCCGGGGTGGGCCGCGGGGTCGGGGCCCTGGACGCGGACAGGGCGGCCGGGGCCGGACGGGGCGGCGGCGCAGGAGGGTGAGCGTTCCCGGGCGGGGCAGCTCCGGGCGGCGGCGCCCGCCGCCGACTGCGTCAGACTGGGGCTCGCGTCGGTTCCTCTGCCGGAGTTGGCGGGGGCGTTGCGGACCCTCGGCGAAGTCGCGCGAGGCGGCCCGTGAGCCAGGCGACCGCGGCCACGGTCGAGCCGAGGCCCAGGAGGCCCCAGGTGACGGTGCGGAGGGTGGCGGTGAGGGCGTCGTAGACGGCGCCGGCCGCCGCGGGGGAGACGTCCGGGGGCAGGTCGGCGAGGGTCAGATGGCGGCCGAGGGCGACGGCGACGCCGAGGAGCGCGCCGCCGAGAGCCGTGCCGAGGCCCGTCGCGCAGACGGCCCGGCGGCGTTGTGTCGCGACGAGAATGCCCCCGGCGGCCAGCGCGAGCGCGCCGACCGGGAGCCAGAACGCGGCGATTTCGAGCACGCGATACCCCTTCCGAAGCTGAACCAGTTCTGCGGCCGACAGCACCTCGACCTCGGTGTGCGCGACCGGGATGCGATGGGCGAACGGCACGTGGTCGCGGACGAGTTGACGTTTGACGCGTTCGCCGACCGGCGCGAGGTCGAGCGTCACCGGCCGGGCCTCGCCGCCGCCCGCGCCCCCACTTCCGCCGCCGCCCCCGCCACCCGCGACCTCCTCGCGCATCGCCGTCAGCACCGCGTCGTGTGCCGCCCGGTTCGCCGTGTGCCACGCCGTGCGGAACGCTTCCGTCCGCGTGAAGGAGTGCGCCGCGTCGTAGGTGAAGTCCCGTACCGGTCGCCGTAGCCGCGGCCCCACCCGGATCTCGCGCAGGATCCCGTCGGCGACCGCGTCCGCGAGCGCCTCCCGTACGTCGGGGTCGGTGGCCAGCGGCGCCATGACCGCCTCGTACCGCGTCCGGTCCGCGATCTCGTACGTCGCCCACGCGGCCAGCGCGCCCACCGGCGAAAGCAGGCAGGCGAGCACGGTCAGCACGGCCGACAGGGTGCCGCGGGCACGGGGGGACACCCCTCCAGGCAAGACCCCCGTCCACCACCGTGCGAGCGCTCCCGCCGGTGGTGACTGCGAATGGCCCCGCAGGACAAGCCGAACGGGGGATCGAACGGGAGACCGGCCGAGAGACCGGCCGAGAGATCGGCCGGGAGTCCGGGCGGGGGGACCGGACAGGGAGACCGGCCGGGTGACCGACCACCTTCCTCCGGTGCGGCGACCACCTCCCCTCCGGTGGAGCGCTCACCCGAACGGGTGTTACCTGGAAAGGGAGTGACAGGGGGTAGCGAGGGGGGTGTTGAGGAGGCCGAGCATGCGAAGTTGTCCGGATACTGCGGTCCTGCGGGCCCTCGTCGCGGCCGGGATCACGGGTGGTTTGCTGACGGTGTCGGCGCTCGCGACGACGGCCGGGGCGGCGGACCTCTCAGCGGGCCACTCCGCCACGGACCACGAGGGTTCCGTCCGGGGCACGGTCGTCGCCCGCGGTGATCTCAACCTCCGCGAACAGCCGACCACGCACTCACGCGTCGTCGGCTTCCTCGCGCCCGGCAGTCAGGCCCGGGTCGACTGCGTGGTCCGAGGCCAACAGGTGTTCGGTGACCGGCACTGGTACTGGCTCGCGGACGCCCGCGGCTGGGCGAGCGCCGTGTACGTCGACACCCACGGTCGCTCCGTACCCAAGTGCACGGACCCGTGCCCGCGCTGGAAGGACTGCGATCCCTGTCAGGACGGGCACGGGCACGGGGATGGGGACGAGCAGCGGAACGGGTCCGTCTCGTTCACCTGGACCTTCACGGCCTCCGGCACCTGGGAGTGGGAGGCGGAGGCGGACTGAGCGGGAGTGGACTGAGCGGGACCGGATCACCGCAGCCGGTGGCCCCTCGCGTCCTCGTGCGTGTAGTAGCGGTAGAAGTTCACCGCGAAGAACGACGCCGCGACGGCGAGCGACATGAGCGTGGAGCGCAGCACGGTGTGCTGGGACGCCTGGCTGTAGAGGAAGCCGAAGGCGCAGCCCGCGAAGGTGGCCCAGAGGAGGGCGCGCGGTTCGCGGCGCAGACGGGGTGCCACGGCCAGTACGGCCGTGTGGAGCGCCGCGAACACGAACGCGGTCACGAAGCCGAAGAGGACGTTCCAGCCGGTGATGGGGCCGGCGTCGCGGTTCATGGCCGCCGCCCAGTAGCCGTACACAAGGCCGAGGACCACGGGCAGGATCCGGTTCGTGAGCGCGTGGGTGCGCTCGCTGAAGACATCGGGTGTGGCAGGCGCCGCCTGCCTGCCCGGAGCAGAGGGCCTGCCCGGAATCACCGGCCGGCCCGGAGTGGGTGCCGCTTGCGCCATGGGAGCACTCCTCTCTTCCCTCCCCCGTGACTCTCCGCCCCGACTACCAGAGCACACCTGGGGGGAGCCGCTGGCAAGTCGGGACACGGAGGCCGTGACAGGGCGGTGCGGCGCGGCGCCGGTGGGGGTCGGGCGAGGAGCCGGTCGGGATGCGGGGGTCCCGGGGGCGTGTTTCGCTGTGGGGCATGCGGATGCGGATGCCGGTGCCGCGTGTGCGCCGGGAGCCGGACCCCGTCGAGCGGCTGCAGCTGCTCCGGGTCCGCGGGCACGACATCTCCTGGCTTCCGCCGCTGGTGGTCCTGCTCGCCGTACCGGTGCTCGACTGGATGACCGGCGGCGACTTCCGGGTCATCTCGTGGCTGGTTCTCGTACCGGGCGTGGCCGCCGCCGTCTGCCGGGTGTGGACGACCGCGCTGTTCGCGGCGCTCGCCCTGCTCATGTACGTCGTGGGCGACAGCTCCTGGCCGCACCAGGAACGCACCGGGCTGCCCGACTTCGTCCTCGTCGCCCTCGGCGGGATCCTGTCGGTGCTGGCCTGCGCGGTACGGCTGCGCGGGCAGGAGCGGATGCTGCACATGCGGGCCGTCGTCGACACCACCCGCCGTATCCTGCTGCGCCAGTTGCCGCCGGACGTCGGCGGCCTCGACCACGCGGAGATCTACCTCGCCGCCGACAGCCAGGCCCGGGTGGGTGGAGACTTCTACGACATCCAGCCCAGCCCGCACGGCACCCGGGTCGTCGTCGGCGACGTCCAGGGCAAGGGGCTCGCGGCGGTGGAGGCGGCGTCCGTGCTGCTCGGCACGTTCCGTGAGGCCGCCTACTACGAGTCCGACCCGGTCACCGTGGCCGAGCGGCTGGAGACGCGGATGGTGCGGCACGTCAGGTACTGCGCGCACGTCGGCCGCGACGACTCCGAGCGCTTCGCCACCGCCGTGCTCCTCGACTTCCCCGAACTGCGCAGCGAGCGGACCGACTGGGGGCCGGACCTCACCGGGCTCGACGAACTCACCGTGGACGTCGTCAACTTCGGGCACGAACCCCCGCTCGTGGTCTCCCCCGGCGGCGTGCGCTTCCTGCCGCTGTGGGACGGACTCCCGCTGGGGCTCGGCGAGTTGGCGCCGCGGACGCCCCGGACGGTCACGGTCCGGCTCGCCGCCGACGAGACGTTGCTCCTGGTCACCGACGGGGTGACGGAGGCCCGTGACGGGAGTGGTGTCTTCTTCCCCCTCCGCGAGTACCTCACCCGCGCCCTCACCGCCGGGCCGCCCGCCCTCGACCCCCAAGCCCTGGTCCACCTCGTCCGCGACGGCGTCCTCGCCCACACCGGCGGAGGCCTCGACGACGACACGACGATCTTCGCGGTACGGCGGGCGTCGGAGCCGGTGCGGAGGGCGCCGGGCGCCCCGAAGTGAGCGCTCGTACCGCGCTCCTTTCCCCCTTTGCACGCGCAGCGGTTACCGTGCTGGCTGGCGTACGTGATCGACGGGGAGTCGGCGGGAGTGTCGGCGGGAGTCGATGGGAATCGATGGGGAGGGAACGATGCCCGGAACAGTGCTGCTGCTCGCGGCCTCGCCCATGGGCAAGGGGTGCCTCGTGGACGCGGCCTCCGTGCTTCCCGTACTGGCGGCCGTCACGCCCGAGGTGCTGTCCGGTACGGGTACGGCGAACGTGGTCGAGCTGGCCGATCCGCTGGAGCCGCAGGCCGTCCTCACCCGGCTGCGGGCGGCGGCCACCGCGCCCGGGCCGCTCACCGTGTACCTCGCCGGGCAGCTCCAACTCGACCGCAAGCAGCGGCTCGTGCACCTTGCGCTGGCGCGTACGACGCCGGCGACCGTGCGGTACACGGCGTTTCCCTGGCACTGGATCGTGGAGGAACTGCGGCTGCGTACGCCGGGGTCCACGACCCTGTTCGTCGATCTGCACGCCGACGCGGAGGTGTGGCGGCAGTTGGCGGGGCAGCCGCTGTCGGCCGGGCCCGGGGTGAGTGTGTACGGGCGGATCGCGCCGCCGGGGGCGGGGCTGCGGCGGGGGGTGGCCGTGCCGGGGTACATGAAGGCGCTGGCGACGATACTGCGGAGTGGGCAGCGGCCGGGGGCCGGTGTGCTCCACGAGCAGGTGCTCGCGCGGACGGGGGGTTACGGGGATCTGGTGCTGGCCTGGGACGCGGCGGCGCCCGGCGCGGGTGCCCCGCACGGCGGTTCCGCCCCCGTTGCCCCCGCCGCCCCTACCCGCCCCATTCCGTCCCCGGGGGCTGCGCCCCAGGCCCCCCGCAGTCGTCCTTCGGGCTCGTCCTCGGACGCCGGACAGGCTGAGAACACCTGGCCGGCGCCGGGCCGGAACGACGTGCCCGCGCCGGAGGCGGCGGCGGGCATCGACCCTCACAGTGCCATTGCCGTCGCAGTCGAGGCGGGGCGGCATTCCGAGGCGGCCGGGCTTGCGGCTCGGTGGGAGCAGGGGGCGTTGCGGGAGTTCGGGGACGGGTCGGAGGAGGTGTTGCACTGGCGGGAGGTGCGGGCGGATCTGGCCATGTTCGCGGGGGACGCGGCCGGGAGCTGCGAGGCCTGGATGGGGGTCGCCCGGGCGCGGCTCGTGGCGGGGCGCCCCGCGCGGGATCCGCTGGTCGAGGCGGCGGTCGACCGGGCGCACCATCAGTGGGGGCTGGTCGCGGACACGGGACGCGCCCGTGAACTGGGTGTCACGCTCGTGGAGTTGCGGAGCCGGGTGCCGGGGCGGCGGGCCGGGGCCCTGGAGCACGCCCGGCAGTATCTGGCCGAACTGGTGGAGCGGAGCGGGGAGTTGAGGTCGGCCCAACACGTACCCGGTTAGCCGAGCCGGTCGATGAGCCGTCGTCCGTTCGTCGTAGATCGATGAGCCGTCGATCAGGGCGAATGCCGGGCCGACCTCGGAGGGGAGTCGTACGAGGTCACACCGTCATGACAGGTGGTGGACACCGCACGTTGATCACTTAAGCGGTCGTAGCTCCGGAACGGATCGGAGTTTGATCAGAGAATGATCAGAAACTCCTCTGCCATCGGCAAAGTCCCCTCCCGGTCACCACCCTTCGGCTATGACGGGTCTATGACAGGTGGGACCTGACCGGCCATGGCCAGTCAGGACGAGGCCGGTCAGGACGGGTCCAGTCAGGACGAGGCCGGGATCAGCACCCTGAACCACGCCCCCCGGTTCGACGGGTGGGACGGTTCCAGTGCGACCGTGCCGCCGTGGGCCGTCGCGATCGCCGCGACGATGCTGAGGCCCAGCCCGCTGCCGGCGGCCCGTGTCTCCTCGCCGCGTACGAAGGGGTCGAAGAGCCGGGCGCGCAGCTCGTCCGGGATTCCGGGACCGTCGTCCAGGACCTCGATCACCCGGTAGCCGTCCTCCGTGCCGAGCCCCAGCGTGGTCGTGGTGCCCGGCGGCGTGTGGACACGCGCGTTGGCCAGCAGGTTGGCGACCAGCTGGTGCAGCCGCAACGGGTCGCCGGTGACCGTGTGATCGCCCGGGGCGAGCAGCAGCCGTACGGGATGGCAGGGGTGGCAGTCGCGGGCGGCGGAGGCCGCGTCGCGGCACAGCTGGGCCAGGTCCACGCAGGTCAGTTGCAGGGGCTGGCCGAGGTCGAGGCGGGTCAGCAGCACGAGTTCGTCGATGAGCGTGCTCATCCGGCCGACCTCGGTGGCGATCCGGCCGAGCGCCTCCTGCCGCATGGGTTCGTAGGCGGGGTCGCCGACCCGGGCGAGCTCGGCGTAGCCGGAGATCGTGGTCAGCGGGTTGCGCAGTTCGTGCCCGGCGGACGCCATGAACTCACGCAGCCGCCGCTCGGTGCCCTGCCGCTCCCTGACCTCGCGGCGACCGAGGCGGCGGGCGCCGATCAGGACGCCGGCGAGGAGGGGGAGCGCGGCGGCCGTCTCGACCTGGAGGAGGTGCTCGACGGCCCGCCGGTCGTCCGCCGTCCACCTGGCCGTGACGATGTAGGCGCCCTCGTGGTTCCGGCCCGCCTCCGGCGCGCGCACCACCTTCGCCCGGTAACTCTCCCCGATCGCCGACGGGTGCGCCCGGCCCGCGTACGCCTTCAGCCGGGCGGGCGTGAGCGTCGGGAACGCGGGGAGGGCGTCGGACCCCGCGTGGCGCTCCACGACCTTGCCGTCGGCGTCCAGGACGAGGATCAGGTCGTTCTCGTCGAGGAGTGGGGCCGGTGCGGGAGCCGGGGCCGGACTCGTGGTGGCGGCGGGCGCCGGCCCGGGTGCGAATGCCGAGGGCAGTGATGACGGTGACACCGATGGTGGGACCGATGCCGTCGTGGCCCTCGGGGCCGGCGCCCAGGCCGGGTACGGGGCCGAAGCCGGATCGCCGAGGCTGCCGAATCCACCGAGGCCGCCTGATCCGCTGGCCCTCGCTATCTCCTGGTCGGTGCGGGCGGTGAGGTGTTGGGCGAGGGAGTGGGCGGAGAGGGCGGCGACCGCGCCCAGCGTGGTGAGGGTGGCGAACAGCCAGAAGCCGACGGTGCGCCGGCCCGTGGGGTGGGGGCGGATCGGCTTCTTCACGGGAGGGAGGGGGCGGCCGGGGTGGGGCCGTAGGCACGTGTCACTCGACGCGAGCAGCCCGGCCGCCCTGATGTTCTCGCCCAGCCCGGTGAACCCACTCATCCGACCAGCCCGTCCACGCCGCCCAGCTTTCCGTAGCCCCCGCTGCCGTTGCCCGCCCCTCCCCCGGAGGCTCCCTCGCTCAGTTCGTGCACAGCTGGTAGCCCACGCCCCTGACGGTGCGTATGAGGGACTGGCCCGGCTCGCCCAGTTTGCGGCGCAGATAGTAGATGTACGTGTCGACGACGCCGGACCCCTCGTCGCGGTGGTTCCAGACGCGTTCCTGTATCTGACCCCGGGACAGCACACGGCCGGGGTTCTCCATGAGGTAGCGCAGGAGGGCGAATTCGGTGGTGGTGAGTTCGACGGGGCGGCCGGCGGCCCAGACCTGGTGGGCGTCGGCGTCGAGCTGCACGGCGCCGGCGCTGAGGCGGTTGCGGTCGGGCGCGGGGTGGCCGCCGCCGGCCCGGCGCAGCAGGGCGCGGACGCGGGCGGCGACCTCCTTCAGCTCGAACGGCTTGGTGACGAAATCGTCGCCGCCCATGTCCAGGCCTCGCACCCGGTCGTCGACACCGCCGAGCCCGGTGAGGAACAGGACCGGGACCGCGTTGCCCCGGTCGCGCAGGGTCCGGCACACCTCGAAGCCGCCCAGGTCGGGGAGGTTGACGTCGAGGAGGATCAGATCGGGGTCGTACCGCGTGACGGCCTGCAGCGCCTGCCGCCCGGTCGCCGCGGCGGTCACCTGGTATCCGAGGAACTCCAGCGCCATGGTCAGCATGGACCGGATCCCCTCCTCGTCATCCACGACGAGCAGTTGCCCGGCAGCCCCGGCGGTGGTCGCCGATGGGGACCGTGCGGCCGGAGCGGCTGGTGGGACTGCGGCATGGGCGGAGGGCACAGGGGTGGTCATGTCCTGTTCCTTTGCGACCGTGACCTCAGTTTGAGGTCTCAAGTTTCGGCAGAGCCCGTATCGTCACACGTACCGGCAGGTAAGTGAGACCGCTTTCCCATTCATTCGGAATGCCCCCTTCCTCACGGTCGTGCTCTTCCCCGTCCCGGGACGCAAAGCGGCGAGCGCCGCCGGGGGACCCGTGGATCCGCCCGGCGGCGCTCGCCGTGGTGCTGCTCGTACTGCTCGGTGGCGCCTGCTAACTGGTGTAGATGAAGTACTTCCAGGCCCCGTACGTCGTGGTGTTGACGTTGTCGCCGGAGGTCGTGTCGTGGTACTCGGAGCGGAAGCGGAGACGGACGTTCGTGGTCGGGGTGCCCGTGAGGGTGATGTCGGACCCGCCGGACGTGCCGAGGGAGAAGTACTCGGCGCCCCAGTCCTGCCAGACACCGTCGTAGTAGAACTCCAGCTTGAGGCGCTGCTTGCGCTCGGGGTAGTACGTCATCGTGGTCTTCAGGACAGGGTCCTTGGACTTGCGGACGTAGTGGTACTTCTGGCCCCAGACCGACCTGGTCTTGTAGTGACCCGAGATCGACGACGAGATCTTGACCTTGGTGTAGACGGTGTTGGTGACCGTCTTCGCCTTGTAGCGCGCGTCGCCCGCGAACTTCACCGAGAGCTTGGTGTCGCGCTTGAGGTCGACGGTGACCGACAGGTTCCCCTGCGAGCTCACCGTCCCCGACTTCACCAGCTTGTTCGGCCTGTCGGAGCCGTACGGGTCGGCCCAGATCTCGACCTTGCGGTTCTTGTACGTCGTGCCGAGGTGCGCGGTGAACTTCACGTCCGCGCCGTACGCGTACGTCTTGCGGTTCTTGTCCAGCGACAGCGTGGGCGTCGCGCGGGAGACCTCGACGGTGTCGGAGGCGGACGTGGCGGTGTGGTCGGCGTCGCCCGCGTACCGCACCGTGTACTTGACCTTGCCGCCGACCGGCGGGGTGTCGGAGAAGGTGTAGCCGCCGTCGGCCGCCACGGTCACCGCGGCGAGCGCCTTGCCGCCCGTGGACTCCAGGTCGGTGCGGGTCACCGTCAGCTTCGTTCCGGCCGGGAGCGCCGCCTTCGAGGTGACCTTGCCCTTGACCGTGAGCTTCTTGGCGCGGGTGGCCGTGGCCGGGGCGTTCACGGTGATCGACGTGAGCGCCCTGGTGGGGGCGTCCAGCACGCGCAGCGAGTGCACGCCCTCGTCGTTGTACGTCACCGCGAAGAGGCGGGAGGCGTCCGGCGCCCAGGCCAGGCCGGAGTCGGGGAGCTCGTCACCGCCGCTGCTGCCACCGGTGTTCGTGAAGTCGTACTCCCGGACCGAGGTGGTGCCGCCCGGCTTGTAGATGTAGATGTCCGGCTCGTAGATGCCGTCGATGCCGGCCGCGACCGTGCCGTCGGGCGCGATGGCGACCGAGTTCGGGTAGGTGTCGCTGGCGTAGGTGCCGTCCGACGTCAGGTCGGAGGTCTTGAAGACCTGGTGGTGGTACGGGGAGCCGCTGGCCACGACGACGCGCTGCCCGTCCGGGGTGACCGCGAGGTCGCCCATGTTCCCGCCGCCGGTGTCCACGGCCGCGGTACGGGTGGCGGTGCCCGACGCGACGTCGTACACGGCCAGCTTGCTGCCGCCGGGCTCGCCTGCCACCACGGCGTCGGAGCCGGGGGCCGCGTCCAGGATCGGCGCGTAGTACCAGAGGTGCGTGGTGTCCTGGTCGAGGGTGACCACGGGCTCCTCGCCGGACAGGTCCAGCGAGCCGATGTCGCCGTCACCGGCCGCGCCGTAGCCGAACCAGACCTTGCCGCCGGCCACGGCGACGCCCACCGGGGCGTCGCCCACCGGGTAGCGGGCGGACTCGGTCTCCGTCGCCGTGTCGAGGGCCACGATCGCGTCGGCGTCGCGCACGGCCGCGTACAGCGTGCCGGAGTCGGCCGACAGCTCCAGGCCCTGGACGCCCGGCAGGTTCGTGAACTGCTTGCGGACGATGCCGTAGTAGTCGGTGACGACGATCTTGCCGTTGGTCGGGTCGCTGACGAAGACCCGCTGGTGGACGCCGTCCACCACGATGTCCGCGCTCGACGCGACCGGCAGGACCTTGGTGGTGTCGGCGGACGCAGCCGGTGCGACCGCGAGCGCGGCGGAGCTGAAGAGGACTGCCAGCGCGGTGGCAGCCGGAAGAGTGCGCATACGCACGGTGTCGAACCCCCCGGGGAACGAAAGAAATGGGCGCGTCGTCGCGCGGGGCCGGTGTGTTCGACCTGTGCGGCGCGTGTGACGCGTGTGAAGCGTGTGCGAAGACTAAGTCATGCCACTGACAAGAGGGTCACAGGGGGTGGCGGAGAACTCAACGTATTTACGTGACGGACGTCCACTCCGGCGTACGCGCCGTCCGCGCACCCCGTGCGCGGTCACCCGAACGGCCCTGCACCGCGCCGTCACCCGGTCGGCCCACTGCTATCCACAAGGGGAGGGGACGTATCCGACGTACCCGCGAAGGGAACAACCACCCATGGTCAGCCTGTCCGTCGACCTGTCCGTCGACTTCACCCAGGGCTTGAACGACGCCTGGTCCAAAGTCGCACAGTTCGTTCCGCAGCTCGTCGCCTTCCTCGTCATCCTGGTCGTCGGCTGGTTCGTCTCGAAACTGATCGCCCGCGTCTTCGACCGCGCTCTGCGTAAAGTCGGTTCCGAGCGCCTGTCGGAACGTGCCGGAACGTCTCGCCTGCTCCAGGACTCCTCGTACGACCTGACCGGCATCCTCCGCAGGATCGTGTACTACGCGCTGATGCTGCTCACCCTCCAGTTCGCGCTCGGTGTCTTCGGCACGAACCCCGTCAGCGCGATGATCAACGGCATCGTGGCCTGGCTGCCGCGCGCGGTCGTCGCCGTCGTGCTCGTCGTCGTGGCGATGGCCATCGCCAACGCGGTGCGCGGCATCGTCGGGGGCGCGCTCGCCTCCGTCTCCTACGGCCGGACCCTCGCGACCGCCGTCTGGGCCTGTGTCGTCGGGCTCGGCGTCATCGCGGCGCTCGGCCAGGCCGGCATCGCCCAGGACATCACCCGGCCCGTCCTCTACGCCGCGCTCGCCACGGTCGCCGGAATTCTCGTCGTCGGTGTCGGCGGCGGCCTGATCGGGCCGATGCGGCAGCGGTGGGAGCGGATGCTGACGACGGTCGAGCGGGAGACCGTGCAGGCGAGGGGGAGCGTGGCGGCGTACCAGGCGGGTCGCGAGAACGTCCCGGCCAGTCGGACGACCGCCGACAAGTGACTGCTGGTGCCGGGCCGGCGACCGCCGTCAGGTGATTGCTGGTGCCGGCAGGTGATCGTCGGCAGATGACCGCCGTCGTGCCGCGGGGCGGGCTGTGACCGCGGGCACCTCGTGGTTCTTCGCGTGGTTCCCCGCACCCCTTCCAGGGGCGCGGGGAACCACGCGTTTTCAGAGGATCAGCCCGCGCCGTTCGGGTCGAAGGAGATGCCGGAGGGCTTGGCGCGGGTCAGCTCCGTGGTGAAGCGGCCGTCCTTCAGCGGGAAGTTGGCGTCGCCCCACGTGGCGTTCTGCAGACGGCTCTGGAGGTTCGCCGTCCACTTGTTGTCGCCGCCCGGGAAGCTGTTCCAGCTGATCAGGCCCGGGAAGTCCCAGCCGCCGTCGCCCCAGGCCTCCGCCCCCTCACCCGACTTGGCGAAGCGGAACGAGTGGGTGTCCCACACGTTGCCCCCCTTGTGGTAGACGACCTTGAGGCGGACGCCGTCCCTCTGGAGGGAACTCCACGACGAGGTCGTGTACTCGCCGTGGGCGGAGACGGACGCGTAGGACGGTGTGGCGTCACCCTGCCGCACCCAGATGACGGCGGCCTCCCAGTCGTGGCGGTGCGAAGTGGCCGTGCAGTCGCCGCAGCTCATGTCCTTCTCGAAGTACAGCGTGTAGATGATGCCGCACCAGCCGTTGTTGCACTTCACCCGCGAGTAGGTGTTGGCCTTGCCGAGGTGGTTCGTGCGGCACTGGCCGGTGACCGACCCGCTGTCGTCGAGGCCGCCGTTGAGGGCGCCGTTCTTGTCGATCGCCGCGACGGGGAAGCAGCTGTTCCCGTCGTAGTCGAAGACCGGCTGGAAGTTCTTCTGGAACGAGGTCGTGCTCTCGGCCAGGGGTGTCGGCACACCGGCGTGGGCGCTGGTGCCCAGGGCGACGGTCAGGGCGGTGGCGGTGGAACCTACGAGAGCGGCTCTGGCGAGCAGCCCGAGGCGTGCCTTCAGGGACTTCCGCGTCGACTTCTTCCGTGCTTGAGGCATCAGCGGTTCTCCACTTGCTCAGCGGTGGGGGACGCCGGTGATCCGGCTCTGCGGGACAGAGGCTGGCAAGCGGAGAATTGATCGGCAGCTACTTCCACCAGGGCAATCAACTCGGTACGGCGGTCGCGGGTTGTTCGACCGCGCGTACGACCGTTGTCATCAACACCACACTTCGCGTGCCCAGGGTTACGCGTGTCCACCGGGATACGTATGTTGATCGCCGCCCGAGCCGGAAGGGGGTGGAGCCGTGGGGCGTCCCGAGAGACCCCTGGACCCGGCAGCCGGGCCCGTACAGCGACTCGCCCACGAGCTACGGGAGTTGCGCCGGACCGCAGGCAGCCCGTCCTACCGGGCGATGGCCGAGGGCACCGCGGGCTTCTCCGCGACGACTCTCTCCCAGGCGGCGGCCGGCGAACGGCTGCCCACGCTCGCCGTCGTCCAGGGGTACGTCCGGGCCTGCGGGGGTGACCCCGGCGCGTGGGAGACGCGCTGGAAGGAGGCCGAGGCGGCGGCCGGCGCGGCGGCCGTGGGCGACGGCGGGGACGACCCGGCGCCGTACCGGGGCCTCGCCCGCTTCGAACCGGACGACCACGCACTGTTCTTCGGCCGCGACCGGCTGGTGGACGAGCTGTGCGAACTGGTCGCCGCCCACCGCTTCGCGGCCGTCTTCGGCGCCTCCGGCAGCGGCAAGTCGTCCCTGCTGCGGGCCGGGTTCCTGCCCCGGCTCCGCGAGGACATCGCGCGGCAGCGTTGCGAGTCGGTGCTGCGGGTGTTCACTCCGGGCGCCCGGCCGGCGGAGACGTACGGGCATCTGCTGACCGTGGCCGAGGGCGAGCCGGACAGCTGGGTGGTGGTGGACCAGTTCGAGGAGGTGTTCACCCTCTGCCGGGACGAGGCGGAGCGGGCCCGCTTCCTCGATCTGCTGCTGACCGCCCGCGACCCGGACTCCCGGCTCCGGGTCCTCATCGCCGTACGCGCCGACTTCTGCGCCCGCTGCGCCGAACACCCCGGCCTCGCGGAGGCGTTGCGCGTCGCCGGGCTGCCGGTGGGTCCGATGACCGCGGACGAGCTGCGCGAGGCGGTGGTACGGCCCGCACAGGCGGCCGGACTCCTGGTGGAACGGTCCCTCGCCGCGACCGTCGTCGAGGAGGTCCTCGACCGGCCCGGCGCGCTGCCCATGCTGTCGCACGCCCTGCTGGAGACCTGGCGCCGCCGCAGGGGCCGCATGCTGACGACGGCCGCGTACGAGGCGGCCGGGGGCCTCAACGGCGCGATCGCGGCGAGCGCCGAGACGGTGTACGGGCAGCTGTCCGCGCCCCAGGCCGCCGCCGCCCGGCAGCTGCTGCTGCGGCTGGTCGAACCGGGGCGCGGCACCGTCGACACCGGGCGTCCCCTGAGCCGGGACGAACTCCTGGAGTGCGTCCACCCCGACATTCCCGCGGTGGCGGAACGGCTCGCCCGCGCCCGGCTGCTGACCGTCGACGAGGAGGGCGTACGCCTCGCCCACGAGTCGCTGATCGGCTGCTGGCCCCGGCTGCACGGCTGGATCGACCGGAACCGCGAACGGCTGCGGCACCACCGGCAGCTCACCGAGGCCGCCCGCGCCTGGCTGGAGCACGACCGCGACCCCGGCACCCTCTACCGGGGTACCCGGCTGGCCCGTGCGGAGGAGATGTTCCCCGGCCACGGCTCCGACCTCGCGCTCTCCGAGGCGGAACGGGCCTTCCTCACCTCCGCGTTCGACGCCCGCGAGGCGGAGCGCCGGGCCGCCGCCGGCGCCACGCGCCGTGCTCGGACCCTGGTGGGCGCGCTCTCGGCGGTCCTGGCGGTGGCGCTCGTCGCGGGCATCGCGGCCTGGCGACAGCACGACGACAACCTGCTCCAGCAACAGCAGAACACCGCGCGCCGGGTCGCCGCCGTCGCCGACGGGCTGCGCACCACCGACCCCCGGGCCGCCCTCCTCCTCGGCGTCGCCGCCTGGCACATGGCCCCGCTCCCGGAGACCCGCCGCGCCCTCCTGGGCTCCCTCGCCCAGCCGGAGGTGGACGCCTTCTCCGACCCCGCGTCCGGCTACCGCTCCCAGCGCTTCCTCGCCGACTCCGGCCGCACCCTCCTCAGCGTCGACGACCGCACCTGGCAGACCTGGGACCTCGGCACCCGCAGCACCACCGCCTCCGGCCGCCTCCCCGAGGGCGAGGTCCTGGCCGCCGGCCCGGACGCCCGGGTCCTGGCGATCTCGGAGGCGGCCGGGGAGGGGAACGGGGGTGGCGACGGAGGAGTACGGCTGTGGGACGTGCGGGTCGGGCGCTGGACCGGGGGGCCGCCGTTGTCGGCGGGCGGGCAGGGCATCGCTTTCGGGGCGAGCGGGCGGAGCTTTGTGGTGGGGGACGCCGGTACCGGTGGCGCGGCAGGCGCCGGCCGCGTACAGCTCCGGTCCGTCGTGGACGGCTCGGTGTTGTTCGAGACACGGGGGGTCACGCCCGCGAACGTGGCGCCCGGTGCCGACGACCGGCGGGTGGCCGTGTGTCCCGCCGGGAAGGCGCCGCGGGTTCTGGAAGTCGACGGGCGACGGGTGCTGCGGGGCTCCTGGGAGCGGGAGCGGGGGGTGTGCGGCGCCGACTCGGCGGTGGTGTTCGGGGCGGACGGCCGGTTCGCCGTCCTGGCCCGCGGCATGGTGCGCGTGTGGGACATACGCACCGGTGGCCGGGTCGCCGACCTCCGAGACCCGGGGGTGCGGTACGCCTCGTTCAGCCGGGACGGCGGGTTCCTGGCGACGGCCGGTTCCGCCGACGAGATCCGCGTGTGGCGGCTGTCGGCCCCGGCCGCCCCCGTCCTGCGACACCCCCTCAACAACCAGCACCTGCGCGGCGGCCTCGCCTGGGACCCCGGCCCGCCCGTCCTGCGCTACCTGGAGGGCGGCACCGCCCACACCCTCGACCTGACGACCACCGTCACGGCCGCCTGGAGCGACCGCCCCACGCACGCGGTACTGCTCAGCCCCGACGGCCGCCTCTTCGCCACCGCCGAGCGCACGGGCCCCGGCCCCGGCAGCGACACCGGCTTCGGCTTCGGCTTCGAACTCCGCGCCACCGACAACGGCCGCTTGGTCCGCACGCTGCCGCCCCCGTCCCCGTCCCCTTCCCCAGCCCTGTCCGCGTCGCCGCCCCCGTACGCCTTGCCGCCCGTCGGCGGCGAGGCCCGTCACGACTCCGCCGCCGACGTGCCGCTCGCCCCGGACGTCGTACCCCAGATGGCGTTCAGCCCCGACGGCAGCAGGTTCGTCTACGGGGTCACCGCGCCCGGCAGGCCGGCCGCGCCCCAGCGGTTCACCGTCTGGGACCTGGCCCGGGACCGCGAACAGAGCGTGCTGGACCTGGGACGCACCCAGTCCGGTACGGAGGTGACGGCCCTGGCCCTGACCTCCGACGGCCGCACCCTCTTCACCACCCGGACCCCGGCCGACGGCGAACCGAGCAACGAGCGGTGGGACACCGTCACCCGCACCCGTACGGACTCCCGCACCGGGCCGGGCCTCGCGAGCGTCCGTCTGGTGCTCAGCCCCCGTGGCGAACTGGTCGTCGGCGACAACCGGGTCGCCCGCGACAGCACCGGGCGGAGTGCCGCGCTGGACCTCGTCCAGGGCGACCACGTCAGCGCGCTGGCGTTCAGCCCCGACGGGAGCCGCGTGGCGGCGGGCGACCGCACCGGCCGGGTCGCCCTGTGGGACGGGGACCTGCGCCGCCGGGCCGGAGTCCTGCGCAACGTCTTCCCGGCGCCGCTGGGCGAGACCCCGGAGGCGGTCAGCGCGCTCGCGCTCAGCCCCGACGGCCACACCCTCGCCGTCGGCGGCGACGCCGGCACCATCCAGCTCTGGGACACCACCACCCAACAGCCCCTCGGCGGCCCGCTCCCCTCCCCCGGCGAACGCATCGCGTCCCTCGCCTTCAGCCCCGACAACACCACCCTCTTCGCCGGCGGCACCCACGTCTCCCTGCACCACCACACCGTCGCCCCCACCCGCACCGTCAACCGCGTCTGCGCCCGCGCCGGGAACGAGGACCTGACCAGAGCCGAGTGGGACACGTACGTACCGGACGCGCCGTACCGCAGGGTGTGCGACTAGCGGCTCAGCGCCCGCGTACCTCTCTCCCCGGGGTGCCCCCGGGGCGGACGCACAATCTCACTCGATGAGGGATAGCCGTGCGCGGCTCATCACGTCGTGATGGTTGCCGAGAAGGGGGAGGGTTGATGAAGGCGTCGAGTCACGACGAGTTCCGGGAGTTCGTAGCGATGCGCTCCACCGCGCTGCTGCGGCTCGCGGTGCTGCTCACCGGCGGGGACCGCCACGGAGCGGAGGATCTGCTGCAGATCGCGTTGATGAAAGTCTATGGACGCTGGTCGAGCATCGAGCAGCCCGAGGCGTACGTACGTCAGGTCCTGTACCGCCAGCAGGTCAACCGCTGGCGGCTGCGCAGACACCGTGCGGAGACGACGGTGCCCGTACTGCCCGAGTCGGGCACCGACGCCGACGCCGGGGCGGAGTCCGAGCTGCGGATCGCGCTGTGGGCGGCGCTCGGCCGGCTGACGAAGCGCCAGCGGGCCGTGGTCGTCCTGCGCTACTTCGAGGACCTGCCGGAGGCCGAGGTCGCGGCGCTGCTGAGGTGTCCGGTCGGCACCGTGCGCAGCACGGCACACAGGTCGCTCGCCAAACTCCGGGTCCTCGTACCGGAACTGGGGCCCGCCGGGCTCGCGGAAGAACAGGCACGGCAGCTCAGTCTTACGCCGAAGGGGGCCCGGGGATGACGACGGAGCAGGTGGAACAGAAGGTCCGGGAGACTCTGCACGCCGTCGACCTGGACCGCGTACGGGCGCCCGGCGACCTGGTCGAGAAGGTGGTGCGGCGGCGCGCCCGACGCCGTTTCTCGCAGGTGGCGGGGACGGCGGCGGCTGTGGCCGCGATCACCGCGGGGGCGGTCCTCGGCTTCGGGGGCGGCGGCGTGACCGACCAGGACAGGCCGACGCGGACGGCGGCGTCGCCGGAGGGCTGGAAGCCGTGGCGGATCAGCGCCCCGGGCGCCACCGAGCGGGGCTGCCTGGTGGACGGCGCCGCGCTGTACTGCGCCGGGTACAAGTACGACGCCGCGAAGTTCGACGCGAACACCGGCGAGCGCCTGTGGACGGTCAAGGTCAACGGCGACGGCGACGGGCGCGACCATCCGTTCGCCGTGCGCGACGGCGTGCTCTACGGCTACCGCAACCACACCGCCGACAAGCAGCCGAACGGCGACTACGCGGGCGGCACCGACCTGATGGCGTTGAACACCGACACCGGCAAGGTGCTGTGGACGGTGGAGCTGGCGAGCGACAACCGCGACGACCAGGCCGCCCTGCTCATCGACGGCGCGGTACTGGCCAACGCCCCGACCGACCGGACGCTGTCGGCCGTCGATCCGCGGACCGGTGAGGTGAAGTGGCGCCACACCTGGGACAAGGGCATCTGGTGCGACCGGACGGTGTTGAACGGTGTCCCCTACCTCCTGTGCGCGCCGGACACCAAGAATCCGCCTGGCTACACCGACGTATTCCGTCTCGACCCTGTCACCGGACGGACCGAGAAGGTCACGGACCTCCCCGGAAGGCAGGGAATCATCGGGATCTCGGGGGACCGGATGGCCCTGGTCACGGTGCCGCCCATGGAAAGCAAGACCCTCACGGAGGAGGCCCGTAGAGCAAAGACCCTGGTGCTGACCCTCGTCGACAGCTCGGGGAAGCAGACCTCACGGTCCTATCGGGTCGAGGGGGGGACGGCCACCCAGCAACTCGTCGGTGATCGTCTGGTCTCCGTGTCCTTGGAGGGCAAGGCCTCCTCCTACTCGCTCACGACCGGAAAGACCCTGTGGACCGCCCCGGTCGGCGTCAAGATGCCCGAGGGGGAGGCGATCTGGGACGGCATCGCGTCTCCCGTGGTGGCGCCGAGCCAGAACGTCGTGTACTTCCTCGGCACGGCCGGCGATCTGTCCGGCCTCGATGTGCGCACGGGCGAGCAGCTCTGGCGCGGTCACGTCGACCTCGGCAAGTACGGGTACATGCCCCAGGTCCTGCTCTACGAGGACGTACTGATCGCCCGTTACGGCAGCAAGATGGTCTCCCTCCTGCCACGCGTGGGCGACTGACCAAAGGCCCCGGGCCGGGGCGGAAAGCCTCGTCCTGGCCCGGGGTGCTCAGATCTGGATTCCGGGCATGAGAGCGTCCGTGGTCGCTCGGTGGCGGTCGCTACCTGTCGCATGTGCGCCGACCGGACCCCGCGGCCTCCCCGTCGAACCGGTACGGCTGCGGGCGCGCCGCCGTATCCTCCGCCGAGCCTGGTGGTGCTCGACGAGGCGGTGCCGCACCGCCCGATCGCCAGGCCCCGAGGCCGTGCGGCGGCGACCGCCGCCCGCGGCACCCGCCCCCACCATGCGCGAGCTGCTGCTCGACCCGAAGATCCCCCCACGTACCTCCACCCCGAGGCCGACGGCCCGCTCAACGTCATGCTCGACAACCCGGAGGCCTTCGTGGTCCGCCGGCGGCGGCGTCGGCGGACTGACGGGCGCAGGCCCGCACAGAGACGTAACAGCACGCTCGTCCGAGTGAATGACTCCGGATTCGCAGGGCGCGCTTCAGGTCTACCCTGGGAGCGTCGCGCTGAGCGGAGGAGGTCTGTCATGCCGATGGCGGAGCCGATCATCAGGCCGGGGTACCAGGGTGAGTACATTTACGGCCCTTTCGATGACCCTGACGGCGACAGCGATGCGGACAGTGGCGTGCCTGACCACACAGGTGCGAGCGTCGAGCAGGTCTTCCAGCTCTTCAGTGCGACGGCTCCCAGGGGCTGGCGCGTGGAGCTGATCGAAGGGGAGATCTGCGTGAGGCCTCCGGCCAACGGGGAGCATGAGGAGATTGTGTCGGAGCTGACGGAGCAGGTCGTCGACCGCCGCCGAGACCGGTCCCTGCGCAATTACACCGGCATCGGGTTGAACGTCCCCGGCGCCTCCATGACAGGGCACGTCGTCCCTGACCTCGCCATCGCTCCCAAGGGCACCTTTGATGACAAGCAGGAGTGGCACGACCCCTCCGCCGTCCTTCTCGTAGCCGAAATCACCTCGACCAGCACCGGGGACCGTGACCGCGAAACGAAGATCCTCGGATACGCCCGCGCCGGTATCCCCCTCTACTTGCTGATCGACCGGGAGGAAGCCGAGGTCACGGTGTTCTCGGAGCCGTCCGGGGAGAGGTACGCAAAGGCGGCAAAGTGCAAGCTGGGCCTGGTCGTGCCGCTGCCCGCCCCTCTTGGCTTCGACCTGGACACCGCCGAGTTCTGAGCCGGAGCGGTCGACCGGGACCCGGTCAGCGAGGTACCGCGTTGGCCACCGTCATCAGGGCCGTGATCGCGAGGAGCGCGGCGGCGACGGAGCGGGCGTGGCGGGTGAGCAGGTCTCGGATCACGGGGACCTCCCGGCGGCGACGCCGAAGCGATGGCGATGTGACAACGACGATGATGCGGCAGCGGCAGCGACGGTGACGTGGCAGTGGGTGCGGCTGCGAACCGAGTGGTTGAGCAGGTGACGTAAGCGCGCTCAACGTGTCGTTCAACGTAAGGCTTTGGTCTGCCAACGGCAAGAGCGTGCTGGGGAGTTGGGGCAAAGCGGCCGGTGCGACCGGGGGTACTGGCATGCTTACGTCATGGCAGGTACGGCCGAGCGTGACGATCCCGAGGTCATCGGGCGCAGAGTGCAGCGACTGCGGACGGAACAGGGCCTCACACAGCGTCAGTTGGCGGAACCGGCATACACCCCGGCGTACATCTCGACCCTGGAGGCCGGCCGGGTCCGGGCCTCCGAACCGGCCCTGCGGCACATCGCCGAACGGCTCGGCGTGGGGTTCGAGGAACTGGCCACCGGCCGGCCCGCCGGGTTCGCCACCGAGCTGCGGCTGCGCCTGACCGGCGCCCAGCGCACCCTCGCCAACGGCGCCACGGAGGCCGCCACCGAGGGGTTCACGGTCGTCCTCGCGGAGGCGGAGGAGTACGGGCTGGTCGCCGAGCAGGCCGACGCGCTGCTCGGACTCGGTGAGTGCGCCCTGGAGACCGGCGACCTGGAGACAGCCCAGCAGCGGTTCGAACAGGCCGAGCAGCGGCTCGGCGACGCCCCGCTGCCGGCCCGCGTCCCCGCCCTGCGCGGCCGCGCGACCGCGCACTACCTCGCCGGTGAACTCCGCTACTCGTGCTACCTGTACGAGTCCACCCTCGACGAGCTGAACCGCAACGGGATGCACGACCCGGACGCGCTGCTCCTCCTCTACACCGGGGTCATCGCCCCCTACATGGACATGGGCGCCCACGCCCGCGCCGCCCAGGCCGCCGAGCTGGCCCTCGCGCTCGCCCCGCAGTCCGGCGACCCCGCCCTCGTCGCCCGTATGCACCGCTCGGTCGCCCGGACGATGATCGCCGAGGGGCGGATCGCCGAGGCCGACGCGTCGCTCGCCAAGGCCTCCGAGCTGTACCGGCAGCTCCAGATCCGCACCGAGCTGGCCAACTGCCACTGGATGCGCGGCTACCTCCACGCCCAGAACGGCGACTACGCCCGTGCCGAGGAGGAGCTGCGCGAGGCCCGGTGCATGCTCTCCGCCAAGCGGGCCGCCCTCTACACCAGCCAGGTCGCCGTCGAACTCGCCGACGTCCTGCACCGGCGCGGCAAGTCCGAGGAGGCCGCCGAACTGCTCCGCGAGGTCCTCAGCGACCTCAGCTCCGAACGCGGCGCCCTGCACTCCGCCGCCGCCCACCGCCTCCTCGGCATCATCGCCGAGGACGCCCGGGACGCGGACGCGGCCGAGGAGCACTATGTACGGGCGCTGAGCCTGCTGGAGCGGGCGGGCGCCGCCGGTGACCTGGCCGACCTGTGCCGGCTACTCGGGGACCTGTACCGCCGCACCGGCCGCGTCGAGGCCGCCCTCGACGCCTACCGCACCGGCCTCGGCCACCGCACCGCCCCCGGCACGACCACCCTCGGCCCGGCCCCCGCACAGCCCCCACTCTGACAAGAAACAGGTGAAGACCGAGGAGCAGCGGAGGAGTTGCGGTGATCCGCGCGGGACTCAGTCGGCGAACTCCCGCGACACGAGCACGGTGCCCTCCTTGTCGTACACCGTGACCTTGCGGGTGAGGCTCCGCAGACGCTCGTCGTGGGGGGCACCCTCCTTGCGGCTCGTGAGCACGTACCAGGCCCCCCACTCGTTGTTGCCGGACAGCCGCAGGATCGTGCCGTCGAGCGTGCGGCCGTCGCGGAGTTCGAGCCGTACTCCGGCCGCCAGGGTCCGGGTGCCGAAGTAGAGGCCGGAGAGGAGCGCGTAGTCGGTGCCCGACGCCGCCTCCTGCATCGCTGCGCCGGGGCGGCTGGTGTCGATGTCCTTGTCGAGCAGGTTCTGGAACTCGGTCAGGTCGGACATCACCGGCTCGTACGCGTGCTTGCCCTCCTTCGTCAGCCAGATCTGCGTGCCTTTGCCGACGTCCACGCGCTCGCCCGGCTCGACGACCCGCATCCGCCCCGCGAGCGGGCCGGAGATCCGGGTGGGTGTGGGCGAGGCGCTGGCGGTCGGGGCCGTAGGAGCCATGGGCTGGACGGTGGCGGGAGGGCCGCCGGGGCGGAGGGTCAGCACCGCGACGAGCGGGAGCAGCAGCAGTCCGCAGCCCGTGCTCAGCGCGGCGGCCCGGCGCCGCCGCCGATGACCGCGGCCGTCCCGTTCGATCGCCTGCAGCGGCACGGGCGGCGGTGTGACGTCGTACGCGGCATCGGCGAACGCCTCGCGCAGCATCCGCCCGGTGTCGGTGTCGGTGTCGTACTCGCCGTCCGCGACCGTACCCAAGTCGATTCCTCCTCCTCTTCCTGTGCGTCTTCCTGCGGTGGTCTCCGGGCCGGTCCCGGAAGTGGGGTGGTTCATGGGCGGGCTCCGGAAACGGGCGACGGGGACGCCGGGGCGAACGGGTGGGAGGAAGGGACGGAGGTGGCGGAGGTGGTGGAGGTGGCCGAGCCGTGGGCGCGGTGGGCCGTGTGGGCCGCATCGGCGAACTCGGGGTGGGCGCGCAGGGCCTGCAGGCCGCGTCGTACATGGGTCTTGACCGTGCCGAGCGAGCAGCCGAGCAGCTGGGCTATCTCGTTCTCGCTGAGGTCCTCCCAGAAGCGGAGCACCAGCACGGACCGCTGCCGGGCCGAAAGGGCCGCCAACGCCTGCGTGACGGCGGCCCGTTGGGCGATCGAGTCGGCGTGCCCGGCGTGCCGTTCGTGCACCCGTTCCGGCAGGAACGGCGTGAGCAGATGGGCCACGCGTCTCTTTCTCACGCGGCTGATGTTGTTGTTCACCAGCGAGCGCCGTACGTAGAAGTCGACGTCGTCGCGCGGTATGCGCCGCCAGCGGGCGTACACCTTCGCCAGGGTGGTCTGCACGAGATCCTCGGCCTCGTGGAAATCGCCGGTCAGCATGTGTGCGGTACGCACCAGACGGGGCCAGGCCGCGGTGGCGTACACGGCGAAGTCACCGGCCTCTGGTGATCCGGGTTTCTGTTGCGGCACGGACGACGGTCCTCGGGATCGGGAACGGGGGAGCATGCCGTGCGGGAGCGGAGCGGTCAAGTCCCGCTCCCGCACGGTCACTTCGGCACGGATGTGCCGGGGCGGGCCGGGGCGTCCCACGGGGAGGGCCACCCCGGACCGGGTCAGCTCAGGCGCAACCGGGAGTAGACGCCGCCCTTGGTGTCGAGGACGGTGACACGGCGCAGGAACTCCTGCCCGTCGTCCACCGGGGGCAGGTCCGCGATGGCGTACCAGACGCCCCATCCCGGCTTCCCGGGCAGCTCGATCAGCTTGCCGTGGACCGTGCCCGTGCTCGTGCCGACCTCCACGCGGGAGGCGGTCCCCGCGCCGCCGTAGTAGAGGCCCGAGAGGTAGTAGCGCCCCTCGAAGGCGGACGCCTGGATCCCCACGCCGGGCCGGGACAGGTCGAGGTTGCCGTCGACGACGCTCCGGAACTGCGGGTCGCCGGGCAGGTCCGGCTCCAGCCAGTGCTTGCCCTCCGCCGTCATCCAGAGCTCGAATCCCGGCGCGGCGACGACGTGTTCACCGGGCTGGACGATGCGCGGAGTCGGCGCCTTCCTGGCCGCCGCCTCCACCACCGCCACCGCCGTGCCGGCACCGTGCGCCGTCTCCCCCCGCGAGACGGCGTACGACGTCGTCGATGCCCCCGCCAGCAGCGTGGTCAGCGCTGCGACGGCGACGAATGTGTGCATCCGTGCCATGGTCATGAACGGACGACCCCCAAAGGTGTGTTGGTCCAGGTGCGTTGGTCTGACACTCCTGAAACCCGGGAGTCGTACGGGACGGATGACACCGGCGGAACATTTTTCCCAGCCCCTTCCAAGCCCCCTTCTCAGCCCCTTTCCCCGGCGCCGTCCACCGGGCGCTCAGCTCAGCTCGCTGCCGGCCTTCCACCGCTCCCAGCTCAGGTTCCAGTCGCCGTACCCGTTCCCGACGGCCACGGTCTCCTTCGAGCCGGTCACCTTCACCACGTCCCCGGGGATGACCTGGTCGTAGAACCGTTTCGCCGTCCCGTCGTCCGCGAGGCCCACGCAGCCGTGGGTGACGTTCTGCCGGCCTGCGTACGTGTTGGCCTTCGGGTTCTCGTGGAGGTAGGTGCCGGAGGCGGTGAGGTGGACCGCGTACCCGTACCAGCCGGCGTACGAGTCGCCGTAGCCGACCGAGCGGGAGTCCATGAACACCCGGCGCTGCTTGTCGGAGACGACCATCGTGCCGTTCCAGGTCTCCATGCCGGGCGCGCCCGCGGTGACCGGGATGCGCTGGGTCGAGCCGTCCTTCTCGACGGTCATGGTGTGGCGGAGTACGTCGACCGTGGCGATCAGTGAGCGGCCGATGGTGAAGTGCCGGGTGAGGTTCGCGCCGCCGATCCGGACGGTGACCTTCGTGCCGGGCTTCCAGTAGGTGCGGGGCCGGTAGTCGACGCGTTGCCCGTCGGCGAGGTCGCGGTCCTTGACCCAGCTCCAGGAGCCCTCGGTGGCGGTGTCCGTCTCGATCTTCAACTGCCGTTCCACGGCGGCGCGTTCGGACTCCGGGACCGGACTGTCGAAGGTGACGGATATCGGCATGCCGACCCCCACGGTCTGCCCGTCGGCGATGTTCACGCGCGCGCCGTCGAAGGCCTTCAGCGGGGTGGGACTCGGCTTCACGTTCACGGCCTCGGTGCCGGCCTCGCCCCCGCTGCCCGCCCCCGAGCCCGTCTCCGCGTCCGCCCGGGCATGGGCCTCCGGTATCGCGCTCGGCCCTTCGACCCGCACCCCCTCCCCGATCCCCGCACAGCCCGTGAGCGTCAGCGCGGCCGCGCACGCGGCCGTCGCGGCGAGCACGCGGACGAGGCGCCGGGCCCGCCCCGTCCTCGTGGTCCTGCCTCTCGTGGCACTCTTCCCCGAGGTGCTGCTCCTCGTGGTCATGGTGTTCCCCCCAGTTGTCTTTCGAGCGGTCTGTTTCCGTGATGTGTTTCGATGTGCGGCGTACGTACGGAACCTGTACGCACGACGGGGGCGACCGGGTTGCACGGCGACACAGGTGACTTCGGACAACGGCGGGGGCATGACCGAGGAAGAGTTCGACGCGTTCTACGCCACCGCGTTCCCCCGGCTGACCGGCCAGCTCTACGCCTTCACCGGGGACCACGGTGAGGCGCAGGACGTGGTGCAGGAGGCATTCGTACGGGCCTGGGACCGGCGGCGGGACTTCCTCGCGGAGGGGGCGCCCGAGGCGTGGATCCGCACCGTGGCGATGCGGCTCGCGGTGAGCCGGTGGCGGCGGGCGCGCCGCTGGCTGGAGCTGGTGGGCCGCAATCCGCCCCAGGAACACGCGCCGGGACCCGATCCCGAGCGCGCGGTACTGGTCGACGCGTTGCGCAGGATTCCGGAGGCACAGCGGATGGCGGTGGTTCTGCACCATCTGTGCGACTTGAGTGTCGAGCAGGTAGCCTCCGAGACCGGCGCCCCCGTGGGCACCGTCAAGGCCCGGCTGTCCCGCGGCCGGGCGGCGCTGGCGCGCGAACTGGCCCCCGGCGAGGGTGAGAAGGAGGACGGACGTGTCCGATGAACTCACCGTCCGGCTGCGCGAGCTGGCCGAGACCGCCGAGGCCCTGCCGCCCGGGTCCGGCGCCGAGGTCCGCGCCACCGCCGGCCGCCGTCGACGCCGCCGCCGTACGACCGCCGCCGTCGCGGGCGGCTGCGCGGCGGCGGGCCTCGCCGCCGTCCTCACCCTGAACGTCGCCTCCCACGGCACCGAACAGCGCCCGTCCACGGCCGCGGCCTCCCCGCCCAGTGCGTCGGTGGCTCCCCACGCCACCGTGGACCTCTCCCGCCGCGTCCTCACCTTCGCCGGCCGCGAACTGCCCATCTCCGCCGGCGCAACCAAGACCCCGACCCCGACCGGCCTGATGACCGTCACCGTCAAGAGGAGTGCCATGGTCGTCCATGGGCAGACGGTCGGCTACGGATCCGGGTACGACCTGAAGTTGACATGGGTCCTGGAACTGTCCCCGATCGAGGCGAGCGCCACGGGCAGTACCACGGGCGGTACACGCGTCCCCACCGAGGCGCCCGACGGGACCGAGGCAACCGCCCCCACCGAGGCGAGCGACACCGGCGACAGCGGCAACACAGGCGACTCCGGCGACTCCGGCGAAGGGGTCGACACGGACGGGAGGGCGAGTGGCGCGCCGACGCGGAGCCCTGCCCCGGGGGCGCTCTGGATCGCCGCCATCACCTACTACGAGAAGGCCCCCGGCAACCTCGACGTCACCACCGGCTGGCTCGGCCTGCGCACCACCGACGCGCGGTGGCTGTACGAACGGCTGTCCGAGGGCGCGATCGTGGAGATCCGGGACAAGGGCCCGACCACGACCACGACCCCGACCCCGGCCATCACCCTCCCCACGCCCGCCGACGACCCGGTCCCCCAGACCGCCCGGACGGAAAGCCCCGCGCCCGGCTGACCGCAGGGCGAGCGGTACGGGGGGAGCCGTACGGGGGGAGTCGTTCACCCACATGCCCTTGTGCGCTGGTGGACGGACCCGAGCGGTGTTGGCGTGGGAGCGGAAACGTCGTGCTCTTGGGAGGCTCCGCCATGCGTCGTCCGTACCGTGTTCTCGCCCGGGTCGTGGTCCTCGGGATGCTCGCGGGCGCGGCGGCCTGCGTCGCGGACGACCCGGGGTACCCGCGCGGCTTCCCCGAGGCCGCCGTCGTCGACGACACGGCCTCCCCCTCACCCTCCGCCCCGCCCGCCCCCGCCCTCACCGACGCCCGGGTCAGAAGCGCCCTGCTCCGCCAGGACGACCTCGGCGACGCCTGGGCCGGCACCCAGGGCGCGGCGACCTGGCGGGACGGCCTCCTCAAGGGCCGCACCGACCGCCCCGAGTGCCAGGAACTCCTCGACGCGGTGTACACCGAGGACGTCCTCGGCAAACCCAGGGGCGAGACGGCCGTCACGGGCTTCGACGACGACGAGTACGGTGCCCAGCTGCGCTACCAGGTGGGCGCGTACGACAGGGCCGACGTCGACACCCGCCTCGGCCACCTCCGCCAACTCGTGGACGAGTGCGGGGAGTTCACCATCACCGGCACCCAGGGGCGGGAGTACGGCGCCGAGGTCACCCCCGTCGAACTCCCCGGCGACCTGGGCGACGCCCGGCAGGGGCTGCGGCTGGTCGTCAGCGGTGACGTCGAGGGCGAGGACAGCGCCCTCACCCTCGACCTCGCCACGGTACGCGTCGGCGACACCGCCGCCCTCCTCACCCACGGCGGCCTCTACGGCATCGACGACACCGCCACCCGCGACGCCGCCCAGGCGGGAGCCAAACGCCTCCAGAAACTCCTGAAGAAGGAGCAACAGGAAAAGAAGGCGAAGAAGAAGCCGGAGAAGGGCGAGAAGAAGCCGAAGAAGGCACCGTCCGACGAGGGGTCCACCGAGGAGAGTGCCCCGGACGGGCAGTCCCCCGACGAGACGTCGTCCGACGAAGAGGACTCCTCCTAGATGGCGCTCCAGGTCCCACTGGTAGGGGCCGGTGCGCGCGGTGCACTCCGGCGCGGGCGCCGCCGCGGCGGCGGGGACCGCCGTCCAGCCCAGCAGGGCGCAGGACACCGCCGCGACCGTACGTATCCGGGTCTTCCGCGTCCTTCGTCGGGTCGTCAACGCGGCCTCCGGTACTTACTCACTCACACACTCATCGCCGAACCCCCTCCCAGAGATACGGCGTCCAGCGGACGCCGGAGACGTCCTGCTGGGCCGAACGGGAACCGGCGTCGGGCCGCCCACCGTTGTCTGCCGGTGGGCGGCCCGTCTCGTGTGACGCGTTCGGGTCAGGGCATCAGCACTTCTTGCCCTTGCACGGCTCTCCTCGCAGGTTGAAGAGCTTCACGGACAGCCCGCTGCCGTACGAGGCGTTCTTCGGGGTGAGGACGTACGGCCCGGTGACCGGCTGCTCCGGCTTGAGGTAGCCCTCAAAAACGTCGGTCTCCACCAGGTAGTACGTGCCCGGCAGGAGCGAGCCGAAGGAGCAGCGGCCGGTGCGGGAGCTGGCGCAGTCGTTGACGAACCTGTCCTTCCTCATGCCGTACCGCTGGAGGCCGCGGACGCCGTTGACGTCCTGCCACAGCTCGAACACCGCGCCGGCCAACGGCCTGTTGCTCTTCCTGTCGAGCTTCACGAGCGTCAGCCGCACCGAGGGGGTGAGGCCGGCGTCGACCGTGTGGTTCACATGGCCGGGGTCACCGACGCGGACGGTGGTCCGGCCGTACGGGGCGGCGTCGGAGTCGATCGCGCGGTTCGAACCGGCGTTCCTCACCGTCCATGTGAGGGAGGAGCGGCTCGGGTTGCCCGGCAGGGCGGACGTGTCGATGCCGCTGTAGTCGAACGAGACCCGGTAGGTGGTGTTCGGCTTGAGACCCTGCCCGCCGCCGACGTAGTACTCGCCGTTCGCGTCGGTGGACGTGGTGAGGTCGGGGCCGGACCGCGACATCGGGTCGAGCGTCACCTTCACGCCCTTGAGCGGCGGCTCGGACGGGTCCTGGACGCCGTTGCCGTTGGCGTCGTACCAGACGCGGTTGCCGACCTGGACGGGCGCCCGGTCGCAGACCAGCGCCAGGTCGGCGAGGCCGTTGCCCTTGCCGAAGAGCAGGGCGCGCTGCCTGGCGTCGCTGCTCCAGGTGTTCTGGATCGTGAGGTTGCCCTCCGTCTTGCCCTTGTCGGCGTTCCAGCGGCGTACGCCCTGTTCCCAGGGGTGGTTGTCGAACGGGTCGTAGACCGTGCTCCACAGCTTGTTCCGGAACGGCAGGAGGGCCGTGCCGCCCTGGGTGACCTGGTCCTCGTGGGCGTCCACCAGCCTGGTCGAGTCGTCGTAGAACTCGCCGTGGCCCGGACCCTCGTCGTTGTTGGGCTGTGCGCCGTAGAGCGCGTCGCACCGGGCGTTGTTCTCCGGCGTGTACGTCGTACCGGACTTGCACACGCGCAGCACGTCACCGGCGGCGACAGCTCTGACCAGGTTCTTCTTGTGGGCGTTGAAGGGGTATGTCGCCGTGCCCTGCATGTCGGCGAAGCGGTCGCGGAAGCCCAGGACCAGGTCGCCGTTGTCGGCGATCTCGATGTTGGACAGGATCGGCTGCGGCGCGGCGACGAAGGAGAGGTTCCGGGGCGTGGGTACGCGCTGGTTCCACGCCTCCCACATGGCGCTCAGCGGTTGGCCGACGGCGGAGGGCTTGGTGCAGCGGGGAGTGGTCGCGGGCAGTCCGGTGAACCGGTACACGCAGCCGCGCGGGTAGTTCATCGCCGTGTGGAACAGCGGTTGGAACGAGCCCTGGGAGAACTCGTAGACGTGCGAGGTGACCTGGGACGGGTCGCCCCACGGGGCGTTCCTGGTGACCGTGTTCTCCGCGCCGCACACCCCGCCGACGAGCACGCGCCCGCCGCGCACCCCGATGCCGTACGGGTGCCAGTGGCCGGCGCAGTCCTTCGGCCTGGGAATGACGTGCGACCGGTACCTGCCCGGGTAGACCCCGTCGCCGCTGCCGCGGATCGGCACGGCGTACAGCCGGGAGTCGTTGAGGCTGACCGCGTAGAGGGTCCTGCCGTCACCGGAGACGTCGACGTCACCGATGCCCTCCCGGCCGACCCTTCTGTAGACCGGGTCGTCACGGAGCCAGCCGTCGGACTCGTCGTGCTCGGTCAGCAGGCCCGGCAGGGTGACGAAGGTGCTCACCCCGGAGGCGCTGTTGCGTCGGTAGATCGTGTTGGTCGCGCCCGCCGGCCCGTACGCCGCGTGCCGCTTGACCAGCGTGCCCATGTACGTGTTGCCGATCCGGTCGTTGCCGATGCCGAAAACGGCCCCCTGCTGCTGGTTGTTGGTCAGCCGGCGGACCGTGCCGCCGGGGTGGGTGTCGGAGAAGTTCCCCGCGAACGACACCAGACCCTGGTGGGTGTCGGACGCGTCGCCCTTCGTCAGGTTGCAGGTCACCAGGTCGGGATTCTCCTGGCAGTAGACCCCGGGCTCCCAGAACCCGGTGGTGTACGTCGTGCTCCGGCCCCCGGAGACGTCCACGAAGCCGACGCCGCTGCGCATGACTTTCGGGCCGTCGCCGAGGCCCGCGATCGCAGGCTGGAGGGTGTGGGGGTCGGGGTTGTGGACCTGGACGCGGTACTTGCCGCCCTGCAGTGTGGTGGTCGCCGGCTGGAACCAGGCGACGCCCCAGGAGTTGGTGGTCAGGGCCACCACGGTCCCCTGGTCGTCGGTCAGCGTGACCCGCACACCGGCCCGGCCCTTCTCCATGCCGTGGTCGTACGCCCCGTCGGTGTCCACGTCGTTGACGACGCGTACGGTCACGTTGCCGTCGCCGGGTGCCCTGCCGTCCGCGATGCTTCCGGCGCCGGCGCCGGCGCCGGCGCCGGCGCCGGCGGGGACCGCCTCGCCGGCCAGTCCGACCACCAGCGCCGCCGAGAGGGCCAGGGCCAGACCCACGCCCCCCGGAGTTCTTCGCTTCACGCCACGTCCCTCTTCTCCTGATGTCCTGCCGAGGCGACGGAAACCGGTGCCCGAAGCCGACCCCTGCATTCATATGAGGTGCCAAGCGTCACTAATCAGGCCGAACGGGGCACGGGGCGCGGGAGGAGCGCGGGGCGAGGGCAGGGCGAGGGCGGGAGAGTGGGGCGCGATGCCGGAAATGCGGAGATCCGGGGGAGGTGGGGGACGCCGAAGAGTGGGGCCGGGTACTGGGGCCGGGGAGTGGGGCCGGCCCGACGAGTTCCACCCGGTCGGTCCAATGAGAGCGCCCTCGGATGGCGTACCGCGGTGACTGGCGGTAAGTCAGACCAGTGGATCCGCCGGTGGACCCGTCAGTGGATCGGCCGGTGGACCCGCCAATGGATCGGCCGGTGGACCCGCCAATGGATCGGGCAATGGATCCGCCAGTGACTGTTCCGCCCAGATCACCTTGCCCTCGGGCAGGAAGCGGGTGCCCCAGCGCTGGGTGAACTGGGAGATGAGGAAGAGGCCGCGGCCGCCCTCGTCGGTGGTGCGCGGGTGGCGCAGATGGGGCGCGGTGGCGCCGCCGTCGAACACCTCGCAGACCAGGGTGCGTTCGAGGATGAGCCGGAGTCGGATGGGCCCGGCGGCGTGCCGGATCGCGTTGGTGACCAGTTCGCTGACGACCAGTTCGGTGGTGAACGCCAGCTCCTCCAGCCCCCACGCACCGAGCTGTCGGGCGGTGGTCTTGCGGGCCTCCGCGACGAGCGCCGGGTCGGCCGGCAGTTCCCAGGAGGCGACCCGGTGGGCGGGCAGCCGCCGGGTGCGGGCCAGGAGGAGGGCGACGTCGTCGGTGGGGTGGGCCGGGGCGAGGGAGTCGAGGACGCGTTGGGCGTGCCGTTCGAGCAGGGGCTCGGGCCGGGCCAGCGCGCGGCACAGCGCCTCGCGGGAGGCCCCGGCGAGCAGTCCGTCGGTGTGCAGCGCGATGACGGTGCCCTCGGGGAGGTCCATCTCCAGCACCTCGAAGGGCCGCTGGTCGACGCCGAGCGCCGGCCCCTCGGGAAGCTCGGGGAAGGTGACCGTCCCGTCGGGGGCGACCAGGGCCGGGGCGAACGGCCCGGCGGAGGCCATCGCGCACGTCCCCGACACCGGGTCGTGGACGACGTACAGACAGCGTGCCCCGACCGTGTGGACGCTGCCCCCGCCCGGCTCGGATCCCTCCTGCCGCGCCGACTTGGCGACCATGTCGTCGAGGTGGGCGAGCACCTCGTCCGGCGGCAGATCGAGGTCGGCGAGGGTGCGTACGGCCGTACGGAGGCGGCCCATGGCGGCGGCGCCGTCGATGCCGTGGCCCGCGACCTCGCCGACGACGAGGGCGACGCGGGCTCCGGAGAGCGGGATGACGTCGTACCAGTCGCCGCCGAGGCCGGTCAGTTCGTCGGCGGGCCGGTAGCGGACGGCGACCTCGGCCGCGTCCTGCTCGGGCAGCCGGCGCGGCAGCAGGCTGCGCTGGAGGACGAGGGCGGCGTCCCGCTCGCGCGTGTACCGACGGGCGTTGTCGACGCAGATGGCGGCCCGGCCGACCAACTCCTCGGCGAGGCCCAGGTCGACCGCGTCGAAGGGGTCCTGCCGGTCGCGCCGGAAGAACTTGGTGATGCCGAGTGTGGTGCCCCGCGCCCGTACCGGCACGATCATCACGCTGTGCAGCCCGAGCGCCTCCACGCTCACCGTCCGGTCGCCGGGCACGGCCTCGGCCCACTCCGCCGACAGCGGGTCGAGCCTCGGCTCCGACCAGGACCGGCCGTCGACCAGCGCACGCACCGGGGGTGATCCGGCCGCGTACGAGACGATCGCGCCGACCTCCAGAACGGCCTCCGGCACCCCGGCGTGCACGGACTGCTGGGCGATCCGCCGCAGCGGGACGGACCCGTCCCCGAGGGGGCCCGGCTCGGCGCCCCGCAGCACCGAGTCCACCAGGTCGACTGTCACGAAGTCGGCGAGCGTCGGCACGACCACGTCCGCCAGCTCCTGCGCGGTCCGCCGTACGTCGAGGGTCCGGCCGATCTGCTCACCGGCCCGGTCCAGCAGCGCCAGCCGGATGCGGGCGCGGTGCTGCTCCGACACGTCGACCACCGTGTAGTACACGCCGATGGCCCGCCCGTGGTCGTCCTCCAGCCGTGTGAACGACATGGCGTGCGCGGTCTCGCGGTGCGGAGACGACCGGACCCGGCCCACGTGCTCGTAGTCGAGCACCGGCACGCCCGTCTCCAGCACCCGCCGCATCTGTGTCTCGATGCGCTCGGCGTCGAGCCCCGGCTGCACCTCCGCGAGCCGAAGCCCCACCCGCTCGTGCGCCCGCCCGCCTCCGAACCGCTCCAACGCCGCGTTGGACCACACGAACCGCAGCTCCGTGTCCACTATCGCGATCCCCACGGGCGACCACGCGGTCATCCGCTCCAGCACGGTCCGGCTCATGTCCCAGCCGGGAGCCTGGGTGGCGTCGGAGACGAGGGCCACCCAGTGGGCGGCCTTGAGGGGGTCGGGGGAGGGAGGGGGAGAGGAGGGCGACGGGGATGGAGAGGGGGATGGCGAGAGGGGTGGGGATGCGGACGGGTACGGGGACGGAGAGGGGGCTGAGGACAGGGATGGGGAGAAGGGCAGGCGTGCGGAGGGGGATTGGGGCGGCGGCGGAAAGTCGGGGGCGGGTGTGGCCTGCCGGACCGTGGGCCTGCTGGGGCCCTGGGCGGCCGGCCAGGCGCCGCGCTCTCGCGCCGACGCGTGCCCGGCCTCGGGCGCGGGCGGCCGTGGGGTTGCCTGCGTCGCTGGTGAGGCGGTCTGGGGTGAGGCGGTCTGGGGTGACGCGATCCGTGGTGGTGCGCTCTGTGGTGATGAGGTCTGGGATGACGCGGCCCATGGTGACGTGGCCCGTGGTGGGGCGGGCTTGGGAGGGGGCGGGCTCTGCCGGGCCGGGCTTCCGGTGTTTCCGGCGGCCGGCCAAGTACCCGCCTCCCGGGCAGGGGCGCGCCCGACCTCGGGCGAGGGCGACGCCGGGGTTGCGGACCGGGTCGGAGGCGGTGGCGGTGGTGGTGTGACGGACCGGGGCACGTCGGGGTAACCGGGACGCGGCGCGGGCCAGGCGCCGGGAACCGACGCCGAGGCCGCCATGTCGACGGGACCGGTGGAACCGGCCGAGGGGGCCGCACCGGGCGGGACGGCGGAACCGGACGGGAGGGCGGAGCCGGCGGAGGGGGCTGCACTGAGCGGGACGGCGGAACCGGGCGGGACGGCGGAACCGGGCGGGACGGCCGAACCGGCGGAATCAGCTGAGGGGATCACATCGGCCGAGGCAGCCGCCGCCGCGGTCGCCGCCGTCGCCTCCCGCGTCGGGACGACCCGGACCATCACCTTGACGCGGTGGCCGTCGCGGTGGCGGGCGGTGAGGATGCCGGACCAGCCGCCGAGGGCACGATGGGCCTCGGCCAGTGAACCGATGCGTTCGCCGTCCTCGTCGACCAGGAGCGTACGGACGCTGCGGCCCAGGATCTCGGCCGCCGGATACCCGAAGAGCCGCTCCGCGTCCCGGGTCCAGCTCGTCACGAACCCGTCCGCGTCGATCAGCAACGGCGCGGCATCGGCCACGTCGAAGCGCTGACGGGAAACGGCACTGTCCCTGTCGGTCCCCACGGCGGCCCTCTCTGTCGCTGAGACGCCCTCAGGCCCCATTATTCACCTTGTGTGATCGCAGGCAGGCCAACTTGTGACGGCGCAAATCACACGGCCGCACGCCGTGGCGCGCGGACCGGCACGCACCAAGTGCCCACGAGGCACGCGACCGCCGCGCATGAGCCCCACAGGACCGGGCGGGATCGGGCGTGATCGGGACGAAGCCCCCGCACGAACAGCCCGAAGCCCCACACACGGACGCCCTCGCCCCGGACCACCCATGCAGCTGTACGCCGGTAATGCGCCCCCGTGCGCCCCCTGAGCTCCGGCGTGTCGGACCGACCGCCCCCTCCACGGGAGGGGTGCGGAGGGGGCGGTCGGTGGCCGAATCAGGCCCATTGGGACTGGACCTGGACTGGACCCGGGCCTGGGTCTGGACCTGGGGCTGAGCCCTGGATTGGGTCTGGGATCGGGAACCGGGTCTGGGGTCGGGATGGGGAGTCATCCCTCTCGGCATACGCGAGCAGCTACGGGGAGACGTCGGGCGACACGGGCGTGGAGGCGGACTCGACGGCGGCCAGTGCCTCCGGGCCGTGGCGGAAGCCGGGGTCCACCTGGGCGGCCAGGTCGTGCCCGGTGGCGGCGTTGGCCCAGGCGGCGGCGTTGCGGAGGTGGAACTCGACGGCGTGGCGCTGGAAGGTGGCCCAGTCCTTCGTGCGGGCGTCCACGGCGGCCTTCAGTTGCGTCAGCGCGTGCACGTTGTGTGCCTCCAACTCGCCCTGCTCCCTCCCCTGTTCCTGCGCGCGGACGTACGACGACTGCACGCAGTACGCCAGCAGGTCCTCGCCGACGTGCTCCTTGAGGAAGAGCAGGTCGTCCTCGCCGGTGACCTTGTTGCCGACGACGGCGATCGGGATACCGAACTCGGCGGCGTGCTCCCGGTACTGCCGGTACACGGACACGCTCTTCCGCGTCGGCTCGACCACGAGGAAGGTCATGTCGAACCGGGTGAAGAGCCCGGAGGCGAAGGCGTCCGCGCCGGCGGTCATGTCGACGACGACGTACTCGCCCGGACCGTCGACGAGATGGTTGAGGTACAGCTCCACCGCGCCGAGCTTGGAGTGGTAGCAGGCCACGCCGAGGTCGCTCTCGTCGAAGGCGCCGGTGACCATGAGCGGAACGCCGTCCACGCGCTCGACGTGCCGGCCGTGGACGTCGTCGTCCCCGAGCAGTCGCAGCAGCCGCGAACCCCGGCCCGGCGGGGTCGTCTTCACCATGGCCTCGCGGGAGACGATCCGCGGGTTCGTGCCGCGCAGCAGGTCCTTGATCTCGGCGGTGCGCGAACTCAGCGGTGGTGCGCGGAAGTCGTCGTCCTCGTCGAGGCCGAGCGCGTGCGCGAGGTGCTGGTTGATGTCGCCGTCGATCGCCACGAGCGGCGCGCCCGAGCGAGCGAGGTGCCGGGCGAAGAGCGCGGAGAGCGTGGTCTTGCCGCTGCCGCCCTTGCCTACGAAGGCCACGCGCATGGACCGTCACCCCGCTCGCTCTCGGCGGCACCATTGACGCCGATAATGAAAATGGATGTCATGAACGTAGGTTCGGGAGCGAGGACCGGGATTGTCAAATCCGCCCCATATCAACTCACCTGCCCACAGTGGCGAGTTGGGGAATCCTTTGCGGTTGGGCGACCCGGCGTTGGGGCGCTCATGGACGGCTCATGAACGGCTCATGGGTCATCGGAGGAACTGATTCCCCTTGTGTCCCATATGTGCCGTGCGTGTGGCGCAGGCGTGCCCTACGGGCTGCCGAACTAGGGCATCGGACGGGCGTTTACCGAGGTTGACAGCCCCTACCGCTTGGTAAACGATGTGCAGACTCTGTGGCTCAAGTGACCCCTGAGCCCAGTGTTTTCTTCAACCACTCACACCCTGGCGCGGCCCGGACCGACGTGGCTTTGTGCTGCCGTCATGCCGTCGCGCCCCGGGTCTCGTACATTCTTCCGAGTTCGAGAATGGGATCTGCATGTCCATAGCGAGACGTGTCATCGTGAGCCGCCTGGTGGGGACGGGCATCGCCGCTCTCGCACTGAGCGCGGCCGTGTCCGGTCCGGCCTTCGCCACCGACACGCCCGGCGGTGACGGCTGGGGCAAGAAGAGCTACGCCCCCGGCCAGGGCGCGGGTACGCCCACCGAGACCGACCGCTGCGAGTTCTCGCTGGACGGCGTGAAGTTCGCCGACTGGGTCAAGCTCGACGACCAGAACCTCAAGCCCACCGAGGACGGCAAGGTCCACATCAAGGTCCGTGCCGCCTCCGACGCCACGACCTGCACGGTCTCCCTCGCGTCCTACCTCGCCCACGGCCCGACGTTCCGCACTTCCGGCGAGCAGGTCTTCGTCGACTTCGACACGGTGACGGTCAAGCAGGGCGGGACGGACTCTCTGGACATCGCGGTCCCCGACGCGGGCTGCTACGGCCAGGTGGACCTCTACCGGGGGAAGGTGAAGTTCGACGGCAAGCTCGACGCGAACGACGGCTTCGAACACGGCGACGTCCCCAAGGGCCCCGACCGCCCCGTCATCAAGGACAAGCTGATCGCGGCCTGGAACGGCGGTACGAAGGACTGCACGACGGAGCAGCCCCCGGCCGAGGAGAACCCCCCGGCGGAGGAGCAGCCGCCGGCCGACGACCAGCCGCCGGCTGAGGAGAAGCCGCCCGCCGAGGAGCAGCCGCCGGCGGAGGAGCAGCCCCCGGCGGACGAGAACCCGCCGGCCGACGAGAACCCCCCTGGCGACGACACTCCGAAGGCCGAGTCCCCCTCGCCCTCCGACTCGGCCCCGGCCGTCCCCACCCCCAACGGCGGCGAGCCCGGCGACCTCGCCGAGACGGGCGGCGGCAACGCCATCCCGATCGCCATCGGCGCGGCGGGCCTGGTCGCCGCGGGCGGCGTGATCTTCGTGGTGACGCGACGCAAGGGCGCGAACCGCACGGCTTCGTGACGCGACGCGAGAGCGCGTGAACGTCTGCGGCGCCCGGCCTCTTCCGAGGTCCGGGCGCCGCATCCGTGTGACCGTGTGACGGTGGCTCAGCGCACGTCGACGTAGTCCCCGGTGGCTTTGGCCGTCGAGGTGGTGCTGTTGCCGGCGAAGGTCCAGCGCCAGTAACCGTCGGCGGTGGCCTTGACCGTGGCCTTGAGCACGCCGCCGCTGCCGCTGGTGACCGTCTTCACGGTGCTGTACGTGGAGGTGCCCTTCTTACGGAACTGCAGCTTCACCGCCCGGCCCGAGTAGCCCGCGTTCTTGTGGGTGCTCCAGTCGGCGCGCGCCAGCTTGCCGGTCACGGTGAGCTTGGCGTCCTGCGTCACCGGCTCCGGGGCGGCGTTGACGGTCAGCTTGGCGAGCCGTCGCACGGTGAAGGTGTCGGCCGTCTCCGTGGAGAACCAGTCGCCGTCCTTGGCGTCCACCGAGGCGTTGATGTACCAGGGGTCGTCGGCCGGGCCGTTGCCGTAGAAATTCCTCGTGTCGACCGTCCAGGACCCGGTGCACGTCGAGGTCGTGGCGCTCTTCGCGGTGCAGGTGAGCCCCCGGTCCGACGCGTTGTACAGGTAACTCGGCAGCCTCACATGCAGTTCCATCGCATCGATACCCGAGTTGTCCTGCGCCGTGACGCTCACCTTGAAGGTCGTGGGCGCAATGGGCCCCAGAGCGAGTTGGGCCCCGCCGTTCACGACGACATCGGTGATCGTCGTGTCACCGGTGGCATGAGCGGCCGGGACGGCGAACGCCGAGAGAGCGAGGGCACCGGTCAACACGGCGGCCAGGGAACGCAAACGCACGCGACTACCTCCACAACGATCGCTGGTCATATGAACCCGGCCCATCCTCCCGGCCGCCGCCCAGGAAGTGATCAGTGAGATTACGGAATCGGCTACGTACCAGCGCGCTCAGCGCCCGGCCACCGGGTCCGGTTACCGGGCCGCCTCGCGAAAGCGGGCCAGGAGAGCCTGAGCCCGCTCGGCGTCCGCGTCGAAGAACTGCGTGGACAGGGCGGGCGGCACAGCGGTCCCCTGCATCCGCACCTCATGGCAGGTGAAGCAGAACGCCGCCTCGAACAACGCAAGGTCGAGCGCGTCGTCGTACGCCCGGACACCCCATCCCGGCGAGAAGCCGCAGCGATACTGCGCGCTGCCGGGCAGGGTCTCGATCAGGGCCAGTACGTCAGCGGCCTCGTCCCCGGCCCAGTGAGTGACCACCGCACCGGGGTAGGGGTCGCCCCGCCTCCTCGGCAGGCCGGAGATCCTGACGACCTCGATCAGAGCGGTGGCCGCGACGGCTGGTGCGGGGAGCTGCATGAACGCAGTCTGCCTGGGGTCGGTACCGGCCGCCGACCCCTTCTCACCGGCGCCCGAGGAGGCAGTCGCCTCGCCTACGCCGACACCAACTGCCCTGTGGACGTGACGGTGAAGGCGCGTCCCCGTACGGCGAAGTCCGACGTGCCGCCGTCGTCCGCCCAGGCGAGGAAGACGGATTCCGCTCCGTCGCCGAAGGCGGACGCGGCGCAGACCTGGAGGCGATCGCCGGCCGTAGCCGTACTGACCTGCACCTTGTCGCTGAGGGAGAGCGCGGTGTCGGAACACATCTTCGCCATGACGGTGGGGACGGTGTCGAAGGTGGCCGCGCTCTTCTCCACCCAGGCGAGAAGGAAGCGTCCACCCGGCAGCGGCGTGAGGGCCGGGCTGGAGCGGTTGAAGTCCCGCGGCTGGCCCGCGGTCACGCTGGTGACCTCGACGCCGCCTCCGCTGGGGTCGTAGATGCTGGCCTCCACGGTGGTCTGCGGGACACCGATGTCACTGGGACCGATGCCGTCGATGTGCGCGACGACGAACCGCCCGTTGTCGAGCAGCGTGATCGCGTTGTCCCCCCTGAATCCGGAGGCGTTGGGCTGGATCTCGCCGCCCTGCGGAATTCCCTCGAAGTCGAAGACCCTGAAGGTGAGCCGGCCTCCGCCGATCGACGAAGGGTCGGTGGTCCAGGCGATGGCGTAATTGCCGTCCGCCAGAACCGTCACGGCCGGGTTCACATGGAACCCCTCGGTGGTGTTGACCGTGAACTCCGGCCCGGCCTTGATGCCTTCGGAGGTGAACCGCTGGGCCCGGATCCGTTGGTCCGCACGGGAACCGGCCCAGGTGACGAGGCAGCCGCCGTCGATCATGTTCGTGACGGACGGTCGGGTCTTCGGGTCGATTTCGGAGCTGTTGACCTGGATCTCGGACCCCGACGGCTGCCCGTTGACGAATCGCCGCAGTTTCAGCTGCGGACCGGGCGGAGGATTGAAGGCCTCTTCCCGCCACACCGCGAACGAGGAGAACCCCGCGGACTCGATCGTGGGCCACTGCCGATTCGTGTTCGCGCCGGGCGGCGTCGCCGCGCTCACCTGGAACTCCGCACCGAGTTTGGCCCCGGTCACTCCCAGGTTCTGCCCCTTGATACCGGCATTGCTCTCGTCCGCCCACATGGCCACGTACTGCGTACCGAGGACCGAGTCGACGGACGGTTGGAACTGGGCACCGCTGGTGGTCGTACTGACCAGAATCTCGCCCATGGCCGTACTCCGTTTCGTCTCTTCATCGCAGATGACGGGTGCAACGGGTGCAAGGGAGGTCCAGGCGCGGCGCTACGGAAAGCGTGACACGTCCCTGACGCCCATGCATCCGCACGGTGGAGGCGTACGCGGTCATCGCCTCGCAAGTGACCCGGCGACGTCAGTCGAGCCGCAGCCGCCCCAGCCGCTGCCCCCGACTCTCGGCGACCCGAAGCGCGTCCGCGAGCGCCTCCCGCAACCTCTCGGCGAGAAACCGGACTTCACCACCCGGAGCAGCCTCCGCCAACATCTCCCCCGCGTGATCAAGCAGCTCACGCCCCATCCCGAGCTGAATGGCCTCCGTGGCATCAGCCACCCGCGACACCGGCCCACCCCCACCGTCGGTGACCAGATAGCAGGCCTTGCCCTCGCCCCCGGCCCAGGGCAACAACCGCACTTCACCAGGCGTTTCGTCCCGCATCAGGCGACCTCCACCCCGTGAATCCAGCACGACCCGGGCATGTCCAACCCGATAGCCGCCATCGCCAACTCCCGCCGCCGCAGCCGTTGCTCATGGGCGGCGAGGTAGGGGCGTACGGCGACGGTGGAGGCGCCGTCGAACACCTCGTCGAGCCCGTACGGGGACCGATGCGGGGGGAGGGGGGTCGGGGGAGTCTCTGCCCAGTCGGCGGGCGTGGGCACGACGACGAGGCGGATACCAGCCCGCCGCCTGCCCGTACCGGGCGTGAAGAGAAGCCGCAGCCACAGGGCGATGCGGCGGATAGGGTCGAGCACTGTCGACGCTCCTTAACCAGCGTTGGCCACGCCCCGGGAGGTCTAGCCACCTCGCCGGGGTCTTTCATCGCGCCTGACACTAGCCACGTCCGGTGCACCTGTCTACACCTAGGTGCACCGGCAGTGCTCTATGTTCGAATCTCGGTCGCTGTGTACGGTCCTGCTGTGATCGAGTTTGACCCCACCAGGCCCAAGTGGGTCCAGATCGCCGACGTGCTCCGTAAGCGGATCGCGAGCGGCCAGTACCCGCCCCAAACGATGATCTCCGAAGTGCGACTGGAGCAGGAGTTCGGCGTGGCGCGAACGACCGTTCGCAAGGTGACGGCCGCCCTGCGAGCGGACGGCCTGATCACCACGACCCCGGGCATGGGCTCCTTCGTCGCCGAAAGGCCCCCTGCCGCAGGTGACGCCCCCACGGGCTAACGTCGTTTCGGCTCAGGCCGCCCAGGCCTCCGATGCGGTCCGGCGCCCGTCCGGGCATGCTTCGCAACTCAGCCGAGTGCCTTACCCACCTCGTTGATGGTCGGCCGGTCCTCGGGAGCGTGGCTGAGCATGGCGTCGATCAGTTCGCCCAGCTCACCGGGCGCCTCTACGGGGCGGCGCCGACCGTTCGCCGCGGCTTCTCTCTGCACGGCGCGAGGAGTGTCGTCCGGGTACTCGACCGCCCGCCTGGCGTCCGAGCGGGTTTCTGGCCATCTCAGGGAGTTCTACGACCAGTTGGCCCCACGCAGGCAGGAGCCCGTGGCTCTGGCCTTCGAGGCACGGCTACTGGCAGTCCTCCCGCCGGTCAGCGGATCGCTTCATCCATGAGCAGGTAGAGGAGCCCGACGAGGGTCCCGCTGCTCACGATCTCGCGACGGTCGATCATCCCGCGCACCTCACTGAGCGGGATCCACTCGATGCGGTCCGACTCGTTCTTCTCGGCGGGCGGCCCGACGTGGGTCGCGCCGTCCGCGCGGAAGACGTGGTGCTGTGAGTCGGTGATCCCGTTGGCCGGCTCGGCGTAGATCAGAGGCTTGATGGGGCCAGGCCGCCAGCCCGTCTCCTCCAGCACCTCGCGTGCCGCAGCTTCCTCAGGCGACTCGCCCTCTTCGACCAGGCCCATGGGCAACTCCCAGGCCCACGAGTCCGTGATGAAGCGATGCCGCCACATCATCAGCACCTCTTGGCGGTCGTTGACCACGGCGGCCACGGCCAGGTGCCGGAGGCGAACGACGTGGTACTCCCACCTGCGCCCGTCAGGCTGCTGGACGTCGACCAGACACAGGTTCACCCACTTGTTCGTGTAGAGCTGCCGCTCACCGTGGGTCTTCCACTCCATGCCTTCGGCCCTTCTCGATCGGACTTCAGGATCTCAGACGCTCAGGAAGAGGGCGCCAGTTCGACGCTTTTCGCGTCACGTTGACGAGATGCCCCGTACGCCGGTTGGGGCGAAGAACTCTGGGCGGCTGTGCGGCTTTCGACACGCATTCGGCTGCGGCGCGAGGTGACGTCTTAGACAATGTGCCGCGCGGACTGGCTATCTCCCCTCTCAGGCCTCGTGGGAGCTATCGCAGGTGAGGCGGCTTCCTACCTCGGTACCCATCAGGCACAAATACGAGCGCTAAAAGATGCCCGCCAGGCTGAGGGACCCTGGCCGACTGCAGGGCATGAACGTGTGGCCTCATCCTTATCAGGTCGATCACCGGTTTTCGTGGCCACCGGCCAACCGGCCTCGACTCGGTGGTACGTCCTCTGGAGTCCGGCGTCGGCCGGTGCTGTTCGTGCTTATTGGTGTCAGCTGTTGATGTCAGGAGCCTGCTGCACGCTCTTACGCAGGGACATGGATTCCACGTCGTAGCCGTTGCGGCGATACAGGGCAATGGCCGCCTCATTGTCTCCGAAGACATTCAAACCGAGGGATGTCCAGCCCTCGCGGGCAACGAGTTCTTCGGCGGCGGAGAGGATGGCGGACCCGTGTCCGCGGCGCCGAAACGCGGGGAAGACGTTGATGTCGTACAGCCAAGCTGAGCTGGCAGTGTCCGCAGCCTGGCGCGGATCCGGGCCGATCCACGCGTTCCCCACGACTTCGCCTGATCCGTTCTCCGCGACCACGAGATGGTGACTAGTCGTGGCGAGCCCGTCGGGGAGGAACCGCGCTGTGCCCTGATGAGCCCGCACCCGCGCCAGCTCCTCGGGCATGAATTTGCCGAGTTCTCGGACGGTCTCGGCTTCGCGATGCTCAGTCGCCGCGTCGTACTCCGACGGCGTCATCTTCCGTAAGGTCACCTTCTGCGTGTCCATGCCTCCATCTTCGACCGGTCACTGGTGGCAGCGGTACCGCTTTAAGGAAGATCAGCCGGTGGCCGTTCGTCTATGCGGGCATCACCCTGAAGTCTGAGCAAACCCCCGGATCAGGTCGAACCCGTACACCATTTCCATGGACGCAGCCGAAAATCGTCGTGGCGCGAGTCGCCGTGGGTTCAAATCCCACACTCACCGCTCTGTGTGACGGCCCCTGACCAGATGATTCGGTCAGGGGCCGTGGTGTTGTTCGCTCCCTGCCCGCCACCGTCGTTCCGCCTGATTCCCCGCTCGATCGGGGACGGTTGGGGCACGGACGCGATGGCTGGTGAACCATCAGTGGCATGTGTCCAGAATGGAGATCAGCGCGTCCTTCTCCTTCTGGGTGACCGAGAGCCCATAGGTGAACTTCACATGGGTCCAGGCCCTGCCGTACACGCAGTGGAAGGCCGTGTTCGGGGGCACCCACTGGTCGGGCGACTGGTCGCCCTTCGCCCTGTTGGCCACGACCGAGACGGCGATGAGTTGCGTGGTGGACAGGTCGTTGGCGAACTTGCTGCGCCGGGCGGCGCTCCACTCGTCCGCCCCGGACCGCCATGCGTTGGCCAGTGGTACGACGTGATCCACGTGGACCTCCGACGGCATCGTGAGGATGCGGTCGTCGTAGGGGCTGTGCCAGTTCTTCGATGCGGTCTGGGCCTTTGACTGAACGCCGACGTGCTTGCCGTCACGGATCAGGACCACCTGGCGTGTTCGGGGCCAATGGTCCTCGATCCAGTGCTCGAACTTCTCCCTGCTGTACCCCTCCAGCGAGTGCGGAGTCTCCACGGCGAGGGTCGCGAGCTCTGTGCGAGCCACGTCGGCGGACGGCGCCTCGGGCACCATCGGCGCTGCGGCCGGGGGCGGAGGATGGGCCGATGCCGGGGCTGTTTTCTCGACCCGCTCCCAGCCGTTTGCCAGGACGGCGACGATGGCCGTCGGGACGGGAAGGAACGCTATGGCCGCGCAGATGACCGCAGACCGTCGATGCGAAAGGTCTATGCCAGGTGTGCTCATGCTGGATAGCTATCCGCACCATGTCGATTAGTATCACAAATCACCCATATGGCAGGCCGGTTCCATGCGTCAAGGGCCGACCGTGGAGGCAGGACGAGGCCTGCGGCGGTGCATCAGGGCATTGCCCCCGTGGGTCCTGAGAGCTTGCCGTGGAGCCATGCAAGGGGGTTGTGGTCGGGCGACGACATCACGTGTCGACGATTGAGCATCCGACGGCTTCCAAACGTACTTTTTGCCGAGTGCACTCGGTACGGAGAAGGCGAACGGAGATCAGGACATGGTGAGGAAGCTGTCGCGTGGTGTCGCGTTGGCTGCGAGCCTGGCTGTCCTGCCCCTGGTGGCGGCGTGCAGCGGTGGTGGCGAGGCGTCGGGCGAGTCGAGTCCGGTCGCCGCGCTGGTCGCGCCGGCCAAGGTCGAGGTGATCGCCGAGCTCACCGGGTGCGAGGTGAAGATCCGGACCGAGGCGAAGGAGTTGCGCGAGGGCGTGTGTCAGACCGCCGTGGGGGACTACCTCATCACCACCTTCCCCAAGGACGAACTGAAGGAAGTCTGGCTGGAGTCGGCCTCCATGTACGGCGGCAAGTACCTGGTCGGTCCGCAGTGGGCCATCTCCGCCAAGCCCGCCGTGCTCAAGAAGCTGAAGGCCAAGGTGGGCGGCACGATCCGGGACCTGAGTCAGCCGAGCGCCTCGTAGTCGCCGAGGGTGTACCCCTCCTCGTCGTCGATGGCGTTCTCGTCCCAGTCGATGGAGATGCTGGTCGGACGGCCGTCCTTCGCGTACTCGATGTCCACGACGTCGGCGCCCTCTTCCCGTGCCGTCTTCGCCTGCTTCAACAACCCGGCGATGGTGGGCACTTCGATCAGCTTCTGGTCCACCACCCGTCGGCCGCTCTCATCGAGCCCGACGGTCTTCACGGCCTTCCCGTCCCGGACCGTCACCTCGAACGTCCCGATCAGCGCCCGTTCACCCTCACCCGAATCCAGGGTGTAGCGGTACGCGGAGGGCTCCTTCCAAGCGGGCGCCGACCCCTTCGCTGTGGTCGACTCCTCCCCGCACGCGGAAAGCACCGACAGCAACGTCCCGGCCATCGCGGCGGCGGTCAGGGCACGGTGACGGACTCGTACGGTGGCGGGCGTCGGCATGGTGGTGGCCTCCTTATGGGACGGTCACCACTGAGACGCGGGGCAGGCCGGCAACGTTCGGGACCGACCTACCTCCGGCGCCAGGCGCCGAGCAGTGCCTCGGGGCCGTACGCCGCATCGAGGCCGGAGCAGCTGGTCCCGTTGCGGGAGACCGCCACCAGGGGGACGGGCTCGTCGGTGAGCGAGGCCCGGTGCTTCTGCAGTGCGGCCAGGTCGTGGGTGTCGAACGCGGAGTTCTCCAGCCATTTGACCGAGCCGAGGAAGAGCAGCTGCTTGGCCACCGGCTGCCGGTCGGCGCCCACCAGGTCGATCTCGACGTCGTTGCTGCGGGTCCAGTACGCGCCGATCGCCGGGGCGGCGGGCAGGTGCCCGTCCGGCAGGAGGCGGGCGAGGGATTCCCGGACCAGAGGCTCGATCGCGCGGCCACGCCAGCTCGTCCACCGCTCCTTGATCCGGCTCAGTGTGAGATCTCCCCGCATCCGCTCGATCTCCGCCATGTGCGGATCCAGAAACGCGAGCCAGAAGCGCAGGTAGGGGTCGGCCACTCGGTAGCGGCGTTCCTTCGACGGACGCGGGGAGAGGGGTAGCTCGGCCGCCACCACCCGCTTCTCGGTCAGGACGTCCGTGGCACGGGTGAGAGTGGTGTGGGAGATTCCGCCGGCGGCGCGCGCGATGTTGGTGAAGGTCCGCTCCCCGCTTCCGATGGCCCGCAGGACTTCCCTGCTCATGGCCTGCGGGGGAAACTCCGCGGCCAGTGAGCGCTCGGCGGAGACCAGCAGTGCCGAGATCGGGTTGTTCAGGGAGTCGCGGAGGAACTCCCAGACGTCCGCCCCGGCTCGCCACTCCGCGCAGATCAGCGGAAGACCGCCCGTGATCAGGGCGGCGTCGAAGGTGGCCGCCGGCGGAAGGCCGAGCATCTCGCCGATGTCGGCCGGGTTCAGCGGCCCCACCACCATTTCCCGGCCTCGCTGGTGGAAGGGGCGGTCGTAGCTGTTCAGTGCCTCCATCATCGACAGGTCGGATCCGACGAGGAGCAGGAGCACGGGTTTGCGGCTGAGGAGGCGGTCCCATGCCCGCTGGAGCATGCCCTCGAAGGCGTCGATGCGGTCCATGAGGTACGGAACCTCGTCGATGACGACCACGCTCGGGCTGTCGTCGGGCAGGATCTCGGCGAGCAGCCTGAACGCCGCGTTCCACTGTCCCGGGGTCTCCTCCGAGAACAGTTCTTTCTCCGGCAGGGTGGATCTCGCGACGGTGTCGAGCAGCTCTGTCAGTTCGTCCTCCGCCGTGCCGCCCGCCGCGGTGAAGAAGAGGTTCGGCGCCCCGGTGCGCCGGAGGAACTCCTCGACAAGGCTGGACTTGCCGACCCGTCGCCTGCCCCGCATGAGGATGCATTGACCTGGCTTCGCCGACCCGACGGCCTCGTGAACCGCTTGGAAGGCGTTGCGGAGCACGTTCAGCTCCGGGTCTCGCCCGATGAATCGTCGCATGATGGAGACTCCCGCGAGAGATAGTATCGAGAGAGATACTATCTCCGTCGATACCATTCGGCGGCGCAGGGCTCGGGGTGTGGCGACGGCTCTGGTGGATGGTGTCTGGTGGATGGTGGGGAGACTGTCGGTCTCGTGCAACGCAAGAGCCCCACTTCGCATGGAGCGAAGTGGGGCTCTTGTACTGGAGCGCCGGGCAGGCCTTGCACCTGCATTTCCCCGCAGGAAGCGGGGCGTCTTTCCTTGGACCACCAACGCATTGAGTACTACCGGGAGTTACTGTTCCGGTGAGCGGCTCGTGATCAACTATAGCGGATCCACGGGGGTGTTGCACCCCGGCTCCGGGTCACTGCAGGTATGCCTGGGGGGCGTACTCGACGCGGAGGTACTTGGCGTTCCGTTCGCCCAGGGCCTTGCGGAGGATCGGCTCGGCCGTGTCGGGGTCGTCCACGCCGATCACGACGTAGCCGGTGCCGTCCAGGCCGGCTTCGCGCATGTTGAACGTGCCGTCCCAGCGGCTCATGTCCTCGCTGACGCGGTCGAGCAGGGTGGTGAGGTCCTTCTCGTTGATGTCGCGGTCGTGGAGGTGGATGGTCACGCCCTTTTCGGCGGCGTCGCAGACGGCGGTGTCGAAGGGCTTGGAGGGGATGCGGTAGATGTCGATGGAGGCTTCGTCCTCGTCGAGGACCAGGCCGGTGTAGATGGCGGAGTAGCGGCCGGTGACCAGCTTGTCCACGTAGTCCAGGGTTCGGTACATGGGGGTGTCGTCCTCCGGGCCTCCGTCCCCGGCCTGACCGGTGCTGCCGCCCTTCGGCTGGGTGCCGTGGCAGGTTTTCGAAGGGGTCGATACGGCTTCCACGGTCTGGGCGCCGGCCGTCGAGCCCTGCAGTCCGCCGAGAGCCAGGACGGCGACCGCCACGGCCACGGTCATGCCGGGCCTGGCGGGGGTTCGCTTGGTCATGTGTCCCTCCGGTCCTTCGTCCCGCGTGCGGTCGCCCGGGAGGGCGGGACCGCGGTCGGTACTGAGACGCCGGAGAGGGGTGCGGCGTTCGGCTCGTGGCCCGGAGATTTTCTCGCCTCCGCAGCCCTCGCCCGTACCGTCCCTTCCCGTCCCTTTCCCTCCCAGCAGCTGTGGCCCTTCGACCCGCCTTGGGGCGCCGCCCCCAGGGCTGTCGCACCCTGCCCTGCGATGTCCGCGTGGCCTTCGGACCGCAGGGTGGTGCGTCGAAGCGCCGTGCGGTGCGGGCGATCTGGCAAGCCACCTGCCGCGTCGGAGTCCGGCGAGCGTCCCGCGCCTCCCCGCCCCGGTCCACGAACCCGCCCGCGTTCGTGGGGCGCGTCTAGCCGGGAGTCAGGCGCCAGTATCCGTACGGGTTGTGGAAGAAGTCGTCTTCCTCGAAGCGTTCGCACTCCATGCGGTTCATGATCCAGCGGGGGGCGTCCGGGGCGATGCGGAAGCCTTCGCCGTCCTGGACTCCGTGTTCCGGCTGCTCGGTCAGCAGGTAGTACGACGCGACCTCCATGGTGGTCACCCACTCACGCAACAGCTCTGGCTCGGGCTCCGCGGCGCTTCCGGGGGCGAGCTCCACGTCGGCCTCGCCCAGGAGATGCAGGCCGCAGCTGTAGTACACCTCCCCGTCGTGGATCACCGGCACGACCCATGCCTGGACAAGGGCGCCTACCAGGTCGTACGCGTTCTCGGCGGTCGCCGCCTCGTCCGCCAGGGCCAGCCACCGCTTGTGCCCGCAGGCCACCCCGCTGGATTCGTTCTTCACCGCGGTGGCCCCGTTGGCCAGCAGGGCGGCGGTGACGGCCAGCGCCCGCCGGGACACGTCAAGGGCACTGGCCTGGGAGATCGGCGGTGACAGGACATAGGCGACCGAGTCGTGTGCGTCCACCGCGGCCCAGTCGTCATCGCTGAACCCGTCGTCGTCGGTGGCCCGGCGGGCGCCCAACGCGGCGTCGAATGCCTCACGCATCCGGGGGTCCGGCTCCTGCTGCAACTCATCGACGGTGAAGCCCCCTTCGCCCGCCTCATCGACCACCCGGTTGAGCACGTCGAGATCCAGGCCCACTCCGACCGCGCACAGCACGTGCCTCGGCGTCACACCCGACCCGGGGACCACGAAGCGCGTGCCATCGATGACGTCTCCCTGCCACACCTTGCTCATCCGCTCAGCATCGCAGGTGGGCGTACGGCGTCGTGGTCTCCGTGGCACCAACACACCTTGTGACAGGGCCCGTTCGCGCGATTCCCCGCGCCCCCAGGAAACGGGGGCGCGGGGAACGGTCGGTCACACCGAGCGGGGCGGTCGTCTCAGTAGCCGACCCGGAACGTCGCGTCCGCCTTCTCCGTCGTCGTCGAGATCGGGTCGATGCGGAGCACGTAGTTGCTGTGGCGGATGTAGCGGGTCGGGTTGTTGTACGAGCGGAAGGAGGACCACGTCGAGTCCGCGAGGCCGGCGACGCGGGTGAACGTGGCGTCGGCGGCGAAGGTCGATGTGCCGTCGTTCACGTCGAGGCGGAGGTTGTAGCTGTAGTGGCGGAGGTAGCGGGTGGGGTGGCTGACCGACTGGAAGGAGACCCCGGAGGAGTCCGCCAGGCCCGGGACCAGTTTCCACTGGGAGTCCGTGAACGGGTCGAAGGGGTACTCGTCTATGCGGCCCACGTAGTCGCTGTGGCGGACGTAGCGGGACGGGTAGTTGTAGGACTTGAGGCGGTTCCACGCCGGCGCGCCCCACTTGGTCAGCAGGTTGTTGTACTCGCTCGACGTGATCGGGTGGATGCCGCAGTGCTTGGAGTTGAGCGGCTGGGTGTAGAGCTTCTGGTCCAGGGCCGTCCAGGTGCCGGAGGCGATGTCGCTGGACTGCCAGACGTAGAAGACGCCGTTGGGGGTGTAGGTGTCTCCCCAGAGGTACCAGGAGCTGGAGGACAGGGACTTCACCACCGTCGGGGCCTCCGTGCCGCCGTGGGAGGCCGCCGTGCTGAACGGGGTGAAGCTGCCCGGGTTGAGGGTCGTCGAGCGGGCGCCCACCAGGGTCTGGTTCCTCTTGTAGTAGAGGTAGTTGACGCCGTTGACACCGACCGTGAGGTTGCCGTCGATGATGTCGTAGCCGGGGTCGAAGAAGACCTGGGGGTTGGACGTCGTGACGAAGTCGGTCGTGTAGCTGACCATGATGACGTTGTGGCCGCTGCTGTTCACCGAGGAGTAGAGGATGCCGTACTGGCCGCGTGAGGCGTCCCAGTAGGCCTCGGGGGCCCAGCTGTGGGTGGTGGTCATGTCGTGCAGCTTCACGCGCCGGTAGCCGGTGAAGGTCCGCAGGTCGGTCGAGTCCCAGACGTGGATGTACGTGCTGGCGTAGTTCCAGTCGGTGCCATTGAGGTCCGTCGCCAGGACGACGAACGTACCGTCCTGCTTGCGCATCAGGAACGGGTCGCGCAGGCCGCCGGCGCCCTGGGTCGGGGTGACCAGGGGGGCGTTCTGGTTCAGCGGGGTCCAGTTCAGGCCGTCCTGGCTGACGGCCAGGTGGAGACCGTAGTTGGCCTCCAGCATGGTGTTGGACTCGGTGAAGTAGACCATCGCGTACGCCGAGTCGGCGGCGTGGGCGGTGCCGGCGCCGAGGGTCATGACGCCGGTCGCGGCCAGGGGGACGGTCGCGGCCATGCCGAGGAACGTGCGGCGGGAGGGCCCGCTCGCGTCAAAGGTTCCGTTCACAGGGGTCACGTCCGGCTCCACTTCTGGTTGTTCTGACCGTTGCAGGCCCACAGGACGAGCTTCGTGCCGTTGGCGGTGCCCGCGTTGTAGGCGTCCAGGCAGAGACCGGAGTTGACGTTGACGATCGTGCCGTCCGTGTTCACGTTCCACTGCTGGTTGGTGGCGCCGTGGCAGTCCCAGATGACGACGCGGGTGCCGTTGGAGGTGCCGCGGTCCCAGGCGTCCAGGCACTTGTTGCCGTAGACGACGAGTTCCTTGCGGGAGGTGTACGTGAAGGCCTGGTTCTGGCCGCCGGAGCAGGCCCACAGCTGGGCGTCGGTGCCGTTGGTGATGGTGTTGTCGTTGATGTCGGCGCAGCGGCCGGAGGCCGTGCCGGTGATCAGCGTGCCGTTGGTGCCCGGCAGCGGTCGTACGACGATGCCTTCGAGGGTCGGGGCGCCGGAGAACGTGATCGTGTTGGTGCTGCCCTTCGTCAGGGCCATGGCGACGGAGATGTTGCCGGGGGACGAGCCGGTCGGCGGGAAGGAGACCTTCGTCGACGTCTGGCCGTTGACGGTGAGGGTGCCGACGCGGGCCGTCGACGTGTTGTTGGTGTAGGAGACGTCGACCGTCTTCAGGCCGGTGTTCCCGGCGACCACACCGGAGAAGCTCGACGTGCCGGTGTACGAGCTCGCCGACTGCTCGGTGCCGCCCTTGACCGTGAGCATCATGGAGGAGCCCGCCGGAACGCTGGTGGTGTAACTCGTGCCGGGCGTACCGACGTTCGTCCGGCTCCACAGGTCACGGACGGTCGCGGAGGCGTTCGTCAGGCCCAGGTCGGACCAGCGGATCGTCATGTTCTGCGTGGTGGAGGTGCGGTTGAGGAGGACGACCGCGCGGTTGCCGGAGCCGGAGAGGACCTTGCCGTACACCTGGAGGCCGGTGGTGTCCTCGGCGACCTTGACGCCCTGGAGGCCGCGGGGGTCCTGGTCGACGGCGATGACCTCGGAGTTCTTGAGGGTGTTCACCGTCTCGGTGGTCATGGTGGTGAGGTCGTTGCCGGCGAGCAGCGGGGCGCCGGAGACCGCCCACAGGTTCATGTGGGTGCGGTCCTGGCCGGCGGTGAGCCCCATGCCGATCAGCAGCATGTCGGGGTCGTTGACGTAGCCGGTGTGCTGGGCCGTGGGGTGCACGTTCCGGTCGTAGTTCGTCAGCATGTTCGCGTACGTCAGGGACTGGCCGTGGTAGAAGATGTCCGTGTTCGTCCGCCACATCGGGCCCATGCCCGGTGCCCAGTTCCAGGGGTTGGAGTAGCCCCAGTTGCACAGGGAGAGGGCGAGCGGGCGGCCGGTGGTGGCGGTCGCGGTGGCCACGGCGTCGCTGATCGCCTGGTAGGTCGTCTTCGGGTCGAGGCCCTCGGCGTCACCGCCGCACCAGTCGACCTTCACGAAGTCGAAGCCCCACTTGGAGAACTGCGTCATGTCCTGGACGTAGTGGCCCTCGCTGCCACTGCCGGGCGCTGCCGGGCGGCCGGTGGGGAAGTAGTAGCCGCAGCCGTCCTTGCCGGCGTCGGTGTAGATGCCCGCCTTCAGGCCCTTGCTGTGGATGTAGTCGGCGATGGCCTTCATGCCGCCGGGCCACTCGGCCTCGTCGATGGTGATGTTGCCCGCGCTGTCGCGGGTGCCCTGCCACCAGCCCTCGTCGATGTTGATGTACTCGTAGCCGGCCTCGGGCAGCCCGGCCGCGACGAACGCGTCGACCTGCTGCTTGATCACGTTGTAGTCGACCTTCGCGGCGAAGGCGTTCCAGGAGGCCCAGCCCATCGGGGCTTCGGGGACCGGTATCTGGCGGTCCGTGACCGCCACGGGCGCGGCGTCGAGACGCGTCTCCGGGGCGGGCGTCGCGGTTGTCGCGTTCATCGGCTGGGCGAAGAGCAGGGCGGCCGTCGCGGCGGTCGCCAGGGTGACGGCGCGAATCGCCGCGTTTTTACAAAGCCGTTTGATACCACGGGAGTTGGCACGCGGAGGGGGGGTCATGCGGCTCCTTCAATGGATACCCGGAGGTCGATATCTCGAACGGGGATCGGCTTGCCGAACATGCTGGCTGGCCGAAAGTAGAGCCGGGAGAGAAGGAAGTCAACGGCTGTGACAGAGGTGGTTTTTGAACCGGTCACATTCTGACGGCGCTGAGCCGGAAAAGCGATGGCGCCGAGCCGGAAAAGCGACGGCTCCGAGTCGGGAAAGTGGCGACGCCGAGCCCGGAAGGGGCTCGGCGTCACGCTTCGGCGGCCGGGTTTCATGACGGGAACGCAGACACGCCGAGACTGGGGGAGGGCCGGTCGGCCCCGGTGGTGGTCGGCCTGGTCAGGCCTTGTGACCGGTCACCTTCGCGATCCACTTGATGAAGTCGGCCGCGTCCTCGTTCGCGCCGTGGCCGCCGTCCCAGTACATGGAGGCGTTGACGTCGTCGCCGAGGTTCTCCAGCTTCGCGGCGAGGTTGCCGACGACCGTGAGCGAGGTGTCGCTGTCCTTGGTGCCGACCCGGATCCACCAGTGCCTGGCGCGCCCGGGGTTGGCCTTCGCGAGGAACGGCATCGGATTCATCAGCTTCAGCGTCTCGGGCAGGTCGCCGGCGAGGCGCGCGCCGGCGCTGCCCTCGTGGCGGAGGCTGTAGAGCGTGAAGTGGCGGGCCTCGGTGGTGCCCTTGCCGAAGAGGTTGTTCTCACCGGAGGACAGGTCGAAGGCGTCGAAGGCGGGGGCGTCCTTCTTCCGGGCGCCCACGTGCGTGAGGAAGTCCGCCCAGGAGAACGTCGCCCTGCCGCCGGACCAGGTGATGAAGGTGTTGCTCGCCAGATACGTCGTCCGGTCCGCGTCCGACAGTGCGGCCAGGTACCTGGTGGCCGACGGCTCCAGGAACGTCCTGACCAGGTACTCGTCGAGGTTCCGTACGGTCAGTGTGCCGAGGCCCTTGGCCTTGAGCTTCAGCGAGGCCTGGTAGTCGGTGAACGCCGCCTTCAGCTCCTTCGACACCGTCCGGTCGACGAGCGAGCCCGAACCGAGCTTGTTGGCGCCCCAGTTCCACTCGTAGGCCATGTCCGCGTGCTCCAGATCGGTGATCGGGCACCAGTCGCCGCTGGCGAAGATCGCGTCGGAGGCGTCGGCCGCGCCGATCTCCTTCAGGTACGCGTCGTACAGCGGGCTGTCGCCGGACGCGCCGAGGAGCGCGGACAGCGCACCTCCCGCACTGGTGCCGGACGACACGATGCGGTCGGTGTTGCCGGGGATGCGGCCCTTGTTGGCGCGGACGTACCGTACGGCCGCCTTGAGGTCCACGATGGCGGCCGGTGCGACACCGTAGTAGGCCCCGTCCGCGTCGACGAGGGTACGGCCACGCGCCCCCGGCTCGACCACGACGTATCCGGCGGCGAGCGCGAGCTGCGCGTTGCTGACGGACTGCCCCCGCTGGTCGAGCTGGCCGTTGCCGCCGGACTCGACCTCACCCGAGCCGGTCCCCGTGGACGCGGAGGCGGACGCGCTGGGGGCGCCCCCACCGGGCATCCCGGTCATGCCCCCGCCGCCGACCCCCGTGGCCTCGGCCACCGAGGAGGGCATGTAGCCGCCCACCGAATTCGCGAACAGAATCGGCGCGTTCGTCGCGTCGACCGTCTTCCCGTCGATCTCCACGGGCACGCTGACGTTCAGCGACTGGTACGTCTCGTCGACCGGCTTCGTGACGTACGTGATCGCCTTGTGGAAGTGGTAGGTCACCTCCACATCACCGTCGTCGGTCGTGATCGTCGTCGTCAGCTCGGTGTAGTCGTCCTTGTCGAAGGCCAGGGCGCCCGAGGCGGTGGAACCGGAGGACCCCGAGGACTTCGCGGAGCCGCTGCCCGCCGCCCGGGCGCTGAGGGCGAAGCCGCCGACGGCCGCCGCGCCCGCGGTCGCGCCGAGCCCCATGATCACGTTCCTGCGCCTGACTGCCCTGTGCTTCACCGCGCCACTTCCTTCGCTCGCGTTCCCTGCTTGTTTCTGCTTGCGAACGTACGGGGGCGCTCGAAAAATCGTCAACAATTCTGTCTCATTCATCGTTGACACATAGCGGCTCACAGGGGAAGCACAGCGCGCGAGCGGCTGAAACCGCTATTCCGTCGCCCGCTCGCGTCCCCAGGCGGCCAGCGGCTGGAGCGCGTCGTTGAGGCGCGTCCCGTCCTCGGTCAGCGAGTACTCGACGCGGGGCGGCACCTCGTCGTAGGAGACGCGGTGCACGACGCCGTCCGCCTCCATCTCGCGCAGATGTGAGGCCAGCACCTTCTCGCTGACACCCGGCAGCAGCCGACGCAGCTCACCGAAGCGGCGGCAGGGGTGCTCGTGCAGCGCCCAGAGAATCAGCACCTTCCACTTGCCGCCGATCACCTCCATCGCGGTGTCGATCCCGCAGGCGTGTCCGTTCGGTGCGCCCGGCCGGTTCAGCGTCGTCATGCCCCACCCCTCCGACGTGCTCGCTCACCTCAGGGTAACCACCCACTCCGAAGTGCGTACTTGATCACTTCCGCGCCCGTGACCAGCCTGTTCGGCATGACACAGAACTTTGCCGAGAAGACCTCCGTCACCTTGCTGGGACTCGGCGCGATGGGCACCGCGCTGGCTCGTGCCTGGCTCGCCGCCGGCCATCCGCTCACCGTCTGGAACCGCAGCCCGGCCCGTGCCGCGGCGCTCGCCGCCGAGGGGGCGAGGGTCGCGGACAGCGCCGCCGAGGCGGTCGCGGCGAACACCCTGGTCGTCGTCTGCCTGTTGGACGACGCCTCTGTCGACGAGGCGCTGGCCGGCGCCGACCTGGCCGGCCGCGACCTGGTGAACCTCACCACCAGCACCCCCGCCCAGGCCCGCCGCCTCGCCGAACGGGCCCGTGAGCGAGGCGCCCGCTACCTGGACGGCGGCATCATGGCCGTCCCGCCGATGATCGGCGTCCCCGAGGCAGGCGGTTACGTCTTCTACAGCGGCGCGCGCGAGGTGTTCGAGCGGCACCAGGAGGCTTTGGGCGTCCCGGCCGGCACCACCTACGTGGGAGAGGACGCGGGCTTCGCGGCCCTGCACGACGTGGCCCTGCTCAGCGCCATGTACGGGATGTTCGCCGGGGCCGCGCACGCCTTCGCCCTGATCCGCAAGGAGGACATCGACCCCGCGTCCCTCGCCCCGTTGCTCGCCGACTGGCTCGTCGCGATGGCCCCGTCCGTCCACGAGACCGCCGACCGGCTGCGCAGCGGTCACTACACCGGGGGAGTCGTCTCCAACCTGGCCATGCAGGTGGCCGGCACGCCGACCTTCCTGGACACCGCCGAGCAGCAGGGCGTCAGCCCGGAACTGCTCAGCCCCTACTTCGAGCTGATGCGCCGCCGCCTGGCCGAGGGCGGCGGCGAGGAGGACCTGACGGGGGTGATCGACCTGCTGGTGCGCTGACTGGCGGAATGGTGGGTGGACGCCACACCTCGGCCCCGCCCCGCCGCCGCGCCTCGGGATGCGTCGGCGGCGGGCGTCGGTGTGGTGCCGTCCGTGCGTACCCGCTACACGTGGCCCACGATGTGGGCGGCACCGCGAGATGCCTGAACGGGCTGTCGGCAGTCCGGGGCGGCCGGTGGCGGGGGCTGGCCGTCGAGGGCTCGGCAGAGGGCGGCGTGGAGGTGTTCGGCTTCGGCAAGGGTGAGGGTCAGTTCGGTGTCGGTGGGGTGGCCGCCGGTGCGGGTCAGCCGTAGGGGGACGGCGAGACGATCGTCGTCGGTCCGGCGCACCGGTCGCCCTGGTGCGCGCTCGATGGTCCAGCTCATGACGCCGCCCCGCCCCTTCCGATCCTCGCGAGGCGGTACGCGCCCCACAGTTCTCGCCCGGCCTCGCACCCGTCCTGCGCCTTGGGGATGCCCTTGCAGCCGCCGTCGCACCTGCGGGTGTGCTCGAACCACAGCCGGTAGGCGCGGAGCATGGGCATCTCGGCGCGCTGGACGGCAGCCCCTACTCGTCCGCCGGTCATCAGTGCACCTCTGCGAACTGGCGTGTGCGAGCCGGTGCTGCCAAGCAGCTCGGTGTACGGCCACGTGCGCGGGTCTGGAAGGCGCACTCCCGCTTCCGCTCGACGGCGGCCGGGTAAGGCCGGACCATGGCGTTCGCAGCGACGGCGGCCAGGTAGGGCCGGACCATGGCGTTCGCAGCGCCGTCGAGAGGGGTGTGCAGTCCGTACGGGGAGCGGTGGGCCGGGAGCGAGGAGGTCGCCGCGAGAGGCGCCTCGGAGACCCGGTCGGGGGCGGATACCGGCGTGCGCTCGCCCGCTCGGCGTCTGCCGGTGCCGGGCGCCCATACGCCCAGTACCCGTTTCACCAATGTGTGGATAATGCTCACTGCCATCAGCTCCTCTGGGTTTGGCTGGTGGCCACGCCCCCGGACGGTTGCGCCCGTCGCGGGGGTCCTCACTTCGGCAGCGAGTCCGTGACCTGTGTCTGTGATCAAGGGCCTCGCCGCATGCCGCTCCTGGTGGCGCTGTGGTCCCACCGAGGCATCCATCGTGGTCATCGTCGCGTCCCTCCGGAGCACCCGCGTTCGGCGTGGTCCATCACCGGCCGTCGAGGCCGCCGTCCCACTAGGCTCGTCCGGTGATGCATACGAAGGTAGAAGTCCGTGATCACTGCTTGAAGTGACTGCGAGTACAAGTGCTTTGCTGCGCGCGCACGGGATGGGGCTGTTTATGCAGTCGAGTTCGCGACCAACCCTGACCAGCAGTCAGGGAACAGTCGCTCGCCCTCGCACGGGCGTCATTTCCGGCCATGTCTTCCGGGTCATACGAGAGCAGGCGGGGCTCACCCAGGACGAAGCGGCTGAGCGGCTGCGCGTGTCCGCGGACACGATCGCCGGGTGGGAGTCCGGCCGTCGCCCTCTGACCGCTGTACCGGTCGGGCAGATGCTCGTGCATCGTCACCGGCTCATGCAGATGGGCACCGTGCCTGCGCTCCTACGGTCCCTCGACCGTGCTTTGGAGGCAGACGTCCTCCTCACCGGGGCCCTTGACGACGCAGCAGGGATCGAGGACAGCCCGCTCGGGGCCTGCGTCATGCAACGTGATCTCGTCGAGGTGCTCGCGTGGCCTCTCAACCACGTGCCACCCGGACCCGTCCGTGACCTCCCTGCCGCGCCCCGCAGGCGCCGAGGACCCACGCCGGACGGGCCGGAACTGTCGGCGTCCGACCGGATCCGCTTCTTCACCCAGATGCGGCGTACCGCCGAGCAGGCCCGTGGCGAGGATCAGTTCCTCCTTCGCCGCCAGGCCCTGTACCTCGCTGGGTACGACGATCAGTCCGACACCTCGGAGTGGCTCGCCCACCAGCAGGCCACCGAGCGCCCTGGCGACTGGCTCACACGGTGGCTCAACTCCCGTTCCGTCGCAGCCGTCTCTGCCCGGCAAGGAGACCGGGACGGCATGAGTCACTTCATCGACACAGCCCTGATCGACGATGAGGCCGGTGAGGCAGCGAACCTGAACTACTGGGCGTACTGGATCGGCGAGACCGCCCATCTCGAATTGACCGACGGCTTCATCGCCACCCGCACTCCCGGGTCATGGTCGGGTGACAAGCTGCTCGCTCATCTTGCTCAGGGATTCGCCCCGCATCACGGCTACGTCGATCTCAACATCCATTCCGTGTGGTCCCTGCTCCAGATCCGGCCCCACCTGCTGCGATCCGGTACGGCTAGCCGGGCCCTGCGCGACCGGCTGCCCGTGATGTTGGATAGCCGGGAGCTGTCAGTGCGCGGGCGCCGGGAGCTGGAGAGCATCCGATACGCAATCCGCCTCGCCGAGGCGTGAGAGGAGTCCGACGTGGCTGAAGACCTGTCGGCCGTGGCGCGCTTCCTGTACGAGGCGGGGACGCTGAAGCAGACCAAGCGCACCGGCTGGTGGATGGCCGGCGTACGCGATCCGGAGTCGGTGGCGGAGCACTCGTGGCGTACCGCTCTGCTCGCCACGATCATCGCGAAGCTCGAAGGCGCAGATCCCGCACGCGCGGCCTACCTCGCGGTGTGGCACGACTCCCAGGAGACGCGGACCGGTGACGTGAACTACCTGGGCAAGAAGTACTCCACCGAAGCGGACCCTCAGGCGGTCACTGACGACCAGGTCGCCGGTATGCCCGAGATCCTGGCCTCGGCCGTGCGGGAACTCGTGGCCGAATACGAGGCGAAGGATTCCGCCGAGGCCATCTGTGCCCGGGACGCCGACAAGCTGGAATGCATGATCCAGGGCATCGAGTACAAGGCCCAGGGCTATGAGAACGCGCAGCGCTGGATCGACAACAGTCGCGGACGGCTCACCACGAAGTCGGCCAACGAACTCGCTGACGCGGTGCTGGCGACCGGGTCTCTGGACTGGTTGCGTACAGCGCTTGGTGAGAAGCGGAGTTGATGTCGGGCCGGTAGTCGGGGCATGCCCGGCAAGACGCTCGGCCGGGAGTGCCCGGCCGAGCGCTTGTCGTAGTCGTATGCCGCTACGCCGACTCAGTCATGCCAGCTACTTCGTCGCCGTCGGCCTCCTGGACGCCGCCGTCGCCCCGTCCACGTCCGTCAGCGGGCGCAGCCGGTACGTGTAGGAGTAGTCGCGGTTGGCGAAGAGCTTGTACTCGTCGTGGGTGTGGGCGCCCCAGCTGTTGTCGCCGCCGACTCCCATCTGTCGGTGGTTGACGCGCAGGACGACGGTGTCGCGGGGGGTGAGGTGGTAGTCGTGGCGGAGGCCCGTCGACAGGTCCTCCGGGGTGAAGTACGAGGCGTTGACCTCGATCAGGGAGTCGCCCGAGACCAGCAGGCCCACACCGTCGCGGTCGGTGACGGCGGCCCAGCGGATGTCGGTCTTGTTGCCGTTCTCCTGGGGGCGGATGTAGCCGGACCACTGGTCGGCGACCTCGCCGGAGTAGAGGCCCACGTCGGTGCCGTTGTTGCGGTCCCAGTGGTTCTCCTCGGGGCCGCGGCCGTAGTAGTGCAGGCGGTCGAGGCGGCGGTTGAGCAGGAGCAGGTTGCCGACCTCCGGGATGTAGGGAAGGGAGGCCGCACCCGGGTGCAGGGTGTTGTCGACCTTGATCTCGCCGTTGCCGAACACCGTGTAGGTGGTGGTGTACGTCGACTCGGTGGTCGTCGGGAGGGTGCCGGTGACCTTGATCTCCACGGCCCGGTCGCCGCCCAGGGGGCGGACGGTCACGGCCGTCACCTTGCGGTTCGTGCCCGCGTCCCGCCAGGTCTGGTTGCGGGTGTGCTGTCCGTTGCCGTGGTCGTTGTCGGTGGGGGCCCGCCAGAAGTTGGGCACGGGACCGGAGGTGATCAGCCGGGTGCCGCCCGCCTTGTACGACGTGATCGTGCCGCTCGCCCGGTCGATGGTGACGGAGAAGCGGCCCGGGTAGCCCTTGCCGGTGATGGTGACGGCCTCGTCGCTCTCCTCGTACTTGAGGACCGGGACGTCGGCCAGCGGTACGGGTGTCACCGCCGGGCTGCCCGCGTCGACGGACAGCTGCTGCCGGGCCACCTCGAAGCCGGATTCGGCCCACGGGGCGGCGTCCTGGGTGGTGAAGGAGAGTTCGAGGAAGTACTCGGTGCCGGGTGCGGGGGAGGCGGGGAGGCTGAAGGGGACGGTGATGTCCTTGGTGGAGAGGGGGCCGACGTCCAGCTGGTCGCGGGTGAGGCGGCCCTGCTGGATCTTCTTGCCGTCGGCCACCAGGGCCCAACTGCCGTCGAGTTCGCGGAGGTTGGTGAAGAGGTACTCGTTGGTGAGGGTGACCTTCGTCGAGGTCAGGGTGGTGCCGGTGGCCGGTTTCGCGTGGACGGCCTGGTAGATGCGCTTGACCTCGGCCGCCTTGCCGGTGTGGCCCCGGTCGGCCTTGATGATGCCGTCCGCGACGAAGGCCCCGTCGTTGGGGTTGTCGCCCCAGTCACCGCCGTACGCGAAGAACGAGCGTTCCTTCGCCCTGCTTTCCGCCACCTCGACCGTCGCCGCGTCGAACCAGAACCGCACCCCGTCGTCGCCGGGCCCACGGCTCCCGGAGGCCAGCTCGGTCCGGCTCAGGGCGCGCGCGTACACGCCGGCCCGCCGGATCGTGCCGCTGAACTCGCGCGTCGGGTTGTCCGTGTCGGTGCCGAGCGCGAGCGGAGCGACGTTCACGCTGGGCCGGCGGGTCGTGGTGCGGGTCGCCTTCACCTCGCCGTCGACGTAGAGCGTGAGGGACCCGGCCCCGGCGTCGAAGACACCGGCGACATGGTGTTCACGGCCGGTCCAGCCGTCGGCCGGGAGTCCCCAGCTGACGCTGACCCACTGGCCGCCGCCGTAGATGAAGAACTCGATGCTCCGGTCGCTCTGCTTCAGCGCGTACTGCGTGTCGCCCTTGGCGATGATCGGCTGGTGGCCGCCGAAGACGTGCGGGGTGACCCAGGCCTCCAGCGTCAGGGAGCCGGTGAGGTCGAGGGCCGGGTCGCGGGTGAAACCGGTGGCGCCGGACACGCCCTTGTCGCGGCTGAACGTTCCCGCCGCGGTGAGGAGTTGACCCTGCAGCCCGTTCGGGCCGGCATCGGTGAACACCTTCAGCCTCGGGATCGGCCAGGTCAGCGACTGGTCGACGAAGTCCCAGATCCAGCCGCCCTGCAGGACGGGGTAGCGCCGTACGAGATCCCAGTACTTCTTGAAGTTGCCCATCGAGTTCCCCATCGCGTGCGAGTACTCGATCATCACGTACGGCCGGGTGTCCGAGGTGTCCTTCGCCCGCTGCTCGACCCGCTGCGGACTGTCGTACATCTCCGAGCGGATCTGGCTGATCGTCGGCCGGTCGTCGCCCTCGTACTGGATGACTCGTGTCTTGTCGTACGACTCGATCCAGTCGCGCATGGCGACGAAGGAGGAGCCGCCGCCCGCCTCGTTGCCGAGGGACCAGATGACGACGGAGGCGTGGTTCTTGTCGCGGTGGACCATGTTCCGGGCGCGGGCCACGCAGGCCTTCGTCCACTCGGGGTCGTTTCCGGGAAAGCGGTCGCGGATGCCGTGCGTCTCCAGGTTCGTCTCGTCGACGAGGTAGAGGCCGTACTCGTCCGCCAGCTCGTACCAGAGCGGGTTGTTCGGGTAGTGCGAGGTGCGGACGCTGTTGATGTTGAGCCGCTTGATGATCCCCATGTCCTCGACCAGGTCGGCGCGGGTGAGCGCCATGCCCCGGTCGGGGTGCATCTCGTGCCGGTTGGTGCCCCGGAAGGAGACCGGCTTCCCGTTGATCCGCATCAGCCCGTCCTTGAGGGCGAACTCGCGCAGGCCGACGCGGTGGGAGAGGGTCTCGACGATCTGGCCGCGCGGGTCGCGCAGGTGGAGCACGGCCGTGTAGAGGTTCGGGTGCTCGGCGGACCACAGTTCGGGCGAGGGGACGGCCTTGGCGGCCTGGACGGTCACGTCCTCGCCGACGTCGGCGCCGACGGCGACGGACTGGACGAGGGGGCGCGGCCAGACGGCGTGGCCGCGGGCGTCGTAGAGCTGGGTCTCGACGGAGTACGCCCCCTCGTGCCCGGCCTCGTACGCGCGGACGCTCGCGGTGACGGACAGCTCGGCGGTCGTGTAGCCGTCGCCGAGCGGGGTGTCCAGCTTGAAGTCGCGCAGGTGCACGGCCGGGGTGGAGTACAGGTAGACCGAGCGGAAGATCCCGCTCAGCCGGATCATGTCCTGGTCCTCCAGCCAGTCGCCGTCCGAGTACCGGTACACCTCGACGGCGATCTGGTTCGACCCCGGCTTCAGGTGCTTGGTGATGTCGTACTCGGCCGGGTCGTACGAGTCCTCGTGGTAGCCGACGAGTTCGCCGTTGATCCACACGTAGTGGGCCGACTTGACGCCCTCGAAGTGCAGGAAGGTACGGCGGTCACCGGCCGTCCAGTCCTTGGGGAGCTGGAAGGTGCGCCGGTACTGGCCGACGGGGTTGTAGCGGGTCGGCGCGTTCGGCGGCTGCGCCTCCTCGCCGAGGCCGTTCGGGCCCCACCACGGGTAGGTGATGTTGACGTAGATGGGGAAGTCGTAGCCGTGCAGCTGCCAGTTGGACGGCACCGGGATGGTGTCCCAGTCCCTGTCGTCGACGTCCGTTTTGTAGAAGTCCTCGTCCCGGTCGCCCGGCCGGTCGACGTACGCGAACCGCCACTTGCCGTCGAGGCTCAGCCGGTACGGGGAGCGGGTGCGGTCGCCGGTGAGCGCCTGTCTGACGTCCTCGTACGGCATGAGGGTGGTATGGGGCGGTTCGGCGCCGACCTGGAAGAGCGCCATGTTGCCGGACCACTCAAGGGTGCCGTCGGCCTGCGTCCCACTGAGGGGGGCCGCGTAGGCGTCGCCGCCGGAGACGGCCAGGGCACCGAGGAGGGCGGCGCCGCCTTCCAGCAGACGGCGGCGGCTCATGACAGGGCGGGCTTCTGGGGTGCCTGTGTGCGGGTGCGGGTGGGTCATGTACCGGGGCCTTCCTCGACGACTTTGGAGAGTGCACGTGTTGAGGAGCGTTCGATGTGTCGGATGCGTCTGATGCTGTCCGAAGTTGTTGAAAAACCGGGCCCACCCTAGGACTTCGAACAGAACGGGAGCAATGAATCTGTCGCACTTTGTGCGGTCGTGAGGGTGAGAGAGGGGGGAGCGGGTGACGGCCACGTGGGTGCGGGCCCCGGTGTTGACCCGGCCGCGGCCCGTCCCGCCGCTTACGGTGCCCCCATGGTGGCGGGTGTGGCATGGGCGTCGTGCGCGGCGGTGTGCATGGGCACGGCGACCGTGCTGCAGGCGCTGGGCGCGCGGCGGGCGGCGGCGGAGGAGGGTGCCGGGGGTGCGCGCGGCCGGGGGCGGACCGTGGTGGAGGTGCTGCGCGGCTGGCCCTTCCTCGCCGGGGCGGGCCTGGACACTCTCGGCTTCGCGGCGCAGGTGGTGGCGTTGCGGCTGGTGCCGTTGTTCCTGGTGGAGGCGGCGGTCGCCGCGTCGCTGGCGGTCACGGCGGTGGGCGGCACGGTGGTGCTGGGGCTGCGGCTGCGGCGTGCCGAGTGGAGTGCCGTGGCCGTCGTGTGCCTGGGGCTGGCGACGCTCGCGGTGGCCGCCGGGCGCGCGGGCGACGGACACGGTGACACCGGGCTGCGGGTGGCGGTACTGGTCGCGTCGGTGCTGGTGGTGGCGGGCGGCTGGATGCTGGGCGACCGGCTGCGGCGGGGCCGGGCCGTCGTGCTGGGCGCGGCGGCGGGCCTGAGCTTCGGCCTCACCGCGATCGCCGTACGCCTGCTGCCGGACGCGACCGTCCCCGCCGTCCTGGCCCAGCCGTCCGCGTACGCCGTGGTCGTCTCCGGTCTCGGCGGCTATCTCCTCCTCGTCCAGGCCCTGCAGTCCGGCTCGGTGACGGCGGCCACGGCGGCGATGGTGGTCTGCGAGACCGTCTGGCCGGGCGTCTTCGGGGTGGCGTGGCTCGGCGACTCGACGCGGGCCGGGTACGGGTGGCTGGCGGTGATCGGGTTCGTGGGCTGTGTGGGCGGTGGGGTGGCGTTGGCGCGGTTCGGGGAGGCGGGGGAGGACACCGAAGAGACGGGGGAGGACGCCGGGACGGCCGGGCAGGGTGTCGGGGAGGCGGGGGAGGGTGGCGCCCGGGGTGGTAATTCAGTGCCGTGAGCCAGGCAGTTGAGGGAACATCGGAGGGGTGACCCCACCACACGACGCCCACCGCACCTCCGCCGCAGTCGACGCGGCTGTCGGAGCAGGACGCGATCTCGGACTCACCGTGGCTGATGCCAAGGTGCTCCACGACGTCTTCTCCGTCGTCGTCCACCTCGCGCCCTCACCGGTCGTGGTCCGGATCCCCACGGTCCTGCCACCCTCCGAAGACCTCGATTCCCTCGCGCGCCGCCAGCGGGCGGAACTGGACGTGGCACGATGGCTCGCCGACCAGGGAACCCCCGTGATCGCTCCCAGCCCGCTCGTGCCCCGGGAACCCGTTCAGCGCGACGGGCTCTCGATGACGTTCTGGCAGTTCGTCGAGGAGGACCGGGACAAGGAACCCGACTACGTGGCGAACTCCGAAAGCGTTGCCGACCTGCACGCCGCGATGCGCGCCTACCCGGGCCGTCTGCCGTTTCTGTCCGCGGCCGATCCGCGGTTCATCGCGGAGAGCCTCACCGCGCTCGACAAGTTCCCCGGCCTCATCGGCGCGCCCGAGCTGGACCGCGCACGACGCGAGTGGCAAGTCCTGGAACCGCTGGTGCGCTCACGCACGGTGTTCGAAGAAGCGTTCCCGGGGATCGACCTCCAGCCCATCCACGGTGACTCCCCGCCGGCGAACATCTTCTCCGGGGTGGACGGGGACCTCTACTCCGACTTCGAGCTGGTCACGCTGGGCCCCGTCGAGTGGGACCTGGCCGCTCTCGGGCCGGTTCACGAATCCGCGTACAACCGTGGCGCGGAGCGCAACGGCACGCGACTGCTGGACGAGCATGTCCTGAGGTTCGTGAACGCCGTGGGAATGCTGCGGATCATCGCTTCCCTCACGCTCGTGCCGCAACTGCCCGAGCTGGTGGAGTACCTCAAGCCGGCAGTCGACCAATGGGGGACGATGCCGTTCGCCGGGGGCATGGCCGGCTGACGCCGGGACGGCTGACATCGAGTGCCGAGAACATGCCGGGAAATCCGTCGGCAACCTCCGCACCGGTCGGCGGCGACCACAGGGTGAAGTGAAGGCACGTGGAATCCCGCCCCCACCAAGGGAGTTCACCATGCGCACCCGCATCGCAAGACTGCTCACCGTGCTCGCCGCCGTCCTGGCCGTGCTGCTCGCACCCGGCCTGACGACCCCGTCCGTCGCGCAGGCGGCGAACGACCGGTCCGCCCAGGCTCAGCAGACCGAAGCTCAGGCGCAGACCCAGGCCGAGGCGGCGGTCGCCGCCGCCGCGGCCGTCTGGAACCCACCCTCGAACCTGGTCCAGCCGCTCAACGAGGTCTGGAACCACGTCGAGTCCACGTACGGCAACCTGTACGGCTTCCGCAACTACGGCTGGGACCAGATCATGGCCAACCGCGGAAGCGTCAACTACTGCGTCCGCTGGGAGTCGGACCAGCCGGTCAGCACCGCCCTGCGCGACCAGATCCACGCCGCGCTGAAGAAGCAGTTCGGCAAGTGGATGGCGGCGATGGTCGACAACGGCCAGGGGCACAACGCCTGGCCGTACACCAACGTCCCCGTCAACATCGTCGGCTGGGCGGTGAAGAACCGCTCCACCCTCCAGTGGAGCGACAACTCCGTCGACATCTACACCAACATGCTGGACGACGGCGGAGCCCCGCAGTGCGCTCCCGACTGCGGCCGCTTCTTCCACCAGGACGGCAACTACTCCCGCTGTCCCGGCGGCGCCGCCCGCCACTACGACCAGTCCCTCTGGCTCACCGAGGGCTTCGGCGGCGGCGCCGGCGGTGACTGGGGGCAGCGGATGGGCCGCTCCTACTTCACCGGCGCCCTCAACCAGGAGAACATCCACATCTACCTGCACGAGGTCGGCCACACCTTCGGCCTCGACGACTTCTACGACTGGTCCCCCACCGGCCAGTGCTGCTTCCTGATGAAGGCCGGCAGCGCCACCCAGATCACCGAGTTCGACAAGTGGATGTTCCGTGACTTCTGGCGCCACATGAAGTCCCGGTACGGCCTCTGACACCCACCTTTCACCGACGTGGGCGGGGCCGTGACAGATGTCATGGCCCCGCTGTGAAGGCGGTCGTCCACGGGAGGGATGCGGGGCGCACCGGCTGTTCGTGACAATCGCCTGACAGGAACCGGGAGTTGACCGTCCGGGACCACCGGGAACGTCAGGATCGAGGGGGACACGCCGTGCGTATCAAACGTCTCGTCGGGACCGCGCTGGGCACCACACTTCTGCTCGTCACGGCGGCGCCGACGGTGTCGGCCGCGCCCGGGGCAAAGGGCCCGCCTCCGGCGCCCACCGGGCTGGACCGGGCCGAACTGCGCGACACGCTCGACGCGATACACGAGGCCGGGATGTACGGCACGTACTCGTCCGTGCGTGACGGCAGGGAGCGCTGGACCGGTGCGTCCGGGCTGGCCGACGTGGACACGGGCCGCAAGGTCACCCCGAACATGCGGCACCGTATCGGCAGCATCAGCAAGACGTTCACGTCGGTGGCGATCATGCAGCAGGTGGAGCGGGGCCGGATCAGTCTCGACGCCCCGGTCACCGACTACGTCCCCGAACTGTTCGACGGCACCGACGCCGACCGGGAGCGCGGCGACGCCATCACCGTACGCATGCTCCTCAACCACACGAGCCACATCGGCGACTACGTCATCGGCGCCTTCCCCTCCCTCGCGCAGAACTCCACCACCAGCCTCGACGAGGGGCGCTTCCGCTCGATCAGGCCCCGGGAACTGGTACGGCTGGGCCTGGCCGCCGACGCCACCGGCCGCCCCGGCGCGCAGCCCGGCTCGTACTCCAACACCAACTACGTCGTCGCCGGCCTGATCCTGGAGAAGGTCACCGGCCAGAAGGCGTCGACGTACATCACCCGCAACGTCATCGACCGCGCCGGGCTGGACAACACCTCGTACCCGCGCACCCCGTACATCAAGGGCCCGCACGCCAGGATGTACGAGTCCTTCTTCGGGCTCATCGACCCGCCCCGCGACTACAGCGTCTACGACATGTCCTGGGCCTACACCGCCGGCGCGATCGTCTCCACGACCGACGACCTCAACCGCTTCTACCGCAAGCTGCTCACCGGCGGCGGTCTCGTCAGCCGGGCCTCCCTCGCCGAGATGCAGCGCACGGTCCCGGTGGAGGTCGGGCCGGGCGCCGCCATCGACTACGGCCTCGGCATCTACACCCTCGACCTCCCCGGCTGCGGGCGTTTCTGGGGCCACGACGGCGGGGTCTTCGGCGCCGGCACGATCAGCCTCACCAGGGCGGACGGCAAGCGCCAGCTCTCCATGGGCCTGAACCTGATGAAGTACCAGCGCCTCAACGAGGACGGTACGGCCCTGGAGCCGAGCCCGATCGACGAGGCGATCAACACCCACCTCGTCGAGGGGCTGTGCCCGACAGCGGACACGGGTGAGGAGCCGGGCGCGGGCTCCGGGGCGGCGCTGAAGTCCGGGATCGCGGCGGCGGACGCCGGGCGGATCCTTCCGGACGGCCTGGCGGGTGTGGATCTGTCCACCGGGAGCCGACTGGTGGCCCCGAACCGGTAAACCCGTTCCTGCGTCACGGCCGCTGGTGGGTAGAACACTCTCGTAACCGCCCTCGCACCCCAGGGAGTAGTGTTTTGCCCACCTTCGTCATCTTCGACCTGGAGTTCACGACCTGGCCGGGGGCCATGGAACAGGACTGGTCGGCCCCCGGCCAGCTGCGGGAGATCGTGCAGATCGGCGCGCTGCGGGTGAGTGCGGGGCACGGGAAGTGCGGGGAGTACTCCGTCGTCGAGGAGTACGAGGCGCTGGTCCGGCCGGTGGTGAACCCGGTCCTCTCGCCGTTCTTCACCACCCTCACCGGTATCGGTCAGCGGGCCGTCGACCGCGACGGCCTCGCACCGGCCCGGGCCCTGAGCGACTTCCTCGCCTTCTGCCAGGGCCGGTCCGTCCTCTCCTACGGCAACGACATGCTCGTCCTCGGCGAGAACATCGGCTGGGCCCGCGCCCGGGGCGAGGAGATCAAGCACAACGCCCTGACCCCCGGCTTCCTCAACATCCGCCCCTGGCTGAACACCGTCGCCCCGACGACGACAGGCAGCAACTCGGGCCGTCTGTGGCAGGCCTTGGGCCTTCCCCGGCCCGCCCCGGGCGACGAACACTCGGCCCTCTTCGACTGCCACTCGATCGCGGCGGCGCTACGGCACTTGGCGGGCACGGGGGTCACATTGCCGAAGGGTCTCCTCTGAGAGGGCCGGTCGGCTCGTGAGGTGGTGCAGTGAGGGGGCCTGCTCGGTTCGCGAGGTGGTCCAGTGAGGGGTCCGGTCGGCTCGCGAGGCGGTCCAGCTCGTCGCCGATCGCCTCGCGCAGCTCGTCGTGGCGCGGCCCGAGCGCGTACCGCTCGTCGCTCCACCGCTCACGGGGATACAGCCACACCGGCTTGCCGACCAGCTCCGCCGGCTCCCACTCGTACCGCGGCCACACATGCGCGTGCAGAAACGGGTCCGTGTTCCCGAGGATCTCCAGGTTGACCCGCCGGAACGCCGGATCCAGCCGCCCGCAGGCCCGCTCGACGGCCTCGCCCAGCCGGTCCATGTCCGCGAGGAACGCCGTGCGCCGGTCCCTCGGCAGCTCCGACAGCCGCCCCACCGCCGGATCGTCCACGAGCAGTACGCAGTACCCGGGCAGGAACTGCGTGTCCCCGATCACCGCGAACCCGGCCGTGAGTCTCCGCAGCACCGTCGGGTTCGCGCCCCGAAGCGCGCTGCCGATCCGCTCGTTCCGCCAGTCCTCAGTCATGGCCGGTGACTTTACAATCACCGTCTCACGGTCCAACCCCCAAGTATCCAGGAGCTGTTGTGTCCGACGAACCCGCCGTCCGTGAACTCCGTCTGGTCGTCACGGCCGCCGACTACGACGCCGCGCTGCACTTCTACCGTGATGTGCTGGGTCTTCCCGAGCGGGCGGCGTTCTCGTCCGACGGCGGGCGGGTGTCGATCCTCGAAGCGGGCCGGGCGACGCTGGAGATCACCGATCCGAACCACGCGGCGTTCATCGACGACGTGGAGGTGGGCCGTCGCGTGGCCGGTCACATCCGGGTCGCCTTCCAGGTGGACGACTCGACCGCGACCACGGCGAAGCTGGCGGCGGCCGGAGCCGAGGTGATCGCCGAGCCGACCCGCACCCCCTGGAACTCCCTCAACGCCCGCCTCGAAGCCCCCGGCGCCCTCCAGCTGACCCTCTTCACGGAACTCGGGGATGAGGGCGAGGGGGAGTGACGGGGGCGGTGGGGAGTGACGGGGGCGGTGGGGAGTGACGGGGGCGGTGGGGAGTGACGGGGGCGGTGGGGAGTGACGGGGGCGGTGGCGGGCGCCGGTAGCGATGGGAGCTGAATCACCCGCATCGCTTTGCATGATCATGCGTTGGCATGCATAATATTTCTATGTCCAAGGTCCTCACCTCTCTTCCGGCCGGCGAGCGCGTCGGCATCGCCTTCTCGGGCGGGCTCGACACCTCGGTCGCCGTCGCGTGGATGCGCGACAAGGGTGCTGTCCCCTGCACCTACACGGCTGACATCGGCCAGTACGACGAGCCCGACATCGCCTCGGTGCCCGGCCGCGCGAAGACCTACGGTGCCGAGATCGCGCGCCTGGTCGACTGCCGGGCCGCGCTGGTCGAGGAGGGCCTGGCCGCGCTGACCTGCGGCGCGTTCCACATCCGCTCCGGCGGGCGGGCGTACTTCAACACGACCCCCCTCGGCCGTGCCGTCACCGGCACGCTGCTGGTCCGGGCGATGCTGGAGGACGACGTCCAGATCTGGGGCGACGGCTCGACCTTCAAGGGCAACGACATCGAGCGGTTCTACCGCTACGGCCTGCTCGCCAACCCGCACCTGCGCATCTACAAGCCCTGGCTGGACGCCGACTTCGTCACCGAGCTCGGTGGCCGCAAGGAGATGTCCGAGTGGCTGGTCGCCCACCAGCTGCCCTACCGGGACTCGACGGAGAAGGCGTACTCCACCGACGCCAACATCTGGGGCGCTACCCACGAGGCGAAGACGCTGGAGCACCTGGACACGAGCCTGGAGACCGTCGAGCCGATCATGGGCGTCCGGTTCTGGGACCCCGAGGTCGAGATCGTCACCGAGGACGTGACGATCGGCTTCGACCAGGGCCGCCCGGTCACCATCAACGGCAAGGAGTTCGCCTCCGCCGTCGACCTGGTGATGGAGGCCAACGCCATCGGCGGCCGCCACGGCCTCGGCATGTCCGACCAGATCGAGAACCGCATCATCGAGGCCAAGAGCCGCGGCATCTACGAGGCCCCCGGCATGGCCCTCCTGCACGCCGCGTACGAGCGCCTCCTCAACGCCATCCACAACGAGGACACCCTCGCGCAGTACTACTCCGAGGGCCGTCGCCTCGGTCGGCTGATGTACGAGGGCCGCTGGCTGGACCCGCAGGCCCTGATGATCCGGGAGGCCCTGCAGCGCTGGGTCGGCTCCGCGATCACCGGCGAGGTCACCCTGCGGCTGCGGCGCGGCGAGGACTACTCGATCCTCGACACCACCGGGCCCGCCTTCAGCTACCACCCCGACAAGCTCTCCATGGAGCGCACCGAGGACTCCGCGTTCGGCCCCGTCGACCGCATCGGCCAGCTGACCATGCGCAACCTCGACATCGCCGACTCCCGCGCCAAGCTGGAGCAGTACTCCGTGCTCGGTCTCCTCGGCTCCGGCAGCCCCGCGATCGGCGCGGCCCAGGCCGCCGCGACCGGTCTCATCGGCCAGCTCCCCGAGGGCGGCGCCGAGGCCATCGCCTCCCGCGGCGAGACCACCGGCTCCGACGCCGACGAACTGCTGGACCGCGCGGCGATGGAGTTCGGCACCGACTGACCGGCGGCGGACAGCAACGGACATCACAGGACATCGCACGAAGAGGCCGGCCCGACATCACCCTGTCGAGCCGGCCTCTTCGTATGCGCCGCCTGGCACCCGTCAGGGGCTCCCGTTCTTCTTCGGCTTCAGTGTGTCGAGTTCGGCTTCAGTGTGTTGAGGATTTGTCCTGCCGCGTACCGGATGGGACGGGAGGAGGGGGGCTGGGAGAGCGTGGTGAGTATGCCGAGCAGATCGACGCCGGGAGGTGCGGCGGGCAGTTCCTCGTGCCCGTCGACGTAGCGCGCGGCTCGTCCTCGGCAGGCCCGACGACTGGGCCAACACCATGTACGACTGCGTTCCGGCCGACGAACGGCGCGTGCGCCGAGCCCCGTCACGGGACGCCAGGGCTCTAGTCGTCCCCGTTGTTGCCGGTGCGGGACTTGGTGTTCGCCCGGAGCACCAGCTCACTCGCGACTTCGGTCGTCTTGGCCACGCCGCGTGCCCAGCGTGGGGCGTCGCCCCGGGCCGTCCAGTAGACGCAGGCGCAGCCGCCGATGGCGAGCAGGAGGACGACGGACAGTATGAGTACGAGCACGGTGGTCATTCGCTCTCTGAGGTGAGGGTCGACGCCGGGGCGTTCTGGGCGACGAAGGAGCCGAGGCCGGGTTCGGTGCAGGTCAGCCCTGCTTCGCGCAGCGACCTGAGGATCTTGTGTGCCGTCGCGTCGGCGATCCCGAACTCCTGGGTCAACACTCCTCGGTCAACTGCACAACAGAGGGGACGCGCGTACGCGGGGGATAGGTTCCATTCGGCGATCCGGCCGCGCATCACTGCCGCCCCGGGGGTGTAGCCGGCTACACCCCCGGGGCGGCAGTGATGCGCAGTACGTTCCGGCCATGGGCATCTATCTGGTGAGCGTCGACGCGGAGGAGTGGTTCGGTGAGGAGGAGGGCGGGTGGGGGCACGTCGCCTCGGCGCTGAACGAGGAACTGGGGCGGCGGGGGCTGCCGGCCTACGTGTCGGTGCCTGCGGCGACGGCCTTCGTCCGTGGCTCGGGGCTGGCCTTCGAGGAGAAGCTGAACCGGTCGATGGACGGGTTCGGCAGGTTGTGCGACGCCCATCTCACGCGCGAGGAGGCGGAGACCCTCTGCGGCTGGACGGTTCTCGTGCCGCTGTCCCTGGAGGAGGACATCTGGCTGGACATTGAGTCCGGCTACGACTCCGGCGACATCGAGTCGACCATGGTCGCCGGCGCCCCTCAGGTGCTGGCCCTCGCGGAGCGGCTGGCGGCGCTCGTCGAGCTGCCGTCCGAGACCCCGGAGATGTGCGACAACCTCGACCTGACCACGTGGTTCTGGGACGGCACGGCGGAGAGAGTGGCCGCGACCCGGCCGGGTCCCTGGGCCGACGACCTCGACACGGCCTTCCACGTCGCCCTGTACCTGCGTGCCGCCCAGCACTCGATCCGCCGCGGCTGCCCGATGATCTACTCCTGACGCGGGGCACAGGCCCGCGCATCCCTCTGATGCAGGACCCGCACATCCCTGCTGGCTGCCCCCCGCCCGTGCTTCCGGCTACTGCATGGGGGCGCGGGGCCGGCGCCGCGGACGGCAGGGACGACGTACCTGGAGCGGGTGGCCGAGGCGGCCGGGTTCCACGGGGCGTACCTCGCGACCGACACGCCGGACAGCCCCCAGGCGACGGAACGCCACTGGACGGCACCGCTGGACCTGCCGGCGGCGCAACCCGTGAACAGACGAGCGCACCTCTGAGCCGGGTGACCGCCTGCGGGGCCGTCCGCCACGGTCCCGCAGGCGGTCACTGGGCGCGTGTCACCGTCCGCCGATCCTCCCCAGGAACTCTGCCAGCGTGTGCGTGGCCGTGTTGTGGGGCGTGGCGGCGAAGAGGGGGTCGAGGTGGTTCATGCCCTCGTCGGACTCGTAGGCGGCGTACGGGACGTGGGACTCGGCGACGACGCGGCGGGCGCTCTCCACGACGGTGCCGTTGGAGTAGCTGGTCTGGAAGGCGTAGAGAGGTAGGTCGATGCCGGGGGCGTGGCGCAGGCGCAGCCCGAGGGAACGGGCGAGGTCGGTGTCGGCGTAGACGTCGCTCACGTCCAGGTCGACGGAGAGCCTGGCGGGCCAGTACCACTCCCACACGCCGGGCACGGGCCCCGCGTACGCCTCCGCGACGCGCCCGATCGGCGTGATCCCGTCGTCGACCCACCCCCGTACGCCACTGGCGTCGGCCTCGGCGGCGAGGTGTCCGGAGTGGACGCTGATGTCGTTCGGCCAGCCGAAGCCGGCGTCGACGAAGGAGCCGAGGAGCGCGGCGTTGGTCACCGGGAACGGCACCCGCAGCGCCTCGGGCACCCGGTCCTGCAGTACGGAACGCCCCTCGGGGTCGTGATGGGCGTACCACCCGGCGAGCTGGTACCAGATCTGCGTGCTCTCCGCCCGGCTGCCCAGTCCGACCCCGCTGAGCGTCATGTCGAAGACCCGGCCGCCGGCGATCGCCGCGAGCCGCTCCCGCACCTCCTCCGGCGAGTCCCGCACGGTCGCCCCCGTCCCCTCGAACGCCCCGCGCACGCCCCCGTCGAGGACCGCCAGCCCCACGAGGTCCCGGTACCCGGCCCGCCCGTCGAAGTCCCAGGCCGCGTACGCCAACGCGCTGGTCGCACCCCAGGAATGCCCCCCGAGCACGACCCGCCGCCGCCCGCCCGCGCGAGCGGCGAGCACGACGCACCGCAGGTCGTCGAGGGTCCGCGCCAGCCCCCACTGCCCGAAGTACCCGGCGGCTGCGGGCTCCAGCGCCCGATACCGCCCGTCGAGGTAGTACCCGACGAGATCCCCGTCCCCGTCCCTGGTCCCGTCTCCGTGCCCGTTGCCGTTTCCGCTCCCGAACCCGCTCCGGTCGGCGAGGTTCTCCTCGCGCCGGTCGACGGCCCACACCTGGATCCCGGGCACCGAGGCCACCAGATCCCGGGCCATCAGCCGGAAGTCGTTCGCCGCCCCGAACATCCCCGGCACCAGCACCACCACGGTCCCCGCGTCCCGCGGCCCGACCTTCAGCACATGCACCCGATCACTCCCGACGGGCCCGCCCCCGGCCCCGACCGCGATCGGCACGTACACCTCCCCGCCCCCACCGGCAGCCCCACGCCGCCGCTCCCCGTCCCCGGCCGCCCAGGCGCTTCCGCCCCCGGCCCCGATCCCGGCCAGGGCCAGCCCTCCACCCAGCCCACCACGCAACACCGCTCTACGCACCAGACGCTTCGTCATATGCGGTCGTCTCCTTGAAAGTTGGGGGGCAACGACACATGGCCAAGCTTCTCCCGGTGTTCGTACGGGCCGGCCACCGGGGGCTTCGGAACGGACGGTTCCATCAGCAGCGTCGACGACGCCGTACACCGGTTCTATGCCTCTGTCGTGATCCACCTCGCCCCCCGGCTCCTCGGCGGGCCCCGTCCGCGGAACGGGCCGTCACCACTGCCGGCTGACCCCGGCTCCCGGCCACGGTCCACGCGTCACCCCAGGCGGACCGGGAGTTCGGGCAGACCCCGGAGGAGGGTGCTGGTTCGCCAGGTGAGGTGGTCGGGAGTGGTGGCGAGGGTGAGGTGGGGGTGGTGCTGGATGAGGAGGCGGAGGGCGATGGTGGCTTCGGTGCGGGCGAGGGGGGCGCCGAGGCAGTGGTGGAGGCCGTGGCCGAAGGCGAGGTGGCCGTGGGGGCGGCGGGTGAGGTCGAAGCGGTCCGGGTCGGGGAAGTGCGCGGGGTCCCGGGAGGCGGCGGCCAGGGAGACCTGGACGGCGTCGCCGGGGGAGACCGGGGTGTCGGCGAGGACCAGTGGCTCGGCGGCGAAACGCAACACCGACCCGTGGACGGGAGAGTTGTAGCGGAGGGATTCCTCGACCGCCGCGCCGGTGAGGGTCAAGTCTGCCCGCAGGGCCGTCAGTTGGTCCGGTCGGGTGAGCAGGCTGTGGACGGTCGCCGAGATGAGGTTGACCGTCGTCTCGTGGCCCGCGACCAGGATCAGGAAAGCCATGCCCAGGAGTTCTTCGGGAGAGAGGGATTCGGCGTCCGTCGCCGCCAGTTCGCTCAGCAGGGTGTCGTCCGGCATCGCGCGCTTTCGGGCTATCAGGTGGGTGAGATAGTCCGTCAGCGCCGCTGCCGCGGCTGCCGCCGCCTCCGGTGACGTCGGCATCACCAGCTCCGTCGACCAGTCGTGGAAGACGTCCCGGTCCGTGTCGGGGACGCCCAGGATCTCGCAGATCACCGCCACGGGAAGCGGCAGCGCGTACCGGCTCACCAGGTCCGCCGTGCCCCCGGCGGGCAGTTCCGCCAGCAGGGCGGTCGCCAGGTCCTCGATCCGGGGGCGTAAGGCAGCCGTCCGGGCGGGCGTGAAGTGCGTGGCGACCGACTGGCGCAGGCGGGTGTGCTGCGGCGGGTCGCTCTGGAGCATGTTGACACCGATCGCGTTGCCGCCGTCCGTGTCCCAGGCGGAGTGGCGGATGTCGTTGCTCAGCCGGGGGTCCGTCAGCGCGGCTCGTGCGGCGTCCCTGCTCACCACCAGCCAGCAGTCACCCGTCTGCGGGAGGTGCACCCGGTGCACGGGGCCCTTCGCGCGCAGGGCCGCGTAGACGGGGTGGGGGTCGGCCGCGAAGTCGTGTCCGTCGGGGGCCAGTTCATTCAGGGTGGGTGCTCGCATGGCTGGTCGTCGCCTTTCGGTTCGCGTTCGCGGTTCGCTGGGTGGCGGGTGGCGGGTGGCGGGTGGTGCGTGGTGGGGGTGCGCTCCTGAACACCGGGTTCGAGGTGTGGGCCGTGGGTGGTGAGTCGCGGTTGCGGGTCCCGGCCGCGGGTGCTGGGCCGTCAACGGTCCTCGGGTTCCCCGGCCGCGCCAGGCCGTGCCCGGCCATGCCAGATTTCGGCTACGGGCCCTGCCGCCGCCGTCGCCTGCGCGTGACCGGCGCGGGCCGCGGCAGGGCGGCGGGAGTCGGCGGTCATGTCGCGGCCCATCGCCCGGCGGGAGGCGGAGTCCGGGGTGAGGAGGACCACGGCGGTGCCCCCGGCGGAGAGTTCGGCGGCCTGCTGCTGGGCGCTGGGGTGGGGGCCCACGGCCTTCGGGATCGGCGCGACGGCCAGGACACGTTCGTAACCGCTGACCAGGTCGAGGTTGGCGGTCGAGCGGCAGCCGCCGTCCAGCCAGCGACGGCCGGCCGCCGCGACGGGTGCTGAGACCACCGGTACGGCACAACTGGCGGCCACCGCTTCGAGCAGCGTGACCTGCGAGGTGGCGTCGAAGGCGGTCAATTCGCCGGTCAGGGCGTCGACCGCGGTGATGCGCAGGGCCCGTTCGGGCCAGCCGCCTGTCGTGTGGGCCGTGCGAGTCACACGCGGTGGGCGATCCTCCGTCTGCCCGGTATGCCCTGCCGTCGTCTCTCCCGTCTCTCCCGTCTCTGCTGTCTCTGCCGGTCCTCCGTTCTCCGCGCCGCGCAGGAGCGGTCGTAGGACGTCGAGGAAGCCGGGGTCGGGTTCGGGATGGGCTGCCAGGGCGGCACGGGCGAGGCGGCGTACGGAGCGGTCGGGATCGCGGGAACCGAGGGCTGCCCAGAGGAAGCGGAGGGTCTGGGAGAGGGTGACCTTCATGGCGATGCGGTCGGCGCCGACGAGCTGGCGTTCGTAGATCTCGCGCGGTGTCTCGCCGCTCACGAGCCGGGAGCCGTAGATCGCGCCCGCCGAGGTGCCGATGACGACGTCCGCCCGGTCGAGGTCGACACCGGCGTCCGTGAGTCCGGCGAGCACCCCGCTCATCCACGCCCAGCCGACCGGGCCTCCGCCGCCGAGTACCAGTGCCGTACCGCTGCCCACGCTGTACCTCCCGTGCCGCGTCCCGGAGGGGGACAGGAATATGGGGAGTACTCCCCGTTTTCTGCCTCGACGATAACATCGGGGCTTCGGCACCGGGGCGCAGTCCCCGTTTATCGCGGAGGCCAGGATGACCGTCGGTGCGGGCCGTGCGACACCGCCGTCACGGCGGCGGGACGCGCAGCGCAACTGGGAGCTGCTGGTGGCGGCGGCCCACGAGGTGTTCACCGAGCAGGGGCTCGAAGCGCCGCTGGATGTGATCGCCCGCCGGGCCGGGGTGGGGAACGCGACGCTCTACCGGCACTTCCCGAGCCGCGCCTCCCTCATCGAAGCCGTCTTCCACGACCAGCTCACGGGCACGATGGCCATCGGGGACCGGGTCCGGACCGCCCCGGACGCCTGGACCGGGCTGAACGACTACCTCAAGGCCGTCTTCGACACGCTCGCGGCCGACCGGGGCACGAACGACCTCATGACCACGCACGTACGCGGCGTCGACGTCCTTGCGGACGTGCACGAGCACAACCGGCGGACCGTGGACCACCTGCTGCGGCGCGGCCGTGACGAGGGCACCATCCGGGCCGACATCACCACCGAGGACGTCCTCTTCGCCCTCGCCGCCCTGGGCCGTGCCGTCCCCGCCCTCACCACCGCGACCGCACCCGACGCCTGGCGCCGCCCCCTGGCCCTCCTCCTCGACAGCCTCCGCCCGCTGGCAACCACGGCCACACCCCCGCCGCCCCTGCCCGAGCCCGCCCTCACCGCCGAGCAACTCGGGAACGTGCTGGCGGAGTTGGGGCCGCATCGGGCGGCGCCCAGGGCGTAGGGCAGACGGGCGGGGCGGGGCGGGGGCGGGGCCGGCGAGGCCCGGGAGCGTGGGCGGGAATCAGGGCCGCCGGGCGGAGAACCGGTGGCCGACGCGCCGCCTGCGGCTCAGACTCGGTCTCGGCCGGCTCACGCCCGGTCTCGGCTCGCCGCCCGTGCCGGCCGGCCTTCGGTCCTCGGCCGACCCGCCGCCCGGATCACTTCTCCTCGTCGAGGGTGATCGCCGCCGCCGGGCAGACCGCCGCCGCCTCGCGGACGGTCGGGTGGTGCGGCGGGGCGGGGGCCGGGTCGAGGAGTACGACGACGCCGTCCTCGTCGCGTTGGTCGAAGACCTCGGGGGCGATGAGGACGCACTGACCGGCGCCGCAGCATTTCGCCTCGTCGACGTGGACCTTCAAGAGTGATCCTCCTGCCCGGTAGGCGGTAGGCGGTAGGCGGTAGGCGGTAGGCGGTAGGCGGTAGGCGGTAGGCGGTTGTCGTGTCTGTTCGTTCGGGGATCACCAGTGCACGGGTACCTCGCACAGGCCCCCCACGAGGAGGCCCTCGACCTTCCGCAACTCGTTGGCGGGGACTGCGAGTTCGAGGGTGGGCAGTTTGCGGAGGAGGACTTCGAGGACGACCTGCAGCTCGGTGCGGGCGAGGGCCTGACCGAGGCAGGAGTGGGGGCCGGCGCCGAAGGTGAGGTGCGGGTTGGGGCTGCGGGTCAGGTCCATCTCGGCGGGGGAGGCGAACACGCGATCGTCCCGGTTGGCGGAGGACATGCCGCAGAACACGGTGGTGCCGCCGGGCAGCGACTCCCCGTCGAGGTCCACGTCCTCGCTCAGATAACGCCGCATCCCGAAAGCGCTGAGATTGGCGTCGAAGCGCAGTACCTCCTCCACCGCCGTACGGACGAGGGAGGGGTCGGCGAGCAGCTGCTCCCACCGGCCGCGGTCGGCCAGCAGCAGAGCGGCCATCTTGCCGATCATGTTCGCGGTGGTCTCGTGGCCGGCCACCAGCAACCCCATACCGGTGGCGAGGAGTTCGGCGTCGGTGAGCCGGTCCGCCTCCGGCAGCGCGGCCCCGTCCACGATGAGCATGCTGAGCAGGTCCTCGCCCGGCTCGGCCCGCTTCGCCGCGACGAGTTCGGCCATGTACCGCGCGAACTCCGTGAACGCCGCCCGCGTCTCCTCCTTCGAGAACCGGCTGACGTTCAGGAACGCGTCGGACCAGTGCGAGAAGCGGTCGCGGTCCTCGGCCGGCGCGCCGAGCAGGTCGCAGATGACGTACACCGGGAGCGGGAAGCCGAGGGCCGCCTTGAGGTCGGCGGGCTGCCCGCGCTCGATCATGTCGTCGAGCAGTGACTCGGCGATCCTCGCCATGCCGGGGCGCAGGGCCGCCATGCGTTTCGCGGTGAAGTACCGGCCGACCTGGCGCCGCCACCGTAGATGCGGCTCGCCGGTCTCCGGGATCGACAGCGCGTACTCGGGGGACGCGTCGGCCGCGACGCCGCCCGAGCCGTCGGCGGAGAGGCGGGCGCTGTCGTCCCCGGCGCGCGGGCGGGCGAAGCGGGGGTCGGAGAGGAGGGCGCGGACATCGTCGTACCGGCTCAAGAACTTCGCCCTGTCGCCGCTCGGCAACTCGACCGTGGCCACCGGGCACCGCTCGCGCAGCCGCTCCCATGCGGCGGGCGGGTCCAGGGGGCCGTCGCTGGTCATCGGCAGCCGGACCACCTCGTCGTCCGGGCCTGTGTCGGGGTGGGGCTGGTCGTTCCTGCTCGTCTGGTTCGTGTTCGTCTGGTTCGACTCAGTCGGCTGGGCCGGCGGGTTCCCGTTCATCTCGACCTGGCTCATCTCGGCATCTCCTGGTGGGGGGAAGGGGAGGGAGATGGAAATGCACGCTACACAGGTAGTGCATCGTGCATCAATGGTGCATCCTGCACTCTCCATGCATGGCGCAATCTCGACGTAGGGTGAGGGCCCATGAAGGCCGGACGGGCCGAACAGGCCAGACAGGCAGGAGGAGACCGGTGGATGCCCGAGAGGCGGGGAAGCGCATCGAGCGGGAGCTGCTGATCCTGACGCGGAACCGCGACACGTCGACTCCGCGTGGCGTTCGCGACGGCGGTGCCCTGGACCGCAGCGCCTATGTCCTGCTCAGCAGGCTGGAGGCCCAAGGGCCCATGTCCATCCCGGACTTCGTGGAGGCGTTCGGGTTCAACGCGTCCACGTTCACCCGGCAGACCTCGGCGCTCCTGCGGGAGGGCCTGGTGGAGCGGACCCTCGACCCCGAAGGGGGAGTGGCCCGCAAGTTCCGTGTCACCGACAGGGGAGCGGCGCGTCTCGCCGAGCAGCGCGAGGAGTTCGTCGACGGCCTCACCGGCGTCATCGCCGACTGGCCCGCCGAGCGCCTCCAGCGCTTCGTCGCCGACCTGGAGCGGTTCAACACCGACATCGAACGCGTCAGCGGACGTTCTTGGCCACGCCCGATGGCCGACGAACACTGACGGGCACTGACGGGCACTGACGGGCGCTGACGGGCGCGGGCGGACGGATGCCAGTAAGCCGGTAAGGATGTGGGGACGTCGGGACATGGGACTGGAGAGGGCTGACCGTCTGGCGGCGGTCAGCCCCTGCGCATCCGGTCGTTCGTACGTCAGCTCACGCAGACGATCCCGAGCAGGCACAGCCCCGAGGGTGACGTCGTAGCCGTGTCGGAGCCGGAACCGTCCGACGTGCCCGTGCCCGTGCCCGAGCCGGTGCCGCTTCCCGACTCCGCACCGGTGTCGGTCCCGGTGCCGGTGTCCGAGCCCGTGCTCGTCCCCGTGTCCGCCGAGGAACCGGAGCCGTCTGTGGCCGGGGGTGTGGTCGTCTCGTCCGTCAGGGTGGCGGTGTCGGTGGCCGTCCCGTCGGTGGAGGAGCCGGTCCGCGCCTGCTTGGCGGACGGCGTGGCCGACGCCGTGCGGGGCGAGTTGGGGTGGTTCGCGCGGGAGTCCGCCCTGTCCGCCGCGGAACGGTCGCGCGAGGTGTCGCCGGACGGGGACCACGTGGTGGCGGGGGTGTCCGAGGTGCGCCGCGCGTCGTCGGTCTCCGTCGTCGGCGTACGGCCGCGCTGCGAGCCCTGTTCCTCGACGGCGCCCAGGCTCTCGGCGTCCGGTGCCGTGGCCGCCTGGGTGCGGTCGGTGGACTGCCGGTCCATCCCCAGGACGGTCAGACCGCCGCCGACCAGCGCGACAGCGGTCGCGACCACGGCCCGGCGCTGGTTCTTCTTCCACCGCGCCACCTGACGCCGCCGCGCGGCCCGCCCCCGCGGCACCGCCGGGACACCCTCCACGTCCACGTCCACGCCCATGCCCATGCCGGTGATGGCGACCGCGTCGGCGTCGGCGTTGGCCTTCGCGTCCACTTCGACGTCCTTGCCGCCGAACGTCGGCCCGTCCGCCGTGAACCCGTCCCCCGCGAACCCGTCCGCCGTGAACCCGTCCCCCGCGAACCCCTCGGACGTGAACCCGTCCCCCGCGAACCCCTCGGTCGCCGTCCCGTCCGCCACCGTCCCGTCGAGCCAACTACCGTCCGTCGCCCCGTACCCCCAGGTCGCCGTCGGCAGCGGGACCATCACCGACCCGGTCGTCGTCCCGGTGGGCCGGGACGGGGCGACGCGGCTGTCGATCGTGGCCGGGGCTATGTCGGGCGCGTAGGCGCCGCAGCCGGGGCACACGAGGGCACCGTTGAGATGTCGGCGACATGAGGAGCAGTAGTCCATCGGGGTCTTTCTGTGGTGGCATGCCGTCGACCCGCCGGGCCGCGGCCCGGTCGCGTCACGTTCGCACGCGGGATCGAGCGGATCGAGCGGTCAGCAACGCTAACGAGGCATTCTCAGAGCTGTGTGCAGGCTGTGTGACGCTCCTGCGCGGATTCACCGGGGACTTGGAGCCGGTCCCGCAGGGATGCTCGGGCATGTGTCTGACGCGTGCTCACCGCGCGTTTCGTCGAATTCCGCCTCAACAGGCAACCCGCGCCCACCGTTTACCGGTCTCACAGATTGCTCACAGGGCGGACGGATCGAGTCCGGCCCGGCCCGAGGCGTATTGGGGTGCGCCTGTGCGGTCGGTAGTCGTCCGTGGGCTGTCCAGTCCGATGCCACTGACCATGGCACTCGCAGACGAGGAACCGATGACCAGCCAGATGACCAATCCATCCAGCCCGACTGGTGCGACCAGTGCGACGAGCTCGACCGGCTCGACCGGCGGTGAGGACCGCCGCAGTCGCCTGAAGCGCCCCGGCCTCGCCGCCCTGGCGTCGCTCACCGTGGTGGCCGCCGTGGCCGGTGCCGCCCCCGGCGCCGGTGCCGCGCCCGCCGCGACGCCCGGGAAGCCGCAGCTCAAGCTGATCGCCGCGTCGAACTCCGTGACGCTCACCCGGTACGAGTGGTCCGAGGGCGTCAGCCTGCAGCTCGGCACGTATGTCACGGTCGACAACGCGCCCCTGGAGTTCCAGGTGACGCGGAAGTCGTACAAGGACCCGATCGTCGCCAAGCAGATCCTCCGCAACGGCAAGACCGTGAAGACGAAGACCCTGCCCGCGGGGACGGTCGACGACTTCTCCGGGCTCACCGGCTTCCTGGAGATCTCGGTCAAGAACGCGGCCGGGACCGAGGTGGTGAAGACCAAGGGGAACTTCTGCCCGAGCAACGCCTCGGGCCGGATCCGCCCGGACGCCCCGGCCACCAACCACTATCCGCAGAGCTGCTCCGGCAACCCGTGGACGCTCGGCTCCGTGTGGGGCACCGAGAAGGGCTGGGCGACCAACACCACCAGCTGGGACTACGAAAGGGGCGGGGTGGACCTGCCGGTGGGCGAGTACACCGCCCAGGTGCGGGTGGCGAAGAAGTACCGCGACCTGTTCGGCATGCCCGACAACCGGCCGACCATCAAGGTGACGGTGCGGGAGGATCCCGACGCGGGCGAGGGCGGCGCGGGTCTGACCACGTCGAAGCCCTCGTCGTCCTCCGCCCACCACGGCGGCGGCCACGGTGGTGGCCACGGCGGCGACCACTCCACGCAGTCGGCCCCGGCCGGACAGCCGGCCCCGGACAGCCACCACTACGGCCCGCGCGGCGCCGACGCTCCCACCCCGCCCGAGCTGCCCTACGCCCTCGTCGACCGGGGTCGCGCCAAGCACCTGGGCGACGGCGCCGGCCACACCGACGGCTCCCGCATCGCCTCCGCGCTGAAGGCCAACGCCAAGCGGCCCACCGGCAAGGCGAGCGTCCCGAAGAACGTCCCCAAGCCGGACCTGCGGTCGTTGCCCGCCTGGGACATCGCCATCACCGACGGCGAGGACGGCGACGTAGCCGGCAAGGACTACCTCGCCTTCAGCGCGAACGTCTGGAACGCGGGCCCCGCGCCCCTCGTCGTCGACGGCTTCCGCAAGCCCGGCGCCGACCTGATGGACGCGTACCAGTACTTCTACGACGCCAAGGGCAAGCAGATCGGCTACACCCCCACCGGCACCATGGAGTGGGACCCGCGCGAGGGCCACGAGCACTGGCACTTCACGGACTTCGCCAGCTACCGCCTGCTCAGCGCGGACAAGACCAAGCAGGTCCGCTCCGGCAAGGAGGCGTTCTGCCTGGCCAACACCGACGCCATCGACTACACGGTGAAGAACGCCAACTGGGACCCGCAGAACACCGACCTGTCCACCGCGTGCGGTTCGCAGGACGCCATCTCGGTGCGTGAGGTCCTCGACGTCGGCTCCGGTGACACGTACACCCAGTACCGTCCCGGCCAGTCCTTCGAGATCACCGACCTGCCGAACGGCACGTACTACATCCAGGTCATCGCCAACCCGGAGAACCGTCTCCAGGAGACCAACCACAAGAACAACATCGCTCTCCGCAAGGTGGTCCTGGGCGGCACCCCGGGTGCCCGCACGGTCCAGGTACCGCCGCACCACCTGGTCAACGCGCCGTGACACACGCGTCGTAGCGTCGTAGCTTCGCCGTCGGCGATCTTCGGCAACAACGGAACCCCCAGGCCCTGGCCTGGGGGTTCCGCTGCGTGAGGGCTGCGTGAGGGCTGTGTGGAGGCCGTGCGGGGCGCTATGCCTTGGTCGACCCCGCGACCTCCGCGCGCTCCCCGGCCGGGCCGGCGGCTGCCGGGTTGGCGGCGGCCGGGGCCTGGGCGGCCGGGTCCTGGGCGGCCGGGCGGCGCTTCGGGATGAAGGAGGTGAGGAGGAAGGCGAGGAGGGCGGCGCCGGCGCCGATGGCCATGACGACCTTGAAGCCGTTCTCGGAAGGGAGGGCGTAGCCGCCGAAGTCGGTGGTCATCTGGGCGAGGATGACGCCGGCGAGGGCGCTGGCGAACGAGGTGCCGAGGGAGCGCATCAGTGTGTTGAGGCTGTTGGCGGCGGCCGTCTCGGACTCCGGCACCGCGCCCATGATCAGGGCGGGCATCGCGCCGTAGGTGAAGCCGACACCGCCGCCGATGACGCAGGAGACCAGGATGAGGTGCCAGACCTCGCTCATCAGGACGATGTTCAGGCCGTAACCAGTGGCGACGATCAGCGCGCCGACCATCAGGGTGACCTTCGGCCCCTTGGCCTTGGTGAGCGCGGCGGACACCGCGGACATGGCCATCATCACCAGCCCCTGCGGGGCCAGCACCAGACCGACGCTCATCATGGACCTGCCGAGGCCGTAGCCGGTCTGTTCGGGCAGCTGGAGCAGTTGCGGCAGGACCAGGGACATCGCGAACATCGAGAAGCCGAGCGCGATCGAGGCCAGGTTGGTGAACAGCACCTGCGGCCGGGCGGTGGTCCGCAGATCGACCAGGGGCTGCCCGGCCCGCAGCTCGTAGAGGCCCCACGAGGCGAGGATCGCGACGGCGGCGGCGAACAGCCCCAGCGTCGTCCCGCTGGTCCAGCCCCAGTCGGCGCCCTTGGAGACGGCGAGCAGCAGTGAGACCAGTCCTGCGGAAAGCCCGAGCGACCCGACCAGGTCGAAACGGCCGCCGGTGCGCACCTTCGACTCCGGTACGACCACCAGGACCAGGAGGAAGGACAGGGCGCCCAGGGCGGCGGAGGTCCAGAAGAGGAGGTGCCAGTCCCAGTTGTCCGCGATGAACGCGGCGGCGGGCAGACCGAGGGCGCCGCCGACACCGAGGGAGGCGCTCATGAGCGCGGTGGACCCGGCGAGGCGTTCGGCGGGCAGGACGTCCCGCATGACGCTGATGCCGAGCGGGATGACGGCGGCGGCCAGCCCCTGCAGACCCCGGCCGATGATCATCGGGACGAGCGAGTCGGCCAGTGCGCAGACCACCGAGCCGGACACCAGCAGCACGATGCTGAGCAGCAGCATGCGCCGCTTCCCGAACATGTCGCCGAGGCGCCCGACGACCGGCGTCGCCACGGCCGCGGCGAGCAGGGTGGCGGTCACCGCCCACGCGGTGTCCGAGGCCGGCGCGTCCAGCAGCTTCGGCAGCTCCGGGACGATCGGGATGACCAGCGTCTGCATCAGCGCGACGACGATCCCGGCCAGCGCCAGCACCGCCACCACGGCGTTGGGCCGCGATGGGGCGCCGGCCCCCGCGTCGGCGGGTCGGGCAAGGGTGTGGGACATGGCGGGGCCTCCGTCGAAAGAGAGCGGGGGAGGGAAGAGGGGGCGTCAGGCGGGTGCTCCGATGCGCCTACCTTGCTTGACTTACTCAACATAAGTCGATTGCTTGACTTACGCAAGTTACTTCTCTCCCGGTGGCCACGTAAGTACGTCCGGTGTGCGCCCGCGGTAGGTGCCGGAGTCAGCCGATGGGGACCGCCTGGCCGGTGACCCGGGTGCGGGGGTCCTCGGGAGACACGTCGATCCGCAGGTCGCTGGGGCGGCCCATGTCCTCGCCCTGGCGGATCGTGACGGTGGCCGGGGCGGTGACCAGGCCGAGGGTGCGGAGGTATCCGCCGAAGGCTGCTGCCGCCGCGCCCGTCGCCGGGTCCTCCACGACACCGCCCACGGGGAACGGGTCCCGGGCGTGGAAGTGTTCCGGGGACTCACGCCACACCAGGTGGACGGTCGTCCAGTCGTGCCGCCGCATCACCTCGGCGAGACCGTCGAAGTCGTAGTCCAGGTCCGCGAGGCGCTCGCGGGAGCCGGCGGCCAGGATCAGGTGGTCGACGCCGCCGAAGGCCACGTGCGGCGGGAGCGCCGGGTCGAGGTCGTCGGGGGACCAGCCGAGGGCCTTCAGGGCCGCGTCCAGTTCAGGGCCCGTGGCGGGGCGGGAGCGGGTCGGCGCGCTGGTCAGGGTGGCGTGGAACGTACCGTCGGCGCTGTCGACCGTGGTGGCGACGGGGATCTCGCCCGCGAGGGTGTCGAGGAGGATCCCGCCGGGGCCCAGCCGCTCGGCGAGCGCCACGGCCAGGGCGACGGTCGCGTGTCCGCAGAAGGCCACCTCGGCGAGAGGGCTGAAGTACCGCACCCGGAACCGGCGCGCGGTCTCGTCGGCGGCGGTGACGAAGGCCGTCTCGGAGTAGCCCACCTCGGCGGCGATCGCGAGCATCGTCGCGTCGTCGAGCCCGGAGGCGTCGAGCACCACCCCGGCAGGGTTGCCGCCCGCCGGGTCATGGGTGAAGGAGGAGAAGCGCAGCGTCTCGGGGCGCGCCGCCCCGGCCGACGACTCGGGGCGGTGCACGGGACTCGTTCCGCCTGCGCTGCCTGTGCTGCCTGCGCCGTTCGGGTCGTTCGGGTTCGTGTCGTTCGTGTCGTTCGTGTCGTTGGGCATGGCTCCACGCTGTCACCGCGCGGAGATCGAGTCCAACGATTGGTTTCGATCCGGCCCATCGGAAAAGTCGATGGGCGGCCTAGGCTGACGCCGTGGACACCCGACTGCTGCACACCTTCACCACCCTCGCCCGGACCGGTGGCTTCACCACCGCTGCCGCCGAGCTGCACCTCGCCCAGTCCACGGTCACCGTGCACATCCGCACCCTGGAACGGGAGTTGGGCACCCGGCTCTTCGACCGGCTGCCCACCGGCACGCTGCTCACCGAGTCGGGCCGGCGTCTGCTGGAAGGCGCGGAGGAGGTCCTCGACGCCGTGGCGCGGCTGCGGGCCGGTGGCGGCGCGGGTGACGGTGTCGTACGGGGGCGGGTGCGGGTCGGCACCCCGGAGTCCCTGTGCGCGACCAGACTGCCGGGCGTGATCGCGGCCCTGCGCACCCACCACCCCGAGGTGGACGTCGACCTGCACGCGGCCGGTACGGCGGAGTGCGTGGCGGGGCTGCGGGCCGGGCGGCTGGATCTGGCGCTGCTGTTGGAAAGCGAGGCCGACTTCCCTGAGGTGACGGCCGAGCCGGTCGCGTGCGAGCCGCTCGCCCTCGTGTGCGCTCCCCGTCATCCGTTCGCGGCGCGTACGCACAAGGCCACCTGGGCGCAGTTGGCGGCGGAGAGCTTCTTCCTGCTGGAGCAAGGGTGCTCGTACAGCGACGAGTTGGAGCGGCGGCTGCTCGCCGTGCCCGGGTCCGGGCCCCGGCTGACCCGGTTCGGCAGCGTGGACGCGGCACGGTCCTGCGCCGCCGCCGGACTGGGGCTGACGCTGTTGCCGCTGACGACGGTGGAGGAGTACCTGGGTCAGGGGCGGCTGACGAAAGTCCGAGGGCCGCGCTTCGCCGATGTCCCCGTACGGCTGGCCCGGCACCGCCGACGCTGGACGGCACCGGCGACGGAGGCGTTCGCGCGGGAACTGGTACGGCAGTTGGGCGCCTGAACGGAGACCGGGTACGGCGGTCGGGCGCCTGAACGGGGACCGGTGCGGCGGTCGGGTCGGGCCCTGTGGCGGAACTCCCCGGTCGGGGAACTCTCCGGCCGGGCGTTCCGCGTGCGGGTGTTCAGCGCGACCGCTGTGGTGGGGGCAGGGCGCTCAGGGCCTCCGGAGGGATGGTGTGGTCAAGGAGGTGGAGGGGGGCCGGGCGGACTCCGGCGGCTTCGGCGGCGTCCCAGTGGGCGAGGGCGCGGGGGAGGTCGACCAGGCCGTGGATCAGGGGCAGTTCCGTACCGGAGTCCGGGGCGGTGAGGTGGGCGTGGAGGAGGGACTCCAGACGGCACGAGGCGAGGGTGCCGGGGAGGTGGAGCGCGAGGTGCTGCTGGGTGCGGGCGGTGGCGTGGCCGGTGAGGGCGGCGGCCGGGAGGTCCGGTGACAGGTGGGTCTCGGTGGGGTCCAGGGCCAGCAGGCCACCCCCGACGATCAGTACGTCCTGCTCGTGCCGCATCCGGTCCAGGGCCCGCCCGGTGTCGAAACAGTGCGGGAAGGAGTCGTCCACGACGATCGTGCCGGGCCGCAGCCGGTCGACGTCCAGCAGGGTCGGGCCGCCGCTGACCGCCGTGACGATGACGTCGGCCGTGGCGTAGACCTCGGCGGGGAGGCTTCGAGGGTCGGCCGACTCGACGATCTGTACGGCCATGGTGGGGTGGTCGGCCGTCAGTTCGGCGGCCGGCTGCTGGAGGCGGGGGGCGCTGCCGGGCACATCGCAGAGCAGGAGCCGGGCCGGTGGGTGGGGGCTGAGGGCGAGGAGCAGGCGCAGGGACGATGTGCCGATGGAACCGCAGCCGACGACGGCGAGGGTGAGTTCGCCGAGGTCGCGGCCGGTCGCCTCAAGGGCGGTGCGGACGGTCTTGACCACGGCGACGGTCGTGGTCGCGTGCCCGGTGGTGAGGGTGGTGGTCGCGTGCCTGGTGGCGGGCGTCGTGGTCGTCGCCGCGGTCTCCCGGAGGACGTCGTAGCCGTAGCCGGTGAGGGACGGGATCATGCCGGCCAGGGAGACACAGCGGGCGCCGAGGGACGCGGCGTGGTCCACGGCGCGCGCGGTCAGGGTGGCCAGGGTGGTCACAGGGGCCGGGGCTCCGACGGGGAGCGGGCCGGTCAGCTCGTCGGCGAAGAGCGGGAGTGAGACGAAGCCGGATCTGCCGAGGGGGGTGGTGATGCTCTCCAGGAGTCTGGCCCCGCCGTCCGGGAAGAGGAGGGCGCGGATCTGCTCGCGGCTGGGGGCCGCGTGCGGGGGGAGACCGGCGAAGGCAGCCAGGTGGTGCGGGGCCGGGAGGTAGCCGATGAGGGCCGCGTCGAGGGAAGCGGCGGACGGGATGGATGGAGTGGACGAGATGGATGGAGTGGATGAGGCGGACGAGATGGATGGAGCGGCCGGGGTGGGCGAGGCGGACTGAGTGGGGGCGGGGATGTCGTCGCGGCGGGCGGCTTGCTCCAGCTGCGCCCTCAACTCTCCTGCGAAAGCGTCGAGTTCATCGGATGTGAGCGCGGTTGCCGGCGCGCGGGCCGTGACGCGGAGGCCTTCGCCGTTCGGGGAGGGGCGTGCGGCCAGGAAGACATCGGTGCCCACCGGTGGCGGGGCCAGCTCCGTCCCGGTGTCGTCGGCCCGGAGGGTCAGGGTGGTGTCGGGGGGCGTGCCCAGGGCGCTGAAGTCGAGGAACGTGAAGAAGAACTGGGCGGTACGGGGCAGGCCTTGGGGTGTTCGGAGGTCCAGGGGGCCGGCGGTGCGGGCCGCGATCGACTCAGTGGCGATACGGCGGAGGTCCTCGACGAAGTCGGGGGCCGCGCGTTCGCCGTCGGACGGGAGCGCCGGGCGGAGTGCCACCGCCTCGGCGAACGGGCCGAAGACGCGATGTGCGTCCCGCGTGGTCTCGTCCCTGCCGGTGACGGCCAGCCCGAGGACCAGGTCGCGTCGGCCGGTGAGGGTGGTGAGGGCGCGGTGGTACGCCGTGAGGACCGGGGCGTGGAGCGTGGTGCCGGTGCTCTGGGCGAGGTGGCGCAGGGCGTGGGTGCGGTCGGCGTCGAGGGTGAAGGTGGTGGTGTGGAAGGCGGGGGCGGTGCCGTCGGGGCGGGGTGCTCGCAGGACGGGTGGGGTGTAGGGGGTGAGGTGGCGGGCGCGGTACGCCTCGGTCTCCGGGGTCGTGGGCCGGCGGGGTGCGGTCCGGTGGAGTGCGTGTGCATGGAAGGTGGAGTGCAGTGGCTCCAGGCCGTGGGGGAGGCCGTCTTCGAAACGGCCGTACACGGTGAGGAGTTCGCGGGTGAGGAGAGCCGCGCTGTAGCCGTCGCCGATGAGGTGGTGGGCGTGGACGAGGAGTACGTGTTCGTCCGGCGCGACGGTGAAGAGGCGCAGGCGCAGCAGGGGCCAGGCCCAGGGTTCGAAGCGGCGGTTCGCCTCCTCGGCGGCCCGTTCCTCCAGGAGGCCGGGGTGGGCCAGGGCCTCCGTCTCCACGGGGAGCCGTAGCGAGGCCGGGAGTTCCTGCTGCACGGGTGGGCGGGCGCCCGCCGGGAAGACCGTGCGGAGCATGGGGTGCCGGGCCATGAGGACGTCGACGGAGCGCTGGAACAGGTCCGGGTCCAGGGGGCCGTGGATACGGAAGCGGGCCAGCCAGGCGGGGTTGGCGCCGGGGCTACCGGGGCTACCGGGTGTGGTGGGTGTGCTGGTGGCGAGGGCGTCGGCGAGGAGGAAGCCCTGTTGGGAGGGGGTGAGGGGGTAGGGCGTGGGGGCGTGTTCGGTCTGCTGGCTCTCGGGTGGAGTGGGCGCGGTGGCGGTGACGGTGGTGGAGTCGATGCTCGCCGCCAGGGCGGCCAGGGTGCGGTGCGTGTAGACGGCGGTCGGGCGTGGCAGGGCGGGGCGTTCGGGGCGTAGGCGGGAGAACAGTTCCAGCACCGTGATGGAGTCGCCGCCGAGTGCGAAGAAGTCGTCCTGGCGGCTGATCTCGGACTCCGGTACGTCCAGCAGTTCGGACCAGATGCGCGCCAGCAGGTGTTCGGTGGGGGCCGCGGGAGGCGTGCGCGGGGGCTCAGCGGGCGTGCACGGCATGCCGGTCGGCGTGCTCGGGGCGGCTTCGGCGCGGGGAGCGAGGCGGTTGCGGTCGATCTTGCCCGTGCCGGTCAGAGGGAGGGCCGGGAGGGAGTGGACGCGGGCGGGGAGCATGTACGGGGGGAGGGTGCGGGAGAGGAAGGCGCGCACCTCGCGGGGGTCGAGCCGACGGGGGTCGACGTCGTGGGGCGCGAGGGTGTGGGGCGCGAGGGTGTGCGTGCCGGTCCTCGGCTCGACGTACGCCTCCAGCCGCCCGTCACGCAGCAGTACGGCCGCGCGGGCCACGCCCGGATGGGTGAGCAGGGCGGCCTCGACCTCACCGAGTTCCACGCGGTGGCCGCGGACCTTGACCTGGTCGTCGAGTCGGCCCAGGAACTCCAGTACCCCGTCGGCCGTACGGCGGACGCGGTCGCCGCTGCGGTACCAGCGGCGGCCGTCCCGTTCGGTGAAGGCGGCGGCGGTGAGGTCGGGATCGCCCAGGTAGCCGGGGGTGAGACCGGTTCCGGCGATGAGGAGTTCGCCGGGTTCACCGGGGGCGCGTTCGCGTCCGTCCTCGCCGATCACGGTCAGTTCGGTGCCGGCGACGGGGCGGCCGATGGGGAGGTGGCGTATGTCGTCGGCGGGGCGGGTGTCGATGATGTGGCAGGTGGCGTTGACGGTGGCTTCGGTGGGGCCGTAGAGGTTGGCGATCCGGTGGGGGTGCGGGGTGTGCCGGGGGCGCGGACTGTCGCCGACGGGGGTGGTGAGGAGGTCGAACCAGCGGCGTACGTGGGCCGCGGGCAGGGCCTCGCCGCCCACGTGGACCCAGCGCAGGGCGGAGAGGTCGGGGGGCGTGCCGTGCTGCCGGGTGCGTTCCTCGGCGGCGGTCAGCAGCCGTTCCCACAGCGTCGGGACCGAGCTCCACACCGTGATCCGGTCCGCCACGACGCGGTCGAGCAGGGCCTCGGGGTCGCGCAGCAGGTCGCGGGAGAGGGTGTGCACCGTGGCGCCGACCAGCAGCGGGGCCAGCAACTGCCGTACCGAGGCGTCGAAACAGGCCGACGCGGTCTGCGCGAGCCGGTCGCCGGGGCCGTAGCCGAACGTGGCCAGGGACCAGTCGAGGTAGTTCGTCATCGACCGGTGGGTGATGGGGACGGCCTTGGGGCGGCCCGTCGAGCCGGAGGTGAAGATGACGTAGGCGATGGCTTCGGGGTCGGGGGCGTCGCTCTCCAAGACGGCCGGCGGTGTGGTGTCGGACGGCTCGGACACCGGGACCGGTGTGACGCCGTCCAGGCCGGTGGCCGCCTCGTGGGTCGTCGGGTCGCAGACCAGTACGCGCACTCCCGTACGGGACAACTGGTCCCGGTGCCGGGCGGTGGGGTGGGTGGCGTCCAGCGGTACCCAGCCGGCGCCCGCCCGCAGGATGCCGACGACTCCGGTGACCGTGTCCGTGCCGCCCGGTTCGGTGAGGAGTCCGACCAGGTCGCCGGGGCGTACGCCGTGGGCGCGCAGTCGGGCGGCGAGGGCGGCGGAGGCGGTGTCGAGGGCGGCGTAGGTGAGCGGCGGCGTGCCCGGGGCGCCGGTGTCGACGGCGATGGACCCGGGTGTGGCCCGGAACTGTGCGCACAGGCGCTCCACGATGCCGCCGCCGACCGGTCCGGCCGGAGTGGCTGAGGGCCCCGCGACGGCGGCGCGCAGTTCGGTGACGTACTCGTCGGCGAGGCGGCGTACGGTCTCGGGGCGGAAGAGCCGGGCCGGGTGGTTCCACGACAGGCACAGGGCGGAGTCGGCCTCCCAGCAGAGGAGCCCGAGCCGGGTGGCGGCGGAGGCGGTGGCCGCGGCCGTCGGGGTGACGGTGACCGGCCAGTCGGAGCCGTGGACGACTGGGAAGCGGGCGAAACTGAACCCCGCCCCGGCGGCCGTGCGCGGGGCCGGGCCCGTGGCGGGCCGGAGTCCGGACAGCAGCCGGGCGAAGTCGGTGCTGCTCAGGGTCGCGTGGGCCTCGGCCTCACCCCAGATGCGGCGCAGCCGGTCGGCGAGCGCGGTGGCCGGCTCGTCGGGGTCGACGTCCACGAACACCGGCAGGGTGTCGGCCAGCGGCCCCACCAGACGGTCGATGCCGGCGATCGGCAACTCCCTTCGGGACCGCGCCACATTGACCGCGACGGACCGCCGTCCGCTCCACCGCGCCAGACAACGGCCGTACACCGCCAGCAGCAGGTGGAACAACGAGACTCCGTGCCGCGCGGCCGTCTCGCGGAGTGCGGCGGTCAGCGCCTCGTCGATGCCGGTGCGGTGGTGGGTGAGGGGCGGGGCGGGGGGTGCTTCGGGGTCGCCGTCGTACGGCAGGGAGAGGGAGGAAGCGGTGCCGTCGGCCAGGCGGTCGGCCAGGCGGTCGCGCCAGTACCGCTGATCCTCCGCGTACGCCGGGGACTGGCGTTCGGCGGTCATGGCGGCTGTGTAGTCGGCGAACTCGGCTCCTGGCTGCGGGAGTTGGGGAAGTGTCTCCCCGCGCACCAGGGCCGTGTAGAGCGACCAGAGTTCCTCGGCGAGGAGCTTGAGGCTGAAGCCGTCGGCGGCGGCGTGGTGGACGACCAGGAGCAGGTGGGCGAGGTGTGCGTCGTCACGGTCGTGGACGAGGACGGCTCGTACCGGGTCTTCCGTCGTCAGGTCGAACGGGCGGTTGCACAGCTCCTGTTCCAGTTGTCGAAGGTCGTGCGGTTCCCGTACCTCGTACCAGCGGGGTGCCGTGTCCACGGGTCCGGCGGGGGCGGCGTACTGGCGTGGGCGCGCGCCGGCCTCGCCGGTGAACCGCATACGCAGCATGGGGTGGCGGGCGGCGAGGCGGGCGAGTGCCCGGCCGAGGAGGGCGGTGTCGAGGGGACCGCTGATGCTCTGGCGTACGTAGCCGTAGGCGGTGATGCCCTCGTGAAGGGTTTCGGTGGTGTGGAAGGCGAGTTGGAGGGGGGTGAGGGGGTGCGAGGTGACGCCGGGCGTCGAACTTGACGTCGGCGTCGGGCTCGGTGTCGGGCTCGGCGTCTCTGTCGGTGGGGTGGTGGCCAGGTGGGTGGCCAGTTCGCCGAGCGTGCGGTGTTCGAAGAGGAGGGTGGCTGGGAGGGGGCGGCCGAGTTCGCGTTCCAGGCGGCGGGCGAGGTCGATGGCGGTCAGGGAGTCCAGGCCCAGGGTGAGGAACTGTTCGTCGTCGCCGATGTCCTGCGGGGAGCGGTGCAGGGCGTCGGCGAGGAGGCGACGAATGAGGGCGGTGACCTGGGAGGAAGCGGGGGTGCCGGTGCTCGTGGGCGCCTGATGGCTCGGGAGGGGCTGTCCGGTGGCGGCTGCGGGTCCGTCGTGGCTGGTCGCGCGGTTCGTTGCGGCACCTGTGCCCGTCACCTGTATGTGTGCCGCGTCCAGGCCGACGGCCGCGTGGAGACCCGCGAGGGCGGCCCGTACGGTCATGGGCGCGAGGCCGTGGTGTCGGAGCCGGGTGTGCGGGGTCGTCCCGCTCGCCAGGCCCGTGTCGGTGACGGGGCCGAAGGCGATCGTCTGCCAGGGGCGGCCGGCGGCGCGTTCGGCGGTGGCGAAGGCGTCGAGGAAGGAGTTGGCGGCGGCGTAGTCGCCGAGGGCGCCGGCGAGGCCGGGCAGTACGGCGGACACGGACGAGAAGGCGACGCACACGGCGTCCTCCTGGCCGTGCCGGCGCAGCGCTTCGGCGAGGAGGGTCGTGCCGCGCACCTTCGCCGCGAGTACGGCCTCGATCTCGTCGTCGGGCTTGCCGCGCAGGCTGCCGGGGCGGGCCGTGCCCGCCGCGTGGAACACGGCGTCCAACGGCGGCAGTCCGGCGACGAGTTCGTCGATGTCGGTCGCGTCGGTGATGTCGGCCGCCTGGTAGCGGGCGCGGGCGCCGAGGGCGCGTAGGTCGGTGAGCAGGGCGCGGGGCGGGGTGGCCGTGCGGCCGGTGAGGACAAGGGTGGGAGTGCCGCGTTCCGCGAGGTCACGGGCGAGCGCGGAACCGAGGCCGCCCGCGCCGCCGGTGATCAGGTAGGTGCCGTTCGGGGGGAGTGGCGTGGGGGAGCCCGGGGTGGTGGTGGCTACGGCTGTACGAGCGAGTCGGCGACCCGTCCGCCAGGCCACGGTTCCGCCCGCGCCGGGTGCCGCGGGATGGGCGACGCTCAACTCGCGTTCCAACGAGCTGAGTTGAGTGTCGAGCGGGTCCTGGGAAGACAGGTCGATGCTCAGGGAGGAGAGTCCCGGGTGTTCCTCGGGGAGGGCCAGGGCGAAGCCGTGCAGGAGGGCCTGGGCGGGACGGGACCGGGGGCCGGTGGCGAGGTCTCCACCGCTGCTTCCGTTGGTGCTGTTGGTGTCGCCGGTGCTGTACGCGTTCTCCGTGATCAGCAGCAGGCGGGTGGGGGTCGTGCCGAGCGAGGGCAGCACCTCGCGCAGGGCGGAGACGGCGGTGCTGGTCTCCGCCTCCGGGCCCGTGGCGTCACCGGCGAACCAGAGCACAACCTCCGGGGCGGCCGCCGCCTCTGCGACTTCCACCGGGGCTTCGGACCGGTTCGGCGTCATCGTCGGCGCCGACCCCGATTCCGACCCTGACCGCAGCACCGTCACTCCGCGCCCGGTGAGCCGGTCGGCGAGGGCCCGGCGGAGCGGGGTGTCGGCGCCGGTCAGACGTACGACGCGGGGGTCGGGGGCGGCGGTCAGCGGGGCGTCGCGCCAGAGGAGGGGCCGCGCGATGGGAAGGTCGTCGGGTGAGTCAAGTGTCGTACGCGGTCCGGGTGTTGCCCTGGGCTCGGGCGTCGTACGCGGCCCGGGTGTCGTACGCGGCGCAGGTGCCGTACCGGGCTCGGGCATCGTGTCGAGGCGCTGCGGCCAGTGGTGGCCGCGCTGGAACGGGTACGTGGGGACGGGCACCCGTCGCCGTGCCATGGCCGGAGAGGCCGGAGCTGTGGGGGCCAGCAGGGCCCCACGGGACCAGAGCCGACCGACGGTTTCGAGCAACGCCCCTGCCCCGGCACCGGCTTCCGGGCCGTCCGTGGTGGCGGGCAGTGCGGGCAGTGCGGGCAGGACGGTCACGTCGGAGGGTGTGACGCCGGGATGTGCGGTGGCCGTGGCGAGGATGGGGGTGGAGAGGGTGGCGCCGGGGCCGAGTTCGACGAACGTGTCGTAGCCCTCGTCGAGGAGTCGGGCGACGGCGCCGGCGAAGCGGACGGGGCGGATCGCGTGGTCGCGCCAGTAGCCGGAACCGGGGGTCAGGTCGGGGCCCCACCGGCCGGTGACCGTGCTCAGCATCGGAACGGTGGCCGGGTGCACGGTCAGGGCCTTCGCCGCGCTGTGGAGGGGGTCGAGTACGGGGTTCAGCATCGGGGAGTGGAAGGCGTGCGAGACGCGGAGGCGGCGGGCGGCCACTCCCCGGGCGGCGAGGGCCGTGACCGCCCGGTCGACGGCCTCCGCCTCGCCCGCCAGCACCACCTGCGAGGGTGAGTTGACGGCGGCCACGCAGAGCGTGCCGTCGGACTCGGCGACCACGGCGGCGACGGTGTCCTCGTCACCCCGTACGGCCGCCATGGCACCCGGCGCGGCGAGCCCGCCCACCAGGCGTCCGCGTTCGGCGGCGAACCCGACCGCCTCGGCCAGGGGCAGCGCCCCGGCGACGCACGCGGCGGTGATCTCGCCGACGCTGTGCCCCACGACCGCGTCCGGCGCCACCCCCCAGGCGGCCAGCTGCCCTGCCAACGCCACCCCGAACGCGACCAGCAGCGGCTGCGTCACCTCCGTCCGGGCCAGGTCGGCGGGGTCGGCGTCCTCGTCCAGACACCACGCGGCCAGGGTGCGGCCGAGCACCGGCCCGGTGAGGGACGAGGCCTCGTCCAGGACGTCACGGAACACGGGCGCAGAACCGTACAACTCCCGGCCCAGCCCGGGGCGTTGGGCGCCCTGGCCGGGAAGGACGAACACCGTGCGGGGCCGAGCCCGTACGGGTCCCATCGTCGCGAAGCTCGCGGAATCCCGCTTCCCCACCGCTTCGAGCCGCTCCGCGAGGTCGCCGTCCGCGACCACGGCGATCCGGTACGGCCTCTCGTCCCGGGCGGTGTTGACGCCGGCGCACACGTCACCCTCGTCCAGTTCGGGGTGGGCCCGCAGATGCGCGGCCAACTCGGCGACGGCGACGCGCAGTGCACCGGCGGTGCGGGCGGAAAGGGTCAGAAGGTGCGGACCGCCGGTGGCCCGGGGATCAGCGCCGGCTCCGGCGCCCGTCACACCCACGGCCCCACCCGTCGCACCCACGGCCCCACCCGTCACACCCACAGCCCCGCTCGTCACACCCACAGCCCCGCTCGTCGTTCCTACGGCCCCGCTCATCGCCCCTGCCAACCCCCTCGGCGCCTCCTCCAGAACCGCGTGCGCGTTGGTGCCGCCGAAGCCGAAGGAGTTCACGCCGGCGGTCAGCGGGCGGCCCTCCGTGCCGGTCCATTCCGCGTGCTCGGTGACCAGACGGAAGCCGGGGGCGGTGTGTGCGAGGAAGGGCGCGGGTGAGGTGGCGTGGAGGGAGGGCGGGAGACGGCGGTGGGAGAGGGCGAGGGCGACCTTGACGAGGGCGGGCATGCCGGCCGAGTTGAGGAGGTGCCCGACGTTCGCCTTGACCGAGCCGAGCCGGCGCGGGACCCCGTCGGCGCGGGGCGGGAACGCCTGGCCGAGCGACCGCGCCTCGACCGGGTCACCGATCGGCGTACCCGTGCCGTGCGCCTCGACGTACGACACGTCGGCCGGATCGACACCGCACTCCTCGTACGCCCGGCCGATCACCTCACGCTGCCCGCGCGGGGCGGGGGCGAGGAGGCCGAGGGAACGGCCGTCGTTGTTCACCGCCGTACCGCGTACGAGGGCGAGGACCGGGTCGCCGGCGGCGCGGGCGTCGTCGAGACGGGCGAGGACGAGAGTGGCGCCGCCCTCTCCCGGTACGAAACCGTCCGCGTCGGCGGCGAACGCGCGGCACCGGCCGGTCGGCGACAGCGCGCCCGTCGCTTCGAGGAGGCGGTGGCCGGTCGGGGTCAGGCCCAGGTTGACTCCGCCGACCACCGCGAGGTCGCACTCGCCGGACAGCAGGCTGCGCCGGGCCAGATGCAGGGCGACGAGGGCGGAGGAGCAGGCCGTGTCGACGGCCAGGGCGGGGCCGTGCAGGTCCAGTACCTGGGAGACGCGGGCGGCGATCAGGTTGGGGAGGTTGCCGGTGAGGGCGGCCGGGTGGCGGGCGAGGTCACCGCCGGCGGCCTCGGCCAGGATCTCGCGGTACCCGCTGTCACCGGCCGCCGCGAAGACCCCGACGCGGCGTCCGGCCCGGCGGGGCCCCGCGTACCCGGCACGCTCCAGCGCCTCATGGGCCAGCTCCAGAAAGATCCGCGCCTGCGGGTCGGTGGCCCGTGCCTCCGCGTCGTCCATACCGAAGAACCCGGCGTCGAAGGCCGCGGGATCGGCAAGGAAGGAACCCGGCCGGGGCCCGTCCTCCCACCGGCCCTCGGGCAGGCCCCCGACCGTGTCACCCCCGGCGGCCAGCAACTCCCAGAACCCTTCGGGTGTCTCGACCCCCGGGAACCGACAGGCCGCCGAGAGGATGGCGACAGCTCCGACGGAACCACCGGAACCACCGGAACCGCGATGGTGGCCGGGCCCGGGATCGGCGTCGGCATGGTGAGCGGCAGCGGAACCGGCCTCGACATCACCCCCGGTCACCTGCGGCTCCGCCGCGTGGGCGCGATCAGCCACGAGGACGGACCCGTGGCCGCCCCCGGACAGCTCCCCCCGACCCATGAGGCGCCCATCCACCCCCGGGCCCCGCTCCCCCAACAACCCCAGCACATACCCGGCCAACCCCACCACCGTGTCGTGGTCCCGCAGCGCACGCGGCTCCACCGTCACCGCGAACACGTCCTCCAGCCCGGCAAGCACAGCCATCGCCTTGAGCGAGGACCCCCCGAGGTCGAAGAACCGCTCCCGAAGCCCCACGTCGGACACGGGCACCTCCAGAACACGCGCCCACACCCCCCGTACCGACTCCTGAACCTCCCGCAGTGAACGGGGGACGACCCCTCCCACCCCGGCCGCGCGGCCCACCACCGCGACCGTCGCGTCGGCCCAACGCGCCTCGACAGCCGCGTACGCCCCACCCTCGAAGCGCGCCCGCAGCACCCCCCGGCGCAGTTTCCCGCTGGTGGTACGGGCGAACGCCCCCGGTGGCAACGGCAGTACCCGGACGTCGTCGTGGCCGAGAACCTCCCGCAGCCGGCCGGCTGCGGCGCGGAGCACCGGGGCGGCGGCCGAGGGGGCCGGGCGCACCCACTGCACGAAGGCGGCGACCCGTTCGCCCCCGCCGTCCGGATCGGTGGACCCCACGACGGCCACGGCCCCCGGCGGCAGCCCCGGCGTCGCGGCGACCGTCTCCTCCAGGTCCGACGCGTGGAACGTACGGCCGTTGACGAACACCACGTCCTTGTGGCGCCCGGTGACGCACAGCCGTCCGTTCCGCAGGAAGCCGAGGTCACCGGTACGCAGCCAGCCGTCACCGCCGAACGTCTCCGCGCCGGCCTCGGGCGCCCGGTGGTACCCGCGCCCCAACTGCGGCCCTCGTACCTCCACATGCCCGACCCGCAGCTCACCCGACGGCCCGCCGGAGCCACCGGTGATCCGTACCTGGCACCCCTCGACCGGCCGCCCCAGGTCCATCAACTCCACTGCGTGCGGCCCCGGTTCGGTCTCGGCCACCCGCCCCCGGCTGAGCGCGGCCCGGTCCAGCACCAACGGTGTCGCGGTCTCGCCCAGCGGCGGTACGGTCACCGCGAGGGTCGCCTCGGCCAGCCCGTACACCGGCAGCGGGGCGCGCGGGTCCAGCCCCGCCGGAGCCGTCCGGGCCGTGAACTCCCGCCAGACGCGCGGCGCGATGGGCTCGGCACCGACGAGCAGCAGGCGTACGCAGCTGAGGTCGAGGGCGGTGAGCGCGGTGGCCGGGACACGGCGGACCGCGAGGGCGAGGGCGAAGTTCGCGGCCGAGAGAAGGGTCGCGCGGTGACGGGCGACGGCCTCGAACCACAGGACGGGCCGCTTCGCGAAGGACAGCGGTTCGATCCGTATCTGCTTCAGACGCGCGGCCATGGGGACGAGATGCGTGCCGATGAGACCCATGTCGTGGAAGTACGGCATCCAGGTCGCGAGCACGTCGTCGGCGCTGATCGCCATCGCGGCGCGGATCTGCCGAAGATTGGCGAGGACCCCGGCGTGGGTCAGCTCCACCCCCTTGGGGGCGCCGGTGCTGCCGGAGGAGAACTGGAGGAAGGCGACCTCGTGGGGGGCGGGGTGGGGGAGGCGCTGCGGCGGACGACCACGACGGAGGTCGGCCAGCTTCAACACCCGTATCGCGGACGCGGGTTGTCGGTCCTGACCGTCGCGTATGTCGTGCATGTCGTGCATGTCGCGCATATCGCTCATGTCGCGCATGTCGGTGACGACGGTGAGCGTGCCCTCGTCCACCACGACGGGGGGCCTGCCGAGGAGTTCCCACACCGGGCCGATCCGGCGCGGCTCCGGGGCGAGGGGGACGGGTACGGCCCCTGCCGCCAGCGCGCCCCAGAACATCGGCTGGAAGGCGTCACCCCGGTCGGCGACCAGCGGCAGCGCGGTGCCCGGCGTCACGCCCGCCGCTATCAGTCCGCCCGCCACGCGCAGTGCGTCGTCGCGGAGTTCGGCGAAGGTGACCGTGTGCTCGACGCCGTCTCCCCGGACGTGCACGATGGTCTGGCCGGGGGCCTCCCGCGCCGCCGTCAGCAGCACGTCCAGCAGCGTCGACGCGTCTCCGCTCAAACCTTCATTCGATCTCTCCACCGTGCGGAGATTACAAGTAGGGCTGCACGGGACACCGTCGCCGCCGAACGCCCGCGTGTCCGAGCCGCCGTACGACCGGCTCCGCCCGGCAGGGGCGACTGCTCGGCCGGGGCGACCGCCCGGCAGGCCGACCACCTAGCATGCCGACCCATGGCGATGTTCGTGCACCTCACCTCGGCGGCCGACGCTCCGCGCATCCGGCGGTCCGGAGTCCGCGCGGTCAGTCATGGGCAGGGCGGGACGCGCGGGGTGTACTGCTTCCCGGTGCTGCCGTCGTACACCCTCACCCACCAATGGCTGCGCGAACTGGGCCGGTTCGGCAGCAGGGGCGGACTGGTGGCCGTCCATGTGCGGCTGGCCGACGCCGAGGAGGTGCTGGTCGGACGGTACTCGGACCGCGCGCGGGGCGGGCAGGCCACCGTCACCGCGGCCGAGGCGGTGCGGCGGATCTCAGGTCTCGCGGATCCGCGGGGGTGGGAGGTCTTCGTGCCCCGGGCGATCCGGCCGCGTGAGGTGCACCGGGTGCGGACGGCGCCCCAGGTGGTGGGGTGGCGGTACTTCCCCGACGCGCACGGCACCCGGCCCTGCACCTGCTTCGGCTGCCGGGTGCGCGGCGGCTACGGGGCCCGCCGCCTGCGCGAACGCCTCCCGCACCCCCTGGACGGCCCGCCGCCGCCCACCCGCGTGCTCCTTGCCCGGATCGAGGCGGCCGGTGCCGTCGGCACTCCCGGCGACGCCGGTACTCCCAGCGACGCCGGTACTTCCAGCAATGCCGACGGTCCCGGCAATCCCGGTGACCCGGTCGCGCTGCGGGAGGCCCTGCACTGGTTCGGCATGCGCCGCCGGGGCCCGCTCGTCCGACTGGCCCGGCTCTCCGCCCACCCCGACCCCGGCGTACGCGAGGACCTGGTGTGGGCGGTCTCCGGCTGGTCCACGCCCGGCGTCGCCGAACTCCTCGACCGCCTCGCCGACGATCCGCATCCGGACGTCCGCGAGGCCGTCGAGGCAGTACGGGAGGGGTAGGCGAGGCGGTACGGGAGGGGCGGCCGTTCGCCCCCTTCCAGAGCCTCCAGCCTTCTGGCCCTCCAGCCATCTGGCCCTTTGGCCCTTTGGCCCTCTAGGTCCAGCTGTGCGCCACGTCCACGATCAGGCGGCCGGGGAGTTGGAGGACCCGGAAGGGCAGGCGGGCGCGGACGCCCAGGCCGATCTGGGTCTCGCCCTCGAAGCTGCCGGCGAAGCGGGTGTCACGGAAGGTGCGGTAGCCGGAGATGTTCACGCCGGGCAGGGGCTCGGCCACGTGTCCCGGGTAGGCGACCCCGCCGGTCTCGGGGTCGTAGCTCGGCGCGGCGACCCGGATCTCCAGGATGGCCCCGCCGCTCACCGGGATGAGGTCGCCGGAGGCGGACTGGTGGAGCCGGTCGACGTACTGGACCCAGTAGCCGAGGTGGTCGCCGCCGTCGGGGACGTCGAACACGATGCGGTCGAAACAGTCGTGGCGGCCGGTCCTGATGTCCGCCAGCGGCACGGCGCCGCTGTCGGGGCTGCCCTTGACCCCACTGCCCCAGCCCGTCGGGCAGGCGGCGGCGGCACGCGCGGCACCTCCGGGCGCGGCACTCGCGGTGGCCGCCGCCGTCCCTATCACGGTCCCCGCGAGCGCGAATGCCATGACCATGGCTCCGATTCGTCGCATGTTGTCCCCCTTGGTGACGCAACGCTGAGGTGGCGTTGTTATCGGGTGAGACGACCTGTTATGGCGGAAGGTTGTACTCCGCGCGCTGTGGAAGTGTCCCAGGAATGTAACAGCGGGCCCGGTCCCCACCGGGAGACGCCCGAATTTCCCCGGTTCGGGTGTCCGGTTGTGCCGCTTTGTTTCCCGTTCCTCCTGGGAGTTTGACAGTTGAAGCATCGGAAATCGATAGTACTTACCGGCGGGTAAGAACGCGTTCCGGAATCCCCGAACGCTCGAACCACCGCATGCCAGGATCCCCGCATTCCTGCATATCCGTGTGCCTGAATCCCCGTATGCCTGAATCCCCGCATCCCCGAAAAGAGCGAGTACTTCAGTGACGGAAAACACAGCTCGTCCCCGTTCCGGTTCCCTTTCCCTGACCCGTCTCCGGTCCCGTTTGCGGGTGCGGCGGGTCGCGGCGGTCGGTGCGGCTCTGCTCGGTGCCATGGCGAGCGTTCTCGCGACGCAGCCCGCGCACGCGGCCGGCCCGAACGGTGCCGTGAACATCCGGGGCCAGGAGACCTGGGACACCGACGAGATGATGGCCCGGGTCTGCGGGACCGACGGCGGCACCGGCTACCAGGACTGGTACGTCAACGTCACGACCGGCGAGCTGCGCGACCACTCCGCGTGGCGCGAGGCCCCCGTGTGGCACAAGGACGACGGCAAGTGGACGCTCCAGCCCGGCTGGGAGCGTTTCGAGGGCCGCTGCGAGTACCCCGTCGCCTCCAGCTGGACCTACCGCGCCGCCTGGCGCCCCATCAGCGAGACCCGCACCAACTGCACCGACAGCGGCTACAGCCTGGAGCTCGCCCGCGAGTACGCCACCTCCACGTCGTATTCCCACACCGTCGGCGGCTCCACCAGCGTCGAGGCCTCCATCGGTAGCTGGTTCGGAGTTTCCGCCGAGGCCTCCTACAGCTACTCCTGGGCCATCGAGAACTCCGTCGCCGTCACCAACAACGACGTGATCGATATCGGCCCCGAGAAAACCGCCTGGATCGAGGCGAGCCCCACCAAGCGCGTCGTCCGGGTGAATCCGGTGTTCAAGGTCGAGTCGTACACCTGGAATCCGACCGGAAAGCGTGAGGACGTCGTGGACGTCACTTCCTGGCGTGATCGCGGATACGACCGCATTTACTCCTACGGCAATTACATCGACGGCGTCGCCGACGAACTCAAGAACGACGGAAGCCCGCTGATGACGTTCCGCAAGAAGGACCGCCCGGCCGCGACCGAGTGCGCCTGACCTCCACCGCCATCACCTGGTGCATGCCGTCACCGTCCCCGCCACCCATACGCGGCCGACGGCGGCGGCCGGCCTGCGCCGCCGCCGCGAGACCCCCCGCCCCCGACAGCCCCCGAGCCGCCTACTTCTGAGCCACGGGGGCCGGAGAGCCGCTGCGCTCCGGGTGGCGGCGGCGGGCCGTCGGGGTGGGGGAGGGGACCTTGTGGAGGAGGGGAGCGGTGGTGGGGCGGCCGGTGCCGGGTGGGCGGTTCACGTACTGGCTGTGCAGACTGTCGTCGATCCGCCAGAGGATGCCCGTGGTGCGGCCCGTGGGGGCCGCCTGGTCGAGTTTGGCCGTGAAGGAGGCCAGCCGGTCGTAGAGGGTCCTGGCGCGGGCTCCGGTGGCGGTGAGGTCCGAGGCCGTGGCCTCGCGAAGGGCGTCGAGGACGAGAACGAGGTTGTGGCCGGAGAGCTGGACGTCCTGCATGCCGCCGTCCGCCTTGGTGATGCGGCCCGGCGGCAGGTTCGGTTCGGCGGTGAAGTGGGCCGCCCTGGCCGCGGTCGGGCCGACCCGGTCGTACGGGTCGCGCGTGCTCTGGGTCCAGCCGGGCTCCCAGACGCCGAACGCCGTGCGGGCCAGAAAGGCCCAGGTGTCCTCGTGGCAGCGCAGGGTGAGGTACGAGACGCCGGCCGCGCGCTGGAGCGTGCCGTTGTGCTGTTCGAGGGCGACCCGGTTCGCGGCGAGGGCGGCCTGGAGGATCTCACGGTCCTCCTCCCGCCAGCGCCGCTCCTGCTCACCGCGCTGAGCCTTCAGATCGCGTTTGAGCTGCTGGTTCTTCGTGTACTGCTCGACGAACGTCCTGAACAACGTCCCGAACGACGTCTTGAATGCCTTCAACGTCTTGAACATGGCGCCTGCTGAGGTCGGGCCGGACATCCTGGTGTTGCGACAACCTGGTGTCGCAGCGGCCCAACGACGCTCGACAGATCTTGGTCACGCCGACCGTCGTATTTGTGTATCGCCGACCGTCCTATTGATGTATCAACGGGCCCGGCCCGCCTCCCCTCGGCCGATCAGGGCCGAACACGGACGCCAAAGTCGCGATGCCCGCCCGGAAGTCACCACGGGCCGGTCAACTCACCCTGGAACAAGTGCCGTTGAAGCGCGGGTCGGTCAAATGGGCATGCTGGGGGACGGCGTGGGGGAGTCACTGTGGAATTACTGTGGCGGACTGCCTTACGTGTGAGTAGAACGTTAGGGTCTGTCGTATGAACGCACGGCTGGCCCTGCTCAGCACGGTGGATCCCGGCGTCGCGGAGAGCGAGGTCTTCCGGCTGGCGCTCCAGCACGCGGTCGGGGAACTCGGCGCTCTCGGGGGCATGATCCATCTGCGGGGCCCCATGTCCGCCCTGCGGCTGGTGTCGGTCACCGGCCTGCCGACCGCCCTCACCCGCCCGTGGGAGATCATCGACCAGGAGGGCCCGCTGCCCCCGGCCCGCGCCCTGCACCAGGGCAGCGGAGTGTGGTCGCCGCTGGGCTCCCTGTCCATCGCCTGGCCCGGCACCGGTCTCGCCGCGTTACCCGTCTCCGGCTGCGCCCGCACGATAGGCGCACTCACCGTCCTCACCGGCGACCGGGGAGAACCCACCGGCCTGGAATGGGACTTCCTGCGGGCGGTCGTCGACTGGACCGAGGACCGCATGGCGCAGGCGCCCCCGCCGTCGGGACCCGCGCAGACCGAGTCGAGTGGCGAACGGCTGCGGCAGGCGCTGAAGGAGGTCAGCCTCGGCTCCTGGGACTGGGACATCCGCACCGGCGACCTGATCTGGGACGAGGCGGCTCTGGACCTCTACGGCACCACACCCGCCGAGTTCACCGGCAAGGTCGAGAACTGGATGCGGGTCGTCCACCCCGACGACCTCCCGCCCACCCTGGCCGCGGTGGAGCGGGCGATCCGCGACCACAGCGTGTTCGAGGCGGAGTACCGCGTACGGCGGTTCGACGGCACCTGGGGCTGGACGAGGGCCCGCGCCCGGGCGACCTACGACGAGCACGGCGCCCCCCGTCGGATGATCGGCGTCGGCTGGGAGAGCGACGAGTCGCGGTCCGCGCGGGACGCGCTCAGCCGGGCCCTGCGGCACATGAGCGACGGCTTCCTCGCCGTCGACGACGACTGGCGGATCACCTTCGCCAACCTGGAGGCGGAACGCACCCTCGGGCTCTCCGAGGAGGAACTGTTCGGGCGGCTGCTGTGGGACCTGCCCTCCGTGCGCGGGACCCCCTGCCTGGAGAGCCGCTGCCGGGCTGCCGCCGCCGAGGAGAGACCCGCCGGGTTCGACGTCCACATGCCGGAGCACGACCGCGTCTACCATCTGCGGCTGGTCCCGGGCCCCGACGGCCGCACCCTCTACTTCACCGACGTCACCGAGAGCCGACGCCACGAGGAGGAGCGTCGCGACGCCGAACGCGCGGCCTCCGAACGGGCCGACCGCATCGCCGAGTTGACCGCCGCGCTCGCCAAGGCGACCACCTCGCAGGACGTCGTCGACGCGGTCGCCCTGCGGGTGCTGGCGCCGTTCGCCGCCACCGGCCTCCTCGTCCAGGCCGTCGAGAACGGCCGCCTCCACAACGTCGGCGCCGTCGGGTACTCGGACGAGTTCATCGACCTCGTCAACCACCGCCACCGAACGCCCTACGGCCCGGTCTGGCACGCCATCGACACCGGCACCCCGGTCTTCATCTCCTCGCCGCAGGAGTACGTCGACCACGCCTCCCGGGACGCCGGCCTGCTCGCCCGTGCCGGCAAACAGGCCTGGGCGTTCCTGCCGCTGACCGCGTCCGACCACACTTTCGGCGTGTGCGTCGTCTCCTTCGACCGGCCGCGCCGTCTCACCGACGAGGAACGCACCCTCCTCATCGCGATAAGCGCCCTCCTCGCCCAGTCCCTGGAACGGGCCCGGCTCTACGACCTCGAACACACCCGCTCCCGCGAACTCCAGCGCGCGCTGCTCCCCCAGGACCTGCCCGCCCTCGCCGCCTGCGAGTCCGCCGCCCGCTACCTCCCGGCCGGGCAGGGCATGGACGTCGGCGGCGACTGGTACGACGTCATCCCGCTCTCCAGTGGCCAGGTCGCCCTCGTCGTCGGCGACGTCATGGGCCACGGTCTGTCCGAGGCCGCCACCATGGGCCGCCTCCGCACGGCCGTCCACACCCTCGCCGACCTCGAACTGCCCCCCGACGAGATCATGAGCCACCTCAACGACATCGTCGCCAGCATGGGCGAGGACTCGTACGTCACCTGTCTGTACGCCCTCTACGACTCCACCACCCAGGTCTGTTCCATAGCCCGCGCCGGGCACCCGCCACCGGCCCTGGTGGGCCCCGACGGGACCGTGAGCTTCCCGGAGTGGACCGCCGACCCACCGCTCGGCGCGGCCGAACCCCCGTTCGAGACGGTGGAGCTGAGTGTGCCCGAGGGCAGCCTGCTCGTGCTCTACACCGACGGCCTGGTGGAATCGGCGAAACGCGGCATGGACGAGGGCCTGGCCGACCTGGCCCGCCTTCTGCGCACCGCCCACGAGGACGGCACCGCCGCCGACCTGGAACGCCTCTGCGACACCCTCACGCACGGCCTGCTCCCCGCCGAACACGCGGCGGCGGACGACGCGGCCTTCCTCGTCGCCCGCCTGCACGCCCTGACCGACGAACGGATGGCCTCCTGGTCCCTCCTCGACGACCCGAAGGCCGCCGGACAGGCCCGCCGGCACGTCCGCGACCAGCTCGCCGCCTGGGAACTGGACGACCTCGCCCCGACCACCGAACTCCTCGCCAGCGAACTCGTCGGCAACGTCGTACGCCACGCCAAGGGCCCCGTGCGTCTGCGCCTGCTGCACGGCTCCGCACTGGTCTGCGAGGTCTTCGACGGCAGCCTCACGATGCCCCGCATACGCCGGGCCACGGACACCGACGAGGGTGGCCGGGGCCTTCAGCTGATCACCGCGCTCTCCCAGCGCTGGGGCACGCGCTACACCGCCACCGGCAAGTGCATCTGGACCGAACAGTCCCTCACCGGCCCCGACCCGCACCGCGCCCCGCCGACCGACCCGCTGGAGCACCTGCTCCTGGTCCCGGAGGACTTCGACGGCGACCTGGACGCACTGTCCTTCGGCGACCTGGACATCGACTCGGACATCGACTCGGACATCGCCTCAAGCTCCGCCTCGGGCACCGATCCGGACCGGGAGCGGGACCGGGACCGGTAGCGGATGTGCGGAACCCCGGGGTGCCCGCCGTGGAGGGGCGGGCACCCCGGGGTTCGTCACGTCGGAGCAGGGTCGTCAGCTCACGGTGCCGAGGCGGTCGACGCGCTCGTTGACGCCGTTGCGGAGTTCGCTGAGCGTCGTGCCGGGCGGGGCCGTCTTCGGGGTGGAGGACGGCGGCTGGGTCTCGTCCGCGCAGGTGGTGCCGGCGGCCGGGACGGTCAGGTCGACGAGGTAGTCGATGACCGCTTCCGTCGCGCAGGCGCTGCGGCCGAAGGCGGTGTGGCCCTCCGCGTCGAACGTCACCAGCGCGGCGTTGTCGAGCTGCCGGGACAGCGCGACGGCGTCCCGGTACGGGGTGTCCGGGTCACCGGTGGTACCGAGGACCAGGATGGGCGCCGAGCCCCTGGCCCGGAAGGAGCCGTCGTAGCGGCTGACCTTCTCGGCGGGCCACTGGACGCACGCGGTGGCGTGCTGGTGGTCGTAGGTCGGCGGACCGAACGCCATGGCAGGGCCGAGCAGCGGCGCGGCCGCCGCGTTGGACCTGACGTTCCACTCCAGCTTGCGCAGGCTCTTCGGGTAGTCCTTGTCGACGCACTCGACGACCACGTTCGGGCCGAGGAAGTCGAAGCTGGCCGGGGACGGCGGACGCAGCAGGAACGAGGTGTTGTCCCGCAGCTGGGCCTTGCGCAGGGCCGCGCCGAGCGAGGGCCAGATGACCTTGCCCTCGTTGATGTTGAACATCAGCCGGTAGACCAGGGTGTAGCCGTTGGCCTTCCCGCCGCTCGCGGTCGTCACGGGGTTCGCGTCGAGGTCCTTCTTCAGCTGCTCGAACGCCCCGCGCGGGTCCCCGTCGCCGAAGCCGCAGATCGGCTGGTCGGCGGCGCACCAGTCGAGGAAGCGGCTCATCGCGCCGTCCAGCGCCAGATACTGCGTACGGTCGTACGCGTACGGGCGGTTGGCGTAGTGGTCGGGGTCGTACGCCCCGTCGAGCGTCAGCGCCCGCACCCGGTCCGGGAACATCGCGGCGTAGACGGTACCGATGTACGAGCCGAACGACCGGCCGTAGTACGTCAGTTGCTCCTCGCCGAGGGCCTGGCGCAGCAGGTCGATGTCACGGGCGACGTACTCCGTGCCGACGTACGGCAGCAGCGAGCCCGCGTTGGTCTGGCAGGCCTGGTCGAACTCGGCGGCCTCGCTCAGCGCCGGACCGAAGGCGTCCGGGCCCGGGACGCCCTTGGCGTCGGTGACGGCCTTGGTGTAGCGGGCGTCGTCGAAGCAGGTGAGCGCCGAACTGCGGCCGACGCCACGGACGTCGTAGCCGAAGACGTCGAAGGAGTCGCGCAGCGCGGCCGGGAGGCCCGCGTAGTTGTTGCGGACGTAGTCCACCCCGGAGTTGCCCGGCCCGCCGGGCTGCATGAAGAGCGTGCCCTTGCGCTTCGTCTGGTCGACGGCCTTCTTGCGGACCACCGCGAGGGTGATCTTGGTGCCCTGAGGCGCCCGGTAGTCCAGCGGCACGTCGGCGTTCGCGCACTCGAAGCCGCCCTGGCAGTCGGACCAGGTGAGGGTCGGCACGGGCGGCGGCGGCGTCTTCGACGACTGGGCCTTCTGCGTCGTGCTCTGCGCGGCCATCGCCTGGGTCGCCGTCCCCGTCGCGGCGAGGACCAGCGCGGTCAGCGCGGCCCCGACGAGTCTGAGACGCGAGAAGCGTCTCGGCGCGTGCTGATGGGTCGTCATGAGTGTTGCCCCCCTGGGCTGTTGAGTCCCCTGGATCCCACTGGTCGAGGTGGGTCCGCAGCATGTTTAGCTCAAGAGAGGGGAAATTGGCCAGACGGGTGCCCCTGTGGCCGACATTCCACAGTATCTCTCCACTACCCGGCGGTAGTTACCGTCTTCGGGTGTCCCTTCGTAATCTTGGGAACGCCCCTGGCCCGGTGTCCAGTGATGGGCCCGGCCGGCCCCCCACGAACACGAAGGATCCGCGCACGTGTCATCCAAGTACAGCCGTCCGAACCTCCCGAACCTCCCGAACCTCCCGAACCTCCCGAACCTTCCGAACCCTGCGAACCGGCGGAGCCGTCCGAGCGGTCTGAGGGTCGCCTTCCTCGCCGTGGCCGTGGCAGCCGCCGGTCTCGCTCTGGCGGGACCCGCCGCGGCGGGTCCCGCCAGAGCGAGACCCGCCGCGGCGGCCACGCCGCAGGCCGCCACCACCGTGTCCACGGCGTCGCAGGCGTCCGCCATACCCGTCGACTTCGTCGACCTCGCCACCGGCCCGCTCGCCGCGGACGGCGAGAGCCACAAGGTCACCCTCACCTACCGCAACGACTCGGCGGCGGACCGGACCGTCGCCCCGCAGCTCCTGGTGGAGTCGCCGGACGCCGGCCCGTTCCTCGACCCGTCGGACGTCAAGGTCGAGCGCCGTACCGCCGGCGGCTGCTGGAAGGCCGTCGGCCTCGGCAGCCAGACCGGCACCCTCTTCACCGACCTGACCACCGCGCGTCGCACGCTGCCGGCCGGCGACACCCTCACCGAGGTCTACCGCGTCACCGTCACCGACCCGGCGGCCCAGGGCACGGTCCACCCGAGGATCGCCCTCTACTGAGACCGACCACTCACCGCACCACCCACCACCGGGCCGGGCCCGGCTCTCCGGAGCCGGGCCCGGCCTTTCCGCTGTCCATCTCCATGTCATCGGCCCACCTCCGCGTCAGCTGCCCATCGACACCTGGCGTGAGTGACCGGGGTCACATTCGTGCGTGTCACATCCGACCCGGCGGCGTCCGTCCCTGTGTTGTCACCGCATACGACAGCAGAAGGAGCCCGTCATGGAAGCGCGTCTGAACCTCCTCGCCAGCCCGGTCGCCGGGAAGCTCGTCAAGCACCTCGTCGGAGCCAGTAAGGCAGTCGATGAGACGGGACTGTCGGTCACCACCCAGGAGTTGGTGCGGATTCGCGCCAGCCAGATCAACGGCTGCGGGTACTGCCTCGACATGCACACCAAGGAGGCCGCGCACGCCGGGGAGACGGCCCAGCGGCTCCACCTGGTCGCCACCTGGCGGGAGGCCAAGGTCTTCACCGAGGCCGAGCGTGCCGCGCTGGAGCTGGCCGAGCAGGGCACCCGGATCGCCGACGCGGCCGGCGGTGTCCCCGACGAGGTCTGGGAGAACGCGGCCAAGCACTACGACGAGGACCAGCTCCTCGGCCTGGTGGCACTCATCGCCCTCATCAACACCTTCAACCGGCTGAACGTCATGCTGCAGCAGCCGGCGGGCGACTACCAGGTCGGCATGTTCGGCTGACCCGGTCAACGTCCGGCTGAGCGGAACCTCGACGACGAACCCCCGGGCCGTGGAAGGGCCCGGGGGTCTCTCGTGTCTCCCTACGTCCCGTCCCGCTGAGCGAACTGCAGGGAGAGGGACCGCAGGACGTCGGTCGTCGTCGTGTCGGTCCGCCCCTCGTCGTGCACCTCGGCAAGGTGGACGAACGCGTAGGAGAAGCAGTTGGCCAGGGCCACGATCGCCGGTCCCAGGGCATCCGCGATGATGCCCGTGGCTTCCCGGGCGCTCGTGTCGGCGGGCAGACTGATCTGGGGCAGGGTCTCCGCGAGCAGCGCGGAGACAGCCCCCGTCAACGCCACTTCGACGTCCGGGTTCTCACGAACCTGCCGCCGTATCTCGATCGCTTCGGTGAGGATGCCGACGACTCGCTGCATGATCTCGGATTGCTCCATAGGTGGAGCCTAGGAGCGGTCGCGTCGATAAGCGCGGTGAACCCGCTGGTCCGCCCGCACAGGAAACCGGTTCTCCCGCGCCCGGCCACCTGGTTCTCAGTGAGCCCGGCCCACTTCCTCGAACCGTGTCGTCCCTGCCGCACCCTCCGCCGGCTGAACCGACCGGACCGGCATCGGACCGTCGCCCGTGCTCCCCGCCGGATAGAACTGCGCGTACCACCGCCGCAGCGCCCTGATCCCCTTCTCGTGCGGAAGCAGCACGGGCCGGGCCTGGTGGATCTTGTGGTCCCAGATCCGGACCTCCTCGCGCACCTCACCGAGCGCCTCGGCCCGGAAGACGAGCTTGAACAAGGGGGTGAGGAAGGGGAGCCAGGCCGGTTTGCGGAGGTAGTACAGCATCCGCAGCTCGCTCGTGCGGTCGTCGACGGGCGTGCTGAGCGCGACGGCGGTCACCGACAGCACCGGCCCGTGGGCCCGGACGACCATCACCCCCGGCCCGTACATGTACGCGTCGAACGTGTTGTGGATGTCCCAGCCGAACACCCGCCGGCTGATCGTCCCCCGCGCCTCGGCGAACGGCCCGTCCTCCCGCCACTGCTGGACCGGCGGCTCGCTCTGCCCGTGGATGAAGTGGAAGTGGGACTCGTCGACGATGTTCTCGCGCATCTCCTGGATGTGGATCCGCGCCCGGCAGACGTCGTCGATCGGCGAGGCGAAGTCACGGGACCCCGTCTCCTCGATCTCCGGCACCTCCCACGAGGGTTCGCCCGGCCCGGCGTACACGAGGACGAGCCCGCTGTGCTCACGCACCGGGAGCCCGCCGATCGACACCTTGGGCGTCCGAGCGGCGAACGGGGCCTCCACGCACCGCCCGTCCGTCCCGAACCGCCACCCGTGGAACGGGCACTGGACCGTCCCGTCCACGACCTTCCCGCCGACGCCCAGATGCGCGCCGTAGTGCGGACAGTGCGCGTCCCGCACGGCCGCCCGCCCGTCCGCCCCGCGGAACGCGATCAGCGCCCGCCCGAAGTAGTGCAGGCTGACGACCTTCCCCGCCCGCAACTCCCCGCTCCGCAGGACCGCGTACCACCCGTACGGCACGCTCGGCATCGGATACTCGTCGGCGCGTGGATCGCGGGGAAGGGCCGTCGGATCAAGGCTCTTGCTGTCATGGCGCCGACGAATTCGCATGAGATCGATGCTAACGAAGGTCGTGATCTGCGACCCCCGACATGCATCGCACGAGCGGCAGTTGAGGTGTATGAGGCGTATGAGGAACCCTCCGCTACGACGGCATGCCGTAGGCCGCCACCATCACATCGAGGGCCACCTTGCTCACGTCCCTGCCCTTGGCGTCCGTGGAGTTGATGCTGTAGACGAGGGTGCGGGAGCCGTCGCGGGTGGAGGCGATGACCGCGTTGTAGCCCCAGCGGCCACCCGTCTTGCCCCACACCTCACGCCCGCCGAGCATCTTCCTCGCGAGCCCGGCGGCGAACTCGGCCGGCTTGCCGCTCGAGAAGTCCGCCACCTTCGGCACCGTGAACATCTCCTCCAGCACCGGCCCGCGCGGCACGATCCGCCCCCGGAACAGTGCGTTCGTGAACCGCTCCAGATCCGCCGTGGTCGAGACGATGTCACCGGCCGCCCAGCCGTCCGTCACCCCCCACACGGTCACGTCCCGCAGCCCGGTCGTCCCGTCGTCCAGCGTCATCCGCTGGTAGCCGTGGTTGTGCGGGCCCACGATCCGCGGATCGGTCCCCGGGAAGTACGTGTCCCGCAGCCCGAGCGGCTTCAACACCCGCCGGGCGACCTGGTCCTCGTACGAGTCCCCGGTCACCCGCTCCACCAGCAGCCCGGCGATCGTGTACCCGATGTTGAGGTAGTGCTGCCGCTCACCCGGCCCGAACTCCGGCTCCTTCGCCGTCGCCGACCGCACCATCTCCTCCGGGTCGTGGATCCGGAAACGGTTCGCGTACCACTCCTCGACCGTCGTCCCCGGCATGTCGGCCGCCGGGATGCCGTGCGTGTGATTGAGCAACTGCCGGACGGTGACACCCCCGTACGACGCCGGAATCAGCTCGGGCAGATACGAACGGGCGCTGCGGTCGAGGTCGACCTGCCCCTCGGCGGCCAGCTGCAGCACCACGGCCGCCGTGAACACCTTGGTCACGGACCCGGCCCGGAAGCGGGCCTTCGGATCGGCCGCCCGGCCGGTCGTCAGGTCGTGCACCCCCGAACTGCCCCGCCACCGCCCGTCGGTACCCCCGACGCGCACGAGCGCGGCCGTGGCCTCGGCGGAGGGGAGTCCGGCGATGGCGGTCTCCATGGCGGCGGCCAGTTCGGGATCCGTCCGCGACCGCGCGGAGACGGCGGTGGTGGTGGAAATGGACGCGGAGGTGGAGGCTCTGCCGGTGGCGGACGATGCCGTGGCGGGCAGAGCCGCCGGTCCCGTCACCACCCCCAGGACGAGGGCGGCGGCGAGCAGCGTGCGCGTGGTGTTCGTCATGGTCAACTCCGAGGACATGAGCCGGTGTTCGCGACCGGTCGTGGTCGCTCTCGATGGCTCCATCCTTCTGACCGGCGGCGTTTCGCGGATCGCCCGCACAGGCGGTCTTCGGGAGGCGGGTTCGGTCACTCCCTCGCCGACGCGGGGGAGGAACCGGCCCGGGCAGCTCCCCCGGGCGGGGGAACCACGGCCCCTGGGGACGCGTCCCCCGCCGCGATCAGCCCCGTCTCGTACGCGCAGATCACCGCCTGGATACGGTCCCGCAACCCGAGCTTGGAGAGCACGTTGCCGACATGCGTCTTGACCGTGTGATCGCTGACGACCAGCTCGGCGGCGATCTCGGCGTTCGACAGCCCGCGCGCCAGCAGCAACAGCGTCTCCCGTTCCCTCCCGGTCAGCGCGTCGAGCCGGGGGTCGGGCCGCCTGGCCCGGGCGGCGGCCGGCCGGGTGTACTGCTCCACCAGCCGCCGCGCCACCGACGGCGCGAGCAGCGAGTCACCCCGCGCCACGACCCGTACGGCATGCACGAGGTCGTCCCGCCGGACATCCTTCAGCAGAAACCCGCTCGCACCCGCGTGCAGCGCCTCGTACACGTACTCGTCGGAGTCGAAGGTGGTCAGCATCACGACCCGACAGCCGCGGGCCGCAAGGCCCAGGTGGCCCGCGCCGTCCGAACGGTCGGCGTGGTCCAAGCGGTCGGCGCTGCCCGCGCCGCCCGTGCCCTCCACCGCGCGGCGCACGCTGTCCGCACTGATCGCCCGGCACGCCTCGATCCCGTCCATCCGAGGCATCCGGATGTCGAGCAGTGCCACGTCGGCGCGGTGCCGCCGTACCGCCTCGACCGCCTCCGCCCCGTCACCCACCTCGGCGACCACCTCGATGTCCGGCTGGACGTCGAGGATCAGGGCGAACCCACTGCGCACCAGCTCCTGGTCATCGGCCACGACCACCCGGATCGTCAACGTCCCGCCTCCGCCACCGACGCGGTGCCCACCGGGGACACCACGGGTATCCGCACCCGGACCTCGAACCCGCGCCCACCGGGCCCCGCCCCGACCTCCGCCGTACCCCCGTGCGCGGCCGCCCGCTCCCGCACCCCGACGAGCCCATGTCCACCGCCGCCGTACCCGGCCTGGGGGCCCCGCCCGTCATCCGTCACCCGTACAGCCAAGTCATCTTCTCCGTAAGTGAGTTGAACGGTGGCGGTACGGGCGGCCGCATGCCTGACGGTGTTCGTCAACGCCTCCTGGACGATCCGGAAGACGGACGCCCCGACCGCGCCCGGCAGTGCCCGCTCCCGCCCCACCACCTCGTACCCGACCTCAACTCCACTGCCCCGCACCCGGTCGAGCAGCGCGAGCAGATCCCCGACCCCCGGCTGCGGCTCACGAGGCGCAAGCCCGGGTTCGTACCCGCTGTTCCTCTCGTACCCCGCGGCCCTCTCGCGGCCGTCGTCCCCCTCCCGCAGCACCCCCAGCATCCGTCGCAGCTGGACCATGGCATCCCGCCCGGTCTCGGAGATGGCGTCGAAGGCGGCCTCGGCCCGCTCCGGAGCGGTACGCACCGCCACCGGCCCGGCCTCCGCCTGCACGATCATCAGGCTCACGGCGTGGGACAGGATGTCGTGCATCTCGCGGGCGATCCGGGCCCGTTCACGCGCGGCGGCCTGCTCGGCCTCGACGCGGTGGGCGCGCCGACGGGTATCGGTGAGCCGTCCGAAGACGTAGGCCGCCGCGAACACGAAGGCGGAGAAGGTCAGTTCACGCGCCGACCGGCTGTTGAGACCCACCCCCACCGGCACCGCGACCAGCACCAGCAGCCCGGTGACCGCCCGCTTCCACGGCGACGACAGGGCGGCGATCGTGTAGACGATCACGAGCCCGTTGTACGGCAACGGCTGCCCCGGCCCGTCCAGCGCCAGCTGGTACACCATGCTGGTCACCAGGATCGCCAGCAGCACGGCGAGCGGCGCCCGCCGCCGCCACACCAGCGGCACCACGGTCAGTGTCGTCAGCACGTACGCCGCCCAGGTCGCGGGCGGCAGCCCGGCCGCCCGCGGCACCACGAACGGCATCGTTATCGCCCCCTGCACCAGCAGCGCGACCCCGACGTCCACCACCCGCGGACGGGCGTCCCCGAACGCCCGTCCCCGCTCCCACCACCCGCGCGCCCCGCGCACACCCCGTATGTCCCTCACGGTTCCTCACCGTAACGGCGCGGCGGAACCGCTGCCGGGACTTGCCCGACCGGAGCCGCCCACCCACGTCAGCCCGGGGCCCTGCCCACGTCAGCCCGAGGCCCCGCCCGCCGCCGCCCCGTACAATCCGACCCGCACCCGCTCGGCGGCCCGCGCGGCGAGCAGGATGCCGGTGTCGCTGTCGCCTCCGGACGTCACGACGGCGAGGACGCCTCCGACGCGGACGTGGACGACGTAGGTCGGATCACCGTCGTACTCGTCGCCCCCGGTCCGCCGAGTCGACTCCGACAGGGCCTCGTCGCCGAGGGCGTGGAGCTCGCGGGCCTCGTGATGTTCCTCGACCGGGGCGGCCTCCGTATCGACGGTCACGTCCGGACACGTTTCGTTGAGCAGACGCCTGATCCGCAGATACCGCTCGGCACGACCGCCGGGCAACGACACCAACTGCACGGTGACGACAGGGCCGTCCTCCGAAGCCCCGCCGAGTCGTACGGTCCGCTGGGCGCTGTCTCCCTCGAAGCCCCGCATCTCCGCGCGCAGGTCGTCACCGGCCGCACACGAGCTCCAGTCACCTCCGCCGTACCGACCGAACAGCCCCAGGTCCGTCGCGGTCACCCTCGCGCCCCTGCCGAACGCCTCGCCGGGCAGCAGCGCGGCCTTCAACTCGCGCTCGGTGAAGACCCGTTCAGGATCAACCTCACCGTCGACGCCGGCCGCCGTGGACGGTGACGGACCGTCCGACGGCCCCCGCGTCACAGCGGACCGCCCCACACCGGGCGCAGACCCCTCCGCACCACCGCACCCGCCGAGAAGGACGGCCAGCAGGACGACGGGCCCCACCACGCCCGCCCGCACGACGGCTCGCACGGCACCTCCCCCGCTTCGGCGGACGTCCGCCCGCCCCTAGACGCCCCGCGCACCCTTCGGAGCCGGCCCGGTGCTCCGCCGCCGTACGAGCCGCGTGGGCACCAGCGTCGTCCCGTGCTCCTCGCCCGTGTCCGCCTCTTCCCCGCTCTCCCGCATCTTGCTGAGCACCCCCGCCACACACAGTCGCCCCACCTCGGCGAAGTCCTGGTGGACGGTGGTGAGGGGCGGCAGGAAGGACGCGGCCTCGGGGATGTCGTCGAAGCCGACGACGCTGACGTCCTCGGGGACCCGGCGCCCGCGCTCGTTCAGGGCCCGCAGCAACCCGAGGGCCATCTGGTCGTTCGCGACGAACACGGCCGTACAGTCCGCCTGTTCGGCGATCCGCAGCCCGGCCCGGTACCCCGACTCGGCGGACCAGTCGCCGCGCACGAGGGGCGGCACCTCCCTGACGCCCGCCTCGTCGAGCGTGGCGCGCCACGCGTTCGCCCGCCGCTGCGCCGCGAAGGAGTCCTCGGGCCCGGCCAGATGCCACACCGTCCCGTGCCCGAGCTCCAGCAGATGCCGTACGGCGTCCCGCGCGCCGCCCGCCTGGTCGGTGTCGACGACGGTGTACCGGTCGCCGGCGTCCGAGTCGGCCACCACGACCTGCACACCGGGCGGCACCGACACGGTCGCCGCGTCGAGCAGATGGACCTCCATGATCACGATGACGGCGTCCACGGCCAGCTCCCCGAGCCGCGAGAACGCCCCTTTCACCTCGTCCTGCGTCGGCACGGCGACGGGCAGCAGCGTGACTGCGTACCCCTCCCGCGCGGCGGACGTGGCGATCGCGTCGAGCGTGCGGATGTTCCCGAGGGTGGAGAGGGAGAAGGTGATCACGCCGAGCGTCCGGAACTCCCCGCGCCGCAGCGCCCGCGCGGCACTGTTGGGCCGGTACCCCAGCTCCCGCATCGCGGCGAGCACCTGCTGCCGGGTGTCCTCGTTGACCCCGGCGAAGCCGGTGGACACCCGGGAGACGGTCTGGGACGAGACCCCGGCGAGCCGAGCGACGTCACCCATGGAGGGCCCTTGCCGGGGCCGGGCGGAGCGTCTCCTCGTACTACGACCGTCGGTCGCGTCCACCTGGTTCTCCCGACTCTTCCGGTTTGTGTGGCTCATAGGGCTAGTGCGACTCAAAGGGCTCGTGCGACTCGTACGGCTCGTGCGACTCTTGCGACCCGTCCGGCTGTTCTGGCTGCTCCGGCCCTTGCGGCGCTGCCGACACTTCCGGAACGACTTGTTGATCTCTTACGAATCCTTGACCGCCGCGATTCGGGCAGTGTAGACATCCGCCTCAGTGAATGTTTACGTAAACATTCACTGAGACAGACCATACGAGAGCGCGCCGAACCACCTCGAAGCACAGTAAACCGCTTCGCACCGAACCGCAGTAAAGACGCTTGGCGCCGAACCGCAGTAAAGACGCGTCGTACCGAACCGCACCACGGCTGAACGCCGGCCCCGATCTCCGTGTCTCGCAGGGACGCGCCACACGGAAGAGTTGGAGTACTCGAATGGCACACCGCACCCGTACGAGACGGCTCTTCGGGGCCATCGGCGTCACGGCCCTGGCCACCGGAACCGTCATGGCCACGACCTCCCTGCCGATGGCGCACGCCGACACGGCCGCCGTCGCCGCGGTGACGGTCCGCCCCGACCCCTCCTACAAGGGGGACAGCTTCGAGGGCTGGGGCACCAGCCTGGTGTGGTTCGCCAACGCCACCGGCGACTACCCCCCGGCGGTGCGCGAGAAGCTGGCCGACCTCCTCTTCGGCAAGGACGGCCTCGACCTCAACATCGCCCGCTACAACATCGGCGGCGGCAACGCCCCCGACGTCAAGGACTACCTGCGGCCCGGCGGCGCGGTCGAGGGCTGGTGGAACGCCCCGGCGGGCACCACCCGCACGGACGTCGACTGGTGGAGCGCCGACGACAAGAACGACTGGAACAAGGACGCCGACGCCACCCAGCGCTGGTGGGTCGACCGCATCAAGAACGACATCGACCACTGGGAGACCTTCAGCAACTCCCCGCCGTGGTTCATGACGGAGAGCGGCTACGTCTCCGGCGGCTTCGACTCCTCGAAGGACCAGCTGAAGGCCGACTCGGTCGAGGACTTCGCCAAGTACCTGGTCGGCGCCACCGAGCGCCTGGAGAAGGCGCACCACATCAAGGTCGACACCCTCGACCCCTTCAACGAGCCCAACACCACCTACTGGGGCACCAAGCTCGGCGCCGACGGCCAGCCCACCGGCGGCCGTCAGGAGGGCGCCCACATCGGCCCCGAGCTCCAGCAGAAGGTCCTCAAGGCGCTCGCCCCGGTCCTGAAGAAGTCCCGCTCGGACGCGGAGATCTCCGCGATGGACGAGACCAACCCGAGCATCTTCGCCACGAACTGGAACTCCTACCCCCAGGAGGTCCGCGACCTCGTCGGCCAGATGAACGTCCACACCTACGGCACCGGCCAGCGCACCATGGTCCGTGACCTCGCCAAGGCCGCCGACAAGCCGCTGTGGATGAGCGAGGTCGAGGGCGACTGGGGCGACGGCCAGAGCTTCACCGACATGCGTCCCGGCCTGGGCCTCGCCCAGCAGATGGTCAACGACCTCCGTGAACTGGAGCCCGAGGCCTGGGTGTTCTGGCAGCCGGTCGAGGACTACGACAACATGAAGCCGGGCGGCGAGTCCGCGAAGGGCGGCAACTGGGGTTCCATCCAGATGTCGTTCGCCTGCAAGTCGACGGACACGCTGAAGTCGTGCCCGATCTACACGAACACCAAGTTCGACACGGCCCGTAACTTCACGCACTTCATCCAGCCGGGCGACCGCCTCATCAAGACCGACGACACGTCGAGCACGGCCGCGGTCGCGAAGAAGGGCAAGAAGGCGACGGTCGTCCACGTCAACAGCACGACGGCACCGCGCGCGGTGACCCTCGACCTGTCCCGGTTCGGCGACGTCGGCAAGCACGCGAGGGTCACCCCGGTGGTGACGGACGCCGCCGGCAAGCTGATCCGCCAGAAGGCCGTGAAGGTCAAGGGCAAGAAGGCCACGATCACGGTCCCGGCCCAGTCGGTGACGTCGTTCCTGATCAGTAACGTCTCGGGCGTGGCCGCCTCCGCCGCCGAGCTGCAGGACGACCACACCTACACCCTGACGGGCGTCCAGAGCAGCAAGAACCTCTCCGTCGCCGCCGACGGCAAGAGCCTGGTCATCAAGACCCCGAACGCGACCAACCCGGCCGGCCAGCGGTGGACCCTGGACCGTATCGGCACCGGCCCGACGGACAACCGCACCCGCTACGTCCTGACGGAGGCCGCCTCGCACAAGCGCCTGGCGATCCGCAACGGCTCCCTGGTGGCCGAGGCCGACACGGGCACCCGCGACACCGCCACCCAGTGGATCATGTCCACCACGGGCGACTCCACCTGGACCCTGGTCAACGCGGCCACCGGCCAACTCACCGACGTCGGCGGCCAGTCCACGAACGACGGCGCCGGCGTGGGCCTCTGGATCCCCAACTCGGGCTCCAACCAGCGCTGGAAGCTGACGGACGTGACACCGGCCGGCTGACAGTACGGCCGGGCCCTACGGCCGACAAGGAAGCCCCAGGCACTGACCTGGGGCTTCTTCGTGCCGGGCGACCCGTGCGACCGAGCCGCCCGTACTCGTACGACCACTCGGCCCGGCAACTCCCCCACACGCGATCCGTCGTCGTCGCCCGAACCACCGTACGGCGGCCGGCCTTCGGGGCGGGATGCGGTTTCCTACGCTCGAAGAGGCGGTGAGGGCCGGATAGTGCCCTGTTCTCGTGGAGGGCCTGGGGCAGTTGGAAGAAGGCATCCCGCCCCCGGCCCCGCGAATTGCCGTATCGCTGAACCGCACCAGAGACCTCGGCGGCGACGGTGACCCTGCTGCAGGACACCGTCCTTGGCCACAGAGAAGGAAGCTGAAACGGGCAGCGGGACGGATCGGCTTCATCAGCTCGGCAAGAAGGCACATGTCGGAGCCGCGCAGCAGGATACGCGTACGCGTGGAGGAGAGGATCGCTGTGGGAATCGGCTACAAGACGTCCTGGCTGGCCGTGCCCGGCGGTGACAGCGGGCAGGTCGCCGACGCGCTCGGGTTGCTCACGCGAGTGACAATGGACTGGGAGGCGGGGACACAAGCGGCGTACCGGCGAGGCGTCTTCGTAGCCTCTCCCGTGGACGGCTGGACGCTGGCTCACGGCCGGATCCACCTCCCCGTCGGACTTGAGGACAGCGGTCCGTCCCTCCTGTCCTGGCTTCGGTCACTCGGCCGGCACCTGGGCGACCTGCAGTACTTCCGCACCGATCGCATCGGCGAGTGCCACGCCTGGGCGAGAGTGGAGGCCGGCCGAGTCGTCCGGGCCTACTGCTACGACAGCTCGGCCGGTGACGGACCCCTGCGACTCGGTGAGCCAACCGAGATCGAGCGCCGACTCGGTGTCGGCATCAGGGGGGCGGAAGAGGGGATGGCATCCTGGAACGAATCCGACTGGGACGACTGGTATGCCGACATGCCTTCCGAGAGGCACGTCATGGCCATCGCCAGGCAGTGGGGAATCTGTCCCCTCGACATCCCGGACGCGCCACCGGCGGGCGACGGCATCTATGGCTTTCCGCCCGGAGCCGAATGACTTCCGTTCGGAGTGAGGTGCGGGCGGCGTGCTGTGCAGCGTTCGGCCGGCTCTCGCTGGGTGCCGCTGAGCACTTCGGTGGGCGAGGGCTCGTGCTCGACCTCAGCTGTACCGGGTTGTGATCGGCGCGCCGCCAGGCAGGCCTACGCGCTCCCGCTGAGCCCGGGTGACCACCCGATGACGCCTTCCGCTTGGACGTTGCGCAAGGACGCTCCCTCGAACCGGGCACCGGTGACGTCGGTCAGCCCGAGCGGGGGCACACCCGTGTTCACGCTTCCGAACCTGGCGTCGGTCAGATCGGTGTCGCGCAGGTCAGCACCCCGTAGATCGCATCCGGCCAGGCTGACCCCGCGCAGTGAAGCCCCGCGCAGGTCCGCGTCGCTGAAGTCACAGAACTTGAACCAACACCCGTCCAGGGTGGCGTGGCGCAGATCGGCCCCGATGAACGAGCAGCCGGTGAACCGCAGCCGCGACGTGCGGGCCGAAGCAAGGTTCTGGCCGGTGAAGTCCTCACCGTTCACGGCCGCATGGCTGTGGAGCGCGGCGAGTCGTTGTCTCGCGGTCAGTGGTGTGGTCATGTGCGCCAGCGTGTCAGCCGGATCGGTGGCCGTCGCCCGGATTCCTGGGCCCGCTGGTTCACACTCGCGACGCCGGCCATGCCTTCCTCGCCCGGCCCACCGGTTCAACTGGTCCGCCTCATCGGTCGTTGGGAGTAGGTCCTGCGCCTCAGGCGTGCTTCGCGCCTGCTGGCTAGGGTCGGTCCTCATGGAGACCACGGGAATCGTTCGACGCCGGACGGCGGAGCGTAGGCGCGACGCTCTGGAGCGGCTCGTCACCGAGCGGGACGTATGGGTGTCGACGGCTCACCCTGATCACGGGCCGCACCAGGTGCCGCTTTGGTTCCTGTGGGACGGGCGAGCAGTGTGGATGTGCACCGGCGCCACTTCCGTGACCGCGCGGAACGTCCGCGAAGAGCCGCGCGTGCGCCTGGCGCTACCGGACACCTTCGACGTGGTGCTCCTCCAGGGTGAGGCGGAGTGCTTCCCGGACCAGGAGGTGCCCCAAGGCGCGGCGGAGGCGTTCGCCGACAAGTTCGGGTGGGATCCGCGCGTGGAAGAGGGTTCTTTTCTGTATGTACGCGTGGTCCCGAGGACTGTGCGCGCTTGGCGAGGCGAGCCGGAACTACGCGGGAGAGTCATCATGCGCGACGGGATGTGGCTGGAATAGCGGCAGTCCCTCGCCGACGCGCCTCTCCCGGATCACGATCCCAGCCGGGTACCGACTCGGCAGTCAGAGGGCTGCGGCGTGGGTGGGAGCCGGTGTGTCGGCGGCCGGCTCCTGGGCGGTCTGCCGCTCGGGGCGGCGCAGCATCGTGAAGGCGACGGCGAAGGCGATGACCAGGAGCCCCGCGCCCGCCGCGAAGGCGAGCCGGTAGCCGCCGGTCAGTGCCTCGGCCGCCGTCCGGCCCTCCGCCGCGAGGCTCTCGGTGCGGGAGGCGGCCAGGGTGGACAAGGCCGCGACGCCCAGGGCCATGCCGATCTGCTGGGTGGTGTTGAACAGGCCGGACGCGAGGCCGGCGTCCTCCTCGTTCGCGCCGGACATGCCGAGTGTGGTCAGCGCGGGCAGCGCGAGGCCGAAGCCCGCGGCGAGCAGCATGACCGGAAGGAGGTCGACGGCGTAACCGGCCTGCACGGGGACGCGGGCGAGGAGACCGAGGACGCCGATGAGGAGCACGATGCCCGCCAGCAGGACGTTGCGCTCACCGAAGCGGCCGTTGAGGCGGGCGGAGACGCCCAGGGAGACGGCACCGATGACGACGGCTGCCGGGAGCATCGCGAGGCCGGTCTCGGCGGCGCCGTATCCGAGCACCTTCTGGAGGTACAGGGCGACGAGGATCTGGAAGGAGAAGAGCGCGGCGACCATCAGGAGCTGGACCAGGTTGGCGGCGGAGACGCTGCGCGAGCGGAAGATCCGCAGCGGCATCAGCGGGTTCTTCGCGGTGGCCTGACGGACGAGGAACGCGGCGAGCAGTACGACGGCGAGGGCACCGAAGCCGAGAGTGCGGCCCGAGGTCCAGCCGTACTCCTCGACCTTGACGACGGTGTGGATGCCGAGCATCAGACCGCCGGTGACCAGAACCGCGCCGAAGACGTCCGCACCCGCCTTGAGGCCCAGACCGACGTCACGGGGCAGGACACGGACGGCGATCGCGAGGGCGGCGATACCGATCGGCAGGTTGATGAAGAAGATCCAGTGCCAGTTGAGCGCGTCGGTGAGTACGCCGCCGAGGACCTGGCCGATGGACGCGCCCGCCGCGCCGGTGAAACTGAAGACGGCGATGGCCCTGGCGCGCTCCCTGGGCTCGGTGAACAGCGTCACGAGGATGCCCAGGCTGACAGCGGCGGCCATCGCGCTGCCGATGCCCTGGAGGAAGCGGGCGACGATCAGTACGGCGGGCGAGGTGGCCACGCCGGCCAGCAGCGAGGCGGCGGTGAAGGCGGCGGTGCCGGCCAGGAACATGCGCCTGCGGCCGATCAGGTCGCCGAGCCGGCCGGCCAGCAGGAGCAGGCTGCCGAACGCGATGAGGTAGGCGTTGACGACCCAGCTGAGGCCGGCGGGGGTGAACCCCAGGTCGTTCTGGATGGCCGGCATCGCCACGGTCACGATGGAGCCGTCGAGGATGATCATCAGCATCCCGGTGGCGATGACTCCGAGGGCGAGCCGACGTGAGCGCGGGGCGGCGGGAGAAGCGGGTGATGGCGCGAAGCCGGATGCGGCAGGCATGCGGTCTCTCCTGTCAGTCGGGGCGACAGGAGAGACCGTAGCAGATGGTTTTGTTGCAAACTATTTCTTTCGGTCTTACTTTTGGCCTCACTCCTCCGCCTACCTGGCCTGGCGCGCCCGCCGGGCGGTGCGCGGGGCCTCGACGGGATTGGCCAGACCATCGCCGACCAGGCGCTTCAGGGTTCGCAGGAGGGCTTCCCTGTCCTCCTCGGGAAGGGTGGCCAGGGCGTCGCGATGCACGCGGTCGACGATCTTCTGACTCTGCCCGGCGATGCGTGCGCCCTCGTCGGTGACGGCGATGATCCGGGCCCGCCGGTCCGTACTGGAGGGGCGGCGCTCGGCCAGACCCGCCTTCTCCAGGGCATCCACCGTCACCACCATCGTGGTCTTGTCCATGTCGCCGATCTCGGCGAGCTGGATCTGGGTGCGCTCCTCCTCCAGGGCGTGGACGAGCACACAGTGCATGCGGGCGGTCAGGCCGATCTCGGCGAGGGCGGCGGACATCTGGCTCCGCAGGACGTGACTGGTGTGGTCGAGGAGGAACGACAGGTCCGGTTCGGTGCGCGCGGGCGTCATGGCGGTCATGTCTGCCAGCGTAGAGCAGATCGATCCGAGGCGGATTATCCGGAAGAGTCCTTAACGGGGCTCAAGCAGAGTGAGTGAGCACCCCTGCGCACTTGAGTACGCGTGCTCAGGTGGAGGCGCCGGCCTGCGCGGAGACTCGGCGCATGAGAAGAAACCCTGCCCCGGCCGGCACAGCTGCCCGCTCCCCGCGCCGCCCGTGGCCCACGCTCGCAGCAGCGGCTCTCGCGGCTCTGGCGCTCGCCGCCTGCGGTACCGAGAAGACAGACGCCGGCGGACCGCAAAGCAACCCCGCTGACACCGCCGGGGCCCGGCCCGACGCGGCCTTCACGAAGATGCTGAGCGAGATCGCGCAGCAGTGTCCCCCGAGCGGTCCGGCGGAGTCGCCCCCGAGCGGTCCGGCGGAGGTACCCCCGACCGGTCCGCCGGAGTCGTTGCCGTCGAGTCCACCGAAGTCGTTGCCGTCCGGTTCGGCGGAGTCGTTGCCGCCGGGAGAGACACCGCCGAGCGACGCGATCGAGCCGATCGCCCCCACGACGGGGCCGGAGGTGGAGTTGAACGCTCGCGACTGGTGCGCGGGCAACCACCATGAACTGCGCATCACCCAAGCGCTCTGGGATCTGGCGGATCCCACCCCCACCAAGGTCCGGACGGTCCTGAACGACCTCGGCTACATCGACGAGCGCATCCACGGCCTCAAGCAGTCCGGTACGACCACGCGGTTCTCTCTCGACCTGCGCGACCAAGGCGGACGGCTCTGCTTGGACGGCTCGGTGGCCGGCGAGGAGACCGTCGTCGACAAGTGCGTAGCCCCCGCGACAGGCCCGTTCACGCCTGGAGAACGGAAAGAGTGACCGCCGGCTTCCGTCTCCTGGGCGACGATGACAGAGACGTCGATGCTGTCGCTTCTCGTGAAGGCCGACGCGGTCGCCGGAGGCGGGGTACCGCCCCGGCGTCCGGTCAGCGGGTGGCGAGGAACTCGAGCGTGTCGATCACGCGGTTCGAGAAGCCCCACTCGTTGTCGTACCAGGCGACCACCTTGACGTGGCGGCCCTCGACGCGGGTGAGAGCCGAGTCGAAGATCGACGAGGCGGGATTGCCCACGATGTCGGAGGAGACGAGCGGGTCCTCCGAGTATTCGAGGACACCGGTGAGCGGCCCCTCCGCCGCGGCGCGGTACGCCGCCAGCACGTCCTCGCGCGTCACGTCGCGGGCGACGGTCGTGTTGAGTTCCACGATCGAACCCACCGGCACCGGTACGCGGATCGAGTCGCCCGACAGCTTGCCGGCGAGGTTCGGCAGCACCAGGCCGATCGCCTTGGCGGCGCCGGTCGTGGTCGGCACGATGTTGACGCCGGCGGCCCGGGCGCGACGGGCGTCGCGGTGCGGACCGTCCTGCAGGTTCTGCTCCTGCGTGTAGGCGTGCACCGTCGTCATGAACCCGTGCTCGATACCGGCGAGTTCGTCGAGGACCGCGGCCAGCGGCGCGAGCGCGTTGGTGGTGCAGGAGGCGTTCGAGACGATCGTGTGCACGGCCGGGTCGTAGGCGTCGTTGTTGACCCCGAACGCGAGCGTGACGTCGGCGCCGTCCGACGGCGCGCTGACGAGTACCTTCCTCGCGCCCGCGTCGAGGTGGGCCCCGGCGGCCTTGGCCGAGGTGAAGCGGCCGGTGGCTTCCAGGACGATGTCGACGCCGAGTTCGGCCCACGGCAGCTGCGCCGGTTCGCGCTCGGCCAGCACCGTGATCCGGCGGCCGTCGACGACGAGGGCGTCCCCGTCGACGGTCACCGGGCGCCCGAGCCGGCCGGCCGTGCTGTCGTAGGCGAGCAGCCGGGCGAGAGTGGCGGGCTCCGTCAGGTCGTTGACGGCGACGATGTCGAGGGCGCTGTCGCGCTCCAGCAGTGCGCGCAGCACATTGCGCCCGATGCGGCCGAATCCGTTGATGGCGATGCGAGTCATGAGTGAGGTCCCTTCCCTTCCACACCAGGCTCGCGCGCGGCCGACGCCGCTGACAGTGGCGGGATCGCCATGGTTCAAAAGGATCCCGCCACACCCGTACATGCGGCGTTGGGCGGGTTACTCGCCCCGCGTGAAGGTGCGCCGGTACTCGCTCGGTGTGGTGCCGAGGATGCGCTGGAAGTGCAGGCGCAGGTTCGCGCCGGTGCCGAGCCCGATGTCGGCGGCGATCTGTTCGACGCCGCGCTGCGAGCGCTCGAGCAGTTCGCGGGCCAGGTCGATGCGGGCGCGCATCACCCACTGCATCGGCGTGCAGCCGGTCTCCTCGACGAAGCGCCGGGAGAACGTGCGCGGCGAGACCCCCGCCTGCCGCGCCAGTATGTCGAGCGTGAGGGGCTCGCCGAGCCGGTGCAGCGCCCACTCGCGGGTGGCGGCGAACCGTTCGCCGAGCGGTTCGGGGACGCTGCGCGGCACGTACTGCGCCTGGCCGCCGCTGCGGTAGGGGGCCGCGACCAGACGCCGGGCCGCGTGGTTGGACGCGGCCACGCCGAGGTCACCGCGCAGGATGTGCAGGCACAGGTCGATGCCGGAGGCGGCGCCGGCCGAGGTGAGCACGCTGCCCTCGTCGACGAACAGCACGTTCTCGTCGACCCGGACGAGCGGATGCCTGGCCACGAGGGCCCGCGTGTAGTGCCAGTGCGTCGTGGCGCGCCTGCCGTCGAGCAGGCCCGTGGCGGCGAGCGCGAAGGCGCCCGTCGAGATGGCGGCGAGCCGCGCACCCCGGTCGTGGGCGGCGATCAGTGCCTCGACGACGGCCTGCGGCGGGTCGTCGCGGTCCGGGAACCGGTAGCCGGGGACGAAGACGATGTCGGCCCACGCAAGTGCGTCGAGGCCGTGGGCGACGTAGTACGCGAGGCCGTCGCCGCCGGTCACGAGACCGGGTGTCGCCCCGCACACCCGCACCTCGTACGGCATGCTCGCGCGGGTCGTGAATACCTGCGCGGGAATTCCGACGTCGAGCGGCTTCGCACCCTCGAGCACAAGGACGGCTACGCGATGCGGGCGGGGTGCGGGCACGTGAAGAGGCTACGTGGGGCTGACGTCGACACGCCCCCTGCGCGGACCGGGCGGACGACACCCCGGCCGGGCCGTCTTCCACGAGCGAGAGTCAAAACCTCGTGATCAGTCCCCCGTGGCGTCATGAGAGCACGATGGCAGGCGCCGTCAGCACCGTCCAGACTGCCTTGAACTGCCCCGTGCACCTCTGCGCTGAGCTTCAGAAGTACCTACTCGCGCAGGGGCTTCGTAGTTCGGAAAAGGGCGTGCGGCCTCACCGAGATCCTTGCCGCCAAGTCCGTGACCGCAGCCGCGAGGTCGAAGTCGACCACCTGCACGTCCATCTGCCGCGCGTGCCCAAGACGCCCGCCGGTATCCGCACCACCGACCCCGAGCAGGAGACCGCACGATGGCATGGGGAACGTGCTGAGCTGCTGGTGCAGGTCGGGGTGGTGGCGGCGACGGGGCTGGCGAAACCGCGGTGACCCCGGGTGGTCGGTTGAGACGCGGGTGGTCGGCCGAGAGCTGAGCGCGACCGGCGGCACCCGGTACGGCAGCAGGGCCCGGACCGCGCGTCGCGGTCCGGGCCCTGACCCGTGCCGCCCCGCGGCGGCGGTACATCAGCGGCGGTACGTCAGCTCTGTGCGGTGTCGTCGCCCGCCTGCCCGGTGCCCTCAGCCGCGCCTGTCTTCTCGCGCATCTTGCGCACCAGCTCCGCCTTCTGGTCGGCTGCGCCCTGGCGGTCGAGGTTGCGGTGCGGACCGTTGTTCTGCCGTTCGGCGCGCGACAGCTTCTTGCGCTGGCCACCGCCCATGCCCACGGGGTTGTTGATGTTCTTGCTCACGGTCACGGGTTCTCCCGGTAATGATTTGAATCCTCCCCTCCCTGAAGGGAAGGGGATTCCTGGCTCAGGCCGCCTCCTGGAGCAGCGCTCCAGGAGGTCTTCCGCCATCAGCGCCAGCCGGGTTGAGACCAGCCCGGACGAGCATGACGCGGGCGGAGTTCTTGTCCCGAGGGGACACATTTTCGCACGCGGTGCAGGTGTAGGTGCGCTCACCCAGCGGCAGGCGATGCTTGGCTCTCGCATCGCAGTGCGCGCAGTCCATCGTGGTGTGCGCGGGGTGGACGAGGCGGATGTCCCGCCCGTGCTTGCGGCCCATCTCGATCAGAGCCGACTTGGTCGCGCCGATCGCGGCGTCAGCGGCCTTGCGGGCCATGGTGGTCCTGGCGAGGAACTTCGGGCGGAAGTCCTCGACCGCGATGGCGTCGTGGTCGCGGACCGCCTTCTTGGCCCACTTGCGACCGGCCCTGACCAGCGACCACAGGCACACGCGTTCACATCACCCCGGCGATGCCGACAGCGGCACGGGCACTCCGCGCCCCGAACCAGACGCGGCGACGCTCCGCGTCGCGACACCCGGATGCGATTCCTCCCCGGCGTGAACGCCAGGGCCTCCTCGCAAGAAACAGGTGAAGTGATCTACGGATTCATCGGTGGGGGACGGGCGGCGACATCGAAGGACGTCAGCAGGGGCCCATCACGCTCTCACTCGCAAATCGGTGTCTGGAAGAACATGACAAAGACGTTAAGCCGGTTCCGTCGGCCCCGCACACCAACCTGTTCGCCGCCCCGGCGTCGGCCGGGCCTTCGGCGAGCGCCCGAGGTCAGCCGTTTCCTTCCGGGAAGCTCAGCACCGCTGGCACCAGCGCCCACGAACACATCGAGGCCCTCCGGGCCGCGCCGACACTCCGGCATGAGCAGAGTCGCGCAGGGCCGGAACGGTCGCTCGACCGTGGTGCGCGAAGCGGATCATCCTGATGGCCCAGCCGGTTCGGTCTCTCGGGCCGGACGGGCGCTGTCGCGGGTGACGGGCCCACTCGCGCCGTCCTCTTCACCGGAATGTCGCTGACGAGAGGCCTGATGATCGGGACCGGCTTACCGTTGAGCCCATGTGTCAGGTCCAGTGCCCGACAGCACAGTCGGGTACGCACTCGTGAAGGGCGGCACGACCGGATGGACGACTATCTTCGACGGATCGCAGAGTGCAAAGTCGATACGCGTGAAATCAAGCACAGCCTTGAGTGCGGTCCGAAGATCACCCTCACTGGCCTCGACGGAGCTACCGAGACGTCGAAGACGGAGACGGCGCTACAGTATTCGGCCGTCCGGCGCGCGTCGTTGTACGACGCGATACGGGAGATGCATGCGTACGAATCGGCGATCGGAGAGAGAAAGCGGCGGATTGATGGTGACGGTCTCTTGCACACCCCGCGAGAAGGGTGAAGGCGACCCGGGGCGGGGTCGTGGAGACCCGGCTCGATGAGAGTGGCTGCTGTTGAGTGGGGATGGCTGTGATCAACACGGAGATGGGGGACCCCGACCCGTGTCCCGCGGAGCCCGGGGGACGGACCCTGGGGGACAAATACTTCATGGAGTTCGCGAGGCTGGTGCATGTGAGCCTGAGGAGCTTTTGGTGGGGGGAGCCACTGGGTGCCCTCCTGGGTGCCATGGGCGGCGCCTGGCTCGGCCATGACGACGACCTGCCGATGGAGCCGGTGCTCGGAGTCGCCGCGTCCATGATCGGTGTCATAATCGGGGCTGTGTTCGCCGTACTGGCGATGATCACAAGGGCCTGTGACACCGCTTTCCTGAAGAAGGCGAAAAAGGCGCGCATCCTCCCCATGACCGACTACCTGTGGCCTTTCTTCACCATCGTCGCCATGGGAATTCTTGCCACGGCTTCGCTGCTGCTGCTGGCCGGAGTTTCCGAGGAAGCCCCGGACGAAATGCGCATGGTCGCAGGGGCGCTGGCCGGATTCTTCGTTCTCTGGACGCTGGCCAGCCTCCCTCCCGCCCTGGGAGTTCTCGTTGTATTCACGCGCCTCATCGAGAAAACCGCGAACATCAGCGATTGAGGCCCGTGAAGGGGCCCCCGGTGCGGCACCGCGAACGGTGGCCGCACCGGGAGCTGTGCCTCATTCGTCGACGTTCAGTTCCAGGTGGGTGAGAGGGCCGTGCAGGGTGATGTAGCCGTCACCGTAGGCGGACCGGTAGTGGCCGGTGCCGCCGATGATGCCGGTCTTGGCGGTCACCGGCTCGTGCGGCCTGTAGGTGATCATGTCGCTGAGGGTCAGCGTCCCGTTCTTCAGCCGCAGCACGCGCGTGCACTGTGTGGTCACTTCGCCGTCGACCACGTGTACCGCGCCGCACTCCGACTCGCCGTCACCGGCGTACGTGGCCTTCCCCTTTTTCTTCGCCGTGTACAGCTTCAGATGGGTCACCCAGCTGTCGCCGGTGCGGATGTGTTCGGGTGTCGTGTCCACCACGTTGACGCCGGTCAGCACGACCTTCTCGATGTCGTTGCCCTTGTCGGACTGCTCGGCCTGTGCGGCCGCGGCAGGAAGAAGGGCCAATGCGGTGGTGAGGGCGGCGACGACGGCGCCACGGGCAGCTGAATTGCTCACGCGATCTCCTGGGGAACGACCGGCCTGCGAGGGGGCGAGGGAGCGCACGCGACGTCAGTCATCGACGTGGAGGTCGAAGTGGACCCGGTCGCGCTCCAGAGTGATGTAGCCCTCCCCCTCGGCGTCGTTGTAGATGCCGGTGCCTCCCGCGATGGCCGTCTTGGCGGTGATGGGCGAGTGGTCCACGCGGGTGATCACGTCGTGGAGGGTGATCTCCCCCTTCTTCAGGCGCAGCACGCGCGTGCACTGGGTGGTCAACCGCTGGTGCGTCGCCTCGACGGCGCTGCACCGCGCGCTGGCGTCCCCGGCGAAGCGCTTCTTCGTGTCGTACAGCTTCAGGTAGGTGACCCAGCTGTTGCCGGTCTCGACGACCCAGGGATCCGTGCCGCCCGAGGCGATCCCTGTGAGCCGGACCCGCACGATGTCCTTGTCCCCGACGTCCGCCGAAGCCTGCGCGGACACGGACGGAAGGGTGAAGACGGCGGTCAGCGCGGCGGCGGTCACAGCGCGACGGACATGGGCAGCGGGCATGGATCCTCCAGGGGGAGAGGCATGTGCCCCGGTTTCCGGAGCACAGACGGCTCATTCCACGCACCGGAATCCCGTTGATCAACGCACCTCGCGCGTCCGGAACCCACCTACACTCGGGCAGGTCAACGAGTCGCCACCCATAAGGGTGGTGGAACACGACAGCCGCTCCACGCCGTCCGCTGTCGACGCACAGGGGGGAGCACGCCGTGACGACCATCGCGGTGACCGGGCACCTGGATCTGACCGAGGGCACCGTTCCTCTGGTGCGGGCGGCCCTGGACGCGCTGCTCGGGCCGTATGCCGCCGACGGGCGGCTCGTCGGGGTCTCCTGTGTCGCCAAGGGGGCCGACACCCTGTTCGCCGAGGCCGTTCTCGCCCTCGGCGGGCGGCTGGTCGTCGTCACCCCGTCCCGCGACTACCGCCGGAACACGGTCGAGGCCGAACACGGCGCCTCCTACGACCGGCTCGTGGAGGCCGCCGGGGAGGTCGTCGTTCTTCCCTACGAGACGGCCGGCCGGCAGGCGTACGAGGCCGCCAACGCGGTACTCGTCGAGCGGGCCGATCGTCTCGTCGCCGTTTGGGACGGCGCTCCGCCCACCGGCAGGGGCGGCGGCACCGCCGATGCCGTCGTCGCCGCACGGGCAGCCCGCATACCCGTGGACGTCGTCTGGCCGGGCGGGGCCGCTCGGCGAGGGTGAGGGGTGCGGGGGACAGCGGGATCCCCGGGGTGCGGCCGGCTCCATTCCCGGTTCGGTGGGGGACCGCATGGCTTCGGGGACTCGGAAGCGGGACTGTTGGAGTAAGGCGGGTCCCGGAAGCGCTGGGTTCCCGGACGGAGGGAGACTCCCATGAAGTCGACGCGGCCTTCAGAGACGAGTGCCACCGAGCGGCAGGACGAGGGCGGGTTCGGTCCGCTGCTCGTCGCGTGGGATCTGACGCACCCCGCCCCCGTCGCCGACCCCGACTGGAGGCACCTGCTGGACGAGATGGTTCACCCCGGTACGACTCGGGCGTTCCACCGGCTGGCCGAGGCCGAGGCCGCGGCCCAGACCGGGGTTCAGACCGGGACCCAGGCCGGGACCCAGGCCGGGGCCGGGGCCTCGGCTTGAGGTCGCGTTCGTACGGGGATCGGGACTGACCGCGGTGACCCCAATTGCTGGCGGTGTCGTGCCACATCGGACTTGGGGCCCCGACTCGGTCAAGCGGCTGCCGGGGCCCGTCGCGTACGCCGTCCGTCTCAGGCGGTCGTCAGGATGACCAGTCGCTGCGTCGCCCGCGTCATCGCCACGTAGTGGTCCACGGCTCCCTCGATGCCCTCGCCGAAGTCCTCCGGGTCGATGAGGACCACCAGATCGAATTCGAGGCCCTTCGACAGCTCGGGGGTCAGGGAGCGGACCCGGGGCGTCGTACGGAGCGGCGTGCGGGAATTCGTACGGAGCGGCGCGCGGGATGTCGTACCGGATTCGGGGGCCGCGATGACACAGGCGATGCCGTCGGCGTTGGCGGCCAGCCAGGTGTCCAGGGTGTTGTCCAGGTCCGAAGCCGGGCCGTGTACGACCGGGACGCCGCCGCTGCGGATCGAGGTCGGGACGTTCGCGTCCGGGAGGGCGGCCCGGATCACCGGTTCGGCCTCCGCCATGATCTCCTCCGGCGTCCGGTAGTTGATGGTCAGGGAGGCCAGGTTGACGCGGTCGAGGCCCACGCGCTTCAGGCGTTCCTGCCAGGACTCCGTGAAGCCGTGCCGGGCCTGGGCGCGGTCGCCGACGATCGTGAAGCTCCGGGAGGGGCAGCGCTGCAACAGCATCTGCCACTCCGCGTCCGTCAGCTCCTGCGCCTCGTCCACGACGATGTGGGCGAACGGCCCGGCGAGCAGGTCGGGGTCGGCGGTGGGGAGTTCGGAGTTGTCCACCAGGCTGACCTGGGCGTCCTCGCCGCGGAGCATGTTCACCAGGCCGATGTCGTCGTCCCCGTCGGCGCCGGAGTTGGCCACGGCCTCGATCAGGTTGTCGACGACCTGGGTCATGCGCTCGCGCTGGGCGGCGAGGGTGGCCGCGTGCCGGCGCTTGCGGCGGGCCGTCTCCGGGTCGCCGAGGCGTTGGCGGGCCGCGTCCAGGAGGGGGAGGTCGGAGGTCGTCCAGGCCTGGGGCTCGTCGCGCTGGAGGCGTCGCACCTCCTCGCGGTCCAGCCAGGGCGCGCACATGCGCAGGTACGCCGGTACCGACCACAGGTCTCCGACCACATCCGTCGCTTCGAGGAGGGGCCAGGCACGGTTGAAGGTCGTGACCAGGTCCCTGTTCTGGAGGAGGGACCTGCGCAGGAGAGCGGGGGAGGGGGAGGCGGCGGTCTCCGGATCGGGGTCGGGGTCGGCTTCGGCGTCGTGCTTGTCCGTCAGGATGGTGAGCAGTTCCTCCCAGACCTGGTGCCGGGCCTCGTTGTGCGGGGTGCCCGGTTCCGCCGCCTCGAAGGCCGCGGTCCAGTCGGCGGGGCCCAGCCAGATGTCGGACCAGGGGGTGGTGACCGTCATGCCCTTGGTGGGGGGCTCCTCGTAGAAGCGGACGGCCTTCTCGATCGAGCCCACCAGAGCCGCCGACGACTTCAGGCGCGCCACCTCCGCATCGCTCTCCGAACCGGCCGCCGCCCCCTCCGTGACCAGGTCGCGCAGGATGCACGTCTGCACACCCTCCTCACCGAGGCTCGGGAGGACGTCGGCGACGTAGGAGAGGTACGGGCGGTGCGGGCCCACGAAGAGGACACCGCCCCGGCGGTGCCCCAGACGGGGGTCGGAGTGGAGGAGGTAGGCGGAGCGGTGGAGGGCCACGACGGTCTTGCCGGTGCCGGGGCCGCCGTCCACGACCAGGGCACCACGGGAACCGGCGCGGATGATGGCGTCCTGGTCGGCCTGGATGGTGCCGAGGACGTCCCGCATGCGTTCCGACCTGTTGGTGCCCAGGCTGGCGATGAACGCGGACTGGTCGTCGAGCGCGGCGGCATGGTGGTCGGTGAGCCCGTCCAGTTCGTCCCGGGAGAAGATCTCGTCCCAGTAGTCGCCGATACGGCCGTTGGTCCAGCGGTAGCGGCGGCGGCTCGTCAGGCCCATCGGGTTGGCGTGGGTCGCGCCGAAGAACGGCTCGGCAGCCGGGGAGCGCCAGTCGATCAGCAGCCTGCGCCCTGTAGCGCTGTCCGTGAGGCCCAGGCGGCCGATGTACACGGGGTCGGGGTCGTCCGTGCTCACCATGTGGCCGAGGCACAGGTCCAGACCGAAGCGGCGCAGGGTGCGCAGGCGGGCGGTCAGGCGGTGGATCTCCGTGTCCCGGTCCATCGCGTGCCGGCCCAGGCCGCCGGGGGCCCTGCGCGCGGTGTCGAGCTGGGCGGACACCTCGGCGATCGACTGTTCGAGGCACGCGGCGAGCGCCGCGAAGTACCGCTCGTCGGCGGCGATCAGGGCCGGGTCGGCCTTGGCGGAGAGGCGGTCGGGGAGGTCGAACGCGCTGGGAATGGTCGGGGGGGTCACTTCATCTGCTCCGAACGCTCCGAATGTGAGGTCGCTTACGACCATGGTCCTGCTGGGTGGTCCTGTTCGATGTCCCTCGATGTCCTGCTCGATGTCTGCTGGGTGGTCCGCTCGACGGGTCTGCGACCCCTAGGCCGGAGATTCTGCGCCACGACGGGGGCCTTGCCGCAAGCCCCCCGGTGCGCTATACGTTGAAAGTGGCAAGGAGAGTGTGTTTTCTCCTTGCCTTTGTTTTTGGCCGGTCGCGGCGGAGTTGCGACGGCGGGGCTGGGGAAGCGCACAAGGCATGCCGGACGACACACCGGAAGACATGCAGCAAGACATGGCCGACCACGTCCTTCGAGAAGTCGTGGCGGAGATCCGCAGGTGGTCGTCGGAATGTCACGAGCACAGCCCCAGGAACATCAGAGTGGTGTCGACCACGCGTGACGCCGCACATGCCTTGTTGTATCCGGGCAGCGGATCCAGCGACCAGCCGGTGTTCTTCGCCTCCGCCGAGGGCGACTTCCACCTGATCGGCCCGGGGCCCACGCGCACCGGGGTGTGGGCCGGGTTGTTCGTCACCTATCCCCCTGCGCGCGTCACCACGTTCACGCTGAGGCCGCAGGCGTACGTCCCCCGGTTGGAGCTTGGTCAGCTGGGCCGGGTGTACACGGCGGACCGCAGCAGGTGAGTGCGCCGGTCACGACGCTGCGTCGTGTCGGCGCGGCGCCGTGCACCCCCATCACGACGGCCCGGCTGAGAGCCAGCCGCTGCTCTGTCGACCGCTGACCTGCGGCCCGCACGCTCGCCGGTCAGCCTGCGGAGTCCGTCCGCTGCCGGTGTGCCGGAGTGTCGGGCCGCTGGTCCGTCTGCGGGGGCGGCCCCAGGAGCGCGTCTGTCACTGACCGGGTTCGTGCTGCTCGTCCTCCACGGTTTCCGCGTCGACGGTTTCGTCCTCGTCCTCGATGTCGGGTGCGGGCAGGCGCAGCCCCCGGGACTCGGCGACGCGCAGGGTGTCCGTCAGGCACTCGGCGAGACGGATGCCCGCGTAGCGGACCTCTGTGTACGGCGAGGTGGGGTCGTCCAGCACCGTGCGGGCGAGGTCGAGTACGTCGGTGCCGGTGGCGAGCTGGGTGGCTTCCAGGTCGTCGGCGAGGCGGGAGAGGTGGCCGCCTTTGTGGTCGGTCACCAGGTAGGAGGGTTTGCCCTCGGGGGACGGCCAGGGCAGGAGCCGGAGCGCGCGTCCGCGACCGGGTACGGGCGTGCCGTTGAGGTGTTCCATCAGGCGGCTGCCTTCCGCATGCCGACCAGGTGCTGGTCGAGGTCGATCCCGAAGTCGGCGGCGAGGACGAGCGCGAGACGGCGGCGCTGCTGAAGCACGGCCTCCTCTTCATGCGCGGCGAGGTAGGGGCGCACGAGGGCGGAGGCGGAGCCGTCGATGGGGCCGTGGAGGCCGTACGGGGAGCGGTGGCGGGGGAGGCTGGAGGACGCGGGGGTCGGCGCGGGGGCGGAGAGGTGGCGTACGGCGGTGACGTGCAGGCAGAGGTAGGGGCGGTGACGTGGGAGGCGCCGTTTGCCGGTGCCCGAGGAGAAGAGGAGGCGCAGCCATTGGAGGGCGCGGGGGATAAGGTCGGTCATGTCGACGCTCCTTGTAAGCGTGGGCCGTGCCCCGGGAGGTTGCCCCCTCGCCGGGGTCTTTCTGTCTTCGACGCTACACCTGTACGCAGCCCTCTGCATACAAGTGAAGAGGGATCCACACGATTGTGCAGGTCGCTGCCGCTCTACGTTGGACGTATGAGCGATACGGAACAGCCGAAGGCAACGCTGGACCCGATGAGCGCGAGACCGCTCTACGTGCAGCTGGCCGACGTCATCGCGGGAAAAATCGCGTCGGGCGAACTGGCGCCGGACCGGCCCATCCCTTCCGAGAACCACCTCGCCGAGGAGTACGGCGTTGCGCGACTCACCGCGCGGCGCACCGCACAGGAACTCCGCGAGCGCGGCCTGATCGTCACCGTGCGCGGCAAGGGCTCCTTCGTCGTCGAGCAGCCAGTCGGCCAAGCGCCCGCAGAGGGCGAACCGACCACCTGAACGGCCGCGCGTTGCCGTCACCCCCCTTGCGCGCGTCACCACGTTCACGCTGAGGCCGCAGGTGTACGTCCCCCGGTTGGAGCCCGGTCGGCTGGGGCGCGTGTACGCGGCGGATCCCACAGGTGCGGACTCGTAGGTTCCGGGGCCTTGTCAACGGCCCTGACGTCCTCTGACGCGGACGCCGAGAACGCCCTCCTCGCCATGCTGAGTGAACCTGCCCGCACGTGGTGGACGGGCGTCTGCCGGTGTGGGTTCGGTACCCGGCCCAGCGGCTGGTGCTCCCTGGTGCTCCTGCGGCGGCCGGACGAGCCCGCGTTGATGCGGGTGGCCACCTTCGTTCACAACATCGGACGGGTATCTGCCCGCAAGGTGGGCGCCTGATGCCTCCGTGGCCTTGCGTCAGGTCGAGATCCGTCAACTGCATGTGTTCCGATCAGTGGTGATGTTCCAGATCGGCTCCTGCTGGACGTCGCGCGCACACCGCCATGCATCGCCACGCGTAGTTCATCCATGTGAACAGAAACCACGTACCGATCTATTGACGTGTTCAGGCCATCCTCCGACACTCATCAGGGGAAAGCGCTTTCTGATCGAGTGAACCTGAATGAATCGGCCAACCCGTCCAGGAGATCAACGATGCAAAAGACGCACGTGAGACCCGTCATCGCGACGGTGAGCGCAGGTCTGGTGGCAGGCCTGCTGGTCGCGTTGTCCGGTACGGCGGCGCAGGCAGCGACCACGCGGTACGAGGCCGAGACGTCACCGGCCGTCTGCACCGGCACGATCGACTCCGACTGGACCGGATACTCGGGCAGCGGATTCTGCAACGGCACCAACGCCGCAAACGCGTACGCGCAGTTCACCGTGACCGCACCCGCATCGGGCACGGCGACACTGTCGGTACGGTTCGCCAACGGCACCACCGCAGCGCGGGCCGCGAGCGTCACGGTGAACGGCGCCGCCGCCGCGACCACGTCCTTCGAGTCCACCGGCACGTGGACGGGATGGACCACCAAGACGCTGACCGTGCCCGTGACGTCGGGCAGCAACGTCATCCGGATCAACCCCACCGTCGCCACCGGGCTGCCCAACATCGACTACCTCGACGCCAACGTGCCCGACGGCGGCACCACCCCGCCGCCGGCCGGCTCCGCGCTGTACGTCTCGCCGAGCGGGACGGACTCCGCGGCCGGTACGATCTCCGCCCCCACCACCCTCACCTCGGCGATCAGCAGGATCACCGCCGGCGGGACCATCTACCTGCGCGGCGGGACCTACGCCCAAGCGTCGACCGTCACCATCCCGGCCGGCAACTCGGGGACCGCCGCCGCCCGTACGAAGCTGTCGGCCTACCAGGGTGAGACGCCGGTCCTCAACTTCTCCGCGCAGAGCGAGAGTTCCTCGAACCGCGGACTTCAGATCAACGGTTCCTACTGGCATGTCCAGGGGCTGGTCGTCGAGCGCGCCGGGGACAACGGGATCTACGTCGGCGGCAGCGACAACGTCATCGAGCGGACCGTGACGCGGTACAACCGGGACACGGGGCTGCAGTTGGGGCGGATGGCCTCCAGTACCCCCACCGCCGACTGGCCCTCGGACAACCTGATCCTGAGCGCCGAGTCGCATGACAACGCCGACTCCGACGGGGAGGACGCGGACGGGTTCGCCGCGAAGCTCACCACCGGGACCGGGAACGTCTTCCGGTACGCCGTGGCCCACAACAACATCGACGACGGCTGGGACCTCTACACCAAGCCGGACACCGGGCCCATCGGACCGGTGACCATCGAGGACTCGCTCGCCTACGAGAACGGCACGCTCAGCGACGGCTCGCAGGCCGGCAACGGCGACCGCAACGGCTACAAGCTCGGCGGCGACGACATCTCCGTGAACCACATCGTCCGGCGCAGCATCGCCTACGACAACGGCAAGCACGGTTTCACGTGGAACAGCAACCCGGGCACCATGGCGGTCTCCGGGAACGTGAGCATCGACAACACCGAGCGGAACTTCAACTTCGACGGCGGTACGTCGGTGTTCCGCGACAACACGTCATGCCGCAGCGGCAGCGGTACGAACGACCGGATCGTCGGCAGCTCCGACAGCTCCAACCAGTTCTGGTCCGGGACGAACGGCTCCCGCTGCTCTGCGTACTCCGGCGGCCTGCACTGGTCCTTCGGCGGCGACGGCAGCCTCGACGTCACCTTCGGGTGACATCGGGAATGGCATCGGGGTGACATGGCGCCCCCGCCCGCGACGGTTCGCCGTTGCGGGCGGGGGCGTTCTGCGGGCCGGGCCGTGTGGTCGCCCCAGGAGCCGTGCCGCGCACCAGGACCAGCGGGTCACCAGACCCGGCCGACGGCGACCCCTCCGGCACTGTGGCTCCGCCGGTGCTCAGCCCTGCGGTTCGGAGATGTTGACCATCCACGGGGTGCCGAAGCGGTCCGTGCACATGCCGAAGACGTCGCCCCACATCTGTTTGTCGAGAGGGACGGAGACCGTGCCGTCGGCGGAGAGCTTCTCCCACCAGCCGCGCAGTTCGGTGTCGTCCTCCCCGCTGAGGCTGACGGAGAAGTTGGTGCCGGGGGTGTACTCCATGCCGGGCGGGGTGTCGGCGCCCATGAGGGTGAAGCCGCTCGGGGTTTCCAGCATGCCGTGCATGATCTTGTCGGCCTCCGGGGTGTCGGGCCGGCCGAAGTCGCCGAAGGTGTGCAGCTTCAGGTCGCCGCCGAAGACCTCCTTGTAGAACTCCAGCGCCTGCCGGGCGTCGCCGTCGAAGCTGAGGTACGGGTTGAGTCGCGAGACCACGAGAACCTCCTGAAAGCGGATCAAACAGAGCGAACGGTCAGTTGTCCGGAGACTAGCCCCAGCCACTGACAACGGCATGCCGTGGTCTCCGTCACAAACGGCTGTCGGCGCGTCAGTCTTCACAACGTACCCATCGGTAGCGGGAGTCCCGACTGTTACTTTCGCTTTCAAGATTCCCTCACCCCCACCGAGGCCTCCCATGCCCACCCCCTCCTCCGTCGTCCGCGCGAGCGGTCGGCACCGTAAGGCCAAGGCCCCGAACCCGGCGCTGCGACGTGCGGCCGTGATCGCCGTGGTCGCCCCCGTCGCCGGGACGATCCTGGCCGGGACATCCGCCTTCGCCGCCGACAAGGCGACCGTGAAGGCCGGTGCCACCGAACTCGACGCCGCCGAGCAGAAGATCGCGGACAACCTGAACACACGCAGCCAGGACACGCGCCTCGGCAGCAAGCTCGGCGGTGTCGTCATCGACGCCGGGTCCGACAAGGTGGTGTGGGGTCACGACGCGGACACCGCGCTGATGGCCGCGTCGAACACGAAGCTCGCGACCTCCACCGCCGCGCTGACCGTGCTCGGCCCGGACCACCGGATCACCACGAAGGTCGTGTACGGCGACGGCACGCTGACCCTCGTCGGCGGCGGCGACCGCACCCTGACGACCGACGACCTCGACGCGCTCGCCAAGACCGCCGTCGCCGGGCTGAACAACGCCGGCCTCACCTCGGTGAAGGTCCGTATCGACGACAGCCTCTTCCCCGAGCCGACCCTCGCCAACGGCTGGAACACGGGCTACTACCCCGATTCCGTCGCACCCGTACGCGCGCTGGTCGTCGACTCCCACAACGTCGACGACACCTCCCTCGACGCGGGCGGGGTCTTCGCCAAGCTCCTCTCCGCGCGGGGCGTGACGGTCGACGGCGGGGTGACCCGTGGGGTCGTCGGCAAGGGAGACGTGCCCGTCGCCTCGCACACGTCCGACAAGCTGTCCACGGTCGTCAAGCAGATGCTCAAGGTCAGCGACAACGACATCGCCGAGTCGCTGCTGCGGCTCACCGCGCTCGGCGCGGGCCGCTCCGCCACCTTCGAGGACGGCACGGCCGTCGTCCGCGACGTCCTCACCCGGTACGGCATCTCGCTCGACAACTTCGAGATGTACGACGGCAGCGGGCTGTCCCGCGCGACCCGTATCCCGGCGCGGACCATGGCCGACATCGTCGACCTGGCCGCCGACCCCCAGCACGCCCAGACGCTGAAGTACATCATCGACGGGCTGCCCGTCTCGGGTGAGGCGGGCGCCACGCTGGGCCCGGAGTTCGGCCGCTTCGACACCGCCGACTCCAAGTGCGCCGTCGGCCAGGTCAAGGCCAAGACCGGTACCCTCACCGGCGCCGTCGCCCTGAGCGGTCTGACCAAGGCCCAGGACGGCGAGTGGAAGGTCTTCTCCTTCATCGAGAACGACTCCACCGCCGGGCCGTCCGACATCAAGGACGCCCTGGACGGCCTCGCGGCCACGGTCAACGGCTGCTGGGTGTAGCGCGCACCCTGAAGACTCACGGACGCCGGCTGTGGGGACGGCCGGCGTCCGTGGGGTACGGCGACGACGTACGCGTGTGTCGTGCAGAGGCGCCCGGTCTCAGAGGCCGAACTCCTGCGGGGACAGGCCGAGGGTCGCGCAGGCCTCGCGCAGGACCTGCTCCTCGGACTGGGCGATGTACCCGTCCGCGCCCGCCACCACGAAACCGGTCTGTACGACCGCCCGCGCCTCCGTCGGCTTCTTCGCGGCCTTGGCGATCTCCTGCAGGGCCTCGGCCTTGCCCTGCTGGAAGTTGAACGACAGCTGGTCGACGTGCTTGTTGAAGCGCTGCCGCAGCTGGTCGGCCGGGAAGTTCTGCAGGACGTCGTTGTTCAGGATCAGCGACTCCACGTGCTGCCGCTCGTGCTGGTCCACGTTCCCGTCGGCGGCGGCGACCAGGGCGCACATGGCCATGCTGGCGTCCCGGTAGGCCCCGCTCTTCAACTCCGTCTTGAGCGAGGTGAGCTGGGACTTGAGCGCGCTCACCAGCTGGGCCTTCGAGCCGCCGGAGGACCGACCGGAGCCGGAGGACCCGGTGGAGCCCATGGGCCCCGCGCCGGGCCGCCCGTGTCCGGTGCCGCCCCGCGCCCCCTGTGCCTGCTGCAGACCCTTGGCCTGGTCCTTGATCCGATCCCACATCGCCATGCGTGCCACCTCGGCTTCAGCCCGTGTCGTGCCGGTCGTTCCGGTCGTCCGCGTGCGCTCCGCACGTCTCCCGGTCAACGGCTGTCGGCCCCTCCAGAGTTCCGCATCGAGTGCACCCCCGTACGTGCGTCAGGTCGAGAACGGCGACCAGGCACAGCTGCAGCCTGGTCAGCCCGCCCAGTTTGGTCCGCAGGTTGGTGACATGGAACTTGACCGTGCGTTCGGATATCCCCAGCGCCCGCGCGAGTTCGCCGTACTGCGGGGAGCCGACGAGCTGTCCGAGGATCTGGCGCTCCCTGCCGGTGAGGCTGTGCAGACGGGAGAGGGCCGTACCCAGGGTGCCGCGCAGGGGCTCGGGCAGTCGGCACAGCCCGCATGTGTTCGTCATCAGATGGGTTCCGATGGATTCGGATTTGCTCAGCGCGGCTCGGGTCGCTTCCCGTCCGCTCGGTGTCGCTCAGGTCAGTGTGGCCGCCAGCCGCAGTCGGCTCTCCAACTGCTCCTTGGCCAGCGCCAGGGTCTCCGCGTTCTCCTCGATGAGCCGCTGCTGGTAGGCGCCGGCCACCGCGTAGCGCACGCCCACGAAGTTGACCCGCTCCTTGCAGCGGACGTCGGCCTTGGCGGCCGTGACCGCGTCGGGTCCGGACAACTTCGCTTCGGCGAATCCTAGTTGGACCGCCGCCTTGAGGGGGTCGGTGACCTGGTAGCCGGCCTTCGCCATACACGTCGACCAGCTCTTGTCGACCGCGCGGACCCGGGAGTCCTCGCGCGTCTTCGAGTCGGCCTCGGCCTTGAGGTTGAACACGAAGAGGAAGTCGACCTCGTTCGCCTTGCGGGCGTACAGCTGGAGGAAGGACTCCCGGACGCAGCCGCCGACGGGCACCCGCCGCCCGTTGAGCCGCACATCGCTGCCGCCGGACTTCTCGGCCTCCTCCAGGGTCGCGGGAACGTCCTTCGGGTCGAGGCCGTCCTCACCGTTGAGGGCGAGCCGCTCGGCCTGCGTCAGCCGCTGCCCGCCGTCGGGCGCCCGCGAAGTGCCTTGCCCCTCGGCGGCGTTCGCCATTCCGGGGTTCAGATAGCCGTAGCGGGCGGCCGTGTCCGGGTCCACCAGGCCGAAGACGCGGGCGTTCGACGCGCCGGTGGAGGGGATGCGCTGTTCGGGAGGCCGGTACGTGAATCCCAGGCGGGACATGCACCGGCCGGTCAGGACACCCTGGGCCCGGCCGAGCGTGTTCTGCTGCTCGGGGGTGGCCTCGTAGGCGTCCAGCGGAAAACTCACACCCGCGGTTCTGAGCATCGCGGGCGTGGTGGTCACCTGTGGTTCGGCGCCACCGCCGGAGCCGTCCTGTCCACCGGCGGAGCAGCCCGCCAGGGCGAGGACGGCACCGACGGCCGCCGCGCGATATCGGTTCACGCGATATCGGTCAGAAGATCACGTACGAGGCCGACGAGATCTCGTTCTTGAACGTCGAGGTCGCGTCGCCGATGTACCCGGCGGGCAGCGTGCCGCGCGTGCCCTCCTGGTAGGAGTCGGTCCAGACGTACCAGTTGTAGCTCGCGCGGTTCCAGTACGACGCCGAGTTGTCGTTCACCGTCTGCCCCTCGCCGGGGCAGTTGCGGTAGGTCGGGCGGTCCAAGTACTTGTTGTCGGAGAAGGTGACGTCATAGGCGCCGAGGTCGAGGACGCAGCCGCCCCGGCCGGAGTTGTAGTAGAGGCCGAATTCCGTGGCTTCCTGGATGCCGTCTTCGTGGTCGGCCGAGGCCGGTCCCGCTGTGGCCAGCGTGAATCCGCCGATCGCGATCGCCGTCAGCGCGAGTGCCGAGGCGCGTTTCACCACTCTGTTGCCCTTCAACTTTCCCCCTTCGTACGGTTGAACCGTCAAGGTCCCGAGAGACCAGGGATGAGTGAATCAAGGCTCAAAGTGATCGTCTACTGTCCTCAAGGACAGGTAGACGATCAGCTCCGAACGCCCCTACGCTCAGCTATTCCATGATCAACGGGGGTTCGTCATGCACGCTCGCCCGGCCGTGCCCAGGTTCGCGGCGGCGGCACTTCTCACGTCCCTTCTCGTCTCCCTCGCCGGAACCGGCTGTTCCGTATCCGGTGCCGGTCCCGGTGCCGGTGCCGGCCTGACGGAGGAGAAGTCCCCCGCCCCGAGCGAACAGGAGCGGGCCTACTACGACTGTCTCGCCGAGAACGGCGTCGTCCTGGAGAACCGAGACGACGGGCTGCTCCGCGTGGACAAGGACCACAACGCCGACGCCGCCCTGGTCGGCGCCCAGGGCGAGTGCGTCGCCCTCCTGCCTGACGAGGCACCGCCCTCACCGGCTCCCGCCGCGCTCCTGGCGAAGGCGAAGAGGTTCAGCGCCTGTGTGCGCGAGAACGGCTTCCCCGAGTATCCCGACCCCGATCCGACCACGGGCGAGGCCGAGCCGGCCGACGACCGCGCGGGGCCCTACCGGACAACCGAGTTCGTCACGACCGCCGAGAAGTGCTCCTCCGGCGACGTGGGCGACGACATTGCCGGCGGCTGAAACCCGCACGCCGGAGTGACGACGAAGGACAGCGATAGCGATGACGCAGGTGACAGGCGTCGAGGCGGACGCGACGGTAGCCGAGGAGGAAGCCGCGGGTGCCGTGGTGGCGACGCGGGCCGGGGGCGTGGCCCGGCGGCGGCGGTGGGCCGCCGCGGTGGCTGCCGGGGCCGTGCTGGCGACGCTCGGGGGGCTCGGGGCGGCGCTGCTGGTGAAGTCGCCGGGGCAGGTCGCGGCGGAGGCGGGGGCGCCCGCGCCGGATGTGCTGACCGCGCCCGTGGAGCACCGGGTGCTCACGTCGTCGGTGATCACCCGCGGCCAGGTGGTGGCGGGCCAGACCGTCGAGGTGATCCCCCAGGTGACCGCGGGGGAGGGCACGGCGCGGCCGGTGATCACCAAGATCCCGGTACGTGCCGGCGACACCGTACGGGCCGGGCAGGTGCTGATGGAGGTCTCCGGGCGGCCCGTGTTCGCGCTGAGGGGCAGCCTCCCCGTCTACCGCGACCTGCGCCCCGGCGCCGAGGGCGACGACGTACGGCAGCTCCAGCGCGCGCTGGCCGCCCTGGGTCACGGCACCGCTCCCGACACCGAGGGCACCTTCGGCGCCGGTACGAAGTCCGCGCTCGCCGCCTTCTACGCGGCCGTGGGCTACGAACCCGTGTCCGCCGACGACGGCGACGGCGACCCGGTCGGGGACGCCCGCGACCAGGTCACCTCCGCCCGACGCGCTCTGGAGGACGCCGAGGACGCGCTGAGGGAGGCCACCGCCGCACCGGCGACGACCGGCGGTGGAACGAGCGAGGCGGCAGGGACCACCGACACCGCGGGCCTGCGCAAGGCCGTGCGCCGGGCCGAGGAGGACCTGTCCGACGCCCGTACGGAACTCACCGCCGCCGAGGCCGAGGCCGGGCCGATGCTGCCCGCCGCCGAGGTGGTGTTCGTGCGGAGCTTCCCGGCCCGCGTGGACACGCTCTCGGCCCGCGTCGGGGGTGAGGCGACCGGCACCGCGATGACGCTGTCCGCGGGGCGGCTCGTCGTGCGGGCGTACCTGCCCGAGTACCAGAAGGACCTCATCCGCGCCGGCCGGCGGGCCGAGATCTACTCCGAGGTGAGCGGTACGTCCGCCCGCGGCGAGGTCACGTCCGTCTCCGACTCGCCCGTGGCGCCGGAAGCGCAGGGCGGCGACCAGGACGCGCAGGCCCAGGAGCCCGCCGGGTGGCTCGCGGAGATCACCCCGGACAAGCCACTGGACGCCGACCTCACCGGACAGGACGTACGGGTCACCGTCGTCGCCGCGTCGACCGACGGAAAAGCGCTGGTCGTCCCCATCACCGCGATCAGCGCCGGCGCGGACGGCCGCACCACCGTGACCGTCCTCGAACCCGACGGCGGCAGACGCCGCGTCGAGGTCCGCACCAGCACCTCGGGCGACGGCTACGTGGCCATCACCCCGGCCGTCGGCACCGGCTCCCTGGCCGAGGGCGACAAGGTGGTCACCGGCGTACCCCGCACGTCCACCGGCGAGACCACGTCCACTGGAGGAACCCCGTGAGACCGCCGCCCACCCCACTCCTCACCACGCCACCACCCGGACCGGCCACCGAACCGTCGTTCGGGCCGGCCCCCGTCACCTCGCCCACCCCGGCCGCCACCCCCTCGTGCGCCACCCCCGTCATAGAGTTCCGTGGCGTAGGCCTGACCTACCCCGGGCCGCCTCCTGTCGTCGCGCTCAGGGCGTGTGAACTGACCGTCGGGCAAGGGGAGTTCGTGGCGGTGGTGGGGCCGTCCGGGTCGGGGAAGTCGACGTTTCTGAATATCGCCGGGCTGCTGGACGGGGCGACCAGCGGGACGTATCTGCTGGACGGGATCGACACGGGCGCCCTGGCGGACGCGGACCGCACCGCGCTGCGCGGGCGGCGCATCGGGTTCGTCTTCCAGTCGTTCCATCTGCTGCCCCAGCGCAGCGCGTTGGAGAACGTCACACTCGCCATGGTCTACAACGGCACCCCCCGCCGGGACCGCACCACCAGGGCCCGCCACGCGCTGGAACGGGTCGGCCTCGGCCACCGGATCGACGCCCTGCCCACCCGCCTCTCCGGAGGTGAACGCCAACGCGTCGCCATCGCCCGTGCGTTGGTGGCCCGCCCCTCCCTCCTGCTGTGCGACGAACCGACCGGCAACCTCGACACCGCGAACGCCGACTCCGTACTGGCCCTCCTGGAGGAACTCCACGCCGACGGCATGACCGTCCTGGTGATCACCCACGACCCGCTGGTCGCCGCCCGCGCCGAGCGCACGGTGGCGATCCGGGACGGCGTCCTCAGCGCGACGGCACCCGCGGCCGGGGCGGGCGCGTGAGGACGGCGAAGACCGTGCGGCTGATCCGCGCCGCACGCCCCCGGATCCGACGCCCCGTCCCGCTCTCCGTGTTCGGATGGCGGGACCTCCTGTCCGAGTCCCTCGCGGGCATCCTGCAACGCCCCGCCCGCTCCGTGCTGACCGCACTCGGCACAGTGCTCGGCGTGGCCACCTTCGTGGCGATCCTCGGCCTGACCGCCACGGCGTCGTCACAGATCGACACCCGGTTCAACGCGCTGAGCGCGACCGAGGTGACCGTCGAGGACGTCGCCCACGAGGAGAACGAGTTCGCTGGCCCCGCCTTCCCGGCGGACGCCGACGCCCGCATCGGCCGCCTGCACGGCGTCGAACACGCGGGCGTGTACTGGCCGGTGCGCCTCGGCCCGGACACCCCCGTGCGGTCCTCGCCCGTCGGCGACGCCGGCACCCAGGGCACGACCGGCACGGTCGACGTCGTCGCCGCCTCGCCCGGTGTGTTCGACGCGGCCGGTACCCGGCTGGCCGAGGGCAGGGTCTTCGACGCCTACGCCTCCGACGCGGCGGCGCCCGTGGCCGTCATCGGCGCGGGCGTCGCCGAACGGCTCGGCATCACCACGCTGGAGACCCGGCCGGCGATCTTCATCGGCGGTCGGCCGTTCACCGTCACCGGCATCGTCGACGGCACCGAACGCAAGGCCGACCTGCTGCTCTCGGTCGTCGTACCGCGTACCACGGCGGAACGGATCTGGGGCCCGGCGGAGGACGGCGGCGCGAAGATGCTTGTCTCGACCCGGCTCGGCGCCGCCACGCAGATCGCCCACGAGGCCGCGACGGCGCTGCGCCCCGACCACCCCGAGTACTTCAAGGTGCTGGCGCCGCCCGACCCCAGATCCCTGCGCGGCCAGGTCGGCGACGACCTCAGCCGGCTCTTCCTGCTGCTCGCCGCGATCTGCCTGGTCATCGGTGCCGTGGGCATCGCCAACACCACGCTGGTCGCCGTCCTGGAACGCACCGGAGAGATCGGTCTGCGCCGGGCGTTGGGGGCGCGCGGGCGCCACATCACGGTGCAGTTCCTGGCGGAGTCGGGCGTGCTGGGCACGCTGGGCGGCCTGGTCGGCACCTCCCTGGGCGTGCTGACCGTGGTGGCGGTCGCCGTCGTCCGCGACTGGACACCGGTGATCCACCCCGCCACGGTCGCGGCGGCCCCGGCCATCGGCCTGGCCACCGGCCTCATCGCCGGCCTCTATCCCGCCTGGCGCGCATCCCGCGTTCAGCCGGCGGAGGCGCTACGACGCTGAGCGCCGAGGCCTACGCACCTGCTGTCAGCGGCCGTTCCCCTTCGAGGGGGCGCGGCGGCGGCTCTGGGACGGGCGGCTGCGGCGGCCGCGCTGTGACGCGGCCGAACGGGTGGCCGGCTGTTCGGTGACCGGGGGCGCGAGGACGACCGGGACGCCCGAGGGGGCCTGGGCACCGGTGATGCGGTTCAGGTCGGCGCCGCCGGAGCGGACCCGCGTGGTCGTCGGGGTGATACCGGCGACGGCCATCAGCTGGGTCACCTCGCGGCGCTGGTGCGGCAGGACGAGCGTGACGACCGTGCCGGACTCACCGGCGCGGGCCGTACGGCCGCCCCGGTGCAGATAGTCCTTGTGGTCGCCGGGCGGGTCGACGTTGACGACGAGGTCGAGGTCGTCGACGTGGATGCCGCGCGCCGCGACGTTCGTGGCCACCAGGGCCGTCACGTCACCGTCCTTGAACTGGCTCAGGGCCCGGTTGCGCTGGGACTGCGACTTGCCGCCGTGCAGGGCGGCGGCGCGCACGCCGACCGCCAGCAGCTTCTTGACCAGCCGGTCCGTCGCGTGCTTGCTGTCCAGGAACATGATCACCCGTCCCTCACGGGCGGCGATCTCGGTCGTGGTGGCGTGCTTGTCGTCGTCCTCGACGTGCAGTACGTGGTGGTCCATCGTCGTGATGGTGCCCGCGGACGGGTCGACCGAGTGGACGACGGGGTCGTGCAGGTAGTCGCGGACCAGCCGGTCGACGTTGCGGTCGAGGGTGGCCGAGAACAGCAGTCGCTGGCCGTCGGGACGCACCTGGTCGAGGAGCGCGGTCACCTGCGGCATGAAGCCCATGTCGGCCATCTGGTCGGCCTCGTCCAGCACGGTGATCGCGACCCGGTCGAGCCGGCAGTCGTCGCGGTCTATGAGGTCCTTGAGGCGTCCGGGCGTCGCGACGACCACTTCGGCGCCGCCGCGCAGGGCGCTCGCCTGACGGCCGATGGACATGCCGCCGACCACTGTGGCGAGCCGCAGACGCAGCGCGCGGGCGTAGGGGGTGAGGGCGTCGGTGACCTGCTGGGCCAGTTCCCGGGTGGGTACGAGGACGAGGGCCAGCGGCTGCCGGGGCTCGGCCCGCTGTCCCGACGTACGGGCCAGCATCGCGAGACCGAAGGCGAGCGTCTTGCCCGAGCCGGTGCGTCCCCGGCCCAGAACATCCCGGCCGGCGAGCGAGTTCGGCAGCGTCGCGGCCTGGATGGGGAAGGGGGAGATCACCCCTTCGGCGCGGAGGGTCTCCAACAGCTGTGCGGGAAGTTCCAGTTCGTCGAACGCCTCGACCGCAGGCAGTGCGGGTGTGACCGTCACCGGCAGCGCGAACTCTCCACCGGTGGCCGCGGCGGGGCGACCGCCGCGCCGGCTCCGGCCGTTCTGGGCAGAGCCGTTCTTGGCCGCGCCGTTCCTTGCCGAACCGTTCTTGGCCGAACCGTTTTTCGGCGAGCCGTTCTTGGCCGCGCCGTTCCTTGCCGCACGAGAAGGAGCGCCCGGGTTGCCCGTCCCCGTCCCCGTCCCTGCTCCCGTCCCCTGCGAGCGGCTCCGGTTGCCACGCGGCGCTCCCGCACCGGTGGAACCCTTGTCCGTGCGGGTGGCAGAGCCCTGCTCCGTACGGGGGCGGGAGGAGCTGCTGCTGTTCGTACGAGCCGTGCGGTTCATGGGGACCTTCCTCGATGCGGCGACGCCGGTCACACACGAGCCGGGGCCCGCGCCTTTCGGGCGCGGGCCCCGGCTCATGCGTACGCGTCAGAGTCAGGCGGGAACGATGTTCTCGGCCTGGGGGCCCTTCTGGCCCTGAGTGACGTCGAACGTCACCTTCTGGCCTTCCTGCAGCTCACGGAAGCCGGAGGTGGCGATGTTCGAGTAGTGGGCGAAGACGTCCGGGCCGCCACCCTCCTGCTCGATGAAGCCGAAGCCCTTTTCCGAGTTGAACCACTTCACGGTGCCGGATGCCATGCTGAAACTCCCTTGATGCCAAGCCCGGGGCCCGCACTTTGCGGACCCGGTGTCGCAGCAACGGTTCGACCCGACGGGAAGATCTGACCCGGAAAGTCCCGGAAACAACAAAGAGTGCTCGTCGACGGAAGGTCGAAGAGCACTCAGAAGCCTCTGGTAACCAAAACTGCCACTTCAGGTCAAGATAGCACAGCCCCGGGAGGTCCGGTGTGAGACGCAGGACACTCCCGGGCGAAAGTCTCCTGAGCTCCGGATTTCCGCCGCCGCGGCCCGCGCGTCCGAACGCCTACCCGGGAGGGGAGGGCGCATGCGTCGGCCCTGGAGCGCGGACGGCGGGGCGCGTCGCCGGGACTCAGCCGGCCGGCGGTGCGGGCGGGGGTGGCTGGTGCGGTGCCGGAGGCTGGGCGGACGGGTACGGCTGGGCGGGCGGGTACGGCTGGGCGCCGGGGGCGGCCTGCCAGGGCTGTGCGGGCCCCGGCGGCTGTGCGGCCGGGAACGCGGGCCGGGCGGGCCCGGGGAAGGCGCCGGTGGGGCGGCGGGTGGCGAGGACGGTGGTCACGGTCGCGCCGAGTGCCAGCAGAGAGGCGACGGTCAGCAGATAGAAGCCGGGGCCGAAGGTCGTGGTCCGGCCGTCCCCGTCCCACTGGGTGTCGTTGACCGCGTCCGTCAGCACCGTGAGCGTCGTGCCGAGAAGCAGCACCGCGCTCGCGACGCCGAGCGCGGGCCCCAGCGGGAGCCGGCGGCCGGTCAGGAGGAGTACGGCCGCGACGACGGCCAGCAGTCCGCCGAGGAGCAGCGGGACGCCGGAGAACTGCGTGACCTCGGTCGCCTTCCCGCCCACTTCCCAACTGGAGTAGGACCACGCTTTCGCGACGTTCTCGTAGACCGACTGCTTCTTGTCTCCCTCGCTGAGGTATTGCACCGACTTGTCCAGCGTGGTGAACGAGCCGCCGACGGCGAGGAGGGCTCCGAGGAGCAGCAGCGTGCCGGACACGCGGTCGGAGGCCGCCGCCGGGTCTCCCGGCGGGGCGGGCGCTCTGCCGTGACCGGCGGGCGGCGTGGTCGCGTAGGGATAGGGGCCCCCTTGCTGCGGGGGCGGAGCCGACCAGCCGGGCGCGGGCGCCGTCGGCTGGGGCGGAGGGGCGGGCTGACCCGCGTACGGGCCGGACTGTGTCGGTTCCGTCATTTTCCGATCATAGGGAGCGGAGATCGTGTGCATAAGGTGAAGTGCCCCTCAATGTGGGGGAGTTGGGCCTAAAGTGCTGGTCCACGCTCTCCGGTCCGGATATCGGATCGACGTACGTCATCTCGAAGCATCACTGTGCGACCAAAATTCGTTACTCTCCGGGCATGGCTCTCCTCGGTCGCCGGCGAAGTACGACCAGACTCGCTCCCGAACTCGACGACACCGACCTCGGGAAGGTGCGCAAGCGCCTTGTGGAGAGGGGGAGTTCGGGTGGTCGCAGTCTCGCGGTGGCCATGATCGAGCAGGTGCTGCGCGACTCCGGCCGGGACTGGGACCGCCGGGCCCACCGGTTGAGCGTGCTCGCGGAGTCTGCGTCACCGGCCCTGCAGCGCTCCTGGGCCGAGGAACAGCCGCAGGACGCGGACGCGCAACTGCTGTTCGCCTGGGGCGTCCTGCTGCGGGCGCGGTACGAGGAACAGCCGGTCCCGGGGGAGACCCGGGAAGCGCTCGACGCCTGCGAACAGGCCGCGCGGCTGCGGCCGGAGGACCCCACCCCCTGGGTGGTGCGTCTCGGTCTGCTGCGGTTGTGGCGCCGGCCGGGCGCGGAGGTCTTCCCGCTCTGGGACGAGATCGTCCGACGCGATCCCTGGCACCGCGAGGCCCACTTCCAGATGCTGGGCTATCTGTCGCCGTGGGAGTGCGGCTCGCACGCGCAGACCGTCGACTTCCTCGACCGGGTACGCGCGGGTGCGGCGCCCACGGCCCCGACGGCGGGCCTGGAGATGGCGGCCCTCATCGACCTCTACCAGGGCACCCTCGACCAGGGCGGCCTCGAAGCCCTCACCGCCGTCCACCTGTGGAGCCGCCCGAACGCGGTGGCGGCCCTGGGCCGCGCGCTGGAGGACTGGCCCCGCTCCGGGTATCTGACCCACGCGGCGGCCGTCGCCGACCTCAACCTGCTGGCGTACTCGCTGGTGCAGGCGAAGCGGGCCGGGGAGGCGGGCGAAGTGTTCCGCGCGATCGGCGGTCTGGTCACGGCGTACCCGTGGGCCCTGGAGAGCGGCGACCCCCTGCGGTCCTTCGGCGGCTGGCAGCAGCGCGCGACGAACTGACGGCCGGGACACCCGTGCGGGGGTGTTCCCGGCCGTAACTGTGTGCGGTGCTCCCTACCGCCTGCGGGGCGGACGGGCCAGCAGGGGCATCACCATGCCCGCCAGCAGCGCGCCCGGCACGACCAGCCCGAGCCAGACGGCCGTGGTGGTGTCCCCGCCGATGAGGGTGGTGAAGTTGGAGATGATCAGCCAGATGGCACCGGCGATGCCGCCGGCGCCCAGGGCCGGGGCGATCAGGGTGTTCCAGAGGCGGGTGTCGCCGGACCGCTCGTGGCGGAAGTACACGATGACCGACACGGAGGTCAACAAGTACAACAGCATGATCGCCAGTACGGCGAGACCGCTGAGCCAGGAGAAGAGGGTGAGGACGGGATCCTTGCCGGCCAGCGCGAAGGGGAAGACCAGCAGCGCGGCGACCCCGGTCTGCACGAGACCCGCGAGCCACGGCGACTGGCGGCCGTTGAGCGTGCTCAGCGCGCGCGGCAGCAGGCCCTCCCGGCCCAGGGAGAACAGATAGCGGTTGGCGGAGTTGTGGAAGGCCAGGATGCTGGCGAAGAGCGAGGTGGCCAGCAGGATCGGCAGCGCGTCCCCCGCCCACGCGCCCAGCTCCGCGGAGACCGGCGCGGCGACGAAGCCCGCCCCGTCCCCGGCCTCCAGAGCCTTGCCGGCGGCGGCCACGCTGGAGGACGGGCCGTGCGCCGAGATCAGCATCCAGGACGTGAAGGCGAAGAACACGGTGACGAGGACGACCGCGAGATAGGTGGCCCGGGGGACCGTCCTGTGCGGCTCGCGCGCCTCCTCGCCGTAGATCGCGGTCGCCTCGAAGCCGAACATCGACGCCACCGCGAACATCAGCGCCACACCGGGCGCGCCGTCCAGCGCCGCCGACAGGGAGAAGGAGGAGCCCATGGCCAGTCCTTCGGGGCCGCCGCCCTTGAGGAGCATCACCACGCCGAAGACCAGCAGCAGGCTGATCTCGGCCAGCACGAACACCGCGAGCACCTTGGCGCCCACGTCGACGCCGGTCGCGCCGAGCCCCTGCACGATCACCATCGTGCCGAGCGCGAACAGCCACCAGGGCACGTCCGTCTCCAGGTACTGCAGCGCCAGCCCGTTCATCACGGCGCCGAACAGGCCGTACACCGCCGCCTGGATGGCGTGGTAGGCGAGCAGCGCCACGCCCGCGCTGCCCGCGGCGGCCGTACCGCCGAGGCCCTTGCCGACGTACGAGTAGAAGGCGCCCGCGTCGACCACATGGCGGCCCATCGCGACGTAGCCGACGGAGAAGAGCAGGACGACCACTCCGGCCACGACGTACATCGCGGGGACGCCCGGGCCGTTGCCGATGGCTATGGCCACCGGCGCCGCTCCGGCTATGCCGGTGAGCGGTGCCTGCGCGGAGAGCACGAAGAAGAGGATGCCCAGGACGCCGAGCGCGTTCTGTTTGAGGGAGCCGGTGGACGCGTAACCGTCGCCGGCCGCGTGCCGCAATCTGGACGCACTTGTAGACATGCCTCACCTGTCGGGCGGAAGGGTAGATGTGGTTTCGGCTCAAACGAGCTGCCTCATGTTTGCCCCAACGCGCTTGCCTGGCAAGGGAGTGACACGTGTAGGGCCACACATTGTTTGGGTGCTTACGACGTTCCGTGTGCGCCCGGCCGACGCGCGAGGCCACCGCCGGGCCGCCGGGCCGCAGGGTCGGCCGTCAGTGCGGTCGGCGCAGGCCCGCGATGAGAAGGCCGGCCGGTCGGCGGGCGTCGTAGCGAGGGTCGTGCTCGGCGCCGATGCACAGGTTCCCGACGCCGCGCATCAGCTCGTAGGCCGTCAGGTCGGCGCGGATCTCGCCGGACTCGGCGGCGGCGTCCAGCAGGTCGGTGCAGACGGGCAGGAGCCGGTCCAGGAAGGAGGAGTGCAGGGCCTCGAAACCGGTGCTGTCGGACTGGCACTGCGCCGCCGCTGACCGCCGTCAGGGCGCCGGGGATCTGCCGGGTCGGCGCGTAGGGGAGGGGGCGGGTCGGGCGAGTTGGTGGCGGTGATGCCCGCATGGCGGTCGCGAAATAGAGTGAAGAGGGATGTAACCGGACATATTCAAGGTAGCGATGAGATTCTTGGTGGGTCGAGGGCTCGGGCGAGAGTGAGATGAGTGGTTATGGAGCGGCATGTCGTCGACGGACCGGGAACGGGTCCGGGCCCGGACGCGGACGCGGTCGGTGCGGCGATCACCGCGCGGGCCACCGTCGACGAACACGGCATCGTGACCGGCTGGAGCGCCGGCGCCGAACGCCTGCTCGGGTACACGCCGACACAGATCCTGACCCGGCCCGCTGCCTCACTGCTCGCCGAGGAACCCCCCGCGAGCAGCCTCCCGTCCTTCTCCGGTCTGCCGAGGTGGCACGGCACGCTCGTCCTCCGGCACCGGGACGGCCGCCGTCTGGAGGTCAAGGTCCTGGCGCATCACCGCACGTCGTACTGCGGGACCCGCGACTGGGTCCTGGTCTCGGCCCTGACGGGGACGCGGCCCCGGCCCGGCGACGACGCGCTCGCGCTGCACGGATTCCTCGACTCCCCGAGCTGCGCGACCTCGGTGCACGACACCGACCTGCGCTGGCGTCGGTCCAACCGGGCCTCCCTGGGCGCCGTGGGGCTGGGCGACGACGACCTGCGCGGGCTGCGGATGTCGGAGGCGGTCGACGACCCGGCCATGGAGGAGATCGAGCGGCTGATGCGGCGGACCCTGGACTCGGGCGAGCCGCAGTACATCGAGAACCACGCGCGGGCCCCCGGCGAGATCCGCGAGCACGCCTGGTCGGTCCACCTCTACCGGCTGGAGGACGAGAACGGCCGCGTCCTCGGTGTGGCCACCACCGGGCACGACATGACGGAGCAGTACTGGGCCCGCAAACGCCTCCAGCTGATCGCCGAGGCCGGCCGGCGTATCGGCAGCAGCCTCGACGTGACGCGGACGGCGCAGGAACTGGCGGACATCGCGGTCCCGGACCTCGCCGACTTCATCAGCGTGGACCTCCTGGCGTCCCTCGACGACCTGCACGGACCGTCCCCGCAGGCCCCGCCGGCCGGCCGTGCCCTCCCGCTGCGGCGCATCGCCCACCAGTCCGTGCTGCCGGGGAGCCCGGAGGCGGTCGTCGCGCCGGGCGAGGTGGACGAGTACCCGGACGGCTCGCCGCCGGTGGAGAGTCTGCGCTCGGGACGCGCCGTGCTGTACCAGGTGACCGAGCCCGCGATCGCCGACTGGGTGTCCCAGGACCCGCTGCGGACCTCCCGTATCCGCGATTTCGGGTTCCACTCGGCGATGACGGTTCCCCTGTCGGCACGCGGAACGACCCTGGGCGTCGCCGTCTTCGCCCGTCACCGGCATCCCGATCCCTTCCAGCAGGACGACCTCGTCCTCGCCGAGGAGCTGTCGGCCCGGGCGGCGGTCAGCATCGACAACGCCCTGCGCTACACGCGCGAACGCGGTACGGCCGTCACCCTGCAGCGCAGCCTGCTGCCGCAGAGCCTGCCCGAGCAGGCCGCGGTCGAGGTCGCCTCCCGCTACCTCCCGGCCGGCGCCGGCGCCGGGGTGGGCGGCGACTGGTTCGATGTGATCCCGCTGTCCGGGGCCAGGGTGGCGCTGGTCGTCGGCGACGTCGTCGGCCACGGCATCCACGCCTCCGCGACCATGGGCCGGCTGCGGACCGCCGTACGCACTCTCGCCGACATCGACCTGCCGCCGGACGAACTGCTCACCCACCTCGACGATCTCGTGGCCCGCCTGGCCACCGAGGCGGAGGCCGGCGCGGAGCCGGACGCCGGGGAAGGGATCGGTGCGGGAGGGACGGGTGCGGGGGGCCTGCCCGCGGGGGACGCGACCGCGGGGTTCGTCGGGGCGACGTGCCTGTACGCCGTGTACGACCCCGTCTCGCGCCGGTGCACGCTCGCCCGGGCGGGGCATCCGCTGCCGGTCGTGGTGAGCGCGGACGGCAGCGCCGAACTGCTCGACCTTCCGGCGGGCCCACCGCTGGGCCTGGGCGGACTGCCCTTCGAGTCACTGGAGACCGAACTGCCGGAGGGCGCCCTGCTCGCCCTCTACACCGACGGCCTGATCGAATCCCGGCACCACCGGACGGACGACGGGACGGACGACGGGGCCGACAGCGGCAGGGGCACCAGTACCGGCGGCGACCTCGGCAAGGGTGTCACCCCCGACATCGACGACGGCGTCACCCGGCTGCGTCAGGCCCTCGCCGCTCCCGCCACCTCCCTGGACGCGCTGTGCGACCGGGTCCTGGGCGCCGTACTGCCCGCACGGCCCACCGACGACGTGGCACTGCTCATCGCGCGCCCCCGCGCACTCGACCCCGACCGGGTCGCCACCTGGGACGTGACCCCCGCCCCCTCCGCCGTCGCCGAGGCCCGCAAGAACGCCCTCAGCCGACTGGAGAGCTGGGGTCTCAGCGACGCGGGCTTCGTCACCGAGCTGGTCGTCAGCGAACTGGTCACCAACGCCATCCGGCACGCCGATCCGCCCGTCCAGCTGCGGCTGATCCATGACACGAGCCTCATCTGCGAGGTCTCGGACGCCAGCAGCACGGCACCCCACATGCGCCGCGCCCGCACCTACGACGAAGGGGGCCGGGGTCTGCTCCTGGTCGCCCAGCTGACCGAGCGCTGGGGCACCCGCCCCACCCCCACGGGCAAGACGATCTGGACGGAACAGACCCTCGGACGACCCCTCGGATGATCCCTCGGACGACCCTTCGGCCGACCACCCGGTGGCCCTCGGGCTGCCTACGGCCTGTCCTGCTTCGGCCCGCTGAGGGTGTCGGCGGCATGCCGGGGGCCCTGCCCGGACGAGAACTGGCCGACGAGTTCACGGAAACAGACGAGGGCGGTGATCGGCGGAATCCCGACGATCGCCATGGCCAGCAGAGAACCCGGGGACTGGCCGATGCACAGGGCCACCGCCGTGCCGGAGCAGAGCAGCATGACCGCCCAGGACCGCCGGGCGGTGCGCTGCTGCACGGACGCCCGCAGGATGGACAGCCCCGCCAGGAGCCACGGCCCGTACACGGTCAGCGGCCACCAGCGCGCCAAATGCTCCGCCACGACCAGCAGTGCGATGCCGCGAAGCTGACCGTATGAATAAGAGACGGACCAATAAAGCATCGTCAGTGCGCACACGGCGATTGTCGTAATTAAGAAAACGACAGGGACGATCCTAGGGTTTTTGGAAAAGATGTGGGCGCCCGGACGTGGCCGTCGGCGGTCGACCGGGCGGCGCGGGCGGTCCCGGGCGTCCAGCAGGGGAGGGGCGGGGTCCGCGCTGTGCGTCATGTACGGCATGTGGATCAGCTCGTCGTTGGGGTCCCACACGCCGGACGAGGCCCTCGGGCCGGGGAGCCAGATGGGCTGCGTCTCGAGCGGGTGAGCCTCGCCAAAGTGTTGATCTACCGAATCATAATCGGTTCTCATTCTGAATCCTGTCCATTCGGGATCCGCTTTTCCGACCGGCTCGAGAGGAGTCGACACTTGATTTTGGGCATTGGGGAGAATAGCGATCGGTGGAGGTTTTCGCGAGTTTCGCAGCGCGGTGGATGGCCGGTGAAATGGTGAGGGTCGGCTAGGCGCCGAACGAGTGGGCTCGCCTCGACGCCTCCCGGGCGGGGCCCTCGGTCCGGGGCCCGAATGGTGACGTTGGCCCCCTGCTCCCTGCTCGGAAGAGGCGCCCCGACATGCGACGTGCCGCCTACCGCCGTCTGTTCGCGGCCGCACTGCTGGTGGCGTCCGTACTGGTCCCGATGGCGGTGACACCCGCCGCGGCCGTCGACACCGCGGCCGTCGACACCGCGCCCGTCCACACCGCAGCCGTCGACCGCTATGACAAGGCCGACCCGCACGACAAGGGGGAGTGCGCGCCTGGCGGGCTCGGCCGTCCGCTGACCGCCCGGCTGGACAGGGCCGTCGCGGACGTCCGCCGGGAGGCCGGCATCCCCGGCGTCGCCGTCGGGCTGTGGATGCCGGGCAAGGGTTGCTACGTCCGCGCGACCGGGGTCGCCGACACCGCCACCCGCAGGCGGATGACCACCGACCAGTTCATGCGGATCGGCAGCGAGACCAAGACCTTCACGGTCACCGCGCTGCTCGAACTCGTCGACGACCGCCGGATCCGGCTGGACGACCCGATCTCCCGCCACGTCCGCGGTGTGCCGAACGGTGACCGGATCACGCTGCGCCATCTCGCGGAGATGCGCAGCGGCCTGTTCCCCTACAGCGCCGACCCGGACTTCGTGCGGGCCCTGTCGAGCGACCCGAGCCGTTCGTTCGCCCCGCGGGAACTGCTCGCGTATGCCTTCCGGCACCCGAACGCATTTGCGCCGGGTGAGGAGTTCCAGTACTCCAACACCAACCTCGTCCTGCTCGGCCTGGGGGCCGGGGCGATCGTCTCGGACCTGCACGGCCTGCGCCGCTGGGCCAGGATCGTCGCCACCGGGACGCTGCTCAGCCCGCAGACCCGGCGCGAGCGGCTCAGGATGCTGCCGACCGGCTTCCCCGGCACCGGCTACTGGTGCTGCTGCTCAACACCGACGTCACCCACGACGGCCAGGAGCCGTCCTCGCTCCTCGCCCGCGCGATCACGGAGATCGTCACCCCAACAACGTCTACGACCGCCCGGCACCCCCGTGCTGACCGATATGTCGCGAATGGGTGCATGGGTCGATGCCGGTCGGATACCCGCTCGGCATGATGCGGACGTTGAAGCGACATGACAAGCGGCCGGAAGCCGGGCCGGACGCGGGGCCCAGCGCGGGGCCGGACGCAGGGCCGGACGAGCAGGTGGAGCGGAGGGCACCGGACAGTCCCACGGACCTGTCCGGGGGCGCCTGGCGATCGGTGCTGAAAGGCACCCTGAAGGAGTTCAAGAAGGACGAGCTGACCGACCGGGCGGCGGCGCTGACCTACTACGGGATCCTGGCCCTGTTCCCGGCGCTGCTGGCGCTCGTGTCCCTGCTGGGGATCGTCGGAAAGTCGGCGACGCAGGAGGTGCTGGACAACATCCAGAAACTCGCCCCCGGCGCCGCCCGGGACGTGTTGACCAACGCCGTCCAGCAGATGCAGGGCAACGCGGGGCTCGGCTCGGTCATGGCGATCGTGGCTCTGGCGCTCGCGGTGTGGTCGGCCTCCGGCTATGTCGCGGCGTTCATCAGGAGCGCGAACGCGGTGTACGACGTCCCCGAGGGGCGCCCGGTGTGGAAGGTGCTGCCGGTCCGGGTGGGCGTGACGGTGGCGCTGATGGTCATGGCCGTGATCAGCGCGCTGATCGTGGTGTTCACCGGCGGCCTCGCGCGGCAGGTGGGCACCGCGCTCGGGGTCGGCGACACGGCGCTCACCGTGTGGTCGATCGCGAAGTGGCCGGTGCTGGTGCTCCTGGTCACGATCATGATCGCGGTCCTCTACTGGGCCACCCCGAACGCGAAGGTCCGCGGCTTCCGCTGGATCACGCCGGGTAGTTTCCTCGCCCTGCTGATCTGGGTGATCGCCTCGGCCGGGTTCGCGTTCTACGTGGCGAACTTCGGCTCGTACAACAAGACGTACGGTGCCCTCGCCGGCGTGATCATCTTCCTGATCTGGCTGTGGATCACGAATCTCGCGATCCTCCTCGGCCTGGAGTTCGACGCGGAGCTCGCCCGTCGGCGGGCCGTCGAGGGCGGTCATCCCCCGCACGAGGAGCCGTACGTGCAACCGCGCGACACCCGGAAGTGGGACGAGGAGGACCGCCGCCGTCTCGGATCCTGAGGCGGCGGGGAGGGGGCGGGGGCAGACTTCGGCAGCGAGGAGACGCTGATGAAGGCCTCGAAGATCGCCTACAAGCCGGTCGGGCTGGCGCTGGGTGCCGTCAGCGGCGCGCTGGCCGGCGGGGTGTTCAAGCAGGTGTGGAAGAAGCTCGGGCATGACAAGGACGCCCCCGACGCCACCGACGAGGACCGCACCTGGCGCGAGGTCGTGTCGGCGGCCGTCCTGCAGGGCGCGATATTCGCCGGCGTCAAGGCCGTCGTCGACCGCGGCGGCGCCGTCGCGACCCGCCGCCTGGCCGGCACCTGGCCCGGCTGACCCGCCGCGAACGCCCTGCCCCGCCTCGGCGGAGGTCGGCGGGTGGTGGGTGGTGGGTGGTGGGTGGCGGGACACGCCGTCGGATGGGCTATCGGGCCGTTCGCGACATATCTAGTCATATCTTGCGGAATATGAAGAAATCGCATATTGCCTACATGGCGTGTATCGCGGCGCTCATCGGGGTGGGGCTCGGGGCCGCCCCGCCGGCTGTCGCCGACCATCGGACCCATGTGGTCTTTCCGGGCGAGTCGATCCAGAAGGCGGTGGACGCCGCGGCGGCGGGGGACCACGTGCTCGTGGCCTCCGGCACGTACCGCGAGAGCGTCAGGGTCAGCACACCCCGGCTCACCCTGCGCGGCATGGGCCCCCGCACGGTCATCGCACCGGCCGCGACGAAGGCCGCCGACGGCTGTGCCGACGGCAACGGCATCTGTGTGCTCGGGACCAAGGACCGCAAGGTCGAGGGCGTCACCGTCGCCGAACTGACCGTGACCGGCTTCACCGGGTCCGGGGTGTTCGCCGCGGACACCGACAGGCTGACCGTGCGGCACGTGACAGCCGAGAAGAACGGCGTGTGGGGCATCGCCCAGGAGCGTTCGGTGCGCGGAGCGTTCCGGAAGAACACCGCCCGCGCCAACGGTGACGCCGGCCTGTTCCTCGCGAACACCGTCAAGGCCGAGCAGGGCGCCACGGACAGCGGCGGCACCGTCGTCGCCCACAACCACCTGGAGGGCAACAGGATCGGCCTCACCGTCCGGCGCCTGCGGAACCTCACCGTCGCGGACAACCACCTCACCGGCAACTGCGTGGGCGCCTTCGTCGTGGGCGACGAGAACATGCCGAGGGCGGGCGCGCTGACCGTGCGCGACAACCTCATCGACCGGAACAACAAGTCCTGCCCGAAGACCGCGCGGCTGGACGCGCTGCAGGGCACCGGCATCGTGCTGACCGGCGCCGAGGACACCCTGGTGACCCGGAACCAGATCAGGGAGAACGTCGGCGCCTCCCCGCTGTCGGGCGGCATCGTCGTGTGGAAGAGCTTCGTGGGCACCACCAGCGAGCGGAACCGGATCACCGACAACGTGCTGGAGGGCAACGCCCCGGCGGACATCGTCAACACGGACACCGCGGGCAAGGGCAACACCTTCACGGGCAACACCTGCCGGGCGTCCAAGCCCGCGGGACTGTGCTGACCGGCCCTGGTCGCTCATGAACTCGAAGAAGAAAGGCGTCACATGACGACCGCTCAGACCCGACAGGCGGCATCCGCCGCCGCGACCCCGAAGGGTCAGGCCGCGCACGCGGCGCAGGGCACCCAGGCGTCCCCGCCACCCCCGCCACCCCCCATGCGGTTCAGGGAGCTCGTGTTCGGCGCGGCCTGTGCCGCCGCCCTCCGCGCGGCAGCCCGGCTGGGTGTCGCCGACGCCCTCGACGACACCCCGCTGGCCGCGGAGGACCTCGCGGCGGCGGTGAAGGCCGAACCGAAGCCGCTGCGACGGCTGTTGCGGGCCCTGTCCTGCTACGGCGTCTTCACCGAACGGCCGGACGGGACGTTCGCGCACACCGACATGTCCCGGCTGCTGCGCGAGGACGACCCGCACAGCCTGCGCGCCATCGCCCTGTGGTGCACCGAGCCGTGGACCTGGGACGCCTGGCCGAAGCTGGACGAGGCCGTGCGGTCCGGTCACAACGTGGTCGAGGACCTGTACGGCAAGGAGTTCTTCGTCTACCTCAACGAGGACGCCCCGGAGTCGGCCGACGTCTTCAACCGCGCCATGACGACGTCGAGTGTGCAGTCCGCGCGGGACGTCGCCGAGTTCCTCGACCTGTCGGGGAGTTCGTCCGTCGCCGACATCGGCGGCGGTCAGGGGCATGTGGTGGCGAGCCTCATGGAGAAGCACCCGTCGCTGCGAGGCACCCTGCTCGACCTGCCGCGCGTGGTCGAGAACGCCGACCCGCGACTGCTGCCGGGCGGCGCGCTCGCGGACCGCGTGCGCGTCGTCCCCGGCGACTGCCGCGAGGCCGTCCCGGTCCGAGCCGACGCGTACGTCATCAAGAACATCCTGGAGTGGGACGACGACAGCACGGCCCGGCTGCTGCGCAACGTCATCGGGGCCGGCGGCCCCGGGACACGGGTCGTGGTCATCGAGAACCTCGTCGACGACACGCCCTCGATGCGGTTCAGCACCGCCATGGACCTGCTGCTGCTCCTCAACGTCGGAGGGGCCAAGCACACCACCGAGAGCATGACCCGCAGGCTGACGGACGCGGGGCTGGTCATCGACGACGTACGCCCGGTCAACGCCTACCTGCACGCGTTCGACTGCCACGTGCCCGGGTGATCGCACGGGCCGCCGGGCACGCGCTCCGCACGTGCCCGGCGGCCCGACGACGGTGGGTTCAGGAGCGGCCGTCCCGCTCCCAGCGGTAGAAGCAGTTCGCCATCGCGTCCTTCGGCGAACGCCAGGTCGCCGGGTCGTACGCGGTGACGTACGCCGACAGCCGTTCGCTGATGTCCCGGAACTCGGGGTGCCCGGCCATCTTCGCGATGGCGGGTCCGGGGTCCCGCTCGGACTCGATGAGGTGGATGTACACGTCGTCGAACTGGAAGAGGCTGCGCCGGGCCACCCCCACGAGCTGGGGCAGCTCGCCCCGGTCCGACTCCTCGAACACCTTGGCGATGTCCAGGGCCGACTCCGGGGCCATGCGGGCGACGATCAGGGATTGGTGCATGGGGTGTCGTTCTCCGTCCGCTTCTCTGTGCCGCTCGGTCGGTCGGCGCTCAGTCGGTCAGGTCCGGCGCGGCACCACGCTCGGCGGCGGCCTTCTCGATGCGGTCCCGGATCAGGGCCATCTGGACCTTGGAGTTCCGGTTGATGTTGGCCGTCATCCAGTCGTCGTCGACCGGCGCGTCCGGCTTCATCGCGAAGTCCTGCGTCCACATCATCCGGGTGCCGCCGGGTACCTTCTCGTACTCCCACAGGATGTTCATGTAGGCGAAGGGCCCGGTCTCGACGCGGCGGGCCTCCACGCTGAGCGTGTCGCGGTCCGTCTCCCGTTCCGAGACCCAGCTCCACACCTTGCCGTTCTCGTCGGGGTGCATGGTCAGCCGGAACGTGACCCTGTTTCCCTCCTCGGAGAGGATCTCGGCGGTGGCGTACTCGCTGAACAGCCGGGGCCAGTTCGCGACGTCGTTGGTCATGTCCCAGACCAGGTCGACCGGAGCGCTGATGGTGATCTCGTTCTGCGTGTGCCCGGCCATCTCAGGCACCTGCCAGAAGCGCGCTGTTGACCTGTTCGAGGAAGTCCCGGGGGCTCCTGCTCTTCTCCGCGTCCGGCGGCATCGGTGTGCCGTACCGGTTCTCCAGCTCGCCGACGATGCCGAGCAGGCCGAGCGAGTCGATGCCGATGACGTCGAAGCCGGACTCGATGCGCTGTCGGAGCTCCTCCGGGGTGACGGTGACCCCGGCGGCCTTCTTCATGAGCTCGGACAGCTCTTCCACGGTGATGCGGTCACTCATGCGGGTTCTCTCCTCGGTGCGTAGACGGTGCGTAGACGGTGCTTCGTGCGGGATGGTCAGGAGGGGTCGCCGGTGCCGAGGCGGAGCACCAGCGCCGAGTTCGAGCCCATGAGTCCTCGGCTGAGAACCAGCGCCGTGCGCGGCTCGGCGGCACGGGCGACGGCGGTGACGACGTCGAGGTCGTGGCAGACGTCGAAGACGTTGGGGGTGGGCGGGATCACGCCGTGCTCCATCGCGAGCACGGCCGCCGCGACGTCCAGCACGGCCGCCGCGCCGTTGCCCCGGCCGATGGCGGTCTTCGGCGCCGTGACGGGGACGCGGGTGCCGTGCGCGCCGAGGGCGTCCGCGATCGCCAGCGCCTCGGCACGGTCCGCCGCCGGGACGCCGAGGGCGTCGGCGAAGACCACGTCGATCTCCTCGGGGGCGCAGCCGGCCTCGTCGAGGGCGATCCGGATCGCCTCGGCGAGTCCCGCCCGGGACTCCTCCCAGCGGGAGGCACCGGTGAACGTCGCCCCGTGTCCGGCCAGGACGGCCCGCACGGGCGCGCCCCGTTCCCGGGCCGTGCCCTCGGCCTCCACGACGAGCATGGCGCCGCCCTCGGCGGGCACGAAACCGCAGGCCGCGGTGGTGAACGGGCGGTAGGCGCGGTCCGGGTCGTCGATGGTGCTCAGCTCCTCGTAGCCGAGCTGGCAGACCACCGAGTAGGGGGCGAGCGGCGCCTCGGTCGCGCCGGCCACCATCACGTCGGTGCCGCGCCGCACGGCCCGCGCCGCGTGCGCCAGGGCGTCCAGGCCGCCGGCCTCGTCGGAGGCTATGACCCCGCAGGGGCCCTTGAAGCCGCGGCGGATGGAGATCTGGCCGGTGGTCGCGGCGTAGAACCAGGCGATGGACTGGTACGGCCCGACGAAGCGGCTGCCCTTGGACCACAGTTGCTGCAGTTCCCGCTGCCCGAACTCGCCGCCGCCGGAGCCGGCCGCGGTGACCACGCCCACGGAGAACGGCGCGGCGTCGGTCTCGGGCCGGTCGAGGCGCGCGTCGTCGAGTGCCTGGTCGGCGGCGGCCATCGCGAAGTGGGTGAACCGGTCGGTCTGGACGAGGTACCGCTCCTCGACCGCCGACGGCGGGTCGAAGTTGCGGACCTCGCCGGCCACCCGCAGCGGCAGGTGCTCGCAGCCCTCGCGGGTGACCCGGTCCAGGACGCTGATGCCCTCCCTGGTGGACTTCCAGAACGTCTCGGTGCTCGTTCCGTTGGGCGCGACCACGCCGATTCCGGTGACGGCCGCGCGCCGAGAACGCCGTTCGCTCATCGTGTCTTCTCCCTCGGCAGGCTCATGACCACCGCGGACTGGAACCCGCCGAACCCGCTGCCCACGGAGAGCACGTTGGTCAGCCGCCGCTCGCGGGCGACGCGCGGGACGTAGTCCAGGTCGCACTCGGGGTCCGGGGTCTCGTAGTTCGCGGTGGGCGGGACGACCTGGTGGGCCAGGGCCAGCGCACAGGCCACGACCTCGATCGCGCCGATCGCGCCCAGGGAGTGGCCCACCATGGACTTGATGGAGCTCATGGGCGTGTCGTAGGCGTGCGCGCCGAGCGTCCGTTTGACGGCGGCCGTCTCGTGCCGGTCGTTCTGCTTGGTGCCCGAGCCGTGCGCGTTGACGTAGTCGACGGCCGTGCGGTCGAGCCGGGCGTGGTCGAGGGCGTCCTCGATGGCCCGCGCCATCTCCAGGCCCTCGGTGGTCAGACCGGTCATGTGGTAGGCGTTTCCGAAGGTGGCGTAGCCGCCGATCTCGCAGTACACGTGCGCGCCGCGGGCCCGTGCGTGTCCCAGCTCCTCCAGCACGAGTACGGCACCGCCCTCGCCCATGACGAACCCGTTGCGGTCGGCGTCGAAGGGGCGGGAGGCGTGGGCCGGGTCGTCGTTGTCGGGGGAGGTGGCCTTGATCGCGTCGAAGCAGGCCATGGTGATCGGGGAGATCGGCGAGTCCGAGGCACCGGCTATGCAGATGTCGGCCCGGCCCTCCTCGATCGTGTGGAAGGCGTACCCGACGGCGTCGAGCCCGGAGGTGCAGCCGGTGGAGACGGTCTGCACCGGCCCGCGGGCCTCGAAGCGTTCCGCGATCGTCGAGGCGAGGGTGCTGGGCGCGAACGCCCGGTGCAGATGCGGACCGGCCTCCCGGTGGTCCACGTCCCAGCGCTGCCCGCGGTGGCTGACCAGGACGTAGTCGTGCTCCAGCCGGGTGGTGCCGCCGACCGCCGTACCCAGGGAGACCCCGATCCGCCAGGGGTTCTCCGAGGCGAGGTCGAGACCGGAGTCCCGTACCGCCTCCTCACCGGCCACCAGGGCGAACTGGATGTACCGGTCGCAGCGGGCGACCTGCTCCGCGTCCAGTCCGTGGGCCGCCGGGTCGAAGTCGCACTCGGCGGCGATCCGCGAACGCAGCCCGGACGGGTCGAAGAAGGTGATGCCGCGTGTCGCCGTGCGACCGTCGGCCAGCAGGTCCCAGAACGCCGGGACTCCGATGCCGCCCGGAGCGACGATGCCTATGCCGGTGACCGCCACGCGCCTGGTCATGAGCGGACCTGAGGTCGCCCGGCCGCTGGTCCCGCACCCGCGTGCGCCACCTCTGCCGGGATCGGTACGCCGTTCGCGTCCTCGGTGTCGACGTGGCCGAGCGGCGGGCTCGGGGCCAGCGGGCCGAGGTGGAAGACCATGCGGGCCTCCACCTTGCCGACGTTGCGGAAGCGGTGCCGCATGTGGGCGGGGATCAGGAGCCCCTGCTCGGGCCGCAACTCGTGCGGCTCGCCGTCCAGGTCGACCTCCAGCTGGCCGCAGACGACGTAGATGAACTCCTCGGAGTACGGGTGGTAGTGCTCGGCGATGCGGTCGCCGGGCGGCACGATGGCGACGCCCATGAAACCGCTGGTGGAGCCGACTGTGGTGGGCGTGAGCATGGCGCGCAGGTCGCCGCCGCGCCGGGTGTTGGGCTCGACCTCGCTGACATCCACGATTCCGGGATGGCGATTGATCACGACGTTCCTCCGAACATGAGCTGCGTCGAAGACGGGTGGGGGCGTCGAACAGGTGCCGCGTCGACGTGAGGACATGAGGTGTGGCCGTCACGGCCCGGTGCTGAGCGGATCAGGCGTCGGGTGCCCGGCGGTCGGTGACGAGTTCCATGCGGGCGACCGTGAGCAGCCGGGCGGGGGCGCCGTCCTTCGGCGAACTGTCCGCACCGAGCGCGCCGCTGTCGAGGAGCGCCGTCAGTTCGGCCGCGCGGGCGCGGTCCGTGAGACCGAGCACGGGACCGGGGTCGTTGTCGATGCCGCCGCGTACGTCGACCAGCCGCACCACGACGTCGTCGCGCTGGAAGATCGTGCTGCGCAGCACCGGTCCCTGCGTGTCGTCCGCCGCCGCCTCGTCCTGCCGGGCGAGCAGCTCGGCCAGCTGCAGACCGCAGCCCTCACGGGCCGGGTAGTACAGCGCGTGCCGCACGGCGTCCGGGCTCTCCTGGCCGGCCGTCACATGGTGGACGGCGGGCAGCGCCGCGCGGGTGAAGAAGACCCGGGCGGAGTCGGGGTCGTCGAGGTCCCGGTCCTGCTCCAGATAGGGGTTGAGGGCCTCCTCGACGGCCCGCACCTCGGGCTGCCGGGCGACGTGCCGCAGCGCGGCGAGCAGGTCGCCCCGTACCTCGACGGCCCGGACCACCCGGTTGCCGTGCATGAACAGGGAGGTGCGGCACAGCCGGGTGGTGTCGTCGACCTTCGGTTCCGGTGCGGCGTAGTCGGCGAGGATTCTGGCGACCTTCTCCTCGCTGCCCGGCTTGACCGTGAAGGTGAGCGCGTGCCGGATCAGGCCGTCGCCGATCCGGGGCGAGGTCTGGAGCCGGCGCTTCCCGGACTCGGCGTGCACGGCCGGGCCGCCGGTCTCGCGGACGATGTGGAAGCGCAGCGAGCGGGTGTCCCGGACACAGTTGTGCAGCGGCTTCACCATCTCCACGTGTTCCTCGCTGTTCACCCAGGTGAGGAACGGCGGGGCGCTCTCCCACTCGCTGGTGATGAGCCATTGGGAGGGGTTCTCGATGGACTGGCACAGCTGGTCGCTGACATGCCCGGGGACGGACGCGACCTGGTTGCACAGCTGCTCGTACGCCTCCAGGAACTGCTGCTGGGCGCCGTCGTAGACGTCCACGAGGAGGACGACACGGAGCCGGGAGCCGTCGAAGACGGACTGGGAGACCCGCTGCGACACCTGTCGCTTCAGCGTCTCCGTAAGACGTTCGGACGTGGTGGTCATCCTGCGCACATCTCCTCGGTGGGGGGCGGGGACGGACGGGTGGACGTCGGCCGGACCGGCGTGACGTCGGCGTGCCTCGATCCTGAGGCCGACCCTTCCGGCGCGCGACTCGTATGCACTGCGCGGGTGACCGGTGCGCCGCCCGGGTGACCGGCCGGGCCGCCGCACGGCGCGGCCGGTCACGGTGGCTATCGCGCCGGGCACGGGTCAGGCCACGCTTCCGGCCGTCTTCTTGCGGCGCGCCGCGAACAGACCGGTCGCGGCGACCGCGAGGACGGCCAGCCCACCGGCGGTCACGGCCGGCGCGGCCAGCCCGCCGCCACCGGTGTGCACCCCACCGCTGGGCTTCTCGTGCGTGCCGCCCCAGGACCCCTCGTCCTGCTTCCCGCTCCAGGAGCCGCCGTCCTGCTTGCCGCTCCAGGAGCCGCTGTCCTGCTTGTCGCTCCAGGAGTTCTCGTCCTGCTTCGCGGTGCCGGAGCTCTCGTCCGGCTTCGCGGTGTTGTCCTGCCCCTTGTCGTGCTCCTTGCTGTAGGAGGAGTCCGTGGTGTCCGTGGTGTCCCAGCCCCCGGACGCGTACGCGCCGGGCGCGCCGAGCGCGAGGACGGCCGAAGCCGCCGCAGTGGCCATGAGCATGCGAGCAGAGCGCATCTGACGATCCTTCCGTCGACGGGGCGAGCAGCCGACGCTCCGTCAGCTGAGGTGACCCGCCCCCGATGTGATCCACCGTCAGTCAGCCGTCTCCGCGTCACCACTCAAGACGATCACTCGGGTGAACCCGTCCGGCCCGGCGGCCGAGTTCACGGCGGACGCGACGCGCACGGCATGACGCGCAGGGCATGACGCGCACGGCATGACGCGGTCGGCCGGCCCAGGAGTGTCCCGGGGCCGGCCGACCGCGTGTTCGGAGGGGCGGTGTCGCGTGTGCTCGGAGGGGCGGAGTGTGGCGCGTGCTCGGAGGATCAGACCGTCGCCAGCAGCGTGGTCAGGACGTCGCGCAGTACCGCCCCGGGGTCCGGGACCGCCCCCGGCGACCGCCACGCCACGAACCCGTCGGGCCGGACGAGTACGGCGCCCGAGGGTGTCGTGCCGTGGACGGCAGCCCAGTCCGCGTCGCCCTCGGGGATCAGCTCGGCGTCGGGTCCCGTGCCGAACCGGTACGAGGTCAGGGGGACGGACATCGTCTCGGCGAGGCGGAGGGCGGCCTCGTGCCAGCCGCCCGGTTCGCCGCCGGGGCCTGGACTCGCGCCGGGGCCCGAGTCCGCGCCGGAGCCTGAGTCCGCGCCGGAGCCTGAGTCCGCGCCGGTGTCGCTGAGCAGGACGAGAGAGCGTTCGTAGAGGTCCAGGGTGGAGAAGCTTTCGCCCCGGTGCCGTACCGCCAGGTGGGGTGCCCTGCTGCCGGGTTCGCCGGACAGGTCGAGGCGTTCCGGGACGACGGGGGCCGCGGGGTCGGTGCCGAGGACGGCGCCCTGCGGATAGCGGTAGCCGAGGGCGACGTTGAGGATGCCGCGCTGCGGGCCGCCGCCTCCACCGCCGACGCCGGGCGCCGGGGCGAAGCCGGGGTGGCTGTGCTCCACCGACCGGGCGGCGGCGCGGGCGCTGGTCGCCTCCGCCACCGGGCGGCGCTCGGCGTCGTACGAGTCCAGCAGGCCCTCGCCGGCCCAGCCGCCGAGCACCGCCGCCAGTTTCCAGGCGAGGTTGTGCGCGTCCTGGATACCGGTGTTGGAGCCGAAGGCCCCCGTGGGGGACATCTCGTGGGCCGAGTCGCCGGCCAGGAAGACCCGCCCCGACCGGTAGCTGCGGGCGACGCGCTGGGCGGCGTGCCAGGGGGCCTTGCCGGTGACCTGGACGTCGAGGTCGGCGACCCCGACCGCGCGGCGGATGTGCTCGACGCACCGCTCCTCGGTGAACTCCTCCAGGGTTTCGCCGTGTTCGGGGTGCCAGGGGGCGTGGAAGACCCAGTTCTCCCCGTTGTCCACGGGCAGCAGTGCCCCGTCGGCGTCCGGGTTCGTCAGGTAGCAGACGATGAAGCGGCGGTCGCCCACGACCTCGGCGAGGCCTCGGGAGCGGAAGGTGACGCTGACGTTGTGGAACAGGTCGCCGGGGCCGCTGTGGCCGATGCCGAGCTGTTCGCGGACGGGGCTGCGGGGGCCGTCGGCGGCGACGAGGTAGTCCGCGCGGATGGTGGTGTGCTCGCCCGTCTCCCGGCTCTTGACGATCACGGTGACGCCGGAGGGATCGCTGTCGAACGACATCATCTCGGTGGAGTACCGCAGATCGCCGCCGAGCCGCTCGGCGTGCTCGACCAGCACCGGCTCCAGGTCGTTCTGGCTGCACAGGCACCATGAGCTGGGGCTGAACCGGGCCAGGCCGCCGCCCGCGTCGATCTCCTTGAAGAGCCACTCGCCCGCGTCGCCGACCAGGGTGGGTGTCTGCAGGATGCCGTGGTTGCCGGCCAGCGTGGCGGCGGCCCGCCGGATGCCCTGCTCGACGCCGGCCGCCCGGAACACCTCCATCGTGCGGACGTTGTTGCCCCGGCCGCGCGGGTGGATGGAGGTGCCGGCGTGCCGCTCCACCAGCATGTGCGGCACCCCCAGTCGGCCCAGGAACACCGAGGTCGACAGGCCGACGAGGGAACCCCCGACGACGAGGACCGGGACATGGTGGGTCGTGGTGCCGGTGGGATCGGTCCGGTCAGGGCTCTGTTTCATCGCATTCATCGCTCAACTCCAGCGCGTCGTGTCCGCCGACTCGGCCGGATAGGGCCGGGGGCTTCATCCATGCCCCGCGCCATGAGCCGGAGCCCAGGCTTCACCCGCTTAGGGGGCAGGTCCCCGATCGCTCATGTACTCGGGTGGAGCTGAGTACTTGCGCCCTGGTCGGCGGAGGGGCGCGCCGGGAGGCTGGGGTCATGAACCGACGACTCCTCAGATCCGTTTCCCAACTGCTGCCGACCCTCGTGACGGCCGTGGCCGCCCTGACGATGTGGGCCGCCTGGCTGGGCTGGGACCAGCGGTACGACGTACACCCCGACGGTTCGTCGACCGGCCCGTACGAGGCGTGGCAGGTGCTCGGCCTGGTACTGACCCTGCTGATTCCGGTGGTCTGGGCGGCGTCCCGGCACCACATCACGGGTGCCGTCGTCGGCACCACGGTCGGCCTGACCGTCGCCTCCTTCTACGACTGGTCGGACGACTCCAGCGGCCTCTTCGTCGTCGGCGTCACGATGGTCATGCTGGGGACCGCCGCCGTGACCACGGGCCTCTCCTTCCTGATCGCGGCCATCGGGCGGCGGCCTCAGCCGGCGGCACCCGTCACGACATAGGCCTCGGGGTCGAACCGCGCCAGCCGCCGGCGCATCCGGCCCGTCGACCAGGGCCAGCTGAAGCTGTTGACGCCGTTGTCGTCGAGGTAGTAGCTGGAGCAGCCGCCCGCGTTGTAGACGGTGGACGGCAGCGCCTGCTGGACCTCGGCGTGGAAGGCGGCCTGTACCTCGGGGCGTACGTCCATGCTGGTCCAGCCCGCCGAGCGGAAGTGCCGCACCGCGCCCGCCACGTAGTCCAGTTGGGCTTCGAGGACCGTGAAAGCGGAGGAGTGGCCGGTGCCGAGATGCGGGCCGAGGAGGACGAACGCGTTGGGGAAGCCGCTGACGGTGGTGCCGAGGTAGGCGTCCGGGCTGCCCTTCCAGTGGTCGTCGAGGCCGGCCCCGCCGGCGTCGAACACGCGCCGGGCGATGGGCATGTCGAGGATGTGGAAGCCGGTGCCCAGGATGATCGTGTCGACGTCCGCGCGGCTGCCGTCGGCGCCGATGACGCGGCTGCCCTCGACGGCCTTCACCGCCGTGGCGTGCACGGTGACGTTGGGCCGGGTCAGGGCGGGATAGTAGGTGTTGGAGAGCAGGAGCCGTTTGCAGCCCAGGGTGTAGTCGGGGGTCAGCGCCCGCCGCAGGACCGGGTCCTTGACGGTGGCTCGGAGGTGGAGCGTGCCCACCTTCTGCACCGCCCGCAGGAGGGCCGGGTGGCGGAAGCCGACACCGAGGGCCTCCAGCGCCGCGTACTCCGCGCCCCGCAGCGCCCGTTGGGCTCCGGGCAGGTTCCGCAGCAGCCGGCGTTCGGCGCGCGGCACCGGGTGGTCGGGCTTGGGCAGTACCCACTGGGCGGTGCGCTGGAACAGGTGCAGCCGGCCGACACGGGGCTGGACGGCGGGCACGAACTGCACGGCCGAGGCGCCGCTGCCGACGACGGCCACACGGGCGCCGGTGAGTTCGTGGTCGTGGCGCCAGCGCGAGGAGTGGAAGACCTCGCCGGGGAAGTCGGCGAGGCCCGGTATGTCGGGGAGCAGCGGTTCGTGCCAGGGTCCCGCCGCGGCTATCAGGAACCGGGCCGTGTAGTGGTCGCGGCTGGTCTCGACGTGCCAGCGGGCGTCGGCGGGGTTCCACTGCGCCCGGGTGACCTCGGTGCCGTAGCGGATGAGCGGGGTGATGCCGTACGCGGCCGCCGTGTCGCGGAGGTAGGCGCGGATCTCGGGCTGGCCGGCGAAGGCCCGTGTCCACTCCGGGTTGGGTGCGAAGGAGTACGAGTACAGGGCGGAGGGCACGTCGCAGGCGCAGCCCGGGTAGGTGTTGTCGCGCCAGGTGCCGCCCAGGTCGTCCGCCTTCTCGACGAGGACCAGGTCGCGCACCCCCGCCTCGCGCAACTTGACGGCCGCTCCGATGCCGGAGAGACCGCTGCCGATGATCAGCGCCTCGACGTGGCGGGTCTCGCGGGTGACGGCTCCGGCCGGGCTGCCGGGGGCGGCGGGGTTCTCTGTTCCGGCCGGGTTGTCGGGGCTGTCAGGGCTTGCGGGGTTTTCGGGCCGGGGCATCTCAGGCTCCTGTCCGGGCGTCGGCGGCGGCGGCGGCGCATACGGCCTCGCGGACGAGGGCTCGGGTGGTGCGCAGGGACGTCTCCAGGACCGTCAGGCGGCGCCGGGGGTCCATGAAGTTGCCGCCCATCACCTCCAGGTCGGCGGCGGTGGGCTCGATCCGGACGACCCGGGTGCCCGCCGCCCGCAGCGCGGCGCACTCCGCGTCGAGCGTGCGGGTCATGACGCGGCGCAGCAGCGCCTCCGCCCGGCCGAGCCCCCGGCGCGGTCCGGGGGAGCGGGAGCTCATCGGCGCGATGACGTACACCTCGTCGAGCCTCCTCGGGACCAGGAGGTCGGCGGAGGCGGTGGAGAGGATGCCGCCGTCGGCGTAGCGCCGGCCTCCGACGCGTACGGGCGGGAACCAGCCCGGCACGGCCCAGGACGCCCGCAGCGCGTCCCGCAGGGCTACCGGCGAGGTGTCGGGGTGCCCGAAGACGGTACGGCGGCCCGTGTCGAAGTCGGTGGCCACCAGCCAGGTCGCCGGATGCCGGACCCACTGTCCGGGAGGCGTCAGGGAATCAGCGAGGGCCGTCAACCAGCGGGCGTCGCCGCGGCCCTGGGGCAGCAGACCGGACAGCCCGGCCAGCGCGGGAGCGGTGCGGCCCAGCGCGTGGCGGGCGAGCCTGGGCGATCCCAGGAAGGCCGCGGGCCGGGGCGGAAGCGCGCGGGGCGGGGCGGCGAAGTGCCGGAGGAGTTCCGGGCGGGCGTCCTGCCGGCCCAGCTGCGCGGCCAGCAGCTCCTCCACGCCGACACCGGCACCGAGCATCGCCGCCACCTCGGCCCCGGCGGAGGTGCCCACCAGGACCTCCGCGTCGCGCGGGTCCCAGCGCGTGGCCTGCCGGAGCGAGTGCAGGGCGCCGGTCGTCCAGGCCGCGCCGAGCGTTCCGCCGCAGCCCAGTACCAGTCCCCGGGAGGGGGTCGTGCGGGAAGGGGTCGTTCGTGTGCTCGTCGCGGTCACTGAGGTCTCTCTCCGCCCATTCGGGATACCGGCGAGATCCGGATACTAGCGGTATCCGAAAGCGGTGGACAGACCTGCCGGAGTTAGGATCCGGGGGCTGGGAGAGTGCGGAACCGCGGGAGGTTCCCTGAGAACGCCGCGCAGGACGGGAGAGGGAGCGAGACATGGCCCGCCTCAGCCGCGTCGAGAGTCAGGAACGCACGCGTGAGCGGCTCGTCGCCACCGCGCGGCAGCTGTTCCTCTCCCACGGGTACGCCGCCACCTCGCTCAGCGACGTCGCGGAGACGGCCGGCTACTCCAAGGGCGCCGTCTACTCCAACTTCCGCAGCAAGGACCACCTGTGCCTCGCCGCGCTCGACGACATCCGGGCCGAACAGCTGGCGCTGCTCACGGACGCCGTGATGGGCGAGGCCGCCCTCGACGACCGCCTGGCGGCCTTCGCCGCCTGGGCCGAGGGACATATCGGCGACGAGGCCTGGACCACGCTGGAGGTCGAGTTCCTCACCAGCGCGCGTCACGACGCCGAGCTGCGGCAGGAGATCACCGCGCGCGTCGCCGTGATCCGCGAGGCCCTGGCCCAGCTGCTCGACGCGCTCGCCCAGGAGCTGGGCGTCCCCCCGGCCATGCCCGCCGACCGGGCCGCGATGGCCCTCCTCAGCCTGGGCATCGGCCTCGGCGTCCAGCGCGTCGCCGACCCCTCCGTCCCCACCGCCGTCCTGACCGACACCCTGCGGCTCGTCCTGCGGATGAGCGACCCGGGGACCCGGGCGTGACTCCGTCGAGGAAGGTGCGTCAGTGGTGGTGGCCGCTTCGGCCGAGGGTCTCCACGGGGGTCGCGCCGGGGCGGGTCCACTGCGGTACGGGGCGGCTGGTCGGGCCCCAGGTGGGGTTGCCGTCCACGTCCGAGCGCCAGGACCAGCACGGGCCGCGCCCCTCGGGCCAACCCTCGGGGTTGTCCTCCCACGCCTCGCCACGGCCGTAGGGCGTCAGGTCGAGCAGGCCGAGGGACCCGTTCACCCGCTCGTTGCCGCGGCCCGTCGTGGAGTAGGTGAGGAACACGCGGTCGCCGTCGCGCAGGAAGCAGGTGAGGTACCCCATGTCGCCGCCGACCGGCGCGGCCACGTCGCGCACCGAGTACCAGGGCTGGGTGTAGCCCATGAACTCGGTGTACGCGGCCACCTCGTCCCAAGGGCCCGTGGTCAGGACGGCGAACGAGACGCCGCGGGCGTTGAGGTAGACGGCGTCCTTCAGGTGCCAGGCCGTGGTGGTGCAGCCCTCGCACTGCCCCTGGTGCGGCGCGCCGTCGTACCACATGTGCTGGTACACCACGAGCTCGTCGCGGCCCTCGAACAGGTCGAGGAACGGGACCGGGCCCTCGGGGCCGACGACCTCGACCGTCCCGTCGAACTCCACCATCGGCAGCCGGCGGCGGGCCGCCGCGAGGGCGTCGCCCTCGCGGGTGTGGGCCTTCTCGCGGACCAGCAACTCGTCGCGCGCGGCCTGCCAGGTGGCCAGGTCGACGACGGGCGGGCGGCCGGGCAGCGCGGTGGCCGGGTCGTTCGGTGCGATGGCCGAGTCTTTCGGTGTGGTCGTCGGATCGTTCGGTGCGGTCGTCATGGGTTCTCCGTGTGTCTCGTGCCGGACGGTGGAGGGCGGTGCCGGACGGTGCCGGGCGGTCTACTACGGCGGCGTCCTACGGGGTATCTACAGCGGTCACCGGAACAGGTTCCTGACACCAGGCTCCTGATACAGACTCCTGATCCAGCCGGAACTCATCGCCGTCAGGCCCGGCCGCGGGACTCCGCCGCGCGGCGGGCCAGGGAGTCGAAGACCACCGCGACCAGCAGCACCCCGCCGGTGATCATGAACTGGACCGCGGGCTGGACCCCCAGCAGTGCCATGCCGGAGGCGATCGACTGGATGATGAGCACGCCCAGCAGCGCGGACCAGGTGGAGCCGCGGCCGCCGAACAGGCTGGTGCCCCCGATGACGGCGGCGGCGATCGCGTTGATCAGCAGCATGCCGGAGCCCGGGACCTGGGTCGCCGAGGTGAGCCGCGACGCGACGAACAGACCGCCGACCGCGGCCATGGTCCCCGACACCAGGAACACCGCGATGCGTACGCGCGACACGTCGACGCCGGACCGCCGGGCCGCCTCCACACCGCTGCCCAGCGCGAGGACCTGCCGGCCGTACACCGTGCGGCGCAGCAGGAGGTCCGAGGCGACGATGACGCCGAGGAAGATCAGCAGCGCCAGCGGCAGGCCCTCGAACCGGTCCAGTACATAGACCGTGGTGAACGCGACCACCGCGAGCAGCGCCGTACGCACCCAGATACCGGCCCTCGCCCGGTAGGGCATCCCGGCGGCGGCCCGGCGCCCGCGGTCGCGGTGGCAGAGGAGGAGATACGCGGCCGGGCCGAGCGCGGCCAGGCCGTAGGTGACGGCGGGTGAGCCGAAGGAGCGGCGGGTCAGCTCGGCGACCAGCCCGTCGCTGCTGAAACTGATGGAGCTCTCCGGCCCCAGCAGATAGAGCATCAGGCCGTTCCAGGCCAGCAGACCCGCGAGGGTGACGACGAACGCGGGCACGCCGATCCTGGTGAAGACGAACCCGTGGAGGGCCCCGGCCGCCGCGCCGCAGGCCACCGCGACGAGTACGGCGAGCCCTTCCGGCATGCCGTGGTTCACGTTCAGCGCCGCGAACATGGCGCCCGACAGCCCGGCCAGCGAGCCCACCGACAGGTCGATCTCGCCGATCAGCAGCACGAAGACGACGCCGACGGCGACCATGCCGGTGCCGACGATCTCCACGCTGAGGACGGACAGGTTGCGTGGTGAGAGGAAGTTCTCGTTGAGGCTCTGGAAGACGATCCAGGTCACGGCGAGAGCGAGCAGGGCCGGCGCCGGGCCCAGCTCACCTTCGTGCAGGTGGTGGCGGACGGCACGGGCGTACGCGCGGGGACGCTCGCCGTACCACCGCTGTCCGCCTTCCCGCGGGCTTCCCGTTCCCGTCCCCGTTCCCGTTTCCTTCGCCGTCCCCTTCTCCGTCCTCTTCCCCTGCCCTCTCCCTCTCCACCTCACGGCCACGTCTCCTCCGGGTCGGTGGGACGGTGCTGGGCGGTGTTGTCCACCGCGCCGGTGATGGAGGAGATGATCTGCTCCTGCGAGGTGGTGCTCACGTTGAAGAGGCCGTTGTTGCGGCCGAGGCGCAGGACGGCGATCCGGTCGGCGACGGCTTTGATGTCCCCCATGTTGTGGCTGATGAGGAGCACCCCGGTGCCCTGGTCGCGCAGTTCCTCGATGAGGTCGAGGAGCTGGTTGGTCTGTTCGAGGCCCAGGGAGGCGGTGGGTTCGTCGAGCAGGAGCAGCCTGGGCGCGCTGACGAACGAGCGGGTGATCGCGACGACCTGGCGCTGCCCGCCGGACAGGGTGGCGAGCGGCACGCGCACGTCGGGGATGCGGATGGAGAGGGTGCGCAGCAGCTCGCGGGTCCGCCGCTCCATCTCCACCTCGTCGAGGACGCCGAACCGGTGGATCTCCCGGCCGAGGAAGAGGTTGCCGACGACATCGAGGTTGCCGCACATCGCGAGGTCCTGGTAGACGGCCGCGATCCCGAGGAGCTGGGCGTCCTGGGGCCGCCGGATCTGGACGGTGGTGCCCTCCCACTCGATGACCCCCTTGTCGGCGGGACCGACCCCCGAGATCACCTTGACCAGGGTGGACTTCCCGGCCGCGTTGTCGCCCACCAGGGCGACCACCTCCCCGGCCCTGATCTCCAGTTCGACGTCCACCAGCGCCTGGACGGCGGCGAAGCGTTTGGACACGCCGCGCAGCGCCAGCAGGGGCTGAACCACGGGGCCACCTCCTGGATGAGGCTGATGAGGCTCATGCGGATCACGGCGATCACGGCGATCACGGGGTGTTCATGGGGTGATCATGGGGTGAGTCCGGCCTTGTCGCAGGCGGGCCGGAGCTTCGGGGTGCAGATCTGGGCGATGGTGTACATACCGTCCTTGACCAGAGTGTCCTCGATGTTGCCGACCGTCACCGGGACCGACGGGAGCAGGACCGCCGGGATGTCCTTGTCGGTGGGGCTGTCGACGGTGCCGGTGGCGATGGAGTCGACGCTCTCGTCGCGCCCCAGGGCGACCGCCATCTCGACGGCGGCGTCGGCCGCGGGCTTGAACGGCTTGTAGATGGTCATGTACTGGTCGCCCTTGACGATGCGCTGCGTGGCCGCGAGATCGGCGTCCTGGCCGGTGACCGGGGGCGGCGGGCTGACCCCGCTGGCGCCGAAGGCGGAGACCACGGCGCCGGCGAGGCTGTCGTTGGCGGCCAGGACGCCGTCGATGTTGTTCGCTCCCAGGGCGGAGATGGCGCCGCTCATGTTGACGTAGGCGTTCTCCGGCCGCCATCCGACGGTGTCGTACGACTTGCCGATCCGTACCTTGCCCTCCAGGACGGAGAGCGCGCCGCGCTTGTACCAGCCGGCGTTGGGGTCGGTCGTGGCGCCGTTCATCATGACGATCTGGCCGCCGTCCGCCTTGTCGCCCATGGCCTTCAGGAGCGCCTCGCCCTGGAGCCTGCCGACGACCTCTCCGTCGAAGGTGACGTATCCCGAGATGGGTCCCTGGGCGAGCCGGTCATAGGCGACGACGGGGATACCGGCCCGGTCCGCGGCCTCCACCGAAGAGCGCAGCGCCTTGGCGTCGACGGCGGCGACGATCAGCACGTCCACACCCCGGGTGATCATGGCGTCGAGCTGCTGGCGCTGGACCGCTGGCTCGGCCGTGGCGGCGACGGTCGCCGCCGGGCAGTCCGGGCACAGCTCTTTCAGCTTCTTCTCGATCAGGGGCCGGTCGAACTGCCCGAAGCGAGAGGCTCCGCCACCCGGGAGCAGCACGCCGACGGTGAGGCTGTCACCCCCGCTCCCGCCCCCGCCCCCACCCCCGCTCCCGCTGCCCCCGCCTTCGCCACACGCCCCGGTCAGGACCAGGCCGACGGCTACCACGGCCGCCGCACCCGCCCGGCTGAGGGACCTTCGCTTCACGGCCGACAGGCCGACACCGAGACCCATTTTCGATTCCTTAGGGTTTCTTAGGAAAATTGCCCAATCTTGCCCCGCTATGAATGCCTTCCGTCCAGCGTAGTCAAGCGGCTGACGCGGGCCAGTGCGATTCGGGAGCGAGCGGGGAGCGAGGGCGTGCCCTGATGGTGGGCGGCGTCGTTGGGGCCGACAGCAACTTCGGTTCCGGAGCGAACGCCGCGAACAACTGGAACTTCAGCGCGGCCGCCGTCTGCTTCCAGGAGCTCGCAGTGGTCCCGGTGGGTGGCGCCTGGACCGGCGACACGACCAACCACTGCGCGAACGGCAACCTGCTGAACCACGCCGGCTGACCCGGAACCCGAGCCGAGGTACCCCGCCACGAACGGCGGCAGACGAAACGGCGACAGACGGACCCCAGGCCGGCGACGGCCTGGGGTCTCGTCGTGGAGCGAGCGGTGAGTGAGCGGACGGGCGGACGGGCGGGCGGGCGTGAGGCCGCCGTGCGGCTCGGCCCGCCGTGGGGAACGGGTAGTCGTAGTTCGACGGCCGCCCGGGGCGGGTGAACCGTCAGGGAAGCCGGTGCTCGACGAGGGCGTTGCACCCCGGCCCGTCAGGTCCTCGGCGATCGCCGCACCTCCGTGGGGACTGCTCTCGAACGCGGGGATCAGGGCGAGGAGCAGCCGCGCCCGGCGGCCGCCGCCGGCCAGGGCCGTCCGCACAGGAAGCCGCGCACAGGCCTGGACCAATCCCACGCCGCCCGCCATGATGACGCTGCCATGACAAAATCCTCGTGGGTGGTGACCGTGCGCGGATCCTTCGTCGGGGCCACTCTGGCCGCCGTGTTCCTCCTGCTGCCCCTGGTGCCCGCCCCCGCGGCCGCACAGGAGACCGCCCCCGGCGCCGCCGCTCCGCCCGGTACCGCCGTGACCGTGGCGGACGACTGGACGGCACCGCTCAGCACGCGGGGGCGCTGGATCGTCGACGCGGACGGTGACCGCTTCAAGCTGCGGTCGGGCAACTGGCATGGCGCGAGCGGTACTTGGGGCGGTTCAGGGAGCGCGGACCAGGACGCGAACCACCACGCGGGCGAGAACTCCGGCCGGATACCACTCGGTCTGGACCGCGCCCCCATGGCCGAGATCATCGCCGGTTTCCGGGAGATCGGGATCAACAGCGTTCGGCTGCCCTTCTCCAACGAGATGATCCACGACAGCGTCCCCGTCACGGACGACGCCGTCGCCGCCAACCCCTCCCTGCGCGGCAGGACGCCCCTCCAGGTGTACGACGCCGTCGTCCGCGCACTCACCGCCGCCGACCTCGCCGTGATTCTCAACAACCACACCAACACCACCCGTTGGTGCTGCGGAGTCGACGGCAACGAACGCTGGAACACGAGCCGGTCCACCGAGACCTGGGAGAACGACTGGCTCTTCATGGCCCGCCGCTACCAGGACAACAAGCGCGTCGTCGGCGCGGACCTCTACAACGAGGTGCGCCGCGACATCTGGGACGACCCCAACTGGGGCCTCGGCGACGACCACGACTGGTTCGCCGCCTCGCAGCGCGTGGGCGACCGCATCCTGACGGAGGCCAACCCCGATCTGCTGATCATCGTCGAGGGCATCAACTGGACCGGCATCCCCGTCGACGGCCTGCCGCACGAACGCCCCACCCTGGAACCCGTACGCCGCCTCTCGCACACGCTCGTCGACTCCGACAAACTCGTGTACTCCGCCCACTTCTACGACTACACCGGCCCCCACCACAGCGGTGCCACCGGAACGGGTGAGACCACCGACGCCCGCTACCGCGATCTGACCCCCGCCGAACTCATCGACGTACTGAACCGTCAGGCGTTCTTCGTCACCGGCGAACAGGACCGGCACTTCACCGCCCCCGTCTGGATCAGCGAGTTCGGCGTCGGGGGCCGCGAGGAGACCGGCGCCCGGCAGCGCGCCTGGTTCGCGAACTTCGTCGACCAGTTGATCCGCGCCGACGCCGACTTCGCGTACTGGCCGCTCGTCGGCTGGCACGAGAACCGCACCGGCAACGGCTGGGCCCTTCTCCACTGGGACGCGGCGGGCAACCGCATGGGCCTGTACGACGGGGACGACTGGCGTGCCACGGCCTGGACCCGGCTCGTCGGGGCCCAGGGCCGCACCGGCCGCGTCGCCCCGGTGGCGGACTGGGTGATGCTCAGCCCCGACCACGGCGACTTCGTCGCATCGCGGCGGATGCGCGCCCTGCCCGACTGGGACCCCGGCGCCCGTAAGGCCGTCTGCCCCGACGGCCAGCGCCTGATCGGCCTGAGCCACACCGGCAACCGGGGCCTGTGCTCGAACGTGTCCGCCGGCCCCGTATGGGACCCGACCGCCGGGCCCAAGGTGGTCGCCGACGAGCGGTACGTCACACCGGGCCGGGACTGGGCGAGCGGCTACACCAAACTCCAGTGCCCCGAGGGCCACTTCCTGACCGGCTACAGCGTCCGCGGCGCCGCCGTCTCCGCCGCCCTGTGTGTGCCCGCACCGCCCGGCTCGATCGTCGGCACGAGTGGCCGCACGGTCTGGTTCGACCGCGGTGACAACAGGGGCGCCACCCCCAAGGGCGGCGACTTCGCACAGGGCCACTACAAGGGCCAGTGCGCGGACCACGAGTACGCCGCCGGGATCGCCTACACGGCTCGCGTGGGCTCCTCACGCACCCCCGACGCCCTGTACTGCCGACAGACGAACTGATTTGAGCCGCTCCGATCCGCTCCGATCAGAGCCCGTCACTCCGATCAGCTCCCATCACACTGATCAGCTCCCATCACACTGATTCGCGCCCGTTCCCGCCGATTTGCTCCGCTCCGGTTCCGGCGTACATCCAAGCCCGCGTCGAGTGCGTCTAACCACGAAGTCACCCGCACGCAAGGGATGTTCACCGCCACCGGAGGATTCGATGCAACGACGCCTCGTCATCTCGGCCATCACCGCAGCGCTTTGCGGCACCACGCTGGCCGGCACCACCACGTCCGCCTCCGCCGCACCCCAGGCCGTCGACTGCCGCAAGGTGAAGTGTGTCGCTCTCACCTTCGACGACGGGCCGGTCACCGACACCCAGCGGCTGCTGCGCCTGCTGAACGAACGGGACGTCAGAGCGACCTTCTACGCCGTCGGCACGAACGTCCAGAAGAACCCGTCGACGGTGAAGACCGCAGCGAAGGCCGGTCACCAGATAGGCAACCACAGCTGGGACCACGCCGATCTGACCAAGCTCAGCGCCGCGAAGATCAAGTCACAGTTCTCCCGCACGGACACGGTGATCAAGCAGGCGACGGGAACGAAGCCCACCACCGTCCGGGCCCCCTACGGCGCCCACAACGCGGCGGTCCGCTCGGCCGCCGGACGGCCGCTGGTCCACTGGAGCGTCGACACCCTCGACTGGAAGTACCGCGACTCGGCCCGGCTCATCAAGTACGTCAACGCGGAGACCAGGCCCGGCGACATCGTCCTCATGCACGACATCCACAAGACGACGGTCGACGCGGTGCCGGGCATCATCAAGGCCCTCAAGGCCCGCGGCTTCTCTTTCGTGACCGTCGACCAGCTCTTCGCCCCGGCCAAGCTCCCCACCGGAAAGGTCACCTACCACAACCGTGCCGCCTACCGACCGTGACCTTCAGCCAGAACCGGGAGCGGAGCTGTCGGGCGCGTCGCGCCCGTCGCGGCGGCGGTACTCGGCGTTGATGCGCTGAGCTTCTTCAAGCTGGTCCTCAAGGATGACGATGCGGCAGGCGGCATCGATCGGGGTGCCCCTGTCGACGAGCTCGCGGGCGCGCGCGGCGATCCGCAGTTGGTAGCGGGAGTACCGGCGGTGTCCGCCCTCCGAGCGCAGCGGAGTGATCAGACGAGCCTCACCGATGGCTCGGAGGAAGGCCGGGGTGGCGCCGAGCATCTCGGCGGCCCGCCCCATCGTGTATGCGGGGTAGTCGTCGTCGTCCAGACGATTACTGAGGGGGATCTCTGCTGTCATGTCACCTCGTTGTGCAACGCGTCGAGGGGCCCTGGTGCCGTACGGCACCAAGGCCCCGAAGGAAATTCAACACCATCCGTCGGCTCTTGTGCTCAGCCGACCTGCTTCTTCCGCTACCAGCCCTGCAGAAGGGGGGTGCGGGGATCGTGGCTGCGTGACCGGGGACCACCTTCCAATCCGGGGTCTTGCGGTACCCGGGCCGAGTGCCTCTCGGGCCGGGCGAGCCTGATGGCGTCTGCTCCTCCGTTCTTGTGTCGTGTTTGTCTCGACGAGCCAAAGACTAACCACACTGGCGTCCAATGTCTACTCTGGCAAAAGTAGATTTCAGTCGCCTGGGGGCGCAGATAGCCTGTGACCAGTGGCAACGGGCGATCCGAGCCGTCGATTCGTCGAGTCCGTTGAGTCCATCGAGTCCGTTGAGGTCCAGTCCGTCAGGGCCGCCGGGTCCGTCGGGTCCGTCAGGTCTTGGGTGGCGGTCCGGTCGCCTACGACCCGACCGCGGCCGGCGGGCTTCCGACGCCGGGCCGCCCTGGCGCCGGACTCGTCGACGCGACGGGGAGGGCGGGGCAGCCGCGCGGCCACATGGGCGGAATTTTCCGCAGCAGGAATGACGGCGCAGACAATCGGCAGAGAATCGAGAGAGCAGAAGGGTCCGTAGATGATCGGCGCCGGCTCCGATTGACACAATTAATGAGATTGACGCGTCCTGAAATGCCAAAAAGCCGGGGCCCGCACCTCAAGGTGCGGGCCCCAGCTGTCAAGTATGCGTTGGCGCGAGCGTCAGGCGGGAACGATGTTCTCGGCCGTCGGGCCCTTCTGGCCCTGCGCGATGTCGAAGGACACCTTCTGGCCTTCCTGCAGCTCGCGGAAGCCCTGGGTGGCGATGTTCGAGTAGTGGGCGAAGACGTCGGGGCCGCCGCCGTCCTGCTCGATGAAGCCGAAGCCCTTTTCAGCGTTGAACCACTTCACGGTGCCAGTAGCCATGTTATTTCTCCTTCGGAGACGAGGTGCGGAATTCGCCGTGTGCGGACTCCGCGTCGCCGTGCTGATTAACCCGTCGGAAAAATGAACCTTCTGGCAACCACACCTGCAACTGACATCGACATTAGCACGACGCGATCGGCCCTGAGTGATCAATAATTCCGTTCCGGTCGGCGGTCGAGGAATACTCGACGCGCTCCCCACCTATTTCTCACTTCACGGATGCAGATATTGATCCACGTGGATGTGGCGGTCCCTGAGCCACCTGAGCTACCTGAGCCAACCGACGCGCTCGGCGGTCCAGGTGATGTGCGGGGGCTCGACTCGCGCGCACAGGGGCCCGCCCTCCGTGTCGGTCAGGCCGAGGCGTCCGACCAGCAGCCCGTCGCGAGCGGCGGCGGCGAGCACGTCGGCGGGGATGACGTCGAGCATGAGCTTGGCGCGGCGGAACATCGTGAAGGTGCCCGACTCGTCGACCGTGCCCCACGACAGGTAGACGAACCGCCGGCCCAGACGGTCCTGCACGTAGGGGCCCCTGACCTCGGTGCCGGTCGCCGAGGTGCTCGTGGTGCACTCCAAGGTCCAGGTGGCGGACGGCGCGTCGCCGGGCTGTGGTGCGAGGAGTTCGGCCGGACGGTCGCGGCGTTGCACGGCGACGTGGAGGTTGCCGTACGCGGGGACTCTGCCGTCGGCGGAGGCGGGACGGGTGAGGCCGGGCAGGTCGACGGCGTCGATGCGGATGCGCATGACGACCATCATCCCGCCGACGGCGTCCCCGTCACCCCGTCACCCCGCCACCCCGTCACCCCGTCACCCCGCATTCCGTCCGGCCCGCGGCTCAGTGGTTGTCGCGACCCAGTGATCGTCGCGGCTCAGTGGTCGTCGCGGATGGTGGTCGCGATGCCGTTGCTGATCACGACCTCGGCGCTGAAGCCCTTCTTGGCGGCCGCCTCCAGTTCGGCCTCGGTGCACTCGATGCCGCCCTCGCCGACCGGACCCGTGTTCACGGCATCGCAGATGTCGTCGTAACCCCAGATCTCGGTGTCCTCGGCGACGAGGAACTGCTGCTCGGTGCCCTTCATGTCGGAGACCGTGTACTTGCCCGGCGCCAGGTAGGAGACGTTGCCGAACCAGGTTCCGTTGACGCCCTTGCCCTCGTTGATGCCCTCGACGACGGTCTCGCGGGAGTCGGAGTCGGAGTCGGGCCCGTTGCTGGCGTCGGACTCGGGTTCGGAGCCGCTGTCCTGCTGGGCGGCACGCCGCTCGGTCACCAGGGTCGCGACGCCCTTCTTCATCTCCACGTCGGCGTTCACGGCCCCCTTCTTGACGGCCGCCTCCAACTGGTCCAGCGTGCACGGCGCGTCGACCTTGGACCCCGCCTCGCCGCATATCGTGCCGACGCCGTAGACCTCGGTGTCGTCGGCGACCCAGAACTGCTGGTCGTCCTTGCCCGGCGCGGACACGATGTACTTGCCCGGGGCGAGGTAGGTGACCTTGCCGTTCTCGAACGTGCCGCTGACGCCCTTGGACTTCTTGGCGTCCGACGCCTTCTCCGCGACCGCCGTCGTATCCGTCCCGGCCTTGCTGGACGAGCTGTCGTCGGTGCCGTTCTGGCACGCCGTCATCAGCAGTCCTGCGGTGAGTGCGGCGGTGAGGACGACGGCCTTGCGGAGGTGGCGGTTGATCACGGGAGGTTCCTTCCGGGGGCGGGGCGGCGGGGGGTCCGACGGCGTTCCCGCCGGTCTCCCGCTCTGTGCTGACTATGAGGAGCCCCGAAGCCCCCAGGTCACGCCCGTCCTCCCTTCGGTACACCGCTGTGACACAACAACACATCGGCTGCGAACGGCAGTTCGCCGACGCGCCGCCTTGCGTCACGCGGACATGCGGGAAGTCGTCCAGCGGCAAGGTGTAGGTCATCCGCAGCGCGCCGAGCCGCAGGTCCTGTTCACCTGCTCTCCGTCATCGGCCGTCAGCGGCTCACACCCTGACCGGCGGGGCTCCCGACGGCCGAGATCTCGAACAGGCCCGGACAACGGAAGTCGGGAGAGGGGCAATTGTCGACAGCTTTCTGGATCCGTTTGTGTGCGTTCCGTTGACACCCTGCACATCCGCTCCTAATGTCTCGCCAATCTCGCCCATCTTCCGACCGTGTGACGAGATTTCGAACGACGGGAAAGGCGAGTGCCCTGCGTATCACCGGAATCAGCACATACCTGGCCGGAACGCCGTGGCGCAGCCTTACCCATGTCCAGGTGAACACCGGCAGAGGGATGCCGGCAGTCGGCGGGACCGGGGACGCCGAGGCGTCCGGCCGCCGGCTCCGGCGATGTGCCGGGCGACCTGTGTCGCGATGACTCCAGCGAGGTCCGTCGGCCGCTCCTCACCGCCGCGACGGGTGCACCAAGCCCGCCGAGGACCTTGGCGAACCACGTGCGGATCCACGAGGTCGCCGAGCGGAGCCACGAGGCCGTCGAGCGAATTCACCAGGTCGCCGAGCGGATTTTCCGCGCCCCCCACCGCACGCCTGACGTTCGGTCCATCTCGACGAGAACAGGGAACGATCACCATGCCCAACCGCAGAGCCGCCCTTGCCGCCCTAGCCGGAGCGGTCTCCCTCGCCCTCACCGTGTCCGCCTGCGGCGGCCAGACCAGCCAGAGCACCTCCGAGCGCGGCACCATCGGCATCGCCATGCCGACCCGGGCCTCCGAGCGCTGGCTCACCGACGGCAAGAGCGTCGTCGAGGACCTGCAGAGCAAGGGGTACAAGACCGAGCTGCTCTACGGCGAGGACAACCCGAAGACCCAGGCCTCGCAGATCGAGAAACTGGTCAAGCAGGGCGTGGACGCGCTGATCGTCGCGGCCATCGACAACAAGTCGCTGAACGGCGCGCTCGAACAGGCCGCCGCCGAGGACATTCCCGTGATCTCCTACGACCGCCTCATCCTCGGCACCAAGAACGTCGACTACTACGTCTCCTTCGACAACGAGCAGGTCGGCCGGCTCCAGGCCCGCCACATCATCGAGAAGCTCGGCCTGGAGGACGGCAAGGGCCCGTTCAACATAGAACTGTTCGCCGGCTCTCCCGACGACAACAACACCAAGTTCTTCTTCGACGGCGCGATGCACCTGCTGCAGCCGTATCTGGACAACAAGCAGTTGGTCGTCCCGTCCGGCCAGACCGCGATGGACGAGATCACCACCCTGCGCTGGGACGGGCCCACCGCGCAGAAGCGCATGACCGAGGTCCTCGGAAAGTCGTACGGGAGCAAGCAGGTCGACGCGGTCCTGTCGCCGTACGACGGCATCTCCATCGGCGTCCTGACCGCGCTGAAGGCGGCCGGCTACGGCACCGCGAGCAAGCCCCTCCCGGTCATCACCGGCCAGGACGCCGAACTGGCCTCGGTGAAGTCGATCATCGCGGGTGAGCAGTCGCAGACCGTCTTCAAGGACCTCCGCCAACTCGCCGAGGTCGCCGCGAACATGGCCGACGACATCCTCAACGGCGAGACGCCGCAGCTGAACAACAGGCGGGCGTACAAGAACGGCGTCAAGGCCGTACCCGCCTACCTGCTGCAGCCGATCAGCGTCGACAAGAGCAACTACGAGTACGTCCTGGCCGCGAGCGACCGCTACACCGACGCCGAGCTCAAGTAACCGCACGACCGCGCGGGAGCCCCTCGCCTCTCAGCAGGCGCCGTGGGCCGCAGAGGTGAGCGAGTGACCCGGATCACTTCTGTAGAGCGATGGCATCGGCTGCCTCCACCGGTCATCACCGACAGCACACGCCGAACGCCGCACGTCACACGCCGACGTGCGTCGTTCGGCGGGCTGTTCGGCGACCGAAGGAAAGGACGCGACCGACATGACCGCACCTGTGAAGGGCCCCGCGAGTTACTTCCCCGCGATCGAGAAGAAGTACGGCCGTCCGGTAGCGGAGTGGAAGGACCTGATCCGGGCCTCGCCCCTCACCAAGCACAGGGAACTCGTCTCCTGGCTCAAGACCGAACACGGCCTCGGTCACGGCCACGCCAACGCGCTCGTGGCGCACACACTCGCCGAACAGAACGGCAAGTAGAACCGGCCACGGTCGCTGTGGTCTCCCTCTGCGCGGCAGCCATCCTGTGGCTGACCCACCGCCGCGGCCTCCGCGTCGGTTCTTGACGCGTGACACACCCCGGTATGCCGTCTTCGTGCCCTCACACACGGGTACCCGCCTCGTGTGTACCGACCGCGGTCGAGAGAGGGGCACGCATGCAGACCTTCTTGCCCTATCCCGATTTCAGGGCCTCGGCGCAGGTCCTGGACCGGCGTCGGCTCGGTAAGCAGCGGGTCGAGGCGTTGCAGGTCCTTCGCGGCCTCATCGTGCCGGGCTACGGGTGGCGCCGGCACCCGGCCGTGCGTATGTGGGCGGGATACGAGGAGGCGCTGGTCCGGTACGGCCTGGAGGTCTGCGGGGTCTGGTGCGAGCAGGGCCATCAGGACAGCTGCGCGGCCACACTGGTCACCGATTACGAGGCGTTCCGGCCCGCCTCGCCGACACGGGACCAGCCGCGACTGGCCGCCGCCGGGGAGCTGCCCCCTTGGCTCGGCGACGACGCCTTTCACCTCAGCCACCGGTCCGCGCTGATACGCAAGGACCCGGCCACCTACGCCCCGTCCTTCCCCGGTGTGCCGGACGATCTGCCGTACGTCTGGCCGACGTCCGACCGGGAACGCGTCTCACCCTGAACAGCGCCACCAGCGCCTGATCCGCGAACCGTCAGCCCTTCTTTCTGCTAGGAAGTCTTCCTGCCGCGAAGCGCCTGCGGCTTGTGCACGGCACTGCGCCCGGACTTCTCGCTGCGGACCTGGTACTGCGGGTCCTGGGCAGAGGCCTCGACGGTACGACCGGCCGCCTCGGTCCTCTCGGTGATCTTCTTCTCGACCTTGCCCGTGGTTTCGATCCCGTGACTCTTCCACGACACCCGGTCACCCTTGCGCGGCTGCGGCTTCCCGGACACGACAACACCTCCCGTCACTCCCCTCGCGAGTGCCCGGGGAAAGTGTGCGGAAACGAACCGCCCACGCCGATCCACAGCGGCCTTATCATCTGCCGGGAGGTACGCACCGTCGCCGTCACCGGCCGAGCCCCGGGGACCCGGAGCGCGGCACGACGGCGAGATTCTTTTCCTTCGCGCTGAGTACGGCGGCGAAGGCACGGCCGTGCGCACTCCGCCTGCCGTCTGTCCGCACTGCAACCGCGGTGGCTGAAAAGTGTGTCTCTTGGTGCGTGGTCCGAAGCTACGGGGCGCGTGAGGTTCCGGCAGGACTGCAGCCTTGGGGGGCTGGAATGAACACATGGGCGGTGCCCGGATACACCGAGTCCACGGAGCTTGGATCAGGGGCGAGTGGGCGGGTCGTCCTCGCCGTGCACCAGGAGACCGGCGTCCCGGTCGCGATGAAGTACCTCAGCGAGTCACTCCGTACCCGGCCCGGCTTCGTACGCGACTTCAGGGCGGAGGCGCGCCTGCTGGGCGGCCTGGAGAGCCCGTACGTCGCCGGTCTCTACGAGTACGTCGAGAGTCCGGACGGCGCCGCCATCGTGATGGAGCTGGTGGACGGTGTCTCGTTGCGGGCCCTGCTGAACAGTCGGGGCCCGCTCGATCCCGAGGCCGCTCTCGTGCTTCTGAAGGGCTCGTTGCTCGGTCTGGCCGACGCGCACCGGATCGGCGTCGTCCACCGCGACTACAAGCCGGCGAACGTCCTCGTCATGCCGGACGGAGCGTCCAAGCTCGTCGACTTCGGGATCGCGGCGGACGTCGGCACCAGCGCCGGAGCGGCGGGAACCCCCTCCTACATGGCCCCGGAGCAGTGGACCGGCGCGCCCGCCTCCCCCGCCGCCGACGTGTACGCGGCGACGGCCACCTTCTTCGAGTGCCTCACGGGCCACAAGCCGTACCCGGGCGACAATCTCGCCGCACTCGCGCTGCAGCACGCCGACGCGCCCGTCCCCGCCGAGGAGGTCCCCGAGGCGGTGCGGGACCTGGTGCGGCGCGGGCTGGCCAAGGACCCGCGGGAACGGCCCACGCACGCCGAGGCGTTCGTCACGGACCTGGAGACGGCCGCCGGCGCCGCCTACGGGCCCGACTGGGAGGAACGCGGCCGCGGCCGGCTCGCCGCGCTGGTGGCCCTGCTGCCGCTGCTGCTGCCTTCGGCCCGCAGCACCCCACGGACCACCACGGACACCGCACGCACGGTACTGAGCCAGGAGCCGGGCCACGGCTGGGCGCGGTCGTGGCGGCCCGGTCGGCCGGGGATGCTCACGTCCGGTGCGGCCGTGCTGCTGGGCGTGATCCTGACCTACGGCATCCAGCACGTACCCGGGGCGGCTCCGCAGCAGGCGGCGCAGGCCCTGGCCACCACCAGTGCGCAGCCCGGTGTGGAGTCGGGAGGGCCCACCGCTCCGACGGCGACCACCGACTCGTCCCCGACGCCCTCGCCGTCCCCGACATCCTCCGCGTCGTCCAGCCCGTCGGCGTCGGACCCGGGGGCCACCGACACCGGCGAGCCCTCGGCACCGCCCACCACGGCTCCGGCCCCGGAGACGACGACGCCCGGCGGGGCGACCCCCGAAGCGACCCCTACGACGACTTCCCCCAGCCCGCCGACCGCCCCCGCCGTCAAGGACGTCACGGTGTCGGGCTTCCGGCAGACGGGTCCGACGACCGCCACGACGACGATCGACATCACCACGGACGGCACCGGCCCGCTCTCCCTCACCGTCTCGTGGTTCACGGGCGACACCGGCGGACAGCTCGGCACCGCGGACGGAGCGGCCCAGACGTTCGAGCGCGGCGGCGCCACCCAGTACACGCTCACTGTCGACCACACCTTCCAGAACAACGGCTGCTACTGGGCGGTGCGCGCCACGACGACTCCGTCCTCCGCCGACGGCGGCGCCTCGCAGCAACTTCTGACCAGGGGGTGCGACATCAGATGACCACACAGGACGATCGCACTCCCGCGTCCACCGGGGGCGGGGAGCCCACGCGGGCGCTTGGTTCCACCGGGGACGGGGAGCTGACGCGGGTGCTCGGCGCCGATGGGGGCGAGGAGCCGACCCTGATGCTTGGCTCCGCCGGGGGCGGGGAGCCGACCCTGATGCTTGGCTCCGCTGGGGGCGGGGAGTCCACCCAGGTGCTCGACCCCGCCGGGGACAATGAGCCGACCCGGGTGTTCGATCCCGCGGAGGGCCATGAGTCCACCCTGGTGCTTGGCTCCGCTGGGGGCGGGGAGCTGACGCGGGTGCTCGGCCCCGCCGGGGGCCATGAGCCCACGCGGGTGCTTGGCTCCGCTGGGGGCCATGAGCCCACGCGGGTGCTTGGCTCCGCTGGGGGCGGGGAGTCCACCCAGGTGCTCGACCCCGCCGACGAACACGCCCCGAGCGGCGAACACACCCGAAACGACGACCGCGCCCCGAGCGGCGAACACACCCCGAATGACGACCGCGCCCCGAGCGGCGAGCCCGCCCCAAGCACCGAACCCGGCTCCGCCGACGCCGAATACAGCGCCACCGTGCTGGGCAGCCACTGGATCCAGAGACCCGAGCCGGACGCCACCCTCCTCGGGCCGTTCTCCACGGAGACCCCGCCGACGCCGCCGGATCGTGCCGAAGGCACCATGCTGCGTTTCGGCCCGGGGGTGACGGCCGCCCTCGCGCACCGTACCCACAGGACGCTGCCCGCGGTGGCGCCGCCCCTCGCGCCCCCACGCCGCCGACGTCTGCGCCGACACGCTCTGCCCGCACTGGTACTGATCTCCGTCATGGCATTCCTCGCCTGGCAGCGTTTTGGCCCTTCCGTCGCGGTGAACACGGCGGCGGTCACGGCCCGGCCGACAGTTCTGGGATGTGGTGACACAGCGGAGATAGTCGGCCGCGTCACCACGAACGGCCGGCCGGGCACGCTCTCCTACCGCTGGATCCGAAGCGACGGCACCACCTCGGGCACGCTGCGCGAAGTCATGGTCCAGGGCCAGAGACAGGCACGCCTGCACCTGCGGTGGACCTTCCAGGGCAAGGGCCGTTACGCGGCACAGGTAGAACTACGCATCCTTTCCCCCACCCCCCGCACGGTCACCACCCACCTCACCTACCGATGCACGTAGCCGAGAGGCGCCCAAACGCGGTGCCCGCGCCCCAACAGGCGCCGGAACGAGCAGAGTTGGTGCCCTATACCGCTGCCTCGTCACCTGTCGTCACCTGTCGTCAGAAGAGGTCACCTGCGTCACCTGTGCCATCTGTGTCAGATGAGCCAGACAAGCCATCGTCGGCAGGTCCGTCGTGAGCGCATGCGTCGCGAGCGCATCCGTCGACCGTGCCTCACGCTGCGCACCTCATGGGGTTCGTCGGTCCGGGTGTTGGGCCCGGTGGAGCCTGATGGTGAACACGCAACCCTTGCCGGGCTCACTGCTGACGGTGACGGTTCCCTCGTGTGCCTCGACGAACTGGCGGACGATGGACAGGCCCAGGCCACTGCCGCCGGTGCGTCGGCTACGGGACTTCTCGGCCCGCCAGAAGCGCTCGAAAACGTGGGGGAGGTCATCGGCGGCGATGCCGCTGCCCGTGTCCTCGACGGTGAGGACGGCCAGGTCGCCGGCCTGACGGGCGGTGAGTGTGACAGTGCCGCCCGCCGGGGTGTGCCGGAGTGCGTTGGAGGTCAGGTTGCCCAGCACCTGCCGCATCCGCACCGGGTCGGCGTCCAGGACGAGGTCGGGGTCGGTGTGGGTGCACAGGCGGATGTCCGAGGACTCCGCCCGGGTGCGATGGGCCGACACCGTCTGGGCGACGAGGTCGTCCGCGCGTACGGGTTCACGGTGGAGTGTCAGGGCGCCGGCGTCGGCGGCGGCGAGGTCCTGCAGATCGTCGATGATGTGCTGCAGGAGGAGTGCCTCGTCGTGCAGGGAGGCGATGAGATCCGGGTCCGGCTCGACCAGCCCGTCGCGGGTGGCCTCCAGCCAGCCGCGGATATTGGTCAGCGGGGTCCGCAACTCGTGGGCGATGTCGCTGACCATGGCCTTGCGTTGTGTCTCCAGCTGTTGGCGGCGTGCGGTGAGGTCGTTGAAGGCGGCGGCCAGATAGCCGGTCTCGTCCTTGGTGGTGACCGCGACGCGTGTGTGCTGCTGCGGTGGCTGCTGGGCCGCTGCCGTCAGGGCTCGCAGGGGACGGACGAGGCGGACGGCGACCACGGTGGTCATGGCGACGGTGACCACGAGGACCAGCCCCGCGACGCCGACGATCTTGGCCTTGTTGGCGGGGGAGAGGTCGAAGCCCACGGGCTGTTGGCCGAGGGCGCCCAGATAGAGCCGCGCTCTGGGGGCGACGTACGAGTGGAGCTGGGTGCGGCGCGCGTCCTCGACACAGTCCTGTGTCCGCCGACTGCCACCGAGCAGGCGGCCGGGGTCCTGGGCCGCGGCGGTGAAGCCGGGTGTGACCTCGACTCCGATGCCGACCGGGGGGCTGGCCGCCTGCACCTTCCCACCGTCGGGGCCGAGGCACGGAGCGGCCAGAGCAATGAGTTCGTCCAGTGCCTTCTGTTCGGTGGGGGTGGGGGTGTTGAGCGCTCCGACCGCGCACTGCCGGGGCACGGATGCCTCTCCGCCGTCGGCGATGACCATGGCGCGGCCGCTGGGAAGCTCCCGAACACGGCCGTCACCCAGGTGCGCACGCACGCACGCCAGGCGCTTCTCGGCGAGCGCCCTCACCCGTCCCCGTTCTGCCGCCGGGAGCAGATACGGCCCCACCGCCCGCGGGTCGATCCCGGCGAGCTGGGCCCCCGGTTCGGTGGAGGTGTCGGTGTTCAGCGGGTCGACGGTGGCCGAGGCGCGGGCGGGCAGAGCGGTGCCGGGGGCGGCGGAGTCGGCGATGGTGCGCCCGGCTTCTGTCGTCAGGGCGATGCGCCGTCCCATGGTGAGGGAGAGATCGCGCACCGACGCCCGCACGCCGTCCCAGTCGGCATGGGTCGCGGCGAAGCCGCTGAGCTGCCGCAGGATGTCGCTGTCGTCGGAGAGCACCTGACCGTGCTCTTCCTGGATGGCCCGCGTGGTGGTCTGCACGGCCAGCCAGGCGGTGGCACCCACGGAGACCACGGCGATGGCGACGGACGTGAGAAGCAGCCGCACCAGCAGGCTCTTGCGCCAGGGAATGCGGGGGCCGGGCGTCACGAGGGCTGCCCGGTGAGCTTGTAGCCGACGCCGAAGACGGTCAGCAGCCGGACGGGTCTGCGCGGGTCGGTCTCGATCTTCTTGCGCAGGTTCATGATGTGTACGTCGATGGCGCGCTCGGTGGAGGCACGGTCGAGTCCCCGGGTGTGCTGCAACAGTTGACGGCGCGAGAAGACCCGTTCGGGTTCCGCGGCCATCGCGTGGAGGATGGCGAACTCGCCGGGGGTGCACGGGACGGGGACGCCGTCGCGGGTGACCTCGTGCCGTGCGGGGTCGACGGTGATGCCGCCTGCGCGCAGCACGGGGGAGTCGTCGGCGGGGCGGAGGGTGCGGCGCAGCACGGTGCGGATACGCGCGAGCAGTTCCCGTGGGCTGTACGGCTTGGTCATGTAGTCGTCCGCGCCGAGCTCCAGGCCGAGCAGGATGTCGTCCTCGGCGGAGCGCGCGGTGAGCATGAGGACGGGTATGTCCCCGTCCCGCCGCAGCACCCGGCACACGCCGAGACCGTCGACGACGGGCAGCATCAGGTCCAGGACGACCAGATCGGGTCTGCGGCTCCTGGCCTCGTCGATCGCGGCCCGTCCGTCGGCGACCACCACGGGGGTGTGGCCCTCCTGAAGCAGCAGCCGTCGTATGAGTTCGGCCTGCAGGGGGTCGTCTTCCGCGACCAGAATATGTGCGCACACGCCGTTGACTGTAGGCGCGTGTGATCCCTCCTCAGGGCTGTGTGAGGGCCTTCCCACACCCTGACAACTTCCTGATATCCGGACGCCAGGCTGGGCTCCCGGCCTCGGTCCCGTCGGGCACCGGCACGCCACCGGCACACCCCCCAGTACGGCACCGGCACGGCACAGGCACGCCACCGGTACGGCACAGGCATGCCGGACGGCGCCGACGCCCCGCCGCGTGAACCCGGGTCCGCCCGCACCGACTTGGTGGCACAGGCCACTCGACGCGAACGACGCAGACACATGCACCGCACCCGCCCCGCCCTCGCTACGAGCCGTCGTCGCGTGGCACATGGCTCGGTCCGACGTCGTGCGTCGTGCGTCGTGCGTCGGAGCTGATCAGTTCCTCACATGTCTCGTCCAGGCTGACGGTCATGGCTTCATCAGACCCCCGTACGTCCCAACTGCGGTGCTCACGCACCCCGTTCAGGAACCGAGCGGCCGCCGGCCCCGGCTCGTACCGTCCGGTGATATCGGCCGCCGTCCTGGCCCTGTCCGTCACACTCGCCGGATGCGCGGGTTCGGCGACCGGCGTCGGGCCCGCCGACGCCGCCCGGCCGGCGGCGGGTGGTACGAGCGCCGCATCGGCCTCCGCATCGGCCGCTCCCGGCACGACACAAGCCAGGCCCCCTCAGACATCCGCCGATTCCCGGGCGTCCGCCGACCCCGGAGCGGCCACCGCGCCCGCCCCCGCGCGGCTACCGGGCCTGGGACCGCGGACGCTGGCGAAGATCCCGGCCGACGCGCGCCAGGCCGTCCTGGTCGCCGGCCGGGGCAAGGACTCGTCGGCATCACAGGTGGTCCTGTACCGGCGCACCGGCGCGGGCTGGGAACCGGGAGCGACCTGGCCGGCACACAACGCTCTCAAGGGCTGGACGGACGACCACCGCGCCGGCGATCTCCGCTCGCCCATCGGCGTGTTCACCCTCACCGACGCGGGCGGACTGCTCGCCGACCCCGGCACGAAACTGCCGTACGACCAGGGGCCGGCCTTCACCATCGGCGGCACCGGCTTCGAGGGCGAGCCCCTCACGGGCTCCTTCGACTACGTCGTCGCGATCGACTACAACCGCAGGCCCGGAACCTCCCCCCTCGACTGGACCCGCCCGCTCGGCGCGAACAGGGGCGGCGGCATCTGGCTGCACGTCGACCACGGCGGGCCCACGCAGGGCTGCGTGAGCCTGACGCGGAAGCACATGAAGGAACTCCTGCTCGCACTCGATCCCGCCCGGCATCCGGTGATCGTCATGGGGGACGCCGAATCCCTCAAACGCTGACCCGAACGGTGTGAGACGACAGCGGCGCCGAGCTCCCGGCGAACGCCGGTGTGCTCGGCCAAGAACCAAGCAAGAACTCAAGCCGGAACCAAGCAAGAAGCAAGCAAGAAGCAAGCAAGCAGCAATCAAGTACCAAGCAAGGATGGGACGTTGATGCGTTTCAGGCGCATATGGGTAGCCGCTGCGGCGGTACTCACGACAGTGGTGGGACCACCGGTACAGGCTGCCGCCCAGCAGGCAGCCGAACCCGCGCCCACCGCGCCGAGGGTCGGTCCCGACGGCCAACTCCCCTCCGGCTGGCGGATCACCGGCGGGGCCTCGGGCAGGCAACTGGTCTGGCACTCCGCCGACCCGGTGCCCCTGACCGACTCCGGCGTCGAGTTCTACTCGGGAGACCGGTTCCTCGGCCGGCCGGTGGCCACGAAGGACCAGCGCACCTTCCGGCTCGACCTGCCCGCCGCACGCCTCGGACGGGCTGCGGACCTGCAGGTGCGGACGGGGGGACGCCGACTGGACGCGGCAGGCGTCACGGTGCGCCCGGACGAGCGGCGCACCGCGCCGGCGGCGAAGCTGCCTGCCGTGCTGCCGGCCAACCCTGTCGACCCCGGCAAGCCGGGCCCGTACGGGACGACGACCGGCGAATACACCTTGCCCGCGGTGCGGTTGCCCGGACTGGACACACCCGTGGAGATGCGCGCCGTGGTGGTGGCACCGACCGGGGCCTCGGGCCGCCGGCCGCTGGCGCTGTTCCTGCACGGCCGCCACGACACCTGCTTCACGGCCGACGGCTACGGGTCCGTCGAATGGCCCTGCCCGTCCGGTTCCAAGTCCGTGCCGAGCTACCGGGGTTACCTGCGCGATCAGAGACTGCTGGCCTCACAGGGCTACGTGACGGTGTCCGTATCCGCCAACGGCGTCAACGCGCAGGACTCGGTGGAGGACGGCGGGGCCCAGGCCCGTTCCTCCCTGGTGCGCCTGCACCTTGCCCGGTGGGCCGACTGGGCGGGCTCCGGCCGCTCCTCGGCTCCGGCGGTCGTACGGAGCGCACCGCCGGGCGACCTGTCCCGGGTGCTGCTGGTCGGCCACTCGCGGGGCGGCGAGGGAGTGAACAGGGCCGCCATGGACAGCCTCTCCCGCCCGCCCGCCGACCAGGACGGACACCGGGGGCCGGTGCTCTGGCGCATCCGCGGCACCGTCCTCGTCGGGCCCACCGCCTTCGGGCAGAACCCCGTCCCCGACGTGCCGTCGATGACGATCCTGCCGGGCTGCGACGGCGACGTCACCGACCTGCAGGGCGAGACCTACGTGGACGGCACGCGCGGAGTCAGCCGGGGTGCCGCCCTGCACAGCGCGGTCTACATGGTGGGCGCCAACCACAACTTCTTCAACAGCGAGTGGACGCCGGGGCAGGCGACGGCTCCGGCGGTGGACGACGCCGCGGAACCGGACCCCGTGTGCGCGCCGGGCAGCGCCACACGACTGACGGCCGGTCAGCAACAGGCCGCGGGCGGCACGTATGTCGCCGCGGCGGCCCGGCTGTTCGTCGCGGGCGACGACCGGGTGCGTCCGCTGCTGGACGGCTCGAACCGGCGGGCGCCGTCGGCGGACCCCGCGCGGGTGCTCACGCACGCCGTGGGCGCGCGCCGGACAGCCGCGTTCCTGCCGAACGCCCCGGTCACCGTGGACGGCGGCCGGCTGTGCTCGGCGGTGGTGGACCCCGATCCGGCGACCGCCTGCCTGGCTTCCGACGGGACGGGCCGCTCACCGCACTTCGCCGAGTGGGAGACGGCGCCCGAACCGGGCCGTCGCGCGGTGGCACTGCGCTGGTCCGCACCGGGTTCTCCCGTTCGGGTGCGTTCCGCCGAGTCGGCCTCCCTCTCAGGCGCCGAGGCCCTCGCCCTACGGGTGATCGTGCCGCCCGACACCACGGGAACGCGGTTGGACGTGTCCCTCACCGACGCCTCCGGTCGCCGGGCCACCCTCGGCCGGGTCCGTGTGGACGGACTGCCGGGGAGTGACCGGACCGCCTCCTACTGGGGGCAGGAGATACGCGTGCCGCTGACCGCCGCGATCCGGGCCGGGCTGGACCTGGGCCGGGTGACGACACTGGAGATGACCCCGCGCAACCGCTCCGGACGGGCCTGGCTGATGGACGCCTGGGGCTGGCGCCCCGGCACACCGGCCGTGCGTCCGGTCGCGCTGCCCCGCGTGGACATCGGCCGGCTGAAGGTCGACGAAGGGGACGAAGAAGGGGACTCCGGCACCCGGACCTACCAGGTCCCGGTGCGCGTCTCCGGCCAGGGCGACGGCCAGGGCGACGGCCAGGTCAGGCTGTTCGTCTCCGACCCCGTCACCGGCCGGACCACGGCCCGTTCGGTGCGTATACGGCCCGGTGATTCCAGCGTGGATGTGCCGGTGAAGGTCGAGGGCAACACCCGCTATGCCGACGACATGTCGTATCACGTGTTCGTGAAAGCGGTTCACGGCGCGGTGGTCGGCTCGCACCTCGGCGGCCTGACCGTGCGGAACGACGACCCGATGCCCGAGGTCACCGTGACACCTCTCGCGGACCGGGTCACCGAGGGACAGAGCCTCACCTGGCGGGTCACCCTGTCCACGGTCGCCGACATCGAAGTCCCCGTCCCGTTCAGCTTCCTGGCGGCGGGCGGCGCGGAGTTGTCCACCATGGACGTGGACCCGCGCTGGCTGGAGGAGAAGCACGGCGAGTCACCGCTCCCCGAACGCCCCCTGTCCGAGGTGGCGGGCATGTCCCTGCTGTCCGTCGTCCCCGCCGGTCAGCTGAGCACCGAGGTGGCCATACCCACGATCGCGGACGAGGCGGCCGAACCGGAAGAGACCGTGCGGATCCAGCTGTTCGGTTTCGAAGAGCCGCCGGTCGGCCCGATCTTCACCGGCAGGATCGAGGACGGCTCCTAAGGATTCCATCGCCCCCACAACAAAGAACCCCCAGGTCGTCGGCCTGGGGGTTTCGCATGGCGTGCTGTACCCCCACCCGCCTCACCCTCGCGTCCTGGGCGCTCGATGACAGGGTGCCCCGTGGGCGGGTGTGTGGTGGGTGGGGGTGTCGTGGTGCTGCCGTGCCATCGGCCGACTTCAGCCGGTGTTCAGTAGGCCCTGTGAGCATTCCGGTCAGCCACTGGGAAGCGGTTTTGATCGAGGTCCGTCACTTCGACATGATGAAGTCCAGGGCGTAACCGGGAGCGGTCGTCCAGTAGGTGACACGCTGAAAGTCGTTGGCGTACAACGTCTTGACGGGCATGGGGACATTGATCGGCTTGCTCGCGCTGCCACCGGGCTTACGGCTCTGGAGGCTGAGGGTGATGCTCTTCGCCTTGTACTCGTCCATGGGGCCGTTGACGAGCAGAGCGGCATACGCCTTCTTCCCCGGGGCGAGGGTGACGGGCACCCCCGGGTGCGGGTCGCTCTTCTTGATCACGCGGGCCGTGTTCTTACCGTTGCCGAGCCGCACGAGGGGGTAGCGGTAGAGGTTGCACTTCTTGCCGCCGGTGTTCTTGACGGTGAGGAGGAGGTGCCTGGCGTCCTTGCTGTCCGCGGGCTCCTTCGTGGCGGACACCCCGAGGACCTTCTGGGAGCAGGCGGCGATGGTGGCCTTGGCGCCACTGACGACCGAGCGGTGCGTCATCGCGTCTTGGGCCTTCCCGCTGACCGTCCGGGGCCCGGTGGCGGAGGCCTGTGCCGACAGGCCACACCCGAGAGCCAGGGCGAGACCCGCGGCCACGGCCACACGGTGGGTCGCAAGAGGCTTCATGTTCATATGCGTGTTCCTTTTCTGATCGGTATGAGGTCGCGTGCTGGGCTGTCGCCGCCACACGCCCCCGCCGCCGCCTCGGAGTGCGGTGGCGGGGCGGGGACGAAGGCGGTCGGGCGCTCCCCCGGAGCGTCCGCGCCCTGCACCCGGGTGCCCAAGGAGACGGATGTCCCAGTGGACGGGTGAGTCGGGGTGTCGTGGTGCTGCTGTGCGGTAGGCCGCTTCAGCCGGTGCGACAGGCATAGCGTCGGATGCCTCATGGGCCTGGGACAACGGCTGCCCCCCACCCGCAACGGTGGGACGATCCCACCCCCGACAACCTGCGGAGACAAGGAAGCCTGGGATGCCGGTCTGGGACGGGAAGCCCCCTGAGGCCGGCGTCCGGACACCCGGTGCACTCGACCCGCGCCCGCCGCCTCGGCCGGCGACGGCGCGAACTGCCCTGTCCCAGAGCCCCCGCTGACGGGTGCGGACCCTGCGGGGAACGCTGCTTCGGGTGAACGGGGCAGCCCGGCCCGCGCAGCGGTGGTGACCCCGGAGGGCGGAGGTGATCGGGCAGGGGGTGATCGTCCGCCGCCAAGTCGTGTGCGTCGACGTCCCCGACCCACAACTCCAGGCAACTCCAGGCGGCGTAGCTCACCGGCGTGAAGCGCCGGTGATCCGACGCGCTGCGCGGACCAAGGCCGGCAGCGGTGCGGAAGGCGCCGCCCCGGCGCCGCGGGTGAGGGCTGGTCTCGAGGAGAGGGATGGCGGATGGCGGGTGGGGGACGGCGGGTGGGGGATGGCGGATGGCGCAACGCTGCAACCATCCCAGCCGTATTGACGTGCACGTATGGGGAGTGCCTCGTATGCCGTCCCGGATCAGGACAAGACGGCACAGGCCGACAGATGGATGCGAGTACGGACCACATGGATGCAATCCACGATGACGTGGCGGAGTTCGCGCTACTGCTGATGCGTCTGAAGGAGCGCACAGACCGCAGCTACGCGGCGCTGGCCCGCCGTCTGGACATGAATGCCTCCACGCTGCACCGCTACTGCGCCGGTGAGGCGGTTCCCATGGACTTCACCAAAATCGAGCGGTTCGGCGCACTCTGCGGAGCCTCCCCCGAGGAACGCGTGGAGCTGCACCGCCGGTGGATCCTGGCAGCCGCGGCACGGCAACGACCACGCCCATCCGATGCCCGGCGGGCACCGACGCCCCACGACACCACGAGCACCACGAGCACCGCGGCCTCGGCCGCATCCGCGAGCCACAGCGGCCCGGCGGACGGGTCACCCGATCCGACCTCACCGTCCGACCCGGGCCCGGGGCCGACTTCACCGGCCGACCCACGCCCGGGGCCGACCTCCCCGGCCGGCCGGCCGGCCCATGCCGGGCGGTTCCGACGACGGTCCGTCCGATCGACAGCACTGGCTGCCTCGCTCGCCATCGCGCTTGCCGGCCTCACCACATCCGCTGCCGGACCCCTCTCCGGTGGCGGTGGGTCGTCGGCCTCCGCCCGCATCACACCGGAACCCTCGGCGTCGGCCACGCACAGCGGCGGCGGCCGGCAATCCGCTGCCGGGCCCCCCTCCGATGGCGGTGAGTCGTCGGCCTCCGCCCGCCCCACATCGAAACCCTCGGCGTCGGCCACGCACAGCGACGACAGCTCGCAGAAGAACCCGGCGAGCGCCGGCACGGTCCCGCCGTCGGTCCCGCTCACCTGGACGGCCGACTCCCAGCTCTGGCAGCTCGACTGCGCCCACGACTACGTCATCGCCAAGTCACCGCAGCAGGTCCCACCACCGCCGATCCCGGCGGACGCCGCGGTGTGGGCCGAGACCCAGGGGGCGGTGCACGGGCAGACCACCAATCTGCGGATCTCGGTGCAGGGACGCGGCTCCGCCGCCGTCGTCCTGGAGGCACTGCATGTGCGCGTGGCCGGCCGCACCACCCCCGCCGCCCGCCCGGACATCGCCTACTCCATGTATGAAGGCTGCGGCGCCATCCTCGTCCCCCGCTACTTCTCCGTGGACCTCGACGCGAACCGACCCCTGGCCCGTTCGATGCCCGGCAACGACCCGGACAGACCGGCCCCCGCGATCGGCTTCCCCTACGAGGTGTCCCTGCGGGAGCCGGAGGTCCTGATGCTCGCAGCGCGCACCGAGTCCTGCACCTGCGACTGGTACCTCGAGCTCGACTGGTCCTCACAGGGTCGAACAGGCACGGTACGCATCGACGACCACGGCCGCCCGTTCCGGACCACCAGCATCGAGGGACTACCGCACTACTGGTACCGCAACCCCCAGGGCTGGGTCCCCATGACCGCCGCCCCCGACGAGGCGGAAACCGGCGACTGACGAAGCAACAGGCCACACAGCCCGTTGTCATTGTCGTCTTCATCGTCTTCATCGTCTTCATCGACGAAGGCGAGTCGTCCCTGATCCAGGTCACCTTCCCCGAGAGCGGGGTGACCGACGGGCTGGCGGTCGGAAGAACTCCAGCTCGGTGACGGGTCAGGTGCCGATCACAGACAGCCCCCGTTTGTCGCCGAGGCGGTCCGCCGAGCACGGATGGGCGGACGACCACGGTTCACTGCCTGGCCAGGTGCATCCGCATCTCGCTGTCCGCATCCGTGATGAGTTCGCCCGACAGGTCGACGGTCACACTGTGGAGTGTGCCGGTGAACCGGAACGGTGCCCGGTAGTCGGCTGTGACCGGTTGCCCGGGGTTGGCGCCGCAGGTCAGACCGCCTGGGTTGAACATGATGGGGGTGGTCACCGGGAGGTCGGTCTCCGCCACGAGGCGGCGGTCGATGTAGAGCTGGGCGCGCCCCGGTGTGCCCTTGCCGGCCGCGAGGTCGGGCTTGTCCGTCGGTTCGAACTCGAAGCGCAGCTCGTGGCGGCCCGCGGGCACCGGGTCGGGCGATGTCACCGTGTAGAAGGCCCGCGAAACGTAGTTGTGAACGTACGTCAGCTTGCGGTCCTTGATGTACAGGCTCCAGCCGCCGGCACCTGAACCCTGGCTCATCAGTACGCCTTCGGCGCCGTCGGCGGGGATCTCCACTTCGGCGGTGACGCTGTGCGGGCGGTTGAGGACCCGGGGGGCGACGGAGGAGGGCAGTGTCTGGGTGCCGGGATGGAAGGTGTAGCTGGTCCGCGCCGTGGTGAGCTGCGGGCGTTCCACGGATATCCGTGCGAGGACACTGCCGTCGATGGGTAGCACGCCGTACCTGCCGGCTTCCACGTACCACAGGGAGATCATCTCGATGACCTTGTCGCGGTGGTCCCCGGCGACGTCACGGGTTTCCGCGAAGTCCTCGTCGACGTGGTAGAGCTCCCAGGAGTTGGCGTCCAGTTCGGCGAGCGTCCCGGAGGTGATGGGTGTGCCGAAGGGCTGTTGGGCCTCGGCGAAGGAAGGACCGGGCCAGGGGCAAATGGCGCGCCATCCGTTGTGGTCGATGGCGCGGTGCCCGAGCATCTCGAAGTACTGGGTGTGGTGGCGCGTCGGCGCGTTCGGGTTGTCGAAGGTGTGGGCGAAGCTGCTGCCGTGCAGCGGGGACTGGGTGACGCCCTTGATGGTGTCGGGCGGCTCGATCCCGAGGACGTCGAGCACGGTGGGGACCATGTCCACGATGTGTGCGTACTGGGTGCGCACCTCTCCTCGCGCCGTGATGCCGCGCGGCCAGTGGACGAGGAACGGGTCGCTGGCGCCGCCGCGGTACGTCTCCCGCTTCCAGCGCCGGAACGGGGTGTTGCCTGCCCAGGTCCAGCCCCAGGGGTAGTGGTTGAACATGGCAGGGCCGCCGAGGTCGTCGATCCTCTTGAGGCTGTCCTCGATGGGTTCGGGGGCGTTGTTGAAGAACTGCGCCTCGTTCGTGGTCCCGGTGACTCCGCCCTCCGCGCTGGCCCCGTTGTCGGAGACGACCATGACCAGGGTGTTGTCGAACTCACCGGTGTCCTTCAGGAAGTCCAGCAGCCGTCCGATCTGGTGGTCGGTGTGGGACAGGAATCCCGCGTAGACCTCCATCATGCGTGCGGCGAGGCGCCGGGCCTCCGGGGTCAGTGAGCCCCAGTCCGGGACGTCGGGGTCGTGACGGGAGAGTTGGGCGTCGGGCGGGACGACGCCCAGTCTCTTCTGGTTGGCGAACGTCACCTCGCGGTAGGCGTCCCAGCCGTCGTCGAACTGCCCTCGGTAGCGGTCAGCCCACTCCCGCGGTACGTGGTGCGGTGCGTGCGTGGCCCCGGTGGAGAAGTTGAGGAAGAACGGCTTGTCGGGGCTGACCTGTTTGGCGTCGGAGATGAAGAGCATCGCCTTGTCCGCCAGGTCCGCGGTGAGGTGGTAGCCCTGTTCCGGTGAGGCGGGAGGCTCGACCTGGTGGTTGTCGTACACGAGGTCCGGATACCACTGGTTGGTGTCGCCGCCGAGGAAGCCGTAGAACCGCTCGAAGCCGCGGCCGAGCGGCCAGCGGGTGTACGGGCCGGCGGGGGACTCCTGCTCCGAGGGCATCAGGTGCCATTTGCCGAGCATGTAGGTGTTGTAGCCGTGCTGCAGCAGCATCTCGGACAGGAACCCGTTCTCGAACGGGATGTTGCCGTTGTAGCCGGGATATCCGGTGGCCATCTCGGTGATCGCCGCCATGCCGTTGGCGTGATGATTGCGGCCGGTGATGATGCAGGAACGCGACGGCGAACACAGCGCGGTGGTGTGCATGTTGTTGTAGAGCAGCCCGCCGGCGGCCAGAGCGTCGAGACGGGGCGTCTGCAGCGGGCTGCCGTAGCAGCCGAACTGTCCAAAGCCCGTGTCGTCGAGCACGATCATCAGCACGTTCGGTGAACCCGGTACCGCCCGTGTCGGCTCCGGCCATGCCGGGCGGGACTCCTCGGTGGTCCGCCCGATCACTCCGGGGAAGGCGCTGCCTTGCTTGTACTCGTTCACTGGCATCGCGGCTGTCCTCCTTTCCCGCCGAGATGCCGGGCAACTCGGACGGGTGGGCCTGCGTGGGCGGTACAACCGGACGACCGGGCGCCTCTACGAGCCCGCGCAGCCCGCGCCAACAGCCAACAGCCACCGGCTCACGGGAGGGGGGCGCGCGGCCTGCTCCGCGAAGTGAAATCGCTCAATCGGAGTCGCGGGCCGGCAGGTCGGAAATTCCGGGGGAACGCAACCGCGACGGCACGCGATTTTGAGTTACGGCCCATTCCGAATGTCGGTCTGATTCCGGGCCGCCGCGCCTGCCGCACGCAATTTATGCTAGATCCTCGCCAGAATGGCGGCCACCTGGGGCAGCCATGGTTCGCTCTGCCGACGGCCCGATCCAATTCCCGCTCTACGGCGGCCCGGAATCGGCAGTGGCCTTCGTTCGGCGTTCTCGGCGCTTCTCTGTGAATGCGGACACAGAGACCGGCCCGGCCCACGCTCCACGCGTACGATATGCGCGCAAATAGCGCTCAGCGACTTGAGGAGCTTGGGCGGCCCAGGCCCATTGGGGGGCTTGGCAGTCGACGGGGAGCATCCCCGGATACGCGCGGAGGGCTCTTCGGATGGTGCTGCGACTCGCTTCCTTGGACGACGCGCGCGTGCACGCTGTCAGCGCGGCGTTGAGCCCGTACGTGTGGCGAAGGCTCACACCCGAAATGGTCAGCCGTCGCGCACTCGCCGCGATCGATGGACACGGGGCCACCGGCGCGCCGGTGGCCCGCCATGATGAGCGGATCGGAATACTCGTCGAACACCTTGCCGGCTGCCGGTGGCGCTCACTGACGGCCGACACCCTGAGCCGACAGCTGGTGACCGCCCTTGACGCGTGGCATCACGAGAGCCAGTGGCTTGAGATCGAGCTGCGCTGGTCGCTGGACGGCGGTGGCTGAGCCACGCTGATTCCGCACACAGTGCCTTGACGCCGACGCCGACGCCGACGCCGACGCCGACGCCGATGCCGATGCCGACACCGTCTCGGTAGGTGAGCGTGGCCGCAGCCTCCAGCAGTCGCTCCCTGGGGCTTGGTTTCATTTCGGTGGTCATAGCGCGAGATTGAAAGAGCGTCGCCGACCCATGATGGTGTGCGCGCCTGTCGTCCCCGGCAGGGCGACACACACCGGGTCCATTCCGGGTGTTGGCCCGTCCTGGGTGACCTGCCGTTACGCCGGGGCCGTCACACCGGGGCGGTCACGCCGGGGCCGGCGGTCTTCTCGGGCTTCGTCTCCGCCGGGATGCGGTGCAGTCCCTTGCGGTCGTACCACCCCAGTACGCCGAAGCCGAACAGTCCGGCCGCCACGAGGCCGACGGCCATCATGGCCCAGCCCCGGGTCAGGCCGGCGTCGGCCTGGGCGTCGTAGTAGAGGATCGAGCGGATACCTCCGGTGATCTGCCGCAGGGGCTCGAACTCCGAGAGGAAGCGGTAGAAGCCGGGCAGTGCCTCGATGGGGGTGGTGGCGCCGGCCGTGGGCACCGCCATCCCGATGAAGACCAGTGTGACCACCAGCATGCCGGGCGTGCCGAAGACCGCGAGGAGGGTGAGCGCGCCGATCCCGGTGACGGCGATGGCGCACACCGAGTACAGCCACAGCAGCGGCAGGTGGGAGGCGTCCATGCCCATGATGCCGACCGCGCCGGCCATGACCAGGGTGCCCATCAGCAGGGACAGGCCGGTCATGTGGGTGGCGCTGATGGTGAGGGTCTGCACCCGGGTCGCCCGGATCAGTGGGCGGTGCAGGCGCAGGGGGCCCATGTCGTTGTGGGTGTAGCCGAGGGCGTGGTCGACCTGGCCGCTGATGACGTTGGCGGAGAGCATGCCGACGACCACGAGGGTGAGCGCGTAGTAGAACGCTGTCATGCCCAGGCCGCTGTGTGAGTCGAGGGGGTGGCCGTCCTCGACCGTGACGGCGGCCGGGTCGGTGAGCAGGACGCGTGCCGCGGCGGGCAGCTTCGCCTGCGCGGTCCCGATCTGGGCGGCCAGCTCCCTGCCCACCTGGAGCGAGGCGTTCTCGGCCGCCTGGGTCGTCGCCGTCCGGGCCAGGCCGGAGCCCAGGCTGCCGGCGGACTGGTTGGTCAGCACCGTCAGTGTCGGGCGGGCCGGGGTCCCGGTGGGCGCGGTGCCGGTCAGTGCGGTGGTGGAGGAGGTGAAGTCGGCGGGCACGACGAGCGCGCCGAACAGCTTGCCCTCGCCGAGCGCGTCCTTCATCTCCTTCTCGTCCATCACCTTCCAGTCGATCTTGTCCCCGCTCGCGGTCGACTTCTTGATCGACTCGGTGATCTGCGCCCCGAGGTTGACCCGCTTGCCGCCGACAGCGGCTCCCTTGTCGGCGTTGACCAGGCCGACGGGCAGTTTGGTCAGGTGATCGGCCGGATCGATGTTCGCGCCGACGTAGAACACGGCGAACAGCAGCGCGAGTACGCCCGTGATGACGCCGTTCGCGATCCACAGAGGTTTGGCGCGCAGGACGCGGAAGGGATGAATGCCACTCATGACGTGCGTGTCTCTCGGTCTCGGTCTCGGTCTCGATCTCGGTCGGTGGACGCGGGGCGTTTCGCCGGGGGCTGCCAGCCGCCGGTGACTTCCTTGACGGGCTTGTGGGGGAAGCGGCGCCGGGCGTACTCCTGCGCGTGGGAGTCCGGCAGGACGTACAAGGTTTCCTTCTTGTCCTGGAGGGGTCGCAGGACGGTGTTCATGAAGTTCTTGCGGTCGTCCAGGTAGGGGCCCAGGACGTCCTCGCCGGCGGGGCAGACGGCGAGGCAGTAGCCGGACTTGTAGCCGGGAGGCGAGGACAGGCTCTGCCACATGGAGGCGCTCTCGGAGTCGGTGACCCGGGAGCGGTAGTCGGCGGCGTCCTCGCTGTCGGCCACGGTCTGCGCCCAGTCGGTGAACCCGCTCATGAACTCGCGGTAGTTGTGCGTGGTGCAGGCCAGCGCGTCGAACGCGCCGTCCTTGGCGATGGCGCCGACCGGACAGGCGGCGACGCACAACTTGCAGTCGATGCAGGGGCTGTAGTCCAGCGCCTGCCCGTACTCGCTCACCTCCGCGTCCACCAGGACGGTGGCCAGCAGAACGAAGCTGCCGAACTTCGGGTGGATGACGTTGCGGTGCAGGCCCATCACGCCGAGCCCGGCGGCCACCGCGACCGTCTTGTGCGCCACGACCCAGATCCGCTCACTGGGGAAGCGGTCCATCTCCTGAGGGAAGCCGACGGACGGATTGAGTGCGCGGTATCCGGCGTCCTGGAGGGCCTGGGTGACGCCGCGGGCGGCGTGGTTGGCCTGTTCGTCGGTCTGGTGGAACTCCTGGTTGGCCACGCTGCGGGCCGGGGAGCGGCAGTTGTCGCGGTTCATCCGGACCGCCATCGCGACCAGGGTGCGGGTGCCGGGCAGCGCGGACTGTGCGTGCTCGCGCTCGTCGGCCAGGTCGGGGTGGTCCAGGCTGACCGCGGCGGCGTCGTCCGCACCGGCCGCCAGGCACAGCTCGCGCAGCCATTCCGCATCGATCACCGCCGGCGGGCTGACCTCGTCACCGGTCCTGCGCCGGGCGAGCACGGCCTGTACCGACGGGTGGGCGGCCAGCTTCGCCGGAAGCCTGGGAGCCGGGGCCGTCGGTTGCCCCTCGGCGTCGGGCGCGGCAGTCATCCGTACTCCTGGGGATTCGGGTTCGAGACTCGCCCTCACAGCGAGAAACCGATCAGTTTCGCCACTGTAAACCGATCGGTTTCCGCGCGCAAGCCCGAGCCGAGGGGTCCAGGCGGTGACGAGTTGGCCGGATGACGGCTCCGTTATTCCGAGCTCGAAGATCGCTTGCGACAGGAGTTCGCATGAGTGCCGGTGGGCACCAGGGGTGCGAGCCGCGTGCGGACGTGCGACCAGCAGGGCGACAGGCCCCGTCCACCTGGTCCACGGCGAGAAGGGCTGGTCCGGTGCGGAAAGCTCCTGAAGGAATCCAGGCCCCGTGTGCTCAGGGCTGATCGCTGATGGCTCGGTAGGCCGCGATGTAGAGGGTGTGGCACAGGTCGACCAGTTCATCGACGGTGGCGTTCTGGTGGCCGAGTGTCCAGTCCACGAGGAGTTCGTTGACTCCGCCGACGAGGCTCATCGCGGTCATGCTGAGCCGGCTGGAGGGGGTTTCCGGGCCGCCAGGGAGCGGTCCGACGACGGCGGCGACCATCGCGGCGAATTCGTGCAGGACCTCACGGCGGCGTACTTCGAGGCGAGGGCTGGCGCCCACGACCTCGATGAGCACCAGGCGGGCCATGCGGGCGTCGCCGGCCAGTGTGCGGATGAACACCTCCAGGCCGGCGCGCAGTTGGGCGTCGACATCGGGTGCGGCGGCGGCTGCGGCCTGCGCGGTTTCGGCGCTGATCGTCGCGATCAGCTCGTTGTAGACCCCGGCGAGAAGGTCTTCGCGGTCGCGGAACGACTCGTAGAAGTAGCGCTCGGTCAGTCCGGCGTGCGAGCACACCTGCTTGACGGAGGCCGAGGCGTATCCGGCCGTGCCGAACAGGTCGAGGCCCGCCTGGATGAGGCGGGTGCGGCGCTCCTGCTGTCGTTGCGCCGCGTCGCGTCCGCCGTAGCGCCGCCCGGCGGTCTGTGTGCCGGTCATTTTTTCCCCTTCGCAGAGGTGTTGACACCGGTGTGCTCCGAACTGACACTCTAGCTTGTCAGTTCATCTGACATGGCTTCGTGTCAGACATGCGTGGGCGCCGCTTGCCGCTTGCCGCTCGGCGTTCCGCTCATGCTCAGGGCAAGGAAGGGGCTCGACCGTGGCAGCACCGCGCAGGTACCCGTATTCGTTCAGCCGAAGAGACCGCGACAGGCTTCCCCGCACACGACCGCTGACCGGCCGAGTGATCGCGGTCACCGGGGCGGGCCGCGGAATCGGGCGGGCGGTCGCGGCCCGGCTCGCCGCGGCCGGAGCCGCCGTGGCGATCGGCGATCTCGACGCGGAGCTCGCCATGGCGACGGCTGGTGCCATCGACGCGGAGCTCGCCACGGAGACGGCCGGCGCCATCGGCGCGCAGCCCGGTGGCCGACTGATCGGGCTGGCTCTCGACGCCACCGACACACCTTCCTTCGAAGACTTCCTGCGCACCGTCGAGACCGAGCTGGGGCCGATCGACGTACTGATCAACAACGCCGGAATCATGTGGGTGGGCCCCTTCGCGGAGGAACCGGAGGAAGCCGCCCTGCGCCAGTTCGACGTCAACGTCCACGGCGTCCTGCGCGGGATGAAACTGGTGATCCCGGGGATGCGGAAACGCGGTCGCGGCCACGTGGTGAACATCGCCTCCGCCGCCAGCAAGGTCGCCCCACCCGGCGAGGCGACCTACGCGGCGACGAAGCACGCCGTCCACGGCTACAGCACAGCCGTCCGCGCCGAACTGCGCGGCACCGGCGTGCACGTGTCCCTGGTGATGCCCGGCGTCGTGGACACCGAGCTGGCCGTGGGCACCGCGACCGGCCCCACCCGACGCCTGACGACGGATCAGGTGGCCGACGCGGTGCTCGACGTCGTACTGCGCCCGCGGTTCGAGGTTTTCATCCCACGCCAGGTGGCCGCCCTGACCCGGTTGGCCGCGCTGCTGCCGGGCCGTGCCCGCGACGCCCTCCACCACCTGCTTGTCCCCGACCAGCTCGCCGCCCTGTCCGACCGGTCGGTCCGCGCGGCCTACGAGCAGCGCACCCGCACCGCCCGCCTGCCCGAAGGATGAGCCCGTGACCACCACGCCCAAGCCGGCGCCCAGCGCGAAGAAGGCCAAGGAGGCCAAGGAGGCCAAGGAGGCCCAGGACGCCGCCGCTCCGCGTCCCATCCCCGAATTCGAGGGTGTCCACGACGTATGGCCCCGCGGCGACCGGCTGCGCGCCGTGCGCAGCGCCGCGGCCACCTACCGTGAGCGGTTCGTGCAGCAGGGCCGCATCCACGCCGTCCGCAGTTTCGACATCGCCGCCGCCCCGTACCCGACCCGGTTCGGCTTCCACGGCGCCGCGCTCGCGGTCAACCCGTTCGTGAGCATCGTCAACCGGATGCTCGTCGTGCAGTTCGACGGCTTCGACGGTGAGCCGAAAACACTGGTGTGGGAGCCGACCGTCGCCGCCGGAACGGCCCAAGCGCCGTTCTACGCCCAGCTCAAGCGGCTGGCGGGGGACTTTCTCACCGAGCACGTCTTCGCCCGCTACTACCACGACCCGAACACCGTCCTGCCCTCCTGCGGTCTGCGGCCCGAGGACGTGGACTTCGTCAGCTTCGACCATCTGCACGTCCAGGACGTGCGCATGATCATGGGCAGTACCGGCACCATTCCCGGCGAACGGGCGCCCCGCGAAGCGATGTTCCCGCGCGCCCGGCTGCTGGTGCACCGCAGGGAGCTGGGCACCTTCGAATCGATGCATCCGATGCAGTGGGCCTGGTACGTCGACGGAGGCATGGACGGGGTACCGGACGAGCGCGTCACCGCCTTCGACGGCGATGTCGAACTCGGTGTCGGCGTCAGCCTGTTGTGGACTCCCGGCCATACGGACGGCAACCACTCCCTGGTGCTGAACACCCCCGACGGGGTGTGGGTCTCCTCCGAGAACGGCATCTCGGCCGACAGCTGGCAGCCCGAGCTCTCCCGCATCCCCGGGGTGCGCCGCCACGCCGCGTTCTACGGCCATGAGGTGGTGCCCAACGCCAACACCCTGGAGGACTCTCTCGACCAGTACGACTCCATGGTCAAGGAGAAGACCCTCGCCGACCCCAGCCGGCGCGATCCGCGCTGGCTGCAGATCCTGCCCTCATCCGAGCTGGCCCCCTTCAAGCGGCAGTGGCCGGTGCTGCCCAGCTTCTTCCACGGCGGTCTGAACTACGGCGAGTTGACCCCTGCCAGTGGTGGCCGATGACCGGCCCGGCCGCCCGCCGGATCGCCGTGGACGGCGTGGACGGCGTGGACGGCGTGGAGTTGGCCGCCTACCAATGGGGAGCGTCCACGGCTCCTCCGGTGGTGCTGGTCCACGGCTATCCGGACACCAGCGCCGTGTGGCACCCGGTCGCCGAGCGCCTGGCCGACCGCTTCCACGTCACCGCCTTCGACGTACGGGGAGCCGGTGCCTCCCACCGGCCCAGGGGTCTGCGCGCCTACCGGATGTCCCGCCTGGAAGCCGACCTGGAGGCGGTTCTCGACGCCGTGAGCCCCGACCGCCCGGTGCACCTGGTCGGACACGACTGGGGATCGATCCACTCCTGGGAGTCGGTCACCGGCACCCGCCTGGCCGGGCGGATCGCCTCGTTCACCTCCATCTCCGGACCCTGCCTGGACCACGTCGGCCACCTGATCCGGGCCCGCCTTCGGCCGCGGCATCCGGATCTGCCGAAGATGCTGCGGCAGGCCGCACGGTCCTGGTACATCGCCTACTTCCATTTCCCGCTCCTGCCCGCCCTGACCTGGCGAGCACTGGGCCACCGCTGGCGCGCCTTCCTCACCGGCTCCCAAGGTGTGTCCGGGCACACCCCCTACCCCGCGCCGACGCTGGCCCGCGACGCCGTGTCCGGCATCGCGCTGTATCGCGCCAACATGCTGCCCCGCCTGCTGCGTCCCCGGGACCGGCCGACCACCGTTCCGATCCAACTCGTCATCCCCACCCGCGACTTCTGCGTCACCCCGGTGCTGTCGTACGGAGTGGAGCACTGGACGCGCCAGATTCAACGGCGCCCGATCGACGCCGGGCACTGGGTACAGCTCAGCCACCCCGAGGAGGTCGCGTCCCGGATCGCGGAATTCGCCAACCGCGTCGAGGACGGCTCCCGCCGCGATCCGGACCACACCGCGCACCCGATCTGACAACCCGACAAATCGGCAGTAGTGGACGACGACCGCCTGACCGCCCCTTCTCACACACCGATCGCCGACGGAGGAGGAACCTGTCATGTTCCGAGCCGCACATGCCCATCCGCACCGCCCGTCCGAGCCCATCGACCACCACGACCTGGTGCTGCAACCCCGTGACGTCACCTTCGACTGGGGCGCCACCCCGCTGCACTGGGTTCCGGGTGAGCCCTTCGTGACCCACACCTTCGATGTGCTCCACCTCATGCTCCCCGAGCTCGAACGCTGGTTCGTGCGCACCTTCGAGCAGGCACTGCCACTGATCACCGACGACCGGCTGCGCGAGGACGTACGCGGCTTCATCGGCCAGGAAGCGATGCACGCCGAGGCGCACCAGGAGGTTCTGGAGCACCTGCTCGCCAAGGGGCTGGACCCGGCGCCGTACACCCTGCAGTCCGAATGGATCTTCCGAAGGGTGCTCGGGGACCGGCCGGAGCTGACGCCGGCCGCCACACACGCGTACCTCCTCCAACGGCTCGCCCTCATAGCGGCGTTCGAGCACTTCACCGCGTACATGGGTCACTGGATTCTCAGCAACGGGCACGTGGACCAGGCCGGCGTGGACCCCGCGATGCTCGATCTGTTCCGCTGGCACGGCGCGGAGGAGGTCGAACACCGTTCAGTCGCGTTCGACCTGCTGGTGCACCTCGATCCCCGGTACCGGCGCCGAGTGGTCGGCATGCTCGTCACCGCTCCGGTGCTGACCCGGCTGTGGATCCGCGGAGTCCGCTTCCTGATGAGCGCCGACCCCGAACTCGACGACCGGGTCGAGGTCCGCTTCCGCGACTACCTGGCCGCGGCCCGCAAGGACCTGTTGCCCCGGCCGGGCTCGTTCGCCCGCTCGGTGCTGCGCTACTTCCGCCCCGGCTACCACCCCACCCAGGAGGGCTCGACCCAGCAGGCGGTCGCCTACCTGGCGGTGTCACCCGCTGCCCGGGCGGCTGCCCGATGACCCGGCAACCAGCGAGGCATCCCATGGACATCGGCACACCCCTCACTCGCCCGCCGGACCTGTACGGCAGAGCGCGCAGCGACTCCTTCATGCAGAAGCTGGCGGCTTTCAGCGACAACGCGGTCACGCGCCTCGCGCGGCACAGCACTCCTCCCAGGCGCCCGCCGGTCACCGATTTGCCCGTGATCCGGGAACTGGTGGTCGCCGCCAAGCGCCAAGAGGCCGACGATGTCGTCTCCCTGCGGCTGGCAGCACCCGACGGGGGAGTACTTCCGCCCTGGCAGCCCGGCGCCCACATCGAACTGCGCCTGCCCTCCGGCCGCAAGCGGCAGTACTCGCTGTGCGGCGACCCTGCCGACCGGCACGGGTACCGAATCGCGGTGCGCCGCATCGCCAACGGCGGGGGCGGTTCGGCCGAGGTGCACGACACTCTCGGAGACAGTGTCCGGGTTGCCGTCACCGGGCGGCCCCGGAACGCCTTCCCCTTCGCCGCCGAAGCATCCGTCCTGCTCATCGCGGGTGGCATCGGAATCACCCCGATCCTGCCGATGGCTCGGGAAGCCGCCCGACGCGGGCTGGACTGGAGGCTCGTGCACACCGGCCGCAGCCGCGGTTCGATGCCCTTCGCGGCGGAGCTGGCCGAACTCGCGGCCGCAGCCCCTGGCCGGGTCTCCATCCGTCCTGACGACGAGTCCGGCGTGCCCGAAGCAGCCGATCTGTTGAGCTCGATCCCGGCGACGGGTGCGGTGTACTGCTGCGGGCCCGCGCCCATGATCGACGGCGTACGGCGCGCGTTCGGTGGTAGCAGCGCGTCAGCCCTGCACTTCGAGCGTTTCGCCCCGGCCCCGATCACGGACGGCCGTCCCTTCGAACTTCAGCTGGGCGACACCGGACGGGTTCTGCCGGTGCCCTACGACCGCTCCGCCCTGGATGTTCTCCACGAGGCCCTGCCGGACATGCCGTTCTCCTGCCGCCAGGGGTTCTGCGGCACCTGCCGGGTACGGGTGGCCCATGGCCATGTCGACCACCGTGACCGCCGGCTCACCGCCACCGAACGTGCGGCAGGCGCCATGCTGCCCTGCGTCTCGCGTGCACCGGAAGGAGAGCGGTTGGTGCTGGATGTGTGAGCGATGGCCGAGCGCCTGAAGAGCGCGGACGTCGCCGCGAGGAACGTCAACGGCAGGGTGGTTGCCACCCGACTCATGGCGCGACGCACTGCCTGGACGGTGAGACGGTCCGTCCGGGACACCGGCCAGATCCGGCGGCAAGGCGCCTCGAGAGCCACAAGGTCGGCCACCGGGCGCAGCGCGAACGGTTGACGGGACATCACTTGGCTGATCTTCACCCCGATCTCCGACGCTTCCCGCGCCGGTGTCGCGGATCAGCCGGCGTGGCCGGCCGCTGCTTCGCCCGGGTCGGCGGGCAGGGTGACGACCTGCTCGGCGGCGGTGAGGCCGGTACGGGACTTCAGATGCGGCTCGGCAGACAAAGAACCCCCGGGCTCTGACCTGGGGGTTTCGCATGGAGCGGGTGACGAGAACCGAACTCGGGCTCTCAGCTTGGGATGCGGCGGTCATCGACGGGCTGGGGCCGCATCTCAAATCGGGCCAGGCGAAGGGCACTTCGCCAGTTCCCGCTAGGCTCCTGTGAACTTCAGCCTTGGCACTTGCCGGGGCTTCTTGTGTGAGTGCTCCCAGTCGGGGCACCGGGGGGTGGGCGAATGATGAATGCTTCTGCGGTCGGAAGACGGGTCGTTGCGGCGGCGGGTGTCGTGTCGGTGCTGGCACTGACGGGCGCGTGCGGTGCGGACAGCGGGGACGATGCTGGGGGACGTAAGAAGCCTGCGACCGCCGGGTCCGCCTTGCCTGCGAGCTCGACGCCGCAGCATGCATCGGGATCGTCCGCCTCCGCGGCCGGGAAGGGGCTCGACCAGAAGGGCCTCGACCGCCTGGCGCTGACCGCGCACGACGTCCCCGGCTATACCGTCAACACCGTCACGGGCCAGGGCCGCCCGGTGGACCACGACATCCTCACGACCTACCGCGCCGTCACACCCGCACCTTGCCGACCCGTCTACGCGGCCGCACAGCTGGGCAGCCTGCACGACTTCACGGCCCAGGTCAGCCAGGACGTGGTGTCCGCCTCCGACGCCGACGGGCACCACGCGAGTGTCGGCCTGACGTCCTACACCCCTGCCGACGCCCGCACGGTGATGACCGAACTGCGCGCAGCGCTTCCGAAGTGTGCCACCGCCGAGATGCGCCCGTCCGCTGCCTACCCCGGCGCCGGGCTGGGATATTCCGGTACCCAGTCCCGGCCCGTTTCCGGTTACGGCGACGAGACACTCGCTTTCGATGCCACGCGGGTCTTCGACGGCAAGGGACCCAGCATCCCCGTCACCGTCCTGGTCGTCCGACAGGGCTCCACCATCGCCGCCTTCCTGTCCCTCAACCCCTTCCAGCCCCCGACCATCCCCCAGGACATCGTCGACGCGCAGCTGAAGAAGCTCGCCTGATCTCGTCCGGCGGGGGATGACGGACGTACCGCGGTTCACAGCACACCTTCGGCTAGAGGATCCGGCCTCTACGCAGCTGTAGTGGTACGGGGTCGGACCTGCGGCGTCGCTGGCCGAGCCGGTGCTGTGACCGGCATGGTTCGCCGGGCTGATGGGCGGGGCGGTGGCGGTACTAATCGAGAGGCGTTCTGAGCAGCCGCTGAGTAGCGTCTGCCGGATGACGCTCTCTCATGATGTGGCCGGAGACGGTCCTGTGCTGGTGCTGTTGCATTCCGGGGTGTGTGACCGGCGGATGTGGGATGCCCAGTGGCCGGCCTTGATCGACGCCGGTTACCGGCTGATGCGCTGTGATCTTCGGGGCTTCGGTGAGACTCCGGCGCCAGACCGGCCTCACAGCGACGCCGAGGATGTGCTGGCCCTCCTGAACAGTCTGGGCATCGCGCAGGCGACACTGGTGGGCTCCTCGTACGGCGGGCACGTCGCGTTGGAGATCGCCGCGCAGTGGCCAGACCGGGTGGACGCCCTTGCGTTGCTCTGCTCAGCCCTTCCCGGGCATGAACCTTCTGCCGAACTGAACGCACTCGGCGAGCGCGAGGAAGCGCTGCTCGAGGCGGGCGACATCGCTGGCGCGACGGAGCTCATGGTCGACACCTGGCTGGGCCCGGACGCCGACGAGACCGCCCGCGAGGCGGTTCGCCAGATGCAACGTCACGCCTTCGAGCTGCAGATGGCCGCTGCTGAGGAGTTCGAGCCGATAGAAGCCAAGATTGATCTGGCAGCCATTCAGGCTCCCTGCCTTGCCGCGTCGGGGGCGCATGACCTGGTGGACTTCCGACAGATCGCAGCCCGACTGCCGGATCTGCTCGCGAATGCCGAGCATGTCGAACTGTCCTGGGCAGGTCATCTACCCAGCCTGGAGCGGCCATCGGCTGTCACCGATCTGCTGATCGGATTTCTCAAGGAGAGAGTCCCTGTTGGTTGATCCTGCTTGCGGCCTGTCCTGTCATGCGGCGTTGAGGAGGGGGCGTCCGCCCCAGCGGATGCCTTTCTCGCTGCGGATGCGGGCACGCTCCTTGCGCTGGGCCGCCAGCACGCCGGCACGTCCGGATGGCGGGTGTTGGCGTTGCGCCAGCGTAAGTAGGCCTGCAGCGCACGGGTCTGGACGGTGTGGTGCGGATGGTTGGAGTTGGCCAGGGTGAACTGCCGCAGCGGGCCGAAGTGCGCCTCGGTCGGGTTGGCCCAGGAGGCATTGGTCGGGGTGAAGCACAGCTCGACCTTGTTCTTCCGAGCCCATTGGCGGATCTTGCTGCCCTTGTGAGCGGAGAGGCTGTCCAGGATCACGTGGATCGGGGCGCCGTCCGGTCGCGCAGTCCGTCCTTGACCGTGGTTGACCGCCCTGCCGGAACGGCTGGGGATCGCGGCCTCTTCGTCCCGAAGCAACTTGGGCGGGGGCAGCGCCTTGGGGTGGTGTGGCTCTCCTCTGCGCCGATGGTCCGCAGACGTCCGCGCTCGTTCACCGGTGTTCGTCGGCGTTGTCACGCAGTTGGACCGTCAGTCGGTGCGGCTCTTCCTGCCTCGTATCTCCGAAGCGGACAGCAAGGCGTCCAAAGCCGCTCGGGCCTCGGCGATTCGGTGGCGCCACTCCTCGCCTCGCAGAGCCGCAGTGTCCCACTCGACCATCGGTTCGGCGCCGGTCGCGCAGTAGCCGTAGACCTGGTGGGCCACCTGGTCGGTGAGGAGTTCGTCATAGTGGAACGTCCCCTCGAAAGCCGCCCAGGCCACTGCCCGCGTGTCTGCGCAGACACGCCGAAGCACTGCTCGCGTGTACTCGCGCAGATCGAGCGAGTCGTCATCGAAGTCGAGGTCATAAGACACCAGACCGAGCCGCTCGATGGCTTCGGGTTGCTCCAGCAAAGGGTACGGCAGGAACGCGTCAGGAACCATCCCGGCGAGTTGGAAAGCCTCCTTCGGCAACGGGGTGTTGCCAGAGCCGATGACGAACACGTTCACCGAGGCCGGACCTCGCCAGCACAGCCAGTCATGTATCTCACCCGTCATCGTTCTTCCTTCTCTCCTCTGACCGCTTCCGAGGTGTGCACTGTCGTCGTACCACACGAGTCACCAGCGGTGTTGCCCGGACTCGACGCCATCATGACCAGCGTGATCACTGCCGACCACCGCTTTGGACGTCGTTGTAATTGATCAGCCCCACTGCCGTTGCCCCAGCAGATGGGCCTGTTCCTTCTTCAGCGCGGAGAATCCCTGGCGCGCGTAGGCGGCGAGATTCTCGCTGGGAAACGACACCACCGAAAGGTGCTGGTCGTGGTTTCCCTGCGCCCACCGGGCAGCTGTGATCTGGGGCGGGGTCTCGTGAGCGAACGGTGACGTTCCGCCGGGGCGAGCGTGACGTTCCACGACGCACCGAAGGTGCGGCTGCTGGTTTCCGTGAGGACGAACAGGGCCTGGAGAGGGCGGCGCAACGGCAGATCGAGCGGGATGGCCTCGATGAGCTGATCACGGGCTTCGAAGAGGTGCATGGGCCTGCTCACCCGGAGGCGGGGGCGGCGAAGCGGGCGCGGCTCACCGGGGAGGCGTCCGGGGCGGGGCCGCTGCGTGAGTGGTGCGCTGGTTCTGGGCAGTGAAGGGCTGGCGAAGGCCGTGCAGCGGGATCGGGAGGTGCACGAGTGGCTGGTGGCAGCCCGGGATGCCGATCTTCCCGTCGTCACCTCGGCTGCCGTGCTCGTCGAAGTGATGCACCCGCGGATCAACGACGGCGCACTGCGGTGGACGCTGTCGCGGCTGCGCGTGGAGCCGGTGACCCAGGCTCTGGCTCGGTCGGCTGCCGCGTTGCTTCGCGGCGCGGGGCTGCACGGTCACAAGTACGCCATCGACGCCATGCTGTGCGCGACCGCTCTGCAGCAGCCGGGCCGGGTGACGATCGTGACCTCCGATGTCGAGGAGGTTGGTCTGCTGACGGCCGAGCATTCGCGGGTGGTGGCGGAGAAGGTCTGATCGCGTTGCGCCGACGGGCTGTTGAAGGGCCTGCGTGACCTTCCGCTCTGCTCATCGACCTGAGCCTTGCCCCCGGTAGGTCCAATGAGGGGCCTGCCGGGGGAGGCGGTCAGATGCCTGCCCTTAGCTGGGGCGTCCTACGCGCGCCCCACGATGTGCGCCATTCCGGGTGAGGCCTGAACCGGCCGACGGCAGTCCGGCGCGGCCGGCGGTGTCGGCTCGCCGTCGAGTGCGCGGCACAGCGCGGCGTGCAGGTGCTCGGCTTCGGCGAGGGTGAGGGCCAGCTCGGTGTCCGTGGCGTGGCCGTCGGTGAGGGACAGGCGGAGCGGTACGGCGAGGCGGTTGTCGTGGGTGCGGCGTACGGGGCGGCCCGGCGGGCGCTCGATGGTCCAGGTCATGGCGTCGCCTTTCCGATTCGTGCGAGGCGGTACGTGCCCCAGAGTTGGCGTCCGTCCTCGCAGCCGTCCTGGGCCTTGGGGGCGCCTTTGCAGCCGTCGGTGCACTTGCGGGTGTGCTCGAACCACAGCCGGTAGGCGCGGAGCATGGGCATCTCCGTGCGCGGCGAGGCTGCGATGTTCTGTCCGTTGGTCATCAGCTCGCCTCCGCGAACTGTTGGGCCTGGCGGATGCGTTGGTGCGCCTCGGGCGGTAGGAGATAGGCACCCACGAGGGTGCTGTTGATGTCGTCGGCGGTGATGACGGGCAGTTCTGTGCGGGAACGCGGAGTCGAGGTTCCGCGACGACGCGCGCTCGGGAGGAACGCGGCGCACATCTCCGGTGAGGGGCAGCGTGCCGGGAGGCTCGGGGTGGCCTCCATATAGGTGCCGTTGCGCAGGTCAGGAGGTGGGCGGCGGTCGTCGGTCTCGGGCAGCCCGAAGAGCACTGCCCTGGTCCAGGCAAGTGCCCGTGATACAAGGTGCATTGTCGATCTCCTGGTTGGGTCGGCCATGCCTCGGGGCCGTGTCAGCGGTCGCCGGGGCTTTGTTCGGCCTGGTTGGTGACGAGTGCCCAGAGGCAGTCGCCTTCGCCGGTGCGCCCATGCCCATAGGCGTCGGCGTCCGCGATGGCGGCCAGGACGGCTCTGCGTTTGGTCTCGCTCAGGTCCCGGGGCAGGTCCACTTCCAGTCGGACGCCGCCCGGGACTTCCTCGCGGCGCACATCGGCCCCTGCGGCGTCGGCCAGTCGTGCGGCAATGCTCTCGGCCTTCGGACGCACGGGTCTCCCAAGTGAGCATGCGGTCACATAGCGTACTTCTACTCCAGTAGCTTCTACCTGATGCAGTAGCTTGTCAATGTCGTCGTCAACCGCACCACCGGCCCTGCGCGTTCAGGGCAGCACGGAGAGCCGTATGCCGCGAGAGGCCCCGTACCTCGATGTCGCGGACGACCTGCGCCGCCGGGTAAGGGCGGGCGAGTGGGCCGTCGGCGAACGCCTGCCGTCGCGAGCACAGCTCGCCGAGGAGTACGGGGTGGGCCGCAATGTCACGCAACGTGCCATGGAGCGGCTGATCATCGAGGGCGTCCTGGAAGGTAGAGCCGGATCAGGTACCTACGTCCGTGCGCCGCGCGAGCGGTTGCGCATGATCCGGTCCCGGCACCGTGAGCACCGGGGCGGCTCGCCGTTCCGTGCCGACATGAAGGAGCAGGGGCGGCGCGGCACTTGGGAGTCGCACAGCCAGGCTCGCGTCCCCGCGCCGGACCACATCGCCGAGCGCCTTGCCGTCGATCCGGGCGACCCCTGCGTCGTAACCCGGTACGAGTTCCTCGCCGATGGTCAGTCGGTTCAGTTGTCCGAGTCGTGGGAGCCGATGGCCATCACCGACGGCACCCCGATCGTCCTCCCCGAGATGGGACCGCTCGCCGGCACGGGTGTCGTGGAGAGAATGCGTTCCGTCGGGGTCGTCATCGAGACCGCCGTAGAGGTTCCGCGTCCGGGCCGGGCCACTCAGGAAGAGGCCAATCTGCTGGGCGCCAGTGTCGGTGAGCTGCTGACCCGCATCGAGCGCACCTACTACGACAGCGACGGACGTCCCGTGGAGACGGCGGACATCACCGTGCCGGACGTGCGTTGGGAGATCGCCTACGAGATCCCGATCGAGTAGCCCGCGCTATGACCGGGTAGGGCGGGCGTACCTGCTGACGCTCAACGCACTGGGCATTCCCGTGGACATGGTGGCGGGAAAGCAGCAGGCGGGCCGTGCTGGACCCGTAGAGTCCGGGACATGCATCCGGTCCACCGTGTGAGTACTGACTTCGGCGTATTAGGGTCCGTCCCGTCTATCGAGAGCGAGCCCCGTCCCGGCAAGGAATCCGCCGAGGATGCCATGCCGGTACTGCAGTGCCTTGAGCCGTCTGCGGAGCAGGGTCTCCAGTTCGCTGAGGGTGCGGGCGGCCAGGTTGGCCAGGCTCCGCTTGATGTGCGCCCACAGGCCCTCGACCGGGTTGAGGTCGGGCGCATACCCGGGCAGCAGGACCACTGTCAGCCAGTCCCGCTCGGCAACGAGTGCCTTCATGGTCTTGGAGATGTGGGTGCTCAGCCGGTCCCACACCACGATCAGCGGGGCCTTCAGCAGTTGATGGGCGCCGTCCATTAGGCGGACGTAGTCCGTCTCGCCCAGAGAGCGACGCTCGCCCTTGCGGCCGGTATGCCGACGCAGCCGGTAGCACAAACGGGCGGGCAGGCCCGGCCGGAAGCACAGCAGCCCGGCCACCGAGAGCCGTCCCCGGCTGCGGCCGGAGACCTTGACTCTCGGTGTGATGCCACGTCGGCCCCAGGTGCGGCCCTTGGGCGGACGGCCGGTCACGCCCGCTTCGTCCTCGAAGCAGATGAACGCGCCGGTCGCCGCCCGGAGGGTTTTACCTCCTGCCAGGTCGCCTCCCGCCAGGCGGTGATCGCGTCCTCGTCGCGTTCGGCGGCGGGCCGGGCAGGCATCTGCACGCTGAAGCCCATCCGGTGCAGCAGCCGGGTCACCCCGGAGACGCTGTAGGAGAGGTGGAACTTCCGCCCGATCAGCGTGCGCACCCGTGCGGCGGTCCACACCTGGTCGTCCACCCAGCCGTGCGCGGCCGGCCCCTCGTCGAGCCATGTCGCGAGCTTGGCCTGCAGGTGAGGGCCGAGCCGACAGCCGCAGCCGCAGGGGCCTCTGGAACGCAGCGCCTCGCGTCCGCCCGTTCTCCAGGTACGCCGCCACTGGTAAACCGACTTCTCGCTCACCCGTAACTCCCGAGCGATGCACGGGACTTCCACGCCATCCTCGAAGAGGTCAACGGCCCGCATCCGTACCTCTTCGCGGCGCCTGCGCTGCTGGGCGGTCAGCCCGCCCCCGTCCGGATACCGCATGCCTCCGGCGTACCAGCCCGGACGGACCGCGTCACCTGTCCCGACACAGATCCAGACCCCGAAACGCCGAAGTCAGTAAGCGTCTGGAAGCACGCGAACTGCGGTCCGACGACACTGACGCCGTGTTCGCCATCTACGGCAGCGAGCAGGCGACCGAGCACCTGTCCTTCGAGCCGCGCACGCACGACCACTTCTGTATCTGATCTCCTGCCCTGCACCGCCGGTCCGGTCCATCGCCACCGGTACGGCACGTCCGGCGCCACGAAATCCTCCGAACCAGACGACGAGACGGCACGAGGCGGCGGTGGCCGTATGCCCGTAGCGTCGTTGGCGATCAGCTACTACACCGGTGAACGGCTGACGGAGATCCGGGGGACCCTCCTGGACGTGTACGCCGACGTGTACGCGGAGGACATCGCCACCAATCCGTTCTTCTCCATGGAGCGTTTCGAGGAGCGGTTGGAGGGTCATGTCGCGGCTGGCGGCTGGGGGTGCGTTGTCGGCGAGGTCGGTGGTGAAGTGGCTGGCTTCACCTACGGGTCACGGCCCGCGACGAAGCGACGACGTTCAAGCTGTGCGAGAACATGTTGCGCGAGAAGTGGCGTAAGCGTGGGATCTCGCGGGTCATGCATGACGAGTTGGTGAGTCAACGGCAGGAAGAGCGCGCTGAGTTGCTGGTACGTCGGGAGCGGCCGAGGTTGCGGGCCATGTACGAGGGCTGGGGGTACGGGCACGCGGGGGAGAAGCTTCCGTTCCTGATGCCCCGCTGTACGACGTCATGGTCCTCGCCCTGCGCTGAAGCCCCGAACATCACGCAATACGCGCTGCACAGAGCCCAGATCACACATCACGCTGGACCAGCTCAAACCTTGTAACAGGGGCTCAGCACTGCTTCACTGTGGCGACCTACGGGCCAGGCGGCAGCTGTCACAGTCTCCGCTGCCGTCATCCAGGAAGCGTGAGGCATGAACGATTCAGCGCTGATCACGACCGGCTTGCCCGTCGCGCTCGTCATCATCATGTTCGGCCTCGGGCTCTCGCTCACCACGGCCGACTTCAAACGCGTGGCCCGTTCCCCGAAAGCGGTCGTCTTCGCCCTGACCGTGCAGATAGTGGTGCTACCGCTGCTCGCCTTCGGTCTGGTCAACGTCTTCGACGTGGACCCGCTGCTCGCAGTGGGCGTGATGCTGCTGGCCGCGTCCCCGGGCGGCACCACCGCCAATCTCTTCAGCCACCTGTTCCGCGGGGATGTGGCGTTCAACATCACCCTCACCGCGATCAATTCCGTGCTGGCAGCCGTCACCATTCCCCTCATCACCAACCTGGCCATCAACTACTTCGATGCCGAGGGTGACCTGGGACTGCAGTTCGGCAAAGTGCTGCAAGTGATCGCCATCGTGCTCATCCCGGTCGGGCTCGGCATGCTCGTCCGGAAACGCTCCGCGGACTTCGCCGCCCGGGCGGACCGTCCGGTCCGTGTGTTCTCCATCGCCATCCTGGTCGCGGTGTCCCTGGGGGCGCTGCTGGGAGAGCGGGAGAACCTCGCGGACTACCTTCGCCAGGTCGGCCTGGTCACCGGCATCTTCTGTCTGGCGAGCCTCAGTATCGGCTACGGCGGTGCCAGGGCCCTTCGCCTGAGTGAACCGCAGGCTGTCGCCAGCGCCATGGAGGTGGGGATTCACAACACCACGGTGGCCCTCACCATCGCCCTGAGCATCCTCGACAGCACCGAGGTGGCAGTTCCCAGCGCTGTCTACTCGATTCTCATGTACGTCTTGGCGACGGCTTTCGGCTACGCCATCACCCGGACTCGCTCAGGGAAGCCCGCGACGGCGGGCTGATCCCGTGAGAGTGACAGAAGCGACGGAGGGGGAGAGTCGGCCTTGGCGATCATCGCGGTGACCGGGCACCTGGATCTGACCGAGGGCACTGTTCCTCTGGTTCGTCGCGCCCTGGATGAGTTGCTCAGGCCGTACGCCGGGGGCGGGCGGCTCGTCGGGGTCTCCTGTATCGCCAAGGGGCCGACACCCTCTTCGCTGAAGTCGTTCTCGCCCTCGGCGGGCGGCTAATCGTCGTCACCCCGTCGCGGGACTATCGCCGGAACACGGTCGAGCCCGAGCACGGAGCCTCCTACGAGACGGCCGGTCGGCAGGCGTACGAGGCTGCCAACGCCGTGCTCGTCGAGCAGGCCGATCGTCTCGTCGCCGTGTGGAACGGGGCACCGCCCACCGGTAAGGGCGGGGGTACCGCGGATGCCGTCCTCGAAGCGCGTGCGGCCGGTGTCCCCGTGGACCTGGTGTGGCCGGAGGGGGCCGCTCGGCAAGGCTGAGGTGTGAGGGAGAGCGGGCCCGCCGGGGTGCAGCTAGCTCCACCCCGGTTCGGCAGGGGACCGCATGGTGTGGGTGACCCGCCACGGGGGTCACCCACATGGCGGCGGCACCGTCGATGTCACCTGGTCGGCCCGCCCGGTGTTCGAGCCCGCGAATCCGGGACCACCGGGCGGCGCCCGGAGGAGGGGCCGGCCCTACGCATCGACGCCGTGGGCAAGCCCGTGAACAGCGGTCAGGCACGCATGGTCCATGTGCTTCTCCACGGACCCCCTCCCCCACCCAAACCTGCCTGCGGCTGCGGAAGCCGCTGCCCCGATCCGCCGGACGGGCAGGGGCGGAGGGAACACGAAGCCGCTGTGCGCTCTTGTTCATGCACGTGTGGGCACACTCTCCCGCCCGGTGCGTCACTGGGGGTGATGCCCCGCCGCGGTCCGTCCCATCGTCCGTGCCAGCTGTCCCACCCGGCGCCAGTTCATGGGGGGCCTGCCACGGGGGACACCAGGACGGCGGCGGGGCACGCGCACGCGAAGGGCGCGCGGCTCGATCCGGCAGTGCACCGGGGTCGGCAGGACGAGGGCCTCGCCGTCGACGCCCACGGGAACGCTGGGGGCGTCGGCGTCCACGACGACATCCTGGGCGGTGAGCGAGGCGAGGCCGGGTGAGCGCCTGCCGCGGAGCATCCCCGCTGCCTGTGCCGCGTTGTCGACCTTGATGCCGAGCACCCCGAGGACGCCGGAGTCCAGCCGCTCGCGACGGCCCAGACCCGCCGGGTCGTCCGTCCGATAGGGGTTGTTGCTCACCAGGACGGCCTGCGGTGCCTCGACGGCCGCCTCACCGTCCGTGCCCTGCGCGCGGACGGTGAGGCGCGGGCCGCTGTGATGGGCCAGCAGGTCAGGGAGGAGGTGAAGGGCGGTACGTGCCTTGTCGTCGCGGTACGCGGGACTCTGGACGACGGTCGCGTAGGCGCCGAAGGAGGCGTTGTTCACGAAGATACGGTCTCCGATGCGGCCCAGGTCGACGCGTAGTTCGACGCCGTCGGTGAGCGCGTCCAGGCACAGCGAGGGATCGTCCCTGTCCAGGCCGAGGTCCAGGGCGAAGTGGTTGCGGGTGCCGGCGGCGATCACCATGAACGGTAGACCGCGCTCGGCCGCCACTCCCGCGACCAGGGCCTGGGTGCCGTCGCCTCCGGCGACGCCGAGCAGGTCGGCGCCCTCGTCGGCGGCCTGCCGGGCGAGCGCGGCCACGTCCTGGCGATGGTCCGGGTCCAGGACGGCGACCTGCGCGCCGAGGGCCTTCGCTTTCTCATCCAGGTGGAACGTCCCGACCTTTCCGCCGCCCGAGCGCGGGTTCATGATGAGGAACGGGCGCCGGGGGGCGGTGACCGCGTGTTCCCGAACACCAGCCGGTCCACCGTCGGAGGCCAGCGCGGTTCGGCCGCAGAGGACGGCCAGCACCCAGAGCGCGAGCGAGACGAGCGCGACCCACAGCAGTCCGGCCACCGCGTAGAGCACCACTACGGTGACAGGTGCGGCGCAGGCCAGCACGGCGGCCAGTGCCCTGGCCGGGCCGGTGCGCGCCAGCGCCCACCACACGCCCGCGGCCGCGATCACGAGCCCGGCCAGTCCCACTCCCACGAGCAGGAGGCTCTGGAACCCGGCGAACAGCAGCAGGACCACCGCCGCCGTGGTTCCCGCAGCCAGGGCCAGACGCGCGGTCCAGCGCGGAGCCAGGCGTTTCCTCGTGTGCGCTGCCGTCTGCATGCGACCTCCTGCGTGTGGACGTGCCTGCCCCATCACATCGGAGCCCGCGTGAACAGGAATCACCCGGGGAGGGCGATTCCTGTGGACTCGGAGCGGAGGGGAGGCGCCGGTTGCGGTGCGGGCGCCTGGTACTCCTGCTGGGCCGCCCATCGCCCCTGTTGTCGGCGGGATACACGGTTCGACACGGCGGTCGCCGTTCCGGCGCATCACCGCACCGGGGCGGCCGCACGTCCTGCGCGGTTCACCCGTCGGACGCACACGGGTCGCGTGTTCGGCATCGCAGGGATCTTCTGGTGTCCATGGCCCACACAGGCGACGAGCCGCTCTCGAACCGGGAACGCGGCGAACTGGATGAACTGCGGCACCGAGTGGGTGCGCTGGAGAGTGGCGCGCGCCCGCGGGCGGCACGGCATCACCCCTTCCGGTCCACGGGCTCCGTCCTGCTGATCCTCCTCGCGGCCCTGCTGTCGCTGCTGTCCGTCGTCGCGGTCTGGGCGAACAGCATCGTGCGGGACACGGACCGCTACGTCGCCACGGTGGGGCCGCTGGCGTCCGATCCGGATGTGCAGAAGGCGGTCACCAACAGGGTCACCAACGTGGTGCTGGCGCAGATCGATGTGGACGCGCTGGTCAAACAGTTGCAGGACGCCGTGTCGGAGCAGGGCGTCCCGCCGAAGGCGGCCCAGCTGGTCGGTAACCTGGACGGGCCGATCACGAGCGGCCTGAAGCAGCTGATCAGCGGCACCGTGGAGCGGGTGGTCACCAGCAGTGCCTTCGAGACGGTCTGGGTGGAGGGTAACCGCAAGGTGCACTCGGCCGTCGACAAGGCCCTGACGGGCGAAGCCGACAGCGCGGTCTCGCTGGAGAACGACCAGGTGGCCATCGACGTGGCACCGATCGTGGCCGACGTCAAGAAGCGGTTGGTCAGCGCCGGCCTCGGAGTGGCCGCGAACATCCCGGATGTCCACACCGACTTCGTGGTGGTCCAGTCGAAGGACATCGGCAAGATCAAGACCTATATGAGGGTCCTGGAGATCATGGGCAGCTGGCTGCCCGTCATCGCCCTGCTGGTGGCCGCCGCGGGGGTGTACACCGCGTTCAACCGCCGGCACGCGTTGATCGGGGCCGCGTCGGCGGTGTTCGTGGCCATGCTGTTCCTCGGGATCACCCTCACCGTCTTCCGTGACGTCTACCTCGACCACCTTCCCTCCGGCGCGTCCCCGGCCGCCGCCGGAGCGGTGTACGACGCGCTGATCAAGTTCCTGCGCGCCGGTGTACGGGCGCTCGGTGCCGTCGCCCTCATCACCGCCGTCGGCGCTTTCCTCAGTGGCCCGTCCCGGATCGCCGTCTACGTCCGCAAGGGCTGCGGCAGGAGCATCGGCGCCCTGCGCGACGTCGCGGTCTCCGGAGGGCTTCGGCTCGGGGCGGTCGGGCGGTTCGTGCACCGCTTCAAGCGCTGGATCGGGTCCGCGATCCTGGTGGTCGCCGCGATCATCCTGTTCACCTGGAACTACCCGACCACGATGGTCGTGGTGTGGACCACGGTCATCGTGCTGGTGGGCTTCGCGATCCGCGAATTCCTGGACACCGGATCCGCCCCGGCCGCCACCGAATCCCGGGCCACCACCGCTCCCTGAGGTATCGCCACGCGCCGTCGCGACGGCCAGGACCCCCAGGGCTGGGCGGCCAGGACCCCCAGGGCTGGGCGGCCAGGACCCCCAGGGCTGGGCCAGACATCCCGCCCACAGGATGCCGGAGGCCGCGTACAGGGCGAGGACGGCCGGCGGCGCGATCAGCGGCGGACCCCCCACCCCGAGGGCACGACCCCCCCCGAACCCCTGCGGTGTGCCCCACGGCCCACCACACCCGGACGGCGGTGAGCGCCAGGCCGGCGATGCCGACCGGCGCCCACAGCACGCTCCGCGGACCGGCGGTGATGAGCGGCACCCTTCCGCCTCTCACCCTGAACACCTCTCTTCCGCCGCGCACCCTGACCGCTGTGCGCTCATGCGGGCCCGCGCGGATACGAGACCCTTTGCGGCGGGTGCTCCTCGGACACCGGACGTTCCTCGGACAGGTCGAAGAGGTTGTCGCGCCGGACCACGCACAGGGCCCAGATGATGAAGCCCGAGATCGTGATCATCACGACCGACCACATCGGGTAGTACGGCAGGGAGAGGAAGTTGGCGATGATGACGAGTCCGGCGATGGCCACGCCGACGACGCGCGCCCACACCGAGACCTTGAGCAGCCCGATGCCGGCGATCACGGCGACCGCGCCCAGCGCGAGGTGGATCCACCCCCAGCCGGTCAGGTCGAACTCGAACACGTACTGGCGCGTCGTGACGAAGATGTCGTCCTCGGCGATGGCCATGATGCCCCGGAAGATGTCGAGCAGGCCGACGAGGAAGAGCATCACTGCCGCGAAGGCGGTCAGGCCGGTCGCCCATTCCTGCTTCGCCGTGTGGGCCGGCTCGGTGTGTGTCGCGGTCATCTCGCGCCTCGATTCGTGTTGTCCGGATGCTCAGAGACCTGGGGTGCGGGCGGTGGAGCCGACGTGCTCCGCCGGGCCGTGGCCGGTCAGGACCAGTTCCTTGGCCCTGCGGAACTCCTCGTCCGTGATGTCGCCGCGGGCGCGGATCTCGGACAGCTCGGCGAGCTCGTCGATGCTGCTGGGCCGGCCCGTGGCGCCCGCGGCCTCCCTGATGCGGGCATCGAAGGCTTCCTGCTGTGCTCGGGCCTGGGATATTTCCCGACGGCCCATGTTCTTGCCGCGGGCGACCACGTAGACGAAGACGCCCAGGAAGGGCAGCAGGACGGTGAACGCCAGCCAGCCGGCCTTCGCCCAGCCGCTCAGGTCGTCGTCACGGAAGATGTCGACGACGACGCGGAAGAGCAGGACGAACCACATGATCCACAGGAAGAACAAGAGCATGCTCCAGAAGACGCTCAGCAGGGGATAGTCGTACGCGAGGTACGTCTGCGCGCTCATGTCTCTCCTCCGTCCCGGGCGCTCGCCCGGCCGCCGTTGCGTGCGGTCTTCAGCGTGGGTACGGCCGGGGCCGCAGGGCCTCACCCGGCGCGGGTGAGCGTGCGGGCGGCCCGGTACCCGTCGGACGCGCTGCGCGGCAGGATCAGGATTCGGCCCGCTCACGGCGGAGGCGCGGAGGCTGTCCGGTACCAGTGGGAGGAGGCGACGTACTCGCCGAGGGCGAGGCCCGAGACCGCCACCAGGAACACGGCGATCAACCAGGACAGGAACGTGAAGACGGGCCCCAGCGGTCCGAACTCCTGGAGGCTGCGCTCCATGGCCGTGGGCACGAAAAGACCGGCGGCCCAGCTCAGTACGACCGTGCCCGTGCCCGCCAGCAGCGCTCCCGGGAGCAGGTTGCGCCAGCCGATCCTGCCGCCCAGCAGCAGATGCTGGGTCCACCACCACAGCAGCGTCGAGGACAGGAGTGACAGAACCCATCCGGTCACCGCGCCGACTCCCAGTCCGCTGCGCAGCGGTGCCTGGACCAGGAGGACGCCCAGCCAGACGAGCAGCCAGAGCAGCCAGCGCCAGACAGCGGCCCGCACCGGTGTGCGGGGCAGGTGCCAGCACCGCTCGCAGACCGCCTGGAGCGCCCGGCTGAACGCCGTGGCGGACACCAGGGTCACCACCACGCCCACAGCTCCGGCGGCGTCCCGGGGGGTGCCGGTGGCGGTGAAGGTACGGCGTACCTCGTCGAGCGTGTCGCCCCGCACCCCCAGAACCGCACGGATGGAGTCGGCCAGCAGCTCCTGCACACCTTCGGGGGCGAACGCCGCGACGGTCATCAGCAGCGGGAGAGCGGTGATGAAGGCCTGCGCGGCCAGCCTCACGGAGCCTTCCACGACGTTGAGTGCCGACAGGCGGGGAAGCAGCCGGGCCACCGGACCGGACCGCAGGCGTGCGAGGACCCGCTCCACCGCAGTGTGCCTGTGGGACGCGCGGGCGGTACTGGGTTTCCTGGCCATGGCTCACGGGGCCGCCGCCCGCTCCTCACGCCCGGCCGCCGGACGCGCGGTGGTCGCGAGGACCGCCACCAGGAGCAGGACGACACAGAGGACGAGCGCGTCAGCCCCCACCGAGGGAGGGTTCCGGAGCACCGGCGCCAGGGCTCCCGCCGCTATGACACCAGTGGTCGTCCACTTCCGATGGCCGTACGGCCACCGCCCCGTGGCGCCGGTGCGCACCCCCACGCGATCAAGCGCCCAACCGGTGGTCGTCGTGCCCCGTTCCGCTGTCGTGCGGGCGGCGCGCGCGGGATTTCCGGGACCGTGCGGATACGCGACCACTGCGGTGATCACCGAGACGACCAGCAGGGTGCGCGTGCTGTCGCGCAGGGACCGGACGAACGTGTCGTGGATCGCCGCGGCCGCGTCGGTGGGCAGCGCCGTGGGCGGGACCGAGTCCAGACAGACCCGTCGGACCATGACCAGCACGACGTCGGCCGGGTTCATGGGTGCTCCTTTCCGTGGGTGCGCCGCCCGGCTGCACCGTTCGCCGCCCGGGTCGGCCGGGGACGGAGGCGACCGCCCGGGTCGGCCGGGGACGGAGGCGACCGCACGGGTCCGGGTGCGCCCGCAGGAGTGGCGGGTGCGGTGTCAGACCGTCCCGGCGGGGGCCCGCGGCCACCCGGTGCGCCCCGTCACTCCGGCAGCTGCCGCATCTCCACGACACTCAGTCCCAGTGACTGGCAGCGTGCCAGCAGCCCGTACAGGTGCGCCTCGTCGACGACGGGGCCGAACAGGACGGTCTGGCCGGACATCACCACGTGGCCCAGCTCCGGGAAGGCTTTGGCCAGCGTCTCCGACAGGTGTCCCTCGACTCGGATCTCGTAGCGCACGAGCTGTCCTCCCACGGACTCCCTGGGACAGGCGGACGGCACCATTCCCTGCGATCGTCCGCCTGCGTGCCGCTTCGGGCCTCACCCGGTACAGGTGACCCGCGGCCCGGCGACGGGCCCCTCGGAGCAAAGCGTTTTCAGTGGGTGGGCTCGGTCGAGGCGACTTGGCTCCCCGCGCGTCCTGCCCGGAACGCCTCTACGGTTGAGGCAGAGCGTGGCGCCCGCGGATCGCCCGCGGATGCCTGTTCCGTCCGTCTCCGCCGCACCCCATCTCGGCGCTGTCAGCGCCTCAAGGAGGCAATTCCGCATGTCCACTGCATCCGACACCCCTGTCCTGGACACCCTCGCCGCCATGACCGCCGACTCTCTTGAGCGCTGCGGTCTGCCCCCGGACACCCTCATCCTCACTCGCATTGCCGCGCTCGCGGCCTCGGACGCGCCCCCCATCTCCTACGTTGCCCACATCGACCCCGCCCTCCGAGCCAACCTGACCGCCGCCCAGCTGCAGGATGTCCTGGTCGCCATCGCCCCCATCGTGGGCACAGCACGTGTGATGACGGCGGCGGGCAACATCGCCGAGGCGCTGGGCATCGCGATCGCGGTCGCCGACGCCGAGGCCCGGGGCTGAGAAGAGACACTCGCTTGTTCTGGACGCCGCGCTCCAGCACGTAGCAGGCCGTGGCGGAACAGGAGCAGACAGAGCGGGAGGGTCGTCCCCAGGGCTTCCATGGCTCGCAGCTCGGGCCGTGTGGACAGGGGCGAAGGCGTCGAGGGACGGTTATTGGCGCCGGCACATCCACCACCACACCCGCCACCGCGTCGGGCGACTACGTCGACGTCCGCCGACTTGTGTCGACGTAGTCGCCGACGGCCTTGATGGAGGCGGTTGTCGTGGTGCCCGTGAAGGCATAGCGCCAGTAGCCGTCGGCGGAAGCGGTGACCGTGGTCCTCAGGGTGCCGGTGCGGCTGGTGCTGATGGTCTTGACCGTGGTGTAGGTGCTGGTGCCCGCTTTGCGGAACTGCAGCTTCACCGCCTGGCCGGCGTAGCCGTGATAAGCGTTGTCGTCCCAGTTGGCTCGGCTGAGCTTGCCGGTGACGGTGAGGGTTCTGCCCTTGGCAATCGGTTCGGGCGAGGCATCGGTCGTGAGCTTGGCGTATCGCCTGACGTAGAACTTGTCCTTGTTGTTCCGCGTCACGACGTCGTGGTCCTTGGAGCTGACCTCCAGGTACGTGTTCCAGGCCCCTGCCTGAGCGTTTTCCAGCCCGACGCGGCCCGCTGCGGACCCTGGGTCCATGACGAAGCTCAGCGAGCAGATGGCGGTCGTGGCGTTGACGGGCTTGCAGCCCAGGTTCTTGTGGTAGCCGAAACCCGTGGCAGTGGCTGTGCTCCAGATGTCGGCGTAGGCCGCGTTGAGGCCGGAGCTGTCCTTGGCGGTGACCGCCACGACGACAGTCTTCGTCTGCGTGGTGCCGACCACTACGGACTTGCCGCCGTTGACCGACACGTTCGTGATCTTCAGATCCCCGTCCCCGTCCCCGGGCGCGGCCCCGGCGACCGGAGCGGTCAGAGCCGAGAGCACCACTGCACACGGCACCAGGACGCCGACGGCGAACTTGCGCATGAAACCCCCACAGGTCAGACCCCGCACCAGCTCAGGACAGCGGGGTGAACGGGGGTGCGGATTGTAGACGTAGGCGGGGACCGGGGCGCATCCGAGGGGCAACCACCCCGCGGCCGTTGCCGAGCAGTGCCGCAGCACACTTCGCCGAGACCACAACAACCCCCAGCCGGCCTCCTCGCGCCGCCGTTCGTCGAGGCGTACGGCGGTGGCGTACGGCGGTGGCGTGCGGCCTGCCGACGCCCGGCGGCTCGTACCGCCCGCCGTTACCGCGTACTCGACCGGGTGCGCACGAACAGAACACTGGTGAGGGTGCCGAGGAGCACGATGGCGGCGTTCACCGCGATCGCGACCTTCAGACCGCCGAGGACGGCCGGGGATCCGGCACCGGTCATGGCGGCGGTGACGACGGCGCTCATGAGCGGCGTGCCCATGGTGATGCCGACCTGCTGGGTCATGGTGGCGAGGCCGGTGGCCAGACCCTGTTCGTGATCGGCGAGGCCCGAGGTGGCGGTGACCATGAAGCCCACGATGACGAGCATGTTGCCTACCCCGCCGACGAAGGTGCCGATCAGCAGCAGCCACATCCATGAGCGGTCGTCGCCGAGGCCGAGCAGCGCGGCCGTGAAGACGGTCTGCAGAATGCCGCCGGTGATCAGCGTCGACCTGCTGCCGATCCGCCCGATGACCTTCGGGGCGATCGTGCCGCCGACGACCGTGCCGACGCCCAGCACGCCGAAGGACAGGCCGGCGGCGAGCGGCGAGAAGCCGAGCACTTCCTGGAGGTAGAGGGTCAGCAGGAAGACCAGGGAGGTCTCGGTGAGGAACGCGATCAGTCCGGCGATGTTTCCCCAGGCCACCGACCGTTTGCCGAGCACTCCGAGCGGTACGAGCGGCGCGGACACCTTGCGCTCGACGGCGTAGAACACCAGCAACAGGGCCGCACCCACGGTCAGCGACAACAGGGCCTCGGCCGAGCCCCACCCCTTCTCGCCCGCCTGGGTGAGCCCGAAGACGATGGCCAGCAGACCGAGCGTGACGCTGACGGCGCCGGGCAGGTCCAGCTTGGGGCGCTCGTCGGGGCGGGACTCCTTGATGACCGTCGGGGCGATGACGAGCACGGCGAGGGCGACGGGCACATTGATGAAGAACGCCCAGCGCCACGACAGCAGGTCGGTCAGCAGGCCGCCGAGGACGGCGCCGGTGGTGAAGCCGGCCGACATCAGCGCCCCGTTGAGGCCGAGCGCCTTCTCGCGCAGCGGGCCCTCCGGGAACGAGGTCGTCAGGAGCGACAGTCCGGCGGGGGTGACGGCGGCGGTGGCCAGGCCCTGGAGGACGCGGGCCGCGATCAGTACCTCGGGGTTCTGCGCCAGGCCGCCCACGAGCGAGGCCGCGCCCAGGACGAGGAGGCCGCCGAGGAACAGCCGGCGGCGGCCGAACAGGTCTGCGACGCGGCCGAACAGCAGGGTGAAGCCCGCGGCGCACAGCGCGAACGATGTGGCGATCCACTGCAGATGTGACAGCGAGAAGCCCAGTCCCTCACCGATCACCGGCAGCGCCACGTTCAGGATGGAGAAGTCCACGGCCAGCATGAACTGGGCCGCGAGCAACAGCACCAGCATCAAGCGGAGCCGGGGGGTGAGCGCCGCCGGGGCCGTGCCGGCGGCGGTGCCGGAGACGGTGCGGGCCGCCTCCGAATCAGTGACAGACATGACGTCGAGTCCCTTTCCTCACGTTTCCTGACATCCGGCGCGCGCTCGGTCGCGTCACGCGCGGTTACGGAAGAAGAGGCTCGTCGACACCCGGAATCCCAGCCAGCACCCTGTCTCGCACAGTCGGTGTGAGGGTAGTCAGCACATGACCACCCTTACCGCCTCCGGCCTTCGGGGCGGGCGGGCATCATGGGAAGTCGGTGGCCACGGCCTGTCGCACACCGCCGACCTGGAGGCATGGATGGACGCCCGGTCCGAGCTGGGAGACTTCCTCAAGTCGCGTCGCGCCGCACTGCGCCCCGAGGACGTCGGCATCACCCCGCACCCGACCCGCCGCCGCGTCAGCGGTTTGCGCCGTGAGGAGTTGGCGGTGCTGGCCGGGGTCAGCATCACCCACTACACCCGTCTCGAACAGAGCCGTGCCACCAACGCCTCCGACGGTGTGCTGGAGGCGATAGCGCGTACGCTGCGCCTCTCCGACGACGAGACGGCCCATCTGAAGGACCTCGCCCGCCCCGCTGCCGCTTCGTCCCGGCCGACTCCGCCCCGGGTGGCCCACGCCGGCGCCTCGGCCCGGCAGTTGCTGGCGGCCATGAGCGACGTGCCGGCCCTGGTCCTGAACCGGCACAACGACGTCCTCGCCTGGAACCGTATGGGGCACGCGCTGCTCGCCGGACATCTGGCGCCCGAGAGCCCCGACACCCCGGCCACCCGCCCCAACCTGACCCGGATGCTCTTTCTGGACGAGCAGTACCGGGAGCTGTTCACGAACTGGAACGAGGAGGCCCAACTCGGCGTGGCCTCCCTGCGCCTGGTCGCCGGCCGCTACCACCATGACCGCGCCCTCGCCGAGCTCGTCGGCCAACTCGCTCTGAACAGCGCAGAGTTCGCCTCTTGCTGGGCCCGCCACCCGGTGCGCACCTGCACCTCCGGGGTGAAGCACCTGCGTCATCCGCTGGTCGGGGCGATGGACCTCAGCTTCGAGAACCTCGTCATACCCGGCGCCTCTGGCCAGCGCCTCATCGCCTACACGGCCGAGCCCGACTCGCCGTCGGATGCCGCTCTGCGGCTCCTCGGCAGCGTGACGGCCCCGGTGGCACAGGACCCGACGGCGGTACGGCGCTGACGTTTACGCATACCAGCGCACGTGCGCGGTTCCAGCCCCACCGGCGCTGAGTCGATCCTGCCGTAGTGGTGGAACGGGTAGGCGGGTGTCGCCTTGTGGGGAAGGCCCTCGCGGTCGCCCGGTTCGGCGCCTACGCCTGGCGATACCGGGCGAGGAGGGTTCTACGGTCTTGCCACCGACCGCGTGGGGGGTCACGGCGGTGGCGCAGGCGAGGCGGTTGACCACAGGCCGGCCCGAAGCCGCCGGTGCCGCCGTTCAGGTCAGGGATGCGCATGCGTGGCGCCTGCGGGTTGCAGTCGTGCACGGGGCCACCTTGATGCTGCCCGGGTGCGCGGTCAGGTCCAGGGTGCAGGTGCGCCGCCACCGTCATGCAGGGCGTTGGCGACGAGCTCCGAACGATCAGGACCCCACGGTGTCGGCCGCCTCGACCGCAGTCGCCGGTACGAGACCTTCGAGGAAGTGCCGAGCGCTGCCGCGCCCGCCCGCGACGGATGTAGCGGAGAGCGGGCGGTTGTGACGTTGCCGCTCATCGTGTCCATCAGGTCACCCTGGTCTCTCTCGTCGTCCGCGCCCAGTCCTCCATCGCCGTTCGAGGGGGGATTACCTCACCGTCGAACGCGCGAAAATCTATGGTGGCTGAAGTAGACATTGGATGGTCCCATGGTTATGGTTTCTCTCGTAGCCCAGAGAGACAGAAGGGCCCGGCAGACACGAACTGCCGGGCAGTAGTGCGCAGTTGCAGTTCGCAGGACGGTGCGGTGGTGGAGTTCCGAAGCCAGGGTTGTCGCAGGACGGCGACGGGGCTGACGACCGGACCGGGTGGCCCGCAGTGATCAGGGGCCGCCATGAGCAGTACCGCAGTGGCAGTACCCGTAAGTGAAGGTTCGCAGTACCCAGCAGTGAAATCAGTGGGCAGTACCTCGGTGAAGGCGTCGGCTGCGGGCGCGCGCACCGGGAGGTTCGGCAGTGGGGTTCCAAGCCAGAGCGGACGCAGGACGGGCGACGGGGCTGGCTGCCGAAGAGTGGCGCTTCGCGAGGCCACCAGCAGTGCGCAGTACCAGCAGTGCAAGCAGTACGCAGTTCCCCTAGCAGTACGCAGTTCCCGTTTGGCAAGTGATTGGTTCAGAGGGAAGAACGGAGGAGCCGAGCGCCATCAGGATCGCCCGGGCGGACGTCTTGAGCCCGGGTACCGCAGGACATCGATAGTGAGGTGGTCTCCGGTCGAGCAACCGCGATCCCCGCGCCCCCGACAGCGTCTCGGTCGGGTCGGCGGGCACATAAGGCCGGCGCAGCACTGGGGCCGGCAGATGGTGTAGCAGTTCCTTCGGGGCCCGGGTGCCGTACGGCACCCGGGCCCCTCGACGCGTTCCACAGAGAGGTGAGATGACAGCAGACGATTCCTTCGGCCGTCTCGACGACGACGATTACCCCGCCTACACCATGGGTCGAGCTGCCGAGATGCTCGGCACCACCCCCAGCTTCCTCCGCGCCCTCGGCGAAGCCCGCCTCATCGCCCCGCTCCGCTCCGAGGGCGGACATCGCCGCTACTCCCGCTACCAGTTGCGGATCGCCGCACGCGCCCGGGAACTCGTCGACCACGGGACCCCCATCGAGGCCGCCTGCCGCATCATCATCCTCGAAGACCAGCTCGAAGAAGCCCAGCGCATCAACGCCGAATACCGTCGCGCCGCCTCCCGGCACACGGCCGGCATCTGACCCGCAGCCCGCAGCGACGGGCCAGGCCGTACCTGATCCGCCGATTTCAGAATACGAGCGCATGATCGCCGAAGACACTCAGCCGCCGGAACACGGGCGCGATCCCCAGCCCCACCCCGGCACCACTCCCGACGCCCTGCGCACCCCCGCGTTCGATGCGCCTGTCGGCCCAACCGGCCGGCTGGCTGCCGCCGTCGGCCTGGAAGGCGGGGTGGAGCGCGCGGCGGCTGCGCTGAAGCCGAGGATGCGCGGCTGGCTGCACGCCGGCGTGTTCCCCCTGTCTCTGGTCGGAGGCATCGTCCTGATCGCCGTCTCGCGTTCGGCGGCGGCAGTGGCGGCCTGCTCGGTGTACGCGCTGTCGGCCTGTCTGCTGTTCGGCACCAGCGGGGTCTACCACCGCGGAACGTGGGGTCCGCGCGGGGAGGCGGTCCTGCGGCGGCTGGACCACGCGAACATCTTCCTGATCATCGCCGGCACCTACACCCCGCTGGCGGTACTGCTGCTGCCCGCGGGGCAGCAGCGGGTGCTGCTGGCCGTGATGTGGGCGGGTGCCCTGGCCGGCATCGCCTTCCGCATCCTGTGGATCGGGGCTCCCCGGTGGCTGTACACCCCGTGCTACCTCGCGCTGGGCTGGGTCGCCGTCTTCAACCTGCCCGACTTCGCACGCGCCGGCGGCACCGCGGTCGTCGTACTCGTCATCGCCGGCGGTCTGCTCTACACCGCGGGCGCCGTCGTCTACGGACTCAAGCGCCCCGACCCCTCACCGGCCTGGTTCGGCTTCCACGAGGTCTTCCACGCCCTCACCATCGCCGCCTTCACCGCGCACTACACGGCCATCCTCCTGGCAGCCACATGACCGTGTGCGGAGGCAGGCCCAAGTCTCCGTCACAGACCCACGGGCCCGACCCGTTCCTCACGTCACTGGCGGACCTCGAACGGTTCGACGACCATGAAGTCCTGCCCGGCCACGGCTACCGACCGCGGCCTGACGGCCAGGCCAGGGCATGTCTCATCCGCCGCCACCGCCTTTTCCGCACCCAGGAGATCGCCGCGCGTCTGTCCGCTTGACCGCCATCACATCGGGTTCCCGCCGCCTCGGTTCGGTGCGTCGTGACGGCCTCGCCCCCGATTCCGCCATCGGCTCGGCGCCACGAGGGAGCGCTTCCCGGGCTGGAGGCGCGGCCCGCTCGACCGGGCGAGGGCTGCCGCCCGCGGTATTTGCGACCTTGGGCGCGAAACCCCAGGTCGGCGGCAGGCTTCAGCGAGGGAGCCGGTGCATCGTCGCGCTCAGTCGAGGGTGGCGAGGTGATCGGCGTCGCCGCCTCGCCACTCGACGAGGAAGATGGTCGCGTCGTCGGTCGTGGTGCCGCCGCGTTCGTGTTTCAGGGCGTGGGAGAGCGCTCGCACCACCGCCCGTACCTCCGTGCGGTCGCGGAGGATCCGGTTGGTCCATTCGACGAGCTGTTCCTCTCCGAACTGTTCCCCGCCGGTGTGGTGCTCCTCGATGAGGCCGTCGGTGAAGCACAGCAACCGGTCGCCGCGTCGCAGCATCCGCTCGCTGACCACCGGCTCCTCACCGCCGAGGCCGACCGGCAACGTGGTCGGGCTCTCCAGCCGGTCCACCACGGCGCGGTCCCGGATCAGGAACGGGGCCGGATGCCCGGCGTTGACCCACTGCAGTCGGCCCGTGGCGATATCGAGGATCATCATCTGCGCGGTGACGAAGTGGTCGGGGCCGAACTGCTCGTTGATGGCCCTGTCCATGAACGCGTACACCTGGGACAGATCGGTATGGGCCCGTCGCGTGTGGCGATAGGCGCCGATGGCCACCGTTGCCATGGTCGCCGCGTCGAGCCCATGGCCCATCGCGTCGATCATGGCCATGTGCAGGATGTCGCCGTTGAGGGCGTAGTCGAAGCTGTCGCCGGCCACGTCGTAGGCGGGCTCCAGGATCCCGGCCACCTCGACCTGCGGAATCGTCATCGACAGTGGGGGCAGCAACGACCACTGGATCTCCGCGGCCACGCTCATCGGGGCGCTGCGGCGGGCCTGGAAGAACTGGTCGGTGTAGGCGTCCTTGGTGACGATCATGTCCGCGACCAGACCGCCGAGTCTGCGGAGCAGCCGCCGGTCGTCGTCATCGACGCGGTCCAGGGTGACGGCCATCACCCCGATCTGGTCGCTTCCGTCCAGCAGCGGCAGGTACATCCGCACACTGCCGTCCCTCGGCACCTCCACCGTTCTGCGGCCAAGGAACGCCTCGCCGGCGGGGGAGCCGTCGACCGGCTCGGGGCCGCCGACCTTCAGCCGTCGGCCCGGCAGCGGCACCAGCAGCACCTGCTCGTAGTCCTGCAGGAGGATGGAGACCTCCCGCCCCCCGACCCTGGCCACCTCTTCCGCGACGAGCGGGGCGATCAACTCGGGCGGCATCTCGTGGGCGCGGTCCAGCAGCACACCCAGCAGCCGTTCGCCGAATCCCTCCGACCGGTCCACCCCGACCCTGTCCGGCCTACGCCCACGGTCCGTCATCGCTGTCTGCGTCCCTTCGTCCCCTGGCATGGGGAACCCATCGGGGTGGCTTCGTCCACGCGGTGTTCGCCAGGCGGCCCGGTGCCCAGGCCTCGTCCCACCGCAGCCGGTGCGGTGCGGTGCCGGGAACGGCGCCGACACCGGCGCCGTTCCCGGCACACCGACCACGTATCCGGATGCGGTGTCCGACGCGACGCACACCCCCGTCCCTCTCGGACCCACCAGCAGACAACTGCGATCAGCGTGGGGCGACGCACTCGACCGCCACAGGCTCGCACCGCCGACCGGTCCCACGAGCCGATTACGCCATGGGCAGCATGTCGCCCCCAAATGCCGTTTCGCACAGGGGAGATTGGGGCGACGGGAGACAGGGGGAGGCCGGGCCGGTCAGCGGGCCGGGTCGGGCTACCGGTCTTGATCCAAGGGGCCGACGGTGGCCATCACCGGCTGGTCGGTAGCGGTGTGGGTAGACCGCTACCGGAGTGCCGATCCTGGGCCCCTTCGGCTCCACGACGTCGTGGTCGCGCCACTCCGGACATCGGTGGAACGATCACGCCGTGCTATGGGCCGGCCGCGTCCGCCGTGCTTCAACGACCCCGGCGTATACACACCGGGGTCGCCCTTCCGGGCCGGTCGCACATGAGAGTGTGCCGACCCGCTTTCATGCTATGCCTGGTGCACGTTTCGGGCATCCGGTGTTTCGCGGTTCTCGCGGCACACTGAACACATCACGGTCTCCACCACGGCCGTTCCTGGACGGCCGTGCGAGGATTCCTGCTTCGCTCGTCCATGCCGCCGGAGCGCGCCCGCGGTGGATTCCCCTTGGCGCGGGCGGCGCGCCGTGACGGCCTTGCCCGGACGGGAGCAGTCGCCGCTCGGTGACGGAGGCACACCGTCCGCCGTGGACGCGTTACGCCTGCGTCGGCCGGACCGCGGCATGCCGGACAACTTCCGCTTCTACGACCTCCGGCACACCGGCAACACCTTGGCCGCCGACACCGGCGCCAAGCTGAAGGACCTGATGGTCCGCGCCGGCCAGTTCTCGGAGCGGGCCCAGCTGATCTATCAGCACTCGACGGCGAAACACCAGCGGAGGCTGGCGCAGGGGATCGACGCTGAGGTACTGATGACGGTCGGCTCGTCTTCATCGACAAAGACGAGCCGTCCCTGATCCAGGTCACCATCCCCGAGAGCGGGGTGACCGACGGGCTGACGGTCGGTGCTCCCGTCTCGCTGCCGGGCCGGGGCTGATCGCCCGGCCGTGGGAGAGCGTGTGCAACGGCCATCCGCGGCACGGCATCGCCTACCGGGTCACCGTCGTGGCTCCGGGTGCCTGCGCGAAGGCACAGGCGGGCGATCGCCGTGACCGACCTGGTGAACGGGAGACCGCCGCCGGGCTCGATGACCTGGGCGGGCCGAGCGTGCGAAGCACCACGAATGGAGCGGGTGACGAGAATCGAACTCGCACTCTCAGCTTGGGAAGCGACGGCGCTTGGGCGGTCAGAGGTCTCTTCCCTTGCGTCTCGTGTCAAGACGTTCGCATGCGGGCGGCGAGCAGGGTGACGTCGTCCTCGGCGGGTCCGTGGACCAGGCGCGCGAGGAGGGTGTCGAGCATGCCTTCCAGCGGGCCGTCCACGCTGAGGTTGAGGCTGGTCAGGCGCCGCAGCGAGGCGTCGATGTCCATCCGGCGCTGCTCGATCAGACCGTCGGTGTACAGCAGGAGTACGTCTCCGGGTGGCAGGGGCACGGTCAACGCCTCATGCCCTCCCAGATCGGTCCCCAAGGGCGGGCCCGCCGGGACCGGTATCAGATCGGTACGGCCCTGTCGGCGCAACAGCACCGGCGGAGGGTGGCCCGCACTGGAGATCGTGCACATGCCGGAGCCGGGATCGACGAGAGCCAGCAGACAGGTGGCGACCCGGTCGACGCCGATGTTCGCCACCCGGTGGTCGGCCTCCTCCAGGATTCGCGAGACCGGGGCGCCGGAGACGGCGAGGGTGCGCAACAGCGAGCGGTAGTGGCTCATGGCGACGGCCGCTGTGAAGCCGTGGCCCATCACATCACCCATGACCTGGAGGGTGTGCCCCGACGGCAGGGCGATCGAGTCGCACCAGTCCCCGCCGACGAGTGCGTGCCGCCCCGCAGGCAGGTACCGGCAGGCGACCTCGATGTTCGGATGAGGGCTGCCGGGTTCCGACAGCAGTGCGCGCTGCAACTCCAGGGCCATTGCGTGCTCGAAGGAGTACTGCCGGGCGTTGTCGATGGCGACGGCGGCCCGGGCGGCGAGATCCTGCGCCACGATCACATCCTCGTCCGTGAACGGTGCCGAGTCCCCGGCCCTGGACAGGTAGAGGACGCCGACCGGATGCCCCTTGGTCGGCAGCGGCACCATGAGAAGGGAGTGGATCTCCGCGGCGCGGATCCCTTCCACGTTGGACTGGGTCCGCACCATCCTCAGCAACACGTCGTCCGTGACGAGGTTCCCCACCCACGGGCGACCGGTGTCCAGGCACTTCCGAGTCCGTGAGTCACGGGGGACGTCGAAGTAGTCCCCAGCCCTGCCCATCAGCCCGAGGCGGTGTACGACGCCCGGGCCTCCCGCAGAGGCGGTGATGCGCAGTCGTACGACACCCGGAGCCGGGGGCGGGGCGTCCAGGGACTCCTCCTCCAGCGTGCACACGCACGCCGTGTCGGCCAGGCTCGGCACGACGAAATCAGCCAACTCGGTACAGGTCTCCTCGACACAGAGCGTGGTGCCGATCCGTGTGGCAGCCGTGTCCAGCAGCGCCAGTCGCTGATGAGCCTGCTCCAGATCGTCCATGTACTGGCGCAGCCCGCTCACCTCCACCGCGACGCCGCACAGGCCGAGCACTTGCCCGTCGTCCTCCAGTCGGTGGTAGACCGCGCTCCACTGTCTGTGCCGGAACGGCGAACTGACCAGTGTCATCCCCGTGACGGACAGCTCGCGGGGCCGTCCGTCGTCCAGGACCATGTGCAGGATCTCCTCTGAGCGGTGGATGCCCGGCAGCACTTCGGCCATGGTCCGGCCGTGGAACGCCGAGGGAGGCACCCCGCTCATCCGTGCCATGGCGGCGTTGACGTACCGGTAGCGCAGTTGGTTGTCCAGAACCGCCACCGCGGCAGGCGTACCGTCCAGGACGTTGCGCATGATCCGGTACTCGCGGGCCTGTTCCACCACATCACCGGGCGCATCTGCCACGGCGGACAGCAGCACGTCCTCAGGGCCTGCGAAGAGCCACTTGAGCGGAAGCCGGTCGAAGCCCACGCCGGACCCTCCTCACGTGCCCCTGACGAGGTCATGCCTTGCTTCAGTTTCGCTCAGGCGACCATGCGCCGCATCCGCAGGCCGGCTCACCGAGGGATGTCGGTCTGGGGAAGACTTCTGTGTCGGGGAGGCCGGGGAGCTGGACAGCGGGGTGGTGTCCGAGCATCGGGGCCCGCATGGTTGCCGGCCGTTTCGTGGCCGGCCGCAGTTCGTTCTTTCTGCAGTCGGGTCAGTCCTACGGTGCAGAAGGGCACGCACATGCGGATCGAGATCGGTGTTCCGGCGGACCAAAGCGGCGCGGTACTCCTCGACCTGCACCGATGGCTGCGGCAGGACGACGACGTCCGACGTCACGCGCAGGTACGGCTGGCGCCTCCTGCGCACCCGAGCGGGACCATGGACGCGGTCGAGGTCATCGACCTGGTGCTGGGCCAGACGTTCGCGGCGCTGAATCTCGCACTTGCGTATGCCACATGGCGCGCTGCCCGCCCTGCGGCTCCCGCGGTGACCGTCTCGAGCGCCGGAGTCTCTGTCACGGTGCGGGACGGGTCGGAAGAATCGATCCGCAGAATCGTGGAAATGCTGGACTCTCTGCCGCGCGGCGGGCCCGGGGAGCCAGGTGCTCCTGGAGCCGGGTGATGACAGGTCTGCCCGACCCGACCAGGTCCCGTGCGGTGTTGATCGGAGTGCGGAGCTACCTGTTTCTCGCCGACCTGCCGGCCGTGCGCAACAACGTCGAGCGGCTTGCCTCGCTGTTCACGGATCCCAGGGTGTGGGGGCTGCCCGCCAGTCACTGTGTGGCTCTGCACGATCCCCAGTCCGGGCAGGAGGTCCTGGACGCCGTCCATGAGGCCGCGGCTCGGGCAGAGGACGCCCTTGTCGTCTACTTCGCAGGCCATGGGCTGCTGTCGCCGAACGCCGACCTGTATCTGGCCCTTCCCGGATCGGATCCCCGAAGGCTGTACCGGTCCGTCGACTACGACTTGCTCCGCCACGAGATCGTGGACGACTTCGCCGCGGACCCGTGCGACTTCGCCCAGGCGTCCGCCCGTACGACGCCGCGCGGTCCCGTCTGCCGGCCACCGTCGCGACGCCGGACCGGCGCCGGGCCTATGCCGGGCCGACGCTTACCGGTCCGCCGACTGCCGTCGCCGCAGAGGGCGCCGTAAGCTCGGTGGGGGATGCCGTGCAGCCGTACCAGTGCGGAGAGACCTTCCATGACCGACCAGCACACCGTCGCATTCGATTCCGGTGCCGATCCGTTCACCGCCCGGGTCGGGGGAAAATGCGCCGGTCTGCTGGCGATGACCGGCCGCGGGGTACCGGTGCCGCCCGGGTTCGCGGTGACCACTGATGCCTTCGACACCCTTCTCGACGGCGGCGGCCTTCGCGCGGAGATCGACTCCGTCCTCGCCGGGCTCGACCTCTCCGACACGGCCGACACCGAGAGGCGTGCCGCTGAGGTCCGCGGACTGATCACCGACCGGCCCGTGCCGACCCCGGTCGCGACGGCCGTCATCGCGGCCTACCGGGTCCTCGGGGCGGAGGGGGACGTCCCGGTGGCCGTACGGTCGAGCGCCGAGATGGAGGACCTGCCGACCGTCAGCTTCGCCGGGCAGTACGACACGTACCTGGGGGTCCGCGGGTCCGACGCCGTTGTCGACGCCGTACACCGCTGCTGGACGAGTCTGTGGACGGCGCGGGCGATCACCTACCGCGCCGCGGGCGGGGTGCCCGAGCGGGGGCTGAGTATGGCGGTGGGTGTGCAGAGAATGGTCGACGCCCGCACGGCCGGTGTGGCTCTGACCCTCAACCCGGCCGACGGTGACCCGTCGAAGATCGTCATCGACGCTGCCTGGGGACTCGGCGAACCGGTGATGTCAGGCGAGCTGACCCCCGACAACTACGTCGTGGACAAGGTGCTGCTCCTCCCCGTGAAGACGACCCTGTCGCCGAAGCACCACGAACTGCTCCTCGCTCCGGACGGGCACGGCCTCATACGACGGGCGGTCGAGGAAGCCCGCCGGGGGAGGGCATGCCTGGGGCCCGCCGAGCTCACCGCGGTCGCCGCGCTGGCCAAGAGCGTCGAGCGCCACTACGGCTACCCGCAGGACATCGAGTGGGCCATCGCCGTTGACGCGGCCCCGCTCCCGGACGGCGGTCCCCGAGTGCTGCTGCTCCAGACGCGGCCCGAGACGTTCTGGAGTCGCAGACCACGCGCGAGAGCCGAGGTGGTGCCCGGGGCGGGCGTCTCCAGCATCGCCGACACCATGCTCGGACTCGGGACCCTCCCGACCTGAGCGACCCGAGCCCCGGGCCCGGCCACCACGGGCCCGATGAAGGGACCTCGTATGGCGATCCAGCAGCACGCGCCGTCCCGACAGCGCACGAGCTTCCCCAGCCCCTACGAGCAGCCCGCGCCCGAGGGGGCCGAGGACTGGCGGAGTCTGTACCCGTACAACGTGCTCTTCCAGCCCGAGCGGCGTGCCCTGGAGGAGGCGAAGTTCTGGTTCTGCGACAGCCAGCACTGGCCGACGGTGATCAAACCGTTCGAGACGATCGGCCCCGAACTGTCCACGAAGTGCCTGGGCCAGTTCAACACCCGGTACTTCCTCGTGCCGCCCGCCAACGGCCTTGAATGCCGCATCCACCAAGGTTACGTCTACCACAACCCGGTCACGGTGGAGCGGGACGAGGCGGCGGCGAGGGTACCGGAGTTCCTCCGGCGCGCCGGGTACTACTTCGAACACTGGGACGCGCTGCTGGACAACTGGAAGCGCAAGGTCCTCGCCACGATCCAGGAGCTGGAGGCGCTCCGGTTCACCGAACTGCCCGACGCCCAGCCGTACGAGGAGATCGAACGCGGCACCGGCCTGGACGCGACCGACGCCCTGCTCGGCGGATACGACAGGCTCCTGGCGCTGTGCCACCGGGCCTGGCAGCACCACTTCGAGTTCCTCAACCTCGGCTACGCGGCCTACCTGGACCTCTTCCAGGCGTGCGGGCAGTGGTTCCCCGGCATCCCCGACCAGGCCGTCGCGATCATGGTCCAAGGCGTGGACATGGAACTGTTCCGCCCGGACGACGAATTGAAACGACTTGCGAAACTCGCCGTCGAACTGGACCTGGACCACCTGCTGACCGGCCCTGTCCCCGGCCCCGGACAGGAGACCCTCGACACGGTCGCGTCGGCGCCGAGGGGCCGGGACTGGCTGGATGCCTGGAAGACGGCCCGCGACCCGTGGTTCAACTTCACCTCCGGCAACGGCTTCTACGCGGACGACCGGTACTGGCGGGACGAACCCGCGCTGCCCCTCGGCTACATCCGCGACTACGTCCTGAGGCTGCGCCGGGGCGAGAACGTCGACCGCCGCGTGACCGAACTCGTCGCGGAACGAGACCGGATCACCGGCGAGTACGCCGCCCTGCTCGACCCCGCCCAGCGCACCGACTTCGAGGCCAAACTGCGGCTCGCCCGACGGGTCTACCCGTATGTGGAGAACCACAACTTCTACATCGAGCACTGGTCCATGGGCGTCTTCTGGCGCAAGACCCGCCAGTTGTCGGCACTCCTGCACCGGGCGGGCTTCTGGCCCGGCGAGAACGACATGCTGTACCTCACGCGCGACGAGGCCCGCGGCGCGTTGTTCGACTTCGCGTCCGGCTGGGCGCGGGGCTGCGCGCCCATCGGCCCCGACCACTGGCCGCCCGAGGTGGAACGGAGGCGGCGGATCGTGCGCGCCCTCGCGTCCCGGCGTCCGGAACCAGCGCTGAACCGGCCGCCCGCCGCCGTCACGGAACCGTTCAGCATCATGCTGTGGGGCATCACCAGCGAACGTGTCCGGTCCTGGCTGACCGCCCCCCACACCACCGGCGACCTGATCGGCCTGGCCGCCTCACCCGGACGCGCGGAGGGCCCGGCCCGGATCGTCCACAGCCCCGCCGAGCTGGACCTCGTACGGGACGGGGAGATCCTCGTCGCGCCGGTCACCGCGCCCAGCTGGGCCCCCGTGTTCGGCCGGATACGGGCCACGGTGACCGACATAGGCGGGGTGATGTCGCACGCCGCCATCGTCTGCCGCGAGTACTCCCTGCCCGCTGTGACGGGGACCGGGTCGGCGTCCACCCGTATCAGGACGGGGCAACGGATCCGGGTCGACGGCACGGCCGGCACCGTCACCCTCCTCGACTGAGCGCGCGCACCGAAAGGAGACCGGCATGCCCCCCACACCGCTTCCCGCCCTCCACCTCGCCCCGTCGCTGATCCCCCCGGCGGACGAGGTGCCCGCGCTGGTGCGCCTGACCGGGACCGAACGGGAGATCTGGGACCGGGCCCTGCCGTATCTCGACGTGCGGGACAACGCCACGCACTCGCTCCACGCCTACGGCCTCGCGGGCGCGCTGCTGACCGCGGTGCCGCAGGCCCACGCCGACGTGGTGCTCCCCGCGATCCTGCTGCACGACACCGGCTGGAAGACCGTCGACCCGGCACGCATCCTGCCCGCCATCGCCCCCGGTTCCCACGACCCCGAGACGGTCCGCAGACACGAGACCGAGGGCGCCGTCATCGCCCACCGCATCCTCACCGACCTCGGGTACCCGCCGGACGTCACCGCGCGGATCACGGAGATCGTCGACGGCCACGACACCCGGCGGCACGCCCTCAACGCCGACGACGCGGTGGTCAAGGACGCCGATAAGCTGTGGCGGCTCACCCCGCACGGGCTGCGGACTGTCGGCTCCTGGTTCTGCCTCGACGCAGAGCAGACGCTGCGACTGGTTCTGTCCGTCACCTACGACCGGCTCCTCACCGAGACGGGCCGCGCGATCGGCCGGGCGCTGGCCGCCTGCGCAGGACTCGACCACAGCTCGGAGCGTCCGGGGCCCGGAGACCGAGCCTCATCGTCGAGCAATGGCCATACAGGTTGATTGTGGACATCGCGGGCGCCACGCTGGGTGCTGTGGACATGTCGCACCTCCTCGGACTGGTCGTGACCGACCGGCGCGGTCTGATCACCGGATGGAGCCCAGGGGCGGAACGCCTGCTGGGCCACACGGCCGCGGAGGCCGTGGGGAAGCCGGTCGCGGAGCAGCTGGATCTGGAGATGGCCGAGGGCCGCGAGGAACGCCACCTGGTGCTCCCGGTGCGGCACAGGGACGGCAGCCTTCTGACACTGCCGGTCTCCCGCTATCCACTGGCCGCCGACCTGACCGGGTGTGAAACCGGGCCCGGTTCGGTCCTGGTGGTGGGTCCGCCGCCGACCGGGTCCGCGCTCCGGGAGTGGGAGGCGTTGTCCGCCTGGGCCCTCGAAGCCTCGCCGATGGCGCTCACGGTCTACAACACCGACCTGCGCTGTGTGTGGCAGAGCGCCCGGATGCGCCGCCTCAGCGGAGTCTCCGACGAGGAACGGCGCGGGCGCCGCCTCACCGATGTGCTGACCGGCCCGGACGCCGTGGAGTGGGAGGAGCGGATGCGGCTGGCCCTGTTGACAGGTGAGGAGCAGGTCGGCGAGATCAAGGGCAGCTTCGCGGCTTCGGGCGGCTCCCGGGTCTTCAGTGCCTCCACGACACCGCTGTTGGACGATCGGGGCCAGACGCTCGGCGTCTGCACCACGGTGACGGACGTGACCCGCGCCAGCCGCGACCGAGAGCGCCTGGCCCTGCTGAACGACGCGAGCGTCCGCATCGGCACCACCCTGGACGTGACCCGGACCGGCCGGGAGCTGACCGAGGTGGTGGTGCCCCGGTTCGCCGACTTCGCCCGCGTCGACCTGCTGGAGGTCCTGCTCAGGGGAGACGAACCGGCTCCCGGGCCGATCGCCGGGGCCGTCCGGCTGCGCCGGATCGCGGAGCTGAACCTGTTCGAGGGCGTCCTGGAGGCGCAGACCACAGCCGGCGACTCCGACGTGTACCTCGCCGACTCACCCGCGGCGCTGTGCCTGGCCGGCGGAAGCTCGGCGATGTACCGGACCGAGGACCCGGTGATCCGCGCCTGGGCGGCCCTGAGCCCGGCCCGGCAGGCGAAGATCGCCCGGTTCGGGACGCACTCGTGGATGCTGCTGCCGGTCAGGGCCCGGGGAACGACGCTCGGTGTGGTCATGCTCAGCCGGACCCGCGAGACCTCCGAGCCCTTCGAGCCCGACGACCTCGCCCTGGCCGAGGACCTGGTGGCCCGGGCGGCGGTGTGTCTGGACAACGCGCGACGGTTCACCCGGGAGCGGACCGCGGCACTCGCGCTTCAGCGAAGCCTGCTTCCGCAGCGGCTGCCGCACCACTCGGCGGTGCAGGTGGCCTCGCGCTATCTGCCCGCGTCACCGAGCATCGGAGTGGGAGGTGACTGGTACGACGTGATCCGCCTGTCGGGTGAGCGGGTGGCCCTGGTGGTCGGGGACGTGGTGGGACACGGGATCCACGCGGCGGCGGCGATGGGGCGGCTGCGGACCGCCGTGCGTACGCTCGCGGACGTCGATCCGACCCCGGACGAACTGCTGACCCGACTGGACGACCTGGTGATCCAGCTGTCCGAGGAGTCGGGGCGTGACCGGGACGGCGATACGGCGGCGGACATCGGCGCGACGTGTCTGTACGCGGTGTACGACCCGGTGTCGCGGCGGTGTTCGCTGGCCCGGGCCGGTCATCCGGCACCGGTTCTGGTGGCACCCGACGGGGCGGCCGGTTTCCTGGAACTCCCGGCCGGACCGCCGCTCGGCCTGGGAGGTGTGCCGTTCGAGTCGGTGGAGGTGGCGCTGTCGCCGGGGAGTCTGCTGGCGCTGTACACCGACGGCCTGGTCGAGTCCCGGAAGCACGACCTGGACGCGGGCCTGGAGGCGCTGCGAACAGCACTGACCGCGCCCGCCGACTCGCTGGAGGACGTGTGCGAACACGTGGTGAAGACGGCGCTGCCGGACGGACCCGTCGATGACGCGGCCTTGTTGCTGGTGCGGACTCGGGCGCTGGACGGGCGGCGGGTCGCGGCGTGGGATGTGACGGCGGACGCGGCGGCCGTGTCGCGGGTGCGTTCGGAGAGCGTGCGCAGGGTGGTGTCCTGGGGTCTGGAGGAGGCGGCGTTCGTGACCGAACTGGTGGTCAGTGAGCTGGTGACCAACGCCATCCGGTACGGGGTGCCCCCGATCCAGTTGCGGCTGATCCATGACTACGTGCTGACCTGCGAGGTCTCGGACGCGAACAGTGCCGCGCCGCACATGCGGCGGGCGCGGGTGTTCGACGAAGGGGGCCGAGGCCTGCCGCTGGTCGCACAGCTGACGCAGAGGTGGGGGACACGCCAGACCTCGACGGGCAAGACGATCTGGTGCGAGCAGGCCCTGCCGACCGAGGTGGGTTCGGTCGGGCCGGAGTCGGTCGAGGCGGCATGACTCGGGCCGCAGCCGGAGGGAGAGCAGAGCCAGGTGGCAGGCAAGAGCAAGATGAGCGACAGGTACACCGAGGAGTTCAAGCGAGATGCTGTCGCGCTGGTTCGCTCCTCGCCGGACCGGACGGTCACAGAGATCCGTCAAGCCGGGCTTCCGAGGCTGGAGGCGTTGCGCGTACAGCTGCCGTCCGGAACCCGTGCCCTCCGCGTGCCCGATCTTCGTGCGCCTGACGGGCCGGAACTTGCTGGACAACCTTCGGGAAAACACAAACCCCAGGTCGCTGACCTGGGGTTTCATCATGGAGCGGGTGACGAGAATCGAACTCGCACTCTCAGCTTGGGAAGCTACGGCGCTTGGGCGGGCTCTGCAGCTCTGACCAGCATGGATAACTGAACCTTGTGGTGGTCGTGTGGGTCGGATCGCACCGCTGTTGACCGTGGGTTTCCGCCCCTACGGGCATGCGGAGGGCACGGAATCTCGCACAAGGTGAGGCTGGCGCTGTGGACCAACGACCGGATGGACCGGGTGGAGAAGGCGCGGGAGGACTACGACGCGGCGAAGCGCCGTACCTGAACGCACGTGCCGAGAGCGCGAGTTCGCGAGTTCGCGAGAGCACAAGTTCGCGAGTTCGCGAAACTTTTTCTTGGATCCGTGACAACCTCCCGGGCCGCCCGGTCCGTAAGTACGGCATGAAGCACTTCTCACCGCGCACCGCTGCGGTGCCGGGCGGAGGGGGCCTGTGATCCGGACACCGGACGAACAGGACGTCTCCGACACCGGCGGCGCGGTCGAAGTCGGGCTCGACTTCGACGAGTTCGCGCGCAGTCGCCAGGCGCAACTGCGCCGTACGGCCTATCTGCTGTGCGGTGACTGGCACTTGGCCGAGGACCTGACGCAGACGGCGCTCGCGAAGCTCTACGCGGCGTGGCGCCGGGTGCGGCTGGACAGCCCCGACGGCTACGCCCGCAAGGTGCTGTTCCGGACCTTCGTGGACGAGACCCGGCGGCGGCGCTGGTGGGAGCGGCCGAGAGCGTACGAGTTCGACGTCGCGGCACCGGCGCAGGACCCGGAGCTTCGGCTGACGCTGCTGGCCGCGCTGCGGCAGGTGCCCGCGCGCAGCCGGGCGGTGCTGGTGCTGCGGTTCTGGGAGGACCAGAGCGTGGAGGCGACCGCGACGGCGCTGGGGTGCAGTGTCGGCACGGTGAAGAGCCAGACCTCCCGGGGGCTGGCCGCACTGCGCCGGATCCTGGGCGACACACCGCTGGCACCGTCGCCACCCGGAAGCGGTGGTGGCAGCAATGGCGGTGGCGGTGCGGGTATGGACTCGGGCAGCGGATATCTGAGGGCGGGGTGGTGAGCATGGCTGGGGAGTCCGGCGCCGGCGGGCACGGGAACAGGAGCGGGCACGGAAACGGGAGCGAGGACGCGTACGAGTTCGCCCTCGTCGACGCGTTGGGCAGGCTGAGTCCTGACGCGGAGCCGCCGATGCCGGATCTGGTGCCGGGCGCGACCGTGCGCGGCAGGCGGATCCGCCGTCGGCGCAGGATCGGGGTGGCGCTGAGCGCCGTGGCGGCGGTCGCGGCCGTGTTCGTCGGGGGGTCCGCCGTGATCCCGTCGCCGGTGGAACGTACGCCCGCGCCGCCCGCCGCGGAGCCGACGGTCTGGTACCCCTCGCTGGGGCTGCTGCGATCGGTCGTCACGGCGGAGGCCGGCACGGTCGAACCGGCGGATCCGAAGCGTCCGGACGGGGCGCGGCGCTATTTCCGCTGGGTCGACGCGTCCGGCCGTCCGAGCTATCTGTACGTGTCGGTCGAGCGGTCCACAACCGGTCAGTCCCTGCTCCCGTCGGGCGCCGTGGAGTGCCGGGACGGAGTCGGCCGCACCCTCACGACCCCGTGGGGCGGCCGGCTGACGAAGTGCGCGGTCGTCCCGAGGAAAGAGGGAGACAACCTGGTGGAGTACTACGTGCGCCAGCAGGAGCTGCCCGAACCGAAGAGCGACGCGAGCGACGCCTACGCGATGGGCGTCGCCTACGTGACCTCGGGCGGCTGGACCGTGCAGGCGATCGCGAGCGAGACCGGCGAGAACCGCAGGCGCGGCCAGGAGTACTCGGATTCGGTCCGCCAGACGCTGTACCGGCTGGCCACCGACCCCCGGCTCTTCGACGCCGTCAAGGAGACCGGCGGCTGACAGGTCCGTAACCGACGGGCAAGAACAGAACCCGACCAGGCAAGAACAGAACCCGACCTGAATGGAGAGGTGACATGGGCATGTCCAAAAATACCCTGCGCAGTTACCTGATCACGACCCTCGCGGTCGGCATGCTCCCCCTGCTGGCCGCCTGCGGCGGTTCGGGCGACGAGGACGGCAAGAACAGCGGGAGTTCCGCGGCGGGCGGCGGCACGAAGAACGTCGACGGTGCCGTGCAGCTCAACATCCCGGAGGGCGTGAACGCCGAGGCCAAGAAGGAGTACATCCGGGAGAACGCCATCGCCGCCTGCATGAAGAAGGAGGGGTTCACCTACACACCGCACGCGTCAGAGACGCCCCCTGCCGACGTCAACACCGACGGCGACGGCGAGGACTACGCGGCGGCGAAGAAGTACCGCCAGAAGTACGGCTTCGGGACCTACGCGGCGGCCGCCTACCCCGACGACCCGAACGTCCCCTTCAGCAACGCGGGCGGCAAGGTCGGCGGAAAGACCCTCGACCCCGTGGACGACGACACCAAGGGACTGACCCCGGCACAGATGAAGGCGTACGAGGACGCGCTGTACGGGCCCGCGGCCAAGAACAAGGGGGAGGAGAAGGACGCCGGCTGCACCCTTGAGGGGAACACCGCCGCGTACGGGGCGCCGTTGAGCGCCGCGGCGGAGAAGAAGAAGCAGAACGCCAAGACCGAGGAGAACCGCCAGAACGGGCTGGCGCTCAACGGCGACACCCAACTGGTGCAGCTTGCCCAGCAGTACGCCACCTGTCTGAGGGGGCAGGGCATCCCGGTCTCCACCACCCAGCCGACCGGCATGGCCTACATGGTGCGGGTCGACCTCACCAACAAGCTCCCGGAGGACAGGAGCAAGTGGACCAAGGAGCTGGCGATGCCGCTGCTCACCGCGGACATCGACATTGCTCTGAAGGACCTGGAGTGCGGCAAGAAGTTCCGCGCGGCGTACTTCCCCAAGGAGAAGGCCAACCCGTACTGGGGTGACGGCGCGTGAAGCGACTCGGCAGCCGCCGACAGCTGGGCGCCATGGTCGGCGCCGTGGTGCTGGTCGGCGCCGGGGGCTGGTTCGCCGGTACGCAGGTGCGCTCGCCCGCCGACGCCGCCGCCTCGCACAACGCGCCGAAGGCCGGCCCGGTGACCGTGGAGGTGGAGCGGCGCTCGCTCACCGCGACCGTGGTGGCGACCGGGACGGTGGCGTTCACCTCGCCCCGGCCGCTCTCGCTGGCCGGCTCCGTCGGCACCGGGGCGGTCACGAGCCCGGCCGGCGAGGGCGCGGAGCAGCGGGTCACCAAAGCACCGGTCGCCGGTACGAAGGTCAAGGAGGGCGACGTACTGATGACGGTCAACGGCCGCCCGGTGCTCGCGCTCTCCGGATCCGTACCGATGTACCGCGTGATGGGCCCCGGAGCCACCGGTGACGACGTGAAGCAGCTCCAGAAGGCGTTGCGGCGGCTCGGGTTCGACCCCGGGTCGGCCGGCGGCACCTTCGGCCAGGGCACCGCCTCGGCGGTCACCAACTGGTACCGGAACAAGGGGTACGAGGCCCAGCAGCCGAGCGCGGAGGACCAGCAGCAACTGGGCCAGCTCCAGCAGGCGGTGTCCAGCGCGCAGGAGGCGCTGCTCACGACGCGGAGTGGGAGCGCCGGCGACGGTGCCGACACCGGCGGCGGCACCGGCTCCGGAGCGGGGACGGGGACAGGCGGGAAGGCGAGCACCGGCACGGAGACGGGTGCGGGCACTGGTACGGGCACTGGTGCCAAGGCCGGTACCGAGACCGGTTCGGGGACTCGTACGGACACGCAGTCCAGCACCGACCGGCAGGTCCAGGAGATACAGCTCAGGTCCGCGCAGAAGTCCCTGGACATGGCGAACAGCGCCCTCAGCAGCTTCCAGGCCACCTACGGGACGAAGGTCCCGGCCGGCGAGGTCGTCTTCTTCCCGGAGCTGCCCGTACGGCTGGACAAGGTGACCGTGAAGACCGGCGACGCCCCCTCGGGCCCGGTCGGCACCGTGACCGGCTCCGAGCTGCTCGTGGAGGCGGCCGTGCCGGGTGAGGACGCCGAACTGCTGAGGCGCGGTATGCCCGTCGACGTGACCACGACGGGCGGGGAGAAGGTGAAGGGCAAGGTGGAGGCGGTCGGTTCCGCCGCCGTGTCGTCCGGTACGACGGGCGGCGACGGCGAGGCGGCCACCGGAGCGGCATCGGAGGGCCGCGACGCGGAAGCCTCGGACGCGTCCGGCGGCGCCGCCGACGCCAATGCGGCCGACACGTCCGGTGCGGACGGCGCCGCCGGGGCGGGCGCGCCGGGTCCGGTCCAGTTGAGGATCTCCATCCCCGATCCGGGACCGCTGGCCGGGCAGGCCGAAGCCTCGGTGAAGGTGACCATCGGGGTCGGCGCCTCGGACGGCAAGGTGCTGACGGTGCCGCTCGCCGCGATCCGTACCTCGGCCGACGGAAAGGCCCGGGTGCAGGTCGAGCGCGACGGCGGGGTGCGCGACGTCTCCGTGACCGTCGGGCTCTCCGCGGCAGGACTCGTAGAGGTGAAGCCGGCCGACGGCACACTCGAGCAGGGCGACAGAGTGGTGGTGGGCAAGTGACTCCCGGCCCCTCCTATGCCCCCTCCCCTGCCGCCTCCGATACCCCCGACTCGTCCGATGCGGCCGACTTGCCTGATGCGGCCGCCGTCATCGAACTCACCGACGTACGGCGGACCTTCGATTCCGAGCCGCCCGTGCACGCGCTGCGCCAAGTGAGTCTGACCGTGCGGCGCGGGGAGCACCTGGCCATCGTCGGGCCGTCCGGCTCCGGCAAGTCGACGCTGCTCAACACCCTCGGCCTGCTGGACCGGCCCACGTCGGGCTCGTACCGGCTGGACGGGGTGGAGACCACCGGGCTCGGCGACCTCGAACGGACCGCGCTGCGCGGCAGCCGGATCGGGTTCGTGTTCCAGGCCTTCCATCTGCTGCCGTACCGGACGGTGGACGAGAACGTGATGCTGGCGGAGGCCTATCGCAGGCCGCGCCCCGGTCGTGGGCGCGGCACCCGGCTCGCCCGGGCCCGCGAGGCGCTGGAGCGGGTGGGGCTGGGTCACCGTTCGGGTTTCCGGCCCGACCGGTTGTCCGGCGGTGAGCGCCAACGGGTCGCCATCGCACGGGCGTTGCTCGGTGACCCGGCGCTGCTGCTCTGCGACGAACCGACCGGCAACCTGGACAGCGAGAACACGGTCTCCGTGCTGGAACTCTTCGAGGAGTTGTGCGCCCAGGGCGTGACCCTGGTCGTCATCACCCACGACGAGGCGGTCAGCCGCCGGGCCGGCCGCCGCGTCCGGATCACCGACGGACGCCTCACCACGGAGGCGGAGGCCGGGTGACACGTACGGAGACAAGGGAGAGAAGGAAGACAAGAAAGCGCGGGTCGGCCGGGTCCGGCAACAGGTTCATCCGGTCCACCCGGCCGACGCGGGTCGAGCGGCCCTGGCTGGACCCCCGGGACCTGTGGACGGAAGCCCTGGCCGGCGTTCTCGCCCGGCCGGTGCGGTCCGCGCTGACCACGCTCGGCACCGTGCTCGGGATCACCACGCTCGTCATCACGATCGGCGTGGCCTCCACCGCGGGCAACCAGATCGTCGGCCGGTTCGACGCGCTCACCGCGACCTCGGTGACCGTGACGGTGCCGCAGGCTCTTCCCGGCCAGGACGACACCGGCCCCCTGGTGGACTGGTCGGGAACCGGCGCGGTCCGGCGGCTGGCCGGTGTGGAGTCGGTCGCGGCCGTGGCCGACTCCACCACGACCAACAGTGTCCGGGTGCGGTCCAACGACGTGACCGCACCCGGCGACACCTCCAGCCAGACCCTCGGTGTGGTCGCCGCCTCGGCCGGTCTGCCGGACGCCGTACGGGGTGCGATGACCGCCGGGCGGTTCTTCGACACGGGTGACATCGCCCGGCACGACCAGGTGGCGGTGCTCGGCGACCAGGCGGCGGAACTTCTCGGCATCCGGCGGGTGGAGGACGCCCCCGCGGTCTTCTTCCGGGGCCAGTCGTACACGGTCATCGGCATCCTCGGCGGCATCCGGCGCGAGCGGCAGCTCTCCACGGCCGTACTGCTCCCGCCCACGACCGCCGAGGACCGGCTCGGTCTGCGCGACGTCACGCGCGTCCTGGTCAACACCTCGCTCGGTGCCGCCCGGCAGGTGGCGCGCCAGGCGCCGATCGCCCTGGCGCCCGGGCACGAGGACGCGCTCACCGTCGTGGCGCCGCCCGATCTGTCCAAGTCCCGCGACGGCGTCCAGAACGACGTCAACGGTCTCTTCCTCGTCCTCGGCCTGGTCTCGCTCGTGGTGGGCGCGATCGGCATCGCCAACGTGACCCTGGTGACGGTGATGGAACGGGTCGGGGAGATCGGGCTGCGGCGGGCGCTGGGCGCGTCACGACGGCAGGTCGCGGGCCAGTTCCTCCTGGAGTCGACGACCATCGGCCTGCTGGGCGGCGTCATCGGAGCGTCCCTGGGCATCGCCGTCGTGGTGTGCGTCGCCGTAGTCAAGGACTGGACCCCGGTCCTCGACCTGCGGCTCGCCCTCGGCGCCCCGCTCGCCGGAGCCCTCGTCGGCCTGCTCGCCGGCCTCTACCCGTCCCTCCGCGCCGCCCGCATGGAACCGGCGGACGCCCTCCGCGCACCGTCGTAGCCCCGCACCGGCCGAAGTCACAGTGGAGGCGGCTTCACGGCCCGTTGAGGCTGGGGTCGCGACGCGTGAGGCCGCCGGAAGCCTGGCCCAGCCTGCGGCCCACCTCGCTCCAGAGGCCCCACCAGGTCCGGTACAACTTCTCCGCCTCCGGGCACCCAGGGGTTTCTGCTGTGCGGTCCGGGGCCGGTCGGCAGTCGCCCCGCACACGTGCCGGAGGTGGCGCGTCTTCCTCACACCGATCAGACGCGCGCAGCTATGTCGGGGCAAGCGGTGTCAAGCATCAAGTGAGGCCACTGCGTCAAGCATCAACCGAGACAAGACAAAAACGCCACCAGTCGTTGAGTTACAACTTCTCTACGGGTTCAAAGCGGCTCGCTCCGCACCCCGCGCTCGGCCCGACCCCGGCCGGGCCTGCGCTCCTGTCTCCGCCCCGCTCCAGCCCGGCCGGCGCCCGTGCCGCGTAGCCAGCCATCAGCCACCTGATGTTGGTTGGTCTCACTGGGGCCTGAGGCGACGGAATAGGGGTACGCCAGTCGCCGTACGTCTCACACACAGCTTCGCCCGGAGTGGTGTCACCACCCCGGGCGAGGCCGAGTGCAAGAACCAGCGGGTTACAGGGTCGTGTTGTAGGCGCGCTCGATCGTCTGGGCCAGGGTGTTTCCGGCGCGGTCGGTCAGCTTGGCGCGCAGGGAGACGGAGCCCGCCTTCGCCGGGTGCTTCAGTGACAGGTGCGTACCGCCGACGGCCTTGGTGGGCTGCCAGGTGGTGCCTTCGTCGTACGAGACCTCGAAGGCGAGCTTGGCGGGCCGCTGGCCGGCCGCCGCGCCCTGGACGGTGAAGGGCACCGAGAACCGCTTGCCCGCCTTCGCTGTGCTGGACAGGCTGAGGTCGGGCGAGAAGCGGATCACCGACAGCGGGAGGGCGGTGTTCCCGTTCTCGGGGGTGGTGGCGGAGCGGAAGGTCCACTCGGTACGCACGCGCGTGCTGACCGGGTACACCGCGGGATCACGGGACGCGTCCACGGTCAGTTTGTACGCGCTGTCCTGGGCGGGGACGGTGTACTCGGTGAGGTCGATCGGCGGGCCGTAGCCGTCGGGGATCTCCTTGCCGTCCGCCTGGAGCGAGCTGGTCACCGAGGTGTAGTCGCTGAGGCCCCAGTGTCCGGCGCCGTCGCCGAACTGCGGGAGGAAGGCCCTGATGACGTTTCCGTACCGCATGATGCCGGGGTTTCCCCGCTCCGGTCCGAGGTCACCGGCGGCGGGCAGGGTCGGGCCGAAGACCCCGACGTTGAACCGCTCGGTGTAGCTGCGACCGGCCTGCCAGGTCCTCGGCATCCGCATCAGGAAGTTCTCGGAGCGCGTCTCGCGGTCCTCGCCGAACATCTGCCAGGCGCGGAAGGACCACTTGACGTCGTTGTCGAGGACGTAGTCCGTGGTACGCAGCGGCAGGTCGCCCCGCAGGTCGTGGTCGCCGATGATCAGGTCCCCGTCGGCGGTGTGCGGAGACACCTCGGCCTGGACACGCCTCCCCGCGACGGGCACGCCGACCTGGAGATCGACCTTGGCGAGCTGGTTCTGCCGCACCTCGGCGGCGAAGCCGTCCAGGCCATCGGAGCGGTTCCAGCCCAGGTGGTAGGTGACCGGCCGGCCCTCGGCGTCCTTGCGGGTCCAGTCGCCGGCGAACACGGCGGACGCCTGGTCGGCGGACACCTCGGGCCCGAGCTGTCCGAAGGTCGTGCCCTTGAACGTGGGCAGGATGAACTCCATGGTGCCCGGGCGCAGGCCCTCGCCCCTGGCGTAGCTGAAGTAGGCCATGGCTTCGGTGTTCTCGGCCGCCGGGTCGGGCACGGTGATGTCCACCGGCCGCGTCTGCCGGGCGTCGACCGTGAAGGTGCTGTCCCGGTCCAGGGTCAGCTTTGGCTGCACCAGGATGGCGTGGGTGGCGGATTCGTAGGACGGGTGGATCACCCCGCTGAGGGAGTAGTCGCCCTTCGGCAGCCGCACCGTGAGCTCACCGTCCTGCTCGTCGGCGTAGTCGGCGTAGAACTCACTGTTGAGGTTGGAGACGGAGGTGGCGGCGTCGCCGGTCGGCGCGCCGTTCTCGTCGAGGTGCTTCAGCGTCAGGCTGTACGACTCGACCTCGCGCTCCACGCCGACGGCGGTGCGCACCTGGACCTTGCCGTCGGCGGAAGTGGCCTGCACCGAGCCGCCGAAGGAGCCGTCGGCGCTGCCGGCGCGGGTGTCGGCGGTGACGTCGGCGGTCGCCGTACCACCCGCCGGGACGGTGACCTGCTGCGGCGACACGGCGAACATGCCCTGGTCGGCGGGCTTGCCGTCCACCGAGAGTGCGTCGACGGACAGGTCGAGGGTGACCGGCTCCGTACCGAGGTTGCGGTACGTCACCTGCTTGGTCGTCGGGGTGTCGTCGCCGTGCGGCCACTGCTGGAGACCGAAGTCGAGCGGCTGCTGCTCGGTGATGACGCTCTGGCCGATCGCCCGGACCAGGTCGGTGCGGCCGGTGCCCTGCTGGAAGGAGCTGTACGCGCCCGGCTTGGCCGAGCCCGTCAGGACCGCCTTGAGGCGCTCACCGGTCCAGTCGGGATGCTGCTGGGCGAGCATGGCGGCGGCGCCCGCGACATGCGGGGCCGCCATGGAGGTGCCGCCGATGGTGAGGTAGCCGGGTATGTCGGAGGGGTACTCCTCCTCCAGGGCGCTGCCGACGGCCGAGGCGGCCGTGATGTCGACACCGGGCGCGGTCAGGTCGGGCTTGACCCCGCCGTCCCCGACACGCGGGCCCCGGCTGGAGAAGTCGGCGAGAGCGTCGGACTTGTCGACCGCGCCGACGGTCAGCGCGGCGTCCGCGCTGCCGGGCGAGCCGACCGTGCTCTCACCAGCCCTGCCCGAGTTTCCGGCCGAGATGACGAACAGGGCGTCCGACTCGGCGGAGAGCCGGTTGACCGTCTCCTCCACCGGGTCGACACCGGGCATGTCGTCGCCGCCGAGGCTGAGGTTGACGACCGCGGCCCCCTGGGCCACCGCCCACTCCATGCCCGCGATGATCTCGGAGTCCATGCCGAAACCGCTGTCGTTGAGAACCTTGCCGTTCAGAATCTTCGCGCCGGGGGCGACACCCTTGTACTTGCCCCCGGCTTTGGCGCCGGTACCGGCCACGGTGGACGCCACGTGCGTGCCGTGGCCGACCTTGTCGCCGGTGCCCGACGATCCGGTGAAGTCCTGCTCGGCGGTCACCTGGCCTGCGAGGTCCGCGTGCGTGGTGTCGATCCCGGTGTCGAGGACGGCGACCTTGACGCCCGTGCCGTCGTAACCGGCTGCCCAGGCGGTCGGCGCGCCGATCTGCGACACGCTCTTGTCGAGGCTCGCCTTGCGCTTGCCGTCCAGCCACACCTTCTCGACGGCCGTCGAGGCGGTGAACTCCGCTGCCTCGTCGGCCTTTCCACCACTACCGGTGACGGTGTTCCAGAAGTCGGCGCCGCGCTTCTTCACGGGGCGCATCGCCTTGCCGTTGACCACCGGCAACGCCCGGCCGACCTTCGCCCCGGCCCCGGTGAACGGGCTCATCGAGGGCGCCTTCTTGCCCCGGAACGTGACGATCAGCGGCAGGTCGGACCGGCCGTCGTCGTCGTAGCCGTCCAACAGCAACTGGGTCACGTCGAACAGCCGGGTGTCCAGCTTGCCCTGCGCGAGCAGCAACTGGGCGTCGCCCGGCACCACTCGGGTGTGCCCGTCGACCACCCGGACCGAGAAGGGAACCCGCTCCCGGCCCTTCGCCCGCTCCACGCCGATGACCTTTCCGGCACCGTCCACCCGGACCCGGTCGCCGGTGACGAGCGTCACCGTTCTCACCTTCTGGGACTTGCCGAGGCCGCTCGCGCCCTCGGCCACCGTCCCGGGACGCCCGTCGGCCGGGTCACCGGCGGGCGCGGCCTGGGCCGCCCCGACCGGGACACCGGCGAGCAGCAGGGCCGTTGAAACCGCCCCTGCCGCCATGACGGAACGTAGGGGTCTCGCACGTAACTCCACCTGAACTCCAGACACTTGGACCATCGGACAGGAGTCGTCCCGCGACACCGGAAACCCCGGCGCCTCACCCGTACGCCCAACGACTCGCCATAGAGACGGGGCGGGTTGTCGCCAGGTTGTCAAGACATCCGATTTCTTTCTGGCGAGGCGTCAGGAGGTCGCTGGGGTTGCGCGCCCGAGGGGTTCGGAACTGCTGCCGATGTAGTGAGCGGGAGTGTCTTTGGCCGAGTGTGAGTGAGTGCTGGGGCCGGTGGTGGGGGTCGGGTCGTTCGCGGTGCGCCAGGGATGTTCTTGGGCCAGGGGGGTGTTCTGGTCGAATGTTCCGTGGGGAACGGGAGTTTGTGGGGCGAACGGGTGACCTTGTCGTGTGGTGGTCGTTGACTGCGGTGACGGTGGTCTTCGGGACGGGCGGGGGTGGACGGGTGGGTGGGCTGCGGGAGTTGGCGGCTTCGTTCGTGGTGCCCGGTCCGGCCGGGGTGGCGATCCGGGACCGGCTGCGGGTGAGTGAGTCGGACGCGGCAGTGCTGGCCGAAGTCGGTGTCTTCCTGGGCTCGCTGGCCGCCGGGGATCTCGCCGTACGCTCCCGGCAGGGCTCTGTCTTCACCTCGGCCACGAGAGGGCGGCGGCGTTCGCGGCGTCTCTGCCGACCCTCCCCGGCCTGGCGGAGAAGCTGGAGGCTCTGCCGGCGAAGGGCTTCAACGGCCGGCCGTCCGTCTCCCTGGCCGCTCTCACTCCGAGCCCACCGCTGTGGAGGGGATTCTGTCCGCGATTCAGCAGCTCGGCGGCGGTCAGGAGTCTTCCGTCTGACCCTGATCGCGTGTGCCACGCGACGCCGTGAAATCGGTTTGGACAAAAAAACAAACCCCAGGCCGCTGACCTGGGGCTTTAAATTTAAAGAGCGGGTGACGAGAATCGAACTCGCACTCTCAGCTTGGGAAGCTAAGGGCATCTACGGCTTGTTCCCGGCCTGACCTGCGGCGGAGGAGCGCAGATGCTTGGTGGACGGTCGCCTGGCTCCCCGCTGTTCCCCGTGGTTCCCCGCAGGATCTGGCACGCGTCTGGCACGAGTCATTCGTCGTCGCATTTCTCCAACTTCAGTCCTACGGAGCCTGCTTCGAGTCCGTTGTTCTCCTCCAGGTGGAGGTGAGCTTCTCGCGAGTCGGACGTTGTCAGAGCGCTCCCGTAGCTTGAGGCCATGGTCGGTACAGGCGAGAACTTCACTCAACCCGGCGAGTTGTCGGCGATGGGACAACCCACTGCTGGCGTCCAGCCCTACTACGCTCAAAACGCCGGATCCCTCGGGCGGCGGTACGGAAGCGTCACCTTCGACGAAGTACATGGCGGGGTGCTGGATTTGCTGCCGCCAGCCCCTGCGAGGGTGCTGGACGTCGGGGCCGGCACTGGGCGGGACGCCGCGGCACTGGCGCTGCGCGGCTACCAGGTGGTTGCGGCGGAGCCGGTGCGCGAGCTACGGGCGGTCGCAAAGAGCCTGCACCCGAGCGAAAACATCCGTTGGGCAGAGGATTCGCTGCCTGAGCTGTCCCGGCTGGAAGGGTCCTTTGAGCTGGCGCTGCTGTCGGCGGTGTGGATGCACCTGCCGCCGGCGGCACGTGGACAGGCGATGGAGCGCCTGGCCGCGCTGCTGGCTCCGTCGGGACTGCTGGTTATCTCGCTACGACGGGGAGTACCTCCGACGGACCGCGTGATGTTCGACGTTCCCGCCGAGGAGGTGGTGCGCGACGGGAAGCGAGCGGGGCTGCGGTTGGTGCGACTCGTAGAGGAGGGCGCGGACCGGCTCGGCCGTCCCGAGGTGTGGTGGCAGACGGTCGCCCTGCACAAGGGGGCAGAGTGAGCGGGCGGCAGTTCTACGCCCAGGATGCTTCAGCGCGCGCGTCGTGGCGCTTGGCAGTGTTGATGGGGGCCAACTCGCGCACCTACAAGTTCGCCCTTGGCCAGGCTTTGCTGGAGTTCGGACGGACCGGACAAGAGGAGGTCCGCTTCGCCGAGTTCGCCGCCGCCTACAGCCTCGCCATGGTCCGCCACTTGGCCCAGGACCCACAGGCACCGCACACCGTGGAGCTGGGCGAGAAAGATTTCCTGACCGTGGCCGACCAGGAGAGTGCCGCGACGCTGGACGCCGGCCGCCCCACCGAGCGCCTGTTGGCGGCCGCGGTGCGCTCAATGCCGATGATGGTGATGCAAAAGTTCCACAACCTGCGTGGCGACACTGCGGTGCCCCACACCTTCTATGAGCTGACTGGAACAGGGCGGCAGCGCGTCGTGCGTCTGACCCCCCACTTGCTTCGACTGGCACAGTCGGACCAGGCAGAAAGCCTGGCTGCCGAGTTGGGCGCGCGCTGGAGCATCGTGGAGAGCAGCTTCGCTGCCGGTGTCGGTCGCAGCCTGGTCGAGGAGGGCGTCGCGGTCGACTGGGACACGCTCACGATCACCGACAAACGTCGCCGCCGCTCGGTGACCGGCATCGTCGAGGCCACGGTCGGTTTCCAACACGGCCGCTGTTTGATCTGCGATGACGTCCTGACCCGAAAAGACGCCATAGCAGTCGACCACGTCTTCCCGTTCTCCCTCATGCGCCGCTTCGGCAGCGTCGGCTCTTGGCACGGCCCAGATCTGGACGCCCTCTGGAACCTCGCCCCTGCGCACGCCGCCTGCAACGGAGCGAAGAGCGATCGGCTGCCCACCCAGGCGGAACTCGCCCGTTTGGCAGCCCGGAACGAGGCGATCATGCGGTCTCCCCATCCCCTGCGCCGCACCTTGCAACTCAGCCTGAAGGGCGCCCTGCCCGGCCGGAACCTCGCCTCATGGACGGAGTTCCTGGGAGCGGTGCAGACGGCAGTTTGAATAGGGAGTCCGGCCGTAACACCCTGAGTGGTTGTAACTGGCGCGCACGGCTCCGGAGGCCCGTTGAGATTGAGATGACGCCGCTGGTCGGGACGTTGCAGGTGCTCAGTTCGCCGGGAGCCGTCCACAGATAGTCCACGGGAGCTTGTCCACCGCCTTGAGAAGTTGGATCAGTCCTCGACCCTCCCCACGGAGTCGTGTGGTGACCTCAGCCGTGACAGCCCGCCCGGGCATGCTGTTGTCCGGTGCCTTTGATGCACTCGTCGATGTCAGAGTTTGGGCCCAGCGCTCTTCGCCGTCGCTGTCGGCTCACCAGGGGTCCGACCCATTCCCGGAGCGGCGAGCGCATGGCCCCGCTCGCCGTGTAAGTTGGCGCTCTTCGGCTGGCGGAAGCCGTACGGAGTCCTCGAAGGCCGGGCACATCATGCATCTCGTCGAGCGTTCCGCACGTCGCCGCCTCAGCGCCGCCCTGGAGAACCTCTCTGTCACCTTCCACGGCATGACCGCACATCCGGATGAGCACAACTGCGAATGTCACTGGGGCAGCGCGGAAGAGCTCTCCCTTCTGAAGACGCCGGATGTGGAACTGGAGCCGGACCTCCTGCGCCGGACCTGGCAGGCCATCGACTGGACCGATCACGCGGCCGTGCTGCGCCGCATCCTGCCGCAGTTCGCCACGGCCCTGGCCGCCGGTCGTGTGGAACCCGTGTTCGGACTGGAAGAGGCCGGCTACTCCTTCGCCCGCGGACGCTGGCAACAATGGCCCGTCGAACAGGCCGACCCGGTACGCGAGTTCCTGCATGCCTGGTGGGTGCAGAGCCTCACGGATCCGGATGCGGCCGTCCCGGCGCACCAGGTCTTCGTGATGTGTGCCGAGGCGTCCGGAACGCTCGGCCCTTGGCTTGCCGACTGGGAAGAGCAGACCGGATACCTCAGCGACCGACGTCTCGCCGAAGCGGCCGAGGAATGGGAGTACGAGCTCCTCGGAGAGGGTCTGCCGTGGAGCGTCGGCTGGTACGAGCACGATGAGGAGGAACTGCGTGGCGAACTGGTCGCCTGGCTCCTCGGCCACGCGGCGATACGGCTCCGGGAGTCGGGCGCATCGGTGGATCTACAGCACCGGATACGGCTGCTCGGACTCACCGGTGAGGACCGCTGGACGGATCCTCACTGGCCTAACTACCGCTACTGACGGCCCGCAGGCACGATGGCTCCGTGGCTGCGCGCCCCGTTCCGGTGCGACGTCGGGGCCGACCGTGTACCCGACGGCGTGTGGACTACCGAAGGCCCCAGACCACGAATCCTTGGTTCGGGGCCTTTTGGCTGGTGCCCCCGGCAGGATTCGAACCTGCGACACCCGCTTTAGGAGAGAGGCTGGGTGATCTGCGGACTGAGCTGTCTCTTCGTCGGCCTAGGAAGCGAGCGGCCGCTCGACCGCGAGGTACCGGCGTTGACCGTGGCTGACCTCTGCTTCTGGCACGGTTATGGCACGAACCTCAGCCGACGACAGTCAGCCACGACGAGAGGTGCGTCGACGGAACAAGCGCGCGTATGCCTCGCTGCCCCCGACGGCCTCAGCGACGATGCCAGCGCCATCGGTCAGAGTAACCCCGTGACGGCCGAAACATGGTGACGGTGCCTGGGCCCTCAGCTTTGGGGCTCTCAAACGTAGTCAAGGTGGTTGCGTATTTCGATCTCTAGCGGACACACTTCGTATCAGCGTTCGGGGAGGCGTTCCAGCATGTATCAATGGGGGAAACTTTCAGACCGCGACGCGGAGGAGATCGTTTGCGATCTACTGTCTGCGGAGTGGAAAGTTCATGTGGAGAGGTTCCAAGCAGGGGCCGACGGGGGCGTTGATCTGAGGGTCAACGGGCCGTGCGCCCCGCCTCTGAGGCTTCCGGAGGGAAGTCACGCGGTAGCGCAGGTTAAACATTATCCGACGGCAACTTTGGCCCGCCTAAGAGTAGCCTTCCAGAAGGAAGCAAAGCGCGGTGTTCATATCCTCAGCGCACGCTACTTTGCCGTCACGACTGCGCCTCTAAGCATCCATGGAAAGAACGAAATTGCCAAGCTGTATGGTGACAGCTTTCCCACCTCCCAGATCCTAGGGCGGGAAGACCTTGAATCCATGCTGGCCCGGCATCCCCGAGTTGAGCAACGTCACTTCAAGCTTTGGGTGGGTAATACACTGAATCTGCAGCGCGTCCTTCGCGCAAAAGAAATAAGGCGAAGCAGGCATCTCATAGAGGAACTCGCCAGAGATAGCGCCTATCTCGTCAACACCCGCGATGTCGACAGGGCAAGAGTCATCCTCGAATCAGAGGGTGCAGTAATTCTGTCGGGGCCGCCAGGTGTGGGAAAGACTTCGGCTGCGAAGATTTTGATCGGAGAATGCATTTCGGCTGGATGGGAACCTGTCGTCGCGGTCAACAGCATTGATGAGGCGGAAGAGATCCTAGACGATGAGAGGCGGCAGGTTGTCTTCTACGATGACTTCCTGGGATCCTCACTCCGAACCGCCTTCCTGCATGGAAAGAATGAAGACGCACGCATCATTAAGCTACTCCAGGACGCCCGCCGTTCAAATAGACTGCGCGTAATCTTGACTACGCGCGAGTACATCTTGGCAAGCGCGAAAATGGACCATCACAGGCTTCAGGATGCGACACTAGATCTATCGCGCATCATCATGGATTCCTCGGACATGACGGCACTAGAGAGGGCGGAGATTCTATACCGCCAGATCTTCTTTTCCGGAGTCAACCTGGTGTTGCAGCAACCTCTGGCCGAGGTGGAGTGGGTTGGAGTTATGAATCATCGTAATTTTAACCCAAGGTTGTCACACTTCTATATCGACCGCGTGGCGAGTGTCGCATGCAGAGAAGATGCTTCGGCGCCAACTAGTAGAGAACTGGCGCTGGGGCTTTTTCATTCCTTCGAGTCTCCGTTGGACCTGTGGAAGGGAATCTTCGAAGACCAGTTGACCCACCTTCAGAGGTGTGTCCTGCAGGTACTTAGCACGTTTCATGGTCTGCTTTTCGATGACGCAATAGAGATTATTGTCCAGTACACACAGGAAATTGGCGAGCCGGCCACTAAGAACGAAATTCGTCAGGCCATGCGTGCAATAGACGGAGATTTCATTGAAGTGAGCGACTTCCATGGCCGGCCGTTGGTGGCCTTTGCCAACGCGTCTATCGGTGACTACGTGGCCTTTCGACTGTCTGCCGACACTGCAGCAATCGAAGGGCTCCTAGCCAGTGCTGTCACGTTCTCGCAAGTAGAAGTGCTAATCCGTCTTGTGACTCCACGGAATAGCGCATTGGTGGATTGGCTGAGCGATGGGGCAGTGAATCAGTCTGACCAAATCGGCATCGACCGGCTCGATACCCCCGGAGCTATTTCGGGCCTGGGAGGGAAGGGGACGCGTAGGGCGTTCGTCGAATCCATGCTGCGACTGTTCTCTTCAGGAATTTATGACTTCCATCCTGCCTATGGGCAGATCTTGCAGCGATGGAAAGTTATGCCGGCACTGTCCGCTGAGCACAGGATGAATGTAGTTTGGAACTTCGTCAGGATTCATCAAATGGAACAAGAGGAGTGGATCCCAGAATCGCTGGCTCAAGTATTTCCCTCTGCGCGAATCACAGGCAGGGAAGCGATGTTGTCACACCTTTGGTTCACGCGCGGAATGACTGACATTTCACATTGGAGGAATTTTCGAGAATGGCTCATTGGGTATTTGCAAGATTTCTTCTTCAATGAGGTACTCACTCCCGCTGATTTTTCTACGGCTCGTAGTTACGCCATGCGGTATCGGCAACCAGGGCAAGTCGAGAGAACCTACCTACGTCTTAATCTCGGGCAAATAGCCTGGAGTCTTCTCGATGATCTGGAACATGGAGTAATGTGGACTAGTCGAGACGACCTCCGTGAAAACGTCGACTGCCTGATAGTGGCGGCACAGTGGCTGAGAGTGGATATTAGGCAACTGGTTGCAGGCGTTCGAAGGATTGAGCTGGGAACCTATGACCGCGACCCGGCTCTCAAGGATGCTCGGCCATCACGGGCATCCGAAGCCATCGATCTATTTCGCCAAGAGGGCGGGCCGCAAGGCGACTATTCTAAGGCTCCTATCCGAATCTACCCGGCAAGTATCAGCGCTAATGACCTTGTTAGTGCGGCCAGAATCCTTGGGCGGAAATGAGAGGTCGGTGGAGTGTCAATGGGTGAGTCAAGACCTGTCTTCTTGCCTTGGGGGTTGTCGGGGATCTTGATGAGCTGGGTTTTGCTGGTCAGGGGCGGTGGGGCCGCGCGCCTGGCGGTTGTTTTTGGTCACTGTTGGGCGACCTCGGACAGCCCAGAGACGGCCCAGCCATGGGTCACATGAACGGCGTCAGGCAGCGGATGTGGCCCGCCATTGCCCGGTGATGCACCCCTCTTCCATGTCCCACCACTCCTGGGCGACACCGTGGTTGAGCAGCCTTTGCACCTTGGCGAGATCGGCGGTGGGCGGGACGTCCAGGGCGACCATGCGGAACCGCTCTATGCCCTCGCCGCAGACTCCGAGTTCGTGAAACGTGTTGATCACGCTCTGCCGTGCGGCTCCCGAGCCGCTGTCACGGAACACGATGAGGCGGATGGTGCAGTTCTCCGAACGCCGAACCACTTCGCCGGCCCAGTGCACGCCTTCTTCGTCGGGCTCGGTAGCCACGACGTCCCCGCACGCGATGCCTCGAACGAACCACGGGATGTTGTCGAGCCGCGCGGTGCCGTCGCCCTGGTCGACGGCCCACAAGCTCTCCACGGATGCCGGGGGCCAGTCGTCCTCGATCACAAGCCGGAAGTGCACCTTCACGTACGGGCCTTCGGGGTTCGTCATGGTGCCCAGGATGCACAGTGCTGCCACGCCTGCCGCAGGTGGGTGACCGATGACGTCTACTCAGAGTTGGACACAGGTTTGTCTGTGCGTCAGCCGACGACAGCCAGCCACGACGGTGGGTGCGCCGACCGATCAGGCGCGCGTGTGCCTCGCTGCACCCCCACCGGCCTCAGCCACGCTTTCGGGGTGTCGATGAGAGCAACCCACGACGGCCTGCCAGTTACGACGGCGCGGGTGCGCTCAGTTTGGCAAACTTCGGCGATCACAATTGGCCATCGGACCAGCGTTCGGATTGCTGGCTACTGAGTACGCGCCTAACGGAACCTTCGGCCGATTTCTAGCATCCTTGACGGTTCTGTGACCTCGACAGTGTCATCCCCCGAGCGAATGAACAACTTTTCCCCTACCAAAGAAACGTCCTCTTGGCTAGGGACTCTGATTGCGATTACTCCATATCCAAAGTACTCAGAGTATGCCAGGCTCGCTAGCACCCCATCCCTGAGAGGGCGCGAAAGATCAGAGGAGCGAATCGCTTCCTTCCAGCGTGCGAAGTATCGCTCCGGCGTCTCACCCAGCACTTGAGCTTCTCGCCGCACACCCACGACAAAGCGGCTACCAACCTTACGCGCTTCGACCGAATCCAATTTCCGAACCCTCTGAGCGTCAGCCTCCTTGTCTGCCACTCCGATCAAAATCGTTCCTGCTCGATTCTTACCGTTGTTGGCAATTGCGCAGATGGTGTGAATCACGCGGTCGATTACCGCCTGATCGATTTCACGGTTACCGTGCAGGCGAAGCATGCCTTGCTTCAATTCATAGTGAGGGCTTTCGATTTCAGACCGGCGGATAATTACATCTATATCAGTGGCCGTGTGGTCTCCGTAGATGTCACGCGGCTCGCTATCAATGAAGTGCTCCTGAATTAGGGCTTTGATGGTGTCCACGTTCTTCCGCCGCTCGGCAGGCGCGGTAGAGGCGCGACTTGTTTGGATGCGCTTATCCAGGTTCGTGATCGCAGACTTTACAGCCCCATAGTTGGCGATCTTTTTGTTTTCGCCGATGAGTAGCTCATGGAAAGCCACAAACAATACCGCGAAGACCGCAGGAAATGGATTGGTGTTGGTCTTGGAAAAGATGACAGATCGAAGTTTTCGGGCACCACCTTCGGTGCATACCTGGCGAATCTCGTCGATGCAGAGCTTAAACTCTGCAGAGAACCTCTCAGGTCCATAGCTATCTAGCGCCCGAATGACTCGGCTGTTTTCGCTTGATCCAACCTGATAAATTCCATCCAGAGTATCTTTCGAACGCTCAACAAGGGCACCACCCACGATGCAGGCGGCGATGTCCGCCACGCACTGCTCATCCATCGAGTCTCGCAGATCGGTTGAGCGCAGAACGCCTTGTTCCACCCAGAAGACGCTATCGGCTTCAACCTCGTATCCATGTTTTGTTTTAGGCAGGTCGATACTGATGGATGGCATCTTGTCGAGGCTCAAGACATCGCTAGATGCATCTCCCCGCACTTCGCAGGAGAGATTCCGCACCAAGGCGGAGAATTCGTCCTGCACGCCGGACTGTCTACGTTCCTGGTCACTCAGCCTGTGGCCATAGGTATTGATCCGTGCGAATACATCATCAATCTGCTCATCGGTAGCTCCCCGCATCACGGAAACCGCAATCGGGTAGTCGAGGAACGTACCGACCTCGCGGGCCGACAGAGTTGGCCCTTGTGTTACAGAGAACGCTCCTTCTTCCACAGAGCGAGTCTTCGCGGTTACGAATTGCTCAACATCAAAGTATCTATTATCGAGGGTCGGAAAAGCAGTTTCGGTGAATGACAGAAGGGTGTGAAGCCTTTGAAGGCCGTCAATCACTTCATAATCGCCACCCTCGCGCTCTGCCAGTAGAACTGCAGGAATGGGGAACCTCTTCAGTACCGACTCGATCAGTTTTTGCTTTTCCTCCAACGTCCAGACGAGCTTCCGTTGGTACCGGCGATTCACCCAAAGCTTATTCTCGCTGTACCAGACGTAGATCGACTGAATAGGTTTCGACTGCGAGTCAAGTTCTGCCATGGGAGAGATTCTGCCACGCTGCGCCGTCCGACGTGGGAAGAATATTCAGGTACACCCTGCTTGTCTCCGACAGTCACGCAGTGGACGACCCGTCGCGACGGATCCTCCGGTCTCAGGCGGTTGATTGCGGGGCGTGCGGCACGGGCGCCGGCCGGGCTGGAGCGGGACGAAGGCAGGAGCGCAGGCCCGGCCGGGGGCTGGGCCGCGCGCGGGGAGCGGAGCGAGCCGCCTTGAACCCGTGAAGAAGGTTGTTACTCAGCAGTGGATGTGATGCGCCACAAGGGTGCGTCGTACTTCTCCGGGCGGCTGCTGATCAGCAGTTGGCGTAGGTCTTCGCGCAGGGAGCCGTTGAGGTTCAGGGCCTCGGTGATGCGGCGGAACGTCGTGTGGGTGACTCCGCGGCTCCGGGCCTCGGCTTCGAACTGGTCGAGTTGAGCCAGCACGGCCTGGGAGCCGAGCGGTACCGGTGGCTGGCCTTTGAGCCATGCGGCCTTGTTGCGCTCGTAGTCGATCTCCGAGTATCCGCAGATTTCGCGGCTGTGTGCCTCTACCTCGTCCAGGGTGGCGGTCGCCGTGATGGCGCGGGCCAACTGGTTGCGGCTCAGTGCTTCGTCCAGGTCGACCTCAAAGACGGTCGGACCTTCGTCGGTGAGAGGGACGGGAAGGCCGGCGTCTCGCATCTCGCACGTGCCGCGTACGCCTCGGGCTGTCGCCGCGAGCATCGCGGTTGCCTCGGAGGGGTGCCACTCCAGGACCGGGCCGACCGGCTCAACGTCCTTGGCCGTGAAGGTGTGGACGAGCGGGCCGAGCATGCCGCGCAGTTCATCGGGAGGCAGTTCGCCGTCCAGGCCGGGGCCTGCCACCAGGAGGCGGATCGGTGCGTTCACCTGGCAGCACGCGGCGAGCGTGACGGCGTCGGCGAGCGGGCTCTTCAGTGTCGGCTCATCGCCTCGGGCGAGGATGTCTCCGCCAACGTCCAGGAGATCGATCGACTCCGGTGACAGGTGGCTCACTAGCTCTTCGAGCTGGCGGGTGATGCCCTCGACTCCGTGGTGTGGGTCGATCAGCGCGAAGGTGTGCGGGAGCTCTGCTGCGAGTCGGGGGAGTGTGGAGCCTGCTGGAGTGATCGGGCGGGCCTCGGCCGGCACTGTCCAGACTGCTGGGGTGAGGTGTTGGAGGCCGGTGAAGTTGTTCGGTCCTCGGGGGCCCGGAACTGGATCGATCAGGAGGCGGTCCCACGCGTATGTGAGGATCACCGCCTGGTCCTCGTCGCCGTAGAGGGCGGCGTGAAGCATTGCGGCGGCGACTGCGTCGCCCCCTCCTCCTGCTGCGACGATCAACCGCGTCATGCGGTTCAGCCTACGGGGTCGAGGGTTGACCACTCACTCTATAGTGGCTACTGGCCATAGCCACTTGGGCTGGGAAGATGAGGAGGAGACATGCCTCAGATCGAAGAGGCTCAGCCGAAGTATCTCCAGATCGCGCACTACATCCGTGATCAGATTCTTCGGGGTGACCTGAGGCCGGGAGACGAGGTTCCCTCGGAGCGGCAGTTGGCTGCGAACTGGAAGGTGTCCCGCCCGACTGCTGCGCGGTCGCTGGAGGCGCTGAGCCATCAGGGGCTCGTCGAGAAGCGTCAGGGGTCAGGCACGTACGTGCGCAGCCTGGAGGTCAACCGGCGGGCGCGTGAGCTGTACGGGCGGGCTCGGCAGACCGGGAAGATCTACACGCCCGGTGAGTACGCCGTGATCACCTCGGCCGGTTGGATGGAAGCCCCGGATCACGTTGCTGAGGCTTTGGGCCTGGTCAAGGATCTTCGTGCTGTGCACCGGCGCCGGGTGACGAACAATCAGGACGGGCCGATCACGCTGTCCACTTCGTGGTTCGCTCCGGACGTCGGCCAGCGAGCCCCGAAGCTCCTGGAGCCGGAGCGGATCCAGGAGGGGACGCTCATGTACGTCGAGAACATGACGGGACGTCAGGGGAGCTATGCCGAAGACCGTATGTGTGCTCGCAGTGTGACGGAGGAGGAGGCGGCAGACCTCCAGCTGCAGGCCGGGTCATCAGTCCTGATCGTTCATCACGTCGTCTTCGACCTTCAGGACCGGCCGTTGGAGTTCGCCGAAGCCACCTATCCGCCGCATCGCTGGGCGTTCGAGCAGGGCTACCCGCTCACCTGATGGTCTGGGAGTTGTGTCGAACCGCTTGCACAGTCCAAGTGGCTAATGCCACTATCCAGGAAGTGGCTAAGGCCACTTGGATTCGGAAGGGGGCACGGAGTGACGAGTCAGCGGCCGGACCAGGGCGCGCGTGCAACTTGCCGGGGATGTCGAGGGCGTGGCTGGAAGCGCGTCGGCTCCCGCACGGCACTGGCGCTCTCCACGGCCAATGACCGCCTCAGTGCCACGTCGAAACGACGCTGCCTCGACTGCGACGGCAGCGGCAAGGAGTGAGTGCGGATGGCCTACACGATCGACCGCTTTCCCTCTGCGGACTCACCTCGACTCGGTGCCATGACCTTGCACCCTGTCGCGGAGTCCGTACCTCGGGCGCGGCGCTGGTTCCGGAAGTTCATCGCCCCGTACAACCCGGCCTGCTCGATCGACGACTGTGTGTTGATGATCTCGGAGCTGGTGACCAACGCCATTCTCTACGGACGGGCAGACGAGACCTGGACGGTGCGCGTTGCTTGGTACCGCGTGGAGACGTCGCTCCGGATCGAGGTGCACAACCCCGGGTTCCCGGCGAGTGTGCGCATGCGGCAACCGGAGGCCAGCGATGCCCACGGGCGCGGGTTGCTCCTCGTCGACTCCATCGCCGAGTCGTGGCACTCCGGCCCAAGTCGCTTCGGCGGGACAGTCGTCTCCTTCGACGTTGCCGACGCGTGGCCGTCCGGTGAGGGCTTCGAGCCGGTTCTGTCCTGACGGCCCAGTTGTCGCTAGTCTGGTTGACCAGTTGACTTGGCCAATCTCGACAGGCGGCGGCGTTCATGGCGTATGAAGTGGAGGCACCGAAGTACGTCCGCCTCGCTCAGACCATTCAGCAGCGCATCGAGGACGGCACCTATCCGCCCGGCACCCGGGTGCCCAGTGAGAACCAACTGGTGCAGGCCTTCGGGATGTCCCGCCCGACCGTCGTGCGTGCGCTGGAGCTGCTGAAGCGCGACGGCTGGCTGGAGTCCCGGCAGGGGTATGGCACGACCGTTCGGGGCCGTCCGGAAGTTGTTGAGCAGCAGGATCGGCGGGGGCGAGAAGCCCTGGAGCGCGATGAGTCGCGGGCCTCGGGGCGCATGGTCGAAGTCGCTGAAGTCCCCGTTCCGGCGCGGGTCGCCTCCGCGCTCGGGCTTCCGAAGCGAGCCAAGGTTCTCATGCGTCGCTTCCTTGTGGACGAGGACGGCGAAGCGGTCGAGTTGGTCTCGTCGTACTTCCCCGCCGGCCTGGTCGAGGGCACCGAGCTGGCGAGTGCCGAAGCTCTGAGCGGCAGTGTGCGCAAGCATGTGGAGGCTCGGAAGAAGGTCCGCTACGACCATGTGACGGAGCGGGTCTCGGCTCGACTGCCTGAGAGCGGTGAAGCCGAGCTGCTGGGCTTGTCGGACGGGGTGCCCGTGCTCAGTGTCCTGGTCATTGCGTGCGATGCGGCCGGGCAAGCACTGCAAGTCTCTGACGTGCTACTTCCTGCCGATCGTCAGGAACTCGAAGACACCTATCGCTTGAACTGACGCCTGATCCAGGCGAGTTCGCCCTCAATCCCACTTGACAAGTCAACCTGTCATCTCTAACTTCGGGCTTGCTAAGTCAACTTGTCAGGTGGCGAGTTGATCGACTCAGAAGGAGAAACCTCTGTGCGTGTGATCCGCATTGACGCCTCGACCGCCACGATCCTGCTCACCGAAGCGCCGACACCGAAGGTGCGCGATCGGCAGACCGGTGAGATCGCCAAGGATGCCGTGAGCGGTGAGGCACTGATGACGGTCGGCGTCGTCTTCATCGACGAAGGTGAGTCGTCCCTGATCCAGGTCACCATCCCCGAGAGCGGGGTGACCGACGGGCTGACGGTCGGTGCTCCCGTCTCGCTGCCGGGGCTCATCGCCCGGCCGTGGGAGAGCGTGTTCAACGGCCAGCAGCGGCACGGCATCGCCTACCGGGCCACCGCCGTGGCTCCGGGTGCCTTCCCGATGGCACAGGCGGGCTGATCGCCGTGACCGACCTGGTGACGCTGGCCGAGTGGGGTGCGCCGCTTGCTGCGATAGGCGGCGGCGCGCTCTACGCCCGGCACGCCCACCCTGCGGCGTACTGGTCCACGGTCGGGCTGCCGGTCTCGGTGGCCCGGCTGCTGGCCTCGTACTCCTCGACCATGGACGCGTGCGGCCTGACGGTCCCGCCGTCCCGGTGGCGGGCGCTGGCCGTCAAGGCGACCACTCGGCGGGAGATCCGGCCGGTGCCGCCTCGGCGGGGCATGATCCGGCCCACCTCGACCGGCCTGCGGCTCCGGCTGCGGCTGGCTCCGGGGCAGGAACCGGGGGATGTGGCGGCCTCGGCCGAACGGCTGCGGCACGCCTGGGGTGTTCACGCCGTGTACGTGCGGGACGTCAAGCCCGGGGTCGTGGAACTGCGGCTCGTCGGCTTCGACGTCCTGCGGAAGGTGCGGATGCCTCGTCGGACTGGTGCCGGGCCGCTTCGGGTGCCGGTGGCTCTGCGCGAGGACGCGACGGCGTTCGTACGGGACTACCGGGCCGTTCCGCATCAACTCGTCCTCGGCGCCACGCTGTCGGGCAAGTCCATGTTCCTGCGCAACCTGCTCACCGGGCTGGCCGCTCAGCCGGTCGTCCTCGTCGGGATCGACTGCAAGCGCGGCGTCGAGCTGGCGCCGTTCGCGGCCCGGCTCTCCGCCCTGGCCACCGACCCGGTACAGGCGGCCGAGCTGCTGCCCGTGCTGGTGAAGGAGATGGAGGACCGCTACGACCTGATCAAGGCCCGGCAGGGCATCGGCCCCGGGACCCCGGATGAGCTGATCACCTCGGACATCTGGGGCCTGCCGGACGACGAACGCCCGGCTCCCATTGTGCTGTTCATCGACGAGGTGGCGGAACTCTTCCTCGTCGCCACCAGGAAGGAGGAGGAACGGCGAGACGAGATGGTCACCCAGCTCATCCGCCTTGCCCAGCTCGGCCGCGCGGCCGGCATCTATCTGGAGGTCTGCGGACAGCGCTTCGGCGCCGAGCTGGGCAAGGGCGCCACCATGCTCCGGGCCCAGCTGACCGGCCGCGTCTGCCACCGCGTCAACGACGAAGCCTCCGCCAAGATGGCCCTCGGGGACATCGCCCCCGAGGCGGTGTACGCGGCCTGCGGCATCGCGCCCGAGCTGCCCGGCCTCGCCGTCGTCGGCGACACGTCCGGCGGCTGGTCCCGCATCCGCACGCCTCACCTCTCCCTCGCCGAAGCGGCGGCCATCTGCCGCGAGACGGCCCACCTCGCACCCGACGTGCCTGCGCTCGTGCCCTTCCGCCCCTACGTCCCGCCAGCGCCCGTGGAGGCGTCCGGGCCGGTAGCCACTCCTCGCCCCGTCGCCGAGTAGCCGCACCCGCTACCACGGTCGGCGCGACCGTCCCGCGCCACGTCCCTACCCCACCCATGCCTGAAACCGGAAGGAGTCGCGCCGTGCGTGCCCTGCCCGTCCGTGTGGACGCCGTACTCGTCCAGGCGCTCATCGCCGCCGCGCTGTCCTTCGCCCACCTGCACGACCTCGCCTCCGCCGCCGGACAGGACGGCTGGAAGGCGTGGGCCTACCCGGTCTCCGTCGACCTGTTGATGGTGGCGGCCTGGCGGCGGCTCCGCTCGGGGGAGGCGAAAGCCGCCGGGTGGTGCTGGTTCCTCGTCGCGCTGGTCGCCTCCCTCGGTGCCAACGTCGCCACCGCTGGGCTTCTCGACCTGGAGAACGTGCCTGCCTGGCTGCGCATCGTCGTCGCCGGGTGGCCCGCGGTCGCGTTCCTCGGCGGAACGCTCCTCGCCCACGGCGCACCCAAGACACCCCGCGCCATGGCTGACACCGAACCGCCCTCGACGGTCACGGACTCGGCGCCCCAACCGCCCGCCACAGAGGTGGATCCGCCCGTGACGGTGGCCGAGCTGCCATCCGCCGAAGTCGGGTCGGCTCCGCCATCGCCCGCCCCCGTACGGCCTGCTCCCGTACCTCCTGCCCTCGTCGCCCTCGCCCGCAAGGTCGCCGACGAACATCACGCCCGGACCGGCACCCCCATCGACACCTCGACCCTTCGCGCCCGGCTCGGCGTCCCGATGCCGCTGGCCGAAGCCATCGCCGCTCAACTCACCTGACCCGGAGGACTTTCCACCTTGCGACCGTCCACGCTCCGCGCACTCAAGCGTGCCGCCGAGCTGACCCGACAGAACCGCCTCACCGAAGCCGTGCTCATCGCCGAACCGGTGATCCTCACCGCCGACAGCTACGAGGGCGACGAGATCTTGCGCTGGCTCGCCGGCCACGTCACCGACTTCACCGGCGAAACCCCCAACGACCAGAAGGAGAACCCCTGATGCCCGCCAACCGCCGCTTCCGCAACCTCGTCCGCATCGGTCCCGTCCAGGTCGGCACGTACTACGACGGCCGTGGCCGTGAGAAGCACACCGCCGCCTGCACGGCTCCGCGCTGCGGCTTCTCGACCGACTACGACAGCCGGGCCGCCGCCGAGCTGGCCGCGCGCACTCACCGCTGCGCCGTCCGCTGACCCGAGACGACACCCGAGGAGATCCCGTGACCGTCTCGCTGCCGCTCGTCTTCGTCCTGGGCGTCATCGCCTGGGCTGCGATCAAGTTCCTCGGCGTCCGCTTGTGGGTCGCCGTCGTGATCGCGCTGTTCGGCTTCTGGCTCTCGCACACCGTCCTCGCCCCGGTCATCGAGTCCGGCACCCGCTCCGGGGTCGACGTCGTCAACGGCACCCGCGACTGAGCCAACGACCGCAAGCAACCGCAAAGGAGACCGCCGTGTTCCGCCCCAAGCTGCCCGACACTCCGCACGTCCCGAGCATCGCCAGGCACATCCCGCAGAACACCGCCCCGGTTCCGGCTCACTCCGCCGGCCGCCCGATCGCCCCGTTCGTGGGCGTCGGTGTCGGCGCGGTCGCCGCCGTGGTCGTCGTGGGTGTCGTCCTCACCGCGCTCCTGGCGGCGGTCGCCGTCTCGGCCATCTCCGTGGCCATCGCAGCCGTCGTCCTGCGCTCCCTCGTCAACAACGCGCACAAGCACTGACCGGCCGCCGGGGCGGCAACAAGCCGCCAAGCATCCCGCCGCCCCGGGGGCCGTCCCTCCCAACCGCCGAAACAGCCGAAAGGAAGACCCATCATCACCCGGCAGACTCCGCCCCCGCTGGCGGAACTCTCCATGCTCGCCTCACTCGGCACCCTGCCCGAACTGGCCCGTCAACTCTCCGGCCTGGGCGGCTGCACCCACCCCGTACGCCTCGACGGCCACCGCACCGAGTACGCCGTCGACACGACGACCGGTGAGGTCGGGCGCATCCTGCACCACCTCGACTCCACCGCCCTCCCCGCCGGAAACCTCCTCGTCCGCTGCAACAACCGTCGTGCCACCCGTTGCGCGGCCTGCGCGGAGGTCTACCGCCGCGACACCTTCCACCTGATCACCGCCGGACTGCGCGGCGGCAAGGGCACCCCCGAGCAGGTCGGCACGCACCCGCGGGTCTTCGCCACCTTCACCGCGCCGAGCTTCGGACCGGTCCACAACCGCCCCTCCAGCGGACGGCCCTGCCGCTGCGGTGTCCGGCACGAGGACACAGCCCCGGTCCTCGGTACGCCCCTCGACCCGGACACGTACGACTACGAGGCGGCCGTGCTCTGGAACGCCCACGCCGGGGCCCTGTGGCGCCGGTTCTCCATCTACCTCCGCCGCGAGGTCGCCAAGCTGGCCGGCCTCACCCAACGGGCCTTCCGCGACCACGCCCGCCTCTCCTTCGCCAAGGTCGCCGAGTACCAGAAGCGCGGAGCCGTCCACTTCCACGCGGTCATCCGCCTCGACGGCCCCGAGGGCGGCGACACCTCGCCCCCGGCCTGGGCCACGGCCGAGCTGCTGAGCGACGCCATCCACGCCGCTGCCACCGCCGCTCGCGTCGGCGGTCCGACCGTCGACGGACGGGCCCACACCTTCACCTTCGGCCGTCAACTCGACGTCCGTCCGATCCGCTCGGCCGACTTCGACGGCGGCCAAGAGCTGACCGAGCGGGCCGTAGCGGCGTACATCGCCAAGTACGCCACCAAGGGCGCCGAGACGACGACCGGCACCCTTGACCGTCCGATCCGCTTCCTCGCCGAGCTGGCCGGGGCCCGGATCACCGACCACGCCCGCCGCATGATCCGAACCGCCTGGACCCTCGGCGCACGCCCCGAACTGGCAGACCTCCGCCTACGCGCCTGGGCGCACATGCTCGGCTTCCGCGGCCACTTCTCCACCAAATCCCGCCGCTACTCCACCACCCTCGGCGCACTCCGCGACGCCCGCGCCGACTGGCGCCGAGCACAAGCGGCCCCGCCCGCACCCCAGGACGGCGAAACCACGCTCGTCCTCGCCCACTGGGTCTTCGCCGGTACGGGCCTCAGCGCGGGCGAGACCTGGCTTGCCGCGTCCCTCGAACCCGCCCCCGGAACGGAAGGAGAGCCGACCACATGAACGACCGCTACCTGTCCGTCGACCAGGTCGCCGAGCTGCTGGGCACGACCACCCGCTTCCCCCGGCGGCTCATCGAGGAGCGGCGCATCCGGTACGTGAAGGTCGGCAGGTACGTCCGCATCCCGGAGAGCGCCCTCCGCGAGTACCTCGCCTCTCGCACCGTAGAGCCGCTGAGGCGGCCTCGGTCCCGCTTCGGAAGGGCTGCTGCCTGATGGCCAACAACAGGGGCAGGCGACGCCGTTTCGGAGCGATCAGACGGCTTCCCTCCGGGCGGTACCAGGCTCGCTACCCGGGCCCTGACGGCGTGATGCGTCCGGCTCCCGTCACCTTCGAGACGACCGCTGATGCCGACGACTGGCTTGCAGAACGTCAGACGGAGATCCGCCGGGGTGAGTGGCGCGACCCCGAGGCGGGCGCGGTGAGCTTCCGGGCCTACGCCGACAAGTGGGTCGACGAACGGGAACTCGCGCCGCTCACCCGCGACCTGTACCGCTACCTCCTCGACAAGCACTTGTTCACCTTCGCCGAGTCGGACTTGGACGAGATCACCGCGCCGCGTGTTCGTGAGTGGCGGGCCGGTCGATTGCGGACCACGAACGCCAAGACGATGACGGCCAAGGCGTACCGACTCCTCAAAGCCATCATGGAAACGGCCGTGGACGACGAGCTGATCACGCGTAATCCCTGCCGGATCAAGGGCGCCGGTAAGGAGAAGGCGGCCGAGCGGCGTATCGCCACCGTCGCTCAGGTCGATGCCCTCGCCGAAGCGGTGGGGATGCGGTGGCGGCTCATGGTCTACCTCGGTGCGTACGGTCCGATGCGGCCGGAAGAACTGGCCGGCCTCCGCCGCCGAGACGTCGACCTCGACAACCTTCGCGTCCGCGTCCGCCTCGCCGAGCCGGAGCGGATGAACGGGCGGCGCGTGCAGGGCGACACCAAATCTGAGGCGGGCACCCGGACTGTGATTCTTCCCGCGTTCCTCCGCCGGGAGCTCCGCTGGCACCTGGAGAGCTACGCCGAGGCGGGCCCGGACGGGCTGATCTTCGTCGGGGAGAAGGGCGCTCCCTTCCGGCGCAGCACCTTCGGGCGGAAGTGGCGGAAGGCGCGTGACGCCGTCGGCATGTCAGAGGGTTTCCGGTTCTACGATCTCCGGCACACGGGGCACACACTGTCCACGCGCTCCGGGGCCACGCTCAAAGACACCATGGTCCGCGCCGGGCAGTCCTCGGAGAAGGCGGCGCTGATCTATCAGCACTCCGACGACGAGCGGCAAGAAGAGGTCGCCGCCGGGCTGGACGCCACCGTACGGAAGGCGCGGGCCGCTGCCAGGGAGAAAGAGCCCGACAGGCGTTCTGGCACGAATCTGGCACGCGACAACTGATCACAGAGCACAGCAAAAAGGCCCGGGTCTCTGACCTGGGCCTTCATCATGGAGCGGGTGACGAGAATCGAACTCGCACTCTCAGCTTGGGAAGCTGATGTTCTACCACTAAACTACACCCGCGTAAGACGCCGGTCGGTGCCGGTGTCGGAACGCGTTGTTACTTTACCTCATGTCGGGCCCCGCACGCTGAAGGCGTGGGGCCCGGACGTGTTTCCGGGGCGGGGACGGGGCTGTGGGGCGCGGGAGTTGGGGCGTACGGTGGAGGCGTGGAAGAGGGTCCGGGTGGGCCTCCGACGGGATCGGAGTGCCGCCTGGAGGGCCATCCCAATCATCCCGTAATGTGGCGGTTCGTCGTCATGTCGACGTAGGTCGACAGCCAGACGTGGCTCTTGGGGAAGGGACTCATGGACTTGATGGAGCGCACCGTCGTCCGCTGTGCCGATGGGCACATGTTCAGCACCGCTACGTTCCCGATGCAGCAGGCGGAACGACTCGGCCCCGGCCGGCTCATGCGCTGCCCGCGCTGCGCGCGGTTGCGCAGTGTCGTACCGGTGGCGCTGGAGAAGCGGTAAAGCCGGTTGAAGCGGTGGAAGTGATGGAAGCGACGGAAGCTGTGCAAGCGGCAGAAGTGGACTAAGTCGCAGCAAAGCGGAAGTAGCGGTAGTAGGAGCGGCAACCGAGGCGCGCGGGTTCGTCCAGCTGGTTAGGGGCGGTCCGCGCGTCTTGCGTATCCTCGGGGCGTGCTTCTCTCAGACAAGGACATCCGGGCCGAGATCGACGCCGGTCGGGTGCGGATCGATCCGTACGACGAATCCATGGTGCAACCGTCGAGTGTCGACGTGCGTCTCGACCGCTTCTTCCGGGTGTTCGAGAACCACCGCTATCCACACATCGACCCGTCCGTCGAACAGGCCGATCTCACGCGGCTCGTCGAGCCCGAGGGGGATGAGCCCTTCATCCTGCATCCGGGCGAGTTCGTGCTCGCGAGTACGTACGAGGTCATCTCCCTCCCCGACGATCTCGCCTCGCGGCTGGAGGGGAAGAGTTCTCTGGGGCGGCTCGGGCTCGTCACCCACTCCACCGCCGGGTTCATCGACCCCGGCTTCTCCGGACACGTGACGCTCGAACTGTCGAATCTCGCGACGCTTCCCATCAAGCTCTGGCCGGGCATGAAGATCGGGCAGCTGTGCCTGTTCCGGCTCAGTTCACCGGCGGAGTTCCCGTACGGCAGCGAGCGGTACGAGTCCCGCTACCAGGGGCAGCGCGGGCCGACGGCCTCCCGGTCCTTCCTCAACTTCCACCGGACCCAGGTGTGAGCGCCGAGGAGGCCGGGACCAGCGGCGACGCGATCGTCCGCGAGAACCTCACCTACGAGGCGTTCGGCACGGCCGTACGCGAACTCGCGCAGGCCATCGCCGACGACGGGTACGAGCCCGACATCGTGCTGTCCATCGCCCGGGGCGGTGTCTTCGTCGCCGGCGGGCTCGCCTACGCGCTGGACTGCAAGAACATCCACCTCGTGAACGTCGAGTTCTACACCGGCGTGGGCACGACCCTCGACATGCCGGTCATGCTCGCGCCCGTCCCGAACGCGATCGACTTCTCCGACAAGAAGGTCCTGATCACGGACGACGTCGCCGACACGGGCAAGACGCTCAAGCTCGTCCACGACTTCTGCCTCGACGCCGTGGCCGAGGTCCGGTCCGCCGTGATCTACGAGAAGTCCCATTCCCTTGTGAAGTGCGAGTACGTGTGGAAGCGGACGGACGACTGGATCAACTTCCCGTGGAGCGTCCAGCAGCCCGTCGTCAGGCGGGCCGGCCAGGTGCTCGACGCCTGATCGGCGCTCGCCCGGCGTAGGGGTCGGTCCCGCCGCGCGAGGGTGCCCCCTGCCGCTGTGTTCAGCGACGGGGGGCACTGCCGTCCCCCGGACGGCCAGGGTGTGAGGGATGGGGCGGAGGAGCGGGTGGTCAGTTGGCCGGGAGGGCCCTGACGCCCCAGCGTTCGAAGTCGTAGATGGTCTCGTTGACGCGGAAGCCGTCGATGGCGCCGATCCACATGAAGTCGCGGCCCTTGCCGACCGCGGCGGTGTAGATGAGGGCCGGGTCATCGGCGTCTTGGAGCGCGGTCTTCACCTGGTTGAAGGTGCACTGAGTCGTCTGGTCGCAGTTGGTCCCTGTCGGTCCGCCCGCGGTGCCCGTGAGGTACCAGTAGCCGGTTGTGGTGGCGTTGAGGAACGGGCTCCAACTGTTCGTCACCGGGGAGGCGGGCGGCACCCACACCAGCGTGGAGTAGTTGACGGAGGGGAGCGCAGTCAGGTTCGGGTCGATCTCGAACCTGATGTTCGGCATGTTCGTCGCGGTGCCGCCGTAGCCGACGTTCTCGCCCGTCTGGAACACGTGGAAGCCGACCTGCCGCAGACCTGACACCGGCTTGCCGTAGAAGTCGACCTCGTTACCGAAGTCGACCTTCTCGCTGGGGGGATTCAGGGTGGTGGAGTTGTTCGCCACCGCGATACCGAGGCTGCCCCGGCCGTACGGCGGCCGCTGCTCCGGTCCCAGCGCGTCGTACGAGCCGAACGGGCCGTTGCGCAGTTCGGCCACGGAGGAGCCGATGGTGTTGCGGGTGATCACGCCCCAGTGGTCCGAGGGGCGGCCATGGTGGCCGTTCCCTTCACCGCGTCCATCCCCATGACGGTATGTGACTATTTGGTGATTTTCCGTGACCCGTATGGGTGATTCATCCGTTTGCGCGTGAGGGTGTGTGTCGGTGTGCGTGGGGTGTACGGGGGCGTGTGAGGGCATGCGACGGGGCCCCCGGCGCAGTGACTGCGCCGGGGGCCCCGTCCTGTCGTACGGAGGTGTCCCGTCTAGAACGTGCCCAGCTTGATCAGCGACAGGATCGCGACCAGTTGGATCGCTGATGCGCCCAGGGCCTTCGGCCAGGGGAGGTCGTGGGACTTGGAGACCATCAGGGTCAGGAGGGCGCCGGCGGCGACCCAGGTGATCCAGCCGAGGATCTGGACGAAGGAGGCGTCGCCGCCCGCGAACATCGCGACGACCAGGCGGGGCGTGTCCGTGAGGGACATGATCAGCATGGAGAGGCCGACCGTGGGCTGCCAGGCGCCGTCGCCGCCGAGCTGGCGCGCCAGGGTGTGGGTGACGACGCCCAGGATGAAGGTGCTCAACACCATCGTCACGGCCGTGACGAGGACGATCGGCACGGCGTTCGAGAGCGTCGCGTTGATCGCGTCTTCGCGGGCGCCGTCGAAGCCGAAGACGGCCAGCAGGCCGTACAGGAACGTCACGATCAGGGCGGGGACCCACACCGCGTAGTCGCGCATCACCAGGAACGTCTGGTTCGGGCTGGTGATGATGCCCTTGAGGAGGGCCTTCCAGGGCAGCCGCGGGCCGAGCGGGGCCGCCGGGGTGTTGCCCGCGCGGTAGGTGTCGCCCTGCTGGTACGGGTCCTCGCCGACGCTGAACATCTGCGTGTGACCCGGGTTGTTGGCGGCGTACGGGTCCGCGCCGCCACCCTGGGGGTGGGGCTGCGTGCCGTCGTCGCCGAAATACTCCGGCTCGCCGTGGTTGCCGTGGCCCCCCTGGTTGCCGCGGGTCCCGTAATTGCCGGGTTGCCCGCCGCCCCGCGTCTGCGGCCAGCCGCCCTGACCGCCGCTCCGGCCGCCGCCGTACGGCGGGCCCGGGGGCGTCTGGGGGTAGCCGTGCGACGGGCCGCCGGCCTGCGGGGCCTGCTGTCCGTACGGAGGGTTTTGCGGTCGCGCTTGAGGAGCGCCGTTGTCCCGGCCGCGTCCGATCCTGAATCCAGCCACGTCATCGAACGTACCTGGTCCCGGGCGACCGCGTGCCGGACCGGGGCCAACCGGCCCGGCTTTGCGGCCGAGCTGTGACATCCCCTAAGGGATCGTCAGGGATGGGTGAGGGGTTCGCCAGAGGGGTTCACCAGGGGGTTCGGTAGGGGGTTCGGCGGGGGTTCGGGAGGGAGGCCCGGCCCGCAGGACGCGCAGGTCAGCCGTGGTGTCAGTGGCTGCTCAGGTACCTGCCGTACGACAGTGCCGACGTGGGGGACGGGAGGCCGAGGTTCTTCGGGGTGAGGGCGCGCGAGTTCGTCACGGAGGTCTTCGGGAAGACCCAGACGCCGCCGGATTTCGCGTTCTCGCCCGGGGCGCCGACGGCCGTGTCCGGGGTGCCGTCCTTGTCGTAGTCGCCGGTGGCGACGGCCGTGCCGAAGGCGTCGTTCGTCTCCGCCACGCCGGGGACGCGGGGTCGGTCCTGGTGGTACTGGACGGAGGTCGCCTCGCCGAACTTGTCGACGATGCCGCCGGCGTGGCCCAGCAGCAGGGTGGCCGCGCCGGCCGCCTTGCGGGTGCCGATGGCCTCGCCGGGGGCGCCCGCGATCAGGTCGTCGCGGCCGTCGCGGTTCCAGTCCAGTACGGCGAGGGAGGCGCCGAAGCGGTCGCCGTCCTCGGCGACGCCGTAGACACCGACCGTGTCCTGGTTGAGGGTCTGCGAGCGGTAGCCGAAGGAGCCGTTCTTGTCGCCGTACTCGATGTGGATGCCGCCGCCCTTGGCGTACGACTCCGGGCCGCACGGGTCGTCGATGTTCTCGTCGGCTATCTCGCGGCACTCGCCGAGGGCCAGGTCGTCCAGGCCGTCGCCGTCGAAGTCGCCGGCGGCGAGCGCGGAGGCGGCGCCGTTGTCGGAGTTCCAGGTGTTGACCATGTGCCGCTCGGCCTCGTCCCACGACCACAGCCGGACGTGCGACTGGGTGTAGGGGGCGTTGATCGTGTGGTAGGCGACGGCCAGGTCGGCTGTGCCGTCGGCGGTGAAGTCGCCGGTGGCGAGGAGAGGGGCGCGGCCGCCCATGGGGGTGGCCAGGACGGTGGTGATGACCATGTCCTCGCCGTTGTCGACGACGGCGAGGACGACGACCTTGTCGCGGCCGCCGAGCACCAGGTCCTTCTGGTGGTCACCGGTGAGGTCGGCCGCGGCCACCGACCAGCCGTACGCCGACTTCGCCGACGGGCCGATGAGGGCCATGGACCCCGGGCCCGTGCCGTGCTTCGCGCCGCCTACGACGGTGACGGAGCCCGCGTCCGCGCCACGCCCGTCGACGTCCTCACCGGGCGCGCCGATGATCAGCTCCGCGTGGCCGTCGCCGCTCAGGTCGTCCAGCACGACGGACGCGCCGAAGCGGTCGCCCGCCTCGGGGGCGCCCGGGACCTCGGCGGTGGCCTGGCTGACCCGGATGCTGCCGTACCTGCCCAGGCCCTTCGCACCGCCCCAGACGAGGTTCACATAGCCGGCCTTCGCCTTGCCGTTCACGGTCCCGTCGGGGACGCCGACGGCGAGGTCGGCGTAGCCGTCGCCGTTGAAGTCGCTGGTCACGGGGGTGGGCTGCGGGGCGGGCTCGGTGCGCGGGGTGGCGGCCGCGGCCGGGGCGAGGGCCAGGGCGAGGGCCGCCGTGGTGGCGGTGGCGGTCGCCACCGTGGCGGCGGCCAGGGCGTACGTCCGTCTGTGCGTCGGTCTGTGCGTCGGTCCGTGCACGGGAGGGCTCCAGGTGGGTGGCCGGATGTCGGGGGTGTGGCTGGTTCACCTGTGTGACACCTGGAAGCCGTATGGGGTTGTGCGGGCGAGAACGAAGAGTCTCGCCTCGGCGGGGCTACGACCAGAACTCGTTCTCCTTGTCCAGGTCCTCCTGGCACTCGTCGATGTCCGTCATCTTGTCCCCGATGATGCGGAAGACGAGGCAGCCGTTCTGCTCGATCCGCTTGCCGCCCCGCTCGGCGGTGTAGCGGTGCACGGAGACGGCGTGGCCGCGGCCGTCCACGCAGACATGGCTCAGGTCGACGCTGAAGCTTCCGGCGGTCTCCTCGAAGAGCCGCTGGTACAGGCCGATGATCGAGTCCTGGCCCTTGTAGTCGCCCGACAGGAGGTGGCTGCCGGGGACGTGGTGCGTGCAGTCCGAGGCCATCAGACCGCGGAGGGTGTCCATGTCGCCGCGGCTGAAGGCTTCGTAGCCCTTGCGGACGAGGGTTGCGTTCGGGTGTTCGGCCATGGCGATCGCCGGCCTTCCACTGTCTGTGAGGTTTGGTGCCGTACGGGGTAATTATCCCCGTACGTGCGGGTCTCCGCGACCGTGTCGCGGTCCTCGGCGAAGGGCTCCGGTCAGCAGTCGGCCTTCGGGCCGTCGCTCACCAGTCCCGGGTGGCGATCAGCTCCTCGACGTCCGCGTCCGTGAACCCGTAGGAGGAGGCGACGAACCAGAAGTCCTCGGCGATCTCCTCCCGTGCGACCGTCTCTATGTCACTCCCGGCCGCCTCGAAATCCACCTGCAGCAGGTTGAACTCCTCCGTCGCGGCCTGGGTCAGCGCGTACAGCGACGTCAGGTCCGACGGCCGCTCGGCTTCGATCCGTTCGCACAGCCGCAGCAGGATCGCCCCGCCCTTGCCGACGACGTGATCGGGGTAGTACGCGTCCGTGTACAGCCGCCGCAGGAACGAGTGCCCTGCCACCTGCTCGTTTGTGATCGCCATGGCGTTTCCATCCCCCTCGAAGGCCCGATGCGCCGATCATGCACCACAGCACTGACATCAGGGCGGGACGGCCCGGGCGCCCGGGTGGGTCGTGGCCGGCCGGCTCGTTCGCCGTCAGTCGGGCTTCGACCTCGCGTCCAGTTCGCACCAGACGTACTTGCCCCGCGTCCCGTTCACCGCGAACCAACCCCAGTCGTCCGCGTAGGCGTTGAGCAGGTGGAGGCCTCGGCCGGAGGTGGAGGTGTCGGTGTGGGGGGTGACCGTCGGGGGCGTCGGGTCCGTGTCCCACGCGCCGACGCGGAAGGAGGCGCCGGACTGTCTGAGTTTCAGGGCCGCCGGGCCGGTGGTGTGGCGGAGGGAGTTGGTGAGGAGTTCGGAGGCCAGTAGCTCCGCCGGTTCGATGAGGGTGGGGAGGGTGTGGGTGGTCAGGATGTCGCGGAGGGTGCGGCGGCCGATGGCTACGGCTCGGGGGTCGTGGGGGATGTAGAGGGTGTACTCCCAGTCGGTGCGCATGGGGCTCCTGGTGAGGCGTACGGAGGGGTGGGGGCGCTGGGTGTCGGGCGGTGGCCTTGTCGCCGCCGCCGTGGCAGGGCGGGGCGGTGCGCTTCCGGGGTCCCGGTGTTCCGCAGCGTGTGCGTCGCGTCACTGACGGTAGGGGGTTCATTTGAACCCGGTCAAGTCGAACCGGGATAATGGGCCGTCAACTTCCGGGAGGAAACGAGTACATGCCAGCACGGAGCATCGTCACGGCACGTCAGGAGCGGCTCGGCGCTGAGCTGCGCAAGCTTCGGGAACGGGCCGGGCTCAGTGGTCGGGAGGCGGCGCGGGCGCTGGGGATCGCCGAGAGCAAGCTCTCCGCCACGGAAGTGGGACGCGTCGGGGTCAGTGCGGACCGTGTTCGGTACTTCGCGAGTCAGTACGCCAGCAATGACGCCGCTTTGGTGGAGGCGCTGGCGGCCATGGCGACCGAGCGTGGGCGGGGTTGGTGGGAGGACTCTCGGGGATTGCTCCCGCGCGGGTTTCTCGACCTCGCGGAACTGGAGCACCACACACGGCACGTGAGGTCGTTCGAGATCGTGAGCATTCCTGGGCTGTTGCAGTCGGAGGAGCATGTTCGAGTGCTCTATGAGGGCTCTCCTCAGGAGATGAGCCAGGACCAGCAGGACCTACGCGTGGAGTTCCGATTGCGGCGGCAGAGGGTCCTCGAACGGGATGACTTCGTCTACGAGGTCGTGATCCATGAAGCCGCGTTGCGGATCAGGAAGGCCGATCGCGGGCTTGCACGGCGGCAGTTGGAGCACATTCTGGGCCAGTCGGAGCGGCCCCAGGTCGCCGTTCATGTCGTGCCCTTCGACCGAGACGGGTTCAGGATCAGCAGTCCGATTCTGTTGCTGGACGGCCCGGTTCCGCAGCTGGACACTGTCTTGCGGGATGCTCCCCACGGGGGCGCTTTCTTGGACGCTGAGGCGCAGTTGGCTACGTATCGGCGAAGGATCGCCGTGGCACGGAAGGCCGCGCTCGGCGTCGTAGAGTCGAGAGACTTCATTCGCGAACTGGCTCAAGAGATCTGAAGGGCGATATGGCAGCCGTTCCTGTATGGCAGAAGTCCTCGTTCTCCGAGGACGAAGACGCTCCCAACTGCCTTGAGATCGCCGCCGGCCACGAGACTCTTCGGCTCCGTGAAAGCGAAGAGCCCGGCCAGGTAGTCCACACAACCCCCGCCGGGCTCGCCGCCCTCATACGCGCGCTACGCGCCCCGCGTTACTGAAGCATCCCGCGGACCGCGTCGCCGTCCACCGCCATCGAGTCGGCGGTCGTGACGCCCCTCGACGAACCTCGCAGGACCATCGAACCGTTCTCCCCCAGCACGTACAGGTCGGCCTTGCCGTCGCGGTTGGTGTCGCGGAGGCGGATCGTGTGGCCGAAGTAGTCGCCGGCCGCCAAGTCGCCCGGCATGCCTGCGGTGTTGCGGGTGAGGAACTGGGAACCCTTGGCCGTCAGGCCCGACTCGCCGCCGTAGAGGACGTGGATCGCGCCCGCCTCGCCCTTGCCGCTCAGGCTCTCGCCCGGCGCGGCCACCGCGAGGTCACGGTAGCCGTCTCCGTTGATGTCGCCGGAGGTCACCGCGTCGCCGAAGGCGTCGTACGACTCCGGGGTGTCGGCGATGCCGGACGTGGACTGGGTGAAGCGGGCCGACTTCGACGGGCCCGAGGACGCGCCGTACCAGACGGTCACGCGGCCCTTGGTCTTGTCGTAGACCGGTGTGCCGATGGCGATGTCGCCGTAGCCGTCCTTGTCGAAGTCGTCGATGACGCCGTCGCCGCCGCGTTCGGCCTGGCCGCCGTTGGACTTGATGGATTCGAGGCGGAGGGTCTTGCCGGGGTAGAGCTTGGTCTTGCCGCCGGAGATGAACCAGGCGTCGGAGGCGAGGGTGGTGTCGGTGACGACGTCGCCGATGATGACGAGGTCGGTCCTGCCGTCCTTGTTGACCTTGCCGGAGATCAGCGCGGTGGAGTAGAAGCCCGCACCGTCCTTGTCCAGGACCGTGACCGAGCCCTTCACCCCCGACTTGGCGATCGCGCCCCGGTAGACGTACGTCTTGCCGTCGCGGACGAGGGCCAGGTCCTGGCTGCCGTCGCCGTTGAAGTCGCCGGTGGCGAAGTCGCGGGCCTCGCCGGAGACACCCTTCGGGCCCTTGAACGGGACGGTCGTGCCGCCGGACAGGCCCTTCTTGCCGCCCCAGAGGATGGTGACCGTGCCGTTGTCCTTGTACTTGCCGACGTTCTCGCCGTTGGCGGAGACCGCGAGGTCGCCGTAGCCGTCCTTGTTGAAGTCGGCCGCCGTGCGGACCTCGCCGAAGAAGTCGTCCGTCTCGTCGGCCCCGGGCACGCCCGCGCTCGCCTGGTCGATGAACTGGGTCTTCGTGCCCGGGCCGTTCGCGTGGCCGAACGTGACGAGGACGCCGCCGCCCTTGCTGAAGCGGGTCTCGGTGCCGTACGAGAAGACCGCGTTGTCGCGGTAGCCGTCGCCGTTGAAGTCGTCCGCGTACTTGGCGGGCGCGGCGGCGGCCGGGCCGATGGAGAGGGAGAAGGCGAGGGGGGTCACGGTCGCCGCCACGAGCGTCGCGGCCATCGTGGCGCTACGGAATCGCATGCATGTCCTTCGCAGTGAGGGGAGAGGAGGGGAGATGAGGGGAGGGGAGGGGAGTGGGCGCGGCTACTGGGCGAGCTGCACGCCGAAGCTGTTCGCGGTCTCCTTGAGCCCGACGTTCGCCGCCGTGATGCTCTTCGCGCCCTTCGTGGTCAGGCCGGAGGCCGTGCCCTTGAGGACGAGGAGCGCGCCCCTGGCGTTCTCGCCGGGGGCGGAGACGACCAGTTCGGCCCTGCCGTTCTTGTCGAGGTCGATCAGACGGACGGCGCTGCCGAAGCCGTCCTGGGTCTCGGCGGTGCCGGGGACGCCCGCGGTGTCCTGGCTGTAGGTCGCGGCGCGTTTGGTGGTCAGACCGGCGGCCGAGCCGTACAGGACGGTGACCGTGCCGACCCACCGCTTGCCGTTCAGGCCCTCGTACTGCGCGCCGACCGCGATGTCGGCGTACTTGTCGCCGTTGATGTCGCCGATGGAGAGCGAGCCGCCGAAGAAGTCGCTCTCCTCGCCCTTGCCCGGGACGCCGGGGGTGTCCTGGTTGATGACCGTCGGGGTCTGGGTGAGGTCGGGGCCGCCCTTGCCGCCGTACCAGATCTCCACCTGGCCGCCCAGGTGGCCTGCGCCGTCCTGCATCGCCGGGTCCCCGGGGTTGGCGAGGACGAGGTCGCCGTAACCGTCGCCGTTGATGTCGCCGACGGTGACGCGGCGGTTGCCCTCGGCCTTCGGCATGTCGACCACGACGGTCTTCTTGCCGTTGTACGTGTGGTACCTGACCTGGCCGCCGGGGTGGGAGGTCGTCGGGTACGGGTAGAGGCGCTCGGCGGCCTTGTCCCCGGTGATGTCGCCCGCGCCGACGTCGCGCGTGGCGCCGACGGTGCCGACGTAGCTCGCGCTCGCCGCGTTGCCGGTGGTCTTCTTGAACGGACCGTTGTAGATCCGGGTCTGCCACTCGCCGGTGACCGTGAGGTCGGGCGAGCCGTCGCCGTTGAAGTCGGCCGCCGCGAGGCCCTGGCTGTACGAGTGCTCAGCGGCGATCGTGGACGGCTGTGGCAGCGCGGTGCCGCTGGTCAGACCCTTCTTGCCGCCCCACAGGATGGTGACCTGGCCCACGTACGTATCGACGCCGACGCCCTCGCCGGTCGCACCGACCGCGAGGTCCGCGTAGCCGTCCTTGTTGAAGTCGGCGGAGGCGAGGCTGGCGCCGAAATGGTCCTGTCTCTCGGCCGAACCGGCGACTCCGCTCGTGTTCTGCGTGATCACGCTCCGGTTGGCGGCCGAGGCGCCCGACTTCGAGCCGTAGAGCACGACCACCGCGCCGGCCGACGACGCGCTGCCGACATCGGTGCCCGGCGCGCCCACCGCGAGGTCGCGGTAGCCGTCGCCGTTGTAGTCGTCCGTGTACTTGGCGACCGCCGCGCCGGCGGGCGTGGCCAGGGCGAGCGGTGTCAGACCGGAGGCGAGGAGGCCTGCGGCCAGGAGGAAGGAACGAGTGCGCATAGGGACTCCAGGAGGGAGGAGGGCGCGCGCCGAGCGGACCGGCCCCACTGCCGTCGTAAGGGCGTGCGAGCAGAAGACTCGTGGAGGGGCCGGAGGGTTGCCCCGGGTGTGCGGTGAACCTTTTGGGCGCGGGGCCGGCGCGCGGCGGGTGGGGCGTGCGCCGCCGTACCCCGCTCTGCCCGCTCTGCCCGCCCCCATCAGCCGTTGCCCGTCCCCGTTCCCGTCCTCGTGTCCGTCAGCCCCCGAGTACGTCCCCGAAGTACGCGTCGCCCGAAGGCCCGCCCAGGGTCTTGCCGTTGAAGGACTTCGCGCCGGTGCCCGTGATGCCGGAGGAGCCGGACTTCAGCAGCCAGACGGCACCGTCGCTGGAGTTCTCGCCGTAGGCGCCCGCGGCCAGTTCCGCGAAACCGTCGAGGTTGCTGTCGGTGAGACGGACCGCCGCTCCGAAGTAGTCGTACGACTCCGCGGCGCCGGGGACTCCCGAGGTGTTCTGGGAGAAGGACTTGGCGCCGCTGCCGGTGAGGCCGGACTTCGAACCCCGCAGGACGACGACGGCACCGGCGTGCTTCGCCGAGCCCACGCTCTTCTGGGGGACGCCGACCGCGATGTCGGTGTACCCGTCGCGGTTGACGTCGCCTGCGGACAGGCTCCAGCCGAACCTGTCGTTCCTCGTCGCGGTGCCGGGCACGCCCGCGGTGTCCTGGTTGATACGGACCGGGGTACGGGTGCTGAGGCCCGTGGCGCTGCCGTACGTGACCGTGATCGCGCCGCCGAGGCCGCCGTTCGGCTCGTCGGTCGACTTCTCCATGAAGTTGCCGGTGACGATGTCGCCCCGGCCGTCCTTGTTCACATCGGCGATGACGGCGTCGTAGCCGCCGGCGACCTTGCCGCCCGCCTTGAGGCCGGAGGCGGAGCCCTTGTAGAGGACGCTGCGGGTGCGGTAGCCGTTCTTGATCTCCTGCTGGCCCATGACCAGGAGATCCGTCGTACCGTCGCCGGTGACGTCTCCCGCGACGATCTTGTCGGTGTTGATGCCGGTCTGCCCGTACGTGTCGATGCCGACGAGCCCCGTGGCCTTGCCGGTGCGGGAGATCGGGCCCTTGAAGACGTTCAGCTCGGGGAACGCGAGGTTGGCGGCGGCCAGGTCGGTGTCGCCGTCGCCGTCGAAGTCACCGGTGGCCACGGACCAGCCCAGCTCGTTGCGGTTCTCGGGCAGCGGCGAGGTGATGTCGGTCGCTGTCTTGAGACCGCTCGCGCCGCCCCACAGGACGGTGAGGGCGCCGGAGTCGCCGGACGAGCCGAGCGTCCGGCCGTGTGCTCCCACGATCAGGTCCGTGTAGCCGTCGTCGTCGAGGTCGCCCGTGGTCAGGCGGTCGCCGAAGTAGCCGGACGACTGCGGGGCGCCGGGCACGCCGGTCGTGGCCTGGCTGATGATCTGGCGCTTGGCCGTGTCGAGGCCCTTCGCGGTGCCGTAGACGACCGCGACGTAACCGGCCCCCGTCTTGCCGGAGACCTTGGCGATGGACGCGGCGATCGCGAGGTCGCGGTAGCCGTCGCCGTTGAAGTCGCCGGAGAGGCCGGAGGGGGCTGGGGCTGCCGAGGCGGTGCCCGGGAGCGCGGTGAGGAGGCCGGTGGTGAGGCCGGCGGCCAGGAGGAAGGAGCGAGTACGCAAGGGGACTCCAGGAGGGAGGAGGGCTCGCGCCGAGCGCGGCGGGCCCAACTGCCGTCGTAGGGGTGTGCGAAGCCGTCGTGAGGGTGTGCGGGCAGGAGACCGGTGGAGGGGCGGGAGGGTTGCCCGGGAGTTCGGTGAACTTTCGGGGTCGCGGACCGCTCGTCGTGTGTGAGGGGCCCGCATCCCTGTCGGATGCGGGCCCCCTTCACCGGCCGTGTACGTCAGTCGGTGCTCATCGCAGGCCGTGTACGTCAGCCGGTGCTCAGTTGGCCGCGTTCGAGCCGAAGACCGGCTGGCCGGTGGTGGAGACGCCGACCGCGGACGGGGCGATGGAGCGGGCGCCCGTCGTGGTGATCTTCGTGCCGTTGGAGGGCAGGTAGAGCAACGAGCCGTTGTAGTCGTTCTCGCCGTACGAGCCGGCCGTCAGGTCCGCCCGGCCGTCACCGGTGACGTCGGTGAGCTTGACCTCGCCGCCGAGCAGGTCGTCCTTCTCGTCCGAGCCGGGGACGCCGGCCGTGGACTGGGCGAAGTACTGGAGGCCGGAGGTGGTGTTCACGCCGGAGGCCGAGCCGTACAGGACGGTCAGCGCGCCGGTGTTGACGACACCGCCGAGGTTCTCGCCGGGCGAGCCGACGACCAGGTCGGCCATCCCGTCACCGTTGATGTCGCCGAGCGACAGCTCGCTGCCGAAGAAGTCGCCGCGCTCGGACGAGCCGGGCACGTTGCCGCTGTTCTGCGTCACCGCGACCGTGGTGGTCGGGCCGTCGGCGGAGCCGTAGATGATGTGGACCTTGCCGCCGGTGGACGAGTCGGGCACGCTGGGCTCACTGCCGTCCTTGGACGGGTCCCAGTCCTGACCGGTGACCACGTCGCCGAAGCCGTCGCCGTTGACGTCGCCGATGCCGGTGATGACACCGCGCCTCAGCTCCCGGTCACCGCCGTCCGCACCCAGGCCGTCGGCCGCGCCCGGCACGTACCAGTTGGTGTTGTAGCCCCAGTCGCCGTCGATCTCGTAGCCGTCGACCACCAGGTCGGTCCGCTTGTCGCCGTTGGTGTCGCCGGCGGTGAGCATGACCGCGCCCGTGCCCTTGCCGGAGCGGATGTCCATCTTGATGCCGTACTGGTCGCCGAGCGACCCGGACTTGGTGATGCCGTCGCCGACGATGTACACGAGGTTCGACGTGTTGCCGATCGCCAGGTCCTCGGTGCCGTCCCCGTCGAAGTCGCCCGAGGCGAGCGACTTGCCCCACTGGTCGTGCGAGGAGGGCGCCAGGTCCTTGATGGTGGTGGCACCGGAGAGGCCCTTGGCCGAGCCCCACACGATGAGGACGGTGCCGCCGTCGGTGTCGCCGGACACGTCCTCGTCCGGCGCGGACACGGCGAGGTCGTCGAAACCGTCGCCGTTGTAGTCGCCGTACGCGGTGGACCAGCCGAACCAGTCGTTGGCCTCGGCGTCGCCGGGCACGCCGGTCGTGTTCTGGCTGATGGTCGTGCGCTTGGTCGAGGTCACGCCGTTCGCAGAGCCGTACAGGGCGACGACCTGCCCGGCGGCTGTCTTGCCGCCGACGGAGGCCCCGCCCGCCGAGTACGCGACGTCGCCGAAGCCGTCGCCGTTGAAGTCGGCCACGGGGTGGTGGACCGAGTCGGCCGCCGTCGCCGTCGCGGCCGAGAAGGTGAGCAGACCGCCGGTCAGCGCGACCGCGGAGGCCGTCGCGAGGGCGAGTCTCAGGTGCTTGCGCATGCGGGAATCTCCTGCCGCATGCGGGACGTCTGGCAGACGTCCCGCAGTCAAATGGGGTGCCCTTCTGTCCGTGTTCGCCCGGAGTTCGCCTGGGCTTCACAGGAAAGTTGGCGAACAGGAGACCGGTGGGGTGGCGGGAGGGTTGTACGGGAGTTCGAGAAACTTTTGGGACCAGTGGGGCACCTGGGCCTCTAGCCCGTCAGTTGGCCGCCTCGCCGCCGAAGTTCGGCGAGGCGTGCGTCGACACGCCCACGGAGGACGGGGAGATGGAACGTGTGCCGGTCGTCGTGATCTTCGTGCCGTTGGAGGGCAGGTAGACCACCGAGCCGTTGCCGCCGTTCTCGCCGGCCCTGCCGACCGTCAGGTCCGCCTTGCCGTCGCCCGTGACGTCGGTGAGCTTCACCTCGGAGCCGAAGTGGTCGTAGATCTCGTTCGCGCCGGGGACACCGGCCGTGGACTGGGCGAAGTACTGGGAGCCGGAGTCGGTGTCCAGGCCGGAGGCCGAGCCGTAGAGGACCGTCACCGCGCCCGCGTCGACGACACCCTTCAGGTTCTCGTCGGACGTGGCGACCACCAGGTCCTGGAAGCCGTCGCCGTTGATGTCGCCCAGCGACAGTTCGAAGCCGAAGCTGTCGCCGGGCTCGGAGGCGCCGGGTACGTTGCCGGTGTCCTGGGTCACCGCGGTGGCCGTGGCCGTGACCGGGCCGCCGGCCGAGCCGTAGGTGATGTTGGCCTTGCCGCCGGTGACGGACTCGGGTGCGGACAGCACGTCGGGGTCGTCGGTCGGGTCCCACTCCTGGCCGGTCACGATGTCGCCGAAGCCGTCGCCGTTGATGTCGCCGATGCCGCTGACGATGCCGGGCTTCAGCTTCCGGGCGGAGGCGACGGACAGACCGGAGGCCGTGCCGGGCACGTAGTAGTTGACGTTCCAGCGCCACTCGCCGCCGGTCACGATGCCGTTGACGATCAGGTCGGTCCGCCGGTCGCCGTCGACGTCGCCCGCGGTGAGGTTGAGCGCGCCCGTGAACTCCTCGGACCTGATGGGTGCCTTGACGGTGTAACCGCCGCCGGCCTTGCCTGACCTGCCGATGCCGCCACTGAACACATGGATCGTGCTCGACGCGGTGCCGACCGCCAGGTCCTCCGTGCCGTCGCCGTCGAAGTCGCCCGCGGCCAGCGACTTGCCCCAGCCGCCGTGGCGGGAGGGCGCCGGGTCCGCCAGCGTCGTACCGCCGGACAGGCCGCTCGACGAACCCCACACGATCACGACCGTGCCGGTGTCCCTCGTGCCGCCGGTGTCCTCCAGGGACGCGGACACGGCGAGGTCGTCGAAGCCGTCGCCGTCGAAGTCGCCGTACGCGCTGACCCCGCCGAAGCTGTCGCCCTGCTCGGCGCTGTCGGGGATGCCGGGCGTGTTCTGGCTGATCGTGGTGCGGTTCGTGGATGTCACGCCGCTGGCCGAGCCGTACAGGGCGACGATCTGGCCGGCGTACGTCTTGCCGTCCACCGTGGCGACGGCGGCCGAGTACGCGATATCGCCGTACCCGTCGTCGTTGAAGTCGGCCACGGGGTGGTGCACCGAGTCGGCCGCCGTCGCGGTCGTCGCGGCCGAGAAGGTGAGCAGACCGCCGGTCAGCGCGGCCGCGGAGGCCGTGGCGAGGGCGAGTCGCGGGTGCTTGTGCATGCGGGGATCTCCTGCGGCATGCGGGACGCCCGGCAGCGGACGTCCACAGTCGATGGGGTGCCCGTTCCGCACCCATGTGCCTGGAGTTCTACAGGAGTTGGGGAGGACGTCGGCGAAGGGGAGACCGCTGAGAGGGTGGCCGGGTTGTACGTGGGCCCGGAGAGGTTCCCGAGGCGCCGGGCCGACCGGGCTGTCCGAACGTTCTGCGGTGGTGATGCGTCTGCGGTGCGAGGCAACGGCGGACAAGCCGTCGCATTCGGTTGAGGAGACACGACGATGAACGGTACCCGTGTACGGATCGCCCTGGCCGCCCTGGTCACCTTGACGATGGTCCCCCTGGCCGTCGGGTGCGCGGCACTGGAGACAGGCGGTACGAGTTCGGCCTCGTGCGTGTTCGCCGTGGACTACGACGACCGGGTGTACCTCGATGCGGGCAAGGTCGACCACACCCTCGGCGCCGAGGTGGGCACCGCACGGGACTCGGTCTGCGACGACACGGGCGGTGGCGAGGAGGACCAGGTACCGGCCGAGGACCTGACCGTCTACGCGGCGTACGCCATCAAGGGCATCGACAGCAAGGACGCGATCGCGGTCCGCGAGTCACCGGGGGACGAGGTGCGTGTCGTGATCCACGCGATCGAGGACGAAGGCCTGAAGGTGGCGGTCGAGCGGATCTTCGGGAAGGACGAGCGGGCCGGCGGGGGCGACGGCAAGGACAAGGGTGACCAAAGCGGCAAGGGTGACGACAACGACATGGTGCATGAGCCTGGAGACGGCGGGGGAGACGGCGACGGCGACGGCGACGTGAGCGGCATCGCGGGCGCCCTTGACGAGGAGCCCGAAGACGGTGCCGACGCCGGCGGCGATGACAGTGGCGACAGCGGCAGCGGGGTGAGTCCGGGGAAGTGCGTGCTCGTCGTGGAGTACGGAAAGGACAGCTACTTCAACCGTGGCGACGCTGAGATCGAGTTGGGGGCCGAGGTGGGGACGGCCCGCGCGGTGCCCTGCGGCGACACACCCGGCGAGGTCGATACCACGGCCGAGCCGGCGACGTTCGAGGCGTACGCGATCAAGGGGCTGGACCCGGCCGACGCCATAGCGATCCGCTTCTCGGCGGACGAGGAGCCGTTCCTCATGGTGCGCATGGCCGACGACCTGCCGCCGGAGGTCGAGGAACTGCTCCCGGCCGAGGAGCGGTGAACCGATTGCACGGTGAGCCTCGTTGTTTGCTGAGCCGCTTGCTCGCCGAGCCGATGCTGGGTGAATCGATCGCGCGGTGACACGGCGACGCCCCCGGTCCAAGCGGAACCGGGGGCGTCGTACCGAGTGCCTACCGACGGCGTACCGAGGGCGTACCGACTGCGTACGACCGCCGTGCGGGAGGGCTGCTACTTCACCGGCTGCGGCTCCGGCTCGGTCTCTGCCTCCGTCGTGCCCGCCGGAGGCTCGTCGTCGTCCGGGACGGGCGTCTTCACGGACTCCAGCAGCAGCTGGGCGACGTCGACGACCGTGATGGACTCCTTGGCCTTGCCTTCGTTCTTCTTGCCGTTGACCGAGTCGGTCAGCATGACGAGGCAGAACGGGCAGGCCGTGGAGACGATGTCCGGGTTGAGGGAGAGGGCTTCGTCGACGCGCTCGTTGTTGATGCGCTTGCCGATCCGCTCCTCCATCCACATCCGCGCGCCACCGGCGCCGCAGCAGAAGCCGCGCTCCTTGTGGCGGTGCATCTCCTGCTGACGCAGGCCCGGGACGGCGGACATGATCTCGCGCGGGGGCGTGTAGATCTTGTTGTGACGGCCCAGGTAGCAGGGGTCGTGGTAGGTGATCAGGCCCTCGACCGGGGTCACCGGGATCAGCTTGCCCTCGTCGATCAGGTGCTGGAGCAGCTGGGTGTGGTGGATGACCTCGTAGTCGCCGCCGAGCTGCGGGTACTCGTTGCCGATCGTGTTGAGGCAGTGCGGGCAGGTCGCGACGATCTTCTTGGCCGACTTCGGCTTCCTGGTCGACTCGTCCTCGTCGTCCTCGCCGAAGGCCATGTTCAGCGCGGCGACGTTCTCCATGCCGAGTTCCTGGAACAGGGGCTCGTTGCCGAGGCGGCGGGCGGAGTCACCGGTGCACTTCTCGTCGCCGCCCATGATGGCGAACTTGACGCCGGCCATGTGGAGGAGTTCCGCGAAGGCCTTGGTGGTCTTCTTGGCGCGGTCCTCCAGGGCGCCGGCGCAGCCGACCCAGTACAGGTACTCGACCTCGGAGAGGTCCTCGATGTCCTTGCCGACGACCGGGACCTCGAACTCGACCTCCTTGAGCCACTCCAGGCGCTGCTTCTTCGCCAGGCCCCAGGGGTTGCCCTTCTTCTCCAGGTTCTTGAGCATCGTGCCCGCCTCGGACGGGAACGCGGACTCGATCATCACCTGGTAGCGGCGCATGTCGACGATGTGGTCGACGTGCTCGATGTCGACGGGGCACTGCTCGACGCAGGCACCGCAGGTCGTGCAGGACCACAGGACGTCGGGGTCGATGACGCCGTTCTCCTCGACGGTCCCGATCAGCGGCCGCTCGGCCTCGGCGAGAGCCGCGGCGGGCACGTCCTTGAGCTGCTCGGCGGAGGCCTTCTCCTCGCCCTCCGCGTTCTTGCCGCCACCGGCGAGGAGGTAGGGGGCCTTGGCGTGCGCGTGGTCCCGCAGCGACATGATCAGCAGCTTGGGGGACAGCGGCTTGCCGGTGTTCCAGGCCGGGCACTGCGACTGACAGCGACCGCACTCGGTACAGGTGGAGAAGTCGAGGATGCCCTTCCAGGAGAACTGCTCGACCTGGGAGACACCGAAGACGTCGTCGTCACCGGGGTCGGTGAAGTCAATTGGCTTGCCGCCCGACGTCATGGGCTGGAGGCCGCCGAGGGCCGTCGCACCATCGGCGTTGCGCTTGAACCAGATGTTCGGGAAGCCGAGGAAGCGGTGCCAGGCGACACCCATGTTGGTGTTCAGCGAGACCGTGATCATCCAGATCAGCGAGACGCCGATCTTGATCATCGCGACGAAGTACACCAGGTTCTGGAGCGTCGACGGGTCGATGTCCTTGAAGGCGAGGACCAGCGGGTACGAGGCGAAGTACCCGGCCTCGTAGTGGTCCACGTGGTGGATGGCGCCCTCAAGACCGCGCAGTACGTAGATCGCGACGCCGATGGTGAGGATGACGTACTCGACGAAGTACGCCTGCCAGGCCTTGGAGCCCGCGAAACGCGACTTGCGGCCGGCCCGTGAGGGCAGGTTGAGCAGCCGGATGGCGATCAGCACGAGGATGCCGAGGATCGTCATCACACCGATGAACTCGATGTACATCTCGAACGGCAGGAAGCCGCCGATCACCGGCAGCGTCCAGTCCGCCTGGAACAGCTGGCCGTACGCCTGGGCGAGGGTCGGCGGCAGCGTCAGGAAGCCGATCGCGACGAACCAGTGGGCGAAGCCGACGATCCCCCACCGGTTCATCCGGGTGTGGCCGAGGAACTCCTTGGCCAGGGTGATCGAGCGCGCCTTCGGGTCGTCCGTACGGCTGCCCGCCGGTACGGGCTGACCGAGCTTCACGAACCGGTAGATCTGCGCCACGGCTCGGGCGATGAGCGCAACGCCGACCACGGTCAGGACCAGCGACACGATGATCGCGGCGAGTTGCATTGGGGGCTCCTCGGGCCTGCGAGGGTTTTCCTCCGGGGTGCCTCCCGGGCCCCTCGGAGATCATTACTAAGCGGTAACTTATGCAGTCCGTCTGAGACTACCCAGTTCTCCTGCCGCACTGTAGCCAGGGGGGCGGTGATCTGCGTCGCTGAGGGTCGCCTGAGTGTGGCCCTGTCGAACCGGGGTCGATGTCGTGCGGTCGCGCTGTTTCAAAACGATCGTGTTATTCATAAGAAATTGTGACATTCACGCCTAACTTGGACTCGTGCTGTACGGAATCCTTGCCGCTGCCTCCGCCCTGTTGCTGACCGCCGTGCTCTCGGCGGCCGTACGCGCGCCCGCGCTGCGGCTGGGGGTCGTGGAGCGGCGGCGCGGGCGGCGGGTGCCGTTGCTCGGCGGAGTCGCGGTGATGGCCGGGGTGGGGGCCGTGGCGTGGGTGGGGGAGTGGAGCGGTGTTGCTCCGTTGGGGGACGAGGCCGGGTGGCTGATCGTCGTCGGGGCCGGGCTCGGGCTGCTCGGGCTGGTCGGTGACGTGTGGCGGCTCCCCGCGGTGATGGGGGCGGCGGGGGTGGTCGTCGCCGCCGCGCTGGTCGTGCCGTACCGCGAACTCGGCGTGCTGGGCGGGGTGTCGGGGGTTGCCTGGATCTTGCTCGTGGTGCACGGGTTCAAGGGGATGGCGCGTTCCGACGGGGCGCTCGGGGTGGTCGGGGCGGTCACCGCGTTCGGCTTGAGCGGGTGTGCGGCGGCCGAGGTCATGGACGGTCTGGCGACGCTGTTCAGCGTGCTGGCGGCCGCGCTCACCGGGTTCCTGATGCATAACTGGCCGCCCGCGCGGATCGTGCTCGGCACCTGCGGGGCCCTCTTCGTGGGCTTCGTGCTCGCGGGCGGCGTGCTGCATGTGTACGCCGTCGGGTACGGGGCCGGTGTCGGGGCGCCCTTCACCCTCACGGCCGTGGCGACCGCCGACGTCGTCCTCGTACTCGTGTCGCGGAAGCGCGCGGGGCGGGAACTGTGGCGGGGCGGGCCCGACCATCTCGCGCACCGGCTGCGGCGGATCGGTCTCACGCCACCGGGGGTGGTGGTCGTGCTGGGGCTCGCCGCGGCGGGCTCCGCCGGGGTCGGGCTCGCCGTCCACATGCTGTGGACGGAGCCGCGCTCCGCGTGGTGGGTGGCGGGGGCGACCGGGGTGGTCGTACTCGGGATGCTCTTCGTGCCGGTGGGCCCGCCCCGCTCCGCCCTTGCCTCGGCCTCTGCCCATGCCACCCGCTCGATGCCGCCCGCCGCCCGCCGCCCCCAGTCCACCGCCGCCCGGCCTGCCCCCACGGGCGTCCACCGTGCCCCCGCCACCCGCCCCATCCCGGGAGGCCGCGCCGCCCCCGGCCCGTCGCCCCGGCCGCAACGCCTCCGCCGGCAGGAGGCGGCGGGGCTGGGGCGGCGGGGGTGGGTGGGGTAGGTGGGGGAGAGAGGTGAGGGGTAGGTGGGGGGAGGGGCGGGGTGGCTCGCGGGCTCCGGGCATGTGTGGGCGGGTGAGGGCTGGTCGCGCCCGGGGGCGATTGCCGCCGTCCCCGTCCCGCGCCCCGTCCCCGTCGCGTCCTCCGTCGCCGTCCCCGTCGCCGTCGCCGTCGAGCCGGTCGGAAGGTGACCCTTGCCCGGGGTTTCTGCCGACCCCGGCGCCCACATATCCCCAGTTCAGGCCCTGGTTGCGCATAAGGAAAACATAAGAGTTGAGCCTCCTCGACTCAGCTCTGTTGACCCATCGGTGGGTGTCGTGCACACTTGAGTCCGTTCCACTCAAGTCATTGCTGGAGGAATTGAAATGGCACGTGCGGTCGGCATCGACCTGGGCACGACTAACTCCGTCGTCAGCGTTCTTGAAGGCGGCGAGCCCACCGTCATCACCAACGCAGAGGGCGCCAGGACCACGCCGTCCGTCGTCGCCTTCGCCAAGAACGGCGAGGTGCTCGTCGGCGAGGTCGCCAAGCGCCAGGCGGTCACGAACGTGGACCGGACGATCCGGTCCGTCAAGCGGCACATGGGCACGGACTGGAAGATCGAGCTCGACGGGAAGCACTTCAACCCGCAGCAGATGAGCGCCTTCATCCTGCAGAAGCTGAAGCGCGACGCCGAGGCCTACCTGGGCGAGAAGGTCGCGGACGCGGTCATCACCGTCCCGGCCTACTTCAACGACTCCGAGCGTCAGGCGACGAAGGAGGCCGGCGAGATCGCGGGCCTGAACGTCCTGCGCATCGTGAACGAGCCGACGGCCGCCGCTCTCGCGTACGGCCTCGACAAGGACGACCAGACGATCCTCGTCTTCGACCTCGGCGGCGGCACCTTCGACGTGTCGCTCCTGGAGATCGGTGACGGCGTCGTCGAGGTGAAGGCCACCAACGGTGACAACCACCTCGGTGGTGACGACTGGGACCAGCGCGTCGTCGACTACCTGGTGCAGCAGTTCCGCGCCGGCCACGGTGTGGACCTCGGCAAGGACAAGATGGCGCTGCAGCGTCTGCGCGAGGCCGCCGAGAAGGCGAAGATCGAGCTGTCCTCCTCCACGGAGACCTCGATCAACCTGCCCTACATCACGGCCTCCGCCGAGGGCCCGCTGCACCTGGACGAGAAGCTCACCCGGGCCCAGTTCCAGCAGCTGACGGCCGACCTGCTGGAGCGCTGCAAGACGCCGTTCCACAACGTCATCAAGGACGCCGGGATCGCCCTCTCCGAGATCGACCACGTCGTTCTCGTCGGCGGCTCCACCCGTATGCCCGCCGTCGCCGAGCTCGTCAAGGAGCTGACCGGCGGCAACGAGGCCAACAAGGGTGTGAACCCGGACGAGGTCGTCGCCATCGGCGCCGCCCTCCAGGCAGGTGTCCTCAAGGGTGAGGTCAAGGACGTCCTGCTCCTCGACGTGACCCCGCTGTCCCTCGGTATCGAGACCAAGGGCGGCATCATGACCAAGCTCATCGAGCGGAACACGACGATCCCGACCAAGCGGTCCGAGATCTTCACCACCGCCGAGGACAACCAGCCGTCCGTGCAGATCCAGGTCTACCAGGGCGAGCGCGAGATCGCGGCGTACAACAAGAAGCTCGGGATGTTCGAGCTGACCGGTCTGCCGCCCGCCCCGCGCGGTGTCCCGCAGATCGAGGTCGCCTTCGACATCGACGCCAACGGCATCATGCACGTGACCGCGAAGGACCTCGGCACGGGCAAGGAGCAGAAGATGACCGTCACCGGCGGCTCCTCGCTGCCGAAGGACGAGGTCGACCGGATGCGCCAGGAGGCCGAGAAGTACGCGGAGGAGGACCACGCCCGCCGCGAGGCCGCCGAGAGCCGCAACCAGGGCGAGCAGCTCGTCTACCAGACCGAGAAGTTCCTCAAGGACAACGAGGACAAGGTCCCGGGCGACATCAAGACCGAGGTCGAGGCCTCCGTCGAGGAGCTCAAGGCCGCGCTCAAGGGCGAGGACACCGCCGAGATCCGCACGGCCACCGAGAAGGTCGCCGCCGTCTCGCAGAAGCTCGGCCAGGCCCTGTACGCCGACGCCCAGGCCGCGCAGGCCGCGGGCGGCGAGGCCGGCGCCGGCGCCGGTGACACCAAGGCCGACGACGACGTCGTCGACGCCGAGATCGTCGACGAGGACCGTGAGCGCAAGGACGGTGCCGCGTGACGGAGGAGACCCCGGGCTTCGACGAGCAGCAGCCGCAAGGTCAGCCGCAGCAGCCCGACGTCCCCTCCGGCTCTGACGACGCCGAGCCGAAGGCCGCCCCCCAGGAGGGGGCGGCCCCGGCCGGGGACGCGGCAGCGACGGCCCAGGTGGCCGGTCTGACGGCACAACTGGACCAGGTGCGTACGGCGCTCGGTGAGCGCACGGCGGACCTCCAGCGGCTCCAGGCCGAGTACCAGAACTACCGCCGCCGGGTAGAGCGCGACCGGATCACGGTCAAGGAGATCGCCATCGCGAACCTCCTGACCGAACTCCTGCCCGTGCTCGACGACATCGGCCGCGCGCGGGAGCACAGTGAGCTCGTCGGCGGCTTCAAGTCCGTCGCGGAGTCGCTGGAGACCGTCGCGGCGAAGATGGGCCTGCAGCAGTTCGGCAAGGAGGGCGAGCCCTTCGACCCGATGATCCACGAGGCCCTGATGCACAGTTACGCGCCCGACGTCACAGAGACGACGTGCGTGGCGATTCTCCAGCCGGGGTATCGCATCGGCGAGCGCACCATCCGCCCCGCGCGGGTGGCCGTGGCCGAGCCCCAGCCGGGGGCGCAGCCCGCCAAGGCGGACTCCGCGGAGACCGCGGAAGGTGCCTCCGGTGCTGACGACAAGGAGAGCGGTGGCCCGGACGAGGGCTGACGCCGACGGCGTACACGGTGACGTGCACGGTGACGTGCACGGTGAGTGGGAGGAGGGACGTCGCGGATGAGTACCAAGGACTTCATCGAGAAGGACTACTACAAGGTCCTCGGCGTCCCCAAGGACGCCACCGAGGCCGAGATCAAGAAGGCGTACCGCAAACTCGCCCGCGAGTTCCACCCGGACGCCAACAAGGGGAACACCAAGGCCGAGGAGCGCTTCAAGGAGATCTCCGAGGCGAACGACATCCTCGGTGACCCCAAGAAGCGCAAGGAGTACGACGAGGCCCGCACGCTCTTCGGCAACGGCGGCTTCCGCCCCGGGCCCGGCGCGGGCGGCGGCTCGTTCAACTTCGACCTGGGCGACCTCTTCGGAGGCGGCGCCCAGGGCGGCGGGCAGGCGGGCGGCTTCGGCGGGGGCATCGGCGATGTCTTCGGGGGCCTGTTCAACCGCGGCAGCTCCGGCACCACACGGGTGCAGCCCCGGCGCGGCCAGGACATCGAGTCCGAGGTCACACTGAGCTTCACCGAGGCCATCGAGGGCGCGACCGTACCGCTGAGGATGTCCTCGCAGTCGCCCTGCAAGCCCTGTTCGGGAACCGGCGACGCCAACGGCACACCCCGCGTGTGTCCGACATGCGTCGGCACCGGCCAGGTCGCGCGGGGCTCGGGCGGCGGCTTCTCCCTGACCGATCCCTGCCCGGACTGCAAGGGCCGGGGTCTGATCGCCGAGGACCCCTGCGACATATGCAAGGGTTCGGGCCGCGCCAAGTCGTCCCGCACCATGCAGGTCAGGATCCCGGCGGGCGTCTCCGACGGCCAGCGGATCAGGCTGCGCGGCAAGGGCGCGCCCGGTGAACGGGGCGGACCGGCCGGTGACCTGTATGTCGTCGTGCACGTCGACGCGCACCCGGTGTTCGGCCGCAAGGAGGACAACCTCACGGTGACCGTGCTGGTGACGTTTCCCGAGGCGGCACTCGGCGGCGAGGTCCGGGTCCCGACCCTGGGCGGACCGCCGGTCACGCTGAAACTGCCTCCGGGCACCCCGAACGGCCGTACGATGCGGGCCCGGGGCAAGGGCGCCTTCCGTAAGGACGGCACCCGCGGGGACCTGCTGATCACGGTCGAGGTGAGTGTTCCGAAGGACCTGTCGGGGAAGGCTCGTGACGCCCTGGAGGCGTATCGCGAGGCGACCGCGGGCGAGGACCCGCGAGCGGAGCTGTTCCAGGCCGCGAAGGGAGCATGAATGTGATGGACGGCCGCCGTAGGCAGAACCCGTTGGGCAGGGCGTACGAGCTGACGGAAGAGACACCGGTGTACGTCATCTCGGTGGCCGCCCAGCTCTCCGGTCTGCACCCGCAGACCCTCCGACAGTACGACCGTCTCGGCCTGGTCTCCCCGGACCGCACCGCCGGGCGCGGCCGTCGCTACTCGGCCCGTGACATCGAACTGCTGCGCACCGTCCAGCAGTTGTCGCAGGACGAGGGCATCAACCTGGCCGGCATCAAGCGCATCATCGAGCTGGAGAACCAGGTCGCCGCCCTCCAGTCGAGGGTCGCCGAGATGGAGGCCGCCCTCGACGGCGCCGCCGCGACCATGCGCCAGCGCGAAGCCGCGGTCCACGCCTCGTACCGGCGCGACCTGGTGCCGTATCAGGAGATGCAGCAGAGCAGCGCGTTGGTGGTGTGGCGGCCGAAGGGGCGGCAGGCGTCGGACTGACGGCCGTCAAGTGCAGGTAGGGGCCCGGAGGTTCAGGCGAACCTCCGGGCCCCCTTGTCATGTGTCCGTGTGTGTCAGCCGAGGTTCGGGGTCCAGTCGCCCAGGTAGTCGGCCTTCTCGTACGAGGCGGCCTCCTCGGCGGTGAGCTGGGGGCGGTTCTCGGTGGCCGAACTCACCGATCCCGCACCGGTGTTGGCGTACTCGCGGAAGAAGGAGTCCTTCCAGGGGTACGTCGTGCCGCTGGAGCTCCAGTCCTGGTAGGGCGCGGCCTTGACCGCCGCCGGGAGCGACGACTCGCGGATCACCAGGCTGCCCTTCGCGCCGCTGAAGGCGGTCACCCAGGGGCGGCCGAGGTGGAACGTGCCGTCGGGGGCATCGCTGGTCAGCGTCGAACCGGTGATCAGGAAGCCGTAGTTGGTGGACGAGTCCGTCGACGGGGCGGCCACATAGCCGTTGTTGCTCTTCGAGCCCCGGCTGAGGAGCTTGAAGGTGGATCTGTCGAAGACGGCGGTGGCGTAACCGCAGACGAAGTCGACGTCACCCTCGACGTAGGAGTGGGTGAAGTAGACCCGGTTGGGGGTCGTGGTCGTCGTCGACTTCAGGAAGAGCGTGTCCTGGTTGCCGAGGAAGCGGACGTTGTCGAAGACCAGCCGGTCGGCCTGGGTGAGGAGGGCGACAGCCTGCTTGTTCGCGTAGCTGCTGGCCGCCTCGTCGAACGAGTTCTCGATGGTGAGGTTGCGGGCCAGGAAGTCGGAGCCCTTGACGTACATGGTCCGGCTGTTCTGCGTGCCGAGCGTGCCGGTGCCGTCGGCGGTCGGGGTGCCGGCGGCGTTGTCGTACGTGATGACGGTCTGGGACGGGTGGTCGCCGGCCCCGACGAGGCGGACGTACTTGTTGTTGACCTGGACGAGTTCTCTGTACGTGCCCGGGTTCACCTGGATGACCACCGGGTCGGCGGCCGTGCCCGCGCCGAGCGCGTTCAGCGCGGCCTGCACGCTCGTGTGGTCCCCGTCGCCATCCGCGTCCACGACCGCGTCGGCGCCCGGGACCGCGGCGACCTCGTGCGGCCGGGTGGTTGAGACGGCGGCGGAGTCGGCGGAGACGTTGCCTGCCTCGTCGATGGCGCGGAGCAGGTAGGCGGACTCGGTGCCGGGGGCGGCGGCGGCACCGGTGGCGGAGGCGATCGCGGTGGCGGAGGCGATCGCGGTGGCGACGGCGGTGGCGCGCAGACGGTTGCGGCCGCCCCGGCGACGGTGTCGCACCGTCGGCTTCGACATGGCTATGGGAGAAGCATCCTCGGTCATCGTTGGCAGCCTTTCGGCCCATGAGACAGGACGAACGATGTCGGCATGGGGTGGTGGGGGGAGAGGTGAAATGTATGAGATGTGTGAGATGTGTGCGGCGAGACAGCACAGGTGGGGCTGTTGAGAGAGCTGTCGCGTAGCGGGAGGATGATAAGTGATGAAGTTTCAGGAGGGTGTTGGAGGGCCGCCAAGGGGCCCGACGGTGCGTTTTCGAACGACGCTGTTGGCGAATCGCCAAGCGAGAGTTGAGTGGGACTCTCAGGCCAGTTGACAGTGCCGGAGACGGGGTTCGCCGACAGCGTCGTTCGTTTCCCCGGGCCTGATTCGTTTGTACCACCGCGTCTGGGAGACGCTCCGCGACAGCGCGGTCTTCGGCGCCGAGGCGCAGCGCGTGATCGGCCGGGCCCGGCGCGACCTCAGCGTTTGAGCGGGTGCCCTGCCTTGACGTGGTGCAGGAGGGTGGCGAGGCCGAGGGGGTCAGTGGCCAGGATGGTGTGGGGCGCGTCGCTCTCGCGGAGGCGGAGAGTTCCGTCGGGGGCGGTGGCTACGTAGAGGCACTCGCCCTCGGGGCCGGCGCTGAAGCTCGACTTCTGCCAGTTGAGCTCAGCCATGGGGGTCTCCCTAAAGGGTGTAGAGCACATGCTGGATGAGAGCCAGCGAGTCCTTCACCGAGTGTGTTTCAGGGGCCAACGATACGTCGATGGGGGCGAGGGCGTTTTTGGCCAGGTGCTGGAAGAGTCGCTCGTACTGCTCCAGGCTCGACCTGTCGCCCAAGTACTGCAGCCCGATGGGAAGTTCGAGCAGTACGGTGCCCAGCGTCGGGACCGCTGGTGCGACGTGAACGAAGTGGCCGCTGACCGCTCCGTAGACCTGGGCGTTGAACGGATAGACCTGAATCGTGACGTTGGGCAGTCGCGCCAGCTCGACAAGGTGCAGCAACTGTTCGCGGAGCACCTTGGCCCCGCCGAACTGCATGTGCAGCGCCGACTCGTGGATCACGGCGTGTACGGAGGGCGGGTTCTGGCGGGTGAGCACCCGCTGCCGTTCCATACGGAACTCAAGGGCTCCCTCGCTCCGTTCGAACCCCAGCCCCGCACTGGCGAAGATGGCTTCGGCATAGGCGGGTGTCTGAAAGAGCCCGGGGATGAGCAGTGACTGATGCATCCGAAGGGCGACGCAACTCGCCTCCAGCTCCGCAGTGTTGAGAGCGTCCATACTCCGACGCTTCTTGTGTGCGCTCCACCAGCCCTTGCCCGTCGCCTCGGACATGGCGACCAGTGACTCGATGTAGGCCTTATCTGTACAACCATAGAGGTTGCAGAGCTCGCGGAGTCGTGCGGTGAGGATCGTTGTTTTCGCGGTTTCGATCTGGCTCAGCTGAACGCGGCCCATGGTGATCCGCTTGGCCGCCTCCGCAGCGGTCAACCCTGCATGTTCGCGCAGGTGTTTGAGTTCGAAGCCGAGGCGTCGCTGGCGCTCGCTGATGACGGTGCGAAGTCCCACGGGTCTCTCCTAGGTGGTGTACCCGAAGTCTGCCCTGGCTGTAGAGGATGGTCCACCGAATGTGGCGATTGGGTTGTAACTGAAAGCCCTTTGGTTCTACCGTGAGTGTGTAATCGGTCACGCACCGGAACTGCACGACTTCCCCTGCCCATCAGCCGACAGAGCACCCGCAAGGGCAACGCCATCGCCGAGCAGTGGGATCCGACCCTCTTCCCCCCGCCAGGAGCCCTCCCCATGGACACAGCCCGCCGTGCCGCCCACCGCCCCGCCCAACTCACGCACGAATACAGCCTGTTCGCCGAGGCCGACGCGACCGCGCCCCGCCTGTGCCGGGACTTCGTACGGGCCGTCCTCTTCACTCACGACCGGGAGCAGCTCGTCATGCCCGCAGCCCTGTGCACCTCGGAGCTCGTCACCAACGTCCACCTGCACACCAAGGGGACCGCCATGCTCCGGGTCTGTCTCACCCCGGCTCGGCTGCGGGTGAGCGTGTTCGACGAGAGTGCGGACCCTCCGGTCGTGGTGCGGCCGGCGAACGGGGGTGCCGCCTGCTGGGGGCGGGGGCTGGCCCTGGTGGACGAGATGGCGGACGGGTGGGGGGTCGCGGACGGGCGGGCGGGGCGGTTCGCGAAGGGGGTGTGGTTCGAGCTGGGGCTCGGTGGGTGAGTCGTTTCTGCGTCACTAGTTCGAGTGAACTGAGGGCGTTTCCGCAGGTGAGCCCGTATGGCTGCCTAGCGTGACGGCGTTGCTTGTGCCCCGGGCACGCCAAGCCCACACTTGAGGAGGAGGTGCCACCTTGACCGCTCTTGCACACGAGAGGCCCGAGATCATGTCCGAGGCTGGGGCTGAATTCGTGAACGGACCCCACCATGACGAGGGTCTGTGGCAGGTATGGAAAGCCATGGAACTCCCTGAGGGCTACCGTGCTGAGATCATTGAGGGAGCCATCGAGGTGTCGCCCACCGGTCGCTTTGCGCATGCTCAGGTCGTCAACCGCCTGAGGGATGCCCTGGCGCTTCATCTGAAGGACAGCGACTACGGCGCCTGGAACGACGCGAACGTGATCCATGCACGCAGGGCGTGGATTCCGGACGGACTCGTTGCGCCCCGGGACGCGGAGCTGATCGAGGACGAGGACGGTCTCGGGATCAAAGCGCAGGCTGTCTCGCTGGTCGTCGAAGTGGTCTCGCCAGGCAGGACCAACCAGGACCGTGATCGCGTCCGCAAGCGCCGCGAGTACGCCCGCGCAAGCATTCCCGCTTACGTGATCATCGACGATTACGACGGCCAGGGTACTGTCACCCTCTTTACCGGTCCTCGCCCCGATAAGGCCGACTGGGACGACATCCACCGCGTTCCCTACGGCACGGAGGTCGTCATCCCCGAAGGGCCGGCGAAGGGCTTCGTCATCGGCGAGGCGATCACGGGGCCGAAGCGGGGCTGATTTCCGGTCCTGGCCCAGGCGACGTCCTCGGCCGGCCCGGTCAGTCGCCCACACCGAGCCCCGGGTGAGGACGCTCCTGGCCGGGAGGCGGCTGCTGGGGCTGCTGGGTGGTGGGGCGCGGCGCGCGGGGGGTGCCGCGCCGGGGCATGCCGACCTCCCACAGGGGCGTGTCGGGCGCGGCTCGGTCGGGCGCCCGGTCGGTGGGGGAAGGCGGGCCCAGGGTCCGCTCGGCCGCGGGAGTCTGTTGTCGCGGCTGGTTCTCCTTCTGCGGTGGGGCGGCGTTCGCGGGGCCCTTGCCCGGTGCTTCCGTCTCCGGGGCGGTTTCCGGGGCCAGGTTCGGGCGACGCCAGCGTTCCGGGATGGTCGACCTCCGTTGCACGGCGCTCTCGTCACCCGCCTGCACCGCCGCGACTGCCCGGGCGCGCAGAGCGCTCTGCCGGGCGATCGGGGCGAAGCCGGGGGCGGCGTTGCCGGTCTCGGCGGGGAGGCCTCGGGCGCCCATCTCGTTCAACTGCTGCTGGAGGCCGGTCTCCGGGGCGAAGATCTCGCGCGGCAACTGCCAGGAGGCCGCGCCGTCCACATCGACCCGGTGTTCCTTGCCGTCGACGGTGAAGGTAAGGCCGTAGCCGATGTACTGGTCGTCCTTGTCGAACTGAAGGTCCCCGGAGATCTGCCCGCCTCGGTCCCGGACCTCGTTCGCGAGGACCTGGAGGGCGGGCGGGAGTGGGTTGGTACGGCCGAGGCTGGTGACGTAGCCGTCGGTCCGGAGCACCTTCCGCTCCCTGGTCTCCCCCTCTCCTTCTTCGTAGGGGATCTGGAAGCGGGTCTCGCCGGTCTTCTCGTCCTGGTAGGTCTCGATGGCTCCCACCCGCGCCCTGATGAAGGTCAGGCGCCCGTCACCCTCCGAGCCGTACGCCTTCTCCATCGCCGGGAACTGAACCTGATGTTGCAACGCCGGCGGCGGCGCCGAGCCGATGATCGTGACGTGGGCGTCCGGGTTCTGCGTGAGGATGATCTCCGCGTTGGCGACTCCGGTGCCGCCGGAGCCCGCGACGACCCAGTGTTCGGCCCGTTGTGCGTCGAAGCGGTTCTCGGCGACCTCGTCGCCGAGCAGTACCCGTCCGGGAGCCTCATCGCGGGCCGACTCCCATTTCGCGGTCGAGTCGAGGGCGCCGAAGCAGTTGCCCATGCGGGCCTTGTCGGGGCCGAGGCCGGCCGTGAGGGCGTCCATCAGCGGCGAGGACTTCAGGGCGCCGAGCACGGTACGGGCGTCCGTGCCGCCCGGCTCGGCCCGGGTCAGCCAGGCCCGCAGCTCGCCCGCCCCGGCCAGACCCTGCTCCGCCAACTCCCGCAGCCGGTCACCGATCAGCCGTACGGCCTCGCTGCGGCTCTCCACGGCGTGTTCGCCGCGTGGCATGCCGGGTACGACCTCGGGGGTCAGACCGGTGGCGATGCTCGGGGTGCCGTCGCAGGCCACCCACAGTGGGGGCGGGGCCTCCTTGCCGTCCCCGGTCGTCCGTTGCGGCCTCTGGATCTCGGCGAGGAGTTCGCCGTTCCGGCCGAGCCGCAGGCGGGCGTGACCGTTCACCAGGTCTCCCCGGGTGGCGAGTTGGTCCTCCCAGATCCGTACGGCCTCGATGGGCAGGCGGTCCCCGGGCCGCTCGACCGTGGAGTGCGGATCGACTCCCATCCACTGGGCGAGGTCCCGGTCCTGGTCCGCCGACTGCACGATGCCCCGGCCGGGGTCCAGGTGCCACCGGCCCGCCCCGTCGATCAGCAGCGCGTCCGTGTCCCGGCCGGTCAGGCTCGCCCCGCCGCCGATCACCACACGGCGGGACGGGAACTCGCCCTGCGCCAACTGCCCTTCGATCGCCTGCGCCGTTCGCTCGCTGACCTGGGCGCGGTATTCCGCCCATTGGGTGGCTGCCGTCGCCAACTGGTCGCGGGGGAGCGGCAGTCCGTTCTGGTCGTAGCCCGGCATGGGCATGGTGACGTCGCGCCGGCCGATGAAGGCCTCGACCTGGCGCTCGGCTCGTAGGGCGGCGTCGCGGGAGGCTTGGAGGGCGGTGGCGTCGGTGGGGTCGAGGTGTTCTATGGGGTGGGCGAGGGTGGCGATCAGGCGTTTGGCCCGGGAGGAGAGGAAATCCTTGGAGAGAATGCGCCGTGTTTCAGCTGCCTCAAGCTCAGTCGCATGTACCTCCTGCTCAGCTATGGCCGCTGTCGGTCGTAGACCGCACTGATCCAGCAGTGCCGAGAGACCGGCACGAGCCTCGGCGCGTTGTGGGCTGGAAAGTTCCGTGTCAGAGGCCTGGGCGGCAAGCCAGTTCAGCTCGGCGACGCGTCCGTGGTCTTGGCTCGACAAATCGTGCCGACCGCCGATGTCGGCCTCTTGGTGCAAGAGGTTCTCGCGTACCGGTGCCAGACCTTGGCTCGACCGGTCGCGCGCGGCGATGAGTTCGCCCACCTCGTGGGCGAGGACACGGGTCAGGAATTCGCTGGGGAGACGGTCGGAAATCTGCACGACGTACTGATCCGTCGTCGTGTTCGTCATGGTGTTGGAGACCATTCCCGAGACCATGGGAATGGCGTCCAACCAGAGGTCGGCCGAGCCGCCCTGGGTGTCCTCCAGGGTGAAGTACTCTCTGCCGTCCTCCGCCACTTTCTCGTCGATCGACCTGAATCGCTCCCCGAATACGACGGACGTCACCGTGCGCAGCTCACGTTTCACCGTCGCGATCAGCGCCGCCTGCTGGGCTCGCAACCGTGCGTCGGTGACCGTCGTGTCCACGTGATGTTCCTCCCCCGTATCCGCGCCGACGAATGCGCCGAACAGCCCTTAGGATCATGCCATGTTGACAGCGCGCTCATCGGCCGAAGCACATCTGTACATGGACCTACATCGCTGTGAGTGCGGGTCGGGCGAATTCGACCGCCAACACCGACTGGAACTGCACGGCGACGACCTGGTCGCGGTATACGAGGGTGCTTGTGGGCAGTGCGGACGAACCCGCCGTTTCGAATTCCGCATGATTGAAGAGATTCCCCCGCCCCCGCCGGCGTTCGGTGGTGCGGAGCCGTCGCAGATCATCGACCCAGGGGAGTTCGAGGCGGTCGCGGGTCGGCTCGCCGAATCCACTGGAATTCAGCTCCTCAACACCCCCGAGTCCGAGCACCACAGGCTTCGGGGAGCGATGGCCTACGTCGTCGCCGCCTACGAGGAGATGCTCAAATTTCTTCCGCCGGGCCAGGATGCCATCCCAGCCCGTGCCTTTGTGTCGGAGGTGGGCAAGGCCCGATACCGGCGCGACCCCGGCAACTTCGACCGCGACATCTTGGAGATGAACGTCAGAGACGCCCGCGCGGTCCTGGCCAACATCGACAAGCACAACACCCCGCCCGGCAGTACCGACCCCAGGGAGTGACCCCGCCGCACTGTTCGCTACGCGGGGGATGCAGGCGTCTCAGGGGAGAGCGGCAGGGGATCGGTGACGAACCACCCCCGTTGGGGCACGGCGTACACCCATCCTTCGTCGGCCAGCAGGCCAAGCCCTCTCCGCACGGTCGTCCGAGCGATCCCGTAGCGCTGCACGAGCTGGGCTTCACTCGGCAGCATCCGTCCGGGCTGCCAGTCACCGCGCCGAATCTGCGCGCGGAGGATCTCGGCCAGCTGCCGGTACGGGGTCAGTGGCGCGCCGTGGTCGATCTCAGCGTCAGGGTTCATGCAGTCGACGCTAGACAAGTGGACTGATAGACGCTCTTTGGGATACGTCTCGCTACGAATCGATACAAGGCGCTACCATGAGGCTCAAAGAAACGCCCCGGCGGGAAGGGTGAGAGCTTCCGTGCCGGGGCTGAGCCGACTGAAAAGGAGTCGACCTGTGCGCAGCCTACTGGCCGCGATCCTGAGCCTTTTCCTGCCTGCCCGCGGAGCGCACCGCGCTGTTACGCCGCCCCCGAACTCCACCCCCTCCCGTCCGCCCGTGCCCGCATACCGGTCCGCACCCCCGTGCCCGTTCCTGGGTGACGTCATCAGGGTCGACGGGCAGCCCCTGGTCCGGCCGTACGTCGTCGTATGGGAGCGCGAGCGGGACGAACTCGATCGCAGGCGCGTTCAGCGGGCGCGGCGCCGGGCGGCCGTCCTGGCGACGCCGGGCCAGGACGGCCGCGCGTGGGAGGCCGCCGTATGAGCGGGCCGCGTCTGCGCAGTCTCGGCGTGGACCCGGGGGCCGGCCGGGAGGCCTTCGCCGACACGCGCCCCGGCGGTCTCCTCGACGCGCTGGCCGAGACTCACGCGCTGAAGGCCGCCGCCGTCCTGGTGACGGTCGTAGGTGCCGTACTGGAGGCGGGGAGAGCGTCGGACGCCGAACTCGCCGCCTTCGTACCGGCGTTGTACGGCGCGCTCGAAGAGTGCGTCGGCATCATGACCGTGGACAGGGAGTGACGGCGGAGGGCTGTTCGGTCGCAGGGTCGTGACGCGGGCGGTGGCCAGGAACGCCGAACTGGCCACCGCTGCCGACACTGTGAGGAACGTGATCGGCTCGGCCGCGGCGGGGGCGAAGCCGCCATCAGGTCCCGGCTCCCAGCTCTCAGTCCAGCTGTTCCGTGGTCCCGTCCGGGTGGATCAGCAGGCGGATGGCGCCGCCGTAACGGTTGTCCGTGATGGTGGCCGGGGTGGGGGCGCCGAGCTGCTGGGCGCGTTGTTGGAGGATCGACAGGACGACGTCCTGGATGTCGCCGTAGGGCGGGGCGGTGACGGGGACGCCGTCGATAAGGCCCGCGTTGGGGGAGAAGACGTGGACCTGGGCGTCCGAGGCGCCGGGGTTCGCGGCGGGCGGGGGCGGACCCTGACTCGGGATCGGTTCGGTCATCGGGGGCGGGTGTTCCTTCCGGCTCAGGCGCTCTTCGCCTCTCCCCGCTCGGGGAGGAGCGTGTCGTCGACGACGTCCAGGACGCGAGCGTACGTGCCGCGCGAGAGGCGTTGCAGGCGGCCCGACTTGACCAGCGCGGACAGGATGTTGCTGATGGTCTTCGACGGGTCGCCGTAGACGCCCGAGGGCAGGGCGCGCAGCACGTCGCGGGCGGAGAAGGCGCCGGGGAAGGTGGCCACGGCCTTCTCGACGGCGGCGCGGATGCTGGGGGCGGAAGGCGTACGGCGGCCACCATGTCCTGCGCCGGCTCCCGTCCCCGCGGCCGGGTGTCCGGCGTGCGCGGGGTGTGCGGAGTGGGTCGCCGGGTGGGGCGTGAGCGCGACCGACCGCGGGAGGCGGTCGTGCATCTCGCGCACGGCCGTGCGGATGGTCTCCAGATGGGCGCCGTCGGCGTCGTCCGAGGTGGCCGCCAGCATCGTCGCGACCTTCTCTATGTTCGCGAGGGTGGCGGCCAGTTCACGCAACAGCGGTTCCAGGAAGTCGCGGCGCAGCGCGGCCACCGGGTCGGTGGTGGCGAGTTCGACGGAGACGGAGCCGGTGAGTGGGCGCCCGGGAGGGAGGGGTGCGCCCTCGGCGTCCTCGGGGGCGTCGGCGCCGTCGGGGAGCAGTGACTCGACGGCTTTCCGTACGGCCGGAAGGTTCTGAGGGGATTCAGGGGCCGTGTCGGTGCCGCCGGGCATGCACGTCAGCAGGGCCACGAGCCGTTCGAGGCTGGTGAGCGCGGGGAGGGCGGAGCGCACCAGCGGGCCGAGCACGGCCTGCCGTACGGCCAGGGCGGGATCCTCGTACGAGAAGGTGATCCGTTGCCCGGCCTCGGCCGCTGCCATGGGTTCCTCGCTCCTGTCGTCCGGCGGTCCGGGTGTGTGCGACGACGCGCCCGGTCCGGGCGTCTGTCTGTGAGTTGTCTGTGTGGTGATGTGCGAGTGCAACTGCGTTGTCAACGCGGCGCGCTGGGGATATTCCCTCAACAAAGGTTGATCATGGGCCAGTTGACCCTGGAGCAGGTCGAACGCATCGAGGACCCGCTCCAGTTCGGGAAGGTCCGGAGCGAGCGGGCGGTGGGATCCGGGCGGCGCCGACGACCCGTCGGCTCGGGACCTGAGCCGGGTCAGCCGCCGGGGTACGGAACCGGAGTCGAAGCGGACCTCGGCGTGGGCCGGCAGGTCACCGTTCTCGTCGCCGATGCCGAGCGTGCGGCGCAGCGAACGCCGGTCCTCCCGGGTGGTGGCCGCCGTGTAGCCGTACGGCTCCGCGTACGCGACGGCGTCCTGGAGACATTCCGCCCAGAGGGGGCAGGAGGCGCACAGGTCGCGCGCGGTGCGGAGCAGGACGAGGTGCTGCCGGCGTTGGTCGGGCGAGACGCCCGTGGCTGCGGCCGCTGTCGGCGTACCGTCCGGGGCGTAAAGGCCGTGCGGGTGCTCCGAGTTGTCCAGAAGCGGGTGCTGGAAGACGTCCGGCCTACGCCGGCACGGCAACGCCGCGTCGGGTATGTGGGCTTCCCGGTCGACCGCCTTGCGGGCAGGTCGGGCGGGCAGCCTGGCCAGCGTCGTATGGCTTGCCATACGCATGAGTAATATCCCCCGTGGTGATCCGTGATCGCGGGGGACTCTAGAACAAATTGTCAAACTGGTGCAACGCATGTGCAAAGTACTGGCCGGAAACGAGCAGTGCCGCGACGAACCATTCACAAGAGCCTCAACTGTCCGCCGTTTTCCGGGCGTCGCGCCGACGTGGTCGACCGATGACCTGGCGAAGCCTGCCGGCCCGGGCCCGCACAGCCTTCGCGCCCGAACCGCGTACGGCGAGCACCGCGAGCACCCCGACGAATCCGATCGGCACGCCCGCCTCCGGGACGAACATGCCGGCGAGGGACCCGATGACCAGGATCACATCGGCGAGCACGACCGTGACACCGCGTCGGCCCGGGTGCTCCTTCACCATCCAGGCGCCGAGCAAGGCCATTCCGGTCAGGGCCCAGTAGCCGAACGCGGCGGTTCCGGTGACGGCCGCGCTCGTGGTCATCCGGGCCGATTCACCCACCGCCGAGAAGTAGCCGGTGAAGGCTGCGGCGAGGATCGTCGAGGCTAGGGCGAGGAGGAGTTGGGTGCGACGGCGGAGGAGCCAGACGGCTCCGCCGAGCAGCAGCATGGCGCAGACCATCACGAAGGATGAGCCGCTCTGCGAGGCGATCGAGAACAGGGTGTAGGCGGCGGCCAGGCCGAAGACGATGCGGGGGAGGAGGCGGACGGCCCAGGGGTCGGTCTTGTCCTGGTGGAGGAGGCGACGGAGTCTCGGCAGGAGGTCGGCGGGGGGCTTCATTCCAGCCCCGGTGCTGCGGACTGCTTTTCGAGGTCGGGGGTCGGCGGGGCCGTCGATGGGGTGGTCGGGCCGGAGGCGCCGGCTTCGAGCTTGACGGGGGTGGGCTTGAATCCGACCTGCCACACGGGGATGGAGGTGGCAGGGTTCTTGGCTGCGGGTTGCTCCGGTGCTTCCCGTGCGGGCGATTCGGCTTCTGGGGCCTTCGTCTCGGTGGTGGGGGCGGTGGCCGCCTCCGCAGCCCGTTCCGAGCGTTCGGCTGTCACGGCCGCGCATTCGGCGCCCACGGCGGCCTCACGGGCGGCGGGATCCTGCGTCGGATAGGCCGTGGGGTCGATGTAGTGCGGGAGTGACGGGTCATCGACCTGCACTTGGGCACGAACCGCATGGGTGCCGACCTCGGTGCGCGTCTCCTTCGGCCATTCCTTGGGCGCGGGATAGGCGAAGTTGATGTTGTCCAGGCCGACGTGCTCGTTGGTGTGGAGGGTGGGGAGCTCTTGGTTGTAGAGGATCGAACGGGTGTGGGCGGTCTCGGCGAACACGACGACGGGGCCCTTGGCCGCGGTGGCATAGGTCTCGGAGATGCCAGCCCAGCATTCGCGGGCCCACCCGTAGGTGAAGCCTTGATCCTCTCCACCGAGTGCCTCGCGGACGGCGCCTTCGAAGAGGTACATCTCGTTCAGCCTGCGACCCCCGTCTGTCGTTTCGAGGGTTTGGGCCGATTCGCGATTCCGTTGGTTCTGGGTTTTGGCCCAGGCCTCCGCTATGTAACGGTTGTCGAGGAAATGCTCGTTCCGCCAGTTCACTGGCGCGTCGGGGTGTGGGATTCCGTGTGACCAGAAGGCGCTGGTCGGGGTGGTTCCGTCCGGAGCTTCGACGCCTTCGACATCCTCGGTCAGGTTCTTGATGTATTCCTTGACGGAGGTGAAGTTTGCGGCGTCGGATTCGGCTTCCAGACGACGTGCTATGGCTTGGGAGCCTTCCTTCGTGTTCGCCTGCCGTGCCCGTTCGGCTTCCTCATTGGCGAACTTTAGAGCGAGCCGTTCGATATATCTGGGTATTGGCTGCGGACTCACAGTCCTCCGATCTCGACCGGTCGCGGGTGGAATTTGATCGACAGGTTGGCGGCGCCCCGGCGGGGCATCGGCCCAGCGGTGTCGGCCTTGAGGGAGACTTCCATGATCACCAGTGGGCCGGTTGCTTCACGAGGCATCCAGTACGCCAACCGGTGCGGGTTCTGCTGCTCGAGCCGGTAGGCGCGTGACCCGACGTCGTGATTGCCGAGATTCTCGGGAAAGTCCTCGGCGGCCCAGGCGCCCTCCCAGGTCGGCTCGTCCAGAACCGAGCAGGCGGCCGTCAGATACACGGGCCAGACGCGGGCCACTTCTGTCAGGAGAGCGGTGTTCTCTTCGACGGCTTCGGCGCCGGCTCCCCAGAGCCAGTGGCTGAGGTTGGTCACCGGAGCCCAGCTGCCGGCCAGATTGTTGAGGAGGAAGCTGCCGTCGGTGTCGGTGCGTACCTCGAGGACACGCTCGAAGCTGGTTGGCACCCAGTTGAACTGGGCGCACCACATGTCCAGGCCCTTGCCCGGGTAGGGCGGCCCGTCCCAAATGGTGGGCCAGTCAACGTCCGCCAAGCCGCGCAGCTCGGTGACCAATTCCTGCGGAGTGCGGGCCTGTCGGCCCGAAGTGATTCCCATGATTCAGCACCTCTCGTTCGTCACAATGACCAGCCGGGCCCCTCATCGTCTGGGTCGGCCGGGCCGTGGCAGGCGAGAGAGATCGTCGCACTGCCGGGGCCCCATCCTGCAGCCGTCCCCGCCGCGAGGTTCGCCTTGAGCACGATCAGCGGTGCTCCCGGCGTACTGAAGGACCACACCGCAAGCCGGTATGGGTCCTGGTGTTCCACGCGCCACTCCGCGTCGCGCCAGTAGGCGCGGCCGGGGGAGTCAGGGAACCCCACGGTGTCCCAGTCCCCTGACCACGCGGGCGTGGTCAGGGCAGCTTGGGCGGCGGCCAGGTACGAGGGCCACTTGCGGCCGAGAAGCGTCATCAAGGCCCCGTTCTCCGCCGCCGAGTCGGCGCGGGCCGACCACAGCACGTGCTCCACGCGAGTGACCGGGCGACCCGGCGCGACCGAAGCCAGGTACAGGCGGCCGCCCGCTGCCGTACGGACCCACTGGCCTGCCTCGAACCACAGGGGTTGCCAGCCGAAGCCGGAGCACCAGGCCCCCAGTCCTTCCTGGTCTTCGGGGACGCCGGCCCAGACGGTGGGCCAGTCCACGCCGAAGAACCGCTGGAGTTCCCCGACCAGTTGGTCGGGCGTGCGGTCGGCGGTCAGGGACGGCATGGAGCGGCTCCTCGGGGGTCTCGGGGCGTACGCGGATGCCGCTAGACGCGGCCGTTCGGGCTGCGTGGGTCCCTCGGGGGCGGGGTCGGGGATGCCGGCGCCTGGGGGGTGACCGGCGGCCGTGGTGCGGCGGGCGGCTCGGGGTTCGCCGGTCGGGGATTCGGTGCTGACGGCTCCGGAGCCGTCGTGCGGGGTCGCTGGGTCGATGGCTGCGGCTGCGGCTGTGGTTGCTGGGGTGCCGTAGACGTGGAGGGCTCGGCAGGAACGGGGGTCTTGCTGCCTGAGCCGCTGACCCGGCCGCCCTTGGAAGCGGGGGGCGTCTGCTGTGCCTGAGCTGCTTCCCGGCGTTCCCGTACCTCTTCGTTGACCATGCGTGTGGTGTCCGCCGACTGCTTGGCGCTCTGTTGCTGCTCGCGCTTGGACTGGCCGAGCCAACCCATTTCCTGCATTTTGCCGCGCCCCTTGCCCTTGAAGACGGCGCGGTCCACCGCCCAGGCCGTGCCCTTGGCTGCCTTGCCCGCGACTCTCCCGCTGGCCTTGGGCGCATTCACCATGGCCTTCTCCCCCTTGGCGACGATCTTGTCGCTGCCCGCGCTCGCCGCCTCCCGGATGCCCATCGCGTCACCGGCGCCGCCCGCGAACTCGGGGCTGAAGTTTCCGGCGAGGAGCTTTTTCAGCATCATCACCACGGCTGCTGTGACCAGGATCAGCATCAACAGCTGAGTGCCCAGGGCGACCTGGGCCGGAAGGATCACCTGGTAGAGGACGAGCAGGACCGTCAGGATCACTCCGAAGCCCGCACGCAGCACGAAGCTGTGGATGAACGTCTCCAACCAACCCTTGAGCAGCTTCTGCTGCGAGGGGTGAATACCGAGCGTGGCGATCAGCGGCAGCATGATGATCAGGATCAGCGTGACCGCGTGCCAGAGCAGGGTCAGCGCGCTGAGCACGATGACCATCACACCGACGATGAATGCGGCGATCAGGGAGTAGAAGGCTATGCCCATCCGGTCGGTGGCGTTCTTTCCTGTCCAGTCGGCGTAGGCCACCGGATAGTACGTGCCCTTGGCGAGGTCTCCGCGGATCAGCTGCCATTCCTTGAACTGGTCGACATCCTTCTTGTCGTCGATGTCGGTCGTGTCGATGTTGGTCGTGGACTGTGTGACGGCCTGGCGCACGCGGAGATCCGCGCAGCGGGTGCTGCCCGCCGTGCCCCAGTAACAACCGGTGTGCTCCGGGACTCCCATCGAGACCCCGTCCGGGACCTTGGTCGGGCAGTAGCCGTTCGTGGCGGTCGATCCGTCGCTCTTCTTCCTGAAGATGCAGGTGCTGCCCGGCTCTCCGAACTGGCCCAGCGCCCAGGGGCGGAATGCCAGTGTGTCGTACATCGCGCAACTGGAGAGACGAAGACCCTCATTCGGTCGGTCGTCCTTCAGGTCGCATGGTGGCTGCGGCGTACCCGACACACTGGACAGCGCGGTCGAGGTGAGCGCCGAATTGGCCTCAGCGATCCATTTGTCGGCGCCTGATACGAACAGGTTGTAGTTGTTGGTGCCGCCCAGAAAGGCCAGCACCGCGATCGTTGTCAACGCGGTCCAGGAGATCCCGGCCCAGACCTCGCGCATGTCGCCCTTACGCCACTTGGTGAAGACCCAGAAGCCGACCAGCACGATCATCACCGGCACGGCGGGTACGAGAACGTGGGACTTGAGCGTCTTGACGAGGTTGTCCCGCCCCGAATAGAGACTGGCGAAGGGACTCGGGTTGGAGGCCATCTCCTTGACCGAGATGGAGAACCGGGTCAGGACCTTGGTGCCGTAGAAGATGATATTTGCCATGCCGTTGTTGACATAGGTCATGAACTCACAGTCATCAGCCCCGCTGAACCGTGTGCCGTTGCTCTTGGTGGCGTCCTCCTCGTCCTTGAACGTCATGGACCAGTTGAGACCCCGCATGCCGTTCAGTTCGTACAGCGTGTAGGTGCCCGCGTCCTTCGGCTTCACTTTGAGGTCCTCGGCCAGGACTCCTTCTTCGTTCAGGAGATCGCCTACCGGGGCGGTGCCCCACTGCGTGACCGCGGGTATGAAGCTCTCGCCGTTACTGCCCGGGGAGTCCCTGTGGTAGCTCTCGTCCCCGGTCAAGTCGCAGGTGAAGTCCGCGGACGCGGACGTCGGCGCGGCCAGGGTGAGGGCGATCAGCGCCAGCACCAGAAACAGGCCGGCACGGGCGGCTGCGCCGACTTTTCGGATGCGGCGGCTCAGCGCGTTGTGCCAGGGCATCTGAGGTCCTAACGGAGACAGTGAAGGGAAGGGAGCAGGGCAGCGGGTTCTGTGGGCGTCAGGAGTCCGAGAGGTAGTCGGTCATGACGCATCCGTCGACGAGTCCGTCGATCTTTTTGTAGCCGCTGGGCACGGTGAGATCCGGGCTGCAGGACAGGGCCAGCATCTTGCTGCTGGCCAGCTGGTGGATCGTCTCGCCGTTCACCGGGGCGATGGCGAAGTTCTGGCCGATCTGCCACGACTCTTCGCCCTTGGCGCTCTGCTCCTGGAACTTCCGCATGTCGTTGATGAGGAGAAGCGTGATGTCGTCTCCGTATTCGTCCTCGCAGTAGGCGCGTTCCTTGATGCCCCACGCGGGATCCTTGGCCTCGTCTTTCATGTAGTCCCAATCCGCAGGATCCGCCTCTAGGTCCTGACAGGCCGCGTGTTCGTTGATGAGGGAGGCCAGGGACGCCATGTCCGAGGCGGACGGCAGTCCGAGGTCTGCCATGGGGTCGTCGTCATCGCCACAGCCGGTGAGGAGGAGCAGGGCCGCAAGGGCGGCGGTGCTTGCCGTGACTGCCTGCTTGAGTCGCATGCTCTTCTCTGCCTTACTCGCTTATTCGGGTGCGTAGTCGCTCATGTGCAATCCGGCTTCCAGAACAGGAAAATCCACCGGTACTGGTGTGCTGCGGGACCGCGTACGGGATCACTCCCGCTACTGATCCAGGGGATCGAGGAGATAGTTCGTCAGCACGCAGCCGCTCGCCAACGCTTCCTCCGTGCGATAACCCTCGGGAGCCTTGAAGCTCGGGTCGCAGTTCTCCATCAACATGCCCGCTTCGAGCAAGGTCTTGCTAGCCAGGTAATTCGTGGGGTCGATGATGAAGTCAGCACCGAAGAAGTACTTCCCTCGTGCGAGATTCTCGGTGTAGCCGTCTTCCTTCGCCAACTCGCGGGCTATCTTTCGATAGTTCTCCTGGAACGCCTTCATGTCCTTGGGCAGGTAGATGAGCCAGCCGCCCGTGTCGGACCGAGTCTCCCCGCAGAATCCGGCCTTACGGATGGCCCACGGGTCGGCCTCCTCCGGAGGGTTGTGGGTTTGTTCCGCAGGCCCGAGGAACCCCCCGAGAGGCGTTCCCTTCGCCATCTCGTCGTCAGTCAGGTTGTCGCACGGAAGCCCCGCCCCCGTGATGAACTCCTGGACGTCCCTCAAGGTCTTGGCGCTGGGGCGGCTGGTTCCCCCGGAGGCGGATGCGGAGGCGGAGTTGGCTTTGTCGAAGAACGAACCGCCCTCGTCCTCACCGGAGTCGGATCCGCATCCGGTGAGTGTGGTGAGCAGGGCCAGGGACATGACGCCGGTGGTGACGGTCTTGGACAGGAACATGAAGGTAGGGCCTCCGGGGGTGGGGGTGGTTCGGCGCGGTGTCATGCGGCAGACGGTTCCGGCGTGGCGGACCGTGTCGCCGTCGCCGGGTCCTCCTCCGCCTCCTGCAGGAACGTCCAGTCCCAGACGCTCAGCGGCGGGTTGATGCCCTGCCGGGCCGGACGGGTGGTGCCGTTGGTGTCCGTGGCCGCGAGGATCTCCTTGAAGACCAGGTCGACGGCGACCGTGCCGACGCGCTTGTCGGCGTCGCGCTGGAGGCAGACGCCGGTACGGAGTTCCTGGAGCGCGGCGACGACCTTCGGGTCGTCCTCGGGGCGGCCGAGCAGCGGGGCGACCAGGGACGCCTCCTGCGCGGACTTCTGCTTGAAGGCGAAGACCGTGTGGATCTGGTTGGCGCCACCGCTGCGGGCCTCCGAGTCCTCGATCTGGACCAGGTCGATGGCCTGCTGGGTGATCAGGACGGTCACGGCCATGTACGAGCGGCCCTGCTTCAGGGCGCGGCGCATCAGGTCGCGGCCCGACTCCGTGGCCGTGACGACGTACGCCTCGTCCACGAACAGTGCCTTGGGGCGCAGACCGATCTCGCCCGTCACCGGGTTCTTCTCGTAGCCGACGTCGAGCATCTGGCTGCCCAGCTCGACGACAGCCATCAGGGCCGTCGCCGCGAGGCGTTCCGCCGGGTTCCAGCTGCGCGGGTCCGAAGCCGCGGGCGACTGGAAGCCACGGAGGGTGATGACCGTACGGCGCTTGCGCATCGCCGAGAGCGGCTGTGGCTGCTCGGAGAAGGCGAGTCGGGCGTAGGGGAGCGTGCGCAGTTCGGTGAGGAGCATCTGCGCCAGCTTCAGGTCCTTCGTGGCCTCCCGGTCGCCCGTCGCGACGGCGTGCTCGTACGCCGCCACGACCTCGTCGACCACCTGCCACAGCGTCGGCCGCGGTACCTGCGCGTCAGCGTCGCGGGCCGTCAGGCCCTGGTCGACCGCCTGGCGGATCGCGGAGTTGTAGCGGCCGATGACCGTGGCCATCCCCTCGATGACGGGGAGGCGTACCCGCTGGTAGTCCTCGTCTCCGAGGAAGCCGCGCAGCATCGACTCGGCGAGCAGTCGGCCGGCCGGGACGTCACGGGCGATGACCCAGGGGTCCAGTACGCCTGCCTGGCCCTTGAGGAGGTCGACGACCTCCGTCTCCGCCCAGAACTCCGGGCTCACCGGCTGGAACTTGCTCTGTGGAGTGCCGAGGAGGCCCGTCTCCGCATCGCTCGCGAACTCAGGGTCGTTCACCTGGGAGCCGAAGGCGAGGTAGTAGCAGAGCTGGGCGAAGTCGGTCTTCGGGTCGATGACCAGGCAGCGGACGCCCGACTCCGACTCCTCGTAGAACTTCTGCAGGGCCAGGGAGGACTTGCCACCACCCGAGGCGCCGACGATGGCGAGGCCACCGCCGTCATTGCGGGCCGGGCCCACGTGCAGTGAGTAGTGGACCGGCATCTTGCCCGCCCAGCCGACGAGGTTGCCGACCCAGCCGAGGCGCTTGCCGGAGCGCTGCTCGGGGTTGTCGCCCAACTCCGTTCCGGCGGTGGGCAGACCGGCTCCGAGCTGCTCGACCTCCTGGAGACGGAGGTAGGGAGCGATCGGCAACTTGGGAGCGTCACCCGGCAGTTGGGACTGGAGCAGACGCCACTGTTGGCGGGTCGGGCGCAGCAGAGTGACCTTCAGGTCCTGCTTGAACTGCATCTCCAGGACCCGGCGGCGGCGCTCCAGCTCCTTCACGCTCGGAGCCGAGATCGTGAAGCGGATCTGCGCCTCCATCGCCGGCATCTTGTGCTCCTCGATGTCGTCGACGAGCTCCTGGGCGCGGGTGACCTGGTGGGCCAGCTTGGTGTCCGGGCTGCGCCCGGAGTTGGCCATGTCGTTCATCTCGTCGACGAGGTTGCCGCGGATCTTGTCGGCGCGGTCCTTGAACTTCAGGTACGGGATGAGCGTGAACCGCATGTCGATCTCGACGGGGAAGTCCACGTGCTGGGCCGCGTAACGGGCCCACGCCGTCGACTGGCGGAAGCGGGTCTCCGCAGGCCAGTTGGCGGCGACCAAGGTCGTGGTGTAGCTGGTCTGCTGTTCGCCGCTGATCTCGTCGTACTGGTTCAGGACGATGTGTGTCTTGCGGTTCTCGCCGGAGAAGTCGACGACGAGGTCGAAGGCGTTGGGGCCCCACGCGCGCGAGCCGAGCACCGGCTCGGGCGGGACGGGCAGGTCACCATGGAGGGGCTTGCGGATCAGCCAGACGAGCTCTTCGCGGGTGAGGGGGGTCCCCCGGAGGGTCTCCAGGCTTTCATGGACCTCGGTCGCCACCTGCGTCCATTCCGCGACGACGTAGGGGGACAGATACTCGTCGGCGACCCCGGTCGCGGTGGCGGCCACGTGGTCGGCGGCACCCCGCGCGCCGCGGAGCAGGCCGGGCTCGTCGTAAGGTTCGTCGTCCTCGGACATCACTCCGGAGCCGCCGCTGTTGCGCTTGAGCGAACCCAGTTTCACGAGCAGGACGTTGCGCTCCCGGTTGGCACCGATGCGTTCCTGGTACTCGGCCTTGCGGAGGTTGTAGGCCTTGTAGTTGTCGGTCGGGTCCCAGGCGATCGCGTTCAGGTCTTCCGCCCAGGTCAGCGCGGTGATCGGCTGGTAGACCTTGCGGTAGTGGCACTCGACGTTGCGGTCGCCGCGGGCGAGGTTGAGCAGACCACGCGGCGGGCCCTCGGCCATCGCCTGGAGTTCCTGGGCGTTCAGGTACTCGTCGATGGCGTTGGGCAGGACGAGGCCGGTCCACACCGAATCGCCGTGGACGAAGATCATGTCGTCGGCGTAGCGGTACGGCAGCCGGAGGTCTTCGCGGCGTGCCGAGGCGCCGCCCGCGGAGGACGACTTGGAACGGCTGGACGACGAGCGCGCCCGACCGCCGCCGCCCTGGCCCTGCTTCTTGCTCGATGTGGCAGCCATGATCATGGCGACCACGAAGAAGGCGGCTGCCCCGCCCAGAAGGATCAACATGAACATGGAGGAGTCATCCCGCGGTAGTCGGCTTGGTTCGAGGGGTGGAACAGCGGTGCAACCGGTATCGGTTCAGCGGTGGGCCGAGAAGGCCGTACCGCGCTCGGCGGCGGCTCTGCGGGCGTCTTCGTAGCGTGCCTGCCAGCGCGGTGCTCCCGGGTTCCAGAGGATGACCTGCCAGTGCAGTTCCTCCGGCTCCTGGTCGGCGGAGAGCCCCTGCAGCCGCTTGGGCTGGAACCACCAGTCGGCCCACACCACCAGTTGCTGGCTCAGCGTGAGCGCCGAGGGCAGCGGGCGGCCCCAGACGAAGTAGACGGCGAACGGCGGTCCGAAGTAGAGAACCGACGTGAGCATCGACATGCCGAGGAAGGGGAGGAACGCCGAGAGGGTGAACAGCGCGATGAGCCACATCAGACCGAAGCCGAAGGCCGCACCCAGCGCCGGCAGCAGCAGACCCGGAAGGGGAATGTTGCCCCAGTTCCAGATCCGCTTCGGCCGGTTGACCAGATCGGTGTGGTCGTAGGCGACCAGCGGCTCAGGTGCCTCCTGCGTCATGGCAACCAACTCCTCCCGTTGACAGCGTTATTGACGAGCCATCAACTGCCGTTGCCGTTGCCGATCTGGTCCCCGAGCGAGATGAGCAGGCCGGCGAGACCGCTGGCACCACCGATGACCAGAGCGGCGAGTGCGATCATGCCGAAGCCCTGGAAGGCCTCGCGCATACCGTCGCCCCGCTTCATCGACATCAGCATGCGGATGCCGAGGACGAGAAGGGCGATGACGGCGACCAGCGTGCCGGCGCTGGTGAGGATGCTCTGCACCTCACCGAACATCTCCTTCATCTTGTTGGTTCCGTCGCCGTCGGCGGCCAGGTACATGGTGGTTCCTCTCGGGAGGGAAAAGCGAGGGATGAGGGGTGGGGGGCGTGGACGGTCAGGACTTCTGAGGCTTGTCGTCCCCGGACGGCTGGGATGAGGCGGAGGGGGACGCCGAGCCGGAGGGGGACGCCGACGGTGCGTCGCTGTCCCCTTCCGGCACGGCTGCCTCGTCGGAGTCGGCCCGGCCGCCCTCCGCGTCCAGCACGCCGCCGCGGATGTCCTTGATGAACCAGCCCTGCGCCGTGTTCACGACGGTCATCCGGTACGCGCGGCTCACGGCCGTGCCTTTGGGATCGCCCCAGGTGACGCTCACGCGGAGCTGCACGGCCTGGCCATTGCCGTAGGTGTACGAGTCGGCGCCCTGGAAACTCTCGGGCACCAGCGCGACCACATCGTCGATCGTCGGGTCCGTCAGTCGGCCGGCCAGGCCGGCGGTGGCCACCTGGGTGGCGCCGGACGCGGCGAAGCGGGCCATGGCGGTGGAGTCCGACGCGCCCCATGCCTCGAAGTAACCCGGCAGCACCTTCTCCTGAAGCTGTGCCGCGAGGTCGTCGTCGACGACCTCGTCCTGCTCGATCTCGGGCACGTCCGCACGGGCGGGCAGCGGCATCTGGCCCACGTTGCCGGCGACACGCATGCCTTCGCCCGTCGCGAGATCCTTTACGTACACGGGCACGGTGAGCGTGGTCAGGGAGCCGTCGTCGCTGCGGACCTGGATGCCGAGGTAGCGGCCGCGGTCGCCGTACTCGGGGAGCTTCTCCAGGGTGCCGTCCCAGACGGCGGACAGGGCGGTGCTGGACCCCTCGCCGCTCCAGCCGCACTCGGAGTCGACGCCGGAGGAGGCGTAGCGGGCCAGGTTCTCGCGGCGGTCGGACTCCGTCTCCGGCGAGTACGTCATGCACAGCAGCGCGTACTGCTCGGCGAAGGTCGCCGCCTGCTGCGTCGGGAACTCGGTGAGGCGGTACTTGGCCGCGTCGTCGGCGTCGAGGCCTGCCGTGACGGAACCCGACGACGCGCCGACCAGCAGCCCCATCACACCGCACGAGCCCAGTGCGAACACACACGTGGTGATCAGCAGGGTGGCTCGCAGGGCGACATGGGTACGACGGCCCCCGGCGGGGGCCCGGCCGCCGGGCTTGGGGACGCCGAAGTCGCGGGCGGGCCGGGGCCCGGTGGTGGCCGGGGTCAGAGCGGCACCTGCGGCGGTCGCCGGGGTGGGCCCGGCCGCTGTGCCGGAGTGGGATCCGGGGGTGAGGGGCTGGTTGCCAGCGGCGGGTGCCTGGGGCGCGTGGGTGACGGCCGAGGCCGCGGGACGGGTGGCTGTGGCCGCCGCGGCGGCAGCGGGGGTCGCCGTCGCGCCGCCCTTCTTGCGCTGCTCCTTCGCCTCCTTCTTCTGCTCGTACGCGGCCTTGCGGGCCGCCCGCTCCCGCTCGCGCTTCTCCTTCTTCGACTCGCTCGCGGGGCGCGTCTCGCGCGGCGGGAGCGCCGGTACGGCCGCCTGTCCGGCCTGGGGCGTGTTGCGCACCCAGGCGGCGGCGACCTGGGCGCGGGCCGCGTCGGACGGCAGTTGCTGTGGCTGGGGGTGGGAGGGCTGCGGAGCAGGCGGCTGGGCCTGGTGCGGGGCCGAGGGCTGCCCGTGACCCTGCGTCTGCCACGCCTGCTGCTGGGGCTGCTGGGGAGGACCGAAGGACCCGGGCTGGCCGGAAGGCTGGCCTCCGCCGACCGCGCCAGCAGGGCTGTTGTGGTCTGTCATCGAGTCGGTTACTCCAGCGAGTCGGTTCCCCGTCCGCCTGGGCGGGCGCGACCGCACCGCACGACGGGCCCTGGCCCAGCCAGGTGCGCAGGCAGTGTGACAAAGACCTGTCACCCGACCGCCGTCGGTTTCCTCGCCAGGAGACGGGGAATTCCCGCGAGGGCGAAGGTCGGGAAAGTGTTCGGGAAAAGTGTCAGGGACACGCCGGGAACCCGCTTGGCCGTCCCGACCCGCCCTGGGCCCACAATGCGCTGGGCGCGTCCGCCCTACGCATGACGTTCCCGGCACCACCTGGACCCGACGGACCGGCGAAGGAAGACAGTTGACCGACCACAACGGGCACGCGCAGCCGCCGCAGCCCGACCCGCGCACCTGGGACGTTCCCGAGGCCTCACCGGTCCAGCAGGCATCCGCTCCCGCTCCCGCGCCGGTCCCCCAGGTCTTTCAGGCCGACCACGCCTGGGTCGACGGCTATGAGCCCGGCAATCCCTGGCAGGCGCGGTTGTGCGTCGAGACGCCGTACGGCACCTTCGCCTATCCCCTCACCCCGAACACGATTCCCGAACTCCTCGAACAAATGGTTCTGGTGGCCCAGGAACAGCAGGGCCTGCCGGTCGGTTTCGACGCCGACCCCGAACCCGGGACGCTCCCGGCGAACGGTGAGGACATCGACGAGGACGAGCAGGACCAGCCCGTCGGTCTCCACGGTGGCCGCGCCGCGCGGCTGACCGGTTGGGCCCTCGTCCACAACCTGTGGGAACGCGAGGACCCGACGGCGCGGATCGTGATGGGCGCGATCGTCGTGGTGCTGTTGCTGCTCGGTATCGTCCTGACGTGATCGTCTGACGCCCCGACGGCCTGATCGAGAGGGAGCCCATGCTGACGGAGACCGAACCGGCTTCCGAGGAGCCGGAGTTCTACTTCGCGGACGTCTACGTCTTCGTCTCCGACTACCTCGCCCAGATGGTCCGCCGCCGTATCAACGGCTCGTCGGCGACCTGGTGCCCCCAGTGGTGGGAGCACCCCGAGGCCGGCGCCCGCCTCTCCGCACTCTGGCTGGCCTGGGAACACCTGCGCCAGGACCCGGCGCTCGGCATGTCCACGTGGTGGCTGCACCACGCCGACCCGCATCTGCGGGTGCTGATGGACGCCGACTCAGGCCCGTTCGCGGCCTGTTCACCCAAGGACGGGCACACGGCGTACCCGTTCGATCCGCTGCCGGTGGATCCGAGGCCGATGTGATGCCCATGGACATATACGAGAGGACCGTGCCGTGAGTCTGACCCGTGCGGAGAAGAAGGAACGGCAATTGCGCGAGCAGCAGTTGAAAGAGGCGTATTCGGCCCACACCGGCTTCTATTCGGCGACCCTCGACGCGCCGCCCCATCCGCATACCGCTCTCGGTCTGGCTGTCGGCGGGCAGCAGTTGAGCGCGATCGAGGCGGTCGTGAGCATGCAAGCTTACGCGCGTGCGCGCGGTGCCGACGGGGTACTGGGGGTTTCGATCTGTTCGGTACCCACCATTCCCGCCTCGTTCGTCGCATACGGCACCGCCGTGAAGTGGGCCGAACAGGCTGAGGAGGAGTAACGCCGCACCCTTGGTGACAGCGGGCCGCGGAGAGTAGGCCCCGCGCCGAGGTTTCCCGCGTTTTCCCGCCGTCGGCCCAGTCCCTTTCCTCGACGGGAATTCCTCCCGCTTCCCACCCCCCGCCTCCCCCTACCGTGTCCCGGTCAGCGCTCGACCGCCGTACTGGCTCAGCACAAGGGAGACGCGGGAACCGTGGAGTTGCCTGCCGAGAACAAGCGCACGGCACTGCTGGCTCTGGCGCTGCTCGGCGCTCTGCTGGCCGTCGCGCTGACGATGTTCATCGCTTTCGACGGAGACGAGGACGAGAGCGGCGGGAACGCGGCATCGACCCCCACGTCGGGCGGCAAGACGGGATCGGGCGGGGTGGACGAGGACTCCGGCTCGGACGAGCCGGGCGGCGCCGACGCGACCCCTATCGTCGCGCTCAGCGAAGTGGCCGAAGCCCACACGGTCATGGCGGAGTACATGGCCGGTATCGCCACCTACGACCACAGGAGCAGCGTGGTCACCTGGGTTCCTCCGCTGCTCGAACTCACCACCGGCGACACCCGGATGAAGCAGACGACCGTGCTGCCCTCAGGCAAGGCGTGGGCGACCTGTGAGGCGGAGCAGTGCGAGTCCAAGGGCACGGCCGTCGTCGTACGCGACGCGGTGATCTCCGACGACCTGGTGCGCGACAGCGGCCGTACGATCTCCAGCCTGGTCAAGGCGACCTCCACGGTCACCGCGGGCGGGGAGTCGACGACGGAGTCCAACGAATGGCTCGTCACCGTCCAGGAGGACGGCGGCAGGTGGGTCGTCTCCGGGTTCGACATCTTCGGCCTCGGTGACGTCGGCGCCTCCGAAGAATCGGGGGAGTGAGCCTTCCATGGTGGCACCTGCCGTACTGGCGGCCGCGGCGAAGGCCGCGAAGGTCGCCAAGACCGCCAAGGCGGCCGGTCAGTTGGCCGCCAGTGCCCGCGGCTCGAAAGGCGGAGGCGGAGGCGGAGGCGGGGGCAAGAAGAAGAGCGCCCTCAAGTGGTGGATCTTCCTCAGCGGTGGCGGCGGCCTCGCCATTGCGGGCGTCTGTCTCGTCCTGCTGCTCGTCGGCAGCATGATCGGCGGCGTCGGCAACGGCGCCACGAACGCCGCCTGCGGCGACTACGCCGACAACGCCGAAGCCGGGAACACCGGCGACGCCGCGGCCACCAACCCGGTCATGCCGGCCGGCAAGATGTACATGCCGAGCGAGACCGCGCGCAACGAGATACCGCCGAAGATGATCCTCGCCTCGATGCGCGCCGCCGCCCGCTACGACGGTCTCGACTGGACCATGATCGCCGGGCAGATGTACCAGGAGACCAAGTACGGGCAGGACCCCTCGGCCGCGCCCGGCGGTGCCAACTCCCTCGGCTACATGGGCATCCTGCAGTTCGGGAAGCCGGCCTGGACGGACTACGGGGACGACGGCAACGACGACGGCGAAGAGGACCTGTACAACATCGACGACGCGGCCTACGCCGCGGCCAACTTCCTGCACGCGAAGAAGGCGGAGACCCAGCCCTTCAAGGCGCTGCAGATCTACTCCGGCTCGACCGCCTCCAACACCATCTACCCGCGCGTCGTCCTCACCCAGGCCGCCCGCTACCGGGGCGCGCTCACCGGCGACAAGGACCTCATCAAGCGCTGGTACGTCCATCTCAAGGAGACCATCGAGAAGAACCCCGGCTTTCCCACCCTGGGCAAGCAGTCGGACATCCCGGAGCCGGTCGGCAACGACGCCCAGCCCACGAACGCTCTCAGCATCGCCGCGACCTCGGCCCGTTCGTGGTCGACCCCGCCGCTGGAGGGCGAGAGCGAGGAAGTCGTCTCCGCCATGGCGCCGGTCGCGTTCACGGTCCCGAGCGGCACGGACATGACGCCGGTCTCCTTCCCCGGCGCCAAGCCGCCCACCACCACCGGCAAGGACTGGCAGTGGCCCATGAAGCGGGGCACCTACCAGGTGGGTACGCCGTACCACAAGAGCGGCGGTATGTGGAGCCTCGGCTACCACACCGGCCTCGACCTGGTGGCGACCAGCGGAACGCCGATCTACGCTCCGGCGGACGGCAAGGTCGTCGCCGCGGGCCCCGGCGGGTCGTACGGGAACATGACGAAGCTGCGGCACTCGGGCGGCGTCATCACGCTCTACGCCCACCAGACCTCCTTCAACGTGTCCGTCGGCGACTCCGTCAAGCGCGGCGAGCAGATCGGCACGGTCGGCGCGACGGGCAACGTCACCGGCCCCCACCTGCACTGGGAGGTCCTCGTCCCCGGCGTCGACAACCCGTTCGTCGGCGGCCAGGACCAGGGTCCGGGCATGGTCGACCCCGCGGAGTGGATGGCCGGCCGGGTCACCGCCAACCCGGACTACGGCACGGTTCCCGGCTCCGACTCCGACGACAAGTCCCGGGACGCCGAGTACGCGGACTGCGCGAAGGGCGGCAGCGGCACCGCCGTCGCCCCCGACGGCGCCGGCGCCTCCGGTGTCCTGCCCGACTCCGACGACCCGGTGATCCGCGCGGTGCTCGGCTGGGCGCAGCGCGGCGTCGGCGTCCCGTACGTGTACGGCGCGCCGCGGCTCCAGGGCCAGAACCCCCGTAGCTTCGACTGCTCCAGCTTCACGCAGTGGGCGTACTACATGGCCAGCGACGGGAAGATCGACATCGGTGGCACCACCCATGTGCAGGAGCCCCGCCTGGAGAAGTACGAGGTGCAGCTCTCCGAGGCACAGCCCGGTGACCTGATCTTCTTCCGGCCGGAGGGCGACGGACTGTCCGGGCACGTGGGCATCGTCTGGGACCCCAAGAGCAAGAAGATCATCCACGCCCCGCGCCCGGGCAAGAACGTCTCCTTCAGCACCTGGGACGTCCAGGACAAGATCACGGGCGTCTACCGCGTACCGATCCCGGCGGGCACGAACGCGGTCGAGGGTGACGGCAAGGCAGAGGCATAGGGGGCCGTGGCGGGCCCGCGCATGCTTCCCCCTGACCTCCCATCACCGCACGAAGCAAGGAAGTCGATGAAGATACGCACTGGTCTGGTCGTCGGAACCGTCCTGTCCCTGGGGCTCGTCACCGGCTGCGGTGGCGGCGACACGGACGCCGAGACCGGCACGGAGGCCAGCGGGAGCCCGAAGTCGTCCGCGTCGGCCCCGGCGGCCGGCCGGCCCGTCTACAAGGGCGTGGCGGTTCCGGGACTGGCGGCGAAGCCTGCCTGGAGCCTGGCTCAGAAGGACGGCGAGGAATACGACTGCGCCGGTGAGGCCACCTTCGACAGCGACCATCGGATCGCCGGGACCGGAAGGGACAGCGTTTGCCAGGTGGGGGATGCCTTCCTCCTGGTCCAGGACCTGAGCGCCCCGGTCGACGAGTCCGAGACGGAGACGCAGACGGCGCACTTCGTCGCTCACCTCTATGACGCGGCGACCGGCGAGGAGCGCAAGACCTTCACGGTGAAGTGCGACTACGACCCCACCGGGGGTACCGCCCCGTTGCCCCGCGCGCACGTCCAGGTGGGCGAGTGGAAGGACGGCTCCCCGGCCGTCCTGATCCGCACCTGCGAGAACACGGAGGCGAGCGGCCTGAAGGCGGCCACCGTCAAGACCGTCTACACCATGTACGACTCCAGCGGTGCCGAACTGAGCAGTTCGACGCTCTCCGGTGAGGAGAACGCAGATCTGCCGGTGATCCGGGGGCATGTGGAGATGCCCGACGACAAGGTCACCTTCGCTCCGATCGGTGGCGGCAAGAATTTCGTACTCGACAAGTACCTGGCCGAAAAGGACATCATCGGTTCGGGGCAGGGCTACGTCGACAACGACCACGGGCTCTACACCCCCCTGCGGTTGATCGACCGGACCACGGGCGAGAGCGTCTGGGACACGGGGGACGAGGCCAACCAGCCCGACGAACTGCGCGAGATGGACGGGGAGTTCGAGGACGGGCCCAGGAACCTCTTCCCCCTTCGGGCGGACCAGGCGACGCTCATCTGGTCACCGCTGGGCAAGGGCGACGAGCTGATCACCACGGTCGATCTGCCGACCGGACGCACCGTGGCCGTGGGGCCGGCCGTCAGGATCACCCTGGCCTCGACGGACCTGGCCAAGATCGTCGTATCGCCCGACGGCACGACGGCCGTCGCCAACTTCGGTGAGGGCGCGCTGGCCTGGAACACCCAGACCGGCGCCGAGCTGTGGCGGCAGGAGGCGGACGACAAGGACATCGAACCGCTGATGATCACCCCTGGCGGTGTCCTGTACGCGTCGCTCGACGACGGGGAGGAAGCGGCACTGGCCGCGGGGACCAAGGAACTGCTCGGCATGCTCCCCGAGGACGGGGAGCTTCCCGCAGGGTTCACGAGCAACGGCTACACGCTCGTCGAGACCACCGACGGTCTCTTCGCCTTCGAGACCGAGAAGGCCTGACCGGCCGCTCCCATCCCATTCCACCCCCCCACCCCCAGAAAGGACGGACCCGCGGGTGACCGCAGAACAGCAGAAGAAGCCCCGCGCCGAGGACGACTGGACGATCGAGATCGTCATCGTGGTCGCGATCGTGCTCCTGGGTGTCGTCGGGGCCTGGCTCGCGGCGAAGATCGGCGCGCCGTTCGCGGACGCGCCGGCGCCGGCGTCGAACCCGTTGACGTTCGTCGTCGCCCTGGTCAAGGGCGACTACAGCTGGCCGGGATCCCCGGCCAGTGCCGTCGCCGCCGGTGAGGCCGTGCTGCTCGGCATCCTGGGGACCGCCGCGTACCGGGTTGTGCAGCGGTTCAAGAAGAAGCCGAAGGTGGACGGCGCGGCGCAGCACCTCGCGAAGGGTGAGGAGCTGGGCAAGTTGACGATGAAGGGCGCGGCGGCCACGGCCGAGCGGCTCGGCGTGAAGGCCCGGACGCCGGGTGTCTTCATCGGAAGGTCCGTCAAGGGCAGGCAGCCGTTGTTCGGTTCGTACGAGGACATGCACGTCGACATCTGGGGCCCGCGTACCGGCAAGACGACCCGGCGGGCGGTCCCCGCGATCCTCGACGGGCCCGGCGCCGTCCTCGTCACCTCCAACAAGCGGGACATCGTGGACTCCACACGGGGCCCCCGCTCCGCGCGCGGCCCCGTGTGGGTCTTCGACCCGCAGCAGGTCGCCGCCGAGACGCCCAGCTGGTGGTGGAACCCGCTGTCGTACGTCACCGACGTGGCCAAGGCCCGCAAGATGGCCGACCACTTCGCCAGCGGGTCGCGTGACGCCAACGCCTCCACCGACGCCTTCTTCGACCCGGCCGGCCAGGACCTGCTCGCCAACCTGCTGCTCGCCGCCGCCTGCGGCAAGATGCCGATCACCCAGCTCTACACCTGGCTGTCCAATCCCAAGGACGACACCCCCGAGCGCATCCTGCGCGGCGCCGGGCACTCGATGGCCGCCGACGGCCTCAACGGTGTCCTCACCGCCCCCGACAAACAGCGCAGCGGCATCTACGGCGTCGCCCAGCAGATGGCGTCCTGCCTGGTCAACCCGGAGGTCAACCGCTGGGTGACCCCGCCCGCCGACCCGAACGCGCCCGAGTTCGACCCGCACGCGTTCGTCCGCACCGCCGGCACCCTGTACTCCCTGTCCCGTGAGGGCCGGGACTCCGCCGGGCCGCTCGTCACCGCGCTCACCGTCGCCGTCGTCGAGGCCGCCGAGGAGTACGCCACCACCCAGCGCGGCGGCCGCCTCGCGCTGCCCCTCGTCGGCGTCCTCGACGAGGCCGCCAACGTCTGCCGCTGGCGCTCCCTGCCCGACCTGTACTCCCACTACGGCTCGCGCGGCATCATCCTCATGACCATCCTCCAGTCCTGGGCGCAGGGCATCGAGGTGTGGGGCGAGCGCGGCATGGAGAAGCTGTGGTCGGCCGCGAACATCCGGGTCTACGGCGGCGGCGTCTCCGACACCCGCTTCCTGGGCGACCTCAGCGAGCTGGCGGGTGAGTACGACCAGCGTGAGTACCAGGCGAGCCGTGAGTCGGAGTTCGGCGGCTGGAGCGGTAACCGCACGGTCAGCGAGTCCGTCAGCCGCCAACGCGTCCTCGGCGTCTCCGACCTCGGCGCCATGCCCCCGGGCCGCGCCCTCGTCCTCGCCTCCGGCACCAAGCCGGTCCTGGTCGAGACCATCCCGTGGTGGGAGGGCCCGTACGCCCAGGAGATCCAGGCGTCCCTGAAGAAGTACGACCCCGGGGCGCGCTGAACGGCGGTCGCGACGGCACCCGGCGCGGACCGGGGGCCAGGGGTGACGAGCCGGGAGGAAAGAAGCAGACACCCGCGAAGCGGATGGAGGCCGTGAGTGGGTGAGGCCGTGGGCATCCTGATCGGTGGCGCGGCGGCGTTGACCGTCCCCAACCGGCCCGACCCCATCAGGGATGGCTCTGAACTCCTGCTTCCGCACCGCCGACGTCCACGAACTGCTTCCCGTCCTCCTCTCTCCCCTGCTGGTCTGGTGGCCCTTCGCCCTCAGCTTCTCCGACACCCCCGATATGGCGGCCCCACCCGCAGTGATCTACACCTTCCTTCTCGGCGGCCCGCTGACGGTGACGGCCCTGTCCCTGTGGGAGATACGGCGTCTGCGCGTCCGGCACGGACGACCCTGCGAACAGCCCTGGGGTGCTGAACCGTCCGGTGCGGGATGACGTCTCATCAGGGGAAACGCGTACGCAGCTGTCGGGGAGGCACTCATGGCCATGGTCGGACTGTTCTGGATCGCCGAGGACGGTGGCGTGTACGTCGGGGCGCAGCCGGAGGGGTACGGGGACGGGGTGCGGCTGACGCGGGACTGGGTGGAGGGGCTCGGGACCGGTCAGAGCGCGGTGTGGGGCTGGGCGGAGATCCGGTCGATCGCCGTGCGGTACGTGCGGATCCGGTCCAGCGCCCGGCTGCTCGCCACCACGGCCGTCGACCTCGTCGCCAACGCTGTCGCGGGCGGCGGTGACGCCGCGGCCGCGTTCGAGGTGCACCTTGAGACCGTCGACAGAACCGTCGAACTGAACACCCTGTCGGCCGCGGCCCTCGGCGGCTACGTCCAGTCCGAGTACGACCTCTCCGTCGCGCTGCTGGATCGCATCGTGGCCGGTACGGCGGACGTTGACACCCTCGCGGGCTGGGGCCGTGCCCACGCCACGGAGGGCACGCCACGGCGTGAGCAGCGGGAGGCCCTGCTGCGGAAGTGGGCGACCGAGGGCTGATGCGACGGTGAACGGCAGCGGGTGCCCATGCCGACTCCGCCCTCCGCCCTCCGCCCTCCGCCCTCCGCCCTCCACCCTCCGCCCTCCGGGTTCCCGGGAACCCGGCTGCCCTCGTCCGCCGCCCCCCACAAGGACCACTGGACACCGGGACACCGGAGGGACACATGACGGCACGGGACACTCCGCAGGGCGCTCCACGGGACGCCGCACGCGGCAACGGCATCTCGGTGACCCGCGAGCTGGAGCCGCACGACTGGTCGAACGAGGAGACCGCGGCGTACGAGGCGGCGATCGAGGCCGTCAACGGGGCGGTCGGCGCCCACAGCGCGCGGATCGCCGCGGAGGAGGCCAAGGACGCCCCCGACCCCGCCGTCATCGAGGCCGCGCGCGCCGCGCAGGGGCGGCTGGCGAAGGAGCGTGAGCGGCTGTGCTCGGCCGACCGTGAGCAGATCGCCGAGGCCTGATGATGATCGGCCCGGCCGAAATGGAGCGGTACCGACTGCTCGACGCAGGGACGAGCTGACCGGAACCCGACCGGTGCCAGGACGGCACCCACCCGCCCGATCGCCCCGCTACCCGACCCCCGCCTCCGAGGCCGCCGCGCGCGGGTTCGCATGAGGCTTCGCGTGAGGTCCGCCACCCGCTGCCCCCCCGCCGGTGCCCGGCCGGCCCGCCGGACAGGGGCGGCGGGCCGGCCGGGTGCCGGGTGGTCCCGGTCGCCGTCGGCCCGGTCACACCCGTCCACGGGCGGTGACCGGTCACCGCGCTGACCTGCCACCCCGCCCACATGACCTCGACCACCGCCGCCGCGAACCCCCTCATACCCGACGTCCGGTCGTACGACGAACATTGATCTCCGGCGGGTCCCGGCGCCATCCGTTGGCTCGTGTCACGTGCGGTCCGAGCGGCGACAGCGGGGGCCCTTTGCTCTACCCTCATCACACCGAGACCACACAAGGCTGTTGTCATCTCGTTAAGTGGCTGGTCCTTGACGCTGAGGTGACCACCACGTTGGCTTTCAGCCACATGGGTCGCAGTTGCGCTGCACCCACGCCCGGAAGGCCCTTGATGTGAACGCCCGTACCACCAGCAACACCCCCAGCACTCGTATACGTCGTCGCACCACCGCTCTGCGCCGTACCGCCACCGCCCTCGCCGCCTCCGCCGCGGCCGTCTCCCTCGCCTCCTGCGGGGTCGTGGACGTCGGTGACACCGCGGAGGCGAGCCCCACGAAGGGCGACGACATCACGGTGGGCGTGCTGTTCCCCGACAAGGACACCAAGCGGTACGAGCAGTTCGACTACCCGAACATCAAGAAGAAGATCGCCGAGCTGACCGACAACAAGGGCGTCACCAAGTACGCCAACGCGGAGAAGGACCCGGAGACCCAGAACAGCCAGCTAGAGCAGATGGTCACGGACAAGGTCGACATCATCATCGTCGACGCCGTGGACTCCAAGACCATCGCTTCCGCCGTGCAGACGGCGCACGACGCGGGCATCCCCGTCATCGCCTACGACCGGCTGGCCGAGGGCCCGATCGACGGCTATGTCTCCTTCGACAACGAGCTGGTCGGGCAGGTGCAGGGCCGCTCGCTGGTGGAGGATCTGGGCGACAGTGCCGCCAACAAGATCGTCATGATGAACGGGTCCCCCACCGACCCGAACGCCGCCATGTTCAAGGAGGGCGCGCTCTCCGAGCTCCAGGACAAGGTGACGATCTCCGAGACGTTCGACACCAAGGACTGGGACCCGGTCGTTGCCAAGGCGAACATGGAGAAGGCCGTCGCCAAGCTCGGCGTCGCCAACATCGACGCCGTCTACGCCGCGAACGACGGTATCGCCGGCGCTGTCATCGACGTGCTGAAGACCGCCGGTGTCTCCAAGGTGCCGCCGGTCACCGGGCAGGACGCCGACCTGGACGCCGTGCAGCGGATCCTCACGGGCGACCAGTACATGACCGTGTACAAGTCGTTCCCGACGCAGGCGAGCGCCGCCGCCGAGATGGCCGTCGCCAAGGTCCAGGGCCGCTCCATCGAGTTCGACGCCCTCGCCAAGGACAGCATCGACTCCCCGACCACCAAGAAGATCCCGGCCCAGCTGGTGCCCCCGGTCGCGCTGACCAAGTCCAACATCAAGGACACGGTCATCGCCGACGGCATCTACACGGTCAAGCAGATCTGCACGTCGGCCTTCAAGGACGCGTGCGAAGCGGCCAAGCTGGACTAGCCCCGACCGCCCCACACCCCCCGGCCCGGCAGGGCCACCGCCAGTGCTTCGGCCGGGCGGTGGCCCTGGCGGGCCGTGTTTTGTCGCGGCCGGGCAGCGCCACTGGTGCGAGGCCGCCCTCGACGGCCGTGCGGATTTGCCATGGTCTAGGGTTGCGGTTTGTCATGTCGTGATCACGGGGGGCGACTGTCGCATGCCTCAGAGCAGTTGGGACACACGTACGTCGCGTGCGCGAACATCCGCCGCGCGACACACCGGATCGGTGCCTGCCGCCAAGCGGCCCACCGGAAGGGCGCCGGCGTTCTCCGCCGCGCCGCCCATCGGCCGCGGCGACACCCGGCAGACGGCCCTCCTCGCCCTCGCCCCTGTGCCGGCCTGCTGATCCACCCCCCACCCCCCACGCCCTCCCTTCCCTCACTCAGATCCCCAGAGGACCCCTGCCTTGCGCACACCTGCCCGTACCCGCCGTACCCGCCGTACGCCCTCCGCCCTGACCGCGTCCGGCTGCGCCCTGCTGCTCGCCCTCTCCGTCTCCGGCTGCGGCGACGGAGAGGGCGAGATGCTTCCCGTGGCCAAGGACAGGGAAGCGGTCGCCCTCTTCCTGGAGAAGCACGTCGGATGCCAGGACACCGACTACTACGTGGGCGAAGAGCTGCTGGAGTTCCGCGCCCAGGTCAGCTACGCGGTCGACAGCGCCGGTGAATGCGACGTCAGTGACGACATCGACATCGACTTCCTGCACTTCACCAGCCTGGGCGACTTCCAGAAGGACGTGGCGAACTCCGAGATCGCCGACGACACGGGCCTGATGGTCGGCACGACCTTCGCCGTCGACGCCGACAACGAGGAGAACGCCAAGGCCCTCCTCGATGCGGGCCTCCTCTACCTCGTCTGCGAACCGGGCGTGGACATACCGAGCACCTACCGGCAGGACGAGGGCGAGGCCGGCTGCGTACTGACGGACTACGCGCGGGAGGAGCCGGAGGACCAATAGTCACGACCAGGCCGGGTACCACCGGCCCCGTGAGTCGGCCGGGACTACGAGGCGCCCCCGGCCGCCCCGCGGTAGATGCCCCTGGACGTCACACCTGTCTCCGCTGGCGCAACGCCAACGCCCGCCACCCCGACGTGCTCGCCGCCCAGCGCAAGGAACGCGCCCGTATCCGAAGCCAGCACCCGTATCCGAAGCGAATGCCCGCATTCGAAGCGAGAGAACTGTCCGAGGCGAGAGAGGCATCCGCTGGGGCGGCCGACCGCTTGCGGCAGCAGCTTGATCAGACCGGAACTTCAAATACGAGTTCGAGGCCGTCCTCCTCGTCCCATTGCTCTCCGACCTCCACAAAGCCGAATCCCGAAATCGTGGCCAGGGATGCGGCGTTGTCAGGACTGATCGTCACCCGCACGGTCCCGACTCGGGCTTCGGCAGCGGCACGACGGACCAACGCGGTCAGCATCGCCCTGGCGTAGCCCTGACGACGGTGGACGGGGGTCACCGAGTAACCGAGCTCCACCATCCCCGCCTCATCCGGCGGCCCCTGGAACCCGGCGAACCCCACGACGACACCTTCCGGCTGGGCCACCACGATCTGAGTGATCCACCCCACGCAACCCGGGTCCGAGGCCAGCTGGTTGACCCGATACCGCCACACCCACTTCGCCGTGTCGGTGACGAAGTCCTCGGTGAGAGCGACACCTGCTTCGGCACTGGCGCCAGCCAGGTCGTCCTCCAGCAAGGCCCTCATGGTCGCGCTCGACAACTCGACAAACCGCACGGACTTCGGGCTCGTGGGCGCAGGGGTTCGGCGCTCGACTTTGTCTGTCACAACTCGAATCGTCGTGAAGAGCCCAGGACGTGTCCAACGGTTTCCGCGGTGGCTGTGAGGCATGCCCCGACCGGGGGGCGTCCGCACGGCGGCGGCGACTGCGGGTGGGGGATCTCCGCGCGGCCTGCACGCGGCCGTCGACCTCGAGTTTCGTTTAGACGGCACAGATATGGTCCTTGACGGTGTGTCCGCTGATGGTCAGCGTATCGGCCATGTGTGAATTCGACAGGACTCTCCAGAAATGCAAGAGTTCCCGCTCGCGCGGACTGAGTGTGGCCACCAGTTTCCTTGCGAAGACTGTTTCCTCGGCCAGTCGGCCGCTCGCTCGGCAGGCGGCTCACCAGGACGATTCTCGGCAGCAGGTCCGGCCGGACCGTCCGCATGAGGCGCGACGACTGACGCGCTGCCCTCACCCGCAACTCGTTGTTGCTTCTCCGTTTTCAGGGCGAGCCGAGGGAAACTCGGCGAACGGAGAAGAGGAATTTGCTACTGAATTGAGCGATCAATCTCAACGAGTTCACTCGCTCTGCACAGAACATGCATCCTGTCGCCATCTTCAGCTTGTTGCAGAGCGCACTGCCTGAGGGGTGGAGATATAGGGGTGCAGTGGTACGTACGAGGACAGAATACCGGTGATGACGTGTTGCGGAGCCGGTGCGGGCCGCGCATAGTTGCGCTGCGAACAGCTCGGAGCCGGGGGTGAATTGGTTGATGGCCGGGCACGCGAACGAGGAGCATCCGCACGGTGCCGACCGGCTCTGCGCCGCCGGGGACCGCGTGTACTCCAGAGCCGTACGACGGGGCCGCGTCCCGCGCGCGGACGCCGACCCCGTGCCCTGCCTGCTCGACCTCGCCCTGCTGCACCCCGACCCCGACGACATGGGCTGGCTGGTTCCCACCTCCCCGCAGGAGGTCATGACCCGGCTGCTGCGTGGTGTCCACGCGGAGGTCAGCGCCAGCCAGGCGCGCATGGGCGCGGCGGTCGACGCCGTCGAGTGGTACGCGGGCCTCGGCAGCTCCCGGGGCAGGCAGTCGGCGGAGAGCAATGCGATCCGGGTGCTCGACGGGCTGGCCCGGATCCGGGCGGCGATCGACGAGGCCACCGACCGTTGCACCTCGGAGGTGCTGACCGTGCAGCCGGGCGGCATCCGGCGCGAGGACGAGCTGCGCGAGGGGCTGCACCGGGCGCTGGCGATGTGCCGCCGGGGTGTGCGCATGCGGGACCTGTACACGCATGTGGCCCGGCACGGGCAGGGCCTGCACAACTACATGGAGCTGATGGGGGAGTCGGCGGAGGCCCGCACCCTGGACGAGGTCGTGGAACGCCTCATCGTCTTCGACCGCACCGTGGCCTTCATCCCCGCCAACACCGACCGGACCATGGCCCTGGAGATCCGCCACCCGGCGCTGGTGGAGTACCTGGTCACCGTCTTCGAACGGCTGTGGCGGCTCGGCGTCCCGCTCGCCGAGTCCCTCCCGTCGACCGGTGTCACGGGCATCACCCACCGGGAGCGGTCCATCGCGGCACTGCTGGCGGAGGGCCACCAGGACGCGGTGGTCGCCGAGCGGCTCGGCATCAGCGTCCGCACCTGCCGGGCCCACATCGCCCGCCTCTCCGAGCGGCTCGGCGCGGCCAGCCGTACACAGCTGGGCGTCCGCATCGCCCAGGCCGGCCTCGACGGCCCACCCCGCTCCACCCCACCGGACGACCTCCCCGCCCTGCCCTCCCCTACGGCTCCGGTTGCCGCTCCAGAATCCCCGACCGCCCGATGAGATAGCCGAGTTGGGCTCGACTCTCACTGCCCAGCTGGGCTGCGAGCTTGGCGATGTGCAGACGGGCGGTGCGGATGTTGAGGCCGAGACGGTCGGCGATGGCGGAGTCGGTGTGGCCCTCCACCAGGAGACGGGCGATGGCGCGTTGGCGGGGGGTGACGCCGTCGGTCGAGGGGACCCGGACGGCTTCGGGATACATGGGGGTGGCCAGCCTCCAAAGGCGGTCGAAGACCGTGGCGAGGAAGGAGACCAGGGCGGGCTGCCGGATCTCCAGGGCCCGCGTGCGGTCCTCGCTGGCGGGGAGGAAGGCCACCGACCGGTCCACGATCAGGAGGCGCTTCGTGACCTCGTCGAGGGTGCGGACCTGGACGTCACCCGTCAGCTGCTCGAAGTGGGCGACGACTCCGAGGTCGTGCCGCGTGGTGTCCTGGTAGAGCGTGCGGATGCGGCAGCCCCGGGACAGTAACCGCTGTTCGCGGGGGAGGCCCACGTCACGCAGACGCACGGGGGAGCGTTTGCCCCCGGGCTGGATGGTGAGCAACTCGTCGCGGGCCTCGTCCATGGCCAGGCTTATGGCCTCGTTGATCCGGTCGAATCCGGTCAGCAGACCGATGCCCGGAACCTCCGTGACCGACTCGGAAAGCCCGTCGAGTGCCAGCAGTGGTTCGAACGCCTCCGCCAGCCGGGCCTCGTCGTGCCGCCGCCGGGCGATGTCCCGGGCGCTCTCGTGCAGCAGTCGCGGCAGGGCCAGCGTCGGCGCCAGCGGGCGCAGCCACCGTGGGTCTTTGTCGTCCGCGCGCAGGAGCCCGAAGTCGAGCAGACAGGGCACGTGATCGGAGTCCTCTGCCGGGATCCGGCCCTCGCGCAGCGCCTGCCCGTACAGGTCCAGCCCCGCCTCGCACAACTCCGCTGGTCCGTGCTCGTGACCCTCGGAGACCCCGTACAACCCGTCTCCCACGTCGGTCAGCTCTCCTGCTCCAGCATTCCCGACTGCGCTATCCGAAAGCCGAGTTGGGCCCTGCTGCCGCTGCCCAGCGCCGTCGCCAGCTTGGCTATGTGGGCCCGGCAGGTGCGGACGTTCATGCCGAGGCGGCGGGCGATGGCTTCATCGACGTGGCCCTCGATGAGCAGCTTGGCTATGGAGTGCTGGATCTCGCTGATTCCGTCGGACGCGGTCTCGTAGGGGGCGCCGGCGGTCAGTGGGACCGCTCGGCCCCACATGAACTCGAAGACCTTGACCAGGTAACGCACGAGGCCCGGATGCCTGAGTTCGAGGGCGACCTGCTGGTCGTCGCGGGTGGGGATGAAGGCGACGGTGTCGTCGCAGATGATGAGGCGCTCGACCAGCTCGTCGATGGTGCGGTACTCCACCTTGCCGTCGGACAGTCGTGCCACGTAGGCCAGCTTCTCCGGGCTGTGCCGGGCCGTGTGTTGATACAGGGTACGGATCCGCACACCACGTTCGATCAACGGTCTGTCACGTTCCAGGCCTTGGAGCAGGTTGCGCTCTGATATGCGGTTGCTCGGCTGGACCGTGAGCACCTCGGTCTGGCACTCGGCGGTGGCCAGGTTCAGTGCCATCTGGATCCGCTCGCCGCCTTCCAGCACGCTGATCGCGTGTGTCGGGGCCGACACCTGTGCGCTGAGGGCCATGAAGGGTTCGAAGGCGTCGGTGAGCTCGATCGACCGCCGCCGCTGCTCGCTGATGTCGCGCTCTATGGGGTTGAGTCGCTGGGCCAGTACAACCGAAGGGGGAACCGGGCGGAGCCAGTTCGCGTCATCGGGGTCGGGATGGAGGAGGGCGAACTCCATGAGGCATGGGGCGGGCTCCACGTCCTCACGTGTGATGCGTCCCGTCCGCAGTGCGTGTGCGTAGAGACGTGCTCCGTCGTCACACAGATCAGCCACCGTGTGGGGATGTGCCACTTTGGCCCGATTTTCCATCAAATCTCCACCCCCCAGGGTCCTGAACATGCAGGAACATGATGCATTGATTATGTGGCCATGAAGTGCCCGAATGAGCCATCGTCGTACTCGACGGGGGAAAGAGGGGACCTTCAAGTGAGGACGAAGCCGACTATGCGCAAGAGAATGCTTCGCTCGGTGCTTGTCGCCGCCTTTTCCACCGTTTTCATCTTCGGAGCGCTGGGTGGTCTCTCCGATGCGAAGGGTGATATTCGCGCGGACACCAGTTGGCCGGCGGTGGCGGAGTCGACGGCACTGGCGCGAGCCTCGGACACCAGCTGGCCGGTACCTCCGGCTGATGATGGTGCGGGGGGCTGATGTGACCACTCCTCCTGACGACCGTTCCTTCCGCCGAGAAATGGCCACCGCCTACCGCTCCGGTTGGCACTTCATCGACCTGGCCACCGCCATCCCCCACAGCGGTGACTCGTTGATGGTGACCGTGTTCGGCGAACCGGTGGTGGTGACGAGGGACGAGGACGAGGACATCCGGGCGTACCGGTGTCTGCGGCGACCGCGCGGCGCGCCGCAGCCAGTGCGGTGTGCCGTCCGGTACGGGATGGTCTTCGTCAATCTCGACCAGCGCGACCACCGGCTCGCCGAGCCGGAGACCCCGGCCTCCACGGCCGTATCAGCCACCCCCCGCAGTGCCTGAAGCGATTCCCCCGTCGTTTCAAATCGCTCAGGCGCTTCCCCCCCAGCAGCGGCGTCACCGTGACCTGAACACGGTGACGCCGCTGCAGGCTTACGGGGATATTTCGGGATGCCCGCCGGTATCGGTACGGGCCCGTCCGCCCGCTCATCTGTCCGAAAAAAGGTCAACCGGAAGCTGACGGTGACCGTCAGCCGCGCCCCAGCGCCCCCGTCAGTTCGATCTCGATGACGACGCGGAGCGGGTTGGGCCGCGGCTCCCTGCCGTACCGCTCCGCGTACCGCCGCTCCGCCTCCGCGACCCGCTCCCGGTCCTCGTGGACGCGGGCGAGCCCCTCCAGCGTGGCCCAGCGCGCGCCCTCCATCTGGCACACGGCGACCCTGGCGCCCTCGGCCCCCGCGGCGCGCACGTGTCGTGCCTTCGCGCTCCCCGTACGGGTGATCACCCGAGCTATCCGGGCCGCGGGATCGTAAGTGACGCCGACGGGCACCACATGGGGGCTGCCGTCGGCGCGGAGGGTGGTCAGGGTGCAGAGGTGACGCTCCTGCCAGAAGGCGAGGTATGCGGCATCGGGGTTACCGGGGTCCACTCGATAGGTGCTCACGGCCCAGGAATCTAGCGAGGAATCGGGATACCCGGTCCTCAGGTCTCAGGAAGCTTCTCCACACTCCACCTTGAGTGGAATAGACTCAACTTTGTGCACGTTGCCCAAGTCAGTATGGCCGGGGCCGACCGGCACCGCGGACTGAAGACTGAAGACTGATGACCGACGCAACGGCTGACGCAAGGAGGGAAACGCGAACGTGGACGCCGAGCTGACCAACAGGAGCCGGGACGCGATCAACGCGGCCAGCAACCAGGCCGTGTCCGAGGGACACGCCGACTTCACCCCCGCCCACCTGCTGCTGGCTCTGCTCCAGGGCCAGGACAACGAGAACATCACCGACCTGCTCGTCGCGGTCGAGGCCGACCTGGCGGTCGTGCGGACCGGCGCCGAGAAGATCCTGTCCGGTCTGCCCAGTGTGACCGGCTCCACCGTGTCGCCGCCCCAGCCCAACCGCGAGCTGCTGAGCGTGGTCGCCGAGGCCCAGGCCAAGGCCAAGGAGCTGGGCGACGAGTACGTCTCCACCGAGCACCTCCTGATCGGGATCGCCGAGAAGGGCGGCCAGGCCGGGGACGTACTCTCCCGGCAGGGGGCGAACGCCAGGAAGTTGCAGGAGGCGTTCCAGAAGGCAAGGGGAGGACGCCGGGTGACCACAGCCGATCCGGAGGGGCAGTACAAGGCCCTGGAGAAGTTCGGGACCGACTTCACCGCCGCCGCGCGGGAAGGGAAGCTCGATCCCGTCATCGGCCGGGACCAGGAGATCCGGCGCGTCGTGCAGGTGCTCTCCCGCCGGACCAAGAACAACCCCGTCCTCATCGGTGAGCCCGGCGTCGGCAAGACCGCCGTCGTCGAGGGGCTCGCCCAGCGGATCGTGAAGGGCGATGTGCCCGAGTCGCTGAAGAACAAGCGGCTGGTCTCGCTGGACCTCGGTGCCATGGTCGCGGGGGCCAAGTACCGGGGTGAGTTCGAGGAGCGGCTGAAGACGGTCCTCGCGGAGATCAAGGGCTCCGACGGCCAGATCATCACCTTCATCGACGAGCTGCACACCGTCGTCGGCGCGGGCGCCGGCGGCGACTCCGCGATGGACGCGGGCAACATGCTGAAGCCGATGCTCGCCCGCGGCGAGCTGCGCATGGTCGGCGCGACGACCCTCGACGAGTACCGCGAGCGCATCGAGAAGGACCCGGCGCTGGAGCGCCGCTTCCAGCAGGTGCTGGTCGCCGAGCCGACCGTCGAGGACACCATCGCGATCCTGCGCGGGCTCAAGGGCCGGTACGAGGCCCATCACAAGGTCGTGATCGCGGACGCGGCACTGGTCGCCGCCGCCACCCTCTCCGACCGGTACATCACCTCCCGCTTCCTGCCCGACAAGGCCATCGACCTCGTCGACGAGTCCGCCTCCCGGCTCCGCATGGAGATCGACTCCTCGCCCGTCGAGATCGACGAGCTCCAGCGGTCCGTGGACCGGCTCCGCATGGAGGAGATGGCCCTCGACAAGGAGACCGACGCCGCCTCCCGCGACCGCCTGGAGAAGCTGCGCCGCGACCTCGCCAACAAGGAGGAGGACCTGCGCAACCTCACCGCCCGCTGGGAGAAGGAGAAGCAGTCCCTCAACGCCGTCGGTGAACTCAAGGAGAAGCTCGACGAGCTGCGCGGCCAGGCCGAACGCGCCCAGCGCGACGGCGACTTCGACACCGCCTCCAAGCTGCTCTACGGCGAGATCCCCACGCTGGAAAGGGCGTTGGAGGAGGCCTCCGAGGCCGAGGAGGCCGCGGCGTCCAAGAACACCATGGTCAAGGACGAGGTCGGCGCCGACGACATCGCGGACGTCGTCGCCGCCTGGACCGGCATCCCGGCCGGCCGCCTGCTGGAGGGCGAGACCCAGAAGCTGCTCCGCATGGAGGACGAGCTGGGCCGCCGTCTGATCGGCCAGAGCGAGGCCGTACGGGCGGTGTCGGACGCCGTACGCCGGTCCCGGGCCGGTATCGCCGACCCCGACCGCCCCACCGGCTCCTTCGTCTTCCTCGGCCCCACCGGCGTCGGCAAGACCGAGCTGGCCAAGGCCCTCGCCGACTTCCTCTTCGACGACGAGCGGGCCATGATCCGCATCGACATGTCGGAGTACGGCGAGAAGCACAGCGTCGCCCGGCTCGTCGGCGCGCCCCCCGGGTACATCGGCTACGAGGAGGGCGGCCAGCTGACGGAGTCCGTCCGCAGGCGTCCCTACTCGGTCGTGTTGCTGGACGAGGTGGAGAAGGCACACCCCGAGGTCTTCGACATCCTCCTGCAGGTGCTGGACGACGGCCGGCTCACGGACGGACAGGGCCGTACGGTCGATTTTCGCAACACGATCCTGATCCTCACCTCGAACCTGGGCAGCCAGTACCTGGTCGACCCGGTCACCAGCGAGGAGGTGAAGAAGCAGCAGGTCATGGACGTGGTGCGGGCCTCCTTCAAGCCGGAGTTCCTCAATCGTCTCGACGACCTCGTGGTCTTCTCCGCGCTGAACAGGGCGGAGCTGGAGCGCATCGCGAAGCTCCAGATCGACCGCCTCGCCAAGCGCCTCGCCGAGCGCCGCCTCACCCTGGAGGTCACCCCCGAGGCCCTGGCCTGGCTCGCGGACAAGGGCAACGACCCGGCGTACGGCGCCCGCCCGCTCCGCCGTCTCGTCCAGACCGCCATCGGCGACCGCCTGGCCAAGGAGATCCTCTCCGGCGAGGTCAAGGACGGCGACACGGTCCGGGTGGACGCGTTCGGGGAGGGCGAGGGGCTGATCGTGGGCCCGGTTCCCCAGGAAGGGACGGGTAAGACGCTGTAAGGCGAAGGCATTCTCCGGTCGCGGCCCCGGGACAAGTACTTCGGGTACTTCGGGGCCGCGCGAGGGAACGCACAGGTCGGGAGCCGCGCGAATGTCCTCCCCCTGCCGCTTCGGCGCCGAGCGGGAGACCCCGACCCGAGCGGAGCCGCAGGGGCGGACGACGGGAGCGACTTGTCCGGAGGAAGGGCTCCGCCAGTACTTCCTGGAGCTTCGGCAGGCCAGGGGAACGGGGCCGGGATTCCGGCACTCCCGTCGCGGATCCGACGCGCGGGGCAATCCTGTCGGCGGTGGCAGTTGCCGGGCAAGGGCCAAGAGAGAGAGGGTGGGATCTGTACGTCTGGTCTCCGCTCTGCGACGGCCGGACGAGCCAGACGACTGCAGGAGTATGAAACGTATGTCAATCGACCCGTCCTCGATTCCGAACTTCGGGGGCCAGCCCGAGCCGCAGCCCCAAGGCCCGGCGGGCCCCGTCGTTCCGGATCAGGACCTCGTGAAGCAGCTCCTGGACCAGATGGAGCTGAAGTACGTCGTCGACGACGAGGGTGACCTCGCGGCGCCGTGGGAGGAATTCCGTACGTACTTCATGTTCCGTGGCGAGGGTGACCAGCAGGTCTTCTCGGTGCGCACGTTCTTCGACCGCCCGCACCAGATCGACGCGAAGCCGGCACTGCTGGAGACCATCGACGACTGGAACCGCCGCACCCTGTGGCCCAAGGTCTACAGCCACACCCACGACGACGGCACGGTCCGCCTCATCGGCGAGGCCCAGCTGCTGATCGGCTCCGGCGTCAGCCTGGAGCACTTCGTCTCGTCGACGGTCAGCTGGGTGCGTGCCGCCATCGAGTTCGACAAGTGGCTCGTAGAGCAGCTCGGCCTGGCCGAGGACGTCGACGAGGCCGACGACAAGCCCAAGGACGGCGACGACGGCGACGACGACGCGTAGTCGGCGGCGCACGCCCCGCGCAGACGTACGAGAGCCCGGCCAGGGCGCCCGCCACCGCGGTGGCGGTGTGCCCCGGCCGGGCTCCCGCCGTCAGAATGCCGACTTCAGCCGCTTCGCAGCCTCCTCCAACACCTCCGTGCGCTTGCAGAAGGCGAACCGTACGAAGGGCGCGCCGGCCTCGCGGTGGTCGTAGAACACGGCGTTCGGGATGGCCACCACGCCCGCCCGCTCCGGCAGCGCACGGCAGAAGGCGAAGCCGTCGCTCTCGCCGAGGGGGCGGATGTCGGTGGTGACGAAGTACGTGCCCGCCGTCCGGAACACCTCGAAACCGGCGTCCGAGAGCCCCGTCGCCAGAAGGTCCCGCTTGGCCAGCATGTCCGCGCGGAACGCCTCGAAGTAGCTGTCCGGCAGCGCGAGCGCCTCGGCGACGGCGTACTGGAACGGCCCGGACGCCACGTACGTCAGGTACTGCTTCGCCGAGCGCACGGCCGTGACGAGCGCGGGCGCGGCCGTCACCCAGCCCACCTTCCACCCCGTGAAGGAGAAGGTCTTGCCCGCGGACCCGATGGTGACGGTCCGCTCCCGCATCCCCGGGAAGGTGGCGAGTGGCAGGTGCTCGGCCTCGTCGAAGACCAGGTGCTCGTACACCTCGTCCGTCACGACCAGCAGATCCCGCTCGACGGCCAGCTCGGCGATCGCGGTCAGCTCCTCACGGGTGAGGACGGTGCCGGTCGGGTTGTGCGGCGTATTGATCAGCAGCAGTCGCGTCCGGTCGGTGACGGCGTTCCGCAGCTCGTCGAGGTCCAGCCGGAAGCGTCGATCCGCGACTCCGTCGCGGGACCCCTCTGACGGCCGTAGCGTCACCGGTACGCGCGTCCCGCCCGCCATCGCGATGCAGGCCGCGTACGAGTCGTAGTACGGCTCCAGGGCGACCACCTCGTCGCCCGGCTCCAGCAGCCCCAGCAGCGCGGCCGCGATGGCCTCCGTGGCGCCCGCCGTGACCAGCACCTCCGTGTCCGGGTCGAAGGCCAGCCCGTATCGCCGCCGCTGGTGGTCGGCGATCGCGGTGCGCAGCTCGGGGACGCCCGGCCCCGGCGGGTACTGGTTGCCCCGGCCGTCGCGCAGCGCCCGTACGGCGGCCTCGCGGATCTCCTCGGGGCCGTCGGTGTCCGGGAAACCCTGGCCCAGGTTGATCGACCCGGTCTGCAGGGCGAGCGCCGACATCTCGGCGAAGATCGTCGTCCCGAACTCGGCGAGCCGCCGGTTGAGCGGAGGACGAGGGGGGCGGGCGGGGCTTGAGCTGGAGGTCATGGCCGTCATCCTGCGCCGAACCTCTGGAGTTCCTCAACTTGGCTTTGGCCGGTGAGACGCGAGGGCATCCCCACGTCACGCACGGCCCACGGGGGGTCTGCAGGGGAACGAAAGGCAGGTGCCGAGATGGAGGTCTTCTTCTTTTTCTTCATGGGCGCGGTCGTCCTGATCAGCATTGTCTCCAGCGCCGGACGCGGCTCGCGGCGGGGCCGTCGGCGCTCGCACAGCTGGTGGGCGGACAGCGGGTCCTCCCACCAGAGCGGCGGAGGCTCGTCCTGTGGCGGCAGCTCGTCCTGTGGCGGCGGCTCCTCCTGTGGCGGAGGCGGTGGTGGCGGCGGGGGCTGCGGCGGCGGAAGCTGACCGCCACATAGCCGACAAAGCTCTGGACTTGCTCAATTCGGCTTTGAGTGGTCCGCGGCGGGGGCATCTCCGCGACACGCAAGTGAGCGAGGCACCCACGGGGGGTCGCTTCGGGGGGCAAGGCAAATGAAGAGGGGAGGGTGAGCCATCGTGGAGAACGACCTCATCCTGGTACTCGTCGCCATCGGAGTGGTGGTCCTCATCGGCTTGGCGGTCGTCGTCCGAGCCGGCAGGCGCGCCAGGTGCGGAGGGCGGCGCCGCAGCTGGTGGGCGAACGGCGGGTCGTCCGGTGGATCGTCGTCCGGTGGATCGTCGTGCGCGGGCAGCTCGTCCTGTGGGGGCGGGTCCTCCTGCGGTGGTGGCGGTGGCTGCGGTGGCGGGAGCTGACCGGTGATCGAGACACTCCTCATGCTCGGCGTCCTGCTGTTCGTCGCCCTCGTGGTGATCGCGTCGCTGTTGGTCCCCATCGTCGTGCTGACCACGCGAGGCGGTATCGGTGACGCGCCCGGTTCGGGGCCGCGCCGCCCGCGCCGACGGGACGACAGCTGGTGGGCCGGCGCCGCACGGTCGCCGTGGCCCGACAGCGGCGGCGACGGCGACAGTCACGGCCACGGCGGCTCGTCGTCGTGCGGCGGCGGCTCGTCCTGTGGGGGAGGCTCATCCTGTGGGGGAGGCTCGTCCTCCTCCTGCGGTGGCGGCAGCAGCTGACCGCGCACGAACACGTTGTGCAGTCGCACGAACAAGCTCTGCGTCGATGCGTAGGAACAAGCTCCGTGTTGATGCGTACGAACAAGCTCTGGACTTGCTCAACTCGGCTTTGAGCGGTCGGCAGCGGGGGCATCTCCCCGACACGCAAGTGAGCGAGGCACCCACGGGGGGTCGCTTCGGGGGACTCAGGAGAAAGAGGGGAGGGTGACGCCATGAACGCGATTGCGGTGATCGGCATCATCCTGGTGGCGGTGGTCGGTCTCACGACGGTGATCGGTGTCGTCAGCAACCGCAGGGCGAGGGCGGCCCGAGCGGCCGCGCGTCGCCGCTCGTCGGGCGGACGCGGCGGCGGCAGCGCTCATCGCAGCGCCCACCGCAGTGGCAGCCGCAGCGACAGCAACTCGAGCAGCAGCGACAACAGCTGGTGGGTGCTGGGCGCCGCGGGGGTCGGCGACAGCGGTTCGTCCCACTCCTCGTCGGACGACGACCGTGGTTCGTCGTCCGGGGGCAGTGGCTCGTCGTGCAGCAGTAGCAGCTCGTCGTCGTGCGGCAGCAGCAGCGGCTCGTCCTGCGGCGGCGGGTCCTCCTGCGGCGGCGGGGGCGGATGCGGTGGAGGCAGCTGACACGGGGCAGCCGAGCTCCACGACGTGAGCGCCCGCCGGGACGAACTTCCCGGCGGGCGCTCACGTGTGTAGTGCCGCTCGGACGGGGCAGACGCCTCGGTGGTCATACCCGCCCATGCCTGCCCAATGCCCTGCCCCTTGCTTGCCCCCAATGCCTGCCCCATGCCGGCTCCGTACCCGCTCCGTACCCGATCCGTGTCTGCTCTCTACCTGTTCCATGCCTGTTCCATGGCGACTTCGTGGCCGGGGCGGCGCACGGGGGTGAATCCCGATTCGCGCCTGAGTACGCCGGGTGGGCCCGGTTGTCCGGTGGGCGCATCCCGGGGTTCGCGCGCCCGGGTCGGTGGGCGTGTGGGGAGCGTGTTGACCGATGGGGCGTACGCCTGGTTGAACAGTTGAGCTGGGCAGCCCTCGGGGGGGTGGAAAGTACGTCAAGTTGGGTAAAAACGCTGTGGTGGCGCCACAGTTCATGATTCCCTATAAATCGCCAACGCAGCCCCCGGACGTCCCTCCCGGCAGGCCTGACACGGCTGACCGGACCGACTGGGACGTCGTCCTCACCCGACCTGGCTGACCGGGCCACGATTCCCGGTGCCGGCCGGGGTGCGCCGGACCCACTCCTCTTCTCTTTGCGTCGCTGCGGAGCCGATCCATGCTCACGACCCTGAACACCTCCTACACCGACACGCGCGCGGCAGACCTCGCCTGGGCCCTGGGGCGCGAGCCGCTGCCCGCGCTCGCCACGCTCGACCTCGAACTCACCGGCGCGAAGCTGCAGTTGCGGCTGCTGGGCGCATCCCACCAGATACTTTTGGAGGAGGAGCAGGGAAGCCACTGTTCGGAGACGGTCGCCTGCATCCCGGGCTCCAGCACGCCCCTCCCGCTCGGTGTGGCCAAACGTGTGGGCGACTGGGAGTACGAATTCGCCGCCCGCGTCGAGGTCCTGTCACCGGGTTCCTTCGCCGGCCGCGCCCAGGAACTCCTGGCCCTCGTCTCCGACCACCCCCATGGCCTGGCCGGTGTCTTCCCCGGCAGCCCCCACGCCTTCACGGCGATGCTCGCGCAGAGACACGAGGGGCAGGTGCACTGGCGTACGTGGCACGCGTATCCGCAGGACGGGCAACTGGTGGCCACGAGAACGAGGGTGGGGGTCAGGGTGTCGGTGACGCTGTGAGTGGGCGGGGTGCTCGGGTGGGTGAGGCGCTCTCGCGGGCGGGGCGAGGGGTAAGGCGGGCGAGGGTGGGTCGGCTGGGGTGGGTGGTCGGGTGCGGGTCCGGTGGGGCTTCTCGCGCAGTTCCCCGCGCCCCTGAAAAGACGACGGCCCTGCGGGCCCCGAAGACGACGGGCCCTGCAGGCCTGCAGACCCAGGCCCTGCGCCCCAAAGACGACGGCCCCGCGCCCCTGAAGACCAAGGCCCCGCCCTCTGAGCGAGGACGGCCCTGCGGGCCTGAAAGACTCAGGCCCTGCGCCCCCGAAGACCAAGGCTCCGCGTCCCCAAGACGATGGCCCTGCGCCTCTGAAGACCAAGGCTCCGCGTCCCTGAAAGAGGACGGCCCCGCAGGCCTGAAAGACCCGGCCCCCCGGGCCTCAAAGGTGACAGGCTGTGGCCTTGGAAGATGACGGTCCGGCCCGGGGGACGATGGTCGGTGCGGGCCGAAAAGCATGGGGCGCAGCCCCTGCTTTTCAGGGGCGCGGGGAACTGCGCGAGAAGCCCCACTCACCCGCACCCGCCAACGCACTCGAACCCCCGAGCGATCAGGCACCCGACAAAGCGTCGCAGACCACCCGTGTGGGTGACCCAGCGGAGCGCAACCGTGACGGTAGCGTGCCAGGAGTGATCGAGCCGCACGCCCCCGCACCCCCCGGCGCCCCTCCCCCCTGGCGCGGCCACGGAGGCCCGGGCGCCCAGGCGTGGTTACCGGTCCGCCCGGGAATCGGCCGCTTCCTCGTCCTCGCCGGCGTCTTCGTCTGCGCTGCCTGCGGACTGGTGTACGAACTGGAACTCGTCGCCCTCGCCTCGTACTTGATCGGCGACTCCGTCACCCAGGCCTCCGTGGTCCTCTCGGTCATGGTCTTCGCCATGGGCATCGGCTCCCTCGCCGCCAAACGCCTCCGCCCCCGCGCGGCCCTCGGCTTCGGCGCCATCGAGGCCGCCCTCGCCCTCGTCGGCGGCTGCAGCGCCCTCGCGCTGTACGCGGCGTTCGCCTGGACCGGCGACTGGGGCGGCATGTGGGCGAGCGGCTCCCGCTACCTCCTCGTCGCCTTTTCCCTGGCCATCGGCCTGCTCATCGGCGCCGAGGTCCCGCTGCTGATGGAGCTGATCCAGCGCATCCGCCGCCAGGACGCGGTCGGCGCGGTCGCCGACCTGTTCGCGGCCGACTACGTGGGCGCGCTGGTCGGTGGCCTCGCCTTCCCCTTCCTCCTGCTGCCCTGGCTCGGCCAGTTGACCGGCGCCCTGCTCACCGGCACGGTCAACGCCCTCGTCGGCGGCGCCCTCGTCCTGGGCCTGTTCCGCCACGACCTGACCCGCCGCGCCCGCCGGCTGCTGCTGGTCACCAACCTCGCCGTCCTCGGCCTCCTCGCCACCGCCGCCGTACACGTCGACGACTTCGAACGCGCCGCCCGGCGCGCGGTGTACGGCCAGGACGTGCGGGTCGCGCTGCGGACCGGTGTCCAGGAGGTCGTCCTCACCGGTGACAGGGACGGCCGCCCGCTCTCCCTCTTCCTCGACGGCCGCCTGCGCATCAGCGGCCGCGACGAACACCGCTACCACCGGGCCCTCGTCCAGCCCGCCATGAACGCCGGACCCCATGCCCGCGTCCTCGTCCTCGGCGGCGGTGACGGCCTCGCCGCCCGCGAAGTGCTCCGCCACGACGCCGTACGCGAGGTGGACATCGTCGATATCGACCCGGGCGTGGTGCGTCTGGCCCGCACGGACCCCGCCCTCTCCTCCCTCAACGGCCACGCCTACGCCGACGACCGCGTCCGCGTCTTCACGGAGGACCCCTTCGCCTGGCTGCGCGGCGTTCGCCCGACGGACACGTACGACGTCGTGATCTCGGACCTTCCCGACCCCGGCATCACGGCGAGCACCAAGCTCTATTCGCAGGAGTTCTACGGCCTGGCCCGTCAGGTGCTGGCCCCCGACGGTCGCATGGTGGTGCACGCGGGCCCGGTGTCGTCCCGGCGGCAGGTGTTCTGGACGGTCGACGCGACCGTCCGCGCCACCGGTCTGCGCACCATGCCCTACCGGGTCACCGCCGCCCCCGGCTTCGTCACCGGCCCCGACCGCGCGGCCCACACCTCCCAAGCCCCCCACGACTGGGGTTTCGTCCTGGCGACGCGGCCAGGCCCCGGCCGACGCCCACCACCGGACCTCGGCACCGGGGCCACACCACTCGACGCCGCCGACCGGGTGCGGGGCCTACCGCCGTCGACCCTGGTGCACCCGAGGTACACGGGCTGAGCCGTGCGGGGTCGCGTGGGGCGTATGGGAGCGGGGGCCTCCCGTGTGGCCCATGGGATCGGATGGAGCGCATGCGGCATGGCACCCGTGAGGCCCGTGAGGCCCGTGGGATCGGGTGGGTCGCCGGGGATCGCGTGGGGCGGAATACGAGCAATAACGCGTATGTATGGGTGCGGTGCGGTGCCACCTGGGTAGGCTCGGTTTCCATGGAGCATGAGGTGTTCGTTCCGGTTCCCGTCGGCCGCCTCCGGGAGGCGCTGTCCGACCCCGAGCGGGTGGCCCGAGCGGTCCCCGGGCTCCAGCAGGACGCGGGTACCCCGCCCGTCGCCGGCCGCGTGAAGGTACGCGTCGCCGGCCACACCATCACCTACCGCGGCACCCTCCGCGTGACCGCCCAGGACGACGGCTCCTATGCCGTGGAGGGCGACGCAACCGAGGCCCGAGGCACCGGCGCCGTGAAGCTCACCCTCACACTCCGCCTCACCCCGGCCACCGAGGGCACCACCCTCATCTGCACCGGCACAGCCACCGCCGACGGCCGCATCACCGAACTCCCGGCCGACTCGGTGTCCTCGGCGGTGACGCGACTGCTGGCGAGGTTCGCGGAGAACCTGGCGACGGCGGCCGAGCCCGAGCCCGAGCCGAAGCCCGAGCCGAAGCCCACGGCCGGATCCGAGGCCCCTGAATCCGGGACCGCTGAATCCGCTGAAGCCGCCGACGAGCGAGGCGGGGAGGAGGACAAGCCCTCGGCCCCCGTCGAGGACGAGCCGCCCGCCTCCGTCTTCGAGGCCGAGGTACCGCCGTCGGCGCTGGACCCCTTCGCCGAGGGGGACTTCGTCGCCGGGGGTGAGCCGCCGGCGGAGGCCGCGCACGCACGCCGGACGATGATCGGCCGTAGCGCGGAGGAGGTCGACCACGCACCGCCGCGCGGCCGGTACGCCCCGGTCCCGGCCCCCGAGCCCGTCTCCGCGAGCGACACCCTCCGCTGGGCGGCACCCGCGGCGGCCCTCGCCGTCGCCTCCGCCATCATCGTGAGCCGCGCCCTCCGCAAACGCCGCTGACGGCACGGCCCGTGGGCGTCGGCCGCCCCGCCGCACGGGCGAACCGGCCCGCCACACGGCCGCACCGTGGTCCCGGCCCTTGGCCCCTGCCCCCGGAGGCTGCTCCCGGCCCGATTCCGTCGACGCGGCCCTCCGTCGGGCGACTCGTCGCGCGGGGCGGCGACTCGCCGCAGACGTATCCGCCGCGCGGGCCGCACGCCCACCCGCTCCGTTCCGGCGCCCCGCCCGTCCCGCTCCGGCGCCCCGCCCGTCCGCGCCGAAACCGGCCTCCGTCGGCCGCCCCGTCGCGGGAAGCGTGGTCCGGCAACTCCTCGGTGGGGTGGGCCAGTAGGGTCGAGGGGTGAGTAGCGAAGAGATCAGGTTGGCCGCGGGTGACGCGGAGGTGGCGCTGGCGCCGGGGAACGGTGGCCGGGTGGCGGGCCTGCGGGTCGGTGGGGTCGAACTGCTGCGGCAGGGCGAGCGGTTCGGCTGCTTCCCGATGGTGCCGTGGTGCGGACGGATTCGGGACGGACGGTTCCGCGACGGCGGCAGCGTGCAGCAGATGCCCCTCAACGCCCCGCCCCACGCCATCCACGGCACGACCCGCGAGGGAGCCTGGCGCGTCGCGAGCCACGGCGGTACCGAGGCCGTCCTCACCTACGACCTCGTGGAGCCCTGGCCCTACCCCGGCCGCGTCACCCAGGTGGTCACCCTCACCCCGGACGCCCTGACCCTCACCATGTCCGTGGAGGCGCACGACTCCTCCTTCCCGGCTCAGATCGGCTGGCACCCCTGGTTCAACCGGAACCTGTCCGGCGGCGAGGACGTACGGATCGACTTCACGCCCACGTGGCAGGAGGAGCGCGGCGCGGACCACCTCCCCACCGGCAAGCGCCTCGACCCCGGGCCCGGCCCCTGGGACGACTGCTTCGGCATGCCCGACGGCGTCGACGTCACCCTCACCTGGCCGGAACGGCTGGAACTGAAGGTCGCCTCCCGCGAGGAATGGGTCGTGATCTACGACGAACAGGCGGAGGCCGTGTGCGTCGAACCCCAGACCGGCCCGCCCGACGGCCTCAACACCCACCCCCGCCTGGTCACCCCCATCGACCCCCTGGAAGCCACGACGACCTGGACCTGGCGGCACCTGTAAGCGGACATTAAGGGCCCCCTTAAGCTGGCTGCCATGACTGACGTGGACGTACGTGGATCTTTGCTGCAGCAGATCAAGGACAAGGCCGTGGTGCACGGCAAGGTGACCCTGTCGTCGGGTCTGGAGGCGGACTACTACGTCGACCTGCGCCGCGTCACCCTCGACGGCGAGGCCGCCCCGCTGGTCGGGCAGGTACTGCTCGACCTGACGGCCGACCTCGACTTCGACGCGGTCGGCGGTCTCACGATGGGCGCCGACCCCGTGGCCGGCGCGATGCTGCACGCGGCCGCCGCGCGGGGCCGCAGGCTGGACGCGTTCGTCGTCCGCAAGGCGGCCAAGGCGCACGGACTGCAGCGGCGGGTCGAAGGGCCGGAGATCAGCGGCCGACGCGTACTCGTCGTCGAGGACACCTCCACCACGGGCGGCTCCCCGCTGGCCGCCGTCGAGGCCGTGCGCGAGGCCGGGGCCGAGGTCGTCGCCGTCGCCACCATCGTCGACCGGGCGACCGGCGCCGCCGAGAAGATCGAGCAGGGCGCCGGAGTCCCGTACCTCTTCGCGTTCTCGAAGGACGAACTGGGCATCGACTGATGTCCACCGGGCTGCGGGGACAGTCCGTCGGGCTGCGTGAACCGTCCACCGGGCTGTGGGAACCGTCCGTCGGGCTGCTGGGGCAGTCCGTCGGACTGTAGGAACACCTGAGAACACCAAGGTCAGGGGTTACCGGGCAGTTCTGGACGCCCTGGCCGGAGCATCGGGTCCCGTCTGGAAGGATGGGGCCGACGATGACGTCGCAACCCTAGGTCAGGGCTCGTAAGCACAACGCCACCCGCACATACAAGGAGCGGACCATGCCCATCGCAACCCCCGAGGTCTACAACGAGATGCTCGACCGGGCGAAGGCAGGCAAGTTCGCCTACCCGGCCATCAACGTGACCTCGACCCAGACGCTGCACGCCGCGCTGCGCGGCTTCGCGGAGGCGGAGAGCGACGGCATCGTCCAGATCTCGACCGGCGGCGCCGAGTTCCTGGGCGGTCAGTACAGCAAGGAAATGGTGACGGGTTCCGTCGCCCTGGCCGAGTTCGCGCACATCGTGGCCGAGAAGTACCCCGTCACGGTCGCGCTGCACACGGACCACTGCCCGAAGGACAAGCTGGACGGCTACGTACGTCCGCTGATCGCGGTGTCGGAGGAGCGGGTCGCGCGCGGCGCGACCCCCCTCTTCCAGTCGCACATGTGGGACGGTTCGGCGGAGACCCTCGCCGACAACCTCTCCATCGCGCAGGAGCTCCTCGCCCGCGCCGCCGCCGCGAAGATCATCCTTGAGGTCGAGATCACCCCGACCGGCGGCGAGGAGGACGGTGTCTCCCACGAGATCAACGACTCCCTCTACACGACGGTCGACGACGCGATCCGTACGGCCGAGGCGCTGGGCCTGGGCGAGAAGGGCCGCTACCTGCTGGCCGCGTCCTTCGGCAACGTCCACGGTGTCTACAAGCCGGGCAACGTCGTCCTGCGCCCCGACCTCCTGAAGCAGCTGAACGAGGGCGTCGCCGCCCGCTTCGGCAAGGAGTCCCCGTTCGACTTCGTCTTCCACGGCGGCTCCGGCTCCACCGAGGAGGAGATCCGCACGGCCCTGGAGAACGGCGTCGTCAAGATGAACATCGACACCGACACCCAGTACGCCTTCACGCGTCCGGTCGCGGCCCACATGTTCCAGAACTACGACGGCGTCCTGAAGGTCGACGGCGAGGTCGGCGACAAGAAGACCTACGACCCCCGCACCTGGGGCAAGCTCGCGGAGGCGTCGATGGCGGCCCGCGTCGTCGAGGCCTGCGGCAACCTGCGCTCGGCGGGCACGAAGATCAAGTAACCGACCGGGAACGGCCCCGCCGCCCGATCCGGGCCCGGCCACACCACCGCGACTGCCCGCAGCCGGCATCACTCAGCTGCGGGCAGTCGTGTCGCTGCGGGCAGTCGCGGAGATGGTGGCGATGGCGGCGCCGAGGGTACCTCCGCTCGGGCGAAGCCGAGAGCGGGGGAGGGCGGGCGCAGCGGCATCCCGTCCGCCGCCGGGCTCGCGACCCCGCCCGGCGGCGGACGCCCACCGCCCGCCCGGCCGGCACCCTCACCACCCGCCCCCACCGCTACGGGCGCGTACCGCGCAACCGGCCCACCCGCACATCTGGCCCGATCGCCCCCGTCGCGGGATGATTCCGACCATGGCCGACGTACGCATGGCCTCCACCCAGGGCAAGTGGATCCTGTTGACCACCGTGCTCGGCTCCAGCATGGCCCTGCTGGACTCGACGGTCGTCAACGTCGCTCTTCCACGCATCGGCCTGGACCTGGACGCCGACCTCGCGAGCCTCCAGTGGATCGTCAACGCGTACACGCTCACCCTGGCCGGCCTGATCCTCCTGGGCGGCGCGTTGGGCGACCGCTTCGGCCGCCGCAAGGTGTTCGTCGTGGGCGTGGTGTGGTTCGCCGCGGCCTCGCTCCTCTGCGGCATCGCCCCGAACGGCGGCGTACTGATCGCCGCCCGAGCCCTCCAGGGCGTCGGTGGTGCCCTCCTCACCCCCGGTTCCCTGGCCCTCATCCAGGCGTCGTTCCACCCCGACGACCGCGCGAAGGCGGTCGGCCTGTGGTCCGGCTTCGGCGGCATGGGCGCGGCCGTCGGCCCGTTCCTGGGCGGCTGGCTGGTCGACGGACCCGGCTGGCGCTGGGTCTTCCTCCTGAACGTCCCCCTGGCCCTCTTCTGCGTTCCGATCGCCCTCCGCCACGTACCGGAATCCGCGGACGGCCGCAGCCACGACCGGGGCTTCGACATCCTGGGTGCCGTGCTCGGCGCCGCGTCCCTCGCCTTCATCACGTACGCGCTGATCGAGGCCCGAGCGGGCACCCTCGCGGTCGTGGTCACCGCAGTCGCCGGCGTGGCGGCGGCGGTGGCGTTCGTCCAGGTCGAACGCCACCGCCCCGACCCCATGATGCCGCCGGACATCTTCGCGTCCCGCCAGTTCACGGCGGTCAACATCGTCACCCTGTTCGTGTACGCGGCCTTCAGCGGCTTCTTCTTCCTCGCCGCGCTCCAGCTCCAGGTGGTCTCCGGCTACTCGGCCCTCGGCGCCGGCACGGCCCTCCTCCCCATCACCGCCCTGATGCTGCTCCTGTCCGCCCGCGCGGGCGCCCTCGGCGAACGCATCGGCCCCCGCATCCCCCTCACCGTCGGCCCCCTGCTGTGCGCGGCGGGCGTCCTGCTGATGCTCCGCGTGGGCCCCGACGCCGTGTACGCCACGGACGTCCTCCCCGCCCTCCTGGTCATGGGCCTCGGCATGGTCGCCCTCGTGGCCCCGCTGACCGCCACCGTCCTCGCCTCGGTCTCCACCGACCACGCCGGCCTCGCCAGCGGCATCAACAACGCCGCCGCCCGAGCGGCGGGCCTCCTGGCAGTGGCCGCACTGCCCCTGATCGCGGGCATGGGGCCGGAGGCGTACCGCTCACCCACGCAGTTCGACAGCGCGTTCGACACCGCCATGGTCGCCTGCGCCCTCGTCCTCCTCGTCGCCTCGGCCCTGGCCTACACCACGGTCCGCCGCCCCGCCCCCGACTGCCGCCACCCCGAATGCCGCACCCACGGCTGTGTGACGGCTCCACCGCTGGAGGGCACGCAGACGGGAGAGACGGCGGAGAAGTAACGGGCTGACGGGCCCCCGGGGGAAAGCCAGGGGCGCGGGCCTGCTTTTCAGGGGCGCGGGCAACCGCGCGAGCGACCCGCGCCACCCCCGCCCGACGAGCCCCACCCTCCACATGGGCCAGACTGGAACCCATGACGATTCACGAGAACCTCCTCGGCGGCCCACCCCCGACGCACCTCCCCGACTACCCGGAACCCCGCGAACTCCTCGCGAACGGCACACCCCCGGCCGACGTCGCCGCCAAGTACCCCACCTCCTCCCTCGCCTGGGCCCAGCTCGCCGACGACGCCTACGAGCGCGGCAGCCTCGTGGAGTCGTACGCCTACGCCCGTACGGGCTACCACCGCGGCCTGGACTCCCTGCGCCGCAACGGCTGGAAGGGCCACGGCCCCGTCCCCTGGGAGCACGAGCCGAACCGGGGCTTCCTGCGCGCCCTGCACGCTCTCGCCCGCGCCGCCGGAGACATCGGCGAGCAGGAGGAGTACGAGCGCTGCTCGCAGTTCCTGAAGGATTCCTCCCCGACGGCGGCGCAGACACTGAGCTGACCGAGGGACGTTCGTGCAGGTCCGCCTGGTGTGACCAGGCGGACCTTGCGGTGCGGGGGTGGTATCGCCGACTATGCGGGTGGGGACCGGGGCCCCCGTGTCGGAATTCGGCAGGGGCGGACCGCTACCCGGAGTACACAGCAGGAGACAGCGATGTCGCAGCCGGCTCAGCCCCACGAGGCTTCGGAGCCCGAGACCCCGCATCTCGACTTCCAGGGAACCACCCCGTACGAGGACTACGTCCAGGCGGACGTTCTCACCCACCTTCAGCACCCCCTCTCCGACGATCCCGGAGAGATGGTCTTTCTGGTGACGACCCAGGTCATGGAGCTGTGGTTCACCGTCATCGTGCACGAGTGGGAGACCGCGACCAACGCGGTCCGCAACGACGACGTGGCGACCGCGAAGGACGCCCTGAAGCGTTCCGTACGCGAACTGGAGGCCCTGAACGCCTCCTGGCGCCCGCTCGCCCAGCTCACCCCCGGCCAGTTCAACTCCTACCGCGCCGCCCTCGGCGAGGGCTCCGGCTTCCAGTCGGCGATGTACCGCCGGATGGAGTTCCTGCTCGGCGAGAAGTCCGCGTCCATGCTCGTCCCGCACCGGGGCGCCCCCCGCGTCCACGCCGAGCTGGAGAAGGCGCTGCACGAGCCGAGCCTCTACGACGAGGTCCTGCGGCTCCTGGCCCGCCGCGGCCACGCGATCCCCGACTCCGTCGTACGCCGTGACGTCTCCCAGCGCTACGAGCCCTCCCCCGAGGTCGAGGAGGTGTGGACCGAGCTGTACTCCGGCGACCCGGACCACGAACTCGCCCGCCTCGGCGAGGCGTTGACCGACGTCGCCGAACTCGTCTGGCGCTGGCGCAACGACCACCTCGTCGCCACCCGCCGCGCGATGGGTTCCAAGGCCGGCACCGGTGGCTCCGCCGGGGTGGCCTGGCTGGAGAAGCGCGCCCGGAAGAACGTCTTCCCCGAGCTGTGGACGGCGCGCTCCCATGTCTGAATCCATCGAACTCGGTACTGAACTGGCCTCCCTGGCAAGGGAGTTGGACGCGGCCGACGAACTGTCCGGCCTGCGCACCCGCTTCGTCCTCGACGACGCCGTGTACCTCGACGGCAACTCGCTCGGCGCGCTGCCGGTGTCGGTCCCCGGACGGCTCACGGATGTCGTGTACCGCGAGTGGGGCGAACTGCGCATCCGTTCCTGGGACGAGAGCGGCTGGTGGACCGCGCCCGAGCGGATCGGCGACCGGATCGCTCCGCTGGTGGGTGCGGCACCCGGCCAGATCGTGGTCGGCGACTCCACGAGCGTCAACGTCTTCAAGGCGGTCGTGGCGGCGGTGCGCATGGCGGACGAGTCCGGTGACGGCCGCCGCGACGAGATCCTGGTCGACGCGACGACGTTCCCGACGGACGGCTACATGGCCGAGTCCGCGGCCCGCATGACCGGCCGCACACTGCGCCCGGTGACCCCCGCCGATGTCCCGGCCGCCCTGAGCGACCGTACGGCCGTCGTCCTCCTCAACCACGTCGACTACCGCACGGGCCGCCTCCACGACCTCCCCGCCCTGACGGCGGCGGTCCACGAGGCCGGCGCCTACGCCGTCTGGGACCTCTGCCACAGCGCGGGCGCCCTCCCCGTGGGCCTCGACGAACACGGGGTCGACCTCGCGGTCGGCTGCACCTACAAGTACCTCAACGGCGGCCCCGGCTCCCCGGCGTACCTCTATGTCCGCCAGGACCTCCAGCCCCGCTTCGACTCCCCCCTCCCCGGCTGGACCTCCCACGCCCAGCCGTTCGCCATGCACCCGTCGTACGAGCCGACCACGGGCGCGCCGCGCGGCCGGGTCGGCACACCTGACATCCTGTCGATGCTGGCGCTGGAGGCGGCACTTGACGTCTGGTACGGGGGGAGGGGAGGCGGCTCCACCGCGGGTACGGGTACGGGTACGGGCGCAGGCGTAGGTGCTGGTGCTGGTGCTGGTGCTGGTGCTGGCCTGGGTGCAGGCGCCGGAGTCGGAGCTGAGGCCGGGACTGTGACGGGGTCCGGGGCCGTGCGTGGGACCAGGGTGACGATCGAGTCGGTCCGCGCCAAGTCCCTCGCCCTGACGGACTTCTTCCTGCGCTGCGTGTCGGCGTACGTTCCCGACGGCCGGGTCGAGTCCCTCACCCCGACCGCCCACGCGGAACGGGGCAGTCAGGTCGCCCTGCGGTGCGACGACGCCGGCGACGTCATGAAACGCCTCATCCACCAGGGCGTCATAGGCGACTTCCGCCACCCCGACGTCCTCCGCTTCGGCTTCACCCCCCTCTACGTCACCTTCGCGGACGCGGAGCGAGCGGCCCGAGTACTGGGGGAGACGCTGAAGTCGATGGGGTAGCGGCGCAGGGGAGACGAGGGGCCGTGGGAAGCGGCGCCGGGTAGGGGGAGGGGGCGCTGGGGTAGCGGCGTGGGGACGGCCCAACTGTCCCAGCGACTGGGCCGCGGTGCCGCCTCCCCAGCCGCCCCGTCCCTGCCGCCTGACCCGGCGTCACATCCGCGTGTCGACGCACGTCACGGGCCTGATACCGTCCCCGCCAACGGCAGGCGCGCCTTTCCCAGGCGCCCGCCCACCCAAACCCTTCCAAATCCGTTTTCCCCGAGAGGTTGGCACATGCCGGACGACGACGCCGCAGCCCGCGATGCCGCCGAAGAGGCATCCGCCTTCTCACACCCGCCGATCGCCCCCGACGCCACGGCGGCCTACGGCGACCACCCCGACCAGGTGATCGACTTCTACGCCCCCCGCACCTCCGACTCGGGCGGGGACGCAGGGATAGGGATAGGGATAGGGATAGGTAGAGGAGCAGGAGCGGGAGCGGGAGCAGGCGGTGGCACGGGCGCGGGCGCGCCCTCCGAGCCCGGCTCGGCCGCATCCACAGGCGCCGCCCCCGTGGTCGTAGTCCTGCACGGTGGAGCCTGGCGGGCCCCCTACGACCGCCATCACGTCACCCCCTTCGCCGACTTCCTCGCCCGCCACGGCTTCGCGGTGGCCAACATCGAGTACCGGCGAGGAAGCCCACTCCCCACCCAGGCCGGCCCCACGGGCACCCCCGCACCGACAGCGGGCCGCTGGCCGGAGACGTTCGACGACATCGCCGCCGCCCTCGACGCCCTGCCGGACCTCCTGCGCGCGGCCCTTCCCCAGGCAGACCCCCGCCGCATGGTCCTCACCGGCCACTCCGCCGGCGGTCACCTCGCCCTGTGGGCCGCGGCCCGCCACGTACTCCCGCCCGACGCCCCGTGGCGCACCTCGCGCCCCGCCCCCCTCCGCGGAGTCGTCGCCCTGGCCCCCATCGCCGACTTCACCGTGGCCGACAAGCTGGACGTCTGCGGCGGCGCGACCGCCCAACTCCTCGGCGGCCAGGACAAGTTCACCGACCGTCGGCCCTACGCCGACCCCGCGCTCCTCCTCCCGACCGGCATCGCCACCACCCTCGTGCAGGGCCGCTCCGACATCGTCGTCCCCGAGGCCGTCGCCGAGGCGTACGCCGACGCCGCGGCCAAGGCGGGCGAGGTCGTGGGCCTGACTCTGCTGGAGGACGTGGGGCACTTCCCCCTCATCGACCCGGCGGCGGACGCGTGCGCGGTGGTGGTGGAGGAGATCTCGCAACTGGCCTGGTGAACGGGGCCCTGACACGACCCCCGTCACCGTCCTCACCCCTCCCCGCTGATACCCGTAATACCTGAGAGCTACATCCCAGGTGAGCTCCCTGGCGTGACGCGGACGACGACCCCCGATCCATAACTTCCTTCTCAGAGCGGCCCGATGGACGGGCGGCCCGAATGGGAAGGGGTGGGTGGCATGGGGGTCGCGACATGGCCGGAGGCAGACCTCCGGCCGGCCACGGAACCACGCTCCACGGCACAACCACCCCGACCGTCCCCCACACCGGCGGACCTCCGACACGGCGGTCTCCGGCGTCCCACTCCCCGGTGTCCCACTCCCCGGTTTCGCCCCTCCTGGTCGGCCCGGCTGCGCCGAGCGCTGCTCGCCCTCCTGGTGGCGACGGCCGTGATCGCCCCCATCTCCGCCGCGGCCAGGCCGCGGATCCCGGCCCCGGCCCCGGCGTCCATCGCCCCGCCGACCCCGACGACCCTCCGGTCGACGTACGAGGCCAACCGCGAGAACGCGGCGGAGGCGGCCCGCATGGCGGACGCCCACGGCGACCGAAGCCGAGCCGCGACCGACCGGTGGATGGCGGCACCCGCCCGGCAACTCCTGACGTTCGACGGCCGAGGCTCCGGCCAGGCGGTGGAAGTCCTGGGTGACCTGCTGAAGGCCGACCACATAGCGGTCCTGGTCCCGGGCTCGGACACGAGTCTGGACACGTACGACCGCTTCCACAGAGCCGCACAGGCCCTGCACGACCGCACGGGCCCGGACACAGCGGTGATCGCCTGGCTCGGCTACGAAACGCCCGTAACCATCAGCACGACGGTCCTCACTCCCACCCGAGCCGAACAGGCGGCCCCTCACCTCCGCGCGTTCATCGGCGAACTGCGAGGCCTGGTGGGCGACTCCACCAGCGTCGCCCTCATCTGCCACTCCTACGGCTCGGTCGTCTGCGCCCGCGCCGTCACCGATCTCGACGCCGTCGACGACATGGCACTGATCGGCAGCCCCGGCACCGGCGCGGACAGCGCGGCCGCCCTGCACACCTCGGCACGCGTATGGGCGGCCCGGGGAACGGACGACTGGATCGGCATGGTCCCCCACACCCGATCCGACTTCTTCGGCACCACCCTCGGCTTCGGCACCGACCCCACGTCCCGCTCCTTCGGCGCCCACGTCTTCACCGCAGGCCCCGCCGGTCACAGCGACTACTTCACCCCCAACTCCACCTCCCTGAAAAACCTCGCGCACATAACCCAAGGCGCCTTCCCGGAGGAAACCCATGCCTGACCACACCAGCACGCCCATGGCTACCCACACTGCGGGAGCGGGAGCGGGAGCGGGAGCGGGAGCGGGGGCCGGGGCCGGGAGCGGCGCACGACCCGCCCAGACCGAACGCCCCCGATCCCCCCTCAGCGCCGCCCGCCGAGCCGCCCACCACATCGACACCGCCACCCCGCCCCACCGAGACCGCGCAGTGGACGCCCTCCGAGCCCTCGCCATACTCGGCATAGTCCTGGGCCACTGGCTGGTCACCGCCCTCGTCGCGGACGGCAACACCCTCCACACCACCAGCCCGCTCCAACACATGCCCCAACTGGCCCCCATCTCCTGGCTCTTCCAGACTCTCGCCGTCTTCTTCCTGGTGGGCGGCCACGTAGCCACGAAGAGCTACGCCTCGGCCCGAGCCCACGGCACCACGTACACCCAATGGCTCCGCACCCGCCTGACCCGCCTGTTCCTCCCGGTCGCCGCCCTCCTGACCCTCTGGACGGCGGTCACGATCACCCTCCTGGCCACAGGCACCCGCATCGACACGGTCCACACCCTCGCGAAACTGGCCCTGTCCCCGCTGTGGTTCCTGTTGGTCTTCGCCGCCCTGACGGCAGCGACGCCGCTACTGACCCGCCTCAACCCGCTCTGGCCCCTGGCCGTCGTCCTCCACGTGGACCTCATCCGCTTCGGCCTCGGCGGCCCCCAGGGCATCGGCTGGATCAACCTGGCGGCGGGCTGGCTGGTCCCGTACACCCTGGGCGCGGCCTGGACCCGAGGCGAACTGAAGAGCCTGCGCGCAGGCTGGACCCTGCTGGTGTCCGGCACGGCGGCGACGGCGGCCCTGATCATCTGGGCCGGCTACCCGGCGTCGATGGTCGGCGTCCCCGGCGCGCAGATCTCCAACCTGAACCCACCCACCCTGGCCGCCGTCACCTTCGGCCTGGCCCAGTGCGGTCTGGCCCTCCTGTCGCGCGGCCCTCTCCGCCGCGCCCTGCGGCACCGACCGATGGCCTGGGCGGCGGTGGCAGTCGTCAACCTCTCGGCGATGACCCTGTTCCTCTGGCACCAGACGGCGATGATGGCGACGACCGCCACAGGTCTGGCGGCAGGCCGCCTGCCCGGCCTGCACACCCTCCCCGACAACCTGACCTGGGTGGCGGCCCGCCTCGCCTGGCTCCCGGCCTTCGTCCTCGCCCTCCTGCTCTGCTGGTCGGCGTTTCACGGCTACGAGAACAGCGGCCCCAAGAAGACGTCACGACCGGAGACGTCACGACCGGAGACGTCACGACCGGAGACGTCACGACTGGAGACGTCACGACGGACACGGCCCCGAATCAGCCATCAGCCCCGGCCGCCACGTCCGTCACGGCCCCGAACCAGCGCCCAACCACCGAACAGGCAGACCTCATCGGTGCGCCATGCCTAGGCTCATCCGAATGAGCGAGGTGGAGGAGCGGCTGACCAGAGGACTACGGCTGCTGCGTGAGGACCTGTGGAGTGCCAAGCCCCACCCGCTGCCGCCCTCCGCCAGGCTGCGCCGACTCCCACACGGGCTGGTCGTCGTCGTCGCGCTCGTCACCACGCTCGGCAACATCGAGGTGATGGGCGAGAGTTACCGACTGGGCGCGCAGTACGCGCTGTTGTGCTCGCTGGCACAGGCGGCAGCGGTGGTGCTCGCCCTCTGGTGGCCGGTACCGGCATGGTGGGCCTCCATGGTGGTCACCACCGTGGTGGCGATCGGTGTCCGAGCCCAGTTGTTCACCCAGCAGACAGACCCCGACTCCGGCTTCCGGCGCCCCGACGCCACAGACGGTCTCGGCTCCCCCCTTCCCCACGGCACACCCGACACCGACGTGCCCTGGCCATGGAGCCCCATGGGGCTGATCGCGCACGCGGTCATCCTCTTCCTCCTCGCCCTGCGCCTGCCCAACCGCGTGGTGATCGGGTCGCTGGTGCTGACCACGCTGGGCACCTTCGCCCTGCAGGGCCTCGCCGGCTCCCATGAGTACGCGCCGACGACTTCGCTGGCCCTCGTCTTCTTCGTCGGTGCCGTCCTCCTCGGCAGCGCCATCCGCGGCCGCCGCGAGGCCCGCACCCAGCTCGTCGAGCTGACCAGCATCACGGCCGAGGAGCGCGCCCGCCGCACGCTCCTGGAGGAGCGCAGCCGTATCGCGCGCGAACTGCACGACGTGGTCGCCCACCACATGTCGGTGATCTCCATCCAGGCCCAGGTCGCCCCACACCTGGTGGAGAACCCTTCCGAGGAACTGAAGGAGAACCTCCACGGCATCCGGCAGAACGCGCTGGAGGCCCTCACCGAACTCCGCCGCGTCCTCGGCGTACTGCGCTCCGAGAACCCCCCGGACGCCGGCCCCGACGGTCCGCACGGGATAGCGGCCGTCACCGAGGGCACCGCCCCGCACGCCCCGCAGCCCACCCTGGACCGTCTCGACGCGCTCATCGACAACACCCGCGCGGCCGGCCTGGCGGTCGTCACCGAGATCCACGGCGAGGTGAGCCCGCTGTCGTCGGGCGTGGAGCTGTCGGCGTACCGGATAGTGCAGGAGGCGCTCAGCAACGCCCTGCGGCACGCGCCCGGGTCGACCGTTCGGGTGGAGCTCACCCACTTCCCGCACGGTCTGCAGGTGCGGGTGATCAACTCCCGTCCCGTCCGCAAGGCCCCACCGTTCCCCGGCGCCGGTCACGGGCTCCTCGGTATGCGTGAGCGTGCCGCGATGCTCGGTGGCACCCTCATGGCGACCGAGACCTCCCACGGCGGCTTCGCCGTCGTGGCCTTCCTCCCCCGTGACGGCGACCCGGGCAGCGAGCCCGCCCAGCCGACATCGGACACGACAGGAGAAAAGAGTCCATGACGAGCAGCACCATCCGCGTACTGATCGCCGACGACCAGCAGATGGTCCGGCAGGGCTTCTCGGTGCTGCTCAACACCCAGCCCGACATCGACGTCGTCGGCCAGGCGGTGCACGGCCTCGACGCGATCGACAAGGTCGCCGAACTCGCCCCGGACGTCGTCCTGATGGACATCCGCATGCCCGAGCTGGACGGTATCGAGGCCACCCGGCGCATCACCACCGAGCGCCCGCACATCAGAGTCCTCGTCCTCACCACCTTCGACCTCGACGAGTACGTGTACGAGGCGCTGCGCGCCGGCGCGTCCGGCTTCCTCCTCAAGGACGCCTCCGCCGACCAGCTGGCCGAGGCGGTACGGGTCGTCGCGGCGGGAGACGCCCTGCTCGCACCCGGCATCACCCGCCGCCTCATCGCCGAGTTCTCCCGCCTCGGCACCACACCTCGCGCCCCCCTGAAAGCCCGCGTCGGCGACCTGACCGAGCGGGAGACCGAGGTGCTCACCCTGATCGCCCAGGGGCTGTCGAACGCCGAGATCGCCCAACGCCTCGTCGTCGCCGAACAGACCGTGAAGACCCACGTCGGCCGCATCCTGGTCAAACTGGGCCTCCGCGACCGCACCCAGGCAGCGGTCTTCGCCTACGAATCGGGCCTGGTCCGCCCCACGGGCTACTGAACGAACGCCACCGACGGACCCCGTATACGGACCGCCGACCACGATGCGCACGACCACGACCACCACGCGCACTACCCGTAGTACCTGAGGTGGACCTGGACAGACCCTCCTCACTGGTGACGACGCCGCACCTGCCCTCCGCCTACCGTTTTCAACGTGACCGAGACGACCCAGACCCAGACGATGCCCTTGCGCGGCGGGGGCAAGCCGAGCAGCCCGGAGTTCCGGGTGGCGATGGACGCGTGGCGCAGGCTGCGTCAGGACCTGTTCCGCGACGGGTTCGCCTACCGGCCGATGCCTCCGATGAAGATGGAGGGCCAGTTCACCAGCCGGCTCTCCGGCCGCCTGCGCGAGTACGTGGCCTGGGCGCCGCACGCGGCCGTGGTGATGGCCGGCCTGTTCTCGATGGCCATCGCCGTCTCCGCCTCCGCCAGCGACGGAAGCGGACTCGGCGCGATGCTGGCTGCCGCCTTCGCCCTGCTCCCGGTCCTGCTGACCATGATCAGACCCGTGGCAGCCTTCTGGCTGTCCATGATCGCGACCCCCGTGACCGCGGTGGGCAGCGGTCTGTGGGACGACTGGCCGTGGACGGCCGGCAGCTTCGCGGCCCACCTCGTGGTGATGACGGTCGTGGCCTTGCGTACGCGGCCGCGCGTAGCCGCCTGGATGTGGGGCCTGACCGCGGCGTACGGGGCGTTCTTGGAAGGTGTGATGGGCGGCGGCCACTACGCGCCGAACAACACGGCCCCGCTGCTCGTCGTCTCCGCCATGTCCTTGCTGGCCGCCTGCGCCGTGACCGTACGCCGCACGGCCCAGCGGGAGGTGACCGCCCAACAGACGGTGACCGAGCACGAGCGCTCCCGGCGCACCCTCCTGGAGGAGCGCACCACGATCGCCCGCGAGCTGCACGACGTGGTCGCCCACCACATGTCGGTGGTCGCCATCCAGGCCGAGGCCGCGCCCTACCGCGTGGAGAACCCGCCGCCGGAGCTGGAGCAGGCCTTCGTCACGATCCGGGAGAACGCGGTGGCGGCGCTCACCGAGCTGCGCCGCGTCCTCGGGGTGGTCCGTGCCGAGGACTACGAGGCCCCGGACGCCCCACAGCCCACCCTCGCCGACCTCGACGGCCTGCTCGCCAACGTGCGGGAGGCCGGCCTCACGGTCGACAAGGCGGTGACCGGAGCGGTCCGTGAGCTCCCGCAGGGCGTGGAGCTGTCGGCCTACCGCATAGTGCAGGAGGCCCTCAGCAACACGCTGCGGCACGCGCCGGGCGCCGCGGCCCGCGTGGAGATCGGCTACGTCCTGGGCGGCCTCGGCCTGCGCATAGTCAACGGCCCGTCGCCGGAGGTGAGCCTGGTGAAGTCCACGCACGGCACCGGCCACGGCCTCACCGGCATGCGCGAGCGCGTCACGATGCTGAACGGCGAGATGACGACGGGCGAGACGGAGGACGGAGGCTACGAGGTGACGGTGTTCCTGCCGGTGTCGAGCGTGAGCGAGGCCGACGCATGACGATCCGTGTGCTGATCGCCGACGACCAGATGATGGTCCGCGAGGGCTTCTCCGTGCTGCTCGGCGCGATGCCGGACATCGAGGTGGTCGGCGAGGCGGTGAACGGCCGGGACGCGGTCGACCGGGTCCGGGAGCTGTCGCCGGACGTCGTCCTGATGGACATCCGGATGCCGGAGATGAACGGCATCGAGGCCACCCGGGAGATCGTCGCGTCGGACGGCGGGGCGAAGGTACTGGTCCTGACCACGTTCGACCTCGACGAGTACGTGTACCAGGCGCTGCGCGCGGGAGCCTCCGGCTTCCTCCTCAAGGACGCCTCCGCCCGCCAACTGGCCGACGGGGTCCGCGTGGTGGCCGCCGGGGAGGCCCTCCTCGCCCCGTCCGTCACCAAGCGCCTGATCACGGAGTTCTCCAAGCTGGCCCAGGCCCCCCGCCCGTCGGCGGCCACCCAGCTGGCGTACGGCGAACTCACCGACCGCGAGACCGAGGTCCTGGTCCTCATCGCCCAGGGCCTGTCGAACTTGGAGATAGCCGAGCGTCTGGTGGTCGCCGAGTCCACGATCAAGACCCATGTGAGCCGGGTCCTGGTCAAGCTGGGCCTGCGTGACCGCACTCAGGCGGCTGTGTTCGCCTACGAGGCACGCTTGGTCACTCCCGGCTGACAGGGCCCGGGAGCGGCTCAGTCGAGGTCACGCGTCGGTTCCCCCTGGTCATAGGGCCCGCTCGCGGGTTAGCGTCCGGTCATGGCAGCTGCTTCCGACCTCGCTTTCGACCCGTGGGACCCCGACTTCGTGGCCGACCCGTACCCGGCGTACGCGGAGCTGCGGGCCCGGGGCCGGGTGCGGTACTTCGAGCCAACGAACCAGTGGCTCGTGCCGCACCACGCGGACGTCTCGGCGTTGCTGCGGGACCGGCGGCTCGGACGGACGTACCAACACCGGTTCACGCACGAGGACTTCGGGCGGGGCGCGCCGCCGGCGGAGCAGGAGCCGTTCCACACGCTGAACGACCACGGGATGCTCGACCTGGAGCCCCCGGACCACACACGGATCCGGCGGCTGGTGTCGAAGGCGTTCACACCGCGCACGGTGGAGCGGCTGAAGCCGTACGTGCGGGATCTGGCCGGTGAGCTGGTGGCCGGGCTGGTCGAGGCGGGTGGGGGTGATCTGCTGACGGATGTGGCGGAGCCGCTGCCGGTGGCGGTGATCGCCGAGATGCTCGGTATCCCCGAGTCCGACCGGGCTCAGCTGCGGCCCTGGTCGGCGGACATCTGCGGGATGTACGAGCTGAGTCCGGCGGACGAGACCGCGAAGCGGGCGGTGCGGGCGTCGGTGGAGTTCTCGGAGTATCTGCGAGGGCTGATCGCGCATCGTAGGGCGGAGCCGGGTGAGGATCTGATCTCGGGTTTGATCGCCGCGTACGACGAGGGCGACCGCCTCACCGAGCAGGAGATGATCTCCACCTGTGTGCTGCTGCTGAACGCGGGCCATGAGGCGACGGTGAACGCCACGGTGAACGGCTGGTGGGCACTGTTCCGGAACCCGGAGCAGTTGGCGGCCCTGCGCGCGGACCACTCGCTGGTGCCTGCGGCGGTGGAGGAGCTGATGCGGTACGACACGCCGTTGCAGTTGTTCGAGCGGTGGGTGCTGGACGACATCGAGATCGACGGGACGACCGTCCCCCGGGGCGCGGAGATAGCGATGCTGTTCGGCTCGGCGAACCACGACCCGTCCGTGTTCGCGGACCCCGAGAAGCTGGATCTCACCCGCGAGGAGAACCCGCACATCTCCTTCAGCGCGGGCATCCACTACTGCATCGGCGCCCCCCTCGCCCGTATCGAACTGGCGGCCTCGATGACGGCCCTCCTCGACAAGGCCCCGACGCTCGCCCTGGCCGCCGAGCCGACAAGGAAGCCGAACTTCGTGATTCGCGGCCTGGACGGCCTGTCCGTCAAGATCTGAGGCACCCTCCACTGCCTGCCTGCCTGCCTGCCTGCCTGCCTGCCTGCCTGCCTGCCTGCCTGCCTGCCTGCCTGCCCCTGACCCCTGCTCCGACCCCTGCTCCGACCCTTGCCCCGACCCCGAGCGGTTTCTCGACCTGCGTCTCCGGGCCAGCAGCAGTGCGATGACCAGGCAGACGGCGGCCGGGAGGGCGGCTCCGGCCAGGGCGATGAAGGGGAGTTCGGTGGCGAGGACGGTGTAGTCCATGTCCTCGCCCTCGAAGCCGCCCCGGAGATGGTCTTGCGTGCGGTCGGAGGTGCCCCAGGCGAGCGTCGCGGCCAACGCGCCCACCGCCGACAGCGCACAACCACCACACCCCAGGGCACTCTGCCGATCCAACTCCCGCCCCCCTCGTCCAGCCCACCCCGCTGTGCCGGGCCGCTCCGGTTGGTCCATGAGCGGAAGGACGCGTCCCGTTCCGCCATGGTTCTCGCGGTCGGAAGGGCGCGACCCGGCTTCGGGCGACAGGCGGACCCACCGGCCCCGAAGCCGCACCGACGCCGAGCCAACCTCTTCGCACCACCCTTCAGCTTCTTCGTCCCTCCGCCCTGCCGTCCTCAGTTGCCCCGCTGCCCTCAGTTGCCCCGCTGTCCTCAGTTGCTGAGATCCCGCCGCCGCAACCCCGCCAGACCTCCCGCCACCAGCACCACCGCGATCCCGGTCAGCACCAGTACCGGCGTCCACGCCATCTCCCCGCCCGGCAGCTTCGGGAGGTGGCCGAAGGGGGAGAGGTCGAGCACGGCTTGGGGGACGTCGAGCACGGGGCCGATCCAGCCGATGAGCAGGACGGCGCCGGCGAGACCCCAGGCCGCCGGCGCCGCTCGGGGGGTGAGCCCGTGGAGCAGGACGGTGGCGCCGCCGATGACCCACACCCCGGTGACCTGGACGAGGCACGCACCCAGGATCGGGCCGGCCGCCCTGCCGTAGCCGAGGGCGAAGCCGAGACCGGCGAGGAGCATGATCCACATGGTTCCGCCGAAGGCGACGACCAGATGTCCGGCGGCCCAGCGGACCCGGCCCACCGAGTTCGCCAGCAGCGGTTCGGCGCGTCCGGAGGTCTCCTCACCGTGGAGGCGCAGCACGGTGCCGACGATGTACAGCGCGGCGATCAGGCCGAGCATGCCGATCATCGAGGCGAGGAAGGCGTCGGTCAGACCGGACTGGCCGCCCATGCGTTCGAAGATCTCGCGGGCGCCCTCGTTGTCGCCGACGAAGTCGGCCGTGCCCTCGGTCAGCCCGCCGTAGACGACCCCGGCGAGGAAGAAGCCGATGCTCCAGCCGAGGACGCTGCCCCGCTGCAGCCGCCAGGCCAGGGCGCCGGCCGTGCCCAGTCGGCCGGACGCCGGTCCCGGCCGGGTCGGCAGGAAGCTCATGCCGACGTCACGGCGCCCGGCGAGTTCGTACGCCACCGCACCCTGGATCGCCGTCGCCGCCACGAACAGCAGCAGCACCCACCACCGCTCATCCGCGAACGAACGCTCGTTCTCCAACCAGCCCAGCGGCGACACCCATGTCAGAGAAGACGAACCGCCGTTCTCGGAAGCGTCGCCGGCCGCCCGCAGCACGAACGCCGCGCCCAGTACCCCAGCCGTCAGCCCCCGCGCCAGCCGCGCGCTCTCCGTCAGTTGCGCGACGACCGCCGCCGTCGTCGCGAACACCATTCCGACGCCCGCGATCCCCAGCCCGAAGGCCGCTGCTCCCGCCGCGCCCTGCCCGGCCAGTCCGAGCGTGACGAGCGACGCCAGCCCACCGTTCGCGACGGCCGCCGTGAGCAGGGCGGCGGTCAGCGGTGCCCGGCGGCCGACCATGCCCGACGCGACCAACTCCTGGCGGCCGCTCTCCTCCTCGTCGCGGGTGTGGCGGATGACGACGAGGAGGCTCATGACGGCGGCGAGGAGCCCGGCGTAGACGCCGACGCGCCAGGCGGTCAGGGCGCCGAGGGAGTCGTCGAAGACGGGGCCCACCAGGGCGCGCAGTGACGGGTTCGTGGTCATCTGGCGCACGAGGTCGGCGCGTTCGGCGGCGGTGCCGTACAGGCTGTTCAGGCTGTTCGGCATGGACAGGACCATCAGCCCGGTTGCCGCGGCCCAGACCGGGACCATCACACGGTCGCGGCGCAGGGCGAACCGCAACAGCGCGCCCGTACCGGCCAGTTGGTGAGAGCCACTGGACCGCACGGCGAACGGGCCGGAGGTGGTGGTGCCGGTGGTGCCGGTTGTGCCTGCGGTGGCCGTCATCGCGAGACCGCCTCTCCCGCCACTCCTCCGGCGTCAACCTGCACGCCGTCCCGCTCGCCGTCCCGCACGTCGTCCTGGTAGTGCCGCAGGAACAACTCCTCCAGCGTCGGGGGCGTGGACGTCAGGGACCGTACGCCGGACTCGGTCAGGGAGCGGAGTACGGCGTTGATTTTGTCGGTGTCGACCTGGAGGTGGACGCGGTTGCCCTGGACGTCGAGGTCGTGGACGCCGGGAAGGCCGGTCAGGCCGACGGGTGGACCGGCGAGTTCGGCTGTGACGGTGGTGCGGGTCAGGTGGCGCAGATCGGCGAGGGAGCCGCTCTCGACGGTGACGCCCTTGCGGATGATGCTCACCCGGTCGCACAACTCCTCGACCTCGCTGAGGATGTGGGAGGACAGCAGGACCGTACGGCCCCGGTCGCGCTCCTCCCGTACGCACCGTTGGAAGACCTCCTCCATCAGCGGGTCCAGGCCCGAGGTGGGCTCGTCCAGGATGAGGAGGTCCACGTCGGAGGCGAAGGCGGCGACGAGGGCGACCTTCTGCCGGTTGCCCTTCGAGTAGGTGCGGCCCTTCTTGGTCGGGTCCAGCTCGAACCGTTCGACCAGCTCCGCGCGGCGCCCCGCGTCCAGCCCGCCCCGCAGCCTGCCGTAGAGGTCGATGACCTCGCCGCCGGACAGGTTCCGCCACAGGGTCACGTCGCCGGGGACGTACGCGATCCGGCGGTGCACCTCCACCGCGTCCACCCACGGGTCGCGGCCCAGGACCTGCGCGGCGCCCGAGTCGGCGCGGAGCAGTCCGAGCAGGACGCGGATGGTGGTGGACTTTCCGGCGCCGTTGGGGCCGAGGAAGCCGTGGACCTCGCCGGTCTCGACGGTCAGGTCGAGGCCGTCCAGCGCGTGGGTCCGTCCGAAGGACTTGTTGAGTCCGGAGACGGTGATGGCCTTCGTCGTCATGTTCAGAACGTACGCTTACTTCAGAAATTTGTGAAGTTAAGGAAAGGTGTGAATCACCGGTAGGCTGGCCGTGGTGTCTGACCAGGGGATATCGGATATCAAGGGAATGCCGAGGGAGTTGATCCAGGGATGACGGATGCGAAAGCCGGAGTGGCGGCCAGGGCGAAGGCCGGGGCGAAGGCCGGAGTGACGGCCGGGGCGGAAGCCGTGGGGCGCGACCCCGAGTCGGTCTCCCGTTTCGTCGAGCACTTCGCGGCGCAGCTCGTCGAGGCCGGGGTGCCGCGTATGCCGGCCCGGGTCTTCGCCGCGCTCCTCGCCTCCGACACCGGTGTGCTGACCTCCGTCGAGCTGGGCGAACAGCTGCGGATCAGCCCGGCGGCCGTCTCCGGCGCGGTTCGCTATCTCGCCCAGGTGCACCTGGTGTCACGCGAGCGCGAGCCCGGGTCGCGCCGCGAGCGCTATCGGGTCCACAGTGACCAGTGGTACGAGGCCCTCACCAACCGTGAGGCCCTCATCAAGCGCTGGGAGGACGCGTTGCGTGAGGGTGTCGCCAGTCTGGGCGCCGACACCCCGGCGGGGCGTCGGCTCTCCGAAACCCTCGCCTTCTTCGAGTTCATCGAGACCGAGGTCGAGGCGATGATGGGCCGCTGGCGCGTCCACCGTGACGAGATGTTCGGCCGAGGCTGACCGGCGCCTCGGCCTGCGCCGGCCCCTACCTGTCCGTCTTCTCCGTGCCCGCCTCCGTGCCCGCCTCCGTGCCTGCGCCCGTCTCCGTACGGCTCGCCAGGCGTTCGTAGCGCTGCCTCGCCGCCTGGGGGGTCCCCAGGCCGAGACCGAAGGCGATCTCCGGCCAGGTCATGCCGCGACCCCGGGCCATTTCCAGGAGTCCGACCTCCAGTTCGTCCATCTCGCCACGGGCGAGGGGGATGAGCGTCAGGGCGGCGGTGATGTCGGCCTGGTCGACCTCGGCTTCCCCGTCGCCGAGGAGGGCGGCACCGCTGAGCAGGTACGAGACCAGTCTGATCGCTTCGTGCGCGCCGAGGATGTGCGGGTGGACCTGACGGTGACGCTGCTCGGCCGTGGCCGCGTGCCGCTCGGCGATGCGGAACAGGGACGTGTAGACGCGCTGGGCGCGCGCCCCGTCCGCGCTCGGGGGTGTGAAGGGGTCGGCGGGTTGTGGAGGTGTTGACGACATGCGGCCAGCATCAGATAGAAACACTATGTTGTCAACGGTTTATTGTTTCCAGGGCTATCGCCTGCTCCTGGTTGCCGTCCGAACCTGCGGTGGATGGTTCCGCGGTCAGTCGCAGCCGGGCGGGAAAAGTGACGCCCGTCAGTTCCTCGGAGACGGTCACAGGCGGCGCGGGGAAGGCTCAGGCACCTCGACGTCGGCGTACCGGTCCCCGGCCAGTGCGCCGCGCGCCGCGTACCCGTCAGGGGCCCGGACCAGCGCCGCCGCAACCAGCCGGGCCGCGCCGTCGTCGGACAGCAGCGGCCCGTACGTGACCAGCTCATCCCGCCACGCGGCCGGTACCCGGTGCTCGGCGGCGTCGCCCGAACCGGGCCCGAAGCCGAGTACCAGGCACCGGGGGCCACCGCTCCGCCCGCCGGGGAAGTCCCACATCGTGCGGCCCATCAGATTCCGCCACCGCCGCCGCAGCAGGTCCCGGTACTCGCCGGCCTGCTGGTTGGGCTCGTCGAAGGCGAACGCGAACGCCGCGGCGGGATCCGGCCGATCGACGATGTGCACGCTCCCGGAAGGTGTACGCCCAGTGCGCCTCCACCGCCTAGGACGGCGCTCGCGGTTTTTGGTAGGGCGATGTGCGGCAGGGCACGGGTGGAGTAGTCACAGGACCGTGGCTGTGCCGCACGGATTAATATGGGGAGGTCATCTCCCAGCGGGATGCCCCGTGCCGGAACCCCGGCTCGATTACGGCGAGCCGGGGTTTCCGATGGTGCAATGAGGGGCTTCAGCCCTGCGTCGTCATATTCAGTGGTGTCCGTGGATCACGCGGAAACTGCCCAGGACGACCGGAGACCGCTGCTGCTGTTGCTGTTGCTGCCGTCCGGTGACCGAGTTGCTGGAGCTGCGAGGGCCGACCGTGGCAACGGGAGCGCCGTTGTCACAGGTGACCCCGTTGTAGAACTCCACGGTCCGGTCGCTTTCGTTTCGGATGTTGAAGCTGTTGGCGCCGAGCCCGGGGAAGGCCGCGTTGCTCACGTTGACCACGACGATGCAGGAACCCGGGTCGGCGGAATAGGACCGCTCGTTGACGTAGATCCGGCCCTCATCCCGGTTCCCACCGCGCCTGGAGCCGCCCCAGCTCTCCTTCGCCCCTGCGTCGGCCGGGGCGTTGGCGGCGTTCGAGCCGGCTTCGGTGCCCGTGCCGTTCCCTCCACGCGGGGCTACGGGGGCGGCGTCCTGGACGACCGAAGTGGACTTGGGGGCGGACTCCAGGGCGGAGCTGGCGTAGGTGACACCTGTGGCTGCCGCGACTGCCACGCCGACGGAGGCGGCGATCACTGTGGCTTTACGAGTGCGCAATGCGCTTCCCCTTCTCTTCGTTCTCGTCGGCAGGACCTGCCGACGAGAACGAACGTAATGACGGCCATTTCCGCTGTCATTTCGAGGGAGCCCGGAGCGGTGTGAAAATAGGGCTGGACGGCCGTGTGGAATGTCGCCCCGGAGAGTGATGGTCGGCGCGCCTGACGCCTCATCAAAATATGGCAATGAGCTGGTGTTTTGATCTGAGAGAAGCATCTGTTGGGAATGCCCTGATGCGTCGTCACCCTGTTGGGGGTGCCGTCGGGGTCGCATCCCGAGCGTCTGTCGGACCGCCTCCCCATCGGTGTTGCTGATGGCTCCTCAGGAGCCTTTGGGGTGCGGGTAAATGGCTTTGCACCCCCCTGTATGAATTCGCTGCCGATAAATTATCGCAACGGCGTGTCGCGCGCTCGTACGGGCATTCCTGTGCCTATCGTGATCGGTCCTCTGTCGAGGGCCGCGACGTCGGCAACACGCGCCCCCCGCGCGCTCACCTGAAGGGGTGGAAGCGGGCATATCGGTGTGCGTGCTGGGCAGGTCGCCGTGTCAGCTGTGGCTGGCCCCTGTCGACCGACCACCATTTCCGGGAATCCACCCCATGCGCCAACTCGCCATCCTGTCCGCGGCCTTCGCGGCCCTCCTTCCCACCGCCTCCCCGGCGGTCCCGGCCACCGCGCCGGCCGCCCCCGCCGCCGTACCGCCGGGGCATGTGTACTTCTGGCCCGAGCGCGGTCAGATGGGTCCGGGCGGTGCCTGGGACTACGCGCCGCGCGGCTACCGCGAGGCCGACGCCCGAGTGAAGCGCCACGCGTACTCCTTCGACTCGCACGCTCCCATCAGCGTCTTCGCCATCCACTACAGGTCCGGCGGCGGCTGCCTCTACCGCGAGATCCGCCCCGACGACTACGACGACGACTGGAGCGACTGGGCGACGAAGTTCGACGGCGTCAGCGACACACGGATGGGCTGCGAGGCGGGTTGACCGACGGCAACCGTCGAGCGGACCGAACCCACGATGAACCCCCGCACCCGCCCCCGTACCGCCCTCGCCGCGCTCCTCGTCAGCGGTCTGCTCCTCACCGTCGGTACCGCCTGTTCGGCTGCCTCGGCCCCGCCGCGGCTCTCCCCGGACGACGTCATCAAGGCCGCGACCCAGCGGCTGACCGACACCTGCCTGACCCGCCGGGGGTTCGCTCCGCCGCGCCCCGGGGACAGCGCGCCGCCGGACGCCGAGCGGGCGCGGGTCGCCGAGGCGATGTTCGGGGCGGGGCGTACGGAGCTGTCGTTGCGGCTGCCCACCGGATTCGTCGTCCGCGCCCACACCGACGGCTGTCTGGCCGCGGCCCAGCGGCGGCTCTACGGCGACCAGCGCCGCTGGTTCCGTACGTCGACGATCGTCAACAACCTCGAACCGGAGGCCGCCCACACCGACCGCAGCCTCGCCGAGGTCCGCGCGGAGCACCGTACGGAACTCGCCGACTGGCGGCGGCTGCGCGGCCGCGCCCTCACCGAAGCCACCTCTCTGATCAGCAGTACCAACCCCCCGCCCTGAAGGGAAAAACAGCCCAGTGAAGCGCTTCACCGCCCTGTTCTCCGCCGTACTCCTCTCCGCCGGAGTGGTCCTCGCGTCGTCGGGCTCGGCTCAGGCCGCCGCCTGCGGCAGCGGCAACTTCTGCGTCTGGACGGACGCCTATTTCTCCGGCATGAAGATCGAGTGGCCGGGCGACGACCACTGGTGGGAGAGCAACATCGCCGACGCGGACTCCTCCTGGGCCAACCACGGCATCTCCGGCGCGGGCATCAAGGACCACGTCAAGGTGTACTCCAGCGGCAACCTCGGCGGCCACATGACCATCTGCCTCACCCCCGGCCAGGAGGTCGGCTACAACGGCGCCGCCAACGACGACGGCGACTCCCACACCTGGGCCGCGAGCTGCTGACCCCGTGAGCCAGGGGGCGCCCGGCACGCACCGAGCGCCCCCACCCCGGCCTCACCCTCACCCGAGCCGTCACCCGCGCCCTCACCCGAGCCGTCCCGCGCCCTCACCCAGGCAACGTCAGCCCCCAGGCCCCCTCCCGTACCGTCCACGTCCGCGTCCGTACCGGCCCCGCCACCAGGGAATCCGCCCGGTAGCGGAAGTCCGCGCCGGACACGGTCACCCGGTGGCCGACCGCGTGCAGCGGGGCCGCCTCGGCGCCCACCGACACCGGCCGGATCTCGATGTCGGCGCCGCCGTCGATGCCGGGCGTGATCGACACGGCCTCCACGGGCTGGTCGAGGTCGACGAGCAACACCCCGTCCACCTCCACCCGCAGCCGCGAGGGCCCGGCACCGCCCCCGGCGGCGACCCGTATGCGCGCCGGTCGCAGGGGACGGGTCAGCCGGGCGGGCCGCGTCGGACGCGTCGACAACGTACGGGCGAGGGACTGCGGCCAGGCGCGCAACCAGGAGTGATGGCCGGGCGACGAACCGTCGTCCGGCGACGCGCCCGCCGCCGGTCCCCGGTCCGTTCCCGTGCCGGCGCCCGTCCTGGGGCCCGTACCTCCGCCCGGTCCCTGGCCCGTGTCGGTGGCCGCCGCCGTCCCCTCGGCCAGGTCCGGCGGGGGCGCACCGGGCAGGACCGGGATGCGCAGCATGCCCAGCACCACCCCGTCGCTGTCGTCGACGAGCAGGTCGAGCCGGCGCTCGACACCGTCGAGGGCGGCGCGGGCCGCCGCGACCGCGCCGGTGGGCACGCCGAGGGTGTGGGCGAGACCCAGGGCGGAACCCACGGGGATCAGGGAGAGGGCGCACGCCGCCAGCTCCCGCCGACGGTGCAGAAGAGCCACCGCCCGCAGCAGCGCGCGGTCGTCGCCGATCACCACCAGCCGCCGCGAGCCGCGTCGGATGAGCGCCCGCGCGAATTCCTCGGGCCCCTCCGGAAGACATACTTTCGTACTCGCCGCACCCGCGCTGAGCACGTCTTTCGCGATCCGTACAGCCTCGCCGTCCGTGCGACGGGCGAGGGGGTCGACGACCACGAGGAGCTGGTCGGGAGTCACCACCTCGGTCCTGCCTCGCTTCCTCGGGTAGCATCTTTGTGCAAGAGCCCCTTGCGCTATTGCGCCAGGGGCTTGGTCTATTCCGGGGCATCCGGGTCCTACAGGTGCGACCAACGGCGGTCGCGGTGCACGCGGCGGTAATGAGCCACCGCGTACGCCCCCCGACCTTGGACATGCCCCGCCCGGAAGGGGTGTACGCGCGTGCCCGCACTTGTGCTGCTCGGTGCTCAGTGGGGTGACGAAGGCAAGGGAAAGGCGACGGACCTGCTAGGTGGGTCCGTCGACTATGTGGTGCGCTACCAGGGCGGCAACAACGCCGGCCACACGGTAGTCGTGGGTGACCAGAAGTACGCCCTCCACCTTCTCCCTTCCGGGATCCTCACTCCGGAGTGCACTCCGGTCATCGGTAACGGTGTCGTCGTCGACCCGTCGGTCCTGCTCTCCGAGCTGAGCGGTCTGAACGAGCGCGGCGTCGACACGTCCAAGCTCCTGCTCAGCGGCAACGCCCACATCATCACGCCGTACAACGTGACCCTCGACAAGGTCACCGAGCGCTTCCTCGGCAAGCGCAAGATCGGCACGACGGGGCGGGGCATCGGCCCGACCTACGCGGACAAGATCAACCGCGTCGGTATCCGTGTCCAGGACCTGTACGACGAGTCGATCCTGACGCAGAAGGTCGAGGCGGCCCTCGACGTCAAGAACCAGGTCCTCACCAAGCTCTTCAACCGCCGGGCCATCTCCACGGACCAGGTCGTCGAAGAACTGCTCGTCTACGCCGACAAGCTCGCCCCGTACGTCACCGACACGGTCCTGGTCCTCAACCAGGCCCTTGAGGACGACAAGGTGGTGCTCTTCGAGGGCGGTCAGGGCACTCTCCTCGACATCGACCACGGGACCTATCCCTTCGTCACTTCCTCCAACCCCACCGCGGGCGGCGCCTGCACGGGCGCGGGCGTCGGACCGACGAAGATCAGCCGGGTCATCGGCATCCTCAAGGCGTACACGACCCGTGTCGGCGCCGGCCCGTTCCCGACCGAGCTGTTCGACGCGGACGGCGAGGCGCTGCGCCGCATCGGCCGCGAGCGGGGCGTCACCACCGGCCGGGACCGCCGCTGCGGCTGGTTCGACGCGGTCATCGCCCGTTACGCGACCCGCGTGAACGGCCTGACGGACTTCTTCCTCACCAAGCTCGACGTCCTCACCGGCTGGGAGGAGATCCCGGTCTGTGTCGCGTACGAGATCGACGGCAAGCGCGTCGAGGAACTCCCGTACTCGCAGTCCGACTTCCACCACGCGAAGCCGATCTACGAGACCCTGCCGGGCTGGTCCGAGGACATCACGTCGGCGAAGTCCTTCTCCGACCTGCCGAAGAACGCCCAGGCGTACGTGAAGGCGTTGGAGGAGATGTCCGGGGCGCCGATCTCCGCGATCGGGGTCGGCCCAGGCCGCGACGAGACGATCGAGATCAACTCGTTCATCTAGTTCAACTCGTTCATCCAGTTCATCCAGTTCGTCCAGCCGTTCACGCTCGTGGCGACACCCACCGGGCCGGGCACGCACATGGCGTGCCCGGCCCGGTCCGTGCGTGCCCAGCCCCTGCGTGCCCGGTCCGTGCTGGGCGCCGAACTCGCCGGGCCGAGCGTGCCTACCGGGCATATCCTGGAAAAGCGGGCGATCTGCGCATGTTACGCGACCAGGGAAGGTGAGTGCGATGCGCGTCCTGTTCAAAGCAGAATTCGATACGGAGAAGTCGAACGAGACCATCCGCAACGGCACGCTGGGGAAGCTGATGCAGGCCTCCATGGAGCAGGTCAAGCCGGAGGCGGCCTACTTCACCACCGACCATGGCCATCGCACCTGCTTCATGGTCTTCGACATGCAGGACAGCTCCCAGATGCCGTCGATCGCCGAACCGTTCTTCCTCGAACTGGGCGCCGATGTCACGTACACCCCGGTCATGAACCCCGAGGACCTGCAGAAGGGCCTGTCGGCGCTCGGCCGCTGAGCCGCACGCCGCCGGGCGTCAGCTGAACACGATCATCGAACCCTGTGCCAGGCTGCGCGTCGCCGCCGCGTGCAGGCCCAGCCAGACGTGGCGTTCGCGGGCGAAGGGGCTGGGGTCGTACGGGGCGGGGACGGCCGGTTCTTCCAGTTCCGTGGGCGCGAGCGGTGCTTCGGGCGGTGCCGGAGGGTTGGCCGGGTCGATGCCGATGGCCGCGGCCACGAACTCCAGTTCACGCAGGAGGCCCTGGGAAGAGCCCAGGGGGCCGCCGCCGGCGAGGAGTTCGTCGCTGGAGAGGGGCCCCGGGAAGTCGACGGGGACGTAGGCGCCCGCATGGTCGTAGTGCCAGACCAGGTGCGACTGCTGGGCTGTTCCCTCGAACATCTCCAGCAACTGCTCGTAGTCGCCGCCCAGCGCGTCCACCGGTGTCACCTCCAGGCCGCACACCTGGAGCAGATAGGCACGGCGCAGGAAGTGCAGCGCGTCGTAGTCGAAGCCGGCGACGGGGGCGACCTCCCCGCTCAGCCCCGGCATGTACTGGTACACCGGGACCGGTGGCAGTCCGGCCTCACCCAGCAGCTTGTTGTAGAGCGCGAGTTCCTCGGCGAAGGGGTTGTCGGGCGTGTGGCACAGCACGTCGACGAGCGGGACCAACCAGAGGTCACAGGCCAAAAGAGAACTCCTCGGTCATCCGGCACGCACACGGACGGTACGGATACGTTCGCGTACGGCACACAGTGGTCAGGGAAGCGTAGTCGCTGAACGCGGCTTCAGTCCCCTTCGTGCAGGTCCCATACCCACACACCGCCCACCCATTTACCGGGTCGCCCGACGAGCTTCTCCACCGCCTCGCGCACCTGCTCGTCGTACGGCTGCGGGCGCAGCACCAGAGCGCCCGCGTGCCAGTACGCGAAGTCCTTTCGGGCCTGCGCCCGCCAGTTCACGCCGATCACCGGGACCTTGCCGCTGTAGCGGACGTCACGCAGCAGTTTGGAGGTGTGGCGGGGGACGGCGCCGTAGATGCCGACGCGTTCCTCGCCGAACGGGCCGTTGAAGTAGCCGCCGGGCATCCGGAAGCCGAATCCGGCCGTGGTCTGCCAGCGCAGGGCCTCCGCGTTGCCCGAGTCCGGCAGCGGCACGGGCACCAGGGTTTCGCCGGCCCTGGCGTCGACGTACGACTTCCAGGTGCCGTCCGCGATGAACGCGGGGACCTCGGCGCGTTCCACGGACTTCAGTGGGGCCGGGACGATGGGGAGCAGGGCGAGGGTGATCGCCATGAAGCCGGTGTACCGGGTGCCGAGGCTCGGCACGGCGGTGAGTCGCTCCCAGGCGATCGCCAGCAGCATGCCCAGGACCGGGGCGCAGATCATCGCGATCCGGCCCTCGATGACCGACTCGAACAGTGGCTTCCCGGCGAGCAGCGTCCACGGGCCGGGCAGCACGAGGTCCGTCCTCGGGAGGCGGATCTCGGGGCCGAGGGAGAGGACGGCGGCGGCGACCGCCGTGAAGGCCAGCGCCTTCACCAGGGCGTGCTCCCACAGGCGTACGACGATGCCCAGGGCCAGGAGGACCAGCGGCCAGCCGTAGAAGGCGTTCTGTTCGGTGGAGTTGAGGGAGAGCGCGTCCGCCCGTTCCTTGTCGCCGGCGAGGAGTGAGCGTTCGGCGAAGGAGAGCAGGGCGAGCGGGCTGTTGCCGGCACGGTCGCCGTGCGCGATGTTCCCGTAACTCTGCGGGCCGAAGAACTGCCAGCTGAGAGGGAAGGCGGCGAGGGGGAGCCCGACGAGGACCGCGATGCCCAGGCCCTTGAGGAGCGGCCGCAAGGAGGCGCGTGCCGCGTCCCGCCGTACGAGCCCGTACGCGGCGGCGAACAGCAGCATGCCCATCGCGGCGAGGAGGAGGGGTTCCTCGCCGAGGAAGATCTGGTAGGCCACCATCAGGCCGAGGACGATCCCGTCCCGCTGGGTCCGGGCGCCCGTGCACAGGCGCAGCGCCCGGTCGATGATCAGCGGGATCATGAACAGGACGACGAAGTTCGGGTGCGCGTTGGCGTGGCTGACCATCGGCGGCGCGAAGGCGGCGAGGGCCGCTCCCGCGAAGGCCGCGCCCCGGTGCCGTGCGACTCTTCGCACGATCAGCCAGTACCAGGCGGCGGCCGTGGCGGCGAGGCCGAGGGTCATCACGAGGGCGAGCGTGACGGCCGGCCCGAGGGCGAGCGTGACGGGCGCCAGGGGGACCGACAGGCCCAGCATGACCGTGTTGGCCATCAGGTTCACGCCGTCGGGGAAGCCCTGGAAGGTGGTGAAGAGCGGGTTGCGGAGGTGGACGAGGTTGTCGGCGGTGACCGCGAAGAACCACTCCCACTGGTTCTGGTCCTGGAGGGAGTCGGGGAGGTAGCGGCCGTTCGGGTCGAGCCGGCGGCCGATGTGGAGGGCCACCGCCATCAGGAGGAAGAAGGCGACGGCGAAGGCGTCGGCCGGGCGGACGGAACGGGCCCGCAGGACGGCGAGTTCGCCGAGGACACGGGCGTAGTCGCTCGGCCGGATCTTCGAACCGGGCTGGTGGGACCAGCGGACGGGGACCTCGACGACGGGCCAGCCGCTGCGGCGGAAGTACCGGAGGATCTCCACGTCGATGCCGAACCCGTCGAGCCGGGAGGCGGCGAACGCCTCGCGGGAGCGGTCGCCGTCGAACAGCTTGAAACCGCACTGGGTGTCGCGGATGCCGGGCACCGCGACCCCGCGTATGAGCAGGTTCCCGGCCCGCCCGAGTGTCTCGCGCAGCCGGTGCTGATGGTGCTCGATGCTTGCGCCGGGCGCCTCGCGCGAGCCGATCGCGGCCGTGTGCCCGTCGGAGAGGGCCTTGTCGAGCCGCTCCAACTCGTCGATGGGCGCGGCGAGATCGGCGTCCGTGAGCAGGACCCGGCGGCCCTGCGAGGCGAGGACACCGAGCCGCAGTGCATGGCCCTTGCCCCGGTTGCGGGGTCCGCCGGAGACGAGTTGGACCCGGGCGTCGCGGGCGGTGACGGCGGCCACGACGTCGGCCGTACCGTCCGTCGACCCGTCGTCGACGACGACGACCTCCCAGCGGGCGGCGGCCTCGCTCGCCGAGAGATGGCTGATGATCGAGTCGAGCGTGGGGGCGAGCCGGTCCTCCTCGTTGTAGGCGGGCACGACGACGGAGAGGTCGACGCTCGCCTGCGCACCGCCCGCCTTGAGGGCTGTGCTCATCCGTCCGCCAGGCGTTCCACCAGGGTCAGGGACTGCTCGTCGTACCCGGCGATGAGCTCCTGCGCGGTGTACGTGTCCCGGCGGGAGAGGGCGTCGACGAGGTCGGTGTGGTCGGCCCACAGTCGGCCCTTGAGGTCGTCCGGGCGGTCGTTCACCCCGCCGCACGCCCGGTCGCTCGCTCGCTCGCCTGCTCGGTCGCCCGTCCGGTCGTTTGTTCGGTCGTTGGTCCTGGGGTCCGTCCGGACGTCCGTCTGACGCAGGTGCTGGACAGCGCACACCCAGGCCTGCACGCGCAGCCGGTGCAGGAAGTCGGTGAGATACGGGTTGCCGAACAGGGCGCTCAGCTCGCGCCAGAACCGCAGGTCGTAGCCGATCAAAATGTCCAGGTCCCCGGCGGTCGCGGCCCGCCGGGCCTCCTCGCCGCGCCGCCGGACCCCGGCGAGGGCGGCGGCCGTACGAGGATCGACCTTGCGGTCGCCGAGCCGCCGGAACATGCCGTCGGTGACCAGGATGCGGGCCTCGACCATGTTCCGGTAGTCGGCCACGGAGTACGCGTGGACCTCGAAACCCCGGTGCTGCACGGCGTCCAGCAGCCCCTGCGCGGACAGATCCACCAGCGCCTCGCGCACGGGCGTCGCCGACACCCCGTACTGCTCGGCGATCTCCTTGACCGTGAACTCCTGCCCCGGCTTCAGCCGGCCGGCCAGCACCTCGTCACGGAGCGCGTCCGCGAGCTGTTGCCGCAGGGTGCTACGGGTCACGGCGCCATTGCCGCCGCCGGTGCCGGTGCCGGGCATCGTGGTCTGGGTCCCCCATCCGCGTACGCGTACGCATCCTGTGCGTGCTCTCTGTCTTCTCTTACGAGCACGTCACCTTACGCGTTCGGGTTCCGGGGAGGAGTTTTTGCCCTTCTGCTCACACTCCGCTCGGCACCGGGGGAAAACATGGGGGCGCAGGACGGATCAGGGACGGGTCGCGGACGGGGCAGGGACGGGTCGCGGACGGGGTATGGCCCCAGCCTCACACCGTGTGTTCGTCCGCCACGGACAGGGCCGCGTCCAGGGCGGCGAGGCCCTCCTTGGCCTCGGTCTCCGTGATGTTGCACGGGGGGACGACATGGGTGCGGTTCATGTTGATGAAGGGCCAGAGACCGTTCGCCTTGGCGGCGGCGCCGAAGGCGAGCATGGGGGCGTTGGCCTCGCCGGCCGCGTTGTAGGGGACGAGGGGCTCGCGGGTCTCCTTGTTCTTGACCAGTTCCAGCGCCCAGAACATCCCGGTGCCGCGCACCTCGCCCACGCAGGGGTGGCGCTCGGCGAGTTCGCGGAGTGCCGGTGCGATGAGCGAGGCGCCGAGGGTGGCCGCGTGGGTGACGACCCCTTCCTCCTCCATGACGCCGAGCGTCGCCACGGCGGCGGCGCAGGCCAGCGGGTGGCCGGAGTACGTGAGACCGCCGGGGTAGGGGCGCCGGGCGAAGGTCTCGGCGATGGCGGGGGAGATGGCCACGCCACCGAGGGGGACGTAACCCGAGTTCACGCCCTTGGCGAAGGTCATCAGATCGGGTACGACGTCGAAGAGGTCAGCGGCGAACCAGGTGCCCGTCCGCCCGAAGCCCGCCATGACCTCGTCCAGGACGAACACGATCCCGTACTTGTCGCAGATCTCCCGGACCCCGGCCAGATAGCCCGGCGGCGGGACCATGATCCCGGCCGTGCCCGGGACGGTCTCCAGGATGATCGCGGCGATGGTCGACGGCCCCTCGAAGGTGATCGTCGTCTCCAGGTGTTCCAGCGCCCGCGCGCACTCCTGTTCCTCCGTCTCCGCGTGGAAACGGGACCGGTAGAGGAAGGGCGCCCAGAAGCGCACGACCCCGGCCGAGCCGGTGTCGGAGGCCCAGCGGCGCGGGTCGCCCGTGAGGTTCACGGCCTGCTGGGTACCACCGTGGTACGAGCGGTACGCGGTCAGCACCTTGGGGCGGCCGGTGTGCAGTCGGGCCATCCGGACGGCGTGCTCGACCGCGTCGGCGCCGCCGTTGGTGAAGAAGATCTTGTCCAGGTCGCCCGGGGTGCGCTCCGCGATCAGCCGGGCCGCCTCCGAGCGGGCCTCGACGGCGAACGCCGGGGCGAACGTCGTCATCGTCGCCGCCTGCGCCTGGATCGCCGCGACGACCTTCGGGTGCTGGTAGCCGATGTTCGTGTAGACGAGGCCGCTGGAGAAGTCGAGGTACCGCTTGCCGTCGTAGTCCCAGAAGTACGAGCCCTCCGCGCCGGCGACGGCGAGCGGGTCGATGAGTTCCTGCGCGGACCAGGAGTGGAACACGTGCGCACGGTCCGTGGCCTTCACCGCGGCGCCGGCCTGGGGGTTTGGCTGAGGGGTCATGGGGCGAGGGTAGGGGGTCGCTGTGAGGAGGGGACATCGGCGACGTGTCTGCGACTGGCCGTGGGATCACGACAGTGTGTCGCGGGAGAGCTCGGCAGAGAGCTCAAGGGATGCGGTGCGGTGTGGTGCGTTGGCGGGTGCGGGTGGGGCGTGGCTGCTCGCACAGTTCTTGACAGTAAGCTGTCGAAATGTAAGCATGCTGTCATAGTGTTCCGGAGTGCCCCAGGAGGAGTCATGAGCGACCGCAAGCCCGTTCATCTCGCCGTGTACGACACCTACGCCGACTGGGAGACGGGGCACACGACCGCGTGGCTCGCCCGGGGTGGCTACGAGATCCGGACGGTCGGGCCGGGTCCGAGCGCCGTGCGGACCATCGCGGGCGTGCGGATCCAGCCGGACGGGGTTCTTGACGAACTGCGGCCGGAGGAGAGCTCGCTGCTCGTCCTCACCGGCGCGGATCTGTGGGACACGGGTGACGACCTCGCGCGGTTCGCCCGGAAGGCGCGGGAGTTCCTGGCCGCCGGGGTGCCCGTCGCCGCGATCTGCGGGGCGACCGCCGGGCTCGCCCGGGAGGGGCTGCTCGACGATCGCGCGCACACCAGCGCGGCTCCCCTCTATCTGGCCGCCACCGGCTACCAGGGCGGTGAGCGGTACGTGGACGCGGACGCCGTGACCGACGCCTCCGGACTCCTCGTCACCGCCGGGCCCACCGAACCCGTCGCCCTGGCCCGCGAGGTCCTCGGCCTTCTCGGTGTCTACGAGGGCGAGGTCCTCGACGCCTGGTACCGCCTCTTCCACGACTCGGACCCGGAGGCGTACGCCGTTCTGGAGGCGGCGGGACAGTGAGCCGTGAGCAGCAGGACCTCCTCAGCCGAACCGCCCTCGGGGTCTTCCATCTGAACGGTCAGTTCCTTTCCGTGGCCGAAGAGTTGGCGCGACCGGCGGGGCTGACGGCCGCCTGGTGGCAGGTGCTGGGCGCGGTGCTGCCCGAGCCGCTGTCCGTAGCCGGGGTCGCCCGTGCCATGGGCATCACCCGGCAGAGCGTCCAGCGGGTCGCCGATCTCCTCGTCGACCGGGGCCTCGCCGAGTACGTCCCGAACCCGGCCCACCGCCGAGCCAAGCTCCTCGCCCCGACCCCCGCCGGCCACGCCGCGATCGCGCGGATCGACCCCGGCCACGCCACCCTGGCCGCGCGCCTCGCGGAAGCGCTGGGGGAGGAGGAGTTCGCCGAGACCGTACGGGTGCTCGAACGGCTGTCGGGTGCCTTGGAACACCTCGCGGCGGTATCGGAGCCCGACGCGGCACCGACCGCTGTTACGGAACCGTAGACACCGCTCCACCCGCCTCCCTGTACGGCCCCACTACGATCGGTCCGTTGCGCACGTACACGACGTACCCGTACGTACGCGTACACATCTGCAGGGGATGGCACGGGGAAAAGACGGGGGACGTGGCCATGGAGAAGCTCGGGCCGGGGGATCCGCAGCGCATCGGGGCGTACCGGCTGCTCGCGCGGCTGGGGTCGGGCGGCATGGGGAACGTGTACCTGGCCCGGTCCGAGCGGGGCCGTACCGTCGCCGTGAAGCTGGTCCGGCAGGAACTGGCGGAGCAGGAGGAGTTCCGGGCGCGGTTCCGGCAGGAGGTGCGGGCCGCGCGGCAGGTGGGCGGGTACTGGACCGCGCCGGTCCTGGACGCGGACACCGAGGCGGGCGTCCCGTGGGTCGCCACCGGGTACGTCGCCGGGCCGTCCCTGCAGGCCGTGGTCGGGCGGGATCACGGGGCACTGCCCGAACGGTCCGTACGGATCCTCGCGGCGGGGCTCGCGCACGCGCTGGAGGACATCCACGCGGCCGGGCTGATCCACCGGGACCTCAAGCCTTCCAACGTCCTGGTGACCATCGACGGGCCGCGCGTCATCGACTTCGGCATCGCGCGGGCCCTGGAGACCGTCACGGACGGCGGGCTCACACGCACCGGCGCGCTCGTCGGTTCGCCGGGCTTCATGGCCCCCGAGCAGGTGCGCGGCGACCGCATCACCCCCGCCTGCGACGTCTTCTGCCTCGGCTCCGTCCTCTCCTACGCCGCCACCGGCAACCTCCCCTTCGGAGCCGCCAACTCCGGCGTGCACGCCCTGATGTTCCGCATCGCCCAGGAGGAACCGGATCTGGAAGGGCTGCCGGAGGGTCTGTACGACGTCGTCCGCGACTGCCTGCGCAAGGACCCCGCCGCCCGCCCGACCCTGGCCCAGATCCTCCAGCGCACCGGCGCCGAGGACACGGTCTTCGCGGGCCGCTCCCGCGACCCCTGGCTGCCGAGCGCCCTGGTGGCCCAACTGGGGCGGCACGCGGTGCAGTTGCTGGACGCCGAGGATCCGGAGGAGTCGGGGGGCACGCGAGGGGCGGGAGTGCCGGGCGCTGGCCTGGCGGTCGCGGGAGCCCCCGGTGTGGCGGGAGGTCCGGCGGACCGTGGCGGCCCGGGGGCGCCCGACGCCGCCGGACAGCCGTCCGCAGCGGCTTCGTCGGCCTCGTCGGCGGCAGCGGCTTCGTCAGTTCCGGACGGGGCCGCTGCCGCGTCGCCGTCCGGTCCCGCGGGCCGGTCCTCGGCTCCGTCGGCGCCCGGTTCCGGGACCCCGCCCGTTCCCGCGGGCCCGCCGTCGGCTCCGCCCGTGTACCCGCTGGGCGCCCCCGACTCTCCGTACGGTGGCTCGGGGGGCTCGTCCGGTGCCCCCGTGTCCCCGCCCGAACACCCGGCCGCCACGCCCGAGGGTGCGGTGCCGCCTCCGCCGGGGGCGCCGGGTGCCGGGTCTCTGGACCGGATGCCGACGCAGATCGTGGGGGCGGGCTCGCAGCCGCCTCCGCCGAGCGCCCTGCCCGGGCCCGCACCCGCTGGGTACGGCTTCCCGCAGCAGTACACCCAGCAACCCGCCGGCGGGTACGGGCAGCAGCCCGGTGCCGCCCCCGGTTACGGCTACCCGCAGGGCGCGCCGCAGACGCCGTACGGGGCCTACGGGCAGGGGGCGTACGGCGGCGGACAGGGCCCCGGAGCCGCTCCGGGGCAGGGCCTCGGCCCGACCCCGCCCTACGGGCCGAACCCCCTCTACGGACCCCCGCCCGGGGCGGGCCCGGGCGGACAGCCCGAGCCCGCGCGCGGGAACCGGCGCTCCTCCGCGCTCCTCGTCGTCGTCGCGCTGGTCGTCGCGCTCGGTGCGGGCGGCTCGGTGTACGCGTTGATGAAGAAGGGCGACGACGGCGGCAAGGAGGACGACGCCAAGAGCGGCCCGGCGACGAGCGCGCCGGAGACACCGGGGCCCGCGACCGACCAGCCGACGGACCCGGAGACGTCCCCGGACGAGACCACCGAGTCGCCCGACGCGGGCACGATCCCGGAGGACTTCCTCGGTACCTGGAACGCCACCATCGCCGGTTCCGACGGCGCGGACACCCGCCAACTGGTCATCCAGCAGGGCGAGGTCGGCGACACCGTGCTCGCCCTCACGGCGGACGGCCCGCTCGAAGGCGGCGGCACGTACCACTGCGTGTTCGAGGCGGCGCTGACGGACGAACCGGCCGACGACGGCCCTCTGCGGATCGGCCCCTCCACCGTCACCACCGGCGAACCCGCCGCCTCCTGCTCCGCGGGCGCCGCCACCACGGTCACCCTCCTGCCCGACGGACAACTGCGACGCGTCGACACGGCGGGAAAATCGGTGACGTACGCGAAGGCCGACTGAGCGACCGTCGCCCTGCGCCCCGCTGCCTTGTGTCCTGAAGGCCCTACGGGCCTGAAAGCACGGGGCGCGGCCCCTGCCTTTCAGGGGCGCGGGGAACTGCGCGACCAGCCCCACCCACCCGCAGCCGACAACCCACCCGGGGGCCTGGGGGCGAAGCCCTCAGCTCGCGGAAGGGACGGGTAGGGGCGGCGGGGGCGAAACCCATGAGGCACCCCCGGTCGCTACCGAGCCTCCGGCGGCCGTTGCCGAGGCATGTTCGGTCGCGCCCCCGGCGGCATCGGCACCCGCCCGTTGGGACTGCCCTCGGACCGGGAGACGGCACCTCCCGCCTGCACACCCAGCGGCGCACCCCCCGCCCGGAACTCCACCATCCAGTCCGCCGTCTCCGTCCGCACCAGCTCCGTGACGTCCTCGGAGAACCGCCGAAGCACCCCGAGGCACCGCTCGGCGGCCTCCCCTGCCGTCCCCTCCGCCGGCCCCAGCACCTCCCGCGCGCTCTCGGACGCCCAGTCGAACCGCAGCACCTGCAGCCGCCGCTGCACCGCCTGGGCCGTGGCGACATCCCGCATCCACCCGGAGGTGACACCGAAGAACCGGTCCACCACCACGCACGCCACGCAGGACAGGAGTGCGAGATACCCCCAGGGGGCCGCCCCGCCCACCGCCCCGGTGAGGTCGAGCAGCGGCAGCCCGGCCCCGGCGAGCGCCCCCGTCGCCGCCCCGATCCGCAGCACACGCGCCGCCATCCGTTTCCACACCCGGTCCGTGAGATACCACGCGGCGGTCTCCAGGGCCGCCCGCTCGACCCAGTGGTACAGCTCCTCCAACCGCTCCGCCGGCTCCCCCCAGTCCCCCTGCGGGAAGGGCTGCCCGGCCAGATCCCCCACCCACGGTCCGGTCGCCGAGGTCCACGGCTCCGCCCACAGCCCGGACCCCTCACCCCGCCCGCCCTGGGGTCCCCCCTCGGGCTGCATCTCCGGCTGGCTCACCCGGCACTCCCTACGTACGTACGGCGCTCACGCACCACCTTGACGCGGCCGGACCCTTCCTACCGCCCAATGGGTGGCGAAGATGGCGTTTTCACCGCTTTTCCTCTGAGAAGATGCCCTTGATCAGATATACGAATCCCCGCCGACTCACTCGAAAGAGTGGCGCGGCACAGGTCGGGCCGACCACGTAGGCTCGTGGCGACCGTAAGAACGTGAACGGTGACGTCCGTTCGTACTCGTACGAGGGAGCTGAACGTGATCCCCGGTGGTGGCCAGCCCAACATGCAGCAGCTGCTCCAGCAGGCCCAGAAGATGCAGCAGGACCTGGCGAGGGCACAGGAGGAGCTCGCGCGGACGGAGGTCGACGGTCAGGCGGGCGGCGGCCTGGTGCGGGCCACCGTCACCGGCTCCGGCGAACTGCGCGGTCTGAAGATCGACCCCGAGGCGGTGGACCCGGAGGACACCGAGACCCTCGCCGACCTGATCGTCGCGGCCGTCCAGGCGGCCAACGAGAACGCCCAGACCCTCCAGCAGCAGAAGCTGGGCCCCCTCGCCCAGGGTCTCGGCGGCGGTGGCGCGGGCATCCCCGGACTGCCCTTCTGAACACCTCCGCGATCCCCCTCTGAGCCCATCCGTGCCCCCCACCGCCTTCCTCGGAGCGGCGGCGGCCGACTACGGTACGTACTGAAAGACACCAGGAAGGACGGCAGTCCGTGTACGAAGGCGTGGTCCAGGACCTCATCGACGAACTGGGGCGGTTGCCCGGCGTCGGTCCCAAGAGCGCGCAGCGGATCGCCTTCCACATCCTGCAGGCGGAGCCGACGGACGTACGGCGGCTGGCGCACGCCCTCCTCGAAGTGAAGGCGAAGGTCCGCTTCTGCGCGATCTGCGGCAACGTCGCTCAGGAGGAGCTGTGCGGCATCTGCCGCGACTCCCGCCGCGACATCACGGTCATCTGTGTCGTGGAGGAGCCGAAGGACGTCGTCGCGATCGAACGCACTCGCGAATTCCGGGGCCGGTACCACATCCTCGGCGGCGCGATCAGCCCGATCGAGGGCGTCGGCCCCGACGACCTGCGCATACGGGAGCTGCTGACCCGTCTGGCCGACGGGACGGTCACCGAGCTGATCCTGGCCACGGACCCGAATCTCGAAGGCGAGGCCACGGCCACGTACCTCGCCCGCATGATCAAACCCATGGGCCTCAAGGTCACCCGCCTGGCCAGCGGCCTCCCGGTGGGCGGCGACCTGGAATACGCGGACGAGGTGACCCTCGGCCGCGCCTTCGAGGGGAGACGATTGCTCGATGTCTGACGCCACGCTGCACGCGACGGACCTGAACCCGGACGACTTCGCGGTCCAGATCGCGGACCAGATCGAGAGCTTCCTGGTCGCCGTCACCGAGGTGGCCAAGGGTGACGAGCCGGACTCGGCCGTACCCTTCCTCCTCCTGGAGGTGTCCCAGCTGCTCCTTGCCGGCGGCCGCCTCGGCGCGCACGAGGACATCGTGCCGGACGAGCGTTACGAGCCCGACCCGGGCCCCGAGACGGACGTCGACGAGCTGCGCGAACGCCTGGCTCTGATGCTTGAGCCGGTCGACGTCTACTCCGAGGTCTTCGACCCCTACGAGCCCCGCAAGGCGCCGGTCCCGGCCCGTATCTCCGACGACCTCGCCGACGTCATGGCCGACCTCCGCCACGGCATGGCCCACTACCGCGCGGGCCGCACCTCCGAGGCCCTCTGGTGGTGGCAGTTCTCGTACTTCTCCAACTGGGGCTCCACGGCCTCGGCGACGCTCAGGGCCCTTCAGTCCCTGGTCGCCCACGTCCGTCTCAACCAGCCCCTCGCCGAGCTCGACGGCCTCGACACCGACCAGGAAATGATGGGCGACGAGACCCTGGAGTTCGAAGCGGGCCAGGTCATGGCGGAGGAGATCGCGGCACCGCTGGGGCTGCGCAAGGTGAAGTAGCCCCTCGCGCCGCCCGCGCTCGGCGTCCGCTCAGGGAATCGCGTCCCGTCCGTCGCCGGGCTGGACGCTCGGGGAATCGGGTCCCGTCCGTCGCCGGGCGGGACCCTTCCGCGTCACCGGGCAACTGAGCCGAGCAGTGGAAGGGTGACGGAAAGTGCTCCCGCGGGGAGCCTGCAAGCGCGGGCACCAGCGGTAGCGTAGGCACCGTCGTCGTACGACGCCCCGTACCTCCTCGCGCAATCCCCTCGCACCCCGACAGGAACCGGACCCAGTGACGTGACCGTTCTCCTGCTCCTTCTCGCGACCGTGGCCGTGACCGCCGCAGTGCTGGGCCCCCGCGCCCTGCTGAAGGCGATGTGGCCCGAGCGGGAACCCGTGGTCGCGCTGTGGGCGTGGCAGTGCCTGGTGGCGGCGGCCCTGCTGAGCTGCCTCGCGGCGCTCGCGCTCGGGACCGCCGCGGTGTTCGAGACGGTCCGCACGCGGGCCTTCGCGCCCGCGCCCCCGGCCGTGACCGCCGCGTACGACCTCACGGCCGCGCCGCCCTGGACGGCCGTACTGACGCTGGCGCTGGCCTGCGGGGCCGCATGGAGCGGCGCGATGCTGGCCCGGGAGCTGGTCGAGGCCCGGCGCAGCCGGCACCTCCGCCGCGCGCACCTGCGCGAGCGCGCCCCGGACCTCCCGGCGGGCCTGCCGCAGACGAAGGGGCCGCTGCTGGTCCTGGAGGACGAGTACCCGGACGCGTGGCTGATGCCGGGCACCCCGCCCCAACTGGTCGTCACCACAGGCGCGTTGGGCAAGCTGAGCGACCGCCAGCTGGACGCCGTGCTCGCCCACGAACTGGGCCACGCCCGCGCCCGCCACGACTGGCTGCTCCACCTCTCCACCGCCCTCGCCACGGGCTTCCCGCACATCCCCCTCTTCGCCCACTTCGCCGACCAGACCCACCGCCTGGTCGAACTCGCCGCCGACGACACGGCATCGCGCCGCTGCGGCCACCTCACCACCGCCCTGGCCCTCATCGAACTCAACCAACACCGGGGCGTGTTGACCTGCTCCAACACCCGCCGTCTGCTGGGCGACCGGGTGGAGCGCCTGCTGGAACCCCCGCCCCGCCTGGACCGCACCCGCCGCGCGGCCACCACGACCGCCGCCGCGCTCCTGGCCCTCCTCCCCCTCCTCATCGCGTTCGCACCGGCACTGGGAACGCTGTAGGCCCGTCCCATAAATGATCTACGGACCGGTCGGCTGGAAGTAGGCTGCGCGGGCTCGGTCAGTCAAAGGGGCAGGCCGGCTTGGGGGTGGTTGACCTGATAGTTCGTCATCGTTCTGTGGGGACGGCATCGTTGGCTCGCCGGGCGACCAGGATGCTGGGGCTGCTCGCCATCGCCGCGATCGCTCTGGCGGCGGTGCTCTTGTCGCCTTTCGTGCTGGAGGAGATCTCCGGCTCCCGGGGCGTGGACTGGAACCGGCTGAGCCAGGTGGGCGCCGCGTACGGCTTCACGTCGGCGATCGTCTCGGCGCTGGCGTTGGCCGGCGTCGCGGTGTCACTGATCGTGCAGAACCGGCAGGCCAGGGCGGAGCAGATCCAGGGAATCCGCGGCTACTACCTTGAGCTGGCCCGGCTGGAGCTTGAGGACATGGCACTCTTCCAACCGGTCTGGGGCGTCACGGACATCGCCGATCCGGACGAGCGGAAACGGCATGTCTATGCCGACCTGATGATGAACTACGCGTGGATGGGCTACGAGATCGGGACGATTTCCGAGACTCTGCTGCGGGACATGTTCGCCGGGATGTTCACCGGAGCGGCCGGGCGCGACTACTGGAGCAGGGCTCACCCGTCGTGGGTGGCCCGTTCGTCCGGGAGCCGGATCGGCCGTCGCTTCTTGAGCATCGTGGCCGAGGAGCACGCGCGCGCAGTCGCCGCCGGTCCACCGGTTCGCGCTCCGCGGGGGCCCAGCCCGGTTCCCGCCCCTGCCGCGGTGGCGGCACGCCGCTGGCAGGCCTCGGCCGGCGCCCTGATCGGCCTGGGCACCGGGCTGGCCCTTGGATCGTTTCTGCGCAGCCGACGCTGAGGCCGTCCTCGGGGTGGTCGACGCCCCTCGGCGAGACGATCTCGCGGACGGCCTCTATCCAGGTCCAGCCGTCTGGTCCCGGAGGAAGTCCAGGAGTATGGCCGTGAGTTCGGCGGGGGCGTCCTCCTGGACGAGGTGTCCCGCACCGGCAATCGGCTCGAATCGCGCGTCCGGGATGCGGTCGGCGAGCTCCCGCCCCTTGGCCAGGGGGATCCAACCGTCCTCCTCGCCCCAGCACACCAGTGCCGGGATGCCGATCTCCCCGTACCGGTCCTGGATCTCGTCGGTGTGGGTCTGGTCCGCCTGGGCGATCTGCCGGTAGAAGGCGGGCTGACCGTGTTCGCCGAGCCACGGCTGTACGAGCCGGTCGAGGACCGCCGGGTGCAGCCCCGGGCCGCTGGCCGAGCTGATGTACTCGCGCACCAGGGCGCGGTGCAACGCGGGCGGCAGCTGCTCGAAGACCTCGGCGTGGCGGCCGAGCAGCCGGAAGGAGGGGGAACCCCACGGGGCCAGCGCCACGGGGTCGACGAGGGCGAGCGCGCGGTAACGGGCGCCGTGCAGCAGATGCGCCCGCAGCGACACGGCCCCACCGAAGTCATGGGCCACCACCAGCGGTTCGTCCAGCCCCCAGTGCGCCAGCAACTCGGCGAAGACCCGGCCCTGGGCGGCCAGGGAGACGTCCTGGCCGGTGTGCATGTCCGACTCCCCGTAACCGGGCATGTCCCACACGAACACCTGGTACCGGCCGGTGTCGGCCAGCGCACGGGCGACGCCCCGCCAGACGTACGACGAGAAGGGCGTGCCGTGGAGGAGCACGACCGGATCCCGGCCGGGATCCCCGAGGCTGCCCCACCGCACGTCTCCCGATGCACTGGGGAAGGTCTCGGTCAGTCTCACGTCACTCACGGTCGGGTTCCTCTCGGTCGGCCTGAGCTGTGCGCACCGCGGTGAGCAGCGACTCCGGTTCCACGAACGGCGTTTCGGGGGTCGGTTCGGAGTACCAGCGCAGCGGGAAGGTGTTGCCGTCGAGGGCCGGGATGCCGACGTACGTCACCGTCCGCATGGTCCTCGCGGTCAAGCCGAAACGCTGTACGCCCGGCAGCCAGGCGTGTCTGTGTACCGTCCCCGGCCCTAGCAGGAAGTACATCCACCGGAACCCGGCCTGTTCGAGAACGACCGGCCCCGCGTCCCCGTCGGTCATCTCGATCAGTTTGCCCGCGACCGTCTCGCCGCGCCCGCCCTCGATCCGTACGGCGTCGAAGTGCACGCCGATCACACGAAGTCGGTGTCCCGCCACGGGTACCCACGAGGGCCGGTGAATTGCGTTCGTCATGGTCACACGGTGGCGATGTCGGAGCTACGCTCGGTAGTGACTGAGGTGATACACGCCGGTGTGTATCGGTCGGAGGTGCGCGCGGTGTCGGCCCAGTACAACTCCCAGCCACCGGTTGCCTGGCGCTACGGCGGCAACCAGATGAAGCGCTGGCGCACGAAGGCGAACGTGAGCCGCGAGGAGCTGGCGGTGGCCGCGAACTACTCGCCGGACACGATCAAGTCCATGGAGCAGGGGGTACGGATGCCGACCCCGAGGGTGCTGGACGTGGCGGATGAGCTGTGCCGGGCGGAGGGTTTGCTGAGCGCGGCCAAGGAGTACTTGCAGAGGGAGAAGTTTCCGGCGCGGGCTCAGGACTTCATGCTGCGGGAGAGGGAAGCGATCAGTCGGTGGTCTTACGAGGTCGCGCTGGTTCCTGGGCTGTTGCAGACGAAGGGGTACGCCCGGACGCTGATCGAGAATCGCTACCCACCTCTGGACGAGGAGACGGTGGAGGAACGGATCGCCGCCCGCCTGGAGAGGCAGACGATCCTCACGGAGCGAAAGCCCCCGGTGGCATTGAGCTTTGTGCTGTACGAGGCCGTACTGCGCAGCTCTCAGGTGGACACCGATCAGCTCGGCCGCTTGCTTGAGGCGTCCTGCCTTCGGAATGTCCTTCTGCAGGTGCTCCCCTTCGAATGGGCCATCAGTGCCGCCCTGCTGGGGCCCATGGTGTTGCTGGAGACGCGTGATCACGAGCGGTTCGTTTTCACGGAAGGACCGCTTGCCAGCGAACTTTCGGCCGATCCAGAGGTTGTCAACCGTGTGACCGAGCGGCTTAGCATGATCCGCGCGCAGGCCCTCAGCCCCGCTGAATCGGCCCGTTTCATCGAGCGGATGGTGAACCGTGATGAGTGAGCAGTTGGCGTGGTTCAAGTCGAGCTACAGCGACGACGAGGGCGGCGACTGTGTCGAAGTCGCCCTACCTGACGCACGGTTGACGGTCCATGTACGAGACTCGAAGAACCCCACCGGGCTCACCCTCATCCTGACTGCACCCGCCTGGGTCGCCTTCATCTCCGCAGGTCAGCCCGGAGCTTGAGCCCCGGGACCCGAGCTCTTCCCATGGGTTTCCAAGATCTCTGGGATGGGTGAAAAACCAACCCAACCAACCAAGCCTGGACGTGAGTTGAAGGGGCGTAACTCGAAAGGGTGACGTTCCGTGATCGGCTTGCTTCGGAACGTAAAGTCGCTCTAGGTTCGCGGCAACTGACCAAATAGATCGGCCCCGGCCGGTGCGCCAACACCAGTGCCAGGGCCTAGACCTACGGATCGAACGGACCTCGATCGTGGCTTACGCCCAGCCTAGTGCTGCCCTGCCTTCCCCGTCGCACCCGATGGCCAAAACGGGCTACGGAAAACGCTCCGTGGGTGACGAAGACCCGCACGCGGACCCGGACTTCGCACATCTGAGCCCCCGCGATGCCGAGGTCGCCGTCTTCATCGACCACCTCGAAGACGGCCACGCGATGAGTCAGAAGGTCATCGCGGCGGCACACCCCCGCTACGGACAGCAGGCCGTGAGCACCTCGACGGGGCGCCTCGTCCACGCCGGTCATCTGCGCTGGATCAGGGAGCACATCACCATCGAGGACAGCTCGATGCGGTGGGTGACGCGCACGTACTGGTCGCGTACCCCCAGGTCGGTGGCGTGGTGGGCGAACTTCGCACGGGAGTGCGACGGCAGGGACGTGACGGAGCACTACCAGTCGGGACTGGCCCGGGTCGAGGAGAGCGAGCCCGCGGAGCCGGCCGAGCGAGCGGAGCGCACCGAACCCGCCGAAGCTGCCGAGCCCGACAGGGCGGAAGCCACCGCCCCGGAGCCCAGCACCGCCTACCAGACCCTCGCCGAAGTCCGCTCCGTGGATCCCCGGATGCCGCTGTCCGACGCCGACTGCCACTCCCTCGAATCCCTCGTCACGCAGTGGCTGTCGCGTGGTGCGACGCCGCAGGACGTCACCGAGGCGCTGACGGACGGACTGCCGTCGGATGTCACCAACCCGGGCGGCTTCGCCCGCAAGCGATTGGAGAACAAGATGCCCCCGATGAGGCCCACGAAGGCCAGGATCCGGCAGAAGGCCGGCCTCCGTGCGCGTATCGACAAAGTGATCATGATCTGCGGTATGTGTCACGCGGACGAGCGGACCGTCGAGCTCGTGAACGGGCTGTGCCGTGACTGCCTCGCGGAATGTGAACGGGAAGGGCCGATGCCGGTGTACGTGCCCGTCCCGGACACCTTCCTCCCCGCCCCGCGCGCCGGTGGCCTCCCGGGCGCCGACGAGGTCGTGGACGTCACGGCCCGTGTGGACGAACTGCGCCGTGCGGCCGGTCTGGGGCGCTGGAAGTGACCCGGTCCACGGAGTCTCCGGAGGGCGAGCGGCTCTCCCTCGACCTCGGCGCCGACCTCACGGCCCGCCTGCGAGCACGAGCAAAGGTCAACCGGCGACCTGTCGACGCCGCGGTCGCGGCGGCCGATGCCCGGATCGACCGGCTTATGGGTCCGGCGGCCGACGAGCAGGGCGGGCCTCCCGCTGGAGACCCGCCGGACGGGAGGGGCGTATGAGCGTGCAGGACGTGCCGGTCAGGGCACCATGGAGTCGAGGAGGCGACGCCATGACCCCCAGGACCGAGCACCGGCCGCAGATGTCCGTCGAGGAGTTCGAGGAACTGGAACGCCATGCCCCGGAGACCGTCTGGCTGGAGTTCATCAACGGAAAGGTCGTGGTCAAGCCCATGGCAGACGGCAACCATCGCGAGATGATCGCGTGGCTGCAACGGGTGTGCATGCAGCATCGCCCCGATCTCTGGCTGCACTCGGAGAGCGGTTTGAAGACGGAGCGTTACCGCAAGGGGCGCGCCCGCGCGGATGGCGTTCTGGTGCGCGTGGGCGGTCTCAAGGGACATGGGGAGTGGTCGGAGGCCGAGGCCGCCCTGATGGCGGTGGAGGTTACGTCCTACGACTCCGACACGAATCGACGGGACCGAGTTGAGAAGCCCGACGGTTATGCGGCTGCCGGCATCCCCGTCTACCTCCTTATCGACCGCGACGACTGCTCGGTTGTCGTGTTCAACCAGCCGGAGAACGGTCGCTACCGCCATGAGGAAAAGTTTGCGTTCGGGGCCACCATCAAGCTCCCGGAGCCGGTGAACATCACACTCGACACCGAGCCCCTCAAGGAGTACGTGGACTGACGCTCTCCGTCCACCTCCGTTCGCCCCCGAGGCGGATGGCGGTGGACGGTGAATGGTGCATCGGCGGGGGAGTCCGGCGGACCGTGCCGTTCGTCGGCGGGAACATGAACCAGCCCTACTGGACGAGGCGTTCGAGGCGTCCGGCGGGGTCCTGGCGCATGCCGCGCACGGGCTTGGTGGGGTCGGCAAGTCGACCCCGGCGGTGCCGTGGGCCGCCGGGCGGGGCGTCGCTGGACCGACCCCGGGCGAGCCCGACCGACCCCGTCCGGGACCCCTCCGGAACACCTTGTACGAACGTTGCCCCGGGCCTGTACGTCCGCTGCACAGCCCCTAACCGGCGTCACGCGAATCTTGAGTCACTTCCACCGCACGAGAAGCGGAGGCAGTAACACCCCAACCTCGCACGGGAGATCGCGATGACCCGCAAGAACCGCATACGCGCCGCCATCGTCACGGCCGCCGCACTCGTCACCGCAGCCACGGTCACCGCCGGAGTCAGCACGGCCGGTGCCGAGTCCGCGCCGAAGAAGCCCTCCAAGAAGGAGATCGCGGCACTCTTCGACGGCTGGAACAAGACGCTGCGGACCGGCGACGCCAAGAAGGTGGCGAACCGCTACGCGAAGGACGCGGTGCTCCTGCCGACCGTCTCCAACAAGATCCGCACCGACCGTGCCGGCATCGTCGACTACTTCGACCACTTCCTGGAGAACAAGCCGGTCGGCAAGAAGACCAAGACGATCATCAACGTCCTGGACAGCAACTCGGCGATCGACACCGGCTCGTACTACTTCATCCTCACCGACCCGAAGACCGGCGAGAAGAAGAGGGTCGACGCCCGCTACACGTACGAGTACGAGAAGCGGAACGGCGTGTGGAAGATCGTGAACCACCACTCGTCGGCGATGCCCGAAGGCTGAGCGACAGCCGACCCCCAAGTCGTGGCTGGGCCACACCCCCCGGCCCAGCCACCCAAGGCCGACTGAGCCAACTCCCCCGGCTCAGCCACCCCCGTGCCGCGTCGCACGCAACGTGAGCGCGACGCACAACCCGCCCCCGGGCGCGTCCTTGAGGGCCACGGTCCCGTTGTCGTCGGTGACGAGTTGCTTGACGACGGCGAGGCCGAGGCCCGAACCGGACCTCCCGGTGAGGCCCTGACCGCGCCAGAAGCGGTCGAAGGCGCGGGACTTCTCGGCGTCCGACATACCGGGCCCCTCGTCCAGCACCGACAGCACCACCTCGTCGCCCCGGGTCTCCATCGAGACCGTGATGGCCGCACCGTCCGGTGAGACCTCCAGGGCGTTGGAAAGCACGTTGTCCAGGACCTGGTCCAGATGACCGGGACTGGCCAGCACGAACGGCCGGCCGTCGGCACTCCCCCTGAGCGTGATGGTGACTCCGCGCTCGTCGGCGGCCGGTCTCCACACGTCGAGACGTTCCTGGATGATCTCCCGGAGGGACAGCGGTTCCGCCGCCGTCACCTTCGCCTCCGCCCGCGCCAGCACCAGCAGGCCGTTGACCAGGCGGCTCATCCGGACCACCTCGGCGGTGGCCTGCTCCACGTCCTCCCGTACGAACTCGTCGTCCGTGCCGTCCGCGATGTTGTCCAGAGACAGGCGCAACGCCGTCAGGGGCGTGCGCAGTTGGTGCGAGGCGTCGGCGACGAAGATGCGCTGCGACGCGATCAGCGTGTCCAGGCGTTCGCCCGCCTGGTTCAACGTGCGCGCCAGGGTCTGCGTCTCCTGCGGGCCCGTCACGGGGGAGCGGGCCGTCAGGTCGCCGTCGCTCATCTTGCTCGCCATCTCGTTGAGCTGGCGGAGGGGGGCGGTCAGGCGCCGGGCGGCGAAGACACCGATGATCGCGGCTGCCAGCAGGACGAGGAGGGCCAGTGCCGCCCGGAATCCCCAGATCTGCCAGAGCCGGTCCGTGAGGTGGTCGGTCGAGAACATGATCCGGACGGCGCCGACGACGTTGTCCGTCTTCGTCTTCCCGTCCGGCGAGCGCTCGAAGGCAGGGACGGTGACCACCAGGTTCTCGCCCCAGATGAACTTGGAGCCCCAGTCGACGGTGGCCCGGCCGCGCTCCAGAGCCACGGCCAGCGCCGCGTCCGGGACCGGTTCGTTCAGGCCTTGCCCCGCGCACCTGTCGGTGGCGGTGACCTCGACCTGCTCCTCCTTCTTCGGGTACGCCCCGGCCATCTGCGCCAGGGCCGCGCACGAAGCGGTGTCACCGGCGCCCAGCAGCCGGGCCATGGTCTCGGCCTCGCGCTGGACGGCTTGGCTGGTGTCCCCCCGCAACTGATTTGTGAGCGTGAACGCCACCGGCACGGTGAACAGGGCGATGGCGACCGCCACGAGGAGCACGTAGCTGCGGATGAGCTGACGGATCATGACGTGCCGTTGCCCTCACGCGTGCCGCCGGTCGGCGCGGCCTCTTCGTTCTCGGCCGCGTTCACGTTTTCGTTCACGATCAGCCGGAACCCCACCCCCCGCACCGCCTCGATCGTGATCGCCCCGGCCAGCTTGCGCCGCAGCGCCGCCACATGGACGTCCAGCGTCTTCGTCGGGCCGAACCAGTTCGCGTCCCAGACCGCTTCCATGATCTGTTCGCGCGACATCAGGGCGCCCGGCTCCTCGGTGAGGAACGAGAGGAGGTCGTACTCCTTGGGGGCGAGCCCCACCTCCGTACCGTCGAGGTGGACGCGCGCGGCCTTGCGGTCGATGGTGAGGCGGGGGCCGTAGCGGTCGGGGCCGGCCGCGGGCGCGCCGGCGGCGCGCGGCTGCACGCGGCGCATCACCGCCCTTATACGGGCGATCACCTCGCGGACGCCGAACGGCTTCGAGACGTAGTCGTCGGCGCCCAGCTCCAGCCCGACCACGCGGTCCGTCTCGTCGCTGCGGGCGCTGATCACGATGATCGGCACCTGGCTGCGGTCCCTGAGGGCCTTGCAGACGTCGAGGCCGTCGGTGTCGGGCAGGCCGAGATCGAGGAGGACGACGTCGTACGGGCCGCCGTACGACAGCGCCGCCCCGCCCGTGTTGACCCACTCCACCTCGAAGCCGTATCGCAGGAGTCCACGTCGCAGGGACTCGGCGACCGGCTCGTCGTCTTCCACCAGAAGTACGCGCACGGCCACGACCTTAGTGCTTGAAAGTTGGCGTTTCGTCGGCGCGGGCGCCCTCGGTGTGACTCCAGGCACTTTTCCCCGTCCGCGCCGACTGTTCGGCGGTGACCTGGGCAGAGACGTTCCCGGAGCGGTCGAAGGTCCGGGCGACAAGCCGGGGTGAAACCGGTGGAAGGGCCGGAGAAATCCCAGGTGATCAAAAGGTGAGCGGGACATCTCACCATGCGATACCAGGGAAGGGAATTTCGGCCGCTCGATAGACTGAGCCGACCGCCGCAGCACGTATGAACACATATGAAAACGTATGCATATGTGTGTAGGTGCGGATATTAGGGACTGAAACGGAGCGAGGAGCGCACGTGGGCCTTGTCGTGCAGAAGTACGGAGGCTCCTCCGTAGCCGATGCCGAGGGCATCAAGCGCGTCGCCAAGCGGATCGTGGAAGCGAAGAAGAACGGCCACCAAGTGGTCGTCGTCGTTTCCGCGATGGGCGACACGACGGACGAGCTGATCGATCTCGCCGAGCAGGTGTCACCGATGCCTGCCGGGCGTGAGTTCGACATGCTGCTGACCGCCGGAGAGCGGATCTCCATGGCGCTGCTGGCCATGGCGATCAAAAACCTGGGCCACGAGGCCCAGTCGTTCACCGGCAGCCAGGCAGGTGTCATCACCGACTCGGTCCACAACAAAGCCCGGATCATCGACGTCACGCCCGGCCGGATCCGTACGGCGCTGGACGAGGGCAACATCGCCATCGTCGCCGGGTTCCAGGGCGTCAGCGCGGACAAGAAGGACATCACGACCCTCGGTCGCGGCGGGTCGGACACGACCGCCGTCGCGCTGGCCGCCGCGCTGGAGGCCGAGGTCTGTGAGATCTACACCGACGTCGACGGCGTCTTCACCGCCGACCCGCGGGTCGTGAAGAAGGCGAAGAAGATCGACTGGATCTCCTCCGAGGACATGCTCGAACTGGCGGCGTCCGGTTCGAAGGTGCTGCTCCACCGCTGTGTCGAGTACGCCCGCCGCTACAACATCCCGATCCACGTCCGCTCGTCCTTCTCCGGACTGCCGGGCACCTGGGTCAGCAACGAGAAGCCAGAGTCGCAAGGGGACCACAAGGTGGAGCACGCCATCATCTCCGGAGTCGCCCACGACGTCTCCGAGGCCAAGGTCACGGTCGTCGGCGTCCCGGACAAGCCGGGCGAGGCCGCCGCGATCTTCCGCGCCATCGCGGACGCCGAGGTCAACATCGACATGGTCGTGCAGAACGTCTCGGCCGTGACGACCGGTCTGACGGACATCTCCTTCACCCTTCCCAAGACCGAGGGCCGCAAGGCCATCGCCGCCCTGGAGAAGAACAAGGCGGGCATCGGCTTCGACTCGCTGCGCTACGACGACCAGATCGGCAAGATCTCCCTGGTCGGCGCGGGCATGAAGACCAACCCGGGCGTCACCGCCTCCTTCTTCGAGGCGCTGTCCGACGCCGGCGTGAACATCGAGCTCATCTCGACCTCCGAGATCCGCATCTCGGTCGTCACCCGCGCCGACGACGTGCCGGAGGCCGTGCGCGCAGTGCACACCGCCTTCGGACTCGACTCCGACAGCGACGAGGCCGTCGTCTACGGGGGTACCGGACGATGACGGCCCGCTCACGCGGTTCTCACGGCTCGTACGGTTCTCACGGCTCGTGCGGCTCAGGCTGCCGGTGCGACGGCGGCTTCGGTCGTTGAGGGCCGTCGATGCCGGGCGGGCCGGGCGTGCCGGTCGGCCGACGCTCGCGGTCGTGGGCGCGACCGGTGCCGTCGGCACGGTCATGCTCCAGATCCTGTCCCACCGGGCCGACATCTGGGGCGAGATCCGTCTGATCGCCTCTCCGCGCTCGGCCGGCCGCAAGCTGGCCGTGCGCGGGGAACAGATCGAGGTGACGGCCCTGTCGGAGGAGGCCTTCGACGGGGTCGACGTCGCCATGTTCGACGTACCGGACGAGGTCGCGGCGCACTGGGCGCCGATCGCCGTCTCCAAGGGCGCGGTCGTGGTGGACAACTCGGGCGCCTTCCGGATGGACCCGGAGGTGCCCCTCGTCGTCCCCGAGGTCAATCCGCACGCCGCCCGCGTCCGGCCGCGCGGGATCATCGCCAACCCCAACTGCACGACCCTCTCCATGATCGTGGCGCTCGGCGCGCTGCACGCCGAGTTCGGGCTGCGCGAGCTGGTGGCCTCCTCGTACCAGGCGGTCAGCGGCGCGGGACGGGCCGGCGTGGAGACCCTGCGGCAGCAGATCGCCCTCGTCGCCGGTACGGAACTGGGGACCAGGCCCGGTGACGTGCGGCGGGCCGTGGGCGACAACACCGGGCCGTTCCCGGAACCGGTGGCGCTGAACGTGGTGCCGTGGGCCGGGTCGCTCCGCGCGGACGGCTGGTCCTCGGAGGAGATGAAGGTCCGGGACGAGTCCCGCAAGATCCTCGGACTGCCTAAGCTGCCGGTCGCCGTGACCTGCGTACGGGTGCCGGTCGTCACCACGCACTCCCTCACCCTGCACGCCCGCTTCGAGGGCGAGGTCACGGTCGCCAAGGCGCGCGAGATCCTCGCCACGGCCCCGGGGGTCGTCCTCTGCGACGACCCGGCCGCGGGCGAGTTCCCCACCCCCGCGGACGTGGTCGGCACCGACCCGACGTGGGTGGGGCGCGTACGCCGGGCCCTGGACGATCCGACGGCGCTGGAGCTTTTCGTCTGCGGGGACAACCTGCGGAAGGGCTCCGCCCTGAACACGGCGCAGATCGCGGAGCTGGTGGCGGCGGAGGGTGTGGGGTCGGGCGCTCGCTAGCTCGGGGGTTCGGGTGCGTCGGAGGGTGCGGGTGGTTCGTGGTTGCTCGCGCAGTTCCCCGCGCCCCTGAAAGACCAGGCCCTTGCGGGCCTGAAAGACCACGGCCCTGCGGGCCTGAAAAGCACGGGGCGCAGCCCCTGCTTTTCAGGGGCGCGGGGAACTGCGCGACCAGCCCCCACCGGACCCGCACCCGCCGACGAACCCGCCCCCCGACCCCCTGGGCACCCGGCGAAAGCGGCGCAGCCCCTCGTGGCGTGTAAGTTCTTCGAGTCGACGGTTCGGTGGGCGGAGAATTTCCGGCCGTGCCGTCGTCGGATCTCCGGGTTGATTCAGGCCTCCCGGTGATCGAGGATTTTTTCTCCCCGTCCGCCGCAACCGCGCGCGGACGGGGAGCGTCTTTCACGGGCGCCCTTCGGCGGGGCTGGGCGCCAAAACTTGGGGCATAGGGGAAGAGCTGGTACGCATGAGGGCGTTCGACGTGCTGTCCGGTGTTCGGCGGGCCGTACCGACAGCTGAGCGCAGCGTGCCGCGGGGCGCGTCTGCCGCACCGACCCACGCAGGTGTCATGCGGACACGCGTGCGGTCCGACGCAAAAGAGATGCCTGCGGCGTACAACCTCAACGGGGGGATGCGGGTCCAACAGGCGTGGCAGAGGTACTCGAATTCACCGCGGTACAGACGAGGGGCACCGCCCTTCGTCCACCCCGCCGTCCCCGCTTGCCCGGTTCGGCCGGCGGCATGCCGGTGATCGCGCCGATGCCTGCGGCGCGGCCGACCCGCATACCCAATCAGCGCGACGGCGCGGACGACACGACGGTGCCGGCCTCCGGCACGACGGTCGACCATCTCACCGAGACCTATCGCGCCCACTACCGCTCGCTTCTCGGACTCGCGGCGCTCCTCCTCGACGACACCGCCTCCTGTGAGGACGTCGTCCAGGAAGCGTTCATCCGTGTGCACTCGGCGCGCAAGCGCGTCCGTGAACCGGAGAAGACGCTCGCCTACCTGCGCCAGACGGTCGTGAACCTCTCGCGTTCCGCCCTGCGCCGCCGCATCCTCGGCCTGAAGCTGCTGTCGAAGCCGATGCCCGACATGGCGAGCGCGGAGGAGGGCGCGTACGACCTGCTGGAGCGCGACTCCCTCATCAAGGCGATGAAGGGGCTGCAGCGCCGCCAGCGCGAGGTTCTCGTACTGCGCTACTTCGCCGACATGACCGAGGCCCAGGTTGCCGAGACCCTCGGCATATCGCTGGGCTCGGTCAAGGCGTACGGTTCCCGCGGCATCGCGGCACTGCGCGTCGCCATGGAGGCGTCGGCATGAGCACGCACGGCAGGGACGACGGATCCGACACGCGCGACGGGCGGGACGGGCGGGATGACCTCGGCGCCCGGAGGCGTGCCTCCTGGGGACGCCGGGACGACGACGAACGCGCCGATGCGCGCGGGGACGAACGCGCCGATGAGCGCGGGCCGGACGGGCGCGTCGGGGGGCGCGGGCTCGAAGAGCACGAAGAAACGCAATCGCACGCTGGGAACGGAACTGTGAATCACGGCCCCGCAGAACAAGGCCCCCACCCCAAGGGCCGGCATCTCGAAGGCCGCTCGCCGGACGACGCGCGGTCGAACGACTCGCGTTCGGAGGGCCAGCCTTCGGACGACGTGCCTTCGGAGCACCAGCCTTCGGAGCACCAGCCTTCGGACGACGTGCCTTCGGACGACTCGGGCGACTCGCGGTCGGGCGACCTGAATTCGGCTGACCTCGATCCGGATGCGGACGACTTGGGTGCGGACCCCTCAGAGGCGGGTTCCTCGTCCGAGGACTCCTCGTCCAAGGGCTCCTCGCCCGAGGGCATCTCGGGTGCGGCCGAGCCGGATGGCGACGGGCCGCGCTTCGGTGCGCTGGGCTCGGCGGGCCTGGGGTCGGGCGGTGAGGGTTCCGGCGGCTCGGGTTCGAACGGCTCCGGGCCGAAGGGGACCGGCGGGTTCGAGCCGGACGACGAGCTGGTGCTGCGCAATCTGCTGCAGCTCGCGGTGTCGGAGATCGAGCCCAGGGACGGCACGCTGGAGCACCTGCGGCGGGCGGTACCGGCGAGGCGGGCGCGCAAGCGGCAGGCCGTCGTCGGTATGGCCGCCGCCGCGCTCTTCATCGGCACGGCGATCCCCGCCCTCGTCCACGTCTCCAACTCCACCGGCTCCGACCTCAACACCTCCAACATGGGCAACGGCTCGCACACGCAGGGGAGCGCGGGCCAGTCCAAGGGGCAGACCGGCGGGGGTGGCTCGTCGGGCGGTTCCTCCGGCGGTTCCAAGGGCTCCGGCAAGGACACCGGCAAGAGCAAGGGCGACAAGGGCAAGGGCCAGAGCAACGGCTCCACGGGCGGCGCCCAGCCGACGCCCACTACCAATGCCTCCGCCCTGTGCACGTCGGCCCAGCTCGGCGGCGGCGCCAGCGTGATGTCACCGGACTCCGGCGGCGCCGTCTACGGCACGTTCCGCGTCTCCAACATCTCCGGCACGAGCTGTACGGTCAGCGGCGCGGGCAGCGTGAACACCACCGCGCAGGGTGCCGCGGATCAAGCGAAGATCACCGTGGCGAACCATGTCGCGGGCGACGTGGCGGCCGGACTGCCCGACCCGTCACTGTCCCTGACGCAGCTGATGCTGGCGCCGGGAGCCGCGTACGAGGTGCAGTTCGCCTGGGTGCCTTCCGAGCCCTGCCCCACCACCAGCGGCGGCACGACCGATGGCGGCGGCACCGGCGGCACGGACCCGTCACCGGACCCGACGCCCACGGGGGAGGCGACCCCCGGCACCACCACCGACGGCTCCAACTCCGTCTCCACCCAGCTCTTCACCGAGGACGGCGTCATCGACGGCAGCGTCCTCGTCTCCCACACCACCGAGGGCGGCATCGCCACCTTCACGACAGCCGTCAGCAACGCCTGCGCGGGCGTGGTCTACCGCACGGGCCTGATGGCAGGCGCCTGACCGAGAGCGCCCCCGGGGGAGCACCGCCGACCGCGCGGTGCTCGCCGGGGTACGGCGATGCGCGGCGGTTCCGGTGACGCGTGATGGTTCCGACTTCGCGCGGTGGTTCGGGTGGCGCGCGGTGGTTCGCCGGTCCTACTTCGCCGGCTCGGCTTCCCGGGAGAGGGCCTCGTCCGGGCGGCCTTCTTGCGGCCCGTTCTCGCCCGGCCGGTCGGTGTCCTGGCCCAGGCCCAGTTCCGCGTCCCGGATGAACTCGACCTCGCGGCGGACCAGGCGGAACCACATGAAGACGACGAAGCCGGCGAAGACGAACCACTCGCCGGTGTAGCCGAGGTTCTGGAAGGCCTTGAGGTCGAGCCCGGTGTCCTGCGGCGTCGTCGCGGGCACGGCCTTCATGCCCGAGTCGGCCTTGTCGAGAGTGATCCAGGCGTCGTACAGGTCGTCCGGCACGAGGTTCACCAGCGTCGCCGCGCTGATCGCCGAGGTCTGCCCGGCCGGGAGCCCGCCCTGGACGGGCACACCGTTCGACCCCGGGGTCTCGCCCGCCTGCAGCGAACCGGTGACGGTGACCTCGCCGGAGGGCGCGGCCGGGGTGCGGTCGGGGTCCGCGGAGCCGGGCAGCCAGCCCCGTACGACGGGCAGGGCCTTGTCCTCGTCGGTGCGCAGCAGTGTCAGCACGTAGAAGCCGTTCCTGCCGTCCACCTCGCGGTTCGGCACGAGGAGCTGCTCGCCGTACCGTCCGGTCACGGTGGCCAGCTCGCCCGAGGTCTCCTTGTCCACCGGCAGCAGCTCGTCCAGCGGGCGGGCCGGGGCCCGGTCCGCCGGGTCGATCCGCTCGGTCGCCGCACGATGGTCCTGCATCCGGCCCTCGAACCGGCTCAGCTGCCACGATCCCATGAACACGCAGAAGGGGATGGCGAGCAGCACGAAGACGTTGATCCCCCACCATCGGGGCGTCAGCAGAAACCGGTACACGCCTTCCACCGTACGGTGCCCGCGCCGCGCGCCCGGCTGCGGGGTCGGCCCGCGCGGCCCGTGCGGCCCGCCGCTCAGTACCGCTCGACGAGGTGCACTCGCCCGGCCGGTGGCTCGTACGGTTCGGGCCAGAAGTCGGTGACGGCGGCTATCCGGCCGTCCGCGTCCCCCGTGAAGAAGGAGATCGCGTGCATCTCCTCCTGCCCCATGGTGACGTGCGTCCAGCTGACGACCTGCCCCGGTCGTCCCGACTGCTCGGAGTCCCCCGCCCGCCCCGGCTCCGCGACGATCCGCTCGACCCGGGCGTGCCAGTCGCCCGGATACTCCCGGTTGAACTCCACATACCGCTCCCTGCCCCGTATCCGCTCCCGCGTCTGCGGCAGCTCGTACACGACGTCCTCCGCCAGCGTCTCGGCGAACGCGGTCCAGTCCCGGCTTTCGGTGGCGGCCCAGAAACGCTCGACGGTCCGGCGCAGATCGGTCGTTGACGTCGTTGAGGTCATGCGGCGAGTCTGCACCCGGCCACTGACAATCGGCCCGGAGGAACCCGACGGGAGCCGAAGTTATCCACAGGCCGGGGGCCTCGGCGGCACATTGTCGTGCGGGCGGGGCAGTATGGGGCCATGACTGAGAGCAACGGGTCCACCCCGCAGCAGCAGAGCGGGTCCATGCCCGACTGGGAGAAGAGGTTCCGGGCGCCGAGGGTGTCCCTGCCGGACTGGGCGGAGGACGCACCGCACCGCTCGCTGTTCGTCTCGAACGCCACGGGCACGTACGAGTTGTACGCATGGGACCGCGCCACCGGCGAGCAGCGCCAGGCCACGAACCGGGCCAACGGCACGACGGACGGCGTGCTCTCGCCCGACGGCGAGTGGATCTGGTGGTTCGACGACAAGGACGGCGACGAGTTCGGCGTCTGGCGCCGCCAGCCGTTCCACGGCGGCCCGGACGAGGAGGGATCCCCGGGTCTGGACCCGTCGTACCCGGCGGGCCTGGCCCTCGGCCGCGACGGCCGTACGGCGATCGTCGGCCGCTCCACGGACGAGGACGGCTCCACGATCCATCTGTCCCGGCAGGGCGAGGCCCCCGTCGAGATCTACCGCCACCGTGAGTCGGCCGGCGTCGGCGACCTCTCGCACGACGGCTCGCTGATCGCGATCGAGCACACCGAGCACGGCGACGCGATGCACTCGGCGCTGCGCGTGGTCCGGGCGGACGGCACGACGGTCGCCGAGCTCGACGACACCAAGGGCGGCACGGTCGAACTGGGCCTGGAGGTGCTGGGTTTCGCCCCCGTCGAGGGCGACACCCGGCTGCTCATCGGCCATCAGCGGGGCGGTCGCTGGGAGCCGCTCGTCTGGGACGTGGCCTCCGGCGAGGAGACCGACCTCGGACTCTCCGGCCGGCTGGAGGGCGACCTGAGCGCCGAGTGGTATCCGGACGGCTCCGACCTGCTCGTCGCCCACAGCTTCGAGGCCCGCAGCGAGCTGTTCCGCTACGACCTGGCGTCCCGAGCCCTGGAGCGCGTGGACACCCCGCGAGGCACCGTCTCCGGGGCCACGGCCCGCCCCGACGGCAGTATCGAGTACCTGTGGTCCTCGGCCGCCGAACCGCCGGTCGTCCGCTCCACCACGGGCGAGGTGGTCCTTGACCCACCGGGTCCGAAGTCCCCCGGCTCGGTGGCGGTGGAGGACGTGTGGGTGGACACACCGGGCGGCCGCGTCCACGCCCTCGTCCAGCGCCCGGCGGGAGCCTCCGGCCCGTACCCGACCGTCTTCGACATCCACGGCGGCCCGACCTGGCACGACAGCGACGCCTTCGCGGCAGGACCGGCCGCCTGGCTGGACCACGGGTACGCGGTGATCCGTATCAACTACCGGGGCTCCACGGGCTACGGCCGCGCCTGGACCGACGCCCTCAAGCACCGGGTCGGCCTGATCGAGCTGGAGGACATCGCGGCGGTCCGGGAGTGGGCGGTGACCTCCGGTTTCGCCGACCCGGACCGGCTCGTCCTCACCGGCGGCTCCTGGGGCGGCTACCTCACCCTCCTCGGCCTCGGCACCGAGCCGGACGCCTGGAAGCTCGGCATCGCCGCCGTCCCTGTCGCCGACTACGTCACCGCGTACCACGACGAGATGGAGGCGCTCAAGGCCATGGACCGCACCCTCCTGGGCGGTACGCCCGAGGAGGTCCCCGAGCGTTTCGAGGCCTCGTCGCCCCTGACGTACGTCGACGCGGTGAAAGCCCCCGTCTACATCTCCGCAGGCGTCAACGACCCCCGCTGCCCCATCCGCCAGATCGACAACTACGTCGGCCGGCTCGCCGCCCGCTCCGCCGTCCACGAGGTCTACCGCTACGACGCCGGCCACGGCTCCCTGGTCGTCGACGAACGCATCAAACAGCTCCGCCTGGAACTGGACTTCGCCGAACGCCACCTGGGGGCCCGCACCTGACGACCCCAACATCCCGCGCCCCGAGAGGGGCGCGGGGAACGGCGCGAGCAACCACGCCCCCTCACGCAGCCACCAGAACCTCCTCCGCGGCCGCCAGCAACCCCACAAGCGTGGCCCGGGCCCGGGCGACCCGTGACCGGACCGTCCCGATCGGGCATCCGGTCAGCTCCGCCGCGTCCTCGTAGGACAGCCCCAGCATCTGGGTGAGTATGAACGCCTCCCGCCGCTCCTCGGGCAGCGCCCCCAGCAGATCGGTGAGGGCGACACCGTCGTCGAAGCCGGGCAGCCCGCGCGGCTGGGCGTACTCGACGGCCAGCCGCCAGTCCGGTACGTCGGACAGCCGGGGCCGGGTCGCCGCGTACCGGAAGCTGTCGGTCACCGCTCGGCGGGCGATGGACAGCAGCCACGTACGGGCGGAGCAGCGCCCCTCGAACCGGTGCAGGCTGCCGAGCGCCCGCAGGAACGTGTCCTGGGTGAGGTCGTTCACCGCCTGCGGGTCCGCGCAGAGATGGGCGACGAACCGCTGGACGTCACGGTGCAGCGCGCCGACGAACCGCTCGACGGCCTCCGGGTCCCCACCGCGGGCGGCGAGCGCCCAGGCGGTTATGGACTCGTCGGTCGTGGACCGGGCCTGCGGGATCGAGGAAGCCTGCGGGGTCGAGGAAGTCCGCGGGGTCGACGCGGGCAGCGGAGTAAGGGTGATCACCTGGTGTCCTTTTCGGGTCATCCGGGATCCGGACCAGCGACACGGGCACGTGGGCGCACACAGCGGCACAGCGGCACAGCGGCACAGCGGCACAGCCGTACAGACAGACGGTTGGGCGGGGTGCGAGGTGGGTGTGCGCGTACGTGGGAACGCGTCCGGCGGTCCGGCGAGGAAGGGAAGCCGGCCGTACGGCACGCGCGGGGGCGGCGTACGGCCGAAGCCCGAGGCGTGTGCCGTGTCGGCCGCCTCAGGTAACCGGCTGTCGTCAGATGACAGCGGTCCCGGCGGGCGGACCCCGAGAGGTGATCGCATGGACGAGAAGGAGCCGGCGCGGCGAACGGTTCGCACGGCCGCGGCGCACCCGGGCGCGCGGACGCTCCGCCGCGACGGGCAGCGCGAGCGACAGCCGCAGCGGTGCGGCCAGCCAGCCGGCCACGGCCCGCAGCAGCCCGAAGGCGGCGCGTTCGCCGTACGCCAGCCACAGACCGCAGAGCAGCGCGGCCAGCAGATGCGCGGCGAGCATGCCGGACGAGGACGCGTACATGGACGCGAGTGAGGACATGAGCGACGAAGAGGACGCGGACGAGCCGTCCAGAAGGTACCCGGTGTGGTCCACATGGCCCATGTGACCGGCCGTACCCGTGGGGACCGTGTGAATCATGTGGGCGGAACCCATGTCCATGAGATCCGTCGAGCCGGTGGAAACCGTCGAACTCATCGAGCCCGTTGGGCCGTTGGCGGCCATCGGGCCCGACGGCTGCGCCAGCTCGAAGCCCGAGTGGAGGGCCGTCTGGGCGGCGACCACGACGGACGTGATCAGCGGGAGCCCGCGCTCACGTCCGGCCAGGCACCAGCCGACGGCACCGGTCGCGGCGGCCCCTGCGGCCATGGCCCACCAGGGGACATGGCTGCCGGACATCATCACGTGGCCCAGGGCGGCGAGCAGCACACAGACGGCCGCGAACATCGCGGCGCGTGTCGTGCGCGAACCCCACCCTGCGGTCATGGCGCCCCATCCTCGTATCCGGACACCGCCGTCGCCCCGTCCCTCTTGAGTACGGATTTCCACCCGCCGTCGCACTCACACCACCAACTGTGATCCGGATCACCAAGGAACCGGTCGCGTCGATGAGGCAGTCTTCTGCCTCGTGGGGACCCCTTCGCAGCACAACAGCCGTACCGGTCCGGGCAGACAGGCAGGTCCGGCCTACCCGGCCGACTCAACCGGGGCGCCCGGCACGACCGGGACGCCCGGTCGGGCTGGAACACCCGGAACACCCGGAGCATCCGGAACACCCGGTCCGGGCACGCCGTCCGGTCCGCCCGGCGCGGGCCGGCAACCCGTCCCGAGCGCGCGGAGCAGGCCGGCCGCCGACTCCGGCGCGCACATGGTCGTCTGCGGGGACGACGGGCTGGCGCACCGGCTCGCCGCCGAACTGCGGACCGTGTACCGGGAACAGGTGACGCTCGTCGTGCCGCCCACGGCACGCACCGCGCAGCGGCCGGTCGTCGGGCGCGCCCGGACCGCCGCCGCGCTCCTCGACCGGATGACGGCGGCGGTCAACCGGGCCACGGGCGTCGGCGATCCGGCGGCCGGCGACCGGACCGGAGAGCGGGGCGACCGGGGCGGCGGCGAGCGGGTGCTGGAGGCCGGGGAGGCCACCGAGGCGGTGCTCGCCGAGGCCGGGGTGGAGCGGGCCGCCGCGCTGGCACTGGTGTACGACGACGACGAGACCAACATCCGCGCGGCCCTCACCGCCCGGCGCCTCAACCCGCGCCTGCGACTCGTCCTGCGGCTCTACAACCGTCGCTTGGGGCAGTACATCGAGGAACTCCTCGACCAGGCCTCGGCGTTGGCGGCGGGTGACGCCGAGGCCGACGGGGTCGACGGCTTCGGCGCGTCGACGACCGTTCTCTCCGACGCCGACACGGCCGCGCCCGCGCTGGCCGCGACCGCCGTCGCCGGGACCAGCAAGGTCGTCCAGACGGACGGGCTGATGCTGCGGGCCGTGGAACGTCCGCCGGGCCGGAGCGGCCAGAGCCCGGGAGGCCTGTGCACGCTCGCGCTTCTGTCGGCCACGACCAACGACCCCGCCGGAACCGAGGGTTCCGAAGGCAGCGGCGAGCGTGGCCCCCAACTCCTGCCCGACGAAAGGGCGGTGGCCGAGGCCACCGGACGCGGCACCATCGTCCTCGACACCGTGCGTTACGCGGGACCCGCGCTCCCGCCCGGCCGGGCGAGCGGCGGATCACTCGGGGCCTTCGGCGCGTTCGGGTCGCTGCTCTCGCGCCGGTTGCGGTGGTCTCTCGCGGGGATGATCGGGTGTGTGTTGGCCCTCGCCGTCGCCCAGATGGTGATCACCGGGGAGCACCCGCTCCAGGCGACGTACGCGACCCTCCTCGACCTCTTCGGGACCGCCGACCCGGCGACCGACCAGAGCGACTCCCGCCAGGTCCTCCAACTCCTCTCCGGCCTGATGGGCTTACTCCTGCTGCCCGTGCTCCTGGCTGCCGTCCTGGAGGCCCTCGGCACCTTCCGCAGCGGCAGCGCCTTGCGCAAACCGCCGCGCGGCCTCTCCGGACACGTCGTCCTCCTCGGCCTCGGCAAGATCGGCACCCGCGTGCTCGCCCGCCTGCGGGAGCTCCACATCCCGGTCGTCTGCGTCGAGGTGGACCCCGAGGCGCGCGGCCTCGCGGAGGCCCGTCGTCTACGGGTGCCGGTCATCCTCGGCGACGTGACCCAGGAAGGTGTCCTGGAGGCCGCCAAGATCCACCGCGCCCATGCCCTCCTCGCCGTCACCAGCTCCGACACGACGAACCTCGAAGCCGGCCTGTACGCCCGTTCCGTACGCCCCGACCTGCGCGTCGTCCTCCGCCTCTACGACGACGACTTCGCCACCGCCGTCTATCGCACTCTGCGCGCCGCCCACCCGGGCGCCCTCACCCGCAGCCGCAGCGTCACGCACCTCGCCGCCCCCGCGTTCGCCGGCGCGATGATGGGCCGCCAGATCCTGGGCGCGATCCCCGTCGAACGCCGCGTCCTCCTCTTCGCCGCCGTCGAGGTCCGTGGCCACCCCCGCCTGGAGGGCCGAACCGTCGCGGAGGCCTTCCGCGCGGGCGCCTGGCGGGTCCTGGCCCTCGACACGGCCGCCCCCGGAGAATCGGACACCGAACGGGCGCCGGGGGAGGCCGGTTCGGGCCTCGTCTGGGACCTGCCGCCCACGTACGTCCTCCGCGCCGAGGACCGCGTGGTGCTGGCGGCCACGCGGCGGGGGTTGGCGGAGCTGTTGGGGAGACGGGCGAGGACGGGGGCGTAGCGCTGGGCCGTGATCGTCGGTGCGGTCGGTGCGGTCGGTGCGGTCGGTGCGGTCGGTGCGGCCGGTGGGGCCGGTGGGGCTGGTCGCGCGGGGAGCTGCGCGAGCAACCACACACGACCCGCACCCGGCGCTCCTCCTGGTCAGCCCACCCCGGCGGATCGCGCGGGTTGCTCGTGCTCGCAAGCGTCGTCGATCCCGTACGTGTCCCACGCGGGGAACGGATCGCCGACGGCCGCCGCGGGAACACCCTCGCCCAAGCCCATCAGACAACCGGCCAGGGCCGAACACAGCGCATCCGCCCGCAACTCCGTCCCGATGAACACCAACTCCTGTGCGTACGGGGTCTCCTGCGCGTGCGCGGCCTCGTCGTCCCGCGCGGCGGACGGCTCGAAGCGGGCGACGGACCCGGCCTGCGACCACAGCCCGACCACACGCGGCCGACTGGCGAGCGTGAAGAACCCCTTGGAGCGCAGGACGTGCCCGAAGGCGCCGCTGTCGAGCGCCTCGGTCACGAAGGTCCACAACCGCTCCGGGTGGAAGGGCAGTTCGGACCGGAAGACGGTCGAGGAGATGCCGTACTCCTCGGTCTCCGGCACATGGTCCCCGTTCAGCTCCCGCACCCACCCCGGCGCCTGCTCAGCCCGTTCCAGGTCGAACGCCCCCGTGCCGAGCACCTCCGCGACCCGTACCCGGCCATGGCTGACCGGCACGATCCGCGCGGCCGGGTTGAGCCGGGCCAGCGTCGCCGCGAGCCGCTCGGCGGTCGCCGCGTCGACGAGGTCGAGCTTGTTCAGGACGATCACATCGGCGAACTCCACCTGGTCCATCAGTAGATCGCTCACCGTGCGCTCGTCGTCCTCGTACTGGTCGAGCCCCCGCGCCACGAGCTCGTCCCCACCCGCCAGCTCCGGCAGGAAGTTCACCGCGTCGACCACCGTGACCATGGTGTCGAGCCGGGCGAGATCCCCGAGCGTGGCGCCGTCGTCGCGCGCGAAGGCGAAGGTGGCGGCGACGGGCATCGGTTCGGAGATCCCCGAACTCTCGATGAGGAGATAGTCGAAACGGCCCTCCCGCGCCAGCCGGTCCACCTCCTCCAGCAGATCGTCGCGCAGGGTGCAGCAGATGCACCCGTTGGTCATCTCGACCAGCCGCTCCTCGGTGCGCGACAGCGAGGCCTCGCCGCCCCGCACGAGGGCGGCGTCGATGTTGATCTCGCTCATGTCGTTGACGATGACCGCCACACGGAGTCCCTCGCGATTGGCGAGGACATGGTTCAGCAGGGTGGTCTTGCCCGCACCGAGGAACCCGGAGAGGACGGTGACGGGCAGCCGTTCGTTCGCCATGGTCAAGCTCTCGATCCTGGATCCTCGATCTCCGGTCCTCAGCCCTCGGGGTGGATCAGCCCGCGCTCGTACGCCTTCAGCAGCCGCTGCGGTACGAGGTGGGTGGCGCCGTCGACGGTGAACGGCACCAACGGGGGTGTGCTCGCCTTCCACTGGGCGCGACGGTGGCGGGTGTTGCTGCGGGACATCTTCCGCTTGGGTACGGCCATGGGGTCCTCCTCCACAGGCTTCACAGGTGATGGACCGGACGCTACATGAAAATGGATCCCATTACTAAAAGGGCTTTCCCGGGGTCGGGACTGTGGCCGTGGCCACGACCGTGAGCAACCCCGACGCGAGCGCCGTATGGGAGGGAAGGGGGCCGAACCGGCCCCACTCGGCCCAGCCGTTCCCTACGGAGGTACCGTCCCCCGTGGCCACAACCAAGGAAGAAGCGCCCCAGCGCGGGCGGCACCTCGACCCACCCCTGGTCCTCACCATGCTGCTGGTCCTGGCGGTCGTGGTGCAGGGTCCCCTGCGCGGTCTGCTGTCCGCCCCCGTGACGCAGAGCTGGATGACGGTGTTCGTGGCGGTGGTCGTGCAGGCCCTGCCGTTCCTGGTCATCGGGGTGCTGCTGTCGGCGGCCATCGCGGTGTTCGTACCGGCGTCGTTCTTCGCCCGCGCCCTGCCGAAGCGGCCCGCGCTGGCGGTACCGGTGGCGGGCATGGCCGGGGTGGTGCTGCCGGGCTGCGAGTGCGCCTCGGTGCCGGTGGCGGGAGCCCTCGTACGCCGGGGTGTGGCACCCGCGGCGGCGCTCGCCTTCCTCCTCTCCGCCCCCGCGATCAACCCGATCGTCCTGACCGCGACCGCCGTGGCCTTCCCGGGGAACCCCGAGATGGTGCTGGCCAGGTTCGTGGCGAGTCTGCTGGTGGCCTGCACGATGGGCTGGCTGTGGCAACGGCTGGGCCGCGGCGAGTGGATGCGCCCGCCGGAGCGGCCGTCCTACGAGGGACAGAGCAAGGGCGCCGCCTTCTGGGGCTCGGTGCGGCACGACGTGATGCACGCCGGCGGGTTCCTGGTCGTCGGCGCCATGGCGGCGGCCACGCTCAAGGCGGTCGTCCCGGCGAGCTGGCTGAACGCCGCCGCCGACAACCCCGTCATCGCCATCCTCGCCCTCGCGGTTCTGGCCGTGCTGCTGTCGATCTGCTCGGAGGCGGACGCGTTCGTGGCGGCCTCCCTGACCCAGTTCTCCCTGACCTCCCGGCTGGCCTTCCTGGTCGTCGGCCCGATGATCGACCTGAAACTCTTCGCCATGCAGACCGCCACCTTCGGCCGCGCCTTCGCGCTCCGCTTCGCCCCAGCCACCTTCACCCTCGCGATCCTGGTGTCGGCCCTCGTCGGGGCGGTGCTGCTGTGAACCGCCAGGCCCAGACCGTGATCCTCTTCCTCACCGGCGGCGCTCTCCTCCACGCGGGCTTCACCGACCTCTACCTCCGCTACGTCAAGGCCGGCCTCCGCCCCCTCCTCATCGGCGCGGGCGTCGTCCTCATAGCCGCCGCTGTCGCCACGGTCCTGTACGAACGCCGGGCGCGGCGCCAGGGCGACGAGCAGCACACCCATCACGAACCCCGGGTCTCCTGGCTCCTCGTCCTGCCCCTGCTCGCCCTCGTCCTGGTCGCCCCGCCCGCCGCCGGTTCCTACACCGCGATGCGCACCGGCTCGGCGCTCCAGCAGCAGCCCTGGGGCTACCCCACCCTCCCCGCCGACGGCCCCCTCCGGCTGAGCGTCGCCGACTACGCCGGCCGCGCGATCTACGACAAGGGCCGCGCCCTCGCCGGCCGCCCGCTCAAGGTCACCGGATTCCTCGCCCTCGACGGTTCCGGCAACCCGTACCTCGTCCGCATGGCGCTCAACTGCTGTGCCGCCGACGCCCAGCCCGTCAAGATCGCCCTCACCGGCGAACTCCCGGCCGTCCTCCGGCCCGACACCTGGATCGAGGTCACCGGCACCTACACCCCGAAGCGGACCAAGGACCCCCTCAACGGCACCGCCGTCCCCTACCTCGACGTCACCACCACCAAGCCGGTCAAGGCCCCCCAGGACCCGTACGACGAGGCCTGAAACGGCTGAGGGTGCGGGAGCGTCTGGCCGGCCGGCGCCAACAGGTGCTGCTGGCGGGCTGAGCAAGGGCGGCCGCTACGGCCTCTACGACCTCGCGCCGGACGACCTGGCCGTCGTACAGGCGGTCGTACAGGCCATCCGAGAGTCCGAGGGGTCCCGAGGGTCCGAGGGGTCCGAGGGGTCCGAGGCATGAAAGGGCCCGGTCGCTGGCGACGGGGGATGCACCAGCGACCGGGCTATGGCCAAGGCTAACAAGGCTGGTCGTGGGACGGGAGCCGACTGCTCGACTGCGTTGACAAGTTGTGATCGGTATCACGTGCGTGCCGATGACCGGCCAAACGTTTGTTAGCTGGTCACGGTGCCGCTGGACACCCCGAGCAGGTTGCTGCCGGGGCTGAAGGACAGGAAGTGACCGGTCCTGGCGTTGGGGCTCATCGACCGGCCGATGGGGGAGGCGTCGGCGGGGCGGGTGACGTCCCTGAGGTGAACGGTGCTGTCGTTGCCCCCGCTGGCCAGGGTTCGGCCGTCCGGGCTGTAGACGAGGTCGCTGACCGCGCCGCGGTGGGCGGTGAGGGCTCCGCCGAGCCGGGTGGACCGGGCCGGTTCGGCCACGTTCCACAGACGGATGGTGCCGTCCGCGCTGCCGCTGGCGAGCGTGCGACCGTCCGGACCGAAGACGAGGGCGAGGATGTAACCCTTGTGGCCGGTGAGGGGCTTGCCGAGCGGGACGACGTGGGACGGATCGCTGACGTTCCACAGCTGGACGTCGTGGTCGCCGTAGGAGGTGGCCAGGACGCGCCCGTCCGGGCTGTAGGCCTGCGCGTCGGTGTACAGGATCCGCAACGCGAGGGGTGACCCCCGCAGGACCGGGCGGGCGGGCTCGCTGACGTCCCACAGGTACAGCGCCCGGTTCCCGGCCACGATCGAGAGGGTGCGGCCGTCGGGGGAGAACGTCAGGGAGCGATTGCCGCTGTCCAGGCCACCGGCGTAGCGCCCGCAAACACGCCACATCATGTCGCACGCTCCCGGCCGGCCTCAGCGACGCCCCAGCTCCGCCACCTCCACAACCGACCTCGATCCGCGTCCTCCTGACACGGATCGACACCCCCGCGCCGTCCGGCACCGGTCCCTCCCCACGTGGGGAGGGACCGGTGCCGGACGAAGCGATCCCACGGCGGCGAGAGGCCGCACCCGCCCGCACCCGCCCGCACCCGAGCGGAGATCGAGCAGAGCGAGATCACGCGTACCGTCACTGACGAACCAGCGCCCTTCTGCATCGGCGCCCTTCTGTATCGGCGTCTCTCTGCATCGGTACCCTCTGAACCGGCACTCGCAGAACTCGTCTTCGCAGAACTCGTCTTCGCGCAACTCGTCTTCGCACAACTCGTCCCTCGGGAACGGACCCGCAAGCGTGACCGACCCCTTGAAGGACCCGCGGTTCTTCGCCGATCCCTACCCGACCTACGCTCGGCTGCGAGACGCCGCGCCGGTGCAGAAGGTGCCCACCGGCTCGGGAGGGCGCCACAGCTACCTGGTCACGGGCTATGCGGAGGCGCGGGAGGCCTTCGCCGACCCCCGGCTCTCGAAGGACACCACGCGGTTCTTCGCCGACCGCCCGTCGCAGCGCGACCTCCATCCGGCCGTCTCCCGGAACATGCTCGCCACCGACCCCCCGGAGCACGCCCGGCTACGGGCCCTGGTGACGAAGGCGTTCACGACGGGGGCCGTCGCGCGGTTGCGCCCCTACATCGCCGCCCTGGTCGACGACCTGCTCGACACCTGGCCCGACCACGGAACGGTGGACCTGGTCGAGAGCCTCGCGGTACCGCTGCCGGTCACCGTCATCTGCGAGATGCTGGGGATCCCCGAGTCCGACCGTCCACTCGTGCGCACATGGTCGAGCGACCTGTTCGCCGCCGGCGACCCGGCCCGGATCGACGCCGCCTCACACGCCGTCGCCGACTACATGACCGACCTCGTCGCAGCCAAGCGCAGCGAGCCCGGCGAGAGCCTGCTCGACGCCCTCATCGCCGCACGCGACGGGCAGGACAGGCAGGACGGGCAGGACCGGCTGACCGAGGACGAACTCGTCTCACTGGCCGTCCTCCTCCTCGTGGCCGGCCACGAGACCACCACCAACTTCATCGGCAACGCGGCCCTGGCCCTCCTCCAACACCCGGAGTCACTAGCCCGCCTGAGGGCCGAGCCGCACCTCCTCGGGAGCGCGTTGGACGAACTGCTGCGCTTCGACTCGCCCGTCGGCATCGCCACGTTCCGCTACAGCACGGAGGAGCTCACCCTCGGCGGCACCCTGATCCCCGCAGGGGTCCCGGTCCTCATCGCCCCCGGCGCCGCCAACCGCGACCCCGCCCGCTTCCCCGCCCCGGACCACCTCGACCTCAACCGCGGCACCACCGGCCACCTGGCGTTCGGCCACGGCATCCACCGGTGCCTGGGCGCCCCCCTGGCCCGCATCGAAGCCGAACTCGCCCTCCACGCCGTCATCTCCCGCTACCCCGACATCCAGCTCGCAGCCTCCACCGAGAACCTGAACTGGCGCCACACCCGCCTGATGCGCGGCCTCACCTCCCTGCCCCTCACCGTGTGAGCCGAACCGCCGAGACGTACCGACGGGTATGCGGAGACGATCAATCCGAGCAAGCACGCGGCCAATCCGAGCAAGCACGCGGCCAAACCGGGCAAGCGCGCGTCGTCACGCAGTCGGACACCCACCCCGTTTGCTGGGCGGAACCCCCAACTGGCCCTCCAACGCCGTGTACGCGCGCTCGACCTCACCCAGGTACTGCTCCAGGCGGAAGCGAACCTCCTCGACGGGCCCGTCATCGAAGCCCGGGTATGCCAGGTCGGACCAGATGACCGTCTCGCCCCGGAGCCGGACCCGGACGGTCAGCCTGTCCGGCCCCGCCTCGGGCTGCTTGTCGGTCGCCACATCCACCGTGCGCGGCATATCCGTCGGATAGAGCGGTCCGCCGGGGCGGAGCAGCCGCCCAGGACCGAGGCCGACCATTCGGCTGTCGCTGCGCGTGATCATGTCGAGGCCGTCGACGAAGAGGTACGTGTGAACAGCGGTACACGCCGGCGGCCCAGGACACGCGCTGATGAACAGCGTGCTCACCGCACCATCGCCGTGCCCATCGGGCCCGACGCTCCTCACCTCGCGCGGCGCCCTACGAGGCATCCGCCTGCTGTGACGTCATGGACCGATGCTAGCGGCCACACCACAGCCTGAAAGGTCGCACACCACATCCGGCCTGACCGGGCAGACGATGAGCGGCGCATTCCTTCCTTTTCATCGCGACACGCCACTAGAGGTCGGCCTGGGAGGGAAACCTCGCGGCAATTCGAAGATCAGAACAGGTCTCCCTCCTGGCATGGCTCCGCCAAACCCCAAACTGTCCACGATGGCTTTTACTGTGCGGTACGCGGACGGCCGTCACGGTCGGAACAACGCATGGACCAGGGGAAATGCGGCGGTGCCGGGCAGTTTGGGCGATGCGTCGGATGGCTTGTTCAAGGTGCTTGCAGGGGGCACATTATTACCGCATGATGGGTTTCCCTTTACTTGTGCGAAAATGTTGAATCCTTTTCGATGGTGCGGGGTGAGTGTGGTAAACGGGGGAGAGATGGTGGGGTACGAAGGGCGTGATTGCGCCATGCCCCGCCTGGCTGCCGGATGGGAGCCTCGGTCGCGGCAGCGGCCGTGTGCGCGTCCTCCGTCGCCGTTCAGGGCTTCGTCCGAGACGAGCCAGGACGCCTTGTGCTGTCGGGCACGCCCGAACGCGCTATGTCGCACGTGTGCCAGGAGGTCACGCGGCTCGACGTGCTCGCGACCGCGTCCCGTTGCCTCCTTGATGTCCCGAGAGCCCTTTTCGAACGTCGACCCACGACCTGTATGACCGCGTCATTCGCACGCAGTCGCGGGTGCGACGCCGTGTGCGACCTAGCCGCGCCCGTGTCGATCGGATGATCTGCGCTGCAGGCTCCGCGGTCGCGGGCCCCCTTTGTGCCGCAGCGAGAGCAGCCCCTCAGGAGGAAAGCCCCCATGTCCGTCATTCGCGTGCTCCTCGCCTGCGAGAACAAACTCTTACGGGACGCCGTGTCCGGGGTTCTCGCCCCGCAGCAGGACATTCGGATCCTGGGCGCGGCCGGTGGGAGACACCTCGTACGCCGCGCCGCCGAGTGGCATCCCCACGTGGTGATACTCGTCCCGTGGGCGACCGCTGCGGCAGCCCATGCCGTGTACGTCCTGCGAAGAGTGGCGCCGAGGAGCGCGGTGCTGGTGCTCAGCACCCGCGACGCCGACCGCACCCAGTTCCTGGCGGCGGGCGCGCACGGATGCCTGCCCGCGCAATCGGGTCAGGAGGCGTTGCTGGCCGCCGTACGAGAGTTGTCGGTGACACGTGCTGCCACTCCCGTGCCGCAGTCGGACATCACACTGTCGCCGCGTCAGCGGGAGGTGCTCGGCCTGGCTGCGGAGGCGCTGTCGAACAAGCAGATAGCCCGGATCCTGGATATCAGCATCGGCACCGTCAAACGGCATCTGCACGTCGTCTTTCAGAAGTTGGGAGCGGTGTCCCGGCTGGACGCGGTCGCACGAGCCCATTCCGCAGGCCTGCTGCCCGTCGCCCACGGGCCGGCCGCATCGCTGTCGAAGTCCGTCGACCGTCGCATCCTTGCGAAGACCTGACATGGCTTGACGTAGATCTGACGTGGACGGGATTGTGCCGGGGAGGAAGAGCGAAGAAAGTAGTGAGTACGTTCCGGTGCGTTGTTCCCGAAAGAATCCCGGGGATGAGGCGGAGTGGGATTGCTCGAACCGTTGAGCCTCGTCTGCCTGGCGACAGGGTTGCGAATTGGTGAATGGAGTCCCCGTGATCAATGTGTTTCAGCCCAGCCTGGGGCGGGAAGAACTCCAGGCCATCGCAGAGGTCTTCTCGGACAACTGGCCCGGGCATGGGGTGCGGACTGCTGCATTCGAGAAGGAATTCGCGGAACATATCGGTGTGCCCGGCGAGAGCGTACTGTTCCTGAACAACGCCACGGCTGGACTCTTCCTTGCCATGGAGTTGCTGGAGCTGGAGCCGGGCGATGAGGTGGTGCTCCCGTCGGTGAGCTTTGTGTCGGCGGCCAACGCCATTGCGGCCACCGGCGCGGTCCCTGTCTTCTGTGACGTGGACCCCTACACGCTCAACCCCGCCGTCGAGGACGTCGAGCGTGCGTTGACGCCCCGGACGCGAGCCGTGTGCGTCCTGCACTACGGCGGATACCCGGGGGAGGTCGCACGTATTGCGGAACTGTGCCGAAGCCGCAGAATTCCGCTGTTGGAGGATGCGGCCTGTGGCGTCGCCTCCCGCGTGGAAGGCCGGTCCTGCGGCACATTCGGAGAATTGGCGACCTGGAGTTTCGACTCCATGAAAACCCTGGTCACCGGTGACGGCGGAATGCTCTATGTGCAGGACGAGAAGCTGATGGCGACTGCCCGCCGCCTGGCCTACTACGGCACCAGGCAGAAGAGTGGGTTCAGTTCCGCACGCGTCTCCGACCGGTGGTGGGAACTGGATGTGGAAGGGTTCGGGCGGCGGCTCATAGGAAACGATCTGACGGCGGCGATAGGCCGCGTGCAGTTGCGCAGATTGCCCGACTTCATCTCCGCCCGTGAAAAGGCCGCAGCCTGCTATACCGCATCGCTGGCGGACGTGGAAGGCGTGCGGCTTCCGCCTCCTGCGCCACCCGGCCACACTCTGTCCCACTATTTCTATTGGGTGCAACTGGACAACGGTATTCGGGACCGGGTGGCCGCAGACCTCCGGGACCGAGGTATCTACACCACGTTTCGGTATCCGCCACTGCACCGTGTCCCGGCATATGGATTCCGCGGGACTCTGCCGGCCACCGACCGGGCGGCGGAGGAGACCCTGCTGCTGCCCCTCCACCAGGGGCTGTCCGAGCAGGACGTGGACCAGGTGGTGCGCGAACTCGGGGCTGCGGTGGCTCGGCGGGGCGGTGGGGGCACATGAAGGTCCGGCCCACGGCCCTCGAAGGGGCGTACACCGTCGAGCCCGAGCACCTCGACGACATACGCGGCACGTTCTATGAGGCGCTGCGCACCGAGGAACTGGAGCAGGCCACTGGACGGCCCTTCGTCGTGTCGCAGGTCAACTACTCGGTTTCCCGATACAACACCCTGCGTGGTCTGCACGGCGTCACCGATCCGCCGGGGCAGGCGAAGGTCGTCACCTGTGTGCGGGGTGCGCTGCGCGACATCATCGTCGATCTTCGGCCCCAGAGCCCCACGTTCGGTGACTGGCACGTGAGCGTCCTCGACGCAGCCAGGGGAAACGCGGTGCTGATCCCTGAGGGATTCGGGCACGGCTTCCTCGCGCTGACGGACGACACCTGCGTCTGCTACCTGCTCTCCACGGTCCATGTCCCCGGCACCCAGATCGACATCGACCCCTTGGACCCCGAACTCGCCCTCCCCTGGGGCTTCGAGGAACCGCCGCTCATGTCGCACAAGGATGCGCGGGCGCAGAGTCTGCGCTCCGCGCTGGCGTCCGGAGTGCTCTCTTCGCGCTTTCCCGAAGACGTCATTGACCTCGACCGCGGTTGAGGTTTTAGGGTCCGAGGGTCCCCCACGGGCCGAGACCGGTCGGCCGTGACTGAGAGGAAGAGTCCACTGATGCAAGAGAGCTCGTTACGGGCGACGAAGCGGGAGTGGATCGGCCTGGCCGTGCTCGCACTTCCATCCATGCTGGTCACCATGGATCTGACCCTGCTGCACCTGGCGGTGCCGCAGATGAGCGCGGACCTGAACCCCAGCAGCTCGCAACTGCTGTGGATCACTGACATCTATGGCTTCCTCATCGCCGGGTTCCTCGTCACGATGGGTACCCTGGGCGACCGCGTGGGACGGAGGCTGCTGCTGCTGCTGGGTTCCGGTGCCTTCGGTGTGGCCTCCGTCCTCACTGCGTACGCGGACACGCCGGAGATGCTCATCCTGACGCGCGGCGTGCTGGGTGTGGCCGGAGCGTGTCTGGCTCCCTCCACCCTGTCGTTGATCCGCAACATGTTCCCCTCACCCGCCCAGCGCACGACCGCGGTCACCATCTGGTCGACCAGCTTCATGCTGGGCGGCGCACTGGGCCCGGTGGTCGGCGGCGTCCTTCTGGAGTACTTCTGGTGGGGCTCGGTCTTCCTGCTGGCCGTGCCGGTGATGGTACTGCTGCTCGCCGTAGGCCCTTTCCTGCTGCCGGAGTACCGCAACCCGGAGGGTGGGCGTGTCGACCTGGTCAGCTCAGTGCTGTCGCTGATTGCCGTGCTCTCCATGATCTACGGCCTCAAGGAGGTGGCCAAGTACGGCCTGGAACCCGTCCCGTTGGGGGCAATCGTGGCCGGGGCGGCCATCGGCTACGTCTTCGTACGGCGTCAGCGCACGCTGACCCACCCCCTGCTCAACCTGAGCCTGTTCGGCAACCGGGCCTTCAGCGCCTCCCTGTCGACCTTGCTGCTCACCGTCATGTTCCTGATGGGAATCCAGTTCGTCATCGCGCAGTTCCTGCAGAGCGTGCTCGAACTCTCGCCCCTCAAGGCGGGGTTGTGGCTGCTGCCTGCAGTGATCGCCGGCATGGTCGCGGCGCTTGCCGCCTCCGGCATCGTCGGCAAGGTGCGTCCGGCCTATGTTTTCGGGGCGGGCATGGTCCTGGCCGCCGTGGGGTTCACGGTGCTCTGGGGAGTCTCCGCAGAGTCCGGGCCCGGCGTGGTGATGCTGGCGTCGATCCTGATGTTCGCCGGTCTGGCCCCGGTCTCCGCGCTCGGCATCGACATGATCGTCGGCGCCGCGCCGCCGGAGCAGGCCGGACCCGCCGCCGCGATCTCGGAGACGTCCAACGAGTTCGGTGGCGCCCTCGGTATCGCCGTGGTCGGCAGCATCGGCACCACCGTCTACCGGGACACCATGGCCGACACCTACCCGGACGGCGTGCCCGCCGGTGCGGACGACACACTCGCCGGCGCACTGGAAGCCGCGGCGCGCATGCCGGGCGAGGCGGGTGAGGCCCTGGCCGCTGCCGCACGCGACGCATTCGCCGAGGGCCTGCAGATCAACTCGTTCGTGGCCATGCCCCTGATGCTCCTCATGGCACTGGGTGTGTCCTTCCTGCTCCGCCAGGTGAAGCCTGCCGCGCAGGAGGAGGAAGCGGCTCCCGCCGAGCAGACCGTCCCCGCCACCGGCGGACCGGAACCCTCGACGGTCAGGTAGGAGCCGGGCCGCGCGAGAGAAGTCGGATCGCACGTCTCACCTTCGCAGGGGTGTCGCCTCACCACGAGGCGGCACCCCTGCTTTCTATGCGCCGCCGTGGTCCGCCGCACGCGGCACGTGGCGGAGGAGAGGAAAGACATGAAGGCCCTGGTGCTCGCGGGCGGAGCGGGAACCCGCTTACGTCCGTTCAGTTACTCGATGCCCAAACAGCTCATACCCATCGCGAACAAGCCCGTCCTCGCGCATGTCCTGGAGAACATCAGAGACCTGGCTGTGACGGACGTCGGCATCATCGTGGGCGATCGCCCCTCGGAGATCGTCGAGGCGGTCGGCGACGGATCCCGGTTCGGTCTGAGGATCACGTACATACCGCAGACGGAGCCCCTCGGACTGGCGCACTGTGTGCTGCTCGCCCGCGACTTCCTGGGCGACGACGACTTCGTCATGTACCTCGGCGACAACATGCTCCCTGAAGGGGTGGGGGACATCGCCGCCGAGTTCCGCGCGCGGCGGCCGGACGCCCAAGTCGTCGTGCACAAGGTGGACAACCCCCAGGCGTTCGGCGTCGCCGAACTCGACGCGGAGGGCTCCCTCCTGCGGCTCGTGGAGAAGCCGCGCAGGCCGCGCAGCGATCTCGCCCTCATCGGCGTGTACTTCTTCACGCCCGCCATCCACGAGGCGGTCGCGGCGATCAGCCCGAGCAGCCGGGGAGAACTCGAGATCACCGACGCCGTCCAGTGGCTGCTCAGCAACGGCGCGCCGGTGACGGCCAGCAGGTACACGGGCTACTGGCGGGACACGGGCCGGGTCGAGGACGTCCTGGAGTGCAACCGCGTCCTGCTGCGGGATCTCAAGCCCTTGATCGAGGGCGTGGTGGACGAGTCCTGCCACATCCGCGGGCCGATCGTCGTCGAGGCCGGCGCCCGGGTGACCCGCTCGTGCATCGACGGGCCGGCCATCATCGGCGCCGACACCGTCGTCGAGGACAGCCACATCGGCCCGAACACGTCCATCGGACGAGGCTGCGAACTGCGGGGCACCCACATCGACTTCTCCATCGCTCTGGACGGCGCCCGGGTATCGCACGTCACCGGACTGCACGGTTCGCTGATCGGCCGCGGCGCGACGGTCGGTCCCCGTCCGGACCGGACCGCGCACCACCGGCTGGTCGTCGGTGACCACACGCACATCGAGGTGTCGGCATGAGAATCATGGTCACCGGGGGTGCCGGTTTCATCGGCTCGCACTACGTACGCACCCTCCTCTTGGGCGGGTACCCGGGAAGCGACAGCGTCTCGGTCACCGTGTTGGACAACCTCACGTACGCGGGAAACCGGGCGAACCTCCCTCCGTCCCATCCGCGCCTGGACTTCGTACGCGGCGACGTATGTGACCCGTCCCTGCTGCGGGAACTGCTTCCCGGGCACGACGCCGTGGTGCACTTCGCCGCGGAGTCCCATGTGGACCGGTCCCTCGTGTCCGCCGGGGAGTTCATCCGCACGAACGTCGGCGGCACGCACGCCGTACTCGACGCGGCCCTCGCCACGGGCGTACCGCGGGCCGTGCACATCTCCACCGACGAGGTCTACGGCTCCATCGACCACGGGTCCTGGACGGAGGAGTCACCGCTCCTGCCCAACTCCCCGTACGCCGCGAGCAAGGCAGCGGCGGACCTGGTCGCCCGCTCCTACTTCAGGACGTACGGCCTCGACGTCTCCATCACTCGCTGCTCGAACAACTACGGCCCGTACCAGCATCCGGAGAAGCTGATCCCGCTGTTCGTCACCCATCTGCTGGAGGGACGGACCGTCCCGCTCTACGGCACGGGCGACAACCGGCGCGAGTGGCTGCACGTGGACGACCACTGCCGCGCGGTGCACAGAGTGCTCCTCGGCGGCAGGGCCGGCGAGGTCTACAACATCGGCAGCGGCAGCGAGTACAGCAACCTCTCGGTGACGGAACGGCTGGTCGAGCTGTGTGACGCCGATCGTTCCGCGATCCGCTACGTCACCGACCGCAAGGGGCACGACCGCCGCTACGCGCTCGACGACACCAAGATCCGTGAGGAACTGGGCTACGCGCCCGCGATCTCCTTCGTCGACGGCCTGGCGGACACGGTCGACTGGTACCGGTCGAACCCGGCCTGGTGGAAGGCCGCGAAGTACGGAACCGACGGCGAGCAGAGCACGGACGGCAATGCCGCCGACGCGCGGATCGCGGGTCACGAGGGGGCGTGGGCCCGGTGACGGGGCAGCACACGGCGGCCGCGGTGGGCCCGCGCTCGCCGGCGCGGATCCTGCGGCCCCGGTCGGACCTCACGCACGGTGACCGTGTCGCTGCCTCGCTGGCCGTGCGGGACAGCGCGGTGAAACCCACCGCTGAGGTGACCCGATGGCTGGCGGAGCGGCGCGACGCCCACGCCTTCCGGGTGAACCGGATCCCCTTGCGTGAACTCGACGGGTGGCACTTCGCCCCGGGCACGGGCGACCTCGTCCACCGTAGCGGGCGGTTCTTCACGATCGCGGGGCTGGAGGTGTCGATCGAGGGGAGTTACGCGACGTCCTGGCAGCAGCCGGTGATCCGGCAGCCCGAGACCGGAATCCTGGGACTGCTCGCCAAGGAGATCGACGGTGTCCTGCACTTCCTGATGCAGGCCAAGATGGAGCCGGGGAATCCGGACCTCCTCCAGCTCTCGCCCACGGTCCAGGCCACCCGCAGCAACTACACGCGGGCCCACGGAGGGGCGAGGGTCAAGTACCTCGACTACTTCGTCGGACCCGAGCCGGGCCGTGACCACGTCCTCGCGGACTCCCTCCAGTCCGAGCACGGCTCCTGGTTCTACCGCAAGAGCAACCGCAACATGGTGGTGGAGACTCGGGACGATCCTCCCGAGGACAAGGACTTCTGCTGGCTCACCCTCGGCCAGATCGGCGAGCTCCTCCGTCTCGACGACGTCGTGAACATGGACGCACGATCGGTGCTCGCCTGCGTGCTCCCCGACCGTGGCGCGACGGCGCTGCACACCGACACGGACGTGGTCTCCTGGCTGACCGCGGAGAGGTCCCGGCAACTGCTGCTGGCCGGTCCGCGGCCACTGTGTGACGTAGCGGAATGGACCGTCGGCGAGGAGGCGATCGAGCGCCCCGACGGCCGCTACTTCCAGGTGGTGGCCGTCGCGGCCGAGGCGCCCAGCCGGGAGGTGACCGGCTGGTCCCAGCCTCTCGTCGAGCCCCGAGGAGAGGGGATCGCCGCATTTCTGACCCGCCGGATCGGAGGTGTACGGCATTTCCTGGCACAGGCCCGCGCAGAAGGGGGCCTGGTGCACGGACCGGAGATCGCGCCCACGGTCCAGTGCACGCCCGGGAACTACGCGCACCTTCCGGCGCCGGAGCGACCTCCGTTCCTGGACGATGTCCTCGCCTGTGCCGGAAGCCCACGGATCCGGTACGAGGCTGTCCACTCCGAGGAGGGGGGGCGGTTCCTGAACGCCCAGAGCCGCTATCTGGTCATCGAGGCGGACGAGGCCCAGTCGTCCCCCGAACCACCGTGCGGCTATCGCTGGGTGACGTACGGCCAGCTCGCGGCCTTGGCCCGGTACGGGCACTGCCTGAACGTCCAGGCCAGGACCCTGCTCGCCTGTATCGGCACCATCCCCGAGTTACAAGGAGACGCCCCGTGAACGTCGATTCCACGACGGAATCCATGGCCTACAGCACCGAGCACGCCGAGATATACGACAGGATTCACGCGAGCCGCGGTAGGGACTGGGCCGCCGAAGCCGACACCCTCGCGGACCTGGCCCTGCGACTGCGGCCCGGATCCTTGTCTCTCCTCGACATCGCCTGTGGCACGGGTGAGCACCTGAGGCGCTTCGCTGAGCGCTTCACGACCGTGGCAGGGGTGGAACTCTCGCGGGGTATGTGCGAGATCGCCCGGCGAAAGCAGCCTGGAGTCCCCGTCCACCACGGCGACATGCGCGCCTTCGATCTGGGACGGCGCTTCGATGTCGTCACCTGCATGTGCTTCTCGCTGGCCTACATGGCCTCGACCGACGAGCTCAACCAGGCGGTCGCGAACATGGCGCGGCATCTCGACCCGGGTGGTGTCGCCATCGCCGAGCCGTGGTGGTTCCCGGAGAGGTTCCTCGACGGGTTCGTGTCGGGCGCGGTGGCCCAGGACGAGCGAGGCGTGATCAGTCGCGTCTCGCACTCCGTCCGGGACGGGCGCAGAAGCCGTATGACCGTCCGCTACACGGTCGCCGAAGTGGCCGGCATCAAGGACTTCACCGAAACCGAAGTGCACTCGCTGTTCACCCGTGACGAGTACGAGACGGCCTTTCTCCTCGCCGGTCTGAAGGCGGAGTTCCGCGAAGGCGGGCCCAACGGCAGGGGTCTGTTCGTCGCGACGCACACGTGACCCACGACCGCCCGTACCCGGAGGAGGACCCCATGCGTGTCATGATCGCGACGTTCCCGTCGACTTCGCACCTTTACCCCGTCATACCCCTTGCCTGGGCCCTGCAGAGCGCCGGCCACGAGGTGTGTGTGGTCGGCCACCCCGGAATGGGGACGGACGACATGGCGGCCACCGTGACCGGCGCCGGTGTGACCGCCGTTCCCGTCGGCGAGAGCGTGGTCACCGCAGACTCGGAGCCGACGGAGGAAGAGGGCAGTCACCTCGACATCCCACCCGACGCCTTCGCCCTGGACATGCTGACCAGCGGCCCGGCCGAGTGGGAACTGCTCCAGAAGCGGCTTCTGTCGATCATCGGCCAGTGCTATCCGCTCGACGCCGACAAGGGAATGGTCACCGAGCTGGTGGAGTTCGCTCGCTCCTGGCGGCCCGACCTCGTGCTGTGGGACCCGCTCTGCCTGCCCGCGGCGGTCGCGGCACGGGTCGCCGGAGCCGCCCACGCCCGCATCCTGTGGGGCCAGGACAAGATGGGGTGGGTCTGGGACCGAGCGAGCGGACGGTCTGCCGAACGCGACCCGATGGCGCGCTGGATGCGCCCCCTGCTCGACCGGTACGGGCTGGACTTCTCGGAGGAGTTGCTCCTCGGCCAGTGGAGCGTGGACCTGGTCCCGCAGGCGGCGAGGCTGCCTCTGGACACCCGTACCGTGCCGCTGCGGTGGGTGCCCTACAACGAAGCATCGGTCGTCCCCGAATGGCTTCGTGAACCTCCGGAGCGCCCCCGCGTCTGCCTGACCCTGGGCGTCAGCTCGCGGCACCTTTTCGGCAAGGACACCGGCTTCCCGCTGGAGGAGATGCTCGACGTCGTGGCCGGCCTCGACATCGAGGTCGTGGCCACCCTGAACCGGGCGCAGCTGACGGGCCTGGACCGGATCCCGGAGAACGTCCGCACCGTGGACTTCGTGCCGCTCAACCAGTTGCTGCCCTCCTGCGCGGCCATCGTCCACCACGGCGGCTGGGGAACCTTCTCCGTCGCGGCCACGCACCGGGTGCCCCAGCTCATCCTTCCGGTGCCCACGTGGGACGAACCGGTCGCTGCGCGGTACGTGGCACAGCGCGGTGCGGGCCCGCTGCTGGACCCGGCGCGGCTCACCCCGGACGAGCTGGGCCGCCGGCTGAGCCGTGCCCTGGAGGAGCCCACGTTCCGGCAGGGCACGGCGGACCTCCAGAGCGACCGTCTCGCCGCGCCCTCGCCGGCGGAGATCGTCCCTGTCCTGGAGCGGCTGACAACACACCACCGTGGCCTGCCGCTCGGCTGAGCGGTCCGGATCCGCCCGGCAGGGGTCGGCCGCAACCGAGGAGTGAGCGATGGAGTACACACAGCTGGGGCGCACCGCCCTGCGCGTCAGCCGACTGTGCCTGGGTACGGTCAACTTCGGCGGCAGGGTCGACGAGGAGGCGGGCCACCGTCTCATGACCCGCGCGCTGGAGCACGGGCTGAACTTCCTGGACACCGCCGACATGTACGGCTGGCGGGTCCACAAGGGCTACACCGAGGAGACCATCGGCCGCTGGTTCGCCGGCGACCCCGCGCGCCGCGAGCGCGTGGTGCTGTCCACCAAGGTGGGCAACGGGATGTCCCCGGCACCCAACGACAGCGGGCTGTCGGCCCGTCACATCGTCGCCTCCTGCGAGGCGTCGCTACGGAGGCTGGGCACCGACCGCATCGATCTCTACCAGATGCACCACATCGACCGCAGCGCGCCCTGGGACGAGGTCTGGCAGGCGATGGACCTGCTGGTCAGCCAGGGGAAGGTCCTGTACGTGGGGTCGTCCAACTTCGCGGGCTGGCATGTCGCGACGGCGCAGGAGGCGGCGCTGCGCCGGCACTCGCTGGGACTCGTCGCGGAGAGCTGCGTCTACAACCTGGTCTCGCGCCAGGTCGAACTCGAACTGCTCCCCGCAGCCCGGGCGTACGGCCTGGCGGTGCTTCCCTGGTCCCCGCTGCACGGCGGTCTGCTGGGCGGGGTCCTGGACAAGCTTCGCGAGGGAACGGCGGTCAAGTCCGCGCAGGGCCGTGCGGTGCCGGCGCTCAAGGAGCACGAACAGCGCGTCGAGTCGTACGAGAACCTGTGCCGGGAGATCGGCGTGCCTCCCGCCCAGGTGGGCCTGGCCTGGGTGCTGTCGCGCCCCGGGGTGACCTCACCGGTCATCGGGCCCCGCACCGACGAGCAGCTGGACGGCGCGCTGGCCGCGCTGGAGCTCCGGCTCGATCCCCAGCTCCTGAGCCGCCTGGACGAGCTCTTTCCCGGACCGGGGGCCGAGGCCCCGGAGGCGTGGATCACTGCCTGAGCCGTCCCCACCCGTTCGCCCCGACACTCCCGAGGAGCCATGCAACCGAGGTATATGGCGCCGGCCGGCCCCGTCACGTACGCGCGACGCTGTGCTCAAGCGTTGAACTCCCTGCACTCGATCCTCTACTTCACGACCGACCTGGGCGAGGAACTCGCGCCCTTCGGTGTCGACGAGCACTCCAGCGTCTACATGGCGGGCCGCGCCTCGCCGCTCGGTGCGGTCGGCTCGGCGCCGGTCGTCGGTGTCTTCAACTCCTTCGCACCCGGCTTCGTGGCGTCCACGGTGCCCGCCGTGTGGGACCGCGTCGCGCCGGAGCGGGCCGTCGAGGCCCGCCAGAAGGCCGCGGGAAGGGCCATGGAACGTCTGCTGGGGCGGGCCGTCGTCGAATCGCGGGCCCTGGCGGAGGCAGCCGAACTGGCCACCGAAGCCGCCACCGAGGGCCTGCTCGCCGACCGGCCCCTCTATGCGGCCAACGCCGCCCTGGCCTGGCCGGACGAACCACACGTGGCCCTCTGGCACGCCGCGACGCTGCTCCGCGAGCACCGCGGGGACGGACATGTCGCGGTGCTCGACTGGTTCGAGGCCACGGACATCCGCTCGCTGGTCATCGACTGCGCCAGCGGCCACGGCATGCCGAAGGAGATCGTCATGCCGATGCGCGGCTGGAACGAGGACGAGTGGTCGGCAGCCCGGCAGCACCTGGCCACGCGCGGCCTCGTCGACGGGCGGGGCAGGCTGACCGCCCGGGGAGCCGAACTACGCGACGAGATCGAGTACGACACCAGCAGGCTCGACCGGCGCCCCTACGAGGCCCTGGGCGTCGAACGCACCGAGAAGCTGGCCCGGTTCGTGCACGGCCTGGTCAACCACGCGGCGGACACCGGGGTGTTCCCGACCCCGTTGCGCGACTTCTTCGCCCCGCCCACCGAGAAGTGGAACGACCTGTGAGGCACGTCGTCCACGACGCGTGCGGCCGATCCCCCAGGAGACAAGGACCGACCATGACCTCAACCCTGGCACCGGGAGTCCCGGCGCTGTTCTCACCCGCGTACTACCAGAACCCGCACCCCACCCTGACCTGGCTCCGCGAGCATTCCCCCGTCCACGCGTTCCCCTTCCCGGTCGGCGAGGTCCGGACCTGGATGGTGACGCGGTACGACGATGTCAGGGCGGTCCTCGCCGACTCCCGTTTCAGCGCGGAGACCGGAGCCTGGGCCGACGCCGACTTCCGTGACGCGGGGCTGGTGAGCGCCGCCGGGACGATCCTCGAACGCGGCATCGCCGTCATCGATCCGCCGGACCACACGCGGCTGCGCAGGCTGGCGATGAGCGCGTTCACCACTCGCCGGGTCGAGAAGTGGCGGGACACCGTAGGGTCCGTCGTCGACCGCGTGCTGGACGACTGCGCCCGGAGCGGGACCTTCGACGTGATGGACGACTACGCGGGTGAGGTGTCGGCCGGCGTGCTGAGCGCCATCCTCGGTTTCCGCATCGAGCGGCATCGCGAACTCGTCACCGCCCTCAACGATGCGTTTCCCTCCGACCCGGCGCTGATGCACCGCGTCCCGGCGGCCTTCGGCAGGATCTGCGAGTACGCGGAGGAACTCGTCGAGGACAAGCGGCGCCACCCCGCCGACGACCTGACCTCGGCCCTGATCCAGGCCCGTGACGAGAGCAACCGGCTCGACGGTGACGAACTGACCGGTCTGGTCGCCGCGTTCATCATGGGGGGCAGCGACACCGTACGCGGTTTCATCGGCAACGCCACGTACGCCCTGCTGGACAACCCCGGGGAATGCGCCCGGCTGCGCGCGGAGCCCGGCCTGGCCAAGAGCGCCGTGGAGGAACTGCTCCGCTACGAGGGGGCGTTGCACACGGCGCTGTTCCGGGTCACCACCGAGCCGGTGGAGCTCGCGGGAGTCAAACTGCCCGCAGGCGCCCCCGTCATCGTCGGGCTGCTGTCGGCCAATCGCGATCCGCGGCGCTTCGCCGACCCGGACCGGCTCCGCTTCACCGGGGAGAGCCCGCGCCACGTGGGCTTCGGACACGGGCTGCACAACTGCATCGGCGCCGCGCTGGCGCGGATGGAGGCGGAGATCGCGGTCCCCGCCCTGGTGACCCGTTTCCCCGGCCTGGCGCTCGCGGTGCCCCGTGACCAGGTGCGCTACATCGAGAACTGGGCTATCCGGCGGCTCACGTCGCTGCCCGTCACCTCCCAGGTGGGGCATGGCTGACCACGTCCCAGGGGCCGACTCCGGCCCGGGCGTCCGAGGAGAAGCCTTCATGCGAGCCGTGGCACACGTGGACCGAACGCTCTGCTACGGCACCGGCATGTGCGAGGCGATGGATCCCGCGCTGTTCGAGCTGACCGACGACGGACCCGCGGTGTTCCGCACCTCCGGGGTCGACGGCACCGGCCTGGTGCGCCTGCGGGAGATCGCCGAGTGCTGCCCGGCCGGAGCGATCACGGTGATCGCTTCGGAGAGCCAGGTGCGAAAGGTGCGTGCGGAGATGGAATGGGATGTGATCGTCGTCGGGGCCGGTCCGGTGGGTCTCATGCTCGCCGCGGAGCTGCGGCTGGCCGGAGCGGCCGTGGTGGTCCTGGAGAAGGAGAGCGGCTCCAGTGCCGAGTCCCGCGGTATGGGGTTCACCGCGCGCACCCTGGAGGTGTTCGACCAGCGGGGGCTGCTGGAGAGGTTCGGTGCCCTCGCGCCGGCCCCGGGCGGTCACTTCGGAAGCGTGCCGGTGGACTACGCGGTCGGGGACGGCGAGCACGCGAGCGTCACGGGCGTCTCCCAGGCGCGGACCGTGGCGGTGCTGGGCGATTGGGCCCGGGAACTCGGCGTCGAACTGCGCTACGGGAACCGAGTGGTCGCCGTCGAGGACGATGGCCGGCATGTCGAGGTTCGAGTCGAGACACCCTCCGGGGAACAGCTGCTGACCGCGCCCTACCTCGTGGGGTGTGACGGCGGCCGCAGCCTGGTGCGTCGGTCGTGCGGCTTCGGCTTCCCCGGTGTCGACGCCACGACGGAGCTGCTGCTCGCCGACGTCAGGGACCTGGACCTGGACCCGCTCTGGTCGGGAGGGCGGCGGCCCAACGGCATGCTCCTGGCCGCCCCGCTGCCCGACGGCGTGATGCGGGTTGTCGTACACGAACGCGGCAGGCCACCCAGGACAGGCTCCGGGCCGCCCGAGTTCCGCGAGGTGGCCGAGGCATGGCAGCGGGTCAGCGGAGAGGACATCTCCGGGGCCACGCCCGTCTGGGTGAGCTCCTTCGGAGACGCGGCCCGGCAGGCGAGTGAGTACCGACACGGCCGGGTCCTGCTGGCCGGCGACGCCGCCCATGTGCACCTGCCGGCCGGTGGTCAGGGCATGAACGTCGGCATTCAGGACGCCGTGAACCTCGGCTGGCGGCTGGGAGCCGTGGTGACGGGCCGCGCGGACGAGCCTCTCCTCAACGCGTATCACGCCGAACGGCACCCGGTCGGTGCGGAGTTGGTGCGCAACACCCGGGCGCAGGCGGCACTGTTCCTTGGCGGCGACGAGATGCAGCCGCTGCGGGAGGTGCTCGGCCGGGTCTTCCGGGGCGAGGCGGCGGCTCAGGAACTGGCCAGCATGGTCAGCGGACTCGACATCCGCTACGACGTCGGCCCCGGCGACCACCCGCTCCTTGGCCGGAGGCTGCCGGGGGCCGCTCTCGCCCTGCCGGACGGCGGCCGGGTCACCACCATGGATCTGCTCCGTTCGGCCCGGGGAGTGCTCCTGGTCCTCGGCGGGGACCACGGCTACGCGGCCGCCGCCGAGGGCTGGAAGGACCGCGTCGACGTGGTGGCCGCCCGTCTCGCCGGTGACCCCCCGTCGAGCGGGTTGTCCGGCACCGGGGCCCTTCTGGTCCGGCCGGACGGGTACGTGGCGTGGACGAACGCCGATGGCGACCTCGGTACGGCCCTGCGACGCCACTTCGGCGAGGCCCCGGGGTGAGGCCAACCTTCCGGCAAGGACCGGACCTCGTGCGGAACACCTCGTGCGGAACACCTCGTGCGGAACACCGGACGTTCTGGAGAGGACCAGCCCTCATGGAGACGACCATGACCGACACCGTTGCCGAACAGCCCACCGCGCCGGACATCGCGCGCGCCGACGCCCGCGCGGTCTTCGTCAGCCACTGGTACGTGGGAGACCCCGACAGGGCGCGGACCGAACTCGACGAGGTCACCGACGTCTGGCGGCGGGCCCCGTGGCCCGAGGAGTTCCTCACGTTCTCGTGCTACCTGAGCGTGGAGGGCGACACGGCGATGACGTACACGCAGTGCTCCGGCGCCACCGCATACCGGCGGTTCGTCCGTGCGCTGCCCGGCGCCGCACGTAGGGAGCCGGTCGAGTACCGGTTGCACCGCAGCGTGGTGACGGAACTCTCGACCGAGCCGCCGGGGGCCCTCGTCACCGCCATGTTCGACGTGGACGGGCCCGAACGCCAGCGGTTCATCGTGGATTCCATCGCCCGCCGGCTCGGGGAGGCGCCGGCGGACGAGCACGCGGGCATGATCGGCTCCCACTTCCATCTGAGCGTCGACGGAACGCGGGTGACCAATTTCGCAGAGTGGACGACCGACGAGGCGCACGTCGCGTTCCTGGAGGGAGGCACACGGCACGGCAACCTGCGGGTCACGGAACAGACGCCGGGTGTGCGCCCGATCGGTTTCCGGCGCTACCACCGGCTCCGAAGCCTCGGCTCGTGAACGTCCGGAAAGCGCCTCAACCGGGCCTGATCAGGCACCTCGAAATTGTTAACCTGCAAGCGGGGCAAGGGAGTTCACGCTCGCGAACGCCACACCCCCGACAGCAGTTCCCGATGAAGAGGAGAGCCCGCGCATGACCCCTCCGACAACGGTCCCCTTCCCGGACGTCAGCCGCTCCGACAGCGGCATAGTCCTGGTCACGCCGCTGTACGTGGGCTCCGCCGACGCCCAGCGCGCCGAGGTCGAACGCGTCATGGCCCCTTACCGGGACGGACCCCTCCCGGAGGGCATGCTCTCGGTGAGCGTCTTCACCTGCACCGAGGCGGAGAACGTCCTGACGTACGCGCAGTGGACCTCCGACGAGGTCTACCGCGAGTACGTTCGCGACACCGGCCGGTACGAGAAGGAGCCCGACGCCGTCGAGCCCGTCCGATACCGGCTCTACCGGGGCCGGGTCCTCGAAGCCGGGAGCGTCCCCACCCTGCTCGTTCCGCCCGTCTTCGACGTCGACGGCCGGGAACGGCAGCGGCGCGCGGCGGACAACCTGCTGGACGGGCCGCTCGGCACGCCGTTCCCCGGCCTGGTCTCCTCGCACTTCCACATCAGCGTGGACGGCACGAGGGTTCTCAACTGGGCGCAGTGGGTGGACGAGGAGTCCCACGCACGTTTCATGCAGAGCGAGCGACCCAAGGAATGCTTCGAGGCGCTCACCATGCCCGGAGTACGAGGCATCGGAGGCAAGCGCTACCGCCTGGCCGACTCGGTGGTGCGCTGACACAAAGACACCCGCTTCGGGACAGAGAGCTCCGAGCGGGCTGACATCGGTGGGCAGGGGCCCCTGTCCGGACGGCTGATCCAAGAGATCACCGTCCGGACAGGGGCCCTGTGCGTGCCGGACGCCCGCCGGCCGTCGGCCGGTTCGCCGTGCCGTGGGCGCCGGCCCGGATCCAAGGAGGAGATGGCAGATGGACACGGAAGTGATAGTCGTGGGTGCCGGCCCGGCCGGCCTCATGCTCACCGGAGAGTTGCGCCTGGCCGGCGTGGACGTCATCACCCTGGAGAAACTCCCCGAACGGACCGGTGAGTCACGGGGACTGGGCTTCACCGCCCGCACCATGGAGGTCTTCGACCAGCGTGGCCTGCTGAGCCGCTTCGGGGAGGTGCAGACAAGCAACGTCGGCCACTTCGGCGGACTGCCCGTCGACTTCGGTGTCCTCGAGGGCGCCCACCAGGCCGCCAAGACCGTCCCCCAGTCTCACACCGAGGCCGTCCTGGAAGCCTGGGTCGGCGACCTCGGGGGCGACCTGCGCCGCGGTCACGAGGTGCTTTCCTTCACCGACGAGGGCGACCGCGTCACTGCTCGGGTGCGCACCCCGGACGGCGACACGGTCGAACTGACTGCCCGTCACCTGGTCGGCTGCGACGGTGGGCGCAGCATGGTCCGCAAGGCGTCCGGGTTCGACTTCCCCGGCACCGCCGCCACGATGGAGATGTTCCTCGCCGACGTCAGCGGCCTGGAGCTGGCCCCCCGGATGATCGGCGAGACCTTCGAGGGCGGCATGGTCATGGTCGGCCCGTTGCCCGGCGGCATCACCCGGCTCATCCTGTGTGAACGCGGTACCCCTCCGCAGCGCCGAACCGCGGCCCCCTCCTTCGAGGAAGTGGTCGCCGGTTGGAAGCGGGTCACGGGAGAGGACATCTCGCACGGTGAACCGGTGTGGGTCAGTTCCTTCGGGGACGCCACCCGGCAGGTCACGGAGTACCGGCGCGGTCGTGTCCTGCTCGCGGGAGACGCTGCCCACGTCCATCTGCCCGCTGGTGGTCAAGGCATGAACACCAGCATCCAGGACGCCGTCAACCTCGGTTGGAAGCTCGCCGCGGTCGTCCGGGGCCGGGTCGGCGAGGAACTGCTCGACACCTACCACTCCGAGCGCCACCCGGTGGGCACGCGTCTGCTGATGAACACCCGGGCGCAGGGCCTGCTCTTCCTCTCCGGGCCGGAGATGCAGCCCCTGCGCGACGTCATCAAGGAACTGATCGGCTATCTGCCGGTCTCACGACACCTGGCCGCCATGGTCTCCGGCCTGGAGATCCGCTACGAACTGGGCGGCGGCGACCATCCGTTGCTCGGTCTGCGCATGCCGAACCTGCCCCTGACCGCGGCCTGCGGAGCCACCAGCACCACCGAACTGCTCAGGCCGGGCCGCGGCGTCCTGCTCGACCTGGGGGACAACCTCCATCTGCGGCGCCGTGCCCTCGGCTGGACCGACCGCGTCGACATCGTCACGGCCACCCCGAGAAATCCGACGGAAGGAGACCTGGCGAACACCGCGGCCGTGCTGCTGCGGCCTGACGGCCATGTCGCCTGGGCCGCCCCCGGCTGCCACCAGGACCTTCCCACCTCACTCGCGCGGTGGTTCGGCCCCGCCCGGACCGCCTGACCCCTCCACCACGGGAGACCCATCCATGCACAGCACTCTGATCGTGGCCCGGCTGGCGCCCGAGTCCGCCGAGCAGGTCGCCGAACTGTTCAAGGCCTTCGACGACACCGAGATGCCCCACCGCATGGGCACCCGCCGCCGACAGCTCTTCTCCTACCGTGGCCTCTACTTCCACCTCCAGGACTTCGACACGGACGACGGCGGCTCGCGCATCGAGAACGCCAAGGACGACCTGCGTTTCGTGCGCATCAGTGAGGACCTCAAGCCGTTCGTCCAGGCATACGACCCGACGACCTGGCGCTCTCCGAGGGACGCCATGGCGACCCGTTTCTACACCTGGGAGGCGCAGCAGTGAGCGCCCGGCGCGTGGCCCTCACCGGCGTCGGCGTCGTAGCCCCCGGTGGCGTGGGCGTCAAGAACTTCTGGAGCCTGCTGAGCGAGGGACGCACCGCGACCCGCGGCATCACCTTCTTCGACCCCTCACCCTTCCGCTCCCGGGTGGCCGCCGAAATCGACTTCGACCCGCAGGAGCACGGTCTCTCCCCGCAGGAGATCCGGCGCATGGATCGAGCTGCTCAACTCGCCGTGGTCGCCGCACGGGAGGCCCTGGCCGACAGCGCGGTGGCCGACGCGGGTATCGACCCCTACCGCACCGGTGTCGTCGTCGGTACCGCGGTGGGCGCGACGATGACCCTTGACCAGGAGTACCGGGTCGTCAGCGACGGCGGCCGGCTGGAGCTGGTGGACCACGGCTACGCTCCGCCCCACCTGTACGACGCGTTCGTACCAAGCTCCTTCGCGGCCGAGGTGGCGCGGATCGCCGGGGCGCACGGTCCCGCCTCCGTGGTGTCCACCGGATGTACGTCCGGGATCGACTCGGTCGGCCACGCCGTGGAGCTGATCCGTGAGGGCAGCGCCGACGTGATGGTGGCCGGCGCCTCCGACGCTCCGATCTCCCCCATCACCATGGCCTGCTTCGACGCGATCAAGGCGACCACGCCCCGTAGCGACGACCCCGGCACCGCGTCGAGGCCCTTCGACGGCACCCGCAACGGCTTCGTCCTGGGCGAGGGCTCCGCCTTCTTCGTCCTGGAGGAGTTCGAGAGCGCACGCCGCCGCGGGGCTCACATCTACGCCGAACTCGCCGGATACGCCACCCGTTCCAACGCCTACCACATGACCGGACTGCGCCCGGACGGCGCCGAGATGGCGGAAGCCATCCGCAGCGCCCTGGATGAGGCCCGGCTGGCCCCGCAGGACGTCGACTACATCAACGCCCACGGCTCCGGCACCAAGCAGAACGACCGGCACGAGACCGCCGCCTTCAAACGGAGCCTGGGGGCGCACGCCTACGCGGTGCCCGTCAGTTCCATCAAGTCCATGGTCGGCCACTCGCTCGGCGCCATCGGCTCCATCGAGATCGCGGCCTGCGTCCTGGCGATGGAGCACGACGTCGTCCCGCCCACCGCCAACCTGCACACCCCCGACCCGGAGTGCGACCTGGACTACGTACCGCTCACCGCGCGTGAGCACACCACCGACACCGTGCTGACGGTCGGGAGCGGCTTCGGCGGCTTCCAGTCCGCGATGGTGCTGGCACGGCCGGAGAGGAGCCCGGCATGAGACCCGCCGTGGCACCCGTGGCCATCACCGGGATGGGCGTGGCCGCGCCCAACGGCCTCGGCACGGAGGACTACTGGGCGGCCACCCGCGTCGGCAAGTGCGGCATCGGCCCGGTGTCCCGCTTCCGGGCGGACGGCTATCCGGCGGTCCTGGCGGGTGAGGTACCCGGATTCGAGGCGGCCGATCACCTGCCCAGCCGGCTGCTGCCCCAGACCGACCACATGACACGCCTCGCTCTGACCGCGGCCGACTGGGCGCTGGCGGACGCCGGCGTCGACCCGTCCGAGCGGGACGGCTTCGACATGGGCGTGATCACCGCAGCCTCCTCCGGCGGCTTCGAGTTCGGCCAGAACGAACTGCGCAAACTGTGGAGCCAGGGCAGCCAGCATGTGAGCGCGTATCAGTCCTTCGCCTGGTTCTACGCGGTCAACAGCGGCCAGATCTCCATCCGCAACAACATGAAGGGCCCCAGTGGTGTCCTGGTGGCCGACGGGGCCGGCGGGCTGGACGCCCTCGCCCAGGCGCGGCGAGCCGTCCGCAAGGGAACCGGGCTGGTCCTGTCCGGAGCGGTGGACGCCTCGATCTGTCCCTGGGGCTGGGCCGCGCTGCTCACCAGCGGCCGGCTCAGCACCGGCGATCGTCCCGAACGAGCGTATCTGCCCTTCGACCGGGACGCCGCGGGTCACGTCCCCGGGGAGGGCGGCGCCCTCTTCGTCCTGGAGGACGCGGTGGCGGCCCGCCGCCGCGGCGCCCGCCTCTACGGCACCCTCGACGGCTGCGCGTCCACCTTCGACGCGACCCCCGGCAGCGACGGAACGGGCGGGCTGGACCGTGCGATACGGCTCGCCCTCGCCGACGCGGACGCCACCCCCGACGACGTGGGTGTGGTCTTCGCCGATGCCGCCGCCGACCCGGAACTCGACCGGGTGGAGGCCGAAGCGCTGCGGGCCGTCTTCGGCGAGTGGGGAGTGCCCGTCACCGCTCCGAAGACCATGACGGGCCGCCTCTGCTCGGGCGCGGCACCACTGGACGTCGCCACCGCCCTGCTGGCCATGAAAGAAGGGATCATCCCGCCCACCGTGCACAGCCAGGCGGACCCCGGCTACGGCCTGGACCTCGTCACCGGCCATCCGCGCACCGCCGAGGTGCGCTGCGCCCTGGTCCTGGCCCGCGGGCAGGGCGGGTTCAACTCCGCCGCCGTACTGCGTGCGGCCGACTGAACGGGCGGGGCCCTGCACGGCCCCGCCCGCGCACCACGGCGCGGAGCCGCCAACACCACTTGCCACGAGAGACATGGAAGGAACCGGAAGACATGTCTGCTGCATTCACCCTGGACAACCTCAAACGCATCCTCCTGGAGGGGGCCGGCGCGGCTGAGGACGTGGACCTGGACGGCGACATCCTGGACACCGCCTTCACCGACCTGGGATACGAGTCCCTCGCGCTGCTGGAGACGGGCGGCCGAATCGAGCGTGAGTGGGCCATCACCCTGGACGACTCCGCCCTGACGGACGCCGGCACCCCGCGCGAGCTCATCGACACCGTCAACCGGCACATCACCAGGGCCGCCGCCTGACCCTCTCCTGTCACCACTGCCGCCCGGCGGAATCCCACACCGGCGGCAGCGAAGCCGCGCCCGTTGAGGCCGATCAGGTACTCAGCGCCCCCGACACATACGGAGTACCCATGCCCTCAGCTCCTCGTCTCGCTCTCGTCACCGGTGCCACCAGCGGTATCGGGCTGGCCGTCGCCCGCCTGCTCGGAGAGCGGGGCCACACGGTCTTCCTAGGCGCCCGCAGCACCGAGAACGTCATCGCCACCGTCAAGCAGCTCCGCGCCGAAGGCATCGAAGCGCACGGTACCGAACTGGACGTGCGTGACAACGCCAGTGTGCACGCCTTCGTCAAGGCCGCCGTGGCCCGCCACGGCAGCGTCGACGTCCTGGTCAACAACGCCGGCCGCAGCGGCGGCGGTGTCACCGCGGACATCGGCGACGAGCTGTGGCACGACGTGATCGACACCAATCTCAACAGCGTCTTCCGGATGACTCGCGAAGTCCTCACCACGGGTCGGATGCGCTTCAAGAGCCGCGGTCGCATCATCAACATCGCGTCGACCGCGGGCAAGCAGGGCGTGGTGCTGGGTGCCCCGTACTCCGCCTCCAAGCACGGCGTCGTCGGATTCACCAAGGCACTCGGCAACGAGCTGGCGGCCACAGGTGTCACCGTCAACGCGGTCTGCCCCGGCTATGTGGAGACCCCCATGGCGCAGCGCGTGCGCGCCGGTTACGCCGCGGCTTGGAGCACCGACGAGGAGACCGTCCTGGAGAAGTTCCAGGCGAAGATCCCGCTCGGCCGCTACTCCACTCCCGACGAAGTCGCCGGCCTGGTGGCCTACCTGGCCTCCGACACCGCCGCGTCCATCACCTCCCAGGCCCTGAACGTCTGTGGCGGCCTCGGCAACTTCTGAGCCGTGCCGCCCGCCCACCAGTGAACACCGACCGAGGAGACGTGACCATGCCGCAGTCCGCCCTACGCGAGGTCGAGCACGAGATCACCGTCTCGGCGCCGGCCGCAGCCGTCTACCGACTGATCGCCGATGTGGTCAACTGGCCGCAGATCTTTCCGCCGACCATCTATGTCGACCATGTGGAGCGCGGCGCCGGGAGCGAGCGCATCCGCATCTGGGCCACCGCCAACGGAGAGGCCAAGAACTGGACCTCGCGCCGCACCCTGGACCACAGGGCCCGGCGCATAGAGTTCCGCCAGGAGATCTCCACCCCGCCCGTCGCCGCGATGGGCGGAGCGTGGATCGTCGAGGAACGCGACGCGGGGACCAGCCGCGTCCGCCTGTCCCACGACTACCGGGCCGTCGACGACGACCCGGCCTCGCTGGAGTGGATCGACCAGGCGGTCGACCGCAACTCACGGTCCGAGCTCGCGGCGCTGAAGGAGAACATAGAACGCGCCCACGCCACGGCCGACCTCACCTTCTCCTTCGAGGACACCGTCCACATCGCCGGATCCGTCAAGGACGCCTACGACTTCATCAACGAGGCACAGCACTGGTCGGAGCGGCTGCCGCACGTGGCGTCCGTACGGCTGACGGAGGACACCCCGGGCCTGCAGACCCTGGAGATGGACACCCGCGCCAAGGACGGTTCCACCCACACCACCAAGTCCCATCGCGTCTGCTTCCCCGACCGCAGGATCGCCTACAAACAGGTCACGCTGCCCGCGCTGATGATCCTGCACACCGGCCTGTGGACCTTCGAGGAGACAGGGCAGGGTGTCGCGGCGACCTCGCGGCACACCGTCGTGCTCAACACCGCCAACATCGCAGAGGTCCTCGGCCCCGACGCCGGCGTGGACCGCGCCCGCGACTACGTACGTACCGCGCTCAGCACCAACAGCCGCGCCACACTCCAGCACGCCAAGGAGTACTCCGAGGCCAAGCGCTGACATGGGCGCCGCACTCGACACCGAGGTGCTCGTCGTCGGAGCCGGCCCCGTCGGGCTGATGCTCGCCGGTGAACTCCGGCTGGGCGGTGCCGAGGTGCTCGTCGTCGAGCAACGGGACCAGCCCGCCACCGAGTCCCGGGCCTCCACGCTGCACGCCCGCACCATGGAGATTTTCGACTCCCGGGGCCTGCTCGACCGGCTGGGCACGGTGCCGAACGATCCGCGTGGCCACTTCGGCGGCATCCCCTTGGACTTGACGCTGCCCAGCTCCCACCCCGGGCAGTGGAAGGTCCCTCAGACCCGTACCGAGGAACTGCTCGGAGTCCGGGCGGACGAACAGGGCGCGCGGCTGCTGCGTGGCCACCGGCTACGGGCCCTGGCCCAGCACCGGGACCACGTCGCGGCCGAGGTGGAGTCGGCAGGACGTACCGTCCGGCTACGCGCCCGGTACCTCGTCGGCTGCGACGGCGAGCGCAGCAGCGTACGGCGGCTGGCCGGCATCGCGTTCCCGGGCCAGGACGCGGAACGCGAACTCCTCCGAGCCGATGTCGCCGGCCTTGACGTCCCCGACCGCCGTTTCCACCGGCTGGACAGGGGCCTGGCCATCGCCGCCCGGCGCGGTGCCGGCGTCACCCGGGTGATGGTCCACGAGTTCGGCGCCCCGCCCCGCGTGCGTACGACGCCGCCCGGCTTCGACGAACTCGCCGCCGTGTGGCGGCGGGTCACCGGCGAGGACATCACGTCCGGAACCCCGCTGTGGGTCAACTCCTTCGACGACACGACCCGGCAGGCGGCCACCTACCGCGACGGCCGGGTCCTGCTGGCCGGTGACGCCGCGCACCGCCAGCTGCCGATCGGCGGGCAAGCCCTCAACCTGGGGCTCCAGGACGCCGTGAACCTCGGCTGGAAGCTGGCCCGGCACGTGCGCCGGGAAGCTCATCCGGAGCTTCTGGACACCTACCACAGCGAGCGCCACCCGGTCGGCGCGCGGGTGCTGGCCAACATTCGTGCTCAGGCGACGCTGCTGATGGGCGGCCCGGAAACCGAGTCCGTTCGCGCTGTCATGACCGAACTGATCACCTACGAAGAGTCCCGCGCCCATCTCGCCGGGATGGTCAGCGGCCTCGACGTCCGCTACGACGCCGGGCCAGGCGGCCACCCTCAGCTCGGCGCCCGACTGCCGCTCACCCTCCTGGCCGACGCGGACGACGAGTCCCCCACCTCGGCCGAGGCGCTCCGCACGGGCAAGGGCCTGCTGCTGCGGCTCGACGGCGACGCATCACGGACCGTTGCTCTGCGCCGGGCCGCCGCGAGCCACGCGGACCGCGTCCTCACGGCACGCGGCACCTATGGTGCGCGACGCGGATCGCCGGCCGGGAGCGGAGCGGTGCTGGTCCGCCCCGACGGTCACGTGGCCTGGGCCGGCGACGGCACCGAGGGCCTCGGTGACGCGCTGGCGCGCTGGTTCGGGCCGGCCGGCGTGCCGACAGTCCGTACGACATCCCCCGCGGCCCCCAGGTCCGCAGGGCAGACGAACGAAGGGAACCCGATGGGCAAGCTCACCGGAAAGACGGCGCTGGTCACCGGATCAAGTCGCGGTATAGGCCGGGCCACGGCCGTCCGCCTGGCTCGCGAGGGCGCGCTGGTCGCCGTGCACTACGCGACGAACAAGGACGCGGCCGACGACACCGTGGCGGCCATCGAGAAGGACGGAGGGAGCGCCTTCGCGGTCCGCGCCGAACTGGGCACTCCGGGCGACGTGCACGAGCTCTTCCTGGGACTTGAGGCGGGCCTCAAAGAACGCCGAGGCGACAGCGAACTGAATATCCTTGTCAACAACGCCGGTGAAATGGGCGGAGTGGCGGTGGAGGACACCACACCCGAGCAGTTCGACCGGCTGGTCGCCGTGAACGCCAAGGCTCCCTTCTTCCTCATTCAGCGGGCGCTGCGGAACATGCCCGACGGGGGGCGCGTCATCAACATCTCCTCCGGGCTGACCCATGTCGCCAATCCCGACGAGATCGCCTACGCCATGACGAAGGGCGCGGTCGAGCAACTCGCCCTGCACTTCGCCAAGTACCTGGGCCCGCGCGGCATCACCGTCAACAGCGTCGCACCGGGCATCACCCGCAACAGCAACCCCGTCTTCGGCATCCCCGAGGCCGTCGAGCAGATGGCCGGGCTCTCCGCCTTCAACCGGGTGGGCGAGCCGGAGGACGTCGCCGATGTCGTCGCGTTCCTCGCCGGTGAAGACGCCCGCTGGGTCACCGGGGCCTTCGTCGACGCCACCGGCGGCACGCTGCTCGGCTGAGCCCCGTCCGGGGCACGGCCATGTGCCGGGCCCCGGGCCTACCCCGTTCACCACCCCAGATCCGATCGACCGCATCCTCGGGAAAGAGGATCATGACGTCATCTACGGCCCCCCAGACCCCTGCCGCGGCAGGGGCGCGGCAGTGGGCCCTGCTCGCCGTTCTCGCCGGCAACATGCTGCTCGACGCGCTGGAGGTCTCCGTACTCGTCGTCGCCGCGCCGGCCATCGGTGCGGACCTGGGTCTACCGCCGGCGGGCGTCCAGTGGACGATGAGTGGCTTCGCCCTGGGTTTCGCCGGGCTGCTGCTGTTCGGCCCGCAGCTCGCGGAGCGCCGGGGCCGACGCCGTACCTACCTGGCTGCCCTGGCCCTGTTCGCCGCGGCCTCGCTGGTCGGTGCGGTCGCGACGGACCCGGTCGTGCTCGTGGCCACGCGATTCGTCAAGGGCTGCTGCGCCGCGCTCACCGCGCCGATGGGGCTCGCCATCATCACCTCGGCCTTCGCCGACGGAGCGGCCCGGCGTCGGGCCGTGTCCGTGTACGCCTTCTTCGGGGCAGCCGGCTTCACGGTGGGCCTGCTCCTGTCCGGCCTGCTCACGGCGTGGGACTGGAGATGGACCCTTTCCTTCCCGGCGCCCGTCGTCGCCGTGCTCCTGGTCGTCGGGGCCCGGGTCATCCCCCGGGACACACCGGCCCCCGGCACCGACCCGGGCCGCCCCGACGCGGCCGGGGCCCTCCTGCTCACCGGCGCACTCTTCGCTCTGGTGGGCGGCTTGTCCCTCGTGCCCGCCGACGGCTGGACGGGGCCGCGCGGCAGCGGCCTGCTGCTGCTCTCCGTGACCCTCTTCGTCGTCCTCGGCCTCCGTGAACGCGTGGTGTCCCGACCGCTCGTCCCGGCTCCGCTGCTGCGCCGCCCCGGTCTCGCGCGCGCGGCGCTCGGGGCGGCCTGCCTCAACGGCGCCTACCTGAGCACGCTGCTGACGTCCACCCTCCACATCCAGGGCCGGGAGGGGCACGGCCCGCTGTGGACGGCGCTGGCCTTTCTGCCCGCGAGCGCCCCGCTCGCCTGCTCCGCGCTGTACTCCGGCCGGATGATCGGGAGGTTCGGCACCCGGCGTCTGATCGCCGCCGGGCTGTCGTCGGCCCTGGCCGGATTCGTCCTGCTGTGGCACCGAGGGCTGAACACCCCTTACCCGACGGGGTTGTTCCCCGCACTGCTCCTGGTCGGCGCCGGATTCGTCCTTGCCTTCACCGCGCTCAACATCCAGGCCACCGCCGGCGTACCGGACAGTGGCAAGGGCCGGGCGAGCGCCGTGTACCAGACAGCGGTCCAGGCGGGGGCCGCCCTGTTCCTGGCGTTGACGGCCGCACTGTTGCCGCCCGCGTCCGGCCGGGCGGTGTCGGCCCACGCACCGGCACTCGGCGCGGTGGTCGTCATCGCCGCGCTCGGCTGGATCTCCGCGATCGGCGGGCTGCGTCCCGGCCTGCAGGACGATCCGTCCCGGTCGACCCTCGTGAGAAGGAGGACGTCATGAACTTCCGTGAACCGCTCGTGGTGGGGACGAGGTCACCGCGCCCGGCACGCGTGTCGCACGCGTCCGTCCCGGACATCACCGCCGTACCGGAGAAGGACGAGTCGCCGTTGCTCGCAGGGGAGGAAGACCGGGACGAGGCGGAGTCCCACATTGTTCGGGGCATCGACTGAGCGTCGGTGGTTCTCCGGCCGTCGTACCGCACGGGCGGTCAGCCCTTGCCCGCGCGTTCCATTCGGCGGGTGAAGACGGAGTGCACCTCGGATTCAAGGTAGTAGGTGCGCCCGGCACGGCGGCAGCGGCTCCAGGTGTGTTCGGAGGCGAGCCGGTACACAGTGCCGACGGGCACCTGGAACACACGGGATATGTGGTCCACGCCCAGCCAGCGCTCTGGCCCCTGGCCGCTCCCGTCGGCACGGGCGGCAGCCATGCGGCGCATCAGTGAAGTCCACTGTCGGCTCGGCCAACGATGGCGTTCCTCGGCCGTACAGGTGACGAGGTCGGGGCTTTCGCCGTGGGCGGCGTGTGCCTCGGCGACCAGTTCTCCGGCGCACCGCGGCTCGGGGCACGTCCCCAGGTGGAGCTGCCCGGGAGCCGCGTCCGGGCGGGCGACTCGCCGGGCCGCGACGACCGCGGCCTCGAGTTCCCTGCACACGTCGGCGGCGGCCTGATGGGTGGCGAGCCACTCCACCTGGGTCTTGAGGAAGGCGGCGCGGGCGTCCACGTCGCGGGGCGGGGCCGCCACGTTCCTCTCCAGGGCGACGAGAGAGGCCCAGGAGCCGAGCAGCGTCAGCAGGTCGGTGCGGACCCGGGCCGCAGCCTCGTTGAACGGCATACCCGTGGGCGCGCCGCCCCCGCTCGTGCGTTCACGCAGGGGGAGCTGGGTCGTGCAGGACAGCATCTCCCCACACTCGCGGTACAGGTGCGCGGCTTCGGCGATGCACAGGAGCAGCCGGTCGCGGCAGGAGCTGCACAACCGGAGCCCCGGGACGGCCGCCCGGGCCGTTCGCGCGGTCGCCTCATGGCTGGTCCGAGAGCAACCGACGCATTCCGTACGCCTGTCGGGGGGTGTCGGAGAACGGGGCGGCATGCGAGTTCCTTCCAGAAGAGAGGGGCGGGAGTGGGGGTGCCCGCGCCGGGTCACGGTCGGCCGAGGCGGAAACCAACACCGCGCACGGTGAGAATCCAGTCGGTCGAGCCGAGCTTCCGCCTCAGCGCGGCCACATGCGTGTCCAGGGTGCGGCTCTGTGCCGATTCCGTCTCTTGCCATACGCACTGCATGAGTTGCTGACGGCTCACCACCGCGCCCGGCCGCACCATGAGCACATGGAGCAGGTCGAACTCCTTGCGGGTGAGGTCGAACCGCTCGCCGTGGAGCTGCACCGAGCGGATGACGGGCTCGAGAACGAGCGGCCCCACACGCAGCACCCGCTGCTCCTGGCGGGTGGGGGAGGCGCGGCGCATCACGGCCTCCATACGTGCGAGGAGTTCCTGGAAGCCGTACGGCTTGACGATGTAGTCGTCCGCGCCGGCTCGCAGCCCCAGCACACGGTCGGTCTCGTCAGCGCGAGAGGTGACGGCCAGTAGCGGGATGTCGGAGGTCGCCGTGAGGGACCGGCACATGTCCAGGCCATCCACGTCGGGGAGTTCGAAGTCCATCAGGATGACCTCGGCGTCCTGCCGCGCCCGGAGTGCTTCCATGCCCGTCCTCGCCCGGCGTACTCGGTGCCCGTGTTCCTCCAGGTGCCGGCTGAGGCTGGTGGCCGCCCGGTCGTCGACCTCGATGACCAGCACGTGCCATCGGTTGGTGCTCGGTATGGGGATGTCCTTCACGTCGAACCGTCCGGACGGTTCGACGGTCGTACGAAACCGACTGGCCTGTTGCGGCACGTGCTCCTCCTGCGGAATGACTGTGGGGGGCTGGAGAACGCGGGTCCATTTCGCTTGCGTGCGAAAGGTGGTGGGACACCCGTCCGCTGCGGTTGGCGTAGTGACCTTCGCACACATACGGGCCGGGCCATGTGGTTGATGACACCTTGGTTGACCATGCTTCTCAACCACCCTTGCGTCGAAGGATCTTTTCCTCATCCCCTATTGCCGACAGCCCCTCGGGAACTCCGCCACCGACCGGAATGATCATGATCAAGGCAGGAAACGTGCTTAGGCCGGCCCGGCCCGGCGTGGCGTGCCGGCCAGGCCGACGGAGACGTGGCTGCCCCGTGCGGGGAGAATCGAAAGGAACTGGCATGAGCAGCAAGCACTTAAGGCTGGCCGTGGTGGTCGGCAGCGTCCGTAACGGCCGGATGGGCATCGATGTGGCCCGATGGGTGGCGGCCAGAGCGGTCCCGCACGGGAGGTGGGAGGTGGACCTCGTGGACCTTGCCGAGCACCCACTGCCGCTCGCCGTCCCGGGTATGGGCCAGCCGCTGGATGCCGAGGTGCAGCGCCTCAAGGACGGGATCACGCCCCGGCTGGCCGCGGCCGACGCGTTCGTGGTGGTCACGCCCGAGTACAACCACTCCTACCCGGCCTCGCTCAAGAACGTGGTCGACTGGCATCCGCAGGAGTGGGCGGCCAAGCCGGTGGGCCTGGTGTCCTACGGGGGAATGGGCGGGGGCATACGGGCCGCGGAGCATCTGCGGCAGGTGTTACCGGAAGTGCACGCGCTGACGATCCGCGAAACACTCTCCTTCCACAACGCCTGGGGCGCTTTCGAGAATGGAGGAGCACCGCAGGGCGCGGAGGCAGCGGCGAAGACGTTTCTTGACCAACTGGCCTGGTGGGCGGACGCGTTGTACGTCGCCCGGCTCAACCGCTCTTACCAGTTCTGATCCTTGCCACCGGGCCGACCGGCATGGTCGGCGCCGAGAGCTCGTTCCGTTGCCCCGGTACGCCCGGTCCCGGTTCTCGCGAAGGGAGATGAGACCGACCAGGTGGTCCGGCCGGGCTGCTCGTCCCTCCTCTCCCACCACTTGATGTGCGGCCACGTATCCCTCCGTTCCCGAGCCGCACTCAAACCGGGCCGGCCAGGTGGGGTTGAACACGTGCAGCTCGCGGCCTCGTAGGAGTCGGGCAGTGCCCGAAGAGCGGGAGGGCTCGTGCGCGCCTACTCGTCGGGCCTCCCGCAGGATGTGCGGATCCCGAGGCCGACAGGCCCCCTGGGACACCCCAACTCCTCCCTGGCTGCTCGATGACCTACGGAGATCTCATGCCACAGTCCGTCCCGGCACAGACACCCGAACGGGGCCCGTCACCCCGCCCAGTGGAGAAGGTCGAGTTGGTGGCGGGGGACGTACGGTTGTCAGGACTGCTCGCCCTTCCACCCCGGGGCGAGCCGCGCGCCGTGCTCGTCGCTCTCCACGGCGGGGGGATGGGCGCGGGCTACTTTCACGGCCAAGCCGATCCGTCCATCTCGTTGCTTTCCCTCGCCGCCGCGGCCGGTTACGCCGCCCTCGCCCTGGACCGCCCCGGCTACGGTGTTTCCGCGGGCCCTCTTCCGCAGGGCATGCGCCTGGCCGAGCAGGCCGTCTGTGTGCGGGCGGCGCTGCGGGCGTACGCCGTTGAGCATGGACGGCGCACCTCGTTCTTCCTGGTGGGCCACTCACTCGGCGGCAAACTCGCCCTGACCATGGTCGCGACGGCGGAACCGGAGGACAGACTGTTGGGGGTGGACGTCTCGGGAGTGGGGGAGCGATGGGCCCTGTCACGCGCTCAACTGGCCGCCGCAGGGGAGCTGTACGACCACCGTCTGCACTGGGGGCCGCTCGCGCTGTATCCGCCCGGCACGTTTCGAATGGCGCAGCACCTCGTCGGCCCCATCCCGCCCCGCGAGGCCGAGGAGATCCCCCACTGGCCCCGGCGATACGCCGGACTGGCCCACCGCATCCGGGTTCCGGTGCGCTTCACCTTCGCCGAGCACGAGCGCTTCTGGGCCTGCGACCCTGCGGCCCTACGCGACCTGACCACCCCTTTGGCCTCCCCGCTGGTGTGTACCGACCATGTGATCGGGGCCGGACACAACATCAGCCTCGGCTACGCGGCACGCCGCTATCACCTGAGCGTGCTGTCCTTCCTTGAGGAATGCCGCGGCCGTGTCTCCCGTTGAACACCGAACGCGCGTCGGAGCGCCCGGAGTCACCGGTAGTCCACAAACCCGGCTGCGGAGTACGTCGCGGTACTCTGCGGTCCCCCCGGGCTGTCAACCTCCGGGCCGGGCATCCCGCAGTCGGCAGGTCCGCATGACGTGGACGCGCGTACGGCTGGACTCCGGACGGCATCGCGGCCCTGTTCTGGACGAGGGGTTGTACGGCATCGACGACGTGGGCGTCTTCCTCGGCCTTGACGTCGGCAAGAGCGCCCATCACGGGCACGAGCCCACCCGGCCGGCCAGGAGGTCCTCTCGGACACACCGCCGTGTGGCGGTTCGCCGACCAGCGTCCGGGCGAGGGGAAGACCGACGTCAAGGATGCCGCGTGATCCGCAGGAGACCTGGGAGGACTCACCGCCGGGCTGGGCCCCAGTTCCGCGAGGACGGACGGCAGACCGACCGCGCAATGAGCGCGGATCGCCGTCGGCCACGACAACGACCTACACAGCGGACACCCCGGCACGGCGGGCTCAGGCTGCCGCTCCTGAAGCCGGGCCCGGAGGCCGCAGCCCAGCCGGGATCCGAGGACCGCAGTGCTCCGGACATACGACCGCACCCCGAACCCCTCCCACTGGCCACCACACGCAGCCGCTCAGGAAGACGTCCGTATGCGCTCGGGGGTCTTGATCAGTCGAACGGGTTCCAGATCAGGTAGGTGGCGGGAGGCTGATGCCGGCGGGGACCGCTTGCCTCGGACTGCGGCCGGCGCTCGAAGCGCGGGGACGAGTTCGGGGTGGTCCCCGCGAGAGGCTGACTGCAGCAGCTCGGTGACGACAATGATCTGTGCGACGCGGCCGGGTTCCCGCTTGCGCACCGGAGAGATATCGCGGACGCGATGGGCGAATGCGTCAGGCCCGGTGCTGATCTCTCAGCACCGGGCCTGACCTGGTGTTTCACTGTCGGGGTGGCGGGATTTGAACCCACGACCTCTTCGTCCCGAACGAAGCGCGCTGCCAAGCTGCGCTACACCCCGATTGTCGCTGCTTGCCGCGGCGACGTCGTTTACTTTAGCCCACTGGTGCCTTGAGACGAAATCCGGTTTTCGGGGCGTCGGCCGTGGCGGTCGGGGCGCCCGCGACGAGGGTGTACGGGGTCGGGGCGGACGTGGTCGACGGCGATGAGGAGGAGGGCGAGGGCGTAGAAGGCGAGGCCCAGGAGGAGGGCGTTGCCGAGGACGCTCTTGTAGCCGTGGCCGTTGACGTCCAGGAACGGGTAGAGGTACGGGGCCGGCCAGTCCGGGGTCACCAAGGCGGCTCGGCCGAGCGTGAACGCCAGGTACGCCAGCGGGTAGAACAGCCAGGCCACCGCATGGCTCAGGCGTGGCGGCGCCGGGCGGGTCAGGAGCAGCCAGTCCGCCACCACCGCGACGGGAACCGCGGTGTGGAAGGCGACGTTCGTCAGGGCGAGCCAGCCGGTGGGGGCGGTCGGGGCGCCCGTCGGCGTGATCGTCATGGAGAAGGCCGTCGCGTCCTTCATCAGGATCAGGTGGTACACCAACGCCGTGATCACGGCGTAGAGGACCGTGCCGCCTGTCACCCAGGAGGGCAAGGGACGGCGGGCCGACCAAGCGCTGCGGGCTGAGGCGGCGAAGACCAGTGCCACCAGGGCCGTGCTCTGGACCGAGAAATGGCTGAACGCCCTTAGGGGGCTGCCCAGCACCATCTCGATCACCACGGCCGCTGCCGCCGCCAGCGCGACCAAGGCGCGGTACGCCGCTGCAAGTGGGCGTCGTGTCGGTGCCACCACCGCTGTCGCGGGCACGACGGATGTCACCGGCGCGGGAATGCCCGAGATCGCGGGCAGATCGGGGATGTCCCTGGGTATCGGTGCGGTCATGCGATCACGCTAAGGCGCCCCGGCGAAACGGGCTATTCGGGGTGATCCGTACGGGTCGGTGCCTCATCCCGATGGCAGCCTTCACCGTCGGCCTGATCGCCAGATCTCACCGGCGAGAACCTCACCCGGCGAGGCCCCACCGCCAGCCACTCGACGTCACCGGTGGGCTGAACGCTGAACCCGTGGGCTGCACCGGCTGGCCTCATCATCAGGTCTTGCCGCTGGCCCCACCGGCAGAGCACCATGCTCGACGCCCTGCCTGCACACCAGCGACCCATCCGGCTGGCCCGCACCGCCCCCCGGGTGAGCCTCCCCCTCGCCCTTACCCCTCCCGCCCCACCAGCGTCAGCAACGAGGCCTCCGGCGGGCAGGCGAACCTCACCGGGGTGTAGCGGCTCGTGCCGCAGCCGGCCGAGACGTGCATGTACGCGGTGCGACCGTCGGCGGTGTGCCTGGAGAGGCCCTTCACGCGGTCCGTGTCGAGGTCGCAGTTGGTGACGAGGGCGCCGTAGAAGGGGATGCAGAGCTGACCGCCGTGGGTGTGGCCGGCCAGGACGAGGGGGTAGCCGTCGGCGGTGAACGCGTCGAGGGCGCGGAGGTAGGGGGCGTGGACGACGCCCAGGGAGAGGTCGGCCGAGTCGGACGGGCCGCCGGCCACGCGAGCGTAGCGATCCCGCTTGATGTGCGGGTCGTCGACGCCGGTCAGCTCGACCGACATGCCTTCGATCTTCAGTGTGCCGCGGGTGTTGGTGAGGTTGAGCCAACCCGCCCCGTCGAAGCCGTCCCGCAGGTCCTCCCACGGGTTGTGGATGGCGCCGACCACTGGCTTGTTGCCGTTCAGACCGTGGCGGCCCTGGACCTTCTCCAGGAGGTAACGGGCGGGGTTGCGCAGCGTCGGGCCGTAGTAGTCGTTCGAGCCGAAGACATAGGCGCCAGGGAACTCCATCAGCGGACCCAGCGCGTCCAGCACCTCGGGGACGCCCTCGGGGTCGGAGAGGTTGTCCCCGGTGTTGATCACGAAGTCGGGGCGCAGCCCGGCCAGGGAACGCAGCCAGCGCTGCTTCTTGCGCTGCCCGCTCACCATGTGAATGTCGGAGACCTGGAGTATGCGCAGCGGCCTCATGCCTGGTGGCAGCACCGGCACCGTCACCCGCCGCAGCCGGAAGGAGCGGGCCTCGAAACCCGCCGCGTACACCACACCGGCGGCACCGACCGCCGCGATCCCCAGAGGTACTCCGTATCGCGCTTGCATGTCTCCATCGTGTCAGACCCCGCCGAGCCCGAGCGCCTGCCTGTGGACAACCGCCGACCACCACCGCCGATCGTCAACTCCCCCTGTGGAAAACCCACTCCGGTCCGCACCTCCGACCAGCGCCCGAGCCGCCGACGATCCGCACCGGAGCTGCCACCGATCCACACCCCGGCCCGTCACCGATCCCCACCGGAGCTGCCACCGATCCACACCCCGGCCCGTCACCGATCCACCCCCAACCCGTCACCGATCCGCACACACCAGCGAAATCAAGGCGCGCTTCCCGCACCACACCTGCGACAATCGGCCCCATGACCACGCTCAAGTCGAAGCTGCAGGAAGACCTCAACGCCGCCATCAAGGAGCGCGACGAGCTCCGCTCCTCGACGCTCCGGCTGACGCTCACCGCGATCACCAAGGAAGAGGTCGCGGGCAAGGAGAAGCGCGAGCTCTCCGACGACGAGGTGCTCAAGGTGATCACCAAGGAGGCGAAGAAGCGCCGCGAGGCCGCGGACGCCTTCGCCCAGGGCGGTCGTACCGAGTCGGCCGAGCGGGAGACGGCGGAGGGCGAGTTCCTCGCCGAGTACCTGCCCAAGCAACTGTCCGACGAGGAGCTGAAGCAGATCGTCGTCCAGGCCGTCGAGGAGGCTCGGGCCGCCGGTGCCGAGGGCCCGCGCGCGATGGGCCAGGTCATGAAGATCGTCAACCCGAAGGTGGCCGGACTCGCCGAGGGCGGCCGCGTCGCCGCCATCGTCAAGCAGCAGCTCACGGGCGCCTGAGCAGCCCTCAGGCTTTCGCCCGCGCTCCAGCAGAACGGCGGTGGGGGCGCCCCTTCTCAAGGGGCGCCCCCACCGCCGTATCCGTGTGGATCAATCACTCATCATCCACACGGATCAGACGCTCATCGGCTGAGACGCTCATCGGATCAGTCGCTCACCGCATCAGAGACTCTTCCGATCGGACACTCGGTAGCTGTCAGCCGAACCCGCCACCGTTGCCGTTCCCGTTGTTCCCGCCGTTCGTCTGGCCCTGGATCCAGTTCTCCGGGATGGAGAATTCGGGGGTCGGGAAGGTGGTGCCGCCGTCGGTGCCGCCGATGAACCCGTCGTCGTTGTCGCCGTCGTCACCGTTGCCGTTGTCGTCGTCGTTGTTGCCGTTCCCGTTGTCGTTGTCCCCGCGACCGCGGTCCGGCCTCTCGTCGGGGATGTAGACGGGGTTGAAGCCGGGATTGGGCTCGCCCTCCAGCGCGCCGGACATCATGTCGCGCCAGATCGGGCCGGGGACCTTTCCGCCGAAGACCTTGTCGTAGCCCACGCCGCCGATGGTGATGTTCACCATGCGGCGCTTATGCGCGGGGTCGCCCACCCAGACGGCGCCGGCCATGTTCGGGGTGTAGCCCACGAACCAGGCCGCGTAGCGGCCATCCGTCGTACCGGTCTTACCGGCGCTGGGGCGGCTGGGGCCGAGGCCGGCCTCCGTACCCGTACCGTCCTCCACAACCCCCTTGAGAAGGGTGCTTATGGTGTCGGCGGTCTTCTCGGACATGGCGCGTGAACAGGTCGACTTCGGGACCTCCAGCGACTTCGACTTCTCGCCGACCCGCTGGGTGATGGACTCGATGGCGACCGGTGTGCAGTACATGCCGCGCGAGGCGAAGGTCGCGTACGCGTTCGCCATGGTCAGCGGGGACATCTCCTGCGTGCCGAGCGCGATCGACGGGGCCTGGTCCATCTTGCGGCCGTCGGCCCGCTCGACGCCCATCTTCCCGGCCATCTTCGTCACCGGGCAGATGCCGATGTCCGCGATCATCTGCACGAAGTAGGTGTTGACCGACAGCGCGGTCGCCTTCTCCATCGAGTACGGGCCGACCTCGGACGCGCTCTCGTTGGCGAGCTTCGCGGCGTCGCTGCCGGTGCTGTTGCGCCAGGTACCGCCACCACAGGTGGAGATCGGGCTCGGGTAGAGCATCTCGTACGGCGCGGGGTAGATCTTCCCCGGGGACATGCCGTCCTCGATGGCCGCCGCGGCGACGATCGGCTTGAACGTCGAACCGGGCTGATAGCCCGCTCCGCCGCCCATGGACTCGTCCACCGAGAGGTTTATCGACGTCTCGTTCTTCTTGGTGTCGAGGCCGTACGGCCTCGACTGGCCCATGGCGAGGATGTTGCCGGTGCCGGGCTCCACGATGGTGGCGGCGGTGGCCACCTCGTCCTTCTGCCTGACGTGCTCCTTGACGGAGGCCTGGACCGACTTCTGGGCCTTCGGGTCCATCGTCGTCCGGATCGTCAGACCGCCCTGGTTCCAGATCTTGGCCCGGTCCTCCTTGGACTTGCCGAAGATCGGGTCGTTCAGGAACACCTCGCGCACGTAGTCGCAGAAGAAGCCCGCACCCTTGACGGCCGTGATGCAGCCGTTCTTCGGCTTGCTGATGTCGAGGCCGAGCGGCTTCTCCTTGGCCTTGTCGGCCTCCGCCTGTGAGATGTCGCCGAGATCGGCCATGCGCTGCAGCACGGTGTTGCGCCGCTTGGTGGCTTCCTGCGGGTCGTTCACCGGGTCGTACCGGCTGGGCGACTGCACGATGCCGGCGAGGAGCGCGGCCTCCTCGACGTCCAAATCCTTGGCGGACTTGGAGAAGTAGCGCTGGGAGCCGGCCTCGACGCCGTAGGCCTGCTGGCCGAAGAACGTGATGTTCAGGTAGTTCTCGAGGATCTTCTTCTTGCCGAGTTCCTCTTCGAGCTGGATCGCGTACTTCAGCTCGCGGATCTTCCGGCCGAGGGTCTGCTGGATGGCCTGGGCGACGAGCGTGGGATCGTCACCGGCCTCCTCCACCGCGACGTTCTTCACGAGTTGCTGCGTCAGCGTGGACGCGCCCTGGGCGACCCCGCCCTCCTGCGCGTTCCGGTTGACCGCGCGCAGTACGCCCTTCAGGTCGACCGCGCCGTGCTGGTAGAAGCGTGCGTCCTCGATGGCGACGATCGCCTGCTGCATGTACGGCGAGATCTCCTTGAGATCGACCACCGTACGGTCGCGGCTGTACACCGTGGCGATCGAGTCGCCCTTGCTGTCGAGGATCGTGGTGCGCTGGCTCAGCGGCGGCTGCTTGAGGTTGGCGGGGAGTTCGTCGAACCCCTCGACCGAACCCTTGGCGGCCAGCCCCAGGGCGCCGACCGCGGGCAGCGCGATGCCCGCCATGACGGCACCGGCGAGCACGCTGACACCTAGGAACTTGGCGGCCTGCTGTGTGGGGGACAGACCACCACCCGAGCGCTTGTTTGGCATGAGGGCAGCCTAATCCGTAGCGACGACCGTTCCGAAGGAGCAGGTGGGTCAGGAGGGGTACGGGTGCCGGATCGTGACATCCGTGCCCGTGACGGGCCCCGACCCCCGTACTGAACGACGTGGCCTACGGCGGACGCCGGGGAGTGTCCCATCGGCTCTACGACCGGGCCGTGCTCGCCGGGCTGGTGCGGCATGCGGCGGCACGGAGGCGTGCCGGAACATGAACGCTTGTCTACGTTCTCATTTGCCGGACAGGCGCTCAGGCGTTGGCCTAAGCTGCTCCCAACTGTCACAGCCGTAGGCCCTTGTATCAAGTACGTCCAGCGAGCCCGAATCGTTCTGACGTTCTTCCGATTTTTTCCGGTGCCGTGTCCGAATACGCCTTGTGTGTCATTCGGTGTCCGTTGTGACGCATGTCAACTGTCCCGTTCTGTCGGGATGGTCATGTATGTCCTCAGGTCACTCCCGCGGGTGATCTGCCGCTTACGCATAGTCCGTTCGGGCCATTCAAGATTGGGCCCGAAGGGGGTGTTGCGCTGTGCCCACCTTCCGTAACGTCCTCAACTGGCGGCGGTGAATATGCCGCTGCCGCCGTGGGGGAGCCTCGATTCGGGAGAGGACGGCGCCGGTATGGGCTGGGTAACCGACTGGAGTGCGCAGGCTGCCTGCCGCACTACCGATCCGGATGAACTGTTCGTTCAAGGAGCAGCGCAGAACAGGGCCAAGGCGGTGTGCACCGGATGCCCGGTGCGTACGGAGTGCCTGGCGGATGCGTTGGACAACCGCGTCGAGTTCGGCGTGTGGGGAGGAATGACGGAGCGTGAGCGCCGCGCATTGCTGCGCAGGCGTCCGACCGTCACGTCTTGGCGCAGGCTGCTGGAGACCGCGCGCACGGAGTACGAGCGTGGCGCGGGCATTCTGCCGCTCGACGATGACGAGATCTATGAGAACTACGCGGCGGTGAGCTGAGGGCGAGGCCCTTCCGGGCCACGTCGGTCGAGGGCGCCTCTTGAGGTGTCGGCGCGTCGGGCAGGTGTGCCGGCTCTCGGGTGCCCCGAGGCGTGGATCGGTGGTCGGGGCACGGTTCGGTCCCCTCGGCCGGTCGTAGCGGTCCTCCGGCCGTCGCCGGACGGCCGGTTCGTCCGGCAGGGCAGTCGACCGCCAAACGTGAAGACCAGTCGTCCGACGGGTGGTTCAGTCGGCGGAGGTGGGCAGCTCCGGCCTTATGGCCGCGAGCCGGTCTCCGATGTCCCGCAGACCCGCCAGGTCGTGGACATCACCGGGCAGCGCCGCCACTTCGGCCACGGCCACCTCGGGATGCAGCGCGGTGAAGCGGTCACGTGTGCGCTGCTCGCGGGAGAGCAGTCGCATCCGCTCGGCGTGCAGCCGAAGCAGGCCCGCCGTGAGCTGTTCCACGGTCAGGTCCGGGGCGACAACCTGGTCGGCAACGGTCTGGTCGGCAACGGTCTGCTTCTGCTGGTCCGGGGCGGGGGAGCCGTCCGGGGTGACGGTCGTTGCGGGAGCTTCCGGACTGCCTGAACTGGCTGAACTGCCGTACGTGTCGGGAGAGTTACGAACTGCTTTCCCGTCCATCTGATCCACAATGCGGGGCTCGTCAAGATTTTCCGCGGCGGCGAGCGCGCGCTCGGCGGACAGCTGGGCCGCGCCGCTGCCATGGACGCGGTTGAGCACCAACCCGGCCAGTGGCATGTCCTCGGCCGCCAGTCGCTCCACGAAGTACGCCGCCTCGCGCAGCGCGTCCCGCTCCGGCGCGGCCACCACCAAGAACGCCGTGCCGGGCGCCTGGAGCAGCTTGTACGTGGCGTCCGCGCGCGTACGGAAGCCCCCGAACATGGAGTCCATGGCGGCCACGAACGTCTGGACGTCCTTCAGCAGTTGACCGCCGAGGAGCTTGCCCAGGGCGCCCGTCATCATCGACATGCCGACGTTCAGGAATTTCATGCCGGCCCGCCCGCCGACCTTCGCCGGCGCCAGCAGGACGCGGATCAGCTTGCCGTCGAGGAACGAGCCGAGCCGCTTCGGGGCGTCCAGGAAGTCCAGCGCCGATCGGGACGGAGGGGTGTCGACGACGATCAGGTCCCACTCGTCCCGGGCCCGCAACTGGCCCAGCTTCTCCATCGCCATGTACTCCTGCGTGCCCGCGAAGCCCGCCGAGAGCGATTGATAGAAGGGGTTGCTCAGGATCGCGGAGGCCCGGTCCGGGTCCGCGTGCGCCTCGACGATCTCGTCGAACGTGCGCTTCATGTCGAGCATCATGGCGTGCAGTTCGCCATCCCCGTCGATGCCCTTGACCCGCCGCGGGGTGTTGTCCAACGAGTCGATGCCCATGGACTGGGCGAGCCGTCGGGCCGGGTCGATGGTGAGCACGACCACCTTGCGGCCGCGCTCGGCGGCCCGCACCCCGAGTGCCGCCGCCGTGGTCGTCTTGCCCACTCCGCCGGCGCCGCAGCACACCACGATGCGGGTCTGCGGGTCGTCCAGCAGGGAGTCGACCGCGAGGGGGCGGGTCGAACTGATCACGCGGTGTCCGTCGTGGGAGTGGGCCGAATCGTGCGTGGCGGCCGGGTCCGGAGTCATGAGATCCCTTGCTGACGCAGTTCCTTGGCCAGTTCGTACAGGCCCGCCAGATCCATTCCCTCGGCGAGCAACGGCAGTTCGTGCAGCGGCAGGTCCAGCTCGCCCAGTGCGCCCCGCTGTTCGTGCTCCAGGGCGTACCGCTCGGCGTACTCCTCGGCCTGCGTGAGCAGCGGCTCCACCAGGCGCTCGGCCGTGCCGCCGCGCCGCGCGCCGCCCAGACCCGCCGTGGACAGGGATTTGGCGACGGCCGTACGCGGCACCGCGCGCGCGAACTCCAGCTCGCCGGCGTCCAGCAGTTCGGGCCGCACCATGTTGACGATGATCCGCCCCACCGGCAGCTTCGCGGCCCGCAGCTCGACGATGCCGTCCGCTGTCTCCTGGACCGGCATCTCCTCCAGCAGCGTCACCAGATGGACAGCCGTCTCGGGGGATTTCAGGACCCGCATGACGGCCTGGGCCTGATTGTGTATCGGGCCGATCTTGGCGAGCCCTGCCACTTCGTCGTTCACGTTCAGGAAGCGGGTGATGCGCCCGGTGGGAGGCGCGTCCATCACCACGTAGTCATACGTGAACCGCCCGCTCTTCTCCTTGCGGCGCACCGCCTCGCAGGCCTTGCCGGTCAGCAGCACGTCCCGGAGGCCGGGCGCGATGGTGGTCGCGAAGTCGATTGCGCCGAGCTTCTTCAGGGCCCGGCCCGCCCCGCCCAGCTTGTAGAACATCTGGAGGTAGTCCAACAGGGCCAGTTCGGGGTCGATGGCCAGCGCGTACACCTCCCCGCCCCCGGATGCGACCGCGATCTTCCGCTCCTCGTACGGCAGTGCCTCTGCCTCGAAGAGCTGCGCGATGCCCTGTCTGCCCTCGACCTCGACCAGGAGGGTGCGCTTGCCCTCGGTCGCGAGGGCGAGCGCGAGTGCGGCGGCGACCGTGGTCTTTCCGGTCCCGCCCTTGCCGCTGACGACCTGGAGCCTGCTCACGTATTCGAGCCTAACCAGTCCGCGCGCGGCGTACGCGGGAGGCTGTGGACAACTTGTGCTCTCCCCGCCTGTCGCCCCGGCCTGCCCGGGCTGTCATGCATGCCCGCCGGGACGGCGGCGGAACCCGCGCCGGACCGATCTCGATCCCGTGCCGGACCGAGGTCGACCCCCGTGCCGGACCAAGACGGAACCCGGGCCGGACCAAGATGGAACCCGTGCCGGGCAGCGGCCGGGAAGCGGATAAAGTCGGCCACATGACCAAGTGGGAATACTCAACCGTGCCGCTGCTCGTCCACGCCACGAAGCAGATCCTGGACACCTGGGGCGAGGACGGCTGGGAGCTCGTCCAGGTCGTGCCCGGGCCGAACAACCCCGAGCAGCTGGTGGCCTACCTGAAGCGGCCCAAGCCGTGAGCGCCGTCGAGGCCAGGCTCGCGGAACTCGGGCTGAGGCTGCCCGGGGTCGTCCCGCCGCTCGCCGCGTACCAGCCGGCCGTCCAGTCCGGCGTGTACGTGTACACCTCCGGGCAGCTCCCCATGGTGGACGGCAAGCTGCCCGTCACCGGCAAGGTCGGCGCCGAGGTCACCCCCGAGGAGGCCAAGGAACTCGCCCGCACCTGCGCGCTGAACGCCCTCGCCGCCGTGAAGTCCGTCGCGGGCGACCTGGACCGTGTCGCGCGCGTGGTGAAGGTCGTCGGCTTCGTGGCCTCGGCCTCCGACTTCACGGGCCAGCCCGCCGTGCTGAACGGCGCGAGCGAACTCCTGGGCGCCGTCTTCGGCGACAAGGGCGTCCACGCGCGCAGCGCGGTCGGTGTGGCGGTACTGCCGCTGGACGCGCCGGTCGAGGTGGAGCTCCAGGTGGAGCTCACCAGCGCGTAGCGGTCGCCGGGATCGCGGAGGCTCGCTCGAACATCCGCCCGTGACGAGTTAGCCTCCGCCCATGGCAAACGGGCAGTGGTACCCAGCCGAGTGGCCGGACCGCATCCGCGCACTCGCGGCCGGCACGCTGACACCGGTGACCCCCAGGCGGGCCGCCACCGTCATGCTGCTCAAGGACACGGCCGACACTCCGGTGGTGCACATGCTGCGCAGACGCGCCTCCATGGCCTTCGCCGGGGGCGCGTACGCGTATCCGGGCGGCGGTGTGGATCCGCGCGACGACGACCACCAGATCCGCTGGGCGGGCCCCGCGCGCGCGTGGTGGGCGTCCAGACTCGGCGTCGACGAGACCGACGCCCAGGCGATCGTCTGCGCGGCCGTACGGGAGACGTACGAGGAGGCGGGCGTGCTGCTCGCCGGGCCCAGTTCCGACACGGTGGTCGGCGACACCACGGGCGACGACTGGGAGACGGACCGCGCGGCGGTCGCCGCCCGGGAGCTGTCCTTCGCGGAGTTCCTGGAGCGCAGGGGGCTGGTCCTGCGGTCCGACCTGCTGGGCGCCTGGGCCCGCTGGATCACCCCCGAGTTCGAGGCCCGCCGCTACGACACCTGGTTCTTCGTGGCCGCGCTGCCGAAGGGCCAGCGCACCCGCAACGCATCCACGGAGGCCGACCGCACGGTGTGGATCCGCCCCCGGGACGCGGCGGACGGCTACGACAAGGGCGAGCTGCTGATGATGCCGCCCACCATCGCGACGCTGCGCCGGCTCGCGGAGTACGACACGGCCGCCGCGGCGCTCGCCGCCGCACCAGCCCGCGACCTGACCCCCGTCCTCGCCGAAGCTCGCCTGGAGAACGACGACGTGGTCCTCTCCTGGCCCGGCCACGCCGAGTTCACCAAGCGCATATCGGCCACCGGGGACTCCGCATGACCGACGCAGCAGCCCTCCCCGGCCGGCCCAGGGGCGGCGTCCTGTCGGGGCCCGCCACCGCGCGCGCGGTCAACGTGCTCGCGCCGAACGCGTCCGTGATGACGCTGGACGGGACCAACACCTGGATCGTGTCCGAACCGGACTCCGAGCTGGCGGTCGTGATCGACCCGGGTCCGCTGGACGACGTCCACCTGCGCAACGTCGTCGACACGGCGGAGAGGGCCGGCAAGCGGGTCGCGCTGACCCTGCTCACGCACGGGCACCCGGACCACGCGGAGGGCGCCGCCCGCTTCGCCGAGCTGACCAGGACGAACGTACGGGCCCTCGACCCGGCGCTGCGGCTCGGCGACGAAGGACTGGGCGCGGGCGACGTGATCTCGGTCGGCGGCCTGGAACTCCGGGTCGTTCCCGCCCCCGGCCACACCGCCGACTCGCTCTGCTTCCATCTCCCGGCCGACCGGGCCGTCCTGACGGGTGACACCGTCCTGGGGCGCGGTACGACGGTCGTGGCCCACCCCGACGGCCGTCTCGGCGACTACCTCGACTCCCTCCGCCGCCTCAGATCCCTCGCGGTCGATGACGGCGTCCACACCGTCCTTCCCGGTCACGGCCCCGTCCTGGAGGACGCGCAGGGCGTCGTCGAGTTCTACCTCGCCCACCGCGCCCACCGGCTCGCCCAGGTCGAGACGGCCGTCGAGAACGGCTACCGCACCCCCGGCGAGGTCGTCGCCCACGTCTACGCGGACGTCGACCGCTCCCTGTGGCCGGCCGCGGAACTCTCGGTACAGGCACAACTGGAGTACCTGGCCGACCACGGCCTGATCTGATTCCCCGAGCCTGAGCGGCCGCCTCCGGGGCCGTGTGCGACCGCGGGGTCTCCCGGGCCCCTGGAGGCCTCCCGGGCCTCAGCAGCCCCTCCCAGGGGCGTCCAGGGGTCCTCCGGGGGCATGATCGGAGCCCCATCGCCCGAGGAACGTCCCTCTCACCCTTCACTGATCTCCGGGACGCGGTGCTTTGACGCCGTGTACGCGCGCGTACTCCTCGGCCAGCCAGGGCCCGAGGTCGTCCAGGTACGACCGCAGAACCTCGACACCGGTACCCGGCTCGTACCCGGCCACCGCCGCCGCGCGCATCTGGGCGGCGCGCTCCGGGTAGTACGCGCCGAACGCCTCCGCCATCTCGTGCAGATCACTGGTCCAGCCCTGTCGGCGGGGCATGACGAGGGTGAACCCGGTGCGGACGAGCCGCCGGGAGCAACCACGGACGAGCGCCCGCCGGGCGTCGTCGGTCGTGGCCTCCGCGACTCGCGCACGCCAGCGCGGCAGTTGCAGCGCGAGGTCGCCGTTGGTCTCGCGGGCGAGGACGGAGTCGGGCCGATAGCGAGGCAGGTCCTCCGCCAGGTCCTCACCCAGCAGGGGAGTGCACAGACAGGCCACGAACCAGCCCAGGTCGTACCGCTCCAGGTCGCTGAGCACCTGCGCCCGGCTGACCAGCAGTGTTCCGGCGCCATCGATCTGCGGGAACTCGTTGTCCAGCGCCTCGTCCAGTACTCGGGCCTCCGCCCGGTCCGTCTCTGTGGGCTCCTCGCGCAACGCCAGCAACAGATCGAGGTCACTGCGCCCGGGACGAGCGGTGCCCCGGGGCACCGACCCATAGAGGTACGCACTGTGCAGCCGCCCTCCGAACACGTCCAGCACCCGATCCCGAGCCGCGGCCACCACCGGCCGGAACACCCCGGGCACCCGCCCGAGTGCCCCCTCCCGCTCGATGAACCCCTGACTGTCCAGCCCTCTTGGGCGCCCGATTCCGGCCATACGGTCACTGTGCCGCAAGGGACGCGCGGGCAGCTCAGGGAGGCGAAAACCAAGGGGCCCGCCCCGCGAAAGAAAATGGGGCCCGCCTCGCGGAACGAGACGAACCCCATCGACGTACGAACAGATGTGCGGCCTGTACTGGCTCGCAAGCCCCACCTGCGTACTGCGTTGCACCAACCCTCAGGCCCTGGCCCTGGCCCGTAAACCGAGGCCCCTCAGGCCCTGGCGGCGAACGACCGAACCCGCGTCAGCGCGACCGCTTGGCCAGCCGCTCCACGTCCAGCAGGATCACCGCGCGAGCCTCCAACCGCAGCCACCCCCGCTGCGCGAAGTCCGCCAGGGCCTTGTTCACGGTCTCCCGAGACGCACCCACGAGCTGCGCCAGCTCCTCCTGCGTGAGGTCGTGCACCACATGGATGCCCTCCTCCGACTGAACGCCGAACCGCCGGGAGAGGTCCAGCAGCGCGCGAGCGACCCGCCCGGGAACGTCCGAGAAGACGAGGTCGGACATCTGGTCGTTGGTCTTGCGCAGCCGCCGCGCGACGGCTCGCAGCAGCGCCGCGGCCACCTCGGGCCGCGCGTTCAGCCACGGCTGGAGGTCGCCGTGGCCGAGGCCGAGCAGCTTGACCTCGGTCAGCGCCGTGGCGGTCGCCGTCCGCGGACCCGGGTCGAACAGCGACAGCTCGCCGATCAGCTCACCGGGGCCGAGCACGGCCAGCATGTTCTCGCGGCCGTCGGGCGACGCGCGGTGAAGCTTGACCTTGCCTTCGGTGACCACATAGAGGCGGTCACCCGGGTCGCCCTCGTGGAAGAGAGCGTCACCGCGCGCGAGGGTCACTTCACCCATGGAGGCGCGGAGCTCCGCGGCCTGCTCGTCATCGAGCGCCGCGAAGAGCGGGGCGCGCCGCAGAACGTCGTCCACGAGTTCTCTCCTTGTCGACCTGCTCAGGGGATCTTGCTCCCCGTACTACCAGGGGACCGTGTTCCCCGTCTTGCCGGACGTACCAAACAGTGTGATCTGTCACAAGGATGCCGCACACATGTCCCGGGGTAAGCGTCAGGGGTCCAATTGGGGGCCGATCTTCTGGGCCCGGGGCGGATGTCAGTGCCGGGCTCTAGGCTGGCCGGGTGTCCAAATCGCCGGTGAGAGCACAGGCCAAGGGGGCTGGGCGGGTGGTTGTACGGCGCGATTCCGCTGTGGGCGAACAGGGCCCCGCGGGAGCGAACAAAACGGCAAAGGCGACGAAGGTGTCCGATCCATCAGCGGGGGAGAACTCCGCCCAGAAGACCACGGCCTCGGCGAAGAAGGCCGCTCCGGCGAGAAAGTCCACCAGCGCCGGAAGGGCGGTAGTGAAGAAGGCGGCTTCCAAGCCCGAATCGCAGACCGCCCTGGTCCGCCGTGCCCGTCGCATCAACCGCGAACTCGCCGAGGTGTACCCGTACGCGCACCCGGAGCTGGACTTCGAGAACTCGTTCCAGCTGATCGTCGCGACGGTCCTGTCGGCGCAGACGACCGACCTGCGGGTCAACCAGACGACACCGGCGCTTTTCGCGAAGTACCCCACCCCAGAGGATCTGGCCGCGGCCGACCCGGAGGAGGTCGAGGAGATCCTGCGGCCCTGCGGGTTCTTCCGGGCGAAGACGAGGTCGGTCATAGGGCTGTCGAAGGCCCTGGTGGAGAACCATGGGGGTGAGGTCCCCGGCCGTCTCGAGGACCTCGTCAAACTGCCCGGCGTCGGCCGCAAGACCGCCTTCGTCGTGCTGGGCAACGCCTTCGGCCGCCCAGGCATCACCGTGGACACGCATTTCCAGCGGCTCGTACGGCGCTGGCGGTGGACCGAGGCGACCGACCCGGACAAGATCGAGGCGGCCATCGGCGCGCTGTTCCCGAAGAGCGAGTGGACGATGCTGTCGCACCACGTGATCTTCCACGGCCGCCGTATCTGCCACGCCCGCAAACCGGCCTGCGGTGCCTGCCCCATCGCCCCGCTCTGTCCCGCGTTCGGCGAGGGGGAGACGGACCCGGAGAAGGCCAGGAAGCTCCTGAAGTACGAGAAGGGCGGCTTCCCCGGCCAGCGCCTCAAGCCCCCACAGGCCTACCTCGACGCGGGCGGTATCCCGGCCCCGCCCCTGGGAGCCGCCGGATGACGGGGCCCACGGAGCAGCCCGGCACGCACCCTCCCGGCGCTACTGCCCGCCACCCACAAGAGGGACGCGAGGCCCGAGCGGAACGATCAGCGGTCCCCCGGGCGTTGGGACCGGAAGAACGACGGGGGTGGCTATGACACGCGCGAGCCGGACGGACGGCGGCACGGACACCGACCACGGGCATCGCCCGACGGCCGGGCGGCCGGTGCTGGACAGGGCGGGCCTGCCCGCCTGGCTGGACCCGGTGGTGCACGCCGTCGAGACGATCGAGCCGCTGCAGCTGAGCCGCTTCCTGCCGCCGGAGAACGGCTCGGGGCGGCAGTCGGCGGTCCTGATCCTGTTCGGCGAGGGTGCGAGCGGCCCCGAACTGCTGCTCATGGAGCGCGCAGGCTCGCTCAGATCACACGCGGGCCAGCCGTCGTTCCCGGGTGGCGCCCTCGACCCCGAGGACGGCGACCCGCAGACCGACGGTCCGCTGCGCGCCGCCCTGCGCGAGGCCGAGGAGGAGACCGGCCTCGACCCCGCCGGCGTCCAGCTCTTCGGCGTGTTGCCCAAGCTGTACATCCCGGTCAGCGGCTTCGTCGTGTCGCCCGTCCTGGGCTGGTGGCGACAGCCGACCCCGGTCCGGGCCGTCGATCCGAACGAGACGGCCCGCGTCTTCACCGTCCCCGTGGCGGATCTCACGGATCCGGCCAACAGAGCCACCGCCGTTCACCCCCGCGGCTACGCAGGACCGGCATTTCTGGTCGAATCGGCCCTCGTCTGGGGGTTCACGGCCGGAGTGATCGACCGTCTGCTGCACTACGCCGGCTGGGAGCGCCCCTGGGACCGTGAGAAGCAGGTCCCGCTCGACTGGCGCTCATGACAGGGTGTCTGCCGTGCTGCGTCTTTTGGGGCTTGTGGTGTCCCCCCGTCGCCGCGCGGCGGGCCGGCCTCCCGGCCGGCCTGTAGTGATCGCGAAGCGACGAGGCGAGGCTTGAAGCGGTGAACGTGCTGGACATCCTGTTGCTGGTCGCCGCCGTCTGGTTCGCGATCGTCGGCTACCGACAGGGCTTCGTCGTCGGCATCCTCTCGGTGATCGGCTTTCTCGGCGGCGGCCTCGTAGCGGTCTACCTCATGCCCGTCATCTGGGACTGGACGACCGAGAACTCCGAGGTCACCACGGCCGCCGCCGTCGTCGCGGTGGTCATCGTGATCGTCTGCGCCTCCGTGGGCCAGGCCCTGACCACCCACCTCGGCAACAAGCTGCGCCGTTACATCACCTGGTCCCCGGCGCGTGCCCTGGACGCCACCGGCGGCGCTCTCGTCAACGTCGTGGCGATGCTCCTGGTCGCCTGGCTGATCGGTTCCGCACTCGCCGGGACGACGCTGCCGACGCTCGGCAAGGAGGTCCGCAACTCCAAGGTGCTGCAGGGCGTGGCAGGGGCCCTGCCCACCCAGGCGGACACCTGGTTCGCGGACTTCTCCTCGGTCCTCACGCAGAACGGCTTCCCGCAGGTCTTCAGCCCGTTCTCGAACGAGCCCATCACCGAGGTCCAGCCCCCCGACCCGGCACTCGCGAGCAGCCCGATCGCCCAGCGCGCGAAGCGGTCCATCGTCAAGGTCATGGGCACCGCCCAGAGTTGCGGCAAGGTCCTCGAAGGCACCGGCTTCGTCTTCGGAGAGCGCCGGGTGATGACCAATGCGCACGTGGTGGGCGGAGTCGACGAACCCACCGTCCAGATCGGCGGCGAGGGCCGCAAGTACGACGCCACGGTCGTCCTCTACGACTGGGAACGCGACATCGCCGTACTGGACGTGCCGGGCCTGCAGGCGCCCGTACTGGAGTTCACCACCAAGGACGCCGACGGCAGCGACGACGCGATCGTCGCGGGTTTCCCGGAGAACGGCTCGTACGACGTCCGCCCCGCGCGCGTGCGTGGTCGCATCACGGCCAACGGCGCCGACATCTACAAGCGCGGCACCGTCCACCGCGACGTCTACTCGCTCTATGCGACTGTCCGCCAGGGCAACTCGGGCGGCCCGCTGCTCACGCCCGAAGGCAAGGTCTACGGCGTGGTCTTCGCGAAGTCCCTCGACGATCCGGACACGGGCTACGCCCTCACCGCGGACGAGGTCGAGGAGGACATCGCCAAGGGCCGTAAGGCCAACCAGCAGGTGGACAGCGACAGCTGCGCGCTCTGAGGCCGGGGGCGGTGTGGTGAAGTCCTGTGCGGGTCACCCCGCGTGGGTCAGGGGCGAGGATGGCGCAGCCGCGCCGAGACCCAGCGGGCCCGGCGGCGCAGGATGCGCGGAATGCCCAGACGGGGATCCGTGCCCGGCAGCTGCGGGGCGCCCCTCTGGTGGGAGCTCAGGCCCGCGGCCGAGCGGCGGTTGCGTGCTGCGTCACTGTAGTCGTGCGTCCAGCCCATACCCCGACGTGTGCCCCCGCCCCAAGGTCCATAACCGCCCCCACGCCCCCCAATTGGCCTATGCGCCGGGCAAGTAACTGTTCGTGGAACAGGTGTTCAAGTCTGGAGGGCGGGAGGCCCGGCCGGACTCACCGGTCGGGCTCGGGGTCCTTCAGCCAGTTGATGAGTTCGGCCGAGAACGCCACCGGGTCCTCCTCGTGCGGGAAGTGCCCCAGACCGTCGAACAGCCGCCAGCGGTACGGCGCTTCGACGTACTCCCCGGACCCCGCCGCGCTGCGCGTACGCATCACCGGGTCGAGTGAACCGTGCAGGTGGAGGGTGGGCACCCGGACCGGGCGCTTCATCCGGCGGTTGAACTGGATGCCGTCCGGGCGGGCCAGGGACCGCACCATCCACCGGTACGGCTCGATCGAGCAGTGCGCCGTCGACGGGATGCACATCGCCCGCCGGTACGCCTCCACGGCCTCGTCGTCGGGCAGCCGGGGCCCCGACCAGTCCCGGATGAGCCGGCCGACCAGCGCGCCGTCGTCGGCGGTGAGTTGCCGCTCGGGGATCCAGGGCCGCTGGAACCCCCAGATGTAGGAGCCCGCGGACGTCTGCTTGACGTCCGAGAGCATCGCCGAGCGCCACCGCCGCGGATGCGGCATCGAGGACACCGCGAGCCGCCGTACGAGCTTGGGGCGCATCACGGCCGCCGTCCACGCCAGATAGCCGCCCAGGTCGTGGCCGACCAGGGCGGCGTCGGGCTCGCCGAGGGACCGTACGACCCCGGTGATGTCGAGGGCGAGGTTCGCGGGGTCGTAGCCCCGGGGTGTGCGGTCGCTGCCGCCGACCCCGCGCAGGTCCATCGCCACGGCCCGGAAGCCCGCGTCGGCGAGGGCGACCAGCTGGTGCCGCCAGGTCCACCAGAACTGCGGGAAGCCGTGCAGCAGCAGCACCAGCGGCCCGTCGCCCACCTCGGCGATGTGGAAGCGCGCGCCGTTGGCGGCCACGTCCCGGTGGATCAGCTTTTTGGCGCCGGGCACGTCGAGCCGTACGGGAGACGCGGGCTGATTCCAGGGGGCGGCCGGGGTGGCCGCGGGGTCGGTCATGACGTCGAGCGTGCCACAGCCTCGACGGCGTCGTCGGCCCGGGCGGGTCGACGGGGGTGCGGCTTGGCGTTCTGCAGCACGCCCGCTGTCTCCTTCATGGAGGCGGCGACCTTCTGCGGCCCCTGCCCCTTCTTGGCCTTCTTCGAGAAGACGACGCCGATCAGCGTCAGCACGAGGGCGACCACCACGTTCGCCGCGAACGAGAGCAGGAAGCAGATCGCCAGGTTCCAGTCGCTCCAGGTGCGGATGCCGTACGCCAGGGCGAAACTCAGCATCGGCAGGGAGAAGATCAGCACCGTGCCGGCCGCGGTGAACGCCCCGCCGCCGATCACGCCTCGCTTGACGTCCTGCCTGAGCTGAGCCTTGGCCAGCGCGATCTCGTCGTGCACCAGCGCGGACATCTCGGCCGTCGCCGAGGCGAACAACTGGCCGACGCTGCGTTCGGCTCCGACCGGGCTGCCGTCGGGTGCGCTCATCGGGGTCTCCCTCATATGCGTTTGTACGGTCCTGTCAGATCATGCCGGACCGTCGTCGCCGTCGCCTGCCCCGCCCGCCACTTCGGCAAGCCTGCGATGCTCGGCGGCCTTGCGTTCGTGGATCGCGGCCATACGCAGGTGGTACGCCGGGTCGTCCTGTTCGTAGACGTCGGGGATGCCGTCGAGGTCGTCGTCACGCTCCTCGGCGGCCCACAGAGCCTGGTACTCGGCGTTCCTCATTTTCAACAGGATGGTCGCCAGGACCGCCGCGATGAGCGAACCGGTAAGGACGGCCGCCTTGACGCCGCCGGTGAGCGCCGGGTCGCCCTCGAAGGCCAGTTCGCCGATCAGCAGCGACACGGTGAAGCCGATCCCGGCGAGGGAGGCGACCGCGAAGACGTCCGGCCAGGCCAGTTCCTCGGAGAGCGAGGCCCGGGTGAAGCGGGCGGTCAGCCAGGTCCCGCCGAAGATCCCGACCGCTTTGCCGACGACCAGCCCGAGCACCACCCCGAGCGTCTCCGGCTGTGTGAACACCTCTTCGAGCGCATTGCCCGTCACCGCTACACCCGCGCTGAACAGGGCGAACAGCGGCACCGCCAGACCTGCGGACAGAGGGCGCACGAGGTGCTCGATGTGTTCGCCGGGGGAGCGCTGCTCGTCCTCGCGCCGTGTGCAGCGCAGCATCAGCCCCATCGCGACACCGGCGATGGTGGCGTGCACGCCGCTGGTGTACATCAGCGCCCAGATGACGAGCGCGAGCGGAACGTACACGTACCACCCGCGCACGCCCTTCCTCAGCAGCAGCCAGAAGACGGCGAGACCGGCGAACGCGCCGCCGAGCGCGGCGAAGTCGAGGTCGTCGGTGAAGAACACCGCGATGATCAGGATCGCGCACAGGTCGTCGACGACGGCGAGGGTGAGCAGGAAGGCCCGCAGCGCGTTCGGCAGGGAGGTGCCGATGACGGCGAGCACGGCCAGCGCGAAGGCGATGTCGGTCGCCGTGGGCACCGCCCAGCCGGCCAGGGAACCGCCGCCGGTGAGGTTGGTGAGCGCGTACACGAGCGCCGGTACGGCCATACCGCACAGTGCGGCGACCACGGGCAGCGCGGCCGTCCTCGGGTCCTTGAGGTCACCGGCGACCAGTTCGCGCTTGAGTTCGATGCCGGCGACGAAGAAGAAGACCGCGAGGAGTCCGTCGGCCGCCCAGTGCGCCACGGACAGATCGAGGCCGAGCGCCGCGGGGCCGAAGCGGAAGTGGCTGACGCTCTCGTAGCTGTCGTGCAGCGCGGGGACGTTGACCCAGACCAGCGCGGTGACGGCGGCCAGGAGCAGCAGCACACCGCCGACGGTCTCCGTGCGCAGGGCGTCCGCCACGAAGGTCCGCTCGGGCAGGGAGAGCCGGCCGAGAACCTTGCGGGTGGGGGTGGGGGTGGGGGTGGGGCGGGACGCGGCCACGGTGGGGACCTCCGGTCGGTGGGCAGCACGGATCACTTGCCGACCAGACTTCCCGGCGCACCATTTGTCACTTTAACCAAAGAGCACCCGGCGTGCTTGCCGCCGGGTGCCCATTATCGGCGTACGCCCTCGCGGGGGACGTACGGAACCTCAGTCCTCGCTCGCCGCCGCCGGCAGCTTGGCCTGGATCAGGTCCATCACCGTGGAGTCGGTCAGCGTCGTGACGTCACCGAGCTGCCGGTTCTCCGCCACGTCCCGCAGCAGGCGCCGCATGATCTTCCCGGAGCGGGTCTTCGGCAGCTCCTGCACCGGCAGGATCCGCTTCGGCTTGGCGATCGGGCCGAGGGTGGTGCCGACGTGGTTGCGGAGGTCGGCGACGAGGCCCTCGTCCTCGGCGTTCGCCGTGCCGCGCAGGATCACGAACGCCACGATCGCCTGACCGGTGGTCTCGTCGGCCGCACCGACCACGGCCGCCTCGGCCACCGACGGGTGCGAGACGAGCGCGGACTCCACCTCGGTGGTGGAGATGTTGTGACCCGACACGAGCATCACGTCGTCGACGCGCCCGAGGAGCCAGATGTCCCCGTCGTCGTCCCTCTTCGCCCCGTCACCGGCGAAGTACTTGCCCTCGAACCGCGACCAGTACGTGTCGAGGAACCGCTGGTCGTCGCCCCAGATGGTGCGCAGCATCGACGGCCACGGCTCGGTGAGGACCAGATAGCCGCCACCGCCGTCGGGGACTTCCCGTGCCTCGTCGTCCACCACCGTGGCGGAGATGCCCGGCAGTGGTGTCTGCGCCGACCCGGGCTTGGTCGCCGTCACACCAGGCAGCGGGGAGATCATCATCGCGCCGGTCTCGGTCTGCCACCAGGTGTCCACGATCGGCGTCACGTCGCCACCGATGTGCTTGCGGTACCAGATCCATGCCTCGGGGTTGATGGGCTCACCGACGGACCCGAGAACACGCAGACTGCTGAGATCGAACTTCGCGGGGATGTCGTCGCCCCACTTCATGAACGTACGGATCGCCGTCGGCGCGGTGTAGAGGATCGTCACCCCGTACTTCTGCACGATCTCCCAGAACCGCCCCTGGTGCGGGGTGTCCGGCGTGCCCTCGTACATGACCTGCGTCGCGCCGTTCGCCAGCGGCCCGTACACGATGTACGAGTGGCCGGTCACCCAGCCGACGTCGGCCGTGCACCAGTACACGTCCGTCTCCGGCTTGAGGTCGAAGACGGCGTGGTGGGTGTACGACGTCTGGGTGAGGTAGCCGCCGGAGGTGTGCAGGATGCCCTTGGGCTTACCCGTCGTGCCGGACGTGTACAGGATGAACAGCGGGTGCTCGGCCCCGAACGCCTGCGGGGCGTGCTCGGCGCTCTGCCGGTCGACGATCTCGTGCCACCACACGTCACGGGAGTCGTTCCAGGCGACGTCCTGGCCGGTGCGGCGGACGACGAGGACGTGCTCGACATTTCCGGCGCGGTCGGCCGCGTCGTCCACTGCGGGCTTGAGCGCGGACGGCTTGCCGCGCCGGTAGCCGCCGTCGGAGGTGATGACCACCTTGGCGTCGGCGTCCTGGATGCGGGTCGCGAGCGCGTCCGCGGAGAAACCGCCGAACACGACGGAGTGCGCGGCGCCGATCCGGGCGCAGGCGAGCATCGCCACGGCCGTCTCCGGGATCATCGGCATGTAGACCGCGACCCGGTCGCCCGCTTGGATCCCCAGCTCCAGCAGGGCGTTCGCCGCCTTGCTCACCTCGTCCTTGAGCTCGGCGTAGGTGATGGTCCGGCTGTCCCCCGGCTCGCCCTCGAAGTGGATGGCGACCCGGTCGCCGTTCCCGGCCTCGACATGCCGGTCCACGCAGTTGTACGCGACGTTGAGCTCGCCGTCCTCGAACCACTTGGCGAACGGCGGGTTCGACCAGTTCAGCGTCTCGGTCGGCTCCTTGGCCCAGGCCAGCCGTCGGGCCTGCGCAGCCCAGAAGCCGAGCCTGTCAGCCCTGGCCTGTTCGTACGCCTCAGCCGTGACGTTGGCGTTCTCGGCCAGGTCAGCAGGCGGCGCGAAGCGTCGCTCCTCCTTCAAGAGGTTGGCCAGGCTTTCGTTGCTCACGACATCTCCCTTACGGTGCTTTGCCGGGGCGACCGTTGTGTCCCAGGCCACAGCTCATCAGACCCGGACCCCCGATGACAAGGGCCTTCATCGGATTGGTTTAGACCTGTGGGGCTCCGGGTGGCCCCACCGCCAGGGCGCCACCCGTTCCCACGGACCGCGAAGGAGATCGGTTCACGCGCGCGTGTCGTGCAGGACCGCCCCGGCCGGATCGTCCGTCCCGGCCGTCCCGGTCACCTGGTCGAAGACTCCGCCGTCCGGGGCCTCCTCGGTGAGCAGATACGCCTGTGCCTCGCCCACGTGGAAGTACATCCCGTGCAGTACGAGTGCGCCGTCGCGCAGGGCGCGTGCGACGGAGTCGTGGGCTCTCAGATGCTCCAGCTGCTGGATGACGTTGGTCAGGCCGAGTTGTTCGACGGCGTCGGCCGGTTCGCGGCCGGCCAGGCGGGCCCAGGGGCGGTTCTTGTCGGTCGCCCGGTCCAGGCTGGGGCGGCCGTGCCGCAGCCAGCGCTTGAGGGGGGTCTGGGCACTGTGCGGGTCGCTCTTGAGCAGGGCTTGCATCGCGCCGCAGCCGGAGTGCCCGCAGACCGTGATGGACCGAACGTGCAACACGTCCACCGCGTATTCGATCGCCGCCGCCACCGAGTCGTCGCCGCTCTCCTCGCCGGGCAGCGGCACGAGGTTGCCGACATTGCGTACGACGAAGAGGTCGCCGGGGCCGCTGGAGGTGATCATCGACGTGACGAGCCGGGAGTCGGCGCAGGTCAGGAAGAGCTGCGAGGGTTGCTGCCCCTCGCGCGCGAGCCGGGCCAGCTCACTGCGGACCAGGGGAGCGGTGTTTCGCTGGAAGGCGCTGATGCCACGCGCCAGTTGGTGACCGCGCGGCCCCTCGGCCGCCTCCTCCTGAGGTGTGCCGGCGGTCGGGGTGGCCGGGGCCTCGCACTGGTGGTTGCGCCACGGCGTCCAGGGCCGGCAGCGACAGCCGGCCGCCGAGGCCTTGACGGGTTCCGCGATACGGGTGCCGGCGCGCCCGGTGATCTCCACGGAGCCGCCGTGCGCCCGGTGCGCGTGCTGCCAGTCCTGCAGCGACTCGTAAGCCGCGTGGTCCATGAACGACCCGTCCAGCTCCACGACGACGGCGGCTGCCTGCGGGACCTGATGCAGGGCGCGGCTGAGGCGGGGCACGGCGAGGAACGTCAACTGCCCTCGTACGTGGACGTGATGGACTTCGTCCCGCTCCTCGTGGGTGATGCGGGTGCGGGTGAGGCGGTGCAGGGCGACCCCGACGGCCACGGCGATGCCGAGCGCGACGCCTTCCAGGACGCCGAGGACGACGACGCCGAAGGTGGTGACGGCGTAGACCAGTACTTCTCGGTGACGGGTGACCGTGCGGATGTGGTGCAGGGACACCATCTGGACCCCGACGGCCATCACCAGGGCGGCGAGTGAGGCGAGGGGGATCAGCTCCAGGCAGGGGACCATGAGCAGTGCGGCCGCTACCACCCAAACGCCGTGCAGCATCGTGGAGTTCCGGCTGGTGGCGCCGGCTCGCACATTGGCCGTGCTGCGGACCGCGACGCCGGCGATGGGCAGGCCGCCGAGGATGCCGGAGACGACGTTGGCCGCGCCCTGGCCGCGCAGCTCGCGGTCGAGGTCCGAGCGCCGTACGTCGGTCCGCCCCGCCGCCAGCTTGTCCATGGCTACGGCGCCGAGGAGCGACTGGACACTGCACACCAGAGTGGTGGTGAGGACGGCCGCGACGATGCCGAGCGTCGGCCCGTCGGGCATTCCGGCCAGGGCATGGCTCCGCCACGAGGGCAGGTCGACCTTGGGCAGGCTCAGCGCGGTGAGCGAGGCCGTCGCCGTGGCGCCCGCGACGGCGACGAGGGCGGCCGGGACCGTGCGCAGCTGCCGGCCGACGCGGCCGGGGATCCGGGGCCAGGCGAACAGCAGGACGAGGGTGAGGGCGCTCACGGAGACCGCGGCGGGTTGCAGGTGCGCCAACTGGGCGGGTAGGGCACCGACGTTGGCGCTGACCGAGCTCTGCGGGGTGCCGCCGAGCACGATGTGGAGCTGGGCGACGGCGATGGTGACGCCGATGCCGGCCAGCATGCCATGCACGATCGCGGGGCTGACGGCGAGCGCCGAGCGGGCAACGCGCAGGTGGGCCAGGCCCAGTTGCGAGAGGCCGGCGAAGACGGTGATGGCGCAGGTGGTGCGCCATCCGTACTGGTGAATGAGGTCGGCCGTGACGACGGTGAGACCGGCCGCAGGGCCGCTGACCTGGAGAGGGGAGCCGCCCAGGCGCCCGGCGACGAGGCCGCCGACGGCTGCGGCGACGAGGCCGGCCTGGAGCGGGGCGTCGGTGGCGAGGGCGATGCCCAGGGACAGGGGAAGGGCGATCAGGAAGACCGCGATGGAGGCCGACAGGTCGGCGGCCGAGACACGGAACCGGCGGCGCGGTCCCTCCGGGGGGCTGTGTGGTCGGTGATCACGCTCCATTCGATTCGAGTCCGGGTCGGTGGCGTGGGTGGGGACGCAGGCGGACATGTTCTCCCGTCTCCTCCGGGGCTGCGCGGTCGCGTGGGTCGCGGCCGTGGGGCACGGCTTTCAGTGGCGGGATTTCTCAACGCTCAGTAAACGAATCGTAATGCAGGGTAAAGGATATGCAAGAACATTAGCCGCAAATAGGTCATTAGATCACTCGTGAGGGTGAATCAAGCTTTTTATCAGCTTGTCGTATTAATGGTGATCGGAACTCTGTGTGACCTTGGCGGCTCTGCCCCTGAGCGAAGGAAGAAGGTGGGCGGAACATGGCCGTCACCCAGAGGATCGCCGCCGGCGTCACCCTCGCCGCGACCTGCGCCGCGGCGCTCGCCGGATGCGGGACCGGTGAGCCGACAGGAGCCGTCGGCTCACCTGGCGCGAAGAAAACGGAGGAGGAGGGCCGGCAGGGCGTACCGGCCACGAAAGAAGGCGTTCCGGCACCGCCGAAGGCCGCGGTCCGGCTGATCGGCGACGGCTCCACCGCGTACACCGGTGCGCAGCCGCGCCTGCCCAGACCCGAACGGCTGAAGCCCGGTCAGAAGCCGCCGCAGTTCGTGGTGTTCAGCTGGGACGGCGCGGGGGAGGACGGCCAGCGGCTCTTCTCGCACTTCCGCAAGGTGGCGCGGGCCAACGACGCGACCATGACGTACTTCCTGAGCGGCGTGTACATGCTGCCGGAGGAGAAGCGTGACCTGTACCGTCCGCCCCAGCACTCGCCGGGCCGGTCGGACATCGGCTTCAACGACGTCCGCGGAATCAAGGACACCGTGGACCAGCTGCGCGGCGCGTGGCTGGAGGGCAACGAGATCGGCACGCACTTCAACGGCCACTTCTGCGGTTCCGGCGGCGGGGTCGGCGAGTGGTCGGTCGAGGAGTGGAAGAGCGAGATCGCCCAGGCCAAGTCGTTCGTGAAGGCTTGGAGGACCAACACCGGCACGGGGAAGGCCGAGCCGCTGCCCTTCGACTACGACAAGGAGCTGATCGGCGCCCGCACACCCTGTCTGGAGGGCCAGACGAACTTCATGCGGGCCGCCCGTGACCTCGGCTTCCGCTACGACACCAGCGGAGTCAGAAACCAGGTCTGGCCCGAGAAGAAGGACGGGCTCTGGGACCTGTCGCTGCAGCTCGTCCCCGTCCCGGGGCGCGACTTCGAGACGCTCACCATGGACTACAACTTCTACGTGAACCAGTCCGGGGCCCGGGCGGGGAATGCGGCCAAGCGGGAGCACTGGGGCGACCAGTTCCGTGACGGTCTGCTCGCGGGCTTCGAGCGCGCCTACGAGGGCAACCGTGCGCCCCTGATCATCGGCAACCACTTCGAGTCCTGGAACGGCGGCGTCTACATGCGTGCCGTCGAGGAGACCATCGAGGCGGTCTGCGGCAAGGCCGAGGTGCGCTGCGTCTCCTTCCGGCAGCTCGCCGACTGGCTGGACGCCCAGGACCCGAAGGTCCTGGACAGGCTGCGCACCCTGGGAGTCGGACAGTCCCCGAAGAAGGGCTGGAAGAGCTTCCTGTCCGCCGGAGCGGCACCGGCCCCGAAGGGAGTTCCCGGGGCTCCGGCGGCCAAGCCGAAGGAGTGAGCGGAGCCGCGGCCGGGGCGGCCATGGGGCTCAGACCCCGGCCGGGACTCCCTCGGTGAGCACGAACTCGGGGTCGATCTGCGAGGCCAGGTCGGCCCCGGTCCTCTCGTTGCCCCAACTGGTCGCGTTCTTCAGGTGGAAGTGCGCCATCTGACGGGTGTAGCGCTCCCAGTCGCGCAGCTCGTACGTGGCGTCGGCGGCTTGGTGAAGGGTGCGCAGGGCTTGGCGGTTGGGGTCCTCCAAGCGCTCGAAACGGGGCGGGCGGCCCTTCTCCAGGGCGCGCACCCAGTCCGAATGCCCGAGGGTGACCAGCAGGTCGTCCCCGACCTCGGCGCGGAGGAAGTCGAGGTCGTCCTGACCGTGCACCTTGTTGCCGACGACCTTCAGGGCGACGCCGTAGTCGGCGGCGTACTCCTTGTACTGGCGGTAGACGGAGACTCCCCTCCGGGTCGGCTCGGCGACGAGGAACGTCATGTCGAAGCGGGTGAACATGCCGGACGCGAAGGAGTCCGAACCGGCTGTCATGTCGACCACCACGTACTCGTCGCGGCCGTCCACCAGGTGGTTCAGGAACAGCTCCACCGCTCCCGTCTTGGAGTGGTAGCAGGCGACGCCCAGGTCGGCGTCGGTGAAGGGGCCGGTGACCATCAAACGGACGGCCCCGCCGTCGAGTTCCACCGGGCGGGCGCAGGCGTCGTAGATCGCGTTGGGCTCGCGGATCTGCACCAGGCGTGAACCGTCGCCGGGCGGGCTGGTCTTGATCATCGTCTCGGCGGAGGTGATCCGGGGGTTGGAGCCACGCAGATGGTTCTTGATCAGCGCCAGCCGGTCTCCCATCGCCGGCAGTTCGGCGGCTTCCGACTCGTCGAGGCCGAGGGCGGCGCCCAGGTGCTGATTGATGTCGGCGTCGACGGCGACGACCGGCGCTCCGGAGACGGCGAGGTGGCGGATGAACAGGGAGGACAGTGTGGTCTTGCCACTTCCGCCCTTCCCGACGAAAGCAATTTTCATGTTCACTAACGGTAGTGGGGCGAGTGCCAGGGGTGTTCGTCGGCGGTGGAAGACCACTCATTCGAGGGGTCGGTGACCGGTGCGCGTAGGGTCGTACTCATGAGTACGTCAGGTGCGGCCGCCGATCCGCTCGCGGCCCTGGGAGAGCTTCCCGGTGTGGCCGAGTCCGTGGAGTCCGTGCGCAAGGCCGTGGACCGGGTCTACGGCCACCGCGTCATGCGGCGCCGCAGCAACGCGGTCACCTCCGAGGCCGCCCTGCGTGGTGCCCGCGGCTCGGCGGCACTGTCCGGCGCCGACTGGGCCCTCGAAGAGGTGCGCCGTCGTACGGACTTCAGCGGCCAGGACGGCGACGACGAGGCCCGCGCCATGGGTGCCGCGTTGCGGCTGACCGCCGAGGCGGGCCAGTTGCTGTCCATCTGGCGGCAGTCGCCCCTGCGGGTGCTGGCCCGGCTGCACCTGGTGGCGGCCGGCCGTGACGACGCGCGCGTGGGGCGGCCCCGACAGGAGGGGGAGTCCGTCGACGAACCCCTCGTCGAGCTGCCTGTGCCAGGCGCCGCCGAGGTGGGCGGCCGTCTCGACGGACTCTCCGAGCTGATCATCAAGGGCGGTTCGGCCCCCGCTCTGGTGACCGCCGCAGTCGTCCACGGCGAGCTGCTCGCCCTACGGCCCTTCGGCTTCGACAACGGCCTCGTCGCGCGCGCTGCCGAGCGGATTGTCCTGATCGGCAGCGGCCTCGACCCGAAGTCGGTCTGCCCGGCGGAGGTCGGTCACGCGGAACTGGGCCGTGCCGCCTATCTGGCCGCCCTCGACGGCTATGTCTCCGGTACCCCGGAGGGCATGGCCGCCTGGATCGCCCACTGCGGCAGGGCCGTCGAACTGGGCGCGCGCGAGTCGACGGCGGTGTGCGAGGCGCTGCAGCGCGGAGCGGCGTAGAAACCCGGGAAGCCGGGTGGCGGAAAACCCCTGGAAAAGGGTTGCGGCGGTACGAGAATTCGTACCGCCGCTGGCATGTTCACCCGGTTACCAAGCGTCCTCGATATATGCCCATCAGGTCGGGAACTGCGGCCCGTAACCTGGTGCGGCTGGCCCGTAATCGACGGGTCGACGTCGCGTGGGTGCCCGGTGTTCATGCTGGGTCCGTGGGGCCAAAATGAGTTTTAAAGGTGATCCTCTCGGATGTCCTTTGGTCTCGCGGGCCTTGAATCCTTTCTACTCCAGGATGGAGGCAAGCGGAACCCCTTGATGTGCTTCTTTACTTTTAGGTTCAAAGAGGGTGAATCGGCTACCGGTGTGCCGACCGCAGGTCAGGCGGTCGCCACCCGGCGTCGGCTCGCGTACCAGACGAGCCCCGCGGTGGCCGCCGCGGCGCCTATGGCGGCAGCCGCGAGAAGGGCGGGGCGCGGCCGCACGGCCAGGCGCTGCTTGAGGCGCACGGGACGGTGGAAGTCGAGAATGGGCCACCCGCGCGCGAGGGCCTCCTTGCGCAGAGTCCGGTCCGGGTTCACCGCGTGGGGGTGCCCCACGGCCTCCAGCATCGGCAGATCGGTCGCCGAGTCGCTGTACGCGTAGCAGTGCGCGAGGTCGTACTCCTCGGACTCGGCCAGCTCCCGGATCGCCTCGGCCTTGGTCGGGCCGTAGGCGTAGTACTCCACCTCGCCGGTGAAGCAGCCGTCGTCGCCGACGACCATCCGGGTCGCCACCACCCGGTCCGCGCCGAGGAGTTCGCCGATCGGCTCGACCACCTCGGCGCCGGAGGTGGAGACGATGACGACGTCCCGCCCCGCGATGTGGTGCTCCTCGATGAGGGAGGCGGCCTCGTCGTAGATGATCGGGTCGATCAGGTCGTGCAGGGTCTCGGCGACGATGTCCTTCACCTGTTGGACGTTCCAGCCCCGGCACAGCGCGGACAGATACTTCCGCATCCGCTCCATCTGGTCGTGGTCGGCGCCGCCCGCGAGGAACACGAACTGGGTGTACGCCGTCCGCAGGGCGGCTCTGCGGTTGATCAGGCCACCTTGGTAGAACGACTTGCTGAACGTGAGCGTGCTCGACTTCGCAATGACCGTCTTGTCCAGGTCAAAGAAGGCCGCTGTGCGGGGCAGGGAGTGGTTTTCCACGAGGCCGAGCATATGCGCCCGCCATTCGGGCTAGTGTCGGGTGCGTGGGTTTGCCTGAGAGGCCTCTCGGGTACACCATGGAAGTCACGGATCGTTCGCGACCGTGCCAACGCGGTCCGGCTCCTCCCCCCCCGAGTCGGCCGTGAAGACGACCCCCACTCTCCCCCCCGGTGGGGGTCGTCGCATGTCCGGGTGCGTTTTCCCCTCTTCTTCCCAGCCCGCGAGGCGCCTCCGTGCTCTCGTGGGCTTTCCTCTGCCTCGACACAGGATCCGTCACCGTCCGTAGCCGTGGGGATGCGCTGCGGAAGTCGCGCAGGGGTCGCCTGTTCGGGTGACGGCGATATCCACAAGGGCCGAGCTGTCCACAGTTTTCGACCAAGATCCACACGATTTCCGGGATCGCTGCACCGTGATTCCAGCGCGTTCCGACGGCGGCGAGTTCATGGCCGGTTCCGTTTCCAGGATGCGTAGGGCCGGATTCCGTCGGCCGCCCCTATGGGCGGCCGATCGCCGGTCCTCACACAGGACTTGAACACGAGCGCCCGGAACACGGGGCGCCCGTGTCAACGCAGCGAAGGGGGCTGGAGATCGTGGCGGGAGCCATCACCAACGACCGGCCGTCCGCCGCCGAGGGGCGGCAGGGCAGGCCGTTGATCGTCACCGAGGACGTGGAACTGCTGGACGACCTGCTGCGCCTGTGCGCGGCGGCGGGTGCCCGGCCGGAGGTCCACCACGGAGTGCCGGAGGGCCGGGGCCGGTGGGAGACGGCGCCGCTCGTGCTCGTCGGGGACGACGCGGCGCGGCGGCTGCGTGGGGCCGCACGCAGACGAGGAGTGGTGCTCGTCGGCAAGGACCAGGACGACTCCGGGGTCTGGCAGCGGGCCGTGGAGATCGGCGCCGACCACGTCCTGATGCTGCCGGACGGCGAGCAGTGGCTCGTCGACCGCATCGCCGACGTGGCGGAAGGGGTCGGCAGGCCCGCGCTCACCGTCGGCGTGATCGGCGGCCGAGGCGGCGCCGGCGCGTCCACACTGGCATGCGCTCTCGCCGTCACCTCCGCGCGGCAGGGCACGCGCACACTCCTCGTGGACGCCGATCCGCTGGGCGGCGGCCTGGACGTGCTCCTCGGCGGCGAGAGCGCCGACGGACTGCGCTGGCCGGCCTTCGCCGCCTCGCGCGGCAGGGTCGGCGGCGGCGCCCTGGAGGAGTCGCTGCCCGAACTGCACTCCCTGCGCGTCCTCAGCTGGGACCGCGGCGACGCCGTCACCGTCCCTCCCCAGGCAGTACGCGCGGTGCTCGCCGCGGGCCGGCGCCGCGGCGGCTCGGTCGTCGTCGACCTGCCGCGCCGCATCGACGAAGGCGTCGCCGAGGCGCTCGCCCAGCTCGACGTCGGCCTCCTGGTCGTCCCCGCCGAGCTGCGTGCCGTCGCCGCCGCCTCCCGCGTCGCCTCCTCCTTCGGCATGGTTCTCCGCGATCTCCGCGTCGCGGTCCGCGGGCCGTACGCCCCGGGGCTCGACGACCACGAGGTGGCCCGCCTGCTGGGGCTTCCGCTCGCGGGCGAGGTACCCACCGAGGCTGGGCTGCCGGACGGCGGCAAACCACCGGGAGGCATCTCCCGCGGACCACTCGCGCGGTTCTGCGAAGGCTTCTGGGAGCGGGTCGCGGTCAGGGGTGAGGCGGCGTGAAGCAGGTGCCCGAGGGCGGTCCGGGGCTGTCTGACGACGGGCTGCCGGGCGGCGGAGAACCACGGCTGGCCGGAGCCTGCCGACGGGTTCCGAGCGGGGGCGAGGCCGTATGACCGGAATGCCTGACGACGGACTGTTGGACGGGGTACGGCAGTGGCTCGTCGAGAGCGGTGCCGAGCCGACGCCCGCGCGGGTGGCGCAGGCGCTGCGGGAGCGGGGGCGGGTGCTCGGGGACGCCGAGGTGCTCGGGGCGGCTGAGCGGTTGCGGTCGGAGCTGGTGGGGAGCGGGCCGTTGGAGCCGTTGCTCGCCGACCCGTCGGTCACCGACGTGCTGGTGTCGGCACCGGACCGGGTGTGGGTGGACCGGGGCGGCGGACTGGAGCTGACCGGGATCTCCTTCCCGGACGCGGCCGGTGTACGACGGCTCGCACAGCGCCTGGCGGCCGTCGCCGGACGCCGACTGGACGACGCCCGACCGTGGGTGGACGCGCGGCTCCCGGACGGCACCCGGCTCCACGCGGTGCTCCCACCGGTGGCCGTCGGCTGCACCTGCCTGTCCCTGCGGGTCGTACGGCCCCGGGCCTTCACACTCGCCGAACTGGCGACGGCGGGCACGGTGCCGCCCGGAGGCGACCACGTCCTGCGGGCGCTGATCCGCTCCCGGTTGTCGTACGTCATCAGCGGCGGCACCGGCACCGGGAAGACCACGCTCCTGAGCGCGCTGCTCGGCCTGGTCGACCCGGGTGAGCGGATCGTGCTGGCCGAGGACTCGGCGGAGCTGCGACCCGACCATCCGCATGTGGTGCGGCTGGAGGGCAGACCGGCCAACCAGGAAGGCGTGGGCCTCGTCGAACTGCAGGACCTGGTGCGCCAGGCGCTGCGAATGCGCCCGGACCGGCTGGTGGTCGGCGAGGTACGAGGGCCCGAGGTCGTGTCCCTGCTGGCCGCTCTGAACACTGGCCACGAGGGCGGCTGCGGCACGCTCCACGCCAACGCCGCGGCGCAGGTACCGGCCCGTCTGGAGGCCCTCGGTACGGCCGCCGGCCTCGACCGGGCCGCGCTGCACAGCCAGTTGGCGGCCGCGCTGTCGGTGGTCCTGCATCTCGTACGGGACCCGGACGGGCGACGGCGGATCGCCGAAGTTCATGTGCTGGAGCGGGACGCGTCCGGGTGGGTGGTGACCGTCCCGGCGCTCCGCTGGGGCGAGGAGGCGTTCGTGTACGAGCTGGGCTGGGAGCGGCTGCGGGGGCTGCTTCGGGGCGGGCCGCGCGGCGGAGGCGACGGGGGCTCGGACGGGTTTCCGCAAGGGCGGAACGGGCTGGACAGGCGGGAAGGGAGTGGGCGGCAGTGACAGGGGTCGGGGAGATGCCGGTCGGGGTGGTGGCCGTGGCGTGTGCCGGGGCGGCGGCCTGGATGGCGGGTGATGGGCGCGTCGCCGGGATTCGGCGGGCGCGGTTGTTGCTGGCGGGAGGCGGGGCCACGGGGCCGTCGGCCTGGGCGCGGGTGATCGGCCGGGTGCGGCGGCTGGGGGCCGAGTGGTGGGCGCCGGTGGCCGGATTGGTGATCGCGGTGCTGGGGGCCTCGGTACTGCCGGTTCTCGCGGGGGCGGCGGCGGTGCCGTTACTGAGGCGGGTGCGGCGGGCGGCGGAGGAACGCCGGGCCGGGGAACGGCGGGGCGATGCGGTGGTCGCGCTGTGCTCGGCGGTCGCCGGGGAGGTGCGGGCCGGGCGGCAGCCGGGTGAGGCGTTGTCGCGGGCAGCGCGGGACTCCGGAGGACTCGGGGAGGCCGGGGCCGTGGTGCTGGCGGCGGCGAGGTTCGGTGGGGACGTACCGGGCGCCCTGGCGGACGCGGCACGGCAGCCGGGCGCCCACGGGCTGCTGGGGCTCGCCGCGTGCTGGCGGGTGGCCGTCGACCGGGGCGCGGGCCTCGCCGCCGGGCTCGACAGGCTGGAGGGCGCTCTGCGCGCCGAGCGGGACCAGCGGGCCGACCTGCGGGCCCAGTTGGCCGGCGCCCGGTCGACGGCGGTGATGCTAGCCGGGCTCCCGGTCCTGGGCCTCCTGCTGGGCACCGCGCTCGGCGCCGATCCCCTGCGCGTGGTGCTGCACAGCACGGCCGGGCTGGGCTGTCTGCTCGTCGGCGCGGTGCTGGAGGGCGCGGGGCTGTGGTGGGCGCTGCGGATCGTACGGGGAGCTGAGGCGGCGTGAGCGGCGAGGTTGTCCACAGGCTGGGGGTGGTCGTCTGCGTGTTCGTGGGACTGTGGTGGCTGGCCCGGTCGCTCGACACCGCGCGGCATGAACGAAGGCTGCGCGCCCGGCTGGCCGCGGTGCTGGCCCTCGCGGCAGAGCCGCCCCGGCGGAGCCTCGTGCCCCGGGGTGCCGTCCGCCGATGGCTGCCGGTCGCCGGGGCGGTCTGCGCCGCGTGGGTGCTCGTCGGCGGCCTCCTGGGGCTGCTGCTGGGGCCGGCTGCCGGAGTCGGGGCCTGGCTGTGGCTGCGAAGGGTGCGACGCGCGGGCGGTGACCCGACGGCGGCGTACGACGCCGCGGAAGCCTCTCGCCAACTGCCTCTCGCCGCCGACCTGCTGGCCGCCTGCATCACGGCCGGGGCGAGCCCCGTGGTGGCCGCGCAGGCCGTGGGCGAGGCCCTGGGCGGGCCGGTGGGCGGGCGGTTGGCCAGAGGTGCGGCAGAGGCACGGCTCGGAGGAGAACCGGCTGAGGCGTGGCGTGCGTTGGCGGCCCTTCCTGGCGCCGGAGCTCTGGCGAGGCTTCTGGAACGCGCCGACGAGTCCGGCGTACCGGCCGCCTCTCCTGTCGCCCGGCTCGCCGCCGAGGCCCGCGCGGAGTGGGGTCGTTCGGCGACGGAGCGGGCCCGCCGGGCCGCCGTGATGGTCACCGTACCGGTGGGGCTGTGCTTCCTGCCCGCGTTCATCGCGGTGGGCGTGCTGCCGGTGGTGATCGGGCTCGCGGACGGGTTGTTGGGAGGGGGTGGGGGATGACGGGGCGGACTTGAGCGGGCGGTGGACGGTGCCGACCGGCAAAGACCAGAAGTGGCCGACGACGATCAGCGGAGGCCGCTGATCAGCGGTGACGGCGATCAGTAGTCGGCCGTAGTCGGTAGTCGATGGAACAGAGCCTCACGGGGGTTGAGATGTACAAGGCAGTGAAGGCAGTACGGGAAGTGGTGCGGGTTCGGGTCGTGTGTGCCGTGATGTGCCGGGTGCGGGCGGCGCGGAGGGATGCGGGGATGGTCACCTCCGAGTATGCGGTGGGGATCATCGCGGCGGTGGCCTTCGCCGCGGTGCTCTACAAAGTGGTGACCAGCGGGCAGGTCCAGGCGGAGCTGCAGCAGATCGTCGGGCGGGCCCTCAATGGCGGGGCGTGAACCACGGGGGCCGTGGCGGCTTCGCGGGGTGTTGGGCGGTGACGAAGGGTTCGTGACGGCCGAGGCGGCCATGGTCCTGCCCATGATGTTGCTGTTCGCGACGGCGCTCGTGTGGGCCCTGTTCGTTGCCTGCGCGCAGATCCAGGTCGTGGACGCCGCTCGGGCCGGTGCCCGGGCGGCAGCCCGGCAGGACCCGTCGGGTGCCGTCGTGGCGGCGGCCCGGAGGACGGCGCCGGGAGGGGCGAAGGTGAGCGTCGGTCGGGAAGGCGACTTCGTGCGCGTCGTGGTCTCGGCCCCGGCGCCGGGGCCGGAGGGACTCGGCCTCGATGTGAGCCATGCGGCCGTGGCGCTGGCGGAGGAGACGGTGGGGGCGGCCACGACGGAGGGGGTGGGGATCGGGTGAGCGCGTCCTTGTGGTCCGGCCGACGGCCAGGAGTCGCCCGGTCGGTCCGGTTGGCCTGGTCGGTCCGGTTGGTCCGGTTGGCCCGGTCCGCCCGGTCGATCCGCTCCGACCGAGGCTCCGCGACCGTCTGGGCCGTCGGTGTGATCGTCGCGCTGTGTGCCGTGTTCGGTGCTGTGCTCGCCCTGGGGCAGGCCGTTGTGATCCGGCATCAGGCTGCCGCGACGGCCGACCTCGCGGCCCTCGCCGCCGCCGACCACTGGATGAAGGGTGCTGAGGGGGCCTGCGCGACGGCGGCACGGGTGGCGAGGGCTCAGGGCGGCAGACTCGTGCGCTGCGAGGTCGAGGGAGAGATCTCGGACGTCACGGCGGCGTCGGGCACGGGTCCGCTCACCGCGGAGGTCAGGGCGCGGGCGGGTCCGTCGGGTCCAACCGGGTCCGCCGGGTCCGCCTAGGCCCGGCAGGTCCCTCCGCAGCGGGCCGGAGGGACCGCTGGAGCGCCTCGTAGGAGTGGCCCGGAGGAATGCCGCCCAAGGGGCGCGGGGAACCGCGTGATCAGCCGCGTACGACCGTCGTGCGCCAGATCCCGGTCGGCTCCGAGTCCTGAGGCGCTCAGGCCGGCGGCGGAGCGTCGGGCGCTGCCCTGAGCAGTTCGGTCAGCAGCCGTACGGCGCCTCGTTTGTGCAACGGGTCGTTGCCGTTGCCGCACTTGGGGGACTGGATGCAGGACGGGCAGCCGGCGTCGCACTCGCAGGAGGCGATGGCCTGGCGGGTGGCGGTGAGCCAGGCGCGCGCGGTGTGGAAGGCGCGCTCGGCGAAGCCCGCGCCGCCGGGGTGGCCGTCGTAGACGAAGACGGTCGGGAGCAGTGTGTCCGGGTGGAGCGGGACCGAGACGCCGCCGATGTCCCAGCGGTCGCAGGTCGCGAAGAGGGGCAGCATGCCGATCGAGGCGTGTTCGGCGGCGTGCAGGGCGCCGCCGAGGATCTCGGGGTTGATCCGGGCCGCGTCCAGCTGGTCCTCGGTGACGGTCCACCAGACGGCGCGGGTGCGCAGCGTACGAGGAGGGAGGTCGAGTTTGGTCTCGCCGAGCACCTCGCCGGTGATGAGGCGGCGACGGAGGAAGGAGACGACCTGGTTGGTGACTTCGACGGAGCCGTAGCACAACCGGCCGACGCCCCAGGGGACTTCGGTGTCGGTCTCCAGGACGGAGATGGCGGTGGTGTCGCGGGCGACCGTCGAATAGGGCGGGTCGGCCTGTTCGACGAGGGCGACGGAGTCCTCCAGGTCCAGTTCGCGCACCAGGTACGTACGGCCCTGGTGCAGGTGGACCGCGCCCTCGTGGACGGAGGTGTGGGCGGCGCCCGCGTCGACCGTGCCGAGGAGTCGGCCCGTGCCGGTCTCGACGACCTGGACGGGGCGGCCGCCCTGGCCCCGGATGTCGGTCAGGTCGGCGGCCCGTTCGCGGCGCGTCCAGTGCCAGGCCTTGGCCCGGCGGCGGAGCAGTTTCGCGGCCTCCAGCTGCGGCAGCAGTTCCTCGCAGGCCGGCCCGAACAGGTCGAGGTCCTCGTCCGTCAGGGGCAGTTCCGCGGCGGCGGCGCAGAGGTGGGGGGCGAGGACGTACGGGTTGTCGGGGTCGAGGACGGTCGATTCCACCGGTTGGCCGAACAGGGCCTCCGGGTGGTGGACCAGGAAGGTGTCCAGCGGGTCGTCGCGGGCGACGAGGACGGCGAGGGCGCCCTGGCCGGCGCGTCCGGCGCGGCCGGCCTGCTGCCACAGGGAGGCGCGGGTGCCCGGGTAGCCGGCGATGAGGACGGCGTCCAGACCGGAGATGTCGATGCCGAGTTCGAGGGCGGTGGTGGCGGCGAGGCCGAGAAGTTCCCCGGAGTGCAGGGCACGTTCGAGGGCGCGGCGTTCCTCGGGAAGGTAGCCGCCGCGGTAGGCGGCGACGCGCCGGACGAGAGAGCGGTCGATCTCGGAGAGGCGTTCCTGCGCGATCACCGAGATCAGTTCGGCGCCGCGCCGGGAGCGTACGAAGGCGACGGAGCGGACGCCCTGGACGGTCAGGTCGGTGAGGAGGTCGGCGGTCTCGGCGGTGGCGGTGCGGCGGACGGGGGCGCCCTTCTCGCCGTGGAGTTCGGTGAGCGGGGGCTCCCAGAGGGCGAAAACCAGTTCCCCACGGGGTGAGGCGTCGTCCGCGACCTCGGTGACCGGGAGGCCGGTGAGGCGGCGGGCGGCGACCGAGGGCTCGGCGGCGGTGGCGGAGGCCAGCAGGAAGACGGGCTCGGCGCCGTAGCGGGCGCAGAGGCGGCGCAGGCGGCGCAGCACGTGGGCGACGTGGGAGCCGAAGACGCCGCGGTAGGTGTGGCACTCGTCGATGACGACGTACTTGAGGGCGCGCAGGAAGGAGGACCAGCGGGGGTGGGAGGGGAGTATCCCGCGGTGCAGCATGTCGGGGTTGGTGAGGACGTAGTTGGCGTACTGGCGCACCCACTCGCGTTCCTCGACCGGGGTGTCGCCGTCGTACACGGCCGGACGTACGGCGTTTCCGAGAGGTTGTGAAAGTTCTTTCACGGATCGCAGCTGGTCCGCCGCGAGGGCTTTGGTGGGGGCGAGGTAGAGCGCGGTCGCCCCACGGCCGTTGGGGGCCTCGGAGCCGTCCAGGAGGCGTGAGAGGACCGGGACGAGATAGGCCAGCGACTTGCCGGAGGCGGTTCCGGTGGCGACGACGACCGAGTCGCCGTCCAGCGCGTGCTCGGCGACGCGTGCCTGGTGGGCCCAGGGATGTTCGATTCCCGCGGCCTGCACGGCGGCGATGACTTCCGACCGGATCCGGTCGGGCCAGACGGCATGGCGGCCCGCACGCGGGGGCACATGCTCCGTATGAGTGATGCGCGAAGCCCGGCTCGGCCCCGAGGCAAGCCGGTCCAGGACCGTGCTCGGCGAGGGGCTGGAGGCGGGGTCCGTCGGGGATCGATCGGATCGGTGATTCTTGGCCATCGGCATCGAGTGTGTCACCGGCGTGACGGACAATGGAGCCAAGGCGTCGTGCACGCCTGCCGGTAAGTGATTGAATGCCATCGCGGCTGGCGAACCGTCCCGGGGGCTTTCAAGCCGAGGTGTCCCGAGGGGCGAACGCTCGATAGCAAGGTGCTGGAGGATCCGTGGACCTGTCCCTGTCGACCCGTACTGTCGGCGATCGTACGGTCGTCGAGGTCGGTGGCGAAATCGACGTTTATACCGCGCCCAAGCTGCGTGAGCAGCTGGTCGAGCTGGTCAACGACGGGAGTTTTCACCTCGTCGTCGACATGGAGGGCGTCGACTTCCTCGACTCCACCGGGCTCGGCGTGCTGGTGGGCGGCCTGAAGCGCGTACGGGCCCATGAGGGCTCGCTGCGCCTGGTGTGCAACCAGGAGCGGATTTTGAAGATCTTCCGCATCACCGGTCTGACCAAGGTGTTCCCGATTCACACCTCGGTCGACGAAGCGGTGGCGGCCACCGACTGATCACGCTCGCCCGGGCCCCGCGTCCGGAACGGCACGAGACAAGTGAGGGGGTCCGGGCCCATGGGCCCGGCCCTCCGACAGCACGCCCGTAGTTCTGAGGGGGATGCATGGCCACCGTTGAACTCCGCTTCAGCGCGCTGCCCGAGCACGTCCGGACCGCCCGACTCGTGGCGGCAGCGGTGGCGCGCAGGGCCGGAGTGGACGAGGCCGTCCTCGACGAGGTCAGGTTGGCCGTCGGCGAGGCGTGCACCCGTGCCGTCGGACTGCATCAGAGCGGCGGTATCTCGGCGCCTGTGCAGGTGTCGCTGATCGAGGAGGAGAAGCAGTTCTCCATCGAGGTCGGCGACGAGGCGCCGCACGCCGTGCCCGGTGACTCGGGCGCCGGCGTCGACGCGGACGACATCGAGGAGGACGACATGGGCCTCGCGGTGATCAGCGGTCTCGTCGACGACGTCGAGGTCTCTGCCGGGGAGAACGGCGGGCTGATCCGCATGACCTGGCCGACGACGCCGTCGATCGCCGCGCTGCCCTGATCGACCCGATCGCCCGATCGACCCGATCTTCTCAACTTCAAGTAGTACCGCGAAGGGCCCTGCTGAGCAGGGCCCTTCGCTTTTATTCGGCATTTATTCCGATCGCCGTTCATAGGAACACCGGAATTCGTGAAGGAATTCACGATCAATCACGCGATTATTTGATCAAGCGTCAATGCCTTTGAGGCGTTACTTCTTTCGAGTAACGTGGTCGTGCGCGGATCTTTTGCTGGACAGCATGTGAAGGCCAATTCCGCTTGCCGTGCACTGTTTTGATCAGGTTCTGCTCCCTAGAATCCGTCCACATCTTGAGCTCAGCCCAAGCGTCAAGGAGGACGAATGGCGGGGCTTTCTACCCCTCAAAGGTTTGACCAGACCACGGACTTCGCAGCCGCGGTACTGACCGACGACAACCGGATCATCGTCATGGTGATCGGCGTTGTGGCACTGGCGGCGCTCGCCGTCGCCGGGGTCCTGGTGCGCCAGGTCCTCGCGGCGGGCGAGGGCACCGACAGCATGAAGGAGATCGCGACGGCGATCCAGGAAGGCGCGAACGCCTATCTGGCACGGCAGTTGCGCACGCTAGGCGTATTCGCCGTCGTCGTGTTCTTCCTGCTCTTGCTGCTGCCCGCGGACGACTGGAATCAGCGCGCCGGACGGTCGGTGTTCTTCTTGATCGGCGCGGCGTTCTCGGCGGCCACCGGCTATATCGGTATGTGGCTCGCCGTGCGCAGCAATGTGCGCGTCGCCGCGGCGGCCCGGGAAGCGACACCGGCGGAAGGCGAGCCGGAAAAAGATCTCACCGCCGTCTCGCACAAGGCGATGAAGATCGCATTTCGCACGGGCGGCGTCGTCGGGATGTTCACGGTGGGGCTCGGCCTTCTCGGCGCGTCCTGCGTGGTCCTCGTCTACGCGGCCGACGCGCCGAAGGTGCTGGAGGGCTTCGGCCTAGGGGCCGCGCTCATCGCCATGTTCATGCGGGTCGGCGGCGGCATCTTCACCAAGGCCGCCGACGTCGGCGCCGACCTGGTCGGCAAGGTCGAGCAGGGCATTCCGGAGGACGACCCGCGTAATGCCGCGACCATCGCCGACAACGTGGGCGACAACGTCGGCGACTGTGCGGGCATGGCGGCCGACCTCTTCGAGTCGTACGCCGTGACGCTGGTCGCCGCGCTGATCCTCGGCAAGGCGGCGTTCGGCGACTCCGGGCTCGCGTTCCCGCTGATCGTGCCCGCGATCGGCGTGCTCACCGCGATGATCGGTATCTTCGCGGTGGCACCCCGCCGCACCGACCGCAGCGGAATGTCCGCCATCAACCGCGGCTTCTTCATCTCCGCGGTGATCTCGCTGGTGCTCGTCGCCATCGCCGTCTACGCCTACCTGCCGTCGTCGTACGCCGACCTCGAAGGCGTCACGGACACGGCGATCGCGGGCCACGACGGCGACCCACGGGTCCTCGCCGTCCTCGCGGTGGCCATCGGCATCGTGCTGGCCGCGCTGATCCAGCAGCTGACCGGCTACTTCACCGAGACCACCCGGCGTCCCGTGAGGGACATCGGCAAGAGTTCACTGACCGGCGCGGCCACCGTCGTCCTCGCCGGTATCTCCATCGGTCTCGAATCGGCCGTCTACACCGCCCTGCTGATCGGCCTCGGCGTGTACGGGGCGTTCCTGCTCGGCGGTACGTCGATCATGCTCGCGCTGTTCGCGGTGGCGCTGGCCGGCACCGGTCTGCTCACCACGGTCGGCGTCATCGTCGCCATGGACACGTTCGGGCCGGTCTCCGACAACGCGCAGGGCATCGCCGAGATGTCCGGCGACGTCGAGGGCGCGGGCGCTCAGGTGCTCACCGACCTGGACGCCGTCGGGAACACAACCAAGGCCATCACCAAGGGCATCGCCATCGCCACGGCCGTACTCGCGGCCGCCGCGCTCTTCGGCTCGTACCGCGACGCGATCCTCACGGCCGCGAACGACGTCGGCGAGAAGGTCTCCGGCGAAGGCGCGCCCATGAACCTGATGATGGACATCTCGCAGCCCAACAACCTCGTCGGGCTCATCGCGGGCGCCGCGGTCGTCTTCCTCTTCTCGGGGCTGGCGATCAACGCGGTCTCGCGGTCGGCGGGCGCGGTGGTCTACGAGGTGCGGCGGCAGTTCCGCGAGCACCCCGGGATCATGGACTACAGCGAGAAGCCCGAGTACGGCCGGGTCGTCGACATCTGCACCAAGGACGCCCTGCGGGAGCTGGCCACGCCCGGTCTGCTCGCCGTCATGGCGCCGATCGCGATCGGGTTCACACTCGGGGTCGGAGCGCTCGGCGCGTATCTCGCCGGGGCGATCGGTACCGGGACGCTGATGGCGGTGTTCCTCGCCAACTCCGGTGGCGCGTGGGACAACGCCAAGAAACTCGTCGAGGACGGCCATCACGGCGGCAAGGGCAGCGAGGCCCATGCCGCGACCGTCATCGGCGACACCGTGGGCGACCCGTTCAAGGACACGGCGGGACCGGCCATCAACCCGCTGCTGAAGGTGATGAACCTCGTCGCGCTGCTCATCGCGCCCGCGGTCGTCCAGTTCAGCTACGGCGAGGACAAGAGCGTCGGGCTGCGCGTCGCCATCGCGGTGGCCTCGATCGCCGTGATCGTCGGGGCTGTGTACGTGTCCAAGCGGCGCGGGATCGCCGTGGGTGACGAAGACAACTCCGAACGAGTGGCCAAGTCGGCGGATCCAGCGGTGGTTTCGTAGGCGGTCTTACGAACGGGCCTGCGAGGGCCCCAGTTCAAGAGGCGGGCGGACAGCGCGTGTTGACGCGTCGTCCGCCCGCTTCCGTATCTGCCGACAGCTCTCCGTGAGCCTTCTCTCTCTTGGTGCAAACAGTTACAAAAGGGTGCACTGGGGGTGCTCGGCACACAGGTGTCGCCCAGGTGCCGTGTATGTTCCGGGGCCGAGAGCCATGGAAGGGACCAATCCGGTGAACAAGAAGCTCGCGGCCGCGCTGTCCGGCGGTGCGGTACTGGTACTGGCGCTGTCCGGCTGCGGCGGCGACGACGAGACGAACGACAAGCTGAACTCCTGGGCCAAGGAGGTCTGCGACTCCGTGCAGCCGCAGATCAAGAAGATCGCGGCGGCCAACGCCTCGATCCAGAAGGAGACCTCGGACGACAGCGCACCGGCGGACGTGCAGAAGGCCGACTCCCAGGGCTTCCAGGACATCTCCGACGCGTACAAGGCGATGGCGACGGCCATTCAGCAGGCCGGGGCGCCCGATGTCGAGGAGGGCGCGAAGAAGCAGAAGGGCGCGGTCGCCGAACTGAACCAGCTGTCGACGGCGTACGGGGAGCTGAAGAAGAAGTCGGACGCGCTGAACACGAAGGACCAGGCGAAGTTCGCGGACGGGCTCGAAGGCGTCGCCACCGAGCTGGAGAAGCTGAGCAAGACCGGGAGCGACGCGCTGAAGGAGCTGGAGAAGGGGGAGGTGGGGCAGGCGATGGCCGATCAGCAGAGCTGCAAGTCCGCGACCTCCTCCGGGGTGGCTTCGGCGCCGGCTTCTTCGACCTAGAGCTGAGCGGGTTTTTTGCCGGCCGTGGGGTGACCGCGCCGGGGGCCGGACAGGCGCCCGGCGGTCGGTGCCGGGCAGGGGCGGGCTCCGCGGCTCGACGGCTGGGCGGTACGAGGTGCCGCCGCGCCCACCGTGCCGCCCCAGCCGCACGATTGCCGCAGCTACGCCTGTGACTCGGTCCTGCCGCTGTGGGGTGGGCGCCGCTCCGACGGCGCGGTGGCCAGCAGCTGAGCCGGGTCACGATGCGCGGCTACGCTGAGCGGTGTGAGTGACTCCAGGCTGTCTTCTCTGCCCTCTGTCGACCGGTCCGACGTAGCTGCCCGGTTGCGTGACGCGCTGCTCGGCGTGGATTTCACCGCCGACGGGCTTCTTGAGCTGCTCGGTGCCTCCGCGTACGCGGCCCTGGCGCGGAGTGAGGTCGTGCCGGCGCTCAGGGCGACGCGGGGGGACACGGCACTGGAGGCGCTTGCGCGGTTGTTCCTGTTGCAGCAGGCGGTTCCCCACGCGCGCGTGGAAGGTGTGCTGCCTGTTGACGCGTGCGTGGAGAGTGGGTGGCTCGTTCGCGTCGGTGCGGGCGGCGACGAGATCGCCGCCGCCGTCGACGTGCGGCCGTACGGCGGGCCCGGTGGTGAGGACTGGTTCATCGTGTCCGACCTGGGCTGCGCGGTTGGCGGGGCCGGGGGGATCGGGAGCCAGGACGAGGGTGTGGTGCTGGGGGTCGGCGGGGCGTCCACGACCCTGGCCGGGATCACCGTGCGGACGGCTGTCGGGGCCGCCCTCGACCTCGGGACCGGTTCCGGCATCCAGGCGCTGCACGCCGCGCAGCACGCCACGCGCGTGACCGCGACCGACCTCAACCCGCGCGCGCTGCACATCACGGCGCTCACGCTGGCGCTATCCGGAGCCCCGGCGGCCGATCTGCGTCAGGGCTCTCTCTTCGAACCGGTCCGGGCCGACGAGACGTACGACCTCATCGTGTCCAATCCGCCGTTCGTGATCTCGCCCGGTGCCCGGCTGACGTACCGCGACGGCGGGATGGGCGGGGACGATCTGTGCCGCACGCTCGTTTCGCAGGCGGGGGTGCGGCTGAACGACGGTGGGTTCGCGCAGTTCCTCGCCAACTGGCAGCACGTGGAGGGGGAGGACTGGCAGGAGCGGCTCAGGTCGTGGGTGCCGCGCGGGTGCGACGCGTGGATCGTGCAGCGGGAGGTCCAGGACGTCACGCAGTACGCGGAGTTGTGGCTGCGGGACGCGGGCGACCACCGTGGTGACGTGGCCGAGTACCAGGCGCGGTACGACGCGTGGCTCGACGAGTTCGAGGCGCGGAAGGTGAAGAGCGTCGGGTTCGGGTGGATCACGCTGCGGAAGGCGGCTGTCGCGGACTCCGAACCCTCGATCACCGTCGAGGAGTGGCCGCATTCGATCGAACAGCCGCTCGGCGAGACCGTGCGGCAGCACTTCGCGCGCGTCGACTACCTGCGGGCGAACGACGACGCGGCGCTCCTCGCCGCGCACTTCCGACTCGCCGCCGAGGTCGTCCAGGAGCAGGTCGGACTGCCCGGCGCCGAGGACCCCGAGCATGTGGTGCTGCGTCAGAACCGGGGTATGCGCCGGGCCACGAAGGTGGACACGGTCGGCGCGGGATTCGCCGGTGTGTGCGACGGCACGCTCAGCGCGGGGCGGATTCTGGACGCCATCGCCCAGCTCGTCGGCGAGGACGCGGTGGCGCTGCGCGACCGGACACCGGTCCAGATCAGGCTCCTCGTCGAACAGGGGTTCATCGAACCGGCTCGGTGAACCGCCGGGGCGGATGAGGAGGCTGCGGCACTGGCGAGAAGGGTGCGGCCCCCGCGAGCAGGGACCGGCAGCGGCGAGTGGCCCCGCACGGATGTGCGGCCCCGCACGGATTCGCGTACCGCGCACGGTTCGCACGAACCGCGCAGGACTCGCGGACCCGCAGGGATTCGCGGACCCGGTGACCATTTCCGTACCGTCCGATGACGGTACTGGTACCCCGCGCGGCGCCCGTCCCCGTGACGTGTGAGGCGTGGGCGCACCCCTGGGGCGCGTGTGTCTCCTCTGCCTGGATTGATACGTAAAAGGGCTCCTGTCAGTGGTGCGTGCGAAGCTATTTTCAAGAGACGGATTCGACGTGTCCTCGGGGGAGGCACGCGCTGTCTCTGGGGGATCGGGGGGTCGCGATGGCGGGGGCTATGCCGGCGGAGGGCCGGGGAAGGCTCATCAACGACCGGTACCGACTACTGCGCACTCTGGGCGCGGGCGGCATGGGCCGGGTCTGGCTCGCGTACGACGAGGAGTTGGCGTGCGAGGTCTCCATGAAGGAGATCTCCATGCCCGATGTCCCCATGGACTCGACCGAGCCCGCCCAGCGCATCGCGCGGGCCCGCAGCGAGGCCCGGCACGCCGCGCGGCTGCGCGGACACCCGCATGTGGCGACGGTCCACGACGTGGTGCTCCACGACGGCCTGCCGTGGATCGTCATGGAGTACGTGCCGGACGCGATCGATCTCCAGGCGGTCGTACGGCAGCGCGGGCCGCTCCCGCCCTCGCAGGTCGCCCGGATCGGGCTCGCCGTCCTCGACGCGCTCACGGCGGGACACCGGATCGGCATACTGCACCGGGACGTGAAACCGGCCAACATCCTGCTGGCCGCCGACGCCTCGGGCGACCCCTACGCGCGCGTACTGCTCACCGACTACGGCATCGCGCTGCAGCCGGAGTCCCACGAACCCCGGCTCACCGCCACCGCCGGCATCCTCGGCACCCCCGGATACCTGGCCCCGGAGCGCGCACGGGGTGAGCCGCCCACTCCGGCCGCCGACCTGTTCTCGCTCGGCGCCACGCTGTACGCGGCGGTCGAGGGGCGCGGCCCCTTCGACCGGCACGGCGAGTACGCGACGCTCACGGCCCTTCTCGGCGAGGAGCCGACGCCGCCCGCCCGCGCCGGTGAACTGGCCACCGTCCTGCACGGCTTGCTCATCAAGGACCCGGTGCGCCGGCTGTCGCCGGAGGCGGCGGCACGCGGACTGGAGCGGGTGGCCGGCGCGGGCGGCGAGCCGACCCCACCGGGCTGGGGAACCACCCCAGCGTCGGCGCCCGGGAGCTTCGGCCCGGCTCCCGGTACGCCCGGTACACCGGGTACGCCCGGCGGTCACGCGGCCGCCGGTGCGCCCCCGGGGTACGTGGCGAGTGCGCCGCCCGGGTACGTGGCCGCCGGGCAGCACGGCCTCGGAGGCACACCGAACACACCGGGCGCACCCCACACGCCGTACACACCACAGACCCCGGGCGCCCCGCACACACCCGGCGCGTCGCCCTCGGCGCCGAACACCCCGAACACCCCGGCGGGCGGCCCGTCACCGTACGACCCGTGGCAGCAGGGGCAGCAGCCACGGAGTCCCTACGCCGGCTACAACCCGTACGGGGGCGGCAGGCCCACGCCGTACGGCGGCGGCGGCCAGGCGCCGGCGTACGGCGGCACCCTCCCCTACGCGGCCAACCCGTCGACGCCGTACGGAGGCGGCGGGGCCCAGCCGCCGGGGAACGCGGGGTATCCGACCATCACGGCCGGAGGACCGCCGCCGCCCGGTGGGCCGAAGCGGAAGATGCCCGCGGCGGCGATCCTCGCGATCGTGGTCTCCGTGCTGCTGGTGGCGGGCGGCGGGACCTGGGCCGCGGTGAACCTGACGGGCGATCCGGATCCCAAGCCCTCCGACACCCCGGAAGCGCTCGTGTCGCAGCCGGGCTCGGAGTACCCCTACGGCGAGCAGGCGGCCCTCAAGAAGCCGCTGGAGGTGGGGGACTGCGTCAAGGCGGTCTGGACGGGGGCGGCGTTCGCGTCGGTGCCCGACCTCGGGGTGGTGGATTGCGACGAGGACTGGCCGGACGGGCAGGTCGTGGCGATGGAGACGGCGTCGGACCATGCCGACGCCAAGGCAGGCGGCGCGCGGCGCTGCGCCAGCCAGGCCGACGCGATGGCCGAGGCCCTGCCCGACGCGGGGGTCTACGCGCTCGTCCCGACGAAGGCGGGCTTCGCCGCGGCCAAGGGCGGCACGGCGTGTCTCGTACTCGGCAAGCACGTCCCGATCGGTGGCGAGGTGGGCCGGTTCCGTGACGTGGGCATGAACCTGTGGCCCACTCAGATGGCCGTCGGCGACTGCTGGGACTACACCACGAGGGAGGAAGAGGGGTACGACGCCCCACTGACCGACTGTGCCGAAGCGCACACCGACCAGGTCGTCGGATCGGTCCAGGCACCCGCCAACATGACCTTCGACGGCGCCCTCGCCGAAGGGGGAAAGCTGTGCACCAACAGGTTCGAGTCGAGTTGGGCGCCCGGCGCTGACCTGATCGTGTCGGGATGGGTGTCCGACAAAGAGGAGTGGAAGAAGGGCTTCAACAAGGTGGTGTGCACGGTGCGCAACGCCGACGTGTCGAGGACGACAGGGAAGATATCCACGCCCGGCTCGGTCTGAGGGCCCCGGACGCCTCGCGTTCACCTGGGGTTCGCGCGCCCGCTTCCCGTCCGTGCCAGCCTCCCGTCCCGGGGCAGTCGAGGGGTGGGAGGACGGGACATGGAGAGCGGACCGGCGATCTTCGCGGGGGTGGTGTTCGCCCTGTTCGGGGGCGGGCTGCTGCTGTGGACCGTGACGCGGCTGCGCCGGGGCGAGCCGGTCGCCCAAGGGGTGCGGCCCGCGCTGTCGGCGACGCTCGCGAGCGTCGCGGCGGTCACCGCCCTCGTGCTCGGCGCGTGGTGCCTCACGCGGATCTGAGCGGGCCCGGTGAGCCGGTCCGGGGAGCGCGCCGGGCGACCGGGATGTGACCCTCCGCATAGGACCGAAGGGATCGCTGAACACGCCGGGCGGCAGGAATGGCGGTAGTCGGGTTACCGTTCGAGTGGCCGTTGCGGGCTTTTCCCGTTTGACACGGGGGCGGGATGTACCGTCACACTCCGCAGCGTCAGCATGACCCGACCCCCGGGCCGGCCGCCGAGCCCCGTGCGAGGCAACGGCATTCCGGGGGCCCGCCCCGGGACGCAAGCCCGGGGAACCCCAGCGTCGACCGGAGAGAAGAGCGAAGTTGTCCCCGACCAGCGAGACCTCGAAGGGCGGCCGCCGACTCGTCATTGTCGAGTCGCCTGCCAAGGCGAAGACGATCAAGGGCTATCTCGGCCCCGGCTACATCGTCGAGGCGAGCGTGGGGCACATCCGCGACCTTCCCAACGGCGCCGCGGAGGTGCCCGAGCAGTACACCGGCGAGGTGCGCCGCCTCGGCGTGGACGTCGAGCATGACTTCGCGCCCATCTACGTGGTCAACGCGGACAAGAAGGCGCAGGTCAGGAAGCTCAAGGACCTCCTGAAGGAGTCCGACGAACTCTTCCTCGCCACCGATGAGGACCGCGAGGGCGAGGCCATCGCCTGGCACCTCCAGGAGGTGCTCAAGCCCAAGGTCCCGGTCAAGCGGATGGTCTTCCACGAGATCACCAAGGCCGCGATCCAGGCCGCCGTCGCCAACCCGCGCGAGCTGAACCAGAAGCTGGTCGACGCCCAGGAGACCCGCCGCATCCTCGACCGCCTCTACGGCTACGAGGTCTCGCCGGTCCTGTGGAAGAAGGTCATGCCGCGTCTGTCGGCGGGCCGCGTCCAGTCCGTCGCGACCCGGCTCGTCGTGGAGCGGGAGCGCGACCGGATCGCGTTCCGCTCGGCCGAGTACTGGGACCTGACCGGCACCTTCGCGACCGGCCGCGCCGGTGACGCCTCCGACCCGTCGTCCCTGGTCGCCCGTCTGCAGTCCGTCGACGGCCGCCGAGTCGCCCAGGGCCGTGACTTCGACTCGGTCGGGCAGCTCAAGGGCGCGAACATCCTGCACCTGGACGAGGCGAACGCCCACGCGCTGGCCGCCGCCCTGGAGAACACCCGGTTCTCGGTCCGGTCCGTCGAGTCCAAGCCGTACCGCCGCTCGCCGTACGCCCCCTTCCGCACGACGACGCTGCAGCAGGAGGCCTCGCGCAAGCTCGGCTTCGGGGCCAAGGCGACGATGCAGGTGGCGCAGAAGCTGTACGAGAACGGCTTCATCACCTATATGCGTACGGACTCCACGACGCTCAGCGAAACCGCCGTGAACGCCGCCCGCGCCCAGGTCACGCAGCTGTACGGCGCCGACTACCTGCCGGCCCAGCCGCGGACGTACGCCGCGAAGGTCAAGAACGCGCAGGAGGCGCACGAGGCGATCCGCCCCTCGGGTGATCGTTTTCGCACGCCCGCCGAGACCGGCCTGACCGGCGACCAGTTCAGGCTCTACGAGCTGATCTGGAAGCGGACAGTCGCCTCCCAGATGAAGGACGCGACGGGCAACAGCGTCACGGTCAAGATCGGTGGCACCGCCTCCGACGGCCGGGACGCCGAGTTCAGCGCCTCCGGCAAGACGATCACCTTCCACGGCTTCCTCAAGGCCTACGTCGAGGGCGCCGACGACCCGAACGCCGAGCTGGACGACCGCGAGCGCAGGCTGCCGCAGGTCGGCGAGGGTGACGCGCTCTCCGCCCAGGAGATCACGGTCGACGGGCACGCCACCAAGCCTCCGGCCCGCTACACCGAGGCGTCGCTGGTCAAGGAGCTCGAAGACCGGGAGATCGGCCGCCCGTCGACGTACGCGTCGATCATCGGCACGATCCTCGACCGGGGATACGTGTTCAAGAAGGGCACGGCCCTGGTGCCGTCGTTCCTGAGCTTCGCCGTGGTCAATCTGCTGGAGAAGCACTTCGGACGGCTCGTCGACTACGACTTCACCGCCAAGATGGAGGACGACCTCGACCGCATCGCGCGCGGCGAGGCCCAGGCGGTGCCGTGGCTCAAGCGCTTCTACTTCGGCGGGAGCACGGGGGCGAACGGCACCGCGGCCGAGGCCGGCAACGGCGACGGGGACCACCTCGGCGGTCTGAAGGAACTGGTCACCGACCTGGGTGCGATCGACGCCCGCGAGGTGTCGTCCTTCCCCGTCGGCGACGGCATCATGCTGCGTGTCGGGCGCTACGGCCCGTACGTTGAGCGCGGTGAGAAGGACTCCGAAGGGCACCAGCGGGCGGACGTGCCCGAGGACATGGCCCCGGACGAGCTGAGCGTCGAATTCGCCGAGGAACTGCTCGCCAAGCCGAGCGGTGACTTCGAGCTCGGTGCCGACCCGGTCTCGGGTCACCAGATCATCGCCCGCGACGGCCGCTACGGCCCGTACGTCACCGAGGTGCTCCCCGAGGGCACCCCGAAGACCGGCAAGAAAGCGGTCAAGCCGCGTACGGCCTCGCTGTTCAAGTCGATGTCGCTGGACACGGTGACGCTGGCCGACGCGCTGAAGCTGATGTCGCTGCCGCGGACCGTCGGCGCCGACGCCGAGGGCCAGGAGATCACCGCGCAGAACGGGCGGTACGGGCCGTATCTGAAGAAGGGCACGGACTCGCGTTCGCTGCAGACCGAGGACCAGCTCTTCACGATCACCCTTGAAGAGGCGCTGGCGATCTACGCCCAGCCCAAGCAGCGCGGGCGGGCCGCCGCCAAGCCGCCGTTGAAGGAGCTGGGCGAGGACCCCGTCAGCAAGGCGCCGGTCGTGGTGAAGGACGGCCGCTTCGGGCCGTACGTCACCGACGGCGAGACCAACGCGACGCTGCGGTCCGCGGACAGCGTGGAGACGATCACGCCCGAGCGCGGGTACGAGCTGCTCGCGGAGAAGCGGGCGAAGGCTCCCGTCAAGAAGACGGCGAAGAAGGCGCCCGCGAAGAAGACGGCGACCAAGACTGCCGCGAAGAAGGCTGTGCCGGCGAAGAAGACCGCTGCCAAGAAGACGGCGACTTCGAAGACGGCCGCGGCCAAGAAGGCGGCTCCCGCGAAGAAGACGACGGCGGCTGGGGAAGGCGCCTAGCCAAGTCGCTCGGGGGTGTGGGCGCGGGTACGGGCGCGGGTGCTTCTGCGGCTGCGGGCCGAGTGTGGCTGGTCGCGCAGTTCCCCGCGCCCCTTTGGGGGCGGTGGTGCCGAGGGTGGCTGAAATGGGTCGCCTTGGTTTTGCTGAAGGTGTGCGGGTTTTGTGCGACTTGGTTGTGCGGCGTGCGTGCGTTCGGGCGCTGCTTCGGAGTGTCGGTGGGTGCCGATAGGCTGAAAGCATGATGCGAGCCGAGCAGCCGACGGCCCACAACCCGGCCTCCGACGACGCCCTGGTAGTGGATTCCAGGGAGCGCGCCGTGCGGGCGCTGCTGCGCCGACCTCAGCTGAAACGGTTGTGGAGCGCACAGCTCGTGGGCGGTGTGGGCGATGTGCTCGCACTGTTCGTGCTGGTGCTCCTCGCCTTCCAGGCGGCGATCAGCGAAGGTTCCTTCGGCGGTGGATACCGGGGCGTCGCCCTGACGGTCGCGGCCGTCTTCGGTACGCGTGCCCTCGCGACACTGCTCTTCGGGGCCGTACTCCTCGGGCCGCTCACCTCGCTGACCGCGCAGGAGGGGCCGCTCGACCGTCGCTGGACCATGGTCGGCGCGGACGGGGTGCGGGTCCTGCTGCTGATCGTCGCACCCCTGTGGATCGACTGGACGCCGGAGAACGCGCTCGCGGTGCTGTTGGTCACCGCGTTCGTGGCCGGTGTCGCCGAACGGTTCTGGACGATCTGCCGGGAGAGCGCGGCGCCCGCGCTGCTGCCCGCGCCGCCGCCCGAGGGCGCGACCGTACGGCCGCTGCCGGACCACATGGACGCGCTGCGGCGCCTGGCACTGCGTACGGGATTCGTCGCCGTGCCTCTCGCGGCCACCGTCCTCGTCGTCGCGTCGCTGCTCAACAATCTGCTGGGCGCGGGCCTCGACTGGTTCGGGCAGCACCAGGCCGCGCTCGCCTCGTACGTCGCCGCCGGGCTGTTCGCCGCCTCGCTGTCCCTGGTGACCTTCCTCGAACTGCCTAAGACACGCACCCCGCGCGCGCGGTCGCCGCTGGAGGGGCTGCGCCGGCCCAAGACCGGCACCGGTGTGGACAAGGGCCGTACGGGTGCGATCCCGCTCCTGGTGCCGGCGTGCGGCGCGGTCGCCGGTGCGGTCGCGGCCGCTGTCGCCGTCGCCGTGCTGCACGCCAAGGACCTGGGCGGCGGGCCGGTGCTGTACGGGCTGTTCGTCGTCGCGCTGACGGGTGGCGTGGTCGTCGGGATCCGTCGGGCGCCGTCCGTGCTGCCCTCGCTGTCCCGGCGCCGGCTGCTCGCCCTCGCGATCGCCTTCACCGGTGTCGCGCTGCTCGCCGCGGGGCTGACGCCGGATGTCACGAGTGTGGTGCTGATCCTGGGGCTGGCCGGTGTCGGCGCGGGGGTCGCCGCCAACACCGGGCACACGCTGCTCGACCAGGAGGCCGAGGACTTCCGGCGGGCGCGAACCACCGAGCATCTGCATGCCGTCGTCCGGGTGTTCGTGGCGCTGGCGGTGATCGTCGCTCCGCTGGTCGCCGCCGTCATCGGGCCGCACCGGCTGGAGAGCGGCAGGTTCGTGTTCGCGCACGGAGGTGCGGCGTTCACGTTGATGCTGGTGGGCGCGTTGCTGCTGCCCGTGGCCGCGCTGGTGCTGGCCAAGGTCGACGACCGGTCCGGCGTGCCGCTTCGGCAGGATCTGCGGGACGCGTTGCTGAAGGGCGACGACCCGGCACAGGCACCCGCCGGGACCGGGTTCTTCATCGCTCTGGAGGGCGGTGACGGGGCCGGGAAGTCCACCCAGGTCGAGGCGCTCGCCGAGTGGATCCGGGCCAAGGGACACGAGGTCGTGGTGACGCGGGAGCCGGGGGCCACTCCGGTGGGCAAGCGGCTGCGGTCGATTCTGCTGGACGTGTCGAGTGCCGGGCTGTCGAACCGGGCAGAGGCGCTTCTCTACGCGGCGGATCGTGCCGAGCACGTGGACACCGTGGTGCGGCCCGCGTTGGAGCGGGGCGCGGTCGTCATCTCCGATCGGTACATCGATTCGTCCGTGGCCTATCAGGGGGCCGGGCGGGACCTTTCGCCCACGGAGATCGCCCGGATCTCGCGGTGGGCGACCGCCGGACTCGTGCCTCATCTGACCGTGCTGCTGGATGTGTCGCCCGAGGCGGCGCGGGAGCGGTTCACCGAGGCTCCGGACCGGCTGGAGTCGGAGCCGGCCGAGTTCCACGAGCGGGTGCGGGCGGGCTTCCTGACGCTGGCCGCCGCGGATGCCGGTCGGTATCTGGTGGTCGACGCCGCGCAGGATCCCGAGGCCGTGACCACGGTGGTCCGGCATCGGCTCGACGTGCTGCTGCCGCTGTCCGAGGCCGAGGTGAAGGCGCAGGAGGAAGCCCGGCGCAAGGCCGAGGAGGAAGCGCGGCGCAAGGCCGAGGAAGAGGCCGCGCGGAAGGCCGAGGAAGAGCGGCTGGAGCGGGAGCGTCAGGAGGAGCTCGCGCGGCTGCGGGCCGAGGAGGAGGAGCGCAAGCGGCGCGAGCTGGAGGAGGCTCAGCGGCGCGAGGCGGAGCGGCAGGCGGAGGAGGCCCGGCAGCGAGCCGAGGAAGCGCGTCGCCGTGCCGAGGAGGAGCAGGCGCGGCTCCTCGCGGAGGAGAAGGCCCGTGCCGAGCAGGAGGAACGGCGGCGGGTCGAGGAGGAACGGCGTCGCAAGCAGGCCGCGGAGGAGCAGCGGTTGCGGGCGGAGGCGGAAGCGCTCCGCCTGGAGAAGCAGCGAAAGGCCGAGGAGGCATTGCTCCGGGCCGAGGATGCTCGGAGGGTGGCCGCCGCGGCGGAGGCCGAGCGGGCGGCTCGGGTCGAGGCGGAGAGGGTCGCGGCGGAGCGGGCTGAGGCCGAGGCCGCGGCGGAGTCCGAGCGGGGGGCTCGGGCTGCGGCGGAGCGTGCTGCTGAGGCTGGGCGGGATGCTCGGGCCGCCGCTGAGGCTGAGGCTGGGCGTGTTGCCGAGGCCGGGCGCAGGCGCTCTGCCGGGGTTTCGAGGGGCGACGATGCGGTCACGGTGGCTACGCCGCTTGTGACGCCGACGAACGCGTCGGGTGGGCCTGCGGACGAGACGGCCGTGTTGCCTCCGGTGCGGGGGGATGGGCCGGGTGCGGCGGGTTCGTCCGGTGGGGCGGACTCCGAGACGACGGCGAAGCTGCCCAAGCCGCCGGTGCCTTCTTCGGGGGCGGCCGCGGAGGATGAGACCGCGGTGCTGCCGCCGGTGCCTTCGGGGGCGGCCGATGAGACGGCTGTACTGCCGCCGGTGCACGACGATCGGGTGCCGCCGGGGTACTTCCGGGACGAGCGGCCGGGGCCCGACGGGGCGGAGGGGCGGACGCGGGAGCTTCCGCAGGTCGACGAGCAGGGGGCGCCGCGGCGGCGGCCCCGGTCGGACTGGGCCGAGGAGACGCCCCTGGACGATCTGCCCACGCTGGCGGACGAGCTGTTGGGGCCGCATGGTGAGGACGACGCCGATGACGGGCGGGGCTGGGGTCGGCGGCGTCGGTGAGTTGAGCCGGCTTGTGCGCGGATGGTTCGCGGGCGGGGGCTCGTGTGCGCACGGCTCGTGTGCTGGCCGGTGAGCTGGGCTGAGCCGGCGTTCGCGTGCGGTTGCCTGTGGGTCGGGGCCGTGCCGGTGCGTCAGCCCGTCGCTTGGTGCCCTACTGCTCGGGGTTGGATCGATCCGGGTGACTTCTCTGGGCCGCTGTATGCGACGGGCTTGATGCACCGGCACGGCCCCTTCCGTGCGTGGGCGGCTGATTCGGCTTCGTGACGTGGCCGGCACCGGTGGTGGGGTGTGGTCGTGCGCGGGGTGGGTTGTCGGTGGGGGCGCGCACAATGGGGCGTGGTGAGGTCTTGTGGGACGGAGGGTGGTGGGTCATGGCCGTGTGGGACGACCTGGTGGGGCAGGAGCGGCTGAGTGGTCAGCTCGATGCGGCTGCTCGGGATGCGGACGCGATCGTCACGGCGGCGATGACCGGGACCGCCCCTCCGGAGGCGTCGAAGATGACGCACGCGTGGTTGTTCACGGGGCCGCCGGGGTCGGGGCGGACCACGGCGGCGCGGGCGTTCGCGGCGGCGCTGCAGTGTGTGAGTCCGGACCGGGCACTCGGCGGGAGTCCGGGATGCGGGTTCTGTGACGGGTGCCATACGGCGCTGGTGGGGACGCACGCGGATGTCAGCACCGTGGCGGCGGTGGGCACGCAGATTCTGGCCGACGACATGCGGGACACGGTGCGGAAATCGTTCACGTCGCCGGCGAACGGGCGGTGGCAGGTGATCCTCGTCGAGGACGCCGAGCGGTTGAACGAGAAGTCGGCGAACGCGGTGCTCAAGGCCGTGGAGGAGCCCGCCCCACGGACGGTGTGGATGCTGTGCGCACCCTCCTTGGAGGACGTGCTGCCGACCATTCGGTCGCGGTGCCGGCATGTCGGGCTGCTCACACCGTCGGTGGACGCCGTCGCGGACATGCTCGTACGGCGTGAGGGCATCGAGCCGGAGGCTGCCGCGGTGGCTGCTCGGGCCACCCAGGGGCACATCGAGCGGGCCCGGCGGCTGGTCACCGATCCGCGGGCTCGGGAGCGCCGGGCCGCCGTGCTGAAGCTGCCTTTGCGGGTCGAGGACATCGGGGGGTGTCTCAAGGCCGCGCAGGAGTTGGTGGACGCCGCTTCGGAGGAGTCGAAGCAGCTGGCCGAAGAGGTCGACACCAAGGAGACCGAGGAGCTGCGGACGGCGATGGGCGCGCAGGGCGGGCGGATGCCGCGCGGTACGGCGGGGGTGATGAAGGACCTGGAGGACAAGCAGAAGCGGCGGCGTACGCGGTCGCAGCGGGACAGCCTGGATCTCGCGCTGACCGAGCTCACCGGGTTCTACCGGGATGTTCTGGTCCTGCAGTTGGGGTCGCGGGTCGCGCTCGCCAATGTCGAGGTGCAGGACACCTTGGAGCGGATGGCGCGGGGCGGCACGCCGGAGTCGACCCTGCGGCGGATCGACGCGATCGCGGCCTGCCGGGAGGCGCTGGAAAGGAACGTGGCGCCCCTGCTGGCCGTGGAGGCGATGACGATGGCGCTGAGGGCCGGGTGACGTGACGGGGGCCGGGCGGCGAGCGTCCAGCGGTCCGTGGAGCGTTCGGTTGACTGTGTCACTCGTACGAGGAGCATTCGTTGCTGTTCGTGATCAATTGAGTGCTTCTGGTTACGCTCGCGAGATGTACACCAGGCGTACTTCCCGGCCGAATCGGCCCCTGCGGGCCGGCGGCGCGTTGCTCGCTGCCGTCGCGCTGCTCGCCGCGGGCTGCTCCTCCGGCGGTTCCAGTACGGCGGCCACGGCGGTGGACGGGGGGCCCGCCCTCGGCGCGCTGCCCCGGGCGACACCGTCGGTGCTGACCTCGTACTACGAGCAGAAGCTGAGCTGGCGCGACTGCGAGATCCCCGGTTTCCAGTGCGCCACGATGAAGGCGCCCCTCGACTACGCGCAGCCGGGCGAGGGCGACATCAGGCTGGCCGTCTCGCGGAGGAAGGCGACCGGGCCGGGTGAGCGGCTCGGCTCCCTGCTGGTCAATCCGGGCGGGCCCGGCGGGTCGGCCGTCGGGTATGTGCAGGGGTACGCGGGCATCGGCTACCCGGCCGAGGTGCGGGCCCGGTACGACATGGTGGCCGTCGACCCCCGGGGCGTGGCCGGCAGCGAGCCGGTCGAATGTCTCACCGGGCGCCAGATGGACACGTACACGCAGACGGACCTCACCCCGGACGACACGGGGGAGACGGGGGAGCTGGTCGCCGCGTACAAACGGTTCGCGGAGGGGTGCGGGCAGCGGGCGCCGCGGCTGCTGCGGCACGTCTCCACGGTCGAGGCGGCCCGGGACATGGACATCCTGCGGGCCGTCCTGGGCGACGAGAAGCTGACGTACGTCGGCGCCTCGTACGGGACGTTCCTCGGGGCGACGTACGCGGGGCTGTTCCCCGAGCGCGTCGGCCGGCTGGTGCTGGACGGCGCGCTGGACCCGACGCTGCCCGCCCACCGGCTCAACCAGGAGCAGACGGCGGGCTTCGAGACGGCGTTCCAGGCGTTCGCGAAGGACTGCGTGAAGCGGAAGGACTGTGTGCTGGGGAGTACGCCCGCACGGGTCGCCGAGAATCTGCGCGCGTTCTTCGAGCGGCTGGACACGCGGTCGCTCCCGACCGGTGACGCGGGTGGCCGACGGCTCGGCGAGTCCCTGGCCACCACGGGGGTGATCGCGGCGATGTACGACGAGGGCGCCTGGCCCCGGCTGCGCCAGGCGCTCACCGAGGCAATCGGGAAGGACGACGGCGCCGGTCTGCTCGCCCTCTCGGACAGCTACTTCGAACGCGGCCCCGACGGCACCTACTCCAACCTGATGTACGCCAACGCCGCCGTGAACTGTCTCGACCTCCCGGCCGCCTACAACACCCCCGAGGAGGTCGAACGAGCCCTCCCCGAGTTCGAGAAGGCGTCCCCGGTGTTCGGCCGGGCCCTCGCGTGGGCCTCCCTGAACTGCGCGTACTGGCCGGTGAAGCCGACGGGCGGACCGCACCGTATCGAAGCGAAGGGCGCCGCCCCGATCGTCGTCGTCGGCACCACGCGCGACCCCGCCACCCCCTACCGCTGGGCCCAGGCCCTCGCGTCGCAGCTCTCCTCCGCCCGCCTCCTCACCCATGACGGCGACGGCCACACCGCCTACGGCCGCGGCAGCGCCTGCGTCGACTCCGCGATCAACGCCTACCTCCTCCGCGGCACGCCCCCGGCCGATGGAAAGCGCTGCTCAGCCTCCTGAACGCCGACCGGGCCGCCAGCCCGTCCGGGCCCGTCCCGGGGGGCTCCGGCCCCTGGCTCGGAGCACCCCGGAAACTGTGTAGACTTACCGGCGTTGCTGATCGCACCATGGTGCGGACGGCGCGCCGCCTTAGCTCAGATGGCCAGAGCAACGCACTCGTAATGCGTAGGTCTCGGGTTCGAATCCCGAAGGCGGCTCTGTAGAAGCCTCAGGACTCACTCGCCGTGACCTGGGGCTTTTGCTTTTACCGGATGCGGCGACGACGCTGAGCGCGTACTGCCTTGCGGTCCCTGGTCTCAGTTGTGGTCTCAGTGGCGGGTTCCGGCGTGGGCATGAAGTGGTCGCCCATGCGGCGCATCGCGTCCTTGGAGAGGTGAGATCGGCCCTTCACGTACCTCCGGGTCTGGCTGATCTGGGTGTGCCGCAGGATCTCCATGATCGTGGGCATGTCGACCCCGAGTTCGTTGAGGATCGTGCCGGCGGTGTGGCGGCTTCCGTCGTACAGGCGGCGGTCGTCGATGCCAGCCTCGGCGAGCAGTTCTTTGAACTCTGACCAGTCCGTCCGGGGGTCGAGGGGGCGGCCGTCTGGGCGGGTGAAGAGTGCGTTGTGCTCCTGCCATTCGTCGCCGGCGGCGGCGCGCATTTCTTCCTGCTGCGCCTTGTGTTCGATCAGGTACGGGATGAACGGCGGCGGGATCGGCACGGGGTTGGTGCTCTTCTTGGTCTTGGGTCGGGTGAAGACCAGTCCTCCGTTCTTGCGCTCGGGGCATGCGGTGGCGTGCTTCCGGCAGTCCTTCGGGCACGGCTTGAGGCAACCGCGCTTGTAGTTCTTGTGCGTACGACAGTCCGGCGGGCACGGCTCGAACCGATGGAGGCGTTCGCCGCAGGCGTGGATGTCCGTGCAGCCGTGGCGCCAGGTGAGGCGTTGAAGCTGCCACTGGGGGGTGGAACAGCTCCGCCTCGAAGTCGACGTAAGGCCAGCGCAGGCCCAGGGCTTCCCCTTGTCGGCCCATGCCGACGCCCACACACCAGCGCATGAAGGTGGGGCGCTTGGCGGCGGCTTCCAGGAAGGCTGGGCCTTGACCGCGCACCCTCAGAATTCACCGCTCGGGCGACCGTGCAGCGGCAGCGGGCCAGCGGCGGGGACTGGGTAGCCCACGCGGCGGAGGTCGCGTCCAAGAAGCACTACGCGTCGATGACCAGTCCTTTGGCTTCAAGTACCGCGGCCAGGTTGCTCACCTCGATCACGCTCTTTCCGGAGCGGTAGGCGGCGATGTACGCGTCTTCGGCGTCGACGCGCTCCTGGCTTTTGCGTACGACGTCGGCCACGTCCTCGCGTCGTACGACCACGACGCCGTCGGCGTCCGCACGTACTACGTCTCCGGGGCGGATGATCTCGCCGCCGATCAGTACCGGTTCGGCCATCGGCCCGATGGTCTCCTTGACGGTGCCCTTGATGCAGACGCTGTACGAGAACACCGGGAAGCCGAGCGTGCGCAGCTCCTGGGTGTCGCGGACGCCGGTGTCGGTGACCAGACCGCCAAGTTCCTTGGCCACGCAGGCGTTTGCGAGGACGTCGCCGAAGGAGCCGGCTTCCGCGTACTCGCCGGCGGAGACCACGATGACGTCGCCGGGCTGTGCGTGGGCGATGGCGACCTGAAGCATGATGTTGTCGCGGGGCGCGCAGCGCACGGTGAACGCGGGGCCGCACAGGGACATGGCGGAGTCGACCGGTTTGATCGTCGAGTCGAGTGCGCCGAGGCGGCCCTGTGCCTCGTGGATGGTGGCGGCGGAGTATGTGCTCAGCTGCGCGATGAGCGCCGGATCGGGCCGGTCGAACTTGGTGTTGACGTGAAGAACCATGTCGCTCCTCCAGGGGCCTGAAAGGTCAGAGAGGTCAGGAGAGTTCCGCGCAGGCGCGGGCGATGCCCTCGCAGGCCTCGGTGAGGACGTCGGCCGACGTCGCGAAGGAGATACGGAAGTAACCCGGTGCGCCGTATGCGCCGCCGTGGATCACCGCTACCTGCTGTGACTCCAGCAGGTAGCGGGTGAACTCCTCGTCCGTGCGGATCACTTCGCCCGTGGGGGTCCGCTTCCCGAGTACGTCTGCGCAGCTGACGAAGGCATAGAAGCCGCCGCTGGGTGGCGTGCAGGACAGGCCCGGGATGTCGTTGACCAGCTTCACCGTCACGTCGCGGCGGCCGCGGTAGACGGCGACACACTCGCGTACGAAGTCCTGGTCTCCGGTGAGCGCGGCGGCCGCGGCGGCCTGGCTGATCGACGACGGGCACGACGAGATCTGCGACTGGAGGGTGTTGATCGCCGCCACCAATGAGGCGGAGCCGACTCCGTAACCGATGCGCCAGCCGGTCATCGCGTAGGTCTTGGAGACGCCGTTGGTGAGGAACACCCGGTCGGTCAGTCGTGGTTCGGCGGCGGCGAGGCTGGGGACCTGGCCCGGCTCGTACCAGATCTCGTCGTAGATCTCGTCGGTCAGTACCTGGACGTGCGGGTGGTCGAGCAACACGTCGGCCAGCGCGTGGAGTTCGTCGACCGTGTAGGCGGCTCCCGTGGGGTTGCCCGGGGTGTTGAGGATGACCCAGCGGGTGCGGGCGGTGATCGCGGACTCCAGCCGCTGCGGGGTCAGCTTGAAGCCGTCCGCTTCGGGGCAGGGCACGATGACCGGTGTGCCGTCGTTGGCGAGCACCATGTCCGGGTACGACACCCAGTACGGCGTGGGGATGACGACCTCGTCGCCCGCGTTCAGGGTGGCCATCAGCGCGAGGAAGATGACCTGCTTCGCTCCGCCGCCGACTGTGATCCGGTCGTCGGAGCAGTGGAGTCCGTGGCGTTCCGCCAGCTTGTGCGCGATGGCGGCCCGCAGCGCCGGTGTCCCGTTGACCGGGGTGTACTTGGTGTCCCCCTGCCGAATCGCCTCGATCGCGGCGGCCTTCACATGGTCGGGGGTGTCGAAGTCCGGTTCACCGACGGTGAGATCGAGGATGTCGAGACCCCGCGCCTTCAGCTCACGTACGCGCTGGGCGGCCGCGGTGCTCGGCGACGGCTTGATGCGGCGTACGCGCTCCGCCACGCCGGAAGTGGTCGAAGTGCCTGCCATCAGCCCTCCCTCCGCTCGAAGTTGAGGCCGCCCGGCACCTGGAACGTCGGCAGGATCTCCACATGGCCGATGTTCACGTGGCGCGGTGAGTCGATCGCGAAGTCGATGGCGTCGGCGATGTCCTCCGGCTTCAGCGACTCGTAGCCGTCGTAGAACTGCCGCTGTGCTTCTTCCATGTCGCCGAGGAGACGGCCGAAGATCTCCGTTTCCACCCGGCCCGGGCAGATCTCGGTGACGCGGATCCGGCGGCCGTATCCGTCGACTCGGAGTTGACGGGAGAGCGTGTGCACGGCCGCCTTGGTGGCGTGGTAGATCGTGTTGCCGCCGAAGTTGTAGACGCCGGCGATCGAGCTGATGTTGACGATGTGCCCGAGGTCGCGTTCGACCATTCCGGGCATGATCAGGCGCACGAGGTGCAGTACGGCCTGGATGTTGACGGCGATCTGCTCGTCGACGGCGAACTCGTCGGCGGTGAGGATGTTTCCGGTGCGGGAGACTCCGGCGTTGTTGACCAGGACGTCGACCTTGAGGCCGCGCAGGGTCTCGGCGAGGGCGGCGGTGTCGGTGATGTCGACGGCGTGCGGGGTGCAGCCCGTACGCCGGGCGAGGTCGTCGAGCCGCTCGGCGTTACGGGCGACGGCGTGGACTTCGAGCCCTTGTTTGGCGAGCCGCTCGACGACCACCGCTCCGATTCCGGTCGAGGCTCCCGTCACCAGGGCGGTCTTGTAGTCGGAAAAGGGCATGCGGGTGCTCCTGGAGAGAGGTGGTGGGGGGTGGGGTGATCGGCCGGGTTATGCGTCGCGCAGTGGCAGGTGTGCCCTGTCCTGCACCCGGGACACGGCGATGAGCGTGCCGAGGGCGGTGACGACCGCGTAGAAGGCGGGCATGTTGACGTTGCCGGTCTTGTCGATGAGGTAGGTCATCAGCAGGGGAGCCGTGCCACCGAAGAGGGCGGCGGAGACGTTGTAGCCGAGCCCGTAGGCGGAGTAGCGCACCCGGGTGGGGAAGAGTTCGACGAGCAGGATGTGAATGACGCCGGTGTGGCCGGCGAAGACGACTGCCATGATGCAGGCGCCGAGGATGGCGAGCGGGACGCTGCCGGTGCCGATGAGCAGGTAACAGGGGATGCCGGCGACCGCCATGGCGACGGCGGCGCTCGCGAGGACCTTCTTGCGCCCGACGCGGTCGGAGAGGCGGCCCATGTAGGGGATCGCTATACAGATGGCCACCAGGCTGGTCGCGGTGACGAGCAGCCCCTGCACCTTGCTGAAGTTCAGCTCGGTGTTCATGAAGGTCGGCATGTAGCCGAACAGCACGTAGTAGCCGGAGCCGTTCATCAGCGGGATGAACAGGGCGAGCAGCATCGCCCGGCGGTGCTCGGCGGAGGAGAAGGCCTCCTTGAGCGGGTTCTTCGACAGGCCGCCGCTCTCCTGGAGGCGGGTGAAGTTGGGGGTGTCGCTGATGCGCTTGCGGATGTAGATGCCGGTGATGCCCAGCGGGACGGCCAGCAGGAACGGGATACGCCAGCCCCACGACTCCATGCGGTCCGAGCCGAGGCCGCTGGTCAGTCCGGCGGCGATCAGCGTTCCGGTGAGCAGGGAGAGGAACGAGGCGATCTGGGCGTAACTGGTGTAGAGACCCCGCTTGCCCTCGGGGGCGTGTTCGGCGAGGAAGCTCATCGCGCCGGCGGCCTCACCGCCGACCGAGAAGCCCTGCGCGACGCGCAGCAGGATGAGCAGGGCGGGGGCTGCGATACCGATGCTCGCGTATGTCGGGAGGATGCCGATCGCCGCCGTCGCGACGCTGATCAGCATGATGACGAAGACCAGCATGCGCTGACGGCCGATACGGTCACCGATGTGCCCGCAGATGATGCCGCCGAGCGGGCGGAAGAAGAACGAGACCGCGTAGCCGAGGAAGACGAACTGGACGGCGGTCGCGTTGTCCGTGTTCGGGAAGAAGACGACGGCCAGGGTGCCCGCCATGAAGCCGAAGATGCCGTTGTCGTAGAGCTCGGCGAAGATGCCGACGCATCCGGCGAGGGTGACCTTGCGCGCGGTTCTCGGATCGACGGTGCTTGGCACCGGCTGAGCGGCCACGGTACTCATGTCGTTCTCCTGTCTGCTGGCAGGCTGGGGGGCTTCCCCCAGGGGGAGAGAGGGACGGCGCGTGCGGGGCTGGGGATGCGCAGGGCGTCGAAGACGGTGCGCACTCGGCTCTGGAGGGCGTGGACGGCGCCACGCTGGGAACGGTGGGCGGCCACCGCCTCGGCGACGGTCCGGCGCCGGAAGCGGACGGACTGGCCCGGTCCGACCTGGCCGAGGGCGGACAGACCGGTCGCGGTCACGACCGCGAGTACCGGATAGCCGGCGGTGACGCCGCGGCCTCGGTGCAGGACGAGCAGCTCGTCGCCCGCGGGGATCTCGACAGCTCCGACGGGTACGCCACGTGAGAGCACCTCGCCGGTCGCGACGCGCCTGGGTATGTCGCCGGCCATCCGCAGTCCGACGTGGTTGCTCTGCGGGCTCACGGTGAACTCCGACCGGAACAGCCGGCCCGCCGTGTCACCGAACTCGGCGAGGTCGGGGCCGTCGGTCACGTCGATCGTCCACGGCGTCGGGAAGCGGGGCACGGGTGCGCGCAGCCGGAACAGCGGGATGCGGAAGTCCGGATGGTCGACGGGCGGGCAGTGCCGCTGGAGTCCGAGCTCGTCGCCGTCGCGCAGTGAGCGGCCGAAGCCGAGGATCGTGTCGGGGGCGCAACTGCCTTGCAGGTAAGGAGCGTTCACCGAGCCGAGCACGGCCAGGTAGACCCGGATGCCGTGCCGGATGCCGCTGATGCGGATCGTCTCGCCGGACCGTACGGAGAGGGGTTCCCACTGCGGTCGTGCGACGCCGTCGACGGTCAGGTCCGCGGGCGCGCCGGTCACCGCGACGAGTACGTCGGTCGACGGCGTGCAGCTGAAGTCCAGAGCGGTGATCTCCAGCAGCGGCGCGCCCTCGTCGTTGCCGCAGAGCACGTTGGCGACGCGGGCGGAGTGCTGGTCGAGCGCGCCGTTGACCGGCAGGCCGTAGCGGGAGCGCCCGAACCGGCCCAGGTCCTGCACGGCCGCCATGCCGGCCCGGTGGATGGTGAGGGTGTCAGCCATGCGACGCCGCCAGGGGCCGGTTCGCGTGGTCGTCCCACTGCTCGGGTGCGATCGGTACGAAGCGGAAGGTGTCGCCGGGCCGGTACGCCGTCAGCGGGTCGGCGTCGAGATCTTCGAGGACGCGCAGGGGAGTGCGGCCGATCAGGGGCCAGCCGCCGGGCGACGGCATCGGGCAGATCACGGCCTGCCGTCCGGCCACCGCGACCGACCCGGGCAGCACCCGCGTCCGTGGCGACGCCAGCCGCGGTACGGGCCGGGGGAACGCAGGTCCGTCCATCATCGGAGCACCCGCCGGTGCGCCGAGGCAGCGGACGGTGAGATCCGCACCGCAGTGCAGCTCCACGACCTCCCGCTCGCTCAGCCCTAGCTGCTCGGCGACAACGGGCAGATCGGGGCCGAACTCGCCGCCATACACCACCGGGACGACGAACCGCCGTGTCCTGGACGGCCGCACCGGACCCTCGCCAAGCCGGTCGGCCTCGTGCCGCAGGACGCGCCGTACCGTTTCGTGATCGGTATCGGTGCAGTCGAACTCGACGAGCAGCGAGTCATAGGTGGGCACGATGCCGTGCACCCCGTCGAGCCGCACCGCGTCGAGCGCGTCGGCCAGGGCGTGCACGACCTGCCAGCCGCGCTCGGCATCCATGCCGATGGCCCTGGCCACGACGGCCGAGTCGCCGCAGTCCACGATCACGACGCCGCTGTCCACGGTGGCGAGGCTGGTGTCCATGTCAGGCGGCCTTGTGGTCGAGCACGTCGGCCAGGGCCGTGATCTTGACGCCGGCGGCAAGCAGATCCTCGCGTACGCGGTGGGCGAGGGATATGGCGCCCGGGGTGTCGCCGTGCAGCAGCACGGTGTCGCAGTCGACGGGAATGTCACGGCCGCCGACACTGCGTACGACGCCCTCGGTCACCATGCGGATCGTCCGCTCGGCGATCTCCCCCTTCTCGTGGATGACCGCGCCCGGCTCGCTCCTCGGCACCAGCGTGCCGTCGTCGCGGTAGGCCCGGTCGGCGATCCCGACGATGCCCACCCGCAGGTCGCGGGCGCGTGCGGCGTCGGCGAGCGCGCCGTCCTGCGCCAGCACGATCAGCGACCGGTCGAGCGAGGCGACCGCGTCGGCCACGGCTGCCGCGTAGTCGGGCCGGGTCGCGACCAGGTTGCCGAGCCGGCCGTGCGGTGCCACATGCCGTACGCGGGTGCCGTGTGCGGCGGCGAACGCCTGGAGCGCACCGATCTGGTAGAGCACGTCGGTGCGGACCTCGTCCGGCGTCAGGTCCATCGCGCGGCGGCCGAACCCGACGAGATCGGGAAAGCTGGGGTGCGCGCCCACGGCCACGCCGCGCTGGACGCAGTGGCGGACGGTGGCGTCCATGATGCGGGGGTCGCCCGCGTGGAAACCGCACGCGACGTTGGCCGATGTGAGCACGTCGAGGAGGGCCTCGTCATCGCCCATGGTGTAGGCGCCGAACCCCTCGCCGAGGTCGGCCACGAGATCAACCGTGTGCGTCATGACGTCCTCCGGGTACCGGATGAATGAAGAAAACGGCGCCTGTAAAGGTGGATTAACAAGGCTGTTACGATTCCCGTGAGATGCGTGGACCGTGCGATCAAGCGACCGGGAAATCGCGTTTCGGTGAACGTAATCCGAACGCGCGAAGGCGGCAAATATGCGTTGTGCGTGACGTAATAGCCGTTGGATATGACCCGGCGCCCGCGCACCAAGGTCCGCCGGACGACCTCGCGCCTACCATGAGGCTCCGCCCCGTGGAAGGCCCGCACATGGACACCAGGCGTCTCTACTCGTTCGTAAAGATCGTGGATGCCGGGAGCATCACGCGCGCGGCCGACATCCTGCACATCGCGCAGCCCGCGCTCAGCCAGCAACTCTCGGCGCTGGAAGCCCAGTTCAAGCAGCAACTACTGATCCGCAGCAAACGCGGCGTCGCCCCGACCGAGGCCGGCCGCGCGCTGTACCGTCACGCCCAGCTCATCCTGCGCCAGATCGACCTCGCCCACGCGGCGGTCGACGTCTCCGGACGGGCACCTGCGGGCAGCGTCTCGGTGGGGCTTGCCCCCTACAGCATGGGCGCGGCGCTCGCGCTCCCGCTGCTCAGGAGCGTGCGCGAGCGCTACCCCGACATCCTGCTGCACATCAACGAGAACTTCGGCGGCGTGATCAGCGAGGCGATTATGACCGGCCGTATGGACATGGCGTTCATCTACGGGGCCGGGCCGCTGCGGGGCGTGCAGTTCGAGCCGCTGCGCACCGAGGACCTGTTCCTGATCGCCGCGCCGGGCGGAGCCGTGCCACCCGGCGACGGCGATGTCCCCCTCGAAGAGCTGGCCGGTGTCGGCCTGTTGCTGCCCAGCCGCATCCACACCATCAGGCAGGTCGTCGACGCCGCGTTCCAGCACGCATCGCTCGAACCCAAGGTGGTCGGCGAGATCGAGTCGGTCCTGACCCTGGTCAGCGCGGTGGGCGCCGACCTCGGGGCGACGGTCCTGCCCTGGTCCGCGGCGCGCGCGATCCTCGACGTGCGGAATCTGGTGGTTCGCCGGATCGTCGACCCGGCGATCCAGGTCAAACTGTCCCTGTGTACCTCCGACCACCAACCGCTGTCGGAGCCCGCGCTCGCCGTGCACGACCTGTTCCATGAATTGATCACGGAATTCGGTGAAGGCGACACCTCAACGTAATGCATACCAGTTTTCGATGGCGTCATGTAAAACACCTATTTGCCCCCCGGGTATGTGCTGACTAGCTTTTTCGCGAATCGACGTCACCGGGAGAAACAGATGAAGCAGCGTGTGCTCACCACCCGGGCGGACCTCCTCGGCGGGAGTCTCGCCCGCCTGGCATCCCAGGCCGAGGTCGTGGGTTGGACGGGCACGGGCAAGCCCGATCCGGCGGATCTGGCCGTACTGGCGAGGGACGTGAGCGCCATCCTGGCCTTGGGCAACGACCGGGTGGACGCCGCCCTGCTGGATGCGGCCGGGCCCACGCTGCGCGTCGTGGCGCTGGCGAGCATGGGCTACGACGCGGTCGACCGGGACGCGGCGGCCGAACGCGGTGTCGTGGTCACCCACACTCCCGGCGTTCTCGCCGAGACCACCGCCGACCTCACCTTCGCGCTCATCCTCATGGCCCGCAGACGGCTCGGCGCTGCTCGCGACTCACTGGCCGCCGGTCAGTGGGACCTGTTCCGGATGGACGACTACCTGGGCCTGGACGTGCACGGTGCCACGCTCGGCGTGATCGGCTACGGCCAGATCGGACGAGCGGTGGCGCGCCGTGCGCAGGGCTTCGGCATGCGGCTCCTCCACCACGACCCGAGTGCACCCGACGACACCCTCTCCAAGTCCGTGGACCTGCCCACCCTCCTTGCCGAGGCCGACATCATCTCGCTGCACGTCCCCCTCACCCCGCAGACGCGTCACCTCATCGGCGCCGCCGAACTGGCGGCCATGAAGCCCACCGCCACCCTCGTCAGCACCTCGCGGGGTGGTGTCGTCGACGAGAATGCCCTGACCCGGGCACTGCGCGACGGGGTCATCCACTCGGCGGGCCTGGACGTCTTCGAGCGCGAACCCATGGGACGTGACCTCTCTCCGCTGGTCGGCGAGCCCCATGTGGTCACGCTTCCGCACATCGGTTCGGCCACCGAGGCCACGCGGGCTGCGATGGTGGACCTCGCGGTGGACAACATCCGGGACGTACTAGCCGGAGGACCGGCGCGCACTCCGCTGCCGGGCAGCTCGGCCACCCCTGGCGCGCGCCGCTGACGGAATGCCTCGTATGCCGGGCGAGGGACCTGGCCGAGCTCTCCTGACGGGCGTTTCCCGAGCTGGCGTCACTCTGAAAGGTCTGTCGAAGACCGACAACTACTATGCGTCGGTGCTGAGGTGTAGCGTAGGTGGCCCTGTCTTGATGAACATGAACACCTCGGCGCGGGCGGTCGCCCGGTCGAGCCAGATCCGAGTGCCGATCTCTTCCTTGAGTACAGCCCAGAAACTCTCCGCCGCGGCGATATCAAAACAGGACCCAGTCCTGCCGGTGCTCTGACGAAGCCGCGTCTTCGGCGCGCGACGCCGGCGATCTGGCGTTCGCGCATCACCCGTTCCACCCGCTTGCGGTTGACAGCCTGGCCCAGCCGCCGCAGCTCGGCGTGCACCCCGCGGAACACCGTAGGCACCTATCGAGGCCAGGTGGATCACGGTGATCTCGTGGGCAAGCGCGTCATCCGCCCGCGTCCGGACCTGCCGGGCCTCCTCCGCCTCCAGCCAGGCGTAGAACGAGGAGCGGACCACACCCAGGACACGGCACACAGTAGGGCCACCAGGTAGACGGCCTTCTCCGCAGCGATGAACCTGGCGGAGCGCTGTCCTCATGCACCGAACCGAACCCTGGTAGTCGCGGCATGCTTGGTCAGCACGCCCACGCATCCTGAGCTGCGCCTCACCTTCGAGGGCTCCTTCGAGTTCCTGTATGAGACTGACAACGGCATTTTGGCGGCTCGGTCTACGTAGGTGTGGCCGTGTGCGGCCAGAGTGCGGCCGGACGCCTTTGGACGAGGTAACACAGGGCGTCACCGCGGACCTGTGCGTACATGCTCTGATCAGGCAGAACGGCAGCCGACAGTACGAGCCGGAACCAGCCGTCACGAACCCCCGTGGTCTCGTAATGCGTAGGTCTCGGGTTCGAATCCCGAAGGCGGCTCTTTTGGAACCCCAGGTCAGGCTTTTGACCTGGGGTTTTGTGTTGTTCGTGCTGTCTGGTCCGGGCTGGAGTGCGGGTGTCGACCTGCGCAGCTGTGATGCGTAGGTCAGGGGTTTGATCGCGAGGGCTTCCCTTGAGGCGGAGCATGTAGATGACCATGACCTGCTGTTTTCGTGGTTTGGTCGATGTCTGCTCAGTTGTGGCTGCTGACGGCGTGTGCGAGGGGAGCGCATTGGTCCACGGGTAGTGCGCCTGTGGTTCGACACTCGGTTGGATGACGGGCCGTTGAGCCCGATGTGCTGACCCCTGTTCAGATTGTCGACGTCCGACAAATTCGTGGCGAATCCGGTCTCCAACACGATGGGTCAGGCTGAGACTTGGGATGGGCGCGTGGCGTCGCGGAGGGGTGTCAGTCATTTGTCGTCGGTCCACCGGCGGACAGGGTCGCGTCCATCGACGAACTGATCCTGGTCGAACACTCCCGGACCGGCTACTCGCAGCCGGCTGATCCATGATCTGACCGCGCTCGGGGCCCGTCGGCAGCGACATCGTGATGTTCCATACACGGATGTCCGCCCTCGGATGCGTGGCAGGTGGCCCTCGGGCGGTCATCGGTGCTCTCCACGATGCCGTGGCCGGAGCAGGGAACCTTGATGGTGGCCTGCGGCTGGAACGACACGCTGCCCTATGGCTACTCCGATTGGCCACGAGCCTCGCGAGACGCCCTGTGCGCAGAGCACCCCGCGTCCCCGAACTCGGCGAGCCGGACGACAGCAAGGGTCGGCTTTGTTCTGTGTGGTCGGAACGTCGCCACCGCACTACGGGCCGACCGCAGGGGCTCGGGTGGGAGTGGTCCAGTGTTTTGAGGACGCAGAATTCCGCTGCCGGACCTCCGCTGCGTGGACCTTCCCCCGGACGGTGAACTGCGCCGACAGGCCGAGGTGCCGGCGATCAGGGCGCAGTGCGCGGGTTCGCCGAGCGGATGGGGCAGGGTGGCCGCGCGGTGGCGGCGGCGGGGCGGCTGCGGATGGCCGACGCCCGCGAGCCGGTGGACCTGCTACGCACCGGCGACAAGACCGAGGAGTGCGTTCCTCGGTCGACCTGTCGAGGTTGGGACTGCTGGTGGAGTGGGCGAGGAAGGCGCGGGTGGTCCGGGTGGCCAAGGGGGGAGTGTATGCCGAGGCCTGGCCGGTGTACGGCCGACCCGCTTCGACTGTGGTTGCGCGCCTTTGAGCGTGCTTCGAGCTGCGACAGGCTCTGATCGGTGCGCGTAGCGGGCGGCATGGGGAGTCGAGGCTCTTCGGCGTCTGTGAGGACGTGCGGCACACGCTCCGCCGTACCCGATGCCCTGGCCGCGGTTGCGTGACTCGGTACGCTCGGCCCCCTCCGTGGTGGTGAACTCGTAGTGGTGGAAGACGTATGAACCGCCTGCGGGCGGAGATCACGAGATGCCACAGTCGCGGCATGCGCAGCGCGGACGGAGCGACGGACGAGGGGGGGTCCCCCCGGCCGAAGGCTGGGGGAGTCCCGGCACAGCCCGGTACTGGCGCGGGGGGATCCGTGGCCGAGGTGGTACGGCAGCGGTGGGGGGTCGCCCTGGGCGCCCGTGCCGGGGCTCCGGCACGGTTCTCCGAGCCCGGCTGGTCCTACGAGGAGCGGGTGGAGCGCTGTTGTCCCATCTGCGAGGGGGACCTGCACGCACTGCGCAAGCCGTACGAGTCCCGAGGGCGGGTCCACCGGTACACCGCAGTCGTCTGTCCCGCCTGCCCCACCGCACTCACCCTCGCGGAGCTCGGAGTGAGGACGTACGACCAACTGGCCGCCGGGACGCCCCGCCGGGCCGTGCCGGTCGTCGCTGCGGAGCTCGTGCCGCTGGGGTCCTGCCCGAGCGGTCCGGCAGTCACCGTGACCGCGATCCGGGTGCCCGGGCAGGTGTGTCCCACGGTGCGCGAAGGGAGCCGTCCGGCCTGGCCGAAGGATCTCCCGGTGCCCGAACAGGCCGAGAAGCGAGCCCTGTTGTGGTGCAAGGCGGTCGATGCGGCGTGGCGGCCCGCCGACGCGGCTGTCGCGGCGGCCGACGACGTGCGGGTGATCCTTCCCGAAGGCCCCGAATACGGTGAACTGCGGGCGTGGCTGGCGGAGCGCGGGATCCCGTACCGCATCAGCCGCTACTGGGAGGAGGACGAACAGGTCACCGACGTGAACGACGTCGGTGGCCGCACCGACCTGACCGCAGCCGGCCCCGGTGGCGCCGCCCCGGCCGGGGACCCCTGGGCCGCGGCGGCCCGGGACGCCTTCGCCGCCCAGTGGGACGCGTTGGAGGAACTGCCGGAGCGTGACCACGACACGTACATGCCGGTCGAGGAACTGGTGCCCGCCGAGTGGGCGGCCCTGCTGCCGCACCGGACGTTCAACCCGGCGCAGGCCGCCGCGGTTCCCCTCGTGCGGGAGGGCGCCGGGCATCTGGTCGTGGTGGCGCCCACCGGCGCGGGGAAGACCCCGATCGGCATGGTCGCGGCGCTGGACGCGCACGCCCGGGGCCGCAAGGCGGCCTGGCTGGTGCCGCAGCGCTCGCTCACCGACGAACTCGACCGCGAGCTTCAGCTGTGGCGGCGCCAGGGGCTGCGTGTGGTGCGCCTGACCGGCGAGGCCGTGGTGGACACCGAGCTGATCCGGGCGGCCGACGTGTGGGTGGCGACCACGGAGAAGTTCGAGGCGATCTGCCGTGCGGGATCGCTGCGCGACGCGCTTGCGGAGGTCGGCTGCCTGGTCGTCGACGAGATCCACCTGCTCGGCGACCCGGCTCGTGGGGCCGTACTGGAGGCGCTGCTCGCACGGGTGCGGGAGGACAGCGTGGGAACGCGCATCGTCGGTCTCTCCGCGACGGTCGCCAACGCGGACGAGGTCGCCGACTGGCTGGGCGCCCGCCTGGTCCGCACGGCCTGGCGGCCCACCCGGCTGACCTGGCAGCTGCCCGTGCTGCCCCCGGTGGACGAGGCGGACTGGGCGGCGCGTGCCGCCGTCCGCACCGAAGCCGCCGTCCGGATCGCCCGTGACGTCACCGCGGACGGCGGCAGCGTGCTGGTCTTCTGCGGCAGCAAGCGCCGGGTGCGGTCGACGGCTCTCGCGCTGGCCGCCGATCGCGGTGTACCGACCGCCGGCGTGGACGCGGACGACGCCGAACTCGTCGAGCGACTGTGCACCAAGGCCGGTGTGCGGCTGCACTACCGGGACTGGCCTGGCAAGCGCGAGGCCGAGCAGGCCTTCCGCACCCGTGAGGCGGACGTCCTGGTCGCCACCTCCACCGTGGCCGCGGGCGTCAACCTCCCCGCCCGGGCCGTGATCGTCAGTGACACCACCATCGGCCTGGACCGCATCGAGGTGTCCATGGTCCAGCAGATGTTCGGGCGGGCCGGCCGCATCGGTGCCGGGGAGCGCGAGGGCTGGGCCTTCCTGCTCACCGACGTGGGCGAGCGCGCACACTGGCAGGCCCGGCTCGCCGCCGGATACACCGTGCGGTCGCGGCTGGGCGACCATCTGCCCGACCACCTCCTCGCGGAGGTGGTCCAGGAACGGCTGACCGCCCCGGATGAGGCCGCGCGGTGGTGGGCGGGAACGTTCGCCGCGCACCAGGGCGAGGACAGTGTCGAGCCGCTGCACGAGGCGGCCCGGTTCCTCAGCACGGCGGGCTGCCTGCGCGCCACCACGGACGAGGGCCGTCTGGAAGCGACCCCACTGGGTCGGCTGACCAGCCGCTTCATGGTCGATGCCATCCTCGCCGACGAACTGGCCACCGCGGTGCGCGAGGCCCCGTTGCCCGAAAACGCCTTCGCCGCCGAGCGGTTGCTCGCGGCCCTGCTCAGCACACGCCTTCCGGTGCTCGAACAGGCCCCGTTCACAGAACGGGCCCGGGCGGCGCTGCGTCGCGTACTGCGCGAGGCTGACCGCGAACCCGCGGAGACCGGTGCGTACGAGGGCGTCGGTGGATCGGAGGAGTCCGGTGCGCGTGAGGAATCCGGTGCGTCCGAGGGCGATGAGCCGAAACCCGAGGCCGGTGACCTTGCTCGTGCGGTCCTGCTGCTGGTCGCGGGCCGCCCGCGCCTCTTTCGCGGTCGGCCCGGCTATGTCCTCGGTATCCCCGTAGACTCCATGACCGGCATCCTGGAGGAGGCCCGGCGCTACCTGGCCTGGCTCGGCGCGCAGGGACCCATGGGCACCGTCCATCCCTGGGCGGCCGTCGTCGCCGGCGACCTTGCGCTTCGCATCCGCTGGCGCGCACTCGGGCCCTTCCGGGGCGCCGGGCGACTGCTGTGGATGTGCGAGCGGATGGCCACCGCGCCGCACGCACCCCGCCTCGTCCCGCGTATGTGGGAGGCGGCCCGCGCCCGAGGCATCGACGCCCCCGACTGGACCGGCACCACCCCACCGGGCGACTGCGCCCTGACCACGGACCGCTACCACGCCCTGCTCGCCGAGCGCGCCACCGGCGTCCGCCTGGACCTTCGGGAGGACCAGGAAGGCACGGTCCGGGTGGCGGCTCCACCGGGCTCGGTGATCCGGCTGTGGAACGGCGCGACCACCACCCTTCACATCGGCGACGGCGAGGAAACCACCCTGCCCCTGCCGCCCGACGGCCCATCCGGCATCTCGGCGGGCAACAGCGGGGCGGCCGTCTTCACCAGGGGCGGCGACCGGCTGGCGACGGGGTGGCTCGGGGTTTACACGGCGATCCGTCCCTGACCCCGGCGCCGGGCCGGCCCGCGCGAAGGTCACCACCCGCTCACCTGGTCTGCTGCTACCAGCGGCAGCCGCTTGCGCCGTGCCGGGCGCCCCATGGGCGACGGGCACGTGTGTCCACCGCGGCGGCGACGGGAGCGATCCACCAGTCGTCGGCCTCCGTCGGCAGGACCGGGTTCCCTCATCCGACGGTGAATCTCGCGGCCGCACGAAGTTCGGGACGGCTCGCAAGAGGCCACCAGTCGCCTTCTCCCCGCACATCGCGGCCAGGCGCCGTCGGCGGGGAGGTCTGGCCAAGTACGCCCGCACGACGGGGCCGATCGCCCGCCGTGCGAGCGATGGGTGCGTTGCGCCCCCGGAGAGCTATGCTTAGTCCAGCACTTAGTCCACCCGGTGATCGTATCGTGAGGCAGCCATGGAAGCAGCCCGGCAGTACAACGTCCATGAAGCCAAGACGCACTTCTCGCGGATCCTGGAGCAGGTCGCGACCGGTGAGGAGATCGTGATCAGCAAGGCGGGGGAGCCGGTGGCCAAGGTGGTGCCGCTGCGCCCCAAGGTGAAGCGGACCGGCCGGGGCTCGCTCCGGGGACGGATTCACATCCCCGACGACTTCGATGAACTGCCCGACGACATCGCTGACGCCTTCGGGATGCGCTGATGCGGCTGCTGCTCGACACCCATGTGGTCCTTTGGTGGCTGGACGACTCCGCTGAGCTGTCCGGTGAGATCAAGGATCTGCTCGACACCGAACCCGCGGTGTACGTCAGTGCCGTGTCACCGTGGGAGATCGCCATCAAACAGTCCCTCGGGAAGCTGGAAGGCCCAGAAGACCTGGCCGAGCGGGTACGCGACAGCCAGTTCACCGGCCTGCCCATCACCGCCGGGCATGGTGTGCGGGCGGGTCGGCTTCCGGCGCATCACCGGGACCCCTTCGACCGGATACTGGTCGCTCAGGCACAGATCGAAGGGATGACCCTGATGACGAGGGACAAGTGGATCCCGCAGTACGACGTGCAGGCCATGTCCGTGTGAGGGGCAGTCCGCTCCCTTTCGTGTCGCTCGTCGGCCGCCGGATCACTTGTGAACCGATGCCCGACCGCGACGGACGGCCGGGACCGGGCGCGAGGCGCGCAAGTCGTCGTCCCCGTCGCCGCGGACGGTGGCCGATCCAGGGATCAGGAGGCCCGCCCACCGCGTGCCACGGGTGTGAGAAAGGCGCAAAATAGCACAGGGAGTGTGGGCTGGAGAGCGGGTTACCCGCACTGGTACGAGTGCGGCAGACTGGTGCGGAACCCCGGCTGTCCGGCCCGGGTGAGTACGTGTCCAGCCGCAGCAAGGAAGCCGCCAGATCCGTGAGTGACGAGCCCGACGCCCCGGAGTCCCAGGTTCCGGACCCCGTCGACGAGGGCGCGTTCGGCATCGACGCGTTCTCCCTCGACGACCGGCTGCGACTGTTCCACTTCGCCGCCGCCGAGAAGCGTCACGAATACCTGTGGCTGCTGCGCGCCTTCGACCGCGGACGCGCCAACTACCAGGTACTGCTGCACGCTTCGGACGCAGTGGGGCTGCTGGAGCGGCTCGCCGTCGACCATCCGGCCGCAGGTGCCGTAAGCGCGGTCGGGGGGTCGGCCGGTGTTCAGCCGTTGCTCGACGCGCTCGCGGAGTGGCAGGTTCTGGACCGGTCGTACGACGGGACGCGGGCCGCGAACCTGGCCGAGTACCGCAACCGGCACTACGTGTACCAGTTCACGCAGGCCGGGTACCGGGCGTACCGGGCCGTGGAGGACGTGCTCGGGGCGAGTCTGGAGGACGCCCAGCTCTCCCGTCTCGTCTTCCCCGACATCCTCGGCGACCTGCACGCCCTGGCCGAGGCCAACACCGCGGGCGACGCCGAGGAGGTCTACCGCAAGCTCGGCCGGCTCGACTCCGTGCTGAACGAGATGGCGCAGCGCGCCGCCCGTTTCTACCTCATGCTGGGCGATCTGGCGCGTACCAACGACACCCGGCCCGAGGTGTTCCTCGCCCACAAGGACGCCCTCCTCGCGCACATGCGGGAGTTCACCGCCGAACTCGGGCGCTACGCGCCGCTGTTGGCCGAGGCGGTCGAGAAGGCCGCGGCCACCGGTGTGGACCGCATGATCGAGTACGCGGCCGAGGCGGACGAGCGGCTCTTCCGCAGCCCCGCCGAGCGGCTGGCGGACTGGCGGCACCGGTGGGAGGGCATCGTCCACTGGTTCGCGGAGCGCGAGCACAGCGAGACCGAGCGGCTGCAGGACGCCACCGTCACCGCGATCCGCTCCGTCCTCGCCCTGCTGCGCCGCGTCACCGAGGCACGCCGGGGCGGGGTGAGCCGCGAGAGTCAACTGCGCCACCTCGCGCAGTGGTTCACCTCCTGCGAGAGCGACGAGGACGCGCACGCGTTGTTCCAGGCGGTTTTCGGGCTCGGCGCACCCCGCCACATTGCCGTCCCGTACGCCGACCCCGAGCGGATCCCGTCCCGTACGTCCTGGTGGGAGGCCGAACCGGTCGAGCTGGCCCGCACTCTGGTGCAGTCCGGCCGCACCCCCGCCCTGCACGGCCCCGGCCGCATCGAACGCGACGACGACCGGCGGGCCCTGCTCCGTGCTGGGCAGCTGAAGGAGCAGGCCGAGCGCCGTAGTGCCGCGAACTCCCTCGCATCGGACGGCGTCTACGGCCGCACGCTCGACGAGCCCGAGACACGGGCCCTGCTCGCCCTCCTCGACGTGGCGCTCGCCGCCCGTGTTCCCGCCAGTCGCACGGTCACCGCCGCCTCCGGCTCCGCCCACGGGGTGCGGCTCACTCTCACTCCCGCCGAGGGCTCCACCACCGTCGACACCGTGCGCGGGCGTCTCCATCTCGACGGGCTGCGCCTGGAGGTCACCGCATGAGCCGTCGACAAGGCCCTCGACGAGGCAGGGCCGCGTCATGAGCCGCGTCGCCGAGGGCGTCTCCTCGCTCGAACTCGCCGACTACCAGAAGGCGGTACGGCTCGTGCTGCGGCATCCGCTGGTCACGCCCGGGTATCCGGACAGGACGGCGCTGGCGACCGTGCGGCGCTGGGCCGGGCAACTGCGCACCGATCTGATGGAGGTGCTCGGCCACCGGCTCGTCACCACTGCCGACACCGCCCGGCTGCAGCGTGCCCAGGACGGCCTGGACGCCACCCGTCCGGCCCTCACCCGCGCGGGACGCCCCTTCGGCCGCCGCCGTTACGCCTATCTCGTCCTCACCCTCGCGGCCCTGGGCCGCCACGGCGCGCAGGTGGCGCTGGGTGAGCTGGCCGACGCGGTCGCCGCCGACGCCGTACGCATCGACGGGCTCGGGCTCGACACCGGGCGCAAGCCCGACCGGGACGCCTTCGTCGACGCCGTCACCTGGCTCACCGAACGCGGCGCACTCACCCTCGCCGACGGTTCCGCCACCGCCTGGGCCGGCGATCCCGAGCGTGCCGAAGCCCTGTACGACATCGACCGCGAGATCCTCCTCGCAGTCCACCACCCGACCCGAGTCCTGCAGCACCTGACCTCCGTCACCGCGCTCCTCGACTCCGGCAGCGCGCTCGGCATGTCGGCCGGCCGGGCCGGCCGGCGCCGCGACCAGGCCCGCCGAGCCCGCCGCCTGGTGCTGGAGAACCCGGTCGCGTACTACGCCGACGCCGACACCGAACTCCTGGGCCAGCTGCGGGCCCCCGCCCTCGCCGAGGACCTGGAGCGCCTGACCGGGCTGACGGTGGAGCGGCGGGCCGAGGGCGTGGCGCTCATCGACACCTCCGGCAGGCTGTCCGACATCCGCTTCCCCGGCGGCGGCACGGTCGCGCAGGCCGCGCTGCTGCTTGCCGCCCGGATCAGCGCCGCCGTGCAGCGTTCCGGACGGCATGCCCTCGAACTGCTGCCCGCGCCCACCGCCGCCGAATGCCTCGCGGCCCGCGCCCGGCGTATCGACGCTGCCCTGCCGTCGCGGGGGCTGGTCGCCGAGCTCACCGAACTCGCCGAGCCCGATGAGATGTTGGCGTACGAGGCGGTCGGCGACGCGGGTCAGGAGCCGGGGGAGATCCGGTATCCCTTCGTCACCGACTCCTGGCTCCGGGGCAGGCTCAAGGAGATCACCGGCGAGTACGGTGCGGGCTTCGCCGCCGACCTGCGCGGCGACCCGGACCGGCTGCTCGCCCAGGCTCTCGACCTGCTGGCCGCCATGTCGCTGATCGTCCGGGTCGACGGCGGGGCTCTCGCGCTGCCCCTGATCGCCCGCTACCGCGGGGTCACCGCCCGCGTGAAGACCCGTACGACGGCCCAACTGCCTGTCCAACTGCCGGCCCAGACCGCAGTGTTCACCGACGACACCGCCAAGGACCCGACTCCGTGAGCACCCCCGCTCCCACCCCGGCCGCCCGCTACGTCCCCACCCGTGCCGGGATCATCAACCTGTGGGACTACCGGGACGAGGAGTTCTCCTTCGCCGGCGGCTGGCTGGTGCTGCGCGGCCCCAACGGATCCGGCAAGACCAAGGCGCTGGAGGTGCTGTTCCCGTTCGTCCTCGACGGGCGTATCGACCCCAAGCGGCTCAACCCGTTCGCCGCCGAGGACCGCACGATGAAGTCCAACCTGCTCTTCCGCGGGCAGGACAGCGCCCTCGGCTACGTCTGGATCGAGTTCACCCACCGGGAGACCGGCGAGGCCGTCACCTGTGGCATCGGGCTGCACGCCCAGCGGCACCGCGACACACCCGCTCGGTGGCACTTCGTCGCCGAGGGCCGCGTCGGTGAGGACTTCTCACTCCTCACCGACGACGACCGGCCGATGACGAGGAAGCAGCTCGCCGCCGAGCTCGGACGCGAGCTGATCGCCTCCACGGCCGACTACCGCGCCGCCGTCGACCAGCGCCTGTTCGGCCTCGGCCGGGAGCGGTACGAGCAACTGCTCACCCTGATCCTCACGTTGCGCCGCCCGCAGCTCGCCAAGAACCTTGATCCGGCCAAGCTCTCCGACACCCTCACCGCGGGCCTGCGCCCACTCGACGACGACCTGATCGCCGAGGCGGCCCGCTCCTTCGACGACATGGAGTCCGTGCAGCGCACGCTGGAGGGCCTGGTCGCCGCCGACGACGCCACCGGCGCCTTCCTCGCGAGCTACTCCACCTATCTGCGGGTCCACGCCCGCACCGCCGCGGACCGGCTCACCGCCCGCCGCGCCGAAACCGCCGAGCGCGCCGCCGCCGTGCGCACCGCCGCCGCGGACCTGGCGGCGGCCCGCGAACAGCAGGCCGCCGCCGAGACACGCGCCGAGTCGGCCGACGCCTCGCTCGCCGCCCAGCGCGCCCGGCTCGACCAACTGCGCTCCTCCGCCGCCTACCAGGCCATCGAGCAACTGGCCGACCTGGAACGCCTGGTGCGCACCTGCGAGCACACCGCCCGCCAGGCGACCGCCGAACGCGAACGCCGCACCGCTGCCACCGGCCGCGCTCGCGCCGAGGCCGAGCGCGCGGCCGGACTCGCCGCCGAACTCGACGCCGCCGTCTCCCGGGACGCCGCCACCGTCGCCGACCACGCCCACACCGCCGGCCTCACCTGGACCCAGGCCGACGCAGAGCCCGCCTGCCTCTCCGACCGCTCCGCCGCGCTGGCCGCCGCCCGCCACGAGGGCGTCCGGGCCGTGCGCGCCGCTCAGCAGGCGGCACGCGGTGCCGAGCAGACCCGTGACCTCGCCCGGGTCTCGCTCGATCGCGCGCAGGAGGCCGTCGCCGCGGCCGAGACCGCCGAGACCGCTGCCGAGTCGGTTCTCGAATCGGCCCGTGAACAGGCCCGTACGGCGCTGGGAGAGTGGACGGAGACACACGGCGCGCTCCTGGCTGAAGAGAGCGCCGGCCGACTCGCCGAAGCCCTCGAACTCACCGGCGAGGCCGACGCGGTCACGCTCGCCGACGCCTTCACCGAGGCCACCGCCCCCGCCGCGCAGGAACTGCGCGACACTCTCGCCTCCCTGCGCGCCCAACGCACCGACGTCGAGAACCGCCGCGCCGAGACGGAAGCCGAACGCGACCGGATCGCCGCCGAACACGACGACGCCCCGCCCCCGGCCCGCGGCCGAACCGCCGACCGGGCGCCCGGTGACGGCGTGCCCCTGTGGCAACTCGTCGACTTCGACAGTGAACTGACGGATCGTCAACGAGCGGACCTGGAAGCGGCGTTGGAGGCGTCGGGCCTCCTCGACGCCCTCGTCACCGCCGAGGACACCCCCGTGGCGGCCGGCCACAGCGAGGGCTACCTCCGGGCCGGCGACCCGGTGGGCGGACCGAGCCTCGCCGACCTCCTGAGCCCCGACAACTCGGTGGACCCCGCCGCGATCCCGGCCGCCCGCATCACCGCCGTACTGCGCTCCGTCGCCGTCACCGGCGACCTCGACACCGGGACCCCACAGATCAGCCCCGACGGCCGGTACGCGGCCGGTGTCCTGGTCGGTGCCCACGCCAAGGAGCACGCCGAATACGTCGGCGCCACCGCCCGCACGCGCAGACGCGCGGCCCGCATCGCCGCCTGCGAGACGCTGCTGGCCGAACTCTCCGCCCAGCTCGACGAGTTGGGGCGCGCGCAGACCCGTACGGACGCCGCCCTGGAGGCGTACGCCGCCGCCCGCGCCGCCCTGCCCCGCACCACCGGCATCACGCAGGCCCTGCGCGAACTCGACAGGGCCGCGGCGAGGCTGCGCGCCACCCGCGACGCCGCCGACGCCGCCCAGGCCTCGTACGACGAGTCGGTGGCCGCCTGCTCGGTCGCCGAGCGCGCCCTGCGCCGTACCGCGGCCGAGCACGGCATCGAGACCGAGCGCGTCGACGCCGTGGAGACCGCCACCCGTGCCTTCGAGGCGGCGGTCCGTGAACTCGCCGCCCACCGCCGCGAACACGTCCGCCAGACCGAGGCCGCCCAGGCAGGCGCCGACCGGCTCACCGCCGCCGGCGAGGACGAGGAGGCGGCGCTGGACACCGAGCGCGCGGCGCGCCGCCGGCACACCGAGGAGGCCGCGGGACTGGAGGCACTCCAGGCGGCCGTCGGGGCCGAGGCACAGGAGGTGATGCGCCGGGTGCGGGAGGCCGAGGACGGGATCGACGCCCTGGTCCGGGAGGCCGAGGCGGCCCGCACGGCCCAGCACAGCGCGATCGCGGGCACCGCCGCGGCCGAGGCTCGCCGTACGGCGGCGGCCGAGGCCGGGTCGGTCGCCGCGGCGGAGGAGAAGGACACCGCCCGCGGCCTGCGCCCGTACGCCGCCCGGGAACTCCTCGACATCCTGCGCTGCCCGCCCGGCCTTGCCTGGCCCGCCCAGGAGGCCGACTGGGCAGGCGTTGCACTCCCGCCGGCCGTGGTCGCCGTACACGAGGCGATCCTCGCCGCGACCCGCGACCTGACCCCCACCGAGACCAGCCTCAAGCAGTCCGTCACCCGTCTCACCAAGGCTCTGGACGACCTGCAGGCGCAGCTCGCCGCCGCCGGTCAGGACTACCGGCCCGAATGGGACGGCTCCGACGGGATCATCGTCGTGCGCGTGGCCGACGAGGAGGGGCCGCTGCCCGTCGCCGCCTTCGCCCAGAAGATCTCCTCCCACCGCCGTGACCAGGCCGAACTGCTCTCCGAGTCCGAGCAGCGCATCCTGGAGGACGCCCTGCTCACCCGGCTCGCCCAGCAGATCCACGACCGCACCGTCGACGCCCGTGACCTGATCAGGCGGATGAACACCGACATGCGCAGGCGGAAGATGTCGTCGGGGACGACGGTCGGCGTCAGCTGGCTGCTCGCCGACCATCTCGACGACGAGCAGCGCGCCGTCTGCGCCCTCCTTGACGCCGACGCAGCCCGCCTCGGCCCCGAGGGTCTCGTCCGGGTGCGCATTCACTTCGCCGCGCAGATCAAGACCGCCCGTGCCCGTCACCGCGACCTGCCCTACCGGGAGTTGCTCGCCGAGGTCCTCGACTACCGGAGCTGGCGGCAGTTCGCGTTCCAGCTGGTCCGGCCCGACAAGAGCGAGGAGAGGCTCACCCGCGCCCGGCACAGTCGGCTGTCGGGCGGTGAGCAGTCCGTGTCGCTGCACCTGCCGCTGTTCGCCGCCGCGCACGCCATGCTCAACTCGGCCGACCCGCACGCCCCGCGCCTGCTCGCCCTCGACGAGGCGTTCGCGGGCGTGGACGACACCGGGCGCGGCGAACTCATGTCGCTGGCCGCCCAGTTCGACCTCGACCTGTTCATGACCGGCTACGACCTGTGGGCCGCCCACGCCTCCGTGTCCGCCGCCGCCCACTACGACCTCGCGCACACCGCCGTCGACCACACCGTCTCCGCGCTGCTGCTCGTCTGGGACGGCCGCCGGCTCCTCGCCGACGAGACCGGCGATCTCACCGCCGCCCTCGGCTCGCCCGGCACCCGGCGCGTACCGGCACCCATGCCCGAGGAGGCCGAGATTGCCGGCTGATCGGGGTGCGTACGACGAGTTGCAGGGCGAGGGATGGACACGGCTGCTCGCCGCCGCCCGCCGCAGGCTGGAGCGCACCGGCGGCGCCCTCGACGGCGACATCGGGCTCGCGGCGCCCAGTGAGGCTGAGCGCCGCACCGTCATCGGCGTCACCGGCCGCTACCGGCCCGAGACCGCGAGGCGCCTCGCCGTACCTCTGCGCGAGCTGGACGGATATCTGTACGACCGTTTCGGCACCGGTCTCCTGACGACCCTCGGCCGGCTCCACGGCCCGCTGCGCGACCGGCCGGCCGAACGGGCCGACGAGGACGCACACCGCGAACAGGCCCTGAAGTCCGCCCACTTGAGCTGGCTCGCCGGGCAGGGCTGGTTCGCGGCCTGGCTGGAGCGGATCGCCGCCGACGGCACCCTCACCCGTCTCGTACGCCGTGGGGACGCGCCCCTCCTCGATGCGGCGGTACGTGTTCTGGAAAGGCTCCTCGGTGACGGGGACCGCTTCGCCGACACCCCGGAACGGTTCCCCGGTGCCCTCGAACGGGCCCTCCGGGATCCGAACCAGGCGCCCGGTGCCCCGGACCTGGCCCCTGCGGCCCCTGCGCCCCCGGGCAGCCGCGACGGCCTGCCGCTTCCGGTCCTCGCCGAGTGGGCCACCGGCGACACCAAGGCGCTCGTTCCCGGCACCCCGCTCGAACAGCTCGTCCTGCGCGCCCTCGCCCAGCGCACCGGCGGCGGTTTCGCCGTGCCGCGCGAGAGGGCCGGGCGGCGCGCCCTGTGGGAGAGCGCCGGAGCCATCGCAGACGACCTCGCCAGCCAGGTACTCGTCCTCAACATCGGAGCAGAGGGCGACACGGTGGTCTGCGACTGGCTGCGCGACGCCGCCGACTTCGGCATCCCCTTCCGGCTCACCCTCCACCAGCTCGCCACCGACCCGGTCGTCCCCGCCGCCCGCACCATCTTCGTCTGCGAGAACCCGGCCGTACTGCGCGCCGCGGCCGGCGAACTCGAGTCCGCCGGCCGCGCCGCCGCTCTCGTCTGTACCGAGGGCGTCCCGTCCGCCGCCTGCCACAAACTGCTCGGCGACGCCGTACGCGCGGGAGTCCGGCTGCACTGGCGCGCCGACTTCGACTGGGTCGGCCTGCGCATCACCGCGGACGCCGTGGCCCGCCATGGTGCCCGCCCCTGGCGGATGACCGCCGTCGACTACACGGCGGCACTCGCCGAGGGCGAGTCCACACCGCTCGCGGGACCGCCCGCGAACAGTCCCTGGGACCCCGAACTGGCCCGCGCCATGGAGGAGTCGGGCAGCACGGTCATGGAGGAACGGCTTCTGCCCGCGCTCCTGTCCGACCTCACCACCCGTACCTGACCGGGCTGATTCCGGTGGCCGGCTCGATCTGTCCACTGGGGAGTACCGGCCGGCGTTCGCCGACGAACTGGAGGCTGGGCCCCGGCCGAGGAAGCGGGCGATCCCGAGCGACGGCTGTACGTTCCGGCTCTGGGCTCCCGCCGGTTGCCGGGACATGGAGCTGCTCCTCGACGGGCTCGGCGCCGCCGCCCTCGCCGACCGGCTGCGGATGGCCATCGGCGGGCGGGGCGCTTCCGGCGTTTCAAGGATGTCATCGGCCGTGACGAGCGCTCCTGGCGCCGGTGCCACCGGTTCCGCGATGAGCGACAGCGTGGTCGGGCCCGCGCCCGCGCCCGCGCCCGGTCGGCCGAGGAGGGCTGTCGTCCGAGGCTCCCCGTACAGCGGCTCCGACCCGGGCAAGAGCGGGAGAAAGCAGCCCGTGTCCCACTCCGGCCGAATGGAGAGCCCCGCCGGGCCCATCTGTGTGCGAGGCCAAGAGCGTGGCGTCGGTCGCAGCCGACCATCGTCTGCGTCTCCCGCGTCCGCCGGAGTCTCAGTTCCAGGTCGCCTCCAGTGACGGCTCGGTCACCGATTGTCAGACCCGGGTGTCACAGTGGGAAGCACGGTGATCACGGGGGAGGACATCATGGCCGGTACGACAGCGAAGCACCTCACTCTCGAAGCGGCACGCCGGGAACTCGGCCTGCGACGAGACGAGTTCACTCTCGGGCTCGAACACGGCGTGATCCGTACATGCTGGAGCGGGGACGAACTGTGCGTCAGAGCGGGCGAGGTGGCCCGATGGCGTGCGAAACTCGGTGAACTCGCCGAGCTCACCCGTCTGGTGCACGCGACGGAGGCTGCCGGGCTCGCGGGGATCAGCAGGCACCGCTTCGATCAGTTGGCGCGTGCCGGGGCCATCCGCCCGGTCCGTTCGTACATCAACCGCTATCACGCCGAGGTCTGGCAGTACTCGGCTGCTGACACCCGTCACTTGCCCGAGCGCCGGCCCGAGTTGCTCGGTGCCCGGCTGCCCGGCCCCTTCCTGGCCGAACTGGCCTCCGGCGCCGACCGCAGGGCCGAGGGCTACCGCATGCGGCTCCGCACCCAGGCGCTGCTGATGCTGCGTGACCCCTGGACGAAAGCTGCAGCGTGGTCGCACTGGTTGGGTTCCGCGCAGTCGCCCACCGACCGTGGGCAGCTCAGCCAGGCCGAGGCCGTCCATCTCGCAAGGCGTGCCGCGGAGGAGCGGCTGACGAACGTGCTGGGCTCGCACGCGAATCCTGTCACCCCTGAGGAGCAGGCAGAGGCCGCCCGGGAGTTTACGGCCGCCCTGCGTAGGGCCCGGCGAAGCCGCCCGGCGCCCGAGCTGGTCGCCCCGTCCGACGTGGCGGCGCGACTCGGTTGTGCGGTGGAGCAGATCCCGGACGAATACCGTGACTGCGGCGTCCCCGCAGATCTGCTTGAGCAGAGCATGGCTGATGGGTCGGCCGCCGTGCTCACCCCTGCACGGATCGCGGCGGTGCGTGAACAGCAGGCCGCACAGCGCCGGAAGGACGAGCGGCAGACGGCCCGGGAAACAGAACAGGCCGCCAAGCGGCTGCGGGAGCAGCGCGAGCACGCGGCCGCCGCACGTGCCCGTGCCCATGTCCCGGCGCGGACAGCCGACCCCAGGGTCACTTTCCATCTGGGCCCCACCAACTCCGGCAAGACACATGACGCCATCGCCCTGCTGGCCGCCTGCGCCGAGGCCGGACGGACCGGCGTCTACGCGGCGCCGCTGCGCATGCTCGCCTTCGAGGTCTACGAACAGCTGCGCACCCGGCTCGGTGCGGAGGGAGTTGGTCTGCTCACGGGTGAGGAACGCCTCGACCCGGACGCGCCGGTGCTGTGCTGCACGGCCGAGGCGGCGCCCACCGTCGGCGATTTCCTGGTCGTCGACGAAGCGCACTGGCTGGCCGACGAAGACCGTGGCCATGCCTGGACCCGGCTGCTGCTGAGCGGGGCCCACACCGACGTGCACATCTGCGCCGCACCGGAAGCCGAAGACCTGCTGCGCAAGCTCTTTGACGCCGGCACGGACATCACGGTGGTCCGCCACACCCGGCACGGCACACTGAGCCGAATGCCGGAGTTCCAGGCTGTGAACCTCCCGTCGGCCAGCGCGGTGGTGGCCTTCTCCCGCAAAGCAGTTCTCGCTCTGCACCGCGAACTGCTCGACGTGGGCCGGTCGGCGACGGTCCTCTACGGCGCGATGCCGCCCGCGGCCCGCCGGGAGCAGATCCGGCGTCTGTCCGAGGGCGAGGTCGACGTGATCGTCACCACGGATGTGATCGGTCACGGTGTCAACCTTCCACTGCGTGCCGTGGCCTTCGCGGAAACGAGCAAGTACGACGGCCGGTCCCGCCGACAGTTGCTCATCTGGGAGGCGGCCCAGATCGCCGGCCGGGCCGGTCGGCGGGGCCATGACGCGGGGGAGGGGCTCGTGGGCGCCTACCGCAGCCGCCTGCCCGGCCTCACCGTCGGCGCCCGGCTTCTGAACCAGGCCGTCGAGGCAGCCAACGGAGCGCGGTCCGGTGGCCTGCGCGTCACGACGGCTCGGCTGCGCCCCACCTGGACCGACCTCGGACGACCGGAGCCCGGAGAGATTCCGCACGCTCTGGCCGGCTGGACCGCTGCCGCCCGGAAGGTCGCCTACGAGCGTTCATGGCTGCGGCCGACGCCCGTGGCCGAGATCCACGCCAAGTTGCAAGTGGCACGCCAGGCCGTCGGGGCACCCTTGCACATCGACGCTCGCTGGCCGCGCGACGGCCGCACCGTCTGGCGTCTGATCACCATGCCCATCGACGCGGACCGCCCGGCCTACCCGGCCGTGTGCCGGGCGGTCCTGCACGGCGCGGCCCTGCACCACCTGATCCGTCCCCGCGCACGTATCGAACGGATGACCTTGCCCCAAGCCGAGGAGTACGCCGCGACCATGCGAGACCTGGGAACTGCCGTCCTGGCCTTCGGCCGTGAATGCGGCGGCCTGAGTGCGGAGGAGGTGGCGGCCTGTGAGCAGACGGCCGCCGAGCGAATCAACCAATTGGTGGCCGGTTCCCGGCCACTGGCCCCGCATGGCAGCTGCGCCTCCTGCGACGAACCGTGCGCTCCCTGGTACACACACTGCGATGCCTGCCACTCCGCCCGCTTCTCCTGCTACGACGTTGAGCTCGACTGGTGACGGCGGATCGCCAGGGCTCTGGCCTTCAGGCCGGAGTCGGCCATGGAGAACTGATCCATCAGGGGGCGTCGGCTGTTGCGGCCACTGGTGGTGCAGCCTGTCGAGGCTGCGGCAGAGGGCTCCGCTTCGTAGCTGGTGCTGGTGCTGGTGCCTGGGACAGGAACCGGGTAGGACAGAGGAGGACGGTGATGTGGGGTCCGGGAAGCGGCGGAACATACCTGCACCCCTCCGGCCCCGTCGCCGTCGACCAGAGATCCGCGTTCCGTTGAGACGCGGCATCGCAGAGTCAGACCTTGACGATGACGACGCCGGGCCGCACAGGGTTTGCCCGGAGGCAGGTGGCGGATTGCCTCGCGGGGGTACAGATCTTCTGTGATCACCAAGCGTGACGATGCGTCCCGTGGGCTGACACGTGAGGAACTGCTCGCGCTAGCCCTCCTGCGGACCCTCGTGGATGCCTGTGAACGGTGCGACGCGACATACGGGCACTGGGCCGTGATCGGTCCCCTGATCTGCGACAACAGGATCTGACGCGATCGCGTGGCACACTCCGTCGCCAGCTCTGTCGCCCTCGTGATGCGTAGATGTCGAGTCGGTATCCCGAAGGCGCCTCCGAGAATTCCGGTCAGGGATGTGAAGGTGAAGGTTCTCTGCGAAATTCGCGGAGGGTACTTGTCGTGCCGGGGTAGGGGAGTTGTGGGGTCACAGGGGGTGGTGGGGGCTCCTGTGCCGGGACGGCTTCGGGTTGGTCGTGGGGTGCTGTCACGGGATGGTGTTCGGGTGAGGGGACAGGCGAGGGTGGCGATCTTCCGCTGAGTGGAGTGTTCGCTTCTTCGAGGGGGCGGGGGCATGTCGCTCGGGAGCTGTGCCTGGCGTGTTCCGCGTGGTAGTTGGGCGTGGGGTGACGATCTGGTGAGGCGCGTGTGGCAGGCGTTCGCCAGAGCGATTTAGGGTGACGTGATGTGCGTCACATTCACTTTGTTTGTGCGAAGGTTGCGAGGGGCTGGATGCAAAGTGGCGTGGGGAGATCGGTTCCTGCTCGGGTTGCCCTCAAGTGCTTTGCTGCTGACGTGGTTTGGGGACGCGTCGGTCGGTCGGGCCGTCCGGGGGCGGGCGCCTGGGTGGTGTGAGCTGTTCGCTTATGCGGATTCACTCTGTGGAGTTTGCGTTACTTCGACAGGTGAACTCTGTGTTTCTCGTGTGTCGAGAGAGGTTGATTCGGCCCTAGATTTCCCCGCGTAGACCGCGAACGTCGCACATTTCGTCCACGTGTTTGGGTAAGTCCGGCTGGGGGTTCTGGGTTCGTGTCGGATTTCTTCGACGATGTCTGGTCATGGCTTGTCATGGTGACCGCCGAGACATCGTGGCGCGAGTTGATGCCGCTGGGCATCGCCGGCGCCTTCGTCTGGGGCCTGTGGCTCTATCGGGCAGTGCTCTCCCGGTTCGCCAAGCCAGTGGTGAACAACTACCGGACCACGGTGTCCGTCGTGGTCCCGGCATACCGGGAGGACGCGAGCATCCTGCTGGACTGCCTGGAAACATGGCTGGCGCAGGATCCCACCGAGGTCATCATCGTCCCGGACGTGGAGGACACGGAAGTCCTGCGCAGGCTGGCGCAGGTGACGGATTCCCGGGTACGGGTGCTGGCGTTCGAGCACCGCGGTAAGCGGTCGGCACTGGGTGTGGGGATCCGGGCCGCGACGAGCGAGCTCGTGGTGCTCGTGGACTCGGACACCCGGTGGGAGCCGGGACTGCTGTCCGCCGTCCAGATGCCCTTCGTCGACCCCGCGGTCGGCGGTGTCGGCACCCAGCAGAACGTCTACCAGCGCCGGACCAGCGTATGGCGGCGAATAGCCGACTGGCTCGTCAACCTCCGCTACTACGACTACGTCCCGGCCATGGGCCGCGCCGGCGCCGTGGCCTGCCTTTCCGGCCGGACGGCGGCGTACCGGCGGGCCGCGATCGAGCCCGTGCTGGAGAACCTGGAGAACGAGTTCTTCCTGGGCCGGCGTTGCGTCGCCGGTGACGACGGGCGGCTGACCTGGCTGGTGCTGGCCTCCGGCTACAAGACCGTGCACCAGTCCTCCGCGCGGGCGATATCGATGTTCCCCTCCTCGTTCCGCGCCTTCGTCAAGCAGCGGGTGCGCTGGAGCAGGAACTCCTACCGCTGCTACCTGACCGCCCTGTACAAGGGCTGGCTCTGGCGGGTCCCCCTGGTCACCAAGATCACTGTGCTGCAGATCCTGCTGACGCCGGTGACGATGGGCATGGCGCTCGGGTACCTGTTGTTCAGCCGCCTGGAGCTGACCGGCCGGGGCGTGGTCCTCGTGCTGATCTGGCTGCTCGTGGGACGTGGCATCCGCGGCTACTCCCATCTGCGCCAGCATCCGCAGGAGGTGTTGCTCCTGCCACTTCTCGCTCTCGTCGTCATCATGATCTCGTTGCCGATCAAGCTGTTCGCCTTCGTCACCATGAACAGGCAGGGCTGGCTGACCCGAACCAGCGACCGTATCGGCGGAGAGGGACAGGACTCCTCCTCTCTGGGAGGTGGGACACGGGTCACCGCGTCCTCGTGGCAGGAGGTGCGGCAGTCATGACGCGTCATCATCTTTCGTCCGTCCGGCGGACACTGCGGGGCGCGGTCGTGCTGCCCCTGGCCGCCGGTCTGCTCCTCGCTTCCGCGGCCACCTCCCCGGCCGCCGACGGAGACGGCAAGCCGCAGGTCAATGCCGCCGAAGCGGAGAACGAGACCGCGCTCGTGGCCGCCGAGGACCACCGTCTGGACCAGGTCCGCGCGGTCGCCGCCGTCGCCCCCCTGAAGGGCGGTGAGTGGAAGGCGCCGTACCGGCTGGACACCGGGGACGGCTACACCCTCGTCCTCACCCAGCGCAGCAACGCCTACACCGTCTCGGACCTGCTCGAACTGGCTCCGCAGACGTTCGTGCGCCAGCACAACGGCGCCTACCTGCTGACCGAGAACATCTATCTCAACGCGGGTGCCAAGCTGAAGCTGTCCAACCCCGGCGGACTGACGCTGCGGATGGCCAGCAGCAACAAGGGCTTCGTCAGCATCGTCTCCTTCGGCGGCCGGCTCACCCTGGAGGGCACCCCGCAGGCGCCCCTGCGGATCACCAGCTGGAACGACAACAAGAAGAAGCCGGACAAGGACGTGCGGGACGGCCGGGCCTACATCCGCGCCATCGGCGGCCAGTTCTCCATGAAGTACGCCAAGGTCGGCGATCTCGGGTTCTGGAGCGGGCGCACCGGCGGCCTGAGCCTCACCGGAACCGACCGCCCCGACACCGGCAACATCGAGGACTCGACGGTGGCGCCGGGCTCGAAGGGCGGCAGCGGCGGCGTCGTGGCACAGCCCTCCGGTTCGCTGGCCACGCCGGACACCCGGTTCTCGGTGCCCAGCCTCTCCTACGTCTCCGCGGAGATCGGACACTCCACCCTCACGGGCAACGCCTTCGGGCTGTTCCTCTCCGGTGCCAACGGCGTCAGCATCAGCGACAGCACCGTGCAGAAGAGCCTGGAACACGGGTTGGTCCTGCACCGGTTCGTCACCAACGCCGTGGTCGAGCGGACCATCTCCAAGAACAACGGCGGCGACGGGTTCGTGCTGGCCCGAGCCACCGAACAGGTCCGGGTCAGCGGTTCCAAGTCCGAGGGCAACGGCGGCAACGGGTTCACGCTCAGCGGCCGGCCGCTCGCCAGCGGCCCCTCCGCGTCCGGTGAGTCCATCAGCAGCTACGGCTCCAACTCCGTGTCCGACAGCGTCGCCAGGGACAACGGCCACTACGGCATCGAGATCTTCGGCGGCAAGGACGTCGGTGTGCAGAACAACCGCGTCGAGGGCGGCGACATGGGCATCGTGGCCCGCAAGGACGCCACCAAGGTCGCCATCACCGGAAACCGGCTCGTCGGCCAGTCACGGCAGGGCATCTCGGTGCGCGACGGAGTGACCGCCGCGACGATCACCGGCAACATCGTCGAAAGCACCGAGACCGGCATCTACCTACGGGACTCGGTCGGCGAGATACGCGGCAACACCATCCAGGACGGCACCAACCACGGGATCAGCCTCGTCGGCGGGGTCGCCGAGTCGATCATCACGTACAACGTCATCTCCGGGGTCGGCCCGAGCGCCGTGGACACCACCCGCGCCCACGGTGGCATCGCGGTCAGGGAGAACCAGACCTTCGCCTGGCACGACACCAGTTCCTTCTGGGTCAAGTTCCGGCACTACGCCAGCCCGATGACACTGCTCTGGACGTTCATCCTGCTGCTCATCCTGGTCTCGGCCGTTCTGGGCCGACGACAGAGCCGCAAGGGGAACCGCCGCGACGGACAACGCCTGGGCAGGCACCCGTACGAGGACAAGAAGTCGGTGACCAACAGCGCGTCCGTCGTCGAGGTCCCCCTCCGTCAGGTGCCCGAGCGCAGCTGGTTCTCCAAGGAGGACGAGGAGACCACCAGCCTGCGCGCCCTGACTCCCCAGTCCGTCCCAGCCGCCCGTCCGCCCCGATGACGACGCGTTCCCGCTAACCGGAGTTGCCTCGCATGTCTTCCGAACCGACCACGTCGAACCCGCCGCCCGCCCCCGAGCGTGGTCCCGCCCGGCAGCCGGCCCTCTGGCTGGCGGGGGGTGCGTTCCTGCTCGCCCTGACGGCGCTCATCGTGGCGGTGACGGGTGACGGCGGATCGGAACCGGAGGTGACGGCCGGGGCCACCACCGCGGGACCCAGGACGCCCGAGGTGTCAGAGCCCGCGGAAGAACCGTCACCCCTGCCCACCCGGTCGGTCATCGAAGCAACCCCGACCGAACCGGCCACCAGCGGTTCGGTGCCCGACTCCGCGGTGACCTGTCCGGCCGCCACCGTCAAGGTGAGCGACACCGCCACGCTCGAACAGGCCCTCGCCCAGGCGCAACCAGGAGACAGCATCTCCCTGGGCAACGGCACCTACGTGGGCAACTTCACCGCCGAGATCTCCGGTACCGCCGCGAAGCCGATCTTCCTGTGCGGTGGTTCCGGAGCGGTCGTCGACGGCGGCGACACGGACGACGGCTACGCCTTCCACCTGGACCGCGTCAGCAACTGGCGGCTGGTGGGCTTCACCGTCCGCAACGCCCAGAAGGGTGTGATGGCGGACGGAGTGGTGGGCACCGTCATCCAGGGCCTCACCGTCGAACAGATCGGTGACGAGGCCGTCCACCTGCGTAACTTCAGCTCGGACAACATGGTCCGCGACAACACCATCCGCGACACCGGCCTGCGCCGCGAGAAGTACGGCGAGGGCGTCTACATCGGCACCGCCAAGTCCAACTGGTGCACCGTGAGCGACTGCAAGACGGACACCAGCGACCGCAACGTGGTGCTCGGCAACCACATCAGCGACACGACCGCCGAGTCCATCGACATCAAGGAAGGCACCAGCGACGGCAAGGTCCTCGACAACACCTTCGACGGATCGAAGCTGAGCGGCTCCCACAACAACGACTCCTGGGTCGACGTGAAGGGCAACGGCTGGCTGCTCCAGGGCAACACAGGCAGCCACTCCCCCGAGGACGGCTTCCAGACCCACAAGCTCGTCAACGGCTGGGGCACCGGCAACATCTTCAAGGACAACACCGCGAACGTGGACGGTCCCGGCTACGGCTTCCACCTCACGTCCGACGGCAACAAAGTCACCTGCGACAACAAGGCGAAGGATGCGGCCGAGGGTCTCGCCAACGTCGACTGCGCCTCCTGACCGCGCCCTGACCGCCCCCTGACCGCCTCCGCCCCCTCGCTTCCGCAGGCCATCACCGGCTCGTGCGGCGGGCCGACATGCCCGACACACCTCTGGAGACCACCATGACCTCGTCGGACGACACCGACCGAACCGCGCCCCGCCTCACAGTCATAGGCACCGGCTACCTCGGCGCCACCCACGCCATCTGCATGGCCGTCCTGGGCTTCGACGTCCTCGGCGTGGACGTCGACCCCGTCAAGATCGAGCGGCTGAACTCGGGCGAGGTGCCGTTCTTCGAGCCCGGACTGCCCGAACTGCTCGCGAAGGCCCTCGACAGCGGCCGGCTGCGGTTCACCACGAGCTTCGCCGAGGCCGGCGAGTTCGGTGACGTCCACTTCGTCTGCGTGGGCACGCCCCAGCAGCGGGACTCGCACGCGGCGGACATGACCTTCGTCGACAGCGCGGTGAGCGAACTCGCCCAGCACCTGCGCAGGCGCACCCTGGTGGTCGGCAAGTCCACGGTCCCGGTGGGCACGGCCGCCCGGCTGACGGAGATCGTCCGGCGGACGGCCCCGGCCGGAGCCGACGTCGAACTCGCCTGGAACCCGGAGTTCCTGCGCGAGGGCTACGCCGTCGACGACACCATGCGGCCCGACCGGCTGGTCTTCGGCACCGAGTCGGAATGGGCCGAGGAGCAGCTGCGCGCCGCCTTCGCCCCGGTGATCGCCCAGGGCACCCCGGTGGTCGTCACCGACCTGCCCACCGCCGAACTGGTCAAGGTCGCCGCCAACTCCTTCCTCGCCACGAAGATCTCGTACATCAACGCGATGGCGGAGGTCTGCGAGGCGACCGGCGCCGACGTCACGGGTCTCGCGGAGGCACTGGCCTACGACGACCGGATCGGCGGCCGGTTCCTCAAGCCGGGCCTCGGCTTCGGCGGCGGCTGCCTGCCCAAGGACATCAGGGCGTTCAGCCACCGCGCCGAGGAACTGGGGGTCGGCCAGGCCGTCTCCTTCCTGCGTGAGGTCGACGCCATCAACCAGCGGCGCCGGGCCCGTACGGTGGACCTGGTGCGTGAACTGGCCGGTGGAGAGCTCGCCGGTGCCAAGGTGACGGCGCTGGGGGCGGCGTTCAAGCCCAACTCCGACGACATCCGCGACGCTCCCGCCCTGGACGTGGCCCGAACCCTGCACCAGGCCGGCGCCCAGGTGACCGTCATCGACCCGGCGGCCGTCGAGAACGCCCGCCGCGCCTACCCGGACCTGACCTACGGCACGGACGTCCTCGCCGCGGCCACCGGGGCCGATGTGGTGGTGCTGCTCACGGAATGGACCGAGTTCCGGGAGATCGACCCGGACGCCCTGGGCGCGGTTGTCGCCCGGCGCCGGATCGTCGACGGACGGCACGCCCTCGACCCGGCACAGTGGCGTGCCGCGGGGTGGGACTACCGCGCGCTGGGCCGACCCTGACCGCACGCCTGCCGCGCGCCGCGGCGGGCGGGTACCCACGGCGCGCACCGCGCTGCGGCGCGCATCCGGCGGGTATCCGGACGGCTCGCACCGCCCTGCGGTGGCGCGCACCCAGTCCGTGCTGCTGCGTGATCTCGTCCGGAACGGCCGACTGATCACGCCCGCAGCCGGCGGACCGTCATCCGTGGCTCTGGTGCTGCTCGGTCAGACGGCTCTCGGGGTGTACCCACAGCACGACGTTGTCGAGATGCTTGACCGCTCCGCTCTCCAGTTCGTGCTGGAAGAACTCGATGATCTCCCGGTCGGAGTGGCGCAGGCTGAAGTGGGTCAGCACGAACAGGTTCTCCGGATGGGCCTCGACCACCGGACGGAGTTCGCTCCACACGGTGTGTCCGACCTGCCGGGCCCGGGGCAGCCGTTCGTCGTCGAGGTAGGTGCACTCGGTGATGATGACCGGGTGGTCGAACAACCAGGGGTTCAGCGCGAACACGCTCGCGTGGGTGTCTCCGAGGAAGGCGAAGGCGGGGCGGCGGATCTCCTGGTCGACCGTGCCGGCGCCCTCCCTGCGTCGCTCGGCGATGATCCGGCCGAATTCCCTGGCCCGGCCGGCCGCGACCATCGACGCCTTCAGCTCTTCGTACTCCGGCTTCAGGACCGTCTTCTTCTCCGCGAAGCAGTAGCCCACGCACGGCACCTTGTGCAGACACTCGACGACGCGGACCGCGTACTCCCCGCGGCGGCCCACGGAGAACTCCGCACCCGGCCGCACGCCGTGCAGGCGGTACTCCGGGGCGAGGGACGGATCGAAGCCCGCCCCGTGGTTCAGCTCGCTCGAAGCACGCAGATAGGCCTCCGCGTACGGTGCGGCGTCGGCCGGCAGGTAGATGTCCACCCCCGCGTCCCTGGCGGCCAGATAGTCGAGGTCCTTGGAGTGGTCGAGATGGGTGTGGGTCAGGAGCACCGTCTCCACCTGGCGGCCCTCGGCCAGGCCGGCGTCGAGAGAGCATCGCAGTTCGGGGACGTGGAAGAAGGTCTTGTCGTTCGCTCGTGAGTAACCGGTCAGGGTGAGGCCGGTCCCGGGTATGCGCCACGTCTTCCACTGGCGGAACGGGTGCCCCTCGTCGAGCCGTTGGGGGTGACTGACGCGCCGCTCGGGTGGGTGGGTCATCCCGGTGTGCTCCCTGGCCTCGTCGTCACGGTTCGTCACGTGCACGGATTTCGGCTGATCGTACGGGGCGTCACCGGCCTGGTTACGGTACTTCCAGCGTCCAGCGTCCAGCGTCCAGCGTCCAGCGCCCCGCGGTCTCACGGAACGGCAAGTGCTCGCCGCGTCGGCCTGTGGCGCCGGTGACGAGGTGTCCGCCGCGGTTCCTGTCCGACCCGGCGACGGGTTCGGTGGTGCGCGAGCCGCGCACGTACTCCTCGTACTCCTCGTACTCCTCGTGCTGGTCGCGGTTCGTGGCCTTCGGAGACACGGGGCGCCGTGTCCTGCTGCCCGGCAGACCCGCCGCGGACGCCGAGCGGGTCGACCTCCTCGCTGAGACGGACACCAGTGGGCCGGTGACCGTGCTTGTGGGCTTGGGCTAGTCGCGGGAGAGGGAGTCGTCCGGCGGGCTTGGGCGCTGCGGGGTGGCGGGGTCTTCGCGGCTCACCTCGTGGTGGTGGCCGCCGGGGCCGGGGAGAGGTTTGAGGTCGACCTGTATGCGGTGGGTGGAGTCGTGGCTCACCGAGCCGCCGAGGCGGGCCTCGACCACGCCCAGGCGCAGGCCCGCCCCGCCCTCACCGGCCCGGTGGAACTGGACCGCGAACTCCAGGCTGACCTGCTCCACACTGAACCGCCAGTCGCTCGCAGCGCCTTCGGCCTGCGCCCTGGCCAGCTCCGCGCGGACCGTGCCGATGGCCTCCGCGAGACCGACCGGTTCGCTGTCGCCCATGTCAACACCCCGTCGAATTCCGTTGATTGTCGGTTGATCGGCCGATCCAAGTTGGTTCACAAGTCTAGGGACGCACGATGCCCCACGCGTAGTGTGAGGCAGCATGGGGGAATTGCGTGCGGACTGGAGGCTCAGGCTGCGGCGCGGGGGCGCGCACGGCCCCATCTGCGGCGCCGGCGTACTCGTCGACCAGTACACGGCGTTGACCTGCGCGCACGTGGTGCGCAGCCCGGACACCGTGATGTGGCTGGAGTTCGCGGAGAACAGCGAGCTTGAACCGGTGTCCGCGCGCGTCGCGCCCGGCGGTTGGCTGCCGACGGGGGAGGACCCCGGGGGAGGTACGGGAGGCACGGGCCGTACGGGTGGTGTGGGACGTACGGGTGGTGTGGGCGGTGAGGACGTCGCCGTGCTGCGGCTGGACAGTCCGCGTCCGCAGGCGCGGCCGGCCCGGCTGGAGCGGAGGCTGCGGGGCGGGATGGAGGTGTCCGCGACCGGCTACGCGGAGGGCTTCGACGACGGTATGAGCCTGTGGGGGCGTATCGGTGGGGTCAGCGGTGAGCGGGTGCAGTTGGATGCCGTCACCAAGGCCGAGGTGGTGCGCCGGGGGTTCAGCGGGGCCGCCGTGTGTACCCGGCCGGACGAAGGGAGCCCCGCCCGTGTGGTCGGACTCGTCGTCAGCTGGCGGGGCGACATGGGTGAGCTGCTGCCCGAGAACAACCGGCTCGCCTTCTCGTATCTGATCCCCGTCGAGCGCATCGCCGAACTCTCACCGGTCATCGCGGAGTTGAGTGGCCCGGACGCCTGGGGCCACGACTTCGAGGAGCGGCTGAGCCGGTGGTTCGACGACCCCGACGAGGATCCGGTGAAGATCACCGTGGTGCCTCCGGGCTCCGGCAAGGACCGCTCCCTGCGCCATCTGCTGCACCGGGCCCAACTCGTCCACCGCGGCGGGGGCTCCGGCAGACCGGACCTCGCCGATCACGCCCTGGGTCACATAGCCTTCCCGCCCGGCCAGTATCTGGCGTACTGGGACTGGCTGCTGGGCACCGGGCCCCGGCCCGCGCGGACGCCCGCCCTCCCGTCCGGTGGCCGGGTCACCGTTCTCGTCGACGGCCTCGACGAGGAGCCGGAGCCGGGCCCGCTGATCGAACTCCTCGCCCGATTACGGTCGTTCGGCTTCCGGATGCTGCTGGTCTTCCGGCACGAGGGCGGCACCGGCTGGACCGCCGCCCGTGACGAACTCCTCGTGCCCGCCCTCCTCGCCCACGCGGACATGCTCCTCGCCCGGCTGGAGCGCGTGGAGTTCAGCCGCGCGGTCCGCCACGGCGTCGTCGACAGCGCCTCCCTCGGCTCGATGACCGAGACGGCCGACCGCCGCAGGAGCGAGCGCCGACTGATCGACGAGACCACGGACCCGCAGCAGCGGCTCACCTGGCTGCGCCGACTGATCAGAACCCTGCGCGCCGACCTGGGGCCGGGAGGGCCGGTATGAGGCCGGGGACGGGTTCCGACACGGGTTCCGGCACGGATTCCGGCACAGGTCCCGGTATCGGGTCCGGCAGGAGGTCAGCCGCCCGCCGCGGGCAGGGGACGTACGACGAGACTGTGACGCCCTGTCCGCACCGGCGCTTCACCGGCGCCCCCTGCGGCGGCACCGTGCTGCCCACCGGCCACTGCGCCGTGTGCGGACGCGCGGAGAACGGCCCCCGGCTGCCCGCACTGCCCGAGGACCCCCGCGAGTTCGGCCCTGCCGGTCTCCTCGCGCTGCCCGAGCGCGCGCCGCGCCCCGCGCAGGAACGCCTCATCCACCCCGAGGCGCCGCTGCGCGTCCGCATGGGCTGCTCGTCCCCCGAGTGCGGCATCACCTTCGCACCGCCCTACACGGTGGGCCCGGTTCCGGTCGAGGGATACTGCCCGGCCTGCGGCGAGCCGTACTCGTACCGGCCCGAACTCGCCGAGGGCGACGTGCTGCGCGACCAGTACCGGATCATGGGGCCCATCGCGCACGGCGGCCAGGGCTGGGTGTATCTCGCCGAGGACACCCATCTCGGTGACGTGGTCGCCGTCAAGGGCATGCTCAACCGCTACGAGCAGGACGGGGCCCGGCTCGCCGACGTCGAACGCCGCAACCTCGTCGCCATCCGCCACCCCCGCATCGTCCAGATCCGCGACTTCGTCGCCCGGCGCGACGACACCGGTCAGGTCACCGGCGGCTACATCGTCATGGACGACGTCGGCGACGGCACCCTCGAAAAGGTCGTCAAGGAGACCCGGCGAGGCGAGTCCGTCCTCGACATCGAGCACGTCGCCGCGTACGGCTGCCAGATCCTCGAAGCCTTCGTCCATCTGCACGCCGGTGGCGAACGGGTCTTCGTGTACGGGGACATGAAGCCCTCGAACGTCGTGCACCACGGGGACGGCGTCAAGGTCATCGACCTCGGCGGTATGCGCGAACAGGGCCAGAGCCAGCCGCCCGCCCACGTCACCCCCGACTACATGGCACCCGAGACGGCGTCCTCGCCCATGCCCACCACCGCCCACGACCTGCACACGGTCGGCGTCACCCTGCGGGAACTCGCCGGCTGGGCCGTCGACCAGGTGCCCGGCCTCGGCACCGCCTCCTTCTGGGGGGTCGTCGACCGGGCCACCCGCGTCGACCCCGGTCTGCGCTTCGCCGACGCCCGGGAGATGGCGGGCCAACTGCGGGGCGCCCTACGGGAGATCCGCGCCTTGCGCGGCAAGAGCGACCCACCCGAACCCTCCGACTACTTCTGGCCGTCCCCGCAACTGCTCGGCGCCCGGCTCGGCACGGTGCCCGGCATCGAACACTGGCTGGACCGCCCCCGCCGCGACCGCTACGACCCGCCCCTGGCCCCCGCCCTCGACCTCGGCGCCCCCACCCCCACCGAGATCGCCCGCCGGCTGCCCGTGCCCAGGCGCTACCCGGGCGACCCGCAGACCACACGGTTCGAGGTGAGCAGCGGCTACGACCCGGGCCGGCTCCTCGACCAGGAGGACGGCAAGCCACCGTCGGTGGAGATCCGGCTGCACAACGTACGGGTCCTGTTGGGCCGGAACACCCGGGACGACCTGGAGCGGGCCCAGGAGGAACTCGACACCGCCGACTCGCTGCCGGGGCCGTCGGCCGTGCGCCGGTGGCGCCTGGAGTGGCACCGCGCCCTGGTCGCGCTCCGCCGCGCCGACCTCGACGACGACCCGCGCAGGATCGCCGAGGCCCAGGGCCACTTCACGAAGGTCCGCCTCGAACTGCCCGGCGAGTACGCGCCCAAACTGGCCCTCGCCTACTGCGGGGAGCGGCTCGGCGACGACACGGCCGGGCCCACCGCCAAGGAGCTGTACGAGGCCGTGTTCGCCCGTAACCCCGCGCACGGCGGCGCCGCCCTGGGGCTCGCCCGGCTCGCGCTCCGAGCGGGCGACCGCCGCGCCGCCCTCGACGTCCTCGGCCGGGTCCGCGCCGGCACCCTGGACCACACCGTCGCCCGTATCGCCTCCCTACGCATCCGCGCGGCCCGGCTGCCCCGGGACACCGAGCCGCTGCCCGAGCCCACCGAGGTCGACGCGGCGCTGGCCGAACTGCGCGGCCTCGTACGCCGGGAACCGGGTGCCGGCGGCCCGAGCCTGTCCGAGGACGAGGCGCTGCGCCTGAGCACCGAGCTGTACGAATGGCAACTGGACGCGCTGTACAGCCGCGACGACCGGCCCGGCCCCCGGGGAGAGGGCGGCGACGGACGGCTCGACGCCCACGGCCTCAGACGCCTGAGCGCGCAGGAGCGGCAGTTGCGCGCCCGGATCGAGTCGCACTACCGGCAACTGGCCGCACGGCACGCGGAGTCGGCCGCCGCCCACGAACACCTGGTGGACCTCCTGCAGGCGGTACGGCCGCAGACGGTGGTCTGAGCGCCGTGCGGGGGATCGGCGGGCAGCGATCGATCGGCGGACGGTGGTCATGCGGTGCGGTGGGTGGCGACGGTGGGCAGGAGGGCGGGGCACGACCTCCACAGACCGCGATCCGCCCGCAGGGCAGCGATCCGCCCGCAGGGCAGCGAACCGGCGGAGGGCATCGACTCGGTGGGTGCCACGTGCTGGTCCGCGGGGCAGCGGCCCGGTGGACGGCAGCGACCCGGCGGGCGGCACGTGCGTGGTCCGTAGGGCGAGCGCAGCGAACCGGTGGGCGGTACCCGCGTGGTCCGCACGGTGATGACGGGGAAGGAACGGTGACGCACGGCATGAACAGGCACCTGGGCCGGCACACGAGCGGCCGTCCGAGCGACCACGCCCGGACGGAGCGGCCGGACATCCAGCTGCGCGTCGACCTCGGGGGTGATCTGAGACCGCACCGCAGCGCGAAGATCGAGGCACACCTCCGGGTCGACGTGACCGCCGGCGGCGCCCCCGCCGAGCTGCCCGCGATCGAACTCGCCGTGATCATCGCGGTCGACGTCGCCGAGCCCCTCCGGGCGGCCGTCCGGCACGCCCTGCCGGCCGCGCTGCGCGCCCTGCCCGACGGCATCTCCTTCACCGTGCTCGGCGCCGGGCCCGAACCGGTCCGGTGCCACCCGGCGGGCGACGCCGAGTGGGCCGTCGCCGACGAGCGCGAGAAACGCCGGGCCGCCTTCGCCATGGGCGCGATCCCGCTGCACCGGGACGGTCCGCGCCCCGCCGGATACGCCGCCTGGGCGGCCGGATCACGCGCCCTGCTAGCCGCCCGCCCGCTGTCCGTACGCCATCTGCTGCTGATCACGGACGGCAGCAGCGCCCCGGGCGAGACCCGCCTCGACGAGGAACTCGACGCCTGCGCTGGGCAGTTCACCTGTGACGTGCTCGCCGTGGGCGCGGACTGGGCCCCCGAACCGCTGCTGACGCTCGCCGAACGGCTGCACGGCACCGCCGAGTTCGTGGACGACGGCCTCGGCGCGGCGATCACCGCCGCGATCCGGCGGCTGCGCCGGGTGCACACCCCCCAGCTGCCGATCGAGGTGACCGTACGGCCCTCGGTGCGGCAGGTCGCGCTGAACGAGAAGGCGCCCCGGCCGCACCGCCTCGGCGGACTGCCCCAGCCCGGCCGGCCGCACCGCTGGAGCTTTCCGACGTACCAGTGGGAGGAGGGCGGACGCGACTACCTGCTCACCCTCGTCGCCGACGCCGACGGCGACCCGTTGGAGACCTGGCTGCAGTTCGCCATGGTCTCCGTCGGCGACGTCCACGCGGCCGTCACCGCCCGCTGGCACCGCCCCGAACTGCCGCCGCCCGACATACCGGCGGGCGCCGCCAGCGTGCGCGACCAGAAGTCCACCACCGTGATGCGGGAGGCCCTGCGCCGGGGGCTCGTCGCTCTCGGGGAGGAGCAACGGGACGCCGCCAAGGGCCACTTGGGTCGGGCCGCGCGCCTGGCGGACCGGTTCGGCACGGACTGGGTGCTGGACGAGATCCGCGCGGTCGCCGACATCGAGGACGCGCCCGCGGGGCGGGTCCGGCTGCGCCACGCCGTCGACGCCGACACGCTCGGCCCGATGATCCTGCGCGCCGGGTCCCGTCCCGTGCCCCTGACCGACACCGCCGGTCCGCGGCCGGGCCCGCGCTGCGGCCGGTGCGCCACGCCGGCCGGGGGCGAGGCCCGTCACTGCATCGCCTGCGGCCAGAGGCTGCTGTGACGACCGGACGCGCGGGCTCCCTGAGCGGCCGGTCCCCCGCCCCGGACGACGACGGCGCTCCCAGCCCGGACGACGACGGCGCTCCCGGCCGCTCCGACGCCGACCGCCGGGCCCGGGCCGCCCGCGCCGGCTCCCGGAGCGAGCACCCCGGGTACTCCCGGGACTCCCCGTACTCCCGGTACGTCCTGCACGCTCCCTCCTCCCTCGGCGCCTTCTGGCGTGAGCGTCTGCGCGGGCGGCGGACCCGGTGGCTGCTGGAGGCGCATCTGCTGGTGCTGACGGTGTGCGCGCTCGTGGCGGCCGGCGCCCTGTTCGTGTCCTGCCGCCAGATCCAGGGCGGCGCCCAGGCGCTCGCCACCGAGGAGGCGCCGGCCGTGCAGGGGCTCGCCGCCACCCGGCTCGCGGTGCTGCGCGCTGACTACGAGGCCCGGGTCCTGGTGGACCTGGGCCTCGCCGACGTCGCGGGCTCGGGCGAGGTCTACCGGGCCCAGCTCTCCGCCGCCGACCAGGGACTGTCCAGGATCGCCGACCGGACGGACCAGGACCTCGGCACCGTCAACGGGCTGCTTGCCACCTACAGCAACTCCATCAACTCCGGTACGTACATGTACCGGGACCGGCCGCTCATGCGCGAGCAGAAGCTCGCCGAGGCACGCTCGCTGCTCATCCGGTCGGACGTGGGTCTCGTACCCCGCCTGGACGACATGCAGGGGATCCAGACGGAGCACGCCGAGGCCATCGCCACCGAGGGGTGGTTGCAGCGGAGCGGCTGGTGGCTCGCCGAACTCGCCCTGGCGGCCCTGGCACTGACCCTGCTGTCCGCGCTGTTCGTGCTGCGCGACCGCTGCGGCCGCGACTGGAACCCCCACCTCCTCGCGGCCCTCGTCCTGACCGTGCTGCTCGGGATCGTGCCACTGCTGACCATGTCGTCCGCCCAGGACGACCTCGACAGCGTGGTCGGGGACCTGCGGGAGATCACCGACGTCTCCCAGCGGCGCAGCAGCGGTCCGGAGTTGGAGGACTTGCAGCAGACCGTCACGGACACGTCCGAGGACATCCGGCATGTCCTGGCCGACGACACCTGGACCGAGCGGGTCTACCAGGGCACCCTGACCGGCGGCCTGCTGCTCGTCGTCCTGCCCGTGGTGGGGCTCGGTCTCCGGCTCGACAGCGACTACTGGAGGCGACGGTGACCCGGCGGTTCAAGGTGCTCGTGTTTCTCGTGGTGCTGCTGCTGGTCTCCGCCGGCAGCATGGTGGTGGTCTGGTCGCAGCGGGACGAGGAGCCGGTGACCATTCTCGGGCCGTGGACCGACGAGCAGGGGGATCAGTTCGAGGACGTGCTGCGGGGCTTCGGCATCCCCTTCGAGTACCAGGGCACCGCGGCCCAGCGCGAGGTGCTGCTGTCCAAGGTGCAGTCGGGGGAGCCCCCGGACATCGCGATCATGCCGGGCGTCGGCGAGCTCGCCGAGTACGCCGCCCAACACCGCCTCAAGCGGTTGAACGACCTCTACGCGGAGGAGGAGTACGGGGCTCCCTGGAAGCCGGTGAACGAGCCCTCGGAAGACGCGTACTGGGTGCCGGTCAAGGCGGACCTGAAGAGCATCGTCTGGTACCGCGAGGGTGACAGGCCGGCCGACTCACCGGCCCCGGCGGCGAGTTGGTGCGTCGGCATGGGGGACGACGGCGCCTCTGGCTGGCCCGGCAGCGACTGGATCGAGGACCTCGTGCTGCAACGGGAGGGCCCCGAGGTCTACGGCAGATGGGCGCTGGGCGACGACGCGGTGCCGTGGACCGGGACAGCGGTGCGCAGCGCGTGGGAGGCGTGGGCCGGCCTGCTCCGGCAGGACCGGGAGGCGGCCGAGCGCGCCCTGCTCACCGATCACCGCGGTGACCCCAAGGGGTACGGACTGTTGTTCGACGGCCCGGGGGGATGCGCCCTGGAACACCAGGGTTCCTTCGCCCGCTCCTTCTACGGCGAGAAGCGACAGCGGGCAGGCCTGATGGATTCCGCTCCCCTGCTGCCCGGGGGCGGCTACCCGGTCCGGGCCCACGAGGTGACCGGCGACTTCGCCGCGCTGTTCAGCGACCGCCCGCAGGCCCAGGACCTGATCGAGCGGCTGGCCTCCCGGGAGGGGCAGCAGAAGTGGGCCGACTCCGCCGACGTCTTCTCGGCGAACCGCCGGGTGCGACCGCGGGACCGCCCCGTCGAGCGGGAGATAGCCAAACGCCTCACCGGCACGGGCCCCCGCTGCCTCGACGCCTCCGACGTCATGCCCCCCGCCGTCCGCGACGCCTTCTACGAGGCCGTCCTGCTGACCATCGCCCGCGCCGCCGCCGGCGAGAACCTCGACCTGCCCGGCCTCCTCACGGACGTACAGAAGGTCACAGCCGCACAGCCCGACCGCCGTCCGGCGCTGCGGGCGGTGTGCAGTGCGTAGTGCGTAGTCAGTGGGCGGGAATCCCCAGCCCCCCGGGCGGGGAAGGAAACGGGAGACCGTCAACAGGCCACCAGGACGCACCTCGCACTCTGGTGAAACCGTTACGGATCATTCCGGCAGAAACGCCGGGATTGCCGAGAGCACTTGGTGATCAAAGCAACGGCTATCCCTCCGGGGCCGGGCGGCCGGCTGCCGTTCCCGGCACGACGAGGCCCGTCTCGTACGCCACCACCACGGCCTGCGCGCGGTCGCGGAGGCGGAGTTTGGCGAGGATGCGGGCGACATGGGTCTTGACGGTGGCCTCGCTGAGGCGGAAGTGGGCGGCCAGTTCGGTGTTGCTGAGGCCGGTGGCGAGGGACCGGAGGACCTGCAGTTCGCGAGGGGTGAGCGGGGCCAGGTCGCGGTGGAGGGCGGGGGTCTCGGGGGTGGGTGTGACGAAGCGTTCGATCAGGCGGCGGGTGATGGCGGGGGAGAGGAGGGCGTCGCCGGTGCGGGCCAGGTGGACGGCGGCCACCAGGTGTTCGGGGGTGACGTCCTTGAGGAGGAAGCCGCTGGCGCCGGCGGTGAGGGCGGCGTAGACGTAACGGTCCAGGTCGAACGTGGTCAGCATGACGACGCGGGGCGGGTCGGGGAACGTACCGGAAAGGATGCGGCGGGTGGCCTCCAGACCGTCCGTGCCCGGCATGCGGATGTCCATCAGGACGAGATCGGGGCGCGTGCGGTGGACCGCTTCGACGGCCTGGTCGCCGTCGGCCGCCTCGGCGACCACGTCGATGCCGTCGGCGGAGAGGATCATGCCGAAGCCGGTGCGGACGAGGGCCTGGTCGTCGGCGATGACGACCCGGGGGCGATCGGCACCTGCGGGGCTCGTGGCGTGGGGGTGGCCGGCCGCCGTCATGAGCGTTGCCCGGGGGGTGGGTTGCCGGTGTCCGTGGGGCCGCCGGGCCGGTCCGCAGCGGGCGGATTTCCTGCGGCTCGGTCCCGGGTGACTGGGGGGCCGTCGGGTGGGGCCGCCGTGGGCGGGTTCCCCGCGGGCGGGTACGCGGCGGGCGTGCGCCCGGTCGGTCGGTCTGCGGCGGGCAGGTCCGCGGCGGACAGGTCTACGGTCGATGGGTCTTCGACGGGTGGGTCCCCAAGGGACGGGTTCCCGTCGGGTGGGTCCATGTCTGCTGAGTCTGTGGCCCTCGGGTCTGCTGAGTCTGCGGCCGTCGGGTCTGCGGCCGCAGAGTACGCGGCCGTCGGGTACGCGGGGGGTGGGGCCGCTGGGCGTGGGCGCCCTGTCGGTGCGTTCCCGTCGGGCCGGTTCCCGGAGGGGGCGTCGTCGAGCGGTATGACCGCCTGTACGCGGTAGCCGCCGGTCGGGCGGGGGCCGGTGCGGAGGGTGCCGCCGTGGACGGCGAGGCGTTCGCGCAGGCCGAGCAGGCCCCGGCCCGTGCCGGACGCGGCCGAGGGGGCGGGGGTGCCACCGGTGTCCGTGATCTCCAGGCGGACCTCGGTGGGTGTCTGGTCGACGGTGACCCGCACCCGGGCGCCCGCGGCGTGTTTGACGGCGTTCGTCAGGGCCTCCTGGACGACGCGGTACGCGGCCAGGTCGGCGCCCGGAGACAACGGGGACGGTGTGCCGGTGACGCTCAGTTCGACGGGGACGCCGGAGGCGCGGACCCGGGAGGTGAGGGCCGGGAGCCGGTCGAGGCCCGGTTGTGGAGCCAACTCCGTGTCGACGGCCGGCCCCGCCCACGCATCAGCCGCCCCGGGCCCGGCCCAAGAACCGTTCGGCCCGGCCCGATAGCTGCTTGGCCCGTCCCGACCAGCCGGGCCGGCCCAGGAACCGCTCGACCCCGCCCGGTAGCCGCTCGACCCCGCCCGACCAGTCGGACCCGTCCCGGCGGTCGCGGCCTGATCGTGTTCGGTCATGGTCAACAGGCCCATCACATGGCGCAGTTCGGTCATCGCCGTACGGCCGCCCGCCTCGACGGCGAGAAGGGCCTCGCGCGCCCGGTCGGGGGCGGCGTCCATCACCTTGCGGGCCGCGCCCGCCTGGATCACCATCACGCTCACATGGTGGGTGACGACATCGTGCAACTCCCGTGCGATACGGGACCGTTCGTGTTCGACCGCGAGCCGCGTCGCCGCTTCCTGCTGCTCCTGGAGTGCGTGCACGCGCTGCTTCCAGGTGTGGAGCGCGTTGGCGGCGAGCCCCACGCCGAGCAGCACGAGGAACGGGATGACGGCCGGGGTGACGTACGGGAAGTTCTCCTCGACGAAGGCCGCGATCAGGGCGGCGCCCGCCACCAGACTGGTGAGCGCGCGCAGCCGGTACGGGCTGTGGACGGCGGCGCTGTACGCGGCGACCAGGCACGTCAGGAACGTGTACACGGTCGTGTCGCCCGCGCCCAGGCGCTGGTTGAACAGCATCGTCGTGACGATCACCGCCCAGAACGCGGTCAGCGGGTAGCGGCGGCGTACGAGCAGCGGCAGCGCGGTCAGGGCGGCCAGGAGCAGCTGCCAGGCATGGACCCCGCCGAGCTCGTGCCCGGGATACATGGGGGACGGCAGGGGCGGGGGTGGCGGCACCGGCACCACCGGCTCGCCTCCCGGAACCGGCGTCACCACCTTGTCCGGCAGCTGCGGGACCGCGCTCATGTCCTGCGACAGCGCGGCCCCCACCGTGCAGGCGGCCAGGAGGAGGGCGAGGGACGCGTCGGCCGTCCACGCCCACAGGGACGGGCGGGGCAGCGGGCCCGTGGTGTGGAGGAGCGTCGACAGGCCACTCCGCCAGGGGCGCACGAACACCGCCCGCGCCCTCGCCCGGACCCCTCTCGCCCGCGCCCCCGCCGCCTTCGCCCGCGCCTCCCCGCCGTCCATGGGATCAGTGTGGCAAGCGGCGACGGCGGTCACATCCCTCGTGGTGAGGACGGGCCGTACATCAACCGCGTACATCTCCGGGATGACGTGCGCGCGGTGTCCGTCCGGTACGGCAGAAGGCCTCGCCGTCGAGGGCGACGACCGCGCGCCGGGCCGTCCCTAGCGTCGGGGGCCACACGTCAACCACCTATCTGGGGAGGCTCCGTGGCCACGACCACGACCCCGTCCACCGCCGTGCCCGCCACCACCGCCCCACCCGTCATCGACATCCGTGAGGTGAGCAGGGCGTACGGCGGCGAAGGGCCGCCGGCGCTCGACGGGGTCTCGCTGCGGGTGCGGGCCGGGGAGGCGGTGAGCGTCATCGGGCCGTCGGGGAGCGGCAAGTCGACGTTGCTCAATCTGATCGCCGGGCTGGACCGGCCGAGTTCGGGGAGCGTCACCGTCGACGGGGTACGGGTGGACCGGCTGGGCGAGGCCGGGTCCGCGCGGTACCGGCGGGCCAAGGTCGGCATGGTCTTCCAGTTCTTCAACCTGCTGGACGACCTGACCGTCGCCGACAACGTGCTGCTGCCCGCCCAGCTGGCCGGCCTGCCCAAGGCCGAGGCGCGTCGGCGTGCCGCGGGCCTGCTGGAGTACCTCCGCATCGACCGGCACGCCGACGCGTATCCCGGCCGGCTGTCCGGCGGCGAACGGCAACGGGTCGCCGTGGCCCGCGCGTTGATGAACCGCCCGGCCCTCCTGCTCGCCGACGAGCCCACGGGCGCGCTCGACACCGCGTCCGGCGACGACGTCCGGGCCCTGCTCACCGAACTCAACGCGGACGGCCAGACGATCGTCCTCGTCACCCACGACCTGCGCCTCGCCGAATCCTGCGCCGGCCGGACGGTGGAGCTGGTCGACGGGCGGGTCGTGCGCGACACGGTTCGGGAGTACGGCGGACGGGCCGGCACCGGACACGCTGTTCCGGCCACCTCAAGCACCTCAAGCAGCCCGGACCCGTCGAGCACCTCAAGCACCTCAAGCACCTTGGGCCGCTCGGGTGCGACGGGGGTGGAGCGTTGAGTGCCCTCGGGCGGGTGGTGCGGGCCGGGGTGGGACGGCGGCGGGTGCAGACGGTGGTGATGGTGCTGACCACGCTGATGGCCGTCACCGCGTCGGTGCTCGCGGCCGGGCTGCTCGTCGCCTCGCGGGCACCCTTCGAGCGGGCCTTCGCGGAGCAGCGCGGTGCGCATCTGGCCGGTCAGTTCGACGGTACGAAGGTGACGGCCGCGCGGCTCGCGGAGACCGCCGACGCGCCCGGTGTGACGGCCTCGGCCGGGCCCTTCCTCACCCTCTCGGCACGGGCCCGCACCATCACGGGGTCCGACTTCGTGCCGGCCGGGGTGGATCTTCCGCCGCTGACCGTCGTCGGCCGGGAGGAAGCGGGCGGACCGGTCGACGAGATCGAACTGACCGAGGGTTCCTGGGCCACCCGACCGGGCCAGATCGTGCTGGCCGCCGACAGCGTCCCCCTACGGCCGGGCGACCGCCTGAGCTTCCCCGACGCCTCGGGCGGCCCGGCCCTGACCGTCGTCGGGATCGCCCGCTCGGTGACGGGCACGGGCGACGCCTGGGTGACTCCGGCACAGGCGGAGGCGCTGGCGGGGACGCCGACGGGGACCGGCGCGCAGAGCGGCGACAGCGCCGGTGGTGGAGGCGGTACGGCCTCGTACGAAATGCTCTACCGCTTCCGCCACGCCGCCACCGACACCGAAGTCGCCGTCGGTCGTGCCGCGATCGTGGCGGCCGTGCCGGACGGGGCGATGAGCGGGGCCCGGTCCTACCTGACGGTGCGGCAGGAGCAGACGGCGAACGCGATGGCGTTCGTGCCGTTTCTGGCGGCCTTCGGGGTGCTCGGGCTGTCTCTGTCGGTGCTGGTGATCGGGATCGTGGTCGGTGGGGCCGTGGGGGCGGCCACCCGGCGGATCGGCGTCCTCAAGGCGCTCGGGTTCACGCCCGCGCAGGTCGCACGGGCGTATGCGGCCCAGGCGTTGGTGCCGGCGGCGGTCGGCTGCGTCCTCGGGGTGGCGCTCGGCAACGCGCTCGCCGTGCCGGTGCTGGCCGAGGCCGGGGAGGCGTTCGGCGCGTCGGCCGGGGGGATTCCGGTGTGGTTGGACGTCGTGGTGCCCGGCGCCGCGCTCGTCCTGGTCGCGGCAGCGGCCGTGGTGCCCGCGCTGCGTGCCGGGCGGCTGCGGACGGTGCGGGCGATCGCGGTCGGGGGCGGGTCCAGGGACGCGGGGCGCGCACGGCTTGGACGCGGGCGGCCGGCGGGGCGGTTGCGGCGGTTCGCGGCCCGGCTGCCGTTGCCGAGGGCGGTCGGCCTCGGGCTGGCGCACCCCTTCGCCCGGCCGGCGCGGTCGGCGACGGTGGCCGCGGCGGTCGCCTTCGGCGCCCTGTCCGTCACCTTCGCCGTCGGGCTCGCCCTGACGCTGGGCGCGGTCCAGGAGGGCCGCATGATCGACCCGGCCGGATCGGTCGTGGTGGAGGCGGGCGGCGGGCAGGGGCCGCCCGGGGCCGAGGTGGTGCATGCGGACGGGGGCAGCGGCGCGGGGGAGAGGGCCGATCCGAAGGCCGTGACCGCCGTGCTGCGGGCGCGCGAGAGCACCGGACGGTTCTATGGCACCGCCCAGGCCCAGGTCGCCGCCTCCGGGATCACCGGTGCGACGACCGTCGTGGCGTACGAGGGCGACTCGGCGTGGGGCGCCCCCGAGCTGGTCTCGGGGCACTGGCTCGACGGGCCCGGTCAGGCGGTGGTCACCTCGCGATTCCTGACGGCCGCCGGGATCGGGGTCGGGGACACGGTGACCCTCAGTGAGAAGGGCCGGCGGGCCACCGTACGGATCGTCGGCGAGGCCTTCTTCACCCAGGGCGAGGGCATGGTCCTGCTCACCTCGACCGCGACCCTCACCGAACTCGGGCTCGGCGTGGAGGCGTTGCCGGGCCGGTTCCACGTACGGACCGAGTCGGGCACCGACCCGGCGGCGTACCTGGACTCGCTGAACCGCGCGCTCGACGAGGCCGGCGTCACCGCCATAGCCCGCGCCGACACCGCCGACTCCTCCAGCGTGATCGTGGCCATGGACGCGCTCATCGGGATGCTCACGCTGATGCTCGTCGTGGTCGCCGGGCTCGGCGTCCTCAACACGGTCGTCCTCGACACCCGCGACCGTGTCCACGACCTCGGCGTCCTCAAGGCGCTCGGCATGACACCCCGCCAGACCGTCGCCATGGTCGTCACCTCCGTCGCCTGGGTCGGCCTGCTCGCGGGACTGGTCGCGGTTCCTGCCGGGATCGCGCTGCACCGGGCCGTCACCTCCCTCATGGGCGATGCCATCGGCATGACCCTGCCGGCCACGGACATCGCCGTGTACGACGGTGCCGTGCTCGCGTCCCTCGCGCTGGGGGGACTGGTCATCGCGGTGACGGGGGCGCTGCTGCCGGCGGGCTGGGCGGCGAGGGCGAGTACGGTCGCGGCGCTGCGGACGGAGTGAGGGGCGGAGCGAAGCCGGGCACGGCCGCCCCTCCGGCCTCCCGCGGCAGACCGCTCACACAGCCCTGTCCTTCGCCGTCCCCGCCCTCCTCCCCGTCCCTGCCGTCCCCACCGTCAGGCCGCCCACGATGAAGCGCTGGAGGGCGGCGAAGACGCAGACCACCGGGACGCTGATGAGGGTCGCGGTGGCCATGAGGGCGCCCCAGGCGGTGCCGTAGGTGCCGACGAAGGCGTTGAGGAGGACGGTGACGGGCTGGACGTCGGGTGTGGAGGCGAGTGTGAGGCCGAAGACGAACTCGCCCCAGGCGATGAGGAAGGAGAGGGCGGCGACGGCGATCACACCCGGCGCCATGATCGGCAGGACCACCCGCAGCAGTACGCCCACCGGACCGCACCCGTCGACGAGCGCCGCTTCCTCCAACTCCCTCGGCACACCCCGCAGTACGGGCCGCAGCACGATCACCGCGAAGGGCAGCGTGAGCGTGGTGTCGGCGGCGATCAGACCGGCGTACGTGTTGTCGAGACCGGCCCGGCGTTCCAGGATGAACAGCGGGGCCGCCAGCACGATGCTGGGCGGGAGCTGGGCGATCAGCAGCGCCAGCACCATGGTGCCGGAGCCGCGCATGGGGACGCGGGCGAGGGCGTAGGCGAGGGGGACGCCCAGGACGAGGGTCAGGGCGACCACTCCGCCGGCGATGACGAGGCTGTTGAGCAGGGCGCGGAGCAGGGCGTCGTCGGAGAGGACGGTCGAGTAGTTCCGTGTGGTGGCGGGGGCGGGGAACCAGTTCGGGGTCTCGGCGAGGATGCGGTCCGCCCTGGTGAGGCTGGTGTTGACCATCCAGTACACCGGCAGGAGGAAGACGGCGGTGATCAGCGCGGCGGCCACGGTGAGCGGCCACGGCCGCTCGCCTCTCGCTCGGTGCGTCATGCCGCCTCCCCCTCCCCGCGCAGCCGCCGTACGTACGACACACCCGCCACCAGCGGTACGAGCAGCAGCAACAGCCCTGCCGCCGCGCCCTCGCCGAAGCGGAAGAACTTGAAGAAGACCTCGTAGACGTAGACCGACAGGACGCTGGTGGCGTCGACCGGGCCGCCGCCCGTCATCACGAAGACGAGGTCGAAGACCTTGAACGTGTAGACGAGGCCGAGGAGAAGGACGGTCACCGAGACGGAACGCATCAGCGGGACGGTGATCCAGCGGAACCGCTGCCAGGCGTTCGCGCCGTCGAGGGCGGCTGCCTCGTGGAGTTCCGGGTCGATGGTGTGCAGGCCGACCAGGAGCAGCAGCATGTTGAACGGCACGCCCACCCACACGTTGGCGAGGATCACGCCGGCCAGGGCGGTGCCGGGGTCGGTGAGCCAGTCGTGGGCGAGGGCGTCCGGGCCGATCGCGCGGAGCAGCGCGTTGTAGGCGCCGGAGTCCTGGTCGAGCATCCAGCGGAACAGGGTGCCGCTGACCACCGGGGGCAGCAGCCAGGCCACCAGCAGGAGGGACCGGAGCAGGCCGTTGAGGGGGAACGGCCGGGCGAAGAGCAGCGCCAGGGCGAAGCCGATCGTGAACTGCAGCAGCAGCGAACCCGCCGTGAAGACCAGCGACAGCCGTACGGCGTGCCAGAAGTCCGGGTCGGCGACGGTGGTCCGGTAGTTGTCGAGGCCCACGAACGGCGCCGAACCACCGAGCAGTTCGGACAGGCGTACGTCGTGCACGGACATCCAGACGTTGTAGAGCAGCGGATACGCCAGGACGAGGGCCAGGAAGACCAGGCCGGGGAGGGAGAACAGGTAACCGGCACGTCGGCGGCGGGCGGAGAGCGAGGCCGTGGGCCGGGGACCGGGTCGGCCGCCTCGCACGCCTCCGCCCCTTACACCTCCGCCTTTCGCCCTGCCCCCTCTCAGGCCTCTCCCTCTCGCCCTTCCCTCCTTCGACCCTCCTCCTGTCACCGTTGCTCCAGGGCCTTGTCGAGTTTCGTCGCGGTGGTCCTGGCGACGGCCGTGGGGGAGGCCGTGCCGGTGAGGACGGACTGTTCGGCCTCGGCGACGGCCTGGGAGGCGTCGGCGTAGCCCGGACCGTACTGGCGCGGGCGGGCGAGGGGCAGCTGGCCGAGGAAGACCCGCAGGGCCGGGTCGGAGGCCCAGGTGCCGGTGTCCGCGAGGTCCTTGCGGGCGGGGAGGTTGCCGAGCCCCACCAGATACGGCACCAGGACCGACGGCTGCTGGGTGTACTCCAGGACCTGCCACGCCTTGTCCTGGTGGTCGCTGCTCGCCATCACCACCCAGTTCTCGCCGCCCAGACAGGTCGCCGCCTCCCGGTCGCGGGGCAGCGCGACGACGCCGTACTCCATGTCCGTCTTCTTGATGGTGGGCAGCTGCCATGGACCGTTGATCTGCATCGCGGCCCGCCCGTTGACGAACCGGGTGTTGACGTCCTGCTGCGTCCAGCCCACGCACTGCTCGGACAGCGAGCCCTTGGCGACGAGGTCGTCGAGGAAGGCGAGCGCGGTCGCGCCGTACGTGGCGAAGGTGTCCAGGTCGCCGCCGGCCTGCCACAGGAACGGCAGGAACTGGAACACGCCCTCCTCCGTCCTGATCGCGCTCATCGCGAGCCCGAACCGCTCGCCGCTGGTCAGCCGCTGGGCGGTGTCGGCGAGCTGGTCCCAGGTGGCCGGCGGCTCCACGCCCGCCGAGTCGAGCATCCGGGTGTTGTAGTAGAGGGCGAGGCAGTTGCTGTTGTTGGGGATGCCGAGGCTCTTGCCGTCGACCTGGCAGCCGTCCCAGGGCCCCTTGTAGTACTGGTCGGCCTGCCCCCACTCGTCGACCTGCTCGGTGAGGTCCGCGAGCAGACCGCTGCCGGCGAGCGAGTTCATGGACACGTTGTCGACGATGGCGATGTCGGGGAGGTCGCCGGAGACCGCACCCAGGGTGATCTGCCGTTCGAGGTCGGCGAAGGGGAACGTACGGCGTTCGATGCGTACGCCGGGGACCGCGGCCTCGATGTCCTTGATCAGCCGGGTGAAGGCGGGCAGGAAGTTGTCCAGGGTGAAGTAGTCCCACCAGGTGAGGGTGACCGTGCCGCTCTCCTTGTCCGAGCCGCAGCCGGCCAGTGCGGAACCGAGACCGAGTGCGGCGGCGCCCGCACCGGCGGCGCGCAGGAGAGCGCGACGGTCGACGGGGTGAGACATGTGCTGCTCCCTGAAGGTCGGGGACGAGGAACGGGATCGGGGTCGGGGTCGGGGTCGGGAATGCGGAGGGGGAGAGGGGAAGGGCTCAGGCTTCGGAATCCGGCAGGTCCGGGAACTGGTCGAGGTCGGGGAACTCCCGTTCGGGTTCCGAGCCGGGCACCGGGCGGCAGGGGCCGGTGCTGGCCCGGAGGGAGATCAGGGGTTTGAGGAGGACGTGCCGAGGCGTCGAGTCCGGCGCGGTGAGGCGGCGGACGATCAGGTCGACGGCCACCCGGCTCATCTCCTTGGCGGGGATCTCGGCGGCGGTGAGCTGCGGGTTCACCTGCTCCGCCCAGTGGCCGGCGGCCACACCGACGACCGAGAAGTCGCGCGGGACGTTGCGGCCGCGCCGGAGGAGACCGCGGTAGAGGCCCTCCAGTGCCGCCTCGTTCATGGTGACGAGGGAGGTGGTCGACGGGTCGTCCAGCAGGATCCGCTCCAGGACCGACTCGCCGGCGGTGACCTCGTCGTCGCAGAGGTACGCGTTCGGGGTGAGCACCTGCTCCGCCATGGCCTTGGTGTAGCCCTCCAGGCCGAGGTGGGCGAAGCCGTAGCCGCTCTCGAAGAGCTGTTCGGACCTGTTCACGAAGGCGATCCTGCGATGGCCCAGATCGGCCAGGTGGTAGACGCAGCCGCGCGCCAGCCCCGCGAAGTCCAGGTCGACCCAGCTGGTCTCCTCCGCCCTGCTGTTGCGGCCGATCGTCACGTACGGGAACCCGGCCCTCGCCAGGTGCTCCACCCGGTCGTCCTCCAGCTTGATCTCCATCACGATCACCCCGGCGACCCGGCCCCCGTCCACCATCCGCCGGAACGAGCTGTCGCCCGCGCGGTCGGCGGGCGACACCCACACGTCGTAGTCGTGCGCCGTCGCCGCCTCCACCACGCCACCGATGAACGCCAGCTGCATGCCGGTGTAGTCACGGTTCCGGCCGGCGGGGGGATAGACGAGGCCGAGGGCGCGGGCGGAGGGCGCGGGGTCAGCGGTTGCCGTGGAGGACGAAGCAGGGGCCGCGGCAGTGGAGGACCAAGCGGGGTCAGCGGTGGTGGAGGGCGGCGCAGGGTCAGCGGCCGTGGGTGACGAAGCAGGTGCGCCGGTGGTGGAGGGCGAAGCAGGGTCAGCGGCGGGTTTGGCGCCGGTCGCGGTCCTGGCCGGCGCGGCGGCAGGCCCGTCGCAGGCTTCCGGCCCGCCGCGTCCGGGCAGGGTGGGCCGGCCCGGCGAGGCAGCCGCACCCGCCGGCGGGCCGCCACCCGTTCGGGGCCCCCTCCTCGCCCGGGCGCCCGCGCCCGCCGCCGGACCCGCGCCGATCCCCGTCCCCGCGCCCGCCGCCGGACCCGCGCCGATCCCCGTCCCCGCGCCCGCCGCCGGACCCGCGCCGATCCCCGGCCCCGTCCCCGGCCCACACCCGACCGGCCGCGCCCCCGGCTCGTTTCCGGGGCGGCGCGGGGCGGCGGCGGGCGCGGGGTGGCCGGTCATCGTCAGGTGGCCGGCAGGGGCTGTTCGGCCCAGATGGTCTTGCCGGTGGAGGTCTGGCGGGTGCCCCAGCCCTGGGTGAGCTGGGCGACCATGTGGAGGCCGCGGCCCCCCTCGTCGTAGGCGCGGGCGCGGCGGAGGTGGGGGGCGGTGCTGCTGGCGTCGGAGACCTCGCAGATGAGGGTGCGGTCGCGGATGAGCCGGAGGCCGATGGGGACGGCGCCGTAGCGGATGGCGTTGGTGACCAGTTCGCTGACCACGAGTTCCGTGACGAACGCCGCCTCCTGCAGGCCCCACACGGCCAGTTGGCGGGACGCCTGCGCGCGGGCGTCCGCCACGATCGCCGGGTCGGACGGCAGGGACCACGCGGCGACCTGGTCCGTGTGCAGTGCGCGCGTGCGGGCGAGGAGGAGCGCCACGTCGTCGTCCGGGGTGTCGGGCAGCAGCGCCTTCAGCACGGTGTCGCAGATGACCTCCAGGGAGGGGACGGGGGAGGAGAGGGCCTCGCACAGCCGGTCCTGGCCCAGTCCGATGTCGTGGTCGCGGGCCTCGACCAGCCCGTCGGTGTAGAACGCGAGGAGGCTGCCCTCGGGCAGTTCCACCTCGGTCGACTCGAAGGGCAGACCGCCGACCCCCAGCAACGGGCCCGGCGACAGCCTCACCACCTCGACCGTGCCGTCGGGATACAGCACCGCGGGCGGCGGATGGCCCGCGCTGGCGAGGGTGCAGACCCGTGAGACCGGGTCGTAGACGGCGTAAAGGCAGGTCGCGCCGATCTCGGCGGCGGACGGCATCTCCAGGTCCTCGGGGGCACTCTCGTCGTCGTAGGTGAGGTGGGTGACGAGGTCGTCGAGGTGGGTGAGCAGCTCGTCCGGCGGGAGGTCGACGTCGGCGAGCGTACGGACCGCCGTGCGCAGCCGGCCCATGGTCGCGGAGGCGTGCAGACCGTGCCCGACGACATCGCCGACGACAAGGGCGACCCGGGTACCGGAGAGCGGCACCACGTCGAACCAGTCGCCGCCGACCCCCGCCCCCGAACCGGCCGGCAGATACCGGTACGCCACCTCGACCGCCGCCTGCCTGGGCAGCTCGCGGGGGAGCAGGCTGCGCTGGAAGGTGAGCGCGTTGGTGCGTTCACGGGTGTACCGGCGCGCGTTGTCCACGCCCACCGCCGCCCGGCCGGCGAGTTCCTCGGCGAGGACCAGGTCGTCCGGCTCGAAGGATTTCGAACCGCGCCGACGGGCGAAGAACGCCACCCCGAGCGTGATCCCCCTGGCCCGCAGCGGCGTGGACATGACCGAGTGGAACCCGAATCGCCGGACCCGGTCCTTCCGCGGCCCGTCCTCGGTGACCCACCGCAGGTAGTCGGGATCGTCGACCCCGCTGATCAGTGGTTTCCCACTGGTGAGCGCACGGGCGGGCGGGGAGAACGGGGGATAGGCGTCGATCTCACCGAGCGGCACGGCGGCCTCAGGCACGCCCTCGTACGTGGACCGGTGCGCGGTCCGGCGCAGCGCGACGGCGGTGTCGACCGGCCCCGGGGCCGGTTCCTGGCCGCGCAGCACGGAGTCGAGCAGGTCCACGCTGACGAAGTCGGCGAGCCGGGGGACCGCCAGATCGGCCAGCTCCTGGGCCGTGCGGGACACGTCGAGGGTGCTGCCGATACGGGTGCCGGCCTCGTTCAGCAGCGCCAGCCGCTGCCGGGCCCAGTGCTCCTCACTGCTGTCGAACGTCGCCGTGCCGACGGCACACACCTCGTCCGTGGCGGGGTCCCTGACCGGCCACATCTCGGTGACCCAGGCCTGCTGACGCGAGGAGAACGGGCCGGGCGTGGTGCGCTCGTAGCGCATGGGCCGGCTCTCCTCCGCCACCTGCCGGACGAGCTCCAGAAACTCCTTCTCGGCCGTCTCGCCCGGCGATTCGCCCGACAGCTCGGTGTTCAGCCGCCATCCCTCCGCCCCCCGGGTGAACGTCGACATGCCCAGCGGCGACTGGGTGTGCGACCACTCGACCGTCCGCCGGGCGACATCCGTGGCGGTGGCGGTGGCGGTGGCGGCGGTGGCAGAGGTGCCGTCGGAGGTGGTGTCGGCGGTGGCGGTGACGACATAGCCCCGCGTCTCTCCGTCTGCGCCCAGGGAGGGCGAGCAGCGCAGGACCAGCGGGACACGGTGACCGTCCCGGTGCCGGAGCACCGCCGTGCCACTCCCGCCCCGCTGCGGGTGGCCGCCTTGCGCGTCGCGCGAATCGAACAGCTCGTCCGCCGCCCGCCCCACCACGTCCGTGGCGCGGTGGCCCAGCAGCCGTCGAGCCCCCTCGCTCCAGCCCGTGACGAGGCCCTGGGGGCTGATGGTGGCCGTGGCGGGTTCGGCCGCGTACGCGTGGTGACCGGACGCCTGATCGGAGACCGGCCTGGCTGTATCCATTCCCGCTCAGTTCACGCCGGACGTGTCACTCATAGATCTCAGCCTGCGCGCTGCGCCAAAAACGGACAAGTCGGACTCGCCTCGGGGTGTGAGGGGGTGAGCTCTTACCCCTGGCCGGCTCTCTCCTGTCCCTCGCTTGTCCTCGCACTGGTCGAGACGGCTGTCGGCGCCGGGACATACGTCTTCGCCCGGTCGCGGGCCGGGCGCGTCACCGCCCGCCGTCTCCACAGCATCGTGGGGACAGGGGACAGGGGACAGGGGACAGGGGACCGCCCGTGAACTCACCGGGTTCACGGGCGGTCCGCCCGGAGGGTCTCGACCGCCCGGTACCCGCAGGTGACCGACCCCGGTGGCATCCCGCCGAGATCGGGCAGTCGGTCAGCGGGCCGTCGGCAGGGGATCGGACACCTGGGCGAGCACATGGTCGACCAGGCTCAGCAGTATGTCCCGACAGGCGTCGCGCTCCCGGGCGTCGAACACGCACACCGGCGATGTCGGGGGAAGAGCTAGAGCACCGCGGATCTGTTCGACGCTGTAGTGTGGCCGGCCCTCGAAGCGGTTGACGGCCACGACAAAGGGGATGCCGCGTTTCTCGAAGAAGTCGATGGCGGCGAAGCTCGACTCCAGGCGCCAGGTGTCCACCAGCACCACCCCGCCGATGGACCCGACCGCCAGGTCGTTCCACATGAACCAGAAGCGCTGCTGGCCGGGTGTACCGAACAGGTAGAGCACCAGGTCGGAGGTGAGCGTGATGCGGCCGAAGTCCAGGGCGACCGTCGTGGTCGTCTTGGCTTCCACGCCGATCACGTCGTCCACCCCGACTCCCGCTGCGGTCAGTCGTTCTTCCGTACGCAGCGGAGCGATCTCACTGATGGCGGCGACCATGGTCGTCTTGCCGACGCCGAACCCGCCGGAGATCAGGATCTTCACAGCCTCGGGGGCGTTGTCAGAGCCGGGCAAGGCCGTTCCTCACTTTCTGCAGCAGGGCGATCTGCGGGCTTTCGACCGCGTGGATGGGCGGGCGGGCGAGGATCCTGCCTTGTTCCAGCAGGTCCGAGAGCAGGATGGCCGTCACGGAGACCGGCAGGTTCAGATAGGCGGAGATCTCGGCGACAGCCAGTGGCTGCGCACACATGCGCAGGATGTGCAGGTGCTCCGGCTGCAAGCCGTGGACGACGGACGGCAGGGGCTGTTCGACCGTCGTCACCAACGTGATGAGTGTGAAGTCGTTCCGGCTGGGCCGGGTACGGCCGCCGGTCAGCGTGAACGTCCGTACCATCCTCCAGGAAGTGCCCCCCTCGGGCTGTGCCCAGGACTCCTGGGGGCCGCCGTTCACCGCTCGAAACCGAGCACACCGGGCGGGGCCGCGAAGCTGGCGCGGGGGGCCGCACCGAGGTGTTCCCCGACCTTCTTCACCAGCATGTTCATCTCGAACGCCACCACGCCGACATCTGCCTGTGCCTCGGTCAACACGGCGAGGTGCGCGCCCGCGCCGGCCGATGTGAGGACGAGGAAGCCCTTCCGCATCTCGAGCAGCGACTGGACGACCGACCCGCCGTCGAAGTCGGCGCAGACGCCCCGGCCCAAGCTCATCAGCCCCGACACGGTCGCGGCCAGTCGCTCGGCCTCGGGCCTGGGGAAGCTCGCGGACTTGCTGACCACCAGCCCGTCCTCGGACACCACGACGGCGAATCTCACACCGGGTACCTGCTGTACGAGGCCGGTCAGTAGGAAGTCGAGGTTGTTGGAGGTGGCGGGGGCGCGGTGGGGGTAAACGGTCATCGGGGGGCCTTCGTCGGTGCGGAGGAATTGTGGTCGGTGAGGGCGTGTGCCCCGAAGTCACGGGCGTGCACGGTGCCGCGCTGGAAGGCGGACATCGTCCTGGCGACCTGCTCCGCCTGCGGCAGCGGATCGGGGCCTGACGGGAGAGCGTTGGCGGGGGGCGGGTCACGGCGCAGCTCTTCGGCCAGGCTCGCCTGCGGGACGCGCTGCGGCAGGAGCGGAGCACCGTGGAAGGGGACGGAGGTCCCTGGGGGCGTGGTCGCCGTAGGCCCGTCCGCCAGGAAGGTGCTCGAAGCCGGTGTGGTGGCAGGGCGGCGCATGGGGGTGAACACGGAGGGCCGCTCCGACGCCGACTGCTCGTCGTGGTGGAGAGCGGTGTGGGCGCCCGCTTGCGCGGTCGTGCCGACGATGGCCGCCACGGGCTGGGTGTTCGCCACGGGCGTCGCCGCGGGGTCCGGGGCCTCCGGGGAGTCCTCGATCAGAAGTTCCGAGGGGATCAGGATCACCGCCGAGGCGCCACCGAACGGTGAGGAGCGCAGCGTGACCCGGATACCGTGCTGGGTGGCCAGCCGGGCGATCACGAAGAGGCCGAGGCGGGTGTCGTCGGCGAGGGCCAGGACGTCGAACGGCGGGGGCTGGGCGAGTCTCTGGTTGGCCTCGGCGTACTCCTCCTCACTCATGCCGAGCCCGCGGTCCTCGATCTCTACGGCGAGCCCCTTGCTGACGTACTCCGTCCGGACCCACACCGGGCAGACGGGATGCGAGTAGCTGGTGGCGTTCTCCATGAGTTCCGCCAGCAGGTGGATCACGTCGGCCACGGCGTGCGCGGACAGCTTCAGCCGCTCGTCGGCGTGCACCGTGATGCGCTGGTAGTCGGCCACCTCGCCGACGGCGCTGCGTATGACGTCGATGACGGTGACCGGCTCAGTCCAGCGGCGGCCGGGCTGCCCCCCGCTGATGATCACGAGGTTCTCCTCGTAGCGGCGCATCTGACTTGCCTGGGAGTCCAGCTCGTAGAGCCCCTTCAACACGTCGGGATCCTGGTGCTCGCGCTCCATGGTGTCCAGCAGGCTCAGCTGGCGGTTCACCAGGTTCTGGGTGTGCCGTGCCACGCCCAGGATGGCCTTCTGGAAGCCGCGGCGGGCGTCGGCGAGACTCACGGCGCTGCGCAGTGCGGTGCGCTGGGCGGAGTTGAAGGCTTGGGCGACCTTGCCGAGCTCGTCGTCGCCGTAGGCGAGGTCCGCCGCCTCCGACTCGACGTCGACGTTCTCTCCTCGGTTGAGCCGGTCGATCAGGCTGGGCAGCCGGGTGTCGGCCAGTTCCAGGGTGGCTCTGCGCAGGCCGGCCAGACGCCGCATCAGGGAGCGGGTGACCCGCCAGGACAGCAGGGTCACGACGATCACGGCGACGAGCCCCGCCCCACTGGTGAGGAGACCCTGCCACAGCAGGGAATCGGCTCGCTCCTGGCTTCGGGCGACGAGGGCGAGGATGGGGTCGACCGTGACCTTCTGCATCTGCGGGAGGATCTCGGCCAGGGTGCCGGGCCACTGTCGGGCCACCGCGGGCAGGCCGGTGCTGTCGCCGTTCCGATGGGAGATGACGGCATCCTCGATCTTCTCCATCGTCTTCCACGCCTTGCCGCTGGTGAGCTTCTTCACCTCCGCCAGGTGCCGGGCGTCCAGGTCGCGGGGCAGGTTCGCCAAAAGGTGGCGCCGGGCCCCCACCGCGTAGGCGAAGGTGGCCCGGTCCTGGGAGCTCATTTGCCCGCTCGCGACGGCGGGTGCCAGCGTGGCGTCCCCAAGCTGGAGCTGTTCACGGGCATCGATCAGGTTCGCGACCGGAATGCCCGCGATCATCAGGGACGCCTCGGTCACCCGGAAGGCGTGGGCAGTACCGACGATCTCGGCGTTGATGACGCGGGTGAACGCCGCGGAGGCCGTCCGGGCGTCGGTGGATCGGTTGTCGATCCGGGCCCGCAGGTCGGTCAGATCCAGTTTCCGCATGGCGTCCAGGACCGGCTGGAATGCCTCCTTGGACGTCTCCGGGGCGTCCTTCAGCGCGGCGGGAAGCCCTGCCATCTCGGCCACGGCGACGTCCGTCTTGCGGCGCTGCGCCTTCATGGCGTCGTGTGAGGCGTTCGGGTCGGCCAGCCAGACCGTGCTGAGCGTCCGTTCCCGCGCTGCGGCGTCGATCATGTCGCCGAACGGCTTGGCGACGGCCATATTGATGGCGAATTCGGCGCGTAGGCCGAAGCCCTCTGACAGCACGCGGGCGCTGGTCGTGGCCCAGAGGCCGCCGAGGGTCAGGCTCGGAACCAGGGCGAGTAGCAGCAGCGAGGCCCGTATGGACCGGAGACGCTGCAGGGCAGGAGTCCGTGAGGGCATCGGGCGTCCTTTGGTGCAGGGGGACGAGCGCGACAAGCGGATTCAGAAATTCCGCTTCGCGACAGTGCTGAGGATGCTAAGCGACCTCTGGGCAGGAGTCAGCAAAGTCTGAAATCTTTCCTGATGTCAGGATCATCACGATCATTTACGACGCCCGAGAGCGCCGAAGGCCGGCTCACCGTCGCCCGCGGCAGTGATGAACTGGTAGCCGCGCTTGGGCGGGCAACTCCGGTCCGAGCGGTAGCTGACGCGTCGGCCGTTGATGTCCTGGGACTCGGAGCCGCCGAGGAGATGCTCTCCGTCCCAGTAGGAGTCGGATGCGGCGCCGTCGCAGGCGGTGGGCTTGGCCCCGGTTGAGTCGTCGCCGATCGGATTCGGCCGAGTGCCGTTGCAGTAATGGGTGGAGGCGCAGTTCGCCGGCCGTTTCACCGTCCGCATGACGTGATCATGGCTCTCTCGTCGCGAGCCGGCCCTTTTCCGGCCGACCCAGGTGTGAGGCCCCGTTGCCCAAGCCTTTACTGCCTGAGGTTCCCCGAGATGCGGGGAAGGTCACTCTCCCTCGTCCCCTTCAACCGGCGTGACCGGCAGGGGCGTTGACCCGCCCAGGGAGCGCCAGCAGAATGAGCCCGCACACCCTTGAGAGCGCTCTCAGAACTGCTCGGCTCCGGGCGCGCCCTCAGGCCCGCACTTCCAAGGGAGACCCATGACCGGCAGCAACGACAGCACCGGCATGACCGGCGCGACCCGCAGACACGGCCCGGCAGGTCCGGAAGGCCCGACTTCCCCGGCGTTCGGCCGCCGGGCGCTCCTCGGCGCCGGCCTCGGGGCCGCGGCGGCGCTCACCGTCGTCGGCTCCGGCCCGGCCCACGCGGCGCCCCGGGCGGCCGGGGCCTCGGCCCGGCGGCGCGGACAGGCCTTCCTCGCCGCCGCCATGGACGCCTACCCCGACCACGGCGCCATCCGGCTGACCCAGAGCTACACCGACCAGGCGGGACTGTTCAGCACGGCGTTCACGTACGACAACGCGCTCGCGATCCTCGCCCACCTCGCCGTGCGCACGGCGGACGGGCGGGCCAGGGCGGTGGCGCTCGGGGACGCGCTGATCCACGCCCAGGAGCACGACCCGGCGTACGACGACGGCCGGCTGCGCCAGGCGTACAACGTCGGTCCGTACGTCTACTACGACGGCGTACCGCAGCCGGACGGGTTCGTGCGGGCGGACGGGACGGCCAACGTCGGCACCCAGTTCGGCTTCACGGGGACGGCCGTGGGGGACATGGCCTGGGCGGGGATCGCGTTGAGCGCGCTGGCCCGGCGGACCGGGGCCCGGCGGTTCCTCGCCGCCGCGGTGCGGATCGGGGAGTGGATCGAGCGGACCGGCCGTACCGACGAGCCCCTGGGCGGCTACAAGTTCGGTGTGAACGGGGCGAACGAGAAGCTGCCGTTCACCTCGACCGAGCACAACACCGACCTGGTCTGCCTGTTCGGACGGCTCGCCCGGCTCACCGGCGACCGGGTGTGGGTGACGCGGCGCGCGCGGGCCGAGGCCTTCGTGAAGCGGATGTGGGAGCCGGCGCAGGGTGCGTCGGGCGGCTTCTTCTACACCGGCACGAACGACGGAGTGACCGTCAACAGGTCGCCGATCCCCGAGGACACCCAGACCTGGACCCACCTCGCGCTCGACTCCGGCCGGTACACGCGCTCCCTCGACTGGGCGGCCCGGGAACTGGCCGTCCTCGACCACGCCGAGCGGCGCAACAGCACGGTCCCCGCCGGGCAGTCGTACGAGGGTGTCACCTTCAGCTCCGCGAGTCTCCTCGCGAACGAGGACGCGCCCATCGCCGAGTTCCAGCCCAGGCCGAACCGCGAAGGCGTCTGGTTCGAGGGCACCGCCCACCTCGCGCTCGCCCTGCGCGACCGGGGCGCGCGCGGCGACGAGACCCGCGCCCGGCGCCTTCTCGACTCCCTCGAACGCGCCCAGGACCAGCTCGGCACCGCCCAGACCGTCGGCGGCCGAGCCCTGCCCGCCCGCTCCGGCATCGTCTCCGCCAGCAGCCCCCTCGACACGGGCTTCGGCTTCGGCTACTACCCGTACCGGCACACGGGCGCCACGGCCTGGTACCTGATGGCAGCGGTGCGCGCGAACCCGCTGCGGGCCTGACAGGTGCGGGCGTGGACGGTGGTGCGGAAGGGGGGCGGAGCGGCGTAGTCGAGGAGTCGGTGCGAAGTCTCCGGCGTGAACGACTACCATCCCGGCCGTAAACAGTCGATGGAAAACGGGATGCGGGCCGGCGGTCGTCGGTACTGCTGGTCGTCGTCGGCGGTCCGTGGACGGGATGGGGTTGGTGTCGTGGTGGAGGCTGGGCCTCGGGTCGCTGTCGCCGTGGTGACGATGGGCAATCGGCCCGCCGAGGTGGACGCGTTGCTCGCCTCCGTGGCCAAGCAGGACATCGCGCCCGAGCGGATCGTCGTCGTCGGGAACGGCTGCCCTCTCCCCGAGTTCGCCGAACGGCTCGGCCTGCCCGGCGAGGTCACGCTCATCGAGGTGGACGAGAACCTCGGCTGCCCCGGCGGCCGGAACGTCGCCCTCGAACGGCTGCGGCAGTTCGGGGACGTCGACGTCGTCGTCGAACTGGACGACGACGGGCTGCTCGTCGACGCCGATGTGCTGCGCCGGGTAAGGGACTTGTACGCCGCCGACCCCCGCCTCGGCATCGTCGGCTTCCGCATCGCCGACGAGCACGGCGAGACCCAGCGGCGGCACGTGCCGAGGGTCGGCGCCAAGGACCCGATGCGCGGCGGGCCGGTCACCGGGTTCCTCGGCGGCGGACACGCCCTCTCCATGGCCATGCTCGGCGAGACCGGCGACTGGGCCGCCGAGTTCTTCTTCGCGCACGAGGAGACCGACCTGGCCTGGCGGGCGCTCGACGCCGGCTGGACCGTGCTCTACGCCCCCGAACTGCTCCTCCAGCACCCGAAGACCTCACCCGCCCGGCACGCCATCTACTACCGAGTCAACGCCCGCAACCGCGTCTGGCTCGCCCGCCGCCGCCTCCCGCTCCCGCTCATCCCCGTGCACCTGGGGGTGTGGGTCCTCATCACCCTGCTGCGGATGCGCTCGGTGGGCGGGCTGAAGGCGTGGTTCAGCGGCTTCGTGGAGGGCTGGCGCGAGTCGGGCGGCGAGCGTCGGCCCATGAGCTGGCGGACGGTGTGGCGCCTGACGCGGCTGGGACGGCCACCGATCCTGTAGGCCCAACCGGCCTGCCCGGCAACCGACTCGGCCTCTCCGGTGACCGAACCGGCCTGCCCGGCAACCGACTCGGCCGCTCCCGCGACCGAACCGGCCTGCCCGACCGCCGATTCGGACTGCTTCGCGACACACGAGTGCCCCGGTCGTTCACCTCCGACGACCGGGGCACAGCGCTTGTACGACTTCGGATCCGGCAGCGGCGGCGGCACTCCCCCGAGCTACGCGTACCACGCGTGCGCCGTCGTCGCCGGATCCGATGAAGTGATCACATCAGGTCCCGCCAACGGATCGCTAACATGAGCCCAACGGTTCCACGGGGAGCCGTACGGGAGGCGGCGGCAGGTCGCCGCGAGGTGGGCCCGGAACGACGGTGCGGGAAGGCAGCGGCGGTTCTATGCGGGACGAGCTGCGGTTCGGACTGCTCGGTCCGCCGGTTCTGTACGGGGCCGGGGCCGTGGGGGCCGCGGTGGATTCCGGTGACGGCCGCGCACGTGGTGCCGCCGACGACGATGGCGACGGTGACGGCGACGGTGGCCGATCGGGCGGCGGCTCCGGCGATGTCTCCGCCGGTGCTTACCGTGCTGTCTCCGGCAGTACGTCCCGTGATGTCGCCGGCGGCGTACGGTCCGTCGGCAGCGGCAAGATGCGGGCCCTGTTCGTCGCGCTGCTGCTCGAACCCGGGCGGGTCGTCTCCGTCGACACCCTGAAGGACGTGCTCTGGGACGCCACACCACCACCGTCCGCACAGGCGTCCCTGCACAACCATGTGACCCGCCTGCGCAGGCTGTTGGACGACCCCGAGCGGCTGCGCGCGATCCCGCCGGGCTATCTGCTGCGGGTCGACGACGGCGAGCTGGACGTGCGCGTCTTCGAGGCCCACGCCCGCGCCGCCCGCACCGCGCACGCCCGGCGGGACTGGACCCGGACGGTGCGCGAGTCCGCCGCGGCGCTCGCCCTCTGGCGAGGGACACCGCTCGGCGGCCTGCCGGTCGAGGAGCTCCGCGCCCAGGCCTTCGTCCAACGCCTTGAGGAGGCCCGGCTGTTGCTCCTGGAGCGACGGTACGAAGCCGAACTCCACCTCGCGGCCGACACCGCGGACGAGGAGGCCACCGGAGCGCACGCGCTCGGCGCCCTCGCCCCCGAACTCACCGCCCTCGTTGCCGAGCACCCCCTCCGCGAGGCCTTCCACCGGCTCCTCATGCTCGTCCTCCACCGCACGGGCCGCCAGGCCGAGGCCCTGGCCGTCCACCGGGACCTGCGCGCCCGCCTCCTCGACGAACTCGGCGTGGAACCGGGCCCCGCGGTACGCGACGCCCACGTGGAGATCCTGCGCGAGCACGACGAAGAGCCCCAGGGTCCGTCGACCGAGGCCGCCCCCACCGACCCCCCACCCCGCCCGGCCCAACTCCCGCCGCCACCCGCTCATTTCACGGGCAGAGGGGAGGCGTTGGCAGAGCTGCGTAGGACATTGAGTACGGACGCTTACGAAGCAACTCGCGCCCCCACCCCCCTAGGGGCGCGGGGAACTGCGCGACAAGCCACGACGAACCCGCACTCGCCGACGAACAGTTCCTCCCGAGCTCATGGGCGCCCCTGGCCGCCAAAGGGGACCGCCGTCGCGGTCATCAGCGGCATGGCCGGCGTGGGCAAGAGCGCCCTCGCCCTCCATCTCGCCCACGAACTCGCCGAACACTTCCCCGACGGCCAGCTGTACATCAACCTCCACGGCGCCACCCCGGGCATGACCCCCCTCACCCCCGCCCAGGCCCTCGCCGCCCTGCTCCGCGACCTCGGCACCGCCCCGCGCCGTATCCCCGAACACCCGGACGCGGCGGCCGCGCTGCTCCGCTCGACGCTCGCACCGACCCGCACCCTGATGGTGCTGGACGACGCCGCGCACGCCGCCCAGGTGCGCCCCCTGCTCCCGGCCGGCGCCGGCTGCGCGGTCATCGTGACGAGCCGTTCGCCGCTCACCGCGCTGGACGGCGCCCACCGCTTCCCGCTCGCCCCGCTGTCGGACGACGAGAGCGCGGCCCTGCTGCGCGCCGCGTCCGGCCGTGCGGCGGGCCTGGACGCCGCGCACCCCCTCGTCGAACTCACCGGCCGCCTCCCGCTCGCCCTCCGCGTCGTCGCGGCCCGCCTCGCCGCCCGCCGGGCGCTCACCCCGGACGCGCTGGCCGGTCAACTGGCCGCCACCGAGGGGCGGTTGCGCCACCTCGAATACGACGACCTGAGCGTCCGCCGCTCCCTCGCCGTCGCCCACGAGGCCCTACGCGCCTCCGACCGCGAGGCCGACCGCGACGCCGCCCACGCCCTCCGCCGCATCGGCGCCCTCGACCTGCCCGCGTACGGCGCACCTCTCCTCGCCCGCCTCACCGGCATCGACGAGTTCCGCGCCGAGACCGCCCTCGACCGCCTCGTCGATGTGGCCCTCCTCGACGAGACGGCGTACGGCCGGTACGTCCCCCACGACCTCGTACGCCACTTCGCCCGCGAACTCGCCGACACGGCCGACACCGGCGAGGCCGTCGAGCAGGCCCTCCGCTGGTACGCCGGACGCGCCCGCCAGAGCCTGCTGGTGATGCTCCCACCGGGTTACGAGCGCGACGAACGCCTCCGTGCGACGGCGCCCAAGACGGAGGTCACGACGGAGGCGCCCCCGGCCGAACGGCAGCCCACGGAACCTCCTTTCGCCTCCGCCGAGGAGGCCTTCGCCTGGGGCGACCGTGAACTCCCCAATATCGTCGCCCTGGTGGACCGCTGCTCCCGCGAGCCCAGCGCCACCGCGGCCCTCGTCCCCGCCCTCGTCCGCCACCTCTTCCCCTACCTGCACCGGGGCGGCCGGCTCGCCGAGCTGGACGTTCTCGGGCGGCTCGCCCTGGACGTGGCGAGGTCGCTCGGCGACGACGCGGCCGAAGCGTTCGCGTTGACCGACCGGGCCGGGCTGCACTTCATGTCCGGCCGGGCCTCGGAGGCGCTCGCCCTCAACGACGAGGGCCTGAAACTGTGGCGGCGCCTCGGGGTCGCCTCGTGCGTACGGCGGTGCCTGAACAACCGGGGGCTCGTACTGGAGAGCCTCGGCCGGTACGAGGAGAGCGAGGAGACGCTCCGGCAGAGCCTGGAACTGTCCCGGCAGCTCGGCGACCCGTACGGCGAGGCGGTCACCTTCAGCCACCTCGGCAACCTGTACAAGCACACCGACGCGCGGGCCGCCATCGCCCACCACGAACGGAGCCTGGCGCTGGGCGAGCTGGCCGACAGCCTCGTCGTACGGCACACAGCGCACTGCAACATCGGCTACGCCCACCTCAGACTCGGCGAACCGGCCGCCGCCGTACGCAACTTCGAGCAGAGCCTGCGCATCCTCGGCGACGACGAGGACTGGCAGGGCGAGTCCAAGTCCCGGCTCGGCCTGGTACGGGCCCTGCGCGAGCTGGGCCGGCCGGACCGCGCGTCCCACGAGTGCGCCCTCCTCCTCGACCTCGCCGAACGCCGCGCCGACCAGTACGCCGTCGGCCTCGCCCGGCACCAGCGCGGGTTGCTCCTCCGGGCCCAGGGCCGCGTCGAGGAGGCGCACCGCGAGTGGGAGCGCGCCCAGGCGGTCCTGGACGACACGGACTCGACGGTGGCGGTGGAACTGAGGGAACTGCTGAAGGACCGCGACCGGTAGGGGCCGCGACCCGTCAGAGGGAGGCGGAGAACCGCGCGACCAGACAGACCCCGACAACCCACGCTCTTCGACGAAGCTTTTCGACGAAGCTCTTCGACGGACGGCGCTCATTTCGCATCGGCATAGCACTCCACCACCGCCGTGGTGAACGGAAACCGCACCGGCGTCTGCCCGAACGTCAGCCGCCCCGACAGCTCGGACGCCTCCCGGATCGCCGCCACGACGGCCTCCGCCTCCTCCTGCGGACAGTGCACGATCACCTCGTCGTGCTGGAAGAAGACCAGCTCGGCGGCCATACCGTCGAGGGCGCGCCGGAGGGCGGCGAGGAGGAGCAGGGTCCAGTCGGCGGCGCTGCCCTGAACGACGAAGTTGCGGGCGAACCGCCCACGGGCACGGGAGTTGGTGGAGGCGTACCCGGGCACCCACTCGTTCCCCTGCCCGTGCCCCTGTTCCGGGGATTCGAGGTCGGGGTCGGCCTGGGGGATACCCGCCTCCTCGCCCGCCGCGTCGGATGCCCCGGCCGCCGGCGGGCACGTACGCCCGAGCCAGGTCCGTACGAGCCGGCCCTCCTCGCCCGCGCGGGCCGCGTCGTCGACGTACCGCACGGCGCGCGGGAACCGTCGGCGCAGTGCGGCGAGATTCTTGAGCCCGTCCCCGGACGTCTGTCCGTACACGGCACCCAACACGGCGAGCTTGGCCTGCGCCCGGTCGCCGGAGAAGGCGCGGTCGGAGACGGACTGGTAGAGGTCGGAGGGGCGGCCCGCGACCTCCATGAGCCCGGGGTCGCGGGAGATCGCGGCCAGCACCCGGGGTTCCATCTGGTCGGCGTCGGCGACGACGAGCCGCCAGCCGGGGTCGGCGACGCAGGCGCGGCGGATCACCTTGGGGATCTGGAGGGCGCCCCCGCCGTTGGTGACCCACCGTCCGGTGACGGTGCCGTGCGCGAGGAACTCGGGCCGGAACCGCCCGTCCCGGACCCAGTCCTGCACCCAGGACCACCCGTGGGCGACCCAGATCCGGTACAGCTTCTTGTATTCGAGGAGCGGCTTCACGGCAGGGTGATCGAGACTCTCGATCTCCCAGCGGCGGGTGGAGCGGATCCGGATCCCGGCCTGCCCGAAGGCTTTGACGACATCGGCGGGCAGATCGGGCCGCACCCGCCGCCCGAAGGCGTTCGACACCTCGACGGCGAGCTCGGCCAGCCGGCGGGGCTCACCACCGCCGACATACCGCTCGCCGAGCAACTCGTGCAGCACCCCCCGGTGCACATCGGCCCGCCACGGCAGCCCCGCCCGGTTCATCTCGGCGGCGACGAGCATCCCGGCCGACTCGGCGGCGGTCAGCAGCCGCATCCGGTCCGGGTGCGCGGTGGCGTCGTGCCGCCGCTGCTGGTCCGCGTACACCTCGACGAGGTCGGTGAGGGGGACGTGGACGGGGCGGGGCTCGAAGAGGGACGGCTGTGCGCCGGGGTCGGCCGACCGCTGGGGCGGATCCGGCGGCACGGGACCGTGACGGAGCCGGGCGAGCGCGGCGGCCGCGGAACGCGGCTCCCCGAGCCGCCCCTCATGCCCCAGGAGCAGACTCTCGGCGTCCTCGATGTCATAACACCGCTCCACGCGGACGCCCCCGGCGAGCAGGCGGGGGTAGATCTCGGTGGTGGCCCGCCACACCCACCGACCGACGTCCGGCCCCCGCCGCCGCACCGCCTCCCCGAGGTCCGCCTCCCGCACCACCGGCCCCGCGAGCACGCCGTCCACCCCGAGGGGGGCCACCTCCACGCCCCCGTCCTCGGTCGTCGCGAGCGCCCAGCGGTCGGTCATGGGTGCGAGTGTGGCAGGGGGGTCTGACATTGATGCTGATACGCGGGGCCGGTGCGGCGGGCGGGGCCCGGGAGCCGGTCTTCGTCTACGCGATCGAGCACCCCCGACACCTGCTGGGGGTGCTGTCGAGTCCCGGACGGGGCTCGGGCTACGCACTGGTTCCGCCGCCTGCGGATCCGCTGGGAGAGACGCGACGACAACCACGAAGCCTTCCTCACCCTGGGCTGTGCTCTCATCTGTGGCGACGTCTGCGCTCGCGCTGCTGACCGGTCTAGCGAGTAGGAGGAGGGGACTGCGGGTCGGAAGCGCATGCTGCTTCCTGGGCTGCCAAAACCTCATCGCCGTGCTCGAAGGCCCATGCGCCAACGGCGTCGATGGGAGCCAGCAAGGTGCGGCCCAAAGCGGTGAGTTGATACTCGACCCGTGATGCGTCCGAGTGCGTCTGTCGGTCGACCAGTCCGTTGAACTGCAGTCGGCGGAGAGTCTCGGTGAGGACCTTGGAACTGATGCCCCCGATCCGCTCCCGCAGCTCGACCGGGCGCCTGGGGCCGTCGCGCAGCGCCCAGAGCACCACGGAGTTCCAGGTGTTGGAAAGCAGGTCGAAGGCGAGGCGGGCGCGGCAGTCGGCGAGGAAGGCGTCGGTCGTCACGAACCAAATGGTGCCCGATAGGCCCTCTAGCGTCGGTGCGAACGGTCGAAGCAGGCACGGAGAGGGAACGCGTGATGAGAATCGGCGTACTGGGAACCGGCAACATGGCCGACGCGCTCGCCACCCACTGGGTACGGTCCGGTCACGAGGTGACCATCGGGGGACGAGACGCGCACAAGGCGGAGCGGCTCGCGATGCGCATCGGAGGCAGTGCGAAGTCGGCCAGCCTACGTGCGGCGGCCGAGTCGGGCCAAGTGGTGTTGGCAGCACTGCCCTTCGGGGCGGGAGCAGACGTGGCACGGGACCTGCACGCGGCCCTTGACGGCAAGGTGCTGCTCGACTGCTCCAACCCTGTTGGACCAGGCTTCCGACTGCTGACGGAAGGAGGCCCCTCGGCCGCACAGCAACTGGTTGCGGCAGCACCGGGAGCCCACGTGATCAAGGCTTTCAATCTCTGTCACGAGGACGTGTGGCGCATGCGGCCGCCCGTCTTCCATGGAAGGCCGCTGGCCGTGCCCGTCTGCGGAGACGACGAGGCGGCCCTCGCGCGCGTACGCGAGTTGGTGCAGGACGTGGGCTGTGAACCCGTGGCTGGGGGCGGTCTCGAACGTGCGGGACTTCTGGAAGCGACCGCCGCGTTGTTCATCGCGCTGTGGGTCGGCGAGGGAGCGGATGCCCAGGCGATCGCACCTCCGCTGGCCTACGCGGCCGGACCGAGCCACCACGAAACGGAAGGCGGCACGAGGGCTTTCCGTTAGGAGTTCTTGCTGGGGCTCAAAGAATGAGGCGGGCGGCCCTCAGACTCACTTGCTGTGCATCAGGGCGAACGATTGTTGAGTCCGCCCGAGCCTCTGGCGAGCGGCCAACGCACCCCACCACCAGCTGACCTCCTGCGTTGTCGCCCCCGTTATCCTTTTCGCGGTCCCGCAATGGGACTGCTGGCCTCCGGGCCCGGCATGGTTGTTCCCCCTCTGTCGAAGGCATGGCAATGCCGTTGCTTCAGTGGTCGTGCCACCGGTTGTTCAAAACCACGGTGATCGGTGGACGTCGGCTGCTGGAGGGTTCGCCAGGGACTTTGCTGGCGTAGCCGGTGATGCAGGAACGGATCTTGCGAGGGCAGTCACGGGATCTACGGCGGGGCAGCAGACTGCAACCGATCTCATGATCTCCGGCCGCGCTGCGAAAGGCCGGACGCCGCAGGCTGGTCGAGGTGATCCGCCCGAAGGCCCTGCGCATGGCGAAACGGCTGGTCGACGATGTGTTCGACGCGCTCGACGAACAGACCGTCGTCGTCCCGGGAACCGGCACGCTCGACATCGTGATCCCCTCCCTGGCCCGCTCGCTCGGCGCCGTCCACGAACAACGCCGGGCGATAGAAGCCCAGATCAGCACCCTGCTGGAGGACCGCCGCCACCTTACTGGTCACTGTCGGCGACGGCACCAGCTTCCCCACAGCCGCCCACCTCGCCTCCTACGCCGGCCTCGCCCCGGCCACGAAGTCCTCAGGGACATCGATCCACGGCGGACACGTCCCCAGAGGCGGCAACCGGCAACTCAAACGCGCCATGTTCCTCTCCGCGTTCACCGCCTTCCACGACCCGACCTCCTGCACCTACCTACGACAAATGCCGGACACGCGGAAAGACCCACACCCAAGCCCTCCTCCGCCTCGCCCGACAACGGATCAACGTGCTCTTCGCGATGCTCCGCGACGGCACCTTCTACGAACCCCGCATGCCCCGGGCAACGGCTGCATGAACCAGCCCGCAGACAGGTCGACGCAGATCAACACCTTCTGTCGTCTGCCCATGCCGAGATTTCTGCGGCCCCCCGACGGACAGCTTCTTCCGGATCCCGGGCGAGCTTCCCGCAGGCCGCTGCGACGTCCGGCACACCGCCCAGTCCCACGAGCGCGTCATGCACCCCGGTCTGCAGCCAGTCGGCCCGGTTGTCGTCAGCCTCGGCAACCGCGAGAGCGATAAGCCTTATGGCGGACACCGTCCCCACCCGGGCCAGGGCCTCTGCCGTCTGCCGGGTCACCGCCGTGTCCTCGACGTCCAGCAGCAGTCCCACCAGCGTTTCCGCAGCCTGAGGAACATCAGCGAAGGAAGCAAGGTCACACCCGGCACGAACACGTTGCGTCCACGAAGGAGATGACGCCTCAGCCAAGGCCTCGTCCAACCCACTCGCCATCTCTGCCACGACCAGACAGTCTCATGCCCTAGAGAGAAGATCGAACCGGGCAGAAGCTGCGCGCACGCTTGACGAAGAACATAGAGGCACCCCCCACGATGCAGTGTTGATCAAGGGCGCCGGGGTGCTCGGCGCGCCCATGCGCTTCGGCGGGTAGCCGTCGCCCGGGCTTCGGCGGGTGAAACTTGGACCTGACGGAGCCTGCGGCGACGCCAGGGTCCGTCAGGCGAACGGGGTGATTGGTCTGCTTGCGGGTGCCCGTCGTACGTCGAAGCCGGAGGCGTTCTACGCCCGCTCTTCTGCCAGCGTCCGTAGCGCCTCTGCCACGTCCGTCTCCGTGGCCTCCTTGGTCACACCCAGTCCGCTCAGTACTCCCTCCCCGTTCTCGAACTCCAGCAGCGCGAGCAGGATGTGTTCCGTGCCGATGTAGTTGTGGCCGAGGCGGAGGGCCTCGCGGAAGGTGAGTTCGAGGACCTTCTTGGCTTCGGAGCCGTAGGGGATGAGTTCGGGCACCTCGGCGGAGGCCGGCGGCAGGGCGGCTGTGGCGGCTTGCCGTACGGACTCGGGGGAGACGCCCTGGGCGACGAGCGCCTTGGCGCCGAGTCCCTCCGGTTCGGCGAGCAGGCCGAGGACGAGGTGGGCGGGTACCCCCTCGACGGCACCGGCGGCCTTGCCCTCGTCGTGCGCGGCCGAGACCACGTTCCGGGCGCGCGGGGTGAAGCGGCTGAACCCCTGGCTGGCGTCGAGATCGTTCTCGCCCTTCGGCACGAACCGCTTCTGCGCTGCCTGCCGGGTCACCCCCATGCTCTTGCCGATCTCCGTCCAGGATGCGCCCGAACGCCGGGCCTGGTCCACGAAGTGGCCGATCAGGTGGTCGGCCACCTCGCCGAGGTGGTCCGCGGCGATCACCGCGTCCTGGAGCTGGTCGAGCGGTTCCGGGTGGACCTTCTTGATGGCATCGATGAGTTCGTCGAGACGGATGGACGCGGTGACTCGCGGGTTCGTCGTCATGCGTCAACCGTAGGTTGACACCACCCGGGTGTCAACCTTGGGTTGACGCCCGCTGTTCGTCTGCCGCTCCGCTCACTTCGGCGAGGTCACCAACCGCACCGCCAGCCCCGCGAACACCGTGCCGGTGAAGACGTTGAGCCCCCGCGCCACCCGCCGACTGCGGCGCAGCACCTGGGTGAGACGACCGGCGACGAGCGCGACCGAGCCGTCCCACACGCAGCCCATGACGACGATGGTGCAGCCGAGCAGCAGGAGTTGGCCGGGTACGTGTCCGAGGGAGGGGGTGACGAACTGCGGCAGGAACGCGACGTTGAAGAGGATCACCTTGGGATTGAGCAGATTGGTGACCGCGCCCTGCCAGAACGCCCGCCGCAGCCCGGTGCGCCCACGGTCGTCCGTCACGGTCCCGGATGCGGCGCCCTCGTCCCCCGGCACCGACCGGTCCCGGAACGCCTTCACCGCCAGGTACAGCAGATACGCGGCCCCCAGCCACCGCAGCACGTAGTAGAGCACCGGCAACGCCTCGAACAACGCCGAGAGCCCCAACGCCGCCGCCACGGTGTGCACCAGCATCGCGCTCGCCACCCCCGCCGCCGCCATCACCCCGACCACCGGCCCACCCCGCCCCCGACGGCCACGATGAACATCATGTCGGGCCCCGGAGTGACACAGAGAGCGAAGGCCGCGACCAGAAACGCTGCGTAGAGAGATGCGTCAACCATGGGGTCATGCTCGGCAGTTCGGACGGCCCCGAGTGACCGAGTTTCACGGATCGGACGTACGGCGGTGCCCCTGGCAGGCTCCCCGAGATCTCGGGATCCCGGGATCCCGAGATCGGCCCGGACACCCTGTCAACGGACCAGGGCGTCCGGGAGTTCGTCGAGCGAGGCGATGACGCGTATGCCGTCGTCGGTGGCGGCGCCGTTGCCGGTCTTCGTCCGGTCGAGCCAGTACGCGTGCAGTCCCGCGTCGCGGGACCCGAGGGCGTCGAGCGTGTACTTGTCCCCGACGTACGCCACTTCGTGCGGGGGAAGGCCGAGGGACGCGCAGCCCGCTAGGAAGATGCTCGCCGCGGGCTTCGCCGCGCCGTGTTGGTCGGAGCAGACGAGGACCTTGTCGATATCGAAGTAGGGCAGCAGCCCGATGGTGTGAAGCTTGTGGCGCTGGTGGTCGGCGGACGAGTTGGAGACGATGCCGAGGCGGTAGTCGGCCGCGAGCCGTTCGAGAACGGGCTCGGCGTCGGGGAACGCCGCCCAGGCCGCGTTGCGGTGGGCCTCGTATGCGGCGAACCAGGCGGAGGCCTCGGCGTCCGACATGGCGGAGGTGTCCCGTCCTGCGTCGGAAAGGAAGCGGCGGGTGCGTTCGAGCCGCTGCTCGGCGAAGGTGAGTTCGCCGCTGAGGAAGCGCCCGTACTGCACCTCCATGATCGTCCGCCAGAACGAGAGTGCCGCGGCGGGGCCGGGGAATTGGTCGAGCAGCCCTTGCGCCCGCAGGTGGGCGAGCACGCCGACCTCCTCCGAGGTCGAGTAGTCGAACAGTGTGTCGTCAACATCGAAGAGCACACCCCGGATCGGCATGCGACCGCCCTTTCTGGCCTGGTGAGAGAACCGCCGTCGGCGTGGCGAGCATCCCACGAGTACGGGCGGGGAGTCAGGGTGTTCAACAGTTGACCGATTGGCCTGGGGGTCCTGGGTTCTCCTGGGTCTTGGGTGCGGGGTTGGTGGGGCGTACGGGAGTGCGTAACCCGTATGGGGGTTTGATCGTTGATGTGATGGTCGGGTCGTGGCTTCGGGGTGTGTGAGGGGGTGGCAGGTGCGGCGGAGGGTGGAGTTGGGCGCGGGGGAGGTGCAGCAGGTTGCTGCGGCCTGCGCCCGTGCGTTGCGGGGTGTGGATGCGGTAACCGGTGAGGGGCTGACCGAGGCTGAGCTGGTGGAGCGGGCGGGCTGGCTGTCTGGGCTCGTGGAGTCGCTGGCCTCCGGCGTGGTCCGGGAGCACTGGAACCAGGCCGATCTGGCCCGACTCGCCTCGGGTACCGACCGGTCGGGTGGGGTGTTGCCGTCGCAGGGGTGGATGGCGTTGCGGCGGCTCGGCTGGACGGTGGCCGTCCCTGTGGGTGTGTATGTGCCGGACCGGGTGGTGCGGATCGCGCAGGAGCAGGCGGGCCGGGTGCTGCGGTCGGCCTGGTGGCGCGCCGAGGTCACCGCCGCGTTGCTGGCGACCTGGCCCGCCGACCCGGCCCGGCGCAGTGAGGCGGAGTGGCAGGCACTGCGGGCCGCCCTGCCCGACGGCGGGATGGTGGCGTCGAGCGTGCTGCTGGCCCGCACCCGGCAGATCGCCGGCTTCCACACCACGCAGCGTCGCCTGCCCGCCAGTCTCACCGAGTGTGAACCGCCGCCCGGCGGGGGGTCGCAGGTCGTCCTCGCGGCCGTCGACAAACAGCTCGCCACTCTCGACCGCTGTGCGGAAGATCCCTTCCAGTACGGGGTGCTGACCGTGCGGCTTCCGGTGCGTCCCGATCCCGCATCGCGGACGGACTGGCATCCGGTGCGGATCCGTTTCCGCCTGCCACCCCACGTCCCCGCCCACGCCGTGCTGTGCGCGCCCACCCTGCGCGTACGCGAAGGACGGCTGCTGCTCGACGTGCCCTACGCGCTCGCGGTCCGCAAACCGGAACGGGCCGGACACTCCCGAGCGGTGGCCTTCGACTGGGGTTTGAACACCCTGCTCACCGGCGGCCCCCTCCACCTCACCGGTGAGACCCAGCCCCGGGTGCTCACCGACGGGCGCCCGGTGTTCTTCCGCGCCGCCGGAGTCCTGGCCAAGGCCGACCGGCTGCGCCTCCTGGGCGAGCACATCGGCGCCCGCATCGACCGACTGCGGATCCTGATCACCTCCCGGCAGGAGCGCGGGATGCGCCCCAGCCCCTGGCAGGTGGCCAAGCTCGCCGTCCTTCAGGCGGAGCGGGAGCGGGTGGCCCGGCGGCGGACCCGGCTGAACGCGGCCCTCGCCAGGGCGGCCGCCCGTTTCATGGTGGATCAGGCCATTGCGGCCGGGGCGAGTGTCGTCTACCTCGAAGACCTCCGCGACATGGAAGCCCGCGGCAAGGGCCGCACGCTGAACACGCGTCTGTCGCAGACGGTGCGCGGCGCGATCGTCACCCACGTCCGCCACACCGCCGCCGCCCACGGCATCGCCGTGGTGATCGTGCCGCCACGCGGGACGTCGAAGTACTGCCCGCACTGCCTGACCGCCATCCGCCACCACAAGGCACCCAACAACCGGGCGGCGGGCTGGGCATGGGCGACCTGCCCCAACGAAGCGTGCGGGTACAGCACCGGCCGGGACAGCGCCGCCTGGCAGCGCATCGGCGCCCGCGGCCTCACCCACCAGCACAAAACGTGCCTCGACCGCGCCGGCGGAACCTTCGTGATCCGCACGGTGGTTGAGGCCCTGGACCGGGCAAGCCGGGTCCAGCACCAGACCAGGGACCGCACCAAAAGCCGTCCCACGAACAGACGCCCTGTGCCCGGGAAGCGGCGCAGGGTCCCCGCCCCACCCGGCCCAGCGCCGGGTGGCAAGCGTCCGGCGGGGCGGACCCCCACGCACCCGACCCACCGCAGCCGGCGGTGGTCACGGCAGCAGGGACCGACAACGATCGGCACCCCCGCACGGCATCAGCCGGACGGGGCCAGACTCGGGGCAGGCTTCCACCGCCACGCCCACACCACCCCCATCCCAGGGTGGCCACGGCCGAGTCACCCTCCAGGACGGTCCCGAACACCCGGGATCACCCAGGAAACCCAAGCCGATTAGAGACGCTCCGGCCGGAACGCACCCGCTCCCCGCACCCGCTCCCCACGCCCGCGCATCCGCGCTCCGCCCGCGCATCCGCGCTCCGCCCGCGCGCCCCGAAGGCACTCACCTCACCTCATCTCACCTCACCGCCGCCCCAACGCCCCGCCCACGGCGACCACAGCCACAACCCCGCACACCCCGACACACGCCCCAACGACCTCCCACGGCACAGCCACCCCCACCGGCGCCGACAACACCCCCAACGCGCCCACCACCCCCGCCAGGTTCACCGCGGTGACCGCCGCTCCCAACACCACTCCCACCACGACCGCGACCAGCGCCTCACCCACCACGACCACCCGCACCTGCCCCCGAGTGGCCCCGGCCAGCCGCAGCGACCGCAGCTCCGCGCCCCGTGCCGACGTGGCCATCAGCAACGTCCCGGCCAGCGAGATCCCCGCGTACACGAGCGCGATCCCCAGCACCACGAGGAAGCCGAGCCGGGTGTGCGTGCTGGTGCCGGGACGGTTCGCCGCGAGCCACTCCTCGGCCGACCGCACCGTCCCGCCGGTCCCCTCCAGCGCCGCCGCGACCCCCGCCCGGTCCACCCCGCTCCCCACCCGCACCTCGACCCGGTCCACGACCGCCCCACCGGCGTTCGCGGCCGTCACGTACGCCCCGTTGTCCCCGCTCCCCTGCGCGAGCACCGCCACGATCCGCAGCCGTACGGGACGTCCGTCCCCGAGCCACACCCGCACGGTCCGCCCCACCTCGTGCCGCTCCCACTCCTCGTTCACGACGATCGACCGGTCGTCGAGATCACGCACATCACCGGCGACCACCGGCAGCCGCGACACCGCCGCGAAGGCCGACACATCCGTCACCGCCCGCGCCTCGGACCGCACCAACGCGCTCCCCTCCTCCACCACATACACAGCGGTGGAGGCCGACCCGGCCACGGTCGCCCCGGCGACCCGCCCGCCATCGGCCGACAGCCCCTTGCCCGTGACCACGAAGTCCGCCCGAGTCCGAACCTCCGCCTCCGCCCCCTTGGCCTCCGCCACCGTCCCCGCAGCCCCCAGCAGCGAACCGGCCAGCGCGACGGTCACCAGCACCGGCGCGGCGACAGCGGCGGTACGGCGCACCGACGTGGCCGCGTTCTCCCGGATCAGCAGCCCGGCGGCACCGGGCAGCCCCGCCCCCACCAGCCGGACGACCGGCCGGACGAGCAGCGGTGCGAGCGCGGCCGCCGCCGTGATCAGCAACATCGGCTGGGTGGTGTACGTCTTCCGCTTCAGCAGGTCGGCCGGCGAGGTCCCCAACTTCCAGGCCAGCAACCCCAGTCCACCCGCCAGCAGAGCGGAACCGATCACCCGGCGCGACAGCGGCAGCACCCCGGTGTCCACGGACGCCTCCCGCAACGCCTCCACGGGCCCGATCCGCCCGGCCCGCCGCGCGGCGACCCAGGCCCCCGCGAGCGCCACCGACACCCCCGTCCAGAAGGCCACGTGGTACGGCCACACCACCGCACCCGGCACCGCGAACCACGTCGGCGCGACCCCGCCGTCCACCAACTCCCGTACCAGCAGAGGCGCCCCCCATGCCCCCAGCGCACACCCGGCACCGGACGCCGCGACCCCGACCGCCAGGGCCTCCCCGAGCAGCAGCCGCCGTACCTGACCGGGTGTCGCACCCGCCATCCGCAACAGTCCGAACTCCCGCCTGCGCAGGGCCACCACGAAGGCGAACGTCGACGCCGTCACGAACACGGACACGAACGTGGTGACCCCACCCGCCGTCCCCAGCAGCGAGTTCACGGCGACCAACGCCTCCGCGTCCCGCTCGTACGACGGATCCACCCGCCGCCGCGCGTCACCCGTCAGCACCCGCGCCCGATCCCCGACCACCGCCCGTACGTCGGCGACGGCCGCGTCCACCCCGACGGCGTCCGGCCCCGCCGAACCCCGGCCCGCCCCGTCCGTCGTCACCGGCCCCAGCGCGCGCAGCTCCGCGAGCAGCCGTTCGTCCACAGGGTGTGGATGGGTCAGCCTCTGCGACACCCGGGCCGGCCCCGGCCCCCGCCGCACCTCGACCGTCAGCCTGTCCAGACCCGCCACCACGACGGGGGAGGAGCCGAAACGCTCCGGCGCACGCGCGGGCGGGTCGAGCGTCGCCGCGAGCCCTAGCCCCATGGCGGTCATCACCCCGACCCCCAACGCCACCGCGACGAACGACCCGATCAGCGCCGCCCACCGCGTACGCAACGACGACAGCGTCAGCACGTCACACCCCCGACGACCCCGCCGCCGGGAGTGCCGGGAGTACCGGCCGCGCCGGCTCCCCGCTCCAACCCCGCCATACGTGCCGCCACGCCCTCCACCGACGGCCGGCCCAACTCCCCGCTCACCCGCCCGTCGACCAGGAACACCACCCGGTCCGCGTACGACGCGGCCACCGGATCGTGCGTGACCACGACCGTGGTCTGGCCCTCCCGGTCCACCAACTCCCGCAGCAGACAGAGCACTTCACGGCTGGTCGTGGTGTCGAGCGCCCCGGTGGGCTCGTCGCCGAAGAGGACCGCCGGGCGGGTGATCAGCGCTCGGGCCAGGGCTACCCGTTGCTGCTGTCCGCCGGACAGCTGGGTCGGCCGGTGTCCGGCCCGCTCGCCCAGCCCCACCCGGGCCAGGGCCTCGCGCACCGCCCCGCGCGAGGGCCGCCGCCCGGCGAGCCGCAGCGGCAGGGCGACGTTCTGCGCGGCGGTGAGGGAGGGGAGGAGGTTGAAGGCCTGGAACACGAAACCGATCCGCTCCCGGCGCAGCAGCGTCAGCCGCCGCTCGCTCAGCCCGGCCAGCTCCACCCCGTCGACCCGCACCGTCCCGCCCGACGGCCGGTCCAGCCCCGCCGCGCACTGCAACAGCGTCGACTTCCCCGATCCCGACGGCCCCATCACCGCAGTGAAGGTCCCGGCCCCGAAGTCGAGGTCCACCCCGTCGAGGGCGACGACCTCCCCGTACGACCGCCGCAGGCCCCGTACACGTACGGCCGCGACCCCTGTCTTTCCCGCCTCTGCTACCCCTGTCGTGGTCATGCCCCAAGCGAACCGCCCGCGCCCCGCCCGCACACGCCCACTGGAGGGCGTCCCGGGGGTATGGCCTGCCCTACCGCGCAAGGCCACCGACCCCGTGCCGCAGCCCCGTGCCGTAGCCCCTGGCTACCGCCCCTCCCGCGCCATGACACGATCGAACACGTGAGTACGACCAGCACGGTGGACCGCGCCTTCGAGGCGGCCCTCTACGCCGACACCGACGCCGCCCTCGACACCGGCGCCTCCCTGCTCGCCGCCGACCCGGCGGCCGACGCGGAACTGGCCCGGCGCGGACGGGAGTTCGTCGCGGGGGCCTGGCGACGCGGCTGGCAGCCCGCCGACGTCGTACGGTACGTGCGGCGCGAGCTGGAGGACGAGCACGTACGACTCCTGGCCGGGCTCGTCGTCGAGGAGCAGGAGCAGGAGCAGGAGCAGGAGCAGGCGCAGACGCGGGGGTCGACGGCCGGGAACCGGCAGCCACCACCCGCCCCCCGCTGGGCCGCCCAGCTCGACGAGGTCAGGGAACTCGCCGCGCACCCCGCCCGCGCGGACCGCTTCTCGTACGCCACCACGGCCCTGGAGCTGTACCGCCTCCTCCTGCGTCTCCCCACCCTCGAACCCCTCGACCAACCGCGGACGGCCGGCGGCGCCAAGAACTCGCCCCACCCCGAGTCCCGCATGCTCAGCCGTATCCGCGCGCTGCTCGCCAAGGCGGAGGCGACGGGCTTCCCTGAGGAGGCGGAGGCGCTCAGCGCGAAGGCGCAGGAGCTGATGGCGCGGCACAGCATCGACGAGGCGCTGCTGGCGGCCCGCGCGCACAGCAAGAACGCGCCCGGCGCCTGCCGGATCGGCGTCGAGCCGCCGTACGAGACGGCCAAGGCGGTGCTCCTCGACGCCGTGGCGCGGGCCAACCGCTGCGAGTCCGTCTGGAACGACGACCTCGGTTTCTCCACGGTCGTCGGTTTCGAGGCCGACCTGGAGGTGGTCGAACTGCTCCACACCTCGCTCCTCGTCCAGGCCACCACGGCGATGACGAAGGCGGAGGCCGCCCAACGCAAGGGCGGCCGCAAGCGGACCAAGACCTTCCGGCAGTCGTTCCTGGCCGCCTACGCCCACCGCATAGGGGTCCGGCTGGCCGAGGTCGCCGAGGCCCAGGTCGCCGAGGCGGAGGCCGAAGGCGTGGGCCCGCACGGGGCGGGCGCCCCGGAGCAGGATCTCCTGCCCGTCCTCGCCGCCCGCGGCGTCGCCGTCCGCGACCAGTTCACCCGTATGTTCCCGGACACGGTCACCACCCGCGTCCGGGGGGTCAGCGACCTGGCCGGCTGGCGGCAGGGGTCGGAGGCAGCCGACCGCGCCCAGGTCGGGGCGCGGCCCCGGCTGCCGTCCTGACCCGGACGCCGACGGCTCAGTCGCCCGCCGGGAGGAACGGCCCCACCGTCGCCTCCAGCGTGCTCTCGGACTTGACCGCGACCTCGGGGTCCGGCCACTTGAAGCTGCTGACCTTGGTGTCCCCGGGCAGGGTGAGCTTCAGCTCGTCCACCGCGGCGCTCTTCTCCGTGTCACCGGCGACTCCGCGCACGTACGCGATGGTGAAGGTCATCGACTGACCGGCCTCCAGCGTCGCCACGGTGTCCTGGGACGCGCCCTCCTGCGGCTGCAGCGCCCAGGACTTGTCGCCGGCGAACAGGTCGACCCCGGCGAGACCCGTCAGTGTGCAGGCGGCGTCGCTCTTGTTGGTGACGGTGACCGGTACGGCACCCTCGTCACCGGCGGTCGGGGCGGCGCTGCTGGGCCCGACCTCGAAGCCGGCCCGCGCGGCCGTACACGCGCCGCCCTTCCCGCTCTCGGGGGTGGCGGCGCCGGTCTTGCCGTCACCGCTCCCGCCACCCCCATCACCTCCGTCACCCCCGCCACAGGCGGTCAGTGTGAGGGCAGCGAGGAGAGCGGCAGCGATGGCGGTCGGAGCGGTGCGCATGGAGTTCCCGGTGGAGTTCGTGGCTGTCACAGCACAGCCGGGGCGGTGTGAACGTGCGAACGGGCCGCGAAACCCGGAGGTTCCGCGGCCCGTCCGACACATGATCTACGATCCACGGCCCGCCGAAGGCCCGATCGACGACCTGAGCCACGACCAGACCCAAGTCCTACGCCACGGCCCAAGCCAAGCCCTGCGCCACGGCCTGAGCCAAGCCCCGCGCCACGGCCTGATCCGGGACCGGACCCAAGCCCTGCTCTACGACCCGGCGCTCGCCGTGGGCAGGTCCGTGGGCAGTCCGGACGGCAGGGACCCCGCGGCCTTCTGGAACGTCTCCTCGCCGACGCTGCCCTCCCACGTGATCGTGAGGGCCTTGGAGCTGACCTTGTCCACCATGCCCTCGGTGCGATCGTCGCTGCCGTCCTGGCACTTGAGGTTGATCATCTGCATGTTCGCCGAGTCGGAGACCTTGCCGCTGCACACCGAGGTGCCCACGAAGACGGCGACCTCGTCACCGTTGACGAACAGGGCGACCGCTTTGCCGCCGGTCGTGGCCAGCCAGTTGCCCTGCAGCTCCGTCTTGGCGCCGGAGGAGTCCCCGGAGCCGCCGCTGTCCGCGCTGTCCGCGCTGTCCGTCGCCTTCGGGGCGGCCGACGACGACTCCTTGGCCTCGGAGTCGCCCCCGTCACCGCTGCACCCGGTCAGCACGAGCGCGGCCGTGAGCCCGGCCGCCGCGGCCGCGACGCGCATGCGCCGACGGGCGGAGGCAGCCCTGGTCACGGGCTTTGCCGTCATCGCCGTCATCGCCGTAGTCGCCGTAGTCGCCGTACTCGCCGTAGTCACTGGAGGTCTCCCAAAGCTGTGGCCGGATCCGGTCGCCGCGGCGACAGCGGCAAGCTACCAGGAGTGGCTCTGCGGCAGATGGCCGGGAACTGTGAGGACTCCGAGGACGACTCGAGCCACGACAGCCGGGCACCTGACGGAAGCCCACGGTGCCCGGCGTCAGCACGGCACCCGGCGGAAGCCCCGACGCCCGGCACCACCGCACCCGGCCGCTCCACCCCTACCAGGACGACTTGCGCACCCCCGGCAGGAACCCCGCGTGCGCCTGTTCCCGCAGGCTCACCCGCGACAGCCCGAAGGTCCGGAAGTACCCACGGGGCCGCCCGTCCACCTGGTCCCGGTTGCGGACGCGGGTCGCGCTCGCGTCGCGCGGCTGTGCGCGCAGCTCCCGCTGGGCGGCGTCGCGTTCGGCCTCCGTGGCGGACGGCCGCCGGATGACCTCCTTCAGCTCGGCCCGGCGTGCGGCGTACCGGGCGACGGTCACCTGCCGCTTCCCGTTCTTCGCGATCTTGCTCTTCTTCGCCATCAGACCCGCACCCCCCGGGCACGGATCCGCGCGACGGCGGCCTCGACGCCGATGACGTCCACGGTCTTGATCCCCTTGGTGCTCAGCCGGAGCCGCACATGGCGGTTCTCGCTCGGCAGCCAGTACCGCTTGGACTGGATGTTCGGGTCGAAGCGACGGGACGTACGCCGGTGGGAGTGCGAGATGCGGTTGCCGAAGCCGGGCTGGGCGCCGGTCAGCATGCAGTGGGCGGACAAGGGTGATGCACCTCTCTCGATCCAGTGATGCAAATGGAATTCATTTTCAGTAAGGTATCAGCATGGCACGCAACGAACTCCGCCCGGTCATCAAACTCCGGTCCACGGCCGGCACCGGCCACACCTATGTCACCCGCAAGAACCGCCGGAACGATCCGGACCGGCTGACGCTGCGCAAGTTCGACCCGAGGGTCGGCCGCCACGTCGACTTCCGAGAGGAGCGCTGACCGACGATGAAGAAGGACATCCATCCCTCGTACGGGCTCGTCGTCTTCCGGGACCGCGCCGCGAACCACACCTTCCTCACCCGCTCGACGATGACGAGCGGGAAGACGATCGAGTGGGAGGACGGCAACACGTACCCCGTGGTCGACGTCGAGATCTCGAACGTCAGCCACCCCTTCTACACGGGCACCGCGCGAGTGCTGGACACGGCGGGCCGTGTGGAGAAGTTCGAGAAGCGGTACGGCGCCGGCGCCGGAAAGAATCGGGGCTGACCGACGTGACCCAGCTGTCTGTCGCGATCGTCGGCGGCCTGCACGCCGACGCCCGGCGGGCCGCCGTCGAGGCGCTGCTCGCCGGGGTCCCGGGCAGCGTCGCGCTGCACCACGACCTCTCCACCGCCGTCGACGGTCCGGACGCCAGGGTCGTCCGGACCGTACGGGACGCCGCGGGCATCATCTCCAGCGGTGAGACCCGGCTCGTCAACGACTGCGCCTGCTGCGCCCTGCGCGAGGACCTCGTCCCCGAACTGGAGCGCCTGGCCGACGCGGGCCTGACCCGCCTGGCCGTGGTCGAACTCTGGGACTCGGTCGAACCGAAGGCGATGGCGGAGGTGGTCGCCGCCGGCGGCCTCCGCCTCACCTCCGTGATCACGGCCGTGGACCCCGCCCTCCTCCTCCCCTACCTCGGCGACGGCGACGACCTCGCCGACCGGGGTCTGGCCGCCGCCTCCACCGACCGACGCACCGTCGCCGACACCTTCGCCCGCCAACTGGAGTACGCCCCGATCCTGGCCGTCCTGGACTCGGAGGAGGCGGACGACGAGGACAGGGCCCTACTGGCCCAACTCCACCCGACGGCACAGAGGGTGCCCATCGGCAGCCAGGGGCCGACCCCCGGTTCCGAGGTGCGCGGGGAACTGCGCGACCAGCCACGACGCACCCGCACCCCGCAACGCACCACCACCCCCACGGCACCCCCCGGCTCCCTCCTCGCCGCGGCCTTCTCCGGCTTCGACGTGGACGCGGCCGCCGCCGCCCAGCACCCCGCCTGTGCCCTCCTCCCCACCGACGCCGACGAATGCGGTGTCACCACCCTCGTCTGGCACCGCCATCGCCCCTTCCACCCCGAGCGGCTGTACGCGGCGCTGGAGGACCTCTGCTGCGCGGCCGCCCGCAGTCGCGGCAGGTTCTGGCTGGCGGAGCGCCCCGACACCCTGCTGCACTGGGACGCGGCCGGCGGCGCCCTGTGCGTGGAGTCGGTCGGCCCCTGGCTCGCCTCGCTCCCGGACGCCGCCTGGGACCTGGTCCCCCCGGTCCGCCGGGCCGCCGCCGCCCTCGACTGGCATCCGGAGCACGGCGACCGCTGCCAGCACCTCGTCTTCACCTCCCCCGGCCTGGACCGCGACGGACTCGAACACCTTCTGGAGTCCTGCCTGCTCACCGACGCCGAGTACGCCGCCGGACGCACCGCCTGGGAACAACTGCCGCGCCCCTTCGACACCTTCCTGGAGGTCTGACCCGCCATGCCCCGCAAGCCGGAGCGCAAGCCCGTCAAGTCCCGTCCCAACCCGCTGGACCAGGCGAAGATCACGTACATCGACTACAAGGACACCGACCTGCTGCGCCGCTTCATCTCCGACCGCGGCAAGATCCGCAGCCGCCGCGTCACCCGCGTCACCGCCCAGCAGCAACGACGGCTCGCCCGCGCCATCAAGAACGCCCGCGAAATGGCCCTCCTGCCGTACTCCACCCGCTGACAGTGGCCCCGGCACGTCCTCCGAACCGCGCCGAACACCGTCGAACCACCACCCCCACCCGGCCCCCGGGGAGGCTCCCGACCTCCCCGGGGGCAGTCGTTTCCCGCCATCCTGCGCACCCCGGGCCCGCCTCCTGAACCGCACGGACCCGCCCCTCGTAGGAAGGGACATGGGGACATGAACCAGGACGTCAGGAATCTCCATGGCCGCCGATGGAACAGGATCGCCCCGACATACGTCTCTCCAGTGCTGTAACCGCGAGACCACCCCCCGTGCACGTGCATCTGCTCGTGCATACGCAGGTGCATTCGCTCGCGCGTCAGCACGTGAACAAAGCTATGATCCGGGGCAGTTGACCGCTGCATCACTGGCAGCACGGGCATCACTGGCCACACCAGTGCCAATGCGCATCAAAGCGCACCACTGCACCACCCCGGGGAGCGACCTGTGGACCACGACGTGTACGGCGTGGATGACGTGTACAACGGCATGGCCGCGACGGAGCTGACCGAGCTCCACGCGGTGGCCTGGCAGAAGAGCCGGCACAGCAACTCGCAGGGCAACTGCGTGGAGTTCGCGCGACTGCCCGGCGGTGAGGTGGCGGTGCGCAACTCCCGCTTCCCCGACGGCCCGGCGCTCGTCTACACCCGTGCCGAGATCGAGGCGATGCTCCTGGGCATCAAGGACGGCGAGTTCGACCACCTGGTCGGATAACCCCCGCCCGGCGGCGGGGTGGTTGTCGGCGAGCCCGCCGATGTGACACGCGTAGAAACGATGTGACACGCGTAGAACCGCGGCGCCGAAAAGCGCCGCGGTTCTTCAGCGGGCGGCGTACGGGCCCGGCACGGGCGGCACCTGGAACAGTGCCCACACCACTTTGCCGCTGAGTGCCCCACCGAGTGGATGCCAGCCCCAGCTGTCCGCGAACGAGTCGACCAGGAAAAGGCCGCGCCCCGACTCCGCCGAGAAGTCCTCGGAGTCCCCGGCGACCGGGCTGTCGTGACTGGGGTCGCGCACCGCGCACACCAGCCGCTCGGTCCAGCGCATCAGATGCAGTCGTACGGGCGGGTCCTGGGCCGGGCGCGATCCGTTGCCGGAGGGCAGGCCGTGCCGCAGGGCGTTGGTGACGAGTTCCGAGACCACGAGACAGACGTCGTCGAAGCGGTCGTCCAGTTGCCACTGGCCGAGCGTGCCCCGAGTGAACTGCCGCGCGTCGCGCACCGCTTCGTAGCGGGGCGGCAGCGCGCAGGACGCGGCGTCGGACACGGTCGCGGGATCAAGTGGCGGAAGTCCCTGCCGTAAGGGTTCGAGCATGGTCGATCCATTCGTCCCCATGCGAGGCACTCCCGGGTGTCTGCGGTCGTTGCGAAGCAGCGGTGGCGCGGGACCATGGTTTCTGATGCGTACAGCAGATGCAAGGGCAGATGCACGTGCACGCGCCCGAAATGGACCTCCCCATACCGCTTGCTCAACATTTCTTCTGTCACCCTGCCCCCGTTCCCCCTCCGTCTCGTCCGCCTCAGATGTTGAACACTTTCCATTTCTGTAACCGGGCGAGTGCGGATCGGAGTGGTTTAGTGGCAGACTGCGGCACTTGAAGAAGTTGGGGAGGCTGACGAACGTGGGCGCCGGTGAATCGAGCGGGTCGGTGGTGAGGCGGATGCTGCTGGGCTCGCATCTCAGGCGGCTGCGCGAGTCGCAGGGGATCACCCGGGAGAAGGCCGGGTACTCGATCCGCTCCTCCGAGTCGAAGATCAGCCGGATGGAACTCGGCCGGGTCAGCTTCAAGACCCGTGACGTGGAGGACCTGTTGACCCTCTACGGCGTCACCGACGAGACCGAGCGCACCTCGCTGCTCTCCCTGGCGAAGGAAGCCAATGTCGCCGGCTGGTGGCACAGCTACTCGGACGTCCTGCCCAGCTGGTTCCCCACCTACGTCGGCCTGGAAGCGGCGGCCCACCTCATCCGCAGCTACGAAGTGCAGTTCGTGCACGGCCTGTTGCAGACAGAGGCGTACGCCCACGCGGTCGTCTCCCGGGGCATGAAGGGCGCGAGCGAGGCCGAGATCGACAAGCGGGTGGCCCTGCGCATGGAGCGCCAGAAGTACCTGGTGGCCGAGAGCGCCCCCGAGTTCCACTGCGTCCTCGACGAGGCCGCGCTGCGCCGGCCGTACGGCGACCGGGAAGTGATGCGGGGTCAGCTCCAGCATCTGATCGAGATCTCGGAGCGCCCGAACGTACGGCTCCAGGTCATGCCGTTCAGCTTCGGCGGCCACGCCGGTGAGAGCGGCGCCTTCACCGTGCTGAGCTTCCCCGAGTCCGACCTCACCGACGTCGTCTACCTCGAACAGCTCAGCAGCGCGCTCTACCTGGACAAGCGCGAGGACATCGCCCAGTACGAGCGGGCGATCAGGCAGCTCCAGGACGACAGCCCGTCCACGGCCGAGAGCCGGGACCTGCTGCGAGGGCTGCTGCAGCTCTCCTGACCCTCCCCGCCTTCGCTGCGCCTTCTCTGTCGGCCTCCCTGAGAGTCTTCACAGAGTCTCCCGAGTAGCTCTCCAACTCCCTTTACCCACAAGTACGATGACGAGTGATCAATCTTGATCGATGCCGACTGATTGAGGATCACATGTCGTCCTACTTCACCGACCTGGCCCAGCAGTACATCGGTGGCGAGTGGCGCCCGGGCTCAGGGTCCTGGGACATCATCGACTTCAACCCGTACGACGACGCGAAGCTCGCGTCGATCACGATCGCCACGGTCGATGAGGTGGACGAGGCCTACCGGGCCGCCCAGGCGGCCCAGAAGGAATGGGCCGAGGTCAACGCCTACGGGCGTCGCGCGGTCTTCGAGAAGACCCTCAAGGTCATCGAGGAACGCGAGCAGGAGATCACCGAGGTGATCATCGCCGAGCTCGGCGGTACGCACCTGAAGGCCGGGTTCGAACTGCACCTCGCCAAGGAGTTCCTGCGCGAATCGATTCAGCTGGCGCTGCGCCCCGAGGGCAGAATCCTTCCGTCACCGGTCGACGGCAAGGAGAACCGCCTCTACCGTGTGCCGGTCGGTGTCGTGGGCGTCATCAGCCCCTTCAACTTCCCCTTCCTGCTCTCCATCAAGTCGGTCGCCCCGGCCCTCGCCCTCGGCAACGGCGTCGTGCTGAAGCCGCACCAGAACACCCCCATCGCCGGTGGCACCCTGGTCGCGAAGATCTTCGAGGAGGCCGGCCTGCCCGGCGGGCTGCTCAATGTCGTCGTCACCGACATCGCCGAGATAGGCGACGCCTTCATCGAGCACCCCATCCCCAAGGTCATCTCCTTCACCGGCTCCGACAAGGTCGGCCGCCACGTCGCCACCGTCGCCGCCGCGAACTTCAAGCGCACGATCCTCGAACTGGGCGGCAACAGCGCCCTGGTGGTCCTGGACGACGCGGACATCGACTACGCCGTCGACGCGGCCGTCTTCTCGCGCTACGTCCACCAGGGCCAGGTCTGCATGGCCGCCAACCGCGTACTGGTCGACCGCTCGATCCGGGCCGAGTTCACCGAGAAGTTCGTGACCAAGGTGAAGTCCCTGAAGGTCGGCGACCCGAGCGACCCGCAGACGGTCATCGGCCCGGTCATCAACTCCTCCCAGGCGGACTCCCTCAAGTCCGTCGTCGAGCAGGCCCTCGCCGAGGGCGCCACGGCGCTCGTCCACGGCTCCACGACCGACAACCTGGTCGAGCCGTCCGTCCTCACAGACGTCCCCGCCGGCTCCGCCCTCCTCCAGCAGGAGGTCTTCGGACCCGTCGTCTTCCTCATCCCCTTCGAGGGCGAGGAGGAGGCCGTCCGGATCGTCAACGACACCCCGTACGGCCTCAGCGGCGCCGTCCACACCGGTGACATCGAGCGGGGCGTGAACTTCGCCAAGCAGATCGACACCGGCATGTTCCACGTCAACGACGGCACCGTCCACGACGAGCCCCTCGTCCCCTTCGGCGGCGAGAAGCACTCCGGCATCGGCCGCCTCAACGGCGAGACGACGGTGGACGCGTTCACCACCCAGAAGTGGATCTCGGTCCAGCACAAGCGGAGCTTCTTCCCGTTCTAGCCCTGCCTCGCGCGGTACATCTCCCGCTCCGACGGGCCCTTGCGGACAGAACCTGACCGCAAGGGCCCGTAGCTTCGTCGGTGTCAGAGGGGCTCTCCCGGAGCCCCCGGTCCGGCGAAAGGCAGACGGCCATGGTCACGCACGTGAGCGCGGAGGCGAAGGGCGACGAGCGAGGGGCGTTGCTCGCCTTCGTGGCGGAACAGCGCGGTGGCGTCCGCCGCGCGCTGCTCGGACTGACCGACGAGCAGGCCTCCAGCCGGCCGAGCGCCAGTGAACTCTCCCTGGCCGGGCTGCTCAAGCACGTCGCCGAGGTCGAGCAGGGGTGGATCGCCCGGGCCAAGGGCGAGCCCCCGACGACGCACCGGGACGAGTCGAACTGGCACGAGTGCTTCGTCCTCACGGGCGACGAGACCGTGGAGTCGCAGCTGGCGTACTACGAGAAGGTGGCCGCCGCTACGGAGACGTTCATCCGTGCGGTGCCCAGCCTCGACGACACCTTCGAACTGCCGAAGACGTCCTGGAACCCGAAGGACGAGTGGCTCTCGATGCGCTGGCTGTGTCTGCACCTGATCCGCGAGACCGCCCGGCACGCGGGCCACGCCGACATCATCCGTGAGTCGCTGGACGGAGCCACCGCCTTCGAGCTGGTGGCGAAGGAGCAGGGGACGAGCTGGGGGTGACCTCTCGTGGTTCTACGCTGGGCCCATGTCAGCGATCCGTCTTCTCGTGCTCGGCGCCGTGCGCCAGCACGGGCGGGCCCACGGCTACCAGGTGCGCAACGACCTGGAGTACTGGGGCGCGCACGAGTGGTCCAACGCCAAGCCCGGCTCGATCTACCACGCCCTGAAGCAGATGGCGAAACAGGGACTGCTGCTCGCGCACGAGATCGCCCCCTCCACCGCCGGCGGACCGCCCCGCACCGAGTACGAGATCACGGACAAGGGCACCGAGGAGTACCTGAGGCTGGTGCGCGAATCCCTCACCGCCTACGACCAGAAGCCGGACATCCTCTCCGCCGGGCTCGGCACCATGGTCGATCTCGGCCGGGAGGAGGTGCTCGGACTCCTGGAGGAGCGCGTGCGTTCCATCGAGAAGTGGCGCAGGTCCGTCACCGAGTACTACACCCCCGAGGACGGACCAGGTCAGCTCGGCCACATCGGCGAGATCATGAACTTCTGGATCCACTCCGCCGACACGGGCGCCGAGTGGACCCGTGACCTCATCGGCCGCATCCGCGACGGCGCCTACACCTTCGCGGGCGAGGGCGAACCGTTCGTCGGCGTCCTGGCGGAGGGCCGGCAGAACCCGTACACGACAGGGGAGCGGCATCCGGGCGACGACCGCTGACTTCGCTTTTCAGGGGCGAAGGAGCCGGCCCCATTCCCTAGTGGTGGAACCCTGTAGCAGCCCCCTTCTCCTGGACCAACGGCCCGGACTGCCGCCGGAGTTCGGGCAGCAGACTCCCGAGATCCTCCAGGAACAGCCCCGCGAGATCGGACGTGAACCCGTTGCGGCACACCACCCGGAGCACGGACAGATCCTCACGGTTCTCCGGGAACGTGTACGCGGGCACCAGCCACCCCTTCTCCCGCATCCGCCGGGCCACGTCGAAGACGTCGTACGCGGCGACGCCCTCCTCCGTCGTGAAGGCGAAGACCGGCAACTCGTCCCCCCGTGTGAGCAGCCGGAAGTCCCCGAACTTCCCGACCTGCTCGGCGAGCTGTGTCGCCACGTCCCGCGTCGACTGCTGCACCGCCCGGTACCCCTCACGCCCGAGCCGCAGAAAGCTGTAGTACTGCGCGACGACCTGCGCCCCGGGCCGTGAGAAGTTGAGCGCGAACGTGGGCATGTCCCCGCCCAGGTAGTTCACCCGGAAGACAAGCTCCTCCGGCAGCTCCGCGGCGGACCGCCAGAGCGCCCAGCCGACCCCCGGATACACCAGCCCGTACTTGTGCCCGGAGGTGTTGATGGACGCCACCCGGGGCAGCCGGAAGTCCCACACCAGCTCCTCGTCGAGGAAGGGCGCGACCATCGCGCCGGACGCGCCGTCGACATGGACGGGCACATCCAGACCCGTACGTTCCTGAAGGTCGTCGAGTGCCGCGCACAGCTCGGCGATCGGCTCGTAGGACCCGTCGAAGGTGGAGCCGAGCACGCCCACGACCCCGACGGTGTTCTCGTCGCACAGCGCCGCGGCCGCCGCCGGGTCGAGATGGAACCGGTCGCCCTCCATGGGCACCTGCCGGGCCTCGACCTCCCAGAAGTTGCAGAACTTGTCCCAGCAGACCTGGACGTTGACGCCCATGACGAGGTTGGGCCGGGCGCCCGCCGAGGGATACCGGTCGGCGTTCCGCTGCATCCACCGCCGCTTGAGGGCCATTCCGGCGAGCATGCAGGCCTCGCTGGACCCGGTGGTGGAGCAGCCGACGGCGGCGTTCGGATCCGGCGCGTTCCACAGGTCGGCGAGCATCGACACACAGCGCCGCTCCAGCTCGGCCGTGCGCGGGTACTCGTCCTTGTCGATCATGTTCTTGTCCCGGCACTCACCCATCAGGACCGCGGCCTCCGGCTCCATCCACGTGGTGACAAAAGTGGCGAGGTTGAGCCGTGAGTTGCCGTCCAGCATGAGTTCGTCGTGGACGAGCTGATACGCCGTCGAGGGGGCCAGTGGGGCGTCCGGGAGCCGGTGCTTGGGCGGGGCCTCGGTCATACCGCCGACCGGGTTGGCCTGGCCGTAGAAGGGGTTCACTGCGAGCCGGTGCCCGCCGTCCTGCTGGGCGTCGCTGTCCCATCGGTGCAGTGGCATGTATTCGACGGTAGGTCCGCCACGGGGGACTCGCACCTCACGTGTACCGGGTGCGTTTGTAGCCTGCGGGCCGGGCGCCCCTGCCTTTCAGGGGCGCGGGGAACTGCGCGACCAGCCCCCACCGGACCCGCACCCGCCGACGAACCGAACCCCCCACCCCCTCAGGCGTTCAAAGACTTGCACCTCACGTGACGTGAGGCCCCAGCCTGGAACCCGTACCGAGAAGGGAGCGGAAGCATGAGCCACACCGTGGGACAGGTCGCCGGCTTCGCCGGGATCACGGTGCGCACGCTGCACCACTACGACGAGATCGGCCTCCTCGTACCGAGCGAGCGCACCGGCGCGGGCCACCGCCGCTACGGCGACGGCGACCTCGACCGGCTCCAGCGGATCCTGTTCTACCGGGAACTCGGCTTCCCCCTCGACGAGGTCGCGACCCTGCTCGACGACCCGGAAGCGGACCCGCGGACGCACCTGCGCCGCCAGCACGAGCTGCTGACCGCCCGGATCGAGAAGCTGCAGAAGATGGCCGCGGCCGTGGAGCACGCCATGGAGGCGCAAAAGATGGGCATCAACCTCACCCCCGAGGAACGGTTCGAGGTCTTCGGCGACAAGGACCCCGAGCAGTACGCCGAGGAGGCGGAACAGCGCTGGGGCGGCACGGAGGCGTACGCCGAGTCGCAGCGCCGCGCCGCCACGTACACCAAGGAGGACTGGAAGCGCATGCAGGACGAGGTGGCCGACTGGGGCGCGCGCTACGACGCCCTGATGGCCGCCGGCGAGCAGCCGACCGGCGAGGCGGCCATGAACATGGCCGAGGAACACCGACAGCACATCGGCGCGTGGTTCTACGACTGCCCGTACGAGATGCACCAGGGCCTCGGTGAGATGTACGTCTCCGACGAGCGCTTCAAGGCGTTCTACGACTCCACGCGCCCCGGTCTCGCCGAGCATCTGCGGGACGCGATCAACGCGAACGCGGCCCGTCGGCGCCCCTGACCCCACGGCTGACCACACAGCTTGGTCTCAGTGCTGCCACAGGGCACTCTGGAGGAGCCGGTGGAACCTAGTGGGGTGACCGTGCGTTGATAGCTTTGGTCACCCCTATGGGTCCCACCGTGGTGGGTCCGCACCCACAGGCCCTCCTTTCTCTCACCCCCCAGGAGCCCGGAACCGTGACGACGATCGCCCTCGGACCGAGCTGGTTGGATCCGGACTATCTGCTCGACTCGTTCGGTATCTGGGGCCTGCTCCTGATCGTGTTCGCCGAGTCCGGCCTCCTCATCGGCTTCTTCCTGCCGGGTGACTCACTGCTCTTCACGGCGGGCATGCTGATCGCCACCGATGTGCTGGACTTCCCGCTCTGGGCGGCCGTCGTCCTGATCTGCGTCTCCGCGATCCTGGGCGACCAGGTGGGCTACATGTTCGGCAAGAAGGTCGGCCCCTCGCTCTTCAAACGGCCCGACTCCCGCCTGTTCAAGCAGGAGAACGTCACCAAGGCCCACGAGTTCTTCGAGAAGCACGGTCCGAAGTCCCTGGTCCTGGCCCGCTTCGTGCCCATCGTGCGTACGTTCACGCCGATCATCGCGGGCGTCAGCGGCATGCGGTACCGCACGTTCCTCATCTACAACATCGTCGGCGGCATCCTCTGGGGCGCGGGCGTCACCCTCCTCGGCTCCTGGCTCGGCAAGATCGAGTTCGTCAGGACCAACATCGAGGCGATGCTCATCCTCATCGTCCTCATCTCGGTGCTCCCGATCATCTTCGAACTCCTCAAGGCGAGGAAGGCGAAGAAGAACCAGCCCCAGCAGTCCCAGCAGCCCCCCGCCGCCCCGGCCATGGACGACGCGACGACCCAACTCCGCCGCATTCCCCCGACCGAGCCCCAGCAGCAGCCGTACGACCCCAACCAGGGCTACGGCAACCAGGGCTACGGCAACCAGGGCTACGGCAACCAGGGTTACGACAACCAGGGCTACCAGCAGCAGGGCCACCAGGACCACGGCTACCAGCAGCCCCAACAACAGCCGTACGCCCAGCAGTACCCCCAGGGCAACCAGTACCCCCCGAACCAGAACCAGCAGGGCTACCAGGGCCAGGACTACCCGCAGTACTGACCAACGGGCCACCTACCCGCGCTCCCGTCACTCGGGGGCGCGGGTGCTTTTGTTTTTAGGGGTGCGGGGCTGTATCGATGTGCGGCTCCGCCGCGTGGGCGCGAGCAACCCGCGCACCCGCACCCGCCGACGCACCCGTACCCCCGAGCTGTCCGGCGCTCAGAACCCCCTGGTCCGCTTCGCGGCCTTCCGCCCCACCCGCGCGGCACCGGGCAGGAACAACCGGAACACCTCGGACCCGAGATTCACCCCGATCGCGATCGCCATCGCCAGGGCCCCCGCCTTGGTCAGCGACACCAGCCCCGCGTCCACATCGTTCTGCGCGAACGCCAGCAGCCCGAAATACGTCGCCGACCCCGGCAGCAACGGCCCGATCGCCGCGGTCGTGTAGGGCAACGCGGAAGCGAACCGGTACCGCGACAACAGCTGTCCGAACAGCCCCACCACCCCCGCGGCCACCGCGGTGGACGCGACCGGCGAGATCCGGCCCGCGTCGTGCATGGCCCCGTACACGGCCCAGGCGACACCCCCGTTGAGGGTCACCGCCAGCACGGTGGATCGTTCCTGCTGCAGCAGCACCGCGAAGGTCAGCGACAACAGCATCGACGCGCCGAGCTGCCACAGCGGCCGCTCGGCGCTGCCGAGCGCCGCGTCGGGGTTCAGTTCGGCGCCCAGCTTCACGCCGAAGTACAGGACGAGCAGCACCCCCACCACGATGCCCACGAAGAGGTACAGGACCTCCAGGAGCCGGGCGGAGGCGGTGATGTAGTAGCCCGTCAGACCGTCCTGGGCGCCCGCGACCAGCGCCCGTCCGGGCAGCAGCGCGAAGAGCCCACCGGTGATGACGGCGGACGCCTCCACGTCCACGTGCGTCACCGTCAGCGCCACCCCGATCGCCGCCGGGGGCATCGCCGCCACCAGGAACTGGTAGAACTCCGGCAGCCCCCGCCCCGAGCACAGCCAGGCCAGCCGGTCGCCGAGCATCGCACCCAGCGCCGCGGCGACGAAGACCACGACCCCACCGCCGACCAACACCGACGCGGCGCCCGCGAGCAGCCCGCTCGCCACGGTCAGCGCCCAGCCGGGATACGGGTGCCGGTTGCGCCGTATCTCCGCGAGCCGCCGGTAGGCCTCCTCCAGCGAGATCGCGCTCTCCGGGTCGCTGAGATCGTCCACCAGATGGAAGACGGCCGCGAGCCGGGTGTAGTCGGTGGCCCGGCGCCGGACGATCCGGGACGCCGAGACCGGGTCGTCCACCAGCGACGGCTGGTAGGTGACCGACAGCTGGGTGAAGGTGACGGTCGGCTCGCAGCGGTCGAGGCCGTAGGACCGGCACACGGCGAACATCGCCGCCTCCACGTCCTCCGCGCCCTCGCCGCCCGCGAGCAGCAGCTCGCCGATCCGCAGGGTGAGGTCGAGCACCCGCGGCACGGCGGGCCCGGAATCGCCTTCCGCGCGCGCCGGCGGCTCCGGCGCGGGCCGCTCCGCCACCGGCATCCGCAGCATCGTGCGCATCCGGTCCTGCCAGGGCACGTCCTTGGTCAGACTGACGATCGGAACCCCGCCCGGCGGCGTGAACGCGACCGGCGCGTGCCGCGCGCTGTAGGTCCGCGGCACGCTGAACGCGGACCCCTCCTGCTCCGTCGCCACCGGCTCGGGCGGCGCCAGCCCCTCCGGCAGGGCGAACTCGGAGGTCGTCTGCGCCTCCGACTCCGGCCCGCCGACCGGCACGTCCAGCCCGGCCGGGATCGCGAACTCCGAGGTCACCGACCCATCGCCGTCGATCCCCAGAACGACGCCCACCGGCACGAACGCGCCCCCCGCCGCGTCCGACACCGGCTTGCGGTCCTCCTCCGGCCCGAGCTTCCCCGGTTCCGTCACTCCCACTCAGCCGCGCTCCCTGTACGACGCTGTCGATACGCCTCAGTATGCGCACCGACACGCACTGGTACGCGAACGGGCCGCGCACCCCTCAAGGGGGCACGCGGCCCGTTCGCGAGAACAGCCGTCAAGAGAGCCGGGCTCAGTGACCGCCCTGCTCCTTGAAGCGCAGGTACGACTTCTCGACCTCTGCCTCGGCCTCGGTGCGGCCGACCCAGTCGGCGCCCTCGACGGACTTGCCGGGCTCCAGGTCCTTGTAGACCTCGAAGAAGTGCTGGATCTCCAGGCGGTCGAACTCCGAGACGTGGTGGATGTCACGCAGGTGCTCCTGGCGCGGATCCGTCGCCGGCACGCACAGCAGCTTGTCGTCGCCGCCGGCCTCGTCCGTCATCCGGAACATGCCGATCGCGCGGCACTTGATGAGGCAGCCCGGGAACGTCGGCTCGTCAAGAATGACCAGCGCGTCCAGCGGGTCGCCGTCCTCGCCGAGGGTGTTCTCGACGAATCCGTAGTCGGTCGGGTAGGCGGTCGAGGTGAAGAGTCGACGGTCCAGGCGGATCCGACCGGTCTCGTGGTCCACCTCGTACTTGTTCCGCGAACCCTTCGGAATCTCGATCGTGACGTCGAACTCCACCGGTGGCTCCTCCATGATCAACACATAGTTCTGGTGGTTAAGTGTCCCTCACGCAGGTGGGTGATCGCGAAAGGGGCTGGTGGTCGTGCCGGAGCCAAAGGTCTGGCGGGCCGCGAGAACGCAGGTGGTGAGGGTCGCACGTGGCGTGAAACCGGGGCTCGCGCGCGTCACGCGCGCCGTGAAGCCCGGTGCCGCGCGCGTCGCACAGGTGGTGAAACCCGGCGTCGTACGCGTCACGAGCGCCGTCACGGCACGCTCTTCGCAGCTCACGGGGAACACGAAGAAGCTCACGAACCTCCAGTTCACCGCCGGCGCGGCCACCCTGGGGCTGGTGCTCTCGGCCGGGGCGGTGACCGCCGCCGGACCCTGGGACTCCTCCGGTCAGCGTACGGCCGAGCGCGACTGGGCGGCATCGCGGGCCGGCCAGGGTGGCGCAGATCACGGAAGTGGTTCGGGCATGTCGTCCGGTACGGCGGCGGGGGCGCCCAAACCGGCGCCGAGCGCCCCCTCCGTACTGGCAGGCCTCGGCGGCGCCTCCGGAGCGGGTTCCGCGCCCGAGTCCGCCGCCCTGGCGGCCGCCCTCGACCCGTTCCTGAACTCCTCCGTCCTGGGCCCCCGCCGCGCGGCCGCCGTCGTCGACGTCGAGACCGGCGAGCAGTTGTACGCCCAGAACGCGAACGAGGCCCTGACCCCCGCCTCCACCACCAAGATCGCCACGGCCGTCGCGACCCTCTCGGCGGTCGGCCCCGACCACCGCATCGAGACCCGTACGGTCCTGGCGCCCGACTCCGCCGAGGTCGTCCTCGTCGGCGGCGGCGACCCCACCCTCACCGCCCACAAGGACACTGGGGGCTACGCGAGCCTGCGCACCCTCGCCGACGAGACGGCCGCCGCCCTCGGCAAGCGTCACCTGAACGAGATCACCCTCACCTACGACACCTCCCTCTACGAGGGCCCCGAGCAGCACACCATCGGAGAGAACGGCAATCTCGCCCTCGTCGTCCCCCTCATGGCCGACGAGGCCCGTCTCAACGACTCGTCCAGCGGCAGCGCGGACCGCGACAGGGACCCGGCGGCGCACGCGACCGCGAAGTTCGCCGACCTTCTGGAGCAGCGGGGCATCAAGACGAAGACCGACGACTCCGGCCGGGCCCCCAAGGACGCCGAGGAACTCGCCGCGGTCTCCTCCCCGCCCCTCTCGACGCTGGTCGAGCGCATGCTCACCAACAGCGACAACGACATCGCCGAGGCCCTCGCCCGGCAGGTGGCGCTCGCGACGGGCGAGCGGCCGAGCTTCGAAGGCGGCGCGGCGGCCATCAAGAAGGAACTCAAGACGCTCGAAGTGCCCCTGGAAGGCGTCGAGTTCGCGGACGGCAGCGGCCTCAGCCGGGGCAACCGGCTGACCCCTGCCCTCCTCACCGCTCTCCTGGCCGAGTCCGCGGCCCCCTCCCGCCCCGAACTCCGCCCCGTCCTCACCGGCCTCCCCGTGGCCGGCTTCACCGGCACTCTCCGCACCCGCTACTCCACCGACGCCACCGGCACCGGCGTCGTCCGCGCCAAGACCGGCACCCTGAGCAACGTGAACACCCTCGCCGGCACGGTCGTCGACGCGGACGGCCGCCTCCTGGCCTTCGCCTTCCTGGCCACGGAGACAGAGCTGGGGAACACGGACCTCGCCAAGAAGGCCCTGACAGACGCAACCTCGGCCTTGGCGATGTGCGGCTGCCGCTGAGGGGGGAACAGCCCGGGGAAGAGCAAGGGGCGCGGCCCCTGCTTTTCAGGGGCGTGGGGAACCGCGCGAGCGACCACGACCCACCCGCGCCCAAGTCACAACCGCACCCACCCCCCACCCCACGGCCTGCCCCCAGCGGCAGCGCTCACGTACGGTTGACAACATGACTCGTATCGGTGGTGCCGAGATGGTCGACTGGAATCTCGCGGTGGCGACCGCGACCCGGCTCGTGCGGCCGGGCCCCGAGGTGAGCCGCGACGATGCCAGGGCCATCGTCGCCGAGCTCCGCAGGCACGCGAAGGCGTCGGAGGGACACGTGCGCGCCTTCACGCGGATGCTGCCCGACACGGGCGACGACACCCCTGTCCTCGTCGTCGACCGGCCCGGCTGGGTCCGGGCCAACGTCGCCGGCTTCCGGGAACTGCTGAAGCCGCTGCTGGACAAGATGCAGGAACGTCGCGGCAACACCCCGGGCGGGGCCGTCCTCGGCGCCGTCGGCGGCAAGGTCACCGGCGTGGAGCTGGGCATGCTCCTGTCGTTCCTGTCCTCCCGGGTCCTCGGCCAGTACGAGACGTTCGCCCCGGCGACCCGCGAACTCCCGGCGGGGGAGAACGGCGGCGGCCGACTGCTCCTCGTCGCGCCGAACATCGTGCACGTGGAGCGCGAACTCGACGTCCACCCCCATGACTTCCGCCTCTGGGTGTGTCTGCACGAGGAGACGCACCGGACGCAGTTCACGGCGGTCCCCTGGCTGCGGGACCACCTGGAGGGTGAAATCCAGTCGTTCCTGGGGGAGACCGAGGTCGACCCCACGACTTTCCTGGAGCGCATCAGGGAGGCCGCGCAGTCACTCGCGGGTGGTCGGCCCGAGGGAGAGGTGGGCGACGACGGTCACTCGATCGTGGAGTTGGTACAGACCCCCGCCCAGCGCGAGATCCTCGGCCGCCTGACCGCCGTCATGTCCCTCCTGGAGGGCCACGCCGACTACGTGATGGACGGGGTCGGTCCGGCCGTCGTGCCCTCGGTCGCCGAGATCCGCGAGAAGTTCCAGCAGCGACGCGCGAAGGGGGCCTCCCGCCTGGACCAGGCCCTGCGCAAACTGCTGGGCCTGGACGCCAAGCTCAGGCAGTACAGGGACGGCGAGCGGTTCGTACGGGCGGTCGTCGAACAGGTCGGCATGGACGGTTTCAACCGCGTGTGGACCTCCCCGAACACCCTGCCGACCAAGGCGGAGATCGCCAAACCGGCGGACTGGGTCACGCGGATGCATCGCAAGGCGGAGTCGTGAGCCGCGCGTGAGCGTGGTGAACGAATTCGGCCTACGGCAGGCAAACGCTCCTCCAATCACCCGTCCGAGGGACCGTGAGCGAGGGGTAGGCGTGCAATGCTCGGGGAACGGCCCGGTTCTGTCACCATCTACACACTCTGAGTGACCGGAACCGGGCTCACCCCCCGGACAATTTCATGAAGGGAACCGGACATGGGTCCCCACCCCGCGGTCGCGGCGATACGCCTGGCGGTCCGCCGCGTACTCCACGACCTCCTCACCGAACACGACACGAACACCACCCCGCACGCGCCCGCCCGCGCGACCCCCGGCGCGCCGTCAGGCACGGGCGCACAACCCCTGCCCGCGCCCTCCACGGCCGTACCCCCCGCGGCCGTGCCCATCGGCGTCAGGCGCAGCGCGTCCGCGCGCGCGGGTGCCCCGCACCTCGGGACCGGCGCACACGAGCGGCCGCTCGTGCTCGTGGCGTGCTCCGGCGGCGCCGACTCCATGGCGCTCGCCTCCGCCCTCGCCTTCGAGGCGCCCAAGCTCGGCGTCCGGGCCGGCGGCATCACCGTCGACCACGGTCTGCAGCCCGGCTCCGACCTGCGCGCCGAGGAAGTCGCCCTGCGCCTGCGGGAACTCGGCCTGGACCCCGTCGAGTCCGTGGCCGTGACCGTCGGCCGCGAGGGCGGCCCCGAGGCCGCCGCCCGGGACGCCCGCTACGGTGCCATCGACGCCGCGCTGGAACGCCACGGCGGCACCGCCGTCCTGCTCGGCCACACCCGCGACGACCAGGCCGAAACCGTCCTGCTCGGCCTCGCCCGCGGCTCCGGCATCCGCTCCCTGTCCGGTATGGCCGCGGTCTCGGGGGCCGACGGCCGCTACCGCCGCCCCTTCCTCCAGCTCGACCGGCAGACCGCCCGCAAGGCCTGCATGGTCCAGTCGCTGCCGGTGTGGGACGACCCACACAACGCCGATCCCGCCTACACGCGGTCCAGGCTCCGCCACGAGGGGCTGCCCGCCCTGGAGAAGGCGCTCGGCAAGGGCGTCGTCGAGGCCCTCGCCCGTACGGCCCGGCTCTCCCGGGACGATGCCGACGCCCTCGACACCTGGGCCCGCCAGGCCGAGCCCGCCGTCCGGGACGCCGCGGGCCTGCTGGAGTGCGCGAAGCTCTACGCCCTGCCGCCCGCCGTACGCCGCCGGATCCTGCGCCGGGCCGCCATCGAGGCCGGTGCTCCGGCGGGTTCCCTCTTCGCCCGGCACATCGAGGAGGTCGACCGTCTCATCACCGGCTGGCGCGGTCAGGGGGCCATCAATCTCCCCGGCCGGGTCGTCGCCCAGCGCCAGGGTGGCAGACTGGTGATTCGGCAAGGCTGAAAACCGGACGCCGACGGGCCCCCACACGGGGCCCCCGGCCCCTCGTACGGGACGGGTGTCCGGGAGCGGCCCCGGGACGACCGACCGAAAGTGATGCGGGTGGACGCGAAAGACATGGGCGCCGATCTCAAAGAGGTGCTCATCACCAAGCAAGAGATCGACGCGAAGCTCGTCGAGCTGGCCGCGAAGATCGACGCGGAGTACGCGGGCAAGGACCTGCTGATCGTCGGAGTCCTCAAGGGCGCGGTGATGGTCATGGCGGACCTCGCCCGGGCGCTGTCCACCCCGGTCACCATGGACTGGATGGCCGTGTCCTCCTACGGCGCGGGCACCCAGTCCTCGGGCGTGGTGCGGATCCTCAAGGATCTCGACACCGACATCAAGGGCAAGCACGTCCTGATCGTCGAGGACATCATCGACTCGGGGCTGACCCTGTCCTGGCTGATCTCCAACCTCGGCTCCCGTGAGCCGGAGTCCCTGAAGATCTGCACCCTGCTGCGCAAGCCCGATGCCGCCAAGGTCGCCATCGACGTGGAGTGGGTCGGCTTCGACATCCCCAACGAGTTCGTCGTGGGCTACGGCCTCGACTTCGCCGAGAAGTACCGAAACCTCCCGTTCGTCGGTACGCTCGCGCCCCACGTCTACGGCGGTTGAACAACCCCCGTAAGACGCTCGGGAACCCCAGAGGGTTTCGCGCCGTTGGAGCATGCGAGGACGGGATCGCCGACAGTCCCCTGCGACTTCGGGTGACAATGCTGGGGTACCGTCCGAAGAACAGTCTTTTATCAAACTCACTATGGCAGGAGGGACGGGGCGGCACCGCTCCGTATGGATGGACGTGAAGCGATACTTCCGTGGGCCAGTCATGTGGATCGTACTGGCCGTCCTTGCCGTGGTCGTGTTGATGCAGGTTGTCGGCTCGTCCGGCGGCTACAAGACGGTGGACACCGGCCAGGTGGTCCAGGCGATCAATGACAACAAGGTCAAAGAAGCCAAACTGACCACCGGCGAAGAGCAGCTCCTCAAGGTGCAGCTCAAGGACGGCCAGAAGATCGAGGGAAGCTCGAAGATCCAGGCGAGCTACATCGGCGACCAGGGCGTCACCCTCGCCAACACCCTGCAGGACAAATTCCAGAACAAGCAGATCCCCGACGGCTACACGGTCTCCCCGACCAAGCAGAACGCTTTCGTCGGCATCCTGCTGTCCCTGCTCCCCTTCGTCCTCATCGTGGTCGTCTTCCTGTTCCTGATGAACCAGATGCAGGGCGGCGGCTCCCGGGTCATGAACTTCGGGAAGTCCAAGGCCAAGCTCATCACCAAGGACACCCCGAAGACGACGTTCTCGGACGTCGCCGGCGCGGACGAGGCCGTCGAGGAACTCCACGAGATCAAGGAGTTCCTGCAGGAGCCCGCCAAGTTCCAGGCCGTCGGCGCCAAGATCCCCAAGGGTGTGCTGCTCTACGGCCCGCCCGGTACGGGCAAGACGCTGCTGGCGCGCGCCGTCGCCGGCGAGGCGGGCGTCCCCTTCTACTCGATCTCCGGTTCCGACTTCGTCGAGATGTTCGTCGGTGTCGGTGCCTCCCGGGTCCGTGACCTCTTCGAGCAGGCCAAGGCGAACGCCCCGGCGATCGTCTTCGTCGACGAGATCGACGCGGTCGGCCGCCATCGCGGCGCCGGCCTCGGCGGTGGTCACGACGAGCGCGAGCAGACGCTGAACCAGCTGCTCGTCGAGATGGACGGCTTCGACGTCAAGGGCGGCGTGATTCTCATCGCCGCGACGAACCGGCCGGACATCCTCGACCCGGCGCTGCTGCGTCCGGGCCGCTTCGACCGTCAGATCGCCGTCGACCGCCCTGACATGCAGGGCCGTCTGGAGATCCTCAAGGTCCATCAGAAGGGCAAGCCGGTCGCGCCCGACGTCGACCTCGGGGCTGTCGCCCGCCGCACCCCCGGCATGACGGGTGCCGATCTCTCCAACGTCCTGAACGAGGCCGCGCTCCTGACGGCCCGCAGCGACAAGAAGCTGATCGACAACCACATGCTGGACGAGGCGATCGACCGCGTGATCGCGGGCCCGCAGAAGCGGACCCGGATCATGTCGGACAAGGAGAAGAAGATCACCGCGTACCACGAGGGCGGTCACGCCCTGGTCGCGGCGGCTTCGCCGAACTCCGACCCGGTCCACAAGATCACCATCCTGTCCCGGGGCCGCGCCCTCGGTTACACGATGGTCCTGCCGGACGAGGACAGGTACTCGACCACCCGTAACGAGATGCTCGACCAGCTCGGCTACATGATGGGTGGCCGCGCCGCCGAGGAACTGGTCTTCCACGACCCGACCACGGGCGCCTCGAACGACATCGAGAAGGCCACCAGCCTGGCCCGTGCGATGGTCACCCAGTACGGCATGACCGAGCGTCTCGGCGCCATCAAGTTCGGCGGCGACAACTCGGAGCCGTTCCTCGGACGTGAGATGGGTCACCAGCGCGACTACTCGGAAGAGGTCGCCGCTCTGGTGGACGAGGAGGTCAAGAAGCTCATCGAGAACGCGCACAACGAGGCCTGGGAGATCCTGGTCGAGAACCGCGACGTCCTCGACAACCTGGTGCTTCAGCTGCTGGAGAAGGAGACGCTGGGCAAGGAGCAGATCGCCGAGGTCTTCGCCTCCATCGTCAAGCGCCCGGCCCGGCCCGCCTGGACCGGCTCCTCCCGCCGCACCCCCTCCACCCGTCCGCCGGTGCTCTCCCCCCGGGAGCTGGCACTGACGAACGGCACCAACGGCGCGACGCCGGCGATCACCGTCAAGGCGCCCGTCGACGCGACGCCGGAGGAGAGCGCGGAGAGCTGACACCGAACCCGGTGAGAACCGGCCACCGGGAGCCGCGGCTCCCGGACCCGGCCGCCTCACCAGGCCCGGAATGGATGCCGTGCCCCCCAGGTTCTAGCCTGGGGGGCACGGCATTTTGTATGACCGGAACATGGCCGAAAGATGAGACGCGCAGTTCGTGCGCGTCGCAGGCTCAGGAGCGAGGCACCACATGACCGACCCCGTGACGCTGGCCGGCGAGGGCACCATCGGCGAATTCGACGAGAAGCGTGCTCAGAACGCCGTACGCGAGCTGCTGATCGCGGTCGGGGAAGATCCCGACCGTGAGGGGCTCAGGGAGACTCCGGCGCGGGTGGCGCGGGCGTACCAGGAGCTGCTGGCCGGTCTCAGGCAGCAGCCCGAGGACGTGCTGACGACCACGTTCGATCTGGGGCACGACGAGATGATCCTGGTGAAGGACATCTCGATCGTGAGTCTGTGTGAACACCACCTGCTGCCGTTCCACGGTGTGGCGCACGTCGGCTACATCCCGGCCGAGACCGGGAAGATCACCGGTCTGTCGAAGCTGGCCCGGCTTGTCGAGGTGTTCGCTCGCCGGCCGCAGGTACAGGAACGACTCACCACGCAGATCGCCGATTCCCTGGTGAGGATCCTTGAGGCGCGGGGCGCCATCGTCGTCATCGAGGCGGAGCACATGTGCATGTCGGTGCGCGGTATCCGCAAGCCGGGCGCCAAGACCACGACGTCCGCGGTGCGTGGCCAGCTCCGGGACGCCACGACCCGTGCCGAGGCGATGAGCCTGATACTGGCCCGCTGACCCGTCGAAGGAGCCCGGCTGCCGGAGCGACCCCTACGTCGCGCGTGCCGCCCCGCCGCTCGTGTCGTCGTCCTCCGGGAGCTTGCAGACGCGTTCCAGGAAGAAGGCGGCCACTATGACGGCGATGCCCGCGAGGACGGAGAACCCGGCGTAGATGGCCTGGTCGCGGCGGGCCGGGACGTCCAGGGATTCCAGGAGGAAGACGCCGACGCCGCCGTACATCCCGGCGACGAGGGCGGCGACGAGGGCGCTGGCCTGGCCGAAGACGACCGCGCGGGCGGCCATCAGGGGCTCCACGCCCTTGGCGTCGGGCCGGCGCTCCCGCTGGGCCTTCAGCCGGTTGCGGAGGGACAGTGCGGTGGCCGTCAGGACGGCGGCGATCAGGGCGAGCACGATGGGGGCGGCCAGCGGGACGCTCGGCAGCGTGTCCACCGAGTTCCACAGCCGGGCCCCTGCCCAGGACAGCACCCCCGCCACGACGAACACCGCGGCCAGCGTCCTGATGCGCAGCTCTTTCACGATGCCCCTTCGACGAGCCCGATGGTCCACGGAAGCCGGGATCCACGGCACCGGGTCGTCGGCCCGGCCGGTGATCCCGACGGTGTCGGGGATGGTCCCGACCCGGTAGACCTTAACGATTACTCGGGCAGGTGGAGTTCCAGGTCGGCGCGGGGCGACACGCCCTCGCGGGTGATGCCGTCCAGGAGCAGGGCGACCGGGCCGCGGTCGGCGAGCCGGGCCTCCGGATCGACGTCGTGCCAGGGGGCGAGGACGAAGGCCCGTTCGTGTGCGCGCGGGTGCGGCAGGGTCAGCTCCGGGTCGTCGCAGACCACGTCCGCGTACGCCACGATGTCGACGTCGAGCGTGCGCGGGCCCCAGCGCTCGTCCCGCACCCGGTGGAAGGCCTCTTCGACGGCCTGGGCCCGCTCCAGCAGCGAGGAGGGCGGCAGGGTGGTCTTCAGGACGACGACCGCGTTGAAGTACGAGGGCTGGCTGCCCGGTGCCACACCCCACGGCTCCGTCTCGTACACCGGCGAAACGGCCTTGATGCGGACGCCCGGGGTGTCCTCCAGCGCGTCGATGGCGCCCTGGATGTTCTCCAGCCGGTTGCCCAGGTTCGAGCCCAGGGAGAGCACGGCCCGGCGGGGGTTGTGCAGGGTCGTGTCGGCCTCGTCCACCTTCCGCACGACGGAGGCGGGGACCGGCTGTACGGTCGGGTCGCTCTGACCCCCGGTGAAGGACGCGGTCATACTCGGCTCCGGGTGATGGTGACGGTCACGTCGTCGAAGGGGACCGTGATCGGCGCGTTCGGTTTGTGGACGCCGACCTCGACCTCCTGGACTGCCTCGTGCTTCAGGCACGCCTGGGCGATGCGCTCGGCGAGCGTCTCGATGAGGTTCACCGGCTCGCCCTCGACGATGGCGACGACCTCCTCCGCCACGACGCCGTAGTGCACGGTCTTCGCCAGGTCGTCATCGGCCGCCGCCGGCCGGGTGTCCAGGCCGAGCGTGAGGTCCACGACGAAGGTCTGGCCCTCCTCGCGCTCATGCGGGAACACCCCGTGGTGTCCACGGGCCTTGAGGCCGCGCAGCGCGACACGATCCACGCGAATCACTCCTGCAATCGTCGGAAACGGCTGATCTCGTCCGTGTGCGCTCGGCACACCGGCCATCTTCGAATCTACCCGCGGGCACTGACAGCTCACCCGCTGAGGCTCGGGTCCACCCCTGTGCAGGCAGGGTTCACGGAGCGCTTCCCGAAGGGGAACACGGTGGCACACACCTCGGAGGCAACCCGCATCCGCGGGCCCGTGTTCCCCGTCACCCGTTGGCTCTTCGAGGACCGCCTACCCACTCAGGAGGGTGAGGCCTCGGCCTCGTCGTCGTCGGATTCGGTCAGCACCGGGGAGCCGTGGTGCGACCAGAGCTTCCAGCCGTCGGATGTGCGACGGAACACATTGGTGGCGACCACCAGCTGCCCCACGAGCGGCCCCAGCTCGTCGCTGCCGTCCGGCGCCGGGCCACCGCTGAGGATGTTCTCGGTGCAGGTGACCAACGCGGTGTCACCGGTGACCGACACATGTACGTCGGTGAGGAAGAACTGGATGTACTCCGTGTTCGCCATGATCAGCGCGTACGACCGCAGCACCTCGCCGCGGCCGGTGAGGACCGGCCAGCCGGGGTGCACGCAGGAGATCACGCCGGTCTCGGCCGGGTCGTGGAACTCCTCGTCCGCGCCCACGTCGGCCGGCGTCAGCCAGAGTGCGGAGAGCGTCTCGAAGTCGCCCTGTTCCATGGCCTCGTAGAAGGCCCGGTTGGCGAGTTCGACCTGTTCGACGTCGGTGTGGGGAGCGTTCACCGCTCGCGGGCCCCTTCGATGGCGCGGGCCACGCGGACCGCGTCGGCAGTGGCGCGGACCTCGTGCACCCGGACCGCCCAGGCGCCCTGCTGGGCGGCCAGGGCCGACACGGCGGCCGTCGCGGCGTCCCGTTCGCGTGCGGGCGGCGGGGCGCCCTCGGGGCCCGCCAGGACCCGGCCGAGGAACCGCTTGCGGGAGGCGGCGACCAGCAGGGGGTGGCCGAGGCCGTGCAGCCGGTCGAGGTGGGCGAGGAGGGTGAGGTCGTGCTCGGCGTTCTTGGAGAAGCCGAGGCCCGGGTCGACGACGACGCGGTCCGCCGCGACCCCGCCCTCCAGAACGGCCTCCACGCGCGCGTGCAGCTCGTCCATCACCTCGGCGACGACGTCCTCGTAGACGCCCTTGACGTTGCCGCCCTCCAGGAAGCCCCGCCAGTGCATCACCACGAAGGGGGCGCCCGCGTCGGCGACCACCGGGATCATCGCGGGGTCGGCGAGGCCGCCACTGACGTCGTTGACGAGGGCGGCACCGGCGGCGAGGGCCTGCTCCGCGACGGTTGCGCGCATGGTGTCCACGGACACGGTGACGCCTTCGGAGGCCAGCCCTCTGACGACCGGTACGACCCTGCGGAGTTCCTCCGCCTCGTCGACCCGGGCGGCACCGGGGCGGGTCGACTCACCGCCCACGTCCACCAGGTCCGCGCCCTCCCCGACCATGTCCAGGCCGTGCTTGACCGCCGCCGTGGTGTCGAACCAGCGGCCGCCGTCGGAGAAGGAGTCCGGGGTGACATTGACGACCCCCATGACCGCGCAACGGTCCCACACGGGCATTCCGGCCACCTGACCGCGCCGGTTCTGCTTGCTCATGCGTCAAGCCTAGGCCCCCGGCGCCGCGGGCCGTGACCTGAGCGGGAGCCCCGGGGCACGGGGTGGCCGGGGCCCACGCGGGTCGCTTCCCGGGGCTAGGCGGCACGTACTTCCTGTTCGCCCATGCCTCGCTCCGCCACCGCGTGCGCGCACGGCCGGCGAACCTTCGCGCGGCGGCGCAGCACGCGGGGCAGGGCGAGGTTGACGAAGCCCTCGGCCTGCATCGCGGCGAAACCGATGCGGGGCAGGTCGCGGGAGGTGGCGTAGACGACGAAGCGCGGCTCCCACCGCGGGCGGAACTTCGCGTTGAACTTGTACAGCGACTCGATCTGGAACCAGCGGGAGAGGAAGACCAGCAGCCCGCGCCAGGCCCGCAGTACCGGTCCCGCGCCGATCTTCTCGCCGCGCGCCAGGGCCGCGCGGAACATCGCGAAGTTCAGGGAGACCTGCTTGACGCCCAGGCGGGGGGCCGCCTGGAGGGTCGCGACGATGAGGAGTTCGTTCATGCCGGGGTCCGCCGAGCGGTCCCGGCGCATCAGGTCCAGGGAGGCGCCGTCGGGGCCCCAGGGCACGAAGTGGAGTACGGCCTTCAGGTCGCCGTACGGCCCCGGGACCTCGTCGGCCCTGTGGGCGGTGGCGATGAGGCAGTCCCCGTCGGCCGGGTCGCCGACGCGGCCGAGCGCCATGGAGAAACCGCGCTCGGTGTCGGTGCCGCGCCAGTCCTCGGCGGCGCGGCGGATCCGGTCCAGCTCGGCCTCGCCGAGGTCACGGACGCGCCGTACCCGGGTCTCGTAACCGAGCCGCTCGATGCGCTTCACCATTTGACGCACGTTGCGCATCGCGCGCCCGGCGAGGGAGAAATCCGCGACGTCCACCACCGCCTCGTCGCCCAGTTCGAGGGCGTCGAGGCCGGTCTCCCGGGTCCAGACCTCGCCGCCCGTCTCCGAACAGCCCATGACGGCAGGGGTCCAGGAGTGGGCCTTCGCCTCGTCCATGAAGCGCTCGATGGCGCCGGGCCAGGCCTCGACGTCGCCGATCGGGTCACCGCTGGCCAGCATCACCCCGGAGACGACGCGATACGTCACCGCCGCCTTGCCGCTCGGGGAGAAGACGACCGCCTTGTCGCGGCGGAGCGCGAAGTGGCCGAGGGAGTCGCGGCCGCCGTGCCTGTCCAGCAGGGCCCGCAGCCGTACCTCGTCGTCGTCGGTGAGGCGGGCCGCCGGGTGTTCGGGACGGAAGGCCAGATAGACGGTGGTGACGGCGGTCAGCAGACCGAGGGCGCCGAGTGAGAAGGCCACCGTCCAGGACGTGTTGCCGGCGTAGTCGACCGGGCCCTCGGAGCCGAACAGGCCGTAGATGACGTGTTCGAGCCGGTCGGCGAGGCTGGGATCGCCGACCATGCGCCCGGGGTGGGCGCTGACGACGAGCAGGCCGAGGACGATCGAACCGGCGCCCATCAGCATGAAGTTGGCGAGCGCCCGCCAGCGGCTGGTCGGGTCGGGCAGGGCGCGGAACTCGTCGCGGTGGCGCAGCAGCGGGACGAGCAGCGCGAGCGAGACGAGGACACCGACGAGCGAGTGACGGTAGGCGAACTGGGCGATCGCTCCGGCCGGCAGCAGGATCACGGCCGCGCGCCAGGCCCGCCGCTTTCGCCGGCGCAGGCCATGGGCGAGCAGGAGCAGCAGGACGCCCACGCTCAGTGAGAGGGCCGCCGCGAACGGGCCGAAAGCGCCCGGGAGCACCTCGGCCAGTGTGTGCATACGGCTGTTCCGGAAGCGGGGGAACACACCCGCGGCGATGTCCACCAGCCCGACGAGCGTGCAGGCCCTGGCGACCAGGGCGGGCACGGCCTCGGGGCGCGGCCCGCGCAGCGCGCCGCGCACGGCACCGTATCCGCGCCCGAGGGCGCCCGTCGGGAGTCGGTCCGGCCGGACCGGAACCCCGCCCGACATTTCCCCATCTGTCCTGACAGACATCGCATCCCGTTGTTCCGCGAGTGAGCTTGGATCCGGCGCCTTTCCGGCATCCGGCGACATTGCGCCCTCTAGGACGGTGCCTTGGCGAGGGAGGTTCACTCTCCAACGGAAAGCTGAACCAAAGGACAGGGAAAGACATGGAAAGACATGGAAAGAAAGGGCGGCGGGGGACAACCCGATGGGTCTTACGAGCAACAAGGTGCTGGTGTTGGCTGTGCTGTCCGCAGTGCTGCTGTTCGTCGGCACGGTGTGGCTGTGGCCGCGGCTGGCACGTCGTGGCTGGCGGGCGGTCGGCGGCCGGATCGCCGTACTGCTGGCCACGCAGGTCGCCCTCTTCGCCTCGGTCGGCCTCGTCGCGAACCAGGCCTTCGGGTTCTACGCCGGCTGGGCCGACCTCTTCGGGCGGGAGACCGGCCAGGGCGTGGTCGTCGACCACGACGGCGCCGACACCGGCGGGCCGTTGCGGGTCGTCGACACCCAGCAGGTGAACGTGGCCGGGGGCGCGCGCCCCCGGGTCGGCGGCCAGATCCAGAAGGTCGAGATCGTCGGCCGTACGACCCGGATCGCGAGTCCGGCGTACGTGTATCTGCCGCCGGAGTACTTCCAGCCCGAGTACCGCACCCGCACGTTCCCCGCCGTCGTCGTCCTCACCGGCTACCCGGGCACCGCCGAGGCGCTCGTCAAGGGCCTGCACTTCCCGCGGACGGCCCACACGTTGGCCCGCGACGGCAAGGCGCAGCCGATGATCCTGGTCATGATGCGGCCCACGGTGGCGCCGCCGCGCGACACCGAGTGCGTGGACGTCCCGCGCGGACCGCGGGCCGAGTCGTTCTTCGCCGAGGACCTGCCGGACGCCGTCGGCCACCACTACAGGGTCGGGAAGAAGCCCGGGAGTTGGGGGATCGTCGGCGACTCGACCGGCGGCTACTGCGCACTGAAACTGGCCATGCACCACCCTCGGGTGTACGCCGCCGGGGCGGGCCTCTCGCCTTACTACAAGGCGCCGAGCGACGTGACGACCGGTGATCTCTTCCAGGGGAACAAGACGCTGCGGAACGAGGCGGACCTGTTCTGGTATCTGCGGCACCGTCCGGCGCCGGACACCTCTCTGCTGGTCACCAGCAGCAAACAGGGAGAGGCCAACTACAGGGCCACGCTGAAGTTCATCGAGCAGGTGAAGGAGAAGGAGCCGACGCGGATCTCGTCGATCATCCTCGACATCGGCGGGCACAACTTCAACACGTGGCGGCGGGAGATCCCGGCGACCCTGCAGTGGATCAGCGGGCGGTTGAGCGACCGGTGAGCGACGGCTCGGGGTGCCCGCTGAGGGGTGTCCCGGCGCGAGTCTGCGCGGGGCCGGCATTTCGTGGAATTCCCCGGCCGGGGGAATGAGGCACATGCGGCCAAGGCGTTTCTGGATTCAATCGGGTTGATCCAGTAGAGGAGCCGCCGGTGGGCGCATTGGCGCACCGGTGGTGAGGAAGCTTGTGAGGGCTTGTGAGAGGTCAGAGGGACGGCTGAGTTTTTACGGCCCGGGGCTCCATCATTCGCCTACGCGCGGTAAGTTTCTGGCCATGCCACGTGGACGTCACCGCCATTCACCTCCTCTGCACAGGCTGCTGCCCCCCACGGCGATCGCAGGCGTCTCGCTCGTCTGCGCCCTCGGGCCCTGGGTGTTCTCCGAGCAGTCGGTGCTCCGGGTCGCCGCCGCCGTCGCGGCGGCGACCGCGGCCGTGGGCGCGGCGGTCATGCGCCGTTGGGACGTCGAGGCGGGCAAACGCGTCGCCGACCTCACGCGCGCGCGGGCGGGCGACGAGTGGCGTCACGAGGAGAAGGTCGCCGAACTGGAGACCGACCTCGACGAGTCGCGCGAGCTGCGCACCAAGCTGGAGCACAAGCTTCGCGCCAAGCGCACCGAACTCGCGGGCCTCCGCAACGAGCACGCCGCGCTGCTGCGCCGCTACGCCACCGCCGAGACCGAGCGGGCCAGCGCCCTGGAGGGCCGCCGCCTGCTGGAGATCGAGGCGACCGCTCCGGAGGGGGCGCCGGAGCTGCCGACGGCCGGTGCGGGCGAGGACGCTGTCGAGGACGACGGGGCCACGACGGCGGATCGGGCCACGCCGGTGCCGCCGCAGGGAGTTCCCGCGGCGGGGGCGCCCTGGGCTTCGTGGGAGACGGCTTCCAAGGCCGCCGCGACGGCGGCCAGGTCGGCGAAGGCACCGAAGGGCAGGGCTGTGGCTGCCTCGGCCGACGCGGATGTCTCCGCCGAGGGCGATGTCGACGATGGCGCCGAAGCAGAGGCCGACGCCGACGCCGACGTCGAGGTTGACGGGGACGGCTCCGGCGCGGCGAAGCCGGGCACCCCGGTGTTCTCGCCGGCCGGTTCCGGGCTCTTCCTGCGCGCGAACTCGGCGTTGGACCGGATCATCACCCAGCGGGGCTCGGGCGAAGCCGAGGCCGACATCGAGGTCGAGGCTGAGGCTGAGGCTGAGACGGAAGCCGGGGCCGGGGCTGAGACCGAGGCTGGGGCTGAGACCGAGGCCGGGTCCGAGGCCGAGGTTGAGGTCCGGGCCGGGATCGGGGCCGTGAGCGAGGGCGCGGCTGAGGCCGGTGCCGACGTGGTGGTCGAGACCGAGACCGATAGCGAGACCGAGACCGAGACCGAGAGCCAGGCCGAGAGCGAGGCTGTGGCTGAGGACGGGGCCGTGGCTGAGCGCGCGGCCGAGCCCGAGTCCGAGTCCGAGTCCAAGGGTGAGTTCGGGGCCGCTGTCGGGGCCGAGGGTGGATTCGAGACGGAGACCGTGTCCGCCACTGCGCCGGGGTTCGTGTCCGAGCCCGGGACCGGACCTGGCGCCGAGGCGGACGCTCACGTCGACGCCGGGACCGGTGCCGGCGCGGATGCCGGTGTCGGGTCCGAAGACGTCGGCACCGGGGAGTACGCCTCCGAGGCCGAGGCCGAGGCCGGGTCCGAGTCCGCTGACGCCGCCGTTGCCGAATTCGTCGAAGTACGGGCCGAGGAGTCGGGTGGGGTGACTGTCGACGAATCCGCCCCGACCGGGTCCGTCGGTGCGGCCTCCTGGGGGCAGGAGCCGAAGGGGGGTCCCGCCAAGGGCCCTTCTCCCAAGGGTGACCCGGACGGGCCGACCGATGGGGGCACTCGGCAGGGACGTTCCGCCGAGGCGGCGGAGGAGCCGGTTCCGGTGCTCACCGCCGAGGAGGACGATGCGTCGGGGAAGTCCGTGGCGGTCCGCGGGCACGAGCGCGCGACCGCCGCAGCCGTACCCGCGGTCTCCGCTCCGGCACGGTCGACGGGGATGGGTGAGCTGACGCGGGTCGAGCCCGCGGGTCGCGTGGGGCACGTGCGGCAGGCGGAGCCGGCCGCTCCGTCGGCGCTGCCCGCGCTGCCCGCCCTTCCGACGGCCGGTCACTTCACGGTGCCCACCGCCGTGGCGGTAGCTCCGGCCGCGCCGCAGCGGCGGGCCGTCGTCCAGGGCGGGTTCGACTTCTTCGGTACGCAGAAGGGTGCGGACGCGCTGGAGGCCGTGCAGAACGAGGACCTCGCCGACGTGGTCGGCCAGGAGGCCCTCGCGCTCCACAAGGCCGAGTCCGAGGCCCAGTTCAAGCACGCCGACGAGGCGTCCCGGGGCGTCGGTCAGGTCATCGACCTCACGGCCCACGACGAAACAGAACAGATCGACGTACAGAGCCTGCGCACGGCAGCGTCCTAGCCGCCCGGTGCCGCCGCGCCCACCCCCTTCCCCCTGCGCACACAGTTGGGGCCCTCGTGCCGCTGAGGCGGCACGGGTGCGCGCGGCGGTACCCGGCAAGCGCCGCTGAGCGAAACCCCCCGTCCAACCGAAGCCGCCGGGCGCCCTGCCCAAGCCACGGCGCGCCCCGCGCACCAGCCACACCCGGCCCCGCGCACCAGCCGCCGGGCGGCCCGCGTACCGACCCTCGGCTGCCCCCGCCCCCGCCCCCGGCGCTACACCATCCACCGATCCGGCAGGGCCTCCCGCCGCCCCGTCCGCGACCGTTCCGCCTGGGCCCGCAGCAGCTCCGCCGCCTCCCCCGCGTCCCGCAACCGCGCGGTCACGGTCTTGTTGGCGCCGGTGTCGACGTGGACGTCGGCGAGCCCCTTGTACCGCTCCCAGGGCCCCTGCGACAGCCGTACGCTCTGCACCTTCGCGTGCGGCACGAGGTCGAGCCGGCGCCGCAGCAGCCCGTGCCGCGCCGCGAACACCGTGTCGCTGACGGCGAGCCCGTACCCCCGCCACCACAACGGCACGCACCACCGCGCCCGGCCGGGCGGCCGTACGAGCGCCGCTGTGTCCGGCACGCTCACTCCGGGCAGCACGCGCGCGATCACGGCCTCGGCCACCTCGCGCGTCGCGACCGGCACGAGGACGGAGTTCGAGGAACCGGCCACGTCCAGCTCGACCCGGACCCAGCCGCGTCGCCGCCACAGCAGCGGTTCGACGATGCGTACGGTCTGCACGCGGCCGGGCGGGACCGTCTCGTGGGCCCGGTCGAGGAGCCCGTGGTCGATGCGGAGCCCGTCGGGGGAGTCGCCGACCGTCCAGTCGTACTCCGCGACGAACCGCCCCACACTGCTCGCCCCGGCCGCGCCGAGCAGCGGCAGCGCGGTCGCGAGGACGGTCCACACGCTCTCCGTGGCGAACCACAGCACCGACGGCACGACGACCGCGGCCACCAGGGATCCCCAGGTGGCGCCGGTCAGGGCGAGGGACATGGCCAGCACGCCCGCCGGGACCTTCAGCAGCCGCCGTACGGGCGCCTCGCCGACCTCGTGCGCGGTCTCCGGCGCGAAACCGGCGGCGCGGGCGAGGAGTTCGGCCCGCAGGGCGCCTGCGTGCGCCTCGCCGAGGTAGGCCAGCTCGTCCTTCTTGTCGGTGCCGACGACGTCGAGTTTGAGTTTGGCGACGCCCGCGAACCGGGCCAGCAGCGGGCGGGTGACGTCGATGGCCTGAATGCGTTCGAGGCGGATGTGGGCGGTGCGGCGGAACAACAGCCCGGTACGGATGCGCAGTTCGCTGTCGGTCACCGCGAAGTGGGTGACCCACCAGGTCAGGAAGCCGTACAGGGCGGCGGCCGGGATGAACACCGCGAGCCCGATCAGCAGGGTCGTCGTGTCGAGCCGCATCAGGTTCCGCTGCGCCCCGTCCGGATCGTGCACGGCCCACCCGATCAGCACCGCCACCGGCGCCCAGGCCCGCCGCAACGGCGTCACCGGATGCAGCCGATGCTCGACGACCGGCTTCTCGCCGGCCTTCCCGGCGTCCTCGGCCCCTGCCTCCGCCGCCTCGCCCAGCCCGTCCGCCTCGCCCAGCCCGTCCGCCTCGCCCAGCTCACCCAGCTCGTCCGCCTCGCCCAGCCCGTCCGTGCCCGTCGGCCGTGACGCCGCGCCCTGGGCATCGGCGTCCTCGGCCCCACCGCCCGGCCGCTCCGCCCGTACCGCGTCGTCCGCGTCCTGTGCCGGCACCGTCACAGCCCCGCCGATCGGGCCTCGCCCAGTTGGGTGAGGCGGTCGCGGAGGCGTTCGGCCTCGGCCGGGTCGAGGCCCGGGATGCAGGCGTCCGTGGCGGCCGCGGCCGTGTGGAGCTGGACGCTCGCCAGGTTGAAGTGCCGCTCCACGGGCCCGGAGGTCACCTCGACCAGCTGCATGCGCCCGTACGGCACGACGGTCTCCTCACGCCACAGCACACCCCGGCTGATCAGCAGGTCGTCCGCCCGTTCGGCATACCGCCAGGACCGCCAGTTGCGGCCCAGCATCGGCCAGCCCCACAGCAGCAGGCCCAGCGGCAGCAGCGCGATGGCCGCCCAGGGCGGGCCCGCCAGCCAGCCCGGCAGCACGGCCGTACCGATGGTGATCGGCCCCAGCCACACCACCAGCAACAGCCGTCTCATCCGCAACAGCACGGGCGGCAGTCCCGTCCAGGCCGGTTCGCTCTCCGCGCGCTCGGCGCCGTCCTCCAAGGTCCCCGTCTCCATTCCGCCAGCGTACGTACGACAGACTGTGTCCATGACTCCCCCGACGGAGACCCGAGAGACGACGGTCGGTATCGGCGGTGCCGCCGAGAGCACGGACATGGTGCTCAACATCGGCCCGCAGCATCCGTCCACGCACGGTGTACTGCGGCTGCGGCTGGTCCTCGACGGCGAGCGCATCCGGCACGCCGAACCGGTCATCGGCTATATGCACCGGGGCGCGGAGAAGCTCTTCGAGGCGCGCGACTACCGCCAGATCATCATGCTCGCCAACCGCCACGACTGGCTCTCCGCCTTCTCCAACGAACTCGGCGTCGTCCTCGGAGTCGAACGCATGCTCGGCATGGAGGTCCCCGAGCGCGCGGTCTGGATGCGCACGCTCCTCGCCGAGCTGAACCGGGTCCTGAACCACCTGATGTTCCTCGGTTCCTACCCGCTGGAGCTCGGCGGCATCACCCCGGTCTTCTACGCCTTCCGGGAGCGCGAGGAGCTCCAGAACGTCATGGAGGAGATCTCCGGCGGGCGGATGCACTACATGTTCAACCGGGTCGGGGGCCTCAAGGAGGACCTCCCGGCGGGCTGGACCTCACGCGCGCGGACGGCCGTCGCGGACGTCCGCTCCCGCATGGGCGTCTTCGACGACCTGGTCCTCGGCAACGAGATCTTCCGGGGCCGTACCCGTGACGTGGGCGTCCTCTCCCCGGAGGCCGTGCACGCGTACGGCGTCAGCGGCCCGATCGCCCGCGCCTCGGGCGTCGACTTCGACCTGCGGCGCGACGAGCCGTACCTCGCGTACGGCGACCTCCAGGACGTACTGAAGGTCGTCACCCGAGACGAGGGCGACTGCCTCGCCCGCTTCGAATGCCTCCTGGAGCAGACCCACAACGCGCTCGCCCTCGCCGACGCCTGCCTCGACCGCCTCGCCGACCTCCCACCCGGCCCGATCAACCAGCGCCTCCCCAAGGTCCTCAAGGCCCCCGAGGGCCACACCTACGCCTGGACCGAGAACCCCCTCGGCATCAACGGCTACTACCTCGTCAGCAGGGGCGAGAAGACCCCGTACCGCCTGAAGCTCCGCTCCGCCTCGTACAACAACATCCAGGCCCTCACCGAACTGCTGCCGGGGACCCTGGTGGCCGACATGGTGGCGATCCTGGGGTCGCTGTTCTTCGTGGTGGGGGACATCGACAAGTAGGTCGACAAGTAGGTCGGCGGTGGTCGGCTCAACCGCGGGCGAGTGGGTCCGGAATTCCCACCGACTGCAGCAGCCAGCCGAAGTCGCCCAGTCCGCCGGGCGCGGTCAGCTCGGCGGCCTCGCCCGCGCCCGCGAGGGCCCGTACGTACGCGGCCGGGTCGGCGGTCGCCAGGGAGAGCGGCGGACGGCCGGCGGCGACCCCCAGGGCGCGCAGGGCCTCCCGCTGGGTGAGCAGCCGGGCCCCCGGCAGCGCGCACGCGTCCAGCGCCACATGGGCGGTGATGTCGCACGACCCGTCCGGGACCGGCGCGGTCTCCCGCCCCTCCCGGAACCCCGTGAGCGTCCCGAAGGGTGGCCGGGACCCGGCGAGGTGCGCGTAGTCGACGGCGACGGCGAGCCCCCGCTCGACCCCCGCCACGGCGGCGGCCCATGCCCGGTCCCTCGGCAGCCCGACCTCGGCCCGCAGCCCCTCCTCCGGGTCCAGCGGCCACCACCGGCCCAGCCACCCGGCCTCCTCCCCGCCGACGGGCTCCCCGAGCAGCTCGCTCCCGTCCTCCCGTACGAGCACCCGCCGCGCCAGACCCGCCGCGTCCACCTCGACGACCTCGACGGGCACGTTGTCCAGCCACTCGTTGGCGAACAGCAGCCCGGCGACCCCCTTCGGCGGTTCGGCGAGCCACTCGATGCGGTGATCGAGATCACGTGGCCGCCCGGCCAGCTCGACGGCGTACGCGCGCGTGCGGGACGACACATCGGCGGGAAGCGCGGCCAGTACCCCGCTCACCAGCTCCCCCCGCCCGGCCCCCATGTCCACGAAGCCCAGCTCGCCCGGCCGCCCCAGCGCCTCATCCACCCGACACAGCAACCGCGCCACGGCGGCGGCGAAGAGGGGGGACGCGTGCACGGAGGTCCGGAAGTGCGCGGCGGGGCCGTCCGGCTGCCGGTAGAAGCCATGGGCCCCGTAGAGGGCTTCCTGAGTCGCGGCGCGCCAGCACCGCCACGGCCCCGCCCCTTCAGTGGCGGAGGGCTGTGACATATGCGGCTCCGCCGCGTGGGCGCGACCAGCCACGAACGACCCGCAGCCGCACGGCGGGGGCTCCCCCCGAGCTCCTGGGTGATCCATCATCACGTCAGGCTAAGCGGAACGGACAACGGGGCCTCCACCTTGGGGAGTACATGCCCCCGTCACGGATCGACCCTCCGGTTGACCCCGGCACACCGCGCGCATCCCTACGCTGGGTTACGTGCAGCGCCTCTATGACTTCCTCCGCAGGCACCCGACATGGGTCGACAGCTTCTGGGCCGTCGTCCTGCTCGGGATGAGCCTGGTCAGCGGAGCGATCGACTCGGACTACGCGAAGGACATGAACGAGACCGCGTTCGTGGTGATCTCGCTCGCCCTCTGCCTGTCGATCGCCCTGCGGCGCCGCCTGCCCGAGAAGATGCTGATGCTGGCCGCCGCGGCGGGCTTCGCGCAGCTCATCCTCGACGTGCCGAGAATCCCGGCCGACTTCGCGATGCTCGTGGTCATCTACACGGTCGCGGCGGACGGCGCCCGCTGGGCCTCCTGGTTCGCCCTGGGCGGCGGTCTCTGCGCGGCGTCGCTGGCGCAGCTGCGCTGGACCGAGCAGCAGATGAGCACGGTGGGGAACGCGGTGCTCGCGATCGTCCTGACCGTTCCGTTCGCCCTGGCCTGGGTGCTCGGCGACTCCCTGCGCACCCGCCGCGCGTACTTCGCGCAGCTGGAGGAGCGCGCCGCCCGGCTGGAGAAGGAGCGCGAGGCACAGGCCAAGGTCGCAGTCGCCGCCGAGCGTGCCCGGATCGCCCGGGAACTGCACGACGTCGTCGCGCACAACGTCTCCGTCATGGTCGTCCAGGCCGACGGTGCCGCGTACGTCATGGACGCCGCCCCCGACCAGGCGAAGAAGGCCCTGGAGACCATCTCCTCCACCGGCCGCCAGGCCCTCGCCGAGATGCGCCGCCTGCTCGGCGTGCTGCGCACCGGTGAGCACAAGGAGGTCGGCGAGTACGTCCCCCAGCCCGATGTCGAGCAGATCGACGACCTCGTCGAGCAGTGCCGGGTGGCCGGCCTGCCCGTCGACTTCAAGATCGAGGGCACCCCGCGCCCGCTGCCCAGCGGTGTGGAGCTGACGGCGTACCGCATCGTCCAGGAGGCCCTCACCAACACCCGCAAGCACGGTGGGTCGAACGCCGGTGCGAGTGTTCGGCTGGTGTACTTCGACGACGGCCTCGGTCTGCTCGTCGAGGACGACGGCAAGGGAGCGCCCCACGAGCTGTACGAGGAGGGCGGCCCCGACGGCCAGGGACACGGCCTCATCGGTATGCGCGAGCGCGTCGGTATGGTCGGCGGCACGCTGGACGCGGGCCCCCGCCCCGGCGGCGGCTTCCGGATCAGCGCCCTGCTGCCCCTGAAGCCCGCGCACTGACACGGTCATGCCACGCGCTGACACCTGTAGACCCGCTCCTGTAGACCCGCTTCAGACACGGAAGAGGACCCCGATGGCGATCCGCGTAATGCTCGTCGACGACCAGGTGCTGCTGCGCACCGGTTTCCGGATGGTGCTGGCGGCCCAGCCGGACATGGAGGTCGTGGCGGAGGCGGGCGACGGCGTCGAGGCCCTGCAGGTCGTACGGGCGACCGACGTGGACGTGGTCCTCATGGACGTCCGGATGCCGAAGCTCGACGGTGTCGAGGCCACCCGCCGGATCTGCGCCGACCCGAACCCGCCGAAGGTGCTCATCCTGACCACCTTCGACCTCGACGAGTACGCCTTCTCCGGGCTGAAGGCGGGCGCCTCCGGCTTCATGCTCAAGGACGTGCCGCCCGGTGAACTGCTGGCCGCCATCCGTGCCGTCCACAGCGGCGACGCCGTGGTCGCGCCCTCCACCACGCGGCGCCTGCTCGACCGGTTCGCGCCCATGCTCCCGAGCACGGGAACGCAACCCCAGCACAAGGAGCTGGAGCGGCTCACCGAACGCGAACGCGAGGTCATGATCCTCGTCGCCCAGGGCCTCTCCAACGGCGAGATCGCCGCCCGCCTCGTCCTCTCCGAGGCCACGGTCAAGACCCACGTGGGCCGCATCCTCACCAAGCTGGGCCTCCGCGACCGCGTCCAGGTGGTCGTCCTGGCATACGAGACGGGGTTGGTACGGGCGGGCGGACAGGGCTGACCCACCGCCGGGGTGCGCGCGTGCTTGTGCCGCATGCTGCCGCCCGAACTGCGCGCGACCGACCGCATCGCCACCCTGGCCGGCCTCCGGCTCGGGCCGAACCACGACGGCGCCCTGCGGACCCGGCTGTGGCAGGCGGCGGTCGGCGCCCGGCACAGCCGGTTCGACTGACGGTCCCGGGCTCTGTCCCGGTCGCCCGCCTTACCTGAGCAACCCCTCCAGGAAGTCGCTCCCCAGGCGGGCCACCACCGTCACGTCCAGTTGGTGCAGCACGTACCGTCCCCGTCGGCGCGTCGTCAGGAGGCCCGCCTTCTTGAGGACGGACAGGTGGCGGGATATCTCCGGTGGGGTCATGCCGAGCATCTGGGCCAGCTCCCCCGTGGTGTTCGCGCCGCGGGCCAGGTTGCGGCACAGGCGCATCCGGACGGGGTGGGAGAGCGCGGCCATACGCAGGGCCAACTGCTCGACGGAGAGCGGGGCGGCGGGCTCGGCCGCGCTCACGGGGTACTGGATCACCGGCTGCCAGCCGAACCGGTGCAGGACGGTGAGATGGGGCCGCCCCAGGCTGGTCGGCACGAGCAGCAGGCCCCCGTCCCCGGTGTGCGTGCGGCCCTCGACCAGCTTGTCCACGACGATCCGCTCCGCCGCGCTCCCGACGCCGTCCAGGGTCATCGAGGGCGACACGGCGGCCAGCGCCTCGGCCAGGCCCCTGTGCCGCAGCAGCTCCGTCTTGTGGCGGGCGTCCGCCGCGAGCGGGTGGCACAGCCGGGACCAGGTCTCGGCGAAGAAAGCCTCGTCGCAGTCCTCCAGGAACTGCCGCAGCCAGGACCGCACACCGGGCGGGTCCGCCAGCAGCCGCCGCGTGAACCGCAGTTGCAGCGGCCCGCGCGCGGCGGCGAGATGCAGGGCGCGCCGCCGCATCTCCGGGTCGGACAGCGCACCGGGCCGCTGCGAGTCGTACGCGTACTCGGGGGAGCAGACGAACTCCAGCCCGGCGTCGACGAACTGGTCGTCCGTCAGCTTGTCCAGCAGATCGAGGTCGTCGGCGAGCGTCGCGCCCGGGAGTGTGTCCCGGCCTGGGATCCCGGCGAACGGCATGAACAGGTCCGAGAACGACGTACGCCACAGGAAGTCCGCCTCGGACAACCGGTCGGCGAGATGCGCGTCGAGCCGGGCGGTCACCCCCGCCGCCCAGCCCCGCGACCCCGGATGGTGGCCCGGTTCGGCCAGCACGTGCAGCGCCATGCCCAGCTCGGCCAGGGGCGAGGGCACGACGGCCACCCGCTCCCGCCGCAGTCCGGTGATGTCGATGCGCACGCTCATGACCACATGGTGCACCCGGCCACCGACAACGCCCCGTCCGACGACAGGCTCCCGCTTCCCGGCTCGGAGGACGAGGTCGCCGCCACCCGTCCGGCGACTACTCGCCGGCGACCTTCCCCACCAGCGCCACGAAGTCCGCCACGGCCCTGCGCACGTCCGCCGCCGTCCACTCCAGCGCGGCGGCCCGTACCTCGATCTCCGTGACGGCCAGCCCCGGCCCGCCGGGGTCCCAGGGGCGGGCGAAGAGCAGCGCGCCCGTCTGCTCGCCCTGCCGGACGGCGGCCTCCGCGACGACGTCGACCTCGTACGGCAGCCACACCTGGAACTCGTTCGTGTGGGGCTCCTCGGGGTGCACGCGCGCCCATGGCACGCCCGCCGCCGCGAACCCCTCGCGCAGCGCGGTGGCGACCACGCGCGCGTGGCGGACGTATTCCGGCAGCCGGGGCAGCTCGCGCTCCAGGCCGACGAGGGCCGACAGCGCGGTGGGGAACTGCTGGAAGAGCTGGCCGCCGTACCGGTGCCGCCAGGCCTTCGTCTCGTCGACGAGCGTCCTGGGGCCGGCGATCGCGGCACCGCCGTAGGCGCCGAGGGACTTGTAGTACGACACGTAGACGCTGTCGGCCAGGGCCGCGATCTCGTCGACGGGACGGCCGAAGTGGGTCGCGGACTCCCACAGGCGGGCCCCGTCGAAGTGGACCACCGCGTCCCGCTCGCGCGCCGCCTCGGTGAGCTCTGTCAGCTCCTCCCAGGAAGGGAGCACGAAACCGGCCTCCCTGAGGGGCAGTTCGAGCATCAGCGCGCCGAAGGGCTCGTCGAGACCGCGTACCTCGTCGGCGGTCGGCAGCCGTGGCTCGCTTGTCAGCCGGACCGGACGCAACCCGCTGACCTGGCTGAACGCATGCCGCTCGTACATCTCGGGGTGGGCGAGCGCGTGCAGGGCGACGGTCGGGTTCCCGGTGCGGGCGGCCCAGCAGCGCAGAGCCACCTGCTGGGCCATCGTGCCGGTCGGGAAGAACGCGGCGGCCTCCGTGCCGAGCAGCGCGGCCGTCCGTGTCTCCAGGGCCTCGACGACCCCGTTGCCGTAGATGTCCGCCGTCTCGTCCAGGTCGTACACGTCCCCGGCCGCGTCCAGCAGCGCCAGCCGCTCCCGGAGCGTCGCCAGCGCACTCGTCCGCGCCAGTACCCGTCCGGCCGCCCGATGGACGGCCTGCCGCCGCTTGTACCGCAGAGTCGCCGGGGACTCCTCGGTGGCCGCCTCGTCCGCAGTGGTCTCCGCCGTCCCCGCCGTCTCGCTCATCCGGGGATCATCCCCTGGCCCGTCCCGCCCGGCACCCGGTTTTCACGCCGGTGACCGCACCCCGGCCCGCGCACCAGGACCCCGTTCCCGGCCTGTGAAGACGACCTGTGGAGACGACCTGCGGAAACGACTCGCGACCACCCACAGCCTGTGGGCAACCGAACGCCCCTCGAACCAATCGCGTTAACATGACGAGAAATCGTCCGGTACCCAGAGCGGACTGGAACGGGAAGGCCACCACCGAGTGAGTACATTCCAGCAACCAGAGCCGAAGGACCGCCCCGCGCGGCTCGCCGTCGGTGTCGTGGGCGCCGGCCGGGTCGGCCCCGCGCTGGCGGCGGCGCTGCGACTCGCGGGTCACCGTCCGGTGGCCGTCTCCGGCGTGTCCGACGCCTCCCGGCGACGCGCCGCCGAGCTGCTGCCCGATGTGCCGCTGATGTCCCCCGCCGACGTGCTGCGACACGCGGACCTGGTCCTGCTGACCGTCCCGGACGACGCCCTGCCGGGGCTGGTCGAGGGCCTCGCCGAGACCGGTTCCGTGCGGCCGGGACAGCTCATCGTGCACACCTCCGGCCGGTACGGCGCGAAGGTACTGGACCCCGCGCTCAGGGCCGGGGCGCTGCCGCTGGCGCTGCACCCCGCGATGACGTTCACGGGGACGCCGGTGGACGTGCAGCGGCTCGCCGGGTGCTCCTTCGGGGTCACGGCGCCGGACGCGCTGCGGCTGGCCGCCGAGGCGCTGGTGATCGAGATGGGCGGCGAGCCCGAGTGGATCGCCGAGGAGAACCGCCCGCTCTATCACGCGGCCCTCGCCCTGGGCGCCAACCACCTGGTGACGCTGGTCGCGCAGTCCATGGAGCTGCTGCGCACGGCCGGTGTCTCCGCCCCCGACCGCATGCTCGGCCCGCTGCTCGGCGCCGCCCTGGACAACGCGCTCAGGTCGGGCGACGCGGCCCTCACTGGCCCCGTCGCGCGCGGGGACGCGGGCACGGTCGCCGCGCACGTCGCCGAGCTGCGCGCGCACGCCCCGGCGGCCGTCGCCGGGTATCTGGCGATGGCCCGCGCGACCGCCGACCGGGCCCTCGCCCACGGCCTGCTCAAGCCGGAGCTGGCCGAGGACCTCCTCGGGGTACTCGCGGGAGGGACGGACGGAACCACCGGAACAGGCGGCACCGACGGGACCGAAGGGGACGCCCCATGACCACCACCGTGCTGCGCACGGCCGGCGAACTGCACGCACGCGCGCGTGCGGGACGCCGGGCCGTCGTGATGACCATGGGCGCCCTGCACGAGGGCCACGCCACCCTGATCCGCACCGCGCGCGAGATCGCGGGCGGCACGGGCGAGGTCGTCGTGACGGTCTTCGTCAACCCCCTCCAGTTCGGCGCCGGCGAGGACCTCGACCGCTACCCGCGCACGCTGGACGCCGACGTCGAGCTCGCCGAAGCCTCCGGCGCCGACGTGGTGTTCGCCCCGTCCGCGGACGAGGTCTATCCGGGCGGCGAACCCCAGGTCCGCGTCACCGCGGGACCCATGGGCGAGCGTCTGGAAGGTGCCTCCCGCCCCGGGCACTTCGACGGCATGCTCACCGTCGTCGCCAAGCTGCTGCACCTCACCCGCCCCGACGTGGCGCTCTACGGCCAGAAGGACGCCCAGCAGCTCGCCCTGATCCGCCGCATGGTCCGCGACCTGAACTTCGGCATGGACATCGTGGGCGTGCCGACCGTCCGCGAGGACGACGGCCTGGCCCTGTCCAGCCGCAACCGGTATCTGTCCACCGAAGAGCGCCGTACGGCCCTGGCGCTCTCCCAGGCGCTGTTCGCGGGCAGTGACCGGCACGCCGCCCAGGAGGCGCTGCGCGCACGGGCCCGCGAGGTGCCCGCCACGCGCGCGCGGGCCGAGGCCCTGAGCGCGATCGGCGAGTCCCGCGCGGCCGCCGACGCGCACGCCATGGCCAAGGCCGCCCCCGGCGGCCCGGCCGCCGTCCGCGCCGCCGCCCGCCTGGTCCTCGACGAGGCCCTGCGCATGAAGCCGCCGCTCGCCCTGGACTACCTGGCCCTGGTCGACCCGTCCGACTTCACCGACATCCCCGACGGCTTCACCGGTGAAGCCGTCCTCGCCGTCGCGGCCCGGGTGGGGAAGACCCGGCTGATCGACAACATCCCCCTGACCTTCGGAGCCGCCTCGTGACCAGCACAGGCATACGACTGCACGCGCCCGCCCCGGGATGGTCCGTCGCCGCCGACGTCGTGGTCGTCGGCTCGGGCGTCGCCGGCCTCACCGCCGCGCTGCGCTGCGAGGCCGCGGGCCTGCGTACGGTCGTCGTCACCAAGGCCCGCCTCGACGACGGCTCCACCCGCTGGGCCCAGGGCGGCATCGCCGCCGCCCTCGGCGAGGGGGACACCCCCGAACAGCACCAGGACGACACCCTGGTGGCCGGCGCGGGCCTGTGTGACGAGGAGGCCGTACGGCTCCTCGTCACCGAGGGCCCCGACGCCGTGCACCGCCTGATCGCGACGGGCGCCCACTTCGACGAGTCGGAGGAGGGTGGCCTGGAGCTGACCCGCGAGGGCGGCCACCACCGCCGCCGCATCGCCCACGCGGGCGGCGACGCGACCGGCGCCGAGATCTCCCGGGCGCTCGTCGAGGCCGTACGCGCGCGCGGGCTGCGCACGGTCGAGAACGCGCTCGTCCTGGACCTTCTGACGGACGCCGACGGCCGCACCGCCGGTGTCACCCTGCACGTCATGGGCGAGGGCCAGCACGACGGCGTCGGAGCCGTCCACGCCCCCGCCGTGGTCCTCGCCACCGGCGGCATGGGCCAGGTCTTCTCCGCCACCACCAACCCGTCCGTCTCCACCGGCGACGGCGTCGCCCTCGCCCTGCGCGCGGGAGCGGAGGTCTCCGACCTCGAATTCGTGCAGTTCCACCCGACCGTGCTGTTCCTGGGCGCCGACGCGGAGGGCCAGCAGCCGCTCGTCTCCGAGGCGGTACGCGGCGAGGGCGCCCACCTGGTCGACGCCGACGGCATCCGCTTCATGCTCGGCCAGCACGAACTGGCCGAACTGGCGCCCCGCGACATCGTCGCCAAGGGCATCATGCGCCGCATGCAGGAGCAGGGTGCCGAGCACATGTACCTGGACGCCCGGCACTTCGGCGCGCACATGTGGGAGCACCGCTTCCCGACGATCCTCGCCGCCTGCCGCGCTCACGGCTTCGACCCGGTGACCGAGCCCATCCCGGTCGCCCCGGCCGCCCACTACGCCTCCGGCGGCGTCCGCACCGACTCCCAGGGCCGGACCACCGTCCCCGGCCTCTACGCCTGCGGCGAGGTCGCCTGCACCGGCGTCCACGGCGCCAACCGGCTCGCCTCGAACTCCCTCCTGGAGGGCCTGGTCTACGCCGAGCGCATCGTCGCCGACATCGCCGCGGCCCACGCCGGGAACGACCTCCACGCGCGCGTGCCCCAGCCCGTCCCGTACGCCGAGAAGCCCGCGCACCCGCTGCTCGATCCGGAGATACGGTTCGCGATCCAGCGGATCATGACCGAGGGCGCCGGCGTCCTGCGCTCCGAGACCTCCCTCGCGACCGCCGCCGCGGCCCTGGACCGGCTGCACGCGCAGGCCCGCGACACCCTCGCCGAGCACGGCAAGACGGCCGAGCCGGGCGTCGACACCTGGGAGACCACCAACCTCCTGTGCGTGGCCCGCGTCCTGGTCGCCGCCGCCCGGCTGCGCGAGGAGACCCGCGGCTGCCACTGGCGCGAGGACCACGCCGAGCGCGACGACGCCGTCTGGCGCCGCCACATCGTCGTACGGCTGAATCCGGACCGGACGCTCGCCGTACACACCACGGATACCGCAGACTTCCCCCCGACCCGGCCGCATCACCAGGAGCAGTGACAGACGTGAGCACCCCCGAACTTCCCCTCGCCTCCGGCGGCGGCTGCGGCGACGGCTGCGCCTGCGGCGCCGACGACGGGTTGACCGAAGAGGAGTACCTGGAGTGCGGGCTCGACCCCGCGCTCGCCCAGCTCCTGGCCGACGCCGGACTCGACCCCGTGGAGGTCGAGGACATCGCCAACGTCGCCATCCAGGAGGACCTCGACCACGGCGTGGACGTGACGACGGTCGCGACCATCCCCGAGGACGCCCGCGCCACCGCCGACTTCACCGCCCGTGAGGGCGGCGTCGTGGCGGGCCTCAGGATCGCCGAGGCGGTCCTCTCCGTGGCCTGCTCCGACGAGTTCGAGGTCGAGCGGCACGTCGAGGACGGCGACCGCGTCGAGGCCGGCCAGAAGCTCCTCAGCGTCACCGGCGCCACCCGTGACCTCCTCACCGCCGAGCGCAGCGCCCTGAACCTGCTGTGCCGCCTCTCCGGCATCGCCACCGCCACGCGCGCGTGGGCGGATGCCCTGGAGGGCACGAAGGCGAAGGTGCGCGACACCAGGAAGACGACGCCGGGGCTGCGCTCCCTGGAGAAGTTCGCGGTCCGCTGCGGCGGCGGCGTCAACCACCGCATGTCCCTCTCGGACGCGGCCCTCGTCAAGGACAACCACGTGGTCGCCGCGGGCGGCGTCGCCCTGGCCTTCAGGGCCGTGCGCGAGATGTTCCCCGAGGTGCCCATCGAGGTCGAGGTCGACACCCTCCACCAGCTCCGCGAGGTCATCGACGCGGGCGCCGACCTGATCCTCCTGGACAACCTCACGCCGGTCGAGTGCGAGGAGGCCGTCGCGATCGTCGCCGGCCGTGCCGCCCTCGAGGCCTCGGGCCGTCTGACCCTCACCAACGCGAAGGCGTACGCGGACACGGGCGTCGACTACCTGGCCGTCGGGGCCCTGACCCACTCGGCCCCGATCCTGGACATCGGCCTCGACCTGCGCGCGGCCGAGTAGGGCGGGGACGGGCCATGCTGCTGACGATCGACGTGGGCAACACCCACACCGTCCTCGGTCTGTTCGACGGCGAGGACATCGTCGAACACTGGCGCATCTCCACCGACGCGCGCCGCACCGCCGACGAACTGGCGGTCCTCCTCCAGGGCCTCATGGGCATGCACCCGCTCCTCGGCGAGGAACTGGGCGACGGCATCGACGGCATCGCGATCTGCGCGACCGTCCCGTCCGTCCTGCACGAGCTCCGCGAGGTGACCCGCCGCTACTACGGCGACGTCCCGGCGGTCCTCGTCGAGCCGGGTGTGAAGACGGGCGTCCCGATCCTGACGGACAACCCCAAGGAGGTCGGCGCCGACCGCATCATCAACGCCGTCGCCGCCGTCGAGCTGTACGGCGGCCCGGCCGTCGTCGTGGACTTCGGTACGGCCACGACGTTCGACGCGGTCAGCGCGCGCGGCGAGTACGTCGGCGGCGTCATCGCCCCCGGCATCGAGATCTCCGTCGAGGCCCTGGGCGTCAAGGGGGCCCAGCTCCGCAAGATCGAGGTCGCCCGCCCCCGCAGCGTCATCGGCAAGAACACCGTCGAGGCCATGCAGTCCGGCATCATCTACGGCTTCGCCGGCCAGGTCGACGGGGTGGTGGGCCGCATGGTCCGCGAGCTCGCCGACGATCCCGAGGACGTGACGGTCATCGCGACGGGTGGCCTGGCACCGATGGTGTTGGGCGAGTCCTCCGTGATCGACGAGCACGAGCCCTGGCTGACGCTGATCGGGCTGCGGCTGGTGTACGAGCGGAACGTGTCGCGTCTCTGAGAAGTTCTCGCCCCCGCCGCGCCTACCCGTCCCGTACACGTCCCGTCCCGTCCCCCAGGGGCTGCGCCCCTTCGCCCCCTGCCGCGGGTACGTCGTGGTTGTTCGCGCAGTTCCCCGCGGCCCTTTCAAGGGCGCGGGGAACTGCGCGAACGGGGTCCGGGGCGGAGCCCCGAGTCTTTGACGGGGCCGCGCGGCGGAAAAGGCCCCCACGTGGGTGTTCCCGTCGCGCCACGCGCTGTCCGCGCATCTCTTTTGTCTGATTAGCGCGTATCGTCGCCCCATGCCCACGCCCCACGGAACCCGCGGCGGCATGGCGTTCGGCGCTGAAGAGCTGCGTGTGCTCCGTCGTGCCCTCGCCCTCGCCCTCAACCCCAGCCCCGCCTCCGCGGAGGAGGTGCAGGACTGCCTCCGGCTCGCCGAGTCCGTCGACGAGGCGACCCGCGAGGACGCCCGCCGGAGGGCCTTCCTGCTGGCCGACCTCGCCCGCTACCGTGCCGCGCTCCCCGGCACGGTCACGGGCTACGCGGCGCTCCTCACGGAGGCCCTGGACGCCGGGTACCGCCCCCGCCCGGACGACCTCGCCGCGCTACGCGCGCTGAGCGGCACCCCCGCGGCGGCGGCCCTCCTGGAACGCTGCCGACCCCTCGCCGAACAGGACGTGCGCGCCCGCTTCGCGGGGCGCGCGGTCGCGTCGGTGGTGGTCGTCCCGGCCTCCCGCTCCGGTTCCGGCCGCTCCCGGCTCCGGCTGACCGCTCTCCCCGGCGGCCTGTCGGAACACGGCCCGCACACGCGCGGTGCCGTCGGAGAGCCCGCCGAACCGAAGCCCGCCCGGCCGTCCCGTCCCGCCCAGCCCGCCGAGAAGCCGGGCCCCGTCCCCCGGCCCGACGCCCCGAGCCCGGCCCGCCGCCCCGTCCCCACCCCCGGCGAGGTCTTCCCGCCCAAGCGCAAACCGGCCGCCCCGCCCCAACAGCTGGCCGCCGTCTAGCCCTGGCTACCCTGGACCCATGGACTACGTCTCCGCGCTGCTGCCCCCCTTCGTGATGGCCGTGCTGTTCATCGCCGTCATCAGGGTGATCGTGAAGACCCAGGGTGGCCCCAACAAGGCCAAGGAGGACGCGGTCGTCGACGCGGCGCTCGCCCGCGCGGAGAGCGCCCGCCAGTCCACCGGCACCGACCGGGGCACCGGCGCCTGACGCGACCCGCCTCCATCGGCGTACGACTCGTGTGGTTTTCGAGTCGTACGCCCTTTTTGTTCAACTTCTCCGGATATCGTACGGAACTGTGCCTCGCCCATTGGGAGAACTCGAAGACACGGTCATGACGCGGGTGTGGAAGTGGAACCGCCCGGTGACCGTTCGGGAAGTCCTGGAAGACCTCCAGCAGGAACGGTCCATCGCGTACACCACGGTGATGACCGTTCTGGACAATCTCCATCAGAAGGGCTGGGTGCGCCGGGAGGCGGAAGGCCGGGCCTATCGATATGAGGCGGTCTCCACTCGCGCCGCCTACTCGGCCGCACTGATGAACGAAGCCTGGTCGCAGAGCGACAACCCCGCGGCTGCTCTCGTCGCCTTCTTCGGGATGATGAGCGAGGAGCAGCGGCAGGCGCTCACCGACGCCGTACGCATGGTGGAGGGCCCCGAGCCCGCCAAACCCGAACCGGCCGCGCCCGCCGCCCCGCTCGTCGAAACCCCTGTTGAAACCCCTGTTGAAACGGCCGGCGAATCCGCCGAATCGTCCGGCGAAACACAGGGGACCCCCGGCGAATCCCCGGATCTCCCCGGGCGATAGCGTCCGCTCATGCCAGCAACGAGTCCCGAAGTCACCCCCAATGCCATCACCGTCAGGCGGGCTCGGACCAGCGATGTCCCGCACGTGCGCCGCCTCCTCGACTCGTTCGTCCAGCGCCGCATCCTGCTCGACAAAGCGACGGTCACGCTTTACGAGGACATCCAGGAGTTCTGGGTCGCGGAACGGGGCGTCGGCCCGGACGCGGAGGTCGTGGGCTGCGGTGCGCTGCACGTGATGTGGGAAGACCTCGCGGAAGTCCGCACTCTCGCGGTGAACCCGGACGCCAAGGGTCTCGGTGTCGGTCACCAGTTGCTGGAAAAGTTGCTCGACACCGCTCGCTGGCTGGGTGTTCGACGGGTTTTCTGTCTGACCTTCGAAGTCGAGTTCTTCGCGAAGCACGGCTTCGTGGAGATCGGTGAGACTCCGGTCGACACCGATGTCTACGCGGAGCTGCTGCGTTCCTATGACGAGGGCGTCGCGGAGTTCCTCGGTCTCGAACGAGTGAAACCGAACACCTTGGGCAACAGCCGGATGCTTCTGCATCTGTGATCGTCGACGGGTCCGCAAGGAACCTCGGGGTTCACCGAGGTTCATCGGGAACCTCCACCGCTATTCCGTCGGGCGTCGCCTTGACCAGGTGCCCTATGTCCGAAACGCGCATGTTTCCGGTCTTCTCCGGCTCCTCGCCCTCTCCGGAGCCTCTCCCCGGTCTCTCCCAGGGGTTTGTGTTTTTCCTGGAAAAGCGGTTTGCTTTCCGACGTACTGCAGTACTGCATATAACAGGGGGACGTGAAACAGCGGCGCACGCCGCAGGTCCTCGGCCCTGAAGTTATCGATGAAAGGAAATCCGGTGGCACAGAAGGTTCAGGTCCTTCTTGTCGATGACCTCGACGGCGGCGAGGCGGACGAGACGGTGACGTTCGCGCTGGACGGCAAGACGTACGAGATCGACCTCACGACCGCCAACGCGGACAAGCTTCGCGGCCTTCTCGACGCCTACGTCAAGGGCGGCCGACGTACCGGAGGCCGTGCTTCGGGCGGGCGCGGCAAGGCCCGTGCCGCCACCGGCGGCAGCCAGGACACCGCGGCCATCCGCGCCTGGGCGAAGGAGAACGGCTACGAGGTCAACGACCGCGGCCGCGTCCCCGCCTCCATCCGCGAGGCCTACGAGAAGGCCAACGGCTGAGATTTCGACGGCCCGGTGCTCACGCGCCGCAGCCGGACGCGGTGGCAGTGCGTCGCCACCGTGTCCACCACTCGCACGAGGTCGGGGGCGGCCCCACCGCCCCCCAACGCCGACATGGTCGGCAGCGAGGGTTCCACCTCGCACCCCGGCTCAGGGGGCCGCAGCCAGTCGGCGGCCCCCTGCGAACCGGCCTCCCCGTGCCCGCCCACGAGCCTTCCGGCCCCGCCCGGGGGCGTCGGCGCCACCATGTGACCGCCCGTTCCGACGGCAGTGAGGTCCAGGTCGAGGCCGCCCCAGTCCAGCCACTCCAGCAGACCCGGCAGCTCCTCCGCGCAGCCCGCCGCGACCAGCAGCAGCATCCGCCCGCCGCGCAGCGCCACCGGCGAACCCGGACCGGGCACCGGGCCCAGATGCCTGAGCGCCGCGACCCCCGCTTCCGCCGGTACGTCGAGTACATCGAAGCGCAGGCCCGTAATGAGGTGTACGGGCGCCCCGGGCGCGGTCGCCCAGCCGAGATCGTTCTCGTACCACTGCCGCACCGCGTCGCACACGATGTCGCCCGGAACATCGCGCGGGGCGACGGCCGATTCGTCGCTCGGGTCGAGCGGTCGGCGGGGAAGGGGGACGATGGCCATGTCAGGAGAAACCGTGCGAAGGACCCCGGAGTTACGCTGAGTATCCGAGCGTATGCGAAGAGTGTCCGGAAAGGGGGCGTTCCGTGGGGCGCGGCGACGCAAGGATGTTCGCCCTTAGCGGAGGGAACCGGTGCATCCGGCATGGAGTGTCAGTGCCTGCGGGTAAGACATCCCTAGTGGGAGGGGGCGACACGCAGGAAAGGCCGTCTCACGTTCGCCATCGGCGTACTGATGGTGAGGGTAACTACCTGGCCTGCGGGAACATCGTCTCGCACCATCGGGTTGGAGCAGATGTCGGCGTTCGGGCGGTAGGAGGCAGTAGCTTCTGTCTCCGCGAGAGCGGAGGTGAACCGCGGACGGTGTCGGCAGTTGGAATGAGCGGTCCCCGCTTGCGGGACTAAGCTGCGGAAGGACAGAGAGGGGAGCGTCCCCTAACTGCCTGACCGCTCTGAGGAGCGATTAACGATGTTCGAGAGGTTCACCGACCGCGCGCGGCGGGTTGTCGTCCTGGCTCAGGAAGAAGCCCGGATGCTCAACCACAACTACATCGGCACCGAGCACATCCTCCTGGGCCTGATCCACGAGGGTGAGGGTGTCGCCGCTAAGGCCCTGGAGAGCCTCGGGATTTCGCTCGAGGCGGTCCGTCAGCAGGTGGAGGAGATCATCGGGCAGGGGCAGCAGGCCCCGTCCGGGCACATCCCCTTCACCCCCCGTGCCAAGAAGGTCCTGGAGCTCTCGCTCCGCGAGGCCCTTCAGCTGGGCCACAACTACATCGGCACGGAGCACATCCTGCTCGGCCTGATCCGTGAGGGCGAGGGCGTCGCCGCCCAGGTCCTGGTCAAGCTGGGCGCAGATCTCAACCGGGTGCGGCAGCAGGTCATCCAGCTGCTCTCCGGTTACCAGGGCAAGGAGACCGCCACCGCCGGCGGCCCCGCCGAGGGCACCCCCTCGACGTCCCTGGTCCTCGACCAGTTCGGCCGGAACCTCACCCAGGCCGCTCGTGAGTCCAAGCTCGACCCGGTCATCGGGCGCGAGAAGGAGATCGAGCGGGTCATGCAGGTCCTGTCCCGCCGTACGAAGAACAACCCGGTCCTGATCGGTGAGCCCGGCGTCGGCAAGACCGCCGTCGTCGAGGGCCTCGCCCAGGCCATCGTCAAGGGCGAGGTGCCCGAGACCCTCAAGGACAAGCACCTCTACACCCTCGACCTCGGCGCGCTGGTCGCCGGCTCCCGCTACCGCGGTGACTTCGAGGAGCGCCTCAAGAAGGTCCTCAAGGAGATCCGTACCCGCGGCGACATCATCCTGTTCATCGACGAGCTGCACACGCTGGTCGGTGCGGGTGCCGCCGAGGGCGCCATCGACGCCGCTTCGATCCTGAAGCCGATGCTGGCCCGCGGTGAGCTGCAGACCATCGGTGCCACGACGCTCGACGAGTACCGCAAGCACCTGGAGAAGGACGCCGCTCTCGAGCGCCGCTTCCAGCCCATCCAGGTCGCGGAGCCGTCGCTGCCGCACACCATCGAGATCCTCAAGGGCCTGCGGGACCGCTACGAGGCGCACCACCGCGTGTCCATCACGGACGAGGCCCTGGTGCAGGCGGCGACGCTCGCCGACCGGTACATCTCGGACCGCTTCCTGCCGGACAAGGCGATCGACCTGATCGACGAGGCCGGTTCCCGGATGCGTATCCGCCGGATGACCGCGCCGCCGGACCTCCGCGAGTTCGACGAGAAGATCGCCGGTGTCCGCCGGGACAAGGAGTCCGCGATCGACTCGCAGGACTTCGAGAAGGCCGCCTCCCTCCGCGACAAGGAGAAGCAGCTCCTGGCCGCCAAGGCCAAGCGGGAGAAGGAGTGGAAGGCCGGCGACATGGACGTCGTCGCCGAGGTCGACGGCGAGCTGATCGCCGAGGTCCTCGCGACCGCCACCGGCATCCCGGTCTTCAAGCTGACCGAGGAGGAGTCCTCGCGTCTGCTGCGCATGGAGGACGAGCTCCACAAGCGGGTCATCGGCCAGATCGACGCCGTCAAGGCGCTGTCGAAGGCGATCCGTCGTACGCGTGCCGGTCTGAAGGACCCGAAGCGTCCCGGTGGTTCGTTCATCTTCGCCGGCCCGTCCGGCGTCGGTAAGACCGAGCTGTCCAAGGCGCTCGCCGAGTTCCTCTTCGGTGACGAGGACGCGCTGATCTCCCTCGACATGTCGGAGTTCAGCGAGAAGCACACGGTCTCGCGTCTCTTCGGTTCCCCGCCCGGATACGTGGGCTACGAAGAGGGCGGTCAGCTGACCGAGAAGGTCCGCCGCAAGCCGTTCTCCGTCGTCCTCTTCGACGAGGTCGAGAAGGCCCACCCGGACATCTTCAACTCGCTGCTGCAGATCCTGGAGGACGGTCGCCTGACCGACTCCCAGGGCCGGGTCGTGGACTTCAAGAACACGGTCATCATCATGACGACCAACCTCGGCACGCGGGACATCTCCAAGGGCTTCAACCTGGGCTTCGCGGCCTCCGGTGACAAGAAGTCCAACTACGAGCGCATGAAGAACAAGGTCTCGGACGAGCTCAAGCAGCACTTCCGGCCCGAGTTCCTCAACCGTGTCGACGACGTCGTCGTCTTCCCGCAGCTCACGCAGGCGGACATCCTGCGGATCGTCGACCTGATGATCGGCAAGGTCGACGAGCGCCTCAAGGACCGGGACATGGGCCTCGAGCTCTCCCAGTCCGCCAAGGAGCTGCTGTCCAAGAAGGGTTACGACCCCGTGCTGGGCGCCCGGCCGCTGCGCCGGACCATCCAGCGCGAGGTCGAGGACACCCTCTCCGAGAAGATCCTCTTCGGCGAGCTGCGCCCCGGCCACATCGTGGTCGTGGACACCGAGGGCGAGGGCGACGCGGCCACCTTCACCTTCCGGGGTGAGGAGAAGTCGGCGCTGCCGGACGTCCCGCCGATCGAGCAGGCGGCCGGCGGTGCTGGGCCGAACCTGAGCAAGGACGCGTAACCGCTGCGCTCGGCCTGAGCGAGAGCGGAAGGGGCTGCCCCGGGACTTCGGTCCCGGGGCAGCCTTTTTGTATTTCCGGCGGTTCTTCCGGCCATGGTTCCGGTTCTTCCCGTCGCGGTTGCGCTTCTCCGGCTGTCGTTCCGGTTCGGAGAACGCGTCGGTCTTCTCGATGACGGGCGGCACCGTGAGGAGTCCGAGGACGTGTTCGGTGCCGGAGAAGTTGTTTACCCGGAAACTTGTGATGCCCGGCAGTACCGGCGCGGTTTCCCCACCGGTCGTGCCCCAGCCGACGCGCAATTCGGTGAGTGCGGGCATCCGGGAGATCTCCGTGAAGTCCTCGGGGGCGAGCCTTTCCGGGAGCTCGGTGAGGCTGAGCCGCTTCACCGAGTGCATACGGGTGAGGCCGCGTGGACCCGTGAACCGCGACGCACCCTTGGTGAATCGCAGATAGTCCAGCGGCAGGACCCGGGGAAGGACTTCGTCGAGGGAATCCGCGTGGTGGGGGAAACCCGGGCCGAGTGCTTCTGCCGCGCATCACGAGATTCCACAGCCCGTACCGCTGGAGCGCCGCGCCGATTTCGGTGGCACCGAGGTCGCCGACGACCTGCAGCGCGAGGGCCTCGCGGCCGAGTTTCCACGGACTGTTCCTCGTGCACGGGGACCGCCTATCGCTGACGCTTCCACTTTTCGCCCCTGAGGTCATGGCGGCCGGGAGGGGATCATTTCCACCCGTGTTCCGAGTGACGCGGACCTCGTAGTGGGCGTCACATTCGGGGTTCTTCTCTTCCGGGGACCGGTGACGTGCCGCACAGGTCATTTGTCCGGTACTAGGGGGAATAGTGGCTGACGACCTGCGGGCAAAACGGACAATTGAGCCCGATGGTGTGGGATTCGTGGGGTGGTGTGCAGGTGGGGGAGCATTTGGTGGTTGATGTCAAGGAGAAGTGTATTTCAGGTGGAGTACGAGGTTTCGTCGTAGGTCACACATTTGAGGTGATTCACGATCGGGAGGTACCAAGGGTTATCCCATTTGGCGGTCGCTGAGGTGCGCCGGGTGGGATTCGTGTCCGTCGAGGGCACAGTCCTTGTCTCCGTCCCCCGTGAGGTACTCCATGTCGCAGCGTGTTCGCACTCCCCGCACCCGTACGTCCCAGCTCCGTGTCCGGGCCGCCCTGATGGCCGTCGGGGTGGGGGTCTCGGGTGTGCTGGGGGCCGGGGTCGCGGCCGCCGCCGGTGGGGCTCAGGCCTCGGGGGCCGTCCAGGCCGCGAGCGCCGGCACCGTCCAGGCCGCCGCCGCCAAGAAGTCCGCCTCCTGGGTCAGCCCGGTCAAGACCTACAAGCTGAGCGCGCGGTTCGCGCAGGCCGGCAACATGTGGTCCGCCAAGCACAGCGGGCAGGACTTCGCCGTCAAGAGCGGTACGGCGGTCCTCGCCGCGCACGGCGGCACCGTCGTGAAGGCCGGCGGCAACGGCGCCGGTGACGGTCCCGCGTACGGCAACGCCGTCGTCGTCAAGCACGGCAACGGCACGTTCTCGCAGTACGCCCACCTCTCGAAGGTCGACGTGAAGGTCGGGCAGGTCGTCAAGACCGGCCAGCGCATAGCTTTCTCCGGCAACACCGGTAACTCCAGCGGGCCGCACCTGCACTTCGAGATCCGTACGTCCGCCAACTATGGCTCCGCCATCGACCCGGTCGCGTTCCTGCGCACCAAGGGCATCACCATCTGAGCCTTCGGGTGAGGTCGTGCGGTGTCAGCACGGGCCGTAGTCCTGGCCCGTGCCGCACATCGGGGTGTCGCTGTAGTGGTCGATGGCGACGAGCATGAGCAGGAACATCACCACCGTCACCGTCACCGTCACCGTCACCGCCGCCGTGACGGCGAGGGCGAGGACATGGCGTCGGCGGACGAACTCGGCGCGTTCTTCCTCGGTCATGCGGGCGTATGCGTCTGCGTCCACGGGGGCCTCCTCGCGCGAGTGCCCGGGAGGTTCCCGAAAGCTCTGAGGGTTACCCGGACATACGGGCTTTCAAGAGCTTTTCGGAGGCTTTCCAGGACTCTGGGCGCCGGCGTGTGCCTGTGTCACCAGATCGATCGCGACCTCCAGGACCGCCTGGCGCTTCTCCTCGGGGTCGCCTTCGACGTCCCGGAGGGCGAACATGCCGGCGTGCATGGTGAACAGGGCGCTCGTGCAGCGGACCTGGTCGGTCAGGGCGGCGTCGGGTTCCTTGATGGTGTCGATCAGGCGGATCATGCGGTCCTTGAACGACTCGCCGACGCTCAGTTCGCGTACCGCCGCCTGGTTCTCCTGCATGAAGCGGAACAGGGGAGCCACGTCGGCCAGAGCCACGCTGTAGCGGCGCAGGATCTCCCGCTTGGTGTCGAGGGTGCGTGGCTGGGTGCCGGCCCATTCGATCAGTTCGTCGATCGGGCGCTGCAGATCCTGGGAGAGGCCGACGAGGATGTCTTCCTTGGTCTTGAAGTGGTAGTAGAGCGCCGCCTTCGTCACATCGAGGCGTTCGGCGATCTCCCGCAGCGAGGTCTTCTCGTATCCCTGTTCGGCGAAGAGTTCGAGGGCGACGTCCTGGATGCGCTGACGGGTGTTGCCGCGACGCTGCCGCTTCGTCGTCGCGTCCGTCGCGTCCTCTGCCGTGCCGCTCATCCTCGTACTCCTCGCCGTCGCGGAAGGTCTGGGTCGGTCAAGCCTCGGCCAAGCCCGTCTTGCTTACTTGACGCCCGGCTAGTTAGGGACCTAGCTTCCCTAAGTGTAGACACAACTAGCCGGTCGGCAAGTAAGTGAACGGACTCCGGGGGGAGTGGAGGACCGCAATGGATGCGGAGACGAAGAACGAAGTGAGCGGTGGGGCCGAGACGGACGGGCCGCAGCCGCGCAGTGTGCGGGTGGTGCTGCTCGCGCTCATGATCGCCATGCTGCTGGCGATGCTCGACAACATGATCATCGGCACCGCGATGCCGACGATCGTGGGCGAGCTGGGGGGTCTGGAACACCTCTCCTGGGTCGTGACCGCCTACACGCTCGCGACCGCCGCCTCCACTCCGATCTGGGGCAAGCTCGGCGACCTCTACGGCCGCAAGCGCGTCTTCATGACCTCGATCGTGATCTTCCTGATCGGGTCGGCGCTGAGCGGGATGGCCCAGGACATGGGCCAGCTGATCGCGTTCCGCGCGGTGCAGGGACTCGGCGCCGGCGGGCTGATGGTCGGCGTCATGGCGATCATCGGCGACCTGATACCGCCGCGGGAGCGGGGCAAGTACCAGGGGATGATGGCCGGTGTCATGGCTCTCGCCATGATCGCCGGACCGCTGGTCGGCGGGTCCATCACCGACCACTGGGGCTGGCGCTGGTCCTTCTACATCAACCTGCCGCTCGGGGTCGTGGCGCTGGTCGCCATCAGTGTCGTACTGCACCTGCCGAAGCCGTCGCGGGACGGGCGGTCGGCGCGGGACATCGACTATCTGGGCGCGGCGCTGCTGACCGTCGGCATCACGGCGATCGTGCTGGTCACGACGTGGGGCGGGACCGAATATGCCTGGGGGTCGGCCGTCATCATGGAGCTGATCGCGCTCGGGGTGGCCTCGCTGGTCGGGTTCCTGTTCGTACAGAAGCGGGTGGCGGAGCCGGTGATACCGCTGCATATCTTCCGCAGCCGGAACTTCACGCTGATGTCCGTGATCGGGTTCTTCACCGGGTTCGTGATGTTCGGCGCGGTGCTGTTCCTGCCGCTGTTCCAGCAGTCCGTGCAGGGCGCGTCCGCGACCAACTCCGGGCTGTTGCTGCTGCCGATGCTGGGGGCGATGCTCGCGGTGTCGATGGTGGCCGGGCGGGTCACCACGGGCAGCGGCCGTTACAAGGTCTTCCCGGTCGTCGGGAGCGTCCTGATGATGGTGGGACTGTTCCTGCTGGCGCAGATGGACACCGGTACGAGCCGGGTGACGTCCGGGGTGTACATGGCCGTGCTGGGTGCCGGTATGGGGTGTCTGATGCAGATCACCATGCTGGTCGCGCAGAACAGCGTCGAGATGAAGGACATGGGGGTCGCCTCCTCGACCACCACGCTGGCCCGGACGCTCGGGTCGTCCTTCGGAGTCGCCATCATGGGCGCGCTCTTCAACAGCCGCGTGCAGGACGTGATGACCGAGCGGGCCGGTGCGCTGGGGTCCAAGGTGACCGAGCAGTCGGCGCAGCTGGACGCGGCGAGCCTGGCGAAGCTGCCGGTGGCCGCGCGGGAGGCGTACCAGCACGCGGTCGCGTCGGGCACGCACTCGGCGTTCCTGCTGGGGTCGGTCGTCTCCGTGGTGGCGCTGGTGGCCGCGGTGTTCGTGAAGGAGGTGCCGTTGCGGGGGGCCGGGGGACCTTCTGCGGCGGGGGGCTCCGCCGGTGAGGCCGGGGCTCGGGAGACGGCGGCGGTCTGATTGCGCCGTGTGCCTTTGACCCCCTGAGCGCGCTGGAGAGCTCGGGGGGTTCGGTGCGTTGGCGGGTGCGGGTTCGGTGAGGGCTGGTTGCACGGGGCGTAGCCCCTGCTTTTCAGGGGCGCGGGGAACTGCGCGACCAGCCCCCACTCACCCGCAGATGACCCACGACTCCTCCCCAGGTCACATCGGCAGCATCGGATAGCTGCCCGTGTTCGTCGGGGCGTGCTCGGGGAGCCACAGCACCGCGACCGCGCCCTCGGCCGGGACGCCGTCCGGCGATCCGGGCGGGCGCACGTTGCGGAACGTGAGGCGGGCGCCCAGGACGCGCGCCTGCCCCGCGGCGATGGTGAGGCCGAGGCCGTGACCCTGGCCGGCACGGTCGGAGGCGCCGGTGCGGAAGCGGCGGGGGCCGTCGGCGAGCAGGTCCTCGGGGAAGCCGGGCCCGTGGTCGCGGACCCGGATCACGCGGCCCTCGACGGAGACCTCGATCGGCGGCTTGCCGTGCTTCGCCGCGTTGGCCAGCAGGTTCAGCAGAACGCGTTCGAGGCGGCGGGGGTCCGTCGTGACCGCCGACTCGTGCACGATCTGTACGCGCGCCCCCGCGTCCTTCGCCGCCACCCGCCGGGCCACGAACTCGCCCAGCATGATGTCCTGCAGCTCGGCCCGCTCGGAGGCCCCGTCGAGGCGGGCCACCTCCAGGACGTCCTCGACGAGCGTGCGCATCGCCTGGGCCCGGTCACGGACCAGCTCGGAGGGGCGGCCCGGCGGCAGCAGTTCCGCGGCCGTGAGCAGACCGGTCACCGGCGTACGCAGCTCGTGGGCGATGTCCGCCGTCACCCGGCGCTCCGCCTCGATGCGCTGCCGCAGCGTGTCGGCCATGGCGTCCACGGCCCGCGCGAGCTCCGCGGTCTCGTCGCGTACGACACCGCCGATCGCGTCCTGCACCCGTACGTCGGTCTCGCCCCTGGCCACCTGGTGCGCGGCGGCCGCCGCCTTGCGCAGCCGGCGGGACATCTGGCCGCCGATGAGCACACCGAGGGCCGAGCCGCCGAACACGACCGCGATCGAGCCGATGAGCAGAGCCTGGTCGAGGTCACGCATCACCGCGGAGCTGTGGTCGGTGAAGTCGGTGTGCAGGGAGAGGACACGCTTGTCCTTCAGGGGGACCGCCGCCCAGATGTCGGGCACCCCGTTCTCGCCCTCCGAGACGTAGGTGGCCCGGCGGCCCTCCCCGACCCTGGCCAGCAGGTCCTTCGGGATGTCGGGGTCGTCGAGCTTCACCCCGAAGGCACCGGATTTCAGCGGGCGGCCCGACTCGTACATGCGCTGGGCGACCTGGATGCGCTCGTCGGCGAGGTCGCGCGAGTTGTCGAGCATCGACACCCGTGCCGCGTTGTGCACCACCAGACTCAGCGCGACCGCCACCAGCGCGCCGACCAGCGCGATCGCGGCGCTCAACTGCCACCGCAGGCCGGTACGGATACCCGAGGCCGGCCCCGCGCCGGACCGGCGGTCGGCGGCGCCCGGCGGCGCCGGCTTCCGCCCTCCTCGTATCCCCCTCATGTTCATGTCGCCCCGCCCCGCTCAGGCCTTGAGTTTGTAGCCGAAGCCGCGGACCGTCTCGATGTGGTCCTGGCCGATCTTCGTGCGGAGCCGCTGGACGTGGACGTCGACGACCCGGGTGTCGCCGCCCCAGCCGTAGTCCCACACGCGTTCGAGCAGCTTGTCGCGGGAGAGGACCGTGCCGGGGGCGGACGAGAACTCGAGGAGCAGCCGCATCTCGGTCGGCGTCAGCGCCACCGGCACCCCGGACTTCTGTACCTCCATGCCCTCGGTGTCGATCACCAGTTCGCCGAAGGTGAGCACCCCGCCGGCGCCCGCGGCCCCGGCCTCCTCGGCCCTGGAATCACCGCCGCTCGCGTGCCCGAAGCGGCGCAGCACCGCGCGGATCCGGGCGACGAGGACGGCACCGTCGAACGGCTTGGTCACGTAGTCGTCCGCTCCCGCCTCCAGGCCCAGCACCACGTCGATGGAGTCGGCGCGCGCGGAGAGCATGATCACGGGGACGGTCGACTCGTCACGGATACGGCGGCACAGGGAGACCCCGTCAAGGCCCGGGACCATGACGTCGAGGAGCGCGATGTCGGGCCGGTCCGCGCGGAACGCCTCCAGCCCCGACAGCCCGTCGGGCATGGCCGTGACCGCGAAGCCGTCCCGCTCCAGTGCGAGCTGGGTGGCCTCACGGATCACGTCGTCGTCCTCGACGAACAGGACATGGGTCTGCTCTGCCATCCGGTGATCTCGCTCGCTCTCGGTCGGTGCTGATGGGGGCGGCGTCGGTGTCAGCTCGGCTCGGGGGTCGCCGATTCCGTGCCGCCCACCGCGCCGCTGTACTCGGTGCGCGTGCTGGAGCGCTGTACGAAACTGTCCTTGATCCAGCGGTAGGTCGTGACTTCCTCGCTGGACGGGTACGAGGACGGGTCACCATTCTCGTACAGCTGCCGGGTGACCAGGAGGTCGCCCCGGTCGATCTCCGCGTAGACGGGGGGCTGTTCGGACAGGAAGACGCTCCGGTACCCCCCCTTCTCCGAGCGGTACACGTACGAGGCCACACCGACGGCGTCCGCGCAGGTCATCACATTGACCACGAGGTCCTCGCGCGAACCCCCGGTCAGGTCCCCGTACGTCACGTCCACCGGGTACTCGTCGGCCACGCACGGCTTCAGGTCGCTCTTCACGGTCCGGCTGACCTCCGGGTCCGCGCGGACCATGCGGACGACCTCGTCCACACTCGGGTGATCGCCTCCGCCGTCGGCCGGCGTGGAGACGGACGGGGAAGAGGCCGCGCCCGCCGCGAGGGAGTCGTTGTCGGCCGGTCCCTCGTCGCGGGCGCCGGTGCCGCCCGTGCCGCAGGCGGAGAGGCCGAGGGCGGCGAGCACGGCCACCGCCGTGATCACCGCCTTGGGGGCCTGCCGGGCCCCGGGCCCCGGGCCGGCCGCTGTGCTCAGGCCGCGCAACGCTCCTGCTCCTCGCTCACTTCGAGCGTGCGGGCGGCGCGCTCATCGATGTCCCGCGACTCCAGCTCCTCGCGGAGCCGGGCCAGCGCACGGTGCAGCGTGCTCTTGACCGTGCCGGCCGACATGCCGAGGGCGGCGGCCGTCTCCTCCGTGGACATCTGCTCCCAGTGTCGCAGGACCACGACACTGCGCTGCTTGGGTGCCAGGACCTTCATGATGTCCATGAGGAGGGCGCGGTCCGCGTGCTGCTCGGTGGAGTCCTCGACACAGGCGTCCGGCAACTGCTCGGTCGGGACCTCCTCCAGCTTCCGGGCCCGCCACCACTCCGTCCGCGTGTTGATCATGACCCGGCGCAGATAGGCGTCCGCCAGCCGCTTGTCCGCGATCCCGTCCCAGCGGCCGTACGTCCGTGCCAGCGCCGTCTGCAGCAGATCCTGGGCGTCCACCGGGTCCGGCACCAGCCGGCGGGCGCTGCGCAGCAGCGCGTCCTGCCGGGTACGGACGTACTCCTCGAATTCGAGCACCTCGCCGTGCGCCATGATCAACCGCCTCCGCTCCCCGTTTCCGACGTCCGCGCTGTCACGCGGTGCCGGCTGTCCGCCGCTTCGTCCCGCTGGGTTCCCGCGGTACGCCAATGAAGCTACGGAGGGGTTGTCACGGTGACGTCCGAGGCAGCCTGCGGAGAACGCTCGGCTGTCCGTCGGTTGTGTAACAGAAGGAGGAACGGGGTAAAGCGGCCCGGGCTTTGGTGAGGGAATGTGCCGTTTTACCCCGTTGGTCGAACGTGAGGTCTGTGATGCGGTGAGGCCTCGGCGATGCGTGGCCTGTGACGTGGGGCGTGGGGGCGAAGACGTGGGGCGTGGTGACGGTCAGGTGAGGGGGAGCCGGTAGAGGCCGCCCGGGAGGGGTTCCACCAGGCCGTCGGAGACCAGGCCGTCGAGGGCGCGGGCGCGCTGCACCGGCTCGTCCCACACCCGGTCGAGGACCGCCTGCGGCACGGGCGCGATCGCGTCCCGCAGTACGGCGAGAAGCTTGCCGCGGACCTGACGGTCGGTACCGGCGTACGTCTGACCGCGTCGCGCCGGACCCTCGTGCGGGGGTTTCCCGGCCAGCTGCCACGCGCACTGCCCGGCGATCGGACAGCGCTGGCACGTCTCGTTCTTCGCCGTGCACACCAGCGCGCCCAGCTCCATCGACGCGGCGGCCCAGCGGGACGCCGTACCGTCCTCCTCGGGCAGCAGGGCGCGGGCCAGTTTCCGTTCGGCGGCCGTGGTGGCGTTCGGTGGGTACTGCGTGCCGGTGACCGCGCGGGCGAAGACCCGCCGCACGTTCGTGTCGAGCACGGCGTGCCGCTGCCCGTAGGCGAACGACGCCACCGCCGCGGCCGTGTACTCGCCGATTCCCGGCAGTGCGAGCAACTGCGCGTGCTCACGGGGTACGTCCCCGCCGTGCCGTTCCGTTATGGCCACCGCCGCCCCGTGCAGCCGCAGCGCGCGACGCGGATACCCGAGCCGGCCCCACGCGCGCACCGCCTCACCCGGCGGCTCCTTCGCGAGGTCCGCCGGACGGGGCCAGCGCGCCAACCACTGTTCGTAGACGGGCAGTACACGGTTGACCGGTGTCTGCTGCAGCATGAACTCGCTGACCATCACCCCCCACGGTCCGGCCTCCGCCCGCCGCCAGGGCAGGTCACGGGCATGCGTCTCGAACCAGGCGATCACCGGGGTGTGCAGTGCGGTCGGGGTTGCGTCGGCAGGGCTGTTCTGAGGCTTCGTGGGTGCAGTCATGGCACGGTCGATCCTGCCATGCGGGGGTGGGCGGGCGCGGGTTCTGGCAGGGGGTGTCTGGGGTGGGTTGGTCGGGTCCGGTCTCAGACGGCGGGGTGCCGGCCCAGTGCCGGCCCCAGCTTCGTCGCGATGTCGGTCAGGATCTGGACGTAGTCCTCGTGCTCGAACGTGAACGGCAGTGCGAAGGCGACCTCATCGATCTCACGGAAGGCGGCGTGGGCGTGCAGTTGTTCGGCGATCTCGGCGGACGTGCCCACCAGGTCCGGCGCGAAGAGAAGCCGTCCCGGCCCCTGCGGCGCGGTGGTCCGGGGGAGCCGCTTCGCCGCGTAGGCCTCGTACCTGGCGCGCTGCTCCGGCGTAGCCGAGTCGGTGGGGATGACGACGAGCCCCTGCGAGACCCGGGCCCGCTCCCCGTCGGGGTGATGCGCCCGGAACTCCCGGATGTGGGAGAGCTGGACACCGGCGAAGTCCACGGGCCCGGACCCGGTCGCCGGCTCCGGCCCCTCCGCCTTCACGACACTGCTGGTCAGGAAGTTCATGCCGTTCTCGCCGGCCCACCGCGCCGACCGGAGGCTGCCGCCGCCGTACCACATACGCTCGCCCAGCCCGGCGGAGTGCGGCTGGACCCGGTCGGAGAAGACCTCGAACCCCTCGGTGCCGCTGAAGTCGCTGGCCGCCTCGCCCCGGACGAAGCCGAGGAGCCGCCGGACCCGTTCGAAGCCGAAGTCCTCCGCGTCGGCGGTGTCCGGGTAGAGCGCCGCTTTGACGGTGTCGTAGTGCATCGGTGGTCCGACGCTGATGCCCGGGTTGAGCCGGCCGCCGGAGAGCAGGTCGACCGTGGCCAGGTCCTCGGCGAGCCGCAGCGGGTTCTCCCAGCCCAACGGGATGACGGCGGTGCCCAGTTCGATACGGCTCGTGCGCTGCGAGGCCGCCGCCATGACGGCGACGGGGGAGGAGATGCCGTACTGCAGATGACGGTGGCGGAGCCACGCGCTGTCGAAGCCGAGCCGTTCACCCAGCTCGATGATCTCCAGCGTCGACTCGTGGCCCCGGCGTGGGTCGGCCTCGTCGAACAGCCCGATGGTCAGAAACCCCAGCTTCCGCAACGGCCTCGATGCCGGTGCGGTGACGCCGGTCTCCACGGATCCGTCCATCGTCTTCTCCAAGTCCTCCGGCGAACTTCGGTGGTGGGGACGATTGTGGCAGGCGGGGACGGGGAGACGGCGAGCGGAGTCGCGTGAACGGCTCTGTGGGGACGGGAAGTTCGTGCTGTCCGCGCGACGGCGGGTCCGGTCACGGAGGGTGTCCGTCCGGGCGTTGTGATCACGTACCGCGATCATGTGCGGTCCGGTCGGGGCGGTGGTGGCGACGACCGGAATGATGATCCGTAAAAGTTGGGGTTTCGGGCGGCGGGTGGGGCCGGGGAAGCGCCGGATCTCTCGTACAGTTTGCGCCGTGGGATCTCTGCGCAATCCGATCGGGCCGCTTCCCTCCACCATCTACTGGCGACGGAGGGCCATTCTGCTGACCGCCCTCGGTCTGCTCGCGATCCTGGTCGTATGGGTCGTCGTCGGCGGTGGCGGGAACAGTGGGAACAACGCGGGCGAGCCCGACGGAAAGAATCCCGCGACCTCGATCACTCCCGGGCCGTCCGAGTCCGGTCCCGCGATCAGTGAAGCGCCGGGCGGGCGGGACGAGTCGGGCGACGAGTCGAGCGCGGGAGGCGACGGTTCGGGCTCCGGTTCCAGTTCGGGCTCGGGTTCGGGTTCCGGCTCTGACTCCGGGTCCGGGGGCGCCGATGGCGGCTCCGGTGCCGCGGGCGGGGGCACGTCGGACGACGGCGGCAAGAACGGGAGCAGTTCAGGTGAGCAGGTTCCGGCCGGCTCCAGTCTGCCCAACTGCACCGCCGGGGCCGTGAAGTTGACCCTGCGCAGCGTTCGTAACGACTACGAGGCCGGGGTGAACCCCACGTTCGAGCTCATCGCCCGTAACTCCTCCGGTGGTGACTGCAAGCTCGATCTCGGGCCGGACAACACGGTGGTGACGATCACCACGGCCGATGACGACGACGCGTTCTGGGCGTCCGACGACTGCCATGAGACCGCGGGCAGCCTGCTGTTCAGGGTGCCGGCCGGGGACCGGGTCACCTACACCGTGGAGTGGAACCGCGAACCCAGCGCGCCCAACTGCGCGACTCCGTCGGCGGGTTCGGCCACCGCCGGGACGTACCTCGTGGAGGCGAAGGCGCCGGGGCTGCCCACGGCCCGGACGTCGTTCGTGCTGGAGAAGGACTGACGGAGGGGGCCCGGTCGGGGTTCGCGCCCCCGGACCCCCCTGCCGGCCTTCGGCCTTCGGCTTCGTCCGTGCACGCCGGACGGGCCGAGTGGGGCGGTGGCGGTCAGACGTAACGCTCCAGGATCGACGACTCCGCCAGGCGCGACAGGCCCTCGCGGACGCTGCGGGCGCGGGCCTCGCCCACTCCGTCGACCGTCTGCAGGTCGTCGACGCTGGCGGCGAGGAGTTTCTGGAGACCGCCGAAGTGTTCGACGAGCCGGTCGATGATGGCGCCCGGGAGGCGGGGGACCTTGGCCAGGAGGCGGTAGCCGCGCGGGGAGACCGCGGAGTCCATGCCCTCGGGGGAGCCGGTGTAGCCGAGGGCGCGGGCGACCGTGGGGAGTTCGAGGAGCTCGGCGTGGGCGAGGGCGTCGAGCTCGCGGAGGGCCTCGTCGACCGTGCGGGAGCGTTTGGCGGTGGGTTCCGGGACGTAGTCGCGGACGACCAGCTCGCGTTCCGGTTCGACGCCCGCGATCAGCTCGTCGAGCTGGAGGGCCAGAAGGCGGCCGTCCGTGCCCAGTTCGACCACGTATTCGGCGATTTCGGTGGCGATGCGGCGGACCATCTCCAGTCGCTGGGCGACCGCCGACACGTCCCGGACCGTCACCAGGTCCTCGATCTCCAGTGCGGACAGGGTGCCCGCCACCTCGTCCAGGCGGAGCTTGTACCGCTCCAGGGTCGCCAGGGCCTGGTTCGCGCGGGACAGGATCGCCGCCGAGTCCTCCAGTACGCGCCGGTGGCCGTCGACGTACAGCGCGACCAGGCGCATCGACTGGGAGACCGAGACGACCGGGAACCCGACCTGCTTGCTCACGCGGTCGGCCGTGCGGTGCCGGGTGCCCGTCTCCTCGGTGGGGATCATCGGGTCGGGGACCAGTTGGACGCCCGCCCGGAGGATCTTGGAGAGGTCCGTGGACAGGACGATTCCGCCGTCGAGCTTGCACAGCTCACGCAGACGCGTGGCCGTGAACTCGACATCCAGGACGAATCCACCGGTGCACATCGGCTCGACGGTCTTGTCGAAGCCGAGCACGATGAGCCCGCCCGTGTTGCCGCGGAGAATCCGCTCAAGCCCGTCGCGCAGGGCCGTGCCTGGGGCCACGGCGCTCAGTGAGGCGCGCATCAGGCCATCGGCACCGGAGCTCCCGCCGGACTTTCCGGGAGCTGCTGCCCGGTCGTTGGCTGCCACTGCACTCCTCCGGTCGCAGGTTCTGGGACGCTCCCGTTTCGCACACGTGGTTCGTACGGACGGGCGAGACCTGCGCAAAGTCTACCGGCGGTCCTCCTCGTCCCGTGGGGCCTCTCGCCTACGGGATCGGGGCAGTACCCGGAGCGCGTCTCCCATGTCGGCCACTTCCAGGACCTTCATACCGGGAGGAACCTTGCCGGGGTCGGACGGAACGAGCGCGTGAGTGAAGCCGAGACGGTGCGCTTCGGAGAGGCGGCGCTGGACCCCGGTGACCCTCCTGACCTCGCCCGCGAGGCCCACTTCACCGATCGCCACGAGGTTCTTGGGCAGGGGGGTGTCGGTCGCCGCCGACGCCAGGGCGAGCGCGATCGCCAGGTCCGCCGCGGGCTCCGAGAGCTTCACACCGCCGACCGTCGCCGAGTAGATGTCCCGCTTGCCGAGGGCGCTGATACGGCCGCGCTGCTCCAGGACCGCGAGCATCATCGAGACCCGGGAGGTCTCCAGGCCGGACGTCGTTCGGCGGGGGGAGGGCAGCTGCGAGTCGACTGTGAGCGACTGCACTTCCGCGACCAGGGGGCGGCGGCCCTCCAGGGTGACGGTCAGGCAGGTGCCGGGAACGGGTTCGTCGCGGCGGGTGAGGAAGAGGCCGCTGGGGTCGGTGAGGCCGGTGATGCCCTCGTCGTGCAGTTCGAAGCAGCCGACCTCGTCCGTGGCGCCGTAGCGGTTCTTGATGCCGCGGACCAGACGGAGGCGGGCGTGGCGGTCACCCTCGAAGCTCAGGACCACGTCGACGAGGTGTTCCAGGAGGCGGGGGCCCGCGATGGCGCCGTCCTTTGTGACGTGTCCCACAAGGAGTGTCGACATACCGCGGTCCTTGGACGCGCGGATGAGGGCGCCGGCGACCTCGCGGACCTGGGCCATGCCGCCGGGGGCGCCGTCGATCTCGGGAGAGGCGATCGTCTGGACCGAGTCCAGGATCAGGAGGGACGGCTTCACCGCGTCCAAGTGGCCGAGTACGGCGGAGAGGTCGGTCTCGGCGGCGAGGTAGAGGTGGTCGTGGAGGGCGTTGATGCGGTCGGCCCTCAGGCGGACCTGGCTGGCGGACTCCTCGCCCGTGACATAGAGGGTCGGGTGTTCGGCGTCGGCGGCCTTGGCGGCGACGTCGAGGAGGAGGGTGGACTTGCCCACGCCCGGTTCGCCGGCGAGGAGGACGACGGCGCCGGGGACCAGGCCGCCGCCGAGGACGCGGTCGAGCTCGGGGACTCCGGTGGTGCGGGCGGTGGCCTGGCGGCCGTCGACCTGGCCGATCGGGACGGCGGAGGTGGTGACCCGGCCGGGGGCTGTCGTACGGACGGCGGGCGTTCCGTACTCCTCGACCGTGCCCCACGCCTGGCATTCGGGGCAGCGGCCGAGCCACTTGGCCGTCTGCCAGCCGCACTCTGTGCAGCGGTAGGACGGACGGTCCTTCGCGGTCTTCGTACGGGCAGCCATGCACGAACCGTAACCGAGGGCACTGACAGCCACGGGGGGTTGGGCCGGTTCGGGTGCGCGGCCGGGGATTCGGGCCGGTTCGGGTGGGTGGCCGGGGGCTTCGGGCGGCCGGCCACCATGTGCGGTGGGCGCATGTTCGCCGTGGGGCGTTCTGTCCGGCGGCCGCGGGTGGTTGTGGTCGCTCGCGCGGTTCCCCGCGCCCCTTTCGGGGCGCGGGCCTCAGCGGCGAATCTGCCTGCCTCTTGCCCGGCCGAAACCGGCCCCGCCCAGCCTCCCTACGGGCGGCGGCCGGTCGTCAGCTCCGCCGGGCGGTACGGGACGTACGCCGCGCCGTCGAGGCCGAGGGCGGTCGCGGCGGTCTGCAGGGCGCCCGGCGTCGCGGAGGCTCCCCATCGGCCGGTGTCGAGGCGGGACTCCAGGGCGTGGAGGGCGGCGACGGTCTCGGCGGTGGTGAAGGTGCAGTGGCCCTGGCGTTCCACGTACGCCTGGCGGAGCAGCGCGCCGTCGCCGGAGGCGCGGACGCGGTCGGCGAAGCGGTCTTCCTGCTCGACGGGGACGAGGTCGTCGGCGGTGGTGTGGATGTCGAGGAGGGGGACGGCGAGGTTCTGGCCGGCGGAGGAGGTGCGCTCGCCGGTGGCGACGGCGGACGGGTCGGCCTTGATCTTCGCGTTGGCGGTCAGGTTCCTGAGGTCGGCCCGCAGGTCGAGGCCGGCCTCTCGGTACAGGGCCTTGACCAGCGGCGCGTGCTGGGACGTGGACAGCACGCGCGCGTAGTCGACGCCCTTGTTCCCGGAGTTGTTGCCGCCCAGGGCCTTCTCGACGTGGTAGCGGGCGGGCTCGACGCGGTTGAGGATGCCCCGGGCGAGCCACTCGTACTGCTGGGCCTGCTGGTCCGCCCAGTCACGGGCGGCGGGGCGGTCCTTGCCGGGTGCCCAGGTGGGCAGGTTGAGGTAGGCGGCGGCGAGGGCGATACGGGCACGGCCCTCGGGGGTCTCCTGGGCGGCGACGACGGCGTCGGTGAGTTGCCGGCCGGTCTCGGCGCCCTCGGCCTCGGAGGCGAAGTCCACCAGCTTCACCTGTGTGTCGGGGAGCAGGAGCCGGGCGATCGTGTACTCGGCGTCGAGCTGGTAGGTGTGCAGGTCGTTGGCGCCGGCCACGAGACCGCAGAGGCCCAGGGCGCCGTCGATCCCGCCGGCCCCGGAGCCGGCGAGCCGGGCGTTGACCAGGCCGCCCATGGACTGGCCCATGGCGAGGGTGCGGGTGGGTTCGCCGATCTTCTCGGTGACCGCCGCGATGGTGGCGACCTGGTCGCGCTCCGCGCTCTCCAGGCCCCAGAGGGTCTCGCTGACGTCGTACGAGGAGCCGGTGAGCGCGTAACCCTCTTCGAGGAGGCGCAGGCGTACGGCCTCGCGGGGCGCGTTCTGGGCCGCCCTGCCGCCGAAGCCGTGGCTGAAGACGATCAGGGTGCCGTTCCAGTTCTCCGGGACGTCCGCCATCCAGTCGGCGCCGTCCGCGAGGGTGCCGGTGAGGCGTTCGACGGCGGGAGCGGCCGCCTGCGGAGCGGCGGTCGAGACGGAGGCGCTGGTCAGCGAGAGGACGACGGCCGCGGCCAGGGCGGCGAGCGTGCGGGTGGAGGACGAGCGGGGGGTGCGTGCGGCCATGAGGGTGGGGCTCCTGACTCGGCGTACCTGAAGGTAACTTGGACTCCTGGGAATTTAGGCGGTTCGGTGGCCGTCGTCAATAAAGTGCACAACATTAGGCGGGATGGCGCCGGAACCCGGGGTTCCGGTCCCCTTATGAGGGATCGTTTCACCCGTACGGAGTAAATGTGCTGAAGGGGCAGGAAGGTGCCGCTTCCGGGCGCCTACCGTCCATGAATGATGAGCATCAGTCCGGAAACCTCGACCCGCACCACCGGCGCACACAGGGCGCACCGCGAGGCGCGCGATCGGGCGGCGGCGCGCGCGGTGGCGCAGCGCCCGCCGACGCGCTACGAGCCGTACCTGGACGGCCTCTTCACCTACTGCATGTCCGTGCTGTGCGACCACGACGCGGCGACCGCGGCTCTCACGGACGTGCTCGTGCTCGCCGGGCGCCGCCGGTGCCCGGACGACGCCGACGACCACCGGGCCCGGCTGTACGCGCTGGCACGGTGGGCCTGTCTGCGCAGGCTCGCCGAGGTCCGGCAGAAACGGCCGGGCACCCATGCCTCCGGACGCCCACCCGCACACGGCGGGGGGACCGAGAAGTCGCGCGCCGCGAAAGCCGCCGCCAGGTCCGCCGCCCTCCCCGAGGACGAGGAGCGGCGGCGCAGACATGAACTGGCCCTGCTCGCCTGGCCGGAGGCCGCCGGCACCACACCCGAGCAGCGCGAGGCGCTGGAGCTGGCCGTGCGGCATCAGCTCACCGCCCACGAGGTCGCCGACGTGCTGGGGATGACCCCGGCCGCCGCGCGGGAGCTGCTCGCCTCCGCCGCCTGCGAGGTGGAGCGCACCCGGGCGGCCCTCGCCGTCGTAGAGACCGGCGCCTGTCCGAGCGTCGCCCGCCTCACCGGTGACCAGCAGCTCGTCCTGAGCGCCACCCTGCGCCGCGAGCTCGTCCGGCACGTCGACGACTGCCCCGTCTGCCGCCGCGCCGCCGAGCGCGCCGTCCCCGGCCGCTGGCCCGGCACCAGCGTCACGCCCGCCGCGCTGCCCGTGCTCGCAGCGCCCCGCGCCGCCCTGGGTCCTGCGACGGCGCACCTCACGCGCGCGCGTGGCGGCGCCCCCCGCTTCGACCGGCGGGGCTTCCCCATGGACCCGACGGACCGCGCGGCCCGCCGGGACCGGCTGCGCGCGCGTGCCGTCACGACGACCGTCGTGGCCACCGTGGTCGCCGCGCCCGTCTTCGCCCTCTGGGCCGCCTACCGGGGCGCCCCCCTCATCGGCGAGGGCGGCGACGGCCGTTCGGTCAGCGCGGGCGAGGAACAGGGCGACGGCGACGGCACCGTCGGCGAGGGCGTCGGCGACGCGTACGAGAACGCCGGCAACGCGACCAGGCCCGGCGCCCGCCCCGGCAAGGGAAAACACGCGGCGGACGACGTGTCCGTGGAGGTCACCCAGGGGAAGGCACGGGGTGCGCTCTCCGTCGCCGCCGCCAACGACGGTGACACCACCCTCATCACCCTGAGGGCGACCGGCGACTCCCCCGTCCGCTGGTCCGCCCGCACCGGCGCCGACTGGCTCTACCTCAGCCGATCCTCGGGCACCCTGGAACCCGGCGAGTCCGCGACGATCAAGGTGTACGTCGACCAGCTGAGCGAGCCCGCCGGGTACTGGACGGCCCAGGTGTCGCTGGCTCCGTCAGGGGCCGTCGTGACGATCGAGGGCTACGGCCCGGTGCCGACACCTCCGGTCGACTCCGGGCCGACCCCACCGGCCCCGGACCCGGGCCCGCCGGGGCCCACCGACCCGCCCCCGGCACCCGACCCGGACCCCACACCCACCGGTCCGGTCCAGCCCGATCCGACCCCGACACCCACCGACCAGGCCCCCACGGACCCGCCCGGCCCGACCACACCGCCGGGCGACGGCGGAGGCGACCCCCCGCCGACCTCGTAGCGCCGACGGGGGAGGGAAAATCCTGGTCCGGCTACGGCCCGACCGGATCCGCCGGATGCGGAGCCACCAGCGGCAGCCGGGACGCCAGGCGCTGCTCGCACAGCTCGACCAGGCGGTCGTACCCCGCCTTGCCCATCAGCTCGGTCAACTCCGGTCGATACGACACGTACACCGGGTCACCCGCGCCGTGCGCCGAGGTCGCCGACGTGCACCACCAGTGCAGGTCGTGGCCGCCCGGACCCCAGCCGCGGCGGTCGTACTCGCCGATCGACACCTGGAGCACGCGCGTGTCGTCGGGCCGGTCGATCCAGTCGTACGTGCGCCGGACCGGCAGCTGCCAGCAGACGTCCGGCTTGGTCTCCAGCGGCTCACGGCCCTCCTGGAGCGCCAGGATGTGCAGCGAACAGCCCGCGCCCCCGGCGAAACCGGGCCGGTTCTGGAAGATGCACGACCCCTCGTACGGGCGGGTCTGGCGGTCGCCGTCCTCGTCCTTGGAGACCCAGCCGGTCTCCGTGCCCACGTCGTGGAACTGCCAGATCTCGGGAGTGAGCCTCGCCACATGTCCGGCGACGCGCTTCTCGTCGTCCTCGTCCGAGAAGTGGGCACCCAGGGTGCAGCACCCGTCGGCCGCGCGGCCCGCCTGGATGCCCTGGCAACCACTGCCGAAGACGCAGTTCCAGCGAGAGGTCAGCCAGGTCAGATCGCAGCGGAAGACCTGCTCGTCGTCCGCCGGATCAGGGAACTCCACCCACGCGCGCGCGAAATCGAGCCCCTTCTCGTCCGGCGCGGTGGACTGCGCCGAATCCTTCATCGACTTCGGTGGCCTCTTCGCCGCCTTCGCCCGCGAAGAGCCGCCGGCCGCGGCCGCTCCCGCTGCCGACTTGTCGGCCTTTGCCTTTTTCGTCTTTGGCACCTGTCCAGGGTACGGCGCCCGAGGTCACATCGAGGACGGCGCACGGCTCCGCTGGCAGTAGCGTTCCGCCCATGAGACTCGGTGTCCTCGACGTGGGATCGAACACGGTGCATCTGCTGGTGGTGGACGCACACCCGGGCGCGCGCCCGCTGCCCGCGCACTCGCACAAGGTGGAGCTGCGCCTTGCCCAACTCCTCGACGAGGCCGGGGCCATCAGCCCCGAAGGGGTCGAGAAACTCATAGCAGTCGTCCACGAGGCGCTCCAGGCCGCCGAGGACAAGGGTGTCGAGGAGCTGCTCCCGTTCGCCACCTCCGCGGTGCGCGAGGCGAGCAACGCCGACGACGTCCTCGCCCGCGTCAAGGACGAGACCGGCGTCGAACTACAGGTGCTCACCGGCGCCGAGGAGGCGCGGCTGACCTTCCTCGCCGTCCGCCGCTGGTTCGGCTGGTCGGCCGGCAAGCTCCTCGTCCTCGACATCGGCGGCGGCTCCCTGGAGATCGCCTACGGCATAGACGAGGAGCCCGACGCCGCCGCCTCGCTGCCCCTCGGTGCCGGCCGCCTCACCGCCGGCTGGCTTCCCGACGACCCGGCCACCCCCGACGACATCCGCGCCCTGCGCCGCCATGTCCGGGCCCAGATCGCCCGTACGGTCGGCGAGTTCAGCCGCTTCGGCGCCCCCGACCACGTCGTCGCCACCTCCAAGACCTTCAAGCAGCTCGCCCGCATCGGCGGCGCCGCCCGCTCCACGGAGGGCCTCTACGTCCAGCGCGACCTCAAGCGCGAGGCCCTGGAGTCCTGGGTCCCCAAGCTCGCCGGCATGACCACCGCCCAGCGCGCGGTCCTTCCCGGCGTCTCCGAGGGCCGCGCCAACCAGATCCTCGCGGGCGCCCTGGTGGCCGAGGCCGCGATGGATCTGTTCCAGGTGGAGACCATGGAGATCTGCCCGTGGGCTCTGCGGGAGGGCGTGATCCTGCGGCGACTCGATCACATGAACTCGATCACATGAACTCGATCACATGAATACGGCGTAGGCCCATCGGGTGTCTGGATTGTCCGCGGACGGGTGGGGGCTGGTCGCACGATTCCCCGCCCCCCTGAAAGCAAAAAGCACGGGCGCGGCCCCTGCTTCTCAGCGGCGCGGGGAACCGCGTGAGCAACCACGAGGCACCCGCGGCCGCCCTCATCGAGTACCCCCAACGGCGCACAGGCGAGCCACCCCGCCCCGGCCGACAACCCGGACCCGGGCCCACACGACGAAACGCACCCCTTAGGCTGTCCCGCGTGGCAGACGTCGTGCGGATCCCGGATGCGAAGGTCGCCCTGTCCACGGCCTCCGTGTACCCGGAGTCGACGGCGACGGCCTTCGAGATCGCCGCGCGCCTGGGCTACGACGGCGTGGAGGTCATGGTCTGGACCGACCCGGTCAGCCAGGACCTGGAGGCTCTGCGCCGCCTCTCCGACTACCACCAGATCCCGATCCTCGCCGTCCACGCCCCCTGTCTGCTGATCACCCAGCGGGTGTGGTCCACCGACCCGTGGGTCAAGCTCCAGCGCGCCCAGGCCGCCGCCGAGAAGCTCGGCGCGAGCACGGTCGTCGTGCACCCCCCGTTCCGCTGGCAGCGCCAGTACGCGCGCGACTTCGTCACCGGGATCTGGCGCATGGCGGGCGAGACGGACGTACGGTTCGCTGTCGAGAACATGTATCCCTGGCGCTACCGCGACCGCGAGATGCTCGCGTACGCCCCCGACTGGGACGTGACGAAGGACGACTACCGGCACTTCACGATCGACCTCAGCCACTCCGCGACCTCGCGAACCGACGCCCTGGAGATGGTCGACCGAATGGGCGACCGTCTCGGCCATGTGCACATGGCCGACGGCAAGGGCTCGGCCAAGGACGAGCACCTCGTGCCGGGCCGCGGCAGCCAGCCCTGCGCCGAGCTGCTGGAACGTCTCGCCCTGAGCGGTTTCGACGGTCACGTCGTGATCGAGGTCAACACCCGCCGCGCCATGTCCGCCGCCGAGCGCGAGGCCGACCTGGCGGAGGCACTCGCCTTCACCCGGCTGCACCTCGCCTCCGCCGCGCAGGTCCGCCGGCCGTGACCTCGGCCACCCCCCGCCGCCGGGGCCGGCCCTCCCGTACGGAGTCGGCCGACACCCCCGCCGCCCGCGACCGCATCCTCGCCGCGGCCCGCGAGGAGTTCGCCGAGCGCGGCTACGACAAGACGTCCATGCGCGGCATCGCCAAGGCCGCCGGGGTGGACTCGGCGCTCGTGCACCACTACTTCGGCACCAAGGACCAGGTGTTCGAGGCGGCCATCACGCTCTCCTTCGCCCCGGTGATGGAGGCCCCCCGGACGGTCGAGGAAGGCCCCCTGGACGGTGTAGGGGAGCGGCTCACCCGGTTCATCGTCGGAGTCTGGGAGAACCCGACGACCCGGGCGCCCCTGCTCGCGATCGTCCGCTCCGCCGTGAACAACGAGGCCGCCGCCGCCGTCTTCCGCCGCATCATCTCCACCCAGGTCCTCCGCCGCGTCGCCGGCCGCCTGGACGTCCCGGACGCGGAACTACGTGCCGAGCTGGCCGCCGCCCAGCTGGTGGGCATCGCGATGCTCCGATACGTGATCAAGGTGGAGCCCTTGGCCTCGGCGGACCCGGAGCAGATCATCAGAAGGGTCGCGCCGGTGGTGCAGGCCCACCTCACCGGGCCCGGTCTCTAGGGGCGCGGGGCTGTGCCGATCTGCCGCTCCGCCGCGTGGGCGCGACCGGCTCCCGCCGGACCAGCAGCCGACAACCGAGACACCCATCCCGCATTTCGGACAACCTGTCCAACCCTTGGAGCAACGGGCGTACGCTCGACTCAGTCAGAAGTCTCTGATCGCAGTCTCTGAAGGAGCGAGCGCGATGCCCCAGCTGAGGTCCCGCACAGTCACCCACGGCCGCAACATGGCGGGCGCCCGCGCCCTTATGCGCGCCTCCGGTGTACCGGGCGCGGACATCGGCCGCAAGCCGATCATCGCGGTCGCCAACAGCTTCACCGAGTTCGTGCCGGGCCACACCCACCTCCAGCCGGTGGGCCGCATCGTCAGCGAGGCGATCCGCGAGGCCGGCGGCATCCCGCGCGAGTTCAACACGATCGCCGTCGACGACGGCATCGCGATGGGCCACGGCGGCATGCTGTACAGCCTCCCCTCCCGCGACCTGATCGCGGACAGCGTGGAGTACATGGTCGAGGCCCACTGCGCCGACGCCCTGATCTGCATCTCCAACTGCGACAAGATCACCCCGGGCATGCTGAACGCCGCCCTGCGGCTCAACATCCCGACCGTCTTCGTCTCCGGCGGCCCCATGGAGTCCGGCCGCGCCACGCTCGTCGACGGCACGGTCCGCACGCTCGACCTGGTCGACGCGATCTCCGACGCGGTCAACGACAAGATCTCGGACGAGGACATCCTCCGTATCGAGGAGAACGCCTGTCCGACCTGTGGTTCCTGTTCCGGCATGTTCACCGCCAACTCGATGAACTGCCTGGCGGAGGCCATCGGACTCGCCCTCCCGGGCAACGGCTCGGTCCTGGCCACGCACACGGCCCGCCGGGCGCTGTATGAGAACGCGGGCCGCACGGTGATGGACATCACCCGCCGCTACTACGAGCAGGACGACGAGACGGTCCTGCCCCGCAACGTCGCCACCTTCGCGGCCTTCCAGAACGCCATGGCGCTCGACATCGCGATGGGCGGCTCGACCAACACGATCCTGCACCTGCTGGCCGCCGCCCAGGAGGCGGGCGTCCCGTTCGACCTGGACGACATCAACGAGGTCTCGCTCCGGGTGCCGTGCCTGGCGAAGGTCGCGCCGAACGTCGCCAAGGACCGCACGTACTACATGGAGGACGTGCACCGGGCCGGCGGCATCCCCGCCCTCCTCGGCGAACTGCACCGCGCGGGCCTGCTCAACGAGGACGTGAACTCGGTTCACAGCTCGTCCCTCGCCGACTGGCTGAAGACCTGGGACGTGCGCGGCGGGTCCCCGTCGCCGGAGGCCCTGGAACTGTGGCACGCGGCACCCGGCTGTGTTCGTTCCGCCGAGGCCTTCTCCCAGTCGGAGCGCTGGGAGGCCCTGGACGTGGACGCCGCCGGCGGCTGCATCCGCAGCGCCGAGCACGCGTACTCGAAGGACGGCGGCCTCGCGGTCCTCAAGGGCAACCTGGCGGTCGACGGCTGCGTGGTGAAGACGGCCGGCGTCGACGAGTCGATCTGGACCTTCGAGGGCCCGGCGGTCGTCTGCGAGTCGCAGGAGGAGGCCGTCCAGAAGATCCTCATGAAGGAGATCAAGGAGGGCGACGTCGTCGTCATCCGCTACGAGGGCCCCAAGGGCGGCCCCGGCATGCAGGAGATGCTCTACCCGACCTCGTACCTGAAGGGCCGCGGCCTGGGCAAGTCCTGCGCGCTCATCACCGACGGCCGCTTCTCCGGCGGCACCTCCGGCCTCTCTATCGGCCACGCCTCGCCCGAGGCGGCCGGCGGCGGCACGATCGCCCTCGTCGAGGACGGCGACCGCATCCGCATCGACATCCCGAACCGTACGATCGAGCTGCTCGTCGACGACGCCGAGCTGGCCCGCCGCGAGCAGGCCCTCAACGGCGTCTACGCCCCGAAGAACCGGGAGCGCAAGGTGTCGGCCGCGCTGCGCGCCTACGCCGCGATGGCCACCAGCGCCGACAAGGGCGCGGTGCGGGACGTCAGCAAGCTGGGCTGAGAATCCGCACGGATACCGCGCATCGAGGGCCGTTCACCGATCGGGGGCGGCCCTCAGCCATGCGGCCGCCCGGCTGCGCCGGGGCGGGACGTCACCAGCTCGCCGGGTCGCTCCCGTCCAGCCCGAGCACGGTCCCGTCGAGCGCGCCCACGCAGACGCGGCCGTCGATGATCACAGGCTCGGGCAGTGCGGCGGTGACCCGGTCCGAGTTCCCGAGCCGCGACGCCGTGTCCCCGCTGATCCTGCCCTTCCGCGCGTCCACGGCGAGCAGCCGCCCGTCGGACGAGGTGAAGTACACATGCCTGTCGTCGGCGACCGGCGCCGAACCCCGCGCGACTCCGGTCTCGGTCCGCCACAGCTGCTTGCGGGCCGCCATGTCGACGGCCGCGAGCGAACCCCCTGAGCCGCTCAACAGGTAGACGACGTCACCCCGCACGACACCGCGGGCCTGTTCGAGCCGCACGGGCAGCGCGACCCGGACCGTCTTCTTGGTACCGGGGTCGTACCGGACCACCGCGACCGTGTCGGGGTAGACGCCGCCGATCGCGGCGAGGAAGAGGACGCCGTCACGGGCCCCCACCGGTTCCAGGTGACCCTCCAGTCGGGCGTCCCACCGCACGTCCCCCGTCTCCGGGTCCACCGCGGTGATCCGCGTGCGCGCCCCCGCACCCTCGCCGGTGACGCTCGCCACGTACGCCGACCGGTCCCCGTCGAACGACGTGAAGTACGCCTCCGGCTGCCCCGGGATCCGTCCGCTCCACGTCGTGTCGCCGGTGGCGGTGTCCACGCCCGTGACCGTCCCGTCGGCGGCGGTCAGCAGCAGCGTGCCGCCCACGTAGTGCTGGGCGCCGTACGCGGAGATGTCCCGCTCCCACCGCACCTCGCCGGTGTCGGGGTCGAGCGCCTGGGCCCGGCGGCTCTCGTCCGTCAGCACCTGCACCAGCCCGCCCGACTCGACGGGCGGGTCTCCCGCGCCCAACGCACCAGCCCTGCCGACGGTGTGCCGCCACAGCACGCTGCCGTCCGCCGGATCGAGCGCCGAGACCAGCCCCGGCTGCGAGCACAGCAGCTTCCCCGCCCCGTACGAGCACTGCGGCGCGTTCTTTTTCTTCGCCGCCGGTCTGGTGGCCCAGGCTTCGAGGGCCGGCGCGGAGGCCGCACCACCGGCCCGTGGCGTGGCCGTACCACCGCCGGCCTGTCCACCGTCACTGCCCAGCGCCCGTACCGAGGCGAACCCCCCACCCGCGACGAGCACCAACGAGGCGGCGACCAGCACGGCCCGCTTGCGTGGCCCGCCGCGCGCCCGGCCCCCACGCCCGGATTCGTCCCGCCCGTCGGACCCGTCACCACAGCCGCGGTTCCCCGCGCCTGTGCCTGTGCCGGGGGCCGGGTCCGCCCCTGTGTCCTTGCCCGCCCACGTGTCCCTGCCCGTGTTCCGGCGGGTGTCCCCGCCGGCGGCCCGGCCCGGTGCAGATGCCCAACCCGCTCCTTCTCGCTCCCGCTGGGTCGTCACGAAGGTCTGGGTGTCGTACGAGGCGGCCACGGACCGGAGTTCGCCCATCAACTCGTCCGCCGTGGGCCGGTCCTCGGGCTCCTTGGCGAGGCAGGCGCGGACGAGCGGTGCGAGGTTCTCGGGTACGTCGGTGAGGTCCGGCTCGTCGTGGACGACCTGATAGGCGACGACGTAGGGGCTGTCGGAGTCGAAGGGCCCGCGCCCGGTGGCCGCGTGCACGGTCACCGAACCGAGGGCGAAGATGTCGGCGGCGGGCCCGACCTCCCTGGGCCGCCGGAACTGCTCGGGGGCCATGAACGGCGGTGTGCCGATCAACTTCCCTGTCTCGGTGCGCAGTTCACTGTCCTTCGGCCGGGAGATACCGAAGTCGATGACCTTGGGTCCGTCCTCGGCGAGCAGCACGTTGCTGGGCTTGAGATCCCGGTGCACGACACCGGCGCGATGGATGTCGCGCAGGGCCTCCGCGAGCCCGGCCATCAGCCGCCGCAACTGTCCCGGCGGCATGGGCCCGTTCCGCTTGACGTGCTCGGCGAGCGTCGGGCCGGGGATGAAGAGGGTGGCCATCCAGGGTCGGGCGCTGTCGGTGTCGGCATCCACGACAGGCGCGGTGAAGGCACCGCTCACCTGCCGAGCGGCGGCGACCTCCTGCCGGAAACGCCCTCTGAACTCGGGGTCCTTCGCGAACTCGCCGTGTACGACCTTCACCGCGAGCCGCAGTCCCGAGGTCGAGGTGGCCAGATGGACGACGCCCATGCCGCCGGAACCCAGACACGACTCCAGACGGTACTGGCCGGAGTACGCAGGCAGTTCCGCTTCCGCTCCCGACCCGGTGCCCCGTTGCGGTGCCATGGGTCCACCCCCGTGCTGTTTCGGCCGCTCGCGCGACGCTCGGAGCCTAGTCGATGACGCGTACGGGACAGAGGCGGCTTGCTAGCCTTCACGTGCGAAAAACGCACAGGTGTGTGTGTCCTGATTCAGGGGTATCAAAGGGTCCCCATGGCTTGCATGGGGACTTAACGGGGTTTTAAACGGGGGGAGTTCAGCCATGTCTGTCGACCATGTCGAAGAGATCGCGGGGGATGGCGAGAGGGAGCGGACCACCACGGCGTCGGCCGAGGTTTCGGCCACCGCCGCGACGGTCACGGCAGCCGTCCGCTACTACTCGGTCGCTCCGGGCGTCCGTCTCAACGTCCGCAGCGGCCCGAGCACCAGCTACGGAATCGTCCGGGTTCTCGCCGAGAACGTTAAGGTGCCGATCTACTGCCAGACCCCGGGCCAGACCATCTCCGGCCCCTACGGCACCACCAACGTCTGGGACAACATCGACGACGGCCAGTACATCTCCGACGCCTACGTCTACACAGGCAGCGACGGCTACGTGGCCGGACGCTGCGGCTGACCCGAGGCGCCGCGAACCGACGCGACGGGCGGCTCTGACAGCGATATCGCGCGGCGGTTGGGAGATCGCCGCAGTACCTCCGCGGGTACTGCGGCGTGGCTGTCCGGAGTCCGCGAGGCCACCCGCTACAGGCACGAGGGCGCCCGATGCCACCGCGAAGCGGCTCCCACCCCGAAGCCATAATCGACCCGTGAGCGACAAACCGAAGAACAATCAGGCGGAGCAGGAGCAGCAGCCGCAAAAGCTGCGGGAGCCGCAGGAACTCCAGGCGTCCCCGGCACCCCACGCGACCCCCACGGGCCCTCGTCCCGAACCCATCCGCTTCTTCGGGACGACCTGGCTGAACCGCGACGGCAACTACACGGCCCGCCGCGCGACCGTCACCGTCGGCTCGTTCGCGGCTCTGGCGGTCTCCTGCCTGGTGCTGCGCCTGGCCTACGAGGGCCTGCAACTGGCCGCGGTCGGCGGCTTCGTCAGCATCCTGGTCGTCGTCATGTTCGCCACCTGCAGCGCCCTCGCCTTCGGCCACACCTGGGGTGCCTTCACCAAACGCCCCGACCCGGCCCGCCAGTCCTCCCTACGAGGCCTTCTCACCATCGGCTTCCCAGGCTCCCTGACCGCCTATTTCCTCCGCTCCCTGAAAGAGGCCCCGGGCGAGTCCCTCCACCGCGAGGAATACACCACGGCCCGCCGACAGTACGACCGCCGCACAGCCAAGCGCACGAAGAACCCAGCGAAGCGACACCGGGCCTAGCGGCCCCGGAGCCCCAACACAGGCACATGGACTGAGCAAGCCACACAACCACCGGCCCCGCCCGCAACTCCCACTCCGCGAGCCCGCCCCGCAACCGCGCCCGACTACTCCTGAGATTTACGACGTAGACCTTCTGCTGGCCATCCGCCCCTGAGCCCGCCCCTCCTGCTCCCGCCCCCCCACTCCGCACGGGCGCGGGCCCGCACCCCCGTATGCACCGGCGACCCGGCCGGCGCCGCGACAGGAAGTACGCCGCGCGATCACCGCGGTCATGCGCAGCGCCCCGAGCGCCCCGCACGCCACGTTCCCGACCACCCCACCTCCGCGAGCAACCGGGGTCATCGAACCCACGGCACCCGCACGGCCTCCAGCAGCCCCCTCTCGCCCCGCCGCGCCTTCACGCACCGAACCCGAGCCGCCGTCCCCCTTGACGGCCCACTCGCCCTGCGCAATATTCATCACATGATGAATTACTCGCGGAACGAGCCGCCACCCCAACCCGCCACCCCCATCGGCTCCACTGTTCTCCCCGCCGTCCACGCGCAGGACCTCACCGCCGCCCGAGGCCCCCGCACCGTCCTCCGCGGCCTCGACTTCGCCGTCCCCCAAGGCCAGATCACCGGTCTCCTCGGCCCCTCAGGCTGCGGAAAGTCCACCCTGATGCGAGCGATCGTCGGAACCCAGGCCAAGGTCAGCGGCACCCTGAACGTCCTCGGCCGCCCCGCAGGCGACGCCACCCTCCGTTCCCGCATCGGCTACGTCACCCAGGCACCCTCCGTCTACGACGACCTGACGGTCAGCCAGAACCTCGCCTACTTCGCCGCGATCCTCGACCCCGGCCGCGCCGCCGCCGACCGCCGCCACGAGAACGTCACCCGGGCCATCGCCGACGTGGACCTGACCACCCATGCCAACGCCCTCGCCGGCAACCTCTCCGGCGGCCAACGCAGCCGCGTCTCCCTGGCCGTGGCCCTCCTCGGCACCCCCGAACTCCTGGTCCTCGACGAACCCACCGTCGGCCTGGACCCCGTCCTCCGCCGCGAACTCTGGACCCTCTTCCACACCATCGCCGCCGAACGCCGGGCCACCCTCCTGATCTCCTCCCACGTCATGGACGAGGCCGAGCGCTGCCACCGCCTTCTCCTCATGCGCGAGGGCGAGATCCTCGCCGACGACACCCCCGAGGCCCTCCGCACCCGCACCCACGCGGAAACAGTCGAAGCGGCCTTCCTCCGCCTGGTCGACGAGGCCACGGTGACCGCACCCACGACCGCGACCGGGACCGACGCCCACCAGAAGGAGCCGGTGCGATGACCACCACGACGAACACCAACACGAAGAAGACGAAGAAGACGAAGGAGAGGGAGAAGTCGACGGAGACGACGACGAATCCGACCGCGTCCACAACCCCTGCGGCTTCCCGCCCCAGCGCCCTCAGCTACTCCCGTACGACAGCCACAGCCGCCCGAGTCCTCCGCCAACTCGGCCACGACCCCCGCACGATCGCCCTGCTGATCCTCATCCCGTGCGTGATGCTGTTCCTGTTGCGCTACGTCTTCGACGGCAGCCCACGCGTCTTCGACTCCATCGGCGCCTCACTCCTCGGCATCTTCCCGCTGATCACCATGTTCCTGGTGACCTCGATCGCGACCCTGCGTGAACGCACCTCGGGGACGCTGGAACGCCTCCTCTCCATGCCCCTCGGCAAAGGGGACCTCATCGCCGGCTACGCCCTGGCTTTCGGCACCCTGGCGATCATCCAGTCCGCCCTCGCCACAGGCCTGGCCGTCTGGTTCCTCGACCTGGACGTCACCGGCTCCCCCTGGCTCCTCCTGATCGTCGCCCTCCTCGACGCCCTCCTGGGAACCGCCCTCGGCCTCTTCGTCTCGGCCTTCGCCTCCTCCGAGTACCAGGCCGTCCAGTTCATGCCGGCCGTGATCTTCCCCCAACTCCTCCTCTGCGGCCTGTTCACACCCCGCCCCGACATGCACCCCGCCCTGGAAGCCATCTCCAACGTCCTCCCCATGTCCTATGCCGTCGACGGCATGAACGAAGTGCTCCTCCACACCGATATGACCGCCGACTTCCTACGCGACATCGCGATCGTCGCCGGCTGCGCTCTTCTGGTCCTCACCCTGGGAGCGGCCACCTTGAAGCGCCGAACGACCTAGCGGCCGACCAGCCACCCCGCCCACCTGACGTCCCGCCCACCGGACACCGCAGCCGAACCCCTACCCCCGGTGCGAGGATGGCTCCAGGACGACGCACCCCCGGAGGGCACCCGCACCATGAGCCAGAAAGTCGCAGTCCTCGGCACCGGCAAGATCGGCGAGGCCCTGCTCAGCGGCATGATCCGAGCAGGCTGGGCGCCCGCAGACCTTCTGGTCACCGCCCGCCGACCCGAACGCGCCGAAGAGCTCCGCACCCGCTACGGCGTCACCCCGGTCACCAATGCCGAGGCCGCGAAGACCGCCGACACGCTCATCCTCACGGTCAAGCCTCAGGACATGGGCACCCTCCTCGACGAACTCGCCCCGCACACCCCCGCCGACCGCCTGGTCATCAGCGGCGCCGCAGGCATCCCCACCTCCTTCTTCGAGGAGCGCCTGGCCGCAGGCACCCCTGTCGTCCGTGTCATGACGAACACGCCCGCCCTCGTGGACGAGGCCATGTCCGTCATCTCCGCCGGCAGCCACGCGAGCGAGGCCGACCTCGCGCACGCCGAGGAGATCTTCGGCGCCGTCGGCAAGACACTCCGCGTCCCCGAGTCCCAGCAGGACGCCTGCACCGCCCTCTCCGGCTCCGGCCCGGCGTACTTCTTCTACCTGGTCGAAGCCATGACCGACGCGGGCATCCTCCTGGGCCTGCCCCGCGACAAGGCCCACGACCTGATCGTCCAGTCCGCCATCGGTGCGGCCACGATGCTCCGCGACAGCGGCGAACACCCCGTCAAGCTCCGTGAGAACGTCACCTCTCCCGCCGGCACGACGATCAGCGCCATCCGTGAACTCGAGAACCACGGAGTACGCGCCGCACTGATCGCCGCGCTGGAGGCAGCCCGCGACCGGAGTCGCGAACTGGCCTCCGGCAACAACAGCTGACGCCGCCCGCGGTCAACCGGCCAGCAGACCGATCGCCCGATACGCCTCATTCACCCTCGGTCGAGCCATCTCTCTGGCCTTCTCCGCACCCAACCGCAGCACCCCCTCCACATACGCAGGATCCGCGCACAGCTCCTTGTGCCTCTCCTGTACGGGCCTGAGGACCTCGACCACGGCCTCTGCGGTGTCCTTCTTCAGTGCTCCGTACGATTCATATACACCGCTCAGGTCCTCGGGGTTCCCACCCTCACAGGCAGCGAGGATCTCCAGCAGGTTCGCGAGCCCCGGCCGCGCCTCCCGGTCGTAGACGACGTCGCGCCCGCTGTCGGTCACGGCCCGCATGACCTTCTTCCGCACCGCGGCCGGCTCGTCCAGCAGATAGACGATCCCCGGCCCGACGTCGTCGGTCTTCCCCATCTTCGACGTCGGGTCCTGCAGGTTCATCACCCGGGCCCCGACCTTCGGAGACGTGGCCCGCGGCACCACGAACGTCTGCCCGTACCGCTGGTTGAACCGCACCGCCAGGTCCCGCGTCAGCTCCACATGCTGCGTCTGGTCGTCCCCCACGGGCACCTCGTCGGTCCCGTACGCCAGGATGTCCGCCGCCATCAGCACGGGATACGTCAGCAGCGACAGCCGGACACTCCCGCCCCGCGCCCGCTCCCGCGCCGCCTTCTCCCTGTACTGGATCATCCGCCGCATCTCACCGTCCGTGGCCACGCACTCCAGCAGATAGGACAGCCGCGCGTGCTCATCCACATGACTCTGTACGAAGACGGTGCACAGCTCCGGATCCAGCCCCGACGCCAGCAACAGGCTCGTCGCCTGCCGACTGAGCCTGCGCACCCGCGCCGGATCGTGGTCCACGGTCAGCGCGTGCAGATCCACGACGCAGAACAACGCGTCCGTCCGGTGCTGGTCGACCTCGGCCCACCGCCGTACGGCTCCCAGGTAGTTCCCCAGAGTCAGATGCCCAGTCGGCTTGACCCCGCTGAAAACCCGTGTCATCTCTCCACCTCCTGATCAGGACCGCCGCCACCGGCCGGCCGACCCTCAGGAGGGAGATACGAGAACGGCCGCCGGGGGCGGCGGCCGTCGAGTACATACGTGAGTACGGCCGCCTTCAGGCGGCCCACCACTGCTGGTGACACGTACGCGTAGTCATGGGGGCGAGGCTACGCCTCCGGAGGGCCGCACGACAGCAAGTTGACACACCTCGAGCCGGTACGTAGTGTTCTCCGGGTTGTCCGACGTGAGCGCCGACCCCGGTCGGTCCCCGGGCAGCCATTCGCAGGTAACCACCAACAACCGACGATCCGTCGTCGTGTCATTGGCGCGCGTATTTGCGAAATGAGGAATCCGCGTTCGAAAGGACGCAGCCCCCGATTAGCTCGGGAGCCGGGAATCCGCTAAAGTCTCACTCGTCGGAACGGCCCAACAGTCGCGAAGACAACCCCCGCTGACTGGGAATCAGGCCCGAAAGGATCTGATAGAGTCGGAACCGCCGGAAAGGGAAACGCGAAAGCGGAAACCTGGAAAGCACCGAGGAAATCGGATCGGAAAATGATCTGATAGAGTCGGAAACGCAAGACCGAAGGGAAACTGCCCGGAGGAAAGCCCGAGAGTAGCTTGGGTGAGTACAAAGGAAGCGTCCGTTCCTTGAGAACTCAACAGCGTGCCAAAAATCAACGCCAGATATGTTGATACCCCGTCCGCCGGAATCTTCCGGTGGTCGAGGTTCCTTTGAAGTAAAACACAGCGAGGACGTTGTGAACGGTCGGGCTTATTCCGCCTGACTGTTCCGCTCTCGTGGTGTCGACCCGATTACGGGTAAACATTCACGGAGAGTTTGATCCTGGCTCAGGACGAACGCTGGCGGCGTGCTTAACACATGCAAGTCGAACGATGAACCACTTCGGTGGGGATTAGTGGCGAACGGGTGAGTAACACGTGGGCAATCTGCCCTTCACTCTGGGACAAGCCCTGGAAACGGGGTCTAATACCGGATACAACACTCTCGGGCATCCGATGAGTGTGGAAAGCTCCGGCGGTGAAGGATGAGCCCGCGGCCTATCAGCTTGTTGGTGAGGTAACGGCTCACCAAGGCGACGACGGGTAGCCGGCCTGAGAGGGCGACCGGCCACACTGGGACTGAGACACGGCCCAGACTCCTACGGGAGGCAGCAGTGGGGAATATTGCACAATGGGCGAAAGCCTGATGCAGCGACGCCGCGTGAGGGATGACGGCCTTCGGGTTGTAAACCTCTTTCAGCAGGGAAGAAGCGAAAGTGACGGTACCTGCAGAAGAAGCGCCGGCTAACTACGTGCCAGCAGCCGCGGTAATACGTAGGGCGCGAGCGTTGTCCGGAATTATTGGGCGTAAAGAGCTCGTAGGCGGTCTGTCGCGTCGGATGTGAAAGCCCGGGGCTTAACCCCGGGTCTGCATTCGATACGGGCAGACTAGAGTGTGGTAGGGGAGATCGGAATTCCTGGTGTAGCGGTGAAATGCGCAGATATCAGGAGGAACACCGGTGGCGAAGGCGGATCTCTGGGCCATTACTGACGCTGAGGAGCGAAAGCGTGGGGAGCGAACAGGATTAGATACCCTGGTAGTCCACGCCGTAAACGGTGGGAACTAGGTGTTGGCGACATTCCACGTCGTCGGTGCCGCAGCTAACGCATTAAGTTCCCCGCCTGGGGAGTACGGCCGCAAGGCTAAAACTCAAAGGAATTGACGGGGGCCCGCACAAGCAGCGGAGCATGTGGCTTAATTCGACGCAACGCGAAGAACCTTACCAAGGCTTGACATCGCCCGGAAAGCATCAGAGATGGTGCCCCCCTTGTGGTCGGGTGACAGGTGGTGCATGGCTGTCGTCAGCTCGTGTCGTGAGATGTTGGGTTAAGTCCCGCAACGAGCGCAACCCTTGTTCTGTGTTGCCAGCATGCCCTTCGGGGTGATGGGGACTCACAGGAGACTGCCGGGGTCAACTCGGAGGAAGGTGGGGACGACGTCAAGTCATCATGCCCCTTATGTCTTGGGCTGCACACGTGCTACAATGGCAGGTACAATGAGCTGCGAAGCCGTGAGGCGGAGCGAATCTCAAAAAGCCTGTCTCAGTTCGGATTGGGGTCTGCAACTCGACCCCATGAAGTCGGAGTTGCTAGTAATCGCAGATCAGCATTGCTGCGGTGAATACGTTCCCGGGCCTTGTACACACCGCCCGTCACGTCACGAAAGTCGGTAACACCCGAAGCCGGTGGCCCAACCCGTAAGGGAGGGAGCTGTCGAAGGTGGGACTGGCGATTGGGACGAAGTCGTAACAAGGTAGCCGTACCGGAAGGTGCGGCTGGATCACCTCCTTTCTAAGGAGCATCTAGGCTGCCGGGCTTGCCCGGTGGTCCAGGGCCATGACGCAGGCGAATGTTCTGCGGTGGTTGCTCAAGGGTGGAACGTTGATTATTCGGCTGGTTTCCGGGTCGGAGACTGTTAGTACTGCTCGCAAGGGCGTGGAAAACATGATCTTCGGACGGGATCCGGTCGGGCACGCTGTTGGGTGTCTGAGGGTATGGCCGTATGGCTGCCTTCAGTGCCGGCCCCAGTGAACTCCGGTGGTTACCGGGGGTGATGGGTGGTTGGTCGTTGTTTGAGAACTGCACAGTGGACGCGAGCATCTGTGGCCAAGTTTTTAAGGGCGCACGGTGGATGCCTTGGCACCAGGAACCGATGAAGGACGTGGGAGGCCACGATAGGCCCCGGGGAGTCGTCAACCAGGCTTTGATCCGGGGGTGTCCGAATGGGGAAACCCGGCAGTCGTCATGGGCTGTCACCCTTGCCTGAACACATAGGGCAAGTGGAGGGAACGCGGGGAAGTGAAACATCTCAGTACCCGCAGGAAGAGAAAACAACCGTGATTCCGGGAGTAGTGGCGAGCGAAACCGGATGAGGCCAAACCGTATGCGTGTGAGACCCGGCAGGGGTTGCGTATACGGGGTTGTGGGATCTCTCTTGATCAGTCTGCCGGCTGGTCGGCGAGTCAGAAACCGTTGATGTAGGCGAAGGACATGCGAAAGGTCCGGCGTAGAGGGTAAGACCCCCGTAGCTGAAACATTAACGGCTCGTTTGAGAGACACCCAAGTAGCACGGGGCCCGAGAAATCCCGTGTGAATCTGGCGGGACCACCCGCTAAGCCTAAATATTCCCTGGTGACCGATAGCGGATAGTACCGTGAGGGAATGGTGAAAAGTACCGCGGGAGCGGAGTGAAATAGTACCTGAAACCGTGTGCCTACAAGCCGTGGGAGCGTCGCGCATCGAGTTTACTCGGTGCGTCGTGACTGCGTGCCTTTTGAAGAATGAGCCTGCGAGTTTGCGGTGTGTTGCGAGGTTAACCCGAGTGGGGTAGCCGTAGCGAAAGCGAGTCCGAACAGGGCGCTTCAGTAGCACGCTCAAGACCCGAAGCGGAGTGATCTAGCCATGGGCAGGTTGAAGCGGAGGTAAGACTTCGTGGAGGACCGAACCCACCAGGGTTGAAAACCTGGGGGATGACCTGTGGTTAGGGGTGAAAGGCCAATCAAACTCCGTGATAGCTGGTTCTCCCCGAAATGCATTTAGGTGCAGCGTCGTGTGTTTCTTGCCGGAGGTAGAGCACTGGATAGGCGATGGGCCCTACCGGGTTACTGACCTTAGCCAAACTCCGAATGCCGGTAAGTGAGAGCGCGGCAGTGAGACTGTGGGGGATAAGCTCCATGGTCGAGAGGGAAACAGCCCAGAGCATCGACTAAGGCCCCTAAGCGTACGCTAAGTGGGAAAGGATGTGGAGTCGCAGAGACAACCAGGAGGTTGGCTTAGAAGCAGCCACCCTTGAAAGAGTGCGTAATAGCTCACTGGTCTAGTGATTCCGCGCCGACAATGTAGCGGGGCTCAAGCGTACCGCCGAAGTCGTGTCATTTCAGCATATAGGGCCAACGCCTGCTGGGATGGGTAGGGGAGCGTCGTGTGCCGGGTGAAGCAGCCGCGGAAGCGAGTTGTGGACGGTTCACGAGTGAGAATGCAGGCATGAGTAGCGATACACACGTGAGAAACGTGTGCGCCGATTGACCAAGGGTTCCTGGGTCAAGCTGATCTGCCCAGGGTAAGTCGGGACCTAAGGCGAGGCCGACAGGCGTAGTCGATGGATAACCGGTTGATATTCCGGTACCCGCTGTGAAGCGTCAAACATTGAACCAGGCGATGCTAAGTCCGTGAAGCCGTTCCGGACCCTTCGGGGAATGGAAAGTGGTGGAGCCGACGGACCAGACTTGCAGTAGGTGAGTGATGGGGTGACGCAGGAAGGTAGTCCATCCCGGGCGGTGGTTGTCCCGGGGTAAGGGTGTAGGACGTCAGGTAGGTAAATCCGCCTGGCAATAGTCTGAGACCTGATGCCGAGCCGATTGTGGTGAAGTGGATGATCCTATGCTGTCGAGAAAAGCCTCTAGCGAGTTTCATGGCGGCCCGTACCCTAAACCGACTCAGGTGGTCAGGTAGAGAATACCGAGGCGTTCGGGTGAACTATGGTTAAGGAACTCGGCAAAATGCCCCCGTAACTTCGGGAGAAGGGGGGCCATCACTGGTGATCCGATTTACTCGGTGAGCTGGGGGTGGCCGCAGAGACCAGCGAGAAGCGACTGTTTACTAAAAACACAGGTCCGTGCGAAGCCGTAAGGCGATGTATACGGACTGACGCCTGCCCGGTGCTGGAACGTTAAGGGGACCGGTTAGTCACTCTTCGGGGTGGCGAAGCTGAGAACTTAAGCGCCAGTAAACGGCGGTGGTAACTATAACCATCCTAAGGTAGCGAAATTCCTTGTCGGGTAAGTTCCGACCTGCACGAATGGCGTAACGACTTCTCGACTGTCTCAACCATAGGCCCGGTGAAATTGCACTACGAGTAAAGATGCTCGTTTCGCGCAGCAGGACGGAAAGACCCCGGGACCTTTACTACAGTTTGATATTGGTGTTCGGTTCGGCTTGTGTAGGATAGCTGGGAGACTTTGAAGCTCGGACGCCAGTTCGGGTGGAGTCGTCGTTGAAATACCAGTCTGGTCGTGCTGGATGTCTAACCTGGGTCCGTGATCCGGATCAGGGACAGTGTCTGATGGGTAGTTTAACTGGGGCGGTTGCCTCCTAAAGAGTAACGGAGGCGCCCAAAGGTTCCCTCAGCCTGGTTGGCAATCAGGTGTTGAGTGTAAGTGCACAAGGGAGCTTGACTGTGAGACCGACGGGTCGAGCAGGGACGAAAGTCGGGACTAGTGATCCGGCGGTGGCTTGTGGAAGCGCCGTCGCTCAACGGATAAAAGGTACCCCGGGGATAACAGGCTGATCTTCCCCAAGAGTCCATATCGACGGGATGGTTTGGCACCTCGATGTCGGCTCGTCGCATCCTGGGGCTGGAGTCGGTCCCAAGGGTTGGGCTGTTCGCCCATTAAAGCGGTACGCGAGCTGGGTTTAGAACGTCGTGAGACAGTTCGGTCCCTATCCGCTGCGCGCGCAGGAATATTGAGAAGGGCTGTCCCTAGTACGAGAGGACCGGGACGGACGAACCTCTGGTGTGCCAGTTGTCCTGCCAAGGGCATGGCTGGTTGGCTACGTTCGGGAGGGATAACCGCTGAAAGCATCTAAGCGGGAAGCCTGCTTCGAGATGAGTATTCCCACCCACTTGATGGGGTAAGGCTCCCAGTAGACGACTGGGTTGATAGGCCAGATATGGAAGCCTGGTAACGGGTGGAGTTGACTGGTACTAATAGGCCGAGGGCTTGTCCTCAGTTGCTCGCGTCCACTGTGTTGGTTCTGAAACCACGAACAACCCCATTCCCGGTTTGGTCACGGGGGATGGTGCGGTTGAGTGTTTCATAGTGTTTCGGTGGTCATAGCGTGAGGGAAACGCCCGGTTACATTCCGAACCCGGAAGCTAAGCCTTACAGCGCCGATGGTACTGCAGGGGGGACCCTGTGGGAGAGTAGGACGCCGCCGAACAAATATTGCAAAAACCCCTACCGGGAAACCGGTGGGGGTTTTCTGCGTTTAGGGTCGAGTCATGCGCTATGACCTCGTGATCTTCGACAATGACGGTGTTCTCGTCGACAGCGAACCCATCTCCAACCGGCTCCTCGCCGAGTACCTCACCGAACTCGGGCACCCGACCTCGTACGAGGAGTCCAGCCGGTACTACTCAGGCTGAACTCGCAGCGTCGTCTTGGGTGGTGACGGCTCATGATCCTCGCGCTATTGCTGGATCATGAGGTATGCGGCAGCGGGCGGGTACACGCCCGAGGAACAGGCCCGTCGGGAACGGTTGCGGCTGGAGGTCGCCGAGCGGTTCGCGGCGGGTGAGTCGAGTGCGCGGATCGCGCGGGAGTTGCGGGTCACGAAGCGCTCGGTGGAGCGCTGGCGGGCGGCGTGGAAGCAGGGTGGAGCGGCGGCGCTGTACTCGGCGGGACCCGTGGCGCGGGAGCGGCTGAGCGAGCGGCAGTGGGAGAAGGTGGCTGCTCTGCTGGACGCCGGGCCCGGCGTGTGCGGCTTCGAGGACGATCAGCGCTGGACGCTGGCGCGGGTCGCCGACCTGATCGGCCGGACCTGCCATGTCAACTACACCCTGACCGGGGTGAGCAAGCTGCTTGACCGGCACGGTTACTCCTGGCAGGTCCCGGTGCGCCGCTCGGCGGCACGCGACGAGGAGGAGATCACACGCTGGCGGGAGGAGACCTGGCCCGAGGTGGAACCACCGCCGGCGAGCTCGGCGCCTACATCTGCTTCGCCGACGAGTCGGGGCAGGGGCTGAGCCCGCCGCGAGGCCGGACCTGGGCCAGGCGCGGGGCTCGCCCGCAGGTCACAGTGCACGTACGCAAGCGCGGGCGGGTCAACGCGCTCGGTGCGGCCTGCTACCGCCCCGGCGGCCACCGGCCGCGCTTCGCCTACCGGTTACACACCTGGCACGGCCGCAAGAACGAGAGCAAGAGCTTCACCCTGGACGAGTACCGCGCCTTCCTGACTGCGCTCCATCATCAACTGCACACCCCCGTCGTGCTGGTGTGGGACAACGTCTCCACGCACAAGACGCCGGAGTTCACCGCGTGGGCAGCGCGGCAGAAGTGGCTTCGGGTGTTCCACCTCCCCAGATACGCACCCGAGCTGAACGCCGTCGAGTGGATCTGGTCCTGGCTCAAACGAGGCATCGTCAACTTCCTGCTCGCCGGTATCGACGACCTCGAAGCGCTCGTCCGCAGTCGACTCAAGCAGATCCAGTACCGGCCCGACGCGATCACCGGCTGCCTCGCCGACACCGGACTGATCACGAAGCCGCCATGATCCATCACAGCGACGCTACGGGTTCAACCTGAGTACATGGGATCGGCCATGCACCGGATTCACGAGCTCGTTCTGGAACGGACGGGGGAGACGCTGCCGGGGGACTTCGACGCCGTCTTCCATCAGCGAGTGTTCGCCGCGTTCGAGCGAGAGCTGGAGCCCGTGCCGGGTGTCGTCGCCGTGCTGGAGAAGCTGGTCGCGGACGACGTGCCGTACTGCGTGGCGTCGTCCGGCAGTCACGAGCGGATCCGGGTGGGACATCGGACGACCGGGCTCGACCGGTGGTTCGGGGAAGGGCTCGTGTTCAGTGCGCAGGACGTGGGGCGGGGCAAGCCGGCGCCGGACCTCTTCCTGCACGCGGCCGAGCGGATGGGTGTCGCGCCGGAGAGGTGTGCCGTCGTCGAGGACAGTCCTCTCGGGATACGGGCGGGGCTCGCGGCCGGGATGGATGTGTACGAGTATGTGGCGATGACGCCCGCCGGGAAGCCGACCGGAGCCAGGGGATGCTTCTCGGACATGGGAGAGCTGCTCGACCTGCTTAGTTGAGCAGTATTCAACTTCCTCTACCCATGAGTAGGTCGTGCCCCCTACTGTGCCGCCATGACAGATGTACTGCGGCGCGGTAGGGCCGCGTTGGCGTTCAGCTTCTTCGCTCAGGGTGTCGCGTTCGCGCTGCTCGTGACGCGGATTCCGGCCATCCAGGACCGGTACGGGGTCTCCGACGCGTTGTTGCCCGCCTTCCTCGCTGCTGTGCCGGTCCTCGCCGGGCTCGGCAGCGTCTGCACCGAGCAGCTCGTGAAGAAGGTGCCGCCGAGCCGGGTGCTGCGGTGGTCCCAGCCCGTCGTGCTCCTGGCCCTGCTCGGCGTGGGGGCCGGCGAGCAGCTGGTCGTACTCGGTGCCTCGCTGGCCGCCTTCGGGCTGGCGGTCGGGGCGCTCGACGCGTCCATGAACATGCTCGGGGTGAGCCTGCAGCGGTCGTACGGGCGGAGCATCATGCTCGGCTTCCACGCCGTGTACAGCGCGGGTGGGATAGCCGGAGCCTCGCTGGCGTGGGTCGGGGCGCACTGGCATCTGGCGCTGCTGGTGTCGTATCTGCCGGTGGCGGTCGTGCTGCTGCCGGCCGTGCTGGTCGGGAGCCGTTGGTACGTCGACGCGGGGTCCGCAGGAGAGAAGAAGGAGGACGCCGTCCCGGCGGGAGCGGGTGGGACCATCGGCTTCACCATGCTGCTGCCGCTCTGTCTGGTGATGTGCTTCGCGTACATCGGGGACTCGACCGTCTCCAACTGGAGCGCGAAGTACCTGCAGGACGTCCTGGGGAGCAGCGAGCAGCTGGCGACCGTGCCGTACAACGTTTACATGGTCACCACGTTGATCGGGCGGTCCCTCGGGGACTTCGGGGTACGGAAGTTCGGGGCCGCTGCCGTCGTGCGGGCCGGGGCGGTGATCGCGGCGGTCGGGTTCGCCGTGGTGGCGGGGGCGCCGGGAGCCTGGGTGGGGATGCTCGGGTTCACGCTGCTGGGCCTCGGGCTGTGTGTACTGGTGCCGCAGACGTTCGCGGCGGCCGGGCGGCTGTTCCCCGGAGCTTCGGATGCGGCCGTCGCTCGGCTGAATATCTTCAACTATGTCGGGTTCTTGATCGGGTCTCCGTTGGTGGGGGCCGTGGGAGACCTGTGGAGCTACCGCGGGGCGATGCTCATACCGATGGCTTTGGTGCTGGTGACGTTGGTGTACGCCCGCTCGTTCGAGACGGAACCGGACCGATACGGTGGCGGGCATGAGCGGCCGCGCACAGCTGATGTGGGACGAGGCAGTAACGGGCTATGACTTCGGTCCGGACCATCCGATGGATCCGGTCCGGCTGGCGTTGACCCGGAGTCTGGTGAGTGCCTTCGGACTCGACCGGGAGATGGACGTCGTCTCGGCGAAGCCGGCCGGGGAGTCGACCCTGAGGCTCGTGCATCGCGCGGACTACGTGGCGGCGGTCAGGGCCGCGTCCGCCGACCCCCGGGGCGCGGACGGGTCGTACGGGCTGGGGACCATGGACGATCCGGCCTTCGCCGGGATGCACGAGGTGTCCGCGCTCATCGCGGGGCAGTCGGTGGGGGCGGCGGAGGCGGTGTGGCGAGGGGACGCGCTGCACGCGGTGAACTTCGCGGGCGGGCTGCACCACGCGATGCCCGGGGGCGCGTCGGGGTTCTGTATCTACAACGACGCGTCGATCGCCATCGCCCGGCTGCTGGAGCTGGGAGCCGAGCGGGTCGCGTACGTGGATGTCGACGTGCATCACGGGGACGGGGTGCAGGCGGCGTTCTGGGAGGATCCTCGGGTTCTGACGATCTCGCTGCACGAGCATCCTCGGACCCTCTTCCCGCAGAGCGGGTGGCCGGAGGAGACGGGGGCCTCGCCGAGTGCGGAGGGGTCGGCCGTGAATGTGGCGGTGCCGGCGGGGACCGGGGACGCGGGGTGGGTACGGGCGTTCCATGCAGTGGTGCCGGAGCTGATCGCCGACTTCCGGCCGCAGGTGCTGGTGACCCAGCACGGGGCCGATACGCACTTCGAGGATCCGTTGGCGCACCTGGCGGTGTCGTTGGACGCGCAGCGGGCGGTGCAGGTGGCCCTGCACGAGCTGGCCCATGAGTACGCCGACGGGCGGTGGGTCGCGCTCGGCGGGGGCGGGTACGCGGTGGTGGAGGTGGTGCCGCGGTCCTGGACGCATCTGGTGGCGATCGCGGCGGGCCGGGAGATCGCGCCGGAGAGCGTGATTCCCGAGGAGTGGCGGCAGCAGGTGTTCGCTCGTACGCGGCAGTTGGCGCCGGCGCGGATGACCGATGGGCGGTGGCCCGTGGCCTGGACGGACTGGGAGGCGGGGTACGACCCCGCGGATCGGCTGGACCAGGCGGTGTTGGCTGCGCGGAAGGCCGTGTTTCCGTTGCGGGGGTTGTTGCCGTAGGGGTTTTCGCCCCCGCCGCCCCCGCCGCCCCTGCCCGTCCCTCCCTCCCCCCACTCTCGGCTTCGCTCGAGCGGGGGACCCCCATCCAGGGGCTGCGTGCCCCTTCGACCCCCGTCACAGACTCGGGGCTCCGCCCCGGACCCCGTTCGCGCAGTTCCCCACGCCCCTGCAAGGACGCGCTAGGCCAACTGTGTGGTTGGTGGCGGGTTTTCGGGTTCGGGGGTCGGGGGTGCGTCAGCATCGGGGGCGTGGTGAGTGGTGCGGCGTTGCGGGAGCACCTGGTGGCTTCCGGGCTGGCCGGGCGGGTCGGTACCTCCCGGGAAGCGAGTCTGCGGAGTTATCGGTTGTTCGCTGCCCGGGACCCTCGGTTTCTGATCGGTCTTGATCCTGAACTGTCCTGGCGGCAGCGGGATGTGCTCGATCTGATGGCGGAGAAATGTGGGGTTTCGGCCGACCCGGGCTGCACATCAGGGCAGGATGTGATTGATCCGGAGCGCACGATGGGGGCGCTGGACCGCTTCGCGGAACGCGTCGCGGTGGTCGCTCGGAGTGGTGGAGCGGTGCTTTTCGGGACGGGGCATCCGCATCGGCTGATCGGTTTCTACGGCGCATTGGCGGACGCTTTGTCGGCGTCGGGATGTGAGGTTCTCACCCCTGCGACGGGTAGACGTGTCGACATAACGACCCGGTTCGGTCTACGCACGCACAACCTCGACTACGTACGGGGCGTCGCTGTCGTCCGCGAGGCGACCGCCTTGCGCTCCGGTTGTGCGACCGGCGTGCATACCCATTCACCGCTCCCGGTTCGGACGGTTCTGGCGGCCGTGGCGGAGGTCGGCGGGCCGCTCCCGGAACTCGTGGTGGGAGACCACGGATGGGTCTGCGGGGCAGGTCAGCTGGGGTTCGAGGCGATCGGTCTTGCCGATACGGACGATCCGGCACTCTTTGTGGGGGAGGCGGAGGGGCGCGTGTCCGTCGCCGTTCCACTTGATGACGGTGTGCGGTCTGATTACTACCGACCGCTGACCCGCTACGTACTCAATCGGGCGTGTCTGTCACAGTAGGGCGCCGATGGCATCCCCTCTTCCCCACTCGCATCACCCGCCCCTACATTGGGGAGTGAGCACGCAACGACGAAGAGTCACCGGAAGGGGAAGCCGGTGACCGTCGAGTGCGGAAGGTTCAGGTGTGTCATGGCTGCAGCTGGCGAGAGGCCTCTGAACGAGGTTCAGTTCCTGACCGTGGCGGAAGTCGCCTCGGTGATGCGAGTGTCCAAGATGACCGTGTACCGCTTGGTGCACAGCGGTCATCTGCCGGCGATCCGGGTGGGCAGGTCCTTCCGGGTGCCGGAGCAAGCGGTACACGAGTACCTCCGCGAGAGCTATGTGGGGGTGGAGACGGCCTGACGGTCACTGGTGCCGAGGGGCTCCCGGAGGCCCTGCGAGACCTCCGGGATACCCGAGGCGCCCCCTCGATTACGACCTCAGCGCTCGGACCGGTAGGCTGGCCCCTTGTAGGTCGTATGGGCCCATGGCGCCCAAACGCCGAGTGATGAGAAGTGAGCGAGGGTAGTCGTGGGCTCTGTTATCAAGAAGCGGCGCAAGCGGATGGCTAAGAAGAAGCACCGCAAGCTGCTCAAGCGCACCCGCGTTCAGCGTCGCAACAAGAAGTAAGGCGGTCCGGCCCCGAAACGGGGTCCTGGCCGGCCCCCTCGCGTAGGGGGCCGTACGCCTTGCTTTCTTGCGCGAGCGCTGTTGAGAGCGCGTTGCTGTGGCCCCCCACCGATAGCGGTGGGGGGCCACAGTGTTTTCGCCGCTCAATGTTTTTGCCGGTCATTGACGGGGTCGCGGTCATCACAGCGCAACATCGACCCGCTAACGTGGCCGCACACGGGGAACGCGGCAGAGTACGAGCAGTGTTACGCCAATGTGAGCCGACGGCTGGAAGGAAGGCGCTGATCTTGGGGAAGGTCGTGCTCGTCACCGGGGTGGCCCGTCAGCTGGGGGGCCGTTTCGTGCGGCGGATCCAGCGTGACCCGCAGGTCGACCGGGTCATCGCGGTCGACGCGATGCCGCCGGGACATCATCTGGGCGGTGCGGACTTCGTGCAGGCCGACATCCGGCAGCCCGCCATAGCCCGTCTGCTGGCAGAGCACAACGTGGACACCGTGGTGCACATGGACGTCACGGGCACCCCCCTGGGCAGCGGCGGCCGGGCCACGCTGAAGGAGACCAACGTCATCGGCACCATGCAGCTGCTGGGTGCCTGCCAGAAGTCCCCATTGGTCAAGCGGCTGGTCGTGAAGTCCAGCACGAACGTGTACGGGTCCGCGCCGCGCGACCCGGCCGTCTTCACCGAGACCATGCCGCCCAAGTCGCTGCCCAGCGGCGGCTTCGCCAAGGACACCGTCGAGGTCGAGGGGTACGTACGCGGATTCGCCCGGCGGCGGCCCGATGTGGCCGTGTGCGTGCTGCGGTTCGCGAACATCCTCGGACCGAGCGCCGATTCACCGCTCGCCTCGTACTTCTCGCTGCCGGTGCTGCCGACCGTGCTGGGCTACGATCCGCGGCTGCAGTTCGTGCACGAGGACGACGTCATCGAGGTGCTGCGAATCGCCTCGCACGAGCCGGAGCGGGGCACGCTCAACAGCGGCACGTTCAACATCGCCGGCGATGGTGTCCTGCTGCTCTCGCAGTGCGCGCGGCGCCTCGGCCGGCCGACGGTGCCGTTGCTGATGCCGGCGGTCAGCTGGGTCGGCTCGATGGTCCGCACCCTGGGCTTCACGGACTTCTCGCCGGAGCAGTTGCGGCTGCTGACCCATGGGCGGGTCGTCTCGACGAACCAGATGCGCGAGACGCTGGGCTACCGGGCCAGGTACACGACCGCGGAGACCTTCGCGGACTTCGCGCGCAGCAGGGGGCCCGGCCTCCTGCCCCCCGAGGCCCTCGCTGGGGCCATCGACCGGGTTGCCGCCCTGCCCGTGCCCGTACTGGGCGGCGGCCACCCCCCGACGCAGAGCGCCAACTGAGGAGCGCATCAACGATGGCTGATGCCAAGGTCATTCCGTTCGACGACGACAGGACGCGCGGCGGCGCCGTGCAGCGCCCGCCGCGCCGCCGGTCTGCGGGGAGCCGGCGCAAGGGCGAGAGCGCGGTCGTCCGCGACGTCCGTGAATCCGGCGAGGTCCAGGCCCTCCCCGGACGGCCGACCAGCACCGATGATGTCCCTGTGACACCTGAGAAGCCGGAGCCGCCCCAGGAGGCCGCCGAGGCAGAAGACAGCGGCGGCCTGGAGCGCCGGATCGCGGGCGGTCTCGCGTTCCTGCGCAAGCGGCTCACCGGGGACTACGAGGTCGACGACTTCGGCTACGACGCCGAGCTCACCGATCAGGTGCTGATGTCCCTGCTGCGGCCCGTGTACGAGAATTACTTCCGGGTCGAGGTGAAGGGCATCGAGAACATCCCGACGGACGGCGGCGCCCTGATCGTCTCCAACCACTCCGGGACGCTGCCGCTGGACGGCCTGATGATGCAGGTCGCCGTCCACGACAACCATCCCGCCGGGCGGCATCTGCGGCTGCTCGCGGCGGACCTGGTCTTCATGCTGCCGGTGGTCAACCAGCTGGCCCGCAAGCTCGGCCACACCCTCGCGTGTGCGGAGGACGCCTCACGGCTGCTGGAGCAGGGCGAGCTGGTCGGGGTCATGCCGGAGGGCTTCAAGGGTCTCGGCAAGCCCTTCGGTGACCGCTACAAGCTGCAGCGCTTCGGCCGTGGTGGCTTCGTCTCCACCGCTCTGCGCTCCGGTACGCCGATCATCCCGTGCTCGATCGTGGGCGCGGAGGAGATCTACCCGATGATCGGGAACTCGAAGACGATCGCCCGGTTGCTCGGCTTCCCGTACTTCCCGATCACACCGACGTTCCCGTGGCTCGGCCCGCTGGGCGGGGTGCCGCTGCCGACGAAGTGGACGATCCAGTTCGGCGAGCCGATCCCGACGGACGGCTATCCGCCGGAGGCCGCCGAGGACCCGATGCTGATGTTCAACCTGACGGATCAGGTACGCGAGCAGATCCAGCACACCCTGTACAAGCTGCTGGTGCAGCGGCGGTCTGTGTTCTTCTAGCCGGTTTTCCAGCCGGTTTTCCAGGCTGTCTTACGGTCTGTCTTCCGGTTTGTTTTTAGGGGATTGGCTGTTGTACGACGGTGGGGGCGCCCTTCTTGGAGAAGGGCGCCCCCACCGTCGTACGGGGTAGGTGCAGTAGGTCTTGTAGGGCTAGTTCGAGGCGTCGTCGTCGATGCCCAGGCCCGGGAGGAGGCCCGGGAGGAGGGGCGGGAGGGTGACGTCGGGCTGTTCGGCCGGGGTGGACCTGCCGGTGGACGGGGTGGTGCTGGTGGTGTCTTCCTGGGGTGGGTCGAGGAGGCCGCCGGTGGTGCCGCCGACGAGGCCTTCGCCGCCGCTGTCCGAGGTGGACGGCCTGGGCTTGCCGGCGGTGTCCTCGTCGGCTCCGGCGGTGCCGCCGGTGGTGCTCGGGGCCGGGTGGCCGGGGTCGGTGGTGCCGGGTGTGCCGGGGTCCGCGGAGTGTTGTCCGCCGTCGCCGCCCTGGGTGGGGGGCTGCGGCAGGAGAGACGAGTGCGGGGCGACCTCGTCGTCTATGGCGTCGAAGACCGACGAGACCTGCTGACTCACGTCCCCGAGCTGCACGGGCAGCCGGTCGCGGAGCGCGCCCCAGGCCTCACGGTGGGAGCGGGAGAAGGCCGAGAGAGCCTGGATGGGGCCCAGGGACTCCGGATCCCGCTCGAAGGCCTCGTGGAGCAGGCGGTGGCCCTCGGAGGCGTCGTGCCGCATCCCGGTGAGGGCGCGGCGGATCTCGCCGAGGGACTCGTGGTCGAGCTGTCCGCCCCGGCCGCGCTCCATGAGGCGGCGGGCCTCGCTGAGCCGGGTGGACGCCTGGTCCAGATAGAGCCGGCCCCGGTCGTCGCTGTCGTCGGCCAGGGTGAGCTTCACGTCCTCGATGCCGCGCTTGAGGCCGTAGAGCGAGTCACCGGGCAGGGCGTCCGAGCTGGCGGCGGCCACACCGCCGAAGGCGCTCGCGGCCACCCCGACGCTGAGCCCGCCCGCGGCGAGGCCCTTCGTCAGGCGCGACCGTGGTCGCAACTTGCCCAGCGGACTTGCCCGGTGCGCACCTCGCGCCCTGCCCGATCGCTGTTCGGGTACCGAAGGGTCCGACGCCTCGCGCCCCGGCAGCGTGCCGTCCCGCAGCATGGCTTCCATCGCGGCCACCAACTGGGCGCGATGGACGACCTTGACCTCGGGGTCGAGCACTGGCTTGGGCAGCTCGTCGAGACCGGTGGTGAGGGCCAGCATGCGGCCCTGCTCGGTCCCTCGCGCTGCCGGGGCCGGTGCCGATCCCTCGGGCCGCTCGGCCGCCGTGCCCTGGTCTGACAGCTCTTCCAGGGCCTGGGCGAAGGCGTTCGCCCGCCGGTGCGCCGATACGTTCGCGATCACTGGCGGCACCTCCTCTCGTCATGACGGTCGACTCCCCAGGGGGTCCTGAGGGTTGCACGTCCCTGACCGGGTCACACGATCGAGTGATCGGTGTCGGCCAGGCGCGACCACAGGGAGCCTGTATCCCGCACAACGAGCGGTGTGGCACTTGGGTTACGGACGGCGGATGATCGGGCGAGGAAGTCAACGGACTTCGACGGAGGGTGAGTTGAGCATCGCGGAGCGTGTGTGTGATCGGCCCGCTCGGCGTGGTGTCGCTCAGCGGTGGTCGTCCTGGTCGGCGGGGTTCAGCGGACGTCGTCCGGGAGGAGGCGCGCCAGGGTGCGGACCGCGCGGTACTGAAGGGTCTTGATCGCGCCCTCGTTCTTGCCCATGACGCGGGCGGTCTCGGCGACGGAGAGACCCTGGAGGAAGCGGAGGGTGACGCACTCCTGCTGCTGGGGATTGAGGCGGCGTACGGCCTCCAGGAGGGCGGCATTGGAGAGGGACTCCAGGACGGAGTCCTCGGGGGAGCGCTCGACCTCGTTGGCGTCGAGCATTTCGCCGGTGGTGACCTCCAGACGGAAACGGCTGGACTTGAAGTGGTCGGCCACCAGGTTGCGGGCGATCGTGACCAGCCAGGCGCCGAAGTCGCGGCCCTGCCAGGTGAACGTGCCGATCCGGCGCAGGGCGCGCAGGAACGTCTCGCTGGTGAGGTCCTCGGCGGTAGCCTTGCCGCCGACGCGGTAGTAGATGTAGCGGTAGACGGTGTCGCTGTACTGGTTGTACAGGCGACCGAACGCGTCGGCCTCGCCGGACTGGGCGCGTTCGACGAGGTCCATCATGCGGGCGCTGTCGCTGTCCGCGGCGGGACGGCGGGTGGTTGTGGCGGTGGATCCCGAACGGCCTCGTCTCCCCACCGCCGCGCTGCCGTCGGCCAGTGCGTAGCACGGACCGACGGGCGCGGCGGAGGTGGCGAGGGCGGGGACGGCGTACGCGGTGGGGACGAAGCCGCGCAACAGTTGGTTGACCGTCGCGCGCAGCGTAGCCAGGCCCGAGGCGTCAACCCCGACTTGTGGGTACACGGGACTCCCAGAGGCAGAGCTTCCATCACGTGCAGTGCGGAACCTTTCACCCGTCGTAGCGACGGAGGGGCACCGGTTTGCGTTTGAGGAGAATAACGCTTCGTGCAGGCACTGCTACACCCAGTTGCTCAAATCATCGATTACGTCGCTTCTGTTACTGATTGACGGCTGCTCAAGTACCGGTCTGTGATCGGTTGTTGATCGATTGAGTTCGTGTTCCGTCTGGGTGTGGGGCGTGTTGTGGTCGGGTGCGGACGGCGTGACTGAGAGGGGTGGAGTGGGGGTAGGACGGCTGGAATGCGGGGCTGCGGGGCCGGACGCACGAACGCCGGAGGGGCTGGTTTCCCAGCCCCTCCGGCGTTCGAAAAACGACAGACAGTTCAGTTCAGCGGCGACGGCGGTGCAGAGCGATCGCGGCCGCCGTGCCGCCGGCCACCGCGCCCACGCCCGCCGCCGCGGGGAGGCCGACCTTGGCGGCCTTGCGGGCGGTGCGGTAGTCGCGCAGACGCCAGTCCATGTCGCGGGCGTGCCTGCGGAGTTTGCTGTCGGGGTTGATGGCGTACGGGTGCCCCACGAGCGACAGCATCGGGATGTCGTTGTGCGAGTCGCTGTACGCGGCGCAGCGGGAGAGGTCGAGGCCCTCCGCGGCGGCCAGGGCGCGTACGGCCTCGGCCTTCGCGGGGCCGTGCAGCGGCTCGCCGACCAGCTTGCCGGTGTACACGCCGTCGACGGACTCGGCGACCGTGCCCAGGGCGCCGGTCAGGCCGAGGCGGCGGGCGATCACCTGGGCGATCTCCACGGGCGCGGCCGTGACGAGCCAGACCTTCTGGCCGGCGTCGAGGTGGGCCTGGGCCAGGGCGCGGGTGCCCGGCCAGATGCGCTCGGCCATGTACTCGTCGTAGATCTCCTCGCCGATGATCGTCAGTTCGGCGACGCGGTGGCCCTGGACGATGGAGAGCGCGGAGTTCTGGGCTTCCTGCATGTGCTCGGGGTCCTCGGAGCCGGCCAGCCTGAACCACGCCTGCTGCCAGGCGAATCGGGCCAGGTCGCGGGTCTCGAAGAACTTCCGCTTGTACAGGCCGCGGCCGAAGTGGAAGAGCGAGGCGCCCTGCATGACGGTGTTGTCGAGGTCGAAGAACGCGGCGGCCCTGTCGTCGCCGAGGACCGGGAATTCCGGTTCCTGGACGGCGGTGTCGGGCGCGGGGGAGATGTCCTCCAACTCCTGGGAGGACTTGCGCGCTGCCTCCGCAGAGGCCTCGCCTGCCAAAACGCTCCGCGCCGTGGCGGAGCGCCTACGGGGAGTGAGCCATCCGAGAGCGGCCATGTCGTGAGCATAGCCAGTCTGTTCGGTGCTTCCGGAGCCGAGAGGTTTGCGGGCTGTGAACTCTCCGCGACCGAGCCGTTAAAGAAGTGATGGGGACGGCGTGTCCCGGTGCGGAACAGGGAGGAACCGGTGGGGAAAAGGGCAGGTCGTGCGCTCCCTGGTGAGGAAGAGGTGTGGACATCCGGTGCGGAGCGACAATGGCCGGCATGAGTGCCATGTTCCGGCGGACGCCGAAGAATTCCGGTGAGCGGCTCGTCACACTGATCGGAAAGCCCGGGTGCCATCTGTGCGACGACGCGGAGGCGGTGATCGGGAAGGTCTGCGGTGAGCTGGGCGTTCCCTGGGAGAAGAAGGACATCACCGAGGACGCCGAACTCCACCAGCAGTACTGGGAGCAGATTCCGGTGGTGCTGGTGGACGGTGCTCAGCACACCTTCTGGCGGGTGAATGAGGAGCGCCTTCGCAAAGCCCTCGCACAGAGGTGACGATGATGTGACCTGACCGGCCAGTCCAAGTGGTCCCGGAAGTCGCTTAGGATCGATGGGCTGGTTGGTCTCGGGGGCGGGATTCGTGAGGAGAGTGTGCGGTTTTGCCCCCGTCGTGCAAGGCGTCCGGTGAGGAACGAAGGTGCGTGTGTGCCGGTTCCGTACGCGTGCGTCGCGTGTGCGTGACCCCGGTCACGTTGGCCGGGCAAATCGGACACCATCTTTGTGCACGCGTTCACAAAGACATAGCCTGCTGTCGACGGGGCGGTCTGGGGACGCACGACCGCCCGCAGCCCCGCTCTACCCGCAGGAGCACCGTGGCAACTGGCCGAACTCACCGACCGGCGACCCGTAGCCGAGGGATTCCCGAGGCCACCGTCGCCAGGCTTCCGTTGTACCTCCGTGCCCTGACCGGGCTGTCCGAGCGTTCGGTACCCACCGTGTCATCCGAGGAACTCGCGGCCGCCGCCGGGGTCAACTCCGCGAAGCTGCGCAAGGACTTCTCGTACCTCGGTTCCTATGGGACGCGGGGTGTGGGGTACGACGTCGAGTATCTCGTCTACCAGATCTCGCGTGAGCTGGGGCTGACCCAGGACTGGCCGGTAGTGATCGTCGGTATCGGTAATCTCGGTGCCGCGCTGGCCAATTACGGCGGTTTCGCTTCCCGCGGCTTCCGGGTGGCCGCGTTGATTGACGCCGATCCGACGATGGCGGGAAAGCCGGTCGCGGGAATTCCGGTGCAGCACACTGACGGGCTGGAAAAGATCATCGACGACAACGGCGTGTCGATCGGTGTGATCGCCACCCCCGCCGGCGCCGCCCAGCAGGTGTGCGACCGGCTGGTCGCCGCCGGAATCACGTCGATCCTGAACTTCGCGCCCACCGTCCTCTCCGTGCCGGACGGGGTCGACGTGCGCAAGGTGGACCTCTCCATCGAGCTGCAGATCCTCGCGTTCCACGAGCAGCGCAAGGCCGGCGAGGAGGCCGCGGCCGAGGCCGAGGCCGCTGCCGCGGTCGTACCGCCGACTCCCGAGGAGTCCGGGAAAGGGCCCGACGGGGATGTCCCCGCCGTGATGCCGGCATGAGTCTTCTGGTCGTCGGACTGAGTCACCGCAGCGCTCCGGTGAGCGTGCTGGAGCGGGCCGCGCTCTCCCTGGACGCGCAGATCAAGCTGCTCCAGGACACGGTCGCCGCCGAGCCGACCGCCGAGGCCGCGGTCCTCGCCACCTGCAACCGCATCGAGCTGTACGCGGACGTGGACAAGTTCCATGCGGGCGTCGCCGAGTTGTCCACGCTGCTCGCCCAGCACAGCGGGGTGGGGCTCGACGAGATCACTCCGTATCTGTACGTGCACTACGAGGACCGGGCCGTCCACCATCTGTTCTCCGTGGCCTGCGGGCTCGACTCGATGGTCGTCGGTGAGGGGCAGATCCTCGGGCAGATCAAGGACGCGCTGGCCCGTGCGCAGGAGCTGAACACCGCCGGGCGGCTGCTGAACGACCTGTTCCAGCAGAGCCTGAGGGTCGGCAAGCGGGCGCACTCCGAGACCGGGATCGACCGGGCCGGACAGTCGCTGGTGACCTTCGGCCTGGAGCAGTTCACCACCGGTGCGGACGTCGAGGGCTGGGCCCGGGGCAAACGGGCCGTGGTGATCGGCGCGGGTTCCATGTCCTCGCTGGCCGCCGCGACCCTCGCGCGCGCGGGTGTGCGTGAGATCGTGATCGCCAACCGGACGCCCGACCGGGCCGAGCGGCTCGCGCAGATCCTGACCGAGCAGGGCGAAACGGACGTGCTGGCCCGCGCGGTACCGATGGAATCGGTGCCGGCCGAGCTGACACGTGCCGATGTCGTCGTCTCCTGTACGGGCGCCACAGGCCTGGTCCTGACCGCCGAGATGGTCGCGGCGGCCGTGCGGGGCCGGGTCCCCGAGGGCGCACCCGCCGGACCGGAAAGTCGCACGGACACGCGCGGCGACGTACGGCCGGTCCTGCCGCCGACCTCCATCGGCAGCGACGACGACTGTCCCCTCGACCTCCCCGCCGCGCAGGGCGGCGGCTTCTCCGTGCTCGGAGAGGCCGCGGTGGCCGGGATGGACGCGGCCACGCTGGAGCAGCACGCGGCCTGGGTGGACAACGCGACCGTGGACCGGCGCGCGAAGAGCCGTACGCCGGAGCGCGAGACTCCGCGTACGCCCGCAGCCGACGCCGAGCTGATCGCCGCGCTCGTCGCGGCCGTGGCTGTCACCGGGCGGATCACCGAACTGCGCCGGCCCGAGCCCGTCGTCGAGGTCCCACGGCCCGCGCCCGTACTGGCGCTGCTGGACCTGGCGATGCCTCGGGACATCGACGCGGCCGCGCACCGGCTGGCCGGGGTACGGCTGGTCGACATCGAGTCGCTCGCCGAGGTCTCCGCCGACGCGCCGATGGCCTCCGACGTCGACCTGGTGCGGAGGATCGTTTCGGACGAGGTGGCCGCCTTCGGCGACGCTCAGCGCGCCGCGCACATCACACCCACCGTCGTGGCGCTGCGCGCCATGGCCGCCGATGTCGTCGCGAGCGAGATCGCCCGCCTGGAGGGCCGGTTGCCGGGTCTGGACGACAAGCACCGCGGCGAGATCAACCAGACTGTGCGGCGCGTCGTCGACAAGCTGCTGCACGCGCCGACCGTACGGGTCAAGCAGCTCGCGGCCGAACCCGGCGGCGCCGGGTACGCGGACGCGCTGCGGACCCTGTTCGACCTGGACCAGGAGACGGTCGCCGCCGTGTCCCGGGCCGAGGACAGCGACCAGCAGGCAGCCGGCGACAAGTACTTCGAAGCGGACGCCGAGAACCGAGGGCGATCATGAGTGAGCCGCACAACAGAGCCCTGAGGCTCGGGACCAGGCGAAGCAGACTCGCCATGGCCCAGTCCGGGCAGGTGGCGGACGCGGTCCGCCGGCTGACCGGGCGGCCCGTCGAACTCGTGGAGATCACGTCGTACGGCGACGTCTCCCGCGAGCAGTTGGCGCAGATCGGCGGCACTGGCGTGTTCGTCGCCGCGCTGCGCGAGGCGCTGCTGCGCGGCGAGGTCGACTTCGCCGTGCACTCCCTGAAGGACCTGCCGACCGCGTACCCGGACGACCTGGTGCTGGCCGCCGTGCCGGTGCGCGCGGATGCGCGGGACGTGCTGGTGGCCCGGGACGGACTGACGTTCGAGCAGCTCCCCGAGGGCGCCCGGGTCGGTACCGGTTCGCCGCGGCGGATGTCCCAGCTGAACGCGTACGCGCGCAGCCACGGGCTCACGATCGAGATGGTGCCGATCCGAGGGAACGTCGATACGCGGATCGGATACGTACGGAAGGGTGAGCTGGACGCCGTCGTCCTGGCCGCCGCCGGACTGAGCCGGATCGGACGGATCGACGAAGCGACCGACTTCCTCTCGGTCGACACTGTTTTGCCCGCCCCCGGCCAGGGGGCACTGGCGATCGAATGCGCCGCAGACAATGCGGACCTGATCGCCGCGCTCGCCGGACTCGACGACCCGTACACTCGGGCCGCCGTGACCGCCGAGCGGTCCCTGCTCGCCGCCCTGGAGGCCGGTTGCAGCGCACCTGTGGGTGCGCTCGCCGACCTGCTGGCCGACGGGCAGATTGTCAAGGAGATGCGCCTGCGCGGCGTCGTCGGCACGACCGACGGCTCGACGCTGGTGCAGCTGTCCACCACCGGTCCCGTGCCCGAGACGTACGACCAAGCAATGGCGCTCGGCCGTGAACTCGCCGCCGAGATGCTCGCTAAGGGCGCGGCCGGTCTGATGGGGGAGCGAGCACATTGAGCCCCACCACCCTTCCCGCCGGTCCGGACCACGGTCACGTCACCTTCCTCGGTGCCGGACCCGGGGATCCGGGACTGCTGACCCTACGCGCCGTCGAAGCACTGGCGAACGCGGACGTTCTCATCGCCGAGCACGATGTGCTCGACGTGGTGCGTACGCACGCCCGCGCCGGCGTCGCCCTACTGGACACCGATTCGAGCCCGCCGTCGGCTCTCACTGCGGCGTCCTCTGCCTCTTCCGCGGCTACTTCAGCGGATACGTTCTCGGGCACAGGCACGCCTCAGCTGACGGTTGTTGACGGCACGTCAACAACCGTTGGTGCACCCGCTGTGCGGGATGCGGCACATCTTGTCATGGAGGCCGCGAGGGGCGGCAAGCGGGTCGTGCGTGCGGTGTCCGGGGACCCCGGGCTCGACACGTACGCCACCGAGGAGATGCTGGCGTGCGTCGCCGCGGGCGTGCCGTTCGAGGTGGTGCCCGGTGTGGCCGCCGCCGTGGGCGTGCCCGCGTACGCCGGTGTGCCGCTGCGGGACGCGCAGGGCGCGGACGTGCGGTTCGTCGACGCGCGCACGGCGTCCGACCGGTGCTGGGCGGAGGTCGGGGCGTCGGACGGGACCGTCGTCGTCTCGGCGTCGCTGGAGACCGTGGCCGCCGCCGCCGGTGAACTGGTCGCGGCGGGCCGCAAGCCCGATACGCCGATGACCGTGACGGTCGCCGGTACGACGACCCGGCAGCGGACCTGGGCCGCGACGCTCGGCACGATCGCGCAGACGCTGAAGCAGGCGAAGGTGCTGCCCTCCCCGGAGGGAAGCCGGCCGGTGATAGCCGTGGTCGGCGAGCGTTCCGCCGCGGCCCAGCGCGACCAGTTGTCGTGGTTCGAGAACAAGCCGCTCTTCGGGTGGCGGGTCCTCGTGCCGAGGACGAAGGAGCAGGCCGCCTCGCTCTCCGACCAACTGCGCTCGTACGGGGCCGTTCCGCACGAGGTGCCGACGATCGCGGTCGAGCCGCCGCGGACGCCGCAGCAGATGGAGCGGGCCGTGAAGGGGCTCGTGACGGGGCGCTACGAGTGGATCGCCTTCACGAGCGTCAACGCCGTCAAGGCGGTGCGGGAGAAGTTCGAGGAGTACGGGCTCGACGCGCGGGCCTTCGCCGGGATCAAGGTCGCGGCGGTCGGTGAGCAGACGGCCCAAGCGTTGGTGGCCTTCGGCGTGAAGCCGGATCTGGTGCCGAGCGGCGAGCAGTCGGCCGCGGGGTTGCTGGAGGACTGGCCGCCGTACGATCCGGTCTTCGACCCGATCGACCGGGTGTTCCTGCCTCGGGCCGACATCGCCACGGAGACGCTGGTCGCCGGGCTGATCGAGCTCGGGTGGGAGGTCGACGACGTCACCGCGTACCGGACCGTGCGGGCTTCGCCGCCGCCGGCCGAGACCCGGGAGGCGATCAAGGGGGGCGGGTTCGACGCCGTTCTCTTCACGTCGTCCTCCACCGTGCGGAACCTGGTGGGAATCGCCGGGAAGCCGCACAACGTGACCGTGATCGCCTGTATCGGGCCCGCCACCGCGAAGACCGCGGAGGAGCACGGGCTCCGGGTGGACGTGATGGCTCCCGAGCCGTCCGTGCACAAGCTGGCCGAGGCGTTGGCGGACTTCGGATTGCGGCGCAGGGCTGCCGCCGTGGAGGCCGGGGACCCGGTGACTCGGCCGAGTGAGCGGCGGCCGGGGGCGCGGCGGCGGCGGACGACGACCTGAGGTGGGTGTGGGGGCGGCGGTTCCTGAGGTTCGCCGCCCCTGGCTCTCTTTGCCGATCTGATTCAGCGCTCCAGGCCCACCTCAAGCGACTTCGTCCAGCGCCCCCGCCCGGGCGGGGGCCGCTCCCAGCTCGTGGAGACCGAGCGCTTCATGGCGTACACGGACGACGAAGTGGGCGCCCGTGACAAGGCGAACCCAGGCATCACCTGGCTCCGCGACCCGAGCCTCAACGAACCGTCCCCGTCCTCACCGTCATGATCCGCGCCACCCGCTGACCGCGCCCACCCATGGCGCTTCCGGCATTCGGCCAGGGGTACGAGTTCCGCCCTTGGCTGTGGCAGGCAGTGGCGCAGTTCCCCGCCGAACGTGGCTACGGGCTGTTGTCCGACCCCCTTGTGAAAGCTTGGCCACCGGGGTGCCGTACTCCCTACGCTTCATCCATGCGGAGCGTGTTCGTGTTTCCGGCGGGGGAGAGGGATGAGACCGTAGCCCTGCTCGACGGGTGTCTGCCCCGGCAGGGTGATCAGTGGTGCCCGGACGGCAATCTCTACATCGAGATCGACGACGAGCAGACCGGCCGCCTCTTCTCCGACTGGGAGCCCGAACATGTGGTGATCGTTGAAGCGGCCGTCGGGTACCACCCCACGTGGGTCGTGAGCATCGACATCTCCGGGCGGATCGACGGCACTGCGGAGGTGCGCCAAGTGGTCGCGCTGCTGCTGAGGCGAGGAGGAGTCGCGGTCGACGACTACTCCGCCCACGCGTGGATGCTCCAGGAGATCGAGTCCGGTGCAGTGGTCGATGGGCTGCGTTTCTTCGACTACCTCAGCTACCACAAGCGGAAGTACGGGGGGCCTGGAGACACCGTGTAGGGCTGTCAGCGGCGGGAGTCGGAAGGGATCTGCTCCAACACCGTCCAGCTCCACTCGCGACCGTCGGCCACGCTCGTGGTCTCGGCGGTGATCCGCCAACCGGACATCCAGCCGCCACGACCATGGTTGCGTGCCAGGCATGAGCAGGTGCACTCGTGGCCCAAGGCGTTCATGCACCGGTGGTTGCACTTCTCCGAGCTGTTGTACTCGCGGCCGAGAACCATACGGCTGTGCCGTTTGACGAGTGAGCCCGCGAGTTCGATGAAGTGGCGTGTTGCCACTGACCAGGATTCACCAGTCGGATTCCACTCGGGCCGTGCCCGACCGTGGACATGGCGGTACACGAACTCCTCATGTTTCTGCCAGCCTTGCTCAGGGATCCAGTATCCGAGGCGGCCACGGGCAGGCAAGGTGATGACCGGGGCTCCCTCGGCGTCACCCCACAGCGGTATCCAGGACGGCCTGGGTACCGGCACCTCCCGAATGGTGCTGACTGGCCGGGGAGGGCGCCGGGTGATGACGGACGGGGTCGGCCGGTGCAGCAACTCGTTCGGGGAGCCGGGCTGGTAGCGGTGCTTGCCGGACTCGGGGCACTGCCCTCGCCGGTCGGCACGGGCATGGGGGTAGACCTTCCCTGTACGCCTGTCGATCTGCATGGGGCCGCCGCACAGTCGGCACCGTCCGTTCGCTGCGTAGGAAGACGGCGACACGGCTTTCCTTTCATGTGGGCCCGTCAGGCATGTGGATCAGTGGCAGTTCTCACCTGCCCTGAAACGGACCGTACTGGGCGAAGTCGCGTCCCGCGGCTCCCAGTTCACGGGGAGCCGTTCTGGTCGTACTCGCCGACTGACCGAGGCGCCTTGTCCCGAAGCGTCTCGTCCCGGAGCCCGGAAACACGGGTCCCGGTCGGTCGTGCGTCGGGGCTGCGGGCGGTAAAGGAGTAAGAACTCTTGGGAAAGAACCCTCCAAACCAATCCAAACCCGGTGTTCGTCACTCGGGGGAGTGAACTCTCCCAAGTCGGCTGGCGCGGTGGTGGTTTGGGCGTGCAGGCTCGGCTGAGACAACCGCAGACATGCGACGGCCCCCGCCGGGATTGCACTCCCAGTGCGAGGGCCTGACCACCGAGGAGAAGTAGGAGCTTCCCTCATGGCTGAGACCAAGCCTAGCGGCGCCGTGCGCCCGCACCCCCATATTCGGCAAAGCACCACCCCTTCCGGGGTCACCCACGTCAGGGAGTACCAGCCCGATCGGTTCACGATCATCGGCAACCATCTCGCCCAGCATCGGGAGCTGTCCCTGACCGCCATCGGGCTCGGCACCCACATCCTCTCGCTGCCCCAGGGCGCCTCCGCGGATATCCGTAGCCTCTCCGATCGATTCACCGAAGGCCGGGACCGGATCGCCTTCGCGCTGCGGGAGTTGGAGGCGCACGGCTACGTCGAGCGGGTGCGGGAGCGGGTCGACGGTGGGCGGGTGGTCACGCGGACGTACGCGTACAACGCTCCGGCGCTCACGCGTGCCCGTGGGGTGGTGGGGGAGGGACCGGTCGCTGTCGCGGCTCCCGTCGCCGTTCCTGTCGCCGCCTCGGTGGACCCCGTGCCCGTACGGCCGATGGCTGAGGTGGAGCCCGTCGAGGACGTGTCGGTCGAGGAGGAGCTTGTCGAGGGTGATTCCGGCGCCGTAGATCCCGTCGTACCGCCCGCAGCAGATCCCGTCGTTCCGCCCGTGGCAGAAGCCGCCGTCGCCGAGTCGTCTGAAAGCGGTGAGCACCACGACAAGGCTGTCGCCCTGCTTGTGGGACTGCGCCGTACCGATGACCGGTTCACGCTTTCGCAGAAGGATGTAAGCCGTCTCACTCCGGCCGTCATCGCCTGGTTCGACAACGGGGCCGGCAGGACGGCGGTGCACCACGCCATGACGGCCGACGTTCCCGTGCCGCTCAAGAATCCGGCACGGTTCCTCGCCTACCGGCTGAGGGAACTGCTGCCACCGCCGCTGCCGGTCTTGCCGGGAGTGTCCGAGGGGTGGGCCGTGGAGGGCGAACCGGCCCTGGCGTACCGGATGGTGGACTGCGCGGGCGGCTGCAATCGGGCCTTCCGCAGGCCCGAGGGGACCTGGTGCCGAGATTGCCGCGCCGATCGCGACCGCCGTACCGCCGGAGCCGTGGGGCGGCAGGACCCGAATCCGTCCGTACCGCCTGAGCCGCCTGAGCTCGATGCGGGGCGGACCGATCCACCCGGCTTCCCGAGGAGTGCCGCATGACCGACCACACCATCCACGCCACCTATGCGCAGGTGTACAACACCCTGCGCGATGCGTCGGCCACCCTGGAGTACCTGAAGAAGGAAGGGGTGGCGGAAGGCGTGGAACCTCATGCCGGGGCCGCCATGTGGGGTGTCCGGTTCGCCATCGCCGTCCTCTGTCCGCTGCTGCCCTGCCAGCCGGAGCCGCCCGTCGACTACGACCCGCAGAAGTTGCTGGATCTGGCGGCACACTGGCGGGACGCCGCGTTCGATCTCGGTGAGTTCGCGCCTGAGCCCGTGCTGAGGGTCGTCAAGGGAGAGGAAGGGGCCGCCCACGCTCCAGGCAGTGGAGTCCAGGGGGCGTAGGGCGGGTGCGGGGCCGCCGACGGGCCGCCGACGGGCCGTCGGCAAAGGGGCAGGCAGGGCGGGCGTAGCGTAGGTGTATGTCGAAGTACGGATCGTTTCCCGGTACGCGGCCCCGCCGGCTTCGTACGACGCCTGTGATGCGGCGGATGGTGGCCGAGACGCGGCTGCATCCCGCGGACTTCATCCTGCCCGCGTTCGTGCGGGAGGGCGTGAGTGAGCCGGTGCCGATCACGGCGATGCCGGGGGTCGTGCAGCACACGCGGGACAGTCTGAAGAAGGCCGCCGTGGAGGCCGTGGAGGCCGGGGTCTCCGGGATCATGCTGTTCGGGGTGCCGGAGGACGAGAAGAAGGACGCGCTCGGGACCCCCGGGACCGATCCGGACGGGATCCTGCAGGTCGCCCTCCGCGATGTGCGGGCCGAGGTCGGCGACGAGTTGCTCGTGATGTCCGATCTTTGTCTGGATGAGACGACTGATCACGGGCACTGTGGGGTGCTTGACGAGCAGGGGCGGGTCGACAACGACGCGACCCTTGAGCGGTACGCCGAGATGGCCCAGGTCCAGGCCGACGCCGGTGCCCATGTGGTCGGACCCAGCGGGATGATGGACGGGCAGATCGGCGTCGTTCGTGATGCTCTTGATCAGATCGGGCGCGAGGATGTCGCTGTTCTGGCTTACACCGCCAAGTACGCGTCCGCGTTCTACGGGCCCTTCCGGGAGGCTGTCGCCTCGTCGCTGAAGGGGGACCGGAAGACCTACCAGCAGGACCCCGCCAATGCGCGGGAGTCGCTGCGGGAGGTCGCCCTCGATCTGCAGGAGGGCGCCGACATGGTGATGGTCAAGCCGGCCGGGCCCTACCTGGACATCCTCGCGCGGGTCGCGGACGCCGTGGACGTGCCGGTCGTCGCGTACCAGATCTCCGGGGAGTACTCGATGGTCGAGGCCGCCGCGGAGAAGGGGTGGATCGACCGGGACCGGGCGATCCTGGAGACGCTGACGGGGATCAAGCGGGCGGGCGCGCAGAACATCCTCACGTACTGGGCCGTCGAGGCGGCTCGCATGCTGCGCTGAGGTTCCCCTCCGGCCCAGTACGTACGGTGCGGTGCGCCCCCGGTTCGGTACCGGTTCGCCGCGCGGCTCAGTACACGAGGGCGTCCGCCGCAGTCGACTGCCAGTAGGTGACGGCGACGGAGTTGTCGACGTAGACGCCGTTGGCAGGGAGGGCGGGGGAGGCGGGGGCGCCGGCGTCGCTGCCGGACTTTCGGCCCTGGAAGCGGACGACGACCTTCTTCTCCGTCGTGCCCTCGCCGCCGCTGCCGTCGGCCATGGAGAGCAGGACGCCCGCGTAGCCGGACTCGCCAGGGGCCAGGGTCACGACCGCCTGCGGCTGGGACTCCTCGATCACGCGCGGCGCCGACTGGGCCTCGCCGAAGCGAACCGTGGGGTTGTAGTAGAGGTCGCAGTACTTCGAGCCGGTGTTCTTGACGGTGATCAGCAGGTGGTTGATCGGGCGGGCCACCGGCTTCGCGGTGACGGTGGTGTTGGAGCCGTTGCAGGTGACGCGGTTGGCGGGGTCCCAGGGGTCACTGGAGGCGGTGCTGCCGCTGGTGCCCGTGCCCGTGCCGGTCTTCGAGGAAGCCTGGTCGGTCGTGGAACCGGTGGTCGTGGAACCGGTGGTCGTGGAACCGGTGCTCGTGGAACCGGTGCTCGTGGAGCCCCCGGTGGTCGTGCCCGGGGTGCCGGTGGTCTGCGAGGTCGAGGCGGAGCCGCTGCCCGCGCCCTCGTCCCTGGTGCCCGTGCCGCTGTCGCACGCCGTCAGAGCGAGGGCGGCGAGGGCGACTCCGGTCGCGGCGAGCAGACGGGCGGGGCGGGTGGAGCGGGCGGTGCGGAACGTGCGCATGACGAATCCCTTTCGGACAAAGCAAGTTGAGAAGGCTGAGAACAAGTGGTCGAAGCCGTGCCGCTCGACCGGTGTGCCGGGAGCGGCGTGCTTGGATGACCAAAGCTTGTGGGGTGATCCGTCCCGGCCGCCACAAACGACGGACGATCCGGGACGCTGGAACGCTCGCACCAGCTTTGACCTGCGAAAACATCCCTGCCCTGGAATGCGGAACGGGACGTGCGGGACCTGAGAAGACGGAGGAAGACGTGTCGGGGAGCGGTACCGCGAACGGCCTGGGGGCTGATTTCGCCGAGCTGCTGCGGGAGTTGAAGGAGCGCTCCGGGCTGAGTTACGGGGTGCTCGCCAAGCGGCTCCACATGAGTACGTCGACGCTTCACCGGTACTGCAACGGGGATGCCGTACCGACGGACTACGCCCCAGTCGAGCGGCTGGCCCGTCTCTGCAAGGCGACCCCGGAGGAGCTGGTCGAGCTCCACCGGGCATGGGTGCTCGCGGACGCGGTGCGGCGGAACAAGGGGGGTGATTCCGTCGGGGCGGCGGCGGGGGGAGCCGTGCCGGGTGCGGCGACTGGGCGGGGTAAGGCCGTTGAGCGGGGGACGGCCTCGGGTGCGGGGGCTCCGGACGCGGTGGCTGTGGAGGTGCCGGCCGTGGGTTCGTCGATCGAGTCGGGTACGGCCTCGGAGGACAGCGCGGTTCCTGAGACGGTGATCGGGGGCGGGGGTTCCGGTGGGGCGGGGGAGCGGGCGCCGGCTCGACGGCGTACACGGGTCGCGCTCATCGCCGGGCTGGCCGTGGCCGCCGTGCTCGGTGCGGTCACGCTCGCCGTGAGTCTGCCGTCCAGCGGGGACGAGGACGGGGCCGGCTCACGGTGGGCCGGGGACGTGTCCCTGGGGGAGGAGGCTGCGGGGGAGAAGACGGGAGACCAAGGCTCATCCGCACCGTCCGGTGCATCCCCTTCCGTCTCCGCGAGCGAGTCGGCTGACAAGGGCAAGGGAGAGAAGGGCAAAGGAGAGAAGGGGACCGGGGCCTCTGCCATCGCCACCCCGACCAGCCCTGGCGGGGCTGGCGGGGGCGGCGAGGGCGGCGAGGACACCTCCCTCCCGGCGCCGCTGTCCGTGAAGGTCGAGCCGTACACCTGGGAGAGCCCCTGCGCCCAGCGGTATCTGGCCGACCGGCCGCAGACGAAGGTGGGGCCGCCGCCGCTGGAGCAGGACGCGGCGGCCTGGGTGTCGTCGGAGGGGGCCGTGTCGTCGGGGCAGCAGTTCCTGACGCTCACCGTGCAGGGCACCGGCGAGGAGACCGTGGTCGTACGGAGCCTCAAGGTCCGCATGGTCGACAAGCAGTCGCCTCTCGCCTGGAACGACTTCGCCATGGGCTATCCCGGCGTCGGCTGCGGGGCCGGCGTCCCGACCCGGTCCTTCACGATCGCCCTCGACGCCGCGCGCCCCGATGTGCAGCCCAAGGCGGGCAGCAGGAACTTCCCGTACTCCGTCAGCGAGTCCGACCCGGAGGTGTACTACATCACCGCCGACGCGTCGGCGTACTACGTCCGTTGGTACCTGGAGCTGAAGTGGACCAGCGGCTCCCGCAGCGGCACGCTGATCGTGAACGACAACGGCCTGCCGTTCCGCACGAGCGGCAACAACGGGCGTCCGGCTTACGAGTATCCGCTCGGCGGGCCGAAGTGGGTCCAGGAGGGGACGACGCTGGGTGAGAGCGAGGAGAGCGGTAACTGATTGACGAGTTCTCGTCAATCAACATAGGTTCTGCGCCTGCCCCGATCCTCGGGGCAGGCGCGTGCCGTTTTTCGGGGGGACATCATGAACTGGTTCGTCGAGGTGCTCAAGAAGTACGTGGTCTTCAGCGGGCGGGCGCGCCGCCAGGAGTACTGGATGTTCACGCTGATCGCCTCGCTCATCTATCTCGGGCTCGTCGTCCTCGGCCTGGTCATGGACACGGAGGTGCCCGAACTCGTCTTCGTCGCCGCCATCTTCCTGCCGTCCCTGGCGGTCAGCGTCCGGCGGCTGCACGACATCGGTCGCAGCGGCTGGTGGGTCCTCATCGGGATCGTTCCCTGTGTCGGCACCATCGTCACGATCATCTTCATGGCCACCGAGGGCAAGCGGGACGCGAACCGGTACGGCCCCGATCCGAAGGGGTATCCGGCCCATCTCTGACGTGGCAACTCCCGTGGGGGGTTAGGTTGTTGGTCATTGAATGACTCGACTCTCCAGGGAGAGCTTCATGGCCGGTGACGCGCTCAGCCAGGACCCCGCCGAACTGCGGAAGAGGATCGACAGCAGCAAGGCGCACCCGGCGCGTGTCTACGACGTCTTCCTCGGCGGCAAGGACAACTACCCCGTGGACCGGGAGGCCGCCGGTGCCGCGCTGGCGGCCAATCCGCGCGGCTATCTCGACGTCCGGCACAACCGGGACTTCATGCGCCGCGCGGTGACCACGCTCACCCAGGACGAGGGCATCCGGCAGTTCCTCGACATCGGCACCGGGCTGCCGACTGCCGAGAACGTCCACCAGATCGCGCAGGAGATCGTCGCCGATTCCCGGGTCGTGTACGTCGACAACGACCCGGTGGTCCTCGCCCACGCGCGCGCGTTGCTCACGAGCGGGCCCGAGGGCGCCACGGACTACATCGACGCCGACTTCAAGTCACCGGAGCGGATTCTCGAAGCCGCCGCGAAGACAATCGACTTCGACCGGCCGATCGCGCTGTGCCTGGTGGCGCTCCTGCACTTCGTGGAGGACGACGAGGCGTACCCCGTCGTGCGGGAGCTGGTGGACGCGCTGCCCGCCGGGAGCCGGCTGGTCCTCAGCCATCTGACCGAGGACCTCAATCCGGCGAAGATCCGTGCGGTTCAGGAGACCTACACCAAGCGGGGGTTCACCTTCGTGCTGCGGTCCAAGGACGAGGTCGCGCGCTTCTTCGAGCAGAGCGGCCTCGTGGTGGACGAGCCCGGGGTGGTGCCGGCGCACCACTGGCGGTTCGAGGACGGTGCGCCGGTTCCTCCGGCGGTGGAGCCGCAGGTGTTGGCCGGGATGGACGACATCGAGAAGGTTCGGTATCGGGACATCAATGATGTGACCGACGCGGACATCAATGTGTATGCGGCGACGGGGCGTAAGGGCTAGAGGGGCGGACGGCCGGGCACGCGGACGTCGGAGGCCGGATACGGGGCGGCCCTGCCGGGCGGGACGTGCCGACCGGTTCGACGAGGAGCCTGCGCACGACCTCCTCCGATCAGCCGCCGACATCGCCGAGGCACTCGAATCCTCCGGCGGATCTCCCGCCGGCGTTCTTCGGGCACAGCCTGGGCGCTCCCATCGTCCTGGAGGCGGCACGGTGGCCATCCGCGCTGCGACACCGGGGCATCCACATCGAGCACCTGTTCGCTTCGGGCTCTCGTGACGCCCCGCTGCCCACCGGCCTCGTCGCCGAGGAGGACCCCGACCGGCTGCTCGACGAATCTGGTCAGAATGGGCGGCACCGACGCGTAGACGGCGGCCGACCCGGTCTTCCAGGAGGTGTTCCTGCCCTATCTGATCGCCGACTGCCTTATGTTCCACGACAACGCCGTGGCGCCCGAGCCACTGCTCACATGCCTGGTCACCACCATCGTCGGCGACCAGGGCGACGACGCGGACCGCCGCCCGTGGAGCGCGCTGAGCACCCTGCCCGTCCAGGAGGCCGGCGTTGCCCCCGCTGTCGTCGCAAGGAGTACCGCGGACTCCCGGGTTGACGTACCTTCAGTACGTGAAGGGCGGGGGGAGAGGATGACTCAAGGGGTTCGGGCTCAGCAGCGGGAGCGGACTCGGCAGGCGTTGGTGCGGGAGAGCAGACGGTTGTTCTCCACACTGGGGTACGCGGCCGTGGGGCTGTCGGAGATCGTACGGGCGGCAGGGGTCACCAAGGGGGCGCTGTACCACCACTTCGCCAGCAAGGCCGAGTTGTTCCGGGCCGTGCTGGAGCAGGTGCAGCAGGAGGTGGCCGACCGGATCGCCGAGACGGCGGACGCCCGGGAGGGCACGTGGGACCAACTCGTCTCCGGATGCCAGGCGTTCCTCACCGTGTCCACGGATCCGGTGATCCAGCGCATCATGCTGGTCGACGGTCCCGCGGTCCTCGGGTGGAGCGAGTGGCGGGCCATGAACGAGACGACCTCGGGGCAGCATCTGGCGCAGGTGCTCGAGGAGTTGATCGGCAAGGGGACGATCGTCGCGCAGCCGGTCGAGCCGCTCACCCATCTGCTGTCGGGCGCGATGAACGAGGCGGCGCTGTGGCTGGCAGCTTCGACGAACCCCCGCGATCTGGACGACACCCAGACCGCGCTGGTGGCGATGCTGGACGCCCTTCGGGTCGAGTGACGGCAAGGGCGCCCCGCCGAATGCGGGGCGCCCTTGCCGTCTGTCGTACCGCTCAGCCTGCGGCCTGCTCAGCGGGCGAGTTCGTCGGTTCGCGCGGAGGGGCGGCCGGCGCCGCGTGCGCAGGTGTAGCAGCCGCCTTGGCCGCGGCGGATGTTGTTGAGCGTGGGGGTACCGATGTGACCGCATGTCACGCAACGGCACCGCCACCGGTCGCGCACCCGGCCGGGGAAGGGTTCCAGCGGTTCCATGCCGATCACGCGCATCTCCGCCTCGGCGGTCTCGCGGTCCACCGGTACCCGGCCCGCGCAGGCGCGGCAGCCGCCCTTTCCGGCGCGGATTCCGAAGAGCCGGGGGTGGACGGTACGGCCGCAGACGATGTGCCGGCAGGACCATCTCACCCTGGACCCCGGGTAGGGCTCCAGCGGTTCGAAGCCGGCGGCACGCATGTCCGCCTCGGCCTGCTCCCGGCCGGCCGCCCGTCGCCGTTCCCCGGCGGCGAGGCGTCCGCAGTGACGGCATCCCCCGCTCGCGCCGACGCGCACCGAGGTGAAGGTGGGCGCGACCTGGTGCGCGTTCTTGACGCAGCGGCTGTTCCAGGCCACGTTCGCCCCGGGATAGGGCTCCAGTGGTTCGAGTCCCGCGGCGCGCATGACCGCGACCGCCTCACCGGCGTCGATTCTTCCGGGCATGACTGCCTTCCCCCTCTTGGCTGTCGATCTCGCGTGCGCGCCGATGGGTCATTTCGGTGTGACGACGCGGATCTGTACTCCGTTCGGATCGGTGACGACCAAGTCGTTCCCTGTGGAACCTCCGGTGTCGAGGGATCGCCCTGCGGCGGATTCGCCGCAGGCGGCAATGCGTTCCAGCTCCCGTTCCCCGCCCTCCACTTCGAGGGTGAAGCGGATCACGCGTACCGGCCGGCGCTGTGCTTCCGGGAGGGCCGTGTGCGTGTGGTCGAGAAGGGCGAGTTCGCAGGGCGTCAGCCCGGGCCGGCCGAGACCGACGTACCAATCCGCCTGGTGAGTGACCTTGTAACCGAACAGCTTGGTGTAGAACTCGCGGGACTCCTCGAGGCGTGAGGTGCAGATCACCGGACAGAGGCTGGTCAGCATGGAGCGCCATCTCCAGTCACGTACCGAAGGTATGCGAAGGAACTTAGTGACATACCATCGGTATGTCAACATGGTTGCCACCGGCGCAGTTCACCGTTCGTCCGTGCAAGTCGCCCTGGAAAGCGGACCAGTTCAGTCGGCGTGGCGCGGCGGGCACGGGGGTGCCCGACGGGACGGCCAGGGCCGCGGCATGGGTGGTGTTCTGCGGGCCGCAGGACAGGTTCCGGACGGTCCAGCCCGTCGGGCGCGCGGGCGTCCCGGGCCCCGCGCGGTCCCCCAGCCAGTCCCGCTCCAGTCCGCGTGCGAACCCGGTCCCGAGAGCCTTCAGATAGGCCTCCTTGCGCGCCCAGAGCCGGCAGAACCGCAAGGACCGCTCCTCCTCGGGGACCGCCAGCAGCTCGCGCCGCTCCTCCGGATGCAGGCGCTCCAGGCACGACTCGACGGTCCTGCGGCCGGGTACCCGCTCGGCGTCCACCCCCAGGGGCACGCGGGCGATCGCGACGAGGGACAGGCCCGGGGAATGGGAGAGCGAGAAACGCAGGCCCGCCTCGCGATCGAGGAGTACGGGTCGGCCGTGCGGGCCGCCGCAGCGCGCGCACTGCTCACGTCCGTACAGGACGTCGATGGGGTGGCATTCGAGATGCGCGGCCAGCAGCAGACGGAGTGCCGTGTGCGCCGCGAGGTAGCGGGAACGGTCCGGTTCCCGACGGAAGGAGCGGGCCTTGCGCCGCTCTGCCGGGTCCAGCAGGGCAAGGCTGAGCGCCTCGTCCCACGGTGGAGGAAGCCGCACGGCCCAGACCTGCGGATGCTCCGGTTCCCTCGGTCCCTCCACCGTCATGTACCCCCGCTTTCGCACCCGGCGGACGTGACGACGGGTGGCGCTCCTCGTTGACACGACGAACGCCACCCGCTCGGACGCCCCGCGCCCACCTCGGAAAGGTGCCCCGATGACGTCCTCCGTCATGACCGGCTTCTACCCGGTGATCTGCACCCCGCTGCTCCGGGAGTCCGTGAAGTTCTACACCGGTCTGCTCGGATTCGAGACGACCTTCGAGAACGACTGGTACGTCAGCCTCCGGCGGCACGAGCCGCCGTACTACGAACTCGCCCTGGTCGACGCCACCCACGAAACGATCCCCCCGGCGTTCCGCCGCCCCGCCCAGGGCGTCCTGCTCAACTTCGAGGTGACCGACGTCGACGCCGAGTACGCCCGGCTCGTGGACGACCTCGGCCTGAAACCCGAACTGCCGCTGCGCAGTGAGGACTTCGGGCAGCGGCACTTCATCGTCGCCGCCCCCGACGGCGTACTCATCGACGTCATCACGCCCATCGCGCCCACCGACGAGTACGCCGCCGCCTACACGGATCGCCCCGGCGCCTGAGGGCGGACAGGCGCTCCCGGGTCAGGAGGCGGTCTGCCGCGCGGGCGCGGCAGGGCCCTCGGCGGACTCCCCGGCCGGCTCCTCGGCCGCTCCCGTGGGAGGGAACTTGATGACGACCGCCACGAGCACGGCCGTCCCGAGCGCCACCAGCGCCCCGATGACTCCGATGACGTTCATGCCGTCGGTGAAGGCGGCCCGGCCCGAGTCGGCGAACGCCGCGGCCACGTCCGACGACAGGCCCTTCGCCGCCTCCAGCGCCCCGGCGAGCGTGTCACCCGCACCGTCCGGGACCTGGGCGGGAACGTCCACGCCGCTGCGGTACACAGCGGTACCGACACTGCCGAGGATCGCCACGCCGAGCGCCATGCCCAGCTCGGTGCTCGTCTCCGAGATGGCCGCGGCGGACCCGGCCTGCTCGGGCGGCGCCGATCCGACCACGATGTCGGTGCCCAGCGCGATGAGCGGGCCGCCGCCGGCGTACACGAAGGCGAAGCCGGTCACGACCTGTGCGATCCCGGAGGTGCTGTCCGCGAGGGCCAGCATGACGTGGCCCAGCGCCGACACGAACAGGCCGACGGCGACGACGTACGCGGGCCGGAACCTGCTCGCGGCGATCGGGGACACGACGGCCGTCACGATCAACGCGAAGGCGGCGGGCAGCAGGTAGAGGCCGGCCTTCATCGGCGACAGCCCGCCCACCAGCTGCAGATACTGCGTCACGAACAGATAGGTGCCGCCCGCGACCAGCATGCTCAGCAGCAGCGTCACCAGGGACGTACGGAAGGCGGGATTGCCGAACAGGCGGAAGTCCAGCAGCGGACTCTCCAGGGTGCGCTGCCGGCGGACGAACACGGCACTCACGACCAGGCCCGCGACGAGGGCCAGCAGCGGCAGCGCGGACACCCCGTCGTTGGCGATCTCCTTCAGGCCGTAGATCACCGGCAGGATCGCCGCCAGGGACAGCGCCACGCTGACCAGGTCGACCCGGCCGGCCTGCTCGTCGCGGTACTCCGGCAGCAGTAAGGGGCCCGCCACCAGCAGCAGCGCCATGACGGGCACGCCGAGCAGGAAGACCGACCCCCACCAGAAGTACTCCAGCATGGCACCCCCGACCACCGGGCCGAGTGCGATGCCGACGGAGAACATGGTGACCCAGACGGCGATGGCCACCCCTCGCTGCCGTGCGTCGCGGAACATGTTGCTGATCAGTGCCAGCGTGGAGGGCATCAGGGTGGCGCCGGTGATGCCGAGAGCCGCGCGCGCCGCGATCAGCGCGGCCGGGCTGTCGGCGTAGGCGGCGGCCACCGAGGCGACACCGAAGGCGGCGGCGCCGATCAGCAGCAGCTTCCGGCGGCCGACGCGGTCGCCCAGCGTGCCCATGGTCACCAGGAAGCCGGCGATCAGGAAGCCGTAGATGTCGATGATCCACAACATCTGGGAGGCCGAGGGGTCCAGGCCCTCACTGATGTGCGGAACCGCCAGGTGCAGCACGCTCACGTCGATCGACAGCAGCAGCGTGGGAAGCGCCAGCACGGCCAGGCCCAGCCACTCCCGTGGTCCGGCCTGGTGGGGGGTATCGGTGATGGTGCTCAACTTGTCTCCTTCAAGGGGTACTTCGGATCGCCGCCCGGAACGGGTGCCGGGAGGCAGGGCGGACCAGGGACATGGCCCTCGTCCGGGACGCCCGCATGCGGTGCGCCGGGACGGCCGGCCACCAGGCGGTGGACGACGGCCGCGGCGTGCGCGGGCTCGTAGAGGTAGAAATGACCGCCGGTGAACATCAGCCGACTGAAACCGCCGCTCGTCTCCAGGGACCACAGGTGCAGCCGTTCGGCGACGACGACGGGATCGTCGACGGCCCCGAGCGCCAGGATGGGCACGCCGGTGCCCGACAGCGGCCGCTCGTACCGCTCCATCGCCTCCAGGTCCGCGCGAATGGCGCGCAGCGACGGCTGGACGAGATCGGCCCGGTTCATCAGCTGGGGCGTCATACCGCCGATGTCCAGCAGGTGTTCCAGCAGTTCGGCGTCGCTTCTCAGGTGGGCGAAGGGCGGCTCGTCGGGGAAGCACGGGGGCTGACGTGCCGAGACGGCCAGCAAGCCCGGTGCGAGCCCCTTCTGCTCCATCAGCCGCGTGAGTTCGTACGCCAGCACGCTGCCGAAGCTGTGGCCGACGACCGCGTACGGCAGCTCGGGCAGGTCCGCGAGGTCCCGGGCGAGCGCGTCGACGAGGGGCTCGACGCGGGTCAGGGGCCGTTCCTTGATACGGGCGCCCCGGCCCGGCAGTTGGGCGACGACAAGTTCGACATCCGCGGGCAGGAGCTGCCACCAGGAGCGGAACGCGGAGGGCCACCCGCCGGCGTGCGGGAAGGCCACAACACGGAACCGGGGCGCCGGGCGGGCGCCGGCGCCGACGGTCATCCACCAGTTACCCATCGGCTGCTCCCCGTCCCGGGCAGGTGTCGGTCACGTGGGGGGCCAGCAGCGGGTGACGGGCCTCCAGGTGCTCGATCACCCGGCTCTGGTGGCGTTGCAGACGCTGGCCCGGCAGATGGTCCAGGGAGTGCAGGAACGGGTCCTGCGGGGCGGGCAGGCCGGCGATCGCGCTCGCCGTGCCCAGGACGAGCATCGGCTGGTACCAGGCCGAGTAGCCGCCCTCGTGGACGAAGACGATCCGGCCCCCGGTCAGTTCGTCGGCCAGCCGGCACATCGCCGACGTCATGGCGTGGAACGTCCGGCTGGTGCACATCATGCGGCCCATCGGGTCGTGGCCGCTCGCGTCGACGCCCGCCGCGACCAGGATCAGATCGGGTCCGAACGCACGGGCCGCGGGTTCCACGACCCGACCGACGACGGCGAGATAGGCGTCGTGCCCCGTCCCCGGGGGCAGCGGCACGTTGAGCGTGCTGCCCTTGCCTGCGCCCGTACCCGTCTCCATGACGAGGCCGGACGCCGCCGGGAAGAGCCCGTCCTGGTGGATCGACACGTACAGCACGTCGGGGTCGTCGTAGAACACCCGCTGGATGCCGTTGCCGTGGTGCACGTCCCAGTCCAGGATCAGCACCCGGCCCACCCCGCGGCGCTGCGCGGCCCGCGCGGCGACGGCCACGTTGTTGTAGAGGCACAGGGCCATGGCCCGGTCGGGTTCCGCGTGGTGGCCGGGCGGGCGGACCAGGCAGTAGGCCCGCCGGAACCGCCCGTCCAGGACCTGCTCGACGGCCTGTACCGAGGCGCCCGCGGCGAGCCTCGCGGCCTGTGCGCTGTGGTAGTTGACGTGCGCGTACACACCGGCGTCACCCCCGCCGGACGCCGACACCGCCTCGACGCGCTCGATGTGCTCCGGCACGTGCACCAGCAGCAGGTCCTCGTCCGAGGCGGGCGCCGGCGTGACGCGGGTGTACCGGTCCATCACGCCCGACAACTGGACCAGTCCCTCGGCCCGGCGCAGATCGGGGTCGACCGCGAACTGGCGGAGCGGTTCGACGCCCGGACCCACCGGCACGTACCCCGAGCCGGGCCCGGGGTCGTGCCAGAAGCACATCTCGTGGCTGAACCACGCGAGGTCGGACGTGTTCACCAGGCGGACACACCCAGTGAGGCCCGGCTGACGCCAGAGACCTTCTCGATGTACTGGAGGTAGTACTCCCGCTCCTCGTCCGGGGTGCGCTTGGCGCGGAACGTGGAGTCCAGCAGGTCCAGCACCTCACCGGTCTCGCCGGAGGTGAGCCGCCGCTCTCCGGCCCCCTCCTCGACGGAGCGGATACGCGCCGCCGGCTCCACCACGCCCTTGGTGTGCTCGTCCCGGTCGGTGCCGTGGCTGCGGGTCGAGGCGATGGTCTTCAGTACCGCCGAGAAGAACGCCGTCTGGTCGAAGTCCGTCATGTCCATTCCCCCTTGGTCGTCGTGTGGTCGTGCGACGTGCCGTGGTGCCCTACCGTCGTGTCGTGTCGGTTCCGTGGTCAGGTGATGAGGCCGCAGGCCCGGCCGGCCTTCTCCAGCGTCGCGACGGCGGTGTCCAGGTCGGCCTCCGAGTGGCTGAGGTTGACGATCGTCCGCAGCCTCGGCAGCGTCCGCGGCACCGCCGGGTAGACGATCGGCTGGACGAACAGCCCGTCGAGCTGACACGCGCGGGCCATGGCACCCGCCTGCTCGGCGCTGCGGCAGATGATCGGCACGACCGGTGTCTCACCGGTGAGCGTGTCGAAGCCCAGAGCCCGCAGCTGCTCCCGGTAACGGGCGGTCCGGGCCCGCAGTTCGCGGGGCAGTTCCGGTGCCGCGTCGATCACCTCGATCGCCGCCCTGGCCGCCGCCACCTGGGCCGGTGTCGCGGCGGCGGAGAACATCCAGCCCCGCGCGTTGTTCTTCAGCGCGAAGACGAGGTCGCTCGATCCGGCGATGTAACCGCCCGCGCTGGGCACGGTCTTGGACAGCGTGCCCATCTTCACGTCGACGCGGGCCGGGTCGATGCCGAAGTGCTCGGTGATGCCGCGTCCGGTACGGCCGAGCACACCGAGGCTGTGCGCCTCGTCCACCATGAGCGGGGCGTCGTACCGCTCGCACAGCTCGACGATGCCCGGCAGGTCGGCCACGTCGCCGTCCATGCTGAAGACGGCGTCGGTGACCACCAGCCGTCCCGCGTCCCCCGCCTTCTTCAGGGCGCGCTCCAGGTCGGCGAGGTCGTTGTGCGCGTACGTGAGGACCTTGGCGCCCGACAGCCGGTAGCCGTCGAGGATGCTGGCGTGGTTGTAGACGTCGCCGATGATGACGTCGCCGGGGCCGACCAGCGCGCCCACCGTGGCCAGGTTCGTCATGTAGCCGCTGGAGAAGACGACGGCGTCCTCGGTGCCCAGGAACCGGGCGAGGGTGAGCTCCAGTTCGCGGTGCAGATGGAGGGTGCCCGCGAGGAGCCGTACGCCGTGGGCGCCGGTCCCGTGCCTCTCCACGGCACGCAGCGCCTGCTGCTCGATGTAGCCGTGTCCGATGAGGCCGAGGTAGCTGTACGAGGCGAAGTTGAGGAACCAGCGGCCGTCGAACTTGATGCGGGCGCCCCGGGCCTCCTCGATGACGGGCTCGTAGAAGTACTCGTCCTTGGCGACGACCACGCGGTCCTCCACGGACAGGGCGTCGATGCGCCGGTCCAGGAAGGTGCCGTCGGGCCTGCTGGAGAGGCGGCCGGGGAGGGTGCGTCGGGGGGTGCGGGCGGTGGGGCGGGGTGCCTCGGGGGCCGGCGCGGTCCGGGATGTGGTCGCCCTGGGAATCGGCGCGTTCGTGGGGTGTGCTGTGCGCCGGCCCGCCGGGAGGGGGCGGGTGGGTGCCGGGCTGTCCTCGGGGCGGGCGGCGGGTTCCGGGGCGCGGAAGCGGTCCCAGTCGGGGACGAAGGAGTCGGCCGTGCTCGGGCGCGCGGCGGCGGGCGCCGGCCGTTCCCTCTCGGCGGCGGGAGGGACGGGAGCCGGAGCCGCAGGGGTCGGAGCCGCGAGGGCCTGGGCCGGCGTGGTCGTAGGGGCCGGCAGTTGGAGGTGGTCGGCGAGCGCGCCGACCGTGCTGTGCTCGAAGAAGACCATCGGGTCGACCTCGAAGCCGTCAGTGGACAGGGACGCGGCCAGCTCGACCGCCATCATCGAATCGAGGCCCAGCTCCAGCAGATCGTCCTCGGGCGCCACATCGTCGACGTGCAGGACGTTCGTCAGAGCCGTGGTCAGGGACAGCCACAGCCCGCGTTCCGGTGTCACGGCGGTCATGGGTTCTTCCTTCGCGTCGACGGCGGCGGACAGGACGTAGTGGGCGGGTGGGCGGCCGAGGACGGTGCGCAGCAGGGCGACTCCGCTGTCCGCCGTGAGGACCGGGACGCCGTGCGCGGCGGCCTTCGGGGCGATGCCCTCGCCCATGCCGACGTTCCACAGCCCCCAGCCGAGGCTGAACCAGGGCTCGCCGTCGGCGCGTCTGCGGGCCGCGTAGCCGTCCAGGTAGGCGTTGGCCGCCGCGTAGGAGCTCTGCCCGAGGTTGGCGCGTACGGAGGCGACGGACGAGAAGAGGGCGACGAAGTCCGGGGGGCCGCTGCGGGCGATCAGCTCGGCGATCGCGTGCACCCCGCCGGTCTTGGGGCCGAGGACGTCCTCGACCTGCTCCGGCGTCAGGTTTCGGGCCAGGCCGTCGCGCAGCACGCCGGCGGCGTGGAACACGCCGTCGTAGCGTTCGGCGCCGTCGAGCACCTCCGGGAGACGACGGACGTCCGCGGCCACGGTGTCCAGTTCGCAGAGGGCACCGAGCCGGTCGAGCCGCGCCCGCGTCTCCCCCGCGTCCGGGACGGTCCGGCCCACGAGGGTCAGACGGGCACAGCCTTCGGCCGCCAGGAACTCCGCGACCCGCAGACCGATGCCGCCCATGCCGCCGGTGATGAGGAAGCGTCCGTCACGGAACCGGGGAACCCGCGCGCCGCTGCCGGACGGCTGTTCCGGTGCGCGCCCGCTCGGCTCCAGGTCGGGCCGGTACCAGCCGCCCGCGCGGCGGGCGAGTTCCGGCTCGGCCTGTCCGAGTACGTCCTCCAGCGCGGTCGCCGTGAGCGCGGCACCGGCCTCCAGGTCCACCAGACGGACGGTGGAGCGGGGGTGTTCCACGCGCAGGGTGCGGCCGAGTCCCCACAGAGAGGTCATGAAGGGGTCGACGCTCTCCTCGCCCGCGACCTGGTGGGCCCCGGCGGTGACGATCAGCAGATCGGGCATCGGCGGATGTGCCGCGAGCCGCCGTACCAGGGTGAACACACCCTGCAGGGCCTCCCTCACCCGCTCCTCGCCCGCCGGGCCGCGCGGTGCGGCGTACAGCACCGCGCCCACGGGCGTCCCGTCGAGCACGTCCGCGAGGCGCTCCTCGGTCAGCTCCTCCGTCGTCAGACGGACGACGGTCCGGCCCTCCGGCCCCGGTAGCGGCTGCGACGAGATGAGCAGCAGAGGGGCTTCGGACGCCCGGGGGACGACGGCCGGTTCGGTGCCGCGCCAGACGACGGTCTCGATCGAGCCGTTCGCCGACCGGGCCGGCCTGGCCCGCTCACCCACCGCTCCGGGGGGCCGAGGTGCGGCCGGTGACTTGAGGGTGATGCGGTCCAGTTCGAGCAGCACCTCGCCCTGCTGGTTGCAGACGGTGGCCCTCCCCCGTACGGCGCCGCCCCGGGACCCTGCCGACGCGTCCCGCTCGACGAGGGCGAGGACCGTGCCGGAGATCCGCCGGCGGGCCACGAGCCGGCCCACGTACCACGGCAGGCACGCCCCGGCGGCTCCGTCGTCGAGCATGCCCAGGGCCTGGAAGACGCTGTCGAGCAGGGGTGGCGGCACGAACCGGGTCCCGTGCAGGTCGTCGTCCGCGCGCAGGACCACCAGCATCCGGTCCTGCCCCCGGTACGCGGACCGGATCGTCCGGTACGCGGGCCCGTACGTGATGCCGCTGGCCCGCCGCCACGCGGCCACGTCCGTCAACGGGACGGACCGCGTGCAGTCGGCCCGCAGCCCGGTCAGGTCGACGTAGTGGGGCGGCGGCAGGGGGACGCCACTGGCGTGCGCCGTGCTGTGTTCGAGCGGCACGCCGCCCCCGTCGGCCGGGTGCGAACGCAGCGAGTACCGCCCGTCGTCGGCCGTGACCACGCTCAGGTCGACGCCGGGCCCGGTCACCCGCAGCGGTGCGCGGAAGGTGACGTTCTCCAGCGTCCACACGCGGTCGGGCCGTCGGGTGTCGCAGGCGGTCAGCAGGGCGTCGATCTGGGCGGCGGCCGGGACGACGGGGGTGTCACCGATCCGGTGGTCGAGGACCAGCGGATCGGTGGCGGCGAGGTGGACCCGGGTGCCGCTCATGTGCGTAGGCCGAACCGCTCGGTGGCCTTGACCAGGCCGTTCACCTGAATGTCGACCGCGTGCTCGCCCGCGTAGTACCGGCGGGTCTGCACCTCCCTGAGGGTGTGGCCCTTCCGCACGACCCGCCGTTCGCCGGCGGCGAGTTCGAGGGTCGTCAGCTTGAAGACCTTGGGGATGCTGCGGCCGTTCTTGCGCACGTGGTGGACCACGTAGTCGACGGTGACGCTGTGGACCCGGTCGTCGGCGTTCTCGACGGTGAAGTCGATGACGACAGTGTCCCCGACGGCCACCGCACCGGGCGTGACGCGCAGGTCGGTCACCTGGACGAGTTCGCCGCCCGTGGCCCCGAGAATGGCCAGGGCCTGCTGGTCGCCCTTCTTCACGAGGGTGCGCAGGGCGTGCTTCACGATCCAGTTCGTCTCGGGGGTGGGACTCTCCTCCAGCCAACGCAGCGCGGTGGCGAGCGCGAGGCCGGGGGTGTCCTTGGAGATGTCGTTGAGGTTGTTGGCGACGGACTTGCGCACGTACTCGGAGGGGTCGCTGCGCAGGGGTTCGAGGATCTCCAGAAGGGGTTGCGGGTCCTTCACGAAGACGTCGAGGGTGCGGGCCCAGGGCAGGCGGGGGCGGATTCCCTCGCTGGCGAGGCGCCGTACGTTGTGGCTCGGGCTGGTCGCCCACTCCGCGACGCGCTTCATGGTCATCGTGTAGTGGTGCTCGACGAAGGGCCTGATGGCGTACTCGCCGGTGTGGCGCCGGGTGATCTCCTCGATGGCGTCCAGGGACACCTCGGGGTGGTCCCGGCCGTACTCCTCCACGAACCTGGCCACCGGCATCAGGAACCAGCTGGTGTTGAACATGCCCTCGCCCTCGGCGAGTTCGTCGCCGAGGATCGACACGAGCACGGCCACGGCCGCCGGGTAGTCCTCGGGGAGCCGGGTGCGCAGGCCCTCGGTCAGGACGAGGACGCGGTCCTTGAGTTCCTTGTCGGGGATGCGCTGTTCGACTTCGGCGGCGTAACCCTCGACGTCGAACTCGGCGTGGACGGCGCGGACCTTGCCGCCGATGAGGCGCGCGGCCTCACCGTTGAAGTGTCGCTTCAGTCCGTATTCGCTAGCCATGGTGCTCGGGCCTTTTCGTCTCGTGCGGATGGGTGCTGTCGGTGGTCGTGGTGTCGGGGCCCGGTGCGGCGGGCGTGCCGGGTGTGATCCAGAACCGGCGGCGCCGGAAGGGGTAGCCGGGGACGGTGGTGACGCTCTGGTGTTTGCCGTGGTGAAGGCCGGTCCAGTTCAGGTCCGTGCCGGTGTGGTTGTGGTGGGCCGTCAGCGCGGCGTGGAACTGCGGCTGGTCCTCACGGCCCCGCCGGAGGGTGGTGATCCATGCGCAGTCGAGGTCGGGGCGCTCCTCGGTGAGCGTGGCGCGGGCGAGCGGGACCAGCTGCGGATGCGGACCGATCTCCCAGACGGTGTGGGGGTCAGTCTCGGCCAGTGTGGTGACGGCCTGGCTGAAGCGGACGGCGCGGCGGATCGCCCGGGCCCAGTACCCGGGGTCGGTGGCGGTGACGTCGCTGTGCCAGGTGCCGGTGAGGGTGCCGGCGAAGGGGATCGAGGGCGGTGCGAGCGGGGTGGCGGCCACGGCGTCCGCGAAGGGGGCGAGGGCCGGTTCCATCACCGCCGAGTGGAAGGCGTGGCTGACCGTCAGGGGCTGTACGCGGGCGGAGATTTCCCGGCGGAAGCGGGCCATCACCTCTTCCGGGCCGCTGACGGTGTGGACGCGCGGCGCGTTGTGGGCGGCGATCTCCAGGCCGGGGTACGCCGCCAGTTCGGCCATCAGAGTGTGCGCGTCGGTGTGGACGACGGCCATCGTTCCGGTGGCGGGCTGGGCCTGCATCAGCTCGCCGCGCAGCGCGGTCAGCCGCAGCAGGTCGGGCAGGGCGAGGACCCCGGCCGCCCAGGCCGCGGTCAGTTCGCCCAGACTGTGCCCGGCGACGGCGTCGGGCCGGACCCCGGCCGCCCGCAGGGACGCCACCAGGGCGACCTGGACGCTGACGATGCCGATCTGCGCGTACCGGGTCTGGTCCAGCAGGTGCCGGGCGTCGCCGTACAGCAGGTCCGGCAGGGGCACGTCGGTCCAGGGGGTGAGCAGGTCGGCGCATTCCTGGAGCGCGTCGCGGAAGTGCGGCTCGGTGGCCCTCAGCCCCTGGCCCATACCGGCGTACTGCGAGCCCTGCCCGGTGAAGAGGAAGGCGGTGGTCGTCGTCGTACGGGTATGCCGGGTCGGGGGTGTGGTGGCCGAGGCGACCTCCGCGAACCGGGCGGCCAGTTCGCCGGCCGTGGTGCCGTGCACCGCGGTGCGGTACCGGTGGGCGGTCCGTGCGGTGTTGACGGTACGGGCGAAGTCGCCGAGCCGGTCCTCGGCGGTGCCGGCCAACTGGTCGGCGTAGGCTCCGGCCAGGTCGCGCAGGGTGGCCTCGTCCGCCGCGCCGACTCGCACGATGTGGCTGTCCTGCGGGAGAGGGGTGTCCCGGGGCACCGCCGGTGGCTCTTCGACGATGACGTGGGCGTTGACACCGCCCATGCCGAACGCGCTGATCGCGGCCCGCCGGGGATGACCGCCACGCGGCCACGCCTGCGGACGGTCGGCGAGGTAGAAGGGCGTCTCCTCGAATCGGATGTGGTCGTTGGGGCGGGTCACGTGCAGCGTCGGCGGGATCACCTCGTGCTCCATCGCCAGCAACGCCTTCACCAGACCCGCCAGGCCGGCCGCCGGCTCCAGATGGCCGATGTTCGACTTCAACGACCCGATCGCGCAGAACTGCGCCCGATCGGTGTGCTCGCGCCAGGCCCGGGTCAGCCCGTCGATCTCGATGGGGTCGCCGAGGCTCGTCCCCGTGCCGTGCGCCTCCAGCAACCCGACCGTCTCCGGTGAGATCTCCGCGTCCTTCAGCGCCGCGGTGATGACGTCCCGTTGTGCGCGGGGGCTCGGGGCGGAGTAACGGGTGGTACGGCCGCCGTGGTTCACGGCCGCGCCCTTGACGAGGCCCCGGATCCGGTCGCCGTCCCGCCTGGCGTCGTCGTGACGCCGCAGGACGACGGCGACCGCGCCCTCACCGGGGACGAAGCCGTCGCCGGTGCTGTCGAAGGCACGGCAGCGGTGCCGTGGTGACAGGGCCATCAGATCGCCCATGGAGCGGAAGTACTCGGGGCTGATGGCGGCGTGCACGGCTCCGATCACCGCCGTGTCGATGTCCCCGGCGCGCAGGTGCTGCAGGGCCGTGTGCACGGCCACCAGCGAGGACGAGCAGAGGGTGTTGACGAGTGCGCTCGGGCCGTGCCAGTCCATCAGGTAGGACAGCCGGTTCGCGATCATCGCCTCCAGGCCCAGGCCCCGGCCGTCGGGTACGCCGTGGCGGGCGCGCTCCTCGTGGTAGTGGTCGTGGCTGTACGCGATCCACAGACCGGTACGGCTGCGCTCGGCCCGCTCGCCCGCCCGTCCCCCGTCCTCCAGGGCCTCCCAGATCGTTTCGTACACGATCCTCGCCTGGGGGTCGATCAGGGGCGCTTCCCGGGGTGAGATCCGGAACGGGCCCGGGTCGAACTCGTCCACGGCCTCCAGGAACGAAGCGTGCGGGGCGGGTCCGTGCGGCGGCCGGCTCCAGCGGCCGTCGGGCAGCGCGCGTACGGTGTCCCGTCCTTCGCGCAGGAGGCCCGCGAAGTCGGTGAGGGTGCGTGCGGTGGGGAGACGGACCGCCGCGCCGACGACGGCGATGTCTCGGGAGCGGGGGGTGGCGGGTGTGGGCACGGACGCGGGGGAGCGGTTGGGGGTGGGGTGGAGGTCGGGCGCGGGTACGGGGTCGGGTGTGGGTGAGGCGGGGGTCGCGGGCCTTGTGGTGTGCGGGCGGGGCGCCGGGGTCGGGTCGGCCGGTGTTCGGGGTGCGGTGGTCGGCTCGTCGGCCGCGGGAGGCCCGGCGGGTGCGGACGTCTCGTCGGCCGGGCGGGGCGACGGGACCAGTGCGGCGGCCCGGTCCGGGGCCTCGGTCAGGACGAACTCGGCGAACCGGCGGGGTGTGGGGTGCTCGAAGAAGACCGTCGGGTAGAGGGACAGCCCGAACTCCTGGGAGATCCGCTCACTCAGCGACACCAGACCGACCGAGTCGAACCCCGCGGACAGGAACTCCGTGTCGGCGTCGTCCGCGGAGGTGCCCGTCAGCTCCAGGAACCAGTCGAGCACCCGCCCGGGCATCCTCGGCCGGTCGCCGCGCGTCGCGGGGGCGGGGCGGGTGGGAGGCAGGGCGGTGGTGTCGCGGGGCGCGGTCAGGGCCGTACCGCCGGCGACGGTGTCCGCCGTACCGGCGGGCGCCGCCGCGGCCGTGTCTCCGGCCGCCACCGCTGTCGTACCGTCGGCCGCTGTCGCCGTACCGGCGGGCTCCACCGCAGCCGCACGGCCGGGTGCCTCGGCCGCCGTGGCCGAGGGCGCCTCCGTCCGGGCCGGCGGCGGTGCCGCCGCGGTGGGCCGCGCCGTCGCCCCCTCCCCGCTGAACGCCTCCTGCGGCACCCGCTTGGACGACATGTCGCCGAAGACCAGCAGCGGCAGGCCCGCCGCGTCGGTCACCGTCTGGGTGACACGGCAGGCCTCCTCGTTCCAGAAAGCGATCTCCGTGCGGACGTAGGCGGCGTCGTCCAGCGGGCCGTGGACGTCCACCCGGCCCGCCGAGAGCGGAATGAACGCGGACGCCTCGGCGGCACCGAACACCGGGTTGTCCGGGGCGATCGCGGCGATGGTGACGCTGTCGAGCAGGCCCGGAAACAGCTGGACGCCGGGCGGGTTCATCTCCCACTGGCGCCGCCCCTCGATCCGGGCGAGCGTGCCGCCGTCCGGGAGGCCCGCCACCCAGGAGATGTTCCGGTAGTAGCGGCCGTGGTGGTAGCCGATCCGCCGCAACCACCGGTAGAGACCCGATCCGGCGTGCACGTCCGCGCAGGAACCGATCAGTGAGGCGATGGGTACGGGGGCCGGCCGGGCGGCGGGCTCGCGCAGCAGCCGGCCGGTGACGAAGGGGTCGCCGTTCCGGTCGTCCTCCACCGTGAACAGCCCCCGCGCGTCGACGCGGCACACCACGCGGCACGCACCGGACGGGATCAGCGGGCGGTGGAACAGCAGGTCCCGTACGCCGTGGAAGGGTTCGCCGCGCAGCGCGGCACCCTCGCGCAGGAACTCGAACCACGCCACGCCCGGCAGCATGATCCTGCGGTACACGGCGTGCTGTGCGAGGGGGGCCTCACCCGGCCCGAAGACCCGAGCGAAGACGTATCCGGCGGCTCCCTCGTCCCGTACGAGCTCCGCGGGCGTGCCGGGTTCGGGCGAGCGCCGGGGCTCGCGCAGGTCGAGGGCCCGGCCGCCCGGCTGGGCCGACGGCAGCAGACGCTTGCGCCACGCCCTGTCCCCTTGGCGGGCGGCCCAGTCGATGTCCCGGCCCGCCGCGAAGAGGTCGGCGGTGATCGCGGCGAGCACCTCGGCCACGTCCCGGCCGTCGTGCGCCCGGGCCAGGAGGGCACACAGGTCGGCGTCGGCGGTGGGTTCGTGCGCGGCCTCGGGGGCCGGGTCACCGTCGTGGCGCAGGACGTCCGCCAACGCCTCTTCGAGCGGTACGCGGCCCCAGGCGAAGTCCCGGATCGCCGCCCACCCCGGGGGCAGGTCCACCGCGCTGTCCGGCAGCCCCGCGTCGCGCAGCGCCACCGTGAGGGCGACGCCCCCGCTGATGCGCAGCAGTTCGCCGGTGAAGTCCGCCAGGCGCGCTCCGGTCGCCGTCTCGAAGCGGCCGATGATCTCGTGCACGGGAGGCACCGAGCGGTCGAGGGCGACGAGCCAGGCAGGCGCTGCCTCGTCCTCCCGGGGACGAACGCGTACGGCGAGCCGGCCGGGCGCGGCGGTGTCGGCGGCGTCGTACCGCAGGAGCCATGCGCGCAGGGCGGACGTCAGCTCCGTGGCGTCGGCCCCGGAGACGGCCACCCGCTCGGTGCGGTGCGGACGGGCCAGCCGCGCGGTGGCGCACACGTCGTCGAGGTCGTCGGTCACGGTGGGCAGGAACTCGGTCCACTGCGCGACCAGTTCCCGCAGCGCGTACGGGGTGTCGGCCGACAGGGGTAGGAGGTGGACCGCGTGAGGCTGCCCGCCGGTGTGGTTCCGCGCGCGCGGAACCGGGGGGACGGCTTCGGCGACGACGTGCGCGTTCGTCCCGCCGAAGCCGAAGCCACTCACCGCGGCCCGTCGCACGGGCGTCTCGGGCCAGGGTCCGTGCGTGGCGGGGAGGTGGAAGGGGCTGTCGGCCAGGCCGAGGCGGGGGTTGGGCTCCTCGACGGTGAGCGCCGGGACGATGCCGTCGCGCAGCATGACCAGCACCTTGGCCAGTCCCGCCAGGCCCGACGCCGAGTGCAGATGACCGATGCGGCGCTTGAGGGAACCGAGTGCCACGGAGTTGCGGGGCACGCCGAGCCGGCCGAACACCTCGGTGAGCGCCCGCGCCTCGATCGGGTCGCCGATGGCGGTGCCGGTGCCGTGGGCCTCGACGTACTGGACGGTCGCCGGGTCGATCCGCTCGTACACCTTGCCCAGCAGTTCGACCTGGGCCTCCACGTTCGGCGAGGTGACGCCCATGGTGCGGCCGTCGTTGTTGACGGCGGTCGCGGCGATGCCGCCGAGAACCGGATCGCCGTCGGCCAGTGCCGCCTTCATCGGCTTCAGGACCAGGGCGACGGCTCCCTCGCCGGGTACGTAGCCGTCGGCCCTGCGGTCGAAGGTCCGGCACAGGCCGTCCGGGGACAGGGCTCCGGTGCGGGAGAGCAGGACGAAGGTGAGCGGGTCGATCAGCAGGTCGACCGCGCCGACGACGGCCAGCTCACAGGCTCCCGCCGTCAGGCTCTGGCAGGCCAGCCAGACGGCGGACAGGGAGGACGAGCACGCGGTGTCGACGACGAGGCTCGGGCCCGACAGGTCGAACCGGTCGGACAGCCAGGCCGCCATGAAGTTCTGCGACCGGCCCCAGAGGGAGGCGGCCCGCGGCTCCTCGGCGGGGCCGGGTGCCGGGGCGCCGACCGGACGCCGAGCGCCGTCGGGGCCCGGGCCACGTCCGTGGTCGAACCCGTAGCCGTTCATACGGGCGCCGACGAACACGCCCGCGTCGAGCCGCCGACGCGTCCCCAGGTAGCCGGAGTCCTCCAGGGCCCGGGCGCCGACCTCCAGCATCACGCGCTGCTGCGGGTCGAGGAGGACGGCGTCCTCGGCGGTCATGCCGAACGCCGCGTGGTCGAAGGAGAACGGGTCCAGCAGGAAGGCGCCACGGTGATGCGTGCCCTGGTGGGCGCCGTCCCCGAGGTACAGCTCACGGTGCCAGCGGCTCGGCGGGACCTCGTCGACCTCGACCCCGTCGTGCCTCAGCAGGGTCCCGAAGTCCGTGACGTCCTCGGCCCCCGGGAGCCGTACCGCCATGCCGATCACGGCGATACGGCTGTCGGGCTCGCTCACAGCGGTCCTTTCGTTCGGCTCCGTCGTCATGGCGTCACCGGTCCCCGGTCGCGGGTGAGCAGCGGATGCAGCAGGGCGCTCAGGGCCGAGGCGCGCTGGTCGTCGGAGGCCACGGGTCGGCCGGGCGACGCGTCCTGGTCGGGGGCGGCGGTCCGGCCCGACGTGGCCGTGGCGAGAGCGGCCGCGATGTCGTCGGCCGTAGGGGCCCGCATGAACAGGGACGGGTCGACGGTGAGGCCGCCACGCTGCTCAAGGGCGGTGGTCAGCTCGGCGATGACCAGGGAGTCCAGCGCCAGCGCCTGGAGCGGGCGGTCGCCCGGGTCCTCCCCCAGTACGTGCACGAAGGCGTCCCGCACATGACCGCGCATCTCCTCGCGGTCCCGTTCATTGGTCGCCGGGGCGGGGATCACGGTACGGATCTCGGTGGCCGCGCCGTACGCCCCGGACCGCGCCGCGCCCTGCGCCGATGCGGCGGGAACGTCGGGCCCCGTGGGCGTGGGCGGGGATGCGGGCGTGGGTGCGGTGCCGGGGAAGACGACCGCGCCTCCCGACCGCAGGTGGTCGAGGAACGCGTCCGCCGCCTCATGGGTGCCGATGGAGTGCGCGGCGGAGTAGGACGCGTCCGCCTCCATGCCGGTGCCCGTCCAGTTGGGCCACGCGTGCGCGGTGACCGTGGTGGCGATGCCGTTCTCGCGTTCGGCCAGCGCCAGTTGGTAGGCGTTGGCCAGGCTGTAGTCGACCAGGCCGCGGCCGGCCCGGGCCCGTGTGCCCGCGATCGAGGACACCAGGACCGCGAAGTCGGCGCCCTGCGCCCGAGCCAGGCGTACGGCGTTCAGTGAGCCGGGGATCTTCGGGGCGACCACCTTCGTGGCGTCGCTCCAGGGCCGGCGGTGCATCGCGCCGAACGGGTTGACCCCGCCGGAGCAGTGCACGACACCGAGCAGACGGCCCCAGCGCGCCCCGAACTCCCGTGCCACGACGGCCAGAGCCGACGCGTCGGACACGTCACAGGGCAGGTACGCCACCTCGGCCCGCCCCGACAGCTCCCGCAGCGGTTCGGAGAGGGTCTCGTCGATCACGGACCGCCCGACCACGCCGACGCGACGCGCTCCCCGGTCGACGAGCCGCCGGACCAACTGCCGTCCGACCGCGCCGAGTCCGCCGGTCACCAGGTAGTACCCGTCCCCGGACGGCTCGTACGACGGGCCGGGCGGGGCGGTGACGGTGTGCGGCACGTACCTGATGCCGTGGCGGTAGGCCGCGAAGGTGCCGGAGAGCGGGTCCGTGCCCGGATCGGCGTCGGGGCCCTGGGGCAGCGCCGCGTACTCGGCGGCGATCTGGCGGGCCCGCGCATCCGCCGGGTCCGCCGGGTCCAGGTCGACGACGGCGGAGTACTTCCGGCTCTCCGCACAGGCCGCCCGTACGGCCATGGCCATGGCGGCGGCCTCCGGGCGGAGCCGTCCGCGTTCCGCCGCGTGCACGGCCGCGCTGTGGTGTCCCGCCCAGAGCAGCCGCCCGTGGGCGGGCAACGCCGCTATGAGGGAGCCGAGTTCGGACCAGAACGCACTCAGGTCGTACGGCTCGGCGTCCTGCGGGTTCGGAGTGTCCACGACGACGACCGTGTCCGTGCTCGGACGGGTCGGCCCCGTCTGAGCTGTCTGCCCGGTCCGGTCCGTCTCCTCGACGACCGCGCCCCGGTCGCGGAGAGCGGAGGTGAGCGCGTCCCGCAGGACGGGGTCCGTGGTGACGAGGCGCACCGATGTGTGCCGCGACGAGAACGAGGGGGCGGGAGGCGGCAGTTCGCCGGTGCGCCACTCGGTCCGGAGGGCTTCGGCTCGGTGCCCTGCCTGTGCTTCCCCCTTGGCCTCGTGCATGTGCCAGTGCTTCTGCGCGGCGAACGGATACGTCGGCAGGTCCGTGACCCGTGCTCCGGGTGCGGAGAGCGCCGCCCAGTCGACGTGCGCGTATCCGGCTCGCACCAAGGCGGCGACGGCGGTGTGGCGGGACGGTTCCCCGGCCGGATCCCTGTCTCCCCGGGCCTGTTCCCGGGCCTGTTCAGTGGTCAGGCCGCTGTCGGCGCGGGCGATCGGCACACTGCCGCCGGCGACCGCGCGCAGCGCCGTCGCCAGCGCGGCGGCCGTGCGCCCGCTGACGGCCGTCTGGAACTCCAGGGGCGAGCGGCCGACGTTGGCCGTGTGGCAGAGGTCGGCGGTCTCCCAGTCGTCGCGCGCCGCGTCGAAGCGGTCCGCGTAGGCGGTGGCGAGGGCGCGCACGGCGGCCTCGTCGACGCCGGTCACCCGCACCAGATGGCTTCCGGGGGCCGCCCCGGCGCGGACCGGCGCCGCCGGTGGCTCTTCGACGACGACATGGGCGTTGACACCGCCCATACCGAACGCGCTGACCGCTGCCCGCCGCGGACGGCCGTCACGCGGCCAGGCCCGCGCACCGTCGGCGAGGTAGAAGGGTGTGTCCTCGAAACGGATGTGGTCATTGGGACGCGTGACATGCAGCGTCGGCGGGATCACCCCGTGCTCCATCGCCAGCAGCACCTTCACCAGACCCGCCAGGCCGGCGGCCGGCTCCAGATGACCGATGTTCGACTTCAACGACCCGATCGCACAGAACTGCGCCCGATCGGTGTGCTCCCGCCAGGCCCGGGTCAGCCCCTCGACCTCGATCGGATCACCGAGTCCCGTCCCCGTACCGTGTGCCTCCAGCAACCCGACCGTCTCCGGCGAGACGCCCGCGTCCCGCAGCGCCCCGGCGATGACGTCCCCTTGCGCGCGAGCGCTCGGCACCGTCAACCCGCTGGTGCGGCCCCCGTGGTTGACCGCGCTCCCCCGGATCACACCGCGCACCCGGTCCCCGTCCCGCAGGGCGGCCGTCAACGGCTTCACCACCATCGACACCACCCCCTCACCCGGCACGAATCCGTCCGCCGCCGCGTCGAAGGCACGCGACGCACCCGAAGGTGACAGAGCCCGCAGATTCCTCATGGCCACGTAGTGCAACGGCGACATGCCGACCCGGACACCTGCGACGATGGCCTGTTCGCACTCGCCGTTCCTGATGCTGCGCACCGCCGTGTGCAGGGCCACCAGCGACGACGAGCAGAGCGTGTCGACCGTCATGCTCGGACCACGCAGGTCGAGGAAGTGGCTGAGCCGGTTCGCGAGGAAGGCGTTGTGGTTGCCGAGACCGCTGTGGGCGTCCAGTTCCGGCGCGATGTTGTAGTCGCGGTAGTGCTGGTAGCTGGCGCCCACGAACACACCCGTGGACGACGAGAGTCGACGTGGCGGCAGGCCGGCCGACTCGCATGCCTCCCAGGTCGTCCGCAGCAGCCAGCGGGCCTGGGGGTCGAGCACCTCGGCCTGCTTGGGGAAGAAGTCGAAGAAGCGGGCGTCGAACTCCTCCACGTTGCCGAGGAAGCCACCGACGTCGGACTGGGTGCCCCGCGCGTACGTTCCCCAGCGGTGGGCGGGCGCGGGGCCGATCTCCGTGTCTCCCCGGGTCAGCAGCGACCACAACTCGGTCGGGTTCCGGGCCCCGGGCAGGGCGAGGGCGAGGCCGATGACGGCCATGTCCTTCGGGTCGGGCGTGGGTTCGGCGGTGACGGCGGGTGTGGTGAGGGTGACGGTCCGCCCCGGCGCGCCGGTCTGCTCGGCGACCCGTGCGGCCAGGGCGCGGCAGTCCGCCGCGTCCAGGACGTCCGTGGGGCTCAGCCGCACGCCGTGGGTCTCCTCGATGTCGGCCGCGATGGCCGTTGCGAGCATGGAGTCGAGTCCGGCGGAGGACAGCGAGGTCGTCGGGGTGACGCTCGGATCGTGCAGAGTGTTCCGCACGAGGGCGAGCACCGAGGCCTGGATCGCGGTCCCGGGGGCGGGCGAGGACGCGGTCACGACCGGCCGGGGCGCGTCCCGCCGCGGCTCCTCAGCCACGTCGGACGCGTCTTTCCCCGTCACCGTCCGGTACTCCACGTCCTCAAGACGCACCAGCACCCTGCCGTCCGCGGCCAGCAGGGTGGCGTGGCCGCGCCGTACCCCGTCCGGTGCGGTGTCGTCGGCGTCGAGCAGCACGTAGGCCGTCCGCGCCGGATCGTCCCGCCGTACGAGCCGCCCGATGGACACCGGCAGATACGTCGCCGACGCCGCGGCCGGGTCGGCCAGGGTCAGTACGGCCATGCTCTGCAGCGCGGCGTCGAGGGCGACCACGGCCCTCTCCAGGTCGTCGCCGGTGGAGCCGTCGACCCGGGCGAGCACGCGGGCCGGCCCGAAGCGCACGTCCGCGAGGGAGCGCAGGGGGGCGGCGAAGTCCATGCCCTTGGCCGCGAACCAGGCGTACAGGCCCCTGGGGTCCAGTGTTCGGTCGAGCCCCGCGCGCAGGGTGTCGATGTCATGGGCGCCGGGCGGGTCGCCGAGCGCCTCGTCCGGGCGGCCCGTTTCGAGACGGGCGACGATGCGGTCGCCGTACCGGAACGTGACCGGTCCCGTGCGGGCGGGATCGTCCAGGTCGCTGGTGAGGGTGTGGAGTCCGGTGCCCCTGCCCACGAACGCGATCCGCCGCAGGACGTCGGCGCTCCCGAGTGCCAGGGCCGCCGTCAGCGCCCCAGGCAGCGTCGCCTCACCGAACACGCGGTGGGCGCGGGACAGCCGGTGGACGGTCGCGGTCATGTCGTCCGTGCCCTCGTCCGTGCCCTCGTCCGTGCCCTCGTCCGTGTCCTCCGTGCTCGTGGCGTCCGTCCGGAAGGGGTAGGGCGGCAGAGCGACCCGTCGCGCGGGCGTCCCCTCGTACACCTGGTGCCAGTCGACGGTTCCGCCGCCGACGTGGAAGAAGGCCAGCCCGGTGCTCAACCGGTCGTCCGAGACGCGCAGTTGGGCCGCGAGCCGTTCGGGGGTGTGCGATGTGAAGGGGGCCATGCGGACGGCGAGCGCGGCGTCGGCCGTACGGGCACCGCTCTCCAGGACCGTCCCGTCGCGCAGGACGGCACCCTGGGCCGCGTCACCCCTGCGGACGACGTGCGCCAGTCCGGCCGACAGGGTCTCGGCCGTGGAGCCGAGGATCGCGACGCGGTACCGCAGGTGGTCGCGCCCCACGGCGGCCGAGCGGCACAGCGCGCTCGCGGCCGACGGCTCGGCCCGCAGCAGCCGTCGCAGGTCCGCCGCGCGCCGGGCCAGTGCCTGCGGCGTGTGCGCGGACAGCAGCAGGAGGTGTTCGCCCAGGGAGGATGGTGCGGGGGTGTTCTCGGCGGGTGGTGCGGCGGGGTACTCCTCCACGACGATGTGCGCGTTGGTGCCGCCCATACCGAAGGCGCTGATACCCGCACGACGTGGCCCGTCGGAGCGCCACGGCCGGGGTTCCGTCGGGATCACGAAGGGCCCGCCGGTGAGGTCGAGGTGCGCGCCGGGGCTCTCGTAGCCCGCGAGGGGCGGGATCTCCCCGTGCCGAAGGCACAGGAGGACCTTGACCAGTCCGGCGAGTCCGGCGGCCGGTTCCAGATGGCCGATGTTGGCCTTCACCGAGCCGATGTGCACCGGCGTACGGCGGTCCGTGTCGTCGCCGAACACATCGGTGAGCGCGGCGATCTCGACCGGGTCGCCGAGCCGGGTCGCCGTGCCGTGGCTCTCGATCAGGGAGATGTCCGCCGGGGCCGTCCCGGCGTCGTCGAGGGCGGCGCGGATGACGGCGGTCTGGGCCTCGCTGCGGGGCACGGGCAGGGCGCTGCCCCGGCCGCCGTGGTTGACGGCCGCGCCCCGGATCACACCCCAGATCCGGTCACCGTCGCGCTCGGCGTCCGCACGACGCTTGAGCATGACGGCGACCGCTCCCTCACCGGGGACGAAGCCGTCGGCGCGGTTGTCGAAGGGGTGCGGCAGGGTCTGCGACAGGGCCCCGAGCTGGCTGAGGCTGCGGTAGTACCACGGGGTGAGTCCGACGTGGCAGCCCGCCACGATCGCGGCGGCGCACGTTCCGGCGCGCAGCGCGGCGACCGCCTGCTGGACGGCGACGAGGGAGGAGGAGCAGAAGGTGTCGACGGTCTGCGAAGGGCCCGTCAGATCGAGCGCGTAGGAGACGCGGTTGGCCAGTACGGCGTTCAGGGAGCCGAGCGCGGTGTGCGGTCCGACGCTGTCCAGGCCCTGGGCGTCGCGGTGGTGGGTGTAGGTGGCGCCGACGAAGACGCCGATGTCGCGGCGGCCGACGAGACCGCTCTCGTCGCGTACCGCCCAGGCGTGTTCGAGCAGCAGCTTCTGTTGGGCGTCCATCTCCTCGGCCTCACGCACGGAGATGCCGAAGAACGACGGATCGAAGCGGTCGATGTCGTCGAGGAAGGCGCCGGTGCGGCAGTAGGTGCCCGTCATATGAGGGCCGCGTTCCTCGAAGTGCGCGTCGATGTCCCAGCGTTCGGCCGGGATCTCGGTGAACGCGTGCCCGCCGGAGCGCAGCAGTGGCCACAGACCGGTGACGTCGAGTGCTCCGGGCAGGTCGCCGGAGACTGCGACCACGGCCACGTCCGTGTCCCGCCCGGTGTCCGCCCCCCGGGGAAGGGCGGCGGCAGGAGCGGCCTCCGGCTCGGGCTCCCGCACGTCCTGTGCCGCCTGTGCCGCCGACGCCGCCGATTCGGCGGTCTTCCCGGCGGCCGGCGCCGGCACCGCGCCTGCCGCGCCGTACCGGTCCGTCAACGCCCGTGCCAGTTCGGTGAAGTCGCCGTGTTCCAGGAAGAGGGTGGCCGGGAGGTGCAGGTCCCAGCGGCGGGACAGCTCCTCCGACAGCTCGACGCTCATGATGGAACTCATGCCGTAGTCGGCCAGAGGGGTACGGCGGTCGAAGGAGGCGACGCCCAGCCGTTCGCCGAGGAAGCGCTCCAGCTCGTCCTCCACCCGCTCCCGGCCCTCGCCGGCGTGTACGCCGCCCGAGCCGTCGTGGTCCGGGCGGTTCGGGGTCCGCGTGACCGTGGTGGCGTGCCGGTCGCCGGTGTCGGGCCGGGACTCCGTGGTGTCTGGCCCGGGCTCCGTGCCGTCGGGGTGGGCGACGACCACTTGGCGGGCGTCCCCGCCCAGGACGGCGATCAACGCGTCCAGGGCCTCGGTCGTCCCCAGCGGCCGGACGCCCCGGCGCCGGAGCTGGTCCGCGACAGCCGTTCCCATGCCGACCTCGCCCCACAGGCCCCAGTCGACGCTGAGCCAGGGCGCGCCGTGCGCGTGGGCGAAGGCGTCCAGGTAGGCGTTGGCGGCGGCGTATCCGCCCTGGCCGAGGTTGCCGAAGGCGCCGGAGACGGAGGCGAAGAGGACGGCGAAGTCGAGGTCCGTTCCGGCGACGGCGGCGGCGAGTTCGCGGACGCCGTCGGCCTTGGGACGCATGACCGCGTTGATGTCCTCGGCGGTGGTGGACCGGATGAGCCCGTCCTTGAGCGTGCCCGCCGCGTGGACCACGCCGTGCAGGTCGCCGTATTCGCCCCGGACACGTTCCACGACGGCCCGCAGCTCACCGGGGGCGGTGATGTCGGCGGCGTACGACACGACGGCGCAGCCCGCCGCTTCGATCCCGGCCAGTGGGGACCGGTCGGTGCCCGCCGTGCCGCTCCGGCTGACGAGCGCGACGAGTCCGGCTCCCTCCTCGGCGAACCGGCGGGCCACCTCCAGGCCCAGCCCCCCGTGTCCGCCGAGGACGAGATAGCGGCCGCCCCGCCTGATGGGCCGGCTCGCCGGGCGGGCCCGCACGTCGAACAGATCGAACAGTCGGACGGGCTCGTGGCGGACGCCGTGTCGGTGGGCGACCTCCGTGGGGCCCTCGCCGAGTTCCGCCGTGAGCGCGTCGGCGGCGGTGGTGTCGTCGAGGTCGATGAGCCGGGGGCGCAGGCCGGGGTACTCGATGGCCGCCGTCCGCACGAGACCCCACAGGGCCGCGCGTGCGGGCACGGGCGTGTCGTCGTCCGCCACCGGCTGGGCGTGCCGGGTCACCACGAGGAAGCGGGAGTTGCGCTGCCGCTCGCCGAGCGTCTTCAGGGCGGCGAAGCACCCGTGAAGTCCGGCGCGGAGTTCGGAGTCCTCCGTGCCGTCGTCGGCCGCTTCGGTGGCGTTCCACAGGTGCACGACTCCCGCCACCGGGTCGCCGACGTCCTCCCACAGCCGCCGGAATCCGTCCTCGTCGGCGTGCGGCAGGACGAGGTGGTCGCGGTCCCGCGCCGGGTGCGCCGGGGACGCGCCGAGGCCGGCCTCCACCACGCGGGCGCCCTCGGCGCGCAGCTGCCGGGCGGTGTGCTCGCCCAGGGCGTCGCCGTGGTGGAGGACGACCCAGGTGCCTTGGGCGGGCTCGCGTTCCGGGCCGGGCGCGGGCCGCCAGTGGATGCGGGAGAGCGGCTGGGCGGTCCGCTCCGACGGCTCGGTGCCCGGCGCCATCGCGGCCGTACGGCGCATGCGGACACCGTCGAACTCCGCGGCGACCTCGCCCGACGGTCCGAGGAGCACGGCGTCGGCCGTCGAGTAGGCGCCCTCGACCCCGGTCCGGCGGACCAGGACGGTGGCCCCGGACGACAGGGCCGACAGATCGGTGTGGACGGCGACGCGGGCCACGCCGATCGGCAGCATGGGCCGGGGCGCGGTCGCGCCCGGTAGGTCCTGGAGCGCGCAGCTCACGACCTGGAGTACGCCGTCCGTCAGCAGGGGGTGGGCGAACCACGGCATGGGTTCGGCGTCGCTGCGCAGGGCGGCTCGGGCGGTGCCGTCGCCGACGGTGAGCTCCCGGACCGTGCGGAAGTCCGGTCCGTACCACAGTCCGGCGCGCGACCAGCTGTCGTACAGGTCGTCCGCGGTGATCGTGCGTGTGCCGGTCACCCGGGGGACGGCCCCGGGCGTCGAGCCGTCCGGGAGCCGTCGGCCGCGGCCGGTGGACAGCTGTTTGCGTTCCCCGGCCACGACGGTGCTCAGTTCGAAGCGGACGTCCGGGTCGTGGGCGACGTCGAGCCGAACGGCCGCCGTCGCGTCGTCGGCGACGGTGAGGGGCCTGAGGAAGGCCACGTCGGTGAGCTCCAGCGGAGTGAACGGCCCGAGCATGGCGACGCCGACCATCGCCATCTCCAACTGCACCGCGGCGGGCAGCAGTCCGGTGCCCGCGGCGCGGTGCTGGGCGATGAAGGGTTCGTGTCCCGCGAAGGTCTTCTCGTAGGTCTCGGCTCGGTGCGTCACTGTCCCTCGCTCCGGTGCTCGTAGTGGCGGTCGAACAGCGGGTGGCTGACGGCTTTCGTCACGGCGCGGCGGCGAGCGGGGGGCGCGGCCAGCGGCTCTCGGTGGAACGGATAAGTGGGGATGGTGGTCGTGCGGTGCCGCTTGCCCTCGTGGAGCGCGCTCCAGGTCAGGTCGGCGCCCGTGCGGTTGTGGTGGGCGGCCAGGGCCGTGTGGAGCCGGCCCTGTTCCTCGCGCCCGCGGTGGAGGGTGGTGAGCCAGACGGGGTGCGGCTCGGTGAGGGTCGTACGGGCCAGGGGCGTGAGATGGGGGTGGGGCCCGATCTCCCAGACGGCCTGCGGCACGGCCTCGGCGAGCACGGTCAGGGCCTGGGCGAAGCGGACGGGCCGGCGAATGGCCTCGGCCCAGTGCGCGGCGTCGACGGCGGAGTCGGGGGTGTGCCAGGTCCCGGTCAGGGTGGAGACGAACGGGATGCTGGGCGGCTTGAGGGCGGTGGCGGCCACGGCCTCGGCGAAGGGTGCGACGGCCGGTTCCATGTCGGCGGAGTGGAAGGCGTGGCTGACCGGGAGGAGCTGGGTCCGGTGCGGGGTCTCCTCGCGGAACCGGGCGAGCGCGTCGGCGGGGCCGGTGACGGTGTGGACCTGGGGCGCGTTGTAGGCGCCGATCTCCAGGGTGGGGTGGGCCCGCAGTGCGGCGGTGAGTGTGTCGGTGTCGGTGTGGACGACGGCCATGGCGCCGGTCGAGGGCTGGTCCTCCATGAGCCGTCCGCGCAGGGCGGTGAGACGGAGCAGGTCGGGCAGGGAGAGCACGTGGGCGGACCAGGCGGCGGTCAGCTCACCGAGGCTGTGCCCGGCGACGGCGTCGGGGCGCACCCCGGCCGCTTCCAGGTACCGGACCAGCGCCACCTCGACGCTGACGATGGCGGGTTGCGCGTATCGGGTCCGGTCCAGCAGATGCCGGGCGTCGCCCCACAGCAGGTCGAGCAACGGGACGTCGGTGCAGGGGGCCAGGAGGTCGGCGCACTCGTGCAGCGCGTCGCGGAAGTGCGGTTCCGTGGTGTACAGGTCCCGGCCCATACCGGGGTACTGGGAGCCCTGGCCGGTGAAGAGGAAGACCGTGGTGGCGGGCTTGCCGGTGTCCCGGACGACGGGGGTACGGCCGGCCGCGACGTCGGTGAGACGGTCGGCCAGTTCCCTGGGCGTGGCCCCCTGCACGGCGACGCGGTGGCGCTGGGCGGCGCGGCCGGTGTTGGCGGTGAAGGCGAGGTGACCCAGCCGGTCCTCGGCCGTGCGGGCGACCTGGTCGGCGTAGACACCGGCGAGGGCGCGCACGGCGGCCTCGTCGGCGCCGGTGACCCGTACGAGATGGCTGTCCTGGGCCAGGTCCGCGGGTGCGGGCGTGTCCGGTGCCTCTTCGACGATGATGTGCGCGTTGACGCCGCCCATGCCGAAGGCGCTCACCGCCGCGCGGCGCGGTCCACCCGTACGCTGCCACTCCACGGGCCGGTCGGCGAGGTAGAACGGGGTTCCCTCGAAGCGGATGTGGTCGTTCGGCCGTGTCACGTTCACCGTCGGCGGGACGACCCCGTGTTCCAGCGCCAGCAGGACCTTCACCAGTCCCGCGAGGCCCGCCGCGGGTTCCAGGTGGCCGATGTTGCTCTTCAGGGAGCCCAGCGCGCAGAACTGCGACCGCGCCGTGAAGCGGCGCCACGCGCGGGTCAGCCCCTCCACCTCGATCGGATCGCCCAGTCCCGTGCCCGTGCCGTGGGCCTCGACCAGACCGATCGACTCCGGTGACACCCCGGCGTCCGCCAGGGCCGCGGCCACGACCTCCTGCTGTCCCCCACCGCTGGGAACCGTCAGACCACTCGTCCGGCCGCCGTGGTTGACCGCGGTTCCCCGGATCACCCCGCGCACCCGGTCCCCGTCGCGCAGCGCCGCCGCCAGGGGCTTCACCACGACCGACACGACCCCCTCGCCCGGCACGAACCCGTCCGCACCGGCGTCGAAGGCACGTGACCTGCCGGTGGGCGAGAACGACCTGAGGCGTGAGCCGAGCTGGAAGTACTGGGGCGACATCCCCAGGTGCACACCGGCGACGATCGCCTGCTCGCACTCCCCGTTGCGGATGCTGCGCACCGCCGTGTGCAGGGCCACCAGCGACGACGAGCAGAGCGTGTCCACCGTCATGCTGGGGCCGTGCAGGTCGAGAAAGTAGCTGAGCCGGTTGGCGAGGATCGCGTTGTGGTTGCCGAGGCCGGCCGCGGTCTGGACGACGTCGTCGACGACCACGTCGCGGTAGTGCTGGTAGCTGGCGCCCACGAACACGCCCGTGGAGCGGTCCGGCTTCCCCGCCAGCCCGGCGTCCTCCAGGGCGCGCCAGGCCGACTGGATCAGATGCCGCTGCTGCGGGTCGATCCACTGTGCCTCGGCGGGTGACAGCCGGAAGAAGCCGGGGTCGAAGTCGGTCAGCCCGTCGACGAAGCCTGCCCGCCTGAGGTACACGGTGCCGGGAGTGCCGTCGGTGCCGTAGTAGGCGTCGATGTCCCAGCGGGAGGCGGGTACTTCGCTGAGGCAGTCGTCACCGTCGAGCAGGACCCGCCACAGTTCGTCGGTGTCGGCGGCGTTCGGGAAGACGCCGTCGACACCGATGACGGCGATGTCGTGGCGTTCGGAGGCGGCCGTGCCGGTGGCGGGCGCCGCGTGGGTGACGAACGGCTGCGCCACGGGGGCGGGTCGCTCGTCCCGCGCAGCCACGTGCGGGGCGTCGTCCAGCTCGGCGGTGTACGTGGCGTGTGTGGTGTCGCCCGGGTCCACGGTGTACGTGCTGTCTTCCGGCCCGGTGGGGGACGCGGTGTCGCCGGGGACGGAGGTGACGCCGTACTCCTCGCGGAGCTCGGCGGCGAGCCGGTCCACCGATCCGGTTTCGAGGACGAGGGTCACGGGGATGTCGACGCCCAGCTTGGCGCGGATGTCCTGGGCCAGCGCGACGGCGAGCACGGAGTCGAGCCCCTGCTCCTGCAAGGGGCGGTCCGGTTCGAGGTCGTCGATGCCCGTCTCCAGGGCGTCGGCCACCCAACGGGCCAGGGCGGCACCGAGACCGTCACTCCGTCCGGGACGGAGGGGCACCGGACGGTGACCGTTGCGCTCGGCGGCCGGGGCGGCGAGCAGGCCCGAACCGGCGTCGGCGTCCCGGGCCGTGACGGGTCGCGGGGCCCCGGCCGACGGCGTGCTCGACAGCCGCTTCCAGGTGATGCCACGGGCTTCCAGCACCGGCCCGTCGCCGTCGAGAATCACCAGACTGGCGGTCAGCAGACCGGAGTCGGGACCGGTCTCCCTGTCACGCCGGGCGTACACACGGGCCGTGGCCGGGATACGGCCGAGGACCGTGAGCCGTTCGACGGTGAACGGCACGTACAGGCCCCGCGCACCGCACGCGGTGAGAGCGACCTGGAAGGCGCCGTCGAGGAGCCGTGCGTCGACCGCGCCGTCGGGTGCGGCTTCGGCGCGGAGCACGCCCGTCGCCCGGCCGGGTGCGGTGGAGAGGGCGGCGACGGTCCGGTAGGCGGAGCCGTAGGCGAGTCCGTCGCGCTCGAACGCGCGGTAGAGCGCGTCGAGTTCGACGGTGGTGAAGTCGTCGCCGGACGGCGGGACGGGGAGTACCGGCTGTTCCGGCGGGGTCAGTTCGGCGGTGCAGACGAGGGCGCCGTCGCCGTCGCGGAACGTGACCCGTGCTCCGTCACGTTCGGCCGACAGGGTCGCGGGCGTCTCGACGGCCTTGCGGAACGTCACGTCGCGCAGGCCGAACCGTTCACCGCCGACCAACTCGGCCACCTTGCCGGGGTAGGCGGCACCGGGCAGGGTCGGCCTGCCGAGGACCACGTGTTCGGCGGCCTCGGGGAGCCGCGCCCACGAGTCGGTCGTACGGCCGCTCGCGACGGCCTCGCCCGGCTCCGGGGCCGTCGGCCGCGGCTGCCCGGTCGGCTCCAGCCAGAGGTACTTCTCGTCGTGCGGTGCGGTCGGGAAGCGTACGCCCGCCCGGCCGGGCCCGGTGGAGAGGTCCGCGCCGGCGGCGAACCGCCGGGCCGCCTCCCTCAGTTCCTCCCGGCCCGCCCCGTCCTGGACCATGGCCTTCTCCGCGCGCCCGGTGCCGTCGGCCACTCCCGGGTGGAGGGAGCGGACTTCGTCCACGCCGGCCAGGAACAGCCGCAGCTTGTCGTCGAGTTGTTCGAGGCTGTCGACGACGCAGGCGAGGCGATGTGCCGCCGCCGGCCGCCTGCGGCTCGCCTCGCTCAGCGACGCGAGGGACGGGCAGTACGGGGAGCGCAGCATCAGCACGAGGCGGTGCGCCAGGGTGCGCAGCGCCGCGTCCGATGCCGCCGACAGGGTCAGCAGCCGGGGCAGCCGGTCATGGTCCGCCGCGTCCTGGGTGTCCTTCGCGACGGGGGGCGCGGCCTCGACCACCACATGGGCGTTCGCGCCGCCGAAGCCGAAACTGCTGACGCCCGCGATCCTCGGTCCGTCCCAGGGCAACGGCCGGTCGGCGACGAACAGCGGCGAGGCCGCGAAGTCGAACGCCTTGTTCGGGGTGGTGAGGTTGAGGGACGGCGGGATGGTGCCGGCCTGGAGGGCGAGGATCGTCTTGATGAGTCCGGCGATGCCGGCGGCCGGCTCCAGATGGCCGATGTTCGTCTTCACCGAACCCACGGCGACCGGATGCGTGGCCTCCTCGCCGAGGACCGCGTGCAGCGCTTCGAGTTCGATGAGGTCACCGAGCTGTGTACCGGTGCCGTGCGCCTCGATGTAGCCGATGTCGCCGGGGGTGACGCCGGAGGCCGCCAGTGCCTTGCGCAGTACGGCCGCCTGGGCCGGCCTGCTGGGCGCGGTGAGGAACCCGGCGCTGCCGCCGGTGTGGTTGACGGCGGTGCCTCGGATCACGGCGAGGACCGGGTCCCCGTCGCGCCGGGCGTCCGCGAGCCGCTTCAGTACGACGACACCGCAGCCCTCTCCGCGGACGTAACCGTCGGCCCCTTCGTCGAAGGCCCGGCACACGCCCTGGGGGGACAGCATGCCGTTGCGTGCGAAGGAACGTGTCTTGTCCGGTGTCAGGACCAGGTTGGCCGCGCCCACGACGGCGGCGTCCACGTCCCCCGACCGCAGGTGCATGGCGGCCTGGTGCAGGGCGACGAGGGACGACGAGCACGCCGTGTCGACGGCCACGCTCGGTCCCGACCAGTCGAACACGTGCGACAGCCGGTTGGCGACCATGGAGATCGCGGTGCCCGTGGCGACGTGCGGGTCACCGTGGCCGATGCTCCGTGCCACCAGTTCGGGGAAGTCGCTCGCGATCGTGCCGATGAAGACACCGGTGTCGGCGCCGAGCGACACATGGTCGTGGCCGCCGCTCTCCAGCGCCTCGGCGGTCACGCTCAGCAGGACACGCTGCAGGGGGTCCAGACGCCGGGCCTCGCGGTCCGTGAGACCGAAGCGTCCGGGGTCGAAGTACTCGACTCCGTCGACCCAGCCCATCGGCACCTCGTCGGCCTCGCCCTCGGTCCACAGACGGGCCCAGCCCCGCCTGCCCTCCGGCGCTTCACCGACGCTGGAGACGCAGGCGGCCAGGTTGCGCCAGAACTCGTCCGGGGTGGCGGCGCCGGGGAACCGGCACGCCATCCCGACCACGGCCAGCGCACCGCCGTGGGCGTCCTCCCGCACGGGCCCCGGGTGTGCGGGTCCGGGGTGTGCGGGACCCGCCACGGCCGTCGAGGGCCTCGCTTCCGCCATCTCCACCGCCGTCTCCCGTCCGCGCTCGGCGGCCGGGTCGGAAGGGTGCGCCTCCAGTCGCGGCTGCGGATCCGGCTCTGGCTGCGGCTGCGGCTGCGGCTGCGGCTCAGCGATCCGCACCAGGCCGTCGGCGGCCAGCAGCCGGGACAGCTTGGCCGGGGTGCCGGTCGCGAAGACCGACGGAGCGGTGACCTCCACGCCCAGTTCGCGGCTGAGGCGTACGGCGGCGACGGTGACGTTGGCCGAGTCGCCGCCGAGGTCGAAGAAGTTGGCGTCCGCGGCGAAGGCGGGCTGTCCCACGGTGTCGGCGAAGACGCGCGCGACGAGCCCGGTCAGGGCCTCCGTGGTCAGGTCGGCGGTCGCGGCGGCGGAAGCCGGGGCGGCGGCCTCGGGTGCCGCCGCGGTGAGGGCCGCGTCGGCGCGCAGGACCGTGTCGCGGGTCGGCAGCGGCAGCCGGGCCCGCGCCACCTTGCCGTTGTCGGTCAGGGGCAGCGCGTCGAGCCGTACGTACGCGTCCGGCACCATGTACTCGGGCAGCGTGGCGCCGACGAACTCGTCCAGCCGGGCCTTCGTCGGGAGTCCGTCGCCGACCAGATAGGCGGTCAGACGCGGTTCGCCCCGGCCCTCGAAGCGGGCGGCGCCGACGACGGCCGCCGTGATCCCGGAGAACCGTTCCAGCACCTGCTCGATCTCGGCGGGCTCGATGCGGTTGCCCCGTACCTTGACCTGGGCGTCGGCACGGCCGAGCCATTCGACGGCGCCGTCCGTGTGGAGCCGTACCTCGTCACCGGTCCGGTAGAGGCGCACCCCGGTGGCGGGGTGGACGGTGAAGGCGTCCGCCGTGAGGTCGGACCGGTGGGCGTACCCGCGGGCGAGTCCGGCGCCGGAGATCCACAGCGAGCCCCTCGTACCGGGCGCGCACGGCTCCAGCCGCTCGTCCAGGACATGCAGCCGGAGGTTCGGCAGCGGCTCACCGAGCGGGACGAAGTCGCCCACGGAGGTGACACGGTGGGCGGAGGCCCAGATGGTGGCCTCGGTGGGGCCGTACAGGTTCCACAGAGCGCGGGCCGGGGCGTGCAGGCCCTCGGCGACGCTCCGTGGCAGGGCTTCGCCGCCCGAGAGGACGGTGAGCCCCGTCGGCGGGGTCCACCCGGTGGCCAGGAGGAGCCGCCACATGCTCGGTGTGGCCTGGGCGACGGTCACCTCGCCGGCCAGTTCGGCCAGGCGCCGCGGATCGCGTGCCGTCTCGCGGGAGGCGAGGACGACCGTGGCGCCGACGGTCAGCGGCAGGAGGAGTTCCAGCAGGGAGATGTCGAAGGCCACTGTCGTGTGGGCGAGTACGGCGTCCTCGGCAGAGGAGCCGAGCCGTTCCCCGATCCCGGTGAGGAAGTTGGCGAGAGCCCCGTGCTCGATCTCCACGCCCTTGGGGGCGCCCGTGGATCCGCTGGTGAACAGGAGGTACGCGAGGTCGTCCGCCTCGACTCGCGGCGGTACGGCCGGTGCCGACCCGTCCGCCTCCGGTACGCGCAGGGCCGTGCCCAGTGAGGCGCCGAGGTCGTCGGTGGTGGGGTCGGTGAGGATCAGGTCGCACCGCGCGACCTCGGTGTATCCGCGCAGGCGGTCCGTGGGGTAGGCCGGGTCGAGCGGGAGGAAGGCGGCGCCGGAGCGGAGGATGCCGAGGAGGACGGGGATCAGGTGGACGCCCCGTTCGACGAGGACACCGACCACCGATCCGGACTCGATGCCCTGGTCGTGCAGACGGGCGGCGATCGCGTCGGCCCAGGCGTCCAGGGCGGCGTAGTCGAGGGTGCGGGTGCCACTGCGGACGGCGGTGGCCGTGGGCCGTTCGGCGACCGCGGCGGCGAACAGGTCGAGCACGGTCGCGCTGCCGGGTGCCGTCGTCTCCGCCGTATCGGTCGTCCCCGCCGTATCGGCCATCTCGGGTGTATGAGCCGTATCGGCCGGATCAGCTGCCTCCTCGGCGTCCGGCCGGTTGGCGTCGGGATGGAGCGCGGGCCGCGCGCCGTCGCCGTGGAACAGGGCGGCCAGGGCGAGGTCCTCGACCCGCTCCGTGAACTCCAGCGCCTCGTCGCGGCCCATCGCGGTGTCACGGACGAAGACCGTCGGCGGGCCGTCCCGCAGGCACAGGAGTGCGATCTCGGTGTGCGGTTCGGCCGACGCCTCCTCCCCCGCGCCGCGTTCGAGGACCATGACATCGGTGAACGTCGGCTCCCCGGAGCCCAGAGGGCGTCCCGCGAGGCCGAGCCGGACCTCCAGGTCGGCGGCGTAGCCGTGCCGGGCGGCGGCCTCGTCGAGCTTGTCGCGCAGGGCGCCGGCGCTGTCGCCGTCGAACCGTACGGGGAGGCGCGCCGCGGCGATGCCATGGGTCTTCCCGGCCCGCGCGCGGGCGTCCGACGGCGACCAGGCGAAGTCGAAGGCCGGCTCGTCGGCGCGCTCGGCCACGACGCCGAGGAAGGCGTGGACGACGGCGATCGCCTCGTCGCGGGAACCGGGGACGAACGCCATCTCGTAGCGGCCGTAGTGCGCCGCGCCGGCGCTGAAGTCGTCGACGGGCAGCCGTGCCGGGCGCAGTTCCCGCAACCGGGCGCTCCACCACGGTTCGTGAGCCCGCAGCGGCTTCTGGGCGGCGGCGATGGCGGCGAGCCGTTCCTCGCCGACGGGCGGCAGGGGCGTGCCTTCGACGGCGCCGAGCCGCTGGGCGGCGGCCTGGCCGCTGAGGGAGCTGCCGTCGACGGCGGTGAAATCGCTGAGGACGAGGTCCGCGTCCGGGGCGGCGAGGGTCAGCGCCGACGTGGTCACCGACAGCACGGTGGTGTCCGTGCGGGGCTCGGCCCGGGGGATGAGCCTGATCTGCCGGGTGAGGACGGCGCCCTGTTCGGTGACGAGCGTGGGTATGCCGAGAGGGTTGGGGAAACTGCCGTGGTCCAGGGCCTTGGAGATACGGGCGGCCTCGGCGGCCGAGGTGCCGGAGTGGATGAGCCCGCCGGAGGCCATGCGGGCGGACCGCCGGTAGAACCGCCGTTCGCGGTCGCCGACGTCGACGCTGTCGGGCAGGGTGCCCGCCACGATGTGCGGGACGAGGTCCTTGAACAGCTCGATGCCGGTCTCGGCGGTCTCGTACGTCAGGGAGAGCGCGGTGGAGTGGTCACGGACCGGGAACCAGCGTTCGAGCAGGACGCCGCCGGCGTCCACGGCCTCCGTCATCCGGTGCCAGGTCGCCGCGTGCCGGGTCGCGCCCTCGTACAGGGCCCAGGCCGGGGCGTTGCTGCCGGAGTAGCGGGGGAGGGGGCCGTCGTGGAAGTTGACCGCGGCGACCTCGGGCAGGTCCAGGACGTCCGCGGTCAGGATGCGGAAGTTGACCATGCTGAACAGGTAGTCGAACTTCCGCTCGGAGAGCGTCGCCGTCAGGTCGCCGTGCGGGTCGAGCACGGGCACGGTGTGTTCGCCGGCCCACGCCACGGCGGCCGGGTCGTCGCTGAGTATGCCCTCGATTCGTACGCCCGCGTCGAGCAGTTGTGCGGCGCACTGGGTGAGGACCCGGGTTCCCCCGATGATGTAGCAGTTGGTCGTCATGCTCGCCCCTCCGCCGCGGGCTCGGCGGGGCGGGCGGGGTCGGTGTCGTCCGTGTCCTGCGCGGCGTCGGCGGTTCGGGCGGCGACCCAGCCGTCGATCTGGGAGACGACCTCTTCGTCGAGAGAGAGCTGACCGGGGGTCCACAGCGGGTTGGACAGACCGCGGTGGGTGCGCTCGCACATCTCCCAGTCCTCGTAGTTCGCCTTGTCCCACAGGGCGAACACGGCTTCGTGGGAGAAGTCGCTCTTGGCTGTCTCGGAGGGGTGGAACAGCCAGAAGTGCCGTACGAAACAGGTGGCGGGGCTCTCGGGCCAGACCCACTGCATCATCACGTAGTCGGCGGTGAACCCGAACAGCAGGTTGGGCAGGATGGTGATCCAGTTGATCCTCTGCCGGTCGGCGTCGGGCACGAGCGGCATGGGTGTGCGTCTGCTGTGGCCCGTCATGGACACGGAGTTGAAGCCGCCGCGGATGGATTGCCAGGCCCCGACGATGTCGCCTTCGAGGTCGTAGGTGCCCGCGTCGTCGAAGTCGGTGATGCGGTGCAGGTCCTTGTGCGCGGTCGGGAAGTGCAGGCTCTCGTTGACGTTGTGCGCGACGAGCTTCCAGTTCGAGGCGACCGGGTAGTCCTTGGCCTGGACGCACTCCAGGTCGGCGAGTTCGTAGACGCGTGCGAACTCCCCGAACTCCCCGAGGGCCTTGTCGAGGTCGGGGGCGTCGTCGGAGAAGGTGACGAAGACGACGCCGTGGCGGATCTCGGTGCGGATGGGCAGCAGACCGTTCTTCTCCTTCTCGAAGAAGTGGTCGAAGTAGGTGCCGTTGAGGCTTTTCAGCTTGCCGTTCCGGTCGTACACCCAGCAGTGGTAGAGGCATACGAGGCTCTGCCGCTTGCCGCTGGCCTCCTCCACGAGCTTGTAGCCCCGGTGCCGGCAGTAGTTGTGGTACGCCTGGATGCCGTCGTCGCCGTGGAGGAGCAGGACGGAACCGCTGCCGATGTTCAGGGTGCTGTAGGCGCCCTTCTCCCTGAGGCGGGAGACATGGTCCACCGGGAGCCAGTGCCGGCCGTAGATACGGGACATCTCCCGCCGGAACTGCTCCCCACCGGTGTAGAACTCGTGCGACCGGCCGATGCCGCCGGACTCGAAGTAGGGCCGCTGCTCGGTCTGCTCGCTGATGAGGTCGAACATGCTGGACGCGCGCGTCATGTGCTGGGCTCCCTCGGGGTGAGGTGCGTGGAAGGCGGTGACGGAGTGCCGGGCCCGGGGCCCGGGGCGAGGGGAGTGTGCGCAGGGAGCCGTGGCGCCACCAGGCCGGCCGCCGGGGTGCGCGGGGACGCCCGTCGCCACGTGGTGCACGCCGTACGCAGGTGATCTCCGGGACGCGAGACGGTGCGGCGTGGGGTCACGGCGCCAGGCGCTCGGGGCGCTCGGCTGTCCGGTTCACGCCGGTCACTGCGATCGCTGAGGTCACTTCGCGGGTACCGGGGCCCGCCCGGGGCCCCGGTACCGGGAGGTCACGCGGTCGGGTCGTAGACCCGCTCCTCCTGCGGTACGCCCGCGTCGTCGTAGAGACGTTCCAGGGCCTCCGGCGCGTAGATCTCATAGTCCGGGACGACGCCGCCGATCAGGCCGAGCATCTTGTTGGTCCACTCCTGGTCGACGCTCATCGCGCTCATCGTCGCCTTGAAGAACGGCGGGAGTTCGGTGAGTTCGCCGAGCGTGGTGGTGAAGTCGTAGACGCCGGCGCTCTCCTCGTCACGCACCTTGTTGTACTCGGCCAGCGCCTCGTCCATCGGCCGTTCTCCGGACAGCCCCTGGTGGACGCGCTCGGCGAGCAGTTCACCATGGAGGAAGGCGTCGGTGATGCCCCATCCGGTGTAGGGGTCCTTGTGGTAGCCGGCGTCGCCGACGAGGGCCCAGCCCGGGCCGTGGGCGCGGCGGTAGTAGTTGTCGGGGTAGCGCATGGGGCGGAAGTCCTCCTCGCGCCGCCCGCTCTCGCGCAGTTGGGCGCCCATCAGCGGGTCGACGTCGTCGAAGACGGCCTGGAAGCGGCCCTCCACGTCCTGGCGGAAGTCCTTCAGCTGGCCGCGGGTACAGATGATGGCCAGCATGTTGAGCCCGTCGTTCGTGGGCCAGCTGCCGAACCAGCGCTCGTTGAGGCCCGTTTTGTGGTGCAGGCCCCAGTCGAGGCCGCTGTAGTACGAGTAGTAGATGAAGCCGGCCGCGGGGCGCACGTTGTACAGCGGCGCGCCGACCTTCTTCGCGACCGTGGAGTGGAAGCCGTCCGCGCCGATGACCAGCGAGGCCCGGAACTCCCGCTCCGGCCCGTCGCCCTCGCGTCCGCGGATGCCCGTCACCTGGCCGTCGGAGGCGATCACGTCGGAGACGGTGAAGCCCTCCAGCACCTCGGCGCCGGCCCGGCGGGCGGCGTTGACCAGAATCTCGTCGAGCACGGTGCGGCGCGGGCAGTACACGGCGTCGATCCCGTCGACGGGGTCGGCGAAGCCGTTGAGCTCGATGCCCCGGTAGGCATAGTGCATCGTGCGGAGCGCCGGCGTCTTGGCCGCCACGATCTCGTCCAGCAGTCCCCACTCCTGGAGCTTCAGCAGCCCTGCCTGGTGGATGTAGTGCGTCGAGACGGTGTCGCTGGGAAAGGAGGACCGGTCCACCACGAGGACCCGGTGTCCGAGCCGCGCCAGGAGCATGGCGACCGGTGATCCGGCGCAGCGGGCACCCACAACAATGACGTCGTACACGCAATCCCCCATGAATAAGTTCAGCGCCTGAGAGAGCATCAGGCACGGTTCCGGCGCTCCGTGGTCAGCGGCGCCGATATCGACACGCAGGCTATGCGTATTGGCCAAAGAAGTTCAAGAGTTGGTACTGGGATAGTAATTACACACCCACTGTCATAAGGCACCTGAATGTTTCATTCCGTTCCGCACGGTGAAACCCGGCCAACCTTATGGCCCGCTACGCACCCTTCGAGATGGTCGCTTTCTGACGTATTGGTGCTTATGTCACCGGCGGAACACCGGCTCGCACGACCACGCTCGGTGAGAGATCCCGCGCGTCCGACACATAGAGTAGGTAAAGTAAAAAGCCTGCTTCCGGGAATTTACTTTCCGCGCCCGCCTTCTAATTACCCGGTTGACGTAACCCGAGAAATTACACGAATAAATCGCGCCAGGGCATGGCCGAATCTCGTCATTCAGCCCTTTCGGGCGAGGGTGACGATTAACCTCGGAATTTCGTGACGGCTCGTCAGTGGAACTGGTGGGCCGTTTCGGCTTGCTGGGCTGATGGTGGGCAGCGTGTGGGCCCGGCTGTCGCGTCGGGTGGGCGCCGGGTTCCCACGGCTCCGTCGGGATGGCTACTCACGGAAAAGGGAACGTGCTGGTCAGTAGGGGTTCGGCAGGGCTTCGAGCCGGGCCGGGGCCTCGGTGACCACGCCGCTCCACGGCCAGTGGTGGGCGAGACGGAGGATGCGGCGGCGGCCGGTGGTGACGAGCTGGGCGGCGGTGGAGAACAGCCGCAGGCGCAGGCGGCGGGGTGCCGACAGGCGGGGCTCGCAGGTCAGGGCGAGCATCGGCATCCAGGCGAGCAGGCCCAGGGCGACCTGGACGATCTCCAGCCAGATCTGGCCTCCTCGGCAAGGGCGTCGAGCCGGTCCAGCAGCTCACGCAGCCGGTCACCGGTCGTCGGGTGCGGGGGCGTGGGGGCTGGTCGCGCAGTTCCCCGCGCCCCTGAAGGCGGGGCTTCGCCCTCCTTCATCCTCCAGCCGTCCCCCGGCCGCTCCGCCGGCCGTCCCCTTTCGTCATCCCCCGGTTCCGAACCAGGTCTCCGCCAGCGACTCGAAGTTCTGGCTGGGCGGGGCCGGCAGGCTGCGTAGGTACCAGTTCAGGTCGCTGTAGACGTGGAGGAGGGTGTAGGCCATCAGCTCGCGGGGGGCGAACGGAGGCCGGCCGTATGCCTCGTAGAAGAGTTTCAGCAGGGTGGGGTCGGCTCGGGTGAGGAAGAGGGCGACGCTGACGAAGTCGTAGGCGGGGTCGCCGACCATGGCCGGCTCGAAGTCGAAGAGGCCGGTGAGGCGCCAGCCGTCGTGCGGGTCGACGGTGAGGTGCTCGCGCATGAACTCGGTGTGCAGGAGGACCGGGCGGCGCCGGGCGGTCAGGGGCACGGACCGCAGGAAGTCCGGGATCTGTTCCAGCCAGGGGCCCGAGAGGCCGCCGCTCTGCTGCTGCTCGACCGCCGCCGCGCGCTGTGCGGCGATGAACCTGCCCCAGTCCGGCGGCCCGGTGAGGGGAACGACCGGGGTGGCGTCCAGGGCGTGCAGGGCGGCGAGACCCTCGGCGGCCTCGACGACGACCCGCTCCTGGTCCGGCCGGGGGATCCGGGGCCAGGCCTCGTTGAGGTCCTCGCCGGGCAGGCGGGACATCAGCACATAGCGCCAGCCGTTCTTGTACTGGTCGGCCGAGTGCAACCTGGGTGTGGGGATGGGAAGTTTGCCCCACAGTATCGACAGCAGGCGGGCCTCGCGGACGGCTTCGGCCGCTTCGAAACCCGGATAGAGCTTGAGGACGAGGGCATCGCCGACGGAGTACACCGGCAGCGAGCCCTCGGGGAAACGTACGATCCGCGCGCCTGCGAGACCGAGCTGACCGCAGAGATCCTGGGCAGCAGGTCGCAGCAGCGCCTCGTCACCGACGACTTCTTGCAACTCGTCGTTCGTGTCCACGCTGGGCAGCATGGGCGCAGCCTAGAGCGTGCGGAGCGCGGTCCGCATCGCGGAAATGGTGGGTGTAGAGGGCATGCACCTGTCTAGGGTGCGGGCAGGGGCGGGGTCGTGCCGTCCTGGAATGGCGAAGGAGCCGTGGGATGGGTGCCGTGGATGCTGTGCGTGCCGCGCATGACGTGGGGTTTGTCGCGGAAGTGGGGGTCGAGGGCGGTTCGGGGGGCGAGGAGGCAGCGGGTCCCGGGGCGGCCGTGCCCGGCTTCGCCGAGCGGGTCACGGCGGTCGGAGGTTCCCCCGTTCGGGACATCCTCGCCGTCACTTCTCGTCCCGAAGTCGTCAACTTCGCGGGCGGGTTGCCGGCCCCGGAGCTGTTCGACGCGGAGGGGATAGCGGCCGCCTACCGCGATGTGCTCGCCGAATCCGCGGGTCGCGCCCTGCAGTACGCGACGACCGAGGGCGAGCCGGTGCTCCGGGCGGCGCTCGCCGCGCGGTACGGGGCACGCGGGCTGCCGACCGGCGCGGACGGCGTGCTCGTCACCACCGGGTCGCAGCAGGCGCTGTCGCTGCTCGCCACCGCCCTGCTGGAGCCGGGGGACGTCGTCCTGGTCGAGGATCCCTGCTATCTGGCGGCACTTCAGGCGTTCCGGTTCGCGGGGGCGCGGGTGCTGGCCGTGCCGGGCGACGAGCACGGAGTGGACCCGGCGGCCCTGGAGGAGTTGGTGGCGCGGACCCGGCCCAAGCTCTTCTACACCGTGCCCACCTTCCAGAACCCCACCGGGCGCACACTCCCCGCCGAGCGGCGGGCGGCCGTCGCCTCCGTGGCCGCCCGGCGCGGCCTGTGGATCGTCGAGGACGACCCGTACGGCGAACTCCGCTTCGAGGGCGACCGGGTGCCGTGGATCGCCTCGTACCCGGGTGCCGAGGACCGTACGGCGCTGCTGGGCTCCTTCTCCAAGGTGATGGCCCCCGGGCTGCGGCTGGGCTGGCTGCGCGCGCCCGCCGGGCTGCGCCGGGCGTGCGTGGTCGCCAAGCAGGCGGCCGACCTGCACACCCCGACCGTCAACCAGCTCGCCGCGGCCCGCTATCTCGCCGACCGTGACCTGGACGCCCATGTCGTCCGGGTCGCCGCCGCCTACCGGGAGCGCCGCGACACCATGCTCGACGGCCTGGCCGAGGCCCTCCCCGAGGGCTCCACCTGGAACCGGCCCGAGGGCGGCATGTTCCTCTGGGCCCGCCTCCCCTCCTCCTACGACACCACCGCCCTCCTCCCGCGGGTGGTCGAGGAGGACGTGGCGTACGTGCCCGGCGCTCCCTTCTACGCCGGTGAACCGGACCGGTCGACCCTGCGGCTCTGCTTCGTGACGCAGACGCCGGAGGAGATCAGGGAGGGGCTGCGGAGGCTGGGGGCGGGGCTGCGGGGGTGACGGCCGAGGGGCCCGGTGGGGGCGCTCGGCCGCCCGTCTCACCGGTGCCTCAGTCCCACCAGAAGGACCAGGTGTGTTCGCCGAGGAGGGTCTGGGCGTAGGAGTGCCGGGTGCCGTCGGCCGTGCCCTGCCAGATGTTGTCGGGGCAGAAGGCGAAGTGTTCGGCGGCGACGGCTGCGGCCTCGGCCTCGGTGGTGGGCGGGGCGGCGACGGAGAGGACGAGCTGGTCGTAGGTGAGGGCGACGACGCGTATGCCGAAGCGGTCCTCCCAGGAGCGCAGGACCGCGCAGAGCCTCGCCACGTCGTTCTCGTGGTTGACCGGGCCGGTCCAGCCGATCGCCGCCGGGATGTCGGCGCTGCGGCGGGCGGGGACCAGGGCGAGGCGGGGTTCCCTCAGCCGTGAGGGGTCCTTCGTGAGGGCGTCGGCGGTCTCGGCGGCGAGGGCGTCCGGGTCGGCGACGACAGCGGTCGTGGTCGTGCCCGGGGCGCCGGGCACGGGGTCGACCGGGTCCGGGGCGGGGCCCGGCGCGGGAGGTTCCGCGAGGCCGGGCCACTCCTCGTCCTCGGCGGTCGCGTACTCGTCCCAGAACTCGGCGAGGACGTCGTCGGCGTCGTGGTCGCCGGGGTAGGACGTCTCGCCGGGCGTCAGCTCCCACTCCTCCGGCCCGCCCTGGCCGCCGCCGACGTCCAGCAGGACCGGGAGGAGACCGGCCCCGCGGCGCGCGGGCCGGACGGCGGTCCAGGCGCCGGGCGTGGCCGGCTCGTCCGCGCACCACAGCAGCGGTTCGTGCCACGGGCCCTCGTCGGTCGCGTCGATCAGCCTCCCCTGAGGAAGCGGGAGTTCAAGCCCGAGCACACGCCCGCTCGGGTCGGCCGCCAGCTTGGGCAGCGGGTTGGGAAGTGTCGCCATGCGGGTGACTGTAGGGGTCGGCACTGACAGAGCCCCGGCCCCGCAGGGCGACCACGGGGGTGGTTCAGAGCTTCTCGGGCGTCCTGATGCCCAGCAGCGCCATCCCCCGGTGCAGGGTGCGGGCCGTCAGGTCGACCAGGAACAGGCGGTTCTCCACCTGGGCCGGGGTGTCCGCCTTCAGGACCAGGCACTGGTCGTAGAACGTGGTCAGCAGGGTCGCGAGCTTGAAGAGGTACGCGGCCAGCTTGTGCGGCTCGTACGACTCCGCGACCTCGGCCACGGCCTCGCCGAACTGGTCTAGGTGCAGCCCCAACGCCCGCTCCGCCGGGGCCAGTTCGAGTTCCGGGTGGGCGGCCGGGCTCGCCTCGCCCGCCTTGCGGAGGATCGACTGAATACGGGCGTAGGCGTACTGGAGGTAGACGGAGGTGTCGCCGTTCAGCGACACCATCTGGTCCAGGTCGAACTTGTAGTCCCGTACGGCGGAGGTCGACAGGTCGGCGTACTTCACCGCGCCGATGCCGACGTACCGGCCGTTCTCGACGATCTCCTCCTCGGTCAGGCCGACCTTCTCGGCCTTCTCCCGGACGACGGCCGTGGCCCGGTCGATCGCCTCGTCCAGCAGGTCGACCAGGCGGATCGTCTCGCCCTCGCGGGTCTTGAACGGCTTGCCGTCCTTGCCGAGGACCGTGCCGAAGGCGAGCTGGAACGCCTTGACGTCCTCGTCATTCAGCCAGCCCGCCCTGCGAGCGGTCTCGAAGACCATCTTGAAGTGCAGGGACTGGCGGGCGTCGACGACGTACAGGAGGGAGTTCGCCTTGAGGTTGAAGACGCGGTCCCTGATCGCGGAGAGGTCGGTGGCCGCGTAGCCGTAGCCGCCGTCCGACTTCTTGACGATCAGGGGGACCGGGTTGCCGTCCGGGCCCTTGACGTCGTCGAAGAAGACACAGAGAGCGCCCTCGGAGCGGACCGCGACACCCGACTCCTCCAGGAGGCGGCACGTCTCGTCCAGCATGTCGTTGTAGCCCGACTCGCCGACGATGTCCGCGTCCCGGACCTCCATGTCCAGCTTCTCGAAGACGGAGAAGAAGTAGATCTTCGACTCGTCGACGAACTTCTGCCAGGTGGCGAGGGTGTGCGGGTCGCCGGCCTGGAGGTCGACGACCCTGCGGCGGGCCCGCGTCTTGAACTCCTCGTCGGAGTCGAACAGCTTCCGGGCGGCCTTGTAGAGACGATCGAGATTCGACATCGCCTCCTCGCCGCTCACCTGGGCGTCCTTGTGGTCCAGCTCGTGCGGGTGCTCGTCCAGATACTGGATGAGCATGCCGAACTGGGTGCCCCAGTCGCCGATGTGGTGCCTGCGGACCACGTTCTCGCCGGTGAACTCCAGGATCTGGACGACCGCGTCACCGATCACGGCGGAGCGGAGGTGGCCGACGTGCATCTCCTTCGCCACGTTCGGCTGGGCGTAGTCGATGACCGTCGTGCCCGGGTGCGCGGCGAGCGGCACGCCGAGACGGTTCTCCGCGTCCGCGTAGCGCTCCGCGAGGTTCGTGGTGATCGCCCGGTCGGTGAGCGTGATGTTCAGGAAGCCGGGGCCGGAGACCTCGATCTCCTTGATCACCTCGCCGGACTCCACCTGGGCGACGACCTGCGTGGCCAGCTCCCTGGGGTTCGCCTTCGCCTTCTTCGCGAGGGCGAGGATCCCGTTCGCCTGGTAGTCCGCCCGGTCGCTGCGTCGCAGCAGCGGGTCGACTCCGTCGGCCGCCGGGAGGGCGGAGGCGAGGGCGTCGGCGAGGCGCTGGTGGACGGAGGCGGTGAGGGACGTGACCGGGGTCATGAGGGGGGAGCCGTTCTCCTCGGGGTACGGGTGGATGTCGTTCAGTATCCCACGGGGGTAAAGGGGTTTTTCTGGGCGAGGTGGGCGCCTCAGGGGGTCTCCACCTGCTGGCCCACGAAGTCGGGTAAGTGAGCGTAACCATGTGTGAGTGAGTGTTGTTGTCAGGCTGTGAATCTGACGGAATGGGCAAAGACACAGGGTGTGCATCCGCAGACCGCGTATCGCTGGTTCCGTGAGGGGACGTTGCCGGTACCGGCTCAGCGGGTCGGGCCGCGCACGATCCTGGTGAACATCGACGCGAACACCACGCCCGAGGCCATCGGCGGTCTGGGACTGTATGCCCGCGTGTCCTCGCACGATCAGAAGACCGATCTGGAACGCCAGGTCGCTCGGCTGTCGGCGTGGGCGGTGAAGGCCGGTCACCGAGTCGTTCGTGTGGAGGCGGAGATCGCTTCCGGGATGAACGGCTGCCGTTCCAAAGCCCGGCGTCTGCTGGCCGACCCGAACGTGACCACCGTGGTGGTGGAGCATAAGGACCGGCTCGGCCGGATGAACGTCGAACTTGTCGAGGCCGCCTTGTCCGCGACGGGCCGTCGCCTGCTGGTGGTGGACGACGGCGAGGCCGAAGACGACCTGGTGCGGGACATGGTGGAGGTACTGACGTCGTTCTGCGCCCGTCTGTACGGGCGCGGGTCGGCGAAGAACCGCGCCCGCAAGGCACTGGAAGCGGCCGAACATGGCTGACCTCCGCCTGCGCGACATCGCCAAGCGGCTCGTCATCACAACGGGCGCGAAGAAGGGCCAGCACCCCTCACCTGCCACCGTCATGCGGATGCTGCGTGAACACGACGAGCGGGCCGCCACGGCAACGAGCGCATGATCACTCCGCTACTTTGCGGCTGGTGTCTGAGCTAGGACACCGGGGCCGATTCCCACCGCTCACGCCACTCGGCCTCGGTGAGCTGCGCTCTGTCAAGGTTGCTACGGGTGCCCAGCAGCTGTGCCTGGTCGCGGTCGGCGCCGGCTCACCACTGGGTGATGAGCGGTGTGTCCGGTCCGTGCTGCCGCCAGGCTTCGGTGAGGCGGACAAGGCGGGCGGGGGCGGCGATGCCGCGCACGGTTGCGATCTTGCCGCCTGTGATGTCGAACGTCACGGCGCCGACGACCTTGCCGTCGGGCACGAAAAGGATGGCGGGGGCGCCGTTGACGAGCGCGTAGTGGACAGCAGAGATTCCGCCGGCAAGTCGCTGTTTTGCGGGTGTGGATTTGAAGCCGGCCCGTGCGATGGCGGCGATGCGCTGCGGAGTGTCGTACCGCAGCAGCTTCTCGGTCAGGCCGGCACCGTCGGAGATCGCGGTCGCGTCGTCGGTGAGCAGCGCCACCAGGCGTTCGGTGCGGCCCGAGGTCGCAGCGGCGAGGAATTCCTCGACGATCCTGCGGGCGGATGCCGGGTCGACTTCGCCGCCGCCGCGGCGCGCGGCGGTGATGCGGTGCCGGGCCCGGTGGAGGTGCTGCTGGCTTGCGGAATCGGTGATGTCGAGGATCTCGGCGATCTCGGCGTGGTTGTGGGAGAACGCTTCGCGCAGGACGTAGACGGCCCGCTCCAGCGGTGACAGACGCTCCATGAGAGTCAGCACGGCCAGGGAGACCGATTCGCGCTGCTCGAATGTGTCGGCCGGGCCGAGCATCGGGTCGCCGTCGAGGAGCGGTTCGGGCAGCCAAGCACCGACGGTGCGTTCGCGGCGGGCCTGCGCCGAGCGGAGCCGGTCGAGGCACAGGTTGGTGACGACCTTGGTCAGCCATGCTTCCGGCACCTTGATCCGCTGCCGGTCGGCAGCCTGCCAGTGCAAGAACGCATCCTGCACGGCGTCTTCCGCGTCGGCGGCGGAGCCAAGCAGCCGGTACGCCAGCGAGGCCAGCCGGTTCCGGCTGGCCTCGAACCGGCTGGTGTCGAAGCGATCACTGGCGGTGCTGTCCACGCGGAACACCCTAACTAGACGGCTGCGCTGGCACGTTCTCGGCGGACCCGGCGGACCCGGCGGACCCGGCGGACCCGGCGGACCCGGCGGACCCGGCGGACCCGGCGGCCGGGCGGCGCTCGTGCCTGGGCAGACCGCCGGCCAGACAGAGCGCGACACCGAATCCGAGCCAGGTCATGAGCACGAGGACGGAGTGGGTGGAGCCGTGGCCGTCGAAGAAGGCTGTGGAGCGCAGCAACTGGCCGCCCGCCCCGGGCGGCAGCAGCTGGCCGAGTGTGCCGGACCAGCCCGGCAGCATCTCGGGTGCGGTCGAGGTGCCTGACAGAGGGTTGCCGATGAGCATCATGGTGACGGCGCCGAGGCCGAAACCGGCGTACCCGAGCTGTGACCCCAGCCCGATGATGGTCAGGGATATGGCGGCGATGGCCAGGGCGATCGCGCCGGTGTTGGCCAGGTAGGAATCGTCCAGCGAGCCGAGCCAGAACTGCAGGATCGCTGCCACGGCCAGGCCTCCGGTGATCGCGAAGGTGAGTGCCCCGGCGACCTGGCGGGCGATGCCGCGGACGAGCCTGGTCAGTAGCAGCGCGGCGAGCAGGCCGCCCATGACCAGGGGCAGGGCTCCGGCGGCCAGGCCGGCGCCGCGGGGGTCGTCGGCCGGCAGGGCGACGATGTCGCGGACAGGGGACGTCTTGCTGGGTCCCTGCGCCTGACCGAGCCCCACCGCGACGCCCTGCAGGGTCTGGGCGACCGCTGCGCCGGCGGCCGAGGCTGTGATGACCTGCGGAGCGCCGGAGCTGACGTCTATCGCCCCGTACACCTCCCGGTCGCGGATCAACCGTTCGGCGGCTGTGGTGTCGGCGACCTCGGTGATCGCGAAGCCGCCTGGCAGACGTTGGTCGAGCGCGGCGCTGACCTGCTTGACCGCGGCGGGCGGTCCGGCGACGGCGATCGGCACGTCGTGCGCATGCGACCGCACCGACGGCCAGGCGAAGGCGGTGAGCAGCACACTGATGAGTGCTGTGAGCAGGACGACTGTCCTGGCCACCGTCGGCCAGGACGACGGCAGTGTGTCGGCTACGCGTGGGGCCGGAGTATCCATGCGTCCTCCTCGGACAGAGAGAGATTTCTTTGCCTGGTGACGGGGGGGGCTGGTTGCACACCCCGCGGGTCAGCAGTGGCTCCGCCCGGATGCTGGTCCGGCCTCGCAGGTGGGCGGCCGGTATCTGGCCCAGTGCCGGGGTGCTCAGGCGCGCACGGGATGGGGTGGAGGTGATCCGCCGCTGGCCTCGAAGCGACTGGTGTCGAAGCGCTGGGGCAGTGCTTGCCCACGGTGGCTACGCGGCCGCCTTCTCGGCGGACATGTCCGGTACGGCGACCAGGTGGCGCTTGCGCCTGGGCAGGCCGAAAGTCGGGTGCGAGGTGGTCCACAGCGACATCTTCAGGATGCCCGCCTTGATCCGCGCGGCCTTCCTGCCGCCCACGTACTTCGGCTTCGCCTGTGCTTCGCCGTCGACCATCTGCAGGATCCCGTCCCGCCGCCCGAGACTGATGTGGTTGCCGTGGTAGTCCAGCTTGGCGTTAGGGATCTTGCGCCCGGTCAGGCGTCCCACGATCGCGGCCGTGGCCTGCATGCCGGTGTAGCCGGCCGAAGCGCAGGACATCGGCAGCGGCCGGCCGTTGTCGCCGATGGCGTAGGCGCTGTCGCCCACGGCGTAGACGTTCGGGTGCGAGACCGACCGCATGGTGCGATCGACGACGATCCGACCGTTTTCGTTGACCTCCAGCCCGCCGGCGGCGGCGATGGGGTCTACCGCGAACCCGGCCGTCCACACGGTCGCGTCGGACGCCAGGACGGTGCCGTCGGTGCACAGCACCCGCGCCGCTTCGACGGCTTCGACGCTGGTGCGCTCCAGGACGGTGATGCCCAGCCGGTCACAGGCCTGGCGCAGATGGCTGCGGGCTCCGGCGGAGAGCGGGGCGCCCAGTTCGCCACGGGCGATGAGCGTCACCGACAGGCTGGGCCGGGATTCGGCGATCTCGGTGGCGGTCTCGATGCCGGTCAGCCCGTCGCCGACGACCAGCACACTCCCGCCTTCGCCCCGCGTGCCCAGGCTGTCCAGGCGCTCGCGCAGGCGCAGCGCCGCCGGACGACTGGTGACATGGGAGGCGTGCTCGGCCACGCCGGGGACGCCGTGGTCGGCGACGCGGCTGCCGAGCGCGTAGAGGAGAGTGTCGTAACCGAGCTCGCCGCCGCCGTCGGCGTCAGCCACGGCGACGACCTGCCGCTCGGGGTCGACGGCGGCGACACGGGCCAGGCGCAGCCGTATCCCCGTGCCCGCGAAGACGTCGGCGAGCCGTGGAGCCTCGATCTCCTGGCCGGCCGCGAGCTGGTGCAACCGCAGCCGCTGGACGAAATCCGGCTCTGCGTTGACCACGGTGATCTCGGTGCCTGCCGGGGACAGCAGACGGGCCAGGGTCCCGGCCGCGTAAGCCCCGGCATAGCCGGCGCCGAGAACGACGATGCGGTGCTTCATGTGATGCTCCTGTCGGTTCGCTGGCTCCCTGTCGGTGACTTGAGCGGGACAGCGCCCCGATTCCTGACAGGAACTACATGTGACGTGGATCACAGAGGGGTAGGCCCCACTCGAAGCCGCCCTCGCCGATGGCGTGGTCGGCGTGGACACCAACGCCGACCACCTCGCCGCATGGCGCCTGGACACTCACGGCAATCCGATCGGCCGGCCGCGCCGGTTCCTCTTCGACCTGTCTCAAGGCGCCCAGCACCGCGACGCCCAGGTACGGCACGCCCTCACGCGGCTGCTGAACTGGGCCAAGACCTGCGGCGTCAAGGCCATCGCGGTTGAAGACCTCGACTTCCAGACCGAGAAAACCAGAGAGAAGCGCGGGCGCAAGCGCCGATTCCGGCAACTCATCTCCGGCATGCCGACCGGCAAACTCCGCGCCCGGCTGACCTCCATGGCCGACGCCACAGGTATCGCGATCATCGCCGGGGACCCGGCCTGCACCACCAAGTGGGGCGCCCAGCACTGGCAAAAGCCGATGGCCGGCCCCACCCGTAAGACCACCCGGCACGATGCGGCGAGCATCGCGATCGGACGACGCGCCCAGGGACACCCGATCCGGCGACGGATGACACCGCCCCTTGCACACCAGAGCGATGTGCAAGGGCATCGGACCATCCAGGCCGACCGGTGTGCCCCTGGGCGTGAGGGACCCCGCCCCCCGCATCCCCGGACCACGGACACGATTCGTGCCGCCGGACGCGGCGAGTCCGCGGGCAACCAGGACATCCAAAACCGTTCGGGGTGTCCGCAGTGACCAGGTATGGGTCCAAGACTCACTCCTGCTCACTGATTAGGAACGGTGGGGAAAGACACCGCTCGCAACCCATGCCGTTGAGGGGCGCGGGGAACTGCGCGACCGGCCCCCACCGGACCCGCACCCGCCGACGCACGGAACCCCCGAGTTATTGGGCGCCCGGTTCGACCCGCGGAGTGAAAGCCTGGGAGAATGGCGCGGTCGCCCGGGGACCGTACCCGGCGGCCATGGACAACCTTCAGAAAAAGAGGACGTGCCGATCGTGGCTCAGAGCACCGAGACCACCGACTGGGTCTCCCGTTTCGCGGATGAGGTCATCGAGGAGTCGGAGCGTCGGGCCCCGGGCAAAGCGACATCACTCGCTACCGCTCCGGTGGTCGTCGTCGCGTCCGGACTCTCCCCGTCCGGCCCGATCCACCTCGGCAACCTCCGCGAGGTCATGACCCCGCACCTCGTCGCCGACGAGATCCGCCGCCGCGGACACCAGGTCCGGCACCTGATCTCCTGGGACGACTACGACCGCTACCGCAAGGTCCCGAACGGCGTCGACGGCGTCGACGGCTCCTGGGCCGAGCACATCGGCAAGCCGCTCACCGCCGTGCCCGCCCCCGTCGGCTCCGCCCACCCCAACTGGGCCGAGCACTTCAAGGCGGCGATGGTGGACGCGCTCGCCGAGATGGGCGTCGAGTTCGACGGGATCAGCCAGACCGCGCAGTACACCTCCGGTGTGTACCGCGAGCAGATCCTGCACGCCATGAAGCACCGCCGCGACATCGACGCGATCCTCGACCAGTACCGCACCAAGAAGGGCCCGGCGAAGAAGCAGTCGCAGAAGCCGGTCGACGAGGCCGAGCTGGAGGCCGCGGAGGGCTCCGGCGCCGCCGCCGAGGACGACGGCAGCTCCGGCGCCGCCGGGTACTTCCCGTACAAGCCCTACTGCGGGCAGTGCGACAAGGACCTCACCACCGTCACCGCCTACGACGAAGACACCACCGAGCTGACCTACACCTGCACCGCCTGCGGCTTCGCCGAGACCGTCGCGCTGAACGAGTTCAACCGCGGCAAGCTCGTCTGGAAGGTCGACTGGCCGATGCGGTGGGCGTACGAGGGCGTCGTCTTCGAACCGAGCGGGGTCGACCACTCCTCTCCGGGCTCGTCGTTCCAGGTCGGTGGGCAGATCGTCGGGATCTTCGGCGGCGAGCAGCCCATCGGGCCGATGTACGCGTTCGTCGGTATCTCCGGCATGGCCAAGATGTCCTCGTCGAAGGGCGGCGTGCCGACGCCCGCCGACGCGCTGAAGATCATGGAGCCGCAGCTCCTGCGCTGGCTCTACGCCCGCCGCCGGCCCAACCAGTCGTTCAAGATCGCCTTCGACCAGGAGATCCAGCGGCTCTACGACGAGTGGGACAAGCTCGACGCCAAGGTCGCGGACGGGTCGGCCCTGCCGGGCGACGTCGCCGCCCACGCGCGCGCGGTGCGGACCGCCGCCGGTGAGCTGCCGCGCACCCCCCGCCCGATGTCGTACCGGACCCTCGCGTCCGTCGCCGACATCACCGCGGGCGCCGAGGCCCAGACCCTGCGCATCCTCAGCGAACTCGACCCCACCGACCCGCTGTCCTCCCTCGACGAGGTCCGGCCGCGGCTCGACAAGGCCGAGGCCTGGATCAACACGCAGGTCCCCGCCGACCAGCGGACCATCGTGCGCGAGGAGGCCGACGCCGAGCTGCTGAAGTCGCTCGACGAGCCGTCCCGGCAGTCGCTGCGGCTGCTCCTCGACGGGCTCGCCGAGCACTGGTCGCTCGACGGGCTCACGCATCTCGTCTACGGCGTGCCCAAGGTGCAGGCCGGATTCGCGGCGGACGCCACGCCGAAGGAGCTGCCGGCGGAGATCAAGACCGCCCAGCGGTCGTTCTTCGCGCTGCTGTACCACCTGCTTGTGGGGCGTGACACGGGCCCGCGACTGCCCACGCTGCTGCTCGCGGTGGGGCAGGAGCGGGTACGGCTCCTGCTCGGGGAGTAGACCGACCCCGCACGTACGACGATGGGGGCGCCCGGTGAACACCGGGCGCCCCCATCGTCGTACGTGCGCGGGTCACGCGATGTGCTCCTCCTCCAGCTCCGCCGCGTGGCGGTTCTGGAAGCGCAGCACCAGGCGCTTCGCCTCGGCGTCCAGGACGGAGACGCCGTAGGTCATCTCGATGTTGTCGCTGAACTCGCGGGGCGTCGGGTAGCCGCTGCCAGGGGCTATCGACTGCTTGAAGACCTGGTAGTACGACTCCTCGTCCGGGGCGGCGGGTTCGGGGGTGCCGCCGCCGTCGCCCAGCTCACGGGTGCGGCCAGGGCCGGCCGGGATGGGGAAACTGCCGGTCTCCTCCGGGGAGGGTTCCTGGGCCTGGAGCTCGGGGGCCTCGAACTGCTGCTGCTGGTAGCGGGGGTCCCGGGGATCCGGCTCGAACTGCTGGTACTGCTGGTACTGCTGGTACTGGTCCGGGTCCTGCTCCTCGTACCACTCCTCGTACTGCTCCTCGGGGTTGAACGAGGGGTCGTAGCCGCCCTGGTAGGGGACCTCCTGGGGGTGGCGGGCGTGGAGCCAGGGGCTTTCGTCCGGCGCCTGCTCCTGTGCCCCGGCGTACTGCTGCTGGGCGGGGATGTTCTCCAGCTGCGGGCGCTGCTCGCCGGGAGGCGCCGCTCTCTGTGGGACGGGTGCCGCTCCGGCGGCATGATCGCCCGCGCCCGCGCCCGCGGCCGCGTCGGCGGCAGGGAGGGCAGGGCTCGCGACCGAGGAGATCTCCACCGGCGGCAGCAGCGCCGGTTCAATGCCCGCCGCCGCCAGCCCAGCCGGGGCCGTTTCCGCCAGGGGGACGCCGTAGCGGGCCAGGCGGAGGGGCATCAGGGACTCCACCGGGGCCTTTCGGCGCCAGGCTCGGCCGAAGCGGGAGCGGAGGCGGGCCTGGTAGACGAGACGTTCCTGCTCCAGCTTGATGACCTGCTCGTAGGAGCGGAGCTCCCAGAGCTTCATACGGCGCCACAGAAGGAACGTGGGCAGGGGCGAGAGGAGCCAGCGGGTGAGGCGGACGCCTTCCATGTGCTTGTCGGCGGTGATGTCGGCGATGCGGCCGACCGCGTGCCGGGCCGCCTCGACCGAGACGACGAACAGGACCGGGATCACCGAGTGCATGCCGACGCCCAGCGGGTCCGGCCAGGCCGTCGCGCCGTTGAACGCGATCGTCGCCGCCGTCAGCAGCCACGCCGTCTGACGCAGCAGCGGGAAGGGGATGCGGATCCAGGTCAGCAGGAGGTCCAGGGCCAGCAGGACACAGATACCCGCGTCGATGCCGATCGGGAAGACGTAACTGAAGTTCCCGAAGCCCTTCTGGAGGGCCAGCTCCCGTACCGCCGCGTAGGAACCCGCGAAGCCGATCCCGGCGATGATGACGGCGCCGAACACGACCACGCCGATGAGAACGCGGTGCATTCGAGTCAGCTGCATTGGCGCGGTCACCCGTGCTCCCCTCCCCTTGCGTGTTGTTGCGCGCAACAGAGTGGCACATGTGTATGGCGAACGGGTTGCCGGAGGGCGCGGAGCCCGGCCCCCGAGGGGACCGGGCTCCGGCGAAACACCAGGCGGAGGGCGGCTACGACTTGCTCTTCCGGCTGCCGGACCTGGAAGAGCCCGAGTCCGAATCGGTATCCGAGCCGGTGTCCGAGTCGTTGCTCACATCCGCGCCCGAACCACCCGAGGACGACGCCTTCGTCGGCTTCTTCGTCGGCTCCTTGGAGGCGCTCTTCGACGGGGACGCCGAAGCGTCCGTACCGTCGTTCGCGTCCTCGATCGCCTCCACGGCCTCCTTGACGGCGGACTTCGCGGACTTCAGCAGCGCGGCCGTGTCCGGCGTCTTCTCGCCGGCCAGACCGGCCCCGTTGTAGTCGAGCGTGATGACCGCGTTCGCCGTGCGCACCACGATCGTCTGCTGCTTGAAGGTGTCTCCGTCCTTCTTCAGGTCGTACTTGACCACCGTCGCCTGGTCGCCCGTACCCGTCAGCAGCTCCGTCTTGACGTTCTTCGCCCCGTCCACGGCCTTCGCCGCGGTCACCTTCGTCTCGTACGCCTTGGCCGCGCGGTCCTCACCGGGGCCGTTCGCCGCGTTCGAGGCCAGCAGGTGCAGGGACACGCTCAGCCAGCGGTACTGGGAGCCGTCCACACCGTTGTTGTCGAGGCTGATCCAGCGGCAGTCGCCGGTCACGTTCTCCTCGGCCTTGTTGATCGCCTTTCCGGACTTCACACCCTCCGGGACGACCGCCTTCAGCGTCTTGTCGGAGAAGACCTCGCACGCGTCCGGCAGCGACGCGTACTTCCCCGCGACGACCTCCGGTGTGGCACTCTCCGTCGCCGACTGATCCAGCCCCGCCGGGGTCTCGTCACCGGAGGCGCTGTCGGAGCCGGAGTCCGACGAACAGCCGACCGCCATCAGCATCACCGGCACGACCGCGGCGCCCACGAGAACGCGGGTCCGGCCCGGACGCCCGCGACGTCCGGCACGCGCCACCCGCGGCGAACGCGCGACGCGCGGCGATTGATGCTGATCTGTCTCTGCGGCTCGTTGCATGGTTCCTTCGCAATCGGATCGGGTCTCCGAGAGGCCACCGTACGCGGTGAGGAAGAAGTGCGGTCCTGGTTCAGGGGGTTCACGCGGACGCCCGAACCGCCCCCGGGCGCCCCTCAGTCGTCGAACGCCTCGGCCAGCCGCTCCGCCAGATTCCCGGCCCTGTCCTGCATTTCCTCACTGTCCGGCACCACTGTCGTGGTCGCCGGCTGCTCCTCGTACTGCACCGTCACGATCACGTTCGACGTGCGGAAGACCACAGTCACCGTCCGCTGCTTGCTCGTTCCGAGCGCGTCGTCGAGGAAGGCCTCGGCGCCGAGACCGTCGAGCGTGCGGGGCTGGAGGGAGGAGGGGGTGCCGGACGCGGAGGGGGAGGGGGAGGCGGAGCCGGAAGAACCGGAGGAACCGGAGGAACCGGAGGAACCGGAGGGCGATGCCGAGCGGGAGGCGGAGGTCGAGGGGGTCGCCGACGGATCGGCGGTGGTCCCTTCCGGCGTTCCCGGCTCGTCCGTCTCCTCGTCCGTCCCCTCGCTCTCCTCCTCGGAGTCGGTCGGCGTCGGCTCTGGGAGGTCGGCCGCCTCGACCTTGCCGCCGTACACCTCCTGCGCCTTGCTGTCGTCACTGACCGCGTTGTCCCACGACACGAAACGCTCGAAGTCGACGAACAGGTAGTGGGTGCCGTCCGTGGACTCCACCTTCCAGCGGCAGCCGGCCTTGCTGTCCGTGTCGTACGTCTGCGTCGCCTGGCCCTCGTACGCCTGCTTGCGCTGGGTCGCGTCGGGGAGTTGCCTGATGCCGGGGAGGAGGGTGTCGAGGGTGGTGTCGTCGACCGAGCCGCAGGGTTCGGGGAGCGTGTCGTAGCGGCCGGGCTGGGCGACGGTGGCCGACGTGGTGGCCTCGCCCGGCTTGGGGTCTTCGGGCGAACTGCTGTCGTCCGATGCCGTGCACGCGGCCAGCAGTGCCGCGAGGAGCACGGCGACGACGGGTACGTACGCCTTCCGCTGCACGGTGGGGCTCCTCTCGACGGGGTCCCTCGGGACGCCTGCGCTGTCCTGCCTGTGGTTATTCACTTGCCGCCGGGGGGTGACCCCCGGGCACCATGTGTATCGCACGCACTGCCGTGGACGCCGGTCCGGCATCCCTTTTCGCGGACCTTGGCGCCGGTTTTGCGTTTTGAGACTTTCATCTGTTCTTCGGGGGAATGAGGGCGCTATGTCGTATGTCGAGATGCCGGGTGCGAAGGTAACCATCCGCATGTGGACCGATCCCGCGTCGGTCGACGAGGGGGCCCTGCAGCAGCTCCGCAACGTCGCCACCCTCCCCTGGATCAAGGGCCTGGCCGTCATGCCGGACGTCCACTACGGCAAGGGCGCGACGGTCGGGTCCGTCATCGCGATGCGGGGGGCCGTGTGTCCCGCGGCGGTGGGTGTCGACATCGGGTGCGGGATGTCGGCGGTGAAGACCTCGCTGACGGCGAACGACCTGCCGGGGGATCTGTCCCGGCTGCGCTCGAAGATCGAGCAGGCGATTCCGGTGGGGCGGGGGATGCATGACGATCCCGTCGATCCTGGGCAGCTGCACGGCTTCGCCGTCGGGGGGTGGGACGGGTTCTGGGGGCAGTTTGACGGCGTTGCGGAAGCGGTCAAGTTCCGTCGTGATCGGGCAGGGAAGCAGATAGGAACGCTGGGGTCCGGCAACCACTTCGTCGAAGTTTGCACTGATTCGATCGGTTCTGTCTGGCTCATGCTGCACTCCGGCTCCCGGAACATCGGCAAGGAGCTGGCGGACCATCACATCGGCATCGCCCAGAAACTGCCGCACAACCAGGATCTGGTCGACCGCGACCTCGCCGTCTTTGTCGCGGACACCCCGCAGATGGCGGCGTACCGCAACGACCTGTTCTGGGCGCAGGAGTACGCGAAGTACAACCGCTCGATCATGATGGCGCTCCTCAAGGACGTCGTCCGCAGGGAGTTCAAGAAGGCGAAGCCGACCTTCGAGCCCGAGATCAGCGCTCACCACAACTACGTGGCGGAGGAGCGCTACGACGGCATGGACCTCCTGGTCACCCGTAAGGGCGCGATCCGCGCGGGCTCCGGCGAGTACGGGATCATCCCGGGCTCGATGGGCACCGGTTCGTACATCGTGAAGGGGCTCGGGAACGAGAAGGCCTTCAACTCGGCGTCGCACGGCGCCGGTCGGCGCATGAGCCGGACGGCGGCGAAGCGCCGCTTCTCGACGAAGGACCTGGAGGAGCAGACGCGGGGCGTGGAGTGCCGCAAGGACTCCGGCGTCGTGGACGAGATTCCGGGCGCCTACAAGCCGATCGAGCAGGTCATCGACCAGCAGCGGGACCTGGTGCAGGTGGTGGCGAAGCTGAAGCAGGTCGTGTGCGTGAAGGGCTGACGCACGACGCCCCCGTGGAAACCGGGGGCGAGCCGTGGCGGTGGCTCAGCCGTCCTGCCTGCCAGGCTCCCACCCGGGGCACCGTGCAAAGCTGCTGTCCATGGTCATCGCCCGCTCCGCCGCCCTGTTCGTGCTTGCCGCGCTGTTCGAGATCGGCGGGGCGTGGCTGGTGTGGCAGGGGGTGCGGGAGCACCGGGGGTGGGTGTGGATCGGGGCGGGGGTCGTGGCGCTCGGGGCGTACGGATTCGTCGCGACGTTCCAGCCGGACGCGCACTTCGGGCGGATCCTCGCCGCGTACGGTGGGATCTTCGTCGCCGGGTCGATCGCCTGGGGGATGGTCGCGGACGGCTACCGGCCCGACCGCTGGGACGTGTCGGGCGCGCTGCTCTGCCTCGCGGGCATGGCGGTGATCATGTACGCGCCGCGCGGTGGGTGACCGATGTGACCGATGTGGTGGCCGCCGCTGTGACGGACAGGGGCCGCCGCTCTACGACGGCTGGGCCAGTTCCTCCGGCAGCAGGCCGAGCTGGTTCAGGAAGTCCAGCTGGTCGAAGTAGAGCCGGTAGCTGGTGATCTGCCCGTCCCGGACGGTGGCGAAGTCCACGCCGCGCATGCTGATGTTTTTTTGGGTCGCGGGGATCGACGTCCCGTCGGGGAACGCCAGCGGGCCGGTGTTCCTGCCGCTGAAGATTCCCTCGTCGATGGCGGTGTCGCCGACCTCGAACGAGGCGAGTGACTCGTACCTGGCCTCGGGCATGGCGTCCGTCATCTGCCGCCAGTACTCGGCGATGTCGTCCCGGCCGTGGAGCTCGCCGCCGTCGGGGGTGTGGGCGACCGCGTCCTCCGCGAAGAGGTTCGCGACGGTCTTGGGGTCCTGGTGTGTGGTGAGCGCCTCGGTGAGCTGGTCCATCAGCTCGCGCGCCTGTCCCATGATCCACCTCCTGTGCAGGGGATCACCCGTCTCATTGTCTCACCGCCCGCCTATCCTGGCCGGACAGAGACCGACGTTCGATCCCGTATCGCCTCAGGAGCAGCTCATGGCCACCGCCGCACCGTCCGCCGCCTCCCGCATCGCCGTCGTCACCGGTGCGAGCGGCGGGATCGGCGCCGCCACGGCCCGGCAGCTCGCCGCCGCGGGGTACCGCGTGGTGCTGACCGCGCGCCGCAAGGACCGTATCGAGGCGCTGGCCGAGGAGATCAACGACGGCGGTGGGCAGGCCACCGCGTACCCCCTGGACGTCACGGACCGCGCGGCGGTCGACGAGTTCGCGACCGCGTTCAAGAAGATCGGTGTGCTGGTCAACAATGCGGGCGGTGCGCTCGGCGCCGACCCGGTCGCGACCGGCGACCCGGCCGACTGGCGCACGATGTACGAGGTGAACGTCATCGGCACGCTCAACATCACCCAGGCCCTGCTGCCCGCGTTGACCGCGAGCGGTGACGGCACGGTGGTCGTGGTGTCGTCGACGGCCGGGCACGGCACGTACGAGGGCGGGGCGGGCTATGTCGCCGCCAAGCACGGCACGCACGTCCTCGCCGAGACGCTGCGGCTGGAGATCGTCGGCACGCCGGTCCGGGTCATCGAGATCGCGCCCGGCATGGTGAAGACGGACGAGTTCGCCCTGACCCGCTTCGGCGGCGACGCGGAGAAGGCGGCGAGCGTCTACGACGGCGTCGCGGAGCCCCTGACCGCCGACGACGTCGCCGGCACGATCACCTGGGCGGTCACCCGGCCCAGCCACGTCAATGTCGACCTCCTCGTCCTGCGCCCCCGCGCCCAGGCCTCCAACACCAAGGTCCATCGGGAGCTGTGATGGCGCCCGAGGACGGCCCGGCGCCCGAGGGCGACCTGACACCCGAGGGCGACCTGACACTTGAGAAGCGTCGGCTCGCCGAGGAGCGGAAGAACGAGCGGTATGTGTGGTGGTACCTCGCCTACTTCCTCTTCGGCATCCACATCGTGGCCTTCGTGATGATCTACGCGGTCATGCACGCGAAGTAGGCGATGACGGGACCACCGCCGCGGCGGCCGATGCCGCTTCCGCGTACGCCGTGGGCGGCACCCCCACCGTCGCCGTGAAGTCGCGGACGAGGTGGGCCTGGTCGGCGTAGCCGAGGTCGGCGGCGAGGGCGGCCCAGTCGATGGCCCGGTCGGTCTCGGCGCGTTCCAGGGCCTCGTGGATGCGGTAGCGGAGGATGACCCACTTGGGGCCGACGCCGACGTACGCGGAGAACAGGCGCTGCAGGAGTCGTACGGACACGCCCTCGGCGCGGGCGAAGTCGGTGACGCGGCGGATCGTGCGGTCGGTGCGGATGCGGTCGACGAGGGCCATGGCGAGGTCCGCCTGGGGGTCGGGGTCCGGGGCGATCCCGGTCAGGAACGCGTCGAGGGCGGCGACGCGGGCGTCCTCGTCGTCGGGGGCGAGGATCACGGCAGGGTCCGTGTCGCGGAAGGCCTCGGGGAACGCCTCGGGCTGTCGTACGCGGCGGCCGGTCCAGTGGGTCGCGGGGTGGGACGGGGTGAAGGGGCGGAAGCCGCCGGGGCGGAACTGGATGCCGCAGACCCGGCCCGCGCCCTCCAGTTTCTGGGTGAAGAGGCCGAGGCCGATGCCGGAGATCTCGACGAAGGGCTCCTGCCCCTCGTACCGCTGGAAGACGACGTTCACCGACGGGTGCGGGACGACCTGGGAGACGTACGGCTCGGGCAGGTCCCAGTCGATCAGCCAGTAGTGCTCCAGGTGCGGGCGGAGCGGTTCGGCGGGCTCGCGGCGTCGGAAGCGGACGCGGGCGAAGAGCTCCGGGGCGTCGACGATGCCTCGGGTGTCGCGGCGTGGGGCGGCCATGAGGAGATCGTAGGGACGACCACTGACATTGATACTCGTAAGCGGGTTCCGGTGGTCGTGGCTCTGCCACTGACTGACAGCGGAGGAATAGTGGCGAAGGGGGAGCCGTTCACGGGTATAGTTGAATCGTGAACAACCTGGGAGGGTGGCAGCGATGATGCAGTTCGGGATCTTCAGCGTCGGAGACGTGACGCCGGACCCCACCACGGGCCGGACGCCGACCGAGCGCGAGCGCATCAAGTCGATGGTCGCGATCGCGCTGAAGGCGGAGGAGGTCGGGCTCGACGTCTTCGCCACCGGTGAGCACCACAACCCGCCGTTCGTGCCGTCGTCGCCCACGACGATGCTCGGTTACGTCGCCGCGCGGACCGAGAAGCTGATCCTCTCCACCTCCACCACCCTCATCACCACCAACGACCCGGTGAAGATCGCCGAGGACTTCGCGATGCTCCAGCATCTGGCCGACGGTCGGGTGGACCTGATGATGGGGCGCGGCAACACCGGGCCCGTCTACCCGTGGTTCGGGCAGGACATCCGGCAGGGCATCAACCTCGCCGTGGAGAACTACGCGCTGCTGCGCCGCCTGTGGCGCGAGGACGTCGTGAACTGGGAGGGAAAGTTCCGCTCGCCGCTCCAGGGGTTCACCTCCACGCCCCGCCCGCTGGACGACGTACCGCCGTTCGTCTGGCACGGCTCCATCCGCTCGCCCGAGATCGCCGAGCAGGCCGCGTACTACGGTGACGGCTTCTTCCACAACAACATCTTCTGGCCGGCCGACCACACCAAGCGGATGGTCGAGCTGTACCGGCAGCGGTACGCGCACTACGGACACGGCACGCCCGAGCAGGCGATCGTGGGGCTCGGCGGGCATGTGTTCATGCGGAAGAACTCGCAGGACGCGGTCCGGGACTTCCGGCCGTACTTCGACGTCGCGCCGGTGTACGGCAACGGGCCGTCCCTGGAGGACTTCGCCGACCAGACGCCGCTGACCGTCGGGTCGCCGCAGCAGGTGATCGAGAAGACGCTGGCGTTCCGGGAGTACGCCGGTGACTACCAGCGGCAGCTGTTCCTCGTCGACCACGCGGGGCTGCCCCTGAAGACCGTCCTGGAGCAGCTCGACATGCTCGGCGAGGAGGTCGTGCCGGTGCTGCGCGAGGAGTTCGCGAAGGGGAGGCCGGCGGATGTGCCGGACGCGCCGACCCACGGGTCGCTGCTGGCCGGGGCGGACAAGGGCACGAAGGCGCACGCGGAGAAGAAGGAGAGCGTGGCATGAGGCTGGTCGTCGTCTCGGCGGGGCTGAGTGTGCCGTCGTCCACGCGGTTGCTGGGGGACCGGCTGGCCGCGGCGGTGGTCGGGCACGACGCCTCGGTGGAGGTCCAGGTCGTCGAACTGCGGGACCTGGCCGTGGAGATCGCCCACAACCTCACCAACGGGTTCCCGGGCCGCAAGCTCGCCGCCGCGTTGGACACGGTGGCGGGGGCCGATGGACTGGTCGTCGTGACGCCGGTGTTCTCGGCGTCGTACAGCGGGCTCCTCAAGTCCTTCTTCGACGTGCTCGATCGGGACGCGCTGGCCGGGAAGCCGGTGCTGGTCGCCGCCACCGGGGGGTCGGCTCGGCATTCGCTGGTGCTGGAGCATGCGATGCGGCCGCTGTTCGCGTACCTGCGGGCCGTGGTGGTGCCTACGGGGGTTTATGCCGCGTCCGAGGACTGGGGTGCGGAAGGGCTGGCCGGGCGGATCGAGCGGGCGGCCTCGGAGTTGGCCGGGTTGATGGGCGGGCTGTCCCGGAGGGGGGCCGCCGCGCCGGTCGAGCCCGAGGGGTTCGAGCCCGAGGGGCCCGAGAGGTTCGAGCCCGAGGGGTTCGTCGTCGTTCCCTTCGCGGAGCAGTTGGCGGCGTTGAAGAGCTGAGTCTCGCCGTTGGGGACGTTGAAGGGCTGGGTTTCGCAGTTGGGGGTGCGGAGGGCGTCAGGCCGCGGGTTGTTTGTGGTCGCTCGCGCCCGCGCGGCGGAGCCGCACAGATGACAGTCCCGCGCCCCTGAACAGAGCCGGGGCTGCCCTCTTCCCCGCGCGCACCCGGTGCCGCAGCCAGGACTTCGCCCTCGTCGATCCCCGTTCCCAGGTGCGGTGGAGCCTTGTCTCGCGCAGTTCCGCGAACAGGTGCTCGTACCTGGTGACGATCGGGGCCGCGTCGTAGCGGTGGGCGCTCGCCAGGGCCGCCCGGCCCATGGCGCGGCGGAGGTCCGGGTCGGCGGTGAGGTCGAGGATGGCCTCGGCGAGGGCGTGGGGGTCGTCGACGGGGACGAGGCGGCCGTCGGTGCCGTCGGTGATGATCTCGGCGGGGCCGAGCGGGCAGTTGGTGCTGACGACCGGAACCCCGCAGCGCATGGCCTCCACGAGGGTCATGCCGAAGGACTCGGCATCCGAGGCGCTGACGACGATCGAGGCGCGTGCGAACTCCTCCTCGATGGGGGTGTGCGAGCCCATCAGATGCGCGCGTTCGGTGAGCCGGAGGTCCTCGATGAGGGTTTCCAGACGGTCCTTCTGCTTGCCGCCGCCGTAGATGCGCAGCTGCCAGTCCGGTTCCTTCTCGGCGACCTTCGCGAACGCCTCCAGAAGGAGGTCGAAGCGTTTACCGCGGGCGAGCCGGCCGGCGGCCGCGATGACGGGGGCCGTGCCGTCCGACGGGGCGACCCCTGCCACCGGGACGATGTTGGGCACCGACATCACCCGTACGCCCGGCAGATTCATCCGCGCGTGGTACACCGCCGCGTCCGCCTCCGTGGTCGTGACGAGCGCGTCCAGGGCGCGGTAGTGGCGGGCGAGGACCTTGCGGAGCTGTTTGGTGTGGGCGTCGTGGCGCAGGTGTTCCTGCCCGATGCGCAGGGCGCGATGGGGGGCGAAGCGGGACACGTAGACGTTGATCCCGGGGCGGGTGCCGATGACGACGTCCGCGCCGCAGCGGGTCAGATAGGCGCGGACCCGGAGGTCGGTGAGGCGGCTGTACTGGCGGTGCCGCTTGTCCTCCGCGGGGAAGTCCGTGGCGGGCTGCACCTGAGCCGGATCGCGCAGGTCGGGGCTGTACGGGCGGATGTCCACCAGGGGGACGAGCGTGACCCGCGGGTCGACCGTGAAGCGTGGTTCGTCCAGGTGGCGGGCCATGGAGGCGATCTCCACGTCGTGGTGGTCCGCGAGCGCCGACGCCAGGTTCAGCGTCGTACGGACGGTGCCGCCGATGGCGTACACGTTGTGCAGCAGGAACACGATCTTCATGCGGCGGCTCAAGGCTCTACCTTCCCGACAGCGTGAGCGGTGCGGTGACACGGTGATGCAGTTGTGCGGTGCGGACATGGGTGACGCGGGTGGCGTGAGATTGTCCGATGATGCGGTTACTGATGATGGTTTGGCTGGTTCGGATGTTTCGAACCCTTTGTACTCCATCTGCTCGCTCTGGCCGGGTTCCCGTGCGGGCGGGTGTCACACGGACACGCTGCGCCGGAGCGGTAAGCCCGGCGCGCGGTCGGGGTGAGAGGCCGGTAAGAAGGGCGCCCCGGCGCTCCTGACGTGGTGGTGGGCGTCCGTGACCTTGGCAGACTGGTGGGGTGCCCCAGAACGTGCTGCTCGCCGAGGATGACCGCGCCATCCGCCATGCCCTGGAACGTGCGCTGACCCTGGAGGGGTACGAGGTCACGGCGGTCGCCGACGGCGTCGAGGCGCTCGCCCAGGCGCACCGCACCCAGCCCGACGTGCTCGTGCTCGACGTGATGATGCCCGGCATAGACGGCCTCCAGGTCTGCCGGGTGCTGCGCGCGGAGGGCGACCGGACGCCGATCCTGATGCTCACCGCGCTCGTGGAGACCGCCGACCGGATCGCCGGCCTCGACGCCGGCGCGGACGACTACGTCGTCAAACCGTTCGATGTGGAGGAGGTGTTCGCGCGGTTGCGCGCGCTGCTGCGGCGGACGGGCAACCCGGACGGTTTCGCGAAGCCGCTGCCGGCGTCGGCCGGCACGACGGCCTCCGCCGCCGGGGCCGCGGCCCCGGACGCCGACGGACTGCTCACGGCCGCCGGGCTGCGGATGGACGTACAGGCGCGCCGGGCGTGGCGCGGGGCGCGGGAACTGGAGCTGACCCGGACCGAGTTCGACCTCCTCGAACTCCTCGTCCGCAACGCGGGCATCGTGCTCGACCACGCGACGATCTACGACCGCATCTGGGGCTACGACTTCGGGCCGGGCTCCAAGAACCTCGCCGTCTACGTCGGTTATCTGCGCCGCAAGCTCGACGAGCCGGGGGCGCCGGCGCTGATCCACACCGTGCGGGGTGTGGGATACGCGCTGCGGGAAGACTGAGGGGCGGCGCCCGGTGCCGTCCCGTCCCGTCCGGGCGCTGTCCCGCCTGCTCTCCCGGCTGCGGCCGGTTCCCTCGCTGCGGGCGACCTTCACCGTGTCGTTCGTGGCGGTGGCGTGCGTCGTCACCGTCCTCGTCGGGATCCTCAGCTACAGCGCGGCGGCGCGGCTGGTGCGGGTCGACGAGCAGACCGTGTTCGCCGAGGTCGTGCGTGATCTGCGGGAGCTGGTCGAGCAGGACGCGCTGACGCCGGAGGACTTCGCGCCGAGCGGCAGCGGCGGCCCGCGCGACGACCTGATCCGCTCCGGCCGTACGGACGTCCAGGTGCTCGGCCCGCACGGGGAGATCCTCGAGAAGGGCGCCCCCGGCCTGCCCGTCCGCGATGCGGACCGCCGTACGGCCGACGCGGCCCTGGCCGGGGTGATGGTCGAGCACGGCGAGGTCGAGGTCGGTGACGACCGCTACCGGGTGGTGACCGTCGCGCTCGGCAGGGGCCGGGGTGCCGTGCAGGTCGCCCAGGAGTTCAGCGACACGGAGGATCTGCTGAGGGAGCTGCAGCAGCGGACCCTGCTGTTCGTGTCCGGCATCGTCATCTCGGCCGGGTTGTTCGGGTGGTGGCTGGCCCGGCGGCAGACCCGGCGGCTGGTGCAGTTGGCGGGAGCGGCGGAGGACGTGGCACGGACCGGGCATCTGGGCATCCAGGTGCCGGTCGCGGGCCGGGACGAGGTGGGTCGGCTGGGGCGTTCCTTCGACCGCATGCTGGTCCGGCTGGCCCAGTCCGAGGAGGACCAGCGGCGGCTGGTCCAGGACGCCGGCCACGAACTCCGCACCCCCCTCACCTCCCTCCGGACGAACATCTCCCTGCTCCGGCGCATCGACGAGCTGCCGCCCCGGATACGTGCGGAACTCGTCGACGACCTCTCCCAGGAGGCCCTCGAACTGACCGACCTGGTCAACGAGTTGGTCGACCTCGCGGCCGGGCAGTCCAGCACCGAGCCCGTGCAGCGGGTCGAACTGGCCGACCTCGCGGAGGAGGTCGCGGGGACCGCCCGCCGCCGCACCGGTCGCGAGGTTCTCGTACGCGTGGCCGGCGACACGACCGTCGAGGGGCGGGCCGGGGCCCTCCAGCGGGCCATCTCCAACCTGGTGGAGAACGCGGCGAAGTTCGACCGCGCCGGGTCGGGGGCGATCGTGGTCGTCGTGGCGCGGGGTTCGGCGGGGGGTCTGGGAGAGCTGGGCCGACTGGAGGAGCTGGGTGATCCGGCCGGGTCGGAAGGCATGGGGGGCTTCGGTGAACCGGGGGGCGCGCGTGCACCGGGTGCGGGCTCGGACGTCGTCCGCGTCGAGGTCCTCGACCGGGGCCCCGGCGTCCCCGACTGCGATCTCGAACGCATCTTCGACCGCTTCTATCGCGCCCCGGACGCCCGCAGTCTGCCCGGGTCAGGGCTCGGGCTGTCGATCGTACGAGCGGTGGCGGCGGCGCACGGCGGGGCCCCGTTCGCGTTCCGGCGGGAGGGCGGGGGGCTGGTCACGGGGTTCACGGTGCGCGGTGTGGACGGGGTGTCGGGGGGCCGGGGGTCCGGCCGGTGAACGGCAATCGGTAACCGGCAATCGGTAGCCAGCACTCAGTAACCGGTAACCGGTAACCGGCACATTCTCCGTCAGTGGGTGGGTCGGGTCGCTCCCGCGCTCCAGCGGCCGAGTACCGGTTCGCTGAGCGTGCGGGCGGTCCGGCAGAGGGTCTGGCCGTGGCGTTCGAAGAGTTCGTCGCGGTCGTCGAAGTGGCCGAGGTCGGCGACCACGTGGGCGGAGAGGTCGCAGGCGGTGCCGGGGGCCGTCCCGCAGGTGTCCCACTGGACGCCGGTACGCGCGATCGCGTCGAAGAGGGTCTCGCCGCCCCTGTTGGCGAAGCCGTCACCGTCGGGGGCGGGGGCGTCGAAGAGTTCACCGATCGGGACCCACGCGCCGCTGATCCTGAACTCCGGCCAGGCCAGCAGGACCTGGTCCGGCACGAACGGCTTCAGCCGCGGGAAGCGCGGATACCAGAACGTCCCGTCCACCAGCAGCCCCCGCACCCGCGTCCGTACCCGTACGGCACGGGCGACCGCCTCCAGTGCCGCCATCCGCTGACTGCACGAGCCGCGCCTCAGCCGCAGCGTCCGCGACACACGCCGGAGGTCCTCGACCGAGTACACCGGGCGTACGTCACGCGCGATGATCCGGTGCGCGGTCCGCAGCGCGTCGCGCGGCGTCGCCTCGCTCGACACCCGGCGCGCGAGGGCCCCGACCAGCGGGTCGTCGTGGTCCAGGATCGCGGTGGCCCGGGTGGACCCGACCACACCGGCAGGCTCCCGGGCCGGCACCCGGGCCCGTTTGGCCTGCGCGTTGTACGACATGAGCAACCGACTGGTCATGGCAGTTCCGTCCCCGTACCCGTTCTGTTTCCCGCTCCCCGCGGGAGGGCCGCCCGTCCCCTACGGGCGTCCTCCGCCCATCATCACACGGCGTCCCGGCCGGGCCGGGGGCGACTCAGGGTGAGGGTCGGGCCGGGGCTGCGGGGGCTCGGCGACGCGCTTTCGTAGTACTTCCAGCGACCCCATTGCGGCGGTGCGAACACGCCGACTACGGTCATTCCTGCGCTCACGGAGAGTGCTCACCTGATTACTCACGCGCATTCTGCCTGCATCTCGCCCCGCACTCGGACCCAGCCCCGGACTCAGCCCCGTACTCAACCTCGTACGCAGACCCACTTCGCCGCTCATCCGCAGACCGTCCGCCGTTCTTCCGTAAACCCGTCCGTAAGTCCGTCCGTAAGTCCGTACGTAAGCCCGTCCGCAGCCTCCGCAGTTGCCCAGCCGTTCGCGGCCGACCGTAATCCACCCCTGAGTACCGCCAGTTGAGAGCGCGCCCCGGGCCGTCGACACCCGAGGAGGAGCCACCGACGCGGTGGGGAGCCGAGCAATCCCTCTTCGTCGCAACGGAGTTGATCACCCATGACCGAAACTGCCCACCGCCTCCCCGCCCCAATCCCCAGCGCCACCCCCTGGTTCTCGCCCGCGGCGACGACGTACACCCTCTTCTGTCCGCCCCTCGACACCTCCCCGCACATCGCCCGGGACTTCGTCGCCACGGTCCTGCGGGCCCTCGGCCTCGACACCCTCGTCGACGCGGCCGCCCTGTGCACATCCGAACTGGTCACGAACGCCTGTGTGCACGCCAAGGGTGGAGGATCGGTTCTCCGGCTGGCGGTGGAGACCTGGCGGGTCAGGGTGATCGTCTACGACGGTGACGAGAACCCGCCGGTCATGCGGGAGTTGACCCCGGGCGGGTGGGAGGAGGGCGGGCGCGGCCTCTACCTCGTGGACGCCCTCACCGAGGGCCACTGGGGAACCGTCGCCGTCCGGGACGGCGGCGGCCTCTTCCACCCCGACGGCAAGGCGGTGTGGTTCGTCCTGGCGGCGTCGAGCGGATCCCTGTCGAGGTGACGGTGGCGCGCCTGCCTCTCGCGTGAAACCCGTTTGTGTCCGGTGGCTCCCGCGGCTTACATGCCGGGGGGATCCAGTGGGGCGACCGGAAGGTGACTTGTGCGGAACAGGGCCGAATTCATCGCGGATGTGTACTCCCTCGGTGGCGGGGCGTGGGACATGGTGCCCGTCGCCCGGGGCGCGCTGGGACAGATCTGGAGGCTGTCGGCCGGGGGTGCGGGCGCGGGGGCTTGGGCGGTGAAGGAGTTGCTGTTCGGGTGCGACGAGGGGCAGGTGGGGCGGGAGGCCGCGGTCCGGAACGCGGCCGAGGAGCTGGGGATTACGGCACCACGGCTCTTCGTGAACCGTGACGGGGCGTATGTGTCGCGGCTGCCGGAGTCGATGGGCGGGTCGTTCGTGAAGGTGTACGACTGGGTCGACGGGACCGAGGCGGATCCGGCCGATCCGGAGCTTCTGGGGTGGTGCGGGCGGACCCTCGCTCTTCTGCACCGGGCCGGGGAGGGGACGAAGGAGAAGCCGAACGACTGGTACGAGCGGTGTCCCGGCGAGGACGACTGGGCGGAGTTGTGTGAGGGGGTCCGCAGGGCCGGGTTGCCGTGGGCGGACGCGCTGGATCGGTTCGTCGCCACCTCGGCGGTGGAGTTGGCGCGGTACGTCACTCCGTCCGGGGGTGATGACGTGGTGATCTCCCATCTCGACATGCGGCCGCAGAACGTGCTGGTGGACCGGTCCGGGCCGGTCCTCCTCGACTGGGACAACGCCGGGCCCGTATCGGCGGAGCGCGAACTCGCCCACGCCGTCCATGTGTGGGCCGGTGCTGACGACTTCAGTGCTGAATCCGCCCGGAGGCTGGTGCGTGGCTACGTGGATGCCGGCGGGCGCGCGGTCATCAAGGGGGTGGAGTCGTTCTCCATGCTCTTCGCGACTGACCTGAACTACGTGCGGGTGCAGGCCGAGTGCGCGATCGACCCGAACGTGACCGAGTCGCAGCGGGAGTTCGCGAGCGGGCAGGTCGTGGGCATGCTGGGGAAGCTGCCGGACCCCGCGGCCGTCTCCCGGCTGGTGGAGGCGCTGGCACCCGAGTGGTGACGCCTCCATGAGCCACCGAGGGAGGACCCGTTCAGGTCGGGGGAGGGGGCCCGTTCGTATCGCGGGAGGGCCCGTCCATGTCGTGGGTCGGCCCGTTCAGGTTCGGTCGATGTGCACGTTCGTGGACTTCACCCGGGCCGTGGCCTCCATGCCGACCTCCAGGCCCAGTTCCTCCACGGCCTCCCGGGTGAGCAGGGAGACCAGGCGGTGCGGGCCCGCCTGGATCTCGACCTGGGCCGCCACGTCACCGAGTTTCACGGCGGTGACGATGCCGGGAAAGGCGTTGCGGGCCGACGTGTACGGGGCTTCGGCCTCGTCGGTGGTGTCCGAGGCCAGCTCCACGGAGAAGGCCGCGAGGTCCGTCCCGTCGATGAGCCGGCGCCCGTTCTCGTCGCGCCGTGTCGCCACCCGGCCCGCGTCCGCCCATCGCCGCGCGGTGTCGGGGCTGACCCCGAGCAGCCGAGCGGCCTGACCGATTGTGTAGGACTGCATGAACGCCAAGATATGTGCCGCCGGGCGCCCCTTTGGTGCCCGTGGGTTCACGAACACGCGGACTCACTGGGTAGCACTCACCTGACCAGGGGATATGGCGTTGGGGCCGTGGCTCACCGCAGTGTGGTGACGAACTTCCCCAGTCGGGCGATCCCCTCGCGCAGCTCGTCCGCGGAGGCCGCGTAGGAGAGGCGGACGTGGGTGTCGGCGGTCTGCGTGCCGAAGTCCCGGCCGGGCGTGAGCGCGACATGCGCCTCCCGCAGGGCCCGCTCGCAGAACTGCCAGGACGTGAGGCCGGTCCCGCTGACGTCGAAGTAGACGTAGAACGCCCCGTCGGGCGGCACCGGGACCGGCAGCCCGATCCGCGCCAGCCCGTCCAGGACGAGCGCGCGCCGCTCACCGAACTCCACCCGGCGGGCCTCGCAGACCGCCAGGGACTCGGGGGTGAAACAGGCGAGGGCGGCGTGCTGGGCGGGGGCCGAGGCGCAGAGGAAGTAGTTCTGGGCGAGGCGTTCCAGGGCCGGTACGAGGGGTTCGGGGACGACGCACCAGCCGAGCCGCCAGCCGGTCATCCCGAAGTACTTCGAGAAGCTGTTGATGACGACGGCCCCGGGGTCGTACGACAGCGCGCTGCGCGGCGGCCGGCCCCGCTCGTCATGGTCGCCGAGGTCGAGGTAGATCTCGTCGACGAGGCGCCACGCGTCACGCTCGCGGGCGAGGTCGCAGAGGGCGGCCAGCTCGTCGGCGGGGACCGAGGTACCCGTGGGGTTGGAGGGGGTGGCGACCATGAGCCCGCGCGTACGGTCCGTCCAGTGCGCCCGCACGGTCGCCGCGTCCAGCTGGAACCGGCTCGCGGCGGTGGTGGGGACGAGGGTGACGTCGGCGCCGAAGCTTTCGACGATCTGCCGGTTGCACGGGTAGGAGGGGTCGCCGATGAGTACCTCGTCACCGGGGTCGACGAGCGCGGCGGTGGCCAGCACCAGCGCGGCCGACGCGCCGGCCGTGACGACGATCCGGCCCGGATCGACCTCGACGTCGTGCCGCTCGCCGTAGAACCCCGCGATGGCTTCCCGCAGGGCCGGCAGCCCGAGCGCCGCCGTGTACGTCATCGGCCGCCCGTCCATGACGTCGCGCATCGCGTCCACGACGGCCGGGGGAGCGCCGAAGTCCGGTTCCCCGAGGCTGAGTTTGACGACGTCGTGGCCCTGGGCGGTCAGTGAGGCGGCCTGCTTGGCGAACTCCATGGCGTAGAAGGGGGCGACGGCCCGGGCACGCCGCGAGATGCGCACGCCGCCCGAGCCGCCCGAGCCGTCCGTCCCGTCCGTACTGCTCATCCCGCCCATGCCGCTCGCGCTGCTCACGTCGTTGACGTCGTTGACGTCGTTGACGTCGTTCACGTTGCTCATGACGCTCATGCTGCGGCCCGGAGGGGGCTCGGGGCCAGTGGCGGCCGGGAGGTGGACGAGCGGGCCGGCGCCCTTATGACGTGAGTGCCCCCGCCACCAGCCCCGCCGCCCTTGCCACCAGCGGGTTGTCCGTGGGGCCTTCGGGGGCGTACTTGGTCGACAGGACGGACAGGACGAGGGGCGGGCGCCGGGGTGGCCAGACGACGCCGACGTCGTTGGCGACCCCGTACGGCGCTCCGCCGCCGGTCTTGTCCGCAAGCGTCCAGTCGGCGGGGAGACCCGCGCGGAAGCGCTGGACGTTGGTCGTGTTGGCGATCAGCCAGCCGGTCAGCAGTTCCCGGTCCGCGTCCGGCAGGGCCCGGCCGAGGATGAGTCGCGCGTAGGTCCCGCCGATCGCCCGAGGGGTGGTGGTGTCGGTCTCCCGCCACGGTTCCGCCGAGTTCAGCTCGGGCTCCCAGCGGTCGAGCCGGGTCGTCCGGTCGCCGAGCGAGCGGCAGAAGCGGGTGATCGCGGTCGGTCCGCCCAGCTCGCGCAGGAGCAGGTTGGCCGCCCCGTTGTCGCTGTGCGAGACGGTGGCGGCGCACAGCTCCCCGACGGTCAGGCCGGCCGCGACGTTCTCGTCCGTGCCCGTGACGGGGCAGTAGCCCGCCGCCGTGACGTACTCCTTCGTGTAGTGGATCCGCTTGGCGAGGTACGCGCCGTCGCGGTCCAGGTCCCGTAAGACCGCCCCCGCGGCGAGCGTCTTGAACACCGAGCAGACGGGGAACCGCTCGTCCGCCCGGTATGCCACCGTGCGCCCCGTGGCCGTGTCGTGGGCGAGGATCCCCAGCCGCGCGGAGTACTCCCGCTCCAGCTCGCCCAGTTGCCGGGAGAGCCCCGCGTCGCCGGGAGCCGAAGCGTGCGCCGTGCCGGCACCGAGAGTGCCGAGGGCGCCGAGGGTGCCGACCGTGCCCAAGCCGCCGAGGCCGAGCACCGCGCGACGGCGAGGGTGTGATCCCGTGGTTTCCAAGGTCGTCTCCACATCTGGTCGTGATCTCTGTCCGACTCCGGAGACGCCACTACCGCGAGACCGGTTTCCCCTTCACAGCAGCGCGGGCGCGTGGAACGTCCCGAGGCCCGTGCCGAGGTCACGGTCCAGCCAGTAGCGGCGGGGCTCGGCGAGCATCACGTCGACGCTGACCGTGAGGAGGCCGGGGATCTCGGCGAGTTCGTGGTCGATGAAGGCCGCCAGGGCGGAGCGGTCGGTGACCAGGCCGGTGGCGAGGACGGACATGTCGCTGGCCACGTGGGCGACGAGGCGGGTCTGCGGGAGCCGGTCGATACGGCGCATGACGTCGGGGGTCTCGCCGGGGGCGACCCGCAGCCGGAGGATGAACGGCGTCTGGAAGCCCAGCCACTCCGACACGATCTCCAGCCGGGGCCGGACCCAGCGTTCGTCCAGGACCCGGCGGACGACGCGGTGCGCGGTGGAGGTGGCCAGCCCCGCGCCGCGTCCGATGCTCGCGGAGGAGGCCCGGCCGTCCAGGATCAGCTGGGCGACGACGGTGCGTTCGACCTCGCTGAGGGGCTTGGCGGGGGGCATCGCGGTCGCGGTCGCGGTGCCCTCCAGCCGCCCGCCGGTGAGGCTCAACAGCTCGGCCCGCTCGGTGTCGGCCAGGAACTGCGGGTCCCAGGTGATGCCCCGGCGCAGCGTGCTGAGCGCGGGCAGCGCGTTGACGCGGCGCACGCCGGGGACGGAGAACATCCGGTCGATCGCCTCGCTGGTGGCCGCTTCGGAGGGGGCGTGCACGACGGCGTAGAGCGGGTAGTCGCCGGAGATCTGCGCCAGGAGCTGGAGGTGGGGCAGGCCCCGGAGCCGGTCGAGGACGGCCAGCGGGGTCTCGCCGGTGATGTCCAGGAAGACGTGCACCGGCATCGCCGTGGAGTGCATGCCCCAGTCGGCCTGCCCGATGACGCGGATCATTCGGGCCTCGTGCAGCCGGTCGTAGCGGCGTTTGAGGGTGCCGGCGTCGGCGGACAGGATCCCGCCGATGTCGTCCCAGGTCGCCCGGGGCGCCAGGTGCAGTGCCCCGATGAGGCGCCGGTCGAGCTCGTCGAGGAGAGGGCGGGTCATGCTGCCCCACCTTAGATCCACCCCACCTCGAATCCACCCCGCCCCAGCATGCCGATTAATCCCGCCGTTACGTCTGAAGGCTAGGAAATCTCTCACAGCCCTGCCATGGTGTGCAGGAACATCCCTCTCCAGTGTGTGAAGAGGTACCGATGAGCGCCACCTCCGCCCAGCCACAGCCGCCCGACCCGACGGATTCGCCCGACCCGGCCGATTCGCCTGCCCCGATCGGTTCGCTTGCCCCGACCGGTTCGCCTGCCCCGATCGGTTCGCCTGCCCCGACGGATTCGGCCGAGCCCCGGTCGAAGGCCCTGCGCGCCGCGTTCCGGGGTTTCGCGGCGATAGAGAACGTCGGCAACAAACTCCCCCACCCCTTCTGGCTGTTCTGGATCCTCGCGGCCGTCGTCGCCGTCCTCAGCGCCGTACTGGCGGCGGCCGGGGTCGGTGCCGTGCACCCCGGGACGGGCGAGAGGATCAAGGTGCTGTCCCTGCTCAGCAGGGACGGGGTCACCATGGCTGTGGAGGGGGCGGTCGAGAACTACGCCGCCTTCCCGCCCCTGGCCACCATCCTCACCGTCATGTTCGGCATCGCCGTCGCCGAGCGCAGCGGCCTCTTCTCCGCACTCCTGCGCCGCATGGTCGCGCGGGTCCCCGGCCGGTATCTGACCTTCGCGCTGTCGATGACGGCCATGGTCAGCCATGTCGCCGGCGACGCCGCGTACGTCACCCTCATCCCGCTCGGCGCCCTCGTCTACCGCGCGGCGGGCCGCAGCCCGGTCCTCGGCTGCATCGTCGCGTACGTCTCCATCTCGGCCGGCTACGACGCCTCGCCGTCCCTCACCACCACCGACGTCCTGCTGTCGTCGATCTCGACCGCCGCCGCCCGCACCATCGACGCCGATCACGTCGTCACCCCGGTCGCCAACTACTTCTTCGGGCTCGCCTCGTCGGTCCTCGTGGCCCTGGTGATCACCCTCGTCGTCGACAAGGTCCTCGCCCGCCGCCCCGACCTGGAGCCCGACGAACCCGTCACCGCGCTGAGCGCCGACGAACTGAAGGCGATCGAGGTCACCCCGCGCCAGCGCCGCGCCCTGCGCACGACCGGGCTGGTCGCGCTCGGCTGTCTCGCGCTCCTGGCCGCCGCCATGGTCCCCACGTCCTCACCGCTGCGCGGCGAGCACGGCGGCATCGTCGACTCCACGCTCATCGGCGGGATGGCACTCGTCCTCGGCGTGTTCTTCGCCGTCCTCGGCACCGTCTACGGCCGGATGACCGGCACCTTCTCCGCCGCCCGCGACATCATCACCGCGATGGCCGACGGCGCCCGGTCGATGGCGCCGATCCTCGTCCTGTTCTTCGCGATCTCCCAGTTCCTCGCCTACTTCAAGTGGACGAACATCGGCAACGTCCTCGCCGTCTCCGGCGCGGAGACGCTGCGCGACCTCAAGCTCGACGGCTGGACCGTGCTGGTCGGCATCGCCGTACTGATCACGCTGATGAACCTCCTCATCACCAGCGGATCCGCGCTCTGGGCCCTGGCCGCACCCGTGTTCATCCCCATGCTGATGCTCATCGGCATCGAGCCCGCGACCACCCAGGCCGTCTACCGCGTCGCCGACTCCGTCACCAACTGCGTCACCCCGATGAGCCCGTACTTCGTGATGGCTCTGGGCTTCGTCCAGCAGCACCGGAAGTCCGCCGGCATCGGCACCCTCGCCTCCTTCACGATCCCGATCGCCGCCGTCGTCTGGGTCGTCTGGATCACGTTCTTCGTGGCCTGGTACCTGCTGGGCCTCCCCTTCGGCATCAACTGACCCGCCGACCAGGGCAATCGAGAAAACCGAGAAAGCAGACCATGACCGCATCGCACACCGCACCCACCCCCGCCGCCCTGACCGCCCGCGCCCAGGACGTCACGGCGGAGATCGTCGCCGACATCCTGACGCTCGTCCGCCACGAGACCAGCAGCTACGACCTGCCCGCCCTCGCGGCCGGCCTGGACGTCCTGCGCGAGGTGACCATCACCCGCCTCGGCCCGCCCGACCACGAACACCGCCACCCCGGCGGGGCGTACGGGGACACGCTGACCCTGACGTACACGGGCACCGGCGGCGGTACCGGGCACGTCGCCCTCGTGGGCCACTACGACACGGTGTGGCCGACCGGCACGCTGGCCGGCTGGGAGCAGCCGGAGCCGACGGACGAGGACGGGCGTGCGCGGCTGAGCGGGCCGGGCATCTTCGACATGAAGACCGGCCTGGCGCAAGGGATCTGGGCCCTGAAGCTGGCCAGAGAGAGCGGCGCCCCCGTCCCCACGGTCACGTTCCTCTTCAACGGCGACGAGGAGATCGGCTCCCTCGCCTCCCGCCCGGTGATCGAGGAGACCGCCAGGAAGGCCGACGCGACGCTGGTGCTGGAGCCGACCGCGCACGGCGCGGTGAAGACCGCCCGCAAGGGCACCGGGATCTTCAAGGTCACGGCCACCGGCGTCGAGGCGCACGCCGGGCTGGCGCCGCAGGACGGGGCGAGCGCGATCCTGGCGCTGTCCGAGTTCGTGATCGCCGCAGCGGCCGTCGCCGCCCCCGAGCGGGGTACGACGGTCAACACCGGCCTCGTCAGCGGCGGTTCGGCGGTCAATGTGGTCGCGGGATCGGCCACCGCCGGCATCGACATCAGGGTCGCAAGCGAGGCCGAACAGGCCCGAGTGGACGCCGAGTTCGCTGCCATCGAGGTCACCGACCCCCGCGTACGCATCGAGGTCGACCACGACTGGAACCGTCCCCCGATGACCCTCAACGCCGCTTCCGCCCCTCTCCTCGACCTCGCCCGCGAGGTCACCCGCGCCCAGGGCCGCGACGAGTTGCCCACCGCCGCCGTCGGCGGCGCCAGCGACGCCAACTTCATCGCCGCCCTCGGCCTGCCCGTCCTCTGCGGCATGGGCGCGGTGGGCGACGGCGCGCACGCCCAGGGCGAGTACATCCACCCCGACACGGTCCCCGCCCAGACGGCCCTGGTCGCCGGGCTGCTGAGCCGCCTGATCCGGCCGCTGCGCGACTGACCGGCGGCCGGATACGGGGGAGACGAGCACGGGGGCTCGTGTGTGAAGCACCCGCCATGGACGTCCCCATCGCCGTACTCCCGTACCTGAACTCCGCCCGGGCAAAGGAGGTGCTGGAGCTGCTCGCCCCCGGGCTGTCCGTGCGGTCGTGATCAGGGTGGTGCCCGATCGTGGTCACGCGTACGAACCGGCACCGGTGGCCGGTCCCGCTCATGGCGTCCAGCCGGAGCGCCTGTAGCCGGCCCAGAACCGGCCGCCGGCCTGCCCGAGTACCTCGTCCACCACGCCGATGAGGGGCTCGACCTGACCCTCCAGTACTTCGCGGACGGCGTGGTGCAGGCGCAGGCCGAGTCCTGGTGCCGTGGTGTCGAGACCGCGTGCCAGCCACTTCCCGCTTGCGTTCCAGGATCCGCCGACGGCCAGCGCCAGCTCGCCGGTTCTCCGGGCCAGTTCGGTGGCGATGAACAGCTGCTCGCCCTGGTCGGTGCTTCCCGAGAGATCGTCGAGGAGGTCGGTGATCGCATAGCGGCGGTCGTCGATCTCCTCGGCCGGCACGCCGGGTGGTCCCGCGGTGGTCAGCTTCCGGGCGTCGGCGGCGATGCGCGCGCCGACTCCGTCGGTGTCGAAGAGCAGCAGCCCGGCGGCACACATCCAGAGCAGCGGTGACCGGCGTTTGCGTACCTCCCGCTCGACATACGCGTACCAGGTCGCCTCGGTGTGCACGAACAGCTCCACCGGCCAGCCATCGTGCCGGAAGCTTGCCCGGTACGGCGCTGGGGCCCCACGGAGCACCACCACGATGTCCAGGTCGGACATCGCCGTGCGGCGGGCCGTCACGACGCTGCCTCCCAGGAACGCCGCCCGGGCGTCAGGGTGATGTTCCTCGACAACGGCGCGGGCGGCGTCAATCGCATCCATACGGCAACTATCCGCATCCTGTGCGTAACGCGCACGGGGTTTTGCGCACCGCCCGCGGCCGCGTACGTCGCCGGAGGGGAAGTACACGATCTCGACGAGGACGCCGTCGGTGTGGCTGAGCAGGACGACGACGGAGACCCGCCCGCTGCCCAGGGCACATCAGTGCTCCAGCGAAACCGATGTGCCCTCAATGTGCCCTGGCCGCCTGACGGCCCCTCCCCGCTCATGACGAGGGCGGAGCCCGAAAGCCCCGCCCGAACACCATGAATCCCTGGATCAGGGCCAGACCAGGCAGTACGGCTGATGCCCCGCCTCGTGCAGGCGGTGGCTGAAGTCCTGCCATTCGTGGAGGAGTTGGTAGACGTTGAAGGCGTCGCGGGGGCCGCCGCGGTCCGGGACCGTCGACCAGATGAAGGCGGCCGCGCCGACCGCCTCCTCGCCGATGCCCCTGAGGGGGTCGACGACGGTCATCGGGAGCTTCACGACGGCGTAGTCGGGGTGGAGGACGACCAGTTCGAGCGGGGGCACCTTGTGGAGGGGGACGCCTTCGATGCCGGTCAGCACCATCGCGGCCATCGTCTCCGGCTTGATCTTGGTGAACATGCCGTTCATGCCGAGTTCGTCGCCGCCGAGCTCCTCGGGGCGCATCGAGATCGGGACACGGGCCGCGGTCGCGCCGTCGGGCGCGCCGAAGTATTTGTAGGTCACCCCCACCCGACCACCATTCCCGCTCCCCGCCCGGAGCCGGTTGACCACGTGGTCCAGGCCCTCCACACGGTCCGCACTCTCGATGCGGTCCGGACGGTCCTTGCGGTCCGCACGGCTCCTGCGCTCCGCGCGACTCCTGCGATCCACCAGGTCAGGCCGGTCCATCCGGTCCGTCTGATCCATTCCGTCCACACGATTGACGCGATCCACATGATCGGCGCGATCCATACGGTCCATACCGTCCATACGGCTGCGCCGCCCGATCCGCTCAGGTCCACCGCTCTGGATCCGGTCGGACCCACTGGACGGGACCCGGTCGGGACCGCTCTGGATACGGTCGTCGCCGGTCCCGGACCGGCCGGAACCCGCTTCCGTACGGTCGGCGTGGTCATTGCGGTCGGCGTCGCCCCGCGGACCGTCTGCGTCGTGTGTGCCGTGTGCACTCTGCGGACCGTACACGCCCGGCTGACCCTGTGGGACGTACGGGGGCTGTGACCCCGGTGACCCCGAAGGCACCGGTGGCGTCGACGGGGCCGGCGGCACGGGTGGTACCGGAGGCAGTGCCGGCAACGAATCCCGCGGGTCCGGCGGCGATCCCTGCGGCGCCGGCCCCGCCGACGCGCTCAGCTCGCCCGGTATGCCGGGTGCGCTCCGCTCCGGGGGCGCACCGCGGTCCGTGGATCCGCTCCGGTCGGTCGACCCGCTCCGCTCCTGCCGGGTCTCCGCGGCCTCCTCCGCCTCGCGTCGGTGCCTGCCCCGCCGGGCACGACGAGGACCGAGGTCACCGGTCCCGTCGCCCAGTCCGCCACCGCGATGCATATCTCCACCCGAACGCATTTCTGGGCCGCGTGACCCCCGCCGCGCAACCCGATCATCGTGTCAGTGACCTCCCCCGCGACCGCCCGCCGAAACGTGCGCGCAAATACCAGTCGGCAGGATCTTCGGAGCCTCTGACACCATGGCCTGTGTGAGCTATCCGTACGAAACCCCAGTCTCTCAGACCATTGAAGGCTGAGGCGCGGGCATCGTGTCGGCGGCCGGTACGTCGGTGGTCCGTGGCTCAGATCTACCCCCCGGTGGCCGGAGGGCGCTGGCCTACGCTGAGGGCGGCACGAGTGACGGAGCCGGAGAAGCTGGAGAAAGCGCAGGTCATGCCCCAACGACCCTATTCATATGAAGCCCCGGTCTCGCAGACTCTTTTCGAGCGCGCGGCGGCCGTCACGCCCGGCGGCGTGAACTCTCCCGTGCGCGCCTTCCGCGCCGTGGGCGGTACGCCCCGGTTCATGGTGTCCGGTACCGGTCCCTATCTGACGGACGCCGACGGGCGCGAGTATGTGGATCTTGTGTGTTCGTGGGGTCCCATGATCCTCGGGCACTCCCGTCCCGAGGTCATCGCCGCCGTCCAGGACGCCGTCTCGCGCGGCACGTCCTTCGGTACGCCCGGTGAGGGCGAGGTCGCGCTCGCCGAGGAGATGGTGGACCGGGTCGGGCCGCTGGAGCAGGTGCGGCTCGTGTCCAGCGGGACCGAGGCCACCATGTCCGCGATCCGGCTCGCCCGCGGCTTCACCGGCCGCGCCAAGGTGGTCAAGTTCGCCGGGTGTTACCACGGTCACGTCGACTCGCTGCTCGCCGCCGCCGGGTCGGGAGTCGCCACCTTCGCCCTCCCCGACACCCCGGGCGTCACCGGCGCCCAGGCCGGCGACACCATCGTGGTGCCGTACAACGACCTCGACGCCGTGCGCGCCGCCTTCGCCGCCCACCCCGGCGAGATCGCCTGCGTCATCACCGAGGCCTCCCCGGGCAACATGGGCGTCGTACCGCCGCTGCCGGGCTTCAACCAGGGCCTGAAGGACGCGTGCGCCGAGCACGGCGCCCTCTTCGTCTCCGACGAGGTCATGACGGGGTTCCGTACCAGCAGGGCCGGTTGGTTCGGGATCGACGGGGTCGTCCCGGACCTCATGACCTTCGGCAAGGTCATGGGCGGTGGCTTCCCCGCCGCCGCCTTCGGGGGGCGCGCCGACGTGATGGCGCACCTCGCGCCCGCCGGGCCCGTCTACCAGGCCGGCACGCTGTCCGGGAACCCGGTCGCGACGGCCGCCGGGCTCGCGCAGCTGCGGCTGCTCGACGAAGCGGCGTACGACGTGGTCGACGCCGTGTCGCGGCGGATCCAGGGGCTCGTCTCGGACGCGCTCACCAAGGAGGGCGTCGCGCACACGGTGCAGAACGCCTCCAACATGTTCTCCGTGTTCTTCACGGACACGCCCGTGCGGAACTACGAGGAGGCCAAGGCGCAGGAGTCGTACCGCTTCAACGCCTTCTTCCACTCGATGCTGTCGCAGGGCGTCTATTTGCCGCCGTCGTCGTTCGAGTCGTGGTTCGTGTCGACCGCGCACGACGAGCGGGCGGTTCAGCGGATCGCCGACGCCCTTCCGGCGGCGGCGCGGGCAGCAGCGGAGGCTTCGGCAGCATGAGTGACATCACGGTCGTCCACCTGATGCGGCACGGCGAGGTCGCCAACCCGGACGGAATTCTGTACGGGCGCCTCGACGGATACCACCTCTCCGACCTCGGGCGCCGTATGGCCGACCGGGTCGCCGAGCATCTGGCGCCCCGGGACATCACGCACGTCGTCGCCTCCCCGCTGGAGCGGGCGCAGGAGACGGCGACGCCGATCGCCAAGGCGCACGGGCTCGACCTCGCCACCGACGGGCGGCTCATCGAGGCCGGCAACGTCTTCCAGGGCAAGACGTTCGGCGTCGGCGACGGCGCGCTGAAGCGGCCGGAGAACTGGAAGCATCTGGTCAACCCCTTCAAGCCGTCGTGGGGAGAGCCGTACCTCGACCAGGTCGTCCGGATGATGGGGGCGCTCGACGCGGCGAAGGACGTGGCGCGCGGGCACGAGGCCGTGCTGGTCTCGCACCAGCTGCCGATCTGGATCGTGCGGTCGTACGTCGAGAAGCGGCGCCTCTGGCACGATCCGCGCCGGCGGCAGTGCACGCTCGCCTCCCTGACCACGTTCACGTACCAGGGCGACAGCATCGTCTCCGTCGGCTACAGCGAGCCGGCGCGTGATCTGGTGCCGCCGCATCTGCTGGCCGGGGCCAAGCCGGTCAAGGGCAAGGACAAGGCCTTCGGAGCGTGAGCGCTCCGCTGGGGGCGGGGCGGGGTGGGTGGGCTGAGGGTGGGCTGAGGCTGTCGGGCGACTGCGGGTTCGTCGTGGTTGCTCGCGCAGTTCCCCGCGCCCCTGAAAGACCGGCAGTGCCCCGTGCTTCGGAAGGGCTCCTGGGCCCCGCCCCCTGAAAAACCCTGGGCCCCGCGTCCCGTAGAGACTCGCAGTTCACCGTGTTCGCAAAAGTTCTGTGCTCGGTGGAGATCAATGGGAACCTTTACGCCCTTTCATGCCTCTAAAGCGGTGTGCTTCACGTGAACTGGTGCGTGGAATGACCATGGGGGATGCAATGCGCGAGATATCGCGAAGGGGGATGCTCGGGCTCGGCGTCGGCGCGGGCGTGGCCGCGGGGCTGGGGCTGACCGGGTGCGGTACGGGGCTCGGGGGCAAGCCGGGCGAGGGCGGTGGTGGCGGCAAGGGCCGGGGGAAGCACGGGAAGCCGGGGAAGACGGCGAAGCTGCTGGGTGACGGGTCGACGTCGTACACGGGGAAGCAGCCGAACCAGCCGGGGAAGCCGCGGCCGCTGGCGCCCGGCGAGACGCCGCCGCAGTTCGTGGTGTTCTCCTGGGACGGGGCCGGGGATGTCGGGAACGGTCTTTTCGAGCGGTTCCTGAAGGCCGGGCGGGATCACGACGCCCATATGACGTTCTTCCTCTCCGGTATCTATCTTCTCCCGGAGTCGAAAAAGCGCACCTATCTCCCGCCGAACAACGCGCCCGGCGCCTCCGACATCGGTTATCTGACGGATGAACACATCAAGTCGACGTTGGGACATGTGCGCACGGCGTGGCTCGACGGGCACGAGATGGGCACCCACTTCAACGGTCATTTCTGCGGTGGCAGCGGCTCGGTCGGGAACTGGACGCCGAAGCAGTGGCGCAGCGAGATCGACCAGGCGAAGTCGTTCGTCAAGGAGTGGAAGACCAACAGCGGGTGGACGGATGTCGAGCCGCTGCCGTTCGACTACGACAAGGAGCTCGTCGGCGGGCGGACGCCGTGTCTGATGGGGCAGGAGAACCTGCTGCCCACCGCGCGCGAACTGGGCTGGCGCTACGACTCCTCCTCGCCCGGCGGCCTCCAGGTCTGGCCCACGAAGAAGCAGGGCATCTGGGACCTGCCGTTGCAGTCCGTACCGTTCCCGGGCCGCGGCTTCGAGGTCCTCTCGATGGACTACAACATCATGTACAACCAGTCGCAGAACTCCACCCAGGCCCCGCCCGCCAACTACCCGGCCTACCGCACCCAGGCGACCGGCGCGTACGTCGCCGGGTTCCAGCGCGCGTACGAGACGAACCGGGCGCCGCTGTTCATAGGCAACCACTTCGAGGAGTGGAACGGCGGGGTCTACATGGACGCCGTCGAGGAGGCCATCAAGCACATCGCGCGGGCCAAGGAGAAGGCGCCGGACGGGGAGATACGGATGGTGTCCTTCCGGCAGTTCGTGGACTGGATGGACGTCCAGACACCGGAGACCCTGGCCAAGCTCCAGACCCTCGGGGTGGGGCAGCAGCCGACGGGTGGGTGGAAGGAACTGCTGGGGGCCGGTTCGACCGCGTGACTTCGCGCCACGTTCCTCGACCACCCGACATGTCACCGCCTCGACCATCCCGGGTTCGCCGCCTCGGCCACCCGGGCGTCGCTGCCTCGACCATCCCGGGTTCGCCGCCTCGGCCACCCGGGCGTCGCTGCCTCGACCATCCCGGGTTCGCCGCCTCGGCCTCCCCGGCGTCGCTGCCTCGGCCTCCCCGGCATGACCGCCTGGCCACCCCGGCATAACCGCCCGACCACGCCGCCCTTCGGTCGTCTGACCTCGACGTACGGCACCGGTCCGAGTCGCCGTGAGGCGGCCGTCGACCCCGGCGCAAGTCCGCGAAACGGGCATGCGAAACTTTTCACATGAGTGTCCGTACGAGCCGCAGTCGTGCCGCTTTGCTCTCTGCCGGGGCTGCCGCCCTGGCGCTGACGCTGTCCGCCTGTGCGGGCGGTGGCATCGAGGGCGGGGGCGGTGGGACCGGGTTCATCACCGGTTCCGACGGGATCGCGACGGTGGAGAAGGGGGACCGGGACGACGCGCCCGCGCTCTCCGGCAAGACCATCGACGGCGACCAGCTCGATGTCTCGTCCGCCTACAAGGGCAAGATCATCGTCCTGAACGTGTGGGGCTCCTGGTGTGCGCCGTGCCGCGCCGAGGCGTCCAACCTCGTGAAGGTCTCCAAGGACCTCGCCGACCAGGGCGTGCAGTTCGTCGGCATCAACACGCGGGACACCAGCACCCGGCCCGCGATCGCCTTCGAGGAGCAGTACAAGGTCGACTACCCGAGCCTGTACGACCCGACCGGCAAGCTGCTGTTGCGCTTCGAGAAGGGCTCGCTCAACCCGCAGCTGATCCCCTCCACGCTGGTCGTCGACCGGGACGGGAAGCTCGCGGCGCGCACCCAGCAGGCGCTCAGCGAGGAGAAGCTGCGCAAGATGCTCAAGCCGATCCTCGCGGAGAAGTGACGTGGCCGGGACGCCCGCGCAGGCCACGGCCACCGCGCTGACCACCGCCGCCGCCGAGCTGAACGAGACCGTCTTCAACGGGGCCCTGCTGCTCGCCCTGCCGATCGCCGTCCTCGGCGGACTCGTCTCCTTCTTCTCGCCCTGCGTCCTGCCGCTCGTGCCCGGCTATCTGTCGTACGTCACCGGAGTCGGCGGCACCGACCTGGCCGACGCCCGCAAGGGCCGGATGGTGGCCGGGGCCGGGCTGTTCGTACTCGGGTTCACCCTCGTGTTCGTCTCCGGCGGCGCGCTGTTCGGGTACTTCGGCCAGACCCTGCTGGAGCACCAGGGCGTGCTCAACAAGGTGCTCGGTGCGCTCATGATCGCCATGGGCCTCTTCTTCATGGGGCTGATGCCCTGGTTCACCCAGCGCGAGTACCGCTTCCACACCAAGCCGGCCACCGGGCTCGTGGGTGCCCCGATACTGGGCGCGCTCTTCGGGATCGGCTGGGTGCCCTGCATCGGACCGACCCTCGCCTCGGTCAACGCCCTCGCCCTCGAACAGGCCAGCGCCGGTCGGGGGGCCCTGCTGATGGTGGCGTACTGTCTGGGGCTGGGCCTGCCCTTCGTGCTCGCCGCGGTGGCCTTCCGCAAGGCGCTCGGCGCCTTCGCCTGGGTCAAGCGGCACTACGCGTGGGTGCTGCGCATCGGCGGCGGCATGATGATCACGATCGGACTGCTCATGCTGACCGGCGCCTGGGACCGCATCGTTCAGGAGATGCAGGTCTGGTCCGCCGGCTTCACCCCTGGGATCTGAGCCAATGACGACGACCGACTCCGGCAACCGCGAGAAGAACGCCGGCACACCTGAGGCGAGCGGCGACCGCGAGAACACCGCCCGGCGCGGAAGCGGGGCCGTTGACGACAACGACCTCGGGGCCGCCGGCTCCCAGCTCTCCACCGCCCCGCAGGAGGACGCTCTCAACCTGCCCTCGCTGGGCGTGATCGGCTGGGCCCGCTGGTTCTGGCGGCAGCTGACGTCCATGCGGGTCGCGCTGCTGCTGCTGTTCATGCTGTCGCTCGCGGCGATCCCCGGCTCGCTCATCCCCCAGTCGGGGCAGGACGAGAGCCGGGTCGCCGACTTCATGAAGCGGCACGACACCCTCGGGCCGCTCTACGAGAAGCTCGGGCTGTTCCACGTCTACGGCTCGGTGTGGTTCTCGGCGATCTACATCCTGCTCTTCGTCTCGCTCATCGGCTGCATCGTGCCCCGCACCGGGCAGTTCGTCGGCCAGCTGCGCGGCCGGCCGCCGGGCGCGCCCAAGCGGCTGACCCGGCTGCCCGCGTACGCGACCTGGCGCACGGAGGCCACGCCGGAGCAGGTGCGCGAGGCCGCGCTGAAGGAGCTGAAGAAGCGCCGGTTCCGCACGCACCTCGCCGGGGACGCCGTCGCCGCCGAGAAGGGCTATCTGCGGGAGGCGGGCAACCTCGCCTTCCACATCGCCCTGATCGTGATGCTGGTCGCCTTCGCCTGGGGCCAGCTCTACCGGTCCGAGGGCAACAAACTGATCGTCGAGGGCGACGGCTTCGCCAACACCCTCACGCAGTACGACGACTTCAAGTCCGGCAACCTCTTCACCGCCGAGGACCTCAACCCGTTCAGCTTCGACCTCAAGAACTTCCGGGGCACGTACGAGACGAGCGGCCCCAACAAGGGCACGCCGCGTATCTACGAGGCCTCCGTCGACTACGCCGTCGGCGCCGACGGCAAGGAGCGGTCGACCCGGATCGAGGTCAACAAGCCGCTGGAGATCGGCGACTCGAAGGTCTACCTGGTCAGTCACGGGTACGCCCCCGTGATCACCATCAAGGACGGCAGGGGCAAGGTCGTCTTCCAGGACGCCGCGCCGCTGCTGCCGCTGGACTCCAATGTCACGTCCACCGGCGCGATCAAGGTCATGGACGGTTACACCGACGCCAAGGACAAGTGGGACCAGCTCGGCATCCAGGCCTTCTTCCTCCCGACGTACGGCGGCAAGAACACCGCCGTGGTCTCGCAGTTCCCCGCGCTGCTGAACCCCGTGCTCAACCTGGAGCCGTACCACGGTGATCTCCGGGTCAACGCGGGCATCCCGCAGAGCGTGTACCAGCTCGACAAGTCGAAGCTGAAGGGGTTCAAGGACTCCAAGGGCGCGCAGGTGCGGGAGAACCTGAAGATCGGCGAGTCCATGACGCTGCCGAACGGCGCGGGCACGATCACCTTCGACGGGGTCAAGGAGTGGGCCGGCTTCCAGATCACCCAGCAGCCCGGTAGCGGGTGGGCCCTGGGTGGAGCGTTCACCGCCATCTTCGGTCTTGCCGGGTCCCTGTTCATCCAGCGTCGGCGGGTGTGGGTGCGGGCGGTGGCCGGCCCGGACGGGGTGACCGTCGTGGAGATGGCCGGGCTGGGGCGCAGTGAGTCGGCGAAGGTGCCGGAGGAGCTGGGTGACCTGGCCGCCGCCGTGCACGAAGTGGCCCCTACTGCCGCTGAGCCCGGCTCCGACAGCGAGCCGTCCGCCGCTGCTGAGGCCGAGGGCGGTGACGCCGACCGGCGCTCGCCGGGTGCCGCCGCGCCCACCCGTGCGGCCGCCCCAGCGGCACGATTGCCCGCAGCTACGACGGACTCGAAGACCCCTGACCCCCAAACCCCAGCCGTGCCTTCCGAAGGGGCTGAGCAGTAGTGACTCTCGCCGCCGCCACCAACGAAAACCTCGCGAACATCAGCAACACGCTGATCTACTCCGCGATGGCCGTGTACACCCTCGCCTTCTTCACGTACATCGCCGAATGGCTCTTCGGGAGCCGGAGCAAGGTGGGTCGTACGGCTGCCGCGCTCACCGCCGATGCCGGTGCCGGTGTGGGTGCGGCGAAGAAGGCGGACGCGCCCGCGGTGACCGTGAAGACGGCCGGCGGGACCAGCGTGCTGGAGCGGCCGAAGGTGGTCGTGCGGGCCGCCGCCGGGGCCCGGGACGTGCCGGACGGGCCCGGCGCGCACGGCGGAGACGCGCAGGGCGACCTCTACGGCCGTATCGCCGTGTCCCTCACCGCGCTCGCCTTCCTCGTCGAGTTCGGCGGGGTGCTCACGCGGGCCCTCTCGGTGCAGCGGGCGCCGTGGGGCAACATGTACGAGTTCAACATCACCTTCTCCACCGTGGCCGTCGGCGTGTACCTCGCGCTGCTCGCGCTGAAGAAGGACGTCCGCTGGCTCGGGCTTCCGCTCATCACGACGGTCCTCCTCGATCTCGGTCTGGCCGTCACTGTCTTGTACACCGCCAGCGACCAGTTGGTTCCCGCGCTCCACTCGTACTGGCTGTACATCCACGTCTCCACCGCGATCTTCTGCGGCGCGGTCTTCTACGTGGGCGCGGTCGGCACGATCCTGTACCTGTTCAAGGACTCCTACGAGAGCAAGCTCGCGAGCGGCGGCCGGCCCGGCCGGTTCGCGACCTCCGTCATGGAGCGGCTGCCTGCCTCGGCCTCCCTCGACAAGTTCTCGTACCGCGTCAACGCCGCCGTCTTCCCGCTGTGGACGTTCACGATCATCGCGGGCGCGATCTGGGCGGGCGACGCGTGGGGCCGCTACTGGGGCTGGGACCCCAAGGAGACCTGGTCGTTCATCACCTGGGTCGCCTACGCCTGTTACCTGCACGCCCGCGCCACGGCCGGCTGGAAGGGCCGCAAGGCCGCGTACATCGCGATCGCCGCCTTCGCCTGCTGGATGTTCAACTACTACGGCGTCAACATCTTCGTCAGCGGCAAGCACTCCTACGCCGACGTGGGCCTGGCCGTGCTGCACTCCGTCGGAGGCGGCGCCTGACGGTTCGGCTCCGGCACCACCGCTCCCGTACGACTTCCGTACGCCGAAGGCCGGTTCCCTTGTGACGCGGGTCACGGGAACCGGCCTTCGCTGTACGGACAGTGGGAGTACGTGGAGACGAATGACGGGGACACGGGGGACCGGAGTGCGCTGCGCGCGGATCAGAGACGGGGACGCGGAGGGCGGCTTGCCGCGCCCGTGGCTGCTCGGCATCGCCACCAACGTGGCCCGCAACATCCGCCGGGCCGGCCGGCGCCATGCCGCCGCCGTCGCGCGGCTCCTCGGCTCGGGCGTGTTCGAGCACGGGGACGAGGGCGACACCGACTTCGACTTCGACTTCGGGCTCGACCGGGTGCTCGACGGCATCGAGGTCCTGGTCGAGTCGCGACGCTGATGCCGGTCTCCCCGCCTCCCTGAGAACACGACCTCTTCCCCTACAACTCAGGTATCACCCCACACTGTTGTGTCATTCCCAGGGAGGAGGGAGGCACGGCCCGGCGAGGGATCCGCATGCATGGCCGCTTCCTGAATGATCGTTCCTGTCCGAACATGTGACCGGAAGGATCGATTTCGTGCGCAGACGACGTCTCGTGCCCCTGTTAGTCGTGAGTGTCACGGCAACGCTGGCTCCCGCACTCGCCACCTCGACGGCCACCGCTGCTCCGGCGGCCTCCCCGTCGACCATCTCCCGCTCGACCGCCTCCTCGTCCGCCGCCGAGGGCGCGCTGGACCGGTATGTGAAGCAGAAGCCGAAGTGGAAGCGGTGCGACGCCGACGCTCCCGCGAAGTTCCAGTGCGCCACCATCAAGGTCCCGCTGGACTACCGGGCCCCCGGCGGCAAGCGGATCGACCTGGCCATATCCCGGATCAAGAGCACCGCGCCCGACAAGCGCCACGGTGTCCTGTTCTCCAACCCCGGCGGCCCCGGGGGCTCGGGGCTCTACATGCCGCTGGGGATCCAGGAGGTGCTCCCCAAAGCCGCACAGCGGAAGTACGACCTCATCGGCTTCGACCCGCGCGGTGTGGGACGTAGCAGCCCGGTTTCCTGCGGTCTGAAGCCGGGGGAGGAGAACTGGCTGCGGCCCTACAAGAAGGCGACGTTCGCCAAGGACGTCGCCTGGGCACGCGGCGTCGCGAACAAGTGCGAGAAGAAAGCGGGCGACACGCTCCGGCACATCACCACGCGCAACACCGCGCGTGACATGGATCTGATCCGGGCGATCCTGGGTGAGAAGAAGATCTCGTACCTGGGTTACTCGTACGGCACCTACCTGGGCGCCGTCTACACCCAGCTCTTCCCGCGCCGGGCCGACCGGTTCGTGCTGGACAGCGCGGTCGAACCGGCGCGCGCCTGGCGAGGGATGATCCAGTGGTGGGCGGAGGGTGCCGAGCCCGCGTTCGACCGGTGGACCGAGTGGGCCGCCGCGCGTTCGGCGACCTACGGCCTCGGTGACACCCCGAAGAAGGTCGACCGGACCTTCTGGGACCTGGTCGCGCGGGCCGAGAAGAAGCCCATCGAGGTGGACGGGCAGCCGACCACCGCTGATGACATCCGGATCGGTATGCGCGGGGCGGTCTTCACCCCGGAGTACGCCTCCGAGGCGATGGTGGAGCTGAAGAAGGCCGCGGCCGGCAAGCCTGCCTCCGCGAAGAAGCTCGCGGTGTTCGCCGGCTCCGCGGGGACCGGGACGGCAGGCGCCGCCGGCGGTGCCGCCGAGGTGCCGTCCGACAACTCGATGGCGAGCTTCTGGGCCGTGGTGTGCGGCGACAACTCGGCCGCGTGGTCCCGCGATCCTGAGAGCTACCGACGGGATGCCATCGCGGACAAGCGCCGGTATCCCCTCTTCGGTGACTTCGCGTCCAGCATCAAACCCTGTGCGTTCTGGGACAAGTCCGTGGAACCGGCGACCAGGGTGAACAACAAGGTCGGCTCCCTGGTCGTCCAGAACGAGTGGGACTCGCAGACCCCGTTGCCCAGTGGTCAGGCCCTGCACGCCGACCTGAAGGGCTCGAAGATGGTCACCGTCCTCGGCGGCGAGGGCCACGGCGTCTACCCGAACGGCAACGCCTGCTCGGACGGCGCGGTCAACGGCTACCTGTTCAACGGAAAGCTCCCGGCGAAGGACGTGACCTGCGAGGCGACGACCGGCTCGAACGCGGAGGCACGGGAGAACCAGAAGCGGGAGGTGCTCCCCGGTTCTCCGCTCCCGGAGCGCGCCCCGGACCGTTTCTGAGCCCGGCCGCATGACCCATTACCAGCATGACCCGTTGACCCGCATGACCCGTTGACCCGCACGACCCGCACGACCCGCATGACCCGTTGAAGATGGGGCGGAATCTCCTGGTGAGGTCCGCCCCATCGCGCGTCGCCGTCGCCGGAGTCGAGACCTCCGGTCACCCCACGCGCAGCGGGCGGCCCGCGACCGCGTCGTCCGGCCAGTCCCTCGACGCCCGCCACAGGAGCACGTCGTCGGCCGGGCGGGTGGCGGAGAGCTGTTCCAGCTCCCGGCGCACGCGTTCGGCGACTTCCGGGTCCGGTAGGACGAGGGGATCCGTCAGCTGCCACACCGCGTGCAGCAGACGGCGTACGCGCGGGTGAGGGGCCGGGTCCGGGCGTGTGCCCGGGCGGCCGAGTGCCACCACGCCCCGGTCGTCCGGGCCGTCCGCATACGGGGCCGACGCGATGAAGACCAGGGACTTCAGCCAGGTGCGGGGGTCCGCCTCGTGGAACGTGGCGCTGAGGTGAGCCACCGCGAAGTCCGCGTCGCCCAGGGCGAGTTCGTGGTGGGCGCGGTGGAGGGGGCGGGCGCTGCCGTAGTGGGTGGCGAGCGCGCGGTGGGCGTCCCGCCAAGCCGTGCGGTCCGGGCGGTCGCCGTTCCCGTGGCGGAGTCGCAGCGACAGCAGGGTCCGGAGGAACGGGTCGCCCACGAAGTGGTCGGGGGCGGGGGCGTGGCCTTCCGCCGCCAGGCGGTCTTCCAGGGCCCGTACGCCCGACGCGCCGAAGCCGGCCGGGAGCTGGGAATCGGCGAGGGTGACGGCCGAGTCGTGGTCGTGGGCGATGGCGAGGACGGTCAGCTCGTCGAGGTGGGCCTCGTCCGGGAGGAGTCGGTCCAGCATCATCTCGTAGGCGGGGCGTCCGGCGTGGTCGGCGAGCAGCAGGTCGGCCGGCCCGGTGAGCCCTTGGGGGAAATTCTGGCGCGCCGATTCGGCCATGAGCGACGTGCCGAGGGGGTTGCCTCCGGTCAACCGGTGCGCGGAGGAGGGGAGTCGGGGTGGGATCGGCTGTCCGGGACCGCAGGCCGCCTCCATGGCCTGCCGTGTCTCGTCGGGGGACAGCGGCGGCAACGACACCAGGAGGGCGTGCGACGACGGCGTCCCGCCCGGCGCCCAGCCGCTGGTCCGTGTCACCTCCGGCAGGGTGCGGCGGGCCGCGTTCCGCAGCGCCGGGTGGCCCTGCCCCCGCAGCCCGGCGAAGAACGTCACCTGGTCGGTCCTGCCGTCGGCCCGGCCCCGCAGCACCGATTCCAGCAGCCGCCGCCCCGCCGCCTCCTGCACGTTGTCCAACAGGATCACCGGCCGTCCGGTTCGCTGCGTACGCGGTACGACCCCCGCGTACGCGTCGTCCAGGTCCGCGAGCAGCGCCCGTACGAGATGGTGCTCGGCGTGGGTCCGGGCGTCGCCGCCCACCCTGAAGTGTTGGGAGAGGAGGACCAGGCCGCGCTTCGGGTTCCCGGCCGCGTTCGGGTGGTCGCGGTACCAGACCGCGCCCCGGCGCAGCCGCCGGTGCGAGGACGACATCCCCTCACTGAACGCCTCCAGCGCGGCCTCGATGATCGCCTCGACCACCGGCTGCCCCTGCACCGACATCGACGACACCAGCCGGGCCACGGCCTTCCCCACCCACCGCCCCGCCAGCCAGCCGCCCGTGTCGCTCAGCAGCAGGACCCGCTCCGCCTCCGTGCAGATCCTCGACAGTCCGCGATCCCCCCAGCCACCGGCCGCGACGGCGAGCAGCCCGCACGCCAGCCGGGGGAACGTGATCCGCCCGGCACCGTCCACAGGCTCCCCGAGCTGCTCCGCGATCACCGCCAGCGCCTCGTACGCGGGCGACCAGGACGCCGGGGGGCGGCCTGGGGGAGGCCGGTCGAACCGCGTCTCCTCGCCGTCGATCAGCGCGACGGGAGCGCGACCCCGGTACGCCGCCCGCAGCTCCCGCAGCATCGTGCTCTTGCCGAGGCCTCGCGCTCCGGCCAGCACCACGAAGGGGGGTCCCTCCGGGGGTTGGTGCGCGGTGGGTATGTCGAAGAGGGCGTGGGTCTGCGCTGTTGCCGTTGTCATAGCTGTTGTGGGTATCAACAGCTGGGGAATGACGGGCAGTTGCTTCGGAGTAGGGGTGAAGCTGCCCGTTCGCTTACGACTCCGACCGAACAGCGCCTATGAAGGAGAGCCAGGCGGAGCGGTTGATGACCAGTACCGGGCCGTGGGGGTTCTTGCTGTCACGGACGGGGACGAGTCCGGGGATACCGGTGGCGATTTGGATGCAGTCGCCGCCGTTGTCGCCGCTGTGGCTGCTCTTGATCCAGGTCGCCACTTCCAGGCAGTTGCCGCCGTCGTTGCCGCTGTAGCTGCTCTTGATCCAGATCGCCGCGCTCAGGTCGTACCTGTCCATGAGGCTCGTACCCCTCCATCACGTCGCTGATCAGAGCGGCGGACTCGCGGGCTGACGGGATGTCCGCTCTGAGCACATCATAGGTCTGGCTGTCGCGGGCGTAGGCCGCCGGATCATTGTTGAAGTGGCCGCTGTGCTGCGACTCCGAGTAGACCCACCGCTCGCCGGGAAGGTCGATCAGCGACATGGAGACCTTGGGGCGGATGAGTCCGTAGAGATCCGCCGGGACCACCTGGACGCGGATGTTGGGCCGTCGTCCAACGCTGAGCAGATGCGCGCACTGGTCACGCATGACCTCCGGGCTCCCGACCGAGTTGCGCAGGCAGCTCTCGTCCAGGACCGCGACATACAGCGGACCGCCGTCGGCCAGGAAGCGTGGCTGGCGGCTCATCCTGGCCCGGACGCGCTCATCCGCCTCGTCACCGGGCAAGACCTGGGAGAACAGCGCGTGTGCGTAGGCCGGTGTCTGCAACAGGCCCGGGACGACCTGCTCTTGGTACTCCCGCAGCCCGACGGCCACCGCGTCCATCTCCACCCGGCGCTCGAACCAGTCCGGATGTTGGACGGCCGGATACCAATCCACCTTGGCCCAGATCCGGGCCAACACCCCACCCGTGTCCAACACTTCATCGCACCGCTTCGCCAGCTGCTCACTCGGCACCCGTGTGCCCGCCTCGACCTTCGCCACCTGGGAGCGGTCGCACGGGATCTCTCTCGCCAGGGACTCCTGCGTCAGCAGGGCCGCTTCACGGTAGTGGCGCAGCACCTCGCCGAACAGGACCGAACTCCCGGCCCCACCGGCCCCTTCCGCGTTCCGCCTGGTCATGACGTCCCCCTCGCGCTGTCCGTGGCAAAGGCCCAGTGCCACACGTACCGCATTGATTGCGACCGTTCCCCTCGGCGACGCTGTGTACACCCAGAGTGACGAAGCAGGGCTGTGGAGTGCGCGTGGAACCAGAGGGACAGCTTGTCTACGATCCGCGGACGCGGCGCGTGGGGGAGTACCGGGACAAGGTCGGGCCGTACGCGATGTTGCGCCCGGTGGGGGGCGGCTAGGGAGTGGGAGGCGGACCCGGAGACGCTGCGGCCGGCGACTGCGACGGAGCGGATCGGGGCACAGGTGAAAGCGGTCAACCGTCGGTCGAAGAGGAGGGTGTGAAGGTGCGTCAGAGATATGAGAGTGATCTCGGTCGCCCGCCTGTTCCCGTGCCCGGCTGTGCGACGTGCGCCGGGTTGGCCGTACGGCGGGACGAGGCGCGGGCCCGGTACGACGGGAGCGCGGAGACCGACGCGAACGTGTTGCTGCGTCACCATCAGCGACGGGAGCATGCCGGAGGCGCCCGCCCGCGCCGTGTGCTCCGGTACGTGCCGTACGTCATCGCGCAGGACGCGACGGCGGAGCCGGAGTACGAGGCGCGGTGCGTCTCGGGCGACGAGACGGAGTGCGGCGCGGAGTCGGGCATGCGGACTGATCCGGCGGCGGTGGAGGAGTGGCAGCGCGGACACACGCAGGAGACGCGGCACCTGCGCTACCGCCGGAGCTTCGGGGACTACTCGGTGCTGGAGCCGCTGGAGCCGCTGGAGGAGGTGCCTCTGTGACTGGGCGGGCTCGCTCAGGACCGGTCGGGGCCCAGGGCGTCGCGGACGGCGGTCAGGATGGCCTCGGTGTCGGCGCCCAGGGCGCGGGCGGAGGAGGTGAAGTCGCGGGCGAGGGTGGCGAGTTGGACGGCGTACGGGCGGGTCGGGCCGGTGGGGGGCGCCGCCACCCGGGTGCCCGCGCCCCGGCGGGTGCGGATCAGTTCACCGGCTTCCAGTTCGCGGTAGGCGCGGGCGACGGTGCCCGGTGCCAGCCCGAGGTCCGTGGCCAGCTGGCGCACGGTCGGCAGCCGGTCGCCCTCGGCCAGCCGTCCGGTGACGATCAGCGCGGCGAGTTGCGCGCGGATCTGCTCGTACGGCGGTACCTGGCTGGTGGTGTCGACGCGGACGGCGGCCTCACTCATCGTCGGACGACCCCGCTGCCTCGTCGGCGACGGCGCGGGGGGCCACCACGGTGACCAGGGACCAGACGGCGGTGAACAGGTTCAGCAGGGCCAGCGGGTAGAACACCCAGAAGGTGAGCACGCCGAGCGCACCGGCGCAGCCCGTCTCCGTCAGAGCGAGGGAGACCATCAGCACGGCGTACAGCTGCTGGCTCGACACCAGCAGGCCCCAGGCCCCGGTGACCGCCCACGCGCGGTCGCGGCGCTGCTGCTCCTCGCCCGGACCGTGGGCGATGCGGCGCAGGGCCCAGACGCAGGTGGGGGTGGCTATGGCGAGCGCGCCGAACATCGGGAGGGTGTAGTACAGGCCGGGCCAGGGGCCGGTGGTCGCGCGCATCCCGTTGCAGGTGAGGGTGAGGGCCTTCCCCGTACTGAAGATGCGGTCGGGGTCGACGGAGGCTGTGGCGGCCGTGATCACCAGCAGGACTGCGAGGGAGAGCCCCTGGAGGGCGATCAGGGGGCCCATGTGCGGTGGCACATGGTCTCTGACCAGGCGCGGGGCGAGACTTGCGGTGCGGACGGCCTCCTGGGGGCGCAGGGTCAGGGCATCGGCGAGCAGGACGCCGGCCACCGCGCACAGGCCGAAGGCCGTGATGCAGAAGACCACGCGCTGCTCGAACTCGACGTCCCCCAGCGTGGACAGTGCCTGTGCGACCACGAGCCCTATGGCCAGCCCGGACCAGCGGGCGTAGTGGTCGGCGTGGTCGAGGAACCGGTGTTGGAGCGGGGCGGTGTCGAGCATGCGGAGATCCCCCCGGATCATCTTGTATCAAGCAGTAGATACAAGATGCCCCGGCAGGGATCTTGTGTCAAACGCTCGATACAAGGTGATGACGCACGGGGAGACGGCTTCCGGGGCGAGGGGGTTCCCGTGGTGCGACGAAGGAACGGAACGGTCAGTCGACGGTGATCGAGTCCAGTTGCGCCCGCAGGTACACGTGCGAGTCCACCGGTGGGTGCGCCACCCGCCCGACCGGCGCCGGCACGGACTCGACGACCGTGCCCGGGGTGCACTCGCCGAAGTAGACCAGCGACATCAGCTCCTCGGCGGGTTCGTCGGCCGGGGGCGGCAGGACGCGGTGGCGTCCGGAACGCCAGCGGTCGCCGGTCCAACGGGCCATCAGGTCACCGATGTTGATGGTGAAGGCGGCGGGGTCGTACGGGGCGTCCTCCCAGCCGCCCTCGTCCGTGAACACCTGGAGTCCGCCCTTGCCCGCCTGCCGGTCCAGGATCGTGACCGTGCCGAAGTCGGTGTGCGGGCCGATCCGGAACTGGCCCGGCACCGGGTCGCCGATGACCTCCGTGCCCGGATACCAGTTGATGTTGAAACCGTAGGTGGGATGGCTCATGTGCCGGGAGAAGAAGTCCGGTTCCAGACCGAGGGCCTCGCCGAGGAGGGAGAGCAGCAGGTTCTCCAGCTCGCCCATCCGCGCCAGGTACTCCTCGCAGAGCGCCCGCAGCTCCGGCACCTCCGCCGGCCACACGTTCGGCGCGTACCACTCCGCGTTCACGACCGGGTCGTCGAACGGTTCGTGCGTCGCGAACGTCAGCGACTCCTTGAGGTCCGGCGGGGTCTCCGTCCCCTCCGCGTACCCGTTCGCCTCGGCCCCCGGCCCGAGCCAGCCGCGCCCGCCGACCTTCACCTCGTACGCCTGCTTGGCCTCGACGGGCAGTACGAAGAAGGCCCGAGCGGCCTTGCGGATACGCGTCCGGAGGGTCGGATCGACCCCATGGCCGGTGACCAGAAGGAATCCGGCGCTCTGGAGCGCCTCGTCGACGGTACGGGCGATGCCGGCGCGGGCCTCGGGGCCGCCGTCGCGCCAGGGGCGCAGATCGATGGTGGGGATGCGGGGCCTACTCACCGATGTCACCGATGTCCTCGTTCCAGAGAGCCGGGTTGTGCTTGATGAAGTCGCGCATCAGCGACACGCACTCCGGGTCGTCCAGCACCACGATCTCCACGCCGTGTTCGGCGAGCCAGTCGTGCCCGCCGTGGAAGGTGGACGCCTCCCCGATCACGACCCGGGAGATCCCGAACTGCCGTACCAGGCCGGAGCAGTACCAGCACGGCGACAGCGTCGTCACCATCGTCGTACCGCGATACGTCCGCTGCCGCCCCGCCGCGCGGAACGCGGCCGTCTCGGCGTGTGTGGAGGGATCGCCGTCCTGGACGCGGCGGTTGTGGCCGCGCCCCAGGAGGGTGCCGTCCGGGCCGTAGAGGGCGGCGCCGATCGGGATTCCGCCCTCGGCGAGGCCGGCGCGGGCCTCCTCGACGGCGATGGCCAGCCAGGCGCGGGACTGGGCGCCGGTCTGGGGCGGTGACTTCGACTCGTGCATGGGCTCACTCTGCCCCCGAATCGGCGGGCCTACTGACGATGGCCCGAGCGATGGCCCGAGCGATGGCCCGAGTGGTGGCCCGGGCCGGGCCGGTCTGGGACACTCCGGCGCAGAGCCGGGCCAGGGGCGGCAGCCGGCCGGAGGGGCCGTTCGCTCTCGTTCGACCATGGGTCGAACCACGCCTGCGGCCAGGGTGTTCCGCCGACGTATCACCAGGGGTGTGGCTGTGGTCGAGAACCGGGTGGAGCGAGCGCTCCGGACCCAGGCGTCGGCGCTGTTCGCGCCGCGCCCGTGGAACAAAGGGGTTCGCCGGGTCTTCCCGCAGGTGGCGGACACCGTCTACGCGGGGGTGCCGGTCTGGATCTCCAGCACCATGCTGCGCAACTGGCCCGACCCGTACGGCTACTGGCGGCCCGTCGACGCATGGGCCGATGCCCTGATCGCCCTGGTCTACCTCCGGACACCGCAAGCCCGGAAACCGACCATCACACGATCGAGGTAATTCGACCTCGTACGCACTCCTTGGCAAGCAGCTAGCCTCGCCGTTTCGGTTGGGCTGATGAGACGTCGTTGATTGTCAACTGTCAGGTGGGCGAGGCGTTTTCGCTGCTTTGGCATGGTGGAGTCCCGGCGCGGTGGTCGGGTTCTCCAAGGTCTTTCGGGTTGTGGGCGGTCAGGGGTTGCCGGTCAGCCGGCGGGCCGGGGCAGTGCGGCGAGGCGGTGGAAGGCTGTGGCGAGTTCGTTTCTCCAGGGCCAGGTCGCTGATATCCGTAGTCGTGCCCCGGCATGACCGACCACCCCCGAACCATCGGCACTGACATGGATCTTGGGACGTAACCCGATACCCTGCACGTAGAAAGTGCCCTCCGCCTGGACCGACAGAACCCCTCAGCAAGGTTCATCGTCCCAGTTCAGGAAGGCACTTTCGCGTTTCCGCCGCAACAGCCGACGTACCCAAGCGAAACGGCGAGGCTAGCAGCCGCCGCAGTTGTGGAAGGTGACGTCCCAGTGGTTGCTCTCGCGGGCGTAGATGTTGCCGGATCCGGCCTTGTACTGCGCGGCGCCGTCGCCGCGGTCGGCTATCCGGGTGAAGTTGCGGGTGATGTAGTTGGAGACACAGCTTGTCGGGCTGAAGTCCAGCTTGTAGCCGTTCCAGTGACTCTTGGTGCCGCCGGCGGTGCCGCCGGCGTGTCCGATCTCCGTGCCGCCGGTGATGGTCAGCGCGCAGTCGGTGGCGTTCTTCAGTGTGACGGCGCCGAGGGCGCTGTCACGGTTGAGCTGCTCGAATGACGTGCAGTTGGACTGGTTGCGGTTGGAGCAGTTGCCGCTGGACACCCAAGTGATCCCGGCATCGCGGAATCGGGTCGTTGCTTGGGAGTGGCTGATCTTGGTGACTGCGGCGGCGGATACCTGCTGGGTGCCGGTCTCCTGCGCGGTGGCGGTCGCGGGGGTCGTGAGGAGCCCGGCGGCCAGCAGGGCGGTGGTGCCCAGGGCGGCGTAGATCTTACGCTTCATGGCTTTCCTATTCTGTCCGGGGTACGTCGTCAGCAGCTGGGCGATGTCATGATCCGAATCTTGTCCACGGTCCCGATGCTCGCGAGGTTCTCGTTGAGGACGCCCGGGCGGATGCACCGCGTTTGCCCATTGGTGAAGTGCAGCAGCGCGCCGTCGTCGTGGCGGGTGTTCCACACCTTGGTGGCACCCTTGCTGACGCCGAGGGTCTGCCAGGTCGAGGTGAAGTCCTTGTAGGTCCCGGTCGGGAGGAGTCCGTTCTTGAAAAAGCAGACAGCTCGATCGTCGCACTGGTATGCGTCAGCCTGTGCCGCGGGTGCGGAGATCACGGACAACCCGGCGGCCAGCAGTGCGCCGGTGCTGAGCAGGACGGAGATCTTGCGGTTCATGGCATGCCTTTCAGTAAGGGTAATTTCGGGTTTCGCGTGGCGCGGATTCGATTCGATCCCTAACCACTCATCGGGCAACGTCAGCTGTACGAGCACTGGGACGAGTCATGCCGACCCGGTCGATAAGCAAACTTTGCGATCCGGGAAAAGTTCAGAGGCAGTAGCCGACACCGCCGCTGGTCACCCTGATGTATGCACTGCTGACGAAGCCGGTCACGCCGGTCGCTCTGTTTTTGAGGTAATACCACTTCTGCCCGCTGTCGCCGTAGTTGACGTAGTAGTAGCACGTGATGTCGACGCCTTGGCCGCTCTGCCCCTGACCCAAGGAGGTGTATCCGGCGCCGGGGCCGGAGCGGATATTGACACCGTTTCCGGTGAAGTGGCCCAACGCATTCGCGCTGGCCGCCGCTACTGCGGCACTCTTTGCGACGTTGGGCGCGGCCGCTTGGCTCACCGCCGGTGCAGCAATGGTGCAGGCAGCCGCAACGACGGCTATGACTGTGAAACGCCTGATGTTCATCTGACCTGCTTTCGCCCGGGACCGGGCATCGGGGCCTGCCTGAGCCTCTCTGAGAGTTTCTGAGCGAGGCTTGGCTATTCGGGTCATTCATTTCGTCACAGCGAGATCGAAAGCCGAGGTTCTGCCGCGATTCCTGTGCGAACCGGGGTAACTCCTGCGGTACGTGCCGCTGTTCGCCGTGCGGCTGGACGCGTGCCGAGCCGGGCCTCGCAGTTGTGTGTCGCGCCTCGTGAGCCCGTCAGGAGTTGACGTTCCAGTTGAGGGTGCCGCTCCAGTTGACCTTCGTCTCGCTGAGGTCCGCGGCAGCCGCCAGGCAGAAGACCGTGCCGGACCTGAAGTTGGAGCCGATCAGGTGCCGCCGTCCGTCGCCTACCTCCACGTCCGAGCCGTGCACGGAGCGGTTGTCGCACTTGTACCACTTGACCTTCATGGCCACGCCGGGCGTGTTGGTGACCTGGAGGTAGACGTTCGAACCGTTGGCCGTGATCGTCCGCCCGGTCCCGTAGTAGGTGTAGCTCCCGCCGACCTGGCCGGAGACGTTGGTGGAGGAGGCGTAGGCCGGCCCGGCGGCGAGGGCGAGCGCACCGGCCAGGGCGGCTCCGGTGACGAGGACCTTCCGCTTGGTGCCGTGGAGCTTCAGCATGGTCGCGAGACTTCCTGTGGAGGTGGAGTTGGGTCGGCAGACATACGGGTACGAAGCAGCCGGCTGAGAAGGAGCCTGTGGCGGAAGCAGGCGCCATCGGCCCGGCGAGGACCGAGAGGCCCCCGCCGGTACAGGCGGGGTTGGCCGTAAGAGTCCGGCGGCGAGCGGGGCGCCGCTGCCGAGGGTGACCGCGAGGTGGCGTCGGCAGCTGATCAGTAGCCGCCCGTGCACTCAGTGCTGCTTCCCCAGTGAGCGCACGCCTCGGCCGTCACGTCCTTGTCGTTGATCATCACGCTGAAGAAAGTGCCGCCGCCCGAGGGTTCGTTGGTATGTACTTCTTGCCTTCGGGTTGATGTCCGCCTTGAAGCCCTGGTAGTGGCTGTAGTCGCCGTCAGGGTTGGAGTGGCCGACCTTGGTGCCGCCGGTGACGTTGATCGCGCAGCCGCCGGCGCTCTTGAGGGTCTTCAGTCGAGGACGACTGCGGCGGCGATGGACCCGGCGCCGAGGGTGGCGCGGCGCATGTTGATACGCATGATGGTCTCCTTGTCGAGATGAAGCGGGCGGGTGTGGGCCCGCGGGTGTCCACCACGGGGTTGATGACTGGCCGTAGATGAATTTGCGCCAGCTCCGGGAGGCCGATTCGGCCTGCTGCTCCGCCGTTGGTACAGCGGGCTGTCCGGGTTCTGACACCGCGAGGCGGTGCGCTGTCGTGCGTTCACGATTCGGCCTCCTCCCCGTGAGGACGGTGCGGGTGGACCGCGCCGTCTGGTTGCACCACAGAGACTGCTGGTCAGTCCGGATCCGGGCCAGCGAGACCGGCCCCGTTGGGACACCGTGGGACGTCTCACGCGTTGACCTGCTGGGATGTCCGGAGTGATGCGGCATCGCTGGGACGCCAGTCCCTCGCGGGGCCATGGCTGAGGACATCGGTGTGGAGCGTCGGCCTGGCCCTGGAGCCCGCGCGAGGTGTACTAACAGGGCAGGGGGCGGGAGCCCTGGGGGGTCTGATGCGTATTGGGGTGGGGCGTGTCGCGTTGGAAGGAACTGCCGGATTCTCTGGACCAGAGAGTCCGGCAACTCGTGGTGCAGTTGCGGAGATTGAAGGACCGCAGCGGGTTGAGCCTGGACGTGCTCGCGGGCAAGACCGGATACAGCCGCTCGTCGTGGGATCGCTACCTCAACGGGAAGGCGCTGCCGCCGCGGCACGCGGTGGAGGAGCTGGCGCGGGTCGCGGGGGCGGACCCGGTCCGGCTGCTGGTGCTGCATGAGGTGGCCGAGGAAGCGTGGCCGCAGCGGATCGCGTCGTCCTCGTCGGCCGGTGCGGAAGGCGACGGCGGCGAGCAGGGGGCACGGAGCGAGGCGGCTGCCGAGCCTTCCGGTGCGACCGCAGGTTCTACGGCATCGGCGGAGGGGCCCGGCGCCTCGGATGAGGGGCCCGCGGTGTTGGGGGCCGGGCAGCCGCCGGGGGTGCGCCGGCCCGTCGCCCTCGCTGCCGTGGTGGCCGCCGCACTCGTGGGGATGTGCGCCGGAATGCTGATCGCCGCGCCCTGGGGCGATGACGACGGCGGGGGCGACAAGGCGCAGACGGCGCTGGACGGCCCACAGCCGAGCAGCAGTAACACCACCAGTACCGATGCCAATGCCGGTACCAACAGCAACAACACCTCTACCGAGGGGCTGGGCTGGTACGTCTTCAAGCCGGACAAGTCGTACTCCTGCAAGGTCCGCCGGACCGGCGCGGCAGGCGGGAGGCTGGTCGCCGGATACAGCGCCACGCGTACCGCCGTCCTTGCCGGACCGGGCTGGGACGTGGTGGAGGCCCAGTGCCTGCTGGGCTATCGCCAGTTGGAGCCGGGCGTCGTCGACGGGGTCTACGGGCAGCAGACCATCGCGGCCGTGATGCGTCTGCAGAAGAAGGCCGGGCTGCCGGCGGACGGCGTCGTGGGCCCGCACACCTGGCAGGCGCTGCGCGGATGACCGGTTCCGCACCGGAGTGCGTGGCACTGGCCGAGGGGCTCCGCGAAACGAGGGCGCTGACGGGCCTGAGCCTGGCGGCGCTGGCCGAGCGCACGGCGTACAGCAAGTCGTCCTGGGAGCGATATCTCAACGGGAAGAAGCCAGTACCCCGGCAGGCCGTCGAGGCGCTGTGCGCGATGGCGGGGGAGCCCGCCGGGCGGCTGCTCGCGCTGTGGGAACTGGCGGACACCGAGTGGAGCGGGCGTGCCCGGCACACCCGCCCCTCTGCCGAGCCCCCGCCCACGTCCGCGCCTACATCCTTGCCCATGTCCGCCCTGGTGCCCGCAGCTGCTGTGGGCGCGCCGGGCGTCCACCGGAGGGTTCGGCGCCAGGGGCTGTTCATCGCCGGTGTGGGTGTGGTCGCAGTGGCGATGTTGGCGGCGCAGTCTCTGCGGAGCCACAGCGCCGCCGGAAGCCCGGCGTCCCCCGCGCTGGATCCCATCCCCGGATGCCAGGGGAAGGCGTGTGACGGGAAGGATCCCAGCCCGATGGCCTGCGGACTGCCCGGCAGGGTGGACTCGCTCGGTCCGCCGCACCCCACCAGCACCGATGCGAGGGTGGAGATCCGGTACAGCCAGGTGTGCGCTGCCGCGTGGGGCCGGATCTGGCATTCGAAGGTCGGGGACGCGATCGAGGTCTCGGCCCCCGGCGCCCGGTCGCATCGAGTCGTCGTCAGAAACGCCGCGGATACGGGCGTCTACCGTTTCACGCCGATGATCGGCGGCCCGAACCGGACCGACCTACGGCTGTGCTTCATTCCAGCGGGCGGCACGGACCGGGAGTGCTTCGACTCCTGACGGGGTGTTTCTCCCGGCCGAGTGCTGCCCGTGCCGAGCACCGCACCTCCGGCGGCCGACCCCTGCTGATCCCCGCGCAGCCACACCAACTCCGTCGGCCCGTACCCCCGCCTCACCCCGAGGCGGCGGTCCGGGCCGCGGCCGTACTCGCGCTCATCCCGCCCAGACGACCGCCTGCACCTCCCCGTACGCATGCAGCGCGTACGACCCCACATCGCGCCCCACCCCGCTCCGCTTGAACCCCCCCCGAACGGCGCTTCCATATTCCGTCCGACGGTGTTCACGCCCACCCCGCCCGCCCGTAGCCGCCGGGCGACCCGGAACGCGCGGGCCACATCGCCGGACCAGACGTAGTCGATGAGCCCGTACTCGCTGTCGTTGGCCAGCGCGACGCCCTCCTCCTCGTCGTCGAAGGGATGACGGTCACCACCGGACCGAAGATCTCCTCCCGGGCCACCCGCATGTCGTTCGTGCAGTCGGCCAGCAGGGTCGGGGCGACATAGAACCCCCGGTCGTACGGCGGCCGTTCGCCGCCCGCGACGACCACCGCGCCTTCCTTCCGCCCGAGTTCGACGTATCACATCCAAGATCCCTCCAGACAACGCATCGGGCACCGTCTCCCGCAGACCGTCCAACACCGTCACAGGCCATCCCGACGCCCTGGCCGCCGCCGCGACCCGCCCGGCAATCACCGTCTTCCCCGTGCCGGCTCCCCCGCTGATCAGACTCATCGCGCGGTCTGTCCAACCTGGAGATCGCCGACCGGCTCTACATCAGTGAGGCGACCGTGAAGACGCACCTCAACCGCACCATGACCAAGCTGGCGCTGGGCAGCAGGGCGCAGGCGGTCGTGGTCGCGTACGAGACGGGGCTGGTGAAGCCCGGTGGCTGAGGCCGTCCGCGCGGATCAGGGCGGGAGAAGGGTGCCCAGAGGGCCGAGGTCGAGGTTGAGGTCTTCGAGGGTGAGGCCGTAGCGGTCGCAGAGTTCGGTCATGCGGTCGTGGAGGACCATCAGGGTCATGCCGAGGCGTTCTTCCTGGTCCTCGGTGAGGCCGCCCTGGTCGACGCGGTGGAGGGCCTGGCGTTCCATCAGCTGGCGGAGCAGTTCGACGATGGTGAGGACGAGACGGACGAGGTCGCGTTCCACCGTGTCGGGGTCGGTGCGCAGTCGGCGGGCCACGGCTCCGCCCCGACCGGGAGGTGGCGGGGCGACCTCTTCCGGCCGGGCGGGCAGCAGGGAGAACGCGCGGGTCGCGGCTTCGGTGACCTCGCGGAGGCGGTCGGTGTGGGGGCCGCCGTCATACAGGGGGGTCGTCATGGGCGCCGCCTCCTTCCAAGGGCGTCCGCTCGGGTTCCGGGGCCGTGCGCTCCGGCAGGGACAGCGCCCACTGCTCGTCCATCTGTTCGCGGACGGCGACGATCACCGCGCGCAGCGAGACCCGCACCAGGTCGATGTCCGCGACGCTCAGGACGAGGTCCCCGGTGAGGACGACACCGCCGCTCAGCAGTCGGTCGAGCAGGTCGATCAGCGCCACCTGCCGCCCGCTGATCGGGCGGTCGTAGCCGTCGTAGCCGTCGTAGGAGTAGGCGGCGTCGTGGTCGCCGTACGTGCTCATCCTCGGCGAAGCCCTCCTCAGCCCCGGTTCTCGTCAGCCCCGGTTCTCGTCGTCCTCGTCGTTCACCGCCGGTGCCTTGCGCCGCTTGCGCCGCGGTTCCTCCGTACGGCGTTCCTCGCGTGGTGCCGTCTCGCGTGGTGCCGTCTCGCGGGGCCTGCGCTCGGCGGCGCGGGGGCGGTGGCGCTCCGGCGTGTCGGTCGCGGCCGGGGGCAGCTCCGGGGCGGACTCCTCGACGCGTTCGCGCAGCTCCCTCACCTCGGCGCGGAGTCGCTCGTTCTCGTCGGCCAGGGAGCGCCGGCCGTCGTGGCGGGACGCGCGGGAGGAGAGGGCGGGGTCGTGCTCCCACCAGTCGATGCCGATCTCCTTGGCCTTGTCGACCGAGGCCACCAGGAGGCGCAGTTTGATGGTGAGCAGCTCGATGTCGAGCAGGTTGATCTTGATGTCGCCGACGATGACGATGCCCTTGTCGAGGACCCGTTCAAGGATGTCGGCGAGGTTCGCGCTGGAGCCCTGACCGCCGCCGCCGTAGGGGTAGGGGTTGCGCGACGGGGAGGGAACGGGGGAGTCGGACTGGGTCACGGCTCGCTCGACCTCCTCGACCTCGTGCCGGCCCGCTGCCCGTCGTCCTCCAACTCATCCTCATCGCTCTCGGGTTCTTCCTCGTCGTCCTCGTACTCGTCCGCTGCCTCGTCCGCTGCCTCGTCGTCCTCCTCCGGCTCGCCTTCCTCTTCCTCTTCCTCGGGGGCGTAGCCGTCGTCGTCCTCGGCCCGGGGTTCTTCGTCCTCGTCGTACCGGTCCTCCTCGTCGTACCTGTTCTCTTCGTCGTCGTCCGCTTCCTTGCCGACCCGCCCCTCTTCCTCGTCCTCCGCCTCCGGCTCCGGCTCCTGGACCTCTCCGTCGCGGATCTCGCCGCGCCAGCCGCCGGTGGCCTCGCCGCGCATCATGACGAACGTGCGGTAGAGCTTGAGGTCGAGGCGGGCGCGGCGGCCCTGGGCCCGGAACAGGCCGCCCACCTTCTCGAAGAGTCCCTTGGGGAAGTACTCAAGGACGAGCAGCACCTTGGTGAGGTTGTCCCCGAGCGGGTGGAAGGTGACGACGCCCCTGGTGGTGGCCTTGTCGCCCTCGGAGGTCCAGGCGATGCGCTCGTCGGGCACCTGTTCGGTGATGTTGCCGCGCCAGTGACGGTTCGACTTGGCGACCTTGACGTGCCACTGGGTCGTGACCTCGTCCTTCTGATCGACGCCCACCACACCCTTGGCGAACCTTTCGAACTCCTCGAACTGCGTCCACTGGTCGTACGCCTCGCGCACCGGGACACCCACGTCGATGTCCTCGATGATGGTGTGTCCCTTGCCGCTGCCGCCCGAGGGGTCCTTGCCGCCCTTCTTGCCGACGGCGTCCTTCGCCTTCTCGGTGACGTCCTTCGCCTTGCCGGTGACGTCCTTGGCCTTGCCGGTGACGTCCTTGGCCTTGCCGGTCACGTCCTTCGCCCTGTCGGCCAGCGCGTCCTTCGCGTGGGACGCGGTAGCCGTCAGGGTCTCCGCGCTCATGTCGCTCAGCTTGCGCGCCCCCGTGCCCAGCCCGTGGCCCACGTCCTGGAGCATCACCGAGAGGCGGGCCTCGATGTAGTCCTCCAGTTCCTCCTTCAGCCGGCTCGTGCCCGCGTGCCCGTTCCCAGCGGCGTCCGCGTCCGTCCTGCTGAGGGTGCCGGTACCGGCCGAGCCGCCTTTCGCCGTTCTGCCCTCAGCCATCGTCCTGCCTCCTCGACCGTGAGCCACTGCCGCTCTTGGTGCGGCTCGCGGCGGCGCTCTTCTTCGCCGGGCGCGGTGCGCTCTTCCCGGCCGTCGACCTGCCGGGCTGCGTCGACGAGCGTCCGCCGCCGCTCCGGCGCGCCGAGGTTCCCGCCCCGGTCTTCTTGGCCGGCCTCTTCCGGCCCGTCGCGGCCTTCGCGTCCTCGTCGGCGCCTTCTTCCTCGTCTTCCCCGCCCGTCTCCTCGTCCTCCCCGTCCTTCTCCTCGTCTTCTTCGGCCTGGTCGTTCTCCTGGTCCTGGTCCTGGTCCTCGGCATCGGCATCGTCCGGCTCGCCGTTCCCCTCGGCCCGCTCGCGCAGTTCCGCGGTGCGTTCGTGCAGGGTTCCGGCCAGGCTGTCGGCCTTCGATGTCAGTACGGAGGTCGCCGCGGCCTTGCTCGCGTCCGTCAACTCGGTGCGCACCCGCTTGGTGAGGTCGCCGAGGAACGGGGCGTCGAGTGCCTTGCCCAGCTGCCCGGGCCTGACCCGGGATCCGGCCAGGAGGGCGCCGAGGCCAAGGGCGAGCTTGGCCTTCTTCGTCCGCCCCAGCAGATAACCGCCGAGGACGGCCGCGCCGATCGTGGCGTTGTTCATGGCTGTGTCTCCCTCTGCTGGAGCCGGTAGGCGCTGATCTCCTCCAGCCGGTGCAGCAACTCCGCCTCGCGCCGCTCGAACTCCTCCTCGTCGATGTGCCCCTCGCCCCGCGCCTGCTCCAGCTTCACCAGCTCCTCCTGGACGGGACCCGGGTCGTAGTACTCGTCCTCGGCGACCTGCCGCACCTGGTCGATCACCCACCCGACACCCCGCACGGGAGCGAACGGCAAGGTCAGAATGGTCCCCACCAGTCCCACCACGACGCCTCCTCAGGCCGAATCAAGTCGAATCAAGTCGAAGGGAAGGTCCGTACGAACCCGTAGGGCGAACCCGTAGGACGAACCCCGTAGGCGTGGTCACACGAAGCTGTACGGCGGCAGCGGCCCGCGCAGCCGCAGCTCCACCCCCTCCCCCAGGGCCTCGGCCAGCTCCCCGCCGGCCTCGGCGAACTCGTCCGACTTCTCGTCGGCCACCAGGAAGGAGGCGTTCACGAAGTACTGCTGTGATGGGGGAGAGATCTGCTCGGCCAGGGCGTACGGCCGTAGCGCGGCGAGGGCCTCCTCGCCCAGCGCCCCCTGCCTGCCCTGCACCTCCTGGGCCACGAGTTCGCCGAGGGCCAGGCGGTCGTCGTACGTACCGCCGCCGTCGCGGATCGCCTCGTTCAGCTCACGGGCCTGCGGGGATTCCGTCAGGATGGCGCGCAGGAGGGTGTCCTCGTCCGCCACGCCCTTGACGTTGAACTCCGCGCGCCCGGTGAGTTCGTCGAGGCGCCGGGAGAACGCCTCGGCCCGCTCCTGGAGCAGCGCTTCCACGGCGGCCTCGTCCTGGGCGACGAACCCGAAGCTCAACGGCAGAATGGCGCCGTCGGCCCACAGCTGTTCCTGGACCTCATGGTGCGCCTCCACATCCCGGCGGCTGACCGAGAGGTCCTCGGGGGATTCGCTGACGACGGCGCTCAGCTCGCCGCTGCTGACGGCACGCAGTTCGGCGGGGCCCTCACCGACGCCCTTGACGTCGTCCAGGCCCAGCGGATGCTCCGCCTTGGTGATCGCGTAGACGTACACGGACATCGGCTCGCTCACTCCTCACGGTCCCTGGACGAACGGCGGCTCGCGCCCCGTTCGGAACGCACGCGCTGCCTCTCGCGGCCGGACTCACGCTCGTCGTCCCCGCCGCGCCCCTTGAGCGACTCGGAAACGGCCTCGACCGCGCCCGTGAGCGCACCCTTGCTCTTGCCCCGGGCGCCCGACTCGGTGGTGTCCCCGACGATGTCCGTCAGCTGGGAGGGGGCCTTGCGCCCCGATTCCAGGTCCAGCCGGTTGCACGCCTCCGCGAAGCGCAGATACGTGTCTACGCTGGCCACCACGACCCGGGCGTCGATCTTCAGGATCTCGATGCCCACCAGGGAGACCCGTACGAACGCGTCGATGACGAGACCCCGGTCGAGAACCAGCTCCAGCACGTCGTAGAGGTTCCCCGAACCACCCCCACGGGCGGCACCGGCGCCGCCCTCGCTCTGCGGCACCACAGTCACGATCTCTTCCCTTTCATACGGGAAGCCGTAGGTGAGAGGGCTCAGAGCCGTGGTTCCGGCGACCGGCCGCCAGGTTTCTCCGCATTCACTGGCGGCTGCGGCTCGGCGGCTCAGCGGCCCCGGTCGACCTGTGCGCGCGTGTACCGGCGTCCGCGCTCGTACGCCAGCAGCTTGCCCGCGGGATCCAGAGCGACCCGGTAGGCGGCCATCACACTGGTCGTCTGCGGGACGCGCTCCAGCTCCAGGACCTCGACCTGGGCCTCCCAGCCCTCGTCGGTCGGCTTCAGCGCGGAAACGGACTCGGGAGCGCGGCCCAGCAGCTGGGTGAGCTGCTCGATCGCGCTCCGCATGGCCTCGGGCGCGGAAACCCGTTCCTCGGCGGCGTCGTCCCGCCGCGGCGAGGAACGGCGCTTCTCCGACTCGCGGCCGTTCGTCATCATCACCTTCTCGCTCTCATCCCCTTTATCCGTCCATGTCCATCATTGACCCTTTGTGTGGCATGTGCGAATTGCTGCTCAGCAGGGGGTGCGCGACCGTATGCCCGCGTCGGCGCTCGGAACGGGTTGAGCGGGCGGCGTCAGATAGGTGTGCAGGTGGCCCGCCCCCTCCAGCATCGCCGCCGTGCGCGTGGTCAGGGTGGTGTGGCGGGTCGTGACCGCGGTGCGGAGGGCATCGGTGCCGCCTTCGTGGCGGAGGTCGTCGAGGACGGGGCGGATGTGGTCGAGGAGGTAGTGGTTGCGGCGGAGGGCGAGGATGAAGCGGGCGTCGCGTACCTCGTCGGGTGTGTAGTGGCGGTAGCCGGTGGCGCGTTCGCGGCGGGGGGAGAGGAGGCCGGCGGCCTCCCAGACGCGGAGCGTCGACGTGCGTACGCCGAGCAGCGCGGCGACCTCGCCGATCAGCAGGTCGGCGCCGGGCACGTCGTCCTCGGGGGGCTCCCCCGCCAGCGTCCGAAGCGCCTCGCTCGTCACCCGCAACGACACCCGCTCCGTGTGCAGCGCCGCGTGTGCCGCGTCCACCAGCGCCAGCGCCGCCGGCACGTCTCCCTCGTGCACGGTCCGCATGATCCGCGTCGCCGCCACCGCCCCGTACCCCTTCGACAGCGCCCGGTATGTCAGCAGCGCCCGCCGGTGCGCGTCCCCGAAGACCCGGTACCCCGAGTCCGTGCGCGGCACGGGCGGCAGCACCCCGGCCTCCTCGTAGTTGCGGATCTGCTGCGTGGAGACGCCGGAGAGGCGGGCGAGGTCGACGGGGCGCAGGCGGGCGGAGGCTCGTTCAGGCGGGGGCATCGGGTCGAAGGGTAGGGCGGTCCGCTGTGTGGGGGGAGGGAGTTCTCGGTCGAGGGAGGGGCGGTCGGCTGAGGGCGGAGGCCGGCAGGCTCGTCACCGGCGGTGGTGCGGCGGCCCCTGTGCCTCTATGCGTCCTCCTCGCCCCCCACTCGCAGCAACAGCTTCCCCACGCTCTTGCGGGTGCCCATCAGCCGGTGGGCCTCCGCCGCCTCCGCCAGGCCGAACTCCACGGTCACCGGCAGGGACACCGCCCCGTCGACGACCGTGGCGAAGGCCCGCTCGGCGAGGGTGCGCAGCTCGGCGGGGGCGGACTTGGCGAGGGCGAGGACGGAGAACCCGGAGACGGTCAGGCCGAGGGCGTACAGCTCGGGCTGGCCCACGGCCCACGGCGGCTCCCCGCTCGCGTTGCCGAAGGAGACGAGGCGGCCGAACGGGGCGAGGGAGGCGAGCCCGGCGCGGAGCGTGTCGCCGCCGACGGGGTCGAGCACCAGGTCGACGCCACGGCCTCCGGTCGCGGCCCGCACCTCATCCGTGAAGAACCCGGTGCCGGTGCCGGCGAAGACCTCGTCGTAGCCGTGGTCCAGCGCGTGCTTCGCCTTGGCCGCGTCCGACACGACCCCGTACACCGCCCCCGCGCCCGCCGCCTTGGCCAACTGCCCCGCCACGGTGCCGATCCCGCCCGCCGCGCCCTGCACGAGGACGGTCTCACCGGCCCGCAGCCGCCCCACCGCGTGCACCAGCGCGTACGCCGTCGGCAGCACGGTGGGGAGCGTGGCGCCCGTACGGAGGCCGACGCTCTCGGGCAGCGGGAACACGGTCTGCGCGTCGGCCACCGCCACCTCCGCGTACGCGCCCGTGTCCGTCAGCGCGGTCACCCGCTGCCCGACGCTCAGCCCCGTGACGCCCGCACCGAGCGCACGCACCCGTCCGGAGACCTCCAGGCCGGGGTGGTAGGGAAGCGCCGGGACCCGGTAGCCCTCGGCTCGCGCCTTCAGGTCGGCGAAGTTCACCCCCGCGTACGCCACGTCGACGCTCACCTGGCCGGGCCCCGGTTCGGGGGCCTCCGCCTCCACCACCTTCAGGACCTCGGGGTCGCCGTACTCCTGGAACTCGATCGCGCGCATGCCGGACTCCCGCTCGACTGTTCAATGAAAAGCGAACACTCGCGAGTGTATGGTTCTCGTCGAACACTCTGCAAGAAGCGAACGCTCCGCCAGGAGCGCGAGGGAGGGGCGGACATGGTGGAACGTGCCGGTCACCGGGCGGCCCCCGAGCACACCCACCCCGACGGCGTCCCGGTCCTGACCGCCCTCGCAGCCCTCGCCGATCCCGTACGCGTCGCGCTCGTACGGGAGTTGGCGGGCTCCCCGGTCTGGACGCGCAGCTGCGGCAGTTTCGACGTGCCGGTCGGCAAGGCCGCCCTCAGTCACCACTTCTCGGTGCTCCGCGGCGCCGGACTCGTCGAACAGCGCGACGAGGGCGCCAGGCGCGTCAACCGCCTGCGCCGCGAGGAGTTCGACGCCCGCTTCCCGGGACTGCTCACCCTCGTCCTGCGCGGGGACTGAGACAGCGGCGCGAGGACTGCCACTCCTCGCCGCCTGTTACGCCGTCGCCGCGCCCTTTACTCCGTCCGCTACTCCTCGCCGTCCTTCTTGTCCCGCTTCTCGCCCTTCTTCTCCTCCTCCTGCCGCTTCAGTTCCTCCTCGCGGCGGCGGAGGTCGGCCTCCCAGCTCTTGAGGAGGGACTCGTCCTTCTTGTTGTCCTCGGCGAGGGACTTCAGGAACTCGGGGTTGTCGTCGGGGGCGACGTACTCCGTGCGGTGGTCGCGGTGCCACTCGGAGGGCGTGCGTCCGCCCTCGGGGGCGTTGCGCAGCTTGCCGGCGGCGAGCCAGGCGATGGGGCCGACGATCCAGAAGAGCAGGATGATGAAGACCCAGGCGATCTTCGGCAGGTGCTTCGCCTCGTCCTCGGGGGTGTTGAGGCAGTCGATGAACGCGTAGATCGTCAGCGCCAACGGCACGAGATACAGCAACACCCTGAGCATGGAAGAGCCCCCTGAAAGCGGTGGCGGGCCGGACGACCGGCCGCCGGGAACGACGGCGGAGCCGCGCGCGGGGCCCCGTGACGGGGTCAGGGTAGCCCCTCGGGGATACTTGGCCCCATGGCTTACGACGATCTTCGCTCCCTGCTCCGCGCACTGGAGCGCGAGGGCGATCTCAAGCGCATCAAGGCCGAAGTCGACCCCTACCTGGAGGTGGGGGAGATCGTCGACCGGGTCAACAAGACCGGCGGCCCCGCCCTGCTCTTCGAGAACGTGAAGGGCTCCTCGATGCCCCTCGCGATGAACGTCTTCGGCACGGACCGCCGCCTGCTGAAGGCCCTCGGCCTCAAGTCGTACGGCGAGATCAGCGAGAAGATCGGCGGCCTGCTCAAGCCCGAGCTGCCCCACGGCTTCGTGGGCGTGCGCGAGGCGTTCGGGAAGCTCGGCGCGATGGCGCACGTCCCGCCGAAGAAGGTGAAGGCGGACAGTGCCCCCGTCCAGGAGGTGGTCCTCAGGGGTGACGAGGTGGATCTGGAGCAGCTGCCGGCGCTGTTCACCTGGCCGAAGGACGGCGGCTCCTTCTTCAACCTCGGCCTCACCCACACCAAGCACCCCGAGACCGGCATCCGCAATCTCGGCCTCTACCGGCTCCAGCGCCACGACAAGCGCACCATCGGTATGCACTGGCAGATCCACAAGGACAGCCGCAACCACTACCAGGTGGCCGCCAAGCGCGGCGAGCGCCTGCCGGTCGCCATCGCCTTCGGCTGCCCGCCCGCCGTGACGTACGCCTCCACGGCCCCGCTGCCCGGTGACATCGACGAGTACCTGTTCGCCGGGTTCGTCTCGGGGAAGCGGATCGAGATGGTCGACTGCAAGACGGTGCCGCTGCAGGTGCCGGCGCAGGCGGAGGTCGTGATCGAGGGCTGGCTGGAGCCCGGCGAGATGCTGCCCGAGGGCCCGTTCGGCGACCACACCGGCTTCTACACCCCGCAGGAACCGTTCCCCGCCCTGACGATCGACTGCGTGACGATGCGGAAGCGGCCGTTGCTCCAGTCGATCGTCGTCGGCCGCCCGCCGACGGAGGACGGGCCCCTGGGCCGCGCGACGGAACGCTTCTTCCTGCCACTGCTGAAGATCATCGTCCCGGACATCGTGGACTACCACCTCCCCGAGGCCGGCGGCTTCCACAACTGCGCGATCATCTCGATCGACAAGAAGTACCCCAAGCACGCGCAGAAGGTCATGCACGCGATCTGGGGCGCCCACATGATGTCCCTGACCAAGCTGATCGTGGTGGTCGACTCCGACTGCGACGTCCACGACCTCCACGAGGTCGCCTGGCGCGCCCTCGGCAACACGGACTACGCCCGCGACCTCTCGGTGGTCGAGGGCCCGGTGGACCACCTGGACCATGCCTCCTACCAGCAGTTCTGGGGCGGCAAGGCGGGCATCGACGCCACGAAGAAGTGGACCGAGGAGGGCTACACCCGGGACGGGGGCTGGCCCGACATGGTCGAGTCGGACCCGGCCACGGCGGCCCTGGTCGACCGCCGCTGGAAGGAGTACGGCCTGTGAGCAGCGCCTCCGCCGCGATCCCGCAGCCGGGCCGGACGAAGGCCTTCCTGCGGCTGGTGATGATCGAGCACTCGGTCTTCGCGCTCCCCTTCGCGTACATCGCCGCGCTCACCGCCATGTTCCGGCTGGACGGCAACATCCACTGGGCCCGGCTGCTCCTCGTCACCATCTGCATGGTGGGCCTGCGGACGTTCGCGATGGCCGTGAACAGGATCATCGACCGCGAGATCGATGCCCGTAACCCGCGTACGGCCCACCGTGAGCTGGTGACGGGCGCGATGTCGGTGCGCCACGCCTGGGCGGGCGCGCTGATCGCGGTCGTCGTCTTCCTCGGCTCGGCGGCGCTGCTGAACCCGCTCTGCCTGGCGCTCGCCCCCGTCGCCGTGATCCCGATGGTCGTCTACCCCTACGGCAAACGCTTCACGAACTACCCCCAGGCCATCCTGGGCCTCGCGCAGGCCATGGGGCCGGTGGGCGGGTGGCTCGCGATCACGGGTACCTGGTCCTGGGACGCGGTCGTCCTCGGTCTGGCCGTCGGCATCTGGATCGGTGGCTTCGACCTCATCTACGCCTGCCAGGACGTCGACTCCGACCGCGAGTCCGGCGTCCTGTCGGTCCCGGCCCGCTTCGGCATCCCGGCGGCGGTGTGGGCGGCGCGCGTCTGCCACGCCCTGACTACAGCGCTGTTCGTCTGGTACGCCGTCCTCACCGACGCGGGTGCCTTCCTCTGGCTGGGCCTGGCGATCGTCGCGGGCGCGTTCGTGTACGAGCACACGATCGTGCGGCCGCACGACCTGTCCCGCCTGAACCGGGCGTTCTTCAGCGTCAACGGGTTCATCGGCATTGCCCTGTTCGTGTGTGCGCTGCTGGATCTTCTGGTTCGCGGTCTGACCCTCTGATTACCGTCGGCCTACCATCGAGAGCAGGACCCCAGGGAGGCCAGCGTGACCGTCTCGGGCATTGACCGCCTGCACTCGCAGCTCAGCCGGTTCGAGGACATGTTCCCCGGCCATCTGACGGAGATTGTCGAGGGCAGCATCATGATGAGTCCGGTCAAGCCGCACCACGCGGAGACCATCCGACTGGTGTGGAACACCCTGCGGGAGCAGGTGGCCGAGGAATGGGGCTTCACCAGCGATGTCGCCTTCCCCTTCGACGAGGAGAACGAGTTCTGCCCCGACTTGGCGATCATTCCCACGGTGGAGGTGGCGAAGAACGACGGCGCGTACTCACCCGACCTCATCGAGCTTGTCGTCGAGGTCGTGTCCCAGGGCAGCATCCGCCGTGACTATGAACTCAAGCCCCGCTGGTACGCCTCTCGCGGTATCGCCAACTATCTGGTTTTCGACCCGCTCAAAGGCCACTGCGTCACGATGTGGAACCCCGGCCCCGACGGCTACCGGGGCCGCGACACCATCCCTTACGGCATCGACCTCACCGTCGACTCCCCGTTGGGCAAGCTGACGTTCGCCACCGCCCGCCTCCCCGTGGACCCCAAGGCGCGCCCTACGCGCTGAGCGCCCCGCGGGGCTCGCGGCGCCGGAACAGGAACGCCGCCACCACCCCCGTCACCAGCCCGATCAGATGGCCCTGCCAACTGATGCCGGTCTCCGTGGGGGCGATGCCGCCGAGGATCGCGCCGCCCCAGACCGCGGCCACCAGCACCCCCACCGCGACCCCCAGCAGCCGCCGCTCGACGAAGCCGGTGACGACGAGGAAGCCGAAGAGGCCGAAGACGACGCCGGACGCCCCCGCCGTGTTCGTGTTGTCCGGGGACATCAGCCAGACACCCATCCCGTCGGCGACGATGATCAGCGCACAGACGGCGACGAACCGGCGCAGCCCGCCCAGCGCCGCGAGAAACCCCAGCACCAGCAGCGGCACGCTGTTCGCCGCGACATGGCCGAAGCCGAAGTGGATGAACGAGGCCGGCACGACATCGACCAGCTCCGGCACCGAACGCGGCACGATCCCGAACTCGTCCAGCGAGTGCCCCGTCGCCACATCGATCACTTCGAGCAGCCACAGCAACGCCACCCAGCCCACCATGAGCTTGGCAGCGGCCTTCGCGCGGTCCCCGCGCGACCACTTCCGTTCCGGGCTCAGCGCCCCACGTACTCCACCAGCCATGTCGAACCCCCGAGTCAACTCGTCCCTCCGGGAAACGGCCGTGCCCCCTTGACCGGTTCCCGTTCCGCGGCGCCGGATAGGCTCGGTGTCGTGAACCCAGTCAAGCCAGGAGAGACGCCGCGTACGCCTTGGATCGTAGGGGTGTCCGGCGCATCCGGCACCCCATACGCCGCGGCGGTGCTGCGCGCGCTCCTCGCCGCAGGCGAGAGCGTCGACCTCGTGGTGTCCCGGGCCTCGCGGCTGACCCTGCTGGACGAGACGGGAATCTCCTTCCGCGATGCCCACTGGCGCGACGACCTGCGGGAATGGCTGTCCCACGGTGCCGACGGCAAACCCGGCACGTTCACCGTGGACCTCGACGGCGACCGCGTCCGGCACTGGAGCGCCGGCGACCTGGCCGCCGGACCGTCCTCGGGTTCGTACCCCGTCAAGGGGATGCTGATCGTCCCCGCGTCGACGGCGTGCGTCGCGGGCGTGGCCCTGGGGCTCTCCAAGGACCTGCTGCAGCGGGCGGCGAGCGTGACCCTCAAGGAGGGCCGGCGCCTCGTGGTCGCCGTACGCGAGACCCCGCTGAACGGACAGACCCTGCGACATCTGGTGACCCTGGACGAGGCGGGCGCGACCGTACTGCCCGCGTCACCGGCCTTCTACGCGGGAGCCACACACATCCAGGACCTGGTGGACTTCGTCGCCGGACGGGCGCTGGACGCGGCGGGCGTCCCGCACACCCTGTACCGGCGCTGGGAGGGCGACGTGGGCGGGGCGCGCGCTTCCCACACCCCCACCTGAGCGCCGTACACGCTCACCTCTCGCCCCGTACCACTCTCACGCGGCACCCACGACACCACTCTCACGCAGCACCCACAACGCAACTCTTCAGCGGAAGGCAACCGATCGCATGGACGCGGTGGACAGGCAGCTCATCCAGGCCCTGAGGGAGAACGGCCGGGCCTCCTACGCGGAGCTGGGACGCCTCGTCGGTCTGTCGGGACCCAGTGTCACCGACCGCATCAACCGGCTGGAGGCGGCCGGTGTCATCACCGGTTATCGCGCCACCGTCGACGCGGCCTCCCTCGGCCTCGGCGTGACCGCGCTCATCGGCATCTCCCTCTCCGACGCCGCCGACCACGAGGACGTGGCGCACCGGCTGCGGGACCTGGCCGAGATCGAGGACTGCTGGTTCATCGCGGGCGACGACTCGTTCATGCTCAAGGTGCGCGCCCCCGACGTCGACGGCCTGGAGAAGACCATCCGCCGGCTCTCCGGCACGAAGGGTGTCTCCCGGACCCGTACGACGATCGTGCTCTCCACGAAGTGGGAGAACCGGGTGGGTGAGCTGCCCGAGGAGGAGTAGGGGAGTAGACGTAGGGTTGACGAGGTCTTCGAGGTACGCAGGGTACGCAGGCAGGTCGGTCGGTGAAAGGTGTGGGCATGGACGTCGGGCTCAAGCGCGAGCTGGAGGAGAAGGTCCGTTCCGGTGAGCGGCTGACCCGCGAGGACGGCATCGCGCTGTACGAGTCGGACGACCTGGCCTGGCTGGGCGGGCTGGCGCACGAGGTGCGGACGCGGAAGAACGGCGACGTCGTCCACTTCAACGTCAACCGCCACCTCAACATGACCAACGTGTGCACGGCGTCGTGCGCGTACTGCTCCTTCCAGCGCAAGCCGGGGGAGAAGGACGCGTACACGATGCGCATCGAGGAGGCGGTGAAGCTCGCCAAGGCGATGGAGGGCGAGAGCCTCACCGAGCTGCACATCGTCAACGGCCTGCACCCGAACCTCCCGTGGCGCTACTACCCGCGCTCGCTGAAGGAGCTGAAGGCCGCCCTCCCGAACGTGTCGATGAAGGCCTTCACGGCCACGGAGATCCACCACTTCGAGACGATCAGCGGCCTGTCGGCGTCGGAGATCCTGGACGAGCTGATCGACGCCGGTCTCGAATCCCTCACCGGCGGCGGCGCGGAGATCTTCGACTGGGAGGTCCGGCAGCACATCGTCGACCACCGCACCCACTGGGAGGACTGGTCGCGGATCCACCGCCTCGCGCACGAGAAGGGTCTCAAGACCCCCTGCACGATGCTCTACGGCCACATCGAGGAGCCGCGCCACCGGGTGGACCACGTCCTGCGCCTGCGTGAGCTGCAGGACGAGACCGGCGGCTTCCAGGTCTTCATCCCCCTGCGCTACCAGCACGACTTCGTGGACATGCAGGACGGCAAGGTACGCAACCGCCTCCAGGCCCGCACCCAGATGGCCACGGGCGCGGAGGCGCTGAAGACCTTCGCGGTCTCCCGCCTCCTCTTCGACAACGTCCCCCACGTCAAGGTCTTCTGGGTCATGCACGGCGTCCAGACGGCCCAGCTGGCGCTGCAGCACGGCGCCGACGACATGGACGGCTCGGTCGTCGAGTACAAGATCACCCACGACGCGGACAACTACGGCACGCCGAACAAGCTGACCCGCGAGGACCTGTTGGACCTCATCCGCGACGCGGGCTTCCGCCCGGTGGAACGCAACACGAGGTACGAGATCATCCGCGAGTACGACGGCCCGGACCCGGCGCGGAGGGAATCCCCCCAGCCGATGCGGGTCTGATCCGGCCGGTTCTTCGACTGCGGGTGAGTGGGGGCTGGTCGCGCAGTTCCCCGCGCCCCCAAGGGCCTACGGCCCTTTCGGCCCGAAAAAGCACGGGGCGCAGCCCCTGGAGGAAGGGACGGGTAGGGGCGGCGGGGGCGAATCCCTCTTGAGGCGACCCGCACGTAATGGCTACGGTCACTCCATGCCCCTTACGTTCCACCTGGACCCACCCCTCACCCCCACCCTCCACGAAGGCATCCTCACCCTCTGGACAGCCGTCTCCAACGCCGGCGGAGCCGTGGGCTTCGTCCCCCCGGTCACTCCGGAGGTCATACGCCCGGAACTCCTCAAGCACCTGATCGCCATGGCAGAAGGCAGACACCGCCTCCTCCTCGGCCTCGACGACCACGGCACCCCCACCGCCACCGCCTTCTTCAGCTTCAACACCCACCGCCTGATGACCCACTGGGTCTGGCTGTACACGGTGATGGTCCACCCCGCCCACCAGGGCAGGGGCTACGGCCGCGACCTCATGAGGGCGGCCGAATCCGCGGCCCGCGGCTTCGACGGCATAGACGCCATCCGCCTCGGCTGCCGAGGCGGCCTCGGCCTGGAACACTTCTACGCCTCCTGCGGCTACAAGGAGGTCGGCCGCGTCCCCGACGCCATCCGCGTGGCCCCCGACGACCACCGCGACGACATCACGATGCTCCTGCCGCTGACCTGAGGCCGGCCCGGCGGGGCGCCCGCACCCCCCTGCAAGATCGCATGCCGACCGTGCTTCACTGGACGATGCCCTTCGGCAACGTTCGGAACGGAAACGGAAGAGTGGATTGAGATGCTCCGCTACACACTGATGCGCCTCGGTATCTTCGTGGGCTGCTTCGTGGTCGTCTGGGCCCTCGTCTACTCCGGCATCGCCCCGCGCGGCCTCGGCGCCTCCAACGGCATGTGGATCGTCGTCCTCTCCCTCCTGGTCTCCGCGCCGATCAGCTTCGTGGCGCTCCGCAAGGAGCGCGACAGGGCCTCCGCCCGGATCGCCCCCCGCCTCGACCGCTCCATCGACCGCGTCAAGTCCAACCTCGCGGCCAACCGCAGCCAGGAGGACGAGGTCGACGACGAGGCGAGGACGCAGAGCCCGGAGACGGCCGAGACCGCCGGGAACGGCGAGAGCGGCGAGGCCGCCGAGAGTGCCGAGCCGGCCAAGGCCGCCCAGCCGGCATCCGGCAAGGCTTCGTAGCACCGCACGCAGCACCGCACGCAGACCCCGCCCGACGCGTGGGTCCGTCCCCGCCGTCCGAACCGTACGCTTGCCCGTATGGGTGCTGTGAAGAGCAAACGGATGCCCCGCGCGGTGCGGGAACAACAGATGCTGGACGCGGCGGTGCGGACGTTCGGGCAGCGCGGTTACCGGGCCGCGTCGATGGACGAGATCGCCGAACTGGCGGGTGTGTCCAAGCCGTTGGTGTACCTGTACCTGAACTCCAAGGAAGACCTCTTCACGGCCTGCATCCGCCGCGAGACCAAGGCGCTGACCACCGCCGTACGCGCCGGCGTGAACCCCGAACTGCCCGCCGACCGCCAACTCTGGGAAGGGCTGCGGGCGTTCTTCACACACACCGGGCGCAACCCGGACGCCTGGGCCGTGCTGCACCTCCAGGCCCGTACGCACGGCGAGCCGTTCGCCGCCGAAGTGGCGGCGATGCGTGAGGAGATGGTCGCGTTCGTGACCGGGCTGATCCTGGCCGGCGCCCGGGAGGCCCGCCGCGACCCGTCGCTGCCCGAGCGCGAGGTCGCCGGTCTCGCCGAGGGCCTCGTCGGCGCCGCCGAGGCCCTCGCCGCCTGGGCCAACGCCACCCCCGGCATCACCGCCCGCCAGGCCGCCGCGACCCTGATGAACTTCGCGTGGGCGGGGCTGGGAGACCTGATGGAGGGGCGCCCCTGGACACCGCCGCCGCCCGTTGAAGAGCCCGGGGAGTGACGGCTGTGGGGCGGGTGCGGGTGGTGTGTTACGCCGCCCCCCACTTCCGCAACGTGGGCGCCACCCGCTGCCGCCCCACCCGGTACAGCGACTTCGCCCCGCTACGGGCCACACGGCGGACCACGGCCTTGACACGGCCCGCGTCACCCGTGGTGAGCGGTGCAGAGAGGGGCCGGCCCTTCTCGTCGAGGCCGTGGCGCTGGAGGAGGTCACCGAGGTAGAGGCTCGCGCGCTGGGGCGTGTAGTAGGGGCGGAGCGGCGGCAGGGGCCCGGCGACACGGAGCGCGGCGACGCGGGCGCGGGCGGCGGCGTACGGGTCGGACTTGCCGATGCCCTGGGCCGCCGACCAGACCGGGTCGGGCTGCGGCAGCGCCCCCGCGTCGATGTCGTCCCAGGAGGCGAGGCAGCCGGAGTGGAGGAAATAGTGGTTGCCATGGGCCTCGCGGACACCGAAGTCGGTGAGGATCGCGGTGGGGATGCCCCGGTGCATCGACTCCAGCGCGGCCGTGGAGCTGACCGTCACCAGCAGGTCGGTACGGTCGAGAACCTCGCCCATGTTGCCGTAGACGAGCCGGAGGTTGGCCGGCGCGGTCTCGGCCAGCTGCTCGACGAGGAGCTGGTACGGGTCTGCCTCGACGTGGGTGGTCGCCTCGCCGGGCAGGCTGCGCAGCTTGACCAGCACCTCACGGTCGGGGTGCCGGCGGGCGTGTGCGGCGGCCCGTTCGAGCAGCGCCAGCCGGGACGCCTTCCCCTTCGGCACGGAGGGCTGCACGGCGAACGTCAGTGTGAACGGCCGCTCCCCGGAGGCCGACGGCAGATACGGGTCACCCCCGAGGAACGGCAGCGCGCACTCCACGACCGTGTCCGGGTCGACGCCCACGCTCGTGAACGCCTTCCGGAAGCGGCCCGCGTCGTACGCCGAGTTGGCGAGGACGACGTCACTGCCGGCACGGGTCATCAGCCCGTCGACCATCTTCTCGTAGACGACACCGACGTACCCGGTGACGGTGATGGGCCGCCGCTCCCGCCCGTCCCACGCCAGCCCCAGGCTGTGCGTGAGCGTGAGGACCGTACCGCCCAGCAGCGCCATCACCACGATGTCGGCGGCGGCCAGCTCCTGGTCGTCGACCAGCTCTGCGGCGGACACCTCGCGCCGGGTGTCGGGGACGATCCCGATCTCGGCGAGCTGCCGCTCGGTCGGGGTCGACCGACCGCTCAGGAAGTACGCGTCGAGCGCGTGCCCGGGTGCGAGCTGCTGAGCCACGGCCGCGCCCCATTTCCAGCGGGTGTCCGAGTCGGCGAGTACGGCGATGCGTCTGGGAGGCATGGCTCAGGGCCCTTCCTGGCGTGAAGCGTCCGGCGCGCGACCCGGTTCGGCATGTTCGCGCGGTGCGGAGAGATTAAGAAGAATTCCTGAGTGTCGGATGGGCGTTTTGTCGCGAAGTCCGGGCGGAGTCTGTCCGTCCGCTGCGTCGCACGTCTCAACTACCTTGATTTGCAAGCGACTTGACCGAAAGACCCGGTGATCTCCGCCGTCTGCGCGTCGAGAAGAGTTCGAATGATGTTCACGTGTGCTCAGGCAACGAGCGGGTACACGTGGCCCTTCACATGGACCCTCGGGCGGACCCGTTCCCCGCCCGGTCCGGGGGCGTCGCCGCTCCGCAGTTCGAAGCCGCCCCACGCCTCGCCGTCCGCCGCGTACGTCACCGCGCCCGGCAGCGGTACCGGGGCCCGGAACTCCGCGCGGACGAGGGTCGCCGGGGGCGTGCCGTGCTCGGCGAGACAGCGGGCCACGGTCCACATGCCGTGCGCGATCGCCCGGGGGAAACCGAACAGGCGGGCGCCGAACGGATGCAGATGGATCGGATTGCGGTCCCCGGACACCGCCCCGTACCGCCGCCCCACATCCCCGGCCAAGCGCCACTCGGCGACGGCGGGCAACGGCTTCCGCTCCTCCCGCGTCCGCTCACTCCCATCGGCGCGAGGATCCTCACTCCCGCCGGCGCGCGCATCCTCACTCCTGCCGGGGTGCGGGTCCTCACCCCCGCCGGGGTGCGCATCCTCGCCACGCCGTGCGCGAGAGTCCTCGCTCCGCCGGTGCCGGGCGAGATACGTGCTCCGTGACTCCCAGGCGACCCCGCCCGCGTCCTCGGCCCCGTCCCGTACCTCGGTCACCACCGTCGCCTCGGTGCCCCGCCGATGGGGCGCCAGTTGGTCGACGTACACGGTGATCTCGTACTCCCCGGTGGCGGGCAGTCGGCGTCGCCGGGTGATCTCGATCGACGTGTGCACGAGCCCGAGGAGGGGCAGCGGGAAGTCCCGGCCGGCCATGATCCGCATGGCGAGCGGAAAGCCGAGGACGTGCGGGTAGGTCAGCGGAACGGCGTCCTCCCCGGTGGGGAACCCGCAGACGCGCTCGTACGCGGCGAGCCGGGCGAGGTCGATCCGGACGCCGGGGAGGACGAGCCGGGCGAACCGGCCGGGGGACGTGGACCGGGAGGCCGCGCCGGAGTCACGGCCGGTGTCGGCGTCGGCGGCGTACCGGGCGGCCACGCGCGGGAGCTTGAGGCTCTTGCACGGCGAGAGGAGGGCGCCCCGGGCGAGAAGGGGACTGAGGGCGGGCCGGTCGGTGAGGGTGAGGGTGTGCATCGGGCGCATCGGACGGTCTTCCCTTCCTCGCGCCGGGCTCCGCTCCCCGCGCCGGATCCGCATTCTTGGTCAAAAGTCAGGTTACCCAGGGTAAGGGCCGGGCAGTCCTTTCATGAGCCCCAGGAAACGAGCGACCCTCAGGTAACTTGGTAGGCCCTTGACCTGCGCGTGAGCCGTACACGGGCGGTCAGCGACACTGCACAGCCCCGGCCCGGTTCCGTCTCCGGACCATCGCCACACTCACACGTACCTCACACACCAATCCCGTACGATCCGGGCACACCGAACGCCCAGGAGCCGCCCGTGTCCAGCCTCGAACACACCGAACCCGTGCTGGTGGACCCCGAGTTGAAGCGGCTGGACGGCACCGTGCGAGAGGCGTACGTCCCCGCGCTCGCCCCACCCGTGACCTACGGCTCGCTCGCGGACATCCCCTTCGACAACGCGATCCACGCACCCGACTCGGTCGTCCTCAGCCGCAAGCACAGGGGTACGCCCACGGCTGCGGAGAAGAACGCGGGCGACGACGCGCACAGGGACGCGGACAAGGGCGAGGGTGAAGGCGGGTGGCGGGACGTGACCACCACCGAGTTCGCCGCCGAGGTGCTCGCGCTGGCGAAGGGCCTGATCGCCGAGGGCCTGATGCCGGGCGACCGTATCGCGATCATGGCGCGGACGACGTACGAGTGGACGCTCCTGGACTTCGCGGCCTGGGCGGCGGGCCTGGTGACGGTCCCCGTCTACCCGACCTCCTCCGTCTTCCAGACCCGCTGGATCCTCCAGGACTCGGGCGCGGTGGCGCTGGCCGTGGAGACGGCGGGCCAGGCCGCCGCCCTCGGCCCCGAGCTCGACCGCATCCCCGACCTGCGTCACATGTGGGTCTTCGAGAAGGGCCACCTGGACCGGCTGGCTGAGCTGGGCCGGGACGTGTCGGACCAGGAAGTGGCCGTACGGCGTGGGGTGCTCGGCCCCGACACCCTGGCGACCCTCATCTACACCTCGGGCACGACCGGCCGCCCCAAGGGCTGCGCCCTCACCCACGGCAACTTCTGCGCCGAGGTCGACAACGCCATCGACCTCCTCTACCCCATCTTCCGCGCGCAGACGGACGAGGAGGCCTCCACCCTCCTCTTCCTGCCCCTCGCCCATGTGTTCGGCCGCATGGTGGCGATCGGATGTATGCGGGCGAGGGTCCGCCTGGGCCACTCGCCGAGCTTCCGCACGGAGGACCTCCTCGCCGACCTCAAGTCCTTCCGCCCGACGTTCCTCCTGGTCATCCCCTACGTCATGGAGAAGGTCTTCAACACGGCCCGCGCCTCCGCCGAACGCATGGGCCGCGCGTCCTCGTACGACCGAGCCTCCGCCGTGGCCCGCCGCTACGGCGAGGCCCTGGAAGCCGAGCAGCACGGCGCCGGCCCCGGCCCCTCCGCCCTGCTCAAGGCGGCCCGCACGTTCTACGACCCCCTGGTCTACCGCCGCATCCGCAAGGCGCTGGGCGGCCGGGTCCGTTACGTCATCTGCGGCGGCAGTCCCCTCGGCCGCCGCCTGGCCGCCTTCTACGCGGGCGCGGGCATCGACGTCTTCGAGGGCTACGGCATGACGGAGACGACGGCGGCCGTGACCGTCACCCCGCCCAACCGCCCCCGCCTGGGCACCGTCGGCCGGCCCCTGCCCGGCACGCGGGTCCGCATAGCCGCCGACGGCGAGATCCTCCTCCACGGCGGCCAGATCTTCCGCGGCTACTGGGACCCCCAGGCCGGCGGAGTCGTCCCGGCGGGCCCCGACGGCTGGTTCGCCACCGGTGACATCGGACAGCTCGACGACGAGGGCTACCTCACGATCACCGGCCGCAAGAAGGAGATCCTGGTCACGGACAGCGGCAAGAACGTGGCCCCGGCCCCGTTGGAGAACTGGCTCCGCTCCCACCCCCTGATCGCCCACGCCATGGTCATAGGCGATCGCCGCCCCTACGTCACCGCCCTGCTGACCCTGGACCCCGAGGGCATCACCCACTGGGCCCTGATGAACGCCAAGCAGAACACCCCCCTCGAACACCTCGCCACGGACCCGGACCTGCGATCCGTCCTGCAGCGCGCGGTGGACGAGGCCAACCGCCTCGTCTCCCGCCCCGAGTCCATCCGCCGGTTCACGATCGTCCCCGGCGGCTTCACGGAGGAGCAGGGCCACCTCACCCCGTCGATGAAGCTGCGGCGGGAGGTCGTGGAGCGGTCCTTCGCGACGGAGATCGAGGGGCTGTACGAGAAGTAACCCGCGGGGTGGTGAACCGCGGGGTGGTGACGCGGAAGTGGACTACTGCCCGGCGGCCGGATCACCGTCCCCCAGCGCGACCCACCAGAACCCGTCGTCCTTGACCAGCAGCAACTCCTGCCGCTGGTCGGTCCTGTCGTAGGTGAGCCGGACGGGATTGAAGTAGTCCACGACCCCCTCCAGCACGGTGACGTCGACATGCCCGCGGGCGCCCTCGCCGAACTCCCGCACCTGCTCGTAGGCCGCGCCCCGGGTCCCGTCGTACGCCGGCCCCGCCAGCTCCATGAGCCCCTCCACGTCACCTGCCTTGAGCCGCTGCACATACGCCCGCACGACGGTGTCGACGTCCTCGGCGGTCTCCCGGACATCGGGATACTCCGACTTCGCGGCCCGCACGGCCACATCGATCCGGGGCGAGTCGGCGAGCGCGTACGGCGCCCGGAACCAGTTCCACCACACGGCCGCCCCGACCGCGACCCCGAGGACCAACCCGCCACAGCACAGCAGAACGCCCCGCTTCCTCATCAACGTCGACCCGCCCCGTCCCGTTTCGCCGACCCGGCCAACCCGTCCTCCGGCTCCTCCCTCGAAGAGTCATCTCAGCCGGATTCGGTTGTACGGACCGACGAACTCCCCGCTCAACAGCCCGTCGCATGCTCAGACAAGGCCGATACCGTGTCGTCGCATGATCCGAAGACGCGTGACACAACTGCTGTCCTCGAAGTGGGGCAAGCTCTCCATGGCCGGCTCGCTCCTGGCCGCCGCGCTGTGGAGCTGGTCCGCCGCACGGACCCTCACGTCGACCGACCAGGACGACAGCACCGCAGTCCACCTTTTTTCCACCGCACTGGTCGTGTTCGTCGTCGCCTTCCTGTTCCTCGGCCTCCACGAGAGGCACCTGCAAAGGCAGCGGGAAGAGGGAGAAGCCCTGGGCGCACGGCAGGTGCTGGACGACATCCGCTCCCTGTCCACCTCCGCCAACGGCAAGGTCGCCCTGGTGTTCGCCGCCCTCGGGGTGACCGGGTGGGCGTACGCGTGGGTGTTCGTGCGGTTGCTGGGATGGGACATGCCCCTGGTCCCGCCCGGCGACGACGGAGGGCTGTTCGTCGCCGCCGGGACACTCGCTTGCGCCGCCGCGGGAATCTTCGCGGCGACGCACTTCAAGGAACGGCACTGAGCCACCGTCCCCGCCAGTGCTCTCGTGGAGAGCCCGCGACTGATCAAGCGGGCAGGCCACGGCTGTTCCAGCCCGCGAGGAAGGCGGACCCGGGGGACGGGTGACACGTCGTCCTCAGTCCACCAGATCCGCCGCCGTGAGCAACCGCGTCAGGTCCGTCCGCGACCGCACGTGCAACTTCCGGTAGACGCGGGTGAGATGGGCCTCGACCGTCTTGCGGGAGACGAACAGCGATGCCGCCGCCTCCGTGTTGTTGAGGCCGCGGGCGATGGCGCGGGACACCTGGAACTCCTGGGGGGTCAGCTGGTTCAGGGCGCCGCCCATGCCGCCCGCGGTCGACCGGGCGGGGCTCGACACGCCCCCCGCCGCGGCCAGTTCGCTCGCCGCGCGGCGGGCCCAGGGGACCGCGCCGAGCCGTTCGAAGCAGGCCAGGGCGGAGGCCAGCGGTGCGCGCGCGGCCGCCGGGCGGCGGTAGCGTCGCAACACCTCCGCCTCGCACAGTTGCGTCCGCGCCCAGTCGAAGGGGCCCGTCGTGCGTCGGTGGGCCTTCGACGCCTCCCCGAAACACGCCTCCGCCTCCTCCGGCGTCCCCGCCAGCAACCCCCGGACCCGGGCCGCCGCCGCCTCCGCCGACGCGAGGCCCGTCTCCCGCGCCCGTTCCTCCAGCCAGGACACCACCTCGGTGGCCCGCGCGGCGTTCCCCGCCCGTACGTGCGCCTCGGCCAGGTCGGCCGCGAACGGGACCACCTCCGGGTTGCCGATGCCCTGCTCCAAGGCCAGTGACAACGTTTGCTCCAGCTGGTCGGTCGCCGCCTCGTGGTCGCCGTGGGCGAGCGCCGACAGGCCGAGCACCGCCGTCATGTGGAACTCCTGGCAGCCGATCCCGTACGCCCCGCACTCCCGCCGAGCCCGCGCCACATGCTCCTCGCACTCGACGCGGTCGCCGCGCAGGGCTTCGAGGCGGGCCAGGCAGTACAGCGCGTAACTCACGCACGTCAGCTGGCCCAGCTCCTCCGCCCAGCGCAGGGCCTCCGTCAAGTCGCCGCGTGCGGAGGCCCACTGGCCGATCCGGGTCTCCAACTCGCCCCGTACGGCGAGGGTGAAGCCCAGCACGCCCACCGCGCTGTGCCGCCGGGCCGACTCCACGGCCGTGTTGAGCAGCCGGCGCCCACGGGCGAACTCCTCCACGCGACTCCAGGCCTGCCCGGCGATCGCGTACACCTGCTGGTCGCGGACGGGGTCGCCGCCGGTGCCGTGGCGGTCGGCGGCCTCCAGCATCTCGCGGCCCTCGGCCGTACGGCCGGACATGACGAGGGCGCCGCCGAGGAGGGTGAGGCTGTACCAGCGTTCGGGGCCGGACTCGGAGGCGAGGGCGAGGGACTCCTCGGCCACACGTACCGCCGCCGGGACATGGCCGTCGAGACGCGCGGCGGCCGTCGCCTCCGCGAGAAGCAGACAGGCACGGGTGCGGTCGGTGTCGCGTACGGCGTCGGCGGCGTCCACGAGGAGGCCGTACGCCTGCGCCGTCTCGCCCTTCCAGGTGTACATCCGGCCCAACAGGCCCTGGATGGCGGCCCGTACGGCCGGGTCGGGGGTGATGCGCAGGGCCTCCTCGCACCACTGCGGGCCCGCCGGGGAGCCGCTGAGCAGGGCGTCGGAGGCGGCGTGGTGGAGACGGTCGGCGCGGGGCGCGGGGTCGGGGGTGAGTTCGGCGGCGCGGCGCCAGGCGAGGGCCGACTCGCCGAAGGCGCTGCGGCGGCGGGCCTCCCGCGCGGCCTCGGCGAGCGCCGCCGCGGCCTCCTCGTCGGGTCCGGGGGTCGCGGACGCCCGGTACCAGGCGTGCAGCGGGCCCGTCGTCACCTCGGCCAGCGCCTGGAACGCGGCGTACCGGTGTGCGAGGGGAGCGCGGCCCAGCACCAGTGCGCGCAGCACCGGGTGGTGGAAGTCCAGCCCGTCCGCCGTGGCCGTGATCAGGCCGTCCTCCTCGGCGGGGGAGAGCGCGTCGAGGGAGAGACCGGCCGCCTCCAGAGCCTTCCGCAGCGGGCCCGCCGCCGTCGAACGGCCGGCCGCCAGCACGACCAGCGCCCGTCGGGCGGGGTCCGGCAGGCCGTCGATACGGGTCGCCCAGGCGCGCTCCAGATGACTGCCGAGGGACGGCGGGTCCAGCAACGGCCGCTCACCACACGCCTGTTCGTCCGTCAGCCCGCTCGCGATCTCCCGCAGGGCGAGCGGATTGCCGCCGCTGATGCGGACGAGGTCGGCGAGTACGTCGGGTGTCACGCGGCCGTCCAGCAGCGTGGCGCACTCCTCCGGCGCCAACCCGCCCACCTGCACGGCGGGGATGGAGCGGCGCGGCCCCGACTCGCCGTGGTCCTCGCGGGAACCGAGGGCCAGGGCGACCCGCTCGCTCGACAGGCGGCGGGCGACGAAGAGGAGGACACGCTGGGAGGAGGGATCCACCCAGTGCAGGTCGTCGACGAGGACGACGACCGGGTGCTCGTCGCCCAGCGCCGCGAGGACATTGAGGGCGCCCATGCAGGCGGCGTACGGATTGCCCGGCGGGTCCGCCGGGTCGCCACTCAGGGCCAGGCAGGATTCCAGGGCCGAACGCTGGACGCCGGGGAGTTCCCTGAAAAGGGATGAATAGGGCATCAGTAGGTCGCCGAGGGTGGCGAAGGGGAGCACGGTCTCGGTCTCGATGCCCCGGGCACGCAGGACCGTCCCCGCTGCCGCGCCGGGCGTTCCGGCCGTCGCCCGCTCCGCCGCGTAGTCCAGCAGGGCGGTCTTTCCGATGCCGGGTTCGCCCCACAGCAACAGCGCCGCCCCACCCACACCACCTGCCACGAGCAGGTCGTCCATCAGCCGGCGTTCCCGCTCCCGACCGACGAGTCCCCGTAACAATGCGCCACCCCCTGGTGCCCGCCTGCGCCCGGCCCCGCCCGTCCATCATGCCCCCAGGGGAGTCGACAGGGGAGATGTAGGGACTTCCCGGAAGCGAGGGGGGCGGCCCCGGGCCTTCAATGGTCTTGCGACACAGCACAACAGGGGGGTCGCATCACAGAGGGATCGCAACACAAGAGGTACGCACCACAGAGGTTCGCACCACAGAGGTTCGCAACTCAGGGGAATCAGGGGAATGAACCAGGTCGCGGAACTAGGGGGACGGCCCATGCCGGCATCCGTGGGACGCGGGGATCTCACCTCAGGATCCGACCGGCTCGACTCGGTCGAGATCAAGGTGACGTTCTCGGGTGCGGGCGCGGTCGCCGCGACCTGGGCGCTGGCGCCGGACACCGGGGGAGCCCGGCGCCGCGTCTACTTCTGTGAGGCACTCGCCCGCTCCACGGCGCCAGGACAACTGCCGCTTCTGGATGCGGGGTTGATCCTGCGCCTATGGGCGGGGAGCGGGCGAGGCGGGGCCGTGACCGCGGAATTGCGGCCCTGTCGCCGGTCCCGGCTCTCGGAACGTTGGCTGCGCTTCCGTGAGCAGGGACCGGATTCCTTCCACCTGGCGGGAGCCTGGTCGGGTGACCGCCGGGCCCTCTCCGCCACCCTCGTCTCCGACTGCGGGCGTACGGCCGTGGAAGCCGCCGCCACCGGCACCGAGCCGCTGGACCTCGTCTTCTCCGACAGCCAGCGCGCCTTCCTCGCCGACTGTGCCGACATCGACGTCGGCTTCGGCTCACTCGACGTCCTCGGCCCTGTCCACACGGTCCGCCGACGCGGCGTACGCCTCGGCCATCACGAAGTGACCCTGGAGCACTGCACGTTGCCCACCGAGGGCGGTGACGCCGACGGTGCCGGTCTGGAGTGGCTGGAGGTCTCCAAGCGGGTCGCCCCGGAGGGCGCCGAGGTCGTCCAGGCCTCCCTCACCGCCCTCCTCAAGGGCAAGGGACTCGAACCCGACCTCGGCTCCGGCATGCGAGTCCGGCGGGTCCTGGACGAACTGGTCGCGCGGGGCGCCCGGCGGGCACCGTAGAGGCGGTGAGGCAGGAGTGAGTCCTTCCGCCGCTGACTATCTCTGGTATCCCGGCAGCGCGCCGCATGGGTCGTACTGCATGACGCTTCGTACAGAACTCGCCGGAGTGCGCGTCGCCGAGCCAGGGCCTGGGACGACCCATTCGGTACGTTGACACCACGCGTCCGGGACGGCGGTGGAGCAAGCGGCGGCGAAGGCCCGAGTGCGTAGGTCCGGCCGGCCTCTCCCCGTAGCTCCGGCTAACCGACCCCCATCGCCCGCAGCCCCGCCGTGGTCGCCGCCGCCCCCAGCACCACCACCGCGAACGGCGCCCTCCGCCACGCGAGCACCCCGCCCACGAGCACCCCGACGGGTCGAGCCCACCCGGCGAAACCGCCGCCCTCGGTCAGGGCGCCCGTGGCCAGCAACGCCACCAGCAGCACCACGGCCGCCCCTGCCAGCAACTCCCGCACCCGTGCGGGGATCTCGACCCGCCCGTGCAGCGCGGGCCCGGTGAGCCGGAAGGCGTACGTCCCCACGGCGAGCACGACCATCGCGCTGACGACCGGACTCATGACACCTTCCCGTCCGCCGAGTCCGCCGAGTCCGCCGCATAGGAACCATCCGATACATCCGATAGGTCCGACGCGTTCGGCGACGCCCGCCACACCACCAGCCCGGCCAGTGCCAGCAGCACAGGGACCCCCGTGGGTGTCACCGGAGTCGCCGCCAGTGCCGCCACCGCGCCCAGCGACGCGGCCCGCCGCACGGGCGGCTGCTCCCGCAGGGCGGGCAGGACCAGCGCGGCTAGCACGGCGGGGAAGGCGGCGTCGAGGCCGTACGTGGAGGTATCGCCCAGCGCGGTACCGGCGAGGGCCCCGGCCAGGACGCACACGTTCCAGACCGTGAAGAGGCCGATCCCCGAGACCCAGAACGCGACCCGGCGCCGTACGGGATCGCGCTGGGCCAGGGCGAAGGCCACCGTCTCGTCGGTGACGAGGTGCGCGCCCACGAACCGGGCCGGCCTCCCCGGTCCCAGCACATCGGCGACCGCCAGACTGAACGCCGCCGTACGGGTGTTGAGCAGCAGCCCCGTGGCCGCCGCCGCGAACGGTCCGCCTCCGGCCAGCAGGATCCCGACCGCGCTGAACTGCGCCGCCCCCGCGTACACGACGACCGACATCACCACCGGCACCCACACCGGCAGCCCGCCCGCCACCGAGATCGCGCCGAAGGAGACGCCGACCACACCACCGGCGAGGCAGACGAGGGAGATGTCCCGGAGCAGCGCGGGATCATGAGCCTGGAGTGTTCGGAGAAGCGAACGCATGGTTCCTACAATGAACAGCAGGCGGGTCGTTCGTCAAGGCGAACGTTCGTACTTCTGTAGCGAACGGAGTGAGTGGGATGGGCGGAGCGGGCGCGGCGGGTGGGGCGGGTGGAGTGGGCGGGGCTTCGGACGCGGTGTCCGGAGGCGAGGGGCGGGCCCCGTCCCGCCTCCCCCTCGACTGGATCGCCGCCTCGCTCCGGCGGGAGCGCACCCGCGCCGGTCTCTCCCTCTCCGAGCTGGCCAAACGCGCCGGGATCGCCAAGTCGACGCTGTCGCAGCTGGAGTCGGCGAGCGGCAATCCGAGCATGGAGACGCTGTGGGCGCTGGGCGTGGCGCTAGAGGTGCCGTTCAGTGCGCTGATCGAGCCGCCGGTCCCGGCGGTGCAGGTGGTCCGGGCGGGCGAGGGGCCCACCGTCCACTCCGAGCACTCCAGCTACACGGCGGTCCTGCTGTCCGCGAGCCCGCCGGGCGCGCGCCGCGACATCTACCGGACCCACCTCGAACCGGGGTCGGTACGGGAGTCGGAGCCGCACATTCCGGGGACGGTGGAGCACCTCACCGTGAGCACGGGCCGGGTGAAGGCGGGACCGAGGGGCGAGGAGGTCGAACTCGGCCCCGGAGATTACATGGCGTTCCGGGGCGACGTGCCGCACTCGTACGAAGCGCTGGCGTCAGGGACTTCGTTCGTCCTCGTGATGCAGCACATTTAGGGGTCGGCACCTGTGCGGGCAAAAGGCAGGAGCCCCTGCGCCGAAAGGCAAGGGGCTCCTTGGGTACTGCTCTCAGACGTCGTCAGAGGGGCATCCCTCGATCAGACGGGCGTGACGTTCTCCGCCTGCGGGCCCTTCGGGCCCTGCGTCACGTCGAAGGAGACCTGCTGGTTCTCCTCCAGCGAACGGAAACCGTTCGCATTGATGGCGGAGTAGTGGACGAAAACGTCCGGGCCGCCACCTTCCTGGGCGATGAAGCCAAAGCCCTTTTCGGCGTTGAACCACTTCACGGTTCCGGTAGCCATAAGCCCTCCTTGGGCCCAAAGGGTTTGCCCTGCTCCAGAACCCTGCAAGTGTGAAAACAAGATGCCGCACAACTGCATACGTCTGAAAACGTCGAGAGCCTGCGGTTACATTCTCCGCAGGCTCTGTACTGCAAGGGAAACCAAACTGCAACTTGCGGCGAGCCTAGCACGCAGGCACGGGAATGCAATAGAGGCCTAGATCACGTCACCCGGATGTTTGATCGGTCCGATCCGCCGGTTGACGCATCGCCTCTTCTGCACCACCGGCCCCACGAACGACACGCCGTCGAAAGTATTGACACGGGGTGTACATCCGGTTTGGCGAGCCTCTCCCGGCCCCCGGAGCCCGCACTGTATCCAACGAGGGCTAGCCTCGCGATGTGGACAATTCTCGCAACCGGCCGCGCGTCGGCCACATCCAGTTCCTGAACTGCCTGCCCCTGTACTGGGGGCTCGCGAGAACGGGCACGCTCCTCGACTTCGAGCTGACCAAGGACACCCCTGAGAAGCTCAGCGAGCAGCTGGTGCGCGGGGACCTCGACATCGGGCCCATCACGCTCGTCGAGTTCCTCCGCAACGCGGACGACCTGGTCGCCTTCCCCGACATCGCCGTCGGCTGCGACGGGCCGGTGATGTCCTGCGTCATCGTCTCCCAGGTGCCCCTCGACCGCCTCGACGGCGCACGCGTCGCACTGGGCTCCACCTCGCGCACCTCCGTGCGCCTGGCGCAACTGCTGCTGGCCGAGAGCGTCGGCGTGCAGCCGTCCTACTACACCTGCCCGCCCGACCTCCCGCTGATGATGCAGGAGGCGGAGGCCGCGGTGCTCATCGGTGACGCGGCGCTGCGGGCCAACCTGCTCGACGGCCCGAACTACGGGCTGGAGGTGCACGACCTGGGCGCCATGTGGAAGGCGTGGACGGGGCTGCCGTTCGTCTTCGCGGTGTGGGCGGCGCGGCGGGACTACCTGGAGCGGGAGCCGGAGGTCACGCGCAAGGTGCACCAGGCGTTCCTGGCCTCCCGCGACCTGTCCCTGACCGAGGTGGCCAAGGTCGCCGAGCAGGCGGCCCGTTGGGAGGCCTTCGACGAGCGGGTCCTGGAGCGGTACTTCACCACCCTGGACTTCCGCTTCGGCGGCCCCCAGCTGAGCGCGGTCGCCGAGTTCGCGCGGCGGGTCGGCCCGACCACCGGATTTCCGGCGGACGTGAAGGTCGACCTGCTTTCCTGACCATTTCCCCGGGGAGCCCCGGCGAACTTCCCGGAATTTCGGTTGACGAATTCCACGTTCTGTGACATCGACTGCGGATCGACCGCCGCCGTTCGCATTCCCATTCGGGCGTACGGCACTACGCTGCTGGGGAGTCGTGCGTCGTGGAGAGTTCCGAGAGTTCGTACGGGGGAACGTACGGGGTGGCGCGCGGCAGACACACGGGGGAGGTGCCGCCCATGCAACCGCTCGATGCCGGCGAGCCCACGGTCGTGGGGCCCTACCGGCTGCTCGGCCGGCTCGGGTCCGGCGGGATGGGCCGCGTCTATCTGGGGCGCAGTGCGGGCGGCCGTACCGTCGCCGTCAAGATCGTGCACCCGCACTTCGCCCTCGACGAGGAGTTCCGCGCCCGCTTCCGGCGTGAGGTCGACGCGGCCCGCCGCGTGGGCGGTTCCTGGACGGCGCCCGTCCTGGACGCGGACCCCGAGGCGTCGGTCCCGTGGGTGGCGACGGGTTACGCGGCCGGCCCGTCCCTCGCGGCGGCGATCGCGGACAGCGGCCCGCTGCCCCCGCACTCGGTACGGGTCCTGGGCGCGGGCCTGGCGGAAGCTCTCTCGGCGGTGCACGCGCTGGGCCTGGTCCACCGGGACGTGAAGCCGTCGAACGTGCTGCTCACCGTCGACGGCCCCCTCCTCATCGACTTCGGCATCGCCCGCGCCACGGACGGCACGGCGTCGCTCACTTCGACGGGCGTCTCGATCGGCTCCCCCGGCTACATGTCCCCCGAGCAGATCCTCGGCAAGGGCATCACCGGCGCGGCGGACGTCTTCTCCCTCGGCGCGGTCCTCGCGTACGCCGCGACCGGCCGGTCCCCCTTTCCCGGTGACTCCTCCGCCGCGCTCCTCTACAAGGTCGTCCACGAGGCGCCCCGACTGGACGGCCTGGAAGGGGACCTGCGCGATCTGGTCGAGCACTGCCTGTCCAAGGAACCCGCCGCCCGCCCGACCCCCGACGAGGTCGCCCGCACCCTGGCCCCCCAGGGCGCGGCCCGCCTGGTGACGGCGGGCTGGCTGCCGGGCCCGCTGGTGGAACAGGTCGGCCGGAGCGCCGTGCAGCTCCTGAACCTGGACGCCGCGGAGGAAGTCCCCTCCGGGGTGGTGGGGTTCAGCAGTCCCTCGGTGGGGACGGCGGGGGCGGGGGAGTCGGCGGTGGGGACCCCGCCCGGTGGCGCGCGAACGGAAATGCCCGCCGCCAGTGGGGTGTTCGGGCCGCCGCCGGTGATGTCGCCGCAGGCGCCGCCCGTGACGCACGTACCCGGGCAGCGGGCCGACGCCGTGGTGGCGGACACGGTCCCGCCGGCGTCGCCCTCCGCGCCGTCGACACCGGGCAAGCTCTCCCTGAGCGTGGCGGCCGCGTCCACGACCGCCGCGAACGGGCGGGGCCGGAAGGTGAGTTGCTCGGTCGCCCTGGCGATCGCGGGAGCGTTCGCGGTGGCGAGCGTGGGGACGCTGTTCGGGCTCGGGATACTGCGGGGCGAGGACGAGAAGGGTGACGCGGCCGGCAAGGCGCCGACGGCGAGCAGCAGCGCGAGCGACAGGAGCCAGGACTCGGAGCTGCCGGGGGACGGGGCGGGCGAGCTGCCCAAGAAGTACCTGGGCACCTGGGAGGGCGAGGGCTACGCTCTCGACGGCAATCTCCCCGCCGGAACCTTCACCGTCACCCTCGAACAGGCCTCGGTGGGCGACCCGTTGGGCACCTTCCGCTCCGTGGACCTGCTCGGCGGCGCCTGCGACGACAAGCTCGTCCTCAAGAAGGTCACCAAGGACAGCGTCCTCGCCACGAGCATCGCCGACACCAAGAACAACCCCGGCACCTGCACCAAGAACACCCACGAGATCACCCTCACCCCCGTCGGCGCCGAACTCCAGTACACCTCGAACAACGCGGACGCGGGCGACCCGACGGCCCGCCTGGCGAAGGTGAAGTAGGGGGCTGCGCCCCTTGCTTGTCGGCCCGCGAAGGCCGTAGGCCTTCAGGGGCGCGGGGAACTGCGCGACCAGCCCCCACCCACCCGCACCTGGGGGTTGCAGGGGCACCGCCCCTGAGGCTGGGACGGGTAGGGGCGGCGGGGGCGGACACATCCCGCCACACCACAGGCACCCCACCTCATAGGCTGACCACGTGGCTCTCGACCCCTGGCTGATCGCACTCACCATGGCCGCCGCCCTGTGGGGCGGAGCCATGGGCACATTGCTCCCCCGCCCCGCGTACCGCTTCACCGTCGACGAGGAACACCCCTGGCAGCACGAATGCCCCGCCGGCCACCGACTCACCGGCATCGCATCCGGCTGGCTCGGCCCGGCCCGCTGCCCGACACTCCCCACCTGCGCCTACGGCCCCCGCACCACCACCGTCACCACAGCGACCGCCCTGGTCTGCGCCGCCCTCGCCCTGGCCACCGGTTTCCGCCCCGAACTGGCCGTGTGGCTGCTCCTCGCCCCACTGGGCGTACTGCTCACCCTTGTGGACCTCGGAGCACAACGCCTCCCGGACCCCCTGACCCTCCCTTTCGCCGGCCTGGCCCTCGCCCTGCTGGGCGCGGTCGCCCTCGTACCCGAGCACGCGGGCCAGTGGCGCACGGCGCTGTACGGCGCGCTCGCCCTCGGCGGCTTCTACTTCCTCTTCTTCCTCATCAGACCGGTCGCCCTCGGCTTCGGCGACGTGAAGCTGGCTCTGGGCCTCGGCGCCGTCCTCGGCTGGTACGGCTGGGGCGCGCTCTACCTCGGCACGTTCGCCGGCGCGCTCATCGGCAGCGCGTACACCCTGGTCATGGCGGCTCGGGGCCGCGCCGTACGGGGACAACTGGTCGCCCTGGGCCCGTTCATGATCGCCGGTGCGTACGTCGGGCTGCTGCTGGAGGCGTACGCGGCGTGAGGCGGCGTGAGGCGTACGCGGCGTGGCGGATCCGGCGTGAGGCGGGCCCGGCGCGAGGCTTGCCCCGGTCGGCTGTCGCCCTCCGCTGATGCCGCGCCCCCGGAGTTGTCCACAGGCGGGCGGGCTGACGTCGGGTGATCCGGAGCCCTGGCGTAGGCTGGCCCGGTCCGCCCACCCGTCTCCCACCACCACCCTTATGACGAAGGCGCTTCGCGCCGCCCCTCTGGATTCCTTACGAAAGGGACGCTCCCGGTGACCGAGAAGGCCGACCTCCAGTCCGTTCTCGACCGTGCCGCAGAGGGTGGGCGGATCACGCCAGAGGAGGCGCTCGACCTCTACCGCGACGCCCCGCTGCACGCGCTCGGCGCCGCCGCCGACGCCGTCCGCAGGCGGCGGTACGCGGGCACGGAACACATCGCGACGTACATCATCGAGCGGAACATCAACTACACGAACGTGTGCGTCACGGCGTGCAAGTTCTGCGCGTTCTACGCCCCGCCGAAGGACAAGGACAAGGGCTGGACGCGCGACCTCGACGACATCCTGCGCCGCTGCGCGGAGACCGTCGAGCTGGGCGGTACGCAGATCATGTTCCAGGGCGGGCACCACCCGGACTACGGGGTGGAGTACTACGAGACGCACTTCGCCGCCATCAAGAAGGCCTTCCCGCAGCTGGTCGTCCACTCCCTCGGCGCGTCCGAGGTCGAGCACATGGCCCGGATCTCGAAGGTGGGTGTGGAGGAGGCGATCACGCGTATCCACGCGGCCGGTCTCGACTCCTTCGCCGGCGCCGGCGCGGAGCTGCTCCCCGCGCGCCCCCGCAAGGCCATCGCGCCCCTCAAGGAGTCCGGCGAGCGCTGGCTGGAGATCATGGAGATCGCGCACGGGCTGGGCGTCGAATCCACGTCCACGATGCTCATGGGCACCGGCGAGACCAACGCCGAGCGCATCGAGCACCTGCGGATGATCCGGGACGTACAGGACCGGACGGGCGGCTTCCGGGCCTTCATCCCGTACACCTACCAGCCCGAGAACAATCACCTGAAGGGCCGTACGCAGGCCACGCTCTTCGAGTACCTGCGCATGATCGCCATCGCGCGGCTCTTCATGGACAACGTCGCCCACATCCAGGGCTCCTGGCTCACCACCGGCAAGGAGGTCGGCCAGCTCTCCCTGCACTACGGCGCGGACGACCTCGGCTCGATCATGCTGGAGGAGAACGTCGTCTCCTCCGCCGGCGCCAAGCACCGCTCCAACCGCATGGAGATCATCGACCTGATCCGCAAGGCGGGCCGCGTACCCGCCCAGCGGACCACGACCTATGAGCACATCGTCGTCCACGACGACCCGGCGAACGACCCCGTCGACGAGCGCGTCATGTCCCACATCTCGTCCACGGCCATCGAGGGCGGCACGGCCCACCCCGAGCTGAAGCTGCTGAACGCCAACTAGGGCTCCTGTGCTGACCATTCACGCAGCCGACGCGCTGCGCTACGGGTGGGGCGACGACGCGGAGCCGGTGAAGGACGGCGCCGTCGCCGTGGAGGGCGCCCGGATCGTGGGCGTGGGGCCGCTGGCCGAGGTTCAGCAGCGCTTCCCGGACGCCCGGGTGCGCCGCTGGCCCGGCACGCTCGGCCCCGCCCGACTCCACCAGGGCCCGCTCCCGGACGCGCCGACCCCACGCGAACGCATCCACGCGGTGCTGAAGTCGGGTGCGGTCGCGGTGCTGGAGCAGTACGCCGGCACCCCCGAACTCCGCGCCGCCGCCCAGCGCAACGACGTGGTGGTGCTCCCCGGCTCCCGGCCCACGGCGATCAGCGACACCGGCCGGGCGGACCTGGCCGTCTTCGACGACTCCGGCACCTGCATCGCGACGGTGTGCGCGGGGCGTCTGGTGCATCGCCGCCGCTGAGCGGCGACCCCGCCCTCTTCAGGGGCGCGGGGCTCTGAGATGTGTGGATCCGCCGTGGGCGCGACCAGCCGCAGACGACCGGACGACCCGCAGTCCGCGACGGTCAGAACCCTCCACTCTCATCCCGAGAACGCCTCCCCGAACGCCCCGTCCCCCTGATCGACCCCACTGCAGTCGACCAACTCGTCATCCGCTCCGTCCCCACACTCCTGATCCCGGAACGTCGCCCACATGGAGACCCAGGCCACCCCCTTCTCCTCCGCGAACTCCCGCACCTGCGCCGCGTCCTCCAGCGTGAACGTCTCGTTGTCGACGTCGTTGACGCCCAGCATCGAGGTCAGTGCCAACGCCCCCCACGCCGTCGACTCACTCGTGCCGAAGATGTCCATCAACTGCTCGTGCGCGGCCTCGGCCGACTGCTCCGCGTAATCGCCCATGTCACCGCCGTACGAACTGGCGTAGTTCATGGTCATGATGTTGACCGTGCCGACCTGGACGGCGTTGTCGTTGGCCGAGTCGAGAAGGGCCACGCCGTCGTCGTCGAGGCCGGACGGCATGACGGGGAGGGTGAAGGAGACGGAGAGGTCGGGGCGGTCCTTCTGGAGCAGCGCGATCGCCTCGGAGCGCAGGTCGACGGAGTCGGAGTCCTTCAGCGCGTCGCCCTCGACGTCGAAGTCGGCCTCGGTCGAGCCGGCCGCGTCGAGCGCCGCGCCGTACGCCTCGGCGAGCTCCGACGCGCTGTCGCAGACCTCCGCCAGCTCCGGTCCCGAGGCGCCGCCGAAGGAGACCCGCACCGACGCCCCGGAGTCGGTGAGCGCCGCGATCCGGGACTTCACCGCCGAGTCGTCGATCGCCTCCGTCCCGTTCCACGCGGGCGTGCACGCGTCGCCGTCGGCGATCACGAACGCCAGGTTGTACGCGGCGGCCGACCCGGCGTCGTCGAGGTCGGAGGCGTCGGTGGCGCTCACGTACGGCGCGTACGTCGTGGACGCCTCGGTCGCCGAGTCCTCGGTGGCCGAGGGCGAGCCGGCCGAACTCGCCGGGCTGGTGGGCTTGGACGCGGACCCGTCGGTCTTCGTGGTGCAGCCCGCGCAGGCCAGGGCCACCAGACATATCAGTCCGACGGCCGGTTTCAGGGAATTCCTCACGGTACTCACCATGGAAATGAATCACACCCGGCTGTGCCTCATGTGTGCTTCTTGAAGATTGCAGATCCGAAGGGCGATCACGGAACGGTGGCCGACAAAGGGTTCGGGAGTCGGGCAAACATCCCCTTTCCGGTGGGGTGTATCCCCCCAAAGGCAAACCCGGCGGCTTCGCAGTCGTTCACGGATTCTCTAAGGAAGCTGACAGGTTAATGAGTTTCTCATGGGAGTCTCACAAGAGAACCTGGGAATTGGCCAAATAAAGGCCGCCTAATATCCGGGGATATGCAATCCGAGTCCGCCAACGAAAACCTCACCCCCGAGACCGTGTACGAGATCACCTCGGCACCGGCCCGCGGCAGCCGCCGCAAGCAGGGCCTGCAGGGCAAGCAGGGCAAGCGGGGGAATCAGGGCAAGCAGCCAAAGGGGTCGGCAGGAGAGGGCCCCGTGTTCGTCGACAATTCCGGGCGCCGCGCCAGACTGCTGCGCCGCTGCGGCACGCTGCTGGGGGTCGTCTGCCTCGGATACGCCGTCGTACTCGGCATGGCGTTCATGGGCTGGGGCATCTCCGCGTCCCCGACCGAACTGTTCCCCTTCGGCGGAGGCGGAGGCCGAGGCGTCGGCCAGACCGGCACACCGGGAGGCGGCAACGGCCCGCAGCCCCAGGGCGGCATCGCCCCCGAGGGCATCCCTTCCGGCGCGCCCGGCGGCACCCCGCCCGCCGGCGCCCCCACCGCCGTACCTTCCCCGTCCGCGTCCGCCAACTGACGGGAGTACCACCCCATGAGCACGACCACACCCGCGCGCCGTGGCCGCCGACGCGCCCCCTCCAAGCTCCAACGCGCCACCGGCAAGGCCGCCGCCCTGCAGAAACCCCGGGTCATCCTCGCCCTGCTGCTCCTGCTCGGACTGACCAGCGTGATGCTGCTCGACGGCTATCTGCGTGCCGAGGTCGGCGGTGACCAGCGCGTCCGCACGGGGGCAAGCTCCAGCGACGTACCCGAGGACATCCTCGACGGCGGGCCCATCCTGACCTTCCGCGGCGGCGAGGCGCGGACGCAGTCCGTGCCGGACAGGACCATCGCGCTCACCTTCGACGACGGTCCGAACCCGACCTGGACCCCGGAGATCCTCGAAGTCCTCAAGAAGTACGACATCCCCGCGACCTTCTTCGTGGTCGGCTCGATGGTGTCGCGCTACCCGACCATCGTCGAGGACATGGTCGAGAGCGGTCACGAGATCGGCATCCACACCTTCACGCACGTCGACCTGTCGTACCAGAGCGACGCTCGCGTCACCCGCGAGATGACCCAGACGCAGCTCGCCCTCGCGGGCGCGGCTGGCATCACGACGACGCTCTTCCGCGCCCCGTACTCCTCCGAGACGGACGCCATCGACAACTACAGCTGGCCCGTCTACCAGAAGCTCGGTGAGGAGGGCTACACCAGCGTCTTCGTCGACACCGACAGCGACGACTGGAAGCGGCCCGGCGTCAAGAAGATCATCAAGTGGGCCACGCCGGACGACGGCGAGGGCGCCTCGGTCCTCATGCACGACGCGGGCGGCGACCGCTCCCAGACGGTCGAGGCACTCGGCACGTACATCGAGAAGATGAAGGCCAAGGGCTACACCTTCACCACCGTCAGCGGGGCTCTGCAGAAGGACGACGCCGCGAGCGGCCGGACCGACGAGAACAGCCGACAGAACAGCCGGCAGAACGGGCAGCGGGAGGGTGCCCTCGGGAGCGCCCCCGCGGCCAACGGGCCGGCCACCCCGGGCTCCTCGGACGCCCAGGCCGCCCACCGCACCGCCACCGGCGCCACCCTCTACGAGGGCAAGGCGCTCGTCGCGGCCGTGTACGTCGCCGAGTACGCCGTACCGACCCTCTCGGTCGGCCTGATGGTCGTCGGCGTCGCGGTCATGGGCCGCTTCGGGCTGATGCTCGTCCTCGCCCGGCGCCACTTCCGCGAACGGAACAGACGCCGCTTCAGCTGGGGACCACCGATCACCGGCCCGGTGACGGTCGTCGTGCCCGCGTACAACGAGAAGGAGTGCATAGCCAACACGCTGCACTCCCTCGCCCGGAGCACCCACCCCATCGAGATCATCGTCGTCGACGACGGCTCCACGGACGGCACCAAGGAGATCGCCGAGGCGCTCGGGTACCCCAACGTCCGGGTCGTCCGCCAGGAGAACGCGGGCAAACCCGCTGCCCTCAACAACGGTGTGCGGAACGCCAGTTACGACATCGTCGTGATGATGGACGGTGACACGGTCTTCGAACCCGACACCGTCGCCAAGCTCGTGCAGCCGTTCGCGGACCCGAGCGTCGGCGCGGTCGCGGGCAACGCCAAGGTCGGCAACCGCGACACCGTGATCGGTGCCTGGCAGCACATCGAGTACGTGATGGGCTTCAACCTCGACCGCCGCATGTACGACCTGCTGCGCTGCATGCCCACCATCCCGGGCGCGATCGGCGCGTTCCGCCGTGACGCCGTGCTGGAAGTGGGCGGCATGAGCGAGGACACCCTCGCCGAGGACACCGACATCACCATCGCCATGCACCGCGCCGGCCGGCGCGTCGTCTACGAGGAGCACGCCCGCGCCTGGACCGAGGCCCCGGGCTCCCTCAGGCAGCTCTGGTCGCAGCGTTACCGCTGGTCGTACGGCACCATGCAGGCCCTCTGGAAGCACCGCAAGTCCCTGACGGACACGGGCCCGTCGGGCCGCTTCGGCCGCGTCGGCATGCCGCTGGTCGTCATCTTCCAGATCATCACCCCGGTCTTCGCCCCGCTCATCGACGTCTTCACCGTCTACGCGATGATCTTCGTCGACTTCCAGGCGTCCCTGCTGGCGTGGCTGGCGGTCCTGGGCGTCCAACTCGTCTGCGCGGCCTACGCCTTCAAGCTGGACAAGGAGAAGTACCGGTACCTGCTGATGCTGCCGCTCCAGCAGCTCGCCTACCGCCAGATGATGTACCTGGTCCTCATCCACTCCTGCGTCACAGCCCTGACAGGCGGCCGCCTGAGGTGGCAGAAGCTGAAGCGCACGGGCGAGGTCGGCACACCGCAGGGGGCGAACTGATGGGCTCGCACAGGAGAGGGGTGGCTGTCTCCGAACCTGTCACCACCGCGCCGGGCGCCGACGCGACCGAGGTCCAGCCTCAGCAGGGCTCGACGCGCCACCCAAGAGACCGCTACTTCGACACCCTCCGCGCCCTCGCCCTGATCCGGGTCGTCACCTACCACACCTTCGGCTGGCCCTGGGCCGGCATGGCCTTCCCCTCCATGGGCGTCATGTTCGCCCTCGCCGGCACCCTCATGGCGAAGTCCCTGGACCGCCCCGCGCTCACGGTCGTCAGAAGCCGCTTCCGGCGGCTCCTGCCCCCTTTCTGGTTCTGGGGCCTCTTCGTGGTCGCCGCCATGCTGGTCCACGGCTGGATGCCCGGCTGGCAGATCGTCTTCTGGGTCGTCCCCCTGGGCGACCCGCCGGGCAACGCCTGGGGCGAACAGGCCTGGGAGATCCTCTGGTACCTGCGCACCTACCTCTGGTTCGTCCTGCTCTCCCCGCCCCTGCTGAAGCTGTTCCGGCTGGCTCCGCTCCCGGTCCTCCTCCTGTCCCTGTCGCCGATCGTGGTGTTCCACTTCCTCTGGGAACCCCCGGACGGCCGCCTCGGCAGCGCCCTGACCGACCTGGCCACCTTCCTCTTCTGCTGGATGCTGGGCTTCGCCCACCGTGACGGAGTCCTCGCGCGGCTGAAGCCGTTCGCGGTCATGGGCCTGTCCCTCGCGGCCCTCGGTTTCGGCGCCTGGTACGCCTTCACGCACCAGGAGGAGACCGGCTCGTACGACCTCGACGACCTCCCCCTCGCCCAGGCGTTCTTCTCCGCCGGCTTCGTCACGCTCCTGCTGTACGCGAAGGCGCACTTCAAGGTCGACTTCGCCGGACTGGCCCGATTCCCCCGCCTCGACCGGATCGTCACGGTCTTCAACTCCCGCGCGGTGACGATCTACCTGTGGCACGAGATCGCCCTGATCCTCGCCGTCCCGCTGATCGACGAGTTCTGGAACGTCCCCGCGTTCGAGAAGTACCTGCCGCTGGAGAGCCAGTGGTTCATGTTCGGCGTCGGCTGGCTCCTGATCGGCGGGTTCGTCCTGTGCTGCGGTTGGGTGGAGGACGTGGCGGCGAGGAAGAAGCCGAAACTGCTGCCGTGACCCGGCGGGGGCCGGGCGCCGCGTCGGTGTCCGGCCCGTACTGCCACAATGGGTCCGTGACCCGCGCATCCCTGGACAAGCAGCCGCACGAAGTCGCCTCGATGTTCGACCGAGTGGCGAAACGGTACGACCTGACCAACGACGTGCTGTCCCTGGGACAGGACCGGCGCTGGCGCAAGGAGGTCGCGCGGGCGGTGGACGCCCGCCCCGCGCAGAAGATCCTGGACCTCGCGGCCGGCACGGGCACCTCCTCACTGCCCTTCGCACAGACCGGCGCCTACGTCGTCCCGTGCGACTTCTCCCTCGGCATGCTCCGGGTCGGCAAGGAGCGCGACTCCTGGCTGCCGTTCACCGCGGGCGACGCGACGAAGCTGCCGTTCAAGGACGACACCTTCGACGCGGTGACCATCTCCTTCGGCCTCAGGAACGTGCAGGACACGGACACCGCGCTGCGGGAGCTGTACCGGGTGACCAAGCCCGGCGGCAGGGTCGTGATCTGCGAGTTCTCCCACCCGACCTGGACGCCGTTCCGGACCGTCTACACCGAGTACCTGATGCGCGCGCTGCCGCCGGTCGCCCGCGCGGTGTCGTCCAACCCCGACGCGTACGTCTACCTCGCCGAGTCCATCCGCGCCTGGCCCGACCAGGCCGGCCTCGCCGAGCGGCTCTGGAAGGCCGGCTGGGACAAGGTCGCGTGGCGGGACCTCTCGGGCGGGATCGTCGCCCTGCACCGGGGCTTCAAGGCCCACTCATAGGGCTCCGGGTTCACCCGTACGAGGGATGCCCGCAAGGGAATTCAGTTGACGGGAACCGGTCAACAGAAACTACCGTCCGTTGATACGTCGGTACGCGCCGGTGATGTCCCATGACACACCGGCGCGCCTCTGACCGCGTCGCATCACGGCATGAGTTCTCTGAATGACGGAGCGTTCCATGACGTCCTACTGCCCCCACTGCGGAACACCCGGCCCCGACGAGGCGCGCTTCTGCATGAAGTGCGGGCGGGAGCGCCCGCCCGTGCCGGCGGCGGAGACCGGCACGGGAGCCGGGGCGGCACCGGCCCCACCGGCGATCCCGCCGGCGGCGCCGCCCGCCGCGTTTCCGGGAACGCCCGTACCGGCGCAGCCTCCCGGGGCCCCGGGCACGGCCCCACCGGCGGCTCCCCCGTCGGCCCCGCCGGGCGCACCACCCCTCGGCCCACCACCGCCCCCTCCCGAGTACGCCCCCGTCCCCGCCCGTCCCTCACCCGTCGGCGCCTTCTTCGGCCGGGCGTTCCGGGGCGACTGGGGCGGCTCCGCGCTGGCCGCGCTCTGGCCGGTCGGGCTTCTCTTCGTCGCCGGCGTCGCCCTGGCCATTCCGTCGTACGGACAGGGCGGCAGCGGCCAGGACGAGGGCGACTTCGTAGGCATCGGCGACCGTCTGGGCCTCGCCTTCGCCGCCCTCCTCCAGGGCCTCGGCGGCGGCTTCAAGGTCGCCGAGACCAACGGCGGCGACTCCACGGGCGACTTCCAGTCCGCCGAGGGCGCCCTCACCGTGACCCTGGTCCCGCTCGCGGTGACCGCCCTGTTCGTCGGGGCGCTCGTCATCGGCGTACGACTGCTCCGGACGCGACTGGTGATGCGCGGCGCGTACGGAAGTGCGTACGGCAGCGTGCACGGAAGTGCGTACGGCGGTGTGCCGGGCGGCGCGTACGCCGGCGGGTACGGCGGCGCCACGTACGCCGGTGTCGGCGCCGGTGGGCCGGGGGCGGCGCCCGGTGGCGGCCGCACCGCCGGGCTGGAAGCGGCCGTGCGGGTCACGCTGCTGGTGACGGCCGCCGTTCTGCTGCTCGGGCTGTTCGCGCAGCCCGAGATCGTGGTCGCCGAGGTCTCGACGTCGGCCTGGCGCGCGGCACTGGGCGCGCTGCTGCTCACCGCCGCCGTCTCGGCCGGCCTGCTGCAACGCGACGACCTGGCCGCCTGGCTGGCCGTCCGCCCCGGGCCCCAGGCCCTGTTCCGGGCGACCGGGACGGCTGTCCGGGCCATGGCGATCGTCCTCGCCCTCTGCTCGCTCGTCGCGTTCGTCGTCCTCGTGGCGAACGACGAGTGGCAGGCCGAATGGGATGAGGACCTCAGCCCGCTCCTCCTCGTGCTGCTCGTCCTCCCCAACCTCGCCGTCAACCTCCTCGGGCTCTCCTGGGGCGCCTCCATCAAGGGCGAGGCGGGCCGTACGAGCTACGGGGACGACTCGTCGTTCGGCAGCGATTCGTCCGGCGACTACGGGCTCGTCGAGTCCAGCCCGTACGTCGGCGGCTACGAGCGTGAGTCGTTCGGGCTCTCCGAACTGGGCGACGCCGTCAACTCCTGGGCCGTCGTGGGCGCGTTGGCGCTCGGCGCGGTCTGCGCCCTGATTTTCGGGGTCCTCGCGGCCCGCCGCTCCTCGGGCCGCGGCGAGCAACTCCTCGCCGCCGGTGTCTTCTTCGGCCTCTTCCTCCTCCTCGCCGGGATCAGCGGCTTCGGTATGGAGGCATCCGGCTCCGCCACGGCCGAGTTCAGCAGCGAGTTCTCGGCAGCGGGCCAGGTGGACGTCGGCCTCGACATCCCCGAGGTGCTTCTCTTCGGCCTGCTCTGGATCTTCGGCGCGGCCTTCCTCGCGCCCTACCTGGTCCAGATGACAGGAGCACGCACGGGGGTGATCGCACCCCCGATCCCGGCGATGCCGAGCAGCGGCCCGGCGGCCTACGGGGTCCCGCAACAGCCTTCGGTCCAGGCACAGGCACAGGCCCCGGCCCCGTACGAGTCTCCGCTCGTCGAACTCGGCCACCACCACCTGCCACCCGCGGAACCGGCCAAGCCCCGCAACCGAACCCTCATCTGGGCCATCACGATCGCGGCGGCCTTCGTGATCGGCGGGGGAGGGGCGGCGGCGATCCTGCTCTGGCAGAAGTAGAGGGGCGCCTGACGAGACGAGGCAGAGACCCGCGCCGCGAAGGGGCGCGGGAAACCGCGCGATCAACCACGAACGACAACCCGCACCTCGCGACGTAACCGCACGACCACCCCGAACCCGGTCCCGGCCCCACCGCCGGGCTACGAATGAACCGCGAACGGATCCCCCGGCTCGTCCAACGCCCTGCGCAACCCCGGCGGCGGCCCTCCGATCCGTGGCTCCCGCACACCCCCACCGTCGTCCCCCACCTCGAACCACACGGTCACCGCGGCCCCACGCGGCACCTTCACCCCCGGCGGCGGGTACTGCCGTACGACGTAGTCCACGACGGCGAGTTGGAGGTCGGGACGGTCGGGCGCGACGAGGGTCACCCCGTCCGCCTCGGCCGTCTCGCGCGCGTCCACGGCCATCAGGCCGACGAACCGTGGCACACGCACTTCGAATGACTTGGGTGTTATGCGCACAGATGTTCACCCCCAGCGGTACCGGCAGGGTAACCGCCGAGCGGCCCCGGCCGGAAGCTGTGCGTGGCAATCTGCGGCAAATCGCTACCCAGCGTGACGAGTTGCCGATATCGCGAACGCGGGGCCGCCTCGCCGGCCTACGAACGCGCGGCCAACCCCCCGACGGCGACCGCCGTCACAGCGTCAGCCGATAGCAGCGGCCCACCTGCCGCGAGACCGGCGTCGTGTACTCCTCGGCCGGCTCCATTCCCAGCCGCCGGGCGACGGCGATGGACCGCTCGTTGCGGACGTTGACCATGGCGACGACGCTGCCGACGCCGGCCGCCCGCACCCGCTCCAGGGTCTGCGTCGCGGCGGCGGTCACGTACCCCTTGCCCCAGTGGTCGCGGGCGAGCCGCCAGCCGATCTCGATCTCGCCGGTCGGGCCCCATTCCCGGGGCCACGGCTGGGCGCCGGTGAAGCCGATGGCCCGGCCCTCCTCGTCGAGCATGGTCCACAGGCAGAAGCCGTGCTCGGCGTCGTGGCGGCGCTGGCGCGCGGTGAGCTCCTCGTAGACGGACAGCTCGGCGGACCGGCCGCCGTGGAACTCCATGACGTCGGGATCGTCGAAGATCCGGTGCCAGGCGAAGGCGTCCTCGTCGGTGGGGACGCGCAGCCGTACGTCGGGCAGAGCTCTGTTCACAGGGGCAGCCCTTCAGCCGTTGATCGGTACCGCTGAATAGACTGCCCATGTCCGACGCCCGTCGGCACATGTTTTCTGGTCGTCCGGTTCTGGTGTTCCAGTGTCCGGTCCGGCCGGCGAACCGCTTCGATCCTTCTACTTCTTGGGGAGAACCCGTCGTGACCGAGCCCCAGCCCCTTACCGAACACACCGCCGATGTGATCGTCGTCGGGGCCGGACCAGCCGGTTCCACCACCGCGTACTACCTGGCGAAGGCCGGGCTGGACGTGCTGCTCCTGGAGAAGACCAGCTTCCCGAGGGAGAAGGTCTGCGGCGACGGCCTCACACCGCGCGCCACCAAGCAGCTCGTGTCGATGGGCATCGACATCTCCGAGGAGGCCGGCTGGCTCCGCAACAAGGGCCTGCGGATCATCGGCGGCGGCGTCCGCCTCCAGCTCGACTGGCCGGATCTCGCCTCCTACCCGGACTACGGACTCGTCCGCAAGCGCGACGACTTCGACGAGCAGCTCGCCCGTCAGGCCCAGAAGGCCGGCGCCCGGCTGCACGAACGCTGCAACGTGGGCGCGCCGATCATCGACGACCGCACGGGCCGTATCACCGGCGTGCACGCCAAGCTCGGCGACGAGAAGCGGGAAGTCACCTTCCACGCCCCGCTGGTGGTGGCGGCCGACGGCAACTCCACCCGGCTCTCCCTCGCGATGGGCCTGCACCGCCGCGAGGACCGCCCGATGGGCGTCGCGGTCCGTACGTACTTCACCTCCCCGCGCCACGACGACGACTACCTGGAGTCCTGGCTGGAACTCTGGGACAAGCGCGGACCGGGCGAGGACCGTCTCCTCCCCGGCTACGGCTGGATCTTCGGCATGGGCGACGGCACGTCCAACGTGGGCCTGGGTGTCCTCAACACCTCCGCCGCCTTCAAGGAGCTGGACTGGCGCGACGTCCTGAAGGCGTGGTGCGCGTCCATGCCGGAGGAGTGGGGCTACACGCCCGAGAACATGACCGGCCCCATCCGCGGTGCCGCCCTCCCGATGGCCTTCAACCGCCAACCCCACTACACCAAGGGCCTGCTGCTGGTCGGCGACGCCGGCGGCATGGTGAACCCCTTCAACGGCGAGGGCATCGCCTACGCCATGGAGTCCGGACAGATCGCCGCCGACGTCATCGTCCAGGCCCATGCCCGCGCCACCCCCGGGCAGCGCGAACTCGCCCTCCAGCGCTACCCGCAGGTCCTCAAGGACACCTTCGGCGGCTACTACACGATGGGCCGCGCCTTCGTGAAGCTCATCGGCAACCCGAAGATCATGAAGCTCGCCACGCAGCGGGGCCTCACCCACCCGCTGCTGATGAAGTTCACCCTGAAGATGCTGGCCAACCTCACCGACCCCACCGGCGGCGACGCGATGGACCGCATCATCAACGGCCTGAGCAAGGTGGCGCCGAAGGCGTGACCGGGTACGCCGTGGAGTGACCGGGCAGCTCAGGGTCTACGGGCTGCCCGGGGTGTGCGGGGGTGCCGCGCGGGCTCTACCGCGTCTTCCGCGCGGGCGACGTGTCCGCACCGACGGTGCCCGGCGGCGACGGAACCCCTGAAACGCGCCGACGAGGCCTGTCGGCGGCTCGGTCTGCCTACACCTCCGGCCTGGGGCGAGAGCGCCTTGTGGGGCCCTTGTGGCCCTTTCTGAGGGCAGCCCGGAGGGCCGCTGTCCCCACCGGGGAAAGCGGCCCTCTCGAAAAGCGCCTGGGCGACCGCGCGGATGCGGGGTCTCAGAGCACGCGCACCGCACCCGTCGCCGGGTAGCCGGAAAGGTCCTGGATGACGACACCCTTGGAGGGGTTCGCCGCGTCGAGGTACTGGCCGTCTCCGACGTAGACACCGACGTGGTACGCGGAGCCCTTCGCGCCCCAGTACAGGATGTCGCCGACCTGCAGGTTGGACAGCGAGACCTCGGTGCCCTGCATCGACTGGTCCTGCGAGACCCGGGGGAGGTCCACGCCGACCTGCTTGAACGCGGTCTGCACGAGCGAGGAGCAGTCCCACGCGTTGGGGCCGGTGGCGCCCATGACGTAGGCGTCGCCGAGCTGCGCCTTGAGGAAGGCGATGACCGTGCCGACGCTGCCGGTGGCGGGCGCCGTCGTCGTCGTGGTGGTCGACGAGTTGGTCGTGAGGGTGGTCCGCTCGCTGTCGCGTGCGGCACGCTCCGCCTCGGCCTTGCGCTCGGCCTCGGCGGCGGCCTTCTTACGGGCCTCTTCCTTCTTGGCCTTGACCAGGTCCTTCTCGGCCTGCTTGGCAGCCTGTTCGGCGGCCGTGTCACGCTCGGCCTGCAGCTGGTAGTCGGCCGCCATCGCCTGCGTGGCGTCCGCGGACTGCGCGGCCTGCGTGGCCAGGTCGGCCGTGAGGGTGGGCAGTTCGAGCGTCTGCGTCACCGGCTCCGCCGCGAAAGCCGACGTGGACGCGCCGGCCACTGCCACGGTGCTGAGAACGCCACCGGCGACTCCGGCGCGCATCGCGATCGAGGACGCGCTGCGGCGGGGTTTCCGGTGGCTGCGTATGTGAGCGGTGTGGGACATGGGTACAAGCGGTACCAGCGACTCCTCCATACCTTCAAGAAACGTGTGCTGCGCCACAGTTGTTCAACGGAGGCCATAAATTCCCTCCGCGCCACTCTTTATTGACGCCGTAACGGGCATAGCGGACACGGTCGGCCACGCCTGTGATCATGCGCTTTCGTGAATAGGTCCGAATTGCCCTGCGCTTACCATCGATTGCAGCGAGTGGCCAGGACCGGTTGATTTGATCTCGCTCCGATGTGACGCAGGTCACAAAGTGGTCGCCCGTCCACGCGGCGTCCCGCGCGGGGCCGCCCGTCCTCGGCGCTCGTGAACGCGCGCACGCGTCCACATCGGACATCGGACCTCCCTCCCGGGTGTGAACGCCGCGCTCTATCAAGCGTCCCGGTCCAGCACCAATTTGCATGCAGTGGAATTCTCTTGATATGGAGACGACCTGCGTGACCAGCGGCGACGAATGAAAATGTCACTTCTCGTGGTCAGTCTGGCGCTTCGTGTACGAAGATCGACGGTCATCCGACTTCATGATCGTTCGTCAGGTGGTGGAGATCACAAACTCGGTGCCGTACCCCGTGTCGCAGATCACAGACCGGCAGGCATAGGATGCGGGGCAGTTGGGCTTGTGACCTGCTTCACATGTTCGCGATCTTCGTCGGAACGGGCGGAGTTCGTGGAACCGGTGGGGCGGGAGAGCAGAGCCCATGCCATCCGCCAGCAGTCAGTGCCGACTGAGAGGAGCGAGGAGCGGTGAACGCCTATGCGCCCATCCTCGTACTGGGAGCCCTCGGGGCAGGCTTTGCGATCTTCTCCGTGATCATGGCCTCGCTGATCGGCCCGAAGCGCTACAACCGGGCCAAGCTCGAGGCTTACGAGTGCGGGATCGAGCCCACCCCCACGCCGGCCGGCGGCGGGCGTTTCCCCATCAAGTACTACCTGACGGCGATGCTCTTCATCGTCTTCGACATCGAGATCGTCTTCCTCTACCCCTGGGCCGTCACCTTCGACGCCCTGGGTGTTTTCGGGCTCGTGGAGATGCTGCTCTTCGTGCTCACCGTCTTTGTCGCCTACGCGTACGTCTGGCGGCGCGGCGGCCTGGAATGGGACTGAGGGGCCTTTAGACCATGGGACTCGAAGAAAAACTGCCGAGCGGCTTCCTGCTGACCACCGTCGAGCAGGCCGCGGGCTGGGTACGCAAGGCGTCCGTCTTCCCCGCCACCTTCGGCCTCGCCTGTTGCGCCATCGAGATGATGACCACGGGCGCGGGGCGCTACGACCTGGCGCGCTTCGGCATGGAGGTGTTCCGGGGCTCGCCGCGCCAGGCGGACCTGATGATCGTGGCCGGCCGGGTCAGCCAGAAGATGGCGCCGGTGCTGCGGCAGGTCTACGACCAGATGCCCAATCCCAAGTGGGTGATCTCCATGGGGGTCTGCGCGTCGTCCGGCGGCATGTTCAACAACTACGCGATCGTCCAGGGCGTCGACCACATCGTCCCCGTCGACATCTATCTCCCGGGCTGCCCGCCACGGCCCGAGATGCTGATCGACGCGATCCTCAAGCTCCACCAGAAGATCCAGACGTCCAAGCTCGGCGTGAACGCCGAGGAAGCGGCCCGCGAGGCGGAGGAAGCGGCACTCAAGGCGCTCCCCCTCATCGAGATGAAGGGGCTGCTGCGATGAGCGACGCGAACGGCAAGAACGGTCCGGGCGGACCGGGTGCGGGCGGCTCGGACGGGGTGAACCCCGAGAAGGACCTCGCCGCCTCCAACCTCCCCGGCCAGCGCGGCGACGGCGGTGAGGAGATCCGCGTCCAGCGAGGCATGTTCGGCGCCGACAACGGCGGCGACACCTCCGGCTACGGCGGCCTGGTCCGCTCCATCCGGCTCCCCGGCGCTGCCGGCCGCCCCTACGGCGGGTGGTTCGACGAGGTCGCCGACGAGTTGGAAGGCGCCCTGGAGGAACAGGGCCTCGTTCCCGAGAACGTGATCGACAGGACCGTCGTCGACCGGGGCGAGATCACCTTCCACATCGAGCGCGAGTACCTGGCGCGCGTCGCCCGGACCCTCCGCGACGACCCGGCCCTCCGCTTCGAACTGTGCACCGGCGTCTCCGGCGTCCACTACCCCGGTGACAAGGGCCGTGAGCTGCACGCCGTCTACCACCTGCGCTCGATCACCCACAACCGGCTGATCCGCCTGGAGGTCTCCGCCCCTGACGCCGACCCGCACATCCCGTCGCTCGTCCCCGTCTACCCGACCAACGACTGGCACGAGCGCGAGGCGTACGACTTCTTCGGCATCGTCTTCGACGGCCACCCCGCGCTGACGCGGATCATGATGCCGGACGACTGGCAGGGTTTCCCGCAGCGCAAGGACTACCCCCTCGGCGGCATCCCCGTCGAGTACAAGGGCGCCCAGATCCCGGCTCCGGACCAGCGGAGGTCGTACTCATGAGCACGTCGCACGCATCGTCCGCCTCGCCGCGCGAGACCACCGAGGGCACCGTCTACACGGTCACCGGCGGCGACTGGGACGAGGTCGCCGAGACCGCCGCCCGGTCCGACGACGAGCGCATCATCGTCAACATGGGCCCCCAGCACCCGTCCACGCACGGTGTGCTCCGGCTCATCCTGGAGATCGACGGCGAGACCGTCACCGAGGCCCGCTGCGGCATCGGCTACCTCCACACCGGCATCGAGAAGAACCTCGAGTACCGCACGTGGACACAGGGCACCACGTTCGTGACGCGCATGGACTACCTGACGCCGTTCTTCAACGAGACGGCGTACTGCCTCGCTGTGGAGAAGCTCCTCGGCATCGAGGACCAGATCCCGGACCGCGCCACGATCATCCGTGTGCTCCTCATGGAGCTGAACCGGCTCTCCTCCCACCTGGTGTGCATCGCCACCGGCGGCATGGAGCTGGGCGCCACCACGATCATGATCTACGGCTTCCGTGATCGTGAACTCATTCTCGACATCTACGAGCTGATCACCGGCCTGCGCATGAACCACGCGTACATCCGGCCCGGCGGACTCGCCCAGGACCTGCCGCCCGGCGCGGTGGACCAGATCCGCGAGTTCGTGAAGAAGATGGAGAAGAACCTTCCCGAGTACGACAAGCTCGCCACCGGGAACCCCATCTTCAAGGCCCGTATGCAGGACGTCGGCTACCTCGACCTGTCCGGCTGCATGGCCCTCGGCGCCACCGGCCCGATCCTGCGCTCCGCCGGCCTCCCGCACGACCTGCGCAAGGCGCAGCCGTACTGCGGGTACGAGACGTACGACTTCGACGTCCCGACCGCCGACACCTGCGACTCCTACGGACGTTTCCTGATCCGCCTGGAGGAGATGCGCCAGTCCCTGCGGATCGTCGAGCAGTGCCTGGACCGGCTGCAGCCCGGCCCGGTCATGGTCGGCGACAAGAAGATCGCCTGGCCCGCCCAGCTCGCCCTGGGACCGGACGGACTCGGCAACTCCCTGGACCACATCAAGAAGATCATGGGCACCTCCATGGAGGCCCTGATCCACCACTTCAAGCTGGTGACCGAGGGCTTCCGCGTCCCGCCGGGACAGGCGTACACGGCGATCGAGTCGCCCAAGGGCGAACTCGGGGTGCACGTCGTCTCCGACGGAGGCACCCGCCCCTTCCGGGTCCACTACCGAGACCCCTCCTTCACCAACCTGCAGGCCATGGCGGCGATGTGCGAGGGCGGCCAGGTCGCCGACGTCATCGTCGCCGTCGCGTCCATCGACCCCGTGATGGGAGGCGTCGACCGGTGACCACCACCCCCGAGGGCGTCAGCCTGGGCATGCCCCAACTGCCCGCGCCCGACTACCCGGACGACGTTCGAGCCCGGCTGGAGCGGGACGCCGCCGAGGTCGTCGCCCGCTACCCGGACTCCCGGTCCGCCCTCCTGCCGTTGCTGCATCTCGTGCAGTCGGAGGAGGGCCATGTCACCCGCACCGGCATGCGGTTCTGCGCCGAGGTGCTCGGCCTGACCACGGCCGAGGTCACCGCGGTGGCCACCTTCTACACCATGTACCGGCGCAAGCCCTCCGGTGACTACCAGGTGGGCGTCTGCACCAACACCCTGTGCGCGGTGATGGGCGGCGACGCGATCTTCGAGGCGCTGCAGGACCACCTCGGTGTCGGCAACGGCGAGACCACCGGCGACGGCAAGGTCACCCTGGAGCACATCGAGTGCAACGCGGCCTGCGACTTCGCGCCGGTCGTGATGGTCAACTGGGAGTTCTTCGACAACCAGACCGTCGACAGCGCCAAGCGCCTCGTCGACGACCTGCGCGCGGGAACCGAGGTCGAGCCCACGCGCGGGGCACCGCTGTGCACCTTCAAGGACACCGCGCGGATCCTCGCCGGATTCCCCGACGAGCGGCCGGGGGCCGTCGAGGCGAGCGGCGGTGCGGGACCCGCCTCGCTGGTCGGCCTCCGCCTGGCCAGGGGAGAGACCGGACCCGCGCGCGTGGTCCATCCGCGCAACGGCGGCCCCAAGGACGAGCCGCACGACAAGGTGCACGAGCCGTCACCCACCGAGCACCTCAGCTCGCACGACGCGCCGCAGGAAACGTCGGCCTCGGACCCGGCGCACCCGGCGGGGCCTGCCGCCGAGGAGGGGGAGTGATGACGTTGGCACCCGAGATCAAGGGCACCAGCCCGGAGAAACTGCTCGCACCCGTGCTGTCTGCCTTCTGGGACGAGGACAGGGCATGGTCGCTCGACGTCTACCGAAGGCACGAAGGGTACGAGGGGCTGCGCAAGGCGCTGGCCATGTCACCGGACGACGTCATCGCGTACGTCAAGGAGTCCGGGTTGCGCGGCCGCGGCGGCGCGGGATTCCCGACCGGACTGAAATGGCAGTTCATTCCGCAGGGTGATGGAAAACCACATTATCTAGTTGTCAACGCCGACGAGTCGGAGCCCGGAACGTGCAAGGACATTCCGCTCCTCTTCGCGAACCCGCATAGCCTCATCGAGGGCATTGTCATCGCCTGTTATGCCATCAGGTCTTCGCATGCCTTCATCTATCTGCGTGGTGAAGTCGTTCCCGTCCTGCGGCGGTTGCACGAGGCCGTACGCGAGGCCTACGAGGCCGGCTTCCTCGGCGAGAACATCCTGGGCAGCGGACTCGATCTCCAACTCACCGTGCACGCGGGCGCGGGCGCGTACATCTGCGGTGAGGAGACCGCGCTGCTCGACTCGCTCGAAGGCCGCCGTGGTCAACCGCGGCTCCGTCCCCCCTTCCCTGCTGTCGAGGGCCTCTATGCGTGCCCGACTGTCGTGAATAACGTCGAGTCGATCGCGTCAGTTCCCGCGATCATGCAAAAGGGCAAGGAATGGTTCAGGTCGATGGGCAGCGAGAAGTCCCCCGGCTTCACGCTCTACTCGCTCAGCGGCCATGTCACGAGCCCCGGCCAGTACGAGGCGCCGCTCGGTATCACGCTCCGCCAGCTCCTGGACATGAGCGGCGGAATGCGATCCGGGCATCGCCTCAAGTTCTGGACACCGGGCGGCTCCTCGACCCCGATGTTCACCGACGAGCACCTCGACGTCCCTCTTGACTACGAAGGAGTGGGCGCCGCGGGTTCCATGCTCGGCACGAAAGCACTCCAGTGCTTCGACGAGACGACCTGCGTCGTGCGGGCCGTCACCCGCTGGACCGAGTTCTACGCCCACGAGTCCTGCGGCAAGTGCACACCCTGCCGCGAAGGCACCTACTGGCTGGTGCAGTTGCTGCGCGACATCGAGGCCGGCAAGGGCGTCATGAGCGACCTCGACAAGCTGAACGACATCGCCGACAACATCAACGGCAAGTCCTTCTGCGCCCTCGGTGACGGCGCCGCCTCGCCGATCTTCTCCTCCCTCAAGTACTTCCGCGCGGAGTACGAGGACCACATCACGGGCCGGGGCTGCCCCTTCGACCCGGCCAGATCGACCGTCTGGGCCGACAAGGACAAGCACGCGGAGGTGAACGCATGACCGTGACCACCGGCGCTCCCTCCGGGGGCGGGGAGGCGGCGGTCCCGCCGGAAGATCTCGTCTCGCTGACCATCGACGGCATCGACATCAGCGTGCCCAAGGGCACCCTGGTGATCCGGGCCGCCGAACAACTCGGCGTCGAGATCCCCCGCTTCTGCGACCACCCCCTCCTCGACCCGGTCGGCGCCTGCCGTCAGTGCATCGTCGAGGTCGAGGGCCAGCGCAAGCCCATGGCGTCCTGCACCATCACCTGCACGGACGGGATGGTCGTCAAGACCCACCTCACCTCGCCGGTCGCGGAGAAGGCCCAGAAGGGTGTGATGGAGCTTCTGCTCATCAACCACCCGCTGGACTGCCCCGTCTGCGACAAGGGCGGCGAGTGCCCCCTGCAGAACCAGGCCATGTCGCACGGCCACTCCGAGTCCCGCTTCGAGGGCCGCAAGCGGACCTACGAGAAGCCCGTGCCGATCTCCACGCAGGTGCTGCTCGACCGTGAGCGGTGCGTGCTGTGCGCCCGCTGCACCCGGTTCTCCGACCAGGTCGCAGGCGACCCGATGATCGAACTGCTCGAGCGCGGCGCGCTCCAGCAGGTCGGCACCGGCGAGGGCGACCCCTTCGAGTCGTACTTCTCCGGCAACACCATCCAGATCTGCCCGGTGGGCGCGCTGACCTCGGCGGCGTACCGATTCCGCTCCCGCCCGTTCGACCTCGTCTCCTCGCCGTCCGTCTGCGAGCACTGTTCCGGCGGCTGCGCGACCCGCACCGACCACCGGCGCGGCAAGGTCATGCGGCGGCTCGCGGCAAACGACCCCGAGGTCAACGAGGAGTGGATCTGCGACAAGGGGCGGTTCGGGTTCCGGTACGCGCAGCGTCCGGACCGGCTGACCACCCCCCTCGTCCGCAACGCGGAGGGTGTCCTGGAGCCCGCGTCCTGGCCGGAGGCCCTTGAGGCCGCCGCCCGGGGGCTTCTCGCCGCGCGCGGCCGGACCGGTGTGCTGACCGGCGGCCGGCTCACCGTCGAGGACGCCTACGCGTACAGCAAGTTCGCGCGCGTGGCCCTCGACACGAACGACATCGACTTCCGCGCGCGCGTGCACAGCGGCGAGGAGGCCGACTTCCTGGCGGCCCGGGTCGCCGGACGCGGCCGCGACCTCGACGGTACGGGCGTCACGTACGCCTTCCTGGAGAAGGCGCCCGCGGTCCTGCTGGTCGGGTTCGAGGCGGAGGAGGAGGCGCCCGGCGTCTTCCTCCGGCTGCGCAAGGCCTGGCGCAAGCACAAGCAACAGGTCTTCTCACTGGCCACGCACGCCACGCGCGGCCTGGAGAAGGCCGGCGGCACGCTGCTGCCCGCCGCGCCCGGCACCGAGACCGAGTGGCTGGACGCCCTCGCGAGCGGCTTCGGGCTGGACGACAACGGCGCCAAGGCCGCCGAGGCGCTGCGTACCGAGGGCGCGGTGATCGTCGTCGGGGAGCGGTTCGCGGCCGTGGCGGGCGGGCTCACCGCCGCCGTGCGGGCCGCTTCGCTGACCGGCGCGAAGATGGTGTGGATCCCGCGCCGGGCCGGGGAGCGTGCCGCTGTCGAAGCGGGCGCGCTGCCCTCGGTGTTGCCGGGCGGGCGTCCGGCAACCGACCCGCGCGCACGCGCGGAGGTCGCCGCCGCCTGGGGTGTCGCCGAACTCCCGACGCGGTACGGCCGGGACACCGGGCAGATCGTCGAGGCCGCCGCCACCGGAGAGCTCGGGGCCCTGGTGGTGGCGGGCGTCGAGGTCGCCGATCTGCCTGATCCGCCGCGCGCGCGTGAGGCACTCTCCGCAGTGGGCTTCCTGGTGTCGCTGGAGCTGCGGCCCAGCGAGGTCACCGACCGGGCGGACGTCGTTCTCCCGGTCGCCGCCGTCGCCGAGAAGGCGGGCACCTTCGTCAACTGGGAGGGCCGCGTGCGGATGTTCGAGGCCGCGCTGAAGCCCGACCAGATGACCCGCCGGGTGGCACCCACCGACGGGCGGGTGCTCCAGATGCTGGCCGACGCCATGGACGTCCACCTGGGGCTGCCCGATCTGCGCACCACGCGCGCGGAGCTGGACCGCCTCGGGGCGTGGGACGGCGCGAGGGCCCACGAGCCGGTGGAGGTCGCTGCCGGACTGCCGCGCCCGGCCGCCGGGGAGGCCGTACTGGCCGGCCACCGGCTGCTGCTCGACCAGGGTCGCCTCCAGGACGGCGACGAGGCGCTCGCCGGGACGCGGCACGCCGCACGCGCGCGCGTGTCCGCCGCCACGGCCGCCGAGTCGGGCGTCAAGAACGGCGACGTCCTCGCGGTCAGCGGCCCCGCCGGGGTCGTGGAACTGCCGCTGCTGATCACCGAGATGCCCGACCGTGTCGTCTGGCTGCCGCTGAACTCCACCGGCTCGGGCGTCGCCTCCGACACGGGGGCGCTGCCCGGCGCACTCGTCCGTATCGGCCCCGCGACGCTCGCCGCCGAGGCCCCCGAGGAGGTGGAGGCATGAGCTTGTACCTCGCCGCTGAAGACCTCTCGATGTTCGGCCGCGACCCCTGGTGGCTGGTCGTCGTCAAGGCGGTGTTCTGCTTCGCCTTCCTGATGATCACCGTGCTGTTCTCCATCGTGTGGGAACGCAAGGTCGTCGCCTGGATGCAGCTGCGCATCGGCCCCAACCGGCACGGCCCCTGGGGCATGCTCCAGTCGCTCGCCGACGGCGTCAAACTGATGCTCAAGGAAGACCTCATCGTCAAACGCGCGGACACGGTCGTCTACGTCCTCGCGCCGATCGTGGCGGCCATCCCGGCCTTCATGGCGATCGCGGTGATCCCCTTCGGCCCGGCCGGCAACGAGATCTCGATCTTCGGCCAGCGCACCACGATGCAGCTCACCGACCTGCCGATCGCGATGCTCTACATCCTCGCGGTCGCCTCGGTCGGCATCTACGGCATCGTGCTCGCGGGCTGGAGCTCCGGCTCCACCTACCCGCTGCTCGGCGGCCTGCGCTCCGCAGCGCAGATGATCTCCTACGAGATCGCCATGGGCGCCGCGTTCGCCTCGGTCTTCCTCTACTCGGGGTCGATGTCGACGTCGGCGATCGTGGAGGCGCAACAGGACCGCTGGTACATCGTCCTGCTGCCGGTCTCCTTCGTCATCTACATCATCACGATGGTCGGCGAGACCAACCGCGCCCCGTTCGACATGCCGGAGTCCGAGGGCGACCTGGTCGGCGGCTTCAACACCGAGTACTCGTCGATCAAGTTCGCGCTGTTCATGCTCGCCGAGTACGTCAACATGGTGACCGTCTCGGCCGTGTCGGTGACGCTCTTCCTCGGCGGCTGGCGGGCCCCCTGGCCCATCAGCACCTTCTGGGAGGGCGCCAACCACGGCTGGTGGCCGATGCTCTGGTTCGTGGTGAAGGTGCAGCTGCTGCTGTTCTTCTTCATCTGGCTGCGCGGCACCCTCCCGCGCGTCCGCTACGACCAGCTGATGAAGCTCGGCTGGAAGATCCTCCTCCCGGTCTCCGTGGTCTGGCTGATGCTCGTCGCGACCGTACGGACCCTCAGGAACGAGAACTACGACTTCGCCGAGATCGCCCTGTACGTCGCCGGCGCCGTCATCGTGCTGTTCCTGCTCTCCGTCGTCGCCGATATTTTCCGCGACCGGCGCGAGGCACAGGACCAGCCCGCCGAACCGGCCGGCTTCGACCCGATGGCCGGCGGATTCCCCGTACCGCCCCTGCCCGGACAGACCCTCCCGCCGGTGCCGCGCAGGCGTCCGCGCCGGGAGCGGGAGCTGGTTGTCAGTGGTGGGTCCGATACTGACAGTGACGGATCTTCGAATGGGAAGGAGGCGTCCGATGGCTGAGGAGCCGAAGGAGACCAAGCCCGGTTTCCAGAACCCCGTCGCCGGCTTCGGCGTGACCTTCAAGGCCATGTTCAAGAAGCGGCTGACCGAGCAGTACCCCGAGCAGCCCAAGACCACGGCCCCACGGTTCCACGGCCGGCACCAGCTCAACCGCCATCCGGACGGCCTGGAGAAGTGCATCGGCTGCGAGCTGTGCGCCTGGGCGTGTCCCGCCGACGCCATCTACGTGGAGGGCGCCGACAACACGGACGAGGAGCGCTACTCGCCGGGCGAGCGGTACGGCCGCGTCTACCAGATCAACTACGCCCGCTGCATCCTGTGCGGCCTGTGCATCGAGGCGTGCCCCACGCGGGCGCTCACGATGACCAACGAGTTCGAACTGGCGGACAGCAGCCGCGCCAACCTCATCTACACCAAGGAGCAGCTGCTCGCCGGTCTTGAGGAGGGCATGGTCGACTCGCCCCACTCGATCTTCCCGGGCACCGACGAGCAGGACTACTACCGGGGGCTGGTCACCGAGGCCGCGCCCGGCACGGTGCGCCAGGTCGCCGCCTCCAAGGGCGAGAAGCCCGAAGAGGAGGGGGTCCAGGCATGAGCTCGCAACTCGCCGCCTACACCACCTCCACCGGTGAGGCCTTCCAGTTCTGGGTGCTCGGCACGGTCGCCGTGATCGGCGCCCTGTGCACCGTCTTCATGAAGAGGGCCGTGCACAGCGCGCTCTGCCTCGCCGCCACCATGATCATCCTGGCGGTGTTCTACCTCGCCAACGGCGCCTACTTCCTGGGCATCGTGCAGATCGTCGTCTACACCGGCGCGATCATGATGCTGTTCCTGTTCGTGGTGATGCTCGTCGGCGTCACCGCGGCGGACTCCCTGAAGGAGACCATCAAGGGCCAGCGCTGGCTGGCCCTCCTCTGCGGCCTCGGGTTCGGCATCCTGCTGATCGCGGGCATCGGCAACGCCTCGCTGACGGAGTTCACCGGCCTCGGCACGGCGAACGCGGGCGGGAACGTGGAGGGCCTCGCGGCCCTGATCTTCACCGACTACGTGTTCGCCTTCGAACTCACCGGCGCCCTGCTCATCACGGCCGCCGTCGGTGCCATGGTCCTCACCCACCGCGAGCGCACCGAGCGCCCCAAGACCCAGCGGGAGCTGGCCGAAGAGCGCGTACGCGAGGGCAAGCACCTCCCGCCGCTGCCGGCCCCCGGCGTCTACGCCCGGCACAACGCGGTCGACATCCCGGGCCTGCTGCCCGACGGCACGCCGTCCGAGCTGACCGTCAGCAAGACGCTGCGGGACCGGGGTCAGGTCCGCGACGTGTCGACGGAGGCGCTCAACGACCTCAAGGCCCTGGAGCAGCGCGCCGAGGACCGCCTGGAGCGCACCAACAGCGGGAACGGCGGCAAGCGCGGGGAGGCGTCGAAGTGAATCCCGTCAACTACCTGTATCTCGCCGCCCTGCTGTTCACGATCGGCGCCACCGGTGTCCTGATCAGGCGGAACGCGATCGTGGTGTTCATGTGCATCGAGCTGATGCTCAACGCCTGCAATCTCACGCTGGTCGCCTTCTCCCGGATGCACGGCAATCTCGACGGCCAGATCATCGCCTTCTTCACGATGGTCGTCGCCGCCGCGGAGGTCGTGGTCGGACTCGCGATCATCGTGTCGCTGTTCCGGTCCCGCCACTCGGCCTCGGTCGACGACGCCAGCCTGATGAAGCTGTAAGGGGTCGGAAGAATCGTGGAGAACCTGATTGCGCTGCTGGTCGCGGCGCCCCTGCTCGGAGCGGCCGTCCTGTTGTGCGGTGGCCGGCGGCTCGACGCCGTCGGCCACTGGATCGGCACTGCCCTCGCCGCCGCCTCCTTCGTCATCGGCGTCGTCCTCTTCGCCGACATGCTCGGCAAGGACGCCGAACACCGCGAGATGGGCCAGTACCTGTTCAGCTGGATCCCCGTCGAGGGCTTCCAGGCGGACGTCGCCTTCCAGCTCGACCAGCTGTCGATGACGTTCGTCCTGCTGATCACCGGAGTCGGCTCGCTCATCCATGTGTACTCCATCGGGTACATGGAGCACGACGAGCGCCGACGCCGCTTCTTCGGCTATCTGAACCTGTTCCTCGCGGCGATGCTGCTGCTCGTCCTCGCCGACAACTACCTGCTGCTGTACGTCGGCTGGGAGGGCGTGGGCCTCGCCTCGTACCTGCTGATCGGCTTCTGGCAGCACAAGCCCAGCGCCGCCACCGCCGCGAAGAAGGCCTTCCTGGTCAACCGCGTCGGCGACGTGGGCCTGTCCATCGCCATCATGCTGATGTTCACCACCTTCGGGACGTTCGCCTTCGGGCCGGTCCTGGAGGCCACCGGTGAGACCAGCGAGGGCAAGCTGACCGCCATCGCCCTGATGCTGCTGCTCGCCGCCTGCGGCAAGTCCGCCCAGGTGCCGCTGCAGTCCTGGCTCGGGGACGCCATGGAGGGCCCGACCCCCGTCTCGGCCCTCATCCACGCCGCGACCATGGTCACCGCGGGCGTCTACCTGATCGTCCGCTCCGCCAACATCTTCAACGGCGCCCCGGACGCGCAGCTCGTCACCACCGTCGTCGGCGCGGTCACGCTCCTCTTCGGTGCGATCGTCGGTTGCGCGAAGGACGACATCAAGAAGGCCCTCGCAGGCTCGACGATGTCGCAGATCGGCTACATGGTGCTCGCCGCGGGCCTCGGCCCCATCGGCTACGTCTTCGCGATCATGCACCTGGTGACGCACGGCTTCTTCAAGGCCGGGCTCTTCCTCGGCGCAGGCTCGGTCATGCACGGCATGAACGACGAGGTCGACATGCGCAAGTACGGCGGCCTGCGGAAGTACATGCCGGTCACCTTCGTCACCTTCGGCCTCGGCTACCTCGCCATCATCGGCTTCCCCGGTCTGTCCGGCTTCTTCTCCAAGGACAAGATCATCGAGGCGGCCTTCGCCAAGGGCGGCACCGAGGGCTGGATCCTCGGCGGCGTGGCCCTGCTGGGCGCGGCCATCACCGCGTTCTACATGACGCGCGTGATGCTGATGACGTTCTTCGGCGAGAAGCGCTGGCAGCCCGACGAGCACGGCCACGATCCGCACCCGCACGAGTCGCCCAGGGTCATGACGATCCCCATGATCGTGCTGGCCGTCGGATCGGTCTTCGGCGGCGCGTACTTCAGCATCGGTGACCGGTTCCTCCACTGGCTGGAGCCCGTCACCGGCCACAAGCACGGCAACCCGCCGATCAGCGCCCTGACGGTGACGATCTCCACGGTCGCCGTGATGGTCATCGGCGTCGGCCTCGCCTGGCTCCAGTACGGGCGCAAGCCCGTCCCCGTCGTCGCCCCGCGCGGGTCGCTGCTCACCCGGGCCGCCCGGCGCGACCTCCTTCAGGACGACTTCAACCACGTAGTCCTCGTACGCGGCGGAGAGCACCTCACACGCTCCCTCGTCTACGTCGACCACACCCTGGTCGACGGCGTCGTCAACGGCACGGCGGCCTCGATGGGCGGCCTCTCCGGGCGGCTGCGCCGGATCCAGAACGGCTATGCCCGGTCGTACGCGGTCTCGATGTTCGGCGGTGCTGCGATCCTCATCGCCGCGACCCTGCTGATGAGGGCGGTCTGATACCGATGTCCTTTCCTCTGCTGACAGCGGCGGCGGCGCTCCCGGCCCTCGGGGCGATCGCCACGGCCGCCGTACCGGCCGCGCGGCGCACCGCCGCGAAATGGCTGGCGCTGATCGTCTCGCTGGCCACGCTCGTACTCGCCGTGATCGTCCTGGTCCGCTTCGACCCGGGCGGCGACCGCTACCAACTCACCGAGTCCCACGCCTGGATCGCGGACTTCGGGGTGCGGTACGACCTGGGCGTGGACGGCATCGCGGTGGCGCTCATCGCGCTCACCGCCCTGCTGATCCCGTTCATCATCCTCGCGGGCTGGCACGACGCCGACCCGCTGGAGACGGGTAACACCCGGTGGCGGCCCACGCAGGGCTTCTTCGCCCTGATCCTGGCCGTCGAGGCGATGGTGATCATCTCCTTCGAGGCCACCGACGTCTTCCTCTTCTACATCTTCTTCGAAGCCATGCTCATCCCGATGTACTTCCTCATCGGCGGCTTCGGGGACCGGGCCCACGAGCACGGCGAGGAGACGGCGGCCACGCAACGGTCGTACGCCGCCGTGAAGTTCCTCCTCTACAACCTGGTCGGCGGCCTGATCATGCTGGCCGCGGTGATCGGCCTGTACGTGGTCGCCGGGAACTTCTCGCTCCCGGAGATCGCCGAGGCCCGCGCCAACGGCACGCTGGAGATGGCGACCAGCACCGAGCGGTGGCTGTTCCTGGGCTTCTTCTTCGCCTTCGCGGTGAAGGCCCCGCTGTGGCCGCTGCACACCTGGCTGCCCAACGCCATGCAGGAGGCCACCACGCCGGTCGCCGTCCTCATCACGGCGGTCGTCGACAAGGTCGGCACCTTCGCGATGCTCCGCTTCTGCCTCGGGCTGTTCCCGGAGGCCAGCGAGTGGGCGACGCCCGCGATCCTCGTCCTGGCGCTGATCAGCATCATCTACGGGGCGCTGCTCGCGGTCGGCCAGCGGGACATCAAGCGGCTGGTGGCGTACGCGTCGATCTCGCACTTCGGGTTCATCATCCTGGGAATCTTCGCGATGACCAGCCAGGGCCAGTCGGGCGCGACGCTCTACATGGTCAACCACGGGATCTCGACCGCCGCCCTCATGCTGGTGGCGGGCTTCCTGATCTCCCGGCGGGGATCCCGACTCATCGCCGACTACGGCGGCGTGCAGAAGGTCGCGCCGGTGCTCGCCGGCACCTTCCTGATCGGCGGCCTCGCGACGCTGTCGCTGCCCGGACTCGCCCCGTTCGTCAGCGAGTTCCTGGTCCTGGTCGGCACGTTCGCGCGCTACCCGGTGATCGGGATCATCGCCACCGTCGGCATCGTCCTCGCCGCGCTCTACGTCCTCGTCCTCTATCAGCGGACGATGACCGGCCCGGTGAAGGCCGAGGTCGAGGGGATGCCCGATCTGAGGGTGCGGGAGCTCGTGGTGGTCACCCCGCTGATCGTCCTGTTGCTCTTCCTGGGCGTCTACCCGAAGCCGCTCACCGACATCGTCAACCCGGCGGTCGAGCACACCATGTCCGACGTCCAGAAGAAGGACCCCCAGCCCGAGGTGGAGGCCGCCAAGTGAGCGCAACCGCCGTCCACAGCCTGTGGACAACCGCGGCCGACCCGATCACGAAGATCGACGCGCCGAAGATCGAATACGGGCAATTGTCGCCCACCCTGATCGTCCTCGGGGCGGCGATCATCGGGGTCCTGATCGAGGCCTTCGTGCCACGCAAGGCCCGTTACCACACCCAGGTGTTCGTCTCCGTCGTCGCCCTCGCGGCATCCTTCGCCGCGGTCGTCGCGCTCGCGGCGGGCGGATACGGCACCACGAAGGCCGGCATCGCCGCCATGGGCGCCATCGCCGTGGACGGACCGGCCCTGTTCCTGCAGGGCACGATCCTCCTGGCCGGCATCCTCGGCGTCTTCACCTTCGCCGAGCGGCGCCTCGACCCCGAGACGCACGGCAACAAGGTCGACTCTTTCGCCGCGCAGGCCGCGTCCGTGCCCGGCAGCGACAGCGAGAAGGCGGCCGTGAAGGCCGGGTTCACCACCACCGAGGTGTTCCCGCTGCTGCTCTTCGCGATCAGCGGCATGCTGATCTTCCCGGCGGCCAACGACCTGCTGACCCTGTTCATCGCCCTGGAGGTCTTCTCCCTCCCGCTCTACCTGCTGTGCGCCGTGGCCCGCCGCAAGCGGCTCATGTCGCAGGAGGCCGCGGTCAAGTACTTCCTGCTCGGCGCCTTCGCCTCCGCCTTCACCCTCTTCGGTATCGCACTCCTGTACGGCTATGCGGGCTCGGTGAAGTACGCCACGATCGCCCAGGTCGTCGACGGCACCATCGGAGAGATCAACCCCGCGCTCGCCGACACCATGGGCAACGACGCGCTGCTGCTCATCGGCGTCGCCATGATCGTCATGGGCCTGCTGTTCAAGGTCGGCGCGGTGCCGTTCCACATGTGGACGCCCGACGTGTACCAGGGCGCGCCCACGCCGGTCACGGGCTTCATGGCGGCGGCGACCAAGGTGGCCGCCTTCGGCGCGCTGCTCAGGCTCCTGTACGTCGTCCTGCCCGGCCTGCGCTGGGACTGGCGGCCGGTCATGTGGGCCGTCGCCATCGTCACCATGCTGGGCGGCGCGATCGTCGCCATCACCCAGACCGACATCAAGCGACTGCTCGCCTACTCGTCGATCGCCCACGCCGGGTTCATCCTCGCCGGTGTCATCGCGGCCTCGCCCGACGGCGTCTCCTCCGTGCTGTTCTACCTGGGCGCCTACTCGTTCGTGACGATCGGCGCGTTCGCCGTGGTGACGTTGGTGCGGGACGCGGGCGGGGAGGCCACACATCTGTCCAAGTGGGCCGGCCTCGGACGGAGATCGCCCCTGGTGGCGGCCGTGTTCGCGGTCTTCCTGCTGGCCTTCGCGGGCATTCCGCTGACCTCCGGGTTCGCCGGGAAGTTCGCCGTGTTCAAGGCGGCGGCGGAGGGCGGCGCGGGCGCGATCGTCGTGGTCGGTGTGATCTCCTCGGCCATCGCCGCGTTCTTCTACATCCGCGTCATCGTGCTCATGTTCTTCAGTGAGCCGCGCCCCGAGGGGCCGACCGTCGCGGTGCCGTCGCCGCTGACCATGACCGCGATCGCGGTCGGTGTCGCCGTCACGCTGGTGCTCGGCATCGCGCCGCAGTACTTCCTGGACCTGGCGGGGCAGGCGGGGGTGTTCGTGCGCTGACACTCCGCTCGGGAGCGGAGCGCTCGCTGGTGATGCGGTGACGGGATCCGGCCTCCTCCTTGGGGGGCCGGGTCCCGTCGTATGTACGGGTTGTCGTCCATGGGAGTGGCGCTTCATACGGGTGGAGCCTGTGGATAACTCTGAGGCTGTCGGTGCGGGCGCCTATGGTGGCAGGGGCTGGAGGAACCACGGTGCGCAAGACGTACGACGCGGGGGACGGGCGATGATCGGGACGGGCGGGACGAGTGTGATGGCGGACGAGGACGGGACAATCGGGGCGGACAGCGAGGCGCTGGCCGTGCTCCACCGGGTCTTCGGGTACGACGCCTTCCGGGGCGAGCAGGCAGCGGTCATCGAGCATGTGGTCACGGGCGGTGACGCCGTCGTGCTCATGCCGACCGGCGGCGGCAAGTCCCTCTGCTACCAGATTCCGTCCCTGGTCAGACCCGGTACGGGCATTGTGGTCTCACCGCTGATCGCGCTGATGCAGGACCAGGTGGACGCGCTGCGGGCGCTGGGCGTGCGCGCCGGGTTCATCAACTCCACGCAGGACTTCGGCGAGCGGCGCGTGGTCGAGGCGGAGTTCCTCGCGGGCGAGCTCGACCTGCTGTATCTCGCGCCGGAGCGGCTCCGGCTGGACGCCACGCTGGATCTGCTCGGACGCGGCAAGATCGCGGTGTTCGCGATCGACGAGGCGCACTGCGTCTCCCAGTGGGGACACGACTTCCGGCCCGACTACCTGTCCCTCTCCCTGCTGGGCGAGCGCTGGCCGGACGTGCCGCGCATCGCGCTCACCGCCACGGCCACCCACGCGACGCACCGGGAGATCACCGAGCGGCTGGCCATGCCCCGGGCCCGCCACTTCGAGGCCAGCTTCGACCGGCCCAACATCCAGTACCGGATCGTGCCCAAGGCCGACCCGAAGAAGCAGCTGCTGTCCTTCCTGCGCCAGGAACACGCGGGCGACGCGGGCATCGTCTACTGCCTCTCCAGGAACTCCGTCGAGCGGACGGCGGAGTTCCTGAGCAAGAACGGCGTCGAGGCGGTGCCGTACCACGCCGGACTCGACGCCGGCACCCGCGCGGCACACCAGTCACGGTTCCTGCGCGAGGAAGGGCTCGTGGTCGTCGCCACGATCGCCTTCGGCATGGGCATCGACAAGCCCGACGTACGGTTCGTCGCCCACCTGGACCTGCCGAAGTCGGTGGAGGGCTACTACCAGGAGACCGGCCGCGCCGGCCGCGACGGGCTGCCCTCCACGGCGTGGATGGCGTACGGCCTGAACGACGTCATACAGCAGCGGAAGATGATCCAGAGCAGCGAGGGCGACGAGGCGTTCCGCCGCCGGGCCGCCGGTCATCTGGACGCGATGCTGGGGCTCTGCGAGACCGCCAGGTGCCGCCGGGGCCAGCTGCTCCAGTACTTCGGCCAGGAACCGCAGGCCGACGGCTGCGGCAACTGCGACACCTGCCTCGTAACGCCGGAAACCTGGGACGGCACGGTCGCCGCGCAGAAGGTGCTCTCCACGGTGGTGCGGCTGCAGCGGGAGCGGGGCCAGAAGTTCGGCGCCGTGCAGATCGTCGACATCCTGATGGGGCGACGGACCGCGAAGGTCATCCAGTTCGACCACGACCAGCTCTCCGTCTTCGGCATCGGCGAGGAAATGTCCGAGGGCGAATGGCGGGGCGTCGTGCGGCAGTTGCTCGCGCAGGGCATCCTCGCGGTCGAGGGCGAGTACGGCACACTCGTGCTCACCGAGGAGAGCGGGGCGGTATTGCGGCGGGAGCGGGACGTGCCGCTGCGCAAGGAACCGAAGAAGCCGGTGACCACGCGGTCGGCGTCGTCCGGGTCGGGTTCCTCCGGCTCCGGCCGGGGCGACCGCAAGCCCAAGGCGGCGGTCGAGCTGTCCGACGACCTGCTCCCCGTCTTCGAGGCGCTGCGCGCCTGGCGCGGCGAACAGGCCCGCGAACAGGGCGTCCCCGCCTACGTCATCTTCCACGACGCCACCCTCCGCGAGATCGTGGCCGCGGCCCCCGCGTCCGTCGCCGAACTCGGCACGATCAGCGGAATCGGCGAGAAGAAGCTGGCGACATACGGGGAGGGGGTGCTGGGGGTGCTGGGATCACTGGGTGGGGCGCCTGCGGCGCCTCCTACTTCCGAAGGGGCGACGGGCCCGGCGCACGAGACGTACGCCGGAGACGCGGGCGCGGACGGCGGCTTGGACTGGCCGGACGACGAGCCCGAGCCCGAGCCGGAAGACTGGGCGTAAAAGCTCCGAGACCGTTGTCCGCCGAGCCGCCGAGCCGCCGAGCCGCCGAGCCGCCGAGCCGCCGAGCCGCCGAACTCGGCGGACAGCCGGAGCCGCTGCGTCGCCGCGTCTTCTGTCAGGTACGTCGCAGTGACCGGATTCGTTGCTGCGCTCTGTTCACGGCACGTTCGAGTTCGATGCGAGCGTGCTCCTGCCGCATCGCGTGTTCCAACTGGGTGAGGTGTTGCGAGTACGGCACCCTCGCCGTGACGGTCGGTTCGGGGAGAGCGGTGGCGAGGTAGACGTCGATGTGCTCGACGACGGCGTGGAGTTCGGTGTGGAGGACCTCCAGTTGGTCGGCTGAGGCCTTGAGGAGGTGCCGAAGTCGTTTCAGTGGCGCGAGTTCGGCGGCTGTGCAGGGCTTCTGGGCGAGTTCGCACAGCGCCTCGAAGGCCTCCTTGACGTAACTGTGGGCGTCCTCCAGGTCCTTGGCGTTCTCTTCGTTGTCGTGGGTCTGCTTCATCCACGCGAAAACCCGTGCGTGGTGGCGGACCCCGAGGTAGCCGATGGTGAGCGTGAGCGCCCCGGCCAGGGCTGCCACCAGGAGGGAGCCCGCACTGGTGCCGATCGCCAAGGCGGTCGAGCTGAGGGTCATCGTGGTCCGATCCGTTCGGGCGCGAGCGTGCGTGACCCTCATGGGTCCCTGCGACGCCGCAGGAAGCTGTCGTGGGTGGGGGCGGAGCCGACGGATGTGCGGCGGGGAGGGTGGGTGTGCCTACGCGGACGCGACGAGGTCGCGTAGCGCGGGGAGGTCGGTCACCACGAACTGCCGGTACTTGCTGGTGATCACGCGGTGGGTGTCGCGGAGGAGGCGGAGGGCGTTCTCCACGGTGGACATCCCCATCAGCAGGGCGTCGGCGATGTCCCGTTGGGTCGGTCCGAGAATGGTGTGGTGGCCGGGTTCGACGGTGCTCCTGGTGCCGGCGACCGCGGCGAGGTGCAGCAGAAGGCCACCGACGCGCTGCAGCGGCGAACGGGTGGCGGTGCCGTAGATCATCTCGTCGCTGCGGTTACGGTGCTCCAGGCTGCGCAGCAGGGCCAGTTGAGCGTCGGGTTGTTGGTGCAGCAGGACGTTCATGCGTTGTGCGGGGCAGGGCATGACCCAGGTCGTGGTGAGGCAGACGGTCCCGACCGAGGCCTCGGGTTCGATGAGCTTGGCCTCGCCCAGGAATTGGCCCACCCCACGGAATCTCGCGATCCTGGTGCCGAGGGGAAGACGTTCCTGGAGGACGCAGCCGCCCAGGACGATGTACACATGCCGGTCGTCCGGTCCGAGTGCCAGCTCCTCGCCACGTTCATGGACACGGGCGTCCAGGCCCCAGGCCCGCACGAACAGCTGCCAGATGTCGCCGGGGAGGTGGCGCAGAAAGCTGCCGTCGGGCATTTTCTGGCGGCCGTTGAGGACGTCCACTGTGCGGAATGAGTCGACCTTGGGAGGCACGGTCAACCACCCGTCCTGGGCGCGGCGTCGGACGATGCGGAGGCGTACGAAGGCAACAGCGCGTGACGGTGACGGTCTGTCGGTCGACGGATGTCGACGCCCGTGGACACGGGCCCGCGCGGCGTGCCGACGCCATCGGAGACGGCGGTCTGCATCAGGGTCTGAATCCTTCCCGAGAGGAGACGGAGGAGGTCCCGGGTGCGTCTGCCGACCACAGACGCACCCGGGTTGGTGGGTCCAGCGCCCTCTCCATCACATGATCACCGGCTGGTTTAGGTCCGGTTGCGACACGAAGACGTCAGGTCGACAACGTACCTCTCTGTGAGAGGAAATCGCCAGTCGCACATGCACGGGAGTGCGGAATTCGGCGTGGGTCGTGGTATCCGTCGGAGGGGGAAAGCGAAACCCTCGCGGTAGGGGTTTGCTCTGGGTTCGCGCAACCGACTGTTGTCACGGTCAGTATTCTTCGCTTTACGCCAAGTTGACCGTGCGGCATTGGAAAGTCCGGCGTGAGGGCAGGGGTAATTGTGTTGTGCACGGGTGCGGTGTGGTGCGCGGAGAAGTGCGGCAAAAGCACGGAGGCCCCGGGGAACCACCCCCGGGGCCTCCAATGAAAGGGCCTGGACCCACCAAGGCTCAGACCTGCTGCCAGTAAACACCATGAGCTGCGAAAAGGTAACTGTGGCAAGGAAGGTCCCGTCGGCTACTCCCTCCAGCGAGGGGTTCGAGGGCTTGATTTGAAGCGCCCGATCACGGAGACGAGACGTGCCGTGTCGACGGTTGGTTCATGTGGATTTCCGCGTTGAGTCCCTTTTGTGGGAGCACTCGATGACGTTCACCTTTCGGACTGGCGCGAGAAAAGTGAGCAGTGGGCGCCCCTGAGTCGCCGTTTGACCGGACAATGCCTGGCGTTCTTGCGCGTCCGGACGGGAGATCAAGTTTTCAACCAAAGGGAAAGCCTGCGATAAAGTGCGCAAAACTGCGCCGCTTAATCATTCTTGTCGAGTCCGGTGGTGTGGCGATGCGGGGCGTTCCCGGTGGCTCTCGGGTGAATTTTGGGCATGCGGGTTGTGGTGTGTGTGGGTATTGGCCGTGTGGATTTCCGAAGTCCGGCTCCCGGACGTCGCTCCGGGAATTGATTATCGACTAATCAATAAGGGGAGATCTTGCGGGTCCCCTGGTCGCCGGGGCACTGTCCGCGCCTTACGCCCCGTCAACAATGTTGACGGGGCGCGTAGTTGATCTGTGTCCCGGGAACGCACGATGCGTAGCGCTGAAGAAACTCTGCGTGAAGTCACAGGGCGCGGGACGCGTATGCCCTTACGTCGGCGTCGGTGTCCTTGGTGGCTGTGGTGAGGGCCGCGCGGGCCTGCTCGGTGGAGGAGTGCCGGGTCAGGGAGAGGACGGTGGCTTTGCGGACGTCGGCGTTGGGGTCGTTGAGGGCGGAGGTCAGGGCCGGGACGGCCACGGGCGAGGGCGCGGTGGAGAGGGCGGTGGCGGCGCCGGCCCGGACCTGCCAGGCGGGGTCGGAGAGGGCGGTCACGGCCTGGGCGGCGAGCGGAGGGGGGCAGCCGACGGTGCCCAACGCGGCGTAGGCGGCGGCCCGTACCAGGGCGTCGGGGTCACCGGTGAGGGAGGCCAGCGCGGTACGGACGGGGGTGGGGGCGACCTGCTGGGATTCCGACGTGTTCGCCGAGATCGTCGCCAAGGCCTTGGCGATCGTGACGCGCACCTCGCGGGACGGGTCGGTGGTCGCGGCTCGGGCCAGTTCGGCGGCGGCGTCGACCGAGACGAGGGCGCGGACGGCCTCGATGCGGACGGTGATGTCGGAGTCCGTCAGCAGGGCCGCGAACAGGGCGGTGTCACCGAGGCTCAGGGCGCGGAGCACGTCCAGGGCGGCGGCGCGGACGACCGGGTCGGGTTCGGCCAGGGCCGCGGCGAGGCCGTCGCGGAGGGCGGGCTCGGGCGGGAGGGTCTCGACGAGTTCGCGCAGTGAGGCCGCGGCGGCGGCGCGTACCTCGGCGGCGCTGTCGCGGAGCGCCTCGGCGAGGGCGGAGCCGGTGCCTGGCGGGAGGGTCTCCGTGAGGACGGCGACCGCCTCGCGCCGGACGGCGGGCGCGGCATCGGCCAAGTAGGGCCGCAGGGCGTCGAGTTCGGGCTGCTCCTCGGCGAGGGCGACCAGTTCGAGGAGGCGGGCGGAGGAGATCTGGGGAGTGGGGTGGGAGGGGAGGGACCCCCTCCCCGAGTCCAAGCCCGAGTCCAAGCCGGAGTCCAAGTCCGAGTCCGAGCCGGACCCCGTCCCGGTCTCCGCGCCCGTCCCCCCATCCGCAGCCGCTCCCGTTACGCCCGTCACCCCCGCCGCCACCGGTGCCACATCCCGGGACCCGGCCGTCGCCACGTTCTCCGCGTGGACCTCGCCCAGGTGTCGGGAAGGGCCGCCGACCGGCGTGAACTCCTCGATGGGGACCAGGTAGGGGGCGACGGGGCGGGCCGTGAACTCCATGGTGCCGGCGGGGGACTTGTACAGGTCGAGGTGGTGGAACCAGGAGGCGTCGTCGCGCTGGGGGTGGTCGAGGCGGTCGTGGTAGAGGCCCCAGCGGGACTCGGTGCGGGCCAGGGAGGCGCGGGCGGCCATCTCGGCGCAGTCGCGGATGAAGGAGACCTCGGCGCAGCGCATGAGTTCGTGGGGGGTGCGGGCGCCCATCTCGGCGATGTCGTCGCGCATGCGCTCGAACGCGTTGAGGGCGAGGGAGAGACGGGAGCCTGACTTCGGGGGAGCCACGTAGTCGTTGACGAAGCGGCGGAGCTTGTACTCGACCTGGGGCTGCGGAGGGCCGTCCGGGTTGCGGAGGGGGCGGTAGACCAGGTCGTGCGCCTCGTGGAGCTGGGCGAGCGGCAACTCGCCCTCGTACGGGGTGTACCGGGAGGCGTCCGCGCCCGCGAGGTCACCGAAGACGAAGGCGCCGATCATGTAGTTGTGCGGGACGCACGCGAGGTCACCGGCGGCGTACAGGCGGGGGACGGTCGTACGGGCCTGGTCGTCCACCCGTACGCCCGAGGCCGAGTGGCCCCCGCACAGGCCGATCTCCGAGATGTGCATCTCGATGTCGTGGGTGCGGTAGTCGTGGCCGCGGCCGGCGTGGAACGTCCCGCGGGTCGGGCGTTCCGTCGTGTGCAGGATCGACTCCAGGGCGGAGACGGACTCCTCGGGGAGGTGGCTCAGCTTCAGATAGACCGGGGCGCGGTCGGAGGCGATCTCGGCGGCGAACTCGGCCATCATCTGGCCGGACCAGTAGTCGGAGTCGACGAAGCGTTCGCCGTGCCGGTTGACCTGGTAGCCGCCGAAGGGGTTGGCGACGTAGGCGCAGGCCGGGCCGTTGTAGTCCTTGATGAGCGGGTTGATCTGGAAGCACTCGATGCCGGTGAGTTCGGCGCCCGCGTGGTAGGCCATGGCGTAGCCGTCGCCTGCGTTCGTGGGGTTCTCGTAGGTGCCGTAGAGGTAACCGGAGGCGGGCAGGCCGAGGCGGCCGCAGGCGCCCGTGGCGAGGATGACCGCACCCGCGCGGACCGTCACGAACTGTCCGGTGCGGGTGTTGAAGCCCGCCGCGCCGACGGCCCGCCGGTCCGCGCCCTCGCCCGCCGTCAGCACACGCACCGGCATCACCCGGTTCTCGATGCGGATCCTCTCCCGCATCTCCCGCCGCCGCAGCTGCCGGTACAGGACCTTCTTGACGTCCTTGCCCTCCGGCATGGGAAGCACGTACGAGCCGGAGCGGTGGACCTGGCGGACCGCGTACTCGTTGTGCTCGTCCTTCTCGAACTTCACCCCGTACGACTCCAGCCGCCGCACCATGTCGAAGCCGCGGGTCGCGGTCTGACGGACCGTGGACTGGTCGACGATGCCGTCGTTGGCGCGGGTGATCTCGGCGACGTAGTCGTCGGGTTCGGCGCGGCCCGGGATGACGGCGTTGTTGACGCCGTCCATGCCCATGGCGAGGGCGCCCGAGTGGCGGACGTGCGCCTTCTCCAGGAGCAGGACGTTCGCGCCGTGCTCGGCGGCGGTCAGGGCCGCCATGGTGCCTGCGGTGCCGCCGCCGATGACGAGGACGTCACAGGTCAGCTCCTCGGCGTCGGCGAGCGCCGGGATCGTGAGGGGGGTCTCCACTGTGTCCACCGTGTCCACCGGGATGCCTTTCAAGTGCTCGGTCGCTCAGATGTCGAGTGGCGCGGACGCGCGGGTGCTCAGTCGCTGAGGGAGGTCAGGACGTCGCGGCGCAGGGCCACGCGTGCCGGGTCGTCGTGGGCGGCGCGGTCGCGGGGGCGGGGAATGTCGCGTACGGCGGTCAGCCGGCCGGCGCCGAGGAGGGCCACGCGGTCGCCGAGGAACAGGGCCTCGTCCACGTCGTGGGTGACGAAGACGACCGTGGCGCCCGTGCCCCGCAACACCTCCACCAGCAGGTCCTGCATACCGGCCCGGGTCTGCGCGTCGAGCGCGCCGAACGGCTCGTCCATCAGGACGGCGCGGGGGCGCCCGGCGAGGGCGCGGGCCAGCTGTGCGCGCTGGCGTTGTCCGCCGGAGACGCGGTGCGGCAGCTGCCGGGCGTACTCGGCGAGCCCGACCCGGGACAGCCACGCCTCGGCCTGCGTTCGGCGTTCGGCGCGCGGCAGGCCGCGGATGGCGAGCGGGAGTTCGACGTTGGCGCGCAGGGTGCGCCAGGGCAGCAGGGCGTCCTCCTGGAAGACGAGGGCGCGTTCGGCGGACGGGCCGGTCAGGGGGCTCTCGTCCTGGGTGATCTCTCCGGCGAGCGGGGGCAGCAGGCCCGCCAGGGTGCGCAGGAGGGTCGATTTGCCGCAGCCGGACGGGCCGACCACGGTGAGGATCCCGCCGGGGGCGACGTCCAGGTCGACGTCCGTCAGAGTGACGGCGCCGGGTCGGCCCAGGTCGGCACCGTGGAGGACGAGGCGGGTGCCGCGCGCGGAGGCGGGCGCCTGTTTCTCCTCGGCGGCCCGCGCCGGTGCCTCTTCAGGCGCGTGGGCCCGGGTCTCAGACGAGGTGCTCATCACGTGCCTCCTCGGCCTCGGCGGTGGCGGTGGCGGCGGTCGCGGGGACGGCCTGTGCGGCGGCGGTTCGCGGAACCCGGGGACGGCCGGCGGGGGCGTACGACGTACGCGGCAGCCAGTGGGTCAGCCGGCGGCCGACCAGCTCCACGGCGGTCGACGTCAGCCACCCGAGCACCCCGATCGTGGCCATGCCGACGAAGACCCCGGGGTAGTTGACGACCGTGTAGTCCTGCCAGGTGCGGTAGCCGACGCCGTACTGACCGGAGATCATCTCGGCGGAGATCACACAGATCCAGGACACCCCGATGCCGACCGACAGGCCGCCGAAGATGCCCGGCAGCGCGCCCGGCACGACGACCGAGGCGAGGACCCGCCAGCGGCCACCGCCCATCGTGCGGACCGCCTCCTCCCACACCGGGGTCAGCGCCCGCACCGCGTGCCGGGTGGAGACCAGGACCGGGAAGAACGCGGCGGTGAAGGTGATGAAGACGATGCCCTGCTCGTTGGAGGGGAACAGCAGGATCGCCACCGGGACCAGGGCGATCGCCGGGATCGGGCGGATCACCTCCAGGACCGGCCCGAGCAGGTCCTCGGCGAGGCGGGAGCGGGCGACGAGGATGCCCACCGCCACACCCAGCACCGCCGCCAGCAGGAAGCCGGTCAGGATGCGGGTGAGGCTGTCGGTCAGGTCCGTCCAGTAGTCCGGCCCGGTCACCCGGTCCGCGAAGGCGTGCGCCACGTCCGTCACCGTGGGGAACTGCGAGAAACGCAGCCATACGTCGACGTCCAGGCTGGTCAGCAGCTGCCAGAGAGCGAGGGCCGCGACCAGGGACACCACCCGCAGGGCGTAGCGGGTCGTGGGCCGTGAGCCGAGACTCCGCGCGCGTCGGCCGGCTTCGGCGGGGCGGCTCACGACGCCCGCTCCAGGGCGGCGGCGTACGTGATGACCTCGGCGCCGTCGTGGCCGGCGACGTACGCCTTCGCCGTGGCCGGGGCGACGAAGGGCAGGAGCTGGTCGCCGTCGGCCACCCACACCGCCTTGTCGGCGAACCACTGGGTACCGGTCGTGGCGTCCGGGACGTACGCGGCGCGGATCCCGTTCTTGTGCCCGGCGACGTGGGCGAGGAGCTCGGCGGGCGTCCTGAAGGACTGGGTCTCGGTGGCGTTCTTGGGCCAGACCTCGCTCCCGGCCGGGGCGGGGGCCGCCGCGAGCTGCTTCTCGTACGACGTACCGAGCGCCTTGCGGACGTACTGGTCGTCGACGAACGCGTCCACGTCCACGTCGCCCGTCAGTTTCGCCGCCTTGAGGATCGGCACGTCCTTCTTCAGGGCGGCGATCAGCGCGGGCTTCAGCGCGGGGTCGAAGGTCGCGATGCCGTGCGCCCCGTTGTAGAGGTAGACGACCTCGGCGGGCAGCCCCGTGGCGTCGGCGACCTTCTCCGCGGCCTCCACGGGATGCTCGTTGAGGTAGTCCGTGGCCTTGGCCTGCGCCTTGAGGAAGGCCACCAGGACAGCCGGCCGCTGCTCGGCGAAGTCCTCGCGGGCCGTCACGCCGTGGAAGGTCGGCAGGTCCAGCTGCGCACCGTCGTACAGGGCCTTCGCCTTGCCCTGGTAGGTGAGCAGCCCCGGCCATGCCACGAACTGCGACAACGCGTCCGTGCTGCCCCCGGAGAGGGCGGACGCGCCGACCGCCGGCTGCTGGTTGAGCTTCTCGATGTCCTTGTCGGCGTCGAGGCCGGCGTTCCGCAGCGCTCGTACGAGGGTGCCGTCCGCCGCCGATCCGATGCTCGTCGAGACCTTCCTGCCCTTCAGGTCCTTGAGCGTGCTCAGCTTCGAGTCCGGGGCGGTGACGATGGTGTTGAGCCCGCCCCGGAGGTTGTAACCGGTGGCCGCGACGAGCCGGGTGGGCTTGCCGAGCTGCTTGCCGCGGGCCGCGTTGAGGAGCAGGGGGAAGTCGCCCATCGAGCCGATGTCCATCTTCCCGGCGGTCATCTGGGCGGTGATGGGGGCGCCGGTCGCGTAGTCCTGCCAGTCGACCTTGTACGTCGTCTTCCCGCCCAGCGCGTTCAGCTCGTCCTCGAAGTAGCCGAGGGAGCGCAGAAGGGTGCCGGCGGTGACGGTGTTGATGGTCTTGGACTGGTAGCCGACGGTGACGGTGACCGTCCCGCCGTCCGCCGTGGTGTCACCGCCGTTGCCGCACGCGGTCAGGGACAGCGGCAGCAGGAGGGCGGCGGTCGCGGCAACTGCTTTGTGTTTCATGGGAGTTGGCCTCTCACCGGAGCGTTCAGCGGAGCAGGTAGGGCATGTTGACCGTGACGGCGCCGGTGGGGCAGCGGGCCGCGCACGGGCCGCAGTACCAGCACTCGTCGACGTGCATGTAGGCCTTGCCGTTGCTCTCGTCGATGGCCAGGGAGTCCAGCGGGCACATGTCCACGCAGAGGGTGCAGCCGTCGATGCACTTCGACTCGTCGATGGTCACGGGCACGTCGGCCCGCTGGGGCACCAAAGGCATGGCTGTCTCCAGGGAGGGGCGAATCAGGGGATTTGTTACAGGGAGCGGTGCAGCAGACCGCTCATCGTGATGCGGTCGCCCCGGAAGCGGATGAACTCCAGGTCGACCGGTTGGCCGTCGGCGAGGTGGGTGAGGCGTTCCAGCATCAGGACGGCCGAGCCGCGTGGGGCTTCGAGTACGGCGGCGGAGTGGGTGTCCGCGTTCACCGCCTCCAGGGTGATCTCGGCGTGGCCGAGGCGTCGGCCGGTGATCGTCTCCAGGAGGCGGAAGACGTCGGTGTTCTCCACATCGGCGCCGAGGAGCGCGGTGCCGATGTCGAGGGAGCCGAGGGTGAGGGGGATGTAGGTGAGGTCGAGGGAGAGGGGAAGGCCGTTCAGGCGGCGCAGGCGTTCGATGTAGAGGACGTCGGTGCCGGGCTGGAGATGGAGGCGGTCGGCCACGGGGGTGGGGGCCGGCGCGGGGCCCATGGTGCGGACCTCGTTGGTGACCGTGCCGTGCTCACGGAGGGTCTCCGCGAGGCCCATCAGGTGGTCGAGGCCGTGGGGGTACTTCTGGGCGACGACGACGGTGCCCACGCCGGGGAACCGTTCCACGAGGCCTTCGGCGCGGAGGAGGTCCAGGGCCTCGCGGACCGTGTTGCGGGTCGCGCGGTAGTCGAGGGCGAGGGAGGACTCGTGGGGAAGGGTGCCGTTCTCGAAGCCGCCGGTGAGGAGTTGGCGGCGGAGAAGGTCGGCGAGCTGCCGCGCCTGGTCCGCACGCAGCCGACGACGCGTCCGGTGGGCGGCGACGGTGGTCGCGCCCAGGCCGGCGTGGTCTCGGATGCGGTCGGTGGGTGGCATGTTTTGAACCATACCGAAATGGTGGGGAAGGGAATGTTGCCGGAGTGTTGCGCCATGTGGCCGACCGCGGTCGAGTGCTCTGAGCTGGGGTTTTGCGGGGGCGTGACGAAGATCTGCCACCGGGTTGTCCGAGGGGTGGGAACGGAGGGCCGGTGGCTGGGATGTGCCGTTGCGCTGGGGTGGACTGGGTGAGGTGAGGTGAGGTGAGGTGAGGTGGGCTGGGCTGGCGGGGCGAGGCGGGTTCCACGGCTCGGCGGTCACGAGGCGCCGCGGCCACCCTTCCCATCGGCCCGGCGGCACGATTGCCCGCGGTTGTGCGTGGCGGTGGGGTGGGCAGCCGCTCCAGCGCCATGCACATCCGCGGGCGCAGCCGGGTAGCGCGGCAGGGCGGTCGGCAGGGTGGGCGGCACATGCGCCACGGCCGTGCCCCGAAGAGGCCCGGGGAACTGCGCGAGCAACCACAGCGGACGGAACCCCGCCCCCGGCGCAGCACCCCCACGGCGAGCACGCGCCCACCACCGAAGCCCCCGAGCACGCAACGATCAGGCCGGCCGCCGGAGGCGTACCGCCCTGACCCGTCAGTCCCGAGCCCTGACCCGGCCCCTGACCTCGCCCAGCCCCACCTTCGTCCCACCCGGCCCCGGCGCCCAAGCCGTGAGGGTCACCTCGTCGCCGTCCTCCAGGAACGTGCGCTTGCCGGTGGGGAGATCGAGGACGTCCCGTCCGTTCCAGGTGAGCTCCAACAGCGAGCCCCGCTGTCCGGCGTCCGCCCCGCTGACCGTCCCGGAGCCGTAGAGGTCGCCCGTACGGAGGGACGCGCCGTTGACGGTCATGTGGGCCAGCTGCTGAGCGGCGGTCCAGTACATCGTGGTGAAGGGCGGCTCCGAGACGACATGCCCGTTGACGGCGACACTGATACGGAGGTCGTACCCCCCGGGGTCGAAGTCCGGCGCGGAGTCGTCCAGGTAGGGAAGGAGCGGGTACGTGCGCTCCGGCGGTGACACCCGCGCCTCGTCCAGGGCGTCCAGCGGAGTGATCCACGCCGAGACCGACGTCGCGAAGGACTTCCCGAGGAACGGCCCGAGCGGAACGTACTCCCAGGCCTGCAGATCACGCGCCGACCAGTCGTTGAGGAGACAGAGCCCGAAGACGTGGTCGCGGAAGTCCCCCAACCCCACCGGCCGCCCCATCTCCGAGGGCACCCCCACCACGAAACCGACCTCCGCCTCGATGTCCAGCCGGACGGACGGACCGAACACGGGCGCCGGATCGGCGGGCGCCTTGCGCTGGCCGGACGGCCGTACCACCTCCGTCCCGGACACCACGACCGTGCCGGACCGGCCGTGGTAACCGATCGGCAGGTGCTTCCAGTTGGGGGTCAGCGGGTCCGGAGCGTCGGGACGGAAGATCTGGCCCACGTTTCGCGCGTGGTTCTCGGAGGCGTAGAAGTCGACGTAGTCGGCCACCTCGAACGGCAGATGCAGGGTCACGTCGGACAGCGCGTGGAAGTGCGGCGCGATCGTCTCCCGGTGCGAGGGCACCGTGAGCCACGCCGTCAGCGCCCGGCGGACGTCCGACCAGGCCGTGCGCCCCGCCGCCAGCAGGGCGTTGAGCGTGGGGTGGGCCAGCAGCGCGGCGTACGGGGAACCGAGGGCGCGGGCCGCCGCGGCGGCGTCGAGGACGTGGTCGCCGAGGCGGACACCGACCGTACGGGCGTCGGAACCGGTGGGGGAGAAGACACCGTAGGGCAGGTTGTGCGGCCCGAAGGGATGGCCCTCCGGGATGCCGAAGGGGTGGCCCTCGGGGACGTCGAAGGGATCGCCTTCGGGGACATCGAAGGGGGGCATCGGGGGCTGCCTCGCTCTCGTGCGTTCCGTCGTACGTCTGGTCGCGGCACACGTTACGGGGCGGTGTGAAGATCGGGGAGTGTCTGAAGAGTTCGCGATGTCCTGGTAGGGGAGGGTTGGAAGGGAGGGTTCCGGATCGGCGTCCTCTGGGGGCGCGGACGGGGTGGGTAGGTCCGGGCCGGTGATGCGGTTCGTGTGCGGGACGGAGTTCGCTTCGCCCCGGCTCGGCATGTGGCTTCGGCGCGTAGGTTTGGTGAGCGGAATCCGGGATGGGCTCGGTCGGTTCGGTGGGCTGCGGGGTGCGGGTGCGTGGGGGTTGTTCGCGCAGTTCCCCGCGCCCCTTTCAAGGCCTGCGGCCATTTCAAGGCCTGTGGTCGTCTCAGGGCCGCAGTCGTCTCAAGGTCCGCGGCCGTCTCAGGGCCTGCGGTCGTCTCAGGCCTGCGGCCTGTTCAAGGCCTGCGGCCATTTCGAGCGACGCGACCCCCGGCTGGCTCCGTGAACTCGCGTTCGGGCAACGGGGGTTGACGTAGGGGCGTCGTGGGGCGGTCGGGATGCCGGACGTCGTCCGGTTCGCGTCGAACCGATGGGGCGCCGCATCCGTATTCTCTGATCATGGCCGCACCCACCGCATATTCACTCATCGCCACTGACCTGGACGGAACGCTCCTGCGCAGTGACGACACGCTCTCCGACCGGTCCCTCGCCGCGCTGGCGCGGGCCACGAGGGCCGGTGCTCAGCACCTCGTGGTGACGGGACGGCCGGCACCGAGAGTGCGACCACTGCTGGAGGACCTCGGCAGCAGGGGGCTCGCGGTGTGCGGACAGGGCGCGCAGTTGTACGACACCGGCGCGGACCGGCTGCTCTGGTCCGTCACCCTGGACCGGGAACTCGCCGAGACCGCGCTCGGCAAGATCGAGGCGGAGGTCGGACAGGTGTACGCCGCCGTCGACCAGGACGGGGTCGACGGCCTCACCCTGATCGAGCCGGGCTACCTCATGCCGCACCCCACGCTGCCCGCCGTACGGGTGCCGCGCCGGGACGACCTGTGGTGCGAGCCGATCAGCAAGGTGCTGCTGCGCCATCCCTATCTGTCCGACGACGAGTTGGCCTCGGCGGCGCGGATGGCGGTCGGGTCGCTGGCGACGGTCACCATGTCGGGTCCCGGCACCGTCGAACTCCAGCCATGCGGCATCACCAAGGCGACGGGCCTCGCCCTGGCCGCCGACCATCTCGGACTGACCCCGGACCGGACCATCGCCTTCGGTGACATGCCCAACGACATCCCGATGTTCGACTGGGCCGCGCACGGGGTCGCCATGGCCAACGCCCACCCCGAACTCAAGGCCGTCGCCGACGAGGTGACCCTCTCCAACGAGGACGACGGCATCGCGGTGGTGCTGGAGAGGCTCTTCCCGTGAAGGCTCTGCCGTGCACCGCCCTTCCGTGAACGGCTCTTCCCGCACATGCCTGTTCCCCTGGGCCCGCCGGCCCAGGGGAACAGAGTGAAGAAGGTGGAGCAGGTGGAGAAGGTGGAGCTGGAGGGCTTAGTACGCGCCGAAGACGTTGTCGATCGAGCCGTACCTCGCGGCGGCGTAGTTGCACGCCGCCGTGATGTTCGCGACCGGGTCGTAGGGGTCGTACACGGTGCCGGAGACGTGGTACGCGGCGAAGGTCGGGTCGATGACCTGGAGGAGGCCCTTCGACGGGATGCCCGCGGCGGCGTTGGAGTCCCAGTTGTTGATGGCCTGCGGGTTGCCCGACGACTCACGGATGATGTTGCGGTAGATCCCGTCGTACGTCCCGGGAATTCCCTTTTGCGCCATGATGTCCAGCGACTCGCGGATCCAGCCGTCGAGGTTGTTCGCGTACGTCTTGACCGACGCCTGTGTGGCCGTGGAGGCCGTCGACGCCTTCTGCGCCGTGGAGGGCTTCGTCGCGTTCAGCTTCAGCTTCAGGCCCGGCCGGATCAGTGCCGGGTTGTCGCCGATGGCCGCGCGGTTGTTCTTGTAGAGCCGCTGCCAGCCGCCCTTGGTGTGGTGCTTGCGCGAGATGGAGGAGAGCGTGTCACCGGAGGCCACGGTGTACGTCGTGGGCTTGGGCAGGGCCACGGCCGGCGCGGACTGTGGAACCGACTGTACGGAGGTGGCGGCCTGGGTCGGGGCGGCGGCGTTCGCGGTCGTGGCGGCCGTGAGCGGGAGGGCCAGTGCGGCCCCGCCCGTTCCGGCGGCGACGAGGCCGCGGGTCAGCGCGTTGCTTTTGGGGCGGCGGTGTTTGCCTCGTGCGAGCATGGCGGATTCCTCTCCGTCGCCTACGGGGTGAGCTGTCGGGTTCGGGCTGGAGATGCCCGGCCGTGCGTGTCGTCCCGGCGGTCGCTGTGCGTGCGGCGTCCGCCGGGCGTACTGCGCGTGGCTTTACCCCAAGCCGGTCCGAATGGGGAAAATCGGACCGACGGCTTACCTGGGTCCCCCGCTCCTGCCGTGCGTGGATGAGTGGTGATGGGTGGGGGGTCCGGGGCGGCGGCAGGATTCGGCGGTCCGTCCGGACGAGGTGTGAACGTATGCGAGAGCACACGAAGGGAACAAGTCCCGGTTTGGCGCTTTGATCCAGTTGACCTTGAGTTTGCCGCGTTTCGCCCTTGCTGTCGGGGTGCTGTTCATGGCTCAACTTGCCTACCGCAAAGGGAAAGTCGGCGGCATGGAGTGAGGGCGCCGCGCGGGATGCCCGTGACCCAACTCACGGGAGAAGTCGGGTGAAGTGTCGAGTAAGCGGCAAATAGGTCAACTCGGGCTGGAGTGAAGTGGTGCATATGGGTGGAAAGCGGTGGGCCTGCGAGCACGGATTCGCCCGGCCGGGCAGCACGTGGGCGTCTCCGGGGGAGCGGCGGGTACCCGGGGCGGGTCGTCGAGGCCGGGGCGGCACGCGCGTCGGTGAATATCGGCGCGGACCAGTTGATCAAGAATATGGGGAGTGCGGTCCATACCACCCGGGGCGAAGCCGTGGGCGCTCGTGGTGATCGAAAGGTGACCGGATACGCTGACTCGGGTGATGACAGCGACAGATCGACAGACTTTGTCATCGACTGTGAGAGCGACCTAGACCGACCGTGTGACCGTCATCAGACGTCAGCAGACAGGAGAACCCTCGTGACCGTCGTCGAGCCGTTTGGGCTGAGCGCGCGGGACCAGGCTCTCGAAGCCGATGTCCAGGCCGGAATGGCGGCCGTCGAGGAGGGTCTGCTGGAGGCGACCAAGAGCGGGGTCCCGTTCATCCAGGAGGCCGCCCAGCACCTGCTGCGCGCGGGCGGCAAGCGATTCCGGCCGCTGCTGGTGATGCTCGCGGCGCAGTTCGGCGACCCGTACGCGCCGGGTGTCGTGCCCTCGGCGGTGGTGGTCGAGCTGACGCATCTCGCCACGCTGTACCACGACGACGTGATGGACGAGGCCGAGGTGCGCCGGGGCGTGCCGAGCGCCAACGCCCGCTGGGACAACTCCCTGGCCGTGCTGACCGGTGACTTCCTCTTCGCCCGCGCCTCGCACGTCCTCGCCGACCTCGGTCCCGACGCCGTCCGCATCCAGGCCGAGGCCTTCGAGCGGCTGGTCACCGGGCAGATCCTGGAGACCGCCGGGCCGCGCGACGGACGCGACCCGATCGACCACTACCTCGACGTGCTGGGCGGCAAGACCGGGTCGCTGGTCGCGGTCGCCGGGCGGCTCGGCGCGCTGATGGCGGGCGCCGACGAGACCGTGGTCGACGTGCTGACCCAGTACGGGGAGCGGCTCGGTGTCGCCTTCCAGCTCGCGGACGACGTCCTCGACATCGCCTCCGACACGCACGAGTCCGGCAAGACGCCCGGCACGGATCTCCGTGAGGGTGTGCCGACCATGCCGGTGCTGCGGCTGCGTGAGCGCGCGGGGCGGCTGGGGCTGCCGGACGACATCGCCCTGTGCGAACTGCTCGACTCCGACCTCACCGACGACGCCCGCCACGCCGAGGCGCTGGCCCGGCTGCGCGTCCACCCCGCCCTTGAGCAGGCCCGCCGTGACACGGTCCGCTACGCGGAGGAGGCGCGGGCCGTCCTGGCACCGCTCCCGGAGTGCGACGCGAAGGCGGCACTGGTGGAGCTGTGCGACGCGGTGGTGCACCGCGCCGGTTAGCCACCGCCGGCCCCGGACTGCCACCCCCGGCCCCGGACTGCCCACGTCCCGTACGAGGCGGACCACGTCCCGTACGGGATGACGAGGCCGGACCACACCCATCCACCGCTAGCGCGTGCGTTCGACCGGCGGCGCCATCCCTGACGACCCCTACGGGGTGCGGGGATGCGCCGCCTCGCCATGTCATCCCGTGCGGGTCGCCATGTCATCCCGTAGCAGTACACGGAGTTGAGTCCCGAGTCTGACGATTCCCGTCCGCCGATTTGGTCAGATGGGTATCACCACTCCTCACCGATTCGGGTGAGAATGGCGGCTCCGAGTAGACGCCGCCGCCGACGACGGAGGTAAGGCACACATGGCACCGTACGAAACCGACGACAGCACCCGGTCCGGCGACGCCGCCGCGCTCGCGGCCGAGGCCGAGGAGATGCGCTCGGCACGGCGACGCAAGGCCGCGCGGTACGTCGTCCCGGTCACCGTGCTGGGCGTGGCCGCCGCGACCATCGGGCTCGTCCCGGCCTTCGCCGGCTCCGGCGACCCCGATCTGCCGAAGATCAGCGCGCAGGAACTCATCGAGAAGATCGCCGCGTCGGACGTACAGCAGGTGTCCGGCACGGTGAAGATCACCACGGATCTGGGCCTGCCCGACCTGGGCGGTCTCGTGGGTGGCCTCGCCTCGCAGGCGCCCTCCGGGGGCGACGGCGGATCGGCCGCCGACCCCTCCACCAAGCTCCTCGAACTCGCCACCGGCACCCACACGTTGAGGGTCGCCACCGACGGCCCCGACAAGCAGAGGCTGTCGCTGCTGGACGACGCCGCCGAGTACAGCGTCATCCACAACGGCGACGACCTGTGGGCGTACGACAGCGCCTCGAACGAGGTCTACCACGCGACCGGCGCCGACGAGGGCAAGGACCAGCGGGCGCCCAAGGGCAAGGACCGGAAGGCCCCGAAGGGCGCTCCCGACACCGCCGAGGACGTGCCCGCCACGCCTCAGAAGCTCGCCGAGGAGGCCCTGAAGGCCGTCGACGACACCACGTCCGTGACCGTCGACGGGACCGCACAGGTCGCCGGACGGGACGCGTACAAGCTGGTGATCAAGCCGAAGCAGTCCGGTTCGACGGTCGGGGCGATATCGATCGCCGTCGACGCGAAGACGGGACTGCCGCTGAAGTTCACGCTCACCCCGACGAGCGGCGGCGCCGCCGTCGTGGACGCGGGCTTCACGAAGGTCGACTTCGGCAAGCCGAGCGCCTCGACGTTCGACTTCACCCCGCCGAAGGGCGCGAAGGTCACCGAGGCCGACGAGGCCGGCGAGGCCGCGAAGTCGGGCGACCACAAGTTCGGCAAGAACGGCCCGTCCAAGGACGGCAAGGGACTCAAGGAGCACAAGGGCTCCAAGGGCCCCAAGGGTTCCGAGGTTTCCGAGGAGGAGTTCGCGAGCGGGCTCGACGGGCTGAAGACCATCGGCAAGGGCTGGAGCACCATCGCCGAGTTCGACAGCGGTGCCGAGGGCGGCATGCCCACCGGCGGCGGCGACTCCTCCGGCGACGCCCGGGTCGACGGGTTCCTGAACTCCCTCGGCGACCAGGTCAAGGGCGAGTTCGGCTCGGGCACGGTCTTCAAGACCCGGCTGATCAACGTCCTCTTCACCGACGACGGCAAGGTGTACGCGGGTGCCGTGACCAAGGACGCGCTCGTGAAGGCGGCCAACGCGGCGAAGTAGCCACGTCTGGCCGGTGGGCCGGGACGGCGACACCGCCGTCCCGGCCCACCGGCCGTACCCGAGGGGAGCCATGACCGACGCAGCCATTCACACCCAGGGGCTGACCAAGATCTTCCGTGGCGGCCAGGTGGCCGTTGACCACCTGGAACTGACGGTTCCCGGCGGCAGCGTCTTCGGCTTCCTCGGCCCGAACGGCTCGGGCAAGACCACCACCATCCGCATGCTGATGGGCCTGATCGAGCCGACCTCGGGCACGGCCCGGGTCCTCGGCCTGCCCATGCCGCGCTCCACCCGGACCGTCCTCCCGCACGTGGGCGCGCTCATCGAGGGGCCCGCCCTTTACGGGTTCCTCTCCGGCCGCGACAACCTGCTGCGCTACGACTCCGCCGACCCGACCGCCGACCCGCGCACCCGGCGTACGCGGGTCGCGGCCGCCCTCGACCGGGTGGGGCTCGCGGCCGCCGCCGGAAAGAAGGCGAAGGCGTACTCGCTGGGCATGAAACAGCGGCTGGGCCTCGCCGCGGCGCTGCTCCAGCCGCGTCGGCTCCTCGTCCTCGACGAGCCGACCAACGGGCTCGACCCGCAGGGAATGCGTGAAATCCGTTCCCTGATACGGGAGTTGGCGTCCGACGGCACCACCGTCTTCCTCTCCTCGCACCTGCTCGACGAGATCGAGCAGGTGTGCACCCATGCCGCCGTCATGGCTCACGGCCGGCTCCTCGTCCAGGGCGCGGTGACCGAACTCGCCGCCGGTGCGCGTGGCCGCCTCGTCGTCACCACCCCCGACACGGCGGACGCGGCCAGGGTGCTCAAGGAGCAGGGCATCGGGGATGTGGTCGTGACGGAGGAGGACGGGACCGCTGGGCCCGGGATCGGGACTCGGGCTGGGACTCGGTTCGGGGTCGACGGGGTCGGGGCCGGCGAGGGGGGCCGGGTGACGGCGGAACCGCCACCACCCGACCGCGACCTCGCCGAACTGAACGCCGCACTGGTCACCGCGGGCGTCCGCGTCCGCGGCTTCGTCCTCGAACGCGCCTCACTGGAGGACGCGTTCGTGGCGCTCACGGGGGAGGGCTTCGATGTCGCGGGTTGATTCGTCGGGGGAGCGGGGGCCGGGGGTCGGCATGTCCGGTGGCGGAGCCACGCCGGAGGAAGCGGCGGCCGAAGCCGCTTCGCCGACGGTCGCCACTCGTACGCCCAGCCTCTTGTGGACCTTCGGGCTGTTCCGCAGCGAGTTGGTGACGACCTTCCGGCGGTGGCGGACGATCGCGCTGCTGGGTGTGCTCGCGGCGGTGCCGGTCCTCGTCGGGATCGCGGTGCGCATCGAGACGGGTGGTGGGTCGGGGGGCGGACCTGGCGGTGGGGGCGGCGGTGGCGGCGGGCCCGCGTTCATCGCACAGATCACCAACAACGGGTTGTTCCTGGTGTTCACGGCGCTGGCCGCGACGCTCCCCTTCTTCCTGCCGATGGCGGTCGGTGTGATCGCCGGCGACGCGATCGCGGGCGAGGCGAACGCGGGCACCCTCCGCTATCTGCTGGTCTCGCCTGCGGGCCGGACCCGGCTGCTGCTCACCAAGTACGCGACGACCATGACGTTCTGCCTGGTCGCGACCCTCGTTGTAGCGGCCTCCGCACTGGCGGTCGGAGCATTGCTGTTCCCTCTCGGCGACCTGACGACGATCTCCGGCACGCGGATCAGTTTCGCCGAGGGCCTGCTGCGGGCGCTGCTGATAGCGCTCGCGGTGGCCGCGTCACTGATCGGGGTCGCGGCCCTCGGCCTGTTCGTCTCCACCCTCACCAACAGCGGCATCGCCGCGATGGCCACCACGGTCGGGCTCCTCATCACCGTGCAGATCCTCGACCAGATCCCCCAGCTCGACGCCCTCCACCCGTACTTCTTCTCCCACTACTGGCTCTCCTTCGCCGACCTCATGCGCGAGCCGGTCTACTGGGACGACCTCCAACGCAACCTCGGCCTCCAGGCCCTGTACGCGGCGGTGTTCGGAACGGCGGCGTGGGCGAGGTTCACGGCGAAGGACATCACGGCCTGACGTCACTCAGGCGGCAGCCGCGTCGGCGTCCGTGGCGGTGTCCGCGTCGGCGTCCGTGGCGGTGTCCGTGTCGTACGGGAAGCGCGCGAACGGCGGTTCCTCGGTGAGGAACGTCTTCGCGCGGGTCAGTGCCGCCGTGTCGCGGAGTACATCACCGGGCTTGCTGCCGTTGCCCAGCAGGACTCCGCCGAACCGCATGCCCAGGTACGCGGCGGAGTTGTTGAGCGTCCCGATGAGCGGCTCGGCGACCTCTTCCTCGTAGTGGGCGAGCGCGGTGACACCCCAGAGGGTGCGGCCCGCCATCGTCTCCTTGAAGTCGAGACCCGGGGTGCGCAGCCACCCGGACCAGTGGTCGAGGTACCGCTTGACGTGGGCCGACACGGAATACCAGTACAGCGGCGACACGATCACGATGTCCGTGGCCGCGAGCGTGGCGTCCAGCAGCAGCGCCCGGTTGTCCCCCTCCGGCCGCACATGGTCACTGTCATGACGCAGATCCTCGAAGTCCGGCAGCGGGTGCTCGGCGAGGTCCAGCCAGCGCTGTTCGACGTCATCCGGCAACTGCTCGGCGGCCGCGCGGGCCAGCATCTCGGTGTTGCCGTCCGGCCGGCTGCTGCCGAGGACGAACAGGAATCGGCGGGTCATGGGGTCCCCCTGGGTACGTGGCGTCTGTTTACGCGGCGCCCAGCGATTACATGTGTAGACAATATATGCATGCGCATGTGAATGCCAGGCGGCCCGGGGCGGTCATATATGTGCGGCCGAGGCGGTCGGCGGCAGTTCACATCACGGTGTGGTGGCGGGTTCGCCCTGTTCGGCCTGGCTCAGAAAGACGGCCCAGTCACCGGTCGGGTCCTCGACGCGGTCGAGGTACCAGGTGTCTTCGCCCACGGGGAAGGTGTCGCCGAGGTGCAGGTTGTATCGGTTCTCCTCGGCTCCGGAAACGACGAGGCGCACGGTGAGGGGCGTCTCGGCGCGTGCGTCGACGTAGATCACGCCGAAGCTTCCGATGTCCGTGTTCCGTTGGATTCCGGCGGTGAGACAGATCTGACTGACGGTCATGACGGCTCCAATGTGGTGTAGGACTTACGCATCGTGGCCCGGAATTCCTTGGCGTTCAGGGGCATGGGATCGCCGTTGTTGTGTGGGTCGCGGAGATGGAACAGGCCCTCCTCGTCCACGGCTTTCACTTCGTACGCGTGTGAGGCGCGCAGATCCTTGATGAGCGCGTGCTCGCCCTTCTTGAGTCTGCGCGAGCCGACCAGAACAGGCAGTCCGGCGTCGAGGGACTCCCGTATCTCGTCCCGGAGCTGGCGGTCCTCGCTGCGCCCGGTGTGGTCATAGCCCTGAGGCAGCTCCCACGTCTTGGCAGGAAGACCGGTGAGCTGAGTGAGAAGTTCCGCACGGTCGCTGGGGAGGGATCCGCGGTTCAGCCTTACGTAGCCCTCCGGGGCATCGTGTATCCGTCTCAGCGCGCAGGTGTCGGTGTACTCCTTCTTGCGCTCGTCGCTCCACGTCTGGTCCAGACCGGCGATCGCCTTCTCCAGAACAGGTGCCCAAGCCACCCCCGTGCTTACCGAATCGGCGAAGGCGGGGAACTGCGGGAGTTCGTCGAAGACCGGCAGGTCGGGGGTCACCGTCAGGTCGATGGTCTTTCCGGTCGGCTCGTAGCGCGTGTACCTCTTGTCGAACACCGCCTCATGAAGACGTACCGAATACGTGCCGTCGTCGTTCTCGTTCACACAGTTCCGGATCGCCTCGGGGTGGTGCTGGGCGACGGCGCCCAGCGTGGCGATGATGCCGCAGTCTCCCAGACCGCCCTGCTTCGTCTGCTCCCGTCTGGGTTCGCCGTCGAAGAGAGGCGTGCGGGTGCCGTCAGGCCGGTCGAGGGGGGTGCCATAGCGGTCGGGAATGCTTTCCGGCTTTTTCGACGTGGGGTCCTGGAAGTCAGGTCGATCGATGACGCCGTTCAGCCGCTCGGCGTGGTCGTTGCCGTCCGTCCGGCCGAACGCCTTCCTCATGTGGTCTAGGAAACCCTGTTGTGCCTCGCTGTCGTGACCGATGATTGCCCGATCGCCCCGGGGATCGGCGAAGGGCGGACCGGGGGCCTCGTCGGGATCGCGGGCCTCCACAGAGGTGGGCGCCTCGTCTGCCGAACCGGATTCCAGAGGGCTGCGTACCTCATCCGGAGTGGCGGCGGACTCGGCGGGAGACAGTGGGGCCGGGGCCTCGGTGGGCATCCGGGGTTCCTCGGCGTCGAAGGATGCGGGCTCCGGGGCCGTGAAGGATTCCGGGAGTTCCGAGGACTCGAAGGGGGCCGGCGCTGCGTCCGTGTCGCTGGAGTCCTCCGGCTCCGGCGCGTCCACGGGCTCGGTGACTTCCAGAACGTTCCGAGCCTCCACGGGAACGGTTTCACCGGCGATTTCCGGGGGCTCCGACGGACCGAGAACGTCCTGGGGCTCGAAAGGATCCGGCGCGTTGTCCGTGTCCTCGGAATCCTCCGGTACCCGTGCGTCTTCGAGGCTGGGCGTCTCCAGCGTGTCCTGTGCCTCCGGGACGGCGGGTGCGTCGGACTCTTCCGTGGCCTCGATCGGTGGGCGCGCGTCGGTGGGGTCCGTCGAGGCAGGCGCGTCCACAGGCTCCATCGCCGCGGCGGTCTCTGCCGGCTCTACGGGTTCGGCAGGCTCTGCCGGTTCCATGGGTTCGGCAGGCTCAGTGGGTTCGGCTTCCGTCGGCTCGATCGGCTCCGCAGACTCGATCGGCTCTGCGAACTCCGTCGGCGGGGCGGTGTCACCGGTATGCGCGGGGGCCGGGGCCTCTGTCGGTTCCGGGGTGGCCTCTGCCGGTTCTGGTGCGGCTTCCGTCGGGTCTGGGGTCTCGGCCGGGGGCGGTGCGTCGGCCGGGTCCGGGGCGTCCGTCGGGTCCGGCGCTGTCTCCGGGCGCGGTGGCTGTTCTGTTGGGCGGTCGCTCATGTGGAGGGCCCGGGGGCTGTGTGGGTGCGGTAGAGGCGGACCCAGGGGAGGGTCTTGCGTTGCCAGGCGGCGCGGGCCAGGTGGATGAAGACGCAGGCTCGGTAGTCGCGCAGGGCGTCCGGGGCGGGGTCCCGGAGGGGGACCGTGTCCGCCAGTTCGGCGACCCACTCCGCCGTGCCGCTCCACCAGGCCGACTGCTCCGGCTTGGACTTGGGGTACCGGGCGACCCGTTCCTTGAGTTCCTTCGCGTGCTCGGGCCAGACCGCAGTACTCGCGCGGGAGCGGAACGCGCAGCGGTGGGCGCAGCCGTCGCAGTCAGGGAAGGGGGACAGAGCGTCGGACACCGGCGTCACCTCGGCCGCGAAATCGCGGAAGCGGGCGGCCAGTTGAGGGGAGGTGGCCAAGGGGGCCCGGGCCACGCCCGCCTCCCGGGCCGCCGCCGCGCGGACATCGGGCACCGTGATCAGAGCCGGGCGGTCGAGGCGGTCGTGGTGGGCGAAGGCATGGAAGGGTTCCAGGGTGGCCGCGTAGCGCTCCTGGTCGGGGGAGAAGCGCATGGTGCCGCCGATCAGCTCACGATCGGCGGCGGCGGGCAGCCGGTGCATGACCTTGAGGTTGGTGTTCTTGTACGCATCCTCGACGAGCTTGCCGGGAACCTGCTCGACGATGACCACGCCTTCGCCGTACTTGCGGTTTTCGGCGAGAACGTTGGCGAAGGCCTGGGCCGCCCGCGCCTGGGCGTTGCCCTCCTTCGCGTCACCGGACCGGGCGACGGGCTGCCCGAGCAGGCGGTGCGCCTCCTCGATCACGGTGACGTGGGAGAGCGAGCCACCGAGGCGGTTCGCCTTGTAGTGCTCGGTCATCGTCTGGAGGATCAGGGCGGTCACGAGTGACTGTTCCTTCTCGTTGTCGCCGATCGCCGCGAGCTCCACGACCACCGGGCGCCGCAGCAACTCCTCCACCGGGTACGAACGTGTCACGTCCAGCGTGCTGCCGCAGGCGCCCTCGGCCAGCGACTCGGCCCGCAGCCTGGACGCGGCGACGATGTTGTCCCGTACCTCGCCGGAGTAGTCCAGCAGCTCGCACTCCCGGCGCATCTCGGTGATGAAGTCGCGCAACGTGGGCCACTCGTGGTCGGGGCCGGCGACGTCCGTCGGTACGACGCCCTTGCGCGCGTACGTGGCCCGCAGCGCCCGGTTGTAGATGTTCGGCAGCGGGTCCCACAGACCGAACGCCGCGTCGAAGCAGGCCAGCAGCCCGGCCACATGTGTGCTGATCCGCGCTCCGGCCGGAACCTCGAAGGGGTTCAGACGCAGGGGAGCCGTCGTCTCGTCGCCCACGGTGAGCACCACGAGGTCCTCGAACCCGGGCCGTGTGGCCAGCCAGCGGTAGTCGTCCAGCTCGGAGTTGACCGGCTCGATGACCAGGAACGGTACCCGGTGGTCGCGCCACAGCTGCTCGCAGAACGCCAGCGTCGTGTTCGTCTTCCCCGAACCGGTGGTCCCGACGAACAGGGCGTGCCGGGTGAGGTCGTCCAGGCCGATGCCCAGGGGGCCGGCCGGGCTGTCGTGGACGAGCTGGCGGCCCAGGGTGACCGAGGGGCCCTCCGCGCGGTACGCCGTCTCGCCCGCCAGGCCGGGCCGGCGTACCGGGAAACCGGTCATGTGGCCGTTCACCGCCAGCGGCAGCCGGAACGCCGCCCCCGCCTCGCGCGCGTCCACCAGCTCCGCGATCAGCCGCAGCTGCGGCGAGAGCGGCTCGGGCAGCCGCCAGCAGTGGTCGCCGCCCCAGCGTCCGTGTTCCAACGTGGTCAACCCCTGCCAGGCGGCCGGGAGTTCACCCGGTCCGGGCCACGCCACGCTGTGTGCCGGTCCGCTGAACGTCTCCGTGAGCACCCCCTCCTCGCGCGCCCGTTCCTGCGGAGACACGGTCGCGCCGGCCAGCTCGGCCAACGACTCGGGCAGCGGCGCGGGCGAGGCCAGGGCGATCCGCATACGGAAGGCTCGCCCGGTGTAACGGCGGGCGGCGTCGGCGTACACCCGGGAGGCGTCCACCGCGAAGGCGTCCGGGGCGAGCTGTGTGCCCGGCGACCAGAGGCCGTCCGGCAGCTGACCCTGGGTCCCGAGCCGGCCGTACTGCGTGGCGACGCGGTGCAGCAGCGGGCCGAGGTCGTCCGGTACGACGTACGGCTCCAGGCCGATCGTCAGCAGCACCGGGTACGGGTGCTCCGCCAGCGCCCTCCACAACGCGTCCCACGGCGGCGCCGACGCGGTGAACGGCTGCGGAGACAGGTAGTAGCGCACTCCCGCGTCGGGACGGTTGGGCAGCCCGGTGCGGTACCGCTTGCGGATCTCGGCCACACCCGCGTCGGGATCGGGCGTGAACGGGGTCAGCAGCCGCGCCACCTCGGCCGGGTCGTCGACCGGCGTCGCGTGCACATGGCGGGGGAGCGCGGCCAGCCGGGCGCGCAGCGCGAGCGCGGCAGCCTCCGCCCGGCCGTGTGTGGCCGCCGAGACCCGGCCGAGCAGGGCGCAGGTGAGGCCGCGCTCCGCCGGATCGCTGAGGTAGCGCAGCTCGACACGCTCACCGTGTGCCGTGCCCCACTGGCCGGTCAGCCAGGCCGTCTCGGCGGCGACCGCCTTGATCCGGCGGTCGTCCTCCGCGAGATCCGCGTACTCCTGGGTCTCGGTGAGATCGGCGGCGGCATCGACGCGTACCGCCGTCCATGCCCAGACCGCCGTGCCGTCGGACACGGTCAGCACACCGGTGGCCTTCCGGTCGGTGGTGCTCAACTGCCGTTCCAGCGCGGTCCGTTCGGCTCCGATGGGGCGTGCGGGACCATGGGCGGTGCCGGCGGTGCCGTGGGTATGTGACCCGTCGGGCCCGCTGGCGGATACCCGGGCGCAGGCTGGGCCCGCACCGGGTACGCCGGTGGGGCGGGCGGACCGGGCGGACCGGCCGGTGCGGCCGGAACCGGGAGCGACTGGACCGGGGGCTCCTGCCCGAAGGTCGAGGCGAGGGGCACCTCGATGCCCTGGACCGCTATCTCCACGCCTTCACGTGCCGCCGAGTGCACGGCCTCCCGCATCGCGCGCGGGCGGTCCGTGCGCAGCATCTGGTTGAGGCTGCCCGTGCGGTTCAGTATCGAGCCGACGACATCCTTCACGAAGTGCCCGATCACCACGGCGCCGGAGCGGCTGCGCCACATCGTCCAGCCGACGTAGAGGCTGGTGCCGTAGGCGAAGACGGTCACGTAGGCCACGTAGCGGCCGCTGGTGACGACCAGTCGGTTGTGCACGACCTCCGGCGTGATGTCGCTGCGGATCCGGGCCGGAACGGCTGTGACCGGGATCCGGCGGCTGGTCAGCGCGCCGTAGATCGTCGCGTACGCGGAGGAGGAGGCCGCGGCCTTGTCCTCCAGGAGCGTCTTCCACTCCGAGATCGGCTCGTTCTGCCGGACCAGCAGGAAGACCACCCAGAAGGCGATGATCGACAAAATCAGGCCGGGGCCGATGGCGTCGACATCGCCGGCCAGGAGGGCCGGCACCAGACCGAGGACGAAGAAGATCAGGAAGGACGCCACGGCCGCCTGGAACCACAGCTGTCTGACGGTCTTGAACTCCACGGACTCGTCGAAGCTCAGCTCGACGTCCCGGTACTGCAGTGTCTGATTGCGGTACGCCACGTTCGGGCCCACCGCGCCGGAGGCCGCCCAGTCGACGGGGCCTCCCCTCGCTGTCGTGTCCATCATCCCCGTTCCCCGTGCCCCACGTCCTCCGTGCGCACGTTCCCCGTACACAAGTCGCCCGTAACCTCTGGCGATTGATCACCCTAGACCAGAGGTCTGACAGTCGGTCACCGACCCGATACGGATGCGCCGTTCGCGCTCTCCAGCAACAGGGCCATGACGCCGACGAGGGTGGCGCTGCTGACGATCTCCCGGCGGGTGATCAGACCGGGCACGTCGGCCAGGGGGATCCACTCCAGGCGGTCCGACTCGTTCTGCTCCGTGGGCTCGCCGACGCGTCGGGCGTCGTCCGTGCGGAACACGAAGTGCTGGGTGTCGGTGATGCCGGCCGCCGGCTGCGCGTAGAGCAGTTCCCGCAGCGAACCCGGCCGCCACCCCGTCTCCTCCTCCAGCTCCCGCGCCGCCGCCTCCTCCGGCCGTTCCCCGTCCTCGACCAGGCCCATGGGCAGCTCCCACGCCCAGGTGTCCGTGACGAAGCGGTGGCGCCACATCATCAGGACCCGCTGCCGGTCGTCGACGGCCGCGGTGACGGCGAGGTCCCGCAGCCGGACCACGTGGTAGTCGCCACGGGTGCCATCGGGCCGCTCGACGTCCAGCGAGCGCAGCCTGACCCATGGGGTGTCGTGGAGGGTGTGTTCGCCGTGGACGGTCCATCTCATGTCGGGCTCTCCGTTTCTGGGGCGGGGTACTTCCGGACGGCTTCGACTGCTTCCGCCACACACAGCAACAGTGCCTCCTCGCCGTGCCGCGCCACCAACTGCAGGCCGACCGGGCAGCCGTCGGAGTCGAAGCCGGCCGGGATACTCATGGCGGGATGCCCGCTGAGGTTGAACGCCCAGGTCAGAGCCGTGGAGTAGCGGTCACCCGGGCCGTCGTGACCGTGGGGCGCGTTGGGTGTGGTGGGGGTGAGGATCAGGTCGACCTCGGCGAAGAGGGCGGCGAGCCGCCGGTCGTTCTCGGCGCGGAGTTCCTGGGCGGCCGAGAGAGGAGCCGGGTGGGTGCCGGGTGACGGGCGGGCGTCGTGGGCCGGGCGGCTTTCGGGGGGCCGTGCGGCGCGGAGGGCGAGCCAGGCCGGTCCGGGGTTTTCCAGTCGAAGCGGCTGCGGCGCGGGCGGGTTCGCCGCCTGTGAGAGAGGGGTGCCCTGGTGGACGAGCGGGCGCGCCTGGCGTACTGGCGGCCGTACGAGCCCCGTGAGACCCGTAAGACCCGTAAGCCCCGTGAGCCGTACGAGACCGGCGTCCGCGAGGCGGAGCGCGGCGCCGTGGGCGATCGCGGCGGGCTCGGGATCGGTGTCGGCGAAGCCGAGGTCGGCCGACCAGACGGCGACGGGGGGAGACCCGCCGCCGGTCGCCCGTGTTGCTCCAGCCGCCCTGACGGCTCGCGTCGCCGCTGCCGTCCCCACCGCGTACGGCCGCTCCTGCCCGTCGTGCTCCGTCGCGCACCCTCCCCTGTCGCCTGGGTCCCGCGCGTCCCCCACTCCTGACACGCAGCGCCAGTACGCCGCCGCGTCCGACGCGTAGCGGGTGAGGACACCGGCCGCCGCGAGGCCGGTGCGGTCGGGGGAGGGCAGGCGTCCGTTCGTGGTCTTCAGGCCGACGACGCCGCACCAGGCGGCCGGGATACGTACCGACCCGGCGCCGTCCGTGCCGGTCGCCATCGGCACCAGGCCCGCGGCGACCGCCGCCGCGGACCCGGCGGAGGAGCCGCCAGGTGTCCGGTCGGCCCGCCAGGGGTTGACGGTCCGGCCGCCGGCCCCGAGGCCCCAGGTCTGCCAGGGGGTACCGGGGCCGGGCACGGACGTCGCCCCCACGGGGACACACCCGGCCGCGACCAGCGCCCGGGCCACAGCCGTACGCAGCCCGTTCCGCCCCTTCACCCCGATCGGCACCCCGGCCAACGGCAGCCACACGCCCGCGGCCACCCGCGCGTCCACCTCCGCCGCCCGCCGCAACGCTTCCTCGGCCCACACCTCGACGAAGGCACACAGGACGGGCTCAGTCCGTTCTATGCGTTCCAACGCGGCCGCCACCTCGTCGACGGCTGTCGTCTCGCGAGCTCGGACGGCTGCGGCGGTTTCTGTGGTGGTGCGTGCTGCCTCACCGGACATCGCCGGATTCCTCAGCGCCCGGGCGCGCCCGGGCTGTTTCCCGGCTGCGGAGGGCGCGGGCTGTGCGGAGGCTGGTTGGCGGCGCCGGTTCCCGGCGTGGGCCTTGAGGGTGAATTCGGAGTGGACGACTTACGGCCGGACTGGAGACGGGCCGTGGCGGCAATGGGATTGACGGAACGAGCACCGACGGACGGACCCTGGGAAGTCTGCTCCGCCCGATGCTTGGCCAGATTGTTTCCCTGGATAGCGGTGGCCATGAACCCGGCGGCCACGTTTCCGCTTTCCGCCGGCGCCGTCTTGCGGTCGATCACGGCCAGTCTGGCCATGTCGTCCCGGCTGAAAACGTTTCCGGGCAGCATACGGGACGCCGCGCCGGTCACATCGACGGTGTGCTGACGGTCGGCGACCTGAAAACGGAGCCGGTAGCCGAGATACTGCTCATTCTTGTCGAAGAGCAACTCGCCCCTGACCTGCCCGCCCTGCTGCCGTGCCCACTGGTCGAGGGTGTCTGCGGCCTGCGGCAGTCGAGCCACCCGACCGAGGCAGGCCACGTACGCGTCACCCTCGACGTGCTGAGCCTTGAGTCGCACCTCGCCCTCAGGGGTGCGGACCGTCTCGATGGCGCCCAGTCGCTGGTTGGCCACGGTGACCAGGCGTCCGTTGCCGCCGAGTTCGGCGTCGTACTGTCGGCGCATCGCCAGGTACTGGGAGTCGTTGTGGAGGACCCATGGCGCGGCGGTTCCCACCATGGTCACCCGGGCATTGGGGTTGCCCTCCAGGATGATCTCCGTGTTGGCGATGGCGCCGCCGCCGATACCCGCGATCACCCAGTTGTCGGCGACCGTCGGGTCGTATTCCCCGTCGCCCACCTCGTCGCCCAGCAGGACCCGGCCCGGCGCGGCGGCACTGGCCTGCTCCCACTTGGCGGTCGCCTCCAGTGTGGTCCGGGCACCGGCGACCATGGGGTCCGTGGAGGTGTCCAGAGCGTCCGCCACCCGCGGGTCGGCCAGCACCTCCAGAGACGCGGCCGCGCGGCCTTCTCCGGCCGGCAGGGCGGCAAGCCGGTCACGAGCCTCCAGCGCCTCCGGAGTGCCTGACGTAGTGAGACGGCTGCTCAACACCTCGGTGGCCTCCGCCACGGTCGGTACCTGCCGGTCGACTCCCGGAACAACTTCGGGCGGGACACCGGTCGCCACGAGTGGCGTGCCCACCACCTCGACCCGTACGGGTGGTGACCCGTCCATCGGGGTGATCTCGGCGAGCAGACGGCCCTCCTCGCTGAGGGACAGAGTCGCCCGCCCGTCGACGAGTGGGCCACTCGCGGCGGCGGTGTCCTCCCAGAGTTGCAGGGTGGACAGTGAGACACGGTCTTTCGGGTCGCCGAACTGGTAAGGATTCCAGCCAACTTCCCTGAGGTGGCGTACCTGGTCCGCGGACTGGACGATGCCCTTGATGGGGTCAACGTGCCATCGGCCGCGCGCGTCTACGAGCAGCACGTCGGGATCGCGGCCGGCGAGCGAGCCTCCGCCGCCGATCATGATCTGGCGCTGTGGATACCGTCCGTCGGACAGTGAGGCTGCTTCCGCGCGGAGCTGATCGAGTGTCTCCTGTCCGACAGTGGTGCGCTGCCGGGCGGCTTCGTTCGATGCGGCACTGAGTTCCTCACGGGTGTGGGGTGTGCCGTCGGGACGCATGCCTGGGAGAGGGAGGGAAGGGGATGTGCCCAGCGGGGACTGCGCCGCGCGGACTTCGGCGGCCCGAGCCCGGTGGTCCAGGACGACCTGGGCGTCGGCCGCGCTCAGTCGTTCCACGGGGTGTGCGAGTTCACGAACGGTTCGGGCTGCTTCCGTCGTCAGATGGGGACGGATGGTGTCGGCTCGGATGTTGGCGGCGTACTGCTCGACCGCGCGGGACGCTGTGTCCTCAGCGGGCGAGACGGGGCGCAGACCCGTGTGGTCGATCAGCTGGGACAGCTCCGCGCCGGCCTCCGCACGCCGGTCGGGGGGCAGAGTGTTGTCGTTCACGCGTGCGGCCAGGTAGTTGAGCTCACCGATCCGGCCCAGGTCCTCGTCGGAGAGTTCATGTCGCTCGGGCAGCGTCGCGCCACGGGCAAGCAGATCCTGGGCAGCGGGTGCCTCGGCACGGGCGGCACGCTCTCGGACGGAGAGGAGTTCGTTGACCTCGTGGCTCAGAGCCCGGCCGATCTGGTCGGGTGCGAGACGGTCCGAGACCTGGACGACATGGTTGTCGGACGCCGTGTTGACGAAGGTCCGGGCCACAGTCCGCTCGGGCAGGGAGGCGGCCTCCAGCCGGATGGTCAGGGTCCTGCCGCCCTCGTCACTCAGGGCGAAGAAGCGACGGCCGTCCTCCTCGGCGAGCCCGTGCATGCGCAGTCGGTCGGGGTACAGGCCCTGGACCACCACGGGCAGCGTGGCCTCGGCGTCGGTCAGGACGCGTTCCGCGGCACGCGTGCCGCTGTCGGCCCGAAAGCTGGTGCCCAGAACATCCGTGGCTGTGATGACGATCTCTTCAGGACGCTTCGCATCATTGTCCTGGTCCACCGACGTCTCCCCCTCCGGCGATGTGAATCCGTAGGATCATGTCATGTTGATCGCTCGCTCGATGCAGGAAGCTCACCTCTACATGGACCTCCATGCCTGTGACTGCGGCGCGGAGGAGTTCGAGAGGGAACACCGACTCGAGGACCGCGACGGAGCGATGGTGGCGGTGTACGAGGGCATGTGTCCCCAGTGCGGTCGTACACGTTCGTTCGAGTTCCGCATGTCCGAGGAACTGCCGCCCGCGCCCCCGGCGTTCGGTGGCTTCGAGCCGTCGAGAATCATCGACCCCGGCGAGTTCATGTGGGTCGGCGACCGGGCGTCGACCGATTCCGGGCTCCGTCTCCTGAACACGCCGACCGCCGAACACCGGGAGATCCGGCCACGGACCGAGTACGCGATTGCCGCGTTCGAGGAGGTCGCCAAGTTCCTCCCGGAGCGCGGGGACCGCATCCCTGAGGCCCTGTTCACATCGCGGCGCGGCCGGGAGCTGTACACCAAGGACCCGGAGCGGTTCACGCGCGAGGAGATCGCTGCCGCGCTGGAGCTGAAGCGGTCCATTCTCGCCGACATCGACCGCTTCAGCCCGCCGCGGAGCTGACGTCCAGCGGCAGTGCCAGGACGCCGGCCGACGTGGCGTCGTCGCCTCACTCCGGACGGTCCGACTCGTCGCGTTCGCTCGGCGCCCAGATCAGCCGGGAGCCGTCCGGGCGGAACACGAAGCCGCGTGCGACGGTGATGCTGGCCGCGTGCTTCGCGTGCACCGGTTCCTGCAGCGACTCCGGACACCGTCTCTCCCCCTTCAATCCGGGTTCCCGTGCGCCGTACGCGAGGGCCGCCGGCCTCGCAGGAGGCTCCTCGGGCTGTCGCTCCAACGACGTCGGCCTTCGCTTCGGCTTCGGTCGGCGTCAGGCATTCCGCCGTACCGAGATCAGCAGGCCGGCGCCGTTCTCCCGAAGGGTGAACAGTGCCGCCTCCTTCAAGATCGCGGCCGGGAGCTGTGTTCCCTCGGGCAGGACCTTCGGCTCGCCGTCGCTCACCTTCAGTTCGACCATGGGCGTCGCACCGCTCTCGGCGTCCGTCTCGCCGTAAGCCGTGCCGTCGTCCCCGAGCGCACGGATGTTGATGGGCCGCCGGGTGTCGTCTCCCTCAAGGCAGAGCCCGGTGCCCGACTTGACGTCGAAGACGACGGAATTGAGGCCGAGATAGCGGCCGTTCAGGGAGGCGACGGCGTCGGTCACGTTCTCCGTGCCCCCGGCGGCGCAGGCCGTACTGGCCAGCAATCGGCCGCTGTTCAGGTCGTGCGCGGACCAGAACCGGGTGTCCGTGCCGTCGGCCGCCTTCCACGTGGCGAGGAACTTGCCGCTGTCGACACCGACGAAGGATCCGCTCACGTACCCGCCGTTGGAGATCCTTCCCGGGTCGGCGCCCTTCGGTGCGATGTCCTGGGAGGCCCACCCGCCCTTGACGCCGAAGCCGCCCACATTGTTGGCCCCCGCTGCTCCCTTGGAAGTGACCGCCACTACGTCGCCGTATACGCACGCCGAGGGGCACTCTGGGACCAGGCTGCCCGGGTTGTCGTACTTCGTGAGCCTGCCTGTCGTGGCATCGACGGTGGCGCCGAGGTTCCTGGATGGCTCCTCCCACGACACCACCAGACCGGCACCGCCTCCACTGTCGTAGACCTTGATCGTGAATGCCCGGACATCGTCGACTGGCACGGAGACACGGCGCAGCGGAGCAACGGATGAACCGGAACTGTCCATCTCGTAGAGGTTGATCTGCACCACTTCCCGACTTTCGTTCAGGGCATCCCCTTCCTGGGTACCGTGTGCCCAGGAAGCGAGATAGGTGCGGCCCCCCTGCCGCACGACGGTCACCTGCGGGAGTTCGGGGTTGTCCTCGGAGTATCCCAGGTTCGGTTCGTCGGTGATCTCTGCCGGTACTTGAAACCGGGCACTTGTCCACCGCACCTTGCCCGTGGTGCTGTCGCGTGCCTGGACCGTGTAGCCGTCACCGGACCGGAGGACGTACGCGACCGTCTCCCCGTCCGTCGTCACCGGCATCTGCGACTCCGTGTTCTCCGGAACCCAGTCGATCTCCTGATCCCAGCCCTTGGCACCGTCGTACGCGGACGGCACGGTGAGCTCGGCCAAGGAGGGGGCCGTCGTACCGGACCCCTTGTCGCCCTTGCCGGTGTCGGAACCGCCGTCGCCGTCCGCGCTGCATCCGGCGAGCAGCACCCCTGCCAGGGTGACGGCCACGGCTGCCTTCGTCCTGTACATCTTCTGTTCCTTCTCGTCACGTGGGGGGCCTCGTCGGCACCGCTGCTGGGCTTCGGCGGCGGTCTCACATCGAGCGTGCTGGAACGTCAGCCGTCGTACGCCTCGACCGTCGGCGCCGCCTTCGCCCGATGGCTGCCCTGTTTGCAGCCCGCGAACGGTCCGGCGGGGGAGCGGAGTTCGGCGAGTACGGGGCCGAGGTGGTCGCGATGCCAGACGGCGGGGCCGGAGGCACCGGCCGCCGGGTCGGTGCACTCCTGCCAGGCCAGCCAGAGGGCGTGCAGCCGGGCGATCGCCTCCAGGTGCTCCCACCAGCGGGGGCACCAGGGCTGCTGCGAGGTGACCTCGCGGCCGTAGACGGGCAGGAGGAGATCCGAGACCCACAGGGCCAGGTTGCGCATCTCCTCGGCGTAGTCCTCGCCGTCCAGGTAGAGGATGAAGGGTGGCGCTCCGGCCTGATCCTGAGCAGTGGTCATCGGACGGCCTTCTCCACGGCGCGGGCGGTGATGGCCTTCACCTCGGCCTGGGCGGCGGCCTGGATGCGGTCGGCGCCCGGTTCGGCGTACCAGGGGCGGAGCCGGATCATGGCGGGTCTGATGCCGGTGGCCAGGAGCAGCGCGGTGCCCTTGGGGAGGGCGCGGATGCGGTCGGCGGGCAGGATGCGTTCCAGGCGGTAGGAGGTGGAACGGGAACGGCCGTCCCTGCTCCTGGAGTAACTGACCGTCGACACGTCGTGCTCACCGACCAGCCGGGACACCTTCTCCACGAAGTCCGCGTCGTCGAGACCGGCACCCAGCAGCTTGATGGTCGCCGCGCCCCACAGGGCGTCCATCCCGGCCTCGCCCCAGACACGTACGCCCTGGCGGTAACTCTGCAGCAGGGTCACGATGTTGATGCCGCGGGAGCCGAGGTGGGAGTAGAGGTCGGGCAGGTCGGAGATACGGCATACGTTGGCGGCCTCGTCCAGCACCGCCGTCATGGGCGGGTCGAGGCGGCCACCCATGCGCTCGGCGGCCACCACACCGGCGCGCAGCACCGAGTCGGCGGCCGCCGCGATGACACCCGCGGCCGAGCCGCCGCCGTCCTTCGACAGCAGGTACAGGGTGTCGGGGGAGAGCACGTGCTGTTCCGGCTGGAACTGCGGCAGCTGCGGGTCCGGCGTCACCCAGGCGGCGATCGCCGGGTCGAGGAGACAGGCCGCGCACTGACGGGCCGTCTCGTAGATGCCGTCCCGGGTCTCGACGGCACCCTGGATGGTGCCCTGCAACTGGTCGGCGAGGGCCGGCATGGCCGCGTCGCGCAGCAGGTCGATGGGGGTGCGGTCGGCCGGGTCGGCGAGCCATGCCAGCACTTCGTCGATGCCGCGCCCGCCGCGGTTGGCGGCGTGGAAGAGCGCCGTGAGCGTGTTCTGCGCCGCGGAGATCCAGAAGTCGCGCTTCGACGCGTCGTCGTTGACCGCGCCGACGAAATGGCCCGCGAGCCGCCTGGCGCCCTCGATGGTGGCGGCGTCGGCGAGCATGTCCCACCACATGCCGCGCGAGGTGTGTGCGATGCCCTGGGGGTCGAACACCCAGACCTGGCCGACGCGTTCGCGTTCCGCACGGGTGACGCTGTAGACGTCCGCCTTGTTGGAGGTCAGCAGGACGCTGCCCCGGGCACGCAGCACCCGGGGCACGGCGATACCCGTGGACTTGCCCGCTCGCGGCGCCATCAGGTCCAGCTCCACGTCCTCGTAGCTGGAGCGCAGTTCGGGCCCGTTGGGTTCCAGGTTGCCCAGGAGGTTTCCGGTCTCGTCCGGCTCCAGCTTGGCGGTCTTGCCCAGGGACGGGCGCAGGGAACGCGCGCGCTCGGCCGCGCCCTTGGGAAGCATGCCGGCCAGTTCCTTGCGGCCGGCGAGGCCGTCGGGGCGTTTCCCGCGGCCGCGCACGAGGATGATCAGAGTGACCATCAGGGCGACGAACACCCCGAAGACGGTGGCGATTCCGGCAGTCACCGCGCCGCTCGACGCGTCCGGCCACAGTGTCCGCGGACCGTCCTTGACCAGGGTCGCCAGAGTGTCCAGCGAGAAGGGCGGCGGGTCCCAGCCGCCGGTGGACAGCGCCGCGCCGAGCGTGCCGCCCAGCCAGGCGCCGGTGAAGAGACCACCGACGAGGAGGGCCACGCCCGGGATGATCCAGGGCAGCAGGTCGTCACCGGCGGACTGGCCCTTGCGCGTGGGGCGCGTGCTCATCTCGATGCCTCCGGCGGCTTCGCGAGGTTCAGTTTGTTCCCGGCCCACCGGGTGTTGGTGTTGTGCAGGTTGCGCTCCGTCTCCGTGATGGACACCTTGATCGGGATGCCGGGACGGCCACCGACCTTGATGAGGAAGCGACCTCGGCCCGGAGGCTCCTCGTTGCCACCGATGCTGGCCCAGCCGGGCGGCGACGACCAGGACGAGACCAGCTCGATCTCCCGCTCCGACATGCCGACGATCTCGCCCAGTTCGCGCATCTCGGTGCGCGGCAGCCCCGCGCAGACGACCATGCCGGCCCGCTCGACGAAGCCGCGCGCCTTGGCCCGGTCGGCCTCGCTGCCGAGGGCCTCCGCGTCCTTCAGCGTGTGCGTGATCTTCGCGTCACCCAGGCCGAGGGAGCGGTTGAGGCGGGTGAGGGCGTCGATGCGTTCGACGATGCCGGAGGCGGCGCGGAGCGGGCGCCACAGTTCGTCGAGGACGGTGAAGAACCAGCGCTGGGGGGCGAGCCCGGCATCCGCGAGGGCGTGGGCCGCCGCCACCGTGCCGAGGCCGTCCGACCACGCCGCGAGCATCGCCGCGGCCGTGAGCTGTGTGTCCGCCTCGCCGATACGGGAGATGTCGACGCAGACGGCCGGCGACGCGGGGTCGATACGGGTCGAGGTCTCGGTGGCGAACGTGTCGCCCAGCGGGCCGTCCAGAACGCCGAGGAGCGAGCGGTGCAGCGGGTCGACGGCCTCCTGGTAGCGGGCCTCGTTGCCGCGGTCCAGGGTCACCGCGCGGACCCGGTCGGGACCCTCGTCCAGCACGCGCAACAGGTCGGGCAGGAGCGGGGGCCGTCCTGGCTGGGTCCGCTCCGTCAGGTGGTGCAGACAGGCCGACAGCACCGACTGCTCGTGGTCGTCCATCGGCCGGCCGCGCACGATCGTGATGAGCGCGGCGACCATGTTGAGGACACGGCCGTGCGCCTCGGCGGCGAGCACCCGCCCCCGCTCGCCGCCGATCCGAGCCGCCGCCTGGCCCATGGCACCGGGGTCGAGGACGTTGATGCCGCCGACACCACGGCCGATGGAGATCACCTGGCCGCCGAGCGCCCGGACGGTGTCCGCGTAGTCCGGCTTCAGGTCGCCCAGCACCAGCGGAGTGATACCGGTCGCGCACATGCCGATCAGCATCCGGTTCACCAGCGTGGACTTGCCGAGGCCCGGCATGCCGAGCATGAAGAGGGAGGGGTTGGAGATGTAACGGGCGCGGGTGAACCAGGAGATGGGGTCGCCGCACACGGTCGCTCCGGTGTGCAGGTGCTGCCCGAGCGGTACGCCCGTCATCGGCGCGCCCGATCCGGCCGCGAACGGCCACAGCCCGCATGCCTGCACGGTGGTGGACCGCCACATCGACGGCGGGTCGACGTGGCCGACCTGGCCGCCGCCCGGCCCGAACCAGCCGCGCGATGGGGCTGTGGCGGGGCGGGGCGGCCGCTGCGGACTGCTCTTGCTCACAGTGCCTCCCTGATCTGGTACGGAACGAGGGTGTGCTCCCACGGGAGCAGACCGACGGGAAGCGTGCAGGTGAACGCCGACGCCTGCATGCGGTCGGCCGGGCGCATCAGGATGCGCGAGGACGCCTGGAGATTGCGGACGGTGATCGACGCGTCGGGCAGCTCCTGCTCGCTGTCGACGGTGACCGTCACCATCATGGAGAACTCCACGAGACCCGCACCGGAGGCCTCCTCGGCCGCCGTCTGCTCCGCCGCCCGTACCTCGGACGTGGCGCGTGCCTCCACCAGCCCGCCCCGTGAGCTCGCCATGAAGTGGGCGGAGCGACGGTCGGACTCCACGATCCGGGCGGAGGTCGCCGGGTCGATCGGCCGGTAGATCAGCGAGACCCGCTTGCGGCGGGTGCCGGGGGCAGGTTCCAACAGGCCCCGCAGCACGCCGGAACGGACGGTACCGCGCGGAGCCAGCGTCAGCATCCAGGTGCGCGAGACACCCGAGTCGTGCCGGTAGGCGTTGACGCTCTCGACCGCTGCCGCGGGGCCGGCGTCGGCCCACTCGATACCGGTCGTCGCGTTCTCGGCGCGGGCGCTGAGCACGTCCGGGGCGATGGCCGGGTCGAAGGCCACGCGCACGATCTCGGCGAGCCGTTCGGCCGACAGCGGGTACGCGGACCCGCCGCCCGCGGCGATCAGCCCGGACAGCAGACCGGGAAGCCGCATGGACAGGTCGGTGACCACGTCGTCGACGTCCCGCTTGGGGCCACCGGTAGGACCGTAGGTCAGCGCGATGTACGTGTGCATCTCGGAGGAGGCGGACGGGTAGCGCTCGACGACCTCCTCCATCACGGCGCGGGCCGCGGCGGGGGCGTCGGGCGCGATACGGGGCAGGACCTCCGCGGCGAGCCGGGTGCCGGTGTCCGGGGCTGTCTCGACGACGACCTGGGCGCCGCGCAGACCGGGCTCGTGGGACAGCCGGGCCAGCCAGTCGCCCCAGGCCGCCACCCAGACGTCGACCTGCTCGGGGTCCACCAGCGAGCCGCCGTCGGGCTCACAGGCGAGCACCACGGTGTAGAGGTTGCGGCCCGGGTGGTGGATCACGCCGAACGGGCGGTCGTAGGCGTCCCGGCCTTCGTACATCTTGGTACGGGCGAGCAGGCCGGGCGGCTGGAAGCGGCCTCCGGGGCGGTGGGAGAGCGGTCCGGAGACGTACGTGGTCGAGCCGCTCGCCTTCCGCCTCATCCAGCCGATGCGCACGGCGAGGAGCTGGTAGACGTTGCGGCCGTCCAGTGTGCGCAGAGCGAGAGGAGCGAGGAAGAGCCCCACCGGCACGAGCACGACGACGGCTGCCATGAGGGAGACCAACGAGGCCAGCAGCGCCACCAGGAGTCCGCCGAAGGCGACGACGGTACCGAGGAGGCCCAGTGGACCGAGTCCGGGGCGGCGAGGGCGCCGCCAGTTCCCGTACGTGGGACGCGTCATGGCGTCGCTGGACATGGGTTCTTCCTTCTTCCGCTTGCACGGGCTCATGGCCTGGCAGGTGAGGGACAGCCGGGCCGGGGGGTCCCCCGGCCCGGCCCGGTGTCGGGGGTTCGACGGGTTACTGGTTGTGGCCCTTCATCCCGTCGTTGTCGTCGAGGGAGTTCATGACCTCGGTGGCTGCGGCGAGTTGGGTCTGTGCGGCGACCGCGGCGACTTGCAGACCCACGGCGGCGCCACCCGTGGCGGCCCCCGCAGCGGCTGTTCCGCCTGCGGCTCCGGCGCTTCGGGCTCCCGACCCTCCGGCGGCCCCCGCACCGCCGGCCGGGCTGCCGGCGCCTGCGGACGGGGAGCCCTGCGGACCGGACGAGGCGCTTTTGCCGCCCCCGCCCCCGCCGCCCCCGCCGCCCCCCGCGATGCTGACCGCGCCGCTGGCCACGTTGTTGGCGACGTTGAGGGCGACCGTGCCGCCTGACGTGCCGCCGAGTGCCGCGGTGGCTGGGACGATCAGTTTGAGCAGGGCGGGCAGGGCGAAGACGGCCATGGCCAGCATGGCCATGCCGGCGATGACCTGGCCGAGGTCGTCGGTGTTCTGCGTCATCGAGGTGGCGGAATAGATGATCAGCGCGGCCGCCGGCTTATAGAGCAACCAGGCTGCCAGCCAGCCGACGTGCTTTTTCCACCAGCCCTCCCCCCACCCGGTCATCGAGGACACGGCTGCGAGCGGAAGGGTGCCGATCAGCATGATCATGACGCCGATGCGGATGTACATGAGACAGATCTGCACGATGGTCGAGAGCATGACGAGCAGACCGAAGATGAGCATGAGGCCCGGTTGATCCAGCACCAGGACGCCCAGGATCGTGTTGGCGGTCTCGTCGAGTTTGGCCGCCCTGTAGACGTCTCTGGCATAGGTGTCCGATGCCGCTGTGAGCGCTTGGACCACGGGGACCGCGACCGCGCCGACCAGAAGTACCTTCCACATCCCCATGAACGCGGCCTTCATGGACTGGCCTCGCCGGTCGAGGGCCATCCGGATGCAGGCCACCAGCAAAGAAGCCACGGCCACATAGCCGACCAGCCAGTTGTTCGCCTCCATGATGTTGGTCATGGCGGATCCGGCGTCGGCACCCGCGTCGACGTTGAGCCAGACACTGTTGAGCGATGCGAGAACCGATTCCGTGGCCTCGCCGATGGCCTTGGCGAAGGCCACGACGCCTCCGGCGGCGAGGGCCTCGCCGCCGGAGTTCAGGGCCCACTCCAGGCCCGCCCCGAGGCAGTCGATCACCAATGTCGTGCAGTCCGCCATGTCACGCCTCCCAGGTGACGAAGCCCGTGGTGCCGCTTACCTGTGCCATCCCGGAATAGATCGTGCCGTCCGGCTCGGGGTCGAGCTTCCAGTCGCCGTCCTGCCACCGCACGTTCACCGAAGCGGTGCCGTACACCCCCGCGCTGGGGCCGCGAATCAGGAACATCACCGTCGCCCAATCCTTGTTGTAGGCGAGCACCGAGAATCCGGAGTATCCGCTGGCGTCGGCCTTGCCCGAGGGGGACCGGTCCTTTTCCTGGGTACGGTTGGCGATCAGAGCGTCGCGTCCCTTCCCCGGAACGACCTGCCGTTCCACGACCTCGCGCCAGCCCGCGTAGCCGAGGTGGTCGGTGATGGAGTGGACGGCGAGTACCGCTCCCATCGGGGTGTGCGCGTAGCAGTACCAGACGGGGCCGTCGTATTTCAGCGGGCCCGCGGTCTTCGAGACGGGCACGAGAGTGGTGCCGTCCACCTTCCACCGGAAGTCCTTCGGGGCCTCCGTGGGCTTGTCCTGCTCGCTGTCGTCGGTGCGGCAACCCGCTGGGCGAGCATCCGCTGCTCCGCCTCCGGCCTGTGTGGTGGTCGGGCTCGGGCTCGGGGCCGGGGACGAGTCGTCGTCCACCTGCGTCTGGCTGTTGCCGCCGCCGACAAGAGCCACCGCACCCATGAAGACGAGAACCAGCAGGAAGCCGGCGGATATCATCCATCCCCGCTGCTGCCAGAACGGCTTCTCCCACTCCCCGCTGCCGCCCCGGGATCGGCCGGAGTTCAGCATGATCGAGATTCCTCTCGCTTGCTCTAGAAGACGAAGTTGACGATCGGACCGGCCGTGGCCACCAGGACGCAGCCGCCGAGAACCATGCCGAGGCGGCCCATGTGCTCGGATCCCTCTCCCCTTCGCATGGAGATCGCCATCATGGCCCCGGTGATCAGGACCCCGGCGACTCCGGCCGCGGTGCCCACCCAGGCGACAAGTCCGAGGACGGTGTCGACCTTCGCGGTGAGCTCCGGCGGCGCGTCCTTGGTCGGGTCCGGGACGCCGCCATCCGCCAGGAACACGTTGTGGGCCTTGGTTGCGAGCGAGTTGAGCATGCTTTCTCCCCGATGTGGTCGGCCCCTGTCGGCCGGTGTCTTAACTGGTGACGAAGTGAGCTTGGCGTTCCGGGCGCCGGTTCCCCAAGCGATGTAGGGAACCGGGACCCCTGAATGACATGTTCGTGACATTGCGGCGCATCATCGTCGGACGTGGCTCGGCGTCGCCTGTCGGATTCCGAGTCGACGTGATGTCCCCTCAGTTGGTGGAGCCGTTCAGCCGTTCAGCAAATAGCTGACGACCGGTCCCGCGGTGGCGCCGAGCACGCAGGCACTCATCACCATGAGGAACTCCCGCACGTGTTCGTCCCGATCGCCGTTTCGCACGGCGATCGCCATACGGATCCCGACGATCAGCAGACCCGCGACCCCCGCGGCGGTGACCAGCCAGGCCATGATGTTGAGGACATAGTCGAGGTTGGCGGTCACGCTGGGGCTGATCTCGATGGGCGGGGGTGGACCGTCATCTTTGGGTGGGGGCGTCGGCACTGGTCACTCCTCGTCAAGGCCTTTCCGGTGGACGTGGTGCGTCCGTGAGCAGCCGGCCCAACGCCGCCGTCTCGCGCGGCACGGGAGCGGTCAGGTCGCCGGTCCGCCAGGCGGGCACCCAGGGCACCCGGTGGACGTCGACGGCCGAGCCGATCACCTTGATGCGCTGGAGCAGTTGACGGGGAAGGCGTCCGGGCGCGTCCGCCACCAGGGCCACGGCGACGAGGGTGAGCCCCGGCGGGTGCTCACCGCGCCGGAAGAGGTCGAGTGTCTGTGACACCGCCAGTAGTCCGGCGGCGTGCGTACGGGCCACCAACAGGATGGAGCCCGGCTCCCCTTGATCGGGCCGGGGCCAGGAACGGCCGACGTCGACGCCGCCGAAGACGGCTGCCAGCGTCGACGTGCCCGCTCCACCGTGCACGGCCACCCAGGCCAACCGGTCCGGCACCGGCGGTACTTCCACCACGGGCGGAGATGGTGCTGGTTGCTCAGGCGTGGCGACCGGGCCCCGAAGCCAGATTTCCGGTCCGCCTGGCGTGCTCCCTTGCACCGCCGAATCTCCCCCCGTGCTGGATTAACGGATTACGGTTTGATGATCTCTGATGTCAGAGTGGCAGGTAATACCACGCGATGCCTTGGGACAAGTTCGTGACCCGGTGGTTACTTACGCGAAGGCCGTTACTTGTGAGACTCAACTGAGCGTGTCGCATGCTGACTTGAGCCCGAGGGGAGCGAATGTCGCAGAACGGGGGGAGCCCCACCACGTGGGTGGTGCTGGGCGGAGTGGCCTTGATCATATTTCCCGTGGTCATGATGGTCGGGGTGGGAGGCGACGTCGAAGCCGAGGCTCAGGGGAGCGGCGTAGGCGGCGGCCTCAACGACGGCACGGTGCCTGCCCAGTACGTCCCCTGGGTCCTCAAGGCCGGTGCGATGTGCGACGTGATCAAACCGGCCGTCATCGCGGCCCAGATCGAGGCCGAGTCGGGCTGGAACCCCAACGCCAAGTCACCGGTGGGCGCCGAGGGGCTGTCCCAGTTCATGCCGGGCACCTGGAAGACGTGGGGCAGGGACGACGACGGCAACGGCACTGTGTCGCCGTACGACCCGGGCGACGCCATCATGGCGCAGGGACGCTACGACTGCGCCCTCGCCGAGCAGGTCGAGGGGTACAAGAAGAACGGGAAGGCGTCCGGCGAGACTCTCGACCTGACGCTCGCCGCGTACAACGCCGGCCCGGGAGCCGTCGAGCAGTACGGCGGCATACCGCCGTACACCGAGACGCAGAACTACGTCGTGCGCATCAAGTCGCTCATATCCAAGTACGAGTCGGTCGACGATCCGCCGGGTGAGATCCCCGCCGGCCAGCGGATGGCCGCGCCGCTGCGCGGCAAACTGCTGATCACCTCTCCGTACGGCATGCGCATGCACCCGATCAAGCACGTCTACAAGCTGCACACGGGCATCGACTTCGGGGCACCCGCGGGTACGCCGTTCCTCGCGGCCCTGGGCGGCAAGGTGACCTTCGCCGGCTGGTCCAACGGCTACGGCAACCGTGTGGTCATCTCGCACGGCACGATCAACGGCAAGAAGATCACCACGACGTACAACCACATGTCGGCCATCGCTGTCTCCGTGGGGCAGCAGGTGAAGGTCGGCCAACGGGTCGGAGCGGTCGGCTCCACCGGCTACTCGACCGGTCCGCACGCCCACTTCGAAGTCACGGAGAATGAGAAGTACGTGGATCCGGCACCGTGGCTGGGGCTGAAGTAGTGGAAGAGGGGGACGCCATGGGGACGGCGGAGACGCGAGCGCAGGATCGGGCGTCGGAACCGGCAGGGGCGCGGATGAAGCGGTCCGGCGGACAGGCACGCGCGCAGGCGGACCGGCCGACACGACGGGCACGTTCCGGCCGCACGCTGCGCGTCGCCGTGGCCGGGCTGCTCACGTCCGCCACCGCGCTCGCCCTGCTGTCGGGATGCGGACTGCCCGATCACCGCCGGGCCGACACCGGACAGAGCGGCGGGCCGTCGGCATCGGCGCAGCCCTCGATCGCCCCCAAGGCGCCGGTGCCGTCCGGAAAACCGCTGGGCCTCGACGCGCATGTGCCCGTCCAGAGAGCCGTGGACGACAACGACGCCACCGCGGTCTCCCAGGCGTGGGCCGAGCTGGCGTACGGCTACGACACCAAGTACGACGCGAGTCCTCACGACGCCGTGCTGCGCGCGACCCGCTGGAGCACGAAGCGCAGGGCCACGATCGAGCGGTCCTACCGGGCGGCGAGCGGACCTGGGGACGACTGGATCATTTGGGCGCGGCATCAGGCCTGGACCACTGTGACGGTGAGCGTCGAGTTGGAGGACGACGCACCCAAGGACAGTGCGAAGGTCGCCTACCGCAACCTCGTCGTGGAGGGGAAGGCGCAGGGCCGGGACGGCTGGAACGGTCGCGGCCCACGGCTCAACGCCTATCTCAAGCTGGTACGTTCTGCTTCGGGCAAGGCGTGGCGTGTGGATGATGTGAACGTGGTCGAGGCTGTGGACCCACCGAGCCCGGAGAGTCCGTCGGCCTCCGCCACCGGCACCTCCACCGCCTCCTCCGCCCAGTGAGGGAAGCGATGTCCAGATTCGGTCGCGGCGAGAAGCAGCGCCACGGGAGCCGGCCCGAGTCCGGGCGGGACTCCGCGTCGGGCCTCACCCCCATCGAGGTGTACGTGCCCGCGCACGGGCAGGTCACCGTGGGGGGTCTGCCCGTCGTCGCGGGTCCCGGCGAGAGCGTTCAGGACGCGGTGCTCAACTATCTGCATCGGCTCGTCCTCGCCACGGGGCACGCGGTGAACGCGACGGTCCACGACCAGCGCATCGGGTTCAGCACTCCGCTGAGGGTCGTGGCGGACGGGTCGAGCCATTTCGCTGGCGAGCCGGTGCCGTTGGCCGGGGGCGCGGTCACGGCAGCCGTGGGGACAGCCGAAGGCCCGGGTCGGAGCGCCGCGCCGCACCAGGTGGCGGAGGTGCCGGCCCCCGCTGCGATACCCGAGCCGGGTGCTGGGCAGGCTCCCGCGGGTGTGCCCGCACCGGCTCCGCAGCCCGCTGTTCCTGTTGCTCCTGTGCTCTTTGTTCCCGTTCCCGTTGATCCCGTTGATCCCGCTGTTCCCGTCGCTCCTGAGCCCGTCACCGCACCCGCGGCCCCCGCGACACCCCACACGGCTCCAGATGCCACCACTGAATCGGTCGCCCCGTCGCTCCTCGCCGAGCCCGTGCTGCGGATCAACGAGGCCGTGCGGAGGGGCAGGATCGAGTCGGCGGCGGCGATGGCGGAGCAGAGCATCACGTCGGCGACGAAGACCCTGGGAGAAGAGCATCCCGAGGTGCTGCAGCTGCGTGAACTGGCCGCCTACATCGCGTACTTGGCGGGCGACGCGCAGCGCTCGTTCGCCTTGTCCATGGATCTCGCCAGGATACGCAGACGGCAGGGGGACGTAGGGGCCTATGTCAACGTGCAGAGCGCGGCCGCCGCGTGGCGAGCCGTGCGTGACCCGTCGCGGGGGCTGGCCATCGGCCGTGAACTGATCGACCTGTGGGGCGAGTTGGCAGCTGACGGCGGCCCGGCGGCAGCCGAGATCCAGCAACTCGAGGCAGCCCGCGCCCGCATGGGCCGCCTCACCGAACGCGTACGCGTCCGCCGGACAAGCCAATGACGCGCTGGTGAGTTGAGGCTGTGGCGTTTTCCAGACCGCTGTCTTCGCCATCCTGCCGGTCCGGGACGGAGGACAACGGCACCGCCGAGTAGAGATGAGCAGAGAAGGTGGACATGGGTGAGAGCCGTGACGACGAACCCATCTTCCGAGAGGACATCCGAGCCGAGTGGCGTGCTCTCGTCGAGTCCGGGGGAGCCCTTCCGGGATCGGGCTTGGACGCACTGAGTGCCCGTATACGGGCCACCGGAAACTGGCCGGAGGACCTCCGCTCGGCGCCGGTGATCATCGATACTCGGCAGGACCCCCGGCGCCGCGCCCTGGCGAGTACCCCGACAACCCGGGCCACCACCGCCGGGAACGAACAACTCAGGGCCGAAGCGCTGAACCGTTCGCACCGGGCCGAGCCGTGGCCGGACTTCTGGGACGTGTCTGTGACGCCATGGTGACGTTGAACCGTGAGCGAGCCGAGAGACTTGGCATCAAGCGTGGCCGGTTCCCCGGCACAGCAGAGTGAGGGAACAGATGCGTCGACCCAGCCGAGAGAAGAAGCGGGAACAGAAGCGCTCGGCGTCCTCGGCCGCCCCGGTGGCGGTACCGGTCGACGTCCACGTCCCCGCGGCCGGCCCGGGTGCGGGCGCTGCCTGGATCGGAGGCGTACCGGTCGTCGCGGCCCACGGCCAGGAGATTCAGGACGCCGTCCTTCGGCACCTCCACCGCATCGCCCTCGCGGCCGGTCACCCCGTACACGCCACGGTCCACGATGAGCGGATCGGGTACGTGGTGCCGTTGCGGGTGTGCGTGGACGGGGCCAGCCAGTACGCCGGTCAGCCGGTGCGGGTAGGAGAACCGTGGGGCGCCGCCGGGGCGGCTGCCGAGCGACAGACGGGGACCGCGGTCGCGCCCGAGGTTGTCGCCGAGCGGCCCTCGGAGCCTCCCGTCGCACCTGCGCGTCCGGAGGTCCCGCACGCACCGCGTCGCGACAGGTCGACCCATGTACTGCGTGCCGTACCGGAGTCGGCGGTGCCGGAACGAGCGGCCGAGCCCGAGGCGGCGCCTGCTCCGTGGGCCGCTGACGGGCCGCGGCACGAGTACGAGGCGCGGCACGAGTACGAGGCGCGGCACGAGTACGAGGCGCCGCCCGTGGCGAGCCCGGTAGCCGAGACGTCCGTCTCGGCCGGGATGGCCTCGCCGGAACCCGCCCCCGCTGTGCCGCCCGCACCGGAGGCGGTACCACCGGCCGTGCCGGCGGTGGCTTCCGAAGCCCCGCACGCGCAGGCGCAGTGGGGCGAATCCGAACGGGTCGCCGCCCCCGCCCCTCGGACGAGGCGGGAGCCGAGCACGATGCGGCTCTCGGCGGTGGAGCCGGTGGCCGCGGCGGAGTCCATCGCTCCCGCGGCACCTGAGCGGCCGAATCGAGAGCCCCGGACCATGCCTCTCACCGCGGCGGAACAAAGGCAGTCGGAGCCGGCGACCGGTGGTGTCGAGCCGTCGACGTTCGTCCTGCGTGCGATTCCGGAACCGAAGGGTGCCCCGCTCGCGCAGTCGCCCGGGACCCCGAGCCTCCCCCTGGACCCGCCGGGCATCACGGCAGGCGCCGACAGGACGACTCCGCCATCGTTCGGAAACCAGGACGAAGCCCCGGCATTCGGTACCGCCGCACCCCCTACGGGCGAGTTCGGCCCGCTCACCGAACCCACCTCCACCCCCGGCCCCGCGTCGGATCCCCAGCCGTGGCCGCCGAGCCAGGGTCATGGGCAGGGTGAGGGGGAGGCCGCGGTGTACGGCGGGCCTTCGGAGTCACCAGAGTCACCGGAGTCACCGGAGCCGAAGCCTTTCTCGCTGGATCCCCAGCCGTGGCCGCCGAGCCACAACCAGCCCGCCGACCCGATGCCCGCCGACCCGATGCCCGTAGTCGTCCACCCCTCGGGCCCGGCCCCCCTGCTCGCCCCTCCGGAGGAGTCCGCAACGGACTCCTACCTCGCGCCCGAATGGAGGGTCGAGGAAGAGGACCCCGGCCCCAAACCCGCTCCGGTGCGGGAGTTCGACGCGGTCGCCGAAGCCGTGCTGGAGCCGGAGGAGACGAGCGGAGGCTCGGCCTCCCTCTTCGCGGAGCCCCTGTCCCGCATCAACGAGGCCGTGAAACTCGGCCGTATCCAGGAGGCCGCGGAGATGGCCGAGGAGACGGTCGCCCGGGCGAAGACCACGCTGGGCCCGCAGCACCCCGAGGTACTGAGGCTCCGCGAACTGACCGCCTACATCGCCTACCTGGCCGGCGACGCCCTCCGTTCCTTCCACCTCTCCCTCGACCTGGCCGTCCTCCGCCACCGCCTGCGCGACCAGCGTGCCGCGTACGGCAACATCCAGAGCGCGGCGGCTGCCTGGCGCGCGGTCCGCGACCCGCTCCAGGGCCTGCACCTGGGCCGCGACCTGATCGCTGTCTGGACCGACCTCGCAGCCGACGCCGGCCCGGCCGCCGACGACCTGGAACAGCTGGAAAAGGCCCGCACCCGCATGACCCGCCTCACCGACCGGGCCCGCGCCCTCGACTCCACCCCCTACGCCCATGGCCAGTGACCATCACGGACCACGAGAACTGGAAGCCCGGCGGCTCGTCGGAGCCGGGCAGAGCGCCGAGCCCGGGTCGGCCGCCGGAGCCGCCCGCCGCCGCTCCCTGGGCTCGCCCGTCGACACCGCCCGCCGTCCACGGGTCGAGGTCTACGTCAACGAGCTCACCGGCACGATGAGTTGGCGCACCGTCGAGCAGCCGATGAGTGGCGGGGGCCGGCGGCAGCACCAAGGAGCCGACCGCCGTGTCCCGGAAGCGGCCCCTTGGAACGCCCGCGCAGCAGCCCTGCGTTCCGCCGGCCTGGACCCCTCCCGTGCACCCGCGCAGGGCGCCGCCCCGATTCCGACGCACCCCGCGGCCGTACGGGCCGCTCTGGGTGCCGACGTCGCCTCGCTCAGCCCGGAACAGCGGCAGAGCCACCTGGCCCGGCTCGGCGCCCTCCGTTCCGGAGCGGCCGCCGATCTCGCCCACGGCACCCGGATGCCCACCTCGGTCGCGTCCCGCCTCAGGTCGACGAGCGTGACCCCGGCCCACGCCCATGCCCTCGCGGCGGACCGCACCTCGGTGATCACCCGCACGCGGGTGCCCGCCGTACCGCAGGGGCCGGGACCGGCCGCGGGCCCACGCCGCTGACCGATCCCGGAACCCCACCACCTGAAGCTCTGCCTACGAGAGGCGCCGCTCCTACTCCGACAACTCCCACACCGCGTACGCCAGCGCATCCCCGTTCCGGTCGAGCGCCGTGTCGTTGATGTTGGACGTGGTGTCGCAGGAGGAGTGGTAGCAGCGGTCGAAGGCCTGGCCGGACGTGCCGCCCCACTTCGCGACCTGCGCGGCCGTCTTCGCGCGGCTCGCGCCCGTGAAGAGGCCGCCGACGGGGACGCCCGCGCTCTTGAAGGGCGCGTGGTCGGAGCGGCCGTCGCCCTCGGTCTCGATCTCGGTCGCGACACCGATCCCCGTGAAGTAGTCCTTGAAGGTCTGCTCGATGACCGGGTCGTCGTCGTAGACGAAGTACCCGGGGTTCGGCGAACCGATCATGTCGAAGTTGAGGTACCCGCTGATGCGGGCCCGGTTCGCGGTGGACAGGTTGTTGACGTAGTAGCGGGAGCCGACGAGGCCCAGCTCCTCCGCGCCCCACCAGGCGAACCGCAGGTGCTTGGTGGGCTGGTAGTTCGTGCGGGAGACGGTCAGCGCCGCCTCCAGTACGGCGGCGGAACCCGAGCCGTTGTCGTTGATGCCGGCACCCGAGGTGACACTGTCCAGATGTGAACCGGCCATGACAACCTGATTCGTGTCGCCGCCGGGCCAGTCCGCGATCAGGTTGTAGCCGGTGCGGCCGCCGGACGTGAAGGACTGGGTGGTGGTGACGAAGCCCGCCGCGTCGAGCTTGCCCTTCACGTAGTTCAGGGACGCGGTGTACCCGGCGCGGCCGTGGGCTCTGTTGCCGCCGTTGGCCGTGGCGATGGACTGCAACTGGGTCAGATGGGCCTTGACGTTGGCCACGGGGAGATCGGGCGCGGCGGCGATCGTCGCGTCGGGGGCGGGGGCCGCCCCGGCTATGGACCCGGTGGTGAACAGCGTGGCCACCGCGACGGCGGCGGCGACGGCGGTGCGTCCCGCGGCTGGAACAGAGAGCTTCATAGTGGGGGCTCCGAATTCCATGGGGTCCCCCTGGACGACACTGTTGATGTGTCCATGGCAAACCCGGTGAATGAGGTGCCTGGATGGTGCTGGCGGGACTGACTCTCCGTCAAGGGCGCTATTTGGTCAGCGGGGTTCGCGCCTCGGAGATCTCGGTGACGGTGGTCAGCTCCTCCAGCCGCCTCCGCGCCACCCGTGCCGTCCGCAGCGCGTCCCAGGTCAGCAGCGACAGCGCCAGCCACACCAGCGCGAACCCGGCCCACCGCTCGGGCGGCATGGCCTCACCGAAGTAGAGAACCCCCAGCAGGAACTGGAACACCGGCGCCAGGTACTGCAACAGCCCCAGCGTGGACAGCGGCACCCGGATCGCGGCCGCCCCGAAGCAGACCAGCGGCAGCGCGGTCACCAGTCCGGTCGCCGCGAGGAGCAGGACGTGCCCCGTCCCGTGCGCGCCGAAGGTGGCGTCCCCCCGCGACCCCAGCCACAGCAGATAGGCCAGCGCGGGCAGGAACTGGATCGCGGTCTCCGCGGCGAGCGACTCGACGCCGCCCAGGTTGACCTTCTTCTTCACGAGCCCGTACGTGGCGAAGGAGAAGGCGAGGCAGAGGGAGATCCACGGCGGCCGCCCGTACCCGATCGTGAGGACGAGAACGGCCGCGAAACCGACGCCGACCGCCGTCCACTGGACGGGCCGCAGCCGTTCCTTCAGCAGCAGGACACCCATGGCGATGGTGACGAGCGGGTTGATGAAGTACCCGAGGGAGGCCTCGACCACCTGGTGGGCGTTCACGGCCCAGATGTACACGCCCCAGTTGACGGTGATCACCGCCGCCGCGACCGTGACCAGGGCGAGCCTGCGCGGCTGCCGCAGCAGTTCACCGGCCCAGGACCAGCGCCGCAGCACCAACAGTGCGACGCCGACGACCGCGAGGGACCAGACCATGCGGTGGGCGAGTATCTCCATCGCACCGGAGGGCTTCAGCAGGGGCCAGAAGAGCGGGACGATCCCCCACATCCCGTACGCGGCGAAACCGTTCAGCAGCCCTATCCGGTGTTCGCCCCTCGGCTGCGCCGCCACGGCCTCTCCTTCTCGCCCGGCCGCGCCACCGCGACCCCCGAACCCTCAGCCCTCCCGAAGGTAATGCCGAGCACCCCCGGCTGTCATGCCCGTATCGGGATACGGTCATGACGGCCGGGGGTGGCCCCGTCGAGGGGGTTCGGGGTCGGGGTCCGGGGCGCGCGGCCCCGAGGCTCAGGAATGCGACCCGACGGATCAGTCCTTCGGTGCCGACGTGCTTCGGCTCGGCGGATCAGCCCTTTCGCCGCCACCGTGATCGAGTCCGGCGGGTCAGCTCTTCAGTGCCACCGCGATCGAGTCCGCGATCGGCGTGGTCGGGCGGCCGATGAGGCGGGAGAGGTCGCCGGAGGCGACGACCAGCTCGCCCTTCTCGGCGGACGCGTCCACGCCCGCGAGGATCGCGGCCAGCGGCTCGGGGAGCCCGACGCCGGCCAGGATGCCGGTGAGGACCTCGACGGAGACGGCGTTGTTCGCTATCTCCTTGCCGGTCTGCTTGCTCAGCTCGGCCGCGTACTCGGCGAAGCTCCAGGCGACGTCGCCGCCGAGCTCGTACGTCTTGTTCTCGTGGCCCTCACCGGTCAGCACGGCGACCGCGGCGGCCGCGTAGTCCGCGCGGGTCGCGGAGGAGACCCGACCCTCGCCGGCGGCGTGCGTGACGGCGCTGTACTCCAGCACCGGCGCGAGCTGCTCGGTGTAGTTCTCGTGGTACCAGCCGTTGCGCAGCAGGGCGTACGGCAGACCGGAGGCGAGCAGCGCCTCCTCCGTGCCCCGGTGGGCGTTCGCGAGCGCGGCCGTCAGGCTGCCCGGCGCGCTGGTGTACGCGAGGAGCGCGACCCCGGCCGCCTTGGCGGCGTCGATCACGACCCGGTGCTGGCCCACTCGGTCGGCACCGACCTCGCTGCTGGAGATCAGCAGCACCTTGTCACCGGCGGCCAGGACGCCGTCGAAGGTCTCGGGGGTGTTGTAGTCGGCGACGGCGATCTTCACACCGCGCGCGGCGAACCCGGCGGCCTTCTCCTCGCTGCGGACGACGGCCGTGATCTGCTCGGCCGGGACCTTCTCCAGCAGCCCCTCGATGACGAACTTGCCGAGGTGTCCGGTCGCTCCGGTGACGATGATGCTCATGGTGAAACTCCTCCAGGGGGGCGGGTGCGCCACTAACCCTAGGGTGTGCACTAACTCTGCGAAAGTACCCACTTTGAAGTAAGGTACTGGCATGGCCGTAAGTAAGGTGTCGACGCAGCCCGACAGCAAGTACGACATGAACGGCGAGGGCATGTGCCCCCACCGCCTCATCCTTGAGCACGTCACCAGCCGCTGGGGTGTCCTCGTCCTGATCGCGCTGCTGGAGCGGCCGTACCGCTTCAGCGAGCTGCGCCGGGCCATCGGCCGCGTCAGCGAGAAGATGCTCACCCAGACCCTCCAGACCCTGGAGCGCGACGGCCTCGTCCACCGCGACGCCAAGCCCGTCATCCCGCCCCGCGTCGACTACTCCCTGACCGACCTCGGCCGCGAGGCGGCCGAACAGGTACGCGCCCTGGCGAGCTGGACCAAGGACCGCATGGACGACGTACAGGAGGCCCGGCAGGCGTACGACGCGGCCCGGCAGGCGTACGACGAGGCCCGGGCCTGAATCAGACCCGGGCCCCGAGGGACAGCCATACGCACCAGACCGCTGTCGAACCCTCAGCCGTCCGTTCTCAGTCGTCCGTTCTCAGTTGTCCGTCCTCAGTCGGCCGCTGTGTCGAACCGTCCGCCCTCAGCCGACGACCGTCCACGTGTCCCCGCCCGCCAGCAGCGCAGACAGGTCGCCCTTGCCGAACTGCTCGATGGCGGAGTCGAGTTGGTCGGCCATCTGGGTGTCGTAGACGGGCCGTCGGACGGACCGCAGGACACCGATCGGGGTGTGATGCAGGGTGTCCGGGTCGGCAAGCCGCGACAGCGCGAACGCGGTGGTCGGGGACGCGGCATGCGCGTCGTGGACCAGGACCCGCGACTCGTTCTCGGGCGTGACGGTGACGACCCGCAGATCACCCGTCGCCTCGTCCCGTACGACCCCCCGCGCGCCTCCCCCACTCTCGGCTGCGCTCGAGCGGGAGGTGCCCCCAGCCCCGAACCGGATCTGCTCGCCGTGCTCCAGCCGGATCACGGCCTCCTCCGCCTGCTGCCGGTCCTTGAGGACCTCGAAGGCGTTGTCGTTGAAGATGTTGCAGTTCTGGTAGATCTCCACCAGGGCCGTACCGGGGTGGGCCGCGGCCTGCCGCAGCACCTCCGTCAGGTGCTTGCGGTCGGAGTCGACGGTCCGCGCCACGAACGACGCCTCCGCCCCGATCGCCAGCGACACCGGGTTGAAGGGCGCGTCCAGCGACCCCATGGGCGTCGACTTGGTGATCTTCCCGACCTCGGAGGTGGGGCTGTACTGGCCCTTCGTCAGACCATAGATGCGGTTGTTGAAGAGCAGGATCTTCAGGTTCACATTGCGCCGCAGGGCGTGGATCAGGTGATTCCCGCCGATGGACAGCGCGTCGCCGTCACCGGTCACCACCCACACGGACAGGTCGCGCCGCGAGGTGGCGAGCCCGGTCGCGATGGCCGGCGCCCGTCCGTGGATCGAATGCATCCCGTACGTGTCCATGTAGTACGGGAAGCGGGACGAACAGCCGATGCCCGAGACGAAGACGATGTTCTCCTTCGCCAGGCCCAGTTCGGGCATGAAGCCCTGGACGGCGGCGAGGATCGCGTAGTCACCGCAGCCGGGGCACCAGCGCACTTCCTGGTCGGACTTGAAGTCCTTCATGGACTGCCGGGCCGTGGCCTTGGGCACGAGGGAGAGCGCCTCGATCGTGCTGCCCGCACCCGAGCCTTCCGTGGACCTCTCAGCCATCGATGGCCTCCTTGAGAGCCGTGGCGAGCTGCTCCGCCTTGAACGGCATGCCGTTCACCTGGTTGTACGAGTGGGCGTCGACCAGGTACTTCGCCCGGATGAGCATGGCGAGCTGCCCGAGGTTCATCTCGGGGACCACCACCTTGTCGTAACGCCTCAGCACCGCACCCAGATTTCGAGGGAAGGGGTTGAGGTGCCGCAGATGGGCCTGCGCGATGGACTCCCCGGCCGTACGCAGCCGCCGTACCGCCGCAGTGATCGGCCCGTACGTCGAGCCCCAGCCCAGCACCAGGGTCCGGGCCTCGTGCGGGTCGTCGACCTCGACATCGGGTACGTCGATGCCGTCGATCTTCGCCTGCCGGGTCCGCACCATGAAGTCGTGGTTGGCCGGGTCGTACGAGATGTTGCCCGTGCCGTCCTGCTTCTCGATGCCACCGATCCGGTGTTCGAGCCCCGGAGTGCCCGGGATCGCCCAGGGGCGGGCGAGGGTCTCCGGGTCGCGCTTGTAGGGCCAGAAGACCTCGGTGCCGTCGTCGAGGGTGTGGTTGGGTCCCTGGGTGAACTGCACGGTCAGATCCGGTAGTTCGTCGGTCTCCGGGATGCGCCAGGGCTCACTGCCGTTGGCCAGATAACCGTCCGACAGCAGGAAGACGGGCGTGCGATACGTCAGCGCGATCCGCGCTGCCTCGATGGCCGCGTCGAAACAGTCGGCCGGAGTGCGCGGCGCGACGACCGGCACCGGTGCCTCTCCGTTCCTGCCGAACATCGCCTGGAGCAGATCCGCCTGCTCGGTCTTGGTGGGCAGGCCGGTGGACGGCCCGCCGCGCTGGATGTCGATGACGAGCAGCGGCAGTTCGAGCGAGACGGCGAGCCCGATGGTCTCCGACTTGAGCGCCACACCCGGACCGGAGGTCGTCGTGACCGCGAGAGACCCCCCGAACGCGGCCCCCAACGCGGCCCCGATGCCCGCGATCTCGTCCTCGGCCTGGAAGGTCCGCACACCGAAGTTCTTGTGCCGGCTCAGCTCGTGCAGGATGTCCGAGGCCGGCGTGATCGGGTACGAGCCCAGGTAGAGCGGCAGATCCGCCTGCCGGGAGGCCGCGATCAGCCCGTACGACAGCGCCAGGTTCCCGGAGATGTTCCGGTACGTACCGACGGGAAAGGCGGCGGAGGCCGGCGCGACCTCATAGCTGACCGCGAAGTCCTCGGTCGTCTCACCGAAGTTCCACCCGGCGCGGAAGGCGGCGAGGTTGGCGGCCGCGATCTCGGGCTTCTTGGCGAACTTGGCCGCCAGGAACTTCTCGGTGCCCTCGGTCGGCCGGTGGTACATCCACGACAGGAGACCGAGCGCGAACATGTTCTTGCTTCGCTCGGCCTCCTTGCGACTGAGGTCGAATTCCTTGAGGGCCTCGACGGTGAGGGTGGTCAGCGGCACCGGATGGACGCTGTATCCGTCCAGCGACCCGTCCTCCAGCGGGTTGGTCGCGTAACCGACCTTCTGCATCGCCCGTTTGGTGAACTCGTCCGTGTTGACGATGATCTCCGCGCCGCGCGGCACGTCACCGATGTTCGCCTTCAGCGCGGCCGGGTTCATGGCGACGAGCACGTTGGGCGCGTCACCCGGGGTGAGGATGTCGTGGTCGGCGAAGTGCAGCTGGAAGCTGGACACACCCGGGAGGGTGCCGGCGGGGGCGCGGATCTCGGCGGGGAAGTTCGGCAGGGTGGAGAGGTCGTTACCGAAGGACGCGGTCTCGGACGTGAAGCGGTCGCCGGTGAGCTGCATCCCGTCACCGGAGTCCCCGGCGAACCGAATGATCACCCGATCGAGCCGGCGGACGTCCTTCGTCCCCGCCGGTTTGCGCTGTTCCCTCAGTTCTCCCAGAGCGGCCTCGTCGGCCTGCTCCGCTGGGCTGCTGACCTGGCTGGTCACTGAACTGGACCTCCCTTTGGGCGGCTGTCCGGGAACGGCCGTCCCGCCGGCCCTCCCAAGACCAACCCTACGTCGGCGAGGGTGGCCTTCCCTCGACCTTTCGCCTGATGGACATTGCTTCGAGACTCCCACTCACCCTGACTTGTCATGATTTACCAGCCCCTGTCGCTTCCTTCGAGGCCGCACACCGCCGACCGACGGTTCTCGGCCGGACGAACGATGACGGGGGTGAAGGGGAAGCGGGTGGGCCTGTGGGTGAGAGCGGGAGTGGAGTGGCAGTGGAGTGGCGGCGGAGTGGCGTGGAGTAGGAGCGGAGTGGTGTGGAGTGGTAGCGGAAGGTGAACGACCGATCGATCGACCGCTTACTGACACCGTGTCAGATGGTCATGAATTGAGGTAGGTGAGCACCGCCAGAACACGCCGGTGGTCCCCGTCGCTCGGGGACAGCCCGAGCTTCAGGAAGATATTGCTGACGTGCTTCTCGACGGCCCCGTCGCTGACGACGAGCTGCCGGGCGATCGCCGAGTTGGTCCGCCCCTCCGCCATCAGCCCCAGCACCTCACGCTCCCGCGGGGTGAGCCCCGCGACCACGTCCTGCTTCCGGCTCCGCCCGAGCAGCTGCGCGACCACCTCCGGGTCCAGCGCCGTACCGCCCCGCGCCACCCGCACCACCGCGTCCACGAACTCCCGCACCTCGGCCACCCGGTCCTTCAGCAGGTACCCGACGCCGCGACTGGACCCCGCGAGCAGTTCGGTGGCGTAGCGCTCCTCCACGTACTGCGACAGCACGAGCACCCCCAGCTCCGGATACTGCTTCCGCAGCTGTACGGCAGCCCGCACGCCTTCGTCCGTGTGCGTCGGAGGCATCCGCACATCCGCCACGACCACGTCCGGGAGATCTCCCTGCGCGGCGAACTCCGTGATCGTCTTGATCAGGGCGTTCCCGTCCCCGACCCCCGCCACGACGTCATGCCCCCGGTCGGTCAGCAGCCGCGTCAGTCCCTCCCGCAGCAGCACCGAATCCTCGGCGATGACCACCCGCACCCTGTCCTCCACGCCCTGTCCCCCCACGACACGCCCCCGACCGGCCCGCGCTCCGGGCCCGGCCCGTACAACAGCCCCCAGCATTCCAGCATCGGAACGCCCGAGCGCCGCGCCCACCAAAAAAAGAGGGGCAGGAACAACCCATGAACTGGCCGAATGCCGCCCCCGCCCGGCCTGACAGGGGGTTCATCGCCGGGTGCTCCGCTTGGAGGGGGGGGCGGGGCCGGGGGCTGTCACGGGGTGTGGGCGGGAACGTGGGGGAGGGGCCGAGGGGAGGGGAGTCGGGCGAGTTCAGAGGGGAAACACGGGAGCGCGCCCAAGGGCGACAACCCCTGGACGCGCCCACCGCCACACCCTCGGCGCAACCCCTGCACGGTTTCGACCGCCACCCCGGGCGCGACTCCGACGCGCCACGCACAGCCCCGGACCCTCGTCGGCCGTCCTCAGGTGATCATCGCCAGTCCGTGCCGCCCTTCATGCCACGTGTCATGCGGACCGTCACGTCCCCCTGACGTTCCCCTTCACGTCCCCCGTCCCTTTCCCCGTCAGTCACGCCGCCCGCCAGGGCAGTTCCGCAGTCACCCGGGTCGGCCCCCCGGCCGGCGAGTCGACGACGAGGATGCCGTCGACCGCCCCGATCCGCTCGGCGAGCCCCGCCAGGCCGGAGCCGTGTCCGGTGTCGGCGCCGCCCACGCCGTCGTCGCTCACCTGGAGCATCAGGCGGTTCTCCACCTTCCACACATCCACGGTCGCCCGTGAGGCCCCCGCGTGCTTGCTGACGTTCTGCAGCAGCTCGGAGACGGTGAAGTAGGCGATGCCCTCGATCGCCGGCACCGGCCGGGTCGGCAGGTCCACGTCCACCACCACCGTCACCGCACACCGCGAGGCGACCGCGGACAGCGCCGCGTCGAGCCCCCGGTCGGTCAGCACGGCCGGATGGATGCCCCGCGCGAGATCCCGCAGCTCCTGCAGCGCCGTCTTCACCTCACCGTGCGCCGAGTCGACCATCACCGCCGCCGCCCGCGGGTCCTCCGCCAGCTTCTCCTTCGCCAGCCCCAGATCCATGGCCAACGCCACCAGCCGCGCCTGCGCCCCGTCGTGCAGATCCCGCTCGATCCGCCGCAGATCAGCGGCGGCGGTGTCGATCACGACCCCCCGGTCGGACTCCAGCTCGACGACCCGCGCCCCCAGCCGGGACGGCCCGAGCAGCGCACCCACCATCACCCGGTCGACCATCGTCAGCCCCCGCACGATCCACGGCGTGGCCATGGTGAAGAGCAGCCCCACCAGCGCGGTCACGGTCACCTCGAACGGGTTGTCCAGATACACGGCGTGCGTCTCGTCCCCGTACAACTGCAATCCGTCCTGCCCGGCCCACACGGGGAAGACCCAGAACCACAGCGGATACGTCAGCAGCGCCCACCCGTACGTCCAGAAGGTCACCGCCACCACGAACGAGAACACCGACCACGGGAACTGCACGACCGCGTACAACAGCTGCCGCCACGACGACCCGCTGCGCAGCACGGCGCCCATCCACGCCATCGCCCCGCGCCCCTTCATCCGCAACGGTTCCGGCGCGGAAACCTCCACCCCGAGCAACGCCCGCGCCCGCACCCGCTCCAGCGCGCCGAACCCCCGGCACCCGGCCAGCCCCGCCGCCAGCACCGGCACCCCGAGGAAGGTGACCAAGAGCCCCGCGCCGACCGACACCATCGTCACGGCATACGTGAACAGCAGGATTCCGATCGGCAGCCCCAGCATGACGTATCCGAACTCCCGCCAGCTGCGTGCCTCGAACGGCGCCCGCAACCCGGCCGGCATCCGAGGCCGCCGCTCCTCGCCCCAACTCCCGTACCTGTCCCCGTACTCCGTGGCCATCACCGTCGCCGCCTCCACTCGTCCCCGCACTCCCGATGTCGTACTCCCACAGTGCTCGCCCCCGGCCCGCCCGGACCATGGAGCGGGTCGGCGTCTCGATACGGGGGTTTTCCCCACCCCGCGACGCCCGGCGGAGTCCGGACGGTGGGCAGGCCGCGGCCCCGACCCACAACGCACCCGCGGCACCCGTTCACAGCCGCGACCGCGCCCCGAAAGGGGCGCGGGGAACCGCGCGAGCAACCACCACGAACCAGCCCCCGCCCACGAGGCGACACCCTCACGGCGAAAAGGCGAACAGGCCCCACAGCGAAGAACCCCACACCCCAGGAAGCCCAGGAAGCCCAGGAAGCCGAGGAACCCCGCACCCCGAGGCCCCCGCCCCGCACGCACCCCGGTGGTCAACCGCCGCACGCACCCCGGTCAACCGCCGGAGGCCCCCCGGCCACGCCAGGGCAACTCCGCGGTGACAGTCGTGGGCCCACCCACCGGAGACTCGATGACGAACAGCCCGTCGACCGCGTCGAGCCGCTCCGCGAGCCCGGCGATCCCGGTGCCCCCGTCAAGACGCGCACCCCCACGCCCGTCGTCCCACACCTGAATCAGCAGCCGGTCGTCGGAACGCCAGACATCGACCGAGGCGGCCCTGGCCCCACTGTGCTTACTGATGTTCTGCAGCAGCTCGGACACGGTGAAGTACGCGATGCCCTCGATGGCGGCGGCAGGCCGCGCCGCGAGGTCGACGGTCACCTTCACCGGCGCGACGCACCGCGCCGCGACCGACGACAGCGCCGCGTCGAGTCCTCGGTCCGTGAGCACCGCCGGATGGATCCCCCGCGCCAGATCCCGCAGCTCCTGCAACGCCAGTTTCACCTCACCGTGCGCCTCGTCCACCATCGTGGCGGCGGCGTCGGGATCCTCCAGCAGTTTCTCCTTGGCCAGCCCGAGCCCCATCGCCAGATTCACCAGCCGTGCCTGCGCCCCGTCGTGCAGATCCCGCTCGATCCGCCGCATATCGGCCGCCGCCGTGTCGACGACGACCCCCCGGTCGGACTCCAGCTCCGCGATCCGCCGCTCCAGCTCGTCGGACGGCGACAACAGCGACCGCACCATCACCCGGTCCACGTTCGTCAGCCCTCGCACGATGTAGGGCAGCACCGGCCACGCCACGAACAGCCCCGTGAGGGTGATGACGAACGTCGCGATGGCCCACGGCATCCGGATCAGCTCGTACAGCATCGAACGCCAGCCCACGGGATCCTTCACGCTCATCCACACCTGCGCGAAGAACCCCTCGTCCGCCCGCCGCCCGGAGCCCCGGAACGGCAGCGGACTCGGCTCGTCCACCCGCACCCGCAGCAGCGCCCGCGCCCGTATCCGCTCCAGCCGCCCCAGTTGCCGCGCCCCCATCAAGGCCGCCGCGAGCAGCGGAAAACCGATCACCGTCAATGTCAGGAAGGCACTGGTGAACAGCACTGTCGTCACGTACACGAACCCGAGCAGCGCGGCCGGCAGGTTCGCCAGCAGATGCGCGATCTCCCGCCATGTCTGCCCACCGAACGCGAATTGCGCGGGCGGCAGCGGATCGGAGGGCGTCTGACTGGAGGGCAGCGGACGACCGTACGGCCGCCCGGAGCCGGTCGGGGAGGAGAGGGATTCGGTCATGCCCACCACCCTGCCCGCCCGCCCCCGCCCCGCGCCATGAGGCGGACCGCCCCGGCCACCCTGGGGAAAACCCCACCCCACCCGGTCCCGCCCCATCCCGGCCCCGCTCCCCTCGCCCGTCCCGGCCCGGACACGACAGCACTCGGGAGTGCCGACCTGTGACGGGCTGCTTACGGTCTCTTTAGCAGGGCCTAGACTCCCGTGCGTACAGATCGTCGAACAGCGAAGCACGTACGGCGTCCGCATCACGTACGTACGAATCGCCAGGCCAGGGAGCGAGGGACGGACGTGCCGGAACCGACCGTCGCCATAGCGGCGGACTACTTCCAGTCCTACTCGGTGGTCGGACTGCTCGCCGCCGTGGGCGTGCTCTTCGTCGCCGTCGCCTTCGGCGCGGGACGCCTGCTGCGGCCGGAGGTCCCCACCCGGGAGAAGCTCCTGACGTACGAGTGCGGCGTCGACCCCGTAGGCGAGGGCTGGGCCCACACCCAGGTCCGCTACTACGTCTACGCCTTCCTCTACGTCATCTTCGCCATCGACTCGATCTTCCTCTTCCCCTGGGCGACGGTCTTCGCCGATCCCGGCTACGGCGCGACGACCCTCGTCGAGATGTTCGTCTTTCTCGGGTTCCTCGCCGTGGGTCTGCTCTACGCATACAAGAAGGGCGTCCTGGCATGGACGTGACGCCAGAAACGAACTCGCCGGGGCCGGGCGCCCCACAGCCGGGCGCCGCACAGCCCGCCGCCCCACAGCCCGTCGCCCCACAGCCCGTCCTCCTCCCGGAGCCGAAACGGCTGGGCGTCCTCTCCCGTCTCGCCCCCGAGCCGATGAAGGTGATCCTCAACTGGGGTCGCCGGTATTCCCTCTGGGTCTTCAACTTCGGTCTCGCCTGCTGCGCGATCGAGTTCATCGCCGCGTCGATGGCCCGCCACGACTTCATCCGCCTCGGTGTCATCCCGTTCGCGCCCGGCCCGCGCCAGGCCGACCTGATGGTGGTGTCGGGCACGGTCACGGACAAGATGGCCCCGGCGGTGAAGCGCCTGTACGAACAGATGCCGGAACCGAAGTACGTCATCTCCTTCGGCGCGTGCAGCAACTGCGGCGGCCCCTACTGGGACTCCTACTCCGTCACCAAGGGCGTCGACCAGATCATCCCCGTCGACGTCTACGTCCCCGGCTGCCCGCCCCGCCCCGAGGCCCTCCTCCAGGGCATCCTGAAACTCCAGGAGAAGATCGCCCGGGAGTCCCTGGGGGAGCGCTACGGCTACGGCAACGGCACCGGCGGCGACCCCGGCACGACGGCACGCGTCGCGGCAGGACCCCGCCCGTCGACGGCGGCCCTGCAGAGCGGCTTGGTCAAACCACCGGCGACGGATGCCGACGCCGACGCTCCTGGCACGGCCACCGGCGGTGGCGCTGAAGTGGGGGACAAGTGACCGGCTGGCTGCCTGCCCCCGCCGAGGAACTCTTCGGCCCCGGGGCCACGGCCGAGGAGTCGTACGACGTCCTCACCGTGGACGTCCCGTCCGCCTCCTGGACCGAGGCGCTGCGCACGGCCCGCTCCACCCTGGGCTGCACCTATTTCGACTGGCTGAGCGCGGTCGACGAACCGGGCACGGGCTTCCGCGTGGCGGCCCATGTGGTGGCCCTGGCCCCGGTCCGCCGCCTCCTCGTGCGCACGACGGTCTCCCACGAGTCCCCGGTCCTGCCGACCGCCGTCGGCATCTACGCCGGCGCGGCCTGGCACGAACGCGAGACCCACGAAATGTTCGGGGTCCACTTCGAGGGTCACCCAGCCCTGGACCACCTCCTCCTCCCCGAGACCTTCGAGGGCCACCCCCTCCGCAAGGACTTCGTGCTCGCGGCCCGCGTGGCCAAGGCCTGGCCGGGCGCCAAGGAGCCGGGGGAGCCTGCGGCGGGTGCGGCGCACGGCGCCCCCAGACGCCGCCAGATGCTCCCGCCCGGCGTCCCCGACCCCAACGAGTGGGGCCCCCTCAAGGGCCAGCTCCCCCCGGCCCCGGCCCGCCCGGCCCGAGGCGCGGCCGCCCGCCCGGCCGGCGACCGCCCGGCCCGCCGAACACGCACATCAGACCAGGGCTCAGCCGGCCAGCCGACCCCCAGCACACCGACCGACACCCCAACCACCCCGCGCCGCGCCCGCACGGCAGCCGAGGGTTCGGCGAGCGGGCCGACGCCTGCTCCGGCACCGGACGCGTCGGGCCCTTCGGCTTCCCCGCGCCGCGCGCGTTCGGCGGCCGAGGGTTCGGCAAGCGGGCCGACTGCCGGCCCGGCCCCCGACGCGGGTGGCAGCCCTACGGCCCCGCGCCGCGCCCGCAGTGCGTCGGGAGGCTCGGCGAGCCAGCACGTGACCCCCGCCGAGGCCTCCGTTACCGGCGAGCCCCCGGCTCGGCCGAGCCCCACCCGCCCCGCCGCCCGCAGCGCGGACGCGCCCTGGCACCAAGCCCGCCCGGCCTTCGACGAGCCCGAGCCCGAGCCCGAGCGTGAGCCCCAGCCGAAGGCCGAGCCCGCGACCCAGCCCGAGCCCCCCATCAGCTCCGCAGCCCCCCAGCCGGACGCCGCACCTGGTGTAAAAGCGGAACCCGCTCCGGCCGAAGCCGAAGCCGAAGCCGAGGCCCAAGACGCAGCCGCGGCCGAAGCCGAGGCCCAAAACGCAGCCGAGGCCGAAGCCAAAGCCGCAGCCGAAAACGACGCGCAGCCCAACTCCGCCCCGGCAACCACTGACGAGCGCACCCCACCCCCGAACACTCCGCCGCGGCAACCCGAGTCACCCGGCACGCCCCCGGACAAGGCCCCGCCGAGCGAGGCTCCCGCCGTCGGAGCACCCGACGACAACGGCGGCCACGTCGACGTCACGCCCGACGCAGCCCCCGAAGACGCCCCCAACCCCAACCCCCCCACGGGAGGCTCGCAGTGAACGACGCTCTGGACGTCGCCCTGCGACTCCTCATCGTCTTCGTCGTCTTCCTGACCTTCCCCTTGATCATCGGCCAGACCGAGCACAAGGTGATGGCCCACATGCAGGGCCGCCTCGGCCCCATGTACGCCGGCGGCTTCCACGGCTGGGCCCAACTCGTCGCGGACGGCGTGAAGTTCGCCCAGAAGGAAGACATCGTCCCGGCCGGAGCCGACCGCCGTATCTTCCAGCTCGCCCCGGCCGTCGCCCTCCTCCCGTACCTCCTCGTCCTCCTCGCCATCCCGATCGGCCCCGGCGAGGGCGCGGTCGGCGAGGTCATCGACGCCGGTATCTTCTTCGTCCTCGCGGTGATGGGCGTGGGCGTCCTCGGCTCACTCATGGCCGGCTGGGCCTCCGCCAACAAGTTCTCCCTCCTCGGCGGCCTCCGCACCGCCGCCCAGCTCCTCGCCTACGAGCTTCCGATGCTGCTCACCGCCGCCTCCGTGGCGATGGCGGCCGGCACGGTCTCCCTCGTCGGCATCCTCGACGCGTTCGAGTGGTGGTGGCTCCCCTGGCAGATCGTCGGCGCGATCGTCTTCTTCGTCGCCGGCCTCGCCGAACTCCAGCGCCCGCCCTTCGACATGCCCGTCGCCGACTCGGAGATCATCTTCGGCGCCTACACCGAGTACACCGGCCTCCGCTTCGCCCTGTTCCTGCTCGCCGAGTACGCCGGAATCGTCGTCCTCTGCGGCCTGACCACCGTCCTCTTCCTCGGCGGCTGGCACGGCCCGTGGGGGGCCGACGGCCTGGGCTGGGTCTGGACCCTCCTGAAGACCGCGGCCCTCGCCTTCGTCGTCATCTGGGTCCGCGTGACGTACCCCCGCCTGCGCGAGGACCAGCTCCAGAAGCTGTCCTGGACCCTCCTCGTCCCCCTCTCCCTCGCCCAGATCGCCCTCACCGGCGTCGTCAAGGTGGTGATCCAGTAGCCATGTCCCGCCCGTCACCCGACCACCACCACCCCTCAACGGCGCCCTCCGGGCGGCCCCGCCTGTCGATCCCCGGAAGCGGCCTCGCCAAAGGCCTGGCCGTCACCCTCCGCACGATGACGAAGAAGACCGTCACCGAGCAGTACCCGGACGTCCAGCCCGACCTCCCTCCCCGCACCCGTGGCGTCATCGGGCTCTTCGAGGAGAACTGCACGGTCTGCATGCTGTGCGCCCGCGAGTGCCCGGACTGGTGCATCTACATCGACTCCCACAAGGAGACCATCCCGCCCGCCGCCCCCGGCGGCCGCGAACGCAGTCGTAACGTCCTCGACCGCTTCGCCATCGACTTCTCCCTCTGCATGTACTGCGGCATCTGCATCGAGGTCTGCCCCTTCGACGCGCTCTTCTGGTCCCCGGAGTTCGAGTACGCCGAGACCGACATCCACGAACTCACCCACGAGCGCGACAAGCTCCGTGAGTGGATGTGGACCGTCCCGTCTCCACCGGCCCTCGACCCCTCGGCCGAGGAACCCAAGGAACTGGCCGCCGCCCGCAAGTCCGCCGAGAAACTGGCGACAGCCCAGGCCACCGAGGCGGCCCAAGCCGCCCAGACCGAGAACACCACCCCGGCCGAGCCGCCGACGACCTCGGCCGAGCCGCCGACAACCCCGGCCGAGCCGCCGACCGAGCCGACCAAGCCGCCGACCACTCAGGCCAAGCCCCCGACCACCCAGGCCAACAAGCCGCCGACCGACCCGGCCGAGCCACCGGAGGGAGACGCGTGAGCCTCGCCGCAGCCGCTGCCGTCACCACGACGCACCCCGCCCTGGCGCCTTCCCTGGCCGCCGTCGAGACGCGGGGCTTTCTCTCCCCGACCGGCGTCGAGATCGCCTTCGTCCTCGTCGGTCTCGTCACCTTCGGCGCCGCGATCGTCACCGTCACCACCCGGCAGCTCGTGCACGCCGCCCTGTGGCTGGTGGTGGCGCTCGGCGGGCTCGCCGTCGAGTACCTCCTACTCACCGCCGAGTTCATCGCCTGGGTGCAGGTCCTCATCTACGTCGGTTCCGTCGTCGTCCTCCTCCTCTTCGGCCTGATGCTCACCAAGGCCCCCATCGGCCACTCCCCGGACGCCGACTCCGGCAACCGCTGGGCCGCCCTCACCGTGGCCGTCGCCTCGGCCGTCGCCCTTGTTTGGGTTGTGGTCGACGCCTTCCGCACCATCTGGATCGACCTCGACGGTCCCGCCGCCGGCTCCACCGAGGCCACCGGCAAGAGCCTCTTCCAGAACTGGGTCCTCCCCTTCGAGGCCCTCTCCGTCCTCCTCCTCGCCGCCCTGGTCGGCGCGATCGTCCTCTCCCGCAAGGCGAAGCCGGACACACCGACCCCCGCGACCACCCCCCGCCCCCGCAACGGCACCCCACCCGAGCCGCCGCCCGGAACCCGAACCGCAGCCGACTCCGCAGCCGAGACCGGCACCGGCACCGCCTCCGGCACCGCCTCCGGCACCGGCACCGCCTCCGGCACCGCCTCCGGCACCGGCACCGCCTCCGGCACCGGCACCGCCTCCGGCACCGGCACCGCCTCCGGCACCGGCACCGCCTCCGGCACCGGCACCGCCTCCGGCACCGGCACCGCCTCCGGCACCGCCTCCGGCACCGGCACCGCCTCCGGCACCGCCTCCGGCACCGCCTCCGGCACCGCCTCCGGCACCGCCTCCGGCACCGGCACCGCCAAGGGGGGTGTCCGCTGATGCACCTCGCCTACCCCGTCGTGCTCTCCGCCCTCCTCTTCTGCACAGGCCTCTACGGCGTCCTCGCCCGCCGCAACGCGATCCTCGTCCTGATGTCCGTCGAGCTGATGCTCAACGCCGTCAACCTCAACCTCGTCGCCTTCGACGTCTGGCTCAGCAAGGCCGCCGAGGAGACCCTGCACTCCGGCCAGGCCCTCACTCTGTTCACCATCACCATCGCCGCCGCCGAGATCGGCATCGGCCTGGCGATCATCCTCGCCGTCCACCGCAACCGGGGCACCGCGGACATCGACAAGCTCCGCGACACCGCCGAGGGCCACGAATCCGACGACCCCGACGACCCCGACGGCTCCGACGAGGCCACCGGCCCGGCCGACCCCTCCGGCCGGACCGAGAAGGCTGAGGCCACCGCGTGACCACGACCACCCTCGCCGTCCTCGTCCCCCTCCTCCCCTTCCTCGGCGCCGCGACCGGCCTCCTCCTCGGCCGCACCGCCCCCGGCTTCGTCCGCCCCCTCGCCGTACTGCCCACCCTCACGGCCTTCGCCCTGGCCGTACTGGTCGCCGTACGCCAGGGCGGCGACACCGCCCTCCACGCGGCCACCGAACTGACCCCCACCGGGTCGGTGCCCATCGAACTCGCCCTGTACATCGACGGTTTCGCCGCGCTCGTCGCCGTCCTGGTGGGCCTGGTCGCCACCTGCGTGCAGATCTACTCGACGGGCTATCTGCGCGACGACCCGCGCTACCCCTCGTACGCCGCTCTCGTCTCCCTCTTCACCTCCGCGATGCTCCTCGTCGTCTACTCCGGCGACCTGATGGTGCTCCTGGTCGGCTGGGAGATCATGGGCATCTGCTCGTACTTCCTGGTCGGCCACTACTGGGAGACCCCGGAGGCCCGCGCCGCCTCCCTCAAGGCCTTCCTGGTCACCAAGCTCGGTGACGTCCCCTTCCTGATCGGTCTGTTCGCCCTCGCCACGGACGCCGGGTCGTTCCGCATCACCCGGATCCTCGACACGGTCGCCGAAGGCGGCCTGGACCATCCGACGCTGATCGCCCTGCTGCTCCTCGCCGGAGTCGCCGGCAAGTCCGCCCAGTTCCCCCTCCACACCTGGCTCCCCGACGCGATGGCGGGCCCGACGCCCGTCTCCGCGCTGATCCACGCCGCGACGATGGTCGCCGCCGGTGTCTACTTCGTCGCGCGCCTCCTCCCGGTCTTCGCCGCCTCCTCGGCGGCCCTGGTCGTCCTCGCCGTCATGGCCGCGGTGACGATGGTCGGCTCGGCCCTCGCCGCGCTCGCCCAGGACGACATCAAGCGTGTCCTCGCCTACTCGACGATCGGCCAGCTCGGCTACATGACCGGCGCCCTCGCCGTCGGCGACCGCGGTGCCGCCGTCTTCCACCTCATCTCGCACGGCGCCTTCAAGGCGCTGCTGTTCCTCGCGGCCGGCGTGATCATCCACGCCGCCGGCACCAACTCCCTGGCCGCCATGTCCCGCATGAGCCACCTCCGCGCCCGCGTCCCCGACGCCTTCTGGACGATGACCGTGGCGCTGCTCGCCCTCGCCGCGATCCCGCCCTTCAGCGGGTTCTTCTCCAAGGAGTCCGTGCTCGGAGCCGCCGAGCACGCGGCCACCGGACACGCCCAGCCCGTGCCCGGCGCCGCCGGCTGGACCGTCCTCGTCGCCGGCGTCCTCACGGCCCTGCTCACCGCCGCGTACGCCACCCGCCTGTGGCTGCTCACCTTCCACGGCAAGGGCGCCGAGGCCCCCGACCACGGCCGCCAGCCGCGCACCATGACGGTGGTGCTGTGGGTGCTCGCCGTCCCGTCCCTCGCCCTCGGCGGGCTCGCCTACGGCAGGCTCCCCGACTGGTTCGACGGCGACGACCTGGCCCCCACCCTCACCACATCCGTCCTCGGCACGGGCGCCGCCCTGACCGGAGCCCTGGTGACATACGCGGCCTGGCGCTCCGTCAGGGCCAGGGCGGCCCGCGTCCCCCTGGGAGCGGTCGCGGCCCACCCCGAAGCGGACGCCGCCACGGTCGAGGCGGAGGCCATCTCCCGCCCGTCGCCCGACCACCACCCCTCAACGAGCCGCTCCGCGGCGCCCCTTTCGATGACCCCCGCCTACGGGGACGTGGCCTCGGCACCCGACCCGGCGGACCCGGGCCGTCTCCTGCTCGGCCCGCTGCACCGCCACGCCGCCGCGGGCTTCCACCTCGACGCCGTGTACTCGGTGCTCTTCGTCCGCCCCGTCCAGGCCGCCGCGAGTCTCGTCCGGTTCCTCGACCGTGAGGTCGTCGACACCTACGTCCACGGCGCGGGCGCCCTGCCCCGCCTGCTGGGCGCGGCCGTACGCCGGGCGCAGACCGGCAACGTCCAGACCTATGTGAGCGCGCTGCTCGCCGGCACCGTCGTCCTGGTGGTCGCCGCCCTCGTCGTCGCCACGGGAGCGTGAGCAGGCGTGATCGATATCAACGAGTCCGTGATGCAGGTCCTTCTGGCGTTGATCGTCGTCGGCCCGCTCATCGGCGCCGCCACCGCTCTCCTGCCGGCCCCGCCGGGGCTGAAGGGGAAGTCACCCGACCAGGCCGTGCTCCGCCACGGCATCACCGTGACCGGCGTGGTCCTCATCGCCGCGATCGTCCTCGCGCTCGGCTTCGACCACGACCAGCCGTCGAAGATGCAGGCCAGTACGGACATCAGCTGGATCCCCGCACTCGACGTGCGCATCCACCTCGGCGTCGACGGCATCTCCCTCCCCCTTCTGGTCCTGACCGCGCTGCTGACCTTCCTCTGCGCGCTCTACTCCTACTCCAAGATGCCCGCGGGCCCGTCCCCGAAGGGCTTCGTCGCCCTGCTGCTCGTCCTCGAGTCCGGCACCCTCGCGACCTTCGCCGTCCTCGATCTGCTGCTGTTCTTCCTCGCGTTCGAGATGGTGCTCATCCCGATGTACTTCCTCATCGCCCGCTGGGGCGGTGAGCAACGCACACAAGCCGCTTGGAAGTTCATCCTCTACACCCTGCTCGGTTCCGTGGTCATGCTGCTCGGCCTGCTCCTGATCGGACTCAGGGCGGGCACATTCGACATGGTGGCACTGGCCACTGACAATCACCCCGAGCTGACCACATCCGTGCAGGTCATCGCCGCTTTGTCGATCGGTGTCGGGCTCGCGGTGAAGACCCCGATGTGGCCGCTGCACAGCTGGCTGCCGGACGCCCACACCGCCGCCCCGACCGTCGGCTCGGTCCTGCTGGCCGGCGTCCTGCTGAAGATGGGCACCTACGGGTTCGTCCGTATCCTGCTGCCGATCACACCCGACGGGTTCCGCACCTTCGCGCCGTACCTCGCGGCCTTCGCGGTCGTCGGCATCATCTACGGATCGCTCGCCTGCCTCGCGCTCGCCAAACAGGGCGCGAAGGGCGACCTCAAGCGCCTCATCGCGTACTCCTCCGTCGGCCACATGGGCTTCGTGCTCCTCGGCATCGCCACGATGACCCCGACCGGCGTGAACGGCGCGCTGTTCGCCAACATCGCCCACGGCCTCATCACCGGCCTGCTGTTCTTCCTGGTCGGCGCCCTCAAGGACCGCACCGGCAGCACCGACCTGGACACCCTCGCGCGGGAGACCGGTGCCGCCCTCTACGGCAGGGCCCCGCGCCTGGGCGGCCTGCTCGCCTTCGCCGCCGTCGCCTCCCTCGGCCTGCCCGGCCTCGCCGGGTTCTGGGGCGAGATGCTGGCGCTGTTCGGCGCCTTCGAGCCCGCCGAGGGCCTCAGCCGCCCGGCCTTCCTCACCTTCATGACGATCGCCGCGTTCGGCACGCTCCTCACCGCCGCGTACCTGCTGATCGTGGTCCGCCGTGTCTGCATGGGCGCGGCCCCGCAGGAGGAACCGCGGCTCGCGGACGTACAGACGTACGAGTTCGCGGCCTGGACCCCGCTCGTCGTCCTCACCGTCCTCGCCGGCCTCTGGCCCGCGGCCCTCCTCGGTCTGACCGATCCGGCCGTGCAGCAGCTCCTCGCAGGAGGCACCCGTTGAGCCCCTTGGCCCAGCCGCCGGTTCAGGTCCAGGCCCAGACCCTGGCCGAGTCCGTCGTCCAGTCCGTCGACTGGCTCGCGATCGCGCCGCCCACGATCGCCGCGGTCGTCGGCCTCGCCGTGCTCGTCGCCGACCTCTTCGTGGGTGAAGCGAGGAAGGCGCTGCTCGGCTGGGCCTCCGTGGCGGGCCTCGCGGTCTCCCTGCTGGCCCTCCTGCCCCTCCTGGACGGCGACCGCGCCACCTTCTGCCTGACCGGCGACCCGGACGTCTGCAGCTACACCGCGGACCGCTTCACCCTCGTCCTCCAGTTCCTCGTCCTCGGTGGCGCCCTCCTCACCGCCCTGCTGTCGATGACGGCCCTGAACGACGAGAAGAAGCAACTCCCCGCGGGGGAGTTCTGGTTCCTGCTGCTGTCGTCCGCCGCGGGCGCCGCCCTCCTGCCCGCCTCCCGCGACCTCGCGACCCTCGTCGTCGCCCTGGAGGTCGCCTCCCTGCCCGCCTTCGCCCTCGTCGGCATCCGGCTCGGCGACAGGCGGTCCTCCGAGGCCGCCCTGAAGTTCTTCCTGTCGTCCGTCACCGCCACCGCCGTCAGCCTGCTCGGCATCAGCTTCATCTACGCCACGACAGGCACCCTGTACCTCACCGAGATCGCCGACCGGATCCAGAACGTCGACGGCCAGCTCCACACCGTCACCCAGGCCGGTGTCGTCCTCACCCTCATCGGCTTCGCCTTCAAGACGGCGGCCGTACCGTTCCACTTCTGGGTCCCCGACACCTATGTCGGCGCCCCCCTGCCGGTGGCGGCCTACCTGTCGGTCGTCGGCAAGGCGGTCGGCTTCTCCGGGCTGATCCTCATCACCGTCGTCGCCCTCCCGTCGTACGCCGACGTCTGGGGTCCCGCCCTCGCCGCCCTGGCCGCCCTCACGATGACCGTCGGCAACCTCGGCGCCCTCAAACAGCGGTCCACGCGCGCGTACAGCGCGGTCCGGCTGCTCGCCTGGTCCTCCGTCGGCCAGGCCGGCTACCTCCTCGTACCGATCGCGGCGGCCGCGTACGCCGACAACACCGACGACGCCGAGAGGGCCGTCGGCTCCACCGTCGCGTACGCCCTGATGTACGCCGCCGTGAACCTCGGCGCCTTCGCCGTGGCCGCCCTCGTCGGCCGTACGAAGACCCTGAACCGCGTCAGCGACTACCGCGGCCTCTACGCGTCGAACCCCCTCTCCGCCCTGCTCCTGGCGTTCTTCCTGCTCTGTCTCGCCGGGCTGCCGCCGGGCATCATCGGCCTGTTCGCCAAGGTCACCGTCTTCTCGGCGGCCGTCGACGCGGGACTCGGCTGGCTCGCCGTCGTCATGGCCGTCAACGTGGTGGTCGCCCTCTTCTACTACCTCCAGTGGACGGCCCTGCTGTTCCGCGCGCGCGAGGACGTAACGGAAGGCGAAACAGAAGGCGAAACAGAAGGCGAAACGGGAGGCGAAACCGTCGGCGAACCGGGACCGCACCGCGTCCCGGCCCCCCTGACCGCCGCCCTCGTCCTCACCGGAATCGTCGGCATCGCCCTGTCCGGCGCACCCCAGCTCGTCCTGCGCTTCGCCGGCATCGGCCTCTTCTAGCGAGCCGCCTTCACCCGGACGGCCCACCGCCCGGGCCGCGCGCACAAGGGAACTAGTACCTCTCGCCTGGCGTTGACCAGTACGGGAAGGTCCACTGAGAGGTGGAGTCGACAGCAACAGCAAGCAAAGGGTTCCCCTGCCGCACGACTTGGAGGGCGTACCGTGCACCGCCGGCACAACGGGCTCAGGACCGCCGTACTCCTCGGGGGACTGTCCGCACTCATCATCGTCATCGGAAGCCTTTTCGGCCGCACGGGCCTCATCATCGCGGTCGTCGTCGCCCTCGGCACGAACGCGTACGCGTACTGGAACAGCGACAAGCTGGCTCTACGCGCGATGCGTGCCCGCCCGGTCAGCGAGTTCGAGGCCCCGGCGCTGTACCGCATGGTCCGCGAGCTCTCCATGCAGGCCCGTCAGCCCATGCCGCGCCTGTACATCTCCCCGACGGACGCCCCGAACGCCTTCGCGACCGGCCGCAACCCGCGCAACGCGGCCGTGTGCTGCACCGACGGCATCCTCCGTCTGCTCGACGAGCGCGAGCTGCGCGGCGTCATCGGCCACGAACTGAGCCATGTCTACAACCGGGACATCCTCATCTCGTCGGTCGCCGGCGCCCTCGCCTCCGTGATCATGTTCCTGGTGAACTTCGCCTGGCTGATTCCCATCGGCCGCTCGGACGACGACGACGGCCCCGGCCTCCTCGGCATGCTGCTGGTCATGATCCTGGGCCCGCTCGCCGCGTCCCTCATCCAGCTCGCGATCAGCCGCTCCCGGGAGTACGACGCGGACGCCTCCGGAGCCCAGCTCACCGGTGATCCACTTGCCCTCGCCAGCGCCCTTCGCAAACTGGAAACAGGCACCAAACAGCTGCCGCTGCCCCCGGAGCCCCGGATCGAGACCGCGAGCCACATGATGATCGCGAACCCCTTCCGGCCGGGCCGGGGATTCTCCAAAATGTTCTCGACACATCCGCCGATGGCGGAACGCATCGCCCGACTCGAGAAGATGGCAGGTCGCCCCCAGTGAAGACCATTCTGAACATCATCTGGCTGATCCTCAGTGGCTTCTGGCTCTTCCTCGGCTACCTGTTCGCAGGCTTGCTCCTGTGCATCACGATCATCGGCATCCCGTTCGGCATCGCCTCGTTCCGCATCGGCATCTACGCCCTGTGGCCCTTCGGGTACAGCGCCGTCGAGCGCCGTGACGCGGGCGCGCCCTCCTGCCTCGGCAACATCCTGTGGCTGGTCCTGGCGGGCTGGTGGCTGGCGCTGACGCACATCTTCACGGGCCTCGTGCTCTGCGTCACGATCATCGGCATCCCCTTCGGCATCGCCAACTTCAAGCTCGTCCCGGTCTCGCTGATGCCCCTGGGCCGAGAGATCGTCCGCTCGAACCAGCCGTTCGCATAGCAGCGCCGGTAGCGCGCCCGGGACCCGTTCAGCCGCTCCGGCCCGCCCACCACCGCCGTACGGCGTACGCCGTCGCTCCCGCGCCCAGCACGGCGGCGCCCACGCCCACCGACAGCGCGGGCAGCGCGCACGCCAGGACCGCGCACCCGGCGAGCCCGACGACCGGCACCACTCGGGACGCGGGCGCCGAACTCAGCGTCCAGGCGGACGCGTTGGCGACCGCGTAGTACGTGAGGACTCCGAAGGAGGAGAACCCGATCGCGCCCCGCACGTCGACGGTGGCGGCCAGCACGGCGACCACGGCACCGACAGCGAGCTCCGCCCGGTGCGGTACCCGGAAGCGAGGGTGCACGGCGGCCAGGGCGCCCGGGAGGTGCCGGTCCCGGGCCATGGCGAGGGTGGTGCGGGAGACACCCAGGATGAGCGCCAGCAGGGACCCGAGCGCGGCCACGGCGGCCCCCACCCGCACCACGGGCACCAGCCCCGGCACACCGGCCGCCCGCACCGCGTCGGCCAGCGGAGCCGAGGCCCGCCCCAGCCCATCAGCACCCAGCACCGAGAGAACCGCGACGGCGACGGCCGCGTACACGACCAGCGCGATGCCCAGCGCGAGCGGGATCGCCCGCGGGATGGTGCGCGCCGGATCCCGTACCTCCTCACCCAGGGTCGCGATCCGCGCGTACCCCGCGAACGCGAAGAACAGCAGCCCGGCCGCCTGCAGCACCCCGCCCGCGCCCCCAGAGGCCCCGCTGCCCAGCCGCCCCGCGGCCGCCTCCGCGGAGCCCAGGCACACGACCACCACGGCGGCGAGGATCGCCAGCACCACGGCCACGATCGCCCGCGTCAGCCACGCCGACTTCTGGACGCCGCCGTAGTTCACGGCGGTCAGCGCCACCACGGCCGCCACCGCCACGGCGTGCGCCTGCCCCGGCCACACGTACGCCCCCACGGTGAGCGCCATCGCCGCGCACGAGGCCGTCTTGCCGACGACGAACGACCAGCCCGCCAGATATCCCCAGAAGTCGCCGAGCCGCTCACGCCCGTACACGTAGGTGCCGCCCGACGCCGGATACAGAACTGCCAGCCGCGCCGACGACATCGCGTTGCAGTACGCCACCACGGCGGCGATCGCGAGCCCGAGCAGCAGCCCCGACCCGGCCGCGCGCGCGGCCGGGCCCAGGGCGGCGAAGATCCCCGCGCCGACCATCGACCCGAGCCCGACGACCACCGCGTCCCCGACCCCGAGCGTGCGGCGCAACCGGGCGTCCGATCCGGTCCGTGTCATGCGCCGCACCCTACTGATCGCAGCAACCACCGGACGTCATCCGGGCGTCCTCCCCGACAACAGAGCGAGAACAAGCAAGCAGAACCAGCAAGCAGGACAAACAGGCGGGACAAACAGGCGGGACAAACAGGCGGGACAAACAGGCGGGACAACAGGGCACCTGGCCTCTGTGGGGGGAAACACAGCGCGGGTAGGCGCAGGTACGGCACGAAAGGGCAGGTTCACGGCATGAGCATCATCGGCTGGATCATTCTGGGGCTGTTGGCCGGCGCCATCGCCAAATTCCTGCTGCCGGGCCGGGACCCGGGCGGCTTCATCGGCACGACCCTCATCGGCGTCGCCGGCGCCTTCATCGGCGGCTGGATCTCCGCCCGCTGGCTGGGCCACCCGATCTCCGAGAACTTCTACGACGGCGCCACCTGGGCGGCCGCGATCGGCGGCTCCCTGGTCCTGCTGATCGCCTACCGCCTCCTGTTCGGCCACTCCCGCCGCTGAGCGCGTACGCAAGCACCACCCGGAACCGCGGCCGGTGGGCGAGAAGGGTGGGCACCCCGGTCGAACCGGCGTGCCCACCCTTCTCCGTCTTCTCCGTTACGACCTCAACCACGTGGCCGACACGACCTCAACCACGGGGCCGAATCCGGATGATCACCGATAGTTGACGAACTGCACCGCGAAGTCGAAGTCCTGGCCCTTGAGGAGGGCGATCACGGTCTGCAGGTCGTCGCGGCTCTTGGAACTGACACGCAGTTCCTCGCCCTGGACCTGAGCCTTGATCCCCTTGGGGCCCTCGTCGCGAATGATCTTCGCCACCTTCTTGGCGTTCTCCTGGGAGATGCCCTCCTCGATCGACGCGAAGAGCTTGTACTCCTTGCCGGACAGCTGGGGCTCACCCGCGTCCAGCGACTTCAGGGAGATCCCGCGCTTGATCAGCTTGGACTGGAAGACGTCGAGGATGGCCTTCACCCGGTCCTCGGAGTTCGCCTCCATCAGGATCTTCTCGCCGGACCACGAGATCGAGGCACCGACGCCCTTGAAGTCGTAGCGCTGCGAGATCTCCTTGGCGGTCTGGTTGAGGGCGTTGTCGACCTCCTGCCGCTCGACCTTCGAGACGATGTCGAAACTGGAGTCGGCCATGTCCTGTGGCTCCTTGCATAGGGGTATCCGGGGGCGACAAGCCTAGCCACCCCAGCCCCTGCGAGTACTGATCAATCAGGTGGCGGAGCACCCCCGGGCATCAGGTATCGTTTACGTCGTTGCCACGGAGCACCGCCGAAAAGCGGTTCGAAGGGCAGCAATCCCAGGCGGTGTGCCCGAGTGGCCAATGGGAACGGACTGTAAATCCGTCGGCTTAGCCTACCCAGGTTCGAATCCTGGCGCCGCCACGTGGAGGGAAGCCCCTTCCGGACTGTGAGAACGGTCCGGGAGGGGCTTCTTCGTGTGCGGGCACGGCCCCCAAGGCGACGGACCAGGGGAGCGACGCGTCGCGAGGCACACTGACTGCATGTCATCGCGTCGTAGGAACTGCCCCGAATGCCGTCGTGAGATCGCCGTCGTGGCAGGGCGGTTCGCGCGGCACGATCCGCCGGGGGCGAGCGGGGAACTGGTGTCGTGTCCCGGGTCGCGCAGCCCGGCCCGGATCGGGGCGGCCCAGCCCGCGCTCGACGGCTTCGTCGTACCCGAGTTCCCCGGTCAGTTGGCGCTGTTCTGAGCCCCCGGGCCGGCTGCCGCTGGTTCTCGGCGAGGCCCCCGGCCCACCGTTCTCAGTTGCCCGCCACCGACTTCACGGCCACGGACACGGGCGTCGAGCCGCTGATGACTTCCAGGGTCAGACCGGCGGTGGCCGGGGTGTCCAGGAGTTCGGCGAGCGTCGCGGCCACGTCGTCGCGGGGGATCGGGCCGCGGCCCGTGGACGCCTCCAGCCGTACGAGACCGGTGCCGGCGTCGTCGGTCAGCATGCCGGGGCGCAGGATCGTCCAGTCCAGCGCGTCCAGGCCGCGCACATACGCGTCGGCCTCGCCCTTCGCCCGCTGGTAGGTGTCGAAGATGTCGTCGCCCCGGTGCGCGGGGTCCGCGCCCATGGACGAGACGACGATGTGGCGACGTACGCCCGTCCGCACCGCGGCGTCGGCGAACAGGACCGCGGCCGCGCGGTCGACCGTGTCCTTGCGGGCCGCCCCGCTGCCCGGTCCGGCGCCCGCCGCGAACACGGCGGCGTCCGCGCCCACCAGATGCGCGGCGACCTCCTCGACCGACGCCGACTCCAGGTCGCACAGCACCGGTTCGGCACCGGCCGCACGCAGATCGTCCGTCTGTTCAACGCGGCGGATGAGCCCCGCGACCTCGTGACCGCGCGCGGCGAGCAGTCGCTCCAGCCGCAGCGCGATCTGACCATGACCTCCAGCGATGACAATGCGCATGGTTCCGACCGTACGCCCGAGCGGATGCGTTTGCCGCGCAACCATCCGGCCGTCCCATGTGTCTCCACAGTGTTCGCCGCGTCGGCGAGCGCCGGAATCACGGGGGGAACACCATCACCGCCATGCGTACAGCCACGCGCAAGACCGTCGTACGTACGTCCATGGAGCGCGCGTCCCCCGCCGGGGCGCCCGTACTCCGCCGTGCCTTCACCGGAGTCGGCTGCGCCGCGGCCGTGCTCGTCACGGTGGCCGCGTGCGGGACCGTCGAGAACCTCACCGCGGGCCAGAAGGTCGACAGCGCCGTCGAGCGGCTGGGCGAGCAGAAGTCGCTGGCCTTCGGGATGCGACTCGATGCCGACCCGGACGACCTCGTCGCGCTGATGGGCGAGGACAGCGAGGAAGTGCCGCCGGAGATGGCGGAGTTCTTCACCGGGCTGCGCGTCGACGTGTCGGTCAAGTCGAAGAAGCCGCTGGCCGAGTCCGGTGAGAAGGACATCGCCGGCATGGGCATGAAGATCTCGGGCGACGAGGGTGTGCTCGTCGAGTACCGGCTCGTCGGCGACTACACGTACTACCGCGCCGACCTGGAGACCCTGGGCGACACGATGGGCATACCGTTCCCGTCGGCCGACGAACTCCCCGAGGACGCGAAGCACTTGCGGCCGGCCCTTGAGGGTAAATGGGTCAAGATCAATACCGCTGACCTGCAGGAGCTCGGCGAGGACGCGAGGGCCGAATCCGGCTCGGGCGGCTCCGACGAGCTCGACGCCAAGACCCAGAAGAAGATCCTCGGCGCCGTGCGCGGTGTTGTCGCCCGCGAGGTCGGTTTCAAGACCAAGGACGGCAAGGACGGCACCGAGGTCATCACGGCCAAGGCCAACTTCCGTGAGCTGCTCACCGGCATCATCGACAAGCTCCAGCCCCTCAAGGGCGATCTGCCGCCGGGGGCCGAACTCCCCACGGCCAAGGACATGAAGGAAGCCCCGAACAAGGACGTCGCGGTCGACTTCACTCTCAAGAACGGTGACTTGACCCGGATCGAGACCGACCTCGCCGTCCTTGCCGACGACCCGAAGGGCGCCAAGGCCCCCCTGGTCCTCACCTTCGGCAAGGCCGGTGACATCAGCGCGCCCAAGGGCGCCGCCGAGATCCCGGTCGACGAGTTCGCCGACCCGATCGGCAGCGGAATGTTCGGCGTCTGACCGCAACGGGAAGCCCCGGCCCCTGACCGGCAACGGGATGCCCGGCATCCGACCGCCCCGGCCGGCGGGGTGCCGACCTCACTTGTAGTCCACGCGCGCGTGAGACACGAAACCCCCCACGCGCGCGTGCCCGGACGCTCCTGCCTGAACGCCACACGCGGCTCCCACACACCGTTCCTGTGGACTGAGCGGGAGTGAGTCCGTTCAGCCGCGCGCCCCGAACGGTCCTGGGCGAGATGGTCCCCGGCGTAATCGACCCCCGGGTGGCGACACGCATCCTGTGCGTGGTCCGGGCCCGGGAGGCCCCGCGGCCGGAGGCCGCTGACGGACACAGCCCTGCGCGACCCGGCCAATGGGGTACGGCCAGAGGCGACGGGCAGGCCCTGAAACATCACACCGGTGAAACAGGGGCCCCGCACGATGACGCCGTACCCGGCGTCCCAGATCGCACGATCACGCTGACCCGAACGGCCCAGGACACCGCAAGCCCGGAAACCGACCATCACACCATCGAGCCAACTCGACCTCGTACGCACTCCTTGGCAGGCAGCTCCCACCCCTCAAGACGGTTCCCCCCGCCCCTGCCGAGGAAGGTCCAGCGCCGCGCTGGTCGCCGAGCCGCAGTACTCGCGCACGGCGCTGGTGCGTGCCACCACGCGCCCCCGGTGCACGACGATCCGGCTGTACGCGAGAGACAGCACCCCCGCGAGCCGGGCGCCGCGTACGGCCAGCAGCTCGGCGGGAAAGTCGGCCTCGACGCGCACCTCGGGCAGGCCGAGCCCGGCGCGCGCCGCCCCGCTGACGGTGTCGTACGCCTCCTCGGGCCGCAGCCCGTACCGGGAGGCGAGCAGAAAGGCCGCCTCCAGGGGGTCCCCGCGCCCGACGGGGTTCGACACGTCCCGCAGTGCTCCGCTGCCCGCCGCGACGCGCACGCCGGCCGCCCGCAGGAGCCGTACGGGGGCGGTGCCCCGGCGGTCCACGGTGCCGCAGCCGCCCTGCGGAAGGCAGACGACGGTCACGCCGGCCGCCCCGAGCTGGTCGGCGGCGCGGGAGGCGGCCTGCGAGGGGAGGCGGGCGAGGCCGCCGCACGGGCCGAGAGTGACGCCGGGCCGCAGGCCGCCCACCATGGCCGCGAGCCGGGCGAGGCGGGCCGGGTCGTCGCCGTCGGTGTGCAGGTCGACCGGGCAGCCGTGCTCGGAGGCGATCTCCAGGACCGCCTCCACGTACCCGGTGGGATCGGGGTCCAGATCCGGACAGCCACCGACCACCGAGGCGCCCATCTTCACCGCGTCCCGCAGGATCGCGAGCCCGTCCGCCCCGGCCACGCCGGTCAGCACCCGGGGCATCGCCACCGTCGTCAGCTCGACGAGCCCGCGCAGCGCCCGCCGCGCCTGGAGCACCGCCGCCAGCGCCTCCAGGCCCTGTACGTCGCCCACATGGACGTGTGAGCGCACCGCCGTGGCGCCGTGCCCGAGCTGCAGCAGCGCGGCCTCGGTGGCCCGCCGCTGGACGTCCTGACCGTCGTACGGGGCCGGGCCCTCGAAGTCCGCCGACAGGGCCGTGTCGCCGTGGGCGTGCGGCTCCGCGGGGGCGGGCAGGAGCAGATGGCCGCCGAGGTCCACCCGGGTGGCGGGCACCCCGCACGCGGCTGGCCCCCCGCCCAGGCTGCCCGCCGTGCCGACCGCCTCGATACGTCCGCCGCCCAGCCGTACGTCCACCACCCGGCCGTCGGTCAGTCGTGCCCCGCACAGCAGCAGGGCGCCTGCCTCGTCCGGGCCCGAGTTCGGGCCGGAGGAGGAGTGGGACGGCTGCGGCTGACTGTCGGGCATCTCACTCCCGGGGCTCGACGACGGCTGCACGGTGACGCGTGTGGGGGATGTGGTGGAGGACACAAGATCACGCAGAGTGAGACGAGCCTAGGCGGGCCGCCCGTCCTCGTTGCGGAGGAGCGCAATAGTCGTACCGGTGTGGTTCACCTGCCGGGGGACCGCCGGGAGAACCGATGGCGATGGTGCGCGTGGGGCCCGTGCGGCCTGGGGAAACGGGACGGATCACGGCTTCGGGCGGCCCGGTGCCGACTCCCTCCGGGACCCGTGGACGGCCCATGGGCGGCTCATGGATGGGGGCGGAGAAACGGATTTGGGCGATCGGCGGTGGGGCGTGTAATGTCTTCATCGCTCGCCCCAATAGCTCAGTCGGTAGAGCGTCTCCATGGTAAGGAGAAGGTCTACGGTTCGATTCCGTATTGGGGCTCTGGTGTGAAAGGTTCCCGTCGCAAGACGGGAACCGATCGCATCACAGCGGTGTAGCTCAGTCGGTAGAGCAAGCGGCTCATAATCGCTGTGTCACCGGTTCAAGTCCGGTCACCGCTACTGACAGTAGCCGATTGCGGGGTCGGTCCTTCGATCGGCTACTCTTCTGTGCGTTGAACCCTGTCCCATCCGTTCGTCAAGGAGCACTCACGTGGCTGCCACCGACGTCCGCCCGAAGATCACGCTGGCCTGCGTGGAGTGCAAGGAGCGGAACTACATCACCAAGAAGAACCGGCGTAACAACCCGGACCGAATGGAGATGAAGAAGCACTGCCCGCGTTGCAAGGCGCACACCGCGCACCGCGAAACGCGATAAATCAGGCTCGTACACGAGGCCGTCCCCGAGAGATCGGGGGCGGCCTCGCGTCGTTGAGGGACCCTTACCGGCCAGTACCGCCGTATCCGCCGATCAACCAGGAGGTGCCGAGCCCATGGCGCTCGACCAGTCCTTCGTGGGGCGTTCCTACCCGCCCACCGACCCCTACGAGGTCGGCCGGGAGAAGATCCGCGAGTTCGCGGAGGCCGTGGGGGACACCAACCCCGTCTACACCGACCCGGAGGCCGCCAAGGCGCACGGGTACGCCGATGTGATCGCCCCGCCGACCTTCGTGTTCTCGATCACCTTCAAGGCGGCGGGACAGGTCGTCCAGGACCCCCAGCTGGGCCTCGACTACAGCCGGGTGGTGCACGGCGACCAGAAGTTCGCCCATCGGCGCCCGGTGCGCGCCGGTGACCGTCTCACGGTCACCTCCACCATCGAGGCGATCAAGTCCCTGGCGGGCAACGACATCCTGGACATCCGCGGCGAGGTCCACGACGAGTCCGGCGAGCACGTCGTGACCGCCTGGACCAAGCTCGTGGCCCGCGCGGCCGAGAAGGCGTGAGGATCCGATGACCGCGAAGATCTCCTACGACGACGTCGAGGTCGGCACCGAACTGCCCGCGCAGACCTTCGGCGTGACCCGCGCCACCCTCGTCCGGTACGCGGGTGCCTCCGGCGACTTCAACCCGATCCACTGGAACGAGAAGTTCGCCAAGGAGGTCGGCCTCCCGGACGTCATCGCCCACGGCATGTTCACCATGGCCGAGGCGATCCGTGTCGTCACCGACTGGACCGGCGACCCGGGCTCCGTCATCGAGTACGGCGTCCGCTTCACCAGGCCCGTCGTCGTCCCCAACGACGACCAGGGCGCCACCATCGAGGTCAGCGCCAAGGTCGGCGCCAAGCTCGACGACAACACCGTCCGCGTGGACCTCACGGCGATGAGCGCCGGCCAGAAGGTCCTGGGCATGTCCCGGGCGGTCGTACGACTGGCCTGACGGCCCACGCGGCGCGGCCGTCCACGGCACGGTCCCCCGCCCCTCCCGGGTGCGGGGGTCTCGTACTCTTGAGCCCGTGCAGGAACTCCACGACGCCCCCCTCGCCCCGCTGACCACCTTCCGGCTGGGCGGGCCCGCGCACCGGCTGATCACCGCGACCACCGACGACGAGGTGATCGCCGCCGTCCGCGAGGCCGACGACGCCGGTACGCCGCTGCTGCTCATCGGGGGCGGGTCCAACCTGGTCGTCGGTGACAAGGGGTTCGCCGGGACCGCGCTGGTCATCGCGACCAAGGGTTACGCACTGGACGGAACGCGGCTGGAGCTGGCCGCCGGTGAGGTGTGGACCGACGTGGTCGCCCGGACCGTCGAGGCCGGACTCGCCGGAATCGAATGCCTGGCCGGAATCCCCGGCTCCGCGGGCGCCACGCCGATCCAGAACGTCGGGGCGTACGGCCAGGAGGTCGCCTCCACCATCACCGAGGTCGTCGCCTACGACCGCCTCACCCGCGAGACGGTCACCGTCCCGAACGCCGAATGCGCCTTCACATACCGCCACAGCCGCTTCAAGGACGAACCGGAGCGGTATGTCGTGCTGCGGGTCCGGTTCGAACTGGAGGACGCCGACGGCCTGTCGGGCCCGATCAAGTACGCCGAGACGGCCCGCACGCTCGGCGTCGGACCCGGAGACCGCGTCCCCCTCGCGGACGCGCGCGAGACCGTGCTGAAGCTGCGGGCAGGGAAGGGCATGGTGCTCGACCCCGAGGACCACGACACCTGGTCCGCCGGCTCGTTCTTCACCAACCCGATCCTCACGGACGAGGAGTTCGCCGCGTTCCACGCGCGCGTGCGGGAGCGGCTCGGGGACGACGCCACCCCGCCCGCGTACGCCGCGGGCGACGGCCACACCAAGACCTCCGCGGCCTGGCTGATCGACAAGGCGGGCTTCACCAAGGGGTACGGCACCGGCCCCGCCCGGATCTCCACCAAGCACACCCTGGCCCTCACCAACCGGGGCGCGGCCACCACCGAGGACCTGCTCGCGCTGGCCCGCGAGGTCGTTTCCGGAGTCCGGGACGCCTTCGGCGTCACCCTGGTCAACGAGCCGGTGACGGTGGGCGTCAGCCTTTAGGGGCGTCCTGGTCGGCCGGGAGGGCGAGCCACTCGTCCACGCCGGCCAGCAGCTTCGTCCGCTCCTGCTCCGGCGCCGCCGACGCCCTGATCGACTGCCGGGCCAGCTCCGCCAGCTCCTGGTCCGTGAACCCGTGGTGATGGCGGGCGATCTCGTACTGGGCCGCCAGACGGGAGCCGAACAGCAGCGGGTCGTCGGCGCCGAGAGCCATAGGCACACCGGCCTCGAACAGAGTCCTTAGGGGAACGTCCTGGGGTTTCTCGTAGACACCCAGCGCCACGTTCGAGGCCGGGCAGACCTCGCACGTCACGCCCCGGTCCGCGAGCCGCTTCAGCAGACGCGGGTCCTCCGCCGCGCGCACCCCGTGCCCGATCCGTGAGGCGTGCAGATCGTCCAGGCAGTCACGCACCGACGACGGGCCGGTCAGCTCGCCGCCGTGCGGCGCCGACAGCAGGCCCCCCTCACGGGCGATCGCGAAGGCCCGGTCGAAGTCCCTCGCCATGCCCCGGCGTTCGTCGTTGGAGAGCCCGAAGCCCACCACACCCCGGTCCGCGTACCGCACCGCCAGCCGGGCCAGCGTGCGCGCGTCCAGCGGGTGCTTCATCCGGTTCGCGGCCACCACCACCCGCATCCCGAGCCCGGTCTCCCGCACGGTCGTGTCCACCGCGTCGAGGATGACCTCCAGCGCCGGGATCAGCCCGCCCAGCCGGGGCGCGTACGACGTCGGGTCCACCTGGATCTCCAGCCAGCCCGAGCCGTCCCGCACGTCCTCCTCCGCGGCCTCCCGCACCAGCCGCTGGATGTCCTCGGGCCCTCTGACACACGAGCGCGCCGCGTCGTACAGCCGCTGGAACCGGAACCACCCCCGCTCGTCCGTCGCCCGCAGCTTCGGCGGCTCCCCGCTGATCAGCGCCTCGCTGAGCGCTTCGGGCAGCCGCACCCCGTACTTGTCGGCCAGCTCCAGCACGGTCGTGGGCCGCATCGACCCGGTGAAGTGCAGATGCAGATGGGCCTTGGGCAGTTCAGCGAGATCACGTACACGCTCCATCGCCCGATCCTGCCGTACGCCCGCGCCGTCCCGGTAGCGGAATCCTCGAACGTGGTCTTGCTCGCACATACGAAAGGGCGGGACCCCATACGAAAACTCGTACGTGGTCCCGCCCTCGGGGCGGTGGCTCGGGACGTCAGTCCGTCGCCTCCGCCAGCAGCTTCTGGAGGCGGGAGACGCCCTCGAGGAGATCCTCGTCACCCAGGGCGTACGACAGGCGCAGATAGCCGGGGGTGCCGAAGGCCTCGCCCGGGACGACCGCGACCTCCGCCTCCTCCAGGATCAGCGCGGCCAGCTCGACCGTGTTCTGCGGACGCTTGCCGCGGATCTCCTTGCCGACCAGGTCCTTCACCGAGGGGTAGGCGTAGAACGCGCCCTCGGGCTCCGGGCAGAGAACGCCGTCGATCTCGTTGAGCATCCGCACGATCGTCTTGCGGCGCCGGTCGAAGGCCTCCTTCATCTTCTCGACGGCCGCCAGGTCACCCGAGACGGCGGCCAGCGCGGCGACCTGGGCCACGTTGGAGACGTTGGACGTGGCGTGCGACTGGAGGTTGGTCGCGGCCTTCACGACGTCCTTCGGGCCGATGACCCAGCCCACACGCCAGCCCGTCATCGCGTACGTCTTCGCGACCCCGTTGACCACGATGGTCCGGTCGGCCAGCTCGGGCACGACCACCGGGAGGGAGTGGAACTCCGCGTCGCCGTAGACCAGATGCTCGTAGATCTCGTCGGTCAGGACCCACAGGCCCTTCTCGGCGGCCCAGCGGCCGATCTCCTCGATCTGCGCGCGCGTGTAGACCGCGCCGGTCGGGTTGGAGGGCGAGACGAAGAGCAGCACCTTGGTGTTCTCCGTGCGGGCCGCCTCCAACTGCTCGACGGAGACGCGGTAGCCCGTGGTCTCGTCGGCGACGACGTCGACCGGGACACCACCGGCGAGACGGATCGACTCCGGGTAGGTCGTCCAGTACGGCGCGGGGACGATCACCTCGTCGCCCGGGTCGAGGATCGCGGCGAAGGCCTCGTAGATCGCCTGCTTGCCGCCGTTGGTCACGAGGACCTGCGACGGGTCGACCTCGTAACCGGAGTCGCGCAGGGTCTTCGCGGCGATCGCGGCCTTCAGCTCGGGCAGACCGCCGGCCGGCGTGTAGCGGTGGTACTTCGGGTTCTTGCAGGCCTCGACGGCCGCCTCGACGATGTAGTCAGGGGTCGGGAAGTCGGGCTCACCGGCGCCGAAGCCGATCACCGGACGCCCCGCGGCCTTGAGGGCCTTGGCCTTGGCGTCCACGGCGAGGGTGGCGGACTCGGAGATCGCGCCGATACGCGCGGAGACCCGGCGCTCGGTGGGAGGGGTTGCAGCGCTCATGGGCCCCATCGTTTCAGACAGGAAACGCGCCGGGCACGCGGGTTTCACAGACTGAACAGCGACAGAACAACCATTCGTATCCCCGGCCGGAAACAGTCGATCTTCGACGAGCAACGCCCCTACGGACGCTTTCTGTTCGACGACAGGCCTCGGACCACGTATGCTCTCTCCTCGTTGGCCTTCACCGGCCGCGCCCCTCAGGTGCACACCGAGCACCCGGTCGGATGCGGTACGTTGGGGGAGAACCGCAAAGGGTCGTAGCTCAATTGGTAGAGCACTGGTCTCCAAAACCAGCGGTTGGGGGTTCAAGTCCCTCCGGCCCTGCTACACACTCCTCACGCCAGGATGTGTGCGCATGTACGTTCAGCAATGTTCCGCCGTGCGGCTCATACCGGGCGCGGCACGGCCACGACCCGGACCGGAATCAGGTGAGGATGAATGACGGACGCCGTGGGCTCCATCGACACGCCTGATGCCCAGGACGAAGTACCCGAGGACAAGAAGAAGACCCGCAAGGGCGGCAAGCGTGCCAAGAAGGGCCCGCTGAAGCGCCTCGCGGTCTTCTATCGCCAGATCGTCGCGGAGCTGCGCAAGGTCGTCTGGCCGACCCGCTCCCAGCTGACGACCTACACCTCGGTGGTCATCGTCTTCGTAGTCATCATGATCGGTCTTGTAACTGTGATTGACTTCGGCCTCGACAAGGCCGCCAAGTACGTCTTCGGCTGAGCCGAAAGCGAAGGGCGCCGTAACCTGGCGCCCCTTTCGCGTGTTCCACCCCCATGTATCCAGGAAGAAGCAGCCACGTGTCTGACCCGAACCTGAACGACGCCATCGAGCCGGACGAGTCCGTGGATGATGAGCTCGACATCGTCGAGGGAGCGGACGAGGCCGACGAGGTCGAGGCTGCCGAGGCCGAGGCGGGGGAGCCGGCCGAGGAAGAGGCCGTGCACGTCGAGGACGACTCCGAAGACGAGGACTCCGGCGAATCCGAGGACGAGGACGCAGCCGAAGAGGCCGTCGAGGAGGAGACCGAGCCGGTCGACCCCGTCGAGGCCCTGCGTGAGGAACTGCGCGCCCTGCCCGGTGAGTGGTACGTCATCCACACGTACGCCGGCTACGAGAACCGCGTGAAGACCAACCTCGAACAGCGCGCCGTCTCGCTGAACGTCGAGGACTTCATCTTCCAGGCCGAGGTGCCGCAGGAAGAGGTCGCGCAGATCAAGAACGGCGAGCGCAAGACGATTCGCCAGAACAAGCTTCCCGGGTACGTTCTCGTCCGCATGGACCTGACGAACGAGTCCTGGGGCGTCGTCCGCAACACCCCCGGCGTCACCGGCTTCGTGGGCAACGCCTACGACCCGTATCCGCTGACCCTGGACGAGATCGTCAAGATGCTCGCGCCGGAGGCGGAGGAGAAGGCGGCCCGCGAGGCGGCCGAGGCCGAGGGCAAGCCGGCTCCCGCCCGCAAGCTCGAGGTCCAGGTGCTCGACTTCGAGGTCGGCGACTCGGTCACCGTCACCGACGGCCCGTTCGCCACGCTGCAGGCGACCATCAACGAGATCAACGCGGACTCGAAGAAGGTCAAGGGTCTCGTCGAGATCTTCGGCCGCGAGACCCCGGTCGAGCTGTCGTTCGACCAGATCCAGAAGAACTAGGCCAGTACCGGCTCCTTCTGGACCCACCGCTTCCGACCAGGTCAGACGGGCTGTCAAAAGCTTGTCTGACCTGCTCGGTTTTTGGCCGCGCATCCATACCCGTTATCGTTGTGCGGTATGCCTTCATCCGGGACGCGACCTGGGTGGAGGTGCACTCGAATCGAAAGGACCCGGAGAGCAATGCCTCCCAAGAAGAAGAAGGTCACGGGGCTCATCAAGCTCCAGATCAACGCCGGTGCGGCGAACCCCGCCCCGCCGGTCGGCCCCGCGCTCGGTCAGCACGGCGTCAACATCATGGAGTTCTGCAAGGCCTACAACGCCGCGACCGAGTCGCAGCGTGGCTGGGTGATCCCGGTGGAGATCACGGTCTACGAGGACCGCTCCTTCACCTTCATCACCAAGACGCCGCCGGCCGCGAAGATGATCCTCAAGGCCGCGGGTGTCGAGAAGGGCTCCGGCGAGCCGCACAAGACCAAGGTCGCCAAGATCACCCAGGCGCAGGTCCGTGAGATCGCCACGACCAAGCTTCCCGACCTGAACGCCAACGACCTGGACGCCGCGTCGAAGATCATCGCCGGCACCGCCCGTTCCATGGGCATCACGGTCGAGGGCTGAGCCCCACCTTCGTAGAACCCTGCGGCTGCCGTACGCGCAGCCGTGCGTGGCAGGGCCTGCTCGGCCCGTACCACGACTCCTTTCAGAACACACAGGAGCAGTTGTGAGCAAGCGCAGCAAGGCTCTCCGCGCTGCGGACGCCAAGATCGACCGGGACAAGTTCTACGCCCCGCTCGAGGCCGTCCGTCTCGCCAAGGAGACCTCCACGTCCAAGTTCGACGGCACCGTCGAGGTCGCCTTCCGTCTGGGTGTCGACCCGCGCAAGGCCGACCAGATGGTCCGTGGCACCGTGAACCTCCCGCACGGCACCGGTAAGACCGCCCGGGTCCTGGTCTTCGCGACCGGTGACCGTGCCGAGGCCGCGACCGCCGCCGGCGCCGACATCGTCGGCTCCGACGAACTGATCGACGAGGTGGCGAAGGGCCGTCTGGACTTCGACGCCGTCGTCGCCACCCCGGACCTCATGGGCAAGGTCGGCCGCCTCGGCCGCGTGCTCGGTCCCCGTGGTCTGATGCCGAACCCCAAGACCGGCACCGTGACCCCGGACGTCGTGAAGGCCGTCAACGACATCAAGGGCGGCAAGATCGAGTTCCGCGTCGACAAGCACTCGAACCTGCACTTCATCATCGGCAAGACGTCGTTCGACGACACCAAGCTGGTGGAGAACTACGCCGCGGCGCTGGAGGAGATCCTCCGTCTGAAGCCGTCGGCCGCCAAGGGGCGCTACATCCGGAAGGCCGCGCTCAGCACCACGATCGGCCCCGGCATCCCGCTGGACTCGAACCGCACGCGCAACCTCCTTGTCGAGGAGGACCCGGCCGCCGTCTGAGCCCCGAGCTCACCGGCAGCCGCGTCGCGGACGCACAGCCCGAGGACGAGCCCCGCACCTTTCGAGGTGCGGGGCTCGTCCCTTTTCGGCATACGGGCCGTTCCGGCACACGGGTGGGCCCGCGCGCGAGTCGGCCGCGCCGACCGGGGTGACGCCTGTGGGCACCCGGAGCCGGGCGAGGACGGCGGAGGCGACCCCTTCGCGGTCCTGAAGCGCACGGACAGGTCCACCGAGGAGCCGCCGGCCGACCGGACCGTCGACCACAGGGACCTGATGAGCTCCCTGTCGGCGAGCTGAAATCGGACGACAAGCGCGACCCGGCGGCGCTAGTGTCCTGCCGTCCCACAGATGTGGGGCGTGAGGTTCCAGGGGGACACATGAGGTTGGCCGCGCGCGGCTCCGTACGTCGTCGTAGAGCCGTCGGCATCGCCGTCGTCGCCGCGCTGCTGGGCGCTGCCACCGCCTGCGGCACGGAAGCGGAGGCGGAGGCGGCACCGAGGACGCCCGCCGAGGCTGTGGCACGGGCCGCGGGAAGGACGGCGGAGGTCGAATCCCTGCGCTACCGGGTGACCGGGACGCTGCCCGAGCACGGGAAGGTGCGGGCCGAGGCGTCCATGACCGTGCGGCCGTCCGCCATGAGCATGGAGCTGACGGGGCTGGGCGAGAGCGAGGACAAGCCCATGCAGGTGCGCTACGCCGACGATGTGCTGTACGCCGAGGGCGACACCGCCGCCATCGGCGCTCCGGCGGACAAGGAGTGGGTCAGCGCCGGGCCGGCCGTGTGGGGCCGTGGCGCTGCCGACAACAACACCTACGGCGTCCTGCCCGGCCCGTTGCAGGTGAGCCCGCTGCCGCAGTCCACGATCCTGACCGGGTCGAAGGACGTGCGGGAGGTGGGTGCGGAGACCGTCGACGGCAGCGAGACCACGCACTACCGGGGAACGGTCACGACGAAGGGCCTGCGGGCCGCCCAGACGGCCGCCGGGGACAAGGCCACCCGGGACCTGCGGACGGACAGCCTCGACCAGTTCATGGCGCTGGGTGTCGACGACACGCTCACCGTGGACCTGTGGGTCGACGGCGACGGCCGCGCCAAGCAGTACCGCCTCCGGGGCGAGACCCTCGCCCTGAAGGAGGGGCGCATGGTCGACGGCGGCCCGCTCGATATGACCGTCACCCTTATGGAGGTGGACCGGCCGGTGACCGTCGAGACCCCGGCGGCCGAGGACACCGTGGACCTCGGGGAGCTGGTGGACAGGGCCCAAGAGGGCTGAGCGGCCGCCCTCGGGACCGGATTTGCTTGACAGGGATACGGTCCCGTACTCTTCCGAAGAAGCCAAAGACCGCTGGTCGTCGCCGTGTGCTTGTGAGAGGGCACGGTGACCGAAGGATCCGCTGAACTGCGGACGACCCGCGCAGGTGTCTGTGGAAGTTGCTCCCGGTCCGGTTCCGTCTTCGTACGGGATTCGTCCGGTCGAGCCACGCCCCGAGCGCCTGCGCCGGGGCGTTTCGTTTTCCCAGCCCCTTCCGAGCGGTCCTCATCACCCGGAAGGAGGCCGACGCTCTATGGCAAGGCCCGACAAGGCTGCCGCGGTGGCCGAGCTCACGGAGCAGTTCCGTAGCTCGAATGCCGCCGTGCTGACCGAGTACCGGGGTCTCACCGTGGCGCAGCTCAAGACGCTGCGTCGTTCGCTCGGTGAGAACGCCCAGTACGCCGTGGTGAAGAACACGCTGACCAAGATTGCGGCCAACGAGGCCGGGATCTCGACGCTCGACGACCTGTTCAACGGTCCGACGGCAGTCGCCTTCATCACCGGTGACCCGGTGACGTCGGCGAAGGGTCTTCGTGACTTCGCCAAGGACAACCCGAACCTCGTCATCAAGGGCGGTGTCCTTGACGGCAAGGCGCTGTCCGCCGACGAGATCAAGAAGCTTGCGGACCTCGAGTCCCGCGAGGTTCTGCTCTCCAAGCTGGCGGGTGCCTTCAAGGGCAAGCAGTCCCAGACTGCATCCCTCTTCAAGGCGCTTCCCTCGAAGCTCGTCCGCACCGTGGACGCCCTTCGCGCCAAGCAGGACGAGCAGGGCGGTGCCGAGTAACTCGGCTCGCGAAATGACCGCCGCCTGAGGCTTCGCGCCTGAGGCAACGGTCGTAGCGGGCCGATCGTACGCCCGCCAGACATGTACATACCGGCACCAGCCGAATTAGTGGAAGGATCGCCCATCATGGCGAAGCTCAGCCAGGAAGACCTGCTCGCGCAGTTCGAGGAGATGACCCTCATCGAGCTCTCCGAGTTCGTGAAGGCGTTCGAGGACAAGTTCGACGTCACCGCTGCCGCCGCTGTCGCCGTCGCCGCCCCGGGTGCCCCCGGCGCCCCGGTCGACGCGGTCGAGGAGCAGGACGAGTTCGACGTCATCCTCACGGGTGCCGGCGAGAAGAAGATCCAGGTCATCAAGGTCGTGCGTGAGCTGACCTCCCTGGGCCTGAAGGAGGCCAAGGACCTCGTGGACGGCGCCCCGAAGGCCGTTCTCGAGAAGGTCGCCAAGGAGGCCGCCGAGAAGGCTGCCGAGTCCCTCAAGGGCGCCGGCGCCTCCGTCGAGGTCAAGTAAGGCCTCGCTGGTCCGCCAGCACTCCTGGATCCGCGAGGATCCTGCGAGACAGTTTCGGGACGAGTGTCAAAAACTCGTTCGAGGCTGTAACGCGAACGTACCGAAGGGCGATCACCCAACTGGGTGGTCGCCTTTCGGCGTTCCGGGACGTCGAGGGACGGCTGCCTTGCACTGCCGGTGGCGACGAGTATGGTGATCTTCGTTGTGCCTCCGAACGCCCCAGGTGACGAGCCGCGAGTGACGATCGCGGCACCCGGATCGGGCATGAGGGGCCTTGACGAACGGCACGCAGCGCGCAATTCTCAGGACGCGTCGTCACACCGATCCGGACTCCGAGGCATGGATCGACGGCGAAGAGGGCAGTATCAACGTGCATTGAGGGCGTGGGCTTGCGTAGGTGTCGAGAACAACGAGGGTCTCAAAAAACCCGCACTGGACATCAGTGTGCCAAGTGGCTACACTGACCCTTTGCGCTGCCTGTTAGCTGTCCCCTGCCCGTCACCAGGGGCATGCCCTCACTTGAGCATCGACGAACAGACCATTCCCGACCTGGCCTTTCGGTCAGATCAGGAACAGCCTGCTCTCTTTGCGCAGGATTGAGGGGCCGGTACGCGCGTAGTGAGTCCGAGCCCTCGGAAGGACCCCCTCTTGGCCGCCTCGCGCAACGCCTCGACCTCGAATACGAACCCCGCCGCCAGCACTGCCCCGCTGCGCATCTCTTTTGCAAAGATCAAGGAGCCTCTCGAGGTTCCCAACCTGCTCGCGCTGCAGACCGAGAGCTTCGACTGGCTGCTCGGGAACGCCGCCTGGCAGAGTCGGGTCGAGGAGGCTCTGGAGAACGGACAGGACGTCCCCACCAAGTCCGGTCTGGAGGAGATCTTCGAGGAGATCTCCCCGATCGAGGACTTCTCCGGGTCGATGTCACTGACGTTCCGCGACCACCGTTTCGAGCCGCCGAAGAACAGCATCGACGAGTGCAAGGACCGCGACTTCACGTACGCGGCCCCGCTCTTCGTCACGGCCGAGTTCACCAACAACGAGACCGGTGAGATCAAGTCCCAGACGGTCTTCATGGGCGACTTCCCGCTCATGACCCACAAGGGCACCTTCGTGATCAACGGCACCGAGCGTGTCGTGGTGTCCCAGCTGGTCCGTTCGCCCGGTGTCTACTTCGACTCCTCCATCGACAAGACGTCCGACAAGGACATCTTCTCCGCCAAGATCATCCCTTCCCGGGGTGCCTGGCTGGAGATGGAGATCGACAAGCGCGACATGGTCGGTGTACGTATCGACCGCAAGCGCAAGCAGTCCGTGACCGTCCTTCTCAAGGCACTCGGCTGGACCACCGAGCAGATCCTGGAGGAGTTCGGCGAGTACGAGTCCATGCGCGCCACCCTGGAGAAGGATCACACCCAGGGGCAGGACGACGCGCTGCTCGACATCTACCGCAAGCTGCGTCCGGGCGAGCCCCCCACGCGTGAGGCCGCGCAGACGCTTCTGGAGAACCTGTACTTCAACCCGAAGCGCTACGACCTCGCGAAGGTCGGCCGTTACAAGGTCAACAAGAAGCTGGGTGGGGAGGCTCCGCTCAACGCGGGCGTCCTGACCGTCGAGGACGTCATCGCGACGATCAGGTACCTGGTCAAGCTGCACGCCGGCGAGACCGAGACGACCTCCGACAACGGCACGTCGATCGTCGTCGAGACCGACGACATCGACCACTTCGGCAACCGTCGTCTGCGCAGTGTCGGCGAGCTCATCCAGAACCAGGTCCGTACGGGTCTGGCGCGTATGGAGCGTGTCGTCCGCGAGCGCATGACGACCCAGGACGTCGAGGCGATCACGCCGCAGACCCTGATCAACATCCGGCCGGTCGTCGCCTCCATCAAGGAGTTCTTCGGTACCAGCCAGCTGTCGCAGTTCATGGACCAGAACAACCCGCTGTCGGGTCTCACCCACAAGCGCCGTCTGTCGGCTCTTGGCCCGGGTGGTCTCTCCCGTGAGCGGGCCGGCTTCGAGGTCCGTGACGTGCACCCGTCCCACTACGGGCGCATGTGTCCGATCGAGACGCCCGAAGGCCCGAACATCGGTCTGATCGGTTCGCTCGCCTCCTACGGCCGCGTCAACGCGTTCGGTTTCGTGGAGACGCCTTACCGCAAGGTCGACGGCGACGTCGTCACAGACGAGGTCGACTACCTGACGGCCGACGAAGAGGACCGCTTCGTCATCGCGCAGGCCAACGCCACGCTCGACGACGACATGCGCTTCACCGAGAACCGCGTCCTGGTCCGCCGTCGTGGCGGCGAGGTCGACTACGTCCCCGGTGACGACGTGGACTACATGGACGTCTCGCCGCGCCAGATGGTGTCGGTCGCGACCGCGATGATCCCGTTCCTGGAGCACGACGACGCCAACCGTGCCCTCATGGGCGCGAACATGATGCGTCAGGCCGTGCCGCTCATCAAGAGCGAGGCCCCGCTCGTCGGCACCGGCATGGAGTACCGCTCCGCCGTCGACGCCGGCGACGTGGTCAAGGCCGAGAAGGCGGGTGTGGTCCAGGAGGTCTCCGCGGACTACATCACCACCACCAACGACGACGGCACGTACATCACGTACCGCCTGGCCAAGTTCGCCCGTTCCAACCAGGGCACCTCGGTCAACCAGAAGGTCATCGTCAACGAGGGCGACCGGATCATCGAGGGCCAGGTCCTGGCCGACGGTCCGGCCACCGAGAACGGCGAGATGGCGCTGGGCAAGAACCTGCTCGTGGCGTTCATGCCGTGGGAGGGTCACAACTACGAGGACGCGATCATCCTGTCGCAGCGCCTCGTGCAGGACGACGTCCTCTCCTCGATCCACATCGAGGAGCACGAGGTCGACGCCCGTGACACCAAGCTCGGCCCCGAGGAGATCACCCGGGACATCCCGAACGTCTCCGAGGAGGTCCTCGCCGACCTCGACGAGCGCGGCATCATCCGTATCGGTGCCGAGGTCGTCGCCGGTGACATCCTCGTCGGCAAGGTCACGCCCAAGGGTGAGACCGAGCTGACCCCCGAGGAGCGTCTGCTCCGCGCGATCTTCGGCGAGAAGGCCCGTGAGGTCCGTGACACCTCGCTGAAGGTGCCGCACGGCGAGATCGGCAAGGTCATCGGCGTCCGCGTCTTCGACCGCGAGGAGGGCGACGAGCTTCCCCCCGGTGTGAACCAGCTGGTGCGCGTGTACGTGGCGCAGAAGCGCAAGATCACCGACGGTGACAAGCTCGCCGGCCGTCACGGCAACAAGGGTGTCATCTCCAAGATCCTGCCGATCGAGGACATGCCGTTCCTGGAGGACGGCACCCCGGTCGACATCATCCTCAACCCGCTGGGTGTGCCGTCCCGAATGAACCCGGGACAGGTTCTGGAGATCCACCTCGGCTGGCTCGCCAGCCGCGGCTGGGACGTCTCCGGCCTCGGCGAGGACTGGGCGAAGCGCCTGCAGGTCATCGGCGCCGACCAGGTCGACCCGGGCACGAACGTCGCCACCCCCGTCTTCGACGGTGCGCGTGAGGACGAGCTCGCGGGTCTGCTGAACCACACCATCCCGAACCGCGACGGCGAGCGCATGGTGCAGCCGACCGGTAAGGCGAGGATGTTCGACGGCCGCTCCGGCGAGCCGTTCCCGGAGCCGATCTCCATCGGTTACATGTACATCCTCAAGCTCCACCACCTGGTCGACGACAAGCTGCACGCCCGGTCGACCGGTCCGTACTCGATGATCACCCAGCAGCCGCTGGGTGGTAAGGCCCAGTTCGGTGGCCAGCGCTTCGGTGAGATGGAGGTGTGGGCGCTGGAGGCTTATGGCGCCGCGTACGCCCTCCAGGAGCTGCTGACCATCAAGTCCGACGACGTGACCGGCCGCGTGAAGGTCTACGAGGCCATCGTCAAGGGCGAGAACATCCCCGAGCCCGGCATCCCCGAGTCCTTCAAGGTTCTCATCAAGGAGATGCAGTCCCTGTGCCTCAACGTGGAGGTGCTGTCCTCGGACGGCATGTCCATCGAGATGCGCGACACCGACGAGGACGTCTTCCGCGCTGCGGAGGAGCTTGGCATCGACCTGTCCCGGCGTGAGCCGAGCAGCGTCGAAGAGGTCTGACGGGAGTTCGGAGGCCTTCGCGATGAAGGCCTCCGGCCCCAGGACCCCCGTATCAGACCCCATGACTTACAACCCTGAGAGGGATTGACGCATAGTGCTCGACGTCAACTTCTTCGACGAGCTCCGGATCGGTCTGGCCACCGCTGACGACATCCGTCAGTGGAGCCACGGCGAGGTCAAGAAGCCCGAGACGATCAACTACCGCACGCTCAAGCCTGAAAAGGACGGACTCTTCTGCGAGAAGATCTTCGGTCCGACCCGGGACTGGGAGTGCTACTGCGGCAAGTACAAGCGTGTCCGCTTCAAGGGCATCATCTGTGAGCGCTGTGGCGTCGAGGTCACTCGCGCCAAGGTGCGCCGTGAGCGGATGGGCCACATCGAACTGGCCGCTCCTGTCACACACATCTGGTACTTCAAGGGCGTTCCGTCGCGGCTGGGCTACCTGCTCGACCTCGCCCCGAAGGACCTTGAGAAGGTCATCTACTTCGCGGCGTACATGATCACGTACGTCGACGAAGAGCGCCGTACGCGTGACCTGCCCTCCCTGGAGGCGCACGTCTCCGTCGAGCGGCAGCAGGTCGAGAACCGTCGCGACTCCGACCTGGAGGCCCGCGCCAAGAAGCTCGAGACCGACCTGGCCGAGCTCGAGGCCGAGGGTGCCAAGGCCGACGTGCGCCGCAAGGTGCGCGAGGGCGCCGAGCGTGAGATGAAGCAGCTGCGCGACCGTACGCAGCGCGAGATCGACCGTCTCGACGAGGTGTGGACCCGGTTCAAGAACCTCAAGGTCCAGGACCTGGAGGGCGACGAGCTCCTCTACCGCGAGCTGCGTGACCGCTTCGGCACGTACTTCGACGGTTCGATGGGTGCCGCGGCGCTGCAGAAGCGCCTGGAGTCCTTCGACCTGGACGAGGAGGCCGAGCGCCTCCGCGAGATCATCCGCACCGGCAAGGGCCAGAAGAAGACCCGTGCGCTCAAGCGCCTCAAGGTCGTCTCCGCGTTCCTGCAGACCAGCAACAGCCCCAAGGGCATGGTGCTGGACTGCGTGCCGGTCATCCCGCCGGACCTCCGCCCGATGGTGCAGCTGGACGGTGGCCGCTTCGCGACCTCCGACCTGAACGACCTGTACCGCCGTGTGATCAACCGGAACAACCGACTGAAGCGGCTTCTCGACCTCGGCGCGCCCGAGATCATCGTGAACAACGAGAAGCGCATGCTCCAGGAGGCCGTCGACGCGCTGTTCGACAACGGCCGTCGTGGTCGCCCGGTCACGGGACCCGGCAACCGCCCGCTGAAGTCCCTCAGCGACATGCTGAAGGGCAAGCAGGGTCGATTCCGTCAGAACCTGCTCGGCAAGCGTGTGGACTACTCCGCGCGTTCCGTGATCGTCGTCGGTCCGCAGCTGAAGCTGCACCAGTGCGGTCTGCCGAAGGCGATGGCGCTGGAGCTCTTCAAGCCGTTCGTGATGAAGCGGCTCGTGGACCTCAACCACGCGCAGAACATCAAGAGCGCCAAGCGCATGGTGGAGCGCGGCCGCACCGTCGTGTACGACGTCCTCGAAGAGGTCATCGCCGAGCACCCGGTGCTGCTGAACCGTGCGCCCACCCTGCACCGCCTCGGCATCCAGGCCTTCGAGCCGCAGCTGGTCGAGGGCAAGGCCATCCAGATCCACCCGCTCGTCTGCACCGCGTTCAACGCGGACTTCGACGGTGACCAGATGGCCGTGCACCTGCCGCTCTCCGCGGAGGCGCAGGCCGAGGCCCGCATCCTGATGCTGTCCTCGAACAACATCCTCAAGCCCGCCGACGGCCGTCCGGTGACGATGCCGACCCAGGACATGGTCCTCGGTCTGTTCTTCCTCACCACCGACGGCGAGCTCCGTGACACCAAGGGCGAGGGGCGTTCGTTCGCCTCCACGGCCGAGGCGATCATGGCGTTCGACGCCGGCGAGCTCGCGCTGCAGTCCGCGGTGGACATCCGCTTCCCGGTGGGCACCATCCCGCCGCGCGGCTGGATGCCTCCGGCGCGCGAGGAGGGCGAGCCGGAGTGGCAGCAGGGTGACAGCTTCCGTCTGAAGACCACGCTGGGCCGTGCGCTCTTCAACGAGCTGCTGCCCGAGGACTACCCGTTCGTCGACTACTCGGTGGGCAAGAAGCAGCTCTCCGAGATCGTCAACGACCTGGCCGAGCGTTACCCCAAGGTCATCGTGGCGGCGACGCTCGACAACCTGAAGGCGTCCGGCTTCTTCTGGGCGACCCGTTCCGGTGTCACCGTGGCCATCTCCGACGTCGTCGTTCCCGAGGCGAAGAAGGAGATCGTCAAGGGCTACGAGGCGCAGGACGAGAAGGTCCAGAAGCAGTACGAGCGCGGTCTGATCACCAAGGAAGAGCGCACGCAGGAGCTCATCGCGATCTGGACCAAGGCGACCAACGAGGTCGCCGAGGCGATGAACGCGAACTTCCCCAAGACCAACCCCATCTTCATGATGGTTGACTCGGGTGCCCGAGGAAACATGATGCAGATGCGGCAGATCGCCGGTATGCGTGGTCTGGTGTCGAACGCGAAGAACGAGACCATCCCGCGTCCCATCAAGGCCTCGTTCCGTGAGGGTCTGTCGGTGCTGGAGTACTTCATCTCCACGCACGGTGCCCGTAAGGGTCTGGCGGACACCGCCCTGCGTACCGCCGACTCGGGTTACCTGACCCGTCGTCTGGTGGACGTCTCGCAGGACGTCATCATCCGCGAGGAGGACTGCGGCACCGAGCGCGGTCTGAAGCTGCGGATCGCCTCGAAGGACGAGACCGGGGTCCTGCGCAAGGCCGAGGACGTCGAGACCAGCGTCTACGCCCGCATGCTCGCCGAGGACGTCGTCATCGACGGCAAGGTGATCGCGCCGGCCAACGTGGACCTGGGCGACGTGCTCATCGACCAGCTCGTGCACCACGGTGTCGAGGAGGTCAAGACCCGCTCGATCCTGACCTGTGAGTCCAAGGTCGGCACGTGCGCCATGTGCTACGGCCGCTCCCTGGCCACCGGCAAGCTGGTCGACATCGGTGAGGCGGTCGGCATCATCGCCGCCCAGTCCATCGGTGAGCCCGGTACCCAGCTGACGATGCGTACCTTCCACACCGGTGGTGTGGCCGGTGACGACATCACGCAGGGTCTGCCGCGTGTCGTCGAGCTCTTCGAGGCCCGTACGCCGAAGGGTGTCGCCCCGATCTCCGAGGCGGCCGGTCGCGTCCGCATCGAGGAGACCGAGAAGACCAAGAAGATCGTCATCACGCCGGACGACGGCAGCGACGAGACGGCGTTCCCGATCTCGAAGCGTGCCCGTCTGCTGGTGAGCGAGGGCGAGCACGTCGAGGTGGGCCAGAAGCTCACCGTGGGTGCCACCAACCCGCACGACGTGCTGCGCATCCTGGGTCAGCGTGCCGTCCAGGTCCACCTGGTCGGCGAGGTCCAGAGGGTCTACAACTCGCAGGGTGTGTCGATCCACGACAAGCACATCGAGATCATCATCCGGCAGATGCTCCGCCGCGTGACGATCATCGAGTCCGGCGACGCCGAGCTGCTGCCCGGTGAGCTGGTCGAGCGCTCGAAGTTCGAGACCGAGAACCGTCGTGTGGTCCAGGAGGGCGGTCACCCGGCCTCCGGTCGTCCGCAGCTGATGGGTATCACCAAGGCCTCGCTGGCGACGGAATCCTGGCTGTCGGCCGCCTCCTTCCAGGAGACGACCCGAGTGCTGACGGACGCGGCGATCAACGCCAAGTCCGACAGCCTCATCGGCCTCAAGGAGAACGTCATCATCGGTAAGCTCATCCCGGCCGGTACGGGTCTGTCCCGCTACCGCAACATCCGGGTCGAGCCGACCGAGGAGGCCAAGGCCGCGATGTACTCGGCCGTCGGCTACGACGACATCGACTACTCGCCGTTCGGCACGGGCTCCGGCCAGGCCGTCCCGCTGGAGGACTACGACTACGGTCCGTACAACCAGTAGGCGAGCGGCTGCGGTTGCTTGAGTTGAGGGGCGGTCACCTCCGGGTGGCCGCCCTTCGGCGTGGGCGCGGGCGTCCGGTGTGGCAGAACCGAGACGAAAGTGGGGCGGGGAACCGGTGCCGTGGGGCGTGCGTTGGAGCATCATGGACGAACAACCAGTCCGGGGGAGTGTTTCTCGTGTCGAACCCGTCGTGGCAGCCGATTCCGTGGCAGCAGGGGCAGGGCAATAGTCCTTCGCTGCTCGCCGCACATGCCGACCGTGAGCGTGCTGTGGATGTACTGAAGGCGGGCTTCAGCGAGGGCCGCCTTCCGATGGACGAGTACGAGAGGCGCGTGGAGAGGGCCTACAAGGCGCGCACAGTGGGGGAGCTGTCCCTTCTGGTCGCCGACCTGCCCCAGGGCCCCTCAGGGATGCAGCCGACCGCCATGGCTCCCATGGTTCCGAGAACCTTCATGCCGGCGCCCGTGCTGCCCCCACCGACCAACGGCAAGGCCGTCGGCTCCATGGTGTGCGGTGTCCTCACCACCATGACGCTGGGGCTCACCGGCATTCCGGCGGTCATTCTCGGCCACTCCGCCCGCTCCGAGATCAAGCGCACGGGCGAGGGCGGCGAGGGCTTCGCCCTGGCCGGGATCATCCTCGGCTGGCTTTCCGTGGCGGGCTGGGTCTTCTTCATCATGCTCATGATGATCGCGGGGGCGTCGTCGAGCAGCGGAATCTGAGGCCCGCGGCAGTGCCTGTCGGTACTGAAGCGGCCCACCCCTAAACCCCCGCCCGCCCATTTGTTTTGACCATAGCCAATGAGGTAGGTACGCTCAGACCTTGTGCCTGGGGTGTGCCCTGGTTCTCGTGCGTGCCTTCAACCGCACAGGGGGAGCCGCAGCGGCCACCGCAATCTGCGCCCTTTCTGCCTCGCGGCGGGAGTCTGCAGTTTCGACACACCCGACCGCGTGGGTCGGCGAGTGTTCCAGGTTAGCTTCACCATTCGGCACACAGAAACCGGAGAAGTAGTGCCTACGATCCAGCAGCTGGTCCGGAAGGGCCGGCAGGACAAGGTCGAGAAGAACAAGACGCCCGCACTCGAGGGTTCGCCCCAGCGTCGCGGCGTCTGCACGCGTGTGTTCACGACCACCCCGAAGAAGCCGAACTCGGCCCTGCGTAAGGTCGCGCGTGTGCGTCTGACCAGCGGGATCGAGGTCACTGCTTACATTCCGGGTGAGGGACACAACCTGCAGGAGCACTCCATCGTGCTCGTGCGCGGCGGCCGTGTGAAGGACCTGCCCGGTGTTCGCTACAAGATCATCCGCGGTTCGCTTGACACCCAGGGTGTCAAGAACCGCAAGCAGGCCCGCAGCCGCTACGGCGCCAAGAAGGAGAAGTAAGAATGCCTCGTAAGGGCCCCGCCCCGAAGCGCCCGGTCATCATCGACCCGGTCTACGGTTCTCCTCTTGTCACGTCGCTGATCAACAAGGTGCTGCTGAACGGCAAGCGCTCCACCGCCGAGCGCATCGTGTACGGCGCCATGGAGGGCCTGCGCGAGAAGACCAGCAACGACCCGGTCATCACGCTGAAGCGCGCTCTGGAGAACATCAAGCCGACCCTCGAGGTCAAGTCCCGCCGTGTCGGTGGTGCGACGTACCAGGTTCCGATCGAGGTCAAGCCCGGTCGTGCCAACACGCTCGCGCTGCGCTGGCTGGTCGGTTACTCCCGCGCCCGTCGCGAGAAGACCATGACCGAGCGTCTGCTCAACGAGCTTCTCGATGCGTCCAACGGCCTCGGTGCCGCTGTGAAGAAGCGCGAGGACACCCACAAGATGGCCGAGTCCAACAAGGCCTTCGCGCACTACCGCTGGTAGTCGCTACCCCCATCGAGACCGAGAGAAGACCGAAGCCTTATGGCTACCACTTCACTTGACCTGGCCAGGGTCCGCAACATCGGGATCATGGCCCACATCGACGCGGGCAAGACGACCACCACCGAGCGGATCCTCTTCTACACCGGCGTCAGCTACAAGATCGGTGAGGTCCACGACGGCGCTGCCACCATGGACTGGATGGAGCAGGAGCAGGAGCGTGGCATCACGATCACCTCTGCTGCCACCACCTGTCACTGGCCGCTCGAGGACAACGACTACACGATCAACATCATCGACACCCCGGGCCACGTCGACTTCACGGTCGAGGTGGAGCGTTCGCTCCGCGTGCTCGACGGTGCCGTCACGGTGTTCGACGGTGTCGCCGGCGTGGAGCCGCAGTCCGAGACGGTGTGGCGTCAGGCCGACCGTTACGGCGTGCCGCGCATCTGCTTCGTGAACAAGCTCGACCGGACCGGCGCGGAGTTCCACCGCTGCGTCGACATGATCAAGGACCGGCTTGGCGCCGTTCCGATCATCATGCAGCTGCCGATCGGTGCCGAGATGGACTTCAAGGGCGTTGTGGACCTGGTCCGCATGAAGGCGCTCGTGTGGTCCGCCGAGGCGGCGAAGGGCGAGATGTACGACGTCGTCGACATCCCCGCCACGCACGCCGAGGCTGCCGAGGAGTACCGCGGCAAGCTGGTCGAGACCGTCGCGGAGAACGACGACGAGATCATGGAGCTGTTCCTGGAGGGCCAGGAGCCCACCGAGGAGCAGCTGTACGCCGCGATCCGTCGCATCACCATCGCGTCCGGCAAGAGTGACGGCATCACGGTCACCCCGGTGTTCTGTGGCACCGCGTTCAAGAACAAGGGCGTTCAGCCCCTGCTCGACGCGGTCGTGCGCTACCTGCCGACCCCGCTTGACGTCGAGGCCATCGAGGGCCACGACGTGAAGGACCCCGAGGTCGTGGTCAAGCGCAAGCCGTCCGTGGACGAGCCGCTGTCGGCGCTGGCGTTCAAGATCATGAGCGACCCGCACCTGGGCAAGCTCACCTTCGTCCGGATCTACTCCGGTCGCCTGGAGTCCGGCAGCGCCGTGCTGAACTCCGTCAAGGGCAAGAAGGAGCGCATCGGCAAGATCTACCGTATGCACGCGAACAAGCGTGAGGAGATCGAGGCGGTGGGCGCCGGCGACATCGTCGCCGTGATGGGTCTGAAGCAGACCACGACCGGTGAGACGCTGTGCGACGACAAGCAGCCGGTGATCCTGGAGTCCATGGACTTCCCGGCGCCGGTCATCCAGGTCGCCATCGAGCCCAAGTCCAAGGGTGACCAGGAGAAGCTGGGTGTCGCCATCCAGCGTCTCGCGGAGGAGGACCCCTCCTTCCAGGTTCACTCCGACGAGGAGACGGGCCAGACCATCATCGGTGGTATGGGCGAGCTGCACCTCGAGGTGCTGGTCGACCGTATGCGCCGTGAGTTCAAGGTCGAGGCCAACGTCGGCAAGCCGCAGGTCGCCTACCGCGAGACGATCCGCAAGACCGTCGAGCGCGTGGACTACACCCACAAGAAGCAGACCGGTGGTACCGGTCAGTTCGCCAAGGTGCAGATCGCGATCGAGCCCATCACCGAGACCGATGGTCCGGCGTACGAGTTCGTGAACAAGGTCACCGGTGGCCGCATCCCGCGGGAGTACATCCCTTCGGTGGACGCCGGTGCGCAGGAGGCCATGCAGTTCGGCATCCTTGCGGGCTACGAGATGACGGGCGTCCGCGTCACGCTTCTCGACGGTGGCTACCACGAGGTCGACTCCTCGGAGCTCGCGTTCAAGATCGCCGGTTCGCAGGCCTTCAAGGAGGCCGCGCGCAAGGCCAGCCCCGTGCTGCTCGAGCCGATGATGGCCGTCGAGGTCACCACGCCCGAGGAGTCGATGGGCGATGTGATCGGCGACCTCAACTCCCGCCGTGGCCAGATCCAGGCCATGGAGGAGCGCAGCGGCGCCCGCGTCGTGAAGGGCCTCGTGCCCCTCTCGGAGATGTTCGGCTACGTCGGAGACCTCCGCAGCAAGACCTCGGGTCGCGCAAGCTACTCGATGCAGTTCGACTCCTACGCCGAGGTTCCGCGGAACGTCGCCGAGGAGATCATCGCGAAGGCCAAGGGCGAGTAACACACACCGTTTGCACGCTTTAGGCTTGAAACCGACCGGCGGGGCTCACCCGGCAAGGGAAAACCCCGGCGGGCGGCAACCCAGCAAAGATCACCTGGCGCCGATGAGTAAGGCGTACCAGAACCACTCCACAGGAGGACCAAGTGGCGAAGGCGAAGTTCGAGCGGACTAAGCCCCACGTCAACATCGGCACCATCGGTCACATCGACCACGGTAAGACGACCCTCACGGCCGCCATTACCAAGGTGCTGCACGACGCGTTCCCGGACCTGAACGAGGCCTCGGCCTTCGACCAGATCGACAAGGCTCCTGAGGAGCGCCAGCGCGGTATCACGATCTCGATCGCGCACGTCGAGTACCAGACCGAGACGCGTCACTACGCCCACGTCGACTGCCCCGGTCACGCGGACTACATCAAGAACATGATCACGGGTGCGGCGCAGATGGACGGCGCCATCCTCGTTGTCGCCGCCACCGACGGCCCGATGCCGCAGACCAAGGAGCACGTGCTCCTGGCCCGCCAGGTCGGTGTTCCGTACATCGTCGTCGCCCTGAACAAGGCCGACATGGTGGACGACGAGGAGATCCTGGAGCTCGTCGAGCTCGAGGTTCGTGAGCTGCTCTCCGAGTACGAGTTCCCGGGCGACGACCTGCCGGTCGTCAAGGTCTCGGCGCTCAAGGCCCTTGAGGGCGACAAGGAGTGGGGCCAGTCCGTCCTCGACCTGATGAAGGCCGTCGACGAGAACATCCCGCAGCCCGAGCGTGACGTCGACAAGCCGTTCCTGATGCCGATCGAGGACGTCTTCACGATCACCGGTCGTGGCACCGTCGTCACCGGTCGTATCGAGCGTGGCATCCTCAAGGTCAACGAGACCGTCGACATCGTCGGTATCAAGACCGAGAAGACCACCACCACGGTCACCGGCATCGAGATGTTCCGCAAGCTGCTCGACGAGGGCCAGGCCGGTGAGAACGTCGGTCTGCTGCTTCGTGGCATCAAGCGCGAGGACGTCGAGCGCGGCCAGGTCATCATCAAGCCCGGCTCGGTCACCCCGCACACCGGGTTCGAGGCCCAGGCGTACATCCTGTCCAAGGACGAGGGTGGCCGTCACACGCCGTTCTTCAACAACTACCGTCCCCAGTTCTACTTCCGTACGACGGACGTGACCGGCGTCGTGACCCTCCCCGAGGGCACCGAGATGGTCATGCCCGGCGACAACACGGAGATGACGGTTGAGCTCATTCAGCCCATCGCCATGGAAGAGGGCCTGAAGTTCGCCATCCGTGAGGGTGGCCGGACCGTGGGCGCCGGCCAGGTCATCAAGATCACGAAGTGATCTTGAACTGACCCGGTAGGTCTCTGACCCGGTAGGTCTGGAGAGGCCCGTACGACTTCGGTCGTACGGGCCTCTTCTGTCTTTCCCGTAACGCCTTTCCCGCCCCGGTCCAAGTACGAGTGACAGCACGACCGACCACGGGAGGTACGTACCTTGGCACCGGACAGCAGAAGCCGCGGCGGTCCGCCGGGAGGCATGTACGATCCGGCGGCCTTCGAGGTCTTCTATCGCCGTCATGTCGACGCCGTCACCCGCTTCATGGCCCGGCGGGTCGCCGATCCGCACACCGTCGCCGATCTCACCGCCGAGACCTTCCTCGCGGTGATCGACTCCGCCCGCGCCTACCGGCCCGAGCTCGGAAGCGAAACGGCCTGGCTGTACGGCATCGCGCGCAACGTGGTGGCGGCGGAGGCGCGGCGCAGTGCGCGGCAGAGCGCGCTCGGCGGCCGGATCGCCGGGCGACGGCTGCTGGAGGCCGACGACATCGGCCGGCTGGAGGACAAGCTCGACGCCGAGGCGGCCGGACGCCGGGCGCTGGCCGCGCTGGACGGGCTGCCCGACGGGGAGCGCGCGGTCGTCGAACTCGTCGCCGTCGACCAGTTGAGCGTCACCGAGGCCGCCACGGCGCTGGGGATACGCAAGGTCACGGCGCGCGTACGGCTGCACCGGGCCCGCCGGGCGCTTCGCTCGGCGGCGGTGGGCAGCGACCATCCGGCAGGGCTCAGCTACGCAGGGGGAGAGGCATGACCACGAAGACGACGAAGACCTTCGAGGACCGGCTGCTGGACGAGCTCCAGCGGGAGATCGCGCTACGGGCAGAGGACGCGCCCGAGCCCGTGATCCGCCGCACGATCACGACGCGGCGTGCGCTCGTCGCCCTCGCGGCGTGTGTCGCCGCGGCGGGAGTCGTGGTCGCGCTGCCGTCGTCGACCGGCGGGTCCAGCGCGTACGCCGTCGAACGGCACGAGGACGGCAGTGTCACGGTCAGCATGGAGGACATCGTGCTGAGCGGCGACGACCAGAAGGAGCTGAGTGAGCGGCTGCGTGCCGAAGGCATCAGCGTGACTGTCGACAAGCCGAGGAACGGTCATGTCTGCGCGAGGCGTCGTGGTGAGGCCTATCAGCCGGGCTGGGTGGTGGGGTCGTCGCGTGGCACCGGTGAGGTGATGCCCAGCCACGCGTTCACTCTGCGCCCTGGTGATTCCCTGGTGTTCGAGGTGCCGCAATGGGGGGCGGGCGACCGCGCTCCCGCCTCGACCGTGTTCGGGTACAAGGGGCGGGCCGAGCCCTGCCGGGAAGTGCCCTGGGACGGGAGCGGCGTCCGTAGGGACTCCTTCGAGGAGAAGTAGGCCGAGCGGCCCGTACGGCGTCGACCGTACGGGCCCTCCGGCTACAAGCGGCAGGCTTCGAAACTATTCGGCGCGTACGACCCGTTGTCCCCTCGCTTCACTCCCTCCACCATTTGTCATGGCGCTGAGCAAATTCAGCCTTCGGGATGACCGGTGGAGGGGTGGGGCATGTCCGCGGACGTCAGCCGTAGAACCGTTCTGGGAGCGGGTGCAGGTCTCGCCGTGGTGCCCGCTCTGCCGGGTGTGGCGCGGGCGGAGGAGGCGTCGGCGGGTGGTGCGCCGGGCGGGCCGCGTGTCACCGATCCCGGCGCGTACATCTCCTTCACCGGCGGGGCGTTCTCGCTGGTCGGGGCGCCGGTCGTGGTCGGTCCCGAGGATCACCCCGGAGTCGTACGGGTCGCGGGGGATCTGCGGGACGACATCGAGCGGGTGACGGGGGTGCGGCCGGGGAGCGGGATGGCGGCCGAGGTCGTGCTGGTGGGGACCATCGGGCGGAGTCCGCTGATCGACGGGCTGATCGCCGCCGGGAAGCTGGACGTCGGCGGGGTGCGGGGTGAGTGGGAGACCTCGTTGCAGACGGTCGTCGAGCGGCCGATGCCCGGGGTGGAGCGGGCCTTCGTCATCGCGGGCAGCGATCCGCGCGGCACGATCTTCGGGGTGTACGACGTCTCGTACGGCCTCGGTGTCTCGCCCTGGTACTGGTGGGACGACGTGCCGCCGGTCCACCGGGACGCGGTGTACGTGCGGCCGGGCCGCTTCAGTCAGGGGACGCCGGCCGTGAAGTACCGGGGCGTCTTCGTCAACGACGAGAACCCGGCGCTCGGGACGTGGGCGCCGGCGTTCTTCGGACCCGGGAAGGCGCCGGGGCATCCCGGGGGCTTCAACGCGGACTTCTGGGCGAAGGTCTTCGAGGTGTTGTTGAGGCTGAAGGGGAACTACGTCTGGCCGGCGGTGTGGGGGCGGGCCTTCGCCGAGGACGATCCGGAGAACCACGCGCGGGCGAAGGCCTATGGGGTTGTCATGGGCACGTCTCATGAGGCGCCCATGATGCGGGGGATCGAGGAGTGGAACCGGCACGCGGTGCCGGCGGTGCGGGACAGCTCGGGCAAGGTGGTGACCCCTGGGCGCGACCCCTACGGCGGCACCGGCGAGTGGTCGTACCGCCGGAACGCGGAAGCCATCCGGGCGTACTGGCGGGACGGCATCCGGCGCATGGTCGACGAGGACTTCGAGGGCGTCGTCACGCTGGGGATGCGGGGCAACGGCGACACGAGCCTCCCGGACGGCGACGGCATCGAGCTGATGCGGGAGATCATCGAGACCCAGCGGGGGATCATCGCCGAGGTGACCGGCCGGCCGGTGGAGGAGACCCCGCAGGTGTGGACCCTCTACAAGGAGGTCCAGCGGTACTGGGACCGAGGGCTGCGGGCGCCGGACGACGTGACGGTCGTCCTCACGGACGACAACTGGGGGAACATCCGTAAGCATCCGGACCCGGGGGGCCCCGTACGACCTGGGGGTTACGGGTTGTACTACCACTTCGACTACGTCGGTGTCGGGCGCAACTACAAGTGGGTCGACACGGCGAACCTCGCGAATCTGTGGGAGCAGCTGCACGAGGCGAGTTCCTTCGGGAACCGTGGGCTGTGGGTGGTCAACGTCGGCGACCTGAAGGGGAACGAGCTGCCGACCGAGTTCTTCCTGAACTACGCCTGGAATCCGGGACGTTGGGACCTGAAGAACCTGGAGGAGTGGGAGCGGGGGTTCGCGCGCCAGAACTTCGGGGCGGTGGTGGCGGCGGAGATCGCCGAGGTGCTGGGTGCGTACGGGCAGCTCCAGGCGCGACGTAAGCCCGAGCTGCTGAACCGCCGGATCACCCTCGATGAGACGAAGGACCCCACCAAGGACGAGCGGGCGATCGTCTACGACGACCAGGAGACGCCCTTCTTCTTCGGCCATCGTGAGCTGGAGCGGGTCACGGAGGAGTGGCGGGCGCTGGCGAAGCGGGCGGAACGGGTGGGGAGACGGCTTCCTGCCGCCGTTCAGGACGCCTGGTTCGAGCTGGTCGGGTACGCGGTGGCGGCTACGGCGAACCTGTACGGGCTGCGGGCGGCCGAGTTCGAGAACCTGCTGTACGCGGGGCAGGGGCGGGCGGCGACGAACGGCCGGGCGGCGGCTGCCGAGGCGGGGCTGGCACGGGACTTCGCGTTGGCCGACCGCTTCAACTCCGGGGTGGCGGGCGGGAAGTGGCGGGGCTTCCAGACGCAGCCGCACATCGGGTACGGGGACGTGGAGCGCTACGGCCCGAACGCCGGGTGGCAGCAGCCGGAGAAGAACAACGTGGCGCTGCCGGACGAGATCTTCCCCAAGGTGCGGCGGATCGAGGTGCCGGAGGCGGCGGACCTGGGGGTGGCGGTCGACGGGGCGGACGACTCGGGGCAGTGGTGGCCCCGGTCGGCGACGGAGGCGGTTCTGCCGGTCTTCAGCCCGTATCAGACGCGGCCTCAGCAGTACGTGGAGATCTTCAACCGGGGGCGTACGCCCTTCTCGTACCGGATCGAGTCGTCGGTGCCGTGGCTGGTGGTGGAGCGGTCGCGGGGGCGGGTCGAGGAGCAGGTGCGGGTGGGGGTACGGGTGGACTGGGGGCGGGTGCCGGCGGGGGGTGCGGAAGCCGCGCTGACGGTGTCCGGGGCCGGGGCCTCGGTCAGGGTGAAGGCCGTCGCGGAGAAGCCGACGGCGCGGGAGGCGCGGGGGCTGCGGGGGTTCGTCGAGGCGGGCGGGTATGTGGCGATCGACGCGGAGCACCACGCGCGGGCGGTGGGGTCGCCCGACGGGCGGGTGCGCTGGCGCCGGATCGAGCGGATCGGGCGTACGGGCGCGGGGGTGACGCCGTGGCCGGTGACGGCTGCCCGGCAGACGCCGGGGGGTACCGGGCCGCGCCTGGAGTACGAGGTCAGTGTTCTGTCGGCCGTGGACGAGGTGACGGTCCGGGCGTACGTCTCACCTCGGAACCCCACGCTGGCGACGGGCGGGCTGCGGTACGCCGTGTCCTTCGGCGCCGGTGCTCCCCAGGTCGTCGACATCAACGCCGTCACCGGGGCCGACGACGGGCTCATGAACAAGCAGTGGGCGCGCAACACCTCGGACAACGTGAACGTGACGGCGACCCGGCACGCGATCGCCGGGCCAGGGGTGCACCGGCTGACGTTCTGGATGGTCGACCCGACGGTGGTGCTGCAGCGGCTGGTGATCGACACGGGCGGACTGACGCCGACGTATCTGGGGCCGCTGGAGAGCCAGCGTGTCTGAGGCCGGATCTGAGAGAGGACCACGGATGACGCACACGAACCGTTTCCGCTGCCACTTCCGCTACCGCTGCCGCACGCCCGTGCTCGCGCTGGTCGCCGGGGCACTGCTGTCCACGGCGGTGGCCGTGCAGCCGGCCTCGGCGCACGACCCGTCCGGTCCTTCGGGTCCGTCCGGCCAGTCCGGCCAGTCCGGCCAGTCCGGCCAGTCCTTGAGGAAGCTCGCCGACCGGGCCGGTGTCCGCATCGGTACCGCTGTGGACATGAACGCGCTGGCCGAGGACCGTACCTACCGCAGGACGACCGCGCGCGAGTTCGACTCGGTGACCGCCGAGAACGCCATGAAGTGGGAGTCGGTGGAGCCGCGGCGGGGCGTCCACGACTGGAAGCCCGCCGACGACCTCGTCCGGTACGCCCGCGCCCATGGGCAGGTCGTCCGCGGCCACACCCTCGTCTGGCACAGCCAGCTGCCGGGCTGGCTGACCTCCGGGGTGGAGGACGGGTCGATCGGCTCGACGGAGCTGCGGGGCATTCTGCGGAACCACATCACGACGGAGGTGAAGCGCTACAAGGGGAAGATCCAGCAGTGGGACGTGGTGAACGAGGTCTTCGAGGAGGACGGCAGCCTGCGGAACTCGATCTGGCTGCGTGAGCTGGGTCCGTCCTACATCGCGGACGCCTTCCGCTGGGCCCATGCCGCCGACCCGAAGGCGAAGCTCTTCCTCAACGACTACAACGTGGAGGGCGTCAACGCGAAGTCCACGGCGTACTACGAACTGGCGAAGCGGTTGCGGGCGGAGGGCGTGCCGGTGCAGGGCTTCGGCGCTCAGGGCCACCTCGCGATCCAGTACGGCTTCCCGGGGCAGGTCGCCGAGAACCTCGCCCGCTTCGAGGCGCTGGGGATGCGGACGGCGTTCACGGAGGTGGACGTGCGGATGATCCTGCCGGTGGACGAGACGAAGTCGGCGACCCAGGCGAGTTACTTCCGGAGGCTGCTGGATGCCTGCCTGGGGGCGCGGAGCTGCACGTCGTTCACGGTGTGGGGCTTCACGGACAGGTACTCGTGGGTGCCGGGGGTCTTCGGCGGTCAGGGGGCGGCGACGCCGATGGACGAGGAGTACGGGCGGAAGCCGGCGTACGGGGCGCTGCGGGAGGGGCTGGCGGCCGGGAGGTGACCGGCGTCGCCCTCAGCCCTTGTCCGGGTAGCGGGGCAGGTTCTCCGTGGAGATGGTCCAGTCGGCGATGGTGACGTCCTCGCCGTACACGAAGTCCTTGCGGGTGGCGTAGCGGGGCCCGTCGGGGGTGGGATGGATGTCGGTGAGGACGGCGCCGGTGCCGGTGCGTGGGTCGAAGACGGCGTAGACGGGGATGCCGAGCAGGGGGTAGTCGCGCATCTTGCCGACCCAGTCGTTCTCGGGGTTGGAGCGAGAGACCACCTCAATGGCGGCGACGAGTGTCCGGGGGTCGATGGAGCCCTCGACATTCAGGTCGTCCCACGCGATCACCATCACATCAGGGTGACGCATGATGCCTTCTGGCTCGTCCTCCACGTCGGGCGTGCCATTGTGGGCCAGCAGCTCTTCCGGCATGAGTTTCTCCAGACGGCGGCTGACGTGCGCTGCCGTCACCTCGTGAGGGCCTCCCGGAGACATCATGTCGTGAACGATTCCTTCCTTGGTGATCTCGAATTTGCCGGGGAGTGTGTCGTCCATCGACTGAACGAAGTCCCGCATGGCTCGGTAGATGTGGGGGGCGCCGTGCTGCGCGTCGTCCGGGGCGATGGTCATGGCGCTCGCTCCTCGTCTGGGCCCGTGGGCAAGGATCGTCACGTTCATGCTAGGGGGCCTCCATGAGGTCAGGCGTGGTGTGGTCGGGCCCGCAGTCGCGGCAGCGGCTCCCCTGCGGCCCCCGGAAGCCGCGGTCGCAGCCGTCGCAGTTCGTCATCTCGTAGTGAACGGATGGCGGTGACGCCGGGGCACGGAACGGTGGCAGGGGCGGCAGCTGGGCCGTGAGCCGGTGGGCCAGGAAGGCGGCCGGGCGGTGGAGCGGTTCGTTCGGGAGGTCGCCGGTCAGGGCGTGGCGTACGGCGGTGGGGGTGAGGTCGCGCTCCAGCCAGGCGGCCACGCCCGGCGCGAGGTGGGCGGTGTCGCAGGCCGAGAGGAGAAGGCGGGGGTCCGTGCGGCGCAGGTCGGCGAGGAGGTCGGTGGCGGTCCGGAGGAGGGTGGGGGAGCGGTAGGCGGGCTGGGGGACGGCGGGGAGGGGCTTGCGGGGCGCCTTCTTCTTCCGGGGCGCGCTGTTACGGCGTACGTCGTCCCGGCCTACGGGCTCGTCCTCCGAGTGGGTGCGGCCGGGCTGGTTGCAGGAGATCGTGCGGGTGATGATCCGGCCGCCGGGGATGCGTACGCGCTCCCGGCGCAGGTACCCGTGGTCCTGCAACTCGTGCAGGGCGGCGGCGATCCGGGTCGCGCCCTCCTTGAAGCGGGCGGTGAGGCTCTTGATGTCGACGTGGGCGCCTTTCGGCAGCGACTGGATGTGAGCTCCCAGCCCGATCGCGAGGAGTGACAGCTCCGGGTGCTGGGCCAGGTGGTTGCCGATCACCGTGAAACGGGCGGTGTGGCGGGTGTGCTCGTGGATCAGACCGCCGCCGGAGTGGCTCTGCCGGTTCGGGTGGTTGTTGTCGCCAACCCGGGCGTGGGCGCGCGAGGGCGCGCTAGGGTTCTGCGTATCCATCGGGAAGCTGTTCTCTTCCTGGGTGGTCAGGCCCTCGCACTGGGATTGCCGTCCCGGCGGGGGCCGTCGTATGTCCGCGGTTGTTCTGCGGTTGTGTGGTGCCTGTGCTGCTGCGCTGAGCGTAGGGCAGGCGACCGCTCCCGAATCCAGCCGAGCGGGCGATGTTCACCCGCGTGGGTGACGCGGCCTGCCGGGCGGGAGGAGGGGTGGGGTTTGGTGGGGTTCTTTCTCTCCCAGGTTCTTTGGGGAAAGACCGCCCGTGGCACCGAAGCTCACATATCCGGGTGCCGGTTCCGGTGCCTGGCGGAGGGTGACCTCGGCCCAGACCGTCTTGCGCGGCGGCCTCCCCGGGGGGGTGCCCCAGCGGTCGGCGAGTGCCTCGACAAGGAGGAGGCCTCGGCCGGACTCGGCGTCGGGGGAAGCGTGTTGGGCTCTGGGCAGTCGTTCACCACGCGTGTCCGTGACCTCGATACGGAGCGTGGCGCCGATGACGTAGAGCGTCAGGTCGAAGTCGCGGCCCTGAATCCGTCCGTGCGTCGCGGCGTTGGCCGCCAGTTCGGCGACGATGTGGTCCGCCGGGTGCAACGGCAGCCCCCACTCGCGCAGTTGCTCGGTGGCGAGGAGACGGGCGAGTCGGGCTCCGCGTGGCGTGGGTGACAGCCGCACGCTGAAGTTGCGGATGCAGCTGCCGAGTTCGGCGTCGGGGGCGACGGTTTCCTGATTCACATCACTCAGCGTGGCGGTGCGCGCCTACTGTGACCAGTGACTATGCCGATACGTACGGTTACTGTCCGGAGCTTGTCCGCTCGTGTCGGGCCTGTCCGGAACGGTCGTAGGGGTAGGGGGCGGTGAGGCGCATCGGTACGGCGGAGAGGTGCGCGATGCACGTGGACGGCGACGCGGGTCGGCTCAAGGAGAAGACGGAGGAGCCGGGTTGGGAGGTGGATCCCAACGACGACTGGGGTGTCGCGGTCGTCGAGACCGTGGGGCGGCAGCTGAAGCTGCGGCGCGAGGCCATGGGGATGCGGGCGGCCGACTTCGCGGCGGCGGTCGGGTACGGGGAGGACCTGGTCTACAAGATCGAGGGAGGGAAGCGGATTCCCCGCCAGGAGTTTCTGGACAAGGCCGACGAGGCGTTGGGGGCGGGTGGGCTAATTTCCGCGACCTGGGAGGACGTGAAGAGGGTCCGGTACCCGAAGAAGGTGCGGGCGCTGGGGCAGATGGAGGCGAAGGCGGTCGAGATCGGGGGGTACGAGTGCAACATCATCGCTGGGCTGTTGCAGACGCCTGAGCATGCCAGGGCGGCCATCGAGGCGGCCCAGCCTCCCTACTCCCAGGACGATGTGGACCGAATGGTGGCCGGTCGCATGGCCCGGCAGTCCATCTTTGAGCGTGACCCTGGGCCCGCGATCAGTTTCGTGCTGGAAGAGGCGCCGCTAAGGAGGCCTCTCGGGGGCACAATGGTGTGGCGGCGGCAGCTCGAACGCCTATTGGAGGTGGGTCGGTTGAGGAATGTCACGCTTCAGATGATGCCGACGCACCGCGAGGTCCACTCCGGCCTGGATGGACGTATCGAGCTGTTGAAGTTCGCGGACGGCACAGCGGTGGGACGTTGCGACGGCGTGTTCAACGGCCGCCCCGTCACTGACCCCAAGCAGCTGCGCATCCTTGAGCTGCAGTATGGAACCATCCGAGCGCAGGCCCTCCCGCCTGGGGAGTCGCTGGCCTTCATCGAGCAACTGCTGGGAGAGACATGATGCGCAAGGCCCTCGCCGGGGACGCATCCGAGCCGGTGTGGTTCAAGAGCAGCTACAGCGGTGGCAATAACGGCGAGTCCTGCGTCGAGGTCGCCGTAACCCCCGGCACCGTCCACGTCCGTGACTCCAAGAACCTACGGGGCCCTCAGCTCACGCTCACGTCGACCGCCTGGGCGGACTTCGTGTCGTACGCGGTCGAAGGCTGACCGTCCCTGCGGGATGCGGGAATCGTCCCGTCGGCAACCAGTTCCGCCACGGTGTCGCCGTGGTTGCGGACCAGGTAGTCCATCGCGTGTTCGGTGGAGGACTGGTATTCCAGCTGCGCACTGTGGAACCGCAGGCGTTCCTGGCAGTCCTCGATGATCTCGCCCCAGGTCTTCACCATGATCCGGAAGCGTGGGTTGGAGACGGCGCATCCCGGGACACGGTCCATCTGGTGGGCCATCTGCCGAAGCGTTCTGTCCATGGCGTTGCCCACGAGCCAGAAGTCCCACGTCACCGCCGGTTCACAGAAGCGGTCGTCGGACATCACCGCCTCCGCGTAGCTGTTGATCTGGCCGAACTCCGTCACCCCCAGGACGACGTTGGGGCGCTTCAACTCGACGACCAGATGGTGCCGTTCGCTTTTTCGATGGCGAGCGGCACGGGACAGCATCAGATCGACCCGGCCGCGTCGCCCGTCCTCACGCAGGACCGGTTCCGGTGTGGGGTTGTCACGGCCGAGGAGCCGGCAGTGCTCCGCGAGGACGACGTTGAGACTGCGGTCGCTGACATGGAGTGCGTACTCTTCGCCGAACACCCAGCACTGATCCTCCAGGATCCGGTGGAGTTCGTCCCGCTCGGTCACGCGTTGCTTCGCTTCCGGTGCGAAGACGAGGTGCTCCAGCGCCGCCAGGAAGTCGATGCGGTTCGCTGCCGCCGTGGAAGCCTTGATCAGAGCTGAGAGCGTGGTGCGCCGCAGAAGCCGGTTGAGTTCCTCTCGTTCCTGCTTGGAGAGTGAGAACAAGTCGTCGGCGATGCGCAGCACGTCCGAGGGCTCGTGGGCGAGGACGGATCGAAGCAGCGCGAAGGTGGTGCGGCGTGTGCCCTGAGACCTCGGCAGATGCCGGAAGACGGTGGTGGCGACGGCGTCGAAGGTCTCGCGCTCCGCTCGTTCTTTCTCGTTCGCGGCGTCATCCGCGTACGGGTAGATGCCTTCCCGACGCCATTCCGTGACCTGTTCCCGCCGTCGTTCGTCCACGCGTGCCCGGAAATGGGCCTTGAGCTGGTCACGGGCCGCCGCGAGCACTTCGGCGAGCGGTCCGTGCGACGCCCAGTCGGTGAAGGCGAGATCCTCGGAGTCGACATCGTCGAAGCCGGACCAGCTGAGATGCGCCGTGAACTCGAAGCCCGGCGCCTGGATGCCCGGCTTGAGCTGCGCTCGCGACATGCCTTCCCCGTCGCACAGGAAGAGCGCGCGGGTGACGGACCTGCGCCATTCGACGACCTTCAGTCGGGCCGGGTCGCCGCTCCAGTCGGCGGGGGAGGGCAGGACGTAGTCGCGCACGTGCGACTGCTCGGCGGCCGGGTCGAGGTCATGGCCGTCGTACTCGATGCGTACGTCCGGGTATTTCTCCAAGTACGTGGCGAAGGCCGTGGTGAGTGATGACCTGGCGCGCTCGTCAGCCAGGACGTTCAGTTGCTCGTCACCGCCGAACGCCTCGAACAGTGTGCCGGTCGGGTCGTCCGTGGGTTCCGGTTCGCCGATGTCGAACTCGTCCATGGAACGCCGGTCCGCCTCTATCACCAACTGCTGTCGGCCTCCGACGGCGTCGCTGACGCTGGTCCAGCGCACCTGGGTGCCGAGTGCGAAGGCGCGCACCCGGCCGCGTCCGTTCTTCCCGTGCAGGGCACGCTTCTTCACCGGACTTCCCTGCGAACGCTTCTTCCAGGAGGCACCGATCGGCCGGAAGTACTCCTCGCAGTGCTCGGCAGGCATCCCGCTGCCGTCGTCCTGGACGCGAACCCTGTCCACGCCGCCCAGGTCGTTGCGCTCCAGCGTGACGACGACGTGCCCGGCGTCGGCGTCGACGCTGTTCCAGATCAGTTCCTCGACCGCGCCGACGGGATCCCGCAGCCGCGCCAGCTCGGCGACGTGCTCCCGGCTGGTCTCCAACCTCACCTTCACCATGGCGTGGGCTTCTCCCTGTTGCTGTCGTGCGTCTGCTGTCGTGAGTCCCTGACCGGGAGCACAGTTTGCCCGCTCCGGGGGATCTGACGTGCGGAATCGCCGTGAGATCACCCTTGGTAGCCTGCCGCCTTCTGGATAGGCATCTTTACTGAAGAGGTGTGAATGAAGTCAGGCAGACGAACCGTCGCGGTGGCCACGCTCGTGGCGGCGCTGGGGTTCTCCGTGCTGAACGCGCCGGCGGCCCACGCGGCGGACACCGGGATCACCGTGTCGGACATCGTCATCAACAACGGCAAGCCGATCGTTGTGGGAACGGCGAAGGAGGTGGAGCCGCCCATCACGTTCAACCTGGCGCTGCCGGCCGGGTACAGCGTCGAGGGACCGGCGGGCATGTGGAGCGCATACCCCTTCCTCTATCGAGGTGATCTCAAGACGGCCGCCGACACCGGAGAGAACTTCATCCAACCGGGCAGCTACACCTGCTACGAGATCGACCCCAGGCATGCTCGCTGTGAGGGCAACCTCTACATCGATCCGCATCAGGCTCAGGAACACGTCGACTCCAACAGCGATGCCACCACGTGGAAGGTCGCCGTGTCGCTTCGCCTCTTCAAGGCCAGCGGGGGTCTGAAAGCCGGGGAGACCGAGAAGCGGTCCAAGACCGTCCAGCTCAGGCGCGCTGCCAAGGCCACCGTCAACGCCACGCCCGAGCCGGTCACCGAGGGCAAGAAGATCACCGTCACGGGCAAACTGACCCGGGCGAACTGGAGCACGAAGAAGTACGGCGGCTACAGCGGTCGTACCGTGAGCCTCCAGTTCAAGGCCAAGGGCGCCGACACCTTCAAGACGGTCAAGAAGGCCACCACCAGCAGTACGGGGGCGCTGAAGAGCACGGTCACGGCCTCCGCCGACGGCTCGTACCGCTGGGTGTACTACGGGAACAGCACGACCGGCGTCGCCACCAGCGCGTCGGACTACGTCGACGTGCGCTGACCCCCTCAGGACAGGGTCGGCACCTCTCCGCCCTCGGCCCTCATGAGCGTGACCCCCGCCAGACCGCGCAGCCGACGTTCAGCCACGGCGGTCACATCGGTCGCGGTCGGTGGGGTCCGGCCCAGGCCGATGGCGTAGCGGGCGGGGGCCGTAGTGAAGGGGCGGGGCCAGGCGTGGCAGTCGGGAGCCGCCTCGGCGAGGTCGGTGATCAGCGCCCGCATCCTGCCCCGTACCCGGCCCTCGTCCGCGACGCCGTCCGCGCCCCCGTCCACCGTCACGATCGCCCAGGCGGCGTGGCGGCGGTGGAGCGGGGGAGGGGTGAGGAGGCCCGAGAACGCGGTGCCCTCCTCCAGCAGTTCCCAGGCCCGGAACAGCTCTTGGGTGATGAGGTCGCGCATGCCCGTCGTGACCTGGTCCGTGCAGGGGCGGACCGGGGCCGAGGGGGTCGCGATGGTGAGGGGGAGCCCGCCGGAGGTGCCTGCGAGGTCTCCCACCGGCTCGCGCCAGTCCCACGCCGCCCACGTCGCGAAGAAGTGCCGTAGGAGATCGGCCGACGGAAGGCCGCCCGCCTCGCTCGCCGTGCGGGCCGCCAGGACGGACCAGGCCAGGCCCGGCAGGCCGCCGAACGGTGCCGAGTCCAGGCCCCGCGCCTTCGCCCATGCCTTGACCTGACTGGCCAGCCGGGCGAAGGCCGGCCCGTGGGTGCCCGCCGAGGCGAGTACCGCGTCGGCGTCACTCACCGCGCTGAGCGCGACCGCCGCCGCTTCGCCCAACTCGGCCCGCCGGTCCACCGCCTCCGAGGGGTCCAGCGATCCGGTGGCCACGACGGCCAGGTCCACGTCCAGGCCGTCGAGCCGCAGCCGCAGACCGGGTACGCGTGCTCCGACCACCTCGCGCACATCACCGGCCCCGCGCGTCGCTTCGCTCAACTTCGCCCGGACGATGGACAGTTCGACCGTCCCGGGCAGTGCCGCCACCAGGTCCAGGTCGGCGCCCGGCAGCGCGCAGCCCATGCGCCGGGAGCCGACGACGTGTACGACGCCGGCCGGGAACGCGGCCGCGATGAGGCGGGTGACCCGGTCGGCCACGGCGCCCGTGCCGGACGAGGCGGCCTCGCCGCCATCCCGCGCGGCCTCCTCCCGCCAGCGCACCTCTCCCGTCCCCAGACTCACCGTCCCCCGCACCCGCATCGGCTCGTCCCCCCGTCGCGACAACAGAGCCAGCTCGCCGACCTCGGCCCGCATGGGGGCGAGCCGGGCCGCGCAGGCGGCGGCCAGGCTGTTCGGGTCGGTGGCGCGGCCCAGGCTCAGATGCGGGGTGAAGCCCTCGTGACGGCCGCGGCAGCGCGGGAAGTGGCGTACGAGGGTGCTGTGCAGCTCGGCCCAGGGCTCCTCGCCGTCCGCCGCCGGGTCGAGCCACACGGTCGCGTCGTCCCGGTGACCGAACCAGTGCACGCCCTCCAGCCGGGCGTCGAACGGAGCCGTGGTGGCCGTCGCGAGCACCGAGGCCGCCTGCTCGAAGGCGTGTTCCGGTACGAAGCCGAAGAGCAGGTTCACATGCGGGGGCCAGCGGTGGATCTGCGGGTCGTGCTGCCGGCGGATGTCCTGCAGCGGCGGCCACAACTCCTCGGGAGGGAGCCACGCCAGGGCCGTACGGGCGGTCGGCCGGATGTCGAGGCAGGCGAAGGCGGTGTCCGGGGCGTCAGGGCCCACCTCCGCCCGTACGCCGTAGTGGTCCGAGATGTACAGCCCGTCCGGCGAGGGCGCGTCCCCGTACAGCTCGGCCGACCGCACCCCCAGACTCCGTCCGCGCACCAGCACCCGGTCCAGCCGTGACACCCGCCCCGTCAGGGACGACACCGCCGCCAGCGGGTTGGTGCCGGGGTCGAAGGTCGGCGTCCTGTCGTCCGGGCCGTGCGTCTCGCTCCACGCGTCCCGCATGCCGAGCGTCACCTGGGGTGTGTCGCCGCCGTCGTTGAAGTCGCCCAGCAGGACGAGATCGGCGTCCAGGGCCGCCAAACCCTCGGCGATCCGGGCCAGTTCGGCGGCGCGGCGACCGGCGCCGTCGGCGGAGTGGTCACTGCTCAGATGCGTCGCCGCGACCACGAGGGGGTGCCCGCCGGTCTCCACCACCACCGCGGTCACCGCCTTGTGCGGGCCCAGCGAGTGGAACGCGGCCTCGCGGACCGGCAACCGGCTCAGGAGCAGCAGACCGCACGCGTCCACGTCCCGTCCGTGCGGGTCCGTGCCCAGCGTCCAGTCCGCCCGCACCCACGGTTCGCGCAGCAGCATCGCCAGCAGTTCCGCCTCGACCTCCTGCAACGCGATCACGTCCACATCGGCCTCGCGCAGGGCCCGCAGCAGCAACGGCCTGCGTCCGGCGCTGTCGATGAGGTCGGCGTCGTACCGGTCCCAGAGAGTGTTCCAGGTCAGCACCCGTACGCCTGCGGAGCCAGTACTTCCCGGGGAGCGCGCGGGCACCCACTCCTCCCCGCCCCACGCGTACGGCGTGCGCGCCGTGAAGAACGGCGCCCGGAGCAGCCGGGCCTCCCGTACGCGCCCCGCCTCCGTCGCGTCGATCCGGTCCGCCCCCGTGGCCCGGTCCCAGACCATCTCCCCGTCGGCCTCGAAGAACAGCACCCGGTGCCACGGGATCTCGCCGCCGGGCACGAAGGCGGGCAGCGGGACCCGCTTGGGCTCGGCGTTCCGCTGAAGGACGCCGAGCACGAAGCGGGCCGGGTCGAAGCGCGCGTCCCAGCGCACCCGGTGATAGATCTCCTCGCTCGTACGCACGGTTCCTCAGACCTCTTCCTCTACGGTCCCGCTCGCCCCGATGTACCAGGTGCGGTGCGCGTCGCCCGGATACGGCGGGGCGAAGCGGCGCAGCTGGTGGGTGAGCACCCCGGGCGGTACCGGGTGTTCGCGGCGGGTGTTGCGTCGTATCAGCTCGTCCTCGTCGACCAGGACCACGGCGTGGGTGAGCAGGGCGTTGCGGCGGCGGGCGACCGCGTGCACCAGCGAGCGCTGCTGATGGTTGAGCGAGGTGGCGTCCCACACCACCGTCCCACCGGCGGCCAGCGCCCCGTCCAGCCGGTCGAGCCCGGCGCGCAGTACGTCCGGGTTGGCGCGCTGGTCGGCGCGTGCGCCGCGCGCCTCGCGCAGCTCGTCCAGCGAGACATACCTGTCCACGCCCGTGAGCCCCCGCGCGAAGGTGCTCTTGCCGCTGCCCGCCGGACCCACCAGCTGGATCAGCCTCGGGAAGGCCCCCGACCGCCACCGCCACGTCGCGGCGACGGCCTCGGCGGCAGCGCCGGAGCCGCCCCCGCCTATGCGCCCCCGCGCGTACGCCTCCCGCGCCTCTGCCCGGCACCGGACGGCCGCCTCGGCCGGCAGCCCGGTGAACGCCTCCCCCAGGGCACCCTCATCCAAGCCCGGCACCTCCTCGGCGTGCAGCGCCGACCACTCCACCTGCTCGGACGCCGCGTCCGTCGCCGCCGTGGCCCGGGCGACCGCGTGCAGCAGACCGAGGTCTGCGGCGAGGGACAGCCGGGCCAGGCCGTTCCGGCGGTCCTCGTCCGGATACGGCCGGTGCAGCGCGGGGTGCAGCCCCACGACATCGGCGACCCGCCGCGCGAGCGGCATGCCCACGGCCCCGGCCAGCCGCGCCGCGATCCGGGCCCGCCAACCGCCCCGCTTGGTGCCCCGGTTGCGGTCCTGCTTGTCGTCGGGTCCGTCCTCGGGTTCGTCCTCGTCGCCGTGCAACAGCGCGGCCAGCACGCCGACGAGCCGGTCGTCACCGGTCCGCCCCGCCGCGTCGAAGCGGGCGACGGCCTCCCGGTCCCCCTCGCCCGGCAGCCCGACGGCCCGCGCCAGCGCGTCGGCGTCCACGGGCGCCCCCGATCGCACCGCCCACAGCGGGGCCCGCGCGCCCAGCCCGTTCTCGACGACGGCCGCGTGCATCCAGTGCGTGTCCGTCCGTACGTGCCCGGACCGCACCCACTTCGCGACGCGGGCGCCGAACTCCTCCGCGCCGAAGCCGTCCACGACCCGGACGACGTACCCCTCCTGCCGTCCGGGATCCAGCCGCAGCGCGCGCAGCGCCCGCTCGTCGAACACGCCCCGCCACAGCACGCGCGGCACGGGGACCCCGAGTCCGCGCAGAAATGCCACCGACCGGTCCCAGTCCAGACAGCGCCCGTCCCCGTCCCACACCGAGAACCCGTAGAACCAACTGTCCAGGTCGTCGTACGGGAGGGAATGGCGGGCGAACATGTTCTCCCCGCACACCCGCCATCCCTCCGGAACGGCGTGGCCGATACGGGCCTGGAGCGCCTTGACCCAGGTGCGGGAGGGGTGGTGCGCGGAGTCGAGTGAGCGGGCGTGCAGGCCGTCGGCGTACAGCGTGGTGTTCTCGCCGTCGAGCTTCTCGGTCACCACGACCTCGCGTCCGCGCAGGCCGGACAGGTCGGTGACCCGGAGATCATCGGCGGTCGCGCCGGGGGACCAGGGCAGATGCCTGGTCCGCGGATAGTGCGTGCGCATGAACGTTCCCCCGAGCCGATCGACGTACCTGATCAGCGTAGGAGCGCGGACCGGGGCGGGCGAGCGGATTACCCGCGGCTCAGTGTTTCGATATGAACCAGGCCCGGGTGAAGCCGGTCCCGTTGTGAAGCCGGTCCCGTCGTGAGGCAGGTCCCGGTGTGCGGCCGGTCCCGTAGGGCGCCAGGCCACCCCATGGACCCTGGACGGTGGACGGTGGACGGTGGACGGCGCGATCCTTCCCGCCTCGGGACTGTGAGCCGCGCCGCGCACGATGGCGGCGTCGCTGAGACTGGTCACCGAGCGCACCTTGGGGGCCCCGCGCCTTCCTGGCAGTGGACCGGGCAGCTGACCTGGCACAACGGAGCCGTACGCGCCTACTCCGTCTTCGCCGGGGCCCTTCCGGACGGGCGCCGCCTCCTCATGCAACCGCCTCCACGGCTCGCACGCCGAGACGGACGACGCGGCAGTCCGGTGGCTCAAGACGCGAGGACGGTGGGAGGAATGGCGACGACCCCGGACGGCGACAGCGGCTCCCCGGGTTTGACCTGCGTCACTCTCGGGGTAATCTCTCCGGCTCGATTGGCGGAGGTGCTGGGCCGTATGGCAGACTAGCGGGGTTGCTCGGTCGAGTGTTGATGCTGCGCGCCTCCCGCCGGGAGGACCGGAAGCGAGTCCCACAGTACTCGTCGCCCCAACTGCCTTACGGCAGCGCTGGAGCGGACGTACGGGAATCTTTCGGGAAGTGTCAGTGCGGCGCCGGCCAGGCACCCGGTGGGCTTCTGCTCCCGGCCTGCGGTTCCGGAAGGGCCGTGTTTCCCGACAAGGGATGCTCGAACAAGGGGCATCTGTGTCAGTGGAAGCGCGACACACCCGACCGCGTGGGTCGGAGGAGCGGGTGAGGGAACATCGGGTTCCAGAGCGTTAAACCAGACAAAGGACTACTGAGTAGCCATGGCGGGACAGAAGATCCGCATCCGGCTCAAGGCCTACGACCACGAGGTCATCGACAGCTCGGCGAAGAAGATCGTCGAGACGGTGACCCGCACTGGTGCGTCGGTCGCGGGCCCGGTGCCGCTGCCCACTGAGAAGAACGTGTACTGCGTCATCAAGTCGCCGCACAAGTACAAGGACTCGCGCGAGCACTTCGAGATGCGCACGCACAAGCGCCTGATCGACATTCTCGACCCGACCCCCAAGACCGTTGACTCTCTGATGCGACTCGACCTCCCGGCCGGTGTCGACATCGAGATCAAGCTCTGAAGGCCGGTGATCTGAGAATGGCTAAGCAGATCAAGGGCATCCTGGGCGAGAAGCTCGGCATGACGCAGGTGTGGGACGAGAACAACCGCGTTGTTCCGGTCACCGTCGTCAAGGCCAGCCCCAACGTCGTGACCCAGGTCCGTACGAACGATGTCGACGGCTACGAGTCGGTCCAGATCGCCTTCGGCGAGATCGACCCTCGCAAGGTGAACAAGCCCCTCAAGGGTCACTTCGCCAAGGCCGACGTCACCCCCCGCCGTCACCTCGTCGAGATCCGCACCGCGGACGCCTCCGAGTACACGCTGGGCCAGGAGATCTCCGCCGAGGTCTTCGAGGCCGGCGTCAAGGTGGACGTGACCGGCAAGAGCAAGGGCAAGGGCTTCGCCGGTGTCATGAAGCGTCACAACTTCAAGGGCCTCGGCGCCGGTCACGGCACCCAGCGCAAGCACCGCTCCCCCGGCTCCATCGGTGGCTGCGCCACCCCGGGCCGTGTGTTCAAGGGCCTCCGCATGGCGGGTCGCATGGGCAACGAGCGGGTCACCACCCAGAACCTGACCGTCCACGCCGTTGACGCGGAGAAGGGTCTGCTGCTCATCAAGGGCGCTGTCCCCGGTCCGAACGGCGGCCTCGTCCTGGTCCGCACTGCGGCCAAGGGGGCCTGAGGTACCGATGAGCACTGTTGACATCCTTTCGCCTGCGGGCGAGAAGACCGGAAGCGTCGAGCTCCCCGCGGAGATCTTCGGCGTGGAGAAGATCAGCATCCCGCTGATCCACCAGGTCGTCGTCGCGCAGAACGCCGCTGCCCGCCAGGGCACGCACAAGACCAAGCGTCGCGGTGAAGTCCGTGGTGGCGGCAAGAAGCCGTACCGCCAGAAGGGCACCGGCCGCGCCCGTCAGGGCTCGACCCGTGCGCCGCAGTTCGCCGGTGGTGGCGTCGTCCACGGCCCGCAGCCGCGTGACTACTCGCAGCGGACCCCGAAGAAGATGAAGGCCGCGGCCCTGCGCCACGCCCTCACCGACCGGGCCCGCCACAACCGCATCCACGTCGTCTCCGGCGTCATCGAGGGTGAGAACCCGTCGACGAAGGCCGCCCGGACGCTGTTCGGCAAGATCTCGGAGCGCAAGAACCTGCTCCTGGTCGTCGACCGCGCCGACGAGGCCGCGTGGCTCTCCGCCCGCAACCTGCCCCAGGTGCACATCCTGGAGCCGGGCCAGCTGAACACGTACGACGTGATCGTCTCGGACGATGTGGTCTTCACTCAGGCCGCCCTTGAGTCCTTCGTGTCCGGCCCGAACACGGCCAACGACACCGAAGGGAGCGAGGCCTGATGGCTACGCGTCACCCGAGCATTGCCTCCAAGGCTGCCAAGGCTGCCAAGGCCGCGCGCGTCGCCAAGGCGAAGCGCCACGCGACCGAAGGCAAGAACACCGTCGTCACCGCGCCCAGCAAGGCGTTCACGGACCACCGTGACGTGCTGCTGAAGCCGGTCGTGTCGGAGAAGAGCTACGCGCTGCTCGATGAGGGCAAGTACACCTTCATCGTCGCGCCGGGCGCCAACAAGACCCAGATCAAGCAGGCCGTCCAGGCGGTCTTCTCGGTCAAGGTCACCGGGGTCAACACGATCAACCGCATCGGCAAGCGCAAGCGCACCAAGACCGGTTTCGGTCAGCGTGCCGGCTCCAAGCGCGCCATCGTGACCCTTGCCGAGGGCGACCGCATCGACATCTTCGGCGGTCCGACCGCGTAAGCGGGTCGGAGCGTCCAGATAATCGGAAACTTCCGAGGACTGAGAGACAATGGGTATCCGCAAGTACAAGCCGACTACGCCGGGCCGTCGTGGCTCCAGCGTCGCCGACTTCGTCGAGATCACGCGGTCCACGCCGGAGAAGTCGCTGGTCCGCCCGCTGCACAGCAAGGGCGGCCGTAACAACGCCGGTCGTGTGACCGTTCGCCACCAGGGTGGCGGACACAAGCGCGCCTACCGAGTGATCGACTTCCGTCGTCACGACAAGGACGGCGTGCCGGCGAAGGTCGCGCACATCGAGTACGACCCCAACCGCACCGCGCGCATCGCGCTGCTGCACTACGCCGACGGCGAGAAGCGCTACATCCTCGCCCCGCGCAACCTGCAGCAGGGCGACCGTGTGGAGAACGGTCCCGGGGCCGACATCAAGCCGGGCAACAACCTGGCGCTCCGCAACATCCCGGTCGGTACCACGATCCACGCGATCGAGCTCCGTCCCGGTGGCGGCGCCAAGTTCGCCCGCTCCGCCGGTACCTCCGTGCAGCTGCTCGCGAAGGAGGGCTCGATGGCCCACCTCCGCATGCCGTCCGGTGAGATCCGCCTGGTCGACGCGCGCTGCCGCGCCACCGTCGGTGAGGTCGGCAACGCCGAGCAGAGCAACATCAACTGGGGCAAGGCCGGCCGTAAGCGCTGGCTGGGCGTCCGCCCGACCGTCCGCGGTGTGGCGATGAACCCGGTTGACCACCCCCACGGTGGTGGTGAGGGCAAGACCTCCGGTGGTCGCCACCCGGTCAGCCCCTGGGGTCAGAAGGAGGGTCGTACTCGCTCGCCGAAGAAGGCTTCGAGCAAGTACATCGTCCGCCGCCGCAAGACGAACAAGAAGCGCTAGGAGCGGGTTTAGATGCCGCGCAGTCTCAAGAAGGGGCCCTTCGTCGACGGACACCTCATCAAGAAGGTGGACGTACAGAACGAAGCCGGCACCAAGAACGTCATCAAGACCTGGTCCCGTCGCTCGATGATCATCCCGGCCATGCTCGGCCACACGATCGCGGTGCACAACGGCAAGACCCACATTCCGGTGTTCGTCACCGAGTCGATGGTCGGCCACAAGCTCGGCGAGTTCTCGCCGACGCGCACCTTCCGGGGTCACGTCAAGGACGACCGGAAGTCGAAGCGCCGCTAACGCGGGGTGGAATGACCATGACAGACACTGGAAGGACAACCATGGAAGCCAGGGCCCAGGCGCGGTACATCCGCGTTACGCCCATGAAGGCCCGCCGTGTGGTGGACCTCATCCGTGGCATGGATGCCACGGAGGCTCAGGCGGTCCTGCGTTTCGCCCCGCAGGCCGCGAGCGTGCCGGTCGGCAAGGTGCTGGACAGCGCCATTGCCAACGCCGCGCACAACTACGACCACACGGACGCCTCTTCGCTGGTCATCAGCGAGGCGTACGTCGACGAGGGTCCGACCCTGAAGCGGTTCCGTCCGCGTGCCCAGGGCCGTGCCTACCGGATCCGCAAGCGGACCAGCCACATCACCGTGGTCGTCAGCAGCAAGGAAGGAACCCGGTAATGGGCCAGAAGGTAAACCCGCATGGGTTCCGGCTCGGCATCACCACGGACTTCAAGTCGCGGTGGTACGCCGACAAGCTGTACAAGGACTACGTCGGTGAAGACGTCGCCATCCGTCGGATGATGACGTCCGGCATGGAGCGCGCCGGCATCTCGAAGGTGGAGATCGAGCGCACCCGTGACAGGGTCCGCGTCGACATCCACACCGCGCGTCCGGGCATCGTCATCGGCCGCCGCGGCGCCGAGGCCGACCGTATCCGCGGCGACCTGGAGAAGCTGACCAAGAAGCAGGTCCAGCTCAACATCCTCGAGGTCAAGAACCCGGAGACGGACGCTCAGCTGGTGGCCCAGGCCGTCGCCGAGCAGCTCTCCTCCCGCGTCTCCTTCCGTCGCGCCATGCGTAAGAGCATGCAGGGCACGATGAAGGCCGGCGCCAAGGGCATCAAGATCCAGTGCGGTGGCCGCCTCGGTGGCGCCGAGATGTCCCGCTCGGAGTTCTACCGCGAGGGCCGTGTGCCCCTGCACACGCTCCGCGCGAACGTGGACTACGGCTTCTTCGAGGCCAAGACGACCTTCGGCCGCATCGGTGTGAAGGTCTGGATCTACAAGGGCGATGTCAAGAACATCGCCGAGGTCCGCGCCGAGAACGCCGCAGCCCGTGCCGGCAACCGCCCGGCCCGTGGTGGCGGCGGCGCCGACCGCCCGGCCCGTGGTGGCCGTGGTGGCGAGCGTGGCGGTCGCGGTCGTAAGCCGCAGCAGGCTGCAGGCGCCGAGGCCCCCAAGGCCGAGGCTCCCGCCGCCGCCGCTCCGGCTGAGAGCACCGGAACGGAGGCCTGAGGGACATGCTGATCCCCCGTAGGGTCAAGCACCGCAAGCAGCACCACCCGAAGCGCCGTGGCCAGGCCAAGGGTGGTACGACGGTCGCGTTCGGCGAGTACGGCATTCAGGCCCTCACGCCGGCGTACGTGACCAACCGCCAGATCGAGGCGGCCCGTATTGCCATGACCCGCCACATCAAGCGTGGCGGCAAGGTCTGGATCAACATCTACCCGGACCGCCCGCTCACGAAGAAGCCTGCCGAGACCCGCATGGGTTCCGGTAAGGGCTCGCCGGAGTGGTGGATCGCGAACGTGCACCCGGGCCGGGTCATGTTCGAACTGTCCTACCCCAACGAGAAGATCGCCCGTGAGGCCCTCACTCGCGCAGCCCACAAGCTGCCGATGAAGTGCCGGATCGTCAAGCGCGAGGCAGGTGAAGCGTGATGTCGGCCGGTACCAAGGCGTCCGAGCTGCGCGAGCTGGGTGACGAGGAGCTTCTGGCGAAGCTTCGCGAAGCCAAGGAAGAGCTGTTCAATCTCCGCTTCCAGGCGGCGACCGGACAGCTTGAGAACCATGGCCGTCTCAAGGCGGTCCGCAAGGACATCGCGCGGATCTACACCCTGATGCGCGAGCGTGAGCTGGGCATCGAAACGGTGGAGAACGCCTGATGAGCGAGAACAACGTGACTGAGACGAACGACGAGACGCGCGGCTTCCGCAAGACTCGTGAGGGCATCGTCGTCGCCGACAAGATGGACAAGACCGTCGTCGTCGCCGTCGAGGACCGTAAGAAGCACGCCCTGTACGGCAAGGTCATCCGTAGCACGAGCAAGCTCAAGGCGCACGACGAGCAGAACGCCGCCGGCGTCGGCGACCGTGTCCTCCTCATGGAGACCCGGCCGCTGTCCGCCACGAAGCACTGGCGCGTCGTCGAGATCCTCGAGAAGGCCAAGTAATTCCTGCGGGGTAAATCCGCAGGTCAGTTCCGCCAGGCTCGGCAGGGGCCCGCTGTATTGAGGCCCCTGCCGGGAACCGGCAGACAATCAGGAGATAGACGTGATCCAGCAGGAGTCGCGACTGCGTGTCGCCGACAACACTGGTGCGAAGGAAATCCTTTGCATCCGTGTGCTCGGTGGCTCCGGTCGCCGCTACGCGGGCATCGGTGACGTCATCGTCGCCACCGTCAAGGACGCGATCCCCGGCGGCAACGTGAAGAAGGGTGACGTCATCAAGGCGGTCATCGTTCGCACCGTCAAGGAGCGCCGCCGTCCGGACGGCTCGTACATCCGCTTCGACGAGAACGCCGCTGTCATTCTGAAGAACGACGGCGACCCTCGTGGCACCCGTATCTTCGGCCCGGTCGGCCGGGAGCTGCGCGAGAAGAAGTTCATGAAGATCATCTCGCTCGCGCCGGAGGTGCTGTAAGCATGAAGATCAAGAAGGGCGACCTGGTCCAGGTCATCACCGGTAAGGACAAGGGCAAGCAGGGCAAGGTCATCACGGCCTTCCCCCGCGAGGACCGCGTCCTGGTCGAGGGTGTCAACCGGGTCAAGAAGCACACCAAGGCCGGCCCGACAACCAAGGGTTCGCAGGCCGGTGGCATCATCACGACCGAGGCGCCGATCCACGTCTCCAACGTCCAGCTGGTCGTTGAGAAGGACGGCAAGAAGGTCGTCACGCGAGTCGGTTACCGCTTCGACGACGAGGGCAACAAGGTTCGCGTTGCCAAGCGGACGGGTGAGGACATCTGATGGCTACCACCACGACTCCGCGTCTCAAGACGAAGTACCGCGAGGAGATCGCGGGCAAGCTGCAGGAAGAGTTCTCGTACGAGAACGTCATGCAGACCCCGGGTCTCGTCAAGATCGTGGTCAACATGGGTGTGGGCGACGCCGCCCGCGACTCCAAGCTGATCGAGGGCGCCATCCGCGACCTCACCACGATCACCGGTCAGAAGCCGGCCGTCACCAAGGCCCGTAAGTCCATCGCGCAGTTCAAGCTGCGTGAGGGTCAGCCTATCGGTGCCCACGTCACGCTTCGTGGCGACCGCATGTGGGAGTTCCTGGACCGCACCCTGTCGCTCGCGCTGCCGCGCATCCGCGACTTCCGTGGTCTGTCCCCCAAGCAGTTCGACGGCCGTGGCAACTACACCTTCGGTCTCACGGAGCAGGTCATGTTCCACGAGATCGACCAGGACAAGATCGACCGCACCCGGGGTATGGACATCACCGTGGTGACCACGGCGACCAACGACGCTGAGGGCCGCGCGCTCCTCCGTCACCTCGGCTTCCCCTTCAAGGAGGCGTGAGCGAGATGGCGAAGAAGGCTCTGATCGCGAAGGCTGCTCGCAAGCCCAAGTTCGGCGTGCGTGGCTACACGCGCTGCCAGCGCTGTGGCCGTCCCCACTCCGTGTACCGCAAGTTCGGCCTGTGCCGCGTGTGCCTTCGTGAGATGGCTCACCGTGGCGAGCTGCCGGGCGTGACCAAGAGCTCCTGGTAGTCCCTTCTTTTAGGGACTCCCGAAGCTCTCGGTAAGCACTGGGCGTGTCAGGCGCCCACCCATCCATGGCTTAGGCTTGGAGGGTTGGGCGCCTGACGGTAGCCCGTACGACTTACTACGCCGTAGGTCCCCGCACCGCACCCGTCCCGCCACCGAGTGGGGAGAGGGATGGCGCATACAGGAAACCCCGGCGAGAGAGGCCGAAGGCCAATTCATGACCATGACTGATCCGATCGCAGACATGCTTACGCGTCTGCGGAACGCGAACTCGGCATACCACGACTCCGTGACGATGCCGGCATCGAAGATCAAGTCTCACATCGCGGAGATCCTCCAGCAGGAGGGCTTCATCACGGGCTGGAAGGTCGAGGACGCCGAGGTCGGCAAGAACCTCGTCCTCGAGCTGAAGTTCGGCCCGAACCGTGAGCGCTCCATCGCGGGCATCAAGCGGATCTCCAAGCCCGGTCTCCGGGTTTACGCGAAGTCCACCTCCCTGCCCAAGGTGCTGGGTGGCCTCGGCGTGGCGATCATCTCCACGTCGCACGGTCTCCTCACCGGACAGCAGGCCGGCAAGAAGGGCGTAGGCGGAGAAGTCCTCGCCTACGTCTGGTAGCGGAAGGGAACGGAGGAAACAGCTATGTCGCGTATTGGCAAGCTCCCCATCACGGTTCCCGCCGGCGTGGACGTCACCATCGACGGCCGTACGGTTTTGGTCAAGGGCCCCAAGGGCTCGCTGACCCACACCGTCGCTTCGCCGATCGACATCGCGAAGGGTGAGGACGGCGTTCTCAACGTCACCCGCCCCAACGACGAGCGTCAGAACAAGGCCCTGCACGGCCTGTCCCGCACGCTGGTGGCGAACATGATCACCGGCGTGACCCAGGGTTACGTGAAGAAGCTCGAAATCAGCGGTGTCGGTTACCGAGTGCAGGCCAAGGGTTCGAACCTTGAGTTCGCGCTCGGCTACAGCCACCCGATCACCGTCGAGGCGCCCGAGGGCATCAGCTTCAAGGTCGAGAACCCGACGCGGTTCTCGGTCGAGGGCATCGACAAGCAGAAGGTCGGCGAGGTTGCGGCCAACATCCGCAAGCTGCGCAAGCCCGACCCGTACAAGGCCAAGGGCGTCAAGTACGAGGGCGAAGTCATCCGGCGCAAGGTCGGAAAGGCGGGTAAGTAAGCCATGGCATACGGTACGAAGATCGCTAAGGGCGATGCTTACAAGCGTGCTGCCATCAAGCGGCGCCAGATCCGGATCCGTAAGAAGGTCAACGGTACGGCTGAGCGTCCCCGCCTGGTCGTGACCCGCTCGAACCGTCACATCGTGGCCCAGGTGATCGACGACCTCAAGGGTCACACCCTTGCGTCGGCGTCCACCCTGGACTCGTCGATTCGTGGCGCGTCGGAGGACAAGTCGGCGCTGGCCGGCAAGGTCGGCGCACTGGTCGCCGAGCGTGCCAAGGCCGCCGGTGTCGAGGCCGTCGTGTTCGACCGTGGTGGTAACCGGTACGCGGGTCGCATTGCGGCCCTGGCCGACGCCGCCCGCGAGGCCGGGCTCAAGTTCTGAGCTCGCTGCGTAGCTAGCGGAAAGAGAGAGGTAAATCCAATGGCTGGACCCCAGCGCCGCGGTGGCGGTGCCGGTGGCGGCGAGCGGCGGGACCGGAAGGGCCGTGACGGCGGCGCAGCTGCCGCCGAGAAGACCGCGTACGTTGAGCGCGTTGTCGCGATCAACCGCGTCGCCAAGGTTGTGAAGGGTGGTCGTCGCTTCAGCTTCACTGCGCTCGTCGTAGTGGGCGATGGTGACGGCACCGTCGGTGTCGGTTACGGCAAGGCCAAGGAGGTGCCGGCCGCGATCGCCAAGGGTGTTGAAGAGGCCAAGAAGCACTTCTTCAAGGTCCCCCGTATCCAGGGCACCATCCCGCACCCGATCACGGGCGAGAAGGCCGCGGGCGTCGTCCTGCTCAAGCCTGCTTCCCCCGGTACCGGCGTCATCGCCGGTGGCCCGGTGCGTGCCGTGCTCGAGTGCGCCGGTGTGCACGACATCCTGTCGAAGTCGCTCGGCTCGTCCAACGCGATCAACATCGTGCACGCGACCGTGGCGGCCCTCAAGGGCCTGCAGCGTCCCGAGGAGATCGCGGCTCGCCGTGGTCTGCCCCTCGAGGACGTCGCCCCCGCGGCTCTGCTCCGTGCGCGTGCGGGAGCGGGTGCGTAATGGCTCGCCTCAAGGTCACGCAGACGAAGTCGTACATCGGCAGCAAGCAGAACCACCGTGACACCCTGCGGTCCCTTGGTCTCAAGGGGATCAACACCGTGGTCGTCAAGGAGGACCGCCCCGAGTTCCGCGGAATGGTTCACACCGTCCGCCACCTCGTGTCGGTTGAGGAGGTCGACTGATCATGGCGGAGAACAACCCGCTCAAGATCCACAACCTCCGTCCTGCCCCGGGCGCCAAGACCGCCAAGACCCGTGTGGGTCGTGGTGAGGCGTCGAAGGGTAAGACGGCTGGACGTGGTACCAAGGGCACGAAGGCCCGTTACCAGGTTCCGGAGCGCTTCGAGGGTGGCCAGATGCCCCTCCACATGCGTCTTCCGAAGCTGAAGGGCTTCAAGAACCCGTTCAAGGTCGAGTTCCAGGTCGTGAACCTGGACAAGCTCGCCGCCCTCTACCCCGAGGGTGGGGAGGTCACCGTTGCCGACCTGGTCGACAAGGGTGCCGTCCGCAAGAACAGCCTCGTCAAGGTCCTCGGCCAGGGCGAGATCTCCGTGGCGCTGCAGGTGACGGTCGACGCCGTCTCCGGCTCCGCCAAGGAGAAGATCACCGCCGTCGGCGGTACGGTCACCGAGCTCGTCTGAACACATCAGGTGTCTCGATGACTTGAGCGATCCCGACCGGGGATACCCCACAAATGGGGTATCCCCGGTTGGTCGTTCCTAGGGAGGCGGTCCCGCCGGTAAGGTGGCCTGCACTGTGCGTTTTCACAGGGGACCCCTAACCGGGCACTCGCCGCGGCAGTTAAACGTTACGTAAGTCGTCCTCATCAGATCTCAAAACCGTCACCCTTGACGCAGTAGCGCGGGGGTCGCAGGAGGCACCGTGCTCACCGCGTTCGCCCGGGCGTTCAAGACGCCCGACCTGCGCAAGAAGCTGCTCTTCACGCTCGGCATCATCGTGATCTATCGGATCGGCACGCATGTGCCGATCCCTGGTGTCGACTACACCGCCGTCCAGTTCTGCATCGACCAGGCCCAGACCAACAAGGGGCTCTTCGGGCTGGTCAACATGTTCAGCGGTGGCGCGTTGCTGCAGATCACGATCTTCGCGCTCGGCATCATGCCGTACATCACGGCGAGCATCATTCTGCAGCTGCTGACCGTGGTGATCCCGCGTCTGGAAGCCCTGAAGAAGGAGGGGGCGGCCGGTACGTCGAAGATCACGCAGTACACGCGTTATCTGACGGTCGCCCTCGCCATCCTCCAGGGCACCGGCCTCGTCGCCACCGCGCGCAGCGGCACGCTGTTCAACGGCTGCGCGCAGGCCACTGGGATCGTGCCCGACCGATCGATCTACACCACCATGGTCATGGTCGTCACCATGACCGCCGGTACGGCCGTCGTCATGTGGCTCGGTGAGCTGATCACCGACCGCGGCATCGGCAACGGCATGTCGATCCTGATGTTCATCTCGATCGCCGCCACCTTCCCGTCCGCGCTGTGGGCCATCAAGGAGCAGGGCGACCTGGCGGGCGGCTGGATCGAGTTCGGTACCGTCATCGCCGTCGGCCTGGTCATGGTCGCGCTCGTGGTCTTCGTCGAGCAGGCCCAGCGCCGTATCCCGGTCCAGTACGCGAAGCGCATGATCGGTCGCCGGTCCTACGGCGGCACGTCGACGTACATTCCGCTGAAGGTCAACCAGGCGGGCATCATCCCTGTGATCTTCGCTTCGTCGCTGCTCTACATCCCGGCACTGGTCGTGCAGTTCTCCGGCTCCACCGCGGGTTGGGCGAGCTGGGTCACCAAGAATCTCGCGGACACCGCAGCGCCGGCGCACATCACGGTCTACTTCTTCCTGATCATCTTCTTCGCCTTCTTCTACGTGGCCATCTCGTTCAACCCCGAGGAAGTCGCGGACAACATGAAGAAGTATGGTGGCTTCATCCCGGGCATCCGGGCTGGCCGACCGACCGCTGAGTACCTGAGCTACGTACTCAACCGGATCACGTGGCCAGGTTCGCTGTACCTGGGTCTGATTGCTCTCGTCCCGACGATGGCGTTGGCTGGTTTCGGCGCAAACCAGAACTTCCCGTTCGGTGGTACCAGCATCCTGATCATCGTGGGTGTGGGTCTGGAGACGGTGAAGCAGATCGAGAGCCAGCTCCAGCAGCGCAATTACGAAGGGTTCCTCCGCTGATGCGTATCGTCCTCGTCGGGCCGCCGGGTGCCGGTAAGGGAACGCAGGCCGCGTTCCTGGCCATGAACCTGTCGATCCCGCACATCTCCACGGGCGACCTGTTCCGGGCCAACATCAGCAAGCAGACGGAGCTCGGCAAACTCGCGAAGTCCTACATGGACAAGGGCGAGCTGGTGCCGGACGAGGTCACCATCGCGATGGCCAAGGACCGCATGGAGCAGCCGGACGCCGAGAACGGCTTCCTGCTCGACGGCTTCCCGCGCAACGTCTCGCAGGCCGAGGCGCTCGACGTGACGCTCCAGGACGAGTCCATGAACCTGGACGCGGTGCTGGACCTGGAGGTCCCCGAGGACGAGGTCGTCAAGCGGATCGCCGGTCGGCGCGTCTGCCGGAACGACTCCGCCCACGTCTTCCACGTCACGTACAAGAAGCCGAAGCAGGAAGGCGTCTGCGACGCCTGCGGCGGCGAGCTGTACCAGCGTGACGACGACTCCGAGGAGACCGTCCGCAAGCGTCTGGAGGTCTACCACACCCAGACCGAGCCGATCATCGACTACTACAAGGCCCAGGGCCTCGTGGTGACGATCTCGGCCCTCGGTCCGGTGGAGGAAGTCACCCAGCGCGCCATGGAGGCGCTCAAGAGCGAGGACGACGACAAGTAGGTCGTCGGTCAGTACGCCGGCCGCGGTGCCCGAGAGGGGCGCCGCGGCCGTACTGTTGTGTAGGCGAAACCCGAGAACGCGGTTTCGCCGTTCGTAGGCAAGAAGGAAGACGGAGAGCGCAGGCCCCCATGGTGCAGATCAAGAGTCCCGAGCAGATCGCCAAGATGCGCGAGGCGGGGCTGGTCGTCGCCGCCATTCACGCGGCCACTCGGGAGGCGGCCGTGCCGGGCGCCTCCACGAAGGATCTCGACGACGTGGCCCGCAAGGTGCTCGCGGAGCACGGGGCCAAGTCGAACTTCCTCGGGTACGGCGGCTTCCCGGCGACGATCTGCACGTCGGTGAACGAGGTCGTGGTGCACGGGATTCCGAGCGACGAGGTCGTTCTGAAGGACGGCGACATCATCTCCATCGACTGCGGCGCGATCGTCGACGGCTGGCACGGCGATGCGGCCTACACCGCGTTCGTGGGGTCCGGGCACGCCCCGGAGCTGATCGAGCTGTCGCGGGTGACCGAGGAGTCCATGTGGGCCGGGATCGCCGCGATGAAGCTGGGGAACCGGCTCGTGGACGTCTCCCGGGCCATCGAGACGTACATCCGCCGGCAGCCGAAGCCGGGCGGGGGCAAGTACGGGATCGTCGAGGACTACGGGGGCCATGGCATCGGGACCGAGATGCACATGGACCCGCATCTGCTGAACTACGTCGAGCGGCGGCGGGGGAAGGGGCCGAAGCTCGTCCCCGGGTTCTGCCTCGCGATCGAGCCGATGGTGGCGCTGGGTACGCCGAAGACCGAGGTTCTCGCGGACGACTGGACCGTGGTGAGCACGGACGGCACGTGGTCCTCGCACTGGGAGCACTCGGTGGCGTTGACGGAGGACGGGCCGCTGGTGCTGACCGCGCCCGACGGGGGCAGGGCGAAGCTGGCGGAGTACGGGATCACCGCGGCTCCTGATCCGTTGGGCTGAGCGCGTCGGCCGACTGCGGGCCGTGTGCGGCTGGTGGCACCTCGCGGCGGAGCCGCATATCGACACAGTCCCGCGATATCGACACAGCCGTGCGCCTGTTCCGGGCCCTCGGCCCGTCGAGAGGCGCCGCAGCCGGCCTGAGTAATGATCTTCTGCGGTGGGCAGCCTTACCCGAATTCGTGTTTCTCGGGGGCCTGGCGTAGACTGACTCGTCGGCTCTCGTGTTTCCGTGTGTCTTCATTCGGTTACGCCGAGTCGATCAAGGTAGTCGATTCGAAGGGCGAAGCGTGGCCAAGAAGCAAGGTGCCATCGAGATCGAGGGCACTGTCGTCGAGTCTCTTCCGAACGCCATGTTCAAGGTTGAGCTCCAGAACGGCCACCAGGTCCTGGCACACATCAGCGGCAAGATGCGTATGCACTACATCCGTATCCTCCCTGACGACCGGGTCGTGGTGGAGTTGTCTCCGTACGACCTGACGCGTGGCCGGATCGTCTACCGCTACAAGTAGATCTTGCCTCCGCTCTCCGTGCCCCGGTCCCCGGGACGCGCGTGGTGGCACTGACCCGGAGAACCTCACCCCATGAAGGTCAAGCCGAGCGTCAAGAAGATCTGCGACAAGTGCAGGGTGATCCGCCGTCACGGTCGGGTCATGGTCATCTGCGAGAACCCGCGCCACAAGCAGCGCCAGGGCTGACGCACGTTCGACCTTTCCCTCTGCATCGACATCGCAGGGATTCGCGCGACGCGAGCTGAATTGTTCATACGCAGGACCCAGGCATGCTCAGTGCCTGACACCCCCGGCTCGGAGGCCGGGGACCCGGGTCGTACCCACTCTTCGACATGTAAGAGGCCGGCGGCCGGGATCTGGTCCTGCGGAAGACCTCCGACAATCACCAGGAGCCATTGAATGGCACGCGTTTCCGGTGTTGACATTCCGCGCGAAAAGCGCGTGGAGGTCGCCCTCACCTATGTGTTCGGCATCGGCCGGACCCTCTCCCAGGAGACGCTGGCAGCGACCGGCGTCAACCCCGACACCCGGGTCCGCGACCTCTCCGAGGAGCAGCTCGTCGCGATCCGCGAGTACGTGGACAGCAACATCAAGACCGAGGGTGACCTCCGTCGCGAGGTCCAGGCCGACATCCGCCGCAAGGTGGAGATCGGCTGCTACCAGGGTCTGCGTCACCGTCGCGGTCTGCCCGTCCGCGGTCAGCGCACCAGCACGAACGCCCGCACCCGCAAGGGCCCGCGTCGCGCCATCGCCGGTAAGAAGAAGCCGGGCAAGAAGTAGTCCTCAGCGGACAACGCTTCATCAGCGGTCTTCGCTGTAGGACCGACCACCTCCCGTAGGAGTTATAGATGCCCCCCAAGGGTCGTCAGGGCGCTGCCAAGAAGGTGCGCCGCAAGGAAAAGAAGAACGTCGCTCACGGCCACGCGCACATCAAGAGCACGTTCAACAACACGATCGTCTCGATCACGGACCCCTCGGGCAACGTGATCTCCTGGGCCTCCGCCGGCCACGTCGGCTTCAAGGGCTCCCGCAAGTCCACGCCGTTCGCCGCGCAGATGGCCGCCGAGTCGGCCGCCCGTCGCGCGCAGGAGCACGGCATGCGCAAGGTCGACGTGTTCGTCAAGGGCCCGGGTTCGGGTCGTGAGACGGCCATCCGTTCGCTGCAGGCGACCGGTCTCGAGGTCGGCTCCATCCAGGACGTCACGCCCACCCCGCACAACGGCTGCCGTCCGCCCAAGCGTCGCCGCGTCTGACCCTTCGGGGCGGATGCACGGCTGCTTGGTCTGAGGTTTTCGGGCGGTATGGCTCTCCATGGCCATATCGCCCGTACCCTTGTAGTTCTCAAGGGCATCAAATAGCGGGTGCCCATGACTGAAGGATTCACTTCATGCTGATCGCTCAGCGTCCCTCGCTGACCGAAGAGGTCGTCGACGAATTCCGCTCCCGGTTCGTGATCGAGCCGCTGGAGCCGGGCTTCGGCTACACCCTCGGCAACAGCCTCCGCCGTACGCTCCTCTCCTCGATCCCGGGTGCGGCGGTCACGTCCATCCGTATCGACGGTGTCCTGCACGAGTTCACCACCGTGCCGGGCGTCAAGGAGGACGTCACCGACCTGATCCTCAACATCAAGCAGCTGGTCGCCTCCTCGGAGCACGACGAGCCCGTTGTGATGTACCTGCGCAAGCAGGGCCCGGGTCTGGTCACCGCCGCCGACATCGCGCCCCCGGCCGGTGTCGAGGTACACAACCCCGACCTCGTCCTCGCCACGCTCAACGGCAAGGGCAAGCTGGAGATGGAGCTGACGGTCGAGCGTGGCCGCGGTTACGTCTCCGCCGTGCAGAACAAGCAGGTGGGCCAGGAGATCGGCCGTATCCCGGTCGACTCCATCTACTCGCCGGTTCTCAAGGTCACGTACAAGGTCGAGGCGACCCGTGTCGAGCAGCGCACCGACTTCGACAAGCTGATCGTCGACGTCGAGACCAAGCAGTCCATGCGTCCCCGTGACGCCATGGCCTCCGCCGGTAAGACCCTGGTCGAGCTGTTCGGTCTCGCCCGTGAGCTGAACATCGACGCCGAAGGCATCGACATGGGCCCGTCCCCGACGGACGCCGCCCTCGCCGCCGACCTGGCGCTGCCGATCGAGGAGCTGGAGCTCACCGTTCGGTCGTACAACTGCCTCAAGCGCGAGGGCATCCACTCCGTGGGTGAGCTCGTGGCCCGTTCCGAGGCGGACCTGCTCGACATCCGTAACTTCGGTGCGAAGTCGATCGACGAGGTCAAGGCGAAGCTGGCGGGTATGGGCCTGGCGCTCAAGGACTCCCCGCCCGGATTCGACCCCACCGCCGCGGCCGACGCCTTCGGCGCGGACGACGACGCGGATGCGGGCTTTGTGGAGACCGAGCAGTACTAAGAGCTCGGGCTCGACGGTTCGTACTCGGGTGCGGGTGCGGGTGCGGGTGCGGGTGCGCTGTGGCTTGTCGCGCCCACGCGACGGAGTCGCATATCGACACCGCCCGCGCCCCTTCCGGGAGCGCCCCTTCGGGGCTGCTTCCGGATCTTCGACGGGCAGCCGCCCGCTCGGATACTGACCTCGGTACCTGATACGGCCGGGGCAGACACCTAGGAGAAACATCATGCCGAAGCCCACCAAGGGTGCCCGTCTGGGCGGCAGTGCCGCGCACGAGAAGCTGCTGCTCGCGAACCTCGCGAAGAGCCTCTTCGAGCACGGTCGCATCACCACCACCGAGGCGAAGGCCCGCCGTCTGCGGCCGTACGCCGAGCGTCTGGTCACCAAGGCGAAGAAGGGCGACCTTCACAACCGCCGTCAGGTGCTCCAGGTCATCACGGACAAGAGCATCGTGCACACGCTCTTCACCGAGATCGGCCCGCGGTACGAGAACCGTCCGGGTGGCTACACCCGTATCACCAAGATCGGTAACCGCCGTGGCGACAACGCGCCCATGGCTGTCATCGAGCTGGTCGAGGCGCTGACGGTCGCGCAGGCGGCCACGGGCGAGGCCGAGGCCGCCACCAAGCGTGCCGCCAAGGACGCGGAGGCGCCTGCCGCTGAGGCCAAGGTGGACACGACCAAGGCCGACGAGGCCGCGGACGAGGCTGCCGAGGAGTCGAAGGACGCGTAAGCGTTCTGCGGGGGCTGTGCGTCGGCGGCTGCGGGTTCGTTGTGGTTGTTCGCGCAGTTCCCCGCGTCCCTGAAGACGGGGCGTGTGTGAGCGGGCCCGTTCCTTTCGAGGAACGGGCCCGTTTTTCTGTACCTGAGAGGATCCAGGGGTGAGTGACGAAGTACAGCCCGGCCATGTCCGTATCCGGTTGGACCTGTCGTACGACGGGAGCGCGTTCTCCGGGTGGGCCAAGCAGGCGCGGGGGCAGCGGACCGTGCAAGGAGAGATCGAGGACGCTCTGCGGACCGTGACGCGGGCCGGGGAGACGTACGAGCTGACCGTGGCCGGGCGAACGGATGCCGGGGTGCACGCGCGGGGGCAGGTGGCCCATGTGGACCTGCCGCGATGGCTGTGGGAGGAGCATCGCGAGAAGCTGCTCAAACGGCTCGCCGGGCGCCTGTCGCGGGACGTGCGGGTCTGGGCCCTCACCGAGGCCCCCGAGGGCTTCAACGCCCGGTTCTCGGCCGTCTGGCGGCGGTACGCGTACCGCGTCACCGACCATCCCGGGGGCGTCGACCCGCTGCTGCGCGGTCACGTGCTGTGGCACGACTGGCCGCTGGACGTGGACGCCATGAACGAGGCCGCGTCGCGGCTGCTGGGGGAGCACGACTTCGCGGCCTACTGCAAGCGGCGGGAGGGTGCGACCACCATTCGCACGCTGCAGCGGCTGAGCCTGGTGCGGGGGGACGACGGGGTCATCACGGCGACCGTGCGGGCCGACGCCTTCTGCCACAACATGGTGCGGTCGCTGATCGGGGCGCTGCTGTTCGTGGGGGACGGGCACCGGGGGGCCGAATGGCCCGGGAAGGTGCTGGCGGCCGGGGTGCGGGACTCCGCCGTGCATGTCGTACGGCCGCACGGGCTGACGCTGGAGGAGGTCGGGTATCCGGCCGACGAGCTGCTGGCCGCGCGGAACAAGGAGGCGCGGAACCGCCGGACCCTGCCGGGGGCGCCCGGGGCCGGCTGCTGCTGACCCTGGGCGGCGGGGTGCGGGCTACTGCCCGCTGGCCGCGGCGGCCGCCTGGGTCTCGCCCCGGCGGTGGATCTGGTTGAAGGTGGACCTGCTGAGGTCGTCGCCGGCGGCGAAGACGGCCTTGTCCTTCTCCGTCACGTCCTTGCCGTCGGTGAAGCCGGAAAGGGTGAAGTGGGCGTAGCGGCCGTAGGAGTTTGCGGTCGTACGGCAGACCGTCGTACGGCAGAAGGCGGGGACGCCGTCGCCGGAGAGGGAGATGAGGGTGCTCTTCTTGTCCCAGTCCGCCTTGACCTTGGTCGCTTTGGCCTCGGTGTCGAACAGGGCGACGCCGACCGTGACCGCGATCTTGTCCCGGTAGTAGGTCACGCGCATGAAGCGCGTGCAGTCGTTGCTGGTCAGCAGCTTGCCGAGGGAGCCCTGGACGGCCGAGGCGCAGTTGGTCGTCGAGGCCGTGGCGCCCTTGCGGTAGACGACGTTGTCGCGCTTGGTCAGCTGGGCACCCGGGAAGAGGATGTCCGGGCTGATCGGCGCCTTGTCCTTGCCCGAGCTGGAGATGAACTCCTTCGGGTCCAGCGGGGGCGGGGCCGAGGTCGGTGCGAACGACGGGTCCGCCTTGGCGCTGGCGCTCGGGATGTCCGCGGTGGTCGGCAGCTCGTTCGGGCCGTTCGCCGTGGTGGTGCCGTTGTCGTTGACGACGGCGACGGCCACGGCGACGCCTATGCCGACCGTGGCGAGGGCGCCGCCGACGATCATCAGGAGTCTGCGGCGTCTGTTGCGTATTTCGGACCGTTCGGCGAGTGACGCCCAGTCCGGGGTCTGGTTACTGGTGGAATTCCGCTGATTGTCCCACGGATTGTGGGAACCCCCAGGGCTCCACTGAGACCCCCCCTGCCCAAAGCTCATGGGCCGCAGTTTAGACGGGCGAGGGGAGGTCTTCTTCAGTTATGGGTTACGCCTCGGAAGTCGATCTGGAGCTTGTGCCTGTTTGTGAGTTTCATGGTGGACCGACCGCCACGATCGGACCCCCGGTATTCGCGGATCGATCGTCCGAGTCATGTGCCTCGCAGCGCGTGGGGCCGGATCGTATCGGACCCGTGGGCGAAGTGGATCAAGGAGCCGCGCGGACCCCGGCCCGGGGCCGTTTTGACCCGTCCGGGTGCGCCCGGCTAAGCTGCGTGTTCGTTATGTGTATTGGCGCTCATTCTCACGTGAGGCGGCCCTTACACCGGTCCACCGGGCCGATGACCAGCGAGCCAGCACGCGGTATGCGTCACCGCAGTGCGGCAAGGGCTGTCGTGATCGTCTTCGGTGACCTGTCAGGAACCTCACTGAAGAAGCGAAGGCTACGAACCGTGCGTACGTACAGCCCCAAGCCGGGCGACATCACTCGCCAGTGGCATGTCATCGACGCCCAGGACATCGTCCTGGGTCGTCTGGCGACCACTGCTGCCACCCTTCTGCGCGGCAAGCACAAGCCGATCTACGCGCCCCACGTCGACGCTGGTGACTTCGTCATCATCATCAACGCGGCCAAGGTGCACCTGTCCGGCAACAAGCGGACTCAGAAGATGGCCTACCGCCACTCCGGTTACCCGGGTGGTCTGCGCTCGGTCCGTTACGACGAGCTGCTGGAGAAGAACCCCGAGAAGGCCGTCGAGAAGGCCATCAAGGGCATGCTCCCCAAGAACACCCTGGGCCGTCAGATGCTCTCCAAGCTGAAGGTCTACTCGGGCGACCAGCACCCGCACGCTGCCCAGCAGCCGGTGCCGTTCGAGATCACCCAGGTCGCGCAGTAAGTCCGGCCACACCCCCTAGCCTGAAGAAAATCTGAGGAGAATCGTGGCCGAGACCACCGTTGAGCAGCCGGTCGAAGAGACCGAGAGTGAGCTCGTCGACATCGAGAGCTACACCACCGAGTCCGAGGTGCCCGTCGAGGGCGAGTACAGCACTGAGACCTCGGAGGACCTCGCCGGCCGCTTCGGCGACCCGCAGCCGGCCGCCGGCCTGGGCCGTCGCAAGAACGCCATCGCCCGCGTCCGGATCGTCCCGGGCTCCGGCAAGTGGAAGATCAACGGGCGTACGCTCGAGGACTACTTCCCGAACAAGGTGCACCAGCAGGAGGTCAACGAGCCGTTCAAGGTTCTTGAGCTCGAAGGCCGCTACGACGTCATCGCCCGTATCTCCGGTGGCGGTGTCTCCGGTCAGGCCGGTGCGCTCCGTCTCGGTGTCGCCCGCGCGCTGAACGAGGCCGACGTCGACAACAACCGTGGCGCCCTCAAGAAGGCCGGCTTCCTCCGTCGCGACGACCGTGCGGTCGAGCGCAAGAAGGCCGGTCTGAAGAAGGCCCGCAAGGCTCCGCAGTACAGCAAGCGCTAAATCGCGCTCGCGCCGTATCGCGCGTATCGCCCCGGTGGCACGTACCTGTGCCGCCGGGGCGGTTTGCGTAGCAGGGGAGATCGTTCATCGCGGGCATATCCGCAGACTGTCGTACAACCCCGAAAGGGGGAGGACAGTCTCAGGGGATGTACTTGGTCCGGGGAATGCCGGGACACTCGGGGACAGCCGGTGCGGGACCGCCCGGTAGGGGACCATCAGGTACGAGCCGCACATTCTCAGCAATTCGGAGGACACCACTGTGGGACGACTCTTCGGCACGGACGGCGTGCGCGGTGTCGCCAACGCGGATCTGACGGCCGAGCTCGCGCTCGGACTCTCCGTCGCGGCGGCACATGTACTCGCCGAGGCGGGAACGTTCGAGGGCCACAAGCCGGTGGCGGTGGTCGGGCGGGATCCGCGAGCGTCCGGAGAGTTCCTGGAGGCGGCCGTAGTGGCCGGCCTCGCCAGCGCCGGCGTCGACGTGCTGTGCGTCGGCGTGCTGCCCACCCCCGCTGTGGCGTTCCTCACCGGCGAGCTGGGCGCCGACCTCGGCGTGATGCTCTCCGCCAGCCACAACGCCATGCCTGACAACGGCATCAAGTTCTTCGCCCGCGGTGGCCACAAGCTCGCCGACGATCTGGAGGGCCGGATCGAGGGCGTGTACGAGGACCACCGCACCGGGGCGCCCTGGGACCGGCCGACGGGTGCGGGTGTCGGGCGTATCCGGTCGTACGACGAGGGCTCCGCGCGGTATGTCGAGCATCTGCTCTCTGTCCTCCCCAACCGTCTCGAAGGGCTGAAGGTCGTCCTCGACGAGGCGCACGGTGCCGCGGCCGGGGTCTCGCCGGAGGTGTTCACGCGCGCCGGCGCCGAGATCGTCACCATCGGGGCCGAGCCGAACGGGCTCAACATCAACGACGGGTGCGGGTCGACGCACCTCGGGAAGCTGCGGGCCGCCGTCGTCGAGCACGGGGCGGACCTCGGCATCGCGCACGACGGGGACGCGGACCGGTGCCTCGCCGTGGACCACGAGGGCAACGAGGTCGACGGGGACCAGATCCTCGCGGTGCTCGCGCTGGACATGCGGGAGCGCGGGGTGCTCCGGTCGGAGACCGTGGTCGCCACCGTGATGTCCAACCTCGGCTTCAAGCTGGCGCTGGAGCGGGAGGGGCTCAAGCTGGTGCAGACCGGGGTCGGGGACCGGTATGTGCTGGAGGAGATGAAGCGGCACGGATACGCCCTCGGGGGCGAGCAGTCCGGGCATGTGATCATCTCCGACCATGCGACGACCGGCGACGGGACGCTGACCGGGCTGCTGCTGGCCGCCCGGATCGCGCGGACCGGGCGTACGCTCCAGGACCTCGCGGGCGTGATGGAGCGGCTGCCGCAGGTGCTCATCAATGTGCCGGACGTGGATCGGTCGCGGGTGGGGACGTCGGCGGAGCTGGCGGCGGCGGTGGGCGAGGCGGAGCGGGAACTCGGGGCGACGGGGCGGGTGTTGCTGCGGCCTTCGGGGACGGAGCCGCTGGTTCGAGTGATGGTCGAGGCGGCGGATATCGAGCAGGCTCGGTCTGTGGCTGGGCGGCTTGCTGATGCGGTGAAGTCCGCGCTCGGGTAGTTCTGCTGTTCCGGGTACGGGGTGGGGGAGCTGTGGGTTGCGGGCTGCGGGTTCGTTGTGGCTTGTCGCGCAGTTCCCCGCGCCCCTGAACAGCAGGGGCTGCGCCCCTTGCTGTTCAGGGGCGCTGTCGTGCTCCTTGGGGCTTCGTCGACCACAGCCACTTCTGGAGCAGCAGGGTGAGGGTGCCTGCGAGGACGATGCCCAGGAGGTTCAGGAGGAGTTGGTTCGTCGAGCCCAGCGTCTGCTTCGTGTCGCCGTAGGCCAGGGCCACCGCCGCGTTCGCGGCGGCCGGGACCGTGGTGACGGAGATGGCCACGCCCACCAGGGCTCCGGACTTGGCCGAGGTCAGGGAGAGGGTGCCCGCGATGCCTGCCAGGACCGCCACGATGAAGGAGAAGGCATCGGGGGCGTAGACGAAGGCGGTGTTGGGACGTTCGGCCTCCAGTTCGGCTTCGGTGAAGTAGCCGAGCGTGTCCATGAAGAGGCTGAAGCCCACCGTCACCGTCATCGCCACGGCGAAGCCCACCAGCAGGGCGACGAGTGAGCGTACGGCCAGGCGCGGATGGCGTTGGACGAGAGAGGTGCTGATCCCCGCCAGCGGGCCGAACTCCGGGCCTACCGCCATCGCGCCGACGATCAGGATCGCGTTGTCGAGGACCACACCGCAGGCCGCGATCATCGTGGCGAGGGTGAGGAAGGCGACGTAGGTGATGGAGAGCGTCGACTCCTCGTGGGTCGCGTCCGTCAGGTGTTCCCACAGGACCGCGTCCGCGCCCTCGCCCGGCGCGTCCCTCTCCGCCCTGTCGGCGCGCTCGGAGAGCGACAGGTCGATGTTCTCCACGGCGATGGAGCCGGTCCTGTCGAGATCCAACGCCCGCAGCGCGCCGATCAGTTCGTCACCCGCCTCGCGGGCCACGTCGCACATCACGACGTCTCCGGCGGGGTTGCGGGCGGCGCCCGGTACGACGACGAGGTGGGTGGCCCCGACCGTTTCCTCGATCAGGCGCACCACCTCGTCGGTCCTGTCGGACGGGGTGATCAGGCGCAGATGCAGCATGCGCCCTTTCTAACAGGCCGTGGTTACGGTCGTGCGCCACGGCCGTGGTTACGGTCGTGGGCCCACGCGATGCCCACCGCTTCACAGTTTGCGCAGGCTGAGGCGGCGCACCTTGTGGTCGGGGCCCTTGCGGATGATGAGGGTGGCGCGGCCCCGGGTGGGGGCGATGTTCTCGACCAGGTTGGGCTTGTTGATGGTGCGCCAGAGGGTGCGGGCGTAGTCGACGGCGTCGTCCTCGGAGACCTGGGTGTACTTGCGGAAGTACGAGTCGGGCTTTTGGAAGGCGGTCTGACGGAGCTTCTTGAAACGGTTGAGGTACCAGCGCTCGATGTCGTCGGCGCCGGCGTCGACGTACACGCTGAAGTCGAAGTAGTCGGCGAGACCGACGCGGGTGCGGCCGTCGCTGCCGGGGAGGGCGGGCTGGAGGACGTTGAGGCCCTCGACGATGAGGATGTCGGGGCGGCGGACCGTGAGCCGCTGGTCGGGGACGATGTCGTAGATGAGGTGGGAGTAGACGGGGGCCGTCACCTCGTCCTTGCCGGCCTTGATGTCGGCGACGAAACGGGTCAGGGCCCGGCGGTCGTACGACTCGGGGAAGCCCTTGCGGGAGACCAGGCCGCGTTCCTGGAGGTCCTTCATGGGCAGCAGGAAGCCGTCGGTGGTGACCAGCTCCACGCGCGGGTGTTCGGGCCAGCGGGCGAGGAGGGCCTGGAGGAGACGGGCGACGGTCGACTTGCCGACGGCCACGGAGCCGGCGACTCCTATGACGAACGGGGTGCCGGACTGGGAGCCCTGTTCACCCAGGAAGGTGTTGAGGGCGCCGCGCAGGCCGTCGGTGGCGCCGATGTAGAGGTTGAGGAGCCGGGACAGCGGCAGGTAGATGTCCCGTACCTCGTCGAGGTCGATGACATCGCCCAGGCCGCGCAGCTTCTCGACCTCCTCGGCGTTCAGCGGGAGCGGCGTCTTTTCGCGCAGCGCGCTCCACTCGGCACGGGTGAGGTCGACGTAGGGAGTCGCCTCCGGCCTGGGCCGGTGGGCGCTCCGCGGCAACGAGGAGACCGGTGAGATCACAGTCCATTGTTAACGGAGTTTGAACGGCGTGGCGGGTGGGGTCCGTCACGCCGGGGGCACAGTAGAGGATTTGCCCCTTGCTGTGCGGGAACTGTGACGAAGGTATGGACCTGAAATGGGGGGAGGACTAGCGTCCGGGCGGTCGGGAGGGAGCCGCCTCCCGGCGGGGCAGGGGGAATTGGGGGATTCACATGGCTTTTGGTGTGCGTCTGCGGTTCCGGGGCGCCGTTCGGAGTGGGTCTACGCGCGGTGATGCGGAGTTCGCCGGGCGGGTGTGCAGCGAACTCTCGGCCGATCTGCCTGATGAGGATCTGGGCGAGTGTCTCTCCGACGCGATGGACATGTACCGGATGGGGAGCAAGCCCCGGTGCGAGGAGGTCGAGTACCTCGGGATGGTGCGGGAGGCGATCGACCGGATAGAGGAGGGGGAGTGAGGGCCCGGAGAAGGGAAGGGAGTTGGGCGAGCCGGGCCGACGGCGTGGGCGTCAGGTCGTGATGTCCCGCCAGGCCGCCGGGATCGCCTCCGCCACGTCGTGGGCGCCCGCCGGGGCTCCGTCGGCGGCGTAGCGGCCCGCCAGGCCGTGGACGTACGCCGCCACGCTCGCCGCGTCCAGGGCGCAGAGGCCGGCCGCCAGGAGCGAGCCCGCCAGGCCCGAGAGGACGTCGCCGCTGCCGGCGGTGGCGAGCCAGGGGGTGCCGGTGGCGTTGACGCGGACCGGGGTGTCGGGGTCCGGGGCGGCGATCAGCGTGGTGGAGCCCTTGAGGAGGACCGTCGCGTCGTAGGCGCGGGCCAGGTCGCGTACGGCGGTGAGGCGGGAGGCCTCGACCTCCTCGCGGGAGATGCCCAGGAGGGCCGCGGCCTCGCCCGCGTGCGGGGTCAGCAGGGTCGGGGCCCGGCGGGTGCGTACTGTCTCGCGGTCGGCGAGGCGCAGGCCGTCGGCGTCGAGGAGGACGGGGACGTCGGTGGAGAGGGCCTCGGCGACGGGGGCCGGGTCGTCGCCCGCTCCGGGACCGGCGACCCAGGCCTGAACCCGTCCCGCCTTCTTCGGGCCCGTGTTCGAAACCAGAGTCTCCGGGAAGCGGGCGAGGACCGCGTCGGTGGCCGCGCCGACGTAGCGGACCGCGCCCGCTCCGCCGCGCAGGGCGCCCGCGACCGCGAGGACCGCCGCGCCCGGGTAGCGGGTCGAGCCGGCCGCGATGCCTACGACTCCTCGGCGGTACTTGTCGCTCTCCTGGGACGGGCGGGGGAGCAGGGCTGCCACGTCGGCGTGCTGGAGGGACTCCAGGGCGGGGGTGGCCGGGAGGGTGCTCGCCAGGCCGATGTCGATCAGACGGACCGAGCCGGCGTACTCGCGGGCCGGGTCGATGAGGAGGCCCGGCTTGTGGGTGCCGAAGGTGACGGTGAGGTCGGCGCGGACGGCCGCGCCGCGCACCTCGCCGGTGTCCGGTTCGATGCCGCTCGGGAGGTCCACGGCGACGACCGTGGCGGGGGAGGCGGCCACGAGGTCGGCGAGGCGGGCGGCTTCGGGGCGGAGGCCGCCCTTGCCGCCGATGCCGACGACGCCGTCCAGGACGAGGTCGGCGTGGTGGATGTGGGCGGCGGCGGTCGAGGGGGTGGCTGTGGTGCCGCCCGCGCGGAGGAGGGCTTTGAGACCGGCCGCGTGGGTGCGGTCCGGGGCGAGGAGGACGGCTGTCACTCCCGCGCCTCGCTTCGCCAGGCGGGCGCCGGCGTAGAGGGCGTCGCCGCCGTTGTCTCCGCTGCCGGTGAGGAGGACCACTCGGCTGCCGTAGACGCGGCGGCGGAGGGCGTCGGCGCAGGCCGCGGCCAGGCCTGCGGCCGCGCGTTGCATCAGGGCGCCGTCGGGGAGGCGGTCCATGAGGGTGCGTTCGGCTGTGCGGACGGTTTCAACGCGGTGGGCTGAGCGCATGGGGATGAGTCTGCCTTGGGGTGGGAGGTGGGTGCAGCTGGGCGGGGGTGCGGGTGCGTGCGCTTGGCTGTCGCTCGGCGGGGGCGGTTTGCTCGCCGGCGCCGACCGGGTGCCGCTGCGCCCACTGTGCCGCCCCAGCGGCACGATTGCCCGCAGTTGGGGAGGGGTGGCAGGGTTTGCCCGCGGCCATGAGGGGGTGGGCGGTCGTGCCCTTTCAGGGGCGCGGGGAACCGCGCGATCGGCCACGTACGACCCGTAGCCGCCCTGGTGTGCGTACCCCCGAGCTGTCAGGCGCCCCCGCCACTCACCCCTCGGCGATCACCACCGCCGAAGCCACCCCCGCGTCGTGGCTCAGGGAGATGTGCCAGGACTTGACGCCGAGTTCGGAGGCGCGGGACGCGACCGTGCCGGTGACCCGGAGGCGGGGTTGGCCGGAGGATTCGACGTAGACCTCGGCGTCGGTCCAGCGGAGGCCGCTGGGGGCGCCGAGGGCCTTGGCGAGGGCCTCCTTCGCGGCGAAGCGGGCCGCGAGGGAGGCGATGCCCCGGCGCTCCCCGCTGGGGAGCGTGAGTTCCTCGGGGAGGAAGAGGCGGTCGGCCATGCTGGGTGTGCGTTCCAGCGAGGCGCGGAAACGGTCGATCTCGGCGACGTCGATGCCGACTCCGATGATGGGCATGATCCGCACCCTACGGTGACCTCGACGAGCGGAGGACGAGCGGAGGACGAGCGGACGCGTGGCCAAGTCCCGCCCCCGGCCCGTCGGCTCACTCCACCGTCACCGTCTTACTCCACCGCCACCGTCTCACTCCACCGTCACCGACTTCGCCAGGTTTCGTGGCTGGTCCACCTCGTTCCCCCTGGCCGTCGCGAGTTCGCAGGCGAAGACCTGGAGGGGGACCGTGGCGACCAGGGGCTGGAGCAGGGTCGGGGTGGCCGGGATGCGGATCAGGTGGTCGGCGTACGGGACCACCGCCTCGTCGCCCTCCTCTGCGATGACGATGGTGCGTGCACCGCGCGCGCGGATCTCCTGGATGTTGGAGACGATCTTGTCGTGGAGGAGGGAGCGGCCCGCCGGGGAGGGGACCACCACGACCACCGGGAGGTCCTCCTCGATCAGGGCGATCGGACCGTGTTTCAGCTCGCCCGCCGCGAAGCCCTCCGCGTGCATGTAGGCCAACTCCTTGAGCTTCAGGGCGCCTTCCAGGGCCACCGGGTAGCCCACGTGGCGGCCCAGGAACAGCACCGTGTTCTTGTCGGCGAGGGTGCGCGCCAACTCCCGTACCGGCTCCATCGTTTCGAGGACCCGCTCCACCTCGCGGGAGATGCGGGAGAGGTCGCGGACGACCGCCCGGATCTCGTCGCCCCACTTGGTGCCGCGTACCTGGCCGAGATAGAGGGCGACGAGGTAGCAGGCCACCAGCTGCGTCAGGAACGCCTTCGTGGAGGCGACCGCCACCTCCGGGCCCGCGTGGGTGTAGAGGACCGCGTCGGACTCGCGGGGGATCGTCGAGCCGTTGGTGTTGCAGATGGCGAGGACTCGGGCGCCCTGTTCACGTGCGTGCCGCAGGGCCATCAGCGTGTCCATGGTCTCGCCGGACTGGGAGATGGCGATGACCAGGGTGTGCGGGCCGAGGATCGGGTCCCGATAGCGGAACTCGCTCGCCAGCTCGACCTCACAGGGGATACGGGTCCAGTGCTCGATGGCGTACTTGGCGATCATGCCCGCGTGAAACGCCGTGCCGCACGCGACGATGACCACCTTGTCCAGCTCACGCAGCTCCGGGTCGGGAATCCGGACCTCGTCCAGGGACAGGGAGCCCGCCGCGTCGATACGGCCGAGGAGCGTGTCCGCCACCGCCTTGGGCTGCTCGGCGATCTCCTTGAGCATGAAGTAGTCGTAGCCGCCCTTCTCCGCCGCCGACACGTCCCAGTCGACGTGGTACGAGCGGACCTCGGCGGGGCGGCCGTCGAAGGTCGTCACCATGACGCCGTCGCGGCGCAGTTCGACCACCTGGTCCTGGCCCAGTTCGATCGCCGACCGCGTGTGGGCGATGAACGCGGCCACGTCCGAGGCGAGGAAGGCCTCACCCTCGCCGACGCCGACCACCAGGGGTGAGTTCCGGCGGGCGCCCACGACCACGCCCGGCGCGTCCGCGTGCACCGCGACCAGCGTGAACGCCCCCTCCAGTCGACGGCACACCAGCCGCATCGCCTCCGCGAGGTCGTCGCACGACGAGAACTCCTCGGCGAGCAGGTGGGCGACGACCTCGGTGTCCGTCTCGGAGGTCAGAACGTGGCCCCGCTCGGCCAGTTCGGCGCGCAGCGCGGCGAAGTTCTCGATGATGCCGTTGTGGACGACGGCGACCCGGCCCGCGTTGTCGAGGTGCGGATGGGCGTTGACGTCCGTGGGGCCGCCGTGGGTGGCCCAGCGGGTGTGGCCGACACCGGTCGAACCGTTCGGCAGCGGGCGTCCGACCAGCTCCTTCTCCAGATTGACCAGCTTCCCGGCCTTCTTCGCGGCGGCCAGGCCCCCGTCGGCCAGTACCGCCACGCCCGCGGAGTCGTACCCCCGGTACTCCAGCCGCTTCAGCCCGGCCAGGACCACGTCGATCGCGGACTGCGAGCCGACGTATCCCACGATTCCGCACATATCAACCCCTGTGTCGTACCGTTCGCGACCTGTCGTGTGCCCTGTGTGACTGTACGTGACACCGGTGGCGTCGGTGAGCCCTCAGATCGGGTGACTTCCCACGCGGCTATCGGGTGACCGTACGCGCGGCGCCCTCACACGCGCGTGTGCGGCACGTATCGCTGATCACGTGACGAGCAGGCAAATGACGAGCAGACAAATGACGAGCAGGCTCGGGTCCATGGGGTGCGTGGATCTCGGGTTAGGGGTGGGGGTTCTCGTGCGTGGCGGGCTGCCGGTCCGTCGTGGCTTGTCGCGCCCACGCGGCGGAGCCGCGGAGTGATGGAGTCCCGCGCCCTTGGACGGACGGGCTGCGCCCGTTCGAAGGGCTGTCGTGGGCTCTGAGACACTGGGGCTGACATGAGTGAGACAGCACCTCTGCGGAGCGCGCCCCTGCGGGCCCGTGCCGACATCGATCTGGATGCCCTGCGGGCCAATGTGCGGACGTTGCGCGCCTTGGCCGCGGGCGCCGAACTGATGGCCGTGGTCAAGTCGGACGCGTACGGCCATGGGGCGGTGCGGTGTGCGCGGGCGGCGGTCGAGGCGGGGGCGACCTGGCTGGGGACGGCCACGCCCGAGGAGGCGCTGGCGCTGCGGGCGGCGGGGCTGTCGGGGCGGCTGATGTGCTGGCTGTGGGCGCCGGGCGGGCCCTGGCGCGAGGCGGTCGAGGCGGATCTCGATGTCGCCGTCAGCGGGATGTGGGCGCTGCGGGAGGTCACCGAGGCCGCCCGTGCCGTGGGTCTGCGCGCGCGCGTGCAGCTCAAGGCCGACACCGGGCTCGGGCGGAACGGCTGCCTGCCCGACGACTGGCCGGAGCTCGTCGCCGGGGCGCTGCGCGCGGAGGCCGAGGGGCTGGTGAAGGTCACCGGACTGTGGTCGCACCTCGCCTGCGCCGACGAGCCGGGGCACCCCTCCATCGAGGCCCAGCTCACCCGCTTCCGCGAGATGGTCGCCTACGCGGAGGAGCAGGGGGTCCGCCCCGAGGTGCGGCACATCGCCAACTCGCCGGCCACCCTCACCCGCCCGGACACGCACTTCGATCTCGTACGGACGGGAATCGCGGTCTACGGCATCTCGCCCAGCCCGGAGCTGGGCAGCTCGGCCGACCTCGGGCTGCGCCCGGTGATGCGGCTCAGCGCCTCGCTCGCGCTGGTCAAACACGTCTCCGGGGGCCACGGCGTCAGCTACGGGCATCACTACGTCACGCCCGGCGCCACGACCCTCGGCCTGGTCCCCGTCGGCTACGCGGACGGCATCCCCCGGCACGCCTCCGGCACCGGGCCCGTACTGGTCGGCGGCAAGTGGCGGACTGTCGCGGGCCGGGTGGCCATGGACCAGTTCGTCGTCGACCTGGGCGGGGACGAACCCGCCGCCGGGGACGAGGTCGTGCTGTTCGGGGCCGGTGACGGCGGCGAGCCGACCGCCGAGGACTGGGCGCAGGCGGCCGGGACCATCGCGTACGAGATCGTGACGCGCATCGGAACCCGCGTTCCGCGCGTCTATGTCGACACGGGTGAGTGAGCGGGCGCGTGCGACCCGGGCCCGTGAGTGAGTATGTGACCCCGGGACCTGAACACGAGTAAGCGCACGAGCGTACGAGCCAGTACACGAGCCAGTGCACGAGTAAGTGAAAGACGAACCAGACGGGTAACTCCGTACAGGTGTGCGGAGCGACAGCGAGACCGGACATGTCGGCGATGAGGAGCGGGATGTGAGCGAGAGCAGCGCGGAGGCCGTGGAGGCCGTCGCGAGCGCGGCCGCCGCCTCGGCCGCGTCCGGCGACGGGATCTGGCGCAGAGCCGGTGTCGCGGGAGCGGCGATAGGCGTGGTCGCGGCGGGAGCGGCGGCCGGCGTCGCCATAGAGCGGCTCACCGTCGGGCGCGGCATGCGCAGGAAGGCCCAGCTGGCGCTCGACTCCACCGGCCCGTACGGGGCGCTGCGCGGCACCCCCGGCAAGGCGTACGCCGACGACGGCACCGAGCTGTACTACGAGGTCGACGACGTCGAGCCGGAGGCCGCGCTCTCACCCCGCAGGCGCCGGCTCTTCGGCCGCAAGGCACCGGCCCCGGTCACCGTCGTCTTCAGCCACGGCTACTGCCTCAACCAGGACTCCTGGCACTTCCAGCGGGCCGCGCTGCGCGGTGTCGTACGGACCGTGCACTGGGACCAGCGCAGTCACGGCCGTTCCGGCCGGGGCGCCCAGGTGCAGAACGGGCTGCCGGTCACCATCGACCAGCTCGGGCGCGACCTCAAGGCCGTCATCGACGCGGCGGTGCCCGAGGGGCCCGTCGTGCTCGTCGGCCACTCCATGGGCGGCATGACCGTCATGGCGCTGGCCGCGCACGACCCGGAGCTGATCCGCGAGCGGGTCGTCGCCGTCGCGCTGGTCGGTACGTCGTCGGGGCGGCTCGGCGAGGTCAACTTCGGGCTGCCGGTCGCCGGCGTCAACGCGGTGCGGCGGGTGCTGCCGGGTGTGCTGAAGGCGCTGGGGCAGCAGGCCGCGCTGGTGGAGCGGGGGCGGCGGGCGACCGCCGAGCTGTTCGCCGGGATCATCAAGCGGTACTCGTTCGCCTCGCGGGACGTCGACCCGGCGGTCGCGCGGTTCGCCGAGCGGATGATCGAGGGCACGCCGATCGACGTGGTCGCCGAGTTCTATCCGGCGTTCACCGAGCACGACAAGACCGAGGCGCTCGTGGCCTTCACCGAGCTGCCGGTGCTCGTGCTGGCCGGGGTCAAGGACCTCGTCACGCCGAGCGAGCACAGCGAGGCGATCGCCGATCTGCTGCCGGACGCGGAGCTGGTGCTCGTACCGGACGCCGGGCATCTGGTGATGCTGGAACACCCCGAGGTCGTGACCGACCGGCTCGCCGACCTTCTCACCCGCGCGGGGGCCGTTCCGGCGGGGGCTACCGTAAGTGGTTATGGAAGCGCCAGCAGCACCGCACGTCCCGGGTGAGTCCGGCACGTCTCTGCGGATCACCGTAAATTCGCCCGACCAGATGCTGGAGCTGGGCCGTCGCCTGGCCAAGCTCGTGCGCGCGGGCGATCTCGTGATGCTCAACGGGGAGTTGGGCGCCGGGAAGACGACCCTGACCCGGGGGCTCGGGGAGGGGCTGGGGGTGCGGGGTGCGGTCACCTCGCCGACCTTCGTCATCGCCCGGGTGCATCCCTCGCTGGTGGAGGGGCCGCCGCTCGTCCACGTCGACGCGTATCGCCTGGGCGGCGGGCTGGACGAGATGGAGGACCTCGATCTCGACGTCTCGCTGCCGGATTCGGTGATCGTCGTGGAGTGGGGCGAGGGCAAGGTCGAGGAGCTGACGGACGACCGGCTGAACGTGGTCATCCATCGGGCTGTCGGGGACACCACGGACGAGGTACGGCAGGTGACCGTCACCGGGCTGGGCGAGCGGTGGGCTTCGGTGGAGCTGGGTGTGCTATCGGCCTGACCCGGTCCTGATCCGGTCCTGTGTGGGTTCCGACAAGGTGTCGGCAACGTGTTGCGTTCGGCGTTCCGGCGTGGTCACATGGTAACCAGTCCTTGGTTAGGTCTACCTAACTTGGCTCGCCGGTGGCATCAGGAGGCGTCCATGTCGACAGCGGAACGTAAGCCGACGCCGTCCGGGGCGGGCGGGGTGTCGATGCGGGATCTTCTGGCTTCCTGTGCGGCGGCGAAGGCGATTTCCACGCCCCCGGCTCCGCCCCTGGCTCCGCCGGTGAAGGTGGAGGGGCGGCGGCCTGCGGGTGATCGGCGCTCCAGGGCTGCGTAGCGCCCCGGGAGGGGTGCCTGGGGTTGTGTCGGCGGCCGCAGGTGGGTGGGGGCTGGTCGCGCAGTTCCCCGCGCCCCTGAAAGACCATCGTCCCCGGTGCCCTGAAGTGGCCCCTTACTCGACCACGACCACCTTCGTGCCGATGCCGGCGAACTCCCACATGGCCTTGCCGTCCTTGCGGGCCTCGCGGATGCCGCCCGTTTTGGTGGTGGGGTCGGGCTCGGGGGTGGAGCCGTCGACCGCCGCGCTGAAGCCGATGGAGACGCCGTCGACCGTGGCGAAGCGGACGACGTTCTCGATGGGGGTGCCGTCCGAGCCGGTGACGGCGGCGGAGCGGGACGAGACCGTGTAGGTGGCGGGGGTGGGGTCGACCGTGCTGGGGGTGACCTCGAAGGTGCGGGTGACCTTCTCGTTCGCGCCGACCAGCCAGACGCGGTCGTCGTCGAGGGAGTAGACGACGCGTTCGCCGGCGCCCGAGTCGTCGGGGAGGACCTCGTCGGTGTCCTTCTCCCGATCGCCGGGGGCCTTGGACTTCGGAAGTGCCGAGGACTTGGAGGGGGACGGCTTCCCGAGGTCGTCGGGCACGTGCGCCGATGCCTGATAGGTGAGGAAACCGACTGCGGCGATGGCCGCCGCGGTGAGCCCGGCCACGAATACCGAGCTGCTACTGGCCACCTTCTGAGTCCACCTCTCGTACCCACGTACGCCCTTGAAGCACGTCTGTGCTGTGACGGTAGCAGCAGAGGGGACCTGCACCGGGTCGGCCGTGGCCCGGCCCGAAGCGCCGTAGGCTGTTTGCGTGCTCTTGCTCGCTCTGGATACCGCCACCCCCGCCGTCACCGTCGCGCTGCACGACGGGACGGACGTCGTCGCCGCGTCGAGTCAGGTGGACGCGCGTCGCCACGGGGAACTGCTGCTGCCCGCCGTCGACCGGGTCCTCGCCGAGGCGGGCACCCGCCTCGACGCCGTCACCGGCATCGTCGTGGGCATCGGTCCCGGCCCGTACACCGGGCTGCGCGTCGGCCTCATGACCGCCGACACCTTCGGCCTCGCCCTCGGGGTCCCCGTCCACGGCCTGTGCACCCTCGACGGGCTCGCGTACGCGGCCGGTGCCGAGGGAACGGTCGGGGGACCGTTCGTGGTGGCGACCGACGCCCGGCGCAAGGAGGTGTACTGGGCGCGGTACGAGGACGCGCGGACGAGAGTCACCGAACCGGCCGTCGACCGGCCCGCCGACATCTCCGACGCGGTGGCCGGGCTGCCCGTGGTGGGAGCCGGGGCGGTCCTCTATCCCGACGCCTTCCCGGACGCCCGCGCGCCCGAGCATGTCTCCGCGGCCGCCCTGGCGGCGCTGGCCGCCGAACGGCTCGCGGCGGGCGGGGAACTGGAGGCGCCCCGGCCGCTGTATCTGCGCCGGCCCGACGCCCAGGTGCCCAAGAACTACAAGGTGGTCACCCCCAAGTGACGACTCCGGTGCTGCGCGAGATGCGCTGGTGGGACATCGAGCCCGTCCTGGAGCTGGAGAAGGACCTCTTCCCCGAGGACGCCTGGTCCCGCGGCATGTTCTGGTCGGACCTCGCCCACGCGCGCGGGCCCCAGGCGACCCGGCGGTACTACGTGGCCGAGGACGTCGGCGGTGACGGCGGGGGCAGGCGGATCGTCGGCTACGGGGGCCTGGCCTCCGCCGGGGACGTCGCCGACGTCCAGACCATCGCCGTCGCCCGGGAACACTGGGGCACCGGCCTCGGCGCGCTGATCCTCACCGAGCTGTTGCGGGTCGCCACCACGTTCGAGTGCGCCCAGGTGATGCTCGAATGCCGGGTCGACAACGTCCGCGCCCAGAAGCTCTACGAACGCTTCGGCTTCGAGGCGATCGGCTTCCGCCGCGGCTACTACCAGCCGGGGAACGTGGACGCCCTCGTCATGCGCCTCAACGACCCTTCCGCATCCGTACAAGGAACCGAGATCAATGGCTAGGTCAATGGCTGACGAACCGCTGGTCCTGGGGATCGAGACCTCCTGCGACGAGACCGGCGTCGGCGTCGTGCGCGGCACGACACTGCTGGCCGACGCGATCGCGTCGAGCGTCGACGAGCACGCCCGCTTCGGCGGTGTGGTGCCCGAGGTCGCCTCCCGCGCGCACCTGGAGGCGATGGTCCCGACGATCCACCGCGCGCTGAAGGAAGCGGGGGTGAGCGCGCAGGACCTCGACGGCATCGCGGTCACCGCCGGGCCGGGGCTGGCGGGTGCGCTGCTGGTGGGCGTCTCGGCCGCGAAGGCGTACGCGTACGCGCTCGGCAAGCCGCTGTACGGCGTCAACCACCTCGCCTCCCACATCTGCGTCGACCAGCTGGAGCACGGGGCGCTGCCCGAGCCGACGATGGCGCTGCTGGTGTCGGGCGGGCACTCGTCGTTGCTGCTGTCCACGGACATCACGTCGGACGTACGGCCGATGGGTGCGACGATCGACGACGCGGCGGGCGAGGCCTTCGACAAGATCGCGCGGGTGCTGAACCTCGGGTTCCCGGGCGGCCCGGTCATCGACCGGTACGCGAAGGAGGGGGACCCGAGCGCGATCGCGTTCCCGCGCGGGCTCACCGGGCCCCGCGACGCCGCCTACGACTTCTCCTTCTCCGGTCTGAAGACCGCCGTGGCCCGCTGGATCGAGGCCAGGCGGGCGGCCGGGGAGGACGTGCCGGTGCGGGATGTCGCCGCGTCCTTCCAGGAGGCCGTGGTGGATGTGCTGACGCGCAAGGCCGTGCGGGCCTGTCGCGACCAGGGGGTGGATCATCTGATGATCGGCGGTGGCGTCGCCGCCAACTCCCGGCTGCGGGTGCTGGCTCAGGAGCGGTGCGAGGCAGCCGGGATCAGACTCCGGGTGCCCCGGCCCAAGTTGTGCACGGACAACGGCGCGATGGTGGCCGCGCTGGGCGCCGAGATGATGGCACGGGGGCGGGCCGCATCGGACTGGGACCTGTCTGCGGACTCGTCGCTGCCGGTGACGGATCCGCATGTGCCGGGGCGCGCCGCCGGGCACGGCCATGGACACGGTCATGCGCACGACCACGATCACGTGCACGAGCCGGCGAAGGACAACCTGTACTCGTGACGACCGTCGCGTTGATGTGGGAGGCGCGGGCGGTGGCCGGGCGCGGGGAGGAGCTTCTCGCCTGGGCGCGGACCCAGGAGCTTCCCGTACGGCCGCTGCGGCGGGAGACGCTCCGGGCGCCGCAGGACCGGGTGCTGGTCATCACGTGGTGGGACGCGGAGTGCGACGCGGAGTTGCCCGAACTTCCGGAACCCGGCGGGGAGTTGGTCAGTCGGGCGGTGCACCGGTGGAGGTTCGAGTCACTGGGTGGGTGAGGCGGCGGTTGCGACTCTCGCCGACGCGGTCCAGGACGAGGAAGAAGACGGCGAGGCAGAGCAGCGGGACGCCGCCGAGCAGCAGGAGCGTGTGCGTCGGCCGGTCGGTGAAGACCAACCCGGTGGTGAGGACGAACATGACGGCCGCGACGACCAGGCTCGCACGGCCCGCCCGCCGCACAGCGCTGCGCCGCCGCGTTCCTCGGGCGATGCGCTCCTCCACCTCGGGCCGCGTCTCCAGGGACGTGAGCCCGAGCCCCAGGGCCGTGGCGCACAGGTCGGCGACCTCGGCGATCGGGTCGGTCAGCTGGTACTCGTCGAGGTGGGGGAGGCGGACCCGGCGGCCGTCGGTGGCGTAGAGATACCCCGACCAGTGAGGGGTGCTCCCCTTGTTGTCCTCGACCCGGATGCCGTAGATGTCGGACCAGGCCCAGCTGCGGGTGCGTATCGTTCCGCGGACGGTGACCCCGTCGGCCGTGACGAACGTACGCGCCCGCAACTGCTCCAGCGCGCCCCGGCCGGCGACGGTCAGCCAGGTCGCCACGGCCAGCACCTCCCAGCCCGACGGCCCGAGCGTCGCCATCGCGTCCAGCGCGCCGGCGGTGACCAGCCCCGCCGCGGCCAGCGTGATGAGGAACGCGGGCGGTACGCCCCGCCGTCTGCCGTACTCCCGCTCGATGCTGTCGCTCATGGGGCCGTTATAGACCGTCTCGGTGAACGTGCGGTAAGGGCGCTGCGGCGCGTACCGAGGGGGGAGTACGTGGCTGCTCGCTGGACCACGGGTGGACACACCACCCGCCCCCACCTCCACCTCGGACCCTCCGCCTGGACCGTCTTCGTCGCGCGCGCGGCGGCCCAGGCGGACTGACCGAACGGCTCAGCTCTCCACGGCCTGGACCTCCGTCTCGCAGTGCAACCGGCGGTCCGGGCCGACCTCGCGGACAGGGCCCGCGAGTGTCAGCCGCACCCGGTGGCGTACGTCCACGCTCGACGCGGCCAACCGCAGTTCCAGGGCCCCCGGTTCGACCGTCCGCCGCCCCGAACGGTCCGTGAAGGACGACACGTCCGGGTGGAAGCGGAAGGTCACCCGCCGCGCCTCGCCCGGCTCCAGTTCCACGCGCCGGTAGGCGATCAGGCGTACGTCCGGGCGGGTCACCGAGGCCACCGGGTCGTGCAGGTAGAGCTGGACGACCTCCGCGCCCGCCCGCTCCCCCGTGTTGCGGACGGTCAGCGAGACGTCGTACGTGTCGTCCCCGTCCGTGGCGATCCCGGCGCCCTCTTCCTCCGCGTCCGTGAAGTCCGTCCACTCGAACGTCGTGTACGAGCGGCCGTGCCCGAAGGGATACAGGGGGGTCGGGTCGAGGTTGCTCGCGGCGCCCAGAAGACCCAGCGGCGGCTGGAGGTACGTCCACGGCTGGCCCCCGGGCCGGTGCGGGACGCTCACCGGGAGGCGGCCGGACGGGGAGACGCGGCCCGACAGCACTCCCGCCACCGCCGGGCCGCCCTCCTCCCCGGGGAAGAACGCCTGGACCACGCCCGCCAGTCGTCCGTGCCAGCGGCCCAGCGCGTAGGGGCGCCCGGTGAGCAGGAGCGCCACCACCGGTGTGCCCGTGGCGATCAGCGCGTCCAGGAGTTCGGACTGGACCCCCGGCAGGCGGAGGTCCTCCGCGTCGCAGCCCTCACCCGAGGTGCCCCGGCCGAAGAGGCCCGCCCGGTCGCCGAGCACAGCCACGCAGACGTCGGCCTCGGACGCCCGCGCCACCGCCTCCGGGAACCCTCCGGTGTCCGCGCCGTCCACGTCACTCCCTGCCGCGTACGTGATCTTCGCGTCGGGAAGTTCGGTGCGCAGGGACTGGAGGACGGTCGGGATCTCGATGCCCAGCGGGGTGCCGGGGTGGGCCGGGAGGACGTGGGAGGGGAAGGAGTAGCAGCCGAGCATGGCGAGGGGGTCGTCGGCGCGGGGGCCCACCACGGCGATGCGGATGTCGGGGGCCAGCGGCAGTACGTCGTCCGGGTTGTCCAGCAGCACCACCGACTCCTCGGCCAGGCGGCGCGCCAGGGCGCGGTTGGCCGTCGAGTCCAGGGAGATGCGGTCGACGGCCGGTTCCGGGTCCCAGCCCTCGTCCAGCATGCCCAGCTCGCACTTCTGGAGCAGGACCCGGCGGGCGGCCCGGTCCACCAGGGACTCCGGGATCCCGCCCGCCCGTACCGCCTCCAGGAGGGGCTTGCCGTAGCAGCGCAGGGTCGGCAGTTCCACGTCGAGGCCCGCAGCCAGGGCCGCGTGCGCGGCCTCCGCGCGGCTTCCCGCCACGCGGTGGTTCGTCTCCAGGAAGCCGACGCCGAAGTAGTCGGAGACGACCGTGCCGGTGAAGCCCCAGTCCTCGCGCAGGAGTTCGGTCAGCAGATGCGGGTCCGCCGAGACCGGGACGCCGTCCGTCTCCGTGTAGGCGGCCATGACCGAGCGCGCGCCGCCCTCGCGCAGCGCCATCTCGAAGGGGGGAAGCGTCACGTCCGCGAACTCCCGTACCCCGGCCCGCACGGGCGCGTGGTTGCGGGCGCCGACGGACGCGGCGTACCCGGCGAAGTGCTTGAGCGTGGCCACGATGCCGGCCGACTCAAGGCCCCGTACGTACGCCGTGCCAACCGTGGCCACCAGGTACGGGTCCTCGCCGATCGTCTCCTCGACCCGCCCCCAGCGCGGGTCGCGGACCACGTCCAGGACGGGGGACAGGCCCTGGTGGATGCCGACGGAGGCCAGGTCGTGGCCGATCCGCCGGGCCATCTCCTCCACGAGCGCGGGGTCGAAGGTCGCGCCCCAGGCCAGGGGGACCGGGTAGGCGGTCGCGCGCCAGGCGGTGAAGCCGGCCAGGCACTCCTCGTGGGCGACGGCGGGGATGCCGAAACGGTTCGCGGCCATGATGCGGCGCTGGGCGCGGGCCAGTGCTCGCGCGCCCAGCGCCGGGTCCACGGGGGCCGTGCCGAAGACGCGGGTGAGCTGACCGAGGCCCCGGGTGATCAGCTCGTCGAAGTCGAACGACTCCGTCATGCCCTGCTCGTCGGGGGCGATGTCCTCGCCGTTCGCGTCGCTCTTCACCCACACGCCGTACAGCTGGGCGGTCTTCTCCTCCAGGGTCATCCGGGAGAGAAGGTCGTCGACCCGGGCCGCTGCGGGCAGGGCGGGGTCACGCCAAGGGGCCGTGGTCATGAAACTCCTGTCATGGGTTGGTGAGTTTCAGTGGCAACGATGTGGTGAGGTCTCACTTGCCTCCCACCCCCATCAATCCGCCCACCAGCGCCCGTCGCGCCACCAGGTACACGGCGAAGATCGGGATGCCGGAGAGGACGACCGAGGCGAGCAGGGCGGGGATGTTGATGCCGAACTGGCTGACGTAGTTGAAGAGTCCGAGGGTGAGGACGCGCGGCTCGTCGGACTGGGTGAAGATCAGCGGGAAGAGGAAGCCGTTCCAGGCCTGGAGCGCGGAGAAGATGACGACCGTGCTGATGCCGCCCTTGGCCAGCGGGATCGTCAGCTGGAAGAGCATCCGGAGCGGGGACGCGCCGTCCAGCGCCATCGCCTCGTACAGGTCTTCGGAGACGTCCCGGAGTGTGCCCACCAGGACCAGGACCGAGACCGGCATCGCGAAGGCGGCCGTCGGGAGGATGACGGCCAGGAGGGTGTCGTAGAGGTCGAGTTTCGCGATCAGCAAATACAACGGGACCACCACCGCCTGCGCCGGGATCGCCACGCCCAGGAGGAAGAGGCGGAAGGCCGCGTTCGACCAGCGGTCGCGGGTGCGGACGGTGACGTAGGCGAGCGGGATGGACAGGGCCAGGACGATGCCCACGACCGATACCGCGACGATCGCCGTGTTGCTCAGCAGGTGGCCGAAGCCGGTGGTGAGGACGGTGTTGTAGTTGTCGAGGGTCGGGTCCGAGGGGGGTTTGAGGGGGTTGCCCGTCAGGGCCTTGTCGGCGCCCGTGAGGGAGGCCGACAGCATCGCGTAGATCGGGATCAGGACGATGACCAGCCAGATGAACGCGCCCAGGCCCGCTACCGGGTTGGGTCGTCTGGTCCAGTGGCGTCGGCGGCGCGAGGCGGTCACGCGCTCGCGCGAGGGCTCGTCGGTCTTCGTGGGGCGCGCCAACGTGTCGTGTGACATTCCGGCCCGTCACATCCCTTCGCGGGTGCTGCGCATGGCGCCGAATCCCGTCAGCCGGACCAGGATGAGCGAGAGGCCCGTCGCGGCGATGACCAGGAAGGACGCGATGGCGCTCGCGTAGCCGAAGTCGTACGTCTTGAAGCCCGCCTCGTACATCAGGTAGGGCAGGATCGCGGTGTCCGTGCCGGGGCCGCCCTTGGTGAGGATCAGGACCGTCTCGAAGTACGTCAGGGAGCCGACGACCATCAGGACCGTGGACGTGGTGATCGTGTGGCGCAGCTGCGGGAGCGTGATCGAGAAGAACTGGCGGTAGCGGCCGGCACCGTCGATGGCGGCGGCCTGGTAGAGGACGTCGGGGATCTGGCGGGCCCCGCCCTGGTAGATCAGGGTGTGGAAGGGGATGAACTGCCAGCCGCCGACGAAGACGATCGCGAGGAACGCGCCGCTCTGCGAGCCCAGGGTGTCCTTCTGGATGATGCCGAAGTTCGGGTCGAGGAGGGCGTAGAAGAGGATCGCGATGGCGGTGGAGGAGAGCAGGAACGGGACGAAGAAGACCGCGGAGAGGATCGCGCGGTTGCGCTGGCGGCCCGCCGCCCAGACGCCGAGCAGCAGGGCGACGACCGTCTGGAAGACCCAGCTGGCGACCGTCAGGACGACGGTCAGCCACAGGGACTGCGCCATCCGGGGGTCGTCGAGGAGCTTGCGCCAGTTGTCGAGGCCCACCGGCCGCGGGTCGCCGAGGCCGTCCCAGCTGGTGAAGGAGAGATAGAGGGCCAGGGCCATCGGGACGACCGCGAAGAAGGTGAAGAAGAGGACGCCGGGGAGGGCCCAGGCGGCGTGCGGGCGGCCGGTGCGGCTCGCGTGGTGCGCCGGCCCCTTCCGCGCCGTCGGGGTCTTCTCGACCGTGACGGTCATTTCAGGCCCTTGCACGCCGTCACGAAGTCGCTCGGCGAGGACTGGCCCGCGAACAGCTTGCCTATCTCCGTGTGCATCTTGGTGCCGAGGCCGTCGCCGAGCGCCTGGTCCCAGGAGAGCGTGAACGCGGGGGCCTTCTGCACCATGTCGTACTGGAACTTCGCGTACTCGGGGTTGGGCGCGGACGTGAGGAGGTCGGCCGCGTTCGAGGTGGTCGGGACGTCGCCGTTGTCGACCAGGGCCTGCGCGTACGCCTGGGAGGCGCAGTCCTTCAGGAAGCCGACCGCCAGGTCCTTGTTCTTCGTGCGGGCGTTGACGGACCAGTAGTTGGTGGGGTTGCCGACGACGTTGCGAACGTCGCCCGTGCCGCCCTCGACGGTCGGGAAGGGGGCCCAGCCCAGGTCCGCCTTGGCGAAGTCCGGGAATTTCCCGAGCTGTGTGGAGTACTCCCAGGAGCCCATCAGGTGCATGGCGGCCTTGCCGCGCGCGAAGACCGCGGGGGCGCCGCCGTTGACGTACGACACCGAGGTGAACTTGGAGCCGAAGGCGCCGTCGTCGATGAGTTCCTTGACCAGCTCGGCGGCCTTGAGGACCGTGGGGTCGCCCCAGCCCTCGGCGTCGCCGTCCTGGATGCGCTTGAAGACCTCGGGGCCGCCGATACGGTCGACCAGGTACTCCAGCCACATCAGCTCGGGCCAGACGTCGGAGCCGCCGAGGGCGAAGGGGGTGATCTTCGCCTTCTTGAGCTTGACGTTGTTGTCGAGCAGCTGGTCCCAGGTGGTGGGCGGTTGCAGCTTGTGCTCGGCGAAGACGGCCTTGTTGTAGAAGAGGATCACCGGCTGCATGCCGCGCATCGGGATGCCGTAGTGGCGGCTCTTGAGATCGCCGGCGGCGAGGACCGAGGGCAGGAAGCCGTCCTTCAGGACCGGGTCGCCCTCGATGATGTCGGTGAGGTCGACGAGCTTGCCCGCCTCCTCGTACGGCTTGATCGAGCCGCCGCCCCAGTTGAAGAAGACGTCCGGGGCGCTGGGGGAGCCCATCGCCGTGCGGAGCTTGGGGGAGTAGTCGGAGCCGGGGACCTTCTGCAGCTTGATGGTGCCGCCGGCCTTCTTCGCCGCGGCCGACTTGTTGAACCGGTCGACGCCCGCCTGCTGGACCTTCACCGCGTCGTCGCCGTAAACGAACGCGGTGAGCGTCTTGCCGTCCCCGCCGCCCGCTCCGCCGCCGGAGCCGCAGGCGGTGAGGCCGGTGCCGAGTCCCGCGGTGAGCAACGAGGCGGAACCGGCGCCGAGGAACCAGCGCCTGCTGAACGGCCGGCCGCCCGCGCCGCCGCCGGTGACCTGACCTCTACTCGACTCCATGACAGCACCCTTCACGAATGTTCGGACGTACGAATGTTTCGGATGGCACTTCGAATGTTCCGGGAACGTATGGCCGTCGAAAGGGTTCGTCAAGAGGTCGCGCAGGGATACGATCCCGCTCATGAAGCCCGCGAAGCCAGAGGAAACCCAGACAAGAGCGCGTACGCCGCAGTCCACGCAGACCGCGACGCTCGCCGAGATCGCCCGTCAGGCCGGCGTCTCGGCTCCGACTGTTTCGAAGGTGCTCAACGGCCGTGCGGACGTCGCACCCGCGACCCGCACCCGCGTCGAGGATCTGCTGCGCGCGTACGGCTACCGCCGCCGGCGCGCCGAGGCGACCCGCTCCCCCCTCATCGACCTGGTCTTCCACGAGCTGGAGAGCGCCTGGGCGATGGAGGTCATCCGGGGCGTCGAGAACACCGCGCGGCAGGAGGGCCTGAGCGTCGTCCTCTCCGAGAGCGCGGGCCGGCTCACCCCCGGCCGCACCTGGGCCGACCAGGTCGCCGCGCGCCGCCCGCACGGTGTCGTCCTCGTCCTGTCCGGGCTCGACGAGTCCCAGCGCGCGTTGCTGACCAGCAGGTCCATCCCGTTCGTGGTGATGGACCCGGCCGGCGACCCCGGCGACGACGTGCCCTCGATCGGTGCCACCAACTGGCAGGGCGGCCTGGCCGCCACCCGCCATCTGATCGAACTCGGCCACCGGCGCATCGGCGCCATCAGCGGGCCCTCGCGGATGATGTGCAGCCGCGCCCGGGTCGACGGCTACCGGGCCGCGCTGGAGACCGCCGGGCTGCCGGTCGACCCGGGCCTGCTCAGGGCGGGCGACTTCCACCACGAGACCGGCTACCGGCTGGGCCTGGAGCTGCTGCGCCGCCCCGACCGCCCCACGGCCGTCTTCGCCGGCAACGACCTCCAGGCGCTCGGCCTCTACGAGGCCGCCCGCGAACTGGGCCTGCGCATCCCGGAGGACCTGAGCGTGGTCGGCTTCGACGACCTGCCGGTGGCCCGCTGGGTGGGGCCGCCGCTGACGACCGTACGGCAGCCGCTGATGGAGATGGCCGAGGCGGCGGCCCGGCTGGTGCTCGACCTCGGACGCCAGGAGGGTTCCTCGGCGGCGACCAGGGTGGAGCTGGCGACGAGCCTGGTGGTGCGGAGCAGTACGGGGGCGCCGCCGGCCGCGCCACTCTAGGGGCGCGGGGCCGTACCGACGTGCGGCTCCGCCGCGTGGGTGCGGTAAGCCACGGGGAGGCGGCAGTCGGCCCCGGACCGAACCCGGCGGACGGGTGTCCGGCACGGTCGGGCGCCGCCGGCGACGCACATGGCCGGAAGTTGATGTATTGACGGGTGAGGCAACCCCCTCCACACTCCTCCGCAGTCAATCGGTTGCACAACCGAAACTTTCGGAGGCCCCCGCAATGAGAACCTCCAGATCCCCCCTGCGTTCACGTCTCGCTCGCCTGTTCACCGGCGTGGCCGCCCTCGCCGCCCTGCTCGTCGCCGCCCCCGCCGCCCATGCGGCCGACCCGCCCCTGCGTGACCTCGCCGCCGCCAAGGGCAAGGGCATCGGCACCGCGGTGACCGGCTCCAAGCTCACCGGCACCTACGGTGAGATCGCGGGCCGGGAGTTCAACTGGCTCACCCCCGGCAACGCCATGAAGTGGGGCTCCGTCGAGCCCACCCGCGGAACCTTCAACTGGACCGAGGCCGACCAGATCGTCGACTTCGCCGAGGCCCACGACCAGGACGTACGCGGACACACCCTGGTCTGGCACAGCCAGAACCCGAGCTGGCTGGCGAACGGCACGTGGACGCCGGCGCAGCTCAGTCAGCTGATGAACGACCACATCGCGCTCGAAGTCGGCCGCTACAAAGGCCGGTTGGCCGCCTGGGACGTCGTGAACGAACCCTTCAACGAGGACGGCACCTACCGCCAGACCCTCTGGTACAACGGCCTCGGCGCCGACTACATCGCTCAGGCGCTCACCGCCGCCCGCGCCGCCGACCCGGCCGCCAAGCTCTACATCAACGACTACAACGTCGAGGGCGTCAACGCCAAGAGCACGGCCCTCTACAACCTGGTCAGGGACCTGAAGGCACGCGGCGTCCCGATCGACGGGGTCGGCCTCCAGGCGCATCTGATCCTCGGTCAGGTCCCGTCCACCCTCCAGCAGAACATCCAGCGCTTCGCCGACCTGGGCGTGGACGTCGCCATCACGGAACTCGACATCCGGATGCAGCTTCCGGCCACCGAGGCCAAGCTGGCCCAGCAGCGCACCGAGTACGACGCCGTGGTGAAGGCCTGCGTGGCCGTGACCCGCTGCACCGCCGTCACCGTCTGGGGCTTCACCGACTCCGACTCCTGGATCCCGGACACCTTCCCGGGGCAGGGCGCGGCGACCCCGTACGACGAGAACTACGCACCGAAACCCGCCTACCACGGCATCGTGACTGCGCTCGGCGGCACGGTGACCGAGCCGCCGGTCCCGGCCGGCTGCTCGGCGGTGTACAGCGTCGCCAGCCAGTGGAACACCGGCTTCACCGGCAATGTGACGATCCGTTGTGCCGCCGGGTCCTCGCTCTCCTCCTGGCGGGTCGGCTGGACGTTCGGTGCCGGACAGCAGGTCGGCCAGGCCTGGAACGCGACCTGCACCCAGACCGGTACGACCGTCAGCTGTGCCAACGCCTCCTGGAACGGCGGCGTGTCGAGCGGTGGCTCGGTGAGCTTCGGCTTCAACGGCACCTGGAGCGGGAGCAATCCGGTCCCGAACGTGACGATGGGCTGAGAAGTCTGAGAATTTCCGAAGGAAAGCCCGCAGGTTATTTCTCGCCGTAACAATTCGGACGTACGTTCATTCGTGTGACTGGTGAAGGAAACGCGTGCGGGGACGACAACGGGGGCGCGGGCAGACGGCGGCGGCTGAAAATCGCCGGGTTCGCGCTCGCCGGCGTCCTCGTACTCGGGGCGAGCGGGGCGGGCTGGGCGTTCTGGCGGCTGAACGACAACATCAAGAGCGTCGACATCAACAGCGCGCTCGGTGACAACCGCCCCGCGAAGATCCAGGCGACGGCGTCGCCCGAGGCGTCGGCCACCGCCGAAATCCTGCCGAGCGGCGCGCTGAACATCCTCGTCCTCGGCTCCGACTCCCGCAGTGGCAAGGAGAACGCCGAACTGGGGGGCGGCGGTGAGGACTCGGGCGCCCGATCCGACACGGCGATGGTCGTCCACATCGACGAGGGCCGCACCGAGGCGACGGTCGTCAGCATCCCCCGCGACACCCTGGTCACCCGCCCGTCCTGCCCGCTGGAGTCGGGCGGTTCGACGACGGTGGCGTACAACGTGATGTTCAACAGCGCGTACGCGGTCGGCGGCCCGATCTGCGCGGTCAAGACCGTCGAGTCGATGACGGACGTCCGCATGGACCACTACGTCGAGATCGACTTCTCCGGCTTCGCGAAGCTCGTCGACGCGCTCGGCGGTGTCACGGTCACGGTGGACGAGGACATCGACGACGACGATTCGCACCTGAAGCTGGAGGCCGGCACCCACCACCTCGACGGCGAGCAGGCCCTGGCCCTGTCCCGCACCCGCCACGGCATCGGCGACGGCAGCGACCTCGGCCGCATCGGCCTCCAGCAGAAGCTGGTGAAGGCCCTGCTGGACCAGATCTCCTCGACCGACCTCCTCACCGACCCCGCCCAGCTCTACAAGGCCGCCGACGCGGTCACCGGCAGCCTGACGACGGACACCGGCCTCGACTCCCTGACCGAACTGATGAGGCTGGGCCGGAGCCTGAAGGGCCTGTCCTCGGACGGCACGAAGACCGTGATGATGCCGGTGGGCACGGCCCCCTACGACAGCAACCGGGTGGTGGCGGACGAGCCGGAGGCGAGCGAGCTGTGGGAGTCGCTGAAGTAGCGGCGAAAAACTTCTCCCAGAAATCCGGCGACCGTGTCGATCCGGGGTGCGGCCGTTCGACGCATGGGTGAGAGTCGGGGAGAAGCCCCGGCCGCCGACGCACCTGGAGTCACCATGCCGCGCTATCTGTCGATGGTCCGGATCGACGAGACGACCGCGCCCGCCGAGGGCCCGAGCCCCGAGCTGATGCAGCGGATGGGGGATCTGATCGAGGAGATGACGAAGGCCGGGGTGCTGCTGGACACCGCCGGGCTGACGCCGACCGCGCAGGGCACGCGGGTGCACTGGGAAGGCGGGAAGATCTCCGTCACCGACGGGCCGTTCACCGAGTCCAAGGAGGTCGTGGGCGGGTACGCCATCGTCCAGGCCAAGGACATGGCCGAGGCGATCGAGTGGACCAAGCGGTTCCTGAAGGTGCACGAGGAGCACTGGACGGTGACGTGCGAGGTGCGGGAGATCATGGAGGGCTGAGCCTGCTTGGCCGGGGGCGCGCTCCGGGTGTCTGATGGTGGGCTGTGACCCCACAGCCCACCCCGGCATCAGATCCCGCTCCCGCAGCAGACCCCGCACCCGACTCGGGCACGGCCATCGCAACCGGTACGGCCACCGACTCCGGCACGGCCATCGAAACAGTCTTCCGCATGGAGTCGCCCCGGCTCATCGCCGGGGTCGCGCGGATCGTGCGGGACGTCGGGATCGCCGAGGAGCTGGCTCAGGACGCGCTGGTGGCGGCGCTGGAGCAGTGGCCGAGGGACGGGGTGCCGGACAACCCGGGCGCCTGGCTGACGGCCACGGCCAAGCACCGGGCGATCGACCTCGTGCGCCGCCGGGAGCGGTACGCGCGCAAGCTCGCGGAGGTGGGCCGGGATCTGGAGGCGGCGGGGCCGTATCTCGATCAGCCGTCCGACCCGGACGACATCGACGACGACCTGCTCCGCCTCGTCTTCACGGCCTGCCACCCCGTGCTCTCCGCCGAGGCCCGCATCGCCCTCACCCTCCGCCTCCTCGGCGGCCTGACCACGCCCGAGATCGCCCGCGCCTTCCTGGCCCCCGAGACGACGATCGCCCAGCGCGTCGTCCGTGCCAAGCGCACGCTCGCGACGAGGAACGTCGCCTTCGAGGTGCCGTACGGCCCCGACCGCGAGGCCCGCCTCGACTCCGTCCTCGAGGTCATCTACCTGGTCTTCAACGAGGGGTACGCGGCCACCGCCGGCGACGACCTGCTGCGCCCCGCCCTGTGCGAGGACGCGCTCCGACTGGGGCGCGTGCTGGCCCAGTTGATGCCCAAGGAACCCGAGGTGCACGGCCTGGTGGCCCTGTTGGAGCTCCAGGGGTCACGGGCCGCCGCCCGCACGGGCCCGACCGGCGAACCGGTCCTGCTGAAGGACCAGGACCGCCGCCGCTGGAACCGCCTCCTCGTCGCCCGGGGCTTCACCGCCCTCGGCCGCGCCACCGCCTGCGCGACGGGCGCCCCGGGCCCGTACGCCCTCCAGGCCGCCATCGCCGCCTGCCACGCACAGGCGTACGCCTATGAGGAGACGGACTGGCCGAAGATCGCCACCCTGTACGCCCTGCTGGCCGCCCGAGCCCCGTCCCCCGTGGTGGAGCTGAACCGCGCGGTCGCCGTCTCCATGGCCGAGGGTCCGGGCCCCGCCCTGGAGATCGTGGACGGCCTCGCCGCCGAACCCGCCCTCCGCGACTACCACTTGCTGCCCAGCGTGCGGGGGGATCTGCTGCGCCGGTTGGGCCGTACGCAGGAGGCCCGCGCCGAGTTCGTACGGGCGGCCGGGCTGGCGCGGAACGAGCGGGAGCGGGCGTTGCTGCTGGCGAGGGCGGAGGAGGGGGAGTGAGACCAGGGGGCAGGCGGCGCTAGACCGGGTGCCCGATCAGCATCGTCGGGGCTCCCGCGACGCGGGTCAGGAAGACCGTCGCCGAGTTGCGGCCCTGAGGCTTGACCTTCCTGCGCAGTTCCTCCGGCTCGACGGCGGACCCCCGCTTCTTCACGGTCAGGATGCCGACCTCGCGTTCCCGGAGCAGGGCCTTCAGCTTCTTGACGCCGAAGGGGAGCCGGTCGGTGATCTCGTAGGCGGTGGCGTACGGGGTGACGTGGTGTTCGTCGGCGGTGATGTAGGCGATCGTGGGGTCGATCAGAGCGCCCTCCAGGTCCTCGGCGACCTCGGCGACCAGGTGGGCGCGGATGACGGCGCCGTCGGGCTCGTACAGATACCGGCCGACCGGGCGGACCGGCGGGTCGGGCAGCATGGTGTCGGGGGTGGCCCGGATGCCGGCCTCCGCGGGCAGCAGCATCGCGCTCCGTGCCCCCGGTGTCCCGTTCTCGCGGAACCACAGCACGGCCTCCTTCACGTCCCCGCCGTCCGAGATCCACTCGGCCTCGGCCGCCGGGGGGATCGCCTCGTGCGGGATGCCTGGCGCGATCTTCAGCGCGCCGAGGGGGGCCTTCAGCGCGGCCGACACCGCCCAGGACAGGGGCGGGGAGTAGGCCTCCGGGTCGAAGATCCGGCCGCGCCCGGAGGACCGCCGGGCCGGGTCGACGAACACGGCGTCGTACCCGGCCGTGTCCACCTCGGTCACATCCGCCTCGCGCACCTCGATCAGCTCGGCGAGGCCGAGCGCGTCGGCGTTGGCGCGGGCCACCGCCGCCGTCAGCGGGTCGTGGTCGACGGCCAGCACGCGGATCCCGGCGCGCGCCATCGCGACCGCGTCCCCGCCGATCCCGCAGCACAGATCGGCGACCGACCGCACGCCCATCGCCCGGAAGCACTCGGCCCGGTAGGTCGCCACGGTCGTCCTGGTCGACTGTTCGACGCCGTTCGGCGTGAAGAACATCCGCCCCGCGTCCGCCGCGCCGAACTTCGCCGCCGCCCGCTGGCGCAGCCGCGCCTGGGCCAGGGCCGCCGACACGAGGGCCGCCGGGTGGTCGCGGCGCAGCCGGGTCGCCACGGCCAGTTCCCGCGCCGGTTCGGTGTCGCGCACCTCGTCGAGGAGGGCGCGGCCCTCGGGGGTGAGCAGAGGGGCGAGGAAGACGTCGGGGTCCAGGGCGTTCACCGGGCCATTGTCGGTCAGGGGGAGGGGGCGTGGGCCAGTCGGTGGACGGTGGGGGCCGGGTGGCGGTGTCGGGGCCGTGGGCCGGGGCTCCCCTGCGAGGATGTGGCGCCATGCGACTCGTACGACAAAATGATGGAAAGAGTGCGAAGCGGGCGAGTTTCTGGAGAGGGAGCGGCGGTGTCCGGTGCGGCGTCGCCGTGCTCGCCGCCGCGGTCATCGTGTCCGGGTGTGCTGGGGGTGGCGCCGAGGAGGCGTCGGAGAGGGGATCCGAAGAGCGGCGGGGCACCGAGGAGCCGGTCCACGGCCAGGAAGGCGGTCAGCGGCTCCTCGACGCGCCCGGCGCCCGTGCCCTCGACGCGTACGCCGGGAACCTGCGCCGGGCGCACGCCGCGCGGGTCGCCGCCGCGAAGCGCTGGGGGCTGGCCGAGGTGCCGCTGCTCGCGCCCGCGCCTCCGGAGGAGAAGCCGGTGCTCAGGACGCGTAAGGGATTCGAGGTCGACCGCCACGAGCAGGACGGACTCCCCCCGGTCTTCACGACCGTCCCCACCCGCCACAAGGTGGTCTTCCTCACCATCGACGACGGCGCCGAGAAGGACCCCGCGTTCCTGCGGATGACGAGCGAGCTGAAGATCCCGTACACCGCCTTCCTCAGCGACTACCTGGTCAAGGAGGACTACGGCTACTTCGCTCGGATGCGGGACCGTGGCGTGGTCCTCAACAACCACACCCTCCACCACCGCCACCTGCCCGCGCTCTCCTACGCCGCCCAGAAGCACGAGATCTGCGGCATGCAGGACGTGATCGAGAAGCGGTACGGCAAGCGGCCCACGCTCTTCCGGCCGCCGTACGGGAGTTACGACCGGGACACCCTCCGCGCCGCCAAGGCCTGCGGCGTCAAGGCCGTCCCCCTCTGGAACGAGGAGGTCTTCGTCGACCGCTGGGACTACCGCGAAGGGGACCGCGAACTCCGCCCCGGCGACATCGTCCTCAGCCACTTCCGGGGCGAGTCCGACTGGAACGGCTCCATGCCCGACATGGTCCGCCGCTTCCTGAACCTGGCCACCGCCGAGGGCTACGCGGTGGCGAGGCTGGAGGACTACCTGTGAGGGCCGCCGCGGGGCGCTGGGCGCACGGGAGGGGTGAAGCGCGGGGACGGCGGAGGGCGCGGCGTGACGCACGCCGGGGGGCACGGGTCGACGCACGCCGGGGGGCGCGGGTTCCGGCGGCCCGTACCTCGGCGGCCCGCGCCCTGGCCGCCCTCGCCGCTCTCGCGGCCCTCGCCGTGCTGCCCGTCGCCGGATGCGCCCCCGATCACCCCGAGCGGGCCCGCCCCGCCGACGGCACCGCCCGCGCCCTCCCCCCGCCCCCACACCGCCGCTGGGGCCTCGCCACCCCCCTCGCCCCCGCGCCCGATCGTCCCGACAGGCCGTCGAAGCCCCGCGCGTCCGGGCCCGGACTGCCGCCCGTCGTCGACCGCGTTCCGACCCGGGACAAGGTGGTCTTCCTGACGTACGACGACGGGGCCGAGAAGGACCCGAGGTTCGTCGACATGGTGCGTGAGCTGCGGCTGCCGGTGAGCATGTTCCTGACGGACAGTGTCGTGGGGCCGGGATACGGCCACTTCGCGCGGCTGCGGGCCGTCGGCGCGACCGTGCAGAACCACACGCTCGACCACACCGCCCTGCGCGGCCTGCCGTACGCCGGACAGCGCGCCGAGATCTGCGGCCAGCAGAACAAGCTGAAGCGGCTCTTCGGCGTCCGGCCGACCCTCTTCCGCCCGCCCTACGGCGTCTACGACACCGCCACGCTCCGCGCCGCCGCCGACTGCGGCATCACGGCCGTCGTCCTGTGGCGCGCGTCCATACAGATCAACGACCTCCGCTACGCCGTCGGCGACCGCCTCCGCCCCGGCGACATCGTCCTGGCCCAGTTCCGGGGCCCGGACCAGCTGAAGGGCTCCACACTCACGGAGATGACGACGCGGCTGCTGCGCCGGATCCAGGAGCAGGGCCTGACGGTGGGCCGCCTGGAGGACTATCTCTGAGCACTCGCCCTCGGGTGCGCCCGACGTCCGACACCCCCGCGCGACGCCTTCGCGATCGGCCGCGCGACGACTCGCCGCGACTCACGCGATTAGCAGTCCGCTTGACCGAGTGCTAATCGCGGTCATAGTCTCAGGTCTGGCACTCCCCCCTGGAGAGTGCCAACTAGCGACGGGCAGGTCCGGCACCCGCGACGACGGATCCACCTGGTCGCCACCTCAGACAGTTAACCCCGTGAGATCTCCGAAGGGGGAGGTCGGATCGTGACGACCACCAGCTCCAAGGTTGCCATCAAGCCGCTCGAGGACCGCATTGTGGTCCAGCCGCTCGACGCCGAGCAGACCACCGCCTCTGGCCTGGTCATCCCGGACACCGCCAAGGAGAAGCCCCAGGAGGGCGTCGTCCTGGCCGTGGGCCCGGGCCGCTTCGAGAACGGCGAGCGCCTGCCGCTCGACGTCAAGACCGGCGACATCGTGCTGTACAGCAAGTACGGCGGCACCGAAGTGAAGTACAACGGCGAGGAGTACCTCGTCCTCTCGGCTCGCGACGTCCTCGCGATCATCGAGAAGTAAGGGGCTCCGGGGGTCACCCCGGAAATCCTGCACCCGCTTCCACGGAAGCACATTGCATGTGAGCTGCGCCCCGGGCCCCCGCGACCTTATGAAGCCGGGCGTTCGGGGCGCAGTTCGTTTCACCCACGTTTTCCGAGAGGGCTGAACCGCTCCCATGGCGAAGATCCTGAAGTTCGACGAGGACGCCCGTCGCGCCCTCGAGCGCGGCGTCAACAAGCTTGCCGACACGGTCAAGGTGACGATCGGCCCCCGCGGCCGCAACGTCGTCATCGACAAGAAGTTCGGCGCCCCCACCATCACCAACGACGGTGTGACCATCGCCCGTGAGGTCGAGGTCGAGGACCCGTACGAGAACCTCGGCGTCCAGCTGGTGAAGGAGGTGGCGACCAAGACCAACGACGTAGCGGGTGACGGTACGACCACCGCCACCGTGCTGGCCCAGGCGCTCGTCCGCGAGGGCCTGCGCAACGTCGCCGCGGGTGCCTCCCCGGCCGCCCTGAAGAAGGGCATCGACGCCGCGGTCAAGGCCGTGTCCGAGGAGCTCCTCGCGACCGCCCGCCCCATCGACGAGAAGTCCGACATCGCCGCCGTCGCCGGTCTGTCCGCCCAGGACACTCAGGTCGGCGAGCTCATCGCCGAGGCGATGGACAAGGTCGGCAAGGACGGTGTCATCACCGTCGAGGAGTCCAACACCTTCGGTCTGGAGCTGGACTTCACCGAGGGCATGGCCTTCGACAAGGGCTACCTGTCGCCGTACTTCGTCACGGACCAGGAGCGTATGGAGGCCGTCCTCGACGACCCGTACATCCTCATCCACCAGGGCAAGATCAGCTCCATCCAGGACCTGCTGCCGCTGCTGGAGAAGGTCATCCAGACCAACTCCTCCCGGCCGCTGCTGATCATCGCCGAGGACGTCGAGGGCGAGGCCCTGTCGACCCTGGTCGTGAACAAGATCCGCGGCACCTTCAACGCGGTCGCCGTCAAGGCCCCCGGCTTCGGCGACCGTCGCAAGGCGATGCTGCAGGACATGGCGACGCTGACCGGCGCCGAGGTCATCTCCGAGGAGGTCGGCCTCAAGCTCGACCAGGTCGGCCTGGACGTGCTCGGCTCCGCCCGCCGCGTCACCATCACCAAGGACGACACCACGCTCGTCGACGGTGCCGGTGACTCCGGTGCCGTTCAGGGCCGAGTCGCCCAGATCAAGGCCGAGATCGAGAACACGGACTCCGACTGGGACCGCGAGAAGCTCCAGGAGCGCCTCGCGAAGCTGGCCGGCGGCGTGTGCGTCATCAAGGTCGGCGCCGCCACCGAGGTGGAGCTGAAGGAGAAGAAGCACCGTCTGGAGGACGCCATCTCCGCGACCCGCGCCGCGGTCGAGGAGGGCATCGTCTCCGGTGGTGGCTCCGCGCTCGTCCACGCCGTGAAGATCCTCGAGGGCAACCTCGGCAAGACCGGCGACGAGGCCACGGGTGTCGCCGTCGTCCGCAAGGCCGCCGTCGAGCCGCTGCGCTGGATCGCGGAGAACGCCGGCCTGGAGGGCTACGTCATCACCTCCAAGGTCGCCGAGCTGGACAAGGGCCAGGGCTTCAACGCCGCCACCGGCGAGTACGGCGACCTGGTCAAGCAGGGCGTCATCGACCCGGTCAAGGTCACCCGCTCCGCCCTGGAGAACGCCGCCTCCATCGCCTCCCTCCTCCTCACGACCGAGACCCTGGTCGTCGAGAAGAAGGAAGAGGAGCCGGCCGACGCGGGCCACGGTCACGGCCACTCCCACTGACGTTCACACGTCGGTAGGCCACAGGTGAGGCCCGGCACCCCCGTTCGAGGGGAGCCGGGCCTTCCCGCGTCGCTGCCCGCTCCGGCGGATGCTTCAGGGCGCGCCGCCTACTTCTCCAGATCGTCGAGGGCGCCCAACTGCCCCATCAGCCCGAGCCGGTCGTACTCCCACCACCCCTCGGTGATCTTCCCGTCGGAGGAGCACCGGTGAATGATCGTCCCCGTCATCCGGACCGACCGTCCGCTGGCCGGGATCCCGAGAAAGTCCCCCTTGTGGGTCGCGTTCCAGGTCCACCGCGTGCACACCCGGTCACCCTGGGCGATCTGGTCCTCCACGGTGAACTCGAAGTCGAACCCGCCCCGCCACTCCTCGACGGTCCGCCTGAACGCGTCCATCCCGATGGCGTCCGGCTCCTCGGAGGGAACGTGGTCGTGGTAGCCCTCCGTGAGCAGATCGTCGAGCGGCGGCAGCTCGCCCTTGGTGGCGATGGTCGCCAGGAACCGTCGCGCCGTCCCGGCGTACAGCTGCTCGTCCCGCACCACATCCAGATCCGTGAACGTGGGCATCGCGTCGCACAGCGCCACCATCTCCTGGAAGATCCGCTCCGTCTCCGGCAGCCCGGAATTCCGCATCGCCTCCTCGTACGACGGGAACTCCACGATCTCCACGAAGTGCGAGCCGTCGGACCGGTCCTTCCCGATCACGCTGTGCGTCGCCGTCCGCTTCCCCTTGGTCTGCTCGACCCATGTGTCCATCAGCCGGTTCATCTCGTCGAACCGACTCGTCCTGCAGTCGATGAGCTGCACGAATGTCATGAGACCGCCTCCGGCCCCCCTGGCTCGGGTGGAACAGTTCCATTGTCCCCCGCCGCCCGCTCCCTCTCACCCTCAGGCGCCGCCGCGCCCACGGCTACCGCGGCCCGTACTTCCGCCCCGTCTTCGAGCTGATCCCGCCCAGCAGCCCTCGCGGCACCACCTTCACGACACCCATCAGGGCCTTGTACCGCGGGTCCGGGATGGAGACGGTCCTGCCGCGGGACAGGTCGGCCAGAGCCGCCGCGACCAGCTTGTCCGCGTCGAGCCACATCCAGGACGGGACGCCGTCGGTGCCCATGCCGGCCCGGTCGTGGAACTCGGTACGGACGAAGCCGGGGCACAGGGCCATGAGGCGGACGCCGGTGCCGGCCAGGTCGCGCGCGGCACCCTGGGTGAACTGCACGACCCAGGCCTTCGACGCCCCGTACGTGCCGCGAGGCAGGAACGCGGCGACCGACGCCACGTTCACCACGCCGCCGCGACCGCGCTCGCGCATGGCCTCGGTGGCCGCCGAGGTGAGGCGGAGAACCGCCTCGCAGTGCACCTTGAGCATCTTCAGCTCGTCGGCCATGGAGACGTCGAGATAGCTGCCCTTGTTGCCGAAGCCGGCGTTGTTGATCAGCAGGTCGACCGGGCTCTTGCGGTCGGCCAGCCGCCGCGCCACCGCCTCGATGCCGTCGTCCGTCGCGAGGTCCGCCGTCAGCACCTCCGCCTCGATGCCGTGCCGGTCGTGCAACTCGGTCGCCTGGTCCCGCAGCCGCTTGGTGTCCCGCGCCACCAGCACCAGGTTGTGCCCGTCCGCCGCCAGCCGCCGCGCGAAGGCGGCACCGATCCCCGCGGTCGATCCCGTAATCAGAGCCGTTGTCATGGCGCAAGCGTAGTGACCGGGACTGTGCGGGCCCGTCCGCTCCACCGCACGTTCACCAGCGGCTTCGCCGACACCTCGGTGAACACCCGCACCGGCGTGGCACCTTCACGGGCACCCTCCTGCGGACCCGCCCGTCACCCCTGCGCCGACACGTACTTCCGCGCGGTCTCCAGCACCTCCGGATGCAGCGCCTCGCCCGCCGCCAACAGCCGTGGCAGCAAACCGTGTTCGTTCATCGTGGCGCGGAAGGCGAGGGACACGGTGATGTCGTGGTCGGGGCGGTGCACGATCTCGATGGGGTCGCCCGCACGGATCTCGCCGGGCCGGATCACCCGGAGGTACGCGCCGGGCGCGCCCTCGCGCGTGAAGCGCTTCACCCAGCCCCGTTCGCCCAGATGCCGCTGGAAGTTGAGGCAGGGGATACGGCCGGACGTGATCTCCAGGACCACCTCGGAGCCGATCCGCCAGCGCTCGCCGATGAGGGCGCCGGAGACGTTGAGGCCCTCGGTGGTGAGGTTCTCGCCGAAGACTCCGCTGGGCAGGGTGCGGCCCAGCTCGCGCTCCCAGCCGTCCAGGTCCTCGCGGGCGAACGCGTAGACCGCCTGGTCGTCGCCGCCGTGGTGCCGCGTGTTGCACACCGCGTCCCCGGCCACCCCGCTGCCGCCGACCCCCTTGGGGCCGGGCGCCGCCACCCGCACCGGCCCGTCCACCGGCCGCTTGTCGATACCCGAGACGCTCTTCGACTCCTCCGCGACGTCGACGGCCTCGGCCCGCCCCACATTCAGTGAAAGAAGCTTCATACAGGCACGGTAGGCGGACCGGGGTCAAAGCGTCGACGCGATATTCGGCACCCTGCCCAAGCCCCGCTTATGCTCGACGCCGTGATCGAGGCCCGTCATCTCCGTGTCCTGCGCGCCGTCGCCGCCACCGGATCCTTCTCGGCGGCCGCACGCGAACTCGGCTGCACCCAGCCCGCCGTCAGTCAGCAGATGAAGGCGCTCGAATCCTCCGTCGGCACCCCGCTGCTCGTCCGCGGCGGCCGCGAGATGCGGCTGACACAGGCGGGCGAGGCCCTGGTGCGGCACGCGGCCGGCATCCTTGCCGGGCTCACCGCGGCCGAGGAGGAGGTCGCCGCGATCGCCGGTCTGCGCGCCGGCCGGGTCCGCCTGGTCTCCTTCCCCAGCGGCAGCTCCACCCTCGTCCCCACCGCCCTGGCCGCCCTGCGCGCCGCGCACCCCGGCACCCGGGTCTCTCTGGAGGAGGCCGAACCGCCGCGCTCGGTCGAGATGCTCCGCGAGGGCGACTGCGACATCGCGCTCGCCTTCCGCTACGAGGGCGCGGCGGGCGCGGAGGAGGGGGAGTGGGACGACCTGGTCGTCCGGCCCCTGCTCACGGACCGGCTCGTCGGGCTCGTGCCGCAGGGACACCGGCTGGCCCGTACGGGGTCCATCGGCATCGGGGAACTCGCCGGGGAACCCTGGATCGCCGGCTGCCCGCGCTGCCGGGGGCAGCTGGTGCGGGTCTGCGAGAGTGCGGGCTTCACGCCCCGCATCGACTTCGCGACCGACGACTATCCGGCGGTGGTCGGCCTGGTGGGCGCGGGCCTCGGGGTCGCCGTCCTGCCGGAGCTGGCCATCGAGTCCGTACGCGCCAAGGGGGTGCGGACGGTGATGGTCGAGCCCGCGGTGCGCCGGGAGATCGTGGCGCTCACCCTGCCGGACCTGGCCCGGGTGCCCACGGTCGCGGCGACGCTGGACCGGCTGGCCGGAGCGGCCGCGCGCTGACGCCGGACGGCCCCGAAGCGGTGCCGCACGGTTCGGTGAAAAGATCTTGAAGAAACGTTCCTTCAGGTGTTCGCGCCGGTGTCGTCCCCCGGCGCGGACGCGGACGCCGTCACCAGTCGGTGGCGCGCCCTGCCCATGAGCTCCTCGCGCTCGTCCTCGGTCAGCCCGCCCCACACGCCGTACGGCTCGCGCACCGCGAGGGCGTGGGCCGCGCACTGTGCGCGGACCGGGCATCTCATGCAGACCTCCTTGGCCGAGTTCTCACGAGCGCTCCGTGCCGCACCGCGTTCTCCTTCGGGGTGGAAGAAGAGTGAGCTGTCGACCCCACGGCAGGCCGCGAGGAGCTGCCAGTCCCACAGATCAGCGTTCGGTCCGGGAAGGCGGGAGAAATCTGCCATTACGTGTCCCCTTGTTGCCGTTCTGGGCGGAGATGTTGCCCATGACCGTACATCGACTATCTAAGGAGATGAAAATATGACTCATTGCGAATCTAGCCTCAGACACCAATAAATGGGAAGAAAAACGGCTGAATGGGGCATGGGTTGTGGTGAAACATTGAGGGTCCGTTGTGCAGGTCTGCACCGTGTGCGCGCCCTCACGTAGAGTGCCGAAGGTAGCCAGCCATCCCGTAACTCTTTCGAGTGACCGTCGTTGAGACGGGCGGAGGCGGTTGAGAGAAAAGCGCTCGGGCAGGTGTTCGTGTCCGCTCGTGAGTATCGACCGCACAGGTGACGATTTCGTACCAGCCTGGAGGCTCAAGGTGACGCGCATCAGCTGCGGAGGGCGGCCATGACATCCGTCCTCGTCTGCGACGACTCCCCGCTTGCCCGAGAGGCGCTGCGCCGCGCGGTGGCGACCGTGCCCGGCGTCGAGCGCGTGACCACGGCGGCCAACGGCGAGGAAGTCCTCCGCCGCTGGGGGGCCGACCGCTCGGATCTGATTCTGATGGACGTACGCATGCCCGGACTGGGCGGCGTCGAGACCGTACGGCGGCTGCTGTCCGCCGACCCCGGGGCGCGCATCATCATGCTCACCGTGGCCGAGGACCTGGACGGCGTGGCCCTCGCGGTCGCCGCCGGCGCGCGGGGCTATCTGCACAAGGACGCCTCCCGTGCGGAGCTGCGCGCCACGGTGACGCAGGCCCTGGCCGACCCGACCTGGCGGCTCGCCCCGCGTCGGCTGCGCTCCGCCGAGATGGGCGCCGCGCCGACGCTCACCGCGCGCGAGATCCAGGTGCTGGAGGGCATGAGCCACGGTCGTTCCAACGCCGAGATCGGTCGCGAGCTGTTCCTCTCCGAGGACACCGTCAAGACCCACGCCCGGCGCCTGTTCAAGAAGCTCGGTGCCTCGGACCGCGCGCACGCGGTGGCGCTCGGCTTCCGCTGGGGCCTGGTTCGCTAGGTGAGCCGCGACGGGGGCTCGGGAATCCCCGCCTGCCGCGAGGCGGGCGGGGGCGCTTACCGCCAGGTGAGAGGGGTCGAGCGGGTGCCCGCTGCTCGTTTCGCCGCGGATGCCGCATCCTTGAGGTGTGGAGTTCCTCGGGGAGCAGTCGAACGAGCGGGAGGGGAGGGCGCAGGAGATGAGTTCCGGCGCACCTGCTCATAACGCTTCGGTGCACAACCATGGACGTGGCGCCACGGACCGGACGGCCGCAAGGCACCATGGACCGATGCGCGACGACGAGACGACAGTGATCGGTGCGCTCGTGCATCGCGCGGTCGACGGGGACGAGCAGGCCACGCACGATCTGCTCGCCCATGTCCACCCCTTGGCGCTGCGCTACTGCCGCACCCGTCTGTCCCGGCTGCCGGGTGACGCGCGGCACTTCGTGGAGGACCTGGCGCAGGAGGTCTGCGTCGCCGTCCTCCTCGCGCTGCCGCGCTACAAGGACACCGGACGGCCGTTCGAGGCGTTCGTCTTCGCCATCGCCGGCCACAAGGTCGCCGACCTCCAGCGCGCCGCGATGCGCCACCCCGGGTCGACGGCCGTCCCCTCGGACGAGATGCCGGAGCGCCCCGACGACTCGTTGGGTCCCGAGGAGCGCGCCCTGCTCAGCAGTGACGCCGAGTGGGCCAAGAAGCTCCTGGCCAACCTCCCCGAGAACCAGCGGGAGCTGCTGCTGCTGCGGATCGCGGTGGGGCTCACGGCCGAGGAGACCGGACAGATGCTGGGGATGTCACCGGGCGCGGTCCGCGTGGCACAGCACCGGGCGCTGAGCAGGCTCCGGGCGCTGGCGGAGCAGTAGCCGTACGGGCTCCCAGGCACCCCGCATGAACACGCGGGGTGCCTTTTCCGTACGAACATACGAAGCCCGGTATCACTTCGTACCGTGGAATGTGTGCCCCACGCTTCCCGTTAGCATGGACATCCGCACCGATCAAGGCCATTTGGGGAAGGTGTCATGACTGCAAACGTCGACGGAGTGCCCGACAAATTCGCGACGCTCGGGCTGACCTACGACGACGTGCTGCTGCTGCCGGGCTCGTCGGACATGGCGCCTGACGAGATCGACACCGCCTCGTACGTCTCCAGGAACGTGCGGGTGAACATCCCGCTCCTCTCGGCCGCGATGGACAAGGTCACCGAGTCCCGGATGGCCATCGCCATGGCCCGCCAGGGCGGCGTGGGCGTGCTGCACCGCAACCTCTCCATCGAGGACCAGGCCAACCAGGTCGACCTGGTGAAGCGCTCCGAGTCGGGCATGGTCGCCGACCCGATCACCGTGCACCCGGACGCCACGCTCGGCGAGGCCGACGCGCTGTGCGCCAAGTTCCGCATCAGTGGTGTGCCCGTCACCGACGCCAACAAGAGGCTGCTGGGCATCGTCACCAACCGTGACATGGCCTTCGAGTCGGACCGCTCGCGCCAGGTCCGCGAGGTCATGACGCCGATGCCGCTGGTCACCGGCAAGGTCGGCATCTCCGGCGTCGAGGCCATGGAGCTGCTGCGCAAGCACAAGATCGAGAAGCTTCCGCTGGTCGACGACTCGGGCATCCTCAAGGGCCTGATCACGGTCAAGGACTTCGTCAAGGCCGAGAAGTACCCGAACGCGGCGAAGGACGGCGAGGGCCGGCTCCTCGTCGGCGCGGCCGTCGGCGTCGCCGGTGACGCCTTCGAGCGCGCCCAGGCCCTCATCGAGGTCGGCGTCGACTTCATCGTCGTCGACACCGCCCACGGCCACTCCCGCCTGGTCGGCGACATGGTCGCCAAGATCAAGTCGAACTCGTCGGGCGTCGACGTCATCGGCGGCAACATCGCCACACGCGACGGCGCCCAGGCCCTCATCGATGCCGGCGTGGACGGCATCAAGGTCGGCGTCGGCCCCGGCTCCATCTGTACGACCCGTGTCGTCGCCGGCATCGGCGTCCCGCAGGTCACCGCCATCTACGAGGCCTCGCTCGCCGCCAAGGAGGCCGGTATCCCGGTCATCGGCGACGGTGGCCTGCAGTACTCCGGCGACATCGCCAAGGCCCTGGTCGCAGGTGCCGACACGGTGATGCTGGGCTCGCTGCTCGCGGGCTGCGCCGAGTCGCCGGGCGAGCTGATGTTCATCAACGGCAAGCAGTTCAAGTCGTACCGCGGCATGGGCTCGCTGGGGGCCATGCAGTCCCGCGGCGACCGCAAGTCCTTCTCCAAGGACCGCTACTTCCAGGAGGGCGTCGCCTCCGACGAGCAGCTCGTCCCCGAGGGCATCGAGGGCCAGGTGCCCTACCGCGGCCCGCTCTCCTCGGTCGTCCACCAGCTGGTCGGCGGCCTGCGTCAGTCGATGTTCTACGTCGGCGGCCGGACCGTCCCGGACCTCCAGGCCAACGGCCGCTTCGTACGGATCACCTCCGCGGGCCTCAAGGAGAGCCACCCGCACGACATCCAGATGACGGTCGAGGCGCCGAACTACAGCCGTAAGTAGACAGCGGACCTCGTCACGCTGCGGCCAGGGCGGCCCCGGTGCATCCGGGGCCGCCCTCGTCGTGCCCGTCGGCGATACTGGTAGACGCTGAACGCATCAGGGAAAGGCCACAGACGTGACTGAGATCGAGATCGGGCGCGGCAAGCGCGGCCGCCGGGCGTACGCCTTCGACGACATCGCCGTCGTCCCCAGCCGCCGTACGCGGGACCCGAAGGAGGTCTCGATCGCCTGGCAGATCGACGCCTACCGCTTCGAGCTGCCCTTTTTGGCCGCTCCCATGGACTCGGTCGTCTCCCCGGCCACCGCGATCCGCATCGGAGAGCTGGGCGGCCTCGGTGTCCTGAACCTCGAGGGCCTGTGGACGCGGTACGAGGATCCGCAGCCGCTGCTCGACGAGATCACCGGGATGGCCGACGAGGCCGCGACCCGCCGCCTCCAGGAGATCTACGCGGCTCCCATCAAGGAGGAGCTGATCGGGCAGCGCATCAAGGAGGTGCGCGACTCCGGTGTGGTCACCGCCGCCGCGCTCTCCCCGCAGCGCACGGCGCAGTTCTCCAAGGCCGTCGTGGACGCGGGCGTCGACATCTTCGTCATCCGCGGGACGACCGTGTCGGCGGAGCACGTCTCCGGTTCGCACGAGCCGCTGAACCTGAAGCAGTTCATCTACGAGCTGGACGTGCCGGTGATCGTGGGCGGCTGCGCCACGTACACGGCCGCCCTGCACCTGATGCGCACCGGCGCGGCCGGCGTCCTCGTCGGCTTCGGCGGCGGCGCCGCGCACACCACACGCAATGTGCTGGGCATCCGGGTCCCGATGGCCACGGCGGTCGCCGACGTCGCCGCCGCCCGCCGCGACTACATGGACGAGTCCGGTGGCCGGTACGTGCACGTCATCGCCGACGGCGGTGTCGGCTGGTCCGGCGACATCCCCAAGGCGATCGCCTGCGGCGCCGACGCGGTGATGATGGGCTCCCCGCTGGCCCGTGCCACGGACGCGCCCGGCAGGGGCAACCACTGGGGCATGGAGGCGGTGAACGAGGAGCTGCCGCGTGGCAAGAAGGTCGACCTCGGGACCGTGGGCACCATCGAGGAGGTCCTCGCCGGGCCGTCTCACACGCCCGACGGCTCCATGAACCTCTTCGGTGCGCTGCGGCGGGCGATGGCCACGACCGGGTACAGCGAGCTGAAGGAGTTCCAGCGTGTCGAGGTGACGGTGGCGGACTCGCAGCACATGCGGTGACGCCGCGCTCGGTTTGAGCGTGGGTCGGGGCTCGGTTGCCTGAGGGCGACCGGGCCCTTTTCTGTGCCCAAGTGGACTGGTGGGGGCGTGAGTTGTGGGGGTGGGGCGCCTGGTTGTGTTTGGGGCGAATGTGGGCCGAACGGGCGGATCCGGGCGATAGCGTTCGTGTTCGGCGCCCCAGTTCGGCTGGGAGCCCCCTTCCAAGGACATGGTCCGGACCCCGCCCTCGGGGCCCGGCCCGATTTCCAACGGACCGCCTACCGGGCTATCGGCGGCGTCGTGGAAGGGGGCGCCCATGGGACGTCACCGCAAGCCCACCCGCTGGGACCGACTCCGTCTTCGGATGGTGCAGTGCCGGAGGAGGTGGATCTTGCGGTTTTTCGGATGGTGAGCGGCCGCCCCCACACCAACTAGGGGCGGACACTCCGTGAACCATCCAGGAGCCTGCCGCAGTATCCCGCTGCGGTGGGCTCCACCTTTTTTTGTACGGTACCGGATTCGCCGTGGGGCGGCCCGGTGCCGGAGGAGGTGGATCTTGCGGCTTTTCGGATGGTGAGCGGCCGCCCCCAAGCCAAATAGGGGCGGACACTCCGTGCACCATCCAGGAGCCTGCCGCAGTATGCCGCTGCGGTGGGCTCCACCTTTTCTGGAACCCGCCGCACCGCCGGGGCGGCAGCGGCGGGTTCCGCTTCGTACGCTACTGACGTACGGCAGCCCGGCGCCACCATCCCCCGAGGCCCAGCCATCCACGCGCCCCCCTTCACAACCGATGCGCCGCCCCCGTAGGCGTGGCCCCCCGGGTGTCCAGCAGGAGTTGGGCCTTCACCGACAGGCCCTGGAGGTCGTAGGTGCGGTGCTGCTGGAGCAGGATCGTCAGGTCGGCGTCGGCGGTGGCCTCGTAGAGGCAGTCGGCCCGGGGGATGGGGCGGTCGAGGACGCTCCAGGTGGGGATGTGGGGGTCGTGGTAGCTGACGTGGGCGCCGAGTTCGATGAGGCGGCGGGCGATCTCGTCGGCGGGGGTGCCCTGTTGGTCGGGGACGTCGGACTTGTAGGTGACGCCGAGGAGGAGGACGCGGGCGCCCCGGGCCGACTTGCCGTGCTCGTTGAGGAGGGTGGCGGCGCGCTGGACGACGTACTGGGGCATGCGGTTGTTGACGCGCTGCGCCAGTTCGACCATGCGGAGCGAGCGGGGGGCGTGGCCCGACAGGTCCTGGGGGAGGGCGTGGCCGCCGACGCCGGGGCCGGGGCGGAAGGCCTGGAAGCCGAAGGGCTTGGTCTCGGCGCAGCGGATGACGTCCCACAGGTCGACGCCGAGGTCGTTGCAGAGCGCGGCCATCTCGTTGACGAGGGCGATGTTGACGTGGCGGTAGTTGGTCTCCAGGAGGTGGACCGTCTCCGCCTCGCGAAGGCCACGCGCGCGGACCACCTTGTCGGTGAGGCGTCCGTAGAAGGCGGCCGCTGATTCCGTGCAGGCGGAGGTGAGGCCGCCGATCACCTTCGGGGTGTTGGCGGGGCCGAAGTCGCGGTTGCCCGGGTCGACGCGGGCGGGGGAGTAGGCGACGTGGAAGTCGCGGCCCGCACGCAGGCCCGAGCCCTCTTCGAGGAGTGGGCGGAGGAGTTCCTCGGTGGTGCCCGGGGGGACCGGGGACTCCAGGATGACCGTGGTGTGCGGGCGCAGCCGGGCGGCCAGGGTGCGGGCGGCCTCCTCGACCTGGGAGAGGTCGAGGGAACCGTCGGCGCTCGGTGAGGTGGGGGCGCAGATGACCGCCGTACGGACGCGGCCGAGTTCGGCGGGGCTGGTGGTGGGCTTGAAGCCGCGGGCGAGCATGCGGCGCAGTTCGCCGGGGGTGAGGGAGCCGGAGTCGGGACCGATGCGGTAACCGAGCGTGGGGATGCCGGCGGCGACGGCGGCCTGGGCCAGCGGCAGCCCCAATTGGCCGAGTCCGATGACGGCGAGATCTGCGGGCATGGCTTGTGGCCGTCCTTCCCAATAACCGAAGCGGGACAGGCGCGCAAGCCCTGTGGACTGGACGAGCGAGCGCAATGTAACACTAGGAGTAAATATGACCGATATGCGGGATTGGGAAATTGTTTTTCTGTGCGCGTCCTGCGGAGTTATCCACAGGCTGGGGGCTGGTGGTGGCCGAAGTCGGGCAACACGGTCAGAATTTCGGGCAGGGGGATGTGAACCGGGTCTTGCCTGACGGGCATGGACAGGTGAGGCCGGCGCGACCGACAGCAGGAGGCAGCGGTGAGGACAGCGGCACTGGGACCGGCGCAGCGCGCCGAGTCACTGGCGGGTATGGCCGAGCGCGAGCTGGATGTGCTGGTCGTGGGTGGTGGCGTGGTCGGTGCGGGCACGGCCCTGGACGCCGTGACACGCGGTCTGTCCACGGGCCTGGTCGAGGCACGTGACTGGGCGTCGGGCACCTCCAGCCGGTCCAGCAAACTGATCCACGGCGGTCTGCGCTATCTGGAGATGCTCGACTTCGCCCTCGTCCGGGAGGCGTTGAAGGAGCGAGGGCTGCTGCTGGAGCGGCTGGCCCCCCATCTGGTGAAGCCCGTGCCGTTCCTCTATCCCTTGCAGCACAAGGGCTGGGAGCGGTGGTACGCGGGCTCGGGCGTCGCCTTGTACGACGGGATGTCGATGGCGCGCGAGCATGGCCGGGGCCTGCCGGTCCATCGTCATCTGACCCGCCGCCACGCCCTGCGCATCGCGCCCTGTCTGAAGAAGGACGCCCTGGTCGGGGCGTTGCAGTACTACGACGCGCAGATGGACGACGCCCGTTATGTGGCGACGATGGTGCGCACGGCCGCGTCGTACGGGGCGAAGGTCGCCAACCGCGCGCGTGTCACCGGCTTCCTGCGTGAGGGCGAGCGGGTGGTCGGGGCCAGGGTGCAGGACGTCGAGGGCGGCGGGGAGTACGAGATCCGCGCTCGGCAGGTGGTGAACGCCACCGGGGTGTGGACCGACGACACCCAGGCGATGGTGGGTGAACGGGGGCAGTTCCACGTCCGGGCGTCCAAAGGCATCCATCTGGTCGTACCCAAGGACCGGATCCACTCCACGACCGGGCTGATCCTGCGGACCGAGAAGTCCGTGCTGTTCGTGATCCCCTGGGGGCGGCACTGGATCGTGGGGACGACCGACACCGGCTGGGACCTCGACAAGGCGCATCCGGCGGCGTCCAGCGCGGACATCGACTATCTGCTGGAGCATGTGAACTCGGTCCTGGCCGTGCCCCTGACCAGGGATGACGTGCAAGGGGTCTATGCCGGGCTCCGGCCGTTGCTCGCCGGGGAGTCGGACGCCACGAGCAAGCTCTCGCGGGAGCACATCGTGGCGCATCCGGTGCCGGGGCTGGTCGTCGTGGCCGGTGGCAAGTACACGACCTATCGGGTCATGGCCAAGGACGCGGTGGACGCGGCCGTGCACGGGCTGGATCAACGGGTCGCGGAGTGCGTCACCGAGGATGTGCCGCTGCTGGGGGCGGAGGGGTACCGGGCACTGTGGAACGCGCGGGCGCGGATCGCGGCGAGTACCGGGCTGCATGTGGTGCGGGTGGAGCACCTGCTGAACCGGTACGGGTCGGCGACCGAGGAGTTGCTCGAGCTGATCGCGGCCGATCCGTCGATGGGGGAGCCGTTGCAGGCCGCGGACGACTATCTGCGGGCCGAGGTGGTGTACGCGGCTTCGCACGAGGGGGCGCGGCATCTCGATGACGTGCTGACGCGGCGGACGCGGATCTCGATCGAGACCTTCGACCGGGGGACGCGCAGTGCGCGGGAGGCGGCGGAGCTGATGGCTCCCGTGCTCGGGTGGGACGAGGACCAGATCGAGCGGGAGGTTCAGCACTACGAGAAGAGGGTGGAGGCGGAGCGGGAGTCGCAGCGGCAGCCGGACGACCTGACGGCGGATGCGGCTCGGTTGGGGGCGCCGGACATCGTGCCGTTGTAGGGGGCTGGGTGTGGCCGCCGGGTGCGGCGGGGCGTTGTTCTCGCCCCCCGCCGCGCCTACCCGGTCCCCTCCCCTGGGGGCTGCGCCCCGGACACTCGCTGTCGCCCTTCGGGCTCGTCCGCGAACGCCGGAGGGGCTGAATGTCTTCGGGCTGTGTGTCCCTGAACCCGCCTCAGCTGCCGGCGTGGCTGGTTGAGGGGGGCCCTGGGCGTGGGGCGGTTGGCGGGTGGGTGACAATGGAGACTCTGTCAGGGCGGGTTGCATGAGGGGACGCATGTCGGAGGCGGAGCGGGCTGGGGAATCCCGTCAGGACAAGGACGCACGTCTCCTCGCCGGGCGGTACCGGCTGGGAGGGGTGCTCGGTCGCGGCGGCATGGGCACGGTGTGGCGTGCCAAGGACGAGACGTTGGGCCGTACGGTCGCCGTCAAGGAGCTGAGGTTCCCGTCGAGCATCGACGAGGAGGAGAAGCGGCGGCTGATCACGCGCACGCTTCGCGAGGCCAAGGCCATCGCGCGGATCCGTAACAACGCCGCGGTGACGGTGTTCGACGTCGTGCACGAGGACGACCGGCCGTGGATCGTGATGGAACTCGTCGAGGGCAAGTCGCTCGCCGAGGCCATCCGTGAGGACGGGGTGCTCGAACCGAGGCGGGCCGCCGAGGTGGGGCTCGCCATTCTCGACGTGCTGCGGGCCGCGCACCGCGAGGGCATCCTGCACCGGGACGTGAAACCGTCGAACGTGCTCCTCGACAAGCACGACGGCCGGGTCGTCCTCACCGACTTCGGTATCGCGCAGGTCGAGGGCGACCCCTCCATCACTTCGACCGGCATGCTTGTGGGCGCGCCCTCCTACATCTCGCCGGAGCGGGCGCGCGGCCACAAGCCCGGGCCCGCGGCCGACCTGTGGTCGCTCGGCGGTCTGCTCTACGCGGCGGTCGAGGGGGTGCCGCCCTACGACAAGGGGTCGGCCATAGCCACGCTGACCGCGGTGATGACCGAGCCGGTGCCGGAGCCGAAGCGCGCCGGGCCCCTCAAGGACGTCATCTTCGGGCTGCTGACCAAGGACCCCGAGCGGCGGCTCGACGACGCCGGTGCGCGGGCGATGCTCAACACCGTGATCCACGCGCCCGACCCGAAGGACGTCGAGCCGGTGGACGCGACGCGGGTCGTGCCGTTGCCGCCCGTGCCGGAGGAGCGCCCGAAGAAGGGTGGTTCCGGCGGTGCCGGGGCCAAGGCGAGCGGCGGCCAACGGTCGCGTGCGCCTCGGTGGTCCATGCGGAAGGGCGCGGCCGCGGCGGGTGCCGGAACCGTGGGTGCCGGTGCCGGTGCCGGTGTCGCGCGGGGTGCGGCCGGTGGGACTTCCGGTGGGGCCGGCCCGGCGTCTCCGGCCGCGGCTCCGGCGGTGGTGACGACGAGGTCCGCCTCCGTCGGGGTGGCATCGGGTGCCGATGCCGCGAAGGCCGGCAGTGGCTCGGGACAGACCGCGGGCACGTCGGCGCCGGGGGTGCCGGGGCCGCGCGCCGCCGGTGGCGGTGTGGGCGCGGGCGACGGGACGGGGAACCCCGTTCCGGCGAAGCGGACTTCCGGGTGGCCCCAGGTGCCGCCGCCGGATCTGCCGCCGCGGCCGGTGCCCAGGGCGCCGATCACGGACGTGGTCTCGCGGCGGACGCTGGCCGTCATCGCGGTGGCGGTGGTGCTGGCCGTCCTCGGGACCGTCCTGGCGCTCACCCTCGGCAATGACGACGGCAGTTCCAACAAGAGCAAGGGTGCGGACGTCAAGGCGGCGGCGTCCAGCGGGTCGGCGTCGGGGAGCGACGCCGACAGCGAGGACGCCGACGCGGACAAGGGCAAGAACACGGACAAGGGGTCCGACCCCGTTCCGGACGGTGACACGACGGAGAAAGCCGACGGTTCGAGCGGGTCCGGGGGCAGTTCGCCGAGCCCTTCGGGCAGGTCGAACGGGTCGGTGAACGGTGACGGCTCCGGCGGCTCGGGGAACATCGCGACCGAGACGTACAAGAGCGGTCAGGGGTTCTCGATCGGGCTGCCCGACGGGTGGAAGTACCAGTCCACGGGCGCAGCGGGCGCCCGGTTCTCCGGCCCCGACGGGCAGCGGCTGCTCGTCGGGTGGATCACCACGCCGAAGAACGACCCGGTCGCGGACTGGAAGAACCAAGAGCAGTACATGGCGCGTTCGCAGTACAAGCGGATTCGAATAGAGGCGGTGAGCTACCGGGGCTGGAACGCGGCCGACTGGGAGTTCACCTACGTGGAGAGCGGAACGAAGTACCGGTCGATCGACCGCGGATTCGTCGTCGACTCTCAGCAGGGATACGCGCTGATGTACACCGCGAAGGCGTCGAAGTGGAGCGGTGAGCTGCGCAAGGACACGTGGCGGACGTTCACGAAGACGTTCGAACCGAAGTCGTGAGGCGCCGGACGCCCCACCCGTGACGCTGTGCGGGGGCGCGCGCGGGTGGGGTGTTGTGCGCCGGTGCGTTCGGGGCTGTGGCTGTGTGCGGTGTCGTGCCTCGGCTCGGGGTGCCCGACGGGGGCGTGAGGGGGCGTTGGTCGGGGTGCGTTCCCTCGACGTGAGCTCGGCTTCGGGAGTTGTGCCCGCCTGGTGAGTTCGGGGACGTGCCTTCCGGGGAAGATCGAGAGCGTTCGAGCGCATTCGAGACGAACGAGATATCGCATCGAGTCAATGTGAGTTGCCTCCGGCACGTATCGTGTAGGGCTGCGGACCGTATGCATCCAGACCGGAACGGGACGCAAGGCGAACGGAATTGACCGACCGGGCGGCTGGGGGAGGGCATCGTGGACGCATACGCGGGGCGTGTACTCGCCGACCGCTACCGCCTGCCGCTGCCGCCTTCCGACGAGTACGAGATCGCCCCCGAGAGCCGGGCGTTCGACACCTACAGCGGGCAGGAAGTCCTGATACGGCAGGTGCCGTTGCCCGAGGTCGTCGAGGCGGAGATGCTCGACGCGGACGGGCTGCCCGAGGGTTATGTGGCACGGGACGGCGGAGGGCGCCGGAGTGCGGCGCGGACCACGCGCCGGTCCGCGGACCCGGCCGTACGGCGGGCCATCGAGGCCGCGCAGGCCGCCGCGCAGATCCCCGACCATCCACGGCTCGACCAGGTCTTCGACGTGTTCGCCGAAGGCGGCTCGCTGTGGATAGTGAGCGAACTGGTGTCCGCACGGCCCCTCACGGCGCTGCTCGCGGAGCAGCCGCTGACCCCGTACCGGGCGGCCGAGATCGCCTCCGACGTGCTCACCGCCCTGCGAGCGCTGCACGCCCACGGCTGGGTCCACCGGAACATCACCGCCCGCACGGTGCTGGTCTGCGACGACGGCCGGGTGATGCTGACCGGGCTGGCGGCGGGGGCGGCGGAAGAGGCGTTGTGCGGATACGACCCGGTACCCGCGCGGGAGGTCGAGGACAGTCCGCCCGGGGCACCCGGCGGCGGCACGGGAGTGCCCGCCGTGGGGCCCGGTGGAGGTCGGGTCTCGCGCCATGACCCGGTGCCGCCCGGTGGTGTTCCCGCGGCGCGCGGGGCGTCGGCGCCCGGGAGCGCTCTGCCCCGGGGCGCGGACGGGGGCACGTTCGGCGGTTCCCGTGGCGGCGGGCCCGGCGGCGCGGTCGAGGACCCCGAAGCCGCCCGGCGGGCCGCGATAGAGGCGCGGGCGGGAAGCGCGACGGCGCCGGGCGCGGACCCCTCCGGGGGGCAGCGCGCGCTGGAGGCCGGCGGGGACGCTCGGGCGGCACGGGCGGGTGCGATCGCCGCGTACCGGGCGGGCGCGCGGGCCGCGGCCCGGGTGCAGGACGACCAAGGGGGCGGGCCGGGTGCGGGGTTGCCCGCGCAGCGGCCGGCGCCGCAGGACGGTACGGCGGCGGGAGCGGGACGGGACGGCGACCCGGCTTCCGGCGCGGGTACGCGCCCGGTGCCGCTCGGCCAGATCGCCGACCCCTACGGTGTCCTCGCGCACGGCGGCGCCACGAGCGCCTGGCACGGCGCACTGCCGCGCGGCGGGACGGCCGCGCCCGGCGGCAACGACCGGGGGACTTCGGCGCCCGGCGACTCCTCGCCGTACGGCGGCGGTCCACTCGGTGGTGCGCCAGGTGAGGTGGGCGGTCACGGCGACACCTTCGACGCCGACGGCACCGGCACCCACCCGGCACCAGAACACGGCGCGCGGCGCGACCCCGGGTACGGCGACTCCGCCTACGACCCCGGTACGCACGACAACCCCGCGTACGGCCGCGGCGGGCACACCGGCTCCGTGGGAAACACGTCTGCCCCGCACCCCACCGGCGTCGCGGACGCAGACCCCTGGGACGGCGCCGGCGGCGGGGCCGTACCCCGGCGAGGGCCCGCGACCGCGCTCGCCGCCGAGCGGGCGCGACAGGCGCGGATGGCTGTGATCGGGCCGGTCACCGAGCGGTGGGCGCCGGAGCAGGCCGGGCCGGTGCACGAGAACTGGCAGCTGGCGGCGCCGATCGGGCCGTCGACGGATCTGTGGGCGCTCGGGGCGCTGCTGTTCCGGGCGGTGCAGGGGCACGCGCCGTATCCGGAGGAGAACACCGCCGAGCTGGTGCAGATGGTGTGCGCGGAGCCCCCGGCGTTCGCCGAGGAGTGCGGGCCGCTGCGGCCGGTCGTGGAGTCGCTGCTGCGTCAGGACCCCACCGAGCGGCTGGACTTCGAGGAGCTGCGCGGCTGGCTGCGCTCCCTCGTGCGGTCGGCGCCCGAGCCCGAGGCCGGTGCGCATGTCGTGCCGGCGCCGCCCGTGGACGCGAGCCGGCTGCCGATCGTACGGCGGCGGGGCGAGCTCGTCCGCAGACGCCGGGCCGGGCTGCCCGCGACGAGCGCGCACGCCCGTCACAAGCGCACCCGGGAGAAGCCCCCGCAGCCCCGCAAACTGGGCCGGAACCTGATCCTGCTGATCCTGCTCGCGCTGGTGGCGGCGGTCACGTACGCCATGGTGTTCATGCCGAAGGCCGCGCCGAGCAGTGAGGGCGGTGACACGAGCAGCCGTACGGACCGTGCCGGGCAGCAGAGTTCGGCGCCGGCGGCGAGCAGTGAGCCCCGGCCCGACCGGAACTCCACCTCGCCCGACGGCGGCGAGGAGGGGCAGAGCGGGGCGAGCCCGTCGAAGTCGTCCGGTGCGACGCAACCGCAGACCGGTGACTCCGAGGTCGCCCAGGGGTTCACCCTGCGCAAGGACCCCGAGGGGTTCCAGGTCGCCGTCGCCACTGGCTGGGACCGCGCCGCCAAGAACGGGCGCGGCCAGATCGTGTACTCCCAGGGCGACTTCGAGCTGATTCTCGTTTCCGGGCGGGACAGCACGGCGACGTACGGCAGCGATCCGCTGAAGTACCAGCGGGAGGACGAGCGCGAGTTGCAGCCGTTCCGTGACTCCTCCTGGGCCACGTCCACCGGGATGCGGTTGATCGAGGTGGGCGGGGTGACCTCGGCCGAGGGGCAGTTCACCTGGCAGGACTCCGAGGGCCGCGGCGTCTACGTACGAAACCTCGTCATCCTCCTCGACGGGCGGTACCACGTGGTGCAGTTGCGCGGGCCGGAGGCGGAGCGGGACGAGGTCACGCGGCTGTACGAGCAGGCGGCGGACACGTACAAGGCGACCGGCTGAGCGGCGGTTCGGTCCGGCGGCGGAAGGTTGCGCTCCGGTCGCGGAAGCGAGAACCGTCACAGTGCTGTCCCTGTGCGGCCCGGCCGGTTCCCCGGGCGGCGAGCCGCTCCCTAGTCTGAACCTGTCAAGAACATTGCGGGGCAACGTGAATCAGATGCAGGGGCTGCTCCTCGCGGGGCGCTACCGGCTCGTCGACACGATCGGCAGCGGTGGCATGGGACGGGTCTGGCGTGCGCACGACGAGGTGCTGCACCGGGCTGTCGCGATCAAGGAGTTGACGGCCGCGCTCTATGTCTCGGAGAGCGAGCAGGCCATCCTGTTGCGGCGGACCCGGGCGGAGGCGCGCGCGGCGGCACGGATCAACCACTCGGCCGTCGTCACCGTGCACGACGTGCTGGAACACGACAACCGGCCGTGGATCGTCATGGAGTTGGTCGAGGGCGTCTCGCTGGCCGACGCGGTCAAGGAACGGGGGCGCGTCGAGGCACGCGAGGCGGCGCGGATCGGGATGTGGGTGCTCCGCGCGCTGGGCGCCGCCCACCGGGCCGGTGTACTGCACCGCGATGTGAAGCCGGGCAACGTACTGCTCGCCGAGGACGGCCGGGTCATGCTGACCGACTTTGGCATCGCGCAGGTCGAGGGTGACACGACCATCACACGGACCGGCGAGATCGTCGGTTCCGTCGACTACATAGCCCCCGAGCGGGTGCGCGGCCACGACCCAGGGCCCGCCTCCGACCTGTGGTCGCTGGGCGCCACGCTGTACACGGCGGTCGAGGGCAAGTCGCCGTTCCGGCGCACCACACCGCTCACCACGATGCAGGCCGTGGTGAGCGAGGAGGCCGCCGAACCGGTGGACGCCGGGCCGTTGGGGCCCGTCATCACCGCGCTGCTGTGCAAGGACCCGGCCGTACGGCCCGCTGCGGACGAGGCGGAGCAGATGCTCGCCGAGGCGGCGGAGGGGCGTCGGCCACGGGTGGCGCAGGCGTATGTGCCGACCCGGCAGCAGCAGGGGGGCGCGGGGGACGGTACGGGTGGTGTGGCCGGCCCCGGTGGTGCGGGTGGTGGGGGCGAGCGTGGCGCAGAGGGCGTGCACGGTGGACGTGGTGCGCGTGGTGCGTATGCGGGTGACGCGCAGGTGCCGGGGCACCCCACCGGGGGTGCGGCCTTCGCCGGGGGCCACGTGTCCGCTACCGGTGGCTTCGGCACCCCGGCTGCTCCGATGGCCACCGAGTATCAGCCCGCCTCCGTTGCCCCCGTCGTCCCCGCCGAGCCCACCGCCAAGCGGCGCCGGGGGCGTACGGTCGCGCTCGTCCTCGCGCTGGCCGTGCTGGTTGCCGGTGGTGGTGCCGTCGCTGCGCACTACGCGGACGTCTGGCGTGCGGGGAACGGCTCCGCCACGGGTGGGGCGGACGGGGCGGACGAGTCGGCGGACACGGTGCCCGAGGGGTGGGAGCGGGTCGAGGACCCGGAGGGTTTCAGCCTTGCCCTGCCCAAGGGGTGGAAGCGGCAGGTGAAGGGGACACAGATCGACTACACCCCCGACAACCGTGAGCACTTCCTCCGGGTCGCCGTGGACGACTCGCCCGACTTCGACAGCCCGTACCACCACCAGCTCGACCTGGAGGAGCAGGTGCGGACGCGACCCGAATACCGGCAGGTGAGCTTGGAGGAGAACATCTACCGCGACCGGCCGGGCGCCCTGTGGGACTTCACCTGGACCGCGCCGGCGAAGGACACGGACTTCCCCGGGCCGCGCCGGGCGATCGAGCAGATGTATCTCTCCCGGGACGGTGTCGAGTACACGATCTACATGTCCGCGCCCGCGGCGGACTGGGACACGGCGGAGAAGCAGTTCTACGCGGTGCTGCGCAGCTGGAGGCCGGCGCAGCGGTGAGCCGACGGTGCGGCATCGGTCGCCGATGGCGCGACAGTGGTGACCGGTGCGGCGCCAGCGGTGATCAGCGGCGCGCCAGCGGTGACCAGCGGCGCGGCATAGGGCAGGCGCCGGTGAGGCTTCGGGGAGGCATGGGGAAAGGCGGAGTGCGGCGGGGCTGAGGCGGGACTGAGGGCGGGGTGCCTCAGGCGTGAACCGCGAAGAACCTCGCCGCCCATACGCGGGCCCACGTGGGGCCTCACGCGTGAGCCTTCCGCACGGCGCTCGTGAGGCGCCCGTCAGTCGTGCGTACGTCGCTTGTCGGCCAGGCCGTCACGCGGCACCGGAGGGTTTCGGTCCGGTGCGGCATGATGGGGCGTATGGGGACCGAGGGGGAGAACGTCCGTCTCATTGCGGGGCGTTACCGGCTGGAGGCCAGGATCGGCCGCGGCGGGATGGGGATCGTGTGGCGCGCCACCGACGAGCTCCTCGGTCGGCAGGTGGCGGTCAAGGAGCTGGCCCTCGACGACTCGCTCCCGGAGGAGCGGTCCCGCCTGCGGCGCGAGCGCACCCTGCGGGAGGCGCGCGCGGTCGCCCGGCTCAGCCACCCGCACATCATCGTCGTGCACGACGTGGTCGAGCAGGACGAACGCCCGTACATCGTCATGGAGTTGATCGACGGCGGCTCGCTCGCGGAGCGGATCGGGGCCCAGGGGCCCGTGGACGCGCGGGAGGCCGCGCGGATCGGGATCGATCTGCTGGGCGCGCTGCGGCGGGCGCACGACGCCGGGGTGCTGCACCGCGATCTCAAACCGGCGAACGTCCTGCTGGAGACCGGCACCGACCGGGTCGTCCTCACCGACTTCGGCATCGCCCAGGTCGCCGGCGCGACCACGCTCACCGAGAGCGGGGCCTTCGTCGGCTCGCCCGAGTACACCGCGCCGGAGCGGATGTCCGGGGACCGCACCGGGCCGGAGTCCGACCTGTGGTCGCTGGGCGCGCTGCTGTGTGCCGTGCTCAGCGGGGAGTCGCCGTTCCGGCGGGACTCCTTGGGCGGCATCCTGCACGCGGTCGTCGTCGACGAGATCCGGCCGCCCCCGCAGGCCGCGCCGCTGCTCCCCGTCGTACGGGGGCTGCTGGAACGCGATCCGGACCGGCGGCTCGACGCGGCGGAGGCGGAGCGGCTGCTGAGGGCCTTCCGGGAGACCGGGCGCACACCGAGGACGACGAAGACCCCGCGGACGTCGACCGGGTACACCCCGACCCGGCGGGACGTGCCACGCCCGGGCCGGGACGCGCAGCGTACGGCCGCTGCCGGGGCCGACGCCCAGGACGCGTCGGCAGCCGGGCAGCCGCGGTCGGGGCCGCCCGCTCCAGGTCCGGAGTCGGCCCTGCCGGAGCAGCCCGCGCAGCAGGGGCAGCCGCGTTCCACCCGGAGCGTGCTGGTCGCCGCCGCGCTGGTGGCGGCGATGGCCGGGGCGGGCGTCTCGGCGGCGGCGCTGCTGATGCAGGACGGAAGCGGCGGCGGTGGCGGCGACACGCCGAGCAGTTCGGCACCGCGGACGCCGGGCGAGTCGCGTACGACGGGTGCTCCGACCCCCTCGGGCGCATCCGGCCCGTCAGGCGGCGCGTCCGGCACGTCGACGGACGACACACCCGGCACGTCGACGGACGACACGCCGGGTACGTCGGCCGACGCCACGCCCACCGTCACACGCTCACGGGCGGCCACCGCGCCGACCGTGCCCTCGGGGTACCGGCTCGCCGAGGACGACCAGGGCTTCAGCCTCGCCGTGCCGGACGACTTCACGCGGGAGCCGCAGGGGGAGCGGGTCTTCTACATGTCGCCGGGGCACGTGATCCGCATCGGTATCAAGCTCGACGACCCGGAGGAGGGCGGGCCGGCCGGGGTGATGCGGCGCGCCCATGAGAAGGGGCCCTCCACGAACCCCGGCTACCGCGACGGCCGGGTCGCCGAGACCACGCACGACGGGGCGCCCGCCGCGCTCTGGGAGTTCACCTGGGACGGTTTCAGCGCGGCGGAGGGGCCCCGGCACACGTACGACCTGTGCTGGGAGCAGGACGGGCGGCTGTACGACGTGTGGGTGTCGGCGCCGGTCGGGAAGGTGAGCGAGGCGAAGGAGTACTTCGACGTGGCGGTGGATACGTTCGTTCGTAACTAAAGCGGAGATAAGTGGTGTTCCGCGTCACGGGTCTGTGACCGGAAAGCGACGGGGGTGGATGCCGGAGCGCTTGCCGCGATACAGATGAACGTATGAGCAGCAACGGGGGCGCCCCTTACGGAACCGGCCAAGGTTCCGGTCAAGGATCTGGTCACGGATCTGGTCACGGATCTGGTCAAGGGTCCGGCTACGGGCCGGATGAGCCGACGAGTTTCGGACTGCAACCGCCGCAGCCGAGTGTGCCGTACCCGGGGAACCCGTACGCGCAGCCCACGCGGGTGGTGGCACAGTCGGCGCCGTCATCACCGGCACAGCCGCCGGCGCGGCAGCCGCAGGCCTCGCAGGAACCCGGCACCGGGCGGCTGATCGCCGGTCGGTACCGGCTGCTCGCCAAGCTCGGCCATGGCGGTATGGGTACGGTGTGGCGGGCGAAGGACGAGACGGTGGATCGTGAGGTCGCCGTCAAGGAACCCCGCGTACCGGACCATCTTCCCGAGCGTGAACGGGACAACGCCTTCGAGCGGATGCGCCGCGAGGCCCGTGCGGCGGCCCGGCTCGACCATCCGTCGGTCGTCAACGTGCACGACGTGGCGGTCGTGGACGGTCAGCCGTGGATCGTGATGGAGCTGGTGCGGGGGCGTTCGCTGGGCGACGCGCTTCAGGAGGGCACCCTCGGGGTGCGTGACGCGGCGAGAATCGGGCTCGACGTGCTCGGCGCGCTGGAGGCCGCGCACGCGGCGGGCATCCTGCACCGTGACGTCAAGCCGGACAACGTCCTCCTCGGCCGCCACGACCGGGTCGTCCTCACCGACTTCGGCATCGCCCAGATCGAGGGCGAGACGAACCTGACGGACACCGGCGGCTTCGTCGGCTCGCCCGAGTACATCGCCCCCGAGCGGGTGCTGGGCCAGCGGCCCGGCCCCGCGTCGGACCTCTGGTCGCTCGGTGTCGTCCTCTACGCCGTCACGGAGGGCGTGTCGCCGTTCCGGCGCAGCAACACGCCGGCGACCCTGCAGTCCGTCCTCAACGCCACGCCGGCGGCGCCCGCCTCGGCCACGGGCCCGCTCGCCGAGGCCATCGACGGCCTGCTGCAGAAGGACCCGGCGCGCCGCCCGACCGCCGCCCGCGTTCGCGAGCTGCTGGAGACGGCCGCGAACCCGCCGGTGCCCGCGCCCACCCAGGTGGTCCAGCGGATCGCCGGGCCCCCGGCCGGAAACTCCAAGGGCATCCGCGTCGGCGCCAGGACCTTCGCCGGGCTCGGCGCGGTGGTCGTGGCAGCGGCGGTGACGGCGTACCTGGTGATCGCCGACCCCTTCGCGGGACCCCTGCCGGACGGCTGGAAGCAGCGGGACCTCGGTTCGAAGGTCGCCGCGAGCGTGGGGGTGCCCGGGGACTTCGTGAAGGACACGTTCGAGCCGGACGTCACGGACGGCACGTTCGCGCAGTACAGCGACCCGAGCGGGCTGATCCGGATCAACATCGACCGGGACGTCAAGAAGGACGACAAGGAGAACGAGATCCCGGGCGTCGCGCTGGACGAGGCGTACGCCGACTGGGAGCTGGTCAAGGACGGCGAGTACACGCTGGACATCGCCGACGATCCCGCGCCGAAGGGGCGGCCGCAGGAGACCAAGTTCGAGGACCGTGAGGCCGCCGGGAACACCATCGTGTACACGACCACGAACAGCCAGGCCCCGCGCCTGCGTGAGGCACGGGTCCTGTACTACAGGGCGGGCAACGGCGACATGTACCGGGTCTGGATCGACTATCCGGGCAAGGGGCACTTCACCGAGCAGGGCCGCGAGATCGCCCGTACGGCCATCGCCAACCTGGAGTTCGACCACATGTAGGCCCGCCTCAGGAGCCTCAGGAGCCTCAGGAGCCTCAGGAGCCTCAGGAGGGCGACGGCCGGGTTCAGGGCCGAGCGGGCGGTGGCGGGCGCGTGGTGGAGCGGGGAGGGGCGATCTTCGTGGCGCTCAGTACGTCCTCTCGGCGATCCAGGCCAGGACCCGGTCGGCCACACCCGGCTCGTCCAACAGCGCTCCGCCGTGCGAGGAACCCGCCACCGTCTTCACCGTGACCCCGTTGGCGGGCATGTTGTGGTCGGCCTCCTCGGCCGCTTCGAGGTCGAGCGAGTGCCGAACGGGCACGGGGTCGCCCTTGGAGTGGAGCAGGTACATGGGGGCGTCGTCGGCACCGGAGGCGCGGCTGTTGGCCGCCATGTCGTTCCAGGTCTCCCGGCAACCGGGGGGCGTGACGGCGTCGGTGTCCGTCGCGTCGGGGGCGCAGCGCGCGAGAATGACGGCGTTGTCGCGGAGCCGGCGCTGCCCGTCCGTCGCGGTGCCGGCGTTGCCGTCCTGCCAGGCGCGGTACGGGGAAACGACGGGAGACAGCGCCACCACGCCGTCGAGTCCGTAGGCGCCGGAGCGGTAGGTCGCGACCGTGGTCGCCAGCTGGCCGCCGGAGGACGAGCCCAGGAGAACCAGCCGGTTGGTGTCGAGGTCGAAGTCGGTGGCGTGCTCGCGTATCCAGTCGAGCGCGGACAGGGCGTCGGTCCGCTGGGCCGGCCACGGGGCGTCGAAGTTCAGCCGGTAGTCGACGGCGAAGACGGCGTATCCGGCGTCCGCGAAGGTCCGTGCCCAGGTGGCCCAGCCGGTGTCCTCGGACCAGTGACCGCCGTGCAGGATCACGATGCCCGGCTGTGTCCCGTTCCGTTCCTCGCCGGCGGCGTTCCAGTAGGCGTCGAGGGTCTGCCGGGTGTGCGAACCGTAGGAGTACGTGGCCTCGTTGCGGTCGGCCGCCGCGCTGTCGCGCGTGTCCGAGATGAGGAGGGCCGCGACTGTCGCAGCGCAGATGATCAGACAACCCCAGAGCCGACGCACGGCCACCTGTCCTTCGAACGATCCGACGGCAGGCGATTGTCGTCCCCGGGCGTGGGATCCGGCCGGAACGTCCGCGACGGGGGAGCGCCCGCACGGCCTGCTCGCGCGAGCAAGCCGGACTATAGGCGGCTCGCTCTAACAAATGCCAAGCGGGGTAAGGCAGTTGGGGAGAAATGACCGGATCGAAAGCATTCATGGGATTTTCTGGCCGTGTGTCGCCCTTCGCTGTGTGGTGAAGACGGCCGAGGGGGGACGTGGCCGGTGTCCGGGAGCCATCGCCTTGTGCGGCCTCTTGCGCCTAACATGCCGTGTCAAGTGCATGATCGGCGCGAAGGGCGAGCGAGCGTGGGCATCGAACACCTGGACGTGCGGGCTCACGCGAGACAGCGCTGGGCGGCCAGGGCCGCACTCGGCTGCGCCGTGCTCGCCGTACTGCTGCCGCTCGGCTCCGCACGCGAGGCGAGCCTCCTGCTCGTCGCCGGCGTCGTGCTGGGCGCCGGCCTCACCGTGGCCGCGCTGTGGTGGGTCCTGGTCCACCGCGGCGCCGTCCGGATCGCGGCGGGCGCGCTGGCCGTGGCCGCGCCGGTCGGCGTCATCTGGTGGTTCGCCGCCGTCAACCTGCTGTGGGTCGTGATCGTCTCCGCCGCCCTGTGGGCCGTCGCCGTCTGGTCCGGCAAGTTCGCCCTCAGCAGCACCAAGTCCCACCAGGTGCACGTGCCCGAGCACCGCACCCCCGCCCCCACCCGCCCCTTCCTCATCATGAACCCCAGGTCGGGGGGCGGAAAAGTCGGGAGCTTCCGGCTGAAGGAGAGGGCCGAGCGACTCGGCGCCACGGTCCATCTGCTCGACCCCGCGCACCACGAGGACGTCGCCGTACTGGCCCGCGACGCCGTCAGGAACGGCGCCGACCTGCTCGGCGTCGCGGGCGGCGACGGCACCCAGGCCCAGGTCGCCGCCATCGCGGCGGCGTACGACGTCCCCCTCCTCGTGATCTCCGCCGGCACCCGCAACCACTTCGCCATGGACCTCGGCCTCGACCGCGACAACCCCGCCGCCTGCCTCGACGCCCTCACGGACAAGGGCGTCGAACTCCACGTCGACCTCGGCTACGCCAGCGGCCATCCCTTCGTCAACAACGCCTCCTTCGGCGCGTACGCCGCCGTCGTGCAGAGCCCCGCCTACCGCGACGACAAGGTCCGCACCACCCTGCAGCTGCTGCCCGAACTGCTCACGCACCAGCGGGGACCGCGGCTCACCGCCCGCATCGGGGATGCCGTCATCGACGCGCCCCAGGCCGTCCTCGTCAGCAACAACGTCTACCGCAGCGACGACCTCGTCGGCCTCGGCCGCCGCGAACGGCTGGACGCCGGGGTACTGGGCGTCGTCGGCGTCCGTGTCGACAGCGCCGCCGAGGCCGCGGGGCTCGTGCTCGGTCCGAACGCTCCAGGGCTCAGCCTCCTCGTCGCCGACGAGATCGTCGTCGAGGCCGACCGGCCCGAGATCGAGGTCGGCGTCGACGGCGAGGCGCTCCTCCTGCCCACCCCCGTCCACTGCCGGGTCTCGGCGAAGGCCCTGCGCGTCCGCGTGCCCCGCGACCGCCCCGGCGTCCCCGAGCCCAAGCCGCCCCTGGACTGGCGACGGCTGCGCAAGCTCGCCGCCGCGGTCGGCCGCACGGCCCTGCCCAAGCACCGCGAACGGTACGGGTGGGCCCAGCGGTTGTGGGACCGGTGGCGTTAGCCGTCCGGTCCACCGGCCGGCGGTGAGGGGCATGAGCGACGACGGCGAACAGCCGCACGACGCGCATCGGTACGACAGCGGGGTGTTCGCGGGCGCGCGGGCCGGCCGAAGCTCCGTGAGCAGGGGAGCGGCCGAAGTTTCGAACGGGGTGATCGACGCCGCATTCGCGCCCGCACGGCACCGCCCGCCGCGCTGATCAGCGACTTCGTTGCCAGCGATCACTGGCGCGGTGTGTGCGCCCGGCGAATCCCTGTTACCGCCGGGTACCCAAAGTCGTCCGGTCCGGAATACCCTGCGCGTCATGACGGACTCGCAGGCCCCCGAAAAGACCGGCACGGCACGGACGACCGGCACCAACCCCCTCGCGGCGGCGCCGCAGGGCGCCCGTACCGCCGCCGACGTGGTCACTCCGGAACTGGTCGCCCAGCTCACCAAGGGCGTGGCCGGCTCCGGCCGGACCGCCAACCACACGCCGTTCACCGGCGAGAAGCTGGCCGACCTGCCGGAGTCCACCCCCGAGGACGTGGAGAAGGCCTACGAGCGGGCCCGCGCCGCCCAGGCCGTCTGGGCCCAGCGTCCCGTGCGCGAGCGGGCCGCCGTCCTCCTCCGCTTCCACGACCTGGTGCTGGAACGCCAGGCCGAGGTGCTCGACCTCATCCAGCTGGAGACCGGCAAGGCCCGCCTCCACGCCCACGAGGAGGTCCAGGCCGTCGCGGTCGCCGCCCGCCACTACGGGCGCAAGGCCCCCTTCTACCTGAAGCCGAAGCGGCACACCGGCGCCGTACCGACGCTCACCAAGGTCACCGAACTCCGCCACCCGCGCGGTGTGATCGGTCAGATCGCCCCCTGGAACTACCCGCTCGAACTCTCGGTCGGCGACGCGATCCCGGCCTTCGTCGCGGGCAACGCGGTCGTGATGAAGCCCGACACGGAGACCTGCCTGACCGCCCTGTGGGCCCGTGACCTGCTCATCGAGGCCGGGCTGCCCGCCGATGTCTTCCAGGTCGTCCTCGGCGAGGGCCCCGTCATCGGCCCCGAGGTCGTCAGGCACGCCGACTACGTCTCCTTCACCGGCTCCACCCGCACCGGCCGCGAGGTCGCCCAGGGCGCCGCCGCCCGACTCGTCGGCGTCTCCCTCGAACTCGGCGGCAAGAACGCGATGCTGGTCCTTCAGGACGCCGACATCGAGAAGGCGGCCGCGGGCGCCGTCCGCGCCTGCTTCTCCTCCGCCGGCCAACTCTGCATCTCCATCGAGCGGTTGTACGTCCACGAGTCCGTCGCCGACGCCTTCCTGGAGCGCTTCGCCGCCCGTACCAAGGCCATGCGCCTCGGCAAGTCCCTCGCGTACGGCGCCGAGATGGGCTCCCTCGTCGGCGAACGCCAGCTGGAGACCGTCACCCGCCACGTCGACGAGGCCGTGGAGAAGGGCGCGAAGGTCGTCGCGGGCGGCGTGGCCCGCCCCGACATCGGCCCCTACTTCTACGAGCCCACGATCCTCGACGGCGTCACGGAACCCATGTCCGTGTGCACGGAGGAGACCTTCGGTCCGGTCGTCTCCATCTACCGCTTCACGGACGAGGACGAAGCCGTCGCGGAGGCCAACTCCACGGCGTACGGCCTCAACGCCTCCGTCTGGACCAAGGACGGCCGCCGCGGCCGCGAGGTCGCCTCCCGCGTACGCGCCGGCACCGTCAACGTCAACGAGGGCTACGCCTCCGCCTACGGCAGCGTCCAGTCCCCGATGGGCGGCATGAAGGACTCCGGCCTCGGCCGCCGCCACGGCTCCGAGGGCATCCTCAAGTACACCGAGGCCCAGACGGTCGCCCAGCAGCGCCTGCTCCCGATGGCCCCGTCCCTCGGCATGGACGACGAGAAGTACGCCCAGTTCATGAGCCGCAGCCTGAGGGTGATGAAGGCACTGAGGCTGCGCTGAAGGCGCGCCCCCTTTCGGGGGCGCGGCACGGGGAACGGCGCGAGCGACCACGGACGGCCCGCACGGACACTCAACGAGGAGCAAACGTGCCTCAAGACGCTTACGACTACGACGTCATCGTGGTCGGATCGGGCTTCGGCGGTTCGGTCACCGCCCTGCGCCTGACCGAGAAGGGTTACCGAGTCGGCGTCCTCGAAGCGGGCCGCCGCTTCACCCGCGCCACCCTCCCCAGGAACTCCTGGGACCTGAAGAACTACCTGTGGGCCCCGGCCCTCGGCATGTACGGCCTCCAGCGCATCCACCTGCTCGGCAACGTCATGGTGCTGGCGGGAGCCGGCGTGGGCGGCGGCTCCCTCAACTACGCCAACACCCTCTACGTACCGCCGAAACCGTTCTTCGAGGACCCGCAGTGGAAGGACATCACCGACTGGCAGGAGGAGCTGAAGCCGTACTACGACCAGGCCCGCCGCATGCTCGGCGTACGGCTCAACCCGACGATGACCCCCTCGGACGTGCACCTGAAGGCCGCCGCCGAGCGGATGGGCGTCGGTGACAGCTTCCACCTCGCCCCGGTCGGCGTCTTCTTCGGCGACGGCGAGGACGCCGACGGCAAGGCGAAGGCGGTCCCAGGCGACCAGGTGGCGGACCCCTACTTCGGCGGCGCGGGCCCCGCCCGCAACGCCTGCACCGAGTGCGGCGAGTGCATGACCGGCTGCCGCCACGGCGCGAAGAACACCCTCAACGAGAACTACCTCCACCTCGCCGAGAAGGCGGGCGCGGTCGTCCACCCGATGACCACGGTCGTCGCCCTCACCGAGGACTCGCAGGGCGGCTACGCCGTCACGACCCTCCCGACCGACAAGCGCCGCAAGGGTGCCTCCCGGGTGCTGAAGGCCCGCCGCGTCGTCCTCGCGGCCGGCACCTACGGCACCCAGACCCTGCTGCACCGTATGAAGGCGAACGGCCAACTGCCGCACATCTCGGACCGGTTGGGCATGCTGACCCGCACCAACTCGGAGGCCCTGGTCGGCGCCCAGACCGACAGGCGCCGCTACCGCAAGGCCCACGGCGCGCCCGAGGTCGACTTCACCCGCGGCGTGGCGATCACCTCCTCCATCCACCCCGACGAGAACACCCACATCGAGCCGGTCCGCTACGGCAGGGGCTCCAACGCGATGGGTGGCCTGTCGATCCTCCAGGTCCCGTACGCGGGCGGCACCGCGTCGGACGCCTCCCGCGTGCTCGGCTGGCTGGCGCACGCCGCGAAACACCCCTTGCTGGTGGCCCGTTCCCTCTCCAATCGCCGCTGGTCGGAGCGGACCATCATCGGCCTGGTCATGCAGTCTCTGGACAACTCCCTGTCGACGCATCTGAAGCCGAAGGGCCTGGGCAAAGGCCTGTTGACGGCACGTCAGGGCCATGGCGCGCCCAACCCCAAGCAGATCGAGGCCGCTTCGACGGCCGCCTCCACCATCGCCGCGGAGATCAACGGCTTCGCCGGCAGCAATGTGGGCGAGCTGATGGGCACCCCCCTCACCGCGCACTTCCTCGGCGGCTGCCCCATCGGTGCCACCGCGGCCGACGGCGTCATCGACCCGTACCACCGCCTCTACGGCCACCCCGGCATCTCCGTCGTCGACGGCGCGGCCGTCTCCGCGAACCTGGGCGTGAACCCGTCCCTGACCATCACCGCGCAGGCCGAGCGCGCGATGTCGTACTGGCCCAACAACGGCGAGCCCGACCACCGCCCCGCCCCCGGCGCCGGCTACGAACGTCTCGGCCCGGTGGAGCCCCTGCACCCGGCGGTCCCGGCGGACGCCTTCGGCGCGCTGCGGCTGCCGCTGGTACCGGTGCCGACGGTGCCGCCGCGATCGGCACAGGAGAAGTGACAGCGGAGAAGGACCCGCACCCCCCTCCGAGTGCGGGTCCTTCTCTCGTGTGCCAGGTGTGACTGGTGAGTCGTGTGAAGGGTTGCCCTTGCGATCACAGTTTTTTCGCGTGACGTGAGTCACATGTCGCTGAGGCTGAAGTGATACCCGAAACCGGTTGTGGCACCCCGTCGCGCACATGATCTGATGTGGCCTGTGAGGCCTCTGTGGGGCATGTGATGAAAGCCGTAAGGGTGGGGGACGTGAAGGTGGGGGACATGAAGTCGAAGATGTCGCGGGCGGCGGTGGCCGTCTCGGTCGCGGCCGCGCTGGGGTTCACCGCGGCCTGTGGTGGGGGCGGCGACGAGGGCGCGGACGCGAAGCCGTCGGTCGCCGGCACCGCCTCGGCCGCCGGGGACGCGAAGGACGAGCAGGACGGGGCCGGGAAGGCCGCGCTGACCGAGGCCCAGCTGAAGGAGGCCGCCCTCACGAAGGGTGACGTCAAGGGCTACAAGATCAGCGACATGTCCGCGGAGGAAATGCCCGCCGAGGCCGTTCCCGCGGAGCCGGCCGCCTGCCAGCCCCTCGCGAACATGTTCTTCTTCACCTCCGACCCGCAGGCGAAGGCCCGCGCGGGACTCCGAGTCACCTCGGTGGACGAGCTCTCCGCCAGCGTCATCGCCCTCGCCCTCGCCGCGCACGAGCAGAGCGACGCCGAGAAGGTGATGGCCGACCTGCGCAAGGCGACGGAGAGCTGCGACGGATACGAGCACGTCGGCAACAAGTACACCGAGATCGAGACTCTCACCGCCCCCGAGCAGGGCGACGAGGCCGTCTCGTACAAGCTGAAGGGCGACATCGAGGGTGCGAAGATCCCGATGTCCTTCACGGTGGTGCGCGTCGGCTCGACGCTCATCGAGTTCTCCTCGATGAACATGCTCGACGCGGACAAGGCCGAGGTGCCGGCCGAGATCCTCGACGCGCAGGTCGCGAAGGTGGAGAAGCTCGCCGGCTGAACGGGCCACGGCGTGACGGAGGGCCCCGCGGGACGGAAGCCGCGGGGCCTTTCCGCGTCAGCACCGACGTCAGGGCGGCGCCGGTGCCTCGAAGCGGCGCCGGGGGATCGCGCCGCTGGTCCGGAAGGTGGATCCGGGGTCGGCGCCCCGGTGCACCGGGGGCGGGCGCCCGGTGTCGGCCCCAGGGCGGTCGGTCGCGGACCGTTCCGCGTCGTGAGGGACGGCCACGGCGTCCGTAACCGCTTCGACCGCCCCGGAACAGATTCCGCCGGCCGGCCCCGGGCGTCCCCGGAGCCGACCGTTCTCTCGCGTGACCGGGCCGCTGTCCCCTGCCGTCCGGTCACAAGCCTGGAGCGAGGTCCCACGGCGCACGGCACGATCCGTACGCCTCATCGCTCCAGCGGAGCCACGCGTGGTTCTTTCGGGCCCGGACCTGGCCGGCCCGGACACCGACACCAACGAAGCGTGTCGTGCGACGGTCACGCGCCGTGCGGGTGAGAAGGCGGACGTACGTACGCGCGCCGGTCAGATGCGACCCCGGCACAGCTCCAGCAGGGTCATGGCGAGCGCGGTGCCGGGCTTGCCGAGGGCGTCCCTGTAGTGGGCGAGGATCTCCATCTCGCGGGAGAGGTTCACCCGGCGGCCGCCGGAGTCGATCCGGGCCTCCTGGATCACGGCGGAGACCGCCACCCGTTCCTGGATCAGGCCGATGATCCGGTCGTCCAGCGCGTCGATGCGCTCACGGGCACCGCTGATCACACCGGCCGCCTCGGAAGTTCGGGCGCCGGTCTTCTCGGTGGAGGTGATGGTCATCTCTGGGCTCCTCGTCAAAAGTCTGCGGAAGCTCCCCGAAGCGGCAAGACCCGGAAAACGCCAGACGCCCCGGACCTTGTCGGCCCGGGGCGCCTGGGGAAGTCGCTAGTCAGTAGCTCAAGCAACACGACCATGGCAGCCGGTGGGCCGGTTGCCATAGGTAAAGACGAAGGTCGGGTGCGTGAGCATGGGGGTCAGTATGCCATGGCTTTCCAGCGGTGTTCTCTCCTCCTCCGAGAGAGTCGAACGGCGGTGGGCGAAGGTCCTGGGGGCCGGGCGCGGAGCCGCCAGTGGCCCGCCCCACGTGACGGCACCCCGGTAGACTCGACCGCACAGACCCCCGCCCGACCGCCGGAAGGCACCCCGTGTCATCAGCGAACCCCGCTGCCGCCGTCCCCGACACCGTCCTGGTCGTCGACTTCGGCGCCCAGTACGCCCAGCTCATCGCCCGACGGGTCCGCGAGGCCCGGGTCTACAGCGAGATCGTGCCGAGCACCATGCCGGTCGCGGAGATGCTCGCCAGGAACCCGGCGGCGATCATCCTCTCCGGCGGCCCCTCCTCGGTCTACGCCGAGAACGCTCCCCGCCTCGACCGCGCGCTCTTCGAGGCCGGTGTCCCCGTCTTCGGCATGTGCTACGGCTTCCAGCTGATGGCCACGACCCTCGGCGGCACGGTCGACAACACAGGGGCGCGCGAGTACGGCCGTACGCCCCTGCACGTCTCCAAGGCCGGCAGCACCCTCTTCGAGGGGACCCCCGACGAGCAGTCCGTGTGGATGTCCCACGGCGACGCCTGCTCCGCCGCCCCCGAGGGCTTCACGGTGACGGCGTCCACCGACGTCGTACCGGTCGCCGCCTTCGAGAACGACGAGAAGAAGCTGTACGGCGTCCAGTACCACCCGGAGGTCATGCACTCCACGCACGGCCAGCAGGTCCTGGAGCACTTCCTCTACCGGGGCGCGGGCATCACCCCGAGCTGGACCACCGGCAACGTCATCGAGGAGCAGGTCGAGGCCATCCGCGAGCTGGTCGGCGACAAGCGCGCGATCTGCGGCCTGTCCGGCGGTGTGGACTCCGCGGTCGCCGCGGCCCTCGTGCAGAAGGCCATCGGCTCCCAGCTGACCTGCGTGTACGTCGATCACGGTCTGATGCGCAAGAACGAGACCGAGCAGGTCGAGAAGGACTTCGTCGCCGCGACCGGCGTCCAGCTGAAGGTGGTGGACGCGGAGGAGCGGTTCCTCACGGCGCTCGCCGGGGTCTCCGACCCCGAGCAGAAGCGGAAGATCATCGGCCGCGAGTTCATCCGCGTCTTCGAGCAGGCCCAGGCGGAGATCATCGCCGACGAGGGCCCCGAGGTGGCGTTCCTCGTCCAGGGCACCCTCTACCCGGACGTCGTCGAGTCCGGCGGCGGCACCGGCACGGCCAACATCAAGTCCCACCACAACGTGGGCGGCCTGCCGGAGGACCTCGAGTTCAAGCTGATCGAGCCGCTTCGCCAGCTCTTCAAGGACGAGGTCCGGATGGTCGGCCAGGAGCTGGGGCTCCCGGAGGAGATCGTCCAGCGCCAGCCCTTCCCCGGTCCCGGCCTCGGCATCAGGATCGTCGGCGAGGTCACCAAGGACCGGCTCGACCTGCTCCGCGAGGCCGATGCCATCGCCCGCGAGGAACTGACGGCCGCCGGCCTCGACCGTGACATCTGGCAGTGCCCGGTGGTGCTGCTGGCGGACGTCCGGTCCGTCGGTGTCCAGGGCGACGGCCGCACCTACGGCCACCCCATCGTCCTTCGCCCCGTCTCCTCCGAGGACGCCATGACCGCCGACTGGTCCCGGCTGCCGTACGAGGTCCTCGCGAAGATCTCCACCCGCATCACCAACGAGGTCGCGGACGTCAACCGGGTCGTCCTCGACGTGACGAGCAAGCCCCCGGGGACGATCGAGTGGGAGTGAGCCTTTAGAGGCTCAGGTCCGCTAGAGGCTCAGGTCCGCTAGAGGCTCAGGTCCGCTTGAGGGTCCGCACCGGCTCTCCGGGCTTCCAGACTTGGACCACCAGGTACTTGTCGTCCTCGACGTAGGTCCGTACGACCTCCGTCAGCTCGGTGCGGAAGAGGTGGAACGGCTCCGGCGGTTCCACCTCTTCGCCGTACGCCGCCTTGACCGCGGGGTCGTCGACCTCGACCGCCCGCCCGCTCACCCGTACGTCACCGCCGCCCATCCCCGTTCCGGGACCCGGGTTGGCCTGCAGCGAGAAACGGGGATCGCGGCGCAGATCGCGCGCCTTGCGCGAGTCCGGCATCATCCCCAGCCACAGCTCCCCGTTCACGAACCGGACCTCCAGCCCGGTCGTACGCGGGAAGCCGTCCCTGCGGAGGGTGGCGAGGACGTGATGGGTGAAGGCGCCGAAGCGCCCCTCGACAGTCTGCGCGAGCTCGGGTTCGGCGGCGACGAACGCGCCCCAGTTCGAAAGTTTCTCCGGCATACGTCGAGTCTCGCGCGGATACCCGACAACCACTGTCCGGTTACCCCGAGCGACGTACGGCGAACAGTTCGACCCCAGCGAACGGCATGCGGCGTGGCGCGCTTCCCTGACTTGCGTAACGGTTGCGCACTCTCTTCACGGGACGGGCCTGTTCTGCCAGGCGCACCGACGGTAACTTCCGCTTCGTAAAGGAAGTCACTCTGGAGGACACATGCACGGGCCCACACCGCCCCTGCCCCTACCCACCGACCAGCTCCGGTTCGCCATGCCGCCGATGCACGAATCGGCGGAGGACGAGCGGCGCCACCGCAAGGAACGGCTGGCCGGAGCCCTGCGAATCTTCGGGCGGCAGGGGTTCGAGGAGGGCGTCTCGGGGCACATCACCGCACGCGACCCGGAGTACAGCGACTGTTTCTGGGTCAATCCGTTCGGGATGCCGTTCAAGCACGTCACGGTGAGTGACCTGGTCCTCGCCAACCAGGACGGCCAGGTGATCGAGGGCCGCTACCACGTGAACCAGGCCGCCTTCACCGTCCACGCCCAGGTGCACGCCGCCCGGCCCGACGTCGTCGCGGTCGCGCACTGTCACTCCGTGCACGGCCGCGCGCTGGCCGCGCTCGGCGACCTGCTCGACCCGATCACCCAGGAGTCCTGCGCGTTCTACGAGGACCAGGCGCTCTACGACCACTACACGGGCGTCGCGGTGGACGCGGACGAGGGCCGCCGCATCGCCGGCGTGCTCGGCAGCCGCAAGGCGCTCGTGCTGCGCAACCACGGCCTGCTGACGGTCGGCGACTCGGTCGACGCGGCGGCGTGGTGGTTCCTCTCGATGGAACGCTCCGCTCAGGTGCAGCTCACCGCGAAGGCCGCGGGACGGCCGCTGTTGATCGAACACCGGCTGGCGGCGGCGACACGGGAGCAGGCGGGCGGTGACCTGGTGGCGTGGATCAACTATCAGCCACTGTGGCAGGACATCAGCAGGAGCGAGCCGGACCTGCTGAGCTGACTGCGGGAATCCGACCGCGGGAATCCGACCGCGGGAATCCGACTGCGGAGGTCTGGCCGCCGCGCCTGGTCTTCGGCCGCTGGCTCGTCGTGGCCGGTCGCGCCGTTCCACACCCCTTTCGGGGCGCCGATGCCGGTCAGAAGTCGCGAAGTACGGCCGCCTTCGTGGTGGCGAACTCCTCGTCCGTCAGGACACCGTCGCGGTGGAGTTCGCCCAGCTCACGTAGGCGGCGGAGAGGATGTCGTGGTGGTCAGGGGCGGGTGGTGGCTAGACGGCGGGCTCCGCGCACCGGCGGGCGCCCGGGTCGTCGGCCGTGCCGCGGGTGGACGGATGGGGGAGCCGCGCCGTGACCGCTGTGGCGAGGAGGGCCGTGAGGAGGTCTCGGCGGGTGCTGCCCCACAGGCCGAGGGCGAACGGGTCCCGCTCCGGCGGCAGCGACAGCGCCACGGAACGGTGCAGGCCCGGCGTGATCCGGACCGTGCTGCCGTCGAAGGCCCAGCTCCCGTCCCGCTGGATGATCTCGGCCATGAGGAGATTCCCGAAGCCGGGTCAACACGGGCACCGGGACATCACCCCGCGCTTCTCTTGCACGGAGTGGACCTGCCGGACGCGGGCCGTGTTCCGTACGGCACAATTCGCTGTCATTACAGTGCACTTGTACGGCCGCACGGCTGTGGTAGTGAGCGGACATACTTACGACGCCCGGCGACGACTGCGAAGTCGTCCACGAAGGTGCCGATGACGGCACTGACAAGGCACTGACACGGCACTGACAAGGCGCGCTGACGAAGGCGTCTACGACGGCCATGACGACGGCAATGACGACGACGGCAATGACGACGACGGCAACGACGATGGCGGCGATGCCGATGGACGCGGACGCGGTGGCGGACGCGCGCGGGAAGGCGGGACCGGGCGTGGCGGTGCAGGAGGCGAGAGGGGGCATGGGCGCGGGCGCCCATGAAGGCAGGTGCACGTGCGGGGACTGCCCGCACGGGGCGCGTGCGGGACACCGGCGCGCGGTCGCCGAGTTCCTGCTGAAGCGGGAGGCGTTCGCGTCCGGGCAGGGGCTGCCGGCGGCCGTCGCGCACTCCGCGTCCGCCTCCCGGCAGTGGGTCTCCGACGAACTCACCCAGTCCGCGGCCCTCGTCGCCGAACGTGGCCGGGTCGAGGGCGAGGCCTGGCTGGCCCGCCTGTGGCTGCGCACGGCGATCGTCGTCTGGATCGCCGTCGTGACCCTCCTCCTCGTTCAGTCCCTCACCGCGATCGGCGCGGGCTGGACGGCCGCCCGCACCGCAGGGCTGCTCGCCGCCCTGCTGGTGGCCGCGGCGCTGACGGGCGCCGGATATCTGCACCGCGCACGCGGCGGCGCCCTCGCCCCCGTCATCGGCGAGGACAACCGTCTCTCCACCTCCCGTGCGATCGCGGCCGGTTGGGTGCTCTTCGTCGTCTTCGCGATCCTCGTCCTCGTCGGCCGGCTGGCCGCCGCCTCCGACCACCGCGAACGCGACACCCTCATCGCCGGCCTCGACCTCGCCCGCGGCGCGGGCATCGTGACGGTCCTGGCCGTGGTCTGCGGCATCGCGGTCCTGGTTCGCCGCGTCGTCGGCCTCCGCGTCCTGTCGCAACGCCTTCAGAAGGTCCGCGCCCACCGTCCCCGCGCCGCCGACCTCCTCACCGACGACTCGGGCCGGGGCAGCTTCACGGACATCCAATACGTGATCATCTGCGCCGTCGCCCTCACCTTCGCGGCGGTCCGCTTGGCTCGCCGCCCCGACCAACTCCCCGACCTCCCCTGGGGCCTGGCCCTCCTCGTCCTCGTCTCCGCCGCCACCTACGTCGCCGGCAAATACGCCGAGGGCGGCCGCCCCGTCATCCTCTCCGTCGTCCGTGCCCGTGAGGCCGGCGACCTCGACGCCCCCATCCGCAACGGCGACGACATCGAGATCCGCGGCGCCGGCTTCGTCCCGCCCGGCGCCCAGACCGCCGACAGCCTCTCCCGCATGGTCGTCCGCATCGGCCCCGTCCACGTCCACGTCCCCCTCGTCCCCGTCGCCGGCGGCTTCAACAACCCCACCGACGCCGTTCTCACCGCCCCCGTCCCCGCCGACGTCGAACCCGGCAAGGTCGACGTCCAGGTCGTCACAGCCGCCGGAGTAGAAACCAACCGCTACACGATCGAGGTCTCAGCGGACTGAGCGACCGCCACACGGCGGGGGGCCTCGGCGACACCAGCTGGGGCGACGGCACGAAGTCGATCGTCCGGGGGCTGGGGGTTGGGAACAGGGGGTTGGAGGCCGGGGTCGGGGGCTTCGGTTCGGGAGGCCTGAGTCCGTGGGGAAAGGGCGGGGCTCGGGAGGCCTGAGCCTGAGGGAGAGACTTGGGTTCGGGAGGCCTGAGTCCGCGGGGAGAGACCCGGGCCGCCGGGGGGCCTGAGTCCGCGGGAGAGGGACATGAGTCGGGAAGCTTTGGGAAGCTCGCACCTCGGGGCCACGGCCCGACCACCGAAAAGGCACTCCAACCCGGAAAAAACACGCCCGACCCATTGAGCACCCCCACCCCTCCGAACGTATCGTCTGTCGAGGGGTCAACGGCACGGCGGACAAGAGGCGGCGCAGACCATGACTCACGACATTCGCACGGGCTCCCACACTCCCTACCTCGACGATGGCCCCGACTGGCGGGACACAGCCACCCGCTACGCCCTGCTGCCCCTACGCGTCTTCCTCGCCGTCACCTTCATCTACGCCGGCCTGGACAAACTCACCGACAGCGCGTTCATGGCGGACTCCGGCTCCGGCTCCATCGGCGACATGATGAGCGCCGCCCGAGACTCCTCCGCCATCCCAGCCATGATCGACATGGCCCTCAACAACCCCGTCGGTTTCGGCTACGCCATCGCCCTCGGTGAACTCGCCGTCGGTATCGGCACCCTCCTCGGCCTCCTCACCCGCCTCGCCGCCTTCGGCGGCGCCCTGATTTCCCTCAGCCTCTGGCTGACAGTCAGCTGGGCGGCTTCCCCGTACTACTACGGCAACGACCTCCCCTATTTCATGGCCTGGATCCCCCTGATCCTCGCCGGCGCCCCGGTCCTGTCCGTGGACGCGGCCATCCGCTCCCGCCGCCACGGCGGCAGCAGGCACCGCGCGGGCGCCTACCGCTGAGCATCTGCAGGCCCGCACCGCTGAGCCCCTCCGGGCCCGCACCGCTGAGAGGCCTCGTGGGCGTCCTTGGCCGAGCCCCCACAGCGCCCCGACCACGGCTCATCGCCGCCACCCGTCACAGCTATGCAGTACAGCTATCTGGGGCAGCTACGCAGCACAGCTCGGCCACGACGGCCTCAGCCACAGCGCCTCTGTGATGTCGGCTGATCCCGCGCCTGTGCCATGCGTCCGGGCCTCGCCTCAGGGCAGACCCCGGCCGGGCTCCCGATGGAGGTCAGCCCTCGAAGTCCCCCCGCAGCGACAACCACCAGGGCGCGCCCCTGCCCGCGTAGCCCTACCAGCCGGTAGGCGCCCAAGCCGCGCGTCCCGCCCCAGCCGTCGGGCAGCTCGTCCCCGTCCCGCTCGCGCTGGCACTCCAGCTCATCCCGCCGCCCCGCTGGGCCCTCGGCCGCTCCAGCTCATCCCGCGGACCCTCTCGGTCCTGTCACCCCCTCCGAGCCCGTCGCACCCGCATTCCCCGCCGCTCCTGTCGGTCCCGTCGCATCCGCTGGCCCTGTCGGCCCCGTTCGTCCAGACGCCCGGAGTCCACGTATCGCGTGGTCCAGGAAACCCACCGCCCCCGCCAGACACAGCCCTCCGACGACGAGCGGTATCACGACGAACCAAGGAGTCTCCCAGGCGTCTCCCGCGTCGCCGAGATACGCGACACCGGCGGCGCTGAGGGAGAGGCCGGCTATGAGCTTGCCCGGACGGAACTCATGACGCAGCACGGGCCACCTCCGCCTGTCCCAGACCGACTTCGAGGTCGATGGTGAGCACGCCGCCACTGTCCGAGCCCTTTTCGGGGGACAGCGTCAGCCGATCGCTCTTGTCCGGTGCCACGTCCACGTCCTCCTTGTCGTCACCCGGCAACTGGATGTCACCGAGGCCCACTTCGACGTCGAGCCGCACGGTGACGTCATGCGGGACCACCACCTTCACCTTGCCCGCGCCCACCTCCACGCTCGTCGTCAGCGTTTCCCCCTTCGGTATGTCCACTTCGGACAGGTCCAGCGTGCCCACACCGGTCCCCAGCTCGTACCGGGCCGCCACACTCTCCGCGTTCCTCGGTGTCCACTCCGTACGGACCCAGTCGGTCGTGATGCTCGTCGGGAGCGCCGCCGCGCATGCCAGGAGTCCAGCCGTGACCACGGCCAGGAAGATCGATCCCGCTCCCGTACGGCCGAGGAAGGCGCTCAGTGCTATGCCCAGGCCGAACACGGTCAGCGCGCAGGCCAGGCCGGTCTGCAGGCTGGTGGCGAGAGTGCGGTCCTCCCAGGTCACGCCGGTGCCGAGACCGCCTGCGAGTAGCGCGAGCAGGAAGATCCAGCCGCCTGTCCAGCGCGGGCCTCGCGGCTTGGGCGGGCGCCCGGCGTATTTGTCCTGGCGGGAGGGCGGCACGCCCCGGGCGATGTTGACGGCTGCCGCTATGTCGCGGTCGCGGCTCCCCCACGGTCCCCACAGATAGCCCGTGCCGCCCACGTGTGTTCCGTCTTTGATGATCGGGTCGCGCCACCAGGAGGGGTAGGCGGAGGCCACGGGCGGCGCCTGGGCCTCCGGTGGGGCGTCGGCCACGGCCTGTGCGGCCAGCGGATCGGGGTCGGGGGCGCCGCGCTGCTGCGACCAGTACCCCGCGCCGGCCAGGAGCAGGGAGACGACCACCGAGAAGGTCAGGACGGTCGTGTTGCTCAGCATGGTGAGGAAGACGCCGCAGCCGACCAGCGCGAAGAGCACGGCCGTGAGGGCCTGGCCGTCGACCCGGCCGGTCAGCAGCTTGCGTACTTCGTTCTCCTCCTCGTCGTCGTACGGCACGAACAGCCAGGCGAAGCCGTAGAAGAGGAGGCCGAAACCGCCGGTCGCGGAGAGGACCGCGAGCACCACCCGGAAGATCACCGGATCCATGTCGCACTGCCGCCCGAGCCCGGCACAGACACCGCCCAGCATCTGGTACCGCCGGTCGCGGCGGAACTTGTGCGGGGCGGCGGGCCCATCGGCCGGATCGTCGGAGGCCGGGTGCCCCATGGCACCGGGGGTGGATGGGTCTGCCGCGCCGGGCGAGCGACGGCCGGGAGCTCCGGCGGGGTCGGTCGTGGCCGCTTGATCCGCGGGTGGGCCCGCGTCCGCCTGCGGGCGCGTGCCCGCACCTGTGTGCGTTCGCGGGCCCGGCCGCGTCCCCGCCTCCGTGTGCGGGTGTGCGCCCGCGTCCCCGTGCGCGCGCGGTTCCTCTGCCCCCGTGCCCGGTGGGGGCACGGCGTCCTGCGGCTCGGTGGTGGGCCGCAGGGCGTCCGGACCCGAGCCGGGGACCGGCTCCGCTGCCGCGTGCTCGTGATCCGTCATGCGTCCATCGTGACGGCCGAGCCGGTCCGATGGCAGTCGGGATGACCCTGGTCGAACCCTGATATCCGCCCGGGGATGTGTTCGATCATGGCTGGGCCGGAGATCAGGGGCGTCTCGGGGGTCGACCCTGATGCCTCGATCCGCCGTGCGTGTGAACATCGATGGCATGCCGGAAGCCGCAGCACTGCCAGTCGACACTCCGCGGCCCCCGCGCAAGCTCTACCGCAGCAGCGACGGACGCTGGCTCGGGGGCGTGGCGCGAGGGCTCGCCGGACATCTCGGCCTGCCCGTGACCTGGGTGCGGCTCGTGTTCGCCGGCCTCTTTTTGGCGGACGGCCTCGGCGCCCTGGTCTACGCGGCCTTCTGGTTCTTCGTCCCGCTCGGTGTGGGAGGCGTCGACAACCAGCGGTCCCCGTCCATCGCCACCGAGACCTCTCCCGACGGCCGCCGCAGACTTGTGGCCCGCAAGCCCGACCGCGGCCAGATGGTCGCTCTCCTCCTCATGGTCGTCGTGGCCATGGTCTTCGTCGGCAATGTGGACCTCGGCGAGGCCGCCAGGGCCTATCTCTGGCCGACCGTGCTCGTCGCGGCCGGCGTCGCCCTGGTCTGGCGTCAGGCGGACAACGCACGGCGGGCCCGGTGGGCCGAGGTCGGCCGTCGGCGGCGCACGATCACGCTGCTGCGCTCCGTGGCCGGTGTCCTGCTGGTCACCGCGGGCGTGTCCGGGATATTCGTCCTGCAGGGCTCGGCCGCCCACCTCGGCTCGGTACTGCAGGCCGCGCTCGCGGTCCTCGTGGGCATAACGCTGCTGGCCGGCCCGTACCTCGTCCGTATGACCCAGGACCTCTCCGAGGAGCGACTGATGCGCATCCGCGCCCAGGAGCGCGCGGAGGTCGCGGCCCACGTCCACGACTCGGTCCTGCACACGCTGACGCTGATACAGCGCAACGCGGACAGTCCGAACGAGGTCCGCCGCCTCGCTCGCGCCCAGGAGCGCGACCTGCGGAACTGGCTGTACAAACCCGAAGGCACCGGAAAGGACGAGGACGACGAGCCCGGCACCCTCGCCGAGGCCGTGCGGCGGAACGCCGCGGAGGTCGAGGACAAGCACGGCGTCCCGATAGAGGTGGTGGTCGTCGGCGACTGCCCCCTCGACGAAGGACTGACCGCGCAGATGCAGGCCGCGCGCGAGGCGATGGTGAACGCCGCCAAGTACGGTGGCGAGGGCGGCGCCGTACAGGTCTTCGCCGAGGTCGAGGGAAGGACGGTCTTCGTGTCCGTCCGCGACCGCGGTCCCGGCTTCGACCTCGACGCGATACCCGCCGACCGCATGGGCGTCAGAGAATCGATCATCGGTCGCATGGAGCGCAACGGAGGTACGGCACGACTCCGCGCCGTACCGGACGGCGGCACGGAGGTCGAGTTGGAGATGGAGAGGGCGGAGACGACGTCATGAGTGACGCGAACGGGGCGAACGACCTTGCCGCACAGAGCGGTTCGGGCACTGGCCCGGACAGGGACCAGCGAGGTCCGACCGCGCGGGGCACGGATGCGGCCGAGGGCCTGCCCAACGAGTCCGGGAGGTCCGATGCGCCCGACAAGGCCACCACGTCCGGCGATGCCGGCGTGACCGTCGTACCCGGGAAGTCCGCCACGGCCGGCCCGGCCGCTGCGGCAGGGGCTGAGGCCGATGCCGGTGTCTCTGGGCCCGGGCGGCACGTCCGGGTCGTGCTGGTGGACGATCACCGGATGTTCCGTACGGGAGTGCGGGCCGAGATCGGGCAGACGGACCATACCGGCGTGGAGGTCGTCGGGGAGGCGCCCGACGTCGACCAGGCGGTGTCGGTGATCACTGCCGCACGGCCCGAGGTGGTGCTCCTCGATGTGCATCTGCCCGGCGGCGGTGGTGTCGAAGTCCTGCGCCGCTGCTCGGCGTTGATGGCGGACGCCGAGCAGCCCGTCCGGTTCCTCGCCCTGTCCGTGTCGGACGCGGCGGAGGACGTGATCGGCGTGATCCGGGGCGGAGCGCGCGGCTATGTCACCAAGACGATCACCGGTTCCGACCTCGTCAACTCCATCTTCCGGGTGCAGGAAGGCGACGCGGTCTTCTCTCCGCGCCTGGCCGGCTTCGTCCTCGACGCCTTCGCCTCCACCGACGCCCCGCCCGTCGACGAGGACCTCGACCGGCTCACCCAGCGCGAGCGCGAGGTGCTGCGTCTCATCGCCCGCGGCTATGCGTACAAGGAGATCGCCAAGCAGCTCTACATCTCGGTGAAGACGGTGGAGTCCCATGTCTCCGCCGTGCTGCGGAAGTTGCAGCTCTCCAACCGGCACGAGCTGACGAGATGGGCGACGGCACGACGCTTGGTGTGAGGGTGGGCACTGGTGCCGATGCCGGGTCCCTGGTGCTGCCGTCGGGCAGCGGCTGATGTGTGCTGGTCGGCCCGAGCCACCCGGCTTCGGACAGCCGGCCACCGTCACCCAGCTCAAGGCGCCCGGCCTAAGGCACCCAGCCCAAGGCCCAAGGCGCCAGACCGATGCACCCGCAACCACGGCACCCGCGGCCACGCCGCCCGGTTCAGGCCACCCGTGTGGCCCCCACGTACGGCATCTCGTCGAGGGGTGCCACGCGTACCGGGGCCGAGGGGTTCGGGGCGTGGATCATCTGGCCGTTCCCGATGTAGATCCCCACGTGGCTGATCCCGGAGTAGTAGAAGACGAGGTCGCCGGGGAGGAGTTCGGAGCGGGCGACGCGGCGGCCGGCGTTGATCTGGGAGTAGGTGGTGCGGGGGAGGGAGACGCCGGCGGCGCGGTAGGCCGCCAGCGTGAGGCCGGAGCAGTCGAACGCGCTGGGGCCGGTGGCGCCCCAGACGTACGGGCTGCCGAGCTTGGAGTATGCGTAGGAGACGGCCGCGGCGGCTCGGGAGTCGGGGGCGTCGGCGGTGGCCGAGGCGGGGGAGACCGGGCCGGTGAGGCTGCGCCGGGACGAGGTGGAGGAGCGGGAGGCGTGCCCCGCGGTGCCCCCCGCGACGTCATACCGCGCGCGGTCCTCGGTGGTGAGCAGGCCGAGCAGCTGCCGTGCGTCGGTCAGCTTCGAGGTGACGGTCTTCTTGTGCCGCTTCAGCTCCGTCTGCCGGGTCTTGAGCGTGCCCAGTTCGACGCGGGCGGCCCCGCGCAGCCGTTCGATTTCCAACAACTGCTTCCGGACGCTCGCCACGTCCGCCGACTGTCGGCTGCCGACGCGCTCGGCGAGGGCGGCGCCGTCCAGGTACTGGTCCGGGTCGGCGGAGAGAGCGAGCTGCCAGGAGGGGTCCATGCCCCCGCCCCGGTACTGCGCCGCCGCCAGTGAACCGAGTTCGTCCCGCGCCGAGTTGAGTCGTTCGGTGCGGCGGGCGGCCTGGTCGCGCAGCTCTTCGAGGTTCTCCCGCGCCTTGTCGGCCTTCTCCTTCGCGCCGTTGTACTTCTCGGTGGCGACCTCAGCCTCTTGATACAGCTTGTCCACTTTCGCCTTGACCTGGTCAGGCGTGAGCTGTGGATCGGCGTGGCCGGTGCCGTCGAAACCGGTCGCGGTCGCCGCGCCCGCGAGGGCGAATGTCGCGGCCGTGCGGACCGTGTGGCCGCCGAGTGAGCGCTGTCTGGGCTTGCGGTGCGCTGCCACGTGGAGTCCATGTCCTCTCCGTACGACCGCCGTCCGCAGTACGAACATCGTCTGTCCGTACGGGCCGCCTGGGGGGAGCGGTGACGCGTCCGGCGACGGCCCGCACAGGGGGGAGCGGGACGCCGCCGGACCTTCTCGGCGGTGGTGTCCGACTGCCGCCCCTGGCCAGGGCGGCGGTGGGGAGCCGGTCACCTGAGAGGACGCTAAACCTGGCCGTGACCGCACCGTAACGCGTTGTGCGGAAGTGGCGGGCACCGACCGCGAGGTGACCGTATGTGACCGCGATCCCGTCCTGGCGCCGCCGACTTCACGCTGCGCTATGACCGATGCGGCCATTTCGGACCGGAAGAGGGTGCGATGGTGCTATACGGCGCATATATGCAAGATCATCACGGGTTTCTCCGGACGCCCGGGGCGCTCCGAAGCCCCATTCACCGGCCCCGCGGTTCGCTGCTGCGCTCGCCCCCGGTACCGGCGGAACGCAGGCCTCTCATTAGGCTCCGCGCATGGACGTACTCATCCACATCCTCGTCGCCCTCCACATCATCGGCATCGCCTCCCTCCTGGGCGGGTTCCTCACCCAGATGAAGGCCATGGGCCAGGGCACCGCCCGCTTCGTCCCGGCCATGCTCCACGGTGCCTTGACCATGCTGGTCACCGGAGTGCTCCTGGTCGGCCTCAACCAGGCCGACGATCAGCCCGTCGACAACATCAAGATCGGCGTCAAACTCGCGCTGCTGATCGTGATCCTGGGGCTCGTCTACGTGAAACGGGACGAAGAGACGGTGGAGAAGCCGCTGTTCGGCCTGGTGGGCGCGCTGACCGTCGCGAACATCTTCATCGCGGTGCTCTGGACCTGACGGAAGCTGGGGTGTGAACGCTCGGTGGCCGCGATGATGAGGAGATGCGGTACGGGGGGCGCCTGAGATGGCTTCTCATGGGTTTGTGGGTCTTGGCTGCCATCGCGTTGGGCTATGGCGTATGGACGGGCGGGCCGGCCCAAGTGGGTCGGGTTCTGCTGGCGCTGGTGGCGGTGCCGCCCTCCGTCGAGATGATCCGAGCCCTTTCGGGGGCTGCTGGGGGGAGTCCGTCCGGAGACAGGCCGGCTCCACCGTCGAAGCCGCCTCGATACTCTGCGCGCCGCGTGGACCTCCCGGCTGCGGTCGGGAGACGGGTTGGGCGGCGCGGGGCGGTACTGGCTCGGAACCCTCGGGCTCGCGAGTTGCTGGAGCTGCGGGGAGTGTGGTTGCCGGAGCGGTTCCTGTGGCTGTGCCAGTTGCTCTCCGGCGGGCTGCCCCATGATCTGTTGCGCGTGGTGATGAGCCTGGTGACCGCCAAGTCGCTGCGCGGGCTCAGCCGGCTTCCCGATCTCACCCTGGAGCTGATCCGTACTGACGCGGCCGCCGTGCTCACCGCGCAGACCCGCTTCACCTCCTCGCTCGGTGGAGACGGGGCCCGGGAGGCCCTGCGCTGGATGGCCGGGGCCTCCCAGGCGCCCGTGCTCCCCGACAACTGGGAGCGGTTGATCCGCCGGGCGCCCGACCTGTCGACCACGGCCGAGTACGGGACGGTGCGCGCCGTGGAACAGGTCCGGGCCTACCGGTACCTCGGCGCGACTGTGCTGCGCACCTGCACCGGACCCGCCGCCGACACCGCCCTCACCCACCTGTGGGAGACCTCCCCCGAGTGGCTGGACCGGCCGGCACCCGCCCGCGCGCAGCCGGCGACCGAGCCCGAGGTGGCGTGGGCGGCGGTGCACCAGTTCCGTGAGGGGGTACGAGGGCTGGAGCCGCTGGTGCTGTGAGGGTCTACGCCGGCCGCACCACGCTGTGGATCGACGACTCCCCGTCGGAGAAGACCGACTCCTCGCGGACGTACGCTCCCGGCTTCGGGGAATGGATCATCATGCCGTTGCCGATGTAGAGGCCGACGTGGCCGATGTTGTCGTAGAAGAAGACGAGGTCGCCCGGTCTGGCGTTGGCGAGGGAGACGGTCGCGCCCGCGGTGGCCTGCTCGTAGGTGGCACGGGGGAGGTCGACGCCGGCGGCCTTCCAGGCGGCCTGGGTGAGGCCGGAGCCGTCGTAGGAGCCGGGGCCGGTGGCGCCCCAGACGTACGGCTTGCCGATCTGCGCGCGGGCGAAGGCGAGGGCCTTGGCGGCCTTCGAGGCGTAGGTGGAGTCCTCGGCCGGGGCGGTCGTCCTGACGGCGGTGCCGGTGGACGTCTCGGTGCCGGAGGAGGCCTCCTCCCGGGTTCCCTGGCCTCCCTGGGTGCCCTGAGCTTCCTGGGTCTCCTGAGTCTCCTGGGCTGCCTGGGGCGCCGTCTGTGCCGCCTGCTGCCGCGCGAGTTCCTCGGCGGCCTCGCGGTCGGCCTCCTCCTGCTCGCGCTGTTCGATCGCGGCGAGCCGGGCCTTCTCCTCGGTGGTGAGGGTGGAGAGCAGGGTGCGGGCCACGGCGAGCTTCGCCTGGACCTTGGCCTTGCTGCTCTTGAGGGTGTTCTGTGACTCGGTGAGCTGTTCGAGGCTGTCGCTCGCCCCCTGACGCTGCTCCGTCGACTCGGCCTGCTGGGTGACGTACGTGTTGTCGACGGCGTCCTGCCGGCGATCGGTCAACCGGTCCGTCAGCTGGTTCTGGTCGAGGTAGCCCTGCGGGTCGTCCGCCAGGAGCGGCGAGGCCTGGTCGGGGGCGGCGGCGCCCGCGAGGTACTGGGCCGCGGCGGACGAACCGAGTTCCCCCGGCGCCCCGTCGGGTTTCCCCGTGCGCTTGGCGACCCCGTCGGGGAGGGTGTCGACCTGTTTCTTCGGCCTGGTCGTCCTCTCCTTGGCCGCGCTGTAGTTCTCGGTCGCCGAACCGGCCTTGCGGTAGAGGTCGTCGACCTTCTTCTCGACTTCCTCCAGGCTCGGCTTGTCGTCGGTCGAGGGCGCGGCGGCGGCCGTCTGGGAGAGCAGGGCCACGGAGGTGAGGGCGGCCGTGGCGAGAGCGGGGGTGCGTATGCCCGCGCGCGTTCCGGCCGGACGCGGCTTGCGGTGCGGCGCCATGGTTCGGCGTCTCCTTCCGTTGTCCGCCTACCGGGTTAGCTGTCGGGTTCGGGCGCAAGCTTCGGAAGGTTTGCCCTACGACCCTTGCCGCGTGCGGCGGTCGGGTCGATTCACCCCAGAGATCGGTGGGTCCCCGGCTCCGGCGGCCTCGGGAGGCATACCGGACTCGGCGGAGGCTGTGCGGCCCGGCGACGTTCGCCGGTTGGGTCGTACGGCCCTAAGGAAAAAGCTAGCCAACTCGTGTGGCCCGTGTGAAGGTTGATGTGCGATATGCCCGATACGTTTTCGTGACCTTAGCCTCTTCGGCGCGACAAGCGGTACGCTCGATGGCTCACCGTCGCACGGCGGTCGCGGTGAGTGTCGGGTGCGGACTTCCCGGGGCGGCCTCTCGCTGTCAGTGGGGGCGCCTAGACTCGGAGAGCGATGAGCAGCCTCTTTGACGACAGCTTCCTGGCGGACCTCCAGGCCCCTCGCGGCCACGCGGAGGAACCCCCGCCGCCGCCCGAGGACGATCACGTACCGGAGCCGCTTCCGGACGATCTGTTCGGTGGGAAGTTCGACGCGCCTCCGGACCGGGACGCCTACTACCGCGACGGCGCCCCCCGCCCGGCGATCGACGCGGCGGCGCTCCTGGACGGGCTGAACGAGAACCAGCGCGCGGCCGTGGTCCACGCGGGCTCGCCCCTGCTCATCGTGGCCGGTGCCGGCTCCGGCAAGACCCGGGTGCTCACCCACCGCATCGCGCATCTGCTCGGCGAGCGGCAGGTCCACCCGGGCCAGATCCTCGCGATCACCTTCACCAACAAGGCCGCGGGCGAGATGAAGGAGCGCGTCGAGCACCTCGTCGGACCGCGCGCCAACGCGATGTGGGTCATGACCTTCCACAGCGCGTGCGTACGGATCCTGAGGCGCGAGTCGAAGAGACTCGGCTTCACGTCCTCCTTCTCGATCTACGACGCGGCCGACAGCAAGCGGCTGATGGCGCTCGTCTGCCGTGACCTGGACCTCGATCCCAAGCGCTTCCCGCCCAAGTCCTTCAGCGCCAAGATCTCGAACCTGAAGAACGAGCTGATCGACGAGGAGGACTTCGCCGCCCAGGCCTCCGACGGTTTCGAGAAGACCCTCGCGCAGGCCTACGCGCTCTACCAGTCCCGCCTCCGCGAGGCGAACGCGCTCGACTTCGACGACCTGATCATGACGACGGTCAATCTGCTGCGTGCCTTCCCGGACGTCGCCGAGCACTACCACCGCCGCTTCCGGCATGTGCTCGTCGACGAGTACCAGGACACCAACCACGCCCAGTACGCCCTGGTCAGAGAGCTGGTCGGTACCTCCGAGCACCCCGTTGGCGTACCGCCCGCCGAGTGGGACGTACCCCCCGCCGAGCTCTGCGTCGTGGGTGACGCGGACCAGTCGATCTACGCGTTCCGCGGCGCGACCATCCGGAACATCCTCCAGTTCGAGGAGGACTACCCGGACGCGACGACGATCCTGCTGGAGCAGAACTACCGCTCCACCCAGACCATCCTGAGCGCGGCCAACGCCGTCATCGAGCGCAACGAGTCCCGCCGCCCCAAGAACCTGTGGACGAACGCGGGCGCGGGTGCGCAGATCACCGGCTATGTCGCCGACACCGAGCACGACGAGGCCCAGTTCGTCGCCGACGAGATAGACCGACTGACGGACGCGGGCGACGCGAAGGCCGGCGACGTCGCCGTCTTCTACCGGACGAACGCCCAGTCCCGAGTCTTCGAAGAGATCTTCATCCGCGTCGGCCTGCCCTACAAGGTCGTCGGCGGTGTCCGCTTCTACGAGCGCAAGGAGGTCCGGGACGTCCTCGCGTACCTGCGCGTTCTCGCCAACCCGGAGGACTCTGTCCCGCTGCGCCGCATCCTCAACGTGCCCAAGCGCGGCATCGGCGACCGCGCCGAGGCCATGATCGACGCTCTCTCGCAGCGCGAGAAGATCAGCTTCCCGCAGGCCTTGAAGCGCGTCGACGAGGCGTACGGCATGGCGGCCCGGTCGACGAACGCCGTCAAGCGGTTCAACACGCTGATGGAGGACCTGCGGACCGTCGTCGAGTCCGGCGCCGGACCGGCCACCATCCTGGAGGCGGTCCTCGAACGCACCGGCTACCTGGCCGAGTTGCAGGCGTCGACCGACCCGCAGGACGAGACCCGCATCGAGAACCTCCAGGAACTCGCCGCCGTGGCACTGGAGTTCGAGCAGGAGTCCGGGGCCGCGGAAGGTGAGGGCGAGGCGGCGGCCGCGACTCCCGTCGGGCTCCCCGCCTTCCTGGAGCGGGTGGCGCTGGTCGCCGACTCCGACCAGATCCCGGACGACGAGGAGGACGGCTCGGGCGTCATCACGCTCATGACCCTCCACACCGCCAAGGGCCTGGAGTTCCCGGTCGTCTTCCTGACCGGCATGGAGGACGGCGTCTTCCCGCACATGCGCGCCCTCGGCCAGGCCAAGGAACTGGAGGAGGAGCGTCGCCTCGCGTACGTCGGCATCACCCGCGCGCGTGAACGGCTGTACCTCACCCGGTCCTCGCTCCGCAGCGCCTGGGGCCAGCCCTCGTACAACCCGCCGTCCCGCTTCCTGGAGGAGATCCCGGCCACGCACCTGGAGTGGAAGCGCACGGGCGCCTCCGCACCGGTGTCCTCGGGGCCGGCCGCCGGGATCGCGTCCTCACTGTCCTCGTTCCGTTCCCGCTCCTCTGCCTCCGGCGCGTCCGGCTTCGCGACCCGCCGCACCAACGAGAAGCCGGTGGTCTCGCTCGCCGTGGGCGACCGCGTCACCCATGATCAGTTCGGCCTCGGCACGGTCGTCGGCGTCAACGGCACGGGCGCGAACGCGGAGGCGACGGTCGACTTCGGCGACACCAAGCCGAAGCGGCTGCTGCTGCGGTACGCGCCGGTGGAGAAGCTGTAGCGAGCCCTGCGCGGCGAGCGTTCCGGCCGCGGTGAGACGGAATCGGGCCCCTGCTCGGCAGGGGCCCGGTCTTCGTTCTCCGTGTCCGCGACGGGAGGCGTCGCGGCGTCGGCTACGTCGGGTCCAGCCCGTGGCTGCGCAGCCACGGCAGGGGGTCGATGGCGGAGCCGCCCGCCGGGTGGACCTCGAAGTGCAGGTGCGGGCCGGTCGAGTTGCCCGAGTTGCCGGAGAAGGCGATGGTGTCGCCGGCCTGGACGGTCGTACCGGAGGCGACCTTGTACGTGGAGAGGTGGCAGTACCAGGTCTCGGTGCCGTCCTTGGCGGTCACGATGACCATGTTGCCGTAGGCGGGGTTCCACTGCGTGCGCACGGTGCCGTCGGTCGCCGCCATCACCGTGGTGCCGTACGAGACCGGGAAGTCTATGCCGGTGTGCAGGGACATCCAGTTGACGCCGGACTGCCCGTAGTACGCGCTGAGTCCGTGCCTGGCGACCGGCAGCGCGAACTTCGGCCGCAGTCGCTCCTTGCGGGCCGCCTCGGCCGCCGCCTTCTTCTGCTCCAGCTCCTGCTGGGCCTTGAGGTCGATGCGCTCCTGCGTCCGGCTCGCCCGGTCGGCGAAGTCGTCCGCCTCGGCGGAGAGGCTCTCCAACTGGGTGTCGAGCTGGTTGTTGGCGGTGGACGGCTTCACGGCGGTGGCGTCCGACTTGACCGACGCCGTCGTCTCCGTGTCGTCCGACGTGGCGCCGACCGAGGCCGCGGCGATGCCCGCGACACCCATGACGCAGGCCGACGGAACGGCCACGGTCAGCAGGGCGGAACGTTTGGCCGGAGCCTTCCGACGCGACCGCGAGGCCGCACGGGTGGCCGCCCGACCGGGGCTCGTGCTCCCGGTGGCCGCCGGAGTGGCCTCCTCCTCGCCGTCGAGGAGCGCCGCGCGGTCCGCGCCGTCGGTCTCGAACTCGCCGTCCGAGGGGAGGTGTTCGTCCTGGTCGTACGGGGCGATCTGCTCGAAGGTGGCCGTCGCCTGCTGGTGGAAGTCCGAGGCCTCGGCCGCGGAGAGGTTCACCACCACGGTCTGCGGATGCTCGTGGGAGTCGTAGGACTCGTGGGCGCTGCCGCCGTGTTCGTACGAGTCCCCGGCGGAGCCACCGTGCTCGTCGCCGACGGGGGTGCCGTCGCTGTTCCACTGCGTGGCGTCGAACGCGCCCGTTTCGAAGTGCTGGGTGCCGACCCACTGCTGGGTCTGGTCGGACTGCCCCGACTGGCGTGCCTCGTCGGCCTGTTCGGCCTGCAGCCACCCGCTCGCGTCCCACTGTCCGCTCGCGTCGGAGCCCGTCGACTGCGTCGGGACCTGGGAGAGGTGTTCGTAACCGGCCGACCAGGACGTCGTTTCGTAACTGCCCGTGTCGTACGCGGCCTGGTGCTGCGCGGCGTACGGGTCGTAGTTCAGCGTCTGGTGGCTGCCCGTCGACCACTGCGAGGCGTCGTAGGAGCCGGTGCCGGCGTCATTACCCGGCAGGTCGCCGAAGAGGGGGTCGGTCGCGAAGGTTCCGGTGGCGGCGTGGGCGCCGGTGCCGGAGTCGAAACCGGTGGCGGGATAATCGCCGTACGTGGTGAAGTCACCATGGGTGGCTTCCTGGTGGCCGTACGACGCGTAGTGCGCCGGGTCGGCTTCGGAAGCCGGAGCCGGGGGTGTTGCGGTCCCCGACGGGTGACGATCGTTCACCAACTTCTCTTTCGCCTCGACGACAGGGGCTGGCAGAGCAGTGCGGTGACTGTACCCGGCGGTATGCGGGCGCGACAATCTTCAACGGGTTTCACGCGCGCAGGAAACGGGCATTCGAGCGTCTTTCGGCGGTCTGTGGGTACGACTTTGGCCTTGCGTTCGAAGGTTGTTCGATAGTGGGCCGCTGTGTGGGGGTTGTGGGACGCCCGCGCCGGCAGGGGTGAGTCGTTTTCGCGGGGTGATGGCATGCCGGGGGTGGGGCGCGTTGTCGCCGTCGGGAGGGTGTCGCGAGCCGGGTGCGTGACGGGGGCGCATGGGTGTGCGCCGCGTTTACCGCCTTACGTCCTGGTTTCGCCCCCTGTGGCGAGCGTCACTGGGCTGTCGTCGGCGGTCGCGGGCTCACGCCACGGTCAGGCCGCCGGGGCGGGCGGCGGCGCGTGCCCCTGTCCGCGGGGTGTCGAGGGCCTCGCGTATTCCGGTGGCGACGGCGGGGTGCACGGGCAGGGCGAGGTGGCCGATACCTGTGACCCGGATGTTCTGTGCCATCAGGTCCGGGTGGTCGACGCAGGCGGTCTCCGGCGGATCCATCACGTGGTCGAGGTCGCTCCAGAACGCCACGAAGTGCGTGCGGCAGCCCGGTGCCGGCTCCCGCAGTTCCTCCAGCACCTTCGAACCCGGCCGCATCTGGCGGACGATCGGGTGCGCGTCCGCCAGTGGCACGGCCCGGGTGCCGCCGTGCGGGGTGCCGAGCGTGACGAGCGTACGGACACGCTGGTCACCGCCGAGCCGCTGCACGTAGTACCGCGCTATCAGTCCGCCGAGGCTGTGGCCGACGACGTCCACCTGCTCCTGGCCCGTGCGCTCGCAGATGTCCTCGATGTGCCGTCCGAGGAGCTCGGCGGCGGCGCGGATGTCACAGGTGAGGGGCGAGTAGTTGAGCGACTCGATGTGCTGACCGCCGTGCTGCGCCAGAAAGCGGCGCAGCAGGACGAAGACCGAGCGGTTGTCGATGAAGCCGTGCAGCAGGACGACCGGGGGCTTCTGCTCGGTGGGGAGCCTGGGGGCGTCGGCCGGGGGGAGCGGGGGGGTGATCCGGCGCTCCTGGGTCATTCCGGACGGATAGAGCAGCAGATGCCCGGCGAGGATCGCCAACTCCAGCGCCGTCGCCTTGAGTAGGGCCACGGAAAGGCCTGCCAGGCTGGTGGGCAGGAGCCGCTCACAGAGCGGAAGAAGGGGCGTGACCGCCCTGGTGACCTTCATGCCCGACCTCCCGTCGGCAGACGGGTGGACGCCTCTGTCCCCCGTGTGCCCTAGTGGCGAGCCGCGGATGCGACGGCGGACGGCGGGTGCGATGCGACGTGACGCGATGCGCGTGGCGTGCGTGACGTGCGATGCGTGTACGACGCGTGAGGCGCCGATCGCGCGACGGGGGTTCGGCACTCCTGACTCCCCGCTGCCCTGCCCTCTGCCGTCCGCGGTGCCGATCCGTCCCGTCGCCGCGGTCTCCCTCGGCGGTGGGTCGGTGCGGCGTCCTTCCGACGACTCTCCTTGCGCACGCTACCCCGTGGCGCGCACACCGCGAGGGCCTGTGGCAGGCGACCCGGAAACAGTCCGGATGCCGCGATCACCTCCGTGATCACCTCGGTCCCCGCGACGCGTGAGCCGCGGAATCCGGGAGCAGTGCGCGGCGAACGTGTCCCACCGTGTGATTTCCCCCTCGCTCTCCACCGCGAAACTGCCGGTTACGGGATGCTGGAGATAACGGTCGTTCACTTTCCCGGCGCGCGGTGTGGGTAGGTGTTCTATGGGCCTGAAGCCGTGATGTGCGTGGTTTGCGCGATTCGCGCGACATGTGTGGCTGTGTTCTGTTACGGGTTGGTGTAGTCGTTTCATGGAGGCAGTGATGGGTGTGGCAGCCGGTCCGATCCGCGTGGTGGTGGCCAAGCCGGGACTCGACGGCCACGATCGCGGGGCCAAGGTGATCGCGCGGGCGCTGCGCGATGCCGGTATGGAGGTCATCTACACCGGCCTCCACCAGACTCCCGAGCAGATCGTCGGCACCGCGATCCAGGAGGACGCCGACGCGATCGGCCTCTCGATCCTCTCCGGCGCCCACAACACGCTCTTCGCCGCCGTCATCGAACTCCTCAAGGAGCGCGACGCCGAGGACATCCTCGTCTTCGGCGGCGGCATCATCCCCGAGGCGGACATCGCGCCCCTCAAGGACAAGGGAGTCGCCGCGATCTTCACGCCGGGGGCGACGACGACGTCGATCGTGGAGTGGGTGCGGGCGAACGTCCGGCAGTCGGCGGGGGCGTAGGCCGGTTCCCTGGCGCCGGGGTTCTGGGACAGCCGCCCCCCGACCCCGCCCCCCGACCCCGGCCCCTGGACCCCGCCGGGTGTTCGGGGGCGGTTCGGTGGGTTGTTCGGCTGCGGGCGCGTGGGGAGCTGCGCGAGCGATCACGACGCACCCGCACTCGCCGCCGAACCCCCAACCCCCCGAGTCTCACGCGGCCTCCGGTGGCGCCGCCCCCGGCGGTTCCAGCTCGCCGCGCATAGCCGCCCGCAGCCGCAAGGTCGTTGCGAGCCGCTGAAACGCCTCGGCCCAGTACCCCCCGGCCCCCGGCGCCGAGTCCTCCATGTCCTCCGGCGTCGCCGTGAGCGGCTGGAGCCGCACCGCCTCCGCAGGGTCCAGACACCGCTCGGCCAGCCCCATCACCCCACTGAAACTCCATGGATAACTCCCCGCGTCCCGAGCGATGTTGAGCGCGTCCACCACGGCCCGCCCCAGCGGCGGAGCCCACGGCACCGCGCACACCCCGAGCAGCTGAAACGCCTCCGAGAGTCCGTGCGTGGCGATGAACCCCGCCACCCACTCGGCCCGGTCCCCGCCACCCAACGTCGCCAGCAGCTTCGCCCGCTCGGCCAGCGACACGGCCCCCGGCCCGCCGGCCTCCGGTATGGAGGGTGCCCCCAGCAACGCCCGTGACCACTCGGGATCCCGCTGCCGCACGGCCGCCCGACACCACGCCCCGTGCAGCTCACCCTGCCAGTCGTCCGCGACCGGCAGCGCCACGATCTCCTGCGGCGTACGCCCCCCGAACCGCCGCGACCACGCCCCGAGCGGCGCCGCCTCCACCAACTGGCCCAGCCACCACGACCGTTCGCCCCGCCCGGCCGGGGCCTTGGGCAGCACACCGTCGCGCTCCATGCCGGGGTCGCACTCGGGCGGGGCCTCGACCACGAGCGTGGGTGTTCCGGCAGCCGTCGACGTGCCGCCGGGGCGGTCGACGGCCACACACGCGGTCGCCCGCTTCGCCATCCGCCCCGCGAGCGCCGAGTTGGGCAGGGCGGACAGCAACTCCGCCGCCGTGGCCCGCACATTCCGGCTGCGATCGGCCAACGCCGCCTCCAGGAAGGGTTCGTCCGCCGCCTCCAGCCCCGTGCGGAGCGTGTCGAGGAACATGAGCCGGTCCTCGGCCCGCTCCGTCGACCACGTGGCTGACAGCAACTCGCGTGCCGAGGCGGCATCCCGGGCCCGTATCGCCGTGAGCAGTGCGACACGCTCCGCGAACAGGCCCTCCCGCCAGAGCCGCTGGACCCGCTCGGGATCGTCCGGACCGGGCAGGGCCGCGCCACCGCCGGGCGCGGCACGCAGCGCGAAACGCCAGTCCGTGTTCAGCCGGGCCAGCCACAGCGCACGGGCGCCCGCGAAGGCCAGGACGGCGGGACGCAGATCGGTACGGCCACGCGCCGCGTCCAGCAGTGCGGGCAGGACCTCCGGGGGCGCCGCGTAACCGTGTGCGTTGGCCAACGCCAGCCACTGGGGCAGCAGTTCCATCAGATCGGGCGCTGTGCCCCGGCGCCCTCCACCGGTGCCGGGCCGGTCGGCCAGCAACGTCGTCAGTCTCCGCCTCGCGGCGGGCGGCAGCATCGCACGCCGGTCCGGCGCCACCGGCTCCGGCCGCGCCACCGCCCGCACCGGCCGAATCCCCGCCCTGCGCCGTACGGTCTCCGCGGCCGCCGCGTCCAGCAACGTCACGGGCGCCTCCCGGCCCGGCACCGGACCGGCCGGCGTACGACGATCCGTCCCGAGCAACGCGGTCGTGACCAGCTCCTCCCAGGAGAGGCCCGACGTGGCCGCCGTAGCGGATGAAGTGCCTGAAGTACTGGTCACGCGGGGTTCCTTCCGTTCAGGGACGATCGCGGGTGACGAACCGCCGCTCCAGGAGCCGCCTCGCCGGCCGCCGTCTCTCCTCACCACAGCGTCACCGCCTGCCCGGCCGGTCCCCGCACACCCTGTGGCTCATCAGCCCACGCCGTCAGCGGTGTGAAGCCCCGGTGGCCGCACTCGCCGAAGACCGTGACGGGTGTGCCGCCGGAGAGGGCCATGAGACGCCACAGGCCGGGGCGGGAGCGCGCGGACGGGGTGAGGGGGAGCGCGAGGTCGCCGTCGGCGTCGGCCAGTTGCCAGGAGTCGCCGTCCGGGCAGGGGACGACACGGGTGAGGGTGACCGGGACGGAGTCCAGCCAGGGGTCGTCCTGGAGGGCCGCGCCGTAACGGGCCGCCGCTTCGGACGGAGTGATCCCCGGCGGTCGTACGGCGGTGGGCTCGGGCGCGGTGAAGCGCTCGCCCAGAGCCGCGCGTAGCTGACCCGCGCCCGGGTGGGCCGACACCTTGGCTTCGAAAGCCAGCCCGACCGGCAGCGACAGCTCGGGCGCGCGGCCTGCGGCCCCGTAGGAGAGGAGCAGCGCCGTACGGCCCGACTCGGTGCCGTGCAGCCAGATGCGGCGGGTGGTGAGATGGGCGTCGGACGTGTCGTACTGGGCGAGGGTGAGCCAGCGGTCGCGGACCGGTGGGCTGTCCGGGGAGCCGGGCAGGCCGATCCGGGAACGAACCGTGGCCGCGAGGCCGTCCGGGAGGTGATCGCGGCGCAGCCAGCCCTGGTCGAGGAGATGGAGAAGCGCGCACTCCTCCAGGAGGCGGACCGGCCAGCCGGGGCCCGAGCCCGGTATCGCGCCCAATTCCCTTACCCGCGCCGCCAGTCCGGGGGCCTGGGCGTCGACCATGCGGGCCGCCGTCTCCTCCCACAGCCCGTACCCCGCCTGTTCCGCGGCGGCCAGGCCGCCGCGGAACAGGTCGGTCAGGCGCTGTTCGAGCTCTGCCGCGCCCGCGGTGATCCGGTCGGCGCGCCGCTCCGCCCGGCGACGCGCCGCCTCGGGGTCAGCGGACGTGGCCCCAGATGCCGCGTCCGTCCTCGTCGTCCTCTCCGCTGCGCGCGTGCGGCGGCCTGACAGCCACTGCTGCGCCCAGTCCGGAGCCTGTCCGGTCGGCACCGCGGCGTCGTCGCCCGCCCAGAGCAGGAGCAGCCCCAGCGCGTGCTTGCACGGGAACTTCCTGCTCGGACAACCGCACTTGTACGCGGGCCCGGTGGAGTCCGCCACGTCGATGATCGTCTGATACGGCTTGCTGCCACTTCCTTTGCACAGTCCCCACACCGTCCCCTCGTCCGAACTGCCAGCACCCGACCACGGCCCGGCCGCGGCGAGTTTGCTTCCGGCTTTGCGCGACGCTGCGTCAGGTGCCAATGCCAGCACCTGCTCAGCCGTCCAGCGCACCCCCTGCTGAGTCATGTTCTGAAGGTAGATCCCACCACTGACAATTGGCTTGCGCGATCCAATTTCCGCAGGTCAGACTGGATTGTCAGTGGCGTGGTGCAGTGTGGTCACCAGATCCGAACCGGCCGAGCTGGAGGGGGACTCAGCCATGCCTGCGTCCGTTGGAACGACCACTGTCGACCCGAGCCACAACCAGTCCGCGCCCGCGAACACGCGTACGGGCGGAGAGGTGCTTCGGGCGCATGCCGAGCACGCCTTCGCCGATGAACTGGCCCTGCTGGCCGCCCAGGACGACCGGCCCCGGCCGGCCCGCTGGAAGCTCTCGCCGTGGGCCGTCGCCACGTATCTGCTCGGCGGGACACTCCCGGACGGCACCGTGATCACACCGAAGTACGTCGGGCCGCGCCGCATCGTCGAGGTCGCCGTCACCACTCTCGCCACCGACCGCGCCCTGCTCCTGCTCGGCGTGCCCGGCACCGCCAAGACCTGGGTGTCCGAGCACCTGGCGGCGGCAGTCAGCGGCGACTCCACGCTGCTCGTGCAGGGCACGGCGGGCACCCCGGAGGAGGCGATCCGCTACGGCTGGAACTACGCGCAGCTGCTCGCCCACGGCCCGAGCCGCGACGCCCTCGTGCCCAGTCCCGTCATGCGGGCCATGGCGGAGGGCATGACGGCCCGCGTCGAGGAGCTGACCCGGATCCCGGCCGACGTCCAGGACACGCTGATCACGATCCTGTCCGAGAAGACGCTGCCGATACCGGAGTTGGGGCAGGAGGTGCAGGCCGTCCGTGGCTTCAACCTCATCGCCACGGCCAACGACCGCGACCGCGGTGTGAACGATCTGTCGAGTGCCCTGCGCCGCCGTTTCAACACCGTGGTGCTGCCGCTGCCGGAGAGCGCCGACGCCGAGGTCGACATCGTCTCGCGCCGCGTCGACCAGATCGGCCGCTCCCTCGACCTGCCGGCCGTGCCCGACGGCGTCGACGAGATTCGCCGCGTCGTCACGGTCTTCCGCGAGCTGCGCGACGGCGTCACGACGGACGGCCGTACGAAGCTGAAGTCGCCCAGCGGCACACTGTCCACCGCCGAGGCGATCTCCGTCGTCACGGGCGGGCTCGCCCTCGCCGCCCACTTCGGCGACGGCGTCCTGCGCGCATCCGACGTCGCAGCCGGCATCCTCGGCGCCGTCGTCCGCGACCCGGCCGCCGACCGCGTCATCTGGCAGGAGTACCTGGAGGCGGTCGTCCGCGAGCGCGACGGTTGGACGGACTTCTACCGCGCCTGCCGCGAGGTGAGTGCGTGAGCGGGAGGGCGCCCTCCGGAGCGGAGATGTACGGCGGGGCGGATGCGATCGGTGCTGCGGAAGCGAGCTGTGGTGCGGAGGTGCATGCCACGGCGCACGTTGCCGGCGGGGTGCGGGTGCCCGGTGGTGGGCCGTTGCTGCTCGGTGTGCGGCATCACGGGCCGGGGTCGGCGCGGGCCGTGCGGGCCGCGCTGGACGCGGCCCGGCCCCGCACCGTGCTGATCGAGGGGCCGCCGGAGGCGGACGCGCTCATCCCGCTCGCCGCCGACGAGAACATGCGGCCCCCGGTCGCCCTTCTCGCCCACGCCGTCGACGAGCCCGGCCGTTCCTCCTTCTGGCCCTTCGCCGAGTTCTCCCCGGAGTGGGTGGCCATCCGCTGGGCCCTGTCCCACGGCGTACCGGCCCGCTTCATCGACCTGCCCGCCACGCACACGCTGGTCTGGGGGAGGGAGGAAGCCGCCGCCGAGCCGGGCGGTCCGACCTCGCAGCAGCACGAGGTGACCGAGGAGACGACACCGGGTGAGGAGGCGGTCCTGGCCGAGGGGGTGGCGGAGGAGGCTCTTCGGGGTGATCCGCTCGCCGCGCTCGCCGAAGCCGCCGGGTATGACGACGCCGAACGGTGGTGGGAGGACGTGGTCGAGCACCGGGGGACGGGCGGGGACGTCTTCGCGCCGTTCGCCGTGCTGGAGGAGGCCATGGGGGCGCTGCGGGAGGTGTACGGGGCCGGGGGGCGCGACCGGGATCCGGTGCGCGAGGCGTACATGCGGTTGCAGGTGCGGGCCGCGCAGAAGGAGTTCGGGGACGACCGCGTGGCCGTCGTGTGCGGGGCCTGGCACGTGCCCGCGCTGAGGGAGAGGCGGACCGTGGCCGCCGACCGGTCGTTGCTGAAGGGGCTGCCCAAGGTCAAGACCGACATGACCTGGGTGCCGTGGACGAACCGGAGACTGGCCCGGGGCAGCGGTTACGGGGCGGGGATCGACTCGCCGGGCTGGTACGGGCATCTGTTCGGCGCGCCCGACCGTCCCGTGGAGCGCTGGCTGACCAAGGTGGCGGGGCTGCTGCGCGAGGAGGACCGGATCGTCTCCCCCGCGCATGTCATCGAGGCGGTACGGCTGGCCGAGACGCTCGCCGCGATGCGCGGGCGCCCGCTGCCGGGGCTCACGGAGACCACCGACGCCGTACGCGCGGTGATGTGCGACGGATCGGACGTACCGCTGTCGCTGGTGCAGGACCGGCTGGTGGTCGGCGACGTCCTGGGAGAGGTGCCCGAGTCGGCGCCGGCGGTGCCGTTGCAGCGGGACCTCACGCGGCTCCAGCGGCGGCTGCGGCTCAAACCGGAGGCGCTGCAGCGTGAGCTGGAGCTCGACCTGCGGAAGGAGAACGACGCGGAGCGCAGCCGTCTGCTGCACCGTCTGCGACTGCTCGGCGTCGAGTGGGGCGAGCCGACGACCTCGCGCGGCAGCACGGGCACGTTCCGCGAGACCTGGCGGCTGCGCTGGGAGCCGGAGCTGTCGGTACGGGTCGCCGAGGCCGGGGTCTGGGGGACCACCGTGCTCTCCGCGGCGACCGCCAGGGCCGAGGCGGACGCCGTCACGGCCGGGTCGCTCGCCGACATCACCGGCCTCGCCGAGCACTGCCTCCTCGCCGAACTCCCCGACGCCCTGCCCGTGGTGATGCGCGTGCTCGCCGACCGCGCCGCTCTCGACGCGGACGTCGGCCACCTCGCCCAGGCACTCCCGGCGCTGGTCCGCTCCCTCCGCTACGGCGACGTCCGCGCCACCGACACCCGGGCACTGGCCGAGGTCGCCGCCGGCCTCGCCGAACGGGTCTTCGTCGGACTGCCGCCCGCGTGCGCCGCGCTCGACGCGGAGGCGGCACAGGAGATGCGCCGCCATGTGGACGCCGTACACGGGGCGGTGGGCCTGCTAGGCGATACGGCCCCGGGGGAACACACGGCACGGAGTGGCGAAAGCCGGACCGGGATACGGGGCCGTTGGCACTCGGTGCTCCACGTCCTCTCCGGGCGGGACACCGTGCCGGGTGTGATCCGGGGGCGAGCCGTACGACTGCTGCTGGACGACGGGGAACTGGCGCAGGACGAGGCGGCACGGCTCATGGGGCTCGTGCTGTCGCCGGGGACGGCACCGGCGGACGCGGCGGCGTGGATCGAGGGGTTCGTCGGCGGCGGTTCCGGCGGCGGAATGCTGCTCGTGCACGACGAGCGACTCCTCGGCCTGGTGGACGCCTGGCTCACGGGCGTGCCCGGGGACGCGTTCACGGACGTACTGCCGTTGCTGCGGCGGACGTTCTCGGCGTACGAGCCGGGGGTGCGCCGGACACTCGGCGAGCAGCTGCGGCGCGGGCCCGGGCGACGGGGAAGCACGGCGGCAGGCCGGGTCGGCATACCCGGCTTCGCCGACGACCTCGACACCGACCGCGCGGACGCGGTGCTGCCGGTGGTGCGGCTGCTGCTGGGCCTGGACGGCGACGGTCGGCCGGCTGCCGACGACAACGACCTTGTGGGGGTGGCGGGATGACGACCGACGGACTGCGCAAGCCGAGACGGGTCGCCGAAGCGGTGGCGGCCAGGGACGGGCACGGGCACGGCCATGGACACGGGTCACGGACGGGCGACAGCCCGGCGTCCGTGACGGTGATGCCTCTCTGGGCCCGGCCTCGTGCGGGGGTGCGTGGATGACGACGACAGAGGCAGAGGCAGAGGTGGACGCGGGCGGGCGCGTCGCCGACGAGCGGTTGCGGCGCTGGCGGCTCGTGCTCGGCGGGGACTCGGCGGACGGTACCGGGTGTGCGCTCGACGGGCGGGACGCGGCGATGGACCAGGCGTTGAGCGCGCTGTACGGGAAGGGGGACAAGGCGCGGGCGGGGCAGGACCGTTCGGCGGGGCTCGGTGCGTCGGCGCCGTCCGTCGCGCGGTGGCTGGGGGACATCCGGACGTACTTCCCGTCCTCCGTCGTCCAGGTCATGCAGCGGGACGCCATCGACCGGCTCGGACTGTCCGCGCTGCTGCTGGAGCCGGAGATGCTGGAGGCGGTGGAGGCGGACGTCCACCTCGTCGGCACCCTCCTCTCGCTCAACAAGGCCATGCCGGAGACGACGAAGGAGACCGCGCGAGCCGTCGTACGGAAGGTCGTCGAGGATCTGGAGAAGCGGCTCGCGACCCGCACCCGGGCCACCCTCACCGGCGCCCTCGACCGCAGCGCCCGCATCAACCGTCCGCGCCACCACGACATCGACTGGAACCGCACGATCGCGGCCAACCTCAAGAACTACCTGCCGGAGTACCGGACGGTCGTGCCCGAGCGGCTCATCGGGTACGGGCGGGCCTCGCAGTCGGTGAAGAAGGAGGTCGTCCTCTGCATCGACCAGTCGGGGTCGATGGCGGCGTCCGTCGTCTACGCGTCCGTATTCGGGGCCGTGCTGGCGTCCATGCGGTCCATCAGCACCCGGCTCGTCGTCTTCGACACGGCGGTCGTCGACCTCACCGACCAGCTCGACGACCCGGTCGACGTGCTCTTCGGCACCCAGCTCGGCGGCGGCACCGACATCAACAGGGCCCTCGCGTACTGCCAGTCGCAGATCACCCGGCCCGCGGACACCGTGGTCGTGCTGATCAGCGACCTCTACGAGGGCGGGATACGGGACGAGATGCTGAAGCGGGTGGCGGCGATGAAGGCGTCGGGGGTGCAGTTCGTGACGCTGCTCGCGCTCTCCGACGAAGGGACGCCGGCGTATGACCGCGAGCACGCGGCGGCCCTCGCGACGCTCGGCGCACCGGCGTTCGCCTGCACGCCCGACCTGTTCCCGGAGGTGATGGCGGCGGCGATCGAGAAGCGGCCGTTGCCGATACCCGACAGTTCGTGAAGGGAAGGGCAGAGAAGGGAAGGGCAGGGGCGGAGCGTTCGGCCGTGCCCTGGTGTGCCGTTCTCGGCCGTGCCGGTTGGGTGGCTCGGCCGGGGCGCAGGTGATGGTGACCGCGACCGTCGCGGGAGTCGGTAACCGGACAAGGGGGGTTGAAAAGAGGACATGACCACGCGTCGGTAACAGGGGGCTTGCGCGACGGCGGGAGTCCCGTGCGAGGATCGGCACCGCTTCACAGCCTTCACACGGGTGTTCGCATTTCGCGCATCTTCGACCCATACTCCGCCGTTCCGCCGCACGGGAGGGTTCTCCCCGTCTTGACTTCAGCAGCCGCGCTTCCCGGTGCCGGTGCCGTCCTGCGTGTGGTGCGCGGGGCTGCCACCGGGCGCCGTCTGGTGCGGGTGGCGCTGTTGGCGGGCGGGCTCTTCGTGCTGGGCGTTCTCTGCGGGGCGCGGGCGAACGCGGCGGACCAAGTGCCGACTTCGCCGCCCCTCCCGTATGCCGTCACCGCTGCTGTCACCGAAGTCACCGAAGTCACCGGTACGGTCGGCCACGCGGTGCCGCCGCTCGACGGACATGCCGTCGAGCCGGTCGCGCGGGACGTGGTCGAGCCGATCGCCGAACGGGTCGCACGGCCGGCCACCGACCAGGTTGCTGGGCCGGTCGTCGAACATGTCGTGCAGCCGGTCACCGATCCGGTGCTGCGGCCTGTCACCGAGCGTGTCGTCGTGCCGGTGGGGGATCTCGTGGAGTCGGTCACCGAGGGATTGGCCGGGGTGCCGTCGCAGCTTCCGCCGGTGAGCGGGGTGCCGTCGCCGCCCGGGATGCCAGGGCTTTCGGAGTTGCCGGAACTGCCCGGGTGGATCACGTCGCCGGTGGAGACGCCGCCCGTCGCTGTGACGCCGCAGGAGCCGGGGCGGGCGGGGGCCGCGAGGCCGGGCCCGGCCGTGGACGGTGACGGCGGGAGTGACGGCGAGCGGGCTACTGGCCCGGCTTCCGTCGTGTACGGGCCGGATGTCGCCGTGTACGGGCCGGGTGCCGCCGTCGGCGGTGCGGTGGCCGTATCGGCGCCGCACCGGGACGCCGGTGTCGGGGAAGCGCCCGTCGTGCTGGTGCCCGCGCAGCAGAACCCCGACGGTCTTCCGGCGAGCGCCCTCGGCCGGCACCGCGCCGTCGACAACGGCGGGCCTCGGCACGCCGAGCCGCACGCCGTCGTCTTACTCGACCGGGCGCCGCCGAGCCTCGTGCCCGGCGCCCCCGCGGCCGACTCCGCGAACGGGACCCGGGACCGACGCGGGAGCATCCCGGAGTTCCCTGGCTAGGCCGGTCGGCCTTCTTTCCCCGCCGGACCTGTGGCGCGGGGGCGGACCAGGTCTGCCCGCCGTCCGGGTGCGCCTCGGACTGCCGGACTGCCGGACTGTCGGAGGCCCGGTTTCCGGAGGCGCACATCAGCCTCCCGGAGCCGTATCCACGACCTCGCCGCGGTGACGGCTCGCGGTAGGGACACCCGGACCACCCAGTCACGGCACGGCCGCTCTCGTGACGGCCGCTCTCGTGACGTCGGTCTCGCGACCGTCGCGCCGACGCCCGGCCGTGCCCATGTGTCCTCTGAGATCGAACCCATAGGGGCGGCGGTCACGGACAACCGACCCACCGGCTGAAACCCGGACGGCCGAAAGCCGTCGGCCCGGTCCGGGCGGGAGTCGGGGGGCGGTGGCGGGTGGTCTCCCCTGGGGAGGAGATCACCCGCCGGGGGCCCTTCGCAGGCAGTGAAGGGCCTCGCAGGGACCTCACCGGACGTACCCCCGTCCGGTGAGGTCCCGCATACGCGGCACGCGGTGCCAGTGAGCACGGCATCATGTGACAGGTATCACCGCTCAGGTGTGACCCGCGATTTAGGGGCCTCCGGGTAGCAGCGATAACCTGCGGGACGGACATGCCGCGCGCTCGGACACCGTGTGCGCCTCCCTTGTGACTCACGGCGGACGTCACGTTGCCCTTCGCGGCACGCCCACGCATCCAACGAACCGCTAGCTCACTGATAGGGACGGACGCGCGTGGACCTGTTCGAGTACCAGGCGAGGGACCTCTTCGCCAAGCACGATGTACCGGTGCTGGCCGGTGAAGTCATCGACACGCCTGAGGCCGCCCGCGCAGCCACCGAGCGTCTCGGTGGCAAGTCCGTAGTCAAGGCCCAGGTGAAGGTCGGCGGCCGTGGCAAGGCCGGTGGCGTGAAGCTCGCCGCCACCCCGGACGAGGCCGTCGCCCGTGCGACGGACATCCTCGGCATGGACATCAAGGGCCACACGGTCCACAAGGTGATGATCGCCGAGACGGCCCCGGAGATCCTGGAGGAGTACTACGTCTCCTTCCTCCTCGACCGCACCAACCGCACCTTCCTCTCCATCGCCTCCGTCGAGGGCGGCATGGAGATCGAGGAGGTGGCGGCCACCCGCCCCGAGGCCGTCGCCAAGACGCCGATCGACGCCAACGAGGGTGTGACCCCCGAGAAGGCCCGCGAGATCGTCGAGGCCGCGAACTTCCCGGCCGAGGTCGCCGACAAGATCGTCAACGTCCTGGTGACGCTGTGGAAGACCTTCATCGAGGAGGACGCCCTCCTCGTCGAGGTCAACCCGCTGGCGAAGGTCGCCTCCGGCGAGGTCATCGCCCTCGACGGCAAGGTCTCCCTGGACGAGAACGCGGACTTCCGCCACCCCGACCACGAGGAGCTCGTCGACCACGCGGCCGCGAACCCCCTGGAGGCCGCGGCCAAGGAGAAGAACCTCAACTACGTCAAGCTCGACGGTGAGGTCGGCATCATCGGCAACGGCGCGGGTCTCGTCATGAGCACCCTCGACGTCGTCGCGTACGCCGGTGAGGCGCACGGTGGGGTCAAGCCCGCCAACTTCCTCGACATCGGCGGTGGCGCCTCCGCCGCCGTCATGGCGAACGGCCTGGAGATCATCCTCGGCGACCCGGACGTCAAGTCCGTCTTCGTCAACGTCTTCGGCGGCATCACCGCGTGCGACGAGGTCGCCAACGGCATCGTGCAGGCGCTGCAGCTGCTCGCGGACAAGGGCGAGGAAGTCTCCAAGCCCCTCGTCGTCCGTCTGGACGGCAACAACGCCGAGCTGGGTCGCAAGATCCTCTCCGACGCCAACCACCCGCTGGTCCAGCGAGTGGACACCATGGACGGCGCGGCCGACAAGGCCGCCGAGCTCGCGGCTGCGAAGTAAGGGAAGAGGGACAGAACAGCCATGGCTATCTTCCTGAACAAGGACAGCAAGATCATCGTCCAGGGCATGACCGGTGCCACGGGCATGAAGCACACCAAGCTCATGCTGGCGGACGGCTCCAACATCGTCGGTGGCGTGAACCCGCGCAAGGCGGGCACCTCCGTCGACATCGACGGCACCGAGATCCCGGTCTTCGGCACGGTCGCCGAGGCGATCGAGAAGACGGGCGCGAACGTATCGGTCCTCTTCGTACCGCCGGCCTTCGCCAAGGCCGCCGTGGTCGAGGCGATCGACGCGGAGATCCCCCTCGCGGTCGTCATCACCGAGGGCATCGCCGTCCACGACTCGGCCGCGTTCTACGCGTACGCCGTGTCGCAGGGCAACAAGACCCGGATCATCGGCCCGAACTGCCCCGGTCTCATCACCCCGGGCCAGTCGAACGCCGGCATCATCCCCGGTGACATCACCAAGCCGGGCCGTATCGGCCTGGTCTCGAAGTCCGGCACGCTGACGTACCAGATGATGTACGAGCTGCGCGACATCGGCTTCTCGTCGGCGGTGGGTATCGGTGGCGACCCGGTCATCGGCACCACGCACATCGACGCTCTGGCCGCCTTCGAGGCCGACCCCGACACCGACCTGATCGTGATGATCGGTGAGATCGGTGGCGACGCGGAGGAGCGGGCCGCGGACTTCATCGCGAAGAACGTGAAGAAGCCCGTCGTCGGTTACGTCGCCGGCTTCACCGCGCCCGAGGGCAAGACCATGGGCCACGCCGGTGCCATCGTCTCCGGCTCCTCCGGTACGGCCGCCGCCAAGAAGGAGGCCCTTGAGGCCGCCGGCGTCAAGGTCGGCAAGACGCCGACCGAGACGGCGAAGCTCGCGCGCGAGATCCTCGGCGGCTGATTTCAGCTCGGCCGAGCCTTTTGCGGGCCCGTTCCCCTTGTCTGGGGTGCGGGCCCGCTGGCGTTTCCGGGGTAAGGCTCGGCTGTGCGGCGCCCGGCGTGTGGTCTGGGGTAAGGCTCGGCCATGCGACGCCCGGCGTGTGGTTCTGGGCGGGGGTTTCGCTCACCGGCGCTTGCCGGGTGCCGCCGCGCCCACCCGAGCCGCCCTCAGCGGCCGGCACGACGCCCCCAGGTCAGGACCGGCCTCAGCGGCACGACGGCCCGCAGCCTTGAGGGGCGAAGCCCGCGACGGCGTGCGGCTCAGTGGGCTTCCGGGTGCAGGCGTTCCGGGCCGGCGGCTGTTTCCGATCGCAGCTTGGCGCGGAGTTTTTGCTGGGGTTGGGAGAGAGGGCCGGGGGCCGCTCTCGGGGGGATGCCGTGGATCGGGCTGCCTGCGGGGATCGGGGGTTCGTAGTGGTCGGGGGCGGTGTGGAGGGTGAGGGCGGTGGTGGTGAGGAGGAGGGCGATGAAGGCGATGGCGGCGTGGATCCAGCGCCGGGCGCGCAGGTCGGCTCGGGCGCGTAGGGCGGGCGGTTTGGTGGGGCCCGGGCGGATGTCGGAGGGGAGCGCGGCCAGGAGGCGCCTGAGGTCGTCGGCCGCGACCGGCTCCGGGAGGCGCTCGGTGACGATCGCGCGGGCGTAGAGCAGCCGGCCGGCCGCGGCGGGCGTGCTGGACTCCGTCTCCGCGGCCGTGTCGGGCAGATTGAGGCCGACACCGTCGTAGAGGAGCAGGGTACGGCGGTACGGGGGCGGCAGTTCGAGCAGCGCGGTCAGCAGGGCGCGGCCGGTGGGGTCGGCCGGCTGCCGTTCGTGGTGCCGACGGGGGAGGGGGCGCAGCCGGTGCCAGGGGGAGAGGGCGTACTCGTGGGCCGCCGCCCGCACCCAGCCCGCGGGGTCGCGGTCGGCGGCCACCTCCGGCCAGCGATGCCAGGCGAGCTGGAAGGCGTGCTCCACCGCCTCGCGCGCGAGCCGACGCCGCCCGGTGAGCAGATAGGCCTGCTGTACGAGGGCGGGGGCGCAATACGCGTAGAGGGTGTCGAAGGCCTGGCCGGGTGTCAGGGGTGGTGGGGTCGGATCCGGACCGGCGGCGTCGGCGTCCGCGTCGAGCGGCTGCTGGTACCACTCGGTCCCGCTACGGGCGGATGGCGCGCCGGACGTCTTGGCTCCGGCGCCGGTTCGGGCTCTGGTTCCGGCTCCGTTTTCGTCTCCGTTTTTGTCTCCGGCCCCGGCCCGGGCCCCAGGCCCGGTCACAGGATCGCCTCCCGCAACAGCGAACTCTGTTGGACCAACCTTCCTACAAAAAAGCACATAAGAACATATTGGGCGACACGTGCATGAATCCTCCGTTACGCCAGTAAAGCGCGTGTCGTTGGGAGCATGGCCGACGTGACACACGCGACCGACCCGAACGACCCGAACGCGGGCCCCGGCCGGCACCCCGCCGACCATGGATGGCCGGCATCCCCCACGGCACCCGGGGCGCCCATGAGGCCAGTGGCGTCCACGCCTTCCCTGTACTCGTCGTCGCCACGTTCTCCGCTGTCGCCGCTGCTCAGGCGGGCGCGCCGGAGGTCCTCCAAGCTCGTCGCCGGGGTGCTGGGCGGGGTCCTGGCGGCAGGGCTCGGACTCGGGGCTTTCGTCGCCCTCGTGACGATGCTGTGGATCAGTTCGCCGTACCCGGACAGCGGGCCCGGCGGGGCACTGCACTTGGCGGCGGCACTGTGGCTGCTCTCCCACGGCGTGGAACTCGTCCGCACCGACACGCTCTCCGGCGCCCCCGTCCCGGTCGGCCTCGTCCCTCTCTTCCTGCTCGCCCTGCCGGTGGTCCTGCTGCACCGATCGGCCCGCGACCACGCGGGCGACGGTTCCGGGGTGAGCGCCCGTGCGACATGGGCCGGGCTCGTCATCGGCTACGCGACCGTCGGCGCGGCGGTCACGTCGTACGCCTCGGGTGGGGTGCTGCGGCCGTCGTGGTGGTGGGCCGCGCTGTGTGTACCGCTGCTCGCGGCGCTCGCGGCGGGTACGGGGGTGTGGGCGGCCCGCGGGCGCCCCCGGCTGCCCCTGCCCGCGCTCCTCGGCGGCGCCCCGAGGACGGAAGGCCGGCGGCACGTCGCGGCCGCCGCCGCACGGGCCGCCGGGGCGGGTGTGCTCATGCTGGCCGGCGGCGGCGCCCTGCTGGTGGCCGTGTCGCTGGTCTGGCACGGAGGCGCGGCCCGCGACTCCTTCCTCCAGCTCACCGAAGGGCTGTCCGGGCGCTTCGCCGTACTGCTGCTCTGTCTCGCCCTCGTCCCGAACGCGGCGCTGTGGGCGGCGGCCTACGCCCTCGGCCCCGGCTTCGTGCTGGGCGCCGGACACACCACCGCACCACTGGCCGCAGCCGCTCCGGCCGCCCTCCTGCCCCCGTTCCCCCTGCTCGCGGCCGTCCCGGCGGGCGGGGGCACGCCGGTGTACTGGGCGGTGGGCGCGGTGCCGCTCGCCGCGGGGGTGACGGTCGGCTGGTTCACCGGGGTGCGGGCCGCCGCCGACCGTACGGCGCCGTGGTCCGCGTGGCGCACGGTCGCCGCGGCCTTCCTCGCGGCCCTCATGGCCGCCACCGCCTTTGGCCTCCTCACCCTCCTCTCCGGCGGGCCCCTCGGCGTCGCCGCCCTGACCGCTTTCGGACCGGTGTGGTGGCAGGCGGGCGGCGCGGCCGGGGCCTGGGTGGGTGTGGTGGGGATGCCGGTGGCGTTGGTGGCGCGGTGGTGGGGGATGTGGGCCCGGAAGCGAGCGGAGGTCGGCCAGGGGGCCGGGCGGAAGAAGGCGTCGGCGGCGCCTGTGGCCAGGGAAGCCGGCCGGGGGACGAGGTCCGGGATGTCCGTGGGCGAGGGGACCGGACAGCGGAAGCGGTCGATGGTGGCCAGGGTGTTCCGGCGTGGGGCGAGGGCGACCGGGGGTGGCGAGGTTCCCGGCGACGTGCGGAAGGGAGTCGCCAAGGCCCCCCGGGGCGCGTCCGGCGGCCAGGACGTGACGACGGGCGGCACATCGGGCGGGCCCAGAACCGGGTCCCGAGCCGCCGAGCCGTCAACGGCGCAGACCTACCGGGCGCAGCCTCAGCCTCTCCCGAAACGCTCCCGCCGCGTCCCCGCGTGGCTGTCCATCGCGAGGCGGCATCCGGTCGAGCGGCCGACCCCGGCAGGCTCCTCGCCCGCCGCCAACGCCAACGCCGGTACCGGATCCGGCATCAGAGTCAGCGCCGCTCCCGGCCCAGTTCACGGCGCCGGCGCCGGCCTCGGCTCCCGAAGTGGTCCCGCCGACGCCCGCGCACCATACGACGCCCTCGACCCGTACGCCTGCCGGTCCACCGCCCCCGTACCCCCGCCCGTCTGGGACCCGGACTCCCGCGCGGCACGCTGGGCGGCGTTGCGCGAGGCGTCTGCGACGGACCGGGACGAGCGCGAACGCACCCCCCGCTCCGGCTCCGCCTCGGGCCACAGCCCGGCTCCCGGCCCCGGCCACACCCCCGACGCCCCTTCCGGGGAAGCCGTCTGACGGCGCGAAGGCGCGCCGCCGGTGGTATCGGCGACGCGCCTTCACTCTCGTTTTGCCGCGACGCCCCTACTGCGCGCCCAGTACGTCCCGCAGCAGCCCCTCCGGCAGAAGCTCCTTGCAGGACTTCGCGGAGGTGGTGGTGAGGGAGTCGTTGACGCAGGTGTAGTAGTCGCGGTAGACGAACTGGGCCGTGAAGGTGATGGCGACGATGGCGAGGGCGATCGTGGAGGTCACCAGGCCGCTGATGGCCGCCGTCTTCTGGGGACGGCCACTGGGCGCGGGGGGCGCCGGCCGGTCCGGGTCCGGGGCGCCGGGCTTGGCCCGCAGGGCGCTGACGGCCCAGTACACGGCCAGGGAGCCGAGCAGCAGGGCGACGTACGGCCAGGCGAAGAGGGCGAAGAAGAAGGCCCACATGCCGCAGAGCAACGAGTACCGCGCACGACGCTGGGAGGGGTCCGTCGGGTCCCAGCGAAGTCCGCTGCCCGGACCGCGCTCGGGGCCCTGGCCGGCACCGCCCGGTCCACCCGGTCCGCCCTGGCCGTTGGGGCGCTCGCCGAAGGGTCCGCCGGACGAGCGGCCGGGCTGCCGGTCGCTCCACTGACTGCCCCATGGCGAATGACCACCACCGCGCCCCGCCTCATCGTCGGAACCCCGGCCGTCGGGCCGGCGCGGCCGCCACGGCCGGTCAGGTGTGCCCTCGGGCGGGGGCGCGAACGGGTTGTCGTCCGAGGAGTCTGATCCCTGGCCCCGCCCGGGCTGCCCGGGCTGCTCGGGGGTGTCCTCGCTCTCGCGCGGAGGCGTGTGCGGGGAACTCCGCTCGCGCAGCAGGAGCGAAGGAAGGCGGAGGCTGCGGTCCGGCATCAGGTGTGCGTCTTCCCCTTGGTGATTACGACGGTGATTACGGCGGTGAACTCGACGATGAGTTCGGTCGTGATCCCGGGCGTGACTCTGCGGTGTTCCCGTAGCGATCCCGGCGGTGAAATCTACTGGTAGCCATGAGCTGTCACTCCGTGAACGCCCCACACACCGACCGCGTTCCCGAGCCCGCTCCTCGCAGACGCTACCTCCCGGCCACGCCCCCGTCCCACGGGGGCCGTCCGGTGTGCCGGTATCGTTGCTGACGGTCGGCCGCTTCGTAGACTTCCCCGTATCGGGGGACGCGAAGCATTTGTATGAATGCACAAGTGCACATTCGGCAGACCTGAACGTTCCCCGTAGAACCCGTAGAACCCGTAGAACCCCTAGAACCCGCAGAACCCGCAGAACCACGTAGAAAGGGCCTCACCGTGGCCGCCAAGCCCGTGGCCAAGCGCCTCGTCGTACTGGTCTCCGGATCCGGCACCAACCTCCAGGCGCTGCTGGACGCCATCGGCTCGACCGGCGTCGAGGCCTACGGCGCCGAGATCGTGGCCGTCGGAGCCGACCGCGGTGGCATCGAGGGGCTCGCCCGTGCCGAGCGCGCCGGGCTGCCGACCTTCGTGTGCCGGGTCAAGGACCACGAGACGCGTGACGAGTGGGACGCGGCGCTCGCCGAGGCCGTCGCCGCGTACGAACCCGATCTCGTCGTGTCCGCCGGGTTCATGAAGATCGTGGGGAAGGAGTTCCTGGCGCGGTTCGGTGGGCGGTTCGTCAACACCCACCCGGCCCTCCTCCCCAGTTTCCCGGGGGCCCACGGGGTGCGGGACGCGCTCGCGTACGGCGCCCGGGTCACCGGCTGCACCGTCCACTTCGTCGACGACGGCGTCGACACCGGACCGATCATCGCGCAGGGCGTGGTGGAAATCCGGGACGAGGACGACGAGAGCGCTCTGCACGAGCGCATCAAGGAAGTCGAGCGAAGGCTGCTCGTCGATGTCGTGGGGCGGCTCGCCCGCAACGGCTATCGCATTGAGGGACGAAAGGTAGTTATCCAGTGACCGCCGACAGCACTGTCACGGCCGAGAGCGGCAAGCGGGGCATCCGTCGCGCGCTCGTCAGCGTCTACGACAAGACGGGCCTCGAGGACCTCGCGCGCGGCCTGCACGAGGCGGGCGTCGAACTCGTCTCCACCGGGTCCACCGCCGGGCGCATCGCCGCTGCCGGCGTCCCCGTCACCAAGGTCGAGGAGCTGACCGGCTTCCCCGAGTGCCTGGACGGCCGGGTCAAGACCCTGCACCCCAAGGTGCACGCGGGGATCCTCGCCGACCTCCGGCTGGAGGACCACCGGCAGCAGCTCGCCGAGCTGGGCGTCGAGCCGTTCGACCTCGTGATCGTGAACCTCTACCCGTTCCGGGAGACCGTCGCCTCCGGGGCCTCCCCCGACGAGTGCGTCGAGCAGATCGACATCGGCGGCCCGTCGATGGTCCGCGCCGCCGCCAAGAACCACCCCTCCGTCGCGGTCGTCACCAGCCCGGCCCGGTACGCCGACGTGCTCGCGGCCGTGCAGAACGGCGGCTTCGACCTCACCACCCGCAAGCGGCTCGCGGCCGAGGCCTTCCAGCACACGGCCGCGTACGACGTCGCCGTGGCCTCCTGGTTCGCGTCCTCGTACGCGCCCGCCGACGACTCGCAGTTCCCCGACTTCCTCGGGGCGACCTGGGAGCGCGCGCACACCCTGCGCTACGGCGAGAACCCGCACCAGCCCGCCGCGCTGTACGTCTCCGGGACCGGTGGCCTGGCCGAGGCCGAGCAGCTGCACGGCAAGGAGATGTCGTACAACAACTACACGGACACGGACGCCGCGCGCCGTGCCGCGTACGACCACGACGAGCCGGCCGTCGCGATCATCAAGCACGCCAACCCCTGCGGGATCGCGGTCGGCGCGGATGTCGCCGAAGCGCACCGCAAGGCGCACGCGTGCGACCCGCTGTCGGCGTTCGGCGGTGTGATCGCGGTCAACCGCCCCGTCTCGAAGGAGATGGCCGAGCAGGTCGCCGAGATCTTCACCGAGGTCATCGTCGCGCCCGACTACGAGGAGGGGGCTCTGGAGGCCCTCGCCAAGAAGAAGAACATCCGGGTGCTGAAGGCGGCGGGTGCGCCCGCCGCCCCGGTCGAGCTGAAGCCTGTCGACGGCGGTGCGCTCCTCCAGGTGACCGACCGGCTGCAGGCCGACGGCGACGACCCGGCCAACTGGACCCTCGCGACCGGGGACGCCCTCTCCGCGGCCGAGCTGGCCGAGCTGGCGTTCGCCTGGAAGGCCTGCCGCGCGGTCAAGTCCAACGCCATCCTGCTCGCCAGGGACGGCGCCTCGGTGGGCGTCGGGATGGGGCAGGTCAACCGCGTCGACTCCGCGAAGCTCGCCGTCGAGCGTGCCGGGGCCGAGCGCGCGCGGGGCTCGTACGCTGCCTCCGACGCGTTCTTCCCCTTCCCGGACGGGCTGGAGATCCTCACCGGGGCCGGCGTCAAGGCCGTCGTGCAGCCGGGCGGATCGGTCCGTGACGAGCTGGTCGTCGAGGCCGCGCGGAAGGCGGGCGTGACGATGTACTTCACCGGGACGCGGCACTTCTTCCACTGAGCCGCACCACCGATGACGTAGGACGAAGGGCCCGTCGGACACACCGACGGGCCCTTCGCCGTACGCGTCCCGGGCGGGGCCCGCGCGGGCAGCTCTCTACGTCGTACCGCGCAGCGCCGCCCAGGTGTCGGGGCCGACCTGGCCGTCGACCTCCAGCCCTTTGGCGCCCTGGAACTGCTTGACCGCCGACTCCGTCTTCTTGCCGAACTTGCCGTCCACGCCCGTGCCGCCGACGTTGTAGCCGCGCCTGTCGAGCATGCACTGCACCTGAACGACCCGCTGGCCCTCGTCGCCGCGGTCGGTGAGTTCGGTGCCGGAATAATAGGTGCACTGGGAGATCCAGGCCGGCGTGGCGGGCTTTGTCGCCGCCTCGGTGGGTGTAGGCGTGGAGGTCGTGGCGCTGTCGCCGCCGTCCGATGAACCGCCGTCGTCGGAGGTGGGGTCGGCCGTGCCGCTGGGGCTGGGACCGGCCTTCTCGAGCGTGGGCGAGGCCTCGGCGGACGGGCTCTCGTCGCCCCCCTTCTTCTCACTGGCGGAGGGGGACGCCGAGCCGGAGGGTTCCGGCAGTGGCGCCGCCGCCTTCCCGTCGGGCGCCGTCGTGGCACCGGCCGTGGGCGTGGCGGACGCCGAGTCGTCGGCCGCCGGACGCGTGGCGAAGAACGCCCCCACGGCCACCGCACACACCGCCAAGGCGGCCACGACGACGAAGTACGGCGTCTTCCGCCGGGCCTTGACCGAAGAAACCTGCACCCCACCCGCCCAGGGAACCGACGGTGCCCCATGGGCGACCGGCACCGGCACCGGCGCCCCGTACGCCCCAGCCGGTGTGGACACCCCAACCCCATACACACCGGCCGCCGTCGAAGCTCCATACCCACCCGGCGGTGTCGGCGTGCCCTGCTCGCCCGGCGGTTGCGACGCCCCGTACGCCCCCGCCGGTGTGGCAGGGCCGAAGCCCGGGGGTGGGGGCGTGGCTTTCGCGTGTGGTGCGGGTGCGGGTGCGCGGAAGTGGGATGGCTGGTGGGTGGTCGTGCGGGCCAGTAGGTCGCAGGCCTGTCGGCGGCCGAGGAGGCGGGAGTCGAGGGGGGTGGGCCAGGGGGCGTTGGGGGTGGGGGCGGCCTCGGTGAGTCGGGAGGGGGTGGGGCGGGCGGTGGGGTCCTTGGACAGGCAGGTGGTGAGGAGGGCGGCCAAGGCCGGGTCGGCCGAGGCCACTTCGGACATCAGGGACGGCTTGGGCTCCTCGAAGGCGACCCGGTGCATGACGTCGACGCCGGTCCCGTCGCCGAAGGGCGCGTGGCCGGTGACGGCGTACACGAGGGTCGCGGCGAGGGAGAAGACGTCCGAGGCGGAGTCGCAGCGGCCGTCCCGGAGGTACTCGGGCGACATGTACGCGGGAGTGCCGACCCGGTTCCCGGTCGTCGTGATGGCGCTGCTGTCCACGGCCTGAGAGATGCCGAAGTCGATGACGTGCACGCCGTCGGAGGAGAGCAGGACGTTGGAGGGCTTGAGGTCGCGGTGGACCACTCCCGCGGCGGCCAGTGCCGACAGGGCGCGGCCGAGTTCGCCCACCAGGCGCCACGCCCCCGCCGGCGGCAGCGTGCCGCACTCGCGGACCGCGTCGGTGAGATTGAGTCCGGGCAGGTACTGCGTGGCCATCCACAGCAGTTCGTGCCCGGCCTCGTCCTCGGGCTCGAAACCGGTGCCGAGCAGCCGTGGCGCGTACGGCGTACGGACCCGGTCGTGCACCCCCGCCTCACGCTGGAACCGGCGCCGGAACTCCGTGTCCTCGGCGTACTCCGGCCGGATCACCTTCACGGCCGCGAGCCCGGGGACGTTGTCGGCGGACCGCGCCAGATACACCCGGCCCATTCCGCCGCTGCCCAGCAGCCCCAGCGGTACGTACCGCCCGAGGCGTCCGGGGTCCGAGGGTCTCAGCGGGGCCGCGCCCGCCTGCTCCAGGGCGGCGTCATGCGACGCCCGGGAGTACGGCGGCGGTTCGGGCCGCTGGTCTGACATGGGTCCCCCGGGTGGTGTTCTCTCTCGTCGTGCGCTGCCTCAACTGTCCCCTTGGCAACACAAGTTGACGAGAGACTACCGTGCGGCGAAATCGGGAACGGCCCGCCGGAAGAAGGCCCTCATTGCGGCGAGAGCGTGCGGAATGGCCGATATCCCGGTGCAGAGGCGTGCGTTCCGCTGCGAGGGTCGAGGGGTCCACCCAATCGACAGGGACTCAGGGGGTCGGTCATGCGCAACAGGTCGAGTCGGTTACGCCGGATCGCGGCCGTCGGGGCGGTGCTCGCCGTCGCGCTCGGTACGGGATGGAGCGGCGCGGCGAGTGCGGGCGCCGCCGAGGACGAGGCGGTGGTGTCCTGTCTCCACGGGTACGTGTGTCTCCAACCGTTGTTCGGCGCTCAGCCGGTGCTGGTGAAAGAGGGGGACCGGGCCACCTACAGCCCCGCTCTCCGTGTCTCCGCGGTCGTCAACGCCACGAACACGGCCTACTGCATCGGCGGCAGCCTGAGCTATCCGCTCGGACCCGGCCAGACGCAGACCTGGGACCACGGCGTGAACTACGTGTCGCCGGCCACCGGGGGCTTCTGCCCGCTGTGACACGCCGAGGGCCGTGCCCCCTCGTAGGGAGGCACGGCCCTTCGGGTGCGGTGCTCGGTCGCTCAGTAGCGCTGGCGGTTGAACCACTGGCCGGCGTCCTGCTTGGAGCAGAACACGATGATCATGACGCCGAGGGCGAGGCTGATCAAGGCGAAGAGATTGGCACCCAGGATGCTGATCGCGCTGAACAGCGTGACGAACGAGGCGTAGACGATCGCAGAGATCCGGATGCCCCCGCGCCCGGTGGAGAACTTCGCCGCGGTGAGGATTCCCCAGACCGCGAAACCGATGGTGAGCACGCCGAAGGCGATGAACACGCCGGCGCCGACGTTCGCGATGGTGTCCGCGTCCGCCGAGGAGACCGAGCCGTCGGACGTGGCACTGTCCGAGAGGTAGTCGGCGAACCAGGCGCTGGCCACCATCAGCGCCACGCCACCGATCGCCTGGAAGGCGCCCAGCACGTACAGCATGATGCGCGAGGCCTTCACCCCGCCCGGGATGACCGCGGGCGCGTCCGGGTAGCCGCCGCCGTATCCCTGGGAGACCGGCGGGGCGGCCGGGTAGCCGTACCCCGGCTGCTGGGGAGGGGTCTGCTGCGGGTAGCCGTAGCCCTGGGCGGGCGGCTGCTGCTGGGGCGGGCCGTACGGGTTGTTCGGGTCGCCGAAACTCATGGCGGGGTTTCCTCCGTTGCCTGGTGCGGGGACGCGCGGCACGGGTCGGAGGAATGCCCTGGATCTTTGGAAATGGTCACGCCCCCCGGCAGTGCCCGCGGCACTGTGACCCAATCGTTTTATACGTCCGGCCGGATGTCCAGGGAGATTCATCGGGTGTTGTGCAAGTGCAACACATCCGATCTTGTCGGGCGCGGGTCGCCGCCCTGTCGGGTACTGCCTTTTAGGGCAGGGCCCTGTCGGTACGGCGCTGTCGGCACGGCACTGTCGAGAACGACCCGCCGCGTGTCCGGAAGCGGGCGGAGGGCGTGCGGAAGTGGGCGGAGGGCGTCCGTCAGGTGACCGGATTGGAACCCGGCGCCGGTCATCCGCGAAGATTGGGGCCATGAGCGCCCAGATTCTCGATGGCAAGGCCACCGCAGCCGCGATCAAGTCCGAGCTGACCGCCCGCGTGGCGGTGCTGAAGGAGAAGGGCGTCACGCCCGGACTCGGCACGATCCTGGTCGGCGAAGACCCCGGAAGCCAGAAGTACGTCGCGGGCAAGCACCGCGACTGCGCGCAGGTCGGCATCGCCTCCATCCAGCGCGAACTGCCCGCGACCGCGACCCAGGAGGAGATCGAGGCGGTGGTGCGGGAACTCAACGAGGACCCCGCCTGCACCGGCTACATCGTTCAGCTCCCACTCCCCAAGGGCATCGACGAGAACCGCATCCTCGAACTGATGGACCCCGACAAGGACGCGGACGGTCTGCACCCGATGAACCTCGGGCGCCTCGTCCTCAACGAGCCCGCCCCGCTGCCCTGCACCCCGAACGCTGTCCTGACCCTCCTCCGCCAGTACGGCGTCGAGATCAAGGGCGCCGACGTCGTGGTCGTCGGGCGCGGTGTGACGATCGGGCGCCCGATGCCGCTGCTGCTCACCCGGCGCACCGAGAACGCGACGGTGACCCAGTGCCACACCGGCACGCGTGACCTGGCCGCGCACCTGAGGAAGGCGGACATCATCGTCGCCGCGGCCGGCTCCGCCCACCTCGTCCGGCCCGAGGACGTGAAGCCGGGCGCCGCCGTCCTCGACGTCGGTGTCTCCCGCTCCGCCGAGGGCAAGATCGTCGGCGACGTCCACCCCGGCGTCGCGGAGGTCGCCGGATGGATCTCCCCCAACCCCGGCGGCGTCGGCCCGATGACCCGTGCCCAGCTGCTCGTCAACGTGGTCGAGGCGGCGGAGCGCAGTGCCGGCTGACGGCAGGGCGGAGGGCGCTTCGAGGGTGCCGCGGGCGTCGGGGGCGTCCGGGGCGTCGGGGAAGGTGACCGGGCCGGGAAAGCCGGAGGGGTCGGTGAAGCCCGGGGCTTCGGGGGCGCCGACGGGTTCTTCGGCAGCTGCCGGCGCGGGGGAGAAGGGCGAGCCGCCCGGGGAGACGACGACTGACGGGCCGGAGGCCGCGGAGCGGTCCGGGACGACGGACAGGGCTGCGGACGGGGCTGCGGCGTCGGAGAGGGCGAAGATGTCGAGGTCCGCGGGGACGACCGGGACGGCCGAGGCGGCTGGGGCTGCCGGGACGGCCGGGGCGCCCGAGGCTGCTGGGGCGACTGAGGTGGCTGGAGCTACCGAGGCTGCTGGGGCGACCGAGGCCGCTGACGGGATCACGGTGCGGGATCACATCAGCGTGCCCGATACCGAGGGCAAGCCCGTTCGCGGTACCCGGCGGTTCCCGATGTTCACCAAGGACACCGCGCGGCCCGAGGGTGGTGGCCGGGCGGCGCGGCGTGAGGCGCCCGCGCCCGTCCGCCAGTGGCCGATCCTCGCCGTGCTGTCCACCGTGGGGCTCGGGCTGCTGCTCACCGCGCTGGACGTGTTCCGGGTCGGCACGATCCTGATCGGGGCCGCGCTGCTCGCCGGCGCGGTGCTGCGCTGGGCCGTCCGGGACGTCGGCATGCTCGCCGTCCGCTCCCGTTTCACCGACATGGCCACGTACATCGTCCTGGGCACCGCCATCGTGCTCCTCGCGCTGATGGCCCAGCCGAACCCGTTGCTGGAGATCCCGTTTCTCAAGGACACGCTCCACTTCACGGTGGGCGACGAGGCGGGCTGAGGCCGTTCCGCCCCGCCCCCGGTCCCGAGTGCACGCGACGGCGGTCCGTCCCCTCCCCCGAGTAAGGACGGACCGCCGTCGCACTCCACGGTCCAACACGGCGAACGCCCCGTTCAACACCTGTCAGCCCGCTGTGGCACGGAAGTGACCATTCCGCCAAGGTGTCCGCACCGGGCGACGACGACGGCACCCGGACGTCATCACGGCATGCTGTCAAGGCATGCCGTCATGGTGTTCGGGTGACACTCGGAGGGCATCCGGAAGCCGGGGCGTGGGCGCCTGCAAGCGGGGGTGCGGGTCGCCTCACGCGCCCCCTCGTCGCACCCTTCGCTTCGCCTCACGAAGCCGTCCGCGTCACTCCTCGCGCTGTCCGCCCGCCCACGCCGCCGGCGTCCGTACCGGCGGGAACCGGATCACCCACGACCGTCGTCACCTGCTCAGACCCGCTCCTGAACCGAGGAGGCAGCCGATGAGCGCCTGGCAGCCGCTGCCGGACGAACTCCCCCCGGAGGTACAGCATTTCGTCGAGCAGTTGCGCCTGCTGAAGGACCGCACGGGACTCAGTCTCGTCGCGCTCGGCGCGCGCACCGCGTACAGCAAGTCCTCCTGGCAGCGGTACCTCAACGGCACCCAGCCCCCGCCCCGGCAGGCGGTCGCCGCCCTGTGCCGGGTCGCAGGGGAGGACACCGAGCGCTTCGGGGTGCGCTGGGAACTGGCCGTACGGTCCTGGCCACGCCCGGCACCCCAGACGGTGCCCCCGTCCCGGCCGCCGCACCCCGTGGGGGCCGGGGCAGGGGAGCGGGCCGGGGCGGAGGCCGACTCGGAGGCGTACGAGGACGACCCCACGCTCCCCTGGTGGGACACCCCCGCCGACGAGCCGAACCCCCGCCCACCCGGCCGCATCGCCCTCTACGCCGCCCTCGCCGTGCTGCTCGCCCTGGCCCTCGTCGGCGCCGCGCTGATCGGGGCCGTCACGCTGCCGTGACGGCCCCTCGCCCAGCCCTCGGTCCTACCGGTCGCCCCGGCCGGGCGACCGGCGTCGGCGCCATCCGCCGTCACCGGCCGGAGCCGACGCCGACATGCTCCTCAGCCGCGCCAGTCGTACGCGGCGACCTTCCACGTCGAGCCGACCTCGACGTAGTACTCGCCGTCGAGCCGCTTGAAGGTCACCTCGTGCTCCAGGCCGGTGTAGGTGACCTTGCCGTCGCTGTACGGCCCGTCCAGGAAGCCGTCGGCCTGCCCGAAGGTCTCCTTGCCGACGATCCCGTCGACGTCCTCCAGATCCTCCTGCGCCTGCCAGTACTTGGTCGCGGAGCGGGTCTTCCAGCCGAAGATCCCGTCGATGTCCCCCTGACCGAAGGTGTGCGGATTCCCGCTGGAGTCCTTCCACTTGGCGCCGTCGGCGTACAGGACGCTCTGCCACAGCCGCGTCGCGTTGCTCTTGGAGTGCGAGTTGACGGACAGCGTGCCCTCGTCGCCCCAGTCGTTGTGCGCGGCGCCGGAGCCGTCCACGACGTACGGCCCGGAAGCGGTGGCGAGCGGAGCGGCGACGCCGAGCGCGAGCCCGGCCGAGGCCGTCACGGCGACGGCCCCGAGCAGCAGCCTGGCCTTGAGTTGCATTTTTTGATCCCCCTGGTCCCCGTTGACCTTCCGACATTCACTGACGCACACGGTCCGCACGGCCCCGGCCGATCCGACGAGCGGGCGAGCGGGCGAGCGGGCGAGCGCCGTGGCGCTCGCCGAGGTGTACGAGGTGTACGAGCCCCTGTTCGACTCGCGTGACTGTGCGTGTGTGGCCGTTGTGTCGATGTGTTGACAAGTTCGAGGATTTGCCATCGGCCCGCTCAACACCAGGGCTAATGTGAGTATTTGGGACGGTCCGGGATGTCCCGCGTGTGGACCTGCCATTGCGCCCGGCAATCCGGGATCCCGATGGGACACTGGACCGCAAGGCTGTTGGGGGGCGCGCAGTGGCGCGCGATCGCGCCCGAAATGCTCCCACACGCCCCTTTCCAGGGAACTGGCATCCCGACCGGGCGCATCCCAGTGGGTAGGCCAGAACGGGGCTCCGGAGCGGGCTTCGGGCCAGGTCCCGGACCAGGATTCAGCGAGGGCATCATGCGTGGCACAGGCACAGGCACAGGCACAGGCACAGGCACAGGCGCGGGCACGGACATAGGTACAGACACAGACGCAGGCATAGGCATAGGTACAGGCATAGCGGGCGCGGGGGGAAAGTGCAGAGTCGTACGGGGGGAAGAGGGGGGAAGTAATGCCTCGTTGGAGGGCCTTGCCCGATGAGCTCGATCCACAGGTCAGGGAGTTCGCGGGCCAGTTGCGCCGGCTCGTCGACCGCGGTGGGCTGAGCATCGCCGCGGTGGCCGACCGCACGGGCTACAGCAAGACGTCCTGGGAGCGGTATCTCAACGGCAGACTGCTCGCGCCGAAAGGCGCGATCGTCGCGTTGGCCGAGGTGACCGGTACCGATCCCCTTCATCTGACCACCATGTGGGAGCTGGCCGAGCGTGCCTGGAGCCGTTCGGAGATGCGCCATGACATGACCATGGAGGCGATCCGTATCTCCCAGGCGCGCGCCGCCCTGGGGGAGACGGGCGGTCAGTCCACCGTCAAGGGCGGCAGGAACGGCAGGGGAAGCCGGAGCGCGACCGCGACACCGGGTGTGGCGGGCCCGGCGGGCGTCTCGCCGTCGGTCCCGGTGCAGCCGCGCTCGTCGGGCGGCGACCGCGCCTCGCGTCCGCCGTACGGGGGTTCGGCCACGCCGTCCACCTCGTCACCGTCCTCTTCCTCCTCCTCGTCCCCCTCTTCCTCCGTCCCGCCGTACGGCGGTGGCGGTGCGGGGGCGATCGCCGGCGGCGCGTCGCGCATCAGTTGGGGTACCACGCCTTCGTCGGCCCCGTTGACGCCGTCGCCGTCGCCTTCGTCATTGGGCCTGGCCGGCGGGTCGCCCTCGTCGGTTTCCTCGACGTCGTCGGCGTCCTCGTCCCGCGTAGCGGCCGGTGCGTCGGTCTCCGGTGGTGCCCAGGGTCCCGGTAGCGCCTCGATGCCGTCCGGAGTCTTCGGCCCGCCGCCGGGCGGCGGCGGGCGTTCCGACGACGGCGATTCCCAGCCGAAGCGGCGCGTGACGATGTTCCTCGCGGGAGCCGTCGGTGCGCTCGTCGTGATCGCGGCGGCCTTCTTCCTCATCAATGGTGACGGGAAGGGCCAGGCGGAGGACAAGCCGCCGACCTCCCCGTCGACCTCGATCGGTACGAACCCCGACCTCCCGGCCGGAGTGAAGTGCAGCGGCAAGGACTGCGACGGCAAGGACCCGGAGACCATGGGGTGCATCGGCAATCTCGTGCGGACCGCCGACGAGGCCACGGTGGGCACGACGAGGGTCGAGGTCCGCTACAGCAAGACCTGTCAGGCCGCGTGGGCCCGCATCACCGGCGCCGCCCAGGGTGACGAGGTCCAGGTCGCGGTCGGCAGGACCAAGCAGACCGCCGCCATCGAAGCGGTCGGCGACAACATCGCCTACACCCAGATGATCACGGTGAAGGACGCGGGCGAGGCCACGGCCTGCGTGACCCTGGCCTCGGGCCAGAAGGGCTGCACGGGGTAGGGGAGTCGGAAGGGCGGTGGGGGCGCCCCGGCGCGCGCGCCCCCACGGGGGTTCGGTGCACTGCGCGCCCACCCCCGCCGGCCGCCACGTACATGACGCACCGTGATCGCCATTTCGTAAAAGTAATCACGGCATAAGTGGAATGCCCGCCGAACTCCGGGGCATGCGGACAGTACCCCCACGGGAGACCGGTCCGCCCGGGAGATCGACACCCCCTCCCTCCCGGCCCGGCACCCCCACAGAGGCGGCCGTCGGTCCTCCCCCCGGACCGGCGGCCGCCTCTTCATGCCGCCCTCTCCGTGGAGCGGCAGCGCGGAGCAACTTGTGGGCTGGGCCACACGAACCCCGGCCGTCCGGGATCCCGGATGCGCGATAGCCTGACCACCGATCTCTCTTGACGCCAAGAGATCGATCATTTGTACGTCCCACGGGGCGGGGACGCCCCACCGCCAGCTGTCATACGGAGAACGCCATGACCCGCACTCCCGTGAACGTCACCGTCACCGGCGCGGCCGGCCAGATCGGTTACGCCCTGCTCTTCCGCATCGCCTCCGGCCAGCTGCTCGGCGCGGACGTGCCGGTCAAGCTCCGCCTGCTGGAGATCACTCCGGCACTGAAGGCCGCCGAGGGCACCGCCATGGAGCTCGACGACTGCGCCTTCCCGCTCCTTCAGGGCATCGACATCACGGACGACCCGAATGTCGCCTTCGACGGCGCCAACGTGGGCCTGCTCGTCGGCGCCCGCCCCCGTACCAAGGGCATGGAGCGCGGCGACCTCCTCGAGGCCAACGGCGGCATCTTCAAGCCGCAGGGCAAGGCCATCAACGACAACGCCGCGGACGACATCAAGGTCCTCGTCGTCGGCAACCCGGCCAACACCAACGCCCTCATCGCCCAGGCCGCCGCGCCGGACGTCCCGGCCGAGCGCTTCACCGCGATGACGCGCCTGGACCACAACCGCGCGCTGACCCAGCTGTCGAAGAAGACGGGCGTCCCGGTCTCCGAGATCCAGAGGCTCACGATCTGGGGCAACCACTCCGCGACCCAGTACCCGGACATCTTCCACGCCACGGTCGCCGGCAAGAACGCGGCCGAGGTCGTCAACGACGAGAAGTGGCTCGCCGAGGACTTCATCCCGACCGTCGCCAAGCGCGGCGCCGCCATCATCGAGGCCCGTGGCGCCTCGTCGGCCGCCTCCGCCGCCAACGCGGCCATCGACCACATCTACACCTGGGTCAACGGCACCGCCGAGGGCAACTGGGCTTCCATGGGCATCCCGTCCGACGGTTCGTACGGTGTGGCCGAGGGTCTCATCTCCTCCTTCCCCGTCACCGTCAAGGACGGCAAGTACGAGATCGTCCAGGGCCTGGAGATCAACGAGTTCTCCCGCGCCCGTATCGACGCCTCGGTCCAGGAGCTGGCGGAGGAGCGCGACGCGGTCCGCGCGCTCGGCCTCATCTGAGCCGTCCCGCCGTCGACGTCCGCAGAACCGATGTCGTGCTGACGCATGCATAGGTGACGTTCTGCCGACGTCTCGGAGCTGACGTCCTGCTGACGCCTTATAGCTTGCTCTCGCAGGCCCTGTCCCGGTTTCGACCAGGACGGGGCCTGTTCGGCGTGTACGCCGCTATCGTCGGTGCACGCACGTCGTGAGAACGCCGACGGCGGCAAGGGGGGCAACATGACGAGCTGGGACCCGCACCAAGGACGCTGGGTCGACGACCCTCCCGGAACTCCCGGAACTCCCGGAACTCCCGGAACTCCCGGGCCTCCTGGGCGCGGCAACCCGTGGTCGCGCACGACCGCCGTCATCGTCCTCGCGGCCCTGCTGGGCGGCGCCGCCGGTTTCGGGGTGTGGACCCTGTCCCGGGACGACGGCACGACCCGTACGACCTCCAACAGCTCCTCCCCGTCGACACCCCCGCCCTCCGTCTCGGCGGCGGGCCCGGAGGACGACGGGAACACCGGCCCGGCCACACCGAAGCAGTCGGGCACGGACGCGGGCCCGAGCGGCGCCCCCGGCTATGTGCGCTCCGACGATCCGGCCGGCTTCACCGTCGATGTCCCCTCCGGCTGGAAACGCACCGCGAAGACGCCGAGCGACAAGCCCACGGTCGTCACGTACGACTCGCCGGACGGCAGCCGGATCCTCCAGCTCTTCCTGGTCAGCGAGGGCACCCCCGCCGAGTCCATGGACCTGGCCGAGAACGAGAACTACGGCTTCGCCCGCCTCCCCGGCTATCGCGTCCTCGACCGTTCCGCCCCGGACGACAGCTACTCGGAGGTCGTCTACCGCTTCGACGGCGAAGGCGATCTGGGCCCCCGTCAGGTCATCGACCACCGCTTCCGCACGGCCGACGACAAGATCTACGGAGTCCGCCTCAGCGCCCCCGAGTCGACCCCGGTCGACGATCTCCGCGAACCGGTCACGATGGTGGTCACATCCCTGTGCCCGACAGGGGCGACCTGCGTACGGGGTTGAGCGCGCTCGCCGTACGAGGCCGACCCGGCGTCGACCCTCGACCGATGCCGATGCCGATGCCGATGCCGATGCCGAAGACGAACCCGGGGACGGGTGCGGGCGCAGACCGCGTTACCGCCGCCTCCACCGTCACCGTCACCGTCATCGTGGTGTCGCGAGCCTCTTCTCGAAGAAGTGCGCCCCGTACACGTCGTCGTTGTACCGGGGGATCTCCGTGTACCCGCACGCCCGGTACATCGCCCGCGCCTCCGTCAACGAGGCATGCGTATCGAGCCGTACGACGCCGAAGCCGCGCTCGGCGGCCTCCCGCTCCAGCTCGCCGAGCAGACGCCGGGCGAGCCCGAGCCGTCGGGCCCCGGGGTGCACCCACACGTGCTTGATCTCCCCGACCCGGGCACCGGGATCGAGCGTGCGCAGCGCCCCGCACCCCACGGCCCGTTCCTCCTCGTAGGCGATCAGGAAGGCCCCCGAGGCCCCTGAGACCTCATGGGGTGGCACGAGGGTGGCCGGGTCGTACCCCTCGGGAAACCGCTCGTCGATGTCGGCGGCGTAGGCGTCGAGGGAGGCGCGGGCGTCCTCCGATCCGCCGTCCACGGCCTCGACCCGGATCGCGGCGAGCCGCAGCAGCCGCCGCGCGGACCCCAGCGCATCCGTCAACTCGCCCCGCTGCGCCGGACTCAGCCCCCGCAGCAGCCCCTCGGCCAGCGCGTCGGCCCGCCGGTTCTGCTCCGTGACCTCGGAACGCCCCGCCGACGTCAGCGCCGCCACCCGTACCCGGCTGTCCCCGCCATGCACCCCCACCCGGACCAGCCCCTGCCCCTCCAACGCCTTGACCATCCGGCTCAGATACCCGGCGTCCAGCCCGAGCCGGGCCCGCAACTCACGAAGCGAAGCCCCCTCCCCGCCTTCGCCGGCCTCCCCGATCTCGAAGAGCAGCCGCGCCTCCCCGAGCGGCCGGTCCTGCCCGAGGTACTGATCGTCCAGCGCCCCGATACGGCGAGTGAAGTACCGGTTGAATCGCCGCAGGCTCCGTACATCCCGCACGGCTACCGGGTCGGACTGCTGCCTGGTCTCCATAATTCTTTGACTTTAGTCAAAAGAATGACGGGTGTCGATGGCTTCCTGAGGCGAACGGGAGCTCAGGGTCTTCTCCGGCTCGGTGCTGTGCCCCTCCCTCCGCAAGCCGCCCGCCAGGGTCTTCAGCGACTCCGCCATCCGGCGTGATCACCCGTTCGCGTCCCCTACCCCGCCCCCGAACCCACCGCCGCCCTGTGTGCCCGGGCGCCCCGCATTCTGGAAGCGATCCGCCGTCCGCAGCCACGCCTCCGCACCCGGTTGGCTCCTTCGGAGAGTCGATCACTAGTCTGAGCGCCGATAAAGCGCACATAAGGCGGCGGCCGGTCATCGCGTACCGCATCGCGAACCGCATCGCGAACCGCATCGCGAACCGGCCCCGATACAGCAGGGCCTGTGGGCCCGACGGGGGAGCACACATGGGAGAACAGCGCAGGCGGCTGCGGTCCAGCACGGTCGTACTCGGTGGGATGGGCGTCGTCGCGGCAGCCCTGACCTCCTGCGGATCCGATCCGGACCGGCGTTGCGTGGACCGCGACAGCTATGACTACGCCAACGGGTACAAGATCATCGCCGATCGGAACTGCAATACGAGCTCCGGCTCCTCGTCGTACGGAAAGAAGAGCAAGAGCAACAGCAGCGGTAACCGTCAGCAGGCCGGTTCGGTCGACGCCGCCTGGTACTACGACGCGGACGTCAGCGGCAGCTGGGCCGACGACGGCACCTTCAGCCGCAGCGAGGCCGTCGACCGGGACGGCTTCGGCTGCTCGGGTGACGGCGACGGCTCCGGCTCCAGCGGCGGCTGACCCGGCGGACGAGGCAGAACCATGGAACGCCGCACCATCGAACCCCGGCCGGGCTGGCAGGAGACCGTCGAGGGTCAGGGGCTCATCTACCCGCTGACGCGCCACCCGGACGGTTCCCTGCGCCCGTACTGGGACGAGAGCGCGTACTACGTCTTCTCGCTCCCCGAGGTCGAGGCACTGGAGGAGGTCGTCGAAGAACTGCACGGCATGTGTCTGGCGGCGGCCGCGCACATCGTCGAGCAGGACCGCTTCGCCGACCTCGGCATCACCGACCCGCGCCTCATCGGCCTCGTCGCCGAGGCGTGGCGCCGACGGGCTGAACTGCCCTCCGTGTACGGCCGCTTCGACCTCCGCTACGACGGGGCCGGCCCCGCCAAACTGCTGGAGTACAACGCCGACACCCCGACCTCGCTCGTCGAGGCGGCCGGCCCCCAGTGGTTCTGGATGGAGGAGCGCTTCCCGGGTGCTGACCAGTGGAACTCCCTCCACGAACGCCTCGTCGACGCCTGGAGGAAGCAGTCCCCGCTCCTCCCGCCGGGCAGCCCCCTCTACTTCGCGCACTCCGCAGGTGACGAGCTCGGTGAGGACCTGATGACGGTCGCCTATCTGAAGGAGACCGCCGAACAGGCCGGCCTGGAGACCGACTGGATCTCCATGGAGGACATCGGCTGGGACCGCCTCTCCGGCCGCTTCGTCGACAAGAAGCTCCGCTTCATCCGCAGCATCTTCAAGCTCTACCCCTGGGAGTGGCTCACCACCGACCGCTTCGCCCCCCACGTCCTCGCCACCCTCGACAACGGCGGTGGCACCGGGACCACGATGTGGATCGAGCCCGCCTGGAAGATGCTCCTCAGTAACAAGGCCCTCCTCGCCGTTCTCTGGGAGCTGTACCCCGGCCACCCCAACCTCCTCCCCGCCTATCTCGACGGCCCCCGTGAACTGGCCACCACCACCGGCTACGTCGCCAAGCCCCTCCTCGGCCGCGAGGGCGCCGGCGTCACCCTCCACGAACCGGGCACCGACCCCGTCCTCCGCGAAGAACCATGCTGCTACCAGGAGTTGGCCCCCCTCCCGGCCTTCGACGACCACCACGTCGTCCTCGGCGCCTGGGTCGTCGAGAACGAGTCGGCGGGCCTCGGCATCCGCGAGTCCTCGGACCTGGTCACGGACGAGTACGCCCGTTTCCTCCCGCACGTGATCCTCTGACGTCCGCACTCCCTTCCTCCTCTCGTCCTCCTCCACTCTCGTCCTCCTGCTCTTCTCCTTCTCCTTCTTCCGTCCTCTCCTCGTCGTTTCGTCGTTCGTATGGTGGACGCCCGGGCGCGGGCGTCCACGGCGCCCGATAGGGTGACCGGCGGGCCGTGACTGGCGCGCTGGGATGGGACGGACCATCGGGGAGCGGCTCGGGAAAGATGAGTGCCGTGCGCCTGGGCCGTACCGTGAACGCTGAACGCAACGTCCGGAGGTCCCCATGTCAGCCGAGCCCCTCTCCCACGAGTCCACCGCCTTCCGTGCCGCCCTCGATGTGATCCGCGCCGTCGAGCCGCGCGTGGCCGACGCCATCGGCCAGGAGGTCACCGACCAGCGCGAGATGCTCAAACTGATCGCCTCCGAGAACTACGCCTCCCCGGCCACCCTCCTGGCCATGGGCAACTGGTTCAGCGACAAGTACGCCGAGGGCACCGTCGGCCGGCGCTTCTACGCCGGCTGCCGCAACGTCGACACCGTCGAGTCCCTCGCCGCCGAGCACGCCAGGGAACTGTTCGGCGCCCGCCACGCCTACGTCCAGCCGCACTCCGGCATCGACGCCAACCTCGTCGCCTTCTGGGCCGTCCTCGCCGACCGCGTCGAGGTCCCTTTCCTGGAGAAGACCGGCGTCCGCCAGGTCAACGACCTCTCCGAGGCCGACTGGGCCGAGCTCCGCCAGGCCTTCGGCAACCAGCGCATGCTCGGCATGTCCCTGGACGCCGGCGGCCACCTCACCCACGGCTTCCGCCCGAACATCTCCGGCAAGATGTTCGACCAGCGGTCCTACGGCACCGACGCCGCCACCGGCCTCATCGACTACGAGGCCCTGCGCGCATCCGCCCGTGACTTCAAGCCGCTGATCATCGTCGCCGGCTACTCCGCCTACCCCCGTCTCGTGAACTTCCGGATCATGCGCGAGATCGCCGACGAGGTCGGCGCCACTCTGATGGTGGACATGGCGCACTTCGCGGGCCTCGTCGCCGGCAAGGTCCTCACCGGCGACTTCGACCCGGTGCCGCACGCCCAGATCGTCACCACGACCACCCACAAGTCGCTGCGCGGCCCGCGCGGCGGCATGGTCCTGTGCGACGACTCCCTCAAGGACCAGGTCGACCGCGGCTGCCCGATGGTCCTCGGCGGCCCCCTCCCGCATGTCATGGCCGCCAAGGCCGTCGCCCTCGCCGAGGCCCGCCGGCCCGCCTTCCAGGACTACGCCCAGCGCATCGTCGACAACTCCCGGGCACTGGCGGAGGGCCTGATGCGCCGGGGCGCCACCCTGGTCACCGGCGGCACCGACAACCACCTCAACCTGATCGACACCACCTCCTACGGCCTCACCGGCCGCCAGGCCGAGGCCGCGCTGCTCGACTCAGGCATCGTCACCAACCGCAACGCCATCCCGGCCGACCCCAACGGTGCCTGGTACACCTCCGGCATCCGCATCGGTACGCCCGCGCTGACCACGCGTGGTCTGGGCACCGCCGAGATGGACGAGGTCGCCGGCCTCATCGACCGTGTCCTCACCACCACGGAGCCCGGCACCACCAAGTCGGGTGCGCCCTCCAAGGCCCAGCACGTCCTCGACGCGAAGGTCTCCGACGAGATCTCCCGCCGGGCCACCGACCTCGTCGCCGGCTTCCCGCTGTACCCGGAGATCGACCTCGGCTGACCACCTCGGCGCAGCCGGTCAGGCGTCCAGCAGTTCCTGACGAGGCTCCCGCGGCGGTCCGGACTCGTGCCGGGCCGCCGCGCGGCGCAGCAGGAGCGTGGCGCCCCCGGAGCCGAGGAGCAGGCCCAGGGCCAGGGCGGGTATCGCCCAGCGGGCCCGGTCGGTCAGATCGGGTGCGTCTGCCCCGGCCCGTGCGTCGGCAGCCGTCTCATCGGCGTCGACCCCAGCCCCTGAGAGCGCGTCGGCCGAGGACGGCTCGCTCTGCTCCGGGCTGCCGGAAGCCTCGCCCAGCACCCCGAGTCCTTGAAGCAGCCCGCGCAGCTCCTCCGATTGCTCCGCCTTGTTCCAGACGCCGTCGTCCGAAGCACCGGTGTCCTTCGCGATGTCCAGGTCCGTATGGATCCAGACGTCCTTGGTGTCGGGCGAGGCCGTATACAGCTGGTCCACCCGCCAGGGCGTCACGTCGTGGATCATCCACGTCACGGTGACCATCTCACTGATCTGATCTCCCGCTGTGTCCCCCCTCGCCCACTCCGGAGCCTCCTCCCCGTTCGCGTCGAGGGCGGAGCCCGTGGGGGCCAGGAGCTTCACCAGACGGTCGTACTGCTTCTCTGTGGCGTACAGCGAAGCCGTCCGCCGGCTGGTCGGCGAGACCAGCAGCACGCTGGTCGGCCCGCCCGCCGCCGATGGCGGAGCCCCCAGCAGGAGCAGGGCCAGAGCGGTCATCAACGCGCCCACCGTCGCCGCCAGTTGTCGCAGTTCACGCATCATCCGACATCCCCGATCGATCCCGGTGCGGCCCGTCCGCACTCGCGGTGTCACTCCTGGTACACCGCTCGGACCGCCGGGGTTCCCACCCCGACGGGACCGATCAGTCCAATGACTCCGCGATCTCCCGCGCCCGCGCCTTCGACGCCACGCCCTCCAGCCGCAGCGTGAACTCGTCGTCGTGGACCCACAGCAGGGTGGGCCCCGCGGTGCGCTCGGAGCGGGTGAAGCGGGAGCCGTCCTCGGAGGTCATCCAGAAGCGCAGGAGGTGCGGCTCCGGGAACCACAACGCGTCGTATGCGCCCCCGCCCAGATCGACCCACTCGACGGCCTGCGCACCCGCCACGGTCTTGCCGTACTCGGGTGCCAGCCGAGCGGCGTACTCGTCGAGGCGGACGGTGTGTCCCCGCTCGTCCCAGCAGAGGGTGATCACGAAGCGGTCCTTCGGCGCACGCGTCACGGACACCGCGTCCGGGGCGCCCAGCGCACGCGGCACGAGCGGAGCGAACCCCGCCCGCCGCCCGGCCTCGGCGAGCGGAACCGGGTCCGGGCAGCCCGGCACCCCGGCCCCGGGCGAAGGTGCCGCCGACGGGTCGTACCGCACCTCGACCCCGCCGAAGCTGAACCAGTCGGCCACGGCCGCCCGCACCGGAGGGGTAAGGACGAGCACCGTGAGCAGCCCGCACAGCGCGGTCGTCAGCGCGCGCCAGCGGAGCCCGGCCCACCGGCGCACCGCCCGCAGCCGCTCACCGGCACCCGGCGGCTCGGCCACCGGGGTCGGCACCCTCCCCCACTGCCTGGAGGGCGTGGGTGGTACCCCCACGGCGAGTATCTGCTGCAGGACCCGCTCGACCATGGTCTCGTCCCCGTCGGCCCCCGGCCGGTCAAGCGCCCGCCCGAGCGCCCGCAACTCCTCGGGCAACCGGCCGTCACGACCCTCACCCTCCGTGATCCCGCCGCTCCGGTCTCGCTCCGGCCCCTCGTTCCCGTCAAGCCGGTCCGGCTCACTCACCCCTCTCGCCTCCTCTCCCCTTCCCAAGGGCTTCGCCCGGCTCGAACTCCGGCAGCAGACGGCCCAGCTTGCGCAGTGCCCGGCTCAGGCGGGACTTCACCGTGCCCCGGGGCCAGCCCAGGGCGGCGGCCGTCTCGGGCTCGTCCATCTCCAGCAGGTAGCGGTAGGTGACGACCAGCCGGTGTTCCTCGCTCAGCTTCTCCAGGGCGCCCAGGAGCGCGACGCGGCGCTCTATCTCCAGCGTGGCGACCGCCGGGTCCGCCGAGGGCGGTATCAACGGCTCGGCCTCGACGAAGGCCGCCTCGCGGTCGGCCAGGGACCGCTGGCGCCCTGCTGTCCGCACTGTGTTCCTCGTCTCATTGGCCACGATCGACAGCAGCCACGGCCGGAACAGGGCGCCGTCCCGGAAGCGGCCCAGTGAGCAGTACGCCTTGAAGAAGGCCTGCTGCACCACGTCCTCCGCGTCCGCACCGGCGCCGAGTGCCCGGGCCGCCCGCAGCGCGATGCCCGTGTGGGCGCGCACCAGCTCCGCATACGCCTCCGGCTCCCCGGCGCGTACGCGTGCGATCACCGCGGCCTCATCGACGATGCGGCCCCCCTCCCGCGTTCTCACAAAATTGGTACACCGCCCGAGCCGGATCGGTTCCCGTCCGTGGCAGATCCGTTTACGGTCGGGTTCCGGAGCGGGCCCGGATACCTGAGAGAATGGTGAGCATGGCCTCTGATCGCCCTCGCGTGCTGTCCGGCATCCAGCCCACCGCCGGCTCGTTCCACCTCGGCAACTACCTCGGCGCGGTCCGCCAGTGGGTGGCTCTGCAGGAGTCCCACGACGCCTTCTACATGGTCGTCGACCTGCACGCGATCACCGTCGCGCAGAACCCCGCGGACCTGCGCGCCAACACCCGGCTCGCCACGGCGCAGCTGCTCGCCGCCGGTCTCGACCCGGAACGCTGCACCCTCTTCGTCCAGAGCCACGTCCCCGAGCACGCCCAGCTCGGCTGGGTCATGAACTGCCTCACCGGCTTCGGCGAGGCCTCCCGCATGACCCAGTTCAAGGACAAGTCCGCCAAGCAGGGCGCCGACCGTGCGAGCGTCGGCCTCTTCACGTACCCGATCCTCCAGGTCGCGGACATCCTGCTGTACCAGGCGAACGAGGTGCCGGTCGGCGAGGACCAGCGCCAGCACATCGAGCTCACCCGCGACCTCGCCGAGCGCTTCAACGGCCGCTTCGGCGAGACCTTCACGATCCCCAAGCCGTACATCCTGAAGGAGACGGCGAAGATCTACGACCTTCAGGACCCCGCGATCAAGATGAGCAAGTCGGCGTCGACCCCGAAGGGGTTGATCAACCTGCTCGACGATCCGAAGGTCACCGCCAAGAAGGTCAAGAGCGCGGTCACCGACACCGACACGGTGATCCGCTTCGACACCGCGGAGAAGCCGGGCGTCAGCAACCTCCTGAGCATCTACTCGACCCTGACGGGTACGGGTATCGGGGAACTGGAACAGAAGTACGTCGGCAAGGGCTACGGTGCGCTCAAGACGGACCTCGCCGAGGCCATGGTCGAGTTCGTGACGCCTTTCCGGGAGCGCACCCAGCAGTATCTGGACGACCCGGAGACACTCGATTCGATCCTGGCCGAGGGGGCCGAGAAGGCGCGCGCCGTCGCCGCGGAGACGCTCTCCCAGGCGTATGACCGGGTGGGCTTCCTGCCCGCCAAGCACTGAGCCGCACCACCTCTGCCCCCGAGCGCCGATCGCACCACCCGTCGCACCACCGACAGCGCCGCACATCACTCCCGCTGCGCCTGCCCGGAACACCGCCGTGGCCGTACAGTCGATAGCTGGTGCGACGGACCGCGCCGCCAAAAGGACATACGACAACTCGCATGACACGACGACAGGAGACGACGTGGGGACCGTAACGATCGGTGTGTCGATCTCGGTCCCGGAGCCCCACGGCAGCCGGCTCCAGGAGCTGCGCGCGGGCTTCGGCGACGCCGCGGCTCACGGCATCCCCACCCATGTCACGCTGCTGCCGCCGACCGTGGTCGAGGGCGCCGAGTTGCCGGCGATCGAGACGCACCTCGCCGAGGTCGCGGCGGCCGGCCGGCCCTTCCCGATGCGGCTGTCCGGCACGGGAACCTTCCGCCCGCTGTCGCCCGTCGTGTTCGTGCAGGTCGTCGAGGGGGCCGAGGCCTGCACCTGGCTGCAGAAGCAGGTCCGGGACGCCTCGGGGCCGGTGGCGCGCGAGCTGAACTTCCCGTACCACCCGCATGTCACCGTGGCGCACGGCATCGCCGAGGAGGCGATGGACCGGGCGTTCGAGGAGCTCGCCGGGTACGGGGCCCAGTGGCCCTGCACCGGCTTCGCGCTCTATGAGCAGGGTCCCGACGGGGTCTGGCGCAAGCTGCGCGAGTTCACGTTCCGCGGATCCGTCGTCCCGCCGCAGGCGGGGGCGCCGGTGGGGGACACGGCGACGCTGCCGCTGGGTGGGGCGGGCGCCTGACAGCTCGGAGGTTCGGGCTGTTCGGCGAGTGCGGGTGCGGGTGCGGGGAGGTTGCTTGCGCAGTTCCCCGCGCCCCCTAAAAACGAGGTGCCCCGCCCTCTCAAAGCGGCAGGCGGCGGAAGACCGGCCTCGGTACGTGCCTCAGAGCTGCCATCACCAGGCGCAGCGAACCCGGGACCCAGACGGTTTCCGAGCGTCGGCGCAAACCCAGTTCGATGGCGGCGGCCACCGCCTCCGGGGTCGTCGCGAGGGGGGACTCCGGGCGGCCCGCCGTCATGCTCGTGCGGACGAAGCCGGGGCGGACGAGCATGACGTGCGCGCCGGTGCCGTGGAGGGCGTCACCGAGGCCCTGGGTGAAGGTGTCGAGGCCGGCCTTGCTGGAGCCGTAGATGAAGTTGGAGCGGCGGGCGCGCTCGGCGGCGACGGAGGACAGGACGACGAGGGAGCCGTGGCCCTGCGCCTGCAGGGCCCGCCCGCAGACCAGGGCGGACGAGACAGCGCCCGTGTAGTTGGTCTGGGCGACGCGTGCGGCGGCCACCGGGTCGCGTTCGTCGTTCGCCTGGTCGCCGAGTACGCCGAAGGCGAGCAGGACCATGTCGATGTCGCCCTCGGCGAAGACCTTGCCGAGGATCGCCTCGTGGGACTCGGAGTCGAGCGCGTCGAAGCTGATGGTGTGGGTCTCCGCGCCGAGTCCGCGCAGGTGGACGGCGGCGTTCTCCAGGTCCTGCGAGGGGCGTCCCGCCAGCCACACCGTGCGGGTGCGGCGGGCGATCAGACGGCGTGCCGTGGCGAGCGCGATGTCCGACGTACCGCCGAGGATCAGCAGGGACTGGGGGGTGCCGAAGGCGTCCTTCATGACAGCTCCTGGATGTGGGTGTGGGGACAGGGGATTCGGGGGTCTTCCGCCGGTCTGTGGCCGGTCGGCGGTCGGGGTTCAGCCGGTCGTCGCGGGTGTCTCTACAGGCCCAGGCGGCGGGCCAGGTCCGACACGAAGACCCCGTCAGGGTCCAGCTCCCGCCGCAGCGCGCGGAATTCGGGCAGCCGGGGGTACATCGCGGCCAGCAGGTCCGGCCGCAGCCGGGCGTCCTTCGCCAGGTAGACGCGGCCGGCGGCGGTCGCGACCTCCTCGTCGAGCGTGTCCAGGAAGGCGCCGAGGCCGGGCAGCCCGGCCGGGATGTCCAGGGCGAGGGTCCAGCCGGGCATCGGGAAGGACAGCCAGCCGGGGTCGCCCTCGCCGAACCGCTTCAGGACGGCGAGGAACGAGGCGCAGCGGCGTGCCGAGATCCGGTTCACGATCCCGCGCAGGGCCTCCTCATGGCCGTACCCGACGACGAACTGGTACTGCACGAAGCCGGACCGGCCGTAGATCCGGTTCCAGTGCGGGACCCCGTCGAGGGGGTGGAAGAAGGTGGAGATCCGCTGCAGTTCGCCGGTGCGGCGGTGGGGGGCCCGGCGGTACCAGAGCTCGTTGAACAGGCCCACGGCCGTACGGCCGATGAGGCCTTCCGGGACGAAGGCGGGGGCGGCCGGGAGGCGGTGGGTCCGGAATTCCAGCGGACTGGAGGGCGCGTCTCTCCGGAGTCCGTTCCCACGTGAAAAAGGCCCTCCACGCGCGCGCGTGGACGAGGATCTCGACGGCTCCAGCGCTGCCAGGGGCGCGTGGTCGCCGCGGGTGAGGACCGCGCGGCCCGTCGACGCACCCCTGGCGAGCAGGTCGATCCAGGCGACGGAGTAGCGGTAGTGGCGGTCGGTGGCCGTGAGGCGGCCGAGGAGGTCGTCGAGGTCGCGGGCGCGTTCGGTGTCGACGGACATCCAGGACGTCTCGACGGGGAGGAGCCGTACGGTCGCGGTGAGGATGACGCCGGTCAGGCCCATGCCGCCGGCCGTGGCGTCGAAGAGGGGGGTGCCGGGGACGACCGTACGGATCCCGCCGTCCGCCGTCAGCAGTTCGAGGGACAGGACGTGCCGGGCGAACGATCCGCGGACGTGGTGGTTCTTGCCGTGGATGTCGGCCGCGATGGCGCCGCCGACGGTCACCTGCCGGGTCCCGGGAGTCACCGGCACGAACCAGCCCAGAGGGAGCAGCACCTCCATCAGCCGGTGCAGCGAGACGCCCGCGTCGCACAGGACCGTGCCTCCGTCCGCGTCGATGGCGTGGACCCGGTCGAGGCCCGTCATGTCGAGGACGGTCCCGCCCGCGTTCTGCGCCGCGTCCCCGTAGGCCCGTCCCAGCCCCCGGGCGATCCCGCCGCGCGCCCCGCACGCCCGTACGGCGGACGCGGCCTCGTCGTACGTACGCGGGCGGAGCAGTCGGGCGGCGGTCGGGGCGGTGCGGCCCCAGCCGGTGACGGGGACGGTGCGGCCCCAGCCGGTGACGGGGACGGTGCGGCCCCAGCCGGTGACGGGGACGGTGCGGCCGGGGCTGGCGGGCACGGGACCCGGAGGGGCTGCGGCGGCGTCGGCTGGCATGCTCGCGACCGTATCGCCGTGTATGCGAAGGAATCGGGCGAGTCGGCCCGGCCGCTCTGCCGCCTCACCGAAATGGGTGATTAATGGGATGTCGTTCAAGATTGCCGTAGTTCTTGGATCGCCGCCTAGAAGAGTGGCATCGCATGGATGAAGTTGACGTCGTCGACGGCGTGCGCGGCCTGGACCGGCGGTTGCTCTCCGTGTTCCACGCCCGTGGCGCGGACCCCCGCGTCGCGGCCGCCGCGCGTGGACTGTCCTGGGTGGGGGAGCACGGCCTGCTGTGGCTCGCGTCCGGGCTCACGGGCGCCGCCGTCGACCGGGAGCGGCGCGGCGTATGGCTGCGCGGCACCGCACTGACCGCCGGGGCGCACCTGGCCGGCATGGGCGTCAAGAGAGTCGTACGACGGCCCCGCCCCGCGCATGTCGAGCCCCTGGTCCGCACGGCCGGACGGCTCTCCTTCCCCAGTTCGCACGCGAGTTCGGCGGCAGCGGCGGTGGCCGTCGTGGCCCACGGGACCTCGGGCACCCCGCTCGTGCTCGCTGCCGCCGCCCCGCTCGCCGCCGCGATGTGCCTCTCCCGGCTGGTCGTCGGCGTGCACTACCCGTCGGACGTGGCGGCGGGCGTGGTCCTCGGGGCACTCACGGCGCGGCTGGGCGCACGCTGGGTGGTGAACGGCCGTGGCTGAGCGCACGGTCGTACTGGAGCGGCGGACGGACCCCGGGCAGGCGCCCCCGAAGGCCGGTCTCGCCCTCGGCCTCCTCCGCACCGCCCGCCCCCGCCAATGGATCAAGAACACCCTGGTCGTCGCCGCGCCCGCGGCCGCCGGGGAGCTCTTCACCCCCCGAGCGCTCACCCAACTCCCTCTCGTCTTCGTCCTCTTCACGGCCTGCGCCGCCGCCGTGTACCTCGTCAACGACGCCCGGGACGCCGAGGCGGACCGCGCGCACCCGGTCAAGCGCCACCGCCCGGTCGCCGCCGGGCAGGTGCCCGTACCGGTCGCGTACGGCGTCGGCGGCGCCCTGGCCGTGCTCGCGCCCGTGGCAGCCGCGTGGCTCTGCTCGCCGCACACCTCCGCGCTGCTGACCGCGTACCTGGGACTCCAACTCGCCTACTGCCTCAGCCTCAAGCACGTACTGGTCGTCGATCTGGCGGTCGTCACCACCGGGTTCCTGATGCGGGCGATGATCGGCGGGCTGGCGCTGGGCATCCCGCTGTCACGCTGGTTCCTGATCACCACCGGGTTCGGCGCGCTGTTCATGGTCGCGGCCAAGCGGTACTCGGAGGCGGTGCAGCTGGGCGACCGGGCCGGTGCGACCCGTGCGCTGCTCACCGAGTACACGCCCGGATACCTGCGCTTCGTCTGGCAACTGGCCGCCGGCGTCGCCGTGCTCGGCTACTGCCTCTGGGCCCTGGAGGAGGGCGGCGTACCGACCACGAGCGTCCTGCCCTGGCGCCAGCTCTCCATGGTCGCCTTCGTCCTGGCCGTCCTCCGCTACGCCGTCTTCGCCGACCGGGGCACGGCGGGCGAGCCCGAGGACGTCGTCCTGCACGACCGTGCCCTCACCCTCGTCGCGGCGGTGTGGTTGACGATGTACGGGCTGGCGGTGGCGGACCTTTGACGCGGCGGCCACCACGTCGGGGGTGGTGACAGCCGGAGTGGGCTGTGCGGGCCGGTGCGGGGTACTCGGTATCGGTCGGCGATGAGTGGGGCAGAGTTCGGATCATGGACTGGCTGAAAAAACTCCCCGGGATCGGTCCCCTGGTCGAGCGTCTGATGACCACTCACACATGGCGGTCGTACGAACGGCTGGACCGGGTGAAGTGGACCCGGCTGGCCGCGGCGATGACCTTCATCAGCTTCCTGGCGCTGTTCCCGCTGCTGACCGTGGCCGCCGCCATCGCCGCGGCGACCCTCGGCAAGGACAACCAGCAGGACCTGGAGGACCGGCTCGCCGAGCAGGTGCCCGGCATCTCCGACCAGCTCGACATCGCCGGTCTCGTCGACAACGCCGGCACGGTCGGGATCATCGCCGGCACGCTGCTGCTCCTCACCGGCATCGGCTGGGTCGGCGAGATGCGCGGCTGTCTGCGCGCGGTCTGGGAGAAGCCGGACCCCGACGAGAACCCCGTCCTCGCCAAGGCCAAGGACGCGGGCGTCCTGGTCGGCCTCGGCGGCGCGGTCCTCGTCTCCCTGGCCGCCTCCACCGCCGCCTCCTGGGCCGTCGGCCGGTTCGCCGACCAGCTCGGCATCGACCGCGACGGCTGGGGCGGCATCCTCCTGCGCGTCGCCGCGTTCGCCGTCGCCGTCCTGGCCGACTTCCTGCTCCTCCTCTACGTCCTCACCCTGCTCCCCGGCGTCCATCCACCCCGCCGCCGCCTTATCGTGGCCGCTCTCATAGGTGCCGTGGGATTCGAACTCCTCAAACTCCTGCTCAGCGGCTACATGCAGGGCATCGCCTCGAAGAGCATGTACGGCGCCTTCGGCGTCCCCATCGCCCTGCTCCTGTGGATCAACCTCACCACCAAGCTCCTGCTGTACTGCGCCGCCTGGACAGCGGAGAGCAGCAAGGAAAGCGGGGATACGGAGAATCCTGACCCTCCGCCCGCCGAGGACAGCGCCCCGTAAGGGGCGCGGGGAACCGCGCGATCAGCCACGACGTATCCGCTCCCCGCAGCCGCCATCCACCACGCGGACGCTCCCCGACCGCCCTACTTCCGCAACCGCAGAGGCCACTTCCGGTTCACCAGGAATACCCCACCGGCCAGCAACACCAGCACACCCCCCGTGATCCCCAGCGCCACCCCGATCCCGCTGGCCCCGCCGGACGCACTCGCCGCCACGGACTTGCCCCCCGACCCAACGGGGGCCGTCGCCGTCGCCGTGGCCCCCGCCCGCGCACTCGGCTCAGCATCCCCGCCGGAGGTCTCCGTCCCCTTGGGCGCCACCAGCTCGCCGACCGGTGTCACCTTGCCCGCAGCCTTGAACCCCCAGTCGAGGAGGCTCGCGGTCTCCTTGTAGACCTGGTTGTGCTCGTTCTTCTCCGGGTGCATGACGGTGACGAGGAGGACCCGGTCGCCCCGCTCGGCGACCCCGGTGAAGGTCGCGCCCGCGTTCGTGGTGTTGCCGTTCTTCACACCCGCGATGCCCTGATAGGAGTCGAGGCCGCTGTCCCCGGTGAGCAGCCGGTTGGTGTTCTGGATCTCGAAGGACGAACGGCTCTTCTTGCCGTTCTTGCCCTTCTTCGTCTCGCCCGGGAATTTCGCCCGAACGGTGGAGCAGTACCTCCGGAAGTCCGGATTCCGCAGCCCTGACATGGCGAACAAGGTCAGGTCGTACGCGGACGACACCTGCCCCTTGGCGTCGTAACCGTCGGGGCTGACCGCGTGCGTGTCGAGGGCCTGGAGCTCCTCGGCGTGCGCGTTCATGTCCGCGACGGTCTGCTTCACGCCACCGTTCATGGCCGACAGGACGTGCACCGCGTCGTTGCCGGAGCGAAGGAAGACACCGAGCCACAGGTCGTTGACGGTGTACGTCTCGTTCTCCTTTATGCCGACCATGCTGGAGCCCGCACCGACGCTCGCCAGGTCGGAGGTGAGGACCTTGTGCTTGTCGTCCTTGTCGAACTTCGGCAGCAGCGTGTCCGCGAACAGCATCTTCAGAGTGCTCGCGGGGGCCAGTCGCCAGTGCGCGTTGTGCGCGGCCAGCACCTCGCCGGACTCGGCGTCCGCGACGATCCAGGAGCGCGCGCTGATGTCCTTGGGCAGGACGGGCGCGTCGCCGCCGAGGGTGGCCTGGGTACCCGATTTGCCCAGCAGCTCGCCGCCGACGGTCGACATGGTCGCCGGGGGAGACGCGGACGGAGTGGCACTCGGACTCGGTGACGGCTTCGCCGCGAAGGCCGGGGCGGCCGTCAGCGTCGACAGCGATGTCAGTGAGAGGGACAGCAGGGTGGCTGAGGTGACCAGCAGGGGGCGTCTGGCGGTCTTCTTGGAGGCGGGCACGATCGAGAAAGTACATGGCTCCGACCGGTAAATCCCACCGGAGCGCGCCGTGGCTTGCTCTCTTCTATTCGCGCCCCCGCTCGCACCCCGGCGCGAGGACCCTGCGGGCGGCGGCGATACTGAACGCATGAAGCTGAGCCGCCCCCTCTCCTGGTTCCTGCTCGCCTTCGGGGTGTGGAGCTGGATCATCTGGATCACTTTCATCAAGAATCTGTGGCAGGACGGCAGCGGGCTCGCGTTCGACGACGCGGGTGATCCGACGGCGTACTTCTGGGTGCATCTGACGCTCGCCGTCGTCTCCTTTGCCCTTGGGACGGCCATCGGAGCCATCGGGTTGCGTGGAGTGCGCGCCCACCGCCGGACCGTTTGACCTGGAGTACGACGTGATGATCGTTGTCTTTGTCCTCGTTGCTCTGCTGGTGCTGTGCGCCTTCGGGGCGCTGCACTGGTACGCGTGGCGCCGCCTGGTGCGCGACACGACACGGGGGCCGGGCCTAGCCAGACGCGTGGGCACGGTGGTGTTCATCGCCGGGCCGGTGCTGATGTTCGCCGGCTTCGCGGCCGAACGCGGCGGTGCCCCCTTCTGGCTGCAACAGACGCTGACGTGGCCGGGCTTCATGTGGCTCGCCCTCTCGCTGTACCTGCTGCTGGCCCTGTTGGCGGGGGAGCTCGTACGGCCCCTCGTGCGCCGCCTGGTGGCGCGGCGCGCCCCTGCGCCCGCGCGGCAGCCGGAGCCGTTGGTGCGCGAGCCCGAACCCCAGCCGGTCCCGGCGGGGGCGCAGCCCGCCGAGGCCGCCGAGGCCGGGCAGCCGACATCGCCCGCCGCGACGGAACCCCCGCCCCCGCCCGCCCCCGCGGCCTCGGCCGACCCCTCCCGCCGTCTCTTCGTCTCCCGTGTCGTCGGCGGGGCAGTCGCCGCCGCGGCCGTAGGCACCGTCGGCTACGGCACCTACGGCGTCGTACGCGGCCCCAAGCTCAAGCGGGTCACCGTGCCGCTGGCGAAACTCCCGCGCGCGGCCCACGGTTTCCGCATCGCGGTGGTCAGCGACATCCACCTCTCGCCGATGCTGGGCCGGGGCTTCGCGCAGAAGGTCGTCGACACGATCAACTCGACGCAGCCCGACCTGATCGCGGTGGTCGGTGACCTGGTCGACGGCGACGTGGCCGATCTCGGCCCGGCGGCGGCGCCGCTGGCCGGGCTGAAGGCGCGTCACGGCAGCTACTTCGTCACCGGCAACCACGAGTACATCTCCGGCGCCGAGCAGTGGGTCGAGGAGGTACGTCGGCTGGGCCTCACCCCGCTGGAGAACGCCCGTCGTGAGCTGCCGTATCTCGATCTCGCCGGGGTGAACGACATCGCGGGTGAGGACGAGGGTCAGGGCCCCGACTTCGCCAAGGCACTCGGCGACCGGGACACCTCGCGGGCGGTCGTGCTCATGGCGCACCAGCCCGTCCAGATCCACGACGCCGTCGACCACGGCGTCGACCTCCAGCTCTCCGGGCACACCCACGGTGGCCAGATGTGGCCGATGACGTATGTGGCCGAAGCCGCCAATCCCACCCTCGCGGGCCTGGAGCGCTACGGCGACACCCAGCTCTATGTCAGCCGGGGCGCGGGCGCGTGGGGGCCGCCGGTGCGGGTCGGGGCGCCGTCGGACATCACGGTGGTGCAATTGGCGTCGAAGCAGGCATGACGGGGCGTCAGCGTCCTTTCTCTAACCGGTTCTTAAGCTTTTCGGAAACGTATGGGCAATGCACTTACTAAGTTCTTTCCCAACTGAACAAAACCTGTCTTCCGTCAACACAGCTGACTGTGGTTAGGTGATCCGCGCCACCGCGAAACCACTGTGTGTAGTGGGCCGGGTGGGGTTCTTGGGAGGGGCGTCGATGCGGTCGGTTCGCTTGCGGATTCTCGCGTCGCTGCTGGTACTGGCGGTCGCGGCGATCGGTGGCTGGCAGTTGCTGCCGACCCAGCTCGGCGAGAACAGGACGATCACCGTCGGCACGACCGACACGGTCACCTCGCTCGACCCGGCCGGCGCCTACGACGCCGGCTCCTGGGCCATGTTCAGCAGTGTGTTCCAGTCGCTGCTGACCTTCGAACCGGGCGGCGCCGCACCCGTGCCGGACGCCGCGCGGAGCTGTGAGTTCGTCGGCAACGCCCTCATGGTCTACCGCTGCACCCTGCGCCAGGGCCTGACGTTCCCCAGCGGACGCGAGGTCACCGGCAAGGACGTCAAGTACTCCTTCGACCGGGTCAAGCGCATCAACTCGGACGTCGGCCCCGCCTCGCTGCTCGACACCCTGCAGTCGGTCACCGCGAGCGGGCTGTCCGTCGACTTCCTCCTCTCCTCGCCGGACGCCACCTTCCCGTTCAAGGTGGCCACCGGCGCCGGGTCGATCGTCGACCGCACGAAGTACGCGACGAGCCGACTGCGCACGGACGGCGGCGCCGACGGCACCGGCCCCTACTCCCTGACCTCGTTCACGAACGAGCAGGCCGACCTCACACCCAACGTCGGCTACCAGGGCGTCGCCCGAGCAACCGGCAGTCCCGTCCTCATGCGCTACTACAAGGACTCGGCGGCGCTGCAGAAGGCGTGGAAGGCGCGGCGGGTCGACGTCGTGACACGCACGCTGCCGCCCGCCACACTCGCCGGGCTGTCGCCCAGCGATCCCGACCAGCGGGTCACCGAGGCCGACAGCACCGAGACCCGCAACCTCGTCCTCAACGTGCGGGCGAACTCGCCCTTCCGCGACCGCCAGGTGCGGCAGGCACTGGCCGCGCTGATCAACCGCGAGAAACTGGTCGCCGACGTCTACCAGGGCACCACCGACCCGCTCTACTCGCTCATCCCGGCCGGCATCACGGGCCACACCACCTCGTTCTTCGACGCCAACCCCAAGCCCGACCCGCAGCGGGCCCGCGAACTCCTCGACGAGGCCGGCGTCGGCATGCCCGTGCGCTTCACCTACGGCTACGCCGAGGGCCGGGGCTCGTCCGCCGCCGAGGCCGCCGAGCTGAAAGAGCAGCTGGAGGCGAGCGGGCTGTTCTATGTCACGACCAAGGCGTACGAGTGGACCGCCTTCCAGAAGCGGTACGCCGAGGGCAAGCTGGACGCGTACGGGGTGGGCTGGGTGGCCGACTACCCCGACCCCGACACCTTCGGCGGGCCCCTTGTCGGCACCGGCGGCTCCCTGAACAACGGCTACAGCAACGAGCAGGCCGACCGGCTCATCCAGGACAGCCAGCGCTACGCGGACCGCAGCCGGGCCGCGCCGGACTTCAAGGAACTGCAGGAGGTCGTGGCCCAGGACGTGCCGATGATCCCGCTGTGGCAGCGCAAGGAGTACGTGCTCAGCAGTCAGGAGGTCGGCGGGGCGCAGTACCTGACCGACGGGACCGGGGTCTTCCGGCTGTGGCGGCTGGAATGGATATGACCGTGGACCCGGCCATGACCCGGCCATGACCCGGCCATGGATATGACAGACGCCGCGTGACAGCTGACGCGAACTCGTGGGCCGCATGGGTGTGGGAGTGACACGACGCACTCGCTCCCCGCATCGTCTTGTGCCGGGGGTGTGTTCGGGGTGAGGAGCGAACGTGTTGAGACGCGACTCCTTCCGACTGCCCCGCCATCCGGCGTCCGTGGGCCTCGCCCGGCGCCGCGTACGGGAACATCTGGCCGCCTGGGGGCAGGGGGAGGACTCCCCGGCCCTGGAGGACATCGTGCTCGTCGTCTCCGAGCTCGCGACCAATGTCGTACGCCATGGCCCCTTGCTGGAGAGGGAGTTCGAGGTGGCGGTGACCGCGCTGGCGGACGGGTCCTGCTTCATCGAGGTGTCGGACGAGGGGATGGCCGTGCCCCGGCTCAGGGAGGTGGGGGAGTGGGAGGAGACGGGGCGGGGGCTGTGGCTCGTGGAGCACATCGCGGAGACCTGGGGGGTGTGGAGCCGGGGGCGCCACGGGAAGACGGTCTGGGCGTTGGTGGGGGTGTCGTAGCGCCCGAATGGGCAGAGGCCGGAGTGGGTGGGCGGCCGTGGGTGGTGCGTGGCGGCTCGCGCAGTTCCCCGCACCCCTTCGGCAGCGGCAGCGGCACCGTCACTTTCGAGCCATCGCGCGGGCCGTGGATGCGGAGATCGGGGTACGCGCCCCCGGCAGGGGCCGTGAGGACGTGGCGGCGCTGGTGGCGACGACAGTGATCAGCCCGCCGTTCGTCCCTCGCCCCCCGGATCCGGCAGCACCTTCGTCATTCCCGGCAGGAAGTCCGTGAGCAGTTCGTGGACCTCGCGGACCAGCGGGCGCAGTGCCCGGAACCGGGCGAGTGAGACGCCCCGGGTCGTCAGCCGGGCGCCGCGTTCGGCGAGCCGGTAGCTGCGGGCGCGCCCCTCACTCCGGTCGAAGACCCAGTACAGGACGAGCCCCATCAAAGAGAGCCACATCAACTCGGGGAGGATTCCGCGGAGTTCGTCCGGGACCTTGGCCCTGGACCCGGCGAGCACCTCGCGGTGGATGGCGATGGACTCCTCGCGCGGCCCCTCCGACTCGGGAGAGAAGGGGCTGAGCGGGCTCTGCGGGTCGGCCGCGTTCTTGAAGAACTGCGCCGCGAACTCGTGGTACGGCTCCGCCACGTCCAGCCACGCCTTCAGCACCCCGGCGATCCGCGCCTCCAGATCCTTCTCCCGCTCCAGCACCGGCCGCACCGCCACCAGGTGCTCGGCGCCGATCCGGTCGTAGAACCCCTGGATCAGGTGCTCCTTGCCGGCGAAGTAGTAGTACGCGTTGCCTACGGAGACCCCGGCCTCCTTCGCGATGGCCCGCATCGTCGTCTTGTCGTACCCGCGCTCCTGGAAGAGCCGCAGCGCGGTCTCCAGGATCAGCGCGCGGGTCTGTTCGGACTTGGCGGAGCCCTTGGGGCCGGGTTGCCCGGACCCCGGCGAGGGTTCGGCGCCGGGCTCGTCGGCGCCGGGCTGTGAGCTGGGGACGCCGGGCTGCGGGCTGGGGTCGTCGTTCAGTGCGGGCACGGGCAGAGCCTAACGAGTCGCGCAGGTACCGCTGTCGCAGCCGTCGGCAGGGCGGTGCACCCACCCGTACCGCCGGTCGTACACCCACCCCTGCGACGCGGCCCCGCTTCCCGTGCCGGCCCCGCCCGGCCGCCATTGGGCGCCCCGCCACTTGGCGGCGGCGAGCACGGCGCCGCGCGCGAGCCTGGCCCCGGCCGGCGTGCTGAGCCGGTGAGCGAGCGGCCGGTGCTCACGCAGCGCCCACAGACACACGATCCAGGCGGCGGCCCCCCGGTACACCTGTCCGCCGTCCCCCACGACCGTGATCTCCTCCAGCGTCCCCCCGTGGTCGAGCGAGGGGAACAACCGCCGAGCCTCCTCGGACCCCGCCGCCACGAACTCCAACGGGACCAACTGCCGCTGTCTGCCCAGCCACTCCCGCAGGAAGGCGCACAGCCCGCACCGGGCGTCGTACAGCACGGTGAGCCCGCGGACCGGGACGCGCTCGGCGCCCCGGTCCACGGCGGCCGGCTCGGCCGTGGTGCTCACGCGTGCCCCGTCGGGGCGGCCCAGCCCTGCGGTCCGACCGGCGGTACCTGCTGCTGTTCCATGACGCCCCGCCGCCGGAACTTGTTCAGCACGAACACGTTCCCCAGGTGCAGCGCCCCGAGCACGAGCAGGACCACGCCGAGCTTCGCCGACACCGCTTCGAACACCTCACGCGGGCTGGTGATGGCGCCGTCAGCGTTCAGATACAGCGCCACGAAGCCCAGGTTCACGAGATAGAACCCGACCACCAGCAGGTGGTTCACCGCGTCCGCGAGGTTCTCGTTCCCCCGCAGCACATCCGAGAGGAAGATCCGCCCGTTCCTGCTCAGCGTCCGAGCCACCCACACCGTCAGCCCCACGCTGACCAGCGAATAGACGACATACGCGACGACCGTGAGATCCATGTCTCCACCCCTTACCGACATTCTTGAACGCGTTCAAAGCGTCCTGGGGGAGACTGTAGCCCTGTTTTTGAACACGTTCAAGCGGGGGTCATCCGATGCGGGCCAGCTCCGGCCGCTTGCTGTAGTCCGTGAGCCCGACGACGTTCCCCCAGGGATCCGCGAACTCGACGGTCCACCCGGTGGCGACGGAGAACGGCGCGTCGAGCGAGGCCACGCCCGCCGCGGCGAGCGCACGCGCGGCGCCTCGCGCGTCGGGCACCTCCAGCCACACCCTCGCCGACGCCCACAGGGGCGGCCGGTGCCGCAGTTCCTCCTCCAGCCGCAGCAACAGTCCCGGCGTCTCCTTGCCCACCTTCAGGCCCGCGATCCCGGCCTCGTCCAGCCGGAAGGCCACGGCGAATCCGGCCCGCTCATAGAAGGCGACGGCCTGGGGGAGGTCGCCGACGGGGAGGAGGATGTTGTCGAAGCCGAGCAGTTCGTACGACTCGTGCGACTCGTACGACTCGTGCGACACATGTGACTCTTTGTCTGACATGCCGTCAGATTAGAGCGTCGGTCGGTGTGACTGCGGGAGCGACAGCACGCGCATGCGCGGTCGGGGGACGGCGGGCCCGGGGGCATGGAAAAGGGACCGAACCGCGGCTTTCCGCGGCCGGCCCCTCCCCGTGTTCCGGTCAGCCGATGGCGATCCGGGTCTTCCAGTAGCTCGCTGGTGCGACGATCTCCGTACCCGAGCCCGACAGGACCGTCTTGCCGCCGGCGTAGAACCGGACCGAGCCGTCGGAACGCACGGTCCAGATGTCGGGGATGCCGTCCCCGTTGGCGTCCGGCGTTCCGATGAGCAGCGGGATGCTGGCGTTGGACCAGCCGGCGGAACCGTATTCCAGGTCGGTGCCGCCGGAGGAGTCGGCGCCGGACGACAGGGAGTCCAGGTCGGTGCCGCCGCCGCTCGCCGCGATGCCCTTGCGGAGCATGAGCTGGGAGTGGACGTCCGCGCGGTACACCATGTCCGTCACTCCGTCGCCGGTGATGTCCAGGACGGTGACGATGTCGCGCTCGGTCCAGGCGGAGGCCGACAGGCGGATCGCCTGGTCGATGGTGGCGCCGTGGTAGCCGGTGAGAGCCCAGAGTTCGTCGCCGACAGTGGCGAAGAAGTCGGTGCGGCCGTCGCCGGTGGCATCACCCGTGGACACGATCTGTGTGAACGAGGCGGGGCTGGGAGCCCCCTCGGGGAGCAGGACCTCCACGCGCTTGTCGATGTTGACGGCACCGTAACCGTCGCCGGGATACACCCACAGCTTGCCCCCGACGCGCACCACCAGATCCTGGAGACCGTCACCGCCGTAGATGTCCCCGTTGTGGGTGATCAGCGCACCCTTGAAGTGGCCGGAGGGGGCGCCGACATACGGTGGCAGGTCGTCGCCGTTCGGATCCTTGGCCGGGTTGGACCGGTAGGCGCCGGTCATCGAGTAGTCCAGGTCACCGGAGCCCTTGTCGAGGTCGTTGGTGGCCTGGGAGGGGTAGAGGGCCAGGTTGCCGGCATCGGTGACGACCATCAGGTCCGGGAGCTTGTCCCCGGTGAAGTCGCCGGGTGAGTCGGCCTGGTCACGGGGGCTGACGTAGAAGAAGTACTTCGTGGGTTGTGACACGTTGCCCGCGCCGTCCACGGTCCGCACGTACAGAACGTTGGGTCCGGCAGTGGGCGGCTTGGCGTTGGTCAGAGTTGCGCTGACGGTGGTCGCGGTACCGGCCTTCCGGTCCAGATGGAAGGGATAGCTGGGCGAGTTGAATCCGTACTCGTACCGCACGACGTCCGTGTTGAGGGCGCGCACGGTGAAGGTGCCCGCCGTGCCGAACTTCTTGGTGCTCCACTTCGAGTCGTCGGCGCCGCTGCCGAAGCCGTTCTCGTCGCTGTCGGCGTTGGGGAAGTCGGCGGAGCTGACCCTGGGCAACTTCGGCGCGGCGGTGTCGAGGACGAAACGGCACGGTGTCTTGGCCGGGGAGAACGGGGAGGACGAATCCGCGTCGTCCCAAGCCCGCACCCGCCAGGAGTAGAGGGTGCCGTTGGTCAGCTTGCTCGTGGAGAACTCGTCCGTCGTCCTCAGCGCGGTGCCCTTGTCCTCTCCCACGGTCACTTTGCCGGTCTTGCCGAGAAGATCACCCGTCGTCGCCCATTTGCCGTGCGGCCACAGGTCGAAGTCGAGGTATTCGAGATTCTTGTCCTTGTCGGACGCCTTCGCGGTGAACGTCAGGCTTCCCGATCCCATGCGGGCGTACGGCTGAGTGGTGGTGCATTTGGCGTCGGGGCCGAGGTCGAGCGCGGTGGGAGCGGTGGGCTTGCGGTTGTATTCGAGTTCGAGCACGGGCGGATAGTCCCCGTTGGCCATGAACTTCTTCCACGCGTACTGCGAGTTCTCGTCCCGGGCGCGCATTCCGAACGTGATGGTGTCCCGGCCCTGGTCGGCCTTCTTCTGGGCGGCCGTACGAACGTTGAAGCCTTCCCACGCATCCCGGCAACCGGACTTGTAGCCGTGCGCGAAGCTCTTGGTGGTGATCTTGTTTCCGTCGTGCAGCTTGGGCGCGTTCTTCCAGTTGGTGCGTCCGCTGACCTTGCCGGTGAGATGCACGCTCATCGAACGGGCGCTGCACGACCAGGAGTACGTCTCCAGCATGTACAGCTTCGCCGACACGATCTTCGTGCCCTTGAGGTCCTTGTCGAAGTCGATGTTGAAGTACGAGCGCGAGGTGCCCCAGGTGTCCGACTCGAAGCCGACCCGGGCCTCGTGCGTACCGCCCTTGTTGAAGCCCTTGCCGTTGTAGAACGTGGCGTTGGGGTGCCGGCTGTACGCGGTGGTCCAGTTCTGGACGTGCTTCTTGACCGACGGGTCGACGAAGACCGGGTACGTGGTGGCCGGGTCGCGAAGGAAGTCCTGGTCGGGAGTGAGCAGCCAGTTCGCTCCGGACAGGTCGGTCTCGACCAGCTCGCCGCGGGAGTCGGGGGAGGGGCCGTCGAGACCGGGCAGGCTGAGGGTGGCCGCCGAGCCGGTCTGGGAGGGCTCGGGCGTCGGCTCGGCCGGGGCCGCCGGCAGGGGAGAGTCCGACGGAGTGGGCGCGGGGCCGTCGGTGGCCACCGGGAGTTCTTCGGGGTCCGGATCGATCTGCTCGTCCGTCTCGACGAGCTCTTCCTCGGTGGGGCTCGCGTCGTCGCTCGGCGTGGGGCTGGACGAGTCGACGGGGTCCGGGCTCTCCGCGTCGGTCGGCTGGGCGGAGGCGCCGACCGAGCCGTCGGTGACTGCCGGAGTACCGCTGCTGTCCCACATCAGCGGGGTCGGTGACAGCGCGACCTCTTCACCGTCCGCGTCCTCGGCGGCGAGGACGCCGGTGACCGGGTTCAGACGGAACGACAGGCTCGCCGAAGTGATGCCGTACGTGAGCTGCTTGGCGCGCGGGTCGGCCGCGGCCTGCCGGTTCTTGAGGACCAGCAACTGCGCGAAACCGTCGTCATCGGCCGTCAGCACCAGGTCGGCACCCGGGAAGATCTCCGGGTACAGAGCGCGCGAGCCGTCGATGATCGGAGCGGGGACGGCTCCCGGCCAGGTGAGCTGGATGTCGTGGCCGTCGACGGTGAGGGTGACGAGGGTGCTCGCGTCGGCGGCGGTGGCTGCCTTGAGGCCCTTGATCAGTGAGACGCGGTGCACAGCGGACCGGGAGGTGCGCTGCTTGTCGTCACGCGTCCCCTTGGAGCCGGCCGAGAACACCATCTCGGTGTTGGTGGCCTTCGGCGCCCAGCCGTTCTCGGTGCGGTGGAGGTCGTAGTCGATGTCCTTCCACTTGCCGCCGACCTTGGCCCGGACCGGGGAGGAGTAGAGCTTTTTGGCCATCAGGCCGTCGGGTCGCGCCCATGTGGTGGAGCGCGTGGTGCGTAGCGCTGTGACCTCGACGGACTTCCCGGATTTCGCGGCCCGCGAGAGCGCGGCGGCTTCGGTGACCGGCTTCGCCTTGCGGTCGCCGTTCGACTTGTCATGTGAACCGGACTCGTCCAGGCCGAGTCCGACGAACGTGATGCCGGTGGCGGCGAGCGCCGCGGTGATTACAGCGGCGGTTGTCCGTCCGCCGGGCACGCGACGCCGGTTGCGCTCCTTGCGCGTCATCGGGCGAGTTCCCCTTCCCCCCTTGGAACCGGCGCGGGACAGGGCTCGGCCGGGCCAGCCGATGATGGCTCAAGAGGGCGCTGCCGTCACGCTTCGCAAACGGAGGGAGTCGAATGAGTCGAGCAACAGCGGGAACCGTAAAGAGAGTTGCGAGCGGTCGTCGACAACTGTCCTGGTGAAGAGGCTTCTTGGGGCAAAGTGTTGCAGATCAGCCGCTAACTGCCGTGATTTCATGGGTGTTCGCGGCGGCTCCTGATCAATTGCGTAATTGATCGCAGACGAGTTGCTGCTTCCGGTAAAGCACAGGTAAATGCGGAATAAACTTCACTGACCGTTACCTTGTATTACGCGCCGTGGCGATCATCACATCCCCACAGTCGATCTAGCGGAACTCCACAGAGTCGACACAGAATCTCCGACATCTGATACGCCATCACGCGTGGTCCATTCCTGGCCCCGCCTCGAATGGTCCGGGGGGACCTCGCCGTGTTCGGTCGCTTCTTGCCTGTCCGCTCGCGCCGGCTGCGCCGGGTGCGCGCAGCCGTCGTGCCCACTCTCGGAGCGGCGCTGCTCGTAGGTCTGCTGCCGGCGCAGTCGTTCGCGCTGCCGCCCGACCCGGCCACGGCCGAGAAGGGCCGCGAGACCCTCAAGCTGGAGACCCTCGACCAGGACGAGATCGTCGCCGGAGCGGTCTCCGAACCCGACCTGGAGACTCTGAAGGTCGACGTCCCACCGGACCAGCAGCAGGCCCCGACGGGCACGGTCACCACACCGGCGGCCGGCACGGAGCCGGTCAACTTCGGCTCGGCCGCGAGCACTACTCCCGCATCGGCCCGTATGACCGCGACCGCGCAACAGGTCGGCATGACCCCCGCCGGAAATCTCCCCGTCAGTCTCGGGCAGGCTCCGGACCAGGCCGCGCCCACCGGCACCTGGCAGGTCCAGGTCTACGACCGCGCGGCCGCCGTGTCACAGGGCGTCGACGGCACAGTCGTGAAGGTCCAGGCACCGGCCACCGGATCCGTGCCGATCTCGGTGAAGCTCGACTACGCGAAGTTCAAGAACCTCTACGGCGCCGACTGGGCCTCCCGCCTGCGCTTCGTCCAGTTCCCCGAGTGCTACCTGACCACGCCCGATGACGAGGCCTGCCAGGAGTACGAGGAGCTGGAGACCACCAACGACATCCAGACCCAGTCGATCACCGCCACGGTCGACACGGCGGCGGACGGAACCGTCACGCCCGCTTCGGCGCGGACGACCACGCCCGGCGGACCGTCGGTCGCCCAGGCGTCCTACCGCACTTCGGCCACCGGGGTCACGCCGGTCGCCGCGACCGGCGACGCCGCTGTCGTCGGGGCGGTCGACTCCGGCGGCGGGGCCGGCGGCACGTTCAAGGCCACGCCGCTGGCCTCCAACGGCAAGTGGTCGGCGGGCGGCTCGTCCGGTGCGTTCACCTGGACGTACCCGCTGACGATCCCTGCCGCCCCCGCAGGACCGGCCCCCAACGTCGAGTTCAACTACAACTCCCAGAGCGTGGACGGCCGTACGGCTGTCGCCTCTCCCCAGTCCTCGTGGATCGGTGAGGGCTGGGAGTACGACGCCGGTCACATCGAGCGCCGTTACCGCGCCTGCCAGGACGACCGCAAGAAGATGAAGTCCGGCACCGCCAACAACACGGCCAAGAAGGACAAGACGTCCGACCTGTGCTGGGTGTCGCACAACGCGGTGATGTCCCTGGGCGGCAAGACGACAGAGCTGGTGCGGGACGCCGCCTCCGGCAGCAACCCCGAGACCGACACCGAGATCTACCGCCCCGAGAGCGACGACGGCACCCGCATCGAGCACCGCGTCGGCGGCACCAACGGCGACAACAACGGCGAGTACTGGATCGTCACGACCACGGACGGCACGAAGTACTACTACGGCCTCAACCAGGTCGGCGGCGGTCACGCCGACACCGACTCCGTCTCCACCGTCCCCGTCTTCGGCAACCACCCGGGCGAACCCTGCCACGCCACCGCCTTCGCCGACTCCCGCTGCGGCGCGGGCAAGAAGCAGGCCTGGCGCTGGGGCCTGGACAAGGTCGTCGACGTGCACGGCAACACCCTGGTCGTCACCTGGAAGCAGGAGACGAACCACTACGCCGTGAAGAAGAAGTTCAAGTCCCCGGAGCAGTACGACCGTTACGCCTACCCGAAGACCATCGAGTACGGCATGCGCTCCGACCTGACCAAGCCGTCCGCGACCGTCGAGTTCGGCGTGGCGCAGCGCTGCCTGAAGTCGGCCACGGCCTGCGACGCGGCGAACTTCGCCAAGACCTCCGACCCGGGCGCGTACCGCCCCTGGTGGGACACCCCCGGCAACCTCAACTGCAAGTCGACGTCGAAGCTGTGCCCGGCCTTCCCGTCCTTCTGGACCCAGCTGCGCCTGGACTCGGTCACGACGAAGGCGGCCCGCGCCGGCCAGACCGGCCTGGGCAAGGTGGACACGTACGAACTCCACCAGTCCTTCCCCGAGGACTGGTACTACACCTCCCCCGGCCTCTGGCTGAACTCGATCACCCGCCGCGGCTTCGCCCCCGGCGACACCACCGGCACCCTCCAGCACAAGGACGGCATCAGCTTCGGCGAGTACACGGTCGGCTCCTCCTCACCCCTGAAGGGCCGCCTGAGGGACCGTCAACTCCCCAACCTGGTGCTGAGCGGGCCGAAGGACCAGCGCCCGCCCTTCACCCGCCCCCGCATCGGCACGGTCGCCACCGAACACGGCGGTGACATCGAGATCGAGTACAAGGGCGGCTGCGCGAGCGAGCCGTCGGAGGACAAGGGCAAGAACAACGGCACCTGCTACCCGGTCCGCTGGTCGCCGGACGGCGACGAGAAGAAGCCCGCGAAGTCCTGGTTCAACAAGTACGTCGTCCACTCCGTGACCGAGAACGACAAGGTCACCCCGCGGGGCAAGATCATCCGCACCACGTACGACTACACGGACCCGGCCTGGGCCAAGACCGACGACGAGTTCACCCGCCCGTCCCTGCGCACGCACAGCGTCTGGCGCGGCTACCGCCAGGTGGCGGTCACCAAGGGCAGCAAGACAAGCTCCTCCGCAGCAGTGCCGCAGGCACAGTCGTACTCCGAGACGCGCTACTTCCAGGGTGTCGGCGGCGAGGTCAAGGACTCCACGGGCAAGTACACGCTCGTCACCGATGACGAGCCGCAGTACGCGGGCATGGCGGCGGAGAGTCTCACCTATCTGAACTCGGACAAGGGGACGCCGAAGAAGCGCTCTCTCAACTACCTCTGGTCGAAGCAGACCGCGTCCCGGTTCCGTGAGGCCGAGGACGGCGCGGACATGGATCCGCTGCTCGCCTTCCGCAGTGGTGTGAAGCGTACGGACGAGATCCAGAAGGTCGACGACAGCTGGCAGGCCGTCCGGACCCTGACGACCGTCGACGACACCTACGGCATCCCGGTCCAGGTCGAGACGGCGGTGGTCAAGCCGGACGGCTCCGGCGAAGCCTTCTCCGACCAGATCTGCACCAAGACGTCGTACGTGCACAACACTTCGGCCTGGCTCATCGGCCTGCCCAAGCAGCAGCGCACCACGGGCACCACCTGCGCCGATCACGACAGTGCCGACCCTGCCACGAAGCTGATCAGTGCGAGCCGCACCACCTACGACAACCTGTCGTACGGCGATGCCCCGACGAAGGGGCTGGTCACGGCTGCCGCAGGTGTGGACGGCGCCGGGACCTCGTACTCGGTCGTCACGAGGACGACGTACGACCCGCTGGGCCGGGTCCGTACCGTCGCCAAGCCGGGCGCCGGTACGACGGAGATGCAGTACACCCCGGGCGACTCGGGTGGTCCCGTCACCTCGGTGGATGCGATCAACGCCAAGGGCCACGCGGTCACCACGACCTTCGACCCGGGCCGCGGCCTGGCGCTGACGGTCAAGGACGCCAACGGTCGGGTCAGCCGTAGCGAGTACGACGCACTTGGCCGCTTCGTGAAGGGCTGGTCTCCGTCCCGCTCCTCGGGTGGCAAGTCACCGAACGTCGAGATCGAGTACCAGCCGGCGATCGCCACCTCGAACGAGTCCCGCCCCGCCGCCGTCACCACCAAGTCACTCAAGGACGACGGCACTTACAGCCGTCAGGTGACGATCTACGACGGCCTGATGCGCCAGGTCCAGACCCAGTCGCAGGCACACGGCCCCGGCCGCGTCGTCACGGACACCACCTACAACGACCACGGTCTCGCCGACGAGCAGACCAGCGCGTACCTGGCGAAGAGCGAACCGGCCGCCGAGCTCTTCGCGCCCAAGTCGAAGTCGCTCGTCCCGAGCCGGGTCAAGTTCCGGTACGACGGCCTGGAACGGCCGGTGAGTCAGTCGACGTACCACGACGAGAAGATGGTGCACGAGGCCAAGTCGGAGTACGGCGACACGAGCACGTATGTGGACCCGCCCGGCTCGACTTCGCCGCGGGCGCGGACGTTCACGGACGCGCTCGGCCGCGTCACCTCGATCCGCCACTACAAGGACGACGGGAGCACGGACCAGGGCCGGACGACCGGCTACGAGTACGACGCCCGTGGCTACCGCACCGAGGTCACCGATCCCGCCGGCAACGAGTGGACGTACGAGTACGACGCCCGGGGGCGGGTGACCTCCACCACCGACCCGGACGTGGGCAAGACGGACACCTGGTACGACGAGGCCGACCGGCCGTACAAGGTCACGGACGCGGAGCAGCGGACGACGTACACGGAGTACGACGAGCTGAGCCGGGTCAAGTTCGTCCGCGAGGGCTCGCAGACGAGCAACCCCGTCAAGTCGTTCACGTACGACACCCTGTCAGGCGCCCTCGGCCAGCCGGTCGCCTCCACCAGGCACACCGTGAACGGCGACTACATCAGCCGCGTCACGGGCTACGACACCGAGTACCGTCCCACGGGCTCCGAGACGGTGATCCCCGCCAACACCATGACGACGGGTGTCTCGGGCACGTACCCGTCCAAGTACACGTACACACAGACCGGAAAGCCGCAGACGGTCACGCTGCCCTCGGTGGGCGGCCTGGCCCAGGAGAAGGTCGTCACCCGCTACAACAGCGACGGCCTGACCGAGTCGACCTCGGGTCTCGCCTGGTACACGTCCGACGTCACCTACTCCCCGTACGGCGAACCCCTTCGGACGGTGTCCGGCTCCCAGCCGAACCGCGTCTGGACGACCAACTTCGTCGACCCCTACACCGGACGCCTCCAGCGCACGGTCGCCGACCGGGAGACCGCCGGCCCGCACCGCATCTCGGACAGCTACTACGCGTACGACAAGTCCGGCGTCATCACGTCGAACGCCCGTCAGCTGTCGGATGCTTCGGGCGACACCTGGGACACCCAGTGCTTCACATACGACGTGATGGGGGAGCTGGCCAACGCCTGGACGTCGAACATCGCTCCCGCGGGCAACGGCACGGGCTGCAAGTCTGCGAACGGTACGACGTGGGGCCCGCGCACGGACTACGCGGCTTCGTCGGGCCCGGTGGCCGACGCGCCGGACACGGCGACGGACGGGTCCAGCCCGGACGCCTCCCTCAAGTCGACGCTGGCCGCCACCGCCCCGGCCGCGAGCACCGTCTCCACGGGCGCCACCGCCTACCACCAGTCCTTCACCTTCGACTGGCTGGGCAACCGGGCAACCCTGACCGAGGCCGACCCGGCGGACGCGACCAAGAACGTCACCTTCACGTACGGCTACAACACCTCCAAGCAGCCGCACACGATGACGTCGATCGGCTCCAGCCCGGCGGGGCAGAGCAGCGCCTACACGTACGACGCGGTGGGCAACACGACGGACCGTGACCTGGCCTCCGGGACCCAGGACCTGAAGTGGACCTCGGAGAACAAGCTCGACACGATCACGGTCGGCACCAAGAAGACGACCTACGTCTACGACGCCACCGGAAACCGCATCCTGGAGAACTCCCCCTCCGGTTCGACGCTGTACCTGGGCGAGACGGAGGTGACGACGGGCAGCGCGGGTGCGGTGACCCGTGCCTCCCGGTCCTACGCCCAGCCCGGCGCCCCGATGGTGACCCGCACCGCGACCAGCGGCGCGACGACGGGGCACCAGCTCTCGGCCCTTCTCGCGGACCACCTGGGCACGGCGAACACGGCGGTGGCCCTGGCGAGCGGCCAGGCGGTCACCCGCCGAGCCGCCAAGCCGTACGGCGAACTCCGCGGCCCGAAGCCGGCGTCCTGGCCCAACAAGCGCGGCTACATCGGCGTCGGTATCGACGACACCACCACCGGCCTGACCCACATCGGCGCCCGCGAGTACGACCAGAACTCGGGCCGCTTCATCTCGGCGGACCCGATCATCGACATCGCGGACCCGTTGCAGATGAACGGATACGCCTACTCCAACAACAGCCCGGTTTCGAATTCCGACCCCACGGGGCTGTGCCTGACCTGCGGCGAGGGATTGCCGATCGGAGGAACGGGCTCCAACGGGACCGAGAAGCGTTATGTGGGTGCCCGTCAGGGTGCTTCTCAGGGAGGGGGAGGGGTCGGCGAGCCGAGCCGTACCCCAGAGGCGGAATGGGTAAGGGCCCATACTGTCAGCTCGAACGACGCGCGCCGGGTGGCCGGTCAGTACTTCGGTCACGGAAGCAACAATTTGACCAGCGCCGCGGGTGGCTACTGGTACCCCCAGACCAATGTGTTCGGTAGTCCGGAAACAGTCTGTTTCGGTCGCCTCGGCTGCAATAACGCACGCGCCTACTTTCTCGACCACCCGGATGATGTGGCCGGCGCGAAGAAAATCGCCGCCAACTACTGCGTCGACAATCGGGACAAATGCGTGAAGGACGCTCGTGTCTGGGAGCGGGGGATGGCGCTCGGGGACGAGTTCGTCATGGCCCTGAGTATGGGCCTAGGCCGTCTGGTCGGTGCGGCTGGCCGGAAAGCCGGAGATTGCACGCAGTGCTTCCTCGCCGGTACCGACGTCCTCATGGCCGACGGCACCACCAAGGACATCGAGGACATTGAACTCGGCGACAAGGTCCAGGCCGCCGACCCCGAAACCGGCGAGACAGGAGCGCGTGAAGTCACCCGCCTCATCGTCACCGAGGACGACAAACACTTCAACGAACTCTCCATTGCCACGGAAGACGGCATAGAACAGCTCACAGCGACCTACGAGCACCCCTTCTGGTCGCCATCAGAGAACGACTGGATCGAAGCCGGCGACCTTGATTCGGGCATGACCCTGCTCACCGACGAAGGCGACACAGTCCTCGTCACCGGCAACCGCGCCTACACACAGCACGCCCGGACGTACAACCTCACCGTCGACGACTTGCACACGTACTATGTGCTGGCGGGGGCCACGCCCGTACTCGTCCACAACTCAGGTCGCTGTGAATTCCCGTGGTCGAGCGGTCGAGTGTCAGGAAGCATTCGAGCAATCAATGAAGGTCGAACCAGCGTTACGGTGGGCTCGCGCTCGGAAGCTGAGGAAATCCTCCTGGGAATGTTCCAGGGTGACGGTTACCGCAATGCCGCCGGATTCGATGGCAAGGGCACGCGGCAGTACTTTGGATCGAAGAGTGGAACGTATCATTGGGATGATCAGCTTGGTGCGGACGGCCGGGTGCTAGGGCATGGCGCCGGTAACAGGGACGGCGATCTTCCTCATCTCCAGATTCACACATTTGAGGATTCGAAGTACGGCGGCTCAATCATTCGAATCTTCTGGAAAGGTTAGGTCGTATGCGCACCGAGGTCGCAAACCGCCTCGTAATGACAAGGGCTCTGGTGTCGGCGCGCCGCCATCCCGGCACTCCAGATTCTTACGCCTGGGTGTGGGCCTTTCCTATGAGGGACGGCAAGTTCAGGATCTCGACGGTTGAAATCCCCAAGCTCATCGTGGATGAAGATGCTTGCTTCGGTGAAGAGGACATTGAACGCGTCCATGTGGCTACGGTTGAGACCGTCGAAGAAGTCGATATGGTGGTGCGGAATCTTGGTGTTGATCCAGAAACTCTCGACGCTCCCTGGAAAAATGACTTCCCGCTTTAGGGGGTTTACCACTTGCGTGAAAGGTGGTCGACTTGGTTGCTCCGTGTGGAAATTCCTGCGGTGTATTTTAGCGGTTCGACCGCCTTTTAGGGGAAATGAGAAATGGTCCTGGAGGTCCGTGGGATAATTCCTGCGAGGCCTCCGTTTGATGGCAACGGTGCCGGCCAGTGGACGGCTGCCGTGGCGGGTAGGTCGGAATTGTGGTCGTTGCCCGCGGTAGCGGACGGCCTTGTGAATTTCTGACGGGTGAGGTCAACAACTCGATGCGAGTGATCGTTTGAGGTGGGAGATATGCCTCGCCGCGTCGTGTGGAGCAGGGCGGTGAGTTCCCGGGGCTGGAAGTTCAGAGTGACCGTCGGGTCGTCGGACTCGCGGAGAAGGATCGTTCCGTCGGGGGTGGGGGCCAGCTCTATGCAGTTGCTGGCCTCGCTGCTGAACGAAGACTTCTGCCAATGGGGTTCGGGCATGAGGTGGCCTTTCAGAGGTTTGCGATCAGGGTGTGGATGAAGTCGCGGGAGGGGCCGGGGCCGAGCGACAGGTTCTCCATGCGGCCCATGATCGTCCGGTACTTTACCAATTGAGCCTCTGCGTGCAGGAATTCGGAGCCGTGTTCCGTATCGAGTTGCACGGTGTCCAGCCGGGGATGCGGTCCTTCGGCGATGACCACGGTCTGACCTGCACCGGGGAAGATTCCCGCTGCGAACGGGAGCACGAGGACCGTTACATGCTCACGCTCGCTCATCTCCGCGATGTGCGCCAGCTGTTTGCGCATGACTTCAGGGCCACCGAACTGCATGCGCAGGGCCGCCTCGTGGATGATCCCTGTGTACGGCTTCGGGCCGTCAGCGTAGAGGACGCCTTGGCGCTTGATGCGGTGGGAAAGGCGGTGCTCGATCAAGGGTGGCGATAGCGCCGGGACGTTCTGCTGGAAGATGAGGCGGCCATAGTCTGGCGTCTGGAGTAGCCCTGGCAGGTGTGTGAACTGGACCGTGCGGAGTGCTGTCGCGTGCTCCTCCATTTCCGACAGGTCCAGCAGGACCGGCGGCAGGAGGTCTCGGTAGTCGTCCCACCAGTTGCGGGAGCGGCCTGCGGTCATGGCGGCCAGTGCCTCGACATACGGCTCGTCGTCGCAGTCGTACCCAAGTGCGAACGCTCGAACGCGATCGGCGCTGACGCCGAATCTCCCGGACTCGATGTTGCTGATCCGGGCTGGATCGACGCCCAGTTTCTGACCCGCTGCACGAGTGGACAGGTCGGCGCGCTCGCGTAGTTTGCGCAGCTCAGCGCCTAGTCGTTGTTGCCTGGCGGTTGCTGTGGGCCTTGGTGGCACATCTGCTCCTATTCAGGAAGTTTCCGTGTTCGGTAGCAGTATTGTAGTCGCCTGCTTTACGGTTGGTATCACACCAACTACCTACCGTGACATGACGTTCCCGGAAGTGCACCGCCCCTGCCTGCCCATGCAGAGCAGCGACTCGGCGGCAGAGCCACCGCACGCGTCGCCCGACTGCCGTTTCTCTGTCCCCTATCCAACCCCCGTATCTCAACGAGGAGTTACGGTCATGACCGAACTCGCCCTGAACGCCCACTGCTCAGACTCCCCGCTCGACACCGACTGGGAGTACGCCCTCCGAATCCCCCACTCGCCTCTCGGCCCTGGCATCGTCCGCGCCCATGTGCGAGACGTACTCACCCGCTACCGAGCCGACCCCACCGTCCTCGACAACGCCCAACTCGTCGCCTCCGAGCTGGTCACGAACTCCCTTGTTCATACGAGGGATTCGGTCGCTGTACGGCTTCTACGCGCCGACGGGCGGCTACGGCTGAGCGTGTGGGACAGCAGTCCGTGTCTGCCGCGCGAAAGGCCGGGGCCAGGGCTCGACGCCGAAAGCGGGCGGGGGCTGTTGCTGTCGAGGGCGTGCGCCGACGAATGGGGGCATTACCTCGTCGTCAACGGGCGGCGTAGTGGCGGTGGCAAGGAGGTGTGGGCGGAGTGGCGCGTCCAGGGCGTATAGGCGACGGGGCCGCCCATTCGCGGAGAACGGGCGGCCCCCTCAGGAGCTATGGCTTCGAGATCGGGAGAAGCGTGGTGCTTGGTCCGCTGTGTCAGGTCTCGCCGCCACCCACCCGGCGGCTGCTCACGGCGATGTCATCTATGGGCGACTGGATCGAAGCGGCGACCTTGAGCCGGGCATGACCCTGCTCAGCGACGAAGGCGACACAGCCCTCGTGACCGGCAACGCTGCCTACACGCAGCACGCCCGGACGTACAAGCTCACCGCCGCTGATCTGCACACCTACTATGTGCTGGCTGGGGACACACCGGTCCTGGTCCACAACTCCACTTGCCCGGCGATCTCGATGGACGAAGCCGGGTCGAAGGTGGCCGCCTTCGACGGCGGGAAGGACGGGTTGTCATCTCCGGAAGCGGCGGCCGATCCGCATATTCCGATCGACATGAGCACCGTCAGACGTGGGGACATTCCGTGATTCAGTTTCAGTCGCAGCTCGTCGTCCGCTGTTCCGCGGAACCCGGTGAAGTGGAGGTCTCCGGGAGCGTGCACTCCCTGGAGGAATGGGCGAACGCCCTGACCGGGGGCGACGTGGAGATCAGCACCAGCCCGGGGGATGATCCTTCCCCGTACTCCCGCTGCCTCACGGGCATCCGGGTGCGGTCGACCGCACCCGGGCTGGTGAAGATGTCCGTCGACGCGGACCGGCAGGCCCTGACCTTCACGGGTTCCGGGGAATCCATGAAAGTCCTGGCGGAGAACATCCTGGGCCTGTGCCGGGAAGGCGTGCCGGGGGAACACCTGCACATCGAGTACTTCCCCGACGACTTCTACCTTGCGGAATCGAGGATCTCCCTCGTCGTGGAACGCGCCGACTGACGGTACTGACCGGTCAGGAAGAGCACCCCTCCACCCGCCGGGTGCTCACCGCGATGTCGTCCATGCGCATGTCGTACGACGACGGGGTGGGGCCCGACTGGTACAGCTGCCAGCCCAGCTTCAGCTTGTCGAAGGTGGGGAAGACGAAGTCGTCCGCTGTGCCGCCGTGGTTCTTCGTGGAGACGGTCAGGTCGGGTTGGGGTACGCCGTCGAGGTAGACCGTGACCCGGTTGTCCGTCGCGTCCAGGTGGAATTCCACGCACTGCCACTTCCCGGCGACCGCCGGAGCCGAGGTCTTCCAGTTGGTCCAGTCACCCGTGGGGCCCAGGTCGGAGCCCACGCCCAAGAAGTTGCCCTTGTCGGTGGGGGCGTACTGGCCGCCGAGGGGGCGGACGAGGGTGGGGGAGTCCGCGCCGGAGGCTTCCGCGAGGGTCCAGTGGGCCCAGTCCGGGGCCGTGGGGAACTCGGTCACCCGCAGCCGCATGCGAGCCCAGAAGCTGTTGCCGGCCGGGGCGAGGTCGGACAGGACGACGAAGGCGCGGCCGTTGCCCTCGGTGCGGACGCGGAGTTCGCGGCCGTGGCCGCCCGGGCTGGGCTCGACGGTCAGGGCACCGTTGGACGTGTCGGTGGTCCAGCCCCGGCCCTTGGTCACCGGGCCGAGGGGGAGATGGTTGAAGTTCTCCCGGACGAGCGTGCCGCCGTAGGTGTCCTGGGCGGCGGGCGTTGCCGAGGCTGTGGGGGGTATCGCGATCAGGATCGCGGCCGCGGCTTTCCTCAGGATGATCATGGGGGTCATTTTGTGATCAACGGGCCCCATCAGTCACACAAGTTGGATGCGATCCAGCCAAGCGGCAACGCTCCACGCGTGCGCCCCGGCTACTGCGGGAACCTCGGCTTCAGGTTCAGCTCCGTCACGGTGCCCGTCGTGATCCCGGATGCGCTCGCCCGGAAGAACAGGCTCGTCTCGCGGTTCACGCTCCCGGCGAGGAGGTCCTTGTCGCCGTCACCGTCGCAGTCACCGGTCTCCAGCTCGTTGCCGAAGCTGAGATGGGACTTCGCCTTGATGGGGAGCCGGGTCGCCTTGCTGCCGAGACCGGACTTGGCGCCCCACATGATGGTGACCGCGCCCGCACTGGCCTTCCCGCTCACCTTCTCGGAGCGGTCGGCGACCGCCAGATCGGCGTAGCCGTCACGGTTGAGGTCGGCGGCGGCGAGATCCTTACCGAATCCGTCGCCGTAGCCGCCCGCTTCACCGGCCTCCCCGGGGACGCCGGCACTGTTCTGCGTGAACGTCTTGGTGATGCTGCCAGGTCCCGCGGCGGTGCCGTACGTCACGGTGAACTCACCGTAGCCGGGGGTTTGGAGCTGCTGGCGCTGGAGTGCGTTCAAGGGCGTTCTGGTGAGTGTGGGTGGTCGGTGTCGTGTCGCGTAGCCCGGGCGTGGGGTCCCTATTCAGCAGGGAACTGACGTTCTCTCATCGAATGCGTGACCTTCCTGGGTGGTACTCGTTTCCCAGAGCGACAGGGTTCTTCGGGTGGCATGGGGCGGGGGTGTCGGGATGGGTGAGCTGAGGAGCGTGGCGGCGTCGTTCGTCGCGTCCGGCCCGAGCGGTGTGGCCGTTCGGACCCGCCTGAAGCAGCTGACGCCGGACGATGAGAAGGTGCTGCGTCTGGTGGGCGCGCATCTGGGGTCGCTGGCCTCGAAGGACCTCAAGGTCCGTTGCCGGGACGGCCTGGAGCATTCCGGTGAGACGTGGGCGGTGCGTAAGCAAAAGCTGACGGCGCTGTCGTCGTCGCGATGGGCGGGCAGCATCACCAAGGCCACGCACGACCAGTGGGCGCTGGCCCGCCGTTGCCAGTTGGCGCACATCCAGAACCTGGAAGCCGGAGTGCGCACCATCGAGGACCGGCTGTCCCAGCCGGTCGGGCAGAAGGGCACGAGGAAGGCGCCCGGGGGGTATCGGTCCCGGCGGGAATGGCACGCGAAATCTCGGCGTCTGCGGGTGCTTCAGGACCGGCTGGCTGCCGCGCGGGCCGACCGTGAGGCCGGCCTTGTGCACGTCGTGCGCGGCGGCAAGCGTCTGGCCCGCACCCGCCACCACTTCGACGAGGCCGGGCTGACGGAGTCGCAGTGGCGTGGGCGGTGGGAGGCGGAGCGCTGGTTCTGCCAGGCGGACGGTGAGTCCGGCAAGCGCTACGGCAACGAGACCATCCGCATCAGCCCGGACGGCGAGGCGAGCATCAAGCTTCCCGCGCCGCTGGCGCATCTGGCGAACTCCCCGCACGGCCGGTACGTCCTGGCGTGCCGGGTCGCGTTCGCGCACCGGGGCGGCGAGTGGGCGGACCGCGTCGCGGCCAACCGGGCCATCGCCTACCGCATCCACCTGGACACCGGCCGGGACCGCTGGTATCTGACCGCCTCCTGGCAGATCCCGCCCACCCCCGCCATCCCGTTGGAGGCCGCTCTCGCGCACGGTGTGATCGGTGTGGACATGAACGCTGACCACCTGGCCGCCTGGCGCCTGGACACCCACGGCAACCCGACCGGCAGCCCGCGCCGCTTCTCCTACGACCTGACCGGCACCACCGAACACCGCGACGCCCAGATCCGCCACGCCCTGACCCGCCTGCTGCACTGGGCCCAAGCGTGCGGTGTGAAGGCGATCGCGGTGGAGGACCTGGACTTCGATGCGGAGAAGACCCGGGAGAAGCACGGCCGCAGGAAACGCTTCCGGCAGCTGATCTCCGGCATGCCCACCGGCAGACTCCGCGCCCGACTGGCCTCGATGGCCGACGCTACGGGGATCGCGGTCATCGCCGTCGACCCGGCCTACACCAGCCGCTGGGGCGCCCAGCACTGGCAGAAACCCCTGACTACCACCACCCGTAGGACCACTCGCCACGATGCTGCTGCCGTGGCGATCGGAAGGCGCGCCCAGGGATACCCGGTCCGGCGACGGACGGCACCGCCCCCTGCTCACCGGAGCGATGAGCAGGGGCATCGGACCGTCCAGGCCGGACCAGGCGTCCCTGGGCGTGAGGAACCCCGCCCCCGCATTCCCGGACCACGGACACGATCCGTGCCGCCCGGACGCGGAGCGAACGCGGGCAACCAGAACGCCCAACACCGTCCGGGGCGTTCGGCCGAGCATGAGACCTGGCAACAGGACTCACTCCCGCTCAGCCTTTAGGAACGGTCGCGTAGTCCCGGTACCCGTCGCCGTTGAAGTCGTCGGCGTACTTGGCGGGGGCGGCGCTCGCGGTGCTCGTCGAGAGGGTGAGCAGTCCGCCGGTCAGCGACACGGCAGCGGCCGTCGCGAGCACCAGGCGGGTATTCCTGCGCGTGAACATGCGTCTCCTGCGGTGTGCGCGGGGGCTCACTGGGCGGCCCCGCGCTGGTATGGGTGCCTGCGAGGGCAGAGCGCGTATGAATGATGTCGGGCCCGTGATTCGCCCGAGTCATCGGTGTATCCATGGCTATTGCCGAACAGACGTACAGAAGAGACACGCGTCGAGGCACGAGGGTTGTACGGGACGCCTGGGATTCAGGAATCCCGGACTACGCCACCACGACCCGGGTCCCATTGAAGTTCGCGACGATCTCCAGCTCCCCGCCCAGTGCCTCCACGTAAGCCGCGACGGTTCCCACCTCGGCGGACTGGGTCCTGCCGCGTTCGATGGCGGACACCCGTTCCTGCCGTACGTGCATACGGTCGGCCACCTCACGCTGGGTGAGGCCGAGTTGCCTGCGCATCTCGGCCAACCGGTGCGCACGTGCCTCGGCGACCATTCGCCGGGCACCCGCCATGATCTCGTCCAGGTCCTCGGTGTCGAAGACCTCTTCCTTGACCTCGTCCCATGAGTGGAAGCTGGTCATCGCTTTGTCTCCTTGTGACGGCGTCGGGCCAGGTGGTCCAGCCACTCGGTATAGCGTTCCTCGGCCAAGGGGATCGCGCGGCGGTACCACGCCGTCCATCGCCCCGCCTTGTCGCCCGCGACCAGGAGTACCGCGCTGCGCTCGGGATCGAAGGCGAAGAGAATCCTGATCTCGGTCTCTCCTGCCGAGCCAGGCCGCAGTTCCTTGAGGTGGTGCAAGGTGGACCCCTTGATCCGGTCCACCAGGGGGCGTCCCAGGTCCGGGCCCTCCTCTGCCAGTGCCTGAATCGCCTGGCCCACCAGCCGTGCCGTGGTGCGGTCGTCCTTGCGCAGTCTGTGCAGCCAGTCGCGCACCTCGCCGGTCATTTCAAGATGCCAGGCCATCAGCGATCACCGTGTAGTACGTGTACATACTAGTACTCTGGTGTACTGGCTGCCATCCGGCCCGACAGTCCGGCGCGGATCACCCGATGGAGTGGCCCCTCTCTCGCAGGCCGCTCCCGCCCTGCCTCCATTGCCACCCTCCGGGGCAACTCCTCCGCCGAGCTCAGGGGTTGGTGCAGCTGGCTCCGGCTGTCCGTCGACTGCGTGGCGTCGCCCGCGCGCGGGCTGCCGCAGTGGGGTTGCGGGCGGAGCGCTGGATCCCACGCCCTCTGCCGGGCCTGCGCCTCGTCCCCGAGTCGGCCGTCGGCAACGCGAACGGAAGCCGGAACGGGGGCGGTACGGGGAACGGAACCCCGCAGACCGGCTATCTCCCCTACGAGGGCGACCGTATGCTCGTTGTCATCCTCAGCAAGGCGATGCTGCTCGCCAAGGGCACGGAGATCACGGACCTACGATCCTCGGCCAACTGTGATCGCCGGACTGTGACTCCGCCCACATGCGGGAGTCGGGCCGGGCCCGGCCGAAGTAACAACTTCTCTCCGGGCCCTTCCCTCCTGCAATATGACGGACAGCCCATATTCAGCTAGCCAGCCGCTCAAGCAAACAACACGCAGGAGTCAGTACCGTGACCGAGCAGCCTCAGCAGCCCGCTCAGCCCCCGCAGCCGCCGCAGCCCGGATACGGGTACCCGAGCGCCGCCCCCGGCCAGCCGGGCGCCAACCCGTACGGGGCTCCGCAGGCCGGTGACCCGTACGGCGCTCCGCAAGGCGGTTACCAGCAGCCGGGTGCGGGCCAGCCCGGCTACGGCTACCCGCAGCAGGGCGGTTACCCGCAGGGCGGCGGCTACCAGGTGCCTCCCACGCCGGGCGGCGCGTACACGGGTGACCCCAACGCCCCCTACGGCTACGACCCCTACGGCCGCCCGTACTCCGACAAGTCCAAGATCGTCGCGGGCATCCTCTCGCTGTTCCTGGGCGCCTTCGGTGTCGGCCGGTTCTACATCGGTCACGTCGGCCTCGGCGTCGCGCAGCTCCTCACCTGCGGCGGCCTCGGCATCTGGTCGCTGGTCGACGGCATCATCCTGCTGACCGGCAGCAACACCACGGACTCCAACGGACGTGTCCTGCGTGGCTGAGCGCGGCCTCATCGCTCTCCGGCATCCGGCGGCGGCCCCCTTCGCGGTGGCCGCCGCCGGGCTGGCGGGCGCCGCGTACCTGTACGGCACCAACCCGCACGAGCCCAGCCATCTGCTGCCCCAGTGCCCGTTCCGCTATGTCACGGGGCTGCTCTGCCCCGCCTGCGGTGGCACCCGCATGGTGTACGACCTGATGCACGGCCAGTTCAGCGCCGCCTGGCATGACAACCGCGTGCTGCTGCTCGCCGCGCCCTTCGCGCTCGCACTGCTCGGCCGCTGGGCCGTCGAGGGCCTGCGAGGCCGCCGCTGGCGGCCCGAACTGAAGCCCCGCACCCAGGCCTTGATCCTGGGCATCGCGGTGACGTGGACGATCGTCCGCAACCTTCACTGAGCGCACTGAGCGCACTGAGCGATCCCTGGGCGACCGCTGAGTGGTCGAGTCGGCGCCGCCGAACCCTCCTTTCTTCCCTCGCCCCGCCCCCGTAAATCCCTTACGCCCGCTTTATGTTGCCCAGTTGTCGCAAGTTGGCTGGAATCGGATCACGGAATCGGAACGATCGCTTGGTTCCCCTCCCATCCGCCCCCTGCGTCTCATTACGCTGCAACGGCTACAGGGGGGATGACGGGGGACTACGTCGTGCTCGATCGCTGGCCGGTATTTGCCGTGCCCGATCGCTGCCGGTTCTTGCCGCGCCTTCTCTCCTGGACTCCCCCCGGAGCAATCCGCTTCGGTTATTCAGTCAGTACATCCAGGAGTTACTTCCATGACCGTCCCCACCCCTGACGCTCCCTTCGGCCACGACCCGCAGGGGCGCCCGTACTCCGACAAGTCGAAGATCGTCGCCGGCGTTCTGCAGCTCTTCCTCGGCACGCTCGGCATCGGTCGTTTCTACGTCGGTTCCGTCGGCGTGGGCGTCGCCCAGCTCCTCACCTGCGGTGGCCTGGGCTTCTGGGCCCTGATCGACGGCATCCTGTTCCTCACGAGCAACGACCGCACCGACGCGCAGGGCCGCGTCCTGCGCGGCTGATCGCGCTGAGGATCACCGCCGAGGTGATCGACCGAAGGGCCTCGTCCGCCGCGGAGCTTCCCTCTGAGCTCCGCACGGGGACGGGGCCCTCGTGCTTGGGGCGTGAGGCCTTGGGGCGGTGAGGCCTTGGGGCGTGAGGCGTGAGAACGCCCGCGTACGCCGGGCATGAGGAAGGCCCGCAGGTGAACCTGCGGGCCTTCCTCATGCGTTGCGACGGCGGATCAGAAGCGGCGCGTGATGAGCGCCCGCTTCACCTCCTGGATCGCCTTGGTGACCTCGATACCGCGCGGGCAGGCGTCCGTGCAGTTGAACGTCGTACGGCAACGCCACACGCCGTCCTTGTCGTTGAGGATCTCCAGGCGCTGCTCGCCCGCCTCGTCACGCGAGTCGAAGATGAAGCGGTGCGCGTTGACGATGGCGGCCGGACCGAAGTACTGGCCATCGTTCCAGAACACCGGGCACGAGGACGTGCACGCGGCGCAGAGGATGCACTTCGTGGTGTCGTCGAAGCGCTCGCGGTCCTCGGCGGTCTGGAAACGCTCGCGCGTCGGCTCGTTGGTGTCCTTCGTGATCAGGAAGGGCATCACGTCCCGGTACGCCTGGAAGAACGGCTCCATGTCCACGACGAGGTCCTTGAGGACCGTGAGGCCCTTGATGGGCTCGACCGTGATCGGCTTCTCGGGGTTGATGTCCTTGATCAGCGTCTTGCAGGCCAGACGGTTCCTGCCGTTGATCCGCATGGCGTCCGAGCCGCAGATGCCGTGCGCGCAGGAGCGGCGGAACGTCAGCGTGCCGTCGACGTCCCACTTGATCTTGTGGAGGCCGTCGAGGACGCGCTCCTTGGGGTCGATCTCCAGCTGGAAGTCTTCCCAGGTCGCCTCAGCCGAGACTTCGGAGTTGAAGCGACGGATGCGGAAGGTGACCGTGATGTACGGGGAGTCGGCGAAACCGGGCTCGGGGCTGCCTGCCGCGTCCGTCTTGTCCAGGGTCGGGGTTGCCATCAGTACTTACGCTCCATCGGCTGGTAGCGGGTCTGGACGACCGGCTTGTAGTCGAGACGGATCGACTCGGTGCCGTCGTCGCCGACCTCGCGGTACGCCATGGTGTGGCGCATGAAGTTGACGTCGTCGCGGTTCGGGTAGTCCTCGCGGTAGTGACCGCCGCGGGACTCCTTGCGGGCGAGTGCGGACACGGCCATGACCTCGGCCAGGTCGAGCAGGTTGCCCAGCTCGACGGCCTCCAGGAGGTCGGTGTTGAACCGGCGGCCCTTGTCCTGGATCGCCACGTTCTTGTAGCGCGCGCGCAGCTCGGCGATCTTCTCGACGGCCGTCTTGATCGTCTGCTCGGTGCGGAACACCATGACGTTGGCGTCCATGGTCTCCTGCAGCTCGCGCCGCAGGTCCGCCACGCGCTCGTTGCCCGTGGCCGTGCGCAGCCGCTCGATCTGCTCGACGACCAGCGACTCCGGGTTCTCCGGCAGCTCGACGAAGTCGGCCGTCTGGGAGTAGTCGGCGGCCGCGATGCCGGCCCGCTTGCCGAACACGTTGATGTCGAGCAGTGAGTTCGTGCCGAGACGGTTGGCGCCGTGCACGGAGACACAGGCGACCTCACCGGCGGCGTACAGGCCCGGAACGACGGTGGTGTTGTCGATCAGGACCTCACCCCGGACGTTCGTCGGGATGCCGCCCATGGCGTAGTGCGCGGTCGGCTGGATCGGGATCGGGTCCGTGTAGGGCTCGATGCCGAGGTACGTCCGCGCGAACTCGGTGATGTCCGGGAGCTTGGCGTCGAGCTGCTCCGGCGGGAGGTGTGTCAGGTCCAGGTAGACGTGGTCGCCCTCGGGACCGCAGCCGCGGCCCTCGCGGATCTCCGTGTAGATGGACCTCGACACCACGTCTCGCGAGGCCAGGTCCTTCATCACCGGCGCGTACTTCTCCATGAAGCGCTCGCCGTCCTTGTTGCGGAGGATGCCGCCCTCACCGCGGGCGCCCTCCGTCAGCAGGATGCCCATGCGCCAGATGCCGGTCGGGTGGAACTGGAAGAACTCCATGTCCTCCAGCGGCAGACCCCGGCGGTACACGGCCGCCTGGCCGTCACCGGTCAGCGTGTGCGCGTTCGACGTCACCTTGAAGAACTTGCCGGTGCCGCCGGACGCGTAGATCACGGCCTTCGCCTGGAAGATGTGGATCTCACCGGTGGCGAGTTCGTACGCGACGACGCCCGCCGACTTCTTGACGCCGTCGACCTCGGTGATCAGCTGGTCCAGGACGTAGAACTCGTTGAAGAACTCCACGCCGTGCTTGACGCAGTTCTGGTACAGCGTCTGGAGGATCATGTGGCCGGTGCGGTCGGCCGCGTAGCAGGAACGGCGGACCGGGGCCTCGCCGTGGTTGCGGCTGTGACCGCCGAAGCGGCGCTGGTCGATCGTCCCGTTGGGCGTCCGGTTGAACGGCAGGCCCATCTTCTCCAGGTCGAGGACGGAGTCGATGGCCTCCTTCGCCAGGATCTCGGCGGCGTCCTGGTCGACCAGGTAGTCACCGCCCTTGATCGTGTCGAAGGTGTGCCACTCCCAGTTGTCCTCCTCCACGTTGGCGAGCGCGGCGGCCATGCCGCCCTGCGCGGCGCCCGTGTGGGAGCGGGTGGGGTACAGCTTGGTCAGCACGGCGGTACGGCTGCGCTGCGTGGACTCGATGGCCGCGCGCATACCGGCGCCGCCGGCGCCGACGATGACGGTGTCGTACTTGTGGATCTTCATGATCGGTTGCCTCAGCCCCGTGCCTAGCGGATGTTCGGGTCGAAGGTGAAGATCACCAGCGTGCCCAGCAGGATGGTGAACACCGTGGCGGTGTAGAGCAGACCCTTCAGCCACAGGCGGGTGTTCGGGCGCTCCGCGTAGTCGTTGATGACCGTGCGCAGGCCGTTCGCGCCGTGCAGCATCGCGAGCCACAGCATCAGCAGGTCCCAGGTCTGCCAGAACGGGGACGCCCAGCGGCCCGCGACGAACGCGAAGCCGATCTTGGAGACGCCGCCGTCGAGGACGAGCTGGATGAGCAGGTGGCCGATGACCAGGACGACCAGGACGATGCCGGACAGGCGCATGAAGAGCCACGCGGCCATCTCGAAGTTGCCGCGGGTGGACTTCGGGGTCTTCTTGGTGCGCTTGCGGGGCGGCTCGATGAAGGGGGCCGGGTTGTCGGGGCTGTAGCCCGACAGCTCCCCGGCGCCCTCGACGGGGCCGATGCCGGATGCGGTGGTTTCAGTGGCGGACATCTGTCTCAGCTCCCGAAGACTTCACGGACGGCGTGGCCGAGGACGGGGTACAGGGCCCCGACCATCAGCACGAGCCAGATGCCGACGACGGACCAGAGCATCGTCTTCTGGTGACGGGGGCCGTTCGACCAGAAGTCGACGGCGATGACCCGAAGACCGTTGAGCGCGTGGAAGAGGATGGCGGCGACGAGGCCGTATTCCAGCAGCGCGACGATCGGCGTCTTGTACGTGGCCACGACCTTGTCGTATGCGTCGGGGGAGACGCGGACGAGAGCGGTGTCCAGCACGTGTACGAACAGGAAGAAGAAGATGAGGACGCCGGTGACTCGATGAGCCACCCAGGACCACATTCCTTCCCGGCCGCGGTACAGCGTTCCAGCCGGCACGGAAGAACCCTCCGGGAGCGGGGATTGGGGCCGGCCGGCTTGCTTGTCGGTCTGACCCGGCCGGGTACGGTCCACCGGCCCCGGCCATGGTAGCGACGTCGTTGCACTTGGCTTAAGCCGGGATGGTTGGTGTGATCAAACTGGCATACAAAGGCGCACGTAAGGGTGAGTAGCGGGTGGCATCCGGGGTGGGTGCCGCGTGCGTTGCCAGGCTAGAGGCGGGGCTTCGGGCCGGTCAGGTGGGTGGTGAGGCGTTCCTTGGCCAGGCGGCGCAGTTCTTCTGCCACCACCACCCGTTCCTCCTCCGGGTCGTTCGTGAGGCGGGAGCGGATGCCCTCCAGGGTGCGGTCGAGGAGTTCGTCGGGGTGGGCGCCGGCCTGGGAGATCACGAAGAGGTGGCCGAAGCGGGCCTCGTAGGCGGCGTGGGCGGCGTTCAGGGCGGTGTGAGCCACGCCGTAGGTGTCGTCGGGGAGGGCGGGGAGGGTCTCGCCGGCCAGGGCCTCCGCCAGGTCGGCCGCCGTGAGGTCGTACGCGGCCTCGTCCGACGCGGCGAGGAGCGCGTCGAGGTCGGGGTAGGGGCGGTGGTCGGTGAGGCGCTGGGCCCAGCGGAGACTGCGCAGGCAGGTGAGGAGAGCCTGCCGGGTGAGGTCGGCCGGGGTGTGGTTGAACCGCTCCAGGGCCGACGGGCCGGGGGTGCGGACCTGCTCCGGTATGGCGACCTGGCCGGGGAGGTGGGGGAGACGGTGCGGAGGCAGCGTGGTTCCTCGGCGGTGCGTAGGGGTCGGCTGGGCAGGCTGTGCGAAATGTGCCACCACGTTATCGAGGCGGGTCATGAGCTGTCCGTTCGATGCCCGAAATTCACCCGAACGGGAGAGTTTCGGAACCTGTGGTGGACGGATGGGACGGTGGGACGTCGTAGGTTCGACAAGGGGGCTCGGAAGGGACCGGGAGAAGAGCGGAAGAAGACCGGAAGAAGACCGGGGGAAGGTGCGGGCGAGAGGTGCGTGAGATGTCGTGGATGCTGATCGGGACCGGGACCGGGACCGGGGGCGCGTCGTGAACCGGGGTAGGCGCAGGGCGCCCCGCAGGAAGACGGCGATCACGTCGAAAGGGTTGCTCCTGGGTGCCGGGGTCGTCCTGGCGGGCGGCGCGGTGGCGGCGGCCGTGACCGTGTGGCCGGGCGACGGGAAGCGCACACCCGGCGGGTCGGAGCCCTCGCCGGCGCGGTCGTCCGTGAGCGCCGCCCGGAGTTCGCCGTCCGCGTCTCCGTCACCCTCGCGCTCGTATCCGCTGTCCCAGCAGCCGCGCACCATCCCCGCCGTACGGCAGCACGAGGCCGCCCGTGGCCCCGGCTGGAAGCCCGCCGACGGGGGTCGGGTCGTCGTACGGAACGCGGCACTGGCAGACGAGGGTCGGCTGACCGCCGGGGAGCTGGGGCTGGCCTTCGCGGGGGAGGCGCGGCCCCGGGACGGGGACGTGGAGCTGGCGCTGACCGGGGCGGACGAGCCGAGGTCGGAGGCCTACACGCTGACGGTGAAGGACCGGCGGGTACGGATCGCCGCCCCCGCCGAGGCGGGCGTCTTCTACGGGACGCGCACCCTGAAGCAGGAGGTCCGCGGCGGCGGTACGGCGCCGGAGGGCGTCGTCCGGGACGAGCCGGCCAAGCCGCAGCGCGGGTTCATGCTCGACATCGCGCGCAAGCACTTCACGGCCGGCTGGATCGAGGACCGCGTCCGTGAGCTGGGCGACCTCAAGTACAACCAGCTCGGGCTGCACTTCTCCGACGACCAGGGCTTCCGGATCGAGTCCACGAGCCACCCCGAGGTGGTGTCGGACCAGCACCTCACCAAGGCCCAGGTGAAGAAGATCCTGGACCTCGCGGAGAGCCGGCACATCCAGGTCGTACCGGAGATCGACTCCCCCGGGCATCTGGGCGCCGTGATCGCGGGCAATCCGGGGCTGCAGCTGAGGAACGCCCAGGGCGTGGCCGCGAGCGGAGCCGTCGACATCGCCAACCCGGAGTCCGCCGAGGTCGTGGACGAGCTGCTGGACGAGTACGCCGGCCTCTTCGACGGCGCGTACTGGCATCTGGGCGGCGACGAGTACCGGGCGCTGATGGTGTCGAACCCCGAGGCGTCCTACCCGGGGCTGGCCGCCGCCGCGCGGGCGAAGTACGGCTCCGGCGCGACCGTCGCCGACCTCGCGACCGGCTGGCTGAACGACCGCGCCAAGGTGATGCGCGGCCACGACCGGACCGTACGGGCCTGGAACGACGGGTTCTTCCGGGGCGGGTCGGTGCAGGCGGACAAGTCGATCCAGGTCGCGTACTGGACGGGCAAGGAGATCGGGGCCCGGCCGCCGGTCGAGTATCTGAGCGCCGGGCGGCAGGTGATCAACTACAACGACGAGTACCTGTACTACGTCCTCGGCGAGCCCAACCAGTTCGTCTACCCGACCGGGCAGCGCATCTACGAGTCCTGGACCCCCCGGGTGCTGCGGGGCACGACCGCCGTCCCCGCGCAGTACGACGACCAGATCCTCGGCGGTGTCTTCGCCGTCTGGTGCGACCTCGCGAACCGGCAGACCGAGGCGCAGGTCGCGGCGGGCGTCCGGATGCCGCTGCGGGCGCTGTCGCAGAAGCTGTGGGATCCGGGGAAGCCGGCGCTGAGCTGGGCGGAGTTCCGCGAGCTGGCGGCGAAGGTGAGCTGACCTGCGGGCGGGGACCCGCGCAGGCGCAGGGCTGGGCCGCGCCGAAAGCGAGTGGACGGGGAAACCCAGTGGACGGCGAATCGAGTGGACGGGCGGGGCGGGCGAACCGTATGTTCCGCCTGTTCTGATTGCCGAGCGTGAAGGTCTGGGGAGGGCTTGGCTCGGGTGCGACCACAGGGGGCTCCATCATGTTCTGTACGCGCTGTAGGCATTCCGAAGCGGCGCCCGACGGCATCCTGTGCCGCTCGTGTGAGGCCGGGGGCTACGGAGGTCCGGCCGCCGGCGGGGGCTCGGCAACGGGTTTTCCCGTGGTGACGCCGCACGGGACCGCCTGGCTGCGGTCGCCGGTGGGGCTGGGGCGGGCGGTGGTGATCCTGCTCGGGGCGGTCGCCGCTGCCGACCTGGTCGCGGTGTGGGCGGACCTCTCGCTCCTCGATGTGATGAACCGGATGGCCGCCGACGACTGGGGCGTGGCCCTGGAGCGGGACTACGACCGGGCGGACCGGCTCATCGTCCTGGCCGGTGTCCTCCAGACGCTCACCTACGTCGCCGCGATCGTCGTCTTCCTGATCTGGTTCCACCGGGTGCGGGTCAACGCCGAGGTGTTCGACCCCTTCGGGCATCGGAAGAAGCGGGGCTGGGCGATCGGCGCCTGGTTCGTTCCCGTGGTGAACCTGTGGTTCCCGCGCCGGATCGCGATCGACTGCTGGGACGCGAGCAGTCCGTGGGAGAAGCCCCGGTCTCACGCGCTCGTCAACACCTGGTGGACGCTGTGGCTGCTCAGCCTCTTCGCGGGAGAGGCCGGGGACAGGGCGTACCTCAGGGCGGAGGAGGTCGAGGAATACCGGCTGGCCGCCCAGTGGATGCTGTTCGGGGACTCTCTCGAAATCGTGTCCGCATTGTTCGCTGCCCTCTTCGTCCTCGCGCTCACGCGCATGCAGGACGGCAGGGCGCGGACCGGTCCGCGTGAGCCGGAGTCCGTCAGCGTCTGAGTCCGTCACCGCGTGAGACGGAGTCCGTGACCGTCTGAGTCCGTCACCCTCTGAGACCGTCAGGCTGTGGGCCGTCTTCACGCGACCGTGCGGATTGCCTCATTCCGGGCGCGGACCGCCGTACGGATGTGGTGTATTCCCGGTATGGGGTACTGGGGGTACTACGTCGTGGGCAGAAGCGGGCGGCCCCTCGCGGAGCTGGACGCGCTGGACAGGGCCGAGGGTTTGACGCTGTGTGTGACGGCGGCCGGCGGCTGGCAGGTGTGGGCGTATCCGACGGGCGCGCCCGGTGGCGAGGCCGCGGGGGGCACCGGCGACATCGGGAACATGAACGCGCTGGCCCGCGAGACGGGGGCGCCCGCGCTGTTCGGTTACGTCATGGGCAGCGACTGCGTGGTCGTCGAGGCCGCCGGGCCGGAGAGCGGGGCGTGGACCACGTGTCTCGCGCGGCGTGCGATGGCCGCGTACCTGGGCGACGGCGAAGGGCTCACCGTCGAGGACTACTTCCTCGAACCGCGCGACGCCGCCGAGCGCGCCGTCGGCTGGGCCGCGGAGGCCGGGCGGGCCGTCGGCGCACGGTCGCTGCTCGATGTGTTGAGCTCAGAGCCTGGACCGGCGGACCCCCTGGCTGAAAACATTCTGTTCCGGTTGCTCGACCGGCTCGGGGTCGTCCCTCTGTGACACTCCTGAGTTGTCGCACGCAGTAAGGGGAAGTGCGTGCTCCGTATAACCGGGGTGTGGTCGAGCGGGAGAGAGGGGAGGCGTGATGAGTCTGGTGGAGCTGATCGCCCAGGCCGACGAACGTGGTCTGGCGGCAAGTGGGTTGGCTTGTTTGGACCGTTGCGTACCGCTTCTCGGGGGTGACGACGAGGTTCTGCGTCCGCTGTGGGCGGGTCTGGTGGACGACGGGGAGGGGTGGGGGGAGAGAGTGGCGAAGGTACGGGGCGAACTGGCCCCGGCCGACGCAAACGCCGACGCCGTCTCCGACACGCGGTCCGACGCGCGCTCGGGCTCCGGATCCGACGCGCGTTCCGGATCCGGATCCGACACGCGGTCCGGATCCGGATCCGACACGCGGTCCGGATCCGGATCCGACACGCGGTCCGGATCCGGATCCGGTGGGGGCGAGGAGATCGTCCTGCTGGCCCGTCGGATGCTCGACGGGGTGCCTGTGGAGCGGTCCGGTGACGCACTGCGCGAGTGGGCCGACGTGTGTTCGGTCTCCGCCCTGCGGATCCATCAGCTGCTCGACCCGTTGGACGCCGGGGGTCACGACTCGGTGGCGGCCTGCCGCGCGGGTCGTACCGAGGGCGCCTCCCATCTCGTCGCCGCCGAACTGCGCCGTCAGGTCGTGGTGCTGGAACTGCTCGCCCAGCACGGCGTGGCGGGGGTGCGGCAGGCGCTCGGTGTCTCCACGGAGGGGCGGCGGGTGCTGCGGGCGGTCGTGTCGCGGCGGGCGCGTGGGACGCGGCGGTAAACCTCGGTTTCCTGGCGGGTCCTGTGGGTGTCCTGAGGCTGGTGTGGGGGTCCTGCGCCGGTGTCGCGTACTTGCCGGAAAACGCGAAACGTCTCGCGCGGGGCGGGCGCTTTCCCGAGTGTGAGCGCACAGCAGACATTCAGTTCGGGCAGTGCCCCCAGCATGTCGGGGAACCTCGGGAACCGGCCCGGGAGTGCGGCGAAGCCCCTTCGGTGGGCGGCCGACGCGGTGGCGATGATGCGGGAGGGGGCACGGGTGCGTCTCGACTACTCGACGCAGAGCCTGTGGCGGGTGGACCGGATGATCGAGGAGATACGGCAGGAAGGGGCGCCCTACGCCGCCGTGGAGGGGGCCCTGCGGGGGTTCGGGGCGTACGGGGGTGAGGTCGTCGTGCGCTCGGCCGGGGGTGAGTGGGTCGAGTCGGGCGGGGGTTACTGGGTGCGGACCTGGGACGGCCGCTTCTGGGATCCGCTGGACGAGGCCCGGCGGTGTTTCGCGGGGGACGGGTCGCTGCGGCTGCTGTGCCACGACGCGATGGCCTCCGGCTGACGTAGGGAATTCCTCGCCCCCGCCGCCCTTGCCCGTCCCTCACCAGGGGCTGTGCCCCTTCGACCCCCGTCCGCGCCGTTCGGTGGTGGCTGGTCGCGCAGTTCCCCGCGCCCCCGAAACGCAAGGCAGGGGCTGCGCCCCGCCTGACGGACTGTGACACTTCCGCGGAGCGCGGCGCAGATGACCATGGGGGCTTGGCGGCGGCCGGGACGGTCCCCGGGAACGTGATCCCGGCACTGACTTGGCACTGTCCCGGACAGTTTGTGGCCAGGGAGGGGAACCTCGGCGCGTGCAGGCGTACGACGGGGAACTGGGCGCGGCCGTCGCGCGGGCCCAGGCCGGGGACGAGGCCGCGTTCGCGGTGGCGTACCGACTCGTGCAGCCCGGACTGCTGGGGTATCTGCGTGGCATCGTCGGGGACGACGCGGAGGACGTCGCCTCGGACGCCTGGCTGGAGATCGCGCGTGACCTCGGGCGGTTCAAGGGCGACGGGGCCGGCTTCCGGGGCTGGAGCGCGACCATCGCCCGGCACCGGGCCCTGGACCATCTGCGGCGCCAGAAGGTCAGGCCCCGGGCGACCGCCCTGGAGAACGACCTGCTGGAACTGCCGGGTACGCACAGCACCCAGGACCAGGCCCTGGAGGCCCTCTCCACCGAGCAGGCCCTCGCGCTCGTGGCCCGGCTGCCTCGCGACCAGGCCGAGGCCGTTCTGCTGCGCGTGGTCGTAGGCCTCGACGGCCCCGCCGCCGCCCGTGTCCTCGGCAAACGCCCCGGCGCGGTCCGTACCGCCACCCACCGGGGACTGAAGCGACTCGCCCAGCTCCTCCGGAGCGAGGGTGTGACGGATGACGGCCCCCGGACGCTGGGGGAATCGAGATGACCGACAGCGGCGACAGCGGCGACAGCCTCGGCCGCGACGGCGGAGACGGTGACCCGCGCGGCCATGACAGCAGTGGGACGGACGGCGACAGGGAAGGGCACGAGATGCCTTCGGGCAGGACGGAGCCGGAGAAGGGCGAACGGCGCGACGGCGAACGGCGCGACGGGGAACGCCGCGACAGTGCATGGCGGTGTGGCAGCGGGGGGTCGGACGACGGCCGCCGGTTCATGAGTGATGTCGCCGACGACGACCGCGCTTCCGATGCCCCCGTACCCGATGCCCCCGCCGCCCCTGCAACCGATGGCGCCGCCGGTTCCTCCGTCGATTCCCTTCTCGCCGCCGCCGTACGTGGTGGTACGTCGGCCCACAGTGCGGGCGAGGCGCGGGCAGTGGCCGCCTTCCGGGCTGCACGGGAGATGGGGACGCGTACGGCCCGTACCCGGCGCCGCGACGACTGGCGGCCGAACGCGCGGCGCCGCGTCCAGCTCTCGATACGCACCACCCTGGCCGTACTGCTGGCCAGCCTCGCCCTCGGCGGGGTCGCCTTCGCGGCGATCGGCTCGGCCACGCACGACGACGAGGGCGTCGGCGGGGACCGCGAGGGCCATGGGGGCCAGGACCGCCGTCCCCGCACCACCGACGGAGCTCCCGCCCGCCCCGGCCCCTCGACCGCCCCGCGCACGAATCCCTCGACGGCCGACCGCCTCGACCGGGACGAGGAAGCCCCCGCGTCCCAGCAGCCGGACAAGGCCGACCGGCGGGCCGAAGGCAAGGGCAACAACGGCGGCAGCAACAACGGCGGCAGCAACATCGGCAACGGCAACGGCAAGCACGATGACCAGCCCGGCGGCGGCAGCGACCGCGAGGGCAGTGGCACCGGCGACAGGCAAAGAGAGGCACCGCGTCCGAGCGAGCCGAACGCGTCGAGGCCGAGTGAGTCGCCGAGTGAGTCGACGGCGCCGAACGAACCGGGTGGACCGGGAGCGCCGGACGCCCGGCCGAAGCGAACGGGCGAAGCCCAGGAAACGCGGAACGGAACCCGGGCGCCGTAGAACGGAACCCGTGAAACACGGAACGGAACCCGCGAGGCGCGGAGCGGAACCGGGAGGCGAAGTAAAGGGCCCCGGAAACGAAGTGAGGCCGGCGTGCTCGCAAGACCCCCGTACTCGCAAGACACCCGGCCGACTCCGCCGATGGCAACGGCCGGGGCCGCCACCCCCCACAGGAGAGGCCCCGACCGTCGCGCGGCACGGGCCGCGCGGCGACCCGTACTACCTACAGCGCCGCGCCTGCGTTTTCTGTCACACCTCTGCGCATCACGAGTTAGTTGCATGTTCTACGGACATGGACGGTCAGTGGTTTCAGGCCGTAACGTGCCTTTCGCGCCGGATCGAGGTTGGCGGAAGACCACCGCAACCACAGCGGTCCCGAAGACCGCAACCGTCGATTGAGGAAGCACAAACGGCGAGAACCCGGACCGCGAGAGCGGCACCGGCTGAGGCGCAGAGGGGCGCGTGGGTGCTGGGGGACGACGCGGAGCTGACCGCCGCGGTGCTTGCGGCACAGGACGGGGACGAGACCGCGTTCCGGACTGTGTACCGCTCGGTGCACCCACGGCTGCTCGGGTACGTGCGGACGCTGGTCGGTGATCCGGACGCGGAGGACGTCACCTCCGAGTCCTGGCTGCAGATAGCCCGTGACCTGGAACGGTTCGACGGAGACGCCGACCGGTTCCGCGGCTGGGCCGCGCGGATCGCCCGCAACCGGGCCCTCGACCACATACGCATGCGGGGCCGCAGGCCCGCGATAGGCGGCGACGAGACCGAGCTGACCGGCAAGGCGGCCGAGTCCGACACGGCCGGCGAGGCGATGGAGGCCCTGGCGACCGGCCGCACGCTGTCGCTCATCGCGCAGCTGCCGCAGGACCAGGCGGAGGCGGTGGTCCTGCGTGTCGTGGTCGGCCTCGACGCGAAGACCGCGGCGGAGACGCTGGGCAAGCGTGCGGGTGCCGTACGGACGGCCGCGCACCGGGGGCTGAAACGGCTCGCCGAACTGATCGGGGAGAATCCGGAGACGGCTTCGGAGGCCGACCCGGAATCCGGCGACCCGCTGGACGCCGTACCCCCACCGAGAGGCGCGCGGGTACGCGCGGCCACGTCCGCCGGTGTGACGCATACGCGTTCGCGGACGCAGAAGGATGTGTGATGGCCGACGAGCAGTACAGGTGGCTGAACCGCGACGCTGCGGAGCGGCTGCTGCGTGGGGAGCCGCTCGAAGCCGTCGACGCCGACACCCGCGCCCGTGCCTACCGGCTCACCGAGGCGCTCGAAGCCCTGGCCGCCGAGGTCGTGCCGACGCCTTCCCAGAATCCCGAACTGCCGGGCGAGGAAGCCGCGTTGGCCGCCTTCCGTACGGCCCGCACGGCTCGCTCGGTCCATACGGCCCCCTCCGGTGAGAACGGCCGGGCCGCGGAGCCCGGCCGCGGCAGCCGAACACACACCACCGCGGTGCCCGCCGCCGACGCGGGTCTCGTGCGCCTGGGACGGCCCGCGCGTCCGTCCGCCGTGCCGGTCCGCCGCCGGGCCGGCTGGGGCCGGCCGGCGCGGTTCGGGCTGGTCGCGGCCGTGACCGCCGGGATGCTCGGCGGGGTCACGGTGCTGGCCGGCGGCGGTGCGCTGAGCGCGTTCCGCGACGGCGAACCGGAACCCTCCGCCGGCATCTCCGCCGCCCAGTCGCCGGACCGGCCGCTGCTGTCGCCGTCGCCGAACGCCGAGCAGGGCGAGGGCAGCAGGCGCGGGGCGTGGGGCGAGGAGACGCCCGGGGTCTCCCCGGACACCTCCTCGAAGGGCGACGACCCCACCGGCGGCACCGATGGGGACGAGCAGCCCGGTGACACCGGGCAGAACGAGAACCGCACCCAGGAGTGGTGGGACAACGTGCTCTCCACGTGCCGTGACGTCCGCGACGGCAAGGAGCTGGACGCCGACCGCCGACGCGGCCTGGAGGGCGCGGCGGGCGGCAAGGGCAAGGGGCTGCTGAAGCGGTACTGCGAAGGCCTCCTGGCCGGCGGTGCAGCCAACCCCGGCACGGCGAAACGGCCGGGCACGGGCAACGGAACCGGGACGGGCAAGGGCACCGGGACGGGCAAGGGCACGGGGACCGGCGCGTCGGACTCCAGCGGTCCCGCCGGCGGTGGTGACAGGAACACGCGGTCCGGAAACGACTCCGACGAGGACGACGACTCGGACAGGGGCCAGGGCCGCCGCAACGGCCACGGAAACGGCAAGGGCCGCCACGGGAACGGCAACGGCCCTGGACACGGGAACGGCAAGAACACGGGCGGCAAGAACCAAGGCGACAAGGGCGGGAAGGGCGACAAGGGCGGCAAAGGCAGCGGTCACCGCGGTCGGTTCGCGGCGGTTGACCCGGTCGGCTTCGGCGCCGGCGGTGGCACCGCACCCTCCGAGCGGATGCTCACGCACCCATCCTGACCTGCGCTTTCGCCTCCATTACGAATTCTTTCGCGGAACGGGTAACACTTTCAGCCGCCGCGGCGCAGTAATGAGTGAGCCGACTGGTCATCGGCCGTCGCACAGAGCCGGGGTTCCCCCCGTACCTACGGCTCGTGCACCTCGGCGCGGGCGGGACACGTTCCCCCGGTCCCGCCCGCGCCCCATACCCCGTGATTCCCCCGTGGTCCCCCGTGACCCCGTACTCCCACTGACGCGCCGGACGCCTTCCCGCTATGCGTCATGTGACGCACGTCACTCCACTTGCCGTCGTCACCAGTACACGACCACCTTGTCGCCGTTCCTGACCTGCCCGAACAGCTGCGCGATCTTCGCCTCGTCCCGGACGTTGACGCAGCCGTGCGAGGCCCCGTAGTAGCCGCGGGCCGCGAAGTCGGAGGAGTAGTGGACGGCCTGGCCGCCGCTGAAGAACATCGCGTACGGCATGGGGGTGTCGTACAGGGTCGACACGTGGTCGCGGGACTTGAAGTAGACGCTGAAGACGCCCTCGCGGGTCGGTGTGTACTCCGAGCCGAACCGCACCTCGACCGTCGTCAGCGTCCGGCCGTCCACCATCCAGCGCAGTGTGCGGCTGGTCTTGCTGATGCACAGCACCCGGCCGGTCAGGCAGCGCGGGTCGGGTGACGCCGCCGGCTGCCCGCCGTACGCGTACAGGTCCCACTTGCCGGGCTCCCGCGTCATGTTCCGCAGCCGCGCCCACGTGACGCTGTCCGTCTTGCCGGTCCGCGGCAGCCCCCGCTTGCCCTGGAAGCCCCTGACCGCCTGGACCGTCGGATCGTCGTACGTCCCCGTGGGCCCGGTGAAGAGCCACGCGATCTGCCGCAGCCGGGCCTGCAACTCACGTACGTCCAGCCCTTCGTCACCCTGGGCCCAGAGGACCGTGGGGGCGACGGTGGGGGTGGGAGAGGCGTCGGGCGGCGGGGTCTGCTCGCGGTCCCCCTTGTCGTCACTGTCTCCGTCGGCCTTGTCGTTGTCGCCGCTGCCACCGGCGGCGGCCTGGCCGCCGGCCTCCTGCTTCGGGGTGCCGCTCGGTGTGGCGGTCCCGTCGATGCGCACGGGCTGACGCTGGCCGCCGTGCACCTCGATCCCCTGGGCCGTGCAGGCGCCGGCCATGGCGAGTGCCGCGAGCGCGGCCACTGATCTCCGCATGTCCTTGGTACGCATCGGGGCCCCCGTCGTCTCATGATCCGCCGTGTCCGGTCGCTCTCCCGGTCAGGTTTCCCTGACATGACCCGTCGCGAACAAACAGGCATGGTTATGAGCAAGGTCCCAGCCGAATGCGCTCCATCGGGCGCAGACTCGCCGCTACAGTCCGCCGCGAGGGTCATATTACCGGCTGGTAACAAGCGGGCATCCGGGGCAACCGGGCAAGACGGAGGGCACACACCATGGCGCGCGAGTCGGAGTCCGGACTGCCCATCGAGCAGGTGTACGGGCCGGAGGCGCTGCGGGACTGGGATCCGGCGGACCGGCTCGGCGAGCCCGGCGGGTACCCCTACACCCGTGGTGTCTACCCGTCGATGTACACCGGCCGCCCCTGGACCATGCGCCAGTACGCCGGTTTCGGTACGGCGGTGGAGTCCAACGCCCGCTACAAGCAGCTCATCGCCAACGGCACGATGGGTCTGTCCGTCGCCTTCGACCTGCCCACCCAGATGGGCCACGACTCCGACGCCCCGATCGCGTCCGGTGAGGTCGGCAAGGTGGGCGTGGCGATCGACTCGGTCGACGACATGCGGGTGCTGTTCGGCGGCATCCCGCTGGACCAGGTCTCGACGTCGATGACGATCAACGCGCCCGCGGCCCTGTTGCTGCTGATGTACCAGCTGGTCGGCGAGGAGCAGGGCGTACCGGCCGAGCGGCTCACGGGCACGATCCAGAACGACGTGCTGAAGGAGTACATCGCGCGCGGGACGTACATCTTCCCGCCCAAGCCCTCCCTCCGCCTGATCGCCGACATCTTCAAGTACTGCAAGGCCGAGATCCCCAGGTGGAACACCATCTCGATCTCCGGTTACCACATGGCCGAGGCGGGCGCCTCCCCCGCGCAGGAGATCGCGTTCACCCTCGCCGACGGCATCGAGTACGTCCGTACGGCGGTCGCGGCGGGCATGGACGTCGACGACTTCGCCCCCCGCCTGTCCTTCTTCTTCGTGGCCCGGACGACGATCCTCGAAGAGGTCGCCAAGTTCCGGGCGGCGCGCAGGATCTGGGCCCGGGTGATGAAGGACGAGTTCGGGGCGCGGAATCCCAGGTCCCTGATGCTCCGCTTCCACACGCAGACGGCCGGCGTCCAGCTGACCGCCCAGCAGCCCGAGGTGAACCTTGTCCGCGTCGCCGTCCAGGGCCTGGCGGCCGTGCTGGGCGGCACCCAGTCCCTCCACACCAACTCCTTCGACGAGGCCATCGCGCTCCCGACCGACAAGTCGGCCCGCCTGGCCCTGCGTACCCAGCAGGTGCTGGCCTACGAGACGGACGTGACGGCGACGGTCGACCCCTTCGCGGGTTCGTACGTCATCGAGAAGATGACCGACGACGTGGAGGCGGCGGCGGTCGAACTGATGCGGAAGGTCGAGGATCTGGGCGGCGCGGTGGCCGCCATCGAACACGGCTTCCAGAAGAACGAGATCGAACACTCCGCCTACCGCATCGCCCAGGAGACGGACTCCGGCGAGCGCGTCGTGGTCGGCGTCAACCGCTTCCAGCTCGACGCGGAGGAGCCGTACGAGCCGCTGCGCGTCGACCCGGCCATCGAGGCCCAGCAGGCGCAGCGGCTCGCGAAGCTGCGCGCCGAGCGCGACCGGGCGGCGGTGGACGCGGCCCTCTCCGACCTGAAGAAGGCCGCCGAGGGTACGGACAACGTCCTCTATCCGATGCGCGAGGCCCTGAAGGCCCGCGCCACGGTGGGCGAGGTCTGCAACGCGCTGCGCGAGGTCTGGGGAAAGTACGTCCCCAGCGACGCGTTCTGACCGACACGCAGGTCCGGAATGTCATACCCCCGTGCGACACTCCTTCTCATGTTCGGCGTCACTGACCTTCCCACCTATCTGGCAGGACTCGTCCTGATCGTCCTCCTGCCCGGACCCAACTCCCTCTACGTGCTGTCCGTGGCAGCGCGGCGTGGGATACGGACGGGGTACCGGGCCGCCGCCGGGGTGTGGGTCGGGGACACCGTGCTGATGACCTTGTCCGCGGCGGGGGTGGCCTCGTTGCTGCAGGCCAACGCCGTGTTGTTCGGGATCGTGAAGTACGCGGGCGCGGGCTATCTGTCGTGGCTGGCGGTGGGGATGCTGCGGGCCGCGTGGGCGATGTGGCGGAGCCGGCGTGAGCGGGTCGTCGAGGGGCCGGGGGGCGAGGTCGTCGAGGGGGAGCGGCCGTTCCGCCGGGCTCTGGTCATCAGTCTGCTCAACCCCAAGGCGATCCTGTTCTTCGTCGCCTTCTTCGTACAGTTCGTGGACCCCGGGTACGCCTACCCGGCCCTCTCCTTCGTCGTGCTCGGTGCCTTCGCCCAGGTCGCAAGCTTCCTGTACCTGAGCGCGCTGATATTCAGCGGCACGAGGCTGGCCGACACCTTCCGCCGCCGGAAGCGGCTGTCGGCGGGTGCCACCTCGGCGGCGGGGGCGATGTTCCTGGGCTTCGCCCTCAAGCTGTCGCTGGCGAGCGGCGCCTAGGCGAGACCCACTGCGGTCGCGTACGCGGCGAGTCCGGCCGGACTGTCGCCCGCCCAGCCGACGTAGCCGTCCGGGCGGATGAGGAAGACACCGGTGCCGTAGGCCTCGTACGGCGGGATGTGAGCCGGGCGTACGTTCTTCAGTCGCCGCAGGTCTGACGGTTCTGACGGCTCCGGCAGGCTCGGCCGGGTCGGTATGGCCGTCGGCGCTTCGGTGCCGACCGTGAGCAGGGTCCAGTGCGGGCCGCGGAAGGCGTCGAAGAGACGTACGCCGCCGCGTCGGCCGTCGGGGGCGCGGTCGCCGGCGTGGAGGGCGTCCGGGGGCAGGTTCTCGCGGGTGTCGACGGAGAGGGAGGAGTCCCGGTAGCCGAGGCCGAGTTGCTGGGTGGCCCGGCCGCGGCGTTCCTCGCCCCGGTGGACCCGGGTGGACAGGCCGAGCATGGCCGCGGCCACCGGGCGCCGCTCCTCCTCGTACGTGTCCAGCAGCGCGTCGTCCGTGTCGCCGCTCAGCACCGCGCCCAGCTTCCAGCCCAGGTTGTACGCGTCCTGGACGCTGGTGTTGAGGCCCTGGCCCCCGGCGGGCGAGTGCACGTGCGCCGCGTCCCCGGCGAGGAACACGCGTCCCTCGCGGAAGCGGTCCGCGAGGGCGGCCCGGGGCCGGAAGTCCGAGGCCCAGCGCACCTCCGTCACGTCCTCGGGGGCGAGGTGGGAGCGGGCGGCGACGACCTTGCGGATGGCGTCCGGAGAGAGGTCGACCACCGTGTCCGGGTCCGGGAAGTTGGCGGTCAGCTGGAAGTCCTCGGTGCCGGGGAGGGGGCAGAGAGCCATGAAGCCGTGTTGGCCGGCCGGCGGGAACAGGTGCCAGTTGTCGCGGTCGAGGGCCGGGACGCGGATGTCGGCCACCAGGGTCGGGCTCGGGTCGACGGTCTCGCCGGTCATGCCGATGCCGAGGAGGCGCCGCACGGTGGAGCGGCCGCCGTCGGCGGCCACGGCGTAGCGGGCGTGGACCTCGGGGCCGGTGGTGAAGGACGCCGTGACGCCGTCGGGGTTCTGGGCCAGACCTGTCAGCTCGCGGCCGAAGGCCACATCGCCGCGTAGTTCCCGCAGGCGGGCGAGCAGGATCTCCTGCGTCCGCCACTGGGGGATCAGCCAGGGGCCCTGGTGCGGCTCGGCCTCCGTAGGTTCCGACACGTCGAACATCCGGTGCTCTCCCTGTCGGCTGCCGTCGCTCCAGACCATGCCGACAGGGGCGGGGCCGCCGGCGGCGCGGACCGCGTCGAGTACGCCGAGGTCGTCGAGGACCTCGCGGGTGCGGGGCTGCATCCCCTTGCCGCGTGAGCCGGGGAACAGTGCGGTGGTCCGCTCCACGACCAGGGCGCCTACGCCGCGCCGGGCCAGGTCGATGGCCAGGGCGAGACCGGTGGGGCCTGCTCCGACGATCAGGACGTCGGTGGTGGTGGGGGTGGTGGGCATGGCTTTGCTCATGGGTTCCCTCGCTCCTTAACGGTGTTAAGTGACCCTTGTGCGGCAGCATGCGCTTAACGCCGTTAAACTGTCAACGTGGTTCCCAGAAAATCCCCGAAGCTGGACAAGGCGCAGGTCGTCGAGGCGGCCCTGCGGTTGCTGAACGAGGTCGGCCTGGAAGGGCTGAGCCTCCGGCTGATCGCCAAGGAGCTCGACGTCCAGGCGCCCGCGCTCTACTGGCACTTCAAGAACAAGCAGGACCTGCTGGACGAGATGGCGACCGAGATGATGCGGCGCATGGCGGCGGACTGGGCCGGGATGCCGTCAGGGGGAGACGAGGGCGCCGACTGGCACGAGGCCTTCCGGGCGCGGATGCGGGGGCTGCGCGAGCATCTGCTGCGGTACCGCGACGGCGCGAAGGTGTACAGCGGGACGCACTTCACGGATCTGTCGTACGCGGCGCCCATGGAGGCGAATCTGCGCATGCTGACGGCCGCGGGGTTTTCGTCGGCGGGGGCCGCGCGGGCCTGGTTCACGGCGTACAGCTACACGATCGGGTACGTCATCGAGGAGCAGGCGACGGGGGGTGGCGGGGCCGAGGGGGCGCGGGGGGCAGGGGGCGGCCAAGGGTACGACCTTGATGCGCGGGCCGAGCGGTTGGCGGGGTATCCGTTGGCTGTGGAGGCCGGGTGGGAGATGTTCCGGGATCAGGGGCGCGGGTTCGATGTGGGGCTGGAGGCGGTGCTGGTGGGGATCTCTGTGACGCTGCGGGGGAGTGGCGGGAGCTGAGAACTCGGCGGGGCAGGTGGCCGGGCGACTGCGGGCCGTGTGTGGCCGGCCGCGCAGTTCCCCGCGCCCCTTGCGGGGCCGAGCCCCTCAGGGTGGCGGCCTCTGGGCGCGGGGATGGCCGGCTTCGCGCCGCCTGTCGGCCCTGCGCCGCCTGTCGGCAAATGCGCCGCTCAGGACCTGTGTCGCTACCAGCTCTGCGTCACGACCAGCCGTGCGTCTCAACCGATCCTGTCGTCGTCGACCGATCCTGTCGTCGACCCGGCGTCACGACCGACCCGGCGTCACGACCGACCCGGCGTCACGACCGACCCGGCGTCCCGAGCGACTCGGCGTCACGTTGACCCCTGGGGCCAGACGGGCCCTGCCTGCGTCTCGACCGACCCGGCGATCATGACCCAATTCTCCGGCACGGCCGGTCTCTCTTGTTGTTGTCGCGCCGCTCAATTTGTTGGCCTCTTTCCTGCCCTCGCCTTCCTGATCGCCCTTGTCACCAGTGGTGGGAGGAGGTCCGCGGCCAGTTTGCGGGTGTTGCTCCGTGGGGGCCTGGGCGGGCGGGTCGGGGGCTGCGGGGCGGGGGGCGGAGGCTGGGGTTCTGTCCAGTGGCGGGACTTCGGGAACGCCGGCGCCTTCATGCCCTTGGACTTGAGGCGGATGATGCGGTGGCCGGCCGCCCGCTGCTTGCTGACGTGGCAGTCGTCCCGCTCCCCGACCATCTCCAGGAGGGCGTCCTGGATGGGCCCCGGGTCGTCCCAGGTGCCGTAGAGCTTCTGCGTGCTGAGGCAGACGGGGTTGAGGCCCCGGTTGAGGACGGCCTCCCACGCGGCGATGGAGACACCGGGGGTGTGCTCGGAGCGGAAGTCGTCGAGGACGACCAGACCGCCGGGGAGGAGTGCGTCCCGCGCGGCGGTGATGTCGCCCTCGACATGCTCGTACAGGTGCGAGGCGTCGATGTGTACGAAACGGCAGGAGCGCGGCTTGACCTCGCCGGGAACGACCGAGCTGGGTCCCTGCAGGACACGGGGCAGCTCGTCGTGGAAGGAGAGGTAGTTCGCCTCGAAGGCCCGGCGGGTGAGCGTGGCGCGGTACGACTTGGCGGCCTCCGCCGCGTTGGCGTCGTCCGGTGCGTCGCTCTCGAAGAGGTCGCAGACGGTGTAGGCCTCGCCCTCCCGGAGATGCCGGCCGAGGAAGATGGCGCTCTTGCCCATGTAGACGCCGACCTCCAGCAGGTCGCCCCTCTCGCCCGCGACCTCCTGTCGGCTCAGGAACCAGTCGAAGAGCAGTTGGTCGAGCACCGGGAACCAGCCGGGAACGTCGTCGAGTTCACGGGGAAGTCGGATCGTGCCTTGTTCAGTGGTCATTTCAGAGGTCATTTCAGTGGCCATGAGGACAGAAGACTCTCTTGCGTCGACGAGGCGAACAGGCGAGCAGATGAACGGGCCAGGAACCTATGAGATGGCTTTGGCCTGGTCAAGCATGGTGCGGAGCCTCTCCGGGGAGGTGCTGTCGAATCCTCGGGTCGGATGAACAGTGGGCCAATTTCGCGTTCAACCACGGCGTCCCCCGAGTTTCTGAAGCGATCGTCGAACTCCTCGAACTCCTCGAAGTCATCCCGGGGCTCACCCCAAGGTCGCTCGCTTGAGGGACCGGGCCCGCCGCGCGACTCTTCGTACGGTCGCGTTGCGCGGGATGAAGGCGAGCTGGACGGGGATGCCGCCGGGCAGCCCCAGCGAGGTCAACCGGCGCCGCTTGAAGTACCGCAGGGTCTGTGTGCTCAGATGCCTCGTCAGATACGCCTCGGTGTCCGCGTGCAGCGACGGGTAGATCTTCGGCTGCATCGCGAAACCCACCGCCCGGACCAGGCCGTCGAGGTCCGCCACCGTCGTGCCGGGCCGCTGTGAGGTGACCGCCGCCCGGTCGCCCAGCTCCGGCAGCAGCGCGTCCACGATCGTGACGGGCACCCGGTTGCTGTTCTCGTACGGGGCGAGCCGGTCGAGCAGGGTGCCGGTGCCGACGCGGGCGACCGGCAGGCCGTACAGCGCGGAGGCGGTGAGCAGGGCCGTGGAGAAGCAGCCGACGACGAGAGTCGGACGCATCCGCTGGTACAGCACCTCGGCGAGGACCGGCGTGTCCAGCACGGTCAGGTCGGCGCCGAGCCGCTCCGCCTCCTTCTCCAGGCCGCGCGACCAGCGGGCCGGGGCGCTGGGGTGCGGCTTGAACACGACCTGGGTGTGCCCGAGCGCGACCGCGCCCTTCAGCATCCGTACGTGGAGGTCCTCCTCCTCCTCGGCGGTGAGGATGCCGAGCGCGGAGAGGTACTGGCCGAGCAGCAGCGCCGGCTCCTCGATCGCGGGCAGTGCGCCACCGGTGTCGACGAGTTCCGCCAGCACCTTCACGAAGGCGTCCGTGGGCACGATCTCCGCCTCGACGCCGAACTCGGTGAGCAGCAACGGCTTCAGGTCCGGGACCAGGTCCAGGTGCAGCAGCCGGTCGATGCGGGTGCCGACCAGCGGGTCGATCTTGTTGCGGGTGGGGCCGTAGCTCATCAGGCCGTCCGCGTACACGGTGACGGGGGCGCCGGTGAAGATCTGGGTGAAGCCGAGCGCCGGGTGGACCTGGATGGACTCCACGGCCAGCTCGACGTCGTCGTCGCCCAGGTTCCACAGCAGTCGCAGGTGCCGCTCCCACAGGGGGACGTCGTCCGTACGCGGGGACCAACCACCGGGGTGGAAGGGGGAGATGGTCTCGTTCCAGGAGATCACCTCGTCGAAGCGGCCGCGCAGCCGCTCGAAGCCGGGCATCTCGTCCAGGGCGGGGGCCGTCTCCGGCGTCGCCGCGTTGTTGGAGATCAGCAGGATGCGGCGGGCGGCGGGGCGGAAGCACTCGGTGTCCAGGGCGGCGGCCAGCGTGGCGGTGCCGTACAGCGTGGACGCCATGAAGATCTGCGTGGTCACGCGGCGACCCCCGCGGCGGCGGGACGGCGGCGCAGCCGGCGCAGCCGGGTGGCGCGCTGGACGTCCATGGAGTCGAGGGCCTCGTCGAGCACGTCCTGCGGCATTCGGCGCAGCGCGACCGCGCTCATCGACTTCAGTTTCCGTGCCACCGCCGGCTCGAACCTTTCGATGGATCCCAAATGGTGGGAGATGATCGCGCAATATGTGCGCACGGCCTTGGGGAGAAGTCTGTCCGCGTCCCTGTCCTTCGCCGTTTCCTCGATGACCTGGTCGAATGCGCGAATGAAATCGAGCTGACGTACGTCGCCGATCTGGGTCAGGGAAGAAGCCACCCCGCGCCGGTAGAAGACGCCCAGCAGCCCCACCGTGGCGAAGGAATCGGCCTCCCGATGGAGCTTCCAGATCCACGGCCGGTCCTCCGCCGTGCGCAGCCCGGGGGTGAAGTGCAGCACACCCTTGTCGACCAGCCGGCGGTGGTAGATGCCCGCCCAGGCGTAGGCGTAGTCGACGGAGGTCGAGCGGTCGGCGGGCAGGATCGCGTCCCGCGGGTCCATCACCACGCCCCGGCGCCCGTTGGGCACCCGGTGGACGGAGCGGGCCCGCGCGGTGCACTGGACATGGTCCGTGCGCACGAAGTCGCAGCCCAGGTCCTCGATGGCGCCGAGCAGGCGGGGGTAATGGCCGCGGGCGAGCCAGTCGTCCCCGTCGAGGAACGTCAGGTATTCGCCGCGGGCCCTGTCGATGCCCGTGTTGCGCGCGGTCGCCAGTCCTCCGTTCTTCTCGTGTCTGACATACACCGCCCCCGGCAGCTCGCGCTCCGCGCGCGCGAGGATGTCCGGAGTCCCGTCGCGAGAGCAGTCGTCGACGAGAATGAATTCGAAGTCCTCACGAGCGTTGGCTCTGAGACTCTTCAGGGTGTCGGGCGCGTATTGCTGCACGTTGTAGAACGGCACGATGACGGAGAGCTTGACCACCCCCGTGACGTTAGGGGGCCCTCCGGCATTCGTCTTGACCACCTGCTTGATGTCAGGTGAACGACGCGTGGCGGTACCGTGAACCAGGCTCTTTCCTGTGCCTTTCGCACCCCGATTCGCCATTCGGCGATGTGCTGTTAACCCTTTGTTGCATTCAGGTTGGGCCGCTCAACGGAATCGCTTCCTAGCGTCTTCGGTGTGCCAGCAAGTGCAACGAACGGCCTGCGAGTCGCCGTACTCGCGGATTCCGACACCCGGTGGAAATGGGGCGCGCTCACCGCGAACCGTCTCGCTCCGGAGGGCTCGGACATCCGCCTGGACGGCTTCCTCCTGCGTGGCCGAGCCACCCCCACAGCCCGCCAGCTGCAGGAGATCGGGGTCCGCCCCGACTCCCTGCGTGAGGTGACCGGCCTCGAATTCCTGCGCGCCATGAAGGAGGACACGAAGGAGGACGCGTACGACGTCGTCCTGCTCTCCCTCGTCGGCGGGGGCGTCCAGGCGATGCTGCACGGCCTGCGCCGGGCCTGGGACGGGCGTACGAAGCGGCCCGTGGTCGTCACCGGGTACGTCGGTGTCGTCTACGAGAAGCTCGCCGACGGCCTGCTGCTGCGGCACGGCGCGGACCTCGTCCTCGCCAACTCCCGCCAGGACGCGGACCGTTTCCGGGCCGTGTACGAGGGCGTGGGCGCCGACGCCTCCTCGGTCACCGAGGTCGCGCTGCCCTTCCTCGGCGGTAGGCCCTACGCCGGCGCCGAGGACCCGTACACGGTCGTCTTCGCCGTACAGCCGTCCGTCCCGGACCACCGCGGGGACCGTACGTACCTGCTGAACCGCCTCGTCCAGCACGCGAAGCTGCACCCGGACCGCCAGGTCCTGCTGAAGCTGCGCTCGAAGCCGGGCGAGCACACCACGCACATCGAGGAACTGCCGTACCAGAAGCTGGTGGAGCGGCTCCCCGGCGGCGCGCCCGCCAACTTCCGTCTGGTGTACGGGAACATGGGCGAGGTCCTCGACACCACCGACCTGCTGGTCACCATCAGCTCCACGGCCGCCCTGGAGTCGCTGCACCGCCGGATCCCCACTGTCGTCCTCACCGACCTCGGGATCCGCGAGACCCTCGGCAACCACCACTTCGTGGGCTCCGGCTGCCTCGCCTCCTGGGACCAGCTGGACGCCGGCTACGAGCCGGCGCCGGACCCCGAGTGGGTGGCACGGCAGGGCGTCGTCGCCGGGGGCACCTCCCGGACGAAGTCCGGGGAAGGCTCGTACGCCACCGCCTTCGACGCCGCCCGCGACCGCATCGCCAAGCTCGTCGCGGCCGACGGACTGCCGCCCCTCGCGCCGTACTACACGCCCGTCACCGCGCCCGGCTATCTGCCCGGCATCCTCGCCCGCCACCACCTCGGCCCCGACGGCGAACCGCTGCCCGGGGCGCCCGACGCCGACCGGCAGGCCGGAGCCGTACGGCAGATCGTGCGGCGGGCGGCGCGCGGCGCCTACCGCCACGGAGTGCAGCGCGTGGCGCCCGTCATCCGCCGGATGGGGGAGCTGTGAGCCACCGCCCGACCTCTTCGCAAGCACCGCAAGGAGTCCCACCCATGTCCAACCCGGAAGCGGGCCGCGTGACTTCAGCACGCCGCGTGCTCGCCGTGATCCCCGCGCGCGGCGGCTCCAAGGGCGTCCCCGCGAAGAACCTCGCCCCCGTCGGCGGCGTTCCGCTGGTGGCCCGCGCGGTGCGCGAGTGCCTCGCCGCCCGGCTGGTGACCGACGTCGTCGTCTCCACCGACGACCACGCCATCGCCGCCGCGGGCCGGGAGGCCGGAGCCGAGGTCGTCCTGCGCCCCGCCGCCATCGCGGGCGACACCGCGACCTCCGAGGCCGCCGTCCTCCATGCGATGGACGCCCACGAGGCGCTCCACGGTGCCGCTGTCGACGTCGTGATGCTCGTCCAGTGCACCAGCCCGTTCATCCTCCGCGAGGACATCGACGGCGTCGCCCGCGCCGTCGTGGAACACGGCGCCGACACCGCCCTCACCGTCGCCCCGTTCCACGGCTTCGTCTGGCGGGACACGGCGGACGAGTTCACCGACGACGGCCACGGCGACGGCGACGCGAGCCGCGTCGGTGCGGCGCCCGGTGGAGCCGTGGCGGCGGCAGACACCGGTGTGGCCACGGCCACCGGCACTCCGGCGGGCGCGTTCGGCGGCAACGGCAACGGCAACGGCAACGGCAACGGCAACGGCAACGGCAACGGCAACGGCAACGCGAGCCGCGTCGGTGCGGCGCCCGGTGGAGCCGTGGCGGCGGCAGACACCGGTGTGGCCAGGTCCACCAGCACTCCGGCGGGCGCGTTCGGCGGTGGGAGCGCGGTGACCCGCGCCGACGCGCCGAGGGCCGACCGCGCGTCGGCGGCGCAGGGCGCGCCCGCGTATGCCGCCGGTGGCGTGCGGAGCGGGGCCGGCGCGGCCCGGGCGGCCACCCGGCTCGGCGCCGCTCCGGCGGACGAGTTCGGCGGGGCGGGTGCGGTGACCCGCGCCGATGTGCCGGCGGACGACCGCGCGTCCGCGCCGGGCGGCCCCGGCGGACCGGGCGAAGCAACCGCCACCGCCTCGTCCGTCGCCCTGGCGGGCGACAGCCACGCCACCCCCGGTCCCACCGCCGGAGGCTACGGCGTCAACCACGACAAGTCGTTCCGCCCCCGCCGCCAGGACCGCCCCCAGGACCTGCTGGAGACCGGCGCCGCCTACGCCATGGACGCGGCCGGCCTGCGCAAGCACCGGCACCGCTTCTTCGGCCGTACGGAACTCGTCCGCACCGACCCCGCCCGGGTCCTGGAGATCGACGACCCGCACGACCTCGCCCGCGCCCAGGCACTCGCGCCGCTCTTCGACGCGAACCGGCCGGGCGCCCTCCCCACCTACGACGACATCGACGCCGTAGTCCTCGACTTCGACGGCACCCAGACCGACGACAGGGTGCTGATCGACGCCGACGGACGGGAGTTCGTCACCGTGCACCGCGGCGACGGACTCGGCATCGCGGCCCTCCGCAGGAGCGGCCTGACGATGCTCATCCTGTCCTCGGAGAAGAACCCGGTCGTCGCCGCACGGGCCCGGAAGCTGCAGATCCCGGTCCTCCACGGCATCGACCGGAAAGACCTCGCGCTGAAGCAGTGGTGCGAGGAGCAGGGCATCGCGCCGGAGCGCGTGCTCTACGTCGGCAACGACGTCAACGACCTCCCGTGCTTCGCCCTCGTGGGCTGGCCCGTGGCGGTAGGCAGCGCCCACGACGTCGTACGCGGCGCCGCACGCGCGGTCACCACCGTCCCCGGTGGTGAAGGCGCGATCCGGGAGATCGCCGGCTGGATCCTCGGTCCGTCTCTCGACTCTCTCGACCCCCTCGACAAGTAAGGAACTGGTCCCACCATGAGCACCAACTCCCGTCTGCGCACGTTCGGTTCGAAGACCGCCGGCCCCGGCCACCCCGTCTATGTCGTCGGCGAGATCGGCATCAACCACAACGGTGAGCTGGAGAACGCCTTCAAGCTGATCGACGCCGCCGCCGACGCCGGCTGCGACGCCGTCAAGTTCCAGAAGCGCACCCCCGAGATCTGCACCCCCCGCGACCAGTGGGACATCGAGCGCGACACCCCCTGGGGCCGCATGACCTACATCGACTACCGCCACCGTGTGGAGTTCGGTGAGGACGAGTACCGCCAGATCGACGACTACGCCAAGTGCAGGAACATCGACTGGTTCGCCTCCCCGTGGGACACCGAGGCCGTCGCCTTCCTGGAGAAGTTCGACGTCCCCGCCCACAAGGTGGCCTCCGCCTCCCTGACCGACGACGAGCTGCTGCGCGCCCTGCGCGCCACCAACCGCACGGTCATCCTCTCCACCGGCATGTCGACCCCGAGGCAGATCCGCCACGCGGTCGAGGTCCTCGGCAGCGACAACATCCTGATGTGCCACGCCACTTCGACGTATCCGGCGCAGGCGGAGGAGCTCAACCTCCGCGTCATCAACACCCTGCAGGCCGAGTACCCGAACGTCCCGATCGGCTACTCCGGCCACGAGACGGGCCTGCAGACCACGCTCGCCGCCGTCGCCCTCGGCGCCACCTTCATCGAGCGGCACATCACCCTCGACCGCGCGATGTGGGGCTCCGACCAGGCCGCCTCCGTCGAGCCGGGCGGCCTCACCCGCCTCGTCCGCGACATCCGCACCATCGAGGCCTCCCTCGGCGACGGCGTCAAGAAGGTCTACGACTCCGAGCTCGGCCCCATGAAGAAGCTGCGCCGTGTCTCCGGCATCGTCGCCGAGGCGGAGATCGCGGCGGCGGCGGGCGAGCCGGTCGCGGTCTGAGCCTCCTTTTATCCCTGACCACGGGTCTCCCTCACTACGGGACGGTCACACGTCGATGAGCCCCCGCGCCGGAACCGCCGGCCCCCACACTCTCGCCTTCGTCGAGAGCCCGGTACAGCTGTTGAACGTGCTGGAGTGGGCGCACGCCCATGCCCTCGGCACGCCCGAGGACCCCGGCGCGGGGCCCTTCCGTACAGGCGGCGCGGGACTCACCCTCGTGGTCCTGTCGCCCAACGACCCCATGACCCGGGGCCAGTTGCGCCGAATGGCGGAGCTGGCCCGGGACGAGGGCCACATGGTGCGCTGGGAGGAGGCGCGCGGCGGCACCGCCGCCCCCTTCCGCACCATCGGCGGCCTCGCCCCGCTGCTGCGCGCCGCGAGCCGCATCGTCCTGGGCGACCCCTTCTCCCGTTACGTCCAGCTCCTGCTGACCATCACCCGGGCAGCGGACGTCGTGGTCGTCGACGACGGCACCGCGACCATGGAGTTCGTCTCCCAGCTGGCCCGCGGCGAACGCCTCGTCCGCTGGCACCGCAAGGGCGGCCGTCCCGGCCCCCGCGACCTGATCTTCGCCCCGGTCTCCTCCAAGGCCCGCAAACGCCTCACCCCCACCGCCGGCCGACGCGTCGAGGTCTTCTCCTCCATGCCGATCGACGAGATCCCCGAGGGCGTCTTCGTCACCGCCAACGACTTCGCCTGGACCCGGGCGCGCTTCGGCCCGCCCCGCATCACCAAGAGCGCCGACCTCGTGGGCACCTCCCTCGTGGAGACCGGCGTCGTGGACGGCGGCCGCTACCTCGAAGCCGTCCGCTCCCTGGCGAAGACCCACGGTGCCACCCGCTACTTCGCCCACCGCCGCGAGAGCGCCGACAAGCTCCACACCCTCGCCGCGGAGACGGGCCTGGAGATCGTCCGCCCCGACCTCCCCCTCGAACTCATCGCCCGCCGGGGCCCCATCGGCCGGACGATCCTGAGCTTCCCCTCGACGGTGGTCCACACCCTGCCCCTGGCCCTGGTGGGAACGGACGTACGCGTGGCGGTCTGCGACATCGACCCGAGCTGGCTGACGGAGAACGCCTCCCCCCGCGCCCAGGGCTTCCTGTCCGGGGTCACGGGCACGGCACGGGACGTCCACCGTCTGTCGTCGGTGGCGCCGATCTGAGCCGTCGACCCGAGCCGTCGATCCAAGCCGCGAGCCGTCGATCCAAGCCGTCGATCCGAGCCGTCGAGGTCTTCGCCCCGGGTGTTCGCTCTGGGAGCATCCGGAGCTGTCGCTTCCCCGGGCGGCCCGCGCCTATCGTGCCGCGTGGCTGGGGAAGGTGAAGTGCCCTCCCCGAAGGGGGAGTTGTGACGACGCACGGCGAACGCACCCGGCTCACACCCACGGCGGACGACCACAGGGTCACACCCGCCGAACTCTTCTTCGGCTTGCCTTGGATGGATTCGTCTACGCCATCACCCAGGTCACCGCCCTGATGGCCGCCGACCCCACCGCCCTGAGCCTGCTCGGCGGCATGGTCGTCCTCGCCCTCCTGTGGTGGTGCTGGTGCTGCTTCGCCTGGCTCGGCAACGTCGTACGCGCCGACTCGGGCGGGATGTTCGCGGTGCTGGTGTCCGTGATGGCGGTCCTCCTGATCGTCTCCCTGACGGTCCCCGATGTGTACGTCGACGCCCCGGGCGGCCTGTCCGCCCCCTGGCTGTTCGTGGCCTGCTACGGCGCGGTCCGCGCCCTGCACCTGGTGACGTACTGGCTCTCCGCCCCCGACGACCAGGCCCTGCACGCCACCCTCCGCCGGACGGCCCTCCTCTCGGTGCTCCCGCCACTCGCCCTGCTGCTGGTGGGTGCGGCCTTCGACGGCGTGACCCGGATCCTGATCTGGCTGGCCGCGGTGACCATCGACTACGCGGGCATCTTCGTCACCGGCAGATCGGGCTGGCGGGTGGCGTCCCCCGCCCACTTCTCCGAACGCCACGGCCTGATCGTCATCATCGCGCTGGGCGAGTCCATCGTCGCGATGGGCGTCGGCGTGAACCGCTACCCGGTCTCCGTCCCGGTCGTGGCCGCCGCGGCCCTCGGCCTCCTGGCCACCGCCGCCCTCTGGCGCCTGTACTTCCACGGCGTCAGTGAACCGGCCGAACACCGTCTGGCCCAGCTCACCGGCGACGACCGCACGGTCCTGGCCCGCGACACGTACACCTTCCTCCACCTGCCCCTGGTGGCCGGCGTCGTCATCACCGCCCTCGGCATGAAGAAGACCCTCCAGCAGGTCGCCGACACGGGCCACTACGGCCTGGCCGAGCCCCTCCACGGCATGCCCGCCTGGGCCCTGGCCGGCGGCACGGGCCTGTTCCTGCTCGGCGCCGCCGCGATCCTCCTCCGCACCACGGGCCACCGCGCTCCGGTGCTGATCATCGGAGGCGTGGCCTGTGTGGCGGCGGGCCCGCTGATCGCCCTCGTCCCGGCCCTGGTGGCGCTCGCGGCCCTGGCCGCCACGATCACCACCCTGCTGATCCTGCACGGGCGCACATCGCGCGGGGGTGTGGCCCGCACGGCCGCCGCCGACTGAGGGGGCGCCCGGACGGCGCCCCTGCGCCGGACGCCCTCCGGCCGGCCCCGCGCCCCGCACCGCTCCCGTGATCCCTGTCACCACCGCCACCCCCGCGGCACCCGCCCGCGTTCCGTGGCCCCGACGCCCGATTCACCCGAGCAACCGCAGGCCACCGCCGTCCTGACTCCTGATGCGCCGCCTCCCCGGCCACCCCGGCCAACACAGAGCGTGGCCGGACCGACGCGCGGCGGTGATGGTTCCGAGGCAGTGAGACGGCGCGGACGTGGTATCCGTGGAGTGTGGGAATCGTCCGGGCACCCCTGGACGTTTGAACGATGGGATTCGCGGGCAACCCCGGCACTCCCTTCTCCGAGGTCCGACCCGCCCGCGAAGAGGCGTACGGGTATACCCATCCCTGCCAATACGTATGCGTTGTGCGACCGGAAATCTTCCCCTCACGGGCTGATTTTTGTTGATCGAGGGTGAGAAGGTCGCCCGATCGCCCTACCCTTCAGAGGGTGAACCAACTGATGTCCCGAGAGTCCGAGGCAGATCTGCCAGGGGAAGCCGAAACATCGCTCCCCGGCGCGTTGCCGGAAGCCCTGCGTGCCGAACTCGTCGCCTTCCGCCGCGACTTGCACATGCACCCGGAGCTCGGCAACCAGGAGTTCCGTACGACCGCCGCGATCAAGGCCCGCCTGGAGAAGGCAGGCCTCCGCCCGCGCGTGCTCGACAGCGGAACCGGCCTCATCTGTGACATCGGCGACTGGAACGGCACCGACAGCTCCGCGCTCGCCCTGCGCGCCGACATCGACGCCCTCCCCATCCCGGACACCAAGGTGGACTGCGACTACCGCTCCACCGTCCCGGACCGCGCCCACGCCTGCGGCCACGACGTGCACACCACCGTCGTCCTCGGCGCCGGCCTCGTCCTCGCCGACCTGCACCGCGAGGGCCGGCTGCCCCGTCCCGTCCGGCTGATCTTCCAGCCCGCCGAAGAGGTCCTGCCCGGCGGCGCCGCCGACGTGATCAGGACCGGCGCGCTCGACGGTGTCGGCCGGATCATCGCCGTGCACTGCGACCCGAGGGTCGACGCGGGCTTCATCGGCCTCCGCCACGGACCCATCACCTCGGCCTGCGACCGGCTGGAACTCTCGCTGGACGGGCCGGGCGGCCACACCGCGCGCCCCCACCTCACCACCGACCTCGTCACCGCGGCCGCCCGGGTCGTCACCGACGTGCCCGCGCTGGTCGCCCGCCGCTTCGACGCCCGTGCCGGGCTCGTCGTGACCTGGGGCCGTATCGAGTCGGGCCACGCCCCGAACGTCATCCCGCAGCACGCCGAGCTCTCCGGCACCGTCCGCTGCCTGGACATCAACGCCTGGCGGCAGGCCCCCGACCTGATCCACGAGGCGGTCCAGGAGGTCGCGGTCATGCACCGCGCCAAGCCCGAGATCAACTACATCCGGGGCGTCCCGCCGGTCGTCAACGACCCCGTCGTCACCGAACTGCTGCACGACTCCATGGTCGCCCGCCGTGGCGTCAAGTCCGTCGAGGACACCGAGCAGAGCCTCGGCGGCGAGGACTTCTCCTGGTACCTGGAGCACGTCCCCGGCGCCATGGCCCGCCTGGGCGTCCGCCGTCCGGGCGATCTCACCGTCCGCGACCTCCACCAGGGCGACTTCGACGCCGACGAACACGCCATCACCGTGGGCGTGGAACTCTTCACGGCGGCCGCCCTGCTGGACGCCCGCATGCGCGTCCTCGACGCGGCCGGCCGGTAACCCGCTCCGGTTGCGCCCCGTCCGGCCTCGCGGCAGCCTGGTGCGCGTGTCCGTACGATCACCGTACGGAGCGCGCACCTTCACGCTGAAGTCACCCCATGTGCACGGAACGCGAGGGACGTGAGAGGCGGTGTGTCCCACACATCCCTTTCGCTCCCATGGTTCACGAGGACGTAACGGCCACCGGCACGAATGGATAACGGCCAGTCGAAACCCCGTTCCCAGGAGGGTCTACGCGCGTTAATGTGCGCCGAACTGAGCACCCGGTCGCGGGGCTTTGCAGAAGATGGGGAACTTCAAGATGCGTCGGATTTCCAAACTGACCCGCGTCGCGGTGGGGGTCGCGTCGCTGGCGCTCGCCGCCACGGCCTGTGGTGGTACCAGCAGCGACAGCAACAGCAGCGGTAGCGAGACCAGCAAGGGCGAAAAGGGCCTCGCGCTCGCGTACGACATCGGCGGCAAGGGCGACCAGTCCTTCAACGATGCCGCGTACGCCGGTCTGGAGAAGGCTCAGAAGGAATTCGGGTACAAGACCGAGGACATCGAGCCCACCGAGGGCGAGACTGACGCCGACAAGCAGCAGCGTCTGGAGTCCCTGGCCAAGCAGGGCTACAACCCGGTCATCGGCGTGGGCTTCGCCTACGGCCCCGCGATGGAGGCCGCGGCCAAGAAGTACCCGAAGACCAGCTTCGGCATCGTCGACTCGGTCGTCGAGGGTGACAACGTGGCGTCCCTCGTCTTCGCCGAGCAGGAGGCCTCGTACCTCGCCGGTGTCGCGGCCGCCAAGGCCACCAAGACGAACACCGTGGGCTTCGTGGGCGGCGTGGACATCCCGCTCATCCACAAGTTCGAGGCCGGCTACAAGCAGGGCGTCGAGGACACCAGCGGCGGCAAGGTCAAGGTTCTCTCCCAGTACCTGACCCAGACCGCCGAGGAGGGCGGCTTCTCCAGCCCCGACAAGGGCAAGGCCGCCGCCGAGGGCCAGATCGAGAAGAAGGCCGACGTCGTCTACGCGGCCGCCGGTCTGTCCGGCCAGGGTGTCATCGAGGCCGCCGCCGCGGCCAAGGTCTGGGCGATCGGTGTCGACTCCGACCAGTACAACCAGGAAGCCCTTGCCACCTACAAGGACTACATCCTGACCTCCGCCCTGAAGGACGTCGGCGGCGCGGTCTACGCCCTCGCCAAGTCCGTCGAGGACGGCAAGCCCCTCACCGGTGTCCAGACCTTCGACCTGAAGGTGGACGGCGTCGGCCTGGCCGACTCCAACCCGAAGATGGGCGAGATCGCGGGCCTCACCGACGCGGTGGCCAAGGCCAAGGCGGGCATCACCGACGGCTCGATCAAGGTGAAGACCGAGTAGTCGTCGATCTCCGAGCGCCGCGAGGCCTCCGAGTGACAAGAAGCGGGCGGGTGCACCTGTGCACCCGCCCGCTTCACTCGTATTACGCCGGTTCAGGGCCGCGCCGTCCGCCTTCAGGGGCGCGGGGCCGGCCGCCTCGCGGCTCCGCCGCGCGGGCGCGACCAGCCACAACGAACCCGCGGCCACGACTCGACCGATATCGCCCCGCCCCCTGCGCCCCACACCCCAGCCCCACACCTCCGCCCCACGTTGCAACACGGCCCCATAACAACCCGGTCCACCAGGCTTCACCCAGAGGGTCTACGCGCGTTACTCTGCGGCGAAAGCCATAAAGGCGCCGACGCAGTGAGCATTGCTGAGCAGTACCCCCGGCGCTGTACGACAGGAGCACCAACACATGCGCCGGGTTTCCCGCACAGCGGTCGCAGGCGCAGCGACCGTTTCTCTCGCCCTCGCTCTCTCCGCCTGCGGCGGCACCTCGACGGAGGCCTCGTCCTCCGCCGACGCCAAGGGCGACATGGGCCTCGCCATCGCGTACGACGTCGGCGGCAAGGGCGACCAGTCCTTCAACGACGCCGCGTACGCGGGCCTGGAGAAGGCGGAGAAGGAGTTCGGGTACGAGACCGAGGACATCGAGCCCACCGAGGGCGAGACGGACGCGGACAAGGAGCAGCGCCTGGCCTCCCTGGCCAAGCAGGGCTACAACCCGGTGGTGGGCGTCGGCTACGCGTACGCGACGGCCGTGAAGGCCGCCGCCGAGCAGTACCCGGACACCACGTTCGGCATCGTGGACGACTCCACGGTCCAGCTGGACAACGTCGCGGACCTGGTCTTCTCCGAGGAGCAGGCCTCGTACCTCGCGGGTGTCGCCGCGGCCAGGAGCACCGAGAGCGATGTCGTCGGCTTCGTCGGCGGCGTGGACATCCCGCTGATCCACAAGTTCCAGGCGGGCTTCGAGCAGGGCGTCAAGGACACCAACCCGAAGGTCACGGTCCTCAGTCAGTACCTGACCCAGACGGCCGAGGAGGGTGGCTTCTCCAGCCCCGACAAGGGCAAGACGGCCGCCGAGGGCCAGATCGAGAAGAAGGCCGACGTCGTCTACGCCGCGGCCGGTCTTTCCGGCCAGGGCGTGATCGAGGCGGCCGCCGCGAACAGGATCTGGGCGATCGGCGTCGACTCCGACCAGTACAACCAGGAAGCCCTCGCGAAGTACAAGGACTCCATCCTGACCTCGGCGACGAAGGACGTCGCCAAGGCGGTGTACAACCTGGCGAAGTCGGTCGAGGAGGGTAAGCCCGGGACCGGTATCGTCAGGGGCGATCTGAAGACCGGCGAGGTCGGGCTCGCGGACTCCAACCCGAAGTTCAAGAGCGACACCGAGCTCCAGAAGGCCATCACCACGGCCGAGGAGAAGATCATCAGCGGCGAGATCAAGGTCAAGACCAGCTGATCCAGATCGAGGCCTGCTGACCCAGCTACACCACGAGCAGCCGGGCGGCCCCGGGGGAGTTCAGGCAAACCCGAGGCTGCCAGTAACCGCGGGGTTACGTCCGCTCAACGGGGTACGGGGAGTATCGCTCCCTGTACCCCGTTGTCACGGTGCGTCGCCGCCCGCTTCCGATGCCGTAGGGGCGCTACGCGCGTAGACGACCCCCTTTCCCAGGAGAGTGCGCCATCAACGCGTCCAGCAGCCCTCCGGCCGACGTGGCGGTCAACGGTCAGGTGACCGCCGTCGAACTCGCCGGGATCACCAAGCGATTCCCCGGCGTCGTGGCCAACCACGACATCCACCTCACCGTCCGCAAGGGCACCGTCCACGCCCTCGTCGGGGAGAACGGCGCCGGCAAGTCGACCCTGATGAAGATCCTCTACGGCATGCAGAAGCCGGACGAGGGCACCATCGCGGTCGACGGCGAGCAGGTCTCGTTCTCGTCCCCGGCCGACGCCATCACCCGCGGCATCGGCATGGTGCACCAGCACTTCATGCTCGCCGACAACCTCACGGTCCTGGAGAACGTGGTCCTCGGCAGCGAGAAGCTGTACGGCATCGGCGCCAAGGCCCGCCGCAAGATCAAGGAGATCTCCGACCGGTACGGCTTCGGGGTCCGCCCCGACGTCCTGGTCGAGGAGCTGGGCGTCGCCGAGCGCCAGCGCGTGGAGATCCTCAAGGTCCTCTACCGAGGCGCCCGCACCCTGATCCTGGACGAGCCGACCGCCGTGCTCGTACCGCAGGAGGTCGAGGGGCTCTTCGCCAACCTGCGCGAGCTCAAGACACAGGGCCTGGCGGTCATCTTCATCTCGCACAAGCTGGGCGAGGTGCTGTCCGTCGCCGACGAGATCACGGTCATCCGACGCGGCACGACGGTCGGCACGGCCGTCCCCTCCGAGACCACCCCGCGCCAGCTCGCCGAGCTGATGGTCGGCAGCGAGCTGCCCACCCCCGAGACGGCCGAGTCCACGGTCACCGACCGCCCGGTCCTCACCGTCAAGGACCTCCGCCTGGAGGCCGTCGGCGGCAAGGCGCTGCTCGACGACATCACCTTCACCATCCACGCGGGCGAGGTCCTGGGCCTCGCCGGTGTCGAGGGCAACGGCCAGACCGAACTGGTCGACGCCCTCATCGGCATGAAGTCCGCCGACTCCGGCACGATCGCGCTGGCCGAGGACGACATCACCACCTGGCACACCCGCAGGCGGCGCGAGCAGGGCATCGGCTACATCCCCGAGGACCGCCACCGGCACGGTCTGCTCCTGGAGGCCCCCCTCTGGGAGAACCGTATCCTCGGCCATGTGACCGAGCGGCCCAACGCCAAGGGCGTCTGGCTCGACCCGAAGGCCGCCCAGGAGGACACCCGCCGGATCGTCGCCGAGTACGACGTCCGCACCCCCGGCATCGACGTCACCGCCGCCTCCCTCTCCGGCGGCAACCAGCAGAAGCTCATCGTCGGCCGCGAGATGAGCCACAAGCCGCGCTTCCTGATCGCCGCCCACCCCACCCGCGGTGTGGACGTCGGCGCGCAGGCCCAGATCTGGGACCAGATCCGCGAGGCCCGCCGCGAGGGCCTGGCCGTGCTGCTGATCTCCGCCGACCTGGACGAGCTGATCGGTCTGTCCGACACCCTCCGGGTCATCTACAACGGCAAGCTGGTCGCCGACGCCGACCCGGCCACCATCACCCCCGAGGAGCTGGGCTCGGCCATGACCGGCGCCGCCACCGGCCACCTCGAACACGAAGAGACCCCGCAGCCTCCGGCCGGCGGTCCGTCGAAGACCCTGGACGCCCCGGAAGACGAGGCCCGTTGATGAAGAAGTTCGACAAGGAGCGTGTGCTCCTCGCGGTGGCCGGCCCGGTCCTCGCGCTCGCCGTGGCCTTCGCCCTCACCGCGATCGTGCTGCTCGCCTCCGGGAAGAACCCGGTCGAGCCGTTCACGATCATGTTCGAGCAGGCCACGTTCTCCGACATCCAGGTCCGGATCATCAACCAGGCCTCGCTGTACTACGTGGCGGCCCTCGCGGTGGCCATCGGCTTCCGGATGAACCTGTTCAACATCGGTGTCGACGGCCAGTACCTGCTCGGCGCCATGGCGGCGGCGATCGTCGGCGCCCACGTCGACCTGCCGGCGTTCCTCCAGATCCCGCTGCTGATGCTCACCGCGATCCTCACCGGCGCCTTCTGGGCCGGCATCGCCGGTGTCCTCAAGGTCACCCGGGGCGTTAGCGAGGTCGTCGCGACGATCATGCTGAACGCGATCGCCACCTCCGTCATCGGCTACCTCTGGCTGCCGAACGTCTTCGGTGTCAAGGTCGGCAACAACAACACCACCGGCGAGATGGCCGAGTCCGGCTGGGTGCCCGGCATCGACATGGGCGCGGCCGGTGAGATCTACGGCATGGTTGTCCTCGCCGTCCTGCTCGGCATCGGCTACTGGATCGTCCTCAGCCGTACCCGCTTCGGCTTCGACCTGCGCGCCTCCGGCGCCTCGGAGACGGCCGCCGCGGCCAGCGGTGTCGACCCGGGACGCATGGTGCTCACCGCCATGCTGATCTCCGGCGGCATCGCCGGCCTCGCGGGTCTGCCGATCCTGCTCGGCGACACCCACACCTACAGCCTCAACTTCCCCACCGGCATCGGCTTCCTCGGCATCGGTATCGCCCTGCTCGGTCGCAACAGCCCGGTCGGCATCGCCTTCGCGGCCCTGCTGTGGGCCTGGCTCGACAAGGCCTCGCCCGAGCTGGACTTCCATGACTACGACAAGGAGATCGCGGTCATCATGCAGGGCCTGATCGTGCTCTCGGTCGTCGTCTCGTACGAAACCGTGCGTGAGTGGGGCCTGCGCCGTCAGCAGCGCCGGGTCGGCGCCGAACTCGCCGCGGGCAACGTCCTGGGCGCGGACTCCTCCGACAACCACAACGTCAAGAAGGAGGTGTCGGGCCGATGACCACGAGCACCACCGCGACCGACGTCAACCAGCCCTCGCTGCAGCCGGCCGCCCCGACCGGCCGCAAGCTGTCGCTGCCCGTGCTGTTGCTGGTCATCGCAGGCGTCCTGGCACTCACCTCGATCGTCCGCATCATCACCGGCGCCGACGGCATCACCAACGTCAGCCAGATGTCCACCGCGCTGGAACTGGCCGTACCGATCGGCCTGGCCGGTCTCGGCGGTCTGTGGGCCGAGCGCGCGGGCGTCGTCAACATCGGCCTCGAAGGCATGATGATCCTCGGCACCTGGTTCGGCGCCTGGGCCGGTTTCCAGTACGGCCCGTGGACCGGTGTCCTGGTCGGCATCGCGGGCGGCGCGATCGGCGGCCTGCTGCACGCCTTCGTCACCGTCACCTTCAACGTCAACCACATCGTCTCCGGTGTGGCCATCAACATCCTCGCCCTCGGCGCCACCCGCTACCTCGCCCCCCTCGCCTTCGAGGGCCACCAGGGCGGCTCGGCCAAGCAGTCCCCGCCGGTCGACTCCCTCGGCCAGTTCACGGTGCCAGGGCTCTCGGACGCGCTCCAGACCCTCAACGAGAAGGGCTGGTTCTTCGTCTCCGACCTCGCCGGCCTGCTCGGCGGACTGGTCACCGACGTCTCCTGGCTGACCCTCGTCGCCGTCGCCCTGATCCCCGCCACCTGGTGGATCCTGTGGCGCACCGCCTTCGGTCTGCGCCTGCGCTCCTGCGGTGAGAACCCGGTCGCCGCCGAGTCCCTCGGCGTCAACGTCTACAAGTACAAGTACCTCGCCGTGATCATCTCCGGCGGCCTGGCCGGCCTCGGCGGCGCCTTCCTCGCCATCGTCGCCAACCCCTTCTACCTGGAGGGCCAGACCAGCGGACGCGGCTACATCGGTCTCGCCGCGATGATCTTCGGCAACTGGATGCCGGGCGGCCTCGCCCTCGGCGCCGGCCTCTTCGGCTACACCGACAGCCTCAACCTGCGCGGCGGCTCCGAGAACGTCCACGCCCTGCTGCTCCTCGGTGCACTGCTGCTGGTCATCGGCGCGATCTGGCAGGCCGTCCGCAAGAAGTACGTCTCGGCCGCGATCACCTTCGTGATCGGTGCCCTGGTCTTCACCTGGTACGCGACGACCAACGAGGTCCCCAACCAGGTCGTCGCCGCCACGCCGTACGTCATCACCCTGATCGTCCTCGCGCTCTCCGCCCAGCGACTGCGGATGCCGAAGGCGGACGGCATGCCGTACCGGAAGGGACAGGGCAAGTGACCGCCGTCGACTGGGCCGGGCTTCGTACGGTGGCCCGGGACGCCATGTCCCGGGCGTACGCCCCGTACTCCGGTTACCCGGTCGGCGTCGCCGCCCTCGTCGACGACGGCCGCACCGTCTCGGGCTGCAACGTCGAGAACGCCTCGTACGGCCTCGGCCTGTGCGCGGAGTGCGGCCTGGTCTCGGAGCTGCACCGCACGGGCGGCGGCCGTCTCACGCACTTCACCTGCGTGGACGGCAAGGGCGAGATCCTTGTCCCGTGCGGCCGCTGCCGGCAGCTGCTCTACGAGTTCGGCGGCCCGGACCTCCTGCTGGAGACCCCGGCGGGAATCGTCCCCCTCTCGGAGATGCTGCCCCAGGCCTTCGGCCCGGACCATCTCACCAAGTGACTCCCGTGCGGCCCCTCTGAGTTGCTCAGGGGGGCCGCACACTTTCGGAACCCTCGAAAAGGAAAGCCATGACGTCTCTGTCGATGGATGCCATCTCCGTCATCCGCACCAAGCGGGACCGCGGCGAGCTCAGCGACGAACAGATCGACTGGGTCATCGACGCGTACACCCGGGGCGAGGTCGCCGACTACCAGATGGCCGCCCTCAACATGGCGATCCTCCTCAACGGCATGGACCGCCGTGAGATCGCCCGCTGGACGGCCGCGATGATCGCCTCCGGCGAACGCATGGACTTCTCGTCCCTGTCCCGCCCCACCGCCGACAAGCACTCCACGGGCGGCGTCGGCGACAAGATCACTCTCCCGCTCGCCCCTCTGGTGGCGGCCTGCGGCGCGGCCGTCCCCCAGCTCTCGGGCCGCGGCCTCGGCCACACCGGCGGCACCCTCGACAAGCTGGAGTCCATCCCGGGCTGGCGCGCCCTCCTCTCCAACGAGGAGATGCTGGCCGTCCTCGACGAGGTCGGCGCGGTCATCTGCGCGGCGGGCGACGGCCTGGCCCCGGCGGACAAGAAGCTCTACGCGCTGCGGGACGTGACGGGAACCGTGGAAGCGATCCCCCTGATCGCCTCCTCCATCATGTCGAAGAAGATCGCCGAGGGGACGGGCTCCCTGGTCCTGGACGTGAAGGTGGGCACGGGAGCCTTCATGAAGACCATCGAGGACGCCCGTGAGCTGGCGTCGACGATGGTGGGCCTCGGAACCGACCACGGCGTGAAGACGGTCGCCCTCCTGACGGACATGTCGACGCCCCTGGGCCTGACGGCGGGCAACGCGCTGGAGGTCCGTGAGTCGGTCGAGGTCCTGGCCGGCGGCGGCCCGGCGGACGTCGTCGAGCTGACGATCGCCCTGGCCCGCGAGATGCTCGACGCGGCCGGCGTGAAGGACGCCGACCCGGCGAAGGCGCTGGCCGACGGCTCGGCGATGGACGCCTGGCGCCGCATGATCACCGCCCAGGGCGGCGACCCGGACGCCGAGCTGCCGACCTCGCGCGAACAGCACGTGGTGAAGGCGAGCGCCTCCGGCGTCCTGACCCGCCTCGACGCGTACGACATAGGCATCGCCGCCTGGCGCCTCGGCGCGGGCCGCGCCCGCAAGGAGGACCCGGTCCAGGCCGGCGCGGGCGTCGAGATGCACGCCAAGCCCGGCGACACGGTCACGGAGGGCCAGCCCCTCCTCACCCTCCACACCGACACCCCGGAGCGCTTCGCGTACGCCCTGCAGGCCGTGGAGGGTTCGTACGACATCGCGGACGCGGGTACGCCGTTCACGGCGGCGCCGGTGGTGCTGGAACGCATAGCCATGGCCTGAGCTCGCGTGGCGGAGTACGTGCGCAGGGGGCCGGAACCTTCGGGTGCCGGCCCCCTGCCGCGCGGCCGGGGTCAGCCGAGTGGCCGGAGTCAGCCGAATGGTCGGCGTCAGCCGAGGAGTGTCGCGACCACCACCAGCACCGGCACCGACAACACCGTCGACAGCAGGATCGAGTCCCGGGCCAGCCGTTCGGCCACGCGGTAGCTGGAGGCGTACGTGAAGAGGTTCTGGGCGGCGGGGAGTGCCGAGGTCACCACCACGTCGAGCAGTTGGTGCCCGCGCAGCCCGAAGACGCCCACCGCCAGCGCCCAGGCCACCGCGGGCTGGCCCACCGACTTCAGCGCGACCGACAGCAGTACCGGGTGACGGTCGGGGCCCCGGCCCGGCATCGTGCTGCCGCACAGGGAGATACCGAAGGCGAGCAGGACCGCCGGCACCGACATGTTGCCGATCAGTGTCAGCGGGTCCATGACGGGCGCGGGGACGCGCACGCCGATCGCCGAGACCGCGACCCCGGCCAGCGAGCCCACCGCGATCGGATTCCTGAGCGGCGTCAGCAGTCGCCGCCACAGCGAACCCTTCGCACCCTCGCCGGTCAGGTCCAGGACCGTCAGCGCGATCGGGCTGAGCACGATCAGCTGGAACAGCAGCACCGGTGCGACGAGCGAGGCGTCGCCCAGGACGTACACCGCGATCGGGATGCCGAGGTTGCCGGAGTTCACATAGCTGGAGCAGAGCGCGCCGATCGTCGTACGGCCCACGCCCCAGCCCCGCACGACTCCCACCGCGACGAAGACCCCGGCCACCGCGGCTGTGCTCAGCGCGGTCACCAGCAGCCGGCTGGAGAAGACCGTCGAAAGGTCGGCCCCCGCGAGCGTGGTGAACAGCAGCGCCGGTGACGCGACATGGAAAGCGAGCTTGGTCAGCACCTCGCGACCGTGCTCGCCGAGATGACCGGCGCGTCCGATCGCGTACCCCACCCCGATGACGACCGCGATGACGGCGAAGCCCGTCAGTACCCCCTGCACGACGCCACCTCGACGACGGGCCCGAGGTGGCAGTCGGGTATCCAGGGCGGTGCAGATGCATGGGGCATACAGGCAACCCTCCGGGGCGGGAGGGGCACGGGTCAAAACGGTCCCGACGGGCGGACACCTGAGCGGGCTTCCGTCGTGGGCCGGTACCGATGAGTTACAACCGCCCGGCGGGTCTACCGTTCGTGGACGCCAAGACACCCGCTGTACTCGTGCCGGCCGGCCCCGTCACCCGTGACGAGGTGGCACGGCTCTGCGAAGACGTGCGGGTACTTCTCGACGCGACCGGGACCGGGGTGGTGGTGTGCGATGTCGCCGGGATCGGCCCACCGACTCTGGGCGTCATCGACGTACTGGCCCGGTTGCAGCTGGCGGCGAAACGGGCCGGGGGCCGGATACGACTGCGGGACCCCGGCCCGGCGCTGTGCGCGCTACTGCGCCTGGTCGGGCTTGCCCTCGATGTGGAGGGGCAGGCCGAAGAGGGGGAACCAGCGGGCGGTGTCCAGGAAGCAGTGGAATCCGGCGATCCGGCCCTCTGAGATCTCCAGCGCCTGCACGGCCCACGCGCTGAAGCCGCCCTTCTCCGGGTCCGGCTTGTACTGGGCGAAGCCCGGCAGGCCATTCACCGCGACCGGCACGAGGTGCGAGCCGGCACAGGCCGCGCCGAGCGTGGTCATGAACCCGGTGATGTCGCCCGTCCCGGTCAGCCACAGGTCGAACGGCGGCATCGTCATGACCGCGTCCTCGTGCAGCAGAGCCGTCAGCGCCGCCATGTCGTACCCCTCGAAGGCGGCCACATAGCGCTCCAGGAGCTTCTGCTGCTCCTGGTCCAGCGGGTCGGAGACATCGGCCGCCGCGATCTGCCCGTCGCCCTCGGCGAGGGTCGCGCGGGCCCGCTGCAGGGCGCTGTTCACCGAGGCGACGGACGTGTCGAGCAGCTCGGCGACCTCGCTCGCCCGCCATGCCAGCACCTCACGCAGGATGAGCACCGCACGCTGCTTCGAGGGCAGCTTCTGCAACGCCGCGACGAACGCCAGCCGCACGGACTCCTTGGCCACTGCGGCCTCCGCCGGATCGTCGGTCGTCGGCAGCACCCGGGCGTCCGGCACCGGCTCCAGCCAGGTGTTGTCGGGCCGGGGGGAGAGGGCGGCGTTGGCGAGCGATGTGGACTCGGTGAGGTCCATGGGCCGGGCTCTCTTGTTCCCCGCGGTCAGCATGTCGAGACACACGTTCGTGGCGATGCGGTACAACCACGATCGCAGCGACGATCGCCCCTCGAACTTCTCGTAACTCCGCCAGGCACGGATCATCGTGTCCTGCACGGCGTCCTCCGCCTCGAAGGACGAGCCCAGCATCCGGTAGCAGTACCCGGTCAGCTCGACCCGGTGCCTCTCCAGCCGGACATCGAGCTCCGCCGTCGCTGTCGCCGTACCGTCACTCATGGCCAACCCACCCCTGTGGCGTACCTGTGCGTACCAACACCTCGGAAGCTACCGCAGCCCACTGACAATGGCCTGCGGGAGGAAGGAAGGGGCAGGTCAGGGGCGGCGAGGGCGAAAAGCGAGCTCAGTGAACCGGTACCGGCCCACGCCGAGCCGCATGGGACCCCACCACGGTGATCCCCATCACCCCCAGCACGGCCAGCAGCCCCATCGACACGGTCCCGCCCCAGCCCCCCGCATGGAAGGCCACCGCCCCGAGCGTGCTTCCCGCGCTGGACCCCACGTAATAAGCCGACTGATACAGGGCGGACGCCTGCGCCCGCCCCTCCTTCGCCGTATGACTCACGGACGACGAGGCGACCGCATGCCCGGCGAAGAACCCGGCGGTGATGAGCACCAGCCCGAGCAGCACCAGTACCAGCGAGTCGGACAGCGACACCACCAGCCCGGCGGTCGTCGTACCACCCGCGAGATACAGCGCACCCCGCCGCCCGAGCCGCCCCACCAGCCTGCCGGCGGTGGACGCCGACACCGTACCCACCAGGTACACGAGGAAGATCGACCCGATGACCCCCTGCGGAAGGGAGAAGGGGGCGTCGGTCAGCCGGTAGCCGATGACCGTGTAGACGCCGCCGAAGACCGTCATGAACAGCGCGCCGATCGCGTACAGCCGGCACAGCAACGGATTCCCGAGGTGCGCCCGCACCGTCCGCGCCAGCACCCGCGGCCGCGGCGACCCCGCCGCGAAGTGCTTCGGGGCCGGCAGCAGCAGCCGGAAGGCCACCGCGCACCCCACCGCGATCACCCCGAGCACCGCCAGCGCGACGCGCCAGCCCCACTCCTGGGCGACCCACCCGGTGACGACCCGCCCGCTCATGCCGCCGACGCTGTTGCCGGCGACGAAGAGACCGATCGCGGTGATGAGCGCCTTGGGCCGGACCTCCTCGGCGAGGTACGCGGTCGCCGAGGCCGGCACCCCGGCCAGCGCGGCGCCCTGCACGGCCCGCAGTACCACCAGCGCCCCCAGCGAGGGCGCGAAGGGGATCAGCAGCCCGACCGTCACCGCGACCGCCAGCGACGCCGTCATCAACGTACGCCGCCCGAACCGCTCCGACAGCGCGCTCATCGGCAGCACGAACAGCGCCAGCGCACCGGTCGCCGCCGACACCGTCCAGCTCGCCGCGCTCGCCGTACTTCCGAAGCCGTCCGAGATCAGCGGCAGCAGAGCCTGTGTGGAGTACAGGAGGGCGAAGGTCGCGACACCCGCGAGGAACAGCGCCAGACTCATCCGGCGGTAGCCGGGCCCACCGGGGGCCACTCGGGAGTCGGCGGCGGACGAACGGTCGGAGGTGGCTGCTGCGGCGCCCACGGTCGTGGACGCCTCGGTACTGGCGTAAGGCATGCCTCGAAACTACGTACGCCGCAACTCATCCGTCCAATGCATGGAACCCCCATAATCGTTCCCGTGATGCATGAGCAGAGGTCAGAGCCGTACCTGTCACCGTCCGGTGACACAGAAGACATCGAGGACATCGTCCTGAGCCTGGCCCCCCGCCTCGCCTACTTCGCCGGAGTCGCCCGCACCGAGCACGTCACCCGGGCCGCGCGGGAGATGCGGGTCCCGCAGTCGACGCTGTCGCGGGCGATGGTCCGCCTGGAACAGGACCTGGGCGTCGACCTGTTCGCCCGCCGGGGGCGCACGGTCTCCCTCACCCACGCCGGACGCACCTTCCACGCCTCCGTCGAACGCGCTCTCGCCGAGATCGAGCGCGCCGCCGACGAGGTCCGCGCCGACGCCGACCCCGCCACCGGCAAGGTCGCCTTCGGCTTCCTGCACACCATGGGTGCCGAGACCGTACCCGGCCTCCTCCAGGCCTTCCGCGCCGAACACCCCCGCGTCCGCTTCAGCCTCGTCCAGAACTACGGCGAGGCCATGCTCGAACGCCTGCGCGCGGGCGAACTCGACCTCTGCCTCACGTCCCCCGTCCCGGACGCCCCCGACCTGGTGGCCCGCCGCCTCGACGAGCAGAAGCTCCGCCTGGTCGTCCCCGCCGACCACCGCCTCGCCGCCCGCAAACGCGTCCGCCTCGCCGAGGCCGCCGACGAAACCTTCGTCACCCTGGAACCCGGCTACGGCATGCGCCGCATCACCGACGACCTGTGCAAGGAGGCCGGCTTCAAACCCCGCATCGCCTTCGAGGGAGAGGAGGCGGAAACCCTCCGGGGCCTGGTCGCGGCAGGCCTGGGCGTAGCCCTCCTGCCACCTCCGGCCGTCCCCAGACCAGGAGTCGTCGAACTGACGGTCACCTCCCCGAGAGCAGCCAGGGAAATCGGCGTGGCCTGGCTCGACGGCCACCCGGACACACCCCCGGTGGCGGCCTTCAAGAAGTTCCTGCTGTCGAGAAGGGGCAACCTGCTGGGCAGCTGAGCCGCAGCGACCCAAGGGACGCGGGGAACCACGCCCAGGGACGCGGGGAGCTGCGCCCAGCGACCCAAGAGACGCGGGGGGAACTGCGCGACAAGCCCCCACGCACCCGCAGCGGCGATACGACGCCTCAGACGCCCCTCCGTGAGCGAGCCATCCCGAACCCGGAAGCGAGCGGCATACGCAACCCCAACGGCGGCGGAGCGGCCAGCGCGTCCTCCACCGGCCGCGCGAACGCCCTCCCGAACAGCACCCCCATCACGAAGTCCGAAGCCAGTGCGTGCACCTCGTCGCGGTACTGCGTCAACCCGTGCCGGTCCGCGTGCACCTCGAACCGGCAGATGTCGGGGTTGGTCTTCTTCGCCCGCGCCGCGAACCGGAACGACAACTCGGGATCCACCCGCTCGTCATTCGTCCCGTGCACGATCAGCACCCGCCGCCCCGACAACTGCTTCACCGGTTCGGGCGGCGCCGCCACATCCTCCTCGGGCAGCCAGGGAGCGATGGCCAGCACGGAGTTGACAGCCTCGTGCCCACCCGCGTGCAGCGCCGCCCGCGCCCCCATGTGGAGCCCGGCGAGACACACCGGCACGTCCCCGTAGCGCCGGACCACCTCGTCCACCGCCCACTCGGCGTCCCGCGCGAGCCGCGCCTCCGTGCCGTTCCAGCCCCGGTAGCGGTAGTGCACGACATGGGTCGCCAGCCCCTCCGTACGGCCCGCGCGGGCGAGCCGGCGGCCGAGGGTGCGCACCGAGGCCGTGGCCATCATGGGAGAGGGTCTGCGGGTGGATGCCTCGTCACCGGCAGGGAGCAGCAGGACGACCCCGCTGACCGTGCTCGGCTCCGGGCCGAGCGTCCGCCCAAGTCGGGGCGTACGGACCGGCATTGCTTGCTGCGCCATGACAGAACAGTGTCAGAAGAGAGGGTGTACGCCACCCGTCCTGTGGGTCACCGTTGGATATCGACGGGATCACCCGACAGGCGCTCTACGCGCGTAGGCGTTATCGTGCGAAAATGACGAACCAGACCGACCCGACCGGTAGCACCCCGGACTCGGACCAGATCCGCCGGGCGCCCAAGGTTCTGCTGCACGACCACCTCGACGGCGGGCTGCGCCCCGGCACCATCGTCGAGCTCGCCCACACCTCGGGCTACGCCCCCCGCCTCCCGGAAGTGGACCCCGACCGGCTCGGAGTCTGGTTCCGCGAGTCCGCCGACTCCGGCTCGCTGGAGCGGTACCTGGAGACCTTCTCGCACACCGTCGGCGTCATGCAGAACCGCGACGCGCTGTTCCGGGTCGCCGCCGAGTGCGCCGAGGACCTCGCCGCGGACGGCGTCGTCTACGCCGAGGTCCGCTACGCCCCCGAACAGCACCTCGAAGGCGGGCTCAGCCTCGAAGAGGTCGTCGAGGCCGTCAACGAGGGCTTCCGGGAGGGCCAGCGGCTGGCCAGGGCCGACGGCCGGCGCATCCGCGTCGGCGCCCTGCTCACCGCCATGCGGCACGCGGCCCGCGCCCTGGAGATCGCCGAACTCGCCAACCGCTACCGCGACCTCGGCGTCGTCGGATTCGACATCGCGGGCGCCGAGGCCGGCTACCCGCCCACCCGCCACCTCGACGCCTTCGAATACCTCAAGCGCGAGAACAACCACTTCACCATCCACGCAGGGGAAGCCTTCGGGCTCCCCTCCATCTGGCAGGCGCTGCAGTGGTGCGGCGCCGACCGGCTCGGCCACGGCGTCCGCATCATCGACGACATCCAGGTCCACGAGGACGGCTCCGTGAAGCTCGGCCGCCTCGCCTCCTACGTCCGCGACAAGCGCATCCCGCTGGAAATGTGCCCGAGCTCCAACCTCCAGACCGGCGCAGCCCGTTCGTACGCCCAGCACCCCATCGGGCTGCTGCGGCGACTGCACTTCCGGGCCACCGTGAACACCGACAACCGGCTGATGTCGCACACGAGCATGAGCCGTGAATTCGAGCATCTTGTCGAGGCTTTCGGCTACACGCTCGACGACATGCAGTGGTTCTCGGTCAATGCTATGAAGTCAGCATTCATTCCTTTCGATGAACGACTGGCCATGATCAATGACGTCATCAAGCCCGGTTACGCCGAGTTGAAATCCGAATGGCTGTTCCGGCAAACGGCTTCCACCAGCGGTTCTGTCGACGAACGGAGCTGAACGGCGACTTCGGGAAGCGGTCACGCGGACGGCGCGCGGCCGCTTTTCGATGTTTGCCTCCGGCGGGACTTTGGTGTTTACGTTTCGACACCGCTCTCCACCCGTCAAACGCATTCCAAGGACGCATTCAACATGAAGCAGTCTGCTGCCAAGACCCTCGGTGTCGCCGTCGTCGGCGCCGCCATCGCCGCTGCGGGCGCGGGCGCCGCGAACGCTGCCCCGAGCGCACCGAGTGCCCCCGAGGCCTCCCAGGCCCTCGGCACCGTCACCGGCGCTCTCGCCCAGGGGCAGAGCACGCTCGGTGCCGGCCTGAAGGCCGCGCAGCCCGCCGCCCCCAACGTCCTCGCGGAGGGACCCACCGCCCCCGTCGCCGGACTGCTCGGCGGCCTCCCCGTCGGCAAGACCCTCCCCGCCAAGGGCCTCGGCGTCAGCGGCCTGCCCCTCGGTGGCGGCGCCTGAGCCACACCACGACGTCAGGACGGGGCGCACCCCTGGAGGGTGCGCCCCGTCGCTGTGCGCGTCATCGGCCGTGCGCGTCACCAAGCCATGCGGGCCTTGCCCTCCGAGGGGAACAGGATCCAGAGGGCTATGTAGAGCAGGAACTGCGGGCCCGGAAGCAGACACGACACGAGGAAGATCACGCGCATCGTGGTCGCGGAGGTGCCGAAGCGCCGTGCCAGCGCGGCGCACACTCCGCCGATCATCCGGCCTTCGGTGGGGCGGGCAAGGCGGCTCATGAGGGCTCCTTCGTCAGCGTAGAACGCCGGCCGCGGGCCGACGGTGGGGTGGGGCCTCCTGACGGCCACCGCTCTCGTTTCCACACCTTCGACGCTACGGTGACGAAGCGGACGAAGCGTCCCTCTACGGAGCCATCCCGACCCTGGGAATCGTCGGGGTCCGACCCTGAGACAACTCCTCCCGGCGCAGACGCGCCGCCCGCACCCGGGTCTCCGCCCTCCGCCGCAGCGCCGACCTGACCCCCGGTACCACCGCGATGTGGGCGAGGCCCACCCCGACCGAGTTCAGCAGGATCGAGTCGATGTCGACGACCTGCCCCGGCACCCCGGTCTGCAACAACTCGATGGCCAGCGACAGCAGCGCCCCGGCCGCCACCGACCGGGCCAGCGACGCGAGCGGCGACACGGCCAGTCTTCCGTTCACCATCGGCAGCAGGACGCCCAGCGGAGCGAGCAGCGCCAGCCCCTCACCGATCCGGTGGGCCGCCTCCGGCCACCCCAGGGTCAGATCCGCTCTGATCCCTGCGAACGGCCGCAGATTCGCGGGACTCATCCAGGTGACGTCCAGCGGACGCAGCGTGATCCAGGCAACGACCGCGAGATGTACGGCGAGGAGAACACCCCCCGCCGCACGGACACGGACCTCGGCGCTACCGCCGTTCGTACCTTGAGGCTGCACGCCCCCCAAGACGCGGCCCCCGGCACGATCGGTTGCAGTCTGTTTTTTTGGGCTCGGTTCGCCTCCGGGGCGCAGAAGCCTGGGCCGGGAGCGCGACCGTGCTCGACCCCTCCTTCGTCGGGGCCTCCGCGCTCCCCCACTCTCGGCTTCGCTCGAGCGGGAGGGACCCCCATGCGCTCCCGGCACAGGCGCGCCCCTTCGGCTCACTCGCCGGCCCTGTCGCGGTGGCCCGGGTGGTGGGACCTCGGCCGTGAGGCGCCGGGCTCAGGAACCCTCGGCCGCCCGGCTCAGGAGCCGTTGACCCCCGTCGAAGGCGGGCCGCCCGCGCCCGGGGACGACTCGGTCTCCGGGGTGCACTCGTAGCGGCGTAGCGACTCGGCGCTCGTGCCGCCCAGTACCACCGAGCCGTTGTCGCCGGCGGCCGTGGAGTCTGCGAAGGTGCAGACGATCTGGGCGAGGGCGTCCTTGGGGAGGGTGTCCGGGGCGGTGGACAGGCGGAGGGTGTCCTCGGGGTCGCCGGGGGTGGGTCCCGTCACCGTGAGGCCGGCCGGGACGGCGGTGCTGTAGCCGGCCTCGTCCTCGACGTCGGTGGGGTCGCCCGCCAGGGCGTCCAGCAGGCCCTGTGCGACGCGGACGCGCCGCTGGGCCTCCTCGGTGCCCTCGGCGACCTCCACCGAGCGGTTGACCCGCACGAGCGCCCCGGAACAGAGGAGGAACACGTCGACCGGCATGCCGGAGGGGGTCGTCTGTGTCGCGATGTCCGTCACCGACAGCTCGCAGGGCACCATCGAGGGCGCCGGGCCGAAGTCCGTCGGCACCTGCGTGGCCCGGATGCCGCAGCCGGCGAGCAGCCCGGCCAGCGCCCCGGTGGCGGCCAGGACCCGTATGCCTCGCGCGCGTGAGCCCCGTATGTGTACGTCCGGCACTCGCACGCCCCGTGCTCTCCCGTCTTTCCGTCCTCGTGCGCCTCGTATCGTCACTGACCGGCCCCTTCGGTGCCCTGCGGGCCGTCGTCGCCCTGGTCGCCGTCCCGTTCCTCCGCGATCAGCGAGGCCGCGTCGCGAGGCAGGCGGAGGGTGAAGACCGCGCCGCCCTCGGGGGAGTTGGCGGCGGTGATCCCGCCGCCGTGGATGTGGGCGTTCTCCAGGGCGATGGACAGGCCGAGGCCGCTGCCCTCGGAGCGGGGGCGGGAGGCGCTCGCCTTGTAGAAGCGGTCGAAGACGTGCGGGAGGACGTCCTCGGGGATGCCGGGGCCGTGGTCCCGCACCTCGATCAGCAGGTCCGCGTCGTTCTTGTCGCCTTCGCGCACCGAGACGCGCACCGGCGAGCCGCCGTGCTTGAGCGCGTTGCCGATCAGGTTCGCCATGATCACGTCCAGGCGGCGCGGGTCGAGGTTGGTGATGATGCCGCGCTCGGCGTTCAGGTCCACCGCGTCCAGCCAGGCGCGGGCGTCGATGCAGGCGGTGATCTGGTCGGCGATGTCCACGTCGTCGAGGACGAGGCGGGCCGTGCCCGCGTCGAAGCGGGTGACCTCCATCAGGTTCTCGACCAGGGTGTTGAGGCGCAGGGTCTCGCTGACGACGAGCCGTACGGCCGGTTCGATCATGGGGTCGAGGCTGCCCGTGTCGGCGTCCAGCTCCTCCTCCAGCACCTCCGTGACGGCGGTGATCGCCGTCAGCGGCGTACGGAGCTCATGGGACATGTCGGCGACGAAGCGACGGGACGCCTCCTCGCGGGCGCTCATGTCGTGGACCTTCTTCTCCAGCGACTCCGCCGCGAGATTGAACGTCCGTGAGAGGTCGGCCAGTTCGTCCGTGCCGGAGACGCGCAGCCGGGTGTCGAGCTTGCCCTCGCCGAGACGCCGGGCGGCGACACCGAGGCGCTGCACCGGCTTGAGTACGGTCGTGGCGGCGGCCTGCGCGAGCAGCGCCGAGCCGATCAGCGACAGACCCGTGGCGATCCCGAGCGACCAGGCCAGCGAGTTGAGGTCCTTCGCCTCCTCCGCGAGGGACTTGCGTACATAGCCGGTCGGCCCGCCGCCGATCATCTTCGCGCCGCCCACCAGATACGGGGTGTCGCCGTCGATGACCCGCTGCCAGTACACGTGGTACGCGTGCCGGTTGCCCGAGGTGATCTTCTGCCGCTTGTTGACGGCCTTCTGGAGGGACGCAGGCACGTCGTCCAGTGAGAAGCCGGTCAGCGCGTTGTCGGCCGAGGAGCCGGAGACCGTCCGGCCGTCGGCGCCCTCGGCGAGGAGCAGCACGCTGGAGCGCTCACCGCCGTCCGCCATCTTCCGTGCCGCGATGCGCAGCTGGTCCTGCGTCGGGGTCGGGCGGAGCGTGCTCACATGGCTCTGCATCTCCCGCTCGAAGTCGTTGAGCGCCGCGTCCTGCGCGCGCGTCTGCACGGCCTCGCGGTTGAGCCAGTACGCGATACCGGACGCCGACACGGCGGCCGTGAGCGCCACCAGACCGAAGACGACCACCAGACGCAGTCGCAGACTGGTGAAACGGATCCGGGACTGCACTGCCCTGCGAGCCGCGGCCCAGCCGCGGATCCCCCCTTGAGCCTTCGTCACTGAGGAGTGTCCAACCGGTAGCCCACGCCGCGAACGGTACGGATCAGGGTCGGCGACGACGGTACGTCCTCGACCTTGGCGCGCAGCCGCTGCACACACGCGTCCACCAGGCGGGAGTCGCCCAGGTAGTCGTGCTCCCACACCAGACGCAGCAACTGCTGCCGGGACAGGGCCTGTCCCGGGCGGCGGCTCAGCTCCAGGAGCAGCCGCAGCTCGGTGGGCGTCAGCTGGAGGTCCTCGCCGTTCTTCGTCACGGTCATCGCCGCACGGTCGATCACGAGGGAGCCGAAGGTCGCCGCGTCGTTGGCCTCGCGCTCACCGCGCCTCAGCACCGCGCGGATACGGGCGTCCAGCACCCGCCCCTGCACGGGCTTGACCACGTAGTCGTCCGCGCCCGACTCCAGGCCCACCACGACGTCGATGTCGTCGCTGCGTGCCGTCAACAGGATGATCGGCAGCTGGTCGGTGCGCCGGATCCGTCGGCACACCTCGAAGCCGTCGATTCCTGGCAGCATCACGTCCAAAACGATCAGATCCGGCCGCTGTTCGCGCAGCAGCTTGAGACCATCCTCGCCGGTGGCGGCGGTGGCGACACGGTGCCCCTGGCGCGTCAGTGAGAGCTCCAGGGCCGTGCGGATGGCGTCGTCGTCCTCGATCAGCAACAGGGAAGGCACGGGCTCATTCTGGCCCATGGCATGGCGCCGAATCGACCGTTGGAGCGCTCCCATCCGACACCCGCACACGATCGTGCCGTTCGCGTAGCCGTACGACTCTTCTCTGTGATCAACCTGTGCCCCGACTGGGCCCGATCCCTGTGACAGGTCTGTGACAGTCGGCGGACACGGCCATGAAGGTGAACGGGCAATCTTCTCGGCACAGGCAAGGAAACGCCGCCCGACAGCACGAAGGGGCGGAGCCGGGGAAGTACGAACGAGCACCACGGCACAGCACCACAACCGGAACTCCACGACGGGGGGCGCGAGATGAACACGCTGCACAGCACCAGCACTAGCGCAGTAGTCACGCGGCTCCATGACGTCGTCCGGAACACGGAGAAGTCCGGTGCAGTGAGCGGGCGGGGGTGCGCTCGCGGCACCGGGCGTCAGCACACCACATTCATGTCGGTGGTCGACGCGCATGTGGGGGGAAGCAACACGGGGGTAACGGGGGTCACCCACGGGGGAACGGGGGCCGCGTACGGGGAGGGCACGGGGGAACGCCGGTCTGTGTCGGAGGCGGAGTTCACCGCCTACGTCCAGGAGCGTCGTGCCTCCCTGTACGCAACCGCCTACCACCTGACCGGGGACCGCTTCGAGGCCGAGGACCTGCTGCAGAGCGCGCTGTTCTCGACCTACCGGGCCTGGGACCGGATCAGTGACAAGGCCGCGGTGGGGGGCTACCTCCGCCGCACCATGACCAATCTGCACATCAGCGCGTGGCGCCGCCGCAAGCTGAACGAGTACCCGACCGAGGAGCTGCCGGAGACGGCCGGCGACACGGACGCGATGCGCGGCACCGAGCTGCGCGCCGTCCTGTGGCAGGCGCTCGCCCGGCTCCCCGAACTCCAGCGGACGATGCTGGTCCTCCGTTACTACGAGGGCCGCACCGACCCGGAGATCTCGGAGATCCTCGACATCAGTGTCGGCACGGTGAAGTCCAGCATCTGGCGGTCGCTCCGCCGGCTGCGTGAGGACGAGGTCCTCAGCTTCGGCCGTGACGAGGAGGAGTCCTTCGGGGAGCTTGTCGCCTGAAGGTCTGTGGGGGGAAGTAGGTAACGGGGGAAGGGAAAACGGGGGGAGCACGGGGGAGCGGGGGACGTCACGGTGGCGCGGGGGAGCGCCTATGTGACGGCCGGGGGGAAAGCCGACGGGGGTCCGGGGGGACCACGACGGTGCTGCACGGGGGATCACGGGGGAAGCGGGACTGGAGGGCCGGGGGGTCCGTCCAGTCCCGTTTTCATGTCCGCCTTCAGGCGGTCGTCCTCGCGCAGTGGCCCGCGGTGGCCGCCGCCAGACGGCCCAGCGCCTCGTCCCTGTCACAGGGGTGGGCGCCCAACTCCGTCTGCCGGGCCACGATCGAACGCTCCAGACGCATCAGCCGCCAGCCGCGCCGCAGCAGGAACGGCACCGACTTGCGGCCCTCCCTCAGATCGCGCAGGAAGCGCCGGCGGAAGGTCTTCACCGGACCACGGGTCAGGCACAGCGCGTCCGCCAGAAGGCCGAGTTCACGGCAGCGCCCGACGATCTCGGCGGCGAAGATGCCCTCGGCGATGAACACCGGTGTCCGCCCGATGTGCAGGGCCTCCGCACCGGTACGCGCGCTGAGCGAGATGTCGTACGCCGGGACGGTCGTACGGCCCGTGCGGCACAGCTCCTCGATCGCCGCGACGGCGGTGTCCGCGTCCCACGACAACGGGTGGTCCCAGTCGATGTCCGTACTGCCCGCCACCTGCGGCAGCGTCGGGTCGTCGCCCTCCTTGTAGAAGTCGTCGAGCCGCAGCACGGGCAGGCCGGAGCGGGCGGCGAGGAGGGATTTGCCTGAGCCGGAAGGACCGGAGAGCAGGACGACCCGGGTCGGTATCGGAGGATGCGCACTCACGAGAGTCCAGTGTGCGGCATCGAGCGGCTCCAGCCGAGTCGGCGGGTCGCCCTTGGAGTGCACATCACACCTCAACTACCGTACGTATCTCTATGATTACTTTCCGAAGTGGAAACGCATAGGGAAAGGCGGCATCACTGATGGCTCGACACGCGGCCCCCCAGACCTCCGGCGCCCGGCGCGCGTTGCTGGCCGTCACCACCGCGGCGGCGGACGGCGCCGCCCCGGTCGTCGACGTGCTGCGCACCCGGCCCACCTCGCTCGGCCAGGTCGACCCCCAGGCCGACTTCCAGCCGCTGACGTCGACGGCCCTGACGGGGCCGGTGGCGCAGGCGCCTTCGATCGGGAGCATTCCGGTGGTGGGGTCCGTGGTGGGCGGACTGAAGGGCTGAGGGAGTGAGGGACTGAGGGGCGGCGAGGGTTTCGGGGGCTGCGCGGTCCGTGCGGAGGGCGTGGGCCGTCCGTGGCCGGTCGCGCAGTTCCCCGCGCCCCTTACGGAGCGCTTGTCCTCAGCGGTCCTCAGCGATCCTCAGCGGTCCTCGGTGATCTTCAGTGATCCTCAGTACGAGGAACCCGACGCGCCCAGCGATCCCGTCGGGTGCCACACCGTCTTCGTCTCCAGGAACGCCGTCATGCGGTCGATGCCCGGCGTGGCCGACCAGTCGTCCACAGGCTGTGGACGGAGGACGCGCTTGAGGTTGTCGGCCGCGGCGATCTCCAGCTCCTTCGCCAGGACCTCGTCCGCGCCGGCCAGGTCGATCGCGTTGACGTCCTGGTGGGCGGCGAGGGGGGCCGCGATCTCCGCCGTACGCCCGGAGAGGACGTTGACCACGCCGCCGGGGACGTCGGAGGTGGCGAGGACCTCGCCGAGGGAGAGGGCCGGGAGGGGGGACTTCTCGCTCGCGATCACGACCGCCGTGTTGCCGGTGGCGATCACCGGGGCGACGACCGAGACCAGGCCCAGGAAGGACGACTCCTGGGGGGCCAGGACCGCCACCACGCCCGTCGGCTCGGGGGAGGAGAGGTTGAAGTACGGGCCCGCCACCGGGTTTCCGCCGCCGACCACCTGGGCGATCTTGTCGGTCCAGCCCGCGTACCAGACCCAGCGGTCGATCGTCGCCTCCACCACGGCGGCGGCCTTCGACTTCGACAGGCCCTCGGCGTCGGCGACCTCGTGCACGAACTGGCTCTTGCGGCCCTCCAGCATCTCGGCGACGCGGTAGAGAACCTGTCCGCGGTTGTACGCCGTCGCGCCGGACCAGGCGCCGAGGGCCTTGCGCGCGGCGACGACCGCGTCACGGGCGTCCTTGCGGGAGGAAAGGGGCGCGTTCGCCAGCCACTTGTCCCTTGAGTCCGTCACCTCGTACACCCGGCCGCTCTCGGAACGCGGGAACTTCCCGCCGACGTACAGCTTGTAGGTCTTCAGCACGGAAAGTCGGTCAGACATCGAGGTACCCCTCCAGGCCGTGGCGGCCGCCCTCGCGGCCGAAGCCCGACTCCTTGTAGCCGCCGAACGGCGACGTCGGGTCGAACTTGTTGAACGTGTTGGACCAGACGACGCCCGCGCGGAGCTTGTTCGCGACGGCCAGGATCCGGGAGCCCTTCTCGGTCCAGATGCCCGCCGAGAGGCCGTACTGGGTGTTGTTGGCCTTGGCGACGGCCTCGTCCGGGGTGCGGAAGGTGAGCACGGAGAGGACCGGGCCGAAGATCTCGTCCCGCGCGATCGTGTGCGCCTGGGTGACGTTCGTGAAGAGCGTTGGGGCGAACCAGTAGCCCGCGGAGGGCAGTTCGCACGCCGGGGACCAGCGCTCGGCGCCCTCCGCCTCGCCGCGCTCGACGAGCGAGGTGATGCGGGTGAGCTGCTCCTCGGAGTTGATCGCGCCGATGTCCGTGTTCTTGTCGAGGGGGTCGCCGAGGCGGAGCGTCGACAGGCGGCGCTTCAGCGAGTCGAGCAGCTCGTCCTGGATCGACTCCTGGACCAGGAGGCGGCTGCCCGCGCAGCAGACCTGGCCCTGGTTGAAGAAGATGCCGGTCACGATGCCCTCGACGGCCTGGTCGATGGGGGCGTCGTCGAAGACGATGTTCGCGCCCTTGCCGCCCAGTTCGAGGGTCAGCTTCTTGCGGCTGCCCGCGACCGTCCTCGCGATCTGCTTGCCGACCGCCGTGGAGCCCGTGAAGGCGACCTTGTTGACGTCCGGGTGCGCGACCAGGGCTGCGCCCGTGTCGCCGTAGCCGGGGAGGATGTTGACGACGCCCCTCGGCAGGCCCGCCTGGCGGCAGATGTCCGCGAAGAACAGCGCCGACAGGGGAGTGGTCTCCGCCGGCTTCAGGACGACCGTGTTGCCCGTCGCGAGTGCCGGGGCGATCTTCCACGCGAGCATGAGGAGCGGGAAGTTCCAGGGGATGACTTGGCCCGCCACGCCGAGAGGCTTCGGGTTCGCGCCGAAGCCGGCATGGTCGAGCTTGTCGGCCCAGCCCGCGTAGTAGAAGAAGTGCGCGGCGACCAGGGGGAGGTCGGCGTCCCTCGTCTCCTTGATGGGCTTGCCGTTGTCCAGGGTTTCGAGGACGGCCAGTTCGCGGCTGCGCTCCTGGATGATGCGGGCGATGCGGAAGAGGTACTTCGCGCGCTCCGCGCCGGGAAGCGCGGACCACTTCTCGAAGGCCCTGCGTGCCGCCTTCACCGCGCGGTCCACGTCCGCCTCGCCCGCCTGGGCGATCTCGGAGAGGACCTCCTCGGAGGCCGGGCTGACCGTCTTGAAGACCCTGCCGTCGGCGGCCTCGGTGAACTCGCCGTCGATGAACAGGCCGTAGGAGGGGGCGATGTCGACGACCGCCCGGGACTCGGGGGCCGGTGCGTACTCGAATGCGGAAGCCATGGGGATCAGTCCACCGTCACGTAGTCGGGGCCGGAGTAGCGGCCGGTGGCCAGCTTCTGGCGCTGCATCAGCAGGTCGTTGAGGAGCGAGGACGCGCCGAAGCGGAACCAGTGGTTGTCCAGCCAGTCCTCGCCGACGGTCTCGTTGACCACGACGAGGAACTTGATCGCGTCCTTGGTGGTGCGGATGCCGCCGGCGGGCTTCACGCCGACCTGGACGCCGGTCTGGGCACGGAAGTCGCGGACGGCTTCCAGCATGAGGAGGGTGTTGGCGGGGGTGGCGTTCACCGCGACCTTGCCGGTCGAGGTCTTGATGAAGTCCGCGCCCGCGAGCATGCCGAGCCAGCTGGCTCGGCGGATGTTGTCGTACGTCGAGAGTTCGCCGGTCTCGAAGATGACCTTCAGACGGGCCGCGGAGCCGCATGCTTCCTTCACGGCGGTGATCTCGTCGTGGACCTTGAGGTAGTTCCCGGAGAGGAACGCGCCGCGGTCGATGACCATGTCGATCTCGTCGGCGCCGGCGGAGACGGCCTCGTGGACGTCGGCCAGCTTCACAGCGAGGGGGGCGCGGCCGGCCGGGAAGGCGGTGGCGACGGAGGCGACCTTGACGGTGGAGCCCGCGACGGCGGCCTTGGCGGCGGGCACCATGTCGGGGTAGACGCAGACCGCGGCCGTCGAGGGGGCCGTGCGGTCGCTGGGGTCGGGGAGGACCGCCTTGGCGCCGAGGGACCGGACCTTGCCCGGGGTGTCCGCGCCTTCCAGCGTCGTCAGGTCGACCATGGAGATGGCCAGGTCGATGGCGTACGCCTTGGCGGTCGTCTTGATGGAACGGGTGCCGAGCGAGGCGGCGCGGGCCTCCAGGCCGACCGGGTCGACGCCGGGCAGCCCGTGGAGGAAGCGGCGCAGCGTGCTGTCGGACGCGGTGACGTCGGCGAGAGCGTGGGGTGCAGCTGTGGACATGGTCACCAGACGAGCATATCTACGCGCGTAGCAGGTGTACAGCCCCACGATTGTTTGCGCGGAGAGCGGGAGGCGCGCTGTGGGCCGGGCCCCGCCCGGCGCCGGCGGGTTCGGGGCGTCGGGCAGAATCGGACGTATGAGCACCTCGGATCAATCGTCGCCCGAGCCGGAGCACACGTCGGCGGCTCGCAAGCGTACGGAGGCTGGGACGGCTTCGGAGACCCCGAAGGCCGAGCAGGCTCCGGTGGCTGCGGCGGCCTCCGCGTCGAAGCCCGACAAGCCCGTGTACAAGGACCGGGTGTACCGGTCGCCCGCCGGGCTGATGGGCGGGGCCCTGCTGCTCGGGCTGTTCGCGTGGCTCGGTGGGGACGCGGTCGTGTCGGGGGAGGGCAGTACGCCCTGGCTGGCGTTGGCCTCGATGCTGGTGGCCGTGCCGGTGGTGGTGGCCTTCTCGGTGCGGCCGGCCGTGTTCGCCAATGACGACCGGTTGCGGGTGCGGAATCCGTTCCGGGTGATCGAGCTGCCGTGGGCGAGCGTCGTGTCACTGCGGTCCGGTTACACCAACGAGGTGATCGACGGGAGCGGCGCCAAGTACCAGCTCTGGGCGATCCCCGTTTCGCTGCGTGGCCGCAAGAAGGCCGCTCGGCATCAGGCCCGGGAGGCGCATCGGGCGGCCAAGGGCGAGCGCGGGGCGCGTACGGCCTCGGCCGAGCGGCCCGCGCGGGCGGAGACCGATCAGATCATGGCCGATCTGCGGGATCTGTGCGAGGCACGGGCGAAGGCGGTCGATTCGCAGGGTGAGCCCAGCGTGCGGTGGGCCTGGGAGATCGTGGCGCCCGCGGCGGCGGGGGCCGTGTTGCTGCTGGTGCTGATCGCGCTCGGCTGACCTCGCTCTGCCGGGCTCTTTCAGGAAACGGCTCAGGACATCTGTTCTATGGTGGCCTGAAACGCGCCGGACGAGACGTCCGGGAGCATGCGAGAACCCAAACCGCCCTTGACCAAGGGCTCGTTGGGCCAGAACGTGCCCGTGCGTCCCGCCTTCACAGCTTGGTCCGCTTGGATCGCGTCGGATCGCGCGCGACGAACGGCGTAACCACGACGGCGGCCGGAGTGTCCACAGAACGATGAGTACGAACCTTGAGCCCCGGCCTCGGCCCGGGTCCCCGCTCCCACCCCCGCGCCGGCTGCCCGCGACCGCCGTGCCCGAGGGCTGCGTCGCCTGGACCGGGGAGAAGCTGGAGGCCTGGGCGCGGACCCGGCCGCCCGTCTGGGTGCCGACCCGGACACGCCCCCTGCACCTCCTCGCCGTGGTCCCGGGCGGCCTGATCGTCGGCTTCTGGCTGGCGAACTTCGCGGAGGTGCCCGCCGCCCTCGCCGTGCTGGTCCCGCTGCAACTGGTGTGGACCCTGGTCAGGCCCGAGGTCGTACGGTTCTCGGCGCCCGCGCTCCTGCTCCTGCTGAGCTGGTACGGGAAATCGCACGATGTGCCGACCCTGCTGGGCCTCACCGCCGTGACCTGCACCTGGGCCGTGGCCGAAATCCGGCTGAGCAAGCGCAGGCTCCAGCGGCAGTGGGCCCTGGCGGCTGCCGAGGGGGCGACCGCCACGGTGCCGGACGAGGCGGGACCGTTGCGGCGAGGCCGCTTCCTCATGGGGCTCGGCTTCGTGCTGACCGCACTCGGAGCGGGGCTGCTCTCCCTCGCCTCCGGCTGGGACGTCGCCACCGACCGGCACGAGGTCACGCTCGTCGGATGGTTCGTCGTCGGCTGGGGGCTCACCACACTGCTCTCCGGGTGGCTGGGGCGCCGCCGGGCCGCCGCGCTGCGGGGCGGCCCCGTGCCGGTGCTGCGGGTGCTCGTACGCGACGGCGCCGACGGGGACGCCGAGGTCTTCGCCGCCGACGACGCGGACGCACTGCGGCCGCTGTTCACCGTCGCGGCCGAGGAGTGGTACGACGACAGCGACGAGGAGGTCGAGGAACGCATCGGCCGGGAGGAGCGGGACGAACTCCTCGACGCCGTCGAGGACGTCGGCGATGACGACGAACAGCCCGGCCCTCTGCGCGAGGCCGTGCTGTACGGGCCGCCCCACGAGGGCGCCGAGATCGTGATCGTCAGCGCGGCGGAGAAGCCGGAGGAGACGGAGTACCAGGGGCCGGTGGACCTGGAGAAGCCGGGAGAGCCGGACGGCACCGACGGGGCCGAGGACGCGGGTGGTTCGCCCGCGGAACTGATCGTCGAGTCGTCGAGCGGGCCGGTGCGACCCCTGTCCGACCGGGCCGTACGGCGTTGGGGCGCCGCGCAGCGGGTCAGGGCGAGACGGAGCACGGTCCACGAGGAGCTGCGTGCCAGGGCCGTCACGGAGAGCAGGGCGCGGCTGGGCGACGAGCCGGTAGCCGTACGGCGCTGGCGGGCGGGGTGGGCCGACTGGACCGCCGCCCTCTTCATGATCGCCGCGGTCGCCGCCGTCGGGCTGTACCCGGACGGGCTGACGCAGTACGTCCTCGGTGGCGCCATCGGCGTCTTCGGAGTCCTGGTGCTGCCCCAGATGCTGGCCTGGCGCATCACGGCCGACCGCTCGGGCCTGTGGCTGAGCGGCTGGAGCCGGACCCGGCACATCGAGTGGGACCACCTCATGACCGTCCGGTGCGCCGGTACCGTCCTGACGGTGGACAGCAGCCAGGAGTCGTTCACGGCCTGGTCCGTCCGGGCGGAGCGCTGGCGAGGGCTGGAGCGGAAGCTGCGCCTGGTCCACCCGTACGAGAGGACCGCCGCCGAGATCACCGCCATGTGGCGGGAGCCCGCGCTGCGGCCCGAAGGGGAGTACAGCGGCCGGGGGAGGCCGCTCTGGCCGCTGGGTGTGGTGCTGGCCGTGGTGTGGGCGGCGGCGCTGGTGCTGTTGCCGTAACCGGTCTCCGGTCCGCACATCCGCAGGCCCCGGCCGGTGATCAGTGGTGATCCGGCCAGGGCCTCCGTGCGTACGGAAGGGGTGGGGAGCGGTCAGATGCCCGCCGCCGCCGACAGGTCCCGCTTGATTCCGGCGAGCAGACCGGCCGCCTTCGTGCGGGCCTCCGGGAGACCGGCGTGGTCGGCGACCGGCACCACGACCTCCAGGTAGCACTTCAGCTTGGGTTCCGTGCCGCTGGGGCGGACGATCACACGGGCACCGTCGAGGGTGTAGCGCAGGCCGTCCGTGGGCGGGAGCCTGTCCGTGCCCCGCGTCAGATCCTCGGCCCTGGTGACGGCCAGGCCGGCGAGGGCGGTCGGGGGCCGCTCGCGGAGCCGCTCCATCGCGCGGGCGATGAGGGAGAGGTCCTGGACGCGGACCGAGAGCTGGTCGGTGGCGTGCAGGCCGTGCTCGACGGCGATGTCGTCCAGCAGGTCGAGGAGGGTGCGGCCCTCCTCCTTCAGCTGCGAGGCGAGTTCCGTGATGAGGAGGGCCGCCGTGATGCCGTCCTTGTCGCGGACGCCCTCGGGGTCGACGCAGTAGCCGAGGGCCTCCTCGTAGCCGTAGCGCAGGTTCTCGACGCGGGCGATCCACTTGAAGCCGGTGAGGGTCTCCTCGTAGGGGAGGCCCGCCTTCTCGGCGATACGGCCGAGGAGGGAGGAGGAGACGATGGACTCGGCGAACGTGCCCCGCACTCCGCGCGCGACCAGATGGGTGGCGAGGAGCGCGCCCACCTCGTCGCCGCGCAGCATCCGCCAGTCGGCGCCGTCCTTGACCGCCGCGGCGCAGCGGTCGGCGTCGGGGTCGTTCGCGACGATCAGGTCGGGGTCCGTCTCGTGGGCCTTCGCGAAGGCGAGGTCCATCGCGCCGGGCTCCTCCGGGTTGGGGAAGGCGACCGTCGGGAAGTCCGGGTCCGGGTCCGCCTGCTCGGCGACGAGGACGGGCTCCGGGAAGCCCGCGCGCGCGAAGGCCGCGAGCAGGGTGTCCCTGCCGACGCCGTGCATGGCCGTGTAGACCGTGCGGGCGGTGCGGGGGGAGCCGGGCGCGAGGACCGCGTCCGTACGGGCCAGATAGGCGTCCAGGACGCTGTCGTCGAGGGTGTCCCAGCCGACGTCGGGGCGGGGGACGTCGTCGAGGGACCGTACGGCGTCGATCTCGGCCGCGATCCCGGCGTCGGCCGGGGGCACGATCTGCGAGCCGTCGCCCAGGTAGACCTTGTAGCCGTTGTCGCGCGGCGGGTTGTGGCTGGCGGTGACCTCCACGCCGGCGACCGCGCCCAGGTGCCTTATGGCGAAGGCCAGGACGGGCGTGGGGAGGGGGCGGGGGAGGACGGCCGCGCGCAGGCCCGCACCGGTCATCACGGCTGCCGTGTCACGGGCGAAGTCGGCGGACTTGTGGCGGGCGTCGTAGCCGATGACGACGAGGCCGCCGGTGGCGCCCTTCTTGTTCAGATACGCGGCGAGGCCCGCGGCGGCGCGGATGACGACCGAGCGGTTCATCCGCATGGGGCCGGCGCCGAGTTCGCCGCGCAGGCCCGCGGTGCCGAACTGGAGGGTGCCGGAGAAACGGGCGGTCAGCTCCGCCGTGTCCGCCGCGTCGATCAGCCTGCCGAGTTCGTCCCGGGTCTCCGGGTCGGGATCCTCGGCCAGCCACGCCTTGGCGCGGGCGATCAGGTCGTCGTGCACGGGGGTCAACCTCTCGTTCTTTGTTCGTGCGGGTCCCTGAGGACCCGGGAGGTGCGGGGTGCGGGTCCGATTGTCCTCGCCCCCGCCGCCCCTACCCGTCCCTGTCCCCAGGGGCGCTGCCGCTTCGACCCCGGGGGTATTGGCTGCTTGCCAAGGAGTGCGTGTGAGGTCGAGTCGGCTCGATGGTGTGGTGGTCGGTTTCCGGGCTTGCGGTGTCCTGGGCCGTTCGGGTTGGTGTGATCGTGCGATCTGGGACGCCCGGGCCCGGACCACGCACAGGATGCGTGTCGCCAATCGGGGTCGAATACGCCGGGGACCAACTCGCCCAGGACCGTTCGGGGCGCGCGGCTGAACGGACTCACTCCCGCTCGGTCCACAGGAACGGTGAGTTCTTCGTCCGCGGGTGGGCGGGGGCTGGTCGCGCAGTTTCCTGCGCCCCAGAAGACGAAAAGCACGGGGCACAGCCGCTGCTTTTCAGGGGCGCGGGGAACTGCGCGAACCACCACGACGAACCCGCACTCGCCAACGAACCGAACTCCCGGGCTCGTGGGTGCTACAGCCGGTCCAGCACCTGCGTCAGCAGCGCGCCCATGCGCGTCGCCGAGTCGCGGCCCGCCTGCAGGACCTCTTCGTGGTTCAGGGGCTCGCCCGTCATACCGGCCGCCAGGTTCGTCACCAGGGAGATGCCCAGGACCTCGGCGCCGGCCTCGCGGGCCGCGATGGCCTCCAGGACCGTGGACATGCCGACCAGGTCCGCGCCGATGACGCGGGCCATGCGGATCTCCGCCGGGGTCTCGTAGTGGGGGCCCGTGAACTGCGCGTAGACGCCCTCCTCGAACGAGGGGTCGATCTCCTTGCACAGGGCGCGCAGGCGCGGGGAGTAGAGGTCCGTGAGGTCGACGAAGTTCGCGCCGACGATCGGCGACGCCGCCGTCAGGTTCAGATGGTCGCTGATCAGGACCGGCTGGCCGGGACGCATGCCCTCGCGGAGACCGCCGCAGCCGTTGGTGAGGACGATCGTCTTCACACCGGCGGCGACGGCGGTACGGACCCCGTGCGCGACGGCGGCGACACCGCGGCCCTCGTAGTAGTGGGTGCGGCCCAGGAAGACGAGCGCGCGCTTGTCACCGATCTTGTACGAGCGGACCTTGCCGCCGTGGCCCTCGACCGCCGACGGCGGGAAGCCGGGCAGCTCGGTGACCTGGAACTCGGCCTCGGGGGCGCCGAGCGCGTCCACGGCCGGGGCCCAGCCGGAGCCCATCACAAGCGCGACGTCGTGGGTCTCGGCGCCCGTCAGCTCGCGCAGGCGCGCGGCGGCGGCGTCGGCGGCGGCGTACGGGTCGCCCTGGATGTCGTCCGGAAGAAGAGATGCGTTCACGCGACGAGGGTATCCGGTTCCAGCCTACGCGCGTAGATGATGAGCTCACCGGATCGGGATCGTTGTCTTGTCGTTTCCGACAGCGGGTCCGGGCGCGCGACGTGCCTCGCAGCCCCCTGACCGACTCCCTCAGCAGGGGCGTTTGCGCAGTTCCATCACGTAGTCGTGGGGCGCGCCCGCCGACTCCGCCGCGTCCGCGACCTCGCCCAGGTAGCGGGCCGAGGGCAGGCCGCCCTCGTAGCCGTTGAGGACGTAGACCCAGGCCGCTTCCTCGCCGTCCAGGGTGTGTACGCGGACCCGCATCCGGCGGTATATGTCCAGACCGACGCCGACCCAGCGGTCCATCGCGTCCTCGTCCATGGGGGCGATGTCGTACAGCGCCACGAAGACCTGCGAGCGCGGCGCCTCGACGACCGTGGCCAGCGCGCCCTCCCAGCCCATGTGTTCGCCGCCGAAGGTCAGCCGCCAGTCGTTCAGCCAGCCGGTTGCGCGCAGCGGGGAGTGGGGGGCCCGGCGGGACATCAGGCGCGAGTCCATGTTGCCAGCGTAGGCGGCGTAGAGCGACATGGGGAGAGGGTACGGGAGCGCTCCGCCCGCAGGGCCGGGCGTCTGATGGCTCCGGGGCTCGGCGCGTTGGCGGGTGCGCGTGTGTCGTGGCTGGTCGAGCGGTTTCCCCGCAGCCCCCTGCGGGACCCCGTACCCCGGCGCGGTGGCATCGGCCGTCGTACGGGACAATGGAGTACGTGACTCGGATCGTGATCATCGGTGGCGGACCCGGCGGCTATGAAGCGGCGCTGGTGGCCGCGCAGCTCGGCGCGGAGGTGACCGTCGTGGACTGCGACGGTCTGGGCGGGGCGTCGGTGCTGACCGACTGCGTGCCGTCGAAGACCCTCATCGCGACGGCCGAGGTGATGACGACCTTCGACTCCTCGTACGAGGAACTGGGGATCATCGTCGCCGACGACACTCCGCACATCGACACGCCCGCGCGTGTCGTCGGGGTGGACCTCGGCAAGGTCAACCGGCGTGTGAAGCGGCTCGCGCTGGCGCAGTCGCACGACATCACGGCCTCGGTGACGCGCGCCGGCGCGCGGGTCATGCGCGGGCGCGGGCGGCTGCAGGGGCAGCAGGATCTCGACGGGTCGCGCAAGGTCGTGGTGCGCGCCGCCGACGGGTCCGAGGAGACGCTGACCGCCGACGCCGTACTCATCGCCACCGGCGCTCATCCGCGTGAGGTGCCCGACGCGCAGCCCGACGGGGAGCGGATCCTCAACTGGACGCAGGTCTACGACCTCGACGAGCTGCCCGAAGAGCTGATCGTGGTCGGGTCCGGTGTGACCGGTGCCGAGTTCGCCGGTGCCTATCAGGCGCTCGGGTCGCGTGTCACGCTCGTATCCAGCCGTGATCGCGTGCTGCCGGGTGAGGACCCGGACGCTGCCGAAGTCCTGGAGGACGTGTTCCGGCGGCGTGGCATGAACGTCATGGCGCGCTCCCGCGCCCAGTCCGCCAAGCGGGTGGGGGACCGGGTCGAGGTGACGCTCGCGGACGGACGGGTGATCAGCGGCTCGCACTGTCTGATGGCCGTCGGCGCCATCCCCAACAGCGCGGGGATGGGCCTGGAGGAGGCCGGGGTCAAGGTCAAGGAGTCCGGGCACATCTGGACCGACAAGGTTTCCCGGACGAGTGCGCCCGGCGTGTACGCCGCAGGTGACGTGACCGGTGTCTTCGCGCTCGCCTCCGTGGCCGCCATGCAGGGCCGTATCGCCATGTACCACTTCCTCGGCGACGCCGTGGCCCCGCTGAACCTGAAGACCGTGTCGTCCAACGTCTTCACCGACCCCGAGATCGCCACCGTCGGCTACACCCAGGCCGACCTGGACGCCGGGGCCATCGACGCCGTCGGGGTGAAGCTGCCGCTGCTGCGCAACCCGCGCGCCAAGATGCAGGGCATCCGGGACGGCTTCGTCAAGATCTTCTGCCGGCCGGGCACCGGCATCGTGGTGGGCGGTGTCGTGGTCTCCCCGCGCGCCTCGGAGCTGATCCACCCCATCTCGATCGCGGTCGACAACAACCTGACCGTCGAACAGATCGCGAACGCGTTCACCGTCTACCCGTCCCTGTCGGGTTCGATCGCCGAGGTCGCGCGCCAGCTCCACACCCGCAAGTCCGGCGACGGCGTCTGACGACGGCGTCTGACGACGGCGTTTGACGACGGGGTTTAGCGACGGGGTCGGACGACCGACTGGCGGCTTCCGTCCCGGATGGCCCCTATATCACTTCTCGCCTCACCGTGCGAACAACTTCTGCTATTCGGCGCAAACTGCTGAAAGCAGATGGTCGTTGGCGTTACTGTCAGTTTCGTGTTCGCTGCAGAACGTCGTCAATTGATCCTCGAAATGGTGCGGGCCAACGGAGCCGTGTCGCTCCGTGAGCTCGCTCGCGTCGTCCAGACCTCCGAAGTGACCGTACGGCGGGACGTGCGCGCTCTGGAGGCAGAAGGACTCCTCGACCGCCGGCACGGCGGTGCGGTATTGCCGGGCGGGTTCACGCGAGAGTCCGGCTTTCCGCAGAAATCTCATCTCGCGACCGCCGAGAAGACGGCCATCGCCGACCTCGCCGCGAGCTTCGTCGAAGAGGGCGAGGCCATCGTGGTCGGGGCGGGGACCACCACGCAGGAGCTGGCACGCCGGCTCGCGCGGGTCCCCGGGCTGACCGTCGTCACCAACTCCCTGTTGGTGGCCCAGGCGTTGGCCCATGCCAACCGTGTGGAGGTCGTGATGACCGGCGGCACCCTGCGCGGTTCCAACTACGCCCTGGTCGGCTCCGGCGCCGAGCAGTCCCTCCAGGGGCTGCGTGTCTCCAAGGCCTTCCTCTCCGGGAGTGGACTGACCGCAGAGCGCGGCCTGTCCACGTCCAACATGCTGTCGGCGTCCGTCGACCGCGCGCTGGTCCAGGCCGCCGCCGAGGTCGTCGTCCTCGCCGATCACACCAAACTCGGCACCGACACGATGTTCCAGACGGTGCCGACCGACGTGATCACCCGGCTGGTCACCGACGACCCGCCCGGCCACGACGACCGCGCGGTCACCGAGTTGCAGGCCCTGGCCGATCAGGGCGTGCAGATCGCGGTGGCCGGGGCGGCGAGTGGCGGTGGTACGGGAGGCGATCCCGTCCCGGCGCGCCACTCGCGCCGGGACGTGCCCCTTCCGGGACCCCGCCGCAACCAGGTCCACGGCACGGCGCCACAGTTGCGCACCGCCACGGTCCTGGGGGAGCAGCCGTCGGCCGGTGACCGGGAGCGGGAGCGAGCGGCCCGCGTCGCGGACCTGCGGCGCCGGTAGCACCGCGCACGTACGTCCGGGTAGCGCCGCGCGTACGTTCGCTGCCTGGGTAGCGCCGCGCGTACGTCCGCCGTTCGGGCAGTGCCGCGCGTACGTCCGCCGGGGTTTCTCGGCGGTCATGTCGGCCGGTTGCCCGCCGGTCAGGCCGGCAGGGGCTTCGCGCCCGTCACGGCTTCAGGCCGCGCACGGTCAACGTCAGCAGGCGGTCGGCCAACTCCGGGTCGTCCGGGGTTTCCTCGGCCGCCAGCGCGATCGCGTGGGTGAGCTGGAGCAGGTCGCCGATGGACACGTCGTCGCGTACGGCGTGGGCGTGCTGCGCCCGCCGGAGGAGGGCGGTGCCCGCCTCTCGGATGGGGGCGCAGCACCGGGCCAGGTCCGAGGGGTCCTCGTCCGCGGCGCGGGAGTCCGCGTAGGAGACCGTCATCAGGGCCTGGGCGAGGCCTCGGTATTCGCCCGCGTGGGTGATGATGTCGCGCAGCCAGGAGACGAGTGCGGTGCAGGGTCGGGCCGCTTCGAGCTGCTCCCGCGCCCGGGCCAGCAGGTCGCCGACGGCTTCCTCGAAGACCGCGCTCAGGAGGGCCTGGCGGTTGGGGAAGTGGCGGTAGAGGGTGCCGATGCCCACGTCCGCTCGGCGGGCGATGTCCTCGAGCGAGGCGGTGGTGCCGTGGGCCGCGAAGGCGAGGCGGGCCTCTGTGAGCAGGCGGTCGCGGTTGCGGCGGGCGTCGGCTCGCATCGGGCGGGGCCCTGCCGGGGGCTGGGCCGGGATGGGGCTCACCGTGGTGTCACCTGCTCTCTTTCGCTGGGGGCGTTCTCAGCCTAAGAGCTCGGGTGATCGCGGGAGTTGCGCGGGTACGGTCGATACAGCCCCGCGCCCCTGAGAAACGTCGGGGCGCGGGGGTGCTGAGCGTGGGTCAGTCCTTGATCTCGCAGATCGCCGCGCCCGAGGTGATCGAGGCGCCGACCTCCGCGCTCAGGCCCTTGATGGTGCCGGAACGGTGGGCGTTGAGGGGCTGTTCCATCTTCATGGCTTCGAGGACGACGACGAGGTCGCCCTCCTTGACCTCCTGGCCCTCCTCGACGGCGACCTTGACGATGGTGCCCTGCATCGGGGAGGCGAGGGTGTCACCCGAGGCGACCGGGCCGGACTTCTTGGCGGCGCGGCGCTTGGGCTTGGCGCCGGCGGCGAGACCGGTGCGGGCCAGGGTCATGCCGAGGGCCGCCGGGAGGGAGACCTCCAGGCGCTTGCCGCCGACCTCGACGACGATCGTCTCGCGGTCCGTCTCGTCCTCGGCCTCGGCGTCGGCGGGGGCCGCGAAGGGCTTGATGTCGTTGACGAACTCGGTCTCGATCCAGCGGGTGTGGACCGTGAAGGGGTCCGTGGAGCCGGTGAGTTCGGGGCCGAACGCCGGATCCCTGACCACCGCGCGGTGGAAGGGGATCGCGGTGGCCATGCCCTCGACGGTGAACTCGTCCAGGGCGCGGGCCGCGCGCTGCAGGGCCTGCTGCCGTGTGGCGCCGGTGACGACGAGTTTGGCCAGCAGGGAGTCCCAGGCCGGGCCGATCACGCTGCCGGACTCCACGCCCGCGTCGAGGCGGACACCGGGACCGGTGGGAGCGGTGAACGTGGTGACCGTGCCGGGGGCGGGCAGGAAGCCCCGGCCGGGGTCCTCGCCGTTGATGCGGAACTCGAAGGAGTGGCCGCGCAGCGGCGGGTCGTCGTAGCCGAGCACCTCGCCGTCGGCGATGCGGAACATCTCGCGGACCAGGTCGATACCGGTGACCTCCTCGGTGACCGGGTGCTCGACCTGCAGGCGGGTGTTGACCTCGAGGAAGGAGATCGTGCCGTCGACACCGACCAGGAACTCCACCGTGCCGGCGCCGACGTAGCCGGCCTCCTTCAGGATGGCCTTCGACGCCGCGTACAGCTCCGCGTTCTGCGCCTCGGACAGGAAGGGGGCCGGAGCCTCCTCGACCAGCTTCTGGTGACGGCGCTGCAGGGAGCAGTCACGGGTGGAGACCACGACCACGTTGCCGTGGGAGTCGGCCAGGCACTGGGTCTCCACGTGGCGGGGCTTGTCGAGGTAGCGCTCCACGAAGCACTCGCCCCGGCCGAACGCCGCGACGGCCTCGCGGACCGCCGAGTCGTACAGCTCGGGGACCTCTTCGAGGGTGCGCGCGACCTTCAGACCGCGGCCACCGCCGCCGAAGGCCGCCTTGATCGCGATCGGCAGACCGTGCTCCCGGGCGAACGTCACGACCTCGTCGGCGCCCGAGACCGGGTCGGGGGTGCCCGCGACGAGCGGGGCACCCGCGCGCTGGGCGATGTGGCGGGCCGCCACCTTGTCACCCAGGTCACGGATCGCCTGCGGGGGCGGGCCGATCCAGATCAGGCCGGCGTCCAGGACGGCCTGCGCGAACTCCGCGTTCTCCGAGAGGAAGCCGTAGCCCGGGTGGACCGCGTCGGCGTCCGCGTCCTTCGCCGCCTGCAGGACCTTGCCCATGTCCAGGTAACTGGTCGCCGGCGTGTCACCGCCCAGGGCGAACGCCTCGTCCGCGGCCCGCACATGCAGCGCGTCCCGGTCCGGATCGGCGTACACGGCCACGCTCGCGATCCCGGCGTCCCGGCACGCCCGGGCGACGCGGACAGCGATTTCGCCTCGGTTGGCGATCAACACCTTGCGCACGATGGCTCCCTCTCCTTGAAACAAGCCGAGTTTAGGGACTGCCGACACGGCGTTTCGACCCGTCCACAGTGGTGAGCTTGCCCACACGGAGCGTGAACCGAGGCTCGCTCAACCCGTGAAATCCCTTGTCGCACAGCATTGCGCAGGACTCCATGCGGAAACCCTAGCCCTCTGATGTGGTCAAGGTCTCTGTGCGGCCGTGCTGCGGCCGGTCGGGTTTCTTTGTGGAGTCCCTACTAATGGCCCAACGATTCTTTGCTCTCGTGAGAACCCTTGTCCCGGGGTTTACCCGTTAGTAGCGTTCGCGATGTCTCGAACGCCTACCTGGGGTAACGACGTGGGCGTGCGTGGCGCTGAGAGCAGCAGGACGAGAACGGAAGTGGGTGGGGCCGGTGATCCGCAGACCGGTGGCGGTGGTCACGGCGATCGTGCTGTTCGCGGAGGGGCTCGGGATCGCCGGGCTGCAGTGGTTCCTCGGCACGGTCGTCGACCGGCAGAAGATGTCACTCGCCGGGCTGGATCCGGACGCGATGTCCGTCTCCACGAAGGCCGGGGGTGTCGTCTTCGGCCTCTACTTCGTCTTCTGCGGGGTGATCGCTCTGCTCGTCGCGCTGCGCAACCGGCCCGCCGCCGGACTCGGGAGGATCCTGCTCATCAGCGTGGCCGTCGTGCACGGGCTGCTCGGGGCGCTCACCGTGGGGCTGGTCGGGTGGGGCGCGTTCGCGTTCATGATGGTCGTGCTGGGGCTCGTGCTGCTCACGCTGATGACGTACGACGGGCAGGACGGGGTTGCCGACGCGGTGCCGGGTGGGTCCGGTGGGTCCGGTGCTGCGGGTGGGCCCGGTGGGCCGGAGCAGGCTGCTCCGGCCGTTCCTCCGGCGCCCAGCGCTTCGTGACGGTGCCCGTCACTTCAACGGGTCGGGTCACTTCTCGCGGGGCGTCCACAGCTCTGTGATGCCTACGCCCAGTTGGGCCAGCAGGCGGCGGAGCAGGGGCAGGCTGATGCCGATGACGTTGCCGTTGTCGCCCTCGATGCCGTCGATGAACGGGGCCGAGCGGCCGTCGAGGGTGAACGCGCCCGCGACGTGGAGGGGCTCGCCCGAGGCGACGTACGCGGCGATCTCCTCGTCGGTGGGGTCGCCGAAGTGGACGACGGTGGAGGCGGTCGCGGAGGTGTAGCGGCCGGTGGCCGTGTCGTAGACGCAGTGGCCGGTCTGGAGCGTGCCGGCGCGGCCCCGCATGGACTTCCAGCGGGCGGTGGCCTCCTCGGCGTCCGCGGGCTTGCCGAAGGCCTCGCCGTCCAGGTCGAGGACCGAGTCGCAGCCGATGACCAGGGCGCCCTTGACCTCGGGCTTCGCGGCCACGACCGAAGCCTTGGCCTCGGCCAGGGCGAGAGCGAGGTCGGCGGGGGTGGGAGCGGTGACGGCGTCCTCGTCCACCCCGCTGACGATCACCTCGGGGGCGAGGCCGGCCTGCCGCAGCAGGTTGAGCCGGGCGGGGGACTGGGAGGCGAGCACGAGGCGGCGGGGCTGTGGGGCGGTCATGGGGTCAGGGTATTGCCTCCGGCGGTTGGCCGGTTCGGGTGCGGGGGCCCTTCGGTGGTTGGCCGGTTCGGGTGTGGGATCCGGGTTTTCAGGCGGCCTGGATTGGTGTGGTGCGCCTGTTCGCCGTGGGGGCGCGAGTGGTGTGGCGGGTGCGGGTGGTGTGTGGTTGTTCGCGCAGTTCCCCGCGCCCCTTTGGGGCGGGGCCCCGGCTGGTTGTGGGTCGGGTGCGCGTCGGGGGGTCCGCCCCCTTCTCGACTTACGCGGCTGTCTCGCCGTCGGGCATCTCGTCCGTGGCGGTCAGAGGATGCCCAGGACGAGCATGGCCAGCAGCATGGCTACGGCCAGGAGCACGCTGAGCCGCCGAAGCATGGCCTGCGTGTCGCGCAGTTCCTTCGGCGGCTCGTTCTCAGGGTCGGACCAGAGCATGGTGCGATGGTGCATCGCCCAGGGGGTCGGGCGCCTGAGTACGCGTACTCAAGTCGGTAGGAGAGGTTCCGCTCAGCCGGGCCAGTAGGTGCGGCCCCAGGTGGTGGGGCCCGGGGCCGGCAGGCGGTGGGCGGCGATGCGGGACGGGTCGGACCACGAGTCGCGGGGTGCGGGCGCGCCGGGCGGCTCGGTGGCCGCCGCCGCGGCGCGGGCCCGGACCACCGCCAGGGCGGCGGCGAGCTCCTCCGGGGTCGGGTTGCCCCGTACGACCTTGATGGTCATGTCGGCTCCCAGCAGGCTAGAGGTGGCTAGAGGGGGATGTTTCCGTGCTTCTTCGGGGGGAGGGATTCCCGCTTGGTGCGGAGTTGACGCAGGCCGCGGATGAGGTGGCGGCGGGTTTCGGAAGGGGTGATGACGGCGTCGACGTAGCCGCGTTCGGCCGCGGTGTAGGGGTTGAGGAGGGTGTCCTCGTACTCCTGGATGAGGCGGGCGCGGACTGCCTCGCGTTCGTCGTCGGGGGCGGCGGCGATGGTGCGGCGGTGGAGGATGTTGACCGCGCCCTGGGCGCCCATGACGGCGATCTGGGCGGTGGGCCAGGCCAGGTTGAGGTCGGCGCCGAGGTGCTTGGAGCCCATGACGTCGTAGGCGCCGCCGAAGGCCTTGCGGGTGATGACGGTGATGAGGGGGACGGTGGCCTCGGCGTAGGCGTAGATGAGCTTGGCGCCGCGGCGGATGATGCCGTCGTGTTCCTGGCCGACGCCCGGGAGGAAGCCGGGGACGTCGACGAAGGTCAGGACGGGGACGTTGAAGGCGTCGCAGGTGCGGACGAAGCGGGCGGCCTTTTCGGAGGCGTCGATGTCCAGGCAGCCCGCGAACTGCATGGGCTGGTTGGCGACGATGCCGACCGGATGGCCCTCGACGCGGCCGAAGCCGGTGAGGATGTTCGGCGCGAACAGGGCCTGGGTCTCGAAGAACTCGGCGTCGTCCAGGACGTGTTCGATGACCGTGTGCATGTCGTACGGCTGGTTCGCGCTGTCCGGGACGAGGGTGTCCAGTTCGCGGTCCTCGTCGGTGACGGTGAGATCCGCCTGTTCCGGGAACGCGGGGGGCTCGCTGAGGTTGTTCGAGGGGAGGTAGGACAGGAGTTGCTTGACGTACTCGATCGCGTCCTTCTCGTCGCCCGCCATGTGGTGGGCCACGCCGGAGGTCGCGTTGTGGGTGCGGGCCCCGCCCAGTTCCTCGAAGCCGACGTCCTCGCCGGTGACCGTCTTGATGACGTCCGGGCCGGTGATGAACATGTGCGAGGTCTGGTCGACCATGACCGTGAAGTCGGTGATCGCGGGGGAGTAGACCGCGCCGCCCGCGCAGGGGCCGACGACCAGGGAGATCTGGGGGATGACGCCGGAGGCGTGGGTGTTGCGGCGGAAGATCTCGCCGTACATGCCCAGGGCCATGACGCCCTCCTGGATGCGGGCGCCGCCGGAGTCGTTGATGCCGATGAAGGGACAGCCGGTCTTGAGGGCGAAGTCCATCGCCTTCATGATCTTCTGGCCGAAGACCTCGCCGAGCGAGCCGCCGAGGACGGTGAAGTCCTGGGAGAAGACGGCGACCGGGCGGCCGTCGACGGTTCCGTAGCCGGTCACGACACCGTCGCCGTAGGGGCGGTTGTTCTCCATGCCGAAGTCGGTGGAGCGGTGGCGGGCGAACTCGTCGAACTCCACGAACGAGTCGTCGTCGAGGAGCAGTTCGATGCGCTCACGGGCCGTCAGTTTGCCCTTGGCGTGCTGCTTCTCCACCGCGCGCTCGGAGCCGGCGTGCGTCGCCTCGTCGATACGGCGCTGCAGGTCCGCGAGCTTCCCCGCGGTCGTGTGAATGTCGATCTCTTCCGGCTCGGACATCGGGATGCGGCTCCCTGCCTGCTCATGGGGACGTGACGGATCAGTACGTGCTTCTCGGTGCGTACTTGGTCGTGCTTGGCCGTGCTGGGTACGTGCTCAGAAGTGTGTGGGGTTACTCATCCGTAGCGTAGTGCTGCGCCTATGGTTCGGCAGTGCGGCGTTTACCACATCTAGGCTGGGTTGCATGACGCCGCGAGATGCCTCAGACGACGCTGACAACGCTGACGACAAGCCAGGCAGCCGGTGGTCCGACCTGGACCGGCCACCCCTCAACTCCGCCTCCCTGCGGCGGGCGCTGATCCGGGAGGGCGGGCTGTGGAGCTCCCTGGACGTGGTGCCGGTCATCGACTCCACCAACACGGACCTCGCGGGGCGTGCCGACCGGCTTCCCGAGGGCGCGGTGCTCATCGCCGAGGAGCAGAAGGCGGGCCGCGGCCGCCTCGATCGCAGCTGGACCGCGCCCGCGCGCTCCGGCCTGTTCTTCTCGGTGCTTCTCAAGCCGGGCGAGGTGCCCATCGAGCGCTGGGGCTGGCTGCCCCTCCTCTCCGGCGTGGCCGTGGCGACCGGGCTGTCCCGGGCCGCCGGGATCGATACGGCACTCAAGTGGCCCAATGACCTGCTGGTGACTGTCGGTGGGCAGGAGCGCAAGGCCGGCGGCATCCTCGCGGAGCGAGCGGGTGCGGACGGGGTGGTGATCGGTATCGGTATCAACGTCAGCCTGCGGGAGGACGAGCTGCCGGTGCCCGCCGCCGGGTCCCTGGTGCTCGCCGGAGCCGTGAGCACGGACCGTGATCCGCTGCTGCGGGCCGTGCTGCGGGCGCTGGAGGACTGGTACGGGCGGTGGCGTGCGGCCAAGGGCGACCCGTCGGCGAGCGGACTCCAGGAGACCTACGCCGCCGGGTGCGCGACCTTGGGGCGGAAAGTGCGCGCCGAGCTGCCCGGGGACCGGTCGATCGTGGGGGAGGCCGTGGCGGTGGACGGGGACGGCCGGCTGGTTCTCGCCACGGAGGACGGGGTGCAGGAGCCGGTGGGGGCGGGGGACATCGTGCATCTGCGGCCTGTGTGACGTGGCGTGACGTGTGACGTGTGGGGGTGGTGGGGCTTGGGCACTCGGGGCGCGTATACGGATTCCAAGCCCGTCCGGCGTTTGACGACGAGCCCGGAGGACGACAGCCGGGGTCTGGTGGGCGTGCCCCAGGGGTGCGCGCCCACCCCGGGTGCCGTCCCCCGGACGGGGTACGCACCCTTCGGCTCACCTCACGGAGTGAGCTGGCGCACACCTGCCGTAGAGTTGAGGCCGGTCGAGTACGTGACCGCGGGAGATCGGAAGGGCAGCAGGAGTGAGCGTCGAGGACACGGGCTCCGGCACGGACGCGGATGACCGCGTGGAGCCGCCCCCCCTCTCGGCTTCGCTCGAGCGGGGAGAGCCCCACGGCGTGGACGCCGAGGAGGAGGACCCGCTGGCGCTGCGGCTCGAAGGGCTGATCCTCGGGGCCGAGCGCCGGTACACCCCCTTTCAGGCGGCGCGCAGCGCGGGCGTTTCCATGGAACTGGCGTCCCGTTTCTGGCGCGCCATGGGCTTCGCGGACATCGGCCAGGCCAAGGCGCTGACCGAGGCGGACGTCCTCGCGCTGCGTCGGCTCGCCGGTCTCGTGGAAGCGGGGCTGCTGAGCGAGGCCATGGCGGTGCAGGTGGCCCGTTCGACCGGGCAGACCACGGCGCGGCTCGCCGAGTGGCAGATCGACTCCTTCCTGGAGGGGCTGACCGAGCCGCCGGAGCCGGGGATGACCCGGACCGAGGTGACGTATCCGCTGATGGAGCTGTTGCTGCCGGAGCTGGAGGAGTTCCTCGTCTACGTCTGGCGGCGTCAGCTCGCCGCCGCCACCGGGCGGGTCGTGCAGGCCGCGGACGACGAGGAGATGGTCGACCGGCGGCTCGCGGTCTGCTTCGCCGACCTCGTCGGGTTCACGCGTCTCACCCGTCGTATGGAGGAGGAGGAGCTCGGCGAACTGGTCGAGGCCTTCGAGACCACGGCGGCGGACCTCGTGGCGGCGAACGGTGGCCGGCTCATCAAGACCCTGGGCGACGAGGTCCTCTACGCCACGGACGACGCGGGCGTCGCCGCCGAGATCGCTCTTCGGCTGATCGAGACCATGGCCAACGACGAGACCATGCCCGAGCTGCGTGTCGGCATGGCCTTCGGCACGGTGACGACCCGGATGGGCGACGTCTTCGGGTCGACCGTGAACCTCGCGAGCCGCCTCACCTCGATAGCGCCGAAGGACGCGGTTCTCGTCGACGGAGCCTTCGCCGAGGAGCTGACCCGTACGGCCGAGGCCCCCGCCTCCGAGGCCGACGCCGCCGAAGCCGCGGCCGCCGCGGAGAAGGAGGGCGAGGAACCCCCGACCTACCGCTTCGCCCTCCAGCCGATGTGGCAACGCCCGGTGCGCGGCCTGGGCGTGGTCCAGCCGTGGCTGCTCACGCGGAGGCCGGGCAAGGCGTGAGGGCACGCCGCCTCAGGTAGTCGGTACGGGGCGTGGGGCTCTGTGGTGCCTGGGTCTGCGGTGCGTGACAGCCGTGCCGCCGCCTGTGTGCTTATGCGGCTACCTGCCCAGGGCGTCGTCGACGCAGAGGCCGACGATCGGGACGCACAGGCCCGGCTTCGCGGGGGCTGTCGAGTCGCCGGGGGCGTTCGGTGAGTCCGGGGAGTCGGGGGTGGTCGGCTGCTGCGGGGCTGCCGCTGGTGGCTGAGTGGGCGTGGGTGGCGTGGAGCGGGGTGCGTCCGAGGTGCGGGCCGCTGAGGGCCTGTCCGGGGTGGGCGGGGTCCTGGGGAGGTCGCGGGCGCCGGCGTCGGAGGGGAGCTCGACACCGATGGCCGGGGCGGGCGGGAAAGTGGAAGGGCTCGGCGTGGGGGCGGTGGCTCCCGGTGACGGTGGCCGGGTCGATGCGGTGTTTCCGCCGCCCATGGGGGCGTCGGCGGTCGGGGTCCCCGCGTCGGCCGAGGGCTCGTCTCCCGCCGTCGCGCCGGCGTCGGTCGCCTCGTCCGTGACCTCGTCCGCCGCGCTCGGTGCCGGGCCCGCCGTACTGGCGCCGCCGCCGGCCGGGTCCGACGCCACCCGCAGGAGACTCAGCGCCCCCGCCGCCAGCGCCATCCCACCCACCGCGAACAGCAGCTTCCGGGGGCGGGGCCGCCGGTGCCGACCTCGCGGCCGGGGCGCGGGCTGGTCGGATACGCCCCCGGCCTGGTCCGAAGGCCCGGATACGAGGGGTGAGAACGGCATGTCCGGCCGCACCGGGGTCGTCGACGGCCTCCAGGGAGCCGAGGGCGTCCCAGACCCCGTCGGAGTTCGCGAGGTCTGCGACCTCGGAGACCCCGTCGGTGTGGAAGCCCCGGAAGCCATGGGTGCCATGGGCGTCGTAGGTGTCGTCGGTGGCTCCTGTGGCGCTCGTGGTGTGGTCGGCGTTGGCCTGGTGGCCGTGTTCGTCGTCATGCTCTTCCCTCCCCTGTGCGCCCGTGTTCCCCGTGCGCCTGTGGCGGAGCGCAGATTATGCGCCGGGGTGGGCGGTGTGGCCGGAGAAGGCCTGGATGTCACCCGTACGTGGAAAAGGTCGCCGGGGTCTGTCAAGGGACCACCTTTCGGGGGCTCTCGTTGGGGTGGGCGAGGGGCGGGCGGATGACGCCGCCGTCAGGCGCTGCCGGCGCACGCTTTCGCCGAACTCGTCCGCCGGTCTGGGCCCGTGGCACGGCCGCATGGGCCCACGTGTGATCCCGCCCACCCGCGAACCGTGCGGCAGTGGACCGGCGGATCGGCTGTGGCCTGCCCGGGGTTTCGTCGGCGGGGAGTGGCTGCGATGATCGGGGCGGCAGGAGTTAACCCGCGTTAACCGGGAGGGTTCTATGGGCGACGGTGCGGCAGTGGAGCGGCGGTTCGGGGAGTTCGTTGTCGTGCGGCGGCACGGGTTCGTCGCCGAGCTCGCGCTCGACCGGCCCAAGGCCATGAACGCCGTGTCGACCGACATGGCCCGTTCCGTCGCGACGGCGTGCGGGGCGCTGGCCGCCGACCGGGACGTACGCGTGGTCGTGGTGACGTCGACGCATGAGCGGGCGTTCTGCGTGGGGGCGGATCTGAAGGAGCGGAACTCGTTCAGTGACGCCGACTTGATGCGGCAGCGGCCCGTCGCGCGGGCGGCGTACACCGGCGTACTGGAGTTGCCGATGCCCACGATCGCCGCCGTGCACGGCTTCGCGCTGGGCGGCGGCTTCGAACTCGCCTTGTCCTGCGACCTGATCGTGGCCGACCGTACGGCGGTCGTGGGCCTGCCCGAGGTGTCGGTGGGGGTGATCCCGGGCGGCGGGGGTACGCAGTTGCTGCCGCGTCGGGTGGGGGCCGCGCGAGCCGCCGAGCTGATCTTCACGGCGCGGCGGCTGGAGGCCGAGGAGGCGCGGGAGTTGGGGGTGGTCGACCAGGTGGTGGAGGAGGGGCGGGACCGGGCGGAGGCGCTGGCTCTGGCCGCGCGGATCGCCGCGAACTCGCCCGTCGGGCTGCGTGCGGCCAAGCGTGCGCTGCGGCTCGGGCAGGGGCTCGACCTGCGGGCCGGGCTGGAGGTCGAGGACGCGGCCTGGCGTTCGGTGGCGTTCTCGGGGGACCGGGCGGAGGGCGTGGCCGCCTTCAACGAGAAGCGGAAGCCGGACTGGCCGGGGGAGTGATCCACGGGGTTCGCCCCGGCCGGCTTCGGGCGGCTGGGGAGGAAGGGCCGCTCCCGGGCCCCCGGGCGGCGCCCCACCGGGCCGGGCGACGCAGGGAACCCGTCGCGAGCCCTGGGGGAGGGAGGGTGGCTGTGGTGCCCCCGCCGTCGGCGTCCTGTGTGCCCGCGCCCGCTGCCGGGGCCTGTACCCCCCTGTTCGCTCCACCAACGTCCCAAATCGTCTCAAAGCTCCCTAGCCTGGGGTGATGGGAGAGGACAGGCGGCTGAGGGCCGTGGTGGCGTTGGCGCGCGGGATGGCTGGGGCGCGTACGTCGCGGGAGACGTGGTGGGCGGCCGCGGACGGGTCGTGTCGGGCCCTGTCGGGCAGCTTCGCCGCGCTGTCCGTGTGGGAGCGGGAACGTGGGCTGCTGCGGGTGCTCGTCAACGTGGGGAACCGGACGGCGGACGAGGACGAGTTCCCGGAGGACGAGACGTACCCGGTGTACGAGTTCCCGGAGATCGCGGAGTTTTTGCACGAGCGATGGCTGGAGGGCGGTGAGCCCAACGCCTGGGTGGAGACGGCGGCCGGGCCGGTCGCCGGGCGGCGTCCCGGCGGCTACTGCCACCAGCGGGTCGCCGCGCTGCGCCGGCGAGGCCGCGGCTGCTGTGTGGTGGCGCCCGTCGTGCTGAACGGCCGGGCGTGGGGCGAGCTGTATGTGGCCCGGCCCGCCGGGGCGCCCGTCTTCCACCGCGACGACGCCGCGTTCGCGACCGTGCTCGCCTCGGTCGTGGCGGCCGGACTCGCGCAGTCCGAGCGGCTGGAGGAGGCCCGGCGCCTCGCCTTCACCGACCCTCTCACCGGGCTCGGCAACCGGCGCGCGGTCGATCTCCGGCTCGACGAGGCGATGGAGGCACACCGGCGCGACGGCACGGTGATCAGCCTCGTCGTCTGCGACCTCAACGGTCTGAAGAAGGTCAACGACTCCTTGGGGCACGCGATGGGCGATCAACTGCTGGAGAGGTTCGGTTCGGTGCTGTCGAGGTGCGCGGCCGAGCTGTCCGGGGTGCTGGTCGCGCGGCTCGGCGGGGACGAGTTCTGTCTGCTCGCGGTGGGGCCGTCGGCGGACGAGGTGGTACGGGTCGCCAGTGATCTCTGTGTGCGGGCGAGGGAGCTGGAGCCGGGTGACGGGGTCGCCTGTGGCGTCGCGTCCACCGGGGATCGGATCGGGCCGTTGCGCTCGGCCCGGCGGCTCTTCCGGCTGGCCGACGCGGCGCAGTACCGGGCCAAGGCCGCGGGCTCCGTCGAGCCGGTCGTCGCGGGGCGTGAGGGGGAGGAGGGCGAGGACCCGGTGGTCAGTCTCGCCGACCGGCCGCCCGCGCCGGTCGATCCCGCGCACCCGGGGGACCGGCGCCGCATTCGAGGGCGCCGGTCCTAGGGCGGGCCGCGCTGCGGGTCGAGTCGCGCGCGTCCCTGGGCTGCCCACGGCCAAGGGGGGAGTGGGCCGTGGGCCGGTCTGGGGTCCGGAAGGGGCAGGGAGGGAGGGCGGGGGAGGCTCTGGTAGGAGCGCGGTTCCCGCCGTCCGGTATATCGACCCTACGCGCGTGTACGGGCCCCCAAGTCTCTGACCTGGTGATTCTGATCAACCTCGGATGGTTCTCTGATCGTATTCTGATCAGTTTCTGATCTACGCGGATAGCTGCGGGCCCTGTTGGTGGGGGTTCGTGGTCGGTTCTCGGTGCGGTCGTGCGGCGAGGTAAGGAGCTCCTCCCGTCCGCGGTCGTGACATTCGGCGATTCAGTCCCTACGATCCTGAATATGGATATGCACTCTGTGGACACGGTGGTCCTCGGGACGTCCGGGGTCACCGCGGCCGACGTCCTCGCCGTGGCGCGCGCCGGCGCCCGGATCGAGCTCTCCGACGAGGCGGTGGCCGCCCTTGCCGCGGCCCGCGAGATCGTGGACGCGCTGGCGGCCAAGCCGGAGCCCGTCTACGGGGTCTCCACCGGCTTCGGCGCCCTGGCGACCCGGCACATCAGCCCGGAGCTGCGGGCCCGGCTCCAGCGCAACATCGTCCGCTCGCACGCCGCCGGCATGGGGCCGAGGGTGGAGCGCGAGGTCGTCCGCGCGCTGATGTTCCTGCGGCTGAAGACGGTCTGCTCCGGCCGCACCGGCGTACGGCCCGGGGTCGCGCAGACCATGGCAGACGTCCTCAACGCCGGAATCACCCCCGTCGTCCACGAGTACGGCTCCCTCGGCTGCTCCGGCGACCTGGCGCCGCTGTCCCACTGCGCGCTCACCCTGATGGGCGAGGGCGACGCGGAGGGTCCGGACGGGGTCGTACGGCCGGCCGGTGAGCTGCTCGCCGAGCACGGCATCGCCCCCGTCGAGCTGCGCGAGAAGGAGGGACTGGCCCTCCTCAACGGCACCGACGGCATGCTCGGCATGCTGGTCATGGCGCTGGCCGACCTGGACATGCTGTACACCTCGGCCGACATCACCGCCGCGATCTCCCTGGAGGCCCTGCTCGGCACGGACAGGGTCCTCGCGCCCGAACTGCACGCCATCCGCCCGCACCCCGGGCAGGCGGCCTCCGCGGCCAACATGCTCGCCGTACTGAAGGGGTCGGAGCTCACCGGGCACCACCAGGACGACGCACCCCGCGTGCAGGACGCGTACTCCGTGCGGTGCGCTCCGCAGGTGGCCGGGGCCGGGCGCGACACTCTCGCGCACGCGCGGCTCGTCGCCGAGCGGGAGCTGGCGGCGGCGGTCGACAATCCTGTGGTCCTGCCGGACGGGAGGGTCGAGTCCAACGGGAACTTCCACGGTGCGCCGGTCGCCTACGTCCTCGACTTCCTCGCCATCGCGGTGGCGGATCTCGCGTCGATCGCGGAGCGGCGGACGGACCGGCTGCTCGACAAGAACCGGTCGCACGGGCTGCCGCCGTTCCTCGCGGACGACGCCGGGGTCGACTCCGGGCTGATGATCGCGCAGTACACGCAGGCGGCGCTGGTGAGCGAGCTGAAGCGGCTCGCCGTGCCGGCGTCGGCCGACTCGATTCCGTCCTCCGCGATGCAGGAGGACCATGTGTCGATGGGGTGGTCGGCGGCGCGGAAGCTGCGGACCGCCGTGGACAACCTCACGCGGGTGCTGGCCGTCGAGTTGTACGCCGGGACGCGGGGCGTCGAGCTGCGGGAGGGCCTGGTGGCCGCGCCAGCGACGCGGGCGGTGGTGGAGGCTGTGCGCGGGGCCGGGGTGGAAGGACCGGGGGCGGACCGGTTCCTCGCGCCCGATCTGGCGTTGGCCGACGCGTTCGTACGGGACGGGCGGTTGGTGGCCGCGGCCGAGTCCGTGACCGGGCCGCTCGCCTGAGGGCTCTCGCCCCCGTGGAGCCTGCCCGTTCCGACCTCAGGGGCGGTGCCCCTTCGACCCCTGAGGGTGCGGGTGGGCGGGCGGGTGCGGGTTGTCGTGGTCGCTCGCGCGGTTCGCCGCGCCCCTGAAAGCACAGAACCCGCTCACCCACAGAACCCGCTCATCCGCGGACGACTACGCGCTCTCCAGCATTTCGTAGTCCTCGCGTTCGCGGCGGATCGAGTAGGCGACGAAGGCCGCGCCGAGGCCGAGCATCGCGGTGCCGCCGATGACGTAGGGGGTGGTGTTGGGGCTGCCGGTGTCGGCGAGTTCGCGGTTGTCGCCGGTGGTCGTGCCCGCGTCGGTCGTCGTGGTCGTCTGCTCGCGTATGGCCGCCTCCTGGGTCGCGTTGGCGGACGGCACGAACCAGAGGGCGCCCAGCAGGGTGCCCGCGGCGGTGGCGGTCAGCAACGATCGGCGGGCGGTGGACGACGCGCGACGTGCGACGGACACGGAATATCGATCCCCTTGTGACGCTGGCGAATTGGTTGTAGAGAGCGATGCTAATGAAAGGCGCGGGTCGTGGGAAAGTCACGTGACCTGTGAGCCGTACGCTCCGGAGCATGAGCACAACGGAGACATCACAGTTTGTCCGGCTTCGCGTTGAATTGGTGGTGGAGGTCGAGAACGTGGAGGCCATCACCGGGGCCGCTCTGCGGCGGATCGCGAACGACTCCGATATGCCCGCCGATGAGCGGGTACACGCTGAGAGCGCGGTGGCGGAGGACACGGCGGAGGCCCTCGCCTATCTGGTCGACCCGTTCGACCTGGTCGGAGAGGTGCCCGGGGTCGAACTGGCCCAGGCCTCCTGGAGCAGTGAGGGAATCGACTACGACCCCGATTCGCCGGAATGGGGTCTCGACGAGGATGATGAGGGCGAGGACGAAGAGGAAGAAGAGGAAGACGCGCGCGGCTGAGCGGCTGGGGAAATTGATTGCCCCGGGCGGCAACCGCCGCCCGGGGTTCTTTCGTCTCACGGAGCGCACCAGTCACTTGTGCACCGCCGCCGGGTCGCAGTCGATCCGTTGCGGGTGGAGTGGCGTATCCCACATATCCGCGAGAGCGGAACGGCTCAGTGTCGTAGTGGTGTTTAAGTGCTTACGGGGATCTTCGGGGTTTTGGGGATTCGGCAACGATGGAGAAGCGTGTGATGACGAACAGTAAGCGGCGCAGGGGCCTGACGGTCGCGTCCGCACTGCTCGGCGGGGTGCTGGTGCTCTCTGCGTGCAGCGGAGGCGACGGCGACAACGCGTCCGGGAACGACGGCGGGGACTCCTCGCAGGCCAAGGTCGACGAGGCGGCAGCCGAGAAGACCTCCGAGGCCGATATCAAGATCACACCGAAGGACGGCTCCGACAACGCCTCCATCAACAACTCGGCCAAGGTCACCGTGAGCAAGGGCACGCTCACGGACGTGAAGATGACCACCTCCGAGGGCACCGCCGTCACGGGTGAGATATCCGCGGACAAGAAGAGCTGGGCGCCGAGCACCCAGCTGGAGCGGTCCACCGGCTACAAGATCACGGCCGCCGCCGAGGACTCGGAGGGGCGCGAGGCCCACGAGAACGCGGCGTTCACGACGGTCTCGCCCGCCAACAGCTTCATCGGCAACTTCACGCCCGAGGACGGCTCGACCGTCGGCGTCGGTATGCCGGTCTCGATCAACTTCGACAAGGCGATCACCAACAAGGCCGCCGTGCAGAAGGGGATCACCGTCTCCAGCACCTCCGGCCAGGAGGTCGTCGGACACTGGTTCAACGCCAACCGCATCGACTTCCGCCCCGAGGACTACTGGCAGGGGAACTCCACCGTCACCCTGAAGCTCGCGCTCGACGGGGTCGAGGGCGCCGAGGGTGTCTACGGTGTGCAGCAGAAGACCGTGACCTTCAAGATCGGCCGCAACCAGGTCTCGATCGTCGACGCCAAGACGAAGACGATGAAGGTCACGCAGGACGGCAAGACCGTCAAGACCATCCCGATCTCCGCCGGCTCGCCCGAGAACAAGACGTACCAGGGCGTCATGGTGATGTCGGAGAAGTTCAAGGAGACGCGCATGAACGGCGCGACCGTGGGCTTCACCGACGACGACGGCAAGGGCGAGTACGACATCAAGGACGTGCCGCACGCCATCCGACTCACCACCTCCGGGACGTTCATCCACGGCAACTACTGGGGCGCCGACTCGGTCTTCGGCAACGTCAACACCAGCCACGGCTGTGTCGGTCTGAACGACACGAAGGGTGCCAACGACCCCGACACCGAGGGTGCCTGGTTCTACGACAACTCGATCGTCGGTGACGTCGTGGACATCCGGAACACCGGTGACAAGACGGTCGCCCCGGACAACGGCCTCAACGGCTGGAACCTGAGCTGGGCCGACTGGACGGCCGGCTCGGAGGCCTGATCGGCCGTGACCGACCGTCAGCCGTGATCGACCGTCAGATGTGACCGGCCATCAGCCGTGACCGACCATCGGCTGTGATCCACCGTCAGTTGCGAATCACCGATGCCGCCCCTGTGACACTCAGGGGCGGCATCGGTGTTTCCGGGGCTGAGCACAGGGTTCTCATCAGGCTCTCGGCGGGGACTTATCCCTTCATCGAGAACCTCCGAGGAAAGCCCGGCCTTCAGGCCGGGGAGGATTCGGACTCCTGCGGAGCAGGACGGGGGTAGTAGGGGAGTCGCCGTCAGGGCGTTTCGCCGTCCGCCGCCAACGACCTGCCAGGAAGTCACAAGCTGATGTGATAGTTCGTGAATCATGGCCACTCACGTGAAGCGGGCGTTCAAGTACCGCTTCTATCCGGACGATGCGCAGGCGGCGGAGCTGTCGCGCACGTTCGGGTGCGTGCGCAAGGTCTACAACCTGGCTCTCGAAGCCCGGACCATCGCGTGGTACCAGCGCCAGGAGCGGGTCAACTACAACGTGACCTCGGCGATGCTCACCGCGTGGAAGAAGACCGAGGAACTCGCCTACCTCTCCGACGTGTCTTCGGTGCCGTTGCAGCAGTGCCTGAGGCATCTGCAGGGCGCGTTCACCCACTTCTTCGAGGGCCGGACGAAGTACCCGCGGTTCAAGTCGCGCAAGAAGTCCCGCCGTTCGGCGGAGTACACCAGCTCCGCGTTCCGTTACCGCGACGGTGCCCTGACACTCGCCAAGATGCGCGAGCCGCTGGACATCGTGTGGTCGCGTCCGCTGCCCGAGGGCGCCCAGCCGTCCACGGTGACCGTGTCCCAGGACGCGGCGGCGCGCTGGTTCGTCTCCCTGCTCTGCGACGACACGATCCTCCCGGCACCGGCCACCGCCTCCGCTGTCGGGATCGACGCGGGGATCACCTCCCTGGCGACCCTGTCCACGGGGGAGAAGATCACCAACCCCCGGCACGAACGCCGGGACCGGGCCCGCCTGGCGAAGGCCCAGCGGGAGCTGTCCCGCAAGGAGAAGGGCTCGAACAACCGGGCCAGGGGCCGGGTGAAGGTCGCCCGCATCCACGCCAGGATCACCGACCGCCGCCGCGACTTCCTGCATGAACTGACCACCCGTCTCGTCCGTGAGAACCAAACGGTCGTGATCGAGGACCTCAGCGTCCGCAACATGGTCAAGAACCACACCCTGGCTCGAGCCGTCTCGGACGCGGCGTGGACCGACATGCGGTTGATGCTGGAGTACAAGTGCGCCTGGTACGGGCGCGAACTCGTCGTGATCGACCGCTGGTTCCCCAGCTCCAAGCTGTGCGGGTCCTGCGGCGCGGTTCGGGCGAAGCTGCCGCTGCACGTCCGTGAGTGGACGTGCGGCTGCGGTGCCGTGCATGACCGCGACGTGAACGCGGCGAAGAACATTCTCGCGGCCGGGCTGGCCGTGTCTGCCTGTGGAGGCGGTGTAAGACCTCAACGGGAGTCCTCCCGGACGGGGCGGTCGTCGATGAAGCAGGAACCCCAGCGGGCGACTGCTGGAATCCCCCGCCCTTAGGTGGGGGAGGAAGCCAACATGGTCACCCATGACTTCGGCGGCGCTGGCGAAGAAGGCCCCTCGGGTCGCGACGATCCGCAAAGGGCGGATCTCGGTGAAGGAGAACGCCGGGGCGTGAGTGCCCAGGGGTGATATCCGGTGCGAGCCCCTGGGCGCGGAGGCGGGGACGGGGCGGGGCGCGTTGGTGTGGAGTCCGGGCGCGTGTGGGTCGTGAGTGGCCCGGCGTTCGCCGCTTTGCGCCCAGTCGCGAGGTATGTGACACGAGTTGACCCCCGGTCATACTGCGTAGACCGGGGGAAATTTACGTGTATGTGTGCGGAAACTCCCCTGGCCGGATGAACCGGATCAAGGGGGAGACTTGCGCAGACATGCGAAAAGCGCGTGCACGGCCGGGATCGCCATGGTGTCCGCCCTGGCACTGACGGCGGGACCGACCAGCCCGGCGTCCGCGATATCCGAGCGCGCGACCGGCACCCTCGGCATCACCGGCACCCTCGGCATCACCGACACCACTGGCATCACCGGCGTCACCGACCCCGCCGGCGCGACCGTGGCGGACCTCAAGGGCCTTACGGCCGGCGGTGGCGCGGGTGTCACGCCGAGCCACCGCATCACCCTCGTCACCGGTGACCGCGTGCTCGTCGACGCAGAAGGCCGTGTGCTCGGTCTGGAACGGGCGAAGGGCCGTGAGGGTGTCCCGGTGCAGCTCCGCGAGGCCGATGGCCACACCTATGTCATACCGGCCGACGCGGCCCGGCTGATCTCCGCCGGCCGTGTCGACCAGCGGCTCTTCGACGTCACCGTGCTGAACAGGTCGGCGACCCGCACCTCCCACAAGCAGGGCCTGAAGCTGATCGTCGGCTACGCGGGAACCGCCGCCGACGCCCGGGCCGACGTACGGGACGCGGGCGACACCAAGGTCCGCCGCACCCTGAAGATGCTGAACGCCGACGCGGTGCTCACCCCCGGGGACGACGTCGCCGCGCTGTGGAAGGCGATCACCGACGCCGACGGCACCACCGCCACCGGGGTCGCCCACATCTGGCTGGACGGCGTCCGCAAGGTCAGCCTCGACAGGTCCGTCGCGCAGATCGGCGCCCCGAAGGCCTGGAAGGCCGGCTTCGACGGCAAGGGCGTCACCATCGCCGTACTGGACACGGGCGTCGACGCGACCCACCGGGACCTCAAGGGCCAGGTGAAGGCCGCCAAGAACTTCTCCACCTCGCCCGACACCACGGACAAGTACGGCCACGGCACGCACGTCGCCTCCATCGCGGCGGGCACCGGAGCCCGCTCCAAGGGCACGTACAGGGGCGTCGCGCCCGGCGCCAAGCTGCTCAACGGCAAGGTGCTGAGCGACGAGGGCTACGGCGACGACTCCGGCATCATCGCGGGCATGGAGTGGGCCGCCGAGCAGGGCGCCGACATCGTCAACCTCAGCCTGGGCGGCGGCGACACCCCCGAGATCGACCCGATGGAGGCGGAGATCAACAAGCTCTCCGCCGAGAAGGGCATCCTCTTCGCGGTCGCCGCCGGGAACGAGGGCGAATGGGGCGAGCGGACCGTCGCCTCGCCGGGCAGCGCGGCCGCCGCGCTCACCGTCGGCGCGGTCGACGACAAGGACGGACTCGCCTCGTTCTCCAGTCGGGGCCCCGGTACGGACGGCCAGATCAAGCCCGACGTGACCGCGCCCGGTGTCGCCATCACCGCCGCCGCGGCTCCGGGCAGCGTCATCGAGCGGGAGGTCGGCCAGAAGCCCGAGGGCTACCTGACGATCTCCGGCACGTCGATGGCCACCCCGCACGTCGCGGGCGCCGCCGCCCTCCTCAAGCAACAGCACCCGAAGTGGACGTATGCCGAGCTGAAGGCCGCCCTCGTCGCGTCCGCCAAGGGCGGCACGTACACGCCGTTCGAGCAGGGTGCCGGCCGTATCCGCGTCGACAGGGCGATCAGGCAGACGGTCGTCGCCGACCCCGTCTCGGTCGACTTCGGCGTCCAGCAGTGGCCGCACACCGACGACAAGCCGGTGACCAGGAAGCTCACCTACCAGAACGTCGGCACCAAGTCCGTCACCCTCGACCTCGCGGTGACCGGCATCAACCCGAAGGGCAAGCCCGCCCCGGCCGGCTTCTTCAAGCTCGGCGCCAAGAAGGTCACCGTCCCGGCGGGCGGCAGAGCCACCGTCGGCCTGATCGTGCACACCAGGCTCGGCGGGAACCTCGACGGCGCCTACTCCGCGTACGTCACCGCCAAGGGCGGCGGCCAGGGCGTACGCACGGCGGCGGCCGTGCAGCGTGAGAGGGAGTCGTACGACGTCACGCTCAAGATGGTCGACAGGGACGGCAAGCCGGCCGTCCACCACATGCTCGACCTCACCGGCATCTCCGGGCTCGCCGACGGCGAATGGTTCACGCCGTACGACAAGGACGGCACGGTCGAGCTGCGGGTGCCGGAGGGGACCTACATCTTCAACGCCGGGATGGTCGTGGACCCGGAGGACTACAGCAAGGGCACAGACTGGCTGTCCCGGCCGACACTCACCGTCGACAGGAAGATCTCCCTCACGCTGGACGCCCGCACGACGAAACCGGTGGACATCACCGTGCCCGACACCGCCGCCGAACCGGCCCTCGCGGCACCGGAGTTCGCCCTGACGGTGGGCGAGAACCGCTACTCCTTCGGCTGGCTGCTCGACACCTACGAAGGGTTCCGTACCGCGCACCTCGGCCCGAGGACCACCGGCGGCAGGCTCACCCAGAACTGGGCCGGCCAGTGGACCAGGGGCGACGCCGCGCAGTACGCCACCGCCACCGGCGGCGAGGTCGAGAAGCTCGCCACCGGCTACGCCAAGCGCTGGAAGAAGGGCGAACTGGCCACCGTGAAGACCGGCCTGGGCGCCTCCAGCACCGGAAGGAAGGGCGCGGTCCTCGCCTGGGCCCAGCTCCCCGGCAGCTCCGGCTCACTGGCCGTGGGCGTCCCGCAGCCGTTGCCCGGCGAGCGGACGCTGTATCTGTCCGCGACGAACGCGGTGAAGTGGACCCTCGACTTCGAGCAGTACGGCGCGGAGGACGAACAGGGTTTCCCGGTCCTGGACGCCTACTACACGACAGGCGACAGCCGGACCTTCAAGGCGGGCAGGACGTACGCACAGACCTTCAACGTCGGCGTCTTCGGCCCGCAGATCGCCGGGTTCTACGGCATCCGGCGTGACGGCGCCCACCTGTACGGCCTGCTGCCGATGTTCGCCGACGGCCGGGGGCACGCCGGGGCGTCCTTCTACGACAAGGTCACGACCACCCTGTACCGCGACGGCGAGAAGTTCGCCTCGGGCGAGGACGCGTTGGACGGGTCGGGTCAGTTCAAGGTCCCGGCGGGCCTCGCCACCTACCGTCTGACGACGTCCATCTCCCGGTCCGCCGAGCTGGCCAGGGCCTCGTCCCGGATCGACGCGAGCTGGACCTTCAAGTCGAAGAAGACCGGGAGGGACAAGAAACTACCGGTCTCCACGGTCCGCTTCGGAGCCCCGTTCCTGGGCCTCGACAGCACGGCCCCGGCGGGCCGGAAGGCCACCGTCCGCGTCACCGTGCAGGGCGCGGCGGCCGGCAAGAACCTCAGGTCGCTGTCCGTGTACGTGTCGGGCGACGGCAAGAAGTGGACCGAGGTCGCCGTGAAGAAGGGCAGCTTCACGTACGGGACTCCGGCGAAGGGGAAGAGTGTGTCGCTGCGTGCCGAGGTGACCGACAAGAAGGGGAACAGATCGACGGTGACGATTCACGACGCCTACTTCGGCAGGTGAGCCGAGGGAGCCTCGCCGGGCGTTGTGCCGGGCGTCGTTGAGCCGGGCGGGCGTCAGGGCGTGAGTTCTGCCGGGCGTCCGTGACTACGACGGCCCGCCGGGGTGCTGTCTCCCTCCGGCGGGCCGTCTCGCCTACGGACGCACCGACGGCGCGCGGGTCGCGTCCGTGCCCCAGCTGGCCAGGAGGCGGAGGGCCTCGGCGGAGGGGGAGCCCGGTTCGGCGTGGTAGGTGATCAGGGTCTGCTCGTGGTCGTCGGGGAGGTGGAACGTCTCGAAGGAGAGGGTGAGGTCACCGACCAGGGGGTGGCGCATGTGCTTCAGCCCGTGGCTCTTCTCCTTCACGTCGTGCGTGGCCCACAGCCGCCGGAACTCCTCGCTCTTCACCGACAACTCGCCCACCAGCGCCGACAGCAGCGGATCGTCCGGATGGCAGCCCGCGTCCATCCGCAGATAGCTGACGATGTCGGCCGCCTTCTGCTCCCAGTCGACGTACAGGTCCCGGTACTCGGGCCGCAGGAACACCATCCGCGCCCAGTTCCGCTCGTTCGCCGGCAGCTCCGACCAGTCGCCGAACACCGCCGCCGCCATCCGGTTCCAGACGAGGATGTCCGAGCGTCGGCCGGTGACGTACGCGGGGAGGCCGTCCAGGGTGTCGATCAGCTGCCGCAGGGCACTCCGCACCTGCTGGGGACGGGCCGACCGCTTCTTCTTGTGCGCCTTCGGCTTCGCGAGGTGGGTGAGATGGGCGTGCTCGGCGTCGTTCAGCCGCAGGGCGCGCGCGATGGCGTCGAGCACCTCCGCCGACACATTGCGCCCGTTGCCCTGCTCAAGCCGCGTGTAGTACGCCACGGACACACCCGCGAGCTGCGCCAGCTCCTCCCGGCGCAGCCCGGGAACCCGCCGGTGCCGCCCGAACGTCGGCAGCGCCACGTCCTCCGGCTTCAGCCGGGCCCGCCGGGTCCGCAGGAACTCGCTCAGCTCGGCACGCCGGTCCAGGGCCCCCGCGGTTCCGGCCTCGCCGAGGGGCGGCTCTCGCACTGCTTCGGGCTGTTCGTCCATATGGCAAGTATTCACGGTCGTACGCCTGGGAGCCTGACCCCGCCAGTGGTAGGACCAGCGGACGTACGCAGAACCGTGACCTGGGTGAACCCTGTGACTTCGGGCAGGCTGGTAGGCGCACCCGGCCGGAAGGCAGGCCGGATGCGGGACGACGATCAGGAGAATCCCGGCATGACCACCACTGTTGCCGCCTATGCGGCGCCCGCCGCCAAGGCTCCGCTGGAGCGCACCACCATCGAGCGCCGCGAGGTCGGTGAGTTCGATGTTCTGATCGACATCAAGTACTCCGGTATCTGCCACTCGGACATCCACCAGGCCCGTGAGGGCTGGGGCGAGGCGATCTTCCCGATGGTCCCGGGTCACGAGATCGCCGGTGTCGTCGAGGCGGTCGGCTCCGGCGTCACCAAGTTCACCGTCGGCGACAAGGTGGGCGTCGGCTGCATGGTCGACTCCTGCCGCGAGTGCGAGAACTGCGAGGCGGGCCTGGAGCAGTACTGCCTCAAGGGCAACGTCGGCACGTACAACGCCATCGGCAAGGACGGCGAGCCCACCTACGGCGGCTACGCGGAGAAGATCGTCGTCGACGAGGCCTTCACCGTACGCATCCCCGACGGCATCGCCCTCGACGAGGCAGCGCCCCTGCTGTGCGCCGGCATCACGCTGTACTCCCCGCTCAGGCACTGGAACGCAGGCCCCGGCAAGAAGGTCGCCGTCGTCGGCCTCGGCGGCCTCGGCCACATGGGCGTCAAGATCGCGCACGCGCTGGGTGCCGAGGTGACGGTGCTCTCTCAGTCCCTCCGCAAGAAGGACGACGGCCTGAAGCTGGGCGCCGACCACTACTACGCGACCAGCGACGAGGCGACCTTCAAGGAGCTCGCGGGCACCTTCGACCTCATCCTGTCGACCGTCTCGGCCCCCCTGAACCTCGACGCGTACCTGTCTCTCCTGAAGACCGACGGCGCCTTCGTGAACGTCGGCGCCCCCGAGGAGCCCGTCGCCCTCAACCTCTTCTCGGTCATCGCCGGCCGCAAGACCCTCGCGGGCTCCGGCATCGGCGGCATCCAGGAGACCCAGGAAATGCTCGACTTCTGCGCCGAGCACGGCCTCGGCGCCGAGATCGAACTGATCCGCGCGGACCAGATCAACGAGGCCTACGAGCGGGTGCTGGCGAGCGACGTCCGCTACCGGTTCGTCATCGACACGTCGACGATCTGACCAAGGCAGGCCGCGCGGTTCCCCGCGCCCCTACAGGGCCGCAGGCCCTTTCAAGGGGTGCGGGGAACCGCGTGAGCAACCCCCACCCACCCGCATTTGGGGGTAGAGGGGACCACCGCCTCTTCGGATGGGACGGGTAGGGGCGGCGGGGGCGAGAAATCAGCGCTCCCCACGGGCCGCCCCAGCAACCACGACAAATACAGCCCCGGACCAACGACATCAGTGCCCCCTGCCCCCACCGGAATCCGGTTCCAGTGGGGGCACGAGCGTCCGCGCCGGCCGCGACAACACGACCGCCCGGATGCGGGGGCGGCGGGACGGCCGGACGATGGAGGAGGGGAGAAGCAGGCGCGGCCGTGGCGCGATCACCACCAGGGGGTATCCGAGGTGTGAGCGACATGCCCCTACAGAAAACCCGACCGGGCACGGTCCACCAGGTCCGCCCGGACATCAGCGTTCTGGCCGACAGCCTGGAAGTCCCGGGAATCGGACACCTCCCGGTGAACGCCTTCGTGCTGCTGGCCGCCCAGCCGCTGGTGGTCGACACCGGCCTGGGCCTGCCGGACCGGAACTTCGTCGAGACGCTCGGCACGGTGCTGGACCCGGCGGACGTGCGCTGGATCTGGCTCACCCACCCCGACCGCGACCACACGGGCGGGATCTTCGACCTGCTGGCGGCGGCGCCCGAGGCACGCGTGGTGACGACCTTCGTCGGTGCCGGCATCCTCTCCTGCGAACGCCCCCTGCCCCTCGACCGCTGCTATCTCCTGAACCCCGGCGAGACGATGGACATCGGCGACCGCACGCTCACCGGCTTCCGCCCGCCGCTGTTCGACAACCCCGCCACCGTCGGCTTCTTCGACGACCACTCCGGGGTCTGCTTCAGCTCCGACTGCTTCGGCGCGCCTCTCCCCACGGCCGAGCTCGCCCTGGCCGACGACGTCCGTGACGTGCCCATCGACGACCTGCGCACCGCCCAACTGCTGTGGGCCACGGTGGACAGCCCCTGGGTCAGGACGGTCGACATGGACAAGTACCTGGAGACCTTCCGCCCCCTCAAGGACCGCAATCCTGACCTCGTCCTCTCCACCCACCTCCCCCCGGCCACCGGCATCACCGGCTCCCTCCTCGACACCCTCACCACCGCCCCGGACGCCCCACCCTTCACGGGCCCGGACCAGGCGGCGCTGGAACAGATGCTGGCGGGGTTCGAGCCGAACGGGGGCGGTCACGTCCAGTGAGGGCAAGCCCTCTGACCGGGAACCCCGAACGGGGAGCCCGGAGGGGTCAGCCCTCGGCCTTCGCCACGCCGATCGGGCAGGCCACACCCGTCCTGGTGAGTGGTTTCCGCGTCGGACAGCGGCGCCCGGCTCCTGCGCATCGTGACCAGGACGTCGAGGACGCGCTGACGGCGGCGGAATCGCCTGGAACCCTCGTGCGTTGAGCGGAGTGGGCATGGGATGCCGGCGGTGTGTAGGCCGAACAGCCCGAGTGACCGAGCTGACAGATATTGGAGGGGCTGCAATGGCTGCGCAGACGCAGAGGGCCGTGCTGGCCGGTGGATGCTTCTGGGGGATGGAGGACCTGATTCGCCGACTCCCGGGCGTGACGGCGACCCGGGTCGGATACACCGGCGGGGACGTGCCGAACGCGACGTACCGTAACCATGGCACGCACGCGGAGGCCATTGAGATCCTTTTCGACCCCGCGGGGACCGACTTCCGCGCGATCCTGGAGTTCTTCTTCCAGATCCACGACCCGAGCACCAAGAACCGCCAAGGCAACGACATCGGCCTCAGCTATCGCTCCGCGATCTACTACGTGGATGACGAGCAGAAGCGGATCGCAGAGGACACGATCGCGGACGTGGACGCCTCCGGACTGTGGCCGGGCAAAGTCGTCACCGAGGTGGAGCCGGTCGGCCCCTTCTGGGAGGCCGAGCCCGAGCATCAGGACTACCTGCAGCGTTACCCGGACGGCTACACCTGCCACTTCCCGCGCCCGGGATGGCGGCTACCCGCCCGCGCGGAGGGCTGACCGCGAGGTGGCCCGGCGGAAGGCGGAGGCTGACTGGCTGAAGCCCCGCAGCCGGGCCTGCTCGCGCTTGCGGGACCGGCCATGCCGCGCTGTGGATGAAGGGTGTTGCCGACGGCCGGCCACAGTCGGGTAGGGGGACCGTAGTCAGGGACCGCAGTGCTGAAACCGTGCTTCTCGGCCGCCGGCCGTGGCGACGCCAGGCGGGCAGGAAGCTCCCCAGTCGGCGGCGGGCAGTTGGGGCGTGCGGGCGGTACCAGGGGAACCAGGTACCGCCCGCATTCCGCCCCGCGTTTCCGCCGGCTCAGTCCTTGGCGGACGCCGACGCCACCGCCTGCGCCGACGAGTTCCGGATGCGGCAGTAGTACGCCGCCATCGCCTCGCCGTCGCCCTGATAGCGCCACGGCAGGGCGTTGACGTACCCGTCGACCAGCCTGAACTGTTCGAGCGCGGCGTCGTCGCGGTCCTGGAGGGAGAGGTAGTAGGCGAGGAGGTGCCGCAGTTCGGGGAGGCGGGGGTGGGTCGGATCCGCCGCGGCGGCGTCCGCGAGACCGGCGTCCACGCGGCCGATCATCCTCGGCGTACGGTCGACGCTGTTGTCGTCCGACGTGTCGTGCTCGAAGTGCGCGATGAGCGGGAACGCGGTGAGCAGGCTGCCCAGCGGTGCCTGCGCCGCCGCGCGCTCGGCGAACTCCGTCGCCAGCTTCTCCGAACCCCGCCACTTCGCACACCAGTACTGCAGCGCCGAGAAGTGGGCCTCGTAGTGGTGCGGAGCCCTGGCCGTGATCTCCGACCACAGCTTGTCCATCTCGGAGTTCGGGTAGCCGAGCCCGAGCGCGACCCAGATCTCGGTGATGTACGGCGTCGGGTCGTCGGGGTTGAGCGCCGCGGCCCGGCCGATCTCCTCGCGGGAACGTTCCAGCATCCGGTGGAAGCCCACGAACTGCTCACCGGTCGTGTACTTGGCCTTCTTCCCGCCGCGCAGGTTCCAGGCCAGGATCACGGTGCTGCGGGCCCGTACGACGGCCGCGTCCGGGTCGTCGGGACGGTCCGTCTCCCAGGCGAGCAGCCAGTCGTCCTCCTTGGCCGCGATCTCGGCCAGCAGATACGCGGCCGAGGACCGGCGCTCCCAGTCCCGGCCGGTGTCGTGCATCATCTTGGCGGCGGCCTTCCAGTCGCCGCCGCGTACGGCGGCGAGCGCCGACTCCTGGCCGGCCGGGAGCGGACCCGGGAGTCTGCTGTTCTGCCGCTCCGCGGGCAGCAGCCCCATCGCCTCGGCGACGTCCGGGTCGACGTCGGCGCTGGGGAAGAAGAACTCCTTGAGGAAGACCCAGGCCATCCAGAGGCCGAAGAGCAGGGTCGGTACCGCCAGGACGGCCAGTATCCACAGCAGTACGGTCATCGCGGTGCGTCCGTTTCTCGGTTCGCGGGGCCTTGGGGCGCGGGCAGCAGAGCCCGCAGCGGGCCCGTGTCGGGGTGGTCGGCGACCGCCGCGGCGATCGCGGCGCCGAGGTCGGTCTCCGTGCCGTCCGGCGCGGGCGGCAGCCGCACCACGGCCGGCTCCGCCCAGGAGAACTCCCAGCGCAGCCGCGAGTGTGCGCTCAGTTCGGCCAGCACCATGCCCTGCAGCGCGTCCGCCAGCGCGGGCCGCACGAACTCACGGAAGGCCCGGCCCTGCGCCTCGGCCGCCTGGTCCGACAGCGGCAGCCGCCGCGCCAGCTGCCACAGCTGACCGTCGTCGATCACCTTCAGCAGCGCGGACAGGGACGGGTGGTCCTTGGTGTACATCGCGAGCGCCCGGTGCAGCGCGGTGTCGAGCAAGGCGAAGTTCGCGACCATCGAGCCGTCGAGCAGCTCCTGCCAGTCGCCGGCGCGCCGGAACCGCAGGACATCCTCGCTGAGGACCGCGTCCTCCAGTGCCGCCAGAGTCCGGTCCGGGTCGGCCAGCAGACCTGGCGCCGCGCCCCTGGCCTCGTCCGCGCGACCGTCGGCGGGCAGCGCCTCGATCCGCTCGACGCGGTCGGCGATGGGCGGGTGCGAGTCGTACGGCGACGTCGGCTCGGTCGCCAATTCGGTGCGCAGACCGATCAGTTCGAGCTGGCGGGCGGAGAGCAACCGCCCGTAGCCCCCGAAGAACTCACCGCGCGGCGGCAGCAGCCGGGCCTCGGAGCCGAGCGTGGCGTAGCTGTTCATGTAGAAGTCGAACGCGGCGTCCAGCGCCGGTAGCTCGCGCAGCGCCGACGCGGTGGCGTCGCGGCCGGCGATCCGGGCGGCCGCGGCGTCGGCGGCGTACTCCTGCCGGCGTGAACCGGCGAGCGTGGCGCGGATGTACAGCTTGGCGTAGCCGGTGTAGATCCGCGCCATCACGCGGTACGTGAAGCCCGCGTGCTCGGCGTCGATCTCCTTGGTCTTCTTCCCCTTGGCCGCGGCCCTGGCGTTCTTCTTCTCCTGCCGGGCCCGCTCACGTCCGGCGGACCTGTCGGCCCGTTCCTCGAAGTGCCCGATGGTGCGCAGCACCTGGGCCCGGCCGCGCACGGTGATCGCGGCGAGCCGGGTGTCGGCGTTCGAGTAGTGGCCCAGCTCATGGGCGAGGACCGCGCGCAACTGCGCCTCGGTCAGGCCCTGCAGCAGCGGTACGCCGAGGTAGAGGTGGCGGGGGCCGGCCAGCAGGCCGAGCAGCCGGGCGTCCTCGCTGACGGCGGCGTTGACGTCGGCCGTCAGGACGATCCGGGAGGGCGCCCGGGTACCGACCGCGTCGGCCAGTTCCCTTACGGTGCGCCACAGTTCGGGCTCGTCGGCCTCCGTCACCGGCAGGCCCGGCAGGTCCTCGCCCTTCGGCGTCCGCAGCATGAACAGACCGCGGACCAGGGGGATCGCGAGCAGTACGGAGACCAGGTACAGCTTGGCGGCGAGGCTGGACGGCGCGTAGAGGGAGAGCAGGTAGTCGGTGCCGGCGAGCGCCGCCAGCAGGATCACGCCGAGCAGATAGAAGCCGGCGAGCAGCACGAGGGCGCGCAGTGCGCGCAGGGTCGCGCCCATTGGGCAGAGTTCCCCCCACGGGAAAGATCGCGAACGATCGTTCAAACGGTGAAATCGGTTGGAACGGTGAAATTTGGATGGCCTGGGGCGTGTCCATGACCAAAAGGTGTGAGGGGCGGAGTATTTCGCACGGGTGTGCGGGGTTGCAAGGGCTTGCTGGAGGGCCGGGCGCCTTGGGTGGCTGTGTCGTGGGGGCGGCGGCTGCGGGCTCGTCGTGGCCGGTCGCGCCCACGCGGCGGAGCCGCATATGCCACGGCCCCGCACCCCCTCAGCCCCGCACCCCCTCAGCCCCGCACCCCCTCAGGGCTTCGCCCCTTCAGGCCCGCGTCAGTGCAGCAGCGTCGCCGGGCTCCCGCCGTTCGCCTCGTAGCCCGCCACCGCCAGGGCCCGGTAGATCGCGTAGTCCGCGGCCGGGTCGGAGGTGAGGGTCCAGGGGAGGGCGCCCACGTGGCCGTCGGCGTGCACGAGCTGGTCCATGGCCTCGGACCAGCGCTCGGAGCGGACCAGGAAGAAAATCAGCAGATGGCGGACATGGGCCGGCATCGGGTCGTCCGGCCGCGCCGCGTGCACCGCGAACAGGGCGCCGTGGACCGCCTTGGTGACGACCTCGCTCTCGTAGAAGCCCTGCACCAGGTTCACCTCGGGCAGGTGCTCGAACACCGCGAAGAGCGGCATGGCCGCGAGGAGCGACCCCCGCGGGGCGCGGGCCGCCGCCGCCTCGGCGAAGGAGTACGCCAGCTCCCGCGAGCCGTGCCACTTCTCGCACCAGTAGTGCAGGGCCGCGAGGTGGGCGCCCATGTGCTCCGGCGCCCGGTCCAGGATCTTCAGCCAGAGCTGCTCGAACTCCTCACGGGAGTACGCCAGCCCGCGCGCCACCGACAGCTCGATGATGTACGGGATCGGGTCACCGGGGGCCAGCAGCGCCGCGTCGCCGCACGCCGATCTGGCCTCCTCCATGATGATCCGGAAATCGTCCGTGCCCGGCGTCGACGTCCGCCACGCCTGCTGCACCAGGAACTCCGCGTGCACCGCCGCGCCGCCCGCGTCCTTGGGCGCCTCCGCGCGCCACACCCGCAGCCACTGCCCACCGGGCGTCTCGCCCACCCCGCCGGGCCGCTGCGCCAGCTCCAGCGCCGCCGCCCCCGCGAACGCCTGCACCCGCTGCCACCGGACCTCGCCAACCGCCTCCGTACCGGCCAGCAGCTGCTTCGCGGCCCGGTAGTCCTGGGACCGCTGCACCACATCCAGCACGTCCAGCAGATCCTGGTCGGGCGCCGGCATCCGAACGTCCAGCAGCTCCTGCCGCACGAACCCGTAGTCCGCCGGGTCCGCCGCGTCCGGATGCCCCGCCTCCACCTGCTGAATACCGGCCCTGCGGCGCGCCAGGATCGGCCACGCCACGAAGCCGACCATGAGCAGCGCCATCAGCACCCAGAGAATCTCCATGCGACAAGGGTTCCAGACCCGGCCGACAATTGCCCAACCCGGCCGGTGGCCTGTGGACAACTCCGGACCGGCGCACCATGGCAGAGGCGCGTGATGGTGACCTGTGCGGCTCCACCACGTGGGCGCGACCAGCCACGACGCACCCGCGGCCGCCACATCCGCCACACCCGCAACGCACCCCACCCCATGAGGCCTCCGGCACCCAGCGAAGCCACAGGGCGCCCCGAACCCTCCTGACCATTTAGGCTCGACAACCATGAGCGACACCCACATCAGCCAGCACTTCGAGACCCTCGCGATCCACGCGGGCAACACCGCGGATCCCCTCACCGGCGCGGTCGTCCCGCCGATCTACCAGGTCTCGACCTACAAGCAGGACGGCGTAGGAGGCCTGCGCGGCGGTTACGAGTACAGCCGCAGCGCCAACCCCACCCGCACCGCGCTGGAAGAGAACCTCGCAGCCCTGGAGGGCGGCCGCCGCGGCCTCGCGTTCGCGTCCGGACTGGCCGCCGAAGACTGCCTGCTGCGCACGCTGCTCAGCCCCGGCGACCACGTGGTCATCCCCAACGACGCCTACGGCGGCACGTTCCGCCTCTTCGCGAAGGTCGTCTCCCGTTGGGGCGTGGACTGGTCGGTGGCCGACACCAGCGACCCCACGGCCGTACGGGCCGCCGTCACGCCCCGGACGAAGGTCATCTGGGTGGAGACCCCCTCCAACCCGCTGCTCGGGATCACGGACATCCCGGCCGTCGCCCAGGTCGCCCGCGAGGCCGGCGCGAAGCTGGTCGTCGACAACACCTTCGCCACCCCCTACCTCCAGCAGCCGCTCGCGCTCGGCGCGGACGTCGTCGTGCACTCGCTCACCAAGTACATGGGCGGCCACTCGGACGTCGTCGGCGGCGCCCTGGTCGTCGGCGACCAGGAACTGGGCGAGGAACTGGCCTACCACCAGAACGCGATGGGCGCGGTCGCCGGCCCCTTCGACTCCTGGCTGGTGCTGCGCGGCACCAAGACGCTCGCCGTCCGGATGGACCGGCACAGCGAGAACGCCACCAAGGTCGCCGACATGCTGACCCGGCACGCGCGCGTGGCCGGCGTGCTCTACCCGGGCCTGCCGGAGCACCCCGGGCACGAGGTCGCCGCCAAGCAGATGAAGGCGTTCGGCGGCATGGTGTCGTTCCGGGTCGCCGGCGGCGAGGAGGCGGCCGTCGAGGTCTGCAACCGCGCCAAGGTGTTCACCCTGGGCGAGTCCCTGGGCGGCGTCGAGTCCCTGATCGAGCACCCGGGACGCATGACGCACGCCTCGGTGGCCGGCTCGGCCCTGGAGGTACCCGCCGACCTCGTACGCCTCTCCGTGGGCATCGAGAACGTCGACGACCTCCTGGAGGACCTCCAGCAGGCCCTGGGCTAGACCCGGCCCCGGGCGCTCACCAGCCCGTCATCGGTGGAGTCGTCGTAGACGGCGGCTCCACCCAGGGGCGGGCCATCAGCGCCCACACGAAGAACGCGACCACGGCGGCCGCCAGCACCAGCCACATCAGATGCCGGGCCGCCGTCCGGCGCCGCAGCATGCGCCCGCCGCGCCGCACCGCCGCCGCGCACAGGTCGGGCGGCACCGGCGGGGGCCTGCGCTCCAGGATCCGCCGTACGGCCGCCTCGCGGTCCCGCAGACTCATGACGGCGCCACCTCCGCCACCTTCTCGGGGGCCGCCTCGCGCGGGGGATGCAGGACCGTCGCCATCGCGCGCAGACAGATCGTCGTCACGCGCTCGACGGGCAGCCCGAGCAGCGCCGCCGCCTGCTCCTCGGCGACCCCCTCGTAGAGCCGCAGGACGAGGATCAGCCGCTCCTGCGGGCTGAGGACGGCCAGGGCGCCGCCGGGCGCGGGGCGGAAGAGGCCGTGGTGGTGCCAGGCCTCGCGCGCGAAACGGACGGCCAGCCGCTGCCGGGTCCGGTCGTACGGGTCCTCGCCGCGCAGCCGGTCCCAGGTGGCGTACGTGTGGGCCAGGGCATGGGTCAGCAGCCGTCGCGCGCGCGGGTTGTCGTCCGGCGGTTCCGCCGTGAGCAGGGTGGCGGTCTGCAGAAGCCGCCCCGCCGCGCCCGCGACGAACGCCTCGAACTCCCTGGCCCGGTGGGCGCCTTGGGCCACATGCCGATCTCGCACCACGCCTCCCGCCTGAGGCCGACCCTGAGCGAACGGGACCCGGCCGGGTACGGATCGGTCCGCCGAGTGCGGAGCGTCCGCCGCGTACGACGAGGGCCCGGTCTCATATGAGGCCAGGAGCAGGGGCGCGGTCAAGGGTCAGGAGGGTGACGGTGCCTCCGGCGCCGCCGCCATGCGGGTCGAGAGCGCGGTGTTGAAACGGGTGAGGAGCGAGCAGAAGGCCTCGCGCTCCTCGGGGGCCCAGTCCTGGGTGAGTTCGGCCATCAGCAGGCGCCTGGAGGAACGTACCTCCTCAAGGCGGGACAGCCCGCGCGGCGACAGCTGGAGCACCACGGCGCGGCCGTCCTCCGGGTGCGAGGTGCGCTTGACGAGTCCGGTGTCCACGAGCGGCGCCACCTGACGGGTGACCGTCGAGGAGTCGATCCCCATGCTCGCCGCGAGCGCCTTGACGCCCATCGGGCCTTCCTTGTCGAGGCGGTTGAGCAGCAGGTACGCGGCACGGTCCATGGAGTTGCGCACCTGCCCGACGCCGCCGAGCCGGGTCTGTTCGGCACGGCGGGCGAACACCGCGACCTCGTGCTGCAGCGTGTCGAGAAGACCGTTGTCACCGACGGTCGTCATGTCCATCGACATTTCAGGTGTTGTGGGCATGGCCAAAGGCTCAATTCATGCGTGGGGCGCTGGGTTGGGGGACAGAGTACGCGGACCGGGCGTGGGGTGTACGGGCCCCGCTGAAACACGGTCCCGCCCCTTGGTCACACCCGTCTTCGCCCCCTGTGAACTGCGAGACTGGCGGTCATGAGCTACAGCACGGCTGACTCCTTTCCACGGGTGACGCTCGACGACGTGCGAGGCGCGCAGAAGATGCTTACGGGCATTTCACGTGTCACCGCCATGGAGGGCAGCAGGCATCTGTCGCAGCTCGTCGGCGCGCCGGTGCACCTCAAGTGCGAGAACCTCCAGCGGACGGGCTCGTTCAAGCTGCGCGGCGCGTACGTCCGTATCGCGGGTCTGCTGCCCGAGGAGCGGGCCGCCGGCGTTGTCGCCGCGAGCGCGGGCAATCACGCCCAGGGCGTCGCCCTCGCCTCCTCGCTGCTCGGCGTGCGCTCCACCGTCTTCATGCCGAAGGGCGCCCCACTGCCGAAGATCAGCGCGACCGAGGAGTACGGAGCCGAGGTGCGCCTGCACGGCACGGTCGTCGACGAGACGCTGATCGCCGCCCAGGAGTACGCGGCCGAGACCGGCGCGGTGTTCATCCACCCGTTCGATCATCCTGACGTCATCGCGGGCCAGGGCACGGTGGGTCTGGAGATTCTGGAACAGTGCCCCGAGGTGCGCACGATCGTCGTCGGCATCGGCGGCGGCGGGCTCGCGGCGGGTATCGCGGTCGCGGTGAAGTCGCTGCGGCCGGACGTGCGCGTCGTCGGCGTCCAGGCGGAGGGCGCGGCCGCGTACCCGCCCTCGCTGGCCGCCGGTCTGCCCGTGGCCGTGAAGAACCCGGCGACGATGGCCGACGGCATCAAGGTCGGGCGGCCCGGCGACGTGCCGTTCGGGATCATCGCGGAACTGGTGGACGAGGTCCGTACGGTCTCGGAGTACAACCTCTCCAGCGCCCTGCTGCTCTGCCTGGAGCGGGCCAAGCTGGTCGTGGAACCGGCCGGCGCCAGCCCCGTCGCGGCCCTGCTGCGCGACCCGGAGTCCTTCGAGGGCCCGGTCGTCGCGGTGCTCTCCGGCGGCAACGTCGACCCGCTGCTGATGCAGCGCATCCTGCGGCACGGTATGGCCGCCGGTGGCCGCTACCTGCAGGTATGCCTCCGCCTGACCGACCGCCCCGGTGCTCTCGCCACACTTCTCGGGGTGTTGTCAGCGGTCGACGCTAATGTCCTCGACGTGAGCCATGTACGGACCGACCCTCGACTCGGGCTCACGGAGGTGGAGGTCGAACTGCACCTGGAGACGAGGGGACCGACGCACTGCGGCGAGGTCAACCACGCCCTCCGCGAGGCGGGTTACACCGTCATCGACTGAGGTCGGCGGCCCGTCGCCAACCGTCTGTCACTCGTTCGGGCAAGTCCATTGAGAGACGCGATACATCGCGTTATGATGTGTCTCGTGTTCGTTCGGCGATGTGGCCCACGTCACCGGCCGGGCAGAACGAAAAGTACGAACCCCGGGCTTTGCGAAGGAACCCCAAAGACGTGGAGATATCACATGCCAGGCGCCATCCATGCCGAAGGCCTGGTGAAGACCTTCGGTGATGTAAGAGCCCTCGACGGTGTCGACCTCGATGTACCCGAGGGCACCGTCCTGGGTCTGCTCGGGCCGAACGGCGCGGGCAAGACGACCACCGTCCGATGCCTCACCACCCTGCTGCGGCCCGACAGCGGCAGGGCCGTCGTGGCCGGCATCGACGTGCTGAAGGACCCGGACGCCGTACGGCGCTCGGTCGGCCTCTCCGGCCAGTTCGCCGCGGTCGACGAGTATCTGACGGGCCGCGAGAACCTGCAGATGGTCGGCCAGCTCTACCAGATGCGGGCCAAGGACGCGAAGGCGCGCGCGGGCGAGCTGCTGGAGCAGTTCCATCTCGCCGACGCCGCCGACCGGCCCGCCAAGACGTACTCCGGCGGTATGCGTCGCCGGCTCGACCTGGCGGCCGCGCTGGTGGTGTCGCCACCGGTGATGTTCATGGACGAGCCGACCACCGGACTCGATCCGCGCAACCGCCAGCAGCTGTGGGAAGTGATCAAGCAACTGGTCTCCGGCGGTACGACCCTGCTGTTGACCACCCAGTACCTCGAAGAGGCCGACCACCTCGCGCACGACATCGCCGTGGTCGACCACGGCCGCGTCATCGCCCGCGGCACCTCCGACCAGCTCAAGGCCCGCACCGGCGGCGAGCGCGTCGAGGTGGTCGTGCACGACCGCGAGCGCATCCCGGCCGCCGTCGAGGTGCTGACCGGATTCGGCAAGGGCGAGACCACCGTCGAGGAGCACACCCGCCAGCTCACCGTGCCCGTGACCGGCGGAGCCAAGCTCCTCGCCGAGGTCATCCGCGAGCTGGACACCCGCGGTATCGAGATCGACGACATCGGCCTGCGCCGTCCCACCCTGGACGACGTGTTCCTCTCCCTGACGGGACACCTCGCCGAGGCGAAGGGCGAGGCCGAGGTCGAGGGGCGCGGCGAAGTCGCCGACGCCAAGGGGCGGGGCCGAGGGAAGGAGGGCGCCAAGTGAGCATCGTCAAAGGCGCCGTGCGGGTCGTGCCGCCCGGCAATCCGATCACCCAGTCCATCAGGGACTCGCTGGTCGTCGCCAAGAGAAACCTGATCAGAATGTCCCGAATTCCAGAAATGGTAATTTTCGGGCTCATTCAGCCTGTCATGTTCGTGGTGTTGTTCAGCTATGTCTTCGGCGGCTCCATGAATGTCGGCGGCACCACGGATCCCGCCGTCTACCGCGAGTTTTTGATGGCCGGCATCTTCGCGCAGACCGTCACCTTCGCCACCGCCGGCGCCGGAGCGGGCATCGCCGACGACATGCACAAGGGGCTCATCGACCGCTTCCGCTCGCTGCCCATGGCGCGCGGGGCCGTGCTCACCGGACGGACCCTCGCGGACCTCGTCCAGACGGCGCTCACCCTGGCCGTCCTGGCTGTGGTCGCTCTGCTCGTCGGCTGGCGCACCCACACCAGCATGGGCGAGGTGCTCGGCGCCTTCGGCCTGCTGCTCCTGCTGGGGTACGCGTTCACCTGGGTCGGCGCGCTCATCGGCCTTTCGGTGCGCACCCCCGAGGCGGCGACCTCCGGCGGGCTGATCTGGCTCTTCCCCGTCACGTTCATCTCGAACGCGTTCGTGGACTCCAGCCGTATGACGCCCTGGCTGCAGCATGTCGCCGACTGGAACCCGTTCAGCGCCACCGTCCAGGCCTGCCGCGAGCTGTTCGGCAACCCGGGAGTGTCGCCGTCGGGCGCCTGGCCCATGCAGCACCCGGTGTGGGCCTCGCTGATCTGGTCGGTGCTCATCATCGTCATATTCCGGACCCTGTCCGTACGCAAGTACCGCTCGGCGTCGGCGTGAGCGGCGACCGGCCCCGGGCATGACCGAGCCCCCGGCGCCGCAGGGGCGCCGGGGGCCATGGGCCGAGCGGAGGGTCAGGCGTTCAGCTCTGGTAGGGCACGGCCTTGAGGATCTTCACCGAGGCCAACTTGCCGTTCGGCAGCTCGTACTGCGCGTCCTGGCCGACCTTCTTGCCGGTCACGCCCGAGCCGAGCGGGGACTGCGGCGAGTAGGTCTCGATGTCGGAGCTGGCGTACTCACGGGACGCGAGCAGGAACGTCACGGTGTCGTCCTCGTCGCCGTCGAAGGCGATCGTCACGACCATGCCGGGCGCCACGGCGCCGTCCGCCGACGCGGGCGCCTCGCCGACCTTGGCGTTCTCCAGGAGCTGGGTCAGCTGGCGCACACGGAGCTCCTGCTTGCCCTGCTCCTCCTTGGCCGCGTGGTACCCGCCGTTCTCGCGCAGGTCGCCCTCCTCGCGCGCGGCCGCGATCTTGGCGGCGATCTCCGTGCGCGCAGGACCAGACAGGTGCTCCAGCTCGGCCCTGAGCTGGTTGTACGCCGCCTGGGTCAGCCAGGTGACGTTCTCGCTGGTCTGGGTCACAGGTGCTCCTCGTAGGTACTGGGAATACAAAGCATCGCCCTACCCAGAAGAATGTTCCTTCACGAGTGGGCGAAACCACGAGCCTAACAATTCAGCGGCGGGAGGGGGAGGACATAAACCACAAGCATTACGTCGACGCAGGTCAGGGCGCCGATTCGGAGAGCCGGGGGGTCCAGGAGGGGCTCGGAGTCGGGGTTCAGCCGGCGTGACAGCCGAGGAGCTCGGCCGTGGTGCCGCGCGAGGTCGTCTTCAGGGTGAAGACCTCGTCGATGTCCGTGGTGGCGGCGGCGAAGCGGAAGTCCGCGCGGCCGACCTCGGCGCCGGACTCGGCCTGGGAGCGCACGGTGCAGTAGCCCTTGACGCCGGCGTCCTTGTCGCCCCTGAGGTGCACCTTCACGGAATTCGCCGAGGTATCGAAGGTGTAGATCTCGACGCTGATCTTGTTACCGGCGACGTAGTGGTAGGCGAACCAGCCGATGAGGACGAGGAGGGCCGCGCCGAGGGCGCTGCCGATGACCTTGAGCCTGCGGTCGGCGCGCTCGTCCGCGGAGCGGCCGTAGCGGCCCTCGGGAAGCCGCGTGCTCGCCGTGCTCATGGTCGTCCTCCCAGAAATCGGAAAGGGGGCGGCGCCGGGAGCGTGCGCCCGGCGGGGGCGTCCCACGCTCTGGACCGGGAATATCCCGCCCCCCGATGCCGTCACTATAGAAGCCCCCCGCCCAGCGCCTGACGGCCACCCCACACGGGTGTCCGAGCGGGACGGCAGTATGGACTCTCCGGATCGCGCCGGGCCGAGTCACCGAAGTTCAGGCCGGGCGCCGAGTTACGAGGGAATGAGTCTTGACTGACCAGCTGCGACTGATGGCCGTGCACGCACACCCCGACGACGAGTCGAGCAAGGGTGCGGCCACCATGGCGAAGTATGTGTTCGAGGGGGTGGACGTGCTGGTCGTGACCTGCACGGGCGGTGAGCGCGGCTCCATCCTCAATCCGAAACTGCAGGGCGACAAGTACATCGAGGAGCACATTCACGAAGTACGCAAGAAGGAGATGGACGAGGCCCGCGAGATCCTCGGCGTCGGGCAGGAGTGGCTGGGCTTCGTCGACTCCGGTCTCCCGGAGGGCGACCCCCTCCCGCCCCTTCCCGACGGCTGCTTCGCCCTGGAGGACGTCGACAAGGCGGCCGGCGAGCTGGTCAGGAAGATCCGCGCGTTCCGTCCCCAGGTGATCACCACCTACGACGAGAACGGCGGGTACCCGCACCCCGACCACATCATGACCCACAAGATCTCGATGGTGGCCTTCGAGGGCGCGACGGACACCGAGAAGTACCCCGAGGCCGAGTACGGCCCGGCGTACGAGCCGCAGAAGCTGTACTACAACCAGGGCTTCAACCGCCCCCGCACCGAGGCGCTGCACAACGCCCTGGTGTCGCGCGGCATGGAGTCCCCGTACGGCGACTGGCTCAAGCGCTGGGACGAGTCCGAGCACAAGGACCGCACCCTGACCACGCACGTGCCCTGCGCCGACTTCTACGAGATCCGTGACAAGGCCCTCGTCGCCCACGCCACGCAGATCGACCCCGACGGTGGTTGGTTCCGGGTGCCGATGGAGATCCAGAAGGAGGTCTGGCCCACCGAGGAGTACGAGCTCGCGAAGTCCCTCGTGGACACCTCGCTCCCCGAGGACGACCTCTTTGCGGGCATCCGCTAGCCCTGGGGGACAATGCCAGACATGAGCGTAAGCCTGGCAGTCACACACCTCGTCCCCCTCGCCGAGGAGCTGGACAAGGACAAGGTCACCCCCGGCGTCCTCGGCTTCATCGTCTTCGCGGTGATGGCTCTGGCCGTCTGGGGCCTGATGAAGTCCATGAACAAGCACATGGGCAAGGTCGACTTCAAGGAGTCGCCGGACGCGGACACCTCCGTCGAGGAGACGGCGACGGAGGCGAGCGGCAAGGCGGCATCGGCGAAGGGCTGAGCGGCGACGCGATGGCTTGACAGCATGATTCCGTGATGCCTTATGGGTATCATGGAGTCATGCTGTATCGCACCCCTGCTCTCACCTCGAAGGACCGCGAGGTGCTGGAAGGCATCGAGAAGATGCGCCACGAGCTGCGTCACCAGGTCCTGCAGACGCCGGTCAAGTGGACGGCGGGGCTGCGCAAAACGCTGACGGCCGATGCCATCGCCGGTTCCAACAGCATCGAGGGGTACAAGGTCGACTCCGCGGATGTCGAGGACCTGATCGACGGTGAGCAGGAAGTCGCCGCGTCAGAGGAGAACAAGGCGGAAACGCTGGCGTACCAGAACGCCATGACGTACGTCCAGTCGCTCCACGACGCGCCTGGCTTCACCCACTCGGTGTGGCTGCTCAACGCCCTGCACTGGATGCTTCAGGGGCAACACCACCCGCGCAAGGTCGTGGGGCAGTTCCGCAGGCGAGGCGTGTGGATCAATGAGCCGGGCGCGCCGCAAGAGGTCGCCTACACGGCGCCCGACGCCGACGTGGTGCCCGACCTCATGGACGAGCTGGTCGTTTGGCTCAACGACGGGGACCTGGACACCCCCATGCTGGTGCGCGCCGCGATGGCCCACCTCAACCTCGTCAAAATCCATCCGTGGGCGGACGGCAACGGCCGTATGTCCCGCTCGTTGCAGACACTGCTGATCGCTCGCGGTGGCACGCTGGCGCCCGAGTTCTCGTCCATCGAGGCGTGGTTGGGCAAGCCGAAGAACACCTGGGAGTACTACAAGGTCCTCGGCCAGGTCGGTGGCCGCGAGTGGACTCCCGACCGCGACACCTCCCCCTGGATCCGCTTCAACCTCCTCGCCTACCACCAGCAGTCCCAGTTCGTGAAGTACCGCATCGACCGTTCCAACCGCTGCTGGATCGACCTCACCGACCACGCGGAACGCCACGGCATCGACGAGCGCCAGATCACCGCCCTCCACGACGCCGCGCTCGCCGGCCGAGTGCGCCGGGCTCGTTACCAGCGCGCCGAGAACCTCAGCAATCAGCAGGCCGTTCGGGACATCCGCGCCCTGAGCGAGGCGGGCCTCCTCGTGGCCGTCGGCAACACGAAGGCGCGGTACTACGTCCCGGGCCCGGACTTTCCCGCGGACGTCCTGGAAGCGGTCCGACGGCCGGTCCGGCTGATGGATCCGTACGAGGACTGAGTCTGCTCGGACCTGGATCCCGTCGCTCCTAGTGGCCCGTCACCGGCACTCCCATCACCTCTCGTGCGTGCCGGTTCGGGACCATGCCCAGGGTCCAGGCTCGCCAGCCGCTCTCCAGGTTCACGCCTCGTTCGAGCAGCAGCTCGTACGCCTCGATGTACTCGGTGAGTTTCTCGTCGCGGAGGGGGTGGGTGGTGCGGGAGAGGTGGGCCAGGTCCTCCTGGGCCACGGCGGTGCCGATCTCGACGCCGCCGGGGGCCGCGTACGGCAGCAGGGTGCACTTCAGGAAGCGGGCCCAGTCCTCGCCGCGGCGGTCGCCGTAGGACGTGAAGAGACGGGTCGCCTCCTCGCAGAGGGCCAGGGCCTGGGGGGTGCGGGTGTTGCCCGCGTCCACCACGGCCAGTTCCAGGCAGGTCCAGGCCTCGCCGTGGGCGACACCGATGCGCTGGAAGTCGGCGCGGGCGTCGACGAGGAGCTGGCGGGCGAAGCCGGAGTTGCGCAACGAGCCGGTCTGGACGGCTCGCTGGTCACGGGTGACGCGGGCCGAGTGGTGGCGGGCACAGGCCAGGCCGTAGACGTCGCGCATGCGGGAGAACATCGTGCGGGAGCGCTCCAGTTCGCGTACCGCGTGGTCGAGGTTGCCGGTCTCCTCCAGGGCCTGCCCCAGGTAGTAGCCGCTCCAGGCCTCGCCGCGGACGTCCTCGTTGTCGCGGTGGCGGGAGAGGGCCTGGCGCAGGCCGTCGACGGCGGCGGAGGGGTCGCCGGCCACGAGGCGGGCGCGGGCGAGCTGGGTCATGGACCAGGCCTGGCCCCGGGCGTCGCGGGTGCGGCCGAACAGGTCCAGGGCGGTGCGGAGTTCGCTCTCCGCGCGCGGCACCTCACCCATGCGCAGCATCAGCTGACCCAGCTGGAAGTACGCCCAGCCCTCACCGTGCAGGGACTCCTGCTGGCGGTGGATGACCAGGGCGCGGGTCAACAGGTCCAGGGAGTCCGCCAGATGGGAGCGGTCGCGTTCCACCGCCGCGAGGGCGTGCATCGTCCACGCGCGGTCCGCCGCCAGCTCGGGGGTCGACTGCATCTGCAGGGCTTCCAGGAGTTTCGCCGCCGCCTCGGTCAGGTTGCCCTGGTGGTGGAGGGTGATGCCCAGGGAGCACAGGGCACGGGCGGCGCCCGCGTCGTGGTTGGTCTCCATGTAGAGGTCGACGACCGAGGCGAGCGTCGTACGGGCCTTGTCCAGCTCGCCCAGCTGACGGGCCGCGATACCCGTACGCCACTGGACCGAGCGGGTCAGCAGGCCCTGGTCCACCGACTGGGCCAGCTCGCTCAGCTCACCGAGACGGTAGAGGTCGCCGCGCAGCAGGCAGTAGTCGCACAGGGCGCCGAGGAGGCTGAGGACCGCCGCCTGGTTCACGCCCTCCGCGTGCCGGAGCGTGGAGGTGATGAAGCTCGTCTCGTCGTCCAGCCAGCGCAGCGCCTCGTCCAGGGAGACGAAGCCGTGCTGCCCGAAGCGGTCCGAGCGGGTCGACATGTTGCCGTCGACCAGGCGCAGGACGGAGTCGGCGAGGTCGGCATAGGTGACGATCAGGCGTTCCTGCGCGGCCGTGCGCTCGCTCGGCTCCTCCTCGTCGAGGAGGCGGGCGTGGGCGAAGGCGCGGACCAGGTCGTGCAGGCGGTAGCGGTTGCCGTGGACGTGGTCGATGAGGCCCGCGCGGGCGAGCGCGGTGAGGTGGCGGTTCGCCTCCGTCTCGTCGGTGGCGAGGAGCGAGGCGGCCGCCGCCGCGCCCAGGGAGGCGCGGCCCGCCAGCGCCAGGCGGCGCAGCAGACGGCGGGAGGGCTCCGACTGGTCGGTGTAGCGGAGCCACAGGGCCCGTTCGACCGGCTCGACGGGGCCGTACGCGCCCAGGTCCGTGGCCAGTCGGTCGGGCGTACGCGGGCCCAGGGAGGAGCCGGCGATGCGCAGGGCCAGGGGGAGGCCGCCGCACAGGTGCCCGATCCGGGCGACGGATTCGGTGTCGTAGGAGACGGACGCCGTGGCCGCGGACGCTCCGGTCGGTTCCCCCGCGGAGACGCCGAGCGGTGAACCCGTCGATGCGCCCGCCGGCGCCCGCGTGGACGCCGCCCCCGCCGACAGCACCGCGCGGTCCTGCGCCGCCGTGCTCAGCAGTTCGTGTGTGCCGTCGCCGTCGAGCGCGTCGACGGGGAGCTGATGGACCCAGGCGGGGAGGTCGGCGGGCAGGGCGAGCGGGGAGCGGGCGGTGACCAGGACGAGGCTGTCGGAGCGTTCGGGGACGAGGACGCGGACCTGCTCGGGGTCGGACGCGTCGTCCAGGACGATCGTCACCGGCAGGGACGTCAGGTGCTGGTGGTACAGCTCGCTGAGCCGTTTGACCTGCTGGTCCTGGGAGGTGCGCTCACGGAAGAGGAGCTGGTCGCGGGGGGCGCCGAGACGATTCAGCAGATGCATCAGCGCGTCCCGGGTGGAGAGCGGGGTCTCCTCCGGGCTGTCGGCGCGCAGATCGACCACGCAGGCGCCGCGGAAGTAGTCCCGCAGCTCGTGGGTCGCGCGGACGGCGAGGGCGGTACGGCCGGAGCCGGGCGCGCCATGCAGCACGACGACCGTCGGCCGGGTCTCGGTCTCGGCGCGGGCCGCCTGCACCCACTGGCGGATCCTCCCCATCTCCGTGCGCCGGCCGGCGAACCGGTCGTCGGCCTCCGGGAGTTGGGCGAACGACTGCTCCAGCACGTTGCGCCGCCGCGCCGCCGCGCTCTTGTCGGCACCGCGCAGCTGGGGCGCCTTCTTCTTCGGCGTGGACGCGGCGAGTACGCGCTGCTGGTCCAGGAACGGCCGTATCCCGCGTACCTCCAGCGCCGTCAGCCACTGCAGCCGCAGCTGCTCGTGGCCGCCGGGCTGGCCCAGGGCGCCCGCGCGGTGGTGGGCCGCGGGCACATGGGAGGCGGTGACCTTCAGGACCGTGGCGACGGCGCTCGCGATGCCGACGATCAGACCGGTGCTGACGGCGGTGCCGGCGTCGACGCCGAAGGAGAGGTCGGCCACGACCGCCGTGCCGGCCGCAACGGCCGCGACCAGCAGAGGAGTTCCGGAGCCCTCCTTGGCGTAGCGCTGGCCGAAGGTGAGGCGGCCGACCTCCGACTCGTCCAGTGCGCGGGTGTACGCCTCGTACTCCTCGGCCGCGTTGCGCGCCATCGTGTCCAGCGCGGCACGGGCGCGGCCCAGCAGCACGACCCCGTCGGTACGGCCGCCCGACCTGCGGACCTCCTCCTCGACCGCCCGGACCAACAGCCCTTCGGCCTCCCCCCGGTGGCTGTCCCGCATCACACGTCCCCCTTCGCCGAAACGGCTGCCTCCGGCAAGTGTGGAGCGATCGGGGCGCGTTAGCGAGAGGGCGATTCCGCTGCGCGGGGCTTGACCGGGCTTGGAGGGTTCGTCGTGGAGAGAGGGGTTGTGCGCCGGGTGAGGGTGCGGGTGCCTCGTGGTTTGTCGCGCCTGCGCGACGGAGCCGCGTTGGACAGCACGCATCCCTTTCGGGGCGCGCCCCGTGCTGAACCGCGATTGCCGGGTACTGGGGAATGATGGTGCCCATGGCGAATCGACTGGCCCACGAGACCTCCCCCTATCTCCTCCAGCACGCCGACAACCCGGTCGACTGGTGGCCCTGGTCGGACGACGTGTTCGAGGAGGCGCGGCGGCGGGGGGTGCCGGTGCTGCTCAGTGTCGGTTATTCGAGTTGCCACTGGTGTCATGTGATGGCGCACGAGTCCTTCGAGGACCGGGAGACCGCCGAGTACCTGAACACACACTTCGTCAGCGTCAAGGTCGACCGGGAGGAGCGGCCGGACGTCGACGCGGTGTACATGGAGGCCGTGCAGGCGGCGACCGGGCAGGGCGGCTGGCCCATGACCGTGTTCCTGACGCCGGAAGGGGAGCCGTTCTACTTCGGGACGTACTTCCCGCCGGCGCCCCGGCACGGGATGCCGTCCTTCCGGCAGGTGCTGGAGGGCGTGCGGGCGGCCTGGACCGACCGGCGGGACGAGGTCGCCGAGGTCGCCGGGAAGATCGTGCGGGATCTGGCCGGGCGGGAGCTGAAGTTCGCGGCGGTCGACGCGCCCGGGGAGGACGAGCTCGCGCAGGCGCTGCTGGGGCTCACCCGGGAGTACGACGCGGCGCGCGGCGGGTTCGGCAGGGCGCCCAAGTTCCCGCCGTCGATGGTGATCGAGTTCCTGCTGCGGCACGCGGCACGCACCGGCTCCGAGGGCGCGCTGCAGATGGCGCGGGACACGTGCGAGCGCATGGCCCGCGGCGGCATCTACGACCAGCTCGGCGGCGGCTTCGCCCGCTACTCCGTCGACCGTGAGTGGGTGGTGCCCCACTTCGAGAAGATGCTGTACGACAACGCCCTGCTCTGCCGCGTCTACGCCCACCTGTGGCGGGCCACCGGTTCCGAACTCGCCCGGCGGGTGGCCCTGGAGACGGCCGACTTCATGGTCCGTGAACTCCGGACGAACGAGGGTGGGTTCGCCTCCGCGCTGGACGCCGACAGTGATGACGGCACCGGTTCCGGGAAGCACGTCGAAGGTGCCTACTACGTCTGGACGCCCGAGCAGCTGACCGAGGTGCTCGGCGAGGAGGACGCCCGGCTCGCCGCGCAGTACTTCGGCGTCACGGAGGAGGGGACGTTCGAGGAGGGGGCATCCGTGCTGCAACTCCCGCAGCACGAGGGCGTGTTCGACGCCGAGAGGATCGAGTCGGTCCGGGAGCGGCTGCATGGGGCGCGTTCGCGCAGGCCCGCCCCCGGCCGGGACGACAAGGTGGTCGCCGCCTGGAACGGGCTCGCCGTCGCCGCGCTCGCCGAGACCGGCGCCTACTTCGACCGCCCCGACCTGGTGGACGCCGCGATCGCCGCCGCCGACCTCCTCGTACGACTGCACCTGGACGAGAAGGCGCGGCTCGCGCGGACCAGCAGGGACGGGCAGGTGGGGGCCAACGCGGGGGTGCTGGAGGACTACGCGGATGTCGCGGAGGGGTTCCTGGCACTGGCCTCGGTCACGGGGGAGGGGGTGTGGCTCGAGTTCGCGGGGTTCCTGCTCGACCATGTGCTCGCGCGGTTCGTCGACGAGGAGTCGGGGGCGCTGTACGACACGGCCGTCGACGCGGAGAAGCTGATCCGGCGGCCGCAGGATCCCACCGACAACGCCACGCCGTCGGGGTGGAGCGCGGCGGCGGGAGCGCTGCTCGGCTATGCCGCGCACACCGGTTCCGAGCCGCATCGGACCGCCGCCGAACGGGCGTTGGGCGTGGTGAAGGCGCTGGGACCGCGTGCGCCGAGGTTCATCGGGTGGGGGCTCGCGACCGCCGAGGCGTTGCTCGACGGGCCGCGCGAGGTGGCGGTCGTCGGGCCGGAGGGGCATCCGGGGACGCGGGAGCTGCACCGGACGGCGCTGCTGGGGACCGCGCCGGGCGCGGTGGTCGCCGTCGGGGCCACGGACAGTGACGAGCTGCCGTTGCTGGCCGACCGTCCGCTCGTCGGCGGTGAACCGACCGCGTATGTCTGCCGCAATTTCACCTGTGACGCTCCCACGACCGATGTCGACCGGTTGCGTACGGCCCTCGGGGTGGCTTCGATCGGCTGAAACTCGCCGGTCAGGGACCGGGGCAAGATCGAACAACTCGCTGGATACGGGCCGGTGTGCGGACACTTCCGACTACATGTTCCCTCGAACGGAAACACGGTTTTTATCGGAAGGGTCCCCAGGGTTCACAGTTTCCCCCTAGTCTCCTCACAGTGACGCGACGGGAGCGATCCCCGTCGCGCCAGGGGGTATTGGTCCGGGGGGATCTAATTTGCTGACGTCTGTCCTCATAGCTGTCGTTTCGCTTGCCCTGTTCTGGATGGCGGCTTTCACCCTGTGGTGGCAGATGCACGCGTGGCGCACGCCCGAAGTGCTCGCCTCCACCCGGTTCAGCAGACCGGACGGCGACGAACATGTCTCGTTCTCACTGCTGTTGCCCGCACGCCATGAACAGGCCGTGCTGGACCACACCATCCAACGACTGCTCGAATCCAGCCACGACGACTTCGAGATCATCGTGATCGTCGGGCACGACGACCCGGAGACCACCGCGGTGGCCCGGACGGCCGAGGAACGCGACCCGCGGGTCCGCGTGGTGGTCGACCACCACGAGAAGAAGAACAAGCCGAAGGCCATGAACACCGCGCTGCCGCACTGCCGCGGCGATGTCGTCGGAGTCTTCGACGCCGAGGACCAGGTCCATCCCGAACTGCTGTCCCACGTCGACCACGCCTTCCGTACGACGGGCGCGGACGTCGTGCAGGGCGGGGTGCAGCTCATCAACTTCCACTCCAGCTGGTACAGCCTGCGCAACTGCCTGGAGTACTTCTTCTGGTTCCGGTCCCGGCTGCATCTGCACGCGCAGAAAGGGTTCATCCCGCTCGGCGGCAACACCGTCTTCGTACGGACCCATGTCCTGCGGGAAGCCGACGGCTGGGACCCCAACTGCCTCGCCGAGGACTGTGACCTGGGTGTACGGCTGTCCAGCGTCGGCAAGAAGGTCGTCGTCGCCTACGACTCGGACATGGTGACCCGGGAGGAGACCCCCGGCAGCCTGATGTCGCTGATGAAGCAGCGCACCCGCTGGAACCAGGGCTTCCTCCAGGTCTACCGGAAGAAGGACTGGAAGCAACTGCCGGGCTTCCGGCAGCGGTTGCTGGCCCGCTACACGCTGATGACGCCGTATCTCCAGGCCTTCTCCGGGGTGGTCATCCCGCTCAACGTGGCCGTCGCGCTCTTCCTCGACGTCCCCGTCGGCGTCGCCTTCATCACCTTCCTGCCGGCCGTCACCGCCCTCGTCACCTTCGTGTTCGAGGTGGTCGGACTGCACGACTTCGGCAAGCAGTACGGCCTCCGTATCCGGTTCGCCCACTACGTCAAGCTGGTCGTGGGCGGCCCCTTCTACCAGGTGCTCCTCGCCTTCGCCGCCGTACGCGCGGTGTGGCGTGAGCAGCGCGGTCGCAACGACTGGGAGTTGACCAGTCACGTCGGCGCACATCTCGCGAACGTGAACCGAGAGGACGTTCCTGCGTGACCTCCACACTTCCCGCGGCGACCAAGACCGAAGTCAAGGTCCCCGCGCAGAGGACAGCTGCGCCCACAGTCGGTTCGACCGGTCGAACGACTGCTTCCGCTTCCACTTCGCCTCCGCCGAACCGGCTGCGGGACTCGCGCTCCGACCTGATCCTCTGCGGTCTCCTCCTCGTCGCGATCATGATCGTGCAGGGGTGGAACATCGCCGACTACCCGACCCTCAGCGACGACGAGGGCACCTATCTCGCGCAGGCCTGGGCCGTGCAGGAGGGCAAAGGGCTCGCGCACTACACCTACTGGTACGACCACCCGCCCTTCGGCTGGCTCCAGCTCGCCGTACTGACCTGGATCCCCGCCCAGCTCGCCCCCGAGTCGATGACCGTCGGCTCGATGCGCGTGGTGATGCTGGGGATCAGCGCGATCAGCGCCGTCCTCGTCTACGTCCTCGGCCGCCGCCTCTCGCTGCCCCGCTGGGCCGCAGGCCTCGGCATGGCCCTCTTCGGACTGTCCCCGCTGTCGGTGGTGCTCCAGCGGGAGATCTTCCTCGACAACATCGCGGTGATGTGGACACTGCTCGCGTTCTGCCTCGCCGCCTCACCGAGCCGTCACCTCTGGCACCACTTCGGCGCGGGGCTGGCCGCCGCCGCGGCCGTGCTCACCAAGGAGACGATGTTCCTCGTCCTGCCCGCCGTGCTGCTCACCATGTGGCGGCACAGCCACCGGGACACCCGGAAGTTCGCCATCACCGGCGCCGTCACCGCCTGCACCCTGATCGGCGCCTCGTACCCGCTGTTCGCCCTGCTCAAGGGCGAGTTGCTGCCCGGCGCCGGCCATGTGTCGCTGTGGGACGGCATCGTCTACCAGATGAGCCGCCCCGGCTCCGGCTTCATCCTCACCGAGGGCACGGGCTCGTACAACGTCCTGCAGTCCTGGCTGTACTACGACCGCGTCCTGCCCCTCGGCGGACTCGCCGGCGCGCTGCTGCTCCTGGTCACCTGGCGCTGGTCGGTGACCGCGCGAGCCCTCGCCGGACCCGCGCTCGCCGTCGCGATCCTCGCCGGAATGGCCCTGCGCCCCGGCTATCTGCCCGCGATGTACGTCCTCCAGGCCCTGCCCTTCCTCGCCCTCGTCCTCGCCGGCGGCACGGCGAGCGTCGCCCACGGCGTCCTGCGCAGATGGCGCGACACGGCCGAGAACCTGGCCCTGACCTGGGCGCGCCGCACGGTCGCCGTCGCCCTCGCCGCCACCGCGGCGGTCTACGTCGTCCCCCGCTGGTACGACGGCAACCACACCGCGATGACGTTCAACGCCAACGCGCCCTACCAGAAAGCCGCCGAGTGGCTCGGCCGTGAGGTCGACGACCCCGCGGGCACCCGTGTCCTCGTGGACGACGCGCTCTGGCTCGACCTCGTCCACGAGGGGTACAGGCCAGGCCTCGGCGTCATCTGGTTCTACAAGGCCGACCTCGACCCGGCGGTGACGAAGACGATGCCGCGCGGCTGGCGCGACCTCGACTACGTGGTCGCCTCCCCGACCGTGCGGCGCGACGCGGTCGACCTGCCCAACGTCAAGGGCGCGATGGAGAACTCGACACCGGTCGCCACCTTCGGCACCGGCGAGGACCGGATCGAGATCCGCAGGATCGAGGCCGCCGGCGGCCACGAACGAGCGCGCGAGACCGAGGCGGCCGGCGACGACGACCGAATCCGCGATACCGAGGCCGCTGGAGGCGACCGATGAACAGCGGAAGGCATGAGTCCACCGCCCCCGAAGAGCTGGGCGACCCAGCCGTGCACGGTGCCACGGCGAGTGAGCGGAAGGGGCGCGCCGGAGGCGAGAGGGCGAACGCGCGGAGGCCCGACGGGCCGAGCACGATCGCCCTCCCGCCACCGGCCCTCGCGCCCCTCGGGCGAACCGAGCCCGCGAACACGGTTCCCGAGCCCGGGGCCGTCACCATCGTCGTACCCACCTTCAACGAGTCCGCGAACGTACGGGAGTTGCTGCACCAGATCACGCTGACGGTGCCCGGGCGGCTGCCCTGCGAGGTCGTCTTCGTGGACGACTCCACCGACGACACCCCCGAGGTGATCAACGAGGCCGCGCGGGACTGCCCGTTCCCGGTGACCGTGCTGCACCGCGACAAACCGGTCGGCGGACTCGGCGGCGCGGTCGTCGAGGGCATCAAGGCGGCAACGTCCGACTGGATCGTCGTCATGGACGGAGACCTGCAGCATCCGCCCTCGCTGGTACCGGAGCTGGTGGCGACCGGGGAGCGGTCGTCAGCGGGTCTGGTGGTCGCCTCCCGCTACATCAAGGGCGGCAGCCGGGCCGGGCTCGCGGGCAGCTACCGTGTGGCCGTCTCACGCGGGGCGACCTGGCTCACCAAGTCCCTCTTCCCGCGCCGACTGCATGGCATCAGCGACCCGATGAGCGGCTTCTTCGCGATCCGCCGCAGCGTGGTCACCGCCGAGATCCTCCAGCCGCTCGGCTACAAGATCCTCCTCGAACTCGCCGTGCGCAGCCGCCCGCGCCAGGTCACGGAGGTGCCGTTCGTGTTCCAGGACCGGTACGCCGGCGAGTCCAAGTCCACCGCGCAGGAGGGCTTCAGGTTCCTGCGCCACCTCGTCGGGCTGCGCACCGCCTCACCGCTGGCCCGCATGACGGTCTTCGGCCTGATCGGCGTCACCGGCTTCCTGCCGAACCTCGCGGGCCTGTACGCGCTCACCTCGGCCGGCATGCACTACGTCCCCGCCGAGATCCTCGCCAACCAGCTCGGGGTGGTCTGGAACTTCTTCCTCATCGAGCACCTGTGCTTCCGCGAGCGGCGCAGGCACCGCAAGGGATGGGACCGCATCGGGCGGTTCGCGTTGCTCGCCAACGCCGACCTGGTGTTGCGCATCCCGCTCATCGCCCTGTTCATCGGCAGGTTCGGGATGGGGGCGCTGTCCGCGACCGCGCTCGCCCTGGTGACGACGTTCGTACTGCGCTTCGTGGGGACCGAGGCGCTGGTCTATCTGCCGCGAAAGACGTCTCGCCGTGGGGAGCACGGCGAGCAGGAGCAGGTCGAGCCGGCAAGGAGAGCCGTGTGAAGAGCCACCTCAAGAGCAGCTTGAAGAGCAGCTTGAAGAGCAGATTGCAAAGCCGCTTGAAGAGCAGCTTGAAGATCCGCATCAGACCCATGCCCAGGCCCAGACCCAGACGAAGAACAGCCCTGCTGGCGACCGGAGCGCTCGCCGCCGGCCTCCTGCTGTTCTCACCCCAGCCCGCGTCCGCCGCCAACCTCATCCAGAACCCCGGCTTCGAGACGGCCGGCAGTGACGGCATGCCGTACTGCTGGGAGAAGTCCGGCTGGGGCGACAACGACTTCACCTTCACCACCGTGGCGGGCGCCCACTCCGGCACCAAGGCCATGAAGGTCGAGCTGACCCGCAGGGTCTCCGGCGACCGCAAGGCCCTGATCACCGAGTCGGCGGCCTGCGCGCCCTCCGTCACGGTGGGCAAGCAGTACGACCTGGCCCTCTGGTACAGGTCGACGACCCCGGACACGTCCGTCACCCTGTTCCGGCACGACACCACGGCCGGCTGGCAGTACTGGACCGACCTCAAGACGCTGGACATGGCCGGGAGCTGGACCGAGGCGACGGTCCGCACCCCCGAGATCCCGGCGGGCACCGACCGGATCACCTGGGGCGTCTCCGTCTACGGCACCGGCTCCGTCACCACCGACGACTACACCATGGACCAGGTCGCCGACCCCGTCCCCGAGCCGGAGTGCACGGGCACACCGGAGCAGTGCCAGAACGGCCGCTGGGACGTGCTGCCCACCGAGAACCCCGTCCGCTCCATGCACTCCGTCGTCCTCAACAACGGCAAGGTGCTGCTGATCGCCGGCTCCGGCAACAGTGAGCAGATGTTCGAGGCGGGCACCTTCACCAGCGCGGTCTACGACCCGGTGAAGGGCACGTACAAGCAGATCCCCACGCCCGACGACATGTTCTGCGCGGGCCACGTGCAGCTGGACGACGGCCGTGTCCTCGTCATGAGCGGCAACAAGGCGTACCCGGTGGCGGGCGGACACGGCTACGAGGGCTACAAGGACTCGTACATCTTCGACCCGGTCACCGAGACCTACAGCAAGACCAACGACATGAACGACGGCCACTGGTATCCGTCGGCGACGATCCTCGGCAACGGTGACGTCATCTCGTTCGGCGGTCTGCGCGAGGACTCCACCGGTTCGGTGACGGCCGAGCTGTGGTCGGACGCCGAGCAGAAGTGGCTCGAACTCTGGAAGGTCAACCAGACCTGGTCGTACTGGGGCCTGTACCCGTCGATGATCCTCATGCAGGACGGCCGCCTCTTCTACTCCGGCAGCCATGTCTTCGGCAACAACATCCCGGGCACGGGTTCGGCGATCTACGACTACGGCGCCAACACGATCACGTCCATCCCCGGCCTGCAGAACAAGGACCAACGCGACCAGTCCGCGAGCGTGCTGCTGCCCCCGGCCCAGGACCAGAAGGTCCTGACACTCGGCGGCGGCAACATCGAGTCCAACCCCGACGCGAACCGTCTCACCGACGTCATCGACCTGAAGGCCGCGAACCCGGCGTACGTCGCCGGCCCGCCGATCCCGCAGGGCACGGTGAACCTCGGCAACGGGAAGGTCGCCCAGACGGGCAACCAGGGCAAGATGTACGTCTCGGCGGTTCTCCTCCCCGACGGCAAGGTCCTGGAGACGGGCGGCGCCCTGCACAACCGCGCCGACCCGGTGTTCGAGACGTCGCTCTACGACCCGGCGACCAACACGTTCGACCCGGTGGCGACGGATCCCGAGGAGCGCGGCTACCACTCCTCCGCCTTCCTCCTCCCCGACGGCCGCGTCATGACCACGGGCGACAACCCGGGCAACGGCACGTGGAACCACGACGTGTCGATCTACACCCCGCCGTACCTCCTGAAGGGCGCCCGCCCGAAGATCACCTCGGTGATCGACAAGGAGTGGGTCTACGGTGACACGCAGCGCATCACGGTGGACCGCCCCATCGCGAAGGCGGAACTGATCCGCCCCGCGGCGGTGACCCACTCCTCCGACCCGAACCAGCGCTTCGTGGATCTGCCGCTCTCGGTCGACGGCAACAACATCGACCTGAACGTGACGAGCAACCCCAACCTGGCCCCGCCCGGCTGGTACATGCTCTTCGCGGTCGACGCCAACGGCGTCCCGTCGGTCGCGGAATGGGTCCACCTCCAGGGCCCGTCGGCCTTGGCGCAGGCCTCCGGCGACGCCCCCTCGGCCCACGTCCACGACTTCGCGGACGCCCCGAAGGGCAAGACCACCGGCCCGGGAAAGAAGAGCAAGTCCAAGAAGGTAAGCCCCACGATCTCCGGCTGCGACCGCCACTACGGCACGGCCAACGTCTGCGTCCCGACGGCCTTCCCGGCGGAGGCCAAGAAGACGACGGCGTCCCGCTGCGAGTGGCTCAAGGAGAACGACTACGGCCGCCTGAAGATCAACGGCAACGACGACCCGCTGAAGCTGGACCGGAACAGGGATGGTCTGGCTTGCGGGAAGGGGGATGTGAAGCGCGGCTGACGATCCGCGCGGACGGTACGACCTGAGAGGCGCACCGTGGGAACGCGGCCCCGTACCTGGCGACATCGGCCGGGTGCGGGGCCGCGGTCCGGTCCGGAACGACGGGCAAGGCAACCCCCCTTGGAGGCATCGACATCGGTTCACCCCCCCCGCGACCGCACGGCACAGCAGCGGCTGGCTGGGGCGGGCCGCTTTCCCGACAACACGCGGATGTACACCGGGAAATGAGCGACAGAGTCCCCTTGCTAGGGTGCGCCGATGTCATCGATCAAGCAGTTCCAAGTCACCTTCGACTGCGCAGAACCCGAGCGCGTCGCCCGCTTCTGGTGCGAGGTGCTGGGGTACGTCGTACCGCCCCCACCGGAGGGGTTCGCCACCTGGGACGACTTCGATGGCTCTCTGCCGCCTGAGCAGCAGGGTGCGGCGTTCGCCTGCGGTGACCCCTCAGGTGTGGGCCCGCGCCTGTACTTCCAGCGCGTCCCCGAAGGCAAGGTCGTCAAGAATCGGGTGCATCTTGACGTGCGAGCCGGCACCGGGCTCGTGGGCGAAGAACGCCTCGCCACGCTCGAAGCCGAGTGCGCACGACTGGTCGCGCTCGGCGCGACATGCGTGCGAGTGCTGCTGGCCGACGATGACAACGAGTCGTGCATCGTGATGCAGGACATCGAGGGCAACGAGTTCTGTCTCGACTGACCACCCTCCGAGACGGCGAGGTGCACCATAGCGAGTCACGCGTGCACCGGTAAGCCCGGCCCGGCGGCCGGCGGATGTGAAGCGTCGCTGACGATGTGCACGGACGGTACGACCTGAGCGGTGCACGTGGGAACGCGGTCCCGTACCTGCCGACATTCGCCGGGTACGGGGCCGCGTCATGGTTGGTCCTGCTGCGTAGGCGGCGGTTACGCGCGGCCCATGGTGTGCCCGGTGCCGGGTGAGGTCTGGACGGAGTTGCGACAGTCCGGCGCGGCCGGAGGCAGCGGCTGGCCGTCGAGGGCACGGCAGAGGGCGGCGTGCAGATGCTCGGCCTCTGCGAGGGTGAGGGTCATGTCGGTGTCGGTGGGGTGCCGGTCACCGGTCCCGTTCAGCCGTAGCGGCACGGCGAGACGATCGTCGCCGGTGCGACGCACAGGCCGCCCGGGTGTCCGCTCGATGGTCCAGCTCATGCACGATGGCCCTGGGTCGCCGTCCTCAGCCACGCAATCGCCAGGCTCCACGCCCTGCCGAACCCCAACTGCGCAGTCCACCCTTCTGACCGGGTCCAAGGACCTGCGGCTGATCGGCACTGAGACGGTCGACGGCGCCAGGACCACGCACTACAAGGGGACGGTGAACAGCGACGGCCTGATTCGAGAGCGCCTCGATCAGTTCATGCAGCTGGAAGTCTCCGACCCGCTCACCATGGACCTGTGGATAGACGGCGACGACCGCACCAAGCAGTTCCGTATGCGGGCCGAACACAACGACATGCTTGTCGGCACCGGAGACGGGCTGCTCGACCTGACCATCACCTTCCTCGACATCAATAAGCCTGTGGCCATCAAAGCCCCACCGACCAAGGACACCACCCCCCTCGCGGACGACGCGCAGGCAGGCTGAGCGTCACCTGGGCAGAGGAGAACGCCCCCGTACGCAGCCCAACACCCCCCACCACAGTTGGAAGGCAGTGGGCAAGAGGGTGCACCGTGACTGTCGGAACCACTACCCCTGGACGGGAAGATCCGGGTGGGTGGCTAGAAAGATCATGTAGGCGATCGCCGCCGTTCCTCCCAGGAGGGACAACAAACCACCCACTACGGCTCGCGACCTGCTCGCTCGGCCGTGCGCTGACGCCCAGTACTCGACGCAGGCCCGCACAAGGCCGACGAGAGCCATGGGCAGAGCAAGGAAGCAGACGAGCATCCAGAAGGGGCAACAAAACCAGCACGCCACGGACGCCCCGCCGAACCAGACCGCGAGCTCCTTCATCTCTTGTGTCTCGTCCGGTGCGCGAACGGAAGTCATGGGCCGATTCAAGCAGCACCCTGGTGGGAGCTCCGCAGCAGGAGGAGGCACCGTCGGCGACAGTGGTCAGCGCGCCACAACAGACGTGCACCACAAGCGCACCAGATCGAGCGGGGAACAGCGGGGAACCATGGGGAAAGCAGTCAAGCAGCGCCGACGGTGGACCACCAGGCCACAAGCCTGTCCGCCAGCTGGTCAACTTCTTGGGGCTGAGGGGCGAGAGCGAAGTGATCTTCCAGCTCGGACCCCAGGAACTCGCCAATCGCTGCCCGCCCGGCTCCAGCGTGCAGACGGGTGAGGAGGGGAGCGATGAGGCAGTCGTACTGATCCTGGACGAGATCAGCGACGCCAATCGGATCCCACTCGTTAAGCAGGAGGCGCAGATTGCTGTGCACGTCTACGGGCTGCATGCCCTCATCCTGGCATGGAGTCCGTCCAGTTGACTGGCCTTCCGGGGTGTGGGATTGGAACCCACGGTGACTCGCGCCACGACGGCTTTCGAGATCGTCGCAGGCTTGGCTCGACGGACCCTGTCATCGCTGGACGGTGGATCAGAGCCCGGTCAGATCTCGTTGATACGCCAGGCGATCATGCCTGTTGCGCCGGGCTGCCCCTGAACATCCAGTCGGAGAGGGTCCTGCGCTGCGAAGCGTTGGAAGACCACGGTCCCGTCGCAGGGAACCAGCTTCTTCGAACCCGCGGCCGTCGGGGTGAAGACGATCTCCGTGTCCCCCGTGCCAGCGCATACGACAGCAACCCTGTAGGTGACGTCTTCGGTCAAGCCGGGCTGTGTGTGGGCTCCGTCGGAGACCCGCTCGACGCCGGACTCGACCATCGAGCCACCCTGGTCCGTGACGGCGTCAAGGGCCGACTGGACTTCAGCCGTGAGTCTCTTCTCGGTCTTCAGCTCGGTGCTGCGACGGGGAGCGGTCGGTGAGGCGGTGGGGTCGGGTGCGGAGTTGTCGGCAGACGTGCAGGACGTCAGCAGGAGCGCCTGCGCCAGGACACAGCCGACGAGCCATGCGGGCCGGGGCCTCACGGAGAGGTGCTCCAGAACTTCCATCCGGTCTCCTTGGTGGGGAGCGTCGCCGTGCCGCTGTCGATGAGCATCGCTTCGCCGCAGCCGTTCCCCTGACGCCGGCACTTTTCCCACGAGACCTCGTAGCCCCACGAACCATATTGCAGGCCACCGTACTTGGGCTTGAGGATGTTGCGCGTATGGGTGTGCCCCGTCGCGACCGTGACACTGTCGGAGATACGGCACGGAGCCCCCGGGGCCCCGCCCTGCGGCGATCAACTAGCCAAGTTGAGCTGTGTGATGATGCACGAAAGATGACCGGCCCTGGGGAGGGACCGGGTACGTGAGAAGGACGGGGGCCCATGGTGGGCAAGGACGGGGAGTCCATACCGGACGACGAGTGGGAGCGCTTCCTTCGTGACGCCGAAGCGGGGACCAAGGACGCGCCCGAGGAGCCGTCGGCGCGGGCCCGCATGGTGGCGCGGCGGCTGCGGGAGGAGAGTGGCCGGCCGGAGCCGTGGCGGAGTCACCAGCCGGCCCGGCGGCAAGGAGGTAAGGGTTGGTACGTGGTCGGTCTGCTGTTTGCGGGCGCCCTGCTGGTCGTGGCACTGGATCCGGGGCGGGTCGCTGGATGGTTCGGAGGCGGAGACGGCGAGAGTGCGCCGCTCGCCGTGGAGTCGAAACGTCCGGATCAACCGCCGCCGACGGAACTGGCAGCCCACCGTCCGACCGTGCGGCAGCCGTTCAGGGGGTCGCCCGCGGCTCAGTGGGCTGACGGGACGGCTGGGATCGGCCTGCCCGAGGCACGTGCGACCGGCTGGATGAGCAAGGGGCAGGTCACGCAGGCGCTCGAGAAGTCCCGGGACTTCCTCGCCGCGTCCAGTCTGGATCCTGGTGTGCTGCGTGGGAAGCGGCCGAGCAAGGCGATCGCGTTGATCAATCCTCATCAGCAGGATGTCCAGGACTACCTCGCGACCGCGCTCCGTGCGCCCAGCCGGGAGGATGATCCTCTGCTGCTGTTCAGCCGGTTCAAGGAGGCGAAGGTCCGGCTTGTCGGGGATGTGGTCAAGACACGGGGGCGGATCACGTACCGAGAAGGTAAGCGCGGTGCGGTCGAGGTGACCACCGATGTCACCTACGTATATCCGTCCGTACGCGCTGCGGCGGGAAGCGACGAAGTCGCGCGCACCATCGTGCGCCGCGAGGTCGTGATGAGTTGGGACGACCCGGCGAAGATCGTCATCGAGTCGGGTACGTTCTCCCTCGTCTCCTACAAGGTGGACACCACCAACGGCGGCTGCGATACCTTCGACGGCTACCTCACCCCCGAGTTCATCGCAGAGCGCGATGCCTCGCGCCCGGGAGACGGCCCCGAGGTCGACCCGTACGACCGGAGCACGTCGATGGACACGCGCATGCGGGAGGCCGGCGATGCGGAGTGCGGGGCTGCCACACGGTCGTGAGCGGCAGTCGCGGGGGATGAGAACCGCGCGGTCGGGAGCCTCAAGCGTCGCGGGTCGGTGAGTGTCCCATCGCGTTGCCCGTCAGCGGCACCGGGCGAGCGACTCCCGGCTCACCCCGTACGCATCCTCAGCGCCTCCCGCACGATCGCCTCCAGCTTCTCGTGGTGCGCGCCCTTCCAGTACGCCCGCCCGCACGCGTCGCACTGCGCGAACACGTCGTACGACTTCTGCGTCCCGCCCTCCAGCCGGTCCGCGACCTCCTCCTTCGTCGCCGGCTTCAGCAGCCCGTTGCAGGCGGTGCACCGAGTCCAGGGGTGGAGATCGGGTGCGAACCGGTCCAGCACATCCCGGAGTTGCTCCTCCGGGTGCGTGCTGTAGATGTACGCCCCGGCCCACAACTCACGCCGCCGCAGCAAGCCCCGGTCACGGCTGAGCATCACGCGTCGCTCGGTGGCGGAGAGGGTGGCCAGCGCCGGGTCGCCGAGGTCTGTCGACTCGTACGCCGCGTCCACCCCCAGCAGTCGCAGCCGTCGCGCGAGCGTGCCGAGGTGGACGTCGAGGAGGAAGCGGAGGGGGGCGCCAGGGATGTGCTGGGGGCGGGCGACCGGGCGTACGGTCACCGACTCGCCGTCCGCCGGGATGTGGGAGACCGGGACCTCGCGGCCGTCGACGACGAGTGCGCCCACCTCGGTCAGGGGTACGCCGAGGGACTCGATCACGTGGCCCAGTGTCGAGACGCCGTCGGTGGCCAGCGGGGTCGCGCCCGCGCGGCGGGCGTGGGGGACGAACAGGGCCAGCTCGGGGGCGACTTCGACGTGGATCTCGGGTGCTTTCACCTGGTTAGGATGGCACGGGGGAGGGAGGCGGCCTCAGGGGTTTTCCGTTCGGAGGCCGTGTTGGAGGGTGGCCAGGGTGCGGTCGACGAGTTCGGCGAAGTCGTCACGGTGGTCGTTCTCGGCCCAGTAGAGGGACGTCTCCATCAGGCCGCCGATGAGGGACATCGCCCAGACCCGTACCTCCAGGCTGTCGGGGTCCCGGCCGGTGCGTTCGCCGATGGCGGTGCAGAGCATGCGGCCGGTGACCGACATGCTCTCCATCATGCGTGAGCGCACCGCGGGCACCTGGACCATCAGGTGGGTGCGCAGCCGCGCCACCGCCATGTCCTCCTCGATGCCCGTGCGGACGGCCTCGCGCATCACGTGGCGGATGCTGTCCGTCCAGGGTTCGTCCGCCGGCCGAGCCCGCAGTTCATCCAGGAGGATCGGGTCGTACTCGTCGGTGAGGACGATGTCCTCCTTGGTGGGGAAGTACCGGAAGACGGTCGACGGTGACACCTCCGCCCGGTCGGCGATCTGCTCGATCGTCGTGGCGTCGTAGCCCTGCTCCTCGACCAGTGCGTAGGTCGCGGCGCGGATCGCCTCGCGGGTCTTGATCTTCTTCCGTTCACGGAGTCCGAGCTGCGGGCGATCGGCGGGGGTGGTGGGAGTCGTGGAGGTGGTGGAGGTGGTGGGGCGTGCGGCCGTCATGCCGTCATTGTCGGGCATCGGGCTTGGACGTGGCCAGGTCAGAGCCGGTGCTCCGACGGCTCTGACCACTCTGGCCGCTCCGCTCACTCCGGCCGCCCCGCTCGCTCGGCCCGGTCGGCGTGCTCGGCAGGAAGGCCGCGGCCAGCAGCGCCGCGGCCAGGGCCGCGCCGCCGCACACCAGCAGGACGAGGCCCATGCCGTGGACGTACGAGGCGTTCGCGGACGTCAGGAGGTCGGCCGCGCCCGCCCGCTCCGCGACGAGGTGGGCCGCGACCACCGAGTCCCCGGCGGTGTCGGCGGCCGACGCGGGCAGCGCGGCGGTGTCGAGCCGGTCCCGGAAGGCGCCCGCGAGCAGACTGCCGAGCAGGGCGATGCCGATCGCGCCGCCCACCTGTCGCAGGGTCATCAGCAGCCCGGAGCCGCTGCCGGCCCGGTCGGTGGGCAGGGTGCCTAGGGCGCCGGACATCGCGGGCACGATCGAGAGCCCGAATCCGGCTCCGGCGAACGACAGCCACAGTGCGGTGAACCCGTAGCCGGAGTCGACCGTCGTACGACTGCCGAGGAAGGCGGCGAAGGCGAGCACCACCAGTCCCGCGCTGACCACGGACCGGGACCCGAAGCGTTCGACGACGGGTTGCGCGACCCGAGCGCCGACCAGCAGGCCGCCCATCAGCGGCAGCAGCCGTACGCCGGTGCCCAGGGCGTCGTTGCCGAGGACGGCCTGGAGGTACGGCGGCAGGACGAACATCAGGCCGGACAGGACGAACATGACGAGGGTCGCGGCGAGTGCGTTGAAGAGGAAGCCGCGGTGGGCGAGCAGGCCCATGTCGAGCATGGGGCGCACCGACCGCCGCTCGCGCAGCACCAGTGCGGCGATGAGGACCGCAGCCCCGGCGAACATGCCCAGGACCAGTGGGTCGCCCCAGCCGCGGGTGGGTGCCTCGATGATCGCGTAGATGAGAGAGCCGAGGCCGGCGGCGGTGAGCGCGGTGGAGACGGTGTCGATTCTGGGGGAGGCGGGGTCGCGGGTCTCGGGCAGCAGGAAGACGCAGGCGGCGATGCCGATCGCCGCCATCGGGACGTTGATCAGGAAGACCGAGCCCCACCAGTAGTGGTTGAGGAGCCAGCCGCCGATGATCGGGCCGAGCGGCAGGCCGAGCATGGAGCCCGCCGAGACGATGCCGACGGCCTTGGTGCGCTCGTCGGGCGTGAAGAGCGAGGGCAGTACCGAGAGGGCGAGCGGGGTGACCAGCGCTGCGCCGATTCCCATCACGGCGCGGGCTGCGACGACCGCGTTCACGTCCTGGGCCAGCGCGCCGACGACCGATCCGGCCAGGAAGATCCCCAGCCCGGTGATCAGCATCCGCCGTCGGCCGAACCGGTCGCCGAGCAGTCCGGCAGGGAGCATCAGGGCCGCGAAGACGACGATGTACGCGTCCGCCATCCACTGCTGCTCACCGGTGGTCGCGCCGATCTGCTCGGCCATGGTCGGCAGCGCCACGTTGAGGATCGTCATGTCGAAGCCGAGCACCAGCATGCTCGCGACGAGGGCGCCGAGGGCCCACCAGCGGCGGGGATCGGGCCGGGCGGAGGAAGTTGGAGTGACAGTAGCCATGAAATGAGAGTAGCTGTCAAAATGTAGCCACTGTCAATACGTAGCGCCTCTCATGCGACGTCCGGGTATACGAAAATGGCCACGGCTCGGAAGCCGTGGCCAGGAGGGATCGGGGGAGTGCTATGCGTGCTGGTAGGCGACCATCGAGATGCCCACGTAGTGCACGACGAACGCGGCGAGGGTGAAGGAGTGGAAGACCTCGTGGAAGCCGAACCAGCGCGGTGACGGGTCCGGGCGCTTGAGGCCGTAGATCACTCCGCCGGCGCTGTAGAGAAGGCCGCCGACGATCACCAGGACGAGGACGGCGATGCCGCCCGTGCGCATGAAGTCGGGCAGGAAGAAGACGGCGGCCCAGCCCATGGCGATGTAGCAGGGGGTGTAGAGCCAGCGCGGGGCGCCGACCCAGAACACCCGGAAGGCGATGCCGGCGAGCGCCGCTCCCCAGATGCCCCACAGCAGCCACTGACCCTTGGCGCCGGGCAGCAGCAGCATGGTGAGCGGGGTGTAGGAACCCGCGATGATCAGGAAGATGTTGGCGTGATCCAGCCTGCGCAGGATGCCGTCCATGCGCGGGCTCCAGGTGCCCCGGTGGTACAGCGCGCTCACGCCGAACAGCAGGCAGGCCGTGAGGGCGAAGATCCCGCAGGCGATGCGTCCGCGTGTGGAGTCCGCGAGGGCGGTGAGCACCAGGCCGGCGACCAGTACGGCCGGGAACATGCCGAGGTGCAGCCAGCCCCGGAGTCTGGGCTTGATCTCGTCGGTGATCTGGTGGGCGATCTGATGCGGCAGGGATCGCGCGTCGGAAGGGCGGCTGTCGGCCGGCGTCTCCGGGTGCGCATCGGGGACGGACGCTGTCATGTATCGCATCGTACCTACGGAACCGTAACTTACGGGACCGCGCGGGCTGTTCGTGTCCCCGGAAGTGGCCATCATCTCACGCGGAGCCCCCGACGGGACATTTGAGCGCCCCGCATGGATACCCACGGTGAAGTGGAAGTAACGCAGGGAAACCTCTTGGGGTGACGATCGACGAGTGGTGATGGTCACGATGCTCACGTGTGAGGCCCTCTGGACATATGGGCACTCTCGTCGGATGATCAAATGAGTGCGGTCGGCACCGGATGAGCGCCCAAAGATCACTTTTGTGAAGCATCCGGGTCGCAGCCCCCACGGGGCCTCCAACCCAAAATCCCTCATTTAGGAGCAATCGTGGCGCGCGACATCGCGGCTCCCCCCTCAACCGTCCCGACCACCCACCGAGAACTCGTGGCGTGGGTGAACGAGATCGCCGAACTGACCGAGCCGGACAACGTGGTCTGGTGCGATGGATCCGAGGCCGAGTACGAGCGCCTGTGCGGGGAGCTCGTCGAGAAGGGCACGTTCCGGAAGCTCGACCCGATCAAGCGCCCGAACTCCTACTACGCAGCGTCCGACCCGACCGATGTCGCCCGGGTCGAGGACCGCACGTTCATCTGTTCGGAGAACGAAGAGGACGCGGGCCCGACCAACCACTGGAAGGCGCCCGCCGAGATGCGGGACATCTTCCAGGGCGAGAAGGGGCTGTTCCGCGGCTCGATGCGCGGCCGGACGATGTACGTCGTCCCGTTCTGCATGGGCCCGCTCGGCTCGCCGCTCTCCGCGCTCGGCGTCGAGATCACCGACTCCGCGTACGTCGCCGTCTCCATGCGCACCATGACCCGCATGGGACAGCCGGTGCTGGACGAGCTCGGTTCCGAGGGCTTCTTCGTGAAGGCCGTGCACACCCTCGGCGCCCCGCTGGAGTCCGGCCAGGCCGATGTGCCGTGGCCCTGCAACAGCACCAAGTACATCTCCCACTTCCCCGAGAGCCGCGAGATCTGGTCGTACGGCTCCGGGTACGGCGGCAACGCGCTGCTCGGCAAGAAGTGCTACGCCCTGCGCATCGCGTCGGTGATGGCGCGCGACGAGGGCTGGCTGGCCGAGCACATGCTCATCCTGAAACTGACGCCCCCGCAGGGCGAGTCGAAGTACGTCGCCGCCGCGTTCCCGTCGGCGTGCGGCAAGACGAACCTGGCGATGCTGGAGCCGACCGTCAAGGGCTGGACCGTCGAGACCATCGGCGACGACATCGCGTGGATGCGCTTCGACGAGGACGGACAGCTCTACGCCATCAACCCCGAGGCCGGGTTCTTCGGCGTCGCGCCCGGCACCGGTGAACACACCAACGCCAACGCGATGAAGACGCTGTGGGGCAACTCGGTCTTCACCAACGTGGCGCTCACGGACGACGGCGACGTGTGGTGGGAGGGGATGACGGAGGAGACTCCGGCCCATCTGACCGACTGGAAGGGCAACGACTGGACGCCGGACGCCGAGGCGCCGGCCGCCCACCCGAACGCCCGCTTCACGGTGCCCGCCGCCCAGTGCCCGATCATCGCGCCCGAGTGGGAGGACCCCAAGGGCGTGCCGATCTCGGCGATCCTCTTCGGCGGCCGCCGCGCCACGGCGGTGCCGCTGGTGACGGAGTCCTTCGACTGGAACCACGGGGTGTTCCTGGGCGCGAACGTGGCGTCCGAGAAGACCGCCGCGGCCGAGGGCAAGGTCGGTGAACTGCGCCGCGACCCCTTCGCGATGCTGCCCTTCTGCGGCTACAACATGGGCGACTACATGGGCCACTGGGTCGATGTCGCCAAGGGCAAGGACCAGGCCAAACTGCCGAAGATCTACTACGTCAACTGGTTCCGCAAGAACGACGAGGGCAAGTTCGTCTGGCCCGGCTTCGGTGAGAACAGCCGTGTTCTGAAGTGGATCGTGGACCGGCTGGACGGCAAGGCGGAGGGGGTGGAGACCCCGATCGGCATCCTCCCGACGCCGCAGGCGCTGGACACGGAGGGGCTGGACCTCTCCTCGTCCGACCTCGACTTCCTGCTGACCGTCGACAAGGAGGTGTGGCGGGAGGAGGCCGCGCTGGTGCCCGAACACCTCAATACCTTCGGTGATCACACGCCGAAGGAGTTGTGGGACGAGTACCGGGCGCTGGTGAGCCGTCTGGGCTGACGCCCCTTCGTTTTCGCTCCGCGACCGGCCGGATATGGGTTGCCCTGACCGGCGACGGCTCCTCGGCCGGTCGCGGATTTTTTGTTGCGCCGGACAGCTCGGGTTCTGGGGTTCGCTGGCGGGTGCGGGTTCGGTGGGGCTTCTCGCGCAGTTCCCCGCGCCCCTGAAAAGCAGGGGCTGCGCCCCGTGCCTTTCGGCCCGCAAGGGCCGTAGGCCCTTAGGGGCGCGGGGAACTGCGCGACCGGCCCCCACCGGACCCGCGGCTGGGGGTCGAAGGGGCGCAGCCCCTGGGGGAGGGACGGGTAGGGGCGGAGGGGGCGAAAAGTACTGCCGCGCACGGGATTTCGCGGGACACTCGGGACATCCGCACCGAACCCCGAAATGAGGTGAGCGGGGTGCGTACACCCGTAAGTGACCCCCTGAAGATCGGCCCGTACAAGATAGTCGGCCGCCTCGGATCGGGCGGCATGGGCTGGGTCTACCTGGGCCGCTCACCCGCCGGCCGCGAGGTCGCCGTCAAGGTCGCCCGCCCGGAACTCGCCGCCGAACCCGAGTTCCGTGAACGCTTCGCCCGCGAGGTCGCCGCCGCCCGCGTGGTCAGCGGCGCCTACACCGCCGCCGTGGTCGACGCCGACCCGACGGCCGAACTCCCCTGGCTGGCCACCCTGTACGTCCCCGGCCCCTCCCTCGCGGAAGCGGTCCGCGCGGACGGTCCCCTCCCCGAGACCCAGGTCCGCCCTCTCGGCGCCGGCCTCGTCGAGGCGTTGCAGGCCATCCACGCCGCCCATGTGATCCACCGTGACCTCAAGCCGGCGAACGTCCTGCTCGCCCAGGACGGCCCCCGCGTCATCGATTTCGGCATCTCCCGGGTGGACGGCGCCCCCGGCCTCACCCGCGTCGGCGTCATCGTCGGCACCCCGCCGTTCATGTCGCCCGAACAGATCCGCGGCGACCGGGTCGGCCCGCCGAGCGACGTGTTCTCCCTGGGCGGGGTCCTGGTGTACGCGCTCACCGGCCGCCCACCGCACGGGAGCGGGGAGGGGGTGCGCGTGGAGGTCGTACGGGGAGAGCCCCGGCTCGACGGCGTACCGGCGGGACTGCGGCCCGTCATCGGCCGCTGCCTGGCCAAGCGGCCCGAGGACCGCCCCCGACTCGCCGAGATCCTGGCCGAGTTGGTGGAGGAGGAGGCGAGCGCCGAGGTGTGGCCGCCGCCGCAGGTGGCCCGGACCATCGAGGTGCGGTACGAGGAGTTGCAGGAGCGCCATCGGCGCCGTACGACGAGCGAGTCCGTCCCCTCCTGTCTGCTGCTCCACGCGCAGGCGCTGCTCGACGCCGGGCTGACCGACGCCATGGTCGTCGGGGCGGTGGTCCGTGACAGTGCCTGACTCCTACCCGGGCCGGGATTCCCACCCCGGCCGCGACTCCTCCACCGGCCCCGACTCCTCGACCGGCCGCGGCTCGTACTCCGGGCGTGACTCCTGTCCGGGGGGCAACGCCGAGATCCTCGACCTCGGCACGCACTGGCGGCAGTTGGTGCAGAACTGGGTCGCCCGGCGGAATTACCACACGGTCCACGACACCGTATCCGTGTCCCTGCGTTTCGATCTCCATGAGGCGGGGCGGACGGTCACGGTGAGATTCATGACCACCAAGAAACTTCTCGTGGCGTTCGCGACGGACGGCAAATTCCTGCGGCAGGACCAAATCGCCATCGCCGCGGCTGCGTCGAACGCATGGAATACCGAACAACTGAACCCCATGCTTTCCGTGTGGGATGTACGCGGGCCGCGCCCCTGTCTCGCCGGAGTCTGTGATCTGCCACTGACGTGCCGTATCACGCAGGCGGACTTCGACGTGCTGGCGAATGACTGGGTGGATCGGGCGCGACAGATGTTCAGTCGTTGCCATCAGGTGTTCAAGTTGTAGAAGTGAAAAGCGTACTGATCGTAAATTGACGGAAGTCGCCGTAACTCCACCGGCGGAATACCACAAACCCTTCCGGCCGCCCGGCTGCCTGCTCCACTATTGGATGGGCTTTTTCAGGGCCGCGGGGGCGTGCCTTTCAGGCCACGGGGGGTTGGTTGCGTTGGGTGCGATCGGGCGTTCGCTGTTTCTCGGTGTGCTGGTGGGGTCGCTGGTCGGGTTGGTGCCGATGGGCTCCGCCTCGGCTGCGGAGTCGTGCGAGGGCCCCCTCGCGCCGTGGCTGAAGTGCTGGACGTCGAACGTCGAGAAGGGCAAGCCCTACGTCGTCACGCTCGACAGGCAGTTGTCGCTGACCGGATCCGAGCGGCAGCGGGACGAGTTGCTCAAGGAGGACGTGGAGAAGCGTCGGCATCAGCTGGTGGTGGAGGTGCCGAAGAACGGCCGGACGGGCGACGGCGGCACGGCTCTGCTGGTTCTGGCCGGGGGCCGGATGGTCCACCCCGACTCCAGGATCGACCGGATACCGCGGTGGGCCGTGGAGGAGTTGCGGGGCGCGGGGGTCTGCGTACCGCAGCAGCTGTGCGACCAGATCGTCGAGACGGACGGCCCGGCACCACCGCTGACGGGCCGCCACCTCATCGAGTTGGGGCTCGTCGCCGACCTGTCCACCCACATCGAGGCGATCGCACCCCCCGTCTCGAAGGCCCCCGACCCCGCCACCGCCGGAGCCGACGGCCGGAACGGCGAGGACGGGGCGGACGGCAAGGCGGACAACGCGGCCGAGACCACCGACGGCGAAGCCGCCGGATATGGCGGGGCGGCCTGGACCGCCTTCTGGATGGGGCTCCTCCTCGCCCTGCTGCTGCTCGCCTTCGTGATCGTGATCCGGCGGTCCAGGGGCCCGGTGGCCGTGGGGCACCGGGCACCGGGCCCCGGGTGGGCCTTCGGCGGGCCCGCCCGGCCGGCGCCGGCTCACGCGACACGCGGTGGTGACGGCGGTGGCGGTGATGGCGGTGGGGACGAGAGCACGACGCGGCTGCGGGTCGCGCCCGCGCCGCGGTACGGGCGGCAGGTGGGGGCCCGCCCCCCGCACGCCCGGACCGCGGTCGTACGGACCGAACTGCATCCGCAGGGCTATGTCGAGGTCGACCGGGTGCTGCGCCGGGCGGTGTGGGCCGAGCCGGGGCGGCCGCCGCCCGCGCCCGGCGGTCTCGTCGACGTCACCGACGCACGCGAACGCGACTCCGACGTCCTGTACGCCTTCCCACCGACCGCCGCACGGCATGCGAAGGGCACGCCCAGGTGATCCCGAGAGCCCCAGGCATCAAGCACCAACCGCAACACCAGAGGCACCAGAGGCACCAGAGGCACCAGAGGCACCAGAGGCACCAGAAGCATTAGAGGCACAGGGGGAAGTCCATGCACAGCGAATACCCGCCAACGCTGCCGGCGGAGTACGCCGACATCGAGTTCGAGAACAACGCCCAGCGCATGCCGCTCGTGCTCTGCCTCGACACGTCCAGTTCCATGGCGGGCCAGCCGATCCAGACGCTCAACAACGCGCTCGCCGAGTGGACCCGGGAACTCCACGACGACGTCAGCCTCAGCTACAGCGTGGAGGTCGCCGTCGTCACCTTCGGCGGCCAGGGCGTCGGCGCCTGGCGCGGACCCCAGCTCCTCGACCCGCGCACTCGGACGAGCCCCTTCATACCCGCGCACGCCTTCCAGGCACCGCAGCTCATGGCCGCCGGGGTCACCCTGATGACCGAGGCGCTGGAGCTGGCGATGCACATCGTCGCGGCCCGCAAGAGCGAGCTGCGGGCCTCCGGGCTGCAGTACTACCGGCCGCAGATCTGCCTCGTCACGGACGGACTGCCCACCGACCCGACCGGCCATCTCACCGACTCCTGGCACCGGTTGGTCCCCGTCCTCGCCGAGGAGCAGCGTGCCCGCCGGTTCCGGCTGTACGCGATCGGGGTCGGCGGGATCACGGACATGGGGGAGAAGGTGCTGCGGGCGTTCGCGCCGAAGTTCAACGCACGGTTGCAGGGGTTCCCGTTCCGGGAGCTGCTCCAGATGATGTCCGCCAGCGCCAACGCCGAGCAGAAGGGGGCGGGGGACGAGGTGTTCGAGAAGATCTTCAGCCAGTTCAAGACGCAACGCCCGGCCTGGGAGGCGTGAGGTGACCGCCGCCCCGCCCTGGCGGATCCACGGCCTGAGCGTCGAGGGCTACCGGCACCGGCGCCAGGGCCTGCCCTGCCAGGACGCGTGCGCTGCCATCGCCACGTCCTCCGTCGCCGTGCTCGCCGTCGCCGACGGGGCCGGCAGCCGGCCCCGGTCGGAGGAGGGCGCGCGTCTAGCGGTACAGCTCGCGACGGAGTATTTCGCGCGGCGGGTCGAGGCGGCCGCGGAGGTACGACCGGGGGAGGCCGTGCACGAGTTGCTGCGGGACGCCCTGCACGACGTGAGCAAGGACTTCCTCGACCGGACCGGCGCCGACGCGCAGGACTTCGCGACGACGCTCACGGTGGTGGTGCTCGCGCCCGGCTGGATCGGCCACGTGACCGTGGGGGACGGGTTCGTCGTCGTACGGGCCGGGACGGAGGACGGGGAACGGCAGTTCCATCTGTTGCCGCAGGCCGCGGCGGCGAGCGAGTACAGCAACGAGACGGTGTTCCTGACCTCACCGGACGTGGCGCGCTGGACCCACACCGAGTGCGTCGCGGACGACGGGGTCGACGGGGTGCTCCTCTCCACGGACGGGCTCGCCCAGGCCATGCTCAACCGGTCGGCCGACGGCGCCCCGTCCCCGAACACCTCGTTCGCCGACGCCGTCTTCCGCTCCCTCGACACCGCCCCCGAGGACGACCGCGACCCCAACCTGGCCGCCCTCCTGCGCTCCGACCGTCTCACCGCCCTCAACGCCGACGACAAGACCCTGCTGCGAGCGGTGCGCACGATCCGGCGATGACGGCACTTCAGGGGCGACGCCCCTTCCGGACGCCCCTTTCGGACGTCTCTTCCGGATGCCCCTTTTGGACGACTGGTTGGGACGACTGGTTGGGACGACTGCTCCGGACGACTCTTCAGGACGAAGCTTCCGCGCGGCGACGAACCGCCCGACGAACACCCGGAGGTACGGCCATGAGCGGCCGCACGGTCTTTCTCGACGGTAGGCGGGTCACTCTGGCCGAGTTGCCGTTGAAAGGCGGCGGACAGGCGGCGGTGTTTCCGGTGGAGGGAGACACGGGGATCGTCGTCAAGATCTACCGGGACACACCCGGGCCGGACCAGGAGCGGCGGCTGGCCCGCATGCTCACGATGTCCCCGCTGGCCGCCCGCCCGACGGACGCCAACCAGCCGCCCGAGCTGGCCTGGCCCACCGCGATCGCCCGGGGCACGAACGGCGAGTTCCTCGGCTACGCCATGCGCCGCTTCGGCGAGCCCCAACACGTCCAGCTGGTGGGCCTGTTCACCCGTGTCCAGCGCCTCAAGCTCTTCCCGGACCGGGCCGACTGGCGGTTCCTGCTGGGCGTCGCCTGGAACCTCGCGTTCATGACCGCCCGTATGCACTACGACGACCTGGTCATCGGCGACTTCTCCAGCAGCAACGTCGTCGTCGACGGCAACGGCTTCGTCACCTTCCTCGACTGCGACTCGATCGCCTTCACCGACCCGGTCACCGGCGAACTCTTCCCGTGCCTGATGCACACCACCGACTACTCGTCCCCCGAGCGCCAGGCGGGCGGCCCCGCGACCCGGCAGAGCGACGACTTCGCCCTCGCCGTGCTCGTCTACCAGCTCCTCACCGCCGGCAACCACCCCTTCGGCGGGGTCCCGCACGAGAGCGCCTCCGAATCGACGGTCAAGGACAACATCGCCGCGAGCTGCAGCTATGTGGTCCGTCCCGAGCGGGTCACCATTCCGCGCGGCACGATCGACCCGTCGGTCCTGCCGACCGAACTCCTCATCCTCGCCAGGGCCGCCTTCGGGCCCGGCGTCCAGAACCCCGACGCCCGGCCGCAGGCCGAGGCCTGGCTCCGCGCCCTCGACAAGGAACGCGGCGAGGTGCGCGCCTGCACGGTACGGCCCCTGCACACCTACGGCTCCCATCTGCCGACCTGCCCCTGGTGCACCCGGGCCGCGGTCACCGGCCACGACGTGTTCAACGGCCCCCGTCCCACCTCGACCCCGGTCCCGCCGCCCCCGCCCGACCAGGCCCCGTCCCCGTACGCGGCGCTGAAGGTGCTGGCCGTGGTGCTCGGGGTGGTGCTGCTGATCGTGATCATTGCCAACCTCGGGTGACCTGACGAGCTCCGGCCGGGACGAGCAGCCGACAGCCGGTCAGCCCGACCTGTCCTCCAAGTACCGCGTGTGCGACTCCTGCCGACGGGCCTCGGCATCGCGCAGGATCGCCGCCAGGCGCCCCAACTCCTCCTGCAGCAAACCGAGTTGGCGTTCGAGGTGGCGCTCCGGCGGTTCTGTGCCCGGCGTCAGACGGGTCCACCAGCGCGTGCGTACGAAGGTGTCGACGGCTTCGGGGACGTCCTGCCGTACGGCCCGGGAGAGGGAGTGGATGCCCTCGGGGTCGCGGGCGAGGACCTCGGCGACCCAGCCGGGGTCGAGGAGGGCCGCGAGGAGTTCGGTCAGCTCGGTGAGGCGGCCGGACGCGGCGGGCGGCAGCTCGATGCCGGACAGGTACACGCGGAGGGTGCCGAAGTCGGTGCGCAGCTCGTCCAGTTGGGCGGACGGGTCCGGGAAGTCCGGCAGCGGGGGCCGCTCCGGCGGGGCGACCAGGGCGCCCGCGCCGTACAGCCCGACGACCACGACCGGCCAGTACGGTCCCGCGACGCCCGCGAAGGTCAGCCCGAGCCCGGCGATGCCGAGGGCGCTGCCGGTGAGGTTCTTGCGGGACTCGACGTAGGTCAGCAATCTACTGGTAGCCACGGATCTCCTCGAAGGCGCCGTCGAGGGAGCCCTGCTGGGCGTCGAAGAGACGGCCGCCGGTCAGGTCGGCGATGTGCTCCAGTTCGCCCTTGTCGGAGTCGCCGAAGAGGATCGGGAAGACGGGGATCTGCTGTTGACCGGCGGGCAGCCGACCGTAGAACTCGTCGAAGTCGGCGGGGCTCGCGCCCTCGGTGTTCTCGCCGTCCGTCATCAGCACGATGGAGGTGAAGGTGTCCCGGTCGGTGGTGCCGAGATGTTCGTACGCCTTCCGCAGCGAGGTGTAGATGGCGGTGTCGCCGTCGGCGGACAGCTTCCGGGTGTCGGCGCGGATGCCGTCGAGCCCGGCCTTCGGGTCCTCGGGCCGTACGACATGCGTCCGCACGCTCTTCACGTCCGACCCGAACGGCATCAGCGTGACCTCCTCCCGGTTCCGGAAGTCGCCGGTCAGCTCGGTGAGCGCGGACTTCAGCCGGTCGAGGCGGTCGCCCTCCATCGAGCCCGAGGTGTCCAGGACGTACACGGTCCTGGAGGGGCGGCGCAGCTCGTTCTCGTACGCGTCGAGGAGTCCGTCGGCGACGGACCGGCTGCCGGGGAAGGGGAGTTCGCGGCGGCGGGTGGTGTCGAGGCCGGCCGCCGGCGGGACGGAGGCGACGACCGGGCGGCGCAGCGTCTTCTCGGTGATCAGCCGCTGGATGTCCGGGGTGCGCAGGGCGTCCGTGAGACGGCGTACGTCGTCCCGGACCTCCTTGCTCGTGGACGCCAGCGAGGAGAGCGGGTAGTCGGCGGTGACGACCCCGTCGCGCGGCCGGATCACCGTCAGGCCCTTCTTCCCCTTCAGTACCGACTCGTAGTTGAGGAGCGCGTCGATGTCACCGCGCCGGTCGTACGCCGCCGCCAGCCAGCCCGACGACCCCGACGTCAGCTTCTGGCCGGTGAAGAACTCCTTCAGCCGGGGTGTCGCCCGCGCCACGTCCGCGTCCGTGAGCGCGGACTGGGCGTCGGAGAGCCCGGACGCGACCGAGACGAGCGTCGAGAAACCGGAGTTGGAGCGGGACGGGTCGGTCATGCCGTACGTCAGCTTCCCGTCCGCCACCGCGTTCTCGATGTCCGACCAGGTGACGTTCTCCGGCTTCCACCCCAGCTTCCGCACGGTCTCGTTCTTCACGCCGATCGCGACCGGACTGGACATCACCGGCGTCTCGGACACGACCTGCTTCGCCGCGTCCGGGCGGAGCCGCAGGTAGTCGTTGGAGGACAGCCACACCGCGTCGTACGAGCCCTTCGCTCGCCACTGGGTGAGCAGTTCCACGGCGTCGAGCGTGCCCATGTAGGTGGGCCGGACCTTGATCCCGGTGTCCTTCTCGACCTGCTCCCACACCGGCTTCATATCGGCGAGCTCACTGGAGGCGAGGACCCGGAGGGTGCCGGGGACGTACGTGGTCGCCTCGGCCGGACCGGGCCGCGCCTGGTCCGCGGCGGTGCAGGCGGTGACCAGGAGGGCGGCAGCGGTCGCCGCGGCGACGGCCATCGTCGTACGCGTTCCCGTCCGCGTTCCCGTCCGCTTTCTCCTCGGTGTTCTCCTCGGTGTTCTCATCCGAGGCCCCCTTCCAGTGCTCCCTGGTTCCGGCTCCGCTCCAGGTACCGCGTCGCGTTCTGGAGTTCGGAGGTGAGGGACTCGACGGTGGCGGCCATGGTCTCCGTGGCCTGCACCTTGTAGGTGTCGATGGCGTCGAGGGTGCGGTAGATCTGCTGGAAGGCCGAGCGGAGCGTCTCCGCGCCGACGGCCGGGTCGGCGGCGATGCGCTGGATCTCGCCGCTCTGGGTGGCGAGCATCTCCGCGTTGCCCCGGATGAGGTCCTCGGTGGTGCCGCGCAACGCGTTGACCTGGTCGACGACCTTCTTCTGGTTGTCGAGGGCGGAGGCGAGCATCACGGAGATGCGCAGCGCCGAGACCGTGGTCGTGGCGGCCCGGTCGACGCCCTTGATCAGCTCCTCGTTGTTGCGCCGTACGACGTCCATGGCCAGATAGCCCTGGGCGCAGACGGCCAGCTGGGTGAGCAGGTCCTGGTGCTTCTGCCGGACGGGGAAGAGGACGTCGGCGCGCAGGGTGTCGCCCTGCTGCGGATCGGCCCCGTCGATGTGCGTCTGGATGTGCGTCTGGATGTGTGCCTCGACGGCCGTGTCCAGGGCCTCCGTCAGGACGACGTACTCCTGGAGCTTGCCCATGGTCTCCCACAGCCGGACGCGCTCGGTCTGCAACGCGGCGTTGTCGCGCCGCAGTTCGTCCTGTCCGCCGCGCAGGGACCCCACGATCCTGTTCAAGGTTCCCTGCGCGGAGGCGTACTTGGCGACGTGGTCGCGCAGCCTGTTGCCGCCCGGCAGCCGGGACAGGAACTTGCGTCCCTTGTTCGCCTGCAGATCACGCGGGTCCAGGTCCTCGACCACACGCCGGAGTTCGACGAGCGAGCCCCCGACCTGCGACTGCGCGTCCCCGCCCTTGCTCGGCAGGCTGCGCACCGTCCGTTCCAGCATCCGGTTGGACTGCGCGGCGGCGGTACGCATCTCGCCCGCGCCGAGCGAGGTGATCTCCCCGACCCGGCCGGCGAACTCCGGGGAGCGCGCGTCGAGAGCGGCGAGCCCCCGCACGTACTCCTCGGCCTTGCGGGCCATGTCCGTCCGCACGGACTCCTCGACCGGCACGAGCCCGCCGGCCCTCTCCCGGGGCACGGCCGCGACCGGCTCGGGAGGGGTGAGGGTGAAGGTGGCTTCGTTGCTGTTGAGGCTGCTGTTGCTGTTACTGCTGCTGTCTTCGATGGTCATGTCCGTTGATCCCCCGTCGGCCTACTGGCCCCTGGCCCGGCGCGCCATCTCGTGCAGCACCTCGGAAGTGGGCACGGGCGCCTGCCGGACGGTCAGCTTCGGCATCAGATAGGTGGTGTGGCCGGCGGTCGCCGACGTGAACTCGGTGGCGGTGCCCTGCGGCCGGAAGCCGTGCCGGGCGGCCAGGCCGCGCAACTTCGGGTCGGTGCCGAGGAGTTCGCCCAGCGCGCGGCCCTCGTCCGTGACCGGTACGACGGTGTGGTCGCTGAAGACGGTGGTGTCCGGGTAGAGGACGACCAGGTCGTCGACGCTCTGGCCCTCCGCGAGCATCGCGGCGACCTGCGACTCGTAGACGAGTACGAGCGGGTTGCCGACCCCGCTGACGAAGTCCCGGAACGCCGCGTCGGTGCTCGGCTGCTGGGCGCCCTGCACGCTGATCAGCTCGTGCATCAGGGGCGCGGTCCTGTCCAGGTCCGCCTTGCTCGCGACCACGCGGCCGCCGTTGGCGACGTTGGAGGCGGCGGCGAGGTAGAGCGCGCCCGAGTTGGAGGTGGTCGGATCGGTGGTGGCGATGTACAGGAGCCCCATCAACTCCCCGTACTTCTCGGACCCCTTGAGGTCCTGCCACGTCCTGCCGTCCTCGGCGGCCCGCAGATACGCGTCCATGTCGAGGACGCCCCGGCCCTCGTCGAGGGTGGCGAGCCCGTTCTTCCGCAGCACCTCGGCGGCGCCCCGGTGGGCGACCACGACGACGGGCGAGTAGAAGGGGCGGGGCAGCGGCTCACGGATTTCGTACTTCGCGGCCAGCTCGTCGGCGGGTGCCTTGCTGGACGGGAACGCGAAGTCGTACCCCTGTAGATCGAGGCCGTCCATGGCCCAGGATCCCGACGTCTCCGTCTTCACGGTGTAGCCCTTGGCGGCCAGGGCCTTCACCACGTCCGGGTCGGCGAAGAACTCCGCCTTCTCCGACCCGATCACTCCTCGCACGGTCTTCGTTGCCGTGCTCGTGTCCCCGGTTTCCCGGCCTGCCACGACGGCTGCCACCACGCCGCCGATCAGCAGTACCGCGAGGACGATTCCTGCGATTCGTCTCACACGGGGAGAGTGCTCCCGGAACCCAACGTTCCTCTGCGTTGTGGGTGAACGGGGGGTGAAGCGGTGGTCCCGGAACGCAACGGGTGGGCTCCGCCGGGCCGGGTGGGAGCTCGGGGGGTTCGGGTGGGTTGGCGGGTGCGGGGGTCCGGTGGGGCTTCTCGCGCAGTTCCCCGCGCCCCTGAAAAGCAGAGGCTGCGCCCCTGGCTTTTCGACCGGCAGAGCCGTCGCTTCAGGGGCGCGGGGAACTGCGCGAGCAGCCACAACGCACCCGCAGTCGCCCGATTCGCAGTCGGCCCCGAGCTGTCAGGCGCTCAGGGGAACACCTGCGTGCGCGTCCATCCGCTCCGCTGCCAGAATGGCGGACGCGGTATCCGCACGGGACGCCGCGACGACGAGTGCCCGTCCGGCGAGCGCGTGGGCGCGAAGGTGAAGCGCGGCGATGTCCCCTTTGCCCCCGCCGGAGGCGGAGCGCACCGGCGGAAGCCCGCCCCGCAGCCGGGTGACCCGCGCGGCCAACCGCTCCGCCGCCATATCGAGGTCGTCGGAAGGGGCCAGCGCGCGGAGCTCGTCCGTCGCCGCCAGCAACGCCACCAGATGACCCGCGAGCTGGATGTCCAGCTCTTCCTCACGCGAACGGTGGGGGAAGTCGGAGGAGGTCGTGCCGGCCATCGTGTGGACCGACTTGGTGCGGATCGGCTCGTACATGGGATGGCCTCCAAGCTCTCGGACGGCCACTCTACCTTAGATTTCGTCTAAAGTTGAGTGAGGTCCGAAAGCCTCGGTCGCCATACTCGGCGCGCGCGGTCAGGCCTGCCCGCCGCTGTTAGGCCTGCCCGTATCCGTACGCGCCTGCCCGTATCCGTACGTGCTTGCCCGTATCCGTCTGCGCCCACCCGTATCCGTCTATGCCTGCCCGTACCCGTCCAGGAAGTTCCCGATCCGGGTGATCGCGGACCGCAGGTCAGCCACCGTCGGCAGGGTGACCACCCGGAAGTGGTCCGGCTCGGCCCAGTTGAACCCGGTGCCCTGGACGACCATGATCTTCTCCTGCCGGAGCAGGTCGAGGACCATCTGACGGTCGTCCTTGATCTTGAAGACGTTCGGGTCGAGGCGCGGGAAGAGGTACAGCGCCCCCTTCGGCTTCACGCACGAGACGCCCGGGATCTGTGTGAGCAGTTCGTACGCGAGGTCCCGCTGCTCCTTGAGCCGCCCGCCCGGCAGTACCAGGTCGTTGATCGTCTGGCGCCCGCTGAGCGCGGCGACCACCCCGTGCTGCCCCGGCATGTTCGCGCACAGCCGCATGTTCGCGAGGATCGTCAGACCCTCGATGTAGGAGTCGGCGTGCGCGCGCGGCCCGGAGATGGCCATCCAGCCCACCCGGTAGCCGGCCACCCGGTACGCCTTGGACATGCCGTTGAACGTGAGGGTCAGTAGGTCGGGGGCGACCGAGGCCGTCGGAGTGTGTGTGGCGTCGTCGTAGAGGATCTTGTCGTAGATCTCGTCCGAGCAGACGAGGAGGTTGTGGCGGCGCGCGATGTCCGTCAGGCCGCGCAGCATCGCCTCGTCGTACACCGCGCCCGTCGGGTTGTTCGGGTTGATGATGACGATCGCCTTGGTGCGGTCGGTGACCTTCCGCTCGACGTCCGCGAGGTCCGGCATCCAGTCGGACTGCTCGTCGCAGCGGTAGTGCACGGCCGTACCGCCGGACAGGGAGACCGCCGCCGTCCACAGCGGGTAGTCCGGGGACGGTACGAGGACCTCGTCGCCGTCGTCGAGCAGGCCCTGCATGGCCATCACGATCAGCTCGGAGACGCCGTTGCCGATGAAGACGTGCTCGACGTCCGTCTCGATGCCGAGGGTCTGGTTGTGCATGACCACCGCGCGGCGCGCCGCGAGCAGGCCCTTGGCGTCGCCGTAGCCATGGGCCGACGACACGTTGCGGAGGATGTCCTCCAGGATCTCGGGCGGGCACTCGAAGCCGAACGCCGCCGGATTGCCCGTGTTCAGCTTGAGGATCCGATGCCCCGCCGCCTCAAGCCGCATCGCCTCCTCGAGTACCGGGCCCCGGATCTCGTAACAGACGTTGGCGAGCTTGGTCGACTGGATCACCTGCATGTCCGTGAGCTTACGGCCCGGTAACGCGTTCCGGGTCGTGTTTTCCACCACGTGGACCGTCTGCTATACCCCGAAATGCCCCGCCGCTGTCCCCCCGGCCCTCCTCCTCTCTACAATCCGCCAACAGGTCCGGCCGTCCCCACCGCCCGGTCCTCGACCACGCGACACGTGGTCACAGGGCACGCGACACGAAAGCAGCGGAACGACATGAATGGGGTGGGCGGCGTGGACAGGTCGCACGGACCGGACCGGAACGAGGCCGACCTCCGGAGACCGCCGAACGTGTACCTCCCCATCGACGACTCCCACGGCACCCCCGCCTACGAGGCGTTCACGGACCCCGCCGCCGCCCACGGCTGGCAGAACGCCTACGACGACACCGTTCAACTGGACGAGATCGTGGCGGACGGCCCGGGTGTGGTCGGGGACGGTTCGGGCGGAAACGTTTCTGCGGCAGAGGCGGTGTCGTACGGCGAGGCCGAGGCGTACGCGATCGATGCGCCGTACGTCGAGGGTGCGCCGTACGGGGCGGGCGGGCCGGGAGTGAAGGGTGGGCAGGGTGACCCGGAGGCCCTGGGCGCGGCCGGGCGTCGGGCGCGGCCGGTGGACGGGCGGCGGGTCACGCTCGGGCGGCGCCGGGCCCGGCGGCGCGGCGCGTTGATCGCGGGCGGTATCGGCGTCGCGGTGCTCGTGGGTGTCGCGGTGGCCGGACTGGCCGGGTCCGGCTCCTCGGTCCAGGAAGGTCCGGACGCCCCGGCGCCCCTCGGGTCCACCCCGGCCGCCGCTCGGTCCGGCGCCGCGGAAACGGCCTCCCCGTCAGCCGGCCGATCCGCCGGTACGGGGGCCACGGAATCCCCCGACCCCTCCACGGACCCCTCCTCGACCACCACCCCCGAGCCCTCCGGTCCCACGTCCCCCGCCCCCACCACCTCATCCGCCTCGCCCTCCGCCCCGGCGACTTCCTCACCCCGGGGCAACTCCAACGGCAACCAGGGCAAGGGCCAAGGAGCCACGAAGGGCCCCAGGTAGCCCCAGGAGGCCGCTCGGCGGTGACCGGAGTGGGGGGTGGGGGGAAGCCGCTGGTCGTCGGGGAGTTGTCGTCGATGGGCGGGGTGCGGTCCGGGGGCCAGTGGTGAACCGCGCGTGCCGGTGGACGGAAGGCGCGCGCCCCTGTCGGATGCGCTCGGCGTCCTGCCCGTGCGCCGCGGCACCGCGCCCACCGCCGCCGGGCGGTTCGCAAGGGTGAGGCATGCGGAGTCGCTTCGCCCGTCGGGTCAGCCATATGAAGTGGTCTGGTGAGCGGGCGAGTTGACGCCTCGTTCGCCTCTGTCGCCCTCGCGACGTTCTCACCGCCTCCCGGCACCCGCCTCCCGTCACCTTCACCCGTCGACCCCGATCCCACTCCCTGGCCGAAGATCGCGCGGCCGGAACCAACTCCTTGCTCGTCCCGCACTTCACCTTCACAATGCGCATGACAAACTGCGGGTGGCCGGAAGATCTTCTGTCACCCATGTAGCAAGAGGGGACCCCCACATGAGAAAGCCTCTCGTTGCCGCGCTGTTCGCCCTGGTGATCACCGGAGCGGGCGCGGCACCGGCGATCGCGGCACCGGAGCCCGCGGCGGCGCCCGTGAAAGCGGCGGTCGGAAGTGTCGTCGACACGGCGAACAAGACCGTGGCCGACCTCGCGGCCCCGGCGATCCAGGCCGTCAACTTCGCCGGCACCGTCTCGCTCAGCAACTGTTCCGGCTCGGTCGTCCGGATGCCCGACTCCGAGAACGACGACCCGGCGCTGGTGATGACCAACGGCCACTGTCTGGAGAGCGGTTTCCCGGACGCCGGGGAGGTCATCGTCGACCAGGCCTCCACCCGCACCTTCGGCCTGCTCAACTCCGCCGGCACCCGCGTCGGCACCCTCCGGGCCAACAAGATCGCGTACGGCACGATGACCGACACGGACATGGCGGTGTACCAGCTCACCACCACGTACGCGCAGATAAAGAGCACGTACGGCATCGACGCGCTCGTCTACGACACCGCCCGCCCGGCCGTCGGCAACGCCATCACCGTCGTCTCCGGGTACTGGAAGCGCACGTACAGCTGCGCTGTCGACGGGTACGCGTACCGCCTGAAGGAGGGTGCCTGGACCTGGAAGGACTCCATCCGTTACACCTCCGCCTGCCAGACCATCGGTGGCACCTCGGGCTCCCCGGTCGTCAACGACGCCACCGGCAAGGTCGTCGGCGTCAACAACACGGGCAACGAGAGCGGCGGGCGCTGCACCGACAACAACCCCTGCGAGGTCGACGCGAACGGCACCGTGACCGTCCGCCGGGGCATCAACTACGCCCAGCAGACCTGGCACGTCCCCGCCTGCTTCGGCGTGGACAACAAGCTCGACCTCAGCGCCAGCGGCTGCATCCTTCCCAAGCCGTAGCGACCCCCCTCACGTTCCGCGCCGGATCGCCCGGCCCGCCAGTACGTCCGTCCGCCGGCCGTCCTCGATGACGAAACGGCCGTCGACCAGGACGTACGGGATCCCGGTGGGCAGGGTGCGCGGTGCCTCGTACGTCGACCCGGCGGCCACGGTCGCCGGGTCGAAGAGGACGAGGTCGGCGCGGTACCCCTCGCGGACGCGTCCCCGGTCCGCGAGGCGGAGCCGCGCGGCGGGGCGTGAGGTGAGGTGGGCGACGCACTCCTCCAGGGACAGCACGCCCAACTCCCTCACGTACCGGCCGAGATAGTGGGGGAACGTCCCGTACGCGCGCGGGTGCGGCTTGTCGCCGCGCAGGATGCCGTCGGAGCCGCCGGTGTGGACGCGGTGGCGCATGATGGTCCGCACGTTCTCCTCGTGCCCGACATGCTGGAGGATCGCCGAACCGAGCCGGTCCTCGACGAGCAGCCGGCGGGCGGTGACCCAGGGGTCCTCGCCGTGCTCCTCCGCCGACCGCGCGATCGTCCGGCCCACGTACGACGACAGCGCCGGTTCGGTGACGCCCGAGATCTCGATGGTGTCCCACTCGACGGGCACGCCGTGGCAGCCGTCGGCGCCGACGACCTCCATGTGGTGCCGGACGCGTTCGGCCGTGTCGTCGTCCTTCAGCCGCGCGAGGACCGCCTCGGGACCGCCCTCGCCCGCCCAGCTCGGCAGCAGCGCCACGAGGGTCGTGCAGCCGGGGGTGTAGGGATAGGTGTCGAGCGTGATGTCCGCGCCGGCCGCGAGCGCGTCGTCGAGGAGGGTGAGGAGCTCGGGCGCCCGGCCCTTGTTCACGCCGAAGTTCATGGTGGCGTGGGCCAGATGGAGGGCGCAGCCGGCCTCGCGGGTCAGGGCGACCATCTCCTCGTACGCCTGGAGCGCGCCCGCCCCGTAGGAGCGGTGGTGCGGGCAGTAGTAGCCGCCGTACGACGCCACCACCCGGCACAGCTCGGTGAGTTCGGCGTTCTCGGCGTACATGCCGGGGGTGTAGGTGAGCCCCGACGACATGCCGACCGCGCCCTCGCGCAGGCCCGTCGCCACCGACTCCCGCATACGGTCCAGCTCTTGAGGCGTGGCCTCGCGGTCCTCCCAGCCCACGGCGAGCATCCGTACGGTGCCCTGCGGGACGAGGTACGCGGCGTTCAGGGCGATGCCCTCGCCGTCGAAGCCGTGGTCGAGGCGGTCCAGGTACTCCCCGACCGAGCGCCAGGAGAAGTCGATGTCGTCGCCGTAGCCGTTCCAGCCGGTGATCGCGCGGCGGACCTCTTCGAGGGTGCGCTCGTCGACCGGCGCGTACGACAGCCCGTCCTGGCCGATGACCTCCAGGGTCACCCCCTGCGCCGCCTTCGCGGTGTGCTCGGGGTCCCGCAGGAGCGCGAGGTCGCTGTGGGCGTGCATGTCGATGAAGCCGGGGGCCAGGACCAGGCCCTCGGCGTCCAGCTCCCGCTGGGCCCTCGGCCGCTGGCACCCCGCCGCGGCCGCCTCCTTGACGATCGTCGTGATCCTGCCGTCCGCCACGACCACGTCGGCGCGGTAGGAGGGGTCGCCGGAACCGTCCACGACCTCGGCGTCACGGAGGACCAGGTCCATGTGCGTCACCTTTCAGGGACCGACAGCGGGTGGGAGCGACGGGGGCCGTGCGGGGGCCGGGCGGAGGTTCGGTGGGCTCAGAAGAACGTGCGGACGTAGTCCACGACCGTGCCGTCCGCCTCCACCACCGGAATCAGCTTCCACTTGTCGAACGACGTGCACGGATGCGACAGCCCCAGCCCCACCCAGTCGCCGACCTCCAGCGCGGCCCCGGCCTCGGTGCGCAGCCACGCGTGCTGGTCGGAGAGGCCCGTCACCGTGACCCCCACGGCGTCGCGGACCGCACCCGTGCCCGCGTCCCGCAGCACCTCCACCGTCGGCAGATCCAGGTCGTGCGCGGCGTCGCGCTTGCCCGCGTTGGCGAAGGCCTGGCCGGGGGAAGGGCGGGAGACGATCTGGGCCCAGAGCCGGAAGGCGGGCTCCAGGGTGCCCTCCTCGGGGACGCGGTTGAAGGGGGTCACCCGGCTGTAGTGGCCGGCGTCGTGCGAGACGTACGCGCCCGACCGCAGCAACTTCAGTACGGGCACGGACAGTTCGGGAAGCTCGGCGAACACCTCGGCCACCGTGTCGAACCACGCGCTGCCGCCCGCGCTGACCACGATCTCGTCCAGCCCCGCGAACCGTCCCGCCTTGTCGAAGTCGACGGCCAGCGCGGTGAGCCTGCGCAGCCACGCCCCCACCCGCTCGGGGTCGGCCCCCGGCACCTCGCCCTCGTACCCGGCGACCCCCACCAGCCGCAGCGTCCCGGCCGCGGCCACCGCGTCCGCGACCGCCGCGCACTCCGCCTCCGTACGGACCCCGGTCCGCGCGCCCTCGCCCGCGCCCAGCTCCACGACGACGTCCACCGGGCGGGCGGAGTGCCCGGAATCCCGTAGCGCCGCGTCCATCAGTTCGACACCGCGCACGGAGTCGACGTAACAGACGAACCGGAAGGAGGGGTCCGCCGCCAGTTCGGCGGCGATCCAGCGCAGGGCCGCCGGGTCGACGACCTCGTTGGCGAGGAAGATCCGCTCGATCCCGAACTCCCTCGCCACACGCACCTGATGGGGCACGGCGAGGGTGATGCCCCATGCGCCATGCTCGATCTGCCGCCAGAACAGCCGGGGTGCCATGGACGTCTTGCCGTGCGGGGCGAAGGCGAGGCCATGGCGGGCGGAGTAGGTCTCCATCAGCGCCAGGTTGTGCTCCAGGCGCTCGGCGGACAGGGCGAGGACGGGGGTGGTGAAGCCGCCGGTGAACAGGTTCAGGCGCCGGTCGGCCAACTCGGCCACGGTGAGGCCGTCGGCGTCCGGCGGGAGGCCCTTGAAGCGGTGGTCGACGCGTTCCGCGGCCAGTCGGGCCAGCGCTTCGACACTCTCGACACCCATGAAATCCTCCCTGACGAGGTACGTTGCAAGTAATGCAACGCGCATTGCATATGTCGCTCACAGCTGTCTAACATCCCAGCCACGCCCGGTCAACGGTTGCCGAGCCCGCCCAGCGACGTGACGAGGAGCCTCCATCATTGTGTTCCCCGACATGGATGTCGTCGCGCTCGGAGAGTCCATGGTCACGTTCCTTCCCACCCGCCCCGGGCGCCTCGCCAACGTCCCCTCCTTCGAGCGGGCCATCGGCGGTGCCGAGTCCAACGTCGCGTGCGCGCTGGCGGCGGCCGGGCACACGGTCCGGTGGGTGAGCCGGGTGGGCGCCGACGGGTTCGGGGACCACCTGGTCGAGACGATCGGCGGACACGGCGTGGACGTGACATCCGTCGGGCGGGACCCGCGGCGTCCGACGGGCGTGTACTTCCGTACGGCGGGGGACCGGGCCACCGACGCGCACGAGGTCGCCTACTACCGCGCCGGTTCGGCCGCCTCGGCGATGTCGGCGGGGACCGTGGACCTCGCGGCGGTGCGCGCCGGACGCGTACTGCACCTCTCGGGGATCACGGCCGCCCTGTCCGACGACTGCCTGCGGCTGCTCCGCGAGCTGACGGCCCCCCGCCCCGGCCGCCCCCTGATCTCCTTCGACGTCAACCACCGGCCGGGCCTGTGGCACGACACCGACGGCCCGCACGTACTCCTCGAACTGGCCCGCGCCGCCGACCTCGTGTTCGTCGGCGAGGACGAGGCGGAGGAGGCCTGGGGCGTCACGGGCGGACCGACGGCGGTCCGCACACTGCTGCCGGAGCCGGAGACCCTGGTGGTGAAACAGGGAGCGCGCGGAGCCACCCTGTTCGAACGCTCGCCCGCACCGGCGGATCGGCCGGACGCGGCGGCAAAGGGGTGCGCCAGGGGGTGTCCGCCCGCAGCGGCAGGCGTCCCCCACCGGGCACCCCCCGACACGACGGCACCCGCCGGACCGAGGACGGAGACCCCCCGGCGCGCCCCCGACCCCACCCCCGCCCCGGCCGTCCCCACGACGGGGCGCACCCGGCCGCCCTCGGACGCGACCACCTTCGTCCCCGCCCTCCAGGTGGACGTGGTCGCCCCGGTGGGCGCCGGCGACGCCTTCGCCGCCGGCTTCCTGTCCGCGACCCTGCGCGGCCTCACCGCCCGCGCCCGCCTCCGCCACGGCCACCTCATGGCGGCCGCGGCCCTCACGGTCCACGGCGATCTCGCCACCCCGCCGCTCCGCGACCGCGCCGATCGCCTGGCGGCCCTGTCCGACGAGGCGTGGGGGAGACTTCGACTCGGCCCCGGCTGGACGCAAGCCGATCAGGCCCCCGAGGAGGTACGCATCCCATGAGCCAGACCGTCGACCGCGCGCTGAGCATCCTGCCGCTGCTCGCCGAGGGCCCCGCCGACCTCGGCAAGGTCGCCGACCGCCTGGGCGTCCACAAGTCCACGGCCCTGCGCCTCCTGCGGACCCTCCACGAACACGGCCTGGTCTACCGCCAGTCCGACCAGCGCTACCGCCTCGGCGCCCGCCTCTTCGCCCTCGCCCAGGAGGCCGTCGAGAACCTCGACATCCGCGAGATCGCCCACCCCCACCTCGTACGCGTCAACGAACACTGCGGCCACACCGTCCACCTCGCCGTCCACGAGGAGAACGAGGTCCTCTACATCGACAAGGTGGAGAGCCGCTACCCGGTCCGCATGTACTCCCGCATCGGCAAACCGGTCGCCATCACGGTCGCCGCCGTCGCGAAGCTGCTCCTTGCCGACCTCCCCGAAGCCGAGCGCCGGGCCCTCGCGGAGAAGCTCGACTACCCCCTGTACACACCCCATTCGACCCCCAACGCCTCCGCCTTCCTCAAGGAACTGGCGCGGGTCCGTGAACAGGGCTGGGCCACCGACCTCGGCGGCCACGAGGAGTCCATCAACTGCGTCGCCGCGCCCATCCGGGGCACCGACGGGCGGGTCGTCGCCGCGATGTCGGTCTCCGCGCCCAACGTCGTCGTCACCGCCGACGAACTCCTCACCCTGCTCCCGCTGATCCGCCGCGCCGCGGACGCGATCAGCGGCGAGTACTCCGGCAGAACCGTTCCCACAGACTGAGCGGGAGTGCGTCCTGTTGAGGTGGGGGTCCTTGATGGCCCAGGCGGCGAGGCGGTCGTCGTTCATGTCTATGTCACTCAGTACAACGGCCAGTACAACGGCAGCAGTCCCCATCCCCAACCCCAGTGAAGGACTCGTATGACCGACAAGATCGCGCTCACCCCGAAGACCCACACCGCCCCGCCCGCCAAGTTCTCCCACGGCGTACGGAAGGGCAACATCCTCCAGGTCGCCGGCCAGGTCGGCTTCCTCCCGGCCGTCGAGGGCAGGCCCCCGACGCCGGCCGGCCCCACCCTCCGCGAGCAGACCCGCCAGACCCTCGCCAACGTCAAGGCGATCCTGGAAGAGGGCGGCGCCACGTGGGACGACGTGCTGATGATCCGCGTCTACCTGACCGACGTGGACCACTTCGCCGAGATGAACGCGCTCTACAACGAGTACTTCGAGCAGCACCTCACGGCAGTCCCGGCAGCCCGCACCACGGTGTACGTCGGCCTTCCGGCAGGCCTGTTGATCGAGATCGACGCGCTGGCGGTACTCGGCGATTGAGTCCGACACCCGCGCCCTTCAGGGGCGTGGGTGAACCACCCCCGGGCTTCGCGCCGGCGGCCGTCCTGAGCCTGTTCGTACGGACGTGTCCGTATGGCGGAGGGCGCCAGGGGCGAAGTCGTGAAACTCAGATACGGACATATGCCTGGACCGACTGTCCCCGGCACAGGGTCGTCGACCATACTGCCCGCTGTGGAGCAGCGCATCGGTTCGAACAACCAGCCCCTGGCCGCCGCCGCGGTCGACCCGTCGCACATCCCCGGACTCACGGCACCGGTGTCCGTGAAGAAGGAGAAGCAGGAGGAGCCGGAGGACATCAAGCCGACGGAGCCCGTCGAGCCGACGGAGACCGAGGAACCGGACGAGGCCGCCCCGGAGCGGGACGAGCCGGCTGCCGCCGAGAAGCCGTCGAAGACGCCGAAGCCGTCGCTGGAGAAGGCCCCCGAGGGGAAGACCTCGGCCGACGACGAGACGGACTCCGAGGACGACAGCGAGGACGAGGAGGCGGAAGCCGACGCGGAAGCCGAAGCCGATTCGGACGCGGAATCGGACGCGGACTCGGACTCGGACGAGGCCGAAGACGCGGCCGACGGTCCCGTCTTCGAGGCCTCCGACCGCCGCGCGAAGATCGTCGCCGACAGCCATGGCGTACAGCTGCGTCTGGACGACCAGGAGTGCGAGTTCGGCTGGGACGAGATCGGCGCGGTCGAGACGGAGTCCCCGCGCTTCGGCAAGCGTTTCACGGTCACGGTCCACACCTCCGACCGCCGCTGGTACCCCATCGAGATCGAGGCCAAGGCCAGGTCCGAGCACGCGGCCTGGGAGAAGCAGATCGACGAGGTACTGGACGCGTACTTCGACGACGGTACTGACGACGGTCCTGAGGAAAAAGAGGCCGAGGACAGCGCCCCCTGAGGGGGCGCGGGGAACTGCGCGACCAGCCACATACGGTCCGCAGTTCCCCCCTCACGGAAGTCCCCGAGCTCTCATCGGCTCAAGCGGCGCAGCCTAGGCGCAGTACTGCGCCTCCTTGCCGATCGACCGGTACATGCAGTCCGAGTTCTCCAGCAACTGCAACACCGCGTCCCGGTTCCGCGCGGTCTCCCGGGCGATGACCTCGTCGGGCGGGTAGAACCCGCCGCCCCCGGCCGAGGACGGATACATCTCGAACGTGTAGGCGAAGATCTTCTGGTTGCCCCACAGCCAGTCGTCGATCGACCCGTCCGTGATGTAGAGGTCACTGGACTGTTCCGGCGTGTAGCCGTTGCTCGCGGCCATCTTCCCGCCGACCGTCGCGAACGCGTTGCGGTCGTCCGTCGTCATCCCGGTCGCCGTGTCGGCGGTCGTGTACCCGAACGGCCACAACACCAGCTCGCTGTACGTGTGGAAGTCGACCCCGGTTTTGATCTGCTGGACCCCGCCGACGACCCGGCTGCGCACGAAGTTCGCGACGACCTTCACCTCGGGCGCCGACTCGGCGGCCGTACCCCGGTAGGTGTCCGAGGACGCCGACCCGGACGAGCCGCCGCAGCAGCCCCAGCGGTAGTTCCAGTTGCGGTTGAGGTCGGTGCCGACGTACGACGAACCGCTGTTGGGCTGCCGGTTCTTGCGCCACGACCGGTACGAGCCGGTGGCGACGTCGTACTCGCCGCCGTCCGGGTTGATGTCCGGGATGATCCAGATCTCGCGGTTGTTCACCATGTTGGTGACCCGGGAGTCGGTCCCGTAGTCGGAGGTCAGCTCGTTGAGCAGGTAGAGCGCCATCTCGACGGTGAGGTGCTCACGGGCGTGCTGGTGGTGGGTGAACAGCACCTCGGGCTCGGCCTCGTCCGTGCCGACGTTGTCGCTGATCTTGATGGCGACGACGTTCCGCCCCTGGTACGTCGTGCCGATGACCCGCTGACTGGCGATCGAGCTGTTGGCCGAGACCACGGAGTTGATCTCGTTCGTCATCTCCGCGTAGTTGTGATAGCGGGAGTCGGCGGACGGGAAGTCGAAGAGCCGTACGTCGTCCTCGCCGTTGGAGCGGTCCGGCACCGCGCCGAGCGCCGTGACCTCGTAGCCCTGCTGCTTCAGCTTCTTGATCTGGTCCGCGCGCCCGGAGATGAACACCGAGTGGTCGTCGGAGTCGTCCACGGTCACGCCGGCCTGCTGCAGTGCCGTGCGGGACTTGCTGTCCGAGTGCATGTGGACCTCGTACTGGCGGATGTCGTCCGCCGAGGCCTTGGGCCGCTCGGCGCTCGTCGCCGTCGCGTCCGTGGTCGTCGCCGCGACCGGGGCGGCGAGGGCCAGCGCCAGCAGGGTGGCGAAGGTGGCGGTGCGGCGGCCTGATCTCCTGCCCGTGCCGCCGGGCGTCGCCGACCTGCCGCGTATGCGGAGTCGCATGAAGTCTCCTATTTTCTCCAGGAATTCCGGGGTCTCCGGAAGTGGGGAGTGGAGCGGGGGGTGGATCCTTGCGACGTGCCTCGGGCCTGGCCGACGACCGTAAGGACGCCCGGCAGGCCCTGGTGCGGGTGTGGCGCTCATGGTCCGGGTCTGGCATGACCAGGTCAAGAGTGGGGGTGGCGGGCGCGAGGCCGGCGTGGCCGGAACCGACGGGAACGGGCCGCGGTGGGGCGGGAAGCGGCCAGGGAGAGCGTAAGCCGCGCACAACCGCGTAAGGGTGCGTCAGGTGTCATACGCGCCCAATAGGGGACGTAACCGGGCGGGAAGCAGGTATATGCACGGCCCGAAACGGGTATTCCTCCCCGTGTGCCGCGTACGCGCGGCGGCAACGCTGGAAGCATGGTGCAACTCTCCGGGGGTCTCCTTCCGGATTCCGGCCCCCACTTCGCCTCGTACCCTCAACCACCCATGGGTGCGGGCCACTTGAGCGTCGAGTACGACCCCCGTCCCACCGCCGCCGCACAGGCCCGCGCGCAGGTGCGCAGGCAACTGGAGGGATGGGGACTGCTCGACCAGACCGATACGGCGGAGCTGCTGGTGAGCGAGCTGGTCACCAACGCCCTGGTGCACGCGAAGAGCCGGCTGAAGCTGACTCTGTCGGCCTCGCACGGCGTACTGCGCTGCGAGGTGTCGGACACGGACGGCCGCCCGCCCCGGGTGCGCCGGGCGACGCGGATATCGGAGAGCGGCAGAGGGATGTTCCTGGTGGACGCGCTCGCCCGGCGCTGGGGCTGCCACCAGGACGGGCCGGGCAAGACCGTGTGGTTCGAGCTCGGTACGTGCGGGTCGGACGGCTGCGGTTCCGCTCCGCCGGGTTGAGCGGGTTCGGCGGGGCCGGTGGCTTCGGTGGCATCCGCTGCTGAAGCCGCCGTTCGCTGAGGCCGCCGGTCGTCCGCGGCGCCGTCGTGGCTGGTCGCGCCCCGCGGCGGAGCCGCAAATCGATGCAGCCCCGCGCCCCTATGAGCAACCGGGGCACACGCCCTCTTGTCGGCCGGGGGGGCTTTGGGGTTTCTTGACCTGCATGGCGGACACCACGGGAAACCCCACTGACACCCCGGCAACATCCGACATCAACCCCCCACCCCGTAAATCCAGTTGGAAGTACATCGGCCCCGGCATCGTCGTCGCCGCGACCGGTGTCGGCGCCGGCGACCTCGTCGCGACGCTGATCGCGGGCAGCAACTTCGGCTACACCCTGCTGTGGGCGGCCGTCATCGGCTGCCTCGTCAAGATCTCCCTCGCCGAGGCGGCCGGCCGCTGGCACCTGTCCACCGGCCGCACCCTCTTCGACGGCTGGGCCAGTCTCGGCCGCTGGACGACGTGGTTCTTCGTCGTGTATGTCGTGATCTGGGGCTTCGTGTACGGCGCGGCCGCGATGTCGTCCAGCGCCCTGCCCCTGCAGGCGCTGTTCCCGGACGTCATGGACCTCAAGTGGTGGGCCGTCCTGTGCGGCCTGAGCGGCCTGGTCTTCGTCTGGTTCAACAAGTACGAGGTCTTCGAGAAGGTCATGACGGTCCTCGTGGGCGTCATGTTCGTGGTGACGGTCTACCTGGCGATCAGGGTCACCCCCAACCTCCCGGACGCCTTCGCCGGCCTCCTCCCCGTCCTGCCCGACGAGAAGGACTCGGTCCTCAACACCCTCGGCCTGATCGGCGGCGTCGGCGGCACGATCACGCTGGCCGCGTACGGCTACTGGGTCAACGCCAAGGGCTGGACCAACACCGGCTGGATGAAGGTCATGCGCCTCGACAACCGGGTCGCGTACATCACCACCGGCATCTTCGTGATCGCGATGCTCTTCGTCGGCGCCGAACTGCTGCATTCCGCGAACATCGCCATCGCGAGCGGCGACAAGGGCCTGATCCAGCTCAGCGACATCCTGGCCGACGAGTACGGCACGGCCACCGCCAAGTTCTTCCTGATCGGCTTCTTCGCCACCTCGTACACCTCACTCATCGGCGTCTGGCACGGCGTGAGCCTGATGTTCGCGGACTTCGTGGAACGCTTCCGCCGGAAGGGGGCGGTGACGGGCGAGGAGGTCGCCTCCGGCCGCCGGGAGAAGTCCTGGCCGTTCCGCGCGTACCTGCTCTGGCTGACCTTCCCGCCCATCGTCCTGCTCTTCCAGGGCCAGCCGTTCCGCCTGATCATCCTCTATGGCGTCCTCGGCGCCGCCTTCCTCCCCTTCCTCGCCGGCACCCTCCTCCGGCTCCTCAACTCCTCCCGCACGCCCCGCGAATGGCGCAACGGCATTCTCAGCAACGCGATGCTGGCGATCGCGGGCCTGCTGTTCCTGGTCCTGGCCGTGAAACAGATCTGGGACCAGCCGTGGGCGGACTTCCTCTGACGCCTGCGAGGAGGAGCGGGGTCGGCTAGCCGAGCTCCTTCCACCTCTCGCTGGTGACGATCTCCTTCAGCTGAGCCATGGAGAGCGCGGGGGTCTCGCGGGTCGCGGCCGTGTGCTGGGCGCCGGAGTTGAAGGCACTGATCACGACCCGCAGCCCGTCGGCGCGGAGCGTGTCCACGGTCCACATGACGACCCCCTCGCCGCCCTTCTCACCGGGGCCCTGCCGCGTGACGACCTTCGTGCCGTCGGGCAGGGTCTCGGCGTCGGCGCCGAACAACGAGTCCGCGAGATCCGCCATGCCCGGCTGCACATTCACCTGCACCAGGCTCTGCCCCTTGCCGTCGTCGAGGACGACATAGGCGAAGTCCGACTCCAGCTCCTCCTCCTTGCTGACGATCTCGACGTTCTCGGGGAGGAGGCCGATGAGTGTCCACCGGATCGCTTCGCCGCCGACCATCGGGGGCGCGGCGGGGTCGTCCGGCCTCTCCGTCGACGCGCTCTCCTTCTCCTCCTGATCCTCTTTCTCCGCCACCTCCGGAATGGCGTCGACGACCGTCCGCCACTCCGGGGCGGTGACGATCGCCCTCAGATGCGCGGTGGGCAGAGGCGGTTCGGCCCGGGTGACCGGCGAGTCCTTCTGCGCCCTGGCGTTCCACTCCATGACTCTGACTTCGAACCCCGCCGGGTCGACCACCTGCGCGTACCAGTACTTGGTGTCCACACGGCGGTCCGGGGACTCGTACCCCTCGAAGAGCAGCAGCCGCGAGCCGTCCGGCCGGGTGCTCTCCTTGCAGGAGTCGTACTCGACGATCGTCTTGTCCGGGCAGTCCGTCAGCTGCCGGGCGTGCTCACTGCCGGGGTCGATCCGCCCGAGCCCGAGCTCTACCGCCGCCGCGCCCTTGCCGTCGTCGTACACGACCTGGGCGTACGGCCCCTGCTCCGTGTCCGTGCCACGCGCCGACTCCCCGCCGAACTTCCCCTTCGGCAGCAGATCCTTGAGCCGCTGGACCATCTCGGCGCCGGACACCTCGCCGTCGTCGTCCCTGACCGTCTGCTCGCCGGACCGCTCCGCCGCCACGGACTGCTTCCCGCCGCCGCCCCCGCCGCCGATCCCGGGCAGCAGGACCGCCCCGCCCACTCCGACGAGCGTGATCCCGGCGACTCCGCCCAGCATCGCCGCCCGCTGCCGGAACAGCAGCCGCCGGCCGCGTACGGCTCCGCCGTTGACCATGGATTGCCCGTCGGTCTCGAAGGAGTCTCCGGCCCGGCGCAGGGCGTTCCCGAACCTGCCCTCGAAGGGGTCTTCGTGCTGGTCAAGGGGCATGACGAACCGCCGTTTCTGTGAGTGGTGCGGGTGCTGGCCGGTGTCGCGTCGTTCGATGTCCTGCAGGCGCTGGGGGCTCGGGGGCTCGGGGCGCTCAGGGGGTGACGTACTCACCGATGGTGTCCCCGAGGAGGACGCGGAGTCGGGCGAGGGCGCGGACGCATCGGGTGCGTACCGCCGCCGAACTCGCGTTCATCGCGGCGGCGGTCTCCTCGATCGAGCGGTCCTCCCAGTAGCGCAGGACGACCACCGCCCGGTCCTTGGGCGGCAGTTGGGCCAGCGCCTCGACGAGGGTGAGCCGCAGGGACGAGTCGGAGCCGGGCGCGGCGGGCACGTCCGGGATCACATCCGTGGCCCGTTCCCTGCTGCTGCGCCGCCGCTGATGGGCGAGAAAGGTCCTGGTCAACACGGTCTGCGCGTACCCGGCAGGGTTGTCCGCCCGCTGCACCCGCCCCCACTTCACGTACAACCGGCCGAGTGTCTCCTGCACGAGGTCCTCGGCGAGATGCGTGTCCCCGCCGGTGAGCAGACACGCGGACCGGTAGAGATGCCTCGCGCGCGCCGAGGCGAACTCCTGGTACCCGTCCGCGCGGACCTGTCTCATTTCCGGCTCCCCCTGAACGAGCTCGCGTAGGCCGTGGCCGCTTCTTCGCGTCGCCGCCTCTCACCTCATTGATGCGGTGGCCCCGGGGAATGTTTCACGGACGGGGGAGGGGTGAACAACAGTCGCATTTTTCATCAGTAGTTATCTGTCTTCATCAGTCTTTATCCTGATGGTGTGAAGCTTTCCGAGTGGGCGGCGCGCAACGGCGTGCACTACCAGACCGCGTGGGGCTGGGCGAAGGAGGGCCGTATGCCGGTCCCTGTCGTGCAGACGCCGTCCGGTATGTGGCTGGTCGAAGAGTCCACTCCCGAGATCGTCGGGCGGACGGTGGCGTACTGCCGCGTTTCGTCCGGCGACCAGAAGGCGGATCTTGACCGGCAGGTCTCCCGTGTCGTCCAGGGAGCAGGCGGGCTGGGGCTCGCCGTTGCCGAGGTGGTGACCGAGGTCGGGTCGGGACTGAACGGGAAGCGGCGGAAACTGCACCGTGTCCTGTCGGACCCGGCCGTTGCCGTCATCGTCGTGGAGCATCGCGACCGGCTGGCCCGTTTCGGTGTCGAGCATCTGGAATCGGCATTGTCGGCTTCCGGCCGGCGCCTCGTGGTGCTCGATCCGCAGGAGACGACCGGCGACCTGGTCCAGGACATCACCGAAGTTCTCACCTCGATGTGTGCCCGACTGTATGGGCAGCGAGCGGCGAAGACCCGGGCCGCACGCGCTGTCGCTGAGGTCATCGCCCCGGCGGCGGAGACGACCGGGTGAGCGGGGCGGAGCCTGCCGGGAGCGGGCAGAAGAAGCGCCGTGGGTTCGAGGCGCGGCCCGGCTTTCACGTCGTGGGCCGCAGACTCGCCCTTGATCCCAACGCGTCCGCCCTGCAGACTCTGGCCTCGCATTGCGGGGCGGCGCGGGTCGCCTACAACTGGGCGGTGCGGCATGTGCTGGCGAGTTGGTCGCAGCGCGCAGCGGAGGAGACCTACGGTGTCCCCGAGGCAGAGCGCGTTGCGTGGCGGTCGTGGTCGTCGCCGTCGTTGCGGAAGGCGTTCAACGAGGCCAAACACACGGATGCGTTCCTGCGGGAGTGGTGGGCGGAGAACTCCAAGGAGGCCTACAACACCGGCCTCGCGAACGCTGCCGTCGCGTTCGACAACTACGCCAAGTCCCGGCGTGGCGAACGCAAGGGCGCCCGGATGGGCAGGCCCCGTTTCAAGTCGAAGCGGAAGGCTCGCCCGGCGTGCACGTTCACTACCGGCGCCATCCGCCTCGATGACCGGCGTCATATCGTCCTGCCCCGCCTCGGCCGGATCCGCCTCCACGAGGACGTCCAGCCCCTCGCGGACGCGATCACCGAAGGCGGGACACGGATTCTGTCGGTGACGGTACGGTTCGATCGGGGCCGCTGGTTCGCGGTCCTGCAGACCGAGGAACGCAACACCATCGCCCCTGCCACCCGGCCCGGCACGGCGGTCGGGATCGACCTCGGTGTGAAGACTCTCCTCGTCATGGCGGACTCGGCCGGCGAGGTCCGCGAGGCCGCGAACCCCAAGCACTACGACCAGGCACTCACGCAGCTGCGGAAGGCCTCCCGGACCGTCTCCCGCCGACGCGGCCCCAACCGGCGCACCGGACAGGCCCCGTCCCGTCGCTGGGAGAAAGCCAACGCGGTCCGTAACCGGGTGCACCACCGGGTGGCGAACCTGCGGGAGAACCATCTCCACCAGGCCACCGCACGTATCCCCGCCGAGTACGGCACCGTCGTGGTCGAGGACCTCAACGTGAAAGGCATGGTCCGCAACCGGCGTCTGTCCCGCCGTATCTCCGACGCGGCGTTCGGGGAACTGCGGCGCCAGCTCGCTTACAAGACCCAGCGCCACGGTGGACGTCTGATCGTTGCCGACCGCTGGATGCCCTCCTCGAAGACCTGCTCCCGCTGCGGTGTGGTGAAAGCCAAGCTGCCCCTCGGCGTGCGTGTCTTCGAGTGCGACGCCTGCGGACTCGTCCTGGACCGGGACGCGAACGCAGGCCACAACCTGGCCGCCCTCGCGGCGGCCAACCGAAATACGGGTACCGGAGTGGCCGGAGACCCGGGCCCCGCCCTGGCGGTGGTGCCGAAGTCTCGTGGAGCCAAGCAGAAGACCTGCACCGCCCGAACCCGCAAGGGGACGGGTACGCGGGCGGCTGGCGCAACACCCCTCCGGGGGACGGAAGCGAGAGATCGTCGACAGGACACCAGGCGCGAGCAACTCGCGCTCTGGTGACACCGTCACGAACCTTCCGGGCGGAAGCCCGGAATACTGAGAGTCGTTGAGACTCGAAGCAACGGATACGGTGCGGTACGGGTCACCACGACGGGGCAGAGGGACGATCAGCCATGGACCAGCCGGAGCAGGGCCACCAGCCGCCACCACCGCCACAGCCCTGGGCACCGCCTGGCGGCCAGGGTGGCGAGGGCGGCCAACAGGGCTTCGGCCCCCCGCCCCCGCCGTACACACCCCCGGTCCAGCCTCCGCAGCCGCCGTACGCGCAACCGCCGCAGCCGCAGGGCCAGCCGCCGTACGCGCAACCGCCGCAGGGCCAGCCGCCGTACGCGCAGCCGGCACCGCCTCCCCACCACCCGTACCCCCAGCCGCAGGCGGCCCCCGGAGGGGCGGCGGGCGGCGTTCCGGCCCAGGGCCCGGAGTTCCTGGCCGTGGACCGTCACAACTCCGTCGTCGTCGACATCAACGGCGTCGCCTTCGAGGACCACGGCATCTCCGTCGACTTCCCCTGGCCCGAGATCCGCAGCGTCCACTACAAGGCGAGCGGCAACGGCAAGGCCCTCATGGTCGCTGTCATCCACGTCGACGGCACCTTCTTCGAGTGCACGGTCGAGGCCAGGCCCCGGGAACGCCTCCACCAGTGGTTCGCCCACCTGGCCCAGGTACTCGGCCACTACCGCCCGATGGGCTGACGACGGCCGCCGGGACCCTCAGAGCGAGCGATCCGCCTTCCCGCCCTCCGGCGGGCCACTCCTGAAGGGGTCGGCGAACGGCTGCTCCTGGCCGTCCCACCTGAACTCGTAGTCGCCCGACGTCGCATCGAACGCCGCACCCACATCGTTCATGGGCAGCTCGAACTCTCCGCGAACCCACTGGTTCATGGCCAGGGCCGCCACTTCGGAGCGGTAGCTGCTCAACGACGCCTCGAGGGCGATGACCTGAATCGTGATTCCCTCGGGGAACCTCTCGGCCAACGCCCGCGCGCTGAGGGCCACGCCGAAGGACAGCCAGGCGACGTCCTTCCAGTAGAGGCCCCCGAGTGGAAGCCCGAGGCACACGTTGCGATGAATCCGCACACCCGGAGAGTGGGGTTCGACGGCAGGCCGACGGACGGCTGTGAGATCGGCCGCCAATCCGCCGGCCGGATTCCGCAGCCGATAGGCGACCGTTCGAGTCATGTCCCCTCCGTGTCCCCCGGCTCGTGCGGAGCCGTCTACGAGACCGGCCGCTCGCGGTACTCGTCGACGACGGCCCGCTCCAGTACGGCGGTCTCGCTCACGATCATGCCTTTCTCGCCCATCTTGCTGTCCGCGGCCAGGTAGCTGCGGTCACCCAGGTACGTGAGATCGTTCCGGTCGAACACCCACTCGGTGGCCCACGAAGCCCGCTCGTCGACCCGGCGGATGCCGACACCGTGCCGGCCGGCGGGGTCGACCGCGTCCTCGATGCGGGTCACTCCGGGGATCTTCGCGGCGGCCTCGTACAGGGCGGCGGCCGTCCTCGGCGGCATGACCGTCTCGCCCAGGAGTTCGCCGATCTTGTCGAAGACGGCCTGATCCTTCTCCTGGCCCTCCCATGTCCTCGTCAGGCGAGTGAGCTCGGCGAGGAGTTCGTCGGGGTCGGTGGGCAGTGCGGCCAGCCACTTGTACGTGGGGCGGTCGATGCCGGCGGGGACGCCCGGCGAGCCGGGCGGCAGCAGTTCCCTGAGCGGGGAGTAGTCGCCGTCCTCGTAGTGCAGGGCCAACTGTTCGACCGGGCCGGGCTCCTGTGACACCCACACCTCCCGCTGGTGTGGTTTTGCGGGCTCGTACGGACCGTCCTCCACGGCCTCCGCCCCGGCCGTCAGGCTCTTCACATAGACCAACTGGTCGTCGCGGACCGGCTCGACCTCCGTCTTCGCGGCGACGTCGGCGATGCGGTCGAGCAGGACGACGGCACTCTCGCCGTCGGACTGCCGCAGACCGTAACCCGAGTCCGTGGTCGTGACCAGGCCGACAGTCAGCGCCCCGGCCAGCGTGAGCGCCGCGGCGGGCAGCCACAGCGCCGGGCGCGGCATCCTGGGGCGTGTACGCGGGGCCGCGGTGGTGGCAGCGGTGGGGGGCGTGGCCCGGTCGTCGTCGATGAGTCGCATCAAACGGTCCTTGTGGTGGGCGAGGCGATCAGGCGGAACGTCCCGTTCGGGCGGGGGCGGCAGCAGTCGGGCCGGCTCCTCGTTCATCGGGATCCCTCCTGAATCTCCTTGAGCGGAAGGGCCGCGAACACGGCCTCGCTCTCTACCTCTCCGCGACGACGCCCCGGTTCCCACTGTTTTGCACTGGTTTCCGATGAGCCGTGCGCGCGACCCTCCGCCCGCTCGCGCAGGTGCCCCTGCTCGCGCCCCTGCTCGCGCTCCCGCTCCCGCAGGCGCTCGTCCGTGAGGCGGCCGAGCCGCGCCCGCGCCCGCGAGAGCCGCGACCGTACGGTCCCCACCGGGACGCCCAGCGCCTCGGCCGCCTGCCCGTAGTCGAGTCCGGACCACACGCACAGCGCCAGCACATCGCGCTCCCCGCGCCGCAGCCGGCCGTACACCTGGCGTACGGCGGCGAGCCGGCGCGCGTCGTCGAGGCGCCCGGCGGTCTCGTCGGCGAAGTCGGCCACGGGGGCCAGGGCGGGGCGGCGTGCCAGGAAGGCCAGGCGGCGGCCGAGACCGCGGTTGGCGTTGCGGGCCTTGTTGGTCGCCATGCCCAGCAGCCACGGCTTCAACGAGCCGCCGTCCGGTTCCAGTCGCTCCCGGGTGCGCCAGGCGTCCAGGAAGGTGTCCGCCATCACCTCCTCGGCGGTCGACCAGTCGCCGGTCATCCGGTAGGCGTGGTTGTAGACGGCCCGCGCGTACGCGTCGTAGATCTCCGCGAAGGCCTCCCGGTCCCCGGCCCTTATCCGCGCCCGCGCCGCCCTTTCGGGGTCACTCATCTCGTATGCACCTCTCCCACCTCACACCCTTGTCTCTCCGTGAGGCGGGGGAGGGTTCCGGTGACCTGCGCCACAGCCGGACGCGTGCCCGGTCGGGGCCACGTGTGCCCGGCCGGGACCACGCGTTGCCCGCCGTGGCGTCCCCTTGCGCGCGTCGGACAGTCGAGAGGTCAATGCTCCCGCGCGAAAGCCGTTCACCCGTACGGGTGCTCCAACCCCCTTCGGCATGTGCCTAGTTGAGGCATATGCGTCTCACTCTGTGTGGATACGGCCGCACCTTCCGTGAGTTGATCAAGAAGATTCGGTGTTGATCGGGCCATGCCGTGGATATGGTGCTGATGCAAGACGATGCAGGAGGGGCGGCCCAACAGGACGTCGTTCCTCACAGGGGCCGTCTGAGGCGGTGGTCGACCACTCCGCCGAAGTGAACGGGGTGGTGTGCAGCGTGCCGACCGCGATAGCCGTCACCAGTTCCGACCTGGTGCTCCCACCGCACGACCGGCAGACCCCGCCCGCAGTCGTCCAGCCGCAGGAGACCCTCGAAGCCTCCCTGTTCGGCATGCACGCGCTCGTCGAGCAGCACGGCTATGTCATCGTCCTCCACTCGGCCTCCGACGCGTCGGCCGTCACCCGGCGGCTGCACACCGTCCGTTCCGTGCTGGAGAGCGACCGCATCGCCCTGCTCGGTGTGGACCTGCCGCCGCTCGGACTCGCCCTGCTCGCCCAGCAGTTGCGGCAGCTGTCCGTGTGCGACTTCAGCCCGGGAGTGCTCGCCTCCTCCGTACGCCTCCTCGCGCACTACATCTACGCCGGCGCCCACCTCGGCTCCGTCGCCAAGCTCGACCGGGTGCCGGTCACGCTGAAGTCGCACGCCAAGTCGTGGCTGCCGGGCGCGCAGTTCGCCGTACTGGCCAACCCCCGGCCCCAGCTCGTCCGGCTCAACACCGCCGGCCAGGAGCCCCTCGCCGGGCCCGAGTTCGGCACCCGGCTGCTCGTCGCGCAGGGGCCGCAGCCGCCGTCCGACTGGGTCACCGCGACACTCGCACCGGACTGGCAGGTGCAGGGGTCCCTGCCGGTGCCCCTGCCCCAGGAGTCCGTGCGCTGGTGGGGGACCGGCAAGCTCGTCGAGTTCGCCGCCGGGCTCTCCGACGTCTCCGTGCTCTACCAGCTCGTGTCGTCCGTACGCCGCGAGACGTGCCACTGGTGCGGTCTCGAACTCATCGGCGACCGCTGCGGGTTCTGCGCGGCCCCGCTACGGGAACCGGAGCCCACCGACGACTCGGTCCGGGCGGCCCTGCCCCGAGGGGTCACATGACAGCCGTACGGCGACTCCACGGCCCGCGCGGCCACAGAAAGAGCAGGCTCGCTCAAGTGTCCGGCACGTTCCCACGAGGTGAGATGTAGTGAACTCGCGCCAGCGCCGCGGCGTCCTCCTGCTGGTCCTCTCGGCCCTGTGCGCCCTGGCCGCCTTCGCGGGGGTGCTCTCGGTGATCCGTGACGTGAACGCGAAGGTCGGGCCCGAGGTGACGGCGTACCGGCTGAAGGACGACATAGCACCCTACAAGGAGCTGTCGGCGGGCCAGTTCGAGAAGATCTCGATGCCGGAGCGGTGGCTGTCCGGCACGGCCGTCACCGATCTGTCCGAGATCCGCGGGAAGATCGCCGTCACCCAGCTGAGCAAGGGCTCCCTGCTCCAGTCCGACATGATCGTCGACCGGCCGGAACTCGAATCCGGGCAGCAGGAGATCGCGATCCTGATCGACGCGTCCACCGGTGTGGCGGGGAAGATCAACCCGGGGTCGCTGGTCAACATCTACGCCACGTTCGAGGAGAAGGACAGCGACTCCGGCAAGGACACGTCCAAGCTGATGGTCGCCGACGCCCGCGTCATCGACGTCGGCAAGCTGACCCCCCTCGAATCCGGCCAGTCCAGCAGCGACCGCCGGCGCACGGCGACCGAGGCCGTCCCGATCACCTTCGCGCTCGACACCGCCGACGCCCAGCGCGTCGCGTTCGCCGAGTCGTTCGCCGAGCACGTCCGCCTCGCCCTCGTCGGGGGCGGCGAGGCCACCGTCGTCGTACCGGACGACCGTTCGTACACCCTCGACGAGGACAAGTAGGAGGCCCCGCGATGAGGTCGGTCCGGAACGTCCGTACGCGGATGCCTCGAACGGGGGTGCGTCGAACGTCGCTGCGGGTGGGCGTGCCGAGGGTGGGCATGCTGAGGGGGGTACGGCGAACGACGGTGCCGTGGGCGGCGAGTGGGCCGCGGGTGCCGAGTGAACCCTGCTGGTGCGAGGCCGCCGAGCCCCGCACGTCCGCGACCGGAACGGGGCCCCGCCGATGACCATCCGTATCCTCCCCGTCGCCGGGGACATCGACTCGGCGCGTGCCCTCACCACCCTGCTCGGCCAGCTGGCCGACGCCGAACCGGCACCGCACGTGTCCGACTCCACGGCCCTGCTGGACACCCTGGCGCGGCTGGCCGCCGACTCGCTCGACGAACTGCCGGAAGTGGTACTGGTCCACGAACGGATCGGCCCGGTACCGGCGTTGGACCTGGTCCGCGATCTCGTCCTGCGCTTCCCGGCGGTCGGCGTCGTCCTCGTCACCTCCGACACGAGCACCGGCGTCCTCACCGCCGCCATGGACTCCGGCGCCCGCGGCATCGTCAACCTCCCCCTCTCCTACGAGGCGCTCGCCGAACGGGTCCAGGCCGCCGCCGCCTGGTCGGCCGGCATGCGCCGCCACCTCGGCAGCCGCACGCCGGAGCTGTACGCGGGCCCCGGCGGCACCGTCGTCACCGTCAGCGGCGCCAAGGGCGGCGTCGGCGCCACGGTCACCGCCGTCCAACTCGCCCTCGCGGCCCGCGCGTCCGGCCGCACGGTGGCCCTCCTCGACCTCGACCTGCAGTCGGGGGACGTGGCCTCGTACCTGGACGTGCAGTTCCGCCGGTCGGTCGCCGACCTGGCCGCCATCACGGACATCAACCCCCGCGTCCTGCAGGAGGCGGTCTACGCCCACGACACCGGCATCGCCCTGCTCCTCGCCCCCGCCGAGGGCGAGCGCGGCGAGGAGGTGACGGACCGGGTGGCCCGCCAGGTGGTGGCCACGCTCCGCTCCCGGCACGACGTGGTCGTCGTCGACTGCGGTTCGCAGATGAACGCGGCCACGGCGGCGGCCGTCGAGATGGCCGACCACGCCCTCCTGCTGGTCACCCCGGACGTGGTGGCGGTGCGCGCCGCGAAACGCATGGTCCGCCTCTGGGACCGCCTCCAGATCCGCAAGGCCGAGGAGACGCTGACGGTCGTCAACCGCCTGTCGCGCGGTACGGAGATCCAGCCGTCGCTGATCGAGAAGGTCACCGGCACGAAGGTCGCCCGCGCCGCCGTCCCCGCCGCCTTCAAGGAACTCCAGTCCGTCGTCGACGCGGGCCGCCTCCAGGATCTCGACGCCCGCTCGGTCGTCAAACAGGCACTGTGGGCGCTCGCCGGGGAACTGGAGCTGGTCGCCGCGCCGGAACACGGGCACGGCGGCGGCAGGCGCCGCAAATCGTCCGGCGACCGTGGCGCCCTCGTCCTCCGCCGCAAGGGCGGCGACCGGGGTTCGGTGACCCTCGAATTCGCCGGGATGTTCCCCCTGCTCCTGATCACCATGACGATCCTCTGGCAGGCCGCCCTCTACGGCTACACCTACTCCCTGGCCGGCAACGCCGCCGACGAGGCCGCTCGCGCCGCCACCGCCGCCTACGCGGTCGACGGCGACGTCGCCGCCGCCTGCGAAGCCGCCGGCACCCGGAACCTCCCGGGCGCCTGGGACGACACCTCCATCGACTGCGCCCCCGCGGGCCCCGTCATGCGCGCCGAGGTCCAGGCCAACGTCCCCCTCTTCTTCCCGGGCTTCGACGCCGGCTGGACCGTCGACGGCGAGGCGGGGGCGGCGCTGGAGGGGGACCCGCAATGACGCCGACCGGCGAGACCGCCGACGATGCGGCATACCCCGTACGGCGGGAGGACGGCGTACGCACGAAAGCCGAGGCCGTTGTGGCACAGCCCTCACGGCGGGTGAGCCGCGTACGGCGCGAAGGGGGCGTGCCGGGGGGTGTCCGCCCGCAGCGGTTGGCGCGTCGACCCGTCCAGCCTCTCAGCCAACCGATTCCGCGCCGTTCCGAGGACGGACACCCCCCGGCGCGCACCCGACCCACCCACGGCCCCCGGGCGAGCCGCCCACCGACGGGACAGCCGCCCCACGACCGCCGCTGGAACGACCGAGGTTCCTCCATCCTGGAGTTTGCCGGCTTCCTCCCGATCCTCCTCCTCGTGGGCATGGCCGCGATCCAACTGGGCCTGATCGGCTACGGCATCAGCCAGGCTGGCTCGGCGGCACGGGCGGCGGCCCGCGCCGAGTCGCTCGAACCCGGTGCCGGCGCGGTCGCCGGCGCAGCCGCGGCGAGCGCATGGCTGAATCCCGCGGTCGACCCGGGAGGAGGCGGCACGGACACCATCACCGCCACGGTCACGGTCACCGTCCCCTCCGTGGTCCCCCTCTTCGACCCGGTCACCGTGGAACGCTCCGCCACCATGCCGAACGACCTCGACCCCTGACCGACCCCTCGCCCCGCGACACCCCACCCCCCGAGAGGAGTTGACGACAAGATGAGCCTGCGATCCCGTATCGCCGCCCCCGACGAAGGCGGCACCGGACGCGAGGACGGACACCTCGTGGCCGTCTACCGCGCCAAGCTCCTCGAAGAGATCGACCTGGCCGAGATGTCGGCCCTGACCGCGGCCGACCGCAGGGCCCGACTGGAACGCGTACTCGGCCACATCATCAGCCGAGAGGGCCCGGTCCTCTCCTCGGCCGAACGCTCCCAACTGATCCGCAGGGTCGTCGACGAAGCCCTCGGCCTCGGCGTCCTCGAACCCCTCCTCGCCGACGCGTCGGTCACGGAGATCATGGTCAACGGCCCCGACTCGATCTTCGTCGAACGAGCCGGCCGCGTCGAACAGCTGCCGTTGCGGTTCGCCTCCACCGACCAGCTCATGCAGACGATCGAACGCATCGTCTCGACCGTCAACCGCCGCGTGGACGAGTCGAACCCCATGGTCGACGCCCGCCTCCCCACCGGCGAGCGCGTCAACGTGATCATTCCCCCGCTCTCCCTCACCGGCCCCACCCTCACGATCCGCCGCTTCCCCCGCGCGTACACCCTCCCGGAGCTGATCGACCTCGGCTCCCTCGACGAGCAGATGCTGATGCTCCTCGCCGCCTTCGTCCGCGCCCGCTTCAACGTGATCGTCAGCGGCGGTACCGGCACCGGGAAGACCACCCTCCTCAACGCCCTCTCCGGCCTGATCCCACCCCGTGAACGCATCATCACCATCGAGGACTCGGCGGAACTCCAGCTCCAACAGGAACACGTCATCCGCCTGGAATCGAGGCCCCCCAACATCGAGGGCAAGGGCCAGATCACCATCCGTGACCTGGTCCGCAACTCCCTGCGGATGCGCCCCGACCGCATCATCGTCGGTGAGGTCCGCGGCGGCGAGACCCTCGACATGCTCCAGGCCATGTCGACCGGCCACGACGGCTCCCTCGCCACGGTCCACGCCAACTCCGCCGAGGACGCCCTGATGCGGCTGCAGACCCTCGGCTCGATGTCCGAGGTCCTCATCCCCTTCGAGGCCCTCAAGGACCAGATCAACTCCGCGGTGGACGTGGTCGTCCAGCTCACCCGCTTCGCCGACGGCTCCCGCAAGGTCACCGAGGTCGCCCTGCTCGTCTCGCACGGCCGCGAACAGTTCCGCATCGCCACGGTCTCCCGCTACGCCCCGGCCCCCCTCGGCGCCGACCGCGTCGTCCACGGCCGCTTCGAACACCTGCCGATACCCCGCTCCGTCGCCGAGAAGCTGTACGTGGCCAACGAGCCGCTGCCCCCCGCGTACGGCGTGGCCGAGGCCATCGACCCGCTCAACACCCGCCAGGCCATCGGATAGCCCGAGAGCCCCGAGGAGGTAGGACCGAACATGGCGACAGCCCTGGCAACCCTGGCCCAGGCACCTCTGGACCTGGACAACACCACCCTGCTGGCCCTCGGCGCCACCGTCCTCTGCGGCACCCTCGCCGTCGCGGGCGCGCACACGTACGTCTCCGGCCGCGCCCAGCGCCGGGCCCTGGCCGACCGTCTCGCGGGCAGCCAGGGCGGCCCACCGCGCACGTCGGCGGGACGCGTACGACGCTTCACGGCCGTCGACCGCCGACTGCGCCGCACCCGCCTCGGCCGCGCGATCCACCTCCGGCTGACGACGACGGGACTCGACCTGACGGCGGGCGAGTTCGCCTCGTACGTCGCCATGGTCGTCGTCGCCCTGTGGCTGATCGCCGCCGGCACCCTGGCCCCCTTCTTCGGCCCGATCGCGGGCGCCGTGGGCGTGTGGGCCGCCGCCATCTTCCTCAACTGGCAGCGCCAGAAACGCATCGAGGCCTTCATCAACCAGCTTCCCGACGTGGCCCGCCTCCTCGCCAACGCCACGGCCGCCGGCCTCGCCCTCCGCACGGCCCTGGCGATGGCCGCGGAGGAGCTGGAGGCCCCGGCGGGCGAGGAACTGGCCCGGGTGGCCGATCAGCTGGCGCTCGGCCGCTCGATCGACGACGCGCTCGGCGAGCTGGCCGAACGCCTCCCCTCCCGCGAACTGATCGTCCTCGTCACCACCCTCGTCCTGTCCAACAAGGCGGGCGGCACGGTGGTGAGTTCGCTGCGCAACCTGACCCAGACCCTGGAGGACCGGAAGGAGACCCGCCGCGAGGTCCGCACGATGCTCTCCGAGGTCAACGCGACGGCCTTCACCGTCCCCTTCCTGGGCCTCGGCTCCCTCCTCCTGATCAACTCCTCGAACGACGGCGCCCTGGCCCGGGTGACCGGCTCCCCCCTCGGCCAGGCCCTGGTCCTGATCTCGGTCGGCCTCTACACGGTCGGCTTCTTCGTCATCCGCCGCCTCGGCAAGATCGAAGTCTGAGAAGGGGGCCGTGACCTGACATGACGACATCGATACTCCCCCTCCTCCTGGCCCTCCTGACGGCCGTCGCGGTCGCGGGCGCCCTCCTGGGCATCCGCATGATCCGCGCCGACGCCAAACTCCCCAGCGACCTGGCCCTCGCCCTGGAGGTGGGCGCCACCCGCGTCTCGAAGGCCGGCTCGGCCGTCGACCGCCTGGGCATGCGCTTCGCGCCCCTCGTCCTGCGCCTGATGGGCCCCCGCCGGGTCGAGGCCAAACGCCACCGCATCGACATGGCGGGCAACCCCGGCGGCCTCACCCTCAACCGCTACGCCGCCCGCCGAGCCGTCTACGGCTTCTTCGGCGCCTTCATGGGCCTGGTCTTCCTCACCAGTGACCGCCCCCTCTTCGCCGCCTTCACCTTCGCCTTCGGCCTGCTCGCCGCCGACGCGGCGATCTGGCAGGCCATCCGCGACCGCAAGGACGTCATCGACCGCACCCTGCCCGACTTCCTCGACGTCCTCGCGGTCGTGGTCTCGGCCGGCCTGGGCTTCCGGCAGGCCCTGGACCGGGTGGCGGAGAAGTACGAGGGCCCCTGGGCGGACGAACTCCGCATCACCCTCCGCCAGATGGACATGGGCGTGAGCCGCCGCCAGGCCTTCGACGAACTCCGCAGACGCAACTCGTCCGAACAGGTCGCCCAGTTCGTCTCGGCGCTCCAGCAGGGCGAGGAGCTGGGTTCCCCCATCGCCGAGACCCTGATCCAGCTCGCGGCGGACATGCGCCGCACCGACGCCCAGAACGCCCGCCGCCGAGCCGCCCGAACCATCCCCAAGGCAACCCTCGTCACCCTGATCTTCATGCTCCCGGCCACGATGATCCTCATCGCCACGGGGATGTTCCTCGGCTCGGGAACGAACTTCGGCGACATCCTGGGCCGCTGATGACCCGCCTACGGTCTACTCGCCGCTCTCTCCACCCGTTTCGACTGCGGGCAATCGTGCCGCTGGGGCGATGGGGGTCCCCCCGGTCGAGCGAAGCCGAGAGTGGGGGAGGGTGGGCGCAGCGGCACCCGGCAAGCGCCGGTGAGCGAAACCCACCGCCGCCCGGCCCCGGCGAGGGCGGACGCACCCCACCCCTGCCCACCCCTGGCGAAGGCCGACGCACCCCACCCCCGCCCGCCCCCAGCACCGGCTACCTGGCGGACGACGCCACACCCCCCGCCACCCTCCGCCTCCAGCTCAACGCCCTCCAGGCCCTGGCCCGCCAGACCTTCGCCGTCCGCCTCGTCACCCTCACCATCGGCACCCCCTTCGCCATGGCCAACACCACGGACGGCCCCCCGACCCACGCCGTACTCATCGCCGCCGTCCTCGGCATCACCATCTCGTACGCCATGCTCAGGGACTGGGACCGCTTCGCCCCCCGCCTCCTCGCCCACCCCGCCCTCATGGCCCTGGACCTCCTCTTCGGCGCGGTCCTCCTGCTCACCGCCTCCCCGGCCTCCCCCCTCGCCTACGCCACGGTCTGCACCCCGCTCCTCTCCGGCCTCCTCTACGGCTGGCGCGGCGCCGGCGTTCTCACCGGCCTGCAACTGGCCGTCCTCCTCACCGTCCACCGCGCCTGGGAACACCGTCCCGGCGCCGACGTCAGCACCCTCCTCGTCGCCGGCTTCTGCGTCGCGGCCGGCATCATCGGCGTAACCCTCCGCAACCTGATGTTCCGCTTCGGTACGGCCACCCAGGCCCTCTCCGAAGCCACGTCCCGCCTGGCCGTCGCGGAGGCCGTGGAGTCGGAACGCGCCCGCCTGGCCCGCGAGCTGCACGACTCGGTGGCCAAGACCCTCCACGGCCTGGCCCTCGCCGCGGAAGCCCTGGCGACCTCGGCGGACCGCCCCGCCCCCGACCCCGCCCTTCTGAAACGACAGGCCACCCTCGTCGCATCGGCGGCCCGCCGGGCCGCCGCCGAGTCCCGCGACCTCCTCACGGACCTACGCCACCACACGGACCTGACGGCGACCCCACCCGCCCCTCTCGGGGCCGAGCTGGCCACCCGTACAGCGGACTTCGCGTCCCGCACCTCCCTCCCCACCCACCTCACCCACACGGGCGAGGCACCCCCACCCCTCCCACCGGAAACGACCCACCACCTCCTGACGATCACGTCGGAGGCCCTGGAGAACATCCACCGCCACGCGCACGCGACCACGGCGGAGGTGTCCCTGGAGATCACCCCGGACACCCTCCACCTCACGATCAAGGACGACGGCGTAGGCCTCCCGCCCGCCCTCACCCTCGAAGAAGCGCAAGAATCCGGCCACTTCGGCCTCCTGGGCATGGCGGAACGCGCGAACCGCACCGGCGCGGCCCTGCACCTGCGATCGGGCCCCACCGGTACGGAAGTGGCCCTGACCCTCCCGCTCCCCGCCCCTCCCACCGCCCCCGAAGCCCCCCGACAGGAGGCCGCACATGCCTGACCAGCCCCAGGCACGCCCCGGCCCACCCCTCCGCGTACTCGTGGCGGACGACAACCCGGTGGTCCGCGCCGGCCTCACGGCCCTCCTGGACACGCACCCCGACATAGAGGTGGTCGCCCAGGCCACGAACGGTGAGCAGGCGGTGGACGAGGCCCGCCGACACCGCCCGGACGTCGCCCTCCTCGACGTCCGCATGCCCGGCACGGACGGCCTCACCGCGCTCCCCGAACTGACCGCGCTCTGCCCCGTGATGATGCTGACCTACAGCACGGAACCCGAGGTCGTGACCGAGGCCCTGCGCCGGGGAGCGGTCGGCTATCTCGTCCACGGCGAATTCACGGCCCCCGAACTCATCGCGGCGGTACGGAACATGAGGGAGGGCCGCCCGACGATCTCCGCGACCGTCTCTCCGGCTGGCTGGACTTCGCTCGGCGTTTCCTACGAACCTTCACACGAAAGTCACGACCACTCTTCGCAGCTGCAACCATTTATGGCACAGTCGTCAGAGACTCGCCCCGCCCGTGCGTCGGCGCTCCGCCGCCGCATCCTCAACAGCGCCAACCGACCGCCCTTCGGCCTGAGTTCAAGGGAGGCGGAGGTGATGGACCTCATCGCGTCCGGCATGAACAACCGCCAGATCGCCGCCACCTGCTTCATCAGCGAGAAGACCGTCAAGAACCACATCAACCACATCTTCGCGAAACTGCACAGTTCAACCCGCAGCGAAGCCATAGCCCACTGGCTGGGCACGACCCCCGAGGGGTGGCCCCGATGACCCGCCCCCCCAACGGAAGTTGGGCCCCCGGACCCACCCCCGGTACGGGCCTTCTCACGTACGGTGATCCTGTTGGCGTCGACATCGCGCGGGAAGGCAACCGCCATGAAGGTGAAGCACCGTTTCGAGACCTGGAAAACCACCGTCGTCTCCCGCATGCGCGGAAAGGGACGGGACTCGGGCGCCGGGTTCGTGGAGTACGCGGGCATCATGATCATCGTCGCGGGGATCTTCGTGATGATCGACCAGCTGGGTCTCGACGGCCTGATTTCCACGGCGATCGGCGACGCCGTGCGGGACGTGGTCGGTGGCGGTGGCTGACGCCCGGCCCACTGGGCAGTGACCGGGGCTCGACCCTCCCCATCTATATCTGGCTGACGACGATCCTGCTCTTCACGGCGTTGGCCTTCTTCGCGTTCGCCCAGGCGGCATCCGCCCGCAGTGGCGCCCAGTCGGCGGCGGACGCTGCGGCGTTGGCGGCGGCACAGCAAGCGCGGGACGAACTGTTGCTGGAACTCGGCGACGCCATCGACGCAGGCAACAGCGACTGGCTGGACGGGCTCGACCTGGCCGGAGGGGGACTTCCGGTAGAAGGGGCCGACGCCGCGGCCGCAGAGCTGGCTGCCCAGAACAATTCGACGCTCGAAGGCGGCGCCCAACTCACGGAGGTGGAAGGTGCTCCGGGGTTCCAGGTCGATGTCGTGACGGACTACACCGTGGGCGATTCGATCATTCCCGGCACTGAGAGTTTGACGGCCAGGGCCCAGGCGGTCGCCGTCATCCAGCCGCGCTGCGATTTCGATCCGACCGCCGACCCCAAGAAGCCCGTCACTCTGGACTGCGACGGCGTGCCCGTGGACATCGACCCCGGAAACTTCAATCCGGGCAACCTTCCCGACGCGTCCGTGATGTTCTCTGTGTATCTGGCCGAGTGAGAGGAAGCCGTACCGATGAACCTTCGGCACACCATGAAGGGCCGCAGGGCAGTGACCGCGGTGGCGATCGCGACCGGGCTGGTCCTCACGGTTGCCGGTTGCGGGGGAGGGGGCGACGACGACGCCAAGGAACCATCCTCCTCTTCGTCGGCTCCTACGAAGGGCGACAACGGTGACGACAAGAACACCGAGTCGCAGCCGTCTGCGTCCAACGAGGTCCTGGCCACGGCCAAGGATGGCGACATCTCGGTCAGTATTACCTCCGCAGTACGCGACGGTGGCGGCTTCGTCACCGTGTCGGGGACGGTGAAGAACGACGGCAGCCAGTCGTGGCTCGGCGCCAACTGGGCGAGCGACGAGCGCGAACTGAGGTCCAATGGCGGATCCCTGTCGGGTGCCAGCCTTGTCGACAACGAGGGCAAGAAGAAGTACCTCATCCTCCGGGACACCTCGGGACGCTGCCTGTGCACGAAGTTCAACGGCCAGATCACGCCCGGCGGTACAGCCAACTGGTACGCCCAATTCCCCGGCCCCCCCGAGTCCACAACCTCCGTAGACTTCCAGGTCGGCTCCATGCCCCCCGCCACGATCGAACTCTCCGAGGACGAGTGACGTGACGATGACCGCCCCCACCCCACGTGCCGCGACGACGGGCACCGCGGCGCTGGCCGTAGCCGTGGCGGTCCTTGCCGCCCTCACCCTCGCGACGCCCGCCCATGCCGCGGACGACCCGAGCGAACCCCCGGGCACCGTCGCCACCTCCCCACCCCCGGAGGTGGACGCGAACAGCCCGGGGCTGAAGCTGGCGCAGGGGGCCACGCTCGCCCCCGCCAAGGTCCTGGACATCAAGTCGGTCGTGGAGGACCTGGGCGGTGAGGAGCGCCGGGAGGACACGAACGAGAACGTGACGTTCGCGCTTCAGGCGGAGGTTCTCTTCCCGAAGAACAGCGCGAAGCTCAACCCGCAGGCCCGCTCCCGCATCCAGACGATCGCGCAGGAGATCAAGACGCAGAGCGCCGGCACGGTCCGCGTCTTCGGCTTCACGGACAACCTCGGCTCGTACGCCCACGGCCTGACCCTCTCCAAGAAGCGCGCGGAGGCCGTCCACGACATCCTCGCCGCCGACCTGGGCGGCAACGTCACCTTCGAGGTACGCGGCTACAGCGAGGACTACCCCATCGCCGACAACTCCTCCGAGGAAGGCCGCAAGAAGAACCGCCGGGTGGAGGTCTCGTTCCCGAGGACCTCTTGAGCCGATGGGCCGGGCCAGGCAGCGGTTGAATAGCTATCTCGGCGATGGAATCCGAGAGTTGCGCCCCACGCTCGATGGTGCTGCCATACGCATCACGTACTGGCTCACACCGAACCGCGCCGCTGTCCTCCTGACAGTCTTCCGCAAGACGAGGATGCGGGAGGAAGGGGAAGTCAGGCGCGCCAAACTCGCACAGAAGGTCTGTGAGGCCGAGCACGGTCCGGCCCACGAGGAGTTCGTTCGGGTCATCGAGGAAGGAGAGGTGGAGCAATGAACCACAGTCGCTGGAAGACTTTGCGAGAGCGCAAGCTCACCGAGGGGTTCACCGAGCCTGAAGACGTGTCCGAGGCGCGTCGCGAGATCCGTATGTCCATGGCCCTCGCGCAAGCCGTGTACGACCGACGCACCGAGCTCGGCCTCAGTCAGACCGAACTGGCTGCCCGCGCGGGCCTTACGCAAGCGAAGATCTCCCGTATCGAAGGCTCCGACACCGTCCCCACCCTGCCGCTCCTCGCCAGGTTGGCTGTGGCCCTGGACGCCACCCTGAACATCGCCCTCGACGACGAAGACACCCGAGTCGAGTTCACCGCACATCGCACCGAAGCGGCCTGAACAGGCCGGGCGGGGAGGGCTGGGCGACCGCGCCCGATCAGCCCGCGCGGGGGCGGGGGCGTCGCACGGCCCGTGAAACCTCCGGAAGGCGTCGCCGCGCGTGAACAGATCCGCGAAGCGAGCGGATACGCGCAGGGAACCGGGGACGGCTCAGGTGCCTGCCCCGCCATCCGGGCCGACGTCGCCGGACTCCCCGTCCTGCGGGTATGCGACGAAGGTGCCCTTCGCGGGGAGGGTGACCACGAGGCCGCGTTCGCGTAGCTCGCGGATAGCGCGGCGGGCAGTCAGGTATGCGACTCCGTACTCCGCGCCGAGATCCCGCTCGCCGGGCAGCCGTGCTCCCGGCCTCAGCGCGCCCGAAGCGATCTGGGCAGCAATGTGGTCGGCCACCTGCATGTAGACGTACGCGATTTTGCTGGGATCGATCGGTGAATCGCCTGGGTCTGCTGCCATAGCAACCACCGTAAAACAGTCATGAGCTGCAGCGATTGATGCGAAGCTGCGTACTGCTATGCACTGACATGCGCAGCAATGTAGGCTGACGGACGTAAAGACCCCGGCGACGGAGGGAAGCCGTCCCGGGGCACGGCCGAACGCTTCGAAGGAGCGCTGACAATGCTGGACTTTACCGTCCGAGCCCTGACCTGGGTGCTGAGCGTCTGCATGCTCAGCCCGCGAGGCCGTCACCGCGCGGAATCCGTCCCCGCCCCACCAGCCCCCGCCACCAACGTCACCGCATCACCGCGCCCACCTCGCTCCACCGAACGCCTCGGCGGCAGCCCGAACGCCACGGCCCGCCCCCGTACATCCACCCTCACCCATGCATCCACATTCACGCTTGAGGAACGCCACCGCCGCCGCGCGACCCGCGGCCTACGTGAACGACGCCGTGCCCTCTACCTGGCGAGCCTCGGCTTCGACACCGAGCCGCCCGTATTCGTGCGAGCCCAGGGGCTGGCCGGCCACGCGGTAGCCGCCCGATGACCGACCACGATCATGAGGCAGCCCGGCGTCGTCCGATCCGTATGTGCGCCCGCTGTGAACGCATCACGGAGGCACCCATCCTGGTCCACGAGCACCACGCCGCCACGGGTCCGGGCTTCAACGTCTACGCCTGCCCGGAGTGCGCCGCGCACTACCCGCCGCAGGCGAACGCGATGGATCTGCTCGCCCCCGTCTCGCACTAGGAGTTGAGAACGGTGCAGCGCCTCGCTCCGGCGGGGCGCTGCCTTCATGTGCCGGTATCCGGTTCCGCCTCCGGCGTTGAGCGCGCCGGAGTAGTGCTGGGTCGACCGACCCGCGCGCCCGACCCGCGCGCCCGACCCGCGCGCCCGGCCCGCCCGACCGGCTCGGTTAACCCGCGCGCTCGTGCTCGTCCGCGTACGCCCGCAACGACCCCACCACCGTGTTCGTGACCGCGACCAACGGCACGGCCACCACCGCGCCTCCGATGCCCGCGATCATGCCACCGGCGGCGACCGACAGGACGACGGCCAGGGGGTGCACCCGTACGGCCCGCCCGAGGATGAACGGCTGGAGGATGTGCCCCTCGATCTGCTGGACGGCGAGCACGACGGCCAGCGTCATGACGGCCGTGAAGACGCCCTGCGTCACCAACGCCACGACCACCGCCAGCGCGCCCGAGACGACCGCACCCACCAGCGGGATGAAGGAGAACAGGAAGATGAACACGGCCAGCGGGACCGCCATCGGCACGTCCAGGAAGTAGATCCCCAGGCCGATGAAGATCGCGTCGATCAGTGCCACCACCACCGTGCCGCGCACATACGCCGTCAACGTCTGCCAGGCGCGCGGCCCCGCCGCCGAGACACCCGGCCGGGCCGCCGCCGGCACCAGCTTGAGGGTCCACTGCCAGATCCGCTTGCCGTCGTAGAGGAGGAACAGCGTGGAGAACATCGTCAGGAGGATGCCGGTGAGCGCCTCGACGAGGACCGTCACGCCCTCCAGACCCGCCGAGGTGATCGTGTCCGTGTTGTCGCTGATGGCCTCGCGGAGGTTCTTGGCGATGTCGTTGATCTGGTTCTCGGTGACGTGGAACGGGCTGTCGAGCAGCCAGCGTTGCAACTCGTCGACGCCGTCCTGGATCTGGTCGGAGAGGTCGTCGATGTTCTCCATGACCTGCCAGGTGACGAACCAGCCGATCAGCCCCATGACGACGAAGCCGAGGACGGCGGTCAGCGCGGTGGCGAGGCCGCGCGGTACGCCGTGCCGGGTCAGCAGTGCCACGGCCGGCTGGAGCAGGGCGGTGATGAGAAGCGCGGCGGTGAACGACAGCACCAGCAGTTGTACGGAGCTGATGACCCGCATCAACACCCAGACGGTGCCCGCGAGCACGAGCAGCCGCCATCCGGCCTCGGCCGCCACCCGCATGCCCCAGGGCACCGCCGACGCGGGGTCGGGGCGGGTATGGAGAACCGGGGTGGCCGTCCGGCCCCGAGCACCGGCGGGGGAGTCCGGAGCATCATCCGCACCGCTTTCGACGCCCCCGCCCCCGCCCCCGACCCCGCTCCCGGCCTCCTTCGCGACTCCGACGCCGGTAGCCCCCTCGAAGTCCCCGGAGCCGGAGCCGGAGCCGAAGCCGGGGCCGTCCGCGTCACTGTCGCGCCGGCGTCCCGCCGCGGCATCCCTGCCGTCGTCCGGACTCGCCGCCTCCGACTCGATCTCGGCCCGGCGCCGTTCCAGCCGTTCGCCCCACCCGCTCAGCCCGGCGCCGACCCGGCCGAGCCATCCGGGAACTCGCGACATCATCCGCTCTCTTCCCCCGTCACCTCTGCTGGTCATCACTCCTCCCGGAGGACTCCATTCCTCTCGGTGACTTCGACCGTACATGGCCGCGGCCCCCCACCAAAGGACGGTGGAGGGCTGCGGAAGGTTGAGCGGCGGACGGTCGGCCTCTACGGCCTACCGGCCTAGTACCAGTGGTTGGCCTGCCAGAACGACCAGGCCTCACACGGGCTGCCGTAGCGCGAGTCCATGTAGTTGAGGCCCCACTTGATCTGCGTGGCCGGGTTGGTCCGCCAGTCGGAACCGGCGGAGGAGTACTTGCCGGCGGGCAGCGCCTGGAAGAGACCGTAGGCACCCGAAGACGGGTTGACGGCCTGATAGTTCCAGGTGGACTCGTGGTTCACGATGTTGCTGAAGCACGTCCACTGGTCGCTTGCCACGACCGCCTTCGCCATCGCCTGGATCTCGGCGACGGTGTACGAGCTCTGCGTGGGGATGTCACCGAGCGAGCCGGCGGCCTCGGACTTCGACTCGGCCTCGGCCTGCGCCGCTTCCTTCGCCTTGCGCTCCTGCTCGGCCTTCTCCGCGGCCTTCTGCTTGTCGATCGCGTCGCGGGCCGCCTTCTTACGGGCGGTCTCCTCGGCACCCTTGCGGGCGCTCGCGTCGGCAGCGATGGCCTGGGCGTCGGCCTGAGCAGTCAGGGACGCGGTCTGCACCTGGGCCTGCTGGCCCACGGGTATGTCGGCGAGCAACGTGGTGTCGTTCGCGACGGCCTCGGCGTCGTCAATGGTCGTCTGGGCGGTGCTGCCAGAGGCAACTCCGACGACACTGCCGACTGCGGTGACCGCGGTGGCCGAAGCCACTGCGAATCCCCGGACCGAAATCCGGCTCACACGGTTTCCTTCCAGCATCGCCCGCCTCGGTGACCCTGGCGGACGCAATCGTGCCCCTGACGCTGGCCTCCCAACTGCGGGGTCACGGAGGCACGGGCCCGGTGGGCAACTCCCTTGCGAGGAGTGCCACGAGATGCTCGGGCGGCATACGACGAAGCTATGGAGTTGACCTGGTGTCGCTGTGGTTCCGTACCGCTGGGGGTACAGGTGTGTCGTATGCGGGGTCTGACAGGAGTGAGACTCTGCCGTAACCCGACACCGTGAGGCAATCCAGTGGTGAGTGTGAAAGCTCACACCTCGTTTGAGGCAGGAGATGCAAGGAAAGCCACACACGCCAAGGCGCCGCCCGGCTAGGCTCATCGCCTTTGCCGGACGGCGCCCATGGGATCCAAGGGATCGGTGGCCGACCGAAGTTGACCAAACCGGTTGAGACCGGCCGAGACCGGTCGAGACCGGCCGGGTCCCGTCAGATCTGTCCGTCCTCCAGCATTTCGGTCACCAGGGCCGCGATCTGGGACCGTTCGGACCTCGTCAACGTGACGTGGGCGAAGAGCGGATGGCCCTTCAGCTTCTCGACCACGGCGACGACACCGTCGTAGCGACCGACGCGCAGATTGTCGCGCTGGGCCACGTCATGGGTCAGGACGACACGGGAATTCGACCCGATCCGGGACAGAACGGTCAGCAGGACGTTCCGCTCCAGCGACTGCGCCTCGTCCACGATCACGAAGGCGTCGTGCAGGGAACGGCCACGGATGTGCGTGAGCGGCAGGACCTCCAGCATCCCGCGTGCGGTGATCTCCTCGATGACCTCGCGGCTGGTGACCGCGGAGAGCGTGTCGAAGACCGCCTGCGCCCAGGGGCCCATCTTCTCGGACTCGGAGCCGGGCAGATAGCCGAGCTCCTGCCCGCCCACCGCGTACAGCGGCCGGAAGACCATCACCTTCTTGTGCTGTCGCCGTTCGAGCACGGCCTCCAGGCCCGCGCACAGCGCGAGCGCCGACTTGCCGGTGCCGGCCCGGCCGCCCATCGACAGGATGCCCACGTCCGGGTCGAGCAGCAGATCCAGCGCGATGCGCTGCTCCGCGCTGCGGCCCTTGATGCCGAATGCCTCCCGGTCTCCCCGCACAAGCCGGATGTTGCCGTCGGGCGTCACCCGGCCCAGTGCCTTGCCGCGCTCCGACGTGATCGTCAGGCCGGTGTGCACGGGCATCGTGCTCGCCTCGGGAACGTAGATCGTCCCTTCCTCGAAGAGGATGTCGACCTGTTCGCCGGGCAGGGTCAGCTCGGACATCCCGGTCCACCCGGAGGCGCCCGTGATGGCGAGCTCCGCGCGGTACTCCTCGGCGAGGAGACCCACGGACGACGCCTTGATCCTGAGCGGGAGGTCCTTCGACACCACCGTGACGTCGAAGCCCTCGGCCTGCAGATTGCGGGCCACCGCGAGGATGCGGGAGTCGTTGTCCCCCAGGCGGTAGCCGCTCGGAAGCACGCTGGGATCCGAGTGATTGAGCTCGACCCTCACGGTCCCGCCGAGTTCCCCGATCGGGATGGGGGCGTCGAGGCGGCCGTGCCGGACCCGGAACTCGTCGAGCAGGCGCAGGGCCTGCCGGGCGAAGTAGCCGAGTTCGGGATGGTGCCTCTTCGCCTCCAGCTCCGTCACCACGACGATCGGCAGCACGACTTCGTGCTCGTCGAAGCGGATCAAAGCATTCGGGTCGGCCAGCAGGACGCTGGTGTCGAGGACGTAGGTGCGCCGGTCTGGCATACGGCGCTTTGTGCTGGTCACCACGGAAGGACGTACCCCCTCGGATGAGGTCGGGGAGCGACGGGTTCGAACTGGGCCGGTCGTCGGCGCCGTTGCACGGGCCGGTGACCGGCCCTCCGCTGCTTCGTCCGTGCTGTGACCGCACGATCGGGCTGGTGCAAAGGGCCTCCCGGGCGGACGGCCCCGAGCCGCCCGCTGAGATCCGACACCCGTGGTTCGGGTGTCGACCTGACTGGCTTATGCCCTCGAACATGCGCCGCCATGCCAAGCGGTACGACGGCGTCCCGGTGAACTCCTCGTTACTTCTGTCCCGATGGGGCCAGTGCGCCCCTCACCAGCAATACGGAGTCTCAGCCTCCGTAACGTCGGCCTCGCACCGCGTAGTCGCGCAGGGCGCGCAGGAAGTCCACCTTCCGGAAGGCCGGCCAGAAGACGTCGCAGAAGTAGTACTCGGAGTGCGCGGTCTGCCAGAGCATGAATCCGGACAGCCGCTGCTCGCCGCTCGTACGGATCACCAGATCCGGGTCGGGCTGGTCGACGGTGTAGAGATGCCGGCCGATCATGTCGATGTCGACGGACTCGGCGAGTTCCTCCATCGAGGTGCCCTTGTCCTGCGCCTCCAGGAGCATCGAGCGCACCGCGTCGGCGATCTCCTGCCGTCCGCCGTACCCGATGGCGACGTTGACCAGTATCCCGTCGACGTCCGACGTGGACTCCTCGGCCTCCTTGAGCGCGCGCTGCATCCCGGGGGACAGCAGATCCAGCGCCCCGACATGGTGCACACGCCAGCGGCCGTCGGCGGCGAGGGAGCGGACGGTGTCCTCGATGATCCCGAGGAGCGGAACGAGCTCTTCCTTCGGCCGGCCGAAGTTGTCGGTGGAGAGCAGCCAGAGCGTGACGACCTTGACGTCCGTCTCGGTGCACCAGCCGAGGAATTCCTCGATCTTGTGGGCGCCGGCCTGGTGGCCCTGCATCGTGGTGGAGCCCGCCGCCTTCGCCCAGCGTCGACTGCCGTCCACGATCACACCGATGTGCTCGGGCACCTGGGCGTGGTCGAGGTGGCCCTCGACCCTGCGTGTGTAGACCCTGACCAACAGGCCGCGCAGTGTGTCGCGCAGGTTCACGTGTTCCAGCCCCTCCGGTGCGGTGGCGTCCCCTTGGTTGGCAGAGCCTACCGGGGCTGGAGGCCAACTCCGCCAAGGGGTGTGCGGGGTTGGGGCGGGCCCGGGGCCGAGGGAGCGGCCACCCGGAGGGCCGACTTCCGGGCAGAAAAAACGGGCCGGTCCGTGGGGGGGAGACGGACCGGCCCGAGGGGGGGTTTCCACCATAACCCTTCGTGAGTGATGCTGCGTGCATCGGCGTGCCACAACTACTCTCCGGAGTCGAACGACAGCGTGGCGGTGAGTGTGGAAGCGCTCATTCAGGGTGCGATCGAGGGGTGATCATGGCCGAATCCCGGCGAATTCGAAGGGGGAAAGGGGGAATCCCGGCGGGAATGTGGGGTTTGCGCGTCGTTGTGCGACTTCCGAGGAGAAGCGGCCCGACGCCCTCGTACGGGTGAAGCGCGGGTGGAACGCGCGCTTGACGCCGGTGGTGGGGCGCACGGCTTCGCGCAGCCCCCTCCACTGCACGATGCCGTACTGCGCAGATTTGCTCGCGCGAACTGCCTTGGTCTGAACCTACGCGAGTAGACCCGCAGAAACCAAGCCGTGGGCGATAACGATGTGGACACCGCTGGGCAGCCCGTGCAGCCCCTGCCGCCCCGTATAGCCCGCGAGGGTCAGGTCGGTCACCTGGGAGCGCGCGAGTGGAGCCGCAGGAGAGCGGCTGTTCCCGGGGCGGCGTACGACCGTCACGGTGGAGCCGCTCGGGCGGCAGAACGCGCGGCAGGAGCGGGGGTTGGGGGGAACAGGGGGAGCGGGTGGGCGGAGCGCTTCAGGCGCGAGCCGGGTTGGCGATCGGGAAGGTCACGGTCGGCCCGCCCGCATGAGGCGTGCCTCACACGGCTGCCGGCTTGCGGGCCTCGAAGAGCTGGCGGGCGCTGTGCGCGACGAAGGGGCCCTCGCTCTCGATCCGCTCGTGCAGGGAGCGGAGCTGCGGGAGATACGCCTCGACGGTGAAGCCGGGCACCATCCAGACGACCTTCTTCAGGAAGTGCACGACCGCGCCGATGTCGTGGAACTCCATCCGCAGCCGCTCGGCCCGCAGGTCCACGATCTCCAGCCCGGCAGCCTCGGCGTCGGCGCGCTCGCCGTCCGGGTGGCGGCCGCGGCGGGTCTCCTCAGGCAGCGGCCCGGTGAAGTGCTCGACCAGCTCGAAGACGCTGCTCGGCCCCACATGCTGCGCGAAGTACGTGCCACCGGGCCTGAGTACCCGGGCGATCTCCGTCCAGTGCGGGCTCACCGGATGCCTGCTGGTGACCAGGTCGAACGCCCCGTCCGCGAACGGCAGCGGCGCGTCCTCGGCATTGGCCACCACCACCGCGCCCCGGGGGTGCAGCAGCGTGGTGGCCTTGGCGACGTTCGGCGGCCACCCTTCCGTGGCCACGGTCACCGGCGGAAAGCGCGGAGCGGAGTCGAGTACCTCACCGCCCCCGGTCTGGATGTCCAACGCCGCCGAGGCCCGCCCCAGCCGCTCACCCATCGCCCGGGCGTACCCCCACGACGGCCGGGCCTCCGTGGCCCGCCCCTCGAACCACGAGAAGTCCCACCCGTCGGTGGGCACGGCATCGCCTTCGGCGACGAGGTCTTCGAAGGTGGGGGAGGAGAGGGAGGTCATGGGGATGGATTTTCCCCAGTGGGAGATGGGGCCGCGACTGATTTTCCGGGCCCCGCGAGCGAGGGGCGACGTCCCTGTCCTTCAGGGACGCGGGAACCGCGCGATCAGCCACAACCGACCCACAATCGACCCACAACCGACCCGAGGCCGCCCCGCGGCCCCACCCTCCCGAGCTCCCCGGCGATTCCAGGCCATCGCCCGCAAGGCCTACTCGGAGAGAATCGCCTCCGCCTCCAACGTGACCCCCACCGCCTGAATCACCGACGCGATCCGGAACGCCTCCTGCACGGTCTCCCGCCCGACCCCCGCCCTGCGGAGCGCCTGCTCGTGGGAGTCCAGACACAAGCCGCACGCATTGATCGCGGACACGGCCAACGACCACAGCTCGAAGTCGACCTTGTCGACCCCGGGATCTCCGAGGACGTTCATCCGCAGACCCGCCCGCAGACGGCCGTACTCGGGGTCGGACAGCAGATGCCGCGTCCGGTGGAAGACGTTGGTCATCGCCATGACCGCGGCCGCGGACCGCGCCGCGCCGTACGCCTCCGGCGACAGGTTCGCCCTGGCCTCCGGCGCCAGCTCGCGCAGCACGATCGCCGAACGCGAGGCGATCGCCGTGGCCAGCACGGTGCCCCACAACTGCTGCGCCGACAGCTTCGAGTCGCCGAGGACGAACTCCAGATTCCGGCGGAGATCCTTGGCATAGTCCGGAATGGCGGACCTCAAGCTGTCGAGCGACATGGCGTCCTCACTCCCGGGTGAGCGGTTGACGGGGTCCAGTGTGGCGGTGCCGCGGGGCCGCCGCGGCACCGGCCTACTCCGTACGCAGCCCCTCCGGCCGCATCAGCCGCACCAGCGGCGGCATGCTCAGCATCGTGACCAGGACGACGATGCCCGCGCCGATGCCCGTCATCGACAGCACGCTCGGCCAGTCCACGGCCACCGGGAAGCCCGTCATCTTCAGCAGGACCGCCCCCAGGGTCAGTCCGACCGTCGACGCGAGGACGAGGCCCAGCGTGATCGGGATCGCCGTCTGCCACAGCACGGACAGGCCGAGCGTGCGGCGCCGGGTGCCGAAGGCGACCAGTGCCGACAGCAGCTTCCTGCGTTCGCGGAGCTGCTCCAGCTGGGAGACGAGAAGGCTCGCGCCGATGAGGACGAGCACGGCGGAGGCGCCGACCAGCAGACCGGTGCGGATGTCCGCGAACTGGTCCACCCGCCTGGTCGACGTCCACTCCCAGGTCCTGATGAGCGGATCGACCGCCACGGCGGCGTTGCGCACCTCGTCGAGCGCGTCCGGAACCCGGGGATCGGTCCGTACGTAGATGCTGCTGGAGAACCCGGCCTCCGCCTTGGCGGGCAGGGCGCCCGGAGTGGCCAGCATCCCCGCCGTCCCGGGCCGCAGCGTGTCGGCGCGTTCGGACACCTTCGTCAACTCGTCCGGCAGCTTCCAGGCGAGCTCGGCGCCCGGCTCTTCTCCGCTGTAGGACGCGCCGAAGTACACCGTGTTCCCGGCGGCGGCGAGCTTCGTCGCGGTCGGGTCCCTCCGGTCACCCAGTACGAAGACGTCGCCGTCGCGGCACGCGGAGATCTTGGCGAGTTCGCGCAGCGCGGCGCAGTCTCCGACGGTCACCGCCGCCCACTCCTCGGGGTCCTTGGCGGTGGCGGATACCTCTGTGGCGGACAGCACCGCGGTGGCCTCCGCGCCCTTGGGCCCCTTCAGTTCCTTGCCTGCGACGCTCACCGAGAGGTCGTCCGGCAGGGTCAGCTCCATCTGGGCCCGCGTGGTGTCCTTGCCGGTCGTCTCGGTGAACCTGTTCTCGACCCCGGCGAACAGCATCTGCAGGGCGATCGCGCCGGCCACCGCCACCGCGATGCCGTTGACCATGCGGGCCGCCGAGCCACTGCTCAACTGGAGCCTGCGGACGGCAAGTTGCCAGGAGACGGCGCCGGAGCCCAGCCGGGCGACGAACGCCTCGACGACCCACGGCAGCAGCGCGGTGATGCCGACGAGCAGCAGGACGACACCGCCGGTCACCATGTACTCGTTGAACTCCCCGTTCTCCGACCCCTGGCCGACCATCGGGTAGAGCAGGGCGAGACCGCCGAGCGGCAGCAGCAGCCGCCACCAGAGCCTGCGCCGCGCGGGCTTGGCCGTACGGACCACGCCGAGCGGTTCGATGACGACGCCACGCAGCGCGAACAGGGTGACGAGGACGGCGGCCGCCGGCACCGCGAGCGCCACCAGCAGGGCGAGGCCGGGGGAGGGGTCGAGGTAGCTCGGGAACACACTGACGTCGAGCACCTCGACCGAACCGGCGACCTCCCGGCCGAGCAGGAAGAACCCGGTGCCGAAGAGCAGCCCCAGCACGGCGCCCGCGAGGGCCTCGCCCGCCGCGATCCGGCGTGTCATCCGTCCGTCGGAGCCGACCAGCCGCAGCGCCGCCAGCCTCCGGTCGCGCCGCTCGCCGCCGAACCGTACGGCCGTGGCGATGAAGACGGCGACCGGCATCAGCAGCACCACGAAGACGACCAGCGTGAGCAGGAGCAGGATCGGGTCCATCTCCTCCGCGGGCTGCTCGCCCGCCCCGAACCGGTCGATCCGGGCCACCACCGAGCCGTCGAGCCGCTGGGCGAGTCCGTCGGCGCCGGCGTAGTAGGCGAGTTCCCCCGGGCCGATCAGCCCGGTCTCGCCGATGGTGCCCACCGTCTTGTACGGCAGCCGGCCGCGCAGGAGTTCCCCGGCGTCCGACTTCAGCAGTTCGGCGAGGGCGGGGGAGACGACCATCTCGCCCGGCGCGGGGAACTTCCCCAGCCCCGGCGGCGGCGGCGCGTCCACGCCCTCGGGTTCGAGGAGCTTTCCCCTTATCTCCTGGTGCCGGTACTCGGTGTCGGTGTCGGCGACGAGCAGGCTCCTGTCGGTCGGCTTGGACCTGCTGTTGTCCTCCAGGTAGCCGATCCCCCGGTCCTGCCGGGCCTCCTCCCGGGCGCCCCGCGTCGCCAACGCGTTCGGTATGGCCGCGGTGAGCAGCAGCAGCGCGACCCCGAGACCGACGCCGACCGCGGTGAGCAGGGCGCGCACCCAGCCCTCACGGCCCCCGGTGAAGGTGAACCGGACCCCCATCGCGAGGTCCCGGTACCACTGGCGCACGACGGGGGAGCTCATACGACGCGCTCCATGTCCCGCGACTTCCCGTCCCGTACGACGATCTCGCGGTCGGAGTACGCGGCCACCCGAGCCTCGTGCGTGACCAGGACGACGGCGGCGTTGGTGGACCGGGCGGCCTCGGTGAGCAGCTCCATCACCCGCTCGCCGTTGAGCGAGTCGAGCGCGCCGGTGGGCTCGTCCGCGAACAGCACCCGGGGGTTGGTGACCAGCGCCCGGGCCACGGCGACCCGCTGGCCCTGACCGCCGGAGACCTCACCGGGACGCTTGCGCGAGAGGTCGTCGACCTCCAGGCGCTCCATCCAGCCGAGGGCGGTCCGCTCGGACTCCTTGCGGGAACCGCCGTTCAGCCGCAGCGGCAGCGCCACGTTCTCCACACACGTCAGCTCCGGCACGAGCTGGCCGAACTGGAAGACGAACCCGAACTCGCTGCGGCGCAGCGCGCTGCGCTGGGCGTCGTTCATGGTGGCCATCTCGCGGCCGTTGTACGTGATCGAGCCCGAGTCGGGCGGCACGATCCCGGCGAGGCAGTGCAGCAGCGTCGACTTGCCGGAGCCGGAGGGGCCCATCACCGCGACGACCTCGCCGGGGTGAATGGAGAACTCGGCGCCGTCCAGGGCGTTGGTCGGCCCGTAGGCCTTGCGCAGATCGGTCGCGACGAGCAGGGAGCCGGCGGGAGGCTGCGTCATCACCGGATCACCGCCTCGGCCAGTTTGCCCAGTCGGGCGGCGGTCAGCTCCAGCCATCGCAGATCGGCCTCCAGGTGGAACAGGGCGTGGTCGCAGATCAGCTGATCGGCCAGGTCGCCCTTGCGTTTGCGGTCGGTGAGGATGCGCATCATGCGCAGGTGCTCGGAACGCTGGGTGTCGAGGATGTCGGCCGCGTTCCGGCCGGTGAGCAGGGCGAGGACGACCTTCGTGTAGAGGGTCGACTGCAGATACGGCTCGGGCTTCTCGGGCGTCGCGAGCCACCGCTGGACATCCGTGATGCCCGCCTCCGTGATGGCGTACCGCTTGCGCTCGGGGCCGTCGCCGGGCTCGATGCCGTCGACCTCGACGAGGCCGTGCTTCAACAGCCGCGACATCGTCGAGTAGACCTGGCCGTAGTGCAGCGGCCGGTCGTGACCGAACTTCTCGTCGAAGGCCCGCTTCAGGTCGTAACCGTGTCGGGGCCCGGACTCCAGGAGTCCCAGGAGGGTGTGACCGATGGACATGAACACGACTGTACACAGGGGGTATACACCGCACGTATACCTGCCGTGTATAGGTCGCCATCCGGTGTGGAGGGGGCGCAGGTCAGCCCCGATTGTCACGGTTCTGTCACTGCGTTCGGCGCCCATCGGGCGACAACTCATGGGCCGGGTGGGGCAACCATCGGCCCTGTTGGAACGTCCGTTCCGGTGGGATGAGGTCTATGGACACGCGTGGCGCGTGCGCATTGTCACGCCGCCACTGAGCGGACCGACTCCCTCTTGTCATAGTCCTCGGTGTTAGCTTGCTGAGCTGACATGACCTGAGTGACGTATGAGACCGAGCAGAAGTCGGAGCGGACCGGAGCCATGGGACGAGCGGATGAAAGACGAGCGCGGCAGCGCGGCGGTCGCCGCGCGGCGCCCCAGCGCTCGTCCGGGGGCGAAGCGGGCGCGACGACGACCGTCATAGGCGCGCCCGAGGGCGGCGGCCGGGCGGCGGCGAGGATCGCGGCCAAGGGCGGTGGCGCCAAGGGCGGCGGCAAGAAGCAGCAGAAGAGCTTCCTGCGCCGCCTCTTCACCTGGAAGAAGATCCTCGGCACGTTCTTCGGTGTCTGCCTGCTCGGCATGGGTGCCTTCGTCGTGCTCTATATGACGATCGAGGTCCCCGAGGGGGGTAACCCCCAGGCGACCCAGGAAAGCAACGTCTACAAGTACTCCGACGGCAAGAAGGTCCTCGCCCGCCTGGGCAAAACCAACCGCGAGATCGTCGGGCTCGACCAAATTCCCCCGGGCGTCCAGCAGACCTTCGTCGCCGCCGAGAACATGACCTTCTACTCGGACCCCGGCGTCGACTTCAAAGGCATGACCCGAGGCCTTCTCAACACCCTGTCCGGCAAGGGCAAGCAGGGTGGCTCGACGATCACCCAGCAGTACGTCAAGAACTACTACCTGACGTCGGACCAGACGGTGACCCGCAAGCTCAACGAGCTGGTCATCTCCCTGAAGCTGGAGCGCGAGAAGTCCAAGGACTACATCCTCGCGGGCTATATCAACACCAGCTACTACGGCCGCGGCGCCTGGGGCATCCAGGCCGCGGCCCAGGCGTACTACCGCAAGGACGCCAAGGACCTCAAGGTCCAGGAGGGCGCCTACCTCGCCGCGCTGCTCCAGGCCCCCAGCCAGTACGACCTGGCCACCGCGACCCCCACGGGCCGGAAGTTGGTCACGGACCGCTGGAACTACGTGCTGGACAACATGGTCGAGATGAAGAAGCTGACCGCCTCGAAGCGGGAGGGCATGAAGCTCCCCAAGCCGAAGGCGCCCCAGGCCGCTCCCGACATGGCGGGCCAGAACGGCTACCTGGTCGAGGCCGCCAACAACCAGCTGGCCAGGCAGCTCGTGGCCGAGGACAAGGCGGACAACGTCGAGGAGGCCAGGACGAAGATCGAGGCGGGCGGTTACACCGTCACGCTGAACATCAACTCGAAGAAGCAGGCCGCGCTGGAGAAGGCCGTCAAGCAACGGCTCACCAGCAACCTCGACACGAAGAAGCGCAAGGTCGACAAGTACATCCAGGCCGGCGCGGTCTCCGTCGACCCGAAGACCGGCAAGGTCGTGGCCATGTACGGCGGCGTCGACTACGTGAAGCACTTCACGAACAACGCCATGCGCCGGGACTACCAGCCCGCCTCCACCTTCAAGCCGGTGATCCTCGCCGCGGCCGTCGACGGGGCGGCCGAGACGCAGGACGGCGATCCGATCACCGCCAGCACGGTCTACGACGGTGACAGCAGGCACAAGGTGATGGACAACGGCACCGCGGTCGGCTTCAACCCGCCGAACGAGGACAACGTCAACTACGGCGACGTGACCGTGCAGACCGCCATGAACAAGTCCATCAACTCCGTCTTCGCGCAGATGGGCGTCGACGTGGGCATGGAGAAGGTCATGGAGGTCGCCGGGAAACTCGGCATGGACACCGAGGACATGGAGGCGGTGCCCGCCCAGACCCTGGGCTCCATGGGCGCCAGCCCGCTGGAGATGGCCGGCATCTACGCCACCCTCGACAACCACGGCAAGAAGGTCACCCCGACCATCATCGCCTCGGCCACGCACCGGGAGGGTCCGGTCACGTTCGACGACCCGATCGGCGAGCAGGTCATCAGCGAGGAGGCCGCTGACACGGTCACCTCGGTCCTCACCGGCGTGGTCGACGACGGTACGGCCAAGACGTCGGTCCGCGACAACCCGTCCCGCGACGGCCAGCAGGTGGCCGGCAAGACGGGTACCTCCGACAAGAACCGCTCCGCCTGGTTCACCGGCTACACCCCGAACCTGGTGACCTCCGTCGGCCTCTTCGGCGAGGACATGAGCAAGAACGGCAAGCACGTCCCGATGTACGGCGCGGCCGGCGTCCCCCGGGTCAACGGCGGTGGCTTCCCCGCCCAGATCTGGGCCACCTACACCTTCGGTGTCATGGGCGAGCCCACCAAGTTCAAACTGGACACCAAGCAGGGTGCCGCGGTCGCGCCCACCGATACGCCGACCCCCTCGGACACCCCGAGCGAGACCCCGTCCGAGACCCCCACCACCGAGGAACCGACGAGCGAGGCCCCAACGACCCCGGAGACGACCCCGGAGACCACCCCGGAGACCACCCCGGAGACCACCCCGGAGACGACCCCGGAGGCGACCCCGTCGGACGACGACGGCGGCATCGAGTTCCCGACGGATCCGAACGATCCACAGGCGGACGACTAGCGCACGGCAGCGCAAGACGGAGGGGGCGCCCGGTGATTACCGGGCGCCCCCTCCGTCTTTGTCTTTTGCTTTTAAGGGGCGCGGGGAACTGCGCGACCAGCCACATACCCCCCGCAGTCGGCTGTCACGCCTGATTGAGCTCGAACCAGACAACCTTCCCCGCACTCAACCGAGTGGCTCCCCACCGCTTCGCCAGCCGATTGACCAGGTAGAGCCCACGGCCCCCCTCGTCCGTCGCCCGAGCCTGCCGAAGCCGAGGCAGCTGCGGCACGTCATCGGTCACCTCGCACCGCAGCACATCGGTCCGCAGCAACCGCAGGGTGACCGGCCGCGTCGCGTACCGCACCGCGTTCGTCACGACCTCGCTGATGAGCAACTCGACGGAGTCGGTCAACTCCTCCAGCCCCCACCGCGACAGGGCATGCCGAGCCAGCCGACGCGCCCGCCCCGGAGCCATCTCCTCCGGCTCCAGGAACCAGTACGCGACATCGCTGGGAGCGATCCCATCGAACCGTGCGGCAAGCAGCGCGATGTCGTCGTCCCGGTCCCCCGGGCCGAGCATGTCGAGCACCTCGTCGCACAGCGCTTCCAGTGGCGGCGGATGATCCGGCCCGGTCAACTGCGCGGTCGCGGCCAGCTTCTCCCGCAACTGCTCTATCCCGGTCCACACGTCCCGGAGCCGGGACTCCACGAGCCCGTCGGTGTACAGCAACAGCGTGCCACCGGCCGGCGCGTCCAGCTCGACCGCCTCGAAGTCCACGCCGCCCACACCGATCGGCGCACCCGGCGGCACCCGCAGCACCTCGGCACGCCCGCCCAGATGCAGCAGCACCGGCGGCGGATGCCCGGCGTTGGCGATGGTGATCCGGTGCGAGACCGGGTCGTACACGGCGTAGAGACAGGTCGCCATACGATCCGTACCGAGCCGCTGAGCCTGCTCGTCGAGGTGGTGCAGCACCTCCTGCGGCGGAAGATCCAGGCCCGCCAACGTCTGCGCGGTGGTCCGCAGCTGCCCCATGATCGCGGCAGAGGTCATCGAATGACCCATCACATCACCCACCACCAGCGCGACCCGGCTCCCCGGCAGGGGAATCGCGTCGTACCAGTCGCCGCCGACCCGCGCCGTCTCGGCAGCCGGCAGATACCGGTGCGCGAGCCGTACGCCGGTGCACTTCGGCAGCGCCTCCGGCAGCATTGTGCGCTGCAGCTCGTCGGCGATGTAGGCCTCGCGGCCGTACAGCACCGCCTTGTCGATGCCGAGCGCGCTGTGCGTGGCGAGCTGGGCGGCGACCAGCAGGTCGTCCTGCTCGAACGCCATCCGCTCCGGGCGGCGGAGGAAGACCGCCGCGCCGATCACCCGGCGCCGGCCGCGCAGCGGGGCGAGGATCGCCCGCTGACCGGTCGGTACGGTCAGTTCGGCGTCCGGCCCCAGCAGTTCGGGCAGCGCGTCGTGCGCGGCGGGAGCGTCCGCGAAGACCGGCCGTACGCCCCGCAGCACCTCGGCGAGCGCCCCGCCGGGCCGTACCTCGCACTGCTCGGCGGTGACGACCGCCAGATCGACGGGCTGTTCGGGCTGGAGCGCGGGCATGAAGCCGCCCTCGGTGTCCCGCTCCTCGGGGATCCGGTCGGTGCGGCGCAGCCGCAGCACCATGGGACCCGTGGGCCGCTCGTCGCCGACCGGCAGCGGCTCGCGCAGGTACACGAGGATCGCGTCCGAGAACGTCGGCACGGTGGCCCGGCACAGACCCATCACGATCTCGTCCAGGTCTATGCCCCGGGCGATCCGTCGGGTCGCGGCGCCCACGAACCGCAGGCGGTCGCCGTCCCGCCGCATGGGCATGGGGGCGCCGGGCGCCACTCCCTGCCCGCTGCGCCGCTCCAGGCTGCCGACGGTCCCGCCGGACCGGTCCGGTTCACCGCCGGGCTGCGCCGGGATGGTCTCCGGCGCGGGCCGCGGGCGGTGCGGGTCGGGCTCGGTGGCCGCGGGCTGGGAGTGCTCGGAGAGCGCCGGCTGGGCGTGCTCCGAGGGCGCCTGGCCGCTCTTCGGGCATGGGGCCGCGGTGTCGGGCTCGGCCTGTGCGTCACCCATGCGTGCCTGAGCGGGTAAAGCCGCGGCGGGCGCGGTTCGCAACGGCTCCTGGGTACGCAGGAGCGCCCCGCGGGGATCCGTGGGGCCGGCGCCGCTTTGCGGGCGCTCGTGGGAGGTGGGGTGCTCCGTCACGCGTGTCGAATCCATCCGTCCGGGACTGCGCGTTGTGTGCGCAGTGCGTCCCGCAAACCCGATACTTCGTCTCGCAGAAAGGCCGATACCCGGATTACGTGTCCTGGGAACGGAATTCCCACGTGGTCAGAGGCAGTTCCTGTGCCACACACGGTACCGGTGGTCTCGCCGAACGACAGTACTGCCCGTCCGTCAGGCCGTCTCCGGCTCGTTCCGGTGTAACCCTCGTACCCCTTGATCACGTCTTGCCGCCCCTCGGTGACGTACGGTCAAGCTCTGTCCGAACTGCGGGAGTTGCCCCAGTGAACTCTTGCGGAGGACGATCCTACGGTTCCGGACCGGGGGCGTAACAAGGGTCTCACGAGGACAAGTGAGCGGGCGTACGGTCCCAGTCGTCCGGGAGAGACGGTACTCCCCATGCCGGATTCGGGCGCCAGTGCTGCCAGCCGTCCGAGAACGGCGGGCCCCACGCGCGGATCACCTCCACCGCCGAACGACCCGCCTCCCTGACCCGCTCGGCCGCGTGAGCGTCCATCAGGCCGTCCTGCTGGGCCTGCGTGAACTCGTCCTCGTCGAGCCAGTTCCAGGACCGGTCCGGGTACACGCAGACATCCAGGAAATGATCCTCGGAGTCCACGCCGCCGTCCCAACGGGCCAGCGGCGTCTCCAGATTGACGTACCAGTTCTTGAAACGCCAACCCTGCTCCCAGAACAGCCACACGGACCACGGCTCGCCCGGCCGCGCCAGTTTGAGCACCCCGGTGCCCGACCAGCGGCCGAGCCGCACGCTGCGCGGCTTCTTGTACCGGGACGCGAGCGGTTCGGAGTTCAGCGAGGTGCCGTCCGCCAGCACGGGCCGTACACACTCGGTGCCGGGCGCCATCCACACGGCCAGCAGTTCCTCGTCGTCGCGTACGACCGTGACGGGGCGCGCGATATGGAAGCGTTCGCCGCCGTTCTCCCGGTAGCGCCACAGGATCTGACTTCCCGGCTTCCAGAACGCCGTCGCCCCGCCCGCTTCCGCTCGTCTCACCACTCCGTCGTCTCCCATGCGCAGATATTAGGTGTCATGCACATATGACGCTGCGGTACCGGTCATGGTTCACGCCTTGGCGGGAATCGGTTACCCGCACGACACCCACGACGGCTTGAACTCGCCGTCCGGTCACGGCCTTGTCATCCGCAGGACATCCAGCGCCTCGTCGAGCTGTTCCAGCGCCAGGTCGCCGCGCTCCACGTACCCGCTCTCCAGAACGACCTCCCGGATGGTCTTCCGCTCCGCCAGCGCCTTCTTGGCGACCTTGGCGGCCTCCTCGTACCCGATGTACTTGTTGAGCGGGGTGACCACGGACGGCGAGGACTCGGCGTACTCGCGGGCCCGTTCCCGGTGGGCGACGATCCCGTCGACGGTCCGGTCGGCGAGCAGCCGGGAGACGTTGGCGAGCAGCCGGACGGACTCCAGGACGTTCTTGGCGATGACGGGCAGCATGACGTTGAGCTCGAAGTTGCCGGACGCGCCCGCCGTGGTGACCGTGACGTCGTTGCCCGTGACCTGCGCGGCGACCATGAGCACGGCCTCCGGGATCACCGGGTTGACCTTGCCGGGCATGATCGAGGACCCGGGCTGGAGGTCCGGGAGGGAGATCTCCGCGAGACCGGTCCTCGGCCCCGACGCCATCCACCGCAGATCGTTGGCGATCTTCGTGAGGGACACGGCGATCGTACGGAGCTGACCGGACGTCTCGACGATCCCGTCCCGTGCGCCCTGCGCCTCGAAGTGGTCCCGGGCCTCGGTGAGCGGCAGCCCGGTGTCCCGCGCGACCTCCGCGATGACGGCGGCGGAGAACCCGGGCGGCGTGTTGATACCGGTCCCCACGGCCGTACCGCCCAGGGGGAGTTCGGCGAGCCGGGGGAGCGAGGCCTCCAACCGCTCGACGCCATACCGCACCTGGGCCGCGTACCCGCCGAACTCCTGGCCGAGAGTGACCGGTGTCGCGTCCATGAGATGCGTACGGCCGGACTTCACGACGTCGGCGAATTCCGCCGATTTGCGCTCCAGGGCCGAGGCCAGATGCGCCAGGGCGGGGATCAGGTCACGGGTGACGGCGGCGGTGGCGGCGATGTGGATGGATGACGGAAACACATCGTTGGACGACTGCGAGGCGTTGACATGGTCGTTCGGATGCACGTCCCGGCCGAGCCGCTCGCTCGCCAGGGTGGCGATCACCTCGTTGGCGTTCATGTTCGACGAGGTCCCGGACCCGGTCTGGAACACGTCCACCGGGAACTGCTCGTCCCAGCGCCCCTCGGCCACTTCCCCGGCCGCCTCCCGGATCGCCTCGGCGATGTCCTTGTCGAGCACGCCCAGTTCGGCGTTGACCGTCGCTGCGGCGCCCTTGATCCGGGCCAGGGCCTCGATGTGGGCGCGCTCGATGCGCTGCCCCGAGATCGGGAAGTTCTCGACCGCCCGCTGTGTCTGGGCCCGCCACTTGGCGTCCGCCGGCACGCGGACCTCGCCCATGGAGTCGTGTTCGACGCGGTAGTCACTCATGTCCGGTACAGCGTCCGGGCCGGTCGTGGTGTTCCCGGCCGTACCCCGTGCGGGTGAGAGTAAATTTCCGCACGCCGGTCAGCGACGAGTGGGCGCCCGTCGCGTACGCCATGGACGGCTCGGCGACGGGCAGGGGTGATGGTCAGGGGCGACAGGCAGGCGCGGCGGGGGGCGAGAAAATCGCTCCCCGGCCACCCGAACCCACTACCCACTACCCACTACCCACGCCCCACGACCCGCTACGCCAGCCCCGGCCCCCGCACCGGAATCGACGTGAACGTGGGCGCGGGCGCCGGGTCCTTGAAGAAGTCGTTGCCCTTGTCGTCGACGACGATGAACGCAGGGAAGTCCTCGACCTCGATCTTCCAGACGGCCTCCATGCCGAGCTCCTCGTACTCGACGACCTCGACCTTCTTGATGCAGTCCTGCGCGAGCCGGGCCGCGGGCCCGCCGATCGAGCCCAGGTAGAACCCGCCGTGCGCTCCGCACGCGTCCGTGACCTGCTGCGACCGGTTCCCCTTCGCCAGCATGACCTTGGAGCCGCCCGCCGCCTGGAACTGCTCGACGTACGAGTCCATGCGCCCGGCGGTCGTCGGACCGAAGGAACCGGACGCGTACCCCTCGGGGGTCTTCGCCGGGCCCGCGTAGTACACCGGGTGGTCCTTCAGGTACTGCGGCATCTCCTCACCCGCGTCGAGCCGCTCCTTGATCTTGGCGTGCGCGATGTCACGGGCCACGACCAGCGGCCCGGAGAGCGAGAGCCGCGTCTTCACCGGGTACTTGCTCAGTTCGGCGAGGATGTCGTCCATCGGCTGGTTGAGGTCGACCCGCACGACGTCGGACGCCTCGTCGAGGTGCTCGTCCGTCGTCTCCGGGAGGAACCGCGCCGGGTCCGTCTCCAGCTGCTCCAGGAACACACCCTCGGCGGTGATCTTCGCGACGGCCTGCCGGTCGGCCGAGCAGGACACGGCGATCGCGACGGGGCACGAGGCGCCGTGCCGCGGCAGCCGGACGACCCGCACGTCGTGGCAGAAGTACTTGCCGCCGAACTGCGCGCCGATCCCGATCTTCTGCGTGAGCTCGAAGACCTTCTCCTCCAGCTCCTTGTCCCGGAACCCGTGCCCGAGCGGCGACCCCTCGGCCGGGATCTCGTCCAGGTAGTGCGCGGAGGCGTACTTCGCGGTCTTCAGCGCGTACTCGGCGCTCGTACCGCCCACCACGATCGCGAGGTGGTACGGCGGGCACGCGGCCGTGCCCAGCGAACGGATCTTGGCCTCCAGGAACTTCATCATGGAGGCCTCGTTCAGAACGGCCTTCGTCTCCTGGTACAGGAACGACTTGTTCGCCGAGCCGCCGCCCTTGGCCATGAACAGGAACTTGTACGCGCCGCCGTCGGTGGCGTACAGCTCGATCTGCGCCGGCAGGTTCGACCCGGTGTTCTTCTCCTCCCACATCGTGAGCGGAGCCATCTGCGAGTAACGCAGGTTCAGGTTCAGATACGCGTCGTATACACCCTTGGACAGGGCCTTCTCGTCCCCGCCCTCCGTGAGCACGTTCTGCCCGCGCTTGCCCATGACGATCGCCGTACCCGTGTCCTGGCACATGGGCAGCACACCGGCGGCCGCGATGTTCGCGTTCTTCAGCAGGTCCAGGGCGACGAACTTGTCGTTGCCCGACGCCTCGGGGTCGTCGATGATCCGGCGGAGCTGCGCGAGGTGCGCCGGCCGCAGATAGTGCTGGATGTCGTGGATCGCCTCGGCGGCCAGCTTGCGCAGCGCCTCCGGCTCCACCTTGAGGAACGTGCGCCCGTCGGCCTCGAAGGTGGAGACACCCTCGGAGGTCACCAGCCGATACGGGGTGGTGTCCTCTCCCATGGGGAGCAGATCGGTGTACTCGAACTCAGGCATGTCGCCCATTCCTCACTCGACAAGACAGCACGCTGGCCTTCATCGGCAGCGCCCACCAGCGTAGAACCTGGCCGGGAGGGTGGGCTTGTGAGGTAAGGCTCAGTTCGTCTGCCGACGAGTTGTCCACACCCCTGGTCGCGATCTATCGCGAGTGGGTAATCTGCTGTCGTGGACCTTCAGAAGCGCCCCACCCAGGAACCTCCGTTGTCCTCTGCCGAGCTGCGCGCCTCCGACGCCGACCGCGACCGGATCGCCGACCTCCTGCGCGACGCCCTCGCCGAGGGCCGCCTCACCGCGGAGGAGCACTCCGAGCGGGTCGAGGGCGTGCTCGCCGCGAAGACGGTGGGCGAGCTGGACGTCTTCGTACGGGACCTGCCGGCCGGCCAGGCCCGCAAGGCGGGGCCGGCGTATGTGCCGCCGGTCTCCTCCGTGCCCAACCGCCCGACGCCGGGCGCCATCCCGATCGACCCCGACGACCGCCTGATGGCCGTCTTCAGCGCCTCGATGCGCAAGGGCCGCTGGCGGGCAGGCCGCCGCATCCACGCGTACGCGATATTCGGCAGCGTCGAGATAGACCTGAGCGAGGCGCTCTTCGAACACCGCCAGGTGATGATCAAGGCGATCTCGGTCTTCGGCAGCGTCGAGATCCGCGTTCCGGAGAACGTCTCGCTGCGCGGCAGCGGCGTCGGCATCCTCGGCAACTTCGAGGTGCACGCGCTGGATTCGGGTGAGAGCGACGCCCCCGTGGTCTATGTGGACGGGCTGGCCGTCCTCGGCAGCATCGAGGCGAGGCCCAAGCGGGGCAAGGTGATCTCCGACCTCCTCGGCCGGGTCACCGACCATGTCTCCCGCAGGGTGGACGATCATTTGCGCAAACACCTGGATCGTTGACGCTTGTGAATTCGACCACGCCCGGACACTGCCCGAAGGGATCCGATCCGGTTGTGGGCGCATGGTGTTGACGGCGAATCCCAGCGGATCGGGACTCGGTGCATAGGCCCGCGCACAGCGGGTAGGCCTTGCTGCATCGTCTCTCGCTCGCGAAGCCGTCGTCAGGAGTAGACCGTGCTGCATCCGCCGCATTCGTCCCTGCAGGTCGCTGCTGTTCCGCCCCAGCGGGTGCCAGTGCGCGACAGGGATCAGGACGCCCCGTGGCATACGGAGGCCGTGTGCCGGCGTGACGAGGCCGGGCTGTTCTTCGCCCCCTCCAAGGAACCCACCGCGTCCAGGCTCTCCCGAGAGGAAGCCGCCAAGCGCGTCTGTGCCCGCTGCCCCGTCATGGTCGAGTGCCGAGAACACGCACTCCTGCAACCCGAGCCCTACGGAGTCTGGGGCGGCCTGACGGCAGCCGAACGCAGAGTGGTCCTCGCCCGCCGACGTCGCCGGGATGTGGAACTGCAGAAGGCGGCGAGGACGACGGGATCGATAGCGGCCGCCGGCTGACACCACCGATACGCACGAGAAAGGCGCCCTCTCCGCACAAGAGGGCGCCTTTCCGGCGCCGGTTGGCCGCGCATTCAGGGGCGCGGGGAACCGCGCGATCAGCCACTACGAACCCGCAGCCCAAAACGGACCGCGGTCCCCAGCTCCCCCTGGCCAGCCGGCGGAGCTACTTGGCCTTCTCGAAGTCGATCGAGCTATAGGCCCGCAGCTTGCTCAACCGGTGCACCGAATCGATCCGCCGCACCGTCCCGGACTTCGACCGCATCACGATCGAGTCGGTCGTCGCGGTCTCCGAGCGGTACCGCACACCGCGCAGCAACTCCCCGTCCGTGATCCCGGTCGCCACGAAGAACACGTTCTCCCCGGACACCAGGTCATCGGTCATCAGCACCCGGTCGAGGTCATGCCCCGCGTCGATCGCCCGCTGCCGCTCCGCGTCGTCCTTCGGCCACAACTTGCCCTGGATCGTGCCGCCGAGGCACTTCACCGCACAGGCCGAGATGATGCCTTCGGGCGTACCGCCCACGCCGAGCAGCAGGTCGACACCCGTGCCCTCCCGCAGCGCCAGGATCGAGCCCGCGACATCCCCGTCGGAGATCAGCCTGATCCGCGCCCCGGCCTCCCGGATCTCCTTGATGATTCCTTCGTGCCGGGGCCGGTCCAGGATGACCACGGTCACATCGTCCGGCGCGGACCGCTTCGCCTTGGCGACCCGGCGGATGTTCACGGAGATCGGCGCGTTGATGTCGACGAAGTCCGCGGCCTCCGGTCCGGTGACCAGTTTGTCCATGTAGAAGACGGCGGACGGGTCGAACATCGTGCCCCGGTCGGCCGCCGCGAGTACGGCGATCGCGTTGGTCATGCCCTTGGCCGTCAGCGTCGTGCCGTCGATCGGGTCCACGGCGATGTCGCACTCCGGGCCGGTGCCGTCACCGACGCGCTCGCCGTTGAAGAGCATCGGGGCCTCGTCCTTCTCGCCCTCCCCGATCACGACGACGCCGTTCATCGACACGGTGGAGACGAGGGTCCGCATGGCGCGCACGGCGGCTCCGTCCGCCCCGTTCTTGTCCCCGCGGCCGACCCAGCGACCCGCGGCCATGGCGGCAGCCTCGGTCACCCGGACGAGCTCCAGGGCGAGGTTGCGGTCGGGGGCCTCGGAAGGGACTTCGAGCTCGGACGGCAGTTGGTGATTCTCGGTCATCGGAACGCACCTTTCTGATACGGCGACGGCCGGATGAGGGTTTAGCCCGACTCTATCGTCAGTCCGACAAAATGAGCAGGGGACCCCACGGATGAGCGGACCGGTGCACCTGCGACGATGAGGGCGTGGCAGGTACGAAAGGCAAGCAGACCGTTCGCGACATGGTCCTCTCCCTGGGGCTCATCGTGCTGGCGGCATGGGTCATCTATCTCTTCATCCCGCATGACGAGACCAGGCAGGAAGCCAAGCGCGTCGACTACCGCGTCGAGCTGCTGACGGCGCGTCGCGCGGCCTCCTACGCGGTGGTTGCCCCCGTGGGTCTGCCCGAGACCTGGAAGGCGACCTCCGTCCGCTTCCGGGGCGACGAGTCCGACCACTGGCACCTCGGCTTCCACGACCCCGACGGTCAGTACGTGGCGATCGAGCAGTCCGCCGAGAAGCCGTCCCGGTTCATCGCGGAGGCCACCCAGGACGCGAAGAAGACCGGGACCACGCAGGAGATCGGCGACGAGACCTGGACCCGCTACGAGGGCGAGCGCTACGACGCCCTCGTCCTGCAGGGCACGGGCTCCACGACCGTGGTCGCGGGCTCCGCTTCGTTCGACCGGCTGACGAAGATGGCTCAGGCACTCAGGACGGAGTGACCGGAGCGATCCACTCAGGACGGAGCGATCGGAGTGACCGCGCGGCGCGCGAGCCCGCAGCGAGACGAGCGCGGCGGTACGCACCTGCCGTGAACGCACGAGGGCCCCGGCGAGGTCGCCGGGGCCCTTCGTCACGTGTGGCTGCGGTGGGACTCAGACCGTGGTGACGACGTGGTCGAAGTCCAGACGCGGGGAGCGCGGGCGGGAGGCGCCCTCGCCGGGCCTGCCGATGTTGACGACCATCAGCGGGGTGTGGTCGTCGTCCAGGAACTCCTTCTGGACACCGGCGAAGTCGAATCCGGTCATCGGGCCGGCGGCCAGGCCGGCGGCCCGGACACCGATGATGAAGTACGCGGCCTGCAGGGCGGCGTTCATGCCGGCGGCAGACTCGCGGGCCGTGCGCTCGGCGAAGAAGAGGTCCTTGACCTGCGGGAGCGCCGGGAACAAGGTCGGCAGCTCCTCGTGGAACTCGTTGTCCGCGGCGAGGATCGCGACCAGCGGGGCGGTGGCCGTCTTGGCCCGGTTGCCCTCGGCCAGGTACGGCAGCAGGCGCTCACGGGCCTCGGCGGAGCGGATCAGCACGATGCGCAGCGGGGTCTGGTTGAACGCGGTCGGGCCGTACTTGACCAGGTCGTAGATCGCCTGCACCTGCTCCTCGGTCACCGGCTCGTCGGTGAACGTGTTCGCGGTGTGGGCCTCGCGGAACAGCAGGTCCTGGGCGGCGGAATCGAGAACGAGGGACATGGGGCAACCTTCGGGCGATGTCGGGGGTGTACGTCCTCGACCGTACGCGAGTGAAGTTCAATCTTCAACAAAAAGCGGGTCTGGTGATCCGCTTCACAGTGCCCGTTCACCGTGCACGCTTGCACGGGTCACGCGTTCTTGCCGTCCCGTCACGCGGTTTTGCCGTCCCCCTCCGCGTCCTCCGTCAGCGCCGCGTCCAGCCGTGCCCGTGCCCCGTCCAGCCAGCGGCGGCAGACCTTGGACAGCTCCTCGCCGCGCTCCCACAGGGCGAGGGACTCCTCCAGCGTCGTACCGCCCGCCTCCAGACGGCGGACGACCTCGATCAGCTCGTCCCGCGCCTGCTCGTACCCGAGGGCCCGGTTGGCCTCGGAGGCCCCGGCCGCCCCGGTCGTCCCGTCGGCCTCGCTCACGTTGCTGGTCATGCGACTCACCTTATGCGTCCCCTCCGACAGTCCCTGTGCCGTCGACGGTCCCTGTTCCGTCGACCCGGACGACGAACTCGCCCTCGGCCACCCGCGCCCGCAACGGCTCCTCCGGCCCGACCTCGCCGGGCGCGCGGACCACGTGCCCGTCGGCCTTCTGCAGTACCGCGTACCCCCGCTGGAGCGTCGCCGCGGGGGAGAGGGCCACCACACGCGCGTGCGTGTGAGTCAACTCCGAGACGGCGCGGTCCAGATGGTGCCCGAGGCAGCGGCGGCCCCGGTCGAGCAGCGAGGTCACATGGTCGGCGCGCTCGTCGATCATGCGGTGCGGATCCTCCATCGAGGGGCGCGCGAGAGCGTGCGCGAGCCCCCGCTCCTCCCGCTCCACGAACGACTCCACGCACCGCCGCGCCCGGTCCCGCAGCCACCGCACCCGCTCGTACTCCTCGCCCACGTCCGGCACGACCTTCTTGGCCGCGTCGGTGGGCGTGGACGCGCGCAGGTCCGCCACATAGTCCAGCAGCGGGGTGTCCGGCTCGTGCCCGATCGCCGACACGACCGGCGTACGACAGGACGCGACCGCCCGTACGAGCTGCTCGTCGGAGAACGGCAGCAGGTCCTCCACGCTGCCGCCGCCGCGCGCCACGACGATGACGTCCACGCCGTCCAGCGCGTCCAGCTCCTTCACCGCCTGCACGACCTGCGGCACCGCGTGCACACCCTGCACGGCGACGTTGCGCACCTCGAAGCGGACGGCCGGCCAGCGGCGCCGGGCGTTCTCCAGCACGTCCCGCTCGGCCGCGGAGGCCCGGCCGCACACCAGCCCGATCAGCTGCGGCAGAAAGGGCAGCGCCTTCTTCCGCTCCGGGGCGAACAGCCCCTCCGCGGCCAGCGACTTCTTCAGCTGTTCCAGCCGGGCCAGCAGTTCGCCGACCCCGACCGGCTTTATCTCGGTGGCCCGCAGCGACAGTTGCCCGCGCGGCGCGTACCACTCCGGCTTCGCCAGGACGACGACCCGCGCGCCCTCGCTCACCACGTCGGCCACCGTGTCGAACACCTGCCGGTAGCAGGTCACACCCACGGAGATGTCGTGCGACGGGTCCCGCAGCGTGAGAAACACGACGCCCGCGCCCGGACGCCGCGACAACTGCGTGATCTGCCCCTCGACCCACACGGCACCGAGCCGGTCGATCCAGCCACCGATGAGCCGGGACACCTCGCCGACGGGGAGGGGGGATTCGGCGGACGTGTTGAGAGCCATGTGGGGAGCGTAGCGGGGGGTGCCGACAAGGCCGCCCCACAGCTCGGGGGTTCGGGTGCGTCGGCGGGTGCCGGTCGTCGTGGTTGTTCGCGCAGTTCCCCGCGCCCCCGAAAAGCAAGGGCTGCGCCCCAGCTTTTCGGGCCCGCAGGGGCCTGGTCCTTGAGGGGCGCGGGGAACTGCGCGACCAGCCCCCACCGGACCCGCACCCGCCGACGAACCCAACCCACCACCCCCTCACCCGCTCCCACCGGCGGAGCCCGACGCGGGGGAACCCCTACGATGGAAGACATGACCGCTTCGCCTGGCCGCCGCCGTGTCCTCCTCGCCGCTCCGCGCGGCTACTGCGCGGGTGTCGACCGTGCAGTGATCGCCGTCGAGAAGGCCCTGGAGCAGTACGGGGCCCCGATCTACGTCCGCCACGAGATCGTCCACAACAAGTACGTCGTGCAGACGCTGGAGAAGAAGGGCGCCATCTTCGTCGAGCAGACGGAGGAGGTCCCCGAGGGGAACATCGTCATGTTCTCGGCGCACGGCGTGGCCCCGACCGTCCACGACGAGGCCGCACGCGGCAAACTCGCCACCATCGACGCGACCTGCCCACTGGTCACCAAGGTCCACAAGGAAGCGATCCGGTACGCCAAGGACGACTTCGACATCCTCCTGATCGGGCACGAGGGGCACGAAGAGGTCATCGGCACCTCGGGCGAGGCGCCGGACCACATCCAGCTGGTCGACGGCCCCGAGGACGTCGCCAAGATCGAGGTCCGCGACCCGTCCAGGATCGTCTGGCTCTCCCAGACCACGCTCTCCGTCGACGAGACGATGGAGACGGTCGGCGCGCTCAAGGAGAAGTTCCCGCTGCTCGTCTCGCCGCCCAGCGACGACATCTGCTACGCCACGCAGAACCGTCAGCTCGCCGTGAAGCAGATGGGCGCCGATGCGGAGCTGGTCATCGTGGTCGGCTCCCGCAACTCCTCCAACTCGATCCGGCTCGTCGAGGTCGCCAAGCTCGCCGGCTCCCGCGAGGCCTACCTCGTGGACTTCGCGAGCGAGATCGAGGAGGCGTGGCTGGAGGGCGTGGAGACCGTCGGCGTCACCTCGGGAGCCTCCGTGCCCGAGGTCCTCGTCGAAGAGGTCCTGGAGTGGCTCTCCCAGCGCGGCTACGAGGACGTCGAACTGGTCAAGGCGGCCGAGGAGTCGATCACTTTCTCCCTGCCGAAGGAACTCCGCCGCGACCTGCGCGAGGAGGCTGCGTCCCTGGTCGCCGAGCGCACCGGCCAGGACACCTGACCGTCTGACCCCCTGACCACACGCGTACGGCCCCGGAACGTGAAGGTTCCGGGGCCGTACGCGTTCCAGGACGTGAGGGTTCCGGTACCCGGCGGCGGTCGGGCACCTCGGCAACGTGACTGTCTGTCGTACGACGTAACGTAGGGCCATGCACATCTTCGGCGTGGACATCGGTGGTTCGGGGATCAAGGGCGCTCCCGTGGACCTGGACCTGGGCGACCTGACGGACGAGCGGCACAAGGTGCTGACCCCGCACCCGGCGACGCCCGACTCGGTCGCCGACGGGGTCAAGGAGGTCGTCGACCACTTCGGCTGGACCGGCCCGGTCGGCATCACCTTTCCCGGTGTGGTCACGGGCGGCGCCACGATCCGTACGGCGGCCAACGTCGACAAGAGCTGGATCGACGTCGACGCGCGCGCCCTGCTGAGCGAGCGGATCGGCGGTCTTCCGGTGACCGTCGTGAACGACGCGGACGCGGCGGGCGTCGCCGAGGTGCAGTTCGGTGCCGGGCGCGCCCGTCAGGGCACGGTCATCCTGCTCACCTTCGGCACGGGCATCGGCAGCGCCGTCTTCTCCGACGGCGTCCTTGTCCCGAACACGGAGCTGGGCCACCTGGAGCTGCACGGCCACGACGCCGAGACCCGCGCCTCCACCAAGGCCAAGGACGACCACGAACTGACCTGGGAACACTGGGCCAAGCGCGTCACCAAGTACCTCGCCCACGTCGAGATGCTCTTCTCGCCCGAGCTGTTCATCATCGGCGGCGGTGTCAGTCGCAAGTCCTCGAAGTTCCTCCACCTCATCGAGGACATCAGGGCGGAGATCGTCCCGGCCCAGCTGCAGAACAACGCGGGCATCGTGGGCGCGGCGATGCGGGCCGCGAAGGCTGGCTAGGACAGGACGGCCCCGAGGGCGGGGCCAGGGGACGGGCCGGGGGCCGGGCCGGGTAACGGCAGGCTCAGGACCAGGGCAGGCTCAGGAGTAGAGGAAAGCACGCTCAGGGGCGGACAGGCCGGTGAGCTGGAGTTCCGGTGACGTCGGCCGACATCTCCGGCGGCTTCGGCTAGTGACCTCGGGGGGCGGTGCGGCGGGGCCGGGCCTGAGGCCTCGGCGTCCGGGGCCCGACCGGCCGGTGGTCGTACGGGGGCAGGGCCTGGACACCAGGTGCCCGGACCAGACCCTGCCTACCTTGCCCACCGACCCGCGCCCGCGCCTCCCAGTTCCCCCGCTCCCGCTTCCTCTCCCGCTCGGCCGCCCGGCGGGCCATCAGCCGGAGCTTGCGCACGGTCACGATGACCCCGGCGACGAGCGTGCCGCCGTACAGCCAGCCCGCCTGCGTGGCGAGCGCGGTGACCAGGGCCATCAGATGCCCGGCGAGCCCGCCCTCGCCCTCGGCGAGCAGCGGCAGGCCGAACGCGAAGGCGATCGGCACGACGACGGGGGCGCTCGCCAGGTCGCCACCCCGCACCCACACCGCAGTCAATGCGCTGACCAGCAGGAACAGCACCCCGTACAAGACGGGGGACGCGCCGAACAGCAGCCGGTCGAGGCAGGCGAGCGCGAACATCGACACCCCGCAGAACACCCCGCAGCCCAGGTCGGTGAGACGTGGACTCGGCATCCGGCGCACGGTACGCGCGATGCTTCGCACGGCTCGGACCGGCGGCGGTACGGGCCCGCGCGCGACCGGAGCACGACGCGGCACGCTCGCGCCGGCGACCCGGCCCCCTCTGCCCGCCTGCGGGGGAAGAGGAGATGTGCCGCGCTGCGGCCCGGTCCGAGGGAGATACGGGGGATGCGTCCTTTGCTGCTGCTCCACTCGACCAACTTAGGTCGGTTAATGTGCCGAATGGGTTCAGAGACACGCTGTTGAGCGGACCTTGGCCAAGCGTTCGATACCTCGCCGGACCGGGTGTCGGCACGCCGTAAACTGGGGGACCGGCCGGCCTTCCGGCCGCTGGGGCACGATCCGCCGGACAGGTCTCAGGCCTTGCCGCTCCAGCCTCCCCCGGCCGCCTGGCCCTCCTACATACGGGAAGTCGCAAACGTGTCGCTCACGATCGGAATCGTCGGTCTGCCCAACGTCGGCAAGTCGACCATGTTCAACGCCCTGACCAAGAACGACGTGCTGGCGGCCAACTACCCGTTCGCCACGATCGAGCCGAACGTCGGTGTGGTCGGTGTCCCGGACGCGCGCCTCGCGAAGCTGGCCGAGATCTTCGGCTCGCAGAAGATCCTTCCGGCGACCGTCGACTTCGTCGACATCGCGGGCATCGTGAAGGGCGCCTCGGAAGGCGAGGGGCTGGGCAACAAGTTCCTCGCGAACATCCGTGAGTCCGACGCGATCTGCCAGGTCATCCGCGCCTTCCAGGACGAGAACGTCGTGCACGTCGACGGCAAGGTCTCGCCGAAGGACGACATCGAGACGATCAACACCGAGCTGATCCTCGCCGACCTCCAGACGATCGAGAAGGTCCTGCCGCGCCTCCAGCGGGAGTCGCGCATCAAGAAGGACATCGGGCCGAAGGTCGCTGCGGTCGAGGCGGCGAAGGAGATCCTGGAGAAGGGCGACACCCTGTTCTCCGCGGGGATCGTCCAGGGCTCCGGCAACGAGGAACTCCTCCACGACCTGCACCTCCTCACCACCAAGCCCTTCCTCTACGTCTTCAACGTCGACGAGGACGAACTGGTCGACGAGGACTTCAAGGCCGAGCAGCGCGCCCTGGTCGCCCCCGCCGAGGCGATCTTCCTCAACGCCAAGCTGGAGGCGGACCTCGCCGAGCTCGAGGAGGAGGAAGCGATGGAGCTCCTGGAATCGGTGGGCGTCGAGGAGCCCGGCATGGCGACCCTGGCCCGCGTCGGCTTCGACACCCTCGGCCTGCAGACCTACCTCACGGCCGGCCCCAAGGAATCCCGCGCCTGGACCATCAAGAAGGGCGCCACCGCTCCCGAGGCCGCCGGTGTCATCCACACCGACTTCCAGAAGGGCTTCATCAAGGCCGAGGTCATCTCCTTCGCCGACCTCGTCGAAACCGGCTCCGTCGCGGAGGCCCGCGCCAAGGGCAAGGCCCGCATGGAGGGCAAGGACTACGTGATGCAGGACGGGGACGTCGTCGAGTTCCGGTTCAACGTGTAGTGGGTGGCACACCACCACGTCACTGATCTGGCAAATACCCAGCTCAGAAGGGGTCCGACTCTTTGGGGTCGGGCCCCTTGGTTCTTTCCCTTGCTGGGATAGTGCCGGGATGCCATTGAGGCTCCCGTGCTGGTTCGTGGGCCGCAGCGCCGGGGGCCTTAGCGACAACTGGCGCGGGCTACCTACTAATGTCTATGTTAGTAACCTTGTCGTTAGTATCATGCGTGGAGGTCGGTGGCCATGGTGGACTTCGTAGGTCGTCGGCCGGAGCTGGCGACATTGGAGCGAGAGCTGCAGAAGGTGGCGGCAGGGGTTGGCGGGGAGCGGCCCGGTCGGTGCGTGATGTTGCGTGGGCGGCGACGGGTGGGCAAGTCGCGACTGGTCGAGCGGTTTGCGGAGCGCTCCGGAGCCCCGTTCTTGTTCTACGCGGCGACCGGTGCGTCCCCCAGGGATGATCTGGCACGGCTGGCCCGGGACGCCCAGGCGTCGACGCTGCCGTTGGCGGGGCTGGTGGGCGCCGCGCGGCCGGAGAGCTGGGACGCCGCGTTCGATGTGCTGGCTGCGGCGCTGCCCGCTGACCGGGCGAGCGTGCTGGTCATCGACGAGGTGCCGTATCTGATGGACGTGGAGGGCGCCTTTGAGGGGATGCTGCAACGGGCCTGGGACCGGGTGCTGGAGACCAAGCCGGTGCTGCTGGTCCTCATCGGCTCCGATCTGTCGATGATGGAGGCACTGAACAGCTACGGACGCCCCTTCCATCAGCGCGGCCGGGAGATGGTGCTGGGACCACTGAACCCCGCCGAGGTGGGCCAGATGCTCGGGTTGGAACCGGCGGAAGCCTTCGACGCCGCGCTGGTCACCGGCGGGCTGCCGCTGATCTGCGCGGAGTGGCCGCGAGGTGCGGGGTTGTGGGACTTCCTCGACGAGGCGCTGAGCGACCCGGTCTCGGCCCTGCTGGTGTCGGCCGAGCGCTCGCTGGCTGCCGAATTCCCTCCGCAGGCTCAGGCGCGTACGGTGCTGGCGGCTATCGGCAGTGGCGAGCGGACCTTCACCAACATCGCCCGTGCAGCCGGCGGGATCGGGGCCACGCCCCTGCAGCGAGCGCTGGAGCTGCTTACGGGCAAGCGGATCGTCGCTGCGGAGCTGCCCGTATCGCTGCGTCCGTCGAAGGATCGCCGCTACCGGGTGGCAGATCCCTACCTGCGGTTTTGGCTGCACCTACTCGGCCCGTCCATGGAGGAGATCGAGCGGGGGCGGGGCGATCTGACCTTGGCGCGTATCCGGGAGAACTGGACCAGCTGGCGCGGCCGAGCCGTCGAGCCCCTTGTCCGCGAGGCCCTGGCGCGGATACTGCCCGATGACAGGCTGCCCGCGGCCCCCGCAGTGGGCGGCTACTGGACGCGTACCAACGACGTCGAGATCGACATCGTCGGGGCGGACCGCGCCCCCATTGCCAAGGAGCTGCTCTTCGTGGGCTCCGTCAAGTGGCTGGAGCAGTCACCCTTCGACCGGCACGACCTGGCAGCTCTCCATCGACACCGGGCCGCCCTCACCGGCGAACCCGTTCCAGTCGTGGCGGTCTCGCGCAGCGGCGTCGACTGCCCGGGCCTCGATGCCACCTACGGCCCCGGCGATTTGCTGACCGCTTGGCCGCTGTGAGTGGTGGGTCGTTCCAGGTGTGGAATTCGGACGAGCGTCCGGGCGGCGACGCCGGCGACTTTCCTGCCTCGGCGCGTGAGGACCCTGGGCACGTCGTCCCGGTCGGCTCGCTCCACGACCTCGGCCAGGTGAGCCCGGACATCGCGGATGGACTCTATGGGCGGATCGGGCGTTTCCCCGGAAGTCCGGTCCTCGGGTACTTCACGTGTCGGGAACATGGGGGTTTGGGGGGTGTCGATCTCTCGGGGTGGGAAGCCTTGAACAGGCAGGCACATCAGGTTGGGGGAGGGGCACCGCATGTGGGTGGCATTGGCGATACTCGGCGTGCTCGTCGTGTTCAACGGTGAGGTTCGTGTGCTGGCGGTCGCCGCCGGAGGGCTTCTGCTGTGGGTCGGGCACAAAAGCGGGAACATGCTGCTGGCGGCGGTCGGCGCCGGGTTCCTCGCGCTGATGCTGTACGCGGCGTACTGACGCCGACCCCGGTTCTGCCGTTCGCCGACCCCGCCGGAGACCCCTCAGCTCCCCGCCAACCCCGTCTTCAACCCCGCGCCGCACAACGGCACCACCGCCGTGCGCGCCCCCAGTACCCCTTCCCGTACGGCCGCCCAGCAGGCCACGCCCGTGGACTCGACGTACAGACCGCGGGAGGCCAGGTCGCGTTGGGCGTGGCGGAGCTGGTCCTCGGTCACGGTGAGGAAGGCGCCGCCGGAGCCGCGGACGGCGCGAAGGATCTGGCGGGCCCGGGGCGGGTGGGGGATGGCGATGCCCTCGGCGAAGGTGGGGGCCGCGGGGGTGGTCCCGACGAGGTCGTCGGCGCCCTCGGTCCAGGCGCGGGCCAGGGGCGCCACGGCGGCTGACTGGACGGCGTAGAGGGCGGGGCGGCGGTCGATGAGGCCCGCCGCGTGCAGCTCGGCGACGGCGAGGGCCGCGCCCAGCAGCAGCGTGCCGTTGCCTACGGGGACGACGATGACCTCGGGGAGGCGTCCGCCGAGGTCCTCCCACAGTTCGTGGACGTAGGTCTTGGTGCCGTGCAGGAAGTACGGGTTGTAGACGTGCGAGGCGTAGAAGACGCCGTCCGCGTCCGCCGCCTCCCGGGCCGCGCGGGCCGTGGCCTCGCGGTCGCCGTCGATGATGTGCAGCTGCGCGCCGTGCGCCCCGATCTGCTCCAGCTTCTTGTCCGACGTACCGGCCGGGACGTACACCGTGCAGGGCAGCGCGGCCCGTGCGCAGTACGCGGCGACCGCCGTGCCCGCGTTGCCGCTGCTGTCGGCGATCACCCGGCGGGGGCCGAGCCGCAGGGCCAGCTCGGCGAGGAGCACCGCGCCCCGGTCCTTGAAGGACAGCGTCGGCATCAGGAAGTCGAGCTTGGCCCGGACGCCCTCCTTCAGATCGACGAGCGGGGTGCGGCCCTCGCCCAGCGAGACCGTGGGCGCCGCCAGGGGGAGGCATTCCGCGTAGCGCCAGAGGGAGTTCACGCGGCCGGTCAGGGATTTGAGCGGTGCCGGTGTGGGCGCGAAGTCCAGGTCCAGGGGGCCGCGGCAGGCCGGGCAGCACCAGGCGAAGGAGGCGGCGGGGACGCGCGTGCCGTCCGTCGGGCAGAAGCGATCCGGCAGAGGGGTCATGAGCGAAGGTTAGTTGGGTGGGGATGGCCGGGATGGTTGGTGACGGTGCGTCATGGTGGGTTCAGGCGGGCGGCGCACTTCCGACTGCGAGTTCCTGACGGCGAACCGATCATCCGGGGAGGGTCCCCGTGCCGTGCGCCGCCCCGTCCCGTGCCCCACCCTGCCTCGTTCCGAGTCCCGCCCCGCCCCGCGTATCGCCCACCCCCCTCACCCGCTTACCATGCGCCCAGTCGTACGTCAGTTCCCACTCCGCTCGGCGCAAGGAGCATGTGTACCTGTGGCCACACCCCCGCCCCTCGGGCCCCAGCCACCTCATGGCGGTGGCCAGTTTCCGCCCCCGGGGCAGCCGCGGGCCGGGGCCGGGCAGCCGTATCCGTACCAGGTGCCTCCTCAGGTCCTGGGGCAGGCGTGGGGGCAGAGCTGGGGACAGGCGTATCCGGCGCCGCTGCCGGCCCCGCCCGTCAACGGGCCCGCGATCGCCGCGCTCGTGCTCGGGGTGCTGTGCTTCCTGCCGGGCGTCGGCCTGCTGCTGGGGATCGTCGCGCTGGTACAGATCCGGAAGAAGGGGGAGCGCGGCAAGGGCATGGCGGTGGCCGGAATCGTCCTCTCGATGATCGGCGCGCTGCTGATGACGCTTGCGTTCACCACGGGCGGCGCGCGCGACGCGTGGGACGGCTTCCGCGACGTGGCGAGCGGTGCGGGTGGCACCTTCTCGGTGGCCAGGGGCGAGTGCTTCGACTCGCAGAGCGGCTCCCTGGAGGGATACGCGTACGACGTCGACATCGTGCCGTGCGCCGGTGAGCACGACGCGGAGGTGTTCGCCGAATTCTCGATGCCGGACGGCGCCTACCCGGGTGACGAGGCGGTCACCGACGCCGCCGACGACCGGTGCTACGCGCAGTCGGAGCTGTATGCGATGGATCCCTGGGCGCTCCCTGCCGACGTCGACGTCTATTACTTCACGCCCACCCGGCAGAGCTGGCGGTACGGCGACCGCGAGATCACCTGCATGTTCGGCAACGTGGACCCCGAGGGCAGCCTGACGGGCTCGCTGCGGCAGGACGGCACGACCCTCGACGACGACCAGTTCGCCTTCCTGGAGGCCGAGGCGCTCCTGGACGACGCCTTCGACGGGGTACCCGACACGGAGTACGTCGAGGACGACCTGGCCGGGCACAAGGTGTGGGCGTCGAAGGTGGTCCACGCCCTGGAACAGCAGACGTCCGCGTTGCGCGCGCACGACTGGGAGCCCTCCGCGGAGCAGGCGGTCACCGACTACGCCGACGCCCTGGACCGGGCGCGCGAGGAGTGGGAGGCGGCGAACAAGGCGAGGAACGCCGGGGACTTCTCCGACCACTGGGACAAGGCGCACCGGCTGACCGACGGAGCGAAGGCGGTCACCGCCCGCGAGGCTCTGGGGCTGGCCACCGAATCGCCGACATTCGACGACGAGAGCACCGGCGAGGGCGGTGGCGGGGACGGCTCCGACGCGGAGGTGTGACGGCACCCATAGTGGGGAGAAAGTGCCTGCGTAAAGCCCTTACCGGACCCAAGTCATCACATCGAGTGATTCTCTGGCCTTTGCTTGCAGGCGGAACCCACGGTTGCCACGCTGTTGCTGTCTGTACAAGCTGATGGGAGCGGCCAGTGACTTTCGGTGAGCAGCCGGCGTACTTGCGTGTCGCGGGTGATCTCCGCAGGAAGATCGTGAGCGGTTCGCTGCCACCGCACACCCGCCTCCCCTCCCAGGCCCGCATTCGGGAGGAGTACGGCGTTTCGGACACGGTCGCGCTGGAGGCCCGCAAGGTGCTCATGGCCGAGGGGCTGGTGGAAGGCCGCTCCGGTTCGGGCACATATGTGCGAGAGCGCCCGGTGCCGCGTCGGGTCTCCCGCTCCGGATTCCGGCCCGCGGGCGGTGCCACGCCCTTCCGGCAGGAGCAGGCCGATGTCGGGGCGCGCGGCACCTGGGAGTCGCGCAGCGAGCAGGTCGAGGCGGGCCGGACGATCGCCGAACGGCTCGCGATCCACACCGGCGACCGCGTGATGTGCACCAGGTACACCTTCCGGGACGCGGGGGAGGTGATGATGCTTTCCACCTCCTGGGAGCCCCTCGCCCTCACCGGCCGCACACCCGTGATGCTTCCCGAGGAGGGGCCCCTCGGGGGCATGGGTGTCGTCGAGCGCATGGCGGCCATCGACGTCGTCGTCGACAACGTCACCGAGGAGGTCGGTGCCCGCCCCGGCCTCGCCGAGGAGCTGCTCGCCCTCGGTGGCGTCCCCGGACATGTCGTCCTGGTCGTCCAGCGCACGTACTTCGCCTCCGGTCGCCCGGTGGAGACGGCGGACGTGGTGGTCCCGGCGGACCGCTACCAGGTGGCGTACCACCTGCCGGTGAAGTGAGCGGCGGGTGGCGCTCGTTCGGGAAACCGGCAGATTTAGCGTGTACGGGACCGTGACGCGGGCATGGGTCAATTGGTCTTTGCCGGAGGGAAGTTGGACTTGTCGGAGCCTCGGCGGTTCGTCCGAACGTAGTTCGAATTTCGGTCGTTCTTGCCGTCGGGTCACGATGAGGCCTGGTAGCGGCCCGTTTCGTACGAACGGCGCAGGACCGCTGCTCGTCGGAGCGCTGGGGGGCGTGCGAGTAGTGATCGGCGGCGCGTTCGACGGGGTGCGCCCCCCTCGTCTTGGCTGGTTGCGTACCTCTTTGTAAAAAGACGGATTCGCTGCGTAAAGGTTAGGCGTACGCTCGGGCATATGCGGAATGCGGTTTCCTTAGGTGACGGGGCGCGGCGGCATCCGGGGGTGGGGCCTGGGCGAGCCGGGGCGGGAAAGGGCGGTGGGGGTCGATGAACGACAGCACGATCACTCTTCCCTGGCTCGTCGTGCGGCAGGACGACAACGGCAATCGCTACCGGGTGGGCAGGTATGCGACGCGTGCCGAGGCGCAGAAGATCGCGGACGGTCTCGACAGCCGCGGCCACAAGCAGCTCTACTGGGTCGAACGCGTCGGGCAGAACGGCCAGAACGGGCAGAGCGGGAGTAACTGACTCACCCCGCCCGGCATCCGGGGACGCTCCCGTAGGCTCCCGCGCATGACCGAACCGATCGTGGTGGTGGGCGCCGCTCTGCTGAGTGGCGGGCGACTGCTCGCCGCCCGCCGCAGCGCGCCGCCTGAGCTGGCCGGACGCTGGGAACTGCCGGGCGGCAAGGTGGAACCCGGTGAGCCGCCCGAGCAGGCACTCGTGCGTGAGCTGCGGGAAGAGCTGGGTGTCGAGGTGAAGTCCGCGGAGCGGGTGCCCGGTGAGTGGGTGGTGCGCCCCGGATATGTGCTGCGGGTCTGGATCGCGCATCTGCTGTCCGGTGAGCCTCGGCCGCTGGAGGACCATGACGAGCTGCGGTGGCTGACCGTGGACGAGGTGTGGGATGTCGACTGGCTGGAGCAGGATGTGCCGGCGGTGATGGAGGCGGCGCGGGTGGCTTGGGGCGACGTCGGCTGAGTGGGGCCCCGGCTGCGATGCGGTCGCTGCCGGGGCATCTTTGGTCCCGGACTGCCTCTGGGGGCCCGCCGCTTCCGCGTCGCGGCTCCCGAGCTTCCGCGTCCCCGCTCCCGAGCTCCCGAGCTCCCGCCCTCGATCCCCTTCCCCCGCCCGGCCGGTGGGGTAGGTGTTCTGGCTGCGGTGCGGGTTGAGTGCGGCTGGTCGCACAGTTCCCCGCGCTTCTGACGGGACCGTTGCGGGGCCCCGCACTTTTGTTGAGGATGGCCCTTTCCCTATGCGGCTTCCTTGTGCGTTCCTTATGTGGCTTCCCTGCGCGGCACGATGCGCCTCCTACGCCGTTCGTGCCACAGTGCGCCCTCGTGCGCGGTACTACGGGATGGATATCGGGTATGTGCCCATTAACCCCATGAAACCGGACAGGGCCTGCTTCTGGACTGGGAAGTGATCGGCGTGATCGACAGCGGAGCCGACTGCGCCGAGTGGACCTTTCCGGCGGAGCCGGGGGCGGTGCGGGACGCTCGTGCGGTGGTGCGAAGGCAACTGCGTGAGTGGGAACTCGATGTGCTCGGGGACATCACCGCCCTGTTGGTGAGCGAGCTGGTGACCAACGCGCTGCGGCACGCGACGGGGCCCATCGGGGTACGGCTCGTGCGTCCCGCCGGCCCCTCGGGCGCTCTCCTGGTCGAGGTCTCCGACCCCCTGCCCGACCCGCCGCGCGAACGCGCGGCCGATGTCGACGACGAGAGCGGCCGGGGTCTGCAGTTGGTGGCCTGTTCCTCGCGAGCCTGGGGTACCCGCCCCGGCGAGGCGGGCAAGACGGTCTGGTTCGAGCTGGCGGTTCCCGGCTGAGCGGCTCTGTCGACGTACAGGGCGAAGGTCCTGATGCACGGCGGGCGTTCACGGCGTACGGCCCGGGGGAGGGGGCGGCTCCCCGGGGCGTGCGTGCGACCGACTGGTTCAAGCCAGTAGGGCTGGCAGGAGTCTTTGATTCGAGAGGGCACCGCCTGGTTAGAAGACTTGGGAGTATGTTCCGGCCGGTCCAAAAACGATCGGGACCGTGCTGTGATCGTGAACACCGTGTTGTGCGGCGCCGTAGTGCTGGATACTGCGGGCAGCCGCCCCTGGTGACCGAAGCCGGACGCGGTGAGCTGGAGGGGACGGTTCGCGTGAGCGAGATACCAGCGAAGGCCACGGAGTCCACGGGTTCCAAGAACCCGTCGGACCGCGCGAGGCCCGAGGCCGCAGGCCATTCCGGCCTGGGCGGAGCCACTCGCGACAGCGGGGCCACACGCGACAAAACGGGCACCGGTTCGATGGGCCGGGTGTCCGGGAGTCGTGTGCCCGGGAGTCGTGCCTCCGAGGGGCGAGGGTCCGAGGGGCGAGGGTCCGAGGGGCGAGGGTCCGAGGGCCGAACGTCCGGCGCGCGGGTCGGTGAAGCCGACGGGTCCGGCGGATCCGGCAGGTCAGACGGGTCCGACGGTGGCGCGGGTGTCATGGGTGGTCACGGGACCGGTGACTCGATGTGGCAGACCAGCCCGCCGGGATCCATGTACGACTACATCAAGGTCGCTTCGTTCTCGATCGGTCCTGACGGACTCGTCGACCAGTGGAGTCTGCGTGCCGAGCAGTTGTTCGGCATAGCGGCGGAGCGGGCCGTGGGGATGGACCCCATCGAGGCGTTCATCGACCCCGACCGGCGTGAAGAAGGCCAGCGGAAAATGGCCGAGGTCCTCGACGGCCGGGAGTGGACCGGGGTGGTCCCCTTCCGTGTGCCGGGTCCCGACGGGGTGGAGGGACTCGCCGAGGTCTATGTGATGCCCACCACCGTGGAAGGTGGCGAACGGGCCGCCGTCTGCATCGTCGTGGACGTCCGGACCCTGCGCCGGATAGAGACCGACCTTGCCGCTTCGCAGGCTATTTTCGGCCAATCTCCGTTCGGGTTCCTTCTGATAGACACCGATCTTCGGGTAAGGCGCGCCAACCAGCGCTTCGCCTCCATCTACGGCGGCGAGGTCGACGACCACCGCGGCCGGGGCGTCCACGACTACCTGCAGTCCCCGGAGGCCGAGCGGGTCGAGGCCACCCTGCGCCGGGTCATGGAGACCGGTGAGTCGATCACGGACATGCACATCACGGGCTTCGTGCCCGGATCCGAGGACCGCCGCCACTGGTCCATCAACCTCTACCGCGTGCACAGCGGTACCGGCCGCCCCATCGGCATCGCCTGGCTCGGCACCGACATCACGGCCCGTCGCTCCGCCGCCCGCGAGGCCGCCGCCGCCCGGCGCAATCTCGCCCTCCTCAACGAGGCCGGCTCGCGCATCGGCAACTCACTCGACCTGGAGACCACCGCCCGCGAACTCCTCGCCGTCGTCGTTCCCGGCTTCTGCGACCTCGCCACCGTCGACCTCTACCAGGGCCTCCTGGTGGGCGACGAGGCCCCGCCCGGACTCGCCGACGGCAGCGCCGAACTGCGCCGGGTCGCCTTCGCCAGCGCCGTCTCCGACGCGCCGTTCGTCGGTGGACCCGCCCCCGTGGACGTCGGCGCGGTCCACCACTACCCGTTCAACTCGCCCTGCGCGGACGCTTTGCGCACCGGCCGCCCCCAGCAGGTGCCCGAGGACGGCAGCCTCATCCAGTCGACGCTCGCCGTGCCGATGGTCGCGCACGACACCGTCGTCGGACTCGTGCAGTTCTCCCGCACGAAGGGCAGCGAGCCGTTCGGCGGAAGCGACCGGGACCTCGCCGTCGAGCTGGCCGCACGCGCCGCCGTCTGTATCGACAACGCGCGCCTCTACCGCCGCGAACACGAGCGCGCCCTCATCCTGCAGCGCTCCCTCCTGCCGCCGGGCGACCCCGAGGCCTCCGGGCTCGACATCGCCTGCCGTTATCTGCCGGGCAACGCGGCCACCGAGGTCGGCGGCGACTGGTTCGACGTCATCGAACTCCCCGGTCACCGCACGGCACTCGTCGTCGGCGACGTCATGGGCCGCGGACTGCGGGCAGCGGTGGCGATGGGCGAACTTCGTACGGCCGTTCGTACGTTGGCCCTGCTGGACCTCGAACCCGCCGAGGTTCTCTCGGCGCTCGACGAGATCGCCCGTGGCCTCGGCACCCCCGGCGGTGGCCAGTCGGCCTCCCGCACCTCAGCCAGCCGGCCCCGCGACAAGGACCTCGCCGAGGTCTACCTCGCCACCTGCGTCTACGCCGTCTACGACTCGGTGACCCGCCGCTGCACCTTCGCCAACGCGGGCCATCTGCCGCCGGTGCTGGTCGAGCCGGGCGAGAGCGCGCTGATGCTCGACGTGCCGCCCGGCATGCCGCTCGGCGTCGGCGGTGAGCCGTTCGAGGAGGTGGAGGTCGAACTACCCGAAGGCGCGCTGTTGGCGCTCTACACGGATGGACTGGTCGAATCCCGCCATCATCCCCTCGACGAGGGCCTGCAGGCGTTCGTCGGCGCGCTCACGGACCCTGCCCAGCCGCCGACCGCCCTGCGCGCCGACACCCCCCGGTCGCTGGAGGACGTCTGCGACCACGTCCTCAACACCCTCGACACCCACCACGGCGAGGACGACATCGCGCTGCTGATGGCTCGTGTCCAGGGACTGCCGGAGGACTCCGTCGGCGACTGGACCCTGCCTCGTGAGCCGCGCAGCGTGGGCCGCGCCCGCGAGTACGCCCGCACCCGGTTGCAGGCCTGGGACCTTGAGCCCCTCATCGACACGGCGGAACTGCTGGTCAGCGAGCTGGTCACCAACGCCCTGCGGTACGGCGAGGGTGAGATTCGGCTCCGGCTCCTCCTCGACAGAACACTCGTCTGCGAGGTGTGGGACGCGGGTCTTGTGCAGCCCCGCCGACGCCGGGCCCGCGACACGGACGAGGGCGGGCGTGGGCTCCAGCTGGTCGGCCTGCTGTCCGCCGCGTGGGGGTCCCGCCGGACGCCTCGCGGCAAGACGGTGTGGTTCGAACTGCCGCTGCCGGGTGGGGAGCACGGGCTGACGGATCCGGCGGAGGCGTTGCTGAGCCTGTTCTAGGGCGGGGCACCGCTGGTGCGTCGTGGCTCGTCGCGCGGGTTCCCGGCGCCCTGACCGGCGCGCGGGGGTGGGACCTGTGCAGTCAGAACTGGCCGCCCGCTGTTCTGCGGGCGCGGGTCGCCGTTCCGCCGTAACAAGCGGGGCCTCGCAGGTCGGCTCGGCCGCCGCCGTCGGGGGGCTCGCCGAGGATGATGCCGCCCAGGAGGGCGCCGGCCAGACCGTCGCCGACGGGGCCGCCGTACGGGTTGCCGTACGCCCTGACGTCCTGCTCGGCCAGGTGCCGGGCCTCCTGGGCGAGAGCGTGGGCTCGTTGAGTGTGCCGGGTGTTCTCGGCGGTCCCGTCGCCCTCGTCCCGCTCGGCGGAATCCGCCGGAATCGCCTGCGCCAAGTGCCGTTCCGCCTCCGACAGCCGGCTCCTGGCCTTCGCCCCGACCGCTCCCCGGTGCGTGGTGACGAAGTCGGCCGCGGCGGCGACCGCGCTGCGGGCCGGGAAGAGCCAGCGGCCCTGGCGGCGGAGGGCATCGAGGGGGTCGTCGTACGGGCCGGTGGAGGGGGCGGTGGAGGGGGCGCCCTGCTTGGCGCTCCCAGCCGCATGCAGCAGTTCGGTGGCGAGGCGCTCCACCCCGGTCACGAACAGGTCAGCCTGGTCGATCGCGCCCTCGGCGGCCCGTAGGTGTACGGCCGCGGTGTGCAGGTCGCCCGGGTAGGCGGCCTGACGGGACCGGTTGAGCTCGGAGGTGGCGAAGACCAGGCGGTCCTTGGCCTGTTCGACGTAGCCGGTGACGGGGAGGGAGGCGGCCGGGGCGAAGCCGTCGCGGAGGGCGGTGAGGGTGGTGGCCGCGGTCGCCGTACGGCCGGTCAGCTCGCGGAAGCGGGACTCCGCGAACTTCAGGGCCGGGATGATGTCCCATTCCAGAGCACGGAGTTGATCGAAGGCGGGCGTCGCCGTGTCGAGCCTCCGCTGTGCGGTCGTGCACCGGGTGAGGATCTCCTCCAGTAGCGCGCGTTCCTCGTCGGGGGACAGAGCATCGCGCTCCTCGTCCAACCGCAGACCCACCCGGCAGGCCCCCACCAGCTCCCGCCGCGCATCCGCCAACGCCTCCACGAACGGCTGCACCGCGTCCCGCGCCGCGGGCGTCTCCGCGAAGGCCATGGCCGGGTCGAGCACGACCGGCGCCTCCGCGCGCGGCCCGCCCGATCCAGCGCCCGCCGACTTCTCCGGATGCGGCTGGGGAGCACTGTGGTCGGCAGGGTCGGCAGGGTCGGCAGGGTCGGCAGGATCGGCAGGATCGGCAGGATCGGTGGGATCGGTGGGACTGGCAGGACCGGCGGAACCGACTGCGGATGGTTCGGGCTCGTCGTGGCCGGCCGGGCTCTCCTCCTGCGGCTCCGCTTCTTCGCGAACTGCCGACTTCTCCAGGTGCGGCTGAGGATCACTGTGGCTGGCAGGGCTGGCAGGGCTGGCAGGGTCGGCTGTGGGTGGCTCGGTTTCGGCAGGGCTCGCCGGGCCTTCCTCGTGCGGCCCGGCGTCTTCGCGGTCCGTCTGCCCGTCCGTAGGCGGCTCGGCGGCATCGTGGCCCGGCCGGGCCGCCGCGAAGCGGAGTTCCTCGGTGCTGGTGCGGACGCTGTCGTCGGTCTCGACGAGGAGCCGCTGGGCCCGGCGGTGGAGGTCGGGCAGCGCGGTGGTCGGCGGTTCGAAGGTGCCGGTCGGGGGCGTGTGCAGCTGGGCGCGGCGCCGACGTCGTACGAGGGAGTACGCGGCCACGGCGACAGCCGTACCCGCCGCGGCCACCGGCAGGATCAGATCCGCCCCGAAGGTATCGCCGTCAGCGGGGGCAGCACCGCCGACAGCGGGAGCCACGGACTGTGCGCCGACGACCGGAGTCGCAGGTCGCCCGCCGATGGCCGGGACCGTGGACCGGCCGAGGTCGACCGGATCCGCGGGCGGTCTGCCCACCGGCGGGACCACGAGTGGCTCGTCCACGGCCGGGGCCATGAACAGCTCGCCGCCGACCGGAGTCAGGGGCTGCCCGCCGACGGTCGGCCGGACGGCCGTCCCGTCCACGGACCGCTCGTCGGCGGGCGGCTTCGCGGCCTGGCTCTCGGCCGGCTCCGTTGCCGTGGGCAACAGGAGCCAGGCCATGGCTGCCAGCCCGCCGAACGCGGTGTGGGCCAGCCGCACGGCTATGTGCGACGTGGCGCCCCGCGCTCGGTTCCTTCTCAGACGCGACGTCACATTTGGGAGCGTATGGCCGGTGTCGCGCGGTCGCGAGTGGGGTGCGGCGGAGTGGGGGAGGCGGAGGCCGGTCCCGGTGGCGAGGGCATGCCATGATCGCCTCGTTCGCAAGGGGGGAGGCGGGGACATGCTGACGACCGTCGGGATCGGGTTCCTCGCGGCGGCCATGGTGGCCACGACCGTGTTCGGTGTCGTCGCGATCCGTACGGAGTGGATGTTGCCGTGGCTGCGGCGCAGCACGCCGCGGCCGGTGCTGTGGGGCTGTGCCACGCTCAGCGGCAGTGCGGGGCTGGGCCTGTGGTGCGTAGCCATGGCGACCGAACGCGCGGACGTGTTCGGTCTCGGCCTGATCCTCATCGTCACCCACACCGTGCTGTCGTACCTCGCGACCCGCCCCGGCCGCGTCACCACCCCGTGACGGCCCCGCGCCCCGTGACCGCCCCGCGCAGACCCTCACCCCGCTGAGGAACGCCTCCTGATCTTCGAGCCCAGCCACACCAGTGGGTCGTACTTGCGGTCGACGGCACGTTCCTTGAGCGGGATCAGCGCGTTGTCCGTGATCTTGATGCCTTCGGGGCAGACCTCGGTGCAGCACTTGGTGATGTTGCAGTAGCCGAGACCGTGCTCGTCCTGGGCCGTCTTCTTGCGGTCCAGGCCGGTTTCCTCCGCCGCGTCCAGCGGGTGCATGTCCAGTTCCGCGACGCGCATCAGGAAGCGCGGGCCCGCGAAGGCCGGTTTGTTCTCCTCGTGGTCGCGGACGACATGGCAGGTGTCCTGGCAGAGGAAGCACTCGATGCACTTCCGGAACTCCTGCGGGCGGTCCACGTCCTCCTGCATCATCCGGTACTCGCCGGGGCCGAGCTTCTCCGGCGGCACGAAGGCGGGGACCTCACGCGCCTTGGCGTAGTTGAAGTTGACGTCAGTGACCAGGTCACGGATCACCGGGAAGGCCCGCAGCGGGGTCACGGTGATCGTCTCGTCCCGCTCGAACACCGACATCCGGGTCATGCACAACAGCCGGGGACGGCCGTTGATCTCGGCGGAACACGAACCGCACTTGCCCGCCTTGCAGTTCCAGCGGACGGCGAGGTCGGGGGCCTGGGTCGCCTGGAGGCGGTGGACGATGTCGAGGACGACCTCGCCCTCGTTCACCTCGACCTTGAAATCCTCCAGACCGCCGCCCCGCTTATCGCCCCGCCACACCTTGAAGCTGGCCTCGTAGCCGCTCATGACCGCGGCTCCTCGTAGCTGCTCACTCGTACAGCTCCTCTTCGGCGAGGTACTTGACCAGCTCCTCCTTCTCGAAGAGGGCGAGCAGGTCGGGACGGATGGCTTCGGTGGTCTCACGGGTGAGGGCGATCCGGGCGACGACGGGATCCCAGTTCTCCGGCCCGCCCGTCGGATCGGTGAGCCGGCACAGCAGGTTGATACGGCGCCAGTCGCGGTCCATCGTCGGATGGTCCTCGCGGGTGTGGCCGCCGCGCGACTCGGTGCGCTCCAGCGCGGCCCGAGCCACGCACTCGCTGACCAGCAGCATGTTCCGCAGGTCGAGGGCGAGATGCCAGCCGGGATTGAACTGCCGGTGCCCCTCCACACCCGCCCGGCGCGCCCGCACCCGCAGGTCGGCCAGCTTCTCCAGCGCCTGCTCCATCTCGCCCTCGCGGCGGATGATGCCGACCAGGTCGTTCATGGCCTGCTGCAGCTCCTGGTGGAGGGTGTACGGGTTCTCCGGCGGCCGACCTGCCTCCGGGCCCGGCGCCGGGCCCTCGGCGGAGAACGGCCGCAGCGCCTCGGCGGCGGCCGTGTCGACCTCGACGTCGTCCACCGGGGGCCGTGCCCCGGTCAGTCCCGCCGCGTACCCGGACGCGTGCTGTCCCGCCCGGCGGCCGAACACCAGCAGGTCGGAGAGGGAGTTGCCGCCCAGCCGGTTGGAGCCGTGCATACCGCCGGCCACCTCACCGGCCGCGAACAGGCCCGGCACCCCGCGCGCCGCCGCCGTGTCCGACTCGACCGCGATACCGCCCATCACGTAGTGACAGGTGGGCCCGACCTCCATCGCCTCCGCCGTGATGTCGACGTCCGCCAGCTCCTTGAACTGGTGGTACATGGACGGCAGTCGGCGGCGGATGGTCTCCGACGGCATCCGCGTGGACACGTCCAGGAAGACCCCGCCGTGCGGCGAGCCCCGGCCCGCCTTCACCTCGGAGTTGATGGCTCGCGCGACCTCGTCGCGCGGGAGCAGTTCGGGCGGGCGCCGGTTGTGGTCCGGGTCCTCGTACCAGCGGTCGCCCTCCTCCTCGGACTGCGCGTACTTCTCCTTGAACACGTCCGGGATGTAGTCGAACATGAACCGCTTGCCCTCGGAGTTCCTGAGCACCCCGCCGTCACCGCGTACGGACTCCGTGACGAGGATGCCCTTGACCGACGGCGGCCAGACCATGCCCGTCGGATGGAACTGCACGAACTCCATGTTCAGCAGCGGCGCGCCCGCGAGCAGGGCCAGCGCGTGCCCGTCGCCCGTGTACTCCCACGAGTTCGACGTCACCTTGAACGACTTGCCGATGCCACCGGTGGCGATGACGACGGCGGGCGCTTCGAGGACGAAGAACCGGCCCGACTCGCGCTCGTAGCCGAAGACGCCGGAGACCCGCGCGCCGTCCTTCAACACCCGGGTGACCGTGCACTCCTGGAAGACCTTCAGCCGGGACTCGTAGTCACCGGTCTCCTTGTGGTCCTCCTGCTGGAGGGCGACGATCTTCTGCTGGAGGGTGCGGATCAGCTCCAGGCCCGTACGGTCGCCGACGTGGGCGAGGCGTGGGTACTCGTGGCCGCCGAAGTTGCGCTGCGAGATGCGGCCGTCCTTCGTACGGTCGAAGAGGGCGCCCCAGGTCTCCAGCTCCCACACCCGGTCGGGTGCCTCGCGGGCGTGCAGCTCCGCCATCCGCCACTGGTTGAGGAACTTGCCGCCCCGCATGGTGTCGCGGAAGTGGACCTGCCAGTTGTCACCGGAGTTGACGTTGCCCATGGCGGCGGCGATACCGCCCTCGGCCATCACCGTGTGGGCCTTGCCGAACAGGGACTTGCAGATCACGGCCGTACGGGCGCCCCGCTCGCGGGCCTCGATCGCGGCACGAAGCCCGGCACCGCCGGCGCCGATCACGACGACGTCCCACTCCTGCCGTTCGACCACGGACATCAGAACAACCTCGGATCGTCGAAGGCGCCGGACGCGACCAGATACACATAGAAGTCGGCGAGCGCCACACTCACCAACGAGGCCCAGGCGAGCTGCATGTGACGGGCGTTGAGCCTGCCGACCCACTGCCACAGCCGGTAGCGCACGGGATGCTTGGAGAAGTGCTTGAGCTTGCCGCCGACGATGTGCCGGCACGAGTGGCAGGAGAGGGTGTACGCCCAGATCAGCACGATGTTGACGAGGAACACGAGGGTGCCGAGGCCCATGTGGCCCCACTCGTAGTTCTCGTCGCGGAAGCTCAGGACCGTGTCGTAGGTGAGGATGCCGGCGACCAGCAGGGCCGCGTAGAAGAAGTACCGGTGGAGGTTCTGCAGGATCAGCGGGAACCGGGTCTCGCCCGAGTACTTCTTGTGCGGCTCGGCCACCGCGCAGGCGGGCGGGGACGCCCAGAAGCCGCGGTAGTAGGCCTTGCGGTAGTAGTAGCAGGTCAGGCGGAAGCCGAGCGGGAAGATCAGGATGATGATCGCCGGTGAGATGCCCCACCAGCCACCGAGGACCTCCCAGTTGGGGCCCCCGCGCATGGGCTCGCAGCGTTCCGCCAGACAGGGCGAGTAGAACGGCGAGACGTAGGGGGCCGCGTAGTAGTGCTCGTCCGCGAAGGCCCGCCATGTCGAGTACACGATGAAGGCCAGCAGTCCGGCGGCCGTGGCGGCCGGGGCCAGCCACCAGCGGTCGGTGCGCAGATGCGGGGCGGAGATCGCGGCGCGCGTACGGGTCCGTACGCCGCCGCGCTGTGGATGGGGTTCTGTTGCCGGTGGTTCCGTACCAGTGGCCAACGGGGGACTCCCGGTCGGGTTCTTGGCTTGTCGGGCTTGTCGGGTCGGTTGTCGTTTCGTTCGTCTACGTCGATTCAGGGTGCGCGGCGGTCGCGGGCACCGAGGCCTTCGTCGTCCGAGTCCGTCCACAGGGAGCTGTCGTACGGAGTGTCGGAAATGGGGACCAGGTCGGGGCGGCGCGGCTTGGCCAGGCCGGGGGCGGCCTCGCCGAGCAGCGCGATGCTCTCGCGCAGGTGGTCGGCGTCGGTTCGGACGCGGCGAATCTCCAGGCCGTTGCCGCCGAGTTGCTGTTCCAGGCGGCGTACGGACCGGGTCAGCTCGTCCAGGCAGCGCCGGACGGCCGTCAAGTCGTCGTGCACGGACATGACTTGCCCTCGCTTTCAGGGGGTGGTGGGCCCCAGGCGGCAATGTTCATGCGCCTGCGAGTGTCGCGCGTCACACCTGCCGGTGGGAAGCGGTGTGCGGTGTTCTTTTGCGTCGGGGGAGCTCGCGGGCCGGTGGGAGTTCTTTGTGCGCGGGTGGGTGGGGGCGGGTCGCGCGGTTCCCCGCGCCCCCTGAAACACGGCCCTGCGGGCCGACGTACAGCAGGGGGCGCAGCCCTTGCTTTCCAGGGGCGCGGGGCACCACGTGAGCAACCACAACCCACCCGTACCCGCCACGCAACCGGAACCCCCCGAGCTCCAGGCGTCCGAACGGGTGGGTTCCAGGGCGCCACCCGTCGTGTCGGCGGCTCTGGAAGAACCCCGTCCTCTTCAGTGGCCGCATCCGTCTGATCAGCTCCATATACCGCCGAACGTGATCAGAGCCACCCCCGTCCCCGTTCTCCCACCGCGGAGCGAGGAGGTCGCAGTGATGCCGATTCCCCACGACCGCGTTCGACCGCGCGCCCTGCGCCGTTCCCTGGCGTTCCTGGTCGCCGGAGTGCTCACGATGCCCGTGCTGAGCGGATGCAGCGAGGAGGATCCGGCGGGCAGGCCCGTCGCCGGGCAGGACATCGCGCCCGCCGCGCGGAACCTCGTCGCCGACGGCGGCACCCTGCGCTGGGCCGTGGACGCCGTCCCGGAGACGCTGAACACGTTTCAGTCGGACGCCGACCCGGCCACGGCACGGATCGCCGGCGCGGTCCTGCCGTCGATGTACCGGCTCGACACCAGCGGACGCCCCCAGCTCAACCCCGAGTACCTGGAGTCCGCGAAGGTCGTCGATCGCGAGCCCCGGCAGGTCGTCCTCTACAAGCTCCACCAGGAGGCGGTGTGGAGCGACGGCCGGGAGATCGGCGCCGCCGACTTCGCCGCGCAGTGGCGCGCGCTGTCCGGCAAGGACTCCGCGTACTGGACCGCCAGGAACGCCGGCTACGAACGCATCGAGAAGATCGAACGCGGCGACAACGACCTGGAGGTCCGGGTCACCTTCGCCCGCCAGTACGCCGACTGGAAGTCGCTGTTCTCGCCGCTGTACCCGAAGCAGGTGATGGGCACCCCCGACTCCTTCAACGACGGTGCCCGCAAGAGGCTCAAGGTCACCGCCGGGCCGTTCACGCTGAAGGACGTCGACCGCAAGGGCGGCGAGGTCACGCTCGTCCGCAACCCGCGCTGGTGGGGCCGCCCCGCCAAGCTCTCCGAGCTGGTGCTGCGCGCCGTACCGCGCGCCGAGCGCGCCCAGGCACTGGCCGAGGACAAGGTCGACATCGCCGAGGTCGACTCGGCACAGGCCGAACGGATCATGCTCGCCTCCCGTGACAAGGCCTCCCGCGACAAAACCTCCCGCGACAAGGAGGACTCGCGGGGCGCCGGGCCGCTCTCGCGGAGCGGTTCCCTCGCCGAGCACGGTCCCGTGGCCCCGGACGGCTCCCTCGCCCAGGGACCCGGCTCCGCCCTGACCCCCGCGAAGTCGTTGCGGTCCTGGGCCATCGCGCACGGCTCGGACGAGAAGGCCGCGAACGACGAGCTCAGCGCCCGGGAGAAGCGGCGCGCGGCGATCGCCGAGTACACCGCCCAGCAGTCGGCCCTGCGCGGTTTCGCCCTCCGCAGGTCCCTGGAACCCGCGTTCACCCAGCTCGCCCTGAACGGTTCCGACGGCCCTCTCGCCGACGAGCGCGTCCGCCGCGCCGTGGCCCGCGCCCTCGACCGCGAGAAGCTCGCCGCCCTCGTTCTGGAGCCCCTCGGCCTGCCCGCCGTCCCCGTCGGCAGCCACCTCGCCCTCGCCGGCCAGGCCGCCTACGCCGACAACAGCGGCGCCCTCGGCGACCATGACGCCGACGAGGCACGTGCCCTGCTCGCCGACGCCGGATGGGAGCAGGGCGGCCCTGTCGAACCCCGCGAGCCCCTTGGGGCGAGCAAGAAGGCGGCCGGCGCGGAAGGGGAGAAGACCAGGACGAAGGACGACTCCGGCTCCGACAAGCCCGGCTCCGGTTCCGCCAAGCCCTCCGCCTCCGGTTCCGCCAAGCCCGGCTCCGGTGAATCCGGCTCCTCCGAGGACGAGAGCACGAACATCGTCGGCGACAACAAGCCCTACGACGCCGACGCGAACCTCGCTCAGGACGGCAAGCAGTTCAAGCCGGGCGGTGCGCCCGGCGCGTACGCGCCACAGGGGACGCGGGCGCCCGCCGATGCCGCGCGGGGGCCGCTCGCCAAGAACGGCAAGCTGCTGACCCTGCGGTTCGTGCTGCCGTCGGGGCCGGGGACGGAGTCGCTGCGGGTCGTCGGTGAGCGGATCGCGGTGATGCTGGAGCGCGTCGGGATCCGTACGGAGATCACGAAGGTCGCCGACGAGAGCTACTTCAAGGATCACATCGCGAACGGGCAGTACGACCTCGCGCTGTACTCCTGGCCGACCTCCGCGTACCCCGCCACCGACGCCCGGCCGATCTACGCCAAGCCGGTGCCCGCGGCGGACGGCTCGCTGAGCGTCGAGCAGAACTACACGCGCGTCGGCACGGACCGGGTCGACCAGCTCTTCGACCAGGCCATGTCCACCCTCGACGAGTCGAAGACCCGCTCCCTGATCCGCAAGGCGGACGCCCGGATCTGGGCCGCCGCCGGGTCCATCCCGCTCTACCAGCGCCCCCAGCTCGTCGCCGCCCGCACCACCCTCGCCAACGCGGGTGCCTTCGGCTTCCAGACCCCGGTCTACGAGGACATGGGCTTCCGGAAGAAGGGCGCGAAGGGACCGGCGCGGCCCACAGGAAAGTAGAGGATCAACCCTCGCGGACTCCGGCCGCTGCCCTGTACGACACGGGGCGGCGGCCAGGCGCACGATGGAGTGAACCCGGGGCCGATCGATCTCGGGCGGGCCTCCTGTGGCCATAGCGTCGATGCTATGGCGTGGGGTACGGTCGAACTTGAGCCGGAGGTCGCCGAGTGGCTTGGCGGACTCGACGACAAACGCTGGGCGCAGGCGCTCATGCACCTTGACCTGTTGGAACAGCGAGGAGTCCACCTCGGCGAGCCGTACACCCGTCAGCTCGACGGCAAGCTCAGGGAACTGCGCTTCTACTGTGGCGCCGCGCGCGTACGGATCACGTACTGGATCGCCACCGGGCGCCGCATCGTCATGCTCACCGTGTTCGCGAAAACGAGGATGCGTGAGTTCGCCGAGGTGGAGCGGGCTCGCCAGGCGATGAAGAAGTGCCAGGCCGAAGGCCACACGGTGGACGAGGAGGAGCTGTGACGGAAACCGGGCGAACCAGCCTCACGGATGCCCGCCGGGCCCGGCCCATGACTCACGAGATCGAGGAGGAGTACGCGGCCGCGCAACTGCGTTTCACTCTCGGTGAGGCCGTGCGCGCACGGCGACAGGAGCTCGGTCTTTCGCAGCGGGAAGTCGGTCGCCGAGCGGGCATGACCCAATCGGCCGTGGCCCGCTTCGAGGGCGGGGGCACCGTACCGACCTTCCCCGTCCTCGACCGTCTCGCACGGGCTCTGGGTCTCGAACTGAGGGTGGAACTGTCGCCGCAGATCAGGAGTGCCTGAACCGGCCCGGAACCCTGCGGAGGCCGTCCCCCCGGCAGCCCCGTACCATGGGGTGAGGCCGTGGCGTGTCCAGCCCGGCAGGGTCCGCGCGACACAGATGTCAGCGCAGGCCGTCCTCACACCCGGGAGAAGCGCCTCACTATGGCCACGCGCCACGACATCCGCAACGTCGCCATCGTCGCCCACGTCGACCATGGCAAGACCACCCTGGTCGACGCCATGCTCAAGCAGGCCGGTGCCTTCGCCGCGCACGCCGCCGAGTCGCTCGACGACCGCATGATGGACTCGAACGACCTGGAGCGTGAGAAGGGCATCACGATCCTCGCCAAGAACACGGCGGTGAAGTACCACCCGAAGGATGGCGGCGACGTCATCACCATCAACATCATCGACACCCCGGGCCACGCCGACTTCGGCGGCGAGGTCGAGCGCGGTCTGTCGATGGTGGACGCCGTGGTTCTGCTGGTCGACGCCTCCGAGGGGCCGTTGCCGCAGACCCGGTTCGTACTGCGCAAGGCGCTCCAGCAGCGCCTGCCGGTCATCCTGTGCATCAACAAGACCGACCGTCCGGACTCCCGGATCGACGAGGTCGTCAACGAGACCTACGACCTCTTCCTGGACCTGGACGCGGACGAGGAGCAGATCGAGTTCCCCATCGTCTACGCGTGTGCGCGTGACGGTGTCGCCTCGCTGACCAAGCCGGAGGACGGCACCGTCCCGGCCGACAGCAACAGCCTGGAGCCGTTCTTCTCCACGATCCTGTCGCACGTCCCGGCCCCGTCGTACGACGAGGAGGCCCCGCTCCAGGCGCACGTCACCAACCTGGACGCCGACAACTTCCTCGGCCGTATCGCGCTGCTCCGCGTCGAGCAGGGCGAGCTGCGCAAGGGCCAGACCGTCACGTGGATCAAGCGTGACGGCACGATGTCCAACGTCCGCATCACCGAGCTGATGATGACCGAGGCGCTCACCCGCAGGCCCGCCGAGATGGCCGGCCCGGGTGACATCTGTGCCGTCGCCGGTATCCCGGACATCATGATCGGCGAGACCCTCGCCGACCCCGAGAACCCGATCGCGCTGCCGCTCATCACGGTCGACGAGCCGGCGATCTCCATGACCATCGGTACGAACACCTCGCCGATGGTCGGCCGCGGCGGCACCGGCAAGGGTGCCGAGAACAAGGCCGTGGTCAAGGACCGCAAGGTCACCGCCCGTCAGGTCAAGGACCGTCTCGACCGCGAGCTGGTCGGTAACGTCAGCCTCCGTGTCCTCGACACCGAGCGTCCCGACGCCTGGGAGGTCCAGGGCCGTGGTGAGCTGGCGCTCGCCATCCTGGTCGAGCAGATGCGCCGTGAGGGCTTCGAGCTGACCATCGGCAAGCCGCAGGTGGTCACCCAGGAGATCGACGGCAAGGTCCACGAGCCCGTCGAGCGCATGACGATCGACGTGCCCGAGGAGCACATGGGCGCGGTCACACAGCTCATGGGCGTCCGCAAGGGCCGGATGGACAACATGTCCAACCACGGTTCCGGCTGGGTCCGGATGGAGTTCGTCGTGCCCTCCCGCGGGCTCATCGGCTTCCGTACCGAGTTCCTCACGGGCACGCGCGGCACCGGTATCGCGCACTCCATCCACGAGGGCCACGAGCCGTGGTTCGGCGTGCTGGCGACCCGTAACAACGGTTCGCTGGTGGCCGACCGGTCCGGCGCCGTCACCGCGTTCGCGATGACGAACCTCCAGGAGCGCGGCGTGCTGTTCACCGACCCCGGCACCGAGGTGTACGAGGGCATGATCGTCGGTGAGAACTCGCGCTCCGACGACATGGACGTGAACATCACCAAGGAGAAGAAGCTCACGAACATGCGGTCCTCCTCGGCCGACTCGTTCGAGGCGATCGTCCCGCCGCGCAAGCTCTCCCTGGAGCAGTCCCTGGAGTTCTGCCGCGACGACGAGTGCGTCGAGGTCACCCCGGAGGCCGTTCGCATCCGCAAGGTGAACCTGGACGCCCGCGAGCGCGCCCGCTCCGCCAGCCGCGCCAAGCACGGCTGACGGACAGGGATTTGGCCCGGTTGCACGCGTCCGCGGGTGACCGGGCCAGGCCATGTCCGGTGGTCGCGTGCGCCACGCGTAGGAGCACCATCCGGCGCCCGTCGTGGCAGCAGAGGAGCGGACCGGCTGTCCCGGGATCGGCCGGTTCAGGGCCTCCTCCGGACCCTGCTACGCGTGTAGACTCCGAACGGCAGCGCATACCGGAGTGTCTGTCGACGCTTCTGTCGAAGTGTCAGCAAGCCCCGGTTCTCCACCTCGTGGGGAGGACCGGGTCTCAGGTGTATCCGCATACAGGGAGATCCTGTGGGGATACTGGGGATTCCGGGAAGGGTGCGAAGGGTGTGCGGGGGAGGCTGGACTTCCTCCGTGGTGTCCGGGTGGCTGTCTGGGAGCTGTGAAGCGCTGTTCGGATATCGGTGTTCCGGCGATCAAGTTTCGGACATGTAAACAAAAATCGTACCCTGAATGTCCGCTTCGCCGGAGTCCCTTACTGCCTGTCAAGCGCGACCAGGTGTCAATCTTTGCAATTTTTGCTCAAAATATAGACGGTAGGGAGATCCCTATGCCTTCCGCCCTTGACGCGCGTTGACCCATTTGGCGAAAGTTCCCCCAAACCACAGAACCTGCCGGTAACTGTGCTGCGCTCAACTCTCCAACCCCCCGGGGGAAGAACAGACATGACCAGTCCAACCAAGGCCGAGGGCTCAGGGTCCACGGTCGCCTTGGACCCCGAGCTGGCGTCGACCAGCGAGAAGGTCGAGCCCAAGAAGCTCGAAGGCCGCTCCCCCGGCCAGCTGATGTGGCAGCGCTTCCGGCGCGACCGTACCGGCATGATCTGCGCCGGGGTAGTGATTTTCTACTTCGTGCTCTCACTGCTCGCTCCGCTCGTCGTCGCGATGAGCGGGACGAACCCGTACACGCTGTACGGGCAGGACCCCACGTACGTGGACGTCAATCCGGTGCTCGACGAGTTCGGCCTGCCGCTCGGCTACTTCGGTGGTGTCTCCGGGGACCACTGGTTCGGCGTCGAGCCGCAGTACGGCCGTGACCTGTTCGCCATGCTGATGTACGGCATGCGCACCTCGCTCTTCATGGCGCTGGGTGTCACCGTGCTGCTGATGATCACGGGCGTCGTCATCGGTCTGATCGGCGGCTACTTCGGTGGGCGTACCGACTACTGGATCGGCCGCGTCACCGACTTCTTCCTCGCCTTCCCCCAGCAGTTGTTCTTCATCGCCTTCATGCCCGTGGTGACCGCGTTCTTCGTGGACCCGCAGGAAGAGACCCCCACCTACTTCCGTGCGGTGGCGATCCTGATCGTGCTGTGGCTGCTGGGCTGGATGGGCATGGCCCGACTGGTCCGCTCCACCGTGCTGTCCCTGCGTGAGCGGGAGTTCGTGGAGGCCGCCAAGGTCTCCGGTGCCTCGCCCTGGCGGATCGTCCGCAAGGAGATCCTGCCGAACGTCGTGTCGCCGATCCTGGTGCAGTTCACGTATCAGCTGCCCAGCACGATCCTGACCATCGCGTTCCTCTCCTTCGCGGGTGTCGGCTTCGTCGAACCCACCCCGGACTGGGGACGGCTGTTCGCCGCCGGCGCCAAGTACGCGGAGCAGGACCCCGCGTTCATGTTCTTCCCGGGCGTGGCGCTGGTGATCTTCATCCTCTGCTTCAACCTTCTCGGAGACTCCGTACGGGATGCCTTCGACCCCAAGTCCGGGCGCTGAATCGTCCATTGGTGGGGGGTGACTGCCGCCCCCGCGTCGGCCTACCAGCCGCGTCAGGCAGTACTCATGGATAACAACCGACAGGTAGGTGCTTACGCCACATGAAGTCCCTCAACTCGCGCAGAGCTCGCGCCATAGTCGTCGCGGTCGCGGCCGGCTCCCTCGTGCTCACGGCGTGCTCGGAGAACAAGGGCAACACCTCCGGGACCGACTCCAAGAAGGACCAGAAGGAGGCGGCCGTTCAGTCGAAGGCCGTCACCTACGCCGACGCTGCCGCGTCGGAGGGTCCTGCCGCGGACGTGGCCGGCGCGAAGAGCGGCGGCACCGTCGAGGTCTACCAGGAGGCGGGCCTCTCGCACCTGGACTCGGGTCAGATCTACGTCTCCGACGGTGGCCAGGTGTCCAACCTGATCTACCGTGGGCTGACCAACTTCCAGGAGGACGACAAGGGCAACATGTCCGTCGTCGGTGACATCGCCACCGACTCCGGCACGTCGTCCGACGGCGGCAAGACCTGGACGTACAAGCTCAAGGACGGCGTCAAGGACCAGAACGGCAACGAGATCACCTCGGCCGACGTCCGCCACACCGTCGAGCGCATGTACGCCGAGTTCATCTTCGACGGCCCGAACTACCTGCAGACCTGGCTGAGCGGGGCCAAGTACCGCGAGGCGCTGCCGGACGGCGGCTACGGCAAGAAGCACCTGCCGGACTCCGTCCTGGAGACCCCGGACGACAAGACGGTCGTCTTCCACTTCGACACGGCGCGTCCGGACCTGCCGCAGACGCTGGCCATGTCGGGCTACTCCATCGTCCCGGAGAAGACCGACACCAAGGAGAAGTACGACAAGGCCCCGGTCTCCCTCGGCCCGTACAAGATCTCCGAGTACAAGGTCGGCAAGTCCCTCAAGCTGGTCAAGAACGACCAGTGGGACGCCGAGACCGACCCCGTGCGCCACCAGTACGTGGACGGCTGGAACTTCGACTTCGGTGTCACCGAGTCGACCCAGACCAAGCGTCTGATCGCCGACCAGGGTGCCTCCAAGAACGCCATCCAGTTCACCGGCAGCGTCGAGTCCACCCAGATCCAGAACGTCATCACCGACCCGGCCGTCAACAAGCGCACGATCAAGGGCTACCAGCCCTACGTCATGGTGCTGAACTTCAACCTGGACCGGGTGAAGAACAAGGCGGTCCGTGACGCCATCACCTACGCGGTGAACTCCAAGTCCCTGATCGCCGGTGAGGGTGGCGCCTACGGTGGCGACCCGGCCCCGAACCTGTTCGCCCCGACCCTGCCGGGCTACGAGGCCAAGTACGACCCGTACGGCCGTCTGAAGACGCCGTCCGGCAACATCGAGAAGGCCAAGGAGCTCCTGAAGGACGTCCCGGCCGCCGAGAAGAAGATCGTCTTCGCCTACCGCAACAACGAGAACGAGCAGAAGCGCAAGGTCGCTCTCGAGGACGCGCTGTCCAAGGTCGGTATCGAGGTCGTCGGCAAGGAGATCGACGCCGCGAGCTTCTACGAGCAGATCGGCAAGATCAAGAACCCGTACGACGTCTACATCACCGGCTGGGGCCAGGACTGGCCGTCCGCGGGCACGGTCGTCACGCCGATCTACGACGGTGACCAGCTCGCCGACGGTTCGCCGAACTACTCGCACGTGAACGACCCGAAGGTCCAGGAGCTGATCAAGAAGGCCCTCAGCGAGGAGCCGACCGCGGCCCAGAAGACCTGGCAGGAGGCGCACCACTACATCCTGGAGAAGATCAACCCGGCTGCTCCGCTGTGGTACGCCAAGCAGTTCCAGCTCTACGGTTCGAACATCGGCGGTGCCCGTTACAGCACCGAGTCGAGCTACATCGACGTGAACAACCTGTTCCTGAAGTCGTAACTCTCTACGGCTGATCGCGGGGGTGCGCACCAGGCGGAGCGCACCCCCGCGGTTCCGTGAAACCGTCCACCCTCTCTGCAGAGAGCAGCCTCCCCGCCATGCTTCAGTTCATCATCCGGCGCCTGGCCGGTGCCGTCGTCACCTTGTTCCTCATCGGCGCCGTCACGTTCTTCCTCTTCATCGCCGGGCCGTCCGACTACGCCTCTCTGGCCTGTGGCAGGGACTGCTCCCCGACGAGAATCGCGGACATCCGCGAGGCGCTCGGTCTCAATCTGCCGATCGCGACCCAGTTCTGGCAGTTCATGTCCGGCATCGTGATGGGCCGTGACTTCCCGGACGGCCACTGTGCCGCCCCCTGCCTCGGCCAGTCGTTCTACTCGGGCGACATGGTCTGGGACACCATCATGGACCGCTTCCCGACCACCCTCACGCTGACCGCGGGTGGCGCGGTCTGCTTCCTGATCTTCGGTGTGGGTGCCGGCATGATCGCCGCCTACCGGCGCGGTTCCACGCTCGACAAGGTCGCCACGGGCTCGTCGATGGTGCTCAGCTCCTTCCAGATCTACTTCCTCGGCCCGATCGCGCTGACGGTCCTCGTCTACAGCACGGGCTGGATGGAGGACCCGCAGTACGTCCCGATCACCGAGGATCCGGTCGGCTGGTTCATCGGGTTGTCCATCCCGGTGGTCGTGATGGCCACCATCTTCACCGCGCAGTACACGCGTATGGCGCGCGCTTCGATGATCGAGCAGCTCGCGGAGGAGCACGTGCGCACCGCCCGGGCCAAGGGCATGTCGAAGAAGTTCGTCTTCTTCCGCTACGCCTGGCGCGGTTCGCTCATCCCGATCGTCACCGTCCTGGGTATCGACATCAGCTCCATGCTCGGCGGTGCCGTCGTCACGGAACTCACCTTCTCCCTCCAGGGCATCGGCCGCCTGGCTGTGAACGGAGCCCAGACCAAGGACCTTCCCCTGACGATGGGCGTCATGATGTTCGGGGCCTTCTTCATCCTCATCGTGAACATCCTCACCGACATCGCGTACGCCTGGATCGACCCGCGCGTCCGGCTCTCCTAGGAAGAACGAACCACCGTGACCACACTGACCAAGACCGAGGACGCCCCGGCCCCGACCGGGCCCGAGAGCTTCCTCTCGGTCCGTGACCTGCGGGTGCAGTTCTCCACCGAGGACGGCATCGTCAAGGCCGTCGACGGACTCTCCTTCGACGTCGAGCGCGGCAAGACCCTGGGCATCGTGGGTGAGTCCGGCTCCGGGAAGTCCGTCACCAACCTGACGATCCTGGGCCTGCACAACCCGCGCACCAGCACCGTCGACGGTGAGATCCTCTTCGACGGCAAGGAACTCGTCACCGCCACCGAGAAGGAGCTGGAGCAGCTCCGCGGCAACAGGATGGCGATGATCTTCCAGGATCCGCTGACGGCCCTGTCGCCGTACTACACGGTGGGCCGGCAACTGTCCGAGCCGTTCATGAAGCACCGCGGCGCCTCCAAGAAGGAGGCCAAGGAGCGGGCCATCCAGATGCTGGAGAAGGTCGGCATCCCGCAGCCCAAGGTGCGCTTCGACGACTACCCGCACCAGTTCTCCGGCGGCATGCGCCAGCGCGCGATGATCGCCATGGCGCTGATGTGCGACCCCGACCTGCTGATCGCCGACGAGCCGACGACAGCGCTCGACGTGACCGTGCAGGCCCAGATCCTGGACCTGCTCAAGGATCTCCAGCAGGAGTTCGGCTCCGCGATCATCTTCATCACCCACGACCTCGGCGTCATCTCGAACATGGCCGACGACCTGCTGGTGATGTACGCGGGCCGAGCCGTGGAGCGCGGCAGCGTCAAGGAAGTGCTGCGCACCCCCAAGCACCCCTACACGTGGGGCCTGTTGAGCTCGATGCCGCGCCTGGACGGCGACATCCACGAGATGCTGACGCCGATCCCCGGCTCCCCGCCCTCGCTGCTCAACCCGCCCACCGGCTGCGCCTTCCACCCGCGGTGCGCGTTCACCGGCGAAGTCGCCGGCACGCTGTGTACCGACACGCGGCCCTCGCTGGGCGAGGGACGCGCCTCCGCGTGCCACTTGACCGCGGAGCAGAAGCAGACCATCTTCATCGACAAGATCCAGCCCCGGCTGCGCTAGGGAGAACCGAGATCATGAGCGACAACCTCACCCTCCCCGCACAGCAGGGCTCCACCGACTCCGTGAAGGAAACCCTCCTCGAGGTTCAGGGCCTGACCAAACACTTCCCCATCTACGGCGGCTTCCCGATCAAACGCAGGGTCGGCGCCGTGCAGGCGGTCGACGGCGTCGATCTGACCGTCGGCGTCGGCGAGAGCGTCGGCCTGGTGGGCGAGTCGGGCTGCGGCAAGTCGACGACGGGCCGGCTGATCACGCGGCTGCTGGAGCCGACCGCCGGGAAGATCACGTACGCGGGCCAGGACATCACGCACGCCTCGCGCAGGCAGATGGCGCCGGTCCGGTCCGAGATACAGATGATCTTCCAGGACCCGTACTCCTCACTGAACCCCCGGCAGACGGTCGGCTCGATCATCAAGTCGCCGATGGAGGTCAACGGGATAGAGCCGGAGGGCGGCCGGGAGAAGAAGGTCCGCGAGCTCCTGGAGCTGGTCGGCCTCAACCCCGAGCACTACAACCGCTTCCCGCACGAGTTCTCCGGCGGCCAGCGCCAGCGCATCGGGGTCGCCCGCGCGCTGGCCCTGAACCCGAAACTGATCGTGGCGGACGAGCCGGTCTCGGCGCTGGACGTGTCGATCCAGGCGCAGGTGGTGAACCTGCTGCAGAAGGTGCAGCAGGAGCTGGGCATCGCCTTCCTGTTCATCGCCCACGACCTCGCCATCGTCCGGCACTTCTCGCAGCGTGTCGCCGTGATGTACCTCGGCAAGATCGTGGAGGTCGGCGACCGGGACTCGATCTACAACCGGCCCCGCCACCCCTACACCCACGCACTCCTCTCCGCGGTCCCCGAGGTCGAGCTCGCCGAGGAGAGCCAGGACAAGCAGCGGATCCGGCTCTACGGCGACGTGCCCTCGCCGATCTCGCCGCCGTCCGGCTGCCGCTTCCGGACCCGCTGCTGGAAGGCGCAGGACAAGTGCGCCGCGGAGGAGCCCCCGCTGCTCCAGATCTCCGGCAACCGCGACGGCCACCTGACGGCCTGCCACTTCCCGGAGGACCCGACGACGGAGGCACGCGGGGAGGATGTCGTGCTGGATCCGGCGCTGAAGGCGCTGGAAAAGGCCGCGGAGACGGAGACGAAGGTCCAGAAGAGCTGACCGGCGCGCGACCCCGTAGGAGAAGCGCTCTGGTACACGCATCTGAAGACAGAGCGTCTTCCCGGAAACGAACGGCCAGTGCCTCCGGCGCTCAGAGCAATTCCACTCCGAGCGCCGGAAGCACTGGCCATTCCTCTACTGCACGTCGCCCGTTCCGGGCTTGTCCTCTGTCGCTGCCTCGCCGCGACCGACCGTCATGGACCATTGGACGGTGGAGGGCGCTTCGACGGAGACGGTTCCCTTTTCCTTGGCACCGAACCGCCACGATCAGCTGGAATGGCGCACAGCAAAACTCCTTGGTCATGGGAGACGTGGGCTGTTGCGGTTGGTTGCTCGCTCGCAACTGATGCGATCATGTCAGCAAGCTGAGTCAGGGGAACGGGAGTTACCCGGGTTCTGAGGTAGACCTGAGGTTCCGCATTCGGTGGTTCGTTGTGTGTGCCGTAGTAGGGCCAAGTCGAGTGGACCAGTCGCCCGTCGTCTGTGCGGCCGCCCTCGATATTCGCCGAGTTCGTCGAGCGTCCACGTGGCTGATCCCGTATCGCGTAGCGTTTCGGGGTGTTGCAGGACTCGGTCGGTTCGGGACGGGCGGGCAGTCGGGGGGCGAGTGGTGGGCGACGGGGCGATGGCCGCAGTCCTCTTCGACGTGGACGGCGTGCTCATCGACACCGCCGACGCGCACGGCCGGGTCTGGCGGGCCTGGGCGCGGGCGCGGGGTCTGGACCCCGAGGCCGTGTGGGTGGCCACGCAGGGGCGGCGGCGGGCGGACATCCTGCGGCTGGTGGCGCCGGATCGCGATCCGGCCGACGAGCACCGGGCTTTGGACCGGTTGATGGCGGCGGAGGAACCCGGCTTCTGCGCCTTCGACGGGGCTGCCGAGTTGCTGGGGGCGTTGCCGCGGGGCCGTTGGGCCGTCGTCACCTCCAGTCGGGCGGAGCCCACCGCCGCGCGGCTCGCCCGTACGGGGCTGGTGGTGCCGGAGGTGCGGGTCTGTGCCGAGGACGTGTCCGCGGGCAAGCCGTCACCGGAGGGGTATCTGTATGCCGCCGCCCGGCTGGGCGCAGACCCGGCCCGCTGCCTGGTGGTCGAGGACGCGCCGGCGGGTATCGCGGCGGGGCGCGCGGCCGGCTGCATGGTGTACGCGGTGGCCTCCACGCACCGACCCGGGGAACTCCGGGACGCACACGTGTGTTTCGGGTCGCTGAGGGAGGCGGCGGGGGCGGTTCTGCGGGCCGTGGGCGAAGGAGGAATCCGGGCTGGAGACGGAACCGGCGGCTAATTCGGTGGCGGGGCCGTGGCAGGTGGCGGGACCCTGGCCGGGGGCGGAACCGTGGCCGGAGGCGCCGACGTGGTGGAAGAGGAGGCCGGGGTGGAAGAGGCCGTCGGCCCGATACGCCGTACCCGCGTCACCGAGGAGTGATCCGTACATGCCCGACCCCGATGATCTGCGCAGCCACGACCTCTCCGTACTCTCCGAGCGGTCCGCACAGGACCTGGACTCCGCCGAGGGCATCCTCGGGCTACTGACCGGCTGGGCGGCGGAGCGGCTGCGGCTGGCCCGAGCGGCGGCCGAGCCGGATCCGGAAGGGGTCGCGCGCTGGACGGCGGAGAGCGAACGGTACGCCGAACTACTCCGCCGAGTGGGGAAGTTGACCCCTGAAGAGCTGCGGCGCGTGGTCGAGGAGCTGGGCCCGTTGGCCCGGCGGGCCGTGGAGGAGGGGCGGTGACGGGGGAGGAGCCGGGGAGAGCCGAGGGAGCCGGAGCGGGGCCTCGGTCGCGGGCTTCGGGTCCCGGGGCGCAGCCCACGGCGCCCGAACCACCGGCCCCCGACCCGTTACGGCACGCCCTCCCGCCCGACCGGCACCGGCAGGTCTACCGGGAGGTGATCGCCCCGGCCGTGCTGGTCGGGGAAGTGTCCGAGCGGCCGAAAGTGATCGTGCTCGGCGGACAGCCGGGCTCCGGGAAGTCCAATGTCGCCCGGGCCCTCGTCGGCGACCGGGACCCAGTGAAGATCTCCAGCGACGGCATTCGCGAACTGCACCCCAAGTGGCCGGAGTTGCTGCGCGCCGACGACACCACGGCCGGCTTCTACACCCATCACGACGCCCGTGCCTGGGTGGAGACCGCGATCGGGGACGCCGTCGACCGGCGGCTCGACGTGCTGTTCGACACCGCCCAGGACGATCCCGAGCGCACCCGGCGGCTGCTGAACGGGTTCCGTGAGGCCGGGTACGAGATCGACGTGGTGTTCGTCGCCGGGGGCTCCGCACTGAGTCGGCTGGGGGTTCTGGAGCGGTACCACACCGACCGGCTGGCCCAGGGCGGCGCCCGCTTCGTCGAGAACCCCGACCGCTCGTTCCCCGGTGTCCTCGCCAGCGCCCGTGTCATCGACGAGGAGCGGCTCGCGGACTCGGTGACGGTCTACCGCCGCGACGGCACCGCCCTCTACCGCAACACCCTCGGCCCCGACGGCGACTGGACCCTGCCCGCCGGCACGGACACCGCCCTGCGCACGGAACGCGAACGTCCGTGGACCCGGGCCGAGTCGGAGTGGTTCGCCACGACCGCTGAGAAGCTCGCCGGGGTCAAGCCGGAGGAGCTGGGCGAACCGATCCAGCCACGTTGGCGGGGGCTTGTCTCGGAGGCGATCGCCGCCGCCCAGCCGTACGCCGACCCGTCGGTGGCCGACCGGCTGCACCGCCTGCGAACGGCCCTCCAGCAGCCGGCACCGGGGGCGGCCGCAGGGCCCGGTGTCTCCTCGGCGGCGACGATGCGGTCGTCGGGCGGGGCCGCGAGCCGTACGCCGGGCACTCCTGGGACCCCGGGGCCGCACCGGACCCCGGGCCTCCCGGCGGCTCCCAACCGCCCTCCCACGAACCAACCGCCGAACAACAACAATCCCGGCCCGACCCGGAATCGTTGAATCACCTGCCTCACCGAGTTACCTGACGCACCCACTCACCACTCACCCACTCACCGACTCATATGGAGACCCCAGTTGAGCCCCAAGCCCCCCACCATCCACAGCCTCACCTTCGACTGCACCGGCGACCCGTACGACCTCGGCCTCTTCTGGAGCGAACTGCTCGGCCGGCCCTTGGCCGACGACGACAAGCCCGGTGACCCGGAGGCGCTGATCGTGGACCCGGCCGGTGGACCAAGGCTGCTGTTCGTCCGGGTCCCCGAGGGCAAGTCGGCGAAGAACCGGCTCCACTTCGATCTGAAGCCGCACGGCCGCACCCGTGCCGAGGAGGTCGAGCGGGCGCTCGCGCTGGGCGCCCGGGTGATCGCGGATCACACCCGCCCCGACGGCGGCGGCTGGGTCCTCATGTCCGACCCCGAGGGCAACGAATTCTGCGTGGAGCGGGGAGAGTTGGGCTGAATGGCCGCAGCAGTGACCCGGTCAGCGCGTCAGGTTGAGCTGTTTCCCGCCTTGCCGTAGCGGCGGAATGCGGAGGTCTCCACCGTCCATGCGCCGAACGGCACCTTGTCACCGAAGATGTACGGATCCTTGCGCGAGTAGCGTCCCTTGCACGGTTCGGAATGCACCTCGATCGTGCCCGTGCGAGGGTCGACGATCATGTAGTGGGCGATCCCCATGGCGGGGTACTCGGTGAGCTTCTCGCCGTAGTCGTTGTCCGGGTTGGACGGTGAGACGATCTCGATGACGGCCAGGACCTGGGTGGCGTCCACGGTCAGGCCTTCCTCGTCGAGCACCTCCTCCGGGATGACGACGGCGTCCGGGCGTCGCATGCGGCCGATCGACGGGTGCTCGATCTCCGGGCCGTTCTCGCAGATGTAGCCGGGGTGGGTGGCGGGAAGTTGCGCGTTGAGTTGATCGCGGATGCGACGCACCGTGCCCTCGTGGCGTTTGGACGGGCTCATCATGGCGAGGAAAGGTCCGGAGGGGCCGATCTCCACCTTCCATGATCCTTCGAGATGCTCGGCGTAGACCATGAGCTCCTCGGCGATCGCGCGCATCTTCGCGTACTCCATGTCCCGAGAGTAGCGAGCGGGCGTATGCGGCGCCTCATGCCCGATCCCCTCTTCCTCGGGCCGCTTCACGCCTCCTCCTTCGGCACCACGCTGAACCACACCGCCTTGCCGTACGGGTACTCCCGTACGCCCCACTCGTCCGCGCACGCCTCGACGATCCCGAGTCCCCGCCCGGACTCGGCGTCGTCGCTCGGCTGCCGGGCCTCGCTGGAGGCAGGGGTTCCGGGGCCGTGGTCCCAGACCGAGACGGTGAGAGTCTGCGGTGTGCGCTCCACGCTCACGTAGGCGTCGGCGGGAGAGTGGCGGTACGCGTTGGCGACCAACTCCGAGGCGAGGAGTTCGACCGTGTCGGCCACGCAGCCGAGGCGGGTCGCGCGGAGCAGTGCGCGGAGGGCGGCTCTGACGACGGAGGCGGCACGCGGGTCGTGGGGGATGAGGAAACCGTACGACCAGTGGGGGGCGGGGGGTTCGGTGGTTTCGGGCGTGCGCATGTGGCAGCCTCCGGAGTGAGGTCATGCAGTGACTGTCTCATCACTCACCGTAGGTTAGGTGGTGTGAGATATTCAACCTGGTTGGCGGAATGGTGATGGGTGGATGAGTGAGGTGGGGGAACGTGGGGCTGCGGGTTGATCCGACGTACCGGCAGAGGCGTTTCGGCGCGGAACTGCGCAGGCTACGCGAGAGGGCCAGGCTGTCGTCGACTGAGGCTGCTGCTCTGCTCGGTATGAGGCAGCCTCAGCTCAGTAGTGTCGAGGCGGGGAAGACTGGTCTCTCCGTGGAACGCGTCCAGCAACTCGCGCGTGCTGAAGGTGTAAGTTCTCAAACCTTTGTTCAGGCGTTGATAGATCTCGGGCAACAGTCGGGCAAGGGATGGTGGAGCGACTACCGGGCGGTGCTGAGTTCAGCGCACTTGGATCTGGCGGAGTTGGAGGACGGGGCCCGCTCCGTGGTCACCTACGAGCCGATGTTCGTCCCCGGCATCCTTCAGACGCGCGACTACGCGGAAGTCATCCACCGGGCCGGATATCGGCCGATGGGCGACGAAGGGCGGGCGGCTGCCGTCCGTTTCCGGGTGCGACGTGGTGGCTTGGTGACGGGTGAGCGTCCGCCGAGTCTCCATGCCGTGGTCCATGAGGCCGCGCTCTGCATGTCGCTGGGGGAGCCCAAGGTGATGCGTGATCAGTTGCTCTATCTGATCGAGCTGGCCCGCCTGCCGCATGTGACGATTCAGATCCTGCCGTCCGACGGCCCCATCCCGTTCGGTACGGGATTTGTGCTGCTCACGCCCCAGGTGCGGGAGTTGGGGACTGTCGTGGTCTCCCACATCGAGAAGTCGCTCTACCTTGACGACGCGGAGGCGCTGTCCAGATATCGCGACTGGTTCGCTACGTTGGCCGGATCGGCGTTGCCCGCCGTCGACCCGGATGCGGCGCCGTCGGCCCGTGGGGCCAAGGGGTCGCTCGGCCTCCTGCAGCGGATCCTCTATCCCCTCCTGTAGAAAGGGGCTCGCATGTTTGACCTCGGTTGGCAGAAGTCCAGCTTCAGCGAAGGTGGCGCCGCGAACTGCGTCGAAGTCGCCACTGATCCCCGCACCCGCCCCCACCTCCGCGAAAGTGCCACCCCCGCGACCGTCATAGCCACCACGCCCGCGGCCCTGCACGCCCTCCTCGGCGGAATCAAGCGCGAGGCCTTCGGTCGGGCCGCGCGGCGCGTGGGCTGAAGGCGGGGCTCCTCCACCACGCCAGGGGCAGTGAGTGCGTACATCCGGATGGAGACAGTCACCCGGACGGGCCGAGCGGTGTGCGCTATGTGTGCGATCGGTTGATATTGACCGGTACCGGTAACGGAACAGCGCACCCCGCGCTGGAGCCCTGCGCACACCCGCGCACGTACGAGGAGGCACCCCATGCGTGGAGCCACGCACGCCCGATGGATCGCCGGCGCGGCGGCGGTCGCTCTCGCCGTGACCGCCTGCGGGGGCGGGGGCGGGGACGACGACAGCGGCGGCAGCAGCGGCAGCGGTGACAGCGGCGGGGTGCTCAGCTCGTCGTGGGGAGACCCGCAGAACCCTCTGGAGCCGGCCAACACCAACGAGGTGCAGGGCGGCAAGGTGCTCGACATGATCTTCCGCGGGTTGAAGCGGTACGACCCCAAGACCGGTGAGGCGAAGGACATGCTCGCCGAGAAGATCGAGACGACCGACTCGCAGAACTTCACCATCACCGTCAAGGACGGCTGGACCTTCAGCAACGGCGAGAAGGTCACCGCCAAGTCCTTCGTGGACGCCTGGAACTACGGGGCGAGCCTCAAGAACAACCAGAAGAACGCGTACTTCTTCGAGTACATCGAGGGCTACGACAAGACGCACCCCGACGACGGCAGCAAGCAGACCGCCGACACCCTCTCGGGGCTGAAGGTGGTCGACGACAACACCTTCACGGTCAAGCTCACCCAGAAGTTCTCGACCTTCCCCGACACTCTCGGCTACAACGCCTACGCCCCGCTGCCGCAGTCGTTCTTCACCGACCACGACGCCTGGCTGAGCAAGCCCGTCGGCAACGGCCCGTACGCCGTCGACTCCTACACCAAGGGCTCCCAGCTGTCGGTGCGGAAGTGGGACGACTACCCCGGCGAGGACAAGGCCCAGAACGGCGGTGTGGACCTGAAGGTCTACACCGACAACAACACCGCCTACACCGACCTGATGGCGGGCAACCTCGACCTCGTCGACGACGTCCCCGCCGCCCAGCTGAAGAACGTCAAGACCGACCTCGGCGACCGGTACATCAACACCCCGGCCGGCATCATCCAGACCCTGTCCTTCCCGTTCTACGACGAGGACTGGAACAAGGAGGGCTCGGAGAAGGTCCGCGAAGGGCTGTCCCGGGCGATCGACCGCGACCAGATCACCGACACCATCTTCCAGAAGACCCGCACCCCCGCCACCGACTGGACCTCCCCGGTCCTCGGCGAGGAGGGCGGTTACAAGAAGGGCCTGTGCGGTGACGCCTGCGAGTACGACGCGGACGCCGCCAAGAAGCTGATCGAGGAGGGCGGCGGCCTCCCCGGCGGCCAGGTCAAGATCACGTACAACGCGGACACCGGTTCCCACAAGCAGTGGGTCGACGCCGTCTGCAACTCCATCAACAACGCCCTCGACAACGACAAGGCGTGTGTCGGCAACCCGGTCGGCACCTTCGCCGACTACCGCAACCAGATCACCCAGCGGAAGATGAGCGGCCCGTTCCGCGCCGGCTGGCAGATGGACTACCCGCTCATCCAGAACTTCCTGCAGCCGCTGTACTACACCAATGCCTCCTCCAACGACGGCAAGTGGTCCAACGCCCAGTTCGACAAGCTCGTCGACCAGGCCAACGCCGAGTCCGACACGGCGAAGGCCGTGGAGACGTTCCAGAAGGCCGAGGAGGTCGTCCGGGACAACATGGCCGCCATCCCGCTCTGGTACCAGAACGGCAGCGCGGGCTACTCGGCGCGCATCTCCGACGTCTCCCTGAACCCGTTCAGTGTGCCGGTGTACGACCAGATCAAGGTCGGCTGACCTTCCGTGGGACGGTACGTCGTCCGGCGCCTGCTCCAGATGATCCCGGTCTTCGTGGGCGCCACCCTCCTGATCTTCCTGATGGTGAACGTGATGGGCGACCCCATCGCGGGCCTCTGTGGCGACCGGGAGTGCGATCCGGCGACGGCCGCCCAGCTACGCCGCGAGTTCGGCCTCGACAAGCCCGTCTGGCAGCAATACCTGACCTACATGGGCAACCTCTTCACCGGCGACTTCGGCACCGCGTTCAACGGGCAGGAGGTCACCGAGCTGATGGCCTCCGCCTTCCCGGTCACCATCCGGCTGACGATCGTCGCGATCCTCTTCGAGATCGTCATCGGCGTCGCCCTCGGCGTCGTCACCGGCCTGCGGCGCGGGCGGCCCGTCGACACCGGGGCGCTCGTGGTCACCCTGGTCGTCATCTCGGTCCCCACCTTCGTCACCGGCCTGCTGCTCCAGCTGCTGCTCGGCGTGGAGTGGGGCTGGATCCGCCCGTCGGTCTCCTCCGAGGCGCCGTTCGGCGAGCTGATCGTGCCGGGGCTCGTCCTCGCCTCCGTCTCCCTGGCGTACGTCACCCGTCTGACCCGGACGTCCATCGCGGAGAACGCCCGCGCCGACTACGTCCGCACCGCCGTCGCCAAGGGACTGCCGCGGCACCGCGTGATCCGTAAGCACCTGCTGCGGAACTCTCTGATCCCCGTGGTCACGTTCATCGGCACCGACATCGGGGCCCTCATGGGCGGCGCGATCGTCACCGAGCGGATCTTCAACATCCACGGCGTCGGCTACCAGCTCTACCAGGGCATCCTCCGACAGAACACCCAGACCGTCGTCGGCTTCGTGACCGTCCTCGTGCTGGTGTTCCTGATCGCCAACCTGCTCGTCGACCTCCTCTACGCCGTACTCGACCCGAGGATCCGCTATGCCTGAGCCGCAGCCCCCGGAGCCGCACGTCTCGGGCGGCCAGCGCGCCGCCGAGAACGGGGCGATCGCCGCGACGGGGCTGGACGGCACCATGGACCTGGCCACCACCGAGGGGGAGACCCTGGAGAAGCGACTGGGTGACGACCCGACGGGTGGCGGCCCGTCCGACAAGGCCCGCAGCCTCTGGTCCGACGCCTGGCGAGACCTGCGCCGCAACCCCGTCTTCATCATCTCGGCGCTGGTGATCCTCTTCCTGGTCGTCATCTCCCTCTGGCCGTCGCTGATCGCCTCAGGCAACCCGCTCAAGTGCGACCTGTCCAAGGCCCAGGAGGGCTCGCAGCCCGGCCACCCCTTCGGGTACGACGGCCAGGGCTGCGACGTCTACACCCGTACCGTCTACGGGGCGCGGATCTCCATCGCCGTCGGCGTCTGCGCCACACTCGGCGTCGCGCTCCTCGGGTCCGTGCTCGGCGGGCTCGCCGGGTTCTTCGGCGGCTACTCGGACTCGTTCCTGTCCCGGATCACCGACGTCTTCTTCGCGATCCCGGTGGTGCTCGGCGGCCTGGTGCTGCTGTCCGTGGTCACCAGCAACAGCATCTGGCCGGTGATCGGCTTCATGGTGCTGCTCGGCTGGCCGCAGATCTCCCGCATCGCCCGGGGCGCGGTCATCACCGCCAAGCAGAACGACTACGTCCAGGCGGCCCGCGCCCTGGGCGCCTCCAACTCCCGCATGATGCTGCGGCACATCACCCCGAACGCCGTCGCCCCGGTCATCGTCGTGGCCACCATCGCCCTCGGCACGTACATCGCCCTGGAGGCGACCCTGTCCTACCTCGGCGTCGGCCTCAAACCCCCCAGCGTCTCCTGGGGCATCGACATCTCCGCCGCCTCCCCGTACATCCGCAACGCCCCCCAAGCGCTGCTCTGGCCCTCGGGAGCCCTCGCGGTCACCGTCCTGGCGTTCATCATGCTGGGCGACGCGGTGCGCGACGCCCTCGACCCGAAGCTGAGGTGAGCGGTGGTCATGTCGCCGGGGTCGCGTGGTCCGTGGGTGGGGTGGCCGGGGCGGTGGCGGGTGGGTCCACGTGCCGCTGTGGCGCTCCGAGGCGCCGACGGGACCCCGTCCTGGCGTTCGTCATGCCGGGCGACGCGGTGCGCGACGCCCTCGACCCGAAGCTGAGGTGAGCCGCCGTCATGTTGCTCGAAGTGCGTGGCCTGCACGTGGAGTTCCGGACGCGGGACGGGGTCGCCAAGGCGGTCAACGGGGTCGACTACGGGGTGGACGAGGGGCAGACGCTGGCCGTGCTCGGCGAGTCCGGTTCCGGGAAGTCGGTCACCGCGCAGGCGATCATGGGCATTCTCGACATGCCGCCCGGGAGGATCACCGGCGGCGAGATCCTCTTCAAGGGCCAGGACCTGCTGAAGCTCAAGGAGGAGGAGCGCCGGAAGGTCCGCGGTGCCGAGATGGCGATGATCTTCCAGGACGCCCTGTCCTCCCTGAACCCGGTGCTGAGCGTCGGCGACCAGCTCGGCGAGATGTTCGTCGTGCACCGGGGCATGTCGAAGAAGGACGCCCGTGCCAAGGCGGTCGAGCTGATGGACCGGGTCCGCATCCCGGGTGCCAAAGAACGCGTACGGGACTATCCGCACCAGTTCTCCGGCGGCATGCGCCAGCGCATCATGATCGCCATGGCGCTGGCCCTGGAACCCGCGCTGATCATCGCCGACGAACCCACGACCGCGCTGGACGTCACCGTCCAGGCCCAGGTCATGGACCTCCTGGCCGAACTTCAGCGTGAACTCCGCATGGGCCTCGTCCTCATCACCCACGACCTCGGAGTCGTCGCGGACGTCGCCGACCGCATCGCCGTGATGTACGCGGGCCGCATCGTGGAGTCCGCCCCGGTCCACGACATCTACAAGGCCCCGGCCCACCCGTACACCCGGGGCCTCCTCGACTCGATCCCGCGCCTGGACCAGAAGGGCCAGGAGCTGTACGCGATCAGGGGTCTGCCGCCCAACCTCATGAACATCCCGCCCGGCTGCGCCTTCAACCCCCGCTGCCCGATGGCCCGCGACGTCTGCCGTACCGACGTACCCCCGCTGTACGACGTGGAGCCGTCGGACGGGATCCGGATGAGCGCCTGCCACTTCTGGAGGGAGTGCCTCGATGACCACGACAGCCACGACAGCCACACCGGCTGAGCCGATCCTGGAGGTCAGCGGCCTGGTCAAGCACTACCCGCTCACCCAGGGCATCCTCTTCAAGAAGCAGGTCGGGGCGGTGAAGGCGGTCGACGGCGTCGACTTCGCCCTCGGCCGGGGCGAGACCCTCGGCATCGTCGGCGAGTCAGGCTGCGGCAAGTCCACGGTCGCCAAGATGCTGGTCAACCTGGAACGGCCGACCGCCGGTTCGATCCGCTACAAGGGCGAGGACATCACCAAGCTCTCCGGCAAGGCCCTCAAGACAGTCCGCCGCAACATCCAGATGGTCTTCCAGGACCCGTACACCTCCCTCAACCCCCGCATGACCGTGGGCGACATCATCGGGGAGCCGTACGACATCCACCCCGAGGTCGCGCCCAAGGGCGACCGCCGGCGCCGGGTGCAGGAACTCCTCGACGTGGTCGGGCTCAACCCCGAGTACATCAACCGCTACCCGCACCAGTTCTCCGGCGGCCAGCGCCAACGCATCGGCATCGCGCGCGGGCTGGCGCTCCGCCCCGAGATCATCGTCGCCGACGAACCCGTCTCCGCCCTCGACGTCTCCGTCCAGGCCCAGGTCATCAACCTGCTCGACCGGCTCCAGGGCGAACTGGGGCTGTCGTACGTGTTCATCGCGCACGACCTGTCGATCGTGCGGCACATCTCCGACCGGGTCGGCGTGATGTACCTCGGGCGGATCGTGGAGATCGGCCGCGACGCCGAGATCTACGACCACCCGACGCATCCCTACACCCAGGCGCTGCTGTCCGCGGTGCCCGTCCCGGACCCCGAGGCCCGCGAGCACCGGGAGCGGATCATCCTCTTCGGCGACGTGCCCTCCCCGACGAACATCCCGTCCGGGTGCCGCTTCCGCACGCGCTGCTGGAAGGCCCGGGAGCGGTGCGCGCTGGAGGTGCCGCTCCTCGCGGTCCCGGCGGAGTTCCGGCTCAGGAGCGGCCCGGCGGCCCATGACTCGGCCTGCCACTTCGCGGAGGAGAAGCAGGTGGTGCCGCCGGAGGAGCCGCCCGGCGACCCGACCGGCGACCCGTCCGAGGTGGCGGCTGACGAATCGGCTGACGGATCGGCTGAGGGGTCGGCCGGGAAATCCGTGGACGATCATGTGGATGGGGCGGAATAAGCGTACAAATATGCACCAAACGCGTTAACACGCAGGCAACTTGGCTGACGTCGTTCCGATATACGGACGCGCGAATCTAAATCGCGTACGGCCGTGCGGGTGCCGTAAACGGGCCGGGGCTCGCCATGTAGCCCCGGCCCGTTGCCGTGCCCGCCCGCCCCTATGCCAGTCCCAGCGAACGCTTCAGGAAGTCCACCTGGAGCAGCAGCAGGTTCTCCGCGACCTGTTCCTGGGGGGTGATGTGGGTGACCCCGGAGAGCGGCAGGACCTCGTGGGGCCGGCCGGCCGCGAGGAGCGCGGAGGACAGTCGCAGGGCGTGGGCGAACACGACGTTGTCGTCGGCGGTGCCGTGCACGATCATCAGCGGGCGGTGCGGCTCGGCGGGCGAGGACAGCCCTTCACCCGTGATCAGCGAACTCTTCGCGTACGCCGCCGGGTCCGTCGTGGGATCGCCCAGGTACCGCTCGGTGTAGTGCGTGTCGTACAGCCGCCAGTCGGTGACCGGGGCGCCCGCGATGCCCGCGTGGAAGACGTCCGGGCGGCGCAGCACGGCGAGGGCCGCGAGCCAGCCGCCGTACGACCAGCCGCGGATCGCCACCCGGGACAGGTCCAGCGGATGCGACTGGGCCAGGTCGTGCAGCGCGTCCACCTGGTCGTCCAGGGAGAGCGTGAAGTCGCCGTCGATCTCCTTCTCCCAGGCGGGCGAGCGGCCGGGGGTGCCGCGCCCGTCGGCGACCACCACCGCGAAACCCTGGTCGGCGAACCACTGCGAGGTGAGGTGCGCGTTGTGGGCGGCGAGCACCCGGGGGCCGTGCGGACCACCGTAGGGGTCCATGAGAACCGGCAGGGGTGTGACCCCGTCGTAGTCCCTCGGCATAAGCAGGGCGCACGGTACGCGGCGTGCGCCCCCCTGTGTAAACCGTACGCGCGGTGACATACCGGGGTCTTCCGCGCAAGACGCCACAGTCGCCACCTTCCCCCAGCCTCCGGCCGGGGGAACCCCCAGCTTCCTCCGGTCGCCGTCCCGCAGCACCTGTACTTGGGTACCCGGCCTCTCCGGAACGGCCGAGACCAGCACGGTCACGCCCCCGGCGCGCACCGCCGAGTGCACGCCGGGCTCCTGCGAGACGCGCTCCATGCCCAGCTCGTTCACGCGGTAGACGTGGATCTCCCCGATCTCCGGATCGGCCGCCGCCGCACCGGCCGACGCGGAGATCAGCACGTCGGCGTCGGCCACGTCCAGAACGGCTCGGACATGCAACTGCGGCCCCGTCAGCGGGCGTTCGCCGACCGCCAGCACCCGCGCGCCGCCCTCGTCCGCGACACGCACGAGTTGCCCCGACGGACTCCACGAGGGCACCCCAGGGAAAAGATCAAGCCAATGTGGATCTTCGTCGGCGTGCACCATCCGGGTCGCACCCGAGTCCGGGTCCACGGCCAGGAACAGCTGGCTGCGCTGATCCCGCGCCTGCACCAGAAGCAGCGGCGCACCCGCCCCTGACCAGTGCACATGCGCCAGATACGGGTAGCGCGCCCGGTCCCACACGACCTCCGTGCGGGTCCCGGACAGGTCGATCACGAAGAGCCGTACGTCCGCGTTGGCCGTCCCGGCCGCCGGGTACGCCACCCGCTGCGGGTCCCTCTCCGGCTGCGCGGGGTCGGAAATCCACCAGCGCCGCACCGGCGTGTCGTCCACGCGCGCCACCAGCAGGCGGTCCGACTCGGGCGACCACCAGAAACCACGCGAACGGCCCATCTCCTCGGCCGCGATGAACTCCGCCAGACCATGGGTGACGTTCTCCGGTCCCTCCTCCGCGAGCGCCAGGTCGTCGCCGCCCTCCGCCCCGACGACCCGCAGCGCGCCCCGGGCGACGTACGCGACGTAGCGGCCGTCGGGGGAGGGGCGGGGGTCGATCACCGGTCCGGGAACGGCCAGTTCACGTGCCGTGCCGACCCGCAGCTCGGCCACGAAGAGCCGCCCCGACAAGGCGAAGGAGGCCAGCTCCACGGCCGCGTCGGTGGCGTAGCCGACGATCCCGGCGCCGCCCTCGCGCAGACGCTCACGGCGTGCGCGCTCCTGCGCGGACAACTTCTCCGAGGAACCGGCGAGCAGTGCGCCCGGGTCGGCCGCCACCCTCTCCCGGCCCTCGGCCGGGGGAAGCCCCGCCCCGCTTCCCCCGACGCCGTCCCCGAGGTCCAGCACCCACAGCTTGTTCGCCCGCTCGGTGCCGGCGGAGGACCGCAGAAACACCACGCGGGAGCCGTCCGGGGCGATGGAGAACGCCCGTGGCGCGCCGAGGGTGAAACGTTGTGTCCGGGCGTGTCGGCGGGGAAATGACTCGGGCTGGGTCGTCATGGTCCGACCATATTGGCCATGCGCCCCCTTGTGCGGCCGTGCGCCGATCGATGCGCGCGTATGGATAGTTATGATCACTACCGCTGGGTGGGTATGAACCTGCTGGCCGCTGTATGGATTCACAACTGCGTCACCCACGTCACCGGTTGACGACGGCTCCGCCGTCAGCCTTCGACAACTGCTTCGCTCCCCAGGTCCCAGGGAACTTTTGGAGGTGAGCCGCCGTGGCACTCTCGATTTCGGCGGTGGTGCTGCTGGCGATCATCGTCTTCATCCTGATCAAGAAGTCAGGGTTGAAGGCACCACACGCGATCATCTGCATCCTGCTCGGTTTCTACCTCGCCTCCTCGACCATCGCGCCGACGATCAGCGAGCTGACGACCAACATCGCGGGCATGATCGGCAGTATCAAGTTCTGACGCCTCCGGCCGCCGGGGTCTTCCCGGGCCTGTCCCACCGGGCCCTCGACCCTCGCGGCCGGCCGTTCCTGTGAATGACCGCGCCCGGCACAGGGGCGGGCCGGGGGCCTCGTAGGGTGGGCCCATGACGGATCTGCCCTCCCCCAACGCTCGGCCGGGGGGACCCCCATCTCGCTCCGTTCACCGACTGCTCCTGGTGCACGCGCATCCGGACGACGAGTCGATCAACAACGGCGCGACCATGGCCAGGTACGCGGCCGAGGGAGCCGGGGTGACGTTGGTGACCTGCACCCTCGGCGAGGAGGGCGAGGTCATCCCGCCCCGTTTCGCGCACCTTGCGCCCGACCGTGACGACACGCTGGGCTCCCATCGGGCGGACGAGCTGGCCGAGGCCATGAAGGAACTCGGAGTCACCGACCACCGTTTCCTCGGCGGCCCCGGCCGCTACCGTGACTCCGGGATGATGGGCGTCGAGCAGAACGAGCGCCCCGGCGCCTTCTGGTCCGCCGACGTCGACGAGGCCGCCGCCCACCTGGTCCGGGTGATCCGCGAGGTCCGCCCCCAGGTCCTCGTCACCTACGACCCCAACGGCGGCTACGGCCACCCCGACCACATCCAGGCCCACCGCGTCGCCATGCGCGCGGCCGACCTGACCCCCGACCCGGACTTCCGCCCCGACCTGGGCGAGCCCTGGGACATCGACAAGGTCTACTGGAACCGGGTGCCGCGCGGGGTGCTCCTGGAGGGCTTCGGCCGGCTCCGCCGCGACCTCGCCGAGCCCGGACGGCTGCCGTTCAAGCAGGCCGCGAGCGTCACCGATGTGCCCGGAGTGGTGGACGACCACATCGTCACGACCGAGATCGACGGCACCGGCTTCGCGGCAGCGAAGGCCGCCGCGATGCGCGCGCACGCCACCCAGATCGAGGTCGCCGAGCCGTACTTCGCCCTCTCCAACGCGCTGGCACAGCCCTTCCTGAGCACCGAGTACTACGAGTTGGTACGCGGCAGACGCGAAGGGGGGAGCCGGGAATGTGACTTGTTCGAGGGGATTCCCGGCATTTCTTTCGAGGAACGGCAGAACGGAACGGCCCTGTGATGCGTACGCATGTGTATGACAAACGAGTGGTGCGTTCGCCCGACCGCCGAGCGGCGGTCCGGCGATGAAGCGGACGGACCGGCCGACGGGCGGGCAAGGCGGCGCGCTCGCCCAGCCGTTGACGTTTCCCCCGCTGGCGCGCGCCGCCGCCCACCTGGGGCTCTTCGTGCTGGGAGCGGTGGTCGGCGTGGCCGGAGGGCTGCTCCAAGCGGCCTGGTTCCCCGGCGGATTGCTGCTCGCGCTGCTGGGCGCCGCCGGGCTCTTCCTGGGTGGCGCGCGGGCGACGGGCAGCCGGGCGGGGGCCGTTGCGCCGGCCTCCGGTTGGATGATCTCCGTCGTCCTGCTGACGTCCACCCGGCCGGAGGGCGACTTCCTGTTCGGCGCGGGAGCCGGCTCGTATCTCTTCCTGCTCGGGGGCATGGCTGTGGCTGTGATGTGCGCCACCCTTGGGTGGGGGCGGCAACCGACCGGGCCCGACGTCCGACTTGGGAAGTGACCACCACTTCGCAGCAGTGCGCGGGTGCGGGTCCGGTGTGGGTTTCCCACGCGGTCGTGGGTTACGCGCCGGAAGTGGCCAGTATGGTGGTGCGCGCCGCCGAGCTGCCCGCTGAGTTGAGGTCGTGAGGGCGGCGGAGCAAACCGGGAGATCCTGCCTTGAGTCGTGAAACTGACACTTCGTCCTCCGGGGCCAATGGGCGCGGTAGCACCGCGTACCCGTCGGGGACACCGCCGTACGGCACGCCCATGGCCACCGAGGCCGGTGCCGAGGCGGCCCGGTCGGCCGCCGGCGAGCGACCGGACGGCCCCAGGACCGAGACCACGCTGACCACGCGGGTCCGGATCAACATCCCCGGCTCGCGTCCGATCCCGCCGGTCGTCGTCCGCACACCGGTCGGCGACGGCGCGGGCGCCGCTGACGGCACCGGGTCCGAGTCGGAGACCACCGGCACCACGGCCATGCCCGTGTTCACGGACACCCCGGCGCCCGGGCCCGACCCGGCCGCGCCGGCCGAGCCCACCAGCGACTGGTTCGCGCCCCGCAGGGGCGGCGCCACGCCGCCCCCCAAGGGCGCCAGCGACGGGGCCGGGTTCTCCACCGGGTCCATCGGTGGCCCGGTCACCGGCGCGCAGGGCGGCCCCGACCCGGGCGCCCGTCCCGGCGGCACGGGCCCGATGGCCGGGGGTCCCGGCGGCACGCAGCCCGGTGGCCCGCGCCCCGGCGCGAGCGCCGGCCCCAGGCCCGGCGGTACGAACGGCGCCGGGCTCGCCGGTGCCACCGGCGGTCAGCCGGTCGCTCCCGGCCACGGCGGCGGCACCGGCTCCTTCGACGTATCGGCCGCGCTGGCCGGCACCAAGCCCGAGCGCGACGACCTGCCGTACTTCTCGGACAACGGCGGCGGCCACCCCGGCGGCCCGAACGGCCGCTCCGGCCCGGCGGGCCCCACCGGCGGCCCCGTCACCGGCGACAGCCCGCTCGGCCCGCCGCCCGGCCAGGGCGGCACCGGCAACCCCGGCTACCAGGGCAACCCCTTCGGCGGCCCCGACGCCGACTTCTCCGCGTCCGGCGGCTACGCCCGCCCCGGCGGCGGCCTCAGCGACGACACCGCGGTCCTCACCCCGCAGCGGCAGGCCCAAGAGCCGGGCGCCCCGGGCTACGGCGGCGGCCCCGGCCCCCACCTCGACAACCCCTCCGGGCACACCCTGACCAGCGGTATCCCGGTCGTGCCCCCCGGCACCCAGGGCACACCGTTCGGCGCGGGCGGCCCCGACGGCGCGGTGCGGCACACCCCGCCGAAGCTGCCCGACCCCGCTCCGCAGGCGAAGTCCGGCCCGGCGAAGAACACGAAGTCCGCCAAGCCGGCCAAGAAGAAGGGCCGCAGCAAGCTCGGCCTGCTCATCGGCGGTGCGATCTTCCTCGGCGGCGGTGTCTACGGCGCCGGTCTGCTGATGAACCACTCCGACGTCCCCAAGGGCACCACGGTCCTCGGCGTCGACATCGGCGGCGGCACCCGTGACGAGGCCGTCAACAAGCTGGACGCGGCCTTCGGCAAGAGCACCGACGCGGCGCTGAAGCTCACCGTCGACGGCGAGACCGTCTCGCTCAGGCCCGACCAGGCCGGACTCCAGTTCGACAAGCAGGCCACGGTCAGCGCCGCCGCCGTCAGCGACTACAACCCCGTCTCCGTGATCGGCTCGCTCTTCGGCCAGAAGCGGGTCGTCGCGCCCGTCATGCCCGTCGACGAGGAGAAGCTGGAGGCCGCCCTGCGGCGCGCCGCCGGCAGCTCCGGCTCGGCGAGCGACGGCACCGTCAAGTACGAGGCCGGCAAGGCCGTCGCCGTCTACGGCAAGGCGGGCAAGGGCATCGACGTCGACGAGTCCACCGACGCCGTCGAGGAGGCCTACCGCACCCAGGTCGAGACCGGCACGGTCACCGCCGTGCGGCTCCCGACCACCACCAAGGAGCCGTCGGTCGACAAGGCCGAGGTCGACCGGTTCATGAAGGAGTTCGCGCAGCCGGCCATGTCGGGCAGGGTGACCGTCCAGACGGACCCCCTGCACAGCGTCCCGATGAGCCCGGAGAACTCCCTCTGGAGGTTCATGACCGTCAAGACGGTCGACGGCAAGCTCGTCGACTCCTACGACGAGAAGGCCCTCAAGGAGCTCTACGGCGGCGCCTTCGACGGAGTCCTCATCACCCGTGGCAACGGTGAGAAGACCCCGGTCACCGTCGAGGACGTCTACAGCGCCCTCCGCCAGGCCCTGAAGAGCACGACGGACCGCACGGCGGTCATCGAGACGGACCCGAGCTAGCCGGTCCCGGAGCGGCGCGGAGGGGGCACCCGGCACACGCCGGGTGCCCCCTCGCCGTATCCCGGAGTCGTCACTGTCACCGTCCCCGGTATGACTTCTGTCATGCCGGGATCAGGACCGCCGACACTGCCGACGGCACCCCCCGCGCGCCGACGATGGTGCACATGACGACCACGACGACGGCCACGACGAAGGCCACCGACTCAGCGGTGGTGGGATTCGACAGGGTGACGAAGGCGTACGGCGACGTGCTGGCCGTGGACGGCCTGACGCTCGCCCTGTACCCGGGGGAGACCGTGGCCCTGCTGGGCCCGAACGGCGCCGGCAAGTCCACCACCCTGGACCTGCTGCTCGGCCTCAAGAACGCCGACAGCGGCACGGTCGGTGTCTTCGGCACGAGCCCGCGCGAGGCGATCGTCGCCGGACGCGTGGGCGCCATGCTGCAGAGCGGCGGGCTGATGGACGACGTCACGGTCGCCGAACTGGTCCGGCTCGCCTGTGACCTGCACCCGAGGCCGTACCCGGTCTCCGACGTCCTCGCCCGCTCCGGCATCACCCAGATCGCCGACCGCAGGGTCCACAAGCTCTCCGGCGGCCAGGCCCAGCGCGTCCGCTTCGCCCTCGCCACAGCCGGTGACAGCGACCTGATCGTCCTTGACGAGCCCACCACCGGCATGGACGTCTCCGCCCGCCAGGCCTTCTGGGCGACCATGCGCGAACAGGCCGACCAGGGCCGCACCGTCCTCTTCGCCACCCACTACCTCGAAGAGGCCGACGCCATCGCCGACCGCGTGCTCGTCCTGCACCGGGGCCGACTGCTGGCCGACGGCACGGCGGCCGAGATCAAGGCCAGGGCGGGAGCCAGGAGGATCTCCTTCGACCTGCACGGGAGTCCGGCCGACGAGGCCCGGCTGCACACCCTGCCCTGCCTGACCACCATCGACGTGTCCGGCCGTACCGTCCGCATCCAGTCCACCGACGCCGACGCGACCGTCCACGCCCTCTACGGCCTCGGCGTCTACCCCCGCAACCTCGAAGTCGGCGGACTCGGCCTGGAGCAGGCCTTCGTCGCCATCACCGCCGCCGAGGAGGCGAAGCAGCAGTCATGAACAGCCTGATCAAGCTGGAACTCATCCGCGCCCTGCGCAACCGCAAGTCCATGTTCTTCTCGGTGCTCTACCCCTCGCTGCTGTTCCTGCTCATCGCGGGCAGCGCGAGCAGCACCGAGAAGCTCGGTGACACCGGTCTGACCCTCCCGACCTACATGATGGTCTCGATGGCGTCCTTCGGCGCCCTGACGGCCGTCCTGATGGGCAACAGCGAGCGCATCGCCAAGGAACGCGAGGGCGGCTGGGTACGGCAACTGCGGCTGACGACTCTGCCGGGCCGCGGATACGTCTTCGCCAAGACCGCGAGCGCGGCCGTGGTCAGCCTGCCGTCCATCGTGATCGTCTTCGTGGTGGCCGCCGCGGTGAAGGGCGTGCGCCTGGACGCCTGGCAGTGGCTCGCGCTCACCGGGGCGATCTGGGCCGGCAGCCTCGTCTTCGCCGCGCTCGGCGTCGCCATCGGCTACCTCGCCACCGGGGACGCGGTCCGGCCGATCACGATGATCGTCTACTTCGGCCTGTCGATGCTCGGCGGCCTGTGGATGCCCACCACGACGTTCCCCGAGTGGCTCCAGGAGATCGCGAAGTGGGTGCCCACCCACGCGTACGCTGCCCTGGGGCAGGCCATCGAACAGAGTCAGGCCCCGCACACCAAGGACGTCGTCGTCCTGGCCGTCTACTTCGCCCTGTTCGCGGGCGGCGCGGCCTGGCTCTACCGGAAGGACACGCGGAGGGCGTGAGCGCCGTCGGTATCGGGCAGCGCCCGCAGAACCGCAGGCAGAGGGCGATCAAGTTCCTCTGGACAGGGATCTGGCTCGCCTATCTGAGTGCCCCTGTCAGCGACCTGCTGCACGGAGGCCACAGCGCCGGTGTCGTCGTCCTCGGCTGGATCGGCCTGGTGGCCTTCGTCACCTGGTACTTCGTCCTTGTCTTCCGCACCGGCCGCCGCGACACCACCCGCATGGTGCTCGGCGCGCTCGCCGTCCTCGCCGTCCAGTCCTCGATCCTCGCCCTCAGCCTCGGCCGTGAGTGGCTCGTCCTCTTCGTCTACGTGTCGGTCGCGTCCGGCGCGGCCCTCCCGCTGCGGCTCGCCCGCTTCACCATCCCGGCGGTGTCGGCCCTCCTCACGGCCATCGCGTTCGCCGTACCGGGCGGCACGGCCTATCTCGCCCCCCTGCTCCTCCCGGCCCTCCTCGGCGGCTTCTCCATGACCGGGGTCCGCGAACTCGTCCGGACGACGAGGGAACTGCGCGAGGCCAGGGCGACGGTCGCCCAGCTGGCCGCGAACGAGGAGCGCCTGCGTCTCGCCCGCGACCTGCACGACCTTCTCGGCCACTCCCTCTCCCTGATCACGCTCAAGAGCGAGCTGGCGGGCCGGATGCTCCCCGGCCGGCCCGAGGAGGCCGCCCAGCAGGTCGCCGACATCGAACAGGTCAGCCGCCAGGCACTGGTCGACGTCCGCGAGGCCGTCACCGGCTACCGGCGCCCCCGCCTGGGCGCGGAACTCGCGGGCGCCCGGGACGCGTTGACGGCGGCCGGCATCACCCCCGAACTGCCCCTCGACCCCCACTCCGCCCTCACCGACGCGTCCGAGGACAGTGAGTCCGTCCTCGCCTGGGCGCTGCGCGAGTCCGTCACCAACGTCGTACGGCACAGCGGCGCCCGCCGCTGCACGGTGGACCTCGTCCGCCGCCAGACCCTCGACGGCCCGATGCTCGAACTGACCGTGGACGACGACGGAACGGGCGCCCCCGACGGCCCGGCCGGCGCCGCCGGCGACGCCCCCGGCAGCGGTCTCGCGGGTCTCGCCGAGCGGTTGGAGAAGGTGGGCGGAACCCTGGAGGCGGGCCGCTCCCGGCACGGCTTCCGCCTGGTGGCCAGGGCCCCCGCCACGCCTTTGGACCCGGACGTAGGATCCGGCGCATGACCCGAACGATCAAGGTTCTGCTCGCCGAGGACCAGTCCATGGTCCGCGAGGCCCTGGCCGCCCTGCTCGGCCTGGAGGACGACATCGAGGTCGTGGTCCAGGTGGCCCGCGGCGACGAGGTCCTGGCCGCCGCCCGCGCCCACGCCGTCGACGTGGCCCTCCTCGACATCGAGATGCCGGGCGCGACGGGCATCGAGGCGGCGGCCGAGGTCCACCGGGCCCTCCCGGCGGTGAAACTGGTCGTCCTCACCACCTTCGGCCGCCCCGGCTACCTCCGCAGCGCCATGGAGGCCGGCGCCGACGCGTTCCTGGTCAAGGACGCCCCCGCCGCCCAACTCGCGGACGCCGTACGGAGAGTGCTGGCAGGAGACCGGGTCATCGACCCCACTCTCGCGGCAGCGGCCCTGGCCGGGGGCGCGAACCCTCTGACCGACCGGGAGCGCGAGGTCCTGCGAGCGGCGGCCGACGGCTCCACGAACGCGGAACTCGCCAAGACCCTCCACCTCTCCCAGGGCACGGTCCGCAACTACCTGTCGACGGCGATACACAAGCTGGCGGTGAGAAACCGAACAGAGGCGGTCCGCACGGCACGGGAAAAGGGCTGGCTGTGACGGCCGGGGCAGCCCGGAGCAGCCGGGAGAACCCGGGGGCGCGGGGCTGTGGCATCGAGTGACTCCGCCGCGTGGGCGCGACCGGCCACAACGCACCCGCACCCGCCGACGCGCAATCGCTCCCACGGCGAACGGGCACCCTCAGTTCAACAGAGCCCGAGCCGCCCCCGCCTGCCTCCGCACCTTCTCGGCCGCCCCGGCGTCCACCCCCGCCACCACCTCCGCATACTCCTCCAACGCGGTGGCACCGCGTACATACTCCCCCCGCTGCACGAGCAACCGGGCCCACTCGTACCGCAGCCGCGCCGGATGCGAGGGCATCGCCAACGACAACTCCAGCGCCCACAACGCGACATCCGTCCGCTCGGGCCGGGCGGCGGCCCACGCCCGCACGTTGTTGAGGATCCGCACCATCACGTCCAGCGGATCGGCCGGAGTCAGCATCCCGGGGGCCAGCGGCGCCCCCGTGGCCCCCGCGACCAACAACTCCGCATCGTCCCCGCTCAACACCCGCCCCCCGTCGAACGGATCGGCGAGCACCTGCTCCTCCTGCGGCCCGAACCCCACCACGAAGTGCCCCGGCAGCGCGACGCCGTACACGGGCGCCCCCGCCCGCCGGGCCACCTCCATCCACACCACCGACAGCAGGATCGGCAGCCCTCGCCGCCGTTCGAGCACCTGATGCAGCAGCGACGACTCCAGTCGCTGGTAGTCCGCGGCGGAACCACGGAACCCGTGTTGACCCCCGAGCAGTTCGGCCGTCGCGACCGCCCACGCACGCGGCCCGCCGGGCCGGTACGGCATCAGCCCGGCCAGCCGGTCGAGTTCGATCTCGGCGGCGTCCAGGCCCGCCTCGTCCGCCGCCCCGTCGCCCGCCGCCCCCACCAGCAGACACAGCAGGGCCAGGTCGGGCCGCTCGGCCCGCGCCGCCTGCGCGAACCGCCGCCGCACCTCGTCGGCCCGCTCCGGCTCAGGAGGACGAGGCGCCGGCACCGCCGGCTGGTGCCCGCTCACGACGATCCGTACGACTCGGAGCCGGAGCCGGGGCCGGGGTGGGAGCCGCCACCGGGACCGGCGTTCTCCGGTTCCGGCTCCCGATAGTGGTGATACGAGTGATGCGCCGCGAAGCCCATCCCCCCGTACAACGCCCGCGCTCCCGAGTTGTCCGTCTCCACCTGCAGCCAGCCGGCCGAGGCACCCTCGTCCAGGGCCCGCTGTGACAACGCCGCCATCACGGTCGTGGCGAGCCCCCGCCGTCGCTGGGCGGGATCGACCTCGACGGCCGAGAACCCCGCCCACCGCCCGTCCACGACGCACCGCCCGATGGCGGCCGGCCCCGCCCCTTCCGCCCCCGGCACGGTCGCGAACCACACCGAGGGCCCGCTCCCGAGCACCTTCAGCGCGACCTCGCCGAGACCCTTGCGCTGGTAGCGGCCGAGCCATGCCTCGTCCGCGGTCCGGGACAGCTCGACCCCGGCCGCCTCCCGGTCCGCGACCGGCGCGAGCGCCCCGATCCACACCTCGGCGGTGACGTCACGGACCCAGCCGCGCTCCGCCACCTCGGCGCAGAGCATCTCGTGGGTGCCTTCGGCGCCCGTGGCCAGCTGTATGAACGCGGGCAGCCCCCGGGCCGCGTACCAGCCGCGTACGGCCGTCAGGGCCTCGTCCAGCGGCATTCCGGGGTCGCCGAGGGGCAGCACCGAGTTGGCGCGCCGGGTGAAGCCGGACGCGGCCCGCAGTTCCCACTCACCGAGCGGCTCCCGCTCGACCGGCTGCCAGGCCCGCGCGGCGACCCGCGCGAGTTCCCCGAACGAGGCGGCGGGGCCACGTCGGCGGGCGGGGGCGGCGGGGACGGTCTTCCCCGCCACCAGCGACGACTCCTCGATCCGTACCCGCTCTCCGTTCCTTCGGGTGATCAGCAGGACGCCGTCGTCCCATGATGTGAGAACACCAACCGTGTCGGTGAATTTCCCACCCTCGGTGGCATCGTCGTCGACGCGCCGCACGGACACGCGTTTGCCCACGTCAGCGGCGGAGACACGGATCTCGAGACGTCCACCGGCAGAGATTTCCACAGGTCCGTCCACCCCTCCTGTTCGGATCATGCCCAGGAACGGAGATACTAGGTGCGGGCATCGACGACGCCGCGCTCCCGCGCGCCAGGCGGCGGAGCCTGAGGAGGCCCGCCGGCGCCCTATCGAGGAGGAACGACAGCGTGACCTACGTCATCGCGCAGCCTTGTGTCGACGTCAAGGACAAGGCATGTATCGAAGAGTGCCCGGTCGACTGCATCTACGAGGGTCAGCGGTCCCTCTACATCCACCCGGATGAATGTGTCGACTGCGGTGCCTGCGAGCCGGTGTGCCCGGTTGAGGCGATCTTCTACGAGGACGACACCCCGGAGGAGTGGAAGGACTACTACAAGGCGAACGTCGAGTTCTTCGACGAGCTCGGCTCGCCCGGTGGTGCCAGCAAGCTCGGCCTGATCGAGCGTGACCACCCCTTCGTCGCCGCACTGCCGCCGCAGGCCTGAGAGCGACGCCGCAGGCCCGGGGCACGGCCCCTGTGGCCCGCATCCGCGCCGCCTCGGTCCCGTACGGCCCGATCACCATGATCGCCGTACGGGGCCGAGGCGTTCGCCGTACGAGGGAACGTACGAGAAAGTGAGCCAGATCCCGTGTCCGCAGTCAGCGACCGCCTCCCCACTTTTCCCTGGGACAAGCTGGAGCCGTACAAGGCGACGGCCGCCGCTCACCCCGGTGGCATCGTGGACCTCTCCGTCGGCACGCCGGTCGACCCGGTTCCCGAGCTGATCCAGAAAGCGCTGGTCGCGGCCGCGGACTCGCCGGGCTATCCGACCGTCTGGGGCACCGTCGAACTGCGCGACGCGATCACGGGCTGGCTGGAGCGCCGCCTCGGTGCCCGCGACGTCACCCACCACCACGTCCTGCCGATCGTCGGCTCCAAGGAACTCGTCGCCTGGCTCCCCACCCAGCTGGGCCTCGGCCCCGGCGACCGCGTCGCGTACCCGCGCCTGGCCTACCCGACGTACGAGGTGGGCGCCCGACTCGCCCGCGCCGACCACGAGGTCTACGACGATCCGACGTCCCTGGACCCGGTCGGCCTCAAGCTCCTCTGGCTGAACTCGCCGTCCAACCCCACCGGCAAGGTCCTCTCCAAGGCCGAGCTGACCCGGATCGTCGCCTGGGCCCGCGAGCACGGCATCCTGATCTTCTCCGACGAGTGCTACCTGGAGCTCGGCTGGGACGCCGACCCGGTCTCGGTCCTGCACCCGGACGTCAACGGGGGCTCGTACGAGGGCATCGTCGCCGTCCACTCCCTCTCCAAGCGCTCCAACCTGGCGGGCTACCGCGCGGCCTTCCTCGCCGGGGATCCGGCCGTCCTCGGCCCCCTCCTCCAGATCCGCAAGCACGGCGGCATGATGACCTCGGCCCCCACCCAGGCCGCGGTGGTCGCCGCCCTCGGGGACGACGACCACGTCCACGAACAGCGTGCCCGCTACACGGCACGCCGTGCGGCCCTCCGCGGGGCCCTGGTCTCCCACGGCTTCCGGATCGAGCACAGCGAAGCCAGCCTCTACCTGTGGGCCACCCGAGGCGAATCGTGCTGGACCACCGTCGCCCATCTCGCCGACCTCGGCATCCTCGTGGCCCCCGGCGACTTCTACGGCCCCGCGGGTGACCACCACGTACGCGTGGCCCTCACGGCGACGGACGAGCGGGTGGCGACAGCGGTGGAGCGCCTGGCCCGGGCCTAGCCGCGGCTGTCCCCGCTTGGGCGATCCGCACGATACGGACACGAAACGAAGGGGCCCGGGGAATCTCCCCGGGCCCCTTCGACGTACGGAAGGTCAGCCGAGCGGCCCTTGCACCGGCAGCTGACCGGTGGGCAGCCCACCCTTCGTGGCCGTCTTGGTCGAGTCGCCCAGAACGGTGCCGGCGGAGCCGGCGGTCTCTCCGGCGGCCTTCTGCGCGACGGGCGTCGTCGTCTTGACGGCCTTCCCGCCGGTCTTGCTCACGGTCGGCAGGGTCTGCTTGGCCGCCTTGCTACCGGCGTCGCTCGCGACCCCGGTGGCGTTCTGCGTCGCGCCGTCCACGGTGTTACCGGCGTTCGCCCCGTCCACGGCGGTCAGGCCGCCGAGGTTCGGGGTGGCCGGGAGTTCGGGCGCCGCACTCGCGGAGCCGGCCGCACCGACCACGGAGGCCGCTCCCGCTGCGGTCAGCAGCGCGGCTCGGGCGATCCGGCGGGTCAGGGGGAGGGACATGGTGCTCCTTTGACGGAAGAGAACGTTGAAGTGTCCGACCGTGCCCGGGAGTTGAGCGTTGGAGTGGATCGTTCCGGGCTCGGACGCAGTGACTACCGCTCGAAGCCCCCGAAGGTTGCGGCGACCCGACGTAAAGAGTTTGCAATGCGTCGCATTATCAAATGCGGATTCAGTCGGACAAACGCCACCCGGTCCGAAAGTCTGCTGAATCCTTACGGCTCTACGGCCCCAAGCGATTCCGCGACGCCGGGGTGAGCAGCCGAAAACCCGCGCGCCCCGTCCACACGGTGCTCCGCGCGTACCCCGCACGGGTGAGGCTCGCGGCCTACTGTCCAGTGACGATTCGGACCTCGGTGGTGGAGCCCGCCGCGTCGCCCGACGTGCCCTCGGCCTCGCGCCACGCGCCGGCCCGGCCCTCGGCGACCCACTCCCGGCCCGCGTACGTGACGCGCTCGACGCCCAGGCGGGAGGAGTTGGCCACGGCCCAGTGCGCCAGTTCCCAGCCGCGCCGCCGGATCTCCCCGGCGTCCTTGGCGTCCGCGAGGGGGATGGTCACGGTCCCGGCGATGGGGGAGACGCTCGGACTCGGCGACGGGCTCGCCTTGGCGGAGGCGGCGCCCTCGGAGCCGACCACCGCCGCGGCGGTCTCGAACGCGTCGTCCCCGAAGTCCCGCGCGAGCGCGCCGCGCACGGCGTCCGGGCCGCCCGCGTAGGCGCTGCCGGTGCCGGTCGTCTCCTGGCGCCCCTCGCACGTCAGCGCGGCCGCCGACCGCCCGGTCAGCGCGGCGGCGAGCAGCGTGGCGTCGGGCTCGTGCTTGGCGTACGCCTCCGGGTAGCCGCTGCGCTGCACCCGCTGGGCGGCGACCGTCAGCGGCAGCCGCTCGTAGTCGTCGACCTTGACGAGGTGCTCGTAGAACTCGCCCGCCGCGTACACCGGGTCCTGGATCTGCCGCTCGGTGCCCCAGCCCTGCGACGGCCGCTGCTGGAAGAGCCCGAGGGAGTCCCGGTCGCCGTGCGGGATGTTGCGCAGGCCGGACTCCTGGATCGCGGTCGCCAGCGCGATCGTCACGGCCCGCTCGGGCAGCTCGCGCGAGGTGCCGACCGCCGAGATCGTCGCCGCGTTCGCCGCCTGCTCGGGCGTGAACTCGTACGACGCCCCGTCGTCCGCCCCGGACACGACCACGCATCGCGGTGTGCCGTTCCCCCCGGTCAGATACTGCACGGTGAGATACGCCCCGATCGCGGCGAGCACGACGAAAGCCGCCATGAACTGCAGCACACGACGGCCGCGACGGCGGGGACGGGGACCTGGGGGGAAGGGGTACGGCTCCGACACGCACTCCAAGGTACTGGAGAGTAACGGCCCTCGTGCAGGAGTTGTGAACAGCGATGTGACCAGTGAGGCAGGAGGGACCGGATCCATCCGCCGGGCGGCCCCGCCCCGGCGGCGCGTTAGGGTCGGGGACATGGCCGAGACCCCCATTGACCTCACGCTGGACGCCGCGCTGCTCACCGCGCAGCTCGTCGACTTCCCCTCAGAGAGCGGCACCGAGAAGCCGCTCGCGGACGCGATCGAGACCGCCCTGCGGGCCCTGCCGCACCTCACGGTCGACCGGTACGGCAACAACATCGTCGCCCGCACGAATCTGGGCCGGGCGGAGCGCGTGGTCCTGGCCGGCCACATCGACACGGTCCCCATCGCGGACAACGTCCCCTCCCGCCTCGACGAGGACGGCGTGCTGTGGGGCTGCGGCACCTGTGACATGAAGTCCGGCGTCGCGGTCCAGCTGCGCATCGCGGCCACGGTCCCGGCCCCCAACCGCGACCTGACCTTCGTCTTCTACGACAACGAGGAGGTCGCCGCGGACCTGAACGGCCTCAAGCACGTCTCCGAGGCCCGTCCCGAGTGGCTGGAGGGCGACTTCGCGGTCCTCCTGGAGCCCACGAACGGTGAGGTCGAGGGCGGCTGCCAGGGCACCCTGCGGGTCCTGCTGACGACCAAGGGCGAGCGCGCCCACTCCGCCCGCGGCTGGATGGGCTCCAACGCCATCCACGCGGCGGCCCCGATCCTGGCGAGGCTGGCGTCGTACGAGCCGCGCTACCCGGTGATCGACGGTCTGGAGTACCGCGAGGGCCTCAACGCGGTCGGCATCTCGGGCGGCGTCGCCGGCAACGTCATCCCCGACGCCTGCGTGGTCACGGTCAACTTCCGCTACGCGCCCGACCGTACGGAGGAGGAGGCCATCGCCCACGTCCGCGAGGTCTTCGCCGACTGCGGGGTCGAGGAGTTCACGGTCGACGACCACAGCCCCGGCGCCCTGCCCGGCCTGTCCCACCCGGCGGCCGCGGCCTTCATCGAGGCGGTCGGCGGCACCGCCCAGCCCAAGTACGGCTGGACGGACGTCTCCCGCTTCAGCTCCCTCGGCGTCCCGGCCGTCAACTACGGCCCCGGCAACCCGCACTTGGCGCACCGCCGCGACGAACGGGTCGACCCGGCGCAGATCCTGACGGGCGAGGAACGCCTGAGGTCCTGGCTGACGGCGTGAAGTGTCCCGGGTGGCAGATCGGGGCGGACACGCTCACGTCCCCCGTCCGTAACCCGTATGGATCTACGCTGAGGTGAACCACCAGCACGGCGGAGGGAGCGGACATGGCGACCGGCAACCCCGAGGGTAAGAAGCAACCACCGGAGGAGCAGCGGCTCGGGCCGGTGCTGCGCAGACGCGGCCAGGTCCAGGCGAGCACGACGGACCAGCGGCTGCTGGACGCGGGCGGTCCCTCGGACTGGGTCCACACGGACCCGTGGCGCGTCCTGCGCATCCAGTCCGAGTTCATCGAGGGCTTCGGCACGCTCGCCGAACTCCCGCCCGCCATCAGCGTGTTCGGCTCCGCCCGCACGCCGGCCGACTCACCGGAGTACGAGGCGGGCGTCCGGCTCGGCCGCGGTCTGGTGGAGGCCGGCTTCGCCGTCATCACGGGTGGCGGGCCGGGCGCGATGGAGGCGGCCAACAAGGGTGCCCTGGAAGCGGGCGGCACGTCCGTCGGCCTCGGCATCGAGCTCCCGTTCGAACAGGGCCTCAACCCCTACGTCGACATCGGCCTCAACTTCCGCTACTTCTTCGTCCGGAAGATGATGTTCGTCAAGTACGCCCAGGGCTTCGTGGTCCTCCCCGGCGGCCTCGGCACCCTCGACGAACTCTTCGAGGCCCTCACCCTCGTCCAGACCCAGAAGGTCACCCGCTTCCCGATCGTCCTCTTCGGCGAGTCCTACTGGAGCGGTCTCGTCGACTGGCTCAGCAACACCCTGATCGCCCAGGGCAAGGCCGCCGAAAAGGACCTGACCCTCTTTCACGTGACGGACGACGTGGACGAGGCGGTGGCCCTGGTCTCGAAGGAGGCGGGTCGCTAGACCGTGGTTGTCCCGCGCCCCGGAAGGGGCGTGGGGAACTGCGCGATCAACTCCGACGAACCCGTACCCGCCCACGCACCCGACGACCCGAGTCGGTGGGCGGGGGTCAAAGGGGCGCAGCCCCTTGAGGATGGGACGGGTAGGGGCGGAGGGGGCGAGAAAAGCCCCTAGGCCCCCCTAGGCAAGCCCCCGCCGGGCCACAGCCGGTGCCCGATGCCCCGCGATGGCCCCCACCATCTCCACCACCTGCCGGGTCTCCGCGACCTCATGCACCCGATACACCTGAGCCCCCAGCCACGCGGACACCGCGGTGGTCGCCAGCGTCCCCACCACCCGCTCCTTCACCGCCTTGTCCAGCGTCTCCCCCACGAAGTCCTTGTTGGACAACGACACCAGCACCGGCCACCCCGTCGCGACCATCTCCCCCAACCGCCGGGTCGCCTCAAGACTGTGCCGCGTGTTCTTCCCGAAGTCGTGCCCCGGATCGATCATCACGGACTCCCGGGGCACCCCCAGCGACACCGCCCGCTCGGCCAGCCCCACGGTCACCCGGAGGATGTCGGCCATCACATCGTCGTACTCGACCCGATGCGGCCGCGTACGAGGCTCCGCTCCACCGGCGTGCGTACACACCAGACCCACCCGATACCGCCCCGCGACCTCCGCGAGCCGGGGATCGACCCCGCCCCACGCGTCGTTGAGCAGATCCGCCCCGGCCTCGCAGACGGCCTCACCGACCTCGTGCCGCCAGGTGTCGACGCTGATGACGACCTCGGGGAACCGCCTCCGCACCTCCGCGACGAACCCGACGGTCCGCCGTGCCTCCTCCGCGGCGGTCACTTCCTCCCCGGGCCCGGCCTTCACCCCGCCGATGTCGACGATGGCCGCGCCCTCGGCGACCGCCCGCTCCACGCGGGCGAGCGCCGGCTCGTCCTGGTAGGTGGCCCCCTGGTCGTAGAACGAGTCCGGGGTCCGGTTCACGATCGCCATGATCACCGGCTCGTGCGGGCCGAATTCCCGCTTGCCCAGCCTGAGCATCCGCTGTGACCTCTCCCAGTACGTCCCGCCGATCGACGGCCTTGCCCAACCGCCTGCGACCTTAACTGTCAGACTCGCATGGCACGATCGGAGCCGAACACACTCGAGGGGACCCAGCGATGTTCATGTTCTTGTTCCTGGTGGTCGCGCTCGCCGTCGTGGTCGCCGCGGTGACGCTCGCCGTCGTGGGCGGCGGCGACAACGCGGTGCTGCCGGAGGCAGAGGGCGAGCGGCTCCAGGACCCGCTTCCGGCGGACCGCCCGGTCAACCGCGCGGACATCGAGGCGCTCCGCTTCCCGGTCGGTTTGCGCGGCTACCGCATGGTGGACGTGGACGACGCCCTCGGCCGCCTCAGCGCCGAGATCGCCGAGCGGGACGCCCGTATCGCCGACCTGGAGTCAGCGCTCGCGGGCGCCCGCTCGTCGACCGTGACCTCGCTGCACAAGCCGGAGGAGGGCGGCCACCAGTGAGCGACGGCACCGCCCTGGTCGGCCCCGACGGCGCGCCGCGCTGCCCCTGGGCCCTGTCCACCGAGGACTACGTCGCGTACCACGACGAGGAGTGGGGCCGCCCGGTCCACGGCGACGACGCCCTGTACGAGCGGCTCTGCCTGGAGGCCTTCCAGTCCGGCCTCTCCTGGATCACCATCCTGCGTCGCCGTGAGGGCTTCCGCTCCGCCTTCGCCGACTTCAAGATCGCCTCGGTCGCCACGTTCACGGAGACCGACCAGGAACGCCTCCTCGCCGACCCGGGCATCATCCGCAACCGGGCCAAGATCGAGGCGACGATCGCCAACGCCCGCGAGCTGTCCGCTTGGGCCCCGGGCGAACTGGACGAGCTGATCTGGTCCCACGCCCCGGATCCGGCGGCCCGCCCGGTCCCGAGGACCCTCGCGGACGTCCCGGCGGTCACCCCCGAGTCCACGGCCCTCTCCAAGGCCCTCAAGAAGCGAGGCATCCGCTTCGTCGGCCCGACGACGGCGTACGCGCTGATGCAGGCCTGCGGCCTGGTGAACGACCACTTGGAGACATGCGTCGCCAGGAGCGCCCCTTAGGGGCGTGGGGAACCGCGCGGCCGGCCGCGACGAACCCGTGGTCCCCACGAACCTCACCGACCCAGGTACGTCGGGTTCTCCTTGTTCACGAAGGCCTGCACGGCGATCCGATGGTCTTCCGACGACCCCGCCCGCGTCTGCAGTTCGTCCTCTTTCCCCAGCGTCTCGGCCAGCGAGTGGGAGAACCCGTACGCCATCGCCTCCTTGATCGCCGCGTACGCCACCGTCGGCCCCTCGGCCAGCATCCGCGCCACCTGCTCGGCGGCGGTGTGCAGAGAGGCCGCCGGCACGACCCGGTTCGCGATCCCCAGCTCGTACGCCTCCTGGGCCTTGATGCTGCGGGGGAAGAGCAGCAGGTCGGCGGCGCGACCGGGACCGATCACGCGCGGAAGCGTCCAGGAGACCCCGGAGTCGGCGGTGAGCGCGACCCCGGCGAAGGAGGTGTTGAAGGAGGCCGTGTCGGCGACCACCCGGTAGTCCGCCGCGAGCGCGAACCCCAGGCCGGCGCCTGCCGCTACACCGTTCACCCCGGCCACCACGGGCTTCGCCATCCCCGTGAGCGCCTTCACCACGGGGTTGTAGTGCTCCTTGACCGTGCTCATGACGTGTCCGGAGCCCTCGACCAGCAGCCCGATGTGCTCCTTCAGGTCCTGGCCCACGCAGAACGCCCGGTCCCCGGCCGCGGTCAGCAGCACCGCCCGTACGGCGTCGTCCCCGGCAGCGGCCTCCACGGCCTCCCGCAGGGCCACCTTGGTCGCGATGTTCAGCGCGTTCATCGCCTCGGGGCGGTTCAGCGTGATCGTCGCGAGTCCGTCGTGCACCTCGTAGAGCACGGTGTCGGCCATGGCGGTTTCCCCTCCGTGTCGCGCCGGCGACGTACTGGTCAGTACGCCCTCGTCACAGCACAGCATGGCGGAGATCACGGGTGTCAGTGGGGGCCGGGCGTGTGACCTGCGTCAAAGAATCACCAATGGCCGAGCGCCGACCTGGCACCGAGTGGTGGCGCAGTATCGCAGTCACATCGCCGAATTGGGTGGTTTTGCTCGCGCGCGTTGCCCAAGCGATGCCGACCGATGTTGGTCATCGGGTCATGAGATGCGGGATAATGGCCTGGAAGCAATGTGTTCGATGCCGGTGTCGCGTGTCCCCTGGTGGGCCCGCGCCTGCCCTCCCGGGCCGTCGGCTTAGGCGATGAGCTGGTTTCAGGAAGGGGTACGAGCATGGCGGCCATGAAGCCGCGGACGGGCGATGGCCCGCTCGAGGTGACCAAGGAGGGGCGGGGCATCGTCATGCGCGTTCCGCTCGAAGGCGGCGGTCGGCTTGTCGTCGAGCTGACCCCTGACGAGGCTGACGCCCTCGGCGATGCCCTCAAGAAGGTCGTCGGCTGACGCGCGAAGCGACCATACCCTTTCAGTTGCCCCGGCACCGCCGCTCCCGGCGGTGCCGGGGCGCTGTTGTGACGGGGGGTGTGCGAGGGGCCGTGCCGGTCTCCGGAGGTGTCCCTCAGCGCTTGACCGCGCACAGCAGGCCGTCGCCCACCGGGAGCAGGGACGGTACGAGCTCGGAGCTCTCGCGGACCGTGCGCAGCAGCTCCCGCAGGCGTATGACCTCGGTCGGCTGAGGGTTCGAATCCACCGTGCGGCCACTGGCGAAGACGCCCTCGAAAGCGACGAGGCCACCGGGTCTCAACAGACGCAACGATTCAGCGAGGTAGTCGAGGCACTCCAGCCGGTCGCCGTCGCAGAAGACCAGGTCGTACCCGGAGTCCGTGAGCCGCGGCAGCACCTCCAGGGCGTGGCCCGGGATGAAGCGCGCGCGGTTGCTGGCGAAGCCGGCCGCGCGGAACGCCTGCCGGGCGAACTGCTGGTGGTCCGGCTCCGGATCCACGGTGGTCAGCACCCCGTCCGGCCGCATACCGTGCAGCAGGTGGATCCCGGAGACGCCGGTCCCGGTCCCGATCTCCGCCACCGCCTTCGCGTCGAGGGTGGCGGCGAGCATCCGCAGCGCGGCGCCCGTACCGGGCGACACCGAGCGCAGGCCTGCCTCCCGGGCCCGGTCGCGGGCCCAGCGCAGCGCCTCGTCCTCGGCGACAAAGACGTCGGCGAACGCCCAGCTCGTCAGCCGGTTGCCGGTAATGGTCCTCTCCTTATGTCCCCGTGGTTGCCTGGGCGTGACTGTATCCGTTGCCGTCGGGAACCTCCTGATGGGACCGGTCGTTTAAAGGGATGAGTGAGTGACGGGGGCCGCGACGGGGGGCACGGGATGGATCGGTCCGACGAGCAGGCGCGGGCTTCGGTGCAGGTGCTGACAGCGCCATATGGGCCGGATCGGCCATATGAACCACATCGGCGCACATCAATTTCTTATAAAACCGCTTATCCGGAGCTAACGGGCGAGGTGGCTATGGTAGGGGCTCCGCTGGACACCACCAGAGCCGACAGGGGAGGTGCGGCTGCGCCTGTGGATCGGGGAGGAGTGCTACGGCGCTTTCTCGGATCGGCGGGCAAGCCGAAATCCGTGAACGACACCGCTGACCACAGCCACGCCGCCGTCGTACAGACCGCGACCTTCACCACGGACGCGCACGCGCAGGCGTGGACTCCGCCCACCTGGGAGGAGATCGTCAGCACCCACAGCGGCCGCGTCTACCGGCTCGCCTACCGTCTGACCGGCAATCAGCACGACGCCGAGGACCTCACCCAGGAAGTCTTCGTCCGCGTCTTCCGCTCACTGTCGACGTACACGCCCGGCACCTTCGAGGGCTGGCTGCACCGCATCACCACCAACCTCTTCCTGGACATGGTCCGGCGCAAGCAGCGCATCCGCTTCGACGCCCTCGGGGACGACGCGGCCGAGCGCCTGCCCAGCCGCGAGCCCACCCCGCAGCAGCTCTTCAACGACGCGCACTTCGACGCCGACGTCCAGCAGGCCCTCGACACCCTGGCGCCCGAGTTCCGCGCCGCCGTCGTCCTCTGCGACATCGAAGGACTGTCGTACGAGGAGATCGCCGCGACCCTGGGCGTCAAGCTCGGCACGGTCCGCTCCCGTATCCACCGCGGCCGCTCCCAGCTCCGTAAGGCCCTGGCGCACCGCTCCCCGGAGGCCCGGGCCGAGCAGCGCCGCGGGTTCACGGTGCCGCGGGTGCCCGTGCTGGGAGGAGGGGGCGCGACCGCGTGAGTGGATCCCGTCCTACACCTGCCGAGCAGCACCTGGGAGACCGTCTCTCCGCCCTCATCGACGGAGAGCTCGGTCATGAGGCGCGTGACCGCGTCCTGGCACATCTCGCCACCTGCGCGAAGTGCAAGACGGAGGCGGACGAGCAGCGCCGCCTGAAGAACGTCTTCGCCGAGGCCGCCCCGCCGCCTCCCTCCGAAAGCTTCCTGGCCCGGCTCCAGATGCTTCCGGCGGGCGGCGACGGCGACGGCGGCTCGCAGCTGCCCGGTGGCTTCGGAGGAAGACTCGGGGGTACGGCCGGCGGGCCGGGCCTGCCCGTCGCCCCTACCGACTCCCGGGACTTCGCCGACTTCGGAATCTTCGGACCCGGCGGCGACTCCTTCGGATATCTCCCGTCGGGACCACACGGCGGCGCGCTGACGCCGTCGGAGAGCCGCGGACTGCTCGGCGGCCGAGGGCTGTCCGGCAGCCGTGGGTTCCTCGGTGACCGCGGCTTCCTGAGCGGGCGGGGCTTCCTCGGCGACCGCAGGGCGCTGGGCGACCCGGGCTTCCTGGGCGGCGGACGCGACCTCTCCGGGGACGCGGACGACCGTGCGGACGGCGAGGAAAGAGCTGCCGACGACACCGGAGTCAGGGGTGACCGCGGCTTTCGGATCCATGACGTGAGCCGGCAGGAGGCCGAGCGATCGGCCTCGCGCGGCATGCGGTTCGCCTTCGTGGCGGCCGGCGCGGTGTCGCTGGCCGCGATCGCCCTCGGTGGCGTGACCAACGGGATGCCCGTCGAGACGGCGGACGCCCGGGGCGCTTCCGGCTCCGGCAGCAATGTCACACCGCTGCGGACGCAGGCCTCGGGCACGGTTCCGACCCCCGAGTCGCAGCGCCGCCGGGGAACCGTCGGGCCGCTGCTCGGGCAGGGGCAGCAGTCCTTGGGCGAGGTGCCCGTCGCCCCGACGGAGATCTCCGCGCCCCTGCTGCCCGGAGTCCCCGCTCCGGCCGGCCAGGACCGTCAGGCCGTACACCCGCTGACCGCGCCCGTGTTGGCCGGCGCGGCCGTCATGTCCCCGCTCATACGTCCGCTCACCGCCGCACCGACGCTGCAGCTGACCGACTGGTCCTCGGCACCCGAACTCGCGGGACCGGGCCTGCTGACGGCTCCCGACACCACCTCGTCTCCCACACCCACCTCGCCCGTCCTGCGCTGACCCCGAGTTCTGCGCACCGGCCCGCGAACCTGGTTGAATCCAGAGTGGGCCGTGTCCGCCGCGGGCCGCTTCGGGCCCGCGGCACTCGGTGAACGGTGGGCGGCGGGCCGGTTCCTGGAACGGCCCCAGGTGTGGGGAGAACATGAACGAGGGGAAGCCCACGAAGGCGAAATGGTGGAGCCGACCCCGAGCGCACGGCGCGGGGGCCGGTACGACGGGGGACGGCATCGGGGCCGCGGGAGTCGACGAACCGGCGGAAGCCATCGGTTCTACGGGGTCCGACGGAGGTGCCGCGTCCCCCGGGCTCGCGGACACCGTGCGCGAAGGAAACCCCGAGGGCGACTTCGAGTTGGAACGCCCGGCAGCGGCAGCGGCAGCGGCATCGGCCCCCGGCGGGGTCGACACCGACGACGGCTCCGACTTCGAACTGGCCCGCCCGGACGCCGAAGCTTCGCTCAGGTCCGGCTCCGTGCCGAGCCCCGACACGGACGGCGACTTCGAGCTGGAACTGCCGGCTCCGACGCGTGTGGGGAGCGACGCCGCGACCGAAGCGGGTTCCTCGGGCGTGCCCGGTTCCACCGGCGCCGCGATCGCCGCCGTGGCCGCCATCACTGTCGCCGACGCCCGTCCGTCCGGTGAGCCGGAGGCCCTGAGCGCCCCTGGAGCGCCCTCTGAGCGCCCCAGGCCGCTGCACGACCCCGATCCCTACAGCACCCCGCCGTACGGCGAGCCCGGCCCCTGGGCGCCCGCTCCGCCGGTCCAGCACCCGGCGACGACTCCCGCGCACGGCACGAACGTTCAAACGGGGACATCGGCGCACGGGGTGCCTGCGGCGGTGGGGGTGCCGACGCATGAGGGGGCGCCCTCGGTGACTGCCCCGACGCACGCCGAAGCGACTTCGGCGGTACCCCCGCCTGTTCCGGTGCCCCCGGCCCATGGCTCCGTCGTACCGCCGATCACTTCTCAGCCCGAGACGGCGGCCCGGTATCCGGACGCACCTCGGCCCGGCGCGGCCCCGTATCCGGAGACGGCACAGTCGGTGGCGGCTCCGCATGCGGACGCGTCCGGGCCGGCGGCGGCTTCGCATCCGGAGGCGGCCCAGCCCGCGACGGCGTCGTACGCGGAGGCGCCCCAGGCTGTGGTGAAGCACTTCCCGGAGGGGCCCCCGCGCGCCGCAGCGCCGTACCCGGACGCGCCCGAGCCCCCCGGGGCCTCCTACGCGTATCCCTCCCAGCCGGGACCGCCGCCTTTCGGAGACTCGGCGCATGCCGTCCCGCCTGCCTACGCGGGCGGGGCTCAGCCCGTGCCGCCTCACCACGCGGGTGGATCCCAGCCCGTGCCGCCCCCGTATGCGGGCGGGGCTCAGCAAGGCCCGCCTCCGCACGCCGACAGGGCTCAGCCCGTGCCGCCCCCGTACGCGGACGCGTCCCGGCCCGCGCCGCCTGCGTATGCCGATCCCGCCCAGCCGCTCCCAGGTGCCCCGCAGGCGCCGCAGGGGCCCTGGCAGAACTACGACCCGTGGGCCGGGTCGGGTTCGTTGCAGCAGAACGGGGCCGCCGTGGGCGACGTGGCGCGGCGGCGTCCGCGCAGGGTGCGGGTCCTGTTGGTCGGGGCCTTGGTGATCGCCGTCGTGGCCGGCGGCATCGGCGGAGCCGTGGGCGCGTACCTGGAGCGGAACGGCGGAGTCGGGGCGGTCGAGCTGCCGCAGGTCAGTGACGGGGTGACGGGGCGGGCGCCCGACAGCGTCGCCGGGATCGCCGCCGGCGCGCTGCCCGGTGTCGTGACCCTGCATGTGAGCGGGGCGAGCGCCCAGGGCACCGGAACCGGGTTCGTGCTCGACGAGCGGGGTCACATCCTCACGAACAACCACGTCGTCGACCCCGCCGGAACGGACGGCGACATATCGGTGACGTTCAGCGGTGGTGACACCGCGAAGGCCACCATCGTCGGCCGGGACACCGGTTACGACCTGGCCGTCGTCAAGGTGTCCGGGGTCAGCGGACTCAGGCCGCTGCCCCTGGGCAATTCGGAGGAGGTGCGGGTCGGCGACCCGGTCGTCGCCATCGGCGCCCCCTTCGACCTGGCCAACACCGTCACCTCCGGCATCATCAGCGCCAAGGAGCGACCCATCACGGCCGGCGGCGAGAGCGGTGACGTGAGCGACGTGTCGTACGTGGACGCGTTGCAGACCGACGCGCCGATAAACCCCGGCAACTCCGGCGGCCCGCTCCTCGACGGCAAGGGCCGGGTCATCGGCATCAACAGCGCCATCCGGTCCGCGGGCAGCGGTTCCGAGTCGGACGGCGGGCAGGCCGGCTCGATCGGGCTCGGCTTCGCGATACCCATCAACCAGGGCAAACGCGTCGCCGAGGAGCTGATAAACACCGGCAAGGCGAGCCACCCGGTGATCGGTGTCACCCTCGACATGGACTACTCGGGGGACGGCGCCCGCATCGGCGACAAGAGCGACGAGGGCGCCGCCGGGGTGACCGCGGGCGGCCCCGCCGACCGGGCGGGCATCCGCTCGGGTGACGTCATCACCGAGGTCGACGGGCAGCGCGTCCATTCCGGCGACGAGCTGATCGTCAAGGTCCGCGCCCACCGGCCCGGCGACCGCCTGGAGCTCACCCTCCTGCGGAACGGCAGGGAGCGGACGGTCACCCTCACTCTCGGCTCGTCAGGCGGCGACTGACCGTCAGCCGGCGGCCGCGACGGCGGGCCGCACTGACAGCAACCTCACAGGCGGAGGGCCCACACCCCCTCCCGCCAGGCAAACAGCTGGGAAAACTCGTCGTTCGGGCGCGGCCGGAAGCCGCCTGACGGTACCGGATCGGAGGGAACGCCGGGTACCTTGGATTCGGCCCGGACCACGGAAGACCTGCCGAGGCCCGAGGATCGGGACCGAGGACATCGCAAGGAGCTTCAGGTGTTCAATGACATAGGTGCGCTGGAGGTGGTGACGCTCGTCGTCCTCGCCGTGCTCGTCTTCGGCCCGGACAAGCTTCCGAAGGTGATCCAGGACGTCACCCGGACCATCCGCAAGATCCGTGAGTTCTCGGACAGCGCCAAGGCGGACATCCGCAGCGAACTCGGACCGGAGTTCAAGGACTTCGAGTTCGAGGACCTCAACCCCAAGACGTTCCTCCGCAAGCAGTTGGACAACGACGAACTGGGGCTGAAGGAGATCCGCAGCGGCTTCGACCTGAAGAAGGAGGTGTCCGAGCTCACTGACGCGGTCCACGGCCGCGAATCGGAGTCCTCGTCCACCTCTTCCGTCGCCGCCATCGCCTCCGTCGCCGCCTCCGAGGGTTCCGCGTCGGGCTCGTCCGGCGGAACGGTCGACATGACCAAGAAGCCCGAGCCTGCCGAGCGTCCGCCGTACGACATGGACGCCACCTGAGCCGTACATCCGGCCGCCGTACGCCCGCTCACCGCCCGTACCGCCTCCGACCTGCCGTTGTGTGCCGTACGCCTGTATGCCACAGCGCCCCCGTACGTGATGCGATTCATACCGTCACGCACCCTCGTTCGGCCTGAACCCGCCAGTACGCCGTCCTACGCGCCGGGCGCTTTCCCTGCTGCTCGTAGACCTGTGGCTATGCTGCCCAGTTGTTGTGCGGACCGTATGGAGAGCGAGCGACGACGCCCGTGGGGGGCGGGCCGCTCCGGTCCGTCGAGAGCTAGGAGGCGTCCGGGCATGGAGACGACGAGTCGGGTAGGCGCGCAGGCGTCGGCCGCGGAGGGCGGACAACAGGTCCCCTCCGCCCGCCGCGCGGTCGATGGTTACCTGCTGGCGCCCTTCCCTTGGTACGGCCTCGACGAGGCCTTCACGGGGCCGCGCTGGCTGATGCAGGTCGGTACGTCGGCGGAAGGAGCCGTCGAGCACGGTTCGATCGGACACGGCGACGAGCCCTCGGTGCGCAACGAGTACACCGCCGGGGCGGACGACGAGGTCAAGGAGCGGTTCGCGGTCGTGGTGACCGTCGCGTCGAACGACGTGCGCCGCAGCGCGGACGGCGCGGGTGTGCTGGAGGCCACGTCGGTCTCCTCGGCGGCGTGGCTCGCCGGGGTCGGGCTGCTGTCCTTCACCTGGCCGGGGCAGTTGGACCACACCCGGCGGGACGACTGGTTGGACCAGCAGACCGAGACGGCGTGGGTCCTGGCGGACGACCTGGCCGGGTCGCACTGGTCGACGCTGTCCCTGCCGGTGGACGGGGTGCCGACGCCGTTCCACTACCGCGAGTCCGAGTTCGGGTGGGTCCTCGCGGGGTCGACCTCGCAGGGGGTGCATGTGGGGGCGTACGGAAGAGGGATGAGCGCGTACGGTCTGGGCTTCGCGATGATCAAGGACATCGAGGCGTACGCATAGCGCGAAGGGCACCGCCGTGTTGTGCTGCGGTGCCCTTCGTCGTGGCTGATCGCGCGGTTCCCCGCGCCCCTTCAAGGCAGAAGCCGACAAGCAGAAGCCAGAAGCAGGAGTCCCGGCGCCCTCAGTCGCTCAGCCGCCCTAGAACTTGTTCCTCGGGGTGATTCCCAGGCTCATGCCCGACAGGCCCCTCTGGCGGCCGCCCAGCTTGCCCGCGATGGCTCGGAGGGCGGAGCCGGCGGGGGAGTCGGGGTCGGAGAGGACGACGGGGCGGCCGTCGTCGCCGCCTTCGCGGAGGCGGACGTCGATGGGGATGCTGCCGAGGACCGGGACGGTGGCGCCGGTGGTGCGGGTGAGGCCGTCGGCGACGCTCTGGCCGCCGCCGGTGCCGAAGACGTCGACGATCTCGTCGCAGTGCGGGCAGGGGAGGCCCGCCATGTTCTCGACGACGCCGACGATCTTCTGGTGGGTCTGCACGGCGATGGAGCCGGCACGCTCGGCCACCTCGGCCGCCGCCTGCTGGGGGGTCGTCACGACGAGGATCTCGGCGTTCGGGACCAGCTGGGCCACCGAGATGGCGATGTCGCCCGTGCCCGGCGGAAGATCGAGGAGCAGGACGTCCAGGTCGCCCCAGTAGACGTCCGAGAGGAACTGCTGGAGGGCACGGTGGAGCATCGGGCCGCGCCAGACCACGGGGGTGTTGCCCGGGGTGAACATGCCGATCGAGATGACCTTCACGCCGTGCGCGGACGGCGGCATGATCATGTTCTCGACCTGGGTGGGAAGGCCGTCGGCGCCCAGCATGCGGGGCACGGAGTGGCCGTAGATGTCCGCGTCGACCACGCCCACCTTGAGGCCGTCGGCCGCCATCGCCGCCGCGAGGTTCACCGTCACCGAGGACTTGCCGACGCCGCCCTTGCCGGAGGCGACGGCGTACACGCGCGTGAGGGAACCCGGCTTGGCGAACGGGACCTCGCGCTCGGCCTGGCCGCCGCGCAGCGCGTTCGCCAGTTCCTTGCGCTGTTCGTCGCCCATGACGTCGAGCTCGACGTCGACACGGGTGACGCCCTCGACCGCCGAGACCGCGTCGGTCACGCGCTGGGTGATGGTGTCGCGCATGGGGCAGCCGGAGACCGTCAGGTACACGGCGACCGCGACCGCTCCGTCCGCACCGATCTCCACGGACTTCACCATCCCGAGTTCGGTGATGGGGCGGTTGATCTCGGGGTCGTTCACCGTCGACAGTGCTTCACGCACCGCGTCTTCCGTAGCCATAGGACGATGGTACGGCGCCCCGCGTGGCGCCTGGGAGTCCCGTCAGCGGTCGCCCATGTCACGTCCGCGCGGGTGATCGGGCGGGAATACGGTCCGCGCCCCGCGCGGCCGGTCGCCGTCGTGCTCGTGCAGTTCCCTGACCAGGTCCTGGAGCTCGGAGCGCAGCCAGTCGCGGGTGGCGACCTCACCGAGGCCGATACGCAGCGCGGCGATCTCCCTGGTCAGATACTCGGTGTCGGCGATCGAACGTTCGTTCTGCTTGCGGTCCTGTTCGAGGTTGACCCGGTCGCGGTCGTCCTGGCGGTTCTGCGCCAGGAGGATCAGCGGGGCGGCATACGAGGCCTGCAGGGAGAGCATCAGGGTCAGGAAGATGAAGGGGTAGTTGTCGAAGCGCAGGTCACGCGGGGCGGAGACGTTCCAGACCACCCAGAGGATGACGGCGACGGTCATCCAGACGAGGAACGTGCCGGTGCCCAGGAACCGCGCGATCCGCTCCGAGAGCCGTCCGAAGGCCTCCGGGTCCCACTCGGGCAGGAACCTGGCCCGGCGCGGCAGCGGCAGGTCGAGACGCGTACGCGGGCGGGCGGTGGCCCCGGAGGGCGTGCGCTCCCGCTGAGGCGCCCCGGAGGGCGACGTGCGCTCGCGTGTGCCCGCACCGGAGCGCGCCCGCTCACGCCCCACGTGGCGCCCGTCACGCCCCACATGGCGCCCGTCACGCCCCATGTGGCGCGCGTCCCGCCCTCCCGGTCGTCCGTCACGCCCTCCCGGTCGTCCGTCACGCCCTTCGCGCCCGTCCCGCTCAGGAGCCATCGGCGGTCCCCTCGTCCCCGGCGGCGACGCCGTTCTCCTCGTGGAGATGGAACTCCGTCTCCCGCCAGTCCTCGGGCAGCATGTGGTCCAGTACGTCGTCCACGGTCACCGCGCCGAGCAGCGAGCCGCTCTCGTCGACCACGGGCGCCGCGACCATGTCGTACGTCGCGAAGAACCCGGCGACGGCGCGCAGCGCGGCCTCCGGGTCCAGCGGCTGGAGATCGTCGTCGAGGATCGAACCGACCAGGGTGTACGGCGGATCCCGCAGCAGCCGCTGGAAGTGGACCGTGCCCAGGTACTTGCCGGTCGGGGTCTCGTCCGGCGGCCGGCACACGTACACCTGGGCGGCGAGCGCGGGGGACAGGTCGGGGTTGCGGACCCGGGCGAGCGCGTCGGCGACGGTCGCGTCCGGGCGCAGCACGATCGGTTCGGTGGTCATCAGACCGCCGGCGGTCTTCTCCTCGTACGCCATGAGCCGCCGTACGTCGGCCGCGTCGTCCGGCTGCATCAGCGTCAGCAGCCGCTCCTGCTCGTCCTCGGGGAGTTCGGCTAGGAGGTCGGCGGCGTCGTCCGGGTCCATGGCCTCCAGGACGTCGGCGGCCCGCTCCTCCTTGAGCTTGCCGAGGATCTCGATCTGGTCGTCCTCGGGCAGCTCCTCCAGGACGTCGGCGAGCCGGTCGTCGTCGAGGGCGGCGGCGACCTCGGCGCGGCGCTTGGGGGAGAGGTGGTGCAGCACGTTGGCGAGGTCGGCCGGGCGGAGCTGTTCGAAGGTCGCGAGGAGGCTCTCGGCGCCCTGCCCCTGCTCCTCCAGGGAGAACCCGGTGACCGCCGACCACTCCACGGTCAGCGTCTCGCCCTTGTGCCGCCGGAACGCCCCGCCCTTGCCCTTGCGGACGAACACCCGGTCGATCTCCCAGTCCCGGCGGGCCGGCAGCTGCTGGACCGAGATGTCGCGGACCGTCACCTCCTCGCTCGTCTCCACGAGCTGTACCCGGCGGTCCAGCAGTTCCCCGATCACGAGGCGCTCGGTGGGGCGCTGCTCGAACCGGCGCACGTTCACGACACCGGTGGTGATGACCTGGCCGGACTCGACGCCGGTGACCCGGGTCATGGGCAGGAAGATCCGGCGGCGGGTGGACAGTTCGACGACCAGACCGAGCAGTCGTGGGGGCTTCCGGCCCACCCGGAGGATGGCGACGAGGTCGCGGACGCGGCCCACCTGGTCGCCGCTCGGGTCGAAGACGGCGACGCCGGAGAGGTGGGAGACGAAGATCCGGGGCGCCACCGCCGCCATGAGCCGCCCCTTTCCTTCCCGTCGAGAGGGGATTGTCCGCCGAGGAGGGCTTCAGGCTAGCCCGTCCCGATCGGATATGCCCTGGTGAGCGGTGCGGACGGACTGGCTCCGTGGTGTGCCGGGAGCCCCGGTACTCTGCGGTACGCCTGGACTCCCCACGAAGAGGTGCATCGCCTGTGACTGTGATTCCCCGTACCCGAAGGGCCGCACTGGTGAGCGCCGTCTGCACTCTCGTGGTCAGCGGGCTGGGGCTCACCGGATGCAGTGAGGATCCCGACGAGGGCACGAACGGGGTCGGCAAACTGGAACCGGCGAAGATCCAGAGCAGGACCAGGGCGGCCGCCACGGCGGCGGACACGGTCCGGCTGTCCGGGGCCGTGGTGAGCAACGGCAGGACCTACAAGCTGGACATGCGCCTGAAGGAGGACGGCGGCACCGGTTCGGTGACGTCCGAGGGGGCCACCTTCCGGCTGCTGAAGGTCGGCGAACACCTCTTCCTCAAGGCCGACAAGGACTTCTGGGACCACCAGGACTCAGGGAAGAACGGCGGGGACCACGAGAATTCGGAGACGGCCGCAGCGGACAAGCTGGACGGCATGTATGTGAAGGTGCCGACCGGGGACCCCGCCTACAAGCGCTTCAGCGGGTTCACGGACAAGGACGTCCTCCTCAACAGCCTGCTGACCCTGCACGGCTCGCTGTCCACGGACGGCCACCACGAGCAGTTCGGCACCCGCACCATCCGCATCACCGGCGACAAGGGCTCCGGCGGCACCCTCGACGTCTCCCTGGAGGGCACCCCCTATCCGCTCCGCCTCGTCCGCGCCGGCGACGCCGGCACCATCCTTCTCACCGACTGGGGCAAGAACTTCTCCCTGGAAGAACCGGACGAGAAATCGGTCGTCGACTACGGCCAACAACTACCGACGTCGTAACGAGAAGCGACCCGAGCCGGGAGCCCGGCGACCCGAGGCGCGCGCCCAGCGACACGAGACGCGCGCCCTGACGACGCGAGGCGCACGCCCAGCGGAGCCTTTCGGCGCGACGCGCGCGGAGACGGCGAGCGCCTCCCCGTGTCCATCTTGTCCACCGCGACGGTGGTCCACCGCGACGGTGGGTTTCGGCGGTGCCGAGCAAGCCGCGCCACGACCGGCGGCCCGGTCCCGAGCGGCGGTTCGGTCCCGACCGGCGGCCCGGTCCCGAGCGGCGCCGCATGGTCGGCCCTGGTCAGGAAGTCGGCCCTTACTGCTTCCGCTTGCGGCGGCCGAAGAGCAGGCGCGGTACCGCCGCCGGGATCGGCTGACGGGTCGTCGCGGGCGTCGGGAGCGGCGCCTTGGCCAGGTCGCCGTCGGGCAGCGGCAGCGTCGACCCCGTCGGCTCAAGGCGGAGCACCCGGCACTCGCGGGCCCAGCGGCCCGGCATCGCCTCGCCGTCGGGGGCGTTGAGACGCTTGCCCTTGAGCTCGGCCACGGCGGCCTCCCACTCGGGGGAGTCCGGGACCAGCTCGACTACGTTCGCGGCCCAGCTGACCAGTCGCCCACCCTTGTCCTTGCTGCGGACGGTCACCACGGCCGAGCCCCCGTCGACCAGCCCCGGCAGCGGCTGCTCACCGGTCCCGTCCCCGACCACACACGCCGCACCCTCGTGCCAGACGTGCCACAGCGCGCGCGACGGCACACCCGGCCCCCGCACCCAGACGAGCCCGGACTTCTTGGTGGCCTCTTCGACAAGGGCCTTGTCGAGCAGCGCGTCGGGCGTCAGCGCGTCGGAGGTCGACGAGTCGGCGGTCAACGAGCCGGAGGTCGACGAGTCGGCGGTCATGGGGGCAGCCTAGCCGCGCCCTCTCGAACCGTCCGTGCCCGACTGAAGACCCCCGGCCCGCTGCGCCGGCCCGCGGCGGCCTACAGCCACCCGTTGCGCTTCAGCGTGCGGTGGATGGCGAGGCAGAGCGCGACCGTGACGCCGAGAACCACCGGGTAGCCGAACTTCCAGTGCGTCTCCGGCATGTAGTCGAAGTTCATGCCGTAGACGCCACACACCATCGTCGGCACGGCGATGATGGCCGCCCACGACGTGATCTTGCGCATGTCCTCGTTCTGCGCGACGGAGGCCTGCGCCAGGTTCGCCTGCAGGATCGAGTTGAGGAGCTCGTCGAAGCCGACGACCTGCTCCTGGACGCGGGCGAGGTGGTCGGCCACGTCACGGAAGTACTTCTGGATGTCCGGGTCGATCAGCCGCATCGGCCGCTCGCTCAGCAGCTGCATGGGCCGCACCAGCGGCAGCACCGCGCGCTTGAACTCCATGACCTCGCGCTTGAGTTGGTAGATCCGGCCGGCGTCGGTACCCCGGGGCGTGCCCTTGCGCCCGGGGGAGAACACCTCCGTCTCCACCTCGTCGATGTCGTCCTGCACGGCGTCCGCGACCGCCACGTACCCGTCGACGACGTGGTCGGCGATGGCGTGCAGTACGGCCGAGGGGCCCTTGCCGAGCAACTCCGGGTCGTCCTGCAGGCGGTGACGCAGCGCCCGCAACGACCCCTGCCCGCCGTGCCGGACGGTGATGAAGAAGTCCCGCCCGGTGAAACACATGACCTCGCCGGACTCGACGACCTCGCTGGTGGCGGTGAGTTCGTCGTGCTCGACGTAGTGGATCGTCTTGAAGACGGTGAACAGGGTGTCGTCGTAGCGCTCCAGCTTCGGCCGCTGGTGGGCGTGGACCGCGTCCTCCACGGCGAGCGGGTGCAGCCCGAACTCGGCGGCGATACCGGAGAATTCGGCCTCGGACGGCTCGTGCAGGCCGATCCAGACGAAGCCGCCGTCGCGGCGCACCTGACGGATCGCCTCGTGCGGGGTCAGGTTGCGCTCGAAGGCGACCCGCGCCCCGTCGCGGTAGACGGCACAGTCCACGACGGCCGTCACCGCCTCCGCCGGACGCGTGGCGTCGTACACGCCGCCGTCCTTGCGCAGCGACAGACGCGAGGGACGGGCCGGGCGGACCGCGGCACGCAGGTTGTGGATCATCGACATGAGCTGGCTCCTTCGCAACGAAAGGGCCGCCGACGACGGTTGGAACTACCCGGAATGGGGACGTTTTGACTTTGAATGTTTGGCACGTCCACAAAGCGGGGAGCACCGCACCGTCGCGGTGACAGCTTCGCTTGATTCAGATCAGGAGACGTCCGGCCGGGTACGGGTCGGCGACTTCTGATCGGCGATTCGGATCAAGACGGGAAAGAAGTGCTCTTCCGATGTGCGACGAGTGGCACGACGCGAGTGAGGGTGGTAGCCGACGGAGCGAGAAGTACGGCTACGACAAGAGCTACGGAACTCGGCGAGCGGAAGAGCGGGTGGTACTGCCAGGTCGACTTCGGTCCATCGCAGCCCCACCTCCTCCGGCCGGTCCCCCGTGAGGGACGTTCCATACCCCGTTCGGGGTTCCCCGTAGGGGAGTCAGTCTTCTCGGTTCGGGACGCGAAGGCGTGAGAAGCCTTGAGTGCGAGGCTTCTGCGTGCTGCCCGCGTGCTGTCCCGACCGGCGCCCCAGACTAACAGTCGGTTGAAGTGTCAAGGCGCCCGTTTGCCGGTTCCTGACGAGTTCTATGCTCGGATCATGGCTGATGTTCTTCCGTTGGTGGAGGCCCGTTTGCGCACCGCGCTGGGCGAACCGGACGCGCGCGCCGCGGTCACCTTCCTCGGCACGGACCGCATAGAGGTGCTCCGTTTCACCGACGGCGACGTCGTCCGCTACGCCACGCTCGGCATGTCCGCCCAGCCGATGGCCGACCCCACCGCGGTGCTCGCCGACCCCGTCAAGGGCCCCCGCGCCGAGCTCGTCCTGTCCGTGCGGCACGGCATCGCCGACACCGACAAGGTGCTTCGCCCGCTCGCCGTGCTCGCCGCGTCGCCGCAGGTCGAGGGTGTGATCGTGGCCCCCGGCGCCTCACTGGACGTGGGCGGTCCGCTCTGGCCGGGTGCCCCCTTCACCTCCGTTCTCGTCGCCGAGTCCGGAGGTCTGGTCGAGGACCTCGAACTCGACGCCCCCGCCGACCCCGTTCGGTTCCTGCCCCTCCTCCCGATGACCGCCAACGAGGCCGCCTGGAAGCGGGTGCATGGTGCCCAGGCCCTCCAGGAGCGCTGGCTCACCCACGGGACCGACCTCCGCGACCCGGTCCGCAGGTCGGTCCCCCTGGACTGACCGGACCGCCCGGCGCAACTTCCTCGTGTGACGGACGGCACGCCGTGCGTGACCGGTGGGTGTTCGGCGGCTGGCCGAAAATCGCCGCTTCCCTTGGCCGTGTGGGTAGTTGATTCCGTTGGTCGGTCCGCCGGGCCGTCCATCGTCCGCAGGCCGGTGTTCGTGCGCGGAATGTGACGCGCACACGCCGGACGGGTGATCGTCCTTGACGCGAGGAAGCACGGGGAGGACCGTTGGGCCCTATGAGGGGCGAACCCAGTTGCCCGAAGTGTGGTGGCCGGGTCAGGGCTCCCGGCCTCTTTGCCGACTCCTGGCAGTGCGCCGCGCACGGGACGGTACACCCGCTGCAGCCCGTGATCCCGCCCAGCGTCGAGGCCCTCAGCGTGGTGGTGCACCGTGCCAGGGTGCCGGTCTGGATGCCGTGGCCGCTGCCCGTGGGCTGGCTGTTCACGGGTGCCGCCTTCGCCGGGGACGACCGCAGCGGCGGGCGCGCCACCGCCGTGGCCTGTTCCGGTCCCGGCCCGCTCGGGGGCGTCGGAGAACTCGTCCTCATCGCGGAGGAACTCGGCGTCGGTCTCGGTGCGCGGTACGCGGGCATCGACGGGCCCGATCCCGGGCCGTATCTGAGTGTCGAGAAACCGCCCCAGGCGAAGGTGCTCGCCGCGGGCCGGCCGACGCCGCTGTGGCATGTCACCGGTACGCCGGACGACCGCGCGGTCTTCGCGGGGGAGGCGCTCGGTCTGTGGCTGTGGGCGGTCGTGTGGCCCGAGCAGACGGGGCTGCTGATGTACGACGAACTGGTGCTGACGGACCTGCGGGACGCGGGCGCGGAGGTGGATCTACTGCCGTGCGGGGCGCTCTCGCCGCGAATCCTTGAGCCTTAGGCGCATTCTTCCGTCTCCGTACGTGTAGGGGGCGCCCCTGGGTTTCGGGTGTGACAGGGAGGGCTCGGAAGGGCGTTATCCTTGACCGTCCGCTTCCGTTTCGCCTGCGCCTGGAGTCCGAGTCGTGCGTATCGATCTGCACTGCCACTCGACGGCCTCCGACGGTACGGACACCCCGGCGGAGCTGGTGCGGAAGGCGGGGGCGGCCGGGCTGGACGTCGTCGCGCTGACCGACCACGACACGACGCGCGGGCACGCCGAGGCGATCGCCGCGCTGCCGGAGGGGCTGACGCTGGTCACCGGCGCCGAGCTGTCATGCCGTCTCGACGGCGTCAGCTTGCACATGCTGGCCTATCTGTTCGACCCCGAGGAGTCCGAGCTGCTCGCCGAGCGCGAGCTGGTCCGGGACGACCGGGTCCCGCGCGCTCGCGGGATGATCGCCAAGCTGAACGAACTGGGTGTGCCGGTGACCTGGGAGCAGGTCGCGCGGATCGCCGGTGGCGGTTCCGTGGGGCGCCCGCACGTGGCCACCGCCCTCGTCGAACTCGGCGTCGTACCGACCGTGGGCGACGCCTTCACCGGGCAGTGGCTCGCCGACGGCGGCCGCGCCTACGTCGCGAAGCACGAGACGGACCCGTTCGAGGCGATCCGGCTGGTCAAGGGGGCCGGTGGCGTCGCCGTCTTCGCCCATCCCGCCGCCGTCAAGCGCGGCCGGACGCTACCGGAATCCGCCATCGCCGAGCTGGCCGCCGCCGGGCTCGACGGCATCGAGGTCGACCACATGGAGCACGACACGGCGACCCGGGCGCGACTGCGCGGCCTGGCGAAGGAACTGGGGCTGCTGACCACCGGGTCCTCGGACTACCACGGCAGCCGCAAGACCTGCGTGCTCGGCGAGTACACGACCGACCCCGAGGTGTACGGGGAGATCACCCGCCGGGCCACCGGAGCCTTCCCCGTCCCGGGGACCGGCGGAGTCCGCTAGCGCCGTCCCCCGCGCTCAGTCTGCGTCTGAGTCTCCTTCTGCGTTGCACGGCACCCGGCTGTCGCCGGCCGTGCCCATCAGTTCCGCACTGCGGAACGATTGCCCACAGTGGTTACCGGCCATCACACTGGGCTGCCCTCTCTCCTCCGCTCTTCACTCCCCCTCAAGGCACTCCTGTGTTCGATCTTGCCGTTTTCGGTTCGCTCTTCCTCACCCTCTTCGTGATCATGGATCCCCCGGGAATCACCCCGATCTTCCTCGGACTGACCGCCGGGCGGCCCGCCCGGACGCAGAAGCGGATGGCGTTCCAGGCCGTCTGCGTGGCCGGTGGCGTGATCACGGTCTTCGGGCTGCTCGGGCACCAGATACTGGACTATCTGCATGTGTCCGTACCCGCGCTGATGATCGCGGGTGGGCTGCTTCTTCTGCTGATCGCGCTCGATCTGCTGACCGGCAAGTCGGACGAACCGACGCAGACGAAGGACGTGAACGTCGCGCTCGTCCCGCTGGGGATGCCCCTGCTGGCCGGACCCGGTGCGATCGTGTCGGTGATCCTCGCGGTCCAGAAGGCGGACGGCGTGGCCGGCCAGGTGTCCGTGTGGGCCGCCATCCTGGCGATCCATGTCGTGCTGTGGCTGACGATGCGGTACTCGCTGCTGATCATCCGGCTCATCAAGGACGGCGGGGTGGTGCTGGTGACCCGGCTCGCGGGCATGATGCTCTCCGCGATCGCCGTCCAGCAGATCATCAACGGCGTCACCCAGGTCGTACAAGCCTCCTAGTCCGCGTCGGGTCCAGGTGTTGCAGAGCCCCGTACGGCATCGATGCCGTACGGGGCTCTGAAGTGTGAACGGAACCGCGTACTACGAGGCGGTCACGTCGGCCGGTCGGATCCAGAGTCGCTGCCCGATGGCGGCGGCCTGCTGCACGATCCGGTTGACGGAGGCGGCTTCCACGACGGTGCTGTCCACGGGCGTGCCGCTGACATCGTCGAGTCGCAGGATTTCGAAGCGCATGGGCTTCTCCCTTCGTCTGGTCATCCTCCTGAGGAGAACTACTGGTGGTGGTTCGCGGGTCATCGGTGCCCGTGTTCCATGAGGATTCAACGGTATGCATGTTACAAACATTCCTTACGCTAAGGAAAATTTTCGAGAAGCTAATTACTAGCCGGTAAGTGGTGTGGGGGGTATGTCTACCGGCAGGCAGGAAGACTGATTGGGACCGGTTGTGTTCGCAGCGTGACCGCCGGGACAATGGAAGCGATGAACGACGACCTCACGGCGCTCGGCGCCGGCATCGACCGTACGAACGAGCTGTTGCACCGCATGCTCGCCGAGGTGGCGAAGACGCCCTCGACACACGCGATCTTCGTCGATGCCGGGTATCTCTACGCGGCCGTGGGACGGCTCGTCGCGGGGACGGAGGACCGGCGGTCCTTCGACCTCGAGGCGGAGGGGCTCATCGACGCGCTGATCGACAAGGCACGCACGATCTTCGCGGACAGCCGGCTGCTGCGGGTCTACTGGTACGACGGGGCACGCCGCCGCATCCATACGGCCGAACAGCAGTCGATCGCCGAACTGCCGGACGTGAAGGTGCGACTCGGCAACCTCAACGCCAACAACCAGCAGAAGGGCGTCGACTCCCTCATCCGCACCGACCTGGAGTCCCTGGCCAGACACCGCGCGATCAGCGACGCGGCCCTCATCGGCGGCGACGAGGACCTGGTGTCGGCGGTCGAGGCCGCGCAGGGATACGGGGCGCGGGTCCATCTGTGGGGCATCGAGGCTCCCGAGGGCCGCAACCAGGCCGATCCGCTGCTCTGGGAGGTCGACAGCCAGCGCACCTTCGACCTCGACTTCTTCAAGCCGTACGTGTCGCGGCGGGCCGCCGCCACCTACGAGACCCCCACCGGCCCTCGCCCTCCCCGTGAGGACGTCCGCTTCGTCGGCGCCCAGATCGCCGCGAAGTGGCTCGCCTCCCGCGGCCGGGAGCCCCTGCAGGAGCTTCTCCACAGCCACCCGTACCTCCCCGGCTCCGTCGACCAGGACCTGCTCGTCGAGGCGGAGGGACTGCTCCAGTACTCGCTGCGGGGGCAGGCCGACCTGAGGCGGGCCCTTCGGGACGGCTTCTGGGAGCACCTGCGGGCCCAGTACTAGCCGCACCGAGGAAATCAGTGCGACATCAGTGGCCCTGCCGGCGGGTCAGCCGGTGGTGATCCGGTCCCAGAAGCCGGTGAGGGCGTCCGCCGTCGCTTTCGGCTGATCGGTGTTCGGGGAGTGCTCGGCGTCACGGATGACGGTGCGGTGGGCGTGCAGACGTACGGCCATGTCGTCGAGGAGCGGGATCGGCCAGGTGTCGTCGCGTTCGCCGGACAGGACGTGCTTGGGCAGTTCCACGGCGGCGAGTTCGGCGACGCGGTCGGGTTCCTCGCAGAGCTGGCGGCCCGTGGCGATGAGCTGGGCGGGGCTGGTGGCGAGCCAGCGGCGGCGCAGGTCGGCGCGGTCGTCCAACCCCTCGTCGAGGGCGCCGGTCTCGGTCTCCTCCGGTTCCGGCGCCTCCATCGCCTGGATGGCGTCCCACACCTGCTCCATGTCCATCACGGCCAGGGCGTCCCGCAACAGCTTCACACGCTGCTGCTGGCCGGCCGAGATCCGGGCGGGGCCCGAGGCCATGAGGGTGAGCGAGGCGAAGGGAGAGGCGTCCACCAGCAGGGCGGCGCGGGAGATCTGGCCACCCAGGGAGTGGCCGACGAGGTGCAGGGGGGTGCCGTCGCGCACGGCTGCCGCCTGGGCGAGCAGATCCTTCGCCAACTCCGCCTGCGCGTACGGCGCTTCGTCGTCCTCGGCCCCCGGGCTCTCGTGCTGCCCGCGTCCGTCCACCGCCACCGAACGGTACCCGGCCTCCGCCAACGGCTCATGCAGCGCGATGAAGTCCTCTTTGCTCCCGGTGAACCCCGGCACGAGCAACACGGTCCCCTTCACCGCCGTCCCCGCCTCGATCACGGCGAACTCCCCACGAGGGGTACGCAGAAGGTGGGCCCTGGCACCGGTGGGCGGGGTGAAGGTCGGGGGACGGCTCATGGGGGGAGGGTAACCGGCACGTGAACCCGACGGTCGCGCCACCCCTGCGACCGCGGGTCGGCTGTCGGCTGTCGGGTGCCGTGTGGCCGGGGCTGGTCGCAGCATGGGTCGCGTCCCCGGTTTCCAGGGGCGCGGGGGAACCGCGCGATCAACCTGGACGGGTAGGGGTGGCGGGGGCCAGGAACCCCTTGGAACGCCGAAGGTCCGGCCCCTGGAGAGGGACCGGACCTTCACTCGGCTGATCGGGCTCAGCTCTCCGCGGCCTCCACGGCAGCCGCGGCCTTCCGGGCACGGCGACGCGGAGCCGGAGGCGCAGCCGCCTCCTCGGCGACGGCCGTAGCCGCAGCCTTACGCGTACGACGCGGCTTCGTGGCCTGCTCCTCCGTCGGCTGGGCCGGAACCGCGCCCTCGGCCGTAGCCACCGCCTTGCGGATGCGGCGGCGCGGCTTCGTCTCCTCGACGGTGTCGACGGTGGCCTCGGCGGCGCTGTCGGTCGTCTCGACGACGGTCGCGGCGGTCTTGCGCGTACGGCGTCGGGGCGTGGCCGGGGCCTCCTCGGCGGCGGTCTCCTCGACCACGGCTTCGACCGGCGCGGCGACCTTGCGGGTGCGGCGACGCGGTGTGGCCGGGGTTTCGGCCACCGGCTCGGCGGCGGACACACCCTCGGCCGTGTCGAGCGCGACCTCGGCGGAGGGCGCCACGGCCTTGCGGGTCCGGCGGCGAGGCGTGGACGCGGCCGCCTCGGCGACAGTCTCCACCGCGCTCTCGGCGGCTTCCGCCACGCTCTTGCGGGTGCGGCGGCGCGGCTTCGTCTCCTCGACGGTGTCGACGGCGGCCTCGGCGGCGCTGTCGGTCGTCTCGACGACGGTCGCGGCGGTCTTGCGCGTACGGCGTCGGGGCGTGGCCGGGGCCTCCTCGGCGGCGGTCTCCTCGACCACGGCTTCGACCGGCGCGGCGACCTTGCGGGTGCGGCGACGCGGTGTGGCCGGGGTTTCGGCCACCGGCTCGGCGGCGGACACACCCTCGGCCGTGTCGAGCGCGACCTCGGCGGAGGGCGCCTCGGGGGCCTCCACCGCCTTGCGGGTGCGGCGGCGACGCGGCTTGGCTGCCTCCTCGACCGACTCGGCAGGTGCGCCCGCGACGGTCTCGACGACGGCCTCGGCCCGCTCGGCCGACGTGCTCTCGACCGTCTCGACCGCGATCTCGGCGCCGGGATTCACTCCGGCTCCGGCTCCGGGGCCGGAGCGGGTACGGCGGCGACGGCGAGGCGTACGCGACTCGGACTCGGCGGAGCCGGTACCCGGGGTCTGCGCGGCCTCAGAGGGCTTCGTGACCGCGGCGGCCTCCGGGGACGCCCCGTCGGCGTGGGAACCACCGCGCGTACGGCGGCGACTACGTGGCGTACGCGCCGGACGCTCGCGCTCGCGTTCGCGCTCGGCGGTCGACGGGCCGGCGGATCGGCCGCCACGACCGCGCGGACCACGCCCGCCCGGCTCGCCGAGGTCTTCCAGCTCCTCGGCCTCCAGCCCGGCCCGGGTGCGCTCGGAGCGCGGCAGGACACCCTTCGTGCCCGCCGGGATGCTGAGCTCCTCGAAGAGGTGCGGGGAGGTGGAGTACGTCTCCGGCGGGTCGCTGAACCCGAGGTCCAGCGCCTTGTTGATGAGCTGCCAGCGCGGGATGTCGTCCCAGTCGACGAGGGTGATCGCGATGCCCTTGGCACCCGCGCGGCCGGTACGGCCGATGCGGTGCAGGTACGTCTTCTCGTCCTCGGGGGACTGGTAGTTGATGACGTGGGTGACACCCTCGACGTCGATCCCGCGGGCGGCGACGTCGGTGCAGACGAGGACGTCCACCTTGCCGTTGCGGAAGGCGCGCAGGGCCTGCTCGCGGGCGCCCTGGCCGAGGTCGCCGTGGACCGCGCCGGAGGCGAAGCCCCGCTGCTTGAGCTGGTCGGCGAGGTCGGCCGCCGTGCGCTTCGTACGGCAGAAGACCATGACCAGTCCCCGGCCGTCGGCCTGCAGTATGCGCGAGACAAGCTCGGGCTTGTCCATGTTGTGCGCGCGGTAGATGTGCTGCGAGGTGTTCGCGACCGTCGCGCCCTCGTCGTCCGGGGAGGTGGCGCGGATGTGCGTCGGCTGGGACATGTAACGGCGGGCCAGACCGATGACCGCGCCCGGCATGGTCGCCGAGAACAGCATCGTCTGGCGGCGCGCCGGAAGCATGTTGATGATCTTCTCGACGTCGGGCAGGAAGCCCAGGTCGAGCATCTCGTCGGCCTCGTCGAGGACCAGGCACTTCACGTGCTTCAGGTTCAGCTTCTTCTGGCCCGCGAGGTCGAGGAGCCGTCCGGGGGTGCCGATGACGACGTCGATGCCCTTCTTGAGGGCCTCGACCTGGGGCTCGTAGGCGCGGCCGCCGTAGATCGCGAGGACGCGCACGTTGCGCACCTTGCCGGCGGTCAGCAGGTCGTTGGTGACCTGGGTGCACAGCTCGCGCGTGGGGACGACGACGAGCGCCTGCGGGCCGTCGACGAGGTCCTCGGGCTTGGCGCGGCCGGCCTCGACGTCGGCGGGAACGACCACGCGCTCGAGGAGAGGGAGGCCGAAGCCCAGCGTCTTGCCGGTGCCGGTCTTGGCCTGGCCGATGATGTCGGTGCCGGTGAGGGCGACCGGGAGAGTCATCTCCTGGATGGGGAAGGGATTGACGATGCCGACAGCCTCAAGGGCCTCGGCCGTCTCGGGAAAGATTCCGAGATCTCGGAAGGTCGTAGTCAGGGTGCTGCCTCTTCTGTGTACGCGGTGTGAGGCGAGCGCGGGGGTCGTGTCGGGACCGTGCCGGGGACGTCGGCCGCCTCACGGGCGGACCGTGTGGCACGGGACCACTGCCGACGCTCTAGCGCTCATACCGCTGAGGGGTTCCCTCCGGACGCCGTACGCAGAGTGCCGTACGGAAAGGGAGGGCTGTCGGGTCGGAGCCGATCGGGCCACCGACCGGGCATCCTCATGCGTGCGGCCTGTCGAGACACGGTCGAACTACGTCGACGTACCAGCAGGCGCATTACCACCATACCCCGGAATCGCGCATATGCGATGGCCGATTTGGTGACGTAGTCGTTGTCACACTGAATGACACACTGAGTGACCAGGCCCTTCCGCCTTGCGCGGAGCGGGCTATTGTGCGCTGCATGACCACGTCTGACAAGCCTGACAACGCAACCGGCAGCGACACCGCCGACACCGCCGAGGTCACCGGGATCGCCGCCCAGGACTGGGCCCGGGCCTCCGCCGACCCGCAGTACCGCGCCGCGGTGGTGGATCTGCTGGGCGCGCTGGCGTACGGGGAGCTGGCGGCGTTCGAACGGCTCGCGGAGGACGCGAAGCTGGCGCCGACCCTCGTCGACAAGGCGGAGCTGGCGAAGATGGCGGCGGCCGAGTTCCACCACTTCGAGAGGCTCCGGGACCGGCTCGCCGAGGTCGGCGAGGAGTCGACGCGGGCCATGGAGCCCTTCGTCGACGCGCTCGACGGCTTCCACAAGCAGACCGCGCCCTCGGACTGGCTGGAGGGGCTCGTCAAGGCGTACGTCGGCGACTCGATCGCCAGTGACTTCTACCGGGAGGTCGCGGCGCACCTCGACTCGGACACGCGCGGGCTGGTGCTGGCCGTGCTCGACGACACGGGACACGCCGGGTTCGCCGTGGAGAAGGTGCGGGCCGCGATCGACGAGGACCCGCGGGTCGGTGGCCGACTGGCGCTGTGGGCACGGCGGTTGATGGGGGAGGCGCTGTCGCAGTCGCAGCGGGTGGTGGCCGACCGGGACGCCTTGTCCACGATGCTCGTGGGGGGTGTCGCCGACGGGTTCGATCTGGCCGAGGTGGGGCGGATGTTCTCGCGGATCACCGAGGCCCACACCAAGCGGATGGCCGCGCTTGGCCTCGCGGCCTGAGCGGGGGCGCCTGAGCGGAGGTGCCTGCGCGGGGGCGCCTAGTCGCCGTGGGGTGACCCGTCGTCCGGCGGGTGCGGGTGCTTCGTGGCTGGTCGCGCGGTTTCCCGGGCCCCTGGATGAGGCTGCGCGCCTGTCCGATCCATCCGCCCTGTCCGCGGTTCCTCAGGCCGTCGCCGAGCTGCTGCGTCGAAATCGCTCCGTCGGGCGCAGGAGCAGGGACAGGGAGGCCGCTGCCATGACCAGAGCGCCGGTGAGGATCAGCGGGTAGTTCGCGGAGCCCAGTGCCGTGTGGGCGAGGAAGGCGCCGAAGAGGGCGCCGGCGGTGCCGGTCGGGAGGACCAGGGTGCGGGACGGCAGGCGGTGCGGGAGACGGTAGGCGGCGGCGCAGGCCAGGGCGAAACCGAGGAGTGCGGATCCGAGTGCTTCCAAGAACATGATCGGGTTCCCTCCCGCACGGCCTGGCCTGGGCAAATCGGTCGTAGCCGGTACTACCCGCGAGTCGTGGAACGCAATCATCGTCGGGGGATGAGATGCGGTCGCTCTGTGCGGTTAGGCCCGTGGGCGCCATGAGGAACGGGTGTGCGGAGGGGCCCGGTGGTTTTCACACCACCGGGCCCCTCCGCACGTCTCCTGTGCCTCGTGACTACAGCGCGCTGAAGCCCACCTTGCGGACGGCCGACTCGCCGATGTCGATGTAAGCGAGACGGTCGGCCGGGATCAGCACCTTGCGGCCGTGCTCGTCCGTGAGGCTCAGCAGCGCCGACTTGCCGGTCAGCGCCTCGGCAACGGCACGCTCGACCTCCTCGGCACTCTGACCGCTCTCCAGAACGATCTCGCGGGGCGCGTGCTGCACGCCGATCTTGACCTCCACGGCTATGTCCCTCCGACGGTCAGTGAAGTGCGCGGGCTTCCGCGCCGTACGCAGCACACATTAGCCCGGTGAGGGGACGTACACGCTCCGCCTGAGAACGCCAGGAGCGAACAGCGGATGGGAACAGAACCCCGGACGAGGGTCGACTCGCGGTGGCAGTGCCGTGCCAGGCCCGGGGTCGCTCGGTCGGCGCCGTCGACGGTGCCGACGATCGGAGTTGTCGATCGGCGCTGTCGATCAGTGCTGGTCGATGCCGTGCAGGGGGAAGCCCGCGATGCCCCGCCAGGCCAGCGAGGCCAACAGCTGGACCGCCTGCTCGCGCGGGACGCTGCGGTCACTGTGCAGCCAGGACCGCGCCACCACCTGGGAGAGACCGCCCAGGCCCGAGGCGAGGAGCATCGACTCCGCGCGTGAGAGACCCGTGTCCTCGGCGATGACGTCGCAGATGGCCTCCGCGCACTCGTTGGTGACCTTGTCGACGCGCTCGCGTACGGCGGGCTCGTTCGTCAGGTCCGACTCGAAGACCAGCCGGAACGCGCCGCCCTCGTCCTCCACGTACGCGAAGTAGGCGTCCATCGTGGCCCGGACGCGCTGCTTGTTGTCGGTCGTCGACGCGAGCGCGCCGCGTACGGCCTGGATGAGCGACTCGCAGTGCTGGTCCAGCAAAGCCAGATAGAGGTCGAGCTTGCCGGGGAAGTGCTGGTAGAGCACCGGCTTGCTGACTCCGGCGCGCTCGGCGATGTCGTCCATCGCGGCCGAGTGGTAGCCCTGGGCCACGAAGACTTCCTGGGCGGCGCCCAGCAACTGGTTCCGTCGGGCTCGGCGCGGCAGGCGTGTGCCCCGCGGGCGCGCTGCCTCTGTCTGCTCGATGGCTGTCACGCCGCCTCCCAAGATCGTCCACATGCGGGTGTGCGCCGCGCCGCCATCGTACTTTTCGGTAACCCGGGTGTGCGCGGTGCGAGCGCAGAATTTCACGGACCGGACACCGGGGGAAGTGCCGCGAACCGCGCCAAACAGGGGCATGACGGGCAGGGGGGAAGCCCTTTCTCGCCAACGGTCGTCGTCCCTGGTGGGAATCGGGTTACCGGTAGTCCTCCTCGTCGAGGGAGACCACGCGGGCCTGTTCCGCCAGGTCCGCCTCGTTGGCGGCGTCCGGATCGGCGTCGGTCAGCGGGTCGTCCCGGTTCTGGGTCACGTCCGTGCGCTGCTCGGCGGCATCTGCCTCGGGGGCCTCGACGTCGTCGAGCTCCGCGGAGTCCTCCTCGACGAAGGTGTCGGGTTCGGTCGGGTCTGCGGCCATCGTGGGTTCCCCTTCCTGGTGCTGCCCTGGTGCCGTCGGTACGTCCCCGAAGGCGCGGGGGCCACGTACGGGTGCCCTGTTCGCGGGTCTGGATGCCCGGCTTATGGGCCTTCGCGAGTCTGGATGCCCTGTTTGTGAGCCTAGGAGAAGGGTGATCGTGGCGCTATGCGGCCCTGGCGCGGTCCGCTGCGGCCCGGCGGCGAGTGCTCCCCGTCCCCCGACCCCATGCCAAGTGGCCGATTTGCGTCCAGACCTGTGACGCCGAACACATGAGCCACTGCGTGATCGTCTCGTAACATTGCCCGCATGTCTTCGACCGAGTTGCCGTCTCTGCTGACCGCCACCGCGTCGCCAAAGGCGAGTGCCGTGCGTGTGGCACCCGGGGAGCGGCTGAGGTCGGTCAGGCTGCCGGGGATCACGCTGTCGCTGCGGTCGAGACCGCCGGCGCGCGAGGGGCTGCCGCCGGCCCTCTACGTGCACGGGCTGGGCGGTTCCTCGCAGAACTGGTCCGCGCTCATGCCGCTGCTCGACGGTCTCGTGGAGAGCGAGGCGCTCGATCTGCCCGGCTTCGGTGACTCTCCGCCGCCGGACGACGGCAACTACTCCGTCACGGGACACACTCGCGCGGTCATCCGTCACCTCGACGCCGCCGGGCGCGGCCCTGTGCACCTCTTCGGCAACTCGCTCGGCGGCGCGATCACGACCCGCGTCGCCGCCCTCCGCCCCGATCTCGTCCGCACCCTGACCCTCGTGTCGCCCGCCCTGCCGGAGCTGCGCGTGCAGCGGACCGCCGTGCCCACCGCGATGCTCGCAGTGCCGGGCATGTCGGCGCTCTTCACCCGCTTCACCAAGGGCTGGAGCGCCGAGCAGCGCGTACGGGGCGTCACGGCGCTCTGCTACGGCGACCCCGGCCGCGTCACGGACGAGGGCTTCCGCAACGCCGTCGAGGAGATGGAGCGGCGCCTCCAACTGCCGTACATGTGGGACGCGTTGACGCGTTCCGCCCGGGGGCTCGTGGACGCGTACACCCTGGGCGGGCAGCACTCGCTCTGGCGTCAGGCCGAGCGCGTCCTGGCCCCGACCCTCCTCATCTACGGTCGCCGCGACCAACTTGTCGGCTACCGCATGGCCCAGCGCGCCGCCCGCTCCTTCCGCGACTCCCGCCTCGTGTCCCTGCCGGAGGCGGGACACGTGGCGATGATGGAGTATCCGGAGGCCGTTGCCGCCGCGTTCCGTGAACTGCTCGCGGATACGGGGAAGTCGGGCGGCGGGGCGGATCCGGAGTCGATCGATCCAGCGTCGATGGGGGCGGAGTCGATGGGTTCGGGACAGGGGGGCTGGGATCTGGACGCGGGTTCGCCTCCGGATTCGCCGAGGTCGACCATCGCTGGTGCTGGTGCTGGTGCTGGTGCTGGTGCTGGTGCTGGTGCTGGTGCCGGTTCCGGTTCCGGTTCCGGTTCCGGTTCGGCTTCGGTGGACGATTCGAGTGAGGGTGGTTCGGTGGGCGGCGGTCGCTTGGCCGACGCCGACGGTGTCCGCTCGGCCGCTGAAAAACCTCCGTCGGGCTCTCCGGGCGCAGGGAGCTGAGGCGCGGCGTGGGACGGCACAGCCGCAAGGGGCGGGCGCCGAAAGGCGACACAAACGAAATGAGGACAGCCCGGACCGTGACGTCCGCCGGGGCCGGCGAACGCGGACCGGCGGCGCAGAGAGCACCGGAGGCCCAGGAGATCCAGGGGGCGGGGGGACCGGCTTCTCCGGCCGCCAGGGGCGCTTCGGGGGCGGCGTCGGCGGCAGGAGCGCAGCCGCCGGGCGGCCCTGTGCCGCCCCACAGGTACGACCAGGCTCCGGGTCGGGGGACGCCGCGGTTCACCGGAAGTGCGCCTGGGCAGCAGGGCCCGCGTTTCCCTGACGGCACCCCCGCGCATGGCTTCCCGCGTCTTCCGGACGGGACCCCCGCGCACGGCGGCCCCCGATTCGCCGATGGCACGCCGGCGCACGGTTTTCCTCGCCTTCCTGACGGGACTCCGGCGCACGGGATGCCGCTTCTTCCTGATGGCACGCCCGCGCACGGCTTCCCCCGCATCCCGGACGGAACGCCGGCCCGTGGCTTTCCGCCGAGTCGTGGTGGGCACCCCGAGCAGCGTGAAGCGGGCGGCGGTTGGGGGCACTTGGGTGATGGTGAGCGCCGAACGGGTGCCGGACGCGACGTGGCGCAAGGGGCGTCCGCGGGGGTTCCGTATGGTGTGCCGGGCGAGGCGCCACCCCCCGGTGCCCCGTACGGCGAGCCTCCGGAGCGTTCCGGCCGCCGCATCCCCATTCCCCGGCAGCGGCAGGAGACCATGCCCCCCGGTGGCCCCCGCCAGGCCTATCTGGACGCCTTCGTCGAGGTCGACGACGTCTTCGCACCCGGTCGGACGCACCGTGCCCCGCCGGGTGCCGGTGCCGTCGGCCGGGTTGACGCGGCTCTCGAAGAAAAGCCGCTGACGGAGGAGTCGCCGCAGGAGAAACCGCTCCAGCCGAACGCTTCGCACGAGGACCCTCCGCGCGATGGGGCCGAGGGCGTCGGGACGGCGAAGGGCGGCAAGGGGCGGGCGTTCGCCGGGATCGCGGCCGCCGCTGTCACGACCGTGCTGGCCGTCGTAGTGAGCGGGCAGGTGGCCGGCGGACAGGACGAGACCGCCACGCAGTCGCAGGCCGGCGCCGGCGCCGGGGAGCGTGCCGTCCGCGACGCCTCGCGCAGCGACAACCGGCCCACACCGTCCCGTCCGCCGAGCCCGAGCGCGACCCCGCTGTCGTACGACCAGAAGATGGGCAGGATGTACGCGCTCGCCGCGGACCTGGAGGGCGGCGGGAAGTTCGAGGCGGTCAGGGGCTTCGACAAGGCGCCGGGGGCGGGGCAGAAGTACCGCTACCGGGTCGATGTCGAGAAGGGCCTCGGGCTGGACGCCGAACTGTTCGCCGAAGCAGTGCAGAAGACCCTGAACGACGAACGGAGTTGGGCCCACAGCGGCGGCCGTACGTTCGAGCGGATCTCCTCGGGGGCGCCCGACTTCGTGATCACGCTGGCCAGCCCCGGAACCACCGCGACCTGGTGCGCCAAGTCGGGGCTCGACACGACCGTGGACAACGTCTCCTGCGATTCGGCCGCCACCGAGCGCGTGATGATCAACGCATACCGCTGGGCCCAGGGCTCGGAGACGTACGGCGATCAGATTCACGCGTACCGGCAGATGCTGATCAACCACGAGATCGGCCACCGCCTTGGCTACAGCCATGTGACCTGCGACAAGGACGGCGAACTCGCGCCCGTCATGCAGCAGCAGAGCAAGTTCCTGACGCAGGACGGGATCACGTGCAAGGCCAATCCCTGGCCGTATCCCGGAAGCTGACGCGAGCCCGGGCGTGACCCACGCGAGCTGACGAGGCGTGATCGAGTGATCCCTTAGCGCGACAAAACGCGTACCGCTAGGGAAAGTTACGACCGTTCACCCCTTTTGGTGGTGCGATGGACAACCGTCCGTCGCACCACCGCCTCGTCCGCATACGTTCGTCCCGCTGCGAGCCGCCGGGTGAACGGTGGCTTCTCAAACGGGAGATCGGGGGTGCACACGTGCGCATCGGACTGCTTACGGAGGGTGGCTATCCGTATGTGAGCGGTGACGCCAGGCTCTGGTGCGACCGACTCGTACGTGGGCTGGAGCGACACGAGTTCGACATCTACGCGCTCAGCCGGAGCGAGCGACAGGAGGATGAGGGCTGGATCCCGCTGCCGCCGCAGGTCAGCCGGGTCCGTACGGCACCGCTGTGGACGGCGGAGGACGACGGGGTCGTCCACGGACGCCGGGCGCGGAGGCGCTTCGCTGAGGCGTACGGCGAACTGGTGGCGTCGGTGTCCTCGGGCGGAGTGGGCCCGGTCCGCGGTGTCGCTGGTGGGGCCGGGTTGCTCGACGGGTCCAGCCGGTCCGGCGGGGCAGGGGAGCCTTCCGAAGGTGGGGCCGACGTCGAGGCGGACCGTTTCGGCAACGCGCTGTACGGGCTTGCCGAGCTGGGCCGCGACGAGGGTGGACTGGTCGGCGCGCTGCGCTCCGAGGTCGCCGTGCGCACACTGGAGCGCGCTTGTCGCGCGCCGGGCGCACTGCGAGGGGCGCGCGAGGCCCGCGTACCGGATCTGCTGACCGTCGCCGCACATCTCGAACGCGCCCTGCGCCCCCTCTCACTCGACTGGTACGAGGACGACGGACTCGGCTCGGTCGACCTGTGCCACGCGGCGGCGGGCGGCTCGGCCGCGCTTCCGGGGCTGTTGGCGCGGCACTTCCACGGGGTTCCGCTGCTCGTCACGGAGTACGGTGTGCCGCTGCGGGCGCACTACCTCGGGGCCTCGGGCGAGGCGCCGGTGCGCGCCCTGCTCGCGGCCTTCCACCGGCGACTGACCGCCGAGGTCTACCGGCAGGCCGCCTGCCTCACCCCCGGCAACACCCACGCCCGGCGCTGGCAGGAGCGCTGCGGCGCCGACCGCGCCAGGATCCGGACGGTCTACCCCGGTATGGACGCCGCCCGCTTCGCGGAGGTGGGCGAGTCACCGGAGTGCGCGGATCCGTACACGCTGGTCTGGGTCGGCCGTATCGAGCCCGCCAAGGACCTGATCTCCCTGCTGCACGCCTTCGCCGAGATCCGCCGGGCGGAGCCCAAGGCGCGACTCAGGATCGTCGGAGCGGCAGCGGGGTCCGAAGCCACCGCCTATCTGGGCCACTGCAAAGGCCTGGCCGCACAGCTCTTCCCCGACGAGGCGGACGGCGTCCACGCGGTCGGCGACAACCCCGTCTCCTTCGAGGAGATCGGCGACCCGGCCGTCCCCGACCTTGCCGAGGCCTACGCGGCGGGTGCGGTGGTCGTGTTGTCCAGCGTCGTCGAGGGCTTTCCGATCAGCCTGGTCGAAGCCATGTTCTGCGCCCGGCCGACGGTCTCCACCGACGTGGGCGCCGTCGTGGAGGTCATCGGCGGCACGGGCCTCGTCGTCCCGCCGCGCAATCCGCGGGCGCTGGCCGAAGCGTGCGTGGCGCTGCTGCGGGAACCCGGGCGCCGTGCGCGCCTGGGCGCAGCCGCCCGCGCACGCGCCCTCGAACTCTTCACGGTGGAACAGAACGTCGCGGCATTTCGTGGCATCTACCTTGAGGTCGTTTCCCACGCCCCGGTACGCAGAGTCGTCCTCGACGCCACCGGCGAACCACTGCCCTTCGGGACCCCCGCCGAGGCCCGGGTGCCCGGCCGCTGGACCGATTCCCGGCTGGTGGCGGGGGGCCTCGGGGTCGCGGGGGTCGCCGGTGTGGCAGGAATCGCGGGGGTCGCCGGTGTCGCGGGCCTCGGCGGGGGTGCCGTCGGGCGGCCGCAGTGGGCCCTCGGCGCGCCTGTGCGAGCGACGACGCCCGGGCGAGCCACGGCATCGGTGCCGGTCACGACGCCGGCTTCGGCTCCTGCACCTGGCTCGGCACCGCGTTCTCCATCTGACCCGGCGCAGGGTCCTGCGACTGCTGCGGTTCCGGCGGCGAAAGCTGCCACGGCTTCGGCTTCGGCTTCGGCGTTGGCCTCGGATCGGGTTCGGGCTACGGAGAGGTCTCCGGGCACCGCGGCCGGGGAGCCGGTGCCCGCGGGGGAGGGGGCGCGATGAGCGAGCTGCGGTTGGACGGGCTGGATGGGTTCGACGGGTTGGAGCGCTCGGACGTCATGGACCGAGTGGACGGACTGAACCGCGTGGATCGACTCGACCGCGTGGCCGGACCGAATAGGTCGGACGGGCTCGGCGGGTCGGAAGGACCCCGTGGTGCGTCGGACGGGCTCGGCGGGTCGGAAGGACCCTGTAGTGCGTCGGACGTATCCGGTGGGTCGGCCGGACCCGGCGGATCGGCCAAACCCGGTGGGTCGGTTGAGGCGAGCGCGGCGCGTTCGGCGGAGCGGTCGGGCGACCCGGGCCCGGGAAGGCTGTCCGGTGAGCCCGGCGTCAAGGGATCGCCCGGTTTGAAGCCCCTGCTGGATGCCATGACTCCGGCCGACCTCCTGCCATCACATGACCTCGTCGGTCTGCCCGCCCCGCCCCTCCGGCAGGGCGACCACGACCCCGCCCCAGCCGCACCCGAGTCGGCCCCCCGACAAGGTGAGGTCGACCCCGTGAAGGCTCTGATGCACCGGCACCGGGACCTCTGCGAACGGGCGGTGGATTCCTTGGAGATCGCCGCCGGGCTGGAGGCGCACGGGGTGACCGACCGTACGGCTGCCCGCTTCCGGCACCGGGACGTGTTCTCGCTCGCCGAGGAGATGTACGCGCGTGTGTCGCGTGACGGGGAGGAGTCCACGGAGCGCGAGCCGGTACCGGGCGCGCCCGGCGCACGCGGCGGTTGGGCCGTGCTCGCCCTCCTGCCCGGCGCCCTCTGCGCGGCGACCGTCGTCGGAGTACGCCTCACCGACGGCCAAACCCGTCTCTTGGCCGCCGGCCTCGGCGCCCTCGCGGTGGCACTCGGCCTCCGTGTGGCTCTCGCCCGGGGCCCACTGCGCGTCCCGGCGGACATGGCGGGCCGTACCCGCGCCTGGGCCTGCTGGTTGATCGCGTACGCCCTTCTCGGCGACGGCCTGCTCGCCGCCGGTCTCGACGGCGGCCCCCACGGCCTCTGGTCCCTGGCCGTCGCACCCGTACTCGCGCTCGCCCTGTCCTGCGCCCCCGCCATCTGGTGCGCCCACCTCCTGTCCGTACGCGCCCGCCGCAAACTCGCCGCCAGCCGAGGCCTCGCGGAGTTCGCCGACTCCGTGCAACCCCTGATCCTCGGTGTGTTCGCGCTCCACCTCGGTGCCCTGGTCACCCTGCTCGCGCTGTGCGGCGCGGTTCTGGACGAGTCCGCCGGGTACGCCGGCGGGGGTGCCCTCGGCGCTCTCCTCCTGCTCGCCCGTCTGCTCACCGCCCACGGGTTCGCCCAGGCCCCGGCCGTCGCCCTCCGCGCAGCCGCCCTGGCCGAGGCGCTCGCGCTGGGCACGGTCTTCGCGAGCCGCCTGCCCGGCTGCTCCCTCCTGGCCGTCCCTGTCCGGACCGTCGCCGGCGCCTGGGGGGCCGGGGCCGTCCCCGCCCTCATGTGCGGCGCCGCCGCGCTCTCCCTGCTCGTCCACGCCACCCGCACGCTGACCCGGGCCTCGGCCCATGCCCTGCCCTCCGGGGAGACCTGACCCTCGGCCCTCGCACGGCGGTACACAGCCGTGCGAAGTCCGAGCCCGACCGATGCGCGGGACTTCCGTCCCGGGCGTCCGTCCCCTCCCGCGGGGCCGACACCGCGGGCCCCACCTCATCACCCACGGCACACCCCATAAGGAGAACGCCAGATGATCACCTCCCGAACCGGAGAACCCGCCCCGGGAGCCGCCCGATGAGGGTCCTGCTGATCGGAGCCAACGGCTATCTCGGCCGCTTCGTCGCCGAACGCCTGCTCGCCGACCCGGCCGTGCAGCTCACCGCACTCGGCCGCGGCGACGACGCCGACGTACGGTTCGACCTCGCCACCGGCAGCCCCGGCGCGCTCACCCGGTTTCTGGACGCCGTCCACCCCGGAGTCGTCGTCAACTGCGCGGGCGCCACCCGCGGCGGCGCCCGCGAACTCACCCGGCACAACACCGTCGCCGTCGCCACCGTCTGCGAGGCCCTGCGCCGCAGCGGCTGCGGGGCCCGTCTGGTGCAGCTCGGCTGCGGTGCCGAATACGGGCCCAGCCAGCCCGGCTCCTCCACCGCCGAGGACGCCGTGCCCCGCCCAGGGGGCCCCTACGGCGTGAGCAAGCTCGCCGCCACCGAACTCGTCCTCGGCTCCGGCCTGGACGCCGTGGTCCTCCGCGTCTTCTCGCCCGCCGGACCCGGCACACCCGCCGGCTCCCCGCTGGGCCGCCTCGCCGAAGCGATGCGCCGCGCCATGCAGTCCGGCGACGGCGAACTCAAGCTCGGCGGCCTCGGCGTCCAACGCGACTTCGTCGACGTCCGGGACGTGGCACGCGCCGTCCACGCCGCCTCCCTATCCGCGGCCCAAGGCGTGATCAACATCGGCTCGGGCCGCGCCGTGCGCCTCCGCGACGCCGCGGCCGTCCTCGCCCGCGTGGCCGGCTACGGCGGCGCCCTCCACGAACTCGACGCTCCACCCGGCCCCCTCAGGCCCACCATCGGCCACCCCCGCCCCGAACCGGACCACGCGGCCCCCGTCGCCTACCCCTACCCGGACGGCTGCGGCAGCTGGCAGCAGGCCGACGTCCGCACCGCCCGCGACCGCCTCGGCTGGCGGCCCCGGATCAACCTCGAGGAGTCCCTCGCCGACATCTGGATGGAGGCGGCATGCCGTATCTGACCCCCGCCCCGTCCGGTATCGCGAGCACCGGCTTACGCCTAGGCTTCGGCATCCCCGGCTATGCCCACCCCCTCGTCGCCCCACTGGAATGGGGCGAACTCACCCGTCCCCGCACCCCTCTGCACTGGGTCGTCCTGAACGTCTCCGACGGGCCAGGCACCCGCCCCGACCCGCACTGCCTGGAAGCCGCCGGACGGCTGCGGAACGCGGGCGTCCGGGTTCTCGGCCACCTGGACCTGACCCACGGGGCGCGTACCTTCGCCGAGATCGCCTCCGACGCTCGCCGCTATCTCGACTGGTACCGGATCGACGGCTTCCTTCTGGATCGCTGCCCCACCGAGCGCAGCGCCTTGCCCGAGACCGGCCGTACGGTCAACGCGCTCCGCGTGCTCCTCGGCGGCGGCCACATCGTCCTCGGCCACGGCACCCACCCGCACCCCGGATATGTCGAGACCGCCGACCAACTGGTGACCTTCTCCGGTCCCTGGAACGACTACCGCTGGTCGCAGGTGGCCGAGTGGACCGCTGACCATCCGCCCGAGCGCTTCTGCCATTTCGTCCACGGTGTCCCGCGCGGCCACCTCGACGAGGCGCTGCGCATCGCCCGCTGGCAGGGGGCCGCCACGATCTACTTCACCGACCGCACGGACCGCGGCGGCCGGACCGACCCCTGGGAGGCGATGCCCGGCTACTGGGACGACATCGTCTCGATGGTTGGAACGGGTGTCTCGGAATGAAAGAGGGCGTGGCAGTGTTACGGGGAGAACAACTGTAGTGATTGACCGACCAACGGAGTCCCCGTGTCGCTGCCACCCCTGGTCGAGCCCGCTTCCGAGCTCACCGTAGACGAGGTTCGCAGGTACTCCCGCCACCTGATCATCCCTGACGTGGGGATGGACGGGCAGAAGCGGCTGAAGAATGCCAAGGTGCTCTGTGTGGGTGCCGGCGGCCTGGGCTCGCCGGCGCTGATGTACCTGGCCGCGGCGGGCGTCGGGACGCTCGGCATCGTGGAGTTCGACGAGGTGGACGAGTCGAATCTGCAGCGCCAGATCATTCACAGCCAGGCCGACATCGGCCGCTCCAAGGCCGCGTCGGCGCGCGACTCCGTCCTCGGCATCAACCCGTACGTGAACGTGATCCTCCACGAAGAGCGCCTCGAGGCCGAGAACGTGAAGGAGATCTTCAGCCAGTACGACCTGATCGTCGACGGCACGGACAACTTCGCGACCCGCTACCTGGTCAACGACGCGGCCGTGCTGCTGAACAAGCCGTACGTCTGGGGCTCGATCTACCGCTTCGACGGCCAGGCCTCCGTCTTCTGGGCCGAGCACGGCCCCTGCTACCGCTGCCTCTACCCGGAGCCCCCGCCGCCGGGCATGGTCCCCTCCTGCGCCGAGGGCGGCGTCCTCGGTGTGCTGTGCGCGTCCATCGGCTCCATCCAGGTCAACGAGGCCATCAAGCTCCTCGCGGGCATCGGCGAGCCGCTCCTCGGTCGCCTGATGATCTACGACGCCCTGGAGATGCAGTACCGCCAGGTCAAGGTCCGCAAGGACCCGAACTGCGCGGTCTGCGGCGAGAACCCCACCGTCACCGAGCTCATCGACTACGAGGCCTTCTGCGGCGTCGTCTCCGAGGAGGCCCAGGAGGCGGCGGCCGGCTCGACGATCACTCCCAAGCAGCTCAAGGAGTGGATCGACGACGGCGAGAACATCGAGATCATCGACGTCCGCGAGATCAACGAGTACGAGATCGTCTCCATCCCGGGCGCCAAGCTGATCCCGAAGAACGAGTTCCTCATGGGCACCGCCCTGGAGACTCTTCCGCAGGACAAGAAGATCGTCCTGCACTGCAAGACGGGTGTCCGCAGTGCGGAAGTTCTCGCTGTTCTGAAGTCGGCGGGCTTCGCCGACGCGGTCCACGTCGGCGGCGGCGTGATCGGCTGGGTCAACCAGATCGAGCCGAACAAGCCGATCTACTAGACACACGCCTTCCAGGGAGGGGCTCGGCACCACCGGTGCCGGGCCCCTCCCGACTGCCACCCGTGCAGCAGTGAGTCGGAGTCCGTCCCGGCCTACGTGCAGACCTTGCCGTCCTTCGGCACCGTCCCCTCCAGCAGATACGCGTTCACCGTCGAGTCGACACAGCTGCTGCCACTGCCGTACGCGCCATGGCCCTCGCCCTCCCAGGTGAGCATCACGCCGACGCCCTCGCCCAGTTCCCCGGCCATCTTTCGCGCGCCCTCGTAGGGCGTCGCCGGGTCCCCGGTGTTGCCGACCACGAGGACGGGAGCCGCTCCTGGTGCGCTCACCTCCGGTGAGTCCGTCAGGCCCGGAACCGGCCAGTCGTGGCACCACCCCGCGGTGTCCCAGCCCAGGAACTCCCCGAAGACGGGCGAGATGTCCCGGAACTCGGGCAGTAGCTTCTTCGTCTCCTCCGGACTCGGTCGCTGCTTCTGGTCCAAGCACGATATGACCCGTTGGGAGTGGGTCGTCGTGCCGTAGCTGCCCGACGGGTCACGCTCGTTGTACCCGTCGGCCAGCGCGAGCAGCTCGGTGCCGTCGCCGTCCTCGGCCGCGTCGAGCGCGCTGGTCAGCGTGGGCCAGCTCTGCTCGCTGTAGAGCGGCAGGACGATGCCGGTGGTCGCCAGTGTCTGGGTGAGCTCGCGGCCGGACGTCGTCGCCAGCGGCTCGGCGTCGATCCGCTCCAGCAGGCCCTCGATCTTCCGAGTGCCCTCCTGGGGATCCTGGCCCGTGGACTTCAGGTAATTGTCGAGGGCGCGCTGGAAGCCCAGGGTCTGGTTCTTCGCGTGGCCCACCGTGTCGGCGGTCGGATCGACCACCGCGTCCAGGACCAGGTGTCCCACGTTCTTGGGGAACAGGTGGGCGTAGACCCCGCCGAGTTCGGTGCCGTAGGAGATGCCGAAGTAGTGCATCTGCTCGTCGCCGAGGGCCTGGCGCACGAGGTCCATGTCGCGGGCGGTCTCGGTGGTCGACACATGCGACAGCAGCTTGCCCGCGTCCTTCTCGCAGCCCGCGCCGAAGTCGGCCGCGTCCTGGAAGAAGGCCGTCTCCTCGGTCGCGTCGTCCGGTGTCGCGTCCACCGACTCGCCCGCCTGGATCTTTTTGTCGCTGCGGCAGCGCACCCCTTCGCTCTCGGCCACCCCGCGCGGATCCCAGCTCACCAGGTCGTACCGCTCGTGCAGTTCACTCGTGAGTCCCGCGTACGACGGCAGCATGGACACGCCGGAGCCACCGGGCCCGCCGAAGTTGAACAGGAGGGAACCGATTCGTTCGTCGGCGTCGCCGGTTGCCCTGCTGCGGATCAGCGCGAGCCCTATCGTCCCGTCGTCCGGGTTCGCGTGGTCCAGCGGCACCTGCAGCGTCGCGCACTGCCAGTCGCCGCCCGGTGCAGGGCCCTCCGAAGTGGCCTTGCAGCGCCCCCAGTCGAGCTTTTGGGGCGCAGGTGAAGAAGCCGAAGCCTTTCCGTCGTCCGGTTCGTCAGCCGCCCCCTCGTCAGTGCCGCTGCCGCCGCTACAGCCGGCGATCAGCAGCACGGCCGCGGCCAGAGCCGCCCCCCGTGAAAAACGCGCCATGAGCGCTTCCCCCCTCTCGCGATACCGTCCGCCGGATGTCCCGAATGGCAGTCATGCCATGGTATGCGGACTGTCGTGCATGCCGAGATGGCCTGTGGATAACGTTCTGACCTGCATGTTCATGAGCAGACCGTGCCGGCTTTCGGCACCCTCCCCATCAACAGGTAACCGTCCACGGCCGTCTGCACGCACACATTCCCGCTGTTGTACGCACCGTGCCCCTGCCCCTTGTACGTCAGCTCGATCCCGACGCCCTTCCCGAGCGCCTCCACCATCTTCCGCGCCCCCTCGTAGGGCGTGGCCGGGTCACCTGTGTTGCCGATGACGAGGATCGGCGCCGAGCCCCGGGCGCGCACGTCGGGATGGTCGGCCGCACCGGCGACGGCCCAGTCCGTGCACGCGAGCGTGGACCAGGCGAGCCATTCGCCGAAGACGGGAGAGGCCGCCCGGAACTCGGCCAGCTTCGCCTCCACGTCCTCGGCGGTGTAGCGCGCCTTGCTGTCCGCACAGTTGATGGAGACGTTCGCCGCGGTGGCGTTGCTGTACTCGCCGTTCTCGTTGCGCCCGTTCATCAGGTCGGACAGCAGCATCAGCGAGCTGCCGTCCCCGTCGTACGCCAGCTCCAGGCCTTCCGTCAGAAACGGCCAGAGGTCCTGGGAGTACAGGGCCTGGGCGATTCCGTTCGTGGCTGCGGACTGGGTCAGGTCGCGGCGGAAGGTTCCGGTGATCGGCTTGGCGTCGAGGTTGTCGAGCAGTTCGATGATCCGGTTCTTGACGTCCTGCTCGGTGCTGCCGACCGGGCAGTTCTCCTCCTTCGACACGCAGTCCCGTGCGTAGTTGTCGAGCGCCAGCTGGAAGCCCTTGGTCTGTCCGAGCGAGCCCTGCTCCTCCGTCTGCGTCGGGTCGACGACCGCGTCGAACACCGCCCGTCCCACGTTCTTGGGGAACAGATGGGCGTAGACGCCGCCGAGTTCGGTGCCGTAGGAGATGCCGAAGTAGTGGAGCTTGTCGTCACCGAGGACCTGCCGCATGAGATCCAGGTCGCGGGCCGCGTCCGTGGTGCGGACATACGGGAGGGTCTCGCCGGAGTTCTTCTCACAGGCGGAGTTGAAGGTCTTCGTGCTGTCGAGGAACTCCGTCCGCTCGGCCTCGTCGTCCGGGGTCCCGTCCTGCTGGAAGTACTCGTCGAGTTCCTCGTCGTCCTCGCACTGGATGCCCGCGCTGCGGCCGACGCCACGCGGATCGAAGCTCACCAGGTCGTAGCGGGTGCGCAGTTTCGCGTAGTCCGCGCCGGAGGAGGGGAGTGCCTTGACGCCCGAGCCGCCGGGGCCGCCGAAGTTGAAGACGAGCGAGCCGATGCGCTGGTCGGCGGCGCCGCCGGCCCTGGCCCGGATCAGCGCGATGGGGATGGTGTCGCCCTCGGGCTCGTCCCAGTCGAGGGGGGCACGCATGGTCGCGCACTGCCAGACGTCACCGTCCGGCAGCGGTGAGGGCGCGGTGCCGCCGCCCTCGGACTCGGACGGTGCCTCGCAGGTCTTCCAGCTCAGCTTCTGGGACGTCAGGTCCTCGTCGTCACCCTTGGCGTCGTCGCCGCAGCCGGCCGCCGACAGAGACAGCAGGACGGCGATCGCGGTCACGGCGACGGCACGCGGCCGGGGCGAGGTGAACATGCGACCATCCTGGAGGTGCCCGGATCGACGCGCTCGGGGCACGGTCCGTGCGGGTGAGACACGAGGATGTCGCCACGCGCGCGTAGGCCGCGTGAGTCCGGAAGCTGGGGACCCACGCGCGCGTGAACCGTCTAGAGCGCGCCCTTCCGTGACAGATGGTTGAAGGCCAGCCATCCCGGCAGCACCGGCAGCCACAACGTCAGCAGGCGGAACAGCAGCACCGCGGGCGCGGCGACCTCCTTGGGGAGGCCGACCGCGATCAGGCCCACCGTCAGGGTGGCCTCGACCGCGCCCACACCGCCCGGGGTCGGCGCCGCGGAACCCAGCGCGTTGCCGGCGAGGAAGACGACGGCGACGCTGGCGATGCTGATCGAGACGTCCTCGTTGCCGAAGGCGCGGATCGAGGCGTCCAGGCACATCACGAAGCAGCCGGTGAGGAGCAGCATGCCGCCGATGCCGGTGACCAGCTTCTGCGGCCGCTGCAGCACGTCGAGCATGCGCGGCACGACACCTGCGAAGAGCGACCGCACGCGCGTGACGACGAACTTGCGCAGGAACGGGATCGACGTCACCACCAGGACGAGCACCGCGACCGTCAACAGGCCCGCGATGACGGTGCGGGACGGCGACAGGGACGGCGTCTTCTCGGTACCGGTCAGATAACCGAAGGCGAGCAGCATCAGGATGTGGCAGCCGAGCCCGAAGAGCTGCGACGCGCCGACACTCGCCACCGCGAGCCCCGGCCGCACCCCCGCACGCTGCAGGAAACGTGTGTTGAGTGCCACACCGCCGACCGCCGCCGGCGCCACGATCTTCACGAACGACCCGGCGACCTGCGCTCCGATCGTCCGCAGGAACGGCACGCGCTCAGGCACGAAGCCCAGCAGGCTCATCGCCGCCGCGACATAGCTGAGCGCGGAGAAGAACACGGCCGCGGCGACCCAGCCCCACTCGGCGTTCTCGATGAGCAGCCCGAACTCGATGTGGGTGAGCTGGGTCAGCAGGAAGTACGCGCCGATCGCGCCGGCGATGAGGCTGATCAGGGTGCGCGGCTTGACCCGCTCCAGCCGGGCCGGTTCGACCGGTGCCTGGGGCCTGATCAGCAGCACCTGATGGCGGATCTGGGTGAGCAGGTCCTCCTCGCGGGCCTCCTCCAGAGCATCGTCGATCGCCCGCTTCTCGGCCCGCTGCTCGGCCCGCACGGCCTTCTTGTCGGCCCTGCCGGGCTCGGTGGCCTTGACGTGCTCCTCCGCGCGGGCCTGCTTGGCCAGGTGGGACGCCTCCAGGACCGCCTCGCGCTCGCGTTCGGCGCGCTCCCGGGCCAGTCTGCGCAGGGTCGCGCGCGTGGAGCGCGAGAGTGCGATGGGCTGCAACATCGGCAGGCAGTCGGCCACCGCGTCGGGGCCGAGCACGCTCACCGCCGACGCCACCGCGCGTTCGGCGCCCACACGCAGGCCCAAGGTCGTCAGCAGTTGGGAGACGTCCATGCGCAGCACCAGGTCGCCGGCCGCGATCTCGCCGACGCGCAGATCGGTCAGGATCACTGTGCGGGAACGATCCACCAGAACCGCGTCGCCCACCAGCCTGCGGTGCGCGATGCGCCGCGACTGCAGTGCCTTCACCTGCTGCCAGGTGTCCGCCATCAGCTCGTCGGTGACCTCGTCGTCCGCCAGGGAGTCCAGGGTGCGGCCACCGGTGTGCTCGTAGACGAGCATCACGGCGTCCGGTCCGAGTTCCGAGGTCGCGATCAGCTTGGGCGCGTTGGCGCCGGCAGCGATGGCCGCGTACGCGAGGAGGGCCTCCTGCTCCAGCGCCTGGCGCAGCGACTGGAGGCTGCGGCGGGTGGTGATGCCGCGCAGCGTCAGCCGCCGCCAGACGCGGTAGAAGAAGCCCTGTGCCTGCTGCTCCCGGTCGACGACGGTGACGTCCAGGGGAGGGCCGTCCTCCAGCGTCACGAAGTACCGGCGGCCCCGGTCCCCGCCCTCGGCGGTGTCCGGAATTTCCTCGCGGGCCGCGCTCACAGGCTTGAATCCGACCCGCCTGAGGCCGGCCATCAGGGTCCGGCCGGTCGGGCGTACGTTCGGGGATCCGACCGCGTACAGCGTTCCGTAGGCGACGGTCCAGCCGATCAGCACCGTCAGGATGATCGAGAACGGTGTCGTGTAGCCGGTGACCAGCATCGAGAAGGCGTCCAGCAGCAGCACGATCCACAGCACGGACCGCCAGCGCGGTCTGCGTGACATGCCGACGGCGGTCATGTACGCGATGACCGGCGCGAGATAGCCGTGCACGGGGTCGGTGAGGGCGTGGATGTCGCCGGGTGAGGGCTGGGTGAGTGCTTCCTGGATCGAGCCGGGGGCGGCCCTGGCGACCCACAGGTCGGTCGCCAGCGTCACTCCGTGCGCAAGGACCGCCGCGAGCACGCCGTCGGCGATGCGCAGCCCGTCCCGTTTGATCAGCCGTTCGATCGCGAAGGCGACCGGCACCAGCAGGATCGCGATGCTCGACCCGAGGCCCGCGAGCTTGATCAGGAGATCAGGCGCCTGTCCCGTGCCCTTGTTGATGTCCTGTTCGAGGCCGGAGGTGGTGCCGTGGGCGAACGCGGCGATCGCCAGCAGGACGATGATCCCGAGGACGCCGACCGCCAGCCGCATGAGGTCGGAAGGACGGTGCACGCGCGCGGGGAGCAACGGTTCGTCGCCCTCGACCTCCTCGGCGTGTGCCTCCTCCGGGTCGTCCTCGTCCCGCTCTTCCTGATGCTTCTCGTTCTCGTGAGTCTTGGGGGAGGCTGTTTCGGCCGCGGGCGGAGTAGAGCCGGGCGCCTTCCTCGAGACGTTTTCGGCGCCCTTGTCGCCTTCCTCGGCGGTGTCCGGGCGCGACGAGGCGTCAGAGGTGCCCGCCGCGTCATCGGGGTGCACGCTCTGCTGCTTCATCGTCTCTTCTTGGTCTCGTATCACCAGTCACCGCCCGCACGATGGTGGCATGCCCGGTGGGCACACAGGGGCATCAGGGTGCAATGCGGGGGCGCACAGTCTGCCCGAAGACCGCCCCCGGAGCGAGGGACGCACGCGTCGGCCGCCACGTCCCATTGTCGGTGGGGTGGGGCAGGATGGGGCGGATGAGCGAGGAGAGCCTTCCGGTGGACGCCCTGCCGGAGTACGCGGAGCGGGTCCTCGAGGTCACCGACCTGATCCCGCCAGGGCGGGTCATGACATACGGGGACGTCGCCGAGTGGCTGGGAGAGGGCGGCCCACGCCAGGTGGGCCGCGTGATGGCCCTCTACGGGGGCGTGGTCGCCTGGTGGCGGGTCGTCCGCGCCGACGGTGTCCTGCTGCCCGGCCACGAACTGAGAGCCCTGGACCGCTACCGCACGGAGGGCACCCCCCTGCGCGAGGCGAGCCGCACCACCGAGGGCCATGTGCCGCGCGTCGACATGAGACGGGCGCGCTGGGACGGCGGCGAACGCGCGGAGGGTCACACCTGACAGCCTCCGGCATCCGGCGGACCCGGGTGCGACCCCTGGTCCGTACGGGGGAAGCGGGGCACGTCGGTGGCATGCCGTACGTTCGTGGGACGAGGGACGTGTGTGCCGCGCGAGTCGGGAGGGAACAAGAGGAAGCCATGCTTCCGCACCACCGGTCGGCGTAGCGTCGACTGCGCGTGTCCCCCTCAACCCGCGGCCACCGCCCTCGACGAGTGGCGAGCCTCGCACCTGTTTCCCGACCGCCATCCCCCGACGTCGGCGCACCGCGTCGGCAGTGACATCTCGCACACCCACCAGGACCGGCGAACCACGTGAGCTCCTCTTTCTCCACCAGGCGCCTGTCGCACCCCCAGGTGCGACAGGGGAGCCGTGGCGCTTACCGACTGGTGCGTACCCCACCGGCCCGGACGGACCCCCCTCGTCTGGACGCCGAGCAACGCGGCGTGGTTGACCACGGGGCCGGCCCTCTGCTCGTCCTCGCAGGTCCGGGCACCGGCAAGACGACCACCCTCGTCGAGTCCGTGACGGCGCGCGTCGCCCGAGGGGCCGACCCCGCGCGCGTGCTGGTCCTCACCTTCAGCCGGAAGGCGGCCGTGGAGCTGCGCGACCGGATGGCGCTGCGCATGGGCGCCGCACGCGCCCCACAGGCCACCACCTTCCACTCGTTCTGTTACGCCCTGATCCGCGCCCACCAGGACAGCGACCTGTTCGTCGAACCCCTGCGGCTGCTGTCCGGCCCCGAACAGGACGTGGCGGTCCGTGAACTGCTCGCGGGCCAGCCCGACCTGGAGCGTCTGGGCCTCGCACATGTGCGCTGGCCGGACGAACTGCGCGCCTGCCTGACCACACGCGGGTTCGCCGACGAGGTCCGCGCGGTCCTCGCCCGCAGCCGCGAACTGGGCCTGGCCCCCGAGGACCTGCGGGCCTTCGCCGCGCGCATCGGCCGCCCGGACTGGCTCGCGGCCTCCGCCTTCCTCGCCGAGTACCTCGACGTCCTCGACCTGCAAGGAGTGCTCGACTACGCGGAACTGGTCCACCGGGCCGTGCTCCTCGCAGGACGCCCCGGCGTCGCCGAGCGGCTGGCCGCCCAGTACGACGCGGTCTACGTGGACGAGTACCAGGACACGGACCCCGCTCAGGTACGGCTCCTGAGGGCCCTCGCGGGCGGCGGCCGCACGCTGGTGGCGTTCGGCGATCCCGACCAGTCGATCTACACCTTCCGGGGCGCCGACGTGAACGGCATTCTGGAGTTCCCGGCGGCCTTCCCCCGCGCGGACGGCCGCCGGGCGCCGGTCGCGGTCCTCAGGAACTCCCGCCGTTCGGGAGCGGCCCTGCTCGACGCCACCCGTCTGCTCACCCAGCGCATGCCCCTCACCCGACTCCCCGCCGAGAAGGTACGGGCCCACCGCGAGCTCAGGCCCGTACGGGACGGGGGGCGCGTCGAGGTCTACACGTACCCGACGCCGGGCACCGAGCTGGACAACATCGCGGACGTCCTGCGGCGGGCCCACCTGGAGGACGGCGTCCCCTGGAGCGAGATGGCCGTTCTGGTGCGCGCCGGCGCCCGCACGATCCCCTCCATCCGGCGCGCCCTCACCGCCGCCGGTGTCCCCCTGGAGATCGACGGCGACGACCTGCCCCTGCGCCACGAACCGGCCGTACAGCCCCTTCTGACGGCCCTGAGGGCGGTGGCGCGCGCGGAGCTGGCGGAGGCGGCCTCGGCAGCCTCGGCCCAGGAGTCCGACGACTCGTTCGACGCCTCCGGTGCGCAGCCCTCGTGGCTGCGCACCGAGACCGCGCTCGATCTCCTCGCCTCCCCCCTCGCGGGCATGGACACCGCCGATCTGCGACGCCTCGGCCGCGCGCTGCGCGAGGAGGAGCGGGCCGGCGGCAACCCCGTACCCCCGCCCTCGGACGAGCTGCTGAAACGAGCGCTGGCGGAGCCGGAGCGGCTGGTGGCGCACGACCCGGTGTACGCGCGGGGAGCGCAGCGCCTGGGCATGCTGCTGCGGAAGGCTCGCGAGCGCCTCGCCGGCGGCGGTACGGCCGAGGAGGCGCTGTGGGACCTGTGGGACGGCACCCCGTGGCCCAGGCGCCTGGAGCGTGCCGCCCGGCGCGGTGGCGCGGCCGGGCGCAACGCGGACCGTGACCTCGACGCCGTGTGCGCGCTGTTCGCCACGGCGGCGCGCGCGGAGGAGCGCACCGGTGGCCTCGGCGCTCTCAACTTCCTGGCCGGGATCGAGGCCGAGGACATCGCCGCCGACACACTCACCGGACGGGTCGTCCGCCGAGACGCCGTACGTCTGATGACCGCGCACCGCTCCAAGGGCCTTCAATGGCGCCTGGTCGTCGTCGCCGGTGTCCAGGAGGGCCTGTGGCCCGACCTGCGCCGTCGCGGCTCGCTCCTGGAGGCCGACCGCATCGGCCGCGACGGTCTCGCCGAACCGCTCACCCCTGGCGCTCTCCTCGCGGAGGAACGCCGTCTGTTCTACGTGGCCGCCACCCGCGCGCGTGAACGCCTCGTCGTCACCGCCGTGAAGGCCCCCGCCGACGACGGCGACCAGCCCTCCCGCTTCCTCACCGAACTAGGCGAGGAGCCCAAGGACGTCACCGGCCGACCCCGCCGTCCGCTGTCCGTGGCCTCCCTCGTCGCCGAACTGCGCGCCACGACGGTGGACCCGCGCGTGTCGGACCCCCTCCGCGAGGCCGCGGCCCTGCGCCTGGCCCGGCTGGCCGCGCTGAGCGACGAGGACGGCCGCCCGCTGGTGCCGTCGGCGCACCCGTACCGCTGGTGGGGCATGTTCGAGCCCACCGAGAGCATGGTGCCGCTCAGGAACCGCGACCAGCCCGTCGTGCTGTCCGGCAGCGCCCTCGACCAGCTCGCCAACACCTGCGCCCTGCAGTGGTTCCTGGGACGAGAGGTGAAGGCCGACGCGCCCGCGACCGCCGCCCAGGGCTTCGGCAACGTCGTCCACGTCCTCGCAGACGAGGTTGCCTCCGGCCGCACCCCCGGCGACCTCGACGTCCTCATGGAGCGCCTCGACTCCGTGTGGAACGCGCTCGCCTTCGACGCGCCCTGGAAGTCGGAGCAGGAGAAGCAGCACGCGCGCGTGGCGCTCGAACGCTTCCTGAAGTGGCACGTCATGGACCGCGCCGGGCGCGCGCCGGTGGCCAGCGAGCACGACTTCGACGTCACCCTCGAAGCAGGCGACTACGAGGTGCGCATCCGGGGCTCCATGGACCGCGTCGAGGCCGACACCGAGGGCCGCGCGTACGTCGTCGACTTCAAGACGGGCAAGCAGGCCGTGAGCTCCGCGGAGGTGACCCGCCATCCCCAGCTCGCCGTTTACCAGCTCGCGGTCCGCGAGGGGGCCGTCGACGAGCCCTTCGGAGGCGTACGCCCGGAACCGGGCGGCGCCGAACTCGTCCAGCTGCGGCAGGGCGCCGCCAAGAAGAGCGGCGGCGAGACCGTCCCCAAGGTGCAGGCCCAGGAGCCTCTTGAGGGGGAGTGGGTGGGGGACCTCCTGGCCACGGCCGCGGGCAAGGTCCTGGACGAACGGTTCTCCCCGACCGCGGGACAACACTGTGCACACTGTGCTTTCCGGGCGTCGTGCAGCGCCCGACCCGAGGGCCGTCACGTGGTCGAGTGAGACCGCCCGCAGGGTGACCCGGCATCCGCTGTCAGTGCCCGGCGCTAGCCTCTCTGGAATGTCCGCCCGTATCAGCGATCCCGAGCAGCTCAAGGAGCTCCTCGGCATCCCGTTCACCCCGGAGCAGACGGCCTGCATCATCGCGCCGCCCGCCCCGCAGGTGATCGTGGCCGGAGCCGGGTCGGGCAAGACCACGGTGATGGCCGCGCGCGTGGTGTGGCTGGTCGGCACCGGACAGGTCGCCCCTGAACAGGTGCTCGGCCTGACGTTCACCAACAAGGCGGCGGGCGAACTCGCCGAGCGTGTACGCAAGGCTCTGGTCAGGGCGGGCATCACCGACCCGGACCTGATCGACCCGGACAACCCGCCGGGCGAACCGGTCATCTCCACGTACCACGCCTTCGCGGGCCGCCTCCTGACCGACCACGGCCTGCGCATCGGCCTGGAACCCACCTCCCGGCTCCTCGCCGACGCCACCCGCTACCAGCTCGCCGCACGGGTGCTCCGGGAGTCCCCGGGGCCGTACCCGACGCTGACCCGCTCCTTCCCGGACCTGGTCAGCGACCTGTTGACCCTCGACTCCGAACTCGCCGAGCACCTCGTACGGCCAGAGGACCTGCGCGCGTACGACGCGGGACTACTGCGCGAACTGGAGGGTGCCAAGCTCACCAACGCGGACCTCCGCAAGGTCCCCGAGGCCGCCGCCGCCCGCCGTGAACTCACCGAGCTGGTGGGCCGCTATCGCGCGGCCAAGCGCGAGCGGGACCTCCTCGACTTCGGCGACCAGATCGCCCTGTCCGCCGACCTCGCCCAGCTCCCCGAGGTGGGGCACATCCTGCGGGACGAGTTCCGCGTCGTCCTGCTCGACGAGTACCAGGACACCTCGGTGGCCCAACGCGTCCTGTTGGCCGGCCTGTTCGGCGGCGGCAGCGGCCACCCCGTGACCGCGGTCGGCGACCCCTGCCAGGCCATCTACGGCTGGCGCGGCGCCTCCGTCGCCAACCTCGACGACTTCCCCGAGCACTTCGCCCACCCCGACGGCCGCCGCGCGACCCGCCAGGCGCTCAGTGAGAACCGCCGCAGCGGCGGCCGCCTCCTCGACCTCGCCAACGGCCTCGCGGAACCCCTGCGGGCCATGCACGCGGGCGTGGAGGCTCTCAGGCCCGCCCCCGGCGCCGAACGCGACGGCGTGGTCCGCTGCGCTCTGCTGAACACCCACGCCGAGGAACTCGACTGGATCGCCGACTCGATCGCCCACCTCGTGCGCACCGGCAAGGAACCCGGCGAGATCGCGGTCCTGTGCCGTACGGCCACCGACTTCGCCGAGATCCAGGGCGCGCTCGTCGCCCGAGACATCCCGGTCGAGGTCGTCGGCCTCTCCGGACTGCTCCACCTTCCCGAGGTCGCCGACCTAGTCGCCGTCTGCGAGGTCCTCCAGGATCCCGGCGCCAACGCCTCCCTCGTCCGTCTCCTCACCGGCCCGCGCTGGCGGATCGGCCCGCGCGACCTGGCCCTCCTCGGGCGCCGGGCCAGGCTGCTCGTGTCCCACGCGCGCGTGGACGGCGACGACGACCCGGACCGCCGGCTCGCCGCGGCCGTCGAGGGAGTCGATCCGTCCGAAGTGATCTCGCTGGCGGACGCCCTGGACACGTTCCTGGAGCTTCCCCTCGAAGCCGAGAGCGAGGACGACGCGCTGCCGTTCTCCCCGGACGCGCGCGTACGGTTCGCCCGGCTCGCCGCCGAACTGCGCGACCTGCGCCGCTCGCTCGCCGACCCGCTCATGGACGTCCTCCACCGGGTGCTCGCCGTCACGGGCCTGGAGGTGGAACTCTCCGCGTCCCCGCACGCGCTCGCCGCCCGCCGACGCGAAACCTTGTCGAACTTCCTGGACACCGCCGCCTCCTTCGCCGCCAACAGCCCCGGCGAGGCCAGCCTGCTGGCCTTTCTCGGCTTCCTGCGCACGGCCGCCCAGTACGAGAAGGGCCTCGACAACGCCCTGCCGGGCGGTGAGAACACCGTCAAGGTCCTCACTGCCCACAGGTCCAAGGGTCTGGAGTGGGACGTCGTCGTCGTCCCAGGCCTGGTCACCGGCACCTTCCCCAGCACTCAGGGCCGCGAGAAGTGGACGGCGCAGAGCAAGGTCCTGCCGCACGAACTGCGCGGCGACGCCGACACCCTTCCCGACATCGAGGCCTGGGACTCGCGCGGCCTGAAGGCCTTCCAGGAGGCCATGAAGGACCACCAGCACACCGAGGAACTCCGCCTCGGCTACGTCACGTTCACCCGCCCCCGCTCCCTGCTCCTCGGCTCCGGCCACTGGTGGGGCCCGTCCCAGAAGCGCCCGCGCGGGCCGTCCGACTTCCTCAAGGCCCTCCACGACCACTGCGTCGCCGGACACGGCGAGATCGAGGCCTGGGCCGACGAGCCCGAGGAGGACGCCGAGAACCCCGCCCTCCACGCGACGGCAGCCGACCACCACTGGCCCCTGCCGCTCGACAGCACGGCTCTGCTGCGCCGCCGCGCCGCCGCCGAGACCGTACTGGCCCACCTGGAGAGGGCCGCGTCGCACGAGGCCACACACCCGGGCGCCGCCCACGACCCGGACCCCCACTCGTCCGACCATCCGGACTGGCCACCTCCGCCGGACGAGGAAGAAGCCCGCTACGAGGACGACGCTTTCCCGGACGCTGTCCCCCACGAGGAGGACGGTCTCCCGGCGGACGTCTCCGAGGGCCTCCACGACGAGGACACCGGCGACTGGGACTCCTGGTCGTCGGACCGTCCCCCACGGGCCGCCCCCGCGCGCGCGGAGCACCCCGCTCCGCCCGAGCGCGCGCCTGCCGTGCCGCCCGCCCGCAGGCACCCTGCCGCATCCGGCCTCAGCCCCGAGGAAGCGCGCACCGTCGCCTCGTGGGACCGCGACCTGGACGCCCTCACCGGGGAACTCATGCGGGCGCGCGCGAAGGTCACCGACGTACCCCTGCCGGCGTCGCTGACCGCGTCGCAGCTGATGCGTCTGGCCGCCGATCCGGACGGCTTCGCGCAGGAGCTCGCCCGCCCCATGCCACGCCCCCCGCAGCCCGCGGCGCGCCGAGGTACCCGTTTCCACGCCTGGGTCGAGGCCCGCTTCGAAGAGCTGCGACTGCCCATGCTGGAGCCCGAGGAGCTGCCCGGCAGCGAGGCCGAGATCGCCGACGAGTTGGACCTGGAGGCCCTCAAGGAGGCCTTCGAACGCACCCCGTACGCGCGCCGCACGCCTCACCGCGTCGAGGAACCCTTCCAGCTCGGTATCGCCGGACGCGTCGTACGCGGTCGTATCGACGCCGTCTACCGGGAGAGCGACGGCGACGGGACGACGACGTACGAGATCGTCGACTGGAAGACCAGCCGCACCCGCACCGCCGACCCGCTTCAGCTCGCCATCTACCGGCTCGCCTGGGCCGAGCGGCAGGGCGTACCCCTGGAGTCGGTCGGGGCGGCCTTCCTGTACGTCCGCACGGGCGACGTCGTACGGCCCGAGGGCCTCCCCGACCGGGCCGCACTGGAACGGCTGCTCCTGGAGGAGCCCGGCGTCGACGGGAGATCGGATCCGGACACCGAAGGGCAGTAGTCGTCGGCGGACGGGCCCCGGGCGGTCGCGGACGAACCGCCGGACGAGCATGTCGGTGAGGGCCGATAGGCTCGTGAGCATGAGCCAGCCCGTTGACAGCGACGTCAGCGTCGTCCGCACGTACATCGAGAACCACCGTGCCGCCTTCCTCGACGACCTCGTGGAGTGGCTGCGCATCCCGTCGGTGTCGGCCCAGCCCGAGCACGCGACGGACGTACGGCGCAGCGCCGACTGGCTGGCCGCCAAGCTCAAGGAGACCGGCTTCCCCACCGCCGAGGTCTGGGAGACGCCGGGCGCCCCCGCCGTCTTCGCGAAATGGCCCTCCTCGGACGCCGACGCACCCACGGTCCTGGTCTACGGCCACCACGACGTGCAGCCCGCGGCCCTCGCGGACGGCTGGGACACCGAGCCGTTCGAGCCGGTGATCCGCGGAAACCGTCTCCACGCGCGCGGGGCGGCCGACGACAAGGGGCAGGTGTTCTTCCACACACTCGGTGTCCGCGCCCACCTCGCCGCCACCGGCCGGACCGCCCCCGCCGTCCACCTGAAGATGCTGATCGAGGGCGAGGAGGAGTCCGGCTCCCCGAACTTCCGCGCCCTCGTCGAGGAGCACGCCGAGCGGCTCGCCGCCGACGCGGTCGTCGTCTCCGACACCGGCATGTGGGCCGAGGACACCCCCACCGTGTGCACCGGCATGCGCGGCCTCGCCGAGTGCGAGATCCAGCTGCACGGCCCCGACCAGGACATCCACTCCGGCTCCTTCGGCGGCGCCGTACCGAACCCGGCCACCGAGGTCGCCCGCCTCGTCGCCGCCCTGCACGACGACCACGCGCGCGTGGCGATACCCGGCTTCTACGACGGCGTCGCCGAACTCACCGACCGCGAGCGCGAACTCTTCGCCGAACTGCCCTTCGACGAGGAGCGGTGGCTGCGCACGGCGAGGTCGACGGCGGCGCACGGTGAGGCCGGACACACCACTCTGGAGCGCCTCTGGGCCCGCCCGACCGCCGAGGTCAACGGCATCGGCGGCGGCTACCAGGGCACGGGCAGTAAGACGATCATTCCGTCCTCGGCCATGGTGAAGCTGTCGTTCCGCCTGGTCGCCGGACAGGACCCGGACCACATCCAGAAGGCCGTCACCTCCTGGGCCGCCGAGCGCATCCCCGCCGGGATCCGCTACGAGATCACGTTCAGCGGCTCCACCCGCCCCTGTCTGACACCTCTGGACCACCCGGCCCTGCGCTCCCTCGTACGGGCCATGAGCCGGGCCTTCCAGCAGCCGGTCCGCCACACGCGCGAGGGCGGCTCCGGACCCGCCGCAGACCTCCAGGAAGTCCTCGACGCACCCGTGCTCTTCCTGGGCATCTCGGTCCCCTCCGACGGCTGGCACGCACCCAACGAGAAGGTCGAACTCGATCTGCTCCTCAAAGGCGTCGAGACCAGCGCGTACCTCTGGAGCGAACTGGCCCTGAGCCCTCGCAAGGCACACTGAAGAAGGCCCTGTGCGCCCCAGCCCACCAGACCGCCGCACGCCCCGCCGAACCACCCGCCCAATCAACCGTTTCACCGGGGGAGTTGGAAGCACCCGTGACCACCTGGACCGACCACACCGCCGACCGACCCATCGCGCTCACCGCCCCCAGCGGCATCGACCGGGCCGCCCACCACCGGCTCGACGAAGCCTGGCTCGCCGCGGCGTGGAGCCACCCCACGACCCGCTGCTTCGTGGTCTCCGGCGGACAGGTCCTCATCGACGAGACCCCGGACGGCACCACCGAACTCGTCATGACCCCCTCCTTCGAGGCCCCGCTCACCGAGGCGCACCGATACTTCCTGGGCACCGACGCCGACGGTGTGAGCTATTTCGCACTTCAGAAGGACGCGCTCCCCGGGCGCATGGACCAGTCCGCGCGCCCGGCAGGACTGCGTGAGGCAGGCATGCTGCTGTCGCCGCGTGACACGGGCCTCATGACGCACGCGGTCGGCCTGGAGAACTGGCAGCGCACCCACCGCTTCTGCTCCCGCTGCGGCGAGCGCACGGTCATCGCGGCGGCCGGCCACATCCGCCGCTGTCAGGCCTGCGGCGCCGAGCACTACCCGCGCACCGACCCGGCGGTGATCATGGCGGTCACGGACGACGAGGACCGCATCCTGCTCGGCCGCCAGATGCACTGGCCCGAGGGACGCTTCTCCACCCTGGCGGGCTTCGTCGAGCCCGGCGAATCCATCGAGCAGTCCGTGCGGCGAGAGGTCCACGAGGAGGTCGGCATCAGCGTCGGCCAGGTCGAGTACATCGCCAGCCAGCCCTGGCCCTTCCCCTCCAGCCTCATGCTGGGCTTCATGGCCCGCGCCACCTCGACCACCGTGAACGTCGACGGCGACGAGATCCACGAGGCCCGCTGGTTCTCCCGGGAAGAGCTGCGGGCCGCGTTCGAGTCCGGGGAGGTCCTGCCTCCCTACGGCATCTCGATCGCGGCCCGACTGATCGAACTCTGGTACGGCAAGCCCCTGCCGACGCCAAGTCACATCGGCTAGGACTCGTCCGCGGCTACGCGCCCATCTTCTGCTTGACCTGCGCCAGCGAGGGGTTCGTGAGCGTCGAACCGTCCGGGAAGAGGACGGTGGGGACCGTCTGGTTCCCACCGTTCGCCTTCTCCACGAAGGCGGCGGACTCCGGGTCATGCTCGATGTTGATCTCGTTGTACGTGATGCCCTCGCGCTCCATCTGGCTCTTCAGCCGACGGCAGTAGCCGCACCACGTGGTGCTGTACATCGTCACAGTGCCCGGCATGTCCCTGGCGCTCCTTCACGGTCTGAGGGGTCGTGCTCGCAGTGAGTGGAACGTACGCGACAGGCCTGCCATTCCCTTGCGCGGGTGACGTCCATGACCGCCGGTACGTCCGCCGCACCGGAACACAGGGGCTTGTGCCGCACCCTGCTGCGGGGCGTCTGCCGCATTAGTACGACTGCGGGTGCCTGCCTGTGGACAACTTGCTCAGCCGTCTCCGGCGACCTGGCAGCATGGCCATGTGACAGCAGCAACGTACTCCACCCTCTTCCCGCGGGTCCCCGACTCGGCCGACGCGGTGCTCGAAGGGCTCGACCCCGAGCAGCGCGCGGTGGCGACCGCCCTGCACGGTCCGGTGTGCGTGCTGGCGGGCGCCGGCACGGGCAAGACCCGGGCGATCACCCACCGGATCGCCTACGGAGTGCGCGCCGGGATGCTCCAGCCCGCCAGCGTGCTGGCCGTCACCTTCACCAACCGCGCAGCCGGCGAGATGCGCGGCCGCCTCCGCCAGCTCGGCGCCGCCGGAGTCCAGGCCCGGACGTTCCACTCGGCCGCGCTGCGCCAGCTCCAGTACTTCTGGCCCAAGGCCGTCGGTGGAGGTATGCCACGCATCGTCGACCGCAAGATCCAACTCGTCGCGGACGCGGCTGCAGCCTGCCGCATCCGTCTCGATCGCAACGAGCTCCGCGACACCGCGGCCGAGATCGAATGGGCCAAGGTCACCCGGACCGTGCCCGCCGACTACGCCGCCGCGACCGCCAAGCACGGCCGTGAGGCCCCGCGCGATCCGGCCGAGATCGCCCAGATCTACGCGACGTACGAGGACCTGAAGCGTGAGCGGGCCGTCATCGACTTCGAGGACGTCCTCCTGCTCACGGTCGGCATCCTCCAGGACCGCCACGACATCGCCGAGCAGGTCCGCACTCAGTACCAGCACTTCGTGGTCGACGAGTACCAGGACGTCAGCCCTCTCCAGCAGCGGCTCCTGGAGCTGTGGCTCGGCGACCGGGACGACCTGTGCGTCGTGGGCGACGCCAGCCAGACGATCTATTCGTTCACTGGCGCAACTCCCGACCATCTGCTCGACTTCCGCCATCGCCACCCCGGGGCCACCGTCGTCAAGCTCGTCCGCGACTACCGCTCCACCCCGCAGGTCGTCCACCTGGCCAACGGCCTGCTCTCCCAGGCCCGCGGCCGCGCCGCCGACCACCGACTCGAGCTGATCTCCCAGCGCTCACCGGGCCCCGAGCCCCGCTACACCGAGTACACGGACGAGCCCGCCGAGGCCGAGGGCGCCGCCCGCCGCATCCGAGACCTCCTCGCCACCGGCGTCCCCGCAAGCGAGATCGCCATCCTGTTCCGGACGAACTCCCAGTCCGAGACCTACGAGCAGGCCCTCGCGGACGCCGGAGTGCCCTACCAACTGCGCGGCGCGGAAAGGTTCTTCGACCGCCCCGAGGTGCGCAAGGCGGGAGCCTCGCTGAGAGCCGCCGCCCGCTTCGGAGGCAACGACACCCTGCTCGAGGATGCCGTCGACCTTCCCTCACAGGTACGGGCCGTGCTGTCGGGCGAGGGGTGGACCGGTGAACCGCCGGCGGGTTCCGGCGCGGTCAGGGAACGCTGGGAGTCACTGGCGGCCCTGGTGAACCTGGCCCACGACTTCGTCGCGGCCAGGCCCGACGCCACGCTGGGCGACCTGGTGGCGGAACTCGACGAACGGGCGAGCGCCCAGCACGCCCCGACCGTCCAGAGCGTCACCCTCGCCTCACTCCACTCCGCGAAAGGGCTTGAGTGGGACGTCGTCTTCCTGGTCGGGGTCGCCGAGGGCATGATGCCGATCACCTACGCGCGAACGGACGAGCAGATCGAGGAGGAGAGACGACTCCTCTACGTGGGCGTCACGCGCGCGCGTGAGCAGCTCTCGGTCTCCTGGGCCCAGTCCCGGTCGCCCGGCAACCGCCCCAACCGTCGCCCCAGCCGCTTCCTCAACGGTCTGCGCCCCGGATCCACCGCCAAGGCGGGCCGGACCGGCACGGGCGGCCCCGGGGGCGTCGAACTGGGTTCGGCGGGCGGCCGGACGGGTGACGTCGCGGGCGGCACCACCGAGGAGGTCACGCGCCGCACCAGCCGGACCCCGGCCCGCTGCCGTGTCTGCGGACGCACCTTGCGGGACGCCGGTGAGATGAAGCTGATGCGCTGCGAGGACTGCCCCTCCGACATGGACGAGGGCCTCTACGAGCGACTGCGCGAGTGGCGCGCGGTCCAGGCGCGGCGCAGCGGCCAACCGGATTTCTGTGTCTTCACCGACCGGACGCTGATGGCGATCGCAGAAGCGGGGCCGAGCAGTCCGGTTGAACTCGGTCGCATCCCCGGCGTCCGGGCCCGCAAGCTGCAGCGGTACGGCGCCGATGTTCTCGACATCTGCGCAGGTCGGGAGCCTGGGTACGAGGACGAGAACGACTGATACGAACTCGTCGAAAAAATAGTTTGCGCATGCCCCAGCAATCCCCATAGGTTCTTAGGCACGAGAGCAGCGGCCTTCTCGAAGGCCCCGGTTTCGTGGTGTACTTCATATCCGTCGGATTGGCTCAGCCGGTCCCCGTAGACGCCGAGAGGAGGCGAGTCCAGTGATCAACATCAACACCAGCTTCATCAGCCCGGCCAAAATGACCGATCGCTCGGCCGTCTCCCTGTGCCTGCTCGGCGTCTCGAACCTGGGTACCAGTCTGTCCGCCATCAGTGGCGGCCGTCCGGCGTCCTCCGTGTCTCTGGCGGGTCTTCCCGTCCGTGAGCGCAATGAGCGACCGACCAAGGCACTGGAAGCAGCAGTAGAAGCACAGGCCCAGGCCTATGCCTTCGCGGCAGCCGGTGCCGGATTCCGGAAGCAGACGACGCAGCATCACCTGATGTGGGCCTTCCGTGGGCCTGAACCCTGGAGTGATCCAGCCTGATCGACGATCAGGCCGGCGCCTTCAGGGCCGCGGAACCCCACCCGGGATCCGCGGCCCTTCTGTTTGTCCCCGACCGGGGGCTGCAGAGCGAAGGGGCCTCGGGACAAGAAAAGAACCCGGTACCAGCCGCCACCGGCCAACAGGCCGGAACGACCAGACGAGGAAAACCAACCGTGCAACTCGAAGCGCACGCCCCGTCCGTACCGCCTTCCGAAACGATCCCCCCGCCCGGCCTCACGGAGGACTCCACCTTGATCCCGCTCACCGCGCTCACCGCGCTCGACGACGCCATCGAGAACCTCGGCGTACCCGTCCCCTGCCGCTCCTACGACCCGGAGGTCTTCTTCGCCGAGTCGCCGGCCGATGTCGAGTACGCCAAGTCCCTCTGCCGCACCTGCCCGCTGATGGAGGCCTGCCTCGCCGGCGCCAAGGAGCGGCGTGAGCCCTGGGGCGTCTGGGGTGGCGAGCTCTTCGTCCAGGGTGTCGTCGTGGCCCGCAAGCGGCCCCGTGGTCGCCCGCGCAAGAACCCGGTCACGGCATGAACATCACCGGAACGATCGACCGCCCCCTCACGCACGATCCCAAGAAGCAGGCCCCGATGAAGCCGTCCACGAGCGAGCCCGTCGGCTCCGCGACTCCAGACTTCACCACCACCGGCGCGAACGCCTCGCGTCAGAACAGGACCCGAGAGATGCATCTCATGCCAGAAGCCCTGGCTCGTGCGCATATGCACGAGCGGCTGCACCAGGCCGAGCAGGAGCGCCGGGCCATGCGTCTGGCGGTCGCCCGCCGGATGCAGCGCCGGGCCGAGCGCGCGTCGATGCGCGCCCGCCGTGCGCTCGCCATGGCGGTCATGCAGTAGCCGCCGCGCGGCAACCGGCACAACCAGCCTGTCAGGCACGTCAGAACCACCGATAGCAGTGGCTCCCCGCGGGGGCCGGTCCGAAGGGACCGGCCCCCGCGGTGCGTGGTGACCACGGATCCGCCGACCGCGGCGATATCGTCGCCGAGTGACGAGTCTTTCCGGGGACGGCGACAACGGTGGCTCCGCCGCAGAACCCCAGACCCTCGTGTGCGCCCGGTGCGGCACCATCGCCGAAGCCCCCCAGCCCCTGTGGATCTGTTCCGTGGAGAACGGCGGACGGCACTACTTCTGCGACACCTGCGCCCGGGAGAACCTGCGAGCGATCGAGGGCAGGCTGGACTCGGCCTGGTGGTGACCCTCGGCGTCGCTCGGAGCGGTCACGCCTCCGCGGCCGACTCGCCCTCCTGCTCCTCGGACAGGAAGCCCGGCAGCCACTCCTCCAGTTCGTCGCGCATGCGGACCGTCGCGCCGAGTTGGCACAGGACGCCGATGGTGCTCAGCGTCACCCGGTGGATGAGGAAGTAGGACGGGGGCAGGTTCAGTTGCTTGCCCAACTGGTGGGCAGGGGAGCGTGGGTCGGCGATACGGGCGGCCTGGCTGCGCATCCAGCCGCGGGCGAAGGAGAACTCGTCGGCGCGGACCGGTTCGATGATGGGACGCAGATAGTCCAGGACCGCGTCCGGGTCCAGGTCTATCGACTCCTTCACGAACCCCTCTGAGCGGAGCATCTCGTAGACGGCCTCGGCCTCGCCCTCGATCGTCAGCCGCAGAGCCTCGCCGATGGGGGCCGGCAGACCGCCCGGCAGGCGGTCCACCGTGCCGAAGTCGAGGACGCCGAGACGCCAGCCGCGCTTCTCGTCCGGCAAGAGGCGGAAGTTGCCCGGATGCGGGTCGGCGTGCAGGAGGCCGGTGCGGGCCGGGCCCGAGAAGAGGAAGCGGGTCAGTAGCTGGCCCGCCCGGTCGCGCTGCTCCTGAGAGCCGTCGGTGATCACCTCGGAGAGAGGGGTACCCTCCATCCACTCGGTCACCAGCACCTGATCGCACTGGTGCACCACGGCCGGGACCACGACGTCCGGGTCGCCCGCGAACTCCTCCGCGTGCGCCTGCTGGGCCTGGGCCTCCAGGCCGTAGTCGAGCTCTTCGGAGACACGGTCCCGCAGCTCCGCGATGAGCGGCTTGATGTCCATCCCGGGGATCAACGGGCCCAGCAGACGAGCGAACCGGCTGAGTTGGCCGAGGTCGGAGAGCAGGGCCTCGCCCGCGCCCGGGTACTGCACCTTCACCGCGACCACGCGGCCGTCGTGCCACACCGCGCGGTGCACCTGGCCGATCGAGGCCGCGGCGGCCGGCTTCTCCTCGAACTCCAGAAACAGCTTCTGCCAGTCCTTTCCGATGCGTTCCTCCAGTACGGAGTGCACCGTGCGGGTCGGCATCGGGGGCGCGGCGTCCTGGAGCTTCGTCAGGGCCGCGCGGTAGGGGCCCGCGACCTCCTCGGGGAGCGCCGCCTCGAAGACGGACAGGGCCTGCCCGAACTTCATCGCGCCGCCCTTCAGCTCGCCCAGGACCTTGAACAGTTGCTCCGCCGTTCGCTGCTGGAGTTCGCGGCCCACCAGCTCCGCCGACTCGCCGACGATCCGCTTGCCGAGTCCCCAGGTGGCCCGGCCTGCGATGCCGAGCGGAAGCGCGGCGAGCTTGGCGGTCCGGGTGACCGCCTTGCGGGGAAGATCAGACATGCGCCCTCCAAGTCCCAGCAGGCCGTGCCGCGTGTGCCTTGCGGGACAACCTCGTTGACCGCTGTTGCCCTGCCATTGTCTCGTGCGACTCCCCGTCCTTTGGGGTGTGTTCCCCGTTACCTTTTCCGGTGCCAGCTTTTTCCGCGGCTGTGCAGGAACACGCGGGGTGGGGCCACACCGGGCGCGGGTGCCAGTCGAACCCCGGTACCGAGACCTCCCAGCGGGCGCCGACGCTGGACGGCATCTGCCCGTCGAGGAACGCGAGCGCATGCCCGGCGGCCAGCCCGGAGACGGTCGTGGCCAGGGTGAGATCGCAGGCCTCGAGCCGGTGCGGCCGACCGGACCTCCACTGGGCGACCAGCCGCGGCCAGGTCTCGTCCCGGTCGGCACGGCTCTGGTCCAGGCAGCCCGCGCAGCCCGTCTCACCGGGCAGAACCAGGGGGCCGACCACGCCCGTCCCTTCCACCACCCCGGCGTAGAGGTGTGGTGTGCCCGAGGCGACGAGCGGCTCGGCGGCCCCGGGCTTGGGGGCGTGAACGTCGACACCGTCGCGTGGGGCGAGGATCACCAGCGAGAAGCCGGGCTCCTCGCGGAGACGGTCCATCGGCCTGTCCTCGGACGGGGCCGCGGGCTGCCGGGGTCCACGGCGGCGGCGGGGCGGGCGATCGGGTGCCGAGTGGCGGGCGGCTCGGCGTGCCGCCATGTCCCTGCGCTCACCGATCGACTCGGCCGGCAGACCGCCAGGCGTCACGTCCCACGGCTCGACCCGGCCGACATCGCGTACGTCGACCTCGCCGACGCCGGCCGCCGAGAGCAAGGAGGCGAGCACCGCCCCCACCCGGCCCGCGCCCCGTACCTGCACTCTCAGTGACCGGCGGGCGGCCAGACGCCGCATGGCGTCGCCCGGCACGGGTGCGATCAGCGAAAGGGCGGCGGCGTCCGGGCGCAGCCGGTCCAGGACCTCGGGCTTGGCGCGCAGGTCGTCCGCGGCCGGACCGCCGCCCGTCGCGTCGTCCAGCAGACCGGAGCGCGAGAGGCGGTCCACGAGGCCGTCCACATGACCGTCCGGCAGGCCCATACGGCGTCCCTCGTCGCGCAGGAGCGGCAGCCCTCGCGTGCCGTCGAGCAAGGCGAGAAAACTGCCTGTCGTCGTGTCCATCGGGCCCAGCACCATGGCGTGTGCCGGTGCCAGACCGAACTGCACGGTGTTGAGATCCCGCCAGCCGCGCCGGAGCGCGGGCTTCACCATCGGATGCATGATCGGCCCCCGTAGCCAGAGATAGGTCCCCGTGTGTCGACGGTGCGAGTGCCTGGTCCGCCGACGAGTGCCAGCATGCACGGACCGCGACGACGTCTGTCGAGAGTTGTCCACAGGCGACGGCATCCGTAGTACAAATCAGGCGCTCGGAGTGCGGATCGATATCGAACCGTCCCGGAGACGGGACTTCCCCCGTGTGCAGCGGGTAACGTCGGGGCGTGCCCGCCGACCCCCTGCACCGCGCCGGAAAGCCACAGCGCAGCACGACGAGCCAGCCGCCAAGCGGCTCGCGGGCGAGCGCGATCGAGGTCCGTAGGAGCGCGCGACGGCGCAGAACGGTCTCCGCGTACCGCGAGGGCGATCGCACCGTCGTGCTCATCCCCGCTCGGATGTCCGAGGCGGAGGAGCAGCGCTGGGTGACCGTCATGCTCGACAAGCTGGCCGCGCAGGAAAGCAAACGGCGCCTCGGCGACACCGAACTGGCGGAGCGTGCCGCCCGGCTGTCGGACCAGTACTTCGGCGGTCGCGCCCGGCCCACGTCGGTCCGCTGGGTCACCAACCAGAACACCCGCTGGGGCTCGTGCACCCCCGCCGAGGGCAGCATCCGCCTCTCGCACCGGCTGCAGGGCATGCCCGAGTACGTCGTCGACTACGTTCTCCTCCACGAACTCGCACACCTGCTCGTACCAGGTCATGGGCCCCGTTTCTGGCAGCTGCTGGAGGCCTATCCGCGCACCGAGCGTGCGCGTGGTTACCTCGAAGGGGTGGTCGCCGCCGACCGGCTGCCGCATCTCCCGGTCGCCCAGGACGAGTGACACCACCACGCGGCCGCCCAGCGGCACACGGTTCGCGGCCTGCGCCCTGAAGGCGGGGCCCGGACATCGGCCCGAGAACGACTGATGCGGGACGGGTGTCCCGCGCGCGTGTGTGCGTTTGTGGCGCCCATGACCGAAGTCGCGCTTATGTACCGGCTCTGTACCAGCCTCGTGCGTCCCAGGACTTTGCGGTTAGCCTGGCGCGACGCATTCGCAGGCGCACGCACTTTCGGGATGGGGGACGGTCGTTACGTATGGCCAGGGAATTCCAACGCGGCCACAAGGCCAAGATCAGTGACCTCACCGCGGGTACGGACCTGTACGTAGGTGTACAGATCTCCGGCCCCGGGCTGACCTTCGACATCAGCTGCTTCGGTCTGGACGCCGACGAACGTCTTTCGGACGACCGCTACTTCATCTTCTTCAACCAGCCGAAGTCACCCGAGGAGTCGATCCAGCTCCTGGGTGCCCAGTCGGGTGACACGGAGTCCTTCCGCGTCACTCTCGACAAGATCCCGCCCCGGATCCAGAAGCTGTCCTTCACGGCGACGATCGACGGCAACGGCCAGATGTCGCAGGTCGCACCCGGTTACGTCCGTATCGTCGCGGGTGGCGAGGAGGTGGCCCGGTACCCGTTCGACGGCTCGGAGTTCTCCACCGAGCGTGCCGTGATGCTGGGCGACTTCTACCTGAAGGACGTGTGGCGGTTCGCGGCCGTGGGACAGGGCTTCGACGGCGGCCTCGACGCGCTGCTGAAGAACTTCGGCGGCGAGGTCGCCGAGGAGGAGCCCGCCGCCGCACCGCAGCAGCCGCAGGCCGACGCCTCGCCCGGCTTCGCCCCGCCCGCGTTCGGTGCCCCCGGGGCCCCGGTGCCCGCACCGGCCCCGGCGCCCACGCAGGGATTCGCGCCCCCGGCGCCCTCCCCCTCCGTGCACTCCGCGCCGACCATCGCCGCGCCCCTGCACACGCCGCCCGGTGGCACGGTTCCGCCCCCGGCCGCGCCCCCGCAGGGTGGCCCCTTCACCCCGCCCGGTGCGCCGCCACAGGGTGGGCCCTTCACGCCTCCTGGGGCAGCTCCGCAAGGCGGCCCCTTCTCACCCCCCGGCGCTCCCGGCGCCTTCCCGGGGCAGGCTCAGCCCTTCGGCGGCGGCACGCAGCTCGCTCCGGTGCCGCCGGAGGCGGGGCTGCGGGTCGTTCTGACGAAGTACTCCGAGGCACCCGTCGGAGACCGCTGGACCGAGCAGAACCCGCAGCTGGTGCGGACGACGCTCACCAAGGGCGCCAACATCCTGGCCAAGCAGGGCAGCATGGTCGCCTACCAGGGCGACATCGACTTCGCCCACAAGGGTTCCGGCCTGCTCGGCAAGTTGACGGGCCAGCTGACCGGCCAGGGCATGGCCCTGATGCGCTGCTCCGGAGACGGTGAGGTGTTCCTCGCGGACGAGGGCAGCCACCTCTTCGTCATCCGCCTGGAGAACGAGCAGCTCTACACCAGCGCGCGCGGAGTCCTCGCCTTCGACGAGGCGCTGGACACCGAGATCCGCCGTATCGAGGGCGCGGGCCTGCCCGGCGGCGGCCTGTTCAGCATGCTCTTCTCCGGCACGGGAGCGGTCGTCGTCAAGACGCGCGGCCTTCCCGTCGTCCTGCCGGTCGGCCCGGCCACCTACGTCGACGGCAACGCCGTCATCGCCTGGTCCGCCGGCGCGCAGGCCGTCACCACGACCTCGCTGAGGCTGCGCCGCTCCGGGTACGCCCGACAGACCCAGGAGGCCGTCAACCTCCAGTTCCGCGGTGCTCCCGGCAACTTCGTCGTCGTCCAGCCCTTCGAGGTGTGAGGCAGAGCATGGACCTCCAGACACTCAACGCGCACCGCTCCACCTCCACCGGCGTCCGCATGAGCGTGCACAGCTCCAAGACGCTCAAGGTCACCATGGTCAGCGGTCAGGACCTTCTGGCCAAGGCCGGCTCGATGATCGCGTACGACGGCTACGTACAGTTCGACGGCCCGCCCGCCACGCTGCGGCGCAGCGCGGAGGAGATGGTCAGCGGCGAGGGCGGCAAGCTCATGCTCTGCCGGGGCGACGGGGACCTGTACCTCGCCGACTACGGCGGTGACGTCCTCATCCTCCACCTGAACAACGAGGCGCTGTCCGTCAACGGCCCCACCCTGCTGGCCTGCGACGCCTCGCTCCAGCTCGCCATCGAGCCGGTCAAGGGCCTGGCCAAGCTCTCCGGCTCGGGCCTCACCAACCTCGTGATCCGTGGCACCGGATGGGTCGCCCTGGTCAGCCGGGGCGTGCCGATCTCCCTCGACTGCGCCGAACGGGAGACGTACGTCGACCCGGACGCGCTGATCGCCTGGACCGACGGCCTCGACATGAAGGCCCGCCGCACCATCAAGGCCAGTGCGCTCATCGGCCGGGGCAGCGGCGAGGCTTTCCAGATCGGTTTCAAGGGGCGGGGCTTCGTGGTCGTCCAGCCCAGCGAGGACACCGGCGACCGTTTCAAGATCCGTGGCTGACCGGGGCCGAGAGGAGAACACCACACCATGCACAGCACACTCTTCGCGCACATCCCGGTGAACCACACCGAGCGCTACACACTGCAGAACCCACAGCTGCTCAAGACCGACGTCACCATCGGCAGCAGCCCCGTCCTGGCCCGCCAGGGCGCCATGGTCGCCTTCGAGGGGCAGGTCGACTTCGACAGCCAGTACCGCAACCGCGGCTGGCGCAACGCCGAGCGGATGACCGGCGAGCGGCTCGAACTCATGCGCTGCAAGGGCAACGGGATCGTGTATCTCGCCAACTTCGCGCAGTACCTGCACATCATGGAGGTCGGCAGAGGCATCACCGTCGATTCCTCCGCCGTCCTCGCCTTCGACGGCTCTCTCAACGTCGGCATCGTCGCCGTGGACAGCGCCGTCGAGGTGGCCTCGGCCGGGGCGTACAACCTGGAGCTGTCCGGTGGCGGCAAGGTCGTCCTGATGACCTCGGGTCCCCCGCTGGCTCTGGAAGTGACGCCCGAGAAGAACATCTGCGTCGACTCGGACGCCGTCATCGCCTGGTCCACCTCGCTGCGTACCCAGCTCCAGGCACCGACCTCGACCTCCGCCGTGTGGCGCCGCAGGGGCTCCACCGGTGAGGGTTGGGAGATGCACTTCGGAGGCCAAGGACACGTCCTGGTGCAGCCGAGCGAGCTGCTGCCACCGCAGCACCTGCGTACGTCCGGGGTGCTCGGACAGTTCGGCATGGGCGGCGGCGGCCTGAGCGGAAACTCGCTCGGAGGCAGCCGCAACTGATCAGTGGGCACAGAGGTAAGGGGCGTCCGCCATTGCGGACGCCCCTTACCGCATTCGTCCCCCCGGTGGGGGCCTTCCCACAGCCCGTCGGCAGCACACCGTGAGACCGCGGGCTTCACGCGAAAGAGCGAGGTCAGAGCCTTGCTCGGGTGGCGTCCAGCAGGCGTACCACCGAGTCGTCGGCCACCGTCGCGACCTCGTCGTACGCGAACCAGCGCAGGTCGAGGGACTCATCGCTGATCGCTTCGACGGCGTCGACGGGGGCGAGGGCCGCGTACTGGACGTCGAGGTGCCAGGCGCACGGAGTGTGATGGCGGTCGAGGCGGACCGGGCCGTCCGGCAGGAGCGTCAGACCGGTGATGCCGGACTCCTCCGTGGCCTCGCGGAGGGCGGAGCCCGAGAGGGTGGTGTCCTCGGGCTCGCAGTGGCCACCCATCTGGAGCCACATGTGCAGCTTCCTGTGGAGAGTGAGCAGTACGCGGCCGCGCTCGGGGTCGATCACCAGGCCGCTCGCCGTGATGTGCCCGGCGCCGCACGCCTTCCACATGCCGTCCTGGTGCGCCGCCAGGTGGTCGAGGTACGCCTGGCGCAGCTCGGCCTGGTCCTCGTAGCTCTTCAGTACGAGGACCGTGTCGTCGTGCAGGCTCACTCGGTGTCGTCGTCCTTTTTCGTGGGGTCCGGCGTCGGATCGGTCTTCTTGAGGTTCGGCTTCTCGGTGGAGCCGCCCGCGGCCTCGCCGAGCATTTTGTCCAGCTCGGAGAAGTCCAGTTGCTCGCGGTGGACGAAGCCGTCCGGGTCGTCCAGGTCCGACGCGGTCGGCAGCATGTCGGGATGGGCCCACAGGGCGTCGCGACCATCGACACCGCGCGCGTCCGTGAGGGACGCCCACAGGCGGGAGGCGTCGCGCAGACGGCGGGGGCGCAGCTCCAGGCCGATCAGAGTCGCGAAGGTCTGCTCGGCCGGGCCGCCCGTGGCGCGGCGACGGCGCAGCGTCTCGCGCAGCGCGTCCGCGGACGCGAGGCGCGGTTTCGCGGCGGCGTGCACCACCGCGTCCACCCAGCCCTCCACCAGCGCCAGGGCGGTCTCCAGACGGGCCAGGGCGGCCTTCTGCGCCGGAGTGTCCTCAGGCTGGAACATGCCCTGCTGGAGCGCCTGCTGCAGCTCCTCCGGGTTCTGCGGGTCGAACTGGCCGACCACGTCCTCCAGCTTGGCCGTGTCGACCTTGATCCCGCGCGCGTAGCCCTCGACCGCGCCGAACAGGTGCGAGCGCAGCCAGGGCACATGGGCGAAGAGGCGCTGGTGGGCGGCCTCGCGCAGGGCCAGGTAGAGCCGCACCTCGTCCTTGCCGATGCCCAGGTCCTTGCCGAACGCCTCCATGTTCAGCGGCAGCAGCGCGGCCTTGCCGGCCGGGCCGAGCGGCAGGCCGACGTCGGTGGAGCCGACGACCTCGCCCGCGAGCACGCCCACGGCCTGCCCGATCTGCTGGCCGAACATGGCGCCGCCCATCGACTTCATCATGCCGATCAGCGGGCCGGCCATGGCCTGCATCTCCTCCGGCAGGATGTCGCCCATGGCGCCGCCGACCCGCTCGGCCACCGGGTCGACGAGTTCCTTCCAGGCGGGCAGGGTGGCTTCCACCCACTCCGCGCGGCTCCACGCCACGGCGGAGCCCGCGCCGGACGGCAGGGACGTCACGTCGTCGAGCCACAGGTCGGCCAGGCGGACGGCCTCCTCGACGGCGGTGCGCTCCGCGGGGCCGATGCTCACGTCCTTCGTGCCGTCGGCGGTCCCCTGGGAGACCGTCTGGCGGGCGATCTGCTTGGCCATGTCCCAGTTCACCGGGCCGCCCTCGTACGAGAGCATCTGACCCAACTGTTGGAAGGCGGCGCCCAGGTCGTTGGGGTTCATGGAACCGAACATCGCGGCGAACGGATTGTCGGCCCCGGGGCCGCCGGCTCCGGGGAACCCGAAGCCGAACGGGTTGGCCGGTCCCTGACCACCACCGCTCTCCTGGTCCTTCTTCTTGCCCTCGTCGCCGTCGTCCGGCTCCTCCGGCGGAAGGCCGAATCCGAATGGGGTGTCACTCACGGGATTCCTCGGCTGATAGGGCCATCGGTTTTCTCCGACGGCACGGCTGCCCGAACACCACCCAGCGTAGACACCACGGCGGGTTAAGGCCTCGGTGCGCCGCCGACCGAAGGCCTGCGGCAGGATGGATGCCACCTGGTACGTACGCGTCACCCGCGTTCGTACTGAAGACAACCGCTGGAGACGCCCGGTGAGTTCCCCAGATCCACAGGTTCGCGCAGCGCGAAACCACTCAACCACTCCCGCCGCGCGCGGGCCCGTCGTCGCGGTCACCGGTGCCGCGTCCGGCGTAGGAGCGCTGCTCACCGAGCGGCTCGCCGAGTCCGACGAGATCCGGCAGGTCATCGCCATCGACGAGCGGCGCGGCGAGTGCGCGGCCGCCACGTGGCACATCCTGGACGTGCGGGACCCGGCGATCGCCGAGAAGCTGCGCGGGGCGGACGTCGTGGTGCACCTCGCCGTCGACCTCGACCTGGGCACGGACTCGGCGGCACGCAGCGCGTACAACGTGCGCGGCACGCAGACCGTGCTCACGGCTGCCGCCGCGGCCGGGGTGCACCGGGTCGTGCTGTGCACCTCGGCGATGGTCTACGGGGCGCTGCCCGACAACGAGCTGCCGCTCTCGGAGGACGCCGAGCTGCGGGCGACCGCCGAGGCCACCGGGGTCGGTGACCTGCTGGAGATCGAGCGGCTCGCGCGCCGGGCGCCACGCGCCCATCCGGGCCTCAATGTCACCGTCGTACGCCCGGCGACCCTCGTCGGAGGGACGGACACGGCGCTGACCAGGTACTTCGAGTCGCCTCGGCTGCTGGTGGTGGCCGGGTCGCGGCCCGCCTGGCAGTTCTGTCACGTCGAGGATCTGTGCGGTGCGCTGGAGTACGCCGTGCTGGAGAAGGTCGACGGGGAACTGGCCGTCGGGTGCGAGGGGTGGCTGGAGCAGGAGGAGGTCGAGGAGCTCAGTGGGATCCGGCGCATGGAGCTGCCTTCCGCGGTCGCTCTCGGGGCCGCTGCCCGGCTCCACCGGATCGGGTTGACGCCGTCGCCCGCCGGGGATCTGGCGTACACGATGTATCCGTGGGTCGTGAGCGGGAGCCGCCTGCACGACGCCGGGTGGCGGCCGCTGTGGACGAACGAGGAAGTGCTCGCGGAGCTGCTGGAGGAGGTCGCCGGACGGCACACCGTGGCCGGGCGGCGGCTGGGGCGCAAGGACGCGACCGCCGCGGGTGCCGCGGGAGCCACGGTCGCGCTGCTGGGTACGGCGGCGCTGGTGCGGCGCGCCCGGAAGGCTCGGGGGCGGCGCTGAGCGGCGCGTCCCTTGCTGGGTGGGACGGGGTTTCGCCTACCGGCGCCGACTGGGTGCCGCTGCGCCCACCCTCCCCCACTCTCGGCTTCGCTCGAGCGGGAGGTGCCCCCACCGCCCCAGCGGCCCGACTGCCCGCGGCTACGACAGGCGGATTTCAACGTCCCGCCGCCGGGTGGGGCACGATGGGGGTATGGCTGTGAATGATGATCATCCTGGTGAGCAGGGGGCCGAGGAGCCCGTCAAGCTGATCGGGATTCGAGAGACGGCGCTCTCCGTCGATGAGGTGCTCCAAGCGGTCGGGGACGACGCGGCCGGGGGGACCGCCCTGTTCGTGGGGACCGTGCGGAACCACGACGGGGGAGCCGATGTCGACGAGCTCGGCTATTCGTGTCACCCGACGGCCGAGGCCGAGATGCGGCGGATCGCGGAAAAGGTGGTCGCCGACTATCCGGTGCGGGCGCTCGCGGCCGTGCACCGGGTGGGAAACCTGAAGGTCGGGGACCTGGCCGTGGTGGTCGCCGTGTCATGTCCGCACCGGGGTGAGGCCTTCGAGGCGTGCCGCAAACTGATCGACGATCTGAAGCACGAAGCGCCCATCTGGAAGCATCAGAAGTTCTCCGACGGCACCGATGAATGGGTCGGTGCGTAGCGCCGTCGGTGAGGGGTGGTGGTCGGGCGACGGGAGGGCGGGTGGGAGCCTGCTGAAGCCGTGACCGGAATGCGCCCGTGCGCGTTCCGGTTGCGTATCCCGTCTCCCGGCGCGAGCGTTGACGGAGCGGACGGATAATCTGCTGATCGGTCAGTTGTGGTTGTTTGATAGGGGTTGGGAGGCCGGCATGGCGGCGCTCGCCTGGTTGCTGATTCCGCTTGTGGCCGCGATCGGTGCCGGACTGTGGGGCGGCTGGGTCAGCCGGAACCGCAGGAGCATCGAGGACGGCACCGAGCTCGCGGGTTACTCGCGCTTCCGCGAGGCCATGGAGCGGTCCCACTCCGGCGGCTAGCGGGCGGCCAGGGGCCCCCGGCCCCGGACGGACGGCCCCGACAGTGCACCGACAGGCCTGTCCCGTACTGTCGTTCCATGCCACGCCGCACCGCGACGATGCTCGCTTCCACCCTGATGCTGATCGCGCTCCTGTGCGCGGGTGTGATCATTCCCGTGCCCTATTCGGAGCTGTCGCCGGGGCCGACGGTGAACACACTCGGGGAGCACGACGGCGAGCCGGTGCTGCAGATCTCCGGGCGCAAGACGTACGCGACGACCGGCCACCTCAACATGACCACCGTCCGCGTCACCAGCGCCGACTACCGGATGAACCTCGTCGAGGCCGTGTACGGCTGGCTGGCACACGACAACAAGGTCGTGCCGCACGACACGCTGTACCCGGACGGCAAGACCGAGGAGCAGTCGACCCAGGAGAACGCCGAGGAGTTCAGCCAGTCCCAGGAGAGCGCCAAGGTCGCGGCCCTGGAAGAGCTGGACATCCCGGTGAAGTCCTGGGTGATCGTCTCCACCGTCCTCAAGGACTCCCCGGCCGAGGGCAAGCTGCACGCCGGTGACGTGATCAAGTCCGTCGACGGTACGGCGATCAAGGCGCCCGAGGACGTCGCGAAGCTGGTCACCAAGCACAAGCCGGGCGAGGACGTCGACTTCGTCATCGTGCCCGCCAAGGCGCAGGCCGCCGCCGAGAAGGCGAACAGGACGGCGACCGAGACCGAGAAGGTCACGATCACCACGGCCAAGTCCGACGACACGGGCGAGGAGCGGGCGATCGTCGGCATCTCCGCCGGAACCGACCACACGTTCCCGTTCACCATCGACATCAAGCTCGCCGACGTCGGCGGCCCGAGTGCCGGACTGATGTTCGCCCTCGGCATCTACGACAAGCTCACGCCGGGCAAGCTCACGGGCGGCAAGTTCGTCGCCGGCACCGGCACGATCGACGACGAGGGCAAGGTCGGGCCCATCGGCGGCATCGAGATGAAGACGGTCGGCGCGCGGAACAAGGGCGCCGAGTACTTCCTGACGCCCAAGGACAACTGCGCCGCGGCCGCCAAGGACACCCCCGACGGACTCACCCTCGTCAAGGTGGGCACCATCGAGGACGCGCTCGGCGCCCTGGAGGACATCCGCTCCGGCGACACCGCCGACCTGTCGAAGTGCACCACCAAGGGCTGACGGGGACGGACGTGTACGCGCGCGTGGGGGCGCTCCCGAGGACCGGGGCGCCCCCACCGCCGTACAGCCGCAGGATCAGTCCACGAAGGTCGCGGACAGGGCCTCCGCCAGGCCCGGTACCAGTTCGGGGCCGGTGAGGACCTCGGTCGGGGTGTCCTTCTCGCGCAGGCGCACGGCCGCGTCGCGAGAGCCGTCACGGAGGACGGCGACCGTCATACGGACCTCCTGGCGGTCCGGGTGGGAGGCGACCCACTGGGCGAGGCGGGCCCCGTCGAGGTTCTCGGGGACGGACGCCTCGGCGGACGGCGGCAGCATCAGCCGCTCCACGGTCAGCGCGCAGCCGACCACCGCGTCGGGCCAGGCGATGGTGCCGAGGAACTCGTCCAGGGCTTTGCCTGCGGGGATCTCGTCCTGCTCGATCGGGGTGAGACCGACGGTCTCGGACTCGTTCTGCAGGCCTAGCTGGGCCGCGAGGGCGGGTTCCTGGGACCGCAGACGCGCGGTATCCACTAGGGCGAAGAGGCGAGCGGGCTGGTCCCAGCCGAGGCCCGAGGTGTACTCGTCGATCTCGAGCACGGCCCGGGTGAGGGGGTTCGCTGCCATGGGAGTGTTGGACATGGTCACAATCCTGCCTCGTTCGTTCCCCGAAGCGGGAACCGAGTAAAGCGTGAGTAAGTTGCATAGGTGAGGCCCCTGCGATCACGGGGCCCGCTGGAGGGTCCGTAGACGCGGGCCTGACGTATCGACAGCGAACTTCGAGGTGCGCACCTTGGCTTTCCAGATGCCGGACCGCGGCGGAGGCCCGACGGGGCCGAGGATCAGAGTGGGCCGACCGTCCCGACGTGTCCGGACGCTGCTCATGACGTTGGGCGTCCTTGCCGTCCTCGGCATGGCGTTCGTCATGTTCGCGGGATTCTGGACGGACTGGCTCTGGTACCGGTCGGTGAAGTATTCGTCCGTCTTCACCACCACACTCTGGACGAAGATCGGGCTCTTCTTCGTCTTCGGTGTGCTCATGTCGGCCTCGGTCGGCTTCAACATCTGGCTGGCGCACCGGCTGCGGCCACCGCTGAGCGCCATGTCGATGGAGCAGCAGAGCCTCGACAGATACCGCATGGGCATCGCGCCCTACAAGAAGTGGCTGCTCCTCGGGATCACCTCCCTGGTGGGCCTCATCGCCGGCGCCTCCGCCTCCGGGCAGTGGCGCACGTGGCTGATGTGGGTCAACGGAGTGTCGTTCGGCCAGAAGGACCCCCAGTTCGACCTGGACGTCTCCTTCTACGCCTTCGATCTGCCCTGGTACCGCTTCCTGCTCGGCTTCGGCTTCGCCGCAGCGGTGCTCTCGGTGATCGCCGCAGCGCTCACGCACTACCTGTACGGCGGCCTCAGGGTCACCTCCCCGGGCGCGCGTGCCACAGCCGCGGCCACCGGGCATCTGTCGGTGCTCCTCGGTATCTTCGTCGCCCTGAAGGCGGTCGCGTACTGGCTCGACCGGTACGGGCTCGCGGTGAAGTCCAGTGACTTCAAGGCGACGGGCAACTGGACGGGCCTCAGGTACGTCGACGCGAACGCGTATCTGCCGGCCAAGACGATCCTGTTCTGCATCGCCGTCATCTGCGCGCTGCTGTTCTTCGCCACCATCTGGCGGCGCACCTGGCAGCTGCCCGTCATCGGCTTCGGCCTGATGGTGCTCTCCGCGATCCTCATCGGCGGGCTGTACCCGGCGATCGTCCAGAAGTTCCAGGTCCAGCCGAACGAGCAGGCCAAGGAAGCGCCGTACGTCGAGAAGAACCTGTCGGCGACCCGGCAGGCCTACGGCATCGACGGGACCGAGGTCGAGGAGTACTCGGGTGTGAGCGAGACGACGGACAAGGCCAAGCTCCGCGCGGACGCGGACACCACGGCCAGCATCCGCATGCTCGACCCGAACATCGTCTCGCCGACGTTCCAGCAGCTCCAGCAGATGAGGAACTACTACGCGTTCCCCACGAACCTGGACGTCGACCGCTACAGCGGTGAGGACGGCGCGGAGCAGGACACGGTCATCGGTCTGCGCGAGCTGAACCTGGCCGGCATCCCGAAGAACAACTGGATCAACGACCACTTCCGCTACACCCACGGCTACGGTGTGGTCGCCGCCAAGGGCACCGAGGCCACCTCAGGCGGCCGCCCGGTGTTCACGGAGTCCGACCTGCCGTCCAAGGGCGACCTCGGCAAGTACCAGCAGCGGGTCTACTACGGCGAGAAGACCACCCAGTACTCGATCGTCGGCGGGCCCCAGGACGAGATCGACTACTCCGACGACAGCGGTGAGAAGACCACCAGCTACAAGGGCAACAGCGGGATCAACCTCTCCAGCCCGGTCAACCGGGCCGCCTACGCGGTGGCGTTCAACGAGCCGCAGATCCTCTACTCCGGAGCCATCGGCGAGGGTTCGCGGATCCTGTACAACCGCACGCCCAAGGAGCGAGTCGAGGCGGTCGCCCCCTGGCTGACCATCGACGGTGACGCCTACCCGGCCGTCGTCGACGGCAAGATCCAGTGGATCGTCGACGCGTACACCACCACCAACGGCTACCCGTACGCCTCCCGCACCACCCTGGGCGACACGACAGCCGACTCGCTGACCGCGGACAACAGCCAGCGCGCGGTGGTGGCCCAGCAGAACCAGGTCAACTACATCCGCAACTCGGTGAAGGCGACCGTCGACGCGTACACCGGCGAGGTCAAGCTCTTCCAGTGGGACACCCAGGACCCGGTCCTGAAGACCTGGATGAAGGCCTTCCCGGGCACGGTGGAGCCGAAGGAGGACATCTCCGACTCGCTCCTGGCCCATCTGCGGTACCCGCAGGACCTGTTCAAGGTCCAGCGCGAGTTGCTGACCCGCTACCACGTGAAGGACGCCGAGACGTTCCTCAGCGGCAGCGAGGTGTGGCAGGTCCCGGACGACCCGACCAACACGTCGGGCAACGCGGTGCCGCCGTACTACCTGAGCATGAAGCTGCCGGGCCAGACGGCACAGGCGTTCTCGCTGACCACGACGCTCACACCGAACGGCCGGGACAACCTCAGCGCCTTCGTGTCGGTCAACGCCGAGGCGGGCACCAAGGACTACGGCAAGATCAGAATTCTGAAACTGCCGACCAGCGAACCGATCGACGGACCCAAACAGGTCCAGAGCCAGTTCAACTCCGAACAGGACATCGCCGAGACCATCAGCCTCCTCAAGAGAGGTGACTCGCAGGTCGAGTACGGCAACCTCCTGACGGTCCCGCTCGACGGTGGACTGCTCTACGTGGAGCCCGTCTACGTGCGAGGCGGCGGACTCAAGTACCCGCTGCTGCGCAAGGTCCTGGTCACCTACGGCGGCAACACCGCCTTCGAGGACACCCTCGACGCGGCGCTCAACAAGGTGTTCGAGACCGAGGGTCCGCCCACCGAACCACCGGTGGACGACGGCGACGAGGGCACCGACGAGCCGCCGAAGTCCGGCGATCCGACGGTCCAACAGGCCCTGGGGGAAGCCCAGAAGGCGTTCGAAGAGGGCCAGCAGGCGCTCAAGGACAGCGACTGGGAGGCGTACGGCCGGGCCCAACAGGACCTGGAGGACGCGCTGAAGCGGGCCGAGGACGCGCAGTCCAAGGCCGACGGGACCGGCGGCAGCGGCAGTGAGGACAGCGACAAGAGCGGCGACGGAGGCTCCGGAAGCGACTGATGCAAAGCTCCACTCCGCACCGTGGTACGGTTTGAACACAACGGCGCGGGGTGGAGCAGCTCGGTAGCTCGCTGGGCTCATAACCCAGAGGTCGCAGGTTCAAATCCTGTCCCCGCTACTGAAGTCGAAGGCCCGGATCCTCTAAAGGATCCGGGCCTTCGACGTGTTGTCTGGGATGGCGGAGAAATCTGTGTTTGACTTGTCGCTCTGTGGGCATGTCGACAAAACGCTGTAGTGACCTCAATGGCTGCGGTATACCAGGTGTACCCAGGTTGCAGGTGGTGCGACGATGGACGTTATGGGGGACAAGGCAACTCTGTTGGAGACAGGGCGGTTTGCGCAGCCTGCCGACTTTGTGCTGCCCGCCGAGTCCGTTTCGTCGGCCGAGTCCGTGCAGGCGGTGGACGAGGACGAGACGGGGGACGCCGTAGAGGAGGCGCGTCAGCGGCTCGCCGCCGAAGCCGGCGACGCCGAGGCGATGAGCGTCCTCGGAGCCATGCTGCTGCGCCGGGGCGACCTCGACGGAGCCGAGCCCTATCTGCGGGGCGCCACCGCCGCCGGGGACCGGGCGGCCGCCAACAACCTGGGTGTCCTGCTGCATCAGCGCGGGTACGCCGACGACGCCGCCGGCTGGTGGCGGATCGCGGCCGTCGCCGGTTCCGCCGCGGCCGCGCACGCGCTCGGCCGGCATCACCGCGAGCGCGGTGACGAACCGGCCGCCGAGTACTGGCTGCGCCAGTCCGCCGAGCAGGGGCACGCACTGGGCGCGTACGCCCTCGCCGACCTGCTGGAGCACCGCGGCGACGCCGCTGCCGAGCGATGGATGCGGGTCGCCGCTGAGCGAGGCCACCGCGAGGCCGCGTACCGGCTCGCGAGGGCGCTCGGCCGGCTCGCCGAGCAGGAGGAGCGCGCGGCCGTGCGCGAGGGGCGCAAGATCGCTCGCGCGGCGCTCGAGATCGAGAGCGCGGGCCGTCAGCCCGCCCGCGAGGGCCGTCCCGTCCTACGGGGAGGCCGTGCCGCCGTGCGGACGGGGGAGCCCGGTGTCGACAACGGTGTCGGGGGGGCCGCCGCGGAGGAGGCCGAGCAGTGGTACCGCCAGGCCGCCGCACGCGGCCACCGGCGTGCCGCTCTGCACCTCGGGGCGATCCTGGAGCGACGCGGAGAGCTCAAGGAGGCCGGGCGCTGGTACCTGACCTCCGCCAAGGACGGCGAGCCGCGCGCCGCGTGCGCGCTCGGGTTCCTGCTCCGGGACGCGGGCGACACCGAGAGCGCGGCCGTGTGGTGGCTGCGGGCCGCCCAGGACGGCGACGGCAACGCGGCGAACGCGCTGGGCGCGCTGCACGCCGAGCGCGGCGAGACGCAGACCGCCGAGCGGTGGTACCGGGCCGCGATGGACGCCGGTGACGTCAACGGGGCGTACAACCTCGGGCTGCTCTGCGCCGAGCAGGGGCGGACCGCTCAGGCCGAGCAGTGGTACCGGCGGGCGGCGTACGCCGGGCATCGGGAGGCGGCGAACGCGCTGGCCATCCTGTTGCTGCAGGTCGGTGACGCGTCCGGGGCCGAGCCGTGGTTCTCCAAGGCCGCGGAGGCCGGCAGCGTGGACGCCGCCTTCAACCTGGGCATCCTGTTCGCCGGGCGGGGCAACGACGTGAAGGCGCTCGTCTGGTACGAGCGGGCGGCTGCCGCCGGGCACACCGAGGCGGCGCTCCAGGTCGCCATCGCGCGGCTGCGGGACGGCGACGAGCGGGCCGCCGAGCGGCATCTTCGGCGTGCCGCCGGTGGGGGCAGCGCGGAGGCCGCGTACCGGCTGGCCGCGGTGCTCGACGCGCGTCGGCCGCCCGCGCCCGCGCATGAGCTGGGGGAGCCGGTGCGGGAGAAGAACGAGTGCGAGGAGTGGTACGAGAGGGCCGCGTCGCAGGGGCATCGGCGGGCGCAGGTACGGGTCGGGATGCTGGCCGCGGGGCGGGGGGACGTCGTGGAGGCCGCTCGGTGGTACCGGGTCGCGGCGGAGTCCGGGTCGCGGAACGGGGCGTTCAATCTGGGGCTCCTGCTCGCCCGTGAGGGAAGTGAGCCGGAGGCCGCGTTGTGGTGGGCCCGGGCCGCCGACGCGGGGCACGGGCGGGCGGCTTTGCGGCTTGCTCTCGTCTACGCGCGTCGGGGGGAGCTGGTGGAGGGCAAGCGGTGGGCCGATCGGGCCGTCGCGCTCGGGCCGGCGGAGGTCGCGGAGCGGGCGGCGCGGCTGCGGGATGCGCTGCGGGACGAGCTGTCGGCGTAAGGGTTTCGGGCGGCCGTTGGTTGTGCTCCAGCGGTGCGGGGCCCGGAGGCGCGAGGGTGCCCGGTACTGGGGCTGGGCGGGGGTGGTCTCGCTCACCGGCGCTTGCCGGGTGCCGCCGTGCCCACTCGGGCCGCCCCGGCGGCACGATTGCCCGCAGGGACGACGAGCAGGCTGGGGTGGGCCGGGACGGGCCGGCTGGGGGCGGGTGGGCTCGCGGGAGGTGGCTGTCCGCAGGGGTGAGAGTTGGGCGCGTGTCCGCCGCGGTCGGGTGGCTCCTCACGGATTTGCGCTGGTCGGTGGCCGTCACGTAGTGTTCAGTTTGTCGACGCGGGGTGGAGCAGCTCGGTAGCTCGCTGGGCTCATAACCCAGAGGTCGCAGGTTCAAATCCTGTCCCCGCTACTGAAGACCTAGGGCCCGGAACCGATCAGGTTCCGGGCCCTAGGTGTGTCGTGTGTCGCTGTGGCGATGTATCGGTCGGTTGTCATGACGGGCAGCGAGAAGCCCCCGGTGGTTCTGTCGCCGGGGGCTTTGTCGTGTGCCGTGGGGCTAGGTCGTCGTGCAGGTCGGGCAGAGGCCTCGGTAGGTGACCTCCACGTCCGAGACGGTGAAGCCGAAGCGCTCGGAGGTGGGGAGGTCGGCGAGAGGGTTCCCGGTGGGGTGGACGTCCCGGATCGTTCCGCACCGGGCGCAGACCAGATGGTGGTGCGGGCGGTGCGCGTTGGGGTCGTACCGCTTGGCCCGCTTGTCCGTGGCGACCTCGAGCACCTCACCGAGGATGACCAGTTCACCCAGGGTGTTGTAGACGGTCGCCCGGGAGATCTCGGGCAGCTTGGCGACAGCGCGCGTGTGCACCTCGTCGGCCGTCAGATGGACGTGTTCGCCGTCGAGGACCTCGGCCACGACGCGTCGCTGCGCGGTCATGCGCCATCCGCGTCCGCGCAGCCGCTCCAGAAGGTCGCTCATACCGGTCAGCCTAACAGCATGAGAGAACAGTTTCCGAACAGGTTTGACTTTGGAGCTTGGCTTGACTTGGATTTAGTCCAATGTAGGATCGAGCGCGATTGCGAAGGCTTCGGCAAGCGCCTGGAGGCCGCCGTCCAGGCCTTGTGCGGCCGACCGGGGTTGGACCGCTTGTCGTTGGGGACGGGCCGGGATCTCGTTCGAGGTCCCGGCCCGTTCGTGCGTCCGGGGTCGACTAGGCCGTCGCGTGCTGTCTGGCCGGGGCCCAGCAGCGGATGATGTCGCGGACCGAGACGATGCCTATGGGGGCACCCTCGTCGAGGACGATCAGGTGGCGGAAGCCGCCGTGGGTCATGGCGCGGGCCGCTTCCTCCAGGGTCCAGGACGGCGTGGCGAACACGACGTCGGTGGTGGTGTGGGCGTGGGCCCGCTCGGCGTCGGGGCTCTGGCCCAGGCCGACGGAGTTGAGGACGTCGCGTTCGGTCAGTATCCCGAGTCCGCCGGCGTCCGGGTCGAGGACCACGGCCGCGCCGATCCGACGGGCCGACATCAGGGCGGCGGCCTGCCGGAGGGTGTGATCGGGGCCGATGGTGAGGACCACGGTGCTCATGGCGTCGCGGACGAGCATGGAGTTCAGCCACCTCCTAGGGCACCCCGGTGACGGCGAGTTCAGGCCCGGCGCCGGAGGCGCCAATTGAGCACTGCACAAGTTCACAAGCGGGGGACTCTCAATGTGGCAGGTAAAGCGGAGGTCAACAAGAGGGCGTGCGTGGTCAGTTCGGGGCGCCCCGGGATCACTCCGAAGCCCCGTACGCATCGGAAGGGGACGTGAGGAGGCGGAAGTAGACGGCGGGGCCGGTCAGTAGCGGTGGTTCAGGTAACCCAGCAACTCGTCGTGGAGCAGGCCGTTCGAGGCTGCCGCGTTGCCGCTGTGCGGGCCGGGGCGGCCGTCGAGACCGGTGAAACTGCCGCCCGACTCGGTGACGATGATCGCGTTGGCGGCCATGTCCCAGAGGGAGAGCTCGGGTTCGGCGCAGATGTCCACCGCGCCCTCGGCGACCAGCATGTACGGCCAGAAGTCGCCGTACGCGCGCGTGCGCCACACCTCGCGGGTCAGGTCCAGGAAGCCGTTGAGGCTGCCGCGCTCCTCCCAGCCGTTGAGGGAGGAGTACGCGAAGGAGGCGTCCGACAGCTCGGAGACGCCGGAGACGCGCAGGCGGGAGGCCGAGCTGAGGCTGCGGCCGGTGAAGGCACCGTGGCCCTTGGCGGCCCACCAGCGGCGGCCCAGAGCGGGGGCGGAGACGACACCGACGACGGGCTGGTAGCCGCCCTCGGCCGCCTCCATCAGGGAGATCAGGGTGGCCCAGACGGGGACGCCACGGACGTAGTTCTTGGTGCCGTCGATCGGGTCGATCACCCAGCGGCGGGGGCCGGTGCCGGCGAGGCCGAACTCCTCGCCGAGGATCGCGTCTCGGGGGCGGGCGCGCTGGAGTTGGCCGCGGATGAGTTCCTCGGTGGCCTTGTCGGCCTCTGTCACCGGCGTCATGTCCGGCTTCGTCTCGACCTTCAGGTCGAGGGCCTTGAAGCGGGCCATGGTGGTCGCGTCGGCGGCGTCCGCGAGGACGTGGGCGAAGCGGAGGTCGTCGAGGTAGTCGGCCATGTGGCGAACGGTATCTGTCGAGGTCGGTACGGGGCTACAGGGGGCCGGGGGTCGGTGGGGGCACCGGGGCCGGGCGGGGACGGGTGGGCGCCAGGCGGCTTCGGCTGGGCGGGGGTGGGTTTCGCTCACCGGCGTTCGCCGGGTGCCGCCGCGCCCACCCGTGCCGCCCCAGCGGCACGACTGCCCGCAGTCGGGTAGGGGCGGTGCCCGCAGTCGGGTACGGGCGGTGCCCGCAGTCGGGTAGGGGCGGTGCCGCAGTCGGGTACGGGCGGAGTCCGTCGGCTGGGTACGGGCGGTGCCCGCAGGTGTGGAGGGGTGGCGGTGCGAATGTCCCCCGTGGTCGTGGGCACATGAGTGGTGTCGCGTCACTGCGTGGCGGGCGGCCGGGCGGCCGGGCGTCGTCGGGGTGGGGTCGCAGTGTGCCGCGCACATTGGCCGGTGTGCGCCCTTGGGGGCCGCCGCGAACCCTTGACAGTGACTTGATGCGCGTCAAATCTGAGGGCCAGAGCCGCCCGCTCGCTTTTTTTAGGGAGGCGATGATGCCTGCAGCGCGGGAATCCTTGTTGGACGCCGCTTACACGGCGCTGGTGCGCCGGCCGTGGTCCGCCGTGCGCATGGTGGACGTGGCGGCGGTGGCCGGAGTGTCACGTCAGACGTTGTACAACGAGTTCGGCAGTAAGGACGGGCTCGCCAGGGCCCTGGTCCGGAGGGAAGCGGACGGCTACCTGGCGGGCGTCGACCGGGCGCTGGCCACCCCAGCTGACAACCGGGACCGGCTGGCCGCGACCGCCGAGTGGACCGTGACGGCCTCCCGGAACAACGCACTGGTCCGGGCCATGCTGACCGGCTGCTGGAGCGAGCGGCTGCCCTCGCCGACGCTCTCGGCGGTGCCCTCGTCCTCCGTGGTGCCCGCGCAGCGCCGCGCGGACGGACCGTTACCCGCGCCCGCCGACTTCGTGGCCCTGGTGCGCGAGCGGGCCGTCGCCGTGCTGTCCGCGCCCGGCATCCCCAAGCCGGACACGGTGGAACTGGCCCGTTCCTGCGAACTCGCCGTGCGGCTCGCCCTGTCCTGCGTGGCGGCACCGCCGGGTGAGGGCGGGGTGACGGATCTCGTGCGGACCGCGTTGCCCCGCCAGCTCAGCCGGCCCCTCAACCATCTGCAGCCGGAGGGGAGGGGCGTGAACTAGTTCGTCGAGCCCGACAGTTGCAGGCCCACGACCCCCACGATCACCAGGCTGATCGAGACGATCTTCAGAGTCGACACGATGTCGCCGAGGAAGATCATTCCGTAGATCGCGGTGCCGGCCGCGCCGATGCCCGTCCAGACGGCGTAGGCGGGGCCGACGTCGAGCTTCTTCAGCGAGAGGGTCAGCAGCCCGAAGCTGCCGAGCGCGAAGACGCAGAAGGCGACCGTGGGCCAGAGTCTGGTGAACCCGTGCGAGAGCTTCAGACAGACGGCGAATCCGGTCTCAAGAAGTCCCGCCACGACAACCAGCAGCCACGCCATGTCTCGTCCTCCCGTGTCCCCACGTTCCGTGACCGCTTCGTGTGCTCTCGTCTGGTCGGGCTCCGACTTGGTGCGATTATGCACTTACCGGGTGGAGGGGGGCGCAAACAACGCGGAGGTCAGTCGCCTTCCCGCCGTTCGCGCGTCGAGAGCAGCCTGCGCAGGGAGTAGAGCCGGGCCGGGTCCGCGTGTCCGTCCTCCACCCACTGGTCCAGGGCGCACTCCCGTTCGTCGTGACTGCACGCTCGCGGGCAGCCCTCCGTGCCCGGCACCAGGTCCGGGAAGGCGTTGATGACCCGGGAGGGGTCGATATGGGCCAGGCCGAAGGACCGGATGCCCGGGGTGTCCACCACCCAGCCGCCGTCCGAGTCCGCCAGGGGCAGGGCCAGCGCGGAGGTCGTGGTGTGCCGGCCGCGGCCCGTCACCGCGTTCACATGGCCCGTCGTACGGCGGCGGTCCTCGGGGACGAGGGCGTTCACCAGGGTCGTCTTGCCCACGCCTGAGTGGCCGACGAAGGCTGTGACCTTGCTGGCGAGGTGTTCGCGTACGCGGTCGGCGGCGCCGCCCGTCTCCAGTTCCTCGCGGCTCGTCACGACGTACGGGATGTCGATGTGGCCGTAGAGCTCAAGGAGCTTGTCGGGGGAGGCCAGGTCCGACTTCGTGAGCACGAGAAGCGGCGACAGACCGGCGTCGTAGGCCGCCACCAGGCAGCGGTCGATCAGACGGGGGCGGGGTTCCGGGTCGGCGAGGGCCGTGACGATGGCGAGTTGGTGGGCGTTGGCGACGACGACGCGCTCGTACGGGTCGTCGTCGTCGGCCGTGCGCCGCAGCACCGACGTACGGTCGGCGATGCGGACGATCCGGGCGAGGGTGTCCTTCTTGCCGGAGAGGTCGCCGACGATGGCGACGATGTCACCGACGACCGCTGCCTTGCGGCCCAGTTCGCGGGCCTTCATCGCGTGGACGAGACGGTCCTCGACGAGACAGGTCAGGCGGCCCCGGTCGACGGTGAGGACCATGCCCTCGGCGGCGTCCTCGTGCTTCGGACGGATGTGCGTACGGGGACGGTTGCCCTTGCGGTTCGGGCGGCTGCGGATGTCGTCCTCGTCGGTGTTCTTGCCGTAACGGCGCATGATTCCGGTCCGCCCGTCAGTTCTTCCCGAGCATCCCGGCCCACAGTTCGGGGAAGTCCGGCAGGGTCTTGGCGGTCGTCGCCACGTTCTCGATCCGCACGCCCTCCACTGCCAGGCCGATGATCGCACCGGCCGTGGCCATGCGGTGGTCGTCGTATGTGTGGAAGACACCGCCGTGCAGGGTGCGGGGGCGGATGTGGAGGCCGTCGGCGGTCTCGGTGACGTCGCCGCCGAGTTCGTTGATCTCCTTGGTGAGCGCGGCCAGACGGTCCGTCTCGTGGAGGCGGAGGTGGGCGACGCCGCGCAGGGTCGAGGGGGAGTCGGCGAGGGCGGCGACCGCCGCGATGCCCGGGGTCAGCTCGCCGACCTCGGACAGGTCCACGTCGATGCCGTGGATCGAACCCGAGCCGCTGAACACCAGGCCGTACTCGGTCAGTTCGCAGGTGCCGCCCATCTCCGTGAAGATCTCGCGGAGTTGGTCACCGGGCTGGGTGGTGCGCGTGGGCCAGTCGGGGATGACGACCTTGCCGCCGGTCACCAGGGCCGCCGCCAGGAACGGCTGGGCGTTGGACAGGTCCGGCTCGATCGTCAGGTCGCGGCCGAGCAGCGCGCCCGGCGTGACCCGCCAGACGTTCGGCTCGCCGCCGGACTCAGGGGTGTCCACCTGCGCGCCGACCGAGCGCAGCATGTCGACGGTCATCCGGATGTGAGGGAGGGAGGGGAGGGTCGCGCCGGTGTGGCGGACCTCGACGCCCTGGTTGAAGCGGGGGGCCGAGAGGAGAAGCGCCGAGACGAACTGGGAGGACGAGGACGCGTCGATCGCGACCGGGCCGCCGTCCAGCGCACCGCTGCCGTGGACCGTCAGCGGGAGGGCGCCCCGGCCGTCGTCGTCGATCCGGGCGCCGAGCACGCGCAGGGCGTCGATCACGCCGTTCAGGGGGCGCTCGTAGGACCGGGGGTCGCCGTCGAAGCGGATGGGGCCGTCGGCGAGGGCGGCCACCGGGGGAAGGAAGCGCATGACCGTGCCCGCGTTGCCGACGTCCACCGTGGACGGGCCGTGCAGGCCGGTGGGGAGGACGCGCCAGGCCTCGCCGGAGCCGCCCGCGGCGGAGGAACTGGATGACACGGTCTCCTCGATGCCGACGCCCATCGTGCGCAGCGCGGCAACCATCAGGAGGGTGTCGCGGGAGCGTAGGGGGCGGCGCAGCCAGCCGGGCTCGCTGGCGAGGGCGGCGAGCACGAGGGCACGGTTGGTGACCGACTTGGACCCCGGGACGTGGACCGTCGCGTCGACGGCTCCGCTCGCATGGGGGGCGGGCCAGAGGGCGGGCTGTGCGTTCAGGGCCATGCGGCCCACTTTAGTGCGGGTTCGCGCTCCGCCGGGTTCAGCCGGTTCGCTCCGCTGGGTGCAGTCGGGGAGCTCGGGTCGTTCGTCGGGTGCGTCGTTCGTCGTGGCTGGTCGCTCCCCCACTCTCGGCTTCGCTCGAGCGGGAGGGGCCCCCATCGCGGCGGAGCCGCGGAACCGAGACAGCCCCGCGCCCCTTTCGGGGCGCTGCTCCACCCGGTGTCGAAGAGCCTCACAGTCCCAGCAGCCAGCGGCCGCCGCCCAGCAGCGCGCATACCGAGACCACGTGGAACATCAGCAGCCAGACCGTCGCCGGCACGTGGGTCAGACGGGACAGCTGGTCCGCGTCGGAGTCGCCGGCGCCTCCCCGGCGGCGCTTCGCCTGGAGCTCGAACGCCGGGCGTACGCCCCCCAGCAGCAGGAACCAGACCACCGCGTAGGCGAAGGCGGCCTGGACCTGGGGGCCCGCCAGCCAGGAGACGACGACGAAGGTGCCGCCGACGAGGACGACCGTCAGGGCGCCGTAGGCGTTGCGGATCATGACCAGCATGGCGATCAACAGGATCGTGGCGAGCCAGAGGAGGAGGGTGATGCGGCCGGAGCCGAGGAGGGCGGCGGCGCCGAGGCCGAGGAGCGGGGGAGCGGTGTAGCCGGCGGCGGCGGTGAGGATCATGCCGAGGCCCGTGGGCTTGCCGCGGCTGACGGTGAGGCCGCTGGTGTCGGAGTGCAGCCGGATGCCGGTCAGGGTGCGGCCGGTGAGCAGCGCGATCAGACCGTGACCGCCTTCGTGCGCGATGGTGATGGCGTTGCGCGAGAACCGCCAGACGCCGTGCGGGACGATCGCCGCGAGCGCGGCGACGGCCGTGGCTATGACGACCCAGAGGTCGGGGTCGGGCTGGGTACCGAAGACCTCGTCCCACAGGGAGGCCAGCGAGGTGACTGCGGTGCTTTCCATGTTCTGCGGTGGCTCCTCGGGGTCGCGATCGATCAGGGCCGGCGCGGAGCGCCATCGTCGGGGGTGGTGGTCGGGTGACGGGTGGGCCTGGCAGTGTGGCACTTATGTGCGGACGGTATGCGTCGAGTCGTAGGCCCGAGGATCTCGCAGGAGTCTTTGAGATCGAGAAGTGGGAGCCGGAGGAGACTCTGGAGCCGGATTACAACGTGGCTCCCACCAAAGAGGTCTACGCGGTTCTCGACCGCCCTTTGAAGGACGCCGACGACAAGAGGCCGGTTCGCCAGCTGCGGAAGCTGAAGTGGGGTCTGGTCCCGTCCTGGTCCAAGAGCCCCGAGGGTGCCGCCCGGATGATCAACGCCCGCGCGGAGACCGTGCACGAGAAGCCGTCGTTCCGCCGGGCCTTCACCACCCGGCGCTGCATCCTGCCCGCCGACGGCTACTTCGAGTGGGTCACCGCCAAGGGGGAGCGGGAGCTGGAGGTCGAGGGGAAGAAGAAGCGGCCGCGCAAGCAGCCGTACTTCGTGCTCCCGGCCGACGGGTCGGTCTTCGCGATGGCCGGGCTGTACGAGTTCTGGCGGGACAGGACGTTGCCCGACGACCATCCGCAGGCCTGGTGGGCGACCTGCTCGGTGATCACGACGGAGGCCGAGACGTCCCCGCTGGCCGTGGCCCCGGAGGACGGCCCGCACGCGTTGGCCGAGATCCACCCCCGGATGCCGCTGATGCTCACGCCCGACCGCTGGGAAGGATGGCTGGATCCGGCCCGTACGGACCTGGACGACCTGCGCGGTCTGCTCGAAGCGCCGCCCGCCGGGCTGATGCGTGCCTACCCCGTCTCCACAGCCGTCAGCAACGTCCGCAACAACGGTCCAGAGCTGCTGAAGGAGCTGGAGGGGCCCGAGGAGGGCACACTCTTCTGACGTGACCGCGAACAGGACGACCGAGAACAAGGCGACCGAGAACAAGGCAGTGGACACGAGCGAGGCAGTGGACGCGAGCGAGGCCGCGAGGGAAGAGGTCGACACCGAGGCCGGTACGGCCCGCATCACGTGGTGCGAGGCCGAAAGGCCGAAAGTCGTCCTCGCGGTCGGTCACGGCGCGGGTGGTGGGATCGAGGCGCGTGATCTGCGGGCCCTCGCCGCCGTGCTCCCGGCACACGGCGTGACCGTCGCCCTGGTGGAGCAGCCGTGGCGGGTGGCCGGGAAGAAGCTCGCCCCCGCGCCCAGGACGCTGGACGCGGGCTGGCGGGGGCTGTGGTCCGCGCTTGCCGGACCGGGGCTGCCGGTGGTCGCGGGTGGGCGGAGCGCCGGGGCCCGGGTGGCCTGCCGTACGGCGACGGAGCTGGGCGCGGCGGCCGTACTGGCGCTGAGCTTTCCGCTGCATCCGCCGGGCAGGCCGGAGAAGTCGCGGGCCGGCGAACTGCTCGGGGCCGGGGTGCCCACGCTCGTCGTCCAGGGCGGGAACGACCCGTTCGGGAAGCCGGAGGAGTTCCCGGAAGGCTCGTACGGGCTCGTGGAGGTGCCGTACGGCGATCACGGGTTCGCCGTGCCGAAGCGGGCGCCCCTCGGGCAGGAGGAGGCGCTGAGGGTGCTCACGGGCGGTGTCGTGGAGTGGATCGCGTCACTCGGATGACGGGCCGGGCGGCGGGTGGGAATGCGGAGCGGCGGGCCTCTGTTGTGCGGATCAGACAGCGCGAAAGACCGTGCTGACCCGTCGTAGGAGAGGAAGTCCGCCGCATGGGTTCGACCTATTGCCCGAGCCGCAGCAGCCGCGCCGACCTGGACTGGACGGTGCTGCACGCGGCCAAGAGCGGCACCGTTCGGGCGGCGGCGGGCATGGATCGTCGTCTATCCTCCGATTCTGGTGGTACCGGTTTCGGTATCGCACAGACGCTGGAGGAGGTGGGTCCGGTCACTGGGACCGACGCAGGGACCGAACGGGGCCAGGCGGAGCAGCCCGAGGGCACCGAGACCGCAGCGGAGCGCAGTGCCCGTTTCGAGCGGGACGCTCTGGAATTCCTCGACCAGATGTACTCGGCCGCGCTGCGGATGACGCGCAATCCGGCCGACGCCGAGGACCTGGTGCAGGAGACGTACGCGAAGGCGTACGCGTCCTTCCACCAGTTCCGTGAGGGCACCAACCTGAAGGCCTGGCTGTACCGCATCCTCACGAACACCTTCATCAACTCGTACCGCAAGAAGCAGCGCGAACCCCAGCGCTCCGCGGCCGAGGAGATCGAGGACTGGCAGCTTGCGCGCGCCGAGTCGCACATGTCGACCGGGCTGCGTTCCGCCGAGTCGCAGGCGCTCGATCACCTGCCCGACTCGGACGTGAAGTCCGCGCTGCAGGCGATCCCCGAGGAGTTCCGCATCGCCGTCTATCTCGCCGATGTCGAGGGCTTTGCGTACAAGGAGATCGCCGACATCATGGGGACACCCATCGGTACGGTGATGTCCCGGCTGCACCGCGGCCGCCGTCAACTGCGCGGCATGCTCGAGGACTACGCCCGTGACCGCGGGCTTGTCCCGGCCGGTGCCGGAGAGTCGAACGAAGCGAAAGGTTCGGGCTCATGAGCTGCGGAGAGCCGCATGAGACGGATTGCAGCGAAATCCTCGATCATCTCTACGAGTTCCTCGACCGGGAGATGCCCGACTCCGACTGCACCAAGTTCGAGCACCACTTCGAGGAGTGCTCGCCCTGCCTGGAGAAGTACGGGCTCGAACAGGCCGTCAAGAAGCTGGTCAAGCGGTGCTGCGGGCAGGACGACGTGCCCACCGATCTGCGTGCCAAGGTGATGGGCCGGATCGATCTGATCCGGTCGGGACAGACCGTGCCCGAGCACGATGTGACGGTCTCGCCGGTCACACCGCAGGAGACCTGAATCACTGAGCCCGTTCCGGGAGCGGCCGTCCGGCCGTTCAGGGAACGGGCTCAGTCGTCGAGGCGTGGCGGGGTGGGGCGGGTTCAGACGTCGAGGCCGTTCTCGATGCGCTTCAGGCCGTGCCGGGCCAGTGCCAGGTTGCTGCGGCTGCGGTCCAGTGCGAGGTAGAGGAAGAGCGACCCCTTGCTGCTGGTCAGCGGGCGGATCAGGTGGTACTGCCGGCCCAGCGTGATCAGGATGTCCTCGATCACGTCGTTCATGTCCAGTGAGGCCAGCGTGCGCATCTTGGAGCGCACCACCTCGGTGTTTCCGGCCGCCGCGAGTTCCAGGTCGAGGTGCTGCCCGCCGCCGAGGGTTCCGAGCGACATACCGCTCTCGTAGTCGACCAGCGCGACACCGATCGCACCGTCGAGGGTCATGGCTTCCTTGAGCGCGGTCTCGATGTTCATATTGCTGCCCCAATTCCTCAGTGCTGCTGACCGGTCACTGCCCGGCCAACTACGATCGACGCGAGTGACCTACCGGTCACAAACATCAACTCTTTGGCTTGTTACGGAAGTTGGTGTTCAAAGTACTGCGCGGCGTGTGCACGTGGAGGGCGAATGGGGGAACGGGTGACTGCGCTCCAGACCTCCCTGAACCGGCTTCTCGACTCTCCCGGCGTCACCGGCGTCGCCCTCGTCGACGCGGTCACGGGCCTCACGTACGCGGCGGCGGGCGACGCCGCCCAGGCGGGTACGGGGGCGGAGTGCTCCGATCTCGCCACCCTGATCTCCGAGCGGCTCTGCGCGGCGGGGGCCGAGGGTGCGTTGGAAAGCGTGGTCATGACCAGCAGGAGACGCCATCAGGTGCTGCTCTCCGTGGACCGGCCGGCCGGCGACCCGCTGCTGCTGGCGGCCGGTCTCGACCGCGACCGGGCGAACGTGGCCCTGGCGCTGCGCAGTCTCGGCGACCGGGCCCGAGAGGTGCTGGCGTGAAAACACCCTCAGCGCGCAACGTACCCGCGCTTCTGCAGGCACTGCACCAGGAGGGCCATACCGGCACGGTGCGGGTATCGGGTTTCCCTGGTGGCACGATTCACCTGCGGGACGGCCTGATCGGCGCGATCGAGACACCGGGCGCGCCGACCGCGACGTCCACGCTGCTCGCCTCGGGCCGGATCGACGACGACGCCTGGCTGGCGGCCCGCGTGGCCGAACCCGACGCCGACCGGCTCGATCTGCACCTGGCTGCCACCGGTCTGATCGGCGCCGCCGAGCTGGAGGTCGTCTGCACGGCGGCCGTGTTCGACGGGGCCTTCGCGATGGCGCTCAGCCCGCCCGGCGGCTGGGAACTGACCGAACGGCAACCCACCCTCCTCACCCGGCCCGGCGTCGAGCCGCGGCCGCTGGCCGAGGAGACCACCCGCCGTATGGCGCTGCTGACCCGGCTGTGGGGCCCCGCGGGCGAACTGGCCCGAGTCCGGCCCGAACCGGTCACCGGCAGCGACACCCCGGAACACGACGGCCGGCTGACCCGACGCCACCGCGACCTCGTCGAGAGCGTCAACGGCCGCCGCACTCCGCGTGACATCGCCTTCGCCCGGGGGCGCGGCCTCTACGCGGTGATGCTGGACCTGATCAGGCTGGAATCGCAGGAGGCCGTCCGATGGGAGACCAGGACCGAGCCCGACAGCCGGCCCAGCACCGCGCCCCGGATCCCGCAGAGGCAGTCGGCATCCGACGAGCCGTCACCGAGAGCCGGTCCCCTGCCCCGACGCAGGCCCGGTGGAGGCTCTCCCATCGGAGACCTCGGAGCGAAGGACGGGCAGTGAGCCCCGACAAAGACCCGGCCCGCAAGCGCCGCATACGCAGCAAGGCCGCCCGCCTCCGAAGGCGTTCGGTTCCGAGAACCGCCGTGGACGACCACCTGGTCCCGCCCACCGAAACCCCACCGCCCGCCGTGCCCGTCCCCACGGCGGCGGTACGACCGCCGTCCGCCGCGCCCGTCCGCCCGACCCAGGAAGCACCGCCATCCACCGAGCCCGGTGGCGCGACGGCCGAACAGCCACCGCCCACCCCGCCCGGTGCCGCCGCCGCACAACGGCCGTCGCGCGCCGAACCCAGGGATGCTGCCGACGGACCGCCCCCGTTATCCGTACGGGGCGCTGCCGCGGGACCGCCGCCGTTACCCGTACGGGGCGCCGCACCGGTTCCTGTGCATGCCGGGGACGACACGCCGGACAACCCGGCCGTGCCGCCCCCCTTCCCACCGCTGCCTCTGCTGTCGGCCGAGGAACTGCTCGCCGACCAACCCTCCCTCGAAATGCTGCGGCGCGTCCGCCACGGGCTGCGGGCTCTCCCCGAGTCCGACCGGCACCTCTCCGACTAGGGGGTGCTGTGCGGGACTTGCACAACACCCCTTGCGGCTCGGACCGCACACTTACGCAGACGTCTGGACCAAGGAGCACGTGCCCATGACCGCACACGCATCGACCGAATCGCTGACCGGCATCCTGGCCTCGCTGCGTGATCGGGTGATGGGCGTCTCCGAGAGCGTCCTGTCCACCGTGGACGGGCTCCTCGTCGTCGCCGACGTCGACAAGGTGCACCCCGAGTCCGTCGCCGCGCTCGCCGCGGCCACCCTCGGTGTCAGCCGCCGCATGGCCGACCAGTCCGGTGCCGGCGCGCTCCGCGAGGTCGTCGTGCGGTGCGGTGCCGGGCACGTCATCGTCGTCGCCGTCGGTGAGCGCACCCTCCTGACCGTCATGGGCGACGACGGCCTCGACTTCGCCGCCTTCCAACGCGAGTCCCCGGCGACCGTGGAGCAGCTCAACAAGGTGCTCGTGGCGGACTTGGCGCCCTGAGACGAACGGTGTCGAAGGTTCCACAGACCGCCGGTGCGGTGCCGGCCGTCACATCTCGTCGCCTGAGCAATCCGTCGATCCGTCGACCTGCCGATCCGTCGCTGAACGTTGCTTCACTCGAAGGGGTTAATCCGGCCATCGTGCCCCCAAGGACATGGGCACCTTCCCGGGTCTGATCTCGCGGGTCGAGCAGCGGACGCGAGGGCCCCGGCGGATCTGGCGTGCGGGCCGGCTCACCCTCGCGGGGGGCCTGGAAGGGGCTCTTCCGGCGGTCGTCGGCGCCCGTCACCGTGTACTGCCGTTGGCCCACGCGCGGACACGGTGCGTCGTCGGACTGTGGGCACTACCGGTCTTCTCCGTCCCCCTCCTGCTCACCAAGCTGTCGTTCCGGCGGTACGCGGCGGTGCGGACCACCTACCGGCAGACCATCGCCTCGCCCGCCCGGGCCACGGAGATCGCCGGGTACACCCCGGCGGGTGGCCTTGCTCAGCGGTGAGGCGGGGCGCGAGCCGGGGCTCGGCGAGCCGGAGCTGACCGTGCTGGAGTACGCGGCGCTGCTGCGCGACATCCGCCGGCTGAGCCTCGTCGACCCCGTGCCGGCCGGGGCCACCGCCGGGCTCCCGGCGGCCGAGCAGCGCCGCATCGCGCCGCTCGGTGGCGCGGGCGTACGGCAGACCGGGGTGGACGCCGAGGTCGCCGCGGTGGTGGAGCGGCAGCCGGATCCGTACCGTGAGCAGCCGGTCGGTGCGCGGATCGTGCGGGCCGGGAACGCATACGAGGAGCAGGTCCGGGAAACAAGGCCCGGAGGGCCGCTCAGGGCGCTGGAGGAACTGCGGCCGGGGACGGCGCGGGACTGTCACCCGGAGGTGGTGGAATCGCTCGCGAGGGTACTGTCGAGAGACTGTCTGACCCTGCCCGAGGTGGGGTAACCCATGGGTAATGAGCGGCCCTCCACGCGGTCGTGGTTGGATGCGAGGGAGAGGGTGTACCGGGGGCGACGGCCAGCCCACTCCGACGGAACTGGCAGGCGGGAACCGTAACTGGCAGGCGGGAATCGTGAGGATCTTCGGCAAGGGACGGCATCGGCCCTCCGCCTCTTGGCGGCAGGCCACCGATCGTGCGTTCACGCTGATCGGCGACGGTCGGTACGAGGACGCGGGCGCGTTGCTGACACGTGCCGCGGACCTGGAGCCGTGGCTGTCCGAGTCCTGGTTCAACCTCGCCCTGCTGCACAAGTTCCGGCACGACTGGGAGCAGGCACGGGCGGCGGGACTGCGGGCCGTGGCACTGCTCGACCGGGAGACCGGGGCCCCCGACTGGTGGAACGTGGGCATCGCCGCGACCGCCCTGCAGGACTGGCCGCTGGCCCGCCGGGCCTGGCAGGCGTACGGGCTGCGGGTGCCCGGGGGCGCCTCCCGGCCGAGGCCCGGAGGCCCCGGCGACTCCGGGGAACCGGTCGGCATGGACCTCGGCAGTGCGGCCGTACGGCTCTCGCCGGAGGGCGAGGCCGAGGTCGTGTGGGGGCGGCGGCTCGACCCAGCGCGGATCGAGGTGCTCTCCATTCCGCTGCCGTCGTCCGGACGGCGCTGGGGCGAGGTCGTCCTGCACGACGGAGTGCCGCACGGGGAGCGGACCACGGCCGTGGGGAACGCGTATCCGGTGTTCGACGAGATCGAACTGTGGGCGCCCTCTCCGGTGCCGACGTGGGTGGTGCTGCTGGAGGCCGCGACCGAGGCGGACCGGGACGCGCTGGAGCGGCTCGCGGCGGACGCCGGGTTCGCCGCGGAGGACTGGTCGTCGTCGGTGCGGTTGTTGTGCCGGCTGTGTTCCGAGTCGCGGATGCCGTCCGACGAGGGCGACGGGGAGCATCTCGATCCGCACGATCACAGTGAGCCGGGGCATCCCGGGCCGCTGGGGCATGTGACGGACGGGCAGTTGTGGGCGCCGGAGCGGGAGTGCGGGATCGCCGCGCCGGCTTCGCTGGTTCGGGGGTTGTTGGACGGGTGGGTTGCCGACAGCCCCGATTCCAGGGATTGGCGGGATCTGGAAGAGGTTTGTTAGGGGGCGTACGGTCGGATTCCTCGGCTGCGGGCTGTGTGTGGCTGGTCGCGCTGTTCCCCGCACCCCTTACGGGGCGCTGCCCGTACCCTGTATCAGCAACTCACCCTTGTGTTGTTTTGAGGAAGGCGTACGTCTGTCATGGCCCAGCAGGACACCGATCAGCAGCACGTGGGCGTGCTCCCCGTCGATGACGAGGGGTTCGTCGTCGACACGGAGGACTGCGAGGAGCGTGAGCAGGCGTACCGGGAGCGTGGCACGTCGCTGCCGATCACCGTGGTCGGGAACCCGGTGCTGCACAAGGAGTGCAAGGACGTCACGGAGTTCGGCGACGAGCTGGCGAAGCTGGTCGACGACATGTTCGCCAGCCAGCACACCGCCGAGGGCGTGGGCCTGGCCGCCAACCAGGTGGGCGTCGACCTGAAGGTCTTCGTCTACGACTGCCCGGACGACGAGGGCAAGCGGCACACCGGCGTGATCTGCAACCCCAAGCTGGTCGAACTGCCCGCCGGCACCCGCCGGTTGGACGACAGCAACGAGGGCTGCCTGTCGGTGCCGACCGCGTACATGCCGCTCGCCCGCCCCGACTACGCCGAGGTCACCGGGCAGGACGAGAAGGGCAACCCGATCAAGGTGCGCGGCACCGGCTACTTCGCGCGCTGCCTGCAGCACGAGACCGACCACCTGTACGGCTACCTGTACATCGACCGGCTCTCCAAGCGCGACCGCAAGGACGCGCTGCGCCAGATGGCCGAGAACGAGCCCCGGTACCCCGTCGTCGCCAACGACTGAGCCGAGGGCCGGGCCGGGGCCGCCCTGCCCTCAGGCGGCCTCCGGGCCCCGGAAGGTCCGGCGGTACGCCTGCGGGGTCGTGCCCAGCGACCGTACGAACTGATGGCGCAGGGCGGCGGCGGTGCCGAAGCCGGTGCGCCAGGCGATCGCGTCCACCGTCTCGTCCGTCGCCTCCAGCAACCGCTGGGCCAGCAGCACCCGTTGGCGCAGGATCCAGCGGTACGGCGTGGTCCCGGTCTCCTGCTGGAAGCGGCGGGCGAACGTGCGCGGGGACATGTGCGCGCGGGCGGCGAGCTGTTCGACGGTGACCTCCTCGTCGAGGTGCTGCTCCATCCACACGAGCACCTCGCCGACGGTGTCGCACTGCGAGCGGGGCAGCGGTCGCTCGATGTACTGCGCCTGGCCGCCGTCGCGGTGCGGCGGCACCACCATCCGCCGGGCGATCTTGTTGGCGACCTCCGGTCCCTGCTCCTTGCGGACGATGTGCAGACAGGCGTCGATGCCGGCGGCGGTGCCCGCCGAGGTGATCACCGGGTCCGCGTCCACGTACAGCACGTCCGGCTCGACCATCGCCCGCGGGTACTGCCGGGCCAGCTCCTCGGCGTGCCGCCAGTGCACCGCGCACGGCCGCCCGTCCAGCAGGCCGGCCGCGCCGAGCACGAAGACCCCCGAGCACACGCTCAGCACCCGGGCGCCCCGGTCGGCGGCCCGGCGCAGCGCGTCCAGCAGCTCGGCCGGGTAGATCCGCCGCACATAGCTCTCGCCCGCCGGTACGACGACCAGGTCGGCCTCTTCGAGCCGGTCCAGGCCGTACGGCGTGGAGATCGTGAAGCCGGCGTGCGTCCGCAGGGTCGGGCCCTCCGCCGACGCGACCGCGAAGTCGTACACCGGCAGGCCCTCGTCGCTGCGGTCGAGGCCGAAGACCTCGCACACGACACCCAGTTCGAAGGGGTGCACGCCCTCCATGAGGACGGTGGCCACGTTCTTCAGCATCCTGCCAGTGTGCCTCGGATGTGGCAGTAATTCGAGGGGGTGCGGCAGTCCTGCCACTGTTTGTCAGGAGTGTTCGGCGCGACAGTGGTGTCCATGGATACGACACAGCTGCAAGGACTCATCGGAACTCTGGCCGTCCTCGGACTGCTCGCCCTGGTCGCGCTGCCGGCGATCGTCGGCGTCGTGCACGACCGGCGCGTCGACCGGCAGCTCAGGCGGGCGGAGGAACGGCGGACGTCGCACGGGATCGCCCGCGCCGCCTGATCGCATATCTGTACGACAGCGGTCAACCCCCTGTGTAGCCTCTCCTCGACCCAAGGGGAGGATCATGAGACACAGAACGCGCCCCGCACACGGCCGGACCCTGGCCGTGGCGGGCGGGGCGGCGGCCCTGGTGCTGCTGGCGGCGACGGGGGCCCACGCGGAGGGCAGGGGAGACGTCCGCGTCACCAGGACGGTCGTCAACGGTGGCAAGAACGTCATCGTCGGAACGTCGAAGACCATCAGGTTCCCGGTCGCCGTCACCATCAAGGACGACTCGGGCGCCAAGAAGATCACGGACCTCAGCACGTTCAACCGGTCCAACGGCTACGGCTTCACGACCTGGGACGGCGACTCGTCCTGCGTCAAGAAGAGTTCGACGACATCGGTGTGCACGGGCACCATGACGGTCGATCCCGGCTGGATCGCCGACAGCGACGACATCGACTCCAACCGCGTCGCCGGCGTCTGGCAGGTCAACGCCACCGTCAAGGCGAACGACGGCGACTACTGGATCTCCGACAACATCGCCCGGTACAAGGTCAAGCGCGCCTCGATCCTGACCACGGTCATCAGGCCCGAGTCGGTCGCCAAGGGCGCGAAGATCACCGTCACCGGCAAACTGACCCGGGCCAACTGGGAGACCCTCAAGTACCACGGGTTCACCGGGCAGTCGGTCCAGCTCCAGTTCAAGAAGAACGGCGCCGCCCGCTACACCACCGTCAAGACGGTGAAGACGGGCAGCGCCGCCGGGAAGCTCGGCACCAAGGTCACCGCCACGGCGGCGGGCAGCTGGCGCTGGCACTTCCCCGGCACGACGACGACCGCGAGGGTCACGTCGGCCGGGGACGCGGTCACGCTCAAGTGACCTCGGTGGCCACCAGTTCCTAGAAGTCCTCGTCCAGGTCGACGGTGCCCTCCACCGCGACCTGGTACGCCGACGGACGCCGCTCGAAGAAGTTGGTCAGCTCCTGGACGCCCTGCAGCTCCATGAAGGAGAACGGGTTCTCCGAGCCGTAGACCGGCGCGAATCCGAGGCGGGTCAGGCGCTGGTCGGCGACGCACTCCAGGTACTGCCGCATCGACTCGGTGTTCATGCCCGGCAGGCCGTCACCGCACAGGTCGCGCCCGAACTGCAGCTCGGCCTCGACGGCCTCCTTCAACATGTCCGTGACCTGCTGCTGGAGCCGGTCGTCGAAGAGCTCCGGCTCCTCCTTGCGGACGGTGTCCACCACCTCGAAGGCGAAGGACATGTGCATCGTCTCGTCACGGAACACCCAGTTGGTGCCCGTCGCCAGACCGTGCAGGAGACCCCGGCTGCGGAACCAGTACACGTACGCGAAGGCGCCGTAGAAGAACAGGCCCTCGATGCACGCGGCGAAGCAGATCAGGTTGAGCAGGAAGCGGCGGCGGTCCGCCTTGGACTCCAGGCGGTCCAGCTTCTCGACCTCGTTGATCCACTTGAAGCAGAACTCGGCCTTCTCGCGGATGGACGGGATGTTCTCGACCGCCGCGAAGGCCGCCGTCCTGTCCTCGGGGTCGGGGAGGTAGGTGTCGAGCAGCGTCAAGTAGAACTGGACGTGCACGGCCTCCTCGAAGAGCTGCCTGCTCAGGTACAGGCGCGCCTCGGGGGAGTTGATGTGCTTGTACAGGGTCAGCACGAGGTTGTTCGCCACGATCGAGTCGCCCGTCGCGAAGAACGCGACCAGCCGGCCGATCATGTGCTGCTCGCCCGCGGACAGCTTCGCGAGGTCGGTGACGTCCGAGTGGAGGTCGACCTCCTCGACGGTCCAGGTGTTCTTGATCGCGTCCCGGTAGCGCTCGTAGAAGTCGGGGTAGCGCATGGGACGGAGAGTCAGCTCGAAGCCGGGGTCGAGGAGATTCTGGTTGCTGGGCATTACTGGCAGGCCTCGCAGGACTCGGGGTTTTCCAGGGAGCAGGCGACGGCATCCGGATCGGCCGCCTGCTGGACGGGGATGGTCTTCTCGGGCTGGGCGGGGGCCTGCGCCTGGCCCTGCCCCTGGGCGGCGCGGGCGATACGGGTCGCCGGGCGGGAGCGCAGGTAGTACGTGGTCTTCAGCCCCGACTTCCAGGCGTACGCGTACATCGAGGAGAGCTTGCCGATGGTCGGCGTCTCCAGGAACAGGTTCAGCGACTGCGACTGGTCCAGGTACGGGGTGCGGGCGGCGGCCATGTCGATCAGACCGCGCTGCGGGATCTCCCAGGCCGTGCGGTACAGCGCCCGTACGTCGGCCGGGATCCAGGTGAAGTCCTGCACCGAGCCGCCCGAATCGCGCAGCGCCTCCCGGGTGCGGGTGTCCCAGACGCCCAGCTCCTTCAGGTCCTTCACCAGGTAGGAGTTGACCTGGAGGAACTCACCGGACAGCGTCTCGCGCTTGAACAGGTTGGACACCTGCGGCTCGATGCACTCGTACACACCGGCGATCGAGGCGATGGTGGCCGTCGGCGCGATGGCGAGGAGCAGCGAGTTGCGCAGGCCCGTCGTCGCGACGCGCTCGCGCAGGGCCGCCCAGCGCTCCGGCCAGGTGGACTCGACGCCGTAGTGGTCGGGGTGCAGCACACCACGGGCCGTGCGGGTCTTCTCCCAGGCCGGCAGCGGGCCGTTGCGCTCGGCCAGGTCGGCGGAGGCCTCGTACGCGGCGAGCATGATGCGCTCGGCGATCCGCGTGGACAGCGCCTTCGCCTCGGGGGAGTCGAACGGCAGGCGCAGCTGGAAGAAGACGTCCTGGAGGCCCATCACGCCGAGGCCGACCGGGCGCCACCTGGCGTTGGAGCGGCCCGCCTGCTCGGTCGGGTAGAAGTTGATGTCGACGACGCGGTCGAGGAAGGTGACGGCGGTGCGGACGGTCTCGTCCAGCCGCTGCCAGTCCATGTCGCCGGCCGCCCGGTCGACGAACGCGCCCAGGTTCACCGAGCCCAGGTTGCAGACCGCCGTCTCCCCGTCGTCCGTGACCTCCAGGATCTCCGTGCAGAGGTTGGAGGAGTGGACGACATGGCCCGGCTCGGCCGTCTGGTTGGCCGTGCGGTTGGCCGCGTCCTTGAAGGTCATCCAGCCGTTGCCGGTCTGCGCGAGGGTGCGCATCATGCGGCCGTACAGGTCACGGGCCGGGATGGTCTTCTTCGCCAGGCCGTCGGCCTCCGCCCTGCGGTAGGCGGCCTCGAACTCCTCGCCCCACAGGTCGACCAGCTCGGGCACGTCGGCCGGGGAGAACAGCGACCACGGCTCGTCGGCGTTCACCCGGCGCATGAACTCGTCCGGGACCCAGTGCGCCAGGTTCAGGTTGTGCGTACGCCGGGCGTCCTCACCGGTGTTGTCGCGCAGCTCCAGGAACTCCTCGATGTCGGAGTGCCAGGTCTCCAGGTAGACCGCGGCCGCGCCCTTGCGCCGGCCGCCCTGGTTCACGGCGGCGACCGAGGCGTCCAGCGTCTTCAGGAACGGCACGATGCCGTTGGAGTGCCCGTTGGTGCCCCGGATCAGCGAACCGCGCGAGCGGATACGGGAGTACGACAGACCGATGCCGCCGGCGTGCTTCGAGAGGCGGGCCACCTGGTGGTAGCGGTCGTAGATGGAGTCCAGCTCGTCCAGCGGGGAGTCGAGGAGGTAGCAGGACGACATCTGCGGGTGGCGCGTGCCGGAGTTGAAGAGCGTGGGGGAGGAGGGGAGGTAGTCGAGGCGGCTCATGAGCCTGTAGAGCGCGGCGACCTCGTCGACGGCACGGACGCTGTCGTCCTCGGCGAGGCCGGAGGCGACTCGCAGCATGAAGTGCTGGGGTGTCTCGATGACCTTGCGGGTGAGGGGGTGCCGGAGCAGATAGCGGCTGTGCAGGGTGCGCAGGCCGAAGTAGCCGAAGCGGTCGTCGCCGGCCGGGTCGACCAGGGCGTCGAGCCGCCCGGCGTGCACCCGCGTGAACTCCGCGGTGCGGTCGGCGACGAGACCCTCCCGGTGGCCCACGGCGATGGAGCCGGTGAACGTCGTGACGCCCTGCGAGGCCGCCTCGGCGCGGATGCCGATGGCCAGCAGGCGGGCGGCCAGCTTCGAGTAGGCGGGGTCCTCGGAGATGAGGCCCGCGGCCGCCTCCGTGGCCAGCTCGCGCAGCTCCACGACCATTTCGGCGGAGGCCGCGCGCGAGGACCGGCCGCGCAACGCGGCTGCGGCGACCCTGCCGGGGTCGGCGTCGGGGAGGTCGACGGTCAGCTCGGTCAGGGTCCGCAGCAACGCGGTACCGGGACCGTCGGTCTCCGTCGCCTGGGTGGCTGAAGCCAGTTCGGCTGCAACCGTTTCGGCTGAAACCGGGTCGGCTGGCGCGATGGTCACGTGGGGCTCTCCCTCGCTCGGCAAAGGGCCTGGCGGAGGGCAGGCGGCAGCACACGAGCGCGCGGGGGCGTCGCGTCCACCGGCCCATTCCACGAGGCCCGGACGTCAGGGCACCCGGACCGGACGGCCGGGCGCGCTGTCGGCAGGTGTTCGGACTGAACATGCGTGCGCAAATGGACATGTACGCACGCGAGTACACCGTTGCGGGACAGTTCCGGATTCGCACCGGATTCCCCTGCGGCGACAGCGAGCATGAGCATACATCTAGTGCCGGGGCGCGGTGTAACCCCCACATGTTGTGTCGCATTCGGCTTCGCAGGGTGTCAGAGCGTCAACTCACAGGTGATCGTCGAGATGCCGGAGAGGTCGGGGAGGGGCTTCCAGCCGTGCTCCGGCGCGCGGGTGAGGCCCGGACGTTCGTGGATCCGACGGGCCGCGCGCATGGTCCGCCGGGTCGACAGCGCGACGCGTGCACGGCGATCGGATCGGGTCAGCCCACCGCCGGCCACCGCGGCAGCGTCGCCACGAAGTCCCCGCTGAAGTCGCGGGTACCCGGCCCCAGGGCGACGCGGCCGGTGGCGCGGAGGCGGGCGGTCAGGGCGGGGGACTCGGAGTAGTAGACGCGCCGGGCGTCGGCCGGCACGAACACGGTCTGGCCGCGCGTGAGTTCGCTCGCGCACTCCACGACGACGGCCCCCTCGGCGGCCTCGACGAACGCCTCGTCCCCGCAGACCCCCACGGCCAGCGGATCGTGCAGCGGACAGGTGCCGTCTCCGCCGTGGCGGCTGTAGGCGTTCATGTACGTGCGCATCAGCCGGGCGGCGAGGGCCGCGCCCGGGCCCGCTGCCTCCAGTGCGGCGAGGTCGGCGGGGCGGAACAGCCAGCGGTGCGAGGCGTCCAGGTCGACCATGGTGAACGGGATGCCGGAGGAGAGCACGATCTCGGCGGCGTCCGGGTCGGCCCAGATGTTGAACTCGGCGACCGGGGTGACGTTCCCCGGCACCTGGGCGGCGCCGCCCATGAACACGAACCTGCCGACGCGGCGGGCGAAGTCCGGGTCCTCCAGCAGTGCGACGGCCACGTTCGTGAGCGGGCCCGTGGCACACACCGTCAACTCGCCCTCGTACTCCCGGGAGAGCCGGAGCAGCGCCTGCGCGGACGACTCCGTCGGGTGCGGGGCCGTCGAGTCGGGGAGGGTCTCGTCGCCGAGGCCTGCCGGGCCGTGGAACGCGGACGCCTCCCGGTAGGGGAGCCGGGACAGGGGGCGGCCCGCGCCTCGGTGCACCGGGATGTCGTCGTCGATGCGGAGGGCGCGGGACAGTGCGCGGGCGTTGGCGTAGGTCGATTCGGCGGGGAGGTTGCCGCCGACGGAGGTGTACGCCTTGAGGTCCCACAGGCCGGTGCCGAGGAGGTACTGCAGGGCTACGGCGTCGTCGATACCGGGGTCGCTGTCCAGGACGATCGGGGTGCGAGCGGTCACCTGGTCAGGTTAGCCGGATGTTCGCCGCCCCCGCCGCCCCTACCCGTCTCGTCCCCAGGGGCTCTGCCCCTTCTACCCTGAGGGGCTCGTTGCCGGGTGCGGGTGGTGGGGAACTGCGCGACCAGCCCCCACCGGGGCCGCGGATGGGGGTCGAAGGGGCGCAGCCCCTGGATGGGGGCACCTCCCGCTCGAGCGAAGCCGAGAGTGGGGGAGGGACGGGTAGGGGCGGCGGGGGCGAAGAAACCACCCCGCGCCGCCCCGGGACCCGGCAGACGTCTAGTGCCCCGCCCCCGCCGTCGCCGGCGGCAGTTCCACCTGGACGCCCGCGTCGCCCGCGTCCGCCTTGTAGTCCTCCGGCCTGGTCTCGTCGATGCCTTCGGGAGCCTTGAACGCCCGCAGGACGAAGGTGAGGACCACCGTGACCACGACGTTGAGGACGAAGGCGGTCAGGCCGATGTAGCCGATCTCGCCGATGCCGGGGATCTCCGCCGAGGAGCCGCCGAAGTGCTTCTGCGTGGGGGAGGCCACGCCGTACGCGGCGATCGTCCCGTAGAGCATGCCGACCGCCCAGCCGGCGAGGAGGGCCCAGCGGTGGCACCAGCGGGTGAAGAGGCCGCCGACGAGGGCCGGGAAGGTCTGGAGGATCCAGATGCCGCCCAGGAGCTGGAAGTTGATGGCGACCGTCTTGTCCATGGTGAGGACGAAGGCCAGCGCGCCCACCTTCACCAGCAGGGACACCAGCTTGGAGACCTTGGTCTCCTGGGCGGGCGTGGCGTCCGGCTTGATGAAGTCCTTGTAGATGTTGCGGGTGAAGAGGTTCGCCGCCGCGATGGACATGATCGCCGCGGGGACCAGGGCCCCGATGCCGATGGCCGCGAAGGCGACGCCCGCGAACCAGTCGGGGAACATCGTCTCGAACAGCTGCGGGATCGCCAGCTGGCCGTTCTGCACCTGGATCCCGGCCGCGATCGCCATGAATCCCAGCAGGGCGAGCAGGCCCAGCATCAGTGAGTACAGCGGCAGGATCGTGGTGTTGCGGCGGATGACCTCGCGGCTCCTGGACGACAGCGTCGCCGTGATCGAGTGCGGGTACATGAAGAGCGCCAGGGCCGAGCCGAGGGCCAGCGTCGCGTACGTCCACTGGTTGGCGTCGCCGGGGACGAGCGCACCGCGCGGCTTGTCCGTCGCCGGGTTGGTCTGGCTGTACGCCTCGCCCGCCTTGGCGAAGATGTCGTCGAAGCCGCCGAGCTTGATCGGAATGTAGATGATCGCCACCGCGATGACGATGTAGATCAGGGTGTCCTTCACGAACGCGATCAGCGCGGGGGCCCGGAGGCCGGAGGAGTAGGTGTAGGCCGCCAGGACGCCGAACGCGATCAGCAGCGGCAGGTCCTTGATGAACCAGTTGGTGTTCTCACCGCCGCCCACGCCCATCACGTCCAGCACGGCCTGGATGCCGACGAGTTGGAGGGCGATGTAGGGCATCGTTGCCAGGATGCCGGTGAGGGCGACCGCCAGCGACAGGCCCTTCGAGCCGAAGCGGCCGCGTACGAAGTCCGAGGTCGTCACATAGCCGTGCTTGTGGGAGACCGACCACAGGCGGGGCAGGAACGTGAAGATCAGCGGGTAGACGAGGATGGTGTACGGCACGGCGAAGAAGCCGGCCGCGCCCGCCGCGTAGATCGCCGCGGGAACGGCGACGAAGGTGTACGCCGTGTAGAGGTCGCCGCCGAGCAGGAACCAGGTGACCCAGGTGCCGAACGACCGGCCGCCGAGGCCCCATTCGTCGAGGCTGTCGTTCTCGGCCTTGCGCCAGCGCGCGGCCAGGAAGCCCATGACCGTGACGGCCAGGAAGAAGAAGATGAAGACGGCGAGTGCCACGCCGTTCACGCCGTCCTTCACTTCGCGGCACCTCCACCCGGGGTCTCGGACCTGCGGGAGCGCTGGTCGCGCTGCCACAGGACGTACGCGGTCGCGGTGAGCGCGGTGGAGATGAACACCCAGGCCATCTGGTACCAGTAGAAGAAGGGGATGCCGATGAACGCCGGGTCCGTCTTGGCGTACGAGCCGACCCAGAGCATTGCCACGAACGGGGCGAGCAGGCACAGGGCGATGACCACCCTGACGGGTGTCACCACCTGTGGTCTCACTTCAGGCGCTTCTGACATGTCCCGGTTCCGTCCCCTCACTGATCTCCACTGGTCACGTGCTTGACGCGCAGGAAATGTAAGGGACGGGTTCCGCCGTATGGAACCCCCTGTCCGGATAACGGATGCGGAGGTTGTGTGTTCAGCCACGGCGGAACTCCTGCCGGGGCCCGCTTCCTGTCGATCCGTCGGCACGTGCTCGAACTCCCGGCAGTCGCGGTACACCGCGTGCGCCACCTGTGACTCGCCCCGGGGTGACCCCGAGCGGCTCAGTCCTGTGGGCGCTTGAGCCTTGCCACGAACTTGTACCGGTCACCCCGGTACACCGAGCGCACCCACTCCACCGGCTGCCCTTCCCTGTCCAGGGAGTGCCGGGAGAGCATCAGCATGGGCAGGCCCACGTCCGTGCCCAGCAGGCCGGCCTCGCGCGGGGTGGCCAGCGAGGTCTCGATGGTCTCCTCGGCCTCGGCGAGACGGACGTCGTACACCTCGGCCAGCGCGGTGTAGAGGGAGGTGTACTTGACCAGTGACCTGCGCAGGGCCGGGAAACGCTTGGCGCTCAGGTGGGTCGTCTCGATCGCCATCGGCTCGCCGTTCGCCATGCGGAGGCGCTCGATGCGCAGGACCCGGCCGCCGGCGGTGATGTCGAGCTGCCCCGCCAGGGTGTCGTCGGCGGTGATGTAGCCGATGTCCAGCAGCTGGGAGGTGGGTTCGAGGCCCTGGGCGCGCATGTCCTCGGTGTACGAGGTGAGTTGCAGCGTCTGGGCGACCTTCGGTTTGGCGACGAACGTGCCCTTGCCCTGGATGCGCTCCAGCCGCCCCTCGACGACCAGCTCCTGCAGCGCCTGCCGCACGGTCGTGCGCGAGGTGTCGAACTCGGCGGCGAGGGTGCGCTCGGGAGGCACCGGCGTGCCGGGCGGCAGCGTCTCGGTCATGTCGAGCAGATGCTTCTTCAGGCGGTAGTACTTGGGCACGCGTGCGGTACGGACGGTCGCCCCGTTCTCGTTCTCCGCACTGCTGACGTCGGTGCTCATGCTCCGCCTTCCCGGCTCCTCGTGGCGTGATCCCTCTGTATACCTTCGCAGGCTCCGCTGGTCTAGTCCACGGAGAGGTCTTCACTGGTCCACTCCGCGAAGGCGCAGTGGTCTACCCGAAGAGTCTGACTCAAGCGTGCGATTTTCGCTGCCTTATTACATAAAGGTTCCTGCATATGTAGGTCGCATAACGGCTGGTGAGAGGGGGTTCGAGCGCTCTTGACACGGTGAATGGTCTGAGCCAAGCTCCGGCGTACTGGTCTACACCATTGGTCCAGGTCCTGGCCCCATGGGCGGTACATCTGTCACCGCGGGGAGCAGGGGGGTTTGTGGCATCCCTGAGCAATGGCATCCCTGAGGAGGGTGGCGTGAAGAGGAAGCTGACGACCGCGATCTGTGTCGCGGGCATGATGGTCTCCATCGCGGCGTGCGGGGGCGGCGAGAAGAAGAGCTCGGACACCGGCGCGGACACCAAGGAGCTGACGGTCTGGCTCACGGTGGACGCGCAGAACAACTGGCCGGAGCTGGTCAAGGCCGCCGACGCGGCGATCGAGAAGAAGCACCCCGGAATCACCATCACGCACGAGTACTACGGCTGGCCCGACAAGAACGCCAAGCTCGACGCCGTCCTTGCCACCGACAAGGCCCCCGACGTGGTCGAGATGGGCAACACAGAGATGCTCGCCTACATGGTCAAGGGCGCCTTCGCCCCCCTCGACGCGGCGAAGTTCGACCACTCCGACGCCTGGCTGGACGGCCTCAAGGCCTCCGTCACCTACGAGGGAAAGACCTACGGCGTCCCGTACTACGCCGGTGGCCGCGTCGCCAACTGGCGCAAGGACGTCTTCGCCGCGGCGGGCGTCAAGTCCACGCCGAAGACGTACGACGAGCTCACCGCCGCCCTCGACAAGGTCCAGAAGAAGCGGGGCGACAAGTTCAGCGCCTGGTACCAGCCCACCCGCGACTGGTACGCGGCCATGTCCTTCGTCTACGACGCCGGCGGCTCCATAGCCGTCGAGTCCGGCGGCAAGTGGAAGGCCAGTCTCTCCTCGCCCGAGTCCGTCAAGGGGCTCAACGAGTTCAAGAACGTCGTCGACACGTACATGCACGGCGACAAGACCAAGGACGAGTCCGACCGGTACATCGTCTACGGCCAGGGCAAGTCCGGCATGATCTTCGCCCCCGCCTGGGAGGGCGCGACCGCCGCGGCCAAGGAGAACGACAAGACCGGCAAGCTCGAGGGCAACGTCGAGAACTTCGTGATGCCCGGCCCGTCCGGCAAGAACCTCCCCGTCTTCCTCGGCGGTTCCGACCTCGCCGTCCCGGTGAAGTCCGACGCGCAGACCGTCGCCGCCGAGTGGATCAACGCCTTCACCGGCCCCTCCGGCCAGAAGGGCCTGATCGAGAAGGGCAACCTGCCCAACAACAAGACCGACCTCGCCACGCTGAAGGACGACCCGGCGACGGCGGTCCCGGCCACCGCGGCCGAGTCCAACTGGTTCGTCCCGATGGCCCCCGGGTGGGGTCAGGTCGAGAAGGCGCAGATCCTGCAGACGATGCTGCAGTCCATCGGCACCGGCAAGCAGTCGGTCGAGGAGGCCGCGAAGGAAGCGGACGCCGAGATCGACAAGGTCATCAACAACGAGTGACGGGTGACCTGCGGTCGGGTCCGGCGGAGGGTGCCGGGCCCGGCCGGGGTGTCACAGACCGGTGCATGACACGGGCCGGTGCGTGACACAAGCCGGTGCGTGACGCAAGCCGGTGCATGACACGGACCGGTGGGTGACCCCAGCCGATGGGTGTCACGGCCGGTGGGTGTCACCAGCCGGTGGGTGACACAAGAAAGTGCCGCGATGGGTGGTTGGCTCGCTGCCCGTGTGTCGTGGCTGGGCGCGCAGTTTCCCCGCCCCCTTCGGGGCGCTCGCTGCCGGCCCCTCCTTCATCTGCTTAGGAGCGCGCGATGAGTGCCGCAGACACGACTGCCCCTGCGAAGGTGCCGCCCGCGCGGCCGGCGCCGCCGCCGCCTCTGCCGGCGGTTACCGGGAGTTCGGCCAAACGTTTGGGAGGCGGAACCGCTGTCCCCTGGGCCCTCCTGGCCCCCTGCCTGCTGATTCTCGCCGTCGTCCTCGGCTATCCGCTGGTCCGCCTCGTCACCCTGTCCTTCCAGGCGTTCGGCCAGTCCCAGCTGTGGGGATTCAAGCCCGCCGAGTCGGTCGGCTTCGACAACTTCTCCAAGGTGCTGGGGGACAGCGAGTTCTGGGCGGTCGTCGTCCGGACCATCGTGTTCGCCGCCGCCTCCGTCATCCTCACGATGGTCATCGGCATGGCGATCGCCCTGCTGCTCCAGCGGGTCTCCGGCTGGGTGAAGACACTCATCAACATCGCGCTCGTGGCGAGTTGGGGCATGCCCATCATCGTCGCCACCACCGTCTTCAAATGGCTCTTCGACTCCGACTACGGCATTTTCAACGCGCTCCTCAGCAAGCTCCCCGGCGTCGACATGATCGGACACAACTGGTTCGCCAGCGGACCGCAGGGCCTGGCCGTGATCACGCTGCTCGTGGTGTGGGGCGCGGTGCCGTTCGTCGTCATCACCCTCGGCGCCGGACTCACCCAGGTCCCCAAGGAGTTGGAGGAGGCCGCCCGCCTCGACGGCGCCGGCGCGTGGGGAGTGTTCCGCTACGTCACCCTCCCCATCCTCAAGCCGATCATCGTGATGCTCACGACCCTCTCCGTCATCTGGGACATGGGCGTCTTCCCCCAGGTCTTCGTGATGCGCAACGGCCACCCGGAGGCCGAGTTCCAGTTGCTCACGACCTACTCGTACGACAAGGCGTTCGTCGTCAACGACTACGCGCAGGGCTCGGCGATCGCACTGCTGACCGTGCTGCTGCTGCTCGGCGTGATCGGCGTCTACATGCGCCAGATGCTGAAGATCGGAGAGGTCGAATGAGCGGCACGAGCACGATCGCCACCACGGGAAGCCGCTCGGGGCGCCGGAAGTCGAAGCTCGGCTGGAACCTGCTCGGCCTGTTCGTCTTCGTCACCGCGGGCTTCCCCGTCTACTGGATGCTCAACACGGCCTTCAAGCCGGCCAAGGACGCGATCGACCCGGACCCCAGCCTGCTGCCGACGTCGATCACCTTCGCCAACTTCGGCCGGGCGCTGGACATCGCCAACTTCTGGGGCCCGGTCGGCCGCAGCCTCGTCGTCTCCCTCACGGTCGTCGTGATCGGCATCGTCGTCGGCATGCTGGCCGCCCTCGCCATCTCCCGCTTCGCCTTCCGCGGCCGGAAAGTGGTCATCGTCGGCATCCTGGCGGTGCAGATGGTCCCGCTGGTCGCGATGATCATCCCGGTCTTCCTGCTCCTGAACGACCTCGGTCAGTACGACCGCCTCAGCGGCCTGATCATCACCTACCTGACCTTCATCCTCCCGTTCACCGTGTGGACCCTGCGCGGCTTCATCGTCAACATCCCGCGCGAACTGGAGGAGGCGGCCATGGTCGACGGCTGCTCCCGCACCACCGCCTTCATCCGCGTGGTGTTCCCGCTGCTCGCGCCGGGCATGGTGGCGACCTCGGTCTACGGCTTCATCCAGGCGTGGAACGAGTACCTGTACGCCCTGATGCTGATGAGCCAGCAGAACCAGACCGCGACCGTCTGGCTCGGCAACTTCACCACCAAGCACGGCACCGAGTACGCCCCGATGATGGCCGGTTCCACCATGATGGCCGTGCCGATCGTCGTCCTCTTCCTCCTCGTCCAGCGCAAGATGGCCGCGGGCCTCACCGCGGGCGCCGTGAAGGGATAGCCACCCCGATGACGACATTCGCCACCGGCTCGCCCGGTTCTTCTTCAGGGCAGGACGGCCTCGCGCGGGACGCGCTGACGGTCCTGCAGCCCGGCTTCACGGGGACCACCGCCCCCGACTGGCTGCTGCGCCGCCTCGGCGAGGGCCTCGCCTCCGTCGGCCTCTTCGGCCGCAACATCACCTCGCAGGCACAACTGACAGCCCTCACCGCTCAGTTGCGTGCCGAGCATGAGGACGTCCTGGTCGCGATCGACGAGGAGGGCGGCGACGTCACCCGCCTGGAGGTCCGCACCGGCTCCTCCTTCCCGGGCAACCACGCCCTGGGCGCGGTCGACGACGTGGACCTGACCAGGGAGGTCGCCTTCGCCCTGGGGCGACGCCTGGCGGAGTGCGGCGTCAACCTCAACTGGGCCCCGTCCGCCGACGTGAACGCCAACCCCTCCAACCCGGTCATCGGGGTCCGCTCCTTCGGCGCCGATCCCGGCCTGGTCGCCCGCCACACGGCCGCCTATGTCACCGGGCTCCAGGCCGCGGGCGTCGCCGCCTGCACCAAGCACTTCCCGGGACACGGCGACACCGCCGTCGACTCCCATCACTCCCTGCCCCGCATCGACGCGGACCGCTCGCTCGTGGACTCCCGGGACCTGGCCCCCTTCCGCGCCGCCATCGCCGCCGGTTCGCGCGCGATGATGAGCGCCCACATCCTGGTCCCGGCCCTGGACGCCGACGTGCCGGCGACGCTGTCCCACGCCATCCTCACGGACCTCCTCCGTGGCGAACTCGGCTACGACGGCCTCATCGTCACCGACGGTATGGAGATGCGGGCCATTGCCGGCACCTACGGCATCGAACACGGCAGCGTCCTCGCCCTCGCCGCCGGCGCCGACGCGATCTGCGTCGGCGGCGGCCTCGCCGACGACGAGACCGTCCGCCGCCTCCGCGACGCCCTCGTCACCGCCGTCCGCGCCGGCGACCTCGCGGAGGAACGTCTGGCGGACGCGGCGAACCGGGTCCGGGCACTGGCGAAGTGGACACGATCGGCGGCCCCGGGAGCGGCGGACGGTGACGGGACGAAGCGCGAGGCCACCGGGGAGACGGCCGACGGCACCGGTGAAGGCGTCGGGCTCGTGGCCGCCCGCCGCGCCCTCGCGACGACCCACGCGAAGCCCTACGAGCCGCCCACCCTGCCTCTCTACGTCGCGGCCTTCACCCCGGTGGCGAACATCGCCGTGGGCGACGAGACCCCCTGGGGCGTCGGCGCGGAACTGGCCCGCCTCCTCCCGGGCACCGAGACGGGCACCTTCGCGGGAGACAGCGCCGGCGCCTCCGCCCTGGCGGTCGCCGGCACCCGCCGCATCGTCGCCGTCGTCCGCGACGAACACCGGCACCCCTGGATGACCACCGCCCTCGACACTCTCCTCACCACCCGCCCCGACACGATCGTCGTGGAGATGGGCATCCCCCAGTCCCCACCCCGAGGCCTCCTCCACATCGCGACCCACGGCGCGGCGAGGGTCTGCGGAAGGGCGGCGGCGGAGGTCATCGCCGGGGTGCGATAGAGGCGCCGGGTGAATCGACGACTGGGGAGGCCGGGGACCGGGAGAGGCACCGGACCAGGGAAGGCAGAGAAACGGAGGCACGGGGGCGGCGGAGGGTCGGGGGAGGAGGGGGAACAGGGGCGGCGGAGGCCGGGGGAGGCAAAGGGCTCCACAAGGAGGCGCCACAGCCCTTCACCGGGCCGTGGCGCCTCTGCGTGGCCCCGCCGCTCTAGATCCCCTGCCAGTCAGGCTTGTTGTTGTAGGTGTGCCGGAAGTAGTCCGCCAGCTTCAGCTTCGACGCGGCGCCCTCGTCCACCACGACGGTCGCGTGGCGATGGAACTGCAACGCCGACGCGGGGCACACCGCAGCCACCGGCCCCTCCACGGTCGCCGCGACGGCGTCCGCCTTGCCCTCGCCCGTGGCGAGCAGCACCAGGTGCCGCGCCTCCAGGATCGTGCCGATGCCCTGGGTGATGACGTGGTGCGGCACCTGCTCGATGTCGCCGTCGAAGAACCGCGCGTTGTCGATCCGGGTCTGCTCGGTGAGTGTCTTGATCCGCGTCCGGGAGGCGAGCGAAGAGCACGGCTCGTTGAACCCGATGTGCCCGTCGGTCCCGATGCCGAGCACTTGCAGATCCACACCCCCCGCCTCGGCCAGCGCCCTGTCGTACGCCTCGCACGCCCCCACCACGTCCTCGGCGGTCCCGTCGGGCCCCATGAACGCGTCCGGGCCCAGCCCCAACGGCTCCAGCACCTCCCGCCGCAGCACCGAGCGGTACGACTCGGGATGCTCGGCCGGCAGCCCCACGTACTCGTCGAGCTGCGCGACGCGCGCCCGCGAGGCGTCCACGTCACCGGACCGCGCCTTCTCCGCGAGCGCCGTGTAGATGGGCAGCGGGGTCGACCCCGTGGCCACCCCGAGCAGCGCCTCGGGCTTGCGCCGGAGCAACTCCGCCATCGCCTCGGCTATGAGCAGGCCACCCGCCTTGGCATCCGGAACGATGACAACTTCCACGCTGTGCCTGCCGATCTGGAAAGTAAGGACTCAGGAAGACTCGACCGGAACCCGCGGGGCCAAGCACTCCTCATGTGGTGTAGACCAATCTAGCAGGGGTGACCCCCGCTCCACAGGGGTCGGCCGGCCGCGGATCGTCCAGTGCAGGCTCAGCAGCGAGCCTTCCGTCGCGTCGAGGTGCTGGCCCGTGATCTGAACGGCGAGGAGACGACGACGGCGCTCACCCGCGTCATGGGTATTGCCTACGGCACCCGGTACGCCGGCTTCGGTGACCGGGCTCTCGCCGAGGAATCCACCGCTCGCGCCGCCGTAGCGCGGACCCTGCGGGAGGCCGCCGCCGCCGTGTACACGGACCCCGGCCACCCGCACGGCTGTCTCTTCGTCCACACGGCCGTCAGCTCGACCCCGGAGGTGGCCGAGTCCCTGCGCCGACGGCGCAATGCCACCCATCGGCCTTCGAAAGTCGGATAAGAGCCGGCGTCGCGGCCGGTGAGCTGCCCGCGGACACCGACACCGACGCCACCGCCCTGGCCCGACGCGCGGGCGCAGTCCTCCACGGTGTGTCCCAGCATGCCCGCGACGGGGCGACCAGGCAGGAACTGGAGACGGTCGCCGAACTCGCCATGGCGATCCGGCCCCGAGCCTGACGCTCCACGGGACCGGTCGCAGGGCCGGTCACGGGACCGGGCCGAGGCGTTCCGGCTCGCCCCCGGGCGCGAGCGGGCTACTCTGCGTGTGCGCCACGGTGGATGCGGGACAATGGACAACAACAAACATCCGCCAACGCATGGACACACGCAGTGGTCTAGTCAAGAATGCGTGGTAGGGCATTTGATCGATCAGCGGCCCGGCCGCGGACGATCACACCGTACGAAGAACAAGCCTCCGCCTTCCCCGCACAGGAAGGCGGACCGAGGACCCGGCGCTCTCTGCCCTGACTGCTCCGGATCCTCATCTTCGGCCGACTGGGACCGCACACCCCACGGCCGATGTTGCTCCGGGCTGCGGTGCCGGGAGGGCTGAGGGTCCCTCTCAGGCGCCGCGGCCCGCGGGTGTCTCCGGGGCCGCTGCGGCAGCCGGTTCCAGAGCCTGCACCGGCCACGCCAACCACTGTTTCCGGTCATGTCCGTACCGCCAGGTACGCTCGCACACGTGCCCTCCATGAACGAACTCGTCCGCCAGCACACCGCTCTCAGCGACTCCGACCTGGAGTGGTTGCATCTGCTGGTGTCGGAGTGGCAGCTGCTGTCCGACCTCTCCTTCGCCGACCTGGTCCTCTGGGTCCCCACGCGCGACGGCACCCGCTATGTCTCCGTGGCGCAGATGCGCCCCAACACCGGCCCCACCTCGTACCAGGACGACATGGTCGGCCACCTGGTCCCGCGCGGCCGCCGACCCCTCCTGGACGCCGCCCACGACGAGGGCCGCATCGTCCGCGAGGGCGACCCCGAGTGGCGTGAGGAAGTGCCCGTACGGGTCGAGTCCATCCCCGTGCGCAGGGAGGGGCGCGTGCTCGGCGTCATCGCGCGCAACACCAATCTGCTCACCGTGCGGACCCCGAGCCGACTGGAGCTGACCTACCTTCAGAGTGCCTCCGACCTGGCCCAGATGATCGCCGCGGGCGCGTTCCCGTTCCCCGACCAGCAGGTCGACATGGACGCCTCGCCGCGCGTCGGCGACGGCCTCATCAGGCTCGACGCCGACGGCATCGTCCAGTACGCCTCGCCGAACGCCCTCTCCGCGTACCACCGCCTCGGCCTCGCCGCCGACCTCGTCGGCTGCCATCTCGGCCGTACGACCGCCGAACTCGCCCCCTCCCGGGGACCGGTGGACGAGGCGCTGGCCAAGGTGGCGAGCGGGTGGGCGCCGCGTGAGTTCGAGATCGAGTCCATCGAAGGGGTGATCCAGTTCCGCGCGATCCCCCTCAAGCCCAAGGGCCCGCGTATCGGTTCGCTGGTGCTGCTGCGGGACGTGACGGAACTGCGCCGCCGCGAGCGCGAGTTGATCACCAAGGACGCGACCATCCGGGAGATCCACCACCGGGTGAAGAACAACCTCCAGACCGTCGCCGCGCTGCTGCGCCTCCAGGCCCGGCGCATCGAGTCCGAGCGTGGCCGCGAGGCCCTCGAAGAGGCGGTGCGACGGGTCGGGTCGATCGCGATCGTGCACGAGACGCTGTCCCAGAACCTGGACGAGCGGGTGGAGTTCGACGAGATCGCCGACCGGGTGCTCGCCATGGTGGCCGAGATCTCACCGGGCAAGGTCGTCGGCCGGCGCACCGGACGCTTCGGCATCCTGGATGCGGAGGTCGCGACTCCGCTCTCGATGGTCCTCACCGAGATTCTGCAGAACGCGCTGGAACACGGCTTCCGTGAGGGCGACACCGGCACCGTCGAGGTCTCGGCCGTGCGCGGCGGCGGCACCAAGGAGACGCGTCTTCTCGTCACCGTCCAGGACGACGGCGTCGGCCTCCCCGACGGTTTCGACCCGCACCGCTCGGGCAATCTCGGCCTGCAGATCGTACGGACGCTGGTGGAGGGCGAGTTGGGCGGCACCTTCGACATGGTCCCGGCTCCGGAGCGGGGTACCCAGGTGATCCTGGACCTCCCGGTGCGGGCCCAGAAGTAGCGGCGCGTACGACAGCTGCGGTCATCAGGCCCACCACGGCTGTCCTACGCAGAACAGCACCGAGCCCCGGACCATCATGCGGTCCGGGGCTCGGGCTCGTGGCTTGTTAAGCGCATCGGGGCACTGCGCGCTGCGGCTCGGGGGCGGGAGAAGCGCACTCGCTGTGCGCGCCGCCAAGCTCAGGCTATTGCTGGGTGGGATGTCAGGCGGATGCCTGACGGGCCCGGTTGCGGGCGGCGCGGCGCTTCATGGCGCGGCGCTCGTCCTCGCTGAGACCACCCCAGACGCCGGAGTCCTGGCCGGACTCAAGCGCCCACTGCAGACACTGCTCGATAACCGGGCAGCGACGGCAGACAGCCTTGGCTTCCTCGATCTGCAGCAGCGCAGGACCGGTGTTGCCGATGGGGAAGAAGAGCTCGGGGTCTTCCTCGCGGCAAACGGCGTTGTGACGCCAGTCCATGGCTGCTACCTCTCCTTGGTATTACATGCACGTTGCTTGTGAATGTGAACGCTTTCACGAATCCCTCAACAAGTGAAGGGCCGATCACCAGACGGACTGGTGTGGTCCTTTGGATTGAGGAGGGGTTCTGGCACTCTCGTGAGCCGATGTTGCGGGCTGTCCCGAGCGCCACGTAGAGACTCGCAAACCTCAGCGGCGGATACAACCCCTACCGGAAAGTTTTTTTTGATTCCTCGGTGTCGACTGTGTCACAGCCGTACTTCCATGGGGTGGACCCTGGCCTAAACGTTCGAGTGGAAGGACTTTTGCCCGTTCCGCTCACACAATCACACGCAGTGCACGGCGTACGCCTGTGAACGTCACGCTCGTACGCAGTCCGAGGTGGTCGCCGTCCATCTGGAGGGGGAGGGGGGCCTTCGAATGCAAGGTGAAGTCGGTCAGATCGTGCAGGGTGGTGGCGTGCTTGCCACGGGGTCCGCGCTCGGGGGACGAAGTGAGCAACTGTGTGCCATATCGGGCGAGCGCGGGCGTCGACATGCGGCTGAGACCGAGCACGTCGAGGCCTTTATCGAACGAGGCCTTAGGCGACGCGTACACCGGGCGATTACCCAGAAACGTCCACGGGGACGTGTTGCAGACTATGGACAGCACAAGATCGGAAATCGGATCCTGGCCGGCCTGCTCCAAAGTGATCGTGCCGAGTCTGCGGTGGGGCTCTTCCAGAAACTGCCGAAATGCTTGACGCAGGTAAAGGGCGTGCGTGGATTTCCGTCCGCGTTCCCGCTGTTGCTCGACCCGGCCGATCACACCCGCGTCGAATCCGAGGCCGGCGCAGAACGTGAACCAGCGGGACGGCACCGCCTCGTCCTCCGTGCCCGGGGTGCCCGAGGCCATGCCCAGGCCGACCGTGCGCTCCCGGCTCTCGCGCAGGGCGTCGAGCAGGACGCCGGTCGCCTCCACGGCGTCGTTGGGCAGACCCAGGGCGCGGGCGAATACGTTGGTGGAGCCGCCTGGGACCACGGCGAGGCGGGGCAGGCGGTCGGGGTCCGGGCCGTGGTGCAGCAGGCCGTTGACGACCTCGTTGACCGTGCCGTCACCGCCGAGCGCGACGACCAGTTCGATGTCGTCCTTGCCCTCCGCGGCCTGCCGGGCGAGGTCCCTGGCGTGGCCCCGGTACTCGGTGGTGACCGCCTCGAGCTTCATCTCGCTCGCGAGAGCGTGGATCAGCACATCGCGCGTACGTGCGCTTGTGGTGGTTGCCGCCGGATTGACCACGAGAAGTGCACGCATGGGTTGCAGGGTACCTACTGGGTGGTACCCGGCCCATACCGAGGTGCGGATCAAGGGGGAGATCGGGTAGTGACGATGAGCACGTGGGGGCGCGTGAAGGGGCGAGGGCTACCCTTCACGGGTGAGTTCTGAGCAGACCCCCACTCCGGACACCTCCGACGCCGAGCCCCGTCCCGGGCGGCTGACCGCCGCGGCGGCGCTGGCCGCGCTGGAGGGGGTGGCCCTGCTGGTCGGCGGCGGGGCCATGCTCGTCCTCGGCCTCACCGGTGACTCGGACGACCTGAGCACCGGCGTCACCGGGGGGATCACGCTCATCGCGCTGGCCCTGCTGCCGCTGATCGCCGCGCGCGGGCTGCTGCTGCGGCGGGGCTGGAGCCGGGGGCCCGCCGTCATCACCCAGGTCATGGCGCTGCCGGTGGCCTACAACCTGCTGCGTGCCGACAGCGTGGCGATCCCGGCGGGCATCGTGCTGGCCGTCATCGCGGTCGCCGCGCTCGTCCTGCTGATCAATCCCGCCACGACCCAGGCCCTCGGAATCCAGGGGCCGGGCCGGGCGGAGGAGACGAAGCGGTAGCGCTCCGCCGGTATGCGGTCAGGAAACCGTGGGCATTTTCGTGGCTCCGCTCGCTCGCGGGCGGAGCCACGTAGCGATACGGCGCCGCGCCCCTGACGGGGCGCTGACGCTACTCCTCCACCAGCAGCTTCTCCCGAAGCTGCGCCAACGTCCTCGCCAGCAGCCGTGAGACGTGCATCTGGGAGATGCCGACCTCCTGGGCGATCTGCGACTGGGTCATGTTGCCGAAGAAGCGCAGAAGCAGGATCCGCTTCTCACGCGGCGGGAGGTCTTCGAGCAACGGCTTGAGGGATTCCCGGTACTCGACGCCCTCCAGCGCCTCGTCCTCGGAGCCGAGGGTGTCCGCGACGGCCGGCGACTCGTCGTCGGTGTCGGGGACGTCCAGGGACAGCGTGGAGTACGCGTTGGCCGACTCCAGGCCCTCCAGGACCTCCTCTTCCGAGATGCCCAGCTTCTCTGCCAGCTCGTGCACCGTCGGGGAGCGGCCGTGTTGCTGGGACAGCTCGGCCGTGGCCGTGGTCAGCGACAGGCGCAGTTCCTGCAGCCGGCGCGGCACCCGCACCGCCCAGCCCTTGTCGCGGAAGTGCCGCTTGATCTCGCCGACGACCGTCGGGGTCGCGTACGTGGAGAACTCCACGCCGCGGTCCGGGTCGAAGCGGTCCACCGACTTGATCAGGCCGATGGTGGCGACCTGCGTCAGGTCGTCCAGCGGCTCGCCGCGGTTGCGGAACCGGCGTGCGAGGTGCTCCACGAGCGGCAGATGCATCCGGACCAGCCGGTTGCGCAGCTCCGCGTACTCGGCACCGCCCTCCGGCAGGGCGCGCAGCTCTATGAACAGGGCTCGCGCCCCGCTGCGGTCCTGAGGGTTGTGCTGCGTGCTTCGCACGGGCTGCGCGTGCTGCGCGCCCGCCTCGTCGTGTCGCTCGTGCTCGCTCATAGTCCCGCCCGCCGTCACCGTTCCCCCAGCTCTCGACTGTGCTCGAGCGGGGGAGGCCCCAGTTCGCCCTTGTGAGGACGTGGTGCTCCGTAGGGCACCCTCCGGATCCCGTTGCCCGTCGGAGGGTGCCTCGGGCTCCTGGTCGCCGGCCGGCTCCGTCCACCGAGACGCTCCGGCCGCAGCCGCGGAGTCGTCCTCCGGGTGCGGCCGGGCCTGCTCGGGGATGCCGTCGACGCCGTCCGCCAGATGCGCCGGCCCGCTCGGACCGCCTTCGCCCTCCGCGGGAAGTTCCCGTGTGCCGCGTTCTTCGTCCCGCACCGGCCCGTCCCCGTTCCTCACGCCGGCCCGGGTCCCGCGCCGCGCTGTTTGTAGAGGCTGATCGAAACGGTTTTGTCGTCGGCCACCGCTGAGGACACCTTGCCCGCCAGGGCCGACAGCACGGTCCAGGCGAAGGTGTCGCGTGCGGGGGCGTGGCCGTCCGTGGTGGGGGCCGAGACCGTGACCTCCAGTGAATCGTCGACCAGACGGAAGACACAGCTGAGCACCGAGCCGGGCACGGCCTGCTGAAGCAGGATCGCGCAGGCCTCGTCGACCGCGATGCGCAGGTCCTCGATCTCGTCGAGGGTGAAGTCCAAACGGGCCGCGAGGCCGGCCGTCGCCGTACGCAGCACCGACAGGTAGGCACCCGCGGCCGGCAGCCGGACTTCCACGAAGTCCTGGGTCCCGGGCTCGCCTGCGATCTGGGACACCCTCACCTCCAAGGTGGTACAAGCTTTTTCGGGGGCCGAGGGTCGCCCCCCGGGGTAACGCGCTACGTGGTTCAGCGGTGACGCTATCGCGCTACCGAGCGCCGTGTCCTCGGGGTCCCGAGGACCCCACCCCATGCTGTCACTCATAGTAAGCCTATGAATACGCTCGGTGGCTAGAGGTTTGCGGGCCTCAAATAGGAAGAGCGCGCGCCGGATTGACGTACCCAGGCGTCGGACTGCCGAACCGTGTCACACGAGTACGTCGACGTGTCACGGGGTGACATGGTTCCGTCGTGCGACGTCCCGGCTCCGGGCGTCAAACGCGTACATGGTGCGTCATACCAGCACATGGTCCACGAAGCACCACCGCCAGGTCTCGCCCGCCTCGAACGTACGCATGATGGGATGGCCGCTCTGCTTGTGGTGCTCGGTCGCGTGCCGCATCGGCGAGGAGTCGCAGCAGCCCACGTGTCCGCACTCCAGGCACATCCGCAACTGCACCGGGTGGCTCCCGGCGGCCAGGCACTCCGGGCAGGTCTCGGTCAGGGGATCGGGCTCGGGGTGCGGCAGAGCGTCCGAGTGCGTGCACTGTTTCATGATTGCCAGATTACGACGGGTGCGCGGAACCTCGCGCGGAAACTGAAGGCGACGGAAGCGATGCACTTCTTGCCCTTGCTGTTGCTGGTCGCCGGGAGTGCGACGGTCGCCGGTGCCGCCCGGCGTACGCCGGTGCCCGCCCCGCTGCTGCTGGTCGCGATGGGGCTCGCGGTGTCGTATCTGCCCGGAGTGCCGCACTACGAACTCGACCCCGAGATCGTCCTGCCGCTGATCCTGCCCCCGCTGCTGTACACGGCCGCCACTGACAGCTCGTACCTCGACCTGCGGGCCCAGCTGCGGCCCGTGGCCCTGCTGTCGGTCGGGTACGTCCTCTTCGCGACCCTCGCGGTCGGCTGGGCCACCTATCTGATCGTGCCGGGGATGCCGCTGGCCGCCGCGCTGGTGCTGGGCGCGGTGGTGGCGCCGCCGGACGCGGTCGCGGCGACGGCCGTCGCCCGGCGGGTGGGCCTGCCGTCGAGGATCACCACGATCCTGCAGGGCGAGTCCCTGGTGAACGACGCGACCGCTATCACCGCCTACCGGGTGGCCCTCGCGGCCACCATCGGCGAGGGCGCGAGCTGGACCGGCGGGATCATCGAGTTCCTGGTGGCGGCGGTGGGCGGCGTCGCGGTCGGGCTGCTGCTCATGGTGCCGATCCAGTGGCTGCGCACGCACCTGAAGGAAGCGCTGCTCCAGAACACCCTCTCCCTGCTGATCCCGTTCGTCGCCTACGGGCTCGCCGAGTGGGTCCACGCCTCCGGGGTGCTTGCCGTGGTCGTCGTCGGCCTGTACCTGGGTCACCGCAACTGGCAGGTCGACTTCGCCACCCGCCTCCAGGAGGAGGCGGTCTGGAAGATGGTCGCCTTCCTGCTGGAGTCCGCCGTGTTCGCCCTCATCGGCCTCCAGCTCCCGGTGGTCCTCGCAGGGCTGGGCGAGTACGAGGGGGTGAGTGCCTCCTGGTACGCCGTGGCCGTCTTCCTCGTCGTGGTCGCGTCCCGGTTCGTGTGGGTGTATCCGGCGACCTTCCTGCCGCGGATGCTGTCGCGACGCATCCGGGAACGGGAGGACAGCCTCACCTGGAAGGGGCCGTTCGTCATCGCCTGGGCCGGCATGCGGGGCGTCGTCTCGCTGGCCATCGCCTTCTCGATCCCGCTCACGGTGAACGGCGGGGACGACTTCCCCGAGCGGAACCTGATCCTCTTCCTGACCTTCACGACGGTCATCGGGACGCTCGTCATCCAGGGGCTGAGCCTGCCGCCGCTCGTCCGGGCCCTGAAGCTGCCGGGACGCGACCAGCAGACCGAGACCCTCGCCGAGGCCAACGCTCAGGCCCAGGCGTCCCGCGCCGCCGAGGCCCGCCTCGACGAACTCCTCGCCCACGGGCACAACGAACTCCCGCCCCCGCTGGTCGACCGCCTGCACACGGTCCTGGAACGGCGCCGCAACGCCGTCTGGGAGCGGCTCGGAGCGGTGAACCCGGTGAGCGGGGAGAGCGCCGACGACACCTACAGCCGCCTCTCCCGGGAGATGATCGGCGCCGAACGCGAGGTCTTCGTCAAGCTGCGCGACGGCCGGTACATCGACGACGAGATGCTGCGCACACTGCTGCGCAGGCTGGACCTGGAGGAGGCGGCGGTCTACCGGGAGGCGTCCTAGTCAGTCCCGGGGCTGTCCTCGGGCGCGTGTTCCTCGAAGGGACTTCCGGTGATCACCGCGGCGACCGTCGTCCCGCGCGGGAAGGCGTCTTCCGCCGCCAGGGCGACAAGTCCGTAGAGCAACTTGGCGACATACAGACGTTCCACGGGGAGGGAGTGGCGGGTCTCGAAGTCGCCGGCGAAGGCGTCCAGTTCGGAGGTGGTGCGCGCGTAGCCGCCGAAGTGGAAGCGGTCGTCGAGACGCCAGTCGCCGCGCGGGCCGCCGAAGGCCCGGTCCTGGAGCCGCCGTATCTCCTCTTCGAGGAAGCCTCCCTTGAGAACCGGAATTCCGAGAGCGCGCTGGTCGGGGGCCAGGCCGGCGGCCAGACCGGCGAGGGTGCCGCCGGTACCGCAGGCGATGGCCACGACGTCGGCCCGGTCGCGCAGCTCCGCGCCGAGGTCCTGGCAGCCGCGGACGGCGAGGGGGTTGCTGCCGCCCTCGGGGACGACGTACGCGTCCTCGGCGTCGGCGGCGCGGAGGACGGCGGCCAGGGTGGCCGGATCGGACTTGTCGCGATACGTCGATCTGTCGACGAAGCGCAGCCGCATGCCGTCCGCCGCGCAGCGGGCCAGGGACGGGTTGAGGGGGCGGTCGGCCAGTTCCTGGCCGCGGACAACGCCGATGGTGGGCAGGCCCAGGAGGCGGCCCGCGGCGGCGGTGGCGCGCAGGTGGTTCGAGTAGGCGCCGCCGAAGGTGAGCAGCGGCCGACCGGCCGCCGCGCGCAGATTGGGGGCCAGTTTGCGCCACTTGTTGCCGACGAGCTGCGGATGGATCAGGTCGTCCCGCTTGAGAACCAGCCGGACGCCGTGGCGGGCGAAGCGCTCGTCCGCGACCTCCTGGAGCGGGGAGGGCAGCCGGGGGTTCAGGGCCGCTGCGGGGTCGGGGGCGGAGGGCTGGCCGGTCACGTATCCATTGTCGGACACGTGACCGGTGGGTGTCCGATTCGCCTGCGATCGCGCAGTTACGCCAGGCGGTCCCGGACGCGTTCTCTCATGCCGGCCATGGTGAAGCCCCGCGGGTCGACCTTGCCGGGCTGCCATTCGAGGTGACCGATGACGGACCGCTGGTTCCAGCCGTGGTGGCGGCAGACGGCTGCGGAGACCCGCTCGATGGCTTCGAGCTGAGCCTTCGGCCAGGGGTCCTGCCCGTCGCCCAGGTTCTCGCACTCGAAACCGTAGAAGTGACGGTTACCGTCGGTGTTGGCCTCGTTGTCCGCCGGGAGCGCCCTCTCGGCGATCACCGCCCGCAGCACGTCGTCGTCACCGAGACCGGCGTGGTTGGCACGGCCGTAGCCGACGAGGTGGACGCGGCCGTCCTTGGTGATGACGCCGTGGCACAACGGGCCGGGCAGGCCCGAGTACCCGTCGCGGCAGATGCGTACGGTGCGTTCGCTGCCGGAGGTGACGGTGTGGTGGAGCATCACGCCGTGGACGGGACCCCAGGGGCCCACATGGTTGCGGTTGTGATGTTCCCAGTCGCCGACCTCGACGACCCGGACGCCCTCGTTCTTGAGGACGGTGAGAAACCTGCTCGCGGACATGGGTGGGGCCATGGCCGACTCCTTCGTGCCGTGCGACGGCCGCTGGTCGTGGCCGCCTCGTACGCAGGCTTGTACCCCTGACTCGCGGCGCGAGCGAGTCGACGGTGGGGCGTGCGGGTGGATCCGGTCAGATTCGGGCGGGGTTCGGACGGGCGTGCGAGCGGTCGACAAAGCCGGTGGATGTGCCCAATCTCCTAAGATCCATTCCCGCTCTTTCGGGTAATAGCAGCGACACGCTCCGTGATGGGAGGCTGGATCGCGAGATCGGTGACCGCGATATCAGTGCACACCCGGAGGGGAAATCCGTATGTCGGTAGGCGAAGAGGTTCGATCGCAGCAGGACAAGCCGCAGCAGAGTCTCGGCACGGCCGCTGCCCGGAACCTGGCCACCACCACGAAGTCCACCCCCCAGATGCAGGAGATCAGCTCGCGCTGGCTGCTGCGCACCCTGCCCTGGGTGAATGTGCAGGGTGGCACGTACCGGGTGAACAGGCGGCTCACCTACGCGGTCGGCGACGGCCGCGTCACCTTCGTGAAGACCGGCGACCGGGTCGCCGTCATCCCCGCGGAGCTGGGCGAGCTGCCGGCCCTGCGGACTTACGAGGACATCGACGTGCTGGGCGAGCTGGCCCAGCGGTGTGAACAGCGGGAGTTCTCGTCCGGTGACGTGCTGGCCGAATTCGGCAGCCAGGCGGAGGAGGTGTTCCTGCTCGCCCACGGCAAGGTCGAGAAGATCGGTACCGGCCCCTACGGCGACGACGCGGTCCTCGGCGTGCTCGCCGACGGGGCCTACTTCGGCGAGCAGTCCCTGCTCGACCCCGAGGCGATCTGGGAGTACACGGCCCGCGCGGTCACCGCGTGCACGGTGCTCGTCCTGCCGCGTCAGGCCGTCGAGCAGCTCGCGGAGCGCGCCGAGACCCTGAGCGAACACCTTCAGGAGCTGCGCGCCATCCCGTCGCAGCGCACCAACAAGTACGGCGAGAGCGAGATCGACCTCGCCGCGGGCCACAGCGGTGAGCCGGACATCCCGCACACCTTCGTCGACTACGAGGCCGCGCCGCGCGAGTACGAACTCAGCGTCGCCCAGACCGTGCTGCGCATCCACACGCGCGTGGCCGACCTCTACAACCAGCCGATGAACCAGACCGAGCAGCAGATCCGGCTCACGGTCGAGGCGTTGAAGGAGCGCCAGGAGCACGAGCTCGTCAACAACCGTGAGTTCGGCCTCCTCCACAACTGCGAGTACGACCAGCGGCTGCAGCCGCACGACGGTGTGCCCAGCCCGGACGACCTGGACGAGCTGCTCAGCCGCCGCCGGGGCACGAAGATGCTGCTCGCCCACCCGCGTGCGATCTCCGCGTTCGGCCGCGAACTGAACAAGCGTGGGCTGGTCCCGGAGACGCTCGACATCGCCGGGAACCGCATTCCCACCTGGCGCGGTGTGCCGATCTACCCGTGCAACAAGATCCCGGTGACCGAGGCCAGGACCACCTCGATCATCGCCTTGCGTACCGGCGAGGACGAGCAGGGAGTCATCGGTCTGCGGGCCGCGAGCATCCCGGACGAGATCGAGCCCAGCCTGTCCGTGCGTTTCATGGGCATCAACGAACAGGCGATCATCAAGTACCTCGTGACCGCCTACTACTCGGCCGCGGTCCTGGTCCCCGACGCGCTCGGCGTTCTGGAGAACGTCGAGATCGGCCGCTGGCGGTGACCCTGCCCGACCGGACGCCGTGTCCCCGCCCGTCCGGGCGGGGACACGGCGGAAGCACACGCCCATCGGCGGCGGAACCGCCACCCCCTGGTGAGTCTCCGAGGCGATCCCGTGGGTGAGTTCATGACGGAGACGAAGCAGAGCTCCGCCAAAACCCTGGACGGCGGCGGCGCGCTCAGCGGCGAGATCCCGGAACGTCGCGGGCCCGTCGGGGCGGCCCCGCATCCGGTGGAAGCGGGAAAGCCGACGGAGGCCGGGCAGCCGGCCGGGGCCGTGGAGCCGCAGGGGGACGGGGAGGCGGTGGGGGACATGACTCCCGTCGGTGCCCAGGGTCCGGGCGGGCGGGCGGGCGGGGCGAGCGTGTTCGACGGACAGGAGGCGGCGGGGATCCTGGAGCACGCCCGGGTGTCCGTCGACCCCGAACTGCGCCGGGCCGTGGAGTCGTTGCCCGGTTCGATGCGCAGGGTCGCGCGCTACCACTTCGGCTGGGAGGACGCGGACGGTGTCCGGGCCGAGGGGAACGCGGGCAAGGCGATACGCCCGGCGCTGGTTCTGGCTGCCGTCGCCGCGCTCGGCGGGCGCGAGTCCACTGCCGTACGGGCCGCCGCCGCGGTGGAACTGGTGCACAACTTCACACTGCTGCACGACGACGTGATGGACCGGGACACCACCCGCAGGCACCGGGCCACCGCGTGGACCGTGTTCGGTGTCCCCGACGCGATCCTCGCCGGGGACGCGATGCAGGCCCTCGCTCAGCAACTGCTCGCCGAGGACCCGCACCCTGCCTCGGCCGCGGCCTCCGCACGGCTCGCGTCCTGTGTCGTCGAACTGTGCGCGGGCCAGCACACGGACACCGAGATGGAGGGACGCCGGCCCGAGGAGGTCACCCTCGACGAGGTGCTCGCCATGGCCGAGGCGAAGACAGGCGCGCTGCTCGGTTGCGCCTGCGCGGTGGGGGCGTTGTACGCGGGCGCCGGTAAGGAGGATGTCGAGGCCCTCGACGCTTTCGGGCGTGAGGCCGGGCTCGCCTTCCAGCTCATCGACGACGTGATCGGCATCTGGGGTGACCCCAGCCGCACCGGCAAGCCGGCCGGGGCGGACCTCATGGTCCGCAAGAAGTCCCTTCCGGTGGTCGCCGCGCTCGTCTCCGGTACCCCGGAGGCCGCCGAACTCGCCGAGCTCTACGGACTTCCGTACGAGGAGGGAGACCTGGAGCGCACGGCACTCGTGGTGGAGCGGGCCGGCGGTCGTGACTGGGCACAGGTCCAGGCGGCCGACCGGATGGCCCGGGCCATGCACGAACTGTCCCGTGCGGTCCCGGATCCGGAGTCGGCGGGTGGACTCCTCGCGCTGGCCGAGTTCGTGACGCGCCGCAGCAGCTGAGTTCGTGACGTGCGCAGCGGCTGCGGTGGGGCCGAGTGCCGGTTGATGCTCCGGAGGTGTGGGCGCCGTGCTGACCTGACCCTGTACGGTACCGGCGCCTTCGGATGGCCGGCGGGTCCCGCACATCCCCACGGTGTGCGGGGCCCGCCGGTTTTGCGCCGCGGGTTGTGCGGGGTTGCTCGCGCGGTTCCCCGCGCGGTTCCTGCACAGTTCCCCGCGCCCCTTCTTCCGTCTCCGAGTTCACGCTCGACGACGTGCGGAGCTTCGACAACGGGGTGCTGGTGCGGACGTACGACAGGAAGCGCTGACGGGCGGTCGTCGCGCGGTCGAGTCGCCGCGTACGCGTGGCCGGCCGCCGATTGTCCGTGTACGGCGGGGAGCGCTCCGACCCCGTCGGTCATACCCTGAGGGTATGGGCATCGACGAGCATGTCTGCCCGGTCTGCGGACAGCCTGTGGCCACGGTCGTACGGCGGCACAAGACGCTGGGCGCGTGGGTACCCGTATGGAGTCCGGGTCCGTGCAGGAATCACGAGTGTGCGGCGTACGTCGACGAGGCCGTCGAGGCCGCGGCGGCTGCCGCGGAGAAACCCCGGGCGGTGGCCCGGCGGACGCACGGGAGCCACGGCACGCAGGGCGGTCCTGGAACGCACGGCGGTGCCGATACCCGGGTCGAGGAGACGGCTGCGACGACTGAGGCCGCTGAGACCACTGAGACCACTGAGACCCCTGAGGTGAGGACCGAGGAGAAGGCCTGACCGGCCCCGCCGGAGCGGCCGCCCGCGGCTGAGCAGTGGGTCCGCCGGCACCGGAGAAGGACGCGGGGAACCGTCGCGCGGGCCTGCCGAGAAGTGCGGGGTAGCTCCGACGTCTCCTGTGAGAGCTGCCCGCCGCGGGTGGTTCGAGCCGCGGAAGACGAAGGAGCGGACTCATGAAGTACCTGATGATGGTCCAGGGCACGCAGGCGGACTACGAGGGCATGCGCGGCGAGGCTTCCGAGTACTCCCCGGCCTGGACGCGGGAGCAGCTGCAGGCCATGTACGCCCACATGGGCGCGATCAACGAAGACCTCGCCAAGACCGGAGAGATGATCGACGGGCAGGGGCTGGCCGAGCCGGCGCGGACCCGGTTCGTCACGGCCGACGCCGACGGCAAGCCGGTGATCACGGACGGGCCGTACTCGGAGACCAATGAGCTGCTCGCTGGCTACTGGCTCCTGGACTGCGCGAGCCTGGACCGGGTCACGGAGATCGCCGCCCGCGTCGCGCAGTGCCCCGGCCCCGAAGGGCTCGCGGAGTACCCGGTGGTCATCCGGCCGGTGCTGGACGGCGCGGGGGATATCTGAGCCGGTCGGAGGACTCCGAACCGCCGTCGGAGAGACCCCGGAAGGTCGGATGAGCGAGGTCGAGGCCTTGGAGCGCCGTGGCGCGCCGTAGTTCCTCGGCGCGCTGGTGCGTCGGTGCGGGTATTTCTGCGCCGCCGAGACGCCGTGCAGGAAGCGCTGCTCGCAGAGGCCGTGCAATGGCCGTCGAACGGGGTGCCGGACGATCCGCGCGGCCGGCTGAGCAGAGCAGAGCAGAGCAGAGCAGAGCAAGAATCTCGGGCTCTACGGGCGGGCTCCTAGAGCTGGTTCCCGGGCCGGTCGAGCGGCTCGACCGGGTGGTCGCGGTGGCCATAGTGAGGCCATGGCGAGGGGGCGCGGGCCGGGCCCGCCGCGTTGGAGGACTCGGGGAGGACGCGGCTGCGACCGGGCATCGCGTGGAGGCGGTTCGGGGTCAGCTGCTGGAGCGGGGGAGCGGGGGAGCGGGGGAGCGGGGGAGCGGGGGAGCGGGGGAGCGGGGGAGCGGGGGAGCGGGGGAGCGGGGGAGGTGGAGGCCGCGCGGGTCGCGTACGGGTCGGCTGTGCGCCGGACGCTGGGCCTGCCTGGGCAGAGGTGTCTGCCGGCACGGGCGGGTCGGTCGACGGAGTAGGGGCATGGCCCGACTCGCTGTTCTCTGCCCCGTGGACGTGTGGCGTCACTTCGCCGTCGGCGGCAACCCGCCCGTCTCCGGGGAGCGGCCCGTCAGGCAGTACGTGCCGCCCGCGGGGTCACGCATCACCGTCCAGTGGGGGTGGCGGGCCACGACGGTGGCGCCGAGGGATTCGTGGCGGGCCCGGGTGGTGTCGATGTCGGCGCAGGCGAGGTCGAGGTGGGCGGAGGCGGGGCGGGGGGCGTCGAGGCGTTGGAGGAGGATACGGACGGGAAGGCCGGTCGGTGGGCGCAGGACGTGGAACTCCGGGAGCGAGCCCGGGTGGGAGTCCCAGCCCGACAGGGCCGCCCAGAACGCGACCTCACCCTCGAACTCCGCCGGTGCCACGTCCAGACACACCTGGTCCAGCCGGCTCCCGTCGACCACCGGCGGTCGTACGGACTCCCCGTGCCACGGCACCGCGCAGAAGAGCTGACCGGCGGGTGAGCGCAGTACCGCCCAGCCGTCGTCCGGGGCGATCACCTCGGCGCCGAGCCGGACCGCCCGATCGACGAGCGCCGGGACGTCCTCGGTGGCCAGGTCCAGGTGCGCGCCGCCGGCGCCGGCCATGACGCCCTGCGCCTTCACACACGCGTCACCCGTCACGGGCAGCAAGGTCACGAACTCACCGCGGTCGCCCCGGCGTTCGGACAGCTCGGTCGCCGTGACCGCCGTCCAGAAGGCGCATGCCCGATCGAGGCCGGCCATCGGTCGGTCGACGAAGGCATACGTCCACCGGATCACCCCATCCGCCAAGCCCGCCGAGTCGCCCGCGCCCGCGTCCCCCTGGCCGCTGCTGCCGTTCCCGCCCACTCCACCCACAGCGCCGCTCCCTCTCGTACGGTCCGGCCCTCACGGCTGAACGACTCGTACGGTCTCCCGCCGCCCGGCTCCACGCAACGAGGTTTTTCGCTGGTCCGCCGGCCGCCAGCCCGGCGCCCCACTGCCCCGTCGGCGCACCGGCAGGCAGGCAGGCAGGTCGGTCCGGCCCGCGTCGGCTCACCCCCGGCGTTGCATGAAGCGCAGCATGTTGCCCGCCGGGTCGCGGAAGGCGCAGTCGCGGACGCCGTAGGGCTGGTCCGTCGGCTCCTGGAGGACGTCGGCGCCGGAGGCCTCGACGCGGGTGTAGAGGGCGTCGCAGTCGGTGGTGGTGAAGTTGACGCCGCGGAGGACGCCCTTGGCGAGGAGCATGGCGATGGTCTCGCGGTCGGCGGGGGAGATGTCGGGGTCGGCGGCGGGGGGTTCCAGGACGATCTCGACCTCCGGTTGGAGAGGGGAGCCCACGGTGACCCAGCGCATACCCTCGAAGCCCACGTCGCCGCGGACCTCCATGCCCAGCACGTCACAGTAGAAGGCGAGCGCCTTGTCGTGGTCGTCGACGGCCAGGAAGCACTGGGCCAGCCTCACGTCCGGAGCTGGGAGTCTGTGCGCGGCGCTCGTGACGTTCGGATCGTTCGTAGCCATGTCCTTACGCTAGGACGCTTCGCCCGGTTCCGCCGTGCGTATGCGATGCCGGGTCGGGCGGGTCAGGCGTTTCGCCACGCACGCGGGGATCGCCGCGCTCTCCTCGTGCGAACGTGCTCTGTACGCGCTCGGTGTCTCGCCGACCAGCTCGGTGAAACGGGAGCTGAAGGAGCCCAACGACGTACACCCCACCGCCATGCACACCTCGGTCACCGTCAGGTCGCCGCGGCGCAGCAACGCCTTGGCGCGCTCTGTGCGGCGGGTCATGAGATAGCCGTACGGGGTCTCGCCGTAGGCCGCGCGGAAGCTGCGCTGGAAGTGTCCGGGGGACATCAGCGCGGTGCGGGCCAGGGCGGTCACGTCCAGCGGCTCGGCGTACTCGCGGTCCATGCGGTCCCGCGCCCGCCGCAGCCGCACCAGATCGTCCCGGTTCATGCCGACAGCATCGCACCGACCACTGACAACGGACCAGGAACCACAGGCAACGGACCAAGAACCACTGACAACGGACCAGGAAGAGAGCGCTCGCGGAATACGGATCAACTGTCCGACCTGGCCGGACGGGTTAGGAGCGGCCCTTTCCGCCCCGGTCGGCCGCCGGCGGGATCGGCCCTTGGCGACCGGAAGAGATTGATCGCCTCCGCCCCCTCCGCCCCCTCCGCCTCCCGGACTCCGACCGCGACGACGCCTCGGCGATCTGGCCCGGAACCGCCCGGAGTTGACCGCGTCACCCGTGCGAGTGTGTTCGGCTTTCCGGGTGAGCGGGCGGCGGTACCCTCTCCCCACTCGGGTGCCTCTGTAGGGGAGTTCCAGGCGTGGGTGCGCAGGCGCGAGAAGACGGGACCACCTCGGAGAGCGAGGAACTCCCGGCGACCGGGAGCGGAGAAGTTCCGGAGACCGGTGCCGTCCGGATCGGCGAGGACGGCCGGGTCGAGCACTACGACGGCACCGCATGGCGCCCGTACGGGGAGTTGCCCGACGACGGCGACCTTTCGGGGGTGCGCTTCCGGCACGACGACGGTGACGGTGCCGTGCGGTCATGAGCGCCCCGCTTCCCGGGGTGCCCCAGGCTCAGGATCCCGTGCCGACCGGGGAACAGGCGGCCGCGGTCATGCCGGCGGACGCCACCGTCGCCGACATGCGCGCCGTGGCGCGCTGGACGATCATGGCCACCGCCGCCGTCGGCGGACTGCTGCTCGGCGGGTTTCCGCTGGCCGCCATCGGTAAGGTCCACGGCCTCGGCGACATCGCGCTGGCCGCCGGCGGACTGGCCCTGGCGATGGTGGGCGTCTTCTGGGCGATCTGGTGGACCGGCGAAGTGCTGACCCCCCGGTTCACCACGCTCCGGTCGCTCCAGGACCCTTCCCTCGCCGACCTTCGCGCCGAGATCACGGCCGCCCCCGAGCTGTTCTTCGGCCCGTTCGGCAGGTCCGTCGAGGAACTCGACCGGGCCTGCCGGCTGCACACCGTCGTGGCCGTGAACCTGACGGTACGTCTCGCCCGCGAGCGGGACGAGGACCGGAGCGCCGAACTGCACCGGGCCCTCACCGCGGCCCGCGTCAACATCGCGCACGCCACCGCGCGCCGCCGGGCCCTGGTGGAACTCGTCCACGCCTGGCAGGTGAGGGGAGCCCTGCGCAGGGCCCGGGTGCAGACGATGCTGTCGTCGCTCGCCGTCGTCCTCGGAGCGGTGCTGTTCCTGCTGGCCACGGACGGGGGCTGAACCACTCGCACCGCGCGCGGCGGGGTCCCGTTTCGCAAGGGATCGGAAGAGGATTCGAAGAGGAGAGGTCGAGAATCCCGGCATGTCAGAGAACGACGACGTCGCCCGTATGGGCGCACGAGCCCTGGAGCTGTACGCGAACTGGGGCGCCGTACGCGACCCGCGTGCGCTCGACGAGGCGATCGCGCTGCTGCGCAGCTGCCGTGACCTCCTGCCCGAACGGCATCCCGGCCGTCCCATGACGCTGTCCAATCTGTGCGGCGCGCTACGGGATCGCTATGTGCTGCGCGGACACGAGGTCGACCTGGACGAGGCGGTGGAGTCGGGGCGGCGTGCGGTGGCCTCGGCGCACACGGGTGACCCGAACCGGTGGATGTACCACGGCAACCTCGGCGGCGCCCTCAACGCGCTCTGCCAGACCCGGCCCGCGAGCGCGGACGCCGTCCTCGACGAGGCCGTCGCGTGCGCCACCGAGGCCGTGCGGTCGGCGCCCCGGCCCCTCGCCCTGCTCCACTCGCACCTCGGTACGGCTCTCCTGGCCCGCGCCGGCCGGAACGGGAACGGCGTCGGCACCGGCCTGCGGGACACCGTGAACACCGAGCTGCGTGCCGCCGCCGACACCGACCTGCGGGACGCCGTCGACTCCGATGTGCGGAAGGCCGTCGACGCCCTCCACGACGCCGTACGCGCGGCTGACCCGCGCGACCCGCAGCTCCCGATGTACCTGTCCCACCTCGGGGTCGCGCTGCACCGGCGTGCCCTGCGCACGACGGACGCGACCGAGCGGGCCGATGGTCTCCGGGAAGCACTGGACCATGCCCGGCGGGCGACACGGCTGTGCTCCCCCGAGGATCCGGAGTACGTCCTGTACCTGGTCAACCTTGCCGCCGTCATCGCGACGAAGGCCGAACTCTTCGGGGAGACCGTCGACTTCGACGCCCTGGTGGACCTGGAGCGCCGTGAACTGGCGGCCGTCCCCTCCGGGTTGCGTCCGCGACGGATGTGGCTGCTCGTGGTGGCCCTGCGGTACCGCTACGACCGTACGCGCAGACCGCAGGACATCGACGAGGCCGTGGCGCTCTGCCAGGAGGGGCTGCGGACGAGTGAGGGCGCCACCGCCGCGCTGTATCTCCACGAGGCGGCCAGTGCGTACCTCGGGCGCTTTCGGCAGTCCCAGGACCCCGTGGACGGCGACGCCGGGGTCGACTTCGCCCGGCAGGCGGTGTCCGCCGCCGTCGGCCCCGGGCGGGAACGGGCCGAGGCGCTGTTGGCGGAGGCGCTGGCGGTGCGGTACCGACTCGCGCCGGGCGGTGCCGGCAGCGGGGGCGGTGCGGGCGATGGCGCCGGAGGCTCGTGCGGCGACGGCGGAACCCGGGGTGGCGGAGAGGACACCGCCGACGAGGCACTCGCGGCCCTGGAAGCCACGTGCCGTCGCTTACCCGCCGGCAGTGAGGAACTCGCCCGGTGCCTCGCCGAACTCGGGCTCACCCATCTGACGCGGGCCACCCGTTTCCGGCACGCCGGCCGCGGCGACATGTCCGAGGCGCTGGACCGGGCCGTCGCCGTCCTGCGCGAGGGCGCGGACCTGCGGGTCCTCGAAGGAGCACAGGCGCTGCCGACGCTGTTCAACCTCGGCCGCTCCCTAGGCCTGCTGTACGAGCGCACCGGCGACCCCGCGCTGCTGGACGAGGCGATCCGGCGCCTGGAGGAGGCCGTGACGATCGCGTCCGAGGCCGCGTCCGAGGACGCGGATGCGGGCTCGGGCTCGGCGAACGCGCTCTCCTCGCTCGGCATGGCGCTGCTGGAGCGGGCCGAGCGACTGGACGACGTCCGCGATCTGCACAGGGCGGTGGAGCTGACCGGGCGGGCCGTGGACGCCGTACCCGTCGGTCATCCGGAGCGCGCCATGTGGCTCGCGCATCTCGTCGCCGCCCTGACCGCCCGGTACACCCGGCTGAACACGGCGGCGGACCTGGTGGAGGCAGCGCGGGTGGGGCGGGAGGCCGTCGCCATCGTGCCGCCGGGGACGCCGCCGCACGACCGGGCGGTCCTGCTGACGAACCTGGGGACGGTGCTGCGCCGGACGTACGAGCGGACGGGCGCGTTCGCCGATCTGGACGAGGCCGTCGAGGTCCTGCGGGCGGCCCTGGAGGCGGCGGCCCCCGGCAGCGAGGGCGCGGGCGAGGCCGCCGCCGGCCTCTGTCTCGCCCTGTCCGACCGGCACGAACGCACCGAGTCCGCCCACGAGTTGGACGAGGCGATCGACGCCGGCCGGCTGGCCGTCGCGGCGTACCCGCAGGGGCACGCGCGACGGGCCGGGGCACTGACGAACCTGGCCGTGGTCATCCTCGACCGCTGCTCGCGGCACAAGCGACGGGGCGACGCGGACGAGGCGGTCCGCTGCTTCCAGGAGGCCGTCCGTGCCACCCCGGACGGCCATCCGGCCCGGGCCAGGTCCCTGCTCGGGCTCTCCACGGCCCACCTCGCCCGGTACGAACTCACGCACTCCGCCGCCGATCTGGACGAGGCGATCGACGTGGCGGAATCGGCCCTCCGGGCCACGCCCGAGGACGACGTGCGCAGGGTGTCCTTCCTCGTCGGTCTGGCCCAGGCGCACACCTTCGCGGCCCTGCACGGTGGCGCCCGCCACGACCTGGAGAAGGCCCGTGCGGTGTTCCGGGAGGCGGCGGGTGTCGAGGGCGTGCCGACGAAGGTGCGGTTCTCCGCCGCCGCGCACTGGGCACTGCGGTCCGCCATGCTGGAGGACTGGCACCAGGCCGTCGACGGTTACCGGTTGGCGATCGCACAGCTCCCGCTGATGGCCTGGCACGGTCTGGAGTTCGAGGACCGCATCAGCGGGCTGGCGGTCTCGGACAGCATCGCCTGCGACGCGGCGGCCGCCGCCCTGTCCACAGGACGGCCGGAAACAGCCCTGCAACTGCTGGAACAGGGCCGAGGGCTGCTCCTGGCGCAGGCGGTGGACTCCCGCTTCGACAACACGGAGCTGGCCGAGCAGGAGCCCCGGCTCGCCCACCGCATCACGGAGATCCGCGACGTCCTCCATTCGGCGGACTCCGCCTTCGTCGACCCGACGGCACCGGCCCGCGAGCAGTGGGCCGAGGCCCACGAACGGCGTGAACTGGCCGCAGAGCTGGACGAGTTGACCCGCCGCGCATACCACCTGCTCGGGCTGGACGACTTCCTCCGGCCGCCCTCCTTCGAGGAACTGCGGGAGGCGGCCGGCGACGGTGCCGTGGTGGTCGTCAACACGAGCTTCCTGCGCTGTGACGCGCTGATCGTCACTCGGGACACGCTGCGGACCGTACCGCTGCCCGGCCTGCGCCTGGGCGGGCCCGGCGGGGTCCAGGAGCGGGCAGAGACGCTGCTGACCGCGCTCTCCTCGGCGGGCCGGTCTCCGAGCGAGGCGGGCCGTGCGCTCGAAGACACCTTGGAGTGGCTGCGGGAGGAGGTCGTGGCACCGGTCCTGACCGGACTGCGGCTCGCCGGCCGGAGCTCCGGCCGGCTGTGGTGGTGCCCCACCGGCCTGCTCGCTCTCCTCCCGCTGCACGCCGTCGGCGAGCTGCCCGAGCGGTACGTCTGCTCCTACGCCACCACGCTGCGGTCCCTGGCCCGGGCACGGCGACGGCAGCACGACGGTGACCGTGCGCCCGGCGGCGTCCTCGTCGTCGACCAGTCCGACGTACCGGGCCTCCTGCCGCTGCCGTCCGCCCGCAAGGAGGCACTACGGCTGGTCACGCAGGTCGGGGAGCGGAAGCTGCTGGCGGGGCCCACGGTCGACCGGCGGGCCGTCCGCAGGGCCCTGCCGAACCACTCCTGCCTGCACTTCGCGGGGCACGCCCGGCACGACCCGGCCCGCCCGGCCAGGAGCGGGCTGTTCTGCCACGGAGACCGGCAACCCGCTCTCCTCACCGTCGAGGACATCGCCCGCCTCCGGCTCGACACCGCCGAACTGGCCTTCCTGTCGGCCTGCGAGACGGCCCGGGGCACGGCCCGGCTGCCCGACGAGGCCCTGCACCTCGCGGGAGCACTGCAACTGGCGGGCTTCACCCATGTCGTGGCCGCCCAGTGGGTGGCCGAGGACACGACGGCCCGGGAACTGACCGCACGTTTCTACACCGAGCTCCGCCACCCCGACGTCCCCGACCGCCTCGACCCCGCCCGCTCCGCGTTCGCCCTGCAGACGGCCGTCCGCCGCATCCGGCAGCGGAACGCCGACCCCCTGCTGTGGGCGGCCTACGTGCACACCGGCCCGTGAGCCGCTCCGGCCACCTCTCCCTGAAGGAACCCGCGTTGGACCTGCTGACCTTCCTGATCCCCCTGGCCACCGGCCTCTTCTGGGCCGGTACCGCCGTGTACCGCCTGGTGAACGACAACGACCTGCGGCAGCACGGCGTCCGCGTCGAGGCCCGGGTCGTCGGCCCGGTGCCCGGTGTCCCCGCCTCGCACTCCCGCAGCAGAGGGAAGTGGGTGATCAACCCGCTGGTCAGCTTCACCACACCGGACGGCCGGACCGTCCGGCACGGTGTGGGCAGCAGGAAGAATCCGGTCAAGGTCCGTGAGAACGCCCAGGTCATCCTGTTCCACGCCCCGGAGGACCCCAGCCGGCTGACCGTCGACGGCCACGGCGTGCGGGGTCGCGCCTACTCCGAGATCGTCTTCGGCGTCTCCCTGGCCGTCATCGCCGTGCTGCTGCTGGGCCGTGCTTTCTGAGGCGGCCCCCACGGCGGAGACATCCTCGGCACCCGGGCCCGAACCCGACCGCACCCCAAGCCTGTAACCCGACCGAACCCCAAGCCTGTAGCCCAATCGCACCCCGGGCCCGGAACAACACCGCACCCGGCCCGGCACACCACCCCATCCGGCCCGGAACACGACCGCACCCGGCCCGTCACACCGCCGTGCGGGACGGCGGTAAACGGACCGGGTGCGGTCGAGAGAGGCCTGGTCAGGCCTTCTTGGTCTCCCAGAAGATCTTGTCGATCTGGGCGATGTAGTCGAGCGCCTTCTGGCCCGTCGCCGGGTCGGTGGACGCCTTCGCGGCCGAGAGGGCCTTGAGGGCGTCGTTGACCAGCTGGTGCAGCTCCGGGTACTTCTCGAAGTGCGGAGGCTTGAAGTAGTCGCTCCACAGCACCGAAACGTGGTGCTTGGCGAGCTCGGCGCGCTGCTCCTTGATGACGGTCGCGCGAGCCTGGAAGTGAGGGTCGTCGTTGGCGGCCATCTTGTCCTGCACGGCCTTCACCGACTCCGCCTCGATGCGGGCCTGGGCCGGGTCGTACACACCGCAGGGCAGGTCGCAGTGCGCGCTGACCTTGACCTTGGGGGCAAACAGGCGGGAAAGCATGGAGCATTCCTTCCTCGTGATCGTCTTCTCAGGTGGGACATTACTCCCTGCGAGAGTGGTTTTCGCGAGTGCCCCCATGGGCTTAGGACAAAAGTCCGGGGTCAGACTGGGACTGGTGGAGGAACGAACCGGGGAGGTGCCGGGGATGCCGGAGCTGTCGCAGGAGAGTGAGCGGGGGAGGGCCCTCCTGCCCTTCGGGGTGGCCGAGGTCACAGGACCGTCCATGGTTCCGACGCTGCGTCACGGGGACCAGTTGCTCGTCCACTACGGGGCCCGCCTCGGGGTCGGTGACGTGCTGGTGCTGCGCCACCCCTTCCAGCAGGACCTGCTCGTGGTCAAGCGGATCGCCGAGCGGCGCGACGGCGGCTGGTGGGTGCTCGGGGACAACACGTACGCGGGTGGGGACAGCACCGACTACGGGGTCGTGCCCGACGAACTCGTACTCGGCAAGGTCCGGTTCCGGTACCGGCCCCGGCCGGACGGTCAGCGTTCGCCGTTCGCGCTCGCCCGCTGGGCGCTCTCGGCCGCCCGGCCCGTGCTCGGCGACCGGTCCGCCTCCAGGCGTTTGCGGGCCCGGTAGGCCGCCACGTTGGCGCGGGTCGCGCAGCGGTCCGAGCAGTAGCGCCGGGAGCGGTTGGTGGAGGTGTCGAGGTAGGCGTTGCGGCACGGCGCCGCCTCGCACAGGCCGAGCCGGTCCACGCCGTACTCGGTGAGGTGGAAGGCCAGGCCCATCGCCGCGATCGCCGCGTAGCCCGCCGTCACGTTCGAGGGGTGGTCCGCCAGGTGCATGTGCCACAGCGGGCGGCCGTCGTCGTCCCGGAAGTCGTGACCGGAGATCTGCGGGTTCACCGGGAACTCCAGCAGCAGCGAGTTCAGCAGGTCCACGGCGAGGGTCTCGTCGCCGTCGTTCGCCGCCTCGAAGACCGAGCGCAGCCGGGCCCGCACCGACCGGAACCGGGTGACATCGGCGTCCGTCGCCCGCCGTGCCGCCTGCCGGCTGGGCCCGAAGAGGTCGCGGACGGCGTCGACCGAGGTGAGCGTGTCCTTGCCCCGCACCGGCTCCTCGGTGTTGACGAGGCGTACGGCGTAGTCCGAGTAATGGGCCAGTTCCACTTGTAGTCCTTACGGGGGCGCTCTATTGTCGTCGTGCGGGACAGGTAATGGCTGCTCGTACATACAGGGTATTACGTGGCGAGCGGATGAAGCGGTACGCGGAGGAAAGGGACCTCATGACCACCACGGCCGGAACCGACTGGCATGCCTGGCAGGAGAGCTGGGACCGGCAGCAGGAGTGGTACCTGCCGGACCGTGAGGAGCGGTTCCGGGTGATGCTGGACATGGTCGAGGCCTTCGCCGGCCCCGAGCCCCGCGTCCTCGACCTCGCCTGCGGCACGGGTTCCATCACGTCCAGACTGTTCGCGCGGTTCCCGAAGGCCGTCAGCACCGGAGTGGACCTCGACCCCGCACTCCTCACCATCGCCGAGGGCACGTTCGAGGGCGACCGGCGGGTCACCTTCGTCACCGCCGACCTCACCGACCCCGACTGGACGACGCGGCTGCCGTACGACTCGTACGACGCCGTCCTGACGGCGACAGCCCTGCACTGGCTGCACAGTGAACCCCTCGCCGCTCTCTACGGTCAGGTCGCGGAGCTCGTCCGCGACGGCGGTGTCTTCATGAACGCGGACCACATGATCGACGAGACGACGCCCCGGATCAACGCGGCGGAGCGCGCTCACCGTCACGCGGGTATGGAACAAGCCAAGGCGGACGGCGTCGTCGACTGGGCCGAATGGTGGCAGCTCGCCGCCCAGGACCCCGTGCTCGCCGCGCCGACGGCCCGCCGTTTCGAGATCTACGGGGAGCACGCCGACGGTGACGTCCAGAGCGTCGGCTGGCACGCCCGCGTCCTGCGCGAGCAGGGCTTCGCCGAGGCCCGCGCGGTGTGGAGCTCGCCCTCCGACTCGCTGGTGCTGGCGGTGAAGTAGGGCGCCGCGCGCACCCGCACCCGAGCAACAACACGAGTAAGGGGCGGTACGGGATTCCGTACCGCCCCTTACTCGTGTCGCGCCGCCGCTCTACAGCACCTTGGAAAGGAACGACTGGGTGCGCTCCTCCTGAGGGTTGGTCAGCACGTCACGGGGATTGCCGGACTCGACCACCACACCGTCGTCCATGAAGACCAGGCTGTCGCCGACCTCGCGGGCGAAGCCCATCTCGTGGGTGACGACGACCATGGTCATGCCGGACTCGGCCAGGTCGCGCATGACGTCGAGGACGTCGCCGACGAGCTCCGGGTCGAGCGCCGAGGTCGGCTCGTCGAAGAGCATCAGCTTCGGCTCCATGGCCAGCGCGCGGGCGATGGCCACGCGCTGCTGCTGGCCGCCGGAGAGCTGCGACGGGTAGTTGCCCGCCTTGTCGCCGAGACCGACGCGCTCCAGCAACTCGCGGGCGCGGTCGCGGGCCTGGGCCCTGCTGACGCCCTTGACCTGGACCGGCGCCTCCATGACGTTCTCCGCGGCCGTCATGTGCGGGAACAGGTTGAAGCGCTGGAACACCATGCCGATGTCACGGCGCTTGACCGCGACCTCGCTGTCCTTGAGCTCGTACAGCTTGTCGCCCTTCTGGCGGTAGCCGACGAGCTCGCCGTCGACGTACAGCCGTCCGGAGTTGATCTTCTCCAGGTGGTTGATGCACCTGAGGAACGTGCTCTTGCCGGAGCCGGACGGGCCGATGAGGCAGAACACCTCGCCCGTCTGCACCTCCAGGTCGATGCCCTTGAGGACCTCGACGGGGCCGAACGACTTGTGGATGCCCTCGGCCTTCACCATGGCGGTCATGCCGAGACTCCCTTCGGGCGGCGCACGGGCAGCACGGCCGACTTGAAACGCTGCATCGGTGTCGGCGGCAGGGTCCGCGAGGAGCCCTTCGCGTAGTACCTCTCCAGGTAGTACTGCCCGACGCTGAAGATGCTGGTCAGGATCAGGTACCACGCGGCGGCGAGGAACAGCATCTCCACGGTGGAGCCGGAGCCCTGGCCGATGTCCTGGGCCGCCTTGAGCAGATCCACGTACTGCACCGTCGAGACGAGCGACGTGGTCTTCAGCATGTTGATGACCTCGTTGCCCGTGGGCGGCACGATCACGCGCATCGCCTGCGGGATGACGACCCGGCGCAGGGTCTTGGAGTGGCTCATGCCGAGCGCGTGCGACGCCTCGGTCTGGCCCTCGTCGACCGACAGCAGCCCTGCGCGGCAGATCTCCGCCATGTACGCGGCCTCGTTGAGGCCGAGGCCGAGCAGCGCCGTCAGCAGCGGCGTCATGAACGAGGACCAGTAGTCCTTGTAGATCGGGCCGAGGTTGATGTACTCGAACACCAGGCCGAGGTTGAACCAGACGAAGAGCTGGACCAGGACCGGTGTGCCGCGGAAGAACCAGATGTAGAACCACGCGATCGACGAGGTCACCGGGTTCCTGGACAGCCGCATCACGGCGAGCAGGACGCCGCCGACGATGCCGATCACCATGGACACCACGGTGAGCAGGAGGGTGTTCAGGACACCCTCGATGATGCGGTCGTCGAAGAAGTAGTCGGGGATCGCGCCCCAGTTGATCTTCTTTGCCTGCGCGAACGCGTAGATGATCGAGCCGAGGAGAGCGAGCGCGATGGCCGCGGACACATAGCGCCCCGGGTGCCGGACCGGAACGGCCTTGAGGGCCTCCGGACCGGCGGGGGGAGTGTCCGAGGGACCGTCCGTCTTGCTGACGTCAACAGTCACGGGTGGAGCCTTTGCCTTTCAGAACCGAGCCGAGATTCAGGAGCCGCCGTTGACCTTGGCCTCGGTGATCGCGCCGTCCTCGACGCCCCACTTCTTGATGATCTTCTCGTACTCGCCGCTGTCGATGATCGCCTGGACGGCGGCCTGCAGCGCGTCACGCAGCTCGGTGTTGTCCTTGCCGACGGCGATGCCGTACGGGCCGGCCTCGACCTGGTCGCCGACGATCTCGAAGTAGTCGCCGCCGCCCGAGGTCTTCACCGAGTACGCGGCGACCGGGTAGTCGGCGGAGACGACGTCCGCGCCCTTGGAACGCATCCGGGTCTCGGCCTCGGGGTTGGTGGCGAAGTCCTCGATCTTGAGCGCCTTGCCGCCGTCCTTCTTGCACTTCGCCGCCTGGTCCTTGGCGAGGTCGTGCGAGAACGTGTTGCGCTGCACGGCGATCGTCTTGCCGCAGAGGTCGTCCCAGGTCTTGATGGACTGGTCGTCGCCCTTGTTGGTGTACAGCGAGACACCCGCGGTGAAGTAGTCGACGAAGTCGACGCCGGCGCCGACCTTCTTGCCGGTGTCGGCGTCGATGCCCTCCTGGCGGTTCTTGGTGTCGGTCATGGCCGACATCGCGATGTCGTACCGGTTGGCCGCCAGACCACCGATGAGGGTGTCGAAGGTGGCGTTCTGGAACTTGAAGTCCACGCCGAGCTGCTTGCCCATCGCCGCGGCGATGTCGAGGTCGATGCCGACGACCTTGCCGGACTCGTCCTTGTATTCCACCGGGGCGTACGCGATGTCCGAACCGACGTTGATCACGCCCTTGTCCCGGACGGCCGCGGGAAGCTTGTCGGCCAGCGGGGCCGCGCTGGTGGAGGCGGTCTCGGAACCGTCGTCCTTGCTCTTGGTCTGGTCACCGCAGCCGGTGAGCAGTAGGGCGCCCGCGACCGCGATCGCTCCGACAGCGGCTGTACGGGAACGCAGGCCGGTCGTACGACAGGTGGTGCTTGCGGTCATGGTGGGTTCCTCCGGCGGGGTGGTGTGGAGTTGCCGACAGGTCGACGATTAACACGCGTCTTCGAGTGTGGCGACCTCGTGTGATTACGGCATCTTGCCATTCGGGCATGTGCATTCAGATGACCAGCCATGTCAAAATCGGATAACGGGTGATCCCCGAATGACCCACGAACCGCCGCGGACCACGTGATCACACCGGATCCTGTGCGGGAAACTCTCCTTCCCACCGGAAGATCTTCGGCGCATCTCAGGATGCGGTCGACCGCGAACTCCGCACACGTAGCCGTACATGACTTGTCGTGATGTGGCCCGACTTGTCCCGTCATCCGTCGATGAGTCGAACGATCCATGATCGTCTTCAAATGACCTTCGAGTTGTGACCTTCGAGGTATGAGGACGTGTGGACTCGTCGTCGGTACCGTCCGTCCGGTAAGAAGGTTCCTCACACCCCTCATCCGGGGCCCAGGGCGCGTGTGCGGCGCGCCCGTCGCGTCCGAGCCCGCAGGCGTCGCCGTACGTACCGGTGACCTGGGCCTTACGCGGTGCCCGCCCGCTCCCGAACCGGGAGAGGTACACCCTCAAACCATGAAGACCTAAGGGGTAAACAAAGTGGCAGCGGAGATTGTCAATCCTCGCACCGGCAGCGGCGACGGCAGTACGGGCCAGGAGGGCGGCGGGGAGCCTCTCAATTCCCTCGACTCCATCGACCCCGCCTTCGCGCTGCACCGCGGCGGCAAGATGGCCGTGCAGGCCACCGTGCCGATCCGTGACAAGGACGACCTGTCCCTCGCCTACACGCCCGGCGTCGCGCGGGTGTGCACCGCCATCGCCGAGCAGCCCGACCTGGTCAACGACTACACCTGGAAGTCGTCGGTCGTCGCCGTCGTGACGGACGGTACGGCGGTCCTCGGCCTCGGCGACATCGGCCCCGAGGCCTCCCTCCCCGTGATGGAGGGCAAGGCGATCCTGTTCAAGCAGTTCGGCGGCGTCGACGCGGTGCCGATCGCGCTCGCCTGCACGGACGTCGACGAGATCATCGAGACCGTGGTCCGCCTCGCGCCCTCCTTCGGTGGCGTGAACCTGGAGGACATCTCCGCCCCCCGCTGCTTCGAGATCGAGAAGCGGCTCCAGGAAGCCCTCGACATCCCGGTCTTCCACGACGACCAGCACGGCACGGCGGTCGTGACGCTGGCGGCGCTGCGGAACGCGGCGAAGCTGACCGGCCGCGGGCTGGGCGATCTGCGGGCCGTGATCTCGGGTGCGGGCGCGGCCGGTGTGGCCATCGCGAAGATGCTGCTGGAGGCCGGCCTCGGCGACGTCGCGGTCGCCGACCGCAAGGGCATCGTCTCCGCGGACCGCGAGGACCTCACCCCGGTCAAGCGCGAGCTCGCCGAGCTCACCAACAAGGCCGGACTCTCGGGCTCCCTGGAGGACGCCCTCGCGGGCGCGGACGTCTTCATCGGCGTCTCCGGCGGTACGGTCCCGGAGCAGGCGGTGGCCTCGATGGCGGAGAACGCGTTCGTCTTCGCCATGGCCAACCCCAACCCCGAGGTGCACCCGGACGTCGCCCACAAGTACGCGGCCGTCGTCGCGACCGGGCGCTCCGACTACCCGAACCAGATCAACAACGTCCTCGCCTTCCCGGGGATCTTCGCGGGCGCTCTCCAGGTGCGGGCCTCCCGGATCACCGAGGGCATGAAGATCGCGGCTGCCGAGGCGCTGGCGGCGGTCGTCGGGGACGACCTCGCCGCGGACTACGTCATCCCGTCGCCCTTCGACGAGCGGGTCGCTCCGGCGGTCACCGCGGCGGTTGCCGCGGCTGCTCGGGCGGAGGGTGTGGCTCGGCGTTGATGTCTGGGGCGGTGTGGGGTGGTTTTTCGCCCCCGCCGCCCCTACCCATTCCCATCCCCAGGGGCTGTGCCCCTTCGCCCCCCCGGCCTCATAGCTCGGGGGGTCGGGTGCGTTGGCGGGTGCGGGTGAGTTGTGGTTGCTCGCGCAGTTCCCCGCGCCCCTTGAGGGCCTACGGCTCCTCGGGGGCGAAAAGCGCGGGGCGCAGCCGCTGCTTTGAGGGGCGCGGGGAACTGCGCGAGAAGCCCCACCGGGCCCGCGCACCCGCCGACGAACCCCACCCCAGAGCTATCGGGCGCCGAGGCCGATCTGGGACGGGACGCGTGTCACAGTGGTGTTCGGTTCCATCGCCCCCGGCGTCCCCCTATGGTCAGGCGCATGTTCGCTGCCTATGCCGCCCGCATCGACCGTGACCAACCGCTCAACGGACTGGAGTTGGGCGACCGCCCGGCCCCGGAAGCGAGGCCCGGCTGGACGACCGTGAAGGTGAAGGCCGCCTCGCTGAACCACCACGACCTGTGGTCCCTGCGCGGGGTGGGCCTCGCGGAGGACAAGCTGCCCATGATCCTCGGCTGTGACGCCGCCGGCGTCGACGAGAACGGCAACGAGGTCGTCCTGCACTCGGTGATCGGTCAGACCGGCCACGGCGTCGGCCCCGAGGAACCCCGCTCGATCCTCACCGAGCGCTACCAGGGCACCTTCGCCGAACTCGTCTCCGTCCCGACCTGGAACGTGCTCCCCAAGCCCGCGGAACTCTCCTTCGAGGAGGCCGCCTGCCTGCCCACTGCCTGGCTGACCGCCTACCGCATGCTCTTCACCAACGCGGGCGTACGCCCCGGCGACTCCGTCCTCGTCCAGGGCGCCGGCGGCGGTGTCGCCACGGCCGCGATCGTGCTGGGCAAGGCGGCCGGACTGCGGATGTTCGCCACCAGCCGGGACGAGGCCAAGCGCAAGCGGGCCCTGGAACTGGGCGCGGTGGAGGCCCTGGAGTCGGGGGCGCGGCTGTCGCAGCGCGTCGATGCGGTCATCGAGACCGTCGGCGCCGCCACCTGGTCCCACTCGGTGAAGTCGCTGCGCCCCGGCGGCAGTCTCGTCATCTCGGGCGCCACCAGCGGCGACCGCCCCTCCCACGCCGAACTGACCCGCATCTTCTTCCTCGAACTCAAGGTCGTCGGCTCCACCATGGGCACCAAGGACGAACTGGAGGATCTGCTCTCCTTCTGCGCCGCGACCGGCGTCCGCCCCGTCATCGACGAGGTACTGCCACTGGACCGCGCCCGCGAGGGCTTCGAACGCCTGGCAGCGGGCGACCAGTTCGGCAAGATCGTGCTCACCAGCCCCTGACGGACTCTGTCGAGACGACGACGGCCGGCCCGGTTCTCCGGGTCGGCCGTCGTCATGTCAACCGGGGTTGACGAGGTCCGCGATGTCAACGTAAGTTGACATCATGACCGAAGCAACGGATCTCGCCGAGCGCGCGGGCGATCGCGACCCCCGGGTCGGGCTGCGGGCCGTCGCCGCGCTGCGGAGGCTGCTGGAGCAGCTGGAGTCGGTGCAGGTGCGCAGCGCGCGCAATCAGGGCTGGTCGTGGCAGGAGATCGCCGCGGAACTCGGAGTGAGCAGGCAGGCCGTGCACAAGAAGTACGGGAGGCATTGATGTTCGAACGGTTCACGAAAGATGCCCGAGCCGTGGTCCTGGGCGCGGTCGGCCACGCCGAACGCACCCACGCCAGGGAGGTGACCGAGGAGCACCTCCTCCTCTCCCTGCTGGACCGCAGAGCCAGCCGCGCCTCGTTCGCCCTGGCCGCGCTGGGGCTCACCGAGACCGACCGCCGGGACTCCGTGGAGCGGGCCCTCGCCGAGGCCCGCCGCCGGGGCGGCCTCTCCCGCGCCGACGTCGACGCCCTCTCCGACCTCGGCATCAACCTCTCGGAGATCGTCTCCCGAGTCGAAGAGGCTCACGGGGTGGGGGCGTTGGAGTCGGACCGGAAGGGCGCCAGGAGCGGCTGGGGGCTTCGCTCCGGCCACCGCCCGTTCACCCGCGACGCCAAGGACGTCCTCACCCGCTCCCTCCGCACCGCCCACGCCCACCGCGACCGACACATCGGCGACGAACACCTGCTCCTCGCCCTCACCGTCCGCCCCGGCGTCCCGGCCGAGGTCCTCGCGGACCACGGGGTGACGCACGAGGCGCTGGAGCGGGTTCTGTACGGGGCGGGGGAGGCCCAGGCGGGGTGAGTGGGCCGGGGTGTGGGCGGGGGTCTTCTCCCACGTTGGGGTGCGGATCCGGATCCGCACCCGGTGTCGGGTTCGGGGTGGGGGCGAACGTGCGTCGCGGGCTGCTCGTTCGTCGTGGCTTGTCGCGCCCACGCTGCCGAGCCGCACATCGGCACAGCCCCGCCCCTGACGGGGCGGTGGCTCTGACAGGGCTGCGCCCCTTTCCGGCTCAGTCTTTGGCTGTCCGCAGCACCCCTGCGATGTGTGCCGCCGCTGTCGACAGGTGATGGCGGGCGTCTCGGAGTTGGGGCTCGGTCACGCCGTGGTCGCGGGCCGCGTCGCGGATTTCGTCGCGGAAGCGGTCCAGGAGGCGGTCGAGGTCGCGGGCCGGGTCGCCGGTGGGGGGCTCGTGCACCCAGGCGGGCTCGTAGTCGGCCGGGAACTCCTCGGGAGTGGCCGAGTACTCGGGCTCCCCGACACCGGTCCGGGTCGCGGTCCTGCTCCCGGCGGCGGAACCGGCCGAGGCCCCAGCGCCCGTGCCTGTACCTGTGCCTGTACTCGCGCCGGTCGCCGTTCCCGTTCCCGTTCCAGTTCCCGTTCCTGAGGGCGTATCGGTCGCCGTACCGCCCTTCGTGTCGGCGGCTTCCGAGCCGGATTCCGCCTCCGTGCGCCCGAAGCCGAAGTCCTTGCCGAACTCCTTTCCGAAGTCCTTCCCGAACTCGCCGAACTCCTTGGCCAGCTCGGTCAGCCCCTCCCGCACGCCCGTCGGCCAGTCGCCCCGCGTGAAGTGGTCCTGGACATGGTCCTGAACGCGCTTGGCGATGCGCTGCAGCTCCTCCTGAGCCTGCGTGCGGGCATGCTCCTGAGCCTCCTTGGCCTGGCGGCGGGCGCGTTGGGCCTCCTCGCGGGCGCGTCGGCTCTCGTCCTTCGCGCGGCGGGCCTGTTCCTTCCACTCCTGCTTGACGCGGCGCATCTCCTCCTTCGCAGCGCGCCAGGACTCGTTGTCGGCGTACCCCCCGAACGGCCCCTGCTCCCCGTCGCCCGTGCCGCCGCCCCTGCGGGCCTCGGAGGCGGCCGCCCGCATCTCGCGGCGCAGGTCGCCCGCCGCTCCCCGTACGTCGGCCCGGATCTCGGCGGCCAGCTCCACCACCGACTCGCGGATCTCCAGCTCCAGATCAGCCAACTCGCCGCTGCGGTCGGCCAGTTCGGCGCGGCCCGCGTCCGTGATGGCGTACACCTTGCGGCCGCCCTCGGTGGTGTGGGTGACCAGGCCCTCTGCCTCCAGCTTGGCCAGGCGGGGGTAGACGGTGCCGGCCGAGGGTGCGTACAGGCCCTGGAAGCGCTCCTCCAGCAGCCGGATCACCTCGTAGCCGTGGCGTGGCGCCTCGTCCAGCAGCTTCAGCAGATACAGCCGCAGGCGCCCGTGGGCGAAGACGGGAGGCATGTCAGAGCACCTTCTTGTCGGTCGTGCGGTCGGTTGTGCCGGGTGAGGGGGGCGGCGGAGCGCTTGACGGGGCGCCGGGCGCACTGCCCGGTTTCCCGCCCGGTTCTCTTCCCGCGCTCAGTCCCGAGCCCTCGCTGCCCGGCTGCTCGTCCCGCGGTTCGTCCTCCGCCGGGGGCCGACGCAGGAGGGCGATGGAGCCGGAGACGGAGGTGGCCTTGAGGCGGCCGTTGCCCGTGCCGAGGCGGCCGGTGACCTTGTGGGCGCCCCAGGGGCCGCTGACGCGGAGGTCTTCGAAGGCGTTGGAGATGGTGCCGCCGGCGGTGTTGGCCTCGACCTCGGCGTCGGTGGGGTGGGGGAGGCGGATGGCGATCTCGCCGGAGACGCTGGTGAGGCCGACGTCGGTGGGGCCGCCCGTGGGGTCGAGGTCGAGGATGATGGAGCCGCTCACCGAGTCGGCCTTCACGGTGGGGCAGGAGCCCTCTATGACGGTCAGGTCGCCGGAGACGGAGCTGAGTCGCAGGTCGCCCGTGAGGGCCTGCGCCTCCACGTTCCCCGAGACCGTCGTGGCGCGTACCGGGCCCGACAGGCCGACCAGGGTGGTGTCGCCCGAGATGCCCTTCACCTCCGTACGCCCGTCCAGCCCGGACACGACGGCCGTGGCGCCGACCACGCCCACCTCGACACGGGTGCCCGTCGGGACGGCGAGGGAGATCAGTGCGCTGCGGCGCCAGCCCTTCCGGTCGAGCCACTTCAGGAAGCCCTTCCAGGGCAGGTCGTCGTAGGCCACGGTCAGTGTGCCGTCCTTCTGCGTCACCGTCAGGGGTGGCCCCTCGACGTGGGACACCTCCAGACGGGCGGAACCCTCGTCGGTGCCCACCACGTTGACCGTTCCGTTGACGACTCGCACATGCAGTGCCGTCACCGGTTCGTCGAACGTGAGCTTCCGCGGCTCGGCGACGGACCACTCGGACATGGTGCTGACCTCCTCGACAGACCCGACAGGACGGAACACGGCGCACACACGACACGCCACGCAACACGTCACGCACGCCACACATGCAACGCGCACACGGCACTCCGTACGAGCCGCACGCGCACTATCGCGTTTCCGTAATTCACGATATATCGCGGTCACGGAAAGTCAAGACACCCATTCTGGTGATCTCACAGGGATGCACGGGGGCAAATCGGCCTAGCGTGGGGTACATGTCGACGGAACGCTCCCAGGGATCCCGTGCCCCCCGGCCCACACCTACCCCCGGCGCGCTCCTGCTCTGCCGGGCGGATCCCGACGCCGTCGCCCCCGTCGCCCAGCTGCTCCGCGAGCGCATGCTGCTCACCCCGGCCGGCCCGGAGTGGACCGCGCTGGTGCCCGAGGGAAAGCCCTGGCTGCACGGCGCGGAACCCGTCGATCGGGTCCTCACCGGCTGGGCGACCGCACTGGCCGTCGGCGTCCCCTGGCCCGTGCTCGCCCTCTGGTGGGACGCCGACCGCGGCGGTTACACCCTCGCCGCGGGTTTCCGCCGCACCGTCGGCTATGTATGGCTCGCGAACGGCACCCCGGCAGGCGAGGACGAGGCGATGCGCACGTTCACCGCCCGTCTGGGCCTGGACCCGGTCCTCGACGCGCAGTCCCTCGACGCCCTCACGAAGCCCGACCCGGCTGCGGACTTCCGGACCCGTCTGCTGGGTCTCCTCGCCGTCCTCACCCGTGCGGGAGTCACGCTCCCCGCCGGCCTCACCCCGGGCGAACCCGCGGACCGTCTCCGCGAGGTCGCCCGCGTCCAGCCCGGCGTCCAGCGCATCGAGTGGACCGGCTGGCGCGGGGCGGTCCGCACGGAACTCGATACCCTCGAACGCGGCCGCCTCGGCCCCTGGCTTCCCTGGGCCGGCACCCCCAGAGCCCGCGCCCTGGCCACCGCCCAACTCCTCGCGGGCCTACCGCTCACGGTCTGGGGCCTGCACCGCCGAAGCGCGGGCTGGCTCACCGCCGGCGGTCTTCTGATCGCCCACGGCGCCGTCGGCCTGCTGTACGACCTGGCCCACCCGCGCGACTGACCGTCCCCGGCCCCCTCAAGACCCTTCTCGGGGTGGCTACTCGTCCTCGTCCTCGTCGTCCAGCCGCGCCAGCCATGTCGCCAGCCGCTCCACCGGCACCTCGAAGTCCGGGTTCAGGTCGACGAACGTCCGCAGCTGCTCGGCCAGCCACTCGAAGGTGACCTCCTCCTCGCCGCGCCGCTTCTCCAGTTCCTCGATGCCACGGTCCGTGAAGTACATGGGTCAAGGATAAGTGCGCAGAAACGGCCGGGCCGCACTCCCTGAGAGGGGGTGCGGCCCGGTTGCGTACCGAATTCGAGGGCTGTCAGGCCTCGAACACCTCACGCACCAACTGCTCCTGCTCGGCCTGGTGCCGCTTCGCGGAACCCACCGCCGGCGACGAGCCGTGCGGGCGGGAGATGCGGCGGAGGCGTTCGCCGTGGGGGACGTCCGCGCCGACCGCGAGGTCGAGGTGGTCGATCAGGTTGAGGGCGATGAAGGGCCAGGCGCCCTGGTTCGCCGGCTCTTCCTGGGTCCAGAGGTACTTCTCGGCGTTCGGGTACTTGTTGACCTCCGCCTGGACCTCGGCACCCGGCAGCGGGTAGAGGCGCTCGATGCGGATGATCGCCGTGTCCGTGATACCGCGCTTCTGACGCTCGCCCTCCAGGTCGTAGTAGACCTTGCCGGCGCAGAAGACGACCTTCTTCACCGCGTTCGGGTCGACCGAGCTGTCGCCGATGACCGGGCGGAACTCGCCGCTCGTGAACTCCTCCGCCTTCGACGCGGCGGCCTTGAGGCGCAGCATCGACTTCGGGGTGAAGACGACCAGCGGCTTGTGGTGCGGGTTGTGCACCTGCCACCGCAGGAGGTGGAAGTAGTTCGACGGCGAGGTCGGCATCGCGACCGTCATGTTGTTCTGCGCGCACATCTGCAGGAAGCGCTCCGGGCGGGCGGACGAGTGGTCCGGGCCCTGGCCCTCGTAGCCGTGCGGGAGCAGCAGGGTGACGCCGGAGGTCTGGCCCCACTTCTGCTCCGCCGACGAGATGAACTCGTCCACGACCGTCTGGGCGCCGTTGACGAAGTCGCCGAACTGGGCCTCCCACATCACCAGGGACTCGGGACGGGCGAGCGAGTAGCCGTACTCGAAGCCCATCGCCGCGTACTCGGAGAGCAGGGAGTTGTAGACGTTCAGCCGCGCCTGGTCCTCGGAGAGGTACATCAGCGGCGTGAACTCCTCGCCCGTCTCACGGTCGATGATCACCGCGTGACGCTGGCCGAAGGTGCCGCGCTGCGAGTCCTGGCCGGCCAGGCGGACCGGGGTGCCCTCCAGGAGGAGGGAGCCGATCGCGAGCGTCTCGCCCATGCCCCAGTCGATGGTGCCGTCCTCGACCATGGCCGCCCGGCGCTGCAGCTGCGGCAGCAGACGCGGGTGGGCGGTGATGTGGTCCGGGACGTTGACCTGGGACGCGGCGATGCGCTTGACGGTCTCCGCCGAGATCGCGGTGTTCACCGCGACCGGGAAGCCGTCCTGCGGGTCGTGGACCTCGCCGGACGTCGGCTGCGAGGTGGCCTCGCGGACCTCCGTGAAGACCTTCTCCAGCTGGCCCTGGTAGTCCTGCAGGGCCTGCTCGGCCTCTTCCAGGGTGATGTCGCCGCGACCGATCAGGGACTCGGTGTACAGCTTGCGCACCGAGCGCTTCTTGTCGATCAGGTCGTACATCAGCGGCTGGGTGAAGGCCGGGTTGTCCGACTCGTTGTGACCGCGGCGGCGGTAGCAGATGAGGTCGATCACCACGTCCTTGTTGAACGCCTGGCGGAACTCGAAGGCGAGCCGCGCGACGCGGACCACGGCCTCCGGGTCGTCGCCGTTCACGTGGAAGATCGGGGCCTCGATCATGCGCGCCACGTCCGTGGCGTACATCGAGGAACGCGAGGACTCCGGGGCGGCCGTGAAGCCGACCTGGTTGTTGATGACGATGTGGACCGTGCCGCCGGTGCGGTAGCCGCGCAGCTGCGACATGTTCAGGGTCTCGGCCACCACGCCCTGGCCCGCGAAGGCCGCGTCGCCGTGCAGGGCCACCGGCAGGACCGTGAAGTCCGTGCCGCCCTTGTTGATGATGTCCTGCTTGGCGCGGGAGACACCCTCGACGATCGGGTCGACGGCCTCCAGGTGCGAGGGGTTCGCGACCAGGCTGACCTTGATCTGCTCGCCGTCGAGGCCCGTGAAGGTGCCCTCGGCACCCAGGTGGTACTTCACGTCGCCGGAGCCGTGCATCGACTTCGGGTCGAGGTTGCCCTCGAACTCGCGGAAGATCTGGGCGTACGACTTGCCGACGATGTTCGCCAGGACGTTCAGCCGGCCGCGGTGGGCCATGCCGATGACGACCTCGTCGAGGCGGGACTCCGCCGCGCTGTCGATGACCGCGTCGAGGAGCGGGATGACCGACTCGCCGCCTTCGAGCGAGAAGCGCTTCTGGCCGACGTACTTCGTCTGCAGGAAGGTCTCGAAGGCCTCGGCCGCGTTCAGGCGGCGCAGGATGCGCAGTTGCTCCTCGCGCTCCGGCTTGCTGTGCGCGCGCTCGATGCGGTCCTGGATCCAGCGGCGCTGCTTCGGGTCCTGGATGTGCATGAACTCGACGCCGGTGGTACGGCAGTACGAGTCGCGCAGGACGCCGAGGATGTCGCGCAGCTTCATCAGGGACTTGCCGGCGAAGCCGCCGACCGCGAACTCCCGCTCCAGGTCCCACAGGGTGAGACCGTGCTCGGTGATGTCCAGGTCGGGGTGCTTGCGCTGGCGGTACTCCAGCGGGTCGGTGTCGGCCATGACGTGGCCGCGGACCCGGTAGGAGTGGATCAGCTCGAAGACCCGGGCGGCCTTGGTGACGTCGTCGTCGTGGCTGGCGTCGATGTCCTTGAGCCAGCGGACCGGCTCGTAGGGGATGCGCAGCGCCTCGAAGATCTCGTCGTAGAAGCCGTTCTCCCCGAGGAGGGAGTTGGCGACGACGCGGAGGAACTCGCCGGAGGCGGCGCCCTGGATGACCCGGTGGTCGTAGGTCGACGTGAGCGTCATGACCTTCGCGATGCCGAGCTTGTTCAGGGTGTCCTGGCTGGTGCCCTGGAACTCCGCGGGGTAGTCCATCGAGCCCACACCCATGATGACCGACTGTCCGGGCATCAGGCGGGGCACGGAGTGGACGGTGCCGAGGCCACCGGGGTTGGTCAGGGAGACCGTGACACCGGTGAAGTCGTCCATCGTCAGCTTGCCGTCGCGGGCGCGGCGGACGATGTCCTCGTAGGCCTGCCAGAACTCGAAGAAGTTCAGCGTCTCGGCCTTCTTGATGCCCGCGACGACCAGTTGACGGTCGCCGTTGGGCTTCACCAGGTCGATGGCGAGGCCGAAGTTGACGTGCGGCGGCTTGACGAGGGTGGGCTTCCCGTCCTTCTCCGCGAAGTGCCAGTTCATCGACGGCATGGCCTTGATGGCCTGCACCATCGCGTAGCCGATCAGGTGCGTGAAGGAGATCTTCCCGCCCCGGGCGCGCTTCAGGTGGTTGTTGATGACGATGCGGTTGTCGAACAGCAGCTTCACCGGGACGGCGCGCACGGACGTGGCCGTGGGCAGCTCCAGCGAGGCGTTCATGTTCTTCGCGACCGCGGCGGCGGGGCCGCGCAGCGTGATGAACTCCGCGCCCCCGGCGGACGCGGCGGGCGCGGCCTGCTTCGCGGGGGCGGCGGCCGCCGGCCTGGCGGGTGCGGCGGCCGCGGGCTTCGCGGGGGCCGGGGCCGGAGCGGCGGCGGGCTTCGGGGCAGCCTGGACGGGCGCGACCGGGGCGACGGGCGCGGCCTGGGCGGCGGGCGCCGCGGGTGTGGTTGTCGCTGCGGCCCCCGCGGCCGCAGTGCTCGCCGGAGCCGAGGCGGCAGCGGCGCCTGGCTTGTAGTCGGCGAAGAAGTCCCACCAGGCTCGGTCTACCGAGTTCGGGTCCTGGAGGTACTGCTGATAGATCTCGTCGACGAGCCACTCGTTCGGACCGAAGGCCGCGGCGGGGTTCTTACCCGCCTGGTCTGCGTCGGTGGAGATGCTCGAGTTACTGGGGGACTGTGGCGACACGGCGGCAACCGCCCTCTTCCGCTTCACAAGGTGATGGACAGCGGGAATTAAGGCTACGCCCCCGTGGCCGGGTAGGTCAGGCCGGGTCCGCTCTTCGTCGCGTAAGTCACATCGGAAAGTGTGTTTCGGGGGTGGAAATGGCGGGAAACAAGCGTGGTTCCGGTCTGGAATGGGTGTGGGGGGCATCTGCCGGGCATGCGTCGGGTGGGGCCTGCGGGTATGTGTACGCGGCCCTCTGCCTGAACGCACCTGATCACACGTGTCCGGCTGTGCGGAACTGGCGTGGATCTTGTGGCTCCGTTTCGAACTTTACGTCAACTTGGCAGAGAAGTAAGCCCCGCGAGGATGAGCGATATTCGGCAATGACGGAGGGATTCAGCCATGCGGGATGTGGGTATTGGGGGATTTTTCGCCCCCGCCGCCCCTACCCGTCCCATCCCGTCCCCGAGGGCTGCGCCCCCGGACCCCCGGCCGTGTGGGTTGGGGGGAGTGGTCGGGTGCGGGTCGCGGGTGGTTGCTCGCGCAGTTCCCCGCGCCCCTGAAAGCCCGCGGTCGCCCGTAGCCCCTGAAGGCCTGCGGTCGCCCGCGGCCCCTCAAAGTCCGTGGCCGCCCGAGGCCCTGAAAGCCGGGCTTCGCCCCGGACGCGGTCTCCGCCCCGGACGCAGTCTCCGGCCCGTACCGGCTCGGACCCGTACCGGCTCAGACCTGTACCGGGCGCTGGCCGCCCTGTGCCGGCACCCCCGGCAGGAGTACCTGGATGCGGCAGCCCTTCAAAGACTCGGCCACTCCGATGCGGCCGCCGTGGAGGTCCACGGCCCAGCGGGCGATGGCCAGGCCGAGGCCGGTGCCGCCGTCGCTGCCGGGGCCGTGGGGGGAGCTGACGGCGCCGCGGTTGAAGCGTTCGAAGACGCGGTGCCATTCGGATTCGGGGATGCCGGGGCCCTCGTCGAGGACTTCGAGGTCGAGGGACTCGGGGGTGGGGCCGCGGCGGGCCTTCACCGTGACGCGGCCGTGCGCCGGGCTGTGCTTGACCGCGTTGTCGATGAGGTTGGCGACGACCTGGTGGATGCGTTCCGGGTCGGCGTTCGCGGTGAGCTCCGGCGGGTGGACGTCCAGGTGCAGGTGGACGTCCGTGCGGGTGTGGTTGCCGGAGCCGGAGGCGATGCCGGCGCGGGCCGAGGAGACCATCTGGGCCTCCTTGAGGACGCCCGAGAGATACGGCCAGACCTCGAAGCGGCGACGGCGCAGCGGGACCACGCCGTTGTCCAGGCGGGAGAGGTCGAGCAGGGTCTCCACCAGGCGGCCCAGGCGTTCCGTCTGTTTCAGGGCCGTGCGCATCGTCTCGGGGTCGGCCCGGGTGACGCCGTCGACGATGTTCTCCAGGACCGCGCGGAGGCCGGCGATGGGCGTGCGGAGCTCGTGGGAGACGTTCGCCACGAGCTCCTTGCGCTGGCGGTCCTGTGCCTCCAGCTCGTCGGCCATGAGGTTGATCGTGTGCGCGAGGTCGCCCAGCTCGTCCCGGCGGTTCTCGCTGACCCGGCGGGTGTAGTCGCCGCGCGAGATCGACCGGGCGACCGCGTTCATCTCGTCCAGGGGGGCGGTGAGCGAATGCGCCACGAACTGCGTAATCAGGAGTGTGGCGATCATCGAGAACACCGTGATGAAGCGTAGCTCCGTCTTGGTGTGCACCGCGATCATCGACAGGCCGGTCGTGATCAGGACCGAGATGACCACGAGCGCGCCGAGCTTCGTCTTGATCGAGAAGGGACGCAGACCGCCGAGCGGTCCCGCGCCCTTCCGTGACTGCGCGCCTCCGAGATTCCGCGACCTCGGGTCACCGACTCCGCTCATGACGCCACCAGCCCTCTGTCCCTACGTGCCTGCGTATGCCCTGCGCACACGGTGTGAGCACGGGCTCAGGGGTTCGGGGTCTCCAGGGCGTACCCCACACCGTGCACCGTGCGGATCCGCTCCGCGCCGATCTTCCGCCGCAGCGCCTTGATGTGGCTGTCCACGGTCCGCGTCCCGGACGCGTCCGCCCAGTCCCAGACCTCGGCGAGCAACTGTTCGCGCGAGAGTACGGCACGCGGGGTGTTCGCGAGACATACGAGGAGGTCGAACTCGGTGGGCGTGAGGTGTACGTCCTCGCTGCGCACCCGGACGCGGCGCTGCGCGTGGTCGATCTCCAGTTCACCGAGGCGCAGGATGCCCGAGCGCGGTGTGGTGGCGGCCAGCGCGGCCCGCTCCACCCGCCGCAGCAGGACGTGCACGCGGGCGGCCAGCTCACGCATGGAGAACGGCTTGGTCATGTAGTCGTCGGCGCCGACGCCGAGCCCGACCAGCATGTCCGTCTCGTCGTCCCGGGCGGTCAGCATCAGCACGGGGACGGGCCGCTGGGCCTGGACGCGCCTGCACACCTCCAGGCCGTCGAAGCCGGGCAGCATGATGTCGAGGATCAGCAGGTCGGGCTGCCAGGCCTCCGCGGTGTCGACCGCGGCCGGCCCGTCGGACGCGGTCTGTACGACGAAACCCTCGGCGCGCAGGCGGGCCGCGATGGCGTCGACGATCGTCGGGTCGTCCTCGACCACGAGCACCCGGCGCTGTGCGCCCGGGGTCGCTGTGGTGCTGCTGTGGGTGGTGTGTGTCTGCTCCATCGCCCGCCCCTGTGTTGCTTTCCGGAATCCGTGGGGTGATCCCTTGACTACGCATGGCTGCGCATGACTGCGATTGACGCTTGAATGATCGGCGTCAGGCAAGCAGGGTACGGGCAGTCACCGCACCACGGCTATCCAGGTCGGATCGCGAGGTGCACCACGTCCGGAACTCCTCGGGCAACCGGGATCTCTTCGGTACGCACCTGTTGGAACCCGGCATTCCGCAAGGATTCCTCGAATTCCGGAGAAGGCTGCGCGGACCACACGGCAAGCACCCCACCAGGTCTCAACACCCTTGCACAGCTTGCCAATCCAGCTGGTGAGTACAGGTTTTCGTTGGTCTCGGAGACGGTCCATTCGGGTCCGTTGTCGATGTCGAGACAGAGCGCGTCGAACGTGGCGGATGTCTCATTGACGTACACGACGAGATCGGCTTCCACGATGTCCGTACGGGGGTCCGCGAGCGCTTCCGCGGACACCTCGGCCAGCGGTCCCGCGCGGTGCCACTCGATGACGGAGAGTTCGCGTTCGACAACCGTGATCGCTCCCCAGCGCGGATCCGCGGCGGCGTGTGCGAGCGAGAAGCCGACGCCCAGACCCCCGATCAGCACAGTTGGCCGAGAACGGCCGGTCAGCGCGGCTAAGGCGGCGTCGACCAGCAGCCGTTCCGAGCGCCCGTCCGAGGTGTCCATCAGAAAGCACCCGTTGGCGATGATCTGCAGCAGCTCACCGTGCCGCCGCAGCACGACCTCGCCGTAGGGGCCCTCGCGCCGGTCGATGACTTCGGGTTGGTCGGTGATGGGCATCCGCCCATTTTTACGTGTCCGTGGCGCGGGGGCAGCCGATTTACGGCGGCCCTGGGCATGGCTTCAGAACGTCAGGCCGTGGCCGTACGGGAAGGTCGAGGCCTCGGTGTCGGGGCACGTCCGAGCGGGACGCCTCCACCGCCGCCGTGGAACGCGGCAGTTCGAAGGGCAGCCGGCCGTCGGCCCACGCCCGGCCGAAGGCCCCACGTCGCGCAAGGCCGCATCGCGGGCCCCGTGGTCGGCAACGAGCGTGGCCGGCCTTCGCGGCGATCTCCGGGAGTACGGCGGCCTCTCCGGGTTGACGCAGACCGGCGTGGGCACGGCCTCCAGCAGCGTCAGGATCTCCTTCGGCCGCCCCTCGCCGGACACCGGCGACCCGGACTGGAAGAAGGACCCGAAGAACCCCGGCAGCTCCTCGTACGGCGGGCGCGGTCGCGGCACGGCCACGTCGGCGTGGGCCGGCTCGGCCACGACATCGCCGTACAGGGAGGGCGTCTGCGCGCCGTGGTTGGTCAGGACGGTGAGCGAGCGCGGGCCGAGCCGGTGTCCCCCCGCAGTCCGCGTACGTACCCGGACCAGGGCGCTCGTGACGTCGGCGGACGATCCGAAGGTGCCGGACCGGCGGGACCGGCGGGGCTCGGTGGTGAGGTCGATCTGCGGGCGCAGGGCGAGCGGAAGCCGACGGCGAGATACTCGCGGCGGACCGTGTCACCGAACTTCCCACCAGCTCCGGTTCGCCGATCGCGGCCGGGCCCGGGGGTTGGAGCTGCTGACGCTGGATTGCGTTCACGAGGGTTCTGGTGCGTGGGGGTATAAGGGGGAGGACGATGGCCCGCGCGATACAGGCCGCTGTTTCATCCCACCGGAGAGCGTGCGGAGCCGGTGGCCGAGACGATCGTGCGCGCCGACGGCCTCCGCCGCCTTCGCGACCGCCTCCGGGATACGGCCGCCCGGCCTCTCGCGCAGCCGGGCGGCGCAGGACCGGAACTCTGGTGGTGCGCGTCGCGCAGGCGCCGGTCAGCAGGCGCTCGCAGGACGCGTACGCCCTCCGCGCACGACCCTTCTCCGGTCACGGCCGCCCCCCGGTCACGGCCGCCTCCGCTCACGGCCGCCCCGTGAACTTCGCGCTCGTCAGCGGCGCATCCACCCTCCACCCCAGCGACTCGTACAGCGCCCGCCCGTCCGGTGTTCCGCCCAGCACCCCCACCTCGGCGCCCTGTTCGAGCGCGGCCTGGGTGAGGGTCCGCATGACGACCGTGCCGAGGCCGCGGCGGCGGTGGTCCGGGGACGTCTCTATCTGGTCGACGACCGCGGTCGCCCCGGTCGGGGCGATCTGGCCGCGCGCGGCCCAGGAGCCGTCCGGCGCGGCGACCATCACCCGGGTCACGCCGCCGGACGACCAGGTGCGGAGCCGGTAGCCGTCGGGGACGGCGGCCGGGGTTTCGTGCGTCCCGGGCCGCCTGGACGTCCTCAGCCGCACGGACATCAGCCGGCCCGGCTCAGGGTCGACCCACCAGCCGTCTCCCAGCCAGGGGCCGACCCTCGACGGCTCCGCGAAGACCTTGAGCCAGATCCCGGCTCCGGTGACGGAGTCCGCGACCTTCCGGACGGTCGCCTCGTCCACCTCGTCGTTCGTCGCCGCGAAGACGTGACGGGAGACGTGGTGGGCCAGCCCCACGTCGATGGTCCACCCCCACGGCTCGACCGCCGGAGGCGCCGCACCGCGCGACACGACCCATCCGTCGACCCAGTTCCGCACGATTCCGTCCACCGCGACCCCCGTGTTGGTTTGGTAATAGGTGAGATAGCTATCAGGGTATTACTACAGCTATTGCTGCGGTCGGGGTGGGTGCGACCCCCGCCGCGGGGTGAGCTGGCCGTACGCCGCGTTCGAAGGTCTCGTGTGTGGTGACTCCCGAGGCCTTTGGAGGGAGTGCGCGGGCGGCGGTTGATCGCCCACAGCGAACACCCCTGCCCTCGGGGAACATTCATCGGCTCACGTGCATTGAGTCGGCATAGCTCAACTTGACTGCCGAGGGAGAGATCATGGCATCGACGTCCGCACCGCTCACCCTGCCCGTGTTGCCGCTCGACGAGGAGGTCGTGCTGCCGGGAATGGTGGTGCCTCTGGACCTCAACGACACGGATGTGCGGGCCGCGGTGGAGGCCGCGCAGGCCGCGGCGCGGGCGGAGCCCGGGAAGCCGAAGGTGCTACTGGTGCCGCGGATCGACGGGGCGTACGCGGGCACGGGTGTGCTCGGGACCGTCGAGCAGGTCGGACGGCTGGCCGACGGTGATCCCGGGGCGCTCATCCGCGCGGTTCGCCGGGTGCGGATCGGTGCCGGGACCACCGGGCCCGGTGCCGCCCTGTGGGTCGAGGGGACGAGCGTCGAGGAGAACGTGCCGGACCCGCTGCCCGGCCAGGTCGCCGAACTCATCAAGGAATACAAGGCACTTGCCACCAGCTGGCTGCGCAAGCGCGGCGCCTGGCAGGTCGTGGACCGGGTGCAGGCGATCGACGGCGTGTCGGCGCTCGCCGACAACTCCGGGTACTCGCCGTTCCTCACCACCGAGCAGAAGATCGAGCTCCTGGAGACCGGCGACCCCGTGGCCCGGCTGAAGCTCGCCACCCAGCAACTGCGTGACCACCTCGCCGAGCAGGACGTCGCCGAGACCATCGCCAAGGACGTCCAGGAGGGCGTCGAGAAGCAGCAGCGCGAGTTCCTGCTGCGGCGCCAGCTCGAAGCCGTGCGCAAGGAACTGCGTGAGCTGAACGGCGAGCAGGACGGCGAGGAGTCCGACGACTACCGGGCGCGCGTCGAGGCCGCCGATCTGCCGGAGACGGTACGGGAGGCCGCGCTCAAGGAGGTCGACAAGCTGGAGCGGTCGAGCGACCAGTCGCCCGAGGGCGGATGGATCCGCACATGGCTCGACACCGTCCTCGAACTGCCGTGGAACGAGCGGACGGTGGACGCGTACGACATCCAGGGCGCCCAGCGGGTGCTCGACGCCGAGCACGCGGGCCTGGAGGACGTGAAGGAGCGCATCACCGAGTACCTCGCCGTGCGCAAGCGGCGCGCGGAGCGGGGGCTGGGTGTCGTCGGCGGGCGGCGCGGCGGTGCCGTGCTCGCGCTCGTCGGGCCGCCCGGTGTCGGCAAGACCAGCCTCGGTGAGTCCGTGGCCCACGCGATGGGGCGGAAGTTCGTCCGGGTCGCGCTCGGCGGCGTACGGGACGAGGCGGAGATCCGCGGGCACCGGCGTACGTACGTGGGCGCCCTGCCCGGCCGTATCGTCCGGGCGATCAAGGAGGCGGGCTCCATGAACCCCGTCGTCCTGCTCGACGAGATCGACAAGGTCGGCTCCGACTACCGGGGCGACCCGGCCGCCGCCCTGCTCGAAGTTCTCGACCCCGCGCAGAACCACACCTTCCGGGACCACTACCTGGAGGTCGAGCTGGACCTCAGCGACGTCGTCTTCCTGGCCACGGCCAACGTCTTGGAGTCGATCCCCGAGGCGCTGCTCGACCGCATGGAGCTCGTCCGGCTGGACGGTTACACGGAGGACGAGAAGGTCGTCATCGCCCGGGACCACCTGCTGCCCCGGCAGCTGGAGCGGGCCGGGCTCGCCGCCGACGAGGTCGTCCTCGACGAGAGCGCGCTGCGCAAGCTGGCCGGTGAGTACACGCGCGAGGCGGGCGTACGGAACCTGGAGCGGTCCGTGGCGCGGCTGCTGCGCAAGGTCGCGGCCCAGCACGAACTGGGGCAGCGCAAGCTGCCGTTCACCGTCACCGACGAGGATCTGCGCGGACTCATCGGGCGCCCGCACCACGTGCCCGAGTCGGCCCAGGACCCGGCGGAGCGGCGCACCGCCGTGCCGGGTGTCGCGACCGGCCTCGCGGTCACCGGCGCGGGCGGCGACGTGCTGTACGTCGAGGCGTCGCTCGCCGACCCGGAGACGGGCGCGGCGGGGCTGACCCTCACCGGTCAGCTGGGCGACGTGATGAAGGAGTCCGCGCAGATCGCGCTCTCCTTCCTCCGCTCGCACGGCGCGGAGCTGGAGCTGCCCGTCGCCGACCTGAAGGACCGGGGTGTGCACATCCACTTCCCGGCGGGCGCGGTCCCCAAGGACGGTCCGAGTGCCGGCGTCACCATGACGACGGCCCTCGCCTCGCTCCTGTCCGGCCGGCTCGTCCGCACGGACGTGGCGATGACCGGTGAGGTCTCGCTGACGGGGCGGGTGCTGCCCATCGGCGGCGTGAAGCAGAAGCTGCTCGCCGCGCACCGGGCCGGTGTCACGACCGTCATCATCCCGAAGCGGAACGAGGCCGACCTCGACGACGTCCCCGCCGAGGTTCTCGACAAGCTCGACGTCCACGCGGTCACCGATGTCCGCCAGGTGTTGGAGCTGGCGCTCGCCCCGGCGGGGGTGGAGGTGCAGGTGGCCGCCTGACCCACCGGGCGGCGGTTCCCCAAGGCTCCGGTGGTGGTGTGACGGCGCCCACCGGACGGGTGAAGGTCCGGGTCCCCGTGAGGGAGACCCGGACCTTTCCCGTGCGCGGCCACGAGAGGCGGCAGGGGCGACGCCCCTGCCGACGCGGTCGGTGCCGGCCCGTGGCTGCGAAATACTGAACGGCGCTGCCCGCCACGGCGGCCCTGACGGAAACTTTCAGGAACCCGGAATCGGAATCAGGAGCGCTGACGTGCAGGACGAGGGCGGAAACGGCGACGGCGGCGGTGTCGGGGCCGACGCGCCGACGGGTGGTATGGACCATGCGTTCCTGGCACTGGAACGGGAGTTGACGGTCCTGCTGCGTCGGGCCCGCGCCAAGTCCGGGGAGATGGCCCGTGCCGTCCACCCCGACCTGGAGTCCGCCGCCTACGGCCTCCTAGCCCGCCTCGACGAGACCGGCCGCCTCCGCGCCACCGAACTCGCCGCCTACATCGGCGTCGGCAAGGCCACCATGTCCCGTCAGCTCCGCGCCCTGGAACACCTCGGCCTCATCGCCCGCGAGCCCGACCCCGCCGACGGCCGCGCCTGGCTCGTCCACCTCACCGAGGAGGGCAGGGCGCGTTTCCGGGCGGTCCGGGACGCCCGCCGGGTCGCGTACGTACGGCAGCTCGCGGGCTGGGACCGGGACGAGGTGGCCCAACTGGCGCGGCTGCTGCACCAGCTGAACCGAGGCGTGGAGAGCTGAGCGGCGGGACGGCCCTCACCACTCCACGAACACCACGCTCGCGTCGTCGTGCGTCTTGCCGCGCCCCAGGAACTCGCGTTCCACATCGGTGACTTCGAGCTTCCGCACCCGCCGCACCAGGCCGTGCGCCCCCGCCTTCCGCACGAAGGTGAGGCAGGCTGTCCAGTCGCCCTCGCGGAACGTCTCCACCCAGCGGCTCGCGCCGTCCGACAGCGCGACCAGCGAACGGACCTCCTCGCGGGGGACGGTTCCCGTCACGGCCCGTGCGGCCACGGTGGGATCGGCGGCCGCCGTCCAGAAGCCGCCCTCCCTGTTCCGGACGGTCGAGTCGGCGATCGCGGCCGTGGCCAGGGAGGCCCGGGGCAGCAGGGACAGCCGGTCGTCCAGTACGGCCGTCACCGTGCCGTCCGGTCGTTCGAACAGCAGGGCCGAGTCCGACAACACCAGGTACTCCACGGCTGTCGACGACCAGCGGGCGAGGGCCACTGTGGCCTGTGGGGTTCGTGGGTGAGAAAGGTCACAGGTTAGGGCGTGGGCTCGGGCGGTACGAGAAATGGCCTGTGAGAGCACGTCGGGCAACGGCGAATCCCGCTCCGAAACGGACAGTTCGGTCAGGGTGCCGCCGAGGCGGGAAGCGAACCATGCGACCGAATGCAGACAGCCGTAACCGTCGGGCGGCGGGGTCACGCCGTCCAGGACCACGAGGGCACCGCCCTGTCCCCCCGCGGGCAGGGCGACCGACGCGAAGTCCTCGTTGGGGCGGAGGGGGTCGCCGGGTTCCGAGACGAGTTCGGTGCGCATTCGGCCAGTCTGCCCGAGCCCGCCACAAGATCCGCGAAAGGCCGACAACGGTCGCCGTACGACCCGGACCCTCCGGGCGGGGCGCCGGGTTTGGCATGGAATGATCGTGAGCGGTGAAGCGCGGCGGCGAATACTGTCAAAGCGCGTCCCCGACGTCCAACCGGCCCGACGTGCGGGACATCGGCACGAGCCGGAGGAACTTGCCCGCCAACTCCCCGGCGATGTTCACTCCTTCGGGTGGCGGGACTGATGATGCGGGACCACTGCCCACCGGCACTGGGAGGGTCGGGAGCCGTACCGGGGGGACGCCCATAGTTGACGGATAGTCACCCGGGCTAATGGGTACACGAGTCAGGAATGCGAGCACCGGTGCAGAAGACGCGGCCTCGGCGCGCAGACAAGCAGGCAGCTTCGAAGGCCTCCGCGGCCTCCCCGACCAAACCGGGGACGGCACAGGCGCAGGCCCCCGCCGTCGGCACCGGGCGGAAGGCGCGCGTACGCAACCGGCTCATCGTCGCCGTGGCCGTCGTGGCCGCCGCCATAGCGGGCGCGGGGGCACCCTCGGTCCTCGCCGCCTCGGAGCAACTGCGTGACACCCAGAGCCTGGTCACGCTCGGCGGACAGACCCAGGAGACGCTCACCCTCGCGCACGCACTGGCCGACGAGCGCGACGAGGTCACCGCGTACATCGCGGCCGGTCGGCCCGAATCGGCCGCGCCCAGCAAGCAGCGCAGTGACCGCGTCGACACCCAGGTCGAGGAGCTGAGCGAGGACTCCGGCACCTCCGCCGCGATGCGGCAGACCATCGAGAGCGCCGAGTCCATCGCCGGCGTACGGGAATCGGTGCTCTCCGGGAAGAGCACCGCTCTCGAAGCGCACACGGCGTACACCGCCGTCGTCACCGAACTCCACGCCCTCGCCGAGGAACTGGCCGAGCGGCTGCCGCCCCGCGCGGGCGGCGGCGCCTACGCGCTCGCCGAACTCGACACCGCCGTCCAGCAGGCCGCCGCCGCCCGCGGGCTGCTCGTCGCCGCCCTCAGCGTTCCGACGACCACCCGGACGATCGTCGACCCCGTCACCGGGCTGCCCACCACCACGACCGGCGCCTCGGCCGCCGACGCGAAGCAGCGCGACGCCCTCACCGCCGCCGCTCAGCAGGCCCGCGTCCGCTCCGACGCCGCCCTCGCCCACTTCCGCGAGACCGCGCCCGCCGCCGGCCGCTCCTCGTACGACGCCACGGTCAGCGGCCCCGAGGCCGACACCGCCGAGAAGTACCTGACCGACCTCACCGACCAGCCCACGCTCTCCGACAGCGAGGCCGGCACCAGCGCGAAGAAGGCCGGCGCGGCGCTCTCCGCCCGCGTGGACCTGATGCGCGGCGCCGAGTCCTCCCTCTACGACCGGCGCACCAAGGACCTCGCCCTGCTGCGCGACGAGGACGTCACCGCGCTGGAGATCCGGATCGCCGTCCTCGGCGCCCTGATGCTCCTCGCCGTCGGCGTCGCCACCGGCATGGCCCGCTCCCTCACCCGCCCGCTCGCGGTGCTGCGCATCGGCTCCGCCCGTGTCGCCGGCGACCCGGCCACCCAGGAACCGGTCAAGTTCACCGGCCGCGACGACGAGTTCGCCCAGGTCGTACGCTCCGTCAACGCGCTCCACGCGCACGCCCTCGCGCTGCACGAGCGGCTCGCGCCCCTGGAAGGCGACCGCAAGCACCTCATCGGCCAGCGCCAGACGATGGCCGACGACCGCGACAGGCTGCGCGCCGAACTCGCCGAGGCCACCGCGCACCTGACGAAGGTCCAGCACAGCGTCCACGCGACCTTCGTCAACCTCGCGCTGCGCACCCTCGGTCTCGTCGAGCGGCAGCTCGCCGTCATCGAGTCCCTGGAGGAGCGGGAGCAGGACCCCGACCGGCTCTCCACGCTGTTCAAGCTCGACCACTTCGCGACCGTCATGCGCCGCCACAGCGAGAACCTCCTCGTCCTGGCCGGACACGAGCACATCCAGCACCACGCCGGAGCCGTCCCGCTCGTCGACGTCGTCCGCGCCGCGGTCAGCGAGATCGAGCGCTACGAACGCGTCCGCATCGCCGCGCTGCCGCCGGCCGCGCACGTCGCCGGGTTCGCCGCCGACGACCTCAGCCACCTCCTCGCCGAACTCCTGGAGAACGGCACGTCGTTCTCGCCGCCGGAGATGTCCGTCGAGGTCTCAGGCCGGCTGATGGAGAACGGTGAGATCACCCTCTCCGTCCAGGACGGCGGCATCGGCGTCGCCCCCGACCGGCTCGCCAGGCTCAACGCCCGCCTCACCGACTTCGACCCCGAGGCGCCCTACGAGCAGGAGGACGGCGAGGGACTCGGCCTCGGCCTGTACGTCGTCGCCCGCCTCGCCCACCGGCTCGGCACCCCCGTGCGGCTCCAGGAGCACGGGACGGGCGGCACCGCCGCGGTCGTCGTCCTGCCCAAGGGCCTGCTGGCCCCCACGCCCGCCGTACCCGTGGGCACGGGGGCCACGACGGGCCCGATCACGCCCTCGCTCTCCCTGCCGGGCGTCGGCGCCGAGGCCAACTCGAACGTCCTGCCCGGCCGTTCCGTCGCCGTACGTGAGCCGGAGGGCGACGGCGACCCGCTCATCGAGGCGGCCGAGCGGGCGATCCTGGCGAGGGAGGCCGTGGGGACGGCCGCCGACGCCGCCGAAGCCGCCGGCAACGTCGTACCGGAAGACGACGAATCCGAGGGCGGCCCCGAAACCGGGGCCGAGTCCGTGTCCGAGACGACGATGGAGCTCTTCGCTCCGGTGGCCCCGGGGAAGGGCGCCGACGAGGAGAGCGACGAGTACGTCGCGGCCGACGCCGCCGACGACCCGTACACGGTCGAACCCGACACCCATGAGCGTGCCGCCGACGAAGGAAACGCGGCGCGCACGACGGAGGTGTCACGGGCCGGGACGGAAGGGCCGCGGGACGAGGAGACCCAGCGCCGCACCGACAAGGGTCTGCCCAAGCGCACACCCAGGATCACCGCGCCCACACCCACGGCTCCCCGGCCACGCGTCGGGGGCGTGAACGCCGACGAGCTGCGCCGCCGGCTCGGCGGGTTCCACCAGGGGGCCATGGAGGGGCGCCGCGACGTCGAGGCGGAGATCGCCGAGCAGTCGGGTGAGACGAGGATGCCCGGGGCACGTGAGTACCGGACAGAGGCAGTTGACACCACGGGGGGCACTTCCGAGGAGGAAAGCAGTTGACCGCGCCCATGACCTTCGGACTGAGCAGTGAAGCCCGCAACCTGCACTGGCTCCTGACCAACCTCGTCGAGGAGGTGCCGGGGCTGCTGTCGGTCGCGGTGGTCTCCTCCGACGGCCTGCTGCTGCTCTCCTCCGACCCCGGCAGACACGCCGAGGCCCGCCAGACCCGGGAGGAACGGCCCCAGGGCCCCCGGGGTTCCGCCGCCGACCTGGCCACCATCGTCTCCGGCATCGGCAGCCTCACCATCGGCGCCGCCAAGCTGATGGAGTTCGGCGGGGTCAAGCAGACGATGGTCGCGATGGAGGCGGGCAGCCTCTTCGTGATGTCGATCAGCGACGGCTCACTGCTCGGCGTGCACGGCTCCCCCGACTGCGACATGAGCGTGGTGGCGTACCACATGGCGCTCTTCGTCGGCCGCGCCGGCCACGTCCTCACCCCGGAACTGCGCAGCGAACTCCGCAAGTCCCTGGAGGCCGAGGCGGCCGGGAGCAGCGGATGAGCGGCCAGAGCCAGAAGAAGAGCAGGGCGCGCGCCCACGAGTCCGGTCCGGTGAAACGGTCGGCCGTGCCGAAGGGTGCGAAGAGGCTTCCCGTGCGCGGCGGCGACCGCAAACCCGCCCGCGTACGCCCCTACTCGCTCACCGGCGGCCGTACCCGCTTCGGTCACGTCCTGCTCGTGGAGACGTTCGTCGCCGTACTCGAAGCCCCGTCGGAACGAGCCCAGTTGGCCGGGGGGTCCTCCCACCTGCTCAGTAGTGGGGGAGGCTCACCCAACGCCAAGGTGATGCCCGAGATGCGGGCCATCGTCGAACTCTGCCGCCGTATGCGGACGGTGGCGGAGATCGCCGCGCTGCTGAAGATGCCGCTCGGCGTGGTCCGCGTCCTCCTCAGCGATCTCGCGGACCAGGGAAAGATCCGTGTGTACGGAACAGGTCACGGACCGGGACAGCCGGACCGCGCTCTGCTGGAAAGGGTGCTGAGTGGACTTCGCCGTCTCTGACGCCGCCTCGGCCGGCGTCAACCCCGACGCCTCGGCCGGCGTCACCCCGGGCGTCGACGACGCCCCCCGCGTCCACGTCGACGCGAACGCCCCTCGTCTCGACGTCGGCGCGCTCCGCGTCGACACGGACGCCGCCCCTCCCGAGCCGGGGACCGGGGCGGAGCCCGAGGAGGAACTGAAACCCTGGCAGTCCGACCTCAGCCGCGCCCCCATCGCCACGAAGATCGTGGTGGCGGGCGGCTTCGGCGTCGGCAAGACCACCTTCGTCGGCGCGGTCTCCGAGATCACCCCGCTGCGGACCGAGGCGCTGATGACCGAGGCCAGCGCCGGCACGGACGACCTCTCCGCGACGCCGGACAAGCTCACCACCACCGTGGCCATGGACTACGGCCGCATCACCCTCGACGACGACCTCGTCCTCTACCTGTTCGGCACGCCCGGCCAGGAGCGGTTCTGGTTCATGTGGGACGACATGGTGCGCGGCGCGATCGGCGCGGTCGTCCTCGCCGACACCCGCCGTCTCGGCGACTGCTTCCCCGCGCTCGACTACTTCGAGAGCTGCGGACTGCCGTACATCGTCGCGGTCAACACGTTCGACGGCAGCGTGCGGTACGAACCCGACGACGTACGGGACGCGTTGACCGTGCCCGCACACGTACCTGTCATGATCATGGACGCACGCAAGCGGGCCTCCGCGATGGAGACCCTGCTCGCTCTGTGCGCGCACGCGATATCCCTCAGCCCCGAGTAGTCCCTCCCAGCGGGGACGCCACGGGACGCCACGGACGAACCAGGAGACCTGTCCGGATGCGGAAGATTCTCGTCGTCGGAGCCGGCCAGTCCGGGCTGCACCTGGCCCTCGGACTCCAGTCGCACGGGTACGAGGTCACACTGATGTCCAATCGGACCCCGGACGAGATACGCGCCGGCCGGATCATGTCCACCCAGTGCATGTTCGACTCGGCACTGCGCCACGAGCGCGACCTCGAACTGAACTTCTGGGAGTCCCAGACCCCGCGGATCGAGGGCGTCGGCGTGTCCGTCGCCGGACCGGACGGGGAGCGCGCCGTCGACTGGGTCGGCCGGCTGCGCGGGTATGCGCAGGCCGTGGACCAGCGGGTGAAGATGGCCGGCTGGCTGGAGACGTTCGCGCGGCGGGGCGGCCAGCTCGTCGTGCACGGCGCCGCGGTCTCCGACCTCGACTACTTCTCCCGTGTGTACGACCTCGTGCTCGTCACCGCGGGCAAGGGCGAACTGGTGCGGATGTTCCGCCGCGACGCCGCCCGCTCGCCCCACACCGAGCCGCAGCGCGCGCTCGCCGCCGTGTACGTGCACGGGCTGCACCCTCGCCCCGAGCACCCGGAGTTCGAAGCGGCCCGCTGCAACCTGGTGCCCGGCCTCGGTGAACTCATCGTCCAGCCGGTCCTCACCACCTCCGGCCGCGCCGACGCCCTGTTCTGGCTGGGCCTGCCCGGCGGTCCGCTCGACGTCTTCGACGGCGTCCGGAACGCCGAGGAACAGCTCGCGCTCACCCTGGACCTCATGAAGCGGTACGTCCCCTGGGAGTACGCGCGCGCCACCGAAGCCGAGGTGACCGACGCGGGCGCGGCGTTGACCGGTCGCTACACACCGGTCGTCCGGCATCCCGTCGCGGAACTTCCCGGTGGCGGTCTGGTGCTGGGCGCCGGGGACGTCGTGGTGGCCAACGACCCGCTGACCGGGCAGGGGGCGAACTCGGCGACCAAGTGCGCGGCCGTCTATCTCGCCGCGATCCTCGACCACGGGGACGGGGAGTTCGACGAGGCGTGGATGCGGCGGACGTTCGAACGGTTCTGGCAGGACGCGGGGCCCGTCACCAAGTGGACCAACACGATGCTGGCTCCGCCGGCCGAGCATGTGCGGGGGCTGGTGGCGGCGGCCGAGGGGTTGCCGGTGGTGGCGGATCGTTTTGCCAATGGGTTCGATGATCCGGCGGACTTCGAGGGGTACTTCTACGAGGCGGAGAAGACCCGGGCGTATCTTTCGGAGGTTGCCGGGGGGTGAAAGCTGCTACAGATTTTATAGTCATTCATAGGCATCCCTAGTCGTGTGTCTCACGTACCTTGGTCTCGTGAAGCTTTCGGAGTGGGCCCGTCAGCAGGGCGTGAGCTACCAGACCGCCTGGCGGTGGGTGAAGGACGGGAAGATGCCCGTACCCGTTCGCCAGGCGCCGTCCGGGACGTGGTTGGTCGACGAGGTCGCCGTCCAGCCGTCCGGGCGTGTGGTGGCGTACTGCCGCGTGTCGTCCGCTGACCAGAAAGCCGATCTTGAGCGGCAGGCTGCCCGGGTCGTGTCCGGCGCGAACGGGCTGGGCCTGGCCGTCGCTGAGGTCGTCACCGAGGTGGGATCCGGGTTGAACGGGCGGCGCCGCAAGCTGCACCGGCTGCTGTCCGACCCGCAGACGGCGGTGATCGTGGTCGAGCACCGTGACCGGCTGGCCCGGTTCGGCGTCGAGCACCTGGAGGCCGCGCTGTCGGCGTCCGGGCGGCGTCTGGTCGTCCTCGACCCCACCGAGACCGCCGATGACCTGGTACGCGACATCACCGAGGTGCTGACGTCGATGTGCGCGCGCCTGTACGGGCGGCGGGCGGCGAAGAGCCGGGTCGCCCGCGCGGTGGCCGTAGCGACCGGCGAGGCCGCCGAGTGAAGAAGTTCCAGCCGCAGCCCGGGTTCGTGGTGAAGGCGTTCCGCTTCGCCCTGGACCCGAACGCCGTCCAGGAGCGGGCGTTGCGTTCGCACTGCGGCGCGGCGCGTGCCGCGTACAACTGGGCTGTCGGCTGGGTGACCGCCTCGTGGTGGCAGCGCAGGGCCGAGGAGACGTACGGCATCCCCGAAGAGTCGCTGACCGAGTGGCGGCCGTGGTCGCTGCCCGGGCTGCGGAAGGCGTTCAACGAGGCCAAGCACACCGATCCGAGGTTCGCCGCCTGGTGGGAGGAGAACTCCAAGGAGGCGTACTCCACCGGGCTGGCGAACGCTGCCGCCGCGTTCGACAACTACGCGAAGTCGAAGCAGGGCAGGCGCCGTGGCCGTGCGATGGGCATGCCGCGGTTCAAGTCGAAGCGGAAGGCGCGTCTGTCCTGCCGGTTCACCACCGGCGTGATCCGGGTGGACGCCGACGGCCGGCACGTGACGCTGCCGAGGCTGGGCACGATCCGCACCCACGAGCCCACGGTGAAGCTCCTCACCCGCGTCCGGGCCGGGACGGCCCGCATCCTGTCCGCGACCGTGCGGCACGAGCGCGGACGCTGGTTCGTCTCGTTCCAGGCCGAGGTCAAGCGGGACCTCGAACGCGTGGCGCGGCCGGACGTGGCGGTCGGGATCGACCTGGGCGTGAAGACCCTCGCGGTGATGGCCGACAGCACCGGCGAGATCCGCACCGTCGCCAACCCCGGGCACTACGACCGGGCACGCAAGCAGCTGCGCCGCGCGTCCCGCGTCGTGTCCCGCCGCCGGGGCCCCGACCGCAGGACCGGGCAGAAGCCGTCGAAGCGGTGGGAGAAGGCCAACGCCGTCCGCAACAAGGTGCATCACCGGGTCGCGAACCTCCGCGAAGACGCCCTGCACAAGCTCACCACGAGCGTGGCGGCCGAGTACGGCACCGTCGTCGTCGAGGACCTCAACGTCGCCGGGATGCTCCGCAACCGGCGCCTGGCCCGCAGGATCGCCGACGCCGGATTAGGTGAGATCCGCCGCCAGCTCACCTACAAGACCCGCCGGCGCCACGCCACCCGCACCATCGCGGCGGACCGCTGGTACCCCTCCTCGAAGACCTGTTCCGGGTGCGGCGCGGTGAAAGCCAAACTGCCGCTGTACGTGAGGACCTACCGGTGCGACGCCTGCGGCCTGGTCCTCGACCGGGACGACAACGCCGCACTCAACCTCGCCGCCCTCGCGGCAGCCGCAACAACTGGTACCGGAGTGGCCGGAGACCAGGACACCACCCCGGCGGTGTCGAAGCCTCGTGGAGCCGACCAGAGGACCCGCACCACCCGCCCCCGCCGCAAGGCGGAGGCGGGGCGGGCAGGTGGCGCAACCCTGCCGCACCAGCGACAGACAGAAACGAGAGACCGTACTCAAACCGAAGCCCTCACGCTCTGGTGACGAGACGGACCTTCCGGGCGGAAACATCCGGAATGCTGAGATCTGACTACGGTCTCGGCAACGGATAGGCGGGGAGGCGCCGTAGGCGTGCTTCTCGGCTGCCGGGGGCGGGCGGTGGGCGGTGGGTGGTGCTCGCGCCCACGCGGCGGGGCCGCATATCGACACAGCCCCCGCCCTAAAAGCCCGCGGTCCCCGGGAGCTTCGGGATGGTGGACTTCCCCGGTCCTGCCTCGCCCATCGCATCCTCCGCATCCTCCGCCGCCCCCTTTGTCTCCTCCTCCGACTTTTCGATGTCGGCGAGCTGTTCCGGAGTGAGGGAGGCGAGGAGTTTCTCGACCTCGTCGAGGCGCTCGCGTACGGCTTCGTTTTCCCTCCAGTGCTGCTCGGTGAGGGTGAGTTGCCGGTCCAGGGCCGCGCGGGCCTTGCGGGCGAGGGCGTCGGTGTCCTGTTCGCTGCCGACCAGCCGTTCGATCGTCTCGGCCCGTTCCTGGGCGACCTGACCGATCACATGGCCCTGCTCCAGCACCCGGTGCGGGTCGCGGGTCATCAGCAGCCCCACGTACGGGGAGAGCGCGGTGCTGCTGTTCTGGTACTGCTGCCGGGCCAGCCGGCCGGCCGCGCCCCGGCTGTCGTGCAGGGAGAGGCGGGCCGTCGCGAGCCGCCGGTCCAGGCTCGTCACCACGGCCCGCTGCTTCGTCAGCTCCTCGTCGGTCGAGGAGTACGCCTCGGTGGCCTTCTCCGTCTCGCGGTGCAGCCGTCGGAGGTCGCTGAGGAGGTCGGCGACCGAGCGGTCACCGGGCGCCTGCGCCGGGTCCGCGTGGGTGTCGGCGACGGGGGGTTCCGGTACGGCCGTGGCCGGAGCGGCGGTAGCGGTGAGCAGGGCGCCGGTCGTGAGCGCCGCCACCGTCGCCGTACCGACCAGACACAGGAGCCTTCCTGACACGCCATCACCTCCGGTGCGGGGGTGGGCCGTCCACCTCGCATCGGCAGGATCGGGTGGGCCGGGGGTGGGCGCGCGCCGGGTGGACCGTTCGGCGCCCGGGTGTCACTCGTCGGTGGGGCGCGGCTTCGCGGGCGGCGTGGCGGATTGCCCGTCCGGTGAGCCCGGGGAGTCCGAAGAGTTGGTGGTGACCGCGGTGCCGGGGCCGGTCGGGGAGTCCAACGTGGACCAGGGCCACTTCAGGCGGCGTCGGGGGTCCGCGTCGGGGGCGTACTCGTACTTCCACAGCTGGTGCATGAAGCCGCCCCGGCCGGCGTCGACCCGGCGGTAGACGAGGACGGTCGGCGGGCCGCCGGCTGCGTCGGGGACCGGGACCCGGTACGTCTTCGGGGGGTGGCCGGTGATGCCGAGCAGCACGGGCAGGACGCGCCCGTCGAGGGGGCCGCCCACGAAGGGGGTGTCTTGGCTCTTCACCGGACCAGTGTCACAGCAGGTGGGTGGCGTCGCCGACCACGGGCAGGATGCGGCGGACCAGGGTGCCGACGGCCCCGGCGGAGGTCTCGACGGCGAGGGCGTGCCGTACGACGGCGGCGGTCTGGGGGTCTCGGCCGGCGGTGGCGGTGAGACAGGCGACGAACTGCTCGACGAGCCAGTCGCGGAGTTCGCCGACGTCCGGCTGCTTGCCCTCGTCGAGCCAGATGAGGGAGGCGGCCTCCACGGAGGTGATCCACATACGGACGGTCATCCGCAGTCGCAGGCTGGGCTCGGCCACCTCCAGATGCCGCAGGATGTGGTCGGCGGCGGCCCGCCGGACCCCGTCCACGATGGCCGTGGCCCGGGAGGTCTCCACGACGCTGCCGCCCTGGAGGAGTGCGCTGAAACCGGTGGCGTGCTCGTCCACGAAGGCCAGATAGCGGTCGAGGGCGCGGGTCAGGCGGCTGGTCAGGGGGCCCTCGGCCGGCTCGTCGAAGCAGTGCTCCAGCTCCTCGGCGGCCGAGCGCAGGGCCGCCTCGTAGAGCTGCTGCTTGCCACCGGGGAAGTAACGGTAGACGAGGGGACGGGAGACCCCGGCCGCTTCCGCCACGTCGTCGAGGGAGACGTCCTCGGGCGCGTTGTGCGCGAACAGTTCAAGCGCGGCATCCAGCAGCTGACTGCGCCGCTCTTCCACACTCAGTCGACGGTACGCGCGGGTGGGGGCCTCGGACGTCATGCCTTTCAGCGTAGTCGGGGGCGTTGGGCTCCGTCGGTGGGAGCGGGTGAGGGGGTGGTGGGTTCGGTTCGTGGGCGGGTGCGGGTCCGGTGGGGCTTCTCGCGCAGTTCCCCGCGCCCCTGAAAGACCAGGCCCTGCGGGCCTGAAAGGCAACGGCGCCGCGGCCTGAACGCCCATGGCGCTGCGGGCGCGCGAGGCGACGGTGCCGTGGGCCGGAAAGCATGGTGCGCGGCCCTTGCTTTTCAGGGCGCGGGGAACTGCGCGAGAAGCCCCACGCACCCGCAACCGCCGACGCGCCGACCCCACCCCCGGACGCGCCCGCCCGCTAACCGACTACGCCAGCAAGCCCGACGACCTCCACATCCGGCGCCCCACACCCTGGAGCACCCCGATGTCGTCCAGGAAGTCCGTCAACCGCTTCGCGCCGGTCTGCATGATGTCCCGCCGGTGCGCACTGGCCCGGACCTGGGCGACAGCCGCCCGCCGGTCGAGGCCGACGTTCGTGTAGACGTCGGGGTTGACGAAGGCGACGGCGAAGACCCGGGCGAACTCGCCGGAGGTGACCCGGGTGAAGCTCCGGGACAGCCGCGGGGCCGTCACCATCTGGCGGCGCAACTCCTCGCGGGCGTAGCGCACGTGCCGGGCCTCCTCGACGACGTGGATGCGGGTGACGCCCCGGACGAGCGGCTGGACGCGCTCGTCAGGGAAGGTCAGCCGCTGCATCCAGTCGAGGATCTCCTCGCCGAGCAGGGTGGAGGTGAAGGAACCGGGGGTCGTCGAGATCGTCTTGAAGAGGCGGCCCAGATTGTGGTGCAGCCGGCTCACCGGGTAGTACGGGGTGTCGCCCTTGCTGATCAGCCGGGCGAACATCTTCGAGTGCCGGCATTCGTCCTCGATCTCCGTCAGGGCGTAGCGGACGTGCGCGCTGGTCGCGGCCTTGTCGTAGATGTGCCGCACGAGCAGCTGCATGAGGATGATCTCGAACCAGATACCGAGGGAGGCCAGCGCCGCCGCCTCGTGGCGGGAGAGCGCGATCCGCTGCTCCTCCGACATCCGCCGCCACATCGGCGTCCCGTACAGGGACACCAGCTCCGGTGGCCAGAACCACTTCCCCTCCTCGAAGGGGGCGTCCCAGTCCAGCTCCTTGTCCGGGTCGAAGGAGTGCTTCGCGGAGGAGGCGAGCAGCCGCTCGGCCACCTGTTCCCGGTCTTTGAGGAGCCCGAGCGCGTCGCGAAGCACCTCCGCCTCCGACACCGGGTTCGTCGCGTTCACCGAGGGCACCGTGGTCATGGCTGTCGCAGCTCCTCGTACGGAAGTTCATGGGAGTTACCGGCGGTCATGGCTTATGAGACTACTTGTCAGCAAGGTCGTCAATCCTTTGTGCGCCACTTGTTGATGGCCCGGTCCGCACGGAAGCGGGGGCGGGGCGCGGTGGCCGGTTCCTTGCGGTGAGGGCGTGTGCAGTAGCGTTCTGGCGTGTCCATGCCTCCGCAGCAGCCCCAGTCCCAGCCCCCGCCGTACGGTCAGCAGCCACAGCAGCCGGGTCCGTACGGTCAGCCGTATCAGCCGCAGCCGCAGTCCCAGCCGTACGGTCAGCAGCCGTACCCGCCGCAGCAGCCCGGCCAGCCGCATCCCGGGGGATGGCAGCCCGTGCCGCCACCGAAGAGCCGCGTGGGTCTGATCCTCGGGATCGTCGGCGGGGTCGTCGCTCTCGTGGTGGTCGGCGCGGTGGGGCTGTGGGTCATCGGGACGCAGAGCACGAGCGGTTTCCCGGAGGCCGAGTACAAGCTGACGCTGCCCGAAACGGTGCTGGACGGGGAGTACGAACTGGCCCAGGACCTCTCCGACACGTCGGGGCAGCAGGTGGCGGAGGAGGCGGAGGGCGCCTGGGACGCACGCGACGTCAAGGCCGCCGTCGGCCAGTACACACCCGCGGGCGAGGGGGCCCAGGGCGCCCTGATCGTCTCGGGCATGTACGGCCGGTTCAAGAACACCGACGCCGCCCGCGACACCATGCTGAAGGGCGCGGCCGAGGTCGACACGATCACGGTGGCCGTGCCGCCCAAGGACTTCACCCCGGACGGCTCGGACCTCACCGTCAGCTGCCAGGTCGTCACCCAGAAGCAGACCGGAACCGAGGTCACGTACCCGATGTGCGCCTGGGCCGACGGCAACACCGGGGCGTCCGTCGCGGAACTCGGCGTGAAGAGCGTCGGGCAGGACCCCTCGAAGGTGGACATGGAGGCCTTCGCGGAGCGGACCGTTCAGGTCCGTTCCGAGATACGGCAGCGGATCAGCTGAGGGCGGCGTCCGGCACGAGGGGCTCCGCCGGTCCGGCCGGGAACGACGTGCGCAGGGTGAACGCGTACGGGGTCGGGCCGTGGGCGCGGAGGTGGAGGAGCCGTTCCTCCGCCTCGGCCACGGTGGGGTGATGGCCGGCGGGGACCCACCACAGTGCGGTGACGGCCTCGGCCAGCCGCTCGAACCACTCCCGCCTGCGGGCCAGCAACTCCCGGTGCTGTCCCTGGTACATGAACGCCGTCAGGGCGTTGGTGTCCTGCCACACCGACATGTTGATGACCAGCCAGTCGTCGCCGAGGACGGGGATGTCCGTCGCGTTGCCGGAGTCGCTCTGGAGGCGCCAGACGAAGCCGGCGGATTGGTCCGCGACCGCGTTCACGGGGTCGAGGGCGTCCACGAAGTCCTTCAACTGCGGTGAGTCCAGGGGCGCTTGGAGGCGGGCGATGTTGACCTGGGCGAGTTCGTATGTGGCGAGAGTCATGAGGCGCACGATAGGTCGGGGCGGTTCGGGGATCACACCCGTTTTCTCGGCTGATGGGCGTGCGTTTTCTCGGTCGATGGTCATGGTTCGTGCAGCGCGTGCCGGCGCGTGCCGGTGGGTCCTGGGCGCGCCCATGCAGCGGAGCCCGCAGATCGGCACAGCCCCGCGCCCCTTGTGGGGCGCTGCTCCTAGTCGGTGTTTCTCAGCACCGCCCTCATCACCTCCCGTGCGATCGGTGCCGCGTCCCCGCCCCCGCTGATCTCCCCCCGTTCCGCCTCCGCGTCCTCCACCACCACCGCCACGGCCACCCCGGGTTCGAGCGCGTCGTCGGACTGCGCCCAGCCGATGAACCAGGCGAAGGGGGTGCCGGAGTTGCCGATGCCGTGTTGGGCGGTGCCGGTCTTGCCGCCGACCGTGGCGTGGCGGAGGGCGGCGTTGGCGCCGGTGCCGTACTCGACGACGCCCCGCATGAGGTCGCGCAGGTGCCTCGCGGTGGCCGGGGTCATGGCCTGGCGGAGGGTGTGGGCGCCCGAGGTGGCTACCGTGCGGCCGCTCGCCGTGGTGGTGCGCTCGACGAGGTACGGCGACCGGACCGAGCCCCCGTTGGCGACGGCGGCCGTGACGAGCGCCATCTGCAGAGGGGTGGCCCGGGTGTCGTACTGGCCGATGGAGGAGAGGGCGAGCTGGGCCCGGTCCATCTCGGTGTCGAAGCTGCTGGGGGCGACTGAGAACGGGATCCGCAGGCCGGGGTCGTTGAAGCCGAAGGCGCGGGCCGTGTCCGTCATGGCGCCGAGGCCGACGTCCACGCCCAGCTTCGCGAAGACCGTGTTGCAGGACCACTCGAAGGCGTAGCGCAGCGAGGCGTTCTCGCAGCCCTCGACCTCGTTGGAGAGGGATGTCGTGGTGCCCGGCAGGGTGTACGGCGCGGGGGAGCGGGTGGGGGCGTCGACGTCCGTGATCACCCCGGCGTCCAGCGCCGCGGCGGCCGTCACCACCTTGAACGTCGAACCCGGCGGATAGGTCTGCCGCACGGCCCGGTTGAGCATCGGTCTGCTCGCGTCCCCGTTGAGCCGCGCCCACGCCTCGGCCACCTCCCGGCCGTTGCCGGAGAGCACCCCGGGGTCGTACGACGGCCGGGAGACCAGTGCCAGGACGCGTCCGGTGGCCGGTTCGAGCGCGGCGACCGCGCCCCGGCGGGCGCCGAGCCCCAGGTAGGCCGCCCGCTGGGCCGCCTCCTGGAGGGTGGTGACGACCTCGCCGCCCGCGTTCTGGTCGCGGGCGATGTCGTTCCACAGGGGGAGGAAGGAGAGCAGCGGGTCGCTGCCGTCGAGGACGGAGTCCCGCGCGTGCTCCAGGAAGGTCGTTCCGTACACCTGCGAGGCGAAGCCCGTGACCGGCGCGTACAACGGGCCGTCCCGGTACGTGCGTTCGTAGCGGAGCTGCTCCCCCGTGTCCTTCGAGCCGGTGACCGGGCGCCCCTCGACCATGATGTCGCCGCGCGGCCGGCCCCAACGGGCGATCTCCGGGCGGCGGTTGGCGGGATTGTCGTCGTAGACCCGGGACTGGAAGACCTGGACGCGGGTGGCGTTGACGAGGAGGGCGAGCAGCAGCAGGGCGCAGAGGGCGGCGGCCCGGCGGATGTACTTGGTCATGCGCCCCGGCCCTCCGCGCTGTCGTACGGGCCTTGGGGGAGAGTCCCGCGGTCGTCCTGTCTCCTGGCCGAGTCGCTCAGCCGGATCAGCAGGGCCACGATGATCCAGTTGGTGACGACGGAGGAGCCGCCCTGGGCGAGGAAGGGCATCGCCATGCCGGTGAGGGGGATGAGGCCGGTGACGCCGCCCGCGATGACGAAGACCTGGAGGGCGACGATCGAGGCGAGACCGGTGGCCAGCAGGCGGCCGAAGGGGTCGCGCAGGGCGAGGCCGGTGCGGTAGCCGCGCTCCACCAGCAGGGCGTAGAGCAGGAAGATCGCGGCGAGACCGGCGAGGCCCAGCTCCTCGCCCGCCGTGGCCAGGATGAAGTCCGACTTGACGGCGAAGCCGATCAGGATGGAGTGGCCGAGGCCGAGGCCGGTGCCGAGCGGCCCGCCGGCGGCGAACGCGAAGAGGGATTGGACGAGTTGGTTGGGGCCCTGCCCCGCCTCGATCGACGCGAACGGGTGCAGCCAGTCCTCGACGCGGCTGTGGACGTGCGGTTCGAGCCAGCCGACGGCCACCGCGCCCACGCACGCGAGCAGCAGCCCCACCGCGATCCAGCCGGTGCGGCCCGTGGCGACGTACAGCATGATCACGAACAGGCCGAAGAACAGCAGCGAGGTGCCCAGGTCCCGTTCCAGGACCAGAACGCCGACGCTCAGCAGCCAGATGGTGACGATCGGGCCGAGGACGCGCCCGGTGGGCAGTTGAAGGCGCTTGAACCGCCAGATCTGACGCCCGGCGTACGCCAGCGCGTTGCGGTTCGCCGCGAGATAGCTGGCGAAGAACAGCGCGAGCAGCACCTTCGCGAACTCGCCCGGCTGGATGGAGAATCCGGAGATCCGCACCCAGATCCGGGCGCCGTTGACCGGCGGGAAGAGGATCGGCAGCGCCAGCAGCGCCAGCGCGGCCACCACCGAGACGTACGCGTACCGCTGCAGCACCCGGTGGTCGCGCAGCAGGGCGACGACCGTGATGAACAGGGCCACTCCGAGCGTCGACCAGTTCAGCTGCGCCGGCGCCGCCTGGTCGGCGGGGGTCTCCAGGTCGAGCCGGTTGATCAGCACCAGGCCCAGGCCGTTGAGGAGCACCGCGATCGGCAGCGGCAGCGGATCGGCGTACGGCGCCCGCAGCCGGACCACCAGATGGGCCAGCAGCGCGAGCACGCCGAGCCCGGCACCGTAGTCGGTGGCGCCGGGCGGGACGGTGCCGTTCTTCGCCAGACCGACGGCGCAGTAGCCGTACACGGAGAGCAGGACGGCCACGACGGTCAGGGTGAACTCGACGCCTCGGCGCCGGAGCAGGCGTACGGCGGGAGGGGACGGGTCCGAGGGATCCGCCGCCAGGGTCGTTCCGGCCTTGGTGGTCATGCCCGGAACTTACCTAAATGGGATGCCTTGTGTGTCTTGTCGCTCAAGCGCACAAGTGTGGCGTTTTGAAAGCGTCGATGCAGCGGGCCGACCCCAGGCCCAGGTGCCGTCGACGAGCAGGTACCACTGTCCGTTGCCGTTGCCGTTGCCGTTGCCGTTGCCGTTGCCGTTGGCGATCTGGCCGTCCGCCCGGCAGAAGATCTTGACGATCTCGCCGTAGGGTGCGACCCGGATGAGCGAGCCGCCGCGGGTCGGCGCACTGCGCAGGGCCGGACCGGTACGGGCGACGACCTCACCCTGGACGATCTGCTTGCTCTCTAGGGGGTCCTCCTATTCGGCACCGGCGGCGGGAATCGTGGCCGCGAACGCCAGGAGAGCGCCACCGGCGGCCGCAATACCGAACCGCATGAGCAGACTCCGCAGGGACATCGATACTCCTCCACAAAGGGGGCGAGGCTGACTGTTCGCCACGTTAGAAGGAGAGGGGACGGGACGCCCTTCTCAATGGGCCATCAGGGCAGCGCCCCTGCTACGGGGGGGCGGGGCCGTGTCCGATGCGCGGCTTCGCCGCGTGGGCGCGATCAGCCCTCACTCACCCGCAGCCGCAGAACAGCCGACGCACCCCCGTCGGCGGCGTTCTCGAATCCCAACCGCGCCCCCAACACCTCCGCCTGCCCCACGGCGATGGTCAGCCCGAGCCCATGCCCCTTGGTGGAACCCTCGGTCCGAAACCTCTGAGGTCCGTCCGCCACCAGATACTCCGGAAACCCGTCCCCGTGATCCCGCACGGTCACCACCGCCCCCTCCACGGTCACCACCACCGGAGGCGCCCCATGCGCATGGGCATTGGCCACCAGGTTCCCCAACACCCGCTCCAGCCGCCGCCGATCCGTCTCCACACACGCGTCCTCGACGACGCGGACGACCGTGTCGGCGCTCGCGTTCGCGGCCACCCGCTCCACCAGCGCCCCGAGCCGGATCACGTCCGGATCCAGCCGCTCGCTGCCCGCGTCCAGCCGTGAGATCTCCAGCAGATCCTCGGTCAGCGTCCGCAACGCGGTGACCCGGTCCCGTACCAGCTCCGTCGGCCGCCCCGCCGGCAGCAGTTCGGCCGCCGCGTGCAGCCCGGTCAGCGGCGTACGCAGCTCGTGCGCGACGTCCGCGGTGAACCGCTGCTCGCTGAGCAGCTTCCGCTGGAGCGTGGACGCCATGGTGTCGAGCGCGGCGGCCACCGCGGCCACCTCGTCGCGGTACCGCGCCGGGTCCGTCGTCCGGGGGTCGCCGACCCGCGCGTCCAGGTCGCCCGCGCTGATTCGCCGGGCCACCTGCGAGGTCGTACGCAGCCGCCGGGTCACCCCGCCGACGCCGAGCGCGCCCACGATCAGCGTCACCCCGATCGCCAGCGCCGAGGAGCCCAGGATGGCCCGGTCGAGGTTCTCGATCGTGGCCGCGCCCTGCGCGTAGTCGATCTGTACGGCGAGGGCACGGCCGTCGGCGGGGGCGGCGGCCCACATCGTGGGGTATTCGTCGACGACACCGACCATCGTGCCGCGCCGCCCGCTCAACGCCAGCTCGCGCAGCGACTTCGGCAGGCCCGGCGTGTCGATCCCGGAGCTGGGCGGCAGCCGGTTGCCGGCCTCGTACGCCCGTACCGCCTCGTCGAGCCGCCCGAGCGCCCGGGAGCGGGCGTCGCTCACGGTCCGGTTGGTGACGGAGACATGCACGAGGGCGCCGAGCAGCGCGGCCAGCCCGCAGCACATGACCGTGATGAAGGCCAGCGCCTTCCAGGTGAGCGAGGAGGTCCAGCGGCGCAGGCCGAACCGTTTCCGCGCAGCCCGCACCGCGCTCACCTCGGGCTCGCCGAGGACGAGGCGGATGGCGAGGCGGAGGACGAGGCGGAAGGTGAGGAGGAGGGGGAGGCGGAAGGTGAGGAGGAGGGGGACCGGGGCGGCTTCGCCGATCCCCCCACGCGCAGGATCTCGTCGCGGGTGAGCAGCATCGCCAGCTGGTCCTCGTCCCAGGTCCACTGCGTGCGGTACTCGTAGCCGACGATCGCCGCGGGGGAGCGGATGATCACGGTACGGTCGGCCAGCTCGACCGCGAGCACCGCGTCGTCGCCGGCCAGCACCTGCACCAGCCTGTCCGCCTGGAACGTGTACATCCGCACCGCCGTCTGGTTGCCGGGCAGCAGCCGGAAGCCGAGCACCATGTCGTCGCGCCCGTCACCGGTGAGGTCCCGGTAGTAGGCCTTGAGGACGGGACACCTGGCACGGTCCCCGCCCTCGCCGCAGTCCGTCATGCGCGAAGCCGTGCCGGCGTAGGGGGCGCCGGATCCGGAGTACATCTCGGGATGCGCGGCGATCTCGGCGCGTACGACGGCCACCGGGTCCACCTTGTGGATGTCCTCGCCGGGAGCCTTGACGCCTTCGACGACCTCCGTCTCGGCCTCGCCGTAGTCGTAGGCGGGGGAGGAGGCGGGTGGTTCCCCGGGCCACAGCCGGGTCGGACCGCTCGCGGTGGGGGTGGCGCCCGCGCTCACCAGACCCCCGGAGTCGCCGCAGGCACCCAGCAGCAGGGCGGCGGCCACGGCCACCGACGCGCCGGCTGCCGCACGCGCGGGGCGGCTGGGGAACACGGGACTCCTGAGGGTGTCGATACGATCCAGTACACCCTATTCATGCGGAAGTGCTTCGTCCGCCCCTTCATGCGGAACTGCTTCGTCCGCCCCGCTACTCGGCCAGCTCCTCCAACTCCTCAAGGAGCCGGACCGTCGCCAGCCCCGTGTGCAGATACTCCACGAACAGCTCGTTGTGCAGCGCCCACGGCGAACGGCGGGTGCGGATCAGCCGGATCGCCTCGTCGGCGGAGTGCCCGTCGCGGATCAGGGCCTGCGCCACGACCAGACCGGACCGGTTGTACCCGCTGTAGCAGCGGACGAGGACCCGTTTGCCGTCCTCCAGCGCGTCGCACGCCGCCTGCGCCAGCCGCATCACACCCGCCAGCTGCGTACCGTCCAACGGCCCGTCCGGGATCGGCCACACATGGTGCTCGACGCCGTCGTCCGGCCCGTGCCCCGGCAGCCGCAGCAGGGTCAGCACCAGATCGAACTCATCGCGTACGACCGCGAATTCGATGCCTCCGGTGCCGGCCCGCCTCGCGAACTCGTGCCCGCCCATCCACAGGCCGGGCACGATCTCGCTCCACGGTTCGCCCGGAGCCGGAACATCGGGTTGCTTCCTGCGCGTCCGCAACGGCGCCTCCCCTGAAGCCTGACGACAGGTCGTCGTCTCAAAGGTAACCGGGTTCTTGCCGATGGAGCACCCCGCCTGTTCCCATGGTCGTGGGGTGATGGTGCATGAGCGGACTGCGCGTCATACCGACCCGGCGGCACGGACGGGAGCGCCTGTACGTGTGCCGGAGCGACGGGAGGAACATCGCCTGGTACGACCGTGAGGCGGGCCGGGTGAACCTCCTAGGCGAGGAGCACCGAGAGGATGTGCTGGCCGTTCTCGGCCCCTTCGTCACCGGCCCGGTCACCGTGGGCCCGCCGCCCGTGCCCACCCCCGCCGAACTGGCCCGGCTGAGCCTCCACCCGGACGACGACCTGGCCCCCAACCGCCCCGGCGAGGCCCTGCTGATCGCCCTCGACCGCGCTCCCCGCCCGCCGCGCCGGCTGCGCCCCGACCCGCGTCGCCGTGCCCTGGCCGCCGAGCAGACGGTCGGCGACGCGCTGGACCGGCTGGAAGGCGCCGGCTGGCACACCCTGCACTCCGTGCCGCTGCCCGGCGGCGACCGCGTCCACCACCTGGTCATCGGCCCAGGAGGCCTGTTCTGCGTCCGGTCCCTGTATGCCCGCAGGCAGCGCGTCGTCGTCACCGACCCCATGGTCGCCGTCGGCCGCCACGAGCCCCGCGCGTTGCTGCGCGGGCTTCGCGCCGACGCCGACCGCGCCTCGTACGCCCTCACCGCCCAGGTCCACCCCGTCCTCGCCCTCGTCGAACCCTCCGGCCTCGACATCGCGACGCCCCCGCGTGAGGTCCGTGTCCTGCGCGACACCGACCTCGCCGAACTCGCCCGCACGGGTGGGCTGCTCAAGCCGGCGGACGTGGAGGGGCTGCACGCGATGGCCAGGGACCGGCGGACGTGGACCCGGGTGTAGGCCGTCACGGCAGGGGTCGCGCGGTCCCCGGGTCCAGGAGCGGCGCCAGCAGGTCGCCGTGGTCCTGGAGGCGGGGGGCGATCTCCGGGGCGCGGAACACCAGTCGGCCGGGGGAGGCGCACTCCTCGACCTCGGTCCAGGTCACCGGGGCGGAGACGGTCGGTTCGGGGCGGGCGCGCAGGGTGTAGGGGGCGGCCGTGGTCTTGCGGGCGGCGTTCTGGCTCCAGTCGACGAAGACCTTGCCGGGGCGCAGGTTGCGGGTCATCCGGTGGACGACCTGGCGGGGCAGTGCCTTCTCGGCCTCGACGGCGAGTTCCTTGGCGTACTCCGTCACCCGCTCCGAGGACGCCCCACGCACCGCCGCCAGCAGATGCAGCCCCTTCGACCCGGACGTCTTCGCGTACGCCTCGATCCCGTCCGCCGCGAGCCGTTCCCGCAGCCAGCAGGCGACCTCGCAGCACTCGACGAGCGTCGCGGGCGCCCCGGGGTCCAGGTCGAAGACCAGTCGGTCGGCCTCGTCGGAGGAGTCGACGGTCCACTGCGGCGTGTGGAACTCGGCGACCTGGTTCGACGCCCACATCAGACTCGGCAGATCCTGGACCAGCACCATCCGGGCCGGTCCCTCCATCCGCCGCACCTCGGCGGTGGTGACCCAGTCCGGCGTGCCCGGCGGCACGTTCTTGGTGAAGAAGATCTGGCCGCCCGGCCCGTCCGGGTAACGGAGGAAGGACACCGGCCGGTCGCGCAGATGCGGCAGCAGGGCGTCCGCGGTCGTGGCGTAGTAGTGCAGCAACTCGCCCTTGGTGAAGCCCGTCGCCGGGTGGAGGACCTTCTCCAGATTGGAGAGGGCGACCCTGCGGCCCTCCACCTCGGTGATCGGCGTCATGGGAGCCAGAATCCCATGATTCCGCATGAAAGCGGGCAATGCGCCCGGCGGCCGGAACGCGCACGCGCCCCGGCGTTCCCGTACGCCGGAACGCGCACGCGCCCTGGCGTCCTTGTACGCACCAGGCGCCCGCGTACGCGCCCGGCACCCCATACGCGCTCGGGCGCCCATGTGGGGGGGCCGAGCACCCGTGCCGTCGGCACCCGTGCATGCGGTAGGCCCCGCGCACGCGGTTTGTAACGGGCAATGTGCCCGGCGGCCGGAACGCTCACGCGCCCCGGTGCCTGCGCCCGGCACCCTCATACGCGGCCGGGCGCCCGTGTGCGGGGGTCGGGCACCCGTGCGCGGTAGGCCCCGCGCACGCGGTCAGGCGCCGACGTACGCGGCCAGGTGCTCCCCGGTGAGGGTCGAGCGGGCCGTGACGAGGTCCGCCGGGGTGCCCTCGAAGACGACGCGGCCGCCGTCGTGGCCCGCTCCCGGGCCGAGGTCGATGATCCAGTCGGCGTGCGCCATGACCGCCTGGTGGTGCTCGATGACGATCACCGACTTGCCGGCGTCGACGAGCCGGTCGAGCAGCCCGAGCAGCTGCTCCACGTCGGCGAGGTGGAGGCCGGTGGTCGGCTCGTCGAGCACGTAGACCCCGCCCTTGTCGCCCATGCGGGTGGCCAGCTTGAGCCGCTGACGCTCGCCGCCGGAGAGCGTGGTGAGCGGCTGGCCGAGGGTGAGGTAGCCGAGCCCGACGTCCGCCATCCGCTCGATGATCCGGTGGGCCGCCGGGGTGCTCGCCTCACCGGCGCCGAAGAACTCCTCGGCCTCGGTCACCGACATCGCCAGCACCTCGCTGATGTCGCGCCCGCCGAAGCGGTACTCCAGCACCGACGCCTCGAACCGCTTGCCCTCGCACTCCTCGCACGTGGTGGCGACACTCTGCATGATGGCCAGGTCGGTGTAGATGACGCCGGCGCCGTTGCAGGTGGGGCAGGCGCCCTCCGAGTTGGCGCTGAAGAGCGCCGGCTTCACGCCGTTGGCCTTGGCGAAGGCCTTGCGGATCGGGTCGGCCAGCCCGGTGTACGTCGCCGGGTTGCTGCGCCGGGAGCCGCGGATCGCGGTCTGGTCGATCGCCACCACGCCCTCGGCCCCAGCCTGTCGGGCCATCGAGCCGTGCACGAGCGAGCTCTTGCCGGAGCCGGCGACGCCGGTGATGACGGTGAGCACGCCGAGCGGGATGTCGACGTCGACGTTCTGGAGGTTGTTCGCCGTCGCGCCGCGGATCTCCAGCGTGCCGGTGGGTTTGCGGACCGACTCCTTCGGGGCGGCCCGGTCGCCGAGATGGCGGCCGGTGACGGTGTCACTCGCCCGCAGCCCCTCCAGGGTGCCCTCGAAGCAGACGGTGCCGCCCGCCGTGCCGGCACCGGGCCCGAGGTCGACGACGTGGTCCGCGATGGCGATGGTCTCCGGCTTGTGCTCCACGACGAGCACGGTGTTGCCCTTGTCGCGCAGCCGCAGCAGCAGGTTGTTCATCCGCTCGATGTCATGGGGGTGCAGCCCGATGGTCGGCTCGTCGAAGACGTACGTGACGTCGGTGAGCGAGGAGCCGAGGTGGCGGATCATCTTGGTGCGCTGCGCCTCGCCCCCGGAGAGCGTGCCCGAGGCCCGGTCGAGCGAGAGGTAGCCGAGGCCGATCTCCACGAACGAGTCGAGGGTGTAGCGGAGCTTGGCGAGCAGCGGCGCCACCGAAGTGTCCTCGATCCCGCGGGCCCATTCGGCCAGGTCACGGATCTCCATCGCACAGGCGTCGGCGATGTTGACCTTGCCGATCCGTGAGGAGCGGGCCAGCTCGCTGAGCCGGGTGCCGTCGCAGTCGGGACACTCGGTGAAGGTGACCGCCCGGTCCACGAAGGCCCGGATGTGCGGCTGCATCGACTCGCGGTCCTTGGCGAGGAAGCTCTTCTGCAGCTTCGGGATCAGCCCCTCGTAGGTGAGGTTGACGCCGTTGATCTTCACCTTGGTCGGCTCGCGGTAGAGGAAGTCGTGCCGCTCCTTCTTGGTGTACTGGCGGATCGGCTTCTCCTTGTCGAAGAGACCCGACTCGGCGATGACCCGCACCACCCAGCCGTCCCCGGTGTAGGTGGGGATGGTGAACGGGTCCTCGGAGAGCGACTTGGAGTCGTCGAACAGCTGGGTGAGGTCGATGTCGGAGACCTTGCCCCGGCCCTCGCAGTGCGTGCACATGCCGCCGGTGCGGCTGAAGGTGACCTTCTCGGTCTTGGTCTTGTCGGCACCGCGGTCGACCGTGAGTCCGCCGCTCGCGGAGACCGAGGCGACGTTGAAGGAGAACGCGCCGGGCGGGCCGATGTGCGGCCTGCCGAGTCGGCTGAAGAGGATGCGCAGCATCGCGTTGGCATCGGTGGCGGTGCCGACGGTGGAGCGCGGGTCGGACCCCATCCGCTGCTGGTCGACGGTGATCGCGGTGGTCAGCCCGTCGAGCACGTCCACCTCGGGCCGCGCCAGGTTCGCCATGAAACCCTGCAGGAAGGCGCTGTACGTCTCGTTGATCAGCCGCTGCGACTCCGCGGCGATCGTGTCGAACACCAGCGAACTCTTCCCCGAGCCGGAGACCCCCGTGAACACCGTCAGCCGGCGCTTCGGGATCTCGATGCTGACGTCCTTGAGATTGTTCTCCCGCGCCCCGTGCACACGGATCAGATCATGGCTGTCGGCGGCGTGCGGCCCGGGAGACTGTGCCTGCGTCCCCGCCCTCGTGGCCTTGGTCATCGTTCCTCCATCTGTCGTGCGGAGCCGCGTCCCGCGGTCCCCGCCGGCGTCGCCCGACCGGATCGATCCGCTGGGAACAGTACGTGTGGTCGTGCGCCTTCCGCGGCGCTACGGCGAAGGCCGCCGGCGCGGGCCGAAGGCCGCGCGTGTACACGGCCGGTGCCGCGGGGACTGTGACCTGTCGTCGACGGCCGGGTCGACGGGGCCCGCGGCGCCGGACAGGTCAGGTCCATGGCCTTCACGCTAGGCGCGCCCCACCCACCCGCGCTTCTCGGATCCTGACCGGTCCGGTGACGGGTCCGGTGACCGGACCGGTGACGGGGCCTGCTGAGCGGGGCCACGGAGGCGTCCGGCGGCCGACGGGCAGGCGTGATCGGTCCGCGTTACGGTGTGGACAAACCGGAAGCAGGGACCCGAAAGGTGCGTGCTGCCCGTGCGATCCATCTGGAACGGCGCGATCTCCTTCGGCCTGGTCAGCATCCCGATCAAGCTGGTGAACGCGACCGAGAGCCACTCCGTCTCCTTCCGCCAGGTCCACCTGGAGGACGGCGGCCGCATCCGTTACCGCAAGGTCTGCGAGCTGGAGGACCGCGAGGTGACGCAGGGCGAGATCGGCAAGGCGTACGAGGACGCGGACGGCACGATGATCCCGATCACGGACGAGGACCTCGCGGCGCTGCCCATCCCGACCGCCAAGACCATCGAGATCGAGGGCTTCGTACCGGCCGAGAGCGTCGACCCGCTCCAGGTGGACGCCGCGTACTACCTCGCCGCGAACGGTGTCTCCGCCGCCAAGCCGTACACCCTCCTCCGCGAGGCGCTCAAGCGCAGCGGCAAGGTCGCCATCTGCAAGTTCGCGCTGCGCGGGCGCGAGCGGCTGGGGATGCTGCGGGTCGTGGACGACGTCCTCGCCATGCACGGACTGCTCTGGCCCGACGAGATCCGCGCGGCGGACGGGGTCGCCCCCGACGCGAGTGTCACCGTCCGCGACAAGGAACTCGACCTCGCGGACGCCCTCATGGACACCCTCGGCGAGGTCGACCTCGACTCCCTCCATGACGACTACCGCGAGGCCGTCGAGGAACTCATCGCCGCGAGGGCCTCCGGCGAGGAGCTGCCCACCGCCTCCGCTCCGGCCCCGGGCGGCAAGGTCCTCGACCTCATGGCCGCCCTGGAGAAGAGCGTCCGCGAGGCCAAGGAGTCCCGAGGCGAGGACGTCGCCGACATCACGCCCCTCCCGTCCCGCCCCACCCCCAAACAACCGTCGGGCAAGAAATCCACCACGACAGCCAAGAAGACGGCCGCCTCCCCGAAGAAGTCGACGACCAGGTCCACCCAGCCCGCAAGGAAGACAGCTGCGAAAAAAGCAACGGCCAAGAAGACGACGGCGACGAAGTCCACAGCGACAGGGTCCGCGGCTACCAAGTCCACGGCGACGAAGAGCACTGCGAAGAAGACACCGGCGAAGAAGACACCGGCGAAGAAGACCGCCGCCCGCAAACGCTCGGCCTGACCACCGGACGAACCGTGTGCACCGCCGCAGCGGACCCGAGGACTGCCGACGCCGTACGCCGCCTCTCCGCTCTCGCTATCGCCCGCTGTCCTGCCCGGCCCTGCGCACCCTGTGACCGCCACCCCACCCCACCCCTTTTCCGCCCCCTCTCCGCCGCAGCCGTGCCCGGCCACGATGGCGGAGGTCGGCGGTGCCGGGTAGGTCGGGCCTGTCATGGGCGGTCAGGGGCTATGCCGCGCGGCGGAGGGCGAGGACCGCGTTGTGGCCGCCGAAGCCGAAGGAGTTGGTGAGGGCGAGGTCACCGTCGGGCGGGAGCGGGCGGGGGGTGGTGGTGACGAGGTCGAGGGTGATCGCGTGGTCCTGGTCGGCGCAGCCGATCGTCGGCGGGATGACGCCGTGGTGGAGGGTCAGGGCGGTGACCAGGGCTTCCACGGCACCGGCGGCCCCCTGAAGGTGCCCGAGGCTCCCCTTGAGCGCCGTGACGGGCACCCGGCGCCCCGACAGCACCGCGGCCAGTGCGTTCGCCTCCGCGAGATCGCCGTCGACCGTGGCGGTGGCGTGCGCGTTGACGTGGACGACATCGGCGGGCGACGCCGCCGCGTCCGCGAGCGCCCTGCGCAGCGCGAGTGCCACCCCCGAGCCCGACGGGTCCGGCGCCGCCATGTGATGCGCGTCGGCGGACAGTCCCCAGCCCGCCGCCTCGCAGTAGATCCGCGCACCGCGCGCCCTCGCACGGTCCTCCGCCTCCAGCAGCAGGAAACCCGCCCCCTCTGCGTTCACGAACCCGTCCCGGTCCTTCGCGAACGGTCGGGACGGGCTCCCCGCGCCGCCGTTCAGACCGTGCCGCGACAGCGCCCGCATCGCCGCGAAGGACGCCATGATCGCCGGAGTCACGACCGCCTCGGCCCCGCCCGCGAGCGCCACGTCCACCCGCCCGTACCGGATACGGTCGACCGCCTGCCCGATCGCCTCGGTACCGGAGGCACACGCACTGGTGACGGTCCGCGCCTCGCCGGTGATACCGAGGTCGAGGGAGATCTGCGACGCCGCCTGCGAGGGCACGCACATCGGCGTGGTGAGCGGCGAGACACTCCGCGGCCCTCGGTCCCGTAACTGCCGGTCGCCGGCCACGAGCACCGCCGCGTCACCGAGGATCGCCCCGGCGGACACCCCGACCCGCGCCGGATCGAGCCCACTCGCGGCCGTACCGGCGGGGTCGAACCCCCCGTCCCGCCACGCCTCCCGCGCTGCCAGCACGGCGAACCGCGCGGCGCGGTTCATCCGCCGGGCCCGGGGCCGCGGCAGCAGGTCGGCGGGATCCACCGGCACCGTCCCGGCGACCCGCACGGGTAACTCCGCGAACTCCTCCCCCTCCAACTCCCGTATCCCGCAGCGCCCTTCGAGCAACCCCTGCCACAACTCGCCCACACCCACCCCGAGCGGTGTGACCGCCCCCAGCCCCGTGACGACCACTCGCCGCCCCACCGAGTACGACATCCACCATCCCTCAGTCCGTCCGGTCCCGTTGGACCCTCTTGCCCCAGAGATGGTTCCAGCTTCAACTGCCCCCGGCCCACCGCCCGCCGCCCACTGCACTCCGTGTCGGCGGGCATGCCGACACCGGGGCCCGCGACCCGAGGGCCGTCCGGTGTCGTCATACGTACCGTCGGCCCGGCTCAGAGCACTTTCGCGCGCACCAGCGCCGAGAGGACGAGGGCGCCCGGGAGGAGGGGGAGCCAGACGGTGAGGACGCGGTAGCCGATGACGGTGGTGGTGGCGAGGGTCGCCGGCGCGCCGAAGGCGACAAGGGCGAAGACGAGCGCCGCGTCCATGGGACCGAGGCCGCCCGGCGCGGGCACGGCACCCGCGGCCGTACTGGCGACGAGGTACGCGAAGAGCATCTGCGTCCAGGACACCGGCAGCCCGAGCGAGGAGCCGACCGAGGCGACCACGGCTCCCTGGCACAGGGGAAAGGCGACGGCCCCGCCCCACAGGGAGAGCGCGCGGACGGGACAGCTGTGCACGAGCCGCGTGTCGGTGAGGGCGGAGCGCAGCCCTCCGATGAGGGGGCGCCGCAACGGTCGTACGGTCGTGACCAGGGTGACCACGGCGGCCAGGCTGACCCCGGTGATCGCACCGACCAGGGCGAGGGTCTCGCCCTTCGGGAGGAGTTCGGCCAGGCGGAGCGTGCCGGGGAAGGCGACGACGAAGGCGACGATCACCAGCGTCTTGGCCACCGGTTTGACCGCCGAGTACAGGGCGAGCGAGGACGTGGCACGGGCGAGGGGTATGTCACGGCGCCGCAGGAAGCGCAGGACGACCGCGTGGGCGCCGATGTTGCCCGGCAGCGCGTGCCCGGCGGCCCCGGCGGCGAACTGCACAGCCAGCAACTGCCCCGGCGGAAGCCGCTCCGGCACCGCGCCCTGCCGTACGCACGCGGAGGCCACCGAGCACAGCGCCGTGAAGACGACACCGGCCAGCAGCCACCGGAAGTCGGCCGACGCCAGCCGCACCGCCCCGTCATGGACCGTCCGCCAGTCGACCGCCGCCCACACCGCGAGCAGTGCCACCGGCAGCAGGGTGAGAGCGAACCGCAACCGCCGGCCGTTGACGGCCGATCGGGCGGGGAGCAGGGCCAGCACCCGGGCGGGCAGAAACGCCCCGGGGCGGGCCGGGCGGCCGCCCGCGTCCTGGCCGGGGGTGGAGACGTCGGGGGTGGAGGCGCAGGGGGAGGAGGCCGGGTCGCAGGCCGCGGTGCCGCCGGCGAGCGGTGTCGGACTCGCGAGAGGAGTGAGGGCGCAGGAGGCGTCGGAGAGCGCCTTGGTGTCAAGGCCGGGGCCCGTGGCCGTGCTCGGGACCTGGGTGAGGTCCAGGGGCCGGGCGGGGCTGGGTATCAGGGTGAGGGGGTCGGTGACCGGGGACGGGGTGGGCCGCGAGGGGCGCGGCGCGTCGAGCGGGAGCGGGAACAAAGGGCACGTCGTCCTTCCGCGTCGCGTCGGTACGGCGGGGGACCGCACTGACGGAGGCAGGGCAAGTCAAGAACGAAGGGAACCCCAGGACCGTTCCCACCCCAAATGACTCCCCGGTATGCACCACCCGAACTCCTGCCACCGTCGGAACAACGACACCGCTCCCGAACAGCGACTCTGCCCCCGAACCCCGACCGAACCCCGCCGCCCCACATGAGACACAAATCACCTCCCGGCCCACCCCGCGACCGGCTCCGCCGAGATTCCGCGGGTTGTCGGTCGACTCTGTTCCGGCTCCACCGCCCCCGGCTCCACCGCCCCGGCTTTGCCGAGATCCCCGGGCTGTCGGTCAACTCCTGTGCCCCACGCCGCTCCCAAGCCCCACGCCCCAAGCCGCTCCCAAGCCCCGCCGAGATCCCCGGGCCGTCGGTCGACCTCTGTGCCCCGCTCCACCCCCGGCTCCGCCGACATTCCCCGGTTGTAGGTCCACCCCTGTTGTGCCCCACTCGACCCCGCCCGCGGCAGCCCCTTTCACCGCTGTTGTGATGTGCGTCACCCGGGGTCTAGGGTTGTAGCGCCTGGCAGACGGCCCCGGGAGCGCGTCGGGTGGCGGTGTGCGGCGGGGCTGTCCGCAGGCGAGGGAAGTGATCCCGTTGTCCGTCTCCTGGGACGACATCGGCGGTCTCGTCGATGCCCATGAGCGCTTCCTCGCCGGCGCGCGGGTCGACTCGGATGTCCGGGACCCGGTGCTGGACTCCTGGAAGCGGTGCCGTTCCGCCGGCCTCGAACCCCACCGGCTGCTGAGCCCCTACGCGCCCGACCTCGCCCTGGAGGACCCCTTTCTGCGCGCCGCCGACCCGGTGCTCACGCAGCTCACCGCCTCCCTCGCCAACGTGAGCATGACCCTCGTGCTCTGCGACGGACAGGCCCGCATGGTCCAGCGGCACGGAGGCGACCGACAGCTCCGCACCCGCCTCGACGAGGTGAACTTCGCCCCCGGCTTCAGCGCCTCCGAGGCGGCCGCGGGCACCAACGGCGTCGGCACCGCCCTCGCCGAGCGCCAGCCCGTCTACGTCCTAGGCCGCGAACACTTCGCCGACTGCCTCTCCCCCTACGCCTGCGCCGGCGCCCCCGTGCGCAATCCGCTCAGCGGCCGCGTCGAGGCCGTCCTCGACCTCACCTGCCTGCGCGACGACGGCGACCCCACGATGCTGCGGCTCGTCCGCGAGGCCGCCCACGACATCGAGGCCGCTCTCCTGGAACAGGCCACGGAACGGGAGCGGGCCCTGCTCGCCGCGTACCGCCGGGCCGCCCGCACCGCCGCCGACACCTGGCCCCGCCAGCCCGAGCAACCGCCGTGGGCGCGGGGCGGCGACGGCCGGTACGGCGAGACCCTCGGCCACGTCGACCTGGCCGTCCTCCGCGAGAAGGCCGAGGAACTCATCGCCTCACCCCACCGCACCCTCGACGAGGTCACTCTTCCCGCCGGCCGCGTCGCCACCCTGCTCCGGCGCCCGATCATGGGCGAGTCGGGCGAGACCGGCGTGGTCATCGAGGCCCGCATCCTCGGCAGCCCCCACCTGCACCACACGCGACTGGTCACACCACCCGCGGCCCAGGCGGGGCAGCCGACCACGCCACCGCCCCCATCACCGCCACGGCCTCCGCCGCCGACCACGACACGTCCAGGACCCCCGCCCGCCCCACCCCCGACCGTCTTCCTCCGCACGGTCGCACCCCCCTCCGCGCACCCCCGACCGGCACCGACCCCGACTCAACCCACCCCGACTCAACCCAAAAAACCCGCCGGAACCACCGCTGTCGCTGCTATCACTGCTGTCACCGCCACCACCGAGACCGTCGCGACCAGCGCCCCCACCGAAACCCGCCGCGGCGCCCCTCCCACCCTTCCCCTCCCTGCCGCCCCTCCCGTACCTCTCGCCCCACCCCCCGACTCCGCCGCCGACGCCTGGCTGCTCCTCGTCGGTGAGCCGGGCGTCGGTCGGCTCGCCGTGCTCGCCCGCCGGCGCCTGGCGCTGCTGCACGACGCCGGAATCCGGATCGGCACCACCCTGGACGTCACCCGAACCGCCGAGGAGCTGACGGAAGTGGCCGTCCCCCGGTTCGCCGACTTCACGGCCGTGGACCTGCCGGTCTCCGTCCTCCTCGGGGACGAACCGGAACCCCTCGGCCCCGGTACGGCGCTGAGCCGGGTCGCGCTGGGCGCCGTACACGAGGAGTCGCATCTGTACGACGTAGGGGACCCGGTGCGGTACGTCCCCTCCACCCCGCAGGCCCGCAGCTGGGAGAGCGGGCGATCGGTGCTCGAACCCGTACTGGCGGAGTCGGGCGGCTGGCTCGCCCAGGACCCGGCCCGGCTGGAGCGCGCCCTCGCCGCCGGCATCCACTCCCTGATCACCGTCCCGCTGCGGGCGCGCGGCGCGACCCTCGGCGTCGTCAGCTTCTACCGTTCCGAGCAGCCCGCCCCGTTCGAGGACGACGACCTCTCGCTGGCCCAGGAACTGGTCGGCCGCGCGGCGATCTGCATCGACAACGCCCGCCGCTACACCCGCGAGCACAACACCGCCCTCGCCCTGCAGCGCAGCCTGCTGCCCCGCGGCCGGTCCGAGCAGAGCGCGGTCGAGGCCGCCTACCGCTACCTCCCCGCGCAGGCGGGCGTCGGCGGCGACTGGTTCGACGTCATCCCGCTCTCCGGCGCCCGCGTCGCACTGGTCGTCGGCGATGTGGTCGGTCACGGTCTGCACGCCGCCGCGACCATGGGGCGGCTGCGCACCGCCGTGCACAACTTCTGCGCCCTCGACCTGCCCCCGGAGGAACTGCTCACCCACCTCGACGACCTGGTCGGCCGCCTCGACAGGGGCGAGGGCTGGGCGGTGGAGAACACCCACCAGGACGCCGGCATCGTCGGCGCGACGTGCCTGTACGCCGTCTACGACCCGGTGTCCCGGCGCTGCGTCCTCACCCGTGCCGGGCACCCGCTGCCCGCGGTCGTCGCCCCGGACGGGACGGTGGACTTCGTCGACCTGCCCTCGGGACCCCCGCTGGGCCTCGGCGGTATGCCCTTCGAGAGCATCGAACTCGAACTGGCCGAGGGCAGCCAGCTGGTCCTCTACACCGACGGCCTGGTCGAGGACCGGCACCGCGACATCGACACCGGTTTGGACCAGCTCCGTACCGTCCTGACCTGCCCCGACCGTGCCCCCGAGGACACCTGTGAGGCGGTCCTCGACGCCCTGCTTCCGGCCCGGCCGGGCGACGACGTGGCCCTCCTCGTCGCCCGTACCCGCGCCCTGGGCCCGGAGCGGGTCGCCCAGTGGGACCTGCCCAGCGACCCGGCCGTCGTCTCCCGCGCCCGCGTGGCCGTCACCGAGCAACTGGCCGCCTGGGGCCTGGACGAACTGGCCTTCACCACCGAGCTGGTGGCCAGCGAACTCGTCACCAACGCCATCCGCCACGCCACCGGCCCGGTCCAGCTCCGCCTTCTCCGCGACCGCGCCCTGATCTGCGAGGTCTACGACGGCAGCGGCACCTCGCCCCGGCTGCGCCGCGCCCGCACCGAGGACGAGGGCGGCCGCGGCCTCTTCCTCGTGGCCCAGCTCACCGAACGCTGGGGCACCCGCTACACCCCCGACGGCAAGACCATCTGGACCGAACAGCCCTTGCCCCGGCCGCCGAAAGCCCCTGGTGACGGGATGGGTAGGGGCGGCGGGGGCGAGTAAACTCCCCCGCGACAACGACCGTTCACCACCTCGTGAGGCCACCGGATGACGCCCCCCACCCGCACCCGCCCGACACCCCGGTGACCCCACAACGACCGAACGGGCACTCAACACAGTCGAACGGGTACTCAACCACCCCTTGCCGAGTAACGGTCTGCCGAGACTGCTGCTGCGGCACCCCCAAACTCCCCGGCGTGGACCACGAGGCCCAGACGGCCCGCCTCCAAGCCCTCGTTCCCACCCGGATCGCCACCTGCCTGGACGCCTGCGACCAGGCCAACGTGATCGTGATCCAACCCTCCTCCACCGCCCGGGCCGCCGGCGCCCGCCCCGTCTGGCTGGGCCTGGTCAACGACCCCGACGCCACCGAGGACATAGCCACCTGGGTCCGATCCGGCGGCCCGGGCATCACCCCCATGCCTCCCATCCTCGACCTCTACGTCTTCACCCCACCCAGCCGCCGCCCCACCTGACGGCTCCCGCAGCACCGCCGCCCTCCGAACGCGACGACCGCGACCGCGGCGCCTCCGCCGCCGGACGGAGACGTCAATCGTGCGCGTCGTGGCCGGGGCCCCGGGCCCGTTGCCCTTTCTCCACGACCACGAACTGGCCCATCATCCCCACGTCCTCGTGGTAGAGCAGATGGCAGTGGTACATGTACGGCGTGTCCGGGTCGGCCGGGCCGTCGAAGCGAAGAGCCAGCTTCATCGTCGTCCCGTTCGGCACGAAGACCGTGTCCTTGGCACCCCGCAGATGTGGCGGCGGTGCCTTGCCGTTCACCCGCAGCACCCGGAACTGAACGTCATGGACGTGGAAGTTGTGTGGCACACCGTCGTCGTTGCGGACGGTCCAGATCTCGGTCGTGCCCCGGACGACCGTTTCGTCGGTTCGGTCCATTGCCATGGTCCGGCCGTTGATGCCGGACACCCTGAGGTCGAAGTCCCGGCCGCCTGTCGCCTGCGAGCCGTCCGGCACCTCCAACGCAACGAGCGACGAAGGAAGTTCGGGTGAGGGCCGGAGCCTTGCCGCAGCCCTCAGTTCCAGCACGTCGAAGGAGTCGTCGCCGCCGGAGAACCGGGTGCTCCACGCTTCGCCGTAGTCCTGCGTATAGCTGCGCAGCACCACGCGCTCGCCGGGCGTCATCCGTACGACGGTCTCGGCTCGTTCACCCGGCGACAGCTGCAGACGGGTCATCGGCTCCGGTCGCGGCAGCAGCCCACCGTCGGTCGCCACCTGGACGAAGCGGCGGTTGTCGTCGAACCCGAAGGCGTAGATCCGGGACACGGAGGCGTTGAGCAGGCGTAGCCGCACCAGCTCGTCCTTCACCTCCCGGTACGGTTCCAGAGTGCCGTTGACCATGGTGCGGTCCCCGAGGAACCCGACGGCCTGCATCAGCCCGCGCCCACGGTCGAACTCCGTCCCGTCGAACTTCACGTCCTGCACGATGACCGGCAGGTCGTCGACGCCGTACCTCCTCGGCAGTGGCAGCACCGCGGACCGGTCGTCGTCGACGAGGAACAGGCCGGCCAGCCCGCGCTGCACATGACTCTGCGTCCGCCCGTGCGGGTGAGGGTGATACCAGAGCGTGGCAGCGGGCTGGTCGATCTCCCAGTGCGGAGCCCAGGTGCGGCCGGGCAGCACCGTCTGATGGGGTCCGCCGTCCATGCGCGCGGGCACGTGCATTCCGTGCCAGTGCACGGTCGAGGGCTCGTCAAGGCGGTTGTGGACGCGGACTTCCACCTTGTCGCCGCGACGGGCGCGCAGCGTGGGGCCCAGGTGACTTCCGTTGAATCCCCAGGTGGGAGTCCGCAGGCCGGCCCTGAACTCCGTCTCGCCCGCTTGCATCCGCAGATCGAAGACCTTGGTGCCGTCCGCCTTCACCCGCGAGGGCTCGGCGAGCGGTGGTACGGCGAGCTCGTTGCGGAAGGAAGTGCTGCCCACCGTGCTGGTGTCCGCGGTGGTCCACAGCCACACGAAGCTTCCGCCCAGGGCCGTCAGCAGCACGCATGCGAGCGCGCTCACGCCGACGAGTACCCGTCGGACGGTCCGCCGCCCACCGCGCCTGCCCGATGTCCTGAGCTCCGCCTCCACCTCTGCCCTCGGCTTCGCCTCCGCCGGGCCTCGACGGCCCCGGGCGGCCGGTGCACCGGGCATCAGGCGGCTACCCGACGGTTCCAGTCGATGTGGTGGTCGTACATCCAGGCATGCGACTTGGGGTTGGCGAACAGTTTGAGCGCGACGGGCATCATGAGATCGCGGAAGACCCGGGCGACGGGGCCCGCGGTCTTGCTGGCGGAAAGGGATTTGGAGTAGGCCACCACTTTCTCCACGCGGGGCCTCCGCAGTCGCTCGTACGTGGTGTAGGCAGTGGTGAGATCGGGCGCGTCCCGCAGACACTGGGCGAGCACGACGGCGTCTTCCAATGCCATCGAGGCGCCCTGGCCGGCGGAGGGGGAGGTGGCGTGCACGGCGTCACCGATCAACGCGACGGGCCCGCGGTGCCAGACCGGGCTGGTCGGAATGTCGTGCACCGGGTAGACGCCGACGTCTCCGGTGGAGCTGTCGAGGATTCGCCGGATGAGGGGCATGTCGTCGGCGAAGAGGTCGCTCAGCCGGCGCCGCCACTGGTCGGGCGTCGCCGCGCTCAACTCCTGCCGGCTCGGCTCGCCGGGCTGGTGCAGGTTCGCGAACCAGTAGGTCTCGCCCGACTCCCGGATCAGGTAACCGAAGAAGGCCCGCTTGCCGAAGACGAGGTGTTGCGTGCCGGTCGTGGGGGCCAGCCCGGTGCCGCGGCTGTACCCGCCGACGCTGAGGAGCCCGGTGAAGCGCGGGGCCGACGCCTCGGGGTCGAGCAGGCGCCGGGTACGGGAGTGGATGCCGTCGGCGCCGATGAGGAGGTCACCGGTGACCTCGGTACCGTCGGTGAACCGTGCGGCGACGCCGGTGGGCGGCGTCCGGTAGGAGTCGAGGCGTTTGCCGTACTCGATGGCTATACCGCGGGCGCGGACCTCTTCGCGCAGCACCTTCAGGATCTCGCCGCGCCGGACGCAGACGCTCACCGAACCGTCCGGGTGTGCGGTTCCGTTGGCCACCTCGCCGAGCCGCTTCCCCGTGCCGCTCCACATGATCATGCGCGGGATGGGGACCCCGTCGGCCTGGTGGGCGAGGTCGATGTCGATGGCCCGCAGTGCGCCGAGGCCGTTGGAGGCGGTGTTCAGGAACAACCCCGCGTAGTCGGCGGGCCGGCTGTACGCCTCGAAGACCACCGGTTCGATACCGGCCCGCCGTAAGGCCAGGGCCGTGGTCAGGCCGCCGATTCCGCCGCCGATGAGCAATGCCTTCGTCATTGTGACCTCCGCCGCCGACTGATAGCATGGTTACAGTCAGTTATTTAGTTCGGTCGAACGAAATATATGGAGAGGGTGGCCCGAGTGTCAAGGGACACGGATCGACGCGGTGAGCTGCTTGCCGCACTTCACCGAGCGGGCCGTGAGCACAGCAACGCCGCGGTGATGTTCCATGCCGCCGTCGGCGCGCGCATGGGGCTGGGTCTCACCGAGGAGAAGACTCTCGACCTGCTGGAACGGGAGAGGGCGCTGACCGCGGGTGAGATCGCCGCGAGAACCGGACTGGCGCCCGCGTCGGTGAGCGGATTGATCGACCGGTTGGAACGCAAGGGATTCGTCCGTCGGGTGCGTGACCGCGACGACGGTCGCCGGGTGATCGTCGAGATCGACCAGGAACACGTGGCGAGCTTCGGCGATCTTTTCGCGACCTTCGTCGCCGGCCTGGAAGCGCTCTATGCCGACTACTCCGAAGAGCAACTCGGCCTGATCCTCGACTTCCTGCTCCGATCGGCCACCATCCAGCGCGAGGCCACCAGCGAGGTGACCGGGCCCACGTGACAACCACCGGTACGCGGAAGGCCGTCCAGCGGTGTCGGCCGACCTCCGCACGCCCTGGACGCCCACGCCGACCGGCCGGAGCCATGAGAACAGGCTCCCGCAGCCGGACAGAACAACCGCAGGACAGCCCAGCAGGACGTCAGTCAGTGCCCGAGCCACAGCCACCGGAACCTGAGTACCAGCATCAATGTCAGTGCCTGCGGCTATGGTCTCAGGCGCGTGGTCGGCTTCCGGGGGTTCCAGCTCCGAAAGGAATGGTTGCATCCCCGGCCTGTCTGGGGGCGGCCCGGAGACACGTCCGGGACCTAACCGACGGCCGGGCTTCGTCGATGGCCAGCGGATGACCTGCCAGCGCCGACCGCGCACCACTTCTCGCGCGGGCCGAGGGAAGGCGCACGCTTTCCGACTGTGGTGGTGGGGTGTTGGGCTGGGTGCAGGATCGTTCACCTGGGTTCATAGGCGGCTGGGCGTCGGCGTTGCAATGGCTTCGGGGCTCGTCTGAACGGCCGTGAACGGCGCTGAATGAGACGGAGAACTGAGCCGGGCATTGCCGTCCAGCCGGTACAGGTTCCGTCGGGCTACAGGCCGCGAAGGGCCTCGTAGAGGTCGTTGTAGGTGCTCCAGCAGGTGATGCTGCCGTCGTCGTTCAGGCTGCCCATGTACCAGTCGTCGTCGTTGGCAGCTTTCACCAGACAGAGTTCGTGGAATCCCAGGACGATCTCGGGGTGGAGCCGCTCGCTCTGTGCCGGCCAGCCTGTCACGGCGCGATCGGTGTCGAGAGGCGTGGCCTCCCGGTCGCCGGAGATCTTGCGGATCTTCTCCAGGGTCCAACCTGCCGGTAGTTGTCTGCCTGCCATCCAATGATGATGGCAGCCACCACACGCGCCGAGTGCGGCACGGCTTCTCAGAGCACCGCTTCAGGGGTCCTTGCAGAAAGATCGTGTTGTGGCACGGTGGAGATGTACGTGATCCCGTCTTTTGTGGGGTGTGACCATGGCGCGGCGGAAGCCGTGGGAGGTCAGTGACGAGTTGTGGGCGGTGATCGAGCCGCTGTTGCCGAAGCATGAGCGGCGGTTCCGGTACCCGGGGCGCAAGCGGATCGATGACCGCAGGACGCTCCAGGGTGTGCTGTTCGTCCTGTACACAGGTGTCCAGTGGGAGTTCCTGCCGCAGGAGTTGGGGTTCGGTTCCGGTCCTACCTGCTGGCGGCGGCTGGCCGAGTGGCAGGAGGCCGGGGTGTGGGAGGAGCTCCAGCGGGTGCTGCTGGACGGGTTGCGGGCGGCGGACCGTCTCGACTTCTCCCGCGCCACCATCGACGCCTCTCATGTGCAGGCCAAGCGGGGGCGAAGCAGCCCAAAAGTCGGTCCGAGCCCGGTTGACCGCGCCCGGCCTGGCTCGAAGCATCACGTGCTGACCGACGCCCGCGGCACTCCACTGCGGGTGTCGCTGACCGGCGGTCACCGCCACGATGTCACCCAGCTCCTGCCACTCGTCGACGGGCTGCCGCCGGTGCGGGGCAAGCGGGGCCGGCCCCGGCGCAAGCCCCGCACGTTATACGCCGACCGCGGCTACGACTACGACATCTACCGCCGCCGCCTGCGCGAGCGCGGCATCACCCCGAAGATCGCCCGACGGGGCCGGCCACACGGCTCGGGCCTGGGCAAGGTCCGATGGGTCGCCGAGTCCGCCATCGCCTGGCTCCATGGCCCTCGCCGCCTGCGAATCCGGTGGGAAGTACGCGACGACATGCACGACGCCTTCCTTCAACTCGCCCACTGCATGACACTCGCCCGCAAGCACCCCTAAGAGGTCCCAGGCGCCCCACAGGTTCCATCCACCCCGGAAATTCGTCGAATTCCCTGGAGTCCCGTACAACCCTCCCCCACCCCTATCGGTCTCCTGTTCGCCAACTTCCCTGTGAACGCCCGGCCAACCCTGGGTGAACACGGATAGGAAGGGCACCCCATTGACTGCGGGACGTCTGCCAGACGTGCCGCATGCAGCAGGAGATTCCCGCATGCACACGCATCTGCGACTCGCCCTCGCGACGGCCTCCGCGGTCGCGCTGACCGGCGGTCTGCTCACCTTCTCGACCGTGACGGCGACGGCGGCCGACGCTGCCACGGTCCCGCAGGCCGACTTCAACAACGACGGCTTCGGCGATGTCGCCTTCTCGGCCTCCGGCGCCTACGTGAACGGCAAGAGGGCCGCCGGACAGCTCGTCGTCCTCTACGGCACCGCCACCGGTGTCTCGTTCGCCGAGCGCACCGTCCTCAGCCAGAACAGCTCGGGGGTCCCCGGGAGCGCCGAGACCGGCGACTGGTTCGGCGCGGTCACCGCGTACGGCGACTTCAACGGCGACGGCTACGACGACCTCGCGGCCTCGGCCCCCTTCGAGAAGGTGGGCGAGGACGGCGACGGCGGCACGGTCGTGGTGCTGTGGGGCTCGGCGAAGGGCCTCTCGGGCAGCAAGAGCGTCACCATCGCCGACGCGGCCGCCTCGTCCCACGACCGCTGGGGCAAGAACCTCGCCGCGGGCGACTTCGACGGCGACGGAACGGACGACCTGGTCGTGGGCAACACGTCCAGCACCCTGTACGTCCTCAAGGGCGGCATCAGCTCCAAAGGGACGGCGGTGGGCGGCGGTTACAAGGTCAAGCCCCCGATCCAGTCCGGCTCCCCCTCGATGGGCCCGCTCAACATCCACGCGGGAGACATCAACGGCGACCAGAAGACCGACCTGATCGTCGACGGCTACGAGACCGACACCGACCGGGGCTGGAACACGAACTACTTCGTGCCCGGCACCGCGAGCGGCCTGAACGCGTCGTCCGCGACCACCCTGAAGGCGGGCGTGATCACCGCGATCGGCGACGTCAACGGCGACAGGTACGGCGACATCGTCACGGGGGCGGGCTGGAACAACACGCTGCCCGACGGTACGACGATCCCGGGCGGCGCGCTGGGCGGCAAGGTGAACGTCACATACGGCACCTCGTCCGGCCCCGGCTCCACGACGGGTTTCACCCAGGAGTCCGGCAACGTGCCCGGTGAGTCGGAGAAGGACGACAGCTTCGGCTACGAGCTGGACCTTGGTGACGTCAACGGCGACGGCTATCAGGACCTGATCGTCGGCACCCCCGGCGAGGACATCTCCGGTGTCACCGACGCCGGTTCGCTCACCGTCCTCTTCGGCTCGGCAAGCGGCATCAACCTTTCCTCCGGCACCCAGTACTTCACCCAGAACACGGCCGGCGTCCCCGACACGGCCGAGAAGGGCGAAACGCTCGGCATCGAGGTGAAGCTCGACGACGTCAACGGCGACGGCAAGGCGGACCTGCTGGCGGGCTCGTACGAGAACAGCGGCAACGGCTCGGTGCTCTACCTGCCGTCCAACGGCACGAAGATCACCACATCGGGCGGCCACACCGTCAGCCCGAGCACCTCGGGCGTCTCCACGACGGGTGCCCCGGAGTTCGGCGCGAACTTCGCGAACTGACCCGTCCGGTCCCTCCGCTCCCTCCTCTCGCCAGGGCCCGCGTCCAGCGCGGACGCGGGCCTTCGCCTCCTCCTTCGCGGCCCCCGCGGTGCACTCCTCCGACTCGACGGCGACGGCTACCGCGACCTGGCGATCGGCGCGCCCGGCGCCCCGGTCGGCGGCACGTCGAAGGCCGGCGCGGTGTCGGTGGTCCACGGCACCTCCACCGGCCCCGACACCTCCGAGCGCGAGCTCCGAGGGACGCCAAGGCGGAGGACCTGATGGTCACGGCCCCGGGCGAGAACCCGGTGCCTGAGCCGGTTCTCTCAGGAGGTCCCGGCCTTCCTCGCGGGAGCTGTGGGGAACCCCAGGGGTTGACCCTCGCCTGGGTGGCCTGTCAGTGCCGTCTCTTACTCTCCGTTCCTGAGTGAACAGTTCGAATGGAAAGAGGATGCGGATGGGCGGCGACGCATGGACCCACACGGGCCCGTATCAGCGTGATCTGGCGGCCGCGTTCCGGCAGGCTCAGGAAGACGAGCTGGCGCGGGACAACCACGGCTTCGAGGGCCGGTCCGTCGAGCAACTGTGGCGCGACCCGGAGTGGCAGGAGTACATCTTCACCGGAGGCACGAGCACCGTGCTGGACTTTCCTCTCATGATCGAGGCCGCGGACACCGACGATGGTCCGTTCATGCGGCCGCTGACCGATGATGAGGTGCGTGGGTGGGCTCCTCACGGCCGGCCCACCTACGAGGAGTGGGACGCCGCTCTCGATTCCGAGCAGTTGGACTTCCCCGGCCGCGCCCAGGGGAACTGCACGGTGCTCTACCGCGACGGCAGGCCCGCACAAATCGGTTACTGGGGGGTCACCGCCGATTAGGAGGGAACCGCTACCGACTCGCGACGTGGTCCCTGCGTCTGACCCGGGCCACATCGATTTGCGGGGCTCACCTGGTGTGATGCTTCAAGATCCCGTCCACGCCTCGTCCACAGACGCCGACATACGGCCGCTCCGAGCGGCGTACGGCTGCACATACGCGAAGACCCCGTTCTCAGCTAAAGCGCTGATGGCGGGGTCTTTGGGCACCTCATACAAGGTGCCCCCGGCAGGATTCGAACCTGCGCACACGGCTCCGGAGGCCGTTGCTCTATCCCCTGAGCTACGGGGGCGTGTCGGGCGCCTTGTTCGGCGGCGACGGGTAGAACCCTACCAGCTCTCCGAGGGAGATCATGAACGGCTTTTTGCGGGTGTGGAAGGTGGGGTTGAGCTGGGGGAGACCGCCCGCAGGGGGTGGAAGTGGGGAAAACCCGGACGCGGCGGTGGGGGCGGACCTACTCTCGAGTTGTGCCAGGCGCGTCCGGCCGGGTGCTTGTTGTAGACGACAACAAGGTCATCCGGCAGCTGATCAGGGTCAATCTCGAGCTGGAGGGCTTCGAGGTGGTGACCGCGGCCGATGGTGCCGAGTGCCTGGACGTGGTTCATCAGGTGCGGCCCGACCTCATCACCCTCGACGTGGTCATGCCCCGCCTCGACGGCCTCCGTACCGCCGCTCGACTCCATGGCGACCCGCGAACGCGAGGCATTCCGCTCGCCATCATCAGCGCCTGTTCGCAGTACGAGGTCGAGGCCGGGCTCGACGTCGGTGTCGACGCGTTCCTTGCCAAGCCCTTCGAGCCGACCGAACTCGTCGCCCTCGTACGGCAGTTGGTGGAGCGAAGGAATGCCGGGGGCGGCGAGGCCGTGTCGTATGGGCTCGGAGCCGATGACCCGACCCGAGCCGGAGCCCCAGCCAGTGGGACCGGCGGCGGGAGCGAGTACACCGAGCACGCGGAGCGCGCCGGCCGAAGCGGAAGCTGACTCAGGACTCCGGGGACCTCCGGGGACCTCAGGGGACCTAGGAAAGACCTAGGAAATCTCAGGGACCTCACGGACTTCCGGGACCTCACGGACTTCCGGGACCCCGGGACCCCGGGACCCCGGGACCCCGGGACCCCGGGACCCCGGGGCCTCGGGGACCTTGGGCCCCGCTCTCCGGCGCCTTCCGCTGTGCCCCACGGCACGCCAACCCCCGGCCGACCCAGCCCGCCACCACCGGCGCATCGCAACCCTCACCGTGGCGTCCTGTCGCCCCTCCCCCAACGCCCCTTCCCCTCCCCCCAGCGTCACCCATCCCTCCCCGGTGACCTCCCAGCCCTCCCCCAGCAACCTCCCAGCCCCACCCAGGCGTCCAGTCGCCTCCACCCCGTCCACATGTCGGACCCCGAGGTAAACCGGCTCGCATACCCACCCCCCTCCTCCCATACGCTTGTCCCGTGACCCCCGTCGAGCTCTCCCGTACCGTGCTGCGCGCGGTGCGTCGTGCTGTGGACGACGGGGAGCTGAGCGTGGCGGTGCCCGTACGTGCCGTGGTGACTCCGCCGGGGCCCGGAGGGAGCGGGGACTACGCGACGAACATCGCGTTGCAGCTGGCCCGGCCCGCAGGGCGGCCGCCGCTGCAGGTCGCCGAGATACTGCGGCCCCACCTCAGCCGCACCGAGGGCGTCGCCGCCGTCGAGATCACCGGCCCCGGGTTCCTCAACATCCACCTCGAACGGGCCGCCGTCACCGCACTGGTACGGCGGATCCAAGGAGCCGAGGGCACCCGAGACGGCCAGAGCGCCGATCCCCTTCCGTACGGCCACAGCGACACCCTCGCCGGGCAGGTCGTCCGGCTGCGGATCCCGTACGACATCCGTGCGGAAGTCCTCGCCGACGCGCTCGTACGGATTGTCGCCAGCCAGGGTGGCCGCGTAGAGGTCGATCACATCCGGCCCCAGGCCGCCGACCAGGTCAACGACCCCGGCGACTCCGACCAGCCTCGCGACCCTGGTCCGCCCCGTGCCCCTGCCGATCCCGGTCCGCCCGGTGCCCCTGCCGATCCGGGTCGGACCCGTAACCCTGCCGATCCGGGTCGGACCAGTGGCCCGGCCACGGCCGTCGGCCCCGACGCACCCATCGACCTGCGCCCCGTCCCCGCCCCGGAAGACCCCACCCCCCTCGGCCCCGACGCACTCCGCTGGGCGCTCCTGCATCCGGCCGTCCACGATCGTCCCCGGATCACCGCGGACCTCCTCGTGCAGCGGGCCGGAAACCCCCTCTTCCGGGTCCGCTACGCCCACGCCCGAGCCCGCGCGCTCACCCGCAACGCCGCAGCCCTCGGCTTCACCAGCACCCCGGGCACCCTGCACACCCCGGACCCTGCGGACACCCCGAACACGCCCCTCACGCGCCCCCTTCCCCTCACCACCCCCGACGTCACCACCCCCCTCATCACCGCCCTCACCGCATACCCCTCTGCCCTCGCCCGAGCGGCCACGCACCGCGCCCCCGATCGTCTCGCCCGGCACCTGGTCGTCCTCGCCGACGCCCTGCTCGCCTTCCAGTACACGGTGCTGCCGCGCGGCGACGAGAAACCCTCGGCCGCCCACCGCGCCCGGCTGGCGCTTGCCGAAGCCGCCGGGACGGTGCTGGCCGGCGGCCTGTCCCTGCTCGGCATCGACGCACCCGAATACCTCTGAGTGGGCCGCGGAGCTCAAGGAGCAGACAGCCGACAGCCGAAGCCGACAGCCGACAGCGGAAGCAGACAGCCGAAGCCGACGCCGAAGTCCTCAAGCCCGAAGCCTCGCGCGCAATGCCAGAGATTCCACAGAAAGTCGTACAGACATGAGCCGTTCCGCACACCCCGCCGGACCCCGTCACGCCGACGTGTTTCCCGAGGGGCACTACGCCGCCCCGCCCGCCGACCTGAACACGCTGGACCCGAAGGTGTGGGCGCAGACCGTCACCCGTACGGACGACGGCGTCGTCAGTGTCGGGGGGATCGATGTGAAGGCGCTCGCGGAGGAGTTCGGCACGCCGGCGTACTTCGTCGACGAGGCCGACTTCCGGGCGCGGGCGCGCGCCTGGCGTACGGCGTTCGGGCAGGACGCCGACGTGTTCTACGCGGGGAAGGCGTTCCTGTCCCGGGCCATCGTGCGCTGGCTGGACGAGGAGGGGCTCAACCTCGACGTCTGCTCCGGCGGTGAGCTCGCGACCGCCCTCTCCGCCGGCATGCCCGCCGACCGCATCGCCTTCCACGGCAACAACAAGTCCACCGACGAGATCCACCGTGCCGTCGAGGCCGGCGTCGGCCGTATCGTGCTCGACTCCTTCCAGGAGATCGTGCGGGTCGCCCACATCGCCCAGTCGCTCGGCAGGCGCCAGAAGGTGCAGATCCGCGTCACCGTCGGCGTCGAGGCCCACACGCACGAGTTCATCGCCACCGCCCACGAGGACCAGAAGTTCGGGATTCCGCTCGCCGGCGGGCAGGCGGCGGAGGCCGTGCGGCGGGCGCTCAAGCTCGACGGGCTCGAACTCATCGGGATCCACTCGCACATCGGGTCGCAGATCTTCGACACGTCCGGGTTCGAGGTCGCCGCCCACCGGGTCGTCGGGCTGCTCAAGGACATCCGTGACGAACACGGTGTCGAGCTGCCCGAGATCGATCTCGGCGGCGGGCTCGGTATCGCCTACACCAGCGACGACGACCCCCGCGAGCCCCACGAGATCGCCAAGGCGCTCACCGAGATCGTCAACCGTGAGTGCGACGCCGCGAAGCTGCGTACCCCGCGTATCTCCGTCGAGCCGGGCCGCGCCATCGTGGGGCCCACCGCCTTCACGCTGTACGAGGTCGGCACCACCAAGCCGCTGGACGGGCTGCGTACGTACGTCTCCGTGGACGGGGGCATGTCCGACAACATCCGGACCGCGTTGTACGACGCCGAGTACAGCGTCGCGCTGGTGTCCCGGACCTCCGACGCCGCGCCGATGCTCGCGCGTGTGGTCGGCAAGCACTGCGAGAGCGGTGACATCGTGGTGAAGGACGCGTTCCTGCCGGCGGACCTGGCACCGGGTGACCTGATCGCCGTACCGGCCACCGGCGCGTACTGCCGTTCGATGGCGAGCAATTACAACCACGTGCTGCGCCCGCCGGTCGTCGCCGTCAATGATGGTGAGGCCCGCGTCATCGTCCGCCGCGAGACGGAGGAGGATCTTCTCCGTCTCGACGTCGGATGATCCCACCGGTGATTCGTGCTTCGCCCCCGACGGGTGATCCGCGCACAACAGAAACCCGGAAAAACCCCGGGCCGAAAGATCTCCGTCTTCCGGCCCGGAGAAAATGAAATAGATGTCTCACGATCCGGACGAGGGATAGAAACTCCCGTCCGGTGAGTGAGACTGGTTCCACCGTATTCGGTGTCGGTATGTGAGGAAACGAGGTCGGATGATGCGTACGCGTCCGCTGAAGGTGGCGCTGCTGGGCTGTGGGGTCGTCGGCTCAGAGGTGGCGCGCATCATGACGACGCACGCCGACGACCTCGCCGCACGCATCGGCGCCCCGGTCGAACTCGCGGGTGTGGCGGTGCGACGGCCCTCCCGGGTGCGTGAGGGCATCGACCCGGCGCTCGTCACGACCGACGCGACCGCCCTGGTCAAACGGGGGGACATCGACGTCGTCGTCGAGGTCATCGGCGGTATCGAGCCCGCCCGCACCCTCATCACCACCGCGTTCGAGCACGGCGCCTCCGTCGTCTCCGCCAACAAGGCCCTCCTCGCCCAGGACGGCGCCGCGCTGCACGCCGCGGCCAACGAGGCCGGCAAGGACCTCTACTACGAGGCCGCCGTCGCCGGTGCCATCCCGCTGATCCGGCCGCTGCGCGAGTCCCTCGCCGGCGACAAGATCAACCGGGTGATGGGCATCGTCAACGGCACCACCAATTTCATCCTCGACAAGATGGATTCCACGGGCGCCGGATATCAGGAGGCCCTCGACGAGGCCACCGCCCTGGGATACGCCGAGGCCGACCCGACCGCCGACGTCGAGGGCTTCGACGCCGCGGCCAAGGCCGCGATCCTCGCCGGCATCGCCTTCCACTCGCGCGTACGGCTCGACGACGTGTACCGCGAGGGCATGACCGAGGTGACGGCGGCGGACTTCGCGTCCGCCAGGAACATGGGCTGCACCATCAAGCTGCTCGCCATCTGTGAGCGGGCCGCGGACGGCGGCTCCGTCACCGCGCGCGTGCACCCCGCGATGATCCCGCTGACCCACCCGCTCGCCTCCGTACGCGGCGCCTACAACGCCGTGTTCGTCGAGTCGGACGCCGCCGGGCAGCTGATGTTCTACGGGCCGGGTGCGGGCGGTGCCCCCACCGCCTCCGCCGTGCTCGGCGACCTCGTGGCCGTGTGCCGCAACCGGCTCGCGGGCGCCACCGGACCCGGCGAGTCCGCCTATGCGGCCCTGCCGGTCTCGCCGATGGGTGATGTCGTCACCCGGTATCACATCAGCCTTGACGTCGCCGACAAACCGGGTGTTCTCGCCCAGGTGGCGACCGTGTTCGCGGAGCACGGAGTATCGATCGATACGGTGCGGCAGCAAGGACGGCAAGACGGCGGCGGCGAGGCCTCTCTCGTCGTCGTCACCCATCGCGCCTCCGACGCCTCCCTCAGCGGGACCGTCGAAGCACTGCGCAACCTCGACACCGTGCGGGGTGTCGCCAGCATCATGCGGGTTGAAGGAGAGTAACCAGCAATGACCCACCAGTGGCGCGGAATCATCGAGGAGTACCGGGACCGGCTGCCCGTCTCCGACAGCACGCCGGTCGTGACGCTCCGCGAGGGCGGCACGCCTCTCGTACCCGCGCAGGTGCTCTCCGAGCGCACGGGCTGCGAGGTCCACCTCAAGGTGGAGGGTGCCAACCCGACCGGGTCCTTCAAGGACCGCGGCATGACCATGGCCATCACGCGGGCGAAGGAAGAGGGTGCGAAGGCGGTCATCTGTGCCTCCACGGGCAACACCTCTGCCTCCGCAGCCGCCTACGCCGTACGCGCGGGCATGGTCTCGGCCGTGCTCGTCCCGCGCGGGAAGATCGCGCTGGGCAAGATGGGCCAGGCCCTGGTGCACGGCGCGAAGATCCTCCAGGTCGACGGCAACTTCGACGACTGCCTCACCCTCGCGCGTGAACTCAGCGACAACTACCCTGTGGCGCTGGTCAATTCGGTGAACCCGGTGCGGATCGAGGGCCAGAAGACCGCCGCGTTCGAGATCGTGGACATGCTCGGCGACGCGCCCGACATCCACGTCCTGCCGGTGGGCAACGCGGGCAACATCACGGCGTACTGGAAGGGCTACAAGGAGTACGCCGCCGACGGCATCGCGGCGCAGACCCCTCGAATGTGGGGCTTCCAGGCCTCCGGCTCCGCACCGATCGTGCGCGGCGAGATCGTCAAGGACCCGTCGACGATCGCCACCGCGATCCGGATCGGCAACCCCGCGTCCTGGCAGTACGCCCTGGCCGCGCGGGACGAGTCGGGCGGCTTCATCGACGAGGTGACGGACCGTGAGATCCTGCGCGCCTACCGGCTGTTGGCCGCTCAGGAGGGTGTTTTCGTGGAGCCCGCCTCCGCCGCCTCCGTGGCCGGTCTGCTGAAGGCCGCCGAGCAGGGCAAGGTCGACCCGGGCCAGACCATCGTCTGCACGGTCACCGGCAACGGCCTCAAGGACCCCGACTGGGCCGTGGCGGGCGCCCCGCAGCCCGTCACGATCCCGGTGGACGCGGCGACGGCGGCCGAGCGCCTCGGCCTCGCGTAGCCTTTCGTCCAGCCGCTCGAAAGACCTGGGAGCCGCGCGTAGACGCCGGTTCCCGGGGGAAAACCCTGACAGGACCCGACAGCGGGTGCACAGGGGGCTTACGACACGCATCGTGCGCCTCCTGTGCGCCCTATGTCGCCACAGAACCTTCCTTCGATAGGCTGTACTGAACCCGCCCGCCGCATATGCCCCGCAGGGGTGCGGCGCCGCGCCGTCCTGAACGGCCGCAGGGACCTCACGTACACATCGAATGTCATTCGACAATCGTCAATCCCGCAGCTCAAGGAGAGTCATCGAGCGATGGCCGGTCCAGCGTTCCGCGCCGCCGCCGTACGGGTGCGCGTTCCCGCCACCAGCGCCAACCTCGGTCCGGGCTTCGACGCCCTGGGCCTGTCGCTGGGGCTCTATGACGACGTGGTCGTCCGGGTGGCCGACTCCGGCCTGCACGTCGACATCGCGGGGGAGGGCAGCGAGACCCTCCCGCGCGACGAGCGGCATCTGCTCGTGCGCGCCCTGCGCACCGCCTTCGACCTGCTGGGCGGGCAGCCCCGGGGCCTCGAGATCGTGTGCGCCAACCGCATTCCGCACGGCCGCGGTCTCGGCTCCTCCTCCGCCGCCATCTGCGCCGGCATCGTCGCCGCCCGCGCCGTCACCATAGGCGGCGAGAACCGGCTCGACGACGCCGCGCTGCTCGAACTGGCCACAGAGATCGAGGGCCACCCCGACAACGTCGCGGCCTGTCTCCTCGGCGGCTTCACGCTCTCCTGGATGGAGGCCGGCGCCGCGCGGGCGATCAGGATGGAGGCCGCGGATTCCATCGTTCCGGTGGTTTTCGTTCCCGGAAAGCCCGTTCTGACGGAGACGGCGCGCGGACTGCTCCCGCGCACCGTCCCGCACGTCGACGCAGCGACCAACGCGGGCCGGGCGGCCCTCCTCGTGGAAGCCCTGACCAGGCGCCCCGAGCTGCTGCTGCCCGCCACCGAGGACCGGCTGCACCAGGAGTACCGGGCGCCCGCCATGCCGGAGAGCGCGGCCCTGGTCGAGCGCCTGCGGGCCGACGGCGTCCCGGCGGTCATCTCCGGCGCCGGACCCACGGTCCTGGCCCTGGCCGACGAGGCCAGCGCCGACAAGGTGGCCGATCTCGCGGGTGTGGGCTGGGCCGCCAACCGGCTGGACCTCGACGCCCGAGGGGCGTGTGTCCTGCCGCTCACCACCACCGTGGCCGAACCCGGCACCGGCGGCGGCGACGAATAGTCGTTCGGTTGCCGGAATTCGAGAGGGGGAATGTTTGTTGGATCCGGTAGTGTTAACCTCAAGTCTGCACCTGCCCCAGCCATGGCGAGGTGCTTATCGTCCCAGTTCGGGACAGTCATTCTTCCGGGAGTCTCCCAAGCCGCACTGCGCTTCGTACGTCAAGCTCTACGCCGTACGCAGGCACTGAGCGGTCTGCCGAGCAGGCCCCGGAACAGGCGTGGCCGAGCCGCGTGACACAGACACTCAGTGCCACGGCTCGGACAAGCGCCGAATCATCAGAAATTTTCCTCCGCCGCCTTTGGCGGACCACCGCCCCGGCACGGTCCACCTGAACAGGACCGAAGTCGGACAGCACAAACGGTCGCCGAGCCAGAAGGCCGACGCCCGCTCCAGGGAAGGACCCTTCGTGAGCGACACCACCGATCTGATGGGCGCACGTGTCGAGGACACCGCTGCCGCGCCCGCCACGGACGCCGCGCCTGCCAGCGGTGCCGGCTCCCGGCGGCGCCGTGGCACCGGCCTCGAGGGCATGGTGCTGGCCGAGCTGCAACAGGTCGCATCCGGCCTCGGCATCAGGGGCACCGCGCGGATGCGCAAGAGCCAGCTGATCGAGGTCATCAAGGACGCGCAGGCGGGAGGGGGTGCCCCGGCGAAGGCCGAGGCAGCCACCGAGACCAAGCCGAAGCGCCGCGCCACCTCAAAGGCACGCACGGGCGACGACGCCGCCCCGGCCGAGAAGGCCGCCGCCAAGAAGGCCGAGGCGCCCGCCGAGAAGGCCGAGAAGGCCGTGGCCCAGCAGCAGATCGAGATCCCCGGCCAGCCGGCCGGTGGCGACGAGGCGCCCACCGAGCGCCGCCGGCGCCGTGCCACCGCCGACGCGGGGAGCCCCGAGACGGTCACCGCCGAGGCCAAGAGCGAGCCCAAGGCCGAGACGCCTGCCCAGGCCGAGGCCAAGGCCGACGCCGCCGACCAGGGCGGCGAGGGCCGTCAGGGCCGCCGTGACCGCGGTCGTGACCGCGGTGAGCGCACCGACCGGACCGAGCGCACCGACCGGACCGACCGCACGGATCGGACCGACCGCACGGATCGGACCGACCGGACCGAGCGCGGCCGTCGGGGCAAGAGCGACGAGCAGCAGGCCGGCGGTGGCCAGCCGCAGCGTGACCGCGGCCAGCAGCAGAGCCAGCAGCAGAGCCAGCAGCAGAGCGGTCGCCAGGACCGTCAGGACCGCCAGCGTGACAACGGCCCGCAGGACGACGACGACTTCGACGGCGGACGCCGTGGCCGTCGCGGCCGCTACCGCGACCGTCGTGGCCGTCGGGGCCGTGACGAGATCGGCACCCCGGAGCCGCAGCTCGCCGACGACGACGTCCTGATCCCCGTCGCGGGCATCCTGGACATCCTCGACAACTACGCGTTCATCCGTACGTCGGGCTACCTGCCGGGCCCGAACGACGTGTACGTGTCGCTCGCCCAGGTCCGCAAGAACGGCCTGCGCAAGGGTGACCACGTCACCGGCGCGGTCCGGCAGCCCAAGGACGGCGAGCGCCGCGAGAAGTTCAACGCGCTGGTCCGCCTCGACTCCGCGAACGGCATGGCCGCCGAATCGGGCCGTGGCCGACCGGAGTTCAACAAGCTGACGCCGCTCTACCCGCAGGACCGGCTCCGTCTGGAGACCGACCCGGGCGTCCTCACCACCCGCATCATCGACCTCGTCGCGCCGATCGGTAAGGGCCAGCGCGGTCTGATCGTGGCCCCGCCGAAGACCGGCAAGACCATGATCCTGCAGGCGATCGCCAACGCGATCACCGTCAACAACCCCGAGTGCCACCTGATGGTCGTCCTTGTCGACGAGCGTCCGGAAGAGGTCACCGACATGCAGCGGTCGGTGAAGGGCGAGGTCATCTCCTCGACCTTCGACCGTCCGGCCGAGGACCACACGACGGTCGCCGAGCTCGCCATCGAGCGTGCCAAGCGACTCGTCGAGCTGGGCCACGACGTGGTCGTGCTGCTCGACTCGATCACGCGTCTGGGCCGTGCCTACAACCTGGCGGCGCCGGCCTCCGGCCGCATCCTGTCCGGTGGTGTCGACTCGACCGCCCTGTACCCGCCGAAGCGCTTCTTCGGTGCGGCCCGCAACATCGAGGACGGCGGCTCGCTGACCATCCTCGCCACCGCGCTGGTGGACACCGGGTCCCGCATGGACGAGGTCATCTTCGAGGAGTTCAAGGGCACGGGCAACGCCGAGCTGAAGCTCGACCGGAAGCTCGCGGACAAGCGGATCTTCCCCGCGGTGGACGTGGACGCGTCCGGTACGCGTAAGGAAGAGATCCTGCTCGCCCCCGACGAACTCGCCGTCGTCTGGAAGCTGCGCCGGGTGCTGCACGCCCTCGACCAGCAGCAGGCGGTCGAGCTGCTTCTCGACAAGATGAAGCAGACGAAGTCGAACGCCGAGTTCCTGATGCAGATTCAGAAGACGACGCCGGGCAGCGGCGACTAGTCCGCACAGCCGGTCCGCACAGCGGAGCGCTGGGGTCACCCTCTTTTGTGAGGGTGGCCCCAGTTTTTCGTATGGGACACGTGTACGATCACGGTCTTCATGCTCTGATCAACCGTTGCACTCCCAGGGGGGAATTGAGTGGCTAGACCCTTGTCCGGAGCTGTTGCCGCCGCGATAGCCGGGGCACTGCTGATGTCGTCGGCGAGTGGGGCGACAGCCGACACCAGCCCGACGCCCGACAAGCTGGATGTGCGGATCGCCAAGGCGATGGCGGCGGACGACACCGCGAAGGTCGCCGAGCGGGAGCCGTCGTCGAGCGCGAGTTCCGACGGTGGCCTGGAGCAGTCCGCCCAGATCATCGGCGGCTCGACGACCACGATCGCCTCGGCGCCGTGGATGGCCCAGCTCTGGTACTACGACCCGACCCAGGACCTTGGCTTCTTCTGCGGCGGCACGGTCGTCTCGCCGACGAAGATCCTCACCGCCGCGCACTGCGTCGACAAAAACTACTACGACTGGGCCGCGTACGGCGAGATCATCACCGGTACCGACCAGCTGCCCACGGCCGTCTACAACGACGACGGCACCCTTGACCACGTCGACTACCACGGCGGCACCCGCAGCACGCTGTCGCGCCAGTGGAACCACTCCTCGTGGAACGAGGACGCGATCGACAACGACGTGGCCGTCCTGACGCTCTCGTCGCCGGTCAAGGCCACGCCGATCAAGATGACGACGTCGGGCGACACCGCCTCGTACACGTCCGGCACCAAGGCCAAGGTCTACGGGTGGGGCCGTACCAGCTCCAAGACCCAGGACATCTCGCAGACGCTGAAGACGGCCACGCTGCCGATCGTCAGTGACACGACCTGCGGGAACACGTGGGGCGACTACTTCATCAAGGGCCACATGGTCTGCGCGGGCAAGCCCGCCGGCGGCACCGACGCCACGACCACCGCCACCTGCAACGGTGACTCCGGTGGCCCGCTCGTCGTCAACAACAAGGTCGTCGGCGTCGTCTCGTGGGGCGTCACGGACTGTGTGTACAAGGGCGCCTACCCGGTCTTCGCCAAGGTCAGCAAGTACGTCGGCGCGACCTACCCGCGGGTCGACGACACCGACATCAGCCGGGACGGCAAGGCCGACGTCTTCCTGCGCAACAAGGAGACCGGCACGGGCTACGTCCGCGCCTCCACGGGGTCCAAGCTCGGTGACCGCCAGGCCCTGCCCTCCGAGGCGGGCAGCTGGACGGGGTACAACCTCGTCCAGCAGACGGACCTGAACCGGGACGGCTACCAGGACTTCGTCCTGCGCCGCTCCTCCGACGGTGACGTCTTCTGGCGGCGGTACGTGCCCTCGTCCGACTCCTGGACGACGACGCAGCTCTTCGACGACTGGAAGACCCGCACCCGGATCATCACCCCCGGTGATGTCACCGGCGACGCCCTGCCCGACCTGCTCTCGGTCGACTCGGCGGGCGCCCTGTGGATCTACCCGGGCAAGGGCACCGGTTCCTTCGGTACCCGCGTCAAGGTCGGCACGGGCTGGAACAGCTACAACGCGGTGCTCGGTCACGGCGACTTCACCGGCGACGGCAAGGCCGACCTGATCGCGCGCACCAAGACCGGCTCGAACGTCTACCTCTACAAGGGCGCCGGCAAGTCCGGCACGGGCGCCTTCGCCGCCCGTGTGAAGGTCCGCTCGGACTGGAGCGCCTACAACACGCTCATCACTCCCGGTGACGTGAGCGGCGACGGCAAGGCGGACCTCCTGGCCCGCACGCCGGCCGGCACGCTGTACCTCTACAAGGGCACCGGCAAGGCCACGAGCGAGATCTTCAGCACACGGGTCTCGGTCGGCACGAGCTACGCCCAGTACGACCTGCTCGGCTGAAACACCGGATGAGCCCGGCCCCGCCGGGCTCATCCGTCACACACGGTGCCCATCGCTCCCAGGCGATGGGCACCGTTCGTTGTGCAACCCTTTCCCGGATTATCCCGTCTGACCGGACGGAGCGACCATGGAGCGTCATGGCCGCGTCCGACCCGACAGGCCTGGGCCTGAGCGCAGGGGGTAACCGACCGGAAAGAGAACGAGGAGCAGATGTCCGCCGAGAGCACGCCGGAGCCCGGCATATCAGGGAAGATCGGCACCACCGCCCCGCGCCACCGCGCGGCCAAGGGCCGCCGCACGTCACGCGACGGGCACAGCAGGGCGGCACTCGCCGTCGTATGGACCGCCGCGGGCGTCCTGGTATTCGGCGGCACCGGAATCGGCTTCCTGTACTTCAAGCTCAACGAGAACATCAAGAGCGTCGACATCAACCAGGCCCTCGGCACCGACCGGCCCCTCGACGTCGACAACGGCTCGCAGGACATCCTCGTCCTCGGTTCCGACACCCGCTCGGGCAGCAACAAGAAGCTCGGCGGCGGCACGGACGACGGCAGCGCCCGCTCCGACACGGCGATGGTCGTGCACGTCTACGAGGGCCACAAGCGGGCCGGCGTGGTCTCCATACCCCGGGACACCCTGGTCGAGCGGCCGGAGTGCACCGACGCGAACGGCAAGACGTACCCGGCCGCCTCGTACGCGATGTTCAACTCCGCGTACTCGACGGGGGGCGCGGCGTGTGCGGTGAAGACCGTCGAATCCATGACCGGTATCCGCATGGACCACTACATCGAGGTCGACTTCTCGGGCTTCGAGAAGCTGATCAACGTGCTCGGCGGGGTCGACATCACCACGGCCAAGGACATCAAGGACCCCGACAGCCATCTGAACCTGAAGGCCGGGGAGCACACCCTCACGGGCAAGCAGGCGCTGGGCCTCGTCCGGACCCGTCACGGGGTGGGCGACGGGTCCGACCTCGGGCGCATCCAGCTCCAGCAGGCGTTCATCAAGGCCCTCATCGAGCAGGTCAAGGACGTCGGCCTCTTCAGCAGCCCGACGAAGCTCTACGACCTCGCCGAGACCGCCACCGACGCCGTCACCACCGACTCCGACCTCGACTCCGTCAAGGCCCTCGCGTCCTTCGCCGGCGGACTCAAGGGCATCGGTTCCAAGAACATGACCATGGTCACCATGCCCGTCCAGTACGACCCCGCCGACCCGAACCGTGTGCTGGTGGACGAGGCGAAGGCGAAGCAGGTCTGGGCCGCCCTGAAGGCCGACAGGACGATCCCGAAGTCGGCGACGAAGGGCACGGCGACGGGCACCGCCGGGGGCGTCGTGACCGCCGGCACCTGAAGCAGCGCGGGGAACCGCGCGACCGGCCCCGTAGGTACGCGGCGCTGACAGGGCGCCGGGAATACCTGAGCCCACCCCCTGGTTTGGGCAGATGGCACCAGTGCTGGCAGACTGGTAAGTCGGCTCCGGTTCACGCTCTCGCAGCCCGCGACAGCGACCCGGCGCCCTCCCGAAACTAGGAGACACCTTGAAGCGCGACATCCACCCCGAGTACGTCGACACGCAGGTCAGCTGCACCTGTGGCGCGTCGTTCATCACCCGTAGCACGATCGAGAGCGGCACCATCCGTGCCGAGGTCTGCTCCGAGTGCCACCCGTTCTACACGGGCAAGCAGAAGATCCTCGACACCGGTGGCCGCGTGGCCCGCTTCGAGGCCCGCTTCGGCAAGGCCGCCGCTGCCAACAAGTAGCGAGCCCCCAGCGCCGGTCCGCGGTGCCCCTCCGGGGGCGTCGGGACCGGCGCTTTGCGGTGCAGCGCACAGGCGCGGCCCCACGGGCGCAGCCCAGGGGTGCGGCCCACTCACAACGTCGTACAGGGAGCCGGAGAGATGTTCGAGGCGGTCGAGGAACTGGTCGGGGAACACGCCGACCTGGAGAAGAAGCTCGCCGACCCGTCGGTCCACGCCGACCAGGCCAACGCGCGCAAGCTGAACAAGCGCTACGCGGAGCTGACCCCGATCGTCGGCACGTTCCGCTCCTGGAAGCAGACCGGTGAGGACATCGACACGGCCCGCGAGTTCGCGGCGGACGACCCGGACTTCATCGCCGAGGTCAAGGAGCTGGAGAAGCAGCGCGAGGAACTGACGGAGAAGCTGCGGCTGCTCCTCGTCCCGCGCGACCCCAGCGACGACAAGGACGTCATCCTGGAGATCAAGGCCGGCGCGGGCGGCGACGAGTCCGCCCTCTTCGCCGGTGACCTCCTGCGCATGTACCTCCGGTACGCCGAGCGCGTCGGCTGGAAGACCGAGATCATCGACTCCACCGAGTCCGAGCTGGGCGGCTACAAGGACGTCCAGGTCGCCGTGAAGACCAAGGGCGGCCAGGGTGCCACTGAGCCCGGCCAGGGCGTCTGGGCCCGGATGAAGTACGAGGGCGGGGTGCACCGCGTGCAGCGCGTGCCGTCGACCGAGTCCCAGGGCCGTATCCACACCTCCGCGGCCGGCGTGCTCGTCACCCCCGAGGCCGAGGAGGTCGAGGTCGAGATCCACGCGAACGACCTGCGGATCGACGTCTACCGCTCCTCCGGGCCCGGCGGGCAGTCCGTCAACACCACCGACTCCGCCGTGCGCATCACGCACCTTCCCACCGGAGTCGTCGCCTCCTGCCAGAACGAGAAGAGCCAGCTGCAGAACAAGGAGCAGGCGATGCGTATCCTGCGCTCCAGGCTGCTCGCCGCGGCTCAGGAGGAGGCGGAGAAGAATGCCGCCGACGCCCGCCGCAGCCAGGTCCGTACCGTCGACCGCTCCGAGAAGATCCGCACGTACAACTTCCCGGAGAACCGCATCTCGGACCACCGCGTCGGCTTCAAGTCCTACAACCTGGACCAGGTCCTGGACGGTGAACTCGACGCGGTGATCCAGGCCTGCGTCGACGCGGACTCGGCCGCGAAGCTGGCAGCCGCGTAAGGCACGTACGAGTACGACCAGTACGACGGAGGACTTGCGTGAACCTGCTGCTCGGGGAAGTGGCCCAGGCCACCCAGCGCCTGGCGGACGCCGGCGTGCCCTCGCCGCGCAACGACGCGGAGGAGCTCGCCGCGTTCGTGCACGGCGTCAAGCGGGGCGGGCTGCACAGCGTCAAGGACTCCGACTTCGACGCCCGGTACTGGGAGGTCATCGCCCGGCGCGAGCAGCGCGAGCCGCTCCAGCACATCACCGGGCGCGCCTACTTCCGCTACCTCGAACTTCAGGTCGGGCCAGGGGTGTTCGTGCCCCGGCCGGAGACCGAGTCGGTGGTCGGGTGGGCCATAGACGCCGTCCGCGCGATGGATGTCGTCGAGCCGCTCATCGTCGATCTGTGCACCGGCTCCGGAGCCATCGCGCTCGCCCTCGCCCAGGAGGTGCCGCGTTCGCGTGTGCACGCCGTGGAGCTGTCCGAGGACGCCCTGACGTGGACCCGCAAGAACATGGCGGGCTCGCGCGTCGACCTGCGCCAGGGCAACGCCCTGGACGCCTTCCGCGACCTCGACGGCCAGGTCGACCTCGTCGTCTCCAACCCGCCGTACATCCCGCTCACGGAGTGGGAGTACGTGGCACCCGAGGCCCGCGACTACGATCCCGAACTCGCCCTGTTCTCGGGCGAGGACGGCCTCGAACTCATCCGTGGCCTGGAACGCACAGCACACCGGCTCCTCCGTCCCGGCGGTGTCGTCGTCGTCGAGCACGCCGACACCCAGGGCGGCCAGGTGCCCTGGATCTTCACCGAGGAGCGGGGCTGGGCCGACGCGGCCGACCACCCGGACCTCAACAACCGGCCGCGGTTCGCGACCGCCCGCAAGGCGCTGCCCTGATGAGCACGCGCCCGACGACAACCCCCCAACAGCAGTACGTGTACGAGGAGGCCCGCTAGATGGCACGGCGATACGACACCAACGACGCGACCGACCGCGCCACCGGTCTGCGCGAGGCCGCGTCCGCCGTCCGCCGGGGCGAGCTCGTGGTACTGCCGACGGACACCGTGTACGGCATCGGCGCGGACGCCTTCACCTCCGAGGCCGTGGCCGACCTCCTGGAGGCCAAGGGCCGGGGCCGCAGCATGCCCACGCCCGTGCTCATCGGCTCCCCGAACACCCTGCACGGCCTCGTCACGGACTTCTCCGAGATGGCCTGGGAGCTGGTCGACGCCTTCTGGCCGGGCGCGCTGACCCTCGTCGCCAAGCACCAGCCGTCACTGCAGTGGGACCTCGGCGACACCCGCGGCACGGTCGCCGTACGCATGCCGCTGCACCCGGTCGCCATCGAGCTGCTGACCGAGGTCGGCCCCATGGCGGTCTCCTCCGCGAACCTGACCGGGCACCCGGCGCCGGAGAACTGCGACGCCGCCGAGGCGATGCTCGGCGACTCCGTCTCCGTCTACCTGGACGGCGGCCAGACGCCGGGCAACGTGCCGTCGTCGATCGTCGACGTCACGGGCAAGGTGCCGGTGCTGCTGCGCGCGGGCGCCCTGTCGGCGGAGGAGCTGCGCAAGGTCGTACCCGACCTCGAGGTGGCGAATTGACGGCCCCTGACGCGGGGCGTGGCATATGGGACGGGGAAGAGACGCGGACCTTCACGGGGCTGCCGCGGGACAGCTTCCGCATCCTCCACGTCAGCACAGGCAACGTGTGCCGCTCGCCGATCACCGAGCGGCTGACCCGGCATGCCCTGGCGGACCGGCTCGGGGACCCGCTGTGGGGCGGTCTGGTCGTCGAGAGCGCGGGAACCTGGGGGCACGAGGGGGCGCCCATGGAGGCCAACGCGGAGGCGGTCCTCGCGGACTTCGGCGCGGACGCCTCCGGCTTCACGGGGCGTGAGCTGCTGGACGAGCACGTCATCCGCGCCGACCTCGTGCTGACGGCCACCCGGGACCACCGGGCCCAGGTCATCTCCATGGGGCACTCCGCCGGGCTGCGCACCTTCACCCTGAAGGAGTTCACCCGCCTGGTCCGCGCCATCGACCCCACCACGCTCCCTCCCCTGGAGGAGGGCATGGTCGTCCGCGCGCGTGCGCTGGTCCGTGCTGCCGCCGCTCTACGCGGGTGGCTCCTGGCCCCCACCGCCGAGGCCGACGAGGTCTACGACCCGTACGGGGCGCCCCTGCCGTTCTTCCAGTCGGTGGGCGACGAGATACATCAGGCGCTGGATCCGGTGGTGACGGCGTTGACGGGGGTGCCTGCGCGGGCGTAGCCGCCCCGCCGGCCTTGGTCACCCAGCGGGAACAGCGGCTGTGGCGGCGCGGCGTCGCGGTGGATGTCCGCGGCGGTTGGAGGTAACAACATCGGGCGCTCCGGGCGTCTCCGGCCTACATTGGTCGTACGTCACCGTCGACGCCCCGGAGTCCATCATGTCGGTCACCCCTGTCCTAGAGGCCGATGTCCTGCGGCGGCAGGACCCCGAGCTGGCCGACATCCTGCTCGGTGAGCTCGATCGGCAGGCGACGACGCTGCAGCTCGTCGCCGCGGAGAACTTCACCTCGCCGGCGGTGCTGGCCGCCCTGGGGTCGCCGCTCGCGAACAAGTACGCGGAGGGCTATCCGGGGGCCCGGTACCACGGTGGCTGCGAGATGGTGGACGCCGCCGAGCGGCTCGCCGTGGAGCGGGCGAAGGCGCTGTTCGGCGCCGAGCACGCCAACGTCCAGTCCCACTCGGGCTCTTCGGCCATGCTGGCCGCCTACGCCGCCCTGCTGCGCCCCGGCGACACCGTGCTGGCGATGGGCCTGCACTTCGGCGGTCACCTCACCCACGGGTCGCCCGCGAACTTCTCCGGCCGCTGGTTCGACTTCGTCGGGTACGGGGTCGAGGCGGAGTCCGGGCTCATCGACCACGAGCAGGTGCGGACCCTGGCCCGTACACATCGCCCCAAGGCCATCGTGTGCGGGTCGATCTCGTATCCCCGGCACATCGACCACGCGTTCTTCCGCGAGGTGGCCGACGAGGTGGGGGCCTATCTCATCGCCGACGCGGCCCATCCGATCGGGCTGGTCGCCGGGGGAGCGGCGCCCAGCCCGGTGCCGTACGCCGACATCGTGTGTGCCACCACGCACAAGGTGCTGCGTGGACCGCGCGGCGGGATGCTGCTGTGCGGAGGCGAACTGGCCGAGCGGGTGGACCGGGCGGTCTTCCCGTTCACGCAGGGCGGCGCGCAGATGCACACCATCGCCGCGAAGGCCGTCGCCTTCGGGGAGGCGGCAACACCGGGGTTCGGCGCGTACGCCCATCAGGTGGTCGCGAACGCCCGCGTACTGGCCCGGGGGCTGGCCGAAGAGGGCCTGGCGGTGGTCACCGGCGGCACCGACACCCACCTCCTCACCGTCGATCCCGCGCCACTCGGCGTCGACGGCCGCACCGCCCGCGGACGGCTCGCGGCCGCCGGGATGGTCCTCGACTGCTGCGCCCTGCCCCATGGCGACGCCCGTGGCCTGCGGCTCGGCACGGCCGCGCTGACCACACAGGGCATGGGTGAGACGGAGATGGCGCGGCTCGCCGTGCTGTTCGCGGGAGTGCTGCGGGACGGCGGGGACGGCAGGCGGACGCGTGAAGAAGTACGGGACCTGGCCGAAAGATTTCCGCCGTATCCGCGCTGAGGTGGGGTAGACGGACCACCAGGCACAGCATCACGTGCAACCATCGTCGCTACCCGGATGTCCCCAACCATATGCGCGCATCGCTAGGGTGTGGGGCTGAGATGGCCAGCGAGACCTGTGGGGAAGCCCGTGCGTGAATACCTCCTGACGCTCTGCATCACGGCCGCGGTGACGTACCTCCTGACAGGGCCGGTGCGGAAGTTCGCGATCGTGGCCGGAGCCATGCCGGCGGTCCGTGCGCGCGACGTCCACCGGGAGCCGACGCCCCGCCTCGGTGGCATCGCGATGTTCTTCGGCCTCTGCGCCGGTCTGCTGGTCGCCGACCATCTGACCAACCTCAGCGAGGTCTTCGCCGAGTCCAACGAGCCACGGGCGCTGCTCTCCGGGGCCGCGCTGATCTGGCTGATCGGCGTCCTGGACGACAAGTTCGAGATCGACGCCCTGATCAAGCTCGGCGGGCAGATGATCGCCGCGGGCGTGATGGTCATGCAGGGTCTGACGATCCTCTGGCTGCCCATCCCGGGTGTCGGCATCGTCGCGCTGACCCAGTGGCAGGGCACCCTGCTCACGGTCGCTCTGGTCGTCATCACCATCAACGCGGTCAACTTCGTCGACGGCCTCGACGGTCTCGCGGCCGGCATGGTGTGCATCGCCTCCTGCGCGTTCTTCATGTACGCCTACCGCCTCTGGTACAGCTACGGCATCGAGGCCGCGGCCCCCGCCACGCTGTTCGCGGCGGTCCTGATGGGCATGTGCCTGGGCTTCCTGCCGCACAACATGCACCCCGCGCGGATCTTCATGGGCGACTCCGGGTCGATGATGATCGGCCTGGTGCTGGCGGCCGGGGCGATCTCCATCACGGGGCAGGTCGACCCGGACGTGATGAACCTGTACCCGCGGACCACGGTCTACTCGATGGTCCCGGTCTACATCCCGCTGCTGATGCCGCTGACCATCATCGCGATCCCGGCGGCCGACCTTGTCCTCGCGATCGTGCGTCGCACCTGGCGCGGCCAGTCGCCGTTCGCCGCGGACCGGGGCCATCTGCACCACCGGCTCCTGGAGGTCGGGCACTCGCACAGCCGGGCCGTGCTGATCATGTACTTCTGGTCGGCGGTCATCGCCTTCGGCACCCTCGCGTACACCGTGAACGAGGCGTCCATGTGGATCGTCCTCGCCATCGCCATGCTCAGCGGAGTCGGCCTCTTCCTCCTGCTGCTGCCCCGCTTCACCCCGCGCGCCCCGCGCTGGGCGGAACGCTTCGTACCACCCCGCTACCGCCGTCGCGCAGCCGTCCAGGCGGCCGCGGAGCCCGTTGCCGACTGGACCCCGTCCCTCAACGGCGCGACGGCGATCGGCGCCCGGGCACAGGAAGCGGAACGCAGCCCGGCGGGCGCGCGCCGCTGAGCCGAGGCCGTCCGTAGAGCGGGCGAGGGCGGGCGAGTGCGGGCGCAGGGCGGTGCATCGGGCTGACGGCAAGGTAAGAATCTGACTAACGCTTTGCCGTTGCCATGCAAGAGCGTGACGGTGCAAACCGGCCTTATACCAGACAAGTCGGCCCTGTTTCTGCACAGGCGGGCGGGTTCACTCTCATGTGTGACACCTTGCGCGGCATTCAGGTAAAGACCTCATCAAATAGTTTGTGATACGGTTCACGAGAACCCGGGACAGAGTCGAAGGACCGCAATACGACGGTCCGTTGGCGCGAGATTTCCCCTCGCCCCCGGGGTCTACGCTCGTCCATGACGACACCCTGCCCCCTCAGCAAGCGGAGTTGCCGCCATGCCCAATGACGTCCGGACCCTCCTTCAGGCCGCCGTACCCACGGCAGCCGCCGGCGCGATCGCCGCTGTCATCAGCGGTGTGGTCGTCGGAGGCAAGGGGGCTCTCGGTGCCGTCGTGGCGGCGGTGATCACGATCCTCTTCATGGGAATCGGGTTCTACGTTCTGCAGCGCACTGCCAAATCGCTTCCTCATCTGTTCCAGATGATGGGGTTGATGCTTTACGCGGCACAGATTCTGCTGTTGTTCATCTTTCTGTCCGCGTTCAAGAACACCACTCTGTTCCACCCCAGGGCCTTCGCGTTCACGCTCGTCGCGACCACGCTCGTGTGGATCGCCGCACAGACGCGCGCACACATGAAGGCCAAGATCCTCTACGTCGAACCCGATGCGTCGACGGGCAACAAGCCCGAAAAATCGGGGCACTCGTCGTGAGGAGTAGGGCCGGGATAAGGGCGTGTGCGAACTCCTGCTATCGTCCGGTGCCAACTGCGGCATCGCGGGCGCGGGCATCTGAGCTGACGCCTGCTCAATCGCGAGGCTTGATGCCCCCCAGCCGCCCCCACATCCGTAAGACCAGTCCAGTGCCGACCCGCGGCTGCGCGCCGCGCCGACACAACGAGGTTGCCGTACCCATGCGTCACGCCGAAGGAGCCCGTGGTGAGTGCTGACCGGACCCAGCTCGCCTTTGACTGGAGCTGTCGGATCATGTCCGACAACGGCTGTGGCTTCCCGGCTCCGGGCCTGCACTCGTTCCTTTTCAAGCCGATCGCCACGGTCGGCGGGTTCGAGTTCAACAAGGTGATGCTGCTCGCGCTCATCACCACTCTCCTGGTGATCACCTTCTTCACCCTCGCCTTCGGCAAGGCGAAGGTAGTCCCGGGCAAGCTGCAGATGATCGGCGAGGCGGGCTACGACTTCGTGCGTCGCGGCATCGTCTACGAGACCCTCGGTAGGAAGGAGGGCGAGAAGTACGTCCCGCTGATGGTCTCGCTGTTCTTCTTCATCTGGCTCATGAACATCTGGTCCGTGATTCCGCTGGCCCAGTTCCCGGTGTCGTCGATCATCGCCTACCCGATGGTCCTGGCCCTGATCGTCTACGTGGTCTGGGTCTCGCTGACCTTCAAGAAGCACGGCTTCGTCGGCTTCTTCAAGAACGTCACCGGATACGACAAGTCGCTCGGCCCGGTGCTGCCCCTCGTGGTGATCATCGAGTTCTTCTCGAACCTGCTGGTCCGCCCGTTCACCCACGCGGTGCGACTGTTCGCCAACATGTTCGCCGGTCACCTGATGCTGGTCATGTTCACCGTTGCCTCCTGGTACCTGCTGAACAGCTGGATGATCCCGGCGGCCGGTGTCTCCTTCATCATGACCATCGTCATGATCCTCTTCGAGCTCTTCGTGCAGGCCGTCCAGGCGTACGTCTTCGTGCTCCTCGCCTGCTCGTACATCCAGGGCGCGCTCGCCGAGCACCACTGAGCCCCGCCGCTTCACAAGCCCCCCAGAACGTCCGGTGGCCAACCCCCGCCGGTCCATGAAAGAGAAGGAAGAATCAGCATGGCTGCCATGGAGACCCTCGCCGCCCTCGAAGGCAACATCGGTTCTGTCGGCTACGGCCTCGCCGCCATCGGCCCCGGCGTCGGCGTCGGCATCATCTTCGGTAACGGCACCCAGGCCCTGGCCCGCCAGCCTGAGGCCGCCGGCCTGATCCGCGCCAACCAGATCCTCGGCTTCGCCTTCTGTGAGGCGCTCGCCCTCATCGGCATCGTCATGCCGTTCGTCTACAACTGACGAACCCTGACGAGCAAACCTTTCAACGAAAGGCACTGATGTGATCGCCAACCTGGTACAGCTGGCGGCCGAGGAGGAGCAGAACCCGCTCATCCCGCCGGGCCCCGAGCTGCTTGTGGGCGCCATCGCCTTCGCCATCGTCTTCTTCTTCTTCTGGAAGAAGGCGCTCCCGAACATCAACAAGGTTCTGGAAGAGCGCCGCGAGGCGATCGAAGGCGGAATCGAAGAGGCCGACCGCATGAAGGTCGAGGCCCAGAGCGTTCTTGAGCAGTACAAGGCTCAGCTCGCCGAGGCCCGGCACGAGGCCGCGCGTCTGCGCCAGGAGGCGCAGGAGCAGGGCGCCACGCTCATCGCCGAGATGCGGGCCGAGGGCCAGCGGCAGCGCGAGGAGATCATCGCCGCCGGTCACTCGCAGCTCGTGGCCGACCGCAAGGCCGCCTCTTCGGCCCTGCGTCAGGACGTGGGCAAGCTCGCCACCGACCTGGCCGGCAAGCTCGTCGGTGAGTCCCTGGAGGACCACGCCCGGCAGAGCCGTGTGATCGACCGGTTCCTCGACGACCTCGAGGAGAAGGCCGAGGCCACGCGATGAACGGAGCGAGCCGCGGGGCCCTGGCAGCCGCACGTGAGCGTCTTGACGCGCTGACGGACTCCACGTCCGTGGACGCGGCGAGGCTCGCCGACGAGCTGGCCGCCGTCACCGCGCTGCTCGACCGCGAGGTGTCGCTGCGTCGGGTCCTCACCGACCCGGCGCAGTCGGGCGAGGCCAAGGCCGAGCTGGCCGGCCGCATCCTCGGCGGCCAGGTCGGCACGACCACCGCCGACATGGTGTCCGGTCTGGTGCGTTCCCGCTGGTCGCAGCCCCGTGACCTGGTGGACGCGCTGGAGCAGCTGGCCGCCGTCGCCGACCTCACCGCCGCGCAGCGGTCGGGCACGCTCGACGACGTAGAGGACGAGCTGTTCCGGTTCGGCCGGATCGTCGCCTCGAACACCGGGCTCCGGTCCGCGCTGACCGACCGCGCCGCAGGCGCCTCGGCCAAGGGCGAGCTGCTGAGCAGCCTGCTCGGCGGCCGCGCCAAGGCCACCACCGAGCGTCTGGTGACGCGACTCGTGACCGCGCCGCGTGGACGTAGCCTGGAAGCGGGACTCGAGTCCCTGTCCAAGCTCGCCGCCGAGCGCCGGGACCGCATGGTCGCCATCGTCACCTCGGCGGTCCCGCTGAGCGACCCGCAGAAGCGACGCCTCGGCGCCGCCCTCGCGAAGCTCTACGGGCGTGCCATGCACCTCAACCTCGACGTGGACCCCGAGGTCCTCGGCGGGATCCGGGTCCAGGTCGGCGACGAGATCATCAACGGTTCGATCGCGGACCGACTCGAGGACGCCGGCCGCCGCCTGGCGAGCTAGCACAAGCTTCATAGCAGTACGTACGTATGTCTGCGGCCCGGTTGGGCCGTGCAGAGGATTCACCTCGTTCAGGGGGGAGTCCCCATCCCCCCAAGTGAAACTTCGGGCCCAACAAGGAGAGCAGGGAACCCAGATGGCGGAGCTCACGATCCGGCCGGAGGAGATCCGGGACGCGCTGGAGAACTTCGTCCAGTCGTACAAGCCGGACGCGGCCTCGCGCGAGGAGGTCGGTACGGTCACCCTTGCCGGCGACGGCATCGCGAAGGTCGAGGGTCTTCCCTCGGCCATGGCCAACGAACTGCTGAAGTTCGAGGACGGCACCCTCGGCCTCGCGCTCAACCTGGAAGAGCGCGAGATCGGCGCCATCGTCCTCGGTGAGTTCAGCGGCATCGAGGAGGGTCAGCCGGTCACCCGTACCGGCGAGGTCCTGTCGGTCGCCGTGGGCGAGGGCTACCTCGGCCGTGTCGTCGACCCGCTCGGCAACCCGATCGACGGCCTCGGCGAGATCGAGACGTCCGGCCGCCGTGCCCTGGAGCTGCAGGCTCCGGGTGTCATGGCCCGTAAGTCGGTGCACGAGCCGATGGAGACCGGCTACAAGGCCGTCGACGCGATGACCCCGGTCGGCCGCGGCCAGCGTCAGCTGATCATCGGTGACCGCCAGACCGGCAAGACCGCCCTGGCCGTCGACACGATCATCAACCAGCGCGACAACTGGCGCTCCGGCGACGTGAACAAGCAGGTCCGCTGCGTCTACGTCGCCATCGGCCAGAAGGGCTCGACCATCGCCTCCGTGCGTGGCGCCCTCGAAGAGGCCGGCGCGCTGGAGTACACGACCATCGTCGCCGCCCCGGCGTCCGACCCGGCCGGCTTCAAGTACCTGGCGCCGTACACCGGTTCGGCCATCGGTCAGCAGTGGATGTACGAGGGCAAGCACGTCCTCATCATCTTCGACGACCTCTCGAAGCAGGCCGACGCCTACCGCGCCGTGTCGCTGCTGCTGCGCCGTCCGCCGGGCCGCGAGGCCTACCCGGGCGACGTCTTCTACCTGCACTCCCGTCTGCTGGAGCGCTGCGCGAAGCTCTCCGACGACCTGGGTGCCGGTTCGATGACCGGTCTGCCGATCGTCGAGACGAAGGCCAACGACGTCTCGGCGTTCATCCCGACCAACGTCATCTCCATCACCGACGGCCAGTGCTTCCTGGAGTCGGACCTCTTCAACGCCGGTCAGCGCCCCGCGCTGAACGTCGGTATCTCCGTCTCCCGAGTCGGTGGTTCCGCGCAGCACAAGGCGATGAAGCAGGTTTCCGGCCGTCTGCGCCTCGACCTCGCCCAGTACCGTGAGCTGGAGGCGTTCGCCGCCTTCGGTTCCGACCTGGACGCCGCGTCGAAGTCGCAGCTGGAGCGCGGTCAGCGACTGGTCGAGCTGCTCAAGCAGGCTCAGTACCAGCCGATGCCGACCGAGGACCAGGTCGTCTCCGTGTGGGCCGGCACCACCGGCAAGATGGACGACGTTCCGGTCTCCGACGTCCGCCGCTTCGAGAAGGAGCTGCTGGAGTACCTGCACCGCAAGGAGCAGGGCCTCATGACCTCCATCAAGGAGGGCGGCAAGATGTCGGACGACACCCTCACCGCTGTTGCCGACGCGATCGCCGAGTTCAAGAAGCAGTTCGAGACCTCGGACGGCAAGCTTCTCGGCGAGGACGCCCCGGCCGCGGCCAAGTGACGTAAGGAAGGGACCTGACTCATGGGAGCCCAGCTCCGGGTCTACAAGCGTCGCATCCGATCCGTCACCGCGACCAAGAAGATCACCAAGGCGATGGAGATGATCGCCGCCTCGCGCGTCGTCAAGGCGCAGCGCAAGGTGTCGGCCTCCACGCCGTACGCGACCGAGCTCACCCGCGCGGTCACGGCGGTCGGTACCGGTTCGAACACCAAGCACCCGCTGACCACGGAGGCGGAGACGGCGACCCGTTCCGCGGTACTGCTCCTCACGAGCGACCGCGGACTGGCCGGCGCCTTCAACTCCAACGCCATCAAGGTCGCCGAGCGGCTGACGGCGCGCCTCGAGGCGGAGGGCAAGGAGGTCGACACGTACATCGTCGGCCGCCGCGGTCTGGCTCACTACAACTTCCGCGAGCGCAAGGTCGTGGAATCGTGGTCGGGCTTCACCGACGAGCCCAGCTACGCGGACGCGAAGAAGGTCGCGGGTCCGCTCATCGAGGCCATCGAGAAGGAGACGGCGGACGGCGGCGTGGACGAACTCCACATCGTCTTCACCGAGTTCGTCTCGATGATGACGCAGACGGCGCTCGACGACCGTCTGCTGCCGCTCAGCCTCGACGAGGTGGCCGAGGAGTCGGCGACGAAGGGCGAGATCCTTCCGTTGTACGACTTCGAGCCGTCGGCGGAGGACGTCCTCGACGCTCTGCTGCCGCGCTACGTCGAGAGCCGTATCTACAACGCGATGCTCCAGTCGGCTGCCTCCAAGCACGCCGCCACGCGCCGTGCGATGAAGTCGGCGACCGACAACGCGGGAGACTTGATCAACACGCTCTCGCGCCTTGCCAACGCGGCCCGCCAGGCCGAAATCACCCAGGAAATCAGCGAGATCGTCGGTGGCTCCGCAGCCCTGGCCGACGCGACCGCGGGGAGTGACAGGTAATGACGACGACAGTTGAGACGGCCGTGGCCACGGGCCGCGTCGCCCGGGTCATCGGCCCGGTCGTCGACGTGGAATTCCCCGTCGACGCCATGCCGGAGATCTACAACGCCCTTCACGTCGAGATCTCCGACCCGGCCGAGGCCGGCAAGAAGAAGACGCTGACCCTGGAGGTCGCCCAGCACCTGGGTGACGGCCTGGTCCGCACGATCTCGATGCAGCCCACCGACGGTCTGGTCCGCCAGGCCGCCGTCACCGACACCGGCACGGGCATCTCCGTCCCGGTCGGTGACTTCACCAAGGGCAAGGTGTTCAACACCCTCGGTGAGGTGCTGAACACCGACGAGAAGTACGACGGCGAGCGCTGGACCATCCACCGCAAGGCCCCCAACTTCGACGAGCTCGAGTCGAAGACCGAGATGTTCGAGACCGGCGTCAAGGTCATCGACCTTCTCACCCCGTACGTCAAGGGTGGAAAGATCGGCCTGTTCGGCGGTGCCGGCGTCGGCAAGACGGTGCTCATCCAGGAGATGATCTACCGCGTCGCCAACAACCACGACGGTGTCTCCGTGTTCGCCGGTGTCGGCGAGCGCACTCGTGAGGGCAACGACCTCATCGAGGAGATGGCGGAGTCGGGCGTCATCGACAAGACCGCCCTGGTCTTCGGCCAGATGGACGAGCCCCCGGGCACCCGTCTGCGCGTGGCCCTGGCCGGTCTGACCATGGCGGAGTACTTCCGCGATGTGCAGAAGCAGGACGTGCTGTTCTTCATCGACAACATCTTCCGCTTCACCCAGGCCGGTTCCGAGGTCTCGACCCTGCTCGGCCGTATGCCCTCCGCGGTGGGCTACCAGCCGAACCTGGCCGACGAGATGGGTCTCCTCCAGGAGCGCATCACCTCGACCCGTGGTCACTCGATCACCTCGATGCAGGCGATCTACGTCCCCGCGGACGACCTGACCGACCCGGCCCCGGCCACCACGTTCGCCCACCTCGACGCGACGACGGTTCTCTCCCGTCCGATCTCCGAGAAGGGCATCTACCCGGCCGTGGACCCGCTGGACTCCACGTCCCGCATCCTGGACCCGCGCTACATCGCGGCGGACCACTACAACACCGCCATGCGCGTCAAGACGGTGCTGCAGAAGTACAAGGACCTCCAGGACATCATCGCGATCCTCGGTATCGACGAGCTGGGCGAGGAGGACAAGCTCACCGTCCACCGTGCCCGTCGCGTGGAGCGCTTCCTGTCCCAGAACACCCACGTCGCCAAGCAGTTCACCGGCGTCGACGGGTCGGACGTCCCGCTGGAGGAGTCGATCACCGCGTTCAACGCGATCATCGACGGCGAGTACGACCACTTCCCCGAGCAGGCGTTCTTCCTGTGCGGTGGTATCGAGGACCTGAAGAAGAACGCGAAGGAGCTCGGCGTCTCCTGACGCCCGGCGACTCGTGAACAGTGGGGGGCGAGGCCACACCTCATGGGGTGCGTCCCGCCCCCCTCTGCACTCCCCCTAGAATTGACCCAACACCCGGCTGAGGCGCCGGGTGGTGACCCGAGGAGCCACCTTGGCTGCTGAGCTGCACGTCGCGCTGGTCGCGGCCGACCGAGAGGTCTGGTCGGGCCAGGCCACCCTGGTCGTCGCCCGTACCACGTCCGGCGACATCGGCGTCATGCCCGGTCACCAGCCGCTGCTCGGTGTGCTGGAGTCGGGCCCGGTGACCATCCGTACGAGTGAGGGCGGCACCGTCGTCGTCGCTGTGCACGGCGGTTTCATCTCGTTCGCGGACAACAAGCTGTCCCTGCTGGCCGAGGTCGCCGAGCTGGCCGACGAGATCGACGTCCAGAGCACGGAGCGGGAGCTGGAGCGTGCGAAGGCGGCGGGCGACGCCGCCGCCGAGCGCCGCGCGGATGTACGACTGCGTACGGCGGCGGCGCGCTGAGCCCGCACGTCGTGTGATGCTGTACCTCAGCCGCGGCTGGGTCTGGATGTCTTCATCCCGACCCGGCCGCGGCTGAGGCAAATGTGGGTGTTTTTTACGTTCCATTACCTGGCAGTCGCATTACCTAGGAGACGAGGAGGTCGGTGTCGATGGTCCTCGCTCTGACTGTGTGCGGGTCGGTGATCGCGCTCGTGGTGGTGGGGCTCTTCGTCTTCGGACTGCGCCGGCGCCTCATCCAGCGCTCCGGCGGCACCTTCGACTGCAGCCTCCGCTGGGACGCCCCGGAGAAACCCGGCAGCGACGAGAACGGCAAGGGCTGGGGCTACGGGGTCGCCCGCTACAACGGCGACCGCATCGTGTGGTATCGCGTCTTCTCGTACTCGCCCCGCCCCCGCCGGGTCCTGGAGCGCTCGGCGATCGAGGTGGCCGGGCGCCGCACCCCCGAGGGTGAGGAGGAGATGGCGCTTCTCTCCGACGCCGTGATCCTCGCGTGTCTGCACCGCGGGACCCGTATCGAACTGGCGATGAGCGAGGACGCGCTGACCGGTTTCCTCGCGTGGCTGGAGGCAGCCCCGCCTGGTCAGCGAGTGAATGTGGCGTAGCCACATTCACTCGCTGGGTGGGGGTCCCCCCGGACGAAGTCTGGGGGAGCGTCAATGTCGCCCAGTCGCTACTTGAGCCCGTTGCTGATCGCGTTCACCAGCTCTCCGTTGCCGGTGTCGCCGCTGAACTCCCAGAAGAACGCGCCGCCCAGGCCCTGGTTCTTGGCCCAGGTCATCTTCGTGCCGATGGTGGCCGGGGTGTCGTAGCTCCACCAGTTGGTGCCGCAGTGCGCGTAGGCCGTGCCCGCGACGGTGCCGGTGGCCGGGCAGGAGTTCTTGAGCACCTTGTAGTCCTCGATGCCCGCCTCGTAGGTGCCGGTGGCCGCGCCGGTCGCCGTGCCGCCGGGGGCGGACTGGGTGACGCCGGTCCAGCCGCGGCCGTAGAAGCCGATGCCGAGCAGGAGCTTCGAGGCCGGGACGCCCTTCGCCTTCAGCTTGGCGATCGCGTCGGCCGAGTTGAAGCCCGCCGTCGGGATGCCGGAGTACGAGGTCAGCGGGGAGTGCGGGGCGGTCGGGCCGGTGGTGGCCCAGGCGCCGAAGTAGTCGTACGTCATCACGTTGTACCAGTTGAGCGAGGCCGCGGCGCCGCCGTAGTCGGCCGCGTCGATCTTGCCGCCGGAGGAGCCGTCGGCGGTGATGGCCGCGGTGACCAGGTAGTTCGAGCCGAACTCGGTGCGCAGTGCCGACATCAGGTTCCTGAAGGCCGCCGGGCCCGAGGTGTCGCAGGTCAGACCGCAGGCGTTCGGGTACTCCCAGTCGATGTCGATGCCGTCGAAGACGTCGGCCCAGCGCGGGTCCTCCACGACGGCCTTGCAGGACTTGGCGAACGCGGCCGGGTTCTGCGCGGCCTGGCCGAAGCCGCCGGAGTAGGTCCAGCCGCCGAAGGAGTACAGCACCTTGATGTGCGGGTACTTGGCCTTGAGCTGGCGGAGCTGGTTGAAGTTGCCGCGCAGCGGCTGGTCCCAGGTGTCGGCGGTGCCGCTGACGGACTGGTCGGCGGTGTAGGCCTTGTCGGTGGCCGCGTAGGCGTCGTCCAGCACGCACTGGCCGTTCTTGACGTTGCCGAAGGCGTAGTTGATGTGCGTGATCTTGGCGGCGGAGCCCGAGGACACCAGGTTCTTCACGTGGTAGTTGCGGCCGTAGACGCCCCACTCGGTGAAGTAGCCGAGGTTGACCTTCGCGCCGGGGTTCGGGTTCGTGCCGCCCGTGGTGCGGACGGCGGCCGCGCCGCTCACCGGTCCGGTCTGGTCGGCGGTGTCGCGGGCCTGGACGGTGTACGAGTAGTCGGTGCCGGCGGTCAGGCCGGTGTCCGTGTAGCCGGTGCCGGTGACGGTGGCGACCTTGGTGCCGCCGCGCAGGACGTCGTAGTTCTTGATCCCCTTGTCGTCGGTGGCGGCGCTCCAGCTCAGCTTCACCGAGGTGCCCGTGACGTCCGAGGTGGTCGGGGTGCCGGGGGCGGAGGGTGCCGCGTCACCGGGGACGCCGGGGCCGCCGTCGCAACTCCCGCCGTTGAGCTTGCAGTTGGCCGGGGAGCCTGAGCCGCTCCCGTTGAAACCGAAGGAGACGGAGGCGCCCGGCGCGAGGGTGCCGTTCCAGGACTTGTTCCTGGCGGTCCAGTGGGTGCCGGAGGAGGTGACGTCCGCGTCCCAGGCGGAGGTGACGGACGTGCCGGAGGGGAAGTCCCACTCGACGGTCCAGGAACTGATCGTGGTCGTCCCGGTGTTCTTGACGGTCCACTTGCCTTCGAAGCCGGAGCCCCAGTCCTGGGGCTTGGCGTAGGTGGCGGTCGCCGCCGTGGCCGCCTGGGCGGGGGTGGCGAGACCGACCAGGCCGGCGAGGGGGAGGAGAAGGGTGGCGAGACCCGCTATGGCTCTGTGCCTGAAGCGCATGTGCGCCTCCTTGTGGGGTGTCGTGAGCATGAGCATGACGTGGCGCGGTGCGGCTGAGAATAGAAAGGTCTGGACCATAGGTCAATGGGTCTGGACCAGTGCGCTCACGCGTGACACCCCCGGCGGATCAGAACGGGGTCGAAAGCAAGCTCAGGAACAGGCTCAGACCCCCAACTCCTGTGCGAGTACCGCCGCTTGCACCCTGCTGCGCAGGTCGAGCTTCCCCAGCAGACGGCTGACGTGCGTCTTCACCGTCGCCTCGGCCATGTCCAGCCGCCCGGCGATCTCCGCGTTCGACAGCCCTTCGCCCAGGCAGGAGAGGACTTCCCGTTCGCGCCGGGTCAGGGAGTCGAGGACGGCCGGATCGACCGTGGGCTCGCGTACGGGCTTGGCGGCGAACTCGGCGATCAGCCGCCGGGTGACGGCCGGGGCGATCAGGCCCTCGCCGCGCCCCACCGCCCGTACGGCCTCGATGAGGTCCTTCGCCTCCGTGTTCTTCAACAGGAACCCGGCGGCGCCGGCCCGCAGCGCCCCGAAGACGTACTCGTCGAGGTCGAAGGTGGTGAGCACCAGCACATCGGCCAGGCCCTCGGCGACGACCTGGCGGGTCGCCGACACCCCGTCCAGGCGCGGCATCTGCACATCCATCAGCACCAGGTCCGGCCGCAGCTCCCGCGCGAGTGCCACCGCCCGCTCCCCGTCCGCCGCCTCACCGACCACCTCGATGTCCGGCGCGCTGCGCAGGATGAGCACCAGGCCGGCCCGTACGGCGGACTGGTCCTCGGCGACGAGCACACGGATCATGCGGGTTCTCCTTCGACTGCGGCGACGGGTGCGGGGGTCACGCGGGCTCCCCTTCGGTGACGGGCAGGGTGGCGCGGACACTCCAGATCTTGCCGTGCCCCGAGCTCTCCGGGCCCGCCTCGAAGGTGCCGCCCAGCAGCGCGACCCGCTCCCGCATCCCGACGAGCCCGGCGCCGGAGCCGGGTGCGCTCGGGCGGTCCCGGTCGCCGTACGGGCTGGTCACGGCGATGTCGAGGGAGCCGTCCGCCTGTCGCAGCGCGACGGTGACCCGGCCGGGGCAGGCGTGTTTGAGCGCGTTGGTCAGCGACTCCTGGACGATGCGGTAGGCCGCCATTTCGACCGGGGCGGGGAGAGCGTCGCCGTGGTCGGCGTCGAGGGTGACGTCGAGCCCGTTGGTGCGGGCTCCGCCGACGAGCGAGCCGAGCCCGTCGAGCGTGGGCGCGGCGGACGGCTCGGTGTCGTCGCCGGCGTTCCGCAGGATGCCGATCAGCCGGCGCATCTCGGCCAGCCCCTCGACGCTGTTCTCGCGGATGACCCCGAGGGCCTGTCGGGAGGTGTCCGGGTCGTCGATCGAGAGCGCGGCCGTGGAGTGGATCGCGATCGCCGAGAGGTGGTTGGCGACCATGTCGTGCAACTCCCGCGCCATGCGGGCCCGTTCGGAGACGACAGCCTGGGCGCGGTCCATCTCCGCCAGCAGCGCCGTCTGTTCGGCGCGCAGCCGGGCGGCCTCGGCGGCGTCGCGGTGGTTGCGGACGATCCAGCCGGTGGCGGCGGGCATGAAGCCGACCAGCCCGACGGCCACACCGATGAGCAGGGCCTCCGGCCGCCGCCACACCGCGACCGGGACGACCGTGGCGGCCACGGTCATCAGCCCGGCGATCCAGGGCACCCGGCGGGCCGTGGCGGGCGGGCCGTACAGCACCGCCGCGTACACCAGGTCGGTGAACATCAGCACCGTGAGCAGGTTGCCCTGGGTGATGGTGTCCACGGTCAGCGCGGCCCACCCGACCAGCAGGGCCGTGCGCGGCAGGGTGCGGCGCAGTGTCTCGCAGCCCGCGGTCACGACGAGCGGCAGCAGGATCCACCCCTGGCCGTCGAGCAGCACGATCTCCTCGTCGGCGGGGCGGGTGGCGAGACCGAGCCCCCACAGAAGCAGACCCCCGAGCAGTCCGGCGAGGGCGACGTACAGGTCGAAGCGGTGCGGGCGGGGCAGTCGTACGGCCATGACTCCATCCAACACGGGACGGGTGCCCGGCGCCTGATGCCCGCGAACGGTCCTGGACTGCATCTTTCGATGTACCGCGACTTCGTCACCGCCGACGACGTATCAAGGGCCGGCGGCCGGGAGCCTGGAAGGGTGACCGAGAGGAGCGAGCCGTGATCGTCGCGTTGATCATCGCCTGTGAGGTCGGCTTCTGGGTGCTGCTGGCACTGGCCCTGGCTGTCCGTTACCTGCTGAAGAGGCGCCGGACCAGTGTCGTGCTGCTGCTGTGCGAGCCCGTGCTGGAGCTGGTGCTGTTCGTCGTGACCGCGATCGACCTGAAGAACGGCGCCGAACCGAGCTGGGAGCACGGTCTGGCGGCGCTGTACATCGGCTTCACCGTGGGCTACGGCCACTACACGATCCGCTGGCTCGACGGCCACGCGGCGCATCGCCTGGGCGGCGGACCCAAGCCGCTGGGTCCGCCGAAGTACGGCCTGGCGAGGGCCCGCCACGAGGGCGGGCTGTGGCTGCGGACGCTGGTGGCGGCGGGCGTCGCGCTGGTACTGCTCCAGGGTGCCGTCTGGTACGTCGGCGACGACGGGAACGTCGATTCGCTGAGGTCGTTCCAGTGGGCCGCGATCAGGGCCGCGGGTATTCACGGGCTGGTGGCCCTCGCCTACCTGATCTGGCCGAAGAAGGACCCGGGCGCCCCGGAGGGCGAGCACCGGGTCACGTACTCGAAGGAGAGTGTCGGACGATGAGCGGCAGGATGGGCAGGACGGTGAGCAAGCCGACGAGAAACCTGGTGGAAGGCACCGTCACCTTCGTGATCGGCCTGGTGCTCTGGTTCTGCACCGACGGGGTGGAGATCCCGGTCGTCACCCTGACCAAGGTCGGCGTGGTGATGATGTGCGTCGGCGGCGTGCTCGTCGCGACGGGCCTGTACCAGGCCGCACGCGGAACGACGGGGGGCCGCTAGCGCTCCCCGCCCGGCACCCACAGCACATCCCCGACCTCCTTGTTCGCCGTCCTGGCGAGGATGAACAGGAGGTCGGAGAGGCGGTTGAGGTAGGTCGCGGTGAGGGGGTTCATCTCCTCGACGTGGGCCTCCAGGGCCGCCCACGTCGAACGCTCGGCCCGCCGGACCACCGTGCAGGCCTGGTGGAGCAGGGCCGCGCCGGGGGTGCCACCGGGCAGGATGAAGGAGCGGAGCTTCTCCAACAGCTCGTTGAAGTGGTCGCAGTCCGCCTCCAGCTTGTCGACGTAGAACTGCTCGACCCGCAGCGGCGGGAACTCGGGGTTCTCGACGACGGGGGTGGAGAGGTCGGCGCCCACGTCGAACAGGTCGTTCTGCACGCGGGTCAGGATCTTGACGACCTCCTCGTCCAGCCCGCCCAGCGCGATCGCGACCCCGATCGCCGCGTTGGCCTCGTTGGCGTCCGCGTACGCCGAGATCCGCGGATCGGTCTTGGGCACCCGGCTCATGTCACCGAGGTTGGTGGTGCCCTTGTCGCCGGTCCTGGTGTAGATGCGCGTCAGATTGACCATGTGACCAGCGTAGTTACGCTCCGGCCGTCCGGAAGACACGTGTGCCCACCGTCACGGCGAGCGCCGTGAGCCCGACGGCGACCAGGACGCCGTACAACATGGCCGGGGTGGCGTACGCGCCGACGTACGCGTCGCGCGTCGCGTCCACCAGATAGCGGAACGGGACGAGATGGGACAGGGTGTCCAGCCAGTCCGGGGCCAGTGACATGGGCAGCATCAGACCCGACAGGAGCATCGACGGCATGGTGAGGGCGTTCACCGCCGGGCCGAACTCGTGCTGGGAGCGTGCCTTCATGGCGAGCGCGTACGACAGCGAGGCGAGCGACACCGTCAGCAGGGCCACGAAGGCGAAGCCGATCAGGATGCCGGCGAGCGGCGCGCGCAGGCCCATGAGCAGGGCCGCGAGGACGAGCAGTACCGCCTGGAAGACGAAGACCGCCGCGTCGCGCAGCACCCGGCCCAGCAGCAGGGCGAGCCGGCTCACGGGGGTGACCCGCATCCGCTCGATCACCCCCGTCTGCTTTTCGAGGATGACCATGAAGCCCGCGAACGAGGCCCCGAACAGGCTGAGTTGGAGCAGCAGGCCCGGCACCAGCACCTGCCAGGAACTGCCCCGCGTGCCGAGCGGGACGCCGGTGAGCAGCGGGCCGAAGAAGAGCAGATACAGCAGCGGCATCAGCACGCCGAACAGCATCGCGAAGCGGGAGCGCAGGGTCTGGCGGGCATAGCGCCCGAAGATCAGCGCGGTGTCGTGAAGAAGCATCGGAGTCCTCGGACCGGGTCTAGACGGCTACGGGGGTGGTGTCGGCGGGGGAGGGCCCGCGCCCGGTGATGGCCAGGAAGGTGTCCTGGAGCGTGGCGTCGACCGAGCCGCCGTGCCGCAGCTTGAGCGCGCTCGGGGTGTCGTCCGCCACGACCAGGCCCTGGTCGACGACGACGATCCGGTCGGCGAGGGCGTCCGCCTCGTCGAGGTAGTGCGTGGTCAGGAAGACCGTCGTGCCGTGCTCGTCGCGCAGCCGCCGGACCAGCTCCCACAGATCGGCGCGGCTGCCGGGGTCGAGTCCCGTCGTCGGCTCGTCGAGGAAGAGGACCCGGGGTCGGTGGGTGAGCGCCATGGCGATGTCGAGGCGGCGCCGCTGGCCGCCGGAGAGCGCGGCGCACTTGCGGTCCAGCAGCTCGGTGAGGTCCAGGTCGCGGGCCAACTCGGCGGCGCGCTCGACGGCCTGGTTCTTCGTCAGGCGGTAGAGCCGGCCCTGGGTGACCAGCTCCTCCCGCACGGTGATCTGTGGATCCACTCCGCCCGACTGCGCCACATAGCCGCAGGCCCGGCGCACCCCGGCGGGGTCGGTCGCCAGGTCGTGGCCCGCGACCGTGGCCGCGCCGCCGGTGGGGGGCAGCAGGGTCGTGAGCATCCGCAGGGTCGTCGTCTTCCCGGCGCCGTTCGGGCCGAGGAACCCGAGGATCTCGCCGGGGCGGACGGTGAGGTCGATTCCGCGCACGGCCTCCACGGGGCCGCGCTTCGTCTGGAAGGTACGGGCCAGACCGGCCGTACTGATGATGGGCATGACCCCAGAAAAACAGAGTCACTTAAATTTTGCAATGACACCAAGTTTTTAGCAGACCCAACAAATCTTCGTGGCTCGCCCGGGCGACCTACGATGTGGCCATGGCAGAGGGGCTCAGGGAGCGCAAGAAGCGTGAGACGCGGCAGCGGATCTCGGACATCGCCACCGGGCTGTTCCTGGAGCACGGCTTCGTGACCGTCACCATCGCGGAGGTCGCCGACGCGGCCGACGTCTCCGTGAACACGGTCTACAACTACTTCCCCGCCAAGGAGGACCTCTTCTTCGACCGCAGTGCGGGCATCGTCGAACGGCTCGCCCGCTGGGTGCGCGCCCGCGACCGGGGCGAGTCGGCCGTCGCCGCCGTCCTGCGTGAACTGCGCGCCGAGGTCGAGGCCGTCTCGCCGCACGTCGGCCTGATGGAGGGCTACGACCGCTTCATGAAGGCCATCCACGAGGCGCCCGCCCTGCGTTCCCGGCTGTGGAGCATCCAGCAGGAGATCCAGGACAAGCTGGAGGCGGCCCTGCGGGAGGAGACCGGCGCCGCCGCCGACGACTCCCTGCCCACCCTGATCGCGGGTCAGATCAACTGGGTCCACCAGACGGTGATGGCCGTCATCGGGCGCGAGATGCTCGCCGGTCGTAATCCGGACGAAGTGTCACGAGAGGTGCTTCTCCTCCTGGACGGTATGGAGGGTCTGTTGAGCGAGAAGGTGCTCAACTACGCCGTACGCCCGTCCGAGTGAGTCCTGCCGGTGTGATGTCCGCCCATTGAGACGTGACTCGCGTTACTAAGCGGTCACACGGCCCCTCACGAGCGCTAGTGTCCGCCGAAGAGGTAACCCATCAACAGCGCGTACCAGGGGAGTCGCACAGTGGCACGGAAGCTCGCTGTCATCGGAGCCGGACTCATGGGGTCCGGTATCGCCCAGGTGTCCGCGCAGGCGGGCTGGGACGTCGTCCTGCGCGATGTCACCGACGAGGCGCTCAACCGTGGCATCGGCGGCATCACGGCGTCGTACGACAGGTTCGTGAGCAAGGGGAAGTTGGCTGCCGAGGACGCCGAGGCGGCACTGGCGCGGATCACCGCCACCACGGACCTCGACGCGGCTGCCGACGCGGACATCGTCGTCGAGGCCGTCTTCGAGAAGCTCGAAGTGAAGCACGAGATCTTCCGGGCTCTCGACAAGGTCGTCCGCGAGGACGCCGTGCTCGCCTCGAACACCTCCGCCATCCCGATCACCAAGATCGCGGCGGCCACCGAGCGGCCCGAGCGGGTCGTCGGCGTCCACTTCTTCTCGCCGGTGCCGATGATGCAGCTGTGCGAACTGGTGCGTGGCTACAAGACCACCGACGAGACGCTCGCCACCGCGCGGGAGTTCGCCGAGTCGGTCGGCAAGACCTGCATCGTCGTCAACCGCGACGTCGCCGGCTTCGTCACCACCCGGCTCATCTCCGCCCTGGTCGTCGAGGCCGCGAAGCTGTACGAGTCGGGCGTCGCCACCGCCGAGGACATCGACCTCGCCTGCAAGCTGGGCTTCGGCCACGCGATGGGACCGCTGGCCACGGCCGACCTGACGGGCGTCGACATCCTGCTGCACGCCACGAGCAACATCTACACCGAGTCCCAGGACGAGAAGTTCGCTCCTCCGGAGCTGATGCGCCGGATGGTTGACGCCGGTGACATCGGACGCAAGAGCGGGCAGGGCTTCTACACCTACTGAGGCCGACCCACGTGTCACGGGCGGCTCTTCCCACGCATGTGAACGCATGATCCTCTCCGGCCTCACCCCTTGAGGTGAATTCGGTATCGGTTCGCTCACAGACGGCAACCTGATGGTGTCAAACGCCGTCAGACGTTGCATCACCCACATCACGGAGTACGAGACGCACTCACGGGGAGCGCTTATGTACATCAGGGGCGACCACGCCGAGCTGGTCGTCGGGGGCCGCCTCGACGTACGCAGCGCGGCGGACGCCCGTACGGTCCTGCACTCGGCCGTCGACGACGGAGCCGGCGACCTGGTGCTCGACCTGTCAGAGCTGGACTCCTGGGACGCCACCGGACTCGGGGTGATCATGGGAGCCCACCGGCGGGCGGGACGGTGCGGACGGCGGCTGGTGCTGCGCGATGTGCCACCGCAGATGCAGCGGCTGCTCGTGGCCACCCGGCTGCACCGCATCCTGGCGATCGAGGGCGGTATCGGTCTGGAGTCGTTGCCCAGAGTCTGAACGCGTGTGCGGATCTCTACGTATGGCTCGGTGTGTGCGGGACACCCGTCGGCATGACCCTTCCGGTCGCCATGCCCCCTCCGGTCGTCACGGGGGCCACGACGAACATGGGCGCCATGAGGAACATGGGGACCATGGGGGCGGAACGCACCACGCGCGCAATCCTCACGAGACTGTGATGTCTCGGACGGCGCGGGGCCCCGGACTGTCGGAGATACTGTGCGAAGGTTTAGGGTTCGGCTGCCCGCTGCCAGCTACCCTCGAGCGGGTTCCGGACCAGAAGCGACAGCGCGATGTGCGGCAAGGCCGGGAGGGGCTCCAGCACACGAGACGCTTTTGGGGGGCTTGAACCGATGGACCCGAACACCCGGGGACCCGAAGAGTACGGCCATGACGACGGACAGGCGCAGAGCAAGCGTCCACCACGTGACGCGCTGACGCAGGACTTCGACCGGCACGCTCCGGTACTCGCCCGCACCGTCCAGCTCGTCTCGGGCGACTTCCTGCTCACCGTCAACCCCGTCGACGGCAGCGAGATAGAGAACTGCCCGCCGGGCGAACTGCCTGGTCAGCCCGTCAAACACCCGCCCGCCGAGCGTGCCGCGATCGACCGCGCCGCCCGGCCGCCGGTGCCCCCGGGTCCCTCGCTGCCCCGGCTGCCCATGCTCCACCGGGACGACGAGAGAGGCCGGCTCGTACGGCTCCTCGCGCGCGGCCGCTCCGTCCGCCTCACCGGCGCCCCCGGCTCCGGCCGCACCACCCTCCTCGACGCGGTCGCCGAGGACTGCGCGGACCTGGCCCCCGACGGCGTCGTCCGGCTGAGCGGTTTCCGGCGCACCGTCGACGACCTGCTGTACGAACTGTTCGCAGCCGTGTACAGCACACGCCTGTTCCGGCCCGCCCGCCAGCAGATCCTCGACACCGTGCGGGACATCGGCGCGGTCGTCGTCCTGGACGACCTGGAGTTCGGCGGAATCGTGCTCGACGAGCTGCTCGACGCGACCCCCGAGTGCGCCTTCCTCATCGGCGCCACCCCCGACATCCCCATGCCGTCCGCCGACGCGCCCCTTGAGGAGATCGTGCTCGGCGGCTTCGACCGCGCCGCCGCCGAGCAGCTCCTCGAACGTGCCGTCGGGCGGGAGCTCACCGAGGACGAGTCGAACTGGGCCGGTGACCTCTGGTTCGAGTCCGAGGGCCTGCCGCTGCGCTTCACCCAGGCCGGGGCGCTGCTCCGGCAGCGGGACCGGCAGCGGGCCGGCGCGGACGCCGTCGACGAGTTCGGGGTCTTCCAGGACGCGCCGTCACTGGTCGACGCGTCCTTCGGGCCGGCCGCGCACGAGCACGACCTCCCCCTGCCGTCGCTCGCCGAGGGAGCCGCGCCCGCCGCGCTGCTCGCGTCCCGGCTGAGCTCCTCGGCCCGCGAGACCCTCAGGTTCGCCGTCGCTCTCGGCGGCGAGATCCCGCACCAGGCGCACCTGCCCGCCCTCGTGGGCGACACCCACGCCGACGCGGCGCTCGGCGAACTGGTCGGCTGTGCCCTGGTGACACCTGTCGGTGCCCGCTACCGGCTCGCCGCCGGGGCACGGACCCAGCTGGAGGCCGCCGGGTACGCCGACGACGCCGAGACGCGCGCCGACGCCGCCGCCCAGCACTACGCCTGGTGGGCCGGGCATCCCTCGGTCACCCCTGAGCGGGTCTCGGCCGAGGCGGACGCCGTGCTGGCCGCCCTCACCGCCCTCGTGCCGGTCACGACCCCGCCCGGCGAGGGCGAGGAGAGTGCCGCCGTGGTGCTGGCCCGCCAGGCGGCGCCCGCGTTCGCGGCCGGGCAGCGCTGGAGCGCCTGGGAACGGGCGCTCAGGGCCGGCGCGGAGGCGGCCGGGCTCGCCGCCGAGACCGGCGAACAGGCCTACTTCCACCACGAGCTGGGCGTCCTCGCGCTGTGCTCCGGGCAGTTGGAGCGGGCCCGGGCCGAGCTGGAGGCCTCCATCGGGCTGCGCAACGTCCTCGCCGACAAGCGTGGCACCGTCGCCGGCCGCAGGGCCCTCGCCCTGGTCGCCGACCGCTCCGGGGCGACACCGCCCGGCGGGCGTACGGCGGCGGGGGAGGAGGTACCGGACGCCCGGCACGAGGAGTCGGCCCCGCCACCCGGGGGCGTGCCGTCCGCGTACACGCCCCTGGGCTTCGGCGTGGTCGGCCCGGGGGCGACGGGCGCGGGGGCGGCGATCGGAGGCGGTGGCTCCTCCTCGGCTCTTCCGGTCAACGACACCACGCTCGTCACGCACCGGCCCGGTGGCGGCTCGCCGGCGCACAGGCTCGGCGGTCTCAGGACCCTCGTCGGCGGCGCCCGGCGCAACCTGGTCGCCACGGGCGCGGGCGCGCTGCTCGCCGCCGTCCTGGGCACCGTGGTGACCCTGGGCGCGACCTCCGACCGCTCCGGCGACACCCCGGCCGAGAGGGTCGGCGTCAACCCCTCCGCCAGCGAGGGCGTCGACGACGGCGGGCTCAGCGCGGACCGCCCCAAGACCGGCGAGGACGACGACGCGCCGGCCGCCGTGCCCGAGCCGACCGACCCGGGCCCCGACGGCGCCTACGGCACGTCGGACGACCCGGCGCCCACGGACAGCGCGGAGCCGTCGGACGACCCGAGCGGCACGGACGGGCCGACGAAGTCGGCGTCCCCGTCCCCGACGAAGTCGACCAAGCCGACCCCGTCCGAGTCCGAGTCGGAGTCGGCGTCCCCGTCGGCCTCCGAATCGGAGTCGGAGTCGGCGAGCCCAAGCCCGTCCGACCCGTCGTCGCAGGCGCCGACTCCGCCGGTCGACACCAACACGATGAGCGCCCCTGCCAACAGCCGGCCCGCCGAGTCCACCAGCTCGGCCGACGCCTCGGCGAACACCGGCGACTCACCGAGCGGGACGCCGGCCTGAGCTTCCGTTCAGCCCGTTCAGCCCGTTCGACGTTCCGTTCGACGCGAAAGGGCCGGGTCCGTTCCTCGGACCCGGCCCTCTTCACGTGTTTCTTGGAAAAGGCTCAGAACAGTCGCAGCTTGTCGTCCTCGATGCCACGCAACGCGTTGTAGTCGAGGACCGTGCAGCCGATGCCGCGGTCGGTGGCGAGGACACGGGCCTGGGGCTTGATCTCCTGGGCGGCGAAGATGCCGCGGACCGGCGCGAGGTGCGGGTCGCGGTTCAACAGCTCCAGGTAGCGGGTGAGTTGCTCGACTCCGTCGATCTCGCCGCGCCGTTTGATCTCGACCGCGACGGTCGCGCCGTTGGCGTCACGGCACAGGATGTCGACCGGTCCGATGGCCGTCATGTACTCGCGGCGGATGAGCGTGTAGCCCTCCCCGAGGGTCTCGATGCGGTCGGCGAGGAGTTCCTGGAGGTGTGCCTCGACGCCGTCCTTGATCAGGCCGGGGTCGACGCCCAGTTCGTGCGAGGAGTCGTGGAGGACTTCCTCCATCGTGATGATGAGCTTCTCGCCCGCCTTGTTGATGACGGTCCAGACGCCCTTCTCGTCCCCCGACCCCTCCTTCAGCGTGCAGGGCGGCGACATCCAGTTGAGGGGCTTGTAGGCGCGGTCGTCCGCGTGGATCGAGACGCTGCCGTCCGCCTTCACCAGGATCAGGCGGGGAGCCGAGGGGAGATGGGCGGTGAGCCGGCCCGCGTAGTCGACGGAGCAGCGGGCAATGACGAGACGCATGGTCGGCAACGCTACTCGACGCCGACGGGTGCGCGCGATTCGACCGCCGGAAGTGGCTCGGCCCGGGGCCCGGTCACAGTCGGCACATCCCACCGGGGACCGTTCGACTGCCACGGTGATCCCACTCGGTGACTGTCGCCCTCCGTCACGCTCTTCCGCCCCTCACGTGGGCCTCCGTCGTCCTCCGGCATGTGCCTCTGTCAACTCGTGTTCGGCAATGGCTGATTGTGTGCGTCCCGCGCCTTGTCGTTGCGCGCAATCTCCTGGTGCGGTCACGTTCGGTTGCTTACCGTAGAAACTGGAGGTCGCGAACCATGCACTCTGCGTGTTCGGTATTGCGAACTCCGACCTGTCCGTCAACCCCCGTTGTTGTGGGGGTCCGAGAGGAGAACCCATGTCGCTCGACGTCTCACCGGCCCTACTCGAACAGGCCGAGCGAGGCGAGGTCGACGAAGCCGCCTTCGTCGACTGCGTCCGGACCTCCCTGCCCTACGCGTGGGAGATGATCAGCTCTCTGGTGGCCCAGCTGAAGGTCGACGGCGGAGAGTTCGCCGACAACCAGACGCCCCCGCCGGACGAGCAGGCACGCGGACAACTGCTGCGCGCGCTCGCCAGCGACGCGATTCGCGGCGCGCTGCAGCGGCACTTCGGTGTGCGACTGGCCTTCCAGAACTGCCACCGGGTGGCGGTGTTCCCACTGGACCCGTCCGTGGACGACAGGCTGGCCCGCTTCACCTCGATCCGCGGCCAACTCCTCAACCAGTCCGCGGAACTCCGGGACTGCTGAGGTCGTGACGCACCACGGCTTGCCGCTCCGACCGCGGGAGGTGCTTCAGTAACCGGGGCGGCAAGCTCCCCGCAGTGGCTCAGCCGAGGTGAGGCAGCACCTCGGCACCGAGTCGCCGTACGTTCTCCTCCGTCGCCGCCAGGTCGCCGGAGCCCTCGACGAGCAGGGCGAAGCGGGAGATGCCCGTCCGCTCGCTGGTGGCGGCGAGGCGGTCGGCGCACAGCCGGGGGGTTCCCACCGGGTGCAGTCCGCAGAGCAGTTCGGTGTACGCCAGCGGGTCCCGCATGGCGCGGGCGCGGCCGTCGACGGTCACATGGGCGTCGAGGCCCTGCTTCAGCCAGCCCGGCATCGCCTTGGTGAGCGCCTCCACGGCGTCGGTGCGACGGTCCGCGATCTGGCAGACGCCGGCCGAGACATGGGCCGCGCCGGAGATCTCCTCCGGCGAACGGCCCGCCGCCCGGGCGTGCCTGCGCCACAGTGCGACCATCTCGGCCTTCTCCTCGTCCCCGACGTGCATCCCGAGGAGCATCGACAGCCCGCGCTCGGCGGCCAGCCGTACGCTCGCCGGTGAGGTGCAGGCGACGACGACCTCGGGTCCGGGTGTCTCGTCCAGGTCCTCGGCGGGCCTGGGTACGACGGGGACCTCACGGAAGCTGAATCGTTCCCCCGAGGCGGACACCGACGGCTCGCGCAGCCAGCGCACCAACAGATCGAGTGACTCCGGGAATCCCTTCTCGTACGCCTCGAGTCCGGCGCCGAACACTTCCAGATCGACCCATGGGCCACCGCGTCCGACGCCCAGCGAGAAGCGTCCGCCGGACGTCACATGCAGCAGCGCGGCCTGTTCGCCCAGGGCCACGGGATGGACGGTGGGCAGCACGCTGACCGCTGTGCCGACCCGGATCCGCCGGGTGCGGCCCAGCAGTAACGCGGCGAGGGTGATCGCCGACGGGCAGGTGCCGTACGGCACGAAGTGGTGCTCGGCCAGCCAGACCGCGTCCAGCCCGGCCTCCTCGGCCACTTCCGCGGTCCGTACCGCCCGGTGAAGCGCTTCCCCCTGGCCCTGGCCGGGGAACTGGGCGCCCAGTACAAATGTTCCTACGTGCATCGCTCTTCCTGCTTCCTCGGCTCCGACTCGGGAGCTCCCCCACCGGCATAACCGTGTGACACGTGCCGAAGTCACGGCTTGGCGGCGAGATTTGCGGATTGTCTGCAGAATGGGCCGGGCGGAGGGCGATCTGGGGGGTTTGGTGACGTACGCATACCCCCACCGGGCCCGCGTAGGCTGGACACCAAACCTGCTGCCCGTATAGCCCCGTGAGGTGTCCCGTGTCCCCGCGTCGCAACCGCCCCAAGGACCATGCCTCGTCGGGTCCGTCAGGTCGCAGCGCGGAGGAGGACCGGTCGGACCGCTACGGCGGCTGGCAGACCAGCGAGCCCTGGCGGGGCGAGGAGTGGAACGTGCGTCATGTGGCGGGCGCGAGCGCGGCGGGCAAGACCTACCGCTGCCCCGGCTGCGACCAGATGATCCCCTCCGGGGTGCCGCATGTCGTTGCCTGGCCCGAGCACTCGGGCGTCGACGAGCGCCGGCACTGGCACAAGGCCTGCTGGAACGCGAAGGACCGCCGCACCTCGCGGGTGCAGCGGTCCCGTAACGCGCCGAGGTTCTGAACCTCACGGACGCCCCTTACATGTCACGCGTTCCACATGTCACACGTCCCGCTGCTCCAGCAGCGCGTACGCGCCGACGAACGCCGCCGCCACCAGCCCGAGCATGATCCACAGCGGGTCCCAGCCGGACGGGCCGGACTGGCTGAGCTCCGAGCCGTAGAAGACGCTGAGCTGGCTCGGGATCGAGTACTCCAGCAGGAACTCCTGCACGTCCTTCAGCGACTCCGAGAACATGAAGATCGCGATGACCAGCGGGGCGAGGAAGACGCCGAGCATGAGGGTGATCGCACCGGCGGAGTGCCGGATCAGCGAGCCCATCAGCAGCGCCAGCAGCCCGAAGAGGGCCAGGAAGAGGCTCACGCCGACCGTGGCCTTGAGCCACTCCTCGCCGTCGGGGCTGGAGGCGCCGTTGCCCTCCAGGATCGCCACCTGGGCGAAGCCGACGAACGCGGTGGTGGCCAGGGTGACCGTGAAGGTGAGCGCGAAGAACACGATCGACTTGGCGAGCAGGACCCGGCCGCGGCTCGGGCATGCGGCCATCGTGGTCCGGATCATCCCCGTGCCGTACTCGGACGCGGTGGTCAGCACCCCGAGCGTGATGATGCAGACGCTGCCGATCATCAGCCCGAACAGACCGAGGACCAGGGGGGACTCGCCCTCCAGGTTCGTGTCGGTGGAGGCGGCGATCAGGGCGAAGAGCAGACCGAGGCCGAGCACCAGGACGACGAAGACGCCCAGCGTCCAGATCGTCGAGCGGACCGACTTGATCTTCGTCCACTCGGAGGCGATCGCGTGCCCGAGGTGGGTGCGCACCACCGGGATCGGCGAAGTGTACGAAGTGCCCGGCGCGCCCTGCCAGTTGGGGGCGGGCGGCTGCTGGGTGAGGGGCGGCTGGGGCGTGCTCATCGGGCGTCCTCGGACTTCGTCAGGTCGGCGGCGGGCGCGGCGGAGGCGGCCCGCACGGGCGCCGGCGCGGCGGCGGGCTGCGCGGGGGCCTGGGGCGCGGCCTGGGCGTACGGGTTCGGCTGGGGCTGCCCGGGGGCCGGAGCCGGGGCGGCGGGCGCCGGAGCCCCGTACGGACCGGCCGGCGGCTGCCCCTGCTGCTGTCCGTGCGGCACGGGCTGACCCTGCGGCGCGTACGGCCCGCCCCCCTGCTGAGGCGCCGGCGGGGCGTACCAGCCGGGCTGGCCCTGCCCGGGCACCGGCATCGGCGGCTGCGCGCCGGGCGGCAGGGGCTGCTGGAGACCGGCCTTCTGGTCGGTCGTCGAGCGGTAGTCGACGGCGCCCTGCGTCATCCGCATGTACGCCTCCTCCAGCGACGCCTGGTGCGGCGACAGCTCCCACAGGCGTACGTCGGCGCCGTGCGCGAGGTCGCTGATCTGGGGGAGCGGCAGCCCCATGACACGCAGCGCGCCGTCCTGCTCGGGCAGCACCTGGCCGCCCGCGCCGGTCAGCGCGGCCGACAGCTTCTCGCGCTGCTGCGGGTCGGTGTCCGGCGTGCGTACGCGCGCGAAGTCGGCGGAGTTCGCCGAGATGAAGTCCTTGATGCTCATGTCGGAGAGCAGCTGGCCGCGCCCGATCACGATGAGGTGGTCGGCGGTCACCGCCATCTCGCTCATGAGGTGCGAGGAGACGAAGACCGTACGGCCCTCGGCGGCGAGCGCCTTCATCAGGTTGCGGACCCAGAGGATGCCCTCGGGGTCGAGGCCGTTGACCGGCTCGTCGAAGAGCAGCACCTGCGGGTCGCCGAGCAGCGCGGCGGCGATGCCGAGCCGCTGGCCCATGCCGAGCGAGAAGCCCTTGGAACGCTTCTTGGCCACGTCCTGAAGGCCGACGACGCCCAGCACCTCGTCCACCCGGCGGGCCGGGATGCCCGACAGCTGCGCCAGGGACAGCAGGTGGTTGCGGGCGTGCCGGCCGCCGTGCACCGCCTTGGCGTCGAGCAGGGCACCGACCTGACGAGCGGCGTTCGGCAGCTTGCGGTAGGGATAGCCGCCGATCGTCACCTGCCCCGACGTGGGATTGTCCAGGCCGAGGATCATGCGCATCGTCGTCGACTTGCCCGAGCCGTTGGGCCCCAGGAAACCGGTGACGGCCCCCGGCCGCACCTGGAAGGAAAGGTTGTACACGGCCGTCTTGGCGCCATAGCGCTTCGTCAGGCCGACTGCCTCGATCATGCTCCGCACCCATCGAACGGTTCCAGACGTCCGAGGACGTCGGGGCACACACCCCCGTAAGGATTAGGAGCTTATAGGGGCGTTGACGGTTCCGCCCAAGGGGAAGTAAAACCCCGCAGGTCGCCCGGGCATCGGCTCGGCGTGTACGTAGCGGCTGGTCAGGCCGCTGATCACACGTGTCGCCCTCCTGGCATGGTCACGCGTCACGTTTCTTCAGCATCAGATACCCACCGAGCAGGGCCACGGCCACCCACAGCGCCATGATGCCGAGCCCGCCCCAGGGCCCGTACGGCGTGTCGTCGTCGACGGGGGTGACCACCTGCATGACCTTGCTGCCGGCCTGGTCGGGCAGGTACCGGCCGATCTTCTCGGTGGCACCGACGTTGCCCAGGATGTTGGAGATCAGGAAGAAGAACGGCATCAGGATGCCGAGCGACAGCATCGGGCTGCGCAGCATCGCCGCGACGCCCATCGAGAACATGGCGATGAGGGTCATGTAGAGCCCGCCGCCGAAGACCGCGCGCAGGACGCCCGGATCACCGATCTCGGCCCGGTGCGAGCCGAGCATCGCCTGCCCCAGGAAGAACGTCACGAAGCTGGTCGCGAGCCCCACCACGAAGGCGAGTCCGGTGGCCACCGCGATCTTGCCGAAGAGGAAGGTGCCCCGCTGCGGCACGGCGGCCAGCGATGTCCGGATCATGCCGGTGCTGTACTCGTTCGACACCACCAGCACCCCGAACACGATCATCGCCAGCTGTCCGAGGGTCATTCCCGCGAAGCTGATGAACGTCGGGTCGAACGAGATCCGGTCCTCGCGGCTCAGATTGTCGAACTCGTTCTTCGACAGCAGCGAGATCAGCACGCCGAGCGCGATCGTGACGACCCCGGCCAGCGACAGCGTCCACACCGTGGACGCCACCGAACGGATCTTGGTCCACTCCGAGCGGACCACCTGGGTGGCGGCCATGCGTCAGCCCTCCTGGTTCCAGCTGCTGCCCCAGCCATGGACCGGGACCGGGGCCGGGCGCGCCGCCGGGGCGCCGTCGTGCGCGTGGTACTCCACCGACTCGGCCGTCAGCCGCATGAACGCCTCCTCCAGCGACGCCTGCTGGGGGCTCAGTTCGTGCAGCACGATCTGGTGCTGGGCGGCCAGCTCGCCGATCTGCTCCGGTTTCCCGCCGTCCACCTCCAGCGCCCCGTTGCCCGTCTCCACGACCATGACACCGACCGCGTGCAGCACGTCGAGCAGGCGTTCCCGCTGCGGTGTGCGAATCCGTACGTACGACCGTGAGTTCTGCCGGATGAACTCCGCCATCGAGGTGTCGGCGAGCAGCCGCCCCTGCCCGATGACGACGAGGTGGTCGGCGGTCAGCGCCATCTCGCTCATCAGATGCGAGGACACGAACACGGTCCGCCCCTGTGCCGCGAGGGACTTCATCAGGTTCCGGATCCAGTGGATGCCCTCGGGGTCGAGGCCGTTGACCGGCTCGTCGAACATCAGGATCCGCGGGTCACCGAGCAGCGCGCCGGCGATCCCGAGCCGCTGCCCCATCCCGAGCGAGAACCCCTTCGCCTTCTTTCCGGCGACCGACGTCAGCCCGACCGTGTCCAGCACCTCGTGCACGCGCGCCCTGGGGATCCCGTTGCTCTGCGCGAGACAGAGGAGGTGGTTGAGGGCGCTACGGCCACCGTGCATGGCCTTGGCGTCCAGCAGCGCGCCGATGTACCTGAGCGGGTCCCTGAGGCCGTCGTAGTGCGTGCCGTCGATCCGTACGTCTCCCGCGGTGGGACGGTCGAGCCCCAGGATCATCCGCATCGTCGTCGACTTCCCGGCGCCGTTCGGTCCGAGAAACCCGGTCACGATCCCGGGCCGCACGGCAAAGGTCAGATGGTTGACCGCCACCTTCTCGCCGTACCGCTTGGTCAGCCCGTCGAGCTCGATCATGCGGCCACGCTAGAACGAGGGCCGGGCGCCTGCCACCGGAGGGGCGAACCCCCACAAGGGGCGCGGGGAACCGCGCGACCAGCCACGCACCGGCGGCAGCCGCGACACGACATGTACCCCCGCCCCATCAGGCACCCGGCACCGAGACGGGACAGGGGAACACCGAAGGCCCGCGCCCCCGGAGGGGAGACGCGGGCCCTGCTTGCCTCGTCCGGCTGCTGCCGTCAGGTGGCGGTGTTACCGGGACTGCTGGGCCGGAACCCCGCGGGAGATCGGCTCGTCGTCGGCGACCGGCGTGCCGGCCGCGGCGACGGCCGCACCCGTGAGGGTCGCCAGCATCTCGCGCACGTTCGTCAGCTGAGCGTTGATCGAGTCGCGGCGGTTCGTCAGAGCCGCCAGCTCGCGCTCGGATTCCGAGCGGATCCGGTCCGCCTTGGCGTTCGCGTCCGCGACGATGTCCTCGGCCTGACGCTGCGCGGTCTCCACCGTCTGGCGGGCGCGGCGCTCGGCGTCGGTGCGCAGCTTCTCGGCCTCCAGGCGAAGCTGCTCCGCGCGGTGCTCGATCTCGGCGAGACGCTTCTCCGCCTTCTGCTGACGCGAAGCCAGGTCCCGCTCGGACTGCTCGCGGCGCTTGGCGAGGTTCGTCTCGAAGTCGGCGGCGGCCTGCGCGGCCTTGGCGCGGGTCTCCTCGAAGAGGGCGTCCGCCTCCTCGCGCTTGGACTGCGCGTCCTTCTGCGCCTCCTGGCGCAGCTGCGAGGCGTCGCTCTTGGCCTTTTCGACGATCCGGACGCCCTCGTCCTCCGCCTTGGCCTTGCGGTCCGCAGCGAACGACTCGGCGTCGTTGCGCACCTGCTGGGCCGCCGACTCGGCGAGCTCGCGGTGCTGCTCGGAAGCGCGACGGGCCTCCTCGCGCAGGTCCTTCGCCTCCTCCTCGGCGAGGCGGAGGATCTTCTCGACGCGTGCGCCGAGACCCGCGTACGACGGCTCCGCGTCGGTGACCTGGGCCTGGGCGTTCTGCGTCTCGAGGTGCAGTTCCTCGATGCGCTTTTCCAGAGCAGTGATGCGGGCGAGAGCGGAGTCACGGTCGGAGACGAGCTTGGAGATACGTTCGTCCACCTGAGCGCGGTCGTATCCACGCCGCACAAGCTCGAAGCCGTAGGGGGAAGTGTCGCTCATGGGGTTCCTGTCGAATGAGACCGGTGAGGTGATAGGTGGAATCCTAGGGGGCGAAGCGGCGTGTCATCGAGCAGATGCACGTTTGATCTGGAGAATGACGCCCCTTTTGAGTGGCCGACCATCGGAATGCTTGCCAGAGATTTTGCACGAAAGCTTTGGGAAGCACGGAACGAACACAAATTGGTGTCACTAGTGACTCGGGCGGAGCGGGAACATACCCGCAACGCCTCTGCATCGCTAGCCGTCTGACGACTTGCCACCCGAACGAGTCGCACCCGCCGTGGCACCCGTCTTGACTCCACCGTCCTTGCCGCTCGACGGGGCCTCAAAAGACTCCAACGCCACCAGGACGTCCTGGACACGGGAAATCTCCGCATTGATGTCCTCGCGGCGCCGGACCAGCACCTCCAGCTCGCGCTTGCCCTCCTCGACCGTGCGGCGGGCCTCACGGATCGCCTCGGCCTTCAGATCCTCGGCCTCACGGACGAGCGTGGACTTCTTCTGCTCGGCCTCCTTCAGGAGACCCTCCGCCTTCTTCACCGCGGCGATACGGACCTTGCCGGCCTCGGAATTTGCCTCGGAAACGATCTCCCTGGCCTTCGACGTCGCCTTCTCCAACTGCTCCTCGGCGGCCCTGATGAGCGCGTCACAACGGTCGCCGGTCGATTTCATCGTCTCGGCGGCCTCACGGCGGGCCCGCGTGTGCAGCGACTCGATCTCGGCGGTGATGCGGTCCCGCAGCTCCTCGGCCCGCTCCCTTATGGCGGTCGCGTCCCGGCGGGCGCCCACCAGCAGCTCGTCGGCGTCCGTACGGGCCTTCTCGACCGTGGAGTTGCCCTCGACGGTCGCCTCGGAGATCAGCCGGTCGGCCTCCTTGCGAGCCGCGCCGACCATGGAGTCGGCCTGCCCCTCGGCGTCCGCGGTGGCCTTCAGGGCCTGCGACTGCGCCTCGGTGAGCAGCTTGTCGGCCTCGGCCGCGGTCTCCGTGATGAGCGTGTCGACCTGCTCGGCCGCCTCGGAGCGCCGCTTGTTGGCGTCCTTGCGGGCCGAGTCGAGGGTGTTGTCGGCCTCCTCACGCGCATGCGCCATGAGCCGGTCGGCCTCCGCCTCCGCCTCGGACCGCGCGCGCTGGGCGTCGGCCCGGACCCGCTCGGAGTGCTGCTGCGCGGAGCCCACCGTCTCGGCGGCCTCGGCCCGCAGCCGCTCGGCCTCGTCGGTGGCCTCGCCGATCAGCCGGTCGGCCTTGGCGACGGACTCGGCCCGTACGCGCTCGGCCTCCTCGTTGGTCTCCCGCGTCAGCCGCTCCGCCTCGGCCGTCACCTCGGTGATGAGGGTGTCGGCCTGGGTGGCCGCGTCCGAACGGATGCGGTTGGCGTCGTCACGGGCCTCCGCCCGGGTGCGCGAGGCGTCCTGGTCGGCCCGCGCGATGGTGTCCGAGGCCTCCGTACGGACCCGCTGGGCGTGCTCGGACGCGTCCGAACGCACCCGCTCCGCGTCGCCGATGGCCTCCGCGACCGTGCGCTCGGCGAGCGCCTTCGCGGCGTCCGTCTCGTCCCGGGCCTCGCGGCGGACCCGGTTGGCGTCCTCGGTGGCCCGCTCCCGCTCCGCGTAGGCGTCGCCGCGGACCCGGTCCGACTCCTCCTCGGCCTCCCTGCGCATCCGGTCCGCCACGTGCTCGGCCGTGTTGCGCAGCCCGGCGATCTCCTCCTGGGCCTGCTCGTGCAGCCCGGCGACGGACTCCCGCACCTGCTGGGCGTGGAGCTCGGCCGCCGACACCATCTCGCCGGCGCGCCGCTCGGACTCCTCGACCAGCCGTACGGCCTCGGTCTGGGCCTCCTCCACGCGGTTGCGCGCCGAGGCCAGCAGCTCCTCGCTCTGCTCGCGGGCCCGCCGGCGCTCCTGGTCGGCCTCGTGGCGGGCCGCGCCGGTGAGTTCCTCGGCCTCGCGGCGGCGCCGGGTGGCTTCCTCCTGAGCGGCGGCCAGCGCCTGCGAGGCCTCCGTGGCGAGCCGCTCGGCCGCGGCCTGCGCCTCCGCCCGTACCCGGTCGGCGGTGTCCTGCGCCTCGGACTTCAGCCGCTCCGCCTCGGCCGCGGCCTCCGACCGCAGGCGTACGGCGATGGCCTCGCCCTCGGCGCGGGACGCGGACGCGTCGCCCGCGGCCTCGTCGCGCAGCCGCTCGGCCTCCGCCTCGGCCTGCGCCTGGAGCGTGCGGATGCGCTCGGCGGCCTCGGAGCGCAGCCGGTCGCTCTCCTCGCCGGCCTCACGGCGGATCCGTTCGGCCTCGGCGCGGGCGTCGGCGAGCGACTCCTCGGCGGAGACCAGGCGGGCCTCGGCCTCGGTGTGCAGCCGGGTCAGCTCCTCGGCGGCCTCGGCCTTGCGGGTCTCGACGCCGCGCTCGGTCTCCTCGCGCAGCTCACGGGCGGCGCGCTCGGCCTCGGCCTTCAGCTCCTCGGTCTGCTCGGCGGCCTCGGCGCGGTAGCGCTCGGCCTCCTTGCGGGTGCGCTCCAGGGTCTCCTCGGCCTGGCGGCGCAGCGTCGAAGCACGTTCGATGGCCTCGGTGCGGACCTTCTCGCTGTCCGTGGTGGCCGTCTGCCGCAGCTCGTCGGCGTCCGTGCGCGCCTTGGCGAGCAGCTCCTCGGCGGTCTTGGCCGCCTCCTCGATCTGCTGGACGGCCTCCCGCCGGGCCTCGGACCGGATCCGCTCGCCCTCGGCGACCGCGTCGGAGCGCAGCTGCTCGGCCTCGCCGCGCAGCCGGCGCGCCTCCTCCTGCAGCTCGACCGTCTTGGCGCGGTACTCCTCGGTGTCGTCCTTCGCCGTGCCCTTGAGCTGTTCGGCGAGGTCGTGCGCCTCGGCGCGCAGCCGGTCCGCCTCGGCCTCGGCCTCCGAGCGGATGCGCTCGGCCTCCTCGACGGCGGACTTGGTGGTGTTCCTGGCTTCCTCGGACGCCTTGTTCAGTACGTCCTCGGCGGTCTTGGCCGTCTTGGCGAGCTGGGAGGCGGACTCCTCCGCGGTGATCGAGCGGGCCTTCTCGGAGGCCTCGGCGACGATCTTCTCGGCCTCGGCCCTGGCGTCCGCGACGGCTTCCTCGGCGGCCGCCTTGGTGGCCTCGGCCTCCTTCGTGGCCTCCGTGACCAGCCGGGCGACCTGTTCCTTCGCCGTACGCGTGCGCTGCTCGTTGGTCGACTCGGCGCCGGCCACGGCCTTGGCCGCGTTCTCCTTCGCCTCCGTGACCAGCTTCTCGGCCTCGGCGCGCGCCTCGCGCAGGGCCGACTCGGCCTCCGTCATGCGCTGCTCGGCGGTCCGGCTCAGTTCCGAGGCCTGGCGGCGGGCGGAGTCCGACTCGGTGGTGGTGGAGGAGCGCAGCTGCTCGGCGTGCTCGGTGGCCTCCTGCGCCTGGGTGGACGCCGCGTTCAGCAGCCGCTCGGCCTCGGCGCGGGCCCGGCGCAGGATCTGGTCGGCCTCGCCGCGGGCGGCCTCCGAGTCGCTCTGGAGCCGCTGGCGGGCCTCGGTGGCGAGCCGCTCGGCCTCGGCGCGGGCGGCGGCCAGCGCCTGCTCGGCCTCCGCGCGCGACTCGTCGACGAGCCGGCGGGCCTGGGTCTCGCTGCGGGCGCGGAGCTGTTCGGCCCACGCCACGTTCTCGTTGACGTGCGACTCGACCGTCTGGCGGCGCTCCGACAGTTCCTGGTCGAGCTGCTGGCGACGGGTGACCGCCTCCTGGTGCAGCTCCGCCTGGAGCCGCGCGGCCTGCTCGGCGTGCTCCTGCAGGATCCGCTGGGTCTGCGCCCGGGCCTGGCTCAGCTCACGCTCGGCGTCCGTGCGCAGCTGGTCGGCCTGCATCTGGGCCTGGCGGAGCATCTGCTCGGCCTGGTACCCGAGGTCGCCCCCGCTGTCGTAGGCGGGCCGGGACATGAGGGTGCGGCGCGCCTCGTGCAGCTTGGCGCGCAGCACCTCGACCTGGTAGCCGAGGTCCTCGGCGTGCTGGATCGCCTTTTCCCGCTCGGTCTTCAGCCGCTCCATCTCGGCCTCGAACCGAGAGAGGTGGTCGACGTCAGCCGCCGGCTCTCGCTCCTGGCGTTCGTAGCCCCGCACTGCGCGGTCCCATCCGTCCCCTGGTCGCAACCTTCTGGCAAACGAGCTCCGTCCAACCGTCGAACGGTGCTCCCGGGGAATGGTGTCAGATCAACGGCGGAGCACGGGCTGCCGCCCTCACCCTCGTCCGCCGAAACCTTTGACCCCGGCCCTCGGACAACCGCTGATGGATCTCCGCGGTGCCCTTGGATCCCGCTCCTCGGAAGGCGGCAGGACCCGGGCCGTCCCCCTCGAAGGCGACGGCCGAGCCCAACCCTACCGGCCCATATGTACGGGGGTCAGTGCTCAGGTGACTCAACTGGCGCCGAAGTGACCAGTTCTGTCAGTACGCCGTGGCAATCCTTGGGGTGCAGAAAGGTGATCCGTGACCCCATGGAACCGACTCGCGGCTCCTCGTACAGGACGCGTACGCCCTTGTCCTTGATCGCGGCTGCCTCGCCGTCGACGTCCGCTGTGCCGAAGGCGATGTGGTGGACGCCCTCGCCGTTCTTGGCCAGCCACTTCGCGACGGTGGAGTCCTCGCGGGTGGGCTCCAGGAGCTGCAGGTAGGAGGCGCCGCCGTCGTCCGTGCTGTTGATCCTGAGCATGGCCTCGCGCACGCCCTGTTCCTCGTTGACCTCGGAGTGGTACACCTCGAAGCCGTACGTGGCCCGGTAGAACTCGACTGTCCTGTCGAGGTCGAAACAGGCGATCCCGATGTGGTCGATTCGCGTCAGCATGGTGTCAGTGCAACGCTCCGGCGACGGTTACGCAACGTGCGCGCGATCACACCGACAGCCCGGTGACGGCACGGAGTGCCACTCAGTACATTCGAAGTAAACCCTCGTTCACTCACTTCCCGGCTGTGCAAGCTGGAAGGGATCGCACCTCATGACTGGAACGAATGGCACGACCTCGGTGATCGTCGCGGGCGCCAGGACGCCCATGGGACGGTTGCTCGGTTCGCTGAAGTCCTTCTCCGGAGCCGACCTCGGCGGCTTCGCCATCAAGGCCGCCCTGGACCGTGCGGGGATCGGCGGCGACCAGGTGCAGTACGTGATCATGGGCCAGGTGCTCCAGGCCGGGGCGGGGCAGATCCCGGCTCGCCAGGCCGCCGTCAAGGCGGGCATCCCCATGAACGTGCCCGCGCTCACGATCAACAAGGTCTGTCTCTCGGGCCTCGACGCCATCGCCCTGGCCGACCAGCTGATCCGCGCCGGCGAGTTCGACGTGATCGTGGCGGGCGGCCAGGAGTCCATGACGAACGCCCCCCACCTGCTCCCGAAGTCCCGTGAGGGCTACAAGTACGGGGCGATCCAGATGCTCGACGCCATGGCGTACGACGGGCTCACGGACGCCTTCGAGAACATCGCCATGGGTGAGTCCACCGAGAAGCACAACACCCGTCTCGGCATCCTGCGCCCCGAGCAGGACGAGATCGCCGCCCAGTCCCACCAGCGGGCCGCCGCCGCCCAGAAGAACGGCCTCTTCGAGGCCGAGATCACGCCGGTCGAGATCCCGCAGCGCAAGGGCGAACCGGTCGTTTTCAGCCAGGACGAAGGCATTCGCGGTGAGACCACCGCCGAGTCGCTGGGCAAGCTGCGCCCGGCCTTCACCAAGGACGGCACGATCACGGCCGGTTCCGCCTCGCAGATCTCCGACGGCGCGGCGGCCGTGGTCGTCATGAGCAAGGAGAAGGCGCAGGAGCTGGGCCTCACCTGGCTGGCCGAGATCGGCGCCCACGGAAATGTCGCGGGCCCGGACAACTCCCTGCAGTCGCAGCCGTCGAACGCGATCCAGCACGCCCTGAAGAAGGACGGCCTCGACGTCGCCGATCTCGACCTGATCGAGATCAACGAGGCCTTCGCCGCGGTCACCGTGCAGTCAATGAAGGACCTCGGCGTGTCCCCGGAAAAGGTGAACGTCAACGGTGGTGCGATCGCTCTCGGGCACCCCATCGGCATGTCCGGCGCCCGTCTCGTCCTCCACCTCGCCCTGGAACTGAAGCGGCGCGGAGGCGGCGTCGGCGCGGCCGCGCTGTGCGGTGGCGGTGGCCAGGGCGACGCGCTGATCGTGCGGGTACCCAAGGCCTGAGGCCCCCGGTTCTCAGGTGTACGTGGCTGTTCGGAACGGAGCTGTGATGCAGGACGTCCCCACGCTGGTGGCACAGGCCAGGGAAGGGCGGCCCCGGGCCGTCGCCCGGCTGATCTCCCTGGTGGAGGGGGCGTCCCCGCAGCTCCGCGAGGTCATGGCGGCGCTGGCCCCGCTCACGGGCGGGGCGTACGTCGTCGGCCTCACCGGCTCGCCCGGCGTGGGCAAGTCCACGTCCACGTCGGCGCTGGTGACCGCGTACCGGCGGATCGGCAAGCGGGTCGGCGTGCTGGCCGTCGACCCGTCGTCGCCCTTCTCGGGCGGCGCCCTGCTCGGCGACCGTGTCCGGATGTCGGAGCACGCCTCCGACCCCGGCGTGTACATCCGTTCGATGGCGACGCGCGGTCATCTGGGCGGTCTGGCGTGGTCGGCCCCGCAGGCGATCCGGGTGCTGGACGCGGCCGGGTGCGAGGTGGTCCTGGTCGAGACGGTCGGCGTGGGCCAGTCCGAGGTGGAGATCGCCTCCCAGGCGGACACGTCCGTGGTGCTGCTGGCGCCCGGCATGGGGGACGGAATCCAGGCGGCCAAGGCCGGAATCCTGGAGATCGGGGACGTCTACGTCGTCAACAAGGCGGACCGGGACGGCGCCGACGCGACCGCGCGCGAACTGAACCACATGCTGGGGCTCGGCGAGTCCCGCGGCCCCGGGGACTGGCGACCGCCGATCGTCAAGACGGTCGCGGCGCGGGCGGAGGGGATCGACGAGGTCGTCGAGGCCCTGGAGAAGCACCGGGCGTGGATGGAGGAGCGCGGGGTTCTGGCGGAGCGTCGGCGGTCCCGCGCGGCGCGTGAGGTGGAGACCATCGCGGTGACCGCTCTGCGGGAGCGGATCGGGGACCTGCACGGCGATCGGCGGCTGTCGGCTCTCGCCGAGCGGATCGTGGCGGGGGAACTGGATCCGTACCGGGCGGCGGACGAACTGGTGGCGGAGCTGACGCGGGGCTGAGCGTCGGAGGCCTTCCCGCCCCCGCCGCCCCTGAAAACAACAGCACGGGGCGCAGCCCCTGCTTTCAGGGGCGCGGGGAACCGCGCGACAAGCCCCCACTCGCCCGCACCCGCTCACGAACTCTTGCCCCGAGCGCTGTCGCGGGCTGCTAATTTGGCCGCATGTTCCTTCACTCCGCGTAGAGGCGGACCACCCCGCAGGCGACGTGTCGTTGCCGCGCGGGACACCGGTGTCCCCCTTCGCCTCCGAGTGAGGAACATTTCGCATGTCCGCGACCTCTTCGCGGCCTTCGTACGCCGCGGTGCTCCGCATCCCGTACGCCCGCCGCACCTTCGCCGCCGTACTCGTCGGCCGGCTCTCCTACGGCATGGTGCCCGTCGCCGTGCTGCTCGCCGTGACCCGGGCGACGGGGTCGTACGCCGTCGCCGGCACGGTCATGGCCCTGTTCGGGGCCACCAGTGTCTCTCTGTCGCCGGTGCGGGCGGCGCTGGTCGACCGGTACGGCCCACGCCGGGCGCTGCTGCCGATGGCCTCGCTGTACGCCGTACTGCTCGGGGTGCTGGCGGTGGCGAGTGGTCGGCCGGGGGCGTCGGGGCCGGTGCTGGGGGCGGTCGCGGCGGCGGCGGGAGCCTGTACTCCGCCGCTCGGGCCGACGATGCGGGCGGTGTGGAGCGAACTCGCGGCGGACCGGGGGCTGTTGCAGCGCGCGTACAGCCTCGACGGGGTCGCGGAGGAACTGCTGTTTGTGTCGGGACCGTTGGCGGTGGGCGGGGTGGTGCAGGTCGCCGCTCCGGCCGCCGCCGTGGCCGTGGGAGCGGTGCTGGTGGTGGCGGGGACCTTCGGGTTCGTGACCTCTCCGGCCGTGGCGCGTATGCCGGGGCGTCGGCCCGCGCCGAAGGACGGGGCCCGGCAACGGAAGCCGCGGGGGCCGGCCGGGACCGTGCCGCCCGTCGTCGCGGCCGGCGGGGTCGGGCTGTCGCTCGGCGCGCTCGACCTGCTCGTGCTGGCCTTCGCCGAGCAGCAAGGGCACGGGGACGACGTCGTGGCCTGGTTCTTCGCCGCGCTGTCCGCCGGGAGCGCGGCGGGCGGCCTGCTGTACGGCGCCGTCGAGTGGCGCTCCGGCGCCCCCGTGCGGCTGTCGCTGCTGACAGCGGGCCTCGGCCTCACTCTCGCCGGTGCCGGGCTCGCCCCGAACCTCGCCGTCCTCACCGGCGCCATCGTCTGTGCCGGCCTCTTCGTCGCCCCGGCCCTGACCACCGCCTACCTGGTCGCCGACGCCGCCGCCCCGCCCGCCGCCCGCACCAGATCCGGTGCCTGGGTCAACACGGCCGTCAACGCCGGCATCTCGGCGGGAGCGGCCACCTCGGGCCTCTTGGTGGCCCACTTCTCCCCGGCCCTCGGCTTCGCCCTCGCGGGCGGCGCGGCCCTGCTCGCGGCGACCGCCGTGGGGACCGCGGTCGGGGCGGGGAGGCGGCGGGGTGGTGCCGTGGGGCTGGAGGAGGGTGCGGTGGAGCGGGCCGCTGAACTGCGGTGAGCGGGCCCGAACGGCTCGCGGCGGCCCCTGGGACGGCGGTAGGGGCACCCGGTGCCATGCACCGGGTGCCCCTACCTGGGGGGGAGAGAAAGGCTTCTGAGCCGCGGGGCGAGGAGGTCAGTCCTCCGTGCGGTCGGCGGTGAGCTTGCCGGAGCCGAGGTCGACCCTCCAGTCGCTGCCGGTGCCGTCGGCGGCGGTGGTGTCGGCCTCCCAGGCCTGGTCCGTGCTCTCCTCGTCGAGGTCGACGGAGGTCACCGTGCCCTTGGCGGCGGCGGCCTCGGCGGCCTCCGCGGCCGTCACGGAGCTGCCCTGCAGGGCAGCCCGGATCTGCGCGGTCTCGGCGGCGTCGTCACCGTCGTCGTCCCGGTCGGCGAGCGCGCCGAGGACCTTGCCGGTGCCGGGGTCGACCTGGACGCTGAACCACTTGCCGCCGCCTGTCAGCACGTCGACGTCCCAGACCAGGTTCGTGCCCTCGTCGTCGAGGTCGGCGGAGACCGCCGTACCGGACTTGTGCTTCAGCGCCGTCCTGATCGCGTCGGCGGCCGTGACCTGACCGGCCTTCGCCTCGGCGGCGTTCTCGGCCTTGTCCTCGGCGTCCTGGTCCGTGTCGCGGGCGGCCTTGTCCTCGGCCTTGTCCTCGGCCTGGTCCTCGGCCTGGTCCTGGGCCGTGTCGTCGGTGTCGGTGTCGGCGCGGTTGTTGTCGTCGTTCGACACCGACACGGTCTTCTTCGCCGGCGCCTCGTCGTCACCCGCGACCGCGATGGCGGTCGCGGTGCCGCCGCCGATCAGCGCTACGGCCGTGATGGTGGCGATGACGATGTTGCGCTTCATGGGATTCCTCCAGAATGCGACTGGCTGCAACCAGTAACGGATGGTGTCGCCGGTTGCAGGCGGCTTGTCGGCCTCGTCTGCTTTCGACGAGGACCAATCTGGCCGACCGACGCTGAAGCGGACCTGAAGCCCCCTGAAGACCGTTTCAGGTTCGGTTTGCCAAGCTGAACGCATGCGTCTGTTGATCGTGGAAGATGAGAAGCGGCTCGCGGTGTCGCTGGCCAAGGGACTGACGGCCGAGGGCTACGCCGTGGACGTCGTCCACGACGGCGTCGAGGGCCTGCACCGGGCGAGCGAGGGGTCGTACGACCTCGTGATCCTCGACATCATGCTGCCAGGCATGAACGGCTACCGCGTGTGCGGCGCCCTGCGCGCCGCCGGACACGACGTGCCGATCCTGATGCTCACCGCCAAGGACGGCGAGTACGACGAGGCCGAGGGCCTCGACACGGGCGCCGACGACTATCTGACCAAGCCGTTCTCGTACGTCGTCCTCGTCGCCCGCGTGAAGGCGCTGCTGCGGCGGAGCGCCCCGTCGGGCGGCGCCTCGCCCGTGCACGAGGTCGGCGACCTGAAGCTCGACACCGCCGCCCGGCGGGTGTTCGTCGGCGAGGACGAGATAGCCCTCACCACCAAGGAGTTCTCCGTCCTGGAACAGCTCGTGCTGAGAGCCGGTGAGGTCGTGTCCAAGGCAGACATCCTGGAGCATGTCTGGGACTTCGCCTATGACGGCGACCCGAACATCGTCGAGGTCTACATCAGCACCCTGCGCCGCAAGCTCGGCCCCACGCTGATCAAGACCGTACGCGGTGCCGGATACAGACTGGAGGTCCGTCCGTGAAGCGCCGTCTCGGCTCGGTGCGGGCGCGTGCCACCCTCGCCGCGACCGTCGTCGTCGCCGTGGCGCTGGTCGCCGCGGGCACGGCCGTCCTGCTCGCGCTGCGGTTCACCCTCACCGACAAGGCGGACGCGGAGGCCGACTCCGTGGCCCGTAACGCCGCTTCGGCGCTGGCGAACGGCTTCGCCTACGACGAGCTGCGGCTGCCGGACGGTGACGAGAACCCCGTCGAGGTCCTGGACCGCAACGAGAAGCCCGTCGCCGTCGGCGAGGACGTCGAGGGCATGAACGTGACGGCCGTGGCCTCGGACCGGCTGAACTCCGAGACCAACGACGACGCCGACGACCGGGCGGAGGGCGACCGGGACGCGGAGGACGACGGCACTCTCGATGCCCGCGAGATCGCCGACGAGACGTGGTACGGCGAGGGCACCGCGACGGTCGAGGGGGTGACGGCCGACTACCGGTTCGCCGCGGTCGACGTGGTCACGCCGGCCGGCGTTCCGCTCACCGTCTACGCGGGCGCCCCGCTCTCCACCGAGGAGGACGCCGTCGGCACCGCGTCGACGACGATGCTCATCGGGCTGCCGCTCCTGCTGGTGACGGTCAGCGGGGTGACGTACTTCGTGACCGGGCGGGCGCTGCGCCCCGTCGAGGGCATCCGTTCCGAGATGGCCGCCGTCACCGCCTCCGAGGATCTCTCCCGACGTGTCCCCGAGCCGGACACGCACGACGAGATCGCCCGGCTCGCGCGTACGACGAACGAGACGCTGGCCGCGCTGGAGAGCTCGGTGGAGCGGCAGCGCGTGTTCGTCGCGGACGCCTCGCACGAGCTGCGCAGCCCGATCGCGTCGCTGCGCACCCAGCTGGAGGTGGGCGCGGCGCACCCGGAGCTGCTGGACCTGGAGGGGGCGGTCCAGGACACCGTGCGACTGCAGAGCCTCGCCGCCGACCTGCTGCTGCTCGCGCGACTGGACGCCGGGGAGCGGCCGCCGCCGGATGCCCGGTTCGACCTGGCGAAGGTCGTACGGGACGAGGTGGCGTCCCGCGACGGCGTGACCCTGGAAGGCATCGAGTCCGTGGAGCTGCGGGGCTCGCGCAACCAGATCTGCCGCGTCCTCGGCAACCTCCTGGACAATGCCCGCCGCCACGCCCACGACCGGGTCGCCGTCACCCTGCGCACCACCCCGGACCTGGCGATCCTCCAGGTCACGGACGACGGCGCGGGAGTCCCGGTCGCCGACCGCGAACGCATCTTCGAACGCTTTGTGCGCCTGGACGAGTCCCGGGCGAGGGACGACGGCGGCGCGGGCCTGGGCCTCGCCATAGCCAAAAACATCGCCGTGCGGCACGGAGGCACGTTGGCAGTCGGGGACGCCCCCGGCGGAGGTGCGCTCTTCGAACTCCGGTTGCCGCTTTGAGGGGCGCGGGGAACTGCGCGACCAGCCACGGTCAACCCGCGGCCACAAAACGCCCTGCAGTCCCCCGACGCTCAAACGGTCAACCGGAGCGGAGCGCTACGGCTTACCGCGGTGGCTCCGGAGGTGTCCCGCGATCGGCGCCAGCGACCTGTGCAGCTCCTCCAGCGCCTCCTCCGGCAGCAGATCGATGAAGTGCCGCCGCACGGAGGCGACATGATGCGGCGCCACCCGCTGCATCATCTCCATGCCGTGCTCCGTCAGTACGGCGAACAGCCCGCGCCGGTCCGACTCGCAGTTCTCCCGGCGCACCAGGTCCGCGTTCTCCATACGCGTGACCTGGTGGGAGAGGCGGCTCTTGGACTGAAGGGTGGCGGCGGCGAGGTCGCTCATCCGCATCCGCCGGCCCTCCGACTCGGAGAGGTTCACCAGGATCTCGTAGTCGTTCATTGTCAGGCCGAATGGCTGCAGGTCCCTTTCGAGCTGGTGCGTCAGCAGTCTGTTGACGTCCAGATGGGTGCGCCAGGCGCACTGCTCCGCATCGTTCAGCCAGCGCGTGGCCGTTTCGGTCTCCATGAATGAAGTCTACCTAAAAGGTTGAAAGGCGAACTAGTGAGGGTTCGGTGTGGCCGCTCGTAAGGACAGGTCGGGTGTTACGGGTCGGAGTGCGACAACGCGCACACGTTCGATGTCACACTCCGCAGACTACCGCTCACAGCCCGAAGCGACGCTGGAGGTCCCCCAGCTGTCCGGGAAGGCGCGGTGCCCCCGCCGGCTGTCCGTGCGCACCGGGTACCCCGCCGCCGCCGGGTACGCCCGGCTCGTGCGGGACCATGCCCGTGGCCTGCTCCGCCATCAGGGTTTCGGACGACTGGAGCAGGACCGTGCCCGCCCCGACGAACTCGAACTGGTGCTCCTCACCGGAGGCGCCGCCGATGCCCGTCATCGCACGTAGGCCGCCCATGAGGCCCGCCATGTAACCGTGGTCGTAGTGGTGGCACGGGGAGGGGCAGTCGGCCCACCCGACCAGCGCCTGGGGGTCGACCCGGATGGGGGGTTCCATGAACACCACCGGGCCGTTGGAGGCCGCCACGAACTTGCCCGTGCCGATCAGGGTCAGGAAGCCCGGGACGATCGACTGCTTCAGCGCGAGAGTTGGCTGAAAAGCGAGGAGGTTGCCCGAGCGAATGGTCAGGTTGCCGTCTTCGAGGTCGTACGAATTGACGTCGAAGGCCCGGTCGGCGAGGAGCATCTTGCCGGAGCCCTCGGCGACGACCCAGTCGCTCGCGTGCAGAGGCGAATGAAAAGACGTACGGACGAGACCGCCGAAACGGCCGTGTCCGATGCCGTTGAACTCCATCTGGCCGTAGTAGGCGATCATCTTGCCCTTCTGCAGGAACCACTGGCTCCCCTTGAGCTCCACGCAGAAGGTGTAGTTGTTGACGTTGTCGTCGGACGGCAGCGTCATCGGGTCGTGGACGGTCGGGCCGGCGCCCGGAGCCCCGTACATGCTCACAGCTTCTCCTCCGAGGCCTGGACGTACACCGCACCACTGCCGCTCAGCTCCAGCTGGAACGCCTCACCGGAGCCCCGGCCCACCATGTCGCGCCAGCCGAGCGCGGTGGACAGCTTGTTGCGTACGTCGCCGTGGTGCGCCACGTACGCCTGCGGGTCCACGTGGACCGGGCGCTGGGGGGTGATCGGGACCTCGATGACCCCGCCGTGCGCCATGACCGCGACCGCCCCGTGCCCCTTGAGGGTGGTGGTGAACAGGCCCTGGCCGGTCACCTGGCCCCGGACCATGCCCATGACGCCGCCCTGCGAGCCCATGAACATCGTGCCCTGCTGAAGGGTGCCGTCGAAGGCCAGCAGGCGGTCGGCCTCGACGTAGAGGGTCTCGCCGGTCAGGCCGATCACCTGGATGTGGTGACCACCGTGCCCGAACAGCACCGTGCCGCTGCCCTCGACCGTCATCAGCGGCGTCGCCTCGCCCGCCACCCGGCGGCCGATCATCGACGCGATACCGCCCTGACCGCCCTGCACGTTGGGGGTGAAGGACACCTCACCCTTGTAGGCGAGCATCGCGCCGCGCTGGCTGAACAGCCGCTGGCCCGGCATCACGGTCGCCTCGATCATCTTCGAGTTGATCTCACGGAAGGCCATGTCACACGTCTCCCGCCACCGTGTTGCGCTCGCTGGGCTGGACATAGACGAGTCCGTCGCCCTCGAAGCGGATCTGGAAGGCCTCGCCGCCGCCCTCGCCCATGAGTGTGCGGAATGTCACACCGGACTGGAAGGACTGCTGGAGGTTGCCCTGGTGCGCGATGTACGCCCCCGGGTCCACCGTCAGCGGGTACTGGCGGCTCACCCTCAGCACCACCGCCGGGCCGTCGGACATGATCGCCGCCTGGCCGTGGCCCTCGATGGTCGTGGTGAACAGGCCGTTGCCCTGCGAGGCGCCGCGCAGCCCCGTGAAACTCGTGCCCGTGCGCAGTCCGGAGTCCGTCGCGAGCAGATTGCTCGACTCCACGTACAGCTTGTCCCCCTGAAGATTCACAAGGTTGATCTCGGACGCCCGGTCCGCGAACCAGCAGGTCCCTTGCCCGGTCACCTCCATCAACGTCATCTGTTCACCCGTGAGGCGCCGCGTCACCATCCCGCGCAGACCCTCACCGCCGCCGCTCAGCTTCTTGAACGACATCTGACCGTCGTAGGCGACCATCGAGCCGTTCTTCGCCTTGACGGCGTTCCCGGTCATGTCGACGGCCAGCACTTTGCTGCCTTGAAGTCGGAACATTGCCACGGGGTGACGGTAACCGGCCAAAGGGGGGACAGGACAGGTACTTGAGGGGGATCTCGTCCCCGAAGGGACCCCTAGGGCCATCGGGAGGTTGACGGATGCCAGAATGGACGTCGCTTGTGCTTCCGTTCACAAGGATCGCCAAGCGACGCGACGACTCTCCCCGCCGACCTCACCGAAGGTGACCAGTGGACATAAAGACCGCCTCCGCCCTCCGCCGCCTGCGCCTCGTCTCCGCCCCCGAGGCCGTCTCCTTCCTGCTGCTGCTCGTCTGCTCGGTGCTCAAGCGCACCACGGACTTCAACGCGGTGCCGGTGATGGGCTGGGTCCACGCCACCCTCTTCATCCTGTACCTGGTCTTCTGGGCCGACGCCTGGAACCGCACGAAGTGGTCCCCGAAGACCGCCGCGCTCTACTTCGCCCTCTCCGTCCTGCCCACCGGCGGCTTCTTCGCCGACCGCAAGCTCCGCCGCGAGGCCGAGAACGCGGTCGGGGCGGCGCTCGCGTCCCGCTCCCGCGCCCGCGACGAGGACGAAGGGGCCGTGAAAGCGTGATCGTCGCCTTCTCCGTGACCCCGCTCGGCGTCGGTGAGGACGTGGCGGAGCACGTCGCCGACGCCGTACGGGTCGTCCGCGCATCGGGCCTGCCGAACCGTACCGATGTCATGTTCACCTCGATCGAGGGCAAACGCGGGTAGCCTGGAGTACATGGCCACCACGGCGATCTACCTGCGACTGTCCCGCGAGAGCGACGACAGTGCTTCAACCGAGACCCAGCGCGCTGCGGCCCATCAGTGGCTTACCGCCCATGGGCACGACCCGGCCGAAGCCATCGAGTACATAGATGCAGGCGTCAGCGGAGCCAAGCCGCTGGAGCAGCGCAGGGGCATGTCGGCGCTGATGGTGGCAAGGCCTGATGTGGTGATCGCATGGAAGCTGGACCGTTACGCCCGCAGCATGAGCGAGTTCCTGCGGCTGGTGGCGTGGGCGGAAGCCTATGGGGTCAAGATCGCGACCACAGACAACACGATCGACACCAGCACACCGACTGGCCGCATGGTGGGGAACGTCCTCGCTGCCCTCGCTGAGTGGGAACGCAGCATGATCGCTGCCCGTATCAGCGAAGGGCACGAGACGCGCCGGACACAGGGGCGGTGGTCCAGCGGGAGAGCGCCGTTCGGTTACCAGATCACCCGGCGGGATGGTGCGGCCTATCTCGCCGTCGACGATGCGCAGGCCGAGCTCATCCGCGCTGCAGTGGCCAAGCTGATCAGCGATGGCACGGTAGCGGGAACCGCCCGCATGGTCGGCTTGTCTGAACCCCAGTGGCGCAGACTCCTGAAGTCGCCGACGCTCCGGGGCCACCGTGCCCACAAAGGCGCCCTGGTGCTGTCTGCCGATGGCGTCACGCCGGTTCAGTTCGCCGACCCGATCCTGACTGCCGCCGAAGCAAAAGCCGTCCGGGAACGTCTACTCGCGCTGGCCACCGGCACCGACCGTGCACCACGCCGGGCGACTCCCCTGGTTGCTGGTCTGGCGTTCTGCTATCGCTGCGCGGGCAGGCTCAATGGCGGAACCAGCGATAAGGGCATCCCGCTGTACCGCTGTAAGGCTGGCCACGTGACGATCTACGCAGAGACGTTGGATCAGCGGGTGGAGGCCGAATTCCTGCGTACCTGGGGGAAGTTCGCTGAGCACGTAGTGCGCCTGGAAGGTGGGAACGATCTTTCCGACGAGATGATCGCTGCTCAGGAGCAAGCTCGCCGGCTGGGGGAACGCATGGCCACCGCCGGGCCGCTGATGCTGGCGACACTGAGCGAGATGGAAGCAGAGCTAGAAGCCGCCTACGCCGCTCTGCGGGCCGCTCATGACCCGGAGGTGCGGGAGATCCAAGTTCCCACCGGCCGGACCATGGCGGATGCATGGGAGGCTTCGCCGGAGTCGCGTAGCCGCTTGCTCGCTGACCTACACCTGCGGGTGACCCTGTGGCCGAAGCAGGAGGCGGAGCGGCTGAGAGTCGAGTGGGGGCCGGAAGGCTGGGCGGAAGCCGAACTACAGGGCATCGCCCTCGTGGAAAGCGGCCTACTCGACCAGGCGCCCGTGTGAGCGCCGTTCACGGCCCGTTGTCGGTAACCCCCGGCGGCGGGCCGTTCGGCACTCCTGGGGGTGTGCGCCCCTCCCTGCGGTGCCGTCGGCGGCTGTGTCTAGAGGCGAGCTTGGTATCGCACTTCGGTTCGGGTTTCGTCGGCGGTGTGACGAAGTGTCGTCCGGGGGGGTCCGCTAGTACTCCAGCCGTAGATCGTTACGGGCGTGGCGGCGTGCGGCAGTTACGCATTGCCAGGCCCGTCCTACTCAGGGTGCGGGCCTGCCCAACCACGGCCTTAAGCCCCGCTGCGCGACCCGCAGCACGTCATCAGGCGGCAGTCCATCGGCTGGTTCGATCACAACGAGTCCCCAGTTCTTCCGGCCGACGGTGTCGAGCGTCACCGCACGCTCGCGCAGCAGGTACTTCACCGCCGACGCGACGTCAGCCACTGGAGGGCTTACCTCGGAGCGGGCGAGCTTCTCGACATACCAGTCCAGCCACTGCTCCCCTTCTCTCCTGGCGGCTCGGGACAATGCAGCTTCGGCGTTCCCATCGAGAAAGACCATGACCGGGCAGAGCGGCGCGAGCACCTCTGTGAGCTCAGTCATGAATGCATCGATCGTCTCTTCGCCGTGCCCCATGGCCAGCAGCGTCGGCACGAACGGCATCAGGGCGTCCGCGATCACCACGTCATCGCCGGTCGCCAGAACCGCGTCAACGAACTCGGCAGTTGTTGCGATCAACGTCCCCAGGTCGACGGCGCCGGTCGCCTTGAACTCCTCAGCCACCGGGGCAAACTGCGGCCTGGTCAAGATCTCTTCCTCGCGGAAGTGGTCCACCCGCAGTCCCGCATCGGCAAGCCATCGGGACAGGCCGGCGCAAAGCGTCGACTTGCCCACTCCGGGAGATGCTCCCCACACGGTGATCAGAACCGTCATGGCAGCCGAGCCTAGGAACGGCAGTCATCGCTGCCAACCCCGCCGCGTCTCTGCCGCAGGTCCTGCCCTTCATGCCGGAACGGATCGGCGCTGGTAGTGGCTGGTCCGGGATCGGGCCTGATGGCGGCGGCGCCAGTCGGACCAGCTGAGCCGATGGGCGATGTCGGGGGCGGGCCGGACGACGAGCGTAATGAACAGGCGCTGGATCTCGTTGCAGGTGAGCTGTATGAGGCCGTCCGGTGTGGGGCTGCGGGCGTGTTCGTCCGCGCGGACGACGGCCAGGAAGGCATGCGCGAGCATGGCGAGGGTGACCCAGCGGGACCAGGATGCGTAGCGGCGGACCTGGTGCTCGTCCAGGGCGGCCAGGCCCTTTCCGGCCTGGAAGAACTCCTCGACTCGCCACCTGGACCCAGCGACTTGCACCAGCGTGGTCAGGGGAACCGGTTCGGGCGAGTAGCAGCGGTAGTAGGCGACTTCGCCGGTACTGCGGTTGCGGCGGATCAGGAGTTGGCGACTGCCGGGTCCGGCATCGGTGAGATCAATAACGGCCCAGTCGTAGAAGCGGTGGCCCTTTGCCCCGGCCCCGGCGGACAGCTTCTGCCAAGCCCGCTTGGGCACCTTCTTGGCGAGGCTGTCCGCACGGAACTTCCTGGCACCGGTGGTGACGCCGTGTGAGCACGCCACCGCGAGCACGTAGCTGATGCCGCGCACCTCCAGCGCGGTTCGCAGTTTCGGGTCGCCGCCGTAGACCTCGTCGCCCGCAACCCAGGTGGCACGGTGGCCGGCGTCCAGAAACCGAGTGACCATGCGGGCCGCGAGCTCCGGCTTGGTGGCGAAGCGCGTCTCTTCTCTCAGCCCTGCGGCGCGGCACCGGTCAGGATCCGAGGTCCAGGAGCGCGGAATGTAGAGTTCCCGGTCCACGGCCGCATGCCCGCGCTGACCTGCGTAGACCATGTAGACAGCGACCTGCGCGTTCTCGATCCGGCCAGCGGTGCCCGTGTATTGGCGCTGGACGCCGACCGTGCTGGTGCCCTTCTTCACGTCCCCGGTCTCGTCGACCACCAGAACCGCTTGGTCGTCTGCCAGATGCTCCAGGACATAGCCGCGCAGGTCGTCGCGGACCTGGTCGGCGTCCCACTTGGCCCGCCCGAGCAAGTGCTGCATGCCGTCCGGGGTGGATTCCCCGGCCCACTCGGCCATGCTCCAGCAGTTCTTGCGCGGCAGATCCGAGAGCATTCCGAGCACCAACTGCCGGACCCGACGCCGCGGTTCGACCCGACTGAACCGGCCTGCAATCTGGCTCATCAGGCCCTCGAACGCCTCCTGCCAACGGGCAGGGTCTACGCTGTGACCTGCGGCCACCGCATGATCGTTTGTCTTCACACACCGATGATCAACGGTGGCCGTACCCATGTCCGCACCGACCCCCACGGACAAGATCACAATCTACGGCTGGAGTACTAGCCCCTGCTTTGCCTCTTTACCCCTTGCCCGGAACCCAACCTCGACCGTTGCAGCTGCTGGCCTGTAGCGCCCTCGCGGAACACTCCATGATCAACAAAAATGGAAAGGTGATCTCGCTTGTCTGCCCTTGATGAGTCGCGCGCAACGTGTTCGGAGTGTGGTGGTACACGTCCCCGTGCGGATCGCAGGACGTGCGGCGCGAGCCTGTGTGTCGAGTCAGCCCGGTTGCAATTGCCGCCCGTCGTGCGCGTGAGGCGGCGCGTGCTGCCGCTGGCGCTCAACGTTGCCACCGCTGTGATGAGCCGCATGGCCGGGTTTCCTGGGCGCTGTACTGCGTGCGCTGCGCTGAGGAGGTGGACGCGTTGCGCCGGGCCGAGCACCGTAAGCGGGTGGAGCGCGAGAGGGAGCAGGTGGCCCGCAATCTGTGTCGGGGGCCGAAGTGCTCGGAGCCTGTAGGTCTGTCGGGTGGCCGTGATCGCGCCTGCTGCTCTGACGCATGCCGCCGTGCCGCTGAGTACGTCCGTAAGCGTGCCCGTACCAAGCCTGAGCCGGTTCCCTGTCGGCGCTGTGGCACGCCCGTGGTTCTCAAGTTCCGTGACGGGGTGTGCCGTTCATGTCAGAAGGTGCAGCGCATGGTGGCACGTCGGGTCACGCTTCAGCGTCGCGTGCGTAAGGCGCACGGGGACGCCGGATGTTTCCACTGCTCTGCGCCGCTTCCCGAAGGGGGTGTGGTTGATCATCTGGTCCCCATATCGCGGGGCGGGCTCTCGGCGGTCGCGAACATGCGCGTGGTCTGCGTGCTCTGCAACGCGTCGAAGAAGGATCAGTTGATGGACGAGTGGTCCCCGCCGCACATGGCGACGCGCTGACGGTCTTCCTGGCAGGCCGGGGAAGGGGTGTGAAACATTCCGACTCCCCTTCTGGGCACCCGCGCCCTTCCTGCCGCGTGTGCGCGCGGGAAATTGCCGGAACTGGTGGGAAAGGCCGCAGTTCAGAGCATGTCTGTGTGCATGGTCCCGCAAGGGGGTTCCGCCCTGGTCATGGTCCCGCGAGTGCGGATGCCTGTCTCAGTTGATGGGGTCTGTCACAGGCCTTTCGAAGTGACCAGACTTCAGCTGGTAGCGATCAGTCCACAAAGGAGGTGTCTCGCCGGGACTGCGCTGGGCAGGGTGAGGCCATGACTTTGGGATTCAGTGGTGACGCTGCCACGTACTACGCGAAGTTTCGGCGTGGTTACCCGCCTGAGGTACTCGACGCGCTGCAAGCAGCCTTCGCAGTGACCGCGAACGACGTCGTCCTCGACCTCGGATGCGGAACCGGACAGCTCGCCGTTCCGCTCGCCTCCCGGGCCCGCTCGGTCATCGGCATGGATCCCGAACCCGACATGCTTCGGCTGGCCAGGGAAACAGCCGCGAGCCACGGCGTGCGGAATGCGACGTGGGTACTCGGCTCCGACACCGACATTCCGGGGCTGGGTGCGCTGGTCGGAAAGGGGTCTCTGGCGATGACGGTCATCGGGCAGGCGCTCCACTGGATGCAACACGATGACCTCTTCCGCGACCTGTCACCGCTGTTCCGGGCAGGGGGAGGTATTGCCGTGGTCAGCAACGGGACGCCGTTGTGGTTGCAGGACAGCGCCTGGTCACGGTCGCTTCGGGCTTGTCTGGAGCACCACTTCCACACAAAGCTGGAGGCGTCATGCGGAACCGCCTCGCATGACCGGATTCGGTATGCCCAGGCACTCGATGCCGCCGGTTTCGAAGATGTGCGGGAGATCGTGAGCGAATACAGCGACGAGTTGAGCTTCGAACAACTCATCGGCGGGGTCTACTCCGCGATCCCTGAGGATGATCTGCCCGCGCCGGACGACCGACCGGCATTTGCTGAGTACATCCGGCAGTCGCTACCAACGGACCGACCCTTCACTGAATATGTCCGAGTCTCCGCACTCGTGGGTCGGATCAGGTAACCAACCGACCAGTCATCAACCGGAAAGGCGAGAACCCGTGAGGCGGGAAACTGACTGCCTCTGTGGGTGTTGCTGTGCGTGATCATCAGAGGGCCGTCTATCAAACGATGGTTATTGAGATGGCCATGTGAGGCAGTCCGAGGGGTGCTTTCGGTGTTCAAAACCCGTCTCAGAACATGCTCGAAAGGCTTGATGTTTTGAGACGAGTTATGAGACGGTCTCGGTGTGACGACGGCGAAGAGCACCGGAACCTTGATCGGCTACCAGCGAGTCAGCACCAATGCGCAGGACGCGCAGCTTCAGGCGGACGCTCTCGCTGAGGCAAGGTGCGCCCGCATCTTCGAGGACAAGGCGTCCGGCAAGAATGCCGACCGTGCCGGGCTGCTCGCTGCTCTCGACTACATGCGGGAGGGCGACACTCTCACCGTGTGGAAGCTGGACCGGTTGGGTCGTTCCACCAAGGACGTGCTCACGATCGCCGAGGATCTGCACGCCCGGGGGATCGCGCTGCGGATTCTGACGGGCACGCTGGCCGGTAGCTACTCCCCGAAGGGTGAGGGCAAGTTCTTCTTCACGATGATGGTTGCCTTTGCTGAGCTTGAGCGAGACATGATCGTTGAGCGCACCCGGGCGGGTCTGGACGCTGCCAAGGCTCAGGGTCGGACGGGTGGGCGGCCGTCCGTCATGGGCGCTGACAAGTTGGCTGCCGCTCGTGCCCGGAAGGCGAAGGGCGAGAGTGTGACGGCCATTGCCAAGGCGCTCAAGGTGTCCCGCGCGACGCTGTATCGGGCGCTTGTCGACACGGAGCGACCCGGCCCGGCTTGAGAGGCCGTCTGCCCGCCATGGTGGACGGCCTATCTCATGTCTGGGCACCGGGGGGTGGGTCAATCTCTGAGCGAAGAGGTCCCAGGGACCCGGCCCCCCGGCGCGCACACGTTCCCGCGAAATCGGGAGCCCCGGGGTCTGCGTGCAACCTTGGCAGGGACCCGCCCCGGTCGGCGTAGCCTCGTTTTGGCTGAACGCCTGGGTGACCGGCTAGCACGTCTCCTGACCTGAGGCGCGTTTGTATCTGTGCTGGGCAGGGATCGTCCGTGGAGCGACGTAGATCGCTATGTACTCAACCCTGCCCACGTTCGGGCGAGTGGGACGAGGTGATGGACGTCGTACGGCGAGCGGTCGCCGCCGTCGAGGAGCGCGCCCCCCGCGTCTCCCTGGTCCTCAAGGCCGACATCCGGCCCGGCGTCACCGACGGCCTCACGTCGAAGGTGGAGAGGGTGGAGCGCCACCTGTCCGCGTAGCCGTGGGCACACTTCCACTTCGAGAACCCCGGTCCCTCTGGGCCGGGGTCTTCTCGTGGCCTGCTGCTGGGATCCGCGCTTCACCGAGATCCGTTACCTCCCGCGCGCGGAGGGCGGGCCGCAGCCTTTCGCGCGTACCTTCGGCCTGCCCGGCCGGTCCCGCCGGTTCGACGCCCAGAGGGTGGTGGACCCCAAGGGCGACCGCGTCCTCGACCACCTGGGCACCCACAGGGCCCCGGGTCGTACCGAAAAGCGAGACGGGGCTGACCAGCATATGACCGGCCGGTAAGGTCGATGCCGTGCCGAAGCCGCTCAGCCTCTCCTTCGATCCCATCTCGCGCGCCGACGAGCACTGGAAGCAGCGCTGGGGGAACGTCCCGTCCATGGCCGCGATCACATCGATCATGCGCGCCCAGCAGATCCTGCTGGCGGAGGTCGACGCGGTGGTCAAGCCGTACGGGCTGACGTTCGCGCGCTATGAGGCGCTCGTGCTGCTCACCTTCTCCCAGAAGGGTGAGCTGCCGATGTCCAAGATCGGCGAACGGCTCATGGTGCACCCGACGTCCGTGACGAACACCGTCGACCGCCTGGTGAGGTCCGGCCTCGTCGACAAACGCCCCAACCCCAACGACGGCCGCGGCACCCTCGCCTCCATCACCGACAAGGGCCGCGAGGTCTGCGACGCCGCGACCCGCGACCTCATGTCCATGGACTTCGGCCTCGGCGCCTACGACACCGAGGAATGCGCGGAGATCTTCGCGATGCTCCGGCCGCTGCGGGTGGCGGCGGGGGATTTCGAAGAGAGCTGAGCCTGTCGCGGCCGGTCCCGGGCTCGCGGCCGGTCCCGGGCTCGCGGCCGGTCCCGGGCTCGGGGCCGGGTCAGGCCGCGGCGGGGTTCGGGGTCGCTTCCTGGATGATCAGCGGCTCGACCTCGCGGCTCACCTTGCGTTCGACGAAGAAGGCGGCCGTGGGGACGGTGCCGGCGAGCAGCACCCAGGCGAGGCGGCCCAGCGGCATCTTCGCCTTGCTGCCGAGGTCGAAGGCGAAGACCAGGTACAGCACGTACAGCCAGCCGTGCGCGAAACCGATCACCGTGACGAAGCCGTCGAAACCGTCCAGATCCAGCAGACGCTTCCCGATCACGCCCGCCGTCAGCAGGATCAGCAGTACGGCGGTGACGTAGGCCATCACCCGGTAGCGGGTCAAGACGCTCTTCTTCATGGCGTCGAGCGTAACGGGTGCTTTTCGGCGCTCCGCGCGCGCGTCCAGCCCTGCGCCACTGTCATTTACTAGGACGTCCTAGTAAATTGGGGTCATGGACGCTGACGCCATCGAAGAGGGACGCCGACGCTGGCAGGATCGCTATGACTCCGCCCGGAAGCGGGAGGGGGACTTCACGACCCTTTCCGGGGACGCGGTGGAGCCTGTGTACGGGCCCAGGGCCGGGGACGCGTATGAGGGCTTCGAACGGATCGGGTGGCCGGGGGAGTATCCGTTCACGCGCGGGCTGTATCCGACGGGGTACCGGGGGCGGACGTGGACGATCCGGCAGTTCGCGGGGTTCGGGAACGCGGAGCAGACGAACGAGCGGTACAAGATGATCCTCGCCAACGGGGGCGGGGGGCTGTCCGTCGCGTTCGACATGCCGACGCTCATGGGGCGGGATTCCGACGATCCGCGGTCGCTCGGTGAGGTCGGGCACTGCGGGGTCGCCATCGACTCCGCCGCCGACATGGAGGTGCTGTTCCAGGGCATTCCGCTGGGGGATGTCACCACGTCCATGACGATCAGCGGGCCCGCCGTTCCGGTCTTCTGCATGTATCTCGTCGCCGCCGAGCGGCAGGGCGTCGCCCCGGGCGTGCTCAACGGCACGCTCCAGACCGACATCTTCAAGGAGTACATCGCGCAGAAGGAGTGGCTCTTCCAGCCCGAGCCGCATCTCCGCCTCATCGGTGACCTCATGGAGCACTGCGCGGCCGAGATCCCCGCCTACAAGCCGCTGTCCGTCTCCGGCTACCACATCCGCGAGGCCGGGGCCACGGCCGCGCAGGAGCTGGCGTACACGCTCGCGGACGGGTTCGGGTACGTGGAGCTGGGGCTCAGCCGCGGCCTGGACGTGGAGGTGTTCGCGCCGGGGCTGTCCTTCTTCTTCGACGCGCATCTCGACTTCTTCGAGGAGATCGCCAAGTTCCGTGCGGCCAGGAGGATCTGGGCGCGGTGGATGCGCGACGTGTACGGGGCGCGGACCGACAAGGCGCAGTGGCTGCGGTTCCACACGCAGACCGCCGGGGTCTCGCTGACCGCGCAGCAGCCGTACAACAACGTGGTGCGTACGGCGGTGGAGGCGCTGTCGGCGGTCCTCGGCGGCACCAACTCCCTGCACACCAACGCCCTCGACGAGACACTGGCTCTCCCGAGCGAGCAGGCGGCGGAGATCGCGCTCAGGACCCAGCAGGTGCTGATGGAGGAGACCGGGGTCGCCAACGTGGCCGATCCGCTGGGCGGTTCGTGGTACGTCGAGCAGCTGACGGACCGGATCGAGGCCGACGCGGAGAGGATCTTCGACCGGATCAGGGAACGGGGGCTGCGGGCGCATCCGGACGGGCTGCATCCCATCGGGCCGATGACGTCCGGCATTCTGCGGGGGATCGAGGACGGGTGGTTCACCGGGGAGATCGCGGAGTCGGCGTTCCGGTACCAGCAGGCCCTGGAGAAGGGCGAGAAGCGGGTCGTCGGTGTCAACGTCCACCATGGGTCCGTGACCGGGGACCTGGAGATTCTGCGGGTCAGCCATGAGGTGGAGAGGGAGCAGGTCCGGGCGCTGGGAGGGAGGAAGGCGGGCCGGGACGACGCCTCCGTGAGCGCCGCCCTCGGTGCCATGCTCGCTGCCGCGCGCGACGGGTCCAACATGATCGGGCCGATGCTCGACGCGGTGCGGGCCGAGGCGACGTTGGGGGAGATCTGCGGGGTGCTGCGGGAGGAGTGGGGGGTGTACACGGAGCCGCCGGGGTTCTGACGAGGGCCGGCGGGTTTCTGGGTGCCGATGTCACCGCCAGGACGGCGCAGGGATTTTCGCCGCCGCCCCTACCCGTCCCTCCCTCATCCAGGGGTCCAGGGGCTGTGCCCCTTCCACCCCCCCCGTCAAAGATTCGGGGCTCCGCCCCGGACCCCGTTCGCGCAGTTCCCCGCGCCCCTCAAAGGGGCGGCTGCGCCGGCCCCCGTAGGCCTTGCAGCAGCAGAGTCGTGAAGTCCCGGGCCCACTGCTCGTCCACGGAGCCCGCGCTGACCAGGGTGCGGTGGACCACCGCGCCGGCCACGACGTCGAAGATGAGGTCGACGGTGCGGGAGGCGGCGGCGGGGTCGGGCTCCGGGGGGAGTTCACCGCGGGTCAGGGCGCGGGCGCGGCCCTCCAGGACCAGGCGTTTCTGGCGGTCGACGATGGACGCGCGGATGCGTTCGCGCAGGGCGTCGTCGCGGGTCGACTCGGCTATCACCGCCATGAGACCGTTCCTGGCCTCCGGGCGGGCGAGGATCGCCGCGAACTGGAGCACCACGCCTTCGATGTCGGCCGCCAGGCTGCCCCGGTCGGGCAGGCGGAGTTCGTCGAAGAGTTCCGCGACCGCGTCCACGACGAGTTCGTTCTTGCCGGCCCAGCGGCGGTAGAGGGTCGTTTTCGCGACGCCGGCCCGCGTGGCCACGTCGCCCAGTGTCAGCTTCGACCAGCCCAGGTCGACCAGCGCCTCCCGGGTCGCCGCCAGGATCGCGGCGTCCGCGGCGGCGCTGCGCGGGCGGCCGCCCGTGGCGCGGGAGACGGGGATGCGGCTCTGCATCCGCCGACCATATCCGGCCGTTCCCGAAATCCTTGGTGGCAGCGTGAGACAGATCACTGGGGAGTGGGTAGTGAGGGGTACAGAGAGCCGTCCGGGCCAGTTACGCTACGAGTCGTAGCGAAAGCATGGGGCGGATATCCGGCTCTCGGAACGCTTTTCACGCGCGTGCCCGGAAGGGGGAGGATGTACTCATGCAGCCACGGAACATGTCCATGAGCGGAGTCGTCGACCTCGCCGCGGTGAAGGCGGCCCAAGAGGCCAAGGTGAAGGCGGAGCAGGCGCGCGCCGAATCGGCCCTGCAGGGCGGGGGAGGGGCGGTCTCCCCGGCCGACCTGGTCATCGACGTCGATGAGGCCGGGTTCGAGAGCGAGGTCCTGCAGCGGTCCACCGAAGTACCCGTCGTCCTCGACTTCTGGGCCGAGTGGTGCCAGCCCTGCAAGCAACTCAGCCCGGTGCTGGAGCGGCTCGCCGTCGAGTACAACGGCAAGTTCGTCCTCGCCAAGATCGATGTCGACGCCAACCAGATGTTGATGCAGCAGTTCGGGATCCAGGGCATTCCGGCTGTTTTCGCCGTTGTCGCCGGGCAGGCGCTGCCCCTCTTCCAGGGGGCCGCCCCCGAGCAGCAGATCCGCTCGACCCTCGACCAGCTCGTGGAGGTCGCCGAGCAGCGCTTCGGGCTCACCGGCCTCGTGGTGGACCAGGAGGCCGAGGTCGAGGCCCCCGTCGAGGCGGCCCCGCAGATCCCGGCGGGCCCCTATGACCACCTGCTCGAAGCGGCCGTACAGGCCCTGGACGCGGGCGACTTCGGCGGTGCGGTGCAGGCGTACAAGAACGTGCTGAGTGACGACCCGGGCAACACCGAGGCCGGACTGGGTCTCGCGCAGGCCGAGTTGCTGCATCGTGTGCAGGGGGCCGACCCGCAGGACGTGCGCAAGGCGGCCGCCGAGAACCCCGGCGACGCGCAGGCCCAGATCGCGGCGGCGGACCTCGACCTCGTCGGCGGACATGTGGAGGACGCGTTCGGTCGACTCATCGACACGGTGCGGCTCACGGCGGGGGACGACCGGGACGCCGTACGGCTGCGGCTGCTGGAGCTCTTCGAGGTGGTCGGCGGCGACGATCCGCGGGTGGCCGCGGCGCGGCGGACGCTGGCGCGGGCGCTGTTCTGAGCCACAGGTGAACCATTGCCTCGGCTGAGTGTCGGCTGTGGCGGGCGGGGGGTCCGGGGCCCTGAACCGCTCGGTCCCGGAGTCCTGGGACACGTGTTGCGCGAGTGAGAGATTTGGCGACACAGCGACACCGCGGCCGCGCTTTACCAAATCTTGGTAAACGCGGCCGCTGTTACTGGCAGTAAGAGAAAGTCGTCGATCTGTCGGTCTCTGTCCATCTGTCGGCCGATGTGTCGCCTCACTCGGCGCCACTCAAAGTCGCTGGCCGATGCCGATGGGTCGTTGTTCGGTTATCCGTCCGTTACTAGCCAGTAACGACCCCCCTTGCGGGGGCGGCGAGAATGCACCACGATCGGCGACGCTCGGTCCTGTCCGTACCCCGCCAACCAGTCGGGTCCACGGGTTCTATGGGGTCCCCACCGAGTAGAGCGGGCGACAGTGGCGCCTGTCTCTTGGGCAGGGGGGTCTCCGCTCAACGGCGGAGCCTGTCCAGCAGGTTGTGCGTGATGCGTGTCAGGCGCGACCAGTGGTTGTCGCTCGGGGGTGATCGCCGGTGATTCGGGCGCTTTTGGGCCACCGAGTACGGGCGCTCTCCTTCCCGAGGACGTAGCGCTTCTCCCATCCCTGCCCGGCCGAGCCGCCGCCCAGGGGCGAGCCGGTGCCAGGAGATGTACGTCCGAGAAGGAGGAAATATGGAGTCCCAGGTGCGTGGCGGGACAAGATGGAAGCGCTTCGCTGTGGTCATGGTGCCCAGCGTCGCCGCTACAGCCGCGATAGGTGTCGCCCTTGCTCAGGGTGCTCTCGCGGCTTCGTTCAGCGTGTCGGGTCAGTCGTTCAAGGTATCGGTCGACAAGCTCGACGGTGTGGGCTTCTCGCAGTACGGAGCGCTCGACGAGGGCTACACCCTCAAGGGTGAGAAGACGGTTCACCCCGTCGCCGTTTCGGCGTTCAAGTCCGCGACGCTCACCAACATGTGCCAGTCGGTCGTCACACCTGGCGTCCCGTTCCTCGGTAGCGTCAGCCTCAAGCTGACCGCCGGTACCGGTGACAAGAAGGTCGAGGCCGAGAACCTCTACATCGACGTCGAGGAACTCTCGGCCGATGCCACCTTCCGTGGCATCGACATCGGTGTGGCGGCCAAGGACGCCAACAAGGGTCCGGGCATGAAGGGCGGCTCGGAGCAGGCCAACCCCTACGGGTTCGCCCAGCAGGCCGACTCGGCCACGCTGACCGACGTGAAGCAGACGGCGTGGGCCACCACTGCCGGAACCTTCAAGCTGAGCAACCTGAAGATGTCGCTCCACAAGGGCACCGTGGAGTGCTACTAAGCACTCCTTGGGCGGGTGAAGGGGCCTGTGCTTCTTCGCCCGCCCGTCCCTTCTCGCCGTGCGCGCGACCGCCGCGCACGCGCACTCCGTACGTGAATTCCGTGCGTGCGCTTCGTACGTGTCGTACGTGAACTTGTCACAGCAACACCGTTCCAGGGAGCTGTTGTCCATGAGCGCCGAGCCAACGGGGCAGAACGAAGACTATCTCCGCGTCCTCCGGCGGCGCTTCGGCGACTGGAGGGGCAGCCGTCCCTTCTGGGCGGGCCTGTTGGTACTGCTCAGCGGCTTCCCGATCATGTACTTCCCGTACGCGAATCTGCAGCTCGGCCACCTCACGCTCGCCATGTCGACGACGGGCGGCTCGGGCTCCCTCATCATCGGCGTGCTGCTGGTGGTGCTCGGGGTCAGCCTGTGGTTCCAGCGGCATGTACGCACCTTCGCCGGTACGGCGGCGATCCTGCTGGCGCTCGTGTCCATCCCCGTCTCCAACATCGGCGGCTTCGGCTTCGGCTTCCTGCTCGCGCTGATCGGTGGTGCGCTGGCCATCGCCTGGGCGCCCGCCCACGACGAGGCGAAGGTGCCGTCCACCTACCGGACGCCGGCACGGTCCCGGGCTTCCCAGGACACCGCGGCCCAGGGCACGGCTGCCGACGAAACGACTTCTCAGAACACGGCACAGCAAGGCGCGGTCCTCCTGCACAAGGGCGACGCCCCGGAGCCCGCGGGTGCGGGTTCGGCGAACGGGGCGGCGAACGACGAGGGCGACGACCTGTCAGGAACCACCGCCACGAACGGGATGAACGGGAGGCACAGTGCCTGACGAGGTGACCCACGGGACTTGGGTGGGAGAGTCCCGTGCGAGATCCGGACCGCGGCACGCGGCACCCAGGAAGCCCCTTCTCACCCGGCTGAACATGCCGGCGGGCAAGGCGATAGCCCTGGCGGCCATGCCTACGGCGGTCCTCATGGGCATGGGCTTCACACCCACGCTGGCCCTCGCCGAGGACCCCGCGTCGCAGAGCCTGACGGCCGACGAGTACAAGGACTGTGTGGAGGCCCTGGAGGCCACCGAGGAAGGCACGGACACCTCCGCCTCGCCGACCCCGACACCGTCCGCGTCCGCCACGGAGAGCGCCGACTCCTCGGACGACGAGGCGAAGGACGAGGACACGCCCTCCGACGACGACTCCTCGGGCAACTCCTCGGACGACTCCGCCTCCGACGACACGTCCTCGGACGACTCCTCCTCGTCGGATTCAGGTTCCGACGACAAGGACACGGCGGACGACTCCACGGCGACCGACACCGACACCACGGACACGCCGTCGGACACCGCCTCGGAGAGCGAGAGCGGCAACGTCCTGGAGAACATCGGCAGCGCGATCGAGGACCTGTTCACGCCGGACGAGGAGGAGAAGGAGAGCACCACGCCCTCCGACTCCACCAGCCCGTCCCCGTCGCCCTCGGCTGCGGAGGACGCCTCCGGCTCGGACGAGGACACGGACTCCGGCAAGGACGCGAAGGGAACCGTCGACGTCACGGACAAGGTCGAGGACGCCGCGAAGGACGTCACCGACACGGCCGAGGACACCGACGACGCGGCGAAGGACACCGCCGCCGACGCCGACGACGCCACCGCGACGCCGACGCCGACGCCGACCCCGTCCCCGAGCGAGAGCACGGACCTGGACAGCTGCTTCGTCGCCACGGACGACGAGAGCGGTGTCGAGAAGGGCATCCCGGCGCTGCCCTCCGACCCCTGGTACCTGAACGCCAGCTCGCTGCTGCTGAAGGGCGCCGACTACAAGGGCGTCGTCAAGGTGAAGACCGCCGACGGCACGGTCAAGGAGGTGCTGAAGTACGTCATCTCCGACGGCACCGACATCGGCGACCTTCACCAGACGGTCGAGGACAAGCAGGCCGGCGTGACCCACCACGTGCAGGCCGGCAAGGGCACGACGTCCACGATCCGCGACGGCCAGACGATCATGTACACGGAGAGCATCTCCGGCAACCTGCTCGGTCTGATCCCGGTGACCTTCGACCCGAAGCACCCGCCGCCGTTGAACATCCCGCTGATCTACTTCACCAAGGTGAAGGTCGTCCAGGCGGGCCAGTTCGGCGGGACGCTCACCGTGCCGGGGCTGCACCAGTACACCACCAAGTGAGCACCGTCCCCCTGCCCGGCTGAGCGCCGTACAGACCCGTCCGGGAGCCGCGACACACTGAGGGCGCCCCCTGATTCCAGGGGGCGCCCTCAGCGCTGTCGTGCTCCTTCGGGGGCGGCCGCGTCAGTCGCGGGAGCCGCCGCCCAGGTGGTGCACCCGGACCATGTTCGTGGTGCCCGGGACTCCGGGGGGCGAACCGGCGGTGATGACGGCGATCTCGCCCTCGTTGAAGCGGTTGAGCTTCACCATCTCCTGGTCGACCAGATCGACCATCTCGTCGGTGCTGTTCACGAACGGCACGACGTGCGACTCGACACCCCAGCTGAGCGCCAGCTGGTTACGGGTGGACTCGTCGGTGGTGAACGCGACGATCGGCTGCGACGCGCGATAGCGGGACAGCCGGCGTGCGGTGTCACCGGACTGCGTGAAGGCCACCAGGGCCCGGCCGCCGAGGAAGTCGGCGATCTCGCAGGCGGCACGGGCGATCGAACCGCCCTGCGTACGCGGCTTCTTGCCCGGCACCAGCGGCTGCAGACCCTTGGAGAGCAGCTCCTCCTCGGCGGCCGTGACGATCTTCGACATCGTACGGACCGTCTCCAGCGGGTACGCGCCCACGCTGGACTCCGCCGACAGCATGACGGCGTCCGCGCCGTCCAGGATCGCGTTGGCGACGTCGGACGCCTCGGCGCGCGTGGGGCGGGAGTTGGTGATCATCGACTCCATCATCTGGGTCGCCACGATCACCGGCTTGGCGTTGCGGCGGCACAGCTCGATGAGCCGCTTCTGCACCATGGGGACCTTCTCGAGCGGGTACTCGACGGCCAGGTCGCCACGGGCGACCATCACGCCGTCGAACGCCATCACGACGTCCTCCATGTTCTCGACGGCCTGCGGCTTCTCCACCTTGGCGATGACGGGGACCCGGCGGCCCACCTCGTCCATCACCTTGTGGACGTCCCGCACGTCCTCGGCGTCCCGCACGAAGGACAGCGCCACCAGGTCGCAGCCCATCCGCAGCGCGAACCGCAGGTCCTCGACGTCCTTCTCGGACAGCGCAGGCACGTTGACGGCCGCGCCGGGCAGGTTGATGCCCTTGTGGTCCGAGATGACACCGCCCTCGATGACCTCGGTCCGCACCCGCGGGCCGTCGACCTCGATGACCTTCAGCTCGACGTTGCCGTCGTTGATGAGGATCTGGTCGCCGGGGGAGACGTCACCGGGCAGACCCTTGTACGTCGTACCGCAGATCTGCTTGTCGCCCGGCACGTCCTCGGCGGTGATGGTGAACTCGTCACCGCGCACCAGCTCCACCGGACCCTCGGCGAAGGTCTCCAGGCGGATCTTCGGGCCCTGCAGGTCGGCGAGGACACCGATGGCCACGCCGGTCTCGGCGGAGGCGGCCCGGACCCGGTCGTAGCGACCCTGGTGCTCGGCGTGGCTGCCGTGGCTGAAGTTGAAACGGGCCACGTTCATGCCGGCCTCGATGAGGGCGAGCAGTTGTTCGTGGGAGTCGACCGCGGGGCCGAGAGTACAGACGATTTTCGAACGGCGCATGGGACGATCCTATCGGTTTGTTTCGCTGCGGAATATTCCGGCTACTGGAATAGCAAATGGGCGGCTATGCGCTCAGACGTGTTACCGGTGTGGATTACTCGGCTGTTCTTCGCTCACTCGCGTGCTCTTTTGCTCATATGGCGACCAGGGCGTACGTCTGTGTCGCGATCTCCAGTTCCTCGTCGGTCGGCACCACCGCGACCGCGACCCGCGCGCCCGCCGGCGAGATCAGCCGCGGCTCACCGCTCCGTACGGCGTTCAGCTCGTCGTCGACCGCGAGGCCCAGCCCCTCCAGGCCCGCCACGGCGGCCTCCCGCACGGGCGCCGCGTTCTCACCGACCCCGGCGGTGAACGTGACCGCGTCGACCCGGCCGAGCACCGCGCAGTAGGCACCGATGTACTTCTTGAGCCGGTGAATGTAGATGTCAAAGGCCAGCTTCGCCCGCTCGTCGCCCTCGTCGACGCGGCGGCGTATTTCCCGCATGTCGTTGTCGCCGCACAGCCCGATCAGACCGCTCTTCTTGTTGAGGAGAGTGTCGATCTCGTCCGTGGACATTCCGCCAACGCGCATCAAATGAAAGATGACGGCCGGGTCCACGTCTCCGGACCGTGTACCCATCACGAGCCCCTCCAATGGCGTGAGCCCCATGGAGGTGTCCACGCACCGCCCGCCCTCGACCGCCGACGCCGACGCCCCGTTGCCGAGGTGCAGCACGATGACGTTCACCTCGGCCGGGTCCCTGCCCAGCAGTTCGGCCGTCGCCCGGGACACGTACGCGTGCGAGGTGCCGTGGAAGCCGTAGCGCCGGATGCGGTGCGCGTCGGCCGTCTCGACGTCGATCGCGTAGCGCGCGGCGGACTCCGGCATCGTCGTGTGGAACGCGGTGTCGAAGACGGCGACCTGGGGGAGGTCCGGGCGCAGCGCCCGCGCCGTGCGGATGCCGGTGAGGTTGGCCGGGTTGTGCAGCGGCGCCACCGGGATCAGGCGCTCGATCTCGGCGAGCACGGTGTCGTCGACGACGGTCGGGTGCGTGAAGCTCTGCCCGCCGTGCACGACCCGGTGCCCGATGGCGGCCAGTTCGGGGGAGTCGAGGCCGAGCCCGTCCGCGGCCAGCTCGGCGGCGACGGCCTTCAGGGCGGCGTCGTGGTCCGGGATCGGCCCGGTGCGCTCGCGGGAGGCGCCGCCGTCGGTGAGCGGGGTGTGCTTCAGCCGGGAGCTCTCCTCGCCGATCCGCTCCACCAGGCCCATGGCCAGCCGGCTGCTGTCACGCATGTCGAGCAGCTGGTACTTCACCGAGGAGGAGCCGGAGTTGAGGACGAGTACGCGGGTGGCGGTCACGGTCTGCTTCCTGACGGGGTTCACTTGCCGGGAGTGGAGGAGGCGGCGGGGGTGCCGGGGGTCTGGGCCTGGATCGCCGTGATGGCGACCGTGGTGACGATGTCCTGCACGAGAGCCCCCCGCGACAGGTCGTTGACCGGCTTGCGCAGCCCCTGCAGGACCGGCCCGACCGCGAGCGCGCCGGCCGACCGCTGCACGGCCTTGTAGGTGTTGTTGCCGGTGTTGAGGTCCGGGAAGATCAACACCGTTGCCTGGCCCGCGACTTCGGAGTCCGGCAGCTTGGTCGCCGCGACGGTCGGCTCGACGGCGGCGTCGTACTGGATCGGCCCCTCGATCAGCAGATCGGGCCGCCGGGAGCGCACGAGCCCGGTGGCCTCCCGCACCTTGTCGACGTCGGCGCCCGAGCCGGACGTCCCCGTGGAGTACGACAGCATCGCGATCCGCGGCTCGACCCCGAACCGCCGTGCGGTGGCGGCGGACTGGACGGCGATGTCGGCGAGCTGCTCGGCGTCCGGATCCGGGTTGACCGCGCAGTCCCCGTACACCAGCACCTTGTCGGCGAGGCACATGAAGAAGACGGACGAGACGATTTCGGCGTCCGGCCTGGTCTTGATGATCTCGAAGGCGGGCCGGATGGTGGCGGCGGTGGAGTGCACGGACCCCGACACCATGCCGTCGGCGAGCCCTTCCTGGACCATCATCGTCCCGAAGTAGTTCACGTCGGACACGACGTCGTACGCCAGCTCCATGCTGACGTTCTTGTGGGCGCGCAACTTGGCGTACTTCTCGGCGAACATGTCCCGCCACGTGGACGTCGCAGGGTCCACCAACTGGCTTTCACCGAGGTCGATGCCCAGGTCGGCCGCCTTCTTGCGGATCTGGTCGACGGGGCCGAGGAGGGTGAGGTCGCAGACCCCGCGCCGCAGCAGCACCTCGGCGGCGTGCAGGACGCGCTCCTCGGTGCCCTCCGGCAGGACCACACGACGCCGTTCGGAGCGGGCCTGCTCCAGCAGCGTGTGCTCGAACATCATCGGGGTGACGCGGTCGCTGCTCGGCGCGGAGACCCGGCCCCGCAGCTCGGCGGTGTCGACGTACCGCTCGAAGAGGCCGAGCGCGGTCTCCGCCTTGCGTGGCGTCACCGCGCTCAACTTCCCCTCCATGGAGAAGAGTTCGGAGGCGGTGAGGAAGGAACCGGTCTCCACGGCGACCACGGGGGTGCCGGGCGCGAGACGTGAGGCGAGGGTCAGCACCTCGTCGCTGGGCCGCTCGTTGAGGGTGAGCAGCACACCGGCGATCGGCGGGGTACCGGCGCTGTGGGCGGCGAGGGCGCCGACGACGAGGTCCGCGCGGTCGCCCGGGGTGACGACCAGACAGCCCGGGGTCAGGGCGTTGAGGAAGTTCGGCAGCATGGCCCCGCCGAAGACGAAGTTCAGCGCGTCGCGCGCGAGCCCCGAGTCGTCGCCGAGGAGGACCTCGCCGCCGAGGGCGTGGGTGATCTGGGCGACCGTGGGTGCGGCGAGCGCGGGCTCGTCCGGAACGACGTAACAGGGCACGGGGAGCGGCAGCCGGGAGTCCCCGAGCCGCTCGGCTATGTCGGCGCGGTCGGCGGGCGCGACCCGGTTGACGACCATGGCGAGCACGTCACAGCCGAGGCCCTCGTAGGCGCGGAACGCGTTGTGCGTCTCGGCGGCCACGGACTCGGCGCTCTGCTTGCGCCCGCCGACGACGGGGATGACGGAGGCACCGAACTCGTTGGCGAGCCGGGCGTTGAGGGAGAGCTCGTCCGGGAACTGCGTGTCGGCGAAGTCGGTCCCCAGGACGAGGACGACGTCGTAGCCACGGGCGACGGCGTGAAACCGGTCGACGAGCGTGGACACCAGCTCGTCCGTGCCGTGCTCGGCCTGGAGGGTGGACGCCTCGTGGTAGTCCATGCCGTACACGGTCGCCGGGTCCTGGGTGAGCCGGTACCGTGCGCGCAGCAGGTCGAAGAGCCGGTCGGGTCCGTGGTGCAGCAGCGGCCGGAACACCCCCACCCGGTCGACCTGGCGGGTCAGGAGTTCCATGACCCCCAGCTCGACGACCTGGCGGCCGTCGCCGCGGTCGATCCCGGTCACGTACACGCTGCGCGTCACGTGTGCTCTCCGTTTCATGTGGGACGTGTAGGAAGTGTGGTTCGGTGGGTCGAGTCTCGTGGGGCGAGGTTGGGTCGGGGTTCGGTGGGTGGGGGGTTCGGTCGGGAGGTGTGAAAATCACCGTCGCGGCGGACAGAAACCCTCTTGACAATACCTCTGACCATGGATAAGGCGCCCATCAGTCCCGCAGTGGTGCCGGGCGGGGGCGGACGGGCGCGGCGACCCCCTGGGAGCCGTGAAACAATCGGACTGGCTCATAAGTACCAGCACCGAGCAGGACGCTCAGGACGATCAGGACGAGCAGGAGACACAGCACGATGCGTATCGGAGTTCTCACCGCAGGCGGCGACTGTCCGGGCCTGAACGCAGTGATCCGGTCGGTCGTGCACCGAGCGGTCGCCCAGTACGGCGACGAGGTCATCGGCTTCGAGGACGGTTACGCCGGTCTGCTCGACGGCCGCTACCGCGGCCTCGACCTGGAGTCCGTCAGCGGCATCCTCGCCCGCGGCGGCACCATCCTCGGCTCCTCCCGCCTCCAGCGCGACCGCCTCCGCGAGGCCTGCGAGAACGCGCAGGACATGGCCCACCGGTTCGGTATCGACGTACTGATCCCGATCGGCGGGGAGGGCACGCTGACGGCGGCGCGGATGCTGTCCGACGCGGGTCTGCCGGTGGTCGGCGTCCCGAAGACCATCGACAACGACATCTCGTCGACGGACCGGACGTTCGGCTTCGACACGGCGGTGGGCGTCGCCACGGAGGCGATGGACCGCCTGAAGACGACCGCCGAGTCCCACCAGCGGGTGATGGTGGTCGAGGTCATGGGCCGGCACGCGGGCTGGATCGCGCTGGAGTCGGGGATGGCCGCGGGCGCGCACGGCATCTGTCTCCCCGAGCGCGCGTTCGACCCGGCCGACCTCGTCAAGATGGTCGAGGAACGTTTCGCGCGCGGCAAGAAGTTCGCGGTCATCTGTGTCGCCGAGGGCGCGCACCCGGCCGAGGGGTCCATGGACTACGACCACGGCGCGATCGACCAGTTCGGTCACGAGCGCTTCCAGGGCATCGGCGCGGCGTTGGCGTACGAGCTGGAGCGGCGCCTCGGCAAGGAGGCCAAGCCCGTCATTCTCGGTCACATCCAGCGGGGCGGCACCCCGACCGCGTACGACAGGGTGCTCGCCACGCGCTTCGGCTGGCACGCGGTCGAGGCCGCGCACCGCGCGGAGTACGGCCGCATGACCGCGCTGCGCGGCACGGACGTGGTGATGGTGCCGCTGGCGGAGGCCGTGACCGAGCTGAAGACGGTGCCGAAGGATCGGATGGACGAGGCGGAGTCGGTGTTCTAGGGATCGGAATCTGGGATCTGGGCTTCCGAGGGCTTCCGGGGGCTTTTCGGGGGCTTTTCGGGAGGTTTCCCGGATTCCTAGTACGTCGTCGTTCGCCGGACCAGTGACCAGAAGTGGTCGACGATCCCGTCCAGGTAGTCGCGGCCGGCGTCGCCCGAGTCGGTGGCGGCGGTGCCGTTGGCCCAGGTGAGGGTGGCGGCCATACGGCCCTGGTAGTCGGTGTGCATCTCCCGGAGGACGTCCTCCAGGAGGTGCCGGTCGAGGGACAGCAGCTTGGCGGTCGGGCGCACATGGGCCTGCCAGCGGGTGGTCACCGCGCTGTGGAGCAGTTCCCTGAGTCTCGCCTCGCGTCCCGTGGCGACGACGAGTTCGGGGAGCGAGAGGTCGAGTGCGGCGGCGAGGGCGGCGGACTGGCGGTCCGTGCCCCGCCATTCCCCGGTCTCCTCCATCGGGAGATACACGGAGAGTTCGAGCCCGACCGCGCGGGCGATGTCCTCGGCGGCGATCCCCCGGGCCATCCGGTGCTCGCGCAAGGTCCTGGGGGTACCGATGAGTTCGCCGACCGAGCACCACAACACCCCCGCGAGTGCGGTGAGTTCGGGTCTGGTGGGCGCGATGGCGCCGCGTTCCCAGGCCCCGACCATGTCCGGGGTGACGTACGGGAGTCCGAACGAGGAGCGGATTCCGTAGGCGACGTGCTCGGGTCCCATACCGAGGGCGATACGGAGCTTTCGGGCCGCGGGTGCGTTGAAGGGCGGGGTGGGGGCGGCGGCTTGTGGATCCGGAGACGGGTACGGGTACGGATGCTGGGGCTGCTGTTCATGGGCTGAGCGTCGGTGCACGCGCACAACGTAGGGGTGCGGGACTGCGGTGACTACGGGCTGTTCGGCCACAATCACGGATTGTAGGAAACTACGGATCGCGCGAGACGTGTGGCTCTTGGGGTCTGAGGGGCCTGGGTATGGATGCCTCCATGACGAAGCTGGACGAGCACATACGTGAGCGCCTACTGGCCCCGAATTTCTGGCACTTGGCGACGGTCGGGCCGGACGGGGCGCCTCAGGTGTCACCCATGTGGGTGGACATCGAGGTCGACGGCACCGCCGAACACGTCATGGTCAACACCTCCGTGGGGCGGGTGAAGGAGGAGAACCTGCGCCGCAACCCGTTGGTGTCCCTGTCCCACCACGACCCCGAGAATCCCTACGACCGGGCCGAGATCCGGGGCCGGGTGGTGCGGTTCGTGGAGGGGGAGGAGGCGGAGCGCGCGATGGACCGGCTCACCCAGAAGTACATCGGCGAGCCCCGCTACCCGTGGCTGCTCCCCGGAGAACGCCGCCTCATGATCCTGATCGAGCCCCTGCGGGTGCGGCGGGTCGTGGGGGTGGAGCCGTTCCGGGCGGGGGTGCTGCCGGAGGGGTGAGGGCCGGGGGTGGCGTACGGCGGGGCTGGTGGGAGGAGTCGATCGACGCCTGGCTCCGGGCCCCCTCGTCACCCCTTGACCGCCCCACCCAACGCAAACCCCCCGCCCAACCGCCGGGCCACCCCCACATACAACAAAATCACCGGCGTCGAATAAATGACCGAGAACGCCGCCAACTGCCCATAGATCACCGTGCCTCGATTGCCGAAGAACTCGTTGATGCTCACCGCCGCCGGCATCTGTTCCGGTGTGAGCAGCAGCATGAACGGGACGAAGAAATTCCCCCACATCATCACGAACGAGAAGACGGTCACCACGGCGACGCCCGGTCCCATCAGCGGCAACACAACCCGCACCAGCGACTGAAGTGACGATGCGCCGTCCGTCCACGCCGCCTCCTCCAGTTCCTTGGGCACGCCGTCCATGAAGTTCTTCATCAGCCAGATCGCGAACGGCAATTGGGACGCGGCGAAGAAGAAGATCGTGCCCTGCATGGTGTCGATCAGGTTCACCTGGACGAACAAGGCGTACACCGGGACCATGATCGCCGTAATGGGGAGGCTCGTCGCGAAGAGGATCGTCAGGAGGAAAGGGCGGTTCAGGCGAGAGCGGAAGCGGGACAGCGGATACGCCGCCAGCGCCGCGCACACCACCGTCAGCGCCGTACCTCCGCCGCACAGGAGCAGGCTGTTGAGCAGCGGCGTGAAGGTGATCTCCGGGGTCAGGACCGCGTCGAAGTTGTCGAGGGTCAGGCCGTCCGGGAGTTTCACCGTCAGGGTCGCCCGCGGGTCCACCGAGGAGAGGAGCACCCAGGCCAGCGGGAGGACGAAGGTCGCGGCCACGACGAGGAGGCCTGCGTCGGCGGCCAGGCGGTGGCGGACCGTGCGGCGGGATACGGGCGTTCGGGTCTTGACGGCCACCGGACTCACACCTCCGTTCGCAGCAGCCGCAGGTAGATCGCCGAGAACAGCGAACCCACCACCAGCAGCAACAGCGCCACCGCCGTGCCGTAGCCGATCATGCTTTTCTGGAATGCCTCCTCGTACATGAACAGGGGCAGTGTCTGGCTCCTGCCGCCCGGGCCGCCTCGCGTCATCACCCAGATCAGGCCGAAGACCGACAGCGTCTGGAGCGTGATGAGCATCAGGTTCGTGCCGATGGAGCGGCGGATCATCGGGAGGGTGATGTGCCACATGCGGCGCCAGCCGCCCGCGCCGTCGACCTCCGCCGCCTCCGTGATCTCCTTCGGGATCTCGTTCAGCGCCGCTGAGTAGACCAGCATCGAGAAGGCTGTACCCCGCCAGACATTGGCGAACGAGACCGCCAGGATCGGGAGCGTGTACAGCCAGTTCTGGGTGGGGAGTCGGAGCCAGTCCAGGACGGCGTTCAGGGTGCCTTCACGGCGGAAGAAGGCGTAGAGGAGGAAGCCCGCCACCACCTCCGGGAGTACCCATGCCGTGACGACGATCCCACCGACCAGCGTGCGGACGGGTTTCGAGGCGCGCTGCATCAGGGCGGCCAGGGCCAGGCCCAGCGTGTTCTGGCCGAGCAGGGCCGAGACGACCGTGAAGACCAGGGTCAGCCAGACCGCGTTGAGGAAGCCCTCGTCCTTGAATGCCGTCCGGAAGTTCTCGAAGCCGATGAAGGAGTCCTCGGCCTGGCCGGTGAGCTGGAGGTCGGTGAAGGCGATGTAGGCGCAGTAGGCGATGGGGCCGGCGAGGAAGAGGAGCAGGAGGACGGTGGCGGGGGTGAGGGGGAGGGCTCGGGTCGCGGTGCGGAGTGCGGGGTGGGGCTGCGGGCCGGACGTCGGCCTCGTCGGCCTCGTCGGCCTCATCGGCCTCTTCATGCGCGCGGGCTCACTGCTCGGTCACCTGATCGTCCGTCGCCGCCTTCAACTCCTCGTCGTAGTTCTTCGCCGCCTCCGACACCGACGCGTCTCCCGTCGTCACGGATTCCATCGCCTCCTGGATCGCCGTGGAGACCTTGGGATACGCCGGGTACGCGGGGCGGTAGTGCGTGCTCGACACCAGGTCGGTGAAGAACTTGATGCCGGGCTGGGCCTCCGCGTAGGCGGGGTCGGACGCCACGTCCTTGCGGACCGCGATTCCGGAGTTCGCGATGTACCACTTCCGGGCGTTCGCCTTCGACTGCATCGTCTCGATGAACTCGAAGGCCAGGTCGGGGTTTCCGGCCTTGTCGGGGATGGCCCAGGTCCAGCCGCCGGACATGCTCACCTTGCCGGGTGACTGGCCGTTCTGGGTGGGCATGTGAGCGAGGCCGAGTTTCTCCGACCACTCCGGCCATGCGTGGCCGCTGCCGGGCAGCCAGTCCTGGGGGAGCCAGGAACCGTCGAGGTTGATGCCCAGTTTTCCTTCGGGGAGGAGTTCGCCGCGGACCCGGGTCGAGATGTTGGGGTCGAGGGCGTCGGAGACCTCCGGGCCGAGCTTTTCCTTGTAGACCGTCTCCACGAAACCGAGGGCGTCCTTGAAGCCCTGCGTGCCCGCCTTCCATTTCTTCGACTTCTCGTCGTACAGGGGGTCGCTCGCACCGGCGGCCGTCGCGTCCTCCGTGCCGTAGAGGAGCATCTCGAAGCCCTGCATGGTGGCGGCCTCGCCCGCCGGTTTGCCCGTGTAGACGTTCAGGGGGATGACGTCGGGGACTTTCTCCTTGATCGTGCGGGCCGCGGTGAGGATGTCGGCCCAGTTATTCGGCTGCCAGTCGGCCGGCAGGCCCGCCTTCTCGAAGATCGCCCTGTCGAACCACAACCCGCGGGTGTCGGTGCCGTCCGGAATGCCGTACGTCTTTCCGTCCTCGGCCTTCGCCGCGGTCTTGGCCGTGTCGATGAACTGGTCCCAGTCCTTCCAATCGGCCAAATAGTCGTCGAGGGGGCGCAGATAACCGCTTGTGATGTCCGAGTTGATGAGGAACGTGTCCTCGTAGACCAGGTCCGGAGCCGTCTTCGGCGAGCGCAGCATCTGCTGGACCTTGGTGTAGTACTCCGAGTCCGGGGCCTTGATCGGGACGAGTTTTACCTTCTTGCCCGGATTCGCCTTCTCGAACTGTTTCTTGACGTCGGCGAGGAAGGTGTCCAGTACGCGGATCTGGTTGTCCGTGGACTGTTTGTAGGAGACCTCCACCGTGTCCGGGTCACTGTCGGAGCCGGTGCCGCAGGCGGCGAGTGCGCCGGGCGCGGTGATCGCCAGGGCAGCGGTGAGGAGGAGGCGGCGGAGGGGGGATCGGCGGGGGTGGGGTGCGGTGGGGCGCACGGGCACGACCTCCTGCTGGCTACGTCGTTGTGGCCTGGGTGGGTGCCCGGTGACGGTACGAGGAGTGGTCTAGTCAGGTCAATGCGTCTGCACCGAAGTTGCCGCTCGCCGAATACCGGACCGTCAAGGACGAGCAGAGGACGCGTATCGGGTTCCGGGACGATCTGCTCCACGTCACCCTCACCGTCCTCGCGGCCGTCATCGCCGCCTCCGCGCAGGCCGGGCAGGGCGGGCAGGGCAGGCAGGCCGGACAGGCCGCCATGCTGCTCGCGCTGCCACCCGTGTGTGTCGTGCTCGGGTGGACCTGTCTCGTCAACGAGGAGAAGATCTCGGCGATCGGGGCGTATGCACGGGGCGAGGGGGCCTCGGGCCGCGGCTCGCGCGGCTCGCCGGGGCGGAGGGCGTTAGCGACTGGGAAGTCGTGCATCGGACCGATGCGCGTAGGTGGTCCCGCAAGACGATACAGCGCGGGATCGATCCGCCGGCCTTCTACTTCGTTCCGCTCGCCGGGCCGCTGGTGCACTGGGTGAGTGGCGTGACCGGCCCGGGGCTCGTCGTTCTCTCCGCTGCCGGGGCCCTCACCGTCATCGGGGTCGGGGTCCAGGTCATCCCCTACGCCAAGCCCCCCACCTGACGGCGGCCTCCTACCCCTTCACCCACCGGTACTGCAGCTCCGGCCGCCCCACCTGCCCGTACTGCGGGCTCCGCGCCGCCCGCCCGGCGTCCACCAGGTGCTCCAGGTACCGCCGGGCCGTGATCCGCGAGATGCCGACCGCCTCCGCGACCCCGGCCGCCGTCAGCCCCTCGCCCGCGTCGCGCAGGGTCACCGTCACCCGCTCCAGCGTCGGCGAGCTCAGCCCTTTCGGCAGGGCCGCCGGGCCAGGTGCCCGCAAGGTCGCCAGGGCCCGGTCCACCTCGTCCTGGCCGCTCGCCTCGCCGGCCGCCGCGTGGAACTCGGCGTAGCGGACAAGACGGTCGCGAAGGGTTGCGAAAGTGAACGGTTTCAGGACGTACTGGACGACGCCCAGCGAGACGCCCTCCCGCACCACCGTCAGGTCCCGGGCCGACGTCACCGCTATCACGTCCGCGTGGTGGCCGGCCGCGCGGAGGGAGCGGGCCAGCTGCAGGCCGTGTACGTCCGGCAGGTGCAGATCCAGCAACAACAGGTCCACCGGCATGCGGTCCAGCGCGCGCCGCGCCTCCGCGCCCGTGTGGGCCTTGCCCACGGCCGTGAACCCGGGGACACGGCCGACGTACATCATGTGCGCGTCGGCGGCCACGGGGTCGTCCTCGACGACCAGGACTCTGATGGGATCGGCACCGGTCATACGTCGTCGCCTCCAGCCACAGCGGCCCGAGGGGCCTGGACATCCTTGTCCCGCACTTCCTTGTCCCGCACTTCCCTGCTTCGAACCGTCCTGCCGGTACCGTCCGTGCGCAGCGGCAGCCGCACCTCGAACTGTGCCCCACCCCCGGCGGCCTCCGACACGGTCAGCGTTCCCCCGTGCCGGCGCGCGGTCTGCCGTACGAGTGCCAGGCCCAGCCCCCGACCGCCCGGACCCGCCGGTTTCGTCGAGAAGCCGCGTTCGAAGACGGCCTCCGCGTGGGCCGGATCCACGCCGCCACCCGTGTCCGACACCCTCAGCACCAGCACGGAGTCGTCCACCGCGCCGTCCGCATCATCCAGGACGTCCGCATCATCCAGGACGTCCGCCTCGTCCGTGTACGCCGTGACCGTCACCCTCGCCCCCACCGAACCCTGCGCCGCGTCCACCGCGTTGTCGATCAGGTTCCCCAGGACCGTCACCAGGTCCCGTGCGGGGAGGGACTCCGGGAGCAGACCGTCGTCGATGCGGCTGTCCTCGGACACCACCAGCTCCACGCCCCGCTCGTTCGCCTGGGCGGCCTTGCCCAGGAGCAGGGCCGCCAGCACCGGCTCGCTCACCGCCGCCACGACCTTGTCCGTCAGGGCCTGCGCCAGTTCAAGTTCCGCCGTCGCGAAGTCGATCGCCTCGTCCGAGCGGCCCAGCTCGATGAGCGAGACGACCGTGTGGAGACGGTTCGCGGCCTCGTGCGCCTGGGAGCGCAGCGCCTCGGTGAAACCGCGTTCGGAGTTCAGCTCGCCCGTGAGGGACTGGAGTTCCGTCACGTCCCGGAGCGTGACCACCGTGCCGCGGCGCTGGCCGCCCGAGACCAGGGAGGTGTTCACGACGAGCACCCGTTCGGCGGTGAGGAGGACCTCGTCCACCCGTGGCTCGGAGGACAGGAGGGCACCCGTCAACGGCGCCGGCAGGCCCAGGTCCGCCACCGAGCGGCCGATCACGTCCTCCGTCACCCCCAGCAGCTCCCGCGCCCCGTCGTTGAGGAGCGCCACCCGGTACTGCCCGTCGAGCATCAGAAGGCCCTCGCGTACGGCGTGCAGGGCGGCCTGGTGGTAGTCGTGCATGTTGCTCAGCTCGGCGGCGTTCATGTTGTGGGTGTGGCGGCGGAGGCGGGCGTTGACGATGTAGGTGCCCATGCCACCGAGGGCCAGGGCACCGGAGGCCACGCCGACGAGGGCCGTGAGCTGCTCCTGGACGCGGTCGCTGATCGCCTGGACCCTGATGCCGGCGCTGACCAGGCCGATGACCTCGCCGTTCTCCATGATCGGGGTGACCGCGCGGACCGACGGGCCGAGCGTGCCCGTGTAGGTCTCGGTGATCGAGCCGCCCTGCTGCGCCTTCTCTATGTGGCCGAGGAAGTGCTCGCCTATCCGGTCGGGGTCCGGGTGCGTCCAGCGGATGCCGCCGGGGGTCATGATCGTCACGAAGTCGACGCCGGCGTGCTGCTGCACCTCGGTGGCGTACGGCTGGAGACGCTCGGTGGGATCGGCGGTGTGGATCGCGGCCCGGACCGACGGGGCGTCGGCGACGGTGGCCGCCACGGCCAGGGCCTGGCGGGTTCCCGCCTCCTCCGCCTGGGAGCGGTCGCTGACGTAGGTGAACAGTGCGTATCCGGCCAGGACGGCCGCGATCAGCACCGCCTGCACGGCGAAGAGCTGACCGGCCAGGCTGCGGGGACGAAGGTGGTGCGGGACGCGCATGGCAACAGTCTGCCTCCACGGGTTGGCGTGAACTAAATGAACGGAAGGGTGACCGCCCTCACAGGGCGGGGGATAGTCACCCCATCGACTCGTCCAGCACACGGACACCGACAGGGAGTACGACTCCCGCACCGGGACCCCACACCCCGAGCCGCCGGGAGCCCGTCTCCCACCCCCGGGAGGCATCTCTCCCACCACCGGGAGCCTGTCTCCCCGCACCGGGAGCCCCCAGCTCCCATGGCCGGAAGCTCCCCAGCCTCCGGCCCGGAAGCCCGCCGGCTTCCACTGCCGGGAGCCCCGGCTCCCACACCCCCAGGGAGCCCCGGCTCCCACACCCTCAGGGAGCCCCGCTCCCACCGCCGGAAGTCCCCCAGCTACCGGCTCCGGGAGCCCGCCGGCTCCCGACCCCCGGGAGCCGGTCTCCCATCCGGGAACCCGCCGGTTCCCACCCTGGGAGACCGTCTCCCGAATTCCCCCGGTCGTGAGCCGCACGCCGGAGACGAACGAGCCGACGATGTCGTCGACGAGGAGGGCCGCCGTGGCCAGCAGCACCCATACGGCACCTACCGCACCCGCCAAGCGGGACCGCACCCACTACCTGTACATCGCCGTGATCGTGGCCGTGGCCCTCGGCATCGCCGTGGGTCTCATCGCCCCCGACTTCGCCGTCGAGCTGAAGCCCATCGGCACCGGCTTCGTGAACCTGATCAAGATGATGATCTCGCCGATCATCTTCTGCACGATCGTGCTGGGCATCGGCTCCGTACGGAAGGCCGCGAAGGTCGGCGCCGTCGGCGGTATCGCCCTCGCCTACTTCACGGTGATGTCGCTGGTCGCCCTGAGCATCGGCCTCGTCGTCGGCAACATCGTCGAGCCGGGCACCGGCCTCGCGCTCACCGACGCGATCAAGGAGACCGGTCAGGCGCAGGTGTCGGTGGAGGCCAAGGACACCACCGAGTTCCTGCTGGGCATCATCCCGACGACGATCGTCTCCGCCTTCACCGGCGGCGAGGTCCTCCAGACGCTGCTCGTCGCGCTGCTCGCCGGCTTCGCGCTCCAGGCCATGGGCGACTCCGGTCAGCCGGTCCTGCGCGGTGTCGAGCACATCCAGCGCCTCGTCTTCCGCATCCTCGCCATGGTGATGTGGGCCGCCCCGATCGGTGCCTTCGGCGCGATCGCGGCCGTGACCGGTTCCGCGGGCATCGACGCCCTGAAGAGCCTCGCCGTACTGATGCTCGGCTTCTACACCACCTGCTTCCTCTTCGTCTTCATCGTGCTCGGCGCGCTGCTGCGGATCGTCGCGGGCATGAACATCCTCACGCTCTTCAAGTACCTGGGCCGTGAGTTCCTGCTGATCCTGTCCACCTCCTCCTCCGAGTCGGCGCTGCCGCGCCTCATCGCGAAGATGGAGCACCTGGGCGTCAGCAAGCCCGTCGTCGGTATCACCGTCCCGACCGGCTACTCCTTCAACCTCGACGGCACCATGATCTACATGACCATGGCGTCCCTGTTCATCGCCGACGCCATGGGTACGCCGATGTCGGTCGGCGAGCAGATCCCGCTGCTGCTCTTCCTGCTGGTGGCCTCCAAGGGCGCGGCGGGTGTCACCGGCGCCGGTCTCGCGACCCTCGCGGGTGGTCTGCAGTCCCACAAGCCGGCCCTGGTGGACGGTATCGGCCTCATCGTCGGCATCGACCGCTTCATGAGCGAGGCCCGCGCCCTCACCAACTTCGCGGGCAACGCGGTCGCCACGGTCCTCATCGGTACCTGGACCAAGGAGATCGACAAGGAGCGCGTCGACCAGGTCCTCGCCGGACAGCTGCCCTTCGACGAGAAGACGCTGCTCGACGACGGCCACGGCTCCGCGGCGCCCGCGGCCGAGCCTGACGGTGAGAAGGAACTCGCCAAGGCGTAGGCCGCCCGGTAGCCGCCGGTCGGGTGTGGTCGGTCGCACGGTTCGCGCGCCCCTCGCGGGGCAGGGGCCGACCCTCCCGAGAAGGCCACCGAGAACCCCGTACGGCCGGGTCCTCCCCCCGTAGACCCGGCCGTACGGTTCCAAGAGAGACAACTGAACAAGCTTCCCAGAACACCGAGCGGCCAGGTCCTCCCCCTATAGACCTGGTCGCTCGGCTTTTGGCGTCTCCTCCTCCGTTCACCTCCTCCGTTCACCTCCCTCGTTCCCCTCGGGCTTTCCTTGACGTGGGCGTCAAGGAATACGGTCTTCGTATGCGCATCGGGGAGCTGGCGACACGGGCCGGGACGACGACACGGGCGTTGCGGTACTACGAGGCGCGGGGGCTGTTGCCCGCGCGGCGGGCCGGAAACGGGTACCGGACGTACGACGAGGACGATCTGAAGCTGCTGCGGCAGATCCGGACGCTGCAGGACTTCGGGTTCGACCTGGAGGAGACGCGGCCGTTCGTGGAGTGCCTGCGGGCGGGGCACCCGGAGGGCGACTCGTGCCCGGCGTCCTTGGCGGTGTACCGGCGGAAGCTGGACGAACTCGACGCGCTGATCGGTGAGTTGGCGGCCGTGCGGGCGTCGGTCGGCGAGCAGTTGACGCGGGCGGAGCTGGCGCGGGAGCGGCTGGCGGCCGAGGCGGAGGTTCCGGGGGGTCCGGAGCCGGATTGTGAACTGGGAGGCGGGGAGCTGTGATCAGGGCGGCGGGTGTGGCCGAGGTGACGGACGAGGACTTCGAGGCGGAGGTGATCGGGGCGGAACTGCCGGTGCTCGTGGAGTTCACGGCCGACTGGTGTCCGCCGTGCCGGCAGATGGGGCCGGTGCTCAGCGCCCTCGCCGCGGAGGAGGGGGAGCGGCTGAAGGTGGTGCAGCTGGACGTGGACACCAATCCGGAGATCACCCTCGCGTACAAGGTGCTGTCGATGCCGACGTTCATGGTGTTCAAGGACGGTGAGCCGCTGAAGGCCATGGTCGGCGCGCGGCCGAAGCGGCGGCTGCTGGAAGAGCTCGCCGACGTGCTCTGACGCCCGTACACCGTACGCGCAAAGGAAATCCCCCGAGTAATTGCGCTCGGGGGATTTCCTTGCGTATATTTGATGGTTCGCGACTTCAATGAGATTGAGTCGCAAAGAAGTTCAGTGAGCACAGTATATCCGGGCGGGAGTGGAATTGTCAAACACCGGCTTTTCGCAAGATGAATTGCGGCGTGAGCAGGAATTCATCGATGGGCTGTACGCGCGCGTGGACGCTCTGCGCGGTGCGACCGAGGGGTCGGTCACGTCCGCGCTCGGTCAGGGCAACACACCCATGCAGGCCCGCCTGGAGCGGGACATCCTCGTCGCCGAGCGCTCGGGGCTGCTGGCCGCGCTGAACGCCGTCGACGGTTCGCTCTGCTTCGGCCGCCTCGACCTCGCGGACGGGGGCGTCCACCACATCGGCCGGATCGGGCTGCGGGAGGACGACACCGAGCGCACCCCGATCCTGATCGACTGGCGCGCCGACGTCGCCCGTCCCTTCTACCTCGCCACCGGCCACACCCCGATGGGCCTGCGCCGCCGCCGGCACCTCACCACCGAGGGCCGCCGGGTCACCGCCCTGCACGACGAGATCCTCGACCTCGGCGACGAGACCCGCACCGGCTACGAGGACCCCACCGGCGACGCCGTCCTGCTCGCCGCCCTCAACTCCGCCCGCACCGGCCGCATGGGCGACATCGTGCAGACCATCCAGGCCGAGCAGGACCGCATCATCCGCGCCCCGCACCAGGGGGTGATGGTCGTGGAGGGCGGCCCCGGAACGGGCAAGACCGCCGTCGCCCTGCACCGGGCCGCCTACCTCCTCTACGAGCAGCGCGAACTGCTCGCCAAGCGTGCCGTCCTCATCGTCGGCCCCAACCCCGCCTTCCTCGGCTACATCGGCGAGGTGCTGCCCTCGCTGGGCGAGACGGGTGTACTGCTGGCCACCGTCGGCGAACTGTTCCCCGGCGTACGGGCGACCGCGGCCGACACGCCGGCGGCGGCCCGGGTGAAGGGCGGCGCCGCCATGGCCGACGTGCTCGCGGCCGTCGTACGGGACCGGCAGACGCTCCCCGACCCGGTGATCGCCATCGAGCACGACCGGGAGATCCTCATGCTCGACGACGACCTCGTGCGGGTCGCCCGCGAGCGCACCCGCGAGGCGAAGCTCCCGCACAACGTCGCCCGCGAACACTTCGAGGGCTACATCCTCAACACCCTCACGGAGATGGTCGCCGAACGCATCGGCACCGACCCCTACGACGGCGCCAACCTCCTCGACGCCAGTGACATCACCCAGATCCGCGACGAACTCGCCGAGAACCCCGAGGTCTGGTCCGCCATCGGCCGGCTGTGGCCCCGGATCACCCCGCGCCGCCTGATCACCGACTTCCTCGCCGAGCCGGACGCGTACCTGCCGGAGGAGGAAGCGGACGCCGTACGCCGTCCCGTCACGCGGGCGTGGACCGTCGCCGACGTACCCCTCCTCGACGAGGCCGCCGAACTCCTGGGCGAGGACGACCGGCTGACGCGGGCGCGGGCCGAGCGCGAGCGGGAGACCCGGATCGCGTACGCGCAGGGCGTGCTGGAGGTGTCGTACGCGTCCCGGACCTACGAGTTCGAGGACAAGGAGGACAGCGACCCCGACGGCTCGGAGGTGCTGTCCGCGCACGACATCATCGACGCCGAGCGGTTCGCGGAGCGGCACGAGGAGGACGACCACCGCAGCGCGGCCGACCGGGCGGCGGCCGACCGGACCTGGGCGTTCGGGCACATCATCGTCGACGAGGCGCAGGAGTTGTCGCCGATGGCCTGGCGGCTGCTGATGCGCCGCTCGCCGACCCGATCCATGACCCTCGTCGGCGACCCGGCCCAGACGGCGGAGGCCGCCGGCGTCGGCTCCTGGGCCGACATCCTCGCCCCGTACGTCGAGGACCGCTGGGAGCACACCCGGCTCGGCGTCAACTACCGCACCCCCGCCGAGATCATGGCGGTCGCGGCCGGAGTCGTCCGCGCCGAGCGGCCGGACTTCGAACCGCCCAGCTCCGTGCGGTCGACGGGTGTACGGCCCTGGGCCCGCCGCGCGGCGGTGAGGGAACTGCCCGCGGAGGTGGCCAAGGCGGCGGCCGAGCTGACCCCGGCCGACGGACGGCTCGCCGTGATCGCGCCGCGCGAACTGCACCGGGCGCTCGCGGGCCGGCTGGACGGCGTGACGGCGGGCGCGGAACCCGACCTGACCAGGACCGTCGTCCTCCTCGACCCCCGGCAGGCCAAGGGCCTGGAGTTCGACTCCGTCCTCGTCGTCGAGCCGGGGCGCTTCGGCACGAGCGACCTGTACGTGGCGCTCACACGGGCGACCCAGGCACTCGGCGTCGTGCACGCCGAGGAACTTCCGGAGGCACTGCGGGAGTTGTCGGCGGCCGGCCCGAAGTAGCCCGGCGGGGGGCTGCCGGGCGGATGTCCGGCGGCCCCCGGCCCCGGCACCGTCACCACAGGTGCACCAGGGATCACCAAGCCGTAACAGTTCCTGTCATCGTCACTGCTCGTGCATGGTCCATGCGGTATGCGTGTCGGTCATGGAAACACATCCGTTCGCGGCCGCTCCGGCCGGCGGCCCCGGCCTGGAATCGCTGCGCGTGGAGCCGTTGCTGACCTCGGAGTTCGACACGGACCCGGGCAGCGTCTACGAGCGACTGCGGAGCACATACGGCCCCGTGGCACCGGTGGGACTGATGGGGGTGCCGGCATGGCTGGTTCTCGACTACCGCGAGGTGCTGGAGGTCCTGCGCAACGAAAGCGTCTGGCGGCGGGACGTCCGGCACTGGCGGGCCCGGGCCGAGGGGCGGCTGCCGAAGGACTGGCCGCTCCTCGCCGGGTACGAGGTCCGGCAGACCATGTTCTTCGACGACGAGGAACACCGGCACGCCCGGCTGAGCTACCACTCGGCGATGCGGCCCTTCCAGGACGGCCATACACCCGAGGGCTGGGAGCTGCGCGCGGCCGTCACGCGGTACGCCGACGAGCTGATCGCCATGCTCGCGGCCGAGTCCGGGACCACCGGGTTCGCCGATCTCGCGGCGCAGTACACCCGGCCGTTGCTCCTGATGGTCACGACCAAGCTGTTCGGCTGCCCCGTCGAACTCGGCGACGAGATGGTCATGGACCTGTGGCGGATGCTGGACGGCGGGCCGGACGCGGGGCCGGCGACCGGGCGGGCGCTGGCCGCGATGACGCGGCTGGCCGCTCATCGGCGGTCGCGTCCCGGTGAGGACCTGACCTCCTACATGCTGCTGTCCAACCCCCAGCTGAGCGACGAACAGCTGGGCCGTGAGCTGTTCATGAACGCGGTCTACCTCAACGACATCACCGGGAACATGGTCTGCAACACCCTCCTGGAGGTGCTGCGGGGCAACGCGACGGTCCGGCGGAGCCTGTCCGACGGGCAGCTCGGGGAGACCGTGAACCGGGCGGCGCTGGCGAATCCGCCGGCGGCCAATCTGTGCTTCCGGTTCGCGGCGCGTGATGTGCGGCTCGGGAACTACTGGATCCGGGCCGGGGACATCGTGTCGCCTTCGGTGGCGGCGGCGCACCGGGATCTGCTCTCGATGGGGTCGTCCCACCTGGTCGACTCCACGATCAGTACGCGGGCGCATCTGGCGTGGGGGGCCGGGCCGCACCAGTGCCCCAGCGCCGCGCGTGAGCTCGCGGGGACGATCGTCACGACCGCGGTCGGGCGGGTCTTCGATCACTTCGCCCGTGCGGAGCTGACGTTGCCGCCGGACCAGTTGCCGTGGCGGTCGGGGCCGGTGGTGCGGGGGCTGCGGTTGTTGCCGGTGCGGTATGAGCTCGCCCCGCACAGTGCGGCGCGTGTGCCGGTGGCTCGGCGGGCGGACGAGGTCGCGCCGCCGGTGGCGCCGCCGGCCGCCGGGCCGGCTGTCGGGGAGCGGCCGGGGAGTGGGCTGTTGAGGACGTTGCGGCGGATGATGTTCGGGGGACGAAAGGGCGGCTGACGGCCGTCGGCGATGCTTTCTCGCCCCCGCCGCCCCTACCCGTCCCTCCCCCAGGGGCTGCGCCCCTTCGACCCGCCTCGGGGCTCCGCCCCGGACCTCGTTCGCGCAGTTCCCCGCGCCCCTTAAAGGGGCGCGGGGAACTGCGCGACAAGCCCCCACCCACCCGCACCCAAATACCTGCCCCCTCGGGGTCGAAGGGGCAGCGCCCCTCGTGACGGGACGGGTAGGGGCGGCGGGGCGAGGAAAACTAGGCCGGGCGGAGCCAGATCGTGGACAGCGGCGGCAGCGTGACGCGGATGCTGGCCGGGTGGGTGTGCCAGGGTTGCGGCTCCGGTTTCACGGGGTCGGGGGTCGTGATGTCGGTACCCCCGTAGGCCGCCGCGTCCGTGTTGAGGATCTCGCGCCAGGCCGGGACGTCCTCGGGAACCCCCAGGCGGTAGTCCTCGCGGACCACCGGGCTGAAGTTGGAGACGGCCAGCAGGGGCGTGCCGTCCTCGGCGAACCGCAGGAACGCCAGGACGTTGTCGTCCGCGGAGTCGCCCGTGATCCAGGAGAAGCCGGCGGGGCGGGTGTCCTGCTGCCAGAGCGCGGGGGCGTGGCGGTAGGCGGTGTTGAGGTCACGGACGAGATCCCGTACGCCCCGGTGGTCGGCCTCGGCCCCGTACGCGGGGTCCAGGAGCCACCAGTCGGGCCCGTGCGCCTCCGACCACTCCGCACCCTGCGCGAACTCCTGACCCATGAAGAGGAGTTGCTTGCCGGGGTGGGCCCACATGAAGCCCAGGTACGCGCGATGGTTCGCCCGCCGCTGCCACCAGTCGCCCGGCATCTTCGACACCAGCGAGCCCTTGCCGTGCACGACCTCGTCGTGGGAGATGGGCAGGACGTAGTTCTCGCTGTACGCGTACACCATGGAGAAGGTCATCTCGTGGTGGTGGTGCTTGCGGTGGACGGGGTCCTTGGCCATGTAGTCCAGCGAGTCGTGCATCCAGCCCATGTTCCACTTCATGCCGAAGCCCAGGCCGCCGAAGCCGCCCGGACCGGTGTGGTGGGTGGCGCGGGTGACGCCGTCCCAGGCGGTGGACTCCTCCGCGATCGTCACGACGCCCGGCACCCGCCGGTACACGGTCGCGTTCATCTCCTGCAGGAAGGCGACGGCGTCCAGGTTCTCCCGGCCGCCGTGCTCGTTCGGCGTCCACTGGCCCGGCTCGCGCGAGTAGTCGAGGTACAGCATCGACGCGACGGCATCCACCCGCAGCCCGTCGATGTGGTACTCCTCGCACCAGTAGACGGCGTTCGCCACCAGGAAGTTGCGCACCTCACGGCGGCCGTAGTCGAACTCCAGCGTCCCCCAGTCGGGGTGCGCCGCCCGCAGTGGGTCCTCGTGCTCGTACAACGGACGCCCGTCGAACTCGGCCAACGCCCAGTCGTCACGCGGGAAGTGGGCCGGCACCCAGTCCATCAGCACACCGATCCCGGCCCGGTGCAGGGCGTCGACCAGGTACTTGAAGTCGTCGGGCGTACCGAGGCGGGCGGTCGGGGCGTAGAACCCGGTGACCTGGTAGCCCCAGGAGCCGCCGAAGGGGTGCTCGGCGATGGGCAGCAGTTCGACGTGGGTGAAGCCGAGGTCGGCGACGTACGCCGGCAGCTGCTCGGCGAGTTGGCGGTACGTCAGTCCCTGGCGCCAGGACGGCAGATGGACCTCGTAGACCGAGAACGGGGCCTCGTGAGCGGGGGTCTCGGCCCGTTGGGCCAGCCACTCCTCGTCGGTCCACTCGTAGTGCGAGGCATGGATGACGGAGGACGTGTTCGGCGGGACCTCCGTGCGGCGGGCCAGCGGGTCGGCCCGGAGCGTCTTCGAACCGTCCTGCCGGGTGATCTCGAACTTGTACAGCTCGCCCTCGCCGATCCCGGGCACGAACAGCTCCCACACGCCCGAGGAGCCCAGCGAACGCATCGGGTAGCCCGTGGCGTCCCAGAAGTTGAAGGTCCCGGCCAGGCGCACACCGCGCGCGTTCGGCGCCCACACCGTGAAGCGGGTGCCGGTCACGCCCTGGTGGGTCATCGGCTCGGCGCCGAGCACCCGCCACAGCTCCTCGTGCCGCCCCTCGCCGATCAGATACAGGTCCAGCTCGCCGATCGCGGGCAGGAAACGGTACGCGTCCTCCGTGTCCTGCTCCGTCCCCTCGTACGAGACCAGCAGGCGGTACTCCTCCGGCACCTCCCGCAACGGCAGCAGCGCGGAGAAGAACCCGCCCCCGTCGTCGTGCAACTCCGCCCGCAGCGACTCCACCACCACACTCACCCCGAGCGCGTAGGGCCTGAACGCCCGGAACACCACACCCCCTGGCGCGGGGTGGGCGCCGAGCACGGAGTGCGGCGCGTGATGACTGCCGTCAAGCAGCCGCCCGCGATCGACGCCGTCCATCGCGGGGGAGAAGACGGGCTGCGCGAGGCCGGCCTCGACACCGGCGACGCCGACGTTCTCGGTGACGCCAAGTGGCTCGGCGACGGCGGAGGGCTCGGCGGCGGAGGGCTCGGCCACCAGCGGCCCGGCGGCGTCCTGCGGGGGGACCGGCGGCTGTGCGGACACCGACTCGGTCGGCACCGGATCGGCGGCGGCCTGCTTGGGGAGCACCGGCTCGGGGGCTGCCGGTTCGGCGGCGGCCTGCTTGGGGAGCACCGGTTGCGAGGGCGGCGAACCGGCCGACGCCGGGACGGGAGTGGCCGTGCCGGCGCCCGGTGGGACGGCTGGGACCAACACCGCCCTCTCCGCCTGCCGCGGCGACTTCACGGCCCGCTTCGCGGCGGCGGTCTTCCGGGCGGCAGCCTCGGTGGTCACGGCTTCCTCGGCCACGGTCTTCTTGACCGCCGCTTTCTTCGCCACGGTCTTCTTGACCGCAGCCTTTTTCGCGAGAGCCGTCTTCGGGACGGCCTTCTTCGCGGCGGCGGCGGCGGTCTTTTCCGTGACGGCGGTCTTCGCGGCAGCGGTCTCCGTGACGGAGGTCTTCGCGGCTGCAGTCTTCACGACGGCCTTCTTCGCCGTGGCTTTCTTCGCGACAGTTTTCTTCGCCACGGCCTTCTTCACGCCAGGTTTCTTCGCCGCGGCCTTCTTCGCGGTGGCCTTCTTGGCGGGTGCCTTCCCGGCCACGGCCTCGGCCGTCTTCCTCGGCGTGGACCTCTTGGCGACCGCCTTGCTCTTGGTCGGCTCCTTCGGTGCCGGTGTTCCTTCGACGGCCTTCTCGACCACCTTCTCGACCACCTTCTCGACCGCCGTCTCGACCACTGCCCTGACACCGGCTGCCTTCTTGGCCGGCGGTGCCTCCTCGGCCGCCTTCCGGCCCTTCGCCGGGCCCTCGGCAGCCTTGGCCGCCGTGCTCTTGGCCACCGCGTTCGTCGCCTTCGTCGCCGCCTTTTTCGTCGCTGTCGCTTTTTTCGCCACGGTTTTCTTCGCGGCCGTCTTCTTCACCGGGGCGGGCCCCTCAGCGGTGGGGCCGGTGGGCTCGGTGCTGTCGTCGGACGGCGGGCGGGGAGTCACAGGTACTGCCTCCTCGGCAGGGGCGGGGTGGGGCTGTGTCAGGGGGTGGCGGCGTTGGGGTCCGTGGCCAGCCGGTGGACGGCGGCCAGGGGCACCGGTAGCCAGTCGGGGCGGTGGCGGGCCTCGTAGAGGACCTCGTACACGGCCTTGTCGGTCTCGTACGCGCGCAGCAGTACGGGATCCGTACGCGGATCGGCCCCGGAGACGTCCGCGTAACCGGAGCAGTACGCGGCCCGGCAGGCGCTCGCCCAGTCGGCGGCCGGTGGCTGGAGGGAGTGCGCGGCGTAGTCGAAGGAGCGGAGCATGCCGGCGATGTCCCGGGCCACGGGCTGCGGCATCCGCCGCTCGGCCAGCGGCTTCGACGGTTCGCCCTCGAAATCTATGAGCGACCACTCCCCGGAGGGTGAGCGGAGACACTGCCCGAGGTGGAGGTCGCCGTGTATGCGCTGGGCGGTCCAGGTCCGTCCCTCCGCGGCCAGGTCGGCGAGCGCCTCGAAGGCCGTGTGCAGACCGGGCGCGTACGGCCGCAGCGCGGGCACGGCCTGCGCGGCGGCCTCCAGGCGTCCGGTCATCCCGTCGACCAGCGACTCCAGTTGCGGCCGCCCCAGGGTGACCGTGGGCAGGGCCCGCGTCAGCGCGATGTGCACCTCGGCGGTCGCCCGCCCCAGCGCCCGCGCCTCGGCGGTGAAGTCCTCACCCTTGGCCAGCATGCTCAGCGCCAGCTCCCAGCCGTCCGTCGCGCCGTGCAGAAACGGCTGGAGGACGCCCAGGACGTGATGACCGTCGGCGCCGGCGGTCCGGTCCAGCTCCGCCACCATCCAGGCCACCGGCGCGGGTACCCGGGGGCAGCCCTCGCGGGACAGCTCCATCGGCAGTTCGAGGTCGGGGTTGTCGCCGGGCACGATCCGGCGGAACAGCTTAAGGATGAACGTATCGCCATAGACGATCGAGGAGTTGGACTGCTCCGAGGTCACCACCCGCGGCACCAGGCCCTCGGGGAGGTCGTGCCGCATGTCCCGACCGCAGCGCACCTCACCGACCTGCGCCTTGGCCCGCATCGCCTCCAGGAGGACGTCGGCGAGGCGCGGGTCGTGCAGTGCCTCGTACACCGTCCGCCCGGCCAGCGGCCCTTCGGCCACATGCCCGATCAGCGCGGGCGCCAGCCGTGGCGGCAGTGTCTCGCGTACGCCGAGCAGCAGTTGGTAGCAGTCGCCGGGCTGGGCCGGGGCCCCTTGGGACGGCACCAGCGGCTGGCGGGCGCGGACGAGGAGGTGGAGCAGTCCGGCCTTGGCGGCGCCCACCGGCAGCAGTTCGGTGGCCGCCACCAGACTGAACCCGGTGACCGGCCGTCCCTTCCCCGCGAACCAGCGCTGCCGGGGCAGCCACTCCCGCAGCAGCGGCTCCAGGGAGGTGAGCAGCCCGGGTGCCGGCTCCGCGGCGGGCGGTGGAGCAGGGCTTGGCGCGGTGGGGTGCGTGGCGGCTTCCGACATGGCCTCGCGTCCTTTCCCCGGTGGCGGGGTGTTCCTGTCTGCGTGCCCCGGGCGGGCCGGGAGAAACCGGCCCGCCCGGGGGTTCCGGTCGGGCTTACACGATGTCCTTCCGCAGGCGGAACCAGTAGAAGCCGTGGCCCGCGAGGGTGAGGAGATAGGGCAGTTCACCGATGGCGGGGAAGCGCACTCCGCCGATGAGTTCGACGGGGTGGCGCCCTTCGTAGGCGCGCAGGTCGAGCTCGGTGGGCTGCGCGAAACGGGAGAAGTTGTTCACGCACAGCACCAGGTCGTCCCCGTTCCCCTCGGTCGAGGGCGCCTCCCGGAGGAAGGCGAGGACGGCCGGGTTGGACGACGGCAATTCGGTGTAGGTGCCGAGGCCGAACGCGGGGTTCTGTTTGCGGATCTCGATCATGCGGCGGGTCCAGTGCAGCAGTGACGACGGTGACGACATCGACGCCTCGACGTTGGTGACCTGGTAGCCGTAGACCGGGTCCATGATCGTCGGCAGTGAGAGGCGTCCGGGGTCGCAGGAGGAGAAGCCGGCGTTGCGGTCGGGTGTCCACTGCATGGGGGTGCGTACGGCGTCGCGGTCGCCGAGCCAGATGTTGTCGCCCATGCCGATCTCGTCGCCGTAGTAGAGGATCGGCGAGCCGGGCAGGGAGAGCAGCAGGGCGGTGAACAGTTCGATCTGGTTGCGGTCGTTGTCCAGGAGGGGGGCGAGCCGGCGCCGGATGCCGATGTTGGCGCGCATGCGCGGGTCTTTGGCGTACTCCGCGTACATGTAGTCGCGTTCTTCGTCGGTGACCATTTCGAGGGTCAGCTCGTCGTGGTTGCGCAGGAAGATGCCCCACTGGCAGCTGGAGGGAATGGCGGGGGTCTTGGCGAGGATTTCCGAGACCGGGTACCGGGACTCCCTCCGCACCGCCATGAAGATCCTCGGCATCACCGGGAAGTGGAACGCCATGTGGCATTCGTCGCCGCCGCTGGGGAAGTCGCCGAAGTAGTCGACGACGTCCTCCGGCCACTGGTTCGCCTCGGCCAGCAGCACGGTGTCCGGGTAGTGCGCGTCGATCTCCTTCCGCACCCGCTTGAGGAAGTGGTGGGTCGCGGGAAGGTTTTCGCAGTTGGTGCCCTCCTGCTGGTACAGGTACGGCACCGCGTCCAGGCGGAAGCCGTCGATGCCCAGGTCCAGCCAGAAGCGCAGCGCCGAGATGATCTCCTCCTGCACCGCCGGGTTCTCGTAGTTGAGGTCCGGTTGGTGGGAGAAGAAGCGGTGCCAGAAGTACTGCTTGCGGACGGGGTCGAAGGTCCAGTTGGAGGCTTCGGTGTCGACGAAGATGATGCGGGCGTCCTGGAACTGGTCGTCCCTGTCGGCCCAGACGTAGTAGTCGCCGTAGGGGCCGTCGGGGTCGTTCCTGGACTCCTGGAACCACGGGTGCTGGTCGCTGGTGTGGTTCATGACGAAGTCGATGATGACGCGCATGCCGCGTTGGTGGGCGGCGTCGACGAATTCCACGAAGTCGGCGAGGTCACCGAATTCGGGGAGGACGGCGGTGTAGTCGGAGACGTCGTAGCCGCCGTCGCGCAGGGGCGATTTGAAGAAGGGCGGGAGCCAGATGCAGTCGATGCCCAGCCACTGGAGGTAGTCGAGTTTTGCGGTCAGGCCTTTGAGGTCGCCGATGCCGTCGCCGTTGCTGTCCTGGAAGGAGCGGACGAGGACCTCGTAGAAGACAGCGCGTTTGAACCAGTCCGGGTCCCGGTCCTTCTGCGGAGTGTCCTCGAAGGTGTCCGGAACGGGCTCGTTGACGATCATTGTGTGGGTGACCCCCCGATCTGCGGGTTGGACGGTCGCAGGACGGTCAGTACGTGGGCGGGCGTGCGGCCCGGTTCTAGACGTACGTAGTTGTTCCTGCCCCAGGTGTAGACCTCACCGGTGAGCTCGTCTCGCACCAGCACGGACTCATGCCAGTCGAGGCCGAGTTGCGGCATGTCCAACGAGACCGTGGCCTCCTGGGTGTGGTGGGGGTCGAGGTTGACCACCACCAGAACCGTGTTCGAGCCCGCCCGCTTCGAGTAGACGATCACCGCTTCCTGGTCGGCCTGGTGGAAGCGAAGATCCCGCAACTGACGCAGCGCCGGGCTCCGACGCCTGATCTCGTTGAGCTTGCCGAGCAGTGGGGCGATCGTACGTCCGTCTTGTGCGGCTGCGTCCCAGTCGCGGGGGCGGAGTTGGTACTTCTCGGAGTCGAGGTATTCCTCGCTGCCCGGTTTGAGGGGTGTGTTCTCGCAGAGTTCGTAGCCGGAGTAGATGCCCCAGGTGGGGGAGAGGGTGGCGGCGAGGACGGCGCGGAGTTCGAAGGCGGGGCGGCCGCCTTCCTGGAGGAAGGCGTGGAGGATGTCGGGGGTGTTGACGAAGAAGTTGGGCCGCATGTAGGCGGCGGAGTCCCCGGCGAGTTCGGTGGCGTAGTCGGTGAGTTCCTGTTTGGTGGTGCGCCAGGTGAAGTAGGTGTAGGACTGCTGGAAGCCGGTGGCGGCCAGGGTGTGCATCATCGCGGGGCGGGTGAAGGCCTCGGCGAGGAAGATGACGTCGGGGTCGGTGGCGTTGATGTCGGCGATGACCTGTTCCCAGAAGAGAACCGGTTTGGTGTGGGGGTTGTCGACGCGGAAGATCCGTACGCCGTGGTCCATCCAGTGCCGCAGGACGCGGGTGGTCTCGGTGATGAGGCCGGGCAGGTCGGCGTCGAAGGCGATGGGGTAGATGTCCTGGTACTTCTTGGGCGGGTTCTCCGCGTAGGCGATGGTGCCGTCGGGGCGGTGGTGGAACCACTCGGGGTGTTTGTGCACCCAGGGGTGGTCGGGGGAGCACTGCAGGGCGAAGTCCAGGGCGACTTCCAGGCCGAGTGTGCGGGCTTCGGCGACGAAGTGGTCGAAGTCCTCGATGGTGCCCAGGTCGGGGTGGACGGTGTCGTGGCCGCCTTCGGGGGAGCCGATGGCCCAGGGCACGCCGACGTCGTCGGGGGTGGGGGAGAGGGTGTTGTTGCGGCCCTTGCGGAAGGTGGTGCCGATGGGGTGGATGGGCGGGAGGTAGAGGACGTCGAAGCCCATCCGGGCGATGGCGGGCAGGCGGCGGGCGGCGGTGCGGAACGTGCCGTGGGGCTGCTCGGGGGTGCCCTCGGAACGTGGGAAGAACTCGTACCAGGAGCCGAACAGGGCCCGTTCGCGTTCCACCAGCAGCGGCAGTGGCTCCGACGACGTGACCAGTTCACGCAGGGGGTGGCGGGTCAGGACCTCGTCCACCTCCGGCGCCAACGCCGCCGCCAGCCGTGAGGACGCGGGCCGGGCGGAGTCCCGTAGCGCGTCCACGGCGGCGCGGAGCGTGCCTCGTCCGCTTCGGCCCTCGGGGATGCCGTCGGCGGCGCGTTCGTGGAGGCGGGCGCCCTCCTCCAGAACCAGTTCGGTGTCCATGCCGGCCGGGATCTTGATGCGGGCGGTGTGACGCCAGGTGGTGATCGGGGCGCCCCAGCCCTCCACGGTGTAGGACCAGAGGCCCTCGCTCGGTGCGGAGACGGTGGCGCCCCAGCGGTCCGTGCCGGGGGCGAGTTCGCGCATCGGGGTCCAGTCGGCCGGGCGGCCCTCCGGGTCCCTGAGCACGACGTTGGCGGCGACCGCGTCGTGGCCCTCCCGGATGACGACGGCCGAGATCTCGAAGGCCTCGCCCACGACGGCCTTCGCCGGCCGGCGGCCGTGGTGGACGGTCGGCCGTACGTCGATGACCGGTATCCGCCCGATGGTGGGGGCGCCCGGAGTCTCGGGGGTCTTCGGGGGTGGCGCGACCGGCGCGGGCGGGCCGACGTGCGCCGGGCGTGCGGGGCGTGCGGCGGTGCCGTCGGGAGTGGTGGAGGTGGTACTGGTCGTCGGGGGTGGTGACGAGTGGTGCGTGGCGGGCATGACCGCTCCTGTCCGCGTCAGCGTGGGTGGGCGGATGAGGGTGTGGGGAAGTGGGACCAGAGGGACGTACCGGTGGAGCCTTCCCACACAGTGCGGGTGGGCATTCCGGCACTTTGTTAACTACTCACGCGTATGTCTACACACAAGACCGGCCTCGTCCGAGAGGGGCGAGGCCGGTCACTGTAGTCGCTCTGGGTAAAGAGCCGTTCACCTGTGGTGTTACGGGTTCCTACGGGTTGTCGACTTGGAGAAACTTGTTCGGGGAGCCCGGAAATCTGTCCTTGACCTTGCCCGAAACCGAACGCTTCACCAGTGCCTTGCTCACCTCGGCCGGTGTCGCCCGCGGATGGACGGCCAGATAGAGGGCCGCCACGCCCGCGGCGTGCGGGGAGGCCATGGACGTACCGGAGTGGGTCGCCTTCCCGGTGTTGCTTCTGTGGGACGCGGAGGTGATGGACACACCGGGGGCGAACAGGTCAAGGCTCGGGCCCCAGTTCGAGAAGTCGGCGCGGACGTCCTTCTTGTCGGTGGCGCCGACCGTGATCGCCTGCTTGACGCGGGCGGGTGAGTAGAGGCCCGCGGCGAGTCCGTCGTTGCCCGCGGCGACCGTGTAGGTGACCCCGGACGCTATGGAGTTGCGTACGGCCGCGTCGAGCTGGGCGTTGCCCTGGCCGCCCAGGCTCATGTTGGCCACGGCCGGCTTCTCGGCGTGCCCGGTGACCCAGTCGATGCCCGCTATGACCCGGGCGGTCGTCCCCCCGCCCGCGTCGTCGAGCACGCGTACGGCGACGACCTCGGCGTTCTTGGCGACGCCGTAGGTGGTGCCGGCGACGGTGCCCGCGACATGGGTGCCGTGCCCGTTGCCGTCCTGCGCGGTCCGGTCGTTCTGCACGAAGTCCCAGCCGTTGGAGGCCCGGCCGCCGAAGTCCTTGTGCGTGATCCGAACGCCGGTGTCGATCACGTACACGGTGACGCCCTTGCCCGCCGGTTTCGGCCAGGTGTAGCTCTTGTCGAGCGGGAGCTTCGCCTGGTCGACGCGGTCCAGGCCCCACGTGGGCGGGTTGGGCTGACGGCGGCCGTCCGCGATCTGCTGGTGGTTGTCCGCGACCTGCCGACGGTCATAGGTGACCTTCGTGTCCTGGACGACCGAGGCGACGCGGGAGTCCGCCGCGAGACGCCTGGCCTGTTTCTCGTCGGCCCGCACGGAGTATCCGTTCAGGGCGCTGCTGTACGTGTGGCGTATTTTCGCCCCGTATGTGGTCGCTATGCCCTTTCCCGCCTTCGACGGGGCCTTCGTTCCCGCCTTGAGGGTCACGATGTAACTGCCGTTGACGGAACCGGGATCACCGGCTCCGTGGACGAGCCCCTCCGCGGCGGCCTGCGCGGGCAGGGAGATGGCCGAGAGTGCCACGGCCGTCATGACCGCCGTGAGTCCTCCCGCCCAGCGCACACGCCTGATTCTCGCCTCTGCCGGATGACGCATGTGTGAGAACCCCCTCCTCGAACCGGCGCACCAACACCGGGGTTCTCCGGAAGCCGGTCGTGGCGGGCTGCCGGGGTTCGCCGGATTCGGCCGAGGTCGGCCGGTACGCCACTGGGCAGCCTCTCGTGCGGCGTGAAGCACCACAAGACCGCATAGAGGGGTGGAATCGGCCATAACGCCCCTGGGGTACATGTGAAGTTGCTGCGGGGTTGCGGCGAATTCAGGACTGAACCTCCCGGGGTGGACTGCCCGGCGGGGCGGCCGGGGTACGGATGCGCCGTAATCGCATACGGAGGGACGCCCCGTGGTTGCCGGGCCCTCGCGCCGCTACCGTCGGGGGTGACGAACGGCGCACAGCGGAGTGCGTCCCCCGGCCCGTACGTCCTGGCGCGAAGGTGGAACCCTCTGTGAAGGCCATCCGCAGATTCACCGTCCGACCCGTCCTCCCCCAAGCCCTCCAGCCGCTCAACGAACTGGCGCACAACCTGCGCTGGTCCTGGCACGCGGAGACCCGTGACCTCTTCCAGTCGGTCGACCCCGAGCGCTGGGCCTCCTCCGGCGGCGACCCCGTGCGCCTGCTCGGCTCCGTCTCCACCCGGCGGCTCGCCGAACTCGCCGAGGACCGGCGCTTCCTGCGCCGGCTGACCGCCGCCGCCGACGACCTGCGTGACTACGTCACCGGGGACCGCTGGTACCAGGGGCAGGGGCAGGGGGAGGCGCAAGGGCAGACGCAGGCACAGGCATCCGAACTGCCGGCCGCCATCGCCTACTTCTCGCCCGAGTTCGGCATCACGGCCGCGCTGCCGCAGTACTCCGGCGGCCTCGGCATCCTCGCCGGCGACCATCTGAAGGCGGCGAGCGACCTCGGCGTCCCGCTGATCGGCGTCGGCCTGCTCTACCGGCACGGCTACTTCCGGCAGTCCCTGTCCCGGGACGGCTGGCAGCAGGAGCACTATCCGGTGCTCGACCCGAACGAACTGCCCCTGGTACCGCTCCAGGAGGCCGACGGCTCACCGGCCCAGGTCGGCCTGGCCCTGCCCGGCGGACGCCGGCTGCACGCCCGGATCTGGCAGGCCCAGGTGGGCCGGGTACCGCTGCTGCTGCTCGACTCGGACGTCGAGGAGAACGACCTCGGCGAACGCGGCGTGACCGACCGGCTGTACGGCGGCGGCAGCGAACACCGGCTCCTCCAGGAGATGCTGCTGGGTATAGGAGGTGTGCGGGCCGTACGCACGTACTGCCGGCTCACCGGCCACGCCGGGCCCGAGGTCTTCCACACCAACGAGGGCCACGCCGGCTTCCTCGGCCTGGAACGCATCGCCGAACTCGGCGACGAGGGGCTCGACTTCGACGCCGGCCTGGAGGCGGTCCGCTCCGGCACGGTCTTCACCACCCACACCCCCGTCCCCGCCGGCATCGACCGCTTCGACCGCGAGCTGGTCGCCCGCCACTTCGGCCCCGACGCCGAACTCCCGCGCATCGACGTGGGCCGCATCCTCGGGCTGGGCATGGAGACGTACGCGGGCGGCGACCCGAACGTCTTCAACATGGCGGTGATGGGGCTGCGGCTCGCCCAGCGCGCCAACGGCGTCTCGCTGCTGCACGGGCACGTCAGCCGGCAGATGTTCTCGGGACTGTGGCCGGGATTCGACCAGGACGAGGTGCCGATCACCTCGGTCACCAACGGCGTGCACGCCCCGACCTGGGTGGCCCCGGAGGTCTTCCGCCTCGGCGCCCGGCAGGTCGGTGCCGAACGGACCGAGGACGCCATGTCGGTCGGCGGCTCGGACCGCTGGGACGCCGTGGGCGACATCCCCGACCAGGACATCTGGGACCTGCGCCGCGACCTTCGCGAACAACTGGTCGTGGAGGTACGGGAACGCCTGAACGCCTCCTGGCGGCAGCGCGGCGCGGGCACCGCCGAACTCGGCTGGATCGACGGCGTCCTGGACCCGGATGTGTTGACGATCGGGTTCGCGCGCAGAGTCCCGTCCTACAAGCGCCTGACTCTGATGCTGCGCGACCAGGACCGCCTCATGAATCTGCTGCTCCATCCGGAGCGGCCGGTGCAGATCGTGATCGCGGGCAAGGCGCACCCGGCGGACGACGGCGGGAAACGCCTGATCCAGGAACTGGTGCGGTTCGCGGACGACCCGCGCGTCCGCCACCGGATCGTGTTCCTCCCCGACTACGGCATGGCGATGGCCCAGAAGCTGTACCCGGGCTGCGACGTGTGGCTCAACAACCCTCTCCGCCCCCTGGAGGCATGCGGGACGAGCGGGATGAAGGCGGCCCTGAACGGCTGTCTGAACCTGTCCGTCCTGGACGGCTGGTGGGACGAATGGTTCCGGCCGGACTTCGGCTGGGCGATCCCCACGGCCGACGGAACGGCGACGGACGACGACCGCCGGGACGACCTGGAGGCGTCGGCCCTCTACGAGCTGCTGGAACAGCGGGTCGCGCCGCGCTTCTACGAGCGCGGACAGGGGGGCCTGCCCGACCGCTGGATCGAGATGGTCCGCGAGACACTGACACATCTGGGCCCGAAGGTGCTGGCGGGCCGCATGGTCCGGGAGTATGTCGAGCGCCTGTACGCTCCGGCCGCCCGAGCCCACCGGTCGCTGGTCCCGGACGTGGCCCGGGAGCTGTCCGGGTGGAAGGCGCGGGTGCGGAGCGCCTGGCACCGGGTGACCGTGGACCATGTGGAGACCTCGGCGGCTCCTCTCAGTACCAACGCCGAGCTGGGCGCGACGCTGGTGCTGCGCGTCCGGGTCGGCCTGGGCGACCTGGGCCCGGACGATGTCGAGGTTCAGGCGGTCTCCGGCCGCGTCGACACCGAGGACGGCATCACGGACGCGACGTACGTCCCGCTGAAGCCGACGAGCGGCCCCGACGACGGGGGCCGCTGGGGCTACGAGGGCCCGCTGTCCCTGGACCGCACGGGTTCCTTCGGCTACACGGTGCGCATCCTCCCCACCCATCGGCTGCTGGCCTCACCCGCCGAACTGGGACTGGTGGCGGTGCCGTCGGAGGAGATGGGGGAGATGGGAGAGCAGGCGGGGGTGTTGATGCGGTAACGGCGTTTTCCACGGCCGCGCCCCGTACAGGCATTGCCTGTGCGGGGCATCGGCTTGATCGGCGATCCAAAGCTTTTCCAGTAGACCGGAAGCAGCGCCCTGAAGTGTGGGCACCTGATCACCACCGGTAACAATTCGCTACGGCGCCCGAGTTGACGCTTGGCCTGTTCTTGCCGTGCCGTGCTGCCTGTCCGGCCTGCGGGTGCGGGCCTGGAATGAGGGCTGTCAAAGGCGAGGCCGGGTTTCGCAGGCAAGGGTGAGGGACGGGCTCGGTTCGACCTCTGGCGAGATTGAACTCAGAAGGGCATGCCCGCGCGCTTGGCCAGCCGGGTCAAGCGTGGGTTGCTGCGGCGGTGCAGCGACGTCAGGACGCGCATCAGTTCCTGTGACGTCGGGTGCACCCTGGCCATCTCGGGGGCGATGTCCCAGGCCGTTTCGAGTGATTCGAGAGCGCCGTCCCGGTCGCCCAGCGCGAGCTTCGACCGGCTGATGTTCATGTGCAGCGGCCCGATGCGGGTGGCGGGGAGCGTCAGGCCACTCCGGATCAGGTCGTCCGCTGTGTCGAGCGACTCGCGGTAGTCCTCCATGTCGGACGCCGTGGAGATGACGTGCACGGCGGTGTTCTCCGGGCCGAAATGGATGCCGTGGTCCTCGATGTCCTCGGGGAACTCGTCGGCTGCCCGCCAAGCGGCGTCGATGTGAGCCGCGGCGGTGGCCTTGTCCTTGATCCGGCCGGCCAGGGTCAGCCCGCGCAGATGCAGGATGCCCAGGCCGTACGCCCGGTCACGCCCCCGCAGCGTCGTTTCAGCTTCGACAACTGCGCGGTCCACGATGGCCAACCCGCCAGCGAAATCACCTGAGTTGAGGAAGGCTCCGGCCTCGTCGCGCGCGGCCACCGTGGCGGCGATCGGGTTCGCATGCTCGGCGGCCATCCGCTGCTTCATGACGGCCAACTCGGCGAGGTGCATCCAGCGGTGCCGGGCGGCCAGCCAGTAGACCACGCTGTACGTGTCGGCGACACGTGTCCAGGCGTCGGGCGACTGGGTGGCGTGGGCGAAGTTGGTCGAACGGGTGAGCACGCCCGGGGTCTTCCGTAGAACAGCCGACAGCTCGGTCCTGTAGCGGTGCTGGTTCAGCTCGGCCAGCTCGCGGGGCAGGTCCTCGGGGTGAGGCGGCGGACCGTCGGGGATGTCGAACCGCCGGATGGCGTAGTTGAGGGCGGTGAGGCTGTTCTCGTCGGCACCCTCGACCGGGGCCGTGCCCAGCAGTTCGTCAAGGGTCATCCGCATGGCTTGGGCGAGAGCGGCGGCGATGCCCTGGGTCAGCGCGCGATCACCCACCTCGATCTTGCTGAGCAGCGAGACCGACACGCCCGCCCGCCGGGCAAGGGCGACCTGGCTCAGGCCGCGTGCCTTGCGGCAGACGGCGACGTTGGCACCGGGTCCGGGAATCCTGGTCACGCTCATAACTGTGCGTCTTCCCCGCTCGACTTCCGTTACGTCCCATGGTCGCACTCCGGCCACGCACGCGCCCTGGCGTTGTGCAAGAGGTGTGCAAGTTCGGTTTGCACGAAGGCAGTTCTCTTGAGTGACACATGTATACGCAGGTGGGACGAGGGGGCATGACACAGACATACGAGAAGCCGCCGACGATGCTCAGCCACGTCGAGCCGCCGTACCCGGTGGGGACGCTCGTGAAGGACACACTCTCGAAGCGCACGGGTGAGCTTCACGGCGTGATCGAGGAGCGCACCAAGGAGGGCAACAAGGTCATCAGCCGAACGGCGTTCCTGCGGCCGGAGGGTGGTGGCACGGAATGGGACGTCCCTTTGAAGCACGTCCGCCCCGTCGGGAACCCTTGACCACCATGAAGCGTGCAGCTCTTGTCACCCCGGGCGACGTGATCGGCTACGAGGGCGAGTGGCGCACCGTCGAGGAGGCGACCACTGCTCGCGGCCCGATGGGCGGGTTAGCGGTCGTCGTCACCTGGAAGGAGGGTGGCACCGCACGCTTCCCCGCCGGGGATGAACTCCTCCTAGGTGAACGGGACGCCGCCTGACCAGCTCCTGAGCCCCACCCCAACTCGACGGGGGTGGGGCCCAGTCGTACTTCGGTGCGATGAGCTACTGGTACCAGGACGAGACCAACCACTACGACATGCTCAGCGACGACACCACTGGCACCGAGGATGTCCGGGGCAGCTACCTCAAGGACGACGCGGGCAATGCCTCCAGAGATGAGGGTGCGTCACTCTCCCGGCCTCACATGCCGTACAGCGTTTCCAGATCGACCAACAGCACGTCTGGGCGCCGCTTCGCGATCTCCCTCACGTCGGCGTGGAAGCCGTACAGGGAGAAGAGCGCCAGAGTCACCCCGCTCGTGTCGTGGCCCTGCTCGGAGAGCAGGTCTCGGATGTGTTCGAGGCGTTGGAGGTCGCTGACTCCCCGCCGGGCCACCGTCGCCTTCGCCTCGCCCAGGAGCGCGATGCGGGCGCGTGGCGACTGAGGGCGCTCGCCGAGGGCCAGGGCGATGACGTCGACCTCGTGTTTGGTGCGGGCTGCCGGGTCGGGGACCTCTGTTGTGCCGACAGGGCCCGGGAGGCCTCCCGGGAGGATCTTGTGGGCGTAGCGGCGGGTCCAGGTGCGGGCCAGTTCCTCGAAGTGCGGGCCGAGGATTTTGGAGTTGAAGGTGGGTGTGGATGCCTTCCAGGCCTCCTCCGCGAAACCCTGCTCCACGGCTGACGCCTGAGGAAGCGTGATGAGCTGGTTGAAGCGGATCACCGGGTCCACCAGCGTGATGACCGGGTGGCGGGGGCGGAGGATGTCCTGCTCCCGGTGGATGTAGCCCGTCGATTCCAGGACGTCCAGAGGGTGTGCGATCGCGTTTCGTTGCCGGCCGAGGGCGGCGCCGATCTTGGTGGGAGTGGTCGCGCCTTGCGCGATGGCGGAGAGAAGGTCGTAGTACAGCGTGTGTTGGGTGATGCGAGGGTCTTCGCGGAGGAGGTACTCGGTCTCCGTGCGTGAATAGACCGCTCGGCCGGGGTCCAGGAGTGTGCGGGACACCCAGGAGTCGAAACCGTCGTTCGGTGTCGGGTTCCCCGCGATGGGTTGGTAGCCAGGGGCGCCGCCCAGCACGGCGTGGACGCGGAGTGCGGTGAGCGGGTCCTCGATCTGCCAGAAGTGCCGGCTTGCGCGGTAGTCGAAGGCTCCCAGACGTAGGTCGATGACCGCGCGCCCGCGTAGCGGCTTCGTACCGGAGAGCAGTTCGTGCATGACGCTCATGGCCGATCCGCACAGGATGATGCGGGCGCCGATACCCTCGCCGCGCTGATGATCGTCGTACAACTGCTGCAGGAATCCCGGCAGTTCGGGAGAGTGCTGCAGGAGGTACGGCAGCTCGTCGATGATCAGGAGTGGCACTGTCGAGCTACGGGCCGTGACGTTCAGGGCGCTGCTAAGTACTGCCGGCCAGTCCGGAAGGCTCAGAGCGCCGGAGTGCAGTCCGGCGTGCGAGGCGATGACGTCACTGAAGCGCTTGAGTGCCGGGATGCGGCCTTCCTCGCGGATGGCGGTGACGTAGAGGCCGTCGATCGTTTCGGACAGGGCCTGGAGGAGGAACGACTTTCCGTGGCGCCGTCGCCCCGACACGATACCGAGTCGCATGGCCGGGGAGGGATCGCTGATGAAGTCCGTCAGCAGGGCCCATTCTCGATCCCGGTCGACGACGTCCTGGGGCTTGTCCGGGAGTGGCGGACGCTGAGTCGTAGGTCGTCCCATGATGTTCTCCCGTAAATCGCTAAATCGCTGCCGACTGATTCCGTCTAAGTCTATTTAGCTGAAATCTGTCGGCACCCACTTCGACAAGTCTCACTCCTTCGGGTGACCGCACAACCTCTGCAACACCACCCCGCCGTGAGGGGCAGGAAGCGTCTCGGCCGAGGTGTGGCGGTCTTGACGTTCTGGGCGACGTTGTGAAACCAAGATGCGCGAGCAGTCCGAAGTGGACCGCGCGCACGCCGTTCAACGGGTGTGCGAAGCCGAGCACCAGGCAGCCGCCGAGCACGACCTCTACAGCCGCGACCTCAAGGAGAACCGATTAATCACAGCGAATGGAGGACCCGCCGCCACCACCAGATGATCGGCGAACATCTCGATGCCGACCCCGAGTACGACCGCGTCTACGAAGAAGCCGGCCTGGCCATGACGCTGGGCAAGGCCGTCTACGACCGGCGCAAGCAACTCGGGCTGAGCGAGGCCGACCTGGCCGAGCGCCTGCACACGACCACCGACGAGATCGAAGGCATCGAGACCGCCACCGAACTGCCGCCCGTCGCCGTCATCATGCGCCTGGCCCGAGCCCTGGACCTCACCGTCGACATGCACCTTGCCCCTGGGGACGAGCCGACCGTCACCATCATCACCTCGGCCGCCTGAGCTCGGGAGGAGCCATGCGTGACGCCCCCACAGCACTCGCCCGCGAGCTGGGCCGACTCGTTCACGACCGGCGCACCGAACTCGGGCTGTCCCAGGCCGAGCTGGCTGAACGGTGCGGGATGAAACAGCCGCAGATCTCCCGCTTCGAAGCCGGCGGCACGGTGCCCACCCTTCCGCTGCTGCGCCGCTTGGCCCGTGCCCTTGGTGCCGACTTGACCATCAGTCTCACTCCGCACGACGAAGCCGCTTGACGTGGACTTCGAGATCCCGGGAATCTCCGGTTCTGCGGACGGTTGCCGCGTGTTGCCACTCGGCGGATGACGCTACCAGGACGAGGGTCCGTCGGCCGATGAGAACCGTCCAAGATGCCCTGCCGTTCGATTACTTGACCGAGATCCCCTTGACCTCGGAGTGGTGCCAGCGCTGGCGTGACCGCCGGCACTCGTGGCGCCACCTCAGCGAAGGTGGGTTCGATGCCCGCCGGTACGCGGTCGAGGCGCTGCCCGAGAAGGCGGCAAGGTGGGGTTCAACCCCTCGCTGAGCAAGGTCGCCGCGCTGTGGGGCGGCAAGCCGGTCACCCTCCGGCTCGACGACCTGGACCTGATGTGCGCGGCGTTGAACTGCACCGTCGCGGAACTGCTCCAGGCCGACCGCTCGCCGGTGCCCAGCCGACGCGCGAGGCCGGCGACCTGGCCGTCGGCGCGGAGACCCAGCCGTCGGGGACGGTGCGGCCGGTGCCGCGCGGCCACCGGGGCAGCGGGCCGCGTTCGCTGCCGCCGAGTTGAGGCCCCGACGATGGCCAACGAGTTTGGCAGCGCCCGCAGTTGCGAGAGCGGGAGTGCATCCGGCTGGGCCTGCCGTCCGAGCTGCCGCACGGTCGGGAGTCAGCTCTCGGACCGCGGGGCCTGCGGTTGCCAGGGGGCGACGGGAACGCTGCCGCTGTGGTCCTTGGCGGGCACCAGGCGGGGGATGAGCCGGACGTAGGTGACCATGCCGAGGACCTCGACGAGGGTCTGGGTGACCACGACGACGGCGGCCACGGCCAGGTCGTCGGGCAGTGCCAGGGCGAGGGGGAGCACGACGAGGGAGTTGCGGGTCGCGCCGGTGAAGACGATGGCCCGGCTCCCGGGCGGGTCCAGGCGGAACAGGCGTGCCACGGCCTTGCCGGCGAACGCCATCACGACGAGGAACGCGACGTAGAAGGGGACGACGGCGGCGACGTCGGCCAGGCTGCCGCCGAGCTTGGGGACCTGGGAGGCGACGACGACCAGCAGGGTGGCGGCCATCAGCGGCACCATCGTGGTGGTCGCGCCGTCGGAGACCTTCTGTCCGGCGGGTCTCGCAGCAGAAAGGTAGAAGCAGATGATCATCGCCCACATCAGTCCGCGGACTGCGGGCAAAACCACCAACGCCGGCTGGCAGGCACACGCGCTGCACGAACGGGGCTTCCGTGTGGTCGCCTTTGAGGCCGACTACAGCAGTCACGCCAGGGTCGCCCCCGACCATCCGGCGTGGGCAAGAGCGGCGCCATCCGCTCTCACGCCGCATCCGTCAACTCGCCACGACCAGCCACAAAATCTCAAGCTCGATCCCCATGACCCCTCCGTCGGGAGTGTCTAATCAACGGCGGATCTGCTGATCAAGGAGATGCGTCTGATGACGGAGACCGTCGTGGAGAACGAGCAGGCCGAGCAGGTGGTTCAGGCACCGACGAGTGCGGTGTCGGACGAGCAGCTCGTTGCGATGCTCGTTGACCGTGCCCGAAACGAGGGGCTGCAACTGACCGGCGAGGGCGGGCTGTTGCAACAGCTCACGAAGCGAGTGCTCGAGTCCGCTCTGGAGGGCGAGATCACCGACCACGTCGGCTACGAGAAGCACGATCCGGCCGGGAAGAACAACGGCAACAGCCGCAACGGGACCCGGGCGAAGACCGTGCTGACCGATGTCGGCCCGGTGGAGGTGAGGGTGCCGCGCGATACCGCCGGCAGCTTCGAGCCGCAGATCGTCAAGAAGCGCCAACGGCGTCTGACCGGCGTCGACGAGATGGTGCTCTCCTTGTCCGCGAAGGGCCTCACTCACGGAGAGATCTCCGCTCATCTCGCCGAGGTCTACGGAGCGGAGGTGTCCAAACAGACCATCTCCACCATCACCGATAAGGTCATGGACGGCATGGCCGAATGGCAGAACCGGCCCCTCGACCGCGTCTACCCCGTCCTGTTCGTGGACGCCATCAACGTGAAGATCAGGGAAGGAAAGGTCGCGAACCGTCCGATCTACGTGGTGATGGCGGTGACCGTGGACGGCACCCGCGACATCCTCGGCATCTGGGCCGGCGACGGCGGCGAGGGCGCGAAGTACTGGCTGCACGTGTTCACGGAGCTGAAGAACCGCGGCCTGGACGACGTGCTCATGCTCGTCTGCGACGGGCTCAAGGGCCTTCCCGATGCGGTGGAGGCCGTCTGGCCCCGCACGATTGTCCAGACGTGCGTGGTTCACCTGCTGCGCAATTCGTTCCGTTACGCCGCCCGTCAGGACTGGGACAAGGTCGCAGGGGCGCTCAAGCCCGTCTACACCGCACCCAGCGAGGATGCGGCGACGGAGCGGTTCCTGGAGTTCCAGGAGTCCTGGGGAGGGAAGTATCCGGCGATCGTGAAGCTGTGGTCGGACGCCTGGGCCGAGTTCGTGCCCTTCCTCTCCTTCGACGTCGAGATACGCAAGGTCATCTGCAGCACGAACGCGATCGAGAGCGTTAACGCCCGCATCCGCAGGGCTGTCCGCGCCCGCGGGCACTTCCCCAACGAGGCCGCCGCTTTGAAGTGCATCTACATGGCGCTGATGAGCCTGGACCCGACCGGCAAGGGCCGCAAGCGGTGGACCATGCGCTGGAAGGCGCCCCTGAACGCCTTCCAGATCGCCTTCGAAGGCCGCCTCACCCCGAGCAACAACTGACCTTCAACAACCAAGATCAGCCGTTAAGTTGACACACCCCCTCCGTCAGCTTCGGACAGGCCGGTCCGGCGGATCATCGGACAGGCGGGTGGTTGGGCTCGTTGGGTCCGGTGCCATGCGGGGTGAGTGGAAAAGGCTGTCGTGAGTCCGGATCCCCGGATCGCGGTGCCCGGCGGGCGGTGGCCACGGAACGGCTCCCGACCGGTGTGCCGGTCGGGAGCCGTTCGCCTGCGCGTTCACGCCTGCCGCGGCGGGCGGCGGGAGGTGGAGCGCCTATTCCCCGGCGGGCCATCCGGGAGTCGGCGACCCGCACTTCGAATCCGCTGACAACGCCAGTCCCTGCGGCTTGCTGCCCACGGGGATCGGGGTGCCGACGACCGCGTCGGTGCGGGTGCTGATGACCGAGACCGTGTTCGAGCCGTTGTTGGCCACGTAGGCGCGACCGCAAACGGCGTCGGTGACCACCCCGGCGGGGTTGGTGCCGACGGGGATCGGGGTGCCCACGACCGTGTCGGTGTCGGTGTCGATGACGGAAACGCTGTTCGAGCCGGAGTTGGTGACGTAGGCGCGACCGAGGCGATGGTCGGTGGCCACCCCGGCCGGGAAGTCGCCGACCGGGATGGGGTTCCCGACGACCGCGTCGGTGCGGGTGTTGATGACCGAAACGGTGTTCGAGCCGTTGTTGGCCACGTAGACGCGATCACGGCGGGTGTCGATGGCCACTCCGACGGGGAACCTGCCGACCGGGATCGGATCGCCGACGACGGTGTCGGTGTCGGTGTCGATCACCGAGACGGTGTTCGAACCGAAGTCGGCGACATAGGCGCGACCGCGGACGGGGTCGATGGCCACCCCCTGCGGGCCGTCGCCGATCGGGATCGGGGAGCCCACGACCGTATTCGTGTCGATGTTGATCACCGAGACGGTGTCGGAGCTGAAGTTGGTGACGTAGGCGCGACCTCTGCGGGAGTCGATGGCCACCTCGGACGGGAAGCTGCCGACGGGGATCGGATCGCCGACCACCGTGTCGGTGTCCGTGTCGATCACCGACACGGTGTTCGAGAAGCCGTTGGTCACGTAGGCGCGACCGCGAACGTTGTCGGTGGCCACGCCTTCGGGGCTGCTGCCGACGGGGATCGGGTCGCCGACGACCGCCCTGTTCCTGGTGCTGATCACCGAAACGTTGTCCGAACCTGCGTTGGTGACGTAAAGACGATTCTCAAGCCGGTCCTTGTGCGGCGACGTCCCGGCCGGAGCCGCGACGGCGTGCGCGGCGACACCGGGTAGGAGAGCGACGGACACCGCCGCTGCCAGGGTGACGCTCAGCCGGCCGGGCCCCGGGCGCCGTGCGCTACGGCGTGGGTGCGAGAAGAGGCCGGCCGATAGGGGCTCAGGGGGGACAGGGGACATCGTTCCTCCAGGCTGATCGGGTCTTGGGAGCCCGTCGCCTCGGGGGGCGGCGGGGAGGGGGGCTCATTCCCCGGCGGGCCGCCCGGGAGCCGACGGCGCGCAGTTCGAATCGGCCGACAACGCCACTCCCAGCGGGTTGGCACCGACGGGGATCGGATCGCCGACCACCGTGTCGGTGTCCGTGTTGATCACCGTGACGGTGTTCGAACCGTTGTTGGCCACGTAGGCGCGACCGCACGCGGCGTCGGAGGCCACTCCCTGCGGGTTGGCGCCGACGGGGATCGGATCGCCGACCACCGTGTCGGTGTCCGTGTTGATCACCGTGACGGTGTTCGAACCGTTGTTGGCCACGTAGGCGCGACCGCGGCGGGCGTCGGTGGCCACGGCGAGGGGGCCGTGGCCGACGGGGATCGGGTCGCCGACGACCGTGTTGGTGCGGGTGCTGATCACTGCAACGGTCTCCAAGAGGGTGGTCGCGTAGGCGCGACCGCGGCGGATGTCGGTGGCCACCCCGGCGGGGAAAGCGCCGACGGCGATCGGGGTGCCGACGACCGCGTCGGTGTCGGTGTCGATCACCGACACCGTGCCGGAATTGAGGTTGGTGACGTAGGCGCGACCACGAACGGTGTCGGTGGCCACCCCGACGGGGGTATTGCCGACCGGGATCGGGGCACCGACGACGGTGTTGGTGCGGGTGGCGATGACCGTGACCGTGTTCGAGCCGTTGTTGGTGACGTAGGCGCGACCGCGGCGGGCATCGATGGCCACCCCGACGGGGAAGGTGCCCACCGGAATCGGGGTGCCGACAACCGTGTCGGTGCCGGTGTCGATCACCGAAACGGTGTTCGAACCGGCGTTGGCCACGTAGGCACGACCGCGAACGGTGTCGGTGGCCACGGCGACGGGGTTGTCGCCGACGCGGATCGGGGTGCCGGCAACGGTGCCGGTGCCGGTGTCGATCACCGAGACGGTGTCCGAGCCGGCGTTGGTGACGTAGACGCGGGTGTGGAGCCGGTCCTTGTGCGGCACCGAGCCGGCTTGCGCTGCGGCCGCCTGCGGAGCGGCGGCCGGTAGGACGGCCACGGAACCCGCTGCCAGGCTGACACTCAACCGGACGAGCCAGTGGCCTCGTGCGCTACGGCGTGGGTGTGCGAACGCTACGAGCGCGAAGGGGGCGGGGGACATCGTTCCTCCAGGCTGGTCGGCGCGTGGCCGTCGTGGTGATTCGCGACGGCCGGGCCGCGAGGAGCACGCAGCCGTCCGTCACAGCACATCCTTCGGTCCGCCACGGTGATCTGCCAGCCGCAGTGCGCTGAACGTGACGGCCGCCGGGCCTTCTCCCGAGAGTCCGGTCATGCTCCCGCCGGCGTCGAAGGAACGCCGCCACCGAGTGGCAGACCCCTGTCCGCGGCTGCGGCTCGCCGTTCCGGATCCGCGCACGCGGAGACCGAGCGGATGCGGGGAGACCTCACCCTGAACGGATCGAGGAGCAGTGGCCCAGCGCTGTGACCGCGTAGGTTCGCCGGCTCGCGACGCCCGGCACGCACCTCGCCGCGTTGTCGCATCGCCCGAGTACGGCCGGTACAAGGCCGACGCTCCGCCGTGCGACGCACCGCGCCGGACGCCGCGAGCTTCCCGGTGAACCTATGCGGTCACAGCACTAGTCAGCAGGGTGCCACCCTCGCGTCGCCGCAAGCCGCTGGAGTACAGCAGGTCGGCGTACGCCGTGTCCCGCCCGGCGTACCGGCCGCGCCGCGCCTCGTCCTCCAGACCGCTCGGTAGCATCCCGCCGAGCCCCACGTTGCGCCACAGCCGAAAGGCCCGGGGCGACAGCCACTTCACGTCCGAGGTCTTCACGTCCGATGACACGGGCAGGGTCACCGGGTTCACCGGCACGAAGCCGCGTTTGTCCGCGATGTCGTACAGCAACTTCAGTGCGGCCAGTTCCTTCGCCCAGGTCCCGCCGCCGACCGGCGCCGGGTTCTCCGCTCCCCGCTGGCGCCACGCCTCCCAGTCCTCGACGTCGTCCTCCGACGCCCCGTCCCAGTTCAGACCGCGCTGCCACAGGAAGGTGAAGAACAACCGGTACAGCGGCGCGTAGGTGAGCTGCGTGCCCTGCGACTTCGCGGAGAACGCCGACCTCCGGAAGCACTCGCTCAGCCGGGGATCGACCCGGCCCTCTGGCGAGACGAGGATCGGCTGCTGCTCACGCAGTCCGAGCGCGTGCTCGCGCGCCTCTAGGTCTTCCCACCCTGTCACCGGCCAGTCGGTAGCGGGCACTCCGCCATCACCGACCCAGAACAGCCGCCACTCGTAAGCCACTTCGCTCCCTCAGCCGCAACACGACGTGAGGCAACACAACGTATGTCTACGGAACACCGCTATGTCTACGCCGGCGGGCTGCGGTGTCGTGTGCACTCCGGCCCGGATCACCCCTTCGGGTCCTCGACCAGCCTCCGCAACACCACCCCGCACCGCCGCGCATAAGCATGCTGCAACCCCCTGGTCGCCGCCCCGCCCGCACGGGCGTACCACTTCGCGGCGCGGCTGAAGGCCGTGACCGTGAGCCAGACGGTGCCGTCTCCGGTGCGGTCGACGACGAAGGCCTCCTCGCCGCACTCCGGGTGGCCCGGGAGCGTGCCGTAGGCCCAGCCCTTGCGGCGGGGCTCGTCCATGGTCCACACCACCCGGCACGGGGCCTTGATGACGCCGCCCAACGTCACCGTCACGTCGACGCCGGGGGCCGCCTCGGGGGCGGAGGCGCGTATGCCGACGCCCATCGCGCGGTGCATCTCCCAGGTGCGGACGGCGTGCGCGGCCCGCTCGAACACGTCCGTGCCCTCGCCTATGCGAGAGCGGACGTGCAGGGGGTTGAAGTCGGGTGGGCAGTGGCCCTCGCGGGTCGCGCCGACGGCCTCGTAGGTGAAGCCGTCCGGAGACGGGAGGGACTGTGAGCCGTCGGTGTGGGACATGGGGCACAGCGTAGGGCGGCACCCGGAGTCGCCTTCTCTCCGGGTACCGCCCCAGTCACCTACAACTACACCTGCACCTGCACCACCACGTCAGGTCAGGCCTTGACGTTGACCGCCGCCCACGCCGCGTTCACGGCCGCGTACTCCGTGCTGCTGGCGCCGTAGAGGGAGGACGCCGCGTTCAGGGTCGCCGTGCGGGCGCCCTTGTAGTTGGTCGTCGAGGTCATGTACGTGCTCAGCGCCTTGTACCAGATCTGGACGGCCTTGGCGCGGCCGATGCCGGTGATCGTGGCGCCGTTGGAGGTGGGGGAGTTGTACGAGACCCCGTTGATCGTCTTCGCGCCGCTGCCCTCCGAGAGGAGGTAGAAGAAGTGGTTCGCCGGGCCCGACGAGTAGTGGACGTCCAGGCTCGCCAGGGACGAGGACCAGTAGTTGGCCGAGTCGCCGTCCTTGCTGGGCTGGTCCATGTAACGCAGCGGGGCGCCGTCGCCGAAGATGTCGACCTTCTCGCCGATGAGGTAGTCGCCGACGTCCTTGGTGTTGGCCGCGTAGAACTCGACCGCCGTGCCGAAGATGTCGGAGGTGGCCTCGTTCAGGCCACCGGACTCGCCGGAGTAGTTGAGGCCGGCCGTGTTGGAGGTCAGGCCGTGGGACATCTCGTGGCCCGCGATGTCCAGGGAGGTCAGCGGCTTGACGTTGCCGTCGCCGTCGCCGTACGTCATGCAGAAGCAGCTGTCGTCCCAGAACGCGTTGACGTACGCGTTGCCGTAGTGGACGCGGGAGTAGGCGGCGACGCCGTTGTTCTTGATGCCGTTGCGACCGAGGACGTTCTTGTAGAAGTCCCAGGTGACCTGGGCGCCGTAGTGGGCGTCCACGGCGGCGTTCTGGTCGGTGGAGGAGCTGGAGGCGCTGCCGGTGCCCCAGGCGTCGTTGGCGTCGGTGAAGAGCGTGCCGGCCGAGGACGACGTGGAGCGGGCCTTGTTGTACGTCTTGTGGTTGCCGCGCGAGGCGTCCGTCAGGTTGTACGTCGAGCCCGACAGGGTCGTGCCGATGGTGACCGAGCCGTTGTACTTGCTGTTGCCGGTGCCGGTCTGGATGGCCTCGAACTCGAACAGCTTCTTGCCGGTCTCCGCGTCGGTGATCACGTGGAGCTGCTGCGGGGTGCCGTCGTGCTGGAAGCCGCCGACCACCGTCTCGTAGGCGAGCGCGGGCTTGCCGTCGGCCGCCCAGACGACCTTGCGCGGGGCCTTGTCGGCCTCGGTCTTGGTGGAGCCCTCGGCCTTGGCGGCCTTCAGCGCCTGCTTCTCGGCGGTGGCCTTGGTGACGTCCGCGGTGAGGTCGGAGACCTTGACGGTGGCCTTGGTGGCCTTGGTGACGCTCTTGATGGCGCCCGCCTTGGACTCGTGGACGACCAGGTCGCCGCCGAGGACCGGGAGTCCGCCGAACGTGCGCTCGTAGCGCGTGTGGACCGTGCCGTCCGCGTCCTTGAGGACGTCACGGACGACCAGGTCCTCCTTGGCGCCCAGGCCTATCTCGTCGGCGGTCTCGGTCGTGGCCGCGTCCGCCTTCTTGATCAGGGCGGTGCGCGCGGCGGGGGTCAGCGCGACCGGGGCACCGGCCGGCTTGGCCTTGTCCGCGACGGGCGCGGGCTGGGCGGTGGCGCCGGAGGTCAGCCCGGTGGTCAGCAGCGCGCCGGCGGCGACGGCGGTCGCGATGGCCAGCGTGGTTCGCTTGTGACGCGCGTAGAACTGGGTCACTCATGCTCCTTGGTGGGGGAGACCGGACGGCATGGGGTGTCGTCCGGCGGATCTGAAGTTACGAGTGCGGCGGGTGGGTGAAGCGTGCCAGTAGGGGCGCGTACATGTCAGGAGGGCAAAGTGATGTTGGCTGAAAATCAACCGTCCGGAAATGTTGCCGCCATGTAAAACGGTTTCGAACGCGGTAAAGGCGCAGCAAAGCAGGCCCCGGAGGACGGCAAAGAAGGCGCCGCCCAGGGGAGTTGGATCCCCCGGGGCGGCGCCCTCTCACATCACGCTCACAGCGGGCCCCGTATACGAAGGGCCGTGCCGCGCCCTACGGGAACGTCAGCTTCCAGCTGTTGATGTAGCCGGTGTCCCGGGCCGCGTTGTCCTGGACCCGCAACTGCCAGACACCGTTGGCGACTTCGGAGGACGCGTTCACGGTGTACGTGGTGTTGAGGTTGTCCGAGCTGCCACCGGCGCCGTACGCCTTCATGGTGTACGCCGTGCCGTCGGGGGCGACCAGCTGGACCTGGAGGTCACCGACGTAGGTGTGGACGATGTCCACGGCGACCGGGAGGTTCGAGGGGGCGTTGCCGGTCCGGCCGGAGACGGTGACCGGTGAGGTGACCGCCGCTCCGTTGTCCGGAATCGATACGTCGGTCGTGCTCTCGAACGACGTGCCGCCGCCCCCGCCACCGCCGGGCCGGGTGCCCACGTTGATGCCCGCCCACGCGTTCTGCACCGCCGTGTACTCGGCGGACGTGGTGCCGTACAGCTCACCGGCGACCGCGAGCGTGCCGGTGCGGGCCGCCGCGTAGTTGGTCGTCGACGTGAACTTCGTGGTGAGCGCCTTGAACCAGATCTGCTCCGCCTTGGCGCGGCCGATGCCGGTCACCGGGAGGCCGTCCGAGGTGGGCGAGTCGTAGCTGACGCCGTTGATGGTCTTGGCGCCGCTGCCCTCGGAGAGGAGGTAGAAGAAGTGGTTCGCGGGGCCCGACGAGTAGTGCACGTCGATCGAGCCGATGCCCGAGTACCAGGCGTCCTTGGACGAGCCGTCCTTGCTCGGCCTGTCCATGTAACGCAGCGGCGTGCCGTCGCCGTTGATGTTGATCTCCTCGCCGATGAGGTAGTCACCGACGTCGGAGGAGTTCGCCGCGTAGAACTCGACCGTGGAGCCGAAGATGTCCGAGGTGGCCTCGTTCAGGCCACCGGACTCACCGGAGTAGTTGAGACCGGCCGTGTTGGACGTGAGGCCGTGGGTCATCTCGTGCGCGGCCACGTCGATCGACGTCAGCGGGTTGGCGTTGCCCGAGCCGTCGCCGTACGTCATGCAGAAGCAGGCGTCCTGCCAGAACGCGTTGACGTAGTTGTTGCCGTAGTGCACGCGCGAGTAGGCGCCGACGCCGTCCCCGCGGATGCCGCTGCGGCCGTGCACGTTCTTGTAGTAGTCCCAGGTCAGCGCCGCACCGTAGTGGGCATCGGCGGCGGCCGACTCCAGGTTCGACGCGGCGCCGTTGCCCCACACGTCGTCGGGGCCGGAGAACAGGGTTCCGGTGCCGGAGGTGCCACGGTTCAGGTTGTACGTCTTGTGGCCGCCGCGCGTGCCGTCGGTGAGGTTGAACGTCGAACCCGACTGCGTGGTGCCGAGGGTGACCGAGCCGCTGTACACCGTGTTGCCGGTGCCTGTCTCGATCGCCTCCCACTCGTACAGCTTCGCGCCGCTGGTGGCGTCTGTGACGACGTGCAGCTCCTGCGGGGTGCCGTCGTGCTGGAAGCCGCCGACGACCGTCTCGTAGGCGAGGACGGGCTTGCCGCTCGCGGCCCAGACGACCTTGCGGGGCGCCCGGTTGACCTCGGGGCTCTTGGCGTCCTCGGCCTTCGCCGCGGCGAGCGCCTGCTTCTCGGCCTTGGCCTTGGTGACGGCGGGCGTCAGCGAGGGGACACCGATCTTCGCCTTGGTGGCTTTGACGATGCCCTCGGTCGCGCCGGCCTTCGAGGTCTCGACGACCAGGTCGCCGCCGAGGACCGGGAGGCCGTCGTACGTCCGCTCGTACCGCGTGTGCACGGTGCCGTCGCGGTCCTTGACCACGTCACGGACGACGAGCTTCTCCTTCGCGCCGAGGTTCAGCTCCTCGGCGGTCTCCGCCTTCGTGGCGTTGGCCTCGCGTATCAGCTCGGCCCGCTGGGCGGGGGTGAGCTTCACGGAGAGCGCGCCCGGGTTGGCCTTGCCCGCAGCCGACGGTGCCTTCTCCGGGGCGGCGGTGGCGGCGCCCGACTGGACGGCCGCGGCCAACAGGGCGGTGACGGCGACGAGCGCGCCGGCGGCCGCGCGCCGACGGGTGCTGTGGCCGAAAGTATTACCGGTGTGGGAGGTGCGTCTGTGGGACTGGCGTCTCAACACTGACTCCTTCTGCGTGGCCGCGGTTCGCGCGGCCAGGGGAGACCGGGCGGCTGGTGGCCGCCCGGGCAGAACAAGGTGAGAACTGGTGAACGCTTAAACCACATGCGTGGGGGGTGCTTCGCGGCACGGCCGGGCCTGCTTGTGAGGTTGCTGTGTCGCGGTTGTGGGCAGAGTGGCAGGAGACGGTGGGTCCTGTCAGGAGCGCGTCAATAAGTTGGCTGGAAATGGTCCGCTGCCCGGTTGGTCATGTTCGCTATGCGGACCGTTCGCCGTGGGCTACCTGATGCGTTCCAGCGCCTCGTCGGCCGTCAGATCCGTCAGCCCCTCGACGAGGTGAGCGTGGTCCCCGCAGAACCAGACCGCGTTCTCCGGGTGACCGACCCGCCATCGGGGTGTTCGGCATTCTCGCGCGGGGCCCGCGCGCGGTCGTCAGGCCGCCCCCTCCCCGTGCCACCTCCGCCACAGCGCCGCGTACGCGCCCTTCGCCGCCACCAGCTCCTCGTGCGTGCCCAGTTCGGTGAGCAGGCCGTCCTCCATCACGGCCACGCGGTCCGCGTCGTGGGCGGTGTGGAGACGGTGGGCGATGGCGATGACCGTGCGGCCGTCGAGGACGGCGGCGAGGGCGCGTTCCGTGTGGCGGGCGGTGGTGGGGTCGAGGAGGGCGGTGGCCTCGTCCAGGATGAGCGTGTGGGGGTCGGCGAGGACCACGCGGGCGAGGGCGAGCTGCTGCGCCTGGGGGCCGTCGGTGCGGCGACCGCCCTCGCCGAGGCGGGTGTCGAGGCCCTCGGGGAGCTCGCGGACCCACTGGTCCGCACCCACGGCCCCCAGCGCCGTCCACAACTCCTCGTCCGTGGCGGCCGGTTCGGCGATCAGGAGATTGTCGCGAACCGTACCCAGGAAGACGTGGTGCTCCTGGGTGACGAGGACGACCTGGCGGCGCAGACGTTCGGGCCCGAGGTCGACGACGGGGACGCCACCGACCGTCACCGTGCCCTCGGTCGGCGCGTCGATGCCGGCCAGAAGGCGGCTCAATGTCGTCTTGCCGGCACCGGACGGGCCCACCACCGCGAGTCGTTCGCCCGGCCGCACGGTCAGGTCCACCCCGCGCAGCACCTCGCCGCCCCGCTCATAGGCGTAACGGGCCCCGGTCACGTCGATGCGGTCGTCCGCCGGTTCCGGGGTGCCGGCGGAGCCGACGCGTGGGGCACCGGCCAGCCCCTCCACGCGGGCGAACGAGGCGCCGCTGCTCTGCAGCAGCTCGACCCGCATCAGGATCTCGTCGAGCGGGCCGCTCAGCTGCTGGAGATACAGGGCCGCCGACACCACCGCGCCCAGGCTGATCGAGCCACGCGCGAGCAGCACCCCGCCGAGGAGGAGGACGAGCACCTGGGGCACGAAGTAGGAGACCTCCACGCCCGGGAAGAACACCGTGCGCAGGAACAGGGTGTGGAACCGGCGCCGCCGGGACACCTCCAGCGCGTCACGGCTCGCGGTGATCCGCCGTCGCTCCAGCCGCAGCGCCTCGACCGTGCGCGCCCCGGACGCGGTCGCCGCGACGATCTCCGCGACCTCCGAACCGGCCGCGCCCTCCGCGAGATAGCCGGTACGCGCCCGGCGCAGATACCAGCGCAGCACCACCCCGATACCGACCAGTCCGGACAGCGCGCACATCCCGAGCAGTGGATCCAGCGCGAACACCGCGCCGATCAGGAACACCGCCTGTACCGAGCTGATCAGCAGCTCGGGGCCCACGTCCCGCAGTGTCCTGCCGACCGCGTCCACGTCCGCCGTGCCGCGCGCCGTCAGATCACCGGTCCCCGCCCGCTCCACGACCGACGCCGGCAACGCCAGCGTCCGGTCCACGAACTCCTCCCGCACCCGAGCCAGCGTCCGCTCCCCGAACCGGTGCCCCACATACCGGGCCCAGCGCGCCAGCAGCAACTGCGCCACCGCGCACAGCAGGATCGCCGAAGCCAGCCGGTCCACCGCCCCGACGCCACCCCCGCCGCGCACCTCGTCGATGATCCGCCCCAGCAGCCACGGCCCGGCCAGCCCCATCGCGGCCGCCGCCCCGTTCAGCCCCAGCACGGCGAGGAACGCCCGCCCGTCCGCCCGCACCAGCCGTACGGTGGCCCGCCGTACGGCGACCGCCTCCGCGACGGGCAGCCGGCCCGAGGAGTGGGGGGTGGGTTCGACCCTGGTCACCGTACGACCTCCTCGACCGTGCTCTCGTCCGGGTCCGTTTCCCGGCCCGGCCCGTCTTCCTCCCCCGCGTCCCGCGCCACCATCGCCCGGTACCGCGGCTCGCCCGCGAGGAGTTCGCGGTGGGTGCCGCCGGCCGCGACCTTGCCGTCGACCAGGTGCAGGACGGTGTCCGCGTGGTCGAGGACGAGGGGCGAGGTGGTGGTGACCAGCGTCGTACGGCCCTCGCGGGCGGCCCGCAGCCGCTGGGCGACCCGTGCCTCCGTATGGGCGTCGAGCGCCGAGGTCGGTTCGACGGCGAGCAGGATCTCGGGGTCGGCCACCAGCGCCCGCGCCAGCCGTACCCGTTGCCGCTGGCCGCCCGAGAGGTTGCGGCCCTGCGCGTCGATCGCCGAGTCGAGGCCGTCCGCCAGGCCCTGCACGATGTCCTCGGCCACGGCCGCGCGCAGCGCCCCCGCCGCCGTCGCGTCGTCGACGTCGCCGTGTCCGCCGAGCAGTTCGCGCAGCCGGCCCGCGAACAGGTCGGCCTCGTGGTCGGCGACCAGGATCCGCGCACGGACCTGCGCCAACGGAATCGCGTCGAGCGGGGTTCCGCCCCAGGTCACCGCCGTCGGAGCGTACCGGCCGAGCCGGTCCACCACGGCCGCCGCCTCGGCCGGCCGGTCGGCGGCCAGAGCGACCAGCCGCCCCGGCGGCACCCGTACCCCCGACTCGGGGTCGTGCAGCCCCGAGGGCTCGGCGGGCGCGTCCGTGGTGCCGTGGTCCGGCAGCGGCTCCAGGGTCGCGAACCGGATGACGCGCCGCGCGGCCACCACCCCACGGCTCAGCTCGTACCCCCAGTCGACGACGTACGACACCGGCCGCACCAGCACGGTGACATATCCGTACACCGCCACCAACTCACCCACGGTGATGGCACCCTGGGCGGCGAGCCGGGCCGCGAGCCAGGTCACCACCGCGAGGAACAGCGTCGGCAGCCCCACCCCGAGCGCCTGCATCCAGCTGGTCACCGCCCCCACCCGGTACCCCTGCGCCCGCAGCCGCTGCGAGTCCCGGTGGAACGCGTCGGCCACCAGCCCCTTGCCGCCGAGCCCGTTGAGGACGCGCAGCCCGCCCGCGAGGTCCGCGATCCGGGCGGTCAGCACGCCCTGCCGCTCCCGGTACTCCGTCTCGGTGCCCTGCAGCCGCCGCATCAACGGCCCCACGATCACGGCCATCAGCGGTATCCCGAGCAGGACGACCGCGGCGATGGGGAGGGAGACCGGCACGAGCAGCCCGGCGACCACCAGGTACGCGGCGAACGCGCCGACCCCCGGGCCGATGACCGTCAGCGAGGAGGAGATCGTGTTGACGTCGCCCACGCCGATCGTGACGACCTCCCCGGCGCCGACGCGGCGCGGCAGCGCCGCCCCCAGCCGGACCGCGTGTGCCATCACCACCTTCACCGTACGGAAGTTGGCGTCCATCCGGACCCGGGTCATCGTGCGGTGGCGCATGATGCTCAGCCAGGCGTTGAAGACGCCGACGCCGAAGAGCGCGGCCGTCCAGCCGGCCAGAGCCCGGTGGTCACCGGGTTCCAGGCCCTCGTCGATCGCCCGGGAGAGCAGGTACGGGGTGGCCGCGAGCAGCACCATCCATACGCAGGAGATGAGGGAGCCGAGGGCGGAACGGCCGGCCTGCTGCCTGACCAGCCACCACAGGTAGTGGGCGCCACTGCGGCAGTCGGGTGTGCCGGGGTCCTCGTACGCGTTGATCATCGGCCCCCGGTTCTGTGTGGACTTGGCTGACTGGATGGGTGAGAAGGGCCGCGCCCTTCGTCAGGGGCGTGCCCGTGAGAAGGGCAGCGCCTTTCATCAGGGGCGCGCTCTACGCCAGGCTGTCCCGCCACGCCCGGTGCAGGTCCGCGAACCTGCCCGTGCCCGCGATCAGGTCCGCCGGGGTGCCGTCCTCGACGATGTGGCCGTGCTCCATCACCAGGACCCGGTCGGCGATCTCGACCGTGGAGAGGCGGTGGGCGATCACCACGGCCGTGCGGCCGCGCAGGACCGTGGACATGGCGCGCTGGACCGCCCGTTCGCCCGGGATGTCGAGGGAGCTGGTCGCCTCGTCAAGGATGAGGACGGCCGGATCGGCGAGCAACGCCCGGGCGAAGGCGACGAGTTGGCGCTGACCGGCGGAGATACGGCCACCGCGCTTGCGTACGTCGGTGTCGTAGCCGTCGGGGAGGGCGGTGATGAAGTCGTGGGCGCCGATGGCCTTGGCGGCGTGCTCGATGTCCTCGCGTGTGGCGTCGGGGCGGCCGATGGCGATGTTCTCGGCGACCGTGCCGGAGAACAGGAACGACTCCTGGGTCACCATGATCACCCCGCGCCGCAGCTCGGGCACCGGGAGGTCCCGCAGGTCGACACCGTCGAGGAGGACCCGCCCGGACGACGGGTCGTAGAAACGGGCCACCAGCTTGGCGAGGGTCGACTTGCCGGCGCCGGTGGAACCGACGACCGCCACCGTGCTGCCCGCCGCGAGCGTGAGGTCGAAGCGGGGCAGGACCTCGCCGCCGGTGCGGTACGCGAACCGCACGTCGTCGAACACGACCTCGCGGCCCGGGAGTTCGGAGGCCGCCGCCGGCAGCTCCTTCGGCTCGGCGGGCTCGGGGACCGACGGGGCCTGGGCCAGCAGGCCCGCGATCTTCTCCAGCGAGGCCGCCGCCGACTGGTACGAGTTGAGGAACATGCCGAGCCGGTCGATCGGGTCGTACAGCCGCCGCAGATACAGCACCGCCGCCGCCAGCACACCCAGCGCGAGCGTCTGAGACGCCACCCGGTACGCGCCCCACAGCACGATCGCCGCGACCGTGATGTTGGCGACGACACGGGAGCAGACCACATAGCGGGCCATCTCCAGGATCGCGTCGCCGTTCGTGCGCTCGTGGTGCCGGTTCAGGGCACCGAACTCCGTGTCGTTCGCGGTCTCCCGGCGGAACGCCCGCACCGGCCGGATGCCGTTCATGGTCTCCGCGAACTTCACGATCACCGCGGCGATCGCGCTGGACCGGGCCGTGTAGACGCTCGCCGCGCGCCGCTGGTACATCCGCACGAAGCCGTACAGCGGGATGAACGACACCAGCGCCGCCGCGCCGAGACCGAGATCCAGCCAGAGCAGCATCGCCGAGATGTAGACGAAGGCGAGGATCACGCCGATGAGTTCCTGCAGACCCTCGTTGAGCAGCTCGCGCAGCGACTCGACGTCCGTGGTGGACCGGGAGATGAGCCGGCCCGAGGTGTACCGCTCGTGGAAGTCGATGCTCAGCGCCTGCGCGTGCCGGAAGATCCGGCCGCGCAGATCCAGCAGCACGTCCTGGTTCACGCGCGCGGACGCCCCGATGAACAGGTACTGCAGCCCGCCGGCCGTCAGCGCGCACACCAGATACCCGACCGCCACCGCGATCAGCGGCCCGTGCCGGCCGTCCCGGAGCGCCGGTACGGCACTGTCGATGGCGTACGCCACCAGCAGCGGGCCCGCCTGCACCGCCGCCTGCTGGAGCAGGAGCAGCACGCTCGCCATGACCACCCGGGCCCTCATCGGCGCGAGGAGGGAGCGCAGCAGGGCGACGGTGGCGCCCGGGGGAGTGGGGAGGTCGTCGTGGTCGAACGGATCGACGGCGGACGCCTTCCGCGCGGCATCGGGCCGGCCCGCGCCGGGCGTCCGGCCGGATGCCTCGCCCGTCGTCGTGCCTGTCGCCTCGTCCGTCGTCGTGCCCGTCGTACCGCCCGGCTCCTCGTCGGGTTCCTTGTTCCGCGCGGGGGTCGCGGGGGCCGTCATCGCTGGTCCTCCTCGGTCCCGGACATCAGATGGGCGTACTCCGTGTTCGTGCGCAGCAGTTCCTGGTGGGTGCCCACCGCCGTGACCCGGCCGTCGGAGAGCAGGGCCACGCGGTCGGCGAGCAGCACCGTCGACGGGCGGTGCGCCACGATCAGCGCGGTCGTCTCCGCGAGCACGCGGCGCAGCGCGGCCTCCACCGCGGCCTCCGTGTGCACGTCCAGCGCCGACAGTGGGTCGTCCAGCACGAGGAAGCGGGGGCGGCCGACCACCGCCCGCGCCAGTGCGAGACGCTGCCGCTGGCCGCCGGAGAGGCTGAGGCCCTGCTCGCCGACCTGCGTGCCGGTGCCCTGGGGGAGCGCGTGCGCGAACTCCGCCTGCGCGACGGCCAGGGCGCGGTCCAGCTCGGCTTCGCCCGCGTCCGGCCGGGCGCCCATGAGGACGTTCTCACCGATGGTCGCCGAGAAGAGGGTGGGTTCCTCGAAGGCCACGGCGACCAGGGCGCGCAGCGACTTCCGGGGCATCTCGGTGATGTCGTGGCCGTCCAGCGTGATGCGGCCGGACGTGACCTCGTGGAGGCGGGGGACGAGAGCGGTGAGGGTGGTCTTGCCGGAGCCGGTGGCCCCGACCAGGGCCATGGACTCGCCGGAGCGGATGTGCAGGTCGATGTGGTCGAGCGTGGGGGCGGTGCCGGAGGCGGCGTCGGGATAGCGGAAGGTGACGTCGTGGAACCGGAGCCCGCCCAGTTGCCCGGTGCCGGTGTAGCTGTCGCCGTCGTCCAGGGGGCGCTGCTCGTTGTGAGGTGCCGCTGCGCCCACCCCTGCCGCCCCAGCGGCACGACTGCCCGCAGCTAGGACCGTCGTCGACTCCGGCTTCTCGTCCATCACCTCGAAATACCGCTCCGTCGCCGTCGCCGCCTCCTGACTCATCGCCAGCAGGAAACCGATCGAGTCGACGGGCCACCGCAGGGCGAGGGCCGTCGACAGGAACGCCACCAGCGTGCCGGCCGACAGGACGCCGTCGGCGACCTGGACGACACCGAGCACCAGCGCCGCGCCGATGGCCAGTTCGGGGAGCGTGATGATGACGCCCCAGATCGCCGACAGGAGGCGGGCCTTGCGCAGCTCCGTTCCCCGCAGGGTCCGCGACAGCTCGCGGAACGCGCGGGCCTGGCTGCGGTGCCGGCCGAACCCCTTGATGATGCGGATACCGAGGACGCTCTCCTCGACGACGGTCGTCAGGTCGCCGACCTGGTCCTGCGCGGCGCGCGCGACCGTGGCGTACTTCCTCTCGAAGAGGACGCAGGTGACGATCACGGGGACGACGGGCCCGAGGATGACGAGCCCGAGGGTCCAGTCCTGGAGCAGCATGATGGTGACGCCGACAACGATGGTCACCGCGTTGACCAGCAGGAACGTCAGCGGGAAGGCGAGGAACATCCGCAGCAGCATCAGGTCGGTCGTGCCGCGCGAGAGCAGCTGCCCGGAGGCCCAGCGGTCGTGGAAGGCGACCGGGAGGCGCTGCAGATGCCGGTACAGATCCGCGCGCATCGACGCCTCGACCCCGGCGAGGGGCCGCGCCACGAGCCAGCGCCGCAACCCGAACAGCAGCGCCTCGGTGAGGCCGAGCAGCAGCAGGTACAGCGCCCCGAGCCACACGCCCGCCGGGTCCCGGTCGGCGACCGGCCCGTCCACCATCCACTTCAGGACGAGCGGGATGAACAGGCCCACGCACGAGGCGACTATCGCGACGAACGCGGCGACGGACAGCCGCGCCCGTACGGGCCGCACGTACGGCCACAGCCGCAGCAGCGCGCGTACGGCGGACCGCCCCTCGGCCTTCCCGGCCGCCCCTGCCCTCGCGGGCTCTGCGGGCAGCGCGGCGGCCTCGGGTTCCTGGGTCGGCTCGGGTTCTTCGGCGGGTGCACGTGTCGTGGGCATCAGCAGCGAGCCTACGGATCGCCACTGACAACGCCCACCGAGTTTTGGCCGGACCTCGCTCGGTCGCGAGTCCTACGACCAGCGCGGGCACAGCGGGCGTTCGAGGAGGCCAGAGGGGTCGTACCGGTATGTCAACCGATCGGCTGATGCCCGTTCGAGTGCGATGGCCGATGTGTTCCCGCGTGCTCCGCCGGGATTCTCGACACATGCCGCACAACTCGTCCACACCCGTCGTTCCCACCCAGCCGGGTCGAAGGGGCGGCTGCCCCTGGGGACGGGACGGACGGGACGGGCAGGGCGGCGGGGGCGAGGAGCTCTCAGCCGATCACCCGGAGCAGCAGCACACACCGCGCCGCCACCGTCACCGCCTCCCCCGCCCGGTGCACCAGGCCCGGTCCCTCCCCCTGTTCCTCCCGTGACGTGTCGACGACCACCTCGTACCGCTGCGCCCACGGCGTCCCCGGCAGGACGAAGCTCACCGGGCGGTCGCCGGCGTGCAGGACGGTGAGGAAGCTGTCGTCGAGGATCGGGGCGCCCCGGGCGTCGCGGCCGGGGATGTCGCGGCCGGAGAGGTACATGCCGAGGGTCGCGGCCGGCGCATACCAGTCCCGTTCGGTCATCTCGGTGCCGCGTGCCGTGAACCAGGCCAGGTCCCGCAGTCCGTCCGCCGAGTGGGCCCGGCCGGAGAAGAAGGCCCGGCGGCGGAGCACGGGATGCGACTGGCGCAAAGCGATCAGGCGGGCCGTCAGATCGAAGAGGGCCTTCCAGGCGGGGTCCTCCAGGAGGCTCCAGTCGAGCCAGCTGATCTCGTTGTCCTGGCAGTACGCGTTGTTGTTGCCCCCCTGGGTGCGGCCCAGTTCGTCCCCGGCGACCAGCATCGGCACCCCCGTGGACAGCAGCAGCGTCGTCAGCAGGTTCCGCAACTGCCGCCGCCGCAGGGCCCGTACCCGCTCGTCGTCCGTCTCGCCCTCGGTGCCGCAGTTCCAGGAGCGGTTGTCGTCCGAGCCGTCCCGGTTGCCCTCACCGTTCGCCTCGTTGTGCTTGCGCTCGTACGACACGAGGTCCCGCAGCGTGAAACCGTCGTGCGCGGTGATGAAGTTGACCGAGGCGTACGGCCGCCGCCCGCCCCACGCGTACAGGTCGCTCGACCCCGACAGCCGGTACCCCAGGTCCCGCACGTCCGGCAGCGCGCCCCGCCAGAAGTCCCGGACGGCGCCCCGGTAGCGGTCGTTCCACTCCGTCCACAGGGGTGGGAAGGCGCCCACCTGGTAGCCGCCCGAACCCACGTCCCACGGCTCGGCGATCAGCTTCACCCGCCGCAGCACGGGGTCCTGGGCGATGACGGCCAGAAACGGGGACAGCATGTCGACGTCGTGCATCGAGCGCGCGAGCGCGGCGGCCAGGTCGAAACGGAAGCCGTCCACGCCCATCTCCGTCACCCAGTACCGCAGCGAGTCGGTGATCAGGCGCAGGACGTGGGGCTGGACCACGTGCAGGGTGTTCCCGCAGCCCGAGTAGTCCGCGTACCGGCGGGCGTCGCTCTGCAGCCGGTAGTAGCCCCGGTTGTCGATGCCGCGCAGCGACAGGCTCGGGCCGCGCTCGTCGGCCTCGGCCGTGTGGTTGTAGACCACGTCGAGGACGACCTCGATCCCGGCGGCGTGCAGGGCCCGCACCATCCGCTTGAACTCCCCGACCTGCTGCCCGGCCGTGCCCGACGAGGCGTACCCCGCGTGCGGGGCGAAGTAGCCGATCGAGTTGTAGCCCCAGTAGTTGCGCATGCCCCGGCGCAGCAGATGGTCCTCGTGGGCGAACTGGTGCACGGGCAGCAGCTCCACCGCCGTCACCCCCAGCTTCACCAGGTGCTCGATCGCGGCGGGGTGCGCGAGCCCGGCGTACGTGCCGCGCAGCTCCTCGGGGATGCCCGGGTGGGTCATGGTGAAGCCGCGTACATGCAGTTCGTAGATGACCGAGTCCGCCCACGGGGTCTTCGGGCGGCGGTCGTCGGCCCAGTCGTCGTCGTCGTGGACGACGACACCCTTGGGGACGTGCGGCGCCGAGTCCCGCTCGTCGCGCACGGTGTCCGCGACATGCTGCTCGGGCCAGTCCCGGACATGCGCGTACACCTCCGGCGGCAGACCGAACTCGCCGTCCACGGCCCGCGCGTACGGGTCGAGGAGGAGCTTCGCCGGGTTCCAGCGGGCGCCGGTCCACGGGTCCCAGCGGCCGTGCACGCGAAAGCCGTACCGCTGCCCGGGGAGGACGCCGGGCACGAAGCCGTGCCAGATCTCATGGGTCAGCTCGGTCAGCCGCAACCGGGTCTCCTCGCCCGCCTCGGAGAACAGGCACAGCTCGACGGCCTCCGCCCCGCCGGCCCACAGCGCGAAGTTGGTGCCCGCGACCCCGTCGGGGCCCACCCGGAACCGCGCGCCGAGCGGCGTCGACGCCCCCGGCCACACGGGCCTCGTCTCCGGCACGGGCGCGCCCTGCCGACCGCCGTTCAGCACGGTGGCCGGGCGCGCGGCCGGCACCCCGCGCGTCCCCCGTACTTCCTCCTGCTCGGCTGCGCTCGACACCTCAGGCCTCCCGCGGCTCGGTGGGGCGACGGGGATGGGGCCCCGGCTGTCCCTGCACCGCTCCCCATCACGTCGTCCTCCCAAGTGTTCTGCCCAGAGCACGCCTCGCACTCACGTTTCCCGGGAGCGTGCGCCGTCGTTGGGCCGCACGTGAACCACGCACAGACGCACGCGCGCCGCGCCGTGGCCGCCCTGGCCGCCGCACTCACCTGGGCAGGTCTGCTGGCCGGGGCCGCCGGATGCACCGTCGGACCGCCGCTGACCAGTGGAAAGGCACCCGACGACACGATCCGGGTCGTTCCGGAGGACGGCAGCAAGGGCGTGCGCCCGGAGCAACGCTTCGAAGTACGGGTGCCCAGCGGGCGCCTGGAGTCCGTCAAGGTGGTGAAGTCGCAGGACGCGCAGGAGTCACCCGTACCGGGCCGGCTGTCCGCCGACGGGCTGATTTGGCGCCCCACCGGCTCACCGAAGCTCGCGCTGGCCGCCAGGTACACCGTCGACGCGGTCGCTCTCGACGGTCACGGCCGCCGCTCGGCTCGGCACGTCACCTTCACCACGTACGTCCCCGACGAGCGCTTCATCGCGTACGTCACGCCCGAGAACCGGTCCACCGTCGGCACCGGGATGATCGTCTCCCTGGAGTTCAACCGGGAGATCGAGGACCGCGCGGCCGTCGAACGCGCCGTGGACGTGACCGCCGAACCGCCCGTCGAGGTCCGCCCCCACTGGTTCGGCGGGGAACGCCTCGACTTCCGTCCCGAGACGTACTGGAAGCCCGGCACCAGGGTCACGGTCGGCCTGCGGCTGCGGGACGTCGAGGCGGCGCCCGGCGTCTACGGCCAGCAGTACAAGACGTTCTCGTTCACCGTGGGCCGCCACCAGGTCAGCGTGGTCGACGCGGCGAAGCACACCATGCGTGTGGAACGCGGCGACGGCGTGCTCGCCACGCTCCCCATCACGGCCGGGGCGCCCAGGACGACGACGTACAACGGGAAGATGGTCGTCACCGAGCTGCTGGAGGTGACCCGGATGAACGGTGCCACCGTCGGCTTCAGGAAGGCGAACGGCAAGGGCGAGTACGACATCCCGGATGTCCCGCACGCCATGCGCCTCACCGCCTCCGGCACCTTCCTGCACGGCAACTACTGGGCGCCGGACGCCTTCGGCAGGGCCAATGTCAGCCACGGCTGTGTGGGTCTGCGCGATGTGAAGGGCGGCGATTCCGGCACCCCCGCGGGCTGGTTCTTCGACCGCAGCCTCGTCGGGGACGTCGTCGAGGTCATCAACAGCGACGACAAAAAGGTCACTCCCGACAATGGGCTCGGAGGCTGGAACATGCGGTGGAATGAATGGAAAGCGGGTGCGGCGGTGAAGTAGACCGACATAGCACCGGCACGACCGACATGGCACCGGCCCGTGGGTACGCGCGCGATGATTGAAGTTGGGACTGAACGGTGACATTCACCGAGGCCAATTCATCCCGATCATCTGGTTAATGTACGAGCGTACGCGCGCTCTGCGCGTAGGGGTGCGGGCCTGATCAGGCCGTGCGAGGGGAGAACAGAGAGTTGAACGGGCGACCGATATCGGGGGCGTCGGTTGGCGCGCGGACTCGGCGGCGCAAGGGGGCCCTGGCCATGCTGCCGGTCCTGATGCTGCTCGCGGTCACCGCGTGCGGCGGAGGCGGGAGTTCGGACTCCGGCTCCGGCGGCGACAAGGGGAAGGGCTCCGACAGGACCACTTCGGACAAGACGGCCACCAAGGCCTCGGAGGCGGTGGTCTCCATCGCTCCGAAGAACGGCGCCGACTCCGTGACCACCAGCGGCGCGCTCAAGGTGAGCGCCGCCAAGGGCAAGCTGTCCGAGGTCACGGTCGAGAACGACAAGGGCGACAAGATCGCCGGCGAGATATCCGGCGACGGCGCCACCTGGACGCCGTCGATCCACCTCAACTCGGCCACCGAGTACAAGGTGCACGCCATCGCGAAGGACACCGAGGGGCGTGAGGCGGCCGAGGACTCCTCCTTCACCACGCTGACCCCGAAGAACACCTTCGTCGGCATCTTCACTCCCGAGGACGGGTCGAAGGTCGGTGTCGGCATGCCGTTCTCGATCCGCTTCACGCGGGGCATCACCGCCCCCAAGGACGTCGAGAAGGCCATCACGATCAAGACCGAGCCGGCCGTCGACGTCAAGGGCCACTGGTTCGGCAACGACCGCCTCGACTTCCGCCCGGAGAAGTACTGGAAGGCCGGCACGAAGGTCACCGTCGACCTCAACCTCGACGGCGTCGAGGGCCGCGACGGCGTCTACGGCGAGCAGAGCAAGAAGGTCTCCTTCACCATCGGCCGCAGCCAGGTCTCCGTCGTCGACGTCAAGAAGCTCACGATGAAGGTCTCGCGTGACGGCAAGGTCATCAAGACCATCCCCGTCACCACCGGCAAGCCCGGCATGGAGTCGTGGAACGGCCAGATGGTCATCAGCGAGCGCCTGCGCGTGACCCGGATGAACGGCGAGACGGTCGGCTACGGCGGCGAGTACGACATCAAGGACGTGCCGGACGCGATGCGCCTGACCAACTCGGGCACCTTCATCCACGGCAACTACTGGGGCGGCGACGCCTTCGGCAACTACAACGCCAGCCACGGCTGCATCGGCCTGCGCGACACCCGTGGCGGCTACGACCGCAAGGCGCCCGGTGCGTGGTTCTTCGACAACTCGATGGTCGGCGACGTCGTGGTCGTGAAGAACTCCAACGACCGCACCGTGGACCCGGACAACGGCTACAACGGCTGGAACATGGCCTGGTCCAAGTGGTAGGCGCGGACGCTGCCGCCTGAGAGCCCGAGAGTCTGACGCACGGCCCCGGTGTGATGTACCGCACCGGGGCCGCTGCCGTTAGTCGCCGTTAACCTGCCCTCATGACTGTGCATCTCGAAGTGGCCGAAGGCGTGGGCACCATCCGCCTCGACCGGCCGCCCATGAACGCCCTGGACATCGCCACCCAGGACCGCCTCAAGGAGCTCGCGGAGGAGGCCACGCGCCGCGACGACGTCCGCGCGGTGGTGATCTACGGCGGGGAGAAGGTCTTCGCGGCCGGCGCGGACATCAAGGAGATGCAGGCCATGGACCACGCGGCGATGGTCGCCCGGTCCCGCGCCCTGCAGGACTCCTTCAGCGCCGTGGCCCGTATCCCCAAGCCGGTCGTCGCGGCCGTCACGGGCTACGCGCTGGGCGGCGGTTGCGAGCTGGCGCTGTGCGCGGACTACCGGATCGCCGGGGAGAACGCGAAGCTCGGCCAGCCGGAGATCCTGCTCGGGGTGATCCCGGGCGCGGGCGGCACGCAGCGGCTGTCCCGCCTCATCGGTCCGTCCAGGGCCAAGGACCTCATCTTCACCGGCCGCATGGTCAAGGCGGACGAGGCCCTCGTGCTCGGCCTGGTGGACCGCGTCGTCCCGGCCGACGAGGTGTACACCGCCGCGCACGAGTGGGCCGCCCGGCTGGCGCGGGGGCCGGCGATCGCGCTGCGGGCCGCCAAGGAGTCCATCGACGCGGGTCTGGAGACCGACCTGGAGACCGGGCTCGCGATCGAGCGCAACTGGTTCGCGGGGCTGTTCGCCACGGAGGACCGTGAGCGCGGGATGCGCAGCTTCGTGGAGGAGGGGCCGGGCAAGGCGAAGTTCGTCTGACGGCCGTGGATTCAAGGGCCGGGGGCTTCGGAATCCGGCCCGCAAGTTCCGCTGGGCGACTTGCGGTTGACGCGGTGTAGGACCCGCGTCCCCCTAAGGAGCGGTTTGTCCGTTCCTTAAGGCAGCCTTAAGAGATCCTTACCCAAGGCTCTTGGCGTTGACCGAAGTTCAGGGTGTCGGCGCAGGTCAGGTGGGCCGTCGCGGGCGGCTTGTTGCCAATGGCATATGTCATCCGAAACCTCCGGAATGGTTGGTTCCGGGGGTTGTATTCCTGCGGAACGGCCCCGGACAGGGCCTGGGGCGGCCATGATGGGGGCATGGCGGGGCTGGAGGGTATCGAACAGCCGCGGCGGCACGGGAGTGCGACCGCGGCGCGTTGGTCACCTGCGATCGAGGACGAACGGGCGCAGAAGGCGCTGGAGTTGTTCGGCAACCCGACCGAGGCGGAGGTCCCGCTGCCGTCCCGTCCCGAGTCCGCGGCCACGGCCCGGCGGCTCGCCCAGGTCGTCGTCCTCCGCCAGTGGCGGCTGTCGCCGAAGATGACCGAGGACGCGGTCCTGCTCGTCTCCGAACTCGTGGGCAACGCCGTGCGGCACACCGGCGCCCGCGTCTTCGGACTCCGTATGCGCCGCCGGCCGGGCTGGATCCGGATCGAGGTCCGCGACCCCTCACGGGGGCTGCCCTGTCTGATCCCGGTGCAGGAGACGGACCTCAGCGGACGGGGGCTGTTCCTGGTGGACAAGCTCTCGGACCGGTGGGGGGTCGACCTGCTGCCGCGGGGCAAGACGACGTGGTTCGAAATGAGGGTCGCGGACCGGTAGGACGCGGGACGTGCGGCTTCGTCGGTGGGGCTCGGGCGGGTAGGACGTGCGGCTTCGTCGGTCGGGCGCGGGCCGGTAGGCCGCGGGACGTGCGTCGTCGTCGACCGGGCGCGGACCAGTAGGTCGCGCGACGCGCACCTCCGGTCGGGTGCGGACCGGTGGATCGCGCAACGCGCACCTCCGTCGATCGGGCCAATCGCCGGAATTCATGCCGGACCTCCCTATAAAGGTCGCGTGACCACCCCCCGCACCCCCCTCATGCAGTGCAACCTCGTGCAGCGCGCCCTTCTCGCGGCCGCCGTTCTCGCCGCCGTGGCCGCGTGCGGCGCGGAGACCGGGCCCCATGAGCAGGAACAGCGGATCCGGGCCGACCGGGCAACCGCCGAAGCCGAAGCAGCCGAGCGGGAGAAGAAACAGCGGACGGTGGTCAGGGGGCTGCACGGCATGCCGCCCGTCCTGGACCCCAAGGACGTCTACGCCGCCGACCGCCCGAACCGGCTCTCCCCGGTGGTCAAGGACTTCCCTTCCCGGGTGTACGTCCCCAACAGCGAGTCCGACACCGTCTCCGTCATCGACCCGAAGACGTACGAGATCATCGAGACGATCCCGGTGGGCCGCCAGCCCCAGCACGTCGTGCCCTCCTGGGACCTCAAGACCCTGTGGGTCAACAACAACCGGGGCCACACCCTCACCCCCATCGACCCCAGGACGGGGAAGGCGGGCCGGCCGGTCGAGGTGCACGACCCGTACAACCTGTACTTCACACCCAACGGCAGATACGCCGTCGTCATGGCCTCCCTCGACCGCGAACTCGTCTTCCGTGACCCGCACACCATGAAGCGGGTCAGGACCGAGCCGGTCACCTGCTACGGCGTCAACCACGCCGACTTCTCGATCGACGGCACGTACTTCATCGTGTCCTGCGAGTTCAGCGGTGAGCTGCTGAAGGTCGACACCGAGAAGATGAAGGTCGTCGGACAGCAGAAGCTCCCGTTCGAGGGGGCCATGCCGCAGGACGTGAAGGTCTCACCGGACGGCAAACGCTTCTACGTCGCCGACATGATGGCCGACGGCATGTGGGTCCTCGACGGCGACAAGTTCGACGAGCCGAAGCTGCTGCCCACCGGCAAGGGCACCCACGGGCTGTACGTCGGCCGCGACTCCCGCGAGATGTACGTCTCCAACCGGGGCGAGGGCTCCGTGTCGGTCTTCGACTTCACCGAGAACAAGCTCACCAAGAAGTGGTACCTCCCCGACGGTGGCAGCCCCGACATGGGCGGCGTCTCCGCCGACGGCAAGGTCCTGTGGCTCTCCGGCCGCTACGACTCCGAGGTGTACGCCATCGACACCCGCAGCGGGAAGCAGCTCGCTCGCATTCCCGTCGGCAGCGGCCCGCACGGCCTCGCGGTGTACCCGCAGCCCGGCCGCTACTCGCTCGGCCACACCGGCGTCTTCCGCTGACGACCGGCTCCTTCCACTGAAACCGGCGTCTTCCGGTGACACACGACAACCGAGCGGTCTGACACGCCGCCGTACGGGTGATGGTCCGGGGCCTGGCGCCGCGCAGCCGAGATCGTGCTCAGCATGATCACAACTCGTCTGCGATGCCGGGCCGCCGCCGTCGCCCTGTCCGTCTCCGCCGTCCTCGCGACCACCGCCTCGACCGCTCCGGCACAGACCCCCACCACCGCTTCGGCCAAGGCAGCCCCCGCTGCCTTTGCGGGGGCTGCCGCCCCCGCCTGCCCCCAGTTCGAAGACCCGGTCCACGCCGCCGTCGACCGCCGCGTGGACGTCGACCGCATCACGCCCGAGCCGGCCTGGCGCACGACCTGCGGCACGCTGTACCGCAGCGACAGCCGGGGCCCGGCGGCCATCTTCGAGCAGGGCTTCCACCCCAAGGACGTCATCGACGGGCAGTACGACATCGAGCAGTACGTCCTGGTCAACCAGCCCTCGCCGTACGTCTCCACGACCTACGACCACGACCTGTACAAGACCTGGTACAAGTCCGGCTACAACTACTACATCGACGCCCCAGGCGGCGTGGACGTCAACAGGACCATCGGCGACCAGCACCGGTGGGCCGACCAGGTCGAGGTCGCCTTCCCCGGCGGTATCAAGCCGCAGTACGTCATCGGCGTCTGCCCGGTCGACAAGAAGACCAAGACGGAGAAGATGAGCGAGTGCGAGAGCAACCCGCACTACGAGCCCTGGCACTGACGCCCGTCGCGCTCATCGGGCCCGTGGTCCCCGACGGGCGCTGAGCAGTATCTCGGAGCCCACCGGCAGATAGCCGGCCGACTGGAACGCCCGCACGCTGCGGGCGTTCCCCGGCGCGATCTGCGCCCACAGCGGCTCGGCGACGAGATGCCGGGCGGCGGCCACCAGCGACCGGCCCAGCCCCCGGTGCCGTCCGCCCTCGTCCACCTCGACCGAGACCTCCAGCCGTCCGGCGATTCCCCGGCCCGTCGTCAGGACTCCGCCGTCTGCCGCCCAGACCCGTACGTCGTCACGACGTCGCCGCGCGTACGCGACGCGGGGGTGTCCGGCGTCTTCTATCTCCTTCAGCGGCAGCGGCGGTTCGCCCGGCAGGGGCGAGGCGACCAGCATCGCGTCGATGGTCTCGGACGTACGGCCCGTCCGTTCCATGAGGGCCGCCAGGAACCGTGGGTTCATGCTCGCGGACAGTGCGTCGCACTCCGTGGCCGCCAGACTCTCGTACACCCTCCCCCAGTCTCGGCTTCGCTCGACCGGGGGGACCCCCACTGGATCCTCGTCCGTGAAGACGACGGAGTGCGCCGTGAAGCACAGCACCCCCGCGTCCCGGGGGGAGTGCTGAGCGACGACGGTCGTACCGCCGTCCGCCGGCGGGAAGACACCCCGGGCCACCGCGTCCAGAATGTCCCGCAAGCTCTCCGTCACCGGACTCCTTCGCCGTGCTCCTTGAGTCTCCACCCACTGGAAGGCCCACACTCGCAGACATGATCGAGAACGGCACCGGCCTTTTCACCATCGGGCAGCTCGCCCGCGGCTCCGGTCTGTCCGTCCGCACGATCCGCTACTGGTCGGACGAGGGCGTCCTGCACCCGGTCACCCGCAGCGCGGGGGGCTACCGGCTGTACGACGCCGAGTCCGTGGCCCGGCTCGAACTCATCCGCACCCTGCGGGAGCTGGGGCTCGGCCTGGACGATGTACGGCGGGTGCTCGCGGGCGAGGCGACCGTCGCGGAGGTGGCGGCCACGCACGTGACCGCGCTGGACGCGCAGATCCGGGCACTGAAGGTGACCCGGGCGGTGCTGTCGACCGTGGCGCGACGCGGCTCGACCGCGGAGGAGATGACCCTGATGAACAGACTGGCACGGCTGTCCGCCGCCGAACGAGGGCGGATCATCGACGACTTCCTGGAGGAGACCTTCGGGGGGCTCGACACCGCCGACCCCGACATCCGTACGCGGCTGAGGTTCAGCCTCGCGGATCTGCCGGAGAACCCCACGCCCGAGCAGGTGGACGCCTGGGTGGAGCTGGCCGAGATGCTCCAGGACCCGGGGTTCCGGGCGCGCATGCGCGACACCGTCGAGTTCAACGCGGCGGACCGGGGGCCGGACGTGCCGCCGGGCACCTCCCTGTGGTTCATGAGCCGTCTGGTGCAGCTCGCGGGGGAGGCGCTGCGGGAGGGCGTCGACCCCGTCTCGCCCGCCGCCGACGAGGTGCTGACCGGGCTGCTCGGCGACGCCGACCGGGCCGTCCTGCTGGAACGCGTCACCTCGGCGGCCCACCCCGAGCTGGCCCGGTTCCGGGAGCTGGCCGCGCTGGTGCGGGGCGTGGAGCCGCTGTCGGCGCACACGGAGGAGTTCGCGTGGGTGGTCGCCGCGCTCCGCGCTCGCGTGGCCGGTTAACCTGACCTGCGTCAGTAGGACTGTCAGCAGTACTGCCTCGCAGAGGCAGGGCACCAAGAAGGGGCGGATCGGTGGCGGACATCGAGGCAGCACGCAAGGAGTTCCAGAGGATCGACGCGGACGGTGACGGGTTCATCACCGCCGCGGAGTTCAAGACCGCCCTGGCCCAGGAGGGCGACTGGAACGTCACCGAGTCCGTGGCGGAGGTCATCATCCGCACCCGCGACCTCAACGGCGACAAGCTTCTGTCGTTCGACGAGTTCTGGGCCCACCTGGGCAAGTGAGCCGGACGCGAAGGGGCGCCCACCGTCGTACAGACGGTGGGCGCCCCTTCGCGTCCCGTCGCCGCGACAGATCCTCCCTCCGGACCGCCGCCCTGGAAGGAGGGCGGGGAGTCGTCACGACGAGGGACGGCCGGTTGTCGCGGGCGTGTTCTAGCTGTTGCCGGCCGAGCGGCCGAAGAACTCGATCTCGGCTATGGCGACCTGCTTGTCGTCGTGGGCGCCGTAGGCGGAGCGGATGGTGAAGCGGACGGTCTCGGCGTTGCCTACGCGGAACTTGCGGCTCTGGCCGCCGGCGGTCTGGTCGAGGGTGAGGATCTTGGTGGATTTGGAGCCGTCGGCGGCGGTGATCGTCGCCTCGATGCGGTGCGGGCGGGCCGACTCCGCACGCTGGTCCGGCTTCTTCGAGACGCCCGGGATGATGACCACGTCCAGCAGCCGGACGGGCTGCTCGAAGTGGGCCTCGATCCACTCCCCCTCGCCGGACTGAGTGACACCCGGGCCCCACCACGTGTTGTTGTACGTGTCGAAGGCCAGGTCCGGCTTGTGGCCGGGGAACGAGCGGGACGCCTTGAAGGTGTCCGGGACGACCGAGGCGCGCTTGGCGAAGTGGTCACGGGCCGCCTGGTAGCCGTCGTCGGCCTGGAAGGCGAGGGTGACGATCAGGGTGAGGACGAGGGCGCCGACCACCCAGTTGAGAATCCGGCCGAAGCCGCGGCGCAGGCGGGGGCGGTCACCTGCCCACGGGGTCTCCGTGTTGCGGCCGTTCAGCATCCGGCGCCACCACGGCAGCCGTCCCGGTGCCTCCGTACGCCCGGCCATCGGCATCGCGCAGCGCGCGCAGAAGTGCCGGTCCGGCCGGGTGGGGGTCCCGCACCACGGGCAGGGCACACCGCCCTCAGCGCCGAACTCCGGTCCGGGGGTACGGACCTGGGGCCGCTGCACGTCCGGGCGGCCCGGCAGGACGGGCGCGACGGCCGGTTCCGCCGGGGCACGGGGTTCGGGGTCGGCGACCGGGACCAGGAGGGACCTGGCCCGATCGGCGGCGGAGGGGGACGAGGCGGAGGGGGAGGGGGAGAGGGGTGGCGAGGCCGGCGTCGGGAGGGGGGTGGTGGGGGCCTCGCCGTCGTGGTGGGGGTGCGGGGGCGGGTGCGCCGGGCCGGGGGTGGCCGTCACGCTCGGGGCCTGGGCCTGAGCATGGTTCTGGGTTTGTGCATGGGCCGTGGGGGATGCCGGTGTCGGGTCGGCGGGCGACGGGTCGGCGGCGGGGCGGGTGGTGGCGGTGGGCGCGTCCGTGCGGACCGCCGTGCCGGCCTCCGGGGTGCCGACGCCGCCGGCGGCGACCGTGGTCGCGCCCGCCTGGGCCGGGTCGTGGCCGGTGCGGGCCGTACCCGTGCCGGCGCCCGGGTGGGCGAAGGCGTCCCAGCCGGGCTCGCCGTCGGCCGTCGCGCGCCCGGCGTTCGCCGGGGCCGGGGCTTCGGCCCTCGGGTGTCCGGCGCCGGCGTGCTCGGGCGTTGGGGCACTCGTACGTCCGGTGTCCGCGTGGGCCGGGGCCGAGGCTGTCGTCCGTGCGGCGTTCGCCGAAGCCGGGGCCGGGGCTTCGCCGCGCGGGCGTCCGGTGTCCGGCCGGTCGGCGGGTTCGCTCCCGGTGCCGCCCGCGGTCGCTCGGGCCGGGGTTCCGGACCAGCCGAGTACCGCGCCGCAGGCGTCGCAGAAGGACTGGCCGGGCTCCCCGCGGGTTCCGCATTCGGCGCAGCTTTGGGCCTGGCCGGTGCCGGGGGTCTGGCTGGTCATCTCTCGGGGATCCTTTCGGCGGCGGTCACCTGGACCGTGTAGGGCATGTGGGCGGGGCGGGCGGCGGCCACGAGGCTGTCCAGCCGGTGTTCGTCCGCGGGGGTGGGGTCGGGCAGGCGCAGGGCCACGTGGAGGCGTGGGCGGGCTTCGCCGGGGACCGGGCCGAGGGGGCGGGCGTCCCAGGTGGCGGCGCCGCTCTCGGTGATCTCCGGGGTCACGCCGAACACCAGGCGTACCGCCTCGGACAGGCCGCGCCGGGTGCCGCGTACGCGGTGCAGGTACGCGGCGGCGGCGACCGCGGCGCGCAGGCGGGCCTCCGGTTCCGTGCCGTCGGTCTCGGCGCCGACCCAGCCGGCGAGCCACTGGGTGAAGTCCAGCGGGGCGAGCGACGGCGTGAAGTAGGAGTCCAGACAGTCGAGGACGGACAGGATCGGGGCGAGTACGTCGTCCAGGCCGCCGATGAAGCGTTGGGCGAGGTCGTCGTCGGCGAACACGGCGGGGAGCATGGTGCCGATGGGGGTGGGGGAGCCGAGGCCGTCGATGGAGCCTCTCATGGGGCGCCCCCAGCCCGGTGGCCCTGCGCGGCGGGGGCCCCGTCGGCGCCCGGCGCCACAGGCTGTGCCCTCCCGTTCCGCCCAGCGGAACGATCGCCCACGGAGGGGGCGGCACCCACGGGGTGAACGGCGGGGGTCATGGCTTGTCCCCGATCACTCGGACGCGGTGGTCGAAGGAGAAGACCAGGGACGGCGGGGAGAGGTCGATGCGGTTGGTGGGGTCGCCGCGCTTGCCGGTGAGGGGGTCGGCGGGGTGGAGCTGGACGTCGTCGACGAGTTCGACGCCGGGGACGCGTTGGAGGACGGCGAAGACCTCGCCGGACTGGACCGGGCGGCCGAAGGGCCAGCCGCGGCCGTCGGCGCCGCCGGTCAGCGGGTCGAGGTGGCGATACAGCGCGTCATGGGCCTGCCTGCGGACCCGGTCGGTGTCGGTGCCGCGGAAGGCGTGCAGCGTCGCGACGACGGTGATCCCCTGGTAGAAGGGCGGACCGACCGCGAGACGCGTGCCGATCAGGCGGCGTTCGTCCAGGTGACGGGTGATGCGGCGCAACAGCGCGTCGCCGGGGACCAGTTGCTCGAAGCGGAGGCGGCCGCCCGGGTCGGGGACGGCCTGCGGGACCACCAACACCCGTACCGCGTACGCCCCGTGCTCGCCCTCCTCGCCCTCCAGACAGGTGATGCGGGCGGTCTCGGGGGCCGCGCGGCGGGCGAGTTCCTCGTAGTCGCGCAGGGTCACCGCGCGTTCCTGGGCGCGCAGGGTGATCGGGGCCCGGACCTTCGCCTCCTCCACGGTCTCGGCGTCCACCCCGCCGCGCGCGGCTTCCCGGTTGACGACCTCGGAGACGTACGGGACGGAGGTGCGCAGCACCCGGATGGCGCCCCGGGCGACGTTGCCGGCCCTGCCGCCGCCGGTGCGGTAGCGCACGGCGCGGATGACGGCGCCCTTGGGCGCGACGGCGCCGTACTCGCGCAGGGTGCCGTCGGGCTCCCGTACCGCCGGGCCGAAGGCGATCTCGCCGGTGGCGGAGTCGAGGGTGATGTGCCGGTCGTAGGAGGCGGACGCGGCGAAGGACGGGACGACGTCCCAGTCGGTCCAGCCGTCGTGCTCGGCGGTCTGGAGCACCACGGGCGGGGTGTCGCCCACCACGGGGAAGTGGGCCAGGCGCAGCCGCTGTCCGGGCAGGCCGGTGGACTCGCCGAGGGCCTCGTCGTACACGGTCTCGGCATGGACGGCGGTGGTGGTGCCGCCGATGGTGAAGGCCTCGGCCGCGCGGACCGTCGGCGAGGTGGTGTAGAAGGGCTGGCCGGGCAGGGGCTCGGTGACCCGGCAGCGCAGCCAGCCGGCCTCCTGTCCGCCGGTGCGGGACAGGGTGTGCCCGCCCGGCATGTGCAGGATCACCTCGCCCGGCCGGTTGAGGCCTCCCGTGCCGTCGCGGTCGATCTCGCACACCGTCCAGCCGTCCTCGGTCCACGCCTCCCAGACCAGCGGAGGCTGCCGCGGATCCACGCCGACGCCGTCGACCACGCTGTCCAGTTCCAGCACGATCGCGCAGTACGGCACGGCGGCGGTCAGCCCGAACAGCATGCAGTCGCCGGGCCGCGGGGACTCGGCGAAGCACATCAGGTCCTTGCCCTCGGCGAGGTCGGCCGTCCGGTCGGCGACCGGCTCACCGGGCCGCTGGGTGACCAGGTGCCGCAACTCGCAGGGCACGACGGACAGTTCGCGCTCGGTGGCGAAGACGACCGCCTCCTCGCTCTCCGTGCGCAGGGTGGCGACCTCGGTGCCCACGGGCAGTGGCACCGGCTCCTCCTGCGGCGCGGACAGCCAGAAGGTCACGTCCGTGCGGGCGGCCGAGGGCGGGAAGAGGGTGATGCCCACCAGGTCCAGGAACGCCAGATGGTTCTTCTCCGGCACCCGGTTGAGCCGGTAGACGATCTGGTCGGCCATGTGGGCGACCGTCTCCACCAGGGTGACGCCGGGGTCGGAGACGTTGTGGTCGGTCCACTCCGGGGCGCGCTGCTGGATGTAGCGCTTGGCGTCGTCGACGAACTGCTGGAAGCGGCGGTCGTCGAGGTTCGGGGAGGGCAGGGCCATCAGCGGTCGCTTTCGGGACGGTCGGAGCCTTCGGAAGCCAGGTCCGGCTCGTCGTGGGAGGGGATGACGTAGAACGGGAAGACCAGGCTGCGCGGGTTGTTGGTGCCGCGGATCGCATAGCGGACGTCGATGAAGAGGACGCCCTGGTCGGCGCCCGCCGTCACGTCGACGTCGGTCACCTCGATCCGCGGCTCCCAGCGGTCGAGGCTCGCGTACACCTCGTGCTGGATACGGCCGGCGGTCGCCTCGTTGACCGGCGCGAACACCAGGTCGTGGATGGCGCAGCCGAACTCGGGGCGCATCGGCCGCTCACCCGGCGCGGTGGCCAGCACGAGCCGGATGGCCTCCTCGACCTCGCGCTCCCCGCTGACCAGGGCGATGCCCCCGGTGGGCCCGATGCGCAGCGGGAACGCCCAGCCGGATCCGACGAACTGCTCGGCCATCAGCGGGCCACCCTTCTTTTTGAAGTCGCTTCCGAAGTCGCTTCCGAAGTCTCTGAAGTACGTGTTCTCGTGAGCGTTCGCCGAGCCGTCACGGGATCGGGTACGGCTTCTTGTTGACCAGCACGATGCCCGTGATGTCGACGTTGGCCGCCCGCAGCGCCGCCTGGCCGACGGCGTTGATCTGCACGGTTCCGGCCGCGCTGATCGTCGCGGCACCGGCCGCGCTCATGGCGATGGCGCCCACCGCGTTGATGTTGACCGCGCCGCCGAGCGACCGGAGGCCGACCATGCCCTGGCCCTGGAGGTTGAGCGGCCCGCCGCTCCTGATGGTCACGGACCGCAGCGCGCTCAGCGTCAGATCGGTCCCGGCCTTCACCGACACCGAGGTACCGCCGGTGATGCTGACGGCACCCTTGCTGTCCACCGTGATCTCGGTCTTCGTCCGGTCGAGATTGATGATCAGCCGATCGTTGCCGCTGGCGATGCGTACGCCCTGCTTGCGCAGGCCGGTCTGCTGGCTGAGCAGGTCGACCCGGTTGCCCTCCCGGTCGGACAGGGTGTGCCGGATCGCCTTCTTCTTGACCGGGTCGTGCAGCCACACGTCCTTAACGGGGGTCGGTTTGTCGACGCCGTTGTAGAGGCCGCCGATGACGAACGGGTGGTCGAGCGCGCCCCGGTCGAAGGCGACCAGCACCTCGTCGCCGACGTCCAGCGGGAAGATCCCGCCGCCGCCCTTGCCACCCATCTGCACGGTCCGCGTCCAGTCACTGACATATGCGTCGTCCAGCCACGGGAACTGCAGCTTCACCCGGCCCTGCTTCAGCGGATCCTGTACGTCGGTGACGAGGGCGTTGGCCACACTGGGCAGCCGCGGCGCCGCCGTACCGCCCCCCGACGTCAGGCCGAACAGCGAGCGCCACTGCCGGCCGCTGACGGTCACCCAGGTCTCGTAGTGGCTGCCGTCGCCGAAGGTGTGCCGAACGGAGGTGCAGGTGTACTTGCCCTCGAACGGGGAGCCCACGTCGGAGAGCGTGATCGGAACACCGGGGCGCAGCAGCGGGTTGCCGCGCACCATCACCTCCAGCTCGGCGAAGGCGGAGGTGATGTCGTCGGCGAGGGATGCGGCGGCGTGCGTGACCTCGCTCTGGAGGTCGTACGGGGTGTCGGTCTCCACCAGCTTGGCGGCCTTGAACGGGTTCGCCGCCTTCTGCGGGGTGGTGCCGATGGCGATACCGGGGTTGGCGCTCGCCTTCGTCATCGCGGTGAGCTTCTTCTTCGTCGTGACGTTCCAGCCGCGCGCCTCGACCTTGTCGACCTGGTCGGCGGCGGTGACGGCGGCCCGGCAGCGCAGGATGTCGACACCGGCCTTGAGCTCGAAGGGGCTCTTCTGACCGGGGGCGCTCGTCGGGGGCGCGCCCGACGCCGGCTTCGGCTTGACGAACTGGAACTTCCCCTTGGCGTCCAGCGACATCACCATCTCGTTCTCGTCGGCGAGCCGCGCCAGGAAGTCCCAGTCCGTCACATTGGACTGGCTGATGAAGTCGTAGACGGTCTTGGTGGACTGCACCTGCCCGACCGGGACGCCGTTCATCGTCGCCAGCTTGCGGGCGATGTCGGCGGCGGTCTGGTTGCGGTACGCCGCGACCCTGCGCACCCGCATCAGCCGGTGGCCCGCGTCGTAGCCGCGGACGACGGTGAAGGTGCCGGTGCCGTCGTAGTCGGTCTCCATACCGGTGACCTCGCCGGTGAGCACCGGGTTCGCCGCGCCCTGCCCGCCGGCCACGGGCGCGATGACCACCAGGGAGCCGAACCTGACGTTCAGTTTGCCCAGCAGCAGCCCGTGCGGGTCCCGGAACGTGAGCCGGAACGCGCCGGGTACCCCGGCCCCGAGATCGACCCAGCCGCCGACCAGCAGATCGGCGTAGTCGGACGGCAGTTCCTTGCCGTCGATGGTGACCTTGACGATGTTCGAGAAGGACGGCTTCACCATCAGTAGCCCACCTCCCCGGCCGCCGGAAGAACGAGCTCGATGCCGGTGGGCAGGTGCGTGGGGTCGTCGATGTCGTTCGCCTCCGCGATCGCCCGCCACGCGGACGCGTTCCCGTACTCCCGCCACGCCAGCGACTGCAACGAGTCACCCGCCACGACCCGGTGCACGCTCCGTGCGGTGAGCGCGCCCGACGTCGGGTTCTGCCCCTCGGTCCGGCTCGGGATCTCGTGCAGCGTCATCCGGCAGGCGGCCCGGATCGGCACCCCGGTCGTCCCGAACAGGGAGTACGTGACGTCCACGGAACTGACGTACGCGGTGAAACGGGCCGTCGAGAACGACCCCCACTGGAACACCACCCAGGGCGGCGACGGCTGCTTCGCGGCGAGGCTCTTGGCGGTCACCTCGCAGCACGACAGCAGCGTGTCCACCTTCTTCAGCACGGTGGTGCCGCTCGGCTTGTCGGAGGAGTCGAGGAAGATCTCGACGTTCATCTCCCGGGGATCGGGGCCCATGAACTCCGGCAGCGCGCCGTCGCGTACGGCCGCGCTCGTCGTCCTCTTCCACTGGGCGCCCTGGCGCAGCGTCAGTTCGGACGGGTTGAACTCGAAGTTGAACGTCTTCTTCAGCCCGCCCGGGGTGGTGCTCGTCCCGACCGGCGGCTCGTGAATGGCCAGTGTGGCCCGCACGAGACTCTTGCCGGCGCCGCCCTTGCTGCCCTTCGCCATGTTCTGTCCGCCCCTCAGTCCGTGAACCCGTGGTGCGTGATCTCCAGGACCTCGGTCGCCACGCTCGGGTTCGCCGGGTCGAGGGACGGCCCCTGCCAGCTCACCGGCAGGACGTCGATCAGCCCCCAGTGCGCCACCTCCGAGCCGTCCGCGCGCAGCGCCGCGATCTGGGCCGTGGGCCGCTTCACGCCCGTCGCCACGGACGAGATCCACGCCGCGACCTTCGCCGTGTCCGGTGTCAGCGGCCTCGTCAGCCGGATGTTCGAGAACGTCACACGCGACGGGAACTGCCAGACGAACCCGTTGTTCCCGCCCTCCTGGCGTTGCTCGATCTCCACCGTCGAGGACAGCCCTTCACACCCGTTGAAGTAACCGAGGCTCTCGCCGTCGATCGTCAGCGTGAAGAAGATGGTGGAGCCCGGGTCGAGATCGCGGGGCATCGGGGAGGGCCTTTCTGGTGGTGCTGGGTCGGCGGCGGGTCGGTGACGGGTCGGCGGTGGGTCCGTGGCGGGGCGGTGGTGGTCAGTGACGGGGGTCGCGGAGTTTGCCGATTCGTTCGCGGTCGAGACGGAGTTCGGTGCGGACGAGGCGGGTGATCCGGCCGATGAGCTTGTGCGTCAGTTCGTCGAGCTGGAAGTCGGTGAGGGTGCGGGGGTCGAACTGGGCCTTGGGTGAGGCGTCGTTCTCCACCGCGGAGTACGGCGGCGGGAGGTCGGCCGACGCGGTGCGGTGAGCTGTGGTGGACCCGCTGGTGGCCGCGGTCGCTGTGACGGGTGCGACGGCGGTGGTCGTGGTGGCGGGGATGGGCCGGAGGGGGATTTCCGGGGCCCGCTGGACCGGGGCGGGTGTGGGTGCGGGGGTGGGTGCGAGCGCGCGGGGGGTGACGGGTGCGGTGCTGGGTGTCCTGGGCGCGACGGCGAGGGGGAGTGCCGTACGGGTCGGGGCGGTGGGCTTGTGGGCCTTGAGGCGTTGCACGGCGGGGCCGGTGCCCGGGGATGAGGGGTGGCCGGTCCTGGGGGTGGGACGGCGCAGGGGCACCGCGGCCCGGGGTGCCTGACGCTGGATGGCGGGGGGCGTGGTGGCGGTGGGCAGGGCTGTAGTGAGGGCACGGGTCGGGGCGAGGGGGCGTGCGGGGGCGGGCGCGGGGGCCAGGGTGGGTGGTGAGGCCTGGGGGGAAGGTGCTTTGGGCTCCGGTGACCATGGAGGGCTTGATGGGCCGGGGAACTGCCGGGGCGGGGTGTTGGGCGGCTGCGGGGCGTGTGTGGCTGGACGCGTGGTTCCCCGCGCGACTTCGGGGCGCTGCCCGTGGCCCGTGGTTTTCAGGGGGACGGCCTGGGGGTGGTGCCGTACTGCCGGTGTGGGGGCGGACGCCTGGGGAAACGGGTGCGGGGGGTGGTTCGCCGTTGCCTGGGGTGCCGCTGTCACCCGCTGCAGGGGAGGCAGGGGAGGCAGGGCGGGAAGGGGAGCGGGAGGGGAAGAAGGCACGGTGGGGGCTGGGCCGCCGGGGGCCTTGCGCGTGGAGATGGGCTGCGCGCCCTGGGGCGGGGTGGAGAGGGGGGCGCCCAACAGGGGGCGCTGACGGGGGGTGGGGCTGGTGGCGCGCTGGATCGGGGGAGCCGGGGGAGCCGGGGTGCCCGAGGGGCTTTCTGGGGTGGGGGCTGCGGAGTGGGGTCGGTCTGCCGGGGCCGGGGCCGGGGGCGGGGCCAGGGGCGTTGGCGTGGGTGTCGGGCTTGGGTGCGCCGGGAGGGAGCCGGCCGTTGGGACGGGTCCGGAGGTGGGTGTGCCGAGGCCGATGCGCCTTGCTCCGACGGAGGTGCTCCGCTGTAGGGGGTGGGTGCCTGGGGCGGGGGCGGGGGTGCTGCTGGGGCCGCGCGTTGCCGCCCTGGGGTTGGTGGGGCTGGTGGGACTGGCTGCGGCCCGTTGGATCTGGGGCTGCGGGGTCGTCGGGGTACCTGCTGATGGACCGGTGGGGGGCGCGCCTCGGAGGCCGGTGCTGGCGTCGGCGTCGGTGCGTGTTGATGTGGGGGCGGTGCGAGGTGACCGTGCGGCCGGGTTGGCCGAAGTTCCGCTCGGGCGTGCCGCGGGGGCGCTGTTCGCCGTACCGGGGGAGTGCGTCTTGGGTGCGGCAGGCGTGGTGCTCGTACCGCCGGGGTCGGCCTCCGCCCGTTGGACGTTGACGTGTGAGCTGCCGCCGCTGCCGGTACCGGTACCGGAACTGCTGGTGTCGGCCGCCCCACCAGCGGGGCTGGAGACCGCGTCGCGGGAGGCGCTCGGTGTGCCGCCGCGGCCGGTGGTGGCTCTCTGGACGCCTGTCACAGCATCACCGGTGCTGGAGGGAGCGCCGCCGGTCGGGGCAACTGCCGCTCTGCCGAAGTCAGTTGTCGTTGCGCCGGGACCGCTTGCCGCCGCGTCGCGACCGCCCGCCGTCGGGCTGGGATCGCTTGGCGTTGCGGGCGGGTTGGTCGGGGCTCCGGCGGGCGAGGCCGCCGTACGGCTGGGGCCGGTCGCCGCCCGCTGGACATCCACGGCGCCGCTGGAAGGGCCGGCCGAGGTAGGGGCCGAGGTGCGGGTCGGCGAGGTTCGGCCGGAGCTGTCCACCGTCCTGCCGGAGCCGGATGCGAAGTCAGTGTTGGAGCCGGAGCCGGAGCCGGAGCCGGAGCCGGAGCCGGTGTTGGAGGTTGTGTGGGAGGCGGAGCCGGAGCTGGAGGTGCCCGTTGTTCCGGGGGTGGTGCTAGTGGGTCTGGTCGGAGTGGCCTCGGGGTTGACGGCCGCGCGTTGGATGCCGGCCGTCGGGTTGGCTGGGCTGGTCGCCCGAGTGCCGGGGGCGTTGGGTGTGGGGCCGTTGCCTGTTGCCGTACCGGCTGCCCTGCCCGGCGTGTCGTCGCGTCCGGCCACGGGCCGTTGGGCTTCGACCGCCGCTGTGTTCGGGCTGATCGGCGTGGCGTTGGGGCCGCCGGACGTCGCGCGAGGGCGGTCCGAAGTTTCGGGCGGGGCGGTCGGCGGTACGGCGGAGACGGGGGCCGTCGCGTCGGGGTTGGCCGGCATACCGCTGGGCCCCGTCGCCGCCCGCTGGACGCTGACCTCGGCGTGATGGGAGGCGACGGGGCTGCCCCCAGGGCCGGTGCCGGTCGCCGTCCTGGCGGGGCCGGCTGCCGTTCGGCCGGAGGCCGCTGCCGTACCGCCCGAGTCGGTCGCCCTCCGCTGGATGTCGAGCCCCGCGTGACCGAGGGCGGCTGCCGCGTCGCTGGAGTGGTGGGTCGGGTCGGCGGAGCCGCCGCTGGAGGCGTCGACGCGAACAGCCGCCGTGGCAGCGGGCGTTGCCCTCAGCGGGCCGCCGGACGTGTTGACCGGACTCGCGGCATCCGAGGTGGCCGAGCCCGACGCGTCCCGCCCGGACGCCGTACTCTCCGACGCCGTGTGCCCCGATGTCGTGCGCCCTGAAGCGGTAGCGCCCGACACCGAACGCTGCGACGAGGCACCACCGGACGCCGTATGCCCGGACGAGGCACCGCCGGAATGCGCGTGCCCGGACGAGGCACCGTCGGCGACGGTGTGCCCGGCCGAAGAACCGCCCTGCGCCGTATGCCCAGTCGCGGCATCCCCCGAAGCCGTGCCTTCCGAAGCTGTGCCCCTCGAAGCCGTACCCCCCGAGGTCGTACCCCCAGACTCCCCAGCGGCCCCGGAAACCTGTGGTCGTGCCGTCGGCAGGGTCCGTCGCTGGACGGTGGGCGGCGCGGCAGGGGCCTTGGTCAGCGGGGTCGGGCGGGTGGTGCGGGGTGGTACGGGAGTCACCCGGGGGCCCGTCGGGCGGGACGGTGTGACCTGGTACGGCGCGCGCTGCACCGGCCGTGGGCCGTCGGTCGTGTCGGCGCGGACCTCGGGCTCGTCGGTCGCCACCGGCAGGGTGCGCGCGGGCAGTTCGAGTCCGGCGACGGGTGTCGCCGACGTGGTGAGGACGTCCTTGACCAGCCCGCCCGGCGCTCCGGGCAGGACGGCATGGGACAAGGTCCCGGTGAACGACGGGTTCTGCCAGGTGCTCAACCGCCCGCTGAACCCGGCGTCCGCGACGACGGCCCGCCCCCCGATGGTCCGCTGAATCGGAGCGAGCCCCTCCCAACCACGGACCGGGGCAACACCAGCGACCGAGGTGGTCCCCTCGACCGAACCGGCCCCCGTCTTCGCCGACGCTCCGGTCGGCGAAGCGGGGCCGCTCTCCGACCCCGCGACGAACGAACTGCCGCCCGCGCCGGGCGGATTCCCCTCGGAACCCGCATGCCCGGCGGCGGGCCTCACCTCGCCGACCGAGTCGACCGACCCGGCCGAGCCGAGTCCATCAACCCCGCCCCGGCGCCCGGCCGATCCGGCGGCACCCCGTAGGCGATCCAAGAACCCCACGTGTCAGCCCTCCGCCCCGCCCCGTGTCACGAGGGACGCGATCTGTTCGGTGTAGCGGCGGCGGTCGTGGTGTTCGAGGTCGAGGATCTCCTCGAAGCCCCAGTGGAAGTGGTAGGCGACGTACGCGATCTCCTCATGCAGCCGGTCGGTCGCGTACGTCACGATTCCCCCAGGCGGCTCCCGCCGAGTTCGACCTCGAAGGGCTCGGAGCAGTGGGGGCACTCCACGGCCGCACGGGTGTGACCCTCCGCGTTGACCTGCCGGTAGAAGTCCTGCAGGAACGCGAGGTCGGACGCGAACATGTTCTCCACGATCCCGTCGTGGACCATCGCCAGATTGCCGAGCCGGGTGATGACCCGGCCGAGCAGCACGACCGACAGATAGGCCGGGTTCTCCTGGACGCGCACGTCCCGGAGCGGGATCAGCTCGTCCCGGGCGGTGGCGAGACGCATCACGCCCTCCCGGTGGACGTTCCCCGCCTCGTCGACGTAGCCGCGCGGCAGCTCGAACGGGAACTCCGTCCGCAGCCGCTGCGCCACCGGCGCGACGGCCGGGGCCGGCGCGGAGACCGGGGCGGATGCGGACACGGCCGGAGCCACTCCCTCACCCGCGCCCGTCCCCACACCCACACCCATGCCCGCACCCGCCACCGGCTCCGGGCCCACTGCCCCCGCGCCCGCACCCGGACCCGCTACGTCCACGATCGAGCCCGCGCCCGCCCTGGCAGTCGTACGCCGCATTACTCGATGACCAGTTCTTCGAAGACGATGGTCACGGTCTCGGTGAGCGCGGCCGCCTCGCCGGCCTTGAGGGTGCTCGCGTCGATCTTGCTGCACCAGGCGTTGCGCATGTTGTACCGCTTCACCGGATTGTTCTGATAATCCATCATGATGATGGACGCGTTCTTACGGGCGGAACTCATCTGACCGTTGATGGAGTCGTTGATCCACGTGTTGAACGCGGCCGACTGGGTCATACCGCGGACCACGGTGCACTGCCCGTTCTTCTGCACACCGGGCAGAAGGTTGACCTCGGGCCGGCCCTGGGCGGAGTTCTGCTGGTACGTGATGACGTCCTGTTCGAGGGTGAGGCCGCTGACCTCCGCGAGGTACTCGACCATCACCCCGTCGATCTGGAGGCCGAAATTGTGTGAGGTAAGGGCGTCACCCGGCGCGAGACTCATCTGTTCTGTGTCCTTCTGAGGGGGCAGGGGCAAGGGGCTTGCGGAACGACTGGTGTGCGAACGCAGGTAGGAGCGGGCCGGACGGCCTACTCCTCCAGCTCACCGTTGCCGCTGGAGAACTGGGCCAGCCGGAAGATCACGAACTCGGCGGGCTTGACCGGGGCGATGCCGATCTCGCAGATGACCCGGCCGAGGTCGACCGACTCCGGCGGGTTGGTCTCCTCGTCGCACTTGACGTAGTACGCGTCCTCGGGCCGCTGGCCGAAGAGGGCGCCGCTGCGCCACTCGTTGACCAGGAACGCCGAGACGTTGCGCCGGATCCGGGCCCACAGCGCGTGGTCGTTCGGCTCGAACACCACCCACTGGGTGCCGATCAGGATCGACTCCTCCAGGTAGTTGAAGTACCTGCGGATGTTGAGGTAGCGCCAGGCCGGGTCGGACGACATGGTGCGGGCGCCCCAGACGCGGATGCCTCGGCCCGGGAAGGCGCGGATGCAGTTCACGCCGATGGGGTTGAGGAGGTCCTGCTCGCCGCGGGTGATCTGCAGCTCCAGGTCGACCGCGCCGCGTACGACCTCGTTGGCGGGCGCCTTGTGCACACCGCGCTCGAAGTCGTTGCGGGCCCAGACACCGGCGACGTGGCCGCTCGGCGGGATGACGCGGGACTGGCCGGAGGCCGGGTCGAAGACCTTGATCCAGGGGTAGTAGAGGGCCGCGTACTTGGAGTCGTACCCGGCGGTCTCCTGGCGCCAGACCCGTATCTGCCGGGCGTTGAGGCCGGGCGGCGGGTCGATGACGGCGACGCGGTCGCCCATCAGCTCGCAGTGCGCGATCAGACCGAGCTGGACGGCCTTGACGGCCTCCAGGTCGATCACGCCGCGCTGGTAGGCGGCCATCAGGTCGGGCACGGCGACCATCGAGATCTCGTCAACGGCCTCCAGGCCGCCGAAGCCGGTGCGGTCGGCGGAGTCGCCGAGGTACTCGGCCGGGCCGGGGTGACCGTCGTCCGTCGCGGCGGGCGTGACGGCGGCCGGGGCGGCGGGGGCCGCCAGCGCCACGGTCTGGTTGTCGGGGCGCGCGAGCTGCGCGGCCGGTGCCGTCTCCTGGACCGTGATGAGCTTGGAGCGCTCCTTGACCTGGGTGACGACGTAGTTGCGGCCGCCCTTCTTGGCGGTCACGTCGAACGTCTCCACGGCCTTGTCGCCGTCCTTGACGACCAGCTTGAACCGCTCGGCCGGACCCTCGCCCTCGGGGTCGGCGACCTCGACGCTCAGCGAACCGCCCGCGATGGCGGTCACGCTGAACGTGCCCAGCTGCTTCGGCTCGCCCGGCGGCAGCGCGGCCGGCGCGGCGGCACCCGTCACGGCTGCCGGGCCACCGGCGGACGCGCCGCCCTGGTGCGTGCCGCCGACCCGGACGACGTACGCGGCGCTGCCGCCGTTGTTGAAGAACCCGTACACCGAGTGCGCGAGGTAGTAGCCGTCGGTGAACTCGCCGAAGGCGGCGACGTACTGGGACCAGTTGGTCACCAGGGTCGGCTCGTTCAGCGGACCGGTCGGGGCCAGGCCGACGAAGGCGGCCACCGAGGTGCCCACACCCTCGATGGGACGCGAGCCGCTGGCCACCTCCTCGACGTAGACGCCCGGCGACAGGTAGGACGGCATGCTCTGCTCTCCTTGGGGTACGAGACAGGTTGCCTCTCACCCTCACGCGCGAAGCGCGTCCCCTGAAACGTCCTCCGGTACCTGATCGGGGGCACATCCGTTGCCCCCAGGGGCAGTCCGGCCGATCGGCGGAAACCGCTCCCGGGCGGGCCCGGCCGCGCCCACCCGGCCTCAGCACCCCGGCGAGCACCCCCGTGCCCGAGCGCGCTGCCCTTTCGGGCACCGCGACCGTGCACGTTTTCCTCCTGAAACGGATCCCGCACTCCCGGTAGCGTCCTGACGTGAGCCTCTGGACTTCCCTCGAACCCGCCTCCGCGACTGTGGACCCGGGGAGCAGTACGACCGTGCGGCTGCGTCTGCGCAATACCGGTGATGTGGTCGATGAGTACCGCTTCGAGCCGGTCGGTGACATCGCGCCGTGGACGACTGTGGAGCCGCAGACTCTGCGGTTGTATCCGGGGACGACGGGTTCGGTGGACCTGACGTTCGCGCCGCCCCGTACTTCGGATGCGACGGCGGGGCCGAACGCGTATGCGGTGCGGATCGTGCCGACGGAGCATCCGGAGGCGGTGACGGTTCCCGAGGGGAATCTGACGATCACGCCGTTCACCGAGGTGCGGGCGGAGCTTGTGCCGCCGACGGTGAAGGGGCGGTTGCGGGGGCGGCCGAAGCTGGCCATCGACAACCTGGGCAATACGAAGGTGACCGCGTCGGTCAGTGGCAGCGACAACGGTGACCAGTTGTCGTACGACATCCATCCGAGCAATGTGCAGATCGAGCCGGGTCGTGCCGCGTTCGTGAAGGCCACGTTGAAGCCGCGGCAGATCACCTGGTTCGGGTCGAAGGAGGAGCGGCCGTACACCTTCGCGGTGAAGCGGTCGGGGGTGACGCCGCTGGATGTCGAGGGCACCTATGTGCAGCGCAGCTTCCTGCCGGGCTGGCTCGCCACCTGCCTCGGCATCTTCCTGGCCCTCGCGATCACCTTCCTCACCCTCTGGCTCGCCTACAGACCCACCGTGACCAGCGCCGCGACGGAGCTGCAGAAAGCCGGCGTGAGCACGCTGCCGCCCAGCCCCTCGGCGCCGGTGTCGACCCCTCCGCCGCCCACTCCCTCCGCGCCTCCCGCCTCCTCGCCACCCCCGCAGGCGACGGAAACCGAGACGGAGAGTGACAGCGGGAACGGGAGCGGCGGCGGCAGCGGCGGTGGCGGTGGCGGTGGCTCCGGCGGTGGTTCCGAGGAGAAGAAGAAGCCCGCTCCCACGGCCGCGACCGCCGTACGGCAGTTGGCGGCAGCGGACCCGGCCGGCCGGCACATCTGCTATCGCGCGTTCGTGACGGGCAAGGGCTGGACGGCCCCCGAGTGCGACGGCGACACGGCCGGCACGGTGGGCCAGGCCAGGTCGCTCAAGGCCCTCAACATCGCGGTGTCCGGCGTCAACGGCACGGCCAGCGCCGCGTTCGTCCACAACCCCGACTCGACCAACGGCCAGGGTCACTACAACGGGAAGCCGTGGGCGAGCGCGAAGGACGGCTTCGACAACTACTTCGGCAGCTCCAAGAGGGGCGCCCCGGACATGCTGGGCTTCACCATCAACGTCGACGAAGGCGGCCGGGGGGTATGCCAGTCGGTCCACCAGAAGGACCGGGGCTGGCAGAACCTGGCCTGCGACAAGCCCGGCCAAGGAGATAACTACATCTTCGGCGGCACCCTCGACAACGGCATCTGGCTCGAAGCCGTCAAGTTCACCGTGTGACAAGGCCGTTGGGGCAGGACCGTTGGGACGGCTTCGGTGGCCGTCGGGGCAGCCGGGCCTGCCCCGACGGCTCCTGACCGGACGACGCCCGCCCCGTAGCGTCCCTCTGTGAGCCTTTGGACTTCTCTGGAACCCGCGTCGGCCGCGGTGGATCCCGGTGGCAGTACGACCGTGCGGCTGCGTCTGCGCAATACCGGTGATGTGGTCGATGAGTACCGCTTCGAGCCGGTCGGTGACATCGCGCCGTGGACGACTGTGGAGCCGCAGACTCTGCGGTTGTATCCGGGGACGACGGGTTCGGTGGACCTGACGTTCGCGCCGCCCCGTACTTCGGATGCGACGGCGGGGCCGAACGCGTATGCGGTGCGGATCGTGCCGACGGAGCATCCGGAGGCGGTGACGGTTCCCGAGGGGAATCTGACGATCACGCCGTTCACCGAGGTGCGGGCGGAGCTTGTGCCGCCGACGGTGAAGGGGCGGTTGCGGGGGCGGCCGAAGCTGGCCATCGACAACCTGGGCAATACGAAGGTGACCGCGTCGGTCAGTGGCAGCGACAACGGTGACCAGTTGTCGTACGACATCCATCCGAGCAATGTGCAGATCGAGCCGGGTCGTGCCGCGTTCGTGAAGGCCACGTTGAAGCCGCGGCAGATCACCTGGTTCGGGTCGAAGGAGGAGCGGCCGTACACCTTCGCGGTGAAGCGGTCGGGGGTGACGCCGCTGGATGTCGAGGGCACCTATGTGCAGCGCAGCTTCCTGCCGGGCTGGCTCGCCACCTGCCTCGGCATCTTCCTGGCCCTCGCGATCACCTTCCTCACCCTCTGGCTCGCCTACAGACCCACCGTGACCAGCGCCGCCACCGAGTTCCGGGAGACCGGCGTCAGCACGCTGCCGCCCTCGGCCTCGCCGCAACCGCTGGAGTCCGCGAAGCCGGAGCCGGAGTCTGAGCCGGAGCAGGAATCGGTCCCGTCCGAAGAGGCCGACGACGGCGGTGGCGGTGGCGACGCGCCCGCGGCGCCGCCCGAGCCGACCGAGAAGGAGGACGAGAGCGTGCTGCCCGCCCGCAACATCCTCCTGCGCAACCTCGCCACCAAGCTGTGCGCCGACGTCCCCGGCGAGGGCAACGGGCGGAGAGACGGCCGGGTCCAGCAGTTCACCTGCGACGACAGCACGGCGGACAACCAGCTCTGGAACCTGGAGGTGAAGGCCGCGAAGAAGGCGCCCGACGGCAGTGATCTCTTCCAGATCCGCAACGCCAAGGACCAGCTCTGCATGGACCTGCCGAACTACGGAGAGAACCCGATCCATACGAAGATCACGGAGTTCACCTGTGACGGCACGACCAGTGACAACCAGTTGTGGTGGCTCGACCCGCAGCAGGGCGGCGGCTACTGGATCCGCAACTTCGCGAGCAAGAACAGGTGTCTCGAAATCGCGGGCAACGAAGACACACGCGACGAGGTGACCTTGATGCTCTTCCACTGCACCGTCACCGACGACCAGGAATGGCAGATCGTTCCTGCCGCGGGGGCCTGACCGTGAGCCTCTGGACTTCCCTCGAACCCGCCTCCGCCACCGTGGACCCGGGGAGCAGTACGACCGTACGGCTGCGCTTACGCAACACCGGCGACGTCGTCGACGAGTACCGCTTCGAGCCGGTCGGTGACATCGCGCCGTGGACGACCGTGGAGCCGCAGACCCTGCGGCTCTACCCGGGGACGACAGGAACCGTGGAGCTGACGTTCGCTCCGCCCCGCACCCCGGACGCGACGGCCGGCCCGAACCCGTACGCCGTACGGATCACGCCGACCCAGCATCCCGAGGCGACGACCGTCCCCGAGGGGAACCTGACGATCACGCCCTTCACCGAGGTACGGGCGGAACTCGTGCCGCCGACCGTGAAGGGGCGCTTCCGGGGACGGCCCAAGCTCGCCATCGACAACCTCGGCAACACGAGGGTGACCGCCGCCGTCAGCGGCAGCGACAACGGCGACCAGCTGTCGTACGACATCCATCCGAGCAATGTGCAGATCGAGCCAGGCCGTGCCGCGTTCGTGAAGGCCACGTTGAAGCCGAGACAGGTCATCTGGTTCGGTTCCAAGGAGGAGAGACCGTACGCGCTCGCCGTCCAACGGGCGGGCGTCGCACCCCAGCCCGTCGACGGCACCTATGTCCAGCGAGGGTTCCTGCCGGGCTGGCTCGCCACCTGCATGGGCGTCCTCCTGGCCCTGGCGATCACCTTCGTGACGCTGTGGTTCGCCTACCAGCCCAAGGTCACCAGCGCCGCGACCGATCTCCAGCAGGCCGGTACGACGGCCCTGCCGAGCGCCAGCCCGTCGGCCATGGCCCCGGCGCCGAACATCTCCGCGGCGCCGCTGCCCTCGGAGACGCCCGAGGCACCCCGGCAGGAGGAGGAGCAGCCGGAGGACTCGGGTGCGGGCTCGGGGAGCGGCTCCGGGGGATCGGGGCCGGGATCGGGATCGGGCTCCGAAAAGGAACCGGACACGAAGCCCACGAAGAAGAAGCCGGCCGCCGCCAAGGGGTTCAGGATCATCGGCCAGGCCTCGAACCGCTGTGTCGACGTCACGGACGCGGAGAACGGCAAGGGCAAGGACGGCACCCCGCTCCAGATCTGGGACTGCGCCGGTACCGCCAACCAGAAGTGGGACTTCCGCGACGACGGCACCGTGCGCTCCCTCGGGCTGTGCATGGACGTCGCCTGGGGCTCCCGCGACGACGGGGCCGTCATCCAGGTGGCCAGGTGCAGCGGCAACCCCGCCCAGCAGTTCGTGCTCAGCACCGCCGGTGACCTGGTCAACCCGCAGGCCGACAAGTGCGTCGACGTGAAGGACAACGCCACCGGCAACGGTGCCAAGCTCCAGCTCTGGACGTGCGCGGGTACCCCCAACCAGAAGTGGCGCGTGAAGTAGACCGCCCGGCGGGGGCGGCCCCATCGGGGTGCTCCCGCCGTCCTCGGCCGCCGGGGCCCGCTACCAGTTGCCCTCGCCCGGCACCAGCCGCCCGGCCTTGCGGTACTCGCGCTCCGCGCCCTCCCGCAGGTCGGCCGTGGTGACCGACCCGGCGCGCCCGGCGGCGGCGTAGGCGGCGGTGACGACCGCGCTGCGGATCGAACCGCCGGCCAGCTCGAAGTCGCGGGCGACCGCCGCCGGGTCGATGTCGTCCGCGCGGGGCACCGCGGCGAGGCTGTGCCGCCACAGGGCCAGCCGCTGGGCGGCGTCCGGGAACGGGAAGTCGACCACCAGATCCAGCCGCCGGGTGAACGCCTCGTCGATGTTGGCCCGCAGATTGGTGGTCAGCAGGGCGATGCCGTCGAAGGACTCCAGACGCTGGAGCAGATAGGCGCTCTCCATGTTGGCGTACTTGTCGTGGGAGTCCTTGACCTCCGAGCGCTTGCCGAACACGGCGTCCGCCTCGTCGAAGAGCAGCACGGCGTCCGTGCGGTCGGCCTCCGTGAAGATCCGTTCGAGGTTCTTCTCGGTCTCGCCCACGTACTTGTCGACGATCGAGGAGAGCTGCACGACATAGAGGTCCAGCCCGAGTTCGGCGGCCACGACCTCCGCCGACAGCGTCTTGCCGGTGCCCGACTCGCCCGCGAAGAGCCCCAGCACCCCATGGCCCCGGCCGCCCCCGGCGCTCAGCCGCCAGTCGCCGAGCACCCGGTCGCGATGGCGGGCGCGCAGCGCGAGTTCCCGCAACTGGGCGAGGGGCTTGTCCGGCAGGACGAGGTCGACCCAGCCGACGTCCGGGCGGATCCGGCGTGCGTGCCGCTCCAGACCGGAGGCGGACTGCAGCCGCGCGGCCAGTCGCAGATGGGCCGCGGTCACCGGGGTGCCGTCGAACGCCGCGAGGTCCACGGCGGCGCGGGCCGCCCGCTCGATCCGGTCCCCGCCGAGCCGGTACGGGGCGACCGTGGCCGCCAGGTCGAATCCCGGCCCGTCCGCCCCGGCACCGAGCGCCGCCGACCAGGCGTCCACGGCACCCGAGGGCGGCCGGGGCACGTCGAGGACCAGCGGATCACGGTCGCACCACTGCGGGTCGTACGGCTGCGCCCCGGTGAACAGCACGGACACGTCGGCCGCTGTCAGCGCCCGGACGAGCGGCCCCGGCTTCTCCGGCAGCGGCGACACCACGACCGCGCAACCGCGCAGCCGGGCCTCGCGCAGCAGCCGGGGGAGGAGCCCGGCCGCCTCGTCCTGGGCCGCCGGGGGCGTGAAGTGCAGCGCCTCCACCCCCGCCGCACGCAGAGCGGCAGAGGCACGCACCAGCCCGTCACCCTCGCGGTGCTCCCGCAGATGGACGGTGACCGGGGCGGCGGCCAGCCGGGCGGCCAGCCTGGCGGTGAAGCCGCCGTCCTCCCCGGACGAGGACGAGGACGAGGCCGGGGACGAAGGCGCGGCCGGCGACGAAAGCGAGGCCAGGGAATTCGGCGACTGGGACCGCGACGGCGACTGCGTCCGCGACGGCCACGTGAGCGGACGCACATGGCCGACGAGCGCCGCGTCCAGCGTGTCGTCGCCCAGCAGATGCGCGACCAGCCGGTCCGGTACCCGCAACACCCGCCCGAGGAAGGGGCGTTCGGTCTCCTCGATCGTCAGCAGTCCGAGCGCGCTCAGCGGCGCCGAGGGCAGGAACCGGGCCCGCGCCCGGGCGAGATGCACGGGCAGCCCGCACAGATCGAGCGCGAGCCCCACGGTGGCCCGACGCCTGCTGACGTCGTCGTTCAGGTACCCGTACAACTGCTCGTAGGAGCGGTCCAGATCGGGCGCCAGGGCGATCAGCAGGATGCGCGTGTCCAGTTCGGTGAGGCCGAGCCGCCCCGCGAGCCGCTCCAGCGGACCGTGCGGGGCCGGGTCCGCGTCCTCGAAGTCGTCGAACACGGGGGCGTACGACCCCGCCGACGGCTCCAGCAGATGCCGTACGCCCTCCTCGGACACGTACAGCCCCCGCAGCGGATCACCCGCCGTCGGATCACCGGCACCGCGCTCGGCCACCAACTCGGCGACGCGGTCACGCAGTCGGGCGAGCCGGAGGAGGAGCGCGTCGGTGGTGGGGGAGGCGGGGGCCGGCAAAGACTCGGGCGGAGTGTGGGTGGTCACCGCTGCCGTTCTCTGGTGCTGGTGCTGGTGCTGGTGCTGGTGCTGGTGCTGGTGCTGGTGCTGGTGCTGGTGCCGGGCGTCGGACGGTCCTGCCGTTCCCCGGTGTTCGGCGCGGACGCCAACTGCCCCGGCCGGTGGGCGCGTTCCTCCGAGCCCTCCAGGGAGCCGTCCATGCCGCGTACGCGGATCGCCGCGCCCTCGGTGACCGGGGGACCGGCGTCGTACTCGGGGAAGGCCGGGAACGGAGCGGTGACGACGAGGTCGAGGGACGGCTTCAGCTCGCCGCCCAACGCGGACCAGATCTCGGCGAGGGACCGCGACTCGGAGTGCAGCCCCGCCACCGAGACCGGCACGGACAGGCCCAGCGCGCCGAGCGCGCCCGGGAGTTCGGCGGGCGGCAGCAGCTCGCGCGGCAGCAGGTTGGCCAGCACCGCGGAGAGCAGCCGGTGCTCGTCCTGAGGCTGTTTGGTCCAGGCGGTGACCAGGTACGACAGCCGGAACCAGCGGGGCGGCTGGCGGCGGCGCACGACGATGTCGCGCTCGTCGCGGACCGGCATGTGGCCGCGCTGGCGGCGGGAGACGTCCTCGCGGATGTCGTACAGATAGGTGTTGACGGCGGGCGCGTTGCGCCGGGCCGCCCAGTCGCGGGTCGGCGCCTCGAAGGAGACGTCGATGCCGGAGCCGGCCAGGGCACCACCGCCGATCAGTCCCTTGAGGACCTCGTCCACCTCGTGGATCACGGTCGTGCTCCTGCTGTGTCGTGTGCCTGTCCGCCGATCCTGCCCGGCGTCGGCGCCGCGTTCCCAGAGGTGCCGGGGACGTGCGGCGGGCAGAATGTGGTGCCCAAGAGGCCTGTTGGGTCTGCCCGTTCGATCAGATGTAGCCTTCCCGGAGGGCATAGGCCACCGCGTGCGCCCGGTTGCGGAGATGCAGTCGGGTGGTGAGCCCGTGCATCACGTTCTTGACGGTGCGTTCGGAGTAGGAGAGCTTGCTCGCGATCTCACCGGTGTCCATCCCCTCGGCGACGAGCCGGAGGACGTCGATCTCACGCGGCACCAGGCCGGACAGCGGCGCCCCGGTGCGGCCGGCCACGGAACGCTGCAACGTTCCCACCTGGTTGATCAGCCGGCCGAGCAGATCGGCGGGCAGGTCGCCGTCCCCGCGCGAGGCCGCGAGCACGGCCTGCGACAGCCGGTGCGCGGTGGCCTCGTGGCGCCAGACGATGGCCCCGACCCCGCACTCGATGACGTCGAGCAGTTCGGTCTCCCGGATCAGGCTCACCACCAGGACGGCCCGCGCCCCCTCGCTGCGCACCATCCGGCGCAGCGCGGACAGCAGCGGCTCGTCCGGCGTCTCCCCGACCAGCACGGCCACGCTGCCCGGCCGTGCCACGGCGTCGTCCACCACGTCGATCACCGGGTGCCCGCGCAGTTGGCTGAGCACTCCGGCGCGGGAGAGCGGGTCGAGAGTGTGGACCACGACGGGGATACGGCGCCGGGGCTCCTGGTGCTCCGCCGTGACGGTGGCCCTGGCCGTGGCTACCGCCGTGGCCGCCGCCGTCTCCGCGGTCCGGAATGTGCTGCGCAACCGTTTCTCCCGTGTGCACGAAGTCGCCGCTCCGGTGAGGGGAGTGGCCGATGGGCTCGATTCACCCTTCTGTGTGTCGTGTGCGCTGCGCAATCGTGGAGGACCACGAGATGCACCACGAGATACATCACGAGATGCGCCACGAGCTTCACCACGGGACCGGCCGCGGGACCGGCTACGGCACTTTTCCGCCGACCGTCCGCGAACAGTGCACCCGGAGGGCCCGTGCCCCGTCCTCGGAAGCGGAGAACGACAGTCCACGAAGTCCACGACAGGAGACAGCGATGCGCGGGCCGGAACCGCTTCTCGAACGCCGTGAGCCCCTGGAGCTGCTGGCCGCCGAGGCCGCCCGTGCCCGGACCGGCTCCGGCCGTCTGGTGCTGCTCCGGGGCGCCACCGGCACCGGTCGTACCGCGCTCCTGGAGGCCGCCGCCGACCACGCGGCGGCCAACGGCATGCGTGTCCTGCGGGCCCGCTGCTCCCCCGAGCACCGCTCCGTACCGTTCGACACCGTCTTCCAACTCCTGGCCCACGGACCGGAGTTCGACCAGGCCGTCGGCGAGGCGCCGGACCCGCCGGGCACCCAGCCGCACCGGGGCAGGCCCGCACGCCTGTGGCGGTTGCTGCGTTCCTACGCGGCCGAGTCCCCGCTGTTCGTCGCCGTGGACGACGCGCACTTCGCCGACGCCCCGTCCCGCCGCTGGCTCGTCGAGGCCGTCCGCCGCATCGACCGCCTGCCGGTGCTCCTGGTGGTCACCGAGCGCAGCCAGTACGACATCGACCCCCCGGCGCACGGGCTCGCGCACGCTCTCTCCCCCGCCCTCGTGCACAGCCGCACCCTGGCCCCGCTGAGCCCGGACGCCGGGGCGCGGCTGGTCCGTTCCGTCCACGCCGGCGCCCCGCCGGACTGGGTCGACGCCTGCTTACGGGCGGGCGCGAGCAGCCCCCTTCTGCTGCACGCCCTGCTGTCCGACCTCCGCGACGCCGACCCCGAGGCCTTCCCGGCTGCCCTTCCGGACACCTGTGCCGCGCTCTATCCGGGCAGCTACTCCGCCGCGGTGTCCTGGTGGCTGGACAGCGCCGGACCGACGACCACCGACGTCGCCCGCGCGCTCGCCGCGCTGGACGACGGGGACACCCCCGTACCGGCCGACGCCGACCTGCTCGCCCGGACGGCCGGCGCCGACCCCGCCCGCGTACCCGGCTGGCTCACCGCGATGACCCGCCTCGGCCTGCTGCGCCCCGGCCCCGAAGGACGGCCCCGCTACGCCCACCCCCTGCTGCGGGACGCCGTGCTCGGCGGCTGGGCGGGCGCCGACCGGCAGGCCGCCCACCGCCGGGCGGCCGAGGCGATGCTGCACCGCGGCGACCACGCCGAGGCCGTCGCGGGACAACTGCTGCGCTCCGGCCCCGTCGGCGAGGCCTGGGCGACCGGCGCCCTGCTCGACGCCGCCGACCTCGCCGTCCGCGACGACCGCAGCGACCGCAGCGACGAAGCCCTCGCCTACCTCCGCCGCGCCCTCGACGAACCGATGCCGGCGGCCCGCCGCACCATGGTCCTCACCGAACTGGGATCCCTGGAGTACGCCACCGTGCGCTCCACCGCCGGCATCCCCCGGCTCGCCGAGGCGATGCGTCTGCCCGGCGGCCCGCCCCGGGAACGCGTCCACGCGGCGGTCGCCCTCGGCACGGCCCTGGCCCGCCGGGGCGAGGCCCGCGCCGCCGTCGACGTGCTGCGCGGGCTGCGCGACGAGCACCTGACGGGCCACCCGGACCTGATCCGTACCGTCCAGACCGCCTCCGCGCTGCTCTCCGACCACGACCGGGGCGTACGGCAGGAGGTGTACCGCTGGCTGCGCGAGACCGCCGAACGCTCGTCCCACCTGGTCGGCACCGCCGGGCAGGCGCTCCTCGTGCGCTACGAGGCCACCGCCGGTCTGACCTCGGCGGCTGCGGCGATGCACCGCGTCCGGGCCCTCCTCTCCCAGCCGGCCGACCCGCTGTCCGAGGTCTTCCTGCTGGGCACCGCCGCCGCCGTCGCCCAGTGGGCCGACCGGCTCGACGAGGCCGAACGCCTCGTCCACCGAGGCCTCAGCGGCCAGCGCACCTCCCTCCTCCACCCCATGCATCTGGCCCTCCTCAACGTCCGCATCGACATCGCCGCCGCACGGGGAGCCCACGAGGAGGTCCTCGCCGACCCCGAGGTCGCGCGCGCGGTCGCCGGCCGTCCCGAGTCCGCCAACGCGCTGGCCCACGCGGTCATCGCCCTCGTGGAGACCGGCCGTACGGACGAAGCCGCCCGGCTCGCCGACGCCTTCGACCTCGGACGGGCCCACGACTCCTGGGAGTTGAACCGCTTCCTCTACGCCCGGGGCCTCCTCCACGCCGCCACCGGCGACCCGGAGGCCGCACTCGACGACTTCCAGGAGTGCGGCCGCCGCCAGTCCGCACGGGACGTCGACAGCCCCGTCGTCACCCCCTGGCGCACCGCCGCCGCCGCATGCCACCTCGCCCTCGGCCGCCCCCACGAGGCTCTGGCCCTCGCCGAACACGAACTGCGCCTCGCCACCGTCTGGAACACCCCCCGCGTGCTGGGCCGCGCCCTCTCCGCCCTCGGCACGGCGACGGGCGGGCGCCGGGGCCTGGAGCTGGGGAACCGGGCGGTACGGATGCTGCGCCAGGGAGCCGTCGAGGCGCCGGAGGAGGCAGCGGAGGTGGCCGCGGAGGCGACCGGCGCCGAGGTCGTGGCGCTGGGAAGCGCCGCTTCGGGGGCCGGCGGCCGGCTGTCGGCCAGGGGGCCCGCGGCGGCAAAGGGGGGCTGGAACCAGGGCGGAACACGGGTGACGGCGACGGCCGTGCACGGCTGGGCACCGGGCGGAGCCTCCGCACGGGCCGTGGGCGGCTGGGCGGTGGGCGGATCGTCCGCGGTGCCGTCGATCGGAGGCTGGGCAGCCGTCGAGGCGCCGGACGGAGGCACGGCCGGGATGCCGGACGGCGTGTCGCAAGGGGTGTCACAAGGGGTGCCGGTGGGGGCGTCGGACGGTATGCCGGGTGGGGAGCCGGTGGAGACGGAGCTGATAGCGGCCCTCGTGGCGCAGGGACGGGGGCTCGCCTCCTCCGGGGAGCGGGCGCGGGCCCGTGACGCCTTCCGGGAGGCCGCCGAACGCGCCGAACGCCTGGGCGCGCTCCGCCTGCGCGCGCTCGCGGAGGAGGCCCTGCGCGAGGGCGGCGCCCGCCGCACGACGGCGGCCCTGACCGGCCCCTCCGCCCTCACCGCGGGCGAGCGCCGCATCGCCGAACTCGCCGCGCAGAGCCGCACGAACACCGAGATAGCCCAACTCCTCCACCTCGCCCGCCGCACCGTCGAGACCCACCTGACCAGCACCTACCGCAAGCTCGGCATCCGCCGCAGGGCCGAACTCGGCGCGGCCCTCGCGAACCCGGGGAGAGCACCTGACCGGCCCTGACCGGTACTGACGTGACACAACCGCGGCCACGTCCGTGGCCGCCCCGAAGTCGGCGACGGATTCCCTGAACCGGAGGCCGGGCGCATGGGTAAGGAAAAACCGGGAGCACCCACGCGTAGCCGACACATCCGAGGAGTACCGATGAGCGACACCCCGCGCCTGAACGACTGGCTCACGACGCGCCAACCCGTCGTCCTGGGCCTGTTCCGCATCGTCCTGGGCCTGTTGTTCGCCAGCGAGGGCGCGGCCACGGTCTTCGGCATCCTGGACCGCAAGGCGAGCCCGGTCGGTGACTGGCCCTTCTGGTACGCCGGAGTCGTCGAGCTGGTCTGCGGCGTCCTGGTCCTCCTCGGCCTGGCGACCCGTGGTGCCGCGTTCCTCAGCTCGGGCATCATGGCCTTCGCCTACTTCACGGAACACCAGAAGGACGGTCTCTTCCCCCTCCAGAACGGCGGCCTCGCCCCCGTCCTCTTCTGCTGGGGCTTCCTCCTCCTGGTCTTCACCGGCCCCGGCGCCATGTCCCTGACGGGCCTGACCACCCGCAAAGCCGACACCCGCCCCGGCTCCCACCACGTCACCGAGCCGTCCGCGTGACACCGCCTTCCCCACGGGGCGCGGTTCCACCTTGCTTCCTGCTTGCGCCCGCACGGACGGACGGTTGAACCAGGGGGAGCCGGTGCCGGTCAGGCCCTTCCTGCCACCGCCAGATGGGACTTTCCGTCGCCTGGACGGGGAAGGCCCTGACAGCGCCGAAAGTTGCGAACGCACTGGTCAGGGCCGATTTCCCTAGCACTCGATGATGTTCACCGCGAGCCCGCCCCGCGCGGTCTCCTTGTACTTGACGCTCATGTCCGCGCCGGTCTCCTTCATGGTCTTGATGACCTTGTCGAGGGACACCTTGTGCGTGCCGTCGCCGCGCATGGCCATCCTGGCCGCCGTGACGGCCTTGACCGCGGCCATGCCGTTGCGTTCGATGCAGGGGATCTGGACGAGGCCGCCGACGGGGTCGCAGGTGAGGCCGAGGTTGTGTTCCATGCCGATCTCGGCGGCGTTCTCGACCTGTTCGGGGGAGCCGCCGAGGACTTCGGCGAGGGCTCCGGCGGCCATGGAGCAGGCGGAGCCGACCTCGCCCTGGCAGCCGACCTCGGCGCCGGAGATGGAGGCGTTCTCCTTGAAGAGCATGCCGATGGCGCCGGCGGCGAGCATGAACCGTACGACTCCGTCCTCGTCGGCGCCCGGCACGAAGTTGATGTAGTAGTGCAGGACGGCGGGGATGATGCCGGCCGCGCCGTTGGTGGGGGCCGTGACGACCCGGCCGCCGGCCGCGTTCTCCTCGTTCACCGCCATCGCGTAGAGCGTGATCCACTCCATGGAGTGGGCCAACGCGTCGCCCTCCGCACGGAGTTGACGGGCCGACATGGCCGCGCGGCGACGGACCTTCAGTCCGCCGGGCAGGATGCCCTCGCGGGACATACCGCGTGAGACACAGGTCTGCATCACGCGCCAGATGTCGAGGAGCCCGGAGCGGATCTCGTCCTCGCCGCGCCAGGCCCGCTCGTTCTCCAGCATCAGCGCGGAGATCGACAGGCCCGTCTCCTTCGCCACGCGGAGCAGCTCGTCGCCCGAACGGAAGGGGTACTTGAGGGGCGTGTCGTCGAGTTTGATGCGGTCCGCGCCGACCGCTTCCTCGTCGACGACGAACCCGCCGCCGACGGAGTAGTACGTCTTCGACAACAGCTCCGTGCCCGCCGCGTCGAACGCCCAGATCGTCATGCCGTTGGCGTGGTACGGCAGCGTCTTGCGGCGGTGCAGGACCAGGTCCTTGTCGAAGGAGAAGGGGATCTCGTGGTCGTCCAGGAGGCGGAGACGGCCCGACCCCTTGATCGCCTCCACCCGCTCGTCGGCCGACTCGACGTCGACCGTGCGCGGTGAGGCGCCTTCCAGGCCCAGGAGTACGGCCTTGGGGGTGCCGTGGCCGTGGCCGGTGGCGCCGAGCGAGCCGTACAGCTCGACGCGTACCGAGGCCACGCCCGCGAGCAGCTCCTCGTTGCGCAGCCGCCGGGCGAAGATGCGGGCGGCGCGCATCGGGCCGACCGTGTGGGAGCTGGATGGGCCGATGCCGATCGAGAACAGGTCGAAGACCGAGATGGCCACGGTGACTCCTCAGAACGGGGGAGGGTGGTGCGGGGAGTGGGGCACCGCGCGCACCCCCCAGTGTGCGCGGTGCCCCGGAAAAGCGGGACTACGGACCGATGAAGCCCGGGTTACTTCCCCAACCCGGGGTAGAGCGGGTGCTTGTCGGCCAGTGCCTTGACCCGGGTTTTGAGGGCTTCGGTGTCGTAGGACGGTTTGAGGGCTTCGGCGATGACGTCGGCGACCTCGGTGAAGTCCTCGGCGGTGAAGCCGCGGGTGGCGAGGGCGGGGGTGCCGATGCGCAGGCCGGAGGTGATCATCGGGGGGCGGGGGTCGTTGGGGACGGCGTTGCGGTTGACGGTGATGCCGACCTCGTGGAGGCGGTCCTCGGCCTGCTGTCCGTCGAGTTCGCTCGCGCGCAGGTCGACCAGGATGAGGTGGACGTCGGTGCCGCCGGACAGGACGTCGACGCCGGCGTCACGGGCGTCGGCGGCGGTCAGCCGCTCGGCCAGAATGCGGGCGCCGTCAATGGTGCGCTGCTGGCGCTCCTTGAACTCCTCCGAGGCCGCGACCTTGAAGGAGACGGCCTTGGCGGCGATCACGTGTTCCAGGGGGCCGCCCTGGAAGCCGGGGAAGACGGAGGAGTTGAGCTTCTTGGCGAATGCCTGCTTGGCGAGGATGATGCCGCCGCGGGGGCCGCCGAGGGTCTTGTGGGTGGTGGAGGTGACCACGTCGGCGTGTTCGACGGGGTTGGGGTGCAGTCCGGCGGCGACCAGGCCGGCGAAGTGTGCCATGTCCACCCACAGGTACGCGCCGACCTCGTCGGCGATGCGGCGGAAGGCGGCGAAGTCCAGTTGGCGCGGGTAGGCCGACCAGCCGGCGATGATCACCTTGGGGCGGTGTTCCTTGGCGAGCTGCTCCAGTTCGGCCATGTCGACGAGGCCGGTGGTGGTGTCGACGTGGTAGGCGACGACGTTGAACTGTTTGCCGGAGAAGTTCAGGCGCATGCCGTGGGTGAGGTGGCCGCCGTGGGCGAGGTCGAGGCCGAGGATGGTGTCGCCGGGCTGGGCGAGGGCGAAGAGGGCGGCCTGGTTGGCGGAGGCGCCGGAGTGGGGCTGGACGTTGGCGTATTCGGCGCCGAAGAGGTCTTTGAGGCGGTCGATGGCGATCTGTTCGGTGACGTCGACGTGTTCGCAGCCGCCGTAGTAGCGGCGGCCGGGGTAGCCCTCGGCGTACTTGTTGGTGAGGACGGTGCCCTGGGCCTCCATGACGGCGACGGGGGCGAAGTTCTCCGAGGCGATCATTTCCAGGGTGGACTGCTGGCGGTGCAGCTCGGCGTCGACGGCGGCGGCGACCTCCGGGTCCAGCTCGTGCAGGGGCGTGTTCAGAAGCGACATGCGAACGACCTCGTCATCTCAGCCGGCGGTGTGGGCGACGTACTCGTCGGCGGAGAGCAGATCGTCCGGCTCCTCCGCGACACGTACCTTGAACAGCCAGCCGCCCTCGAACGGGGCGGTGTTCACCAGCGACGGATCGTTGACGACGTCCTCGTTGATCTCGGTGATCTCACCGGAGACCGGCGAGTACAGGTCACTGACCGACTTCGTGGACTCCAGTTCGCCGCAGGTCTCGCCCGCGGCCACCGTGGAGCCCACCTCGGGAAGCTGGGCGAAGACGACATCGCCGAGCGCGTTCGCCGCGAACTCCGTGATGCCGACCGTCGAGACGCCGTCCTCGGCGACCGACAGCCACTCGTGCTCCTTGCTGTAACGCAGCTGCTGGGGGTTGCTCATGGCCTGAATTCTCCTGTAAGCGGGGGAGTGGTGAGGAAGGGGGGACTGCTGAAACCGCTGTTGAGCAGCGCGGATGTGCCCCGTGTCACTCTCGGGGTCCGCACCGGTGCCGCTTCTGAACGGACGACTACGAAGGTGTCACTTCTGCCGCTTGTAGAACGGCAGCGCCACGACCTCGTACGGCTCGTGGCTGCCCCGGATGTCCACTCCCACACCGGCGGTGCCCGGCGCGGAGTGCGTGGCGTCGACGTACGCCATGGCGATCGGCCGGCCCAGCGTCGGGGAGGGCGCACCGGAGGTGACCTCGCCGATCACCTTGCCGTCGGCGACGACCGGATATCCGGCGCGCGGCACCCGGCGGCCCTCGGCGACCAGCCCGACGAGGACGCGCGGCGGGGCCGAGGCGGCGCGCCCGGCGGCCGCCGTCAGCGCCGTACGCCCGACGAAGTCGCCCTCCTTCTCGAACTTCACGACCCGCCCGAGCCCGGCGTCGAACGGCGTCAGCGCGGTGGACAGTTCATGCCCGTACAGCGGCATGCCCGCCTCCAGGCGGAGCGTGTCCCGGCAGGACAGCCCGCAGGGCACCAGGCCGACACCCTCGCCCGCCTCGGTCAGCGCCTGCCACAGCTCGACGGCGTGCTCCGGCCTCACGAACAGCTCGAAGCCGTCCTCGCCGGTGTACCCGGTGCGCGCGATCAGCGCGGGGACCCCGGCGACCGTGCCGGGCAGCCCCGCGTAGTACTTCAGCCCGTCGAGGTCGGCGTCGGTGAGGGCGGCCAGGATCCCGGGCGACTCGGGGCCCTGGACGGCGATCAGCGCGTACGCGTCCCGGTCGTCCCGCACCTCGGCGTCGAACCCGGCCGAACGCTCCACGAGCGCGTCCAGCACCACCTGGGCGTTCGAGGCGTTCGCGACGACCAGATAGGTCGAGGATCCAGCCTCGGTCTCGCCCAGGCGGTAGACGATCAGGTCGTCGAGGATGCCGCCGTCCTCGCGGCAGATCATGCTGTAGCGGGCGCGGCCGGGCTTCACACCGCCGATGTTGCCGACCAGCGCGTGATCGAGCAGTGCGGCGGCCCGCGGGCCGGACACGGTGATCTCACCCATGTGGGAGAGGTCGAAGAGGCCGGCCCTCGTGCGGACGGCGAGGTGCTCGTCGCGTTCGGAGCCGTAGCGCAGGGGCATGTCCCAGCCTGCGAAGTCGGTCATCGTCGCACCGAGCGAGCGATGCAGGGCATCGAGCGCGGTACGGCGCGATCCAGCGGTGGGGCTACTGCTCATCGGTTCTGCTCCCAGGGCATGACAGGCGAGGTCGATCCTCCCCATCTGTCATCGGAACCTGAGAGGTTCACCACGACCGTACGTACTGGTGGTCGTGGTTTGCACCGTGGGTGGAGCCGTCCTCTGCGGAAGAGAGGTGCGGCCCGCTTTTCAGATGTGCCTCGCCCACGCGGTATCTGAGCCTGAGAGATTCAAGGGAGGGACTTGCTCCTTCGGCGCCCCAGCGAGACTGCTGGGAGCTCTCCCGCGCGGATTCAAGCGGCCGGTATGCAGTTGGCGCGCACATCATTGCACGCATCGACGGGGCGCGGCAGGGGGACCTTTCACAGGTGGGGAGTCGACGAGCACAGGCAGGCACAGCGGTCCGTAGCACTCTTGTGGCCATACGAGGACTGAAACAGGAGGGATCGGGCATTACCTTCTCTTTACAGTCTGTGGGGATGGGACTCCATACCCCCGGGGAGGACGATCACGGTGAACAGGACCACGGCGTACGCGACTACCTCGGGCATCGCCATGCCCAAGCAGCCCGTCGCGCCGGCGGGTGAGGCGTGCGGCCCGTTCCCGAGGGCCGTCGTCCGCGACCTCAGGGAGCGTGCCGGGCGGAGCCCGCACGGACTGTCCTTCGGACCCGACGACCTGGTGGTGGTCACCGGGCTCCCCGGCAGCGGCAAGTCGACGCTGATGCGGCGGTCCGTGCCCGGCGTACGGATCGACTCCCAGGACACCCGCGACCGCTTCGACGCGCGCTTCGCCCGCCACCTGCCGTACGCGGCCTACCGGCCCTTCGTGCGCCTCGCCCACTACGCGGGGCTGCGGCGAGCCCTCCGCTCGGGGGAGGGCGTCGTCGTGCACGACTGCGGGGCACAGGCGTGGGTACGGAGGTGGCTCGCGCGTGAGGCCGGAAGGCGGGGCGGCACCCTGCATCTGCTGTTGCTCGACGTGACTCCCGGCGAGGCGCGGGACGGGCAGCGGGAGCGGGGGCGGGGCGTGTCGCGGTACGCCTTCGCCCGGCACCGGGGGGCCATGACCCGGCTGCTGCGAGCGGTGGAGGAGGGGCGGCTGCCTGAGGGGTGCGGGGCGGCGGTGCTGATCGACCGGGCCGCGGCGGACGTCCTGAAGCGGATCGACTTCGGGGGGTGAGAGAGAGGCTCCGCGGGGCGCGCCCCTGGCCCGGAAGCAATTAAGGTGCAGGGACAACAGCATCACGGAGCAAAGCGGTAGGCAGCAGATGGACTTCCCGGCGGACTTTTCGGCACAGGCACATCCCCACGGGCACGGCGGGTGGCCCGGCAACGAGCTGGAGGAGGTGCTGTCCGCGTCGCTCGGGGTGCCCCAGGCCGGGGCGCGGATCGTCGAGGTGCTGGCCCGCAGCTTCGTATGGGTGCCGCTGCCGGAGGGCGGCGGGCCCCGGAGCGGTCAGCTCGATCTGCCCACGATGGAGTTCGACGGCCAGGCGTACGTGCCGGTCTTCAGCTCCGAGGAGCAGTTCCGCCAAGTCGCCGGCAGCCACATGTCGTACACGATCGCCCCGGCCGTCGAGTTCGCGCGTGGCCTGCCCCCGCAGATCGGTCTGGTCCTGAACCCGGACGGTGTCGTGGGTATGCCGTTGCCGCCGCCCGCCGTGGCCGAGCTGTGCCGGGCCGGGCGGACCCCGCTGGACGGATCGGCGAACGGCGCCCGCGTGCGGCTGTTCGAACCGGACTGGCAGGACGACCCCGTGGACTTCCTCGCGGCCGCCTCGGCCGAGTTCGCCGCGACCGGAGTGGTCCTCTCCGCCCGCCGCTGCCTCGCCTCCGTCGAGACCGCCGACCCCGTCATGTTCATCGGCGTCGAACTGGCCTCCTGGGAGGCCGACCGCGCCCTCCCCCTGGCCGCCCTCGGCCGGGCCCTCACCAGGACCCCCGTCCCCTGGCCCGTCAACATGGTCTTCCTGGACGTCGCCCAGGACCCGGTGGGCGAATGGCTCCGCGAGAAGGTCCGGCCCTTCTATCAGCAGGGCTACTGACCGGCGCGCGTAAGGGGCGGGGGCTGTACCGCTGCGCGGCCCCGCCGCGATGGGGGTCCCTCCCGCTCGAGCGAAGTCGAGAGTGGGGGAGCGACCAGCCGCGACGCATCCGCACCCCGCCACGCGCGACAACCCCCGAGCCCTGACCGGCTCAACCCGCACACCACCTAAGCTGGTTCCTACAACCAAGGTCCAACACCGAAGGGCGGCCCACGTGAGCGCCAGCAGCCGCATCGCCACCGGGCAGGTCGAGCACATGCTGCGCCAGGTGACGCCCGGGCGTTACGACGCCTACGAGGCGCTGCTGCGTGCCCTCGCCGACCCGTCCTCCGGCCAGATCTGGATGCTGCTCTGGCACGGCCAGGGCGGCTCCCCGGACGCCCAGTACGGGAACATGGAGGTCGACGGGTTCAACTACGCCCCGTGCGTCACCTCCGCCCAGGAGCTCTCCGCCAGTGGCTGGAACCGCAGTTACGAGGTGGTCGACGGCCTCGACGTGGCCCGCACCCTCTACCCCGACCACTACGGCCTCTGGCTGAACCCGCACGCGCCGGGCGGCGGCGTCGGCATCCCCTGGCTCGACCTGCGCCGGATCGCCACGGGCCTGGAGCGGCAGCCCGCGGGCCCGCTCCGGCTGTCCGAGCCGGCCATCGAGATCCCGCAGTTCTACGCCCTGCTGACGCAGAACGCCCACCGCACGCCCGCCGTGCGCTCGCTGCGCCGCGCCTGGGTGCAGCCCGCGCTCGGCGCGCCGTACCTGGCGATCGGCCTCGACGTGTACGACACCTCGCCGCCGGCCGTCGACTCGGTGCGCGGGATGATGCAGCAGTCCATCGGCGCGGTCCCGGACGGCCTGCCCGTCTCCACCGTCGCCATGTCCGACGAGTACGACCCGGTCGCCATGTGGCTGCGGGCCGGCGCCCGCCCCTTCTACGACCGCGAGGCCCACGCGGCCCCGGCGCAGGCCCCGGCAGCGGGCGGATACGGGTACCCGCGCGCGTACTGAGGCTCGCGCTCCGCGCAGGCCGCCCCGCCCCTCATCTCGTGGCTCGGTCACGTGTCACCGTCGCGCCCACCGCTCAACAGAGCGTCACGTTCGGATAGCGGAACCCTGCTGGCCACATCACGGTTGCGCATACATTCGCCGCCGGGTCTGGTGCCTGATCGCGCGACCGTTGAAGACTCCCCCAGAGCGATGGGGGGATCGGGCGAACGCGCTGTTCATACGGTGAAGTTCGATGCCGTCTCTCCCCTCGTACCAAGCAGTAACACAGTGCAACAGAGAGAACAGCAGTGGTGACGGACCGCACCGCAGACCCGGGCGGCCGTCAGGCACAGTCGGCAACCACCGGCACGGGCAAGCACGAGGGACGATGACCGCACCCATTGAGACGACCGGATCGCAGGCCGAGGCGCAGCCCGAAGCCGTGCTGGAAGGTGTCGAGGCCAAGAAGATCGAGGGCCGTTCGCTCGGCCAGATCGCCTGGACCCGCTTCAAGCGCGACAAGGTGGCGGTCGCCGGCGGTCTCATCGTCGTCCTGCTGATCCTGATCGCGGCCCTCTCCCGGCCGCTGCAGTCGATGCTGGGGCTCGACCCCAACACCTTCAACCAGGATCTGATCGACGCCAACACCTCCCTACCCAAGGGCGACTTCGGCGGGATGAGCTTGGACCACCCGCTCGGGGTCGACCCCAAGTTCGGCCGTGACATCCTCGCCCGCATTCTTGAGGGCTCCTGGGTCTCCCTGGTCGTGGCCTTCGGCGCGACGATCCTGTCCAACGCCATCGGAGTGGTGCTCGGCCTGGTCGCCGGCTACTACGGCGGCCGGGTCGACACGATCGTGAGCCGGCTGATGGACACCTTCCTGGCGTTCCCGTTGCTGCTCTTCGCCATCGCCATCTCCGCGACGCTCCAGGGCGGTGCCTTCGGCCTCGAAGGACTGCCACTCCACATCTCGGTGCTCATCTTCGTCATCGGTTTCTTCAACTGGCCGTACATGGGACGCATCGTGCGCGGTCAGACCCTGGCGCTGCGCGAGCGGGAGTTCATCGACGCCTCGCGGGGGATGGGGGCCGGCGGCCCGTACGTCCTGTTCAAGGAGTTGCTGCCCAACCTCGTCGCGCCGATCATCGTCTACTCGACCCTGCTCATCCCGACCAACATCATCTTCGAGGCGTCGCTCAGCTTCCTCGGCGTCGGGATCCAGCCGCCGCAGGCCTCCTGGGGCGGAATGCTCAACGACGCGGTCGACTTCTTCCAGGTCGACCCGCAGTACATGATCGTTCCCGGCCTCGCGATCTTCATCACGGTGCTGGCCTTCAACCTCCTCGGTGACGGCCTCCGGGACGCCCTCGACCCCCGCAGCCGCTGACGTCTGCGACCGCGGCCCGGTTGTGGCCCGAAGTCCCACGCAACTGTCCAACTACGAAGGAGAAACCGACCATCATGCGAAGGTCAGCAATGGCCGCTGTCGCGGTTGTGAGCAGCGCCGGCTTGCTTCTGTCCGCCTGCAGCAAGGCTGAAGACGGCACGGAGGACACCCCCAAGGGCGCCGGCGCCAACGCCGCGACCAAGGGTGTCGTGAACGAGTCCACGGCGAAGGGCGGTACGGTCACCTACGCCAGTACGGACACCCCCGAGTCCCTCGACCCGGGCAACATGTACTACGCGTACGGCTTCAACTTCAGCCGCCTCTACGCGCGTCCGCTGATGACGTTCAAGCCCGGCGCGGGCGAGGCGGGCAACGAGCTCGTCCCGGACCTGGCCGAGAGCGCGGGCACCCCCAGCGACGGCGGCAAGACCTGGACGTACAAGATCCGCCAGGGCGTCAAGTACGAGGACGGCACCGCGGTCACCTCCGCGGACGTCAAGTACGCCGTGGAGCGCTCGAACTTCTCGCGTGACGTGCTCTCGCTCGGCCCCAACTACTTCCAGCAGATGCTGGACGACCCGAAGAAGTACAAGGGTCCCTACGCGGACAAGAGCGACAAGGGCATCTCGTCCATCGAGACCCCGGACGACCACACGATCGTCTTCAAGCTGAACAAGCCGTTCTCCGAGTTCGACTACCTGGCGAGCATGCCGCAGACGGCTCCGGTGCCGAAGGCCAAGGACACCGGCGTCGACTACACCAAGAAGGTCGTCTCCACCGGCTCGTACAAGTTCGAGAAGTACGAGGAGGGCAAGCAGATCGTCCTCGTCCGCAACACGGAGTGGGACGCCAAGACGGACCCGCTGCGCAAGCAGTACCCGGACAAGATCGTGGTGAACCTGAAGGTCAACAAGGCCACCATCGACAAGGACGTCGTGGCCGGCGACACCATGATCGACATCCAGGGCACCGGTGTCGACGCCCAGACCCAGGCCCAGGTCCTCAAGGACAAGGACCAGCTGGCCAACACGGACAACGCGTCCGGCGGCCGTCTCGTCTACACGGCGATCAACACCAAGGTCGCGCCGTTCGACAACGTCGACTGCCGCAAGGCCGTCGAGTACGCGATCGACAAGGTGGCCGTGCAGACCGCCATGGGCGGCCCGATCCGCGGTGACATCGCCTCCACCGTCCTGCCCCCCGACGTCACGGGCTACGAGAAGGCCGACGCGTACGCCACCCCGGACAGCAAGGGTGACGTCACCAAGGCCAAGGAGTCCCTGAAGGCCTGCGGCAAGGAGAACGGCTTCAAGACCTCCATCTCCGCCCGCACCGACCGTCAGGGCGAGGTCGACGCGGCCACCGCGGTCGTCGAGGCGCTGAAGAAGGTCGGCATCGAGGCCGACATCAAGCAGTACCCGTCGGGCAAGTACTTCTCCGACTACGCGGGTGTGCCGTCCTTCAACAAGAAGAACAACATCGGCCTGATCATGATGCAGTGGGGTTCCGACTGGCCCACCGGCTACGGCTTCCTGCAGCAGATCGTGCACGGCAAGGCCATCGGCCAGTCCGGTAACACCAACCTGTCCGAGCTGGACGACCCCGCGATCAACAAGCTGCTCGACGACGCGATCGGCAACACCGACGAGGCCGCCCGCACCGCCGCGTACACCGAGGTCGACAAGAAGGTCATGGAGCAGGCCGCCATCGTCCCGCTGACCTACTTCAAGGTCCTGCTGTACCGCTCGCCGTACGCCACCAACCTGGTGTCGTCCTCGGCCTTCAGTGGTCAGTACGACTACCTCAACATCGGTGCCAAGGAAAAGAAGTAGCCCCGGAAGGCAGGTGAAGGCATTGGCGCCCGCGGGAGAACATCCTGCGGGCGCCGGCGCCGGTCCTCGTGATCTCGTACATCATCCGCCGGTCGATCGCGGCGGTGATCCTGCTGCTCGTCGTCACCGCGGTCACCTTCGGCATCTTCTTCATCCTGCCGAAGCTCGCCGGACAGACCGTCGACCAGCTGGCACAGCAGTACATCGGCAAGAACCCCTCGCCCGAGGACATCGCGGCGGTCAAGCGGAACCTCGGCCTGGACCAGCCGGTCTACGAGCAGTACTGGAACTTCGTCAAGGGCATTGTCTCCGGTGCCACGTACGACCTGGGCCCCACGACGGTCCGCTGTGACGCCCCCTGCTTCGGCTACTCCTTCAAGGACCACCTGGAGGTCTGGCCGCAGCTCACCAGTCGGCTGCCGGTGACCATCTCGCTCGCCGCCGGTGCCGCCGTGCTGTGGCTGATCGGCGGTATCACGGCCGGTGTGATCTCGGCCCTGAAGCCCGGCTCGTTCTTCGACCGGGCCGCGATGGGCGTGGCGCTCGCGGGCGTCTCCCTGCCCATGTTCTTCACCGGACAGCTGGCCCTGCTGCTGTTCAGCTACAACCTGGAGATCTTCGGCAGGACCTACGTCCCCTTCACTGAGAACCCCTCGCAGTGGGCCAACACCCTCTTCCTTCCGTGGTGCTCGCTGGCGCTCCTCTACTCGGCCATCTACGCCCGGCTCACCCGCTCGGGCATGCTGGAGACGATGAACGAGGACTACATCCGCACCGCGCGGGCCAAGGGCCTGCGCGAGCGCAAGGTGGTCGTCCGGCACGGCCTGCGGGCCGCGCTGACCCCGCTGGTGACCGTCTTCGGCATGGACGTCGGTCTGCTCCTCGGCGGTGCCCTCATCACGGAGTACGTGTTCTCCCTGCACGGCATCGGCGAGTACGCGGTCCAGTCGATCGGCGCCAACGACCTGCCCCCGATCCTCGGGGTGACCCTGCTCGCGGCGTTCTTCGTCGTCTTCATGAACCTTGTGGTGGACCTGCTGTACGCCACGATCGACCCGCGGGTGAGGCTCTCGTGACCGAACTGTCCAAGACCGGGGCCGCCGTCGGCGAGCCCGCACGCGCCGGGGACGACTCCCGGGCGTTCCTCGATGTGCGCGATCTCAAGGTGCACTTCCCGACCGACGACGGCATGGTCAAGTCCGTCGACGGCCTCTCCTTCCATCTGGAGAAGGGCAAGACCCTCGGCATCGTGGGCGAGTCCGGCTCCGGCAAGTCGGTGACCTCACTGGCGATCATGGGCCTGCACCGACTCGGCGCGCGCGGCAAGAACGTGCGGATGTCCGGCGAGATCTGGCTCGACGGCAAGGAACTCGTCGGGGCGAGCCCCGACGAGGTGCGTCGGCTGCGCGGCCGCGACATGGCGATGATCTTCCAGGACCCGCTGTCCGCGATGCACCCGTACTACAAGGTCGGCAGCCAGATCGTCGAGGCGTACCGCGTCCACCACGACGTCAGCAAGAAGGTCGCCCGCAGGCGCGCCATCGAACTCCTCGACCGCGTCGGCATCCCGGAGCCCGACAAGCGGGTCGACGGCTACCCGCACGAGTTCTCCGGCGGTATGCGCCAGCGCGCCATGATCGCCATGGCCCTGGTCAACAACCCCGAACTGCTGATCGCCGACGAGCCCACGACCGCCCTGGACGTCACCGTCCAGGCGCAGATCCTGGACCTCATCCGGGACCTGCAGAAGGAGTTCGGCTCCGCGGTCATCATCATCACGCACGACCTCGGCGTGGTCGCCGAGATCGCCGACGACATCCTCGTGATGTACGGCGGCCGCTGCGTGGAACGCGGTCCGGTCGACGACATCTTCTACGGGCCGCAGCACCCCTACACCTGGGGCCTGCTCGGCTCGATGCCACGCCTCGACCGCGCGCAGACCGACCGGCTCATCCCGGTCAAGGGCCAGCCGCCGAGCCTCATCAACGTGCCCTCGGGCTGCGCCTTCAACCCGCGCTGCCCCTACGCGGACGTGCCCAAGGACAACATCACCCGCACCGAGCGCCCCGAGCTGCGTGAGGTCGGCGGCCGGCACTTCACCGCCTGCCACCTGTCGCAGGAGGACCGCACGCGGATCTGGACCGAAGAGATTGCGCCGAAGCTGTGAGCGAGACTGAGACCCGGGCCCCCGTGCCGGCCCCGCGCGACGACGACGAGAAACCGCTGCTCAGGGTCGAGGGCCTGGTCAAGCACTTCCCCATCAAGAAGGGCCTGCTCCAGCGGCAGGTCGGGGCGGTCAAGGCCGTCGACGGCATCGACTTCGAGGTGCGCCGGGGCGAGACCCTCGGCGTCGTCGGCGAGTCCGGCTGCGGCAAGTCGACCATGGGACGGCTCATCACCCGCCTCCTGGAACCGTCCGGCGGGAAGATCGAGTTCGACGGCACGGACATCACGCACCTCAACACCGCCGGCATGCGCCCGCTCCGCCGCGACGTGCAGATGATCTTCCAGGACCCGTACGGCTCGCTGAACCCCCGGCACACCATCGGCACCATCGTGTCGGCGCCGTTCAAGCTCCAGGGCGTCGAACCCGAGGGCGGGGTGAAGAAGGAGGTTCAGCGCCTCCTTGAGCTGGTGGGCCTGAGCCCCGAGCACTACAACCGCTACCCGCACGAGTTCTCCGGCGGCCAGCGCCAGCGCATCGGCATCGCCCGCGCGCTCGCCCTGAAGCCCCGGATGGTCGTCGCGGACGAGCCGGTCTCCGCGCTCGACGTGTCCATCCAGGCCCAGGTCGTCAACCTGATGGACGACCTCCAGGACGAGCTCGGCCTGACGTACGTGATCATCGCGCACGACCTGTCGGTGGTCCGCCACGTCTCCGACCGCATCGCGGTGATGTACCTCGGCAAGATCGTGGAGCTGGCCGACCGGGACTCCCTGTACACGGCGCCGATGCACCCGTACACCAAGGCGCTGCTCTCGGCCGTGCCGATCCCGGACCCCAAGCGCCGGAACGCCAAGAGCGAGCGGATCCTGCTCAAGGGCGACGTTCCCTCGCCGATAGCGCCGCCGAGCGGGTGCCGCTTCCACACCCGGTGCTGGAAGGCCACGCAGGTCTGCACGACCACCGAGCCGCCCCTCGCCGAGCTGAAGCCCGGGCAGCGGGTCGCCTGCCACCACCCCGAGAACTTCGAGGACCAGCAGCCCCAGGACGTCGTCCTGCTGACGGCCGCGAAGGAGGCGGGCGAGCTGGTGCCTGACGCGGTGCTGGCCGAGTCGGCGGAGACGTCGGCGGCGGTGGCGAAGGCGGTCGAGTCCGACGCGCCACAGAAGGCGGAAGCGCCCGAAGGCCCCAGCAAAGACTGACCCCATCCGTGTGTGCGCCTTGCAATGTAAGGCGCACACACGTTCGCGGGGGAGAATGTGCGAGTGTCTCCCTACCCGCTCGACCTGATCGGCATCTTCGTCTTCGCCATCTCCGGCGCGCTGCTGGCCGTCCGCAAGAACTTCGACGTCTTCGGCATCGCGGTCCTCGCCGAGGTGACCGCGCTCGGCGGCGGACTCTTCCGGGACCTGGTCATCGGCGCCGTACCGCCGGCCGCCTTCACCGACCTCGGCTACTTCCTCACCCCGCTGCTCGCCGCCCTCCTGGTCTTCTTCCTCCACCCGCATGTGGAGCGCATCCAGACAGGGGTGAACGTCTTCGACGCGGCCGGCCTCGGCCTCTTCTGTGTCGCGGGCACGACCAAGGCGTACGAGTACGGTCTCGGCCTGACCGCCTCCGTCGCTCTCGGCCTCGCCACGGCGGTCGGCGGCGGTGTGCTCCGTGACGTCCTCGCCAACGAGGTGCCCTCGCTGCTGCGCTGGGACCGCGACCTGTACGCCGTGCCCGCGATGGTCGGCGCCGGGATGGTCGTCCTGTGCATCAGCCAGGACGCTCTGAACCCGCTCACCTCGGCCGTCGCCGCGATCACGGCCTTCGTGCTGCGGCTGCTGGCGATGCGGTACCACTGGCGGGCACCGAGGGCGTGGAACCGGCGGTCCGCGGCGGTCGAGGAGGGGTGACGGGCGGGTTGCACCGCCACGCATAAGCTACCGCTTAGTATTTATCTGTTGTACGGTACCGCCATGGCTCAGGCATCCCAGGCGATCATCGGCGACAGCGAGTTCGACCGCGACACGACGGCCACGCGCCGCGAAGAGGGCGTCTACGACATCGACCTCTCCGCCGGCTGGACCATCACCGGCGCCGTCAACGGCGGCTATCTCCTCGCCGTCCTGGGTCGCGCCCTCGCCGACGCGCTCCCGCACGACGATCCGTTCACCATCTCCGCGCACTACCTGACCGCCTCCCGGCCCGGCCCGGCCGTCGTCCGCACGGCCGTCGTCCGCACCGGACGGACCCTGTCGACCGGCCAGGCCTCCCTCTTCCAGTACGACGACGAGGGCCGCGAGGTGGAGCGGATACGCGTCCTCGCCTCCTACGGCGACCTGGACACCCTCCCGGACGACGTCCGTACGACGGCGAAGTCGCCCGCGATCCCGCCGATCGAGCAGTGCTTCGGCTCCGAGGACGCCCCCGGCCCCGTCCCCGGCGGCTCCGCGCTCGTCGACCGGCTGCTCCTGAAGCTCGACCCCGCGACACTCGGCTGGGCGCTCGGCGCGCCGTCCGGCAAGGGCGAGATGCGGGCCTGGTTCGGGCTCGCCGACGGCCGGGACGCCGACCCGTTCTCCCTGCTCCTCGCGGTGGACGCGCTGCCGCCGACCGCGTTCGAGCTGGGCATGACGGGCTGGGTCCCGACGGTCGAGCTGACCGTCCACGTCCGCTGCCGTCCGGCGCCCGGACCGCTCCGGGTCGCCATCGTCACCCGCAACCTCGCCGGCGGCTTCCTGGAGGAGGACGCCGAGGTCTGGGACAGCGCGGACCGGCTGGTCGCGCAGTCGCGGCAGCTGGCGCGCGTCAGGTTGTCGGACTGAGCGGCCTGCGGCCCGGCCACGCCGCCAACCGGCCTTAGGCGTCGGCCCCTTCGGGGGCCGTCACCGCCGCCGCGAACGGCCGCCCCTCGCGCGGCGCGTCCGGCAGGTGGGTTCGCCCGCTGGAGCCGGTGAGTCGGTGCTTCCGGCGCCGTCTCCCTGTCACGAGCCCGTATCAGCGACGAGTTACGGGAAAGGCGTGAAAGTCCAGGTCAGGCATGGTGAGTTGGCGATGGCTTTGCCGTTCGCACAGGTTTGGCACAGCGGGAACCCAAGAGAGCCCCAAGCTGCGTTGATTCGATGCCGCCCACGAACTCTTCATCGTTCTTGGAGCTGTCTCTCATGAAGCGTGCACGTCTCGTCCCCGCCGTCGTCCTGCTGGCGGCCGCACCCCTCTTCCTTGTGGCGTGCGGCTCCAGCGACTCGTCGTCGTCCACATCGAACAACGGCAACTCCGGGCAGCAGAGCTGCCAGGCCCCGTCGGGCGCCCCGTCCGGTGCCCCCTCGGGCGCCGCTCCCTCCGGCCGGCCCTCCGCGAACGGCCAGGCCTCTTCCGGCGCCCCCTCGGGCATGCCGTCCGGTGCGCCGAGCGGCGCACCGGGGGGTGGCGGCCAGAACGGCGGCCCCGGTGGTGGTGGCGGCTGCGGCGGCCCCGGCGGTGGCGGTCAGCCGGGCCAGGGCGGCCAGGCTCCGAGCGGGGCACCGAGCCAGGAGGCCTCGGCGTCGGCGTCCAAGGACGGCTGACCCGCGGGTGGGCAAGAGGGAGGGCGCGCCCGGCGATCGGGCGCGCCCTCCCTCTTGCGTATGCGCGGCTTCAGTCCAGCCAGTGGCGACAGCCGATGCTGATCAGCCGCATACGGCGGCTCGCCAGCCGGGTCACCCGCAGGCGGTCCTCCTCCGGCTCGTCCAGGGCCTCCAGGAACAGTGAGGCGGTCATCAGCATCTGATCGACGTACAGACCCGCGAGCATCAGCCGGTCGTCGTCGGTCCAACCGTCGGTCTCCGGCCGCTTGGCCAGTTCGCCGCGCACCTCCTCGGTGAAGCGGGCCAGTTGCCCCCGGATGGCGTCCCTGACCGGCTGGACCCCGCTGTGACGCTCGCGCGCGATGAACCTGACGTGTGCGGGGTACGCGTCCACATGGCGGGCGATCAGATCGATGGCGCGCTCGATGAGTTCGTCGCTGTCGCCCACCGCCGACATCAGATCCCCGAGGACCGGGTGCAGACTGCCGAGCACCTCCTCGACCAGCGCGACACCGAGGTCCGCGGTCGACCGGAAGTGCCGGTAGAACGCGGTGGGGGCGACGCCCACGGCCCGGGTGACCTCGCGAAGTCCCAGGCTGCTGAGGCTCTGCTCCTCCAGCAGGCCGAGCGCGGCGTCCATGAGCGCCTGCCGGGTCCGCTGCTTCTGGACCTGCCGGATGCCGAGAGTGTGACTCATGCCATGCAGTTAACAACTGTTCTCCGTAATTGCAAAGCCGGGCGACGCGCTAGACTTGGCAGTCAGTGAACAGTTGTAACCACAACCGTTCACCCAGCCGTAACGTACGAGTCGTGACGAACGATCTGTGACGAACCATCCGAAACGATGATCCGAAACGACGCACTGAAACGACGTACCGAAACGAGAGGTGAATCCGCCATGTTGTTCCTCGTCGCCGCACTCCTGTTGCTGGGTGTCGTCCTGGGCACCGTCGCCCACGTGCCGCTGGCGGTCTCGTCCGCCCTGGCGGCCGGCATCGCCCTGTGGCTGGCGGTCTTCGCGTACCGCGAGCGCCACGCCCGCAGCGGCCGCATCACCGACTGACCCTTGCCGACCGACTTCTTACCGACTGCCCCCCGCCGAACGACCTCCCCCGAAAGCCCGTTTGGAGCAGACCGACCATGCAACTCACCGCCGCACGTCAGCAGACCGGAACGACCGCCACCCGCACCCGCACCCGAGGCCGGGACGCCGACGGCATGGCCGTCGCCTCCTTCATCCTCGGCCTGCTCGGCCTCCTCGTCCTCAACCTCTTCCTCGGCCCCATCGCCATCGTCCTGGCCGCGGTCGCTCTGAAGCGCGGCACCACCCGCCGGGGCCGCGCCTTCCTGGGCCTGGGCCTGGGCGTCGCCGACCTCGTGGTCCTGGCGACCCTGATGCAGACGACGAACTCGGTGTCCTGGAGCTTCTGAGCCGGAGTGAGGGAGGGCGGGCACAGCCGACAGCCGACAGCAGCGGGCGCGTTACGGCCATGTACGAGCACACCCGCCGAGGTCACCGGAACACGGCCCGTAGAATCGGGTCACCATGGCTTACCTCGACCACGCGGCGACCACCCCGATGCTCCCCGAGGCGGCGCAGGCCCTGACCGCCCAGCTGAGCGTCACCGGCAACGCCTCCTCGCTGCACGCCTCCGGCCGCCGAGCGCGGCGCACCGTCGAGGAGGCCCGTGAAACCCTCGCCGAAGCCCTCGGAGCCCGCCCCAGCGAGGTGGTCTTCACCTCCGGCGGCACCGAGGCCGACAACCTCGCCGTGAAGGGCCTGTACTGGTCCCGCCGCGACTCCGACCCGGCCCGCACCCGCGTCCTCGCCAGCCCCGTCGAGCACCACGCGGTCCTCGACGCCGTCCACTGGCTCGGCGAACACGAGGGCGCCACCGTCGAATACCTCCCGGTCGACCCGTACGGCAGGGTCCACCCGGACACTCTCCGTGAGGCCATCGCCCGCAACCCCGACGACGTCGCCCTGGCCACCGTGATGTGGGCCAACAACGAGATCGGCACGATCCTGCCGGTCCGCGAACTCGCCGACGTGGCACAGGAGTTCGGCGTCCCGCTGCATGCCGACGCGGTGCAGGCCTTCGGTCAGGTTCCGGTCGACTTCGGCGCCTCCGGCCTCGCCGCCATGACCGTCTCCGGCCACAAGATCGGCGGCCCGTACGGCGTCGGCGCGCTGCTGCTGGGCCGCGAGTACAGCCCCGTGCCCGTCCTGCACGGCGGCGGCCAGGAACGCCACGTCCGCTCCGGCACGCTCGACGTCCCGGCGATCGCTTCCTTCGCGGTCGCCGGCCGGCTCGCCGCCGAGCAGCACGAGTGGTTCGCCCGGGAGATCGGCGCCCTGCGCGACGCCCTGGTCGAGGCGGTCCGTGCGGCGGTGCCGGACGCGATCCTGGGCGGTGACCCGGCCCCGGCGGGACGTCTCCCGGCCAACGCGCACTTCACGTTCCCCGGCTGCGAGGGCGACTCCCTGCTCCTGCTGCTCGACGCCCAGGGCATCGAGTGCTCCACGGGTTCCGCCTGCACCGCCGGCGTCGCCCAGCCCAGCCACGTCCTCCTCGCCACCGGCACCGACCCCGACCTGGCCCGCGGCACCCTCCGCTTCTCCCTCGGCCACACCTCCACGGAGGCGGACGTGGAGGCGGTCGCCAAGGCGATCGGCCCGGTGGTGGAACGCGCCCGCGACGCGGGCCTCAGCTGAAGAACCATGCCCGGCACGTGAGTTGACGGCGGGGCCGCGGTCACCGAGTCCGCGGATACGCGACCCGCCGTCGTCCTGGGGCTCCCCGGGCCAGGGCCCTAGCTCTCCATCACCATGAGGGCGGCCATCATGCCCTCGTCCTCGTGCTGGAGGAGGTGGCAGTGGAGCATGTACATGTACGTGTCGTCCGCGAAGTCGGTGAACTCCATGGCGATCTTGATGGAGCCGCCGCCGACCACCTCGTAGGTGTCGAACCAGCCGAGATCGACGCCGGTCGGTTCCTCGCCGTTGATCTCGATCAGCTGGAACGGCACGTCGTGCAGATGGAACGAGTGCTCCAGCATCGTGCTGTTGGTGATCGTCCAGATCTCCTTGGAACCGAGCGTCGTCATGATCGTCGCCATGGAGTCCATGGTGGTGCCGACCGCCCCGTTGATCGCCATCTCCAGGCCGTCCTGGTCGAGGGTGATCTCGCGGGCGGTGAAGCTCGACGTGTCGTACCGCTCGATCGTGTTGAGCGAGGACGGCAGGTCGTCGGGGCTGTCCGAGGCGTCCGGGGTGACGGTGAGGAAGTCGTACGTACCGCTGCCGCCACGGACCCATCCGGTGGTGATGACGGCCTGCAGCGTGACCGCGTCGCTGAGGTCCATGACGAACTCGGCGCGTCCGCCCGCCACCAGCCGGATGGTCTTCACCTCGGTGGCCTCGGTGAGATAGCCCTGCTCGGTGGCGACCTGGGTGAGCGTGCCGCCGTCGCCGCGCTGGACGGTGATGATGTCGGACGGTGAGGCGTTGAGCACCCGGAACCGGGTGCGGGTCTTGGCCGCGGTGAACGTCAACGTGGTGTCGTCGACGTTCGTGCCGTTGCACAGCACCGGGAAGCTGAGGGTGTTGCGCAGATAGCCGTTCAGGTCGTACTTGATGTCGCCCGCGGCGTCGGTGGCCAGGCACTGCAGGACGATCGGGATGTCGTCGACGCCGTACTCGCTCGGCAGCGCGGCGGACGCGTCGGTCTCGTCCTCCACGATGATCAGACCGGCCAGACCGTGCACGACCTGTTCGGCCGTGGTGCCGAGCGCGTGCGGGTGGTACCAGAGCGTCTTGGCCTCGTCGAGGATCTCGAAGGTGGGGGACCAGGTCTCCCCGGCGGCGAAGGCGTTCTGCGGGCCGCCGTCCATGTCGGGCGGGATGTGCGCGCCGTGGAAGTGGACGCTGGTGTCGGCGTCGAGGTCGTTGGTGATGTTCAGCAGGACCGTGGAGCCGGTGGTCCACTTCATGGTGGGGCCGAGGTACGACCCGTTGTAGCCGGCGGTGTCGCTGCTGACACCGCTGAGGATCTCGTGGGTGCCGGTCTGGGCGGTCAGCGTGAACGTGGTCGTGCCGTCGGAGGTGGTGCCCTCCAGGAGGTCCGGGACGTTCAGCGAGGCGGTGTTGGTCGCGGCGCCCGCCTTGTTGCCCTTCGCGTCGGTCAGCAGGGAGAAGGCCGTACCGGCCACCGCGACGGCCGCCAGCCCGGCCCCCGCCATGCCGCCGAGGAACTTGCGGCGGTGCAGCCCCCTGCCCTTGCGGTGCTCGCTCTTGGGGTGCCTGCCCGTGCCGGAGGTCGGCTCCGTGTTGTTCGTCATGAGCCGGGATGTTTGACCTGAGGGCTGTGTAAGTACTGGGGTGAAGTTAGGAGCCGACCGAGCGGGCTGTGAGACCGCCGTGAGCGTCTCGCTCGCCCAACTCTCCTGAAGCAACGCTGAGTTGAGGCCGCCGCAGGTGGAGTCCGGGGCGAGGGACGTATCGGACGGCCGCAGGGCGGGAAGCGTCGGCCGTGCCGTGCGGATGTGATGCGCGCCACATCGCCACTGATCTGTGCCGACGCTGTCCCGGCCCCTTCGCACCCCTGTGACCCGGCTGTCCCCGCCCGTCGGCGCGACGGCTCTCGGTCACCGGAACCGGCCGTGCGCGGATGTCCGGTTCAGGCGGGCGTCGACGTCCGGGCGGCGGCCGCCGCGCGCACCAGCTTCATGTAGCGGTCCCAGTCCCAGTCCTCGCCGGGGTCGGTGTGGTCCGTCCCCGGGACCTCGACGTGGCCGAGGATGTGCTCGCGGTCGAGGGGGATGTCGTACCGCGCGCAGATACGGGCCGTCAGCCGCGCGGAGGCCTCGTACATCTCGGCGGTGAAGTCCTCGGGGCGCTCGACGAAGCCCTCGTGCTCGATGCCGACACTGCGCTCGTTGTAGTCGCGGTTGCCCGCGTGGTACGCCACGTCCAGCTCGCGGATCATCTGTGTGACGTGGCCGTCCTTGCGGACGATGTAGTGCGCTGCCGCGCCGTGCTCCGGGTCCTGGAAGACCTTCACGGCGCTGTCGAAACTGCCCTGCGTGACATGGATGATCACCATGTCTATGCCGAAGTCGTCCGGCCGGTCCGCCATTCGCCAGTTCGCGTCCGACGCCGAGACCCACTTCGCGCCCGTGTAGTCGACCTCGCCCTCCTTGCGCGGCTTCGTGACACCGGGCACCCGCCACCACGCGCGCTTCAGCTCGTCCTTGGCCACGACGGCCGTACCGACGGCGGCCGCGGCCGTGCCGATGAGCAGCGCCCGGCGTCCGACGCGCCGGCCCGCGTCCTTGCCGCCGGAGGCGCCGGCGCCGCTGTCCCCGGAACCGTTCTTGGAAGCCCGTCTCGTTCCCACGAGATCGTCAACGGATACTCGCGGGCTCCGGTTCCCGGCGCCCCTTACCCTTGAAGGGTTATGACTGAGATCTCGCAGCGCTCCCGCCCCCTCCGTGTCCTCGCCGCCATGTCCGGCGGGGTCGATTCCGCCGTGGCCGCCGCCCGCGCGGCGGAAGCCGGGCACGACGTGACGGGCGTCCACCTGGCGCTCTCCGCGAACCCGCAGTCGTTCCGCACCGGCGCGCGCGGCTGCTGCACGATCGAGGACTCACGGGACGCGCGCCGCGCCGCCGACGTCATCGGCATCCCCTTCTACGTGTGGGACCTCGCCGAGCGCTTCCGCGAGGACGTCGTCGAGGACTTCGTCGCCGAGTACGAGGCCGGCCGCACCCCGAACCCCTGCCTGCGCTGCAACGAGAAGATCAAGTTCGCGGCCCTGCTCGACAAGGCCCTCGCCCTGGGCTTCGACGCCGTCTGCACGGGCCACTACGCCCAGGTGATCGTGCGCGAGGACGGCACCCGAGAGCTGCACCGCGCCTCCGACATGGCCAAGGACCAGTCGTACGTCCTCGGCGTGCTCGACGACAGGCAGCTCGCCCATGCCCTGTTCCCCCTCGGCGACACCGTCACCACCAAGGACGAGATCCGCGCCGAGGCCGAGCGCCGGGGCCTCGCGGTCGCCAAGAAGCCCGACTCCCACGACATCTGCTTCATCGCCGACGGCGACACCCAGGGCTTTCTCGCCCACCGGCTGGGCCGCTCCGAGGGCGACATCGTCGACGAGTCCGGCAACGTCCTGGGCACCCACGAGGGCGCGTACGGCTACACCATCGGCCAGCGCAAGGGCCTTCGCATCGGCACCCCGGCCCCCGACGGCAAGCCGCGCTACGTCCTCGACATCTCGCCGGTGAACAACACGGTGACGGTCGGCCCGGCCGCCGCGCTCGACGTGGACGCCCTGACCGCGATCAGGCCCCGCTGGTGCGGCGCGGCCCCCACCGGGCCCGGCACCTACACCGCCCAGCTCCGCGCGCACGGCGGCGAGACGGAGGTCCGCGCCGAGCTGGTCGACGGCACCCTGGAGGTCACGTTCACGGAGCCCGTCCGCGGAGTGGCCCCCGGCCAGGCGATCGTGCTGTACGACGACACGCGTGTCGTGGGGTCGGCGACGATCGCGTCCACCACGCGCGCGCGGGCGGGCGTCGAGTAGGGCCTCCGGCCACGATCGTCCCTCCCCGGGTAGCCGTCTCCGCGTGCGCGGAGCAGGCTGCTTGGTGAGCTCCCCAGCTTTCCTGGGAGCCCCGGCGGGCCGCAGGGGGGCGGTAGGAGGTCACCATGGCAGCCACAGATCCGGCAGGGCAGGCGGGAAGCCCGTCCCCGGACACGTCACACGACTCGTCCTCGGACACGTCACGGGATCCGGCACGCGAATCGTCACGGGATCCGTCCCGGGACCCGTCCAGGAACCGCCGGAGCCTCACCCACCGGGCTCGGTACGCCCTGCGCCACCCCCACCGCGTGCCCGCGCACGCCCACCGGGTGGCGCGGGACACCTGGCTGCGGCTGCGGCATCGCGATCACATCGAGTTCTACCGGGCCGTCATGGCCGCCGACACGGCACGCAGCCCGGAGGCCGCCGTCGGGCACAACCCGTCCGTCGAGAAGTGGGAACGCGTCGGCCGGATGCAGTTCGACTACCTTCTGCGGCACGGTCTGGAGCCCCGGCACCGGATGCTGGAGATCGGTTGCGGGAACCTGCGGGCCGGGCGCCTGTTCATCGGCCACCTGGACGCCGGGAACTACTACGGGATCGACATCTCGCCGGCCATCCTCATGGAGGCCCAGCGCACCCTCGCGCGAGAGGGTCTGCAATCCAAACTGCCTCACCTGGCGCTCGTCGCCGACCTCACCTTCTCCTTCCTGCCCGCCGGCCACTTCGACGTCGTCCACGCGCACAGCGTGTTCTCCCACTCCCCGCCGCACGTCATCGAGCAGTGCCTCGCACACGTCGGCCGCGTCCTCGCCCCAGGCGGCTTCTTCGACTTCACCTTCGGCCGCACCGAGGGCAGGGAACACCAGGTGCTCCACGAGGACTTCTACTACCGCACCGACACCCTCGTCGAACTTGCCCGGCGATACGGCCTGTCCGCCCGCCTCATGGACGACTGGGAGGACCTGCCGCACCGCCAGTCGAAGATCCGCCTGACCGTGGCGGAGGAAGCCGGTGGGGAAGGCGGCTCCGATGCCGGTGCCGCCCCCTAACGTGGACGCATGAACATCTGCGTCTTCCTCTCCGCCGCCGACCTCGCCGACCGTTACACGCGCCCCGCGAAGGAGTTCGCCGAGCTGATCGGCAAGGGCGGGCACACCCTGGTGTGGGGCGGTTCGGACGTCGGGCTGATGAAGGTGGTCGCCGACGGCGTGCAGGAGGCGGGCGGCAGACTGCTGGGCGTCTCGGTCGAGTTCCTGGCGGCCAAGGCGCGGCCGGGCACCGACGAGATGGTGGTCGCGCGAGACCTCGCCGAGAGGAAGCGGCTGCTCCTGCAGAAGGCCGACGCGGTCGTCATCATGGTCGGCGGGACCGGCACACTCGACGAGGCGACCGAGATCCTGGAGCTGAAGAAGCACGGCCACACCGAGATGCCGGTCGTGCTCCTCAACAGCGCGGGTTTCTACGACGGCCTGAAGGAACAGTTCCGGCGCATGGACGACGAGGGCTTCCTGCCCCGCCCGCTCACCGACCTGGTCTTCTTCGCGGAGGAGCCGGTGGGGGCGATGGCCTACCTGGAGGAGAGCCGGGGCGTCGCCTGAGCCGTTCTCCGTCCCGCTCCGGTGATGCGAGCATGACGGCATGGCTACTCATGTGATCACCGGAGCGGGTTCCGGCATCGGCGCGGCCGTCGCCCGACGGCTGCACGAGCGCGGGGACGACCTTGTGCTGCACGCGCGCGACGCGGGACGGGCGAAGGAGCTGGCGGCGGAGTTCCCGGGGGCGAAGACGCTGGTCGGCGATCTGGCGGACCCGGACAAGATCTCCTGGGCCTTCTCCCACCAGAGCCTGCCCGACCGAGTGGACTCGCTGCTGCACATCGCGGGAGTGGTCGACCTCGGCCCGGTCGGCGAGCTGACGCCCAAGGCCTGGCGCCACCAGCTCAACGTCAACCTCATCGCCCCCGCCGAGCTGACCCGCCATCTCCTGCCCCAACTCCGGGTCGCCCGCGGACACGTGGTGTTCGTCAACTCCGGCGCGGGGCTCAACGCGCACGCGGACTGGTCCGCTTACGCCGCGTCCAAGCACGGGCTCAAGGCGCTGGCGGACTCCCTGCGGTGGGAGGAGCACGGGAACGGGGTCCGGGTCACCACGGTGTACCCCGGGCGCACGGCCAGCCCCATGCAGGCGAAGGTCCACCAGCAGGAGGGCAAGGAGTACGACCCGTCTCGGTGGATCGCCCCCGAGTCGGTCGCGACGACGATCCTCATGGCCCTGGACCTGCCCCGAGACGCGGAAGTGAACGACCTGACGGTCCGCCCCGGCCGCTGACGCGGTCTCTCGCCCCGGCGCGTTCGTTGTGGTTGCTCGCGCAGTTCCCCGCGCCCCTTTTAGGGGCGCGGGGAACTGCGCGACAAGCCCCCACCCACCCGCAGACGACTCACAGCCGACCGGGGTCGAAGGGGCGGAGCCCCTGGGGAGGGACGGGTAGGGGCGGCGGGGGCGGAAAAACGTAGGCTTCGACACGTGAAAGAACACTTCAGCTTCGGCCTCGCCACCGGCATCGGCTCCCTGCCCGGCGGTGACGCCAGAGAGGCTGCCAAAACCGTCACCGGCACATTCGCCTGGCCGGAGACCGGGATGGCCCACCTGCCCGAACTGCCCGGCAGAGGCCCCGGCGCCGACATGATCGGCAGAACCGCCGGAATGCTGGTCGAGCTGTACGCGCGCGTGGAGCCCAGCGGCTGGCGGCTCGGTGACCGACCGGGACGCGACACCAAGCGGGCACGTTCGTGGCTGGGCGAGGACCTGGACGCGCTGGAGGAGCACACGCAGGGGTACGAGGGCCCGCTGAAGGTGCAGGCCGTCGGACCATGGACGCTCGCCGCCGCGCTGGAGCTGCGGAACGGCGAGGTGGCCCTCTCCGACCCCGGCGCCTGCCGCGACCTCGCCGGCTCGCTCGCCGAGGGCCTGCGCCAGCACCTCGCCGAACTCCGCCGACGCGCACCGGGAGCCCAACTCGTCCTGCAGCTCGACGAACCCTCCCTCATCGCCGTCCTGCGCGGCCAGGTGAAGAGCGCGAGCGGCTACCGCACGCACCGCGCAGTCGACCGCCAACTCATCGAGGCCACACTCAGGGACGTCATCGGCGTCCACACGCCGGAAGGAGCGGTCGTCGTGCACTCCTGCGCCCCCGACGTACCCTTCGCGCTCCTGCGCCGGGCCGGTGCCACCGGGATCTCCTTCGACTTCACCTTGCTCACCGAGCGTGACGACGATGTGATCGGGGAAGCGGTGGAAGGGGGCACGAAGCTGTTGGCCGGTGTCGTGCCGACCACCGAGGGCCCGTTGTCGGACCCTGCCGGTAGCGTCATGGGTGTCAGGACGCTGTGGCGCAGGCTGGGGCTGCCTCCGGGGCTTCTCGCGGAGGCGGTCACGGTCACTCCGACGTGCGGACTCGCGGGGGTCTCCCCGGCGTACGCGCGTCACGCGCTCGCCCACTGCGTCAAGGCGGCGAAATCTCTCGCGGACAACCCAGAGTAACGGGAGGACAACACGGTGGCCGGCGACAAGGACGCACAGCCCACATCGGTACCCGCCGAGGCAGCGGTGCCCGCCGAGGCACGCGAGAAGCACGCGCGGCTCGCCGAACAGATCGAGGAGCACCGCTTCCGGTACTACGTGAAGGACGCCCCGGTCGTCAGCGACGCCGAGTTCGACGAACTTCTGCGCACCCTGGAGGCGTTGGAGGACGAGTACGCCGAGCTGCGCACCCCGGACTCGCCGACGCAGAAGGTCGCCGTCGAGTACGAGACCGACCTCGCCGAGGTGGAGCACCGCGAGCGCATGCTCTCCCTCGACAACGTCTTCGACGACGCGGGGCTCGCCGCCTGGGCCGACCGCGTGGCCAAGGACGTCGGCACCTCCGACTACCACCTGCTGTGCGAGCTCAAGATCGACGGCCTCGCGGTCAACCTGACGTACGAGGACGGCAGGCTCACCCGCGCCGCCACCCGGGGCACCGGGCGGACCGGCGAGGACATCACGCCCAACGTCATGACGATCGCCGAGATCCCGCACCGGCTGCAGGGCGACCGGGTCCCGCGGCTCGTCGAGATCCGGGGCGAGGTCTACTTCCCCATGGCGGCCTTCCTGGGTCTCAACGAACGCCGCGTGGCAGCCGGCGAGAAGCCGTACGCCAACCCCCGTAACTCCGCCTCGGGTTCACTGCGCCAGAAGGACCCCAAGGTCACGGCCACACTCCCCCTCCACATGGTCGTTCACGGCATCGGCGCCCTGGAGGGTTTCGACGGCGGTTTCACCCGCCTCTCCCAGGCCTACGACCTCCTCAAGTCCTGGGGCCTGCCCACCGCCGAGCACAACAGGGTGGTCGACGACCTCGACGGCGTACGGGAGTTCATCGCCCACTACGGCGAACACCGGCACTCCGTGGCGCACGAGATCGACGGCGCGGTCGTCAAGCTCGACGAGATCCGTCTGCAGGGCCGTCTCGGCTCGACGGCGCGCGCACCCCGCTGGGCGATCGCGTACAAGTACGCGCCGGAAGAGGTCAACACCAAGCTCATCGACATCAAGGTGGGCGTCGGCCGCACCGGCAGGGTCACGCCGTACGCCCAGGTCGAGCCGGTCACGGTGGCCGGCTCGGAGGTCGAGTTCGCCACGCTGCACAACCAGGAGGTCGTCAAGGCCAAGAACGTCCTCATCGGGGACACGGTCGTGATCCGCAAGGCCGGTGACGTCATCCCCGAGATCCTCTGGCCGGTCATGGACCTGCGCGTCGAAGGCGAGACACGCCCCTTCGTGATGCCGACCGAGTGCCCGGAGTGCGGGACGCCGCTGCGGCCGATGAAGGAGGGCGACATCGACCTGCGGTGCCCCAACGCCCGTAGTTGCCCGGCCCAGTTGAGAGAACGCGTCTCGTATCTGGCGGGCCGGGAATGCCTGGACATCGAGCACTTCGGCGGTGTCGCCGCCGCCGCCCTCACCCGGCCCCTGGAGCCCGCCGACCCGCCCCTCGTCGACGAGGGCGACCTCTTCGACCTCACGGTGGAGAAGCTGCTCCCCATCAAGGCGTACGTTTTGGACGCCGACAGCGGTCTGCCGAAGCACGATCCGAAGACCGGCGAGCCGAAGGTCGTCACGGTCTTCGCCAACCAGAAGGGCGAGCCCAAGAAGAACACCCTCGCGCTGCTCCAGAAGATCGAGGAGGCCAAGAGCCGCCCGCTCGCCCGTTTCCTCAACGGGCTCTCCATCCGTCACGTCGGACCGGTCGCGGCACAGGCGCTGGCCCGTGAGTTCCGTTCGATCGACCGTATCGAGCAGGCCACGCAGGCGGAGCTCACGGCGGTCGACGGCGTGGGCGCCATCGTCGCGAAGGCGCTGGAGGAGTGGTTCGCCGAGGAATGGCACCGAGAGATCATCCGTAAGTGGCAGGCCGCCGGTGTCCCCCTGGAGGACAAGGGGGCCGGCGAGGACGAGGGACCGAGACCCCTCGAAGGGCTGACGGTCGTCGTGACCGGCACGCTCGAACACCACACGCGCGACGGGGCCAAGGAGGCGCTGCAGAGCCGGGGCGCGAAGGTGACCGGCTCGGTGTCGAAGAAGACCTCATTCGTCGTAGTGGGTGAGAACCCGGGTTCCAAGTACGACAAGGCGATGCAGTTCAAGGTGCCCGTCCTGAACGAGGACGGCTTCGTCGTACTGCTCGAACAGGGACCGGACGCGGCGGCGGAAGTCGCGCTCCCGATCGAGGAGTAGGGGTTGAAGGCCACCCGTTCGGCGCATACCAGATGCATACGGGTAGCCGGTCGCATTCGGGCAACCGACGTCGACCGCTGCCCGTAGAAGCCTTGTGCGGCCTACTGTTGAGGTGTGCGCCTGCCGTGCCCGGACGCGTGGTGGGTTCTCGGACGCGGTGCCGTTGAGGTTGTCGGGAGCAAACGGGCCGCGTGGCGTGGGCACCGCCGGCTGTGAGAGGGACGGGAATGGAACCGACCGAGAGCGTCGCCCCGGACTCACGGCTGCGCCGGGTGTCCGGGGCCTGGAGATGGGGGCGCTCCCTGCTCATGGGAGGACACCCGTTCGAGGGAAGCCGGGAGCGGGGCCCGGGGCAGGCGACGGTGGCGGATTCCAGGGCCGGGACGGCACGGCCGGCGGGCCGTGCGGGCGCGAGCGCACACGCCCCGCACGTACCGGGGCCGGCACAGCTCACCTCCGGCACCGCCGTCGGCACGGGCGGGGCTCCCGCCGTCACCGGCGCGCTCAGCGAGGGCCGCGGACACGAACTGCCGGGTCACGACGGAGACCGGCACCTGTCCTGGCCCGCACTGCCCGCCCTGATCGTGGGCCTCGCCGGCGCCATTCTGGGCGCCGGCTTCTACCGGGCGTTCGCCGGGCAGCACGCCCTCTTCCCGGCCGGCACCGTCGGCTGGGCCCTCGCCCTGCTGACCGGCATCATCGTCGGCCATCTCGTCGCCATGGGCCGCGCCCGCTGGTGGGGCGGCACCGGCTCCGGCGCCGCCCTCACCCTCGCAGTCCTGCTGCTGTACGGCTGGGTGGCCGCCGGGATGATCAGCCTCACCGTGGTCGTCCTCGTCGGCATCGCCCGCCGGGGACGCTGGCGCCAGGGCGTCCTGCACGGCGCGGTCGACATCATCGGCATCGGCGCCGGCGCGCTGGTTCTGCGGGTCTTCGGCCGCGTCCCCTCGGTGGAGCGGCCGTGGGACCCGGACAGCTGGAACCTCTACTCGGCGCCCCAGGTGGCGCTGGTCGCCATCGCCTATCTCGCGGTCAGCCGCGGCCTGCTCTGGTATCTGGCCGCACCGCGCGGCGGACTGCCCACCGTCGCGCGTACGGCCCTGGTCAGGCAGGGGCTCGTCGCGGTCGCACTGCTCGGTATCGCCCCGCTCGTCTGCGTCGTCGCCACCGCCCAGTCCCTGTTGCTGCCGCTGTTCGCCATCCCCCTCATCGCGCTCGACTCCACCCTGTGGATAGCCCGCGCCCGCGCCGAGGAGCAGCTGCGCGACCCGCTCACCGGACTGCCGAACCGCCAGTGGCTGCTGGAACGGACCTGGGCCGCCCTGGACGACGCCGAACGCATCGGAGCGAGGTCGGCCCTGCTGCTGATCGACCTCGACCGCTTCAGGGCCGTCAACGACACGCTCGGGCATCTCGCGGGCGACCGGTTGCTGTTGCAGATAGCGGATCGGCTGCGGGTCGCCCTGCCACGCGGAGCGGAGGCCGCGCGGCTCGGCGGTGACGAGTTCGCCGTACTGCTGCCCGTCGCCGACTCCACGACGTCCGCGTCGCGGGTCGCCCGCAACCTCGTCGCCGCGCTCGGCTCACCGCTCGACCTCGACGGGCTCACCCTCGTCCTGGAGGCCAGCGCCGGACTCGCCGTCTTCCCCGACCACGCGCTCGACGCGGAGGGGCTGTTGCGGCGGGCGGACGTGGCGATGTACCAGGCGAAGCGGGACCGTACGGGCGTCGAGGTCTACGAGTCGAAGCGGGATTCGAACACCCCGGACCGGCTCGGTCTGCTGGGCGATCTGCGGCGCGCGCTCGACGCGCAGGAGGTCGAGCTGCACTACCAGCCGAAGGTCCGCTTCGACGGGCAGGTCGCCGGCCTGGAGGCGCTGGTGCGGTGGGTGCATCCCGAGCGGGGGAAGGTGCCGCCGGACGAGTTCATAGCGATCGCCGAGTCGTCCGGGCTGATGCCGCATCTGACGGAGTACGTCCTGGACACCGCGCTCGCGCAGGTGGCGCGGTGGCGGGCGCAGGGGCTGCACGTACCGGTCGCCGTGAACGTGTCCCCGCGTGATGTCCACACCCCCGGATTCGCGGGTGCGGTGGCCGCGAGGCTGGCCCGTCACGGCGTACCCGCCGGGTCGTTGCAGCTGGAGATCACGGAGCATGTGCTGCTCGAAGACCCGCAGCGGGCCGCGGACACGCTCGCCGGGCTGACCGGGCACGGGGTGAAGATGTCGCTCGACGACTTCGGGACGGGGTACTCGTCCCTGGTGCATCTGCGGCGGCTGCCGGTGAGCGAACTGAAGATCGACCGGTCGTTCGTGGCCCGGCTGGCCATCGACAACGAGGACGCGGAGATCGTGCGCTGCACGGTCGATCTCGCGCATTCGCTGGGGCTGCTCGTCGTCGCGGAGGGCGTCGAGGACGACGAGACGTGGGAGCGGTTGCGGGATCTGGGGTGTGACGCGGTGCAGGGTTGGCTCGTCGCTGCCGCGATGCCTGCGGAGGAGGCCACGGCCTGGTTGCGGGCGCGGGGGTCTCGGGGGTGGCAGCGGCCCGCCGCGGCCTTGCCCGCGGCGAAGGCGGACGAGTAGCGCTGACCGCTCGGGGGCGCCGGGTTCGTGGGCGGGTGCGGCTCCGGTGGGGCTTCTCGCGCGGTTCCCCGCGCCCCTGAAAGCCCAGGCCCCTGCGGGCCTGAAAGACGACGGGGCTGCGGGCCCGAGAAGCAAGGGGCGCAGCTCCGGCTTTTCAGTGACGCGGGGAACTGCGGGGCCGGCCCCCACCTGCCTGCAGCCGCCAACGAACCCGCAACCCCCCGAGCCACAAGGCGCCCGAGTCCAAACCCGTGCGCGGGCAGCGGCGCGGGCCCCATAGGATTGGCGCCAAACCACACTCACTCACCCCAGAGGATCGCTGCATGGCTGGCATTACGCGCGAGGAGGTCGCCCACCTCGCCCGGCTGGCGCGTCTGGAGCTGAAGCCCGAAGAGCTTGAACACTTCGCGGGTCAGCTGGACGACATCATCGGCGCGGTCGCCCGCGTCAGTGAGGTCGCCGACCAAGACGTACCGCCGACCTCGCACCCGCTGCCGCTGACGAACGTCATGCGCGCGGACGAGGTCCGTCCGTCGCTCACCCCCGAGCAGGCACTTTCCGCCGCCCCGGCCCAGGAGCAGCAGCGTTTCAAGGTGCCGCAGATCCTGGGGGAGGACTGATCACGTCATGACCGACAGCATCATCAAGCTCACCGCGGCGGAGATCGCCGCGAAGATCGCTTCCGGCGAGCTCACCGCCGTACAGGTCACCGAGGCCCATCTGGCCCGGATCGAGGCCGTCGACGAGAAGGTGCACGCCTTCCTTCACGTCGACCGTGAGGGCGCCCTCGCGCAGGCCCGCGCCGTCGACGAGAAGAAGGCCAGGGGCGAGAAGCTCGGCCCGCTCGCCGGTGTTCCGCTCGCGCTCAAGGACATCTTCACCACGGTCGGTATCCCGACCACCGTGGGCTCGAAGATCCTCGAAGGGTGGATCCCGCCGTACGACGCCACCCTCACCAAGCGTCTGAAGGACGCCGACGTCGTCATCCTCGGCAAGACCAACATGGACGAGTTCGCCATGGGGTCCTCCACCGAGAACAGCGCGTACGGGCCGACCGGCAACCCCTGGGACCTCACCCGTATCCCCGGTGGCTCCGGCGGCGGTTCCTCCGCCTCCCTCGCCTCCTACCAGGCACCCCTCGCCATCGGCACCGACACCGGCGGCTCCATCCGCCAGCCGGCCGCCGTCACCGGCACGGTCGGTGTGAAGCCGACGTACGGCGCGGTCTCCCGCTACGGCATGGTGGCGTTCAGCAGCAGCCTCGACCAGGGTGGGCCCTGCGCCCGTACGGTCCTGGACGCGGCGCTCCTGCACGAGGTCATCGCCGGGCACGACCCGCTGGACTCCACCTCCATCGACGCCCCGGTCCCGCCGGTCGTCGAGGCCGCCCGCAACGGCAGTGTCGCCGGGATGCGCGTGGGCGTCGTCAAGCAGTTCCGCGGCGAGGGCTACCAGGCCGGTGTCGTCCAGCGGTTCGACGAGTCCGTCGAGCTGCTGAAGGAACTGGGCGCCGAGATCGTCGAGCTGGACTGCCCGTCGTTCGACCTGGCACTGGCCGCGTACTACCTGATCGCGCCGAGCGAGTGTTCGAGCAACCTCGCCCGCTTCGACGGGCTGCGCTACGGCCTGCGTACCGGCGACGACGGCACCAACTCCGCCGAGGCGGTCACCTCCCTCACCCGTGAGGCGGGCTTCGGCCCAGAGGTGAAGCGCCGCATCATGCTCGGCACGTACGCGCTCAGCTCCGGCTACTACGACGCGTACTACGGCAGCGCCCAGAAGGTCCGTACGCTCATCACGCGGGACTTCGAAAAGTCGTTCGAGAAGGTCGACGTCATCGTCTCGCCGACCACGCCCACCACCGCCTTCCCGATCGGCGAGCGCGCCGACGACCCGATGGCGATGTACCTGGCGGACCTCTGCACCATCCCGACCAACCTCGCGGGCAACGCCGCGATGTCCCTGCCCTGCGGCCTCGCGCCGGAGGACGGGCTGCCGGTCGGGCTGCAGATCATCGCCCCGGCACTGAAGGACGACCGTCTTTACAAGGTCGGCGCCGCCGTAGAGGCCGCCTTCGTGGAAAAGTGGGGGCACCCGCTCCTCGAGGAGGCTCCGTCGCTGTGACCAACGCACTGTCCAAGGCCAAGGACTTCCAGAAGTCCAAGTCCGGCACGTACGTGTCCATCGCCACCACCGCCTTCGGCGCGTGGGGTATCGCCAAGCGGATCAAGAAGGCCCGCGCGGACGAGGACACCCTGCGCCTGATCGACGCGACGGTCGCCGCCGTCGGCATCGTCACCGGCCTCGCCATCCTGTACCGCGAACTGAAGCGGCTGGGCGACGACGACGTCCTGCTGGGCTGAGAGGGAAGTTCAACCGTGACCACCACGACCGACCTGGTGTCGTACGAGGACGCGCTGGCGTCGTACGACCCCGTCATGGGCCTTGAGGTCCATGTCGAACTCGGCACCAAGACCAAGATGTTCTGCGGTTGTTCGACCGAACTCGGTCAGGACGCCAACACGCAGACCTGCCCCACCTGCCTCGGCCTGCCCGGCGCGCTTCCGGTCGTCAACGCGATCGGCATCGAGTCCGCGATCAGGATCGGTCTCGCGCTGAACTGCGAGATCGCCGAGTGGTGCCGCTTCGCCCGGAAGAACTACTTCTATCCGGACATGCCGAAGAACTTCCAGACCTCCCAGTACGACGAGCCGATCGCCTTCAACGGCTACCTCGACGTACAGCTGGAGGACGGGGAGACCTTCCGCGTGGAGATCGAGCGCGCCCACATGGAGGAGGACACCGGCAAGTCGACGCACGTCGGCGGTGCCACCGGCCGCATCCACGGCGCCTCGCACTCGCTGCTCGACTACAACCGCGCGGGCATCCCGCTCATCGAGATCGTCACCAAGCCGATCGAGGGTGCGGGTGAGCGTGCTCCCGAGGTCGCCAAGGCGTACGTCCGTGAACTGCGCGAGGTCATCAAGGCGCTCGGTGTCTCGGAAGCCCGCATGGAGATGGGGCAGATGCGCTGCGACGTGAACCTGTCGCTGCGCCCGCACGGCCGCGAGAAGTTCGGCACGCGCTCCGAGACGAAGAACGTGAACTCGCTGCGCAGCGTCGAGCGTGCCGCCCGTTTCGAGATCCAGCGGCACGCGGCCGTTCTGAACGGCGGCGGGACGATCATCCAGGAGACCCGGCACTTCCACGAGGACACGGGGTCCACGACCTCGGGCCGCGTGAAGGAGGAGGCCGAGGACTACCGGTACTTCCCCGAGCCGGACCTCGTTCCGGTGGCCCCCTCGCGCGAGTGGGTCGAGGAGATCCGGGCCTCACTGCCCGAGCTGCCGCTGGTCCGCCGCAACCGACTCCTCGCGGAGTGGGGCATCTCGGGCACCGAGATGCAGGCGATCCTCAACGCCGGCGCGCTGGACCTGATCGTCGCCACCATCGAGGCCGGGGCGGACTCCGTCTCCGCCCGCAAGTGGTGGATGGGCGAGCTGGCCCGCAGCGCCAACGAGTCGGGTGTCCCGCTCGACGGGCTGGCGATCACGCCGGAGCAGGTCGCCCGGGTCACCGCGCTGGTCGCGTCCGGCGACCTGAACGACAAGCTGGCCCGCCAGGTCATCGAAGGCGTTCTCGCGGGCGAAGGCACCCCGGACGAGGTCGTCGACAAGCGCGGTCTGAAGGTCGTCTCCGACGAGGGTGCCCTGACGACGGCCGTCGAGGAGGCCATCGCCGGCAACCCGGGCATCGCCGACAAGATCCGTGGCGGCAAGGTGGCCGCGGCCGGAGCCCTGGTCGGCGCCGTCATGAAGGCCACCCGGGGTCAGGCCGACGCGGCTCGCGTCAAGGAGCTTATCCTGGAACAGCTGGGCGTCACCGAAGGCTGAGCCGAGGTGAACAGGCGGGCGGTTCCCCGCGTACCCCTGAGGGCGGCACATCACTGCGATGAGCCGCCCTCAGGCGTGTGCGCGGCAGTGACGCGGGGCGACAGAGTGCCGCCGTTTGTCCTGTGAGGTGGCTCCCATCCCATGTGAGGAGACCCTCAAAGGGGCTAAACGATCACATTGTGGTGCAATAGTTGCCAGGAATTGCTCATGCCTCCCCCCTCAGGAGCACGATCTGTGGCAGCCCTTGCGCGCTGGTGTGTCCGGCACCGCCTTGTCGCCGTACTTCTGTGGCTTCTCGCGTTCGCCGGCACGGCCGCCGGCGCCGCCGTGGCGGGAGCCGCGTACTCGAACGACTACAAGACCCCCGGCACCGAATCCAGCCGCGCCACCGAACTCCTGAGCAAGGGCTTCCCCGGCGTCAGCGGGGACAGCGCCACCGTCGTCTGGCACACGGACGAGGGGTCCGTACGGGCCGCCGCCGTCGAGCAGACGATGACCCGGACCCTCGACGAGCTGGCCGACCTGCCGGGCGTCGCCGCCGTGACCGATCCGTACGACGGCGCCGACGGCGGCCGGATCAGCGAGGACGGCCGTACGGCGTACGCCACCCTCACCTTCGACAGGCCTGCCGAGGACGTGGACAAGGCACAGGCCGAGGCCGTCGTCGACGCCGCGAAGGGCGCCGAGGGCGCCGGTCTCCAGGTGGAACTGGGCGGCACCTCGATCGAACTCACCGAGACCTCCGGCGGGCACCTCGCCGAGATCGTCGGCGTGCTCGTCGCCGCCCTCGTCCTCTTCCTCGCGTTCGGCTCGCTCGCCGCCAGCCTGCTGCCGATCGCGACCGCCCTGGTCAGTGTCGGTACCGCCTACGCGGGGATCACCCTGCTCGGGCACGCCATGACGGTCGCCGACTTCGCGCCCATGCTGGGCACCCTGATCGGCCTCGGCGTCGGCATCGACTACGCGCTGTTCATCGTGACCCGGCACCGCCGGGGGCTGAAGCGGGGCCTGTCCGTCGAGGAGGCCGCGCGGAACGCGGTCGCGACCACCGGACGGGCCGTCGTCTTCGCGGGCGCCACGGTCTGCATAGCCCTGCTCGGCATGCTGATCCTGCGGCTCGGCTTCCTCAACGGCGTCGCGATCGCCGCCTCCCTCACCGTGGTCCTCACCGTCGCCGCCTCCGTGACGCTGCTGCCGGCCCTGCTGTCGTTCATCGGCATGCGGGCGCTGAGCCGCCGTGAGCGCCGCCGGCTCGCCGAGCACGGCCCCGAGCCCGAGCTGCCCACGGGCTTCGCCGCCCGCTGGTCCGCCTTCGTCGAACGGCACCCCAAGAAGCTCGGCGCGATCGCCCTCGTCGTCATGACCCTGCTTGCCCTGCCCACGCTCGGGCTGCGCCTGGGCACCTCCGACCAGGGCAACGACCCGGCGGCGACGACCACCCGCCAGGCCTACGACCTCCTGGCAAAGGGCTTCGGGCCCGGCGTCAACGGCCCGCTCACCCTCGTCACCAAGGTCGACGGCGCCGCCGACAAACTCGCGCTCGACAACCTCGACACCACGCTGAGGGCCACCGAGGGCGTCTCGGCGGTGACCCCGGTGACGTACAACACCGGCGGCGACACCGCGTACCTCACCGTCGTACCGAAGTCCTCCCCGCAGTCCGCGAAGACCAGCGACCTCGTCGAACGGCTGCGCGACGAGGTACTGCCGCGCGCCGAGACCGGAACCTCGCTCGATCTGCACGTCGGCGGGGTGACCGCCGGGTACGACGACTTCGCGGACGTCATCGTCGGCAAGCTGCCGCTGTTCGTGGGGGTCGTCATCGGCCTCGGCTGCCTGCTGCTCCTGCTCGCCTTCCGGTCCATCGGGATACCGCTCAAGGCCGCCGCGATGAACGTCGCCGCCGTCGCCGCCGCGTTCGGCGTGGTCGTCGCGATCTTCCAGTGGGGCTGGGGCAGTGAGCTGCTGGGCCTCGGCCGCGCCGGGCCGATCGAGCCCTTCCTCCCCGTGATCATGGTCTCGGTCCTCTTCGGGCTCTCCATGGACTACCAGGTCTTCCTGGTCAGCCGGATGTACGAGGAGTGGCTGGAGACCGGCGACAACCGGCGCGCGGTCCGGGTCGGCCTCGCCGAGACCAGCCGGGTGATCAACTCCGCGGCGGTCATCATGATCTCCGTCTTCCTCGCCTTCGTGCTCAGCGGCGACCGCGTGATCGCCATGTTCGGCATCGCCCTGGCCGTCGCCGTCGCCCTCGACGCCTTCGTCCTCCGTACGCTGCTCGTCCCCGCCCTCATGCACCTGCTCGGCGGCGCCAACTGGTGGCTGCCCCGCTGGCTCGACCGGCGCATGCCCCGCATCAGCATCGAGCCGCCCGAATCCCGCGCCGCCCATGAGAGGCTGGCCGCCGCGACGGACGCCGAGGCGGCGGACGTACTGGCGGGGGACGCCGGCGAAGTACCGGCGCGGGACGCCGACGCGACGGGCGTACGGGCTACGGACGTACGGGCGAAGGAGCGACAGCCGGATGTACGCGATATCCCTGGGTGACGACGGGGCCGAACTGCGGCCCCTGGAGCCCTGGCACGCCGAGGAGTTCCTCACGCACCTGGAGCGGGGGCGGGACTTCGTCAACGAGTACGTCCCCTTCGGCCAGACCGCCACGGATGTCGCGTCGGCACGCGCCGCCCTCCAGCGGTACGCCGACATGCGCGCCGCCGACACCGGCTCCCTGCACGGCATCTGGCTCGACGGCAAGCTCGTCGGCGGGGTCCTCTTCCTCAACTTCGACGCGGAGAACGCCAACTGCGAGGTCGGCTGCTGGCTGGAGCCCGCCGGCACGGGGCGGGGGCTGGTCACCCGTGCGATGCGGATCCTCATCGACTGGGCCGTCGACGTCCGCGCCGTCCACCGCGTCGAGTGGATCGCGGCCTCCGGCAACACACCGAGCCTGAACGTGGCACGGCGGCTCGGCATGGTCAGGGACGGCGTGCAGCGGGAGAGGTATCCCCATCGAGGTGTCCGGCACGACTTGGAGATATGGTCCGTCCTGGCGCCCGAATGGCGTGCGGCACGTGATCGCAGCGCTCACAGCGATCATTAAGAAACCTCTCAGACAACATTCGTACGGTGCGAGGTATGGGAACCAAGACAGTTGACGAGACCGGTGCCGACACGGGCACCGAGGCCAAGAACGAGGACGAGTCGGTGAAGGTCGCCGACGTCACCAAGGACGACGCGGCGAAGGAGGAAGCCGCGACGGACACCGGCGACTCGGTCGAGGCCGACGACTCCGACGATGCCGGAGTGTTCGACGAGGAGTTCCCGCCGGCCGCCGCGAAGGCGTCGCCGGGTGTGGGACAGGGTGCCGCCGGCATCGTGTCCGTGGTGCTGGGCCTCGTGTCGCTGACCGGCGGCTGGGTCGGCACGGTCGCCTCCGCGCGCGAGGGGATCAACGGCCAGATCGAGATGCAGGCCGCGACGAACGCGACCGTCGCCACGCAGCTCCAGGCGGTCTACGGCGACGCCTGGCAGGCATCCGCGCTGTGGGGCGGCATCTTCGCGCTGGTCGGGCTGCTCGTCGGCGTCGCCGTGCTGGTGCGGCCCGCGTTCGGCGACCCCGACCAGGTGCAGACACCGTGGATCAAGTCGGTGGCCTGGGCCGGTGTCTCGGTCGGCTTCATCGGGCTGGTGCTCGCCGCCCTGAAGTACTCCGACGCCATTCTGACACTGCCGAGCACCTGACGCCCGCTGCGGCAGGACGACTTCTGAGGGGCCTTAGGCCCGTCGTAGGTATCCCTACGACGGGCCTAAGGCCCCTTTGGCGTTCAAGATGCGGAACTCTCCCGATGTGGCCGCCCCGCCTTGGAGACGAAGGTTGAGACATCGCAGCAAGCGAGCCGAGACCGACTCTTCACAAGGGGTACGAGATGTTCGAGTACGAGCTCCAGCAGATCCGTTCCGCAGAGCTGATCCGCGAGGCGGAGCACCACCGTCAGGTACGCGAGGCCCGCCGCGCCCGCCGCGAGGCCGCGCACGACTCCAGGACGACGGCGAGCTCCGCGTCGGGGGAGGGGGACAAGGACGCCGAGGGGTGGGTGCTCGGTGACCGCATACGCAGGCTCCGCTTCACACGCGCCGCGTGAGCGCGGGGGCGGGGGCGGGGGCCGGGAAGCGGGCCGGCTCGGCCGGGGACCGTGGTGACACGGAGGCCGGACGGGCGGGCTCGGCCGAAGGCCCCCGAGTCGCGGAGACCGGACACGGCAGCCCGATGGCGAGCGGGGGCGGCGGCGGACTCGGGGACCCGGCCGGCGGCAGGCCGGCTGTCCGGGGCCTGCGGATAATCGGTGCCGGAGTGTCCGAGGGTCGTGCGATGCTCGGCGATGTGGAGACCAGGTCCGTCAGTCCCGTGTTCGTCGGTCGCGCCGACGAACTGGAGGTGTTGCGCGAGGCGTTGGCCCGCGCCGGTCGAGGCGCCGCGCGCGCGGCGGGGAACGGGGGAGACGGGGGCGGGCCGCAGGCACTGCTGCTCGGCGGCGAGGCCGGGGTGGGGAAGACCCGCCTGGTCGAGGAGTTCGCCGGCGAGGCCACGCGCCAGGGCGCGGTCGTCGCGCCCGGCGGCTGCGTCGAGATCGGCGCCGACGGACTGCCCTTCGCCCCCTTCTCCACCGCGCTGCGCGCCCTGCGCCGCAGGCTGCCCGACGAACTGGCCGCCGCGGCCGCCGGACAGGAACAGGAACTGGCCCGGCTGCTGCCCGAGTTGGGTGAGACCTCGCGCGCACGGGACGACGAGGAAGGCACGGCCCGCCTCTTCGAACTCACCGCCCGCCTCCTGGAACGCCTCGCCGCCGACCGGACGATCGTCCTCGTCCTGGAGGACCTGCACTGGGCCGACGCCTCCACCCGCCACCTCCTCTCCTACCTCCTGCGCACGCTGCGCACCGGCCGTCTCGTCGTCCTCGCCACCTACCGCTCCGACGACATCCACCGCCGTCACCCGCTGCGCCCCCTCCTCGCCGAACTCGACCGCCTCCGCACGGTCCGCCGCATCGAACTGCCCCGCTTCGACCGCGCCGAGGTCGGCCGCCAGCTCGCCGGCATCCTCGCCGCCGAACCCGACCCGGAACGCGCCGACGAGATCTTCGAACGCTCCGACGGCAACGCCTTCTTCGTCGAGGAACTCGCCGTCGCCGCCCACGACGGCGGCTGCCCCGGCCTCACCGACTCCCTGCGCGACCTGCTCCTGGTCCGCGTCGAACGGCTCCCCGACGACGCCCAGCGGATCGCCCGCATCGTCGCCGAGGGTGGCTCCACCGTGGAGTACTCCCTGCTCGCGGCTGTCGCCCGGCTCCCCGAGGACGACCTCATCGAAGCCCTGCGGGCCGCCGTCGGCGCCAACATCCTGATCGCCGCCCCCGGCGACGACGGCTACCGCTTCCGCCACTCCCTGGTCCGCGAGGCCGTCAGCGACGACCTGCTGCCCGGCGAACGCTCCCGCCTCAACCGCCGCTACGCCGAGGTACTGGAAGCCGACCCCGCACTCGTCCCCACCGACGGCCGCGCCACCCGCCTGGCCAGCTACTGGTACCACGCCCACGACGCCGCCAAGGCCCTGCCCGCCGTCCTCGACGCCTCCGCCGAGGCCCGCTCCCGGCACGCGCACTCCGAGCAACTACGCCTCCTGGAACGGGCGATGGAGCTGTGGGACGCGGCCCCCGACGTCGTACGCGCCGCACTGCGCCCCGTCGACTACACCGAGGTCTACCCGCCCTGCGGCTGCGCCCCGGGCACCCACCCCCTGCGCTACCTCGACCTGATGGCCGAGGCGGCCGTCGCCGGACGACTGTGCGGAGAGCGGGAACGGGCCCTGAGGATCACCCGACGGGCACTCGACCGGCTCGCCGACACGGACAATCCCCTGCGCGCCGCCTGGTTCTGGGTGCAGCGCTCCCTGCTGACCGAGGGCCTGGCCCGGGGCGACGGCTGGAAGGAGCTCGCCACCGCCCAGGAACTGGTCCGCGGCCAGCCCCCGTCCGAGGTGCACGCCGAGGTGCTCTCCCGCGTCGCCTGCTGGTCCATGCTCCACGCCCCCGGCCCCGACGCGCTCTCCGACGCCCAGCGCGCCGTCGAGTACGCGCGCATGGTCGGCGCCGAGGACATCGAACTCAACGCCCGCCTCACCCTCGGCGGCCTGATGGCCGACGCGGGCCACGTCGACACGGGCATCGCCGAGATGCAGGCGGTCCTCCGGAGCGCGCTCGAACGCGGGCCCGCCGCCGTCGTGGGCCGCGCCCATGTGAACCTTCCGTCCTGCCTGGAGGGCGTCGGCCGCTCGCAGGAGGCCGCCGGCCTGCTGCGCACGGGACTCGACGTCACCCGACGCATGGGTCTGCGGGACTCCGAGGCCTGGATCTGGGGCAACCTCTCCGAATCGCTCTTCTCCCTCGGACACTGGGACGAGGCCATGGAGGCCGCCACGAAAGCCGGGTGCACCGGGAGCAGCACCAAGGCGCGCGGCGGCAGCTCCCTCTGTGTCGCCGCCCTCGCCCTCGCCCGCGGCGACACCGCCGATGCCCGACGCCAACTCGCCGCCGCACACGGCTACTTCGGCACCCACAACCCCATGCCCCAGAACAACCTGCCGTTGTCCTCCCTCACCATCGGCGTCGCCGCCGCCGACGGCCGCCTCCCGGACGCCCGCGCCGAACTGGCCCGCGTCCTCGACACCGGCTTCCCCGTCGGCACCCAGCGCTACGCCTGGCCCCTGCTGCTCACCGCCGCCACCGCCGAGGCCGACGCCCGCGCCCTGCCGACCGCCGGGCCCGGCCGTGCCGAATCCCTCGACCGGATCTTCACCGTGGTCAGGAAGCTCACCACCGGCGCACCGGTCTGGCTCGCCCACGAACGCTGGGTCCGCGCCGAACTCCAGCGCGCCGAGGGCATGACGGCCCCCGACACCTGGTCCGACGTCGTCACCGCCTTCGAGGCCCTGGAGCGGCCCTACGACCTCGCCCGCGTCCGGCACCGCCTCGCCGAGGCGCTGCTGGCCGACGGCACGGACGACGAGGCGCGGGACCGCGCGACGGAACTGCTGCGACTGGCAGCCGCCGTCGCCGACCACCTCGGCGCCCGCCCGCTCGCCGACGAGGTCGCCCTCCTCGCCCGCCGAGCCCGCCTCACCCTGAGCCGCGCCTCCGAGCCCGCCCTCACCTCCGCCGACCCCGTCGCCGCACTCGGCCTCACCGGCCGCGAGCACGACGTCCTCCGCCTGGTGGCCGCCGGCCGCACCAACCGCCAGATAGCGGAGGAACTCTTCATCTCCCCGAAGACGGCCAGCGTCCACGTCTCCAACATCCTCGCCAAGCTCGGCGTCTCGAGCCGGGGCGAGGCGGCGGCGGTGGCCCATCGGGTGGGATTGTTCCCGGAGGGGGCCGGGGAGCGGCTTGCGGCGGGATGATGGCACAGAGGACCGCCGAGGCTCCGCTGTTCGACCGGGACCGACCGTCCGCCGCCTCGCGGCCCTGGGGGAGGAACAGCTGTGTTCAACGCCTTCGAGGAACTGTTCGCACCCGGCCGCAAGCACACCCGTGACGAGCAGAAGCGGCTGGAACTGACCCGTGAGGACGTAGGGGACAACGACCGCGGACGCGGACCGATAGACCTCGCGTCCGGGAAGGTCGTCGTACGGCCCCCCGAGCCGGTGACGGAAGAGGCCGAGGAGCGCCTCGCAGAGGAGTAGGGGCGGGCGGTCTACTTCACCTCCAGCTCCAGGATCTTGTCGTCGCCGCCCTCCGGGGAACCCCGCCCGTCCGTCTCGCTGGTCACCAGCCAGAGTCTGTCCTCACCGGCGGAGACGACCGTGCGCAGTCGGCCGTAGTCGCCCTCCAGGAAGGCCTGGGGGTCGGCGGCGGTCTCGGTGCCGTCGAGGGGGATGCGCCACAGGCGCTCGCCCCTGAGGCCCGCCATCCAGACCGAGCCCTCCGCCATGGCGATGCCGCTCGGAGAGGCCTCGTCCGTACGCCACACGGCCACCGGGTCGACGTAACCGGACTTGCCGCCCTTGCCCTCCACCTCCGGCCAGCCGTAGTTCCCGCCGGGCCGGATCTGGTTCAGCTCGTCCCAGGTGTTCTGGCCGAACTCCGAGGCCCACAGGCGCTGCTTGCCGTCCCAGGCGAGACCCTGGACGTTGCGGTGGCCGTACGAGTACACGACGGAGTCGTCGAAGGGGTTGCCCGGGGCCGGCTCGCCGTCCGGGGTCATCCGGAGGATCTTGCCGCCGAGGGAGTCCTTGTCCTGGGCCAGGGGGCCCTCGTACCGCTCGCCCGTGCTCGCGTACAGCATCTTGTCGGGGCCGAAGGCGAGCCGGCCGCCGTTGTGGTTCGTGCCCTTGGGGATGGAGCGGAGGATGATGTCGGGGGCGCCGAGCTGCCCGCCCGCGGGTTTCTCGGGGTCGTACAGCATCCGCACGATCCGGTTGTCGGACTCCGAGGTGAAGTACGCGTAGATCATGTGGTCGGAGGCGTACTCCGAGGAGAGCGCGATGCCCATGAGGCCGCCCTCGCCGGCCGGGGCCACGCCGGGGACCTCCCCGAGCACGGTCTTCTTGCCGGACTCCTCGTCGATTCTGCTGATCGTGGCCTCGTCACGGGAGGACACGAGGAGCCCGCCCTCGGGCAGGGGCGCGAGACCCCAGGGGGTGTCCAGGTCCTCGGCGACGGTGCGGACCACCTTCACCGAGCCCTCGGCCGGGGGTGCCGCGTCCGCCCCTTGCTCGGGCGGGGGTGACTCGGCACCGCTGCTGCTCGGGGGTGAGCCGCCGGCAGCGCCCCTCTTCTCTCCGTCGTCGGAGGAGCAGCTGGTCGTCACCAGGAGCACGGCTGCGGCCAATGCGGCCGTCACCACTCGACGTTGCACCATCACGATCCCTTCGGCGTGGAGCTTCTACTTGTCTTACACCGCGAGTGCCCCACAGGTTCCACCTCCGCCCGATCAAGCACATATTTCGCCTGACGCACGACTCATAACGCGCGACTCACAACGCATGACGCCTGACGCACTGTTCACGACGCACGACGCACGGCGCCTGGTACGCGACGCACGGCCGGCCGTCGTCCCCTCAGTCCCAGGATCCAAGCGCGGGAGGAAGTCCCGCCACCTCTGCCAGATCCTCGGCCGTGAGGCGCAGGGCGTGGGCGGCCGCGTTCTCCGTCACCCAGCGTGCCTGCTTGGTGCCCGGCACCGGGACCACGTGCGGGCCGAGGGACAGGACCCAGGCGAGGGCGACCTGAGCAGGGGTCACGGTCCCCCCGTGACGGGCCGCGACGCGGCGGAGGCAGACGACGAGGGGCTGGTTGGCGGCCATCATGTCGGCGGTGAAGCGGGGGTGGCGGGCGCGGAGGTCGTCGCGCTCGAAGCCCCCACCGGGCGTCAGGGTGCCGGTGAGGAAACCATTCCCCAGGGGCATGGCGGCGAGGAAGCCGATACCGCGGGCCACGCACCAGGGGAGAAGGGAGTCCAGGGCCTCACGCGACCAGACCGACAGCTCCGCCTGCACGGCGCTCACCGGGAAGACCTGCTGGACCCGCCGGAGCTGGCGGATCGTGGTGTCGTACATACCCGCGCCCGACCGGCGCCCCGCCCGCGCGCCCACCGCGCACAGGCCCAACGCCCTTACCTTCCCGGCCTGTACGAGTTCCGCCATCGCGCCCCACGTCTCCTCCACGGGAACCTCGGGGTCCGCCCGGTGGAGCTGGTAGAGATCGATGACGTCGGTCTGGAGCCGGCGCAGCGAGGCGTCGCAGGCACGTCGCACATAACCGGGGCGGCCGTTGGCCACGATGTGCTGCTCACCCACCAGCAGGCCCACCTTGGTGGAGACGAAGGCCTCCGCGCGGCGCTCCTTCAGCACCCGGCCCACCAGCAGCTCGTTGGTGAAGGGGCCGTACATGTCGGCCGTGTCCAGCAGTGTGGTGCCGAGGTCGAGCGCGCGGTGCACCGTCCGCATCGACTCGTCGCCCCGTTGCCGCGACCCGGTGTACGCCCAGCTCATCGGCATGCACCCGAGCCCTACAGCCCCCACCTCGAGCGTCGCCGCGCCGATCGTCCTGCGCTCCACCTGGTCGTGACCCTCCCTCTCCCGACCCCCAACCTAACCTCTGCCGTGCCGGGTACCTGACATAGCCTCCGGGCATGACTCCTGAAGCGACTGCCGCCCCGACCGCGGACGTGACCGCCGAGGTGTGGCTCCCCATCCCACCGGACGAGATCGAGGGGCTCCCACCGGGTCCCCGCTACCTTTTCTGGGACGGCGGTGACGACGGCACACAGCCTTATCCGGGCGACCCCGCGGACTGCGTCCTGTACGTGGTGCCCTACATGAAGCGCTGGCCGGTGAAGGTGAACCCGCTGGAGCACATGCGGAACCTGCGGGTGGTCCAGACGCTCACGGCGGGCGTCGACGACGTCCTGACCCGGCTGTCGGTGCTCGCTCCCGGGGTGCAGCTGTGCAACGCGCGTGGAGTGCACGAGGCCAGCACGGCCGAGCTCGCGCTCACCCTGACCCTCGCCTCGCTGCGCGGCGTCCCCGACTTCGTGCGGGCCCAGCAACAGGAGCGCTGGCAGGGCGACTTCCGTCCCGCGCTCGCCGACCGGACGGTCCTGATCGTCGGCTACGGGGCGATCGGCGCCGCCATCGAGGACCGGCTCGTGCCCTTCGATGTGGCGCGGGTGGCGCGCGTCGCGCGCTCTGAGCGCACCACGGCGCGCGGACCGGTGCATTCGTTCACCGAACTGCCCTCCCTGTTGCCGCAGGCGGATGTCGTGATCCTGTCCACTCCTCTCACGGAACAGACGAAAGGCCTGGTCAACGCCGATTTCCTGGCCCGCATGAAGGACGGGGCCCTCCTGGTGAATGTTGCCCGCGGAGGCGTCGTCGACACCAAGGCGCTGCTCGCGGAACTGGACGGCGGACGCATCACCGCGGCACTCGACGTCACCGACCCGGAGCCGCTGCCGCCGGGGCACCCGCTCTGGCGCGCGCCCGGGGTCCTCATCAGCCCGCACGTCGGCGGCCCCACGTCGGCCTTCCTGCCGCGTGCCAAAAGGCTGCTGGTGGACCAGTTGGGACGATTCGTGAACCGTGAACCACTGCGCAACGTGGTCCTTACGACGGGCGAGACGGACGACGTGTAATCCACTTCGGGCACCCTCCGCGTTCCTTCGGAAGCGGAACGTGCTCGTGTTGCCAGAGGTGGTCACGGAGCGTAGAGGAGCTATGTCCCTGAGTGACGAGACTGGTGTATCGTCCCGACAGGGGCTGCGCCGCGCACCGTTCGGCGCCGGGGACGGACTTGAGACAGCGAGGGGGGCGACGGGCGATGCACGGCCTATGGACGAACGATCCGACGCGGCGGAGTCGCCGACGGCGGCCCTGGCGAGCTGCGACGCGGAGGCACCCGCACGGGAGCCACGGCGGCCACAGCGGTCACGGTCATCACCGCAGGCACAGCAACCGCAGAAAGCACGCCCACCCGACGCACCGGGACCAGAGGGACACGGGAGCGGCGCTCATCAGGGAGACCCGGTGAGCACCCGCCAGTCCTCCGCCTCCACGCTGAGCCCCACGTTCCGGGCGGCCAAGCCGGTGTCCGGTCCGCCGCTGCCCGGCGGGCGGGCGCCCGCCCGCCGTGGCGCGAGCCTGCGGGCCCAGCTCGTCCTCGCCCTGCTCTGCGCGGCCTACGCCGTCGGCGCCGCGTTCGGCTGGGGCAATGAGCAGGTCGCCCTCGTCATGGGCGACTTCGGGCTCAGCGCCGCCGCCGCCGCGGCCGCCGTCTCCTGTTTCCGCTACGCGCGCCGCCGCCGCAGCCGCTTTCGGCCCGCCTGGCTGCTGTTCGCCCTCTCCTCCGCCATGGCGGCCCTGGGCAACGGCGTCTGGGGGTGGTACGAGGTCGTCCTGGAGCGGCCCGTGCCCGAGCCGAGCTACGCGGACCTGTTCTTCCTCTGCTTCGCGCCACCCGCCATCGTCGGCCTGCTGGTGCTGGCCAAGAGGCCCGTGACCAGGGCCGGCTGGGTCTGCCTGGCGCTGGACTCCTGGCTCATCGGCGGCTCCCTGGTCACCCTCTCCTGGAGCCTCGCGCTCGCCCAGACCGCCCAGCTCGACGACTCCGACACCGCGCACACGGCGCTCTCGCTGGCCTACCCGCTGCTCGACATCGCCCTGGTCAGCATGGTGCTCGCGCTGCACTTCCGCCGCTCCTCCATGCACCGCTCCGCGGTGAACACCGCGATCGGCGCCCTCGCGCTCACCGTGATGTGCGACGCCCTGTTCACCTCGCCCCTGCTGCACACCAGCTACCGCTCCGGCCAGCTCCTCGACGCCGGCTGGTTCGCGGGCTCCCTGCTCCTCGCCTACGCCCCCTGGACCGGTCAGCGGCACGGACAGCCGGACGAGGGCGGGCACGCGCGCGTGGTGCACGAACACATCCCGGGCCAGCGCCACGAGGTGCAGCCGGGCCACCGTCACGAGGTCCAGCCGGGCCACCGGCACGACGGACCACAGGGAGGACACATGCATGTGCTCCTCCAGGGAGGAGGTGACAGTCACAATCCGGCCACCCGCCCCATGGCCGGTTCCCTGGCCGCGCTCACTCCCTACCTGGCCGCCGCCGTCTGCACCCTGGGCATCCTCTACAACGTCCTCAACGGCCGCAGGGTCGACCGCGTGGTGCTCATCACCGCCTGCACCGTCGTGCTCGCCCTCGTCGTGCGCCAGGGCATCATGCTCCTCGACAACATCACCCTCACCCAGGAACTGGCCCAGAAGGAGAACCACTTCCGCTCCCTGGTGCAGGGCTCCAGCGACGTCATCATGATCGCCGCACCGAACGGCATCCTCCGCTACGTCAGCCCGGCCGCCGCCGGGGTCTACGGCCGCCCTGCGGAGGACCTCGTCGGCAAGGAGCTGGCCTCGATCATCCACCCCGAGGACCTCGGCTGCGTCGTCCACGAGGTGCGACGCTTCCTCGCCGCCAGCCCGGCCGAGGAGCCCACCACCCGCATCGAGTGCCGCTTCAAGGCCGGCGGTGGGGGCACCTCCCGCTCGAGCCAAGCCGGGAGTGGGGGTGGCTGGCTGAACGTGGAGTCCACGGTCAACCGCCACCACGGCGGCCTCATCCTCAACAGCCGGGACGTGACCGAAAGAGTGCGTCTGCAGGCCCAGCTGCAGCACAACGCCGAGCACGATCCGCTCACCGACCTGCCCAACCGCGCCCTGTTCACCAAGCGCGTCCAGCAGGCGCTCTCCGGCCGCCGCTCCTCCGACCGCGGGGCCGCCCTGCGCAACACGGCTGTCCTCTTCATCGACCTCGACGGCTTCAAGGCCGTCAACGACACGATCGGGCACCAGGCCGGGGACGAGCTGCTCGTCCAGGCCGCCCGCAGACTCCAGGACGCCGTCCGGCAGGGCGACACCGCCTCCCGCCTCGGCGGCGACGAGTTCGCCGCTCTCATCGTCGGGGACGGCTCCCGCGACCGCACCGCCCGGGAACAGCACATCCTGGAGCTCGCCGACCGGCTCCGGATCGCCCTCTCGCAGCCCTACACCATCGGCGGCAACGATGTACGGGTCGCCGCCTCCATCGGCGTCTCGTTCGCCGAGCCGGGCCTCGGTGCGGGCGAGCTGCTGCGCAACGCCGACCTCGCCATGTACCGGGCCAAGGCGTCCGGCAAGGGCCGCGTCGAGCTGTACAAGCCGCAGATGCAGCAGGACGTCGTACGCAAGGCCGAGCTGGCCACCCGGCTGCGGGCCGCGCTGCACGACGGCGAGTTCATGCTGCTGAACCAGCCCGTGGTGGAGCTGGAGACCGGCCGGATCTCGTCGGTCGCGACCGCGGCCCGCTGGCGCTCGTCCCAGGGGGTGCTCTTCACGCCCGCCGAGTTCCTACGGGTTTCCGAGGACAGCGAGAAGACCGCGGAGCTGGGCCGCTGGATGCTGGAGCAGGCGGTCGAGCAGGCCGCCGACCGCCTCACCAGCGGCCTGAACGTACCGGTGTCCGTGCGGATGAGCGCCCGGCGCCTGCTGGACCGCTCACTGCCCCCCGGCTCGGTCGAGATGCTCCTGGCCCGTCACGGGCTGCCCTCCGGCTCCCTGGTCGTCGAGTTGTCCGACACCGAGCTGAAGGGCCCACTGGACGAGCTGGAGCGTCGGCTGAACCACCTTCGCCGCCTCGGTGTCCGGATCGCCCTGGACGGCCTCGGCAGCGGCCACGCGGCGATCACGGCCCTGCGCCGGCTTCCCGTCGACGTACTGAAGCTGGACCGCGGCCTCGTCGAGGGGATCGTGGAGTCCACGCGGCTGCAGAAGATCACGCGTGGGCTGCTGCGCATCGCCGACGACCTGGGGCTGCAGTCCGTGGCCGACGGAGTGGATCTGCCCGAGCAGGTCGTCGCCCTGCGCGCGATGGGCTGTACCCACGGCCAGGGCGCCGCCTTCTCCGGACCGCTCGACGAGTACCGCCTCCGCCGGGCCCTGTCCCTCGGGCACTTTCCGGTGCCCTCGGGACCGGCGGAACCCGCGTTCGCGGGTGGCACGAGAGAACCGGAGGGGCGCGTCGTGGCCTCGGCGCCGACCATGGCGCCCCGGAGGTGAGCGCGCATGGACGGGCGCGGGGGTGTACACAAGTGGGTGATCGCTGTCCACGGAGGCGGAAGTGCCCATCGCTCACATAGTGAGACTCCCATCCCACCCACTTGACACACGGTGCGCGCCGGGGAGAGGGTCATTGCCATGCGCACCCGAATCCTCGTACTTGGAAAGCGCGTCGGCTGAAGCTGGGACCCACCGGACGGTGATCCGTAATCCCCAGCGACCGTACCCGACGCGCTCCCCTCGCTTGCCTCGTGGCAAGGAGGGGTTTTTTGTTGCACGGGCACCAGTCAGACGCTAGCCGCACACCGCACGAACCTCGCAAAACACCCTCAGCATCGAGAAGAGAATGCCGATGACCGAGCAGGCCACCGGGGCCCACCATCCGCAGCCGCGGCCCCGATCCGGAGGACCGTCCACCCCCGTCGAGCACGTCACGGGTGCGCAGTCCCTCATCCGCTCTCTCGAGGAGGTCGGGGCCGACACGGTATTCGGCATCCCCGGCGGCACCATCCTGCCGGCGTACGACCCGATGATGGACTCCAAGCGGGTGCATCATGTGCTGGTCCGCCACGAGCAGGGCGCCGGCCACGCGGCCACCGGTTACGCGCAGGCCACCGGCAAGGTCGGGGTGTGCATGGCGACGTCCGGGCCGGGCGCCACGAACCTCGTCACCCCGATCGCGGACGCGCACATGGACTCCGTGCCGCTGGTCGCGATCACCGGGCAGGTCGCGTCGAAGGCGATCGGTACGGACGCCTTCCAGGAGGCGGACATCGTCGGCATCACCATGCCGATCACCAAGCACAGCTACCTGGTCACCAAGGCGGAGGACATCCCCCGGGCGATCGCGGAGGCGTTCCACATCGCCTCCACCGGCCGCCCGGGCCCGGTCCTGGTCGACATCCCCAAGGACATCCTCCAGGCGAAGACCACCTTCAGCTGGCCGCCGACCATGGACCTGCCCGGCTACCGCCCGGTGACCAAGCCGCACGCCAAGCAGATCCGCGAGGCCGCCAAGCTGATCACCGCCGCCAAGCGGCCCGTCCTGTACGTCGGCGGCGGCGTCCTCAAGGCGCACGCGACGGCCGAGCTGAAGGTGCTGGCCGAGCTGACCGGCGCGCCCGTCACCACCACCCTGATGGCGCTCGGCGCGTTCCCCGACAGCCACCCGCAGCACCTGGGCATGCCCGGTATGCACGGCTCCGTGGCCGCCGTCACCGCACTGCAGAAGGCCGACCTGATCGTCGCCCTCGGTGCCCGCTTCGACGACCGGGTCACGGGCAAGCTGGACAGCTTCGCGCCGTTCGCCAAGATCGTCCACGCGGACATCGACCCGGCCGAGATCGGCAAGAACCGCACCGCCGACGTGCCGATCGTCGGTGACGCCCGCGAGGTCGTCGCCGATCTGATCCAGGCCGTGCAGAAGGAGCACAGCGAGGGCGGCCAGGGCGACTACACCGCTTGGTGGAAGGACCTCAACCGCTGGCGCGAGACCTACCCGCTCGGCTACGACCAGCCGGCCGACGGCTCGCTCTCCCCGCAGCAGGTCATCGAGCGCATCGGACAGCTCGCCCCCGAGGGCACCATCTTCACGGCGGGCGTCGGCCAGCACCAGATGTGGGCCGCCCACTTCATCCAGTACGAGAAGCCCGCCACCTGGCTGAACTCCGGCGGCGCCGGAACGATGGGGTACGCGGTCCCGGCCGCCATGGGCGCCAAGGCCGGAGCCCCGGCGCAGACCGTCTGGGCGATCGACGGCGACGGCTGCTTCCAGATGACCAACCAGGAACTCACCACCTGCGCGCTGAACAACATCCCGATCAAGGTCGCCATCATCAACAACGGCGCCCTCGGGATGGTCCGCCAGTGGCAGACCCTGTTCTACAACCAGCGGTACTCCAACACCGTCCTGCACAGCGGCCCGGACGACGTCAATCCGAACGCCCGCGGCACCCGCGTCCCCGACTTCGTGAAGCTCTCCGAGGCCATGGGCTGCTATGCGATCCGCTGCGAGTCCCCGGACGACCTCGACAAGGTCATCGAGGAGGCGAACTCGATCAACGACCGCCCGGTCGTCGTCGACTTCATCGTCCACGAGGACGCGATGGTGTGGCCGATGGTCGCCGCAGGCACCTCGAACGACACGATCATGGCCGCCCGGGACGTCCGCCCCGACTTCGGCGACAACGAAGACGACTGAGCGAGAGAGACTGAACGAGACATGTCCAAGCACACGCTCTCCGTCCTGGTGGAGAACACCCCCGGCATCCTGGCCCGGATCGCCGCCCTCTTCTCCCGCCGCGGCTTCAACATCGACTCGCTCGCGGTCGGTGTCACCGAGCACCCCGAGATCTCCCGCATCACCATCGTGGTGAACGTGATCGAGGAACTGCCGCTGGAGCAGGTGACGAAGCAGCTCAACAAGCTCGTCAACGTCCTGAAGATCGTCGAACTGGAGCCGGGCTCCGCCGTTCAGCGGGAACTCGTTCTGGTGAAGGTGCGCGCCGACAACGAGACGCGCTCCCAGATCGTCGAGATCGTCCAGCTGTTCCGCGCCAAGACGGTCGACGTCTCCCCGGAGGCCGTCACCATCGAGGCCACCGGGTCCAACGACAAGCTGACCGCCATGCTCAAGATGCTGGAGCCGTTCGGCATCAAGGAACTGGTCCAGTCCGGCACGATCGCGATCGGCCGCGGTTCCCGTTCGATCACGGACCGCTCGCTGCGCGCCCTGGACCGGTCGGCCTGACACTCGATACGGGCGGCCGGTGACGCTCGGCCGCCCGTATACCGAGACCCGCAGACTTTCATTCCGCTCGCCGTCATACGGTGGGACGCAACACCTGCACTCAAGGAGAGAACCCAAAGTGGCCGAGCTGTTCTACGACGCCGACGCCGACCTGTCCATCATCCAGGGCCGCAAGGTCGCGGTCATCGGCTACGGCAGCCAGGGCCACGCCCACGCCCTGTCCCTGCGCGACTCGGGCGCGGATGTCCGCGTGGGTCTGCACGAGGGCTCCAAGTCCAAGGCGAAGGCCGAGGAGCAGGGCCTGCGCGTGGTGACCCCGTCGGAGGCCGCCGCCGAGGCCGACGTCATCATGATCCTTGTCCCGGACCCGCTCCAGGCCCAGGTCTACGAGGAGTCCATCAAGGACAACCTCAGCGACGGCGACGCGCTGTTCTTCGGCCACGGCCTGAACATCCGCTTCGGCTTCATCAAGCCCCCGGCCGGCGTCGACGTCTGCATGGTCGCCCCCAAGGGCCCCGGCCACCTCGTCCGCCGCCAGTACGAGGAGGGCCGCGGCGTTCCGTGTATCGCCGCCGTCGAGCAGGACGCCACGGGCAACGCCTTCGCGCTGGCGCTGTCGTACGCCAAGGGCATCGGTGGCACCCGCGCGGGTGTCATCAAGACGACCTTCACCGAGGAGACCGAGACCGACCTGTTCGGTGAGCAGGCCGTTCTCTGCGGTGGTACGGCCGCGCTGGTCAAGGCCGGTTTCGAGACGCTGACCGAGGCGGGTTACCAGCCGGAGATCGCGTACTTCGAGTGCCTGCACGAGCTGAAGCTGATCGTCGACCTCATGTACGAGGGCGGCCTGGAGAAGATGCGCTGGTCGATCTCCGAGACCGCCGAGTGGGGCGACTACGTCACCGGCCCGCGGATCATCACGGACGCCACCAAGGCCGAGATGAAGAAGATCCTCGCCGAGATCCAGGACGGCACCTTCGCCCAGGCGTGGATGGACGAGTACCACGGCGGTCTGAAGAAGTACAACGAGTACAAGACCCAGGACTCCGAGCACCTGCTGGAGACCACGGGCAAGGAGCTGCGCAAGCTCATGTCGTGGGTCAACGACGACGAGGCGTGACCTTGTGAGGTCGGCCGTGGCGGGGTTTCACCCGGTGCCACGGCCGGCCTTGTTTCACGTCCGGGTGATCCTTCCGCAGTGGCGTGAGGCGACGCCCCCGGCGCCACTACACTGCTGCACTACATACGCGTCAGGCCCACAGCGTCGTGCGTCTTCCACGCGCCCAGCGACACCGGGGAATTCCGGGTGTCACTCCCCTCCACCGCCTGCGGCCGTCGGGACGGCCGTCCGCAGCATTGGACTTGTGAGGACTCACGTGAGCTCGAAACCAGTCGTACTGATCGCTGAAGAGCTGTCGCCCGCCACCGTCGACGCGCTGGGCCCGGACTTCGAGATCCGGAACGTCAACGGAGCGGACCGAGCCGTACTGCTCCCGGCCATCGCAGACGTCGACGCCATTCTCATCCGCTCGGCCACCAAGGTCGACGCCGAGGCGATCGCCGCCGCGAAGAAGCTGAAGGTCGTCGCGCGCGCCGGCGTCGGCCTGGACAACGTGGACGTCTCCGCCGCCACCAAGGCCGGCGTGATGGTCGTCAACGCACCCACCTCGAACATCGTGACCGCCGCCGAGCTGGCCTGTGGTCTGCTCCTCGCCACCGCCCGCCACATCCCGCAGGCGAACACGGCGCTGAAGAACGGCGAGTGGAAGCGCAGCAAGTACACGGGCGTGGAGCTGGCCGAGAAGACCCTCGGTGTCGTGGGCCTCGGCCGTATCGGTGCCCTGGTGGCCCAGCGCATGTCCGCCTTCGGCATGAAGGTCGTCGCCTACGACCCCTACGTGCAGCCCGCGCGCGCCGCGCAGATGGGCGTGAAGGTCCTGACGCTGGACGAGCTCCTCGAGGTCTCCGACTTCATCACCGTCCACCTGCCGAAGACCCCCGAGACGGTCGGTCTCATCGGCGACGAGGCGCTGCGCAAGGTCAAGCCGTCGGTGCGCATCGTCAACGCCGCGCGCGGTGGGATCGTCGACGAGGCCGCGCTGTACTCGGCGCTCAAGGAGGGCCGGGTCGCGGGCGCGGGCCTCGACGTGTACGCCAAGGAGCCGTGCACCGACTCGCCGCTGTTCGAGCTGGACGAGGTCGTCTGCACCCCGCACCTGGGCGCCTCCACCGACGAGGCTCAGGAGAAGGCGGGCATCGCGGTCGCCCGTTCCGTCCGCCTCGCCCTCGCCGGTGAGCTGGTCCCGGACGCGGTGAACGTGCAGGGCGGTGTCATCGCCGAGGACGTCAAGCCGGGCCTGCCGCTCGCCGAGCGTCTCGGCCGGATCTTCACCGCGCTGGCCGGTGAGGTCGCCGTCCGCCTCGACGTCGAGGTGTACGGCGAGATCACCCAGCACGACGTGAAGGTGCTGGAGCTGTCCGCCCTCAAGGGCGTCTTCGAGGACGTCGTCGACGAGACGGTGTCGTACGTCAACGCTCCGCTGTTCGCCCAGGAGCGTGGCGTCGAGGTCCGGCTGACCACCAGCTCCGAGTCGCCCGACCACCGCAACGTCGTCACCGTGCGCGGCACGCTCAGCAGTGGTGAGGAGGTGTCGGTGTCCGGCACGCTGGCCGGGCCGAAGCACCACCAGAAGATCGTCGCGGTCGGTGAGTACGACGTGGACCTCGCGCTCGCCGACCACATGGTCGTCCTCAGCTACGTCGACCGTCCCGGTGTCGTCGGCACCGTCGGCCGGATCTTCGGCGAGGCCGGGATCAACATCGCCGGTATGCAGGTGGCCCGCTCCACGGCGGGCGGCGAGGCGCTCGCCGTGCTGACCGTCGACGACACGGTTCCCCAGCCGGTGCTCGTGGAGGTCGCGGAGGAGATCGGCGCGACGTCCGCCCGCTCGGTGAACCTGGTCTGAGGTTCGTTCACGCGTCGGCGGGGCCTGGTCACCTGGGGTGGCCGGGCCCCGCCTTTTTGCGCCGCGCCCCATTTCAGGGGGCGGCGTGGCGAGGAAGCCCGGCGGTGTGGGGGTGGGTGTGGTGGTGCGTGCCAGGATGGCCGGGTGCCGCAGAACATATTCCACGCGCCGTTCGTCGGGCGGGACACCGAGATGGCCCGGTTGAGGGACGTACTGGACCGGGCCGGGCGCGGTGAGCCGCGGGCCGTGCTGGTCGCGGGGGACGCGGGCGTGGGGAAGAGCCGGACGCTGGCGGAGGCGGCGGCGTACGCGGTGGGCGAGGGGACGGCCGTGTTCACCGGGCACTGCGTGGACCTCGGTGATGTCGGTCTGCCGTACCTGCCGTTCACGGAGATCCTCGGTGCCCTGGCCGCGGACGAGCGATTCGCCCCGCTCCTCCAGGCGCATCCGGCGACAGCACGGCTCCTCGGCGGCGGCGCGGACGGCGGTGACCGGCTGCAGCTCTTCGAGGGCATCGCCGCGCTACTGACGGACCTCGCCGGGACGACGCCCGTCCTGCTCGTGCTGGAGGACCTGCACTGGGCCGACCAGTCCTCGCGGGATCTGCTGCGTTTCCTGCTCAGCCGGGCCGTGCTCCAGCACCCCGCCCCCGGCGCCCCGGCCCACCGCCTCGCCGTCTTCGCCTCGTATCGCGCGGACGACCTGCACCGCCGCCACCCACTGCGCCCCCTGCTCGCCGAGCTGGTGCGGCTGCCCGCCGTGGAGCGGCTGGACCTGAGGCCGATGCCGGACCCGGAGGTCGCGCGGCTGGTGCGTTCGCTGCGCGCCGAGCCGCTGTCCGAGGCCACGGTCGGCCGGATCGTCGAGCGGGCGGAGGGCAACGCGTTCTACGCGGAGGAGTTGCTGGCCGCGACGGCGGACGAGCCGGGGGCGGTGCTGCCGAGCGGGCTGGCCGACGTCCTGCTGATCCGGATCGAGCAACTGCCCGGTGCCGCCCAGCAGGTGGTGCGCACGGCGGCGGTGGCGGGCCGCAGGGTCGGGCACGATCTGTTGCGGGACGCCGTCCAACTCCCCGAGGACGAGCTGGAGTCGGCTCTACGGGAGGCGGTCGGCCGGCAACTGCTGCTGCCGGGCGAGGGATCGACGTATCAGTTCCGGCACGCCCTCATCCGGGAGGCGGTCTACGCGGATCTGCTGCCGGGTGAACGGGTCCGGCTGCACCGGGTGTTCGCCGGGCTGCTGGCCCGCCGGGGCCGGGCCGGGGAGAGCGCCGAGCGCGCCCACCACTCGCGCGAGAGCCATGACCTCGCCGACGCGCTGACGGCGTCCGTCGAGGCAGCCGACCACGCGCACGGGATCGGGGCGCCCGCCGAGGAGCTGCGGCATCTGGAGGGCGCCCTCGACCTGTGGTCGTCCGTGGGTGCCGGGGCCCGGCCCCAGGACCTCGACACGGTCACCCTCACCCTGCGCGCCTCGTCCGCCGCCGCGCGCGCCGGGGACAACCACCGGGCGGTCACCCTCACCCGCGCGGCGCTCGCCGGAGCGGGTCCGGACGCGGACTCCGAGCTGGCCGCCCGGGTCCGCTACACCCTCGCCGGTGACCTGATGCGCGTGGACAGCCTGAAGGCCGCGTTCCGCTACAGCAGCGAGGCGCTGGAGATGATCCCCGCCGAGCCCCCGTCCCGTACCTGGGTGTGGGCGGCGGCCACGCATGTGATGGCGGCGCGGTACGTGGGGGAGGACGAGGAGGCCGGGCGGGTCGCGAGTGGTGCGCTGCCCGTCGCCGAGCGGCTCGAACTGGGCGACGCCCAGGCCGACCTGATCATCTCCTTGGTCGGTCTCCACCCCCGGAGCAACCGGTCGACGCCGGAGGGCCGGGCGCGGCTGCGCGACGCCCGCGAGCTGGCCCGCCGCGCGGGCAACCTCCCCGTGGAGATGCGTGCCCTGTTCAACCTCGCCATGGGCTGCTACGAATCCGGTGACCTGGAGGAATGCCTCAGCTGGCTCTCCGAGGGGCTGGACCGCGCGGGCCGCACCGGCCTGCTGTCCTCCCCGTACCCGGTGGAGATGCGTTACCTCCACTCCCTCTGCCTCTACACCCTGGGCCGCTGGGACGAGTGCGCCCGCTCGGCCGCCGACACCGACCGGCTGCCCGCCACGGCCGGCCACGCGGCCGGTCCCGCCCTGTACGTCGCCCTCGCCCGCGGCGACGAGACCGCCGCGGAGCGGGCCCGGACCCTTCTGGACGGGTCGTACGACTGGATGGCCGGCCTCGTCGCGGGCGTCGTGCTCATCGAGGCGGCCGTCCTGCGCCGCGATCCGGAGACCGCGGTCGCGCAGTTCAGGACGACCGTCGCCGCCCTCTCCGACGAGTCCGGATCCCGGCCCGACGCGACCGTCCGACTGGCCGCGCTGGCCCTCGGGGCGATCGCCGACGCGGTGGCGGAGCGCCGGTCGGCCGGGGACGAGAAGGGCGCGCGGGGCTGGGCCGCCACGGGCGAGGAGCTGGTGGAGGCGGCGCGGGCCACCGCCGCCGAGGCGGATGACGACGGGAGCGGGCAGGGACCGGAAGGGCTGGCCTGGCTGGCGCGGGCCGAGGCGGAGTGGGCCCGGGTGAGCACCGGGCCCGATGTGGGGGCCTGGCGCAGGGCGGTGGACGCGTTCGCGTTCGGCGATCCGTACGAGCGGGCCCGGTGCCGACTGCGGCTGGCGGAGGCGTTGTTGGGGGCGGGCGCCCGGGAGGAGGCCGTGTCCGAGGCGCGGGCGGTGGGGGAGACCGCCGACCGGCTGGGGGCCGTTCCGTTGCGCGCCGCCCTGGACGCGCTCGTCCGTCGGGGGCGGCTGGCGGAGGTCACGGGGGAGAAGGACGTCCCCTCGCTCACCGCGCGGGAGAGCGATGTCCTTCGGCTGCTCGCGCTCGGGCGCACCAATCGGCAGATCGGCGACGAGCTGTTCATCACCGGGAAGACAGCGAGTGTGCATGTGTCCAACATCCTGGCCAAGTTGGGGGCGGCGAGCCGTACGGAGGCCGTGGCCATCGCGTACCGGGAGGGCCTGATCACGACTGGCTCGCCGTCCTGACCAGGCTCTTCTCCTCCTCGCGATCCCGCACCCGCACCCCGCGCAGCGCCCCGAGCGCCAGCACCGCGGCCGCCAGCAGCACGACGGCCCCCGCTGTCGCCGCGCCCTGCATACCGGTGGTGAAGGCGGCTCGGGCCGCTGCCGTCAGGGACTCGGCCGCGGGGCCGGGCAGCTGGTCGGCCACCGCGAGGGCGCCCCCGAGGGTTTCGCGGGCCGGTTCGGGCGCGGAGGCCGGCATCTCGTGGTGGTAGAGGGCGGTGCCGATGGAGCCGAGGGTGGCCATGCCGAGGGCGCCGCCGAACTCCTGGCTCGTCTCCAGGAGGGAGGACGCGGAGCCGGCGCGTTCCACGGGGGCGGCGCTGAGGGCGAGGTCGGTCATCTGGGAGAGGACGGTGACGATGCCGGCGGCCAGGACACCGGCGCCGGCGAGGACCAGCCAGAGGGAGTCGGTGCCGGCGACGACCAGCAGCGCGTAACCGCACGCGGCGGTCGCGAAGCCCGCGGAGACGACGTACGCCCGGTTCACCCCCCGCTGGACGAGGAGCGTCGTGACCGGTGCGGCGACGCCGACGAGTACGGAGGGGAGCAGGCCCCACAGCGCGGCCTCCAGCGCGCTCTTGCCGAGGACGGACTGGAGGTACTGGGTCGTGAAGTAGACCGACCCCATCATCCCGAAGGCCGCGACGAGGTTGAGCACGAGCGCCGGGGTGAAGCCGTGGCCGCGGAACAGCGCGGGGGCGATGAGGGGGGAGGCCGTGGTGCGCTGGCGGTGGACGAACAGGGCCGCGAAGCACAGGCCCACGGTCAGCGAGATCACGTACCGCACGTTCCAGCCCTCCGTCGGGATCTCCTTGAGGCCGTAGACGACGGGCAGGACGGCCGCCATGGACAGCGGGACGCTCAGCAGGTCGAAGCGGCCGGCGTCGGGGTTCCTCGACTCGGGCAGCAGTCGCGGGCCGAGCAGCAGAAGCAGCGCCATCGCGGGCAGGTTCACCAGGAAGACCGAGCCCCACCAGAAGTACTCCACCAGCAGACCGCTGAGCACCGAGCCGAGCGCGATGCCCGTCGCCATCACACCCGACCAGATGCCGATCGCCTTCGCCCGCTGGCCGGGGTCCGTGAACATCGTCCGGGTCAGCGCCATCGTCGACGGCATGAGCGTCGCGCCTCCGACACCGAGCACCGCGCGCGCCGCGATCAGTGTCTCGGCGCTGTTCGCGTACGCGGCCACCAGCGATGCCGTGCCGAACGCCGCCGCGCCGAACAGCAGGAGCCGGCGGCGGCCGATGCGGTCACCGAGCGAGCCCATCGTCATCAGCAGCCCGGCCAGCACGAACGCGTAGATGTCGAAGATCCACAGCAGTTGGGTGCCGCTCGGTTCCAGATCCGCGCTGATCGCCGGGACCGCGAAGTACAGCACCGACACGTCCATCGAGACCAGCAGCAGCGGAAGCATCAGGACGCAGAGGGCGGTCCATTCGCGGCGTCCGGCTCGCGCCGTTGGAGTGTTGTTCGTCGTCATGCCGGTGACTGTACGGGCGTCTTATACGATCGTCTAGTACGTGCGTATAAAACAGTTGTATAAGTCGAGTGTCCAAAACGGGCGTCTCAGACGCTCGTCTGGGACGCGTGTATGGCCACAGGGCTACGCTGACCGTCATGGGACACCGTGAGGATCTGCTCGAAGGCGCCAAGCGCTGCCTGCTGGCGAAGGGGTTCGCGAGGACGACGGCGCGCGACATCGTCAAGGAGTCGGGGACGAACCTGGCGTCGATCGGCTACCACTACGGCTCGAAGGACACGTTGCTGGCGCAGGCGTACGTGGCCCTGGTCGGAGACCTGTCCGAGGCCTTCGACGCGGAGGAACCGGCGACGGGCGGTGCCGAGCCCGGGTCGGTCGAACGGTTCCAGGAGGTGTGGGGGAACATCATCGACACCATGCGGGGGCCCGGTTCGATGTGGCGGCTCAGCATGGAGATCATCGTGATGGGCGACCAGATGCCCGAGTTGCGGGACCACTTGGCGCTGGCGCAGCGGGAGGCCGCGCGGGGCCTGATCCCGATGTTCATGGGCGGCCGGGAGGAGGACGCCACGGAACAGGACGTGGACACCCTGGGCGCGTTCTTCGTGACCCTGATGACCGGGCTGATCGCCCAGTGGACCTTCGACCCGCCGAGCGCCCCCGAGGCCGGCCAACTCGCCGAGGGGCTCCGCCGGGTGATGGAGACCGCGGCGAAGCGCGGGGGCGCGGGGGGTGCCCTGGCCTAGGCCCGGGCACCTGCCTCGGGCGAAGCGAACACCCCCGGGCCGTCTGCTAGGCCGCCCGCCAGAGCGTCATGTCCGCGGTGACGAAGCTTGCCTCGTCGTCCCCGAGCGCGGTCGCCTTCACCTGGATCACCAGCAGGGCGATGTCTCCGGAAGGGTGCTCGACGCAGAACTCGCTGCCGGCCGCCGCCCCGGCGAGAGTGAAGCTGTGGCTCTTGGCACCGGTGAGGGCGATACGGCACGTGTCCAGGGTGGCGCCGGGATCGGCGTACATCATCGTGATCACGCTGGTGTCGCTCTCCAGCGCGCAGCCGATCTCCTCGCAGGTGAAGCGGACGTCCCCCTTGCGGTCCTCGCGCAGCTCCCCCTTCCGGACGTCGAGAGAGTTCTTCCGGGTCAGGAACTGCCCGGGATAGGCGGTGGGTTGCGGTTTCCCCGGCACGGTCGGCGAGGGGCTCGTCGTCTTCGGCGTCCGGTCACCGGTTTCCGAGTCCGCCGTGTCCGCCCCTGAGCCCGCAGCCGATGCCGACGGGGACGCCGAGGACCGTGCGGACCCGCCCGCACCGGGCGTCGAGGAGGAAACCGTGTTCCGGTCGCGGTACCGGTCCACCCCTTCCTTGACCGTCCACGCCATGCCTGTCAGCAGCAGCGCGCCCGCGCTCACGGCGACGGCCGTGATCAGCGCGGTCCGTCGTCGGCGGACCCGCCGCTCGGCCGGTCCCATCGGTCCGGTCAGCCTCGTCGGGCCTGTCCACGCCGTCGGCCCCATCGGGTGCGGCGGTGCGAGCAACGGCATCGTGTGCACCGGGGTGGGGGCGAGGACCGGCGGCGGAGCCGCGACCTCCGGCCCCGTGACCTCCCGCCAGACGGCCGGGCCGCCGCCCGCGTCGGCGTCCCGGCCCAGCCGCTGCCGGCACCACTCGACGACCTCCGCCGGGGTGGGCCGGTCCACCGGGTCGACGGCGAGACACCGGGCCATCATCGGGCGGAGCTGCTCGGGCAGCACGGACAGGTCGGGCTCCGAGTGCACGATCCGGTACAGCACGCTGACCGAGGGGCCGTCCCCGTACAGCGGCACGCCCAGTGCCGCGAACGCCGCGGTCTGGCCCAGCGCGAAGACGTCGGTGGCCGTCGTGACGTCACCCCCGGTCGCCTGCTCGGGAGCCATGAACTGGGGCGTGCCGACCGCGGTGCCCGTGGCGGTGTTCGAGGTGAGCCCGGAGGCCAGCGAGATACCGAAGTCGATCACCCGGGGCCCGTCGGCGGCCAGCAGCACGTTCGACGGCTTCAGATCGCGATGCACGATGCCCTCGTCGTGGATGGCCTGCAGCGCCTCGGCCACCCCCGCCATCAGCCACAGCACCGCGGGCACCGGCAGCGGCCCGCGCCGGGCGACGGCCTCCGCCAGGGAGGGGCCCGGCACGTACAGCGTGGCCAGCCACGGGGGTACGCCGTCCGCGTCGGCGTCGATCAGCTCGGCGGTGTACGCGCCCCGGACCCGCCGGGCCGCCTTGATCTCCCGCCCGAACCGCCGCCGGAAGGCCGGGTCGTCGGCCAGCTCCGGGCGCACCACCTTGATCGCCACCGGCCGGCCGCCCTGCGTGTGCGACAGGTAGACCCGTCCCATGCCGCCCGCGCCGAGCCGGGCGGCCAGACGGTAGCCGGCCACCTGCGGCGGGTCGTCCGCCTGGAGCGGCTGGAACACCTCAGTCGCGTTGTTCAACGCCCACGTCCCCCTGATCCCCTGGTCCCCCGGCCGGTCGCCCCGATGGGCTGACCGACGGAAGTAGCCTAAAGGTTGCTGTGTGCATGCTGTTCGGAGTTGTGGCGCACGTGATCGGTTGATGATCGGCTGTTGTTCGGCGACGGATCGGGGTGAATCCGCCTAGGCCGGTACGAGCCTCCCGGCGCGCATCTCGATCGAGCGGTCCGCGAAGTGGCGTACGACTGCGCGATCGTGACAGATGAACAGGTATCCCAGGTTCAACGCGTCCTGGAGGTCGGCGAGCAGGTTGAGGACCCCGGCCCGGACGGAGGGGTCGAGGGCGGACACCGGCTCGTCGAGGACCAGCAGACGGGGCTCGGAGGCCAACGCCCTCGCGATACCGGCGCGTTGGCACTGGCCCCCGGACAGCTCGTGCGGGAAGCGGTCGCCGTAGGCCTGGTCCAGGCCGACCCGGTCGAGGAGTCCGGCCACCCGGGCGGGGCCCGTCGCGTCCCAGCGGCCCTGAACGCGCAGGGGTTCCGCCACCGCGTCCCGGATGCGGTGGCGAGGGCTGAGCGAGCCGTACGGATCCTGGAAGACCGGCTGCACAAGGGGGCGGAGCGGGCGCAGTTCGCGTTCGGTGAGCGTCGTCAACTCCCGTCCCTCGAAACGGACTTCGCCCCCGTACGGGCGGCGCAGCTGGAGCACGGCGGCGACCGTGGAGGACTTGCCGCAGCCGGACGGGCCGTTCAGGGCCAGGGTCTCGCCCGCCTCCACCGTGAACGACACCCGGTCGACGGCGGTGACGGTGCCGTAGCGGACGACCAGGTCGCGTACGTCGAGCAGGGGGTCACTCCGGTTCATACGGCCTCGGCCTCCTGGAACAACTCGGTCGGGGGACAAGGGACTTCGTCCCAGCGGTGGCAGGAGACCTCATGACCCTCGTCGGCGGCCCGCGGCTCCGGTTCCTCCCCACGGCAGCGGTCCGCGACGAGCGGACAGCGCGGCGCGAAGGCGCAGCCCGGCGGGAGGGCGTCGGGGGTGGGCGGGGAGCCGGGGATGGAGGGCAGCCGACGGCGACGGCGACCGGCGGCGGGACGCGGGTCCTCACCGCCGTGGTCACGACCGCCGCCGACCGGACCGACCAGACCGTCCGAGCCGGCGTCGTCGCCGTCGTCCGGTGGCAGTGACGCCAGCAGGCCCGCCGTGTACGGCGCTCGGGGGCGCCCCAACACGCCCTTCACCGGGCCCTGTTCGACCTGGCGGCCGGCGTACATGACCAGCACGCGGTCGGCGTGTGCCCGGACCACGCCCAGGTCGTGGGTGACCAGCACGAGCGCGGCGCCCACCGCCTCCCGCTGTTCGCCGAGGACCCGGAGCACCTGTTCCTGCAGCTCCGCGTCGAGCGCGGTCGTGGGCTCGTCGGCGACGACGACATCCGGTTCGTTGATCGTCGCCATCGCGATCACGGCCCGCTGGCGCATGCCGCCGGAGTACTCGTGCGGATACGCCCGCGCTCTGCGTACGGCGTCGGGGATCCCCACCCGGTCGAGCGCGGCGACCGCCCGTGCCCGGGCCTCCTTGCGCGAGACACCCGCCACCGACCTGACGGCGGCGGCGAGTTGGTCGCCCACGGGGTGCACGGGGGAGAGGGCGGAGAGGGCGTCCTGCGGGACGAGCGCGATACGGCGGCCGCGCTGGGCGGCCAGGTCCGTGTCACCGCGCAGCCGTACGGTGCCGCTCGTCGTCGCGCCCCTGGGCAGCATCCCCAGCAGCGCGCGGGCCGTCAGGGACTTGCCCGCGCCCGACTCGCCGACCAGGGCGAGCACTTCGCGCGGCCGGACGTCGAAGGACAGCCCGCGCACGGCCTCCACCCCGTCGAACGCGATCCGCAGCCCGCGGACAGACAGCAGTACGTCCGACTCCGGCGGGAGGTCGGACTTCGGCAGTGCGCCAGATTTCGGCGGGACGTCCGACTCCGGCGGGACGCCAGCCTTCGGTAGTGCGCCAGACTTCGGCAGTACGCCAGATTTCTGCGGGTCGTCAGACTTCGGCTGAGACTGCACCGGACACCTCCCCCTTCACCGTGCGCGCCCGGCCGGTCTTCCTCGTACGGCGACCCGTGCGCGTCTGCGCGTACGCCGCTCCCGACACCGCGAGACCGGCCAGCAGGGCCAGGGCGACCGCCGGGGCCAGCGCTGCCCACGGGGCGCGTTCCACGTACGCGCGGGACTCGTCAAGGAGCAACCCCCACTCGGGGGCGGGCGGTTGGGCGCCGAGGCCCAGGAAGCCGAGAGAGGCGAGGGCCAGGGCGATGCCCGGCAGGCGGAGGACCGCGTGGCGGGTGACGGGGGCGGCGACGGACGGGAGCACATGCCGGGTGAGGATCCACAACGGGCTCGCGCCGATGGCCCGTTGGGCGGTCAGGAAGGTGGACGCGCGGACCTCCTGGACCAGTGCCGCCGCGTGGGCGGAGAGGGCCGGCCAGGAGATCAGGGCCACGGCGAGCGCCGCGCCGCCCGTGCCGGGGCCGGCCGCCGCGGCGACGAGGATGCCGACGATCACCGGCGGCAGCGCGTTGGCGATGTCGGCCGCGCCCGCGGCCACGCCGGGCAGGAAGCCGAGCGCGAGGGAGGCGAGGAGGCTCAGCACGCAGACCGCCGCCGCCGTGCCGACCGTGGAGGCCGCGCCGTGACCGAGGCGGGCCAGCACGTCACGGCCCAGCCCGTCCGTGCCGAGCGGGTGTGCCCAGGTGGGCGGAAGCAGGCGGGCGGTGGTGTCCACGGAGTAGGGGTCGCGCAGCAGGCCCCAGCCGATGGTGACCAGGAGGACGGTTGCCAGGGCGAGCGGTATCGCGGGGTGGGCGCGGACCGGGCGGGCCTGCGGGAGGGTGAGGCCCGCGTCGCCCAGGGCGGGGCCGAGGAGGCGGCGCCGGGCCAGGGCGGCCAGGGCGCCCGTGACCAGGCCGAGGGCGAGGAGGGCGAGGATCGAGCCCTGGAGGAGGGGGAGATCCTGGGACTTGGCCGCGCCCAGTGCCGTACGGCCGATGCCGGGCACCGCGAACACCGTCTCCACGGCGACCGCGCCGCCCGTCAGGCCGACGGCGGCCATGCCGAACTGCGGTACCAGGGGCGGCAGTACGCGGCGCAGCGCGGCCGCCGAGACACGGGCACGGCTCACGCCCGCGCCACGCCACAGCTCGACCCAGCGTTCGTCGAGCACGGCGGGCAGCGCGTCCGCGACCAGGCGGCCCAGCAGACCGCCGGCCGGGACTCCGAGCGCGATCGCGGGCAGGACCAGGTACTCGGGGCCCGCCCAGCCCGCCGTCGGCAGCAGGCCAAGCCACACCCCGCACACCAGCAACGCCACCGTGGCCAGCAGGAACTCGGGCACGGCGGCGAGCATCGCGGCGAACGCGCCGGCCGACCCCCGGCCCCGTACGAGCACCGGGGCGACCAGCGCGCAGGCCAGCAGCACCGCGACGGCGAAGGCGGCGCCCATCAGACCGAGGGAGACCTGGAGGCCGGAGACCACCGAGGGGAGCACGTCCGTGCCCGACACCCACGAGGTGCCGAGGTCGCCGCGCAGCAGTCCGGAGGCCCAGTTCCCCAGCAGGGAAAGGGGACCCGCGCCCAGGCCGAGGTTCTCACGGATCGAGGCCAGCGCCTCGGGTGTCGCCTCCTGCTCGGCGGACCGGGCACGCAGCACGGTCAGCGCGGGGTCCCGTCCGGACAGCCACGGCAGCAGACCGACGACGGTGAGGACGGCGAGGAGACAGACGAGGCGGGTGAGCCCGGCGGGACCGACCCACTTCCCGGCGTACCTCACGGCACGTCCCACGGGCGACCAGGCGGCCGAACTGCCCATGGCACGTCCTACGGGTGAGGGGTCGGTCCGCTCCCCGTCGGCACGTCCGGCCCGCGCCGGACCGGTCGGCTTCCCCACGGATCGCTTCACCTGATGTAGGTGTCCGCCGTGACCAGCTCCCGCTCGCGCGGGTCGTGCGCGGCGTCCACGACTCCGGCCGCGTCGCCCTGGATGACCCGCTCGTGCAGCAGCGGCACGGCCGCGTCGGTGGTGAGGACGGCGGCCTCGGCGTCGATGACGGCCTGGCGGCGGGCGTCACCGGCGGTGGTGTCGGAGGCCTTGCCGAGGGCCGCGTCGACGGTCTTGTCGGCGAGCTGGGAGATGTTGAAGGAGCCGTCGGAGGCGAAGTCGCTGTAGAGGTACGCGGCCGGGTCGCCGGAGTCGAGGACCGTCGCCCGGGAGAGGATGAACGCGTCGAACTCGCCCGCCAGCGCGTCGGACTCGATGTTCGCGTACTCGCGCACGTCGAGCTTCACCTTGAACCCGGCCTTCTGCAGCTGCTGCTGCAGCGTGGCCGCGACCTCGGGCAGCTCCGCGCGGTCGGTGAAGGTGCCGATGGTGATCGACCTGCCGGAGGGGTCACCCGCCTTCGCGCGCTTCGCCGTCGACCGCAGCTCGGCGGCCCAGGGGAGCGCGGGACCGAGCAGCCCCTCGGCGACATCGGCCCGTCCCTCGTACACCCCCTCGACGATCGCCTTCGCGTCGACGGCCTCGCGGGCGGCGGCGCGCAGCGAGGCGTCCTTGAAGGCGCCCTTCCGGGTGTTCAGGTAGAGGGTGTTGGTGCGGGGCATCGGGACCTCGGTGATCAGGTCCTGGTCGAGCACGGCGGCCTGCGACACCGGGACCGCCTCGACGATGTCGGCCTCGCCGCTGCGCAGGGAGGCCGCGCGGGCGGTGCCGTCGGGCACGAACGTCACATCGATGCCGGGGGCCTTGGCCCTGCCGTCCCAGTAGCCGTCGTAGCGGTCGAGAGCGGCCGAGGAGGTGCCGTTCACCTTGGTCAGCTCGAAGGGGCCGGTGCCGGCGCCCACCGGGTTCACCGTCTTCCCCTCGTACGCCTTCGCCGCGAGGATCGACAACTGCGGTGAGCTGAGGCGCTGCGGGACCAGCGGGTCCTCGGTGCCCGTGGTGACGGTGACGGTGTCGCCGTCGGCCTTCGCGGTCAGCTCCACGCCGTCGAGAATGCGGGGCTTGGGAGCGGCGGTCGCCGCCTCGGTGAGGGAGTTGACGACGGCTTCGCCCGTCAGCTTCGTCCCGTCGTGGAACGTCACGCCGTCCCGGATCGTGAACGTCCACTTCTTGCCGGACCGCTTCCACCCGGTGGCCAGCGCGGGCTGCGCGTCGCCCTCCGCGTCCAGCTTCACCAGGGTCTCGGCGGTCGACCAGCGCGACAGCTTGAAGGCGTCGTCGGACAGCGGCGACAGGCCCGAGCGGGGCGGCTGCATCATCGCGATCCGTATGCGCCTGCCCTCGCCCGAGGCGCCGCCGCCGTCGGTGCCCGTCGACGAGAAACAGCCCGTGAGCAGGGCGGAGGCCGCGGTGGTGACCGCGGTGAGAGGGACGAAACGGGCCGGGAGGCGCACGGAACACTCCGAGTAAAGGCGTGGTCAAAGATTCAACGTGCCCGACCGTAGCACGATGACAATCATTTTCAGAAGCGCGCTTTTCCGCCACCGGGACGGGTGGCGGAACGCGTCAGAGCCGCGCCGCCTTCAGCGCCATGTGGAGCAGCAGCCGGTCCTCGCCGTCGGTCAGGTGCAGGCCCGTGAGCTGCTCGACGCGGGAGAGGCGGTAGTAGAGGGTCTGACGGTGGATGCCCAACTCGGCGGCGGTGCGGCCCGCCTGGCCCGCGCGGTCGAGGAACACCTCGGCGGTGTGGGCGAGTTCGCGGTGGGCGGGGGTGAGGAGGAGGCGGACGCAGGGGTCCTGGGGGGCGTCGGGAGGGAGCGCCGTCAGCAGACGGTACGGGCCGATGGAACGCCACTCGGCGACCGGGCCCAGCCTGGGCTCCGCCAGCGCCGCGCGGGCCGCGGCCGAGGCCTCCCGCCAGTCGGTGCCCAGTTCGGCGAGGCCCGCGCGGGCGCCCGAGACGCCCGCCGCCGCGTGCGTGCCCGCGCGCTCCAGAAGCCGGGCGGCGGCCGTGAGCGCCGGGGCCGGTACGTCCGCCGAGCGGAGCCGCACCAGCAGGGCCAGGCCCCGGCCCGCCGCGCCCCACGGCACCGTGCACAGCGCGGTCGCGCCCGGCACCGTACGGAAGGACGGGGCGTCGTCCGGGTCGGCGGACGGCCAGGGGGCCACGCACACCATCGTGTGGACGCCGTCGCCGCGCGGGCCGAGGGCCGTGCGCAGCTCCGCCACCGCCATGTCGCGCTCCCAGTCGCGCTCGGCGGTCAGGACCGCCCGCAGCTCCCGGGTGAGGTCGGCGCCGGCCTGGGCCTCGTCCGCGAGGAGCGCGCCGATGCGGGAGGCGACCGCCATGGCCGCGGACAGCTGGGCGGCGGTCGGGCCCGGGTCGCCGTCCAGGAGCCAGACGTACCCGAGGGCGACACTCCGATGGCGTACGGGGAGGCAGATGCGGCCCCGGAGCACCCCGGCCGCCGGAGTCGGGGGGATGCGGACCGGGGCCGTCGCCCGGGTGATGCCGAAGCCCTCGAACCACTCCCGTACGGCCGTCGTCGAGCGGCGGGTCAGGATCGACCGGGTGCGGACCGGGTCCAGGTCCGACGGATCGAGGTCGCCCTCGCTGTCGTACGCGCCGAAGGCGATCAGCTCGAAGTCGCGGTTCTCCAGCGTCGCCGGGGCGCCGAGCAGCTCGGAGATCTCGTCGACGAGGTCCTGGTAGTCACCCACGGGATGGGGCGACGCGGTTTCCGGCGGCACTCGGCACGCTCCCGCACTTCTCGACGGCGTTCTCGGAACTGTCTTCTCGAAGGCCTTCGAGAAGCATCACCCAGGCTTTCATACATCTGTCTGAGATCTGCGGCACGGATGCGTGACAGCTGTCGATGGCCGACGATCGGGCGGATCCTTAGGTTTCACGGTGGTTCTGTCTGCTGGTCTGTGGAGGTGCCCCGTGCTGGGTCCCGTGATTCTCGCCGCGTCGCGCAGCGACCGGATGCGACGTCTGATCTCGGCGGCGCCCGTGACCAAGCAGGTCGTCGACCGCTTCATCCCCGGTGAACGGGTCGACGACATCGTCCCCGTCGTCCGGGAGCTCACCGGCAAGGGCCTCGAAGTGACGATGGACGTCGTCGGCGAGGACATCACCCGCCCCGAGCAGGCCGCCGCCGCCCGCGACGCCTACCTGGAGCTGATCGACCGGCTGAAGGACCTGGAGCTCGGCGACCGCGCCGAGATGTCGGTCAAGCTCTCCCTCTTCGGCCAGGCACTCCCCGGTGGCCACGAGCTGGCCCTCGCCAACATCCGCCCGGTCGTCGAGGCCGCCGCCGCGATCGGGACGACGGTCACGCTCGACGCGGAGGACCACACCACCCTCGACTCGATGTTCGCCATCCACGACGAGCTGCGGCGGGACTTCCCGCAGACCGGCTGCGTCATCCAGGCCTACCTCTTCCGCACCGTGACCGACGCCCGCCGCCTCGCCGCGAACGGCAGCCGGGTGCGGCTGGTGAAGGGCGCGTACAAGGAGCCCGCCGAGGTCGCCTTCCAGCGGAAGGCCGAGATCGACAAGGCGTACGTCCGCGTCCTGAGGATCCTCATGGAGGGTGAGGGGTACCCGATGATCGGGTCCCACGACCCGCGCCTCATCTCCATCACCCAGGAACTCGCCCACCGGGCCGGGCGCAAGCTCGACGAGTACGAGTTCCAGATGCTGTACGGCATCCGCGGTGACGAGCATCTGCGGCTCGCCGCCGAGGGACACCGCATGCGGGTCTACACCGCGTACGGCACCGACTGGTACGGCTATTTCATGCGCCGCCTCGCGGAGAAGCCGGCGAACCTGCGCTTCTTCGTCCGCTCGATGGTCGGCAACGGATGAGCGCGAGCTGCCGGCACCCGGATACGTCCCGGGGTACGGCGGCTACCGCCCGTCGGCCGGCCGAACCGACCTGGGTCCGTCCGAAAGGAGACACGCAGAACACGTGACTCCGCCCCGTGGGGGCTTCTCACTCGCTCGCTCAAGATTCACTCGGAAGAGGTAGCTCATGGACGCTGTGACCCAGGTCCCCACCCCCGTCAACGAGCCGGTGCACAGCTATGCCCCCGGCTCGCCCGAGCGCGCCCGGCTGGAGGTCAAGCTGAAGGAGCTGGCCGAGAACCCGGTCGACCTGCCGATGACGATCGGCGGAGAGAAGCGGATGGGCGGCGGCGACCGCTTCGACGTGGTGCAGCCGCACAACCACAAGGCCCGCCTCGGCACGTACGGCAACGCGACGCGGCAGGACGCCCAGGACGCCGTCGACGCGGCCCTCGCCGCCGCGCCCGCCTGGCGTGCGATGTCCTTCGACGACCGCGCCGCCATCATCCTGCGCGCCGCCGAACTGCTCGCGGGCCCCTGGCGCGAGACGCTGGCCGCCTCCACCATGCTCGGTCAGTCGAAGACCGCCCAGCAGGCCGAGATCGACTGTCCCTGCGAGCTGGTCGACTTCTGGCGCTTCAACGTCAAGTACGCCCGTGACCTGCTCGCCGAGCAGCCCCCGGCCAACTCCCCGGGCGTCTGGAACCGTCTCGACCACCGCCCGCTCGAAGGCTTCGTCTACGCGATCACGCCCTTCAACTTCAGCGCGATCGCGGGCAACCTGCCGACCGCCCCGGCCCTCATGGGCAACGTGGTCGTCTGGAAGCCGTCCCCGACGCAGACCCACGCGGCCGTGCTGCTGATGCGGCTGCTGGAGGAGGCGGGTCTGCCCAAGGGCGTGATCAACCTCGTCACCGGTGACGGCATCGAGGTCTCCGAGGTGGCCCTCGAACACCGCGACCTCGCCGGCATCCACTTCACCGGCTCGACCAGGACCTTCCAGTACCTGTGGAAGACGGTCGGCGCGAACATCGAGAAGTACCGCTCGTACCCGCGCCTGGTCGGCGAGACCGGCGGCAAGGACTTCGTGGTCGCCCACCCCACCGCCGACCGCGCGATCCTCAAGACCGCCCTCACCCGGGGTGCCTTCGAGTACCAGGGCCAGAAGTGCAGCGCGACCTCCCGGGCCTACATCCCGGCGTCGATCTGGAACTCCGGCTTCAAGGAGGAGTTCGCCGCCGAGGTCGAGTACCTCACCATGGGCGACGTCACCGACCTGTCCAACTTCGTCGGCGCCGTCATCGACGAACGCTCCTTCGCCAAGAACAAGGCCGCCATCGACCGCGCCAAGTCCGACCCGACCTGCACGATCGTCGCGGGCGGCTCCTACGACGACTCGGTGGGCTACTTCGTCCGCCCGACCGTCGTCGAATGCGCCGACCCGGCGAACGAGGTCTTCACCACCGAGTACTTCGGCCCGTTCCTCGCCGTGCACGTCTACGAGGACGACCGCTACGAGGAGATGCTGACCCAGATGGAGTCGGTGTCCGCCTACGCCCTGACGGGTTCCGTCATCTCGGGCGACCGTGCGGCGGCGGCGTACACGATGGACAAGCTCCGCTACGCGGCCGGCAACTTCTACATCAACGACAAGTCCACCGGCGCCGTCGTCGGCCAGCAGCCCTTCGGCGGCGGCCGTGCGTCGGGTACGAACGACAAGGCCGGCGCCCCGCAGAACCTGATGCGCTGGACCCTGACCCGCGCCATCAAGGAGACCCTGGTCCCGCCGACCGACTACACGTACCCGCACATGGGCTGACCTCCGACGCCCGGCCCCGCCGCTGCCCCCGCCCCCGCTCCCGCGCCCCGGGAGTGGGGGCGGCGTCATGTGACGGAAGTGAAAAGGCCAGGTCAACAGCGTGTGACCCATTCCACCGTCTCAGATAGTAGGAAGTCCGACTAACTGTAGAGACAGATGCGCCGACCTCACTTAGCTTTGTAGGAGCCGAACGTCTCGCTCGATCCAGCGAATGGCGGTCGTGAGCCGGAGCCCGAGGCAGGCAACCCCTGCGGCCCCGCTCCCCGCCCCTTCCGGCGTCTCGTACACCGCCCGTTTCCGTACTCCGGATTGCCTCGAAGGAGTCGATTCCCCATGGCCGAGACGACCGTCCGCCGCCGAGTCCGTCACGTTTCCCGGACGACCGAGTCCGACCGCAAGAACGCCGCCGCCGCCCTCCAGCGCGCCCTCGACCGCAGGGACAACGGCGGTTCGACCGGGCACTGAGCGGCCCGCGTCATCAGGTGCCGAACGGCCCGCGCGAGCGGGCGCCCGGTGTCTCCGTCAGCCGGGAGCCGCACCCGTTCGAGGTGCGGCGCGGCCGTGGGCCGGACTGCCTACGTGCCGCGCCGCACCTCGAAGTGGTCGATGCGCTCGCCGGTCTGCGCCAGCGCGGACACCTTCAGGACCGGTCGCGCGCCGCTCTCCGCCTCCACCGAGAGCAGCGAGAAGCCCCGGTAGCGCACCCGTGACCACTCCACCGTCTCCGCCCTCGACCTGCGCGACCTGGTCCACTCGAAGGTCTCGACGGCGTCGTGCCGGGTGACGTGCCCCTCGTAGCTCTCCTTCACGCCGGACGGGAAGCCGTACAGATCACGTCCGCCGCCGCCCGCCGTGACGTACACGATCCCGTCGCGGGTCGGGTCCGTCGACGCGCCGATGGGTACCGCCCTGCCGACCTCGCCGTCCTTGACGGCGTCGGTCCGCTCGTAGACGTGGTTGTGGCCGTTGATCACCAGGTCCACCTGATGCTTGGCGAACAGTGGCAGCCACGTGTCGCGGATGCCGCCGTCGGAGGCGTGCGCCGACGTCGAGTAGGCGCAGTGGTGGAAGAAGACGACGATGAAGTCGACGTCCTTCGCCGCCCGCAGCTCACCCAGTTTCCTGTCCAGCCACGTGGTCTGCCGGCCGTCCGTGTAGCCGAAGTTGGCGGGGATCTCGTACGACACGTCGTTCGCGTCCAGCGCCACGAAGCCGACGTTGCCGTAGGTGAACGCGTACACCCCCGGCGCCGAACGCGGGTCGAAGCCGTTGTCCGGGAGGGACCAGCGGGCGAGCTGGCCGCCGTAGCCGTCCGGCGAGTACCAGGCCTCCATGTCGTGGTTGCCCATCGTCACCATCCACGGCACGGACCTGGCCACCGACTCGTTCTGCTTGAGGAACAGGTCCCAGAACCCGGGGTCGTAGCCGTCCGACTCCACGCCCTTGCCGTTGCCGTTCGCGTAGCAGATGTCGCCGGCGTGCAGATGGAAGGCGGGCTTCTGGCGGACGATCAGGTTGTCGTTGGCGGCAGCCGCCTTGCCGACGCCCTGGTCGCCGAACGCGGTGAACACGAACTTCTCGGGGGCGGCCGGCGCCGTACGGAAGGTGCCGATCGTCGAGCGGTGGGCCGGGGAGGCCGGGTCGAAGCCCTCGTGGCCGACGCCGTAGTAGTACGTCGTGCCGGGGCGCAGGCCGTCCAGGGCCGCGTGCAGGTAGTACTGCTCCAGCTCCAGACGCACGCCCTCGACCCCCGGCGTGTGCAGGTCGCGGACCTCGGCGTCGATCTTCCGGCTCAGCTCCTCGGGCTTCAGGCCCACCCGCACGTACGGCTTCTTCACCGCGAGCGGTACCTGCCAGGAGATCCGCATCTCCGTCTTCGGGTCACCGCCGAAGGCCAGATGGCGGCCGAAGGGGGTGACGGCGGAACCGGGCGGCTTCGAGGTGGCGGGCGCCGGGGCCGAGGTCGTCGAGTTCGGCCTGCCCGGCGAAGCGGAGCCGCCGCAGCCGGTCAGCAGCCCGCCCGCCGCCAACGAGCCCGCCGTCACCAGGGTGCGGCGCCGCGTCAGCTTCGTACGCAGGTACTCGTGCTGCTCGGCCATGCTCATCCGGCGCGCGAGCTGCGGCGGGATGCCGAAGTCGGGTACGGGGGGTCCGGGGGGTGTCCCCCTGGAGGGCAGGGTCATGCTGAAGAAGGTCCCAGCGAATACCAACACCCGCCACACATACGGGTGAACGCGGGGCGACGTGTGGGTGCCGTCACCCGTCCGCCGCCCTCCGGGTCACCCGTTCTGGCGTCCGTATCGCGGACACCCCGTGTCATCCCGTGGGACAAGGAGTACGGTGCCGTCATGTCTCGCAGCCTCAATCTCGCAGTGATCCCCGGTGACGGCATCGGTCAGGAAGTCGTGGCCCAGGGGCTCAAGGTCCTCTCCGCCGTCCTTCCGCAGGACGTGAAGCTGGAGACCAAGGAGTACGACTTCGGCGCCCAGCGCTACCACGCCACCGGTGAGACCCTCACCGACGCCGACGTGGCCGCGCTCAAGCAGCACGACGCGATCCTGCTCGGCGCGATCGGCGACCCGAGCGTCCCCTCCGGGGTCCTGGAGCGTGGCTTCCTGCTGAAGCTCCGCTTCCTCTTCGACCACCACGTCAACCTGCGGCCGAGCAAGCTGCTCCCGGGTGTCGAGACTCCCCTCAAGGGCCAGCCCGAGATCGACTTCATCGTGGTCCGTGAGGGCACCGAGGGCCCGTACACGGGCAACGGCGGCACGATCCGCAAGGGCACCGAGCACGAGGTCGCCACCGAGGTCTCCGTGAACACGGCCTTCGGTGTCGAGCGCGTGGTCCGTGACGCGTTCGCCCGCGCCCAGGCGCGCCCGCGCAAGAAGCTCACCCTCGTCCACAAGAACAACGTGCTGGCCTTCGCCGGTCACCTGTGGACGAACGTCTTCAACAAGGTGGCCGAGGAGTTCCCCGAGGTCACCACCGATTACATCCACGTCGACGCGGCGACGATCTACCTGGTCACCGACCCGGCCCGCTTCGACGTGATCGTGACCGACAACCTCTTCGGCGACATCATCACCGACCTCGCCGCGGCCGTCTCCGGCGGCATCGGTGTCGCCGCCTCCGGCAACATCAACCCGGCCGGCGAGTTTCCGTCCATGTTCGAGCCCGTGCACGGCTCGGCCCCGGACATCGCAGGCCAGGGCAAGGCCGACCCCTCCGCCACGGTCCTGTCCGTCGCTCTGCTCCTGCGTCACCTCGGTTACGAGGCCGAGGCCACGCGTATCGAGGAGGCCGTCTCCGCCGACCTCGCGGAGCGCGTCGGCAAGCCCGCCCGTTCGACGGACGAGATCGGCGACGCCCTCGCCGTACGAGTAGCCGGCTGACCCCGCGCCTGCTCGAAGTCTTTCGGAGCCGCCGGGTCGCATCAGCACCCGGCGGCTTCCGCATGTTCCCGCCGGGTGTCACCATCATCCCTGGGCAGCGTTCACGCCGTTTTCTTCCGCCCGCCCCGCTTGCGATAATCGAACGCGGAGCCGCCGAATGAGGCAATGCTCGGACGTCCTAGCACTTGCCACTGGCAGTACGGATGTGAGCGCGGCCCGTCACACACAACCGGTGAAGGACAACCACTCATGACGCCCACGATCGAGCTCAAGCCCTCCGCCAGTCCGCTCTCCGCCGCGGAGCGCGACGCGGTCCTGGCCGACCCCGGCTTCGGCCGCCACTTCACCGACCACATGGTCGCCATCAAGTGGACCGAGGGCCGCGGCTGGCACGACGGCCAGCTCGTTCCGTACGCGCCGCTCTCCCTCGACCCGGCCACCATGGTCCTGCACTACGCGCAGGAGATCTTCGAGGGACTGAAGGCCTACCGGCAGCCGGACGGGTCCGTCGCCACCTTCCGGCCGGAGAAGAACGCCCTGCGCTTCCAGTCCTCCGCCCGCCGGCTCGGTATGCCGGAGCTGCCGGTGGAGACGTTCATCGAGGCCTGTGACGCGCTGGTCCGGCAGGACCAGGCCTGGGTCCCGGCCCACGGCGGCGAGGAGTCCCTCTACCTGCGCCCCTTCATGATCGCCACCGAGGTCGGCCTGGGCGTCAAGCCGGCCAACGAGTACCTCTTCCTGGTCATCGCCTCCCCGGCCGGCGCCTACTTCCCCGGCGGCGTGAAGCCCGTCTCCATCTGGGTCTCCGAGGACCACGTCCGCGCCGTCCCCGGCGGCATGGGCGACGCCAAGACCGGCGGCAACTACGCGGCCTCCCTGCTCGCCCAGGCCGAGGCGGCCGCCGAGGGCTGCGCCCAGGTCTGCTACCTCGACGCGGTCGAGCGCAAGTGGGTCGAGGAACTCGGCGGCATGAACCTGTACTTCGTGTACGGCGACCGCATCGTCACCCCGTCCCTCACCGGCTCGATCCTGGAGGGCGTCACCCGCGACTCCCTGCTGACGGTCGCCGCCGATCTCGGTTACAGCGCGGACGAGGGCCGTGTCTCCATCGACCAGTGGCAGGCCGACTCCGAGAGCGGCGCCCTCACCGAGGTCTTCGCCTGTGGCACGGCCGCCGTCATCACCCCCGTCGGCACGGTCAAGCGCACCGGCGCCGCCTGGCAGCAGTCCGCCGGCGAGCCCGGCCCTGTCACCCTCAAGCTCCGCGAGGCCCTGCTGAACATCCAGCGCGGCACGGTGGAGGACAAGCACGGATGGATGCACGACCTGGGCTGACCGGCCGCGAATCTCTCCAGGGCCGCCGCGGACGCTTCGTCCGCGGCGGCCCTGCCCCGTGTACGGGAATCCGCCGGCCGCCACGTCACCTTCACGGCGTGGGTGGAGGAACCGGGCAGCCGGGACGGCTCGGAGCCCGGTGTATCTGCGGGACCTGAAGAGGGGCACCACCGTCCTGGTCTCCCCGGACACCACCGGCGGCACGGCCACGGCGCACGTCGAGCCGGGGATGATCGCGGACGGCGCCGGCCGGGTCGTCCTCGAATCCCAGGACCCGGCCCTGGTCCCGGCCGGCGACACCAACGAGGCCCGGGACGTCTTCGTACGCCACGCGAGGTGACCGTCAGGTGATCAGCGCGCTGTTCGCATCCTGAGACGGACGGTGAGCACGGGGGCGGTCTGTGCCAGAATCCCCCCGTGCTCTCGTTCGCCACGATTATTGGCAGCAGGCGCGCCGGTCCGCAGTGACCGCCACGTACGACCAGGTACGGGCGGCCATCGTCGTCTTCGACCCGCGCGCAGACCTCTCGCACCCGCGAGGGGTTTTTCGCTTTTCTGGCCCACCTTCAGCCGGAGAAGGAGCGCGAGGGATCATTGGGGACGGTGGAACCGGTCATTCCGGTACAGACCGAGATCGACATCCTCAGGAGCCTTGAGATCATGACGGAAACCAGCGAGCTCGACGACTCGTTCCACGTCTTCGACACCACCCTGCGCGACGGCGCCCAGCGTGAGGGCATCAACCTCACGGTCGCGGACAAGCTGGCCATCGCACGGCACCTGGACGACTTCGGCGTCGGCTTCATCGAGGGCGGCTGGCCCGGCGCGAACCCGCGCGACACCGAGTTCTTCGCCCGCGCGCAGAAGGAGATCGACTTCAAGCACGCCCAGCTGGTCGCCTTCGGCGCCACCCGCCGCGCCGGCGGCAAGGCGAGCGAGGACCCGCAGGTCAAGGCCCTGCTTGACTCCGGTGCCCCGGTCATCACCCTGGTCGCCAAGTCGCACGACCGGCACGTCGAACTGGCGCTGCGCACCACACTCGACGAGAACCTGGAAATGGTCCGCGACACCGTCTCCCACCTGCGCGCGCAGGGCCGCCGGGTCTTTCTCGACTGCGAGCACTTCTTCGACGGCTACCGCGCCAACCCCGAGTACGCCAAGGCCGTCGTCCGCACCGCCTCGGAGGCCGGCGCCGACGTGGTGATCCTCTGCGACACCAACGGCGGCATGCTCCCCGCACAGGTCCAGGCGGTCGTGTCGACGGTGCTGGCCGACACCGGCGCCCGGCTCGGCATGCACGCCCAGGACGACACCGGCTGCGCGGTCGCCAACACCCTGGCCGCCGTCGACGCGGGCGCGACCCACGTCCAGTGCACCGCCAACGGCTACGGCGAGCGCGTCGGCAACTCCAACCTCTTCCCGGTCGTCGCCGCCCTGGAGCTGAAGTACGGCAAGAAGGTCCTCCCCGAAGGCTCGCTGCGCGAGATGACGAGGATCTCGCACGCGATCGCCGAGGTCGTCAACCTCACCCCCTCGACTCACCAGCCGTACGTCGGTGTCTCCGCCTTCGCGCACAAGGCCGGCCTGCACGCCTCCGCGATCAAGGTCGACCCGGACCTGTACCAGCACATCGATCCCGAGCAGGTCGGCAACACCATGCGGATGCTGGTCTCCGACATGGCGGGCCGCGCCTCCATCGAGCTGAAGGGCAAGGAGCTGGGCGTCGACCTCGGCGACGACCGCGAGCTGGTCGGCCGGGTCGTCGAGCGGGTCAAGGAGCGTGAGCTCAGGGGTTACACCTACGAGGCCGCCGACGCGAGCTTCGAGATCCTGCTGCGCGACGAGGTCGCGGGCAAGCCCCAGCGGTACTTCCGCACCGAGTCCTGGCGGGTCATCGTCGAGGACCGCCCCGACGGCAGCCACGCCAACGAGGCCACCGTCAAGCTGTGGTCCAAGAGCGAGCGCATCGTCGCCACCGCCGAGGGCAACGGACCCGTCAACGCGCTCGACCGCGCCCTCCGTGTCGCCCTGGAGAAGATCTACCCCCAGCTCGCCAAGCTGGAGCTGGTCGACTACAAGGTCCGCATCCTGGAGGGCAAGCACGGCACCAACTCCACGACCCGCGTCCTCATCTCCACGACGGACGGCACGGGCGAGTGGTCCACGGTGGGCGTCGCCGACAACGTGATCGCCGCGTCGTGGCAGGCGCTGGAGGACGCGTACACGTACGGGCTGCTGCGGGCGGGCGTGGAACCGGCGGAGTAGCGCGCCGGGAGTTCGGCGGGAGGGGTGCGTGGTCGGGTGGGGGTGGTGTGTGGTTGCTCGCGCAGTTCCCCGCGCCCCTGCTTTTCAGGGGCGTGGGGAACTGCGCGACCAGCCCCTACCGGACCCGCACCCGCCAACGAACCCCTCCGGCGAAGCCGTCAACACGACTTCTCGGCCAGCTTCTCGAACTCCTCGACGCTCATCGCCCGGTCATCGGCCCACACCTGTCCCGGCCTCAGCCGCCCGAGATCGGCCGTGGTGAACATGACCGTGCCGTTGGCGGAGTCGTCTGTCTGGCCGTAGAAGATGAACGTGTAGGCGTGGCCCGGCAGGAGCCGCTGCTCGCCCCTGGTCTCGGCCTTCCACGAGGCCGGCGGCGAGAAGAGGGCAAACTCCTCGGCTCCCGACCACTCGCCCGTCGTCTCCCAGACCGTGGTGTCCGCCTCGTCCTCGCTCGGCTCGTCCTCGTGGGAACCGGCCCAGCCCGACAACGTCGGATCCTCGTAGGGGTCGTCACCGCAGGGCCGGATCAGTGCGCGGGGCGCCCCGTCGGCGTCCACCGTCACGGCCGCGAGCGGCAGTTCGAGCGCCACACAGCCGCTCAACAGCACCGCCCCGGCCGTCGCTCCCACCGCCGCGAGAACTCTCTTCAGCATCCCGTTCGCCCCCATCACCCTGTCGCGCTGCCTGATCAGCACCCCTCTCGAACGGTTGTACAGGCCTCTCGGTGCCTACCCAAGCCGATGGTCGACTCCGATCAAGTCACAAAAGGGGAACGGCAGTTGAGCGGAGCGGCATTGAGTAGAACGGACCGGAGAACGTCGTCGCCCGTCTCGGCCGCCCTGCTGCCGGCCCTGGATACCGCTGCCGTTCGCCCCCGCGGCGACGCCGACCGAACCCCAGACGCTGACGGAGGCCATCGCCTGCCGTTCGCCCCCGCGGCGACGCCGACCGAACCCCAGACGCTGACGGAGGCCATCGCCCGCCCCGTCACGGAGGCCGACCACCTCCTGCTCGCGACCCGCTACACGGAGCCACCGAGGAAGCCGGGGGAGCCGTACCCCGGGCGCGTGACGCCTGCCGTCCCGCACCGGTCCGACGGTGGTCGTCCCGCACCGGTCCGACGGTGGTCGTCCCGCACCGGTCCGACGACGGTCGTCCCGCGCCGGTCCGACGACGGTCGTCCCGCGCCGGTCCGACGACGGTCGGCGGGAGCCGGAGCCTGCGGATGCCGCCTCCCCACCAGCCTGATCGTCCGTTTTCGCGGCGATCGAGGTAGCTTCGAAGGTATGAAAGGCGTACCGGGTCGACGTCGTCTCTTCCTCCTCCGCCTGCTGATCGCGCCGCTCGCCGCGGCGGCTCTGGCGATCCTGGCGGTGCTGTCCGTCGGTGCGCCGGGCGCGCACGCGGCCACCGGCCTCTCGACGGTGGCCGAGGCCCTGCGCGAGAGTCCGGTCTACGTCGACCCGGCCGCCTCCGACCTGCTCTCCTCGGCGGACGCCGAAGCCCTCGCCGACAAGATCGAGGACGCGGACGAGCCGGTCTTCGTGGCGGTCCTCCCGGCCGGCTACCCGACCCAGGACCTCTTCCGGAACCTCCGCACCGAGACGGGCGTGACCGGCCTCTACGCCGTCCGCCTCGGCGACCGTTTCGACGCCCGCGCCGACAGCAGTGTGCTGAGCCGACAGGCCGTGTCGAACCTGGTCGCGGCGGTCCAGGGCGCCGGTGACCCGAAGGCCCAGCTCAACGACTTCGTGGACGACGCCCTGCGCAGCAACCCCGGCGGCACGGCCCCGTCGAGCTGGAGCGACGGCGGCCAGGGCGTGGACACGGGCGCCCTCGCGGTGGCGGGCGCGGTCGTGGTGGCGGGCGGCGCGGGTGCGTACGTGCTGGTCCGCCGGAGCCGTCGCAAGAAGGAGGAGGAACGCCGCGAGGCGCTGTCCAGGCTCGCCGTGGTGGTGGACGAGGACATCACGGCCTTCGGCGAGGAGCTGGACCGACTGGACTTCCACCCCGCCGAGGCGGGCGCGGACGACGCGATGCGCGCCGACTACGAACGGGCCCTCGACGCGTACGAGAAGGCCAAGTCCCTCATGGCGGCGGCCACCCGCCCCGAGGAGGTCCGCGCGGTCACGCAGACCCTGGAGGACGGCCGTTTCTCGCTCGCCCAGCTCGCCGCCCGCAGGGAACGACGCCCCCTCCCCGAACGCCGGGCCCCCTGCTTCTTCGACCCCCGCCACGGCCCCTCGGTCGCGGACGTCCTCTGGACCCCGGGTGTCGGCACCGAACGCGAGGTCCCGGTCTGCGCCGCCGACCAGGCACGCCTCGCCGACGGTCAGGACCCCATGATCCGCGAGGTGGACACCGTGTCCGGCGGGCGTCGCCCCTACTGGGACGCGGGCCCGGCCTACGGCCCCTGGGCGGGCGGCTACTACGGCGGCGGCCTCCTCCCCGGCCTCCTCGTCGGCACGATGCTCGGCAGCATGATGGCCACCCCGTCCTACGCGGCCATGTACGGCGCCGGCTACGGCGACTTCGGCGCGGCCTCCGGCTACGGGGGCGGCGACGTCTCGGGCGCCGGCTTCGACTCGGACGACTTCACCGGCGGCTTCGGCGGCGGAGACTTCGGCGGTGGCGGGGACTTCGGGGGCGGCGGGGACTTCGGCGGCGGCTTCTGAGAACCCGCCCCGACGATCGCCCCGACGCGCCAGCCGCAGGAACGGGCACGCGCCAGCCGCAGGAACGGGCACGGGCCCGGCGCTGATCGGCGCCGGACCCGTGGACGTCGTACGGGATGGTGCGGGCCTCGCTCAGAGAGTGGCCGCAGCCGAGGCGATCTGGGACGCGAAGGTGGAGACCTCGGAGTAGACACCGGGGGCGTTGGGCTGGGCGCAGCCTATGCCCCAGCTGACGATGCCGACCTGCACCCACTGGTTGGCATCGTCCCGGCGGAACATGGGACCGCCCGAGTCACCCTGGCAGGTGTCGACGCCGCCCGCCGCGTACCCGGCGCAGATCTCCTCGCTGGCGATGAGCCCGCTGTAGCCGCTGTACGAACGGCAGGTCGCGTCGCTCACGAACGGCACGGTCGCCTTGAGCTGGTACCGCTGCTGCGAGCCGCCCTGGGTGGCCGCGCCCCAGCCGGCGACCGTGAAGGTGCCGGTGTTGTACGCCGTGGTCGTGGCGATCTTCAGCGTCGGGAGGTTGATGGGCGAGGCCAGCTTGATGAGCGCCCAGTCCTTGCCGTTACCGTTGTAGCCGGGGGCCCGGTACACCTTGGTCGAGCGGACCTGGACCCGGCCGCTGGTGTTCTGGAGGTCCACGACGCCGGCCGTGGCCGTGTAGCTGGTGTTGTTGCCGGTCGCGCCCACACAGTGCGCGGCCGTGAGCACGATCTGCTGCGTGTACAGCGCGCCGCCACAGCCCATCGACAACCGGACCATGAACGGGAACTCGCCCTGCGCGGCACGTGTTCCGCCGACCACCGGCGCCGGCGCGGCCTCGGCCGCCGACACGGGCTGCAGACTGGCGATCGCGAGCGCGGCGGCACCGACAGCCGCACATCTCTTCAGAGCGGTGATGAGTCGCTTCAACGTGATGCCTTCCGTGGGGGGTTGACATGCGATGACTCGTACGACCGAACCGCAGATATGACGAGGGCATGCCAATACGGCGGCAGGAAATCACCCTTGATGGCATGGCCAGGTCAATTTCTGTTGCAGGATTATGAGAACGCCGAAAGCCCCCGCACAAGAGGCGTGAACCAGCCAGCCCCACTTCAGCCCCACGCACCGCACCCGCGAAAAAGGGCATGCGACGGCGCCGGGACAGCGCGCACACTGACCCGGTGATCGACATCACCGCTGACCTCGTACGCGCACTGATCTCGGCCCAGTTCCCCGACTGGCGCGAGCTGCCCGTCAGGCCCGTCGACCGGCAGGGCTGGGACAACCGCACCTTCAGACTCGGCGATGAGCTGACGGTCCGGCTGCCCAGCGCGGAGGGCTATGTGGCCGCCGTGGCGAAGGAGGACCGCTGTCTGCCCGAACTGGCCCGGCAGCTGCCCCTGCCCGTGCCGGAGCCGGTAGCCCTCGGGCGGCCGGGGGCGGGGTACCCGTTCTCGTGGTCGGTACGACGGTGGCTCCCGGGTGACACGGTCGAGGTCGCGACGGGCGTCGACCGGACGCGGCTGGCCCGCGATCTCGGCGACTTCCTGAGCGAACTGCGCGAGGCCCCGCTCGGCCGGGGCCCGGCGGCCGGACGGCACTCGTATTTTCGCGGCTGCCATCCCAGCGTGTACGGCGACGAGGTCGAAGCGGCCCTGGAGAGGCTGGCGGACCTCGTCGACGTCGCCGCCTGCCGCGCCGTCTGGGCGGAGGCGCTGACCTCCGCCTGGCCGTCGCCGCCGACGTGGTTCCACGGTGATGTCGCCGTCGGGAACCTCCTCACCACGGACGGCACCCTCTCCGCCGTCATCGACTTCGGCTCCTCCGGCGTGGGCGACCCCGCCTGCGACCTCGTCATGGCCTGGACCTACTTCACCGGCGAGGAACGGAAGATCTTCCGCGAAGCGGCCGGTCTCTCCGACGACGCCTGGCGCCGGGCCCGCGGCTGGGCGCTGTGGAAGGCCCTGGCGACCATGGCGGGTCTGTCCGGCCCCGATGCGGAGGGGAGGCAGCGCAGGGTGCTCGAACGGGTGCTGGAGGATCCGGTTGTGGCGTAGCCGTGCTAACCGCGCTTGAACTCCACCGGCCCGGCGTCCATCAGCACCGTGCCGTCGGTGTGCAGCACCGGCCGTTTCTCCGTGAACCGCCTGCTGTAGCACTCGACATGACTGATGGACACCCCCTGAGGATCGGTGAAGTCGACGAAGGCGATGGCCACCCAGTACGACGTGTTGGTGTCCGCGTACAGCGGCACCGTCACCGTCGAGCCCCGTCCGTCCGTGACGACGACCCGCGCACCGTAACTGCGGAAGCTGCCGGCGCCGTTGCTCACCGCGCTGTACGCACAGATCAGGGCGTACCCCTGCTGGTCCGGGCGGGCGATGCGGATCGTCTCCTCGCCCGGAGCTTTCGCGTCGCCGCTCAACCGCATGTACGGCGGCTCCTCCAGGGAGCCGAGGTTCTTGTAGTAAAGGGCCTTGCCCGCATCGGTACGGGTCGCCAGCTCCGCCTGCAGGGCCTTGGCCTCGTCCTTGTTCCTGGTGCGGAACAGGCCGCGCTGGATCTGCGGGAAGACATGGCCGGGCGGGTGGTCGGCCCCGCGTACGGCCGCGTCGGCCGGCACGAACAGCGCGTAGAGGTCGAGATCCGCGCCTCGTGCACGGCGCTCCGCGCTGCCGCCGTCCCATTGCAGCGACGCCGTGACGGTCACGCCACGGTCTTCCTTGTCGAGGGATATCCGGGCCTGGCCGCCCTTGGCGAGGCTGACCTGCCTCGGCAGCTCACTGCTGGAGTCCATCCCCGGATTCAACCACCACCGGCCGTGGCTGTTAACCGGTGCTGCTGAGCGAGATCGTGCCGCTGCCCGGATGTATGGAGGACAGGAACTGACCTACTTCCTCCCTATCCTGCGAAGCATGACCACTCCCGAAGGCACGGAACCCCGCGCGTTCCCCGACGCCGACCACCTCGACGCCTGGCTGACCGCGCACCCCGCACCGGGCACCGACGGCCTCTGGGTCAAGGTCGCCAAGAAGGGGACCGGTACGCGCTCCGTCGGCGCCGGTGAGGTCAATGACGTGGCCCTCTGCCACGGCTGGATCACGGGCAACCGGCGACGCCTCGACGAGGCGTACTTCCTGCAGCGGATCACCCCGCGCAGGCGGGGCAGCGACTGGTCGATGGTGAACGTGCGGCGGGTGGGGGAGCTGACCGCCGCCGGGCGGATGCGGGCCGGTGGCCTCGCGGAGGTGGCCGCGGCGCGGGCGGACGGGCGGTGGGCGGCGGCATACGAGTCGCAGAAGGAGGCGGGCGTACCCGAGGACCTGGCGGCGGCACTCGACGACAACCCCCGTGCCCGGCAGGCTTTCGAGCGGCTGGGGAGGACGGACCGGTATCTCGTCGTACTGGGGCTGCTCAAGGCCCGGACACCTCGCACCCGGGCCGCCCGGCTGCGGACCGCGCTCGCCGGACTGGAGGCCGACCCGGATCGCACCTGACCCGTTCGCGGCTGTTCACAGCGGAACGGGCATGGCTGTGGAGGACGACCGTCGGCGGTTGTGGAGGACGACGGCCGAGCGGTTGTGGAGGACGACGGCCGGGCGGCAGTGGAGGACGACGGCCGATGTCAGACCCCAGTGTCACACTCCGTCCCATGTCTTCCGGTACCCCCGCGACTTCCGGTTCCCCCGTGCCTTCTGGCTCTTCCGTGCCTTCCGGCACCACTCCGGACTCGCCCGACTCCCTCGCCGCTCTCACTCTCGGCCGGTGGCGTTCCTTCGAACCGGCCACCGCGCGGCGCGTCGCCCGCGAGGCCGCCGATCTGGTGCGCGGCAGGCTGATCGGCGTCGAGACCGTCGAACACCTCGGCGGGCCGTTGCACCGGGTGCGGATCGAGCGGGACGGGCAGGAGTTCGCCCTGATACCCGGTGGCCGGGTGACCCTCGGCTTCGATCCGGAGACCTGGCGGCCGACGGCCGAGCAGGCCGCCGACTACGCGGCCAGCCAGAAACAGGGGTTCGGATACGGTGCCGACCTGAGGGAGCACCTCGCGCACATGCTCAGCCCTCGCCGCGACGTCCTCCTGGCCACGGTGCTCATGGCGGTGGAGGGAGAGCGACTGACCGAACCGCCTGCCGACCTGCCGGCCGTCCTCGCGGAACGCGGGCTGCGCGTGCCCACCTCCGACGAGTGGGAGCACGCCTGCGGAGCCGGGGCCGACACCCTGTTCCGGTGGGGCGACGACTGCCCCCTCGACCGTGTCCCGTACGGCGACCGGACCGGCCCGCACAACGAGCCGAACGCCTTCGGCCTGCGCATCGCCCACGACACGTACAGCACCGAACTCACCAGTGACACCGGCGAGGTGCGAGGCGGAGACGGCGGCGAGTCGGTCTGCGGCGGATACGGTCACCTGCTGGCCTGGCTGCCGCTGGCCACCGCCCACACCCACCCGGACCTGGCCGAGTTCGTGTACGGCGAGGACGGCGACGGCCTCTACGACGACTTCACGGTCCGCCCCGTCCTCCCGCTCGGCCGGACGGCGGGTCATGCCGTCACGGCCGGTCGAGCTTGAACGGCGGTCGAAGCCTCAGCCCGCGTTCCGGATCGCCGAGATGTCGAAGGTCAGCTTGATCTTGTCCGACACCAGGACGCCGCCCGTCTCGAGCGCCGCGTTCCAGGTGAGGCCCCACTCGGAGCGCAGGATCTCCGCCTTGCCCTCGAAGCCGACGCGCTCGTTGCCGAAGGGGTCCTTGGCCGCGCCGTTGAACTCCAGGTCGATGCTGAGCGGCTTGGTCGTGCCGAGGATGGAGAGGTCACCGGTGATGCGGTAGTCGTCGCCGCCGAGGGCCACCGCCTCGGTGGAGCGGAAGGTCATCGTGGGGAACTCCTCCGTCTTGAAGAAGTCCGCGCTCTTCAGGTGACCGTCACGGTCGGCGTTGCCGGTGTCGATGCTCTCCATCCTGACGTCGATGGAGGCGGTGGACCGGGACGGGTCCGAGCCGTCCAGGTGCAGGCTGCCGGAGAAGTCGAGGAAGCCGCCCTTGACGTTGGTGACCATGGCATGGCGGGCCGTGAAACCGATCGCGGTGTGGGACGCGTCGATCGTGTAGTCACCGGTCAGCGCGGCGAGCTCGGGGTTCACCTCGGAGGTGGTCGCCGTGACGGTCTCGGTGGTCGTGTCGTTGCGGCCGAAGATGCCCATGACGTACTCCTTGAGTGATGTCGTTCAATGTTCAACGAACTGAACACGGCCTACCGTAGACCTATTCCGTTCAAACTTCAACCTTGTCGTCACGGTGATCGTCATGTCACGCACGGTTGATCCCCCGGCGGCGAGGTGATAGACGGCATGGGCATGACCCCCACCCGCCGTACCGTCCTGCTCCTCGCCGCGACCCTGGCGACGGCGCCCACCCCCACCGCGTACACGGCCGACCGGCACGCCGCCGACGGGTACGACACCCTCCGCCACCGCTGGCTGACCATCGCGCTCGGCGCCGGATACGATCCCGCCGCCGAGCCCTACGCCACCCGCCTGCGTGAGACCGGAGACCTCGCCCACGCCTTCCGCGCGGCCATGGCGCCCACCGCCGGCTCCCTCTGGCCGGGCCACCCCTTCGACCCGCCCGCCGGGATCACCCAGAGCTACAGCCGCCTCTGGACGATGGCCCAGGCGTACGCGCAGCCGGGCACCGGCTCGACCGGCGACACCGCCCTCCTCGCGGACGTCCTGCGCGGCCTCGACCACCTGACCGCGACGGTCTACAACCCCACCACCACCCGCTACGGCAACTGGTGGGAGTGGCAGATCGGCAGCCCCCGCCTCCTGCTGGACATCGTCGCCGCCCTGTACGACGAGCTGACGCCCACCAGGAGGGCCGACGCCTGCGCGGCGATCGACCACTTCATCCCCGACTCGACGCTCCGTGAGTACACCGGCACCTCCACGGGCGCCAACCGCGTCGACCTCTGCCGCTCCGTGGCCCTGCGCGGCGTCCTCGGCCGCGCCCCCGAGAAGATCGCCCTGGCCCGGGACGCCCTCTCGCCCGTCTTCCCGTACGTCACCCGGGGGGACGGGCTGTACGCCGACGGTTCGTTCGTGCAGCACACCTGGGTCGCCTACGCGGGCACGTACGGGCAGGTCCTGCTCGACGGCCTGGGGCGGCTCTTCGCGCTGCTGGCCGGATCGACCTGGGAGGTGACCGACCCGAACCGGCAGATCGTCCTCGACAGCGTGGAACGGGCGTACGCGCCGCTCCTCCATGACGGGCTGGTGATGGACAGCGTCAACGGCCGCGCCATCAGCCGGGGGTACCTGAAGGACGACGACCGGCACATCATGCGGAGCGACCACTTCCACGGGCAGGGGATCATCGCGGCGATCGCGCTGCTCGCGCTCGGCGCGACCACGGCCGAACGCGAGCGGTGGCACGGCCGGATCAAGGGGTGGATCGAACGCGACACGGTCACACCGATCCTCACGGCGAGACAGTTCGGCGTCGCGGACCTGGCCCGGCTGCACGCCGTCGCCGCGTCACCGGTCGCCGCCGCGCCGGACCCCGTCGGCCACCGTCTCTTCCCCGCCATGGACAGAGCCGTGCACCGCCGCCCCGACTTCACGGTGAACATCGCCATGGCCTCCGACCGCATCGCCCACTACGAGTGCGGCAACGGCGAGAACCCGCGCGGCTGGCACACGGGCGCGGGGACGACCCTCTGGTGGGCCGAGGGACACGGCGACCAGTACACGAACTGGTTCTGGCCCACCGTCGACTGGTACCGCCTCCCCGGTACGACCGTCTCCACCAAGCGGCTCGCCGACAAGGAGGGCGGCGAATGGGGCGCGCCGAAGCCCGCCGCACGATGGGTCGGCGGCACCACGGACGGGGAGTACGCGGCGATCGGCCAGCACCTCGAAGGGCTCGGCTCCACCCTCCGGGCCCGCAAGTCCTGGTTCTGCGTCGCCGACGCCGTCATCTGCCTGGGGGCGGGGATCAGCTGCGCGGACGGGGTGCCGGTGGAGACGGTGGTCGACAACCGGAACCTGGGGGAGGTGGTGGGCGCGGCCCCGCAGCCCCTCGTACGAGGCCGGCGCTGGGTCCACCTCGAAGGCCACGGTGGCTGGGTCTTCCCGGTCGGCCCTCCGGGCGAAGCCCCGCGCACCCTGCGCGAGGACCGCACCGGCGCCTGGTCCGACATCAACCTCACCAGTACGGCCGAACGCCGCACCCGGCGCTGGCAGACCCTCTGGCTGGACCACGGCACCGATCCGGTGGACGCCTCCTACGTCTATCTCCTCATGCCCGGAGCGCCCCGCCGGGCCGTGGCGGCCCGGGCCGCCGACCGGCGCTGGTTGTCGATCCTCGCCAACGACAGCACACGCCAGGCCGTCCACGTCCCCTCGCTCGGTCTGACGGCCGCCAACTTCTGGCAGTCCGGCACGGCGGGCCCGCTGACCGCCTCCGCCGGGGCGAGCGTGCTGCTGCGCCGCCGGGGGCGGACCGCTACCCTCTGCGTGAGCGAACCGCCGCGCTCGGGCGAACCGGTGGAGATCACGTGGCACGGACCGGTCCGTGGGGTCGTCCGGGCGGACGAACCGGTCGAGGTGCTGGAGGCGATTCCCGGCCGGCTACGGCTCCGCGTCACCCCCGGCACGGCCTGCGCCACGCACACCTGTGACCTGACTCTCGCCTGAGCGGCCGGACCCGCCTTTGTGTGACCTCCACAAGCCGCACACCCCCTGAGCAGTCGGTTCGCCTGCATGCGGACGACGTTCTGTTCAGGGGCACCAGGAAAACACGCCGGAGACTGTACGGAGTCGACGGACCGCTTTGCTCGCTCGGCTTCGTAAGGTCACTACATGACCGTTTTGGATGAGGCACCGGGTGAGCCGACGGACGCGCGAGGGCGAGTGGCCGAGCTGCACGAGATTCGTGCCCAGGCGTTGGCCGGTCCCAGCGAGAAGGCGACCGAGGCGCAGCATGCCAAGGGCAAGCTGACCTCCCGGGAGCGCATCGAGCTGCTGGTGGACCCGGGCTCCTTCAACGAGGTCGAGCAGCTGCGGCGGCACCGGGCCACCGGATTCGGTCTGGAGGCCAAGAAGCCGTACACCGACGGTGTCATCACCGGCTGGGGCACGGTGGAGGGCCGTACGGTCTTCGTCTACGCCCATGACTTCCGCATCTTCGGCGGCGCCCTGGGCGAGGCCCACGCCACGAAGATCCACAAGATCATGGACATGGCCATCGCGGCGGGGGCCCCGCTGGTCTCGCTCAACGACGGCGCGGGCGCCCGTATCCAGGAGGGTGTCTCCGCCCTCGCCGGGTACGGCGGCATCTTCCAGCGCAACACCAGGGCGTCCGGTGTCATCCCGCAGATCAGCGTGATGCTCGGCCCCTGCGCGGGCGGCGCGGCGTACAGCCCCGCCCTGACCGACTTCGTGTTCATGGTCCGTGAGACGTCCCAGATGTTCATCACCGGCCCGGACGTCGTCAAGGCGGTCACCGGCGAGGAGATCACGCAGAACGGCCTCGGCGGCGCGGACGTGCACGCCGAGACCAGCGGCGTGGCCCACTTCGCGTACGACGACGAGGAGACGTGCATCGCCGAGGTGCGCTACCTCCTGTCGATGCTCCCGCAGAACAACCGTGAGAACCCGCCGCGTGTGGAGCCCTCCGACGCGGCGGACCGCCGCGGCGACGTCCTCCTGGACCTGGTCCCGGCCGACGGCAACCGGCCGTACGACATGACCAAGGTCATCGAGGAGATCGTCGACGACGGCGACTACCTGGAGATCCACGAGCGCTGGGCCCGCAACATCATCTGCGCCCTCGGCCGTCTCGACGGCCAGGTGGTCGGCATCGTCGCCAACCAGCCGCAGAGCCTCGCGGGCGTCCTGGACATCGAGGCCTCGGAAAAAGCTGCACGCTTTGTCCAGATGTGTGATGCTTTTAACATCCCGATCATCACGCTGCTGGATGTCCCCGGGTTCCTCCCGGGCGTCGACCAGGAGCACGGCGGAATCATCCGCCACGGCGCGAAGCTGTTGTACGCGTACTGCAACGCGACCGTGCCCCGGATCTCCCTGATCCTGCGCAAGGCGTACGGAGGGGCCTACATCGTCATGGACAGCCAGTCCATCGGCGCCGACCTCACGTACGCGTGGCCGACCAACGAGATCGCCGTCATGGGCGCCGAAGGTGCCGCCAACGTCATCTTCCGGCGCCAGATCGCCGAGGCCGAGGACCCCGAGGCGATGCGGGTCCGGATGGTCAAGGAGTACAAGGCAGAACTGATGCACCCGTACTACGCGGCCGAGCGCGGCCTCGTGGACGACGTGATCGACCCCGCGGACACCCGCGCGGTCCTCATCCGCTCCCTCGCGATGCTCCACACCAAGCACGCGGACCTGCCGTCCCGCAAGCACGGCAACCCGCCGCAGTAACCCGCCGGTTCCCTCGCGGTACCCCTGCGGAAACCTCATCCACGGAGACTGACATCCATGAAGCTGCCTGATATTCGCGTCGAGAAGGGCCACGCCGAGCCCGAGGAAGTGGCCGCGATCACCGCGCTGCTCCTGGCCCGCGCCGCCGCCCAGCCCGTCGAGGCCCCGGCCCACCACGCCCGCCCCCGCCCCCGCGCCGGCTGGCGCCGCCTGGAGCGCGAGCCGGGTTTCCGGGCGCCGCACAGCTGGCGATGAGGCTGCGCCGCTGAACCGCACGATGGGGCCCCTCTGTGACAGAGGGGCCCCATCGTCGTGCTCGGCTCCGTTCAGCGCCGTGGTGTCTTCGGATCGTCGTCGGCCGCGGGTCGTATGTGGTTGCTCGCGCGGTTTCCTCCCGCCCCTTGACGGCATGGGGCGCGCCCGGAGTTTCCAGGGGCGCGGGGAACCGCGCGACAAGCCACGACGGACCCGCAGCCGCCCACGCACCTCACAGAAACGGCGAGAGGCACGATAAAGGGCGCCCGACAAAAGAAGGGCGCCCCATACTCGCTACGTGTTCCTACGTGTCCCTACCGGAGCCGTGCCATCAGCGCGTGCTCGACCAGCGTGATCAGCGCCGACTTCGCGTCCGACCGATGCCGCGCGTCCGTCGTGATGATCGGTGTGTCGGGGCCGATCTGCAGCGCCTCGCGGACCTCGTCCGGGTTGTACGGCTGCTGGCCGTCGAAGCCGTTGAGGGCGATGACGAAGGGGAGGCCGCTGTTCTCGAAGTAGTCGACGGCGGGGAAGCAGTCGGCGAGGCGGCGGGTGTCGACGAGGACGATGGCGCCGATGGCGCCGCGGACGAGGTCGTCCCACATGAACCAGAAGCGGTCCTGGCCGGGGGTGCCGAACAGGTACAGGATCAGGTCCTGGTCGAGGGTGATGCGGCCGAAGTCCATGGCGACCGTGGTGGTCGTCTTGTCCCCGGTGTGGGTGAGGTCGTCGATGCCCGCGGACGCGGACGTCATCACGGCCTCGGTACGCAGCGGGTTGATCTCCGAGACGGCCCCGACGAACGTGGTCTTGCCCACGCCGAAGCCGCCCGCCACCACGATCTTCGCGGACGTGGTGGAGCGGGAAGGCCCTCCGCTAGAGCTTGCGAAGTCCACTGAGCACCCTTTCGAGCAAAGTCACAGCTGGCTGGCCGCCGGCGCTCTCGTCGCCGCCGGGCTGATGAATGGCGACCAGGCCCGCCTCCGCCAAGTCGGCGACGAGGATCCTGGCCACGCCGAGAGGAATCGTCAGGAGGGCCGAGATCTCGGCCACCGACTTGATCTCCCGGCAGAGGTTGCAGATCCGCTGATGCTCGGGCAACTGGCCCTGCATCTGGTGCGGCTGCGCGGTGGTGTGCACCAGCGCCTCGATGGCGAGCTGGTAGCGCGGCCTGGTGCGGCCGCCTGTCATGGCGTACGGGCGCACCAGGGGGTTGTGCGCCGCCCCTGCGGGCGACGGCTCCGGGCTGCGGCGTTGCGGCTGCACGGGCTGGATACGCGGCGCCGGCGGCTGGTCGTACGGTGAAGGGCCGGGGCCCTGCGGTACGTACGGCTGCTGGCGGCTCGGTGCGGAGGGGAAGTTGTACCGGTTCTGGTCACCCTGGCCAGGCCCCTGGCCAGGGTAGGACCAGTTGCCCGACGATGAACCGCCTGGGGGTGTTGCCACGTTCTCTCCTCCTCCGACTGTGCTGGCATCCATGGCTCATTGGAAGCCGCGTCCCGAAACCTTACGGCCCCGGGACGCCAAAACGCACCGTCTGACTGTTAGTTGAGCAGGCTGCCCTGGAGCTCCGCACGAAGATCGGGCGTCAGGACCGTACCGGCACGGTCCACCAGAAGTGCCATCTCGTACCCGATGAGACCGATGTCGGCCTCCGGATGTGCGAGAACGGCGAGCGAGGAACCATCGGAAACGGACATGATGAAGAGGAATCCCCGCTCCATCTCCACAACCGTCTGATTGACGCTGCCGCCTTCGAAGATGCGGGAGGCACCCGCGGTCAGAGAGGTCAGACCCGACGCGACGGCCGCCAGCTGGTCGGCACGGTCACGGGGAAACCCTTCGGACATCGCCAGAAGGAGTCCGTCGGCGGAGACCACCACCGTGTGCGACACCCCGGGGGTGTTGTCCACGAAATTGGTGATCAACCAGTTCAGGTTCTGTGCCGCCTGGCTCATCGGGCTCACACTAACGCTCCTGGTTGTAGGTGCTGTCAGAACCGAAGCCCTGACCGTTCGTTTCACTGCTTGCGCTGCGCCCCCGCTGGACACCCCGGCGCAGGTTGCTCAGCCTGCCCCGGACGTCCTCGGGAGCCCGGGAGATCTGTGGACCTCCCTGCGGGGTCGTCTGGGCGGCACCCTCCACCAGGTTGGCCTTGGGCACCCGCCGCGGCAAGCCGGAGGAGGTGACCCCGCCCGCCTTGGGCTTCTTCAGCTGGGAGGCCTGCTGCCACCGCGCGTCGTTGTCCGAGCGCCAGTCGCCGTTCGGTCCCCCGGCCGTCGGCTGGTCCTGGGCCACTTCCTGCCGTCCGTTCACGGCGCCCGCGCTCGTGCCGTTCGCGCTCGTGCCGTTCGCGCTTGCGGTGGAGCCGCGGCGGGGCAGGCCGGCGTTGGTCAGCGCGTGGCCGGCGGAGGGGGTGGGTCCCGGACGGTCGAAGCCTACGCGGTCCGGCTCCTTCACGTCAGCGGCCTGCGTGGATTCCGGTTCCGGAGCGTACTCGGAGCGGTATGAGCTCTGGTAGTCCTGCTGCTGCGGCCAGTCGTCCTGGTAGGACGGCTCTTCGAAGCCCGAGTACGTTTCCGGGGCGCTCGCGGCGGCCGTCGGGTGCTCGTCCCGGACGGGCTCCGCATAGGAGGGCTCGGGGTAACCGCCGGTAGCGCTGAACGTGTCGTTCCCGCTCGGCAGGTGCCCGTTGCCGTTCGCCACACCGTTGCCGTTCGGACCGAAGTACGTCTCGTCGTACGACGGCTGCTGCGGCTCCGGGTACGCCGTCTGCTGGTCGAACGACCGCTGCGGGTCCACATAGGCCGTCGCGCCGTTGTCGTAGGACGGCTCGGGCGACTGGAAGTCGTCGCCGTAGCGTGGCGTCTGACCCGGGGGAAGCTGCGGGTTCGGGAACGACTGGGCCTCCAGGGCCGCGCGACGCTCGTCGCGCATCAGCGAACGGCCCACGGGGTCCAGGTCGCGGATGTCGTCCGGCACCTCGTACCGGCTGTCGTCGAAGCCCAGCTCGGCGGCGGTCCGCATCGGGGCCACGGCCGGCTGCTGGAACGCGTGCTGCTGTTCCGGGATGATCTGCGAGACCGTGAACTGGTCGGCCGCCGGCTGCTGCTCGCCACCGCCACCGTGGGTGATGACGTCGGGGAGCATGACCAGCGAGGTCGTACCGGCCTGCTCGCCCGAGGGGCGGAGCTGGACGCGGATGCCGTGCCGGTCGGACAGCCGGCCGACCACGAAGAGACCCATGCGCTGCGAGATCGCGGCGTCCACGGTCGGCGGGTTGGCCAGCTTGTGGTTGATGTCCGCGAAGTCCTCGGCGGTGAGGCCGATGCCCTTGTCGTGGATCTCGATCATCACGCGGCCGTCGGGGAGACGGGTCGCGGTGACACGGACCTTGGTCTGCGGGGAGGAGAACGTGGTGGCGTTCTCCAGGAGCTCGGCGAGCAGGTGCACGAGGTCGGTCACGGCGCGGCCGTGTATCTCGGCCTCCGGGACGCCGGAGAGCTCGACGCGCTCGTACTGCTCCACCTCGGAGGAGGCGGCGCGCAACACGTCGACCAGGGGAACCGGCTGGTCCCAGCGGCGGCCGGGCTCCTCGCCGGCGAGGACCAGGAGGTTCTCACCGTTGCGGCGCATACGGGTCGCCAGGTGGTCCAGCTTGAAGAGGTTCTCCAGCTGGTCCGGGTCGGCCTCGTTGTTCTCCAGGTCGGTGATCAGGGTCAGCTGGCCCTCGATCAGCGACTGGTTGCGACGCGAGAGGTTGGTGAAGATCGCGTTGATGTTGCCACGCAGGAGGGCCTGCTCGGCGGCGAGCCGGACGGCCTCGCGGTGGACCTGGTCGAAGGCGCGGGCGACTTCGCCGATCTCGTCCGTGGTGTTGATGGGGATCGCCGCGACCCGGGTGTCGACCCGGCCGGGATCCGTGCGCGAGAGCTGGTCGACCAGCATCGGCAGACGCTGCTCGGCGATACCGAAGGCGGCGTTGCGCAGCTGGCGCATCGCGCGGCTCATCTGGCGGGCCATGATCCCGGCGATGATGAACGCGGCGAGCAGGGCGACGATGACGATGGCGCCGTTGATGTAGGCGTCACGCTGGGCGTCGGAGGCGATCTGGCCGGCCTCGTCCACCGCGCGGTTGATCAGCTCGGTCTCGACCTCGCTGTAGCCCTCGAACTTCAGCGTGGAGGCCGCCATCCAGTTCTGGTAGGTGACGCCCTGCTTCGCGAGATCCTCGGGCGAGGCGCCGCTGCCGATCGCCTGGACCATCTTCAGCATGGTGTCCGGCGGCGGGACGTAGTCGGGGTTCTTGGCCGCGGCCTCGGCGGCCTGCTTCTTGCCCTCTTCGGTCTTCTGCTCCATGACCGACTGGAGGCGCGCGGCGTCGGCCTCGGTGCCGCCGGAGACGTACTCCTGTACGGCGATGTTCTCCAGGTAGGCGTACGAGGTGAACGCGGTGACCTGTCGGCGGAAGACATCCTTGTCCTCGCTGGGCCGGACCAGCAGGTGGGTGCCGATCGAGCGCTGCAGCGAGGCGGCGCCCTTGCCGAGCGTGACCGCGTAGACCGTACGGCCGTACGCGGTGATGTTGCCGGTACCGAGGCCGAGCTCGTTGGAGAACTCCGCCAGGAGGTGCTCGACGGTGACGTAGCCCTCTTCGGTCTGTACCGGGTCGGCGGCCCGGGTGAAGGCGGTCTGCCGGAGTTTCTCCAGCGACGGCTCGGCCTCGTCCACCAGACGCAGACGCCGCTCCAGGCCCTGCCCGGCGGGCATTCCGACGACCTCCGCGTGGAAGGCGTCCGCCTTCTCGTCGGTGAAGGCACGGGCGTCCTTGACGACCTCGCTGTCCCGGTCGCCCTCCAGCAGCGGCTGGGCGGAGACGTCACGTTCGTTGAGCAGCGCTTCGGCGTAGGTGTTGGCGGCGGCCACGATCTTGGCCACCTTCTCGGCGTCCTTCGCCTCCTGCCAGGTGTCGATCGAGTTCTTCACCTGGAAGCCGCCCATGACCAGGCCGACCAGCACGGGTATCAGGAGGATCGCGTTCAGGCGCGTGGGGACCCGCCAGTTGCGGGGGGACAGACGACTGCCGCTGGGCGCGGGAGCTGCCGTCGGCTCCGGTCGGGTCACTTGTGCGGGTGCCGCTCCGCGCGACGGCGGGGTGAAGTTGCCCCGCGCCGATGGCTCGGGACCTTTCTTGCTTCGCCTCACTCGACCAACAACCTCTCGGCGCCGGCACCTACGTCGTGCCGCGGGTGATCCACGCCCTAGTACGTCTTTGACTAATGGGCAGTTCAGGCATTCCAGCACGTCACGCTGAGGACTTCCAAACACTGGGAGGCAACGATTCCGCGTGATGTAAGTCCCAGATAAAACGGTCATAAAGAGCGAGCCCCGGCAAAAGGCGGGGCCATGGTGAGCGCAGCGGTACCGATCGACCGCGACGCGTGGTCGTACCACCATATTTCTCTGTCGAAACGTTATGAACACCGAGGCCGACCGTGTCAAAGGACACAGCCGGCTTCGGTGTAACTACGACAAGCGCCGTAGGGCGTTGTGGACTTAGGTCCTGTTTCGGGCCCAGTCGTGGTACTTCGGCTTCTCCGCCCTACCGGAGCCGTGCCATGAGGGCGTGCTCGACCAGGGTGATCAGCGCCGACTTGGCGTCCGAACGGTGGCGGGCGTCCGTCGTGATGATCGGTGTGTCGGGGCCGATCTGGAGTGCCTCGCGGACCTCGTCGGGCGTGTACGGCTGGTGCCCTTCGAAGCCGTTGAGGGCGATGACGAAGGGGAGGCCGCTGTTCTCGAAGTAGTCGACGGCGGGGAAGCAGTCGGCGAGGCGGCGGGTGTCGACGAGGACGATGGCGCCGATGGCGCCGCGGACGAGGTCGTCCCACATGAACCAGAAGCGGTCCTGGCCGGGGGTGCCGAACAGGTACAGGATCAGGTCCTGGTCGAGGGTGATGCGGCCGAAGTCCATGGCGACCGTGGTGGTCGTCTTGTCCCCGGTGTGGGTGAGGTCGTCGATGCCCGCGGACGCGGACGTCATCACGGCCTCGGTACGCAGCGGGTTGATCTCCGAGACGGCCCCGACGAACGTGGTCTTGCCCACGCCGAAGCCGCCCGCCACCACGATCTTCGCCGAGGTGGTGGTCCGCCCCGCTTCAGAGCTTCCGAAGTCCACTGAGAACCCTTTCCAGCAGAGTCACGTCCGGGGCACCACCGGCGTTCTCGTCGCCACCGGGCTGGTGGATCGCGACGAGTCCGGCCTCGGCGAGGTCAGCCACAAGGATCCGTGCCACACCGAGCGGCATGGACAGCAGGGCCGAGACCTCGGCCACCGACTTCACCTCGCGGCACAGGTGGCAGATCCGCTGGTGCTCGGGGAGCAGCCCCATCAGGTGCGCGGGGTCTGCCGTCGTGCTGATCAGCGCCTCGAGGGCGAGCTGGTAACGCGGCCGCGTCCGGCCACCGGTCATGGCGTACGGCCGAACCAGAGGCTGGTCACCCTCGTCTCCGTACGGCTCTGCGTACGGATCGTGAGGAGCGGTGGGCGGGGTCATTGATCCTCCGAGCGGGACAGCAAGTCGGTCAGTCGTGCCGTCTGACGGGGGCCGGTGGGGGGACTGTGGCGGCCGGACGGTGATTTTGTGAGTTGCATGGATCCGCAGACGTCAGTGGAGCAAACTGCCTTGGAGTTCGGCGCGCAGGTCGGGCGTGAGTACAGCGCCCGCGCGGTCGACGAGCAGCGCCATCTCGTAACCGACCAGACCGATGTCGCAATCGGGGTGGGCGAGCACGGCCAGGGACGATCCGTCGGAGACGGACATCAGGAACAGGAAGCCGCGCTCCATCTCGACCACGGTCTGGGCCACGTCCCCGCCCTCGAAGATCCGGGACGCCCCGGCCGTGAGTGACGTGAGCCCGGAGGCGACGGCCGCGAGCTGATCGGCACGGTCGCGCGGAAAGCCTTCGGACATCGCCAGAAGGAGTCCGTCGGCGGATACGACGACGGTGTGGGACACCCCGGGGGTGTTGTCCACGAAGTTGGTGATCAACCAGTTGAGGTTCTGTGCCGCCTGGCTCATCTGGCTCAACTAACGCTCCTGCTGGTGAGTGGGGCTCGGGAAGCTGCCGGTCTGGCCGTTGCCGGCCTGTCGACCTTGCGCGATGCCCCGACGGAGATTGGTCAGCCGGCCGCGTACGTCATCAGGCGAACGCGAGACCTGCGGACCGGTTTGGTGCTGTTGCTGCTGAGCCGTGCCCGGCACGAGGTTCGCGCGCGGGACCCGGCGCGGCAGGCCGGAGGTGGTGACCCCGCCCGCCGAAGGCTGTCGGGCACGTTCGGCCTGGCGGACCAGGTCGTCGTTGGGTGTGCTGCGCCAGGTGGGGGAAGCAGGCGCGGCGGGGGTCGCCGGACGCTGGGGAGCGACCGGAGTCTGGGGAGCGGGGGCGGCCGGCTGTTGTGGCACGGAACCGTTGCCCTGCTGTTGGCCGTTCTGCCCGGCCTGACCGTTCTGCCCGCCCTGACCGTGGAACCAGTTGGTCTCCAGCGTGTCGTACAGCGGCGTCCGGCCGTCCATCGGACCCGTCGCCGGGGGCAGTGCCTCCGGCTCCTGCGGGCGCGCGGGGCGCTGCGGGGGCATCGCAGGACGCTGCGGCGGCACGGGCGGGCGGGGCGCGCCGAAGCTCTCCCCGTTGACCTGCGGCCGCTCGAACTGGCCGGTGTCCTGGGAGTTCTGCCGACCCGGCGCGTTGTACTGCCCGGTGCCCTGGCCGTTCTGCCGGCCGGGCGCACCGAACTGTCCCGGGTCCTGCGGGTTCGGGCGGTCGGGAGCACCGTACTGGCCGGTGTCCTGCGGGTTCTGCCGGCCCGGAGCCGGGAACTGGCCCGTGCTGGAGCCGTCGTAGCCCGGCATGGCGAACTGGCCGGTGGACGAAGGGTCCTGCGAGGCGCCCCGGGACGGGCCCGTGGGCGCCGGCGGAGCGCCGGCCCCGCCGTACACGTCGGAGCGGACGTAGGACCCGGTGCCGTCCTGCGGCGTGCCGGCGCCGGGGCGCTGGCTGTCGAAGTCGGCCCGCGGGGAACGCGGGAAGTCCGTGGGCGAGCCCGGAGCCTGGCCGGGGTCGACGCGCGGCATCGGCGCGGTGACGTCCGGCTGCTCCTCGTGGCCGCGCGGGGCGTCCAGCGAGGCGCGCGACACCGGCGGCTGCGCGTTGTCGTCGCTCCAGCTCGGCGTCCGTGACGCGGAGTTGCCACCGGGCAGCTCGGCGCGCGGGCCACCGCGGCCGGGCAGCTGCGGACGGCGCCTGGCGGAACGTTCCTTGCCCTGCTTCGGCGGCACGGCACCCGGACCGCCGTCGGCCCCTCCCGGCCTGCCCGCACCGGCGTCACCGGGACCGCCGGCCGGGCGCAGGCCCGGGCCGCCGCCCGGGAAGCCGCCCTGGCGTCCGGAGTCGTCGAAGCTCTCGAAGTTGTTGGGGCCACCGGTCCCGGCGGCCTGCAGGCCCTGCGGGGCACCGGGCGCCTGACCGTTGAACGCACCGCCGTTGCCGAACCCGCCGGCTCCGGCGCCCGCCGGAGGCCGGCCGCCCTGCGGAGGCACCGGCGGACCGCCCTGCGGCCCACGCGGACCACCGGGGTTGCCGAGACCGCCCGGACCATTGGGGTTGCCGGGCAGCGCGGCCCGCGGACCCTGGCCCGCGCCGACCTGCCCACGCTGCGGAGGGGCGCCGAGGAGGCCACCACCGGCTGAGGGGCCGCCGAGCGGCGGGCCCGACTGGTTGCCGGCCGGGCGACGCGCGGCGGCGGCGCCGGCCGCGGCCTGCGCGGCGGCCGGACCACCGGTGGACGGAGCGCCCTGGCCGGCCTTGCTCGGCATGGGCTTCTTGTTGCCCTGTGCCACGTCGACCGGAAGCATGACGAGCGCGGTCGTACCGCCGGAGTCGGACGGGCGCAGCTGGATACGGATGCCGTGGCGCTGGGACAGCCGGCCGACCACGAACAGACCCATGCGGCGGGAGACCGACACGTCCACGGTGGGCGGCGAGGCGAGCCGCTCGTTGATCGCCGCGAGGTCCTCGGGGGAGAGGCCGATACCGGTGTCGTGGATCTCGATCAGCACCCGGCCGTCGGGCAGGGCGTGACCGGTGACCTTGACCTTGGTCTGCGGCGAGGAGAAGGAGGTGGCGTTCTCCAGCAGCTCGGCGAGGAGGTGCACAAGGTCGTTGACCACGCGGCCGGCGACCTCGGTCGTCGGCACGGAGGACAGCTCGATGCGCTCGTACTGCTCCACCTCGGACGCGGCGGCGCGGAGCACGTCGACCAGCGGGACCGGGCGGGTCCAGCGACGGCCGGGCTCTTCACCGGCGAGAACGAGGAGGTTCTCACCGTTACGGCGCATGCGGGTGGCGAGGTGGTCGAGCTTGAACAGGGAGGACAGCTGGTCCGGGTCGGCCTCGCGCGACTCCAGTTCGGAGATGAGCGACAGCTGACGCTGGATGAGGCCCTGGGAGCGGCGCGAGAGGTTGGTGAACATCGCGTTGACGTTGCCCCGGAGGAGGGCCTGCTCGGCGGCGAGGCGGACGGCCTCGCGGTGCACGTCGTCGAAGGCCGCGGCCACCTGGCCGATCTCGTCCCGGGAGTGCACACCGACCGACTCGACGGAGGTGTCGACATCCTGCGGGTCCGACTCCGACAGCTGCTTGACCAGCTCGGGCAGCCGGTCCTGGGCGACCTTGGTCGCGGTGTCCTGCAGCCGGCGCAGCGAGCGGATCATGGACCGGGCCACGACGAACGCGCCGACCAGGGAGACACCGAGGACGAGCAGGATCAGCGCACCGGAGATGATCGCCTCTTGCTCCGCGTCGGCGCGGAGGTTACGGGCGGTCTGTTCCATCTCCTCGAGGAGCGAGCCCTCGATCTTCTTCATCTGCTCGATCTTGGCCGCGGAGTCGTCGGTCCAGTCCTTGTACGAGCGCTTGTCCTGCCCGCCCAGACCACCCGCGCTGGCGAGGACCCGGTCCGCGTAGACGTCGGAGGCCTCGATGGTGGGGCTCGCGTCGTCGATCGGCTTGGTCTTGACCTCGGCACCGGAACCGTAGATGTCGGAGAAGGTCTTGCGGTCGGACTCCTCGTTACCCAGCGCCGCGAACGCGTACAGCCGGTCGTTCTCGGAGAGCTTGCCGGCCTTGTCGTCGGTCTCGGGCAGGGCCGCCGCGATGACCGCGCGCTGCACCGAGGCGTATTCCTTGGCGGAGGAGAACGCCGCCAGGGCACGGGTCCGCTTGATCATGTCCGGGTTGCTGGTGGCCTCGGCCATGTCCGTGGACAGCTCCAGCAACTGGTCGACCAGGCGGTGGTAGGCCTCGACCGTCTGTGTGGAGTTCCTGGAGTCCACGTAGGCGTTCTTGCGGATGCCGTTGAGGTCGTAGAGCGCGCGCACGACCCGGACGAGGCTGTCGCGGACACCGGGCATCTTCGTGGTGGTGTTCGCGGTCTCGGCGGCCTGCGTCGCGTCCGTGAACTGGACGCGGGCCGTGTCCGTCTTCTCGCGGGCGCCCTTGACCGTGTAGTCGTTGGCGTCCAGACCGTGCGCGAGGGGACCGGCCGACAGGTCGCGCTCCTGCTGGAGCGCGGTGGCGAGCTCGGTCGCCTGCTTGGTCATGTCGGTGAGCAGCCGCATGTTCTCGAGCTGCTGGATGTCGTCCACGTTGTCGCCGATGCGCAGGGCACCGAGCGAGGTCGCCGCCACGACGGGGAGCGCGAGCAGCGAGACCAGACGGGTCGAGATGCGCCAGTTGCGCAGGGCTATTCGGGAGCCGCCCGTGGCCCCGCCGTTGGTACCGCCCTTGGGTTTCCCGGACGGCGCGGGAGCAACTGACGCGCCGGGGCGCCCTGAGCGCCCCCCGCCGTCACCGATCTCCGCCGGACCCGGGTTCTGGGCGTGCTGGGGGGAGGAACCGTGGCCGGCTCCGTTGTGTGGCTCCGGCTCCGCCGAAGCGCTGCCATCCCTCTTGAAACGTCCCTGCACTAGCGTCGCAACCTCTGGACCAGGCGCCCCACCGCGTGAACGGCGGGACGGTGTCGGCGTCTTCGGGGGCGTCCTGAATACGTCCCCAATTGGTGGTCGTGAGTGACCGGCGCTGGCTCCCTCTCCCACCGCCGCCAGGCGCTGTTGATCTGCGCCCCTGCGCGCCGGCACGATCCTGCGGCGGTCCGAGGAATTCCAACACAGTGCCGGATCTGCAACAAGGCCAACGGGTAACGGTCTGTTCACTGTGACAGCATGTGAGGGCTACGTCACCGGGCGTGGAAGGTGTTTCCGTTCATTACGGACATACCCGTGCGATCCAAGGGCGTGAGCTGGGTGTCCCAGTCGCCATGATCGGGAGCGGAATGAGGGCTTCAGGTCACCTATGTCCGTTTCGCGGGCATGGGTCGATGGCCTGTATTGCCCGTTTTACCCATGAGTGAGTGAGCAAACTCACACGCCGATCATGCCTTCTTCACGACTTGACCCGGGAATCGCATGTTTAGCCTGACGCTTTACAGGGATGGCGAATCCGACAACCCGCGCTTGTGGGACGGCCCTTGCGGTCCGCCCGGCGCCCGCACACGACGAGGTCCAGGACAACAGTGAAGACGACGATGATGTTCCGCAACATAGCCAACCCCCGGCGCACGACGCTGGCCCACCTCGCCGACGCCGAGGACCTGCGCACGCCGGAGCAGGAGCACTCCGTCGACCTCCCCTCCCAGACCGCCAACCCTCGCCGGACGATCCTGATGACGGTCCCGGTCCAGATGGCGGAGTAGTTGCACGCTCAAGTACGCGCCGAATCGGCCAACCGCTCAAACCGGCGCCTGTGAAGATTCGGCGGATTCCCGCGTGTACGAAGCCGAAGGGCGCCCCGCTCGTGCTGGGCGCCCTTCGGCATGCGTGCGTGGAAATGCGCGAGGAGGGCACCCCGCCCCGCGCTAGCCTGGACCGTCAGACTCCAGCCAGTTCAGTTAAGGGGCGCAAGCAACCCGTGCGCATCGCCAGGTTCTCCATCGACGGGAACGTAGCCTTCGGCGCGGTCGAGGGCGACAAGCCGGACGAGCTCGTCCTCGACATCATCAAGGGCATTCCGTTCGCGGACTACGAGCTCTCCGGTACGAAGGTCCCGCTCAGCAAGGTCAGGCTGCTGCCGCCGGTGCTCCCCAACAAGGTCGTGGCCTTCGGCCGCAACTACGCCGAACACGCGCGCGAGCTGGGCAACGAGGTCCCCGACGCCCCGTTCGCCTTCTTCAAGCCGGCCACCTCGGTGATCGGCTCCGGCGACGCGATCCAGTACCCGTCCTTCTCCGAGGACCTCCACCACGAGGCCGAGCTGGCCGTCGTCATCGGCCGACTGTGCCGCGAGGTCCCGCGCGAACGCGTCAAGGACGTGATCTTCGGCTACACCTGCGCCAACGACGTCACCGCCCGTGACGTCCAGAAGCGCGAGAAGCAGTGGGCCAGGGCCAAGGGCTTCGACACCGCCTGCCCGCTGGGCCCCTGGGTGGAGACCGACCTCGACCCGAGCGACCTGACCATCCAGCTCACCGTCAACGGCGGGCAGCGCCAGCTGGGCCGGACGAGCGAGATGATCAACTCCATCGAGGACCTGATCGTCAACATCACCGAGGCCATGACGCTGCTCCCCGGCGACGTGATCCTCACGGGCACCCCGGCAGGGGTCGGCCCCCTCAACGTCGGCGACGAGGTCGCCGTCACCATCGAAGGCATCGGCACTCTCACCAACAAGGTGATCAAGCGTGGCTAACGGCTCCGTCCGCGTACGTTTCTGTCCGTCCCCGACCGGCAATCCCCATGTGGGTCTGGTCCGCACGGCCCTGTTCAACTGGGCGTTCGCCCGCCACACCGGCGGCACGTTCGTCTTCCGCATCGAGGACACCGACGCGGCCCGCGACTCCGAGGAGTCCTACGGGCAGCTCCTGGACTCCCTGCGCTGGCTGGGCTTCACCTGGGACGAGGGCCCCGAGGTGGGCGGCCCGCACGCGCCGTACCGCCAGTCGCAGCGCATGGAGACGTACAAGGATGTGGCCGAGAAGCTCAAGGACGCCGGCCACGCCTACCACTGCTACTGCACCGCCTCCGAGCTGGAGGAGCGCCGTGACGCCGCCCGTGCGGCCGGCAGGCCCTCCGGGTACGACGGCAAGTGCCGCGAGGTCACCCCGGAGCAGAAGGCCCGGTACGAGGCCGAGGGCCGCGAGCCGATCGTCCGCTTCCGGATGCCCGACGAGACGATCACCTTCACGGACCTGGTCCGCGGCGAACTGACCTTCACCCCGGAGAACGTTCCGGACTACGGCATCGTCCGCGCGAACGGCGCCCCGCTCTACACGCTCGTCAACCCCGTCGACGACGCCCTGATGGAGATCACCCACGTCCTGCGCGGCGAGGACCTGCTCTCCTCGACACCGCGCCAGATCGCCCTCTACAAGGCGCTGACCGAGCTGGGCATCGCCAAGGAGATCCCGTCCTTCGGCCACCTGCCGTACGTGATGGGCGAGGGCAACAAGAAGCTCTCCAAGCGCGACCCGGAGTCGAGCCTGAACCTCTACCGGGAGCGCGGTTTCCTCCCCGAGGGCCTGCTCAACTACCTCTCCCTGCTGGGCTGGTCGCTCTCCGCGGACAAGGACATCTTCACGATCGAGGAGATGGTCGCCGCCTTCGACGTCGCGGACGTGAACCCCAACCCGGCCCGCTTCGACCTGAAGAAGGCCGAGGCGATCAACGCCGACCACATCCGTCTGCTGGACGTGAAGGACTTCACCGAACGCTGCGCCCCGTGGCTGAAGGCCCCGTTCGCCCCCTGGGCGCCGGAGGACTTCGACGAGGCCAAGTGGGAGGCCATCGCCCCGCACGCGCAGACCCGCCTCAAGGTCCTCTCCGAGATCACGGCGAACGTGGACTTCCTGTTCCTGGCGGAGCCGGCGCAGGACGAGGCGAGCTGGACGAAGGCCATGAAGGAGGGTTCCGACGCGCTCCTGCGTACGGCGAGGGAGAAGCTGGAGGCGGCCGACTGGACCTCGGCCGAGTCCCTGAAGGAGGCCGTCCTGGCCGCCGGCGAGGTTCACGGCCTCAAGCTCGGCAAGGCCCAGGCCCCCGTCCGCGTCGCCGTCACCGGCCGCACGGTCGGCCTCCCTCTCTTCGAGTCCCTGGAGATCCTGGGCAGGGAGAAGACGCTGGCGAGGATCGACGCGGCCCTGGCCAGGCTGGCCTCGTAACGCCCGTACGTGAGGGGAGGCACCCGAGGGTCCGGGTGCCTCCCCTTCGTCATCCCCCGGACAGGACGGCCGGCCTCGGGCTACCGTCGGATCATGGACATCAAGGCCGTGCTCTGGGACGTCGACGACACCCTTTTCGACTACACCGCGGCCGACCGGGCCGGAATGCGCGACCATCTCGCCGTCGAGGGCCTGCTGCTCGGATACGACTCCGTCGAAGAGGCCATCTCGCGCTGGCGCGAACTGACGAGCCTGCACTGGCGACGGTACGCGGCGGGCGAGGGTGACTGGGAGGCCACGCGCCGCGACCGCGTACGGGACTTCCAGGGCCGGCCCCTGAGCGACGCGGAGGCCGACGCCTGGTTCGAGCGCTACATCGCCCACTACGAGCGGGCCTGGTCGCTCTTCCCGGACGTCGTGCCCGTCCTGGACGCGCTCGCCGCGAGCCACCGGCACGCGGTGCTGTCCAACTCCAGCCTCCCCGTCCAGGAACGCAAGCTGCGTGCCCTCGGTGTGTGGGACCGCTTCGAGACGGTGCTGTGCGCCGAGCAACTGGGCGTCCACAAGCCTGCCGCCGAGGCGTTCCACGTGGCCTGCGAGGCCCTGGAGCTGCCGCCGCACGAGGTCGCGTACGTCGGCGATCACCCGGAGATCGACGGCCGGGGCGCCGCCGACGCCGGTCTGCTGTCGGTGTGGATCGACCGCGGCGGCCTCTACGCGACCGTCGACCCGCCCGTCGGGCCGCACCGGATCGCCACCCTGACCGAACTCCCCGCGATCCTCGGCTCCGATACCCGTTTTGGAGCGCCGTCCACCTTCGGGTAATGTTCTTCCTGCGCCGCCGGGGAGCGGGCCGAAAGGCCGGGAACCGGAGGTGCACACTAGAACAAGATCCCTTCAGGGGATTGAGTTCCAGTGGCCTATGGTGTAATTGGCAGCACGACGGTTTCTGGTTCCGTTAGTCTTGGTTCGAGTCCAGGTAGGCCAGCTCGCAGAGCTCATCTGCACAAGCGGAGATCATCTCCGCGAAGCCCCCGTTGTGTAGCGGCCTAGCACGCTGCCCTCTCACGGCAGTAGCGCCGGTTCGAATCCGGTCGGGGGTACTGATCCTTCCCGCGAAGGTGGCCAGGGTAGCTCCCACCACCATCGATGCAGGATCGCTAGGGCCCCCGTTGTGTAGCGGCCTAGCACGCTGCCCTCTCACGGCAGTAGCGCCGGTTCGAATCCGGTCGGGGGTACGAAAAAGTCTCAACCATATTGGTCTATGGTGTAATTGGCAACACTACGGTTTCTGGTACCGTCATTCTTGGTTCGAGTCCAGGTAGACCAGCTCGGCCTGTGGAAACGCAGGATCGCTAGGGCCCCCGTTGTGTAGCGGCCTAGCACGCCGCCCTCTCAAGGCGGTAGCGCCGGTTCGAATCCGGTCGGGGGTACGTTTCAACAAGGCCCTCCACTTCGGTGGAGGGCCTTCGTCATGTGCTCCGGCTACTCGATGCCGTACCGTCGCGCCGACTCCTCTTCCTGGGCCAGCCGGTGCAGGGCCCGCAGCACCGGCTCGAAGAGCACCGCCGCCGAGACCGCCACCTCCGCCTTCTCCGTGTCGGACGCGTAGGTCTCCATCTGGTCCAGGTCCCTGGCGGCCGCCTGGTGCATCAACTCGGCGTACGGGACCATGAGTTCGGCGTCGCACGGATAGCCGAGCCGCAGCAGCGTGGCCACCAGCGCCACCAGTGAACGGTGCACGGGAGAGAGGGAGCCGACCTCCCTCGCCGCTTCCCAGCCCAGCGTCCGCAGCAGCCGGTCCACCTCGGCCGTCGCGGCGACCGTGAGCGGGTCCTCCTCGTCCGGGCCGGGAGTCTGAGGCAGCGCCCACAGGGCCGCGCCGAGCCTGATCGTCCGTCCCAGGGACTCGTCGTCCACGTGGCTGAGCACCTCCCGGGCGTTGGCCACCGGCACCTTGCCCACCTGGATCAACGCCCGCACCAGCCGCAGCCGGCGCAGATGCTCCTCGTCGTACTCCGCCGTCGTCGCGTTGATCTGGCGGCCCGGCGCCAACAGTCCCTCACGCAGGTAGTACTTGATCGTCGCTGTGGACACCCCGCTGCGCTCGCTCAGCTCCGCCAGCCGCATCTCTCTTGCGCCTCTCCTTGGGAAGTGCCACTATCCAAGCATGGTTGTTCGGATAGTGCCGCTCACCAAGTAGGGGGAGTCATGTTCGGAAAGCGGGTCGCCGCCGGCCGTACCACCGCCGCCGCCGAGGGCGACGTGGTGGTCCTGCTGATCGGTATGCGGATCAATCACTTCTGGGCCGTACATCACTGGGGGCCCGTGCTCGCGGCGATGCCGCGGATGCTGCGGGAGCTGCGCGCGGACCCGAGCCGGGGGCTGCTGAACGCCGTGCTGCTCTCGGCCTCGCCGCGGACGTACTACGTCGTCCAGTACTGGGAGTCCAAGGAGAAGCTGTACGGGTACGCGCACGCGCCCGACGCGTTCCATCGCGTGGCGTGGGCCGCGATGAACCGCAAGGAGCGCAAGGGGAAGTCGCGGCAGCATGTGGGGCTCTGGCACGAGACGTATGTGGTGCCGGAGGGGTCGTACGAGTCGATCTATGCCGACATGCCCGCGTTCGGCCTCGCGGCGGCCACGGGGACGCTGCCGCTTGAGGAGCGGGGGAGGTCGGCGAAGGAGCGGTTCGCCCACCGGCGGGGAGCGAGTGCCTAGGCGCAGTGGGGGAGCTGTGCCGTGGCGGCTGCGGGTTGTTCGTGATCGCTCGCGCCCACGGCGGCGGAGCCGCATGGGGATACGGCCCCGCCCGCCCTTTGGGGCGCGCTGAGGTCGAACCCACGAGAAAAGGCCTGCCGCGGCGTTGAGGCAGGCCTTTTCTCGTGGTCGGGCGGGATTTCCGGGGGTCAGCCAGTGCGGCGCAGGGCCTCCGAGAGGCGGCCCGCGGCGTCGATGACCGCCTGGGCGTGCATGCGGCCGGGGTGGCGGGTGAGGCGCTCGATCGGGCCCGAGACGGAGACAGCGGCCACCACGCGGTTCGACGGGCCGCGTACGGGGGCGGAGACCGAGGCGACGCCCGGCTCGCGCTCGCCGATGGACTGGGCCCAGCCCCGGCGCCGTACGCCCGAGAGGGCGGTGGCCGTGAAGCGGGCGCCCTGGAGACCGCGGTGCAGGCGCTCGGGCTCCTCCCAGGCCATGAGGATCTGGGCCGACGAACCGGCTTTCATCGTGAGGGTCGAGCCGACCGGGACCGTGTCCCGCAGGCCTGAGAGCCGCTCCGCGGCGGCGACACAGATACGCATGTCGCCCTGCCGGCGATAGAGCTGCGCGCTCTCGCCCGTGATGTCGCGGAGGTGTGTGAGCACCGGGCCCGCCGTCGCGAGGAGGCGGTCCTCGCCGGCGGCCGCGGCCAGCTCGGCCAGCCGGGGGCCGAGGATGAAACGGCCCTGCATGTCCCGTGCCACCATGCGGTGGTGTTCCAGAGCCACGGCCAGGCGGTGGGCCGTGGGTCGTGCGAGTCCCGTGGCGCCGACCAGACCCGCGAGGGTGGCCGGACCGGACTCCAGAGCGCTCAGGACCAGGGCCGCCTTGTCCAGAACGCCGACGCCGCTACTGTTGTCCATGCAACGATACTCGCGTCTCACTCTGTGAAACGCAAGTTCAATTTCGCGTGGACCTTGCCACTCTGGAAGCAGAACAACGGCTCGCGGACCAACGAGCCCGGCGGCCGGCGCTCATACGGGGGGTATGTGCGCTCGCCACCTCCGATATCTCTAGTTGGGCCGGCGCTCGGACAAGCCGGCCGGAGGGAAAGCGATGGGTAGGACACTCGCGGAGAAGGTCTGGGACGACCACGTCGTCCGGCGCGCCGAGGGCGAGCCCGACCTCCTCTTCATCGATCTGCACCTGCTGCACGAGGTGACCAGCCCCCAGGCCTTCGACGGTCTCCGCAAGAGCGGGCGGAAGGTTCGCCGGCTCGACCTGACCATCGCGACCGAGGACCACAACACCCCCACCCTCGACATCGACAAGCCCATCGCGGACCCGGTCTCCCGCATTCAGCTGGAGACGCTGCGCGCGAACGCCGCCGAGTTCGGTGTGCGTCTGCACCCGCTGGGCGACGTCGAGCAGGGTGTCGTGCACGTCGTCGGCCCGCAGCTGGGTCTGACCCAGCCCGGTATGACCGTCGTCTGTGGCGACTCCCACACCTCCACGCACGGCGCCTTCGGCGGTCTGGCGTTCGGCATCGGCACCTCCCAGGTGGAGCACGTGCTGGCCACCCAGACGCTGCCGCTGGTCCGCCCCAAGACCATGGCCATCACGGTCGAGGGCGATCTGGCCGACGGCGTCACCGCCAAGGACCTGATCCTGGCGATCATCGCCAAGATCGGCACCGGCGGCGGCCAGGGCTATGTCCTGGAATACCGGGGCCCGGCCATCGAGAAGCTCTCGATGGAGGCCCGCATGACCATCTGCAACATGTCGATCGAGGCCGGCGCCCGCGCGGGCATGATCGCCCCCGACGAGACCACCTTCGAGTACCTCAAGGGCCGTCCGCACGCCCCCGAGGGTGAGGACTGGGACGCGGCCGTCGCGTACTGGAAGACGCTCAGGACGGACGAGGACGCGGAGTTCGACGCCGAGGTGACCATCGACGGCGCCACCCTGTCGCCGTTCGTCACCTGGGGCACCAACCCCGGCCAGGGCGCGCCGCTTTCGGCGTCGGTCCCCGACCCGGCTTCGTACGAGGACGCTTCGGAGCGCTTCGCCGCCGAAAAGGCCCTGGAGTACATGGGGTTGGAGGCCGGCCAGCCGCTGAAGTCCATCAACGTGGACACCGTCTTCGTAGGTTCGTGCACCAACGGCCGCATCGAGGACCTGCGCGCCGCCGCCGAGCTGATCAAGGGCCGCAAAGTCGCCGACGGCGTACGGATGCTGGTCGTCCCCGGCTCCGCGCGGGTCGGTCTGCAGGCCGTCTCCGAGGGCCTCGACATCGTCTTCAAGGAGGCCGGCGCCGAGTGGCGGCACGCGGGCTGCTCGATGTGCCTGGGCATGAACCCGGACCAGCTGGCCCCCGGTGAGCGCTCCGCGTCCACCTCCAACCGCAACTTCGAGGGCCGGCAGGGCAAGGGCGGACGCACGCACCTGGTCTCGCCGCAGGTCGCCGCCGCGACGGCCGTCCTGGGCCATCTGGCGTCCCCCGCCGACCTGACCGACGCCCCCGCGCCCGCTGGAGTCTGAACAGCCATGGAAGCATTCACCACGCACACCGGCCGGGCCGTCCCGCTGCGCCGCAGCAACGTCGACACCGACCAGATCATCCCCGCCCACTGGCTCAAGAAGGTGACCAGGGACGGCTTCGAGGACGGGCTGTTCGAGGCCTGGCGCAAGGACGAGACCTTCATCCTCAACCAGCCCGAGCGGCAGGGCGCCACCGTCCTGGTCGCCGGCCCCGACTTCGGCACCGGCTCCTCCCGTGAGCACGCCGTGTGGGCGCTCCAGAACTACGGCTTCAAGACCGTCATCTCCTCCCGCTTCGCCGACATCTTCCGCGGCAACTCGCTCAAGAACGGCCTGCTCACGGTCGTTCTGGAGCAGAAGATCGTGGACGCGCTGCTGGAGCTCGCCGAGAAGGACCCCCAGGCCGAGATCACGGTCGACCTTCAGGCCCGCGAGGTGCGCGCCGAGGGCATCACCGCCTCCTTCGAGCTGGACGAGAACTCCCGCTGGCGGCTGCTGAACGGGCTGGACGACATCTCCATCACCCTCCAGAACGAGGCGGACATCTCCGCGTACGAGGCCAAGCGGCCGTCGTACAAGCCGAGGACGCTGAAGATCTGATCCAGCGGCGCGAGCCACCCGTCGGGCGGCCCGTGCAAGGCGGATTCCAGCCACCCCGACACCCCCAGGTACCCCCAATCGTGCACGGTTGGGGGTACCTGCATGTCCGGGTTCGGAGACCTTCGAAGTCACGTGCAGAAAGGTTTCAACTCCCCTAGTTACAAAGGTGATTGCCGGGGTACGCGCACCAGGGTGTGGCATCGACCGGGGGTGCTCCAAAGGCCCCCGGGAGACGGCAGTTGCCCCCTGCGCAGGCGACAACTCGCCCCAGATGGCACAATCTGTGCATGGAACACGACGGCCAACTCGAGCTCTATACGGCGGTCGCGGGCCAACTCAAGGAAGCGCACTCAAGGGTGCGCGCACTGCAAGTCCCGGAGGGCGTACGCATGGCGCTGACCCGGAAGCTGCTGGTCATTACGGCCGTGGCCAAACACGATCTCACCGACGCGGCAAGGCGTCTGGAGGGCTTCGCGACGGACCTCGACGAGGGGCGAATGCCCACAGAGGAACGCTGAGAGAACTCCATGACAGCCGAGTTCGTTGCGGCACAAGGGTGATAAGCCCGTTTCGTGTTTGATTTGCGGTATATATCTGCCTAACGTGCGAAAAAGCTTGAACACTTTCGTTCTGGCGATGTCTCCGAAGGGGAAGACGTGAACAAGGCGCAGCTCGTAGAAGCGATTGCGGACAAGGTCGGGGGGCGTCAGCAGGCCGCCGACGCGGTCGACGCCGTTCTGGACGCCATCGTCCGCGCGGTCGTCGCCGGGGACCGGGTGTCGGTCACCGGCTTCGGTTCCTTCGAGAAGGTCGACCGGCCGGCCCGCTACGCCCGCAACCCGCAGACGGGTGAGCGGGTTCGGGTCAAGAAGACCTCCGTGCCGCGTTTCCGCGCGGGCCAGGGTTTCAAGGACCTGGTGAGCGGCTCGAAGAAGCTTCCCCGTGGTGGCGAGGTCGCGGTCAAGAAGGCGCCCAAGGGCAGCCTGAGCGGTGGGGCTTCGGCGACGGTCAAGAAGGCCGCGGCGAAGAGGACCACGGCGGCGGCGAAGAAGGCGACCCCCCGCAAGACCACGGCCGCCGCCAAGAAGACGACGGCCACCGCGAAGAAGGCCACGGCGAAGAAGACGACCGCCAAGAAGGCCACCACCAAGACGGCGGCGGCGAAGACGACGACCGCCAAGACCACGGCGGCGGCGAAGAAGACCGCGGCGAAGAAGGCGCCGGCCAAGAAGGCCACCGCGAAGAAGGCGCCGGCCAAGAAGTCGTCGGCTCGCAAGACGACCGTGAAGAAGGCTGCCGCCCGCCAGGCGTAGGGCGCCGGGTACTCACTCACACACGCGCCGGGCCGGGCTCCTGTCGATGGAGCCCGGCCCGCGGCGTGTTCTGCGGGGGAGATTCGGTGCCCACTCGCCGTTGGAGGACGTGTTCACGGGCGGGCGCGGTGTGACGCGTGGTCGCTCGCGCGGTGCCCCGCGTTCGGCACGCGGCCCTGGTGCGGCTCTTCTTCAGAACGTCTGCAGGGTGATCAGGGTGATGCGCAGGGCTTCGGCCTCACCCTCCGTCTCGATGCGGACCCGCTGGCCCGGGCGGAGCAGGCGCAGGGCGCCCGCGTCGAAGGCCGGGGCGTCGAAGGGGACCGGGGTGCCGTCGTCCAGGAGGACCTGGCCGGTGCGGGTGGCGGGGTCGTAGGTGTACGCGGTGGCCTGCATGTCCGCAGCCTACTGGCCGGGGATCAGCAGGCGCGCGGCCGCGGCGGCCGTACGGGGACCGACGCCGAGGCCGAGGGCGGCGCGGAGGTCGTCGCCGGTGTCGACGTCCTGGCGCACGGAGTCGACGGTGGTGAGGGCGAGTTCCACGGCGCCGGAGCGGCGGTGGCGCAGGCGGGAGCCGGGGCCGAAGACGGGGGAGAGATCGTGGCCGGGGGTCGCGGCGAGCAGTGTGGTGCCGGTGCCGGCGGCGTCCGGGAGGAAAGAGCGGGGGAATTCGGCGGCCGCGTTCAGGACGCGCGTCAATTCCTGCGGGCGCAGGGCGGGCAGATCGGCGTTCAGGGCCGCCACGGGGCTTTGCGGTCGTACATCGCGTACGACGGCTGTTCCGTGCCGCAGAGCGGCGTTCAGGCCGTCCCGGGAGTCGCCGCGCGGGTTCTCCGGGACGGTGCGGGCGCCCAGGGCCGCCAGCTCGCGGGCGGCGAGGGGGTCGTCCGTGACCACCACCACAGCGCGGACCGCCGCGGCGGCCAGAGCCGCGGCCACGGTGTCCTGGGCGAAGGCGAGGGCCAGGCCCGGGCGCACCGCGTCGGCGGCGGTGTCCGAGAGCCTGCTCTTGGCCCGTGCCAGGGGCTTCACGGGTACGACCAGGGTCCACTGCACGGGCGTTCCGTCCCTCTCTTGTCGCCGCCATTGTCACCTGGGCGCAATGGGCGGCCACAGGGCGGGGCGTACGGTGTTCTCGACAGACCGGCAGCCCGGGGCGACACTTGTGCGGCTCCGGGCCCCCGGAACGGGCCCTGGGAAGTCCTAGAGGAAGGTGTCCGCGTGCCCCGCCGGAGAATCGGCTTCTGGTACCGCCTCGCCGCGGTGATCGCCAAACCGCCCCTGGTGGTGCTGATCAAGCGGGACTGGCGTGGAATGGAGAACATTCCGACCGAGGGCGGATTTATCACCGCCGTGAACCACAATTCGCATGTCGATCCCTTTGCGTACGCCCATTATCAGTACAACAGCGGCCGGGTTCCGCGATTTCTCGCGAAGAGCGGTCTCTTCGGCAAGGGATTCATCGGCGCCATCATGCGGGGCACCGGACAGATCCCCGTCTATCGCGAGAGCACCGACGCGCTGAGCGCCTTCCGGGCCGCGATCGACGCCGTGGAGCGCGGCGAGTGCGTCGCCTTCTACCCCGAGGGCACCCTCACCCGCGACCCGGACGGCTGGCCCATGACCGGCAAGACCGGTGCCGCACGGGTCGCCCTGCAGACCAGGTGCCCGGTGATCCCGGTCGCGCAGTGGGGCGCCAACGAACTGCTGCCGCCGTACGCCAAGAAGCCCAGCCTCCTGCCGCGCAAGACCCACCACGTGCTCGCGGGACCGCCCGTGGACCTCACGCGCTTCTACGGCCAGGAGATGAGCCCGGACCTGCTGAAGGACGCGACGGAGGTCATCATGGCCGCCGTCACCCACCAGCTGGAGGAGATCCGCGGCGAGAAGGCGCCCGGGACGCCGTACGACCCGAAGCGGGAGCGGATCGATCAGCGGCGCAGGAGCGCCTCGGCGGTCGAGCACCGGCGGCCCGGGCAGCACAATGGAGCACTGCGGGGACAGCGACGTCAGGAAGAGGGGCAGGGCAAGTGAGCAAGCCGGTCAAGGCGGCGGTGTTCAGCGCCGGTTCGTGGGGCACGGCCTTCGGTACGGTGCTCGCCGACGCCGGGTGCGAGGTCACTCTGTGGGCGCGCCGCGCGGAGGTCGCGGAGGCGATCAACTCCACCCGGTTCAACACCGACTACCTGCCGGGTCTGGAGCTCCCGCAGAACGTGCGGGCCACCACGGACCCGGCCGAGGCCGCCGCCGACGCCGACTTCACGGTTCTGTCCGTACCGTCCCAGACCCTGCGCGCCAACCTCGCCGACTGGACCGGGCTGCTGGCCCCCGACACCATCCTCGTCTCGCTGATGAAAGGCGTCGAACTCGGTTCCGCCATGCGGATGAGCGAGGTGATCGAGGACGTCGCCAAGGTCGGGCAGGACCGGATCGCCGTTGTCACCGGGCCCAACCTGGCGCGTGAGATCGCCTCCCGGATGCCGGCCGCCTCCGTGGTCGCCTGCACCGACGAGGCCGTCGCCCAGCGGCTCCAGGCCGCCTGCCACACCCCGTACTTCCGCCCGTACACCAACACCGACGTCGTCGGATGCGAGCTGGGCGGCGCGGTGAAGAACGTGATCGGTCTCGCCGTCGGCATCGCGGACGGCATGGGCCTCGGCGACAACGCCAAGGGATCGCTCATCACACGCGGTCTCGCCGAGACGACCCGCCTCGGCCTCGCGATGGGCGCCGACCCGCTCACCTTCGCCGGACTCGCGGGCCTCGGCGACCTGGTGGCCACCTGCTCCTCGCCGCTCTCCCGCAACCACACCTTCGGCACCAACCTCGGCAGGGGCATGACCCTGCAGGAGACCATCGCGGTCACCAGGCAGACCGCCGAGGGCGTCAAGTCCTGTGAGTCCGTACTGGACTTGGGGCGCCGGCACGGCGTCGACATGCCCATCACGGAGACGGTCGTCGACATCGTCCACGACGGCAAGCCGCCGGTCGTCGCCCTCAAGGAGATGATGTCGCGCAGCGCCAAGCCTGAGCGACGCTGAGCGAAAGCGACAGGATGGGCACTGACTGGCGCACTACCAACGGGTACTCTCAACGCGATATGAGCAGCGAGAACCTTCCCCAGAGCCCTGAGCAGCCGTCCCGCAAGCCGCGCGTGGCCGTCGTCTTCGGCGGTCGCAGCTCGGAACACGGGATCTCCGTGGTCACCGCCGGCGCCGTCCTGCGGGCCATCGACCGGACGAAGTACGACGTCCTGCCGATCGGCATCTCCCGGGAAGGCAGCTGGTTCCTCACCGCCGACGAACCGGACCGCATGGCGATCACCGACCGTCGCACGCCGAGCGTCGAGGAGCTCGCCGAGTCGCGGGAGGGCGGCGTCGTGCTCCCCGTCGACCCCGCCAACCGCGAAGTCGTCTACAGCGAGCCCGGTTCGGTGCCCAAGGCGCTCGGCGAGGTCGACGTCGTCTTCCCCGTCCTGCACGGCCCGTACGGCGAGGACGGCACCCTCCAGGGCATGCTGGAGCTCTCCGGTGTCCCGTACGTCGGCTCGGGTGTCCTCGCCTCGGCCGTCGGCCAGGACAAGGAGTACATGAAGCGGGTGTTCACCTCCTTCGGGCTCAAGGTCGGCCCGTACGTGGTGATCCGGCCGCGCGAGTGGCAGCTGGACGAGGCCGCCGCCCGCAAGAAGATCATCGACCTCGCCGGTGAGCATGGTTGGCCCCTCTTCGTGAAGCCCGCCCGCGCGGGCTCCTCCATCGGCATCACGAAGGTCGACGACCTCGCCGGTCTCGACGAGGCGATCGCCGAGGCCCAGCGCCACGACCCGAAGATCCTCGTGGAGGCGGCCCTGCGCGGCCGGGAGATCGAGTGCGGCGTCCTGGAGTTCGAGGACGGCCCCCGCGCCTCCGTCCCCGCCGAGATCCCGCCGCCCGAGGCCCACGCGTACTACGACTTCGAGGCCAAGTACATCGACTCGACGCCCGGCATCGTCCCGGCCCCGCTGACCCCGGAGGAGACCGCCGAGGTCCAGAAGCTCGCCGTCGACGCCTTCGACGCGGCGTCCTGCGAGGGCCTGGTCCGCGCGGACTTCTTCCTCACGGAGGACGGCGAGTTCGTGATCAACGAGATCAACACCTTGCCCGGCTTCACCCCGATCTCGATGTACCCGGCGATGTGGAAGGCGAGCGGTATCGCATACCCGGAGCTGGTGGACCGCCTGATCCAGGCGGCGCTGCACCGCTCCACAGGTCTTCGCTGAGGGGCGCCCCGTAGGGGGCGCGGGGAACCGCGCGACCAGCCACGACGGACTCGCGGTCTCCCGACGGCCTTCCGAGGCACTCCCTCAGGAGGCGACCCCCTCGGGAACCGCCTTCTTGATGGCGGGCGCCAGCCCGACAAGGATCGGCGAGGTGTCCTCCGCGGCCCGATCCGCCGGCACCGAAACCTCCACATACGCGGAGCGGTTCGCGGTGGTGAAGCGGTACGACCCGTCGTCCCGCTTCTCCATCAGCCAGTCCACCCCGTCGACGGCCCCGGCCACGGCATCGGCATCGCGTCCCTCGGCCACCCCGGGGTCGATCATCTTGGGCGGCTGAGGGACACCACAGCGCAGTATGATCACCGCGTCACCCCAGCCCGCCGTCAGCTCGGAGGCCGGCTGCGGATCCTGGCGGCCGAGACCGTCCACCTTTCGCGGCAACACCTCGTCCAGGTTCCGGCACAGTTTCACGGCGGCGGCCCCAGCGCTGGGAACCGCCGCCGAGCCGCCGTCGTCTGCTGAGGAGCAGCCCGCGACGGCGATCAACGACACGGCCAGGACGGGCAGCCCGAGGCGAGTGGGGCGCCGGTGACGGAACGAGTTCACCGGCCAAGGGTAGACGGGGGCTACAGGTGCACGACCGGGCAGGTCAGGGTGCGGGTGATGCCGTCCACTTGCTGGACCTTGGCGACCACCAGTCGGCCGAGGTCGTCGACGGTGTCGGCCTGGGCGCGCACGATGACGTCGTACGGACCCGTCACGTCCTCGGCCTGGACGACCCCAGGGAGCTTGCTGATCGTGTCGGCGACGGTCGACGCCTTGCCGACCTCCGTCTGGATCAGGATGTACGCCTGTACCACGGAACCTCCAGGGCGGCCACGAGGATCATGTGGGGAAAAGGAACGCCACGGTATCGCGTCGCCACGCGCCGCGGGGAGACCCGTGGAGGCCGCGCCGCCCACACCGGGGTGCGGGGACGACGGAAGTTGACGGTCCACTCGACCGTACCGAGGACGACAACGGCCCGCGACCGGGCACGACTGACACTGGAAGCGGCACGAGAAGGGGCGATACGACGATGAAGGGCACCGTGGGAGAGCTGGGGGAGTTCGGGCTCATCAGGGAGCTCACCTCCCGGCTCACCACCACCCCGGCCGTCCGGGTCGGCCCCGGCGACGACGCCGCCGTGGTGGCGGCGCCGGACCGCAGGGTCGTGGCGAGCACCGACATCCTCCTGGAGGGACGGCACTTCCGGCGCGACTGGTCCACGGCGTACGACGTCGGGCGCAAGGCCGCCGCGCAGAACCTCGCGGACATCGCCGCCATGGGAGCCGTGCCCACCGCGTTGCTCCTCGGCCTGGTCGCGCCCGCCGAACTCCCGGTGACCTGGGCCACCGAGCTGATGGACGGACTGCGCGACGAGTGCCAGGTCGCCGGTGCGGCCGTGGTGGGCGGTGACGTCGTCCGCGGCGACACCATCATGATCTCGATCACCGCCCTCGGCGACCTGCGCAACCACGAGCCCGTGATCAGGGGCGGCGCCCAACCCGGGGATGTCGTGGCCGTCACCGGCTGGCTCGGCTGGTCCGCCGCCGGGCACGCGGTGCTCTCCCGCGGCTTCCGTTCGCCCCGCGCCTTCGTGGAGGCCCACCGGCGTCCCGAGCCGCCATACCACGCGGGCCCGGCAGCCGCCTCCCTCGGCGCGACCGCGATGTGCGACGTGAGCGACGGGCTGATCGCGGACCTGGGGCACATCGCCGAGGCGAGCAAGTGCCGGATCGACATCCGCTCCGGCGCGATCGACATCCCCTCCCAGATGCACGACATCGGCCAGGCCGTCGGCGTCGACCCCCTCCAGTGGGTGCTCACCGGCGGCGAGGACCACGCGATAGTGGCGACCTTCCCGCCGGACGTGAAGCTGCCCGCGCGGTGGAAGGTGATCGGTGAGGTCCTCAACCCCTCGGCGCTGCCCCAGGTGACCGTGGACGGGGCGCCCTGGACCAGCAAGGGCGGCTGGGACCACTTCGGGGACATCGAGTCATGAGCGCGTCCGGAGCCGCGGGCCCGGCGGGTGCCCCTCCGAGGGTGCTCACCGTGGCCGGGTCCGACTCCGGCGGCGGGGCCGGGATCCAGGCCGACCTGAAGACGATGCTGGCGCTCGGGGTGCACGGCATGAGCGTCGTCACGGCCGTCACCGCGCAGAACTCCGTCGGTGTGCAGGGCGCTTGGGAACTGCCCGTGGAGGCCGTGCGCGCCCAGTACCGCAGTGTCGTCGACGACATCGGCGTCCAGGCGGTCAAGACCGGCATGCTCGCCTCCGCCGAACTCGTCGAGACCGTCGCCGAGTTGCTGGCCGCCACGGACGCTCCCGTCGTCGTCGACCCGGTCGGCGTCTCCAAGCACGGCGACCCGCTCCTCGCCGCCTCCGCGCTGGACTCCGTACGGACGCGCCTGCTGCCGGTGGCGACCGTGGCGACCCCCAACCTCGACGAGGTCGCCCAGCTCACCGGCGTACTGGTCCGGTCGGAGGCCGGGATGCGCGAGGCGGCCGAGGCCCTGCTGGCGTACGGGCCCCGATGGGCGCTGATCAAGGGCGGCCATCTCCCGGGAGACGCCGTCGACCTGCTGACCGACGGGTCCGACGAACACTGGCTGCGGGCCCCCAGATACGACAACCGGCACACGCACGGCACGGGCTGCACCCTCGCCTCCGCGATCGCCTCGTACCTCGCGAAGGGACGGACCGTGCCGGAGGCCGTGGCGGCGGCCAAGGAGTACGTCACCGGGGCGATCGCCGCCGGGTTCGCGCTCGGCGGGGGGATCGGCCCCGTGGCGCACGGGTGGGCCCTCACGCGGGGTACTCCGGCAGCCTGATGCGCGTCGCCGACCTCTCGGTGGGCGGACATGGCAAAAAGCCGGCCCACCTTACGGTGGACCGGCTCTGAGCAGCGAACCAGCAGTGGCCGCGCGCTGGCTGAGCGTCAGCGCGAGACCTTGCCGGCCTTGATGCACGAGGTGCAGGCGTTCACGCGCTTCGGCGTCCCACCGACCACGGTACGCACGCGCTGGATGTTCGGGTTCCAGCGACGGGACGTACGGCGGTGCGAGTGCGAGATGCTGTTGCCGAAGCCCGGCCCCTTGCCGCAGACGTCGCAGTTGGCAGCCACGGGTCACTCCAAAGACTTCAGATGCTCTTACGGTTGATCCCGGCATGCCGGAATCACGATCCCAGTAACTGGGACCTGAGTGGCGTTGCCGGGGGGAGAGTCCGATTGGATCGTCGATCTGTATCGGACAACCGGAGCAGCATACAACGACTGCCTCGGTACAACGAAACTACCATGGCTGGTCCGGGCCTCGTCCCGGCCCCCTTACCCGCGGTCACCACCGCGGGTCTACGCTGCGTGCGACGTGCGGCGTCCCCTCTGGTCCCACGTCCAGCAGCCACGCAGCTCAAGGAGGCGCAGGTGCCGCAGGTGCCGCAGACATTCTTCGATGCTCTCGCGGTACGCACCTGGTGCGGACTCGCGCTGGCGGCGCTGGGACGCGCGCGTGAGGAGATCGACGCCATCAACGTGTACCCGGTGGCCGACGGCGACACCGGCACGAACCTGTACCTGACGATGGAGTCGGCCGCGGCGGCCGTGGAGGCGGTGTTCGCGGGCCACGAGGCCGCCGGCCCCACGGCCGGTGTGGGCAAGCCCACGCTCGCCGAGGCGGTGCGGGCCATGGCGCACGGGGCCCTGATCGGGGCCCGGGGGAACTCCGGGACGATCCTCGCCCAGCTTCTGCGGGGCATGGCCCAGATCCTCTCCGGCGACGGTGAGGCGGCCCACACCGACGGCCGGGGCCTGCGCCTCGCCCTCCGGCACGCCGCCGACTCCGCCCGTGACGCCGTCGCCCACCCCGTCGAGGGCACCGTCCTCACGGTCGCCTCCGCCGCGGCCGACGCGGCCACCGGCACCGAGGGCGACTGCGGCACGATCGCCCGCGCCGCCTACGAGGGCGCCGGTACGGCCCTGGCGGCGACCCCCGGCCAACTGGCCGCCCTGGCCCGCGCCGGCGTCGTGGACGCGGGCGGACGGGGCCTGGTGGCGGTGCTGGCGGCACTGGTGGAGACGTTCACGGGGGAGGCGCCGAGGGCGGTGGTCGTAGCCGGGGGGCACGCGCGCGTGGCCGAGGTCGCGGAGGCCGCGGAGGTCTGCGCGGACGACCGGCCCGGCGCGGGCGGTCCCGCCTTCGAGGTGATCTACCTCCTGGAGGCGGACGACACGGCCGTGGCCCGCCTGCGGCGACGGCTGGACGCGCTCGGCGACTCGCTCGTGGTGGTCGGCGGGGACGGCCTGTGGAACGTCCATGTGCACGTCGACGACGCCGGCGCCGCCGTGGAGGCGGGCGTCGAGGCCGGGCGGCCGTACCGGATCCGGATCACGCACTTCGGGGCCGAGGACGCCCACATGACCGGTGAGGCCGGGCGGCAGCCGCGCGAGCGCGCCCAGCGGGCCGTCGTGGCCGTCGTACCGGGGGAGGGCCTGGCCGGGCTGTACGCCGAGGCCGGCGCGACCACGGTCCTGGCCCGCCCCGGGGAGCCGCCCGCCAGCGGGGAGCTGGTGGAGGCCGTACGGCGTGCCCACGCGCGCGAGGTGGTGCTGCTGCCCAACGACGCGGACCTGCGCCACACGGCGGCGGCCGCCGCCGAGCAGGCCCGTGCCGAGGGCGTCCGGGTCGCCCTCATCCCCACCCGCTCGGCCGTCCAGGGCATCGCCGCCCTCGCCGTCCACGAGCCCGAACGCCGCTTCGACGAGGACGTCGTCTCCATGACCTCCGCCGCCGGCGCCACCCGCTACGCCGAGGTCGTCATCGCCGAGCGCCAGTCCTGGACCATGGCCGGTATCTGCCAGGCCGGCGACGTCCTCGGCCTCATCGACGGCGACGTCGCCGTCATCGGCTCCGACGTCACCCTGACCGCGGCCGCGGTGGTCGACCGGATGCTGGCCGCAGGCGGCGAGATGGTCACCCTCGTCCTGGGCGACGAGGCCCCGGCCGACGTCGTGGACCATGTGGAGACACGGGTACGGGAGTACCTGGCCGTGGACACGGTGGTGTACCGGGGCGGGCGGCAGGGCGCCCTGCTGCTGATCGGCGTCGAGTAGGGCTCTCCCCGCCCCCACTCAGCCCTCGTCGCGCACCTCCGCCGCCGCCTCCAGCAGCCGCTCCGCCTCCGCCCGCCGGGCGAGCGCCGTCTCGTCGTCCCTCCCGGCGAACGCGGACAGCACACCCCGCGCCCGGCCCGCAGCCGCGGCACCCCGCCGGAGGTCGGTCTCCAGCCAGCCCGCGGCGAGTTCGGCGGCGGTCCGCTCGTCGAGGAAGTCCGTGCCGAGGGAGTGGTACACCGAGACCGCCCGCTCGACGAAGCCGAGCGCCTCCTCGAAGACAGCACCGAAGGAGGCGAGTTCCGCGTCCTCGGCCACGGAGCGGGCGAGCAGGTCGCCGAACTGCCGGCAGGTCTCCCCGAGTTCCGCGACGATCCGCCGCCGGTTCTCCTCGCCGGTCACGTCGGACAGGGCCGCCTCGCAGCCCACCACCGCGTCACCCATCAGCTCCCGCGCCGCGTCCGGAGCGGAGGGCCTCGCGCCCTCACGGCTCTCCCGCGCCGCGTACCAGGCCCGCGCCCGCAGCGCCCTGACATACCCGTGGACGTTCCCCAGCTCGCCCCAGAGGTCGACGGCACGCGCGTACGCCCGGTCGGCCTCCGCGGGCAGCCCCGCGCGGGCCAGGGCTTCCGCGGCGAGATGGGCGAGCATGGCGTGGTCGCGCTGCTCGGGCCAGTGCCGGGCGATGTCGGCGGCCCGCAGCCACCGTTCGGCGGCCTCGCGGTGCTCACCCAGTTCGGTGTGGCAGTCGCCGAGCCACCATAGGGTCTGTGCGACGGCCCCGTCCCCGTGCGTCTCGGTGGTGAGATCCGGCAGCGCCGACTCCAGCACCTCGGCAGCCTCCGCCCACCGCCCCAGCCGCAGCAGGAACCCGCCGAGCAGATGCCGGGCCCAGGCACCGAGCGTCGGACCCTCACCCGCCTCGTCGGCCCAGTGCGCCGCCTCCAGGGCGTGCTCGGAGGCCGGCTCCACCCGCTCGCCGGCCCCGAGCAGTTCGGCCAGCTGGAGGTGCAGCTGGGCGTGGCCGACCGGCTCCAGATCCGACCCGCCGTGCTCCAGCGCCGCGCGGGCCGCCCGCTCGGCGGTCTCCAGGTCCCCGAGGTGTTGCGCGACCCCGGCGAGCCGTGACTCGTACTGCGCCGCGAACCACGGCAGCCCGGCCGCCACATACCGCTCCGCGGCCTCCGCGAACAGCCCGGCGGCGGCCTGGGCGTCCCCGCCGCGCGCGGCCAGCTCCCCGAGCATCGCCCGTGCCTCCGCGGCCCGCGAGGCCAGCCGTACGTCTTCCGCGCGGCGCGGCTCGACGAACTCCCGCAGCTCGCGCACGGCGGCCTCGGCCGGGGCCACCGCGTCGGCGTCCTCCGTCTCGTGCATCCTCTGCACGAGTATCCGCGCCCGCCCCACCAGCACGGACGCCGTCTGCCGCACACCCGTCCCGCCGTCCGCCCACAGGGCGAGGATCCGCTCGTACGGCTCGGAGATCAGCTCCAGGGCCGCATCCGCGTGGCCCGTCAGGGCATGGACGTTCGCCCCGCGCGCGCGTGCCGCCAGCGCCTCGCCCGGGTCGCCGGCCTCCTCGTACAGCTCGGCCGCGCGTTCGAAGAGGGCGCGGCCCTCCGGCCCGAGGCCGATCGCCTCGTGGTCGACGATCTCCGCGCGGTCCCGGGCGTCCAGTTCCGCGCCCTCGGCCCGGGCGGCCCGTGCCACGGCAGCCCAGGCCCCGACGGAACCGGGATGCAGCGACTCGGACAGCCGCCGGGCCTCGGCGAGGAGAGCGGGCAGGTCGTCCGGGGCGGCGACGGTTCCCATCCGCTCCACGGCGGCCGGCGGCCGGGGCGCGGGAACCGGAACGACGGTCCGATGCGAACGCACACCCAGCGGCAGCCGGTCCAGCAGCGGCGGCCGGTCCATCCGCTCACGGACATGCGTGCTGACGTACGCCGTGCCGTTGCGCTCGTCGAAGCGGGCGGCCAGGGAAAGGGCCTCCTCGCGCGCGTGGGAGGCCAGTTCGCCCGCGGTCCAGGTACGCCCGGCGGGACCGGGGACCGTTTGATCCGTGAACCCGCGTGCGGTCAGCCGGCCCATGAGCAGGGCCACCGCGCTCATGAAGTCCAGCTTGCTGCGCGGGTCCCCGGAGTCCGTGAAGTACGCCGGTCGCTCGGCCAGCAGCTCCAGGCCGCGCGCCTCGTTGCCGGTCAGGGCACAGAACTCCACGTGGTCCGCGTACGCGCCCCGCATGCTCTCCATCGCCCGCACCAGCCGGAAACCGCGCAGATGGTGGGCCCGCGCCTCGTCGGGGCGCCCCAGGCGCAGCAGCGGCACCAGGGAGGACGCCAGGACGGTGTGCGGCTCGTGGGCGCAGCTGTACTCGCCCTCCAGCACCGGCGCCCACAGCTCCAGCGCGTCGGCGTCCTCACGCCGCCGGGCCCGCCACCAGCCCTGGCCGTGCAGCTCGCACGCGTGACAGTCGGCCATCGTGTCCCGGTCGGCGGCCAGCCACGCCCCGTACGCCCGCTCGGCCCGCGCCAGGTCGCCGATGTGCGCGGCCACACTGAACTCGGCGCTGCGCACGGCCCGTTCCGAGTGCCCGGCGAGCCGGTAGCGGTGCTCCATCTCACCGAGCCACTTCTCGATGGAGGCGAGCGGGACGTGCGGCTGGTTCAGCATGCCGGCCGACATCCACTTGAACACCCAGTGCAGGGAGTGGATCTCGTACTCGTCGAAGTCCTCCGGGCGCTCGTCCCACATGCGCAGCAGGCGCGCGAAGGGGACGAACATCTTGTCCTTCTCGGAGCTGTAGTTGTAGACCTTCAGCTGGTGCCCGAGCGCCTCGATCACGGCGAGCGGCACGTTCAGCTTCTCGGCCTCCGCGAGCAGCAGCTCCGCGCGCGCGTTGCGTGCGGGGCCCTCCGGCTGCTCGTAGTTCTCCGCCATGGCCCGGCGCAGTTCGTCGAAATCTGTGATGCCGGTGAAGTGGTTCATCCGCGGCCGTCCTCCCCGAAGCCCGAACCGGAACCGGAACCGGGCCCCGACCCGGGCTCGGTGTGCGTGGCCCACTCCAGCAGGCCGATGAAGGCGCGGTTCAGGAGCGCCGAGTCCGCGGGTCTCAGTGGCCGCTGGGCCATCAGCAGGGCCTGCCCGTACAGGGACTCCGTGGCCGTGCCGATCAGCTCCCGGTCGGACAGGGAACTGATCCGCCGGATCAGCGGGTTGAGATGGTTGAGCACCAGCCGCGCGCGCGGGGCACTGCCCCGCAGCGAGCCCAGGATGCCCGCCCACAGATCGTCGGCGTGCTCCTGCGCCTCCGCGCGGGCCTGCTCGTGCCGGGAGGAGCGGTCGTCCAGGTGCAGCGCGGGCACCGAGAGCGGATGGAAGGCCCGCAGCACGACATCGCACCCCAAGGGGTCGAGTTTGGCCCGCGCGGCCGACAGGAAGCCCGCCAGCGCCAGTTCCTCGTCCGGGTCCAGCGTGTCCAGGTGCGCGGTCACCGTCTCGGCGTCCAGCTCGGCGACCACCGTCCCCGGACGTACCGACGGCAGCGCCTCGACCAGCTCGCTGTCGTACGTGTAGCCGCCGTTGACGACCCCCACGCCCTGCGCGGACGCGATCGGCGCGACCTGGCGGTACTCCTCGACCGTCCGCGTGAAGTGCACCACCGGGTGTCGCTGCGCGAACTCCTCCAGGGACAGCCGCCCGTCGGTCGTCTCGAAGGGCAGCCACGGCAGCATCGTGCGCAGCATCTCCCTGTCGTGCCGCGCCAGGGACTTCACGCCCAGGTAGTGCACCGACAGGAAGGCGGCCAGCCGCTCCGGATCTCCGGCGGCGAGCCCGGTGAGCCAGCCGCGGATCCGCTCGCCCAGTGCCTCCCGCACGGCCGCCAGGGTCTCGTCCTCGTACAGCGACTCCCGCGACGCGGTGGGCCGCAGACTGTCCGTGTCGAGGACGCACCGCACGAAGAACGCCCAGTCGGGCAACAGCTGTTCGGCCCGCTCGGTGAGCAGCATGCCCTTCAGATGCACCCGGTGGCTCGCCCGCTGGGCCGGGCTGACGGCGGTCGGCAGGACGTACGCCACGCCCCGGATCCCGGCCAGCGGCACGTTCAGCTCTATGGACTCCAGCGGGGTGAACCCGAACAGGTCGTGACAGTGCCGGGCCAGGGCCACCCGCCGGGTGGCGGGGGAGGGGTACGCGCGGTCCCAGGGCGCCGGCAGATCGGTGACGGCCTCGTCGCCCACCCGGACGTCGTACGGCAGCAGCGCCCCGAAGTCCCGTGCCAGTGTCAGCACGCGCGCGGGGGAGAGCCATTCGGCCGCCCCGGGCCGCGCGACCAGGTGCACGGTCGTGCCCGGCTCGGGACGCGCCTCGTCGGGCAGTGTCCGCACGGTGTACGAGCCGTCGTCGGCCGCCGTCCACTCCACGGGCGGCGCGTCCGGTGTACGGGCACTGCGGCTGACGACGCGGATCCGCTCGGCGACCACGAAACAGGCGAGCAGCCCGATACCGAACTGCCCCAGAAAGTCCGAGCGGACCTCCTGAATGCCACCGTCGCCGCGCTTGGAACTGCGCCCGATCGTGGCGAGCAGGTCGTGTACATCGGATTCGGTGAGACCGATGCCCGAGTCCTCCACCCGCAGCGCGCCGCCCTCGGCGAACAGCCGGACCCGCGCGGGCGCGTCCGGCTGTTCGGCTCGGCGCGCGGTGATCGCGTCCACGGCGTTCTGCAGCAGCTCCCGCAGATAGACCTTCGGACTGGAATAGAGGTGGTGCGAGAGAAGATCCACCAGGCCACGCAGATCGACCTGGAACGTATGAGGCGACTGGGGTGCCTGAGGAGTCTGGGGTGCCTGGGATGACTGTGAGGTCATTGAATCCATCGTCGCAGCGCCGGTGGGATGGGATTCTGGCGACGGCGGCGGGGTCGGGCGGTCCCGCGAGACGGTGACCGCGGACGGAGACGGGCCGGGCCCGTAACCAGGCCCGGGAGTGGGTCATCCTAGGCGCGAACGACCCGCCTGACCAGCGGATTTCAAGGACCTATACGGGATTGTCAGTGCCGTGGTGTGCAATGGATCTCGTGCCCGCGCTCGAAGAACCGCTCAAGAACACGCTCGGCGCCGCCACCGCGAAGGTGATGGCCGAGCACCTAGGCCTGCACACCGTCGGGGACCTGCTGCACCACTATCCCCGCAGGTACGAGGAGCGCGGCCAGCTCACCCACCTCGCCGACCTGCCCATGGACGAGCACGTCACGGTGGTCGCCCAGGTCGCCGACGCCCGCCTGCACTCCTTCGCCTCCGCCAAGGCCCCCCGGGGCAAGGGCCAGCGCCTCGAAGTGACCATCACGGACGGCAGCGGCCGCCTCCAGCTCGTCTTCTTCGGCAGCGGCGTGCACAAACCCCACAAGGACCTCCTCCCCGGCACCCGCGCGCTCTTCGCCGGCAAGGTCTCCGTCTTCAACCGCCGCCTCCAACTGGCCCACCCGGCCTACGAGCTGCTGCGCGGCGACGACGTCACGGAGACCGTCGACACCTGGGCCGGCGCCCTCATCCCGATCTACCCGGCCACCGCCAAGCTGGAGTCCTGGAAGATCGCCAAGGCCGTCCAGACGGTCCTGCCGAGTGCGCAGGAGGCCGTGGACCCGCTGCCCGAGTCGCTGCGGGAGGGCCGGGGCCTGGTATCGCTGCCAGAGGCTCTCCTGAAGATCCACCGCCCCCACACCAAGGCGGACAGGGACAGCGCCCGCGACCGCCTCAAGTGGGACGAGGCCTTCGTCCTCCAGGTCGCTCTCGCCCGCCGCCGCCATGCCGACGCCCAACTCCCCGCGGTCGCCCGCCGGCCCGCCCCCGACGGCCTGCTCACCGCCTTCGACGCCCGCCTCCCCTTCACCCTCACCGAGGGCCAGCAGAAGGTCTCCAGGGAGATCTTCGACGACCTGGCCACCGAGCATCCGATGCACCGACTGCTCCAGGGCGAAGTGGGTTCGGGCAAGACGATGGTGGCGCTGCGCGCCATGCTCGCCGTCGTCGACGCCGGTGGTCAGGCGGCCATGCTCGCGCCCACCGAGGTGCTCGCCCAGCAGCACCACCGGTCGGTCACCGAGATGATGGGCGAGCTGGCCGAGGGCGGGATGCTGGGCGGCACCGAGCACGCCACCAAGGTGGTGCTGCTCACCGGGTCGATGGGCGCCGCGGGCCGCCGACAGGCGCTGCTGGACCTGGTCACCGGCGAGGCCGGCATCGTCATCGGCACCCACGCGCTGATCGAGGACAAGGTGCAGTTCCACGACCTGGGTCTGGTCGTCGTGGACGAGCAGCACCGCTTCGGCGTCGAGCAGCGCGACGCCCTGCGCGGCAAGGGCAAGCAGCCGCCGCACGTCCTCGTCATGACGGCCACCCCCATCCCGCGCACGGTCGCCATGACCGTCTTCGGCGACCTGGAGACCTCGGTCCTCGACCAGCTCCCCGCCGGCCGCTCACCCATCGCCAGCCATGTCGTCCCGGCCGCCGACAAGCCCCACTTCCTCGCCCGCACCTGGGAACGCGTCCGCGAGGAGGTGGAGAAGGGCCATCAGGCGTACGTTGTCTGCCCCCGCATCGGGGACGAGGACGACGACCCGAAGAAGTCGGGCAGGAAGTCCCCGGAGGACGAGGCCGAGAAGCGCCCGCCTCTTGCCGTCCTCGACATCGCCGACCAGCTCGTCAGGGGCCCCCTCCAGGGCCTCGGCGTCGAGGTGCTGCACGGCCGTATGCACCCCGACGACAAGGACGCGGTGATGCGCCGCTTCGCCGCCGGCGAGACCCATGTCCTGGTCGCCACCACGGTCATCGAGGTCGGCGTGAACGTCCCTAACGCCACCGCCATGGTGATCATGGACGCCGACCGCTTCGGCGTCTCCCAGCTCCACCAGCTCCGCGGCCGGGTGGGCCGAGGCTCCGCCGCCGGCCTCTGCCTCCTGGTCACCGAGATGCCCGAGGCGAGCCCGGCCCGCCAGCGCCTCAACGCCGTCGCCTCCACCCTCGACGGCTTCGAACTCTCCCGCATCGACCTCGAACAACGCCGCGAGGGTGACGTCCTCGGCCAGGCCCAGTCCGGCGCCCGCACCAGCCTGCGCATGCTCGCCGTCATCGACGACGAGGAGATCATCGCCGAGGCGAGGGAGGAAGCGGCGGCGGTGGTGGCCGCCGACCCGGACCTGGAGCGCCTGCCGGGTCTGAGGACAGCCCTGGACGCGCTTCTGGACGAGGAGCGGGAGCAGTACTTGGACAAGGGCTAGGGAGCAGTACGCGACGGGGGCTGAGGGCAGCCGCGCTGCTCTCGCTCGCAGGGGCGCGGGGAGCCGTGCGAGCGACGACGACGAACCCGCGGCGGCCGACGGCGGGCAGGTACCCATCCCCCTCCGCCTGCCAGACTGAACCGCACAGCCGCCCACGAAGAAGGACCCCACATGACCCGCGTGATCGCAGGCCGAGCCGGCGGACGGCGTCTCTCGGTGCCGCCCGGCACCGGAACCCGCCCCACCTCCGACCGCGCACGCGAGGGCCTCTTCTCCACCTGGCAATCCCTCCTCGGCGGCCCCCTGGACGGCGAAAGGGTCCTCGACCTGTACGCGGGCTCGGGCGCCGTCGGCCTGGAAGCCCTCTCCCGGGGCGCCGGCCACACCCTCCTCGTCGAGGCCGACGCCCGCGCCGCCCGAACGGTCCGGGACAACGTCAGATCGCTCGGCCTCCCCGGCGCAGAGGTGAGACCGGGCAAAGCGGAGCAGATCATCCAGGGCCCGGCGCCTGACGAGCCGTACGACCTCGTCTTCCTCGACCCTCCGTACGCCGTCTCGGACGACGATCTTCGCGAGATCCTGCTCACACTCCGTACCGGGGGCTGGCTCGGAGAGGAAGCCCTCGTCACCGTGGAGCGCAGTACCAGAGGCGGTGAGTTCGCCTGGCCGACCGGTTTCGAAGCCATCAGGGCCCGTCGCTACGGCGAGGGAACGTTTTGGTACGGTCGCGCCGCCTCTACGTGCGAAGACGCACGATGACCGGACCGGAGAGCGAGGGAGCCCAAGTGCGCCGTGCCGTCTGTCCCGGGTCGTTCGACCCCATCACCAACGGACACCTCGACATCATTGGCCGCGCCTCCAAGTTGTACGACGAGGTCTACGTCGCGGTGATGATCAACAAGTCCAAGAAGGGCCTCTTCGAGGTCGAGGAGCGGATGGAGCTGATCCGCGAGGTCACCACCGAGTACGCGAACGTACGGGTGGAGGCCTTCCACGGCCTGCTCGTCGACTTCTGCAAGCAGCGCGACATCCCGGCCATCGTCAAGGGTCTGCGCGCGGTCAGCGACTTCGACTACGAGCTGCAGATGGCCCAGATGAACATCGGCCTGTCGGGCGTGGAGACCCTCTTCGTCCCCACCAACCCCACCTACAGCTTCCTGTCGTCCTCCCTGGTCAAGGAGGTCGCGACCTGGGGCGGCGACGTCTCCCACCTGGTGCCCCCGCTCGTCCTCGAAGCCCTGGGCGAACGCCTGAAGCAGGACTGAGCGGACGAACGTCCCCCGCTGGCCGTACAGTCGACCCGACCGTCTCCAACACAGTCGTAGAGAGTGGCGAGCACACGGTGGACCACACGGTGGACGTTCAGAAGAAGCTCGACGAGATCGTCTCGGTGGTCTCCGGCGCCCGATCCATGCCCATGTCGGCCTCGTGCGTGGTCAACCGCGCCGAGCTGCTCTCCCTCTTCGACGAGCTGCGCGCGGCCCTGCCCGACTCCCTCGCCCAGGCACGGGAACTGATCGGCGACCGTGACCACATGGTCGAGCGGGCCCGCATGGAGGCCGAGCGGATCATCGAGAACGCGCACGCCGAGCGCGGCTCCCTGATCTCCGACACCGAGGTCGCCCGCCGCTCCCAGAACGAGGCCGACCGCATCCTGGGCGAGGCCCGCCAGGAGGCCGAGGACGTCCGCGCGGAGGCCGACGACTACGTCGACTCCAAGCTCGCCAACTTCGAGGTCGTCCTCACCAAGACCCTCGGATCGGTGGGCCGCGGCCGCGAGAAGCTCCTCGGCACGGGCCCCGGCCTCGACGAGCGGGGCTACGAGGACGAGGACGCCCCCGAGCGCAGCCACGACCCCGAGACCCTGCGCCGCGACGCCGACGCCTACGTGGACTCCAAGCTCGGCGCCTTCGAGGCGGTGCTCGCCAAGACCCTGGAGGCCGTCGGCCGAGGCCGCCAGAAGCTCCACGGCCGGATCGCCACCGACGACCTCGGCACCCTCGCCCTGAACGACGACGGCACCTCCCCGCAGCTCACCAGCGACGCCGACTACCTGGCTGGGCTCGCCGACCTCTCCGACGCCCCCGCCCAGCAGGCCCGGCCGGTGACGGAGCAGCAGTCGTACGGCGGGCAGCAGGACGCCTACCGGACGACGGCGTACCAGCAGGATCCGTACGGGGGCTACCAGCAGCAGTACGCCCCGGCCCAGCAGGCCGCCGACCCCTACGGCTACCAGCAGGCCGACCCGTACGCGGCCGGCTATCCGCAGCAGCCGACGTACGACCCGAACCAGGAGCACGGGCAGCAGGACCAGGGGCAGCAGGACCAGCAGGGGTACGCGCAGCAGCAGGCGAACGTGCTCGACGAGACCAGCCTCTTCGACACGACCATGATCACGGCGGAGCAGTTGCGCCGTTACGAGCAGGGTCGCTGACACCGGATTGGGCCGAGAGCGAAAGGTCCAGTATCCTGGCTCTTCGGTCGCGTGTACGTCCGCGGTCAATGCTGCCCGGGAACACCGAAGGGCAGTGCCCCTGAGTTTCAAGATCGAAAGCAGGAACGGCTCTGAACGCCCGCCTCGACCACCGTAACCCTCTCGTGTTCGACACACACGAGCTGGGGCGACGTCCTGGTGCGCTGCAGCGCCTGACCCGTGAGATCGACGCTCCCAAGGACCTCGGGCTCCAGGGAGTCGTCGGGGTGCCGGAAGGCGCCCCGCTGAAGCTCGACCTCCGTCTTGAGTCGGTCATGGAAGGTGTGCTTGTCACCGGCACCGCCCGTGCACAGGCCAAAGGGGAGTGCGTAAGGTGTCTGGAGCCGCTCGAGCTGGAGCTCGAAGCGGAATTCCAGGAGATGTTTTCGTACCCTGACGCCGACGACCGGGGCCGTGTCAAAGCGGAGCCGGCCGACGACGCCGAGGAAGACGAGGACATGCTCTTCATCGAGGACGGCTTGTTCGACCTCGAACCCGTGCTGCGTGATGCGGTGGTGCTCGCACTGCCGATGCAGCCGGTGTGCCAGGACGACTGCCCCGGCCTGTGCTCCCAGTGTGGAGCGCGGCTGGCGGACGACCCGGACCACCACCACGACGCCGTCGACATCCGTTGGGCGGCACTGCAGGGACTCGCCGGTTCACTCGAAGATGGCGAGAAGGACGAGTTGGGCGGCGGCGCGCTTCCATCAGCGCACGTCGACGAGAAGCAGGAGAAGTAGCCGTGGCTGTTCCGAAGCGGAAGATGTCGCGCAGCAACACGCGCCACCGCCGGTCGCAGTGGAAGGCTGCGGTCCCCACCCTGGTTGCGTGCGAGCGCTGCCACGAGCCCAAGCTGCAGCACATCGCGTGCCCGTCTTGCGGCACCTATAACAAGCGCCAGGTCCTCGAGGTCTGAGCGGCTGGTGAGAGGCTCTATGTCTGACGCCAAGGCGGAGACCAACGCCAAGAAAAAGGCGGAGAACACAGCCTCGTCCCACACGCTTCTGGAAGGGCGGCTCGGCTACCAGCTCGAGTCCGCCCTTCTGGTGCGTGCGCTGACCCACCGTTCGTACGCGTACGAGAACGGCGGTCTGCCCACCAACGAGCGCCTGGAGTTCCTCGGGGACTCCGTCCTGGGTCTCGTGGTCACGGACACGCTGTATCGCACCCACCCCGACCTGCCCGAAGGCCAACTGGCCAAGCTGCGGGCCGCGGTGGTCAATTCTCGTGCGCTGGCGGAGGTGGGCCGCGGGCTCGACCTCGGCTCCTTCATCCGGCTCGGCCGCGGTGAAGAGGGCACGGGTGGCCGGGACAAGGCATCCATCCTCGCCGACACCCTCGAAGCGGTGATCGGCGCGGTCTATCTCGACCAGGGGCTCGACTCGGCGGCGGAGCTGGTGCACCGCTTGTTCGACCCGCTGATCGAAAAGTCTTCGAACCTCGGAGCCGGCCTGGACTGGAAGACCAGTCTCCAGGAGCTCACCGCGACCGAAGGGCTCGGTGTGCCCGAGTACCTGGTCACGGAGACCGGCCCCGATCACGAGAAGACCTTCACAGCTGCCGCCCGCGTCGGAGGCGTCTCGTACGGCACCGGCACCGGCCGCAGCAAGAAGGAAGCGGAGCAGCAGGCGGCCGAGTCCGCCTGGCTCGCGATCCGCTCCGCGGCGGACGAGCGGGCGAAGGCGGCGGCCGAGGCCGCGGCCCTGCCCGATGAGCCCGCCGAGACTCCTTCCGACGCCGGCCCGGCCTGACGGTCCGGCCGGGGGCTGCCGCCCCCAGACCCCCCGCGAGGGGATGAGGGGGCGGCTTCGGTACGTTGTCGCGTGCGTGCGGGTTGTGGTCGCTCGCGCAGTTCCCCGTGCCCTGCAAAAAAATTGCACGAGGCGCGGCCCCTGCTTTTTGAGGGGCGCGGGGACCGCGCGACCAGCCGCGCACCACCTGCGGCCGCCACCCGACATCACCCCAGAGCTCTCAGGCCCCACGTCCGGAGGACCCCGTGCCAGAACTCCCCGAGGTCGAGGTCGTACGACGCGGCCTGGAGCGATGGGTGGCCCACCGGACGGTCGCCGACGTGGAGGTCCTTCACCCACGGGCGATCCGCCGCCACCTGGCCGGCCCCGAGGACTTCGCGCTCCGGCTGAAGGGCCACCGCATCGGGGAGCCCAGCCGACGCGGCAAGTACCTGTGGCTGCCCGTGGAGGACACCGGCATCGCCGTCCTCGCCCATCTCGGCATGAGCGGCCAGCTGCTCGTGCAGCCGCACGACGCGGCCGACGAGAAGCATCTCAGGATCCGCGTCCGCTTCGCGGACGACCTCCGTACCGAACTCCGCTTCGTCGACCAACGCACCTTCGGCGGACTGTCGTTGCACGACACCACCCCCGACGGCCTGCCGGACGTCATCGCGCACATCGCCCGTGACCCTCTCGACCCGCAGTTCGACGCGGAGGCCTTCCATCAGGCGCTGCGACGGAAGCGCACGACCATCAAACGGGCCCTGCTCGACCAGTCGTTGATCAGCGGGGTCGGCAACATCTATGCCGACGAGGCGCTTTGGCGGTCGAGGATCCACTACGAGCGCCCCACGGCCGGTTTCACCCGCCCCCGTACCACCGAACTCCTGAGCCACGTACGGGACGTGATGAACGCGGCGCTCGCGGTGGGCGGCACGAGCTTCGACAGCCTGTACGTCAACGTGAACGGCCAGTCGGGGTACTTCGACCGGTCACTGGACGCGTACGGCCGCGAGGGGCTGCCCTGCCGCCGCTGTGCCACGCCGATGCGGCGGCGGCCGTGGATGAACCGGTCCAGCTACTTCTGCCCGACGTGTCAGAGGGCGCCGCGCGTCCCGTCGTAACGCTCGCGGGACCGGAGCACCTCCCCCATGCGGTCCTCCACGCAGGTGATGAGGGACAGCAGGCGCTCGGAGACGTCCCGGCCGAGCGGGGTGAGGGTGTAGTCGACGCGGGGCGGATTGGTGGGCTGGGCCTCGCGATGGACCAGGCCGTCGCGCTCCAGGGCGTGCAGGGTCTGGGAGAGCATCTTCTCGCTGACGCCGTCGACGCGACGGCGCAGCTCGTTGAAGCGGAGCGAGCCCTCGTGCAGTGCGCTGATCGTGAGCACGCCCCAGCGGCCCGTGACGTGCTCCAGGGTGCCCCGCGACGGACAGTTCCTGGCGAACACGTCGAAGGCCAGCCTGTCGAGGTTCGAGGCGTCCGCGCCCGCGGCGGCCTGCGCGGGCGTCACGGCGGTGTGCGCGGCTGATTCCATATGCCGAGCATACTCCGGCGCAGCGCTAACCAGAAGGTTGCACTAACTCCTGGTTAGTGAACGCGCCCGGCGGCGTCTAGTAGCCGAAGTCCTGTGTCCACCACGGTCCGCCGTCGCCCAGGTGGACACCGACGCCGAGGGTCTTGAAGTCGCAGTTGAGGATGTTCGCCTTGTGGCCGGCGCTGTTCATCCAGGCCTCCATGACCGCCTCGGCGGTGGCCTGGCCGCGGGCGATGTTCTCGCCGCCCAGGCCGGTGATTCCGAGGGCGGCGGCGCGGTCCCACGGGTCGTCGCCGTCGGGGTTGGTGTGGTCGAAGAAGCTGCGGAGGGCCATGTCCTCGCTGAAAGCCTCGGCCAGCTTCGCCAGATCGCTGTCGGCCGCCACCGGGCTGCAGCCCGCTTTGGCCCGCTCCTCGTTGACCAGGAGGAGGACCGCGGCCTCGGCCTGGGTCTCGACGGAGACCTCCACCGGGGAAGTGGTCTCCTTCTCCTTCTCCTTGGTGGGCTTGGCGGACGGCGTCTTGGTCTTCTTCGAGCCGGAGTCCTTGCCCGCCTTGTCGGAAGGCTTCTCGGGCGGCTTCCCCGAGGGGGACGGGCTGTTCGACGGCGAGGCCTCGCGCTGGGCGTCGCGGCTGGTGGACTCGTCCTCGCGCTGTTCCTGCGCGGCGCCGTCCGTACCGCCCTGCTGGGTCGCCGCACCCGTCGGCGAGCCGACGGGAACCACTGTCTCGTTGGCGTTGCCCCCGCTGACCGCGTACTTGTCGCCGCCCGGCAGCACCCCGGTGGCGACGGCGACGGTTCCGAGGGCGACGGCGGCGGAGACACCGAGGAGGCCGGTCTTCACAGGAGTCACGGTCCGCTTCTTACGGCGGCGCGAACCGCCGGCGCGCGAGGCGGCCTGGGCGTCGGCCTCCAGGACCGCGGCGAACCCGTACAGGTTCTCGGGACCGTAGTGGGGCTCCTCGGGAGCGAAACCCGTGTCGGTGACCCCGGCGGCGCGGCCCCCCCTGGCGGCGCGGCCGGCGGCGGAGCGTCGGTGGCGTCCCATGTCTTGGCCTTCCTCGTCCTTGCGTGTCCTGCGGTCAACGTTGGGGATCTCGTCGACGTTGTGATCGTCGCCTTCACGAACCTCACACGAAGGAGTGAGTTTCATATGAGATTCATTGGGTGGGGACGCTACAGCATGGCGCCAGGGGAGGAAGGGACCCGAGAGACATTGCCCGTTAGCGTGCAGGCATGAGTGAGGATGTACGGCTGGTCGCCTGGGTGCGTGGACGGGTGCAAGGGGTGGGTTTCCGCTGGTTCACCCGGGCTCGGGCGCTGGAGATCGGCGACCTGAGTGGTTTTGCTCTCAATTTGTCCGACGGGCGGGTGCAGGTGGTCGCCGAAGGCACCCGCGAGGCGTGCCAGGGGCTTCTGGAGTGGCTCCAGGGCGACGACACGCCCGGGCGCGTGGACGGCGTCACCGAGATCTGGGACACATCGCGAGGGGGCTACGACGGCTTCGCCATTCGCTGACCCCCTTCAGTGCAGCGGGCCGGGCGAGGGTGGAGGGGCGCGCCACCGGCATATGCCAGGAGCATGCACAAACCAGAAATGTGCAGGTGATTGCCAAGACAGGTTTGTCGTGGCACGCTCCGAAGAAAGGATGATCCCCTTGCTCCGCCGGCCAGGAGATGTCCCGGAAGCGCCGCAGCGTCGCCCGCTCAGGGCCGCGCGGCAGTGGGGTGCCCGCCGATGCGGGGCGTGATCGTGTTGACCGTCAAACTTTTTGGTGAGACGCTAAAAGCAACCCCGCGCACCTTAGCTGTTTGGCATGGAGAACGGCAGCAAAACTCAACAGTGCCAAGCATCGCGGGTGCGATTCCCTCACGACCCACACCGCTTCGGTCGGTCACTCAGTGTGGAGGACCATCCATCATGGCAAAGGCGCTTCTCGGTTACGTCGGCGGCTCCGACCCGCGACTCCTCGCCGAGATGCGACGGCTCCAGCAGCGTGTCCAGGACCTGGAATCCGAACTCGGACGAATCCAGGCGGAGAACGACGCGCTGACGGCTGCCGCTTCTCACGACTCGCTCATGGAGCTCGACGCACGCCAGGCGGAGCCTGCGCTCACCTGATCACCGCATCGCACCACGACAGACAGCAGTGGTCGGGCCGCTCGTGTCAGCCGCTACGTTGTCAGATCTGCAAGGGACGCCTTCTCCAGGCGTCCCTTCTTTCTTTCCCCCCGAACTCCCGAATCCCCCACACTCTTTAACGTCTGATGTGCCCTGCACGTTCATGTGCGAAACCGCGCGTTCATGGAGTGGGACAAGGCCGGAAGGTAGAGTCCGGCGGCGTGCACCTCAAGGCCCTGACCCTCCGCGGGTTCAAATCGTTCGCCTCGGCCACCACGCTCCGGTTCGAGCCGGGCATCACGTGCGTCGTCGGACCGAACGGCTCGGGCAAGTCCAACGTCGTGGACGCACTCAGCTGGGTCATGGGCGAGCAGGGCGCGAAGTCCCTGCGGGGCGGCAAGATGGAGGACGTCATCTTCGCCGGTACCACCGGGCGACCCCCGCTCGGCCGCGCCGAGGTGTCCCTGACCATCGACAACTCCGACGGGGCCCTCCCCATCGAGTACTCAGAGGTCACGATCACGCGGATCATGTTCCGCAACGGCGGCAGCGAGTACCAGATCAACGGCGACACCTGCCGCCTCCTCGACATCCAGGACCTGCTCTCCGACTCCGGTATCGGACGCGAGATGCACGTCATCGTCGGCCAGGGCCAGCTCGACTCCGTCCTGCACGCCGACCCCATGGGCCGCCGCGCCTTCATCGAGGAGGCCGCCGGTGTCCTCAAGCACCGCAAGCGCAAGGAGAAGGCGCTGCGGAAACTGGACGCCATGCAGGCCAACCTGGCCCGCGTCCAGGACCTCACCGACGAACTCCGCCGCCAGCTCAAACCCCTCGGCCGCCAGGCCGCCGTCGCCCGCCGGGCCGCCGTCATCCAGGCCGACCTGCGGGACGCACGCCTGAGACTGCTGGCCGACGACCTCGTACGACTCCACGCGGCGCTCCGCACCGAGGTCGCCGACGAGGCCGCGCTGAAGCAGCGCAAGGAGGCCGCCGAGACCGAGCTGAGGAAGGCGCTCCAGCGGGAGGCGCTTCTGGAGGGCGAGGTACGACGGCTGGCTCCGCGTCTTCAGCGGGCCCGGGAGACCTGGTACGAGCTGTCGCAGCTCGCCGAACGGGTGCGCGGCACGATCTCCCTGGCCGACGCCCGGGTCAAGAGCGCCACCTCCGCTCCCCCCGAGGAGCGGCGCGGACGCGACCCGGAGGACATGGAGCGCGAGGCCGCCCGTATCCGGGAACAGGAGGCCGAGCTCGAAGCGGCCCTGGAGGCGGCCGAGCACGCCCTGGAGGACACGGTCGAGCACCGCGCCGAGCTGGAGCGCGAACTGTTGGGCGAGGAACGTCGGCTGAAGGACCTCGCCCGCTCCATCGCCGACCGCCGCGAGAGCCTCGCCCGGCTGAACGGCCAGGTCAACGCCGCCCGCTCCCGCGCGGCCTCCGCCCAGGCCGAGATCGACCGTCTCGCAGCCGCCCGAGACGAGGCACAGGAACGTGCGGTCACCGCCCAGGAGGAGTACGAGGCGCTGAAGGCCGAGGTCGACGGCCTCGACGCCGACGACACCGAACTGGCCGAACAGCACGACACCGCGAAGCGCGCCCTGGCCGCGGCCGAGGCCACTCTCACCACGGCCCGTGAGGCCGCCACTGCCGCCGAACGCCGCCGCGCCGCCACCCAGGCCCGCCATGAGGCACTCTCGCTGGGCCTGCGCCGCAAGGACGGCACAGGCGCGTTGCTCGGCGCGAAGGACCGGCTCGGCGGGTTGCTGGGTCCGGCCGCGGAACTGCTGACGGTGACCCCGGGCCACGAGATCGCCCTGGCCGCCGCATTCGGGGCGGCGGCGGACGCCATCGCCGTGACGTCCCCCGCCTCGGCCGCCGAAGCCATCCGCCTGCTGCGCAAGCAGGACGCGGGCCGGGCGGCGCTGCTGCTGGCAGGGGCGCCGGAGGAGTCACAGCCCGCGCCCGACAGGGGCGCGGGGAACGGCGTGAGCAGCCACGACGAACCCGCGGCCGACCGGCGACCGCTCCCGGCATCTCCCACCGCGCACTTCGCCGCCGCCCTCGTGCGCGGCCCTTCCGACCTCATGCCGGCCGTACGCCGCCTGCTCCACCGCGTCGTCGTCGTCGACACCCTCGAAGACGCCGAGGACCTCGTCTACGCGCGCCCCGACCTCACCGCCGTCACCGCCGAAGGCGACCTGCTCGGGGCGCACTTCGCGCACGGCGGGTCCGCGGGGGCGCCGAGTCTGCTCGAGGTGCAGGCGTCCGTCGACGAGGCGGCGGCAGAGCTGGAGGAACTGGCCGTACGGTGCGAGGAGTTGGCCGAGGCCCAGCAGGGCGCGGTCGAGTCGCGCCGGGACCGGGCCGGGCTCGTGGAGGAGCTGGGGGAGCGGCGCCGGGCCGCCGAGCGGGAGAAGTCCGCGGTCGCCCAGCAGCTCGGGCGGCTGGCCGGGCAGGCGAGGGGCGCCGTGGGGGAGGCCGAGCGGTCCACGGCTGCCGCGGCACGCGCCCAGCAGGCGCTCGACAAGGCCGTACAGGAAGCCGAGGAGCTGGCCGAACGGCTCGCGGTGGCCGAGGAGATGCCCGTGGAGGAGGAGCCGGACACCTCCGTACGGGATCGGCTCGCGGCGGACGGGGCCAATGCACGACAGACCGAGATGGAGGCCCGGCTCCAGGTGCGGACGCACGAGGAGCGGGTCAAGGGGCTCGCGGGGCGCGCGGACTCCCTCGACCGGGCCGCGCGCGCCGAGCGCGAGGCGCGGGAGCGGGCCGAGCAGCGCAGAGCCCGGCTGCGGCACGAGGCGGCCGTGGCCGAGGCCGTCGCGTCCGGGGCCCGGCAGCTGCTCCGCCACGTCGAGGTCTCCCTCGCCCGAGCGGAGGAGGAACGCACCGCCGCCGACGCCGCCAAGGCACGCCGGGAGCAGGAACTCGCGCAGGCCCGTGGCGAGGGGCGTGACCTCAAGACCGAGCTGGACAAACTGACCGACTCCGTACACCGCGGCGAGGTGCTCGGCGCCGAGAAGCGGATGCGGATCGAGCAGCTGGAGACCAAGGCGCTGGAGGAGCTGGGCGTCGAGCCGGAGGGACTGATCACGGAGTACGGCCCCGACCAGCTCGTACCACCGTCGCCGCCCGCCGAGGGGGAGGAGTTGCCGGAGGACCCGGAGCACCCCCGCAACCAGCCGAAGACGTTCCACCGTGCCGAGCAGGAGAAGCGGCTCAGGGCGGCCGAGCGGGCGTACCAGCAGCTCGGCAAGGTCAATCCGCTGGCGCTGGAGGAGTTCTCGGCGCTGGAGGAGCGGCACAAGTTCCTCAGTGAGCAGCTGGAGGACCTGAAGAAGACCCGCGCGGATCTGCTCCAGGTGGTGAAGGAGGTCGACGAACGGGTCGAGCAGGTGTTCGCCGAAGCCTTCTGGGACACCGCGCGGGAGTTCGAGGGCGTCTTCGGCCGGCTCTTCCCCGGCGGTGAGGGGCGGCTGATCCTCACCGACCCGGACAACATGCTCACCACCGGCGTCGACGTCGAGGCCCGGCCGCCGGGCAAGAGGGTCAAGCGGCTGTCGCTGCTCTCCGGCGGTGAGCGGTCGCTGACCGCCGTCGCCATGCTGGTGTCGATCTTCAAGGCACGGCCCAGTCCGTTCTATGTGATGGACGAGGTCGAGGCGGCGCTCGACGACACCAACCTGCAGCGGCTGATCCGGATCATGCAGGAGCTGCAGGAGGCGTCGCAGCTGATCGTGATCACGCACCAGAAGCGGACGATGGAAGTCGCCGACGCCCTGTACGGCGTGTCGATGCAGGGCGACGGCGTGTCGAAGGTGATCAGCCAGCGGTTGCGTTAGCCGTTTTCGTCTGCGGGTAGGCGGGGGCTTGTCGTGCGGTTCCCCGCGCCCCGCGCCCGCACCCTGACTGTCGACGCAGATTCTTCAATACTTAAACTCAATCTCCCCATTTGCTCTTCCGTGGGCCCAAAGAAGCCCACCCGACCCCCTCTTGACTTCGAAACTTGAAGGCATATTCTCTGCAGCGTTGTTTTTACCTTCAGAGCGGAAGGTCCCCCCACGTGACCAGCACAGCGCAGACATCCAAGTCAGGAGCGCGCGAAGGCCAGCCCGACCATCTCTCGCACGTGATCTTCATCGCGGCGGCGGCAGCGATGGGCGGATTCCTCTTCGGCTACGACAGCGCCGTGATCAACGGCGCCGTCGAAGCCGTCCGGCACCGCTACGACATCGGCTCCACGGCACTGGCACAGGTCATCGCCGTCGCGCTCATCGGCTGCGCCGTCGGCGCGGCCACGGCCGGCCGGATAGCCGACCGCATCGGCCGCATCCGGTGCATGCAGATCGCGGCCGCCCTCTTCACGGTCAGCGCCGTCGGCTCGGCACTCCCCTTCGCGCTGTACGACCTCGCCTTCTGGCGGATCGTCGGCGGCTTCGCCATCGGCATGGCGTCGGTCATCGGCCCCGCCTACATCGCCGAGGTCGCCCCGCCCGCGTACCGAGGACGGCTCGGCTCGTTCCAGCAGGCCGCGATCGTCGTCGGCATCGCCATCTCCCAGCTGGTCAACTGGGGCATCCTGAACGCCGCCGACGGCGACCAGCGCGGTGAGCTGCTCGGCCTGGAGGCCTGGCAGATCATGCTCGGCGTGATGGTGGTCCCAGCCGTGCTGTACGGCCTGCTCTCCTTCGCGATCCCCGAGTCCCCGCGCTTCCTGATCTCCGTCGGCAAGGACGAGCGCGCCCGCGAGGTACTCGCCGAGGTCGAGGGCAAGGACGTCGACCTGGACGCCCGGGTCGCCGAGATCGAGTCGGCCATGCACAGCGAGCACAGGTCGACGTTCAAGGACCTGCTCGGCGGGAGCTTCCTCTTCAAGCCGATCGTCTGGATCGGCATCGGCCTGTCGGTCTTCCAGCAGTTCGTCGGCATCAACGTCGCCTTCTACTACTCCGCGACGCTGTGGCAGTCCGTCGGTGTCGACCCGGCCGAGTCGTTCTTCTACTCCTTCACGACCTCGATCATCAACATCGTCGGCACCGTCATCGCGATGATCTTCGTGGACCGGATCGGCCGCAGGCCGCTCGCCCTCATCGGCTCCGTCGGCATGGTCCTCGGCCTCGCCCTGGAGGCCTGGGCCTTCTCCTACGACCTCGTCGACGGCAAGCTCCCCGCCACCCAGGGCTGGGTCGCCCTGATCGCTGCCCACGTCTTCGTCCTCTTCTTCGCCCTCTCCTGGGGTGTCGTCGTCTGGGTCATGCTCGGCGAGATGTTCCCGAACCGGATCCGCGCCGCCGCCCTGGGCGTGGCCGCCTCCGCGCAGTGGATCGCCAACTGGGCCATCACCGCGAGCTTCCCGTCCCTGGCCGACTGGAACCTCTCGGTGACCTACCTGATCTACACGGTCTTCGCCGCGCTCTCCATCCCCTTCGTCCTCAGGTTCGTCAAGGAGACGAAGGGCAAGGCGCTGGAGGAGATGGGCTAGACCCGTCGGCCACCCGCCTCCCCGATCCCGAGGGGAAGGGCCAAGGTCCCCGGTGCCCCTCCTCGTACCCCGGCCGCCCTCCCGGCCCGACCACTGAGCGGGCCGGGAGGCGGCTGGGTTCGTTCAGGAGGCGTCGCTCAGCCGTTCAGTCGCGGCAGCACTCGCTCGGCGAACAGCCGAAGCCCGCGCCACCCCTCCTCGACCGGCATCCCACCGGCCAGCGGATGCAGTACGTAGTTGTCCAGGCCCAGTGCCACGCACTCGTCCGGGGTGACGATCCGGTACACGCCCTCCGCGCGCAGCTCCGCCACCGTCGCCGCCCCCGACCGCACGGCCGACCGGATGCCGGCCGACTGCCAGGAGGCGTACGTCCGCGCCTCGTGCAGGAAGTGCCCGCCGTACTCGGCCCACGCCCGGTCCGGATCCTCCGCCACGTGCAGCAACGGCGTCTCGGCGGCGGGCATCATCGTCCACCCCTCGGTGCCGTACTCGACGAGCCGCTCCTTGTAGTACGCCTCCAGCTCTGGCAGATGCGCGCTCGGGAAGAAGGGGAGCCCGAGGCGGGCCGCCCGGCGGGCCGCGGCCTTCGAGGAGCCGCCGACCAGCAGCAGCGGATGCGGCTCGGTCCCCGGACGCGGGGTCACCCGGACCGTGCGCCCCCGGTACACGAACGGCTCACCGGTCCACGCCCGGAGCAGCGTCTGCAACACCTCGTCCTGGAGCTTTCCGCGGTTCTTCCAGTCGACGTCGAACTGCGCGTACTCCTCCGGCCGGTACCCGATCCCGGCGACGGTCACCAACCGGCCGCCGCTCACCAGATCCAGTACGGCGATGTCCTCGGCCAGCCGCAGCGGGTCGTGCAGCGGCCCGATCACCGCCGACACCGTCACCGCTATCCGCCGGGTGGCCCCGAACACCGCTCCCGCGAAGACGAACGGCGACGGCAGCCAGTTGTTCTCGACCCCGTGGTGCTCCTCCGTCTGCACGGTGCTGAGGCCCCGCTCATCGGCGTACGCCGCCATCTCGACGGCGGCCCGGTAGCGGGCCCGGAGCGAGGCGGGCGTGGCGCCGGGCTCGACCAGGTTGAAACGGACGACCGTGACGGGCATGGGGGACCCCCTTCAGGCGGCTGTGGAGGGGGACAGTAACTGACGAGGTGTCAGGTTTCTAGGGAGGGTGTGTGACGGCCACCCCTGAGGGGCTTCCGCCCGACGAAATGTCGGACGGCGGGCCGGCCCGGCCCGTGGGGCGTGCAGCCCCGACGCGCCCAACGAACCGCTGGGCGGGAGGTCGCGCCATACTGGCGTTGTTATGGAACTCATCCTTGCTCTAGTCATCGCCGTGGTCGTGCTCGGCGTGCTGGGCGGGCTCGTCGTAGGCAGCCGCAGGAAGAAGCCGCTGCCCCCGGCACCCCCCACGACACCCGACATCACCGCTCCCCCGGCCGAGCCGCACGTCGGCGACGAGGCCGAGACGCCGCGCGACGAACCGCGCCGAACGATCGAGGAGGTAGGCCTCCCCGACGGCACGGCGCCGGCACCCGTCACCGTCGAGGAACCACCGGCCGCCCCCGCGATCGAGATCCCCGAGCCGGCCGCCGGCCGTCTGGTGCGGCTGCGCGCCCGGCTCTCCCGCTCGCAGAACGCGCTCGGCAAGGGGCTGCTCACGCTGCTCGCGCGCGAGCACCTCGACGACGACACCTGGGAGGAGATCGAGGACACCCTCCTCACCGCCGACGTCGGCGTCCAGCCCACCCAGGAGCTGGTCGAACGGCTGCGCGAGCGGGTGAAGGTGCTCGGCACCCGCACCCCGGCCGAGCTGCGCACCCTGCTGCGCGAGGAACTGCTGAAGATCCTCGTCCCCGAGTTCGACCGCGTGGTCAACACCGACTCGCCGCTCGACACCCCGGGCATCGTGATGGTCGTCGGCGTCAACGGCACCGGAAAGACCACCACCACCGGCAAGCTCGCCCGGGTGCTGGTCGCCGACGGCAAGAACGTCGTCCTCGGTGCCGCGGACACCTTCCGCGCCGCCGCCGCCGACCAGCTGCAGACCTGGGGCGAGCGGGTCGGCGCCCGTACCGTGCGCGGTCCCGAGGGCGGCGACCCGGCGTCCATCGCCTTCGACGCCGTCAAGGAGGGCATCGCGGCGGGCGCCGACGTCGTCCTCATCGACACCGCCGGCCGGCTGCACACCAAGACCGGCCTCATGGACGAGCTCGGCAAGGTCAAGCGTGTCGTGGAGAAGCACGCGCCGCTGGACGAGATCCTGCTCGTCCTCGACGCGACCACCGGCCAGAACGGTCTCGTCCAGGCCCGTGTGTTCGCCGAGGTCGTCGACATCACCGGCATCGTCCTCACCAAGCTCGACGGCACCGCCAAGGGCGGCATCGTCATCGCCGTCCAGCGCGAGCTGGGCGTACCCGTCAAGCTCGTCGGTCTGGGGGAGGGCGCGGACGACCTGGCGCCCTTCGAGCCGGAGGCGTTCGTGGATGCACTTATCGGCGAATAACCACACAGATCCACCACGGAAATTTCCTAGGTGGGGTCATAGAAGCGCCCGCCCCCAAGGTGCAGTCGGGGACGGGCGCTTCGCTGTATACGTGTGAGGGGCTGCGGTCAGGCCCGTGACCGGTGGGCCACGTATGCCAAGGTCCCCAGCAGCAGCCGCGCGGCGGGCGGCTTCGTCGCCGAGTCGAGGGCGGGGGAGCGGAGCCAGCTGACCGGGCCGAGGCCGCCGCGGTCGGAGGGCGGGGCGGTGACATGGCTGCCGGGGCCGAGGCCGCGCAGATCGAGGGCGGACGGGTCGTCCCAGCCCATGCGGTAGAGCAGCGTGGACAGCTCGGCGGCGGCGCCCGGGGCGACGAGGAACTGGGTGCGGCCCTCGGGGGTGGCGATCACAGGGCCGACGGGAAGGCCCATGCGTTCCAGGCGGACGAGTGCGTGCCGACCCGCCGACTCGGCGACCTCGAGCACGTCGAAGGAGTGGCCCACCGGCAGCATCACGGAGGCGCCGGGGAACTCGGCCCAGGCCTCGGTCACCTCGTCGAGCGTCGCTCCGGCGCGGACGGGATGCGCGAAGTCGAGTGGATGCGCGCCGGGCGCGGAACAGGTGGTCCTGCCGCACGAGCACGCGCCCGAAGCCGTCCGTGCGCCGGGGACGACGTCCCATCCCCAGAGGCCGGTGAACTCGGCAACGGCCGTGCAGTCCGAGGAACGGCCGCGCCGACGCGTGCCGGAGCGCATCTCCCGAATGCCGCCGATCGTGAAGCCCATGCCCCCTCCAACGGGTCCAGCGCGCCGTGGTTACGCGACGGAGTCGGAATGCGACGCTCTGCTTCCACAGGGGGTGGCGCACTGCGGCACCCGGGGTGGTGCGGTCAACGACACGCGCCCCTGAATGCATCGCTCCGCCCACTCCCGACCGTCTTGTGTCAAGTGAATCGCGTGCGGGCACCCGTGAGTTCATTCGAAGGGGTGGCGAATGGTGGCGTTTCCGGAATCGCCGTGGCCGGACGCGTGATCGTAGGATTACTTTGAGTGCACGGGACCTGGGGAGGCATGCGCTCGTGGGTATGCCGGAGGCAAGTCGTCTTTCCGTTCGATGGGTGACGAGGGTCGGACGTACGGCGTGGTAACCGGCATTCTGTTAGGGCTTGGCGCATACAGCGCACAGGTGGTTTCAGGGATGGGGGCGTTCCAGTGGGCGGCAACGGCGGAAGCGGCACGAACGCTGAGAAGCGCCCGAACGAACTGCTGGGCTCGTGGTTCGTCCGCAGCGGCTGGTCCAAGGGCGAGCTCGCCCGACAGGTCAACCGCCGGGCCCGTCAGCTCGGCGCCAACCACATCTCCACCGACACCTCGCGCGTACGGCGTTGGCTCGACGGGGAGAACCCGCGCGAGCCGATCCCGCGGATCCTGTCCGAGCTGTTCTCCGAGCGGTTCGGCTGCGTCGTCGCCGTGGAGGACCTGGGACTGCGCGCGGCCCACCGGTCCCCGTCCGTCTCCGGTGTCGATCTGCCCTGGACGGGCCCGCAGACCGTGGCGTTGATCAGCGAGTTCTCGCGCAGCGACCTGATGCTGGCGCGGCGCGGCTTCCTCGGGAGCTCGCTCGCCCTCTCCGCGGGCCCGGCCCTCATCGAGCCGATGCAGCGCTGGCTCGTCCCCGCGCCCCCCGCCCCGCGCGCGGAGCCCGAGCCCTCGCCCGCCGCCCGCCGCGCCGGTCGGCTCTCCAAACCGGAGCTGGACCTCCTGGAGTCCACCACGGTGATGTTCCGGCAGTGGGACGCCCAGTGCGGCGGCGGTCTGCGCCGCAAGGCGGTCGTCGGCCAGCTCCACGAGGTGACCGACCTTCTCCAGGAGCCCCAGCCCGAGGCCACCACCCGTCGGCTGTTCAAGGTCGCCGCCGAGCTGGCCGAGCTGGCCGGCTGGATGAGCTACGACATCGGCCTGCAGCCCACGGCCCAGAAGTACTTCGTCCTCGCACTCCACGCGGCCAAGGAGGCGGGCGACAAGCCCCTCGGCTCCTACGTCCTCTCCAGCATGAGCCGCCAGATGATCCACCTCGGCCGGCCCGACGACGCCCTCGAACTGATCCATCTCGCCCAGTACGGCAGCCGCGACTGCGCGAGTCCGCGCACCCAGTCGATGCTGTATGCGATGGAGGCCCGCGCCTACGCCAACATGGGCCAGCCCGGAAAGTGCAAACGGGCCGTCCGGATGGCCGAGGACGTCTTCGCCGACGCCGAGGAGTGGGACGACCCGGACCCCGACTGGATCCGCTTCTTCAACGAGGCCGAGCTGCACGGCGAGAACTCCCATTCCTACCGCGACCTCGCCTACGTCGCCGGCCGCAGCCCCGCCTACGCGTCCCTCGCCGAACCCGTGATGCGCCGGGCCGTCGAGCTCTTCTCCACGGACACCGAACACCAGCGGTCGTACGCGCTGAACGTCATCGGCATGGCCACCGTGCATCTGCTCCAGCGCGAGCCCGAGCAGGGGGCGGCCATGGCCCAGCAGGCCATGGAGACCGCGAAGAAGGTGCGTTCCGAGCGCGTCAACACCCGTATCCGCAAGACCGTCGACACGGCCGTACGCGAGTTCGGCGGTCTCGCCGAGATCGTCGACCTCACCGACCAGCTCGCCGTCCATCTTCCCGAGACCGCAGAGGCGGTCTGACCCCGGCCCCGTACCGCGGGCCCACGTACTCCGGCCGCGGCCGACCATCCCGACTGCCCGACTCGGCTCCCCCATGCCAGGTCATCGGATGGTCTGCCGTGGTCGGTCCGTTCGGGGAGGTTCCACCGGAAGTTCCATCGGATACGAAACCGTTATCCGCCGAGGGCCCCGCAGAGGCTGGGCCCCACACGGGATGCATCCTCCGCGATTCACGTTTCACCTGTCTGTAACGTGATGGGCGCCTTCGTCACGTCCGGGAAACATTTCCAAACTCCTGGCGAAACGGTGCTGCGTCAGTCTCCTCAGCACAGTCGGCCCTCCCCGATAGCTCCCAAGCTTCCGCATCCGCACGGGCCGTTCCGACCACGAGGAGATACCGGCATTGAACGGCACAGATACCGGATTCGTATTGATCAGTGCGGCGCTAGTCATGGTGATGACGCCGGGCCTGGCGCTCTTCTACGGCGGCATGGTCCGTGCCAAGAGCGTGCTGAACATGCTGATGATGTCCTTCATCTCGCTGGGCATCGTCAGCATCCTGTGGGTGCTGTACGGCTACTCGCTCGCCTTCAGCGGTGACCAGGGCGGCTTCATCGGCGACCTGGACGCGATCGGCCTCAAGGGCATCGACGTCACCAGCACGGTCGACAGCTTCGTCGCCGGCGCGAACGGCGAGCCGCACAAGATCGCCGCGTTCGCCTTCATCCTCTTCCAGATGCTGTTCGCGGTCATCACCCCGGCCCTGATGAGCGGTGCGCTGGCCGACCGCGTCAAGTTCAGCGCCTGGATGATCTTCGTCGCACTCTGGGTCACCCTGGCCTACTTCCCGGTCGCGCACTGGGTCTGGGCGCCGGGCGGCTGGCTCTTCGAACTGGGCGTCATCGACTTCGCCGGTGGTACGGCGGTCCACATCAACGCCGGTATCGGCGCGCTCGCCGCGGTCCTCGTCGTGGGCAAGCGGATCGGCTTCAAGAAGGACCCGATGCGGCCGCACAGCCTGCCGCTGGTCATGATCGGCACCGCCCTGCTGTGGTTCGGCTGGTTCGGCTTCAACGCCGGCTCCTGGCTCGGTGTCGACGGCACGACCGCCCGCATGGCCATCAACACGCAGATCGCGACCGCCGCGGCCATCATCGGCTGGCTGATCTACGAGCGCATCCGTCACGGCGCGTTCACCACCCTCGGTGCCTGCTCCGGCGCCGTCGCGGGCCTCGTCGCGATCACCCCGTCCGGCGGTCACGTCAACGCCTTCGGCGCCATCCTGATCGGCATCGTCGCCGGTGCCGTCTGCTCCTGGGCGGTCAGCCTCAAGTACAAGCTCGGCTATGACGACTCCCTCGACGTCGTCGGCGTCCACCTGGTCGGTGGTGTCATCGGCACCCTGCTGGTCGGCTTCCTCGCGACCGACGGGATCGGCGGCCTCGACCAGTTCGGCAAGCAGGCCACGGGTGCCTTCTCGGTCATGGGCTACACCTTCGTGGTGACCTGGCTCATCGCCTTCGCCATCCAGAAGACGATCGGCTTCCGGACGTCCGAGGAGGACGAGGTCACCGGTGTCGACCAGACCCTGCACGCCGAGACCGCGTACGACTTCTCCTCGGCCGCCGGTTCGCACATCTCCGCCAGCACCACGAGCAGCGTCGCTGCGCCCGAGAGCAAGAAGGTCGAGGCATGAAGCTGATCACCGCGGTCGTCAAGCCGCACCGGCTCGACGAGATCAAGGAAGCCCTGCAGGCCTTCGGGGTGCACGGCCTTACGGTGACCGAGGCCAGTGGGTACGGTCGGCAGCGGGGCCACACTGAGGTGTACCGGGGTGCCGAGTACACGGTCGACCTGGTTCCCAAGATCCGTATCGAGGTGCTCGCCGAGGACGAGGACGCCGAGCAGTTGATCGACGTCATCGTCAAGGCCGCCCGCACCGGCAAGATCGGTGACGGCAAGGTCTGGTCCCTCCCGGTCGAGACGGCCGTACGGGTCCGGACCGGCGAGCGCGGCCCGGACGCGCTCTGATCGAAGAGAAGAACAGGAGTCGCTGGGTGACGAGTACGGACGTACGTACGGATGCAGAGGACTCGGGACCCAGCGGTTATGCGGCGGCCCGGCTGCGCCTCCTCCAGGAGGAGGCGCAGTCCGGGCCGCCGCGCCGTTCGGCCCTGGCCGAGCTGACCGACGACTGGCTCGCGGGCCTCTTCGGCGCGGGCGCCACCGAATTGCGCGGTGCCTCGCTGGTCGCCGTGGGGGGCTACGGGCGGGGTGAACTCTCGCCCCGCAGCGATCTGGATCTGCTGCTCCTGCACGACGGGTCCGACGAGCGGGCGGTGGCCGCGCTGGCCGACCGCATCTGGTATCCCGTCTGGGACCTGGGGCTGGCCCTCGACCACTCCGTGCGCACCCCCGCCGAGGCCCGCAAGACCGCCGGTGAGGACCTCAAGGTGCAGCTGGGGCTGTTGGACGCCCGGCACATCGCCGGTGATCTGGGACTGACCGCCGGGCTGCGGACCGCGGTCCTCGCCGACTGGCGCAACCAGGCGCCCAAACGCCTCCCGGAACTCCAGGAGCTGTGCGCCGAGCGGGCCGAGCGGCAGGGGGAGCTGCAGTACCTGCTGGAACCCGACCTCAAGGAGGCGCGCGGCGGGCTGCGCGACGCCACCGCCCTGCGCGCCGTCGCCGCCTCCTGGCTCGCCGACGCCCCGCGCGAGGGGCTCGCCGAAGCACGGCGCCGGCTCCTCGACGTACGGGACGCGCTGCATCTCACCACCGGGCGCGCGACCGACCGGCTCGCGCTCCAGGAACAGGACCAGGTCGCCGCCGAGCTGGGACTGCTGGACGCCGACACCCTGCTGCGCCAGGTGTACGAGGCCGCGCGGGTCATCTCGTACGCCAGTGATGTGACCTGGCGCGAAGTGGGGCGCGTGTTGCGTTCGCGCGCCGTGCGGCCCCGGCTGCGCGCCATGCTCGGCGGTGGGAAGCCCGCCCCCGAGCGGTCGCCGCTGGCCGAGGGCGTGGTCGAGCAGGACGGCGAGGTCGTACTCGCGCGGGCCGCCAAGCCCGACCGGGACCCCGTGCTGCCCCTGCGTGCCGCCGCCGCTGCCGCCCAGGCCGGACTGCCGCTGTCCCTGCACGCCGTACGGCGACTCGCAGCCGCCGCCCGGCCGCTGCCGACGCCCTGGCCCGCCGAGGCGCGCGAGCAGCTCGTCACCCTGCTGGGTTCCGGGCGCCCGACCGTCGACGTCTGGGAGGCGCTGGAGGCCGAGGGCCTCATCACGCACCTGCTGCCCGACTGGGAGCGGGTGCGCTGTCGGCCGCAGCGCAACGCCGTGCACATCTGGACCGTCGACCGGCACCTCATCGAGACCGCCGTCCGGGCCTCCGAACTGACCCGCCGGGTCCACCGGCCCGACCTCCTGCTCGTCGCCGCGCTGCTGCACGACATCGGAAAGGGCTGGCCCGGCGACCACTCCGTCGCCGGCGAGATCATCGCCAAGGACGTGGCGGCCAGGATCGGCTTCGACCGCGACGACGTGGCGGTGCTCTCCACCCTCGTACGCCACCATCTGCTGCTCGTCGACACGGCCACCCGGCGAGACCTGGAGGACCCGGCCACCGTCCGGTCCGTGGCCGACGCGGTCGGGTCGCCGGGCACGCTCGAACTGCTGCACGCGCTGACCGAGTCGGACGCGCTGGCCACCGGGCCCGCCGCCTGGTCGTCGTGGCGTGCCTCGCTGGTGTCCGAGCTGGTCCAGCGGGTCGAGGCGGTGTTCGCCGGAGATGCCCCGGAGGAACCGGAGCCCGGCGAGACCAGCGCCGAGCAGGAGCGGCTCGCGATCGAGGCGTTCCGCACGGGCGGTCCCGTGCTGTCGCTGCGCGCGCAGACGGAGGCCGCCGCCGGGGAGAAGGACGAGAAGGCCGACCCCGAGCCGCTCGGCGTGGAACTGCTCATCGCCGTACCCGACCAGGCGGGCGTCCTGCCCGCGGTCGCCGGCGTTCTCGCCATGCACCGGCTGACCGTGCGCACGGCCGAACTCGGCACGTTCGACCTCCCGGACAGCGTCGAGGGCTCGGTATTGCTGCTGAACTGGCGGGTGGCCGCCGAGTACGGCTCGCTGCCCCAGGCGGCCCGGCTCCGCGCGGACCTCGTACGGGCCCTGGACGGGTCGCTGGACATCGCCGGGCGGTTGGCCGAACGGGACGCGGCCTATCCGCGGCGGCGGGGCGTGGTGGCGCCGCCGCCGCGCGTCACGGTGGCCGCGGCGGCCTCCCGGCACGCCACGGTCATCGAGGTCCGTGCCCAGGACGCCCCCGGGCTGCTCCACCGGATCGGGCGCGCCCTGGAGGACGCGCACGTACGGGTGCGCAGCGCGCATGTCAGCACGCTGGGCGCCAACGCGGTGGACGCCTTCTACGTGACCGGGCCGCAAGGGGCACCGCTGCCGGGCGACGAGGCGGCGTCCGTGGCGCGGAAGCTGGAGGAGATGCTGCGCGGGTGAGCTGACGGGTGCGGGGCCCGCCCGGCCCCGTGCCCGTGCCCATGCCCACGGCCACGGTCGTGCTCGTGCTCGTGCCGGGAGTCTTCCGTCACCACTATCCACAGGGGTGGAGACCCGACCACACCCAGACAGATACGCTGGAGGGCAGTCCAGACTGCCCCCGACTCCGAGGACCGACACCGCCGTGTTCGATACGCTCTCCGATCGCCTCTCAGCGACTTTCAAGAACCTGCGCGGCAAGGGGCGCCTTTCCGAGGCGGACATCGATGCCACGGCACGCGAGATTCGCATCGCGCTCCTCGAAGCGGACGTGGCGCTGCCCGTCGTCCGGACGTTCATCAAGAACGTCAAGGAAAGGGCGCTCGGGAGTGATGTCTCCAAGGCGCTGAACCCTGCCCAGCAGGTCCTCAAGATCGTCAACGAAGAACTGGTCGGCATCCTCGGCGGTGAGACCCGCCGCCTGCGCTACGCCAAGAACCCGCCGACCGTGATCATGCTCGCCGGTCTGCAGGGTGCCGGTAAGACGACCCTCGCGGGCAAGCTGGGCCTCTGGCTGAAAGAGCAGGGCCACTCGCCGCTCCTCGTCGCCTGTGACCTCCAGCGCCCCAACGCCGTCAACCAGCTCAGCGTCGTCGCCCAGCGCGCGGGCGTCGCGGTCTACGCCCCCGAGCCGGGCAACGGCGTGGGCGACCCGGTCAAGGTCGCCAAGGACTCCATCGAGTTCGCCAAGTCGAAGGTCCACGACATCGTGGTCGTCGACACCGCGGGCCGCCTGGGCATCGACCAGGACATGATGCGGCAGGCCGCCGACATCCGGGACGCGGTCTCCCCGGACGAGATTCTCTTCGTCGTCGACGCGATGATCGGTCAGGACGCCGTCAACACGGCCGAGTCCTTCCGGGACGGCGTCGGCTTCGACGGCGTGGTGCTCTCCAAGCTCGACGGCGACGCCCGCGGTGGTGCCGCCCTGTCGATCGCCTCGGTCACCGGCAAGCCGATCATGTTCGCGTCGAACGGCGAGAAGCTCGACGAGTTCGACGCGTTCCACCCTGACCGGATGGCCTCCCGCATCCTCGACATGGGTGACCTGCTCACCCTGATCGAGCAGGCGGAGAAGACGTTCAGCCAGGAAGAGGCCCAGAAGATGGCCTCCAAGCTGGCGTCCAAGAAGGGTCAGGACTTCACGCTCGACGACTTCCTGGCTCAGATGGAGCAGGTCAGGAAGATGGGCAGCATCAGCAAGCTGCTCGGCATGCTGCCCGGCATGGGCCAGATCAAGGACCAGATCAACAACATCGACGAGCGCGACGTCGACCGCACGGCCGCGATCATCAAGTCGATGACCCCCGTCGAGCGCCAGGAGCCGACGATCATCAACGGCTCGCGCCGCGCCCGTATCGCCAAGGGCTCCGGTGTCGAGGTCAGCGCGGTGAAGAACCTCGTCGAGCGGTTCTTCGAGGCACGCAAGATGATGTCCCGCATGGCCCAGGGCGGCGGCATGCCCGGGATGCCGGGTATGCCTGGCATGGGTGGTGGGCCCGGCCGGAGCAAGAAGCAGCCCAGGCAGGCCAAGGGCAAGCAGCGCTCCGGCAACCCGATGAAGCGCAAGCAGCAGGAGCAGGAGGAGGCCGCACGCCGGGCCGCCGGCGCCCAGGGCGGTGCCCTCGGGCTGCCGGACCAGCAGGCCCCTCAGGACTTCGAGCTGCCGGACGAGTTCAAGAAGTTCATGGGCTGACAGGCCCCATGGCGGACGCCGCGTGACCGGCCGGGGGGTGTGGCCGGGCGCGCGGCGCCGGGTGCCGTGTGCGTGGACGGCATGAGTGTGGTGTCGCTCGTGGTGCCTCTGGTGCCAACTCCCGTACGCAGATGTGTTGTTCCCCTGGACGATGCGCAGGCTATGGGTGCCGCGCCGCCCTTGGCCAAGCCAAATGCGCTACCGACCCGCTTTCTTCACACCATTCACACCCGCGCCGGAAGAAGTCTCGAAGACCTTTTCAGGGGTTCCCCGAAACGTTCGGGCTTCCCGAAGCGCTCAGGGACTGCCCCGACGTCGTCGAGACGCGCCCCGAGCCTCAGGGCGTCCGCGCGATCAGGTAGCGGAACACGTTCGGCATCCACACCGTGCCGTCCCGGCGGCGGTGCGGGTGCAGGGCCTCGGTCAGCTCCTTGTCCACCTGGGCCCGGTCGGTGGCCCTGATCGCCGCGTCGAACACCCCGGTCGACAACAGCCCCCGGACCGCGTTGTCCACGTTGGCGTACCCGAAGGGGCAGGCCACGCGTCCGGAGCCGTCCGGCTTCAGGCCGGCCCGCTGGGCGACCTCCTCCAGGTCGTCCCTGAGCGCCGGGCGCCAACTGCCCGCGCCGCGCAGCGGATCGGCGAGCTTCGTGGCCACGCGGAGCACCGCGGACGTGGTGCAGCGTTCCGGTGGGCCCCAGCCGGCGAGGACCACGGGGGTGCCGCGTTCCGCGAACGGGGTCGCCGAGACGAGCAGTTCACCGAGGCCCTCGGAGTCCCCGGCCAGACAGCCGATCGGCTCGAAGGCGGTCACCAGGTTGTACGTCGGCTCACCGGGGGCGCGGACCGTGTCCTCGGGGGCGCCGTCGACGACCCGTGTGCCGGCCCGCGCGCGCGGGCCCCATGCCTGCGGCTGGAGCCGCTCCCGCGCGAGTGCGGTTCTCTCGGGCGAGGCCGGGTCGACGCCGGTGACCGCGGCGCCCCGCGACGCCGCCATCAGCAGCGCGAGCCCCGACCCGCAGCCGAGGCCCAGGAGCCGGGTGCCGGTGCCGACGTCGAGCCGCCTGTGGACGGCCTCGTACAGCGGTACCAGCATCCGTTCCTGGATCTCGGCCCAGTCACGCGCGCGTGCACACCGGTCCACGCGGGGTACGGCCCCCGCGCGAGGCAGTTGCTGCCGCACGAGCGTAGGTGTCATATCGAAAGCGCCCCAATCCGCCGTGAGTTGCCGTTGCCGGATTTCCTGGCCCCCGTGGCAGTGCGCGCTCGCACTCCCCCCGTATGCCAGGAAACTCCGCACTCGGCGAGTCGTCCAGGGGTCTCGGACACCGGCTTGCGGACTGTCCGTGCCTGGGCAAAAGAATTCACATCCCCGCAACGTGGACCCGTACCATCGCGCCATGGCAAAGGCACCCGTACTCACGCCCCGCGCGGACGACTTCCCGCGCTGGTACCAGGATCTGATCACCAAGGCCGAGCTGGCCGACAACGGGCCGGTGCGCGGCACCATGGTGATCCGACCGTACGGGTACGGGCTGTGGGAGCGGATGCAGCAGGAGATGGACTCCAGGATCAAGGAGACGGGCACGCAGAACGCGTACTTCCCGCTTCTGATCCCGCAGTCGTACCTCGCCCGGGAGGCCGAGCACGTCGAGGGCTTCGCGCCCGAGCTGGCCGTGGTGACGCACGGCGGCGGCAAGGAGCTCGAAGAACCCGCCGTGGTCCGCCCCACCTCCGAGATGATCATCAACGAGTACTTCTCGAAGTGGGTGCAGAGCTACCGCGACCTGCCGCTGCTGATCAACCAGTGGGCGAACGTGGTCCGTTGGGAGCTGCGCCCGCGTCTGTTCCTGCGCACCTCCGAGTTCCTCTGGCAGGAGGGCCACACGGCGCACGCGACGTACGAGGAGGCGCGCGACTTCGCCGCGCACATCCACCGGGAGGTCTACGAGGACTTCATGGTGAACGTCCTCGCGATGGACGTCGTCCCCGGCCGCAAGACCGTCAAGGAACGCTTCGCGGGAGCCATCAACACCCTCACCCTCGAAGGCATGATGGGCGACGGCAAGGCCCTCCAGATGGCCACCAGTCACGAACTGGGCCAGAACTTCGCCAAGGCCTTCAACACCCGGTACCTGTCGAAGGAAGGCAAGCAGGAACTCGTCTGGCAGACCTCCTGGGGCTCCACCACCCGCATGATCGGCGCCCTGGTGATGATGCACGGCGACGACAACGGCCTGCGGGTCCCGCCCCGGCTGGCCCAGGTCCAGGCCGTCGTCCTCGCGATCAAGGGTGACGACGCGGTTCTGGCCAAGGTCCGCGAGCTCGGCGCCCAGCTCAAGGCCGCGGGCATCCGCGTCCAGGTGGACGACCGCACGGACATCCCGTTCGGCCGCCGCGCCGTCGACTGGGAGCTCAAGGGCGTCCCCGTACGCATCGAGGTCGGCCCCCGTGACCTGGAGAACGGCACGGCGATGCTCGCCCGCCGCATCCCGGGCGGCAAGGAACCGGTCGCCGTCGACTCACTCGTACGCCTGCTGCCCGCGATCCTCGAGGAGGACCAGGCGCTCCTCCTGAAGCAGTCGCGCGAGCGCCGCGAGTCCCGTACGACCGAGGTGTCCACCATCGACGAGGCGATCGACGCCGCCGCGGCCGGCGGCTGGGCGCGTATCCCCTGGTCGACGCTGGGCGAGGACGGCGAGACCAGGCTGGGGGAGCACGCCGTGACCGTACGGTGTCTGGTCGCCGAGGACGGGTCGGTGCCCGATTCCTACGACGCACCCGGTAACGTCGCCGTCGTGGCGCGCGCTTACTAGATCGCCCCGTTCCGCCGGGAGAGCGACCGAAAGGCCCCTTGCGCATCTGCCGACCACAGGTGCCCCGGCGCGCGGACCTCGTCTACGCGCCGGGGCGTACGTGTTACTACGTACCGCCTTGTGGGGAGCTGCGAGGCTTCTCCGCAGATCAGCGCACCCGCCCTCGTCAGGACGCACTAGTCGCAACTGACGGGTACGTGCAAATTAATTGGGATGGCCCGGAATCGGAACACAGGGGCACTCCGGCTCGTTGTCATTACGTGAGCACGACACAGACACCACCTGTTCTCGCCGCAGAACTGGCACAGGCGTGGGCCGACATTCAAAGGCACCACCCCGAGCTGCCGGATCTTGCCGCTCCCGAGTCCCTGATCGGGGAGTCGTCGTCCGCCTGTGGGCACGCACTCTCCTTCGAGCGACTGCTTCATGAGGCAGTCCATGGCATCGCCGCCGCACGCGGAGTCCGCGACACCTCCCGGGCCGGCCGGTACCACAACCGCAGATTCCTCGCGATCGCCGAGGAGCTCGGCCTCGACCACCCCGAGGAACCGCACCCCAGTAGCGGTTTCTCCCTGGTCACGCTCAACCCCGAGGCCAAGCGTCGCTACCGCCCGACCATCGAGAGACTGCAGCGCGCCCTCAAGGCCCACACCGCGGCGACGTCCGCGGACACGGCCCGCAGCTTCCGGGGCCCGGCCGCACGCCACGGCTCCTCGGGCGGCGGCGTCCGCGTCAAGGCCGTCTGCGACTGCGGCCGCAACGTCCGGGTCGTCCCCTCCGTACTCGCCCAGGCCCCCATCGTCTGCGGCGGCTGCGGCAAGCCCTTCCGGATCCCGGAGGTCATGGGCGCGGCGTGACGGCCGACGAGCTGGGACGACGACTGCTCGTGGCAGCCGTACACAGCTCGTGGGCTCGGATCAGGCCGCACCGCGGGGTGCCGCTGTAGTCATGCGTCGCCGCGTGCCCTCGTGCCGCTGGGGCGGCACGGGCGGGCGACGGGTCCCCCGCTCGAGCACGATCGAGAGTGGGGGAGGCACCCCGCGTGCGCCGGGCGAGCGAGAACGTCCAGGCGCCGGGTGCCGCTTCGGCATGGCTTCCCGTGGACCCGGTAAGAGACGAAGCGCAGCGTGTGGCAGAATGGCCAGCTGTACTCGACAGTCGCATAGGACCCCTCTCTCCTCCGGCTGACGCGTCCATCGGGCACTCGGGTACCGCAACCCCACGCGGCTCTCTCGCCGTGCCCAATCACGTCAAAACCAGGAGAACCCACTCCCGTGGCAGTCAAGATCAAGCTGAAGCGTCTGGGCAAGATCCGTTCGCCTCACTACCGCATCGTCGTCGCCGACTCCCGCACCCGTCGTGACGGTCGTGCGATCGAGGAGATCGGCAAGTACCACCCGACGTACCACCCGTCGGTCATCGAGGTCGACGAGGAGCGCGTCGCGTACTGGCTGGGTGTCGGCGCACAGCCGACCGAGCCCGTGCTCGCCATCCTCAAGAAGACCGGCGACTGGCAGAAGTTCAAGGGCGAGCCCGCTCCGGCGCCGCTCCTCGTGGCTCAGCCGAAGTCCGCGCGCCCGTCGTTCGAGGCCCTGGGCGGCGACGACGCGGGCAAGGGTGAGGCGATCACCCAGAAGAAGAAGGCCGACAAGAAGGACGAGGCTGCCGCCGAGTCCGAGTCGACCGAGGCCTGAGCATGCTCGAGGAGGCTCTCGAGCACCTCGTGAAGGGCATTGTCGACAACCCCGACGACGTGCAGGTCGCTTCCCGTGACCTGCGTCGCGGGCGCGTACTCGAGGTCCGGGTCCACCCCGACGACCTCGGTAAGGTGATCGGCCGCAACGGCCGTACCGCCCGCGCTCTGCGTACCGTCGTGGGCGCCATCGGCGGCCGCGGTGTCCGTGTCGACCTCGTCGACGTGGATCACGTCCGCTGACGAAGATTCGCAGCACCGGCTCGGGCCGGGGAGGGCCACTGGGCCGTCCCCGGCCCGCAGTCGTATGACAGGAGATCAAGCACAGTGCAGCTCGTAGTCGCACGGATCGGCCGCGCCCACGGCATCAAGGGCGAGGTGACCGTCGAGGTCCGCACCGACGAGCCGGAACTCCGGCTCGCCCCCGGCGCCGTCCTGTCCACGGACCCCGCCTCGACGGGCCCGCTCACCATCGAGACCGGCCGGGTCCACAGCGGCCGGCTGCTCCTGCGCTTCGAGGGCGTCCGCGACCGCAACGCCGCCGAGGCCCTTCGCAACACCCTGCTGATCGCGGAGGTGAACCCGGAGGAGCTGCCGGAGGAAGAGGACGAGTACTACGACCACCAGCTGATGGACCTGGACGTGGTCACCAAGGACGGAGCCGAGGTCGGCCGGATCATCGAGATCTCGCACCTGCCGTCCCAGGACCTCTTCATCGTCGAGCGGCCCGACGGCAGCGAGGTGATGATCCCGTTCGTCGAGAAGATCGTCACCGAGATCGACCTGACCGAGCAGCGGGCCGTCATCGACCCGCCGCCCGGCCTGATCGACGACCGGGCGGAGATCGCTTCCGCGCGGGACGCCGCCGAGGAGCCCGACGCGGATTCCGCCGCGGATTCCGCAGGCCCGGCCGGGGACGAGGTCTGATGCGGCTCGACGTCGTCACGATCTTTCCCGAGTACCTCGAACCCCTGAACGTCTCCCTGGTCGGCAAGGCACGCGCGCGGGGACAGCTGCAGGTGCACGTCCACGACCTACGGGAATGGACGTACGACCGGCACAACACGGTCGACGACACCCCCTACGGCGGCGGCCCCGGCATGGTCATGAAGACGGACCCCTGGGGCGCAGCTCTGGACTCCGTCCTCGCCGACGGCTACGAGACAGGGGCCCGCGAGCCCGCGCTCATCGTCCCCACCCCCAGCGGCCGCCCCTTCACCCAGGCCCTCGCCGTCGAACTCTCCGAGCGCCCCTGGCTGGTCTTCACCCCGGCGCGCTACGAGGGCATCGACCGCCGCGTGATCGACGAGTACGCGACCCGGATGCCCGTCCACGAGGTGTCCATCGGCGACTACGTGCTCGCCGGCGGCGAGGCGGCCGTCCTCGTCGTCACCGAGGCCGTGGCACGACTCCTGCCCGGTGTGCTCGGCAACGCCGAGTCCCACCGGGACGACTCCTTCGCGCCCGGCGCCATGACCAACCTCCTGGAGGGGCCGGTCTACACGAAGCCCCCCGAGTGGCGCGGCCGCGACATCCCCGAGGTGCTGCTCAGCGGACACCACGCCAGGATCGCGCGCTGGCGGCGCGACGAGGCCCTGAAGCGTACGGCGGCCAACCGGCCCGACCTCATCGAGCGCTGCGACCCCAAGGCCTTCGGCAAGAAGGACCGCGAGATGCTCTCCATCCTGGGCTGGGCCCCGGATCCGGAGGGTGAGGCGTACGGCCGATTTTGGCGGCGGCCGGAGGGCGTGGAAGAATAGGCCGCTGTTGTGCGTCGTCCGGCGCGCGCCCCTGCCGCAGGGGGACACGACGCCCGCCCCGACACGGACAGCATCCTCTCGAACCACCTAGCTCCCGCCTATGACCTGTGGCATGGGCGAAGAAAGCAGACGAAATGTCCCACCTGCTCGACACCGTCGACTCCGCGTCGCTGCGCAGTGACATCCCGGCCTTCCGCCCGGGTGACACCGTCAACGTCCACGTCCGCGTCATCGAGGGCAACCGCTCCCGTGTGCAGCAGTTCAAGGGCGTGGTGATCCGTCGCCAGGGCGCCGGTGTCCGTGAGACCTTCACGGTCCGCAAGGTCTCGTTCTCCGTCGGCGTCGAGCGCACCTTCCCGGTGCACACCCCGATCGTCGAGAAGATCGAGCTCGTCACCCGCGGTGACGTCCGTCGCGCCAAGCTGTACTACCTGCGCGAGCTGCGCGGCAAGGCGGCGAAGATCAAGGAGAAGCGCGACAACTGATCGCGCGCTCGAGTCACAAAAGGTTGTCACAGCGGGGCCGGATACGATCTGGCCCCGATGGACACCGAAGCACAGCAGCACATGGAGCGCGACCGTTCCCCTCGTCCTTCCGGCGACGAGGTCTCCGAGGAGATCTCTGACACAGGAGGGCCTGAGGAGCGGTCGCGTTTCGCATGGGTGGACCGGACCACCGAGTGGGTACCGGGTGGGAATTACACCCTGACCGTACTGATCTGCCTGCTTTTTCTGGTGCTCTTCAGCAACTTCGTGATGCAGCCCTTCCAAATTCCCAGCAGCTCCATGGCCCTTTCATTGAGGATCGGGGACCGCGTTCTCGTAAATAAGTTGGCGTACCGTTTCGGATCTGATCCGCAGCGTGGTGACGTCGTCGTGTTCGACGGCACCGGCTACTTCGGGAACGCCGACTACATCAAGCGCGTTGTCGGCGTGGGGGGAGACCGGGTGGTCTGCTGCGACCAGAAGGGGAGGCTTGAGGTGAACGGCCGGTGGGTCGACGAGTCGTCGTTTCTGTACCCGGGCGACAGCCCGTCGAACGTACCCTTCGACGTGGTCGTCCCCGAGGGCAGGCTGTTCCTCCTCGGCGACCACCGCAGTGACTCCAGCGATTCCCGCGAGCATCTGGGATCGCCCGGCGGCGGCATGGTCCCCGTCGACTCCGTGATCGGTAGGGCCGAGGGGATCGCCTGGCCGGCCGACCACTGGACGCGTCTGGACCGCCCGGACGCCTACGCGCGTGTGTCCGCCGCAGCCGGCGGTGCGCATGGGTAACCGCGGCAAACCCCGCGGTGCGGCTCCCAGCACCCCGGCCGACAACCTGCTGCCCACCGGCACCCGGCGGTCCGGCGGGGCCGCCCGGCCGAGCCGGGTCGAGCGGCGGAAGCTCGCCCGCAAGATCAAGGCGCGCAGGCGTCGCTCCGCGGTCAAGGAGATCCCGCTCCTGGTCGGTGTCGCCGTCCTCATAGCGCTGGTCCTGAAGACCTTCCTCGTCCAGGCGTTCGTGATCCCTTCGGGCTCCATGGAGCAGACGATCCAGATCGGCGACCGTGTCCTGGTCGACAAGCTCACGCCCTGGTTCGGCTCCAAGCCCACCCGCGGGGACGTCGTCGTCTTCAAGGACCCGGGCGGCTGGCTGGAGGACGAGCAGACGACGGCCGCCACCGAGGACCCGATCGTCATCAAGCAGATAAAGGAAGGCCTGCAGTTCATCGGCCTCCTGCCGTCCGACGACGAGCAGGACCTGATCAAGCGGGTCGTCGCGGTCGGCGGCGACACCGTCAAGTGCTGCGACACCCAGGGCCGCGTCACGGTCAACGGCATGCCGCTGGACGAGACGGCGTACATCCACCCCGGCAACCAGCCCTCGACCCAGCAGTTCCAGGTGACCGTTCCCCAGGGCCGTCTCTGGGTGATGGGCGATCACCGGGAGAACTCCGCCGACTCGCGCGCCCACCAGACCGACGATTCGAAAACGGCGCAGTACGGCGGTACGGTCCCGGAGGACGCCGTCGTCGGCCGGGCCGTGGTCATCGCCTGGCCGGTCGGCCACTGGGGGCAGTTGGAGGAGCCGGACACATTCACGGCCGTGCCGGGCGGGTCGACCGCCGCCCTCGGCGCTTCGCATAGGGTGGCTTCCGCGGATCGAAACGGATTGATCCCCCTCCCGACCCCTGCGGAACTCCCGCTCGTTATGGGAGTGGTGGGCCTGCACCGGCTGTGGCGCGGGCGGCGGTACGGAGTGAGGAGTGGATGTGGGGGATTTGGCGGTCGGCGCACGGTCCGGACACGGTGGTTCCGAAGATCGGCCGGAGCGATCCGACGAGGCGGCTTCCCCGGCCGCGGAGAACGTGGAGGGCGCCGTGAGTTCCGAGGGTTCGGCCGACTCCGGGAGTGACTCCCCGGGCGGAGCGGACGGCGGTGACGGCGCCCGGACCTCGGTCGACGACGGCGACCAGCACGAGAGGCCCAAGAAGAAGCAGCGTTCCTTCTGGAAGGAACTGCCGATCCTGGTCGGTATCGCGCTGGTGCTCGCGCTGCTGATCAAGACCTTCCTGGTGCAGGCGTTCTCCATCCCGTCCGACTCGATGCAGAACACCCTGCAGGAGGGCGACCGGGTCCTGGTCGACAAGCTCACCCCGTGGTTCGGCTCCGAGCCCGAGCGCGGCGAGGTCGTCGTCTTCCACGACCCGGACGGCTGGCTGAACGGCGAACCCACTCTGGAGCCCAACGCCGTACAGCGCGTCCTGGGCTGGATCGGCCTGATGCCGTCCGCCGAGGAGAAGGACCTGATCAAGCGGACCATCGGCGTCGCCGGCGACACCGTGGAGTGCAACGGCACGGGCCCGCTCAAGGTCAACGGCAAGGCACTGAACGAGCCGTACGTGTACCCGGGCAACACCCCCTGCACCGTCGACGACACCGGCGGTCAGTTCAAGGTGAAGGTACCCAAGGGCAAAATCTGGGTCATGGGCGACCATCGGCAGAACTCGCTGGACTCCCGTTACCACCAGAACGACTCGAACGACGGCATGGTCCCCGTGAGCCAGGTCGTGGGCCGCGCCATCGTGGTCGCCTGGCCGCCCACCCGCTGGTCCACGCTGCCGATTCCCGACACGTTCGACCAGAACCTGAGCGCCGCCGCTCCCGGCGCGCTCGGCCTCGCGGGCGCGGTGCCGCTGGTGCTGTGGCGCCGGCGCCGCCTTCTGGCCACCGGAAGCCCGAGGGTTACTGGCACGCGTACCGCCGGGTAGGGTGCCGTCCCAGATCGCCGATCTTCCGCGGCCCGCCAGGGGCACGGACGGTCGATTCTCCGACCCGGGGGAGCACTGGGATGAGCGGGACGACAAGTCGTACGGACGAGGGCCGCGGACGGCTCGGCAGCAAGCTGTCGGGACTGGCCGTGGCCCTCGGCTGTGTGCTCTTCATGGGCGGCTTCGTCTGGGGGGCGATCGCCTATGCGCCCTACACCGTGCCCACCGACTCCATGGCCCCCACCATCACCTCCGGGGACCGCATACTCGCCGAGCGGATCGACGGCGCCGAGATCAGGCGCGGTGACGTCGTGGTCTTCCGGCAGGAGACCTGGGGCAACAGCCCCCTGGTCAAGCGGGTCGTCGCGGTCGGCGGCGACACGGTCGCCTGCTGCACCGGCGGCAAGCTGACCGTCAACGGCAAGAAGATCGACGAGGCCTATCTGCCCGAGGGCCAGGCCGCCGAGCTGACCGGTATCCCCGAGATCACCGTGCCCAAGGGCCGGCTGTTCCTTCTCGGCGACGAGCGCAGCGGCTCCCTGGACTCCACCGCCCACCTCACGGAGGCCGGCAACGGCACGGTGCCGCGCGCCCATGTGGACGCGCGCGTGGACGCCGTCGTCTGGCCCATGGACGGCATGCTGGCCCGCCCCACGGGCTTTGAGAAGCTCGGTGCTCTCTCCTCTCCCGGCCCGCTGCGGCTGATCACCGTCGCGCTGGTCGTGGGCATGGTGCTCGTCCTGGGTGGCGGCGCCTACGGGCCCGTCGCCAAGCGGATCGGCGGACGCGGCCGCAGGACGCAGCCGGAGCCGGCCGTTGTCGGCTGAGGACACGTACGAGGGCGGGCTGCGCAGGGTGGCCCGGGTGATCCTGCTGGATCCCCGGGAGCGCATTCTGCTGCTGCACGGGCATGAGCCGGACGATCCGGCCGACGACTGGTGGTTCACGCCGGGCGGCGGTGTGGAGGGCACGGAGACCCGTGAGGAGGCCGCCCTGCGGGAACTCGCGGAGGAGACGGGGATCACGGACGTGGACCTCGGTCCCGTGCTCTGGCGGCGGATGTGCTCCTTCCCCTTCGCCGGACGCCGCTGGGACCAGGACGAGTGGTACTTCCTCGCCCGGACCACCGATACGCGCCAGGTGGTGCCCGGCGAGGCGGGCCTCACGGAGCTGGAACGACGCAGCGTCGCCGGAGCACGCTGGTGGACGTGCGGGGAACTGGCCCGGGCGCATGAGACGGTGTACCCGACCAGACTCGCCGAACTGCTCCGCACACTGCTCGACGAGGGTCCCCCGGCCAGACCCGTGGTCCTCGACACCGAAATTGTCTAGGGGCTCGCGGGACTGGCGCACAATGGTGGGATCGCACGGCTGAAGGGGAACATGCCATGAGCGCCGAGGACCTCGAGAAGTACGAGACCGAGATGGAGCTGAAGCTCTACCGGGAGTACCGCGATGTCGTCGGTCTGTTCAAATACGTGATCGAGACCGAGCGGCGTTTCTACCTGACCAACGACTACGAGATGCAGGTGCACTCGGTCCAGGGCGAGGTGTTCTTCGAGGTGTCGATGGCTGACGCCTGGGTGTGGGACATGTACCGGCCGGCTCGGTTCGTGAAGCAGGTGCGGGTGCTCACGTTCAAGGACGTGAACATCGAGGAGCTGAACAAGAGCGATCTGGAGCTGCCGGGCAGCTGAGGCCGGTCGGGTGTGGGCGGTCGGGCGGCGGGCGGCCGGGGGCGTTGCGGGCTGGTGAGCGCTGTCGTGGGTCGTCATCCGTGTGGGTGACGAAGTTATCCACAATCGGCTGCTTGTCCACCAAGATCCAATAGTGGGGCGAGTCGCCCTCAGTGTTGGCGCCGGAGGTGGTGCCGACATGAGCAAGGCACGAGGCGACAGCGCACGAGGCAACAGCGCACGAGGTGCACTCGGCAAATACGGCGAGGAGCTGGCCGCGCGGCGGCTTGTCGAGGCCGGGATGACGGTCCTGGAGCGCAACTGGCGCAGCGGCAGGACAGGCGAGATCGACATCGTGGCCCGCGACGGGGACGCGCTGGTCGTCTGCGAGGTGAAGACCCGCAGGGCCGGCCTCTTCGAGCATCCGATGGCGGCCGTCACGGCCACCAAGGCCGAACGACTGCGTGGCCTCGCCGAACGCTGGCTCCAGGAACACGGAGGGAGTCCACCGGGCGGCGTCCGCATCGACGTCGTGGGCGTCGTCCTCCCCGACCGCGGCGCTGCCGTGGTGGAACACGTGCGGGGGGTGGCCTGATGGGGTTCGCCCGCACATGCTCCGTGGCCCTCGTAGGGGTCGAGGGCGTCGTCGTCGAGGTCCAGGCAGACCTGGAACCGGGGGTGGCGGCCTTCACACTGGTGGGACTACCGGACAAGAGCTTGACGGAGAGCAAGGACCGGGTCAGGGCGGCGGTGGTCAACTCGGGCGCCGAGTGGCCGCAGAAGAAGCTGACGGTGGGGCTCAGCCCCGCCTCGGTCCCGAAGGCCGGCAGCGGCTTCGACCTGGCGGTCGCCTGCGCGATCCTGGGGGCCTCCGAGCGGATCGATCCGCGGGTGCTCACCGACATCGTGATGGTCGGAGAGCTGGGACTCGACGGGCGGGTCCGGCCGGTCCGGGGCATCCTGCCCGCTGTGCTGGCCGCCGCCGAGGCCGGATACGAGCAAGTGGTGGTGCCGGAGTGCGCTGCCGCGGAGGCCTCGCTGGTGCCCGGCGTCTCGGTACTGGGCGTGCGCACCCTGCGGCAGCTGATCGCCGTCCTCGCGGATGAACCCGTGCCGGACGAGGAGCCCGACGAGGGCCGCCCGGACCCTTTGATGGCGGGGCTCCGGCTACCGGGCACGGGGGCGGCCACCGGGATGCACACCACGGGAGCCGCGCAGCAGGACCTGGGCCACGATCTCGCGGATGTCGTCGGTCAGCGGGCGGCCCGGACCGCCGTGGAGGTCGCGGCGGCCGGCGGACACCACCTCTTCCTGGAAGGGCCGCCGGGTGCGGGCAAGACCATGCTCGCCGAGCGGCTGCCGGCCGTCCTGCCGAAGCTGGTCAGGGAGGAGTCGCTGGAGGTCACGGCGGTCCACTCGATCGCCGGTCTGCTGCCGGTGGGCAAACCACTGGTCGACGTGGCGCCCTACTGCGCTCCTCACCACTCGGCCACGATGCAGGCCCTCGTGGGTGGCGGCCAGGGCATCGCACGGCCCGGCGCGGTCTCTCTCGCCCATCGTGGTGTGCTCTTCCTCGATGAGACCCCCGAGTTCAGCGGCCAGGCCCTGGACGCCCTGCGGCAGCCGCTGGAGGCGGGGCACGTCGTGATCGCGCGCAGCGCGGGAGTGGTGCGGTTCCCGGCGAAGTTCCTGATGGTGCTCGCCGCGAATCCCTGTCCCTGCGGTCGCTTCTCGCGGACGGACGACCTGTGTGAGTGTCCGCCCGCCTCGATCCGCCGCTACCAGGCCCGGCTCTCCGGGCCGCTGCTGGACCGGGTCGACCTGCGGGTCGAGGTCGACCGGATCACCCGGTCCGAACTCACGCAGCCCGGGGCCCGTGGCGAGTCCACCGCGACGGTGGCCGAGCGGGTGCGCGCGGCCAGGGAACGGGCGGCCGCACGTCTGCTCGGCACACCCTGGCGGACGAACAGCGAGGTGCCGGGGCGCGAACTGCGCAGCCGGTGGCACGCGACCCCGGGTGCGATGGACGACGCCGAGCGCTGCCTGGAGCGGGGAGCGCTGACCGCGCGCGGCCTGGACCGGGTGCTGCGGGTCGCCTGGACCATCGCCGACCTCGTCGGCCACGACCGCCCGGACGCGACGGACGTCAACCTGGCCCTGCAACTGCGCACCGGAGTTCCACGCGGGGCGCCGATGGCGATCGGGGCCCTGACATGAGGTCCGGGGGCCGGGGTTCATCGGAGGGTGAGCCATGACCGGCGGCGGGGCGCCGGATGCCGAGCGGCTCGACCGGGCGTTCCTGGCCCGTGTCCTCGAACCCGGGGACGAACTGGGTGGGCGGTGGCTGAGGGAGTTCGGGGCCCGGGAACTGGTGCGGAGGCTCTCCTGCGGGGGGCGGCCGCTGCCGGAGGCCTCGGGGAAACGGTGGGCGGGACTGTGCGCCCGCTCCGGCCGCGCCGACCCCGGAGGGGACCTGGCCCAAGCCCGGGAGGCCGGGGTCCGGTTCCTCGTGCCCGGGGACGCCGAGTGGCCCGGGCAGCTCGATGATCTCGGCGACGGGCGGCCCGTGGGGTTGTGGGTGCGAGGGAAGGCCAATGTCCGGATGTGGGCGTTGCGGTCGGTGGCCGTGGTGGGGGCGCGGGCCTGTACGGAGTACGGGGCCCATATGGCGGCCGTGCTGGGGGCGGGGCTGGCCGAGCGGGGGTGGGTGGTGGTGTCCGGCGGTGCGTACGGCGTGGACGGGGCCGCGCATCGAGGGGTGCTGGGGGTCGGTGGGGCGACCGTCGCCGTGCTCGCCTGCGGGGTGGACCGGCCCTACCCCAGGGGGCATGTGCAGCTGATCAGCAGGATCGCCGAACAGGGTCTGGTGGTGGGGGAGTTGCCGCCGGGGGAGCACCCGACGCCGAGCCGGTTCATTCTGCGGAACCGGGTGATCGCCGCGCTCACCAGAGGGACCGTCGTAGTGGAGGCGGCCTACCGCAGCGGCGCGCTCGTCACGGCGCGGGCGGCGCAGCGGCTGGGCCGGTTCACGATGGGCGTGCCGGGGCCCGCGACCTCGGCCCTCTCGGCCGGCGTGCACGAACTGCTCCGGGACGACGCCGTGCTCGTGTCCGACGCCGCCGAAGTCATCGAGCTGGTGGGTGACATGGGAGAGCTGGCGCCCGACCGGCGGGGGCCCGTGCTCCCCCGTGATCTGCTGGAACCCGGCGCGCGGCAGGTTCTCGCCGCGCTGCCGGGGCGGGGGGCCGCGGCCGCCGACGAGGTCGCCCGGGGCGCGGGCACGACCGTCGACGACGCGGTCGGGAGACTGTACGAACTCCGCGCACTCGGATACGTCGAACGACACGGCGACTGTTGGAAGTTGACACGCCAGGCGATGATCTCCGTCTCTCCGGATCGGAGGCGAAGTTGACCGAGCGTGTTCGGCCGTCCGGGGGAACGCCGACAGCCTTGCGGTTTCCGGCAGTTGGCGTCCCGGCCCGGTCGCACAGCGCGATCACGGTGACCCCGCGGGGCGTCCAGCGGAACGTATCTGCGTACCGGCGATCCCCCGCCCTTCGCACACTGCGACTCTTCAGTCACGCTACGCTCACAATGGTTCCGACTCAGGACAGGAAACTCGACATCGGACCGACAGCTCACCCAGGCACCCACAGCTCACAGCAGAACGGCACAAGGCGACGAATGCCCCAGCACACCTCCGGGTCTGACCGGGCGGCGGTATCCTCCGCCACTCGCGGCACCGTGCGCCCGCCAGCCCCCTCGACACTCGACGAGCTGTGGCGGACGTACAAGACGACCGGCGACGAACGGCTGCGCGAGCAGTTGATCCTGCACTACTCACCGCTGGTGAAGTACGTCGCGGGCCGGGTGAGCGTCGGGCTGCCGGCCAACGTCGAACAGGCCGACTTCGTCTCCTCCGGAGTTTTCGGGCTCATCGACGCGATCGAGAAGTTCGACATCGACCGGGAGATCAAGTTCGAGACCTACGCGATCACCCGGATCCGGGGCGCCATGATCGACGAACTGCGTGCGCTGGACTGGATCCCCCGGTCGGTGCGGCAGAAGGCGCGCAACGTGGAGCGGGCCTACGCCACCCTGGAGTCGCGGCTCAGACGCACCCCGAGCGAGGGCGAGGTGGCTGCCGAAATGGGTATCGCGGTCGATGAACTCCACTCGGTCTTCAGTCAGTTGTCGCTGGCCAACGTGGTGGCGCTGGAGGAGCTGCTGCATGTCGGGGGAGAGGGCGGTGACCGCCTCAGCCTGATGGACACGCTGGAGGACACCGCCGCGGACAACCCGGTCGAGGTCGCCGAGGACCGGGAGCTGCGCCGCTTCCTGGCGCGGGCCATCAACACATTGCCCGAGCGGGAGAAGACCGTCGTCACGCTGTACTACTACGAGGGGCTCACCCTCGCGGAGATCGGGAACGTGCTGGGGGTCACCGAGAGCCGGGTGAGTCAGATCCACACGAAGTCGGTGCTGCAGCTGCGGGCGAAGCTGGCGAGCTTCGGTCGTTGACCCGGTGCGGCCCGGTCCGGTCCGATCCGGTTCGCCCGTCCGACCCGTCCGACCCGACCCGTCCGACCCGACCCGTCCGACCCGACCCGTCCGACCCCTGCCGACCTGACCGGATGTGGCGCGGGGGTCGGGCTTCGGCGGCGTCGGTGGGGCTTTCGTCGGGGCCGGCACGGGGGAGGCACTCCCGTGGGTGGCGGTCCGTTTGTAGAGTGGTTGACGTGCCAAGGATTCGAGCGGCCTCCGTGGCCGAGCACCGGTCGATGCAGCGAGCCGCCCTGCTGGACGCGGCACGGTCGCTGCTGTCCGAGGGTGGGACGGAGGCGTTGACGTTCCCCGCGCTCGCCGAGCGTACGGGACTGGCGCGGTCGTCCGTGTACGAGTACTTCCGGTCGCGGGCCGCCGTGGTCGAGGAGCTGTGCGAGGTCGATTTCCCTGTCTGGGCGGCGGAGGTCGAGGCGGCGATGGCCGCGGTCGCGTCGCACGAGGGCAAGGTCGAGGCGTACGTCCGCAAGCAGTTGGAGCTGGTCGGGGACCGGCGGCACCGGGCCGTGGTGGCGATCTCGGCGGGTGAGCTGGACGACGGGGCGCGAGAGAAGATCCGGGCGGCGCACGGCGGGCTTGTCGCGATGATCGTGGAGGCGCTCGCGGCGCTGGGGCAGGGGGAGCCACGGTTGGCCGCGATGCTCTTGCAGGGGGTCGTGGACGCGGCTGCGCGGCGTATCGAGCTGGGGGTCGCCGAGGATCCCACCGCGATCACCGAGGCGGCAGTGGCCATGGCGTTGCGGGGCGTGCGGGGCTGAGTTCCGGCGGCCGGCACCCGCCGCAGGGGCCGGGCGGGGCCGGGTTGGCTCTCCGGCGCTTGGGCGCTACGCCTACGCGGGCACCGGCAGTAGGCGGGACGGGCCCCTCCGGAGCAGCCACGGTGGCAGCAGCGAAAGCGGGTCCAGGTAGGCCTCCCCTCTGCGCAGGCCCCAGTGGAGGCAGGCTGTCGGGCAGTGGGAGGGGGCTGCCTCCAGGGTGCCCAGGAGGGTGCCCGCGGTTACCTCGTTGCCCTTGTGCACTGAAGTCCGGACCGGTTCGTAGGTCGTGCGCAGGGGTGGGTCGCCGGTGCCGGTCAGTTCGACAGTGACGACTCCGCGGCCCGCCACCCGGCCCGCGAAGGAGACGCGGCCCGCTGCCGCCGCGCGTACCGGGGACCCGGCCGGGGCGGACAGGTCGACGCCCCGGTGACCCCGGGCGTAGGGGGTGGGCGGTGGCTCCCAGGCGCGGACCACCAGGGGGCGCAGACCCACGGGCCAGGAGCGGCCCAGGGCAGGGACGGACTCCTCGGGGGTCGGTGGTCCCGGTGCCGCGCGTGGTACCGCGCGTGGCGCCGTCGTCCAGGCCGTGACCAGGAGTGTCGACGCCAGGCACAGCAGCAGGGCCGTCCATGCACCCATACGCCGTCGGATCGTTCGCTTCGCCCACTCGTGGGACATCTCGTGAGACATGGGACAAGCGTTCCGTGAACCGGGCGATCATGGCCGGGATCTGTGGAGTACTCGCCGGTTGTGGATATCGGCGTCACCCGGGGCCCCGTGGGTCCCGTACACTTCTGGTGGCGATCCGGGTCACCGGGTCGACTTCGCACGCCCCGGTACGAGGCCCGTCTGTGGTCCGTATCAGCGCCCCTCGGTCCTTCGTGGCAACGGCGCATCGCGGGCGTCAGGCGCGGGAGCCGTCCGGTTCCCGCGGCACAACCGAGAAAATCAAGGAGAACGGCCATGGCCGTCGTCACGATGCGGGAGCTGCTGGAAAGCGGCGTCCACTTCGGTCACCAGACCCGTCGTTGGAACCCGAAGATGAAGCGCTTCATCTTCACGGAGCGCAACGGCATCTACATCATCGACCTGCTCCAGTCGCTGTCGTACATCGACCGCGCCTACGAGTTCGTCAAGGAGACCGTCGCCCACGGCGGCACGGTCATGTTCGTCGGCACGAAGAAGCAGGCGCAGGAGGCGATCGCCGAGCAGGCGACCCGCGTCGGCATGCCCTACGTCAACCAGCGCTGGCTGGGCGGCATGCTCACCAACTTCTCGACCGTCTACAAGCGTCTGCAGCGCCTCAAGGAGCTCGAGCAGATCGACTTCGAGGACGTCGCCGCGTCGGGTCTCACCAAGAAGGAGCTTCTCGTGCTCTCGCGCGAGAAGGCCAAGCTGGAGAAGACCCTCGGTGGTATCCGCGAGATGTCCAAGGTGCCCAGCGCCGTCTGGATCGTGGACACCAAGAAGGAGCACATCGCGGTCGGTGAGGCCCGGAAGCTCAACATTCCGGTCGTCGCGATCCTCGACACCAACTGCGACCCCGACGAGGTCGACTACAAGATCCCGGGCAACGACGACGCGATCCGCTCCGTCACGCTGCTCACCCGTGTGATCGCGGACGCGGTCGCCGAGGGCCTCATCTCCCGCTCCCGGGTCGCCACCGAGGGCAAGGGCGACAAGGCCGCGGGCGAGCCGCTGGCCGCGTGGGAGCGCGACCTGCTCGAGGGTGAGAAGAAGGCCGACGAGGCTCCGGCCGCCGAGGAGGCTCCGGCTGCCGCCGAGGCCCCCGCCGAGGCTGAGGCTGAGGCTGAGGCTCCGGCCGAGGCCGCTGCCGAGGCTCCCGCCGCTGAGGCTCCGGCCGCCGAGGAGGCCCCGGCCGCCGCTGAGGCTCCGGCCGCGGACGCCGAGCAGGCCTGACCTTCACGGTCGTAGCGCTGTCGACATGACGGCGGGTGGCGCCGAGCGCGCCACCCGCCGTTCACCCACAGCCCGTAGATCTTCGGCGGGCGCCCGCCCGATGAGCGGCGGCGGACGCCGACTTCGAGACTTCGAACTCCGAGAAGAGATTCACAGATCATGGCGAACTACACCGCCGCCGACGTCAAGAAGCTCCGTGAGCTCACCGGCGCCGGCATGATGGACTGCAAGAAGGCCCTGGACGAGGCCGAGGGCAGCGTGGACAAGGCCGTCGAGGCCCTGCGCATCAAGGGCCAGAAGGGCGTCGCCAAGCGCGAGGGCCGCTCCGCCGAGAACGGCGCCGTGGTCTCCCTCATCGCCGACGACAACACCTCCGGTGTCCTCGTCGAGCTGAAGTGCGAGACGGACTTCGTCGCCAAGGGCGAGAGGTTCCAGGCCGCCGCCGCCGCGATCGCCGAGCACGTCGCCAAGAGCTCCCCGGCCGACCTCGAGGCCCTGCTCGCCTCCGAGATCGAGGCCGGCAAGACGGTCCAGGCGTACGTGGACGAGGCCAACGCCAACCTCGGCGAGAAGATCGTCCTCGACCGCTTCGCGCAGTACGCCGACGGTTTCGTCTTCTCCTACATGCACCGCACCATGCCCGACCTGCCCCCGCAGATCGGTGTCCTGGTCGAGCTGGACAAGGCCGACGCCGCCGTGGCCAAGGGCATCGCCCAGCACATCGCCGCCTTCGCGCCGAAGTACCTCGCCAAGGAGGACGTGCCGGCCGACGTCGTCGAGTCCGAGCGTCGCGTCGCCGAGGAGACCACCCGCGCCGAGGGCAAGCCCGAGGCCGCCCTGCCGAAGATCGTCGAGGGTCGCCTCAACGGCTTCTTCAAGGACGCCACGCTGCTCGGCCAGCCGTACGCGCTGGACAACAAGAAGTCCGTCCAGAAGGTCCTGGACGAGGCCGGTGTCACCCTGAAGCGCTTCACGCGCATCAAGGTCGGCATCTGAGTCCGTTACGCGACGGGCGCCCGGCCCCGATAGGGTCGAGTGCAGTCGTTCGCGTACGCACGCCACGTGCGCGCGTGACGCGTGACGGACGACAGCGGATCTGACGAGGAGGCCATTGCCGCGCATGGGATGCGAACACCACCCCACCGGCAGTGGCCTTCTTCGTATGTGCGACAGGTAAAGAGGCGAATCTCCATGACCACCAAGCCCGAGAAGAGCGACGAAAGCAAAGCGGAACGCGGCCGGTTCATGCTGAAGCTGTCCGGAGAGGCGTTCTCCGGGGGCGGTGGCCTCGGCGTCGACCCGGACGTGGTGCACGCCATCGCCCGGGAGATCGCGGCCGTCGTACGCGACGGAGCGGAGATCGCGGTCGTCATCGGCGGCGGCAACTTCTTCCGCGGCGCGGAACTCCAGCAGCGCGGCATGGACCGGGCGCGCTCCGACTACATGGGCATGCTCGGCACGGTCATGAACTGCCTCGCCCTCCAGGACTTCCTGGAGAAGGAGGGCATCGACAGCCGCGTCCAGACCGCCATCACCATGGGCCAGGTCGCCGAGCCGTACATCCCGCTGCGCGCCGTGCGTCACCTGGAGAAGGGGCGTGTGGTCATCTTCGGCGCCGGTATGGGCATGCCGTACTTCTCCACCGACACCACCGCCGCCCAGCGCGCTCTGGAGATCGACGCCGAGGCGCTGCTGATGGGCAAGAACGGCGTGGACGGGGTCTACGACTCCGACCCCAAGACCAACCCGGACGCGGTCAAGTTCGACTCCCTCGGCTACGGCGAGGTCATCACCCGTGAGCTGAAGGTCGCCGACGCCACCGCGATCACGCTCTGCCGCGACAACAAGCTCCCGATCCTCGTGTTCGAGCTTCTCAAGGCGGGCAATATCGCGCGGGCCGTCAAGGGTGAGAAGATCGGCACTCTCGTGGGTGATCAGGGAAGCCGGGCCTGACCGGGTCCTTCCCCTGCCCTGGGGACGGAGCCTGACCGGGGGATGGACAATGTCCTGCCGGTCGGGAACCGTGCAGGAACAAGACGCGACGCAGCCGGCCGCCGACCTGACCAAGTACAGCTGCCGGGCCCACTCAAGACACGCAGGAGCAAGTGGTGATCGAAGAGACCCTCCTCGAGGCCGAGGAGAAGATGGAGAAGGCCGTCGTCGTCGCCAAGGACGACTTCGCCGCGATCCGCACCGGTCGTGCGCACCCGGCGATGTTCAACAAGATCGTGGCCGACTACTACGGTGCGCTGACACCGATCAACCAGCTCGCCTCGTTCTCGGTGCCCGAGCCGCGCATGGCCGTGGTGACCCCGTTCGACAAGACCGCCCTGCGCAACATCGAGCAGGCGATCCGCGACTCCGACCTCGGCGTCAACCCGAGCAACGACGGCAACATCATCCGAGTGGTGTTTCCCGAGCTGACCGAGGAGCGCCGCCGCGACTACATCAAGGTCGCCAGGAGCAAGGCGGAGGACTCCAAGGTGTCCATCCGCGCGGTCCGCCGCAAGGCCAAGGACGCGATCGACAAGCTCGTCAAGGACGGCGAGGTCGGCGAGGACGAGGGCCGTCGTGCGGAGAAGGAGCTCGACGACACCACGGCGAAGTACGTCGCCCAGGTGGACGAGCTGCTCAAGCACAAGGAAGCGGAACTCCTCGAGGTCTGATGAACGACTCTTCCTGGGGAGCGCCGCAACAAGCCGGGTACTGGGCGCCGACCGACCGGGGACCTGTCCAGGGGCACGCCCCGGCGGGTCCCACGTACGATGCGCCTGAGGCCCAGCAGACTCGCCCCATGCCCATCGTGCCCGACGTACCCGCGCATGGCGGGAACCAGGACGACGACCGGGGGGCCGCTCGGCAGGCCGGCCCCCTGTTCCGCGACGAGACGCCGTCGGCGCACCCCCACGGGGAGGCGCCGCAGAAGCCGGAGCCCATGCCCGACGCGCCGCAGCCCGCCCCGCAGAAGAAGAGCGCGGGCCGTGACCTGGGCGCCGCCATAGGCGTTGGCGTCGGCCTCGGAGTGGTCATCGTCGCCTCGCTGTTCATCGTCAAGGCGGCCTTCGTCGGCGTGATAGCGGTCGCCGTGGTGGTGGGACTGTGGGAGCTCACCTCGCGCCTGCAGGAACGCAAGGGCATCAAGGCGCCCCTCGTGCCGCTCGCGGTCGGCGGGGCCGCGATGGTCGTCGCCGGGTACGTACGCGGGCCCGAGGGCGCCTGGGTGGCCATGGCGCTCACCGCGCTCGCCGTCCTCGTCTGGCGGATGACGGAACCGCCGGAGAACTATCTCAAGGACGTCACGGCGGGGGTCTTCGCGGCCTTCTACGTTCCGTTCCTGGCCACGTTCGTCGCGCTCATGCTCACCGCCGACGACGGGCCGCAGCGGGTCCTGGTGTTCCTGCTGCTGACGGTCGTCAGTGACACGGGCGCGTACGCCGTCGGCTGGCGCTTCGGCACGCACAAGCTCGCGCCGCGCATCAGCCCCGGCAAGACCCGTGAGGGGCTGCTCGGCGCGATTGCCTTCGCGATGGTCGCGGGCGCCCTGCTCATGGAGTTCGTCATCCACGACGGCGTCTGGTGGCAGGGCCTGCTCCTCGGCCTCGCCGTCGCGGCCAGCGCCACGCTGGGCGACCTCGGCGAGTCCATGATCAAGCGGGACCTCGGCATCAAGGACATGGGCACGCTGCTGCCGGGCCACGGCGGCATCATGGACCGCCTGGACTCCCTGCTGCCGACCGCTCCGGTGGTGTGGCTGCTGCTGGTGCTGTTCGTGGGCTCCGGCTGACCCGACTGATCGAGATCATGCACGTCGCTGACGTGCCGTTTCGCCGATGAGGCCCGCTGTCCGAGAGGACAGCGGGCCTCATTCGTGTCCGGATTCACTGCGTCCGGAAATGATCTCAAAGTCTTGGCCTGAGTGTTGCAATATGTGCTGGTCCGCAAGATCAAGTGCAGAAAACAACGGGAGGAGCACAGATGAGGACACGTGTGAAGGCCAGAGCGGGAGCGTTCGCGGGGGCGCTGGCCGTCGTGGCCACCACGATGGTGGCCGGAGCCGGTCCGGCGGCCGCTGAGGACAGCTTCAGCTTCACCTACACCGACATCACCGGTTCCAAGGACTACGTCATCGCCGTCAACAACAACACCTGGAGCGAGACCGCGGGTCACGCCATCTGGCGGGCCGATCCGAGCGGCGGCTCCACCGGTGACACACTGGTCGCCGATGACATCCTGCCGGACGGCTACGGGATCGAGGCCCACCTCAGCGACGGCCGTATCGCGACGACGCGCGGGCACAGCGCCAACTACTCCGACGAGACCTCGGGCAACCTCACCGAGGGCACCACGTGGTCGATGTGGGTGTGCGTGGTGAAGGGCTCCTTCTCCAAGTGCTCCTCGAAGATCGGCGTCAAGGCCTGATCGTGAGCACACCAATGAAGGCGCGGCTCGGCGCGCTCGCGGCAACTCTGGCCGTCGCGACCACGACAGTGATCGGCGGGGCGGGTACGGCGGCGGCGGCCGACAGTTTCAGCTTCGGTTACGTGACGAACACCTCGGGCGACGCCTTCATCAGCGTCAGGAACAACTCCTGGGGCGAGGCGGCGGGGAACGCCATGTGGCAGAAGGACCCCAGCGGCAGTGAACCGGGTGACGCCCTGAGCGCCTATGACGTCCTCGCGGACGGCTACGGGATCGAGGTCCATCTCAGCACCGGCAGGGTTGCGACCACCCGTGGCCACGGCTCCCCCTACTCCGTGACGGTCACGGGCAACCTGCCCGAGGACACGGGGTACACGATGTGGGTGTGCGTGGTGAAGGGCGACTTCTCGAAGTGCTCGGAGAAGTACACGGTGCGCTCCTGACCTGAACGTCGTGCCTGCGGCCCACCACGGGCCGCAGGCACGTCTGCCTCGGGTGGTACGGATGGCAAGGCGGACCGGTGCTCGGCGCGCTGGGCCACTCCCGTTGATCTGCGACACTGGTACGGCTATGCCTAAGCCCGGAGAACTCACATTCGTCGCCCCCCGCGGAGCCAAGAAGCCGCCGCGGCATCTTGCCGATCTCACGCCTGTGGAGCGTAAGGAGGCTGTTGCCGCGATCGGGGAGAAGCCGTTTCGCGCCAAGCAGCTGTCGCAGCACTACTTCGCGCGGTACGCGCACGACCCGGAACAGTGGACCGACATCCCCGCGGGTGCGCGCGCGAAGCTTCAGGATGCGCTGCTTCCGGAGCTGATGACGGTCGTGCGGCATCTGTCGGCCGACCAGGAGACGACGCGTAAGACGCTGTGGCGACTGTTCGACGGGACGCTCGTCGAGTCGGTGCTGATGCGGTACCCGGACCGGGTCACCATGTGCATCAGTTCGCAGGCCGGATGCGGGATGAACTGTCCCTTCTGTGCCACCGGGCAGGCCGGGCTCGACCGGAATCTTTCCACCGCCGAGATCGTCCACCAGATCGTCGACGGGATGCGGGCGCTCAGGGACGGCGAGATTCCCGGTGGGCCGGCGCGGCTCTCCAACATCGTCTTCATGGGGATGGGCGAGCCGCTCGCCAACTACAACCGGGTCGTCGGCGCCATTCGCCGGCTGACCGATCCGGAGCCGGACGGGCTCGGGCTCTCGCAGCGCGGGATCACCGTGTCCACGGTCGGGCTGGTGCCCGCGATCCACCGGTTCTCGGACGAAGGGTTCAAGTGTCGGCTCGCCATCTCGCTGCACGCCCCGGACGACGAACTGCGCGACACGCTCGTCCCCGTGAACACGCGGTGGAAGGTGCGCGAGGTCATGGACGCCGGGTGGGAGTACGCGGCCAGGTCCGGGCGTCGGCTGTCCATCGAGTACGCGCTGATCCGGGACATCAACGACCAGGCGTGGCGCGGTGACCGGCTGGGCCGGCTGCTCAAGGGCAAGCCGGTGCATGTGAACCTGATTCCGCTGAACCCGACTCCGGGGTCCAAGTGGACCGCTTCCCGGCCCGAGGACGAGAAGGCGTTCGTCGACGCCATCGCCGCCCATGGGGTGCCGGTGACCGTCCGGGACACCCGGGGCCAGGAGATCGACGGGGCGTGCGGGCAGCTGGCGGCCACCGAGAGGTAGGACCGGAGACAGGGCCCCCTGGCCACCGGTAGGAGTCGGAATCAGGCCACGGGGTACTCTGACCTTCGTACACATCTTCATATTCCGACAGGGGAGCGCCACAGCGCTGAGAGTGCGGCAAGCGGCCGCAGACCCTCTGAACCTCGCCCAGGTCATTCTGGGTAGGAAGTTCGGTCATCACTCAAGCTGTTGCGCCCTGCCCGGGAGCCTTCGGAAATCTCCGACGATCCCGGGCAGGGCCGCGTCTCTTCCTGGTCACCCCCAGGAGGAATCCAGTGCAGATCAGATCGTTCGTCGCCGCGGCTGTCGGCCTCGGGCTCGTCACGCTGTCCGCGTGCGGTTCCTCGTCCGACGACACAGGGTCGGGCGCTTCCAAGACCGTCACCCTCGTCAGCCACGGCTCCTTCGCCTACTCCAAGGACGTGCTGAAGGCGTTCGAGAAGGAGTCGGGGTACAAGGTCAAGGTCCTCAAGAGCGGGGACGCGGGGCAGGCCGTCAACCAGGCGATCCTGACCAAGGGCAACCCCCAGGGCGACGTCTTCTTCGGTGTCGACAACACGCTGCTGTCCCGCGCGCTCGACAACGGCCTCTTCCAGCCGTACGAGGCGAAGGGGCTCGACAAGGTCGGCGCCGAGTACCAGTTGGACAAGGACGAGCACCGGGTCACTCCCATCGACTCCGGTGACATCTGCGTCAACTACGACAAGGCGTACTTCAGCAAGAACAAGATCGAGCCGCCGCAGTCGTTCGACGATCTCGTCAAGCCCGAGTACAAGGACCTGCTCGTCACGGAGAACGCGTCCACCTCCTCACCGGGGCTCGGATTCGTCCTCGGTACGGCCGCGCGGTACGGGGACGACGGGTGGGAGGGCTACTGGGACAAGCTCAAGGCCAACGGTGTGAAGGTCGTCAACGGCTGGGAGCAGGCGTACTACCAGGAGTTCTCCGGGTCGACGGACGGCAAGAAGGCCGGGGGTGACCGGCCGCTCGTCGTGTCGTACGCCTCCTCGCCGCCCGCCGAGGTCGTCTACGCGGACCCGAAGCCGAAGACCGCGCCCACCGGGGTCGCGACCGGCACCTGCTTCCGGCAGATCGAGTTCGCGGGGCTGCTGAGCAACGCGAAGAACGCCGAGGGCGGCAAGGCGCTGATCGACTTCCTGATCTCGAAGAGGTTCCAGGAGGACATGCCGCTCAACATGTTCGTGTACCCCGTGGTCGAGGGGGCGTCCGTGCCCGCCGAGTTCACCGAGTACGGGCCCGCGGCGAAGGACCCGGCGACCATGGCGCCCGAGAAGATCGCCGAGAACCGTGACCAGTGGGTCAAGTCGTGGGCCTCGCTCGTACTGAAGTGACCGAGGAAGCCGAGGCGGCCGAGGAAGCTGAGGCGGCCAAGGAGGTCGTGGCCGTACCGCGTCGACCTCGCGGGCCGCGTCGGCGGGGGAGCGCGGCGCGGCTCTGGCTCATGGTGCTGCCCGTCGCGTTCTTCGGGGTGTTCTTCGCCTACCCCGTCGCCGCGATCGTCGTGCGGGGGCTGAAGGGCGACGGGACCTGGCACCTCGGGCGGATCGCGGATGTGGTGGGGGACCCCGGCATCCGGCATGTGCTGTGGTTCACCACCTGGCAGGCACTCGTCTCGACCGCGCTCACGCTGCTGATCGCGCTCCCTGGCGCGTATGTGTTCGCGCGCTTCGATTTCAGGGGCAAGGACATCCTGCGGGCGGTGGCGACCGTGCCGTTCGTGCTGCCGACCGTGGTCGTCGGTACGGCGTTCCTGGCGCTGGTCGGGCGCGGCGGACTCTTCGACGAACTGTGGGGCGTACGCCTGGACACCACGGTCTGGGCGATCCTGCTCGCGCATGTGTTCTTCAACTACGCGGTCGTCGTACGGACCGTCGGCGGGCTGTGGGCGCAGCTCGACCCGGGGCAGGAGGAGGCCGCGCGGATGCTGGGGGCGTCGCCGCTCTCGGCCTGGCGGAAAGTCACGCTTCCGGCGCTCGCACCCGCCGTGGCCGCCGCCGCGTTGATGGTCTTCCTCTTCACCTTCACCTCCTTCGGGGTGGTGCAGATCCTCGGCGGGCCGACCTTCTCGACGCTCGAAGTGGAGATCTACCGGCAGACCTCGGAGATCTTCGACCTCGCGACGGCCGCCGTGCTGACGCTCGTGCAGTTCGTCGCGGTCGGGGTCATCCTCGCCGTGCACGCGTGGACCGTACGGCGACGGGAGACCGCCCTGCGGCTGGTGGACGCGTCGCTCACCTCCCGACGACCGCGTGGGGCGGGGCAGTGGGCACTGCTGGGCGGGGTCCTCGCCACCGTCGTCGTGCTGATCCTGCTGCCGCTGGGCGTGCTGGTGGAGCGGTCGCTCGACGCGCCGGGGTCCGCGTTCGGCTACTACGAGGCGCTGACCGGCGACGACAGTGGGATCTTCCTGGTGGCACCGATCGAGGCGGTCGGGAACTCGCTCACGTACGCGCTCGCCGCGACCGTCATCGCCCTGTTGATCGGCGGGCTCGCCGCCGCCGCGCTCACCCGGCGTGCCGGCCGTCTCGTCCGTGGTTTCGACGCGTTGCTCATGCTGCCGCTCGGGGTGTCCGCGGTGACCGTCGGCTTCGGGTTCCTGATCGCGCTGGACGAGCCGCCTCTCGACCTGCGGTCCTCCTGGATCCTGGTGCCGCTCGCCCAGGCCCTGGTCGGCGTCCCCTTCGTCGTACGGATCATGCTGCCCGTGCTGCGCGCGGTGGACGAGCGGCTGCGGGAGGCGGCGGCCGTGCTCGGGGCGTCGCCGTGGCGGGTGTGGCGGGAGGTCGATCTGCCGATGGTGCGACGGGCGCTGCTGATCGCGGCCGGGTTCGCCTTCGCCGTGTCGCTCGGTGAGTTCGGGGCGACCGTGTTCATCGCTCGGGCCGACAACCCGACGCTCCCGGTCGCCGTGGCACAGCTCCTCGGTCGTCCCGGTGACCTCAACTACGGCCAGGCCATGGCCCTTTCGACGATTCTGATGGTGGTGTGCGCGGTGGCCCTGCTGGTGCTGGAGCGCCTCCGTACCGATCGTACGGGGGAGTTCTGATGTTGCTCGGGCTTGAGAACGCGACCGTGCGGTTCGACGGACGGCCCGTGCTCGACGCGGTCGATCTGGAGGTCGCGGAGCACGAGATCGTGTGTGTGCTGGGGCCGAGCGGCAGCGGCAAGTCGACGCTGCTGCGGGTCGTCGCGGGGCTCCAACCGCTCGACGGCGGACGGGTGTTGTTGGATGGGCGGGACCAGCGGGGTGTGCCCGCCCATAAGCGCGGTGTGGGCCTGATGTTCCAGGACCACCAGCTCTTCCCGCAGCGGGACGTGGCCGGCAACGTCGCCTTCGGTCCCCGCATGCATGGCGCGGCGAAGGATGAACGAGCCGTACGCGTAAGGGAGTTGCTGGAGCTGGTCGGGCTCCCCGGAGCGGCTCGGCGGCGGGTCGGGGAGCTGTCCGGCGGTGAGCAGCAGCGGGTCGCGCTGGCCCGGGCCCTCGCCCCCCGCCCCCGGCTGCTGATGCTCGACGAGCCCCTCGGCCAGCTGGACCGGTCGTTGCGGGAGCGACTGGTCGTCGAACTCCGGGAGCTGTTCGGAGAGTTGGGGACGACCGTGCTGGCTGTCACGCACGACCAGGGTGAGGCCTTCGCGCTGGCCGACCGGGTCGTGGTGATGCGGGACGGGCGGATCGCCCAGTCCGGCACGCCTCTTGAGGTGTGGCAGCGGCCGGTGGACGAGTTCGTGGCCCGGTTCCTCGGCTTCGACAACGTGGTCGAGGCGACGGTGACCGGGGCGGTCGCGGACACGGCGTGGGGCAAGGTGCCGGTGCCGGAGGGCTCGCCGCAGGGGGCGTGCGCGCTGCTCGTCCGGCCCGCCGGTGTGCGGCTGGTCGACCCGGCCGACGGGTCGCTGCGCTGCACCGTGGCCGCGCGCACCTTCCGGGGCACCCATGTCGCCGTGCACCTCCAGCCCGGGGACGCGCCGCGCCTGGAGGCGGCGTGCGCGCTGCGGGACGCTCCGGAGCCGGGAGAGCGGGTCGGCGTGAGCTTCGACGCGGCCGAAATCGTCGTGCTGGGAGCCGGTCCGGCCGCATAAGGTGCGGCATGGCGATGCGTTCGCAAGAACCCCGGGCCCGGCACGACCGCTACTGCGCCGAGATCGAGCTGCGGGTGCGGCGGTTGCGGGGCATCGTGACCTCCGGCGCCGATCTGTCGGTGACCGTGCCGACCTGTCCCGACTGGTCACTGGAGCAGCTCGTACGCCACACCGGCGGCGCCCTGCGCTGGGTCGAACTGAACGTACGGACCCGGTCGGAGAATGAGGTGCCCGAGCCGGACGTCCCGCTGTACGAGGGCCCGGAGAAACAGGGGGACCCGGCCGCGCCGGACGCCTGGCTCGCGGAGACCGGCGAGATGATCGTGGACACGCTGCGTGAGGCGGGGCCCGAGGCGCCGGTGTGGTCGTGGGGCTGGGAGCGCAGCGCGGGGTTCTGGGCTCGCCGGATGGCGCATGAGCAGGTCGTCCATGGCGCCGATGCGGCTCTCACCGTCGGGCGGCCGGTCGAGGTGGCGCCGGAGATCGCCGCCGACGCGATCGACGAGTGGCTGGAGATCGTCGAGTTCTTCCAGCGGACCATGCCGCACGACGAGGCGGCCGAACTGCGCGGCCCGGGGCGCGGTATCCATCTCCACGCGACGGATACCGATACCGAACTGAACGCCGAGTGGCTCGTCGAGCTGACCGAGGACGTCGTGCGCCGGCGGCGCGGCCACGAGAAGGCGACCGTGGCGCTGCGCGGCCCCCTCACCGAGGTGCTGCTCGCTTTCCACCGCCGACTCCCCCCGAACGGTGGGCGGTTGGAGGTGCTGGGCGATCGCGAGCTGCTGGACTTCTGGCTGGAGCGGGCGACGTTCCGGTGAGCGCGGGACCATACCCCGCGGTCCGGGCGAGACGGGACCGGCCGCCTTCCCCGGACGAGCGTGGGGCCCGTACCCCTCGGTGAGAGGTACGGGCCCCAGCCCTGTGGAACGGGTCAGCGTGTGGAGGCCCCACGCCGCCGCATGCTGTAGTACACGGCACCGGCGCCGAGGGCGACCAGGGCCGCCGCGGCCCCGGCGATCGGGCCGGTGTTGGAGTCCCCACCGGTCTCGGCGAGGTTGGAGTCGCCCTCGGGGGACGGGGCGTTGTTGTTGTTCGAGCCCGCGGGCGTGGTGTCTTCGGGAGCGGACGGTGTGGGGGACGTCCTGGTCTCGGACGGCACGTCCTTGTCCTTGTCGTCCGCGGGCTTCCCCGGCTTCTTCGAGGCGGCCGGCGGGGTGTCCGCCTCCGTCTCGCAGGCCTCGGCGGGGGCGATCAGGTTCGGCTTGATGTCGTCGTCGACGTAGTTCTCCGCCGTGACGTGTACGCGGTACTCGGCGTTCGGCTCCCAGTCCTCCTCGAAGGTGACGGTGACACCGTCGGCGGTGGCGTTCTCGATCGTCCTGCTGCCGACCTGACGCAGGTCGGCCCCGTTGTTCTCCAGGTAGACGGTGATCTCGGCCTTGACGCCCAGGGGGTCCACGTCGGTCACACGGATGACGCCCTTGTCACCGTCGCACTCGGCGACGGCGGAGAAGTCCTTGATGCTGCAGGCCATGGCGTTGCCCGCGGCGCCGAACACGAGTGCGGCGGACGCGAAAGCAACACCGACATAGCGCGAAGTTCGCGCGGTACGCGGAGATATGGACACTTTTGCCCTTCACGGGAAGCACAGGGGAGTGGGGGTGACGGAGGGCCGCCGGAAGAGCGGCTTCCCCATGTGCCTCACAGGTTTATAAGGGCGCCATAAGTACTGTCAATCCGAAGAAGTGTTTGAGCGGTTGCCTTTGCCCGCTGATGGCCCGTCCGAGGGTTTGACGCGTGGTCAGCGACGGGCGGAATTCTCACTCCCCGAGCCGTGCCAAGGCCTCCGGGGCCTCCTCGATCCGGTCCACCAGCGCGATCCGGGCCTCCATCGAACGGCCCCGGGCCAGCGACCGGAGCAGCGGCCAGGTCGGCAGGGTCTCCGTCCAGTGGACGCGGTCCACGAGGACCATGGGGGTCGGTTCGCCGCGCGACTCGTAGTAGTTGGGGGTCGCGTTGTCGAAGATCTCCTGGACGGTTCCGGCCGCGCCCGGCAGGAAGACTATGCCGCTGTCGCAGCGGGCGAGGAGTCCGTCCTCGCGAGTGGCGTTGGCGAAGTACTTGGCGATGTGCGAGGCGAACGGGTTCGGCGGCTCATGGCCGTAGAACCAGGTGGGGATGCCGACGGAGGCGCCGCCCTTCGGCCAGCGGGTGCGCACCTCGAAGGCTGCCCCCGCCCACTCGGTGATCGAGGGCGTGAACTTCGGTGCCTTCGCCAGAAGTCGCAGTGACTCGGCGAGCATCCCGTCGTCGTACGGGGCCGAGTAGGCGCCCAGGTTCGCCGCCTCCATCGCGCCCGGACCGCCGCCGGTGGCGACGGTGAGACCAGAGCGGGCCAGGGTGCGGCCGAGACGGGCGGCGCCCTCGTACGCCTCCGTGCCGCGTGCCATCGCGTGGCCGCCCATCACGCCCACCACCCGTGCGCCGGAGAGGAGTTCGTCGAGGGCGTCCGAGACGGAGTCGTCGTGGATGGCGCGCAGCATGGAGGCGTGGACGTCCCGGTCGGCCTTGGTCCGCTGGAACCAGGCGTACGCGAGGGCGTCGGGTGTCGCCTCGTAACCGCCGTCCGACAGGGACGCGAAGAGTTCATCGGGGGAGTAGAGCAGGCCGCGGTACGGATCGAAGGGCAGGCCGGGGACGGGCGGGAAGACCAGGGCGCCGTCCGCGCGGATCTTCGCCGCGGCCTCCTCGCGCATCGGGCAGCCGAGGAAGACGGCTCCGGCCGTGCCGGTGGCGAGCAGTTCGCGCGTACGGTCCGTCAGGTCGACTGCCTGGACCCGGAATCCGGAGAGGGTGCCACGTGCCGAGACGATCGCGTCGAACTCCTCGATCGTCTCGATCTCGTGGTCGTCGTGGTGGGCCGCGTGGGCGGGCATCGTCTGCACCCGCCCATGCTAGGGCGCTCCGCCGGGTCGGGCCGGGCGCCTATGGGGTGGGGGGCGACTGTGCGTGAGCCGGTGCGGGTGGGCAGGTGGTTGCTCGCGCAGTTCCCCGCGCGCCCCTTATGGGGCGCGTGCCTCAGCCTTCGATGGCGGCCGGGTCCATCCACACGACCTCCCAGGTGTGGCCGTCGAGGTCGTCGAAGGCGCGGCCGTACATGAAGTCCATCTCCTGGGTCTTCTCCGAGGCCGTGCCGCCGGCGGCGACTGCCTTCTCGACCAGCTCGTCGACCTTCGCGCGGCTCTCCGCGCTCAGACAGAGCATCACCTCGCTGGTCTTCGTGGCGTCCGCGATCTCCTTCTTCGTGAAGGACGAGTAGAACGGCTTGGTGAGCAGCATCGCCACGATGGTGTCGCTGATCACGACGGAGGCCGCGTTCTCGTCGCTGAACTGGGGGTTGAGCGCGTACCCGAGCTCCGTGAAGAACTTCTTCGAGGCGTCGAGGTCGTTCACGGGCAGGTTCACGAAGATCATCTGCTGGTACATGGCGAGGTCTCTCCCGTTCGGTTTCGGTCCGTTCGAAGGGGTAGACCGGGGACTCCCGTGAAACTCATCGCCGGTCCGGGACTTCTTTCGTACGAGTTTCCGGCGCCCAGGGGGCGCGTGTCAGGCGGCCAGTGGCAGCGCCGCCAGCTGCGCGACCGTCCAGGTCAGCGGGCCGAACACGGCGAGCAGCGCGCCCGCGCGGAGCAGGGCCGCCTGCAGGGGCAGGGTGCCGGGCGCCCCCATCCGCAGCAGGGCGGCCGTGGTGTCCGCGTGCGCCTGCCGGGCCTCGACGGCGGCCGTCGCGAGGGTGAGCACGGCACAGCCGGTCACCACGAGTGCGCCCAGCAGGGTGAGCGGACCGACCGTGGGGCGCACGCCGGAGGACAGCGTCACCATGGCGTACGCGCCGGAGGCCACCGCGCACACCACTCCGAGCGGGCGCCCGATGCGCCGGGCCTCTTCCTGGAGCATGCGCCCGGAGAGGAGGCGCAGTGCGCCAGGGCGTACGGACTGGAGCAGGCGCCCGGTGAGGTGGGTGAGCCCGGGGCCGGTGAGGACCAGCCCGAGCGCGGTGAGCAGCCAGCCGCCGAGGACTCCGGCGGGGCTGTCCGCGAAGCCGCCGGGGAGGGTGAGGCCGGAGCGGTCGTCGGACTGTCCGGTGTACGTCTCGGTGGCTAGGCCGACCGCGAGCACGGCGATGCCCCAGGGAAGGCCGCCGGGGGCGGGGCGCGGAGTCGCCGGTGCCGATGGCACCCGGGGGTCCGTGGGGGCGACGGCCTCCTCGTCCGGCTCCTCCTCGTACCGCGTGGCGCCCGCCGGGGACGCGGCCCGTCGGCCGATGGCGAAGGTGTCGTACGCCATGAAGCGCGTCCGGAGTCCCGCGGGCCGGGCCCCGGTCTCCTTGGGGCGCAGGACGAGGGCGGTGGTCACGGAGGCGACTGCCGGTACCAGGGCGAGAAGGGTGAGGGCCGCGGGGAGGGGCAGGGGCCGCCCGGCGGCGAGGGCGTCGGTCGCGGCGCCGTCGAAGGGCATGCCCGTCAGGTCGCCGCGCAGATGGAGGAAGACGAGCAGGGCGAGGAGCGAGCCGAGGACGGTGGACAGGGCCGTCGTGACCGCCGAGACGGCCATCAGTCGGCCGGGACCGAGACCGATCGCGGACAGGCCGGGGCGGGGCCGCGTGCCGGGGTCGGTGCGGGCCACGGTCACCGCGAAGTACACGGTGGCGGCGGCGGGCGCGACGCACCAGGCCAGGCGGAGCACCGAGCCGGCCGGGGCGTGCGGGTGGGCCATGGCGTGCCCGAGGGCGCAGAGCAGCAGGAAGCCCGTGCCGCCGGCGGCCGCGGCCACCAGGAGACGGCGGAGCTGGACGACGGGGTGGGCCCGGCGGGCTAGGCGGAGAGCGAGCACGCGGCCCGGCCTTCCCCGTCGGCGGCGGCCCGGTCTTCCCCGTCGGCGGCGGCCCGGTCTTCCCCGTCGACGACGGACGACCGCGCCCCGTCGGCAGCGGGCTCGCCTTCCCATGCGGCAGTGGGCTCGCCTCCTTCGTCGGCGGCGGGCCGGCCTCCTCGTGCGGCGGCGGACTCACCTCCTTCGTCGGTGGTGGGTCGGCCTGGCCGCTCAGTGGTGGTCAGGCCTGGTCGTTCGGCGGTGCGTCGGTTTTTGGCTTCGGTGGGCGGTCGGCCGCCTCCCGGGGTGGTGGGTCGGCCCTTGCCTACGGTGGTGTGGTGGTGGTTCTGCTCGGTGGCGGGTCGGCCTTGGCCTTCCGTGGCGGAGGGCAGGTGGACGGTCCTCACATGGCGGCCGTCGAGCAGGGACAGTGTGCGGTCCGCGAGGGCGGCGGTTTCGGGGTCGTGGGTGGCGAGGACGACCGTGATGTCGTGCGAGCGGGCCGCCGTGGTGAGGGTGCGCAGGACGTGGGTGTGTTCGGCGCGGTGCAGCGGGGCGGTCGGCTCGTCCGCGAAGAGCACGGTGGGGGCGGCGACCAGAGCGCGGGCCACCACCACGCGCTGGCGCTCGGACTGGAGGATGGCGTGCGGGCGCCTGCGGGCCGTGTCACGGATGTCGAGGCGCTCCAGCCACTCCAGGGCGGCGGCCTTGGCGGCCCGGCGGCCGGTGCCGCGCAGCATCAGCGGCAGGGCGGTGTTCTCCCAGACGTTCAGCTCGGGGACGAGGACCGGCTCGGGGTCGATCCAGCCGAAACGGTCGCGGCGCAGCCGTTCCCGGGCGAGCGGACCCATGGTGTGCACGGGAACGCTGTTGTACCACACCTCGCCCCGCTGTGCCCGCAGCTGTCCGGACAGGCACCTCAGGAGCGTGGTCTTTCCGCTGCCGCGCGGGCCGGTGACGGCGAGGATCTCGCCCTCCCGGACGCCCAACGACACGCCTCGCAGGGCGGGCGAGCCGTCGTGCGCGTAGGTCAGACCACGTGCCCAGAGCACGTCGTTGTCCGGCGGGGCCACCATGGGCGTACACCTCGGTTCGGATCAGGGTTGCCGGGGGAGCCCCCCGTCCGGGGGAACGAAGGCAGGGCCGATCGGTTACAGAGGCACGCTAGGGAGTCAGGGTGGCGGGGGCCGGACAGCACACGGCCCGGGACGCCCTCATCTCACTCGGATGGGGGTGTCCCGGGCCGTGGGGAAGACCGGGCGGTGGGGCGGACGAGACCGCCGGAGGGCTACAGCAGGGTCCATGCCTCCGTCAGCGTCGCGCGCAGGATCTGCTCGATCTCGTCGAAGGTCGACTGGTCGGAGATCAGCGGCGGCGCGAGCTGGACGACCGGGTCGCCACGGTCGTCGGCCCGGCAGTAGAGGCCGTTCTCGAACAGCTTCTTCGACAGGAAGCCGTAGAGGATCCGCTCGGTCTCGTCGTCGTCGAAGCTCTCCTTCGTCGCCTTGTCCTTGACCAGCTCGATTCCGTAGAAGTAGCCGTCGCCGCGGACGTCGCCGACGATCGGCAGGTCGTACAGCTTCTCCAGCGTGGAACGGAACGCCGTTTCGTTGTCGAGGACGTGCTGGTTGAGTTTCTCGCGCTCGAACAGGTCGAGGTTGGCGAGGCCGACGGCCGCCGAGACCGGGTGCCCGCCGAAGGTGTAGCCGTGCAGGAAGGTGTTGTCGCCCTTGTAGAAGGGCTCGGCGAGACGGTCCGAGATGACACAGGCACCTATCGGGGAGTAGCCCGAGGTCATGCCCTTGGCGCAGGTGATCATGTCCGGGACGTAGCCGAACTTGTCGCAGGCGAACATTGTGCCGAGCCGGCCGAAGGCGCAGATGACCTCGTCCGACACCAGCAGTACGTCGTACTGGTCGCAGATCTCGCGGACCCGTTGGAAGTAGCCGGGCGGCGGCGGGAAACAGCCGCCCGCGTTCTGAACCGGCTCCAGGAAAACCGCCGCGACCGTGTCGGGGCCCTCGAAGAGGATCTCCTGCTCGATCTGGTCGGCGGCCCAGCGGCCGAAGGTTTCCGGGTCGTCGCCGAAGTACGGGGCCCGGTAGATGTTGGTGTTCGGGACCTTGTGCGCGCCCGGCACCAGCGGCTCGAAAGGGGCCTTCAGGGCCGGCAGGCCGGTGATGGACAGGGCGCCCTGCGGGGTGCCGTGGTAGGCGACCGCGCGTGAGATGACCTTGTACTTGGTCGGCTTGCCCTGAAGCTTGAAGTACTGCTTGGCGAGCTTCCAGGCGGTCTCGACCGCCTCGCCGCCGCCGGTGGTGAAGAAGACCTTGTTCAGGTCGCCGGGCGCGTAGGAGGCGATACGTTCCGCCAGTTCGACGGCCTTCGGGTGGGCGTAGGACCACACCGGGAAGAACGCCAGCTCCTGCGCCTGCTTGAACGCGGTCTCCGCCAGCTCGGTGCGGCCGTGGCCCGCCTGCACGACGAAGAGACCCGCGAGACCGTCGAGGTACCGCTTGCCCTTGTCGTCGTAGATGTACGTGCCCTCGCCCCGGACGATGGTGGGGACCGGGGAGTTCTCGTACGAGGACATGCGGGTGAAGTGCATCCACAGGTGGTCGTACGCGGTCTTGCTGAGGTCCTTGGGGCTCACGGCTTTTCCGTCCTCACGGTTATCGGGTTCCCCACATGTAGGTCTGCTTCTTGAGCTTGAGGTAGACGAAACTCTCCGTCGACCGCACGCCGGGCAGGGTCCGGACGCGCTTGTTGATGACCTCCAGGAGGTGGTCGTCGTCCTCGCAGACGACCTCCGCCATCAGATCGAAGGAGCCGGCGGTGATCACGATGTACTCGACCTCCGACATGGCCGTCAGCGCCTCCGCCACGGGATCCAGGTCGCCGTCGACGTTGATGCCGAGCATCGCCTGACGCCGGAAACCCACGGTGAGCGGGTCCGTGACGGCGACGATCTGCATCACGCCCTGATCGAGCAGCTTCTGGACGCGCTGGCGCACGGCCGCCTCGGAGAGGCCGACGGCCTTGCCGATCGCCGCGTACGGCCGTCGGCCGTCCTCCTGGAGCTGCTCGACGATGGCGAGGGAGACGGCGTCCAGTTGCGGTGTGCCGTTCCTGGGCTCCCGCGGGTCCTTCTGATCTGCGCTTCGACTGGCCACGGCCTCACTGTGCACGACGTCTCGACAGTTCCGCAAGGATGGATCGATGAAATTCGTTGTCTGTGGGCACGTGACTTGCGGATTTCGCAGCAAGTGGGGTGTCGGGGGGTTGAAAACGCGGGGCGGCGGATTAGGGTGTTGTCTCAAGGAATGGACACCCACATCTGGAGGGCCGGCAGTGAGCACCGAGCTGCGTCGTCTGCGTAACTACATCGACGGGGAATTCCGTGACGCCGTCGACGGACGGACCACCGAGGTGGTCAACCCCGCGACGGGCGAGGCCTACGCGACCGCGCCCCTGTCCGGCCAGGCCGATGTCGACGCGGCGATGGCCGCCGCCGAGGCCGCGTTCCCGGCCTGGCGCGACACGACCCCGGCGGAGCGCCAGAGGGCCCTGCTGAAGATCGCCGACGCGTTCGAGGAGCGGGCCGAGGAGCTCATCGCGGCGGAGGTGGAGAACACGGGCAAGCCGATCGGGCTGACCCGCTCCGAGGAGATCCCGCCGATGGTGGACCAGATCCGCTTCTTCGCGGGCGCCGCGCGGATGCTGGAGGGCCGGTCGGCCGGCGAGTACATGGAGGGGATGACCTCGATCGTCCGCCGTGAGCCGGTCGGTGTCTGCGCCCAGGTCGCGCCGTGGAACTACCCCATGATGATGGCCGTGTGGAAGTTCGCGCCGGCGATCGCCGCAGGCAACACGGTCGTGTTGAAGCCGTCGGACACGACGCCGGCCTCGACCGTCCTCATCGCCGAGATCATCGGGGCGATCCTGCCGAAGGGCGTCTTCAACGTGATCACGGGTGACCGTGACACCGGGCGGCTGATGGTCGAGCACCCGGTCCCGGCGATGGCGTCCATCACCGGGTCCGTGCGGGCCGGTATGTCCGTCGCCGGGTCCGCGGCCAAGGACGTCAAGCGCGTCCACCTGGAGCTGGGCGGCAAGGCGCCGGTCGTCGTCTTCGCCGACACCGACATCGCCAAGGCCGTCGAGGACATCTCGGTGGCGGGCTTCTTCAACGCCGGGCAGGACTGTACGGCGGCGACCCGCGTCCTCGTCCAGGAGGGCATCCACGACGAGTTCGTGGCCGCGCTCGCGAAGGCGGCGGCCGAGACGAAGACCGGGCAGCCGGACGACGAGGACGTGCTGTACGGGCCGCTCAACAACCCCAACCAGCTCAAGCAGGTCGCCGGGTTCATCGAGCGGCTGCCGGCGCACGCGAAGGTCGAGTCCGGTGGTCACCAGGTCGGCGAGAAGGGGTACTTCTACGCGCCGACCGTCGTCTCCGGGCTGAAGCAGGACGACGAGATCATCCAGAACGAGGTCTTCGGGCCGGTCATCACGGTCCAGTCGTTCGCGGACGAGGCGCAGGCCGTGGGCTGGGCGAACGGGGTCGAGTACGCGCTCGCGTCGTCGGTGTGGACGAAGGACCACGCCCGGGCGATGCGGATGTCGAAGGCGCTGGACTTCGGGTGCGTGTGGATCAACACGCATATCGCGCTGGTCGCGGAGATGCCGCACGGGGGATTCAAGAAGTCCGGGTACGGCAAGGACCTTTCGGGCTACGGATTCGACGACTACACGCGGATCAAGCACGTGATGACTTCGTTGGGCTGATGACGTCGTTGGGCTGAGGGGTTCGTTGGCGGCCGCGGTTGTGTGCGGCTGCTCGCGCGGTTCCCCGCGTCCTTCGGGGCGCGGGGATGGCATGTTGCCTGAATGTCCCTCCCGCACATCGGCCGCCGTTCGCCGCTGCGCGCCCTCGGTGTGGGCGCGGCGCTCGGCGCGCTCGCCGGGTGTGGGGTGCCCGGGGCCTGTGTGGTGCCCGGGGCCCGGGCGGGTCGATCTCTCGGTCCGTGACAGGCGGCTGAGCTGGGCCAACTGGCCGTCGTACATCGACACGGACGACGAGGGCGACTCGCGGCGACCGACACTGGAGGCGTTCGAGGAGCGGACCGGGATCGCCGTGGTGCTCGAGGGACGTCACTGAATCCGGGGGGCTTATTCCGGTCGTCCCGAGGTGAATTCCGGCGGGAAATTCGTGGCGACGTTGTGGAGATAGTGCAATTGTCTGCCGCGTGGTGGCGTTTTATCGTCCTTTCGGTGTCCATTCGGACCCGACGGATCGCACGACAAAGGGTTGCGGTGCATTCCGTCGTGCCGTAGTTACGTGAAGCATGAACCTGTTCACCCGTGCTGCGTCCCTGCGCCGCCCGGCAGCCCCCACAGCCTCGCGACTCCCCCACGAGTCACAGGCATTCCCTTCCACCGGCCCGTCCGATCCCGCCCTGGCGATGCTGACCGGCGAATGGATGATCGACGCGGCGCACAGCCGTATCGGATTCTCCGTCCGGCACGCCCTGGTGACGACCGTGCGCGGGGCGTTCACCGAGTATCAGAGCCGGCTCTACTTCGACGGCCGTGATCCCTCTCGTTCACGGGCCGAGATAGTTCTGTCCACTTCGTCCGTCGACACCGGAGTGCAACAACGCGACGCCCATCTGACGGGCCGCGACTTCCTGGACGCCGCGACCCATCCGCGCATGCGTTTCGTCAGTACGGCGGTGCGTTTGGTGGGCAACGATGTCTACCGCATGGCCGGAGAACTCACCATCAAGAGCGTCACCCGTCCCGTCGATCTCGAACTCACCTACATAGGGCACGTCATGGACCCGTTCGGATACGAGCGGGTCGGTTTCGACGGGACGACCACCATCAACCGTTCCGATTGGGGTCTCACGTACAACCAGCGGCTCGCGGAGGGCGGCGCCATGGTGAGCGAGAAGGTGCGCCTGCAGTTCGACCTCGCCGTGATCCGCTCGATCCCCCACAGCTGACACCCTGTCGCGTTCTCGTGGGGGCCCGGCACCAGCCGGGCCCCCATTTTTGAACGCGTTCAAGGTGGGGCGTACGCTCTCCCGCATGAGCGACAGAGCCGCCCTGTTGAGGGGCATCCGAGCGTGGCTGGTCTTCTTCGTCGTCTGTCTGGTGCTGAGCGGCGCCACGGCGTTCCCGCTGGTCCACGAGCTGCGGTGGACCGAGGAGTTGTTGCGGTCGCTGTCCGTCGGCGAGTACCTGCCGGCGCTCACGGAGTGGATCGAGCGCGTACGGGCGGGGCTCGACGAGGCCGACGCCGAATACCCGTTCCTCCTCTACGGCACCGACTGGCTGGCCTTCGCGCACCTCGTGATCGCGGTGGCCTTCTACGGTCCCTACCGCGACCCGGTACGCAACATCTGGGTCGTCGAGTTCGGCATGATCGCCTGCGCGGGGATCGTTCCGCTGGCCCTGATCTGCGGGCCGATCCGGGGCATCCCCTTCTGGTGGACGGTGATCGACATGTCGTTCGGAGTGATCGGGGTGATCCCGCTGTACGTCGTACGGCAGCGCATCAAGCGGCTGGAGGCGCTGACGCACGGGTGGGACGGGAAGAAAACTGTTATCCCGGCCGCCTCCACACCGTCTCCGTAGGCACTCCCTGTTTCCCACGTACAGGAGCGAGCCGTATGAGCAGTGTGATCTCCGCCTCGGAGGATCCCCATGTCACGGAGTTGGCTGAGAAAGTACGGAACACAGCCGAGTGAGCAGGGCGATCCCAGCGGGACCGGAAGGAACGTACGTGGACGGGCGGCAGTGGCGCTCCACCATCGCGGCCGCACAGGCAGGGGACCGGCGCGCCCTCGACGAGCTGGTCGAGGGCTGGCTGCCCCTCGTCTACAACATCGTCGGCCGGGCCCTCAACGGTCATGCCGATGTCGACGACGTCGTGCAGGAAACCATGTTGCGCGCCGTCGACAACCTCGACACGCTGCGTGATCCGGACAGTTTCCGCTCCTGGCTGGTCGCGATCGCGATGCGGCAGATACGGGACCGGGCGCGCCGCCGCACCGCCGACCAGCTCGACGACGGCGACGCCCACCACGCCGCCGACTTCGCCGAACTGACCGTGCTGCGACTGCAGTTGGAGGGTCAGCGCAAGGAGGTCGCGGAAGCGGTCCGCTGGCTCGACGACGAGGACCGGCAACTGCTGTCGCTGTGGTGGCTGGAGGTCGCGGGCGAACTCACCCGACGCGAACTCGCCGCCGCCGCGGGTATCAGCCGACAGCACGCCGCCGTACGGGTCCAGCGGATGAAGGCCCGCCTGGAGACCGCGCGCGGCATCGTCCGCGCCCTCGACTCCTCCTGCTCCGACCTGGGCAGGGTCACCGCCCGCTGGAGCGGTCGGCCCGACTCGGTGTGGCGCAAGCGCATCGCCCGGCACATCCGTGGCTGCGCCCGCTGCGACGGCCACGGCCACCCCGGCGAGGTCGTCGTCCCCGCCGAACGCCTCCTCGTCGGCCTCGCCCTGGTCCCTGTCCCCGTCGGCTTCACCCTGTCGCTGGCGTTCGGCGGGAAGACCGCCGTGGCGGCGACCGCCGTGAGCGCCTCGGTGGGCTGGTCCGCCAAGGTGATCGGCGTCCTCACCAAGCCCGCCGTCGCGGTGACGGCGGGCGCGACGATCGTCGCCGGGGGCACGTACGCCGTGACGCAGACCCCGGGTGACCGGACTCCGCAGGCCGCGCCCACCGCGCTGAGCACGGCCCGCGCGCCGGAGGTCGCGGCGCCCCGCCGCCCGTCGCCCTCCACCTCGCCGTCCCCCTCGTCCTCTCCGTCCCCCTCCGCTTCCCCGTCCGCGACCGGGAAGGCCGGCCTGTACGGCACCGTCGTCGACGTCGCGGACCGGGCGCCGGACCCGGACACCCGGCCGGCCGGCCTCCCGCATCGGCCCGAGTCCGGCCTCACCAGCAGCGGCGGCGCGCGGACCGTGATGAACCATCGCGGTGACAGCGTGACCTTCACGGGCGAGGGTTATGTCCTGGTCCGCTGGCAGATCTCGCCCCAGTACCGGGCGGGCGGCCTGGTCATGCCGTCCTGGACCGGCCTGAAGGGCAGGCTCTTCCATGTCGCCTCGGGCGGCGGCCGCCGCATGGACGACCCGACCTCCGCCGACGGCAGGACCTCCGGCATGGGCGGCCCCGCCACCGGATACACCGTCCTGCCGGCCGGCACCCAACAGATGTGGCAGAACGAGTACTTCTACGTCGACGGCACGGTCACCCTCACCCAGAACGAACGGGGCGCCGACTACGGCATCACCGTCGCCGCCTCCACCTGGGACACCATCACCGACGACATCACCTACGGCCCCGACCGCGGCGCCATCCGCTACGGCCTCGTGCGCGACACCGGTGAGGACTCGGCGCCCGTGCCGCAGTACGTCACGCGAGGGAAGCCGGAGGACGCGGCGACTGTGGCGCAGCGGTCGGAGGTGTAGAGGGTCGGCCGTGGGCGCCCGAGAGCTCGGGGGATGTGTGGTGCGGCGGCGGCTGCGGGTGTGATGGGGCTGATCGCGCAGTTCCCCCGCCCCTTTCGGGGCGCTGCCGGTGCCTCCTGGCTAGAAGAGCTGCCGTAGTGCGCACAGTGCGTCGACCCGGTTGGTGGTGATCGAGTCGACGCCCATGTCCAGCAGGCAGCGCATGGAGCGTCGGGTGTCGGGGGTCCAGACGGAGAGGAGGTGGCCGTCCTGGTGGATGCGGTCCGCGAGGGGGCGGGTGACGAGGCCGAAGCGGTAGTTGAGCCAGCGGGGGCGGATCGCGGCGAGGAGGGCGGGGCGGGGTGGGGCGAGGGTCTTCCAGGTGAGGGCGAGCTCGGCGGCGGGGGCGGCGGCGCGGACGGCCAGCAGGGTGGGCGGCTCGGCGCTGTAGTAGACGCGGTCCTCGGCCCCGTACTCCCGTACGACGCCGAGGATCTGCCGCACCGCCCGGGGGTCCACCGCGCCCGGCAGGTCCACCATCACCCGGCTGTCCTTGATGGTGAGCAGCGCGTCGGCCAGCGTCGGTACCCCGCAGGCCGTCAGCCCGCGCAGCTCCGCGGCGGAGAGCGCGGCCAGTTGCCGTTCCACCTCCCACAGCCGGTTCAGCGTCGAGTCGTGGAGCAGGACGGGCACGCCGTCGCGGGTCGTCCGTACGTCGAACTCGATGACGTCCGCGCCCAGTTCGAGTCCGGCCCGCAAGGAGTCGAGCGTGTTCTCACGGTGGCGGTAGGGGGCGCCGCGATGGGCGACGGCTGTCACGGTACGCATGGGGGTGGTGGTCCCGATCGGGTCAGGGCGTCAGCCAGGCCGAGGTGTAGGTGTCGATCTCGGCGCACAGACGGGTCTTGCCGGGCTCGTCGAGGAAGGACGCCCGCACGGCGTTCTTCGCGAGCGCGGCCAGCCCCTGCTCGTCGAGGCCGAGGAGGCGCGCGGCGACCGCGTACTCGGTGTTGAGGTCGGTGCCGAACATCGGCGGGTCGTCGGAGTTGACGGTGACCAGCACCCCGGCCCGTACGAACTCCTTGATGGGGTGCTCGTCGAGGGTGCGGACCGCGCGCGTGGCTATGTTCGAGGTCGGGCAGACCTCCAGGGCGATCCGGTGCTCGGCGAGGTGCGCGAGCAGTTTCGGGTCGCCGGCCGCACTGGTGCCGTGCCCGATGCGTTCCGCGCGGAGGTCGGTGAGCGCGTCCCAGATCGTCTCGGGCCCGGTGGTCTCGCCGGCGTGCGGCACGGAGTGCAGCCCGGCCGCGATCGCCCGGTCGAAGTACGGCTTGAACTGCGGCCTCGGTACGCCGACCTCGGGCCCGCCGAGCCCGAACGACACCAGCCCCTCGGGACGCACCCGGTCCTCGGTCGCGAGCCGGGTCGTCTCCTCGGCGGCGTCGAGCCCCGCCTCGCCGGGGATGTCGAAGCACCAGCGCAGAACGGTCCCGAACTCGGCCTCCGCCGCCTTGCGCGCGTCCTCGATCGCCGCCATGAAGGCCAGCTCGTCGATCCCGCGGCGGGTGGAGGAGAACGGTGTGATGGTCAGCTCGGCGTACCGGACCTGCTGCCGGGCCAGATCCCGCGCCACCTCGAACGTCAGCAGCCGGACGTCCTCCGGGGTGCGGATCAGGTCGACGACGGACAGATACACCTGGATGAAGTGGGCGAAGTCCGTGAACGTGAAGTAGTCCGCGAGCGCCTCGGGGTCCGTCGGCACCTTGGAGTCGGGGTGGCGGGCGGCCAGTTCCGAGACGATACGGGGGGAGGCGGAGCCGACGTGGTGCACGTGCAGTTCGGCCTTGGGCAGTCCGGCGATGAAGGCGTGCGGGTCGCGGGTGCCGGAGGCGCCGGGAGCGGTGGACGCGCCGGGAACGGCGGGGGTCACGGGCACGCCCTGCGCGGTGCGGTGGTCGGTCAAGGTTCCTCCCCGGGAACGGCGTCCGCCCCGGACCGTGGTCTGCCTCGGGGGACGCGGGTGATCGGCTGATCGATGACTCCGGGATCATCGTAGGCGGCGATCCGCCTACCGAGCCCGGGCCTTAGCATGATCGAACGTACAGCTGATCGTGGACGCCGGAAAAACCGGTGATGACGACGCAGAACGGCACGGAACGTTACAGGGGGACCCATTCATGCCGTCCGACGAGGCGCCGATCCCAGAGACACCGGCCGCCCCGCGGCCGGACCCGTGGACACCGCCACAGGACCGGGTCCCGGCACCGGCGCGGACGGTGGCCGACGGTGCCGCACTGCCGAGGGTGGCCGACGCCGTTCCCGCGTCGGCCGGGTCGAACGCCGCCTCGCAGCCCGAGGGCGTGATGCCGGCCCCGAAGGTGGCGCTGAACAAGCCGACCGCGCCGACGGGGTCCGCGCCGTCCCCTCCCTCGGTGCACGACCAGATGACGGTCGCGTCCATGCCTGGTGTGGATGCGACCGGTCCGATACCGGCCGGCGTCGGCGGGCCGGTCTCTCCCCAGGCCCCCGCGACCCCGCAGTCCTGGGCCGGCCCCGGCACGTTCGCACCGCCGGGCGGCCCGCAGTCCACCATGTCCTCCACCTCCGCGCCCGACCCGTTCGCCCCGCCCGCGCCCTACACGTCCTACCCGCCACCGGTGGCCGGCGTTCCCCACGTCGCCCCCACCCCCGGCGCCGCCGTACCGCCCCCGCCCATCAGCCCCGACGGGCCCGGGCAGGTGCCGTACGGCTACCCGCAGTACCCGGCGTACCAGGGCGTTCCCGCCCACCCCGGTGTCGGCTACCCGGCCCCCGGCGTCGGCTACCCCGCCCCGGGAGCGGGCTACGCCTGGCCCGTGATGGCGCCGCCGCCGAGCAACGGGATGGGAATCGCGGCGATGGTGCTCGGTATCTGCGCCGCCGTGCTGTTCTGCCTGTGGCCGCTGGCGATTCTGCTCGGAGTGATGGCCGTGGTCTTCGGATGCGTCGGCCGGGCCAAGGTCCGCCGCGGCGAGGCGACGAACCCGGGGCACGCCCTGGCCGGGATCATCTGCGGAGTGGTCGGCATCCTGCTCGGCATCGGCTTCATCGTCCTGATCATCGTGGCGCCCGGCAGCGACGGCTACGACTCCGACCCCTCCGACGACGGCTACTCCACGTCGCTGTCCCTGATGCTGCCGCCGGGAGACAGCGGCGTGTAGCGCCCCGGCAGGGGCGCGGCCGCAGACGCCTTACCCGCAGGCCTCCCACCCTCAGGCGCCTCACCCGCAGAGGGCGCGCCAGGTTTCCAGCGGAGCGCTCAGGCGTCGACCCCGCTCAGCAGTCTCTCCCGGGCAGCCATCAGCGCGAAGCCCAACAGGTTGGGGCCCCGCCACCGCGCGGGGTCCATGGCGCGCTCGTCGTCCGCCGCGAGACCGATGCCCCAGACGCGATCAAGGGGGCTGGCTTCGACGAGTACGCGGTTGCCCGTGCCCAGGAGGAACATCCGCAGGTCCGTGTGGGCGGCGAACTTGTGGAAGCTGCCCTCGGCGACGATCGCGAAGCGCTCCCGCTGCCACACGGCGTCGTCGAAGCCGCGGACGAGCCGCCCGATCTTCTTCGCCTGCGCGGGGCTCGAAGCGGCCACGGACTTGCGCTCCGCCTCGGTGTCCCCGAACAGCCGGGCCTTCGACGCCATCATCCAGTGCTCGGCCGTCGCGTACTCCACCCCGTCCACCGTGAACGGTGACGGCCACCACTGGCTCAGACAGCTCGCGCCGATCCGCCCGTCGGGCCGTGGGCGGTGTCCCCAGAAGTGCAGGTACTTGACCCTTGCCCCCGCGCGGACCGCTTCCGTCAGCGTGTCCCAAGAATCGATCTTCTCCATGTCGACGAGTCTGGCAGCCACCACTGACAATCCGTCCTTGATTTTCCGTCCTGACTCGACACCTGGTCGACAGATTCCGTCGCGTAACCAAAAGGCAACAACGGAATCACTTGTTGGTGTCCCATGGCTCTGTCAGGATCGGCACTCAAATCGAGCTGGAGCTACGCCACCCGCCCCTCGGGGACAGAGGGGGCACCGGCGGAGGAGAGCGACATGCAGAACCCGGGCACCGCCACCCCGGACCGATTCCCCGCACACGACCGCTTCGCGGCCGGCGCGCAGTACATCGCAGGCCGCCTGACGAAGGGCACATCGGGGCGTACCCACGCGGTCGTCGACCCCGCGACGGGCGACGAGGTCCTCACCTACGAACTGGCCGGCACCGACGACGTGGACGCGGCCGTCGCCGCCGCCCGCGCGGCGTTCCCCGGCTGGGCCTCCACCACACCCGGTGAGCGGTCGGACGCGCTGCACCGCCTGGCCGCCGTCCTGGCCGACCGGGCGGAGGAGTTCGCGCGGGCCGAGTCCCTGCAGTGCGGGAAGCCGCTCAAGCTGACGCGCGAGTTCGACGTGCCCGGCACCATCGACAACACCGCGTTCTTCGCGGGCGCCGCCCGGCACCTGCAGGGCCAGTCGGCCGGCGAGTACTCCGGCGACCACACCTCGTACGTACGCCGCGAGCCCATCGGAGTGGTGGGTTCCGTCGCGCCCTGGAACTACCCGCTCCAGATGGCCGCCTGGAAAATCCTCCCGGCGGTCGCCGCGGGCAACACGATCGTCCTGAAGCCCGCCGAGCTGACCCCGCTCACCTCGCTGCTGTTCGCGCAGGCCGCCAAGGACGCCGGAATCCCCGCCGGCGTGATCAACATCGTCACCGGGACGGGCAAGGAGGCCGGGGAGCACCTCGTCGGGCATCCCGACGTGGTCATGACCTCCTTCACCGGGTCCACGGCGGTCGGGAAGCGTGTGGCCGAGATCGCCACGGCCACCGTCAAACGCATCCATCTGGAGCTGGGCGGCAAGGCCCCGTTCGTGGTCTTCGACGACGCCGACCTGGAGGCCGCGGCCAACGGCGCGGTCGCGGGCGCCCTCATCAACACCGGCCAGGACTGCACGGCCGCCACGCGCGCGTACGTGCAAAGGCCCCTTTACGAGGAGTTCGTCGCACGGACGGCCGCCCTCATGGAGACCGTCCGGCTCGGCGACCCCTTCGCCCCGGGCACGGACCTCGGTCCGCTGATCTCGCACGTCCAGCGTGACCGTGTCGCCGGGTTCGTCGAGCGGGCACGCGCGTACGCGCGCGTGGTCACCGGTGGCGAGGCACCCCAGGGAGAGCTGAAGGACGGCGCGTACTACCGGCCGACGCTCGTCGCGGACGCGGCCCAGGACAGTGAGATCGTCCAGTCGGAGATCTTCGGGCCGGTGCTGGTGGTCCTGCCCTTCGACAGCGACGACGAGGGCATCCGGCTGGCGAACGACACCCCGTACGGGCTCGCCGCCTCCGCCTGGAGCCGGGACGTGTACCGGGCGGGCCGCGCCACACGGGAGATCAAGGCCGGGTGTGTGTGGGTCAACGACCACATCCCGATCATCAGCGAGATGCCGCACGGCGGCTACAAGGCGTCCGGCTTCGGCAAGGACATGTCCGTGTACTCGTTCGAGGAGTACACCCAGGTCAAACACGTCATGTTCGACAATACGGCGATCGCCAGGAAGGACTGGCACCGCACGATCTTCGGGGACCGCTAGCCAGTCCGGGGACCGGTCGCCCGACCCCCGGCCGGTCCTCGCCCACCCTCCCGAAAGGGCACCTCCGAAAGGGCATCACGCGCATGGAGCAGTACGAGCCCGACCGCCTGTCCCAGGCCCAGGCGGCCGCCGTGCGGCGCAGCCTCACGGGCGGCAGGGCCGCCCTCAGCCGCCGTTCGCTGCTGCGCGCCACGACCGGCGGCGCACTGGCGATAGGCGGGCTCGGCGCGCTGAGCGCCTGCGGCATCCCCGGGGCGAAGAACACCTCGGCCGTCTCGTCCGAGGACCACTCGGCCAAGGAGAAGGAGGTCCACTTCTCCAACTGGACCGATTACATGGACATCGACGACACCGGCAAGCGCCATCCCAGCCTGGACCAGTTCACGCGACGCACCGGCATCAAGGTCGAGTACACCGAGGACATCAACGACAACGTCGAATTCTTCGGCAAGATCAAACCGCAGCTCGCCGCGGGGCAGGGCACCGGTCGCGACCTCATATGCGTCACCGACTGGCTCGCCGCCCGGCTGATCCGCTTCGGGTGGGTCCAGAAACTGGACGCCGCGAATCTGCCGCACGCCTACACGAACCTCTCCGACCAGTTCCGCAACCCCGACTGGGACCCGGGCCGGGCGTACTCCTACCCCTGGCAGGGCATCTCGACCGTCATCGCCTACAACAAGAAGGCGCTCGACGGCGAGGAGGTCAAGTCCGTCTCCGACATGCTCGACAACCCGAAGCTCAAGGGCCGGATCGGGTTCCTCTCCGAGATGCGCGACAGCATCGGGATGACGCTGCTGGACATGGGCAAGGATCCGGCAAAGTTCACCGACGACGACTACGACGCGGCGATCGCCCGCCTCCAGAAGGCCGTCGACAACGGCCAGATCCGCCGCTTCACCGGCAACGACTACATCTCGGACATCAGCACGGGCGACCTCGCGGCCTGTATCGCCTGGGCCGGTGACGTGGTCCAGCTCAAGGCCGACAGCCCGGACGTCGACTTCGTCATCCCCGACAGCGGTTACATGACCTCGACGGACAACCTGCTGATCCCGAACAGGGCCCGGCACAAGACCAACGCCGAACGGCTCATCGACTACTACTACGAGCCGAAGCCGGCCGCCGAACTCGCCGCGTTCATCAACTACGTGTGCCCCGTCGACGGCGTGAGGGCCGAGCTGGCCAAGATCGACCCGGACGCGGCGAACAACCCGCTGATCATTCCCGACGCGGCCATGGCAGCCAAGTCCCACGCTTTCCGCTCCCTCAGCCAGAAGGAAGAGACGGCGTACGAAGAGAAGTTCGCGAAGCTGACAGGGGCGTGACGAGGACGATGACCAGCAACAAGACCAGCAACAACGGCCCGGACGACGGCAGCGGTGACGTCCGCCTCTCCGGCATCGGCAAGACCTACGGCTCCTTCACCGCCGTGCACCCGCTCGACCTGACCGTGCCGGAAGGTTCCTTCTTCGCCCTCCTCGGAGCGTCGGGCTGTGGCAAGACGACGACCCTGCGCATGATCGCCGGCCTGGAGGAACCTTCCTGCGGAAGTGTCCGGCTCGGCGACCAGGACGTGACCAACCTGCCCCCGTACAAGCGGCCGGTGAACACGGTCTTCCAGTCGTACGCCCTCTTCCCACATCTCGACATCTTCGAGAACGTGGCCTTCGGTCTGCGTCGCCGCGGCGTCAAGGGTGTGAAGAAGCAGGTCGAGGAGATGCTGGAGCTGGTCCAGCTCGGCGAGCAGGCCCGCAAGAAGCCGCACCAGCTCTCCGGCGGCCAGCAGCAGCGCGTCGCCGTGGCCCGCGCGCTCATCAACCACCCGAAGGTGCTCCTCCTCGACGAGCCGCTCGGTGCCCTCGACCTCAAGCTGCGCCGCCAGATGCAGTTGGAGCTGAAGCGGATCCAGACCGAGGTCGGCATCACGTTCATCCATGTCACGCACGACCAGGAGGAGGCCATGACCATGGCCGACACGGTCGCGGTGATGAACGGCGGCAGAGTCGAGCAACTCGGCGCACCCGCCGACCTGTACGAGAACCCGCGCACCACCTTCGTCGCCAACTTCCTCGGCACCTCCAACCTCATCGAGGCCGAGGTCGACTCCCGGAGCGGCGACGAGATCGTGCTGAAGACGGGCGCCGACCAACTCGTCCTCCCCGAGGCGCGGTGTTCCGCGCCCGCCGCGACCGGCGGCAAGGTGCTGGTCGGGGTACGCCCGGAGAAGATCACCCTCACGCACGCGGACGACGCCGGGGAGATCCCGGTCGGCCGCAACCGCGTCACCGGCAGGATCGCCGCCACCAGCTTCATCGGCGTCTCCACGCAGTACGTGATCGACAGCCCCGTCTGCCCCGCCTTCGAGGTGTACGCGCAGAACATCGACCGTGACGCCCGGCTCGTGCCCGGCGCCGACGTCGTCCTGCACTGGAACCCCGCGCACACGTTCGGCCTGGACGCCGCCCAGGACATCGACGCGGGCGTCGACGAAGGGGCGGCCGTCTGATGTCGACCCTCACCGAAGTCGAGGCACCACCGCCTCTCGCTCCCGTGCCGACGGCGAAGCGGCCCCGCAAGCGAGGCCGCTGGACGCCGTACCTGCTGCTCGCGCCCGGCCTCGTCTGGCTGCTGGTCTTCTTCGCGATGCCGATGGTCTACCAGGCCTCCACGTCCGTGCAGACGGGCTCCCTGGAGGACGGCTACCAGGTCACCTGGCACTTCGCGACCTACTGGGACGCGCTGAGCGAGTACTACCCGCAGTTCCTGCGCTCGGTCCTCTACGCGGGCTCGGCGACGATCCTGTGCCTGCTCCTGGGCTACCCGCTGGCCTACCTGATCGCGTTCCGGGCCGGCCGATGGCGCAACCTGATCCTGATCCTGGTGATCGCCCCGTTCTTCACCAGTTTCCTGATCCGCACCCTCGCCTGGAAGACGATCCTGTCGGACGGCGGCCCGGTCGTCGGCGCCCTCAACACCCTGCACGTCCTGGACGTCACCAGCTGGCTCGGCCTCACCGCCGGCGACCGGGTGCTGGCCACACCGCTCGCGGTGGTCTGCGGCCTCACCTACAACTTCCTGCCGTTCATGATCCTGCCGCTCTACACCTCGCTGGAGCGCATCGACGGGCGGCTGCACGAGGCCGCCGGCGACCTCTACGCCAAGCCGTTCACCACCTTCCGCAAGGTCACCTTCCCGCTCTCCATGCCGGGCGTCGTCTCCGGCACGCTGCTGACCTTCATCCCGGCCGGCGGCGACTACGTGAACGCCGAACTCCTCGGCTCCACCAACACCCAGATGATCGGCAACGTCATCCAGAGCCAGTTCCTACGGATCCTCGACTATCCGACGGCCGCGGCCCTCTCGTTCATTCTCATGGCCGCGATTCTCCTCATGGTCACGGTCTACATCCGTAAGTCGGGGACGGAGGATCTGGTCTAAATGGAAACGCGACAGAGTCACAGACTCGGCACCGGCGTCAACTGGCTCAAGCACCGTCTCGTCGTCATCGCGGGACTGCTGACCCTCGGATATCTGCTTCTCCCGAACGTGGTCGTCACGGTCTTCTCCTTCAACCAGCCGAAGGGCCGCTTCAACTACGACTGGCAGGAATTCTCCACCGCCGCCTGGACCGACCCGTGCGGCGTCGCCGACCTCTGCGGCTCGCTCTCGCTCAGCCTCCAGCTGGCCGCCTGGGCCACCCTCGGCGCGACCGCCCTCGGCACCATGATCGCCTTCGCGCTGGTCCGCTACCGCTTCCGCGCACGCGGCGCCGTCAACTCACTGATCTTCCTCCCGATGGCGATGCCCGAGGTCGTGATGGCCGCCTCCCTGCTCACGCTCTTCCTCAACATGGGCGCACAGCTGGGATTCTGGACGATCCTCATCGCCCACATCATGTTCTGCCTCAGCTTCGTCGTCGTCGCCGTCAAAGCACGCGTGATGTCGATGGACCCCAGGCTGGAGGAAGCCGCGCGCGACCTGTACGCGGGACCCGTCCAGACCTTCGTCCGGGTCACCCTGCCCATCGCCGCCCCCGGCATCGCGGCGGGCGCGCTGCTCGCCTTCGCGCTCTCCTTCGACGATTTCATCATCACCAATTTCAACGCGGGCTCGACCGTCACCTTCCCCATGTTCGTCTGGGGCTCGGCACAACGCGGCACACCCGTCCAGATCAATGTCATCGGTACGGCCATGTTCCTTGTCGCCGTACTGTTCGTGATGGCGGGAATGCTCATCGGAAACCGTAAGAAGAAGCACAAGGCATAAGCCCCTGTCGACTCTGTAGGGAGTTGGAATCATGGCCCCAAGCGCCATGAACCGTTGGACAAAGTCACTCGCCGACGCACAGCCGGAGCCGTACTGGCTCGAAGATTCCGGCAAGCCCCACCCCGAGCCCGCGCTCACCGGCTCCGAGAGCTGCGACCTGCTGGTCGTCGGCGGTGGCTACAGCGGGCTGTGGACCGCGCTGATCGCCAAGGAGCGCGACCCGGGGCGGGATGTCGTCCTGCTGGAAGGCCGTGAGGTGGGCTGGGCCGCCTCCGGCCGCAACGGCGGCTTCTGCGCCGCCTCGATCACCCACGGGCTGGCCAACGGCCTCGCCCGCTGGCCCGACGAGATCCACAAGCTGGAGGAACTGGGCGCCCGCAACCTCGACGAGATCGAGGCGGCGGTCGCCCGCCACGGCCTGGACTGCGACTTCGAACGCGCCGGCGAGATCGACGTGGCCACCGAGCCGTACCAGGCCCGGGAACTGCGCGACTGGTACGACGAGATCGTCGGCAAGGGCCTCGCCGACGGCATCGAGTTCCTGGACGCCGACGCCGTCCGCGACCAGGTCGCCTCCCCCACCTTCCAGGCGGGCCTGCACGACCGCCGGGGCGTCGCCATGCTGCACCCCGCCAAACTCGCCTGGGGCCTCAAGCGGGCCTGCCTGAACCTCGGCGTCCGCGTCTACGAGCACACCCCCGCGCTCAACCTGAAGAACCACGGCGTCGGCATGGCCGTCCGCACCCCCTACGGCCAGGTCCGTACCCGGCAGGTGGCGCTCGGCACGAACATCTTCCCCAGCCTGGTCAAGCGTGTCCGCGCGTACACCGTCCCCGTCTACGACTACGCCCTGATGACCGAGCCGCTGACCGCCGACCAGCTGGCGTCGATCGGCTGGAAGAACCGGCAGGGGCTCGGGGACTCGGCCAACCAGTTCCACTACTTCCGGCTCAGCGCCGACAACCGGATCCTCTGGGGCGGCTACGACGCGGTGTACCAGTACGGCGGCCGAGTGCGCGCCGAGTACGACGACCGGCCGGAGACGTACGCCAAGCTCGCCGGGCACTTCTTCACCTGCTTCCCGCAGCTGGAGGGGGTCCGCTTCACCCACGCCTGGGGCGGCGCGATCGACACCTGCTCCCGCTTCTCGGCCTTCTTCGGCACCGCCCACCAGGGCAGAGTCGCCTACGCGGCCGGCTACACGGGGCTGGGCGTGGGCGCCACCCGGTTCGGCGCCGACGTCATGCTGGACCTGCTCGCGGGCGAGCGCACCGAGCGCACCGAACTGGAGATGGTCCGCAGGAAGCCGCTGCCGTTCCCGCCGGAGCCCTTCGCCTGGACCGGTATCACCCTCACCAAGTGGTCCCTGGCCCGCGCCGACTCCCACGCAGGCCGCCGCAACCTGTGGCTGAAGGCCATGGACCGGCTGGGGCTGGGCTTCGACAGCTGACGGAGCGGGAGCGCCGAGGGCGTGAAGGCGCGCACGTGATCAACAGGCGTACGCCTGTTGGGTGGGTTACCTCATTCACCACCAAGAGGTGGTCGGAACCCGCGTAATGCCCGGCCAAAACCTCTGTCTGTGCTCCTGACGCGAAACCGCGTCCGGCGGAGCTCTGGAGAGAGGAAGGTCCCTGTCATGACTGGGGCCAAGACGGCGGCCGAGTGGCTGGCATCCGTATCACCGGATCCCGAGGCCTGCCGCTGGGAGTGGGAGCGCAACCGTTCCTGTGGACTGAGCGGGGGTGAGTCCGTTCAGCCGCGCGCCCCGAACGGTCTTGGGCGAGCTGGTCCCCGGCGTTCTCGGCCCCGGGTGGCGACGCGCATCCTGTGCGTGGTCCGGGCCCGGGAGGCCCCCGCGGCCGGAGGCCGCTGACGGACACAGCCCTGCGCGACCTGGCCATGTGGGTACGGCCAAGGCGACGGGGAGGCCCTGAACCATCCTCTCGTGGAGCAGGGGCCCCGCACGCCGACGCCGTACCCGGTGTCCCAGGTCGCACGATCACGTCAGCCGATCAGCCGATCAGCCCAGGGCACCGCAAGCCCACAAGCGGACGATCACACGATCGAGCTAACTCGGCCTTGTGCGCACTCCTTGGTGAGCAGTTCCAACCCCCTGGGGGTCGCCCTGCTTCCGGCGGGCAGGGCCTGGGACGTGTTGATCCTGCCGAACGCACTCGGCTATCCCACGCTGGATGTCCTGACCCGTCGACCGAGAACCTCACCCCGCAGGACGACGACGCACCCGGAACCACAGCGAGGAGAGCAGCGTCGCGCACACGCACCAGCTCGCCACCACGTCGAGCGGCCAGTGGTAGCCCTGGCGCACCAGGCCGAAGCCGACCCCGATGTTCAGGACGACCGCGAGGACGACGACCGCGCGGCGCGCGGGGGCGCCGCGCAGCCAGGGCAGCAGGAGCAGGACGGCACCGCCGTACGCGACGGAGGCGGTCGCGGTGTGGCCGGAGGGGTAGAAACCCGTCCCGGGGCCCATGACCGGCGGGCCCGACCGGGCGATGAGCTCCTTCAACGGGATCACCCAGAGCGGTACGGCGGCCATGAGGAGCGCCGCCGCGGCGGAGGGCCGCCACCAGTGGTCCCTACCGGTGGCACGCGTACGCCACGCGACGTACAGGAGCACGAGGGCGAGGACCGGGACGGCGACTGTGATGTTGCCGAGGTCGGCGAGGAACCGGGTGGGGGCGCCCCGGTGGACGAGGGCGTCGCTGACGCTTTCGTCCGCGCGGGCCAGGGGGCCGTGCGCGAGGACCTGCCAGGTGATCAGGGCGAAGAGAAGGGCCGGGGCGCCGAGAAGGAGGAGGGCGGCGCGGCGGCCCGAGGGGGTGGACGGCCACCCCCGAACAGGGGGGGTGGTTCGGGGGTGGCCGTCCGGATCGGTGTGCCGCACGCCCCGGGGGGTTTGGGGCGGGCGGCCATCCGATCGGTGAGGAGATCCGGAGCCGGAAGCTCCGGGTGTGTGCGCGAGGGCACGACCAGGGCGAAGCTGGGGAGGCCCCGACCCGGTGTCACCCACAGTCCCCTGTGGGCGGGGTGTATCTCTCATCTGCATCAGAACCTACGACAGGGAACGCGGTGACGACAGCCGGAATCGCGACCCGCCATGCACCTTGCACACCTTCTTCACGTGCTCTGACGCTTGTCCACAGGGACCGGAATCCGGGATCGGATTCCGGTTCCGGGAAGCGTGGGACGTCGGAGGCGGGTGGGAGTTCCGTATGCGAGCGCCCCGCGAAGAGGGGTGCTCGGCACCGTGCGTCGTGTGTCAGACCCGGGTGAACGCCTGCTCGATGATGTCGAGGCCCTCGCTCAGGAGGTCCTCGCCGATGACGAGCGGCGGCAGGAAGCGGAGCACGTTGCCGTAGGTGCCACAGGTCAGGACCAGCAGGCCCTCCTGGTGGCAGGCCTTCGCCAGCGCGGCGGTCACCTCCGGGTTCGGCTCCTTCGTCGTACGGTCCTTGACCAGTTCGATGGCGATCATGGCGCCGCGGCCGCGGATGTCGCCGATGACGTCGAACTTTTCGGCCATGGCGGTGAGCCGGGCCTTCATGACCGCCTCGATGCTCTTCGCCCTGGCGTTGAGGTCGAGTTCCTTCATCGTCTCGATCGAGCCGAGGGCGCCCGCGCAGGCGACGGGGTTGCCGCCGTAGGTACCGCCCAGGCCGCCCGCGTGCGCCGCGTCCATGATCTCCGCGCGCCCGGTGACGGCGGCGAGCGGGAGGCCGCCGGCGATGCCCTTGGCGGTGGTGATCAGGTCCGGGACGATGCCCTCGTCCTCGCAGGCGAACCACTGGCCGGTGCGGCAGAAGCCGGACTGGATCTCGTCGGCGACGAAGACGATGCCGTTGTCGGCGGCGAACTCGCTGATCGCGGGCAGGAAACCCTTGGCCGGCTCGATGAAGCCGCCCTCGCCGAGCACCGGCTCGATGATGATCGCGGCCACGTTCTCCGCGCCGACCTGCTTGGAGATCTGGTCGATGGCCTGCGCGGCGGCCTCGGGGCCCGCGTTCTCCGGACCGGTCGGCCAGCGGTAGCCGTACGCCACCGGGACGCGGTACACCTCGGGGGCGAACGGCCCGAAGCCGTGCTTGTACGGCATGTTCTTCGCGGTCAGCGCCATCGTGAGGTTGGTGCGACCGTGGTAGCCGTGGTCGAACACGACCACAGCCTGCCGCCTGGTGTAGGACCGGGCGATCTTCACGGCGTTCTCGACGGCCTCGGCGCCGCTGTTGAACAGCGCGGACTTCTTGGCGTGGTCGCCCGGGGTCAGCTCGGCGAGGGCCTCGGCGACCGCCACGTAGCCCTCGTACGGCGTGACCATGAAACAGGTGTGCGTGAAGTCCTGGAGCTGGGCGGTGGCCCGGCGGACGACGGCCTCGGCGCTGGCGCCGACGCTCGTGACGGCGATGCCCGAGCCGAAGTCGATCAGCCGGTTGCCGTCGACGTCCTCGATGATGCCGCCGCCCGCGCGCGCGGTGAACACCGGCAACACCGACCCGACCCCCGCCGCGACCGCGGCGACACGACGAGCCTGCAGCTCCTGCGACTTCGGTCCGGGGATGGCGGTGACTACGCGGCGCTCCTGGGGAAGCGGCGGAAGGGCGGTCATGGGAGCTCCCTGGTGATCGTGCGTGTGTACGGCATGGGACGTACGGCGGGCGGGTCGGCGCTCGCGCCGAGCCCTGAGGGTGTTTTTCGGACGCTTGCCTTCTTTTCTCGCAGGCTAGGGCGGCGACCGGAGGGTGGGCATGCTCCATGTGGGCGTTGTCGAGGGTTCGTCTTGTCCGCGTTGGACATGGAGCAACGGTGGGCACGGGTCTGCGCCCAGCCGCGTAATACGGTGAGCACTGGGGGCCACCCGGCCGCGTAAACGGTGAACTCCCCTTGCGGGAGCGTTAGATTGGCTCGCTGATGGTGGACGGAACGGCTGGTCAGGGGGCAGGCGCGATGGACAGCGACGGAACGCGGGACGCGCGGGGCACGCACGCACATTCCGTGCCGCGTCCGGCGGGGTCGCCGGAGATGCCGGCGGCACCTCCCCGGCCTCCCCTGCCCGCGGGAGTTCCGGGGGCGCCGCCCAGGCCGGACGGGAACGCCTTCCTGTCCTGGCTGCGGACGCCGCGACCTGACGCCGCGCCCGGCGTGTGGCGGTTCGGGCACCGGCCGCGGCCGGAGGAGGAACCGGAGATCGTCCCCGCCCGGCAACTGCTCGGCGGCGCCCTGATCGCCTTCCTCGTCGGCTGGCTGATCTGGTCCCTGCTCTGGAACGGCTACCTCGGCGGCTGGTGGCTCGTGCCGCTCTTCGCGATGATCCCGGACTCCTGGGCGCCGGCCCACTCGTACTCCGCGGTGGTCCTCAGCTATGTCTGGTACACCGTCGTCGCCCTGACGATCATGATCGGTGTCGGACGGCTCGGCCGCTGGGGTGAGGTCTGGCGCCGGTACGGCGCCCCGCGCTTCCGGCAGCCGCAGCAGCGTCAGGTCGTACCGCCGCCCGAGGACGACCCCGCCCGGTGGAACCAGCTCCGCGAGGCCGGGGCCGTCGAGGCCGCCGAGCGGCTGGTCGTCGAGGCGGGGGCCGGGCTCATGCGGGATGTGGATCATGCGCGGATCACGCGGGCGTGGCAGGGCGTGAAGAGCGGACGGCACAGCCTGGCGACGTTCACCGGCGCGGTGCTGAAGGACGGCGCGGCGGCGTGTCTGCACCCCTCCGGGGAGCGGGACCTGCCCGCCCGGCTCGCCAGGCACGACATGCTCACCGGGCAGGTCCGTCTGGGCGGCACCGTCGACGACCCGCGCAATCCGTACGCCTACCGGGGCACGGGCATCGCCCTGGGCCCCGAACTGCTCGGTACGTCCCTGCTGGCCGTCGGGCCCGCCGGATCGGGCAAGACCGGGAGTGTGGTCTGGCCCGTCGCCGAGTCGCTGTGTCTGCACGCGCTCGCCGGCCGCGCCGCGGTGGTGGTCGTGGGCGCCGCGGGGGCGGGCCTCGGACCGGCCGACGCGTACGACGTCGTGGTGCGGATCGGGAACCCGGAGTCCGTCTACGACCTCGACCTCTACGGGGGGACCACGGACCCCGACGAGGCCGCGGCCGTCCTCGCGGAGGCGCTCGTCGGCGACCTGGCCGACCCGCACCCGGGCGGCGACAGCCGGCGCTCCACCACGGTGCTCGCCCAGTTGCTCGGCCCGTTCCGGGCGGTGCACGGGCGGTTCCCTTCGGTGCCGCAGCTGCGGCAGCTGCTGGACGGCTCGCCCGCACAGCTGGGCGAGCTGCGCACGGCCCTCCAGAACGCCGGGCAGGAGTCGCTGCTGCGGGAACTGGACGCGCGGGAACGCCAGCTGGCGCACCCCGGGGACGTCGGCTCCGTACTGGCCGACCGGGTCGCCCTCCTCGACCGGCCCGCCTTCGCCACGTTCTTCGACACCTCCGGCCAGTCCCGGCCCTTCTCCCTGCGCGCCCTCGACCACCCCGTACGGGTCCGTATCGACCTCCCCGAGCGCGGCCACGCCGACGCCTCGCGCATCCTGGCACGGCTGGTGCTGGCCCAGTTCACCGCGAGCGTCGCCGTACGGGAGGACCGCTCACTGTTCGCCTGCCTCGTGCTGGACGACGCGACCGGCGTAGTCACGCCGGAGGCCGTACGCGGCATCCAGCGGCTGCGTTCGACCAACGCGGGCACGGTCCTCACCCTCCGCACCCTCGACGACGTGCCCCGGCCGCTGCGCGGGCCGCTCCTCGGCGCCACCGGCTGCCGGATGGCGCTGTCCGGGCTCACCCCGTGGGACGGGCAGGACTTCGCCGAAGTCTGGGGCAAGGAGTGGACCGAGGCGCGGGACGTCACCGACCGGCAGATCATCGCCGACTCCCCGGCGGGCAAGGCCTGGCACGCGCTGCGCCGCGCCATCACCGGCCACGCACCCACCGCGCGGGCCGTGACCGTGCGCCAGGTCGAACGGGAACGGTGGTCCGCCTCCGAACTGGCGCACGGAGTCCCGCCGGGCCACGCGGTGCTGTCGCTGACGAACGTGCGGGGCGAGCACGCGCCGCCGTTGCTGGTGGATCTGCGGGGCTGAGCGGGGCGGGCCGGGGGCGGCCGGGCGCCGTTCGGTTCGAGCCATTCGACGTGCGGTGCGTGGGGCCCGTGATCGTACGGTGCGGCAGAATCGGGGCAGGCCGTTCATACGCGGCGGCCAAAAGCCCACGCCGACGTGAAGGTCCCATGCCACCCACGCTCGCCTCGCTCGTCCACCACTCCTCGCTCAAGCTGACCGTGCGGGCGGGCGAGGACCGTCTGGATGTGCCGGTGCGCTGGGCGCACGGCAGTGAACTCGCCGATCCCGTGCCGTACATGGAGGGCGGGGAACTGCTGCTGATCACCGCGCTCAAGCTGGACGCGGAGGATCCGGAGGCGATGCGGCGCTATGTACGGCGTCTGGTGGGCGCCGGGGTCGTCGGGCTCGGCTTCGCCGTCGGGGTGCACTACGAGGACATCCCCGAGGCGCTCGTCGCCGCGGCCGAGAAAGAGGGGCTGCCGCTGCTGGAAGTGCCCCGGCGTACGCCCTTCCTCGCCATCAGCAAGGCGGTCTCGGCCGCCATCGCCGCCGAGCAGTACCAAGCGGTGACGGCGGGGTTCGCCGCGCAGCGCGAACTCACCAGACAGGCGCTGACCGACAGCCCCGAGGGGCTGCTCGGCGCGCTCGCCGCGCAGGTCGACGGATGGGCCGCCCTGTACGACGCCTCCGGTGCGGTCGTCGCGGTGGCGCCGGAGTGGGCGGAGCGGCGGGCCGGACGGCTCACGGCCGACGTCGAACGGCTGCGGGACCGGCCCGCGCCGGCCAGCGCGGTCGTCGGCGGTGAGGACCGCGTCGAACTGCACTCCCTCGGCACCGGGCGCCGGGCTCGTGCCGCCCTCGCCGTCGGCACGGCGGCCGCCCTCGGCACGGCCGAGCGCTACGCCCTCCACTCCGCGATCGCCCTGCTGACGCTCACGACGGAACGGTCACGCGCGTTGCACGCCGCCGAGCAGCGGATCGGTGCGGCGGTGCTGCGCATGCTGCTGGCCGGGGAGTGCGACCACGCGCGCGCCGTCGCCGGGAATCTGTACGGGGAGCTGTTGGACGCGCCGTTCCGGCTGATCCTCGCGGAGTCCGCCTCGGCGTCGGCGGCGCGGGCACGGGTGGAGGGGGCGGCGGCCGCGGGCGGGGGAGCGGCAGGGGCCGGGGCGGGGGCCGCGGGTCCGGCCAGGGCCGGGAACGCCGCCGGGGCCCGGGGGGCGGCCGGCGGGGTGCTCGCCGTCGGCTCGGGTGCTGATCTGCTCGGGCAGCTCGTCGAGGTGCTGGAGGCCGCCGCCGCGCGGGCCGGGGAGGCGGTACTCGTCGTTCCCGACGGGGAGCGGCTCGTGGTGCTCGCCGTGGACGGGGGCGCGGCGGTCGCCGCGTGCGGGGAGTTCGCGGTGGCGTTGGAGGCGTCGCGTGCGGCCGGGCGGGATCCAGGGTCCGCGGCCGCACCCGTCCCCGCTTCCGTGGCCGTCCCCGTCTGCGTCGAGGAGGAGGAACTCGTCGTCGGGCTGTCCGCGCCCGCCGGGCCGATCGCGGCCGCCGGAGCGTACAAGCAGGCCGAGCAGGCGCTGTCCGTGGCCCGGCGGCGTGGGCGGTGTCTCGTCGAGCACGAGGAGCTGGCCGCCGGGTCCGTGCTGCCGCTTCTCGGCGATGACGCGGTGCGTGCCTTCGCCGACAGTCTGCTTCGGCCGCTCCGTGAACACGACGCGACCGGGCGTGGGGATCTCGTCGCCTCGTTGCGGGCGTGGTTGTCTCGGCACGGGCAGTGGGATGCGGCTGCCGCCGACCTGGGGGTTCATCGGCACACCCTGCGCTACCGGATGCGGCGGGTGGAGGAGATCGTGGGGCGCTCGCTGGACGATGCCGATGTGCGGATGGAGCTGTGGCTGGCGCTCAAGGCGACGGCTGCGGCGGGGGAGTAGGGGGCTTTTTCGCCCCCGCCGCCCCTACCCGTCCCATCCTCGAGGGGTGGTGCCCCTTCGACCTCCGGGTGCGGGTCCGTCGTGGTCGCTCGCGCAGTTCCCCGCGCCCCTTGCGGGCCTACGGCCGGCCCACCAGCTCGACCCACCCCTCCAATCCGGCACAACCGCCACCCGCACTCATACGTGCCGGACAAGCGACCCCTCGCCGCCCCGGCCCTACCGTGGAGCCGGAAGCGAAATGTGTTACCCACCGAAGGGCCGGGATCGACTATGACCGCCACCCACGCCTTCTGGCTCGCCGGCCGTCAGGCCACCGGTGAGACCACGTTCGATGTGACGTCGCCCTGGGACGGCCGCCTGGTCGGCAGGGTGAGCGTGCCGACGGACGAGCAGGTCGAGGAGGCCGTGGCCGCCGCGTACGCCGTGCGGGACGCGTTCGCGGCGACGCCGGCGCATGTGCGGGCCGCCGCTCTCGACCACGTCAGCAGGAGTCTTGTCGAGCGGACGGAGGAGATCGCGCAGCTGATCTCCGCCGAGAACGGCAAGCCGATCAAGTGGGCCCGGGGCGAGGTCGGCCGGGCGGTCTCCGTGTTCCGGTTCGCGGCCGAGGAGGCCCGGCGGTTCAACGGCGGCGAGGCGCAGCGGCTCGACACCGACCTGGGCGGACAGGGGCGGCTCGCCCTCACGCGACGCTTCCCCAAGGGCGTCGTCCTCGGTATCGCGCCCTTCAACTTCCCGCTCAACCTCTGCGCCCACAAGATCGCCCCGGCGATCGCGGCCGGGGTGCCGATCATTCTGAAGCCCGCCCCGGCCACCCCCCTCTCCGGTCTGATCATCGGCGACCTGCTCGCCGAGGCCGCGACCGCGCTCCCCGCCGGGTCCTGGAGCATCCTCCCCGTCGCCAACGACCGGATGCCCGCCCTCGTCCAGGACGAGCGGCTGCCCGTGATCTCCTTCACCGGGTCCGAGAAGGTCGGCTACGCGATCATGGACTCGGTGCCGCGCAAGCACTGCACGCTGGAGCTGGGCGGCAACGGCGCGGCGGTCGTGCTCGCCGACTACGCGAGCGACGAGGACCTCGACCGGGCCGCAGGCCGCATCGCGACCTTCTCCAACTACCAGGGCGGCCAGTCCTGCATCTCCGTGCAGCGGGTGATCGCGGACGCGTCCGTGTACGACCGGCTGCTGCCGCGCATCGTCGCCGCGGTCGAGGCGCAGGTGACCGGCGACCCGTCCGACGGCGCGACCGACGTCGGGCCGCTGGTCAACGAGGACGCTGCCAAGCGGGTCGAGACGTGGGTCCAGGAGGCGGTCGACGCCGGGGCCGCGCTTCTCGCCGGCGGCAAGCGCGACGGCGCTTCGTACGCGCCGACCGTCCTCGCCGACGTACCCGCCGATGTGACGATCTCCTGCGAGGAGGTCTTCGGGCCCGTCCTCACCGTGCGGAGGGTGGAGGGCGAGGCCGAGGCCTTCGCCGCCGTCAACGAGTCCAAGTACGGCCTCCAGGCGGGCGTCTTCACCCACGACCTGCAGACCGCCTTCCGCGCCCACCGCGCGCTGGAGGTGGGCGGCGTGGTCATCGGTGACGTGCCGTCCTACCGCGCCGACCAGATGCCGTACGGCGGGGCGAAGCAGTCCGGTGTGGGGCGTGAGGGTGTTCGCTTCGCCATGGACGACTACACCTACGAGCGGGTGATGGTCCTGACGGGGCTTCAGCTCTGAGGCATCGGTGGGATCGCCCCGCCTCACCCCTAGCTTGTGACAATCGTTTTCATGTAGTCTGGGGTCAGATCCCGGGATGAAGAGGCCCGGCACCGATGCCTTCCGGTGCCGGGCCCCTTCTGTGTGTCGGCCTGTTCCGGACCCTCAACCGGAGAAGCCGACGTGCGCCAGCCGCAGCGGGCCGCGCAGCTTGAGATGGACGTCGTGCACGCCGGCCGCCGAGACGGCGGCGCGCAGAGTCGTGTACGTGTACGAGTCCGCGGTGGGCGTGTCGAGCGTCAGGGTTGCCAGTACCGGCCCGCCGACGAGCGAGAACTCCACGCTCCCCCCGCCCGTCACCTCCACCGTCACCTCGGTGACACCCGCGCCGAAGTCGCACTGCTGGAAGAGCAGTTCACCGGAGCCGCCGCCCGCCGGCGCCACCGAGTCCCCCGACACCTTCGTGCGGTCGACGATCTCCGTGCCGCGCTGCTCGTCGAAGTCCGCCGCGGTCAGGCCGTGGGTCACGACCGGGCGGGGGGCGACCGGTTCGCCGTCGACGGTGACGGTCGTACGGAGGCGGATGTCCTCGCTCGACGCGCCGGCCAGCAGTTCGTACGCGCCCGGCTCCCGATGCCAGGTGCCGTGCGCCACGTCCCAGAACTCCAGTACGGAGAGCGGCAGCCGGAAGGTCAGCTCCGTCGAGGCGCCGGGGGCGAGGGTGACGCGGCGGTGGCCGGCCAGCTCACGGCGCGGGCGCGGGACCGACGGGTCTTCGGCGCGGACATAGAGCTGGGCGACCTCGTCGGCGGTCACCGCGCCCGTGTTGGTGACGGTGAAGGAGACCGTCAGCTCGCCGTCGCCCACGTGGGCGACCAGGTTTCCGTACGCGAACTCCGCGTACGACAGGCCGTGGCCGAACGGGAACAGCGTGGCGCCCTCGAAGTAGAGGTACGTCTGACGGGCACCGATCACGTCGTAGTCGAGGAGATCGGGAAGATCCGTGTCGGCCGCGTACCAGGTCTGCGGGAGGCGGCCGGCGGGGGAGACGTCGCCGGCGAGGACGCGGGCCAGGGCGGTGCCCGCGGCCTGGCCGCCGTGCGCGGTCCACAGGACGGCGGCCAGGCCGGCGGGGTCGACGGCGTACGGATAGGCCGAGACCAGGACCAGCGCGGTGTTCGGGTTGGCGGCGCGGGCCGCGCGCAGCAGGCGCTCCTGGTGGGCCGGGAGCGCGAGGGTCGTACGGTCCTCGGTCTCGCGGCCGTTGATGTGCGGGTCGTTGCCCGCGACCACGAGGACGACGTCGGCCTCGGCGGCCACACGCGTGACGGACGCCTCGCCCTGCTCGGTCACGATCAGTTCGAAGGTTTCCGGATTACCGTCGGCAACCTTTACTCCGTCGGCGCCGACAGTGACGTACCGGCCTGTCCCTGTGTGCTTGAGGAGGTGACCGTTCCCGTGGGCTTCGGAGGGCTCCAGGCGGAAGGTCTCCTGGACGATCCAGCCGCCCGGCTGATCGGCCGAGGCGCGCAGATGTCCGTCGTCGGCGACCGAGAGGTAGCGGCCGTCCGGCGCGCGGAAGGTGAGCAGGCCCTCGCCCCAGTCGACGAGAGCCAGCTCGGTGCCGTGCGCGTCCGTGATGAGCGGCGACAGGTCGGTGCGGCCGGCCAGGAGCGCCGGGTCGAGCGCCCCCTCCGCGCCGCGCACCTCGTCGGCGGCCTCGGCCGCCTCGGGGACCGACACGAACGCGCCGGTGGAGAGCGCCCTGAGGCGTACGCGGTCCACGCCCTCCGCGAACGTCACGCGCTCGGCGCCGAAGCGGTCGTACAGGCCTTCGAGCGGGGTCGAGCGGTGGATGAGGGTGCCGCTGTACCAGTCGAGCTTGCACTCGTCGGCGAGCAGACCGACGACGGCGATCCGGGCGTCGGCCGCGAGCGGCAACAGGTCGTTCTCGTTCTTCAGCAGGACGACCGCCTGCTCGGCGGCCTCCTGGGCGAGGGCGCGGTGGGCCGGGGTGTCGAAGTCCTTGAGGTCGGCGTACGGGTCCGATTCGGGGTCGAACTCGCCGAGGCGGAAGCGGACCGAGAGCTGGCGGCGGACCGCCTCGTCGATGTCGTCCGAGGTCAGCAGGGACTGGGCCAGGGCGCCCCGGATGCGTCCGATCATCGTCGAACTCTCCGTGCCGTGGTCGGTGAAGCTGTCGACGCCGGCGCGCAGCGAGGCGGCGGTCGCCTCCTCATGGGTGTCGAAGTAGTGCTCGGAGTCGACCAGGTTCGACGGCGCGCCCGCGTCCGAGCAGACCAGCAGGTGCTCGTCGGTCCAGGTGCGCAGCTGCTCGGCCAGGTAGGGCGAGACATGGTTGGGGCGGCCGTTGACCAGGTTGTACGCGGGCATGACGCCGGCCACCGCGCCCGCCTCGACCGTCTCGCGGAAGGCGCGCAGGTCGTACTCGTGCAGGACGCGGGGGCGGACCGAGGAGGAGGTGGTGGAGCGGTCGGTCTCGTTGTTGTGCGCCAGCCAGTGCTTGAGAACCGGGGCCGTGCGCCAGTACGTGGGGTGGTCGCCGCGCAGACCGCGGGTGTACGCGGTCGCGATCGCCGAGGTCAGTTTCGGGTCCTCGGAGTAGCCCTCCTCGTTACGGCCCCACAGAGGGTGGCGCAGCAGGTTGACCGTGGGGGACCAGACGTTGAGGCCGACGCGGTCGTCGCGGGCGCGCATCGCACGGGTCTCGGTGGACACGGCCTCGCCGACGCGTCGGACGAGCTCCTCGTTCCAGGTCGCGCCGAGGCCGATGGCCTGCGGGAACACCGTCGCGGGGCCCATCCAGGCCACGCCGTGCAGCGCCTCCTGGCCGGTGCGGAAGGCGGCCACCCCGAGACGGTCGACGGCGGGCGCGAACTGGTGCAGGAACGCGATCTTCTCGTCCGGACCGAGCCGCTGGAGCAGATCGTCGATGCGCTTCGCGAGCGGCAGCTGCGGATCGCGGAGAGGCGGCGTGGGCGGCGTCTGTGCGGTCACGTGGGGATCCCTTTGCGGTGGAGCGGCGAGGCGCTTTCGAAGCGCTTCGATGCTCATTCGACCGTGGGGTGGGTGTCAAGAGACCAAGGCGCAACAGATCCGTTTCCCCACCGTCATACAGGCCGGGATATCCGAGGTCGGAAGGGATCGCTCCGGTCGTTCGCACCTCCGAGGAATCTGGGAATCGACCCTTGTGCACCCCCGGTCGTTCACTTAACCTCGCAGCAACATCGAAGCGCTTCGACTGCGGAGGGAAACGCTTCGCGTGCTCACCTCCCTCCGATGATCATCGCTTCAGCACAGCCAGTTCTACTCAAGACACCGCAGCCGACGGCCACCGCCGGGTGTCCTGGTGTGCGCCATGAAGGGTTGACGCAATGACGCCGAACTCCGCCACCTCCGCCGCGCCCAGCCGGAGAAGCTTCCTCGCCTCCACGGCGGTCGCCGCCGCCGTAGTGGCGGGGGGTGTGCCGCTGCTGTCCGCCTGCGGCGGCTCGCAGGAAGGCCGCAAGGAGGGCGCCACGTCGGGCAAGGACGCGCAGAAGATCCTTCCGGCGTTCGTCGCGTCGAACGTCGTGGCGCCGGACATCCCGGCGAAGAACGGCGCGCCCGCAGGCTTCACCAAGGCGATCGCCACGGCCGACCTGAAGACCTCGGTCCCGAAGAAGCTGGGCAGCGGCGGCAAGCTGAAGGTCATGTCCCCGTTCTGGGGGACGCCGCCGAAGGGCGACAACCCGTACTACACGGCGATGAACGAGGCCGCGGGCGTCGAGGTGACCTGGCAGAACCAGGACGGCACCACCTACGACCAGAAGCTCGGCGCGGTCCTCGCCTCCAGCGACATCCCCGACGTCGTGGTCGTCCCCGCCTGGAACCTGATGGGCCGGATACCCAGCGCCATCAACGCCAAGTTCGCCGACCTCGGCCCGTACCTCTCCGGCGACAAGGTCAAGGAGTACCCGAACCTCGCGGCCGTTCCCACCGAGGCCTGGCAGCGCGGCATCTTCGGCGGGCAGCTGCGCGCGGTTCCCATGCCCTCCCCGTACGTCACCGGCATCGCGCCCATGTACCGCAAGGACCTCTTCGAGAAGAAGGGCTACAGCGTCCCGACGAGCCCGGACGACTTCCTGTCCTGGGCGAAGGAGGCCACCGACGCCAAGTCCAAGCTCTGGGCCTGCGACGACATGAAGTGGGCGGCGCTGCACATCTACGGCGTCTTCCCCGGCGGTGACAAGGCGCTCTGGTGGAACATGGTCGACGGCAAACTCGTCAACCGCATCGAGACCGACGAGTTCCTGGAAGCTCTGGAGTGGACGCGCAAGCTCTACGCGGCCGGTGTGGTCCACCCGGACGCCCTCAACGTCAAGGCCGGAGGCAACGCGGGCAACCGCTTCACCGCCGGGGAGGTGCTGGTCTACAGCCAGAACATCTCCGACTGGTGGGGCAAGACGGCCGAACAGGGCACCCAGAAGAACGACTTCGAGATGGCCGCGTTCGACTACTTCGGCGCCGACGGCGGCGACCCCACGCTCTGGGCGGACCAGCCTGCCGGCATCTTCACCTTCATCAGCAAGAAGGCGAGCAAGCAGCAGATCAAGGACTTCCTCGCCCTCTGCAACTACTGCGCCGCGCCCTACGGGACCAAGGAGTTCATGCTCACCGCCTACGGCGTGGAGGGCACGGACTACGAGACCAAGAAGGGCCTGCCGGTCAAGACCACCCAGGGCATCAACGAGGTCAACGGCGCCTACGACTACACCGGCAACCCCGCCCCGTACGTCGCCTACGTCGATCTGCCCGAGGTCACCAAGGGCATCGTCGAATGGCAGCAGCGCATGGGGGCCTTCACCAAGAAGACCTCCTTCTTCGGGCTGACCGTCACCGAACCCAACCGCTGGGCCAACCTCGCCGACAACTTCGAGCAGTTGGAGGACGACGTCGTGCGCGGCCGCAAGAAGATCAGCGACGTCCAGCAGGCGGTGTCCGACTGGAAGAGCAAGGGCGGCGACGGCCTGCGCGACTGGTACAAGAAGCTGCTCGACGAGTCCGGTTCGGCGAGCTGACCCGGGGCTGAGGCAAGGAGAAGGCCGTGTCCCACAGCACGGTGCCCCGGCCCAGGGCCGAGGCGAAGACTCCCGAGGAGGCCCCGGTGGCCTCCGGCGGCACCACCGGGTCCCGCCCCCGGGGAGACCGGCGCACCGGCAGACTGAGCCTCCGGCTCAGATTCCGGCGTGACCGCACACTGATCCTGATGACGCTGCCGGCGATCCTGCTGGTCCTGGTCTTCAACTACATACCGATCCTCGGCAATGTGGTCGCCTTCCAGGACTACGACCCCTATCTCAGCGAAAACGGCTTCGTCGCCATGCTGGAGAGCCCCTGGGTCGGCCTCGAACAGTTCGAGCGGATCTTCGCGGACTCGGCCTTCTGGCACGCGGTGCAGAACACCTTCGTGCTGTTCTTCCTCCAGCTCCTGCTGTTCTTCCCGGTCCCGATCGTGCTCGCGCTGCTCATCAACAGCGTGGTCAGGCCCCGGATCCGGGCGGTCGCCCAGGCGGTGATGTACCTCCCGCACTTCTTCTCCTGGGTCCTCGTAGTCACCGTGTTCATGCAGATCTTCGGCGGCGCCGGCATCATCGCGCAGACCCTCCGCCAGCACGGCGTCGAGGGCTTCGACCTGATGACCAACCCGGAGACCTTCAAGTACCTGGTCACGGTCGAGATGATCTGGAAGGACGCCGGCTGGGGCATCATCGTCTTCCTCGCCGCGCTCTCCTCCGTCTCCACCGACCTCTACGAGGCCGCCGCCATGGACGGCGCCGGCCGCTGGCGGCGCATGTGGCACGTCACCCTCCCCGCGCTGCGCCCGGTGATCGCCCTGCTCCTGGTGCTGCGCGTCGGTGACGCCCTCACCGTCGGGTTCGAGCAACTGCTGCTCCAGCGCTCCGCGGTGGGCGTCGACGCCTCCGACGTCCTCGACACCTATGTGTGGTGGAACGGCATCCGCAACCAGGACTTCAGCTACGCCGCCGCCGCGGGACTCATCAAGGGCGTCGTCGGCCTCGCACTGGTCCTGACCGCCAACAAGGTCGCCCACCTCATGGGCGAGCAGGGGGTGTACAAGAAATGAGCGCGCTCGTCGACAAGGCGGCCAAGGCGGCCGAGACGACCAAGCCCACCGACGAGCGGCCGACGGTACGCGAGCCGAGCCGCTGGGCCGCGCCGCCCCGCCCGTCCTGGGAGGAGGAACCCGCGAAGGCGGGACTCGCGGGGAAGGGCCTCGTCCTTGGCTTCGCCTGCCTCGCGATCCTCTTCCCCCTGTGGGTCGTCATCGTCACCAGCCTCCAGACGAAGAAGACCATCGACGAGGCGGGCGGCCTGGTCGTCATCCCCAAGAGCATCACCTTCATCGCCTACCGCGAACTCCTCGGCGGTGGCCAGGTCCAGACGGCCGCCCTGGTCAGTGTGGGCGTCACGCTCGTCGGCACCCTGTTCAGCATGACCGTCTCGGTGCTGTGCGCCTACGGCCTCTCCCGCGTCGGCTCACTCGGCCACCGCTGGATCCTGATGACCCTGCTCGCCACGATGTTCTTCGGCGCGGGCCTCATCCCGACCTATCTGCTGGTCCAGGGCCTCGGTCTCACCGACACCTACCTCGCGCTGATCCTGCCCAGCGCCGTGAGCGTCTTCAACATCCTGGTCCTGCGCTCGTTCTTCATGGGCATCTCGCCGGAACTCATCGACAGCGCCCGCATCGACGGCGCCGGCGACTGGCGCATCCTGTGGAAGATCGTGATGCCGCTGTCGAGGGCCGTCCTCGCGGTCATCGCCCTCTTCTACGCGGTCGGCTACTGGAGCGCCTGGTTCAACGCCTCCATCTACCTCACCGACCAGGACATGATGCCGCTGCAGAACGTCATGATCCAGCTCGTCCAGAAACAGGAACGCCCGGTCGGCCTCTCCGCCCAGATCAACACCGGTCAGCTCTCCCCCCTCGCCATCCAGATGGCGGTCATGGTCATGGCCCTGCTCCCCGTCGCCTTCCTCTCGCCCTTCGTCCAGAAGCACTTCAAGAAGGGCATGCTCACCGGCGCGGTCAAGGGCTGACCGGGGCGCCTCACAGCTCGGGGGTGCGGGTTCGTCGGCGGCTGCGGGTGGTTTGTGGTCGCTCGCGCAGTTCCCCGCGCCCCCTAAGGGCCTACGGCCCTTCCGGGCCGAGAAGCAGGGGCGCGGGGAACTGCGCGACCAGCCACGAATCACCCGCAGCCCTACGCACCGAACCCCCCGAGCTACAAGGCGCCCACCCCGTACCCCTTCCCCGCAAAACGAGGTATGTCATGCGCACCCCACAGCCGAGCCGCCGCACCGTACTCGCCGGGACAGCAGCCACCGCATTCGCCGGCCTCCCCGCGCTGGGAATGCCGGCCCACGCAGCCGAGGCATCGGCAGCCGACGCCGGCTCGGCAGCCACCGGTGACAACACGTACCGTTGGCGCACCGCGGTGATCGGCGGCACCGGCTTCGTCACCGGCGTCCTCTTCCACCCCTCCGTACGCGGCCTCGCCTACGCCCGCACCGACATCGGCGGCGCCTACCGCTGGGACGACCACAAGGCCCGCTGGACCCCGCTGACCGACCACCTCGGCTGGGACGACTGGAACCTCCTCGGCGTGGAGGCCATCGCCGTCGACCCCGCCCACCCGAACCGCCTCTACCTCGCCCTCGGCACCTACGCCCAGTCCTGGGCCGGCAACGGCGCGATCCTCCGCTCCGACGACCGCGGCGCCACCTGGGCCCGTACCGACCTCACCGTCAAACTCGGCGCCAACGAGGACGGCCGGGGCGCGGGCGAGCGCCTCCTCGTCGACCCGCGCGACAGTGACACCCTGTGGCTGGGCACCAGACACGACGGCCTGCTCAAGTCGACCGACCGGGGCGCCACCTGGGCGAAGGCGACCGGCTTCCCGGCGACCCCCAGCGGCTCGGGCCAGGGCGTCACCCTGCTCGTCGCCGCCGGACGCACCGTCCTCGCCGGCTGGGGCGACGGCGACGGCACCTCCGCCAACCTCTACAGGACCAGCGACGGCACCACCTGGGAGCCCGTCCCCGGCCGGCCCACCGGCACCGTCGCCAGGGTCCCGATCCGTGCCGCGTACGACAGGCACACCCGTGAGCTGTACGTGACGTACGCCAACGCCCCCGGCCCCAACGGCCAGTCCGACGGCAGTGTGCACAAGCTCCGCACCACCTCCGGCAAGTGGACCGAGGTGACCCCGGTGAAGCCGGGCGGCACCACGGGCGACGGCGGCGCCGACACCTTCGCCTACGGCGGCGTCGCCGTCGACGCCCGCCGCCCCGGCACGGTGGTCGTGTCCACCAACAACCGCTGGGCCGCCATCGACACCGTGTACCGGTCCACCGACGGCGGCCGTACCTGGACCTCCCTCAAGGACTCCGCCGTCTTCGACGTGTCCGAGACTCCCTATCTCAAGTGGGGTGCGGACAAGCCGAAGTTCGGCTGGTGGATCCAGGCGCTCGCCCTCGACCCGTACGACTCGAAGCACGTCGTGTACGGCACCGGCGCGACCCTCTACGGCACCCGGGACCTGAAGCGCTGGGCGCCGCAGATCCGGGGTCTCGAGGAGACGTCCGTGCGCCAGCTGATCTCGCCCCCGGCCGGAGAGGCGCACCTGATCAGCGGTCTCGGGGACATCGGCACGATGTACCACGAGCGGCTCACGGCGTCCCCCTCACGCGGCATGGCGTCGAACCCCGTGTTCGGTTCGGCGACGGGACTCGCGCAGGCCGCGGCGAAGCCGTCGTACGTGGTCCGCACCGGCTGGGGCGACCACGGCAACGGCGCGCACTCCGACGACGGCGGGCGGACCTGGGCGCCTTTCGGGGCCCAGCCCGACGTCGCCAAGAACGCACCGGGGCCGATCGCCACCAACGCCGACGGCAGCGCGCTGCTGTGGTCCTTCGTGCACTGGGACGGCACGAAGTACGCGGCCCACCGATCCGGCGACAACGGCGCGACCTGGACCGAGGTCTCCTCCTTCCCGAAGGGCGCCACGCCGGTCGCCGACCCGGCCGACCCGACCCTCTTCTACGCCTACGACACCGACACGGGGACGCTGCACGCCAGCACCGACGGTGGCCGTTCGTTCACGGCACGCGCGACCGGACTGCCCGCGGGGGACAGCCAGTTCAAGCTGGTCGCGGCCCCCGGACGCGGCGGTGACCTGTGGCTGAGCGGGAAGTGGAACGGCCTGTACCGATCCACCGACGGCGGGGTGACCTTCTCGAAGATCGACAGCTGCTGGGCCTCGTACGTCCTCGGCTTCGGCAAGGCCGCCGAAGGCGCCGGCTACCCGGCGATCTACCAGGTCGGCTCGACGGAGACCAGCACCGCCGTCTACCGCTCCGACGACGGCGCGAAGACCTGGACCCGCATCAACGACGACGCCCACCAGTGGGGCTGGACCGGCGAGGCCATCACCGGTGACCCGCGCGTGTACGGCCGCGTGTACCTGGCGACGAACGGACGGGGCATCCAGTACGGGGAGCCGGTCTGATGCCGGACCTGAGTCACGCCACGCGTGGTCGCGTCCTCTTCGGCGGCGACTACAACCCCGAGCAGTGGCCCGAGGAGGTGTGGCACGAGGACGTACGCCTCATGAAGGAGGCCGGCGTCAACACCGTCACCCTCGGCGTCTTCTCCTGGGCGAAACTCGAACCCCGCCCCGGAGTAAGAGAGTTCGGCTGGCTGGACACGCTGATGGACCTGATGCGGGACAACGGCATCGGTGTCGTCCTCGCCACCCCCACCTCCTCCCCGCCGCCGTGGATGGGCCGCCTCCACCCCGAGACCCTTCCGCGCGACGAGAACGGGCAGGTCGAGTGGTGGGGCTCCCGCCAGCACTTCTCCCACTCCAGCGACACCTACCGCCGCTACGCCGCCGCCATCACCGAGGACCTCGCCGCCCGCTACGGCGGCCACCCGGCCCTCACCATGTGGCACATCAACAACGAGTACTGCACCTACGACTGGGGCGACGAGGCGGCGGTCACCTTCCGCGACTGGCTCAAGCGCCGGTACGGCACCCTCGACGCGCTCAACGAGGCCTGGGGCACGGCCTTCTGGAGCCAGGGCTACGACGGCTGGCACGAGATCCTCCCGCCGCGCCGCGCCCACTACATGAAGAACCCCACGCACGTGCTCGACTTCAAGCGCTTCACCAGCGACATGCTCCTGGAGTGCTACGTCATCGAGCGCGACATCGTCCGCCGGCACACCCCGCACCTCCCGGTCACCACCAACTTCATGCCGATGTGGGTGGGCCAGGACGCGTGGCGGTGGGCCGAGGAGGAGGATGTCGTCTCGGTCGACCTCTACCCGGACCCGCGTGACCCGCTGGGTGCGCAGAACGGGGCCCTGGTCCAGGACATGACGCGCTCGCAGGCGGGCGGCGGCCCCTGGATGCTCATGGAGCAGGCCGCCGGTCCGGTCAACTGGCGCGGAGTCAACCACCCCAAGCCGCGCGGCCTCAATCGTCTGTGGTCCCTCCAGGCCGTCGCCCGGGGCGCGGACGCCGTCTGCTACTTCCAGTGGCGGCAGTCCCGCCAGGGCGCGGAGAAGTTCCACTCCGGAATGGTCAGCCACGCGGGTGAGCAGGGGCGCACGTACCAGGAGGTCAAGCAGCTCGGATCCGAGCTGGCGGTCATCGGGCGTGAGGTGGCCGGGCATCACATCGACGCCGAGGTCGCGGTGCTGTTCGACTGGAACTCCTGGTGGGCGGGCGCCCACGACGGCAGGCTGTCGTCGGAGGTGGACCTGGCCCAGGTCGTACGGTCCTGGCATCGCGCCCTCTGGGAGTCGAACCTCACCACCGCCTTCGCCCACCCCGAGCACGACCTCTCCGCCCACAGACTCGTGGTCGTACCGCAGCTCTACCTGCTCACGGACACCGCCATCGAGAACCTCCTCGCGTACGTACGGGGCGGCGGCACCCTTGTCAGCGGTTTCCTGACCGGCATCGCCGACGAGGACGACCGGGTACGCCCCGGCGGCATGGACCCGCGGCTCCGGGACCTCTTCGGCATCCGCACCCTGCACGAGTGGTGGCCGCTGGACGCGGGGGAGGAGGTCGAGTGCGAGGGCCTCCGGGGGGCCTTCCAGGGGTCGCTGTGGTCCGAGGAGATCGAGGCGGCGGACGCGGACGAGGTCGTCCCCTACAAGGGCGGCGATCTCGACGGACTCCCGGCCGCGTTGCGGAAGGGCCGCGCCTGGTACGTCTCCACCCTGCCCGAACCCGCCGAACTGCGCGCCCTGTTGGCTCGGATCGCGGCCGACGCCGGGGTGCGGCCCGTGCTGGACGGACTGCCCGACGGGGTCGAGGCGGTGCGCCGCGGCGACGTGCTCTTCGTGCTCAACCACGGCCGCGACGCGGTCACCGTCGACGTGCCGGGCACCCATCGCGACCTGCTCACGGGGGCGACCGTCACCGGAAAGCTGTCGCTCGGCCGGTACGGCGTGGCGGTGCTGCGGCCATGACCACTCGGACATCCACGCCGCGGCCATGACCACTCGGACTTCCACGCCGCGGTCATGACCACTAGGACTTCCACCGGCGCCGGAACGCTCGCAGCGCTCGACCTCGTCGCCGGCGAAGACCGCGTCCTCACCCAGGGGCCGCGGTAGCTCCCCACCCCCGCATTTCCCCCCACCCATGGAAGGAACCGACACCCCATGGCAACACGCACCCGCACCGGGACCACCAGTCGTCCCCGCTCCCGCACTCGCACTCTGGGCCGGATCGGCAAGGCCCTGCTCGCCCCCGCACTCGCGCTCGGCGCCACCATCGGCCTCGCCTCCGCCCCCGCGTCGGCCGCAGTCTGGAGCTCCTGCGACCAGTGGGGCAACACGAGCCTGAACGGCTACACGCTCTACAACAACATCTGGGGCTCCGGCGCCGGCAGCCAGTGCGTCTGGGCCAACTCCGGCACCAACTGGGGGGTCTGGGCCAACCACCCCAACACCGGCGGCATCAAGTCGTACCCCGACTCCAAGAAGGTGATCAACAAGACGATCACCTCGCTCGGTTCGCTCAACAGCAGCTACAACGTCACGGTCCCGTCGTCCGGCGCGTACAACACCTCGTACGACATCTGGGACACGGACTACGACTACGAGATCATGCTCTGGGTGAACTACAACGGGGCCGTCGGCGCCCTCGGCACCTCGCAGGGCAACGTGACGCTCGGCGGCCACACCTGGACCGTCTACAAGGGCAACAACGGCGCGAACGAGGTCTTCTCGTTCCTGCGGACCTCCGACTCCAACTCCGGCACCGTCCAGATCCTCCCCATCCTCAAGTGGATCAAGGACACCAAGGGCTGGATGGGCAACGAAACCATCGGCGACGTGCAGTTCGGCTTCGAGATCACCTCGTCGTCCGGCGGTCTGGACTTCGTCACCAACAACCTGACCGTCAGCAGCAGTTGACGATCCACGGCAGCTGAGCCGTAGGTGAGTCCGAGCCGGTGCCGTACCCCCACGCGGCGCCGGCTCGGGTCGTCCTATGCCTCTGTCCGGCCCTCCGGCGTCAGACGGATCAACAGCACGCGGGGCGTGCGTGGCACCGACACCCGCAGTTCACCCGCGGCCGGGTCCCAGACCGCCGTCGAGTCCGCCCGCGCGGCGGAAGGATGCAGGATCTCCGTGCGTACGGTGGCTCCCCTCCCCGCCAAGTGCCGGACGGGGAGCCGCACTTCGGCATCCCCGCCCCTGCGCCACACCGACACGTACGACGGTCCGAGTCCGTCTCCGTCCGGCACCCGCAGCCCCAGCGCCAGCCACTCGTCCGTCCAGCCCGGCAGACCGAGCGGCCAGAAGGGCACGGCCTGCGCCAGGTCACCGCGGATCGACTTGTACGCGTCCACGGCGTCGCGTACGAGACCGAGTTGACGTTCCGTCATCCGGTCGAGGTGGCCCGACAGATGGATGCGGCCGAGGAGGGCACCGCCGAGGGTGAAGGTGATCAGGTCGTCGTCGTGGCCGGGCTGCGGGTAGGCCCATACGGCGCCCTGTTCCGGCGGTACGGCCGTGGGCGCGGCGGCGGCGATCGGGGGGTAGCGGAGGGGGTCCTGCTGGTCGCTGGTGGACTGGAGCTGGGAGACGGCCAGGGTGGCGCCGTCCATGCGCATACCGCCGGAGGCGCAGTTCTCGACGACCAGGTGCGGGTAGCGGTCCAGGACGTCGGAGAGCCAGCCCAGGTAGGCGTGGGCGTGGCCCAGGAGGCCGGCGCCGGGGGAGAGGTCGCCGGGGGCGGTGGTGCCGGGGTCGATCACGATGTTGTAGTCGAGCTTGAGGTAGCCCACGCCCCAGTCGCCGACGAGGCGGTCCACCGTCTTGTCGAGGTGCGCGCGGGCGGCCGGATGGCGCAGGTCCAGCTGGTGACGGCCCTGCTCGGTCAGCCGTACGCCGTCCCGCTGGAAGAACGCCTCCGGCGGCAGCTCCGCCGCCACCGGACTGCGCACGCCCACGACCTCCGGCTCCAGCCACAGCCCGGGGACCATGCCGCGCTCCCGGATCCGGTCCAGGACGGCCCGGATGCCGCCGCCGGGGAAGCGGCGCGGTGACGGCAGCCATTCGCCGACGCCGTCCCACCAGCCGCCGTCCACCGAGTCGTCGTACCAGCCGGAGTCGACGCAGAAGTACTCCGCGCCCGCGTCCGCCGCCGCGTCGATCAACGGCAGCAGCTTCTCGGTGGTCGGATCGCCCATCAGGGTGTTCATGTAGTCGTTGAAGACGACCGGCAGCGCCTCGTGGTCCGGATGCGGGCGGCGGACGGCCCGGCGGTACGCGGTCAGGGCGGCCAGCGCCGCGTCCAGCCCCGAGCCGCGCCCGGCGGCCTCTACGGCCGCCCCACAGCTCTGCCCGCCGGCCGACCCGATGGCCAGCGCCGCCGGCACCGTCGTGAACTCCTCGCCCGGGGCCAGCCGCACCCGCCACTGGTGCTCGGCGTCGGTCGGGCCGTTCACGGCGAGGTAGCTGCCGTGCGCCCGTTCCCCCAGGTCCCAGCGCCACCCGGCCGGCGACTCCACCTGCCAGACCCAGGCCCGGCCCCCGCCCCGGCCTTCGTCCCCGTCCCCGGTCCGCTCCGTGAGCGCCCCCATCGGCAGATGCCCGTCACTGGGCCAACTGCCTCGCCCGGTGAGGGTGAGCGCCGCCCGGCTGTCGTGCTGATGGACGTCGACGCTGATGTCGGCGACCGTCGCCCGCAGCGGCTCGGCGTACCAACGGCACTCCGCGAGCCAGTCGTTGCGGGCCCGGTGCACGTCGAGACGGTCGGGAGAGGGCAGCCCACCGAGGAGAAGGCTGCTGACGGACTGGACGACGAGGGGTTCGGTGCCGTCGTTGCGCAGCCGCACCCGGGAGCGGAGGACGGCGACGCCGGTGGGGGAGGACAGCTCGACGAACGCGGTCAACCCGCCGACGGGATCGTGGAGTTCGATCGTCAGCCGCTGCCAGCCACCGCCACCACTACCGCCACCACCGTCGTCATCACTGTCACTGCGATGCCCCCGGTACGCGAGCCTGGCACCGAACGCCGTACCGGTGAAGCGCGGCCCGGACCACCCGCTGCCGTGCCCGAACGCGGTCAACTCGACCAGGGGAAGAGCGACATCGGGATCGGTGGAGTCACCGCGGGGGCCGAGCCGGATCAGCCGCAGCGTTCCGTCGGCGGCTGTCGCGAACTCCGTCTCGATCGCCGGGTGTCCCCAAGTAAAGCCCGCCTCCACATGGTTGGGGCCTGTCGTGCCGTCCCTCACGTCGCTTCCGCCGAAGTCGCTCGCACCCGCGTTCAAGTCGCTTTCCCTCCCAAGCCGTCCCGTCGCGCGCCTTCCGCCGCCGGAGGCACCCGCGTGAATCCCTTGTTACATTCTCTTGACGACTCTCGTGTGACCGGTCACAATCCTGGCATGAATGTGACCGGTCACACAAGGCGCCCGGCGAGCATCCGGGACGTCGCGACCGCCGCCGGAGTCTCGTACCAGACCGTTTCCCGGGTGATCAACAACCACCCCAGCGTCAAGCACACGACGCGGGAGCGGGTGCGGGCGGCCATCGACGAGCTGGGGTTCCGGCGGAACGCCACCGCGCTGGCGCTGGCCAGCGGGCGCAGCCGCGCGGTGACCGTGCTGACCGCCAACACCACCCACTACGGCTATGCCTCGATCCTCCAGGGCATCGAGGAGGCGGCGCGGGCTGCGTCGTACGCGGTCGGGATCGGTGTCCTCGAATCGGCGGAGGAGGTCGCGGTCGCCGCCGAGGTGCGGCGGGCGGCGGACGCGGGCGGCGGCCTCATCGTGATCGCCTACGATCCGGCCGGTGTGGCGGCCCTCGGAGCGGTTCCCGCCGAACTGCCGGTCGTCGGCGTCGTCGAGACCCCCGCGAGCCCGCCCGGCGGCGACCGCCCCTGGGTGTGGACCGATGACCGCGAGGCCGCCTACGCGGCGACCCGTCACCTGCTCTCCCTCGGCCACGAGACCGTGCACTACGTCGCGATCCCGTCCAGCACGCGGCGGACCAGCGCCGCCCGTACCACCGGCTGGCGGCAGGCGCTCAAGGAGGCCGGGGCCCCGGAACCCCGTCCGCTGCAGGGGAGTTGGGGTCCGGCGGGCGGCCACGCGGCCGGGCTCAGGCTGGCGAGGGACCCGGCGGTCACCGCGGTCCTCTGCGGCAACGACGACCTCGCGCTCGGTGTGCTGCGGGCGCTGCACGAGGCCGGCCGGTCCGTGCCCGGCGAGGTGAGCGTCGCCGGGTTCGACGACGCCCCGCACTCCGCCTATCTGACCCCGTCCCTGACGACCGTACGCCTGGACTTCACCGGCCTCGGGCGGGCCGCGTTCGCCCTGCTGCACGGGGTGGTGGAGAAGTCCGCGCAGATCGCCCCGCACCCCGTCTCCGTACCGGAACTGGTGGTGAGGGAGAGCGTGGGCCCACCGCCCGCGCCGCCGACCGGCCAACCCGCGACCGGCACACATGCCTGAACTCTCGCTACGAGCACAGCTGTTCCGCATTTTGCCCTGCCCAGCACCCGTCCCGTTCTCGAAAGGCACGCGTTGGCTTCCTCTCCCTCGTAAACGAGGGGGATTCCCACGGCTCGCGCCGTGGGGTTTCCTGCTTCGTCGCCGACTGCCCGCCCGGAGTTCTCCGTTGAGGTCTTACACCAGCTCCACAAAATCAAAAATCAAAAAATCACCAGTGGAGCCGTCAATTGACTTCCTCCCCCGCCTAAAGGCGGGGGATTCCAGCGGTCGCCCGCTGGGGTTCCTGCTTCATCGACGACCGCCCCGTCCGGGAGGACTCCCGTTGAGGTCTTACACCGTCTCCACAGGCAGACACGGCCAGCCCGGCCGCGAGAATGTTCTTCGCCGCGTTCACGTCGCGGTCATGCACCGTGCCGCAGCCGCACGTCCACTCGCGGACGTTCAGCGCCAGTTTCGCCCGGACCGTGCCACAGGACCCGCACAGCTTGGAGCTGGGGAACCAGCGGTCGATCACAACGAGTTCGCGCCCGTACCAGGCGCACTTGTACTCCAGCATGGAGCGCAGCTCGCGCCAGGCCGCGTCCGAGATCGCACGCGCCAGCTTGTGGTTCCTGACCATGTTGCGGACGGTGAGGTCCTCGATCACGACCGTTTGGTTCTCACGGACGAGACGAGTGGTCAGCTTGTGCAGATGGTCCCGGCGCCGGTCGGTGATCCGGGCATGGACCTTGGCGACTTTCACCCGGGCCTTGTCCCGGTTCGCGGAGCCCTTGGTCTTGCGGGACAGCTCCCGCTGCGCCTTCGCCAGCCGGGCCCGGTCACGGCGCTCGTGACGGGGGTTGGTGATCTTCTCCCCGGTGGACAGGGTCACCAGGGAGGTGATGCCCGCGTCGATGCCGACCGCGGCCGTGGTGGCCGGTGCTGGGGGGACCGTGTCATCGCACAGCATCGACACGAACCAGCGCCCGGCCGCGTCCTGGGACACGGTCACCGTGGACGGCTGCGCGCCCTCGGGCAGCGGACGCGACCACACGATGGCGAGCGGCTCGCGCATCTTGGCGAGTGTCAGGGCGCCGTCGCGGTAACGGAACGCGGAGCTGGTGTACTCCGCCGAACGGCGGGACTTCTTGCGCGACTTGAACCGCGGGTACTTCGCCCGGCCCTCGAAGAAGTGGGTGAACGCGCCCTGCAGATGCCGCAGGCACTGCTGCAACGGCACCGAGGACACTTCGGTGAGGTAGGCGAGTTCCTCGGTCTTCTTCCACGCGGTGAGCATCGCCGAGGTCGCGTTGTAGTTGACCCGCTCCCGGCGCTGGTACCACGCGATGGTCCGGGCTTCCAGGGCCAGGTTGTAGACCTTGCGCACGCACCCGAACGTCCGCGACAGCTCCGCCGCCTGCGCATCGTCGGGATAGAAGCGGTACTTGAACGCCCGCTTCACGTGAGTGGTCATAACTCACAAACTATCACATCAGTTCGTGAGTTTCTGCGGGCATCGGGTGGCGGACGGCGATCCGCCCTGACGGCGAATCGCCTTTCCCTGCCCTGCTCCGCAGGAGTCTGTTTCCTCTCCGCCCTGAAGGGCGGAGTATCCACGGAGGGATCCCGATGACCGGAGGTCCAGCAGCGTGATCACCCCCACCCGCACGAGAACCCGCACACGGACCCGAACCAGGTCTCGAACCAGGACCGCCCTGGTCACAGCACTACTTGGAGTCACCTTCATGGCAGGCACCCTCCCCGCCACGGGAGCGTCGGCGGCGGCCGCCGCCGATCCGCAGCGCCTCACCGTCGACCTCTCCGCCTCCGAGGGCCCGGTGATGCGCGGCGCCAACGGCGCGCTGTACGGGCTCAGCGACGACGGGGTGCCCAGCGACGCGGCCCTGGCCCCCCTGAAGATCACCAGCATCTCGCAGAAGCCGGAGGGCGGCGCCCAGCACCCCAACGGCGACGCGCTCACCGTCTCCAAGTCCTTCTTCCGCAACGGCGGCGGCGAGGTCCTGGTGATGATGCAGGACATCTACGCCAAGTGGCCCTACGAGGACCTCGGCATCGACGACTACCTCCCCAAGGTCGACAAGATCGTCAAGGAGGTCTCGGCCGACCCGAACAGCGACCGCTTCGTCTACATCCCCTTCAACGAACCGGACCTGATCTGGTACGGCCTCAACGCCTCCGACCCGGCGAAGTACGAGGCCAACCGCGACCGGTTCCTCAAGGACTGGAAGACGGTCTACGAGCGCATCCGCGCCATCGACCCCGACGCGCGCATCGCCGGCCCGAACGAGTCGGGCTACCACACCCGCCTGATCACGGACTTCCTCACCTTCGCCAAGCGTGAGAAGGTCCTGCCCCAGATCATGACCTGGCACGAACTGGACTCCGGCTCGCTGCGCGACTTCCAGGGCCACTACGACAACTACCGTTCCATCGAGCGGCAGTTGGACATCAAGCCCCTCCCCGTCAACATCGACGAGTACGCCAACCGCCGCGACCTCTCGGTCCCCGGCCAACTCGTCCAGTGGGTCTCGATGTTCGAGCGGAACAAGGTGTACGCCAACCAGGCCTACTGGGACGCGGCGGGCAACATGGACGGCAACGTCGTCCGCTCCAACATCCCCAACGGCGGCTGGTGGTTCTTCCGCTGGTACGCGGGCCTGACCGGGGACACCGTCAAGGTCACCCCGCCGCAGGCGAACACCATCGACACCCTCCAGGGACTCGCCTCCCTCGACACCTCCCGCCGCCAGGCGCAGGTCCTGCTCGGCGGCTCCGCCGGTGACACGGACGTCGTGGTCCGCAAGGTCCCCCGGTCCCTCTTCGGCCGTACGGTCACCGCGACCGTCGCCGAGGCCGCCTGGTCCGGCTACGAGGGCCAGCACGCGACCCCGCGCGTCCTCTCCCGTACGAAGGTGAGGATCGCGGACGACGGCACGGTGACCGTCCCGCTGCGCGGGCAGCACAAGATGTCCGCCTACCGCGTCGTCCTCACCCCGGGCGGCTCCGGCACCCCCACCACCCCGTCCGTCCCCTGGACCGCCTCCTACGAGGCCGAGGACGCCGCCATCACCGACGGCAAGGTCTACACCCAGGGCACCGTGAGCAACGCCAACGGCTACGCGGCCTCCGGCACCAAGGACGTCGGCTCGCTCAACCAGGCCGGCAGCAGGGTCGACTTCACGGTGTCGGTGCCCAAGGACGGCACGTACGACCTGGCCATCCTCTACGGCAACCAGTCCGGGGTCCCGGCCACCCAGAAGCTGACGGTCGACGGCGGCGACCCGGTCACCGTCACCTATCCCTCCACCGAGAACTGGACCTACCGCGCCAAGAAGGACCTCACGGTCCAACTCCCGGCGGGCACACACCAGTTGGCTCTGGCCAAGGGCAACACCGAGGTCACCCTCGACCGGATCGACCTCACCGCCCGCACCGCCGAGCCCGCCGCCTCCTACGAGGCCACGCTCGCCGACATCGGGGGAAGGCCGTCGTACGACTACTCCTCGTCGGCGGGTGTCGGCACGGGCGCGCTGGTGCTGCGCTCCGGCGACAAGGCGATCTTCGACGTGTACGCCCCGCGCGACGGCTACTACCGGGTGGTGCCCCGGGCGTCGGCGCCGGTGAGGCTCGCCCTGCACGGGCAGTCGGTGGCCGCGGTGCCCGACCGGCCGCTGCGGCTCTACCTCGTGGCGGGCAACAACCGCGTCACCGCGACCGCCAAGCACACCGCCGTCCGCTCCCTCGACGTCACCGGCGCCGGTTCGACCACCGGCACGCTCGCGTACGAGGGCGCCGCGGCCACGCTCGCCGGCGGAGCCAAGCTCGTCGACTCCGCGTACGCCTCGGCCGGGTCGTACATCGGCTGGCTCGGCAACAGCGCGGACAGCACCGCCGAGTTCACGGTGAACGCCCCCACCTCCGGCCGCTACGTCCTGGTCGTCCACTACGCGCACAACGAGCGCCGCGACAACGGCCACTCGTACAACACCGACATCATGTCCCGTACGGCGGACATCACGGTCGGGGCCGCTGCTCCGCGCAAGGTCACCTTCAAGAACACCTGGGGCTGGGACGACTACTGGACGGTGGGCGTCCCCGTCGACCTGAGGAAGGGCGCCAACAAGGTGACCTTCGGCAACGCGGGCGCGTGGGCGCCGAACATCGACCGGATCGAGGTGGGCCGGGTCGTCGGCTAGGACGTACCGGCTCCCGGCCACCGGCGGACGCTCCGGTGGCCGGGACCCGTGTCGTTTCAGGCCCGGTCAGGCCCGGTCAGGCCCGGTCGACCTCGGCCCGCAGCGCGTTGTAGTCGCCGAAGGCGGACTCGACGTCGGCCCGGGTGAGGCCGTAGCGGGCCAGGTCGTAGCGGTGGGGTCGCGTGCCCTTGGGGCGGGCGACGATCCGGGGGAGCCGGGCGGCGTCGGCGTCGGTCCACCGGGCGCCGACGGCCTCGTAGAGCTTGGGGGCGCCCGTGGCCGGGTCCGTACCGAGCCAGGAGTACGGGACGTCCACCAGGGCCTCGCGGGGGATGGCGGCCCGGGCCGCGAGCGCGCGCTCCATGGAGCGGCTCAGCAGTTCGAGCCACTGGGCGCCGAGGACGTGCAGGTCGAGGGGGCGGAGGGTGCCGACCATGCCCTGCTCGACCAGGCTGCAGAACGACCCGACGACGGTCGCCGGGTCGCGGTGGGTCCACACGATCGTGGCGTCGGGGAAGACGGCGCGCAGGGCGTCGAGGTTGCCGAGGTGCATGGGGGACTTGAGCATCCAGCGGCGGCGCGGGCGGCCGTACTGGAGCACCTGGTAGACCTGCTTGAGGTAGCCGTAGTCCGGGACGAAGTCACGCTCGAAGTGCCAGGCCTGGTACTCGGGTATGCGGGCCTGGGACAGGGGCACCATGGCGTGCGGCAGGACGAAGGTGCACTCCTCGGGGCCCTCGGCGGCCATGGGGTGGATGTCCTGGAAGCGCGGGGCGAACAGGTTGATGCCGCCGACCCACCGGCGCGTGGACGTGATCGCCTTCCGCCGGGACTCGGCCGAGGGGTGGAGGCCGGGCGCGAGCAGCTCCCACAGCAGCGGACAGCGGTGCTCGTCCGAGATCGACAGCACCCCGTGGGTGAGTGTGGTGGCGGTGCGCGGCAGACCGACCACGAACACCGGCCGCTCGATGGTCTCCCGCTCGATCTCCGGGTGCTCGGCGATCAGCCGCCGGACGCGGGCCCGGTTGGTGAGATGCCTGCGCAGATGGGCCTGGGCGGACTGCCAGCCGACGGCGGTGAGGTCGGCGTCGCCCGCCCAGTGGCGCAGCAGGAACCGGAAACCGTCGGTGAACTCCTCGTCCCCGTCCGACTGCCCGGCCTTGGCGACGATCCGGTCGAAGACCCGGTCCGGGTCGCGACGTGAGCCGAGAGTCGGCCGGAGTAACAGGTTGGCCAGGGAGAGGGACAGGGGAGCGGAGGTCATCGAGGACTTCCCTTCGGTGCGGGTCGGGTGCGGGTCGGGTGCGATCCGGGTCCGGGCGTGATCCGGGTCCGGGCGTGATCCGGGTCCGGGCGTGATCCGGGTCCGGGCGTGATCCGGGTCCGGGCGCGTCGCCGACGGCGGTCGCCCGGGTGACGCGCCCGGACCCGTGATCATCCTGCCGCGCGGGCGACTTCCCGCGTGCCCGGGGATGCCGTCTCGCCTGCCCCGTCCCCGTACCGCGCCCGCAGCTCCGACAGCACACCGGACACCGCCGCCGTGAGCGGCACCGCGAGGAGCATGCCGAGGATGCCGGCGATGGAGGCCCCGGCCGTGAGGGCCAGCAGAATGGCCGCCGGGTGCATCTGCACGGTCCGGCTGTGGATCATCGGCTGGAGCACGTTCCCCTCCAGGATCTGCACCGCGAAGACGACCCCCACCGCCCACAGCGCCGTCACCAGACCGCGGTCCGCGAACGCGACGAGGATCGCCACCGCGCCCGACAGGAACGAGCCCAGATACGGGATGTACGCGCCGACGAACACCAGCGCGCCGAGGCCGATCGCGCCCGGCACCTGGAGTATCAGCAGACCGATGGCGATACAGGCGCCGTCGATGAAGGCGATGAGCGTCGTTCCCCGCATATAGCCCTCGATGGCCCGGAACGCGCGCCGGGCCATCACCTCCAGAGTGTCACCGGAGCCGCGCGGCGCGAGCGAGTGCAGGGAGGCGACCGCCTTGTCGGAGTCGCGCAGGAAGAAGAACATCAGCAGCATCGCCAGGATGGCCATCGCGACGAACTCGCTGACCGCGCTGACCCCGGTGAGTACCCCGGAGGCAGCGGTGCCGCCGAACTTCGACAGCAGCTCCTTGGCGTTCTTCGCGAGGTCGTCCAGCGAGGTCCCCGCGAGCCCGAACTCCTCACTGAGGACCTTCGCCGCGTCCCTGAGCGAGGTGATGATCTGGTCCCCGGTGTCGATCAGTGCGGCCACCACGATGTACGCGGCCCCGCCCATCACCACGATCACAGCCGCGCAGGTCAGCCCGGCGGCAAGGGACTTGTTGAACTTCATCGCCACCAGCCGCCGGTAGAGCGGGCCGAGCAGCGCCGTACCGAGCAGGGCGATCAGCACCGGCGTGACCGCCGTCTGGAACGTCACGCAGATCCACACGCCCACAGAGACGACCCCCGTCACCAGCAGGGTGAGCGCGCTCCACACGGCGATGTGCCGCGCGGGCCCCGGCAGGAAACCACGGGGGACACTCCCGTCCGACGCCACGACCGCTCTCGGCGGCTCCACGTACCCGCCGGTGGTGCGTATCGTCGTACGCGTCCGGTGAACCGGTCTGCGCGCGGCCCCGCCCCTACGGCCCGGCCGTCCCCCGCGTACTCCGCGAGAGTCTCCCGTACGGCTGTTCATCCTCGGTCATCTCCACTTGCTCAGAGGTCGCGCACACCCCCTGCGGATCATGGGATGGCCGTGGCGCCATAGCGTAGACCCGGCCGGCGAACGGGGATCGGGCCGGTCCGCCACCTCTGCGAGGTCGCCGCCCCCACCCGCCCCACCCCCGCGCCGCGTCCCTACTCGGCGATCGGCAACGACACCCCGTCCCGCAGAAACACCGGAATCCGCTCCAGCGGCGCAGCGACGGTCACCGACCGGCCCCCCTCATATGTCTCCCCGGTCCACGCGTCGGTCCAGCGGGCCCCCACCGGCAGATACGTCGTCCAACTCGTCGCCCCCGCCTCCAGCACCGGCGCGACCAGCAGATCCCGCCCGAACAGGTACGCGTCGTCGACCGACCAGGCCCGCTCATCCTCGGGGAACTCCAGGAACAGCGGCCGCATCACCGGCAGCCCTTCCTCGTGGGCCTCCCGCATCACCCGCAGCACATACGGCTTCAACCGCTCCCGCAGCCGCAGGTACGCCTCCAGGATCGCCCCGGCCTGCTCCCCGTACGACCAGACCTCGTTGGGCCCCCCGGTCATGGCCGGCCCCAGCGGCATACCGGGCTCACGGAAGCCGTGCAGCCGCATCAGCGGCGAGAACGCGCCGAACTGGAACCAGCGCACCATCACCTCGCGGTACTCCGGATCGTCGGGGTCGCCCCCGTGGAAGCCGCCGATGTCGGTGTTCCACCAGGGGATGCCGGACAGCGCGGTGTTCAGGCCTGCCGCGATCTGCTGGCGCAGGGTGGTGAAGTCGGTGCCGATGTCACCTGACCACAGTGCGGCGCCCCACCGCTGACTGCCCGCCCACGCCGAACGGTTGAGGGAGACGATCTCCTCCTCACCGGTCGCCCTCAGCCCCTCGTAGAAGGTGCGGGCGATCTCGGCCGGATAGATGTTGCCGACCTCCAGGCCGGGCCCCGCCCAGTAGCGCAGGTTCTCCTGGAAGCCCGGCTTGATCTCCGGCTCGCAGGCGTCCAGCCAGAACGCCTTGATGCCGTACGGCTCCAGGTAGTTCTCCTTCACCCGCGACCACACGAACTCCCGCGCCTCCGGGTTCGTCGCGTCGTAGAACGCCACCTGGACCGTCGACGCGACCTCCTTGTCCGGCCAGTCGGCGTGCGCCATCGGACCGTACTGGGTGCCGATGAAGTAGCCGCGCTGCTCCATGAGGTGGTGGTTCTCGCTGAGCGGCGACACCGACGGCCACACGGACACCACCAGCTTGATGCCCAGCTCGTCCAGCTCCCGGACCATGGCCCCCGGGTCGGGCCACTCGCTCAGGTCGAACTTCCACTCCCCGAGGTGCGTCCAGTGGAAGAAGTCGCAGACGATGACGTCTATGGGCAGGCCCCGCCGCTTGTACTCCCGTGCCACGGCGAGGAGTTCGTCCTGCGTCCGGTAGCGCAGCTTGCACTGCCAGAAGCCGGCCGCCCACTCGGGCAGCATCGGCGAGCGGCCCGTCGCCGCGCTGTAGCGGCGCTGCGCGTCGGCCGGATCGCCCGCGGTGATCCAGTAGTCGATCTGCCGGGCCGAGTCGGCGACCCACCGGGTGCCGTTCCCGGCCAGCTCGACGCGGCCGATCGCCGGGTTGTTCCACAGCAGGGTGTAGCCGCGGCTGGAGGTGAGCACCGGGATGCCGACCTCGGCGTTGCGCTGGACCAGGTCGAGCACCAGGCCCTTCTGGTCGAGCCGCCCGTGCTGGTGCTGCCCGAGGCCGTACAGTTTCTCGTCGTCGTACGCGGCGAAGCGCTGCTCCAGGCGGTGGTAGCCGTTGCCGACGGCGGTGTAGAGACGCGAGCCGGGCCACCAGAAGTGGGCGCGTGCCTCCGACAGCAGCTCGCCGCCGTCGTCCGTGCGGCTGTAGCGGATCAGGCCCTCGGCGTTCACCTCGACGGTGAGCGCGCCGACGGTCAGCCGGCCCAGCCCGTCCTCGATCTTGACGCTGCTCTCGGTGCTCTCCGCCTCGTCGAGCAGGGCGCCCGGCAGCCCGTCGAGGATCGGGCCGCCCAGGCGGGCGCGGACCCGGACCGCGTCCGGCCCCCAGGGCTCGATCCGCAGGGTCTCCTGGCGTCCGCTCCACTCCAGGGCGCCGTCCCGTTCACGGAACGTGCCGACGGTGGGGGATGACTGGGCGAGGCTGACCGCGCCCGTCGGGGTCGGGTTCTCGGCAGGCTGATTCACGGGAGGTCTCCTGGAAGGGAGGAAGGGCGGCACACCCGGCTCGGCTCCGGCGGGCAGGGCGATGGGGAGAGGAGGGAAGGCGGGAAGGCGGGAAGGCGGAAGGAAGAGGAGGAGGGGGCCGTACGGCGATCTCCGTACAGCGGCTCGCATACGACGGCTCGCATTCGACGGCTTGTCTGCGACAACTGAACTGCGGCGACTGAACTGTGACGGCTGGTCTGCGACGACTGGTCTGTGATGGTCTACGACGGATCGCGTACGACGCGGGCTCAACCGGTGGTGGACAGCGGCCCCGTGCTCGCGCGGACCGTCAACTCGGGGGCGAGGAGCACCACTTCGTCGGCGTCCCGGCCCTCCAGCTTGGCGATCAGCTGCTCCACGGCCCGCCGGCCCATCTCCTGGGCGGGGATGGCCACGGACGTCAGCCGTACCGAGGCCTGCACGGCGACCTGGTCCGGGCAGACCGCGATCACCGAGACGTCCTCGGGCACCGCGCGCCCCTGCTGCCGCAGCAGCGCGAGCAGCGGTTCCACCGCGGACTCGTTCTGCACGACGACCCCCGTGGTGCCCGGCCGTTCGTCGAAGATCCGGGCCAGGGTCGCGGCCATCGCGTCGTAGCCGCCCTCGCACGGGCGGTGCAGCACGCGCAGGCCCAACTCCCTTGCCCGGGACCGGAGTCCGTCGAGGGTGCGCTCGGCGAACCCGGTGTGCCGTTCGTACACGGCGGGTGCCTCGCCGATGACCGCGATGTCACGGTGGCCGAGCATCGCCAGATGCTCCACGCACAGCGCGCCCGTCGCCCCGAAGTCGAGGTCGACGCAGGTCAGGCCGCTGGTGTCGGCCGGCAGCCCGATGAGCACCGACGGCTGGTCGGTGCCGCGCAGCAGCGGCAGCCGCTCGTCGTCGAGCTCCACGTCCATCAGGATCATCGCGTCGGCGAGCCCGCTGCCCGTGACACGGCGTACCGCGTCGGGGCCCTCCTCGCCGGTGAGCAGCAGCACGTCGTAGCCGTACGTGCGGGCCGTGGTGGCCACGGCTATGGCGATCTCCATCATCACCGGGACGTACATGTCGGTGCGCAGCGGGACCATCAGGGCGACGATGTTCGACCTGCTGCTCGCCAGGGCGCGGGCCCCCGCGTTCGGGTGGTAGCCGAGCTCCTGGATGCTCCGCTCGACCCGCTGCCGGGTGCCCGCGGAGATGGACCGCTTGCCGCTGAGGACATAGCTCACCGTGCTCGCCGAGACTCCGGCGTGCTGGGCGACCTCGGCGAGGGTGACCATCCAGCTCTCCAAGCGTGTTTAAGCGCTTCGACAGCGCGCTATCTCTGAACAAGGGCGAGTGAGGGTGGCTCGACAGTAGCTCGGCGGTCGGTGGGTGTCCATAGGTTGTCGAAGCGCTTCGATGATGCCGGGCGCCCAAGGGGATGGTGGGGGGTGGGGTGAGTGGCGGCTGCGAGTGTGTGGGGGTTTGTCGCGTCCACGCGGCGGAGCCGCATATTGACACAGCCCCGCGCCCGTGGGGGCGTGCCTCTCACTCCCAGCTTAGAACTCGACGGCAACTTCGGGAGGCGCGGTGGCGACCAGGTCGCGTAAGTGTCCGCCCCTCCGGAAGGAACCACCCATGCGGCACCGTCGCTCCCGCCTGACCCGTACGGCCAAGATCGGCGCGGCCGCTGTCACCGCACTCGCGGTCGGGGCCTCCGTGACCGTCGCGATGGCGGGGGAGGAGGCCAGGAAGTGCACGGACTTCGACACGATCACGCTGGGCAAGTACTACGTGAACAACAACGTCTGGAACAGGGAGAAGGCCACCGGCACCCAGTGCGTCTGGGACAACTCCCGGTCCGGGTCCACCATCTCGTGGGGGACCAGCTACAGCCTGGCCAACAGCGGCACGGGCAAGGACTACGACGTGAAGTCGTACGCGAGCAGTGTGCTCGGCTGGCACTGGGGCTGGAAGACCGACAAGGCGGCGACGCGACTGCCCATCCGGGTCGGCGACCGGAAGCCGGTGCGGACGAGCTGGGAGTTCTCGGTCAGCTCCGGCCCCGGCACCATGAACGTCGCCTACGACCTGTGGCTGCACTCCAAGAACACCGCCGACTGGCAGGACCAGCCCACCGACGAGGTCATGATCTGGCTCAACCGGCAGGGCGGCGCGGGCCCGCTCGGCACCAAGTACGGGAGCGTCAGCCTCGGCGGGTCGATGTGGGACATCTACACCGGTGACATCGGCTGGAAGGTGTACTCGTTCGTCCGCCGCACCAACACCACGAAGGCGACCCTGAACCTCGACGAGTTCACCCAGGCCCTGGTCCGCCGCAAGCTGCTGAGCAACGACAAGTACGTCTCCGGCATCGAGGCGGGCACCGAGGTCTTCAAGGGCACGGGCCGGCTGGACACGAAGGCGTACTCGGTCGACATCGGCTGAAGGCGGGGCGCGCGTCGGCCGAAGAGGTCGAACGCTCGGCCGATCGCGCACGCGAGGGGTGGCGGGGCGGTCCGGAATCGGGTACCAACGATCGAGTAGCACCCATCGGTAACCAATCAGGTACCCATCCGGTACAAGATCCCGATTCGCGGCGAGGTGAGCCTCATGTCCGCCCCACCCCTCAAGAAGCCCGTTGTCACAGAACGCGAGGCCCGCCAGGTGGCGGAGGCCGCCCGGGAGCAGGCCTGGCGCAAGCCCAGCTTCGCCAAGGAACTGTTCCTGGGCCGGTTCCGCCTCGACCTCATCCACCCCCACCCGCTGCCCACGGACGAGGCCGTCCGGCGCGGCGAGCAGTTCCTGACCAAGCTCCGCGACTTCTGCGAGGCGAAGGTCGACGGGGCCCTGATCGAGCGCGAGGCCCGTATCCCCGACGAGGTGATCAACGGGCTCAAGGAGCTCGGCGCCCTCGGCATGAAGATCGACCCCAAGTACGGCGGTCTCGGACTCACCCAGGTGTACTACAACAAGGCGCTGGCCCTGGTCGGCTCGGCCAGCCCGGCCATCGGTGTCCTGCTCTCGGCGCATCAGTCGATCGGCCTACCGCAGCCGCTGAAGCTGTTCGGATCCCCCGAGCAGAAGGAAAAGTTCCTGCCGCGCTGCGCCCGCACCGACATCAGCGCCTTCCTCCTCACCGAGCCCGACGTCGGCTCCGACCCGGCCCGGCTCGCCACCACCGCGGTGCCCGACGGGGACGACTACGTCCTGGACGGCGTGAAGCTGTGGACGACGAACGGCGTGGTCGCCGACCTCCTCGTCGTCATGGCGCGGGTGCCCAAATCCGACGGACACAAGGGCGGCATCACCGCCTTCGTCGTGGAGACCGACTCGCCCGGCGTCACCGTCGAGAACCGCAACGCCTTCATGGGCCTGCGCGGCATCGAGAACGGCGTCACCCGTCTCCACCAGGTCCGGGTGCCCGCCGCCCACCGCATCGGCCCCGAGGGTGCGGGCCTGAAGATCGCCCTCACCACCCTCAACACCGGCCGCCTCTCGCTCCCGGCGTCCTGCGTGGCCGCCGGCAAGTGGTGCCTGAAGATCGCCCGCGAGTGGTCGGCGGCCCGTGAACAGTGGGGCAAGCCGGTCGCCCACCACGAGGCGGTCGGGCAGAAGATCTCCTTCATCGCCGCCACCACCTTCGCCCTGGAAGCGGTGCTCGACCTGTCCTCGCAGATGGCCGACGAGGACCGCAACGACATCCGTATCGAGGGCGCCCTGGCCAAGCTCTTCGCCTCCGAGATGGGCTGGCGCATCGCCGACGAACTGGTCCAGATCCGTGGCGGCCGCGGCTTCGAGACGGCTGATTCGCTCCGGGCACGCGGCGAACGGGCCGTCCCCGCCGAGCAGATCCTGCGCGACCTGCGCATCAACCGGATCTTCGAGGGCTCCACGGAGATCATGCACCTGCTGATCGCCCGCGAGGCCGTCGACGCCCACCTCTCCGTGGCCGGCGACCTCATCGATCCGGAGAAGTCCCTCTCCGACAAGGCGAAGGCGGGCGCGAACGCGGGCGTCTTCTACGCCAAGTGGCTGCCCAAGCTGGTCGCGGGCCCGGGTCAACTCCCGCGCACCTACGGCGACTTCCACCCGGCCGGCCACCCCGACCTCGCCACTCATCTGCGCTACGTCGAGCGCAACGCCCGCAAGCTGGCCCGCTCCACCTTCTACGCCATGTCCCGCTGGCAGGGCCGCATGGAGACCAAGCAGGGCTTCCTGGGCCGGATCGTCGACATCGGCGCCGAACTCTTCGCGATGAGCGCGGCCGTCGTACGCGCGGAGCTGCTCCGCACCACCACCGACCACGGCCGCGAGGCCTACCAACTGGCCGACACCTTCTGCCGCCAGTCCCGTATCCGCGTCGAGGAACTCTTCGGCCGCCTCTGGAACAACACCGACGACCTCGACCGCAAGGTGGTCAAGGGCGTCCTCGGCGGCGCCTACGAGTGGCTGGAGCAGGGCGTGATCGACCCGTCGGGCGAGGGCCCGTGGATCGCGGACGCGACACCCGGTCCGAGCGAGAAGGAGAACGTCCACCGCCGCATCCGATGACACCTCACACTCCCCCCGCGCCCCTTCGAGGGGCGCGGGGAACCGCGCGACCAGTCAGCCGGCCCGCGGCCTACGAACGACCCTCCCCCGCAGCGCCTAGCAGTACTTGTCGCTGGGGTCCCGAGTCGTCCAGGAGCAGGAGTCGACCTTCGAACCGCCGGCCTTCGACAGCGTCGCCGTATCACTCGTGTTGTTCCACACGTACGCCTTGCGGTCCTGGAACTTGGTCGCGCTGGTGTCCGTACCCGACCCGGTGCGGACCTTGATGTACTTGCCCGCCCCGATCTTCACGTCGAGGAACGTGTACCTGTGGTTGTCGGGGTCCTTGAGCACCCAGCCCTTCAGGGAGATCGCCGACGAACTCGTGTTCTTGATCTGCACCCACTCGCCGTTGAGGCTCGTGTTGGAGCGCGTGTCCTTGCCCGGACTGTCGAAGTACACGCGGTGGATGACCACACCTCCGGCGGCCTCGGCCGGGCTGCTCAGCAGAGTGCCGGTCAGGGCCACGGCTCCGGCGAGCGCGGGCAGGGCAGCGCGTATGCGCTTGTGCATGGATCCCCCCAGGGTCCTCGTTCACGTTCTGTTGATCCGATAATCGGATCAACAGGGCAGAAGTCATATCACTCCGCCTTCACGCGCGCTTCACAAACGGAGAAACAGCCTCGTCAACCACAGACCGCACGAAGTGGGTCATCAAGGGGACGCGCGGTCCTGCCGGACACCGGATGCGGCCACAATGGAGGGATGAGCGACAGTCCAGCCCCTCTCGCCGATCCGCATCTCGTCTTCGACCCTGTCGACGGTGTCCGGGACGTGGTGATCCTCGGATCGACAGGATCGATCGGCACCCAGGCCATCGACCTCGTCCTGCGCAACCAGGACCGCTTCCGCGTCACCGGGCTCTCCGCCGCCGGAGGGCGGGTGGAGCTGCTGGCCGAGCAGGCGCACCGCCTGCGGGCGCGGACCGTCGCCGTCGCCCGCCAGGACGCCGTGCCGGCGCTGCGCGAGGCCCTGGCGGGGGCGTACGGGCCCGGGGAGGCCCTGCCCGAGATCCTCGCCGGACCGGACGCCGCCACCGAGGTGGCCGCGTCCGACTGCCACACCGTGCTGAACGGCATCACCGGCTCCATCGGCCTCGCCCCGACCCTCGCCGCCCTGAAGGCGGGCCGTACCCTCGCGCTCGCCAACAAGGAGTCGCTCATCGTCGGCGGCCCGCTGGTGAAGGCGGTGGCCGAGCCGGGCCAGATCATCCCGGTCGACTCCGAGCACGCCGCCCTCTTCCAGGCCCTCGCCTCCGGCACCCGGGCCGACGTGCACAAACTGGTCGTCACCGCTTCCGGGGGCCCGTTCCGTGGCCGTACGAAGGCGGAGCTGGCCGACGTGCGGCCCGCCGACGCCCTCGCGCACCCCACCTGGGCCATGGGCCCGGTCATCACCGTGAACTCCGCGACCCTGGTCAACAAGGGCCTGGAAGTCATCGAGGCGCACCTCCTCTACGACATTCCCTTCGACCGTATTGAGGTGGTCGTGCATCCCCAGTCGTATGTCCACTCGATGGTTGAGTTCACGGACGGATCGACGATGGCCCAGGCGACGCCCCCCGACATGCGCGGGCCCATCGCCATCGGCCTCGGCTGGCCGCAGCGCGTCCCGGACGCCGCGCCCGCCTTCGACTGGACCAAGGCGTCCACCTGGGAGTTCTTCCCCCTCGACAACGACGCGTTCCCGTCGGTCGGGCTCGCCCGGCATGTGGGACAGCTCGCGGGCACCGCCCCGGCGGTGTTCAATGCGGCCAACGAGGAGTGCGTCGACGCGTTCCTGCACGGCGGTCTCCGGTTCGACGCGATCATGGAGACCGTCACGCGGGTCGTCGAGGAGCACGGCACCCCCGCGACGGGAACTTCCCTGACCGTGGCGGACGTCCTCGAAGCGGAGACCTGGGCGCGCGCCAGGGCCCGTGAACTGACCAACTCGACCGGCAAACCCACCGAGCGGACTACCGCGGAGGCCCGTGCATGACGACCCTGATGTTCATCCTCGGCATAGTGGTCTTCGTGATCGGCCTGGCGTTCTCGATCGCGTGGCACGAGCTGGGCCACTTCTCGACCGCCAAGCTCTTCGGCGTCCGCGTGCCCCAGTTCATGGTGGGCTTCGGCCCGACCGTCTGGTCACGCAAGAAGGGCGAGACCGAGTACGGCGTCAAGGCGATCCCGCTCGGCGGCTACATCCGCATGATCGGCATGATCCCGCCCGGCCCGGACGGCCGGATCGAGAGCCGCTCGACCTCCCCGTGGCGCGTGATGATCGAGGACGCCCGCGCGGCCTCCTTCGAGGAGCTCCAGCCCGGCGACGAGGACCGCCTCTTCTACAAGCGCAAGCCGTGGAAGCGCGTCATCGTGATGTTCGCCGGACCCTTCATGAACCTGATCCTGGCCTTCGTGATCTTCCTCGGCGTGATGATGACCTTCGGCACCCAGACCTCGACGACCACGGTCAGCAAGGTCTCGGACTGCGTCATCTCCGCGAGCGAGAACCGCTCGAAGTGCAAGGACAGCGACAAGGAGGCCCCCGCCAAGGCGGCGGGCCTGAAGCCCGGCGACAAGATCGTCGCGTTCGACGGCACCCCCGTCGAGGACTGGTCCGCCCTGCAGGCCGACATCCGTGACAACCCCGGCAAGCAGGTCACACTCACCGTGGACCGCAAGGGCGAGAAGGTCGACCTCGACACCACCCTCATCAAGAACAAGGTCAGCCAGACCGACGGCAAGGGCGGCTACGTCGAGGGCAAGTACGTGTACGCCGGCTGGCTCGGCTTCACCCCCGCCTCCGACATCCTCCCGCTGTCCTTCGGCGCCTCCGTGGACCGCATGGGCGACATGATGGAGAACGGCGTCGAGTCCCTGATCTCCCTGCCCGCCAAGGTCCCCGCCCTGTGGGACGCCACCTTCGGCGACGGCGAGCGTGAGGCCGACTCGCCCATGGGCGTGGTCGGCGCGGCCCGCGTGGGCGGCGAGATCTTCACCATGGACATCCCCGCCACCCAGCAGCTCGCCAGCTTCCTCATCCTGCTGGCCGGCTTCAACCTCTCCCTCTTCCTGTTCAACATGCTCCCGCTCCTCCCGCTCGACGGCGGGCACATCGCGGGCGCCCTGTGGGAGTCGCTGCGCCGGAACACGGCAAAGGTGCTGCGCAGGCCCGACCCCGGCCCGTTCGACGTGGCGAAGCTGATGCCCGTCGCGTACGTGGTGGCCGGCATCTTCGTCTGCTTCACGCTGCTGGTGCTGATCGCGGACCTGGTGAACCCGGTGCGCATCTCGTAGTCACCCGTTGTTCACGGCGGCCGGGCACGCTCGCGGAGCGGCGCCCGGCCGCCGTCGTACGGGTACGTGCGCCCACCTGCGTCCGAACTCCGCAGCGAGTCTCCCCAACGGGTGGGTTACGGACCGATGGAGGTCCCCCGCCGAGTGCATTCGAGGTGGGGGAGTGCTCCGGCCCATGCCTGTGCCGTAATCTCGAAGCCTGGAGCCCGCCCGTACCGGGACCCGATCCTGATCCACAACCTGGGGTTGCACAGCAGATGACTGCGATTTCTCTCGGCATGCCGTCCGTTCCGACCAAGCTCGCCGAGCGCCGGAAGAGCCGGCAGATTCAGGTCGGGTCCGTGGCGGTCGGTGGAGACGCCCCGGTGTCGGTCCAGTCGATGACCACCACGCGCACGTCGGACATCGGCGCCACGCTGCAGCAGATCGCCGAGCTGACGGCCTCCGGCTGCCAGATCGTCCGCGTCGCCTGCCCCACGCAGGACGACGCCGACGCCCTCCCGGTGATCGCCCGCAAGTCGCAGATCCCGGTCATCGCCGACATCCACTTCCAGCCGAAGTACGTCTTCGCCGCGATCGAGGCCGGGTGCGCCGCCGTCCGCGTCAACCCCGGCAACATCAAGCAGTTCGACGACAAGGTCAAGGAGATCGCCAAGGCGGCGAACGACCACGGCACCCCGATCCGCATCGGCGTCAACGCCGGCTCGCTGGACCGCCGCCTGCTCCAGAAGTACGGCAAGGCGACCCCCGAGGCGCTGGTCGAGTCCGCTCTCTGGGAGGCCTCCCTCTTCGAGGAGCACGGCTTCCGGGACATCAAGATCTCGGTCAAGCACAACGACCCGGTCGTCATGGTCAACGCCTACCGCCAGCTGGCCGCCCAGTGCGACTACCCCCTCCACCTCGGCGTCACCGAGGCCGGCCCCGCCTTCCAGGGCACCATCAAGTCGGCCGTCGCCTTCGGCGCGCTGCTCTCCGAGGGCATCGGCGACACGATCCGCGTCTCCCTGTCGGCCCCGCCGGTCGAGGAGATCAAGGTCGGCAACCAGATCCTCGAATCCCTCAACCTCCGCCAGCGCGGCCTCGAAATCGTCTCCTGCCCCTCCTGCGGCCGCGCCCAGGTCGACGTCTACAAGCTCGCCGAAGAGGTCACCGCCGGCCTCACCGGCATGGAGGTCCCCCTCCGTGTCGCCGTCATGGGCTGCGTCGTCAACGGCCCCGGCGAGGCCCGCGAGGCCGACCTCGGCGTCGCCTCCGGCAACGGCAAGGGCCAGATCTTCGTCAAGGGCGAGATCATCAAGACCGTCCCCGAATCCAAGATCGTCGAGACCCTGATCGAGGAGGCGATGAAGATCGCCGAACAGATGGAGGCGGACGGCGTCACCTCGGGCGAACCGACGGTGGCGGTGGCGGGCTGAGGGGCCGCAGGCCCCTCAGGGGCGCGGGGCTGTATCCGATGTGCGGCTCCGCCGCGTGGGCGCGACCAGCCACGCCGCACCCGTACCCGCCGAAGCGCAGTAGCCCCCGGGCCATGGGGCGCCCGCCCGTGGCGCAGCCACAGGGCCCCCCGCCACAGCCCGGCAGGGTATCGTGCGGAGACCAGCGCAGACCCCAGGGTGAGGCCCCCGCACGTGTTGACCCAGACCACCACCAGGGTCCTCGAACCGAGTGACCTGGACGCCGCACTCGCCGTCCTGGACCGAGACCCCGTCGCGAACGCCTTCGTGACGTCCCGCGTCCGGGTCGCCGGCCTCGACCCCTGGCGGCTGGGCGGCGAGATGTGGGGCTGGTACGAGGACGGCGCTCTGACCTCCCTCTGCTACGCCGGCGCCAACCTCGTCCCCATCTGCGCCACCCCCCGCGCCGTACGCGCCTTCGCCGACCGCGCCCGCCGGGCCGGCCGCCGCTGCTCCTCGGTCGTCGGCCCCGCCGAACCCACCGCCCAGCTCTGGCGGCTGCTCGAACCCAGCTGGGGCCCGGCCCGCGAGGTCCGCCCCCACCAGCCCCTCATGGTCACCGACCGGCTCCCCGACCCCGCCGAGGTCATCCCCGACCCGTACGTCCGCCGGATCCGCAAGGACGAGATGGACGCGATCATGCCGGCGTGCGTGGCGATGTTCACCGAGGAGGTCGGCGTCTCCCCGCTGGCCGGCGACGGCGGCCTGCTCTACCAGGCCCGGGTCGCCGAACTCGTGGGCTCCGGCCGCTCCTTCGCCCGCCTCGGACCCGACGGCCGTGTCGTCTTCAAGGCCGAGATCGGCGCAGCGACCCCCCGGGCCTGCCAGATCCAGGGCGTCTGGGTGGCCCCCGAACACCGGGGCCAGGGCCTGGCCGCCCCGGGCATGGCGGCGGTCCTCCGCTACGCCCTGGCCGACGTCGCCCCCCTGGTCAGCCTCTACGTCAACGACTTCAACACGGCGGCGAGGCGCACGTACACCAGGGTGGGCTTCCAGGAGGTCGGCGAGTTCATGAGCGTGCTGTTCTGAGAGGCCGGACCCCGTAAGGGGCGCGGCGCTGTATCGGGCTGCGGCCACGCCGCGTGGGCGCCGTCGGCCACATCCGGCCCGCGCCCCGCAGACAACCCGAACCCCCCTGTAGCATCCGCAACATGAGCCTCGTCATCGGCCCCTTGGACCTCTCCGCCCACGTAGACGAGGCCCTAGCCGTCCAAGCAGTCGCCTTCGGACTCGCCCCCGACGAGGTAGCCGTACGCCGCCACATCGTCCTCCGCCACATGACCTACCCGGGGGCACGCGCACTCGGCGTCACGGCCGAAGGCCACCTCGTCGGCTTCGTCTACGGCATGCCCAACGACCGCACACACTGGTGGTCCACCGTGGTGGAGCCCTACCTCCGCGCCCTCCACCACGAGCACTGGCTGGACGACTCCTTCGTGATCACCGAACTGCACGTCCACCCCCGCCACCAGAACCACGGCGTCGGCCGCGCCCTGATCACCACCATCACCGACAGCGTGCCCGAACCCCGCTCGATCCTCTCCGCGATCGACGTCGACAGCCCGGCCCGCGGCCTGTACCGCTCCCTCGGCTACACGGACCTGGCCCGCCAGGTCGTCTTCCCCAGCGCCCCCAAGCCGTACGCGGTGATGGGCGCCCCCCTGCCCCTGCGCCGCAGGTAGCCGCCGTACCACCCCGTGCCGTCACCGCCGGATTTCCAAGGGCCCCCGCCGCCCGGCTAACCTCCTGCCATCACCTCTCCCCGACTCTCGGCCGCGCTCGAGCGGGGGGACCCCCATCGGCAGGAGTACGAGAACCATGGCGAACGCACCGGTCCAGCGCATGTCCCAGTTGATGGCGAAGACGCTGCGCGACGACCCGGCGGACGCCGAGGTGCTCAGCCACAAGCTGCTCGTCCGCGCCGGCTACGTCCGCCGCACCGCGGCCGGAGTGTGGACCTGGCTGCCGCTCGGCAAGAAGGTCCTCGCCAACGTGGAGCGCATCGTCCGCGAGGAGATGGACGCGATCGGCGCCCAGGAGGTGCTGCTCCCCGCACTGCTGCCGAAGGAGCCGTACGAGGCCACCGGCCGCTGGGACGAGTACGGCCCGGAGCTGTTCCGCCTGAAGGACCGCAAGGGCGGCGACTACCTCCTCGGCCCGACCCACGAGGAGATCTTCACGCTGATCGTGAAGGACCAGGCGTCCTCCTACAAGGACCTGCCGGTGATCCTCTACCAGATCCAGACCAAGTTCCGTGACGAGGCCCGCCCCCGCGCCGGCATCCTGCGCGGCCGTGAGTTCCTGATGAAGGACTCGTACTCCTTCGACACGGAGGACGAGGGCCTCGCCCAGTCGTACGCCCTGCACCGCCAGGCGTACCAGAAGGTGTTCGAGCGTCTGGGCCTCGACTACCGCATCTGCGCGGCGACCGCGGGCGCGATGGGCGGCTCGAAGTCGGAGGAGTTCCTGGCCCCGGCCGGCGCCGGCGAGGACACCTTCGCGGACTGCCCGGCGTGCGACTTCGCGGCCAACACCGAGGCGATCACGTTCGAGTTGAAGCCGGTGGACGCCGACGGCGTGCCCGCCCTCGAAGAGATCCCGACGCCCGACACCCCGACGATCGAGACCCTCGCCGCCCACCTCGGCGTCGCGGCCTCCGCGACCCTCAAGAACCTCCTCGTGAAGGTCGACGGCGAGATCGTCGCCGTCGGTGTCCCCGGTGACCGCGAGGTCGACATGGGCAAGGTCGAGGCGCACTTCGCCCCGGCGGTCGTCGAGATGGTCACCGAGACGGACTTCGCGGGCCGCCCCGACCTGGTCCGCGGCTATGTCGGCCCGCAGGGCCTCGGCGAGAAGTTGACGTACATCGCCGACCCGCGGGTGGCGCCGGGCACCGCCTGGATCACCGGAGCCAACAAGGCCGGCACACACGCCAGGAACGTCGTCGCGGGCCGTGACTTCGAGGTCGGCGCGTACGTCGACGTCGTGGTCGTCCAGGAGGGCGACCCCTGCCCGAACTGCGGCACCGGCCTCAAGCTGGACCGCGCCATCGAGATCGGCCACATCTTCCAGCTCGGCCGCAAGTATGCCGACGCCCTCAAGCTCGACGTCCTCGGCCGGCATGGCAAGCCCGTCCGCGTCACCATGGGCTCGTACGGCATCGGCGTCTCCCGCGCGGTCGCGGCCCTCGCCGAGCAGTCCGCCGACGACAAGGGCCTGTGCTGGCCCGCCGAGGTCGCCCCCGCCGACGTGCACGTCGTCGCCGCGGGCAAGGCCCTCCAGACCGAACTGGCCCTCGACGTCTCCGAGAAGCTGCGGGCCGCCGGCCTCCGCGTCCTGGTCGACGACCGCGCCGGAGTCTCCCCGGGCGTGAAGTTCACCGACTCCGAGCTGATCGGCGTACCGAAGATCCTGGTCGCCGGCCGCCGCTCCGCCGAGGGCGTCCTGGAGCTGAAGGACCGCCGCACCGGTGAGCGCGAGGAGCTGACGGTCGACGAGGCGATCGCCCGCCTGACCACCGCCTGATCGCCGCTCGATCGCCGCTTGAAGGAAACCCTCAGAATCTTCTCCGGGGACCTATAGCCACCTCACAGGTTTCTCTCAGACCGTTCCCCGACCGTAGGGCGTGACAGAACGTCACTACGGAGGGGAACGGGCATGACGACCAGTGAACGAGGCGCCCTCGCGGGAATGCGCAGAGGCGCCCGGCGTACGGCGGCCACCGCGGCGGCGGTCACGCTCGCGGCGGCGGCCGGCATGTTCGCGCTGATCGGCACGATGCAGGCGGACGCGGACACCACCGCGAGCGGCAGCGGCAGCGGCACGAGTTCGACGTCGTCGAGCACGAGCAGCGACACGGGTTCGGGCAGCGGCAACGGCACCAGCAGCGGCACGGACACGTCGTCGGACTCGTCCTCCTCCTCTTCCTCTTCCTCCGACGGTTCGAGCGACTCCTCCTCGGAGTCCTCCTCGGACCTTCAGTCCTCCTCCGACGGCATGACGTCCTCCACGGACGACTCCGCGGACTCCACGTCGGGGGCGTCGTGATGACCGCGTCCACGACCTCCCGCCCCACGGCCGCCACGGACTGGCGGGCGCTCGGCACGAGTGTCCGCCTGGTCACCACCGACCCGGCCCTGCTCGACTCCTGCAACCTGCTCCTGGCCCGGCACCTGGCCGAGGTCGACGCCACCTGCAGCCGTTTCCGTGCGGACTCGGAGCTGTCGACGCTCAACGCGGCCGAAGGACGTCCCGTGAAGGTCAGCCCGCTGCTGGCCGAGGCCCTGGCGGTGGCCCTGCGCGGCGCCCGCGCCACGGACGGCGCGGTGGACCCCACGGTCGGCTCGGCGATGGACGCCCTCGGCTACGACCGTGACTTCACCCTGGTCCAGGAGGACGACCGCCCGGTGCGGCTCACGGTGAAGCGGGTGCCGGGCTGGAGCCTGGTCGAACTGGACCACGCCACGAACACGGTGACCCTCCCGCCCGGCGTCAGCCTGGACCTGGGAGCCACGGCCAAGGCATGGGCGGCCGACAGGGCGGCACGGACGCTGGCGCGGACGGCCGACTGCGGCATCCTGGTCAGCCTCGGCGGCGACACGGCCGTCGCGGGCGAACCCCCGGCCGGCGGCTGGCGCGTCCGCGTCCAGGACGAGACGGCCCCGGTCGACCGCCTCCCCGAGCACGGCCCGTACGCCACGGTCGGCATCCGCAGCGGCGGCCTCGCCACCTCCGGCACCACCGCCCGCCGCTGGCGCCGCGGCGACCACGACCTCCACCACATCGTCGACCCCCGCACGGGCCAACCCGCCGCCACCCCATGGCGCACCGTCTCGGTGGCCGCCGCCACCTGCGCCGACGCCAACGCCGCCACCACCGCCGCCCTGGTCAAGGGCGAGACCGCGGTCCGCTGGCTGTCCCGCCTGGGACTCCCGGCCCGACTGGTCACCCACGAGGGCACGGTCGTCACCACACCGGGCTGGCCCTCCCCGACGCCGAGAGCCGAGCCCGCCGCATGAGCGACGAGATCCTCTGGTACGCCAACAGAGCCACCGGCGCCGTCTGTCTGGTCCTCTTCACCGTCGTCGTCCTCCTCGGCATAGCGGTGCGGCTGCGCACCCGCATCCCCGGCCTGCCGCGCTTCGGCACGGTCTCCCTCCACCGCGTCCTCTCCCTCTCCGCCACCGCGTTCCTGGCCCTGCACATCGTGGCCGCCGTCATCGACGACTACGTGGACATCACGGTCGTCGACGCGTTCATCCCCTTCGTCTCCGACTATCAGCCCCTCTGGCTCGGCCTCGGCACGGTCGCCCTCGACCTGCTGCTCGCCGTCCTGGTCACCAGCCTCCTGCGGGCCCGCGTCGGCCACCGCACCTGGCGCGCCGTGCACTGGCTGGCGTACGCGTCCTGGCCGTTCGCCCTGGTCCACGGCATCGGCATCGGCACCGACAACGGCACCGCCTGGATGCTCTGGCTCACGGCCGCCTGCGTCGCCGCGGTGCTCGCCGCCCTCGCCCCGCGCGCCGCCCACGCCGTACGCGCCTCCCGCCGCACCCCCGCCACCCTGCTCCGCACGGCCGAAGGAGCCCGCCCGTGACCACCACGACCGCCCCCACCGCCCCGGCGTTCCTCTCCGACCTCGTCATGCCACCCCGGCTCCTCGCCCCCGGCGGCACCCCGGCCGACCACCCCACCCACGAACAGCGCTACGGCCCCCTCACCGCCCTCACCCCCGCCGACCTGCTCCGGGTGACCGCCGAGTCCGGCCTCACCGGCCGTGGCGGCGCCGCCTTCCCCACCTACCGCAAGCTCGCCTCCGTCGCCGAGGCGGGCCGCCGCACCGGCCGCGCGCCGGTGGTCGTCGCCAACGGCTCCGAGGGCGAACCCGCCAGTGCCAAGGACAAGACGCTGCTGCGCCTGTCACCCCACCTCGTCCTGGACGGCCTCCGCCTGGCCGCCGAGGCGACCGGCGCGGCCGAGGCGTACCTCGCGGTCGAGGCGTACCTCGCGGTCGAGGAGGGCACGGCCCACCTGGAAGCGGCCGTCACCGAACGCCGCGACCCGGTTCCCGTGCGAGTCGTCCGTGTCCCCGGGCGCTTTCTCTCCGGCGAGTCCTCGGCGCTCACCCAGCACCTCGACGGCCGGGCCGCCCTGCCCCGCCACCAGAACCCCCCGGTCCGCGAACAGGGAGTGCATCGCGCCCCCACCCTCGTCCAGAACGTCGAGACCCTCGCCCACCTGGCCCTGATCGCCCGCTACGGCGCCGACTGGTACCGCTCGGCCGGCACCCCCGCCGAACCCGGCAGCGTCCTGTGCACGCTCCACGTCCCGGGCCACACCCCCCGCGTCGTGGAAGCCCCCTACGGCCTCCCCCTGCACCGCCTGCTCCCCCTCCACGGCACGAGCGCGGTCCTGATCGGCGGTTACCACGGCACCTGGATCCCCGCCCACCGGGCCGCCCGACTCGCCCTCAGCGCAACCGACCTGGGCGCCGGAGTCCTCGTCGCTCTCCCCGCCGACCGCTGCGGCCTCGCCGAGACCGCCCGGGTCCTGCGCCACCTCGCCCTGGAGTCCGCCGGCCAGTGCGGCCCCTGCCTCAACGGCCTGCCCCGCATCGCCGCCGCCTTCCGGACCCTGGCAGCCCCCGGCCCCCAGGGCACCACCCGCGACGACATCGCGCGCTGGGCCGGCCTGGTGGAGGGCCGAGGAGTCTGCCACCACCCCGACGGCACCGTCCGCCTGGCCCGCAGCGCGTTGACCACCTTCGCCCCGGAACTCGACGCCCACGCCAAGGGCTACTGCACGGCCACGAACCACACGCCCGTCCTGCCGGTCCCCGAGAACAGGACCTGACCCGATGAACGCCTCCACGGCCCCGACCCTCGACGTCGACTGGACCGCCTGCCAGGGCCACGGCCTGTGCGCGGAGCTCCTGCCGGACCACATGACCCTGGACGAATGGGGCTACCCGCTCTTCGAGAAGGGCCCCCTGCCGAGAACGGCATGGAAACGAGCCAAGAGAGCGGCGGCCGACTGCCCGGTCCTGGCTCTGAAACTGAACGTCGGGTAGGACGGCGCCGGGTTCTCAGGGGAGCTGGCCGGTCGATATACGGCCCCGCCGCGCGGGCGCGACCAGCCGCGCGCGACCGTCACTGGCCGGACGCACCCGACCGAACCGGCTCTGTACCCGAACAGGTCAGAGCCACCCGGCGAACTCCAGCAACAACTCCGCGTCCCGAGGCCGCCCCACCCGCCGAGCCCGCACCCCCGACTCCACGGCCCGGAACAACGTCCACCCCCGCAACCGCTCCTGATCCACATCCAACGACTCGGCCAGCTTCTTCACCCGCCGCCGAGTGATCGCCGCCCCCGACGGCGAGGCGATCAGATCCTCCACCCGGTCCCGCACCAGCCGAGCAAGATCGAACGCGCACTCACCCACCACCGGATCCGGCCCCACGGCCAGCCACGGCGACCGCTCCCCGGCCAGCACCTTGCTCTGCCGGAACGTCCCGTGCAGCAGCCGCTCCTCGGGGACATCCGCGAGCAACTCCTCGCGCACGGCGAGAGCGGCGTCGACCAGGGCCTCGGTCTCCCCGTCACCGGCGGAGCCGATCCGCATCAGCTCGGCCTGCCGCCCCGTCCGCCCGGCCACGGTCTCGAAGACATGCGCCGCGGGCGGCTCCACCCACAGCCGCCGCATGGTCGCCGCGGCCTCCAGCAGCGCCTTGGCCTCGGGCAGCGACCGCACCGACAGATCGGGACGCAGCCGCTCCAGCAGCAGCACGCCGGAACTGTCCCCGGGGTTGAGCATCTGCACCGCGCCCCGCCCGTCCCAGTGCGCCAGGGCCGCGCGCTCACTCTCCGGCCGCGCCCGCTCGGGCGCCAGCTTGAGCACGGCGGGAGTGCCGTCGATCAGTCGTACGAGGAGCACCAGACTGCTGCGGCCGCCGGGTGCCTGCACCCGCTCGACGGTCAACTCGCGTAGATCGACGGCCTGTCGCAGCAGCTCGGGGAGGGTTTCCAGCCATTCGCCGATGCCGTCACCGCCGTCCGGCCGCCGGGTCTCGGCGAGCGCCCGCACCAGCCGCTGCGGCGGTTCGAAGTCCTCGAAAGCCATGCGAGCCATGTGCGAGTCGTTCCCTTCCGGAGCGTGATCAGGTGCGCGGTGTCGCCGACGGGCCGGCGGCGGCCGTCCGCTCGGCGAGACCAGGGAAGGCTACGCTTCCGCCCCGCCACCGCACCGCCCGCACCGCCGCTTCCCGCAGCGCCTCGGCCGCTGTGCCGCGCCGGTCCCTCTCGGAGGCCCGGACGAGATCGGAGTACACGTTGGCCACCCGCTCCTCCAGTTCGGCGGCGAGCCGTTCGGCGGAGTCGGAATCGGTCACCTGGAAGGGCAGCGTGTATCCGGCCGCCGCGACGGTGGGTGTGCCCCCCAGGTCCCGCACGGTCCGGGTGAGTGCGTCCCGGCGGGCCCGGTGCGCGTCGTACGCCTCCCGGGCCTCGCGCTGCCGCGACTCACCGATCTTCCCGCCGACGACGCCGTACCCGTACACGGCGGCGTGCTCGGCCCCGAGCGCCGCCTGTACCGCCTTCAACTCCCCGCCGCTCACTTCGCACCCTCCGTCAACACGTACGCGTGGCTGGCCCCCGCGGCGGCCACCGAAGCCATCAGCCGCGCCATCTCACCCGGTACCTCCAGCAACGCCTCGGCCCGCTTGTCGGCGAGCCTCCGCTCGGCGGCGGCCAGCTCGGTGAGGGCCGCCCTGGGGTCCTCGGGCGCGGGGGAGGGGGACGCGGACGCGGAGGGCGAGCCGGACGGAGAAGCGGACGCCCTGCCCGCACCCGCCGCCTTCCCGCCCCCGAACGCCCGGGCATGCCGTACGACCTCGCCCCGCAGAGGCGTCAGGAGCGCGGCCAGATCCGGATGCGCGGCGATGACGGCGTCGTACCGCTCCAGGAGCGCCTCGCTGTCCCGTGCCACACGCGCGCGTGCCCGCTCCACGGCCGAGGGACCGCTCCCGGCCGCATCCGCCCCCTCACCCCCGGGCGAGCACCCCACGAGCACGCCCACGCCGGCGGCCCCGACGAGCAAACTCCTTCTACGCGGCCCCGACGGGGCACGCGACGACAGGCTGAACGACACAACAGACGTCCTCGGGAGGTCGTACGAACAAAGAAGCGGTGTGATCACGGTACCCGTGAAACCCGCTGTGCCCCGATAGGGCGCGGGGCTGTATCGACACGCGGCTCCGCCGCTCGGGCGCGACCAGCCCTCACGCACCCGCAGCCGCCCGAATACCGGCACTCCCGAGCCATGGGGCACCCCCGCGCACAGCGACCGCGTGGACGGCAACACCCCAGCGGAGCGGCTACCCTTTGACCTGACACGCGCCCTACCCACAACAGCACACGCGGCCGAGGAGTCACCCGGATGAGCACCACCCAGAGCGAGAGGCTGCGAGAACTACTGGAACCGCTCGTACGCTCCCAGGGCCTGGATCTCGAAGAGATCGCAGTGGACTCGGTCGGACGCAAGCGGGTGCTGCGCGTGGTCGTCGACTCCGACGAGGGCGCGGATCTGGACGCGGTCGCCGAGGTCAGCCGGGCGCTCTCGGCCAAGCTGGACGAGACGGACGCGATGGGCCAGGCGGAGTACACCCTGGAGGTCGGGACGCCGGGCGCCGAGCGCGCCCTCACCGAGCACCGGCACTACCGTCGCGCCGTGGACCGTCTGGTGAAGTTCACGCTCCGCGAGGACGGGGAACTGATCGCCAGAATCCTGACCGTGGACGACGACGGCCTCGACCTCGAAGTGCCCGGTGTGAAGGGCCGCAAGGCCACCGCCCGCCGGCTCGCCTTCGACGAGATCGACAAGGCCCGCGTCCAGGTCGAGTTCAACCGCAAGGACAAGAAGGACATGACGGAAGAAGAGGAGGCGTAGCCGTGGACATCGACATGAGTGCCCTGCGGGGTCTGGTCCGGGAGAAGGAGATCTCCTTCGACCTGCTGGTCGAGGCGATCGAGGCGGCCCTCCTCATCGCCTACCACCGCACCGAGGGAAGCCGCCGTCACGCGCGCGTGGAGCTCAACCGGGAGACCGGCCATGTGACCGTGTGGGCGAAGGAGGACCCCGAGGACCTGGAGGAGGGGCAGGAGCCGCGCCCGTTCGACGACACCCCGTCGGACTTCGGGCGCATCGCCGCCACCACCGCCAAGCAGGTGATCCTGCAGCGGCTGCGGGACGCGGAGGACGACGCGACGCTCGGGGAGTACGCGGGGCGCGAGGGCGACATCGTCACCGGTGTGGTCCAGCAGGGCCGCGACCCGAAGAACGTGCTCGTCGACATCGGCAAGCTGGAGGCCATCCTGCCGGTGCAGGAACAGGTCCCGGGCGAGGCGTACCAGCACGGCATGCGGCTCCGCTCGTACGTCGTACGGGTGGCGAAGGGCGTACGCGGTCCTTCCGTGACGCTCTCCCGCACGCACCCCAATCTGGTGAAGAAGCTCTTCGCGCTGGAGGTGCCGGAGATCGCCGACGGGTCCGTCGAGATCGCCGCCATCGCGCGTGAGGCGGGTCACCGTTCGAAGATCGCCGTCCGCTCCACCCGCAGCGGCCTGAACGCCAAGGGCGCCTGCATCGGCCCGATGGGCGGCCGGGTGCGCAATGTCATGGGCGAGCTGAACGGCGAGAAGATCGACATCGTCGACTGGTCGGACGACCCGGCGGAGATGGTGGCGAACGCGCTCTCCCCGGCCCGGGTCTCCAAGGTCGAGGTGGTGGACCTCGCGGCCCGCTCCGCGCGCGTGACGGTGCCCGACTACCAGCTGTCGCTGGCGATCGGCAAGGAGGGGCAGAACGCCCGCCTCGCCGCCCGCCTCACCGGCTGGCGGATCGACATCCGCCCGGACACCGAGCAGCCGGCGGAGTAACCACTCGATCGGACGTCCGAGCTGGGCCATCCGGGTACTTCCCGGGGCCGGGGAATAGATCCAGGCCGCAGGTGGCTTAGATCACGACAACAACCGTTCGATTTTTGCCCCGAAGGGGTGAGGTCGGTGCGGGGAGGTAGACTTAGCAGTGTCTGGCCGGACGCGCGCCCGCGCATGCCCTGAACGCACCTGTGTGGGGTGCAGGCAGCGATCGGCCAAGACCGAACTGCTGCGGGTCGTGGCGACCGAGGACGAATGCGTCCCCGATCCTCGCGGTACGCTGCCCGGCCGGGGTGCGTACGTTCACCCCGCCCAGGTCTGTCTCGACTTGGGGCTACGCCGCCGGGCGTTCACGAGGGCGCTGCGTGCCCCGGGAGCGCTCGACACAAAGGCGTTGCGCCGATACGTGGAGCAGACAACAGTTGCCGAGCAGGCAACACCGTAAAACGTGCCGTGCGGAACCTCCGTACGGCCCTGGTACCCCGCGAGTTGGAAGTAGGTCGAGATTGCGATGAGCACTCGATGAGCACGCGATGAGTACGCCCATGAAGTAGCGACGGTCCGGACGCACCCGGACCTAAAAAGGAGCGAAGTGGCTAAGGTCCGGGTATACGAACTCGCCAAGGAGTTCGGGGTTGAGAGCAAGGTCGTCATGGCCAAGCTCCAAGAACTCGGTGAATTCGTCCGTTCGGCGTCCTCGACGATCGAGGCGCCCGTTGTACGCAAGCTGACCGATGCCCTCCAGCAGGGCAACGGCGGCGGTAAGTCCGCCCCCCGCAAGTCCGCCCCGGCTCGTCCGGCGGCACCCTCTTCCGCGCAGGCCGCACGTCCGGGCGCCCCGCGTCCGGGTCCGGCCGCACCGAAGCCGCCCGCCGCGGAGAAGCCCGCGGCCGCGTCTCCGGCCCCGGGCCCGCGCCCGCTGCCGGGTCCCAAGCCGCCGGCGCCGAAGCCCGCTCCGGCCTCCCCGGCCCCGAGCGTGCCCGAGTTCCAGGCACCCCCGTCGGCTCCGGCCGCACAGTCCCCGCGACCGAACGTCCGTCCCGGCCCGGCTGCTCAGCGACCGGCCGGTGGCCAGGGCGGCCAGCGTCCCGGCGGTCCCGGTCAGGACCGACAGGACCGTGGTCAGGACCGGCAGGATCGCGGTCAGGACCGTCCGGACCGTGGCCAGGCGCCGCGTCCCGGTGGTCAGCGTCCCGGCGGTGCCGGTGCGCCCAAGCCGGGCGGTGCCCGTCCCGCGGGTCCGCGTCCCGGTAACAACCCCTTCACGTCCGGTGGCTCCACCGGCATGGGTCGCCCGCAGGGCCCCCGCCCCGGTGGCGCTCCGCGTCCCGGCGGCCAGGGTGGTCCCGGTGGCGCCCAGGGCGGTGCGCGTCCCGCGGCTCCCGGCCAGGCGCCGCGTCCGCAGGGTGCCGGCGGCGGTCCCCGTCCGCAGACTCCGGGCGGCTCACGCCCGACCCCGGGCGGCATGCCCCGTCCGCAGGGTGGGGCTCCCCGTCCCGGCGGCGGCCCCCGTCCGAACCCCGGCATGATGCCGCAGCGTCCCGCTGCCGGCCCGCGTCCCGGTGGCGGTGGCCCCGGCGGTCGCGGTCCTGGTGGCGCCGGTCGTCCCGGTGGTGGCGCCGGCGGTGCCGCTCGTCCCGGTGGCGGCGGCGGTGGCTTCGCGGGTCGTCCCGGTGGTGGCGGCGGCGGCGGTGGCTTCGCCGGTCGTCCCGGTGGTGGCGGCGGCGGTTTCGCGGGTCGTCCCGGTGGCGGTGGCCCCGGTGGTGGCGGCGGCTTCGGTGGCGGCGGCGGTCGTCCCGGCTTCGGCGGTCGTCCCGGTGGTCCGGGTGCCCGTGGTGGCACGCAGGGCGCCTTCGGTCGTCCCGGCGGTCCCGCGCGTCGTGGTCGCAAGTCGAAGCGGCAGAGGCGCCAGGAGTACGAGGCCATGCAGGCCCCGTCGGTCGGCGGCGTGATGCTGCCTCGCGGCAACGGACAGTCCGTCCGCCTGTCGCGCGGTGCGTCGCTCACCGACTTCGCCGAGAAGATCGGCGCCAACCCGGCGTCGCTCGTCGGCGTGATGATGAACCTCGGCGAGATGGTCACTGCCACGCAGTCAGTCTCCGACGAGACGCTGAAGCTCCTCGCGGACGAGATGAACTTCATCCTCGAGATCGTCAGCCCGGAGGAGGAGGACCGCGAGCTTCTCGAGTCCTTCGACATCGAGTTCGGCGAGGACGAGGGTGGCGAGGAGTTCCTCGTCGCGCGTCCGCCGGTCGTGACCGTCATGGGTCACGTCGACCACGGTAAGACCCGCCTTCTCGACACCATCCGCAAGACGAACGTCGTCGCGGGCGAGGCCGGCGGCATCACGCAGCACATCGGTGCGTACCAGGTCGCGACCCAGGTCAACGACGAAGAGCGCAGGATCACCTTCATCGACACCCCGGGCCACGAGGCGTTCACCGCCATGCGTGCCCGTGGTGCGAAGTCGACCGACATCGCGATCCTCGTGGTGGCGGCCAACGACGGTGTGATGCCCCAGACGATCGAGGCGTTGAACCACGCCAAGGCGGCCGGTGTGCCGATCGTGGTCGCGGTCAACAAGATCGACGTCGAGGGTGCCGACCCGACCAAGGTGCGCGGTCAGCTCACCGAGTTCGGTCTGGTGGCCGAGGAGTACGGCGGCGACACGATGTTCGTCGACATCTCCGCCAAGCAGGGCCTCAACATCGAGGCTCTCCTGGAGGCCGTGGTCCTCACCGCGGACGCCTCGCTCGACCTGCGGGCCAACCCGGAGCAGGACGCGCAGGGTATTGCGATCGAGTCCCACCTCGACAAGGGCCGCGGCGCCGTCGCGACCGTCCTGGTCCAGCGAGGCACCCTGCGGGTCGGCGACACCATGGTGGTCGGCGACGCGTACGGCCGTGTCCGCGCGATGCTCGACGACAAGGGCGACAACGTGGAAGAGGCGGGTCCCTCGACCCCGGTCCTCGTCCTCGGTCTCACCAACGTCCCGGGCGCCGGCGACAACTTCCTGGTTGTCGACGAGGACCGTACGGCGCGTCAGATCGCCGAGAAGCGCGCGGCGCGTGAGCGCAACGCCAACTTCGCCCGCCGGGGTGTCCGGTTCTCCCTGGAGAACCTGGACGAGGCCCTCAAGGCCGGTCTGGTGCAGGAACTCAACCTCATCATCAAGGGCGACGCGTCCGGTTCGGTGGAGGCTCTCGAGTCCTCGCTGCTCCAGCTCGACGTCGGCGAAGAGGTCGACATCCGCGTCCTGCACCGCGGCGTGGGTGCGGTCACCGAGTCGGACATCGACCTGGCGACCGGCTCCGACGCCATCGTCATCGGCTTCAACGTCCGCGCTGCGGGCCGCGCGGCGCAGATGGCGGAGCGCGAGGGCGTCGACGTCCGGTACTACTCGGTGATCTACCAGGCCATCGAGGAGATCGAGGCGGCCCTCAAGGGCATGCTCAAGCCGGAGTACGAGGAGGTCGAGCTCGGCACGGCGGAGATCCGCGAGGTCTTCAAGTCGTCCAAGCTGGGCAACATCGCCGGTGTCCTGGTCCGCTCGGGCGAGGTCAAGCGCAACACCAAGGCGCGCCTCGTCCGCGACGGCAAGGTCATCGCGGAGAACCTCACCATCTCCGGTCTGCGTCGCTTCAAGGACGACGTCACTGAGCTCCGCGAAGGATTCGAGGGCGGTATCAACCTCGGAAACTTCAACGACATCAAGATCGACGACGTCATCGCGACGTACGAGATGCGCGAGAAGCCGCGTTCGTAACCAGCGGTGGTTCATGCCGGCCGGGGGTGACTCGTTCACCCCCGGCCGGTGTGGCCGTTCCTGGGGGCTTCGCCCCCGGACCCCCTGCGAAACAATCCCGTCGAGGGTGTCCGCCTTTCGTTGTACGGTTCTGATGTTCCTGCCCCGGGCTGTGGGCGGGCCATCTATCCCGTACCGGCGGGTGAACCGGATACACACATGTACGTGGGGACTCTGTCCTTCGATCTCCTGCTCGGCGACGTACGGTCGCTGAAGGAGAAGCGCTCCGTCGTCCGTCCGATAGTGGCCGAGCTGCAACGCAAGTTCGCGGTGAGTGCGGCGGAGGTCGACCATATGGATCTGCACCGCCGGACCGTGCTCGGGCTGGCGGTGGTGTCCGGTGACACGGGGCACCTGACCGACGTCCTGGACCGGTGCGAGCGGCTGGTCGCCGGGCGCCCCGAGGTGGAACTGCTCTCGGTCAGACGGCGGTTGCACGGTGACGACGACTGACCGGTCGCAGAGACAATTCAAGAACCAGCAGTAACGCAGTCAGTAACGCAGAACGAGCTAGGAGACGGACCAGTGGCCGACAACGCGCGTGCCAAGAGGCTGGCGGACCTCATCCGGGAGGTGGTGGCCCAGAAGCTGCTGCGTGGGATCAAGGACCCGCGGCTCGGCTCACACGTCACCATCACGGACACCCGGGTGACCGGGGATCTGCGGGAGGCGACCGTCTTCTACACGGTCTACGGGGACGACGAGGAGCGGGCGGCGGCCGCCGCGGGGCTGGAGAGCGCCAAGGGCATCCTCCGTTCCGAGGTCGGCCGTGCCGCGGGTGTGAAGTTCACGCCGTCCCTCACCTTCGTGGCCGACGCCCTCCCGGACACCGCCAAGACCATCGACGACCTCCTCGACAAGGCGCGGGCCTCGGACGCCCAGGTGCGCGAGAGCGCGTCGGGGGCGAAGTACGCCGGTGAGGCAGACCCGTACCGCAAGCCGGGTGACGACGAGGACGACGCCGCCGAATGACCGAGCAGCGTCAGAAGAACACCACGCCCGACGGCCTTGTCATCGTCGACAAGCCGTCGGGCTTCACTTCGCACGATGTCGTCGCCAAGATGCGGGGCATCGCCAGGACCCGGCGGGTCGGGCATGCGGGGACTCTCGATCCCATGGCCACCGGGGTGCTCGTCCTGGGGGTGGAGAAGGCGACCAAGCTGCTCGGTCACCTCGCGCTCACCGAGAAGGAGTACCTGGGGACCGTCCGGCTCGGGCAGACGACGGTCACCGACGACGCCGAGGGCGAGATCACGGCGTCGGTCGACGCGTCGAAGGTCACCCGGGACGCCGTCGACGCCGGTGTGGCCGAGCTGACCGGCGCGATCATGCAGGTGCCGTCCAAGGTCAGCGCCATCAAGATCAACGGCGTGCGGTCGTACAAGCGGGCCCGGGACGGCGAGGACTTCGAGATTCCCGCCCGGCCCGTCACCGTCTCCTCCTTCGCGGTCTACGACGTCCGGGACGCCGTCGCCGAGGACGGCACCCCGGTCCTCGACCTGGTGGTGTCGGTGGTGTGCTCCTCCGGGACGTACATCCGGGCCCTCGCCCGCGATCTGGGCGCCGGCCTGGGCGTCGGCGGCCACCTCACCGCGCTGCGCCGGACGCGCGTGGGGCCGTACAAGCTGGACTCCGCGCGGACCCTCGACCAGCACCAGGAGGAGCTGGCCGTGATGCCGATCGCCGAGGCCGCGACGGCCGCGTTCCCCCGCTGGGACGTGGACGACCGGGGGGCGGGGCTGCTGCTGAACGGGGTACGCCTGGAGATGCCCGAGGAGTACGCGGAGCGCGGCGCCGTGGCCGTCTTCGACCCCACCGGCCGCTTCCTGGCCCTGGTGGAGAGTCAGAAGGGCAAGGCCAAGAGCCTGGCGGTCTTCGGCTGAGGGCGAGCTCGGCTCTTTCAGGGGCGCAGCCCCTGGCCCGGCCGGTGCCGGAGGCACCCGGCGTACTTCGGCTCAGCCCGGCGGAGCGTGGAGCGGCGGTCACGGGGCTTGCTGTGCCCGCCGCTCCACGGTCCCCCCTCGGTTCCCCCACCCAGAGGTGTATCCATCTGCTCGGGGCTATTCACCCCTTCGTGCAGGCGCTCGGAGTGAACCGAGGGAGCGGAAGGGGGCGCGTTCGCCAGGGGATCTTTTCCGCTGATCTTCACGTGCCTACCGTCGGAACACAGGTACGACGGGGAGGTCTGGACATGGCGGTACGGGGCCGTCGGGCAACCGACGACGGCCGCCGGGCGGCGCGGGACGAAGTCCTGGTGCGGGTCGGCGATCTGGCGGGACGACCGCGCGGCACGGGCTTCGTGGCCGATCACCACGGCACGGTCGTCACCAGCCACGAGGCGGTGGACGGACTGGCCAGGATCGTGGTGCACGCCTCCGGCGACCGCGTCTGTGTGGTGACCTCCGACGCGGTGACCCCGCTGCCCGCCCTCGATCTCGCGCTCATCCGCACCGAGGGGCTGTGCGTGGACCCGCTGCCCTTCGCCCTGCGGGACGACGTCGGGACGGGCGCGTACGTCCGTATCGCGGCCGGTGGCTGGCGCGAGGCACGGGTGCTGGGCACGGCGGACGTCACGTACACCGCGACCGACGGTTTCCATCTGCTGCGCGCAGTCCTGGAGTTGGCGATCGGCACGGCCGGGAGCGAGGCGCTGCGGCTGGGCGGGGGCGCGGCCGGAGGACCCGTCGTCGATGCGACCACTGGAGCCGTGGTGGGGATCCTCGGCACGGCGCTGGAGGCACAGCACCGGACCACGGGCTTCGCCGTACCCCTGCGCGGGTGGCGGGCCGAGCAGCCGCTGGCCGAGCTGCTCGCACGCAACGCGGCGACCGTGGCCGCGTACGGGACGGATCTGAACCTGGCCGGGGTGCTGGAGCTCACGGCCACCACCGTGGGGTCGGACGGGCCGGGGGCGGGTGCCGGGGCCGTCGCGGCGTCCGGCGCCGAACCCGTCGAACGGGTCGATGTCGTAAGGGAGTTCACCACCTTCGCCGACGGCCCGGCTACGGTCCTCGGCCTCGTCGGCCCACCCGGCAGCGGCCGTACGACGGAACTGGCCGCCCTCGCCGCCCGGCGCGGCCGTGGGTCCGAGCCCGCGCCCACGCTGTGGCTGCGCGGCGCCGACCTCCTCTCCGACGACGCCTCCTTGGCGGACGCGGCACGGCGCGCGCTGGAACGGGCGGGGCGGATCGTGGCGGCGTCGGCCACGGAGGGCACGACGGGACACGAGGGCGCGTGGGGGGAGTGGGGCACGTCGGGGGAGTGGGGCGTGTCGGCCGGGGCTTCGTCGGCTTCGCCGATGTCGGGGGTTCCGGGAGACCGGCTGGGCGAGGTGGGACGGTCGCCGGCCGGCCGGTACGGCGGCGAGCTGGGGGACATCCGGCCGGAGCGGCTCGCCCGGCTCGCCGTGGCGCAGGGGCGGCCCATGCTGCTGCTTCTGGACGGGCCCGAGGAGATGCCGCCGACGCTCGCGCACCGGCTGGCCGAATGGACCGCCGGGACGGTCGAGTGGCTGCGGGAGAACGGGGCTCGGCTCGTGGTGGCCTGCCGTGCCGAGTACTGGGAGCGGGCCGGGGCGCAGTTCCCGTCGGAGCTGCTGCACGGGGAGGTGTCCGGCGGAGAGGGGCAGCCGCTGCCCGCGTGCGTGCGGCTCGGTGATCTGACGGAGGGCGAGGCCAGGCGGGCCCGGCTCAGGTACGGGATCCCCGAGGACGCGCTCGCCGGGCCCGACGCCCGGCATCCGCTCACCCTGCGGCTCCTGTCCGAAGTACGGGCGGCGCTGCCGGACACCCCGGACGGGCGGCCCGGCGAGGATGGCGCCTCCGCCGGACCGCCCGGCACGGGTGCGTTCTCCGCCGGTTCGGCGGCACCCTCTCCGGGCAGGGGAGCATCCTCCGCCGGTCCGGGGGCGCCCTCCCCGGGCACGGGAGTGTTCTCCGCCGGCCAGGCCCGGCCCGGTCGGGACGAAGTGTTGGCCGCCTACCTGGACCTGATGTGCCTGCGCGTGGCCGTGCGGCTCGCCGTGGTGAACGGGGTGCGGGGCACGGCCGTACGGCGGCTCGCGGCGCAGGTCTCCGGGCAGGTGCACGAGGCGGCCCGGCGGTGTCTGGGGCCCGGGCAGGGGGAGCTGGACCGGGCGGCGTTCGAGGCGGTGTTCCCCTGGGGGTCGGTGCCGGGGCGGCGGCTCGGCGGCACCACCGGCTGGGCCTCGGCCGTGCTCACCGAGGGGCTGCTCGTCCCCGCGGGCGACGGCTACCGCTTCGCCCACGAGGAGCTGGCCGACTGGATCCAGGGCGCGCACCTGGACCTCGACGCGGCCCTGCACGCGCTGGTGTACCGGGGCTGGGTCGCGCAGGCCGAGGCGCGGCGGGGCTGGGGCACCATGCCGTCGGAGGCCCGCGTCCGCCGCCACGCGCGCCGGGCCACCCGCGACCTCCCCGTGCCCCGTCACCGCGTCGGCCCTGTCGTCCACGCGCTGCTCCTCCTCGGCCGTCAGCAGGGGCCCACCGAACTCGCCGGGCGCCTGGAGGAGTTGCTCGACGCCCTGGACGCGCTGCTGCCGCCGGGCGCCCCGGCAGCACCCGACGACCCCACCTGGTGGGCCACCCGCCTCCTGGCCGAGGTCCTGCACCGGGTGCCCGACGCGACGCCGTACACCCGGGTGCTGCGGTTCCTCACCGAGCGGATCGGGGCCTGGCGGGTCCAGGGCCGGGGCGTGCCGGGGGAGTTCGGGCCGGACTTCTGGGCGTCGCTGCCGCTGCCCGAGGCGGAACGGTTCGACCTCCTGCGACGCCTGGTCGTCGCCGACCCGGCCACCGGCGAGGGGTCCCGCTATCTGGACGTGGTCTCCCGCCTCCTCGCGGCCGACCCCGGCGCCGTACAACCGCTGCTCACCCGTTGGTTCCTCGACGACACCCCGCTGGTCGCGACCCCCGACGCCACCGTGGCGACGGCCGCGCAGGCGCTGCTGCACACACACCGGCGATGCGCCCCGGACGACCTGACGGAGGCACTGGTCGACAGCGCGCACCGGCGCGGCGACGAGCTGCTCGCCGTACTGTCCGAGGAGGAGCCCTCCGCGGTGTGCCGGGCCGTCGACCGGTGGGCGCACGACGAGCGCCCGGCGCGGCGGGTCGCGGGGCTCGCGTACGGGCTGCGGACCGCTCCGCACGTGAGCACGGAGGCCGACCGCGAGCTGCTCCGCCACGCGGCGCTCGCCCTGCTGGGCCGCCCCGCCGACGTCACCCTGCACAGCGGCGCCCTCGCCCTGCTCGTACGGGATGTGGGGACCAGGTCGCGGTATCTGCCGCAGGCGCTGGAACGCTTCGCGGCCGGCGACCCGCAGCTGCCCGCGAGCGCCCTGGTCACCGCGCTCGTCACCCACCCGGACCCGGTCCTGGACGCCTTCCGCGCCCGGCTGCGGACTCCGGGCGCCGAGGGCTCCGACGGGGAGACCCTGCGCACCCTCGCCGAGGTCACCACGCCCGGCCTCGCGCGCCGCGTCACCACCCTCGTCCGGGAGGTCGTCGAACTGCGCCCCGAGGTGGCCGGGCACGTCGCCGCGTATGTCGACCGCAGGCTGGAGCACGGTCCGGGCACCCGCGCCGTTCTGTTCCCGTTGGCCAGCGGCCTCATCGTCGACGGTCCCGTGCAGGTGCGCGCGGCCCTCGCGGCGGTCTTCGCCGAGCCGGGCACGCCCGCCTCCGGCCCGCTGCGGCGCGAACTGCTTGACCTGCTGATGGCGACCGAGCGGGACCCGTCCGTCCTCGACGCGCTGCTGCGGGCGGCCGCCGCGCGCGGAGTGACAGCGGAGATGGGAGGCACAGGAGGGACATGGGACACAGGAGGCACGGGGGACAGCGCGGCGACTCGGTCGCTGGTCCACCGGGTCGGCATGCTTCTCGTCCGTACGCCCGAAGGGGCGACCCGATTCGACTGGGCGCTCGTCGATCTGGCCCGCCATGTGCCCGGGTTCGCGGGGCTGGTGGCCGGCTGGCTCAGCGGCACGCCCCAGGAGTGGGCGGCTGTGGTCGGGCCGAGCACCCGCCGGATGATCGAGAACCTGGCGGGGGTGCCGGGGGTGCGGGTGTCCGCGTGAAACGGGGCGAGTTTCCCGTGCTCCGGGTCACAGCCCGGATGCCGATGCGGGCCGAAGGCACCGGGCATGGCACCCTTAGACCTGCGCAAGGGTTAGGCGTCAATACGGACACGGGTTCGACGAGGAGCGGTCACAGTGCAGCGCTGGCGTGGCTTGGAGGACATCCCCGAGGACTGGGGGCGCAGCGTGGTCACCATCGGTTCCTACGACGGGGTGCACCGCGGGCACCAGCTGATCCTCCGGCACGCCGTGGAACGCGCCCGTGAGCTGGGCGTTCCGTCCGTCGCCGTCACCTTCGACCCGCACCCCAGCGAGGTCGTGCGCCCCGGCACTCATCCGCCGCTGCTCGCCCCGCACCACCGCCGCGCCGAACTGATGGCCGAGCTGGGCGTGGACGCGGTGCTGATCCTGCCCTTCACGACCGAGTTCTCGCGGCTGTCGCCGGCCGACTTCGTCGTCAAGGTCCTGGTCGACAAGCTGCACGCCAAGGCCGCCGTCGAGGGCCCCAACTTCCGTTTCGGCCACAAGGCCGCCGGGGACGTGGCGTTCCTGGCCGAGCAGGGCAAGACGTACGACTTCGACGTCGAGGTCGTCGACCTGTTCGTCACCGGTGAGGCGGGCGGCGGACAGCCGTTCTCCTCGACCCTGACCCGACGGCTGGTCGCCGAGGGCGACGTCGAGGGCGCGCGCGAGATCCTCGGCCGCCCCCACCGCGTCGAGGGCGTCGTCGTGCGCGGCGCCCAGCGCGGCCGCGAACTGGGTTTCCCGACGGCCAACGTCGAGACCCTCCCGCACACCGCGATCCCTGCCGACGGCGTCTACGCCGGCTGGCTGCACGTCGACGGCGAGGCCATGCCCGCCGCGATCTCCGTCGGCACGAACCCGCAGTTCGACGGCACCGAGCGCACGGTCGAGGCGTACGCCATCGACCGTGTCGGACTCGACCTCTACGGCCTCCATGTCGCCGTCGACTTCCTCGCCTACGTGCGCGGCCAGGCGAAGTTCGACTCGCTGGACGCGCTGCTCGTGGCGATGGGCGAGGACGTGAAGAGGTGCCGGGAGCTGATCGGGGCGTATCAGGGGGAGTAACTCCCGAAGGCTGGACATGGCAGAGGGCCCGTAACCGTTCGTGGATCATGAACGGCACGGGCCCTTTGTTGTGTCCTGTTCGACTTCTGCCTTCTGCTACTGCTGCTGCGGCGGAGCGGGCGGGTAGGGCTGGCCTTGCTGCGGATGCTGCGGATGCTGCGGATGCTGCGGATGCTGCGGCTGTTGGGGTGCGTACGGCTGGCCCGGAGCGGGTTGGCCCGGTGCCGGCTGGCCGGGATAGCCGTAGGGCTGTGGAGCCTGGTCGGGGGCCGGCTGACCCGGGTAGGGCTGGCCGGGGTGCGGCTGCGGCTGGCCCGGCTGCTGCGGGTACGGCTGTTGACCGGGCATCTGCTGGCCGGGCATCGGCGGGGCGACCACCGGCGGCGGGTTGCCGTCCGACGTCCACAGGCCGTGCGACTGCTGGTGCCTGGCGATGTCCTCGGCGACCATCGCGGCAAGCGTGAAGTACGCCTCCCGCACCTTCGGCCGCATCATGTCGAGGTCCAACTCGGCGCCGGCGGACAGGTGTTCGTCGAACGGTACGACCACGACACCGCGGCAGCGCGTCTCGAAGTGGGAGACGATGTCCTCCACCTTGATCATCTTGCCGGTGTCGCGCACTCCCGAGATGACCGTGATGGAACGTGCCACCAGATCCTGGTACCCGTGCGCGGAGAGCCAGTCCAGTGTCGTACTGGCGCTGCTCGCACCGTCCACGGACGGGGTGGAGATGATGATGAGCTGGTCGGCCAGGTCGAGCACGCCGCGCATGGCGCTGTAGAGCAGGCCGGTGCCCGAGTCGGTGAGGATGATCGGGTACTGCTTGCCGAGGATGTCGATCGCGCGCCGGTAGTCCTCGTCGTTGAACGTCGTGGAGACGGCGGGGTCCACGTCGTTGGCGATGATCTCCAGCCCGGAGGCCGCCTGGGAGGTGAACCGGCGGATGTCCATGTACGAGTTGAGGTACGGGATCGCCTGGACGAGGTCGCGGATGGTCGCCCCGGTCTCGCGCCGCACGCGACGGCCGAGCGTGCCCGCGTCCGGGTTGGCGTCGATCGCGAGGATCTTGTCCTGCCGCTCGGTGGCGAGCGTCGAGCCGAGGGCCGTGGTGGTGGTCGTCTTGCCCACGCCGCCCTTGAGGCTGATGACCGCGATGCGGTAGCAGGACAGCACCGGCGTCCTGATCAACTGCAGCTTCCGCTGCCGCTCGGCCTCCTCCTTCTTCCCGCCCAGCTTGAACAGCCCGCCGCCCGACCCCGGACGGCTGCTCTTCGTCTTCTGCTTCTTGCTGTTCAGCAGCCGGTCGGACGACAACTCCACCGCGGCCGTGTAACCGAGCGGCGCCACACCGGGGTTGGTGGGCTGCCGCTGGTCATGCTGCACGGGCTGCGGCCAGGCCGCGCCGGTGCGGGGGTCGACGGGGGCGGTAGGAGCGGAGGGAGCGGAGGGGTACGGGTGCCCACCGGGATGACCAGGCTGACCGGTGTGGCCTGACTGGCCGGGGTGGTCCGGGTGCGCTGCCTGGGCGGGCTGTACCGGGTGTCCGGGCTGGTCGGGGAAGGGGGGTTGGGGGTGCCCCGGGTAGCCGGGGTGCTCCGGATGGCCGGGCTGAGCGGGGGGCTGGGGGAAGCCGTAGCCGCTCGGAGGAGTGGGGGAGTTGGGCGGGCTCTGGGGGGTTGCGTAGGGGGCGCCCGGTGCGCCAGGGGTGCCGGGGGCAGGGGAGGGCGGGAAGCCGTAGCCGGCCTGGGGGGCGGGGGCGCCCGGGTGCCCCGGCTGGGCCGGGGGTGCGGCGGCGGCTGGCTGGCCGGGGTGCCCGGGCTGTGCCGGGGGTTGGGGGAAGCCGTAGCCGCCTTGCTGAGGGATGGGCGCCTGTGGGGGTACGGGTGCGCCGGGGTGCGGGAAGCCGTAACCGGGGATGGCCTGGGCAGGGGGTCCGGCGGGAGGGTGGATGCCAGGTTGGCCTGGCTGTCCCCCCGACTGCACCGGCTGGCCGGGGTGCCCGGGCTGTGCCGGGGGTTGGGGGAAGCCGTAGCCGCCCTGCTGAGGGATGGGCGCCTGCGGAGGTACGGGCCCGCCGGGATGCGGGAAGCCGTAACCAGCGGGGGAGGGGGCGTCGGGGGCTTGCCCGGCTGGCGGCTGCCGGCCGGGCGGCGGAGGTGTCGGACCCGGGGCGTTCGGCGTAGCGGAGGCGTCGGGCACGCCGGGTGACATGGGGACACCGGGGGTGTCAGGCGCACCAGGAGCGCCAGGGACGCCGGAGGCGCCGCCGGGGGTGGCGTCGATCGGGGTGCCCCAGGCCGCGGGCGCACCCTGCGGGGCCTGCGGGTGGAACGGCTGCTGCGGCGGCATGGACGGCCCGCCCTGCGCGGCTGTCGGCTGCTGGCCGGCGACCTCGGGGTACGCCGACGCCGACGGCCCGGTCGGGGGCCACTGCGCTCCCGAGGCAGGCGCCGCGGGCGCGGCCGGCTGGTACGCGGGCGGCAACGGCGGAAGCCCACCCTGCGGTGTCGGCGTCGGCGGCGTCCAGACCGGAGGCGTCTGCGGTACGTCTCCGGGGGCTCCCGGAGCGGGCGCGGCACCCTGGGGGGCCCCCGGCTGAGGTGCGGCGGCCTGGGGCTCGGCGGTCTGCGGCGCGGCGTCCCGGGGCTCGGTGCCGGGGGCGGTGCCGTCCGTGGGCTGGGCGGGGACAGGGGGGGCGTCGTGGGGGCCGGGGCCCGGCGATGCGGGGTGCTGAGGTGCGGCCGCCTGTGGGTCGGAGCCCTGAGACGGGAGATCCTGCGGGACGGCGCTCTGCGACGCAACGGCGCCCTGAGGGGCGGCTTCCGTCGGCTCGGCCCCGTCGGAGACGGCATCCGGGGCCACGGCACCCCCGGCCGGCTCGCCCACGGCGACACCGGCCTCGCCGGACGCATCCCTGGCGACCGAACCCTCGTCGGCCACACCGCCGTCGCTGCCCTGACCGTTCCCGCCCTGCGCGTCCTGACCCTCGCTGGACGACACGGCCTCGGCGGACGACACGGCCTCGGTGGGCTGCGCGACGGCGGCATCACCGTCACCGCTATCCCCATCGGAACCGGAACCGGAACCGGAACCGGCATCCGCATGCGCACCGGCATCGGCACCGGCGCTGTCCGGCTCCTCAGGCTGCGGGGCATCCGCGGCCGTAGCGGTTTCCGGTACATCCCCGGCGTCAGGGACCCCGGCACCCTCGCCGCCAGCGGCCACGGACCCGCCGTCAGGGCCCCCGGCGCTCCCAGACTCCGGGCTCGCCGCCTGCGGCGAGTTCAGCTCGAAGTCAGCGGCACCCGCTGCACCACCGGAAGCAGCATTCGCACCCACACCCACACCCACACCGGCGCCAGGCACCGCACCCGAAGGCGAGCCCGCAGCCGCACTCGTCCCCGTGCCGGAGGCGCCCTGGGCGGTAGCCGCGTCCCCGATCTCACGCTTCAACGCGCCGGCGGAGATCCGCATGGTCGCGCCGCTCTCGATGTCCCCCTCGTTCCCGCCGCCGCCGACCTGGGGCGCGGCGGCCAACGGGGGCCAGGGCGGCGGAAACGAACCGGGCACGCCGGACATGTCGACCGGAGGACCGACCGGCGGCGCGAACGGAGGCGTCGCGGCACCGCCGACCGGAGGAACGCCCCCGGCACCCACACCCGCACCCGTATCGGCACCAGCATTGGCACCCGTACCCGCGCCCGGTTCCGAACCGGCCACTCCCGACGGGGCGTTCTGCGTGTACCAGGCAGGCGGCGCGTAGTCGATGGTGAACTCGCCCGTCATCTCGATGGCGGACTCCGCGTCGGGCTGGTCATCGTCGGGTGTGGCCCAGCCCCCGCGCATCCCGTCCCGATCGCTGCTCACAGTTCCTCCTGGTGTGGTCGAGCACCCTCATGCCGTGCTGGGGCGACCGTTCCTGTCGTCTGATTCGCCGGGCTGGCCCCCCTCGGGCCCCGGGTCAAGTCGCACAGTCCGTACCACCCGCGCGCGGGCAACCAGCGACGTGCTGCACCCCAGCCTAATCATCAAAACCGCGGGCCCGGCAGGCCCGTCTCCCCCGATCGGCCTCGACGAAGTACTCAAGTGCCGCAAAAATGTATCAACTTGGACATAGTATCTGGACTCGATCTTCACGCGTCCAGCTCGTCCCCACCGTCGGTTCAGTCCATACGACGTGCCACGCCCAGGAGACCGGTCTCCGCGTCCGTGGCCTGCGTCATCACGTACTGGCGGTCCCGCTCCGCGCACCACAGCGTGATGCCGTCCTGCAGCCCGGGCAGCGACCGTATCTCGGGGTGCGGGAGCCCTATCACGCGTCCGATCTCCGTCGCCTCGTCCGGCGACACCCGCTGGACGCCCACAAGACGAGCCTGGCGCATCAATCGCGGCGCGACCGGACTCAGATACGGAAGAAGCGTGAGTACGGACTGCCAGGGCGCCGACGTCACGCGTCCGCGCGGTGGCCGCATGCCGCAGTCACGCACCACCAGCACCGGGGTGCCGGCCGACGCGCCCTGTGGTGGTACGCGCCCCACGTCGTACACGGCCAGGCCGTTCTGCCCGCCGCCCATGGCGTGCACCAACGGCATCCAGGCCTGCCCACGCGCGGTCTCCACGGCCACGCGCGCCCCCGTCGCCGCCGCGCGCAGCGCGAGGACCTGTGCCGTCCACAGGCCGCCGATGAGGACGACGTCGAACGGGGTCGGGCGGTTGATGCCGAGGACGGCGGGCCTGCCCTGTTGGTCGACGCCCACCACCACACCGTCGTCTCCGATGGGCAGGGAGAGCGCACCCACCTGCTCCACGGGCAACGTGTGACGCGGGTGCCGGGGGCCCAGCAGCCCGAACCCGGTGCGCAGCCGCTGCGTGAACCCCCTTGGCCCCGGAGCGCCTTCGGGTCCGGACGAGGATGACGGCGAGAGCGATGTCGTGACGGTCATCAGCGGGCACCTCCGAGCGGCAGGGTGGCGAGAACACCGGGAAGCTGCTCACGATCCAGTCGCACGAGTCCGGTCCGCGCCTGCCGCGCGGCGTGCTCCAGATCACGCCGCGCGTCGGTCAACTCCTGGTTGCTGCGGCCCGTGATGCGAAGGTGGCCGGTGATGGCCACATCCTGTCGGCCCCCCTTCGCCAGCGTCAGACTGAAGGTCGTCGCCAGCGCGGGAACCGTGGTCAGCTGTGCCACCAACTGCGCCAGCGAGGTGCCGGAGCCGCCCAGTTGAGGCCAGCGGCGCACCCAGTACGTGGTGTGCCGACGGTTGTCACAGCGCCAGCTGCGGCTGGACTCCTCGGTCCGCCGCTGCGGCGCTTCGTCCGGCCCCGTCTGTGCGGCCTGCGCGGTCACCATCGGGTTGGCACACGCGGAGGTGGCGATCGCGGCCGTCAGCTCCTCCTCCGTGAGGACGTTCGCCCGGAAGCCGGCGCCCGTCAGCCGACTGGACAAGTGCTCCGCCGCCCTTACGAGACACTTCTGCGCCCCGCGCAGACCGCCGCCGCGCGCGGCCACCGCCTCCGGGCACAACTCGGGGTCGAGTTTCAACGCGATCCACATGATGCGTACCGCGGGAGCCCCGGTCTGTGCCTGGAGCGGCGCGTAGTTGCTCACCACGACCGACTGCTGGGGCAGGTGCAGCGCCGGCGCCGGCTGCGTGTGTACCAGGACCTGCGCCGACTCCAGCACGATGCCATCGACCTCCAGGACGTCCTGTACGAGTGCGACAGGCAGTGGCCGACGACCGCGCTCGGCGCGCAGGGCACCGGTGTCCGACTCCAGTTGGAGCACCGCGGTGAGGAATCCTCCGTCACCCACCATGCCGACCGGCCGCTGATCGCGGCGATCGCCGCGGTTGAAGCTGTACGTCCGCAGACTCGGATCACACTCCACGGCAGGCGCGAGACCCGGATCGACCCCCGGGGACAGGGGCGTGCTCGCGGCCCTGCGCATCCGGGCCCGCAGCGCCAGCAGTGAGCCCAACCACTCAGGCAGGGAGTGCCCACGGCGTCGCACGAGGGCGAGTACGACCAGCACCGCGGCGGCCACGATCGCCGAAACGAGCGCGAGCGTGCCGAGGAGCCATCCGGCCACCACGAGAGCGGCCGCCGTCTCCAGCATCACCAGCCGCCGTACCGCGAACGAACCCCTGTGCCCCGAGCGGGACATCAGATGAGGTGAGACGGACCCGCGGGATGACGGGGAGGCGCCAGGTGCCGCTCCCGACCGCGCTGTTGGATCGGGGGAGGAGGAACCGTGCGAACGCGACCGGCGCGCGTCACCCGGTTGCGATCGCGACCGGCCCCGTGTTGCGGAAGCCATTGCTCCAAAACCCCCGAACTCTCCCGAAATCCCTTGCGCCCAGCGCCCTTCGAAGCCTGAGCACCCTGCCCGCGCCATCAGCACAGTCACGCAACAGGCATAGTAGGGGGCGCCTCTGACAGCCTGGGCACCAGAGGCGATCGAGGACGGGGACGGATCTTCACAGGTCCCCCATGGCTCCGCACGGGGAGAGAGCGGACACAGATGGCATCACGGCGGGACGAACTCAACGCCTACACCTTCGCGAAGCGCCGTACGCTCGCATCCTTCCTTCAGCCATCTCCGTCGGGCTCGGAGGAAGGTGCCCCCAAACCACTGAGGGCGCTGTGGCCCGGCGTCATCATCGGCGTGGTGATACTCGCGGTCTTCGGGGGCATCGGCATGTTCAGCCCGACGGCACCCAAGGGCTGGGACAAGGCGGAGGAGCACGTCATCGTGGCGAGCGACTCCACCACCCGGTACGTGGTGCTGAAGACTGACGGCCAGAAGCAGCTCCATCCCGTTCTCAACATGGCGTCGGCCAAGTTGCTCCTGGACCCCGGCAAGGCCGACGTCATCACCGTCGACGAGAAGATCCTGGACAGCGGCAAGCCACCGCACGGTGCCACGATCGGGATCCCCTACGCCCCCGACCGCCTGCCCTCCGCGGACGAGGCGGAGATCGCCAAGCGCTGGGCGGTGTGCGAGCGTCCAGGTGACGGCGGCCGCGCCATCCAGAAGGCCGCGTTCGTCCTGGCCGAGAAGGAGTTCTCCCGGACGGGCGGTGCCAACAAACTCTCCGGCGGCGAATTGATGTATGTCGTCGGCCCGGACGAGAGGACCCGGTACGTGGTCGACGCCCGGGGCACCGCGTACCAACTGGCCGACCCGGCCGACACCGAGCTGCTCAAGGCCCTCGACACCCAGGGCCGAGACCCGCAGCGAGTGTCACAGGAATGGCTCGACACCCTCCACAAGGGTGACCCGATCTCCATCCCGGGGATCGACGGCACGCCCGGCTCGAAGGCGAACGCCTCCACCGGCCTTGAGCAGTACGACAAGGTCGGCGAGGTCATCAAGGCATACGACGGCCAACGGATGCAGTACTACGTGGTGTTGCCGGGCGAGGTGGCCCGTGTCTCCGAGTTCGTCGCCACGCTGCTGCTCAACAGTGGTGACCTCGTCGGCGTCGGGCAGGCGGGCGAGGCGCAACAGGTACATCCCGGCGCGGTCGCCGACAGCACGACCTTCGGGGCTGACAAGACCTGGCCGACGTTCAGGCCGAAGACGGTGAACGACGGCACCGAGGCCACCTCCGGTCGCAACACTGTCTGCAACGTTCTGCTCTCGGTCGGCTCGAAGGGGAGGACGAAGCTGTCCACCTGGGTTGGTACCGACTTCCCCGCTCGACTGCCCACCGGTTCCTCCAGCGCGTACGTCACTCCCGGGTCCGGCCAGCTGTACCGCCAGTTCCAGGGCACGGAGACGACGGCGGGCGGCGTCTTCCTGGTGACGGACACGGGCCTGCGTTATGCCCTGCAGTCCAACAGCGACAGCGTCACCGACGACGAGGGCGTCGGTACCTCCGCCAAGCGGCGCGAGGAGGAGCTGAACCAGGCGAAGATCGCCCAGACCCGGCTCGGCTACGAGAAGGTGACGCCCTCACCGGTCCCTGTGCAGTGGTCGACGTTCCTGCCGACGGGACCGCGCCTGTCGGAGGCGGCGGCGCGGCAGCCGCAGGGCTCGTAGACGCGCGGTGGAGGGGAGCGAAGCGATGTCGAAAGCGAACGTGAGGGCGCTGCACGCGCGGAGCAGCCGGAACGCGGGGACATGGGGGCTCCGAAGCGGCCGGGGCGCGAGGCCGGCGGCCCTGGCCGCCGCGACCGCGCTGATCGCCACCACCCCGGTGCTCGCCCTGCCCGCGACCACCGCCCGGGCGGACGGCGGCCAGTGCACGTTCTCGTCGAAGAACTACGCGGGCCGCCCCTGGGCGCTGCAACGCGTCAACCTCGACGAGCTGTGGGCCCTGTCCACGGGGAAGAACGTCCGAGTGGCCGTGATCGACACCGGGGTGGATGTCAAGAACCCCCAGCTCACCAAGGCCGTGGACGCCTCCAGGGGTGCGAACTACCTCCCCACGAAGAACTCCAGGGGCGAGAAGATCGACCGCGGCAACAGCCAGGGCACCACCGACACGGTGGGCCACGGCACGCGCGTGGCAGGCATCATCGCGGCCCGACCGCTGAAGGGGACCGGTTTCGTGGGCCTGGCCCCGGACGCCGAGATCATCCCGATCAAGCAGAACAACGCGGAGGGCGACGGAACGGCCCTCACCCTGGCGTCGTCGATCCGCCACGCGGTCGACGAGGGCGCCGACGTCATCAACATCTCGCAGGACACGGCCAACGCCGTAAGACCCGACGCTCGGCTGGAGGCGGCCGTCGAACACGCCCTCGGCAGCGACGTCGTGGTCGTCGCCTCGGCCGGCAACGACGGCCTGGGCGGCAACGTCAAGGTCACCTACCCGGCGTCGTACGAGGGCGTCCTGGCGGTGGCGGCCTCCGACCGCAACAACGAACGGGCCTCCTTCTCACAATCAGGAGATTTCGTAGGGGTGGCGGCCCCCGGCGTCGACATGATCTCCACAGTCCCCGGCGGCGGCCACTGCTCCGACAACGGAACGAGCTTCTCGGCGCCGTACGTCGCCGGGGTGGCGGCCCTCCTGAAGTCCAAGTACCCGAAATGGACAGCCCAGCAGATCGTCGCCCAGATCGAGCAGACGGCGGAACGCTCGATCCCCGGCCACGACCCTCTCGTCGGCTGGGGAGTGGTCGACCCCGTCAAAGCCCTGACGGACGCGGACCCCGAGCGCCCGGTCGAGAGTCCGAAGCCCGAGGACGGGGTGACCAAGGGCGAGGCCCCTGCGGTCACCCCGCTGCAGTTCGGCGAGACGGCGGAAGAACGGAACACCCGCCTGGCGACGTACGTGGTCGTGGGCGGCCTGGTGCTCGTGGCGGGCCTGGGCGGCACGGCGGTGGCGATCCGTGACGGACGGCGCAGGCAGCGCCGGTCGGGACCGCTAAGCGACGACACACGGACGCGCTGACCGAACTGACCGAACTGTGCCTGATCCTGTCCACCGCACTTCTGGCCATGGCCGGCCTCGGCATCTTCCTGGCCATCCAGCGCTTCGGTGTCTCCCGATGACGCGGCGCGGGCGAACAACGAGCTGACCAGCGCGTGTACGGGGCCCTCGACGACGGCTCCCCCTACCCGACCGACCAGGTCGTCGACACCCTACTACTTCGATGACTACGCGACCCTCATCGAGGACATGGTGGCGCACAACGCTTCCCCCGTGCGCTCGGTCGGCAGCCCTCGCGTCGCTGTGCCGCTGTTCCGATGGTGTGGTGGCCACTCAAGTTGGCAACCCGGCCCAGGCAGGTTTCCGGGGAGTGTCTAATCAACGGCGGATCTGCTGATCAAGGAGATGCGTCTGATGACGGAGACCGTCGTGGAGAACGAGCAGGCCGAGCAGGTGGTTCAGGCACCGACGAGTGCGGTGTCGGACGAGCAGCTCGTTGCGATGCTCGTTGACCGTGCCCGAAACGAGGGGCTGCAACTGACCGGCGAGGGCGGGCTGTTGCAACAGCTCACGAAGCGAGTGCTCGAGTCCGCTCTGGAGGGCGAGATCACCGACCACGTCGGCTACGAGAAGCACGATCCGGCCGGGAAGAACAACGGCAACAGCCGCAACGGGACCCGGGCGAAGACCGTGCTGACCGATGTCGGCCCGGTGGAGGTGAGGGTGCCGCGCGATACCGCCGGCAGCTTCGAGCCGCAGATCGTCAAGAAGCGCCAACGGCGTCTGACCGGCGTCGACGAGATGGTGCTCTCCTTGTCCGCGAAGGGCCTCACTCACGGAGAGATCTCCGCTCATCTCGCCGAGGTCTACGGAGCGGAGGTGTCCAAACAGACCATCTCCACCATCACCGATAAGGTCATGGACGGCATGGCCGAATGGCAGAACCGGCCCCTCGACCGCGTCTACCCCGTCCTGTTCGTGGACGCCATCAACGTGAAGATCAGGGAAGGAAAGGTCGCGAACCGTCCGATCTACGTGGTGATGGCGGTGACCGTGGACGGCACCCGCGACATCCTCGGCATCTGGGCCGGCGACGGCGGCGAGGGCGCGAAGTACTGGCTGCACGTGTTCACGGAGCTGAAGAACCGCGGCCTGGACGACGTGCTCATGCTCGTCTGCGACGGGCTCAAGGGCCTTCCCGATGCGGTGGAGGCCGTCTGGCCCCGCACGATTGTCCAGACGTGCGTGGTTCACCTGCTGCGCAATTCGTTCCGTTACGCCGCCCGTCAGGACTGGGACAAGGTCGCAGGGGCGCTCAAGCCCGTCTACACCGCACCCAGCGAGGATGCGGCGACGGAGCGGTTCCTGGAGTTCCAGGAGTCCTGGGGAGGGAAGTATCCGGCGATCGTGAAGCTGTGGTCGGACGCCTGGGCCGAGTTCGTGCCCTTCCTCTCCTTCGACGTCGAGATACGCAAGGTCATCTGCAGCACGAACGCGATCGAGAGCGTTAACGCCCGCATCCGCAGGGCTGTCCGCGCCCGCGGGCACTTCCCCAACGAGGCCGCCGCTTTGAAGTGCATCTACATGGCGCTGATGAGCCTGGACCCGACCGGCAAGGGCCGCAAGCGGTGGACCATGCGCTGGAAGGCGCCCCTGAACGCCTTCCAGATCGCCTTCGAAGGCCGCCTCACCCCGAGCAACAACTGACCTTCAACAACCAAGATCAGCCGTTAAGTTGACACACCCGGTTTCGGGCACAGCTGTTGTGTGTGGATTCGCTGCCGAGGTGGGGAGTGCGTGTGAAGGCAAGTCTTGGGAGGGTTCGGACTCCGCCTGCTGCTTCGGTTGTTGACCGAGGATGAGGGCGCCACTCGTCTCGCGCACGGAGATGACGCGGAGGCGCGATCGATCGTCTGCGAAGCCTGATGAAGATCGCAGACGCGCGGCGCCGTCGTCCGTATGGGTGGTCATTCGTTCGCAGCGAACAGGCAAGAAGGGCAAAGTGGGCAGCTGATAGGTCCCGTAACGGACCCGTCGCGCATCGCTGTTGGTCCCGTTGTTCACGTTGACTACAGTGACAGCGAGAGCGTTGTGAGGTGCGGCGCGCTTTGCGATCGTACGGTGAGTGGTTGGTCGGTCTCGATCCGGTTGCGGCCGATGGATGTACGGGGAAACGGGGAAACGGGGAGGGCGTCGTGCTGCCGGTAGACATGGCGGGGGGCGTGTCAGCGGCCAGGGCTGCGAACCTGGAGGCCAGTGGTGAGGCGCTGGACAAGTTCGTGAAGCGGGTGGACGCGGTTCTGCGCGACCTCGAGACGTCGGCCGGCAACCCGACGAAGGTGGGCGCTCAGACCATCAGGTCCACGTCCCTGAGTGCGGGGGCGGACGGCATCTTCCCTGAGGCTGACGGCTTGTACACGCAGTACAACCGGGTCCATCACGAACTCACGTCCTTGTCCAAGACCCTGCATCTGCAGATCGAGGCGACCGCCATCGCGGTTCAGGGTGCGCATCGGGGTTTCGACAACCTTGAGGAGGAACTGCGTCGGCGGTTCTATGCCATCCAAGGAGAGATCACGGAGATTCAGGACGCCAAGGATGCCAAGCAGCGCGTCGGCGACAACCCCACCGTGGTGATGTGACCATGACTGATAAACGACACGAGGCGGACTTCGACCGCGTCGAGGGGCAGAACGGTGTCGCGGATATTGTCCGAGGGTTTGAGGACCGTCCGCAAGCCGGGTTGCTCAACCGCATGGTGCGCTCGGCCTTCGTGGATAGCTCGCTCGGGCGGACCATCGCGGATCGGACGGACTTTGAGAAACGCGACTTCAGCCTCAATCAACTGATTGACCTCGTCGAGCAGACGGAACCAGAGGACCTGGAGTCCTCGGGCAAGGCTCTGTGGGATGCGCGCGACGCCATCAAGGCGGCAGCTGACGAACTCGAAGGCCACATCGAAAACGTTCACTGGGTCGGGGAGTCGGGTGATGCCTTCCGTAAATGGGGTAGTTCACTCGTCACCAACGCGCATCACTTGAGTGACTTCTCCGGTTCGGCAGGGGACCAGATCACCGCTGCCGCCGTGGGCCTTGCGTCTGTGCGCGGTGCCATGCCGTCTCGTGATCCGGAACCGAGCCGGAAGCGGCCCGAGCACTTCACTGAGGCTGAGAAAGTCGCGGACAAGAGCGAGTACACGGCCGCCGTACGCGTGGAGAAGGATCGTCAAGAGGCGATCAACCAGATGAATCGGTTGGCGTCGTACTACGCGGTGTCCGAAGAGGTGCTGGCGTCCCTGCCTGCCAAGGACAAGGCGCCGGAGTTCACGGCCATGCCTGACGTCGGAGTTCCGCGGCCTGCGAAAGAATATCGCCCCGGCGAATCTGCCTCGGGTGCGAATGGAGAGTCCGGAACGGCAACTGTCCTGGGCCATCACGCTACCGTGACGGACGATGCCACTCGGCACGGCGTAAGCGACAACCCCAGGTTCACAAAGGATATTACCGGCAAGACCACGCACCCCGACGAGCCCGTCCGCACCAATATCGACGGCGTCGGCACGCTGCCACCGTCCACGACCACACCCGTGTCCGGCCACACTCCGTCGGCATGGAGTACCCCTGCTCCGGGTGGCGGACAGTCGGGGATGTTCGAGGGCAGCCTCGGGACGCCGGTCTCCAACAGCACATCAGGCCGGAACCCGGGCGGAACAGGTGGTCTTCGTACCCCTGCGTCGGCTCAGGGGCGCACTGTTCCGCCCGGTTCGATCAATTCAGGTCCTGGGCGCTCGACGGCGCAAGGACCTGCGAACCAGATGGGGCGTGCCACCTCGACCGGCCAGCCCACTGCCAGAGGCTTGGCTCCCGGATCGCATTCGTCCCCGATGGGTCGAGCCGTCACTGGTGGTGCGCCGCGGGTTGGCGGCACGGCTGCTCCGCGGACGAACAACGGTCCCGTGACCGGAGCTGGTCGGGCCAACGGAGTTGTCGGGGGACAGCCCAGGGCCGCCACCAGGGCTTCTGCGCAGGGCGGCGCCAGGATTCCTCGCGGGACGGTCGTCGGCGGCCAGGAAGGGGCCAACTCAGGGCTCGCTACTGGTCGTCCCGGGCAGCATGGCGCTTTCGGATCGCCCGGGTCCACGGCGAGGTCGAGTGCAAGCGCGACGCCCCCTCGTGGTGGTGCGGCGGCATCCGAGGCTGTCACGGGCAGGCCGACCGCACGCAACTCCGTTGCGGGAGCAGAGCGCAACGGCCTGACACGCGGCGGCGCCGGTCTCGTGCGCGGCCCTGGCCACGCTGCTCCCGGTGACGATGGGAACGCCCAGGGATCGCCGCGTCCCGACCACCGGGTCGAAGACGGAGAGACGCACCTGCCCAACAGGCCGCGGCGTGATGTGCCGCCGGTCGCCAACTGACCGAGTACGAGCGAGGACACGGAACACGATGACGTCAGCGACCAGCCGACGAGCCGAGCGGGCTACGTTCCACAGATCGGCCCCCGGTAGACGAGTGCGGGCTGTGGGCGCGGTCGTCGGTGCCCTGGCGGCCGTGAGCGTGGGATTCGCCCCTGGTGCCGCCGCCTACGACGCCCAGTCCAAGCAGTGGTACCTGGAACCGATGCAGGCCGAACAGATGTGGAAGGTCAGCACGGGGACGGGCGTCAAGGTCGCGGTCATCGACAGCGGCGTGAACGTAAACACCCCCTCTCTGAAGGGCCAGGTCCTGACCGGCGAAGTTCCCAAGTCGGTCGCGTACAGCGTCACGGACGATTACTCCGGCCATGGAACGACCATGGCCGAGCTGATCGCAGGTACGGGAGCAGGAGGAGGCCTGCAGGGGTTGGCGCCGGGGGCGAAGATCGTGCCATATCGCGTTGAGCTTGCGGGACTCAAGGGTGGAGTGGAGGAACGGGAGAAGACGCCCGAGGCCATAGACGCGATCAGGGCAGCAGCCGACACCGATGCGCAGATCATCAGTATGTCGTTCGGAGCAGAGGGACCGAGCTCCAAGGAGCGAGAGGCCATCGAGTACGCCGCTTCCAAGGGCAAGTTGATGATCGCAGCCGTTGGTAACGAGGGGCGTGACAAGGGCAGGATTGGATACCCAGCGGCGTACCCCTATGTAATCGGCGTGTCGGCGACAGATGAATCCGGGACGGTGTCGGAGTTCGCCTCCTCCGGGAACTATGTGGACCTGGCGGCGCCAGGGCAGGGCTTCCCCGGCTGGTGCGACGCGAATCTCCGCTCGTACTGCGATGACGACCAGGGCACGAGCGCCGCAGCTGCCATCGCCTCAGCCTCCGCCGCCCTGATCTGGTCCGCCCACCCCGACTGGACCGTCAACCAGGTCACCCGCTCCTTGATCGACACGGCCGGCCGTACGTGGGCGAAGGACAAGCCGAGCAAGTACGTGGGTTATGGGTTCGTCCGACCGCGGATGGTTCTCAAGGACGCCGACTATGACGCGGGCGCCGCAGGCGTCGACCCCCTCGCGAAGGACAACGGTGGCGACCTGTTGGCCAACTCCGCGACCGCCACCTCCTCCCCTTCTCCGTCGACCGCATCACCAGCCCCCGAAAAGGGCTCCACGGGCGGTACCTCGGCAGCAGCATCAGCGGTGGAGTCGTCCAAGGACAGCAACACCCTGTGGATCGCGCTCGGCGCAGCTGCCGCAGTCCTCGTGATCGGTGGTGCCGGCGCGGCTGTGGTGCGGGCGCGACGCGCCAGGTGACTTCGACGGCTGTGAAGGGCCGTCAACGGCCCTGCGCTGTCCGGCCCAAGCCAGGACAGTTGGATCAGGAAACAAGACACAGGAAGGACGGCTGACCATGGCCGGCTCACAGAAGCAGAAGCTCGAAAACGATGCGGTAATTCTGCTCCAGAAGCAGATGCTCGCGAAGTACGAGAACGTCAAGTCGCGTGTGCACAGGCTTCAGGGAATCATCGACAGCCTGGAGACCGGTCAGTGGGACGGAATCGGCCGCGCCGCGTTCGACAAGAAGCAGTTCGAGATCAACCAGTCGTTGCGGAGCATGGGCAACATCCTCGCCGAGGTCATCGAGGCGATGACCTCGGCGCGCAACATCATTGACACCAAGGAGGACGAGGTGCGTGCTGCGGTCAACAGGATCGACATCCAGGACGGCGCCCCCACGGTCTCCCCACTGAGCTCCTACTGAGTCGAGCCGCACTCGGGATCACGGCCGGGCACCGGCACTCATCAGGCACGCACCAGCGAGACGAGGTAAGCAGGCATGGGCAACAACACCGATGGGCTTTCCGTCACTTATGACGCGCTCGACATCACAGCGACCAAGATCGCCAATGAGGCGAGGGATCTTGAGCAGGACCTGCAGGAGTTGAAGAGGCTCGTCGAGAACAGCGTGCAGTACTGGGAGGGCGAGGCCCAGGACACGTTCAAGATGAAGCTCGATCGGTGGGACAAGGAAGCCACCGACATCCACACGGCGCTCACGGGTATCGGCCATGTCGTGGCTACGGCGGGCGGTACCTACATGGAGGGCGACAAAAAGGGAGCCAGCTACCTCCAGTAGCACCAGGCCTGATGCAGCAGTTCCGGGGTGGGCGCGCACGGGAGGCGCCCACCCCGTCCTTGGTCAGGGCCCACCCATGGCGGAGGCCCCCTGGCCTGCGCGCCCGAACTGCCCCAGCCGCCTGCGGGCCCCAGCCGCCTGCGGGCCGCGCTCACCGAAGCGACCACGGCCCGAGACCCTCCCAGGTCAGCTGGCCGTCAGGCGTGACGGCGACCGGCACGGCGTCGGGCCGCCAGGTCCCGTTGGGCGCAGCCACCGCCAGGTCAGGTCCTCAGCCCGTCACACATCCCCGCCCTCGACCAACCCGACCTGAACCAACGGCTTCCCCCGCTTCCGAGACACGAACACCCCCCGCCCCGCAGGCATCGGCCGCGGCCGCACGCCGCCCAGCAGGTCGCCCTCGCCCGGGTCGCCCGCGAGGACGACGCCCTGCGCGCCGAGTTCCTTGATGCGCTGGGTGAAGGCTTCGTAGCCGGCACGGCCCGCCCCCGCGCTGGAGCGGGCGATGATGAAGCGGACGCCGACGTCACGGGCGAACGGGAGCATTTCCGTGAGTCCCGACAGCGGGTTTCCGCTCGACGTGGACACCAGGTCGTAGTCGTCGATGATCACGAACACCGTGGGGCCGCGCCACCAGCTGCGGTCGCGAAGTTGCTCCGGTGTGACGTCCGCGGTGGGCGTGCGGCGTTGCATGAGGTCGGCCAGCGCGTCCATGTGGTGCTGCATCTGGTTCGACATGGGGATGTACTCCGCCAGGTGGGAAGGCGGGGTGACACCCAGCAGCGAGCGGCGGTTGTCGACCACGAACAGCTTGCAGTTGTTGCCGTCGTAGCGCTCCGTGAGACGTTTGATGATCAGCTTCAGCAGGTTCGACTTACCGGACTCGCTCTCGCCGAAGACGAGGAGGAACGGGTCCTGGTCGAAGTCCACGAACACGGGTTCGAGGTTGTCCTCGTCGAGGGCGAAGGAGATGCCGCGGTTCGGGAAGCGGTCCCCCGGGGGCAGCTGCGCCGCCGGGAACTCCCGCGGCAGCAGGCGCACTTCGGGAGCGCCCGACTGTTGCCAGTGGCGGCCGACCTCGGCCGCCAGGCCCGCCGTCGCCTCCGCCAGGTCCGTGTCGGATGACAGGCCGTCGATACGCGGGACCGCCGCCATGAAGTGCTGCTTCTGCGGCATCTGACCGCGCCCGGGAACACCGGTGGGAACGTTCGCCGCCACCTTGCGGTCGAACTCGGAGTCCATGGGATCGCCGAGCCGCAGCTCCAGACGGTTCATCAGATGGTCCTTGAGGTTCGAGCGGACCTCCATGGAGCGCGACGCGGTGAGGATCAGATGGACTCCGTAACCGAGGCCGCGCGCCGCGATGTCCAGGATCAGAGGTTCCAACGCCTCATAGTCCTGGCGGAAGTTGCCCCAGCCGTCGATGGCAAGGAAGACATCGCCCCAGGGCTGGTCGGCCACCGAGATGTCGCCCCGAGCACGGCGGGCCCGGAAGTCGGCGATCGACGAGATCCCCGAGGCGCGGAAATACTCCTCACGCCGGGTCAGGACGCCGTACACCTCCGCCACCGTGCGCCGGACCTTCTCCGGGTCCAGGCGCGAGGCCACCCCGCCCACATGCGGCAGGTCGGCCACGGCCGACAGACCGCCACCGCCGAAGTCGAGCCCGTAGAACTGCACTTCGTGAGGGGTGTGGGTGAGTGCGAACGACGCGACGATCGAACGCAGCAGTGTCGACTTGCCGGACTGCGGGCCGCCGAGGACCTGCATGTGGCCGGCCGCGCCGCCGAAGTCGGTCCACAGCGGTTCGCGGCGCTGCTCGTAGGGCTTGTCGACGATGCCGACCGGGACGACGAGCCGCCCCGCGCCCTCGTAGCCGGGCTGTGTCATGCCGCGGCCCGGCACCGGGGCGAGCCCGGGCAGCAGTGAGTCGAGCGACGGCGGGCTGTCCAACGGGGGCAGCCACACCTGGTGGGCGGCCGGCCCCTGCGCTTCCAGGCGCCGGACGATCACGTCCAGCACCGTGTCGGCGAGCGCGTCGTCCTGCCGTTCATCGGGCTCGTCCTGACGCTGCCGCGGCACCGGCGCGTACTGCACCGGGACTTCGGCCGCGGTGAACAGCACGGGCCGACGGTCGACCGGCAGCGGCCCGCCCGGCACGGCGGCCTGCTGGGAATCCGAGCGGTGCACGCCGGAGACGTACGCGGCCTTGAAACGCACCATCTCCTCCGTGCCGAACTTCAGGATGCCGGAGCCCGGTACGTTCGGCAGCTCGTAGGCGTCAGGGACGCCGATCGCGGCGCGCGACTCCGCCGCCGAGAACGTCCGCAGACCGATCCGGTACGACAGGTAGGTCTCCAGCCCCCTCAGGCGGCCCTCCTCCAGCCGCTGCGAGGCCAGCAGCAGGTGCACGCCAAGAGAACGGCCGATACGACCGATCTGCACGAACATCTCGATGAAGTCCGGCTTCGCGGTGAGCAGTTCGCTGAACTCGTCGATCACCAGGACGAGCGACGGAATGGGCTGGAGCGGGGCGCCGGCCGCGCGGGCCTTCTCGTAATCGTGGATGTTGGCGTAGTTACCGGAATCGCGGAGCAGCTCCTGGCGACGGTTCAGCTCACCGCGGATCGAATCGCCCATGCGGTCCACCAGGGTCAGGTCGTCCGCGAGGTTGGTGATCACGGCCGCCACATGGGGCATCTGCGCCATACCCGCGAACGTCGCACCACCCTTGAAGTCCGCCAGGACGAAGTTCAGCGTCTCGGAGGAGTGGGTCACGGCCAGACCCAGGACCAGCGTGCGCAGCAGCTCCGACTTCCCGGAGCCGGTCGCGCCGACGCAGAGGCCGTGCGGACCCATACCCTCCTGCGCGGCCTCCTTGAGGTCGAGCATCACGGTCCGGCCGTCCTCGCCGAGGCCGATCGGTACCCGCAGCCGCTCCGACTGGGAACGCGGGCGCCAGGTGCGCCGCGGATCGACCGAGGCCGCGTCGCCCAGGTTCAGCAGTTCCGTGAAATCCAGGTTCGCCAGCAGTGGTTCGCCGTCGTCGCCGCCCGATGCCATGCGCAGCGGCGCCAGTTGCCGGGCAAGCGCTTCGGCGGCCTCGTACGACAGGATGTCCGGCGTGCCCTCGTAGATCATGCCGTGCGCCGACTCCAGGCGCAGTTCCCTGGGGTGCACGATGACCGAGAGGTCGCCGCGCCCGAAGCTGAGGTCGCCGGGGACGACCTCGACGACCGTCACGCCCTGCAGACCTTCGGGGCCGGCCAGCAGGGAAGTGGGCGGCAGCGAAACGCCGTCGAGCACGACGACCAGGTGAGGTTGCTCGGGGGCCGGCGGAGCGGCGGGGTGGAAGCGGGGGCGGCCCTGGAGGACAGTGGCCAGCCGGTCCTCCAACTCCATCGGATCGATGCTGATCAGGCGCATGCTGCCCGCGCCGTCCGCCACGCCCCGCGTCTGCGTGTGCGGCAGCCACTTCGCCCACTCCCACTCCGGTGCGGTCTCCCGCCCGGTGGCGACTGCGACGACCATGTCCTCGGAGGAGTGCAACGCGGCGAGGCCGGCCACGACCGCTCGGGCGGTTCCGCGGACGGTGCCGGGCTCGCCACTGATCGTCACGTGGTAGAAGGCGCGCAGCGAGACCGCCATCGGCAGATCCTCAAGCGTGCTGTGCGTGGCAAGGAAACGCTGCATGGCCCCGGCTGTCAGCGGTTCCAACTCGTCGACCGGAGCGGTCTGCGGCGTGATCAGGGCAGTGGCCAGGGCCTGCGGGCCGAGGCCCACACGCACCTGCCCGAAGTCCTCGTCACCGGTGCGCCGCTCCCACACCCGGCTGCCCTCGGCGACCAACGCCCACAGCTGCTCAGGTGAGGGATGCAGGTAGTACTGGGCGTCGCGCTGGGCCTTGGCGGTGTCCATGGCCCGGTGCCGGGTCTGCGACAGATAGCGCAGATAGTCTCGCCGTATGTCCGCCAGTTGCCCCTGATTGCCGCGGCGGTAGCGGACCAGCATCGCGACGCCCATCGCGATCGTGGAGGCCACCATCACCATGCCCATGATCTTCATGAAGGGCTGGGCCTGCGGGTTGAAGAAGAACACCACCGAACCGCCCATGCCGAGCATGGGCAGGAGCTGCATGAGAGCACCCTCCTGCTGCCCACGCGGAAGCTCCGGCGGAGGCTGCAGCACGACCTCGTCCGTGGGCACTTCCTTCGGCAGCACCCGCGGCGGGCGCTTGACGACGATGTGGCTCACTACGCACCAATTCCCTTGCCGGACCGGTCGTTTCGTCCGCCGTCCCGTGGCCGGCCAACGTCGATCGCGAAGGGCGATCCTACTGACAACCGTCGACACCGGCGGGCGGTAGGGTGCCCGTGAGCTGCGTGAGCAGTTGCGAATCGTTCCGGGAAAACCGGGCAATCCGCAACGCTCGGAACCAAGCGCCGCCCCGCAATTCCCGGGCGTGACGGCATCGTTGCCCGGCTGCGGGGGCGAAGCGGTGCAACCTACACAGGATCTTTGCGGGCGAGCGGGTGCATGGCGGCATCGCACACCGCCCGACCACCGACGAGGGGGAACAGCAGGTGGGCATGACGGCCTCCGCGCCGGTCGGCGTGACCGGCGGACCGGGCATCGGAGCCCCTTCGGGGGCAGGCACGGGCTTCGGCTTCTGCCGGATCACCATCGTGGCACCCGACAGCCGTATCGACGTCGCGCTGCCCGACGACGTACCGGTCGCCGACCTGTACCCGGAGATCCTGAGGCTCTCCCAGCAGAGCCCGGACGAGGGGGCTCCCGTCGGCTATCACCTCGTACGCCGTGACGGCACGGTCCTCGACGGCGCCCGGTCGCTCGCGGCGCAGCGCATCCTCGACGGAGAGTTGCTCGCTCTGCGTCCGTTCGCCGAGTCACTGCCGCCGGCTGTCCTCGACGATGTCTCCGAGGCGGTGGCCGCCGCCGTCACCCGTGATCGCACCCTGTGGAACGGCGAGCTCACCCGGGCCGCCGGCCTTGTCGCGGGCGGCGTCCTGCCCGCGCTCCTGGCGTTCGTGGCCTGGAGTTCCCAGCTCCGTCACGACATGCACAGCCTGCAGGGCGTGATCGCCGGCGTCTGTGGACTCCTCCTGCTCGGCATCGCTTGTGTGCGCGCACGTGTGTACGGCGATCGCGGCTCGGCGATCGCCCTCGGCCTGGGTGCCTTTCCGAACGTCGCCGTGGCCGGCTCAGGGCTGCTCCCTCTCTCCGAGGGGCAGGGCATCGGACGGTTGCAGTTTCTGCTCGCCTGCGCGGCGGTTCTGCTCGCCGCCGTGCTACTCACCCTGTTGTCGCCCGGTGGTGACGGTCCCTTCGTCGCTTTCGTCCTCGCCTCCGCGGTCGGTCTGATCACCACCTTCGTCGCCATCCTCACGAAGCTGCGGCCCATCGAGACGGCCGCGCTCTGCGCTCCGCTCTCCGTTGTCGCGCTCGCCTTCCTGCCCGGCCTGTCCATGCGCTTCGCACGGCTGCCGATCGGGTTCGAACCGCCCAATCCGTCCTGGGGCGGCTACGACGCCGACGAGCCGGGCTCGCCGGAGCCCGTCGACGTCGAGCGCATCGCGGCCCAGGCCCGCCGCGGCCACGAGCTTCTCGTCGGCCTTGTCGGCGGCTGCGCGCTCGTCTCCGTGGGCGCGTCGATGGTCCTGGGCTTCTCCGGCGATGTGTGGGCGGAGCTCCTGGCTCTGTCCACAGGCGTGGCCATGCTGATGCGCGCCCACCTTTTCCGTTACACCGCACAGGTGGGCGCCGCCCTGGCGGCCGGCCTTGTGGCCCTGGTCCTGCTCGGACTCGGGCTCGTGCTGAACCCGCCGCCGGACTACGTGCGTGACGCCGCCCTCGGCGACACCACCGCCCTCGACATCCGCAGCGTCTGGCTCGCAGCAGTGATCGCCGTGGCCGCCGTTCTGGTCACCGCCATCGGTCTCATCACCCCACGGCGTGGTGTGACTCCGTTCTGGGGACGTTTTCTGGAGATCGCCGAGAGTTTCGTCCTGCTCACGCTGATCCCGCTTGCGCTGGCCGTCTTCGATGTCTACGCCCGGGCACGAGCCATGACCAGCTAGCGGCGTGGCTCGCCGATTCAAGGCCAGCGGCTCTGGAACACGACGACCATCTCCCGGTGTGTGGACGAAACCTTCACCGGCGGACGCGCGCGGGCCCGGTCGAGCGGGCGTACGAGGTGATACGAGGTGACCCATGGCACCCGGCTGCTCGCTTCCGGCTCTCGTTGGTACCGCGGCAGGCGACGCCGGACCAGTAGCAGGGCAAGCAGCCGACCAAGCAACGCCGTGTCCCCTACATGCCGCGAGCGGCCGGAACCGTCGTTCGGCGGACCCTTCGCCCGGCCGACACCGAACGGACGGGGGCAGGGAACCGATCGTCGGTCCCCTGCCCCCGTCCGTCACCGCCAGGACTACGCGTCCGGCCCCCCACGGTGCGGGGCCGGCTCAAGATCGAACTCCCCGTCCCGGGCCCCCAGCACGAACGCCCGCCACTCCGCCTCCGTGTACCGCAGCACGGTGTCGGGGTCGAGCGAGGACCGCATGGCCACGGCACCCTGCGGGAGGTAGGCGATCTCGACCCGCTCCTGCTGATCCTCGGTCCCCGGCGCGCTGTGCCACTCGACGCCGGAGATGTCCAGGGCGTACAGCTCGTCCTTCTCCCGCTCCTTGCGCGCCTTGAGTTCCTTGTCCTCGGCCTCGGCCATCGCGGCTCGGTCCCTTCTTCTGTGCCAACGAGCTCTGTGTCAACAAGCTGTACGGTCACCCTACTTGCCGTCGTTCCCCCTGGTCAGGGGTTTGCCGATGTACGCCCACCGCACCGACTGCCGCCGCGTCGTCCGGCCCGCCGCCGACGTACGCGACAAGGAGCGACGGCCGGCCCTGCCCGGCTGCCGCCGCCGATCACCCGCCGGCGGGGCGTCGGACGCGTACCCGGCCCGGAGCCGCCCCGGCCCGGGGTTCCCGGTCGGGCGCATCCCCGCAGGCTGGTACTCTTTCCCGTGGCCGTTTGTGTGCGCACCCCCGGATTCCGGAGGTAGCCCCCAGCGGACCCCGTCACCCGAGTCACAGAAGCCCCCCTGAGACGCAGACCAGGGGCACTCGGTGGCATCAACGAGACTCATGAGGAGTATCGCGTGTCGCTCGACGCCGCTACGAAGAAGCAGATCATCAGCGAGTTCGGTACCAAGGAGGGCGACACCGGCTCCCCCGAGGTCCAGGTTGCGATGCTCTCCCGCCGTATCTCGGACCTGACCGAGCACCTCAAGACCCACAAGCACGACCACCACTCCCGCCGTGGTCTGCTGATCCTGGTCGGTCAGCGTCGCCGCCTGCTGCAGTACCTCGCCAAGAAGGACATCCAGCGCTTCCGTGCGCTGGTCGACCGCCTCGGCATCCGCCGCGGTGCGGCGGGCGCCAAGTAAGACGCCGTGAGGGGAGCGGTTCCCGGGAGATCGGGGGACCGCTCCTTTTGCTGTACGCACCGCCGCGGCTCGCCGCACGCACGCCGCCGCCGGCGCTGGGAACTCCACGGAGCCCCCGCTGGGAACTCCACGGAGCCCCCGCTGGGAACTCCACGGAGCCCCCGCTGGAAGGGGGCGCGCGAGCCCCGACGCACGCGGGACGTACGGGCGGAAACGTGCGGAGTGTCACCACCCCTTTGTAGTGTGGTAGCACAACGCCATACGCACGACACAGCGTGAGGGCGCCCGGACAAGGGCGACGGCACGCACACCGAACGAGGAGAAGCGCACCTCGCCGCCGCCGGTCCTCGGTAGTGGCCCCCGGGAGATTGCGAACCCCGAGGGCTTCGATCGAAGACCGGCCCGCACCAGACGGCGCGCTTCTCCGCCACCGTCCCCCTGCCACACGGGCAGGCCCAGGGACGAAAGACGAAAAGTATCGGAGAATCCACTAGTGGAGAACGAGACCCACTACGCCGAGGCCGTCATCGACAACGGCTCCTTCGGCACCCGCACCATCCGTTTCGAGACGGGCCGCCTGGCCCGCCAGGCCGCCGGCTCCGCCGTGGCCTACCTGGACGACGACACCATGGTGCTGTCGGCCACCACCGCCTCCAAGAACCCCAAGGACCAGCTCGACTTCTTCCCCCTCACGGTGGACGTCGAGGAGCGGATGTACGCCGCCGGCAAGATCCCCGGCAGCTTCTTCCGCCGTGAGGGCCGTCCCTCCGAGGACGCCATCCTCACCTGCCGGCTGATCGACCGCCCGCTGCGCCCGTCCTTCAAGAAGGGCCTGCGCAACGAGATCCAGGTCGTCGCCACGATCATGGCGCTCAACCCCGACCACCTGTACGACGTCGTGGCGATCAACGCCGCCTCCGCGTCGACGCAGCTGGCCGGTCTGCCCTTCTCCGGCCCGATCGGCGGCGTCCGCGTCGCGCTGATCAACGGCCAGTGGGTCGCGTTCCCGACGCACACCGAGCTCGAGGACGCCGTCTTCGACATGGTCGTCGCCGGTCGCGTCCTGGAGGACGGCGACGTCGCGATCATGATGGTCGAGGCCGAGGCCACCGAGAAGACCATCACGCTGGTCGCGGGCGGCGCCGAGGCGCCGACCGAGGAGGTCGTCGCCGCCGGTCTGGACGCCGCGAAGCCCTTCATCAAGGTGCTCTGCAAGGCCCAGGCGGACCTCGCCTCGAAGGCCGCCAAGCCGACCGGTGAGTTCCCGGTCTTCCTCGACTACCAGGACGACGTCTTCGAGGCGCTCTCCGCCGCCGTCAAGGACGAGCTCACCCAGGCGCTCACCATCGCGGGCAAGCAGGACCGCGAGGCCGAGCTGGACCGCGTCAAGGGTCTCGCCGCCGAGAAGCTGCTCCCGCAGTTCGAGGGCCGCGAGAAGGAGATCTCCGCCGCGTACCGCTCGCTGACCAAGTCCCTGGTCCGTGAGCGCGTCATCAAGGACAAGGTCCGCATCGACGGCCGCGGCGTCACGGACATCCGTACGCTCGCCGCCGAGGTCGAGGCCATCCCGCGTGTGCACGGCTCGGCGCTGTTCGAGCGTGGCGAGACCCAGATCCTGGGCGTCACCACCCTCAACATGCTCCGGATGGAGCAGCAGCTGGACACCCTCTCCCCGGTGACCCGCAAGCGCTACATGCACAACTACAACTTCCCGCCGTACTCCGTCGGCGAGACCGGCCGCGTGGGCTCCCCCAAGCGCCGCGAGATCGGCCACGGAGCGCTCGCAGAGCGCGCCATCGTGCCGGTCCTGCCGACGCGCGAGGAGTTCCCCTACGCGATCCGTCAGGTGTCCGAGGCCCTCGGCTCCAACGGCTCGACGTCCATGGGCTCGGTCTGCGCCTCCACCATGTCGCTGCTGAACGCCGGTGTGCCCCTGAAGGCCCCCGTCGCCGGTATCGCCATGGGCCTGATCTCCCAGGAGATCAACGGCGAGACGCACTACGTCGCCCTCACCGACATCCTCGGTGCGGAGGACGCCTTCGGCGACATGGACTTCAAGGTCGCCGGCACCAAGGAGTTCGTGACCGCCCTCCAGCTCGACACCAAGCTGGACGGTATCCCCGCCTCCGTCCTGGCCGCCGCCCTCAAGCAGGCCCGTGACGCCCGCCTCCACATCCTCGACGTGATGATGGAAGCGATCGACACGCCGGACGAGATGTCGCCGAACGCCCCGCGGATCATCACCGTCAAGATCCCCGTGGACAAGATCGGTGAGGTCATCGGCCCGAAGGGCAAGATGATCAACCAGATCCAGGAGGACACCGGCGCCGAGATCACGATCGAGGACGACGGCACCATCTACATCGGTGCCCAGCAGGGCTCGCAGGCCGAGGCCGCCCGCGCCACGATCAACGGCATCGCCAACCCGACCATGCCGGAGGTCGGCGAGCGCTACCTGGGTACGGTCGTCAAGACCACCACCTTCGGTGCGTTCGTGTCGCTGCTCCCGGGCAAGGACGGTCTGCTGCACATCTCGCAGATCCGCAAGCTCGCCGGCGGCAAGCGCGTGGAGAACGTCGAGGACGTCGTCGGCGTGGGCTCCAAGGTCCAGGTCGAGATCGCCGAGATCGACTCCCGCGGCAAGCTCTCCCTCATCCCCGTGATCGAGGGCGAAGACGGTTCTGAGGACAAGAAGGACGACGGCGACAAGTGACGTCCCGTAGCTCCAAGGCGACGGCCCGCACCTCCACGGAGGCGCGGGCCGTCGCCCGTACCCAAACCCTGATCAAGGGCATGAACGGCATCGGTACGGTCCGCAAGACCACGCTCCCGGGCGGCCTGCGCATCGTCACCGAGACCCTGCCGTCCGTGCGCTCCGCCACCTTCGGTATCTGGGCGCACGTCGGCTCCCGCGACGAGACGCCCGCCCTGAACGGCGCCACCCACTACCTGGAGCACCTGCTCTTCAAGGGCACCTCACGCCGTAGCGCGCTCGACATCTCCTCCGCGATCGACGCGGTCGGCGGCGAGATGAACGCGTTCACGGCGAAGGAGTACACGTGCTACTACGCACGCGTGCTCGACACCGACCTGCCGCTCGCCATCGACACGGTCTGCGACATGCTCACCGGCTCGCTCATCCGCAAGGAGGACGTCGACGTCGAGCGCGGCGCCATCCTCGAAGAGATCGCGATGACCGAGGACGACCCGGGCGACTGCGTGCACGACCTGTTCGCGCACACCATGTTCGGCGACACCCCCCTCGGCCGCCCGGTACTCGGCACGGTCGACACGGTCAACGCCCTCACCGCCGACCGCATCCGCCGCTTCTACAGGAAGCACTACGACCCGACCCACCTCGTGGTCGCCTGCGCCGGAAACGTCGACCACGACAAGGTCGTACGACAGGTCCGCGCGGCCTTCGAGGGCGCTGGCGCCCTCACCCGCCCCGACGCCACCCCGATCGCCCCGCGAGAGGGCCACCGCGGCCTGCGTACGGCCGGCCGCGTGGAGCTCGTCGGCCGCAAGACCGAGCAGGCGCATGTCGTCCTCGGCATGCCGGGCCTCGCCCGCACCGACGAGCGCCGCTGGGCTCTCGGCGTCCTCAACACCGCGCTCGGCGGCGGCATGTCCTCCCGCCTCTTCCAGGAGGTCCGGGAGAAGCGCGGCCTCGCCTACAGCGTGTACTCGTACACGTCCGGTTTCGCCGACTGTGGCCTCTTCGGCGTGTACGCCGGCTGCCGTCCCTCCCAGGTCCACGACGTGCTGAAGATCTGCCGCGACGAACTCGACCAGGTCGCCGAGAACGGACTGCCGGACGACGAGATCGAGCGCGCCATCGGCCAGCTCCGCGGCTCCACGGTCCTCGGCCTGGAGGACACCGGCGCGATCATGAACCGCATCGGCAAGAGCGAGCTGTGCTGGGGCGAGCAGATGTCCGTCGACGAGATGCTGACCCGCATAGCCATGGTGACCCCGGACGAGATCCGTGCAGTGGCCCGCGAGATCCTGGGACAGCGCCCCTCCCTGTCGGTGATCGGCCCGCTCAAGGACAAACAGGCGTCCCGTCTCCACGATGCCGTCGCCTGACACCCCCAGTTAAGGAACCAAGCAATGAGCAAGCTGCGCGTGGCGGTCCTCGGTGCCGGGGGCCGCATCGGCTCCGAGGCCGTACGGGCCGTCGAAGCCGCCGAGGACATGGAGCTGGTGGCCGCCCTGAGCCGGGGCGACAAGCTGGAGACCCTGGCCGAGACCGGCGCCCAGGTCGCCGTCGAACTGACCACGCCCGCCTCGGTCATGGACAACCTCGACTTCTGTGTACGCCACGGCATCCACGCGGTCGTCGGCACGACGGGCTGGACCGACGAACGCCTCGCGCAGCTCAGGGGCTGGCTGGACAGCTCCCCGGAGACCGGCGTGCTCATCGCGCCCAACTTCTCCATCGGGGCCGTCCTGACCATGAAGTTCGCGCAGATCGCCGCGCCCTACTTCGAGTCCGTCGAGGTCGTCGAGCTGCACCACCCCAACAAGGTCGACGCCCCCAGTGGCACCGCCACCCGCACGGCCCAGCTCATCGCCGAGGCCCGCCGCGCCGCCGGCACCGCGCCGGCGCCGGACGCCACGGCGACGGCCCTGGACGGCGCACGGGGCGCGGACGTCGACGGAGTCCCCGTGCACGCCGTACGCCTGCGCGGCCTCCTGGCCCACCAGGAGGTCCTGCTCGGCGGCGAGGGCGAGACCCTGACGGTCCGTCACGACTCCCTCCACCACAGCAGCTTCATGCCGGGCATCCTGCTCGGCGCCCGTCGCGTGGTGACCACCCCGGGCCTCACCTTCGGCCTCGAACACTTCCTCGACCTGGGCTGAGCGGCCGGAAACGTCAATGCGCGCGAAGATCACCTACGCCGTCACGGCAGCCGTCCTGGTCGTCTACTTCGTCCTGGTCGGCAGCCGCGGGCTCCTGCTCATAGAGACCGGCACTCCGGTCACCATCGCCTTCGGCGTCGCCGTGCTCGTCCTGCCGGGCATCGGTCTCTGGTTCCTGTGGAAGAACACCCAGTTCGTCCGCAGGGCCAACCAGCTCGCCGCCGAACTCGACGCCGAAGGGGGCCTCCCCGTCGACGAGTTGAAGCGCACCCCGAGCGGTCGCATCGACCGCGACTCGGCCGACGAGGTCTTCGCACGGCGCAAGGAGGAGACCGAGGACGCCCCCGACGACTGGCGCACCTGGTTCCGCCTCGCCGTCGCCTACCACGACGCCCGCGACACCCCCCGGGCCCGCAAGGCCATGCAGCGCGCGATCGCCCTCCACGACGGCAGACCGGCACCGACCGGCTGAGCTCCCGCTCCCCGCCCCGGGGTGAGCCTCATATGGGTGAGGGGCCGGTCCGCACCCGCGGACCGGCCCCTCACCCATATGTTCGACTACGCGGCGCGCCCGTACTCCGCCGCCCACGCCTCGATCGTGTCGGCCGCCCGGTCGAAGGCCTCCGTACGCGCCAGGAAGTCGGCGTTGTGCGTGGTCATCAGCGGTGTCACGTACTCCTGCACAAGGTCCGTGCGGACGAGGAGCAGCGCCTGCCCCTGCACGGACCGCGGCAGCCCGAGCCACCGCACCGGCTGCTGCACGGTGCGCACCGAGACGCTCGCCGCCCAGGACGCCGTACGCGTCCTGAAGAAGCCCACCTGACGCACCCCCCGCGCACTCACCCAGATGCCGACCCGCAGCAGCCGCAGGGCACAGCCGATGACCAGCAGCGCGGCGCCGAAGCAGATCGCGCCCGCCCGCGGTGTCTCGGCCACCGCGATGATGACGGCCGCGACCAGCACGTACGAGGCGAGCAGCAGCAGGAGCGCCGCCGCGCCGACCCGCCACGGGCCGGGCCGGTAGGGACGCCGCCAGCGGTCGCGGTCCTCGAACGGCAGCGCTTCGTCCACCGCCTGGTCGAAGGCGCGGTCGGCGGTCAGGAAGGGCAGGGGCACGGCTGGTCCTCACTCGATCCACGCACAGGTTTCGCCGGGTGAGGCTACCGAGCCGGGCCCCTCCCCACCACTTTCTGGGGTCCAACAGGGGCACAAGGGGTGCAACTCGGGCCATCCGGCCCTCGTGGATGCCGGGCCGTAGAGTGGGCGCCGCCCGAGAGCAGCAATGGGAAGGACCCTGCGAGCCGTGACCGACACCCCCGCCGACGACCTCAAGCCCAGCTTCCGCAGCGATGTCACCGTCGAGTTGGTGAAGCACAGCGCGGCCGACTCGGACGTGCTGTGGGCCGCCCGAGTCTCCACCGCCGGCGAGCAGTCCCTGGAGGAGCTGAAGAAGGACCCCGAGCGCTCCAAGGGCCTCATCAACTACCTCATGCGGGACCGGCACGGCAGCCCCTTCGAGCACAACTCGATGACCTTCTTCATCACCGCCCCGATCTTCGTCTTCCGCGAGTTCATGCGCCACCGGGTCGGCTGGTGCATCGCCGGTGACACCGAGATCACGCTGGAGAGCGAGACCGGCGAGCTCCGTCGACGCACCATCGCCGAGCTGTACGAGCTCTGGCACCTCGATGCAGAGGACCGGCTTCCGCATTCCGCCGGTGGAGTGACCTGGCACAGCAGGGCCGGGCAGTGGATGGCTCAGGTCCGGAGCGGCGAGAAGAACCACTACCTCGGGCTGTACGAGAACCGTGAGGCAGCCGAGTCGGCCGTGGCGGAGTTCCGGGAGCTGCACCCCGGCACCCGCCTCCGCAAGCTCGAATCGGTCCGTCGCAACCATGTGCGCTGCTACGACGAGGAGACACTGCTGGCCCAGCGAGCCAGGATCGTCGATGTCATCGAGTCCGGGGTCAAACCACTGATCAAGATCACCACGGAGTCCGGGAAGACGCTCCGCAGCACGGTCGATCACGCGGTGTTCACACCTGAGGGCTGGTGCAAGGCCGGTGAACTCTCCGTCGGGGACGAGGTCATGGCAGCGGGGACGGCTCCCGTCCCCGCGCAGGCCCTGGTTCCGCCCGGTCTGCGGCGCGGTATCGGCGTGTGGACCTCCATGCAGCGAGAGCGGCTGATCGAGGAGATCGACACCTGCCATCTCTGCGGCGAGGACTTCCCCCGTGCCGAACTCGCCCTGGACCACGTGGTTCCGGTGGCCGGTGACCTGACCCAAGCCCTCGACGAGAAGAACCTCGCACCCGCCTGTGAGCCCTGCCACGCGATCAAGAGCGCCGGCGAGCAGGCCCTGGCGCGGCGTGACGGCAAGATCGCCCAAGCCGTCCCGGACCGGATCGTCGCCATCGAGCAGGACGGCGAGGAGATGACGTACGACCTCTCCGTGGAAGGTCCCTGGCACAACTTCCTCGCCAACGGGATCGTCGTGCACAACTCGTACAACGAGGAGTCGGGCCGCTATCGCGAACTCCTGCCCCACTTCTACGTCCCCGACGAGGCGCGCAAGCTCGTCCAGGAGGGCCGTCCCGGCAAGTACGTCTTCGTGGAGGGCACGCAGGCGCAGCAGGAGCTGGTCGGGCGGGTCATGGAGGACTCGTACGTCCACGCGTACGAGGCGTACCAGGAGATGCTCGCCGCAGGGGTGGCCCGTGAGGTCGCCCGCGCCGTGCTCCCGGTCGGCCTGTTCTCCTCGATGTACGCCACCTGCAACGCCCGCTCGCTGATGCACTTCCTCGGTCTGCGCACCCAGCACGAGCTCGCGAAGGTGCCGTCCTTCCCGCAGCGGGAGATCGAGATGGTCGGCGAGAGGATGGAGGCGGAGTGGGCGAAGCTCATGCCACTCACCCATGCCGCCTTCAATACGAACGGTCGCGTGGCGCCGTAGCGGACCGCCGAGTTTCGGCCAGGCACTGATGTACGGGTCAGCCGAGCGAAGTGTCCGTATTGCGGCCTTTCGCGAAGTTCATCTAGCCTGATCAAACGGACCCGGCACTGCTTGAACCCCCGAGCAGGCAGTGCCGGGCTCCGCATTTGTCCTGACTTTTCCAGCCCCCCGAGGGCAGACCGTGCCCTGAGCAGCGAGTAGCGTGTTACCCATGGCTCCGACCTCGACTCCGCAGACCCCCTTCGGGCGGGTCCTCACCGCCATGGTCACGCCCTTCACGGCGGACGGCGCACTCGACCTCGACGGCGCGCAGCGGCTCGCCACCCACCTGGTGGACGCAGGCAACGACGGCCTGGTCATCAACGGCACCACCGGCGAGTCCCCCACCACCGGTGACGCGGAGAAATCGGACCTGGTACGAGCCGTCCTGGAAGCCGTCGGAGACCGTGCCCACGTCATCGCCGGCGTCGGCACCAACGACACCCACCACAGCACCGAGCTGGCCCGCACCGCCGAGAAGGTCGGCGCCCACGGTCTCCTGGTCGTCACGCCGTACTACAACAAGCCCCCGCAGGAGGGCCTGTACCGCCACTTCAAGGCGATCGCCGACGCCGCCGACCTGCCGGTGATGCTCTACGACATCCCCGGTCGCAGTGGCGTCCCGATCGACACCGAGACGCTCGTCCGGCTCGCCGAGCACCCGCGCATCGTCGCCAACAAGGACGCCAAGGGCGACCTCGGCCGCGCCAGCTGGGCCATCGCCCGCTCCGGCCTCGCCTGGTACTCGGGCGACGACATGCTCAACCTTCCGCTGCTCTCCGTGGGCGCGGTCGGCTTCGTCTCGGTCGTCGGCCACGTGGTCACCCCCGAGCTGCGCGCCCTCGTCGAGGCGTACGTCTCCGGTGACGTCCAGAAGGCCACCGAGATCCACCAGAAGCTGCTCCCGGTCTTCACCGGCATGTTCCGCACCCAGGGCGTCATGACCACCAAGGCCGCGCTCACCCTCCAGGGTCTGCCCGCCGGACCGCTGCGCGCCCCCATGGTGGAGCTTTCGCCCGAGGAGACGGCCCAGCTCAAGATCGATCTTGGCGCCGGCGGGGTACAGCTCTAACACCGGACTTTGCACGACGCGACAACCTGACTTCACAACTGAATAGGCAGGACGAAAGTGCCTGCGTCCACATCCACAACTGCTTTTGCACGAACGTCATGCGCGCCACGTGCCACAGAGGTACGTGGCGCGCGTGGTGAGGAGAGTCTTTTGAGTCATCCGCATCCTGAACTCGGCCCGCCGCCGCCGCTCCCCGAAGGTGGCCTGCGGGTCACCCCACTGGGCGGCCTCGGCGAGATCGGCCGGAACATGACGGTCTTCGAATACGGCGGCCGACTACTGATCGTCGACTGCGGGGTGCTCTTCCCCGAGGAGGAGCAGCCCGGTGTCGACCTGATCCTGCCGGACTTCTCATCCGTCAGGGACCGCCTCGACGACATCGAGGGCATCGTCCTCACACATGGCCACGAGGACCACATCGGAGCGGTCCCGTACCTGCTCCGGGAGAAGCCCGACATCCCGCTGATCGGCTCCAAGCTCACCCTCGCGCTCATCGAGGCCAAGCTCCAGGAGCACCGCATCCGCCCGTACACCCTTGAGGTGGTCGAGGGGAACCGCGAGCGCATCGGCCCCTTCGACTGCGAGTTCGTCGCGGTCAACCACTCCATCCCGGACGCCCTGGCCGTGGCCATCCGCACCCCCGCGGGCATGGTGGTCCACACGGGCGACTTCAAGATGGACCAGCTCCCGCTGGACAACCGTCTGACAGATCTACACGCGTTCGCACGGTTGAGCGAGGAGGGGATCGACCTCCTCCTCTCCGACTCCACGAACGCCGAGGTCCCGGGGTTCGTTCCGCCCGAACGCGACATCTCCAACGTTCTGCGCCAGGTCTTCGCGGGCGCCGGCAAGCGGATCATCGTGGCGAGCTTCGCCAGCCACATCCACCGCATCCAGCAGATCCTCGACGCCGCGCACGAATACGGCCGCCGGGTCGCCTTCGTCGGTCGCTCGATGGTCCGGAACATGGGCATCGCCAGGGACCTGGGATACCTGAAGGTCCCGCCGGGCCTCGTCGTGGACGTCAAGACACTCGACGACCTGCCGGACCGCGAGATCGTCCTCGTGTGCACCGGATCGCAGGGCGAGCCGATGGCGGCGCTGTCCCGCATGGCCAACCGGGACCACCAGATCCGCATCGTCCAGGGCGACACGGTGATCCTGGCCTCCTCCCTGATCCCCGGCAACGAGAACGCGGTCTACCGCGTCATCAACGGCCTCACCCGCTGGGGCGCCAACGTCGTGCACAAGGGCAATGCCAAGGTCCACGTCTCCGGGCACGCCTCGGCCGGCGAACTGCTGTACTTCTACAACATCTGCCGGCCGAAGAACCTCATGCCGGTGCACGGCGAATGGCGCCACCTGCGTGCCAACGCCGAACTGGGCGCACTGACGGGCGTACCGCACGACCGCATCGTCATCGCCGAGGACGGCGTGGTCGTCGACCTCATCGAGGGCAAGGCCAAGATCTCCGGCAAGGTCCAGGCCGGTTACGTGTACGTCGACGGCCTCTCGGTCGGACTCGGCGAGCCGGCCCTGAAGGACCGGCGGATCCTGGGCGACGAGGGCATCATCTCGGTCTTCGTGGTGGTGGACTCCTCCACCGGGAAGATCACCGGCGGTCCGCACATCCAGGCCCGCGGCTCCGGCATCGAGGACTCCGCGTTCAGCGCGGTCGTCCCGCGGATCGCCGAGGTCCTGGAGCGCTCGGCGCAGGACGGGGTTGTCGAGCCTCATCAGCTGCAACAGCTGATCCGCCGCACCCTCGGCAAGTGGGTCTCCGACACCTACCGGCGCAGGCCGATGATCCTGCCTGTGGTGGTGGAGGTCTGACCCTCCGTCAGTGCCCGCCTGGAGCGGGGCTCCTCGATTTGCATCGGGGCGCCCCGCTCCAGTACGTTTACGGCTCCGCTAAGGGGGGAACCCGACGCAACTGTGCGTCAGGAGCCACCCGGACCGGCGGAAATTCCGACTCAGAACTTCTGATAAAGTCGGAGTCGCCGGAAAGGGAAACGCGAAAGCGGAAACCTGGAAAGCACCGAGGAAATCGGATCGGAAAACGATCTGATAGAGTCGGAAACGCAAGACCGAAGGGAAACTGCCCGGAGGAAAGCCCGAGAGTAGCTTGGGTGAGTACAAAGGAAGCGTCCGTTCCTTGAGAACTCAACAGCGTGCCAAAAATCAACGCCAGATATGTTGATACCCCGTCCGCCGGAATCTTTTCCGGTGGTCGAGGTTCCTTTGAAGTAAAACACAGCGAGGACGTTGTGAACGGTCGGGCTTATTCCGCCTGACTGTTCCGCTCTCGTGGTGTCGACCCGATTACGGGTAAACATTCACGGAGAGTTTGATCCTGGCTCAGGACGAACGCTGGCGGCGTGCTTAACACATGCAAGTCGAACGATGAACCGCTTCGGTGGGGATTAGTGGCGAACGGGTGAGTAACACGTGGGCAATCTGCCCTTCACTCTGGGACAAGCCCTGGAAACGGGGTCTAATACCGGATACAACACTCTCGGGCATCCGATGAGTGTGGAAAGCTCCGGCGGTGAAGGATGAGCCCGCGGCCTATCAGCTTGTTGGTGAGGTAACGGCTCACCAAGGCGACGACGGGTAGCCGGCCTGAGAGGGCGACCGGCCACACTGGGACTGAGACACGGCCCAGACTCCTACGGGAGGCAGCAGTGGGGAATATTGCACAATGGGCGAAAGCCTGATGCAGCGACGCCGCGTGAGGGATGACGGCCTTCGGGTTGTAAACCTCTTTCAGCAGGGAAGAAGCGAAAGTGACGGTACCTGCAGAAGAAGCGCCGGCTAACTACGTGCCAGCAGCCGCGGTAATACGTAGGGCGCGAGCGTTGTCCGGAATTATTGGGCGTAAAGAGCTCGTAGGCGGTCTGTCGCGTCGGATGTGAAAGCCCGGGGCTTAACCCCGGGTCTGCATTCGATACGGGCAGACTAGAGTGTGGTAGGGGAGATCGGAATTCCTGGTGTAGCGGTGAAATGCGCAGATATCAGGAGGAACACCGGTGGCGAAGGCGGATCTCTGGGCCATTACTGACGCTGAGGAGCGAAAGCGTGGGGAGCGAACAGGATTAGATACCCTGGTAGTCCACGCCGTAAACGGTGGGAACTAGGTGTTGGCGACATTCCACGTCGTCGGTGCCGCAGCTAACGCATTAAGTTCCCCGCCTGGGGAGTACGGCCGCAAGGCTAAAACTCAAAGGAATTGACGGGGGCCCGCACAAGCAGCGGAGCATGTGGCTTAATTCGACGCAACGCGAAGAACCTTACCAAGGCTTGACATCGCCCGGAAAGCATCAGAGATGGTGCCCCCCTTGTGGTCGGGTGACAGGTGGTGCATGGCTGTCGTCAGCTCGTGTCGTGAGATGTTGGGTTAAGTCCCGCAACGAGCGCAACCCTTGTTCTGTGTTGCCAGCATGCCCTTCGGGGTGATGGGGACTCACAGGAGACTGCCGGGGTCAACTCGGAGGAAGGTGGGGACGACGTCAAGTCATCATGCCCCTTATGTCTTGGGCTGCACACGTGCTACAATGGCAGGTACAATGAGCTGCGAAGCCGTGAGGCGGAGCGAATCTCAAAAAGCCTGTCTCAGTTCGGATTGGGGTCTGCAACTCGACCCCATGAAGTCGGAGTTGCTAGTAATCGCAGATCAGCATTGCTGCGGTGAATACGTTCCCGGGCCTTGTACACACCGCCCGTCACGTCACGAAAGTCGGTAACACCCGAAGCCGGTGGCCCAACCCGTAAGGGAGGGAGCTGTCGAAGGTGGGACTGGCGATTGGGACGAAGTCGTAACAAGGTAGCCGTACCGGAAGGTGCGGCTGGATCACCTCCTTTCTAAGGAGCATCTAGGCTGCCGGGCTTGCCCGGTGGTCCAGGGCCATGACGCAGGCGAATGTTCTGCGGTGGTTGCTCAAGGGTGGAACGTTGATTATTCGGCACGGTCGGTATGGATGAGAGCGTTAGTACTGCTTCGGCGTGGAACGCGAAGCTCATCGACTGATCGTGTCGGGCACGCTGTTGGGTGTCTGAGGGTATGGCCGTATGGCTGCCTTCAGTGCCGGCCCCAGTGAACTCCGGTGGTTACCGGGGGTGATGGGTGGTTGGTCGTTGTTTGAGAACTGCACAGTGGACGCGAGCATCTGTGGCCAAGTTTTTAAGGGCGCACGGTGGATGCCTTGGCACCAGGAACCGATGAAGGACGTGGGAGGCCACGATAGGCCCCGGGGAGTCGTCAACCAGGCTTTGATCCGGGGGTGTCCGAATGGGGAAACCCGGCAGTCGTCATGGGCTGTCACCCTTGCCTGAACACATAGGGCAAGTGGAGGGAACGCGGGGAAGTGAAACATCTCAGTACCCGCAGGAAGAGAAAACAACCGTGATTCCGGGAGTAGTGGCGAGCGAAACCGGATGAGGCCAAACCGTATGCGTGTGAGACCCGGCAGGGGTTGCGTATACGGGGTTGTGGGATCTCTCTTGATCAGTCTGCCGGCTGGTCGGCGAGTCAGAAACCGTTGATGTAGGCGAAGGACATGCGAAAGGTCCGGCGTAGAGGGTAAGACCCCCGTAGCTGAAACATTAACGGCTCGTTTGAGAGACACCCAAGTAGCACGGGGCCCGAGAAATCCCGTGTGAATCTGGCGGGACCACCCGCTAAGCCTAAATATTCCCTGGTGACCGATAGCGGATAGTACCGTGAGGGAATGGTGAAAAGTACCGCGGGAGCGGAGTGAAATAGTACCTGAAACCGTGTGCCTACAAGCCGTGGGAGCGTCGCGCATCGAGTTTACTCGGTGCGTCGTGACTGCGTGCCTTTTGAAGAATGAGCCTGCGAGTTTGCGGTGTGTTGCGAGGTTAACCCGAGTGGGGTAGCCGTAGCGAAAGCGAGTCCGAACAGGGCGCTTCAGTAGCACGCTCAAGACCCGAAGCGGAGTGATCTAGCCATGGGCAGGTTGAAGCGGAGGTAAGACTTCGTGGAGGACCGAACCCACCAGGGTTGAAAACCTGGGGGATGACCTGTGGTTAGGGGTGAAAGGCCAATCAAACTCCGTGATAGCTGGTTCTCCCCGAAATGCATTTAGGTGCAGCGTCGTGTGTTTCTTGCCGGAGGTAGAGCACTGGATAGGCGATGGGCCCTACCGGGTTACTGACCTTAGCCAAACTCCGAATGCCGGTAAGTGAGAGCGCGGCAGTGAGACTGTGGGGGATAAGCTCCATGGTCGAGAGGGAAACAGCCCAGAGCATCGACTAAGGCCCCTAAGCGTACGCTAAGTGGGAAAGGATGTGGAGTCGCAGAGACAACCAGGAGGTTGGCTTAGAAGCAGCCACCCTTGAAAGAGTGCGTAATAGCTCACTGGTCTAGTGATTCCGCGCCGACAATGTAGCGGGGCTCAAGCGTACCGCCGAAGTCGTGTCATTTCAGCATATAGGGCCAACGCCTGCTGGGATGGGTAGGGGAGCGTCGTGTGCCGGGTGAAGCAGCCGCGGAAGCGAGTTGTGGACGGTTCACGAGTGAGAATGCAGGCATGAGTAGCGATACACACGTGAGAAACGTGTGCGCCGATTGACCAAGGGTTCCTGGGTCAAGCTGATCTGCCCAGGGTAAGTCGGGACCTAAGGCGAGGCCGACAGGCGTAGTCGATGGATAACCGGTTGATATTCCGGTACCCGCTGTGAAGCGTCAAACATTGAACCAGGCGATGCTAAGTCCGTGAAGCCGTTCCGGACCCTTCGGGGAATGGAAAGTGGTGGAGCCGACGGACCAGACTTGCAGTAGGTGAGTGATGGGGTGACGCAGGAAGGTAGTCCATCCCGGGCGGTGGTTGTCCCGGGGTAAGGGTGTAGGACGTCAGGTAGGTAAATCCGCCTGGCAATAGTCTGAGACCTGATGCCGAGCCGATTGTGGTGAAGTGGATGATCCTATGCTGTCGAGAAAAGCCTCTAGCGAGTTTCATGGCGGCCCGTACCCTAAACCGACTCAGGTGGTCAGGTAGAGAATACCGAGGCGTTCGGGTGAACTATGGTTAAGGAACTCGGCAAAATGCCCCCGTAACTTCGGGAGAAGGGGGGCCATCACTGGTGATCCGATTTACTCGGTGAGCTGGGGGTGGCCGCAGAGACCAGCGAGAAGCGACTGTTTACTAAAAACACAGGTCCGTGCGAAGCCGTAAGGCGATGTATACGGACTGACGCCTGCCCGGTGCTGGAACGTTAAGGGGACCGGTTAGTCACTCTTCGGGGTGGCGAAGCTGAGAACTTAAGCGCCAGTAAACGGCGGTGGTAACTATAACCATCCTAAGGTAGCGAAATTCCTTGTCGGGTAAGTTCCGACCTGCACGAATGGCGTAACGACTTCTCGACTGTCTCAACCATAGGCCCGGTGAAATTGCACTACGAGTAAAGATGCTCGTTTCGCGCAGCAGGACGGAAAGACCCCGGGACCTTTACTACAGTTTGATATTGGTGTTCGGTTCGGCTTGTGTAGGATAGCTGGGAGACTTTGAAGCTCGGACGCCAGTTCGGGTGGAGTCGTCGTTGAAATACCAGTCTGGTCGTGCTGGATGTCTAACCTGGGTCCGTGATCCGGATCAGGGACAGTGTCTGATGGGTAGTTTAACTGGGGCGGTTGCCTCCTAAAGAGTAACGGAGGCGCCCAAAGGTTCCCTCAGCCTGGTTGGCAATCAGGTGTTGAGTGTAAGTGCACAAGGGAGCTTGACTGTGAGACCGACGGGTCGAGCAGGGACGAAAGTCGGGACTAGTGATCCGGCGGTGGCTTGTGGAAGCGCCGTCGCTCAACGGATAAAAGGTACCCCGGGGATAACAGGCTGATCTTCCCCAAGAGTCCATATCGACGGGATGGTTTGGCACCTCGATGTCGGCTCGTCGCATCCTGGGGCTGGAGTCGGTCCCAAGGGTTGGGCTGTTCGCCCATTAAAGCGGTACGCGAGCTGGGTTTAGAACGTCGTGAGACAGTTCGGTCCCTATCCGCTGCGCGCGCAGGAATATTGAGAAGGGCTGTCCCTAGTACGAGAGGACCGGGACGGACGAACCTCTGGTGTGCCAGTTGTCCTGCCAAGGGCATGGCTGGTTGGCTACGTTCGGGAGGGATAACCGCTGAAAGCATCTAAGCGGGAAGCCTGCTTCGAGATGAGTATTCCCACCCACTTGATGGGGTAAGGCTCCCAGTAGACGACTGGGTTGATAGGCCAGATATGGAAGCCTGGTAACGGGTGGAGTTGACTGGTACTAATAGGCCGAGGGCTTGTCCTCAGTTGCTCGCGTCCACTGTGTTGGTTCTGAAACCACGAACAACCCCATTCCCGGTTTGGTCACGGGGGATGGTGCGGTTGAGTGTTTCATAGTGTTTCGGTGGTCATAGCGTGAGGGAAACGCCCGGTTACATTCCGAACCCGGAAGCTAAGCCTTACAGCGCCGATGGTACTGCAGGGGGGACCCTGTGGGAGAGTAGGACGCCGCCGAACAAATATTGAAAGAGCTGGTCCCCGAATTTCGGTTCGGGGACCAGCTCTTTTTTGTTGGGCGTCACTTGCAGTTCACATTGCGCGACCAGGATCCGCGCCATGGGTACCGTTGGAATGCTCAGAGCCGCGGGTGTCGGCGTCGGTGACGAAGTGGTCGTGCCGGCGTTCGGGAACCCGGAGGTCGCTCAGGCGGTGAGCCTGGCAGGGGCTGTGCCGGTGTTCGCCGACATAGACCCGGTGACGTACTGCCTGGATGCTTCGGCTGTCGAGGCCGCTGTGACGCCGCGGACGGTGGCAGCGGTCGTCGTCCACCGCTTCGGCCGTTCGGCCGACGTCGCGTCGCTGCGTCAAGTCGGGCAGCGGCATGGGCTGTTGCTGCTGGAGCAGGGGGAGTCGGAGACGCCGTACAGCGAGCTGGGGGAGCGTCGGCGGCAGGCCGCGTACCTCAGTGCGAAGCTGAAGGGCGTACGGACCCCCGAAGGGTGCGACGGGCACACCTTCCAGCAGTACGTCGTGCGGGTGCCCGGAAACGGGCGGCCCGACCGGGACGCCTTCGCGCGGGCCGTACGGGCCAAGGGAGTCGAGTGCGGGGTGCCGGTGAAGACACCGGTGCACCGGATGCCCGGCTTCCGGCGGGACGTGTGTCTGCCCGAGACCGAGCGTGCCGCCGACGAGACACTGGCGCTGCCCATCGGCGGCGAGATGTCGCGGCGGGAACTGCAGCGGCTGGTGTCCACCTGTAATGCGCTCGGCGGGTTGCTGCAGCCGGCCTTCTAGTTCTTCGGATGCGCGCGGCAACTCGGGGGCGCGTGGACCCTTGGGTCGTGCGCTGGTTGGTTCGAAGCGGCTGCCGGTTGGGGGTATGATCTATCTCGTTGCCGCGAGGGAGACCTCGAACAGGTGACAGGCCCCCATAGCTCAGTCGGTAGAGCGTCTCCATGGTAAGGAGAAGGTCAACGGTTCGATTCCGTTTGGGGGCTCAGTCAAAAGGCCCCGCCCGATTGGGCGGGGCCTTTGTCGTATCCGGAGTCAGTCCCTCTGGAGGCCCGGGACACGCATCGCCAGGATGGCCATGTCGTCGGAGGGGGCGTCGGAGGCGAAGCGTTCGACCGCGCGCATGACGCGGGCCGCGACCGCGCCCGCCGTGAGGCCCGTGCAGGCGGTGAGAACCTCGGTGAGGCCGTCGTCGCCCAACATGCGGGTGCCTTCACGGCGTTCGGTGACGCCGTCGGTGACGCACAGGAGGACGTCGCCGGGGTCGAGGGTGACCGTCTGCTCGTACAGCTCCAGATCCTCCATGACGCCGAGGAGCGCCTGTGGTTCGGCGGCGGGCTCGACCGTGCCGTCCTGGCGCAGGCGCAGCGGGAGCGGGTGGCCGGCGCAGACGACCTTCAGTACGGCGCTGCCGTCCTCCTGGGGCCACAACTCGCCGTACAGGAGCGTCAGGAAGCGGCTGCGGGCGCCCTCGTCGATGATCGCGGAGTTGAGGCGCTCCAGGACCGCCGGGCCGCCGTAGCCCTCGCGGGCCAGCAGGCGCAGGGCGTGTCGGGCCAGGCCGGTGACCGCGGCGGCCTCAGGGCCGGTGCCGCAGACGTCGCCGATGGCGAAGCCGTACGCGCCGTCGCGGATGGGGAAGAGGTCGTAGAAGTCGCCGCCGACCTCGTTGCCCTCGCCGGCCGCGCGGTAGATGACCTCGACCTCGACGCCGTCGATCTGCGGAAGCTCGGGCGGTAGGAGGCTGCGCTGGAGGGACTGGCTGATGGCCACGCGCTCCGAGTACAGGCGGGCGTTGTCCAGGGCCAGGGCCGCCCGGCGGGAGAGGTCCTCCGCCAACTCCAGGATCTCCTGGCGGAAGTGTTCGTCCGTGGGCTTGCCGAGGGTCAGCATGCCGATGACGCGGTTGCGGGCCACGAGCGGGAGGACGACGGTCTCGCCGCCCACAGCCGAGGCCGTCGCCAGCGTCGTGCCGATGCCCGAGCTCACCGTGGCGGGCTCGCCGAGGCCCAGGCTGCGCATGGAGGTGCGCAGAGCCGCCTGGTGGGCCGCCTCGGCGGGAGCCGTCCAGACGCGGGCGCCCGGGGTGGGGATGGGCTCCGGCGGGCGGATCTTGGAGAGGAGGGCCTTGAGGCCGTCGATGAGGTCCTCGTCCTCGTGCAGGACGTAACTGAGGTACGGGTCCGAGGCCTGGTCGGCGATCGTGTAGACGGCGCACCAGGTGGCGAGGGTCGGGATCGTCATCTGGGCCATGAGGGCCAGGGTCTGGTCGCGGTCCAGGGTGCCGGCCAGGAGGTCGGAGGCTTCCACCAGGAAGCTCAACGAGCCGCGGCGCAGACGCTCCAGCTCGCCCAGACGGGCCGACTCGACGGCCAGGGCGATGCGGTCGGCGGCGAACTGGAGGCGCAGCGCCTCCTCGTTGGAGTACCGGCCCTGGGACTCGGCGGCGACGCCCAGGGAGCCCGTGAGGCGTCCCTCGACCTTGAGGGGGACCGTGACGACCGAGCGCATGCCCGTGCCGTTGAGGAGGGGGACGGCGCCGGGGACGGCCATGAGATCGTCGTGGACGGCGGGCATACGGGCCGAGCCGTAGCGGCCGGGGCCGGCGTCCACCGGGACGCGGGCGAAGCGCTGGCGGGCCGACGGGAGGCCCGTGGAGGCCCGTACCTCCAGCTCCGTCTCGTCGTCGGTCGCGAGGAGCAGGAAGGCGGAGTCGCCGTCGAGCATGTCGCGGGCGCGCTCGACCGTGCGCTGGAGCAGGCCGTCGAGGTCGTCCGGGGCGGGCGAGCCGATGAAGACCTCGAAGGGGTCCGCTGCCTGGCCCTCGCCGGAGCCGGAGCCGTCACCGGCCGGCATGCGGATCGGCGTCTGGAGGACGGCGCGCTCGTCGTCCCGGACGAGAAGGCAGACCGTGGAGGGGTCGCCGGCCGTGTCGCGGACCCGGAGGTGGGAGGCGTAGACCGGGGTCACGCGGCCGTTGGCGCCGCGGATGCCGTAACTGCCCTCCCAGCGGGAGAGTTGCAGGGCCTCGACGACGCCGGTGCTGGTGCCGGGGGTGTGCGGCCAGGCGGCGAGGTCGGTGAGGGGCTTGCCGATGACCTGGTCGGGGGCGTACCCGAAGAGTTCCTCGGCATCCTCGTTCCAGGCGCCGATCGCGCCCACGCGGTCGATCTGGACGACCGCGACGCGGACCCGGCCGTCGGCGAGCGGGAGCAGGTCGGCGGGGAGGGCCGGGCCGGCCGAGCGGGTACCCACCGGGCGGTCGGGGAGGTCGAGTTGGAACCAGACCTGCTTGTGGGTGGACGTGTACTCGACGCCCCAGCGGGAGGCCATCGCCGCGCACAGCTGGAGACCGCGGCCGCCCTCGCGGTCCGGGCTGCCCATGTTGATGTGGCTGCCCTGGAGGGGGATCTCACGCTCGGGATATCTGTCGGCGACCTCGATGCGTACGTTGTCGTCGGCCCGCAGACACAGGACGTCGGCGGAGGTGCCCGCGTGGACGACCGCGTTGGTGACGAGTTCGCTGGTGAGGACCACCGCGTCGTCGACGATGTCGGCGAAGCCCCAGCCCTGGAGGGTGTCGCGGACGAACGAGCGGGCGGTCGCGACGGATCGTGAGACGGCAGTGAAACTGGCGGCCGCGCGCGCGGTGATCACAGAACTCCTTGTCCGGTTCTCGACGTGCGGGGATCCTGGGACGGCCTCCTGCCGTGGCAGAGGCTGATTCTCCGTCGGCCTGGGTTCCTGGGGGGTTTCCCCGGGATGCAGTCCGGTGGTCATGGTGCGGCCGCCCCTCCGATGCCTGCCCGCTCGTGCTCGTGCGCCACCGCCCAGGCCGGACGGGTCCGGCATGGCTGGACAGCCGCATGCAAGGTTACTTACCTTCGCCGTCCATGCGGATGCCGGTCGTCTGTGTTTCCGTCCGGAGGTGTGCGGACCGTGTGCGAAGCTGCCGAACTGTTATGGCCTGGTTCAGCCATGGTGAAACACTGGGCAGGCTTCAAGGAGAAGGTCGGGCGAGCCCGAGTACCTTCCCGGTGCGTCGGGGAGTGGCACCCGGCCCGTTGAGCAGAAGTATCCGAGTACGAAGCAGTACGAGTGGTACGAACAGTGTGAGCAGTACGAAGCGTTCGAATGCGGCGAAGTACGTCCAGCAGGAACGGCCGACCCTTGCGGGAGGGACACAGTGGAGTCTGGCGCAGCGACGCGGGGCACTAAGGCGCGCGCGAAAGGCGGACAGTCCCTGAGCGATCAGCACAAATCACGTAAACCGCGCAATGGGACCACCACGGTGGACACGGCTGCCCTGAACCGGCTGCTGACGGCGCTGGAGGCGATGCGGGACGGTAATTTCCGCAAGCGGCTGACCGTCTCGGGCGACGGGGTGATGGCCGAGATCACCGCCGTGTACAACGAGGTGGCGGACCGGAACCTGCATCTGACCGGTGAGTTGTCGCGGGTGCGGCGTGTGGTGGGGCGTGAGGGGAAGCTCACCGAGCGGCTGGAGACGGGTGCCACCGAGGGGTCGTGGGCGGCCGCGATCGACGCCTCGAACGCACTGGTCGACGACCTCGTACGGCCTGTCTCCGAGGTCAGCCGGGTGCTGTCGGCCGTCGCGGACGGCGATCTGTCGCCGCGCATGGAGCTGCGGTCGCAAGGGCCGGACGGGACCGGGCATCCGCTGCGCGGGGAGTTCCTGAAGGTCGGCCGTACGGTCAACAACCTGGTCGACCAGCTGTCGACCTTCACCGACGAGGTCACCCGGGTGGCCAGCGAGGTGGGCACCGAGGGCAAGCTGGGCGGGCAGGCCAAGGTGCGTGGCATGTCCGGTTCCTGGAAGGACCTGACGGAGTCCGTCAACACCATGGCGCACCGGCTCACCGCACAGGTGAGGGACATCGCGCTGGTGACGACCGCGGTCGCGAAGGGCGACTTGTCACGGAAGGTCACGGTTCATGTGGCCGGCGAGATGCTGGAGCTGAAGGAGACCGTCAACACGATGGTCGACCAGCTCTCCGCGTTCTCCTCGGAGGTGACCCGAGTCGCGCGTGAGGTGGGCACCGACGGGCAGCTGGGCGGTCAGGCCGAGGTGCCGGGCGTGGCGGGTGTGTGGAAGGAACTCACCGATTCGGTGAACACCATGGCCGGCAATCTCACCGCGCAGGTGCGGGGGATCGCCCAGGTCACCACGGCGGTCGCCAACGGCGACCTGTCGCAGAAGGTCACCGTGCCCGCACGCGGTGAGGTCGCCAAGCTCGCCGAGACCATCAACCAGATGACCGAGACGCTGCGGATCTTCGCCGACGAGGTCACGCGGGTGGCCAACGAGGTCGGTGCCGAGGGTCGGCTGGGTGGTCAGGCGCAGGTGCCGGGCGCGGCGGGAACGTGGAAGGACCTCACCGATTCGGTGAACACGGTCTTCCGGAATCTCACGATCCAGGTGCGGGACATCGCGGCGGTGACCACCGCGGTCGCCAACGGCGACCTCTCGCAGAAGGTCACCGTGGACGTGGCCGGCGAGATGCTGGAGCTGAAGAACACCGTCAACGGGATGGTCGACCAGCTGTCGTACTTCGGTGCCGAGGTCACGCGGGTGGCCAACGAGGTCGGTGCCGAGGGTCGGCTGGGTGGTCAGGCGCAGGTGCCGGGCGCGGCCGGTACGTGGAAGGACCTGACGGACTCCGTCAACACCGCGTTCCGGAATCTCACCGGACAGGTGAGGAACATCGCGGCGGTGACGACGGCCGTGGCCAACGGCGACCTCTCGCAGAAGGTCACCGTCGATGTCGCGGGCGAGATGCTCGAACTGAAGAACACCGTGAACACGATGGTGGACCAGCTGTCGTCGTTCGCCGACCAAGTGACGCGGATGGCCCGGGACGTGGGCACGGAGGGCCGCCTCGGCGGTCAGGCCCGCGTGGACGGCGTGTCCGGTACGTGGAAGGAACTCACCGACTCCGTCAACTCGATGGCCGGCAACCTCACCTCGCAGGTGCGCAACATCGCGCAGGTGACGACGGCCGTGGCGCGGGGCGACCTGTCCCAGAAGATCGACGTCGACGCGCGCGGCGAGATCCTGGAGCTGAAGAACACCATCAACACGATGGTCGACCAGCTGTCGTCGTTCGCCGACCAGGTGACCCGGGTCGCCCGGGACGTGGGCACGGAGGGCCGCCTCGGCGGTCAGGCGCAGGTGCCCGGTGTCGCCGGTGTGTGGCGCGATCTCACCGAGTCCGTGAACGGCATGGCCGGCAACCTGACCGGCCAGGTCCGCAACATCGCGCAGGTCGCCACGGCGGTGGCCCGCGGCGACCTGTCCCAGAAGATCACCGTGGACGCGCGCGGCGAGATCCTGGAGCTGAAGAACACGCTGAACACGATGGTGGACCAGCTGTCGTCGTTCGCGGAGGAGGTCACCAGGGTCGCCCGCGAGGTGGGCACGGAGGGCCAGCTCGGCGGTCAGGCCGAGGTGCAGGGCGTCTCCGGCACCTGGAAGGACCTCACGCAGTCGGTGAACTTCATGGCGAACAACCTGACGATCCAGGTGCGTCAGATCGCCGAGGTCACGACCGCCGTCGCCAAGGGCGACCTGTCGAAGAAGATCACCGTCGACGCCAAGGGCGAGATCCTCGAACTCGTCACCACCGTCAACACGATGGTCGACCAGTTGTCGTCCTTCGCCGAGCAGGTGACCCGGGTGGCCCGCGAGGTGGGCACCGAGGGCATCCTGGGCGGCCAGGCGCACGTGCCGGGCATCACCGGCATCTGGAAGGACCTCAGCGGCAACGTCAACCTGATGGCCAAGAACCTCACCATGCAGGTGCGGAACATCTCGCAGGTCGCGGCGGCCGTCGCCAACGGCGACCTGACCCGTACGGTGACGATCGAGGCGCGTGGTGAGGTCGCGGAGCTCGCGGACACCTTCAACAGCATGGTGAAGACGCTGAGTTCGTTCGCCGACCAGGTCACCAAGGTGGCCCGCGAGGTGGGCACGGACGGCATCCTGGGCGGCCAGGCGCACGTACCGGGTGTGGCGGGCACGTGGAAGGACCTCACCGAGTCCGTGAACTCGATGGCGTCCAACCTCACCGGACAGGTCCGCAACATCGCGATGGTCACGACGGCCATCGCCAAGGGCGACCTGACCAAGAAGATCGACATCGACGCGCGCGGCGAGATCCTGGAGCTCAAGACCACCATCAACACGATGGTCGACCAGTTGTCGTCCTTCGCCGAGGAGGTCACCCGGGTGGCCCGCGAGGTGGGCACCGAGGGCCAGCTGGGCGGTCTGGCGAGGGTGCGGGACGTCGACGGCACCTGGCGGGACCTCACCGAGTCGGTGAACGAGATGGCAGGGAACCTGACCCGGCAGGTGCGCGCCATCGCGCGCGTGGCCACCGCGGTGACCCGGGGCGACCTGAACCTCAAGATCGACGTCGACGCGTCCGGCGAGATCAAGGAACTGCAGGACTACATCAACAAGATGATCGCCAACCTGCGCGACACCACGATCGCCAACCAGGAGCAGGACTGGCTCAAGGGCAACCTCGCCCGGATCTCCGCCCTGATGCAGGGCCGCCGGGACCTCGACGACGTGGCCTCGCTGATCATGAGCGAGCTGACGCCGGTGGTGTCGGCGCAGCACGGGGCGTTCTTCCTCGCGCTGCCGTTCCTGGACGGCAAGGACCTGGCCCCGGACAACGACGAGCAGTACGAGCTGCGCATGCTCGGCTCGTACGGCTACTCCATGGGCTCCATGCCGACGTCGTTCCGGCCCGGTGAGGCGCTGGTGGGGACGGCCGCGAAGGAGAAGCGCACGATCCTGGTGGAGAACGCGCCGAGCGGCTATCTGAAGATCTCCTCCGGGCTGGGCGAGGCGCCCCCGGCACAGGTCATCGTGCTTCCGGTGCTCTTCGAGGGGACCGTGCTCGGCGTGATCGAGCTGGCGTCGTTCACGCCGTTCACGCAGATTCAGAAGGACTTCCTGAACCAGATCGCGGAGATGATCGCGACGAGCGTCAACACCATCTCCGTGAACACCAAGACCGAGGTGCTGCTGAAGCAGTCGCAGGAGCTGACCGAGCAACTGCGTGAGCGGTCCGACGAGTTGGAGAACCGGCAGAAGGCACTGCAGGCGTCCAACGCCGAGCTGGAGGAGAAGGCCGAGCTGCTGGCCCGGCAGAACCGCGACATCGAGGTCAAGAACACCGAGATCGAGGAGGCACGCCAGGTCCTGGAGGAGCGCGCCGAGCAGCTCGCGGTCTCCATGCGCTACAAGAGCGAGTTCCTGGCGAACATGTCGCACGAGCTGCGCACCCCGCTCAACTCGCTGCTGATCCTCGCCAAGCTGCTCGCCGACAACGCCGAGTCGAACCTGACGCCCAAGCAGGTCGAGTTCTCCGAGACGATCCACGGAGCGGGCTCCGACCTGCTTCAGCTGATCAACGACATCCTGGACCTGTCGAAGGTCGAGGCGGGCAAGATGGACGTCTCGCCGACCCGTATCGCCCTCGTCCAGCTCGTCGACTACGTGGAGGCCACCTTCCGGCCGCTGACCGCGGAGAAGGGCCTCGACTTCTCCGTACGGGTCTCGCCGGAGCTGCCCGCCACTCTGCACACCGACGAACAGCGGCTGTTGCAGGTGCTGCGGAACCTGTTGTCCAACGCGGTGAAGTTCACCGACTCGGGGGCCGTGGAGCTGGTCATCCGGCCGGCCGGCGCGGATGTGCCGGTGGCCATCAAGGAGCAACTGCTGGAGGCGGGCTCGCTGCGGGACGCGGACGCCCCCATGATCGCGTTCTCGGTGACGGACACGGGCATCGGCATCGCGGCCAGCAAGATGCGGGTCATCTTCGAGGCGTTCAAGCAGGCGGACGGCACCACGAGCCGCAAGTACGGCGGGACGGGCCTGGGGCTGTCCATCTCGCGGGAGATCGCCCGGCTGCTGGGCGGCGAGATTTACGCGCAGAGCGAGCCGGGACGCGGCTCCACCTTCACCCTGTATTTGCCGCTGCACCCGAGCGAACTGCCCCCGCAGGGCTACGCGAACAGCGCGCCCGCCGCGCTGGAGGCGGGGGAGCTGCTGGCGTCCGAGCACGAGCTTGCCGAGCGCACCGAGACGCCGGCCGAGGTGAAGTCGTACCGCGAGACGCAGAACGGGGCCGCCGCGCTCTTCCGGCGGCGTCGCAGGTCCATGCCGGCGGGTTCCCCGTCGGACCTGTACCAGCAGGGCAACGGGCAGGCCCAGGAGCACTGGGCGCAGCAGGTCGCGCAGGAGGCGGCGCAGCCGCGCCGGACGATCCGCTTCGACGGCGAGAAGGTACTCATCGTCGACGACGACATCCGCAACGTCTTCGCGCTCACCAGCGTCCTGGAGCAGCACGGTCTGTCCGTGCTGTACGCCGAGAACGGCCGTGAGGGCATCGAGGTCCTGGAACAGCACGACGACGTGACGGTCGTCCTGATGGACATCATGATGCCCGAGATGGACGGATACGCGACGACCACGGCGATCCGCCGGATGCCCCAGTTCGCCGGACTGCCGATCATCGCCCTGACGGCCAAGGCGATGAAGGGCGACCGGGAGAAGGCGATCGACTCGGGAGCCTCCGACTATGTGACGAAGCCGGTCGATCCGGATCATCTGCTGTCGGTCATGGAGCAGTGGATGCGAAGTGAGTGACAGGAAGGGCCGCGTGTGGTCACAACGCGTTGGAGGTTGCGCCGAGTTGCTGACTGAGTGTGGCCGGGGTCGTGTAGAAACGCGGGATTCGGGGAACCTTCTGGTCCCCTGCCGCGTTTCTGCTACGAGCACAGTGACATCACGGTGACAGGGTGTGGCGACGGGCGGGGTGCGGCTACGATGACCGGCACAAGGACGGGTGGCGCGAGGGAGTCGTCCCCTGGGGTGACGCCGAGTGGTGTCACGTCGAGTCCTGCGGACAGGGGAGGCCCCAAGCCGGGGCGAGGAGGACGGGCCATGGTGCAGAAGGCCAAGATCCTCCTGGTCGATGACCGGCCGGAGAATCTGTTGGCGCTGGAGGCCATCCTCTCCGCGCTCGATCAGACACTGGTGCGGGCATCGTCCGGGGAGGAAGCGCTCAAGGCGCTGTTGACGGACGACTTCGCGGTTATTCTGCTGGACGTCCAGATGCCGGGAATGGACGGGTTCGAAACGGCCGCGCACATCAAGCGGCGCGAGCGGACCCGGGACATCCCGATTATTTTCCTCACGGCCATCAACCACGGACCGCACCACACGTTCCGTGGGTACGCGGCGGGTGCGGTCGACTACATCTCGAAGCCGTTCGATCCCTGGGTGCTGCGCGCCAAGGTTTCGGTGTTCGTCGAGCTGTACATGAAGAACTGCCAGCTCAGGGAGCAGGCGGCGCTGCTGCGACTCCAGTTGGAGGGCGGCGGTAAGGGCGCGGCGGGCGGTTCCAAGGAGCCCTCCGGCGGCATCCTCGCCGAGCTCTCCGCGCGGCTCGCGGCCGTCGAGGAGCAGGCGGAGGCGCTGTCCAAGCAACTCGACGACGACTCGGCGGATGCCGCCGCGGTGGCCACAGCGGCCCATCTCGAACGCAAACTGACGGGCCTGCGCAGGGCGCTGGACGCGTTGGAGCCGGGCACGGGCGGCCCCTCGTCGGTGCCGTCGCAGAACTGAGCACGTTCCGGAGCGCGGGCGGGGTCACACAAGTGGCCCGGTCCCGCGCTCAGTTGTGATGCGGCTGTGGGGGCTGAGGGCCTGTCAGGCCATGTCAGCTTCGGGGCTTCGAGTGCGCGACACGAACGGGTGAAGCAGTAGGCACACGTGTCGGCTGTGGTCTCCACCGGTAACCTCACCCCCATGGCCTCACGTCAGTCCGCAGCGAAGAAGCCGCCCGCGAAGAAGGCGGCCGCTCCGACGAAGGCTCCGGCGAAGAAGGCCCCCGCGAAGAAAGCCGCCGCCCGGAAGGCGCCTGCCAAGAAGGCGACGGCGAAGAAGACGGCCCCTCCGAAGCCGGCGCCCAATCCCACCGGAGGCGTGTACAGACTCGTACGCGCCATCTGGCTCGGTGTCGCGCACGCCGTCGGCGCCGTCTTCCGTGGCATAGGGCAGGGCGCGAAGGGTCTCGACCCGGCGCACCGCAAGGACGGCGTCGCGCTCCTGTTGCTCGCCCTCGCCCTGATCGTGGCCGCCGGCACCTGGTCCAACCTGCGCGGGCCGGTCGGCGATCTCGTCGAGATGCTCGTGACCGGCGCCTTCGGCCGGCTCGACCTGCTCGTTCCGATACTGCTCGCCGTCATCGCCGTACGGTTCATCCGGCATCCCGAGAAGCCCGAAGCCAACGGCCGCATCGTCATCGGCCTGTCCGCACTCGTCATCGGCATCCTCGGCCAGGTCCACCTCGCGTGCGGCTCGCCCGCCCGCAGCGCCGGCATGCAGGCGATAAGAGACGCCGGGGGGCTCATCGGCTGGGGCACGGCCACCCCGCTGACGTACACCATGGGCGAGGCCCTCGCCGTGGCGATGCTTGTGCTGCTCACGGTCTTCGGGCTGCTCGTCGTCACGGCCACGCCGGTCAACGCGATCCCGCAGCGGCTGCGGCTGCTCGGGCAGAAGCTGGGCATCGTCGCGGACGACGATGACGACGAGGAGTACGGCGAGGACGACTCCCGCTACGACGAGCAGTGGCGCGACGCGCTGCCCGCGCGCCCCCGCAGGCGCGGCTCCGCCCCCGAGCCGTACGACCCCGACGGCGCCGAGCAGGAGGCCCTCACCAGGCGCCGCCCGAGGCGCTCCGCGGTGCGGCAGCCCGACCCGAACCGGCCGATGGACGCCGTGGACGTCGCCGCGGCCGCCGCTGCCGCGCTCGACGGGGCCGTGCTGCACGGGATGCCGCCCTCGCCGGTGGTCGCCGACCTCACCCAGGGGGTGAGCGTGGGGGACCGGGAGGAGACCACCCCCGTCCCGGCCGCGCGCAGCAAGACGCCCAAGCAGGAGCCCTCGGCCGCCAAGCCCCCCAAGGGCGCCAGGCAGGACGCCCTGGTGCCGGACCTGACCAAGCAGGCTCCGGACGCGCCCCGCGAGCTGCCGCCGCGGGCCGAACAGCTACAGCTCTCCGGCGACATCACCTACTCCCTGCCCTCGCTCGACCTCCTGGAGCGGGGCGGCCCCGGCAAGACGCGCAGCGCGGCCAACGACGCCATAGTGGCCTCCCTCTCGAACGTGTTCTCCGAGTTCAAGGTCGACGCCTCCGTCACCGGCTTCACCCGCGGGCCGACGGTCACCCGCTACGAGGTCGAGCTGGGCCCGGCGGTCAAGGTCGAGCGGATCACCGCGCTGACCAAGAACATCGCCTACGCCGTCGCCAGCCCGGACGTACGGATCATCAGCCCCATCCCCGGCAAGTCGGCCGTCGGCATCGAGATCCCCAACACCGACCGCGAGATGGTCAACCTCGGCGACGTCCTGCGCCTCGCGGACGCGGCCGAGGACGACCATCCGATGCTGGTGGCGCTCGGCAAGGACGTCGAGGGCGGCTATGTGATGGCCAATCTGGCGAAGATGCCGCATGTGCTCGTCGCGGGTGCGACCGGCTCGGGCAAATCGTCCTGCATCAACTGCCTGATCACCTCGGTCATGGTCCGGGCGACCCCCGAGGACGTCCGTATGGTCCTCGTCGACCCCAAGCGCGTCGAACTGACCGCGTACGAGGGCATCCCGCACCTCATCACGCCGATCATCACCAACCCCAAGCGGGCCGCCGAGGCGCTCCAGTGGGTCGTGCGCGAGATGGACCTGCGCTACGACGACCTGGCCGCGTTCGGCTACCGGCACATCGACGACTTCAACGAGGCCATCAGGAACGGCAAGGTCAAGCTGCCCGAGGGCAGTGAGCGCGAGCTGTCCCCGTACCCGTATCTGCTGGTGATCGTGGACGAGCTGGCCGACCTGATGATGGTCGCGCCGCGGGACGTCGAGGACGCGATCGTGCGCATCACGCAGCTCGCGCGCGCGGCCGGCATCCACCTGGTGCTCGCCACGCAGCGGCCGTCCGTGGACGTCGTCACCGGTCTGATCAAGGCGAACGTGCCCTCGCGGCTCGCCTTCGCCACCTCCTCGCTCGCCGACTCGCGCGTCATCCTCGACCAGCCGGGCGCCGAGAAACTGATCGGCAAGGGCGACGGGCTGTTCCTGCCGATGGGGGCGAACAAGCCGACCCGCATGCAGGGCGCGTTCGTGACCGAGGGCGAGGTCGCGGCGATCGTCCAGCACTGCAAGGACCAGATGGCGCCCGTCTTCCGGGACGACGTCACCGTGGGCAGCAAGCAGAAGAAGGAGATCGACGAGGAGATCGGCGACGACCTCGACCTGCTGTGCCAGGCGGCCGAACTGGTCGTCTCCACACAGTTCGGTTCGACCTCCATGCTCCAGCGCAAGCTGCGCGTCGGCTTCGCCAAGGCCGGGCGGCTCATGGACCTCATGGAGTCCCGGGGCATCGTGGGGCCGAGCGAGGGCTCCAAGGCGCGTGACGTTCTTGTCAAACCCGACGAACTGGACGGCGTGCTGGCCGTGATCCGGGGGGAGACTGGGGCGTAAGGGCCGCGGCGGAATCACGGAAGGGCGCGACAGAGGCGCACGCCGGGGGAAAATTGGTTGTCCGGCGGGCGGAACGCGGATGCAATTACGACTTCCGGGTATGCGAACGTGACCCACCCGTAAGGAAATAGTGAGCAACCGTTTCCCTTCGTCGTAGGTCAAGTTGGACGAGGGGACAACTTCATGCCCCACTCTCACCACCAGCAGGATGTCCGGCCATTCTGATGGCGTACAAAGTCCCACCGCCCGGTTGCCCCACCCTTTCGTACCCCCCCTAGACTGAACCCCCAGCACAGGTGGCTACACGCTCGAAAGGCGCCCCCGTGTCCATCGGCAATTCCCCTGACGGCAACTTCCCCGAAGACGAGCGTCCGTTCGAAGACGACCTTGACGAACGCTTGGCGGAACGCCCCTCGATCGGCCGTGCCCTCCAGCAGGCGCGCATCGCGGCCGGGCTGACCGTCGACGACGTCAGCAACGCCACCCGGGTCCGCATCGCCATCGTGCACGCGATCGAGCAGGACGACTTCGCCACCTGCGGTGGCGACGTCTACGCGCGCGGTCACCTCCGCACCATCGCGCGCGCGGTGCGCATCGATCCCGTCCCGCTGCTCGAACAGTACGACGAGGCACACGGGGGACGGCCCGCGCCGACCCCGGCGGCCCCACTGTTCGAGGCGGAGCGGATCCGTCCCGAGCGGCGCGGCCCCAACTGGACCGCCGCCATGGTCGCCGCGATCGTCGCGGTGATCGGCTTCGTCGGTTTCACCGCGTTCGACGGCGGGGGCGACGGCGACACCACGCAGGTCGCCGAGGGCTCCACGCCGACCACCAGCAGGCCCGCGTCTCCCACGCCCAAGACCGGCAAGCCCGACGCCGACCCGAAGCCCGACCCGACCGACAGCGCCATCGCGGCCGCGCCCCGCGACAAGGTGACCGTGCAGGTCAGCGCCTCGGACGGCCGTAGCTGGATCTCCGCCAAGGACCACAACGGCCGACTCCTGTGGGACGGTCTGCTCAAGCAGGGCGAGTCCAGGACCTTCCAGGACGGCTCCAAGATCGACCTCGTGCTCGGCGACGCCGGGGCCATCCAGCTCTACGTCAACGGCAAGAAGATCAAGGACGACTTCCAGCCCGGCCAGGTCGAACGCCTGACGTACACGAAGGGCGATCCCGAGGTCGGCTGACCCTCGATACGTCCGGGTCACGGATGTACAGACGATTCAAAGGTAGACGCGGGTACGGGGTTGGCCAAGATCGGCCAACCCCGTCGACGTGGGCTGTCACTGGGACGAAGTAGTCTTGAGCCCATGCCTGAACGCCGTACCGTCGCACTTGTCACTCTTGGCTGCGCCCGCAACGAGGTGGACTCGGAGGAGCTCGCAGGCCGCTTGGAGGCGGACGGCTGGGAGCTCGTCGAGGACGCCGAGGAAGCGGACGTCGCGGTCGTCAACACCTGTGGCTTCGTCGAGGCCGCCAAGAAGGACTCCGTCGACGCACTCCTGGAAGCCAACGACCTCAAGGGGCACGGCAGAACCCAGGCCGTCGTGGCGGTCGGCTGCATGGCCGAGCGGTACGGCAAGGAACTCGCCGAAGCGCTGCCCGAGGCCGACGGCGTACTCGGCTTCGACGACTACGCGGACATCTCCGACCGCCTCCAGACCATCCTGAACGGCGGCATCCACGCCTCGCACACCCCGCGCGACCGGCGCAAGCTGCTGCCGATCAGCCCGGCCCAGCGCCAGGAGTCGGCGGCCGGGGTCGCGCTTCCGGGGCACGCCCCCGTCGATCTTCCGGACGGCCTCGCTCCGGCCTCCGGGCCGCGTTCGCCGCTGCGCCGCCGTCTGGACGGCTCGCCCGTCGCCTCCGTGAAGCTCGCCTCCGGCTGCGACCGCCGCTGCTCCTTCTGCGCCATCCCGTCCTTCCGCGGCTCCTTCATCTCGCGCCGGCCCTCGGACGTGCTGAACGAGACACGCTGGCTGGCCGAGCAGGGCGTCAAGGAGGTCATGCTGGTCTCCGAGAACAACACCTCGTACGGCAAGGACCTGGGCGACATCCGGCTGCTGGAGTCCCTGCTGCCCGAGCTCGCCGAGGTCGACGGCATCGAACGGGTGCGCGTGAGCTACCTCCAGCCCGCCGAGATGCGGCCCGGCCTCATCGACGTGCTTACCTCCACACCCAAGGTCGTGCCCTACTTCGACCTCTCCTTCCAGCACTCCGCCCCGGCCGTGCTGCGCTCGATGCGCCGCTTCGGCGACACCGACCGCTTCCTGGAACTGCTCGACACCATCCGCGGCAAGGCCCCCGAGGCCGGCGTGCGGTCCAACTTCATCGTGGGCTTCCCCGGCGAGAGCGAGGACGACCTCGCGGAGCTGGAGCGGTTCCTGAACGGCGCGAGACTGGACGCGATCGGCGTCTTCGGGTACTCCGACGAGGAGGGCACCGAAGCGGCGACGTACGAGAACAAGCTGGCCGAGGACGTGGTCGCCGAGCGGCTCGCGCGGATCTCGCGGCTGGCCGAGGAACTGGTCTCGCAGCGTGCCGAGGAGCGCGTCGGGCAGACCGTGAGCGTGCTGGTCGAGTCGGTCGACGGCGACGAGGGCGCGTACGGCCGTGGTGCCCACCAGGCTCCCGAGACGGACGGCCAGGTGCTGTTCACGAACGGCGAGGAGCTGAGCGTCGGCCGTATGGTCGAGGCCAAGGTGGTCGGCACGGAAGGCGTCGACCTGGTGGCCGAGGTGCTGCCGGGGTCGCTCGGCTCCCTCGCGTGTACTGAGGAGGCGGCCAGATGACGGGAGCCCCGGCATCCGCGGCGGGCGGCACCTCCGGCGCCAAGGGCGCGACGAGCGCCTCCGGCGTTCCCGGCGCCCCGAGCGCTGCCGGGGACACGCGGTCCGTGCGGGGCGGGAAGCTGGGCGCTGCCGCCGTCAATCAGGCCAGCCTCTGGAACATCGCGAACATCCTGACCATGGTCCGCCTGGTCCTCGTGCCGGGCTTCGTCGCGCTGATGCTCATGGACGGCGGATACGACCCGGTCTGGCGGGCCTGGGCCTGGGCCGCCTTCGCCGTCGCCATGATCACCGACATCTTCGACGGCCACCTGGCCCGGACGTACGACCTCGTCACCGACTTCGGGAAGATCGCCGACCCCATCGCCGACAAGGCGATCATGGGTGCCGCCTTGATCTGCCTGTCCTCCCTGGGCGATCTGCCGTGGTGGGTCACCGGAGTCATCCTCGGCCGGGAACTCGGGATCACGCTCCTGCGTTTCATCGTCATCCGGTACGGGGTCATCCCGGCGAGCCGCGGCGGCAAGCTGAAGACCCTGACCCAGGGCATCGCCGTCGGGATGTACGTCCTGGCGCTGGAGGGTCCCCTGGCCACTCTGAGGTGGTGGGTGATGGCCGCGGCGGTCATCCTGACCGTGGTCACCGGACTCGACTATGTGAGACAGGCCATTGTGCTGCGACGGCGTGGAACCGCCGAGCGCGAAGCCGCGGCGGAGGGAGCGGAGCGTTGACCTCCACGGCCGCCGAAGTGCTGCGACTACTGACGGTGAGGGGCGAGACGGTCGCCGTCGCGGAGTCGCTGACCGGTGGTCTGGTCGCGGCCGCGCTCACCGCGGCCCCCGGGTCCTCCCAGGCGTTCCGAGGCTCGGTCACCGCGTACGCCACGGAGCTCAAGCACCAGTTGCTCAATGTCGACGCCACCCTGCTGGACCAGCGCGGAGCGGTGGATCCGCAGGTCGCGACCGAGATGGCGGAAGGCGTCCGCAAGGCGCTCGGCGCGGACTGGGGAATTTCGACCACCGGTGTCGCGGGACCGGAGCCCCAGGACGGCCGACCCGTCGGCACGGTCCATGTGGCCGTCGCCGGGCCTTCCACCGCGGATTCCGGCGTATCAGGTGGCGGGAAAGTGCTGTCGTTGCGGTTGAACGGCGGCCGGACGGAAATCCGTATGGAGAGTGTACGGAGCGTACTCGCACTGCTTCTTGAGGAGCTTGCGGGCGAACAGACCGGGAACGAGCGGGCACAAAATACGGAACAGAACGGGGGGACCTGATGTTTGCAGCCCTGAGTGAACACAACAGCGCTCCCCGCACGGCCGCAGCGCAAGGCGGTACGGTGGGGCGTGAAGGATGCGGCTACACGGTCCGAGGAGGGAGCCACCGATGATTCTGCTCCGTCGCCTGCTTGGTGACGTGCTGCGTCGGCAGCGCCAGCGCCAGGGCCGTACTCTGCGCGAAGTCTCCTCGTCCGCCCGAGTCTCACTCGGCTATCTCTCCGAGGTGGAGCGGGGGCAGAAGGAGGCATCCTCCGAGCTGCTCTCCGCCATTTGCGACGCGCTGGACGTACGGATGTCCGAGCTCATGCGAGAAGTGAGCGACGAGCTCGCCCTTGCCGAGCTGGCCCAGTCCGCAGCTGCCACCGAGCCGGTGCCAGCACCAGTACGTCGACCGATGCTCAACTCCGTCTCGGTGGCCGGTGTGCCGCCGGAGCGGGTCACGATCAAGGCGCCCGCCGAAGCGGTGGACGTCGTCGCGGCGTGATGTGCCGCGAGTGTCTGTGTGAGGTCCGGCACGCGCCGGTGAAGAAGTAGAAGCGAAGCGGGAGCCCCGGGCGGGGCCTCCAGGGAGACCTGGGGGTGCCGGCCGGGGCTTTTGTGTTGCGCCGGCAGAGCGGGCTGCGCTCCCGTTTGCCGGGGTGGTGGTGTGCGGTCATGGTGGAGGAGCGGAACGGGGACGTGCGCGCGACTCGTTCGTTCGTGCGGGCGCACGGGGTCGTACGGTCGTCTCAAGAATCCGGAGCTGCGCTGATGTACGTGGTGAAGAGCCCGCTGTCCGAGGTCGATCTCAGGACCGTCTCCGAGGCGCTGCAGGGTGCCCTCGTCGATCTCGTCGACCTCTCCCTCGTGGCCAAGCAGATCCACTGGAACGTGGTCGGGCCGCGCTTCCGCTCGGTCCATCTGCAGCTCGACGAGGTCGTGGACACCGCCCGGCTGCACTCCGACACGGTCGCCGAACGCGCCTCCACCCTCGGTGTCTCCCCGGACGGGCGGGCCGGGACGGTGGCCGGGAGCAGCGGTATCGGCTCGGCCCCGGACGGCTGGGTCAAGGACGCGGACGCGGTGGGGACCCTGGTGGAGGCGCTCGGCTCGGTGATCACCCGGATGCGGACGCGGGTGGAGAGCACCGCGGCGGCGGATCCGGTGAGCCAGGACATCTTCATCGGGATCACGGCGGACCTCGAGAAGCACCACTGGATGTTCCAGGCGGAGAACGGGTAGCGCGCGGCGGACGCGAGCGCGTGCCGGCCTTCCGCACACCTTGTGACCGGCGGGCTGTGCGCCCCCTGGCCGGTGGGTGCGGCGGGGGGCGTGAGGAGGGCGGTGAGCGGCTGCGGGGCGCGCATCACGCGCCCCATGGATGCGGTCCTTGTGAGGGGGCCGTGCGTCCCTGTGCCGGTGGTGCGCCCTCTCCGGCCGTGACGAGAGCCGTCTAGCGTCGTTCTGGGGGCCCGGAGGCCTTGGAGGTGGCGGCCATGCGGATAGTTCGCTGGGGGGCGGCTCTGGGGCTCGGTGCGTTGTGGTGGTGGGGTGTGCTGCGGCTCGCGCTGGCGCCGGATGCCGGCGCGGTGGAGGGGGCGGTCGCGGCCGGGGGGTGGGGGTTGAGCCTTCTGCCTGTGCACTGCGTGCCGAAGGGGCGGGCACACGGACGGTCGGGGGACGCGTCAGGGGGCGCGGGGGGTGGCCCGGTTCTGGAGGGCGCGGTGGGGGCCGCGGTCACCAGGGCATGGCCACCCCGCCGTTCGGACGGAGGATCTGGCCCGTCGTGAACGCCGAGGCGTCGGAGGCGAGGTGCAGCACGGCGTGGGCGATGTCGTCGGGCTCGCCGACCCGGCTCAGCGGTGACAGCCGGGCCATGAAGGACTCCGTCCGCGCCTGTGCCTCGCCGTCGTGGCGGTCGGTCATGGGCGTACGGATCCAGCCCGGGGCCACCGCGTTGACGCGGATGCCGTGCGGGCCGACCTCGGTCGCCAGGGTCTTCGTCAGCTGGACCACCGCCGCCTTGGTCACGCCGTAGCAGAGCAGTCCCGGGCCGCCGGTGTCGACGGCGCCGGAGGCCATGGTGACGATGCTGCCCCGCGTCTTGTCGGCGATCATCCGGCGGGCCGCTGCCTGGCAGGCGTGGAGCACACCTTTGAAGTTGACGCTCCACACCCGTTCGAGATCCTCGTCCAGGGTCTCCAGTACCGGGCTGCTGTGCATGATTCCGGCGATCGCCGCCATCACATCGAGCCGCTCGCACGCGGCCACGGCCTGTGTGAGCTGGGCGCGGTCGGTGACGTCGAGGTGGTGGGTGCGGGCGATACCGTTCCTGGCCTTGATGAGGGTCGCCGTCTCGTGCAGGCCCTGCGCGTTGCGGTCCGCGCAGTGCACCGTCGCGCCCGCCTCGGCGAGCAGGACGGCCGAGGCGCGGCCGATACCGCTGCCGGCGCCGGTGACGAACGCGGTGCGGCCGGTGAGGTCGTACGCCGGGATGGGCATGAGGTGACGGTACGAGCGTTTCTGACGGTCCGTCAATTGGGTGGGCGGCGTTGAACTCGGGCGTTTCGGCGGGGTGTTCCGGCGGTTGCCGGTGCCGGGCCAGGCTGGCAGGTGGGGCACCAGTAGGTGGGGCGTTCGCGGGAGCCGTCGCCCTGGTCGGCCGCGCGGACGGGGGTGTGGCAGCGCAGGCAGGGGCGGGGGGCCCGGCCGTACACGAACAGGTCGTGGTGGCGGTGGCCTGTCGTGCTGCGGATCGGGCGGTCGCGGTTGGCTTCGAGGAGTTTCTTGGCGAGGGCGGGCAGCCGGGCGGCGAGGTCCTCCGGGAGGGCGCCGACGGGGAGCCAGGGGGTGACCCGGAGCAGGAAGCAGAGCTCGCTCTTGTAGACATTGCCGATACCGGCGAGATTGCGCTGGTCCAGGAGCGCCTCGCCGAGGGCGCGGGCGGGGTCGCTCAGGAGGTTGGTGAGGGCCCGGTCGGGGTCCCAGTCCGGGCCGAGCAGGTCGGGACCGAGGTGGCCGACGGCGCGGTGTTCGTCGGTGGTGCGGATCAGCTCCAGTACGGGGAGGCGGTAGCCGACGGCCGTGAGGTCGGTGTTGCCCAGGATCGCGCGGATCTGGTGCGCCGGGCCGCCGCGCCAGCGCTCGCCGTTGGCGTACACCTTCCAGGACCCCTCCATCCGCAGGTGCGAGTGGAGGGTCAGGCCGCCTTCGATGCGGGTGAGGAGGTGCTTGCCGCGGGGGGTCACGTCCAGGACGGTGCGGCCGGTGAGGCCGGCCGTGGCGTATTTCGGTACGCGTAGGTCGGAGCGGGACAGCACCTTGTCGGCGAGGGCGGTGTGGAGTCGTCTCGCCGCTTGCCAGACGGTGTCACCTTCGGGCATGGGTCAAGCGTGGCATGGGTTCGGTGCGGGGCGCCCCCTGGCTCGGGTGCGGGCGATGGGCCGGCGGGTGCGGGTGCGGCTGCGTGGGTGCCGGTTCTTGGGTGGCTGGGCGCGTGGTTCCCCGCGCTCCTGATGACGGGCCTGGGCTGTGGTGGCCCGTTGCTCGGTGATCATGCGCGGATACGAAGGCCGCGTGGTGTCGCGATGAAGCCTGCTGCTTCCAGGAGGGGGCCGTGGGGAGAGGTGAGGGCGGAAGTGCCGTTCACGCGCTCCACCGTGACCGTGCCGAGGGAGCCCGCGCGTGCCGCTGCGGCCAGGGCTTCGGCGGCCGGGCGGAGGCGGGGGTCGTCCATGGGTCCGGCGTCCCGGTCGGCGGGCCAGGCCAGCAGGGTCTTGCCGCCGCGCTCCATGTAGACGGTCAGCTCGCCGTCGACCAGGACAACCAGGGAGCCCGCCTTGCGGCCCGGTTTGTGTCCGGCTTCGGTGGGCGGCTCGGGCCAGGGAAGGGCGGCGCCGTAGGCGTTCGCGGGGTCGGCGGCGGCCAGGACGACGGCTCGGGGGGAGGCTGGGGTGCGCGTGCGGTGCGGGTCGTGGCCGGTTGGGGCGTGAGGGCCGGGGCGGCCGTACGGCCCGCTGCGGCCGTCGGGGCCGCCGTCGCTGTACGGGCCCCCTCGGCCGTATGCGCTGTGCTCGCCGTGGGGGTCGGTGCCGAACTCGGCCGGAGAGGCGGAGACGAAGGGGGCAGTGGGGGCAGAGGAATCGTCGCGGCCCGGGCCGTGGAGGCCCGGGTCGTCAGGGAAGTCGTCCCAGGAGGCGGGGGCGAGGGCGGGGGCCGTGCCCGGGCCTTTGGCAGAGCCGTTGGGGGCGGGGCTCGGCAGGGGCTCGTTTCGTTCGCGGGCGTTGGACACCGCGCGTAGGCGGTCCACTGCGCCGTCCATCGCGAACTGGGCGGCGCCCAGACCCTCGACGACGTAGCCACGGCGGGCCTGGCCGCTCTCCTCGAAGACGGACAGGACGCGGTAGACGGCGGAGAAGCCGCCCTGGACGCCTTCGGCGGCCACGGCACCCCGGGTCACCACACCGTGGCGGTCGAGGAGGGTGCGGGCCAGGGCGTGGGCTCGGACGGTGAGGTCGGGCTCGTGGGCGGGGAGGAGGGACCAACGGCCGGCGACCGTGGGTGGGCCCGTACGCGACTGGGGGCGTGCGGCGGCGCTCAGGGAGCCGTACCGGCCGCGCGGGACCGTGCGCTTGGCGCGGTGGGCGGTGGAGCCCGCGGTGCGGCCCGAGCCCAGGAGGGAGCGCATGGGGGTGAGTGTGTCGTTGGTGAGGCGGCCCGACCAGGCCAGGTCCCAGACGGCGTCCGCCAGTTGGGGATCGGTGACGTCGGGGTGGGTGGTCGCGCGGACCTGGTCGGAGATCTGGCGGAAGAAGAGGCCGTAGCCGCCGGAGAGAGTGGTCAGGACCGACTCGTGGAGCGCGGTCAGCTCCAGGGGGTGCGGGGGCGGGAGGAGGAGCGGGGCCGTGTCCGCCAGGTACAGCGAGACCCAGCCGTCCTTGCCGGGGAGAGCTCCGGCGCCCGCCCAGACAACCTCGCCGGCCGCGGTGAGTTCGTCGAGCATCGCGGGGCTGTAGTGGGCGACCCGGGAGGGCAGGACCAGCTTCTCCAGGGCGGAGGCGGGCACGGAGGCGCCCTGCACCTGCTCGATCGCGCGCACCAGTCCGTCGATGCCCCGCAGCCCGTGCCCCCCGCCCACGTGCTGCCACTGCGGCAGGAACTGGGCGAGCGCGGCGGGCGGTACCGGCTCCAGCTCCTGCCGCAGCGCTGCCAGCGAGCGGCGGCGCAGGCGGCGCAGTACGGCCGCGTCGCACCACTCCTGGCCGATGCCCGCCGGGTGGAACTCGCCCTGCACGACACGGCCGTTCGCCGCCAGTCGGTGGAGCGCCCCGTCCGTGACGGCCACACCGAGGCCGAAGCGCGCGGCGGCCGTGGCCGAGGTGAACGGGCCGTGCGTGCGGGCGTAACGGGCCATGAGGTCGCCGAGCGGGTCCTTGACCGGCTCCGTGAAGGCTTCCGGGACGCCGACCGGCAGGGCTGTGCCGAGCGCGTCGCGCAGCCGTCCCGCGTCCTCGATCGCCGTCCAGTGGTCGGTGCCGGCGACCCGCACCCGGATGATGCGGCGGGCCCCGGCCAGCTCCCGCGCCCACTGTGGCTCGGCGCCGCGCTCGGCCAACTCGGCGTCCGTGAGAGGGCCGAGGAGCCGGAGCAGGTCCGCGACACCTTCGGCGTCCTTGACGCGGCGGTCCTCGGTGAGCCACTGGAGCTCCCGCTCCAACTCCGTCAGCACCTCGGCGTCGAGCAGCTCGCGCAGCTCCGCCTGGCCCAACAGCTCGGCCAGCAGACGGGAGTCCAGCGACAGGGCGGCGGCGCGGCGCTCGGCGAGCGGGGAGTCCCCCTCGTACAGGAACTGGGCGACGTATCCGAAGAGGAGTGAGCGGGCGAAGGGCGAGGGCTCCGGGGTGGTGACCTCGACGAGGCGGACCTTGCGGGACTCGATGTCGCCCATCAGCTCGGCGAGACCCGGGACGTCGAAGACGTCCTGGAGGCATTCGCGGACCGCCTCCAGGACGATCGGGAACGAGCCGAACTCGCTCGCCACCTGCAGTAGTTGGGCCGCGCGCTGGCGCTGCTGCCACAGTGGCGTGCGCTTGCCCGGGCTGCGGCGGGGCAGTAGGAGCGCGCGGGCGGCGCACTCGCGGAAGCGGGACGCGAACAGCGCCGAGCCGCCCACCTGGTCGGTGACGATCTGGTCGACCTCGCCCTTGTCGAAGGCGACGTCGGCCGCGCCGATCGGGGCCTGCTCGGCGTCGTATTCCGTGCCCGCCTTCATGGGCTCCATGTCGAGCAGGTCCAGGCCCATCAGGTCGGCGTCGGGCAGGCGCAGGACGATGCCGTCGTCGGCGTGCATGACCTGGGCGTCCATGCCGTACCGCTCGGAGAGCTTCGCGCCGAGGGCGAGAGCCCAGGGGGCGTGGACCTGGGCGCCGAAGGGGGAGTGGACGACGACCCGCCAGTCGCCCAGCTCGTCGCGGAAGCGTTCGACGACGATCGTGCGGTCGTCGGGGACGTGTCCGCAGGCCTCGCGCTGTTCGGCCAGGTAGGAGAGGACGTTGTCGGCGGCCCACGCGTCGAGTCCGGCGGCCAGCAGGCGCAGCCGGGCGTCCTCCTCGGACAGGGAGCCCACCTCGCGCAGGAACGCGCCGACCGCGCGGCCCAGTTCGAGCGGGCGGCCGAGCTGGTCGCCCTTCCAGAAGGGCAGACGACCCGGGACGCCCGGCGCGGGGGAGACCAGCACCCGGTCGCGGGTGATGTCCTCGATGCGCCAGGAACTGGTGCCGAGGGTGAAGACATCCCCGACCCGGGACTCGTACACCATCTCCTCGTCGAGCTCGCCGACCCGGCCGCCGCCCTTCTTGGGGTCGGAGCCCGCGAGGAAGACCCCGAAGAGGCCGCGGTCCGGGATCGTGCCCCCGGAGGTGACCGCGAGGCGCTGGGTGCCCGGCCGTCCTGTGATCGTGCCCGCGACCCGGTCCCACACCACGCGCGGGCGCAGCTCCGCGAAGGCGTCGGACGGATAGCGGCCCGCGAGCATGTCGAGGACGGCCGTGAACGCGGACTCGGGGAGCGAGGCGAAGGGCGCGGCGCGGCGGACGGTGGCGAGGAGGTCGTCGAACTGCCAGGTGTCCATCGAGGTCATGGCGACGATCTGCTGCGCCAGGACGTCCAGGGGGTTGCCGGGGATCCTCATGGACTCGATGGAGCCGCTGCGCATCCGCTCGGTGACCACCGCCGACTGGACCAGGTCGCCGCGGTACTTGGGGAAGAACACGCCCCTGGAGACCGCGCCCACCTGGTGTCCGGCACGGCCCACGCGCTGCAGGCCGGAAGCGACCGAGGGCGGTGACTCCACCTGCACGACGAGGTCCACCGCGCCCATGTCGATGCCCAGCTCGAGGCTGGAGGTGGCGACCACGGCCGGCAACCGGCCCGCCTTCAGGTCCTCCTCGACCAGGGCGCGCTGCTCCTTGGAGACCGAGCCGTGGTGGGCCCTGGCGAGGACCGGGGGCGCTCCCTGGGCCGCGCCCGAGCCTCCCATCAGCTCCGCCGGGGCGTGGTGCTCGTCCAGGGGCACACCGGTGGCCCGCTCGTACGCGATCTCGTTGAGCCGGTTGCACAGCCGCTCCGCGAGGCGGCGGGAGTTGGCGAACACGATCGTGGAGCGGTGGGCCTGGACGAGGTCGGCGATGCGCTCCTCGACGTGCGGCCAGATCGACGGCCGCTCCGCGCCCTCGTTGCCCTCGGCGACCGGGGAGCCGCCCAGTTCGCCCAGATCCTCCACCGGCACGACCACCGACAGGTCGAACTCCTTGCCGGACGGAGGCTGGACGATCTCCACCCTGCGGCTCGGGGAGAGATAGCGTGCGACCTCGTCGACGGGACGGACCGTGGCGGACAGGCCGATACGCCGTGCAGGCCTGGGCAGCAGCTCGTCGAGCCGCTCCAGGGAGAGCGCGAGGTGGGCGCCGCGCTTGGTGCCCGCGACCGCGTGCACCTCGTCCAGGATCACCGTCTCCACGCCCGTGAGCGCGTCGCGTGTGGCCGACGTCAGCATCAGGAACAGTGACTCGGGGGTGGTGATCAGGATGTCCGGAGGACGTGTGGACAGGGCCCGGCGCTCCGCGGGCGGGGTGTCCCCGGAGCGGATGCCCACCTTCACCTCGGGCTCGGGCAGCCCCAGGCGCACCGACTCCTGGCGGATACCGGTCAGCGGACTGCGCAGGTTCCGCTCCACGTCCACCGCGAGCGCCTTCAGCGGTGACACGTACAGCACCCGGCAGCGCTTCCGGGGGTCGGCCGGGGGCGGGCTCGACGCCAACTGGTCCAGCGCGGCGAGGAACGCGGCCAGCGTCTTTCCGGAGCCGGTCGGGGCGACCACCAGCACGTCCGAGCCCTCGCCGATCGCCCGCCACGCCCCGGCCTGGGCCGCGGTGGGCGCGGAGAAGGCCCCCGTGAACCAGCCGCGGGTCGCGGGGGAGAAGCCGTCGAGGGCTCGATCTGCGGAGCTGACCATGCCCCCATCCTGCACCCGACCACTGACAATGGCCCGGACCTGCGGAAACGGCTCGGGCGGGGCGGGCTTGCCGGTGACCGAGATGCAGGCGGGCTCGGATTCGGCGCCCGCACGGCCCACCACGCAGAATGGGGACATGGCGGGTTCGGGGGAGCGGGCGAGGCACTGGCGGTACGCGGATCTGCCCGGCGTCGATCTGCTGCGGGCGAGCTACGTCGAGAAGAAGTTCGTGCGGCACACCCATGAGAACTTCGTGATCGCGGCGATCACCGACGGCGTCGAGGTGTTCCACCACGGGGGTGCCGACCAGTACGCGGGTCCGGGAGCCCTGGCTCTGGTCAACCCCGACACCCCGCACACCGGCCGCGCCGGTGTGCCCGAGGGCTGGCGGTACGGCGCGGTCTACCCCTCGCCGGACGTGGTGGCCGAGATAGCCGCCGAGACCACCATGATCCGCGGCACCCCCGGCTTCGTGACCCCCGTGCTCGACGACCCGTACGCGGCGGGCCTCGTCCATCAGGTGCTGCGGGCCGTCGACGAGGGCAACGCGCTGGCCGCGGACACCCTGCTGCGGGTCGCCGTGACCCGGCTGCTGCGCCTCAACGGCGGGCCGCTGCCCCAGCGTGTCGTGCGCACGGCCGGCGCCTCCGTCGCGGCACGCGCGCGTGCCGTGCTCGAGGAGCGGATGACCGACCCGCCGACGCTGGAGCGGCTCGCCGCCGACCTCGGCATCAGCCCTTTCGCCCTTCTGCGGGCTTTCCGCTCGGCCTACGGCATGCCGCCGCACGCCTGGCTGACCGACGCCCGGGTCCGCCGGGCCCGTGGCCTGCTCGACCGGGGCACGGCTCCCGCCGCGGCCGCCGTCGCCGTCGGCTTCACGGACCAGCCGCATCTCAACCGCCACTTCAGCCGGATCGTGGGCGTGCCTCCGGGCGCGTACCAGCGGGAACGTGTGGGCGGTTTTGACCGTGGGAGTGAGCGCAGGGTCGGCGCCCGCGAGCGCGAGGTTGACGCGCGCGGGCGCAGGAACGACGCGGGCGCAAGAACGTACAAGACCCATTAGGGCTACTGCTCGTACCGTCCGGGGCGTGGTGACTGAACAGACTGGTCTCGTGGAGACGCATGACGGTGACGGCGCGAAACCCGACGGAGCCGTCGTCCGGGACGCCCTGGGAGTCGGGGGCGCCGTAGGACTGTCCGGGTTCGCCTTCGGGGTGACCTCGGCCGGCAGCGGGCTGAGCCTGCTGCAGTCCTGCGCGCTGAGCCTCCTGGTGTTCACCGGGGCCTCCCAGTTCGCCCTGGTGGGCGCGCTCGCGGCCGGCGGGAATCCGTTCACGTCGGCAGCCGGGGCCTTCTTCCTGGGCGTGCGCAACGCGTTCTACGGGCTGCGCCTCTCCCAGGTGCTGGCCCTCCCGCGCGCGGTGCGGCCGTTCGCCGCCCAGTGGGTCATCGACGAGACCACGGCCGTCGCCCTCGCCCAGCCCACGCGACGCGCCGCCCGCATCGGTTTCACCGTCACCGGGCTCAGCCTCTACGTGCTGTGGAACCTCACCACGCTGCTCGGCGCGCTCGGCGCCGAGGCCATCGGCGACACCGACGCGTGGGGGCTCGACGCGGCCGGACCCGCCGTCTTCCTGGCACTGCTCGCGCCGATGCTGAGGACCACCGGGGAGCGGGCCGTCGCGGGCATCGCCGTCGTCCTGGGGCTCGGTCTGCTGCCCGTGCTCCCCGCCGGGGTCCCGGTCCTCGTCGCCGCGCTGGCCGCCCCGGTCGTCCTCTGGGCGGAGGGCCGCCGCAGGACCGACGACCGGCGCGGCGACGACCTGCAAGAAGACCATCCGCAAGAGGACCACCGGCAGGGAGAGGACCGATGAACGTCTGGATCGCGATCATCGGCACCGCCGTCGGCTGCTACGCAGTCAAGCTCGTCGGGTTGCTGGTCCCCGAGGGCGTCCTGGAACGTCCGCTCGTCCAGCGCCTCGCCGCCCTGCTGCCCGTGGCCCTCCTCGCCGCCCTCACGGCCCAGCAGACCTTCTCCGACGGGCACGACCTCGTGCTGGACGCGAGGGCCGCGGGGCTCGCCGCAGCCGCCGTGGCACTGCTCCTGCGTGCCCCCTTCCTGCTCGTGGTGGCCGCGGCGGTGATCGTGACGGCGGGAGTGCGGGCGATGACGGGTTGACGAGGCTGTTGTGGCCGCACGCGCGGACCACACGTCGGGGCCCGCGTTTGTGCGGCACGCGCGCGTGCCGGTCGATCGGTCTCAGCCGATCGAGCGGCCGTACGCCCGCAACGTCCGCAGCGCCTCGATCGTCACGATCGGGCGGCTCTCCATGGCGGTGCTCGGGGCCCACTGGCGCCAGCGGATAGGCCAGCCGCCGTCCTCCGTCTGTTCGCTCGCCAGGAAGTCGAGGGAGCGGGACATCTCCTCGTCGGTGAACCACGCGCGCGCGAGGGATTCCGGGGTGTGCGCGAAGTCGTGCGGGTAGTGGTGCTCGCCCGGCGCGTAACCGGCGGACACCGGGTAGTCGTCCGGCCGTTGCGGATCCAGCGTGGCGAGCCGGTGTTCGCGCACCAGGCGGCCGAGTCGGTCGGAGGCGGCCCGCGCGCGCGAGCGGTCGGGCACGGACTCCAGGAACGCCACGGCGGCGTGCACCTCGTAGGGGTGCGACTTCTCCAGGGACTCGACCGCCTGCCAGCAGAAGTCGGTGGCCCGGAACAGCCATGCGTGCCACACCTGGTTGCGGTGCAGCAGGCCCACCACCGGCCCGGTGGCCAGCAGATCACTGGGCGGGTCGTCGACGATCGGCACGAACGGGGCCACCGGGTAGCCCCGCTGGCCGGGGTGCACCGCGGGAAGGGCGCCGTTCGGGGTCGACACCGACGTCAGATAGCGGCACACGCGCTCCACCCGCTGTCCGCCGCAGCGCCCGATCGAGTCCAGGACACGCAGCGCGTGCCCGGTGTGCAGCGGCTGGCTCACGGGTCCGCGCAGATCGGGTTCGAGCGCGTGGCCGTACCCCTCGTCGGCGTTGCGGTAGGCGGACAGCGCGGTCTCCACCGCGTCGGCGCTCCCGTCCAGGAAGTGGTACGCGAAGCGGCGCTGCTCCAGCACGCGCGCGGTCAGCCAGACGAACTGTTCGGCGCTAGCCAGCGGGTTGTGCGCCGGGGACGACGAGGGGAGTGGGGATGCTCCGGTTTCGGCCATGGCTCCGACCGTAGGGCGGAAAGCGGTATCGGCAAGCCGGTCCCGGCCAGGCCCACCCCCTGGGGCGGGATACTGGACTCATGCGGTTGACGGTCTTCTGGCAGCGGATGGCGGATCACTTCGGTGAGGGGTACGCCGACACCTTCGCGCGCGATCACGTGATGTCCGGCCTCGGCGGGCGCACGGTGCACGAGGCGCTGAACGCCGGCTGGGAGGCCAAGGACGTGTGGCGCGTGGTGTGCGCGGCCATGGGCGTTCCGGCAGAAAACCGCTGAAAAACAACAGACTTCACCAGGCCGACGCCGGTCGTCGGACCGGGAGATCCGGGGGCGGCGGCTGATTGTCGGTGGCGTGGGCGAGACTTGGTCCGTGGCCCCCACAGACGAGAGCGCGCAGTTCGAGCACCAGGCATCCCCGTTCGGCACGACACCGCCCACCGGCCCCCCGGCCGGCCCGGAGCCCGATGCCGCGCCGAACGGACGCATGCCCCGCTGGCTGCCGCGCGCGATGGTGCTTGCGCTCTCCCTCGTCGCCGTCTTCCAGTTGGGCAGTTGGGCGTTCCACCAGCTCATCGGCTTGCTGATCAACATCCTCATCGCGTTCTTCCTGGCGCTCGCGATCGAGCCCGCGGTGAGCTGGATGGCCTCGAAGGGGCTGCGCAGGGGCTTCGCCACGCTCCTGGTCTTCCTGATCACGCTGATCGGGGCCGCCGGGTTCGTCACCCTGCTGGGTTCGATGCTCGCCGGTCAGATCATCAAGATGGTCGAGGACTTCCCGGCGTACCTCGACTCCGTCATCAGCTGGATCAACACGAGCTTCCACACCGAGCTCAAGCGCGTCGACATCCAGGAAGGGCTGCTCCGCTCCGACTGGCTGCAGAAATACGTGCAGAACAGCGCCACGGGCGTCCTCGACGTCTCCGCACAGGTGCTGGGCGGCCTCTTCCAGTTGCTGACGATCGCGCTGTTCTCGTTCTACTTCGCCGCCGACGGTCCACGGTTGCGGCGCGCGCTGTGCTCCGTGCTGCCGCCCGCCAAACAGGCCGAGGTGCTGCGCGCGTGGGAGATCGCGGTCGACAAGACCGGCGGCTACCTGTACTCCCGCGGCCTGATGGCATTGATCTCCGGCGTGGCGCACTACGTCCTGCTGGAGTACCTCGACGTGCCCTACGCGCCCGCGCTCGCGGTCTGGGTCGGTCTGGTCTCGCAGTTCATCCCCACGATCGGCACCTACTTGGCGGGTGCCCTGCCGATGCTGATCGCCTTCACCGTCAATCCCTGGTACGCGTTGTGGGTCCTCGTCTTCGTGGTCATCTACCAGCAGTTCGAGAACTACGTGCTGCAGCCCAAGCTGACCGCCAAGACCGTGGACATCCACCCGGCCGTCGCCTTCGGATCGGTCATCGCGGGCACCGCGCTGCTCGGCGCCGTCGGCGCGCTCGTCGCCATCCCCGCCGTCGCCACCCTGCAGGCCTTCCTCGGGGCGTACGTGAGGCGGTACGACGTCACGGACGACCCCCGCGTGCACGGGCACCGCGGACGCGGCACGGGCAACCTCCTCGCCCGTCTGCGGAGGCGGCCGCCTCGGACAGCGGAGGAGGACGGAACCGACGGCGACGTCCTCACGCGCGTGCGCAGGCGGCTGCAGGAGAAGCTGGACCAGAAGCGTGGCACGAGCCGGTCGGCGGACGACTCCGCGGATGCGCGGCGGGACGACGACACCGCGCGCCGGGACACGGAAGCCGGGGGAGGCGCGGGGCCGGGGGACGGCGTCGACCCCGAGGGCAGCACCGGGCCCGAGAACAGCACCGGGCCCGAGGACGGCGCCCCGTAGGGCTGCTGTCGCTGTAGCCCTACACCCGGCGCCGAACCTCGTTCAGGCCGCCGTCTCCGCGTGAACCCGCTCGCCCGGAAGCGCTCCGGATGCCGCGTGGTGCGCTTGACACTAAAATCGAACATCCATTCTTATGGAGGCTCCGGCGAAGCCTTCGGCTGGAGTCCGGCAGGGTTTTCGTGGAGAAGTGCCCGAGTTATCCACAGGCTGGGCGGGCGTCGGGGCCCATTGTCAGTGGCAGGCGTTAGCGTCTTTCACGTGAAGCGATCGACTCAAGCAAACCGGGTGGAACCCATGGCAGGAACCGACCGCGAGAAGGCGCTCGACGCCGCGCTCGCACAAATTGAACGGCAGTTCGGCAAGGGTGCAGTGATGCGCCTCGGCGAGCGGCCGAATGAGCCCATCGAGGTCATCCCCACCGGGTCGACCGCGCTCGACGTCGCACTTGGTGTCGGCGGCCTGCCGCGCGGCCGAGTAGTGGAGGTGTACGGCCCGGAGTCCTCCGGTAAGACGACCCTGACCCTGCACGCGGTGGCGAACGCGCAGAAGGCCGGCGGCCAGGTGGCCTTCATCGACGCGGAGCACGCCCTCGACCCCGAGTACGCGAAGAAGCTCGGCGTCGACATCGACAACCTCATCCTGTCGCAGCCGGACAACGGCGAGCAGGCTCTGGAGATCGTGGACATGCTGGTCCGCTCCGGCGCCCTCGACCTCATCGTGATCGACTCCGTCGCCGCGCTCGTCCCGCGCGCGGAGATCGAGGGCGAGATGGGCGACAGCCACGTCGGCCTTCAGGCCCGTCTGATGAGCCAGGCGCTGCGAAAGATCACCAGCGCGCTCAACCAGTCCAAGACCACCGCGATCTTCATCAACCAGCTCCGCGAGAAGATCGGCGTGATGTTCGGCTCCCCGGAGACCACGACCGGTGGTCGGGCGCTGAAGTTCTACGCCTCGGTGCGGCTCGACATCCGTCGCATCGAAACCCTGAAGGACGGCACGGACGCGGTCGGCAACCGCACCCGCGTCAAGGTCGTCAAGAACAAGTGCGCGCCGCCCTTCAAGCAGGCCGAGTTCGACATCCTCTACGGTCAGGGCATCAGCCGCGAGGGCGGCCTGATCGACATGGGCGTGGAGCACGGCTTCGTCCGCAAGGCCGGCGCCTGGTACACGTACGAGGGCGACCAGCTCGGCCAGGGCAAGGAGAACGCCCGTAACTTCCTGAAGGACAACCCCGACCTCGCCAACGAGATCGAGAAGAAGATCAAGGAGAAGCTCGGCGTCGGTGTCCGGCCCGAGGAACCCACCGCAGAGCCGGGTGCGGACGCGGCGGTCTCTGCCACGCCCGCGGACGACGCCGCGAAGACGGCGCCCGCGGTGGCTGCCAAGACCGCCAAGACCAAGGCCACGGCGGCGAAGAGCTAGTCCGTGACGCGCAGAACGGACTGGGGTGAGCACGCATACCCCGGTGCCTCCGAGAGTCGGGGGCGCGGGGGTACCGGCGAGGGCTCCGGGGGGCCCACCGCCGACGGGTACGGGTTCGGACCGTACGAAGATCCGCCGTCGTACGGCACGGACGGGCTCCACGACGGTGGTGCCTACGACGATCAGCCGCACGGCAGCGACGGTGACGGTGACCCCGGTCGGCGCGAAGACGGCTCGCGCTCCGGTGCGGGCTCGGCCACCGGTGCCCGTCGGCGTGGCGGAGGTGCCCCGCGGGGTGCGGGCGGTGACGCGCGTGGCAGACGCGGCGGGCGGAGCGGTCGGCGGCGTGGCTTCGGGGAACCGGGCGACGGCCCGGACGACGGGGGGCCGCAGGACGGGGGTTCGTCTTTCTCGTCGAGGGCCGAGAAAGGGGAGTCCTCAGGGGACCCGGCTGAGCGGGCGCGCGCGATCTGTCTGCGCCTGCTCACCGGGACCCCGCGCACCCGCAAGCAACTCGCGGACGCCCTGCACAAGCGTGAGATCCCTGAGGACGTGGCGGACGAGGTGCTGTCGCGGTTCGAGGAGGTCGGGCTGATCAACGACGGCGCGTTCGCGGATGCCTGGGTGGAGTCCCGGCACCACGGCCGGGGCCTGGCCCGTCGAGCCCTCGCCCGGGAGCTGCGTACCAAGGGTGTCGACTCGACACTGATCGACGAGGCCGTCTCCCAGCTCGACGCAGAGCAGGAGGAGAGCACCGCGCGTGAGCTCGTCGCCCGCAAGCTGCGTTCCACCCGAGGTCTCGACCGCGACAAACGCCTCCGCCGCCTCGCCGGCATGCTCGCCCGCAAGGGCTACCCCGAGGGCATGGCCCTCCGCGTGGTCCGGCAGGCGCTGGAGGAAGAGGGGGAGGACCCGGAGGGGCTGGAGGACGAGGGGTACTGAGCCGAGGGGTACGGGCGAGGGGTAGTGAGGGCTCGGCAGGGGTGCCGGGTTCCTGGCGGGTGACGGTGCTCGATCGAGGCCGCGGAACGGGGATGGGGACAGGAACAGGCCAACCCGGCTGCGTCCGAGCGGAGGTCACGGGGCCCGTGCGGTTGTCCATCCCTCCGGAGCGCTCGGGCTGTTCGGGCCCCGGGCTCACTGCCAGTCGGCCGGGCGTTCCACGTGCTCCAGGCGCAGCACCTGTCCCGTGCGACTGAAGCGGCGGATGCGGGGGAGGGGCGGATAGTAGGCGTGGACCGAGATCGCGTGCTCCTCGGTGGACTCGTTGAGTACCTCGTGGACGTGGTGGCGTCCGAAGGAGCGGCCCCTGCCTGCGGACAACTGCCGTTCGCGGTCGACGCCTTCGGTGAGTTCGAGGGTCTTCCAGCCGTCGGTGGGCAGCCGGGCGGCGAGCGAGTACTCCTTGAGCTCGCCCGCGGCGGTGACGAAGGCGCCCACCGAGTCGGCGTGGTCGTGCCAGCCGGTCCCGGTGCCGGGCGGCCAGCCGATGAGCCAGGCCTCGCTGCCGCCGGGGCCTTCGAGCCGTACCCAGGTGCGGCCCTCGGGATCGAGCGGGAGCGAGGCGATCAGTTCGGCGTCGGCGGCCGTCCGACGTGCGAAGTCGAGGAGTTCCGCCTGCGTGGGGGTGGAGACGGCCGGCGCGGAAGAGAGGGGAACAACGGGAGACACAGACACGGGTACCGTCCTGAAGTGCGTTCGCTCGGCAGCGCGCGGCGGCACACGGGCGGCGCGCACATGAAATAGGAATGCGAATTCAGCAGGACGGACGACACACGCAGCCCGCATAGCGGACGAGGTCCATATGGACCCTCCGCCACAGGCGCGTCGAGGTGTCGGTCACGGACGGGAGTACACCATGACAGCGCGGAGTGGTCAAATGACCGTCAATATATGGACACAGGGTGACGGTCGCGCCGACAGGCTCGGACGCTTCAGCCCGAACTCGCGGCCGCCCCGGTCGTCTCGGCCTGCTGCTCCGCCATGCCCAGCGTCGCTGCCGCCGCCGTGTACAGGTCGGCCGGGCGTACGCCGCTCAGGGCGGTGACGAGGTATCCGTCGGGGCGGATGAGGAGGACGGTGTGGGCGCCCGCGCCCGGGTAGGCCTCGGCCACCAGTAGCTCGGCGGGGTGCGGCAGGGCGGCGACGGCGGCGGCGAGGCGCGGCATGAGCCCGGCGCTCATCCAGTGCTTGCGCTCCCATACCCCGGTACCCGGCGCGACCAGGAGCACCAGCAGTGCACCGCGTCCGAGCCGGTCCCGTAGGGGCACGAAGGAGCCGTCCTCCGCGGTCACCTCCACATCCACGACCTGGGTGCCCTGCTGTGTGTCGACCGGAGTCTCCGCGGCGGCGTGCGGAGGCATGAGCGGGGAGTCGGCGTACGCCCCCGGCGCACCCAGTGCCCCGCGCCCCAGGTGGCCGTCGGAGAGGAGCGCGTCATGGCCCCGGGACGAGCCGGGGACGTACGACCGCAGTCCCTTGCCGCCGCGCAGCAGGGGCAGCACCTGGTCGGCGGCGCGGAGTCGGGTGGCGACGACCGCGCGCCGTTCGGTCTGGTAGCTGTCGAGCAGGGCCTCGTGCGGGCCGTGGTGCCAGGCCAGGGCCAGTTTCCAGGCGAGGTTGTCGGCGTCCCGCAGCCCCTCGTCGAGGCCCTGGGTGCCGAGCGCCCCGAGCAGGTGCGCGGCGTCCCCGGCGAGGAAGACGCGGCCGACCCGCCAGCGCCGCGCGAGCCGGTGGTGGACGGTGTGGACGCCCGTGTCCAGCAGGTCGTACGGCGGTGTGGAGCCGCCCGTCCAGCCGGCGAGGGTCTCCCGGACGCGGGCCACGAGGAGCTCGGGTGTCACGAGGTCCTTGCCCGGCGGCAGGAGCCAGTCCAGGCGCCAGACACCCCCGTCGAGCGGCCGTGCGGTGATCTCCCCCCCGGACGGGCCCGACGTGCGCCACGGCGGCATGCGGTGGAGCAATGCTTCGCCCGGCCAGGGGAGTTCCGCGCGCAGCGCCGCCACCGCGTGCCGTTCCACCGCCGTACGGCCCGGGAAGCGGATGTCCTGGAGTTTGCGGACCGCCGAGCGCGGGCCGTCGCAGCCCACCAGGTAACTACCCCTCCACCAGGTGCTCTTGGGGCCGCGGGTGTGGGCCGTGACGCCGGACTTCTCCTGCTCGATCGCGTCGAGCCGGCTCTCCACGGCGACCTTGACGAGCCGTTCGCCGACGATGGCCTCGCGCAGGGCGGCGGTCAGGACATGCTGGGCGATGTGGAGCGGGGAGAGCCCGGCGGAGCCCTCGACGACCTCCTCCGGGCCGCCGCGGGCGCCCTTCGAGCCGTCCCGGGGCGGAACGTCCGACTCGTCGAAGTCGGCTTCCCCGAAACGGACCTGACGCATCACCTGCTTGCGCCGCATCGACCGCCATCCGGCCCAACGGCAGCCGGCCCGGGAGAGCGGTACGCCGGACAATCGTTCCAGCAGCGCGGCCGTGTCCTCGTTCAGGACCACCGTGCGCGCGAGCCGCTGCTCGTCCTTCCCCGGGCCCTCGTCGAGGACCACGGACGGCACCTCCTGCCGCGCCAGCGCAAGGGCGAGCGTGAGGCCCACGGGCCCCGCGCCGACGATGATCACCGGGTCCACGGCGCGGCGCCCCCTGCCCGACGTGACGTCCCGGCGGACGTGGGTGAACAGGAAGTTGGAGCAGGGTGCACGATCACAGAACGTATGCAACCCATTGCCGGTGCTTGCGTCAAGTGACGGAGGGCAGTGGCGATCATGCCACTGCCCTCCGGGGACTGAATCGGGGGACACCCTGGGCGGATGTCACCTGATCACCTGTCACATAGTGCCGCCACCCGCACCGGTCGCCGCGGTGCCCTGGACCGTCTCCGGGCCGAGCACGGCCCCCGTCGACTTCTTGCCCTTCCGCAGCCGCTGCTCCAGCCAGCTCGCGAAGCTGGTGATGAGGAAGTTCAGGACGATGTAGATGATCGCCACCACGATGAAGCTCGGGATGGGGTTGGCGTAGAACGCGGCCAGCGTCTGGCGGCCGTTGAGCAGCTCGGTGAACCCGATCATCACTCCGCCGAGTGCGGTGTCCTTCACGATGACCACGAGCTGGCTGACGATGGCCGGCAGCATCACGGTGACGGCCTGCGGCAGCAGGATGCTGCCCATCGTCTGGCCCTTGCGCAGACCGATCGCCTGGGCGGCTTCCGTCTGGCCCTTGGGGAGGGCGAGGATGCCGGCCCGTACGACCTCGGCGAGGACCGAGGCGTTGTACAGCACCAGACCGGTGACGACCGCGTAGAGCTGCCGTTGCTCGGTGGTGACGTCCATCGAGCGAGCGATGATCTCGTTGGCGAACAGCATCAGCAGCAGGACGGGGATGGCCCGGAAGAACTCGACCACCGCACCGGCCGGGATGCGGACCCACCGGTGGTCGGAGAGACGCGCGATGCCGAAGAGCGCACCGAGGGGAAGGGCGATCACGATGGAGAACGCCATGGCCTTGAGCGTGTTGGCGAGACCGGGCAGCAGATACGTCGTCCAGGCCTCGGAGGTGAAGAACGGCTTCCAGAGCTTCCACTCCAGCTGGTTCTTGCTGTCCAGCGCCCGCCAGAGCCACCATGAGAGGAGGGCCAGCAGAACGACGAAGACCACCGTGAGGATCACGTTGCGCCGTTTGGCCCGGGGGCCGGGGGCGTCGTAGAGAACAGAACTCATCGCTTCACCGCCAGTCGCTTGCTCAGCCAGCCGAGGATCAGGCCGGTGGGCAGGGTCAGAACCACGAATCCGAAGGCGAAGATCGCGCCGATCAGCAGCGTCTGCGCATCCTTCTCGATCATGCCCTTCATGAGGTAGGCGGCCTCCGCCACACCGATCGCGGCGGCCACGGTCGTGTTCTTCGTGAGCGCGATCAGGACGTTGGCCAGCGGTCCGATGACCGCGCGGAACGCCTGCGGCAGCACGATGAGGCCGAGGACCTGGCTGAAGCTCAGTCCGATGGCGCGGGCCGCCTCCGCCTGGCCGACGGGTACGGTGTTGATGCCGGAGCGCAGCGCCTCGCAGACGAACGCCGCGGTGTAGGCCACGAAACCGAGGATGGCGAGCCGGAAGGCCTGCAGCTTGACATCGCCACCCGCTCCCATCGTCACCCGGAAGATGTCGGCGAGGCCGAGCGAGCTGAAGACGATGATGACGGTCAGCGGGATGTTCCGCACGATGTTCACATAGACGGCGCCGAAGCCGCGCATCAGGGGTACGGGGCTCACGCGCATGGCCGCGAGCAGTGTCCCCCAGATCAGGGAGCCGATGGCTGAGAAGACGGTGAGCTTGACCGTCATCCAGAACGCACCCAAGAAGGTTGGGTCGTTGTAGTTTGAAAGGAAGTCGAACACTGTCTCCCGCGCTTCCGGGTGTGTGGCGTACGAGGCCAGGCGACGCACCGCGCCGCCGCCTCTACCGCACTGTGCGGCGGGCGGCGGCGCGACTACGAGAACCGCGCTGGGTGCGGATGTCCGCTTACTTGATGTCGCCGATCTTCGGGGCGGGCTCGTTCTTGTACTCGGCCGGGCCGAAGTTCTCCTTGACCGCGGTCTCCCAGGCGCCGTCGCTGACCATCTTCTCCAGCGCGGCGTTGATCTTGTCGACGGTCGCGGTGTCGCCCTTCTTGACGCCGATGCCGTAGTTCTCGTTGCTGAGCTTCAGGCCTGCGAGCTTGAACTGACCCTTGTAGTTCTCCTGCGCGGCGAAGCCCGCGAGGATCGAGTCGTCGGTGGTGACCGCGTCCACGGCGCCGCTCTGCAGGCCGGCGATGCACTCCGAGTAGCCGCCGTACTCCTTCAGCTGGGCCTTCGGAGCGATGTCCTTCTTGACGTTCTCAGCCGAGGTGGAACCGGTCACCGAGCAGAGGATCTTGCCGTTGAGGTCCGTGCCCTCGGCGATGTCCGAGTCCGCCTTGACCAGCAGGTCCTGGTGGGCCAGCAGGTACGGGCCGGCGAAGTCGACCAGCTTCGCACGCTCGTCGTTGATCGAGTAGGTGGCCGCGATGAACTTGACGTCGCCGCGGGCCAGCGCGTTCTCACGGTCGGCGCTCTTGGTCTCGACGAACTCGATCTGCTTGGGCTCGTAGCCGAGCTCCTTGGCCACGTACGTCGCCACGTCTACGTCGAAGCCGGAGAAGGAACCGTCGGGGTTCTTCAGGCCGAGACCTGGCTGGTCGTACTTGATACCGACCTTGATCTTGTCGCCGCCACCGGAACCGGAGCCCGAGCCGCTCTCGTTGCTGCTGTCGTCGCCACCACAGGCGGTGGCCGTAAGGGCGAGGACGAGGGCGGTGGCCGCTGCGGCGGAGACCTTGCGGAGCTTCATGGTGAACATCCTTTGAGTGGAGAAGAGATGCGGACCGTCATGGTGTGGGTGCCGGGGGCGGGACTCTGCGTCGGCAGGGCCGTCAGTGGTGCAGGATCTTCGACAGGAAGTCCTTGGCCCGGTCGCTGCGGGGGTTGCTGAAGAACTGGTCCGGCACAGCCTCTTCGACGATGCGGCCGTCGGCCATGAACACCACCCGATTGGCGGCCGAACGGGCGAAGCCCATCTCGTGGGTGACCACGACCATGGTCATGCCCTCGCGGGCGAGTTGCTGCATGACTTCCAGGACCTCGTTGATCATCTCGGGGTCGAGCGCCGAGGTCGGCTCGTCGAAGAGCATGACCTTGGGGTCCATGGCCAGCGCCCGCGCGATCGCGACACGCTGCTGCTGGCCGCCCGAGAGCTGTGCGGGGTACTTGTCCGCCTGGGTGGTCACACCGACCCGGTCCAGCAGACTCCGGGCCTTCTCCTCGGCCTTCTTCTTGTCGGACTTGCGGACCTTGAGCTGCCCCAGCATCACGTTCTCGAGCACGGTCTTGTGCGCGAAGAGATTGAACGACTGGAACACCATGCCGACGTCCGCCCGCAGTCGTGCGAGCGCCTTGCCCTCGGCGGGCAGCGGCTTGCCGTCGATCTGGATGTCACCGGAGTCGATCGACTCCAGCCGGTTGATGGTGCGGCACAGGGTGGACTTGCCGGACCCGGAGGGTCCGATCACCACGACGACCTCGCCCCTGGTGATCGTCAGATCGATGTCCTGGAGTACGTGCAACGCGCCGAAGTGCTTGTTGACGCTCTTCAGGACGACCAGGTCGTCGGCCGCGGGCACCGCGTCCTTGACCACCGAAACTTTGGTCATCGCTTTGTGGCTCCGTCCTCCTCGGTTTCGGTGGACAGTAGTGACCCGCGACGACCAGCGTCATTACATCTGAGCGAGAATTGAGCATAACGATCTGGTAGCCGGACGGACACTGCACGTGACGGGTTCGCACGGGGCGTTCCGGCTGGGTAACGGAACCCGCTCGGAACTCGTCAGGCCTTGACGGCGTCCTCACTCATCAGTGTGACTGCGAATGGGGCGATGCGCGCGTGTCCGGGATGCGGATCCGCGTAATGTGTGCCAGCCGAGACTCCGAGACGCACAAATGACCGAGACGCACGACCGACCGAACCGGAAGGGGCCGGAATGAGGCTGCTCCTCGTCGAGGACGACAACCATGTCGCCGCCGCCCTGTCCGCGGTCCTGGCCCGGCACGGCTTCAACGTCACGCATGCCCGCAGCGGCGAGGAGGCGCTCCAGGCGCTCGTGCCGGAGGGGAACGGTTTCGGGGTGGTCCTGCTCGACCTCGGCCTGCCCGACCAGGACGGCTACGAGGTCTGCGGCAAGATCCGCAAGCGCACCAGCACCCCGGTGATCATGGTGACGGCCCGCGCCGACGTACGCTCCCGGATCCACGGACTCAACCTCGGCGCCGACGACTACGTCGTCAAGCCGTACGACACCGGCGAGCTCCTCGCCCGTATCCACGCCGTCGCCCGCCGCAGGGCCCCCGACGAGGCCGCGGCCCCGGGCGACACCGGCCTGCGTCTCGGGTCCGTACTCATCGAGCTGCCCACCCGCCAGGTCAGCGTGGACGGCTCGGTGGTCCAGCTGACCCGCAAGGAGTTCGATCTGCTCGCGCTGCTGGCCCAGCGGCCCGGGGTGGTGTTCCGCCGGGAACAGATCATCAGCGAGGTGTGGCGGACCAGCTGGGAAGGGACCGGCCGCACCCTGGAAGTGCACGTCGCCTCCCTGCGGTCCAAGCTGCGGATGCCCGCCCTGATCGAGACGGTGCGTGGGGTCGGCTACCGGCTGGTCGCCCCGACGCCGTAGCGTGCCCGCGTGCGCACTCGTCTTCTTCCGCTGCTCATCGTCCTGATGGCCGCCGTGCTGCTGGCCCTCGGCATCCCGCTGGCGGTGAGCCTCGCGGCGGCGCGGCAACAGGAGGTGGTCGTCGACCGTATCGACGACACGGCGCGCTTCGCCTCCCTCGCGCAGTTCGTCACCGAGCGCCCGAGCGGCTCCCGGGTGGACACCACCGACGGCCGTGGCGAGACCCTGAAGCGGGAGCTGGAGCAGTACTACCGCGTGTACGGGATCAAGGCCGGCGTCTTCTACAGGGAGAAGGACCAGCAGGCCATGGCCAACGCCCCCCGCGAGTGGGGCAGGCCCACCGAGGGCGAAGGGCTCGCCGCGCTCAAGGAAGCTCTGCTGGGGCGCCGTCCGCACAGCCCGAAACAGGTGTGGCCCTGGCAGGAGGGCCGGCTCGTCGTCGCGTCCCCGGTCATCCACGACGGTGACGTCGTCGCCGCCGTCGTCACCGACTCGCCCACCGATCAGATGCGCTCGAAGATCCTGCGCGGCTGGCTGATCATCGGCGCGGGCGAGATCGCCGCGATGCTCCTCGCCGTCGGTGCCGCGCTGCGGCTGACGGGCTGGGTCCTCAAGCCCGTACGCGTCCTCGACTTCACCACCCACGCCATCGCCTCCGGACGACTCAAGTCCAGGGTGGCGGTGGCCGGCGGGCCGCCCGAACTCCGGCGTCTGGCACGGTCGTTCAACGAGATGGCCGACAACGTCGAGGACGTCCTGGAACAGCAGCGGGCCTTCGTCGCCGACGCCTCGCACCAACTGCGCAACCCGCTGGCCGCGTTGCTGCTCCGCATCGACCTGCTCGCGCTCGAACTGCCCGAGGGCAATGAGGAGATCGCCTCCGTCCGCACCGAGGGCAAGCGCCTCGGTTCGGTCCTCGACGACCTGCTCGACCTGGCGCTCGCCGAGCACGCGGAGTCCGATCTGCGGCTCATAGATGTGGGCGAGCTGACCGCCGAGCGCGTCGCGTCCTGGTCGCCGTTGGCCGACGACAAGGGTGTGACGCTGGTCGGCACCTGCCCGGCCACCACGGCCTGGGCCGACCCCATCGCCCTGTCCAGTGCCTTGGACGCGGTGATCGACAACGCGCTGAAGTTCACGCCTGCCGGGGAGGCCGTCGAGGTGCGGGTCACCTCGAACGGTGAGTCATCCACGGTCGTCGTCACCGACGGCGGGCCGGGCCTCAGCGACGAGGAACTGGAACGGGTCGGCGACCGCTTCTGGCGCAGCACCGCGCACCAGAACATCAAGGGATCGGGCCTGGGGCTTTCCATCTCCCGGGCGCTGATCGCGGCGGGCGGCGGTTCCATCTCGTACGCCCACCAGAAGCCGAACGGGCTGCGGGTGACGGTGACGGTGCCCCGGTCGCGTCCGCCGGCCTGAGAGCGGCCTACCAGGGGTTTTGAGCCCAGGGGCGGCCTCCGAAACCGCCGCGCCACGGCTTCGCGACCGGTACGGCGCCACGGCTTCACGGATCCGTGCAGCGCTACGGCTTCACCGATCGGTAGTACCACCGTGCGCCTTTGTGCAGTCGCAGCGGGTCCGTGTAGATGGCGGTGCGCAGGTCCACCACCTGGGCCGCGTGGACGTCCTCCCCGATTTTGTCCCGGCTCTTCAGGACGACGCGGGTCAGCCACTCGGTGAGTCGGGGGTCCAGGTCCTCGCGGGTGATGAGCAGGTTGGCCACGGTGAGCGTGGGCACGGAGTCCTTGAGGATGGTCGGGTAGGCGTCGGCGGGCATCAAGGACGTCCGGTAGTGGCTGAAGACGCCGCCCTGGTCGTGCAGCTTCGTCACCAGGTCGCTGCGGATCGGGACGAATTGGAAGTCGTACTTCTCTTTCGTCGCGAGGTTGGTCACACCCTTCGTGGGCAGTCCGCCCGACCAGAAGAAGGCGTCGATTTTGCCGGTGCGAAGGGCGTCAGGACTTGTCGCGATGGTGTCCGGCCGTGCGTCGATGTCCTTGTCGATGTCCAGCCCGTCCGCCTCCAGCAGACGTTCGGCTATCAGCCGTACGCCGGAGCCCTCGGGTCCGACGGCGACCCGCTTGCCACTCAGTTCCGAGATGTTCTGGATGGTCGAGTCGGCGGGGACGACCAGCTGCACGTAGTCGTCGTACAGCCGCGCCACACTTTGCAGCTTTTCGGCGCCGGGCCGGCCCTCCTCGATGTATGTCTGCACGGCGTCTGCCGCGGCGATGGCGAAGTCGGCGTCCCCGGTGGCCACGCCGTGGACATTGTCCTGGGAGCCGTCGCTGGGTTTCAGAACGACCCGCAGGTCTGGCATGTCCCCGGCGATCGCGGTCCGCAGCTGTTCGCCGTACTGTTGGTAGACGCCTCGGTCGGCTCCGGTCATGAGCGTGATCGTCCCGCTCGGCGGCTCCTCGCGCGGCCACAGCCACCACGCGAGCAGCCCGAGCACCACCAACGAAGCCACCGAGCCCAGCAGCGCCTGCCGCGTGCCGATGCGTGGGAGTACCTGGACCATGCGACGAGATCCTGCCAGGTCACCGGAGAGGCGGCCAGGATCGGACCCATCCGGTGCGAGGCTGTGACCTCGGAGGGCGGCGCGGGGCGGCGCGGTCAGCGGCCGGTGGCCACGGCCGTGCGGAGTTGTTCCAGCTCCTGGTACATGACCTCGCCCGGACACTCGGTCGCCAGCCAGTCCCGGTGGCCGCTGATCTCCGCGACCTCCTTCCGGGTGCCGTTGACCGGGTTCGTGTACGTCACCCGGGCCTGCGGGTCGACGCCGTGCTGCCGGACACAACGGAGGGTACGGAGTGGAGTCACTGCTTCCGCCAGTGCCCCCGACTCTGACCAAACGTCAAAGACTTCCTGCACAAAGGGACTTGAGGCGTCAGGACCGTGTGAGAAGGACAGAATTGTCGGCGTGGGGCGGCCGGTCGGTAGGGTCGCCGGATGAGTTCCTCTCCCGCTCGCCTGGTCCGCGAGTTCCACCGGGCCTTCGGCCTCGACGCCCGTACCGCGCCCACCGAGGTCTCGCCCGAGCTGGCCGCCCACCGCGGCGAGTTGCTGGCCGAGGAGGCCGCCGAGGTCGCCGAGGTGGCGGTCGACGGCCCGCTCGACCGGCTGGCCCACGAGCTGGCCGACGTCGTGTACGTGGCGTACGGCACCGCCCTCGTCCACGGCATCGACCTCGACGCGGTGATCGCCGAGATCCACCGCTCCAACATGACGAAGCTGGGCCCCGACGGGCGGATCGCCCGCCGGGACGACGGCAAGGTGCTCAAGGGGGACCACTACCGGGCGCCCGACGTGTCGGCGGTGCTGCGGCAGCAGGGCTGGACCGGGTGAGCACCCACCCCGACGGGGTGGGTGCTCAGAAGCGGCCGGAGAGGAACTCGTCGTCCGAGTCGGCGGTGACGGCGGTGACGGTGTAGAGGTCGCGGCCGGCGTCGCGCCCGCCCTGGGCGTGGTTGTACTGGACCTTGAAGACATAGGTGCCGGGGGCGAGAGTGATCCCCGACTTCAGCGTGATGACGTACCCCAGCTGGTCGCTGGTGGAGTTCTGGCCCACGGCCACCTTGTCGCCCAGGGAAGTCCAGGTGCCGCTGCTCGAGACGCCGCCGGTCTGGATGACACGGACGACGACCTTGAGCGAGGTCAGCGGCTTGGTGGACTTGACGGTGACGCTGCTCTGGTCCCAGTAGTCGTTGGAGTCGGTGTCCACGTCGCCGTCGGCCCACAGAGGGTCGGCCGGCGACGGCGACTCGGTGTTCCGGGTGGTGCTCTTCTTCTCCTCGGTGCCGGTCGAGCCGGAGGTGCCGCCGCTGGTGCCGTCGGTGCCGGACTTCGTGTCGGCGTCCGGCGCCGCGTCCGCCGCACCGCCCGCCGAAGTCCCCGCGCCCGCCCCTCCGGAGACGGGGGCATGGACGACCTCGGGGTCGTCCTTGCCCTTGCCCTGCTTCTTCGGCGACGGGACGACGGCCTCCTTCTCGGCGTCGCCCGGGGAGGACTTCTCCTTGGCGGGCCCGTCGGCAGCCGTGGTCACCTTCTCGGCGGAGCCGCCGTCCCAGTCGATGGCGGCCACGGCCGTGGCCGAGCCGACGATCACCAGGACCGCCGCGGCGGAGCCCCCGACCGCGTTCCACACCCGGCGGCCGGGCAGGAAGCCGCGGAGCGGGGCGCGGGTCTTCCGGGCGAAGAGGTCGGCGAAGTCACCGTCACCGTGGTCGCTGGGGGCGGGCGTGTGCGGCATGGGGCGGTCCTTAGAAGGTTGTCCGTGGGCTGGAGCGCGTGTACAGGGGTGGGCGAGGGGTGGCTCAAGGGCTCTGCGGGACGTCCTCGGGCCTGAGCGTCATCACGTCGGACTCCGTGGCGTCCGGCAGTTCGGCGATGCGGTACGCCTGGCGTTCCGTCATGGCCTGGAACAGCTGGCGGGCCGTACGGCCGTTGCCGAAGCCCCGGTCCCGGGGCATCGCGTCGAAGCGCGAGATCAGCGACTCGCGGGTGTCCGGGGCGAGTTCGTACTGATGTTGTGCCGCCTGGTGCTCGACGATGCTCACCAGTTCGGCGCTGCCGTAGTCCTCGAAGAGGAGGGTGCGGTTGAAGCGGGAGGCGAGGCCGGGGTTGGAGCGGACGAAGGCCTCCATCTCCTTGAGGTAGCCGGCGACGATCACCACCACGTCGTCGCGGTGGTCCTCCATCAGCTTCAGCAGGGTGGCGATCGCCTCCTGGCCGAAGTCGTTCGAACCGGCGTACTGGGTGAGGGAGTACGCCTCGTCGATGAACAGCACGCCGCCCCGGGCCTGCTGGAAGACGCGGGAGGTCTTCGGGCCGGTGTGGCCGACGTACTCGCCGACCAGGGCCGAGCGGTCGGCCTCGACCAGATGGCCGCGCTCCAGCAGGCCGACGGCGGCCAGGATGCGGCCGTAGAGCCGGGCGACGGTCGTCTTTCCGGTGCCCGGGTTGCCGGTGAAGACGAGATGGCGGCTGAGCGGGGGCGGGGCGAGGCCCATCTCCTCGCGGCGGCGGACCATCCGCATCAGCTTCACCAAGGACGACACGTCCTGCTTGACGCGGTCCAGGCCGGCGAGGCCGTCGAGTTCGGCGAGCAGGTCCTCGATGGTGTCCTCGGGGGGTGCCTCGGTCTCCCGTGCGGTCGACAGCGGGTCCCCGCCCGGGCTTTTGGTGGCCGCCAGGGACTGGTCCACGCCGGTCGGCAGGGACGGGTTCTTCACGTCCCGGGAGAGGCATTCGTCGAACACGGGCCGGGCGCCCTTCTCCAGCGCCACGTCCTCCTCGGTGTCCCGGACCAGACAGCCGCGCAGGACGGGGGCGCCGCCGGCCGACACATGCAGCGCCGGGAAGGCCGTGCCGTCGCCGCCGGCCCCGGCGAAGACGCAGTCCTCGAAGGTGCCGCGTGCCTTCTCGCCGACGAACAGGCTGTTCTTGCCGGTCCGGGCCACCGTGACGGACCTGACCCGGGGGTCGGCCCCCGGGCCCACCACCAGACCGGAGCCGGCGGTGTCCCGGACCGTGCAGCCCTCGACGCTGGGCGTGGCGCGTTCGCCGATCACCAGGCCCGCCGTCCCGGTTCCGCTGATCCGGCAGTCCCGCAGCACCGGGGTCGTCCCCGTGCCGCAGGAGATTCCGGCCCGCTCGGCGTCCGTGACGTCGCACTCCTCCAGGACCACCGTCCCGGTCGACTCGGTGGTGATCCCGGCGCGGCCGCGCACCACGGACAGGCCGCGCATCCGGGCCTCGGCCGCGCTGTCGATCCGCACCCCGGACAGTCCGCAGTCCGTGATGCGGCCGCCCTCGACGGTGAGCCCGGCGCGGTCGGTGGCCCGGATCCCGTGCTCCGGGGTCGAGGCGATACGGCACGACGTGAGCGTCACCCGGGAGTCGTCGCAGGCGTGCACCGCGCTGAACGAGGACTCCGTCATGTCGCCGGTGGCCATACGGACCTCGGAACGGCCGCCCGCCAGCAGCGCGTTGGCCCGGCTGCCGGTCACCGACGTGCTCTCGGCGGTCAGCCGGGCGGAGCCCCGGGCCACCAGACCCGAGCCGTGCGCCCGGTCGACCTGGCAGTCCACCAGCTCCGCGCGGCTCTCGCCGTCCGCGCTCACCCCGGGCCCCGAGCCGTCCCGCACACGGCAGTCGAGCAGCAGGACGTCCCCGGTGCCGGAGACGGCGACCCCGTCCGTGCCGGTGCGCAGGATCTCGCAGCGGGCGAGCAGGACGCCGCCGCGTGCTCGCTCCTGGCCCGCAGGGTCCTCGGGCCGGGCCGAACTGCCCAGCACCCGTACGCCCTCGGCGGCCGTCTCCGCCACCCGGCAGTCCAGCGCCGCGACGGACGCCTCGTCCTCCACCAGCAGGCCGCTGCGGCCCGCTCCGGAGATCCGGCACTCGCGCAGCACGGCCCGGGCGGCGCCCCGTACGCGGACGCCGGACCCGGTGACCCGCCGTACGGTCAGTTCGGTGGCCTCGGCGACGGCCCGGGCGCCGACGACCACTCCGGTGCCCTCGATGTCCTCGATCACGACCCGGGTCAGCCGTGCCGGGCCGGTGGTGTTGAGGTGCACGGCGGCCAGCTCGGCCCCCGCCACCCGGCAGTCGGTCAGCGTGAGCGACGCGTCGCCGCCCACCTCGATCCGGCCGCCGGCGACCTCGCAGGCGTCCAGCTCCAGCTCGCCGGTGCCCACCAGCACGGCGGGCAGCGCCGGGTCCTGGCCGGTCAGGACGAGGCCCTCGATCCGTACGCCCGGGGCGGCGACCTCCAGCACGGGGCGGCCGGGGGACGCGGCCAGCAGCCGTACCGCGTGCGCCGGGCCGTCCTCGGGCAGCAGGCGCACCGTGCGGTCGAGGAGCAGCTGCTCGACGTACTCGCCCGGGGCGATGTGGATCTCGTCGCCGTCGCGGGCGGCGCGTACGGCGGAGGCGATGCTGCGGTGCGTGCCGCGGCCCTTGGGGGCGACCCGGTGCACGGTGGAGGTGGGGGTCACGTGAGTTCCAATCCCTCGATGGGCGAGACGGCCGGTTGCTGCGTCCCCTGCGACGGCGTCGGGGCGGTGGTGGTCTGCGGCGGGAACGGATGGCTCGAGTCGATGTGGGCGCCCTCGGTGTTGATCCAGTAGTTGAGGATGCCCGTGGTCAGCGACTCCGCGCTCTGCCAGAGCAACTCGCCGGGGCCGCCGCGATGGAAGAGCCGCGAGCCCGCGGTGGTGTGGAAGGTGTACCTGACCGTCCCGCTGGTGACGCCGGTGAAGAGCGAGCCCGCCGCGCCCCAGGCACCGGCTTCGAGCGCTTCGAGGCCGGTGTGCTTCTCGCCGCCAATTCCCCATATGGCCGCGTTGGCGGCGTTGTTGACGAAAGCGGTGAGCGCGCTGACCGCCAGGCCGTCGAAGAAGGCGTAGGTGCCGGACCGCCAGCGGGTGGGGTTCTCGTACGACGACCACTCGCCGGCCCAGTCGTCGCCGGAGGCCAGGGAGTGGCGGTTCCAGTTCTGGCCCTGGTCGAGATTGGCCAGGCCCTGCTTGATCTTGCCGAGCGCGGTCATGTCCTGGGCCACGTTGAAGCCGGCCCGGATGCCGCCGCCGACGGCGCCGTTGAACAGCGCCCGCTCGAAGGCCACCAACGGGTCGAAGCGGGTGTTGGCGAAGTCGGAGACGATCGCCGACACCGCGAGGCTGGTGCCGAACTCGATCAGGAAGCCCGTGGCGAACTCGGTGGCCGCCTTGCGCAGCTCATGGCGCCACAGCGGCATGGCGGCCGAGGAGCCGTCCTGGACGCCGGTCCAGATCTCGTGGAACGGGTCGCGGAACTCGCGGTTCACGCCACGGAACTCGGTGGTGTAGCCGCGGAAGTCGACCTCGCGGCCGATGAGCCGCCAGGCGCGGTGGCCGTCCAGGCCCACCTGTCCGCCGACCGACGGCAGGCTGCTGATCTCCGGCAGCTTGGCGACGTCGAACGCGGACCAGCGGCCGAAGGCGTCGGTGGCCCAGACCCGTCCGGTGACGGTGCGCTGGGCCACCAGCCGGTCGCCCTGGTACTCCCGCCACTGCCCCCACAGCGACTCCGACTCCCGGTACCGGCCCGGGACGCCCTCCACCGCGTCACGGCGGTGGAGCACCTTGCCCATGTCGAACTCCCGCCAGACCTCCCGGTCGACGGTGACCGTCGTGGTCGGCTCGAAGTGGCGCGCGGACCGGGAGAGCAGATCCGCCAAGGTGGTCGGGCCGCTTTCCGGCGGGGTGGGGGCCGACGGGGTACGGGCCGCGGGGGCCGTCTCCTCCACCGTGTACGCGTACTCGCGGACCCGGCCGCCGGTGCGCCGCCTCACCACATCGTCACCGATGCGGTCGGTCCAGCGGCCCTTCGCGAGGTCCTGGTACTCGCGGACGCCCTGGGAATGGACCGTGCCGTCGGCGTTGGTCTTCTGCCAGGTCCAGGTGGTGTCGGGCTGCCGGGTGGCGTCGATCCAGACGGTGCCGTCGTCGGTGGCGTTGCGTTCCCGCAGCGCCTGTCCCGGTCGGCCGTTCTCCAGCCGTTCGAAGTCGACGAACGAGTCGTCCCAGGTGCGGGAGTACAGAGAGCCGCGGTTCTGCATGCGGATGCCCTCGGTGACCGTCCCGTCCGGGCCGGTGGCCTTCCACTGCCAGGTGCGGTGGCGGGGGTTGCCGTGCGCCTCGACGCGGAGATCGCCCCACTGGTCGCGCCGCCCGGTGATCTGCGACTGGGTGTTCTTGTCCACCCACACCCCGGAGACGTCGTCGCGGCCGATGCCACGCGCCGGATTCTCGCCGAGGTACTCGCGCACACCGGTGCCCTGCGAGCGCATCGACAGCAGTTCGTCACCGGCGGCGTTGGTGAACACATCGTCGAAGCTGCCGTCGCCGGCGACATGGCGGGTGCCGGAGACCCCGCTCGTCGTGTTCAGCCAGGGCAGTTCGTACGGGTCGGCGGTACCGTTCCACTTCGGGGCCGGGGCCCACTGCGTGGGATCGTCGAGACTGCGGCCGACCTCGACGACGTGGCCGTTCTCCAGCTTGCGGGTCTCCCGGACGATCCGGCCGAACCGGTCGACGTCCCGCCAGCTGTGACCGCCGTGCGAGACGAGCCGGACACCTTTCAGCCGGGTGCCGTCGGCGGCGGTCTCGGTCCACTTGGACACCGCGAACATGGAGTCCCCGGTGACGAGGTTCCCGAGGAACCCGTCGAACCGGCCGGCGCCCGTACGCGTCTGCCAGAGGGCCGCGGGCATGCGCTGGTCGGAGATGCGTACGACGTGCAGGGTCCCGCCGTCCGCGAGGTGCTCGATGACGTCGATCGGCTTGTTGGCGGGGCCGACGGCGGAGTGCAGCTCGGGGTTCACCCGCATGCCCGCGGGGCTCTCACCGGGCAGTACGGGGTGCTCCAGGTACTGGCGCGAGTTGTGGTAGCGGTTCAGCGGCCATATGTTGCCGCGCCGGTGGGCGACGGTCCGTTGTCCGGTGACCGGGTCGATGTAGGTGTCCTTGAAACCGATGTGGTTCCAGGACCACTCGCGGGTGCCCGACAGCACCTCGGTGCCCCCGGAGTCGAAGCGCGTCCACGTCCAGTCGCCCCCCGCGCCCTTCTCCGCCCGGATCAGACCACCGTCCATGGCCTTGGTGTACGTCCGTACGTCGAGGACGTCCATCGGGGCCCAGCGGTAGGAGAGCGTGTCGTGGACGGTTCTGCGGTCGCCGTCCCAGATCCGCTCGCCGGACCGCACCTTGGTGCCCGCCGGGTCGAACTCGCTCCAGCGGGCCCGGCCGACCCGGTCCAGGTCGATGTGGAGGACGTTGCCGTTGCGGAGCACCTCGCGTTCGAAGAGGGTCACGTTGCCCTCGCCGGTCAGTTTGAACCGGCCGGTTGCCGACATCTCCACCTTGGCCGTGGAGAAACGGCCGGTGAGCGGAGTGCCCGACGAGTCGACTCGTACGGCAGCGCTGGTCGCGTGGTCGATCCTCCAGTATTCGCCGTTGGCCTTTCCGCCCTTGATCCGTACGGCGATCGTCTCCTCCAGCAGTGTGCCGGCGTCGCTGAAGACGGTCCGCTCCATCGGCTGGGCCGCCTTGCCGGTGGGGACCAGGGCGATCCCACCGTCGTCCAGGAGCTCCGGGCGCACCCCAGGAAGCGGCCGGTCCGCCGAGTCCAGCACCTGCGGTACGCCGCCGGGGGCGTCGGCGTCGAAACGGAGGATGCCCCGGTCGCCGGGCAGCTGTACGTCCCGCAGGGTGTGCACGCCTTCGGGGCCGTAGTGCCAGCTCGTGGTGGAGGCCGCGTCGGTGACGGTGAAACCGCCGCGCGGGTTCGGCGCTGTCGTGAAGAGGCCGTCGGCCGGGCGTGCGCCCACGAAGTCGAGCGAACCCGGGGTCCATGGCCCGCCGTCGGCCGAGCGGCCGGTGATGCCGACCCTCAGCCCGTCCAGGTCGTTCGGTCCGCCTCTCAGGAACACCTCCTGGTAGAGGAGTTCACGGTTCGGGCCGAAGCCCAGCGTCACGCCCGACGGGCCGTGGTGCACCGTGTAGCGGCTGCCGCCGGGCCCGCCGTGCGGCGTCGGCGTGACGGTGAAGTCGCCGATCACGCGGCCGTCGGCGCCCCGGGCCACGGTCATGGACCGGAGGTCGTCGAGGCGGGGCGTCGGCGGCCGGTCGAGGTAGTCGCCGAGTGTGGTGACGGCGTGCTGCCGCAGGGTCTGCCGGGCCTGTCCGGTCATCTGCCGCAACTGGTCGTTCAGCAACTCCGGGCGCAGGCCCAACCTGTCCGGCGACGCGGTCGCGTCGTCGAGCCTGCGGATGACGATCTGGGCCGCGTCGTCCAGGGCGATCCCCTCGGGGAGGTCGCCGACGTCGAGGCGGACTGGTGCGGTGCCGGGTGCGGCGTCTTCGGTGAAGCGCAGGAATCCGGGGCCGTCCGGGTCCGGCAGGTCGCGGAGGACGAGGCGGTGGTCCGCGTCGAAGTGGAAGCGGCTGTGGGTGATCGTGTCGGTCACCGTGAGGCCGTTCGGCAGCCGTCCGGAGAGAGTGCTGTCCGCCGGGGTGAGCCGGAGGGCGCCGGTGAGATGCTGCGGGCCGGTCAGCTCGACCACCCTGGTCGTGGTGGCGCCCGCGCCCGGTGTGACCGTCACCTTGATCCCCAGGCCGACCGACCCGTCGAGGCCGGGCAGTGTGATCGGCAGCTCCTGCTGACGCAGCAGACCACCGGGTTCGAACCGCCACACCGCCGTGAGACCGTCCGTGCCCGACATGGGCACCCGCACGGTCAGTTCGCTCAGCGCACCGGTCGCGTTCCGGGCCGGCGTGACGGCCGCACCCGGCACGGGCACCCCGTCCCGGCCGACCACCGTCATCGGGCTGAGCGCGTCGTCGGTGAACCGCAGCGCGAAGTCGGTGCCGGACAGCGGCAGTTCCCGGTACTCCAGCTGTCCCAGGGAGTCGAACTGCCAGCGCACACCGCTCTGCGGACCGGTCGCGGTGAATCCGCCGCCCTCGCGCACGGTGACCGGGACATCCGGCAGGCGCACCGAGCCGCCCTGCGCGGTGAAGTCCACCATCTCGATCCGGACCGAAGCCGGGACGGTGTCGGTCGCCGGAACCTCCGTGACGCGCAGCCGCAGCCCTGTCACGTCGTCCAGCCCGGACAGGGGTATCTCCCGCACCGAGGAGACCGGCGGGACCGGGGAGTCGAGGGACTGCCTCAGGCCGGTGGGGCCTCTCAGGTCCGATGCCGGTCCCTGTGTGATGCGTGCCAGGTCGACGCCGGGTCCGCTCAGGTCCGAGACCGGTCCCTGCGTGATCCGCGCCGGGTCGACGACGGGCACGTCCGGGCCGCCGACGCGAGCCACCGGCCGCCCCAGTTCTTCGGGCAGCGGCCCTGGTGCGACTTGCGGCGCCACCGGCGGGGCGGAGGGGACGGCCGAAGCGGGTGGCCTGACGACGGCGGGGGTCCTCGCGGTGATGTCCTGCCACGTCCGCGGGTGCCGCGCGGCGATCCACTCGGCCTTGTGGCGGGCCGCCGCCATCCTGAGGATCGAGGCGGTGCTCTTGTTCTGGTGGATCCGCCCGGCGTCCGGATCCCTGGGGAACTCCGCGCGGTACCAGTCCGCGAAGGCGTCCCTGTTCTCCGGCCCGGAGACGAAGTCGTTGATCTTCTGGACCGCGGCCACCCGGTTCCCGCCCAGTTCCGCCAAAGGGTCGGTCACCAGAGAGACAGGTGCCTTCTCGTGCGGTACGGAGCCCTTCAGCTCGTCCGGGAGGGTCCGGAACTCGAACAGCAGGGCTCGCTCTCCGCCGACGGTGGCGTTGTTGATACCACGTCCGGCCACCTCGTTGCCGTTCAGGATGTACTGTCTGGCCGCCGTCCAGATGGACTCGTCACCGATGGCGGGGGTCTCACGGAGGAGCCTCAGCGTCACGGCGCGGTCACCGGACGACAGGGAGTCGAGGACGAGGCTCGGCCTGGTCCGGGGCAGCACCTTCCACTCGTTCTTCACCGCCGGATGGGTCAGCCCGTGGTACGGCGGCGCGCCGGCCCAGTCCTCGATGGGGATGCCGTGTCTGTTCACCAGGTCGGAGGTGAACTCGATGACGGACTTCGTATAGGTGTACGCGTTCTCCACCTGCTCGGGCGCGTCGAGCGTCTCCCGCGCGAGCGCCGTCCGCAGGGCGTCGTCGTTCCGGAAAGCGGGCTTGTACCAGTGGGCGTGGTCCGCCAGCAGTCTCAGCTCGTGCGTGGCACGGGTGCCGAAGTCCACGGCCCTGATACCGATCGTCGCCTGCTGCTGGGTGGTCGGCATGGAGACGGAGGGCAGCCCCTCGAGTTCCAGGCCGGTCCCGGCCGCGATGACGTGCCGGTCGCTCGTCACCCGCAACCTGTAGAGGCCGTCGGGGCTGATCATCGACTCGAGCGGCTGGTGGTTGTGGACGCCGAGCCGGTCCTTGAAGACGTCGAGCAGCCATTGGGTGGCGTCGTTGCGGGCGCCGATCGCCACCTGGTCGCCCAGCCGTGAGGGATAGGTGATCAGCTCCACGGTGTGCGTCTGCCAGTTTCCGTGCTGGGCCATCGGGAGGCGCGCGGGGTTGGTGTATCCGCCCGTGCCCATGTCCTTCGTGACCATGAGCAGGGGTTCGTCGGTGTCGACCTTCGACACGAAGGCGAAGGTTCTGTCCGCGCTTCCCGGGAGGGCGACGACGAACCCGCCGAGTTCGCTCTCGGTGCCGATGGAAGGGGCCGGGAAGGACGAGCCGAATCCCGGTGCCACGGCCCGCGCGGGCCGCGCGGCCACGGGCGTTTCCGGCAGGTGCACGGTGCGAGGGGCCGCGGGAACCGGGGGCGGGGCGACGCGGGGCGGGGCGGGAGCCGGCGGGGGAGCGACACGGGGCGGGGCCGGGATCGCCAGGCCTTCCATGGACACGTGCTCGCCGGCCGGAACCGTTCCCGTGAGATCGGTGGTGACGTCGTCCAGAACGCCGTTCCCCGGGGCGGTGGTGAGCGGGAGCCGCTCCGGCAGAGGGCCGCCGAGACCGTCGAGGGCTGTCATCGGGCCCACGGTCGTCTCCGGCGCCACCGACCCGGACACATCCAGCCGGGTGGGCGCGGCCCCGTCCGCCGGAAGGTCCACGAACCGGCCGCCCCGGTCGAAGACGAGCCGTGCGCCGGTCGGGTCGGTCATCGCGAACCCGCCCGGCAGCCGCTGCGCGAGCTCCCCGTCCAGCCGTACGACGGAGAAGGCGCCGTCGCCCGTCCCCGGCACTGTCAGCCGGTACGCCGGTGCCGTCGCGCCGCCCGGCAGCTGGGTGAACGTCGTGGTCAGCCGGGCCCCGGTCAGCGGGCCGCCGACGGGGCCCGACAGCGTCAACTGCTCGGACAGCCGCGTACCGTCCAGGTCGAACCGCCCGATCCAGGCCCCCTCCAGCGACTGGACCCGCACACCGGTGACCACGTTCAGCGCGCCCCTGACCGGCTCGATCACCGTGCCGCCGGGCAGCGGCACTCCGTCCGTGCCGACCACCCGGGGAAGTGCGCCCGGCCCTGGTTCGGCCTCGAAGCGGAGGAAGCCGTCCGCACCGGGGAACCGGACGTCACGGAACTGAAGGACCTCGTCCGCGGTGAAGACCAGGCGCATGTCCCCGGCCGGGTCGGTGAGCGCGAACCCGCCGTGATCCAGCGGGGTCTGCTGCCATTCCATCCGTACGCCCGGTACGCCTGTGACCTGCTGAGGATCCAGCAGCACGGTCTCGCCGCGGGGCGCGGGAGCGTCGAAGCGGTCCAGCCGGAGGGAGTCGGTGTCGACGGAGTGGTCGGCGGCGAGGGCGGGCCGGTCCATTTCCCCCGGCGCGGGCAGGACCACCTCGTCGACGCCCGTTCGCGTCACCTGCGGGACGGAGACCGCTCCCAGGTCGCCGAGGCCCGTCGGCCGGCCGTCCGTGCCGAACCTGGCGCCGATCCCGTCGGGCGTGGTGAGGGTGAAGACGCCGTCGGCCATGTCCACCCGGACGTCGGGGACGATCCCGGAGTCCGTCCTGAGGACCCAGTTGATGTTCTGCCCGGGCTCCATGGTGATCCACTGACCGGTGGGCCGCCCCAGGTCGTCCAGCAGCCCCAGCTCACCGACGCGCGGCTCCAGCAGCCGACCGGAGTTCGTGCCGGCCGGAGTGCGCCACTCGATGGTGACGGCCTTCACCTCGAAGTCCGTCTTGAACGTGTCGGACAGCCGGAGGTCGCCGGCGGCTTCGTCGAGACCACGGAGTGCGGTGCCCGTGGGCACCGAGCCACCCGCGACCTCGGACCCTGCCACCCGGGGGTACGGACCCTCCAGATAACTCCTGGGAATGGTGCCCTTGATCAGCCATTCCTGGTCACGGGTGGTGTTCAGCAGAACGCGGACATCTTTGGCGAACTTGATGAACGGGTCCTTGCCGCCCCGGCCCGCGACATTGACGTCGCTCTTCTTGAGGAACTCGATGACGTCGTTGCGGGAACTGGTCCCGGTGAGCCCCGAGAAATCGAGCCGCTTCCCGATGGTCCGCTCGATCTGGTCGCCGATCAGTTGCTGGAGATCCCGGGCCGGGAGAATTCCCACGTTCTCCAGCTTCCCGGTCTTGATGTCCAGACCCAGCTTGTAGACATCGAGGGCGAACTCCGTGTTGCCGTACACCTTCTCGCCGCCGGCCACGGCGAACGAGGTGAAGGGACTGTTGCTCTTCCGCTCCACGTTCTCGGCACCCGACACATGCTGGAAGGCGGTGGTCCTGCCGTCCGGGTTGGCCGGGACCATTCCGAGGTCGGGGTCGAAGTACGACTTGCGCAGGCCCTTGAGGACCTCCACCGCGTGGGAGTCGTCCTGCCGGATGAGCTTGACACCGCGCAACTGCTCCAGGTCGACGTTCGACATGAAGAAGTCGTCCGTCCTGATGACCAACTGCGGACTCTCCGAAGGAGAGAGCCCGGAACCGGAGGCCCGGCCCGCGGACTCCAGCAGGTCCGTGGGCGCCGTGACGGGTGCGATGGTGGCCGGCGCGGCCGGTACGCGCTGCAGGGATTCGACGGTCGGATAGGTGTCCGTCAGATACTTCTTCGGAATGGCCCCCTGCACGAGCCAGGTGTTGTCCCGGCGCGCCTGCAGCAGCGCCTTGATGTCCGTCGTGACCGATACACCCAACTTCTTCGGCACGTTGTATTCGGCGAGGAATTTCTTGATGTCGTCGTTCTTCGTCAGGTGGGTGAACTTCGACGGAATCTCCAGTGTCGAGTTCTCGACGGCGAACCGGATCTCCTTGAGGATCTCCTGTTCCAGTTGGGCGTTGGAGATGATCCGCACGCCCCTGACGTTCTCCGCACCCGCTGTGATGTCGTTGCTGAGAGATACGAGATCGAGCCCGATCTCCCTGTCCCCGAAGGGCTTTCCGGTGCCGCCGGGCACGGAGAACGCGGTGAACTGGCTTTTCTCCTTGAACACCTTGGCATTGGCGGTGGACACCGCCTGCAGCGGTGTGATGGTGCCGTCGATCCTGACCGGTACCAGACCGTCCTCGGTCAGCCGCGACTTCAACCCGGACTTGCCCAGCGCCGCCGAGAAGTTCATGTCCTGCCGCACCAGCCAGTGGACCTGCGGCACGGACGGCGCCGTCACCTCCGGCGCGACGGGCACCCGCACCGGATCCACACCCTGCGGGGCGGCCGACGGACCCGCGGGCGACGCCGGCCGGATCGTGATGTCGTCGAGCAGGGGTCTGCCGTCCAGGCCGATCCTGGTGGTGAGGCCGTCGGCCGGGGTGAGGGTGAAGGCGCCGTCGGTCATGGTCACCCTGACGTCCGGGACGATCCCGGAGTCCCCCTTGAGGACCCAGTCGACGGTCGGTCCGGGCTCCATGGTGATCCACTGGCCCGTGGGCCGCCCCAGGTTGTCCATGAGCCGCAGTTCACCGGTGGGCAGGGTGGCCGCCGGGCCGTCTATGCGGGTCATCATCACCGTGACGTCCCGGCGGACCGTGTCCAGGTTCATCCCCAGCCGGTCGAACGCGCTGCGGGCCTGGTTGAAGTCGATCTTCGCGGCGCTCAGATCCAGCTCGGCCCGGGCGCGACCCAGCGGCGGTACGTCGGTCAGTCCGTCGATCTCGGAGAGCTTGCGCCCGGCGGTGTCCAGCTGGACCTGGGTGGCCCGGGTGCGCACCCAGGTCTGGAAGCGTTCTGTGGCGAGCTTGCCGGTGGCCCCGCCGGTGACGATGTCCCGCAGGGTCAGGGGCGTGAAGCCGGGGCTCTTGGCGAGCGGGGCAGCGGTGAGGTCCGTCCTGACCGGTCCCAGGCCGAGCAGGTCACGTGCGGTGCGCGCGTCGTCGCCGGCGTCGGGGATCAGCCGGGTGAGGTCGTCGAGCCTGATCCCGAGCCCGTCCGGACGGTCGCTGCCGGTCATCGTGGTCCAGGCCGGGACCCGGGTGTCGGCCGGGCCGAGGACGTCGACCTCCACCCCGTCCTTCAACCGCACCCGGACGTCCACCGGATCGGTGGTCCCGACTCGCAGGACGACTCCGTCCGGTGTGGCGTTCACCAGGTCGATCTCGCCGTCCAGGATCTGACGCACCTGGAACTCGGTCAGACCGCCGAGCCTGCCGTCGAGGCTCAGGCCCGCCAGATCCGACAGGTCGTCGAGGGGCTTGAGCAGCCCGGCCGTGGTGCGCTCCATGCCCGTCAGTTCGTCGAGGTCCCGCAGCTGGTCGACCGCCGTGCGCGGTGGCAGCAGGGTGGTGGGGGAGCCGGGGTCGAGGGGGGCGCCGAAGTCGTCCACCTGGTCGAACATGGTGAGCGTGGTGCGCAGCCGAGGTGGCGTCAGATCGTCGCCCACCCGGCCCGTCACCGGGTTCAGCACGCCGAGCCGCTGTCCGCCGGGGACCGTGCCGACCGGGAGTCCCACCGTGTCGAGGGTGCCCAGGGTGTTGAGCCGGACACCCATGTCGTCGAGGCGGCCCGGCATACGGGGGGTGCCCGAGCCGGTCAGGGAGCTGAATCCGGGGATACGGGGTGTCGTCACGGGCGTCACCGAGATCTCGGCCAGCTCGTCGAGGGCGGCGTTGAACTCCGGGGTCCCGGGCACGGCGAGCCGGTCGGTGTTCGTGCCGGTCACCGGGCGCAGACTTCCGCCCCGGTCGAGACCGCGGCCCGGCAGGTTCGCGAGGTCCCCGGTCAGGGAGCCCGTTCTGCCGAGCGTGCCGACGGCCCGCGGGGTGAAGTGGAGACCGCGATCGACGAACCCCATGCGGAAGGCGCCCCGGTAGCCGAACCGGGCGATCTCGGAGTACCTCATGGGCAGGAGTGCCGTCATCGTGAGCCGGCCCAGGCTCATGACAGTGAAGACGCCGAGCCGTCCGGCCGTGTTGCCGCCGACGAACGCGGTCGACTCGACGAAGTCGCGGGTCAGCGCGGACGAGCCCTGCCGCCACGTGCTCCGGGCGAAGCCACCCATGAACCGCAGGGCCGACCCGAGCATCGCGGGCGTCCTGGACAGGACCCGGGGCAGCGCCATGAACCCGCTCGCGGCCCGGCTGCCGAGCCCGCCGCCGAACCGCACGAGGCCCTGCCCGGCCAGCGACAGGAGCCTGCCGGGGGAGGAGAACAGCATCCTGCCGCCCCGGAACAGCAGCCGCCCGCTGGCGGAGAGGGCGCCGCCGAGGGCCTTCGTGCCCGACGAGGCCATACGGGCCAGCCCGCCGAGGGTGGTGAGCCCCTTCGTCGACGGGAACAGGATGCCGAGGAAGGCGAGGCCCAGGCTGAGGGCGTTGCCGTTGCCCGTGGCGTAGTCGACGAGGGCCTTGGCGAAGAGCACCGCGCCCAGTCCGAACGCCACCAGGCCCAGCGGGCCGCCGATGATGGCCGCGATGAGGGTGATGACCAGCGCGACGATCTCCAGGACCTTGAAGAACGTCGACACGAACCGCTTCCAGAAGCTCTTCTTGGGCTTCTTCACGGGCCGTGACACCAGCCGGGCCGCCTCGCGCAGCGTGTCCTCCAGGATCTTCGCCTCGGCCTGGACGGCGTCGATCTCGGCGTCCACCTCGCCCCGGGCGCGGGTCATCTCCGGATCGTTCTCGGCCAGCGGCTGATCACCGAACCGGTCCAGCGCGGCGACGGTGTCCGCGGCGTTCTCGGCCCGGTCCTGAGAGTCCCCGAGGGCGCGTGCGTAGCGTGCGGTGGCGTCGGCCGCCATGTCGAACGAGCGGTTGACGTTCGCCATGAACGTCTTGAGTTCGTTCTTGACGTACGTGCGCAGCGCGTCCGCGGTCCGCCCCTCGAAGCCTCCGTCCTCGGCCTTGGTCAGCAGGGCGTCGAGGCCGCCGCTGACCCGCCCGGAGAGATCGCTGAGGCCGCGCAGTTCCTTGGTGATGTTGTCGACGACGCCCGGATTCCCCGTCACCGGATTGCCGGTGAATCCGACTCTGCTCCACTCGTCGGAGGTGGCCAAGGAGTCCTCCAGGTGGTCCGGGACTTGGGGTACCGAAAGCAGACGTACCGAGGTGGGTCCGGAGTTCAAGAAAGTGGCGCACGCCACAGTTTTCGCCGGTCAGCGCGGTGCGGACGAAATCTTTTTGAACCATCCGGACCCGAGTCCTCGTCTACAGGGCGGCTCGGCACGGACCCGACGCTTCTCGGCACGGACACGACGCTTCGAGGAAAGGACGGCGGACATGGTGCGCGTCTCCTACGACTACGACCTGATGACCGTCCTCGCACGCCATCTGTGGCACCTCCGCGACGAACTCGACGCCACCTCGCACACGGACAAGACGTTCGCCGCCGGGGACATCGGCCCGCGCCGGGAGACGGCCGAGGCGCTGGAGGACTTCTACGGCGCCTGGAAGAAGTCCTTCGGCGAGGGCTGGCAGGCCATGACGGACCTCGGCAACCTCCTCGACAAGGCGGGCAAGGCCTTCTACGACCAGGACGCCTCCCAGGCCGCCGGCGCGGCCCAGCAGGTCACGGCCCAGGTCCGCGGCGAGGCCACCCGGCAGAACGAGACCCGCAAGCAGCAGCTGAACGGCAAGCTCCGCGCGGACGAGGCCGGAAGACTGGAAGCCCGCTACAGGACCCAGCAGGCGCGTCTGAAGAAGGAACAGGACGCGCTGGTCGAGAAGCGGAAGAAGTTCGACGAACAGACCGCGGCCCAGCAGAAGCGGCAGGAAGAGCTGAACAAGGAGCAGGAGGAGCTCGCCCGGAAGCGGGAGCCCCTGCTGAAGGAGCAGGACGCACTCCAGGCCAGACAGCAGCAGCTCTGGCAGGAGGAGAAGGATCTCCTCAGGCAGCGCGAGGAGAAGCTGCAGGTCAGGCGGGACGAGCTGCAGAAGGACTACGAGGCCCTCCGCAAGGAGCAGGAGCCCCTGATCAAGCAGCAGGAGGAACTCCAGCGCAGGCAGCAGCAGCTCTGGGAGGACGAGAAGGCCCTCCGTGCGGAGCAGGACGCGGCCATGCAGAAGAAGGTCACCGCTCTGGAGGAGGAGCAGAAGGCCTACGACGGCAAGCAGGACGTCCTCCAGGAGAAGCAGGAAGCCCTGTGGAAGGAACGGCGAGCCCTGCTGGACAAGGACGGCGTCACCCAGGCCGAACTCGACGCCTGGCAGCGCCGTCAGGACGCCCTGGACAAGGAGCGCGACGCCCTGTGGGAGTCCGAGGGCAAGGGGCTCGCCGGGCGCTGGGAAGCCCTGGAACAGGAACAGCGCGATCAGGAGAAGGCGTTCGCCCCGCTTCGTGAGCGGCAGAGGGAACTCGACGACGAGCGTGACGCGCTGAGCCGCGCCCAGGAGCCCCTCTCCGAGCGGCAGGACGCACTCCAGGCCAGGCAGAAGGACCTCTGGGCCCTGGAGAAGTCCACCCAGAAGGAGGTCGAGGGCGCCGTCAAGGTCAAGCAGGACGACCTGGACTCCGATCGCGCCGACCTCCAGACCCGACTGGACCCCCTGGACCAGGAGTCGAACGACCTTCAGGCCCGCCAGAAGGAGCTGTGGGACGACCAGTCGGAGACCGACAAGGAGCAGACCGCGCTCACCGAGGAGGAGAAGCCCGTCCAGCAGCGGCAGCAGGACCTCCAGGACTCCTTCGGCGAGGAGTACGACAAGCTGCGCGACTGGGACCCGGACAAGGACGCCGACGTCGGCCGGCTCAGGGGCATGCGCGGTCAGCTGGACGATCTGCCCCCCGAGGCCTTCGTCCCCAAGGGCTACACGATCGAGGACGCCAACAACACCACCACGGTGTCGTACCAGCTCGACGAGAACGGTGAGATCAAGGTCGACAAGAACGGCGACCCCGTCGAGACGACCACCACCGTCACCAACAAGAACACGGGCCTTTCGTACTCCGAGACGTACCACGCGCTGGCCAAGGACGGCGACTCCGTCACCACGATCCGCAGCTCCGACGGCAGCGTCACCAAGATCTACATGGACTCGTCGCCCGAGGACGCGCCCGACGGGTGGATGAGGCGCTACGTCACCGACGAGACCGGCCGGGACACTCTCCAGATCTGGACCAAGCGGCCGGACGGTGACTGGGAGCTGACCATGGACAAGGAGACCTACCTCAACTCCGAGGCCGGCAAGGAGGACGACCAGCAGCGGCTGGACAGACCCCCCGCGTATCTCACGGTGGAGAACCCGCTCGTCGACGCGGGCGGCCGTCCCACCGGGTCCACCGCTCCGCCGACGACGACCACGGTGCAGGAGGGCGTCACCCGGACCGTCTACACCGGTGCGGACGGCTCCGTCACCAAGGTCGTCACCAACGAGAACGCCGGAATCCGCTTCGTCGCCGACGCGAGCAACGAGGTCCAGGAGATCTGGCAGCGGGCCGAGGACGGGACCTGGTACCTGAGGGAGTCCCTCACCCAGCACGAACGCATCAGCGCCGAACCACCCCTCGGAACACTCGGCGAGAACTGGCGCTGACCCCACCCGGGGCGGCCCGCCGCCGCACCCCACCCCCAAGCTCCCTGCGCGCGCGTTCCCCGCGTCGCCGGGTCCGTCAACAGAGAACGAGGTGCACCATGCCCAAGAACGTCATCGACGACGAAGAAGTCGAAGCAACGGCGAAGAAGCTGGACTCCGCGGTCAGCGACACGCTGGTCCCCCAGCTGTCCTCGCTGCAGGCCGACGTCGAGAACCTCCTCCAGGGAGGCCTGCTGCTGACAGCGACCAGCCCGAAGATGCAGATGTCCTACGCGAACTTCAACAAGTCGCTGACCGAGGCTGTGAACAACATCACGCAGTTCTCCAAGCAGTTCCGGGACGTCTGCAACGCCGTGAACAACCTCGACGCGCAGATCGCCGGCGGCATCCCCACCTGAGCCGGTTCCACCCCCCGAGCCGGGACGCCGCCCAGGATTCCCCCTCCGTCGGCGTCCCCTCCGCAGGGGTGCCGGTCCGTTTCCCCCCGGACCGGCACCCCTGTTCGGGTTTTTGGACAACTCATCAGTAACCTCAGGTTCCTCTCAGGACCCCTTGAAAGCTACTGAACCACTCATAGAATCCACCTTGCGGAACCTCACCTTCCACATGTGAACCGCGAGGTCATCCCGGGTACATGTGCTCAGCCCTGCCCAGCCAACGCCGCGGTCGCGGCGCCCGACCGGACCGGCACGACGATTCACGCCGGCACTGGGGGAATCCATGAGAACGTCCACGCCCAGTCCCGTCGCGACGGGGAGTGCTCTCGCCTCGGGCGAAGCACCGCCCGCCGGCGACGGATCCATCCGCAGACTCTACGAAGAGCACCACGGCCCGCTGCTCCGCTATGTCGCCGGCCTGATCCGCGGTGACCGCCAGCGCGCCGAGGACTTCGTCCAGGAGACCCTGGTCCGAGCCTGGCAGAGCACCGCGAGCCAGCCGCCCGACTGGTCGCCGTCCCGGGCCTGGCTGATGCGGGTGGCGCACAACCTGGTGATCGACTGGGCCCGGCGCGAGCGGCCGCACAACGAGGTCACCCACGAACACGCCCTGGAGCACCACGCCGAGACCGTGGACCCGATGAGCCAGGCCGTCCAGCGCCGCTTCATGGTCCACGCCCTCTCCCGGCTCTCCCACTCCCACCGTGAGGTGCTCTTCTACGTCTACGTCCTGGGCTGCACCGGCACCGACGCCGCCGACGCCCTGGGCATACCGCCGGGCACGGTGAAGTCCCGCACCCATCACGCCATACGGGAGCTGCGCCGTCGGCACCCGGAGCACACGCTGGCGGCGGCATGACCACGCCCGCCGTGCCGAGTCCCGGCCCGGCCATGTCCCACCCGAACGCCCTCGACCCGGCCCACGGCTCGGTTCTCGCGCTGGGTAAGCCCGGCGACTCGCTGCTCACGGTCCTCATCGTCGCCGTGGTCGTCCTTCTGCTGCTCCTTCTGCTGCTCCGGCACCTGGTTCGCAAACGGGGCGGCTGGCGGCGCTTCCGGCGTCGCGTCGGCCGTGAACTGACCCTGACCCGGCGGGCGTTCGGCGAACCGCTGCGCAGCTACCGGCGCCACCGGCGTGGCGTACGCGCCCTGGCCCGTCACCTGTCCGACCCCCGAGGCGGCCTGCTCGTACGGCGGCTGCTGGACGCGGCCGCGACGGCTCTGGCCGACGCGCCCGGGGCGGTCCCCCACGCCGTGCGCACGGAACCCGGGCTCGCGGCCGTACAGATCGCCGCCCGCCCGCTGCCCGAACCACCCGCCCCCTGGGAGTGGTCGGACGAGCCCGGCCCACAGCGCTGGGAGCTTCCCCTCGCGGAGGCGGAGGGGCTGCCGCAGGGCCGCCCGCGCACCGGTGCGCGCATTCGTCCGCTGCCGGTCGCCCTCGGCATGGCGGACGAGGCCTGCGTCCACCTCGATCTGGCCGCCGGACCACGGCTGATCACCGTCGAGGGCGACACCGCCGCCCGGGGCCGGCTGCTCCAGGCGCTGGCCGCACAGCTGGACCGGCCCGGCAGCGGGGCCTCGGTCACCGTCACGGCCGGGGTCCATCCGCAGTTCCCGGGGCAGCGGCTCGACGCCGTGCTGCGCGACCTGGAAGAGGCGGCCGAGGAGCCCTGGGAGACCGAGGGCGCCGGTGAGTTCGACGAGTCCGGCCGGGCCGCCACGACCGTGGTCGTCTGCGCCGCTCCCGGCCCGGAACAGGCCCGGCGGCTCGGTGCCCTCGCCGCCGCGGGCGCCGTCGTCTGCCTGATCGACGGCCGGGTGGCAGGGCACAGCTGGGCCCTGCGGGTCGACGTACGCGGCCGGGTGGTCGCGCCCGAGCTGGGGCTGGACGCGGACTCGGCCCCGCTGGGCGGAGCCGTCTCCGTCGCCGTCCGCGCCGACCGCCGCCGGCTGCGCCGCGAGTCCGCCCCTCGGCGGGGCGCACCCACCCGGCAGCGGTCCCGCGTCACGGAACCCCAGCCGCGGGAAGTCGAGGAAACCCGGCACTTCGAGGCGACCCAGGCGCTGGAGGAGGCCGAGGTCCGCCGGGAGGAGTCACCGGGGGCGGCCCTCCAGGCCCCGGCCCCCGCACGGACCACCACCGGATCCGAGCTGCTCGCCGAACCGGCCGCCGCCAGGGACCGCACCGCCGCCGCCTCCTCCGGCGCCCGAGAGGACTGACGTCCGCCGGCGGGGCCCCGAGCCCCGCGACAGGCCCCGGCCCGTCCGCCGCGAGAGGCGGAGGCCGCCAAGGGAGCCGACCCCGAGGCCGCCCCCGGTGGCCCGGCCCCACCGCACGGCGGACAGGCCCCGGCCCGTCCGCCGCACCCGAACCGCCCACCCCCGAGCACCCCCTAGGGGAGCAGTGAAACTCCTCATCACCACGGTCGCCGACGGCGACGCCACCGGCCGTCAGGACGTGCTGCTGAGCGCGTCCGGATCCACCCCCGTCGAGGATGTCGCCGCGCATCTGGCCCGGCTGCGCGCCGGTGACACCGACGAGACCGGGACCTCGCCCGCCGCACCGGGACCGGCCCCGGCCTGCTACCTGGGCGACGAGCCCCTCGCCCCGGGCACCCCGCTGGCCGCCACCCGTCTGATGGACGGCAGCGTCGTCGCCCTCGGCGCCCCGCAGCCGACCCCGGCCACCGCCTACGGCCCCGAACGCGACGCCATGCCCCAGCCGCACCGCGCGGACCACTCACCGGTGGTCGAACTCCAGGTGGTGGGCGGCCCGGACGCCGGACAGGTTCACCCGCTCGGCCAAGGCACGCACGGCATCGGCCCGCTGGCGGACGCGGCCGTCCCGCTCGACGGGCGGGGCATGCCGGGCGAGGGCGTCCGGGTGACCGTACGCCCGGACGGTTCGGCGATCGTGGAACTGCCCGAGGGCGGCCCGGCACGGCTGTCCGTCCCGGAGCCGCCGGAGCACCGGGGCAGGCCCAACACCCCGTTGCTGCCGCTCGCGGAGCAGGACGAGGAGGACGAGCCGGAGGACGCCGCCGACGCCGGCGCGGAACTCCCCGACGGCTGGGTGCTCTGGCCCGTGGGAGCGGAGCTGTCCGTCGGCGACCACCTGCTGCGGCTGACCGAACCGACCGTCAGGGACGCCGCGGTGGTGCCGTCCGAGGGCGGAGGCGGCCTGGACTACAACCGGCCGCCGCGCATCCTGCCGCACCTGGCGCCCGAGCGGTTCCGGCTGCCCGGACCGCCCGATCCCCCCGGACGCAGGCCGATTCCGCTGCTCGTGGCCCTCGCCCCGATGGTCTTCGGCGTCAGCATGATGTTCTTCCTGAACTCGTACTTCTATCTGCTCTTCATGTTCCTGTCGCCGGTGCTGATCGCCGCGAACTACGTCAGCGGACGGCGGCAGGCCCGCAAGGACTACGAGGAGAAGTCGAGCATCTACCGGCAGCGCCGGGCCTCGCTGGAGGAGGACGTCCGGCAGAAGGTCGCCACCGAACGACGGCTGCGCGCCGAGAGCGCGCCCGACCCGGCGGTGGCCGGACTGTGGGCGGTCGGCCCGGGCCGCCGGCTGTGGGAGCGGCGCCGGGGCGACCCGGACCACCTGGCCCTGCGCCTCGGCACCGCCCCGCAGCCGTCCCTGCTCGGCATCGACGACACCGCCCGCGAGGACAACCACACCGCCGTCCACTGGACGATCCCGGACGCCCCGGTCGGCGTCGACCTCGTCGAGTGCGGTGTGGTGGGCCTGGCCGGCGCGACCGGCCCGGTGCAGGCGCTGGCCCGCTGGATGACGGCCCAGGCCGCCGTTCTGCACACGCCGCGCGACCTGCGGATCGTCGTCCTCACCGACAAGGCCGCCGAGGACTCCTGGCACTGGGCGCGCTGGCTGCCCCACTCCCGCGACGGCCTGCCCGGCATCCGCGGCGGCGCCGTCACCCTGATCGGCAACGACCCGGAGACGGTCGCCAACCGCGTGGCCGAACTGGTCTCCACCCTGCGCACCCGGCAGCGGGCCGCCGAGTCCACCATGAGCAAGGCGCTGCTCAGCGAACCGGACGTCCTGGTGGTGATGGACGGCGCCCGGCGTCTGCGCGACGTACCCGGCGTGGTCTCGATCCTCAAGGAGGGGCCGGGCGTCCGGATCTTCCCCCTCTGCCTGGACCAGGAGGAACGGCTCCTGCCGGAGGAGTGCACCGCCGTGGTCCGCCACGAGAACCACCGGCTGACCCTGCGCCGCACCGGCCGGCCGGACATCACCGACATCCGCCCGGACCTGGTCGAACCCGAGTGGTGCGAACGCGTGGCCCGGGGCATCGCCCCGATCCGCGACGTCACCCCGGACGCCTCCGAGGGCCTGCCCGCCAGGGTCGGGCTCCTGGAACTCCTTGGTCTGCCCGAGCCGACGGCCGAGCAGATCGCGGCCCGCTGGGAGCGGCGCCCCGCCTCCACCGGCGTCCTGCTGGGCGCCGGCTACGACGGCCCGATCGCCTTCGACCTGGTCAAGGACGGCCCGCACGGCCTCGTCGCCGGAACCACCGGCTCCGGCAAGTCCGAGCTGCTGCAGACCTTCGTGGCCACGCTCGCCGCGGTCAACCGGCCCGACGAACTCACCTTCGTCCTCGTCGACTACAAGGGCGGCAGCGCCTTCAAGGACTGCGTCGACCTGCCGCACACCCTCGGCATGGTCACCGACCTCGACAGCCACCTGGTGCAGCGCGCGCTCACCTCGCTGTCCGCCGAACTGACCCGCCGCGAGCACATCCTGGCCGACGCCGGCGCCAAGGACCTCCCCGAGTACCAGGGCATGCGCCGCCGTACCCCCGCACTCCTGCCGGTGCCCCGGCTGGTGATCGTCATCGACGAGTTCGCCACCCTCTACCGGGAGATCCCGGACTTCATCCCCGGCCTGGTGAGCATCGCCCAGCGCGGCCGTTCCCTCGGCATCCACCTGGTCCTGGCCACCCAGCGCCCGGCCGGTGTGGTCAGCTCCGACATCCGGGCCAACACCAACCTGCGCATCGCGCTCCGGGTCACCGACGCCTCCGAGAGCATGGACGTCATCGACACCAAGGACGCCGTCAGCATCTCCCCGGCCACCCCAGGCCGCGCCCTCGCCCGGCTCGGCCACGGCACCGTCGTACCCTTCCAGACCGCCTACGCCGGCACCCCGATGCCCGGCACGCAGCCCGCCCCCGAGCCCCATGAGCGGCGGCCCGCGGAGGAGTCCCGTATCCAGGGCACCGAACTCTCCTGGCAGCGCCTCGGCCGCGCCGCGGGACCGCCCGGCACGGCGGAGTCGGACGAGGGCGGAGACCCGGCGGCGGACACGGCCGACGACGACGTCCCCACCGACCTCAACGCCCTGGTGGCGGCGGTCTCCGAGGCGGCAGGCCTCACCGGATGCGCCCCACAGCCCAGCCCCTGGCTCCCGGCCCTCGGCCAGAACCTCCTGATCGACGACCTGCCCCAGCCCGACGAACCGGGCGGCGCCCGCCTGGCCCCCGTCTCCTGGGGCCTGTCGGACCTGCCCGAGGCCCAGGCCCAGCTGCCCGTCCGCCTCGACTTCGCCGAGTTCGGGCACCTGTACGTCATCGGCATCCCGCGCTCCGGCCGCTCCCAGGTGCTCCGCACGATGGCGGGAGCCCTCGCCCGGGGCCACTCCAGCGCCGACGTGCACCTCTACGGCGTCGACTTCGCGGGCGGCGCCCTCACGGCGCTCGGCGTGCTGCCGCACTGCGGCGCGGTCGTGCCCCGAGGCGACATCGAGCGGTTGGAACGGCTGTTCGCCCGGCTCGACGGCGAACTGGAACGCCGTCAGGAACTCCTCACCGGGCGGCACGCCGGAAACCTCACCGAACTCCGCGAGACCGTCGGAGCCGGCTCCCGCCCGCCGCACGTCATGCTGTTCATCGACGGCTGGGACGCGCTGATCGAGGCCGTCGCCGACCACAACGGCGGCCGCCTGGTGGAACAGCTCAACCGGCTCCTGCGCGAGGGCGCCGCCGCGGGCCTGCACATCGTCGCCACCTCCGAACGCGCCCTGCTGTCCGGCCGGGCCACCGCCCTCAACGACAACAAGCTGCTGCTGCGCCTGAACGACAAGACCGACTACCACGCCGTCGGAAAGCGGGCGCGCGACGTCCCCGACCTCGTCCTCCCCGGCCGCGGCTTCACCTCCGACGGCGGCACCGAGATCCAGGTGGCGCTGCTCGCCCCCGGCGCCACCGGCCAGGAACAGGCCGAAGCGCTGCGCGCCATCGGCGCCGAGGCCACCCGCCGCGACGCCGGACTCCCGGCCGACCGCCGGCCCGCCCGTATCGGCACCCTGCCGGTGAAGGTCACGTTCACGGACGCGTACGAGAAGGTGGGGGAGGAGTTCCGCCGGCCGATGTGGGGCCTGCTGGGCCTCGGCGGCGACGACGTCTCCCCGGTGGGCGTGGACTTCGCGGACACCGCGCCCACCTTCTCGGTCGTCGGCCCGCCCGGCTCCGGCCGCAGCACCACCCTGGCCGCCCTGGCCGTCTCCCTGCTCGCCTCGGGTACCCGCCTGGTGATCCTCGCCCCGCGCGAGTCGCCGCTGCGCACCCTGGGGAAGCACCCCGGCGTACGGCTGGTCACCGCGACGGAACCCACCGTCGAGGAGTTCACCGAGGCCCTGGAATCCGGCGACGGGCCCCGGGTGGTCATGGTGGACGACGCCGACCTGTTCGTCCTGCCGGACATCGACCAGAACCTGCGCTCCCTGGCCCAGTCCGGCCGGGACCACGGCATCGGCATCGTCATCTCCGCCACCGCGGAGACCATGACGGGCGCGATGGGCTGGCTCAGTGCCCTGAAACGGCACCGCAAGGGCGTCCTCCTCGGCCCGCAGAGCGTCCTGGAGGGCGACTTTGTCGGCGCCCGCCTCGCCCACGCCCACTTGCGCGGCGGCCGCAGACCCGGCCGGGGCCTCACCGTCGACCAGCGCACCGGTGAACTGATCAACGTGCAGATCCCCGAGACCGTCCTCGACGGCGACGGCGGTGACGACGGGGGCGACACGACGGCCTGACCCCGGCCGAGAGACCGCAGCGCCCGGGGGACGAGGGCTCCCCGGGCGCTGCCTTAGGCTTACGGAGTGACCAACAGCAGCGACCGGAGTCAGGCAGTGGGCGTCAAGACATACGAAGTGCGTACTTATGGATGTCAGATGAACGTCCACGATTCCGAACGCCTGTCCGGTCTTCTGGAGGACGCCGGATACGTACGCGCGCCCGAGGACGCCGGCGAGGGCAACGCCGATGTCGTCGTCTTCAACACCTGCGCCGTACGGGAGAACGCCGACAACCGCCTCTACGGCAACCTCGGCCGCCTCGCCCCGATGAAGACCACCCGCCCGGGCATGCAGATCGCCGTCGGCGGCTGTCTGGCCCAGAAGGACCGGGACACCATCGTCAAGAGGGCGCCCTGGGTGGACGTCGTCTTCGGCACGCACAACATCGGCAAGCTGCCCGTCCTGCTGGAGCGCGCCCGCGTCCAGGACGAGGCCCAGGTCGAGATCGCCGAGTCCCTGGAGGCCTTCCCCTCCACGCTGCCGACCCGCCGCGAGAGCGCCTACGCCGCCTGGGTCTCGATCTCCGTCGGCTGCAACAACACCTGCACGTTCTGCATCGTCCCGGCCCTGCGCGGCAAGGAGAAGGACCGCCGGACGGGCGACATCCTCGCCGAGATCGAGGCCCTGGTCGGCGAGGGCGTCTCCGAGATCACCCTGCTCGGCCAGAACGTCAACGCGTACGGCTCCGACATCGGCGACCGCGAGGCGTTCAGCAAGCTGCTGCGGGCCTGCGGGAAGATCGACGGACTGGAGCGGGTCCGCTTCACCTCTCCCCACCCCCGCGACTTCACCGACGACGTGATCGCCGCCATGGCCGAGACACCGAACGTGATGCCGCAGCTGCACATGCCGATGCAGTCCGGCTCGGACACGGTCCTGAAGGCCATGCGCCGCTCGTACCGCCAGGAGCGCTACCTCGGGATCATCGAGAAGGTCCGCGCCTCCATCCCGCACGCGGCCATCACCACCGACATCATCGTGGGCTTCCCCGGCGAGACCGAGGAGGACTTCGAGCAGACGATGCACGCGGTCCGCGAGGCCCGCTTCACGCAGGCGTTCACCTTCCAGTACTCCAAGCGCCCCGGCACGCCCGCCGCCACCATGGAGAACCAGATCCCCAAGGAGGTCGTCCAGAAGCGCTACGAGCGCCTGGTCGCCCTCCAGGAGGAGATCTCCTGGGAGGAGAACAAGAAGCAGGTCGGCCGCACGCTGGAGCTGATGGTCGCCGAGGGCGAGGGCCGCAAGGACGGCGCCACCCACCGCCTCTCCGGCCGCGCCGCCGACAACCGCCTGGTCCACTTCACCAAGCCCGACCACGAGGTCCGCCCCGGTGACGTCGTGACCGTCGAGATCACGTACGCCGCCCCGCACCACCTCCTCGCCGAGGGTGCCGTGCTCGACGTACGCCGGACGCGGGCGGGCGACGCCTGGGAGAAGCGGAACGCCCTTCCGGCGGACAAGCCGGCCGGTGTGATGCTGGGCCTTCCCAGGATCGGTGTGCCGGAGCCGCTGCCGGTGGCCACGACCGGCGGTTGCGACGTCGGTCAGTAGCGGGTCCGGCTCAGCGGCGGCGGTCGTTCGCGGACCGCGGGTGCGTGGGAGTTGTTCGCGCGGTTCCCCGCGCCCCTGACGGGGGCGCGGTCGTCGTCCCGCGAGTCGCGGAAGTTACCCTGCGGATCATGCTTGTAGCCGCCGCCGTCTGTCCCTGTCCGCCGCTGCTCGTGCCGGAGGTCGCCGCGGGGGCCGCGCCCGAGATGAGTACGGCGCGGGACGCCTGTGCCGAAGTACTCGGGGTGCTTGCCGCCGCTCGGCCCGACCGGCTGGTGGTCGTGGGCCCCGCCGAGCGGGACGGGCGGCACCCGCAGGGCTCCCGCGGTTCCTTCCGGGGCTTCGGCGTGGACCTCGACGTCCGCCTGGGGCGCGGCGGCACGACCGACCCGGCACCCTCGCAGGCCACGCTCCCCGCCTCCCTCGCCGTCGCCGCCCGGCTGCTCGACCGCGTCGGCTGGGCCGACACCCCCGTGGAAGGGCTCGGGGTGGGGGGCTCGCGCTCCGTCGAGCGGTGTGTCCAGGCCGGACGGGACATCGCCGGGTCGGCCGAACGGGTGGCTCTGCTGGTGATGGGCGACGGCAGCGCGTGCCGGACGCTGAAGGCCCCGGGGTATCTGGACGACCGCGCGGTCGGCTTCGACGCGGAGATCGCCCGTGCGCTCGCCGCCGTCGACATCGCGGCCCTTCAGGCGCTGGACGCCGGGCTCGCGCGCGAACTGCAGGCCTCCGGCCGCGCCCCGTGGCAGGTCCTGGCCGGCGCCGCCGAGAGCGCGACGCTGGGTGGCAGCCTGCTGTACGACGACGCGCCGTACGGCGTGGGCTACCTGGTGGCCGTCTGGTCGTAGATCGAAAGCGGTGGGGCGGAAGCCCGGCTCGGCTGCCGCAAGGGGCGTACATGGCGGACGGCCGGGAGCGTGAGACGCTCCGCGGCCGTCCGGCGATGTGAACGTTCAGGAAGCAGGGGGCGGTGGTGTGGCGCCGCCACCCGGAGGTGGGGGCGTGTGGCCGCCTGCCGCAGGCGGGGGTGTGTGCCCGCCGCCCGCCGACGGGGGCGTGTGGCCGCCGTCGTCCTGGTGCGCGAGTCGGTCCATGGCGTGCTTCGCCTTGCCCGTGCCCGACTGGATCTTGTGGCTGTACTTGCCCTTGGTCTTCTTGTCGACCGTGTGCGCGGCCTTGTCGAGACCGTGCTGGACCCTGTGCTCGTGCTTCTGCGCGAGGTGCGAGACCTTGTCCTTGGCCGGGGAGAGTTTGGATTTCAGATTATCCAGCAGATCCATGGTTCACCTTCCCGCGCGGGGCAGTCACTTGCGGGCGCCCTCACTGGCCTCGTTGTCGGCCGCCTGCTCGGCGGTCTGCTGCTTGGGGATCTCCACGTCGTCCGCCGCGTCGACGGCCTCGGCCGCCTGCTCGGCAGGCTCGTCCTCGGTCGCGGCCTTGCCTTCTGGCTGGGCGACCTCGGTGGATCCCTTCGCCTCGTCCGACTCCTCCGCCTCGGTCTCGGCGGTCGGTGCGGGTGCCGTCACGGCGGCCTCGTCCGCGTCCTTCGCCTTGCGCCGGAAAAGTGAAAAAACGCCCATGTCAACCTCAATGCTAATCATGCGGGGTAATTCCCGCGCTCTCCCGGAGTGTCCCATTGCGTCATCCGGGCCGCCGGCACTCGAATCCGGCGCTTCGAACTCCCCACACGCAACGACCCCGGCTCCGTCGCGTCACGTAGCTCGTTCGAGAAGAGGCCCCGACATTTGCGAGACTGGGGTCGTGAGTAGCGCAGTTCCCCCTCCCCGAGTCATCGCCGTCGTCGGACCGACCGCGGCCGGAAAATCCGATCTGGGTGTCTTCCTTGCCCGGCGCCTCGGCGGCGAGGTCGTCAACGCCGATTCCATGCAGCTCTACCGGGGGATGGACATCGGCACCGCCAAGCTGACCCCCGGAGAGCGCGACGGAGTCCCGCACCACCTCCTGGACATCTGGGACGTCACGGCCGCCGCCAGCGTCGCCGAGTACCAGCGGCTCGCCCGCGCGCGCATCGACGCCCTGCTCGCCGAGGGACGCTGGCCGATCCTGGTGGGCGGCTCCGGGCTGTACGTCAGAGGGGCCGTCGACCATCTGGAGTTCCCCGGCACCGACCCCGAGGTCCGCGCCCGTCTGGAGGAGGAGCTGACCCTGCGCGGCTCCGGCGCGCTGCACGCCCGGCTCGCCGCCGCCGACCCCGAGGCCGCCCACGCGATCCTGCCGAGCAACGGGCGCCGGATCGTCCGGGCCCTCGAAGTGATCGAGATCACCGGTAAGCCGTTCACGGCGAATCTCCCGGGCCATGACTCGGTCTACGACACCGTCCAGATCGGCGTCGACGTGGCGCGCCCCGAACTCGACGAGCGCATCACCCGCCGCGTCGACCGCATGTGGGACGCCGGACTGATCGAAGAAGTGCGCTCCCTCACGGCGCAGGGGTTGCGCGAGGGGCGTACGGCGTCGCGTGCGCTCGGCTACCAGCAGGTCCTCGCGGCGCTCGCCGGGCAGTGCACCATGGACGAGGCGCGAGCCGAGACCGTGCGGGCCACCAAGCGCTTCGCGCGCCGCCAGGATTCATGGTTCAGACGCGACCCGCGGGTGCATTGGCTCAAGGGGGGGCTCGCCGACCTGACGGAACTCCCGCAGCTCGCGCTGGCGTTGGTCGAACGACCGGTCACAGCCTGATCACGTCATGGCATCGGGTCGCCCCGGCGGTCATCCCGGCCTCCGGGGGCGTGCCATCATCGAGCTTCGATCGACCAAGTGGAGTCCGAGTTGGGAGGGCGCGTGGCGATGGAGGCCGGCCCTCGCGACACCGCACAAGGCGCGGAGCACGGCACCGCGGAGGACGCGGAGCAGCTGGTTACCGAGGGGTACGCACTGGATCCCGACGACGACCCGCTGAGCCCCGACGGTCCGGAGGACCAGACTCCCGGTGGTGTGAGCGACGACGGACCGGAACCGGACGAGATGTCCGGGCCGGAGGTCGAGGTCGAGCTGCGCCCCCAGCGCAGACTGCGGCTCTGGCAGCTCGCGCCCATCGTGGGCCTCGCCGCGGTCGGCTCCCTGATGTTCGCCTTCCCGCTCGCCTTCGAGTTCGGTGACGGCGGCGCCGTGGTCGCCATGCTCGGCCTGCTGATCTGCGCCACCTCGGCCGGCTGGGGCATGATGGCCGCCCGCCGCGTCGGTTACACGTGGCCCGGCCTGCCCGCCCGCGGCTCCGGCCGCCGCCCGGACTGGCGGATGGCCCTGCTCTACGTCCTGATCGTCGCCGCGGTGGTCGTCCTGGCCGTGTGGCGGGTGGCGCGGCTCCGCTAGAGCGCCCCGCACGGGGCGCGGGGCCGTATCGGCATACGGCTCCGCCACCGGGCGCGACCAGCCACGATCGACCCGCGCCGACCCCCGCACCCTCCGTCGGCCTTCCCCGCGGAGCGCTCCCGTACGATCGAGGAATGAGCACGCGGATCGCCTTCCTCAAGGGCCACGGGACCGAGAACGACTTCGTGATCGTCCCGGATCCCGAGAACGCCCTCGACCTCTCCCCGGCCGCCGTCGCCGCCCTGTGCGACCGCCGCGCCGGCATCGGGGGCGACGGTGTGCTCCACGTCGTACGGTCCGCCGCGCACCCCGAGGCGAAGGGGCTGGCGGCCGAGGCGGAGTGGTTCATGGACTACCGCAACGGCGACGGGTCGATCGCCGAGATGTGCGGAAACGGCGTCCGGGTCTTCGCCCGCTACCTCCTGCACGCCGGTCATGTCGCCGAGGGCGACCTCGCGGTCGCCACGCGCGGAGGCGTGAAGAGGGTCCACATCGACAAGGACGGTGACGTCACGGTAGGCATGGGCAGCGCCCGCCTCCCCGAAGGGGACGTCACGGTGAGCGTCGGCGAGCACAGCTGGCCCGCGCGCAACGTGAACATGGGCAACCCGCACGCGGTCGCCTTCGTGGCCGACCTCGCGCAGGCGGGCGACCTGCTCTCCCCGCCGCCCTTCAGCCCGGCCGCCGCCTACCCGGACGGTGTGAACGTCGAGTTCGTCGTCGACTGCGGTCCCCGGCACGTGGCGATGCGCGTCCACGAGCGCGGCTCCGGCGAGACCCGCTCCTGCGGCACCGGCGCATGCGCCGTCGCCGTGGCCGCCGCCCGCAGGGACGGCGCCGACCCGGCCGTCACGGGCACCCCGGCGACGTACACCGTCGACGTACCCGGCGGCACGCTGGTGATCACCGAACGGCCCGACGGCGAGATCGAGATGACCGGCCCCGCGGTGATCGTCGCCGAGGGGGAGATCGACGCCAAGTGGCTTGAAAGCGCGGCGCGTTGAGGTGTGGTAGGGCTTGACTTGGCGGTGTCCGGAGCGCGGCCGCCGTGTACATCCAAGCCCACCATGCGTGCAGAGGCGCGAATCCATGGCGCACCCCGGATGAGCTGACTCGAAACCGCGCACCTCGGCACCTTCCCTCGAATGGGTGATCCGTTTCACGCTCGGCGAGAGGCGGTCGGACGGGCGTGATGGGGTCGGTAGCATCAAGCACCGGCACGGACGGGGGAACGACACGATCCCCTGAGCCGCCGCACGCCATGGGGCACCCGTCCGCCGGTCCACGCAGCCGGAGGTGCCCATGAGCGCGGAGGCCACGAACCCCGCCGTATCGCCCGCCCCTGCGCCGCCGCCAGCGCACCGCAGGAAGGGCCGACCCCGTATCGACCTGCGCCGTCTGGGCCGCGCCGCACTCCTGGGCCCGGCGACTCGCGACCGGCTGCCCGACGCGATCAGCCATGTCGCCGAGGCGCACCGCGCCCACCATCCCGACGCCGACCCGGAGGCGCTGCGCCGGGCCTACGTCCTCGCCGAGTCCTCGCACCGCGGTCAGATGCGCAAGAGCGGTGAGCCGTACATCACACACCCGCTCGCCGTGACCCTCATCCTCGCCGAACTGGGCGCGGAGACAACGACCTTGACGGCCTCTCTGCTCCACGACACCGTCGAGGACACGGATGTGACCCTCGATCAGGTGCGCGAGGAGTTCGGCGAGGAGGTGCGGTATCTCGTCGACGGCGTCACCAAGTTGGAGAAGGTCGACTACGGAGCCGCCGCCGAGCCCGAGACCTTCCGCAAGATGCTCGTCGCCACCGGCAACGACGTCCGCGTGATGTCGATCAAACTCGCCGACCGGCTGCACAACATGCGCACCCTCGGCGTGATGCGCCCCGAGAAGCAGGAACGCATCGCCAAGGTCACCAAGGACGTCCTGATCCCGCTCGCCGAACGGCTCGGTGTCCAGGCGCTCAAGACCGAGCTGGAGGACCTCGTCTTCGCGATCCTCCACCCCGAGGAGTACGCGCACACCCGCGAACTCATCGCGGAGAACGAGGCGCGGGAGAGCGACCCGCTCGCCGAGATCTCCGACGAGGTGCGTGGGGTCCTGCGCGAGGCCGGCATCCAGGCAGAAGTCCTCATAAGGCCACGCCACTTCGTCTCCCTGCACCGGGTCTCCCGAAAGCGCGGACAGCTGCGCGGCTCCGACTTCGGCCGGCTCCTGGTCCTCGTCAACGAGGACGCCGACTGCTACGCGGTCCTCGGCGAACTGCACACCTGCCTCACCCCCGTGGTCTCGGAGTTCAAGGACTTCATCGCCGTACCGAAGTTCAACCTGTACCAGTCACTGCACACGGCCGTCGCCAGGAGCGACGGCCAGGTCGCCGAAGTCCTCATCCGCACCCACCAGATGCACAAGGTCGCCGAGGCCGGCGTCATCGCGCTGGGCAATCCCTACGCCGCTCCCGCGGAGGAGCAGGCCGACGGAGAGGGCGAGCGCATCGACCCCACCCGCCCCGGCTGGCTCTCCCGGCTCCTCGACTGGCAGGAGGCTGCACCGGACGCGGACATGTTCTGGTCGACCCTGCGCGAGGACCTCGCCCAGGACCGCGAGATCACCGTCTTCCGGCCCGACGGGGGCACGTTGGGGCTCCCCGAGGGCTCCAGTTGCGTGGACGCGGCGTACGCGCAGTACGGCGAGGACGCGCACGCCTGCATCGGCGCCCGCGTCAACGGCCGCCTGGCGAGACTGAGCACCGTCCTGAAGGACGGCGACACCGTCCAGCTCCTCATGGGCCAGGACCCGGCCTCCGAGCCCTCCAGAGAGTGGCTGGACCACGCCCACACGCCCGGCGCGCGCATCGCCATCCAGCGCTGGCTCGCCACCCACCCCTCGCCCGTCGCCGACGAGGAGCACGCGGAACGGGACGGCGCACGCAAGGACGGGACACCGCCCCTCCGCCCCGCCATGGACGAACCCGCCGCCACCTCCGACACCGTCGGCGCCGTGGTCGTCGTCGACAGGCCCGAGGCGACCGTACGCCTCGCCGGCTGCTGTACGCCCGTACCGCCCGACGAGGTCACCGGCTTCGCCGTCCGCGGGGGAGTGGTGACCGTGCACCGCGTCGAATGCGTCACGGTGACGCGCATGAAGGGCCTGGGGCGCCCGGAGATCGAGGTGCGCTGGGGAGACACCACCGAGTTCCGGGTCACCCTCGTCGCCGAGTCCTTCCAGCGGCCCCACCTGCTCGCCGACCTCACCGAGGCCATCGCCCTCGAAGGCGTCGCCGTCGTCTCCGCCACCGTCGAGCCCCCGACCCAGCAGCGCGTCCGTCACACCTACACGCTGCAGCTCCCGGACGCCGCCCACCTCCCGGCCCTGATGCGGGCCATGCGGAACGTGCCGGGCGTGTACGACGTGGGCCGGGCCCAGCACCAGGCGGCGGCCGCCCACTGACCCCGGCGGCCGGCCGTGCACCGATCTCGGTGGCCGGCCGCGCGGTGACCCCAACGGGTGGAGGCGGCCCGGCAGACGGCGGGCCGCTCGTTCGGGTGGGACCGCTGCGCGTCGGCAGCGCGGAGCACGGGCGCGCTGGTAGCGGTGGTCCATGCCGCTCACCCCACGCCCCAGGAGCCGCGTCCAGGCCGCGCTGCTCGCCTCCGCCGTCTCCGTCTGTCTGATCGCCGCGAGCGCCCCCGCACCCGCCGTGCCCCTCGGCATCGGCGACCGGCTCTTCCCGCACCTCGGCAACCCGGGATACGACGTGGAGTCGTACGACCTCGCGTTCACCTACCCCGGCAGAAACCGCGAGCCGCTCACCGCCGTCACCTCGATCGACGCCCGGACGACCTCCCGTCTGGAACGGCTCAACCTCGACTTCTCGCACGGAAAGGTCGGCTCCGTGGAGGTCGACGGGGAGTCCGCCGCCTTCACGAGCGCGGGGGAGGACCTGGTGATCACACCCAGGGAGCCGCTCCCTCGGGGCAGCCGGACCCGCATCACCGTGCGGCACACCAGTGACCCGGTGTACACGGGGGACAAGGAGGGCGGCTGGCTGCAGACCGCCGACGGGCTCGCCATGGCCAACCAGGCCGACGCGGCGCACGTGGTGTTCCCCTGCAACGACCATCCCTCCGACAAGGCCATGTTCACCGTCCGCGTCACCGTGCCGGACGGGTACACGGCCGTCTCCAACGGCCTCGCCGTCGGTAGGGACCGTGCTCCCGGAACCACCACCTGGACCTACCGTACCCAGCACCCCATGGCTACCGAACTGGCCCAGGTCTCCATCGGCCGTTCCGCGGTCCTCCACCGCACCGGACCGCACCGCCTCCCCGTACGCGACGTGGTGCCCGCGAAGGACCGCGAGAAGCTCGAACCCTGGCTCAGGAAGACCCCCGCCCAGATCGAGTGGATGGAGGGCAAGGTCGGCCGGTACCCCTTCGAGACGTACGGTGTGCTGATCGCCGAGGCGCAGACCGGGTTCGAGCTGGAGACACAGACCCTCTCCCTCTTCGAGAGGGAGTTGTTCGTCCGGCCCGAGTACCCCAAGTGGTACGTCGAGTCGATCATGGTGCACGAGTTGTCGCACCAGTGGTTCGGCAACAGCGTCAGCCCCCGCACGTGGTCCGACCTGTGGCTGAACGAAGGGCACGCCACCTGGTACGAGGCCCTGTACGCCGAGGAGACCGCGGGCAGGACCGTGGAGGCGCGCATGAAGGCCGCGTACGGCGCCTCCGACCGCTGGCGGACCGCCGGGGGACCGCCTGCGGCACCGAAGGAGCCCAGGAACGGCCAGAAGATCGGCATCTTCCGGGCGAACGTCTACGACGGGGCCGCGCTCTTCCTGTACGCCCTGCGCGAGGAGATCGGCGGCCCCGCCTTCGCCCGGCTCCAGCGGGCCTGGGTCGCCGTCCACCGGGACGGCGTCGCCTCGACCGCGGACTTCCAGGAGCTCGCCTCCGCGATCGCCGGCCGCAAGCTGGGCGGCTTCTTCCACGCCTGGCTGTACGAGGTGCGGACACCGCCGATGCCGGGGCACCCCGACTGGAAGTCGGCGCCGGTGGAGGCCTCGGAGAAGCGGTAGCCGGTGATCCACCGGGGTGTGGCCCCGGTGCGAACGGGAATAACCCGGGTGACGAGACGGGGCGTCCCGTGCGACCATCTTCGAGTCGGCGGCGGGAATCTCCCGGACGCCCCGGGCGTTGTCGCCAGTGACGGATCGTGATCCGTCGACCTTCGTTATCCCTCTCGACGTAAGGACCCAATGACCTCCTCTTCTTCCCCTTCCCAGGCCGCACAGAGCGCCTTCGCGCAGAACGACCCCGAGAATCTTCGGGCCGATGCCCTGATGGAAGAGGACGTCGCCTGGAGCTTCGAGATCGACGGAGAGCGGGACGGCGACCAGTTCGACCGCTCCGACCGTGCGGCCCTGCGCCGTGTGGCGGGCCTCTCCACCGAACTCGAGGACGTCACCGAGGTCGAGTACCGCCAGCTCCGTCTGGAGCGCGTCGTACTCGTCGGTGTCTGGACCACGGGAACCGCGCGGGACGCGGAGAACTCGCTGGCCGAGCTGGCCGCCCTCGCGGAGACCGCGGGAGCGCTCGTGCTCGACGGCGTGATCCAGCGCCGCGACAAGCCGGACGCGGCCACCTACATCGGCTCCGGCAAGGCCAACGAGCTGCGGGACGTCGTCCTCGAATCGGGCGCGGACACCGTCATCTGCGACGGTGAACTGAGCCCTGGCCAGCTGATCCACCTCGAAGACGTCGTCAAGGTCAAGGTCATCGACCGTACGGCCCTGATCCTCGACATCTTCGCCCAGCACGCCAAGTCCCGGGAGGGCAAGGCACAGGTCGCGCTCGCGCAGATGCAGTACATGCTGCCGAGGCTGCGAGGCTGGGGTCAGTCGCTGTCCCGGCAGATGGGCGGTGGCAAGGGCGGCGGCCTGGCCACCCGTGGTCCCGGTGAGACCAAGATCGAGACGGACCGGCGGCGGATCCGCGAGAAGATGGCGAAGATGCGCCGGGAGATCGCGGAGATGAAGACCGGCCGCGAGATCAAGCGCCAGGAGCGCCGCAGGAACAAGGTGCCCTCGGTCGCCATCGCCGGTTACACCAACGCCGGCAAGTCCTCGCTGCTCAACCGCCTCACGGGCGCGGGCGTGCTGGTCGAGAACTCCCTGTTCGCGACCCTCGACCCGACCGTGCGCCGGGCCGAGACCCCGAGCGGGCGGCTGTACACGCTGGCGGACACCGTCGGCTTCGTACGTCACCTGCCGCACCACCTCGTCGAGGCGTTCCGCTCCACGATGGAGGAGGTCGGCGACGCCGACCTGATCCTGCACGTGGTCGACGGTTCGCACCCCGCGCCGGAGGAGCAGTTGGCCGCCGTGCGCGAGGTCATCCGTGACGTGGGCGCGACCAAGGTGCCCGAGATCGTGGTGATCAACAAGGCGGACGCGGCCGACCCGCTGACGCTGCAGCGGCTGCTGCGGATCGAGAAGCGCTCCATCGCGGTCTCGGCCCGTTCCGGCCAGGGCATCGATGAACTGCTTGCCCTGATCGACAACGAACTGCCGCGCCCCTCGGTCGAGATCGAGGCGCTCGTGCCGTACACCCACGGCAAGCTCGTCGCCCGCGCCCACACCGAGGGCGAGGTGATCTCCGAGGAGCACACCCCGGAGGGCACCCTGCTCAAGGCCCGGGTGCACGAGGAGCTGGCGGCCGATCTGGCACCGTACGTTCCGGCGGCGACGGCCTGACGGTCGACTGAATCGCCCGTACGTTCGATGCTCGACCGGCACGTCTGATGCCTCTGACGCAGTCGTACGTCCCGAAGGCCCGCCCTCTCCGCCGAGGGGCGGGCCTTCGGTATGTGCGGGGGCACCGGCCGCTTGGTGCCCCCGCACACCCCCCGTCCGTCCCCCGCGCTACGCGGTCTTCTCCGTGACCTCGTAACCGGGGGAGGTCTCCAGTTCGCTCTCGGCCATCGAGCGGGCGCGTCCGCCGTAGTAGGCGGCGATCAGCTCGCCGGGGCCGTAGGCCGGGTGCCCGGCACGTGCCCTGTTCAGCCGGACGAAGATGTTCCACTCGTCGTGGCAGCCGAGGCTGTACGAGCCGCCCGCGCGCACGGTGTAGAAGCGGACGAACTCCTTGCGCCTGGCCTCCCACACCCTCGCGTCGTCGCGGTCGGTGAGATCCAGGGGGCGGCGGTTGCCGGCCGGTCCGGGGACGGTGCCGAAGTCGGTCCAGAAGTCGGGGTCGACGGCGTACTTGCGGGCGAAGTACGCCTCCACCGCGGCCACCAGCGCACCGCCGCCGCCCGAGTCCGCGCGGAAGAAGCCGTGCATGTCGTCGGGGCCGAGGAAGTAGAACGCGTCGAAGAGACCGCCGAGCTGAAGCTTGTGGCGTGAGGGCTGACCGGGCGGGCCGGGCAGATCCGTGAGGTAGTGGTCCTCGGCCAGGACCCGGGTCCACATGCGCATGTAGTCTCCGCCGGTCGGCCGGGCGGTGGCCATGAGGTCGTCCAGGTTCAGCGGCCGGCCGGTCTCCCGGGCGAGTTCGGCGATGTGCCGTGCGACCAGTCCCGTGCCCTCCTTCGACTCCAGCTGATACGCGGCCGGGTTGACGACGAAGAACCGCTCGCCCCATTCGGACGCCAGCCGACGGGCCACGAAGTTCGCGATCTCGGTGTTGGTCCGGAAGTGACCGCCGCCCCGCGAGCTGATCGGGCAGCTCAGATAGACGATGACACGGTCCTCGGCCTGGGCGCGGGCGATGTCCGACTGGATGAGGGCGACATGCTTCTCGAAGACGTCGAACCAGTCACCCGTGTGCCACTCGAAGCGGATGTCCGGTCCGCCGGTGACCGGGAAACCGGTCTCGGTGGGCACGACCGCGCGGGTGAAAGGGGTGGATCTCCCGGGGGCAGGGGCAGGGGCAGGGGCAGCGGCGCTGGTGGTCGGGCTCGCGGCGGCAGGCGTCTTGGCGCTGGTCGTCTCGGTGGTGGTGGTCAGGATCGGGTTCTCGGGCATGGGGTCCGTCCTCACCTTCCCCAGCCCGTCGGGCCGAGCAGGTTGTTGTTGCGTACCTTGATCCGGTCCGGGACCTCCGCGTTGTAGGCGGCGACGAAGTCCCCGCCCAGCTCGTCCTCGGCGCCCGTCTCGTCCATCACGCGCAGCACGGTGAACCAGGAGTTGAGCAGGCCGTCGAAGTGCACGATGCACCAGGTCAGTTCGACGGTCATCGCGTTGACCCAGGCGGCCAGATAGGCCTCCGTCCCGGTGCCCGGGACCTCCGCGAGCGGTCCCTTCGCGATGTTCTCCGCGGCCACCCCGCGCAGGACCTCGCGCAGATCGGCGAACTGCCGGTCGGTGACCGAGTGCGGGTCCCGCTGGATCGCTTCCGCCAGCCGCAGGCAGTGCTGCTGCGGCACGGTGTAGAGGGGTTCGACGACCCCGTTCCAGGCGAAGGTCCGGTCCTCCCAGTCCGGGCGCCCCGTCGAGTCCACCAGCCGCAGCAGCATCTCCTCGGCGCGCGCCGCCCGCTGCGCCGGGTCCACGTGCGGCAACCGGCCGCTCAGCACGCCGTAGCCGATGAAGCTGTGGTGGGTGAGGGAGTACCGGCTGCGGTTGAGCAGGCTCACCAGGTTGATGACCAGTTCCTTGGTCACCCGGTCCACGAAACCGCCCTGCGGGAACAGGATGTCCTGTCCGTCCGGGTCCCCGGGAGGCCGGGGCGCGGGCGCGTACCGAGGGGCGTCGAAGATGAACGAGTTGGCGTACTCGACCTCGGTGAGCGCGAGCCCCGGCAGCCACGCCATCGTCCGGAACAGGTTGCTGGGAATGCCCCAGTCCCGGACCGATCTGTCGAGCTCGGTCCGGACCCGGGCCTCGGTCCGCCCGGCGGGCAGCACGGGCACACGGGGGCCGGGGGCGACGGGCGGGATCAGATCGGACATGGGGGTCACGCTCCTCTGCTTCGTTGTTCGGTGTCGGTCGTCAGCCGAACGGCGTCAGGCGGCCGTACCTGTCCGCCCAGTGCCCGGTCAGCCCCGGGAAGCGGTCCAGTACCTCCCGCACAGCCTCCCCGGACCGCGGTTTCATCTCCTGCGGCAGCCAGAGGTGGCCGCCCTGCTCCGGCGGGGCCAGACCGCGGACCAGGCTCCGGACGATCACCCGGTCGCGCCGGGAGTCCTCGCCCTCGCCCTCGGGCCGGTGCGGGTTCTGGGCCACGGCCGAGGCGGCGCCCCGGGTGGAGATCTGGTCGATCTCCGGGACGAGCCGCCAGAGCTGCTGGGCCTGGTAGCTGGTGACGGAGCCGGCGAGGTTGGCCTCGATGCCGCGGTGGTGGCAGTAGTCGACGAAGAACCGGATGTCGTCGAGGCCGAGGATGCCCCGCCGCTTCAGACCGGTCGTCTCGTCGACGTCCAGGGAGTTGAAGTCGGTCATGTCCGGGCTGCGTTCGGTGGCGACGAGTCCGACCCGGGCCACCTTCAGCAGGACGCTGGTGTCGAGCATCATCGCGCCCGCGCCGGCCCGGACGGTCGCGTCGACCATGCGGGCGATCGCCTCGCGGTCGGTGCGGCGGGCGGAGCGGTCCCCGGTGATGCCGTAACGGGCGTGCGGGAACAGCTCGTTGAGGGCGACCGTCGTGTGCCGGGTGCCCTCGGGCAGGACGCCGTGGTCGACCAGCGACTCCAGGTCCACCTGACCGGGGTCGGTGAACAGGAGCTTCCCGTCCTCGTCCCGCAACGTCCCGGCCGCGTATGCGGTGAGGTCGAAGCCGTGCTCCGCGCCGGGCTCACAGGGGTGGAACTCGCGCAGTCCGACCAGGGCCTGGCGGATCGCGCGCACCGAGCGACGCTCCTCCCACAGATCGAGGTCCTGGGCGAACAGCACCGACATCACCTGGGTGTGCGAGAAGCCCTCGGTGCGCCGCAGGGTCTGCACGCACTCGCGCAGCACATCGGTGAGCAGGCCGGTCTCCATGCCGTCCAGGCCCACCTTCACGATGCCGCAGGGGTGCACACGGGTCCCCATGGACACCGCCACCCCGAGCGCGGCCTGGGAGGCCTTGCCGGCGATCTCGTACGCGGACTTCTGGATCGCCGCCCCGGTACCGGAACGGTCGAAGAGCAGCTGGTCCTCGCCGATGTTGGTGGAGAGCTGGACCTCCAGATCGCGCCGGAATCCGAGGACCGCGTCGCTGATCGCCATGATCTGCTGCGGCTTGATATTGCCGAGGGCGCTGCGCGGATCCTCGCTGTCGATGATTCTGCCGCCCCCGAGAACGGCCTCGCGTGCCTCCTGCGGATTGAAGACACTGACGAGCAGTTTGCGGTTCGTCGTCCGGTCATCGGTCATGAGAAAACCCCGGTATCGGATCGCTGCGTCGGATCGCGCGGACTCGCACGGATTTGCCATTTCCCGGCCCCTGTGCCGTCCTGGACGGCGGCCGGTTCATTAGCCGTCCGCGATGGCCATTCGAATGTCGCAGTACGGGGCGCGCCGTGTCCAATAGATTCGTTGATAACCTCTCGGCATGGATGTGGATCTGCGCTTGCTGCGATCATTCGTCGCGGTCGCGGAAGAACTTCACTTCACCCGTGCGGCGCAGCGCCTGCACATTACGCAGCCCGCGCTTTCCAAACAGATCGAACAACTGGAGCGATCCCTTCGGCTGCCGTTGCTGAAGCGCTCCAGCCGTTCCGTGACCCTGACCGCCGCCGGGAGGGCGCTGCTGCCCGGAGTGCGCCGCATCCTGGCCGACTGGCAGGGCGTGCTCGGTGCGGCCCAGGAGGCGGCGGCGACGGAGGAGCGGACGCTGCGGGTCGGGTTCATCGCCAACGCGGCCAGCGAGCTCACCCCGCGGATCCTCGCGACGTTCGGCATGATCCGGCCGGACTGGCGGGTCGTGATGACCCAGGCGCCGTGGATCGACCCCACCGCCGGGCTGGCGGGCGGCGACGTGGATGTGGCCCTGGTGAGGCTGCCGCTGCCGCACGGTCCGTCGAGCATCCGTACGCAGGTGTTGCTGTCCGAGGACCGCTGGGTCCTCATGGCCTCCGGACATCCGCTGGCCGGGCAGGACGTGGTGCGCTTCGAACAACTGCTGGACGAGCCGTTCGTCGCCGTGCCCGTGGAGTCCGGGGTCTGGCGCGACTACTGGCTGGCGCTCGACCACCGCGACGGTCATCCCGTGGTCATCGGCGCGGAGGTGAACAGCACGGACGAGTGGATGGAGGCCATCGCCAACAACTTCGGGGTCTGCCTCACGGGTGCCTCGACCGCGCGGTTCTACCCCCGCCCCGGTGTCGTCTGCCGCCCGATCGACAGGATCACGCCCACGGAGGTCGCCGTGGCCTGGCGTGCGGCCGACCACCGTGAGGTGGTCGCCGACTTCGTCACGGCCTGCGCGGAGACGGTCGCGGGGGCGGGGGCGGGGGACGCGAGGGCGGGGGACGGAGGGGTCGGCCCGTGACCGAGCCGGAACTCCGGCAGTGCCTCCCGGATTGTTCTGGCCGGTCGAAACGACCCTCGAATTCACCCGTCGAATCAGTGGGCGCGAAAGGCGCCGAATGGTTTCTTCCTAGTCCCCGTCGACTCGACGGCAAACATTCCATCCAGGCATGGACGAATCTATTGGACGCTGCCGGTTCGGCGTTGCGAGCATTCGGGAGAAAGGACCAGCCTCCCGGCCGGGCCGCCGAGCCACCGGCCCCACGGTCACCGGCCGCCGCATCGCCGAAGGGCATTCACCGTGGTGAATCTCCGCGCAGCCGTTGTCGGCTGCGGACGTATCGCCTCCACCGACCATGCCTCCGCCCATGCCGCCGACCCTCGCGTGAACCTGGCCGCGGTCGTCGACCCCGACTACGACCGAGCCCGGTCCCTGGCCCGCCGGTTCGGCGTACGCGAGGTCTTCACGTCCCTGGAGGAGATGCTCGCCACCACGGACGTGGACCTCGTCAGCGTCTGCGCCGCGCCCCACCCGCACGCCCCGCTCGCGACGACCGCCCTCCGGGCCGGCTGTCACGTGCTCTGCGAGCCTCCCGCAGCCACCGACGCCGCGGACCTGGCCCGCCTGGCCGCGATCGCCACGGCCGAACACCGCGTCCTGACCGTCGCCTTCCCCTATCGCCACCTCACCGAGACACGCACCGCCCGCGGCATCGTCGACGCCGGCGAGATCGGCGAGATCCACGACATCCAACTCACCGTCAGGGGCTGCCACGAGACGCCGGCCGGGGGCCGCCACCACGACCGGGCCGTTGGCGGCGACGGGCCCCGTGACCGGCCCCGGGGCGCCGACGAACCCCGGCGGTCCCGGGCCGCCGACGAGCCCTGCGGTGGGTTCCGGGCGGACGGTGATCCGTGCGACGGGTTCCGTGCGGACGGTGATCCCGGCGGCGGGTTCCGAGGGGCCGAGGGAGCTTTCGACCGGCCCCTGGCCACCGCCGACCCGCATGATCCGCACCGGGCCAGGGGCGCGTGCGGTCCCCTCACCGATACCGGCATTCACCTGCTGGACCTGGCCATGTGGATCACGGGCTTCCCCGAGGTCGTCGAAACGCTCTGTGCCCCCCACGGCCTCGTCATCGCGAAGGGGACCTCCCAGGTCCGGGACAGGGCCACCACCCTTGTCCGCTGCCGCGACGGCATGTCCCTGAGCATCACCACCTCGTACGCCGCCCGTCCGGCCGACGAGGAGACCGTCCGGGTACGGCTGCTCGGGGACCGGGGAGGTCTGGAGGTCTTCCCGCTGCTGCTGTCCCACCCCGACCTGCCCGCCCCGGGCCACTCGCGGCTGCCCCTGCCCGGAAAGCCCTGGGACCTCCGACTCGCCCGCCGACGGCAGATCGCCGCGTTCGTCGACGCCTGCCTCGGCCGGGGCCCCGCGCCCGTCACCGCCGCCGAAGCCATCCACGTCCAGGAAATCGTCGACCGGCTCCAACGCTCCGCCCACGACACCGCCGTACGAGGAGAGTCGGACGCGCGCGGACAGGGGGAGGGCTGCCAACAGTCGTTCGTCCTCGGGCAGTTGGACATCCGCGGGCAGTTGGACGTCCGCGGGCAGTCGGACCTCAGCGAGACGGTCCCCACCACTGTCGACGACCTCGTCCAGGAGGCGAGCCGTGCCTGAGACCTCTCTCGCGCTCTTCGGCGGTGACCCCGTGGCCGCCGAACCACCCTGCTGGCCTCAGCGCGGACCGCAGGAAGCCCGCATGCTGCGCGAAGTCCTCGACGACGGCCTGTGGTCGCTGCACGGCGGCACCCGCTGCACCCGCTTCGAGTCACGTTTCGCCGAACTGCAGGGCCTCGACCGCGTCCTGACCGTCAGCAACGGCACCGCCGCCCTCCAACTCGCCTGCGAGGCCCTGGGCCTGGGCCCCGGCGACGAGGTCATCGTCCCCGGCCTCACCCGGCCCGGAACGGCCGGCGCGGTCCTGGACGCCAACGCCGTACCCGTTCTGGTCGACGTAGACCCCGACACCTGGTGTCTGGACCCGGCCACCGTGGAGTCCGCCGTGACGGAACGGACCCGCGCGGTCGTAGCCGTCCACCTCTACGGGACGATGCCCGACCTCATGGGCCTGGCCGCACTCTCCGCCCGGTACGGCCTCGCGCTGATCGAGGACTGCGCCCACGCGCCCGGCGCCCGCTGGCAGCGCTACGGCGCCGGCTCCATCGGCACCCTGTCCTGCTTCAGCTTCGGGATGAACAGCACACTCACCGCGGGCGAGGGCGGCTGCGTGGCCACCGCCGACCCCCTGCTCGCCGGCCGTCTGGCCGGCCTGCGTGACTGCGGACGCCGACCGGAGGGCTCACCACTCGGCTGGCGGCCCCTCCAGAGCGGCAACCACCGGATGACGGAATGGCAGGGGGCGATCCTGCTCGCCCAGTGCGACCGGTTCGCGGCACAACGCGAACGACGGGAAACCGTCAGCCGCCGCTGGCGCGAAGCGGCGCTCGCCTCCGGCTTCCTGCGCCCCGCCCGACTGCTCCCCCAGGTCGAGCGACCACCCGGACAAGCCCTGGCCCTGTCGTACGACCCCGACACGGCCCTCCCGCGCGACATCCCCGTCGCGGCCGTCCGTGCCGCTCTCGCCGCCGAACTCCGCGTCCCCGTCGAGGCCTGCCACCGCCCCCTCGACACCTCGCCCGCCTACCTGCCGCACAGCAAGCCCCGGCACCGCCTGTCCCAGGAGTACTGGGAGGCCATCGACCCCCGCCGCGCCCGACTCCCGCACTGCGCCCGCCTGTACGACTCCTCCGTGATCCTCCCGCACACCGCGATGCTCCGCCCCGGCGCCGAGGAAGACCTGCCCCGGGCACTCGACCGGCTGACCCGCCACGCCGGGCAACTGCGCGACTGGGCCGCCGGACGAAGGAAGGCGGCAGCATGACAGCGCCCTCGGCCACGCTCACCGACAGCCGTACGAGCAGCTCATCTCCTCGTACAAGGCCCTGGCCCCTCGCCCACCTGCGGTCCCGCGAGCCAGGTGCCGTCGGCCGGGCCGATCGACGTGTCCGACACGAGCCGGGGCTCGGTGCCGACCCTGCGGAACCAGCCGCCGCCGGAGGCACCGCCGGTGAGGGTGCGGCCGATGCGGTACACCGTCGACAGGGACGGATCGAGGGAGAACCGCCCCGGCTCGTCGACATACCGGAACATGGTCAGCCCGTTGCACGGCGGTGCCGCCGGGTAACCCGAGGCACCCGTCGCCTCGGACGCGGACGGCGCGGAGCAGTCCACGCCCAGGGCCCTCCCGACGATCTCCTCTTCGGACTTGCCCGGTTCGTTGAAGGCCGGGACGAAGACGATGTCGCGGTACCAGCCGCCCCCGCCACCGGTGTGCACACAGTGGCTGAGCCACAGGTGGTGGCGCCTGGGGGCGGACGGAGGGCGCGCGGCACACTTTTCCACGCGCCGCCCGTCGTCGTCACCGCCTGCCAGGCGTCACCGCGCGAACTTGTCACTCACCGCCTGGTACACGCCCTCGGCCTCCTTGCCCAGCCGGGGCCCGGCCAGCCAGCCGGCGCTCACCGGTCCGATGGAGGTGTTGGACACCAGCGCGGGCTGACCGTCCGAACCCTTCGCCACCCAGCCACCGCCGGACGAACCACCGGTCATGCTGCAGCCGATGCGGTACATCGTCGGATCGGCCTCGACGAGCGAGAGCCGCCCCGGCTTGTCCGCGCACTGGTACATCGTCTCGCCGTCGTACGGGGCCCCGGCCGGGTAGCCCGTCGCCGTGATGCTCTGCACCTGCGTCACGGCAGGCGCGTCGAAGTCCACCGGCAGCGCCGAACCGACCATCTCCTCCAACGACTTGCCCCCGCTGCCCTCCTCCGGCGTCACATGGATCACCGCGAAGTCGTACGGCGCTCCGTCACCGCCCGTCTGGCCGCCCTGCTCGATCCACTGGTCCGAGGTCTGCGCCCAGTCACCCCACCAGACGCCGTACGGAGCGACCTGTTCCTTGGTGGCGGTCTGCAACTCCGACGCCGACATACCGCTGTCGTTGTACGAGGGCACGAAGGCGATATTGCGGTACCAGCCGCCCGACTTGCCGGCGTGCACACAGTGGCCGGCCGTCCACACGATGTTGGACTTGCCCGGGTTGGCCGGGTCCTGGACCACGGTCGCCGAGCAGACCATCGTGCCCTCGGGCGCGTCGAAGAACACCTTGCCCGCCTCGGGCGCGTTCGCGTGGTACTCCGTCGACACCGCCTCGGCGTCGACGGACCGAGGCGTCGGGTCGGTCACGCCCTGGTCACCGGTGAGGTCGCTCTCGTCGACCTCCTTCTCCGGCTCCTCGGCGTCCCGCATCCGGTCCGGGTCCCACAGGTCCTCGATGATCGGGTTGACGTAGTCCTCGGCCTCGCGCAGCCAGTCGTCCTTGTCCCAGTTCTTCCAGGCCCCGCCCCGCCACTTGTCGAGGTCGATCCCGTGTTCCTTGAGCTTGTCCTTGATGTCGTCCGGAATCCGGATCTTGCCGTCGCCCGAGCCGGCGCTGTCCTGCGCGGACGCCGACGCGTCGGCGTTCGCCGTGGTGTCACCCGAGCCGCACGCCGTTGCGGTCAACGACAGAACCGTGGCAAGGCCGACCGCGGCCAGAACGGGGGAGGTTCTGCGGCGTGTGCTCCTCCCACGACGGGCGGTGAAGAGCGGTCGTATGGGTCGCATGGTCTGGACTCCCCCTGGGGCGTAAGAGAACTCTGTGCTGCCGAAGCGGATCGCGCACGGTTCCTCCGCGCGCCCACCGCCTCCTTGTACGTATCCGACACGGCATCGCGCGGCTCCGTACACCTGATTCTTCGTACGTAGCCGTCGTACGCGCGGCTTGGTTCGGATCCGCCGAGCCGCGTCCTTCGGAACGGCACCACACACTATGCGGTCGTTGTGGGGGACATCCGATGGAACGGCAACGGTTCCGTCACGGCAAGGATCTTCGTCTCACCCGCTTCCCCGTGCGAGTCGCGTCGTTGGTACGTGCGGGGGGACCGGCCGGTGCTCGGTGACCCCTGCCAACTCGCCTCTGAACAGCGGGAGGAAGTGCAGTCGTGGCGGTGACCGACTCTACGGTGGCGCGATTGGAGCGTGAGCCCGAGCGAGCCCGTTCGGGACACGAGGACGAACCGGCGCGCACACGACGGGAACGCGACGGGGCACGCGCGGCGCACGAGGGGATCCTGCGGCGGCAGGCCGCCCGAGAGCCGGCGGCGCGCACCTACGCGCGCGCCCTGCCCATCGTGCCCGTCCGAGCTCGCGGGCTGACCATCGAGGGTGCCGACGGCCGCCGCTACCTCGACTGTCTGTCCGGCGCGGGCACCCTGGCCCTCGGCCACAACCACCCGGTCGTCCTCGAAGCGGTCCGCAAGGTACTGGACTCGGGCGCTCCGCTGCACGTCCTCGACCTGGCCACCCCCGTCAAGGACGCCTTCACCACCGAATTGTTCCGCACCCTTCCGCCAGGACTCGCGGACCGCGCACGCGTCCAATTCTGCGGACCCGCCGGTACGGACGCGGTCGAGGCCGCTTTCAAACTGGTCCGGGCGGCGACCGGACGCACCGGAATGCTCGCTTTCACCGGCGCCTGTCACGGCATGACCGCCGGGGCACTGGAAGCGTCCGGCGGCGCCTACGACGTACGGGTGGCACGTCTGCCGTACCCGCAGGACTACCGCTGCCCCTTCGGCGTCGGCGGTGAGCGCGGCGCCGAACTCGCCGCCCGCTGGACCGAGTCCGTCCTCGACGACGCCAAGTCCGGCGTACCGCTGCCCGCCGGCATGATCCTCGAACCCGTTCAGGGCGAGGGCGGCGTCATCCCCGCCCCGGACGGCTGGCTGCGGCGGATGCGTGAGATCACCGCCGCGCGCTCGATCCCGCTGATCGCCGACGAGGTGCAGACGGGCGTGGGCCGCACCGGTCGGTTCTGGGCCGTCGAGCACAGCGGCGTCGTCCCCGATGTGATGGTCATGTCCAAGGCCATCGGCGGCAGCCTGCCGCTGGCCGTCGTGGTCTACCGCGAGGACCTCGACGTCTGGCGACCCGGCGCCCACGCGGGCACCTTCCGCGGCAACCAGCTCGCCATGGCCGCCGGCACCGCCACCCTCGCCCACGTCCGCGAGAACGGCCTCGCCGAACGTGCCGCAGCCCTGGGCACCCGCATGCTCACCCAACTCCGCGGCCTCACAAACCAGTTCGCCTGCGTCGGCGACGTACGGGGACGGGGGCTGATGATCGGCATCGAAATGGTCACCCCGGACGCACCGCCTCCCTCCGAGGACACGGGTCCACGCCCACCGGCGCCCTCCCTCGCCACCGCGGTCCAGCGCGAGTGCCTCCGCCGCGGCCTGATCGTCGAACTCGGCGGCCGCCACGCCGGCGTCGTCCGCCTCCTCCCACCCCTGACGATCACCGACGAACAGACGAACGCCGTACTCGACCGCCTGACGGACGCGATCGCCTCGGTAGCGGCCACCGCCGAAACCCGAGGATCGGTGAGCCCGACGCCCGGGCGAACCGGAGGATTCGGACGCCCGCCCGGCGGCTGACCGCCGAGCCGACCCGAGCAGCCACCCGAAACGACCCCCACCCCACTGGGACCCAGCCACGCACCCCAGATACCGCGTCATTCCGACACCGTCCCCCCCCACATCCTCCGGGCAAGCCCCCACCACGCCATCGCCCCACCTCCCTGCCACAGCCCTCACTGCGCCATCGCTCCACACTCCTCCCACACAGGCCCCCGACCCCGCTCGACTCGACCGCACAGACCAGACCCGCGACTGCCCTCCCGCACGAGCAACCCCAGGAACCGCTTTGAAGCCGCCGCCCGCCCCCGAGGCCCGCACCCACGATCCCCACGCGGACGCCCACACCTTCCAGGCACCGAGCCCGCCGAGTGCCGAACCGTCGCCCAGTCAGGCAGAGCAGTCGCCCAGCCAGGCCGAACGGGGGGCCGGTCCGGCCGAGCGGGGGCCCGCTCAGCCCGAACCGGAGTTCGGTCAGGCTGAGCCAGCGCCCTGTCAGGCCTTGCCATTGCCCTGCCAGGACAAGCCAACGCCCTGCCAGGCTGAGCTGGGCTCCGGTCAACCCGCGCAGGTTCCGTACTCTGCCAAGCCAGTCCCTCGCCAAGCCGCGCTCGCTCACGATCCGGCCGAGCCACGGCATGAGCGCGACGAGCCAATCCCCGGCCAGGTCGGCGGAGCCCGGACCACCAAACGTCTACCCACCCCCGCCACCGACGCCCTGCACCACCCCGACCCCCACACCGCGGCCCAAGCGGCAGCGGTCGAGAATCTCTTGCGCTGCTGGGTACGCGAACACAACCTCGCCTCCCCCCACGACGGCATCCTCCATATCCCCCTCCCCACGACCGGTACGACACTCCTCGCCCCGGTGCGCTACTGGTCCCCCACCGGCTGGCACCGCTTCGGCCCGTCACACCTCGCCGACACCCCCGAGACTGCGCCCCCGGTCGACGCGGTCACAGTGGCGACCCTCCTGGCCAGGGAGGCTGCCGCGCGAGACCGTCACGAGACAGGCATCCCCGAGCCCCGATCCGCAGCAGCGCACACCCCCGCGTCCGCCATCTCCGCGTCCCTCGCCACGGGCCGAGCGGATCACCTCACCGATTCCCTCGCCCCGCTCGACCACCCTGGCCCGCCCCGCCGACCCGGCCCCCTCGACCAGCCTCGCCAACCAGGTCCACTCGACCGGCTCGACCCGTCCGAGCAAATCGACCGACTCGACCGGCTCGACCTGGTCCGCAGGGTCGCCGACTCCGCCCGACGCGTCACCATGTTCATTGCCGAACGCCGAGCAGAGCCCGCCGACCATCCGGACCGATTCCTCGCCGCAGAGCAGGCTCTCGTCCTCGGTCACCCCCTGCACCCCACCCCGAAGAGCCGGGAGGGGCTCTCCAACGCCGAAGCACGGCTCTACTCCCCGGAGTTGCGTGGCTCCTTTCCTCTGCACTGGCTCGCGATCGCACCCTCCGTCCTGTCAACCGACTCGGCATGGACCGAACGCGGTCGTGTCATCCCCGCCGAGCGGCTGACCGCACGGCTGGCCGGCCCGGGGCTGTCTCTGCCGGAGGGATACGCCGCCCTGCCTGTGCATCCCTGGCAGCTCCGCGAGATCCGCTACCGCCCGGCCGTCGCCGCTCTGCTCGCCGCCGGCCTGCTCCAGGACCTGGGTCCGCACGGTGACCCGTGGCACCCCACCTCCTCCGTGCGCACCGTTCACCGCACCGGCGCCCCCGCGATGCTGAAGCTCTCGCTGGGCCTGCGCATCACCAACTCCCGTCGTGAGAACCTCCGGAAGGAACTCCACCGCGGTGTCGAGGTCCACCGCCTGCTGCGCACCGGCCTGGCCGCGCAGTGGCAGGCGACCCACCCCGGGTTCGACATCGTCCGCGACCCGGCCTGGCTGGCGGTCACCGCACCGGACGACAACCCCATGCCCGGCCTGGACGTGCTGGTCCGGCACAATCCGTTCGGCCCGGCGGACGACGCGTCCTGCCTCGCGGGACTTGTGTCACCGAGGCCGTACGGCCGTGTCGAGCGACGAGCGGACCACGTCGCGGACCATCCCGGGCAGCGGCAGGACCGCCCCGACGGCCAGGAGCCGGAGTGCCCCGGCAGCCCCCTCCAGCAGGGCTGCGGCATCCCTCCCGATGAGCGTTTCACCCTGCGGTCGCGGCTCGCCGACGTCGTCACCCGCCTCGCCGGGCGCACCGGCCGTCCCCGAGGCACCGTCGCCGCCGAGTGGTTCCTGCGCTATCTGGAGCAGGTCGTGCGGCCCGTGCTGTGGCTGGACAGCGAGGCCGGGATCGCCCTCGAAGCGCACCAGCAGAACACGCTCGTCCTGCTGGACCCCCACGGCTGGCCCATCGGTGGCCGGTACCGCGACAACCAGGGTTACTACTTCCGCGAATCCCGCCGCGCGGATCTCGAAGCCCGACTGCCCGGCATCGGCGAGCGCAGCGACACATTCGTCTCCGACGAGGTCACCGACGAACGGTTCGCCTATTACCTCGGCATCAACAACGTGCTCGGCCTCATCGGCGCGTTCGGCTCTCAGCGCCTCGGTGACGAGCGACTCCTGCTCGCCGCCTTCCGCCGCTTCCTCACGAATGTGGCCACCGGCCCAGCCTCGCTGAACACGACCCTGCCGACCCGGCTGCTCGACTCACCCCTCCTGCGCTGCAAGGCCAACCTCCTGACCCGCCTCCAGGGCCTCGACGAACTCGTCGGCCCGGTCGACACCCAGTCCGTCTACGTCACCATCGCCAATCCCCTCCATCGCTGACCAGGCCGTTCGCCGCTGTCAGTCCACCTGTCTCCGTACTCCGACTCCCTTCAGCCCCGAGGAACATGATCCGCCCGATCTCATGAGAGGAGCGTCGCCGTGGCTCCCACCGACGCGAGCACCGACACCGGCACCGCCTCGGCCCCGACGAGCAATGAGGACACACTCGAACTGCGCCTGCCCGACGACTTCCTCGCGCTCCTGTCCGAGGACAGCGACTCGTGCGGCGGCAGGACCGAGGCGGGACAGAAGGCGCACCCGGACAACGGCGAGTTGCTCGACGACCTCGCCGACTGGGGGCCGGTCGTCACCACGGCAGGCACCCTGCACCTTGTTCCCGTCCGCCTCGAACGGGAACTCCCGCTGATCTCCCGCTGGATGAACGACTCAGCCGTGGCCTCCTACTGGAAGCTCGCCGGAACCGAGGACGTGACCGCGAACCACCTCCGGACCCAGCTCGGCGGAGACGGCCGCAGCGTGCCCTGCCTCGGGCTGCTGGACGGCACCCCGATGAGCTACTGGGAGATCTACCGGGCGGACCTCGACCCCATCGCTCGCCACTACCCCTCCCGTCCGCACGACACCGGAATCCACCTCCTCATCGGCCCCGTCGCCGACCGGGGACGGGGCCTCGGCGCCACTCTGCTCCGTGCCGTCGCCGATCTCGTCCTCGACAGAAGACCATCCTGTGTCCGCGTCGTCGCGGAACCCGACCTTCGAAACTTTCCCTCCGTCTCCGCCTTCCTGAGCGCAGGCTTCCGGTTCTCCGCCGAGGTCGACCTGCCCGACAAGCGGGCCGCCCTCATGGTGAGAGACAGGCTCCTGCGCGATCTGATGTAGATCCGTTGTGGATCCGATGTGGATCTGCTGTGACGCCGTCATTTTTGGTACACCGCCCGCGCCGATCCGGTTCCCGATCGAACCGACTCGATTTCCGGCCCCCGAGAATCGGCCCTTCCCTCACGAAGAGAACCCGGCCTTGATCCCGCCTCTCACACCCCGTGCCTCCGCCTTGATAACCCGTTTGTCAGTGGTGACCCGTAGGGTGGTCGCGCTATGACGAAGCCCTCACTCCACGAACTCCTGCACGCCGCCGTCGCCGCTGTCGGCGGCATGGAGCGCCCCGGCCAGGTGACCATGGCCGAAGCCGTCGCGGAGGCGATCGACGACGGCTCCCATCTGCTGGTTCAGGCGGGCACCGGCACCGGAAAGTCGCTCGGTTACCTGGTGCCCGCGCTCGCCCAGGGGGAGCGAGTCGTCGTGGCGACGGCGACCCTGGCGCTCCAGCGCCAGCTCGTGGAGCGGGACCTGCCGAGAACGGTCGACGCGTTGCATCCGCTGCTGCGCCGCCGCCCCGAGTTCGCGATGCTCAAGGGCCGGTCGAACTACCTGTGCCTGCACCGCCTGAACGAAGGCGTGCCGCAGGACGAGGAGGAGGGCCTCTTCGACCAGTTCGAGGCGGCCGCGCCCTCCAGCAAGCTGGGCCAGGACCTGCTGCGGCTGCGGGACTGGTCGCAGGAGACCGAGACCGGTGACCGGGATGACCTCACCCCCGGTGTGTCAGACCGTGCCTGGGCGCAGATCTCCGTGTCGTCCAGGGAGTGCCTGGGCGCTTCGAAGTGTGCGTACGGCGCCGAGTGCTTCGCCGAGATGGCCCGGGAGCGGGCCAAGCTCGCCGAGGTGGTCGTCACCAATCACGCGCTGCTCGCGATCGACGCCATCGAGGGCGCGCCGGTGCTTCCGCAGCACGAGGTGCTGATCGTGGACGAGGCGCACGAGCTCGTCTCACGGGTGACCGGCGTGGCGACCGGCGAGCTCACCCCCGGCCAGGTCAACCGCGCTGTGAAGCGGGCGGCGAAGCTCGTGAACGAGAAGGCCGCCGACCAGCTCCAAACCGCCGCAGAGGGGTTCGAGCGGGTCATGGAGCTGGCCCTGCCGGGCCGTCTGGAGGAGGTTCCCGAGGACCTGGCGTACGTCATCATGGCGCTGCGCGACGCCGCCCGTACGGTGATCTCGGCCCTCGGCAGCACACGCGACAAGTCCGTCCAGGACGAGGACGCCGTTCGCAAGCAGGCGCTGGCGGCGGTGGAGAGCGTCCATGACGTGGCGGAGCGGATCAGTAACGGTTCCGAATGGGACGTCATCTGGTACGAACGCCACGACCGCTTCGGCGCGTCCTTGCGCGTCGCCCCGATGTCCGTGTCCGGCCTCCTCCGGGAGAAGCTCTTCGCGGACCGGTCCGTCACCCTGACCTCGGCCACGCTCAAGCTGGGCGGCGACTTCAACGGCGTGGGCGCGTCACTGGGTCTGGCGCCGGAGGGCACTCAGGGAGACGACCTTCCCCACTGGAAGGGCGTGGACGTCGGATCGCCGTTCGACTACCCGAGGCAGGGCATCCTCTACGTCGCCAAGCATCTGTCGCGGCCCGCACGGGACGGCGACCGGACGGACATGCTGGACGAGCTCACGGAGCTGATCCAGGCGGCCGGCGGCCGGACGCTCGGCCTGTTCTCGTCGATGAGAGCAGCCCAGCTGGCGGCGGAGGAGCTGCGCGTCCGGATCCCCGAATATCCGATCCTGCTGCAGGGCGAGGAGACGCTCGGCGAGCTCATCAAGGGCTTCGCGGCCGACCCGAAGACCTGTCTCTTCGGCACGCTGTCGCTCTGGCAGGGTGTCGACGTGCCCGGTCCCAGCTGTCAGCTGGTCGTCATGGACAAGATCCCGTTCCCGCGCCCCGACGACCCTTTGATGAGCGCCCGCCAGAAGGCGGTCGAGGAGGCGGGCGGCAACGGCTTCATGGCCGTCGCCGCCACCCACGCGGCCCTGCTGATGGCCCAGGGCGCAGGCCGGCTCGTTCGGGCGCAGGGAGACCGCGGAGTGGTCGCCGTACTGGATCAGCGGCTGGCGACCGCGCGGTACGGCAGCTATCTGAAGGCGTCACTGCCCGACTTCTGGTACACGACGGACCGTAACCAGGTCCGCAGGTCGCTCGCCGCGATCGACGGCGCGGCGAAGGGCAAGGAAGAAGAGGCGGAGGAAGAAGAGGCGGAGAAGGCGGATGCGTGAACGGCCGGTGGCCTGTCCCCGTGGTTTCAGGGGACAGGCCACCGGCCGTTCTGCGCACAGGCTCACAGGGCCTGGACCGTGATTCTTCGGCGGGCCCTGACAGCCCAGGGCCCCGGAACCGGCGCAGTGGATTCCGGGGCCCGGATCAGGGGCGGGGACGGGCATGGCATGGGCGCCCGTCCGCCGCTGGGTGTCACACGCGGCGCAGGACGGCCACCACCTTGCCGAGGATGGTCGCGTCGTCACCCGGAATGGGCTCGTAGGCGGCGTTGTGCGGGAGCAGCCAGACGTGGCCGTCCTCGCGCTTGAAGCGCTTGACCGTGGCCTCGCCGTCCAGCATGGCGGCCACGATGTCGCCGTTCTCGGCTACGGGCTGACGGCGGACCGTCACCCAGTCGCCGTCGCAGATGGCGGCCTCGATCATGGAGTCACCCACGACCTTGAGGACGAAGAGTTCGCCGTCGCCCACCAGTTGGCGGGGGAGCGGGAACACGTCCTCGACGGACTCCTCGGCGAGGATCGGGCCACCGGCGGCGATCCTGCCGACGAGTGGCACGTACGAGGCGGCCGGCTTGCCGGCCGTGTCCGTCGGTTGTGCCGAGGACTGGTCGGAGCCGCGGACCTCGTACGCCCGAGGGCGGTGCGGGTCTCGGCGCAAGAATCCCTTGCGCTCCAGTGCCATCAGCTGGTGTGCCACGGAAGACGTGCTGGACAGGCCGACCGCCTGGCCGATCTCCCGCATCGACGGCGGGTATCCCCGCCGCTGCACCGAGTCCCTGATCACCTCGATGACCCGGCGCTGCCGATCGGTGAGCCCGGAGCTGTCCGCCCTGATGCCTGGAGGTCGGCCGGGCAAGGCTCGCTTGGGCCCTTCATGGTTCGTGGCTTCGTTCATCGCATGCACCGGCTCGAGTCGGCTCTGGGAGCGGTCCTGGGCAGTGATGGTGGCACTGTCAGCGGTGGTGGTCACGTCGGCCCCTCTCGATGGTCTCCCGTGCAGCACAACGGTAGTTGCTTTCGAAAGGTTGCGCCAAACACACGTTCGAGTGAAAAACCGTGAATAACCGGACGTGACCATGAGTCTGGGTGTAAGGCTTGCGGTCCGGCGGACAAAAGCACTGATTGCCGTACTCTTCACCGCCGAGGTGGAGGGCCTTGTGGGCCGCTGTCACCGCGTGGCCCAGTCTGCCACCCGGTACTCCGTCGGCCCAGTACCGGCCCCTTTTCCGCGGTGCCCCACCGTATCCCCGTCCGCTCCGCGACGGTACGGCTGCGCTCCGCGACAGTGTCCCCGTCTGCCGCATGCCCATACGCGGGCGACACGCGCGCCGTGGGTGGATTTATGTGCCAAGCCCTACATCTAGTGCTTGGATTGCCGCAACAGCCCAGAAGTTGTGGTCCCCCGGGTCCTAGGGCTCTTGGTCATCCCCTATGCTTGGGGCTGCTTCCGCGGGGCCCGAGTGGCTCGTGGGGGCCATCGAACCGTGCTGTGAGGAGGGTTGGAGTTATGCACTGTCCCTTCTGCAGGCACCCCGACAGCCGTGTCGTCGACAGTCGTACGACGGACGACGGCACGTCGATCCGCAGGCGCCGCCAGTGTCCCGACTGCTCCCGTCGTTTCACGACGGTGGAGACGTGCTCACTGATGGTCGTCAAGAGGTCCGGCGTGACTGAGCCCTTCAGCCGTACCAAGGTCATCAACGGTGTGCGCAAGGCGTGCCAGGGGAGGCCTGTCACCGAGGACGCGCTCGCCCAACTCGGCCAACGGGTCGAGGAGGCGGTGCGCGCCACCGGAAGCGCCGAACTGACCACCCACGACGTGGGACTGGCCATACTCGGCCCGCTGCAGGAACTCGACCTCGTCGCCTACTTGCGGTTCGCCTCGGTCTACCGGGCGTTCGACTCGCTGGAGGACTTCGAGGCCGCCATCGTGGAACTCAGGGAAGAGCAGGACAGGCGTCCCGACGCGAACGACGAAGACGTCGAGAACGCGGTCGAGGGACGCCCGAAGAGGGACCGCGGGTCCGGAGGGGCTGCCCAAGTCCCCGTGCCCGCCAACGCCGCCGACTGACGGCGGGCCGCATCGCCGGACCAGGGGTCCGGACGGCGGCGGCGATCCAGACCTGTCGCGAACGGCTGTGTCAGCCGGGTCGCGGCACAAGACAGAACACCGTGTCACGGGAACAACGTGGCACTTCAGGGCGTTTTCGCCCGTACAGGGAGGCGGCATGACAGAGACGGCGAGCGGTCCGGCACGGAGTTCCCGCGCCAAGGGCGCCAAGGCGAGCAGGGGCCTGCGTATCGAGCGCATCCACACCACCCCCGGCGTGCACCCGTACGACGAGGTGGTCTGGGAACGCCGTGACGTCGTCATGACCAACTGGCGCGACGGCTCGATCAACTTCGAGCAGCGTGGCGTCGAGTTCCCCGACTTCTGGTCGGTGAACGCGGTCAACATCGTCACCAGCAAGTACTTCCGGGGCGCCGTGGGCACCCCGCAGCGCGAGACCGGCCTCAGGCAGCTGATCGACCGCATCGTGAAGACGTACACGAAGGCCGGCGAGGACAACAGGTACTTCGCTTCGCCCGCCGACGCCGAGATCTTCGAGCACGAACTGGCGTACGCCCTCCTGCACCAGGTCTTCAGCTTCAACAGCCCCGTCTGGTTCAACGTGGGCACCCCGCAGCCCCAACAGGTGTCCGCCTGCTTCATCCTGGCCGTCGACGACTCCATGGAGTCGATCCTCGACTGGTACAAGGAAGAGGGCATGATCTTCAAGGGCGGCTCCGGCGCCGGCCTGAACCTCTCCCGCATCCGCTCCTCCAAGGAACTGCTCTCCTCCGGCGGCAACGCCTCCGGCCCGGTCTCCTTCATGCGGGGCGCCGACGCCTCCGCGGGAACGATCAAGTCGGGCGGCGCCACCCGTCGCGCGGCCAAGATGGTCGTCCTCGACGTGGACCACCCGGACGTCGAGGACTTCATCGCCACCAAGGTGAAGGAAGAGGAGAAGATCCGCGCCCTGCGCGACGCGGGCTTCGACATGGACCTGGGCGGCGACGACATCACGTCCGTCCAGTACCAGAACGCCAACAACTCGGTCCGCGTGAACGACGAGTTCATGACGGCAGTCGAGAACGGCACCGAGTTCGGCCTCCGCGCGCGAATGACCGGCGAGATCATCGAGAAGGTCGACGCCAAGGCGTTGTTCCGCAAGCTCGCCGAGGCCGCGTGGGCCTGCGCCGACCCGGGCATCCAGTACGACGGTGTGATCAACAACTGGCACACCTGCCCCGAGTCCGGCCGCATCACGGCGTCCAACCCGTGCAGCGAGTACATGCACCTGGACAACACGTCCTGCAACCTGGCCTCGCTGAACCTGATGAAGTTCCTCAAGGACGACGGCAAGGGCACCCAGTCCTTCGAGGTCGAGCGCTTCGCCAAGGTCGTCGAGCTCGTCATCACCGCGATGGACATCTCCATCTGCTTCGCCGACTTCCCCACCCAGAAGATCGGCGAGAACACCCGCGCCTTCCGTCAGCTCGGCATCGGCTACGCCAACCTCGGCGCCCTGCTGATGGCGACCGGTCACGCGTACGACTCCGACGGCGGCCGCGCCCTCGCCGGTGCCATCACCTCCCTGATGACCGGCACGGCGTACAGGCGCTCCGCGGAACTGGCCGCGGTCGTCGGCCCCTACGACGGCTATGCCCGCAACGCCGACGCCCACAACCGCGTCATGAAGCAGCACTCCGATGCCAACGGCACGGCCGTGCAGATGGACGACCTGGACACCCCGGTATGGGCCGCCGCTACCGAGGCCTGGCAGGACGTGCTGCGCCTCGGCGAGAAGAACGGCTTCCGCAACTCGCAGGCGTCCGTGCTCGCGCCGACCGGCACGATCGGTCTGGCCATGTCCTGCGACACCACCGGTGTCGAGCCGGACCTTGCGCTGGTCAAGTTCAAGAAGCTGGTCGGCGGCGGCTCGATGCAGATCGTCAACGGCACGGTTCCGCAGGCCCTGCGCCGCATGGGTTACCTGGAGGAGCAGATCGAGGCGATCGTCGCCCACATCGCCGACAACGGCAACGTGATCGATGCCCCGAGCCTCAAGCAGGAGCACTACGAGGTCTTCGACTGCGCCATGGGCGAGCGAGCCATCTCCCCGATGGGCCACGTCCGCATGATGGCCGCGATCCAGCCGTGGATCTCCGGCGCCATCTCCAAGACGGTCAACATGCCGGAGACGGCGACCGTCGAAGAGATCGAGGAGATCTACTTCGAGGCCTGGAAGCTCGGCGTCAAGGCGCTCGCGATCTACCGCGACAACTGCAAGGTCGGCCAGCCGCTCTCCGCCAAGACCAAGAACTCGGAGAAGGCGGAGATCACGGAGAAGGCAGAGGAGACGATCCGGGCCACGGTCGAGAAGATCGTCGAGTACCGCCCGGTCCGCAAGCGTCTCCCGAAGGGCCGTCCCGGCATCACCACGTCCTTCACCGTCGGCGGCGCCGAGGGTTACATGATCGCCAACTCCTACCCGGACGACGGCCTGGGCGAGGTCTTCCTGAAGATGTCCAAGCAGGGCTCGACCCTCGCGGGCATGATGGACGCCTTCTCGATCGCCGTCTCGGTGGGTCTGCAGTACGGCGTGCCGCTGGAGACGTACGTCTCGAAGTTCACGAACATGCGCTTCGAGCCGGCGGGTATGACGGACGACCCGGACGTGCGGATGGCGGCGTCGATCGTCGACTACATCTTCCGCCGCCTGGCGCTGGACTTCCTGCCCTTCGAGACCCGCTCCGCGCTCGGCATCCACTCCGCCGGTGAGCGGCAGCGGCACCTGGAGACCGGTTCGTACGAGCCGATCCTCGACGACGAGGTGGACGTCGAGGGCCTTTCCCAGTCGGCGCCGCGTCAGTCCTTGAAGGCCGTTTCCGCTCCGAAGGCCGAGGACGAGAGGGCCAAGCCCGCGCCGAAGCAGGCCCACACCAGCGCCGAACTGGTGGAGATGCAGCTGGGTATCCAGGCCGATGCGCCGCTGTGCTTCTCCTGCGGCACGAAGATGCAGCGGGCCGGCTCCTGCTACATCTGCGAGGGCTGCGGCTCGACGAGCGGTTGCAGCTGATCTGAGCGCCCCCGGGCGCGAACCGGCAGCTCAGGGCGGTGGAGTCGAAGTCGGCTCCACCGCCCTCGGCGTGTCGACGGGCGGCTCGTCAGGGTCGGGGCGGGCTGCCCATGACGCGGGCGAACGTCGCCGGGTCCTCGTCGTAGCCGGTGATGCCGGGGTGGAAGGTCCACTCGCCGGTGGCGTCACGGACGAACTCGGCGACGGTCGCGGCGGTGGAACCGAGGACGCTGCCGAAGTCGTCCTCCGCCAGGACTGTGTAGGCCTCACGGATGCGCAGGCCGGGCTTGTGGACGTTGGCGAAGGTCCTCGCGCCGGATCCCTGCTGTATGGCGACACCGAGAACGACCCGCCCGTAGCGGCTGTCGAGGCGGTTCAGCTCCACGGTCATGATCTCGTCCCAGCCCAGGCCCTGGCCGGTCTTGCTGTCGCGGTTGAGGGTGATGGTGCCGTCGGGCGAGCGGCTGTCGAAATGCACGACGTAGGCGGGACTGCCGCTCGGATCGGCCGCCGTGTAGGTCGCCGCGATGATGTCGAGATCCGTCGGCGGCTGTCCGGTGGGGCTCGGGTCCCACTTCACCGACACCTCGACCTTGCGGATGCCCTTGTTGAGGCCGTTCAACAAAACTCTCCTCCCCGTTCCTCTGAAGCTTGCGAGCCGAACTGCCTGGCGGTCCAGGCCAGTTGTCCATCCTTGCACGCGCGCGGGGGCGCTCGCCCGGGCGCGACCGGCCGGAGAGTGACCGCCGCCACGTTCTGTGGCCTTACCATGGCGCGGTGCTGGTCAAGTGGATTCGCTGCACCGTGGTGGACCGCCGCGGTTTCGAGCGGGGGCAGCGAAAGTGGGCGGGGCTTCTGGGGGAGCCGGGTTTCCGTGGACAGGGTGGGGGTTGGAGCCGGGCGCGGCCCGGAGTGACGCACATCTTCTCCTTCTGGGAGAGCCGTGCCTTCTACGACTCCTTCATGGCGCGCTCCCACGACCGGCTCGCCGCCTCGCAGTCGGGCACCTTCAAGGACATCCAGGTCAAGCTCTTCGACCACCGCTTCGATGTGAAGACCGGTTTCGAGCCGCGCTTCACCGAGGCCGATCTGGTGCGGGTGGCGCACTGCCGCGTCCACGAGGAGCGCGCCGAACACTTCGCTCTGATGCAGGAGAAGGTCTGGAACCCCGCGATGGCCGGCTCTCCGGGCATGGTGCGGGGCCTGTTCGGCGAGGCACCGGGTTGCGAGTTCATGATTCTCTCCATGTGGCGGTCGGCCGCCGAGCACGGCAAGTACCGAGCCGAGCGCATCGAACGCCTCGCCCTGCGGGCCCAGCTCGAGGCCGATGTCGCCGCCCTGGCGGGAGACATCGTGGAACTGGAGCCGAGCTGGACGGTTTGAGATCCGAACTCGCGCGAGTTGGAATTTCCAACCTTCATGATCGATGTGCGGGAGTTGTGTGACCTACGCCGTATGGCACCCGGACGAGTGCTCGATCCGGCGTCGTCCCCTTTAGGGTCTTGGCATGGCACGACCGCGGCGCATCATCCTTGTCCGGCACGGCGAGTCAACGGGCAATGTTGATGACACCGTGTACGAGCGCGAGCCCGACCACGCCCTCGCGCTCACCGATCTCGGTTGGCGGCAGGCGGAGGAGAGCGGCAAACGCATCCGCGACGTCCTCGGCCGCGAGCGCGTCAGCGTCTACGTCTCCCCGTACCGCCGTACGCACGAGACGTTCCAGGCGTTTCATCTGGACCCCGAACAGGTGCGCGTGCGCGAGGAGCCCCGCCTGCGCGAGCAGGACTGGGGCAACTGGCAGGACCCCGGTGACGTACGACTCCAGAAGGCGTACCGGGACGCGTACGGGCACTTCTTCTACCGCTTCGCGCAAGGGGAGTCCGGCGCCGATGTGTACGACCGGGTCGGCGGCTTCCTGGAGAGCCTGTTCCGCAGCTTCGAGGACCCCGACCATCCGCCGAACGTGCTGCTGGTCACCCATGGGCTCGCCATGCGGCTGTTCTGCATGCGCTGGTTCCACTGGACGGTGGCGGAGTTCGAGTCGCTGTCCAATCCCGGGAACGCGGAGATGCGGCTGCTCGTTCTGGGGGAGGACGGCAAGTACGCGCTCGACCGGCCCTTCGACCGCTGGCGGGATCCGGAGTCGTACGGGGCCACCGGATAGAGTGGCAGGGCCATGACCGCTGACTACTCTTTTGACGGCCGCCTGGAGCGTGCCCTGTCCAGTCTGCGCGGACTCGCGGTGGGGGACGCGCTGGGCTCGCAGTACTTCGTGCCCGTGAACTACCCCCTGCTCAAGCGCCGTGAGACCCCGCCCGGCCTCTGGCAGTGGACCGACGACACCGAGATGGCCTGTTCCGTCGTGGCCGTCCTGGCGGCTCACCACCGGATCGACCAGGACGAGCTGGCCCGCTCCTTCGCCGTGCACCACGACTTCGACCGGGGCTACGGACCCGCGGTCAACCGTCTGCTGCGCCTCGTCCGGGAGGGCGGCGACTGGCGTGAGCTGGCCTCCGCGCTCTTCAACGGCCAGGGATCCTGGGGCAACGGGGCCGCCATGCGGATCGCGCCCCTGGGTGCCTGGTACGCGGACGACCCCGAGCAGGCCACCCACCAGGCGGAGATCTCGGCCTACCCCACGCACCAGCACCGCGAGGCCGTCGTCGGCGCCATGGCCGTCGCCGCTGCCGCCGCGCTCGCGGCCGACCCGGCCGGACCGCCGAGCGCGGGAGCACTGCTCGACGGTGTCATCGCGCTCGTCCCGAAGAGCGCCGTAGCTGCGGGACTGCGGCGCGCCCGGGACATGCTCGACTACGCCGACGCGGACACCGTGGCCGCCGTACTGGGCTGCGGGCGGCGCACGACGGCGCACGACACGGTGCCGTTCGCGCTCTGGTCGGCGGCGCGCGCCCTCGGTGACTACGAGCAGGGATTCTGGACGACGGCCCAGGTGGGCGGTGACGTCGACACGACCTGTGCCATCGTCGGCGGAGTGGTCGCCTCAGCGAAGGCCGGGACGCCTCCCGAGGCATGGGTGGCGCAGACCGAGGCGTTCCCGGGCTGGCTGCAGGTGGGATAGCCGACCGGACGGGATGCCTTTCCCAGGCACATCGGCCCCAATCGCCTCGACTGTCACAGGAGTGCCACAGTGCCCTCCTCGGTCGGCCACGGGTGCTCTCCTGCGGCATACCCTTTCCGCGACGCCGCCTGTTGATCATGACGAGACGCGGCGACGAGGTACCGGCCACGAGCCTCCCGCCGCAGCTGGGCGCTGCGCACGCAGGGCTTTGAGGGCCGGTCGGGGGAGGGGGTCCCATGTCCGAGACACCGTCGGCACCAGCCACGCCGGAGCCCGAAGGTCCGGCACCCAGGGCACGCGCCGCGACCGAAGAGGGCCGCTCAGGGCCGAAAGTGCCCAAGGACGCCGCACCGGAGCGCAAGGCGGGCGGGCCCGAACCGATACCGGGCGGACCGCCGCCCGCGGTGCCCGGACGGATCGACTTCGGCCCTGACGAACCCGCGCCGATCCGCACCGCGACCCTGTGGGCCGCCCTGGCCACCGGCGTCCTCAGCTTGGTGCTGCTCGGCGAGGGACTGGCGGTCAACCTGCTAGTCGTCGCCGTGCCCGCCACGCTGGCCGTGTACTTCGCCGGACGGCGAGCGGGCCGCCGCCCGCGACCGTGGGCGCTCGCCTGGGGCGTCGGCGGGGTCGCCCTGCTGACCGTGCCCGCGCTGCGCGCCGCCGAATGGCCTTCGTTCCTCGCCGTCGTCACCGCCCTCGGGGCAGGCTCGCTCGCCCTGCACGGCGGCCGCACCTGGCCCGCCGTCCTGCTCGGCCCGATCGGTGTGTTCACCTCACTGGTCACAGGCCCGGCCTGGGGATGGCAGGGGCTGCGCGAGCGGGTGGGCGGTGACCGGGACCGTCTGGTGCCCCTGCTGCGGGCGCTGGTCGTGGCCGCGGTCCTGCTCTTCGTCTTCGGCGCACTGTTCGCCGGGGCCGACGCGGCCTTCGCGGATCTGCTCGGCGCTCTGGTGCCCGACGTCTCCGTGTCCGACGGCCCCTGGCGGATCCTGCTTCTCGCGCTGGGCCTGTTCGGGACCCTCGCGGCGGCCCGTACGGCGGCCGCGCCCGCCCGCTGGGACCGCGTGCAGGTGCCCGCGGGGCGCGCCCGCGGCCGCGTCGAGTGGGCGCTGCCCCTGGTCGGGCTCGTCGCGCTCTTCGCTGTCTTCAACGCCGTCCAGCTCGCCGTGCTCTTCGGCGGCTACGACGCCGTCCTGAAGGAGACCGGCCAGACGTACGCCGAGTATGCCCGCCAGGGGTTCTGGCAGCTGCTCATGGCCACGCTGCTCACCCTGCTGGTCATCGTGGTCGCCCTCCGTTGGGCCCCGCGCACTCGGTCGAGTGACCGGACGCTCGTGCGCGGTGTGCTGGGAACCCTGTGTGCGCTGGCGCTCGTTGTCGTGGCATCCGCTGTGCGCCGTATGGACATGTACGTGGAGGCCTATGGGCTGACGCGGCTGAGGATCTCGGTGCTGACCATGGAGCTGTGGCTCGGCCTGGTCATCGTGCTCATCATGGCCGCCGGGGTGTGGGGCGCCCGCTGGCTGCCGCGCGCCGTCGCGGCCAGTGCGGTCGCCGTGGTACTGGCGTTCGGGCTCGCGTCGCCGGACGCGCTGATCGCCGAGCGCAATGTCGAGCGGTACGAGACCACGGGACGCTTCGACCTCCCTTATGCCAAGGGGCTGTCCGCCGATGCGGTGCCTGCCCTGGACCGACTCGAGGAGCCCATGCGCTCGTGCGCGCTGTGGGACATCACGGAGGAACTGGACGAGCGGCGACACATCCCCTGGTACGCCACGAGCTGGGGCGAGGCCGAGGCCAGGCGCATCCTGGACGGGCGTCCGCCGGTGGCGGGGGCGAGCGGTCCGGCGTGCGGTGAGCTGGGGCCGGAGTTCTACCGCTGAGCAGTCATCGCGCCGCCGCATACGACACACGGCCGGACCATGCCCTCGTCATCGCTTCCCTGGGCGTGGTCCGGCCGTCCGCGGTCGTTTCCACGGCGGTCCTGTCAGCCTCCGGCGGCGGGGCCGGCCGTGCCGGAGAGGGCCTCCAGGTCGCTCTTGCGGACCCTGATCACGAAGATGGCGGTGATCAGGGCCAGTACGGCCATCGCGACGGCCGGGACGAACGCCGTCGAGATGCCCTGGGCGAGCACTTCGTGGCCCCAGGGGGCCGGCAGCTGGTGGGTCCTGGCGAACTCGGCCTTCTGCTCGTCCGTGGCCTGCGTCATGAAGAGCTGCACCTGCTTGTCCGCCTCGGTACGGCTGGCCGTACCGAAGACCGTGGTGAGGATGGACAGGCCGAGCGAGCCGCCCACCTGCTGAGTGACGTTGAGCAGACCGGAGGCCGCACCCGCCTCGTGCGGGGCGACCCCGGAGACCGCGGTCAGGGTGAGGGTCACGAAGTTCAGGCCCATGCCGAAACCGAACATCACCATCGGGCCGAGCACCCCGCCGGCGTACGAGCTGTCGGGGCTGATGAAGGTCTGCCAGCCCAGGCCGAGAACGACCATCGTCGAGCCGACCACCATGAACGGCTTGGGCCCGAGCACCGGCAGGAACCGCTGGGACAGCCCGGCACCCGTGACGATCGCGACGGTCACCGGAAGGAAGGCCAGGCCGGCCTCGATCGGCGTGTACTGCAGCACGTTCTGTACGAACAGCACGATGAAGAAGAACATCCCGAACATCGCCGCGGCCAGGCTCAGCATGATCACGTACGTGCCCGAACGATTGCGGTCGGTGAACATCCTCAGCGGGGTGATGGGCTCCTTGGCCCGCCTCTCGATGAAGCCGAACACCAGCAGCAGGACCACGGCTGCAGTGAAGGAACCGATGGCCAGGCTGTCGCGCCAGCCGTCCTCCGCCGCGCGGATGAACCCGTAGACCAGTGAGGCCATACCGGCTGTCGAGGTGAGCGCGCCCGCGATGTCGAACCGTCCCGGGTGCCGCTCGGACTCGCTGATGTACATCGGGGTGAGGACGGCTATCAGCACACCGATGGGCACGTTGACGAACAGTACCCACCGCCAGTCGAGCCACTCGGTGAGCATGCCGCCCGCGAGCAGTCCGATGGCGCCGCCACCCGCGGAGACCGCGGCGAAGACACCGAACGCCCGGTTCCGCTCGGGACCTTCGGGGAACGTCGTGGTGATGAGCGCCAGCGAGGTCGGCGACGCGATCGCCCCACCGACGCCCTGGAGGGCGCGTGCCGCCAGCAGCTGCCAGGGCTCCTGGGCGAATCCGCCGAGCAGTGAGGCGAGTGTGAAGACGAGAATCCCGGTCATGAACACACGGCGGCGGCCGAGGATGTCGCCGGCCCGGCCGCCCAGGAGCAGCAGACCGCCGAAAGTCAGCGTGTAGGCGCTGACCACCCATGTCAGGTCGGTGGTGCTGAATTTGAGCGCGTCTTGAATGTGCGGGAGCGCGATGTTCACAATCGTCGCGTCGAGTACGACCATGAGTTGGCAGGCCGCGATGACGGTGAGCGCGATGCCGGGGCGCCCCTCCCGGCGGGCGGCTCCCGGCTTCTGATTCTGAATCAACGGAGAGGTTGTCACTATGGGTCCCCCACAACTGCCTTAGTGAACGCTTGCGTTCACTGACGCGCCCACGGTAGTGAGTCCCCCTTAGTGAACGCAAGCGTTCATTGAAGTCGCCGCCGTGGTGTGCGTCGCCCGTCCGATTCCGCTTCTCGCATCCCCACCCCTCGGCTCAACGGAGAAACACAGATGGTCACTTCGCGCTGGACGGCCGCCCCCGCTCAGACGGCCTCCCCGCGTCGGCGCGGCGCCGTGCTCGAGCGCGCGATCCTCGATGCCGCGCTCGAACAGCTCAGCACGGTCGGCTGGAGCGGCCTCACCATGGAGGGGGTCGCCGCGGGCGCCCAGACGGGCAAGGCCGCGGTCTACCGCCGTTGGCCCTCCAAGGAGGACCTCGTGGCCGACGCGCTCCAGGCCGGACTGCCGCGCTTCGAGGAGGCGCCGGACCTCGGGAGCGTGCGCGAGGATCTGCTGGAGCTGTGTCGGCAGACGCGCGAGGCGATGTTCTCGCGGCCCGGGTTCGCGCTCCGCTCGGTGATTCACGAATGCGACACCGTCCAGGCCGAGCGCTTCCATGGTGTGATCATCGGGGGCGTCGTGGAGCCGACGGTCAGGCTTCTGCGAGACGTTGTCGAGCGGGGAATCAGGCGCGGCGAGGTGCGGTCCGACGCGGCTAACAGCTACGTCTTCGACGCGATTCCGGCCATGATGATGTACCGCTCGAAGATGTGCGGGAGCGAATGGAACGAGCATGACATCAAGGAGATGATCGACCAGTTGATGGTGCCGCTGCTGTGCCGGAGAGGGGCCTGAACCGGGTCGGCGAGAAGGCTGAGGTTGCCCCGGGAAGCCTGGGTGTCGTGTGGGGGTGCGGGCGGCGTAGGCTAAGGGCGCCATGCCGTACGAACCACCTACTCACACTGTCGAGCGCTCTCTGCGTGCCACGACCGGAGCGAAGATCATCGCCGGCGTCGACGAGGTGGGGCGCGGAGCGTGGGCCGGCCCTGTCACCGTCTGTGCGGCGGTCACCGGACTGCGCCGACCGCCCGAGGGCCTCACCGACTCCAAGCTCCTGACGATCAAGCGACGCGAGTCGCTCTCCGAGGAACTGCTGAAGTGGGTGACGTCGCACGCCCTCGGTCACGCCTCTCCGGAGGAGATCGACGACCTGGGCATGACGGCCGCGTTGCGGCTGGCCGCGGGACGGGCCCTGGAGGCCCTTCCGGTGCGGCCCGACGCGGTCATCCTTGATGGCAAGCACGACTACCTGGGGTCACCCTGGCGGGTCCGTACGGTGATCAAGGGCGATCAGTCCTGCGTCGCCGTGGCGGCCGCCTCGGTGATCGCCAAGGTTCAGCGCGACAAAATGATGGCCGAACTGGGTGTCGACCATGCAGACTTCGGTTTCGCGGCCAACGCCGGGTATCCGTCGCCTGTCCACAAGGCCGCACTGGCGGAGCGGGGCCCCACCCCGTACCACCGGTTGTCGTGGGCGTATCTTGATGCGCTGCCTCAGTGGCGGCACCTCAAGAAGGCCCGCAACTGGGCGAACGGAAACGTTCCGGAGATCGAGGGCCAGCTCGGCTTCGATTTCTGACGGATCAGTTCGCACTCATGTGCCACCCGCCGATGCGGGTCGCACCAGTGTTTGATAAAAATCAGCTCATGCCTCTCATTCCCGAGGAGCCTCAGATTCACGAGAGTGCCCAGGGCCCGCGTGTCACTCCGGCCAGCGGCCGGGTCGCACCGACCCCCCGTCCCGTACCCGGTCCCCGTCCCGCGGCTCCGCCGCGTCCCGGTCGTCCGGGTCCTGCCCGGCCGGTGCCGGCCCAGCGCGCGGCGCACGCCGCGGTCAAGCCCGGGCCGTCCGCTCCTGCCGCCACCCCGCAGATCCAGCTGATCCCGGCCTCGGCCGAGGGCGCGCTGGACGCCGCCGAGGAAGCCGTCGACCTGCTGCTGGAGTCGGGCCGTGCCCCCGGTGACGTGCTGGTGATCACCACCGGCGAGTCGCATCCGTGGGCCGACCACGAACTCTCCTTCGGCGAGGCCGCCTACTGGGCTCAGCACGACGCGGGCGACGACGTCTTCTACGCCGATGCCTCGACCACCGAGCGGGCCGCGCCGCGTCCCGTGGTAGTGGTCGCCGTCAACGGCGGAAACGAGTCCGTCGCCGCGCAGGCGCTGCCCAAGGCCCTCGGCCGGGCCAGGGCTCTGCTGATCGTGTGCGGCGAGCTGCAGACGATCAACTCGGTGTTGGGCGCCGGAGTCTGAGCGATTCGAACCGTGCCCCGGTCGGCCCGTCAGGGTTCGCCGGGGAGCCGTTCACGCCCCGAGCACCATCAGGGCGCCACGACGGCCACACCCCGCGACGGGGCGCTTCGGCGTGCCTGCGGGGTGTTTCGGCGTGTCCGGGTGCTTCGCTGGCGGATGCCCCATGGCTGTCGGTGCGGTGCGGTGCGGTGCGGTGCGGTGCGGTGCGGGCCGGATACGGGTGCCGCGTGGGCTTGAGGGTGCGAGGGCGGTGCTCGGGCCGCCGGGGCCCTTGCCGCCCCCGCGCAGACTCAGGCGTGGGGGTGGGTCGTTCTGCCGTGGCTGTGTCGGCAGCCGAAGAGGCTTTCAGCGTGCGGCGGCCCGGCGCAGTACCTCCGACGCGACGCCGCCGGTGCGTGGCATGGGCGGCGGTGCCACGGCCGTGGCGAAGGGCTCGGCCGGTGAGCCCGCGTGGGGGCGACGGCCGCCGCGGCCCTCGCCGAGAACCTGCCAGCCGTCACGTGTAAGCGTGATGTACGCGCCGCAGCGCAACCCGTGCAGCGTGCAGGCGTCCCGCAGCCCCCACATCCACGCCCCGTCCTCCTCCGTCCAACGCGCGTCGCCGTCACGGCAGTAGAGCAGCACGGCCGTTCGCACGGGAGTCCGTCGGCGCAGGTCGTGCGGAATGACCCGCCGCAGTTGGGCGAGGAGCGCGTTGCGGAACATCCAGCCGTCGGCAGGGGCCGGACGTCGGATGAACGAGGCGCTCGCCCTCAACCGCTCGTCCGGATCCAGGATGGCGATGACCGCCGTCGCGGGCCGGGGCTGATGCCGCGCGTGCAGCCCGCTGACGACGTCCCGGGGATTGCGCAACAGCGGAATCCCGGCGGCGGCCCATTCGGCGGGCTCGAGCATACGGCTGGCGGAAGCGGCGGACAGGTCGGCAGACGTTGACACGGAGGCCGCCGAGGACGGAGCGAATCCGAAGGTCACGATCCTCCCTTCGGCTACGCGCCCACTCTGCGGGCGAGGGTCGGACTTGGGGGAGCGCACGCCGCAGCAGAAGCCCTACCGATTCACGGGTAGGCCGTGCGGGGAGCGGACTCCAATTCTTCCTGGCGAACTTGGTTGCGGCAACGAGCAATTGGGGCCACTGACAGGTTTGTGGTGATTCACTGCTTATATCCTTGCGCAAGGGACTCGTCGGCAACGCCCAGGCTGCACGGTGCCCCCGTCCGGTTGACTGTCTGTTACGCCCGGACGGCGAGAACGAGTGGCAACACCCCCTGTGCGCCCGCGCGCCGGAGCACGCGCGCGGCGACCGCGAGTGTCCAGCCGGTCTCGGTGGCGTCGTCGACCAGGAGCACGGGCCCGTCCGCCTCCTGGAGAGCGAGGGCAAGCTCGGGCGGCACGGTCAGCGCCCCGTCGAGCGCCTTGAGCCGTTGTGCGCTGTTGCTACGGGTGACCTGGGAGACCGCGCCGGTGTACGCCACCGATCCCAGCAGGGGCAGCCGGCCGATCTCGGCGATCCGTGCGCCCAGGGAACCGATCAACTGCGGACGGGAACGGGACGCCATGGTGACCACACCCACCGGGCGGGGCTGGGCGTCAGCCTGCCCGGAGGCCCAGCCGCCGGGGCCCTTCGCCCAGTCGGCCAGCACGGCGACCACGGCCTTCGCCACATCGTCGGGGACCGGGCCGTCCGGGGCCTGGGGCGCGAGCATCGGCCGCAGTCGATTGCCCCAGCCGATGTCCGACAGCCGCCCCAACGCCCGCCCCGGCGTGGCCAGCTCACCGGCCGGAATACGCCCCTTCAGATTGACCCCGACCGCCGGCAGCCCCGTCGGCCACATCTTGCGGGGCTCGACCTCGACACCCGCGCGCCCCAACTCGCCGCGCGCCGCGTCCAGTGCCGCCGGGGAGACGGAGTCCGAGAATCTGGGCTTCGTACAGGTGTCGCACCGCCCGCACGGGACGGCTTCCTCGTCGTCCAACTGCCTCCGCAGGAACTCCATTCGGCAACCCGAGGTCGCGACGTAGTCACGCATGGCCTGCTGCTCGGCGGCGCGCTGCTTGGCGACCCAGGCATAGCGCTCGGTGTCGTACGTCCAGGGGACGCCGGTGGAGACCCAGCCGCCCTGGACGCGTCGGACCGCACCGTCCACGTCGAGGACCTTCAGCATCGTCTCCAGCCGGGAGCGGCGCAGCTCCACCAGTGGTTCGAGGGCGGGCAGTGACAGCGGTCGTTCCGCGTGCGCGAGGACGTCCAGGGTGCGGCGCACCTGCTCCTCCGGAGGAAAGGCGACCGAGGCGAAGTACTCCCAGATCGCCTGGTCCTCCTTGCCGGGCAGGAGCAACACCTCGGCGTGCTCGACACCACGACCCGCGCGGCCCACCTGCTGGTAGTAGGCGATGGGGGAGGACGGCGAACCCAGGTGGACCACGAAGCCCAGGTCGGGCTTGTCGAAGCCCATGCCCAGCGCGGAGGTGGCGACCAGGGCCTTGACCCGGTTGGCCAGCAGGTCCTCCTCGGCCTGTTGCCGGTCCGCGTTCTCCGTCTTGCCCGTGTACGACGTGACGGTGTGCCCGCATTGGCGGAGGAACGCGGTGACCTCCTCGGCGGCGGCCACCGTGAGCGTGTAGATGATCCCGGAGCCCGGCAACTCGTCCAGGTGGTCGGCGAGCCAGGCCATCCGGTGGGCGGCGTCCGGCAGTTCGAGCACTGCGAGGCTCAGGCTCTCGCGGTCCAGTGGCCCACGCAGGACCAGTGCGTCCGTTCCGCCGCCGGTACCCAACTGCTCGGCCACATCGGCCGTCACGCGGGCGTTGGCCGTCGCGGTGGTGGCGAGCACCGGGACGCCGGGCGGGAGGTCGGCCAGCATGGTGCGCAGCCGGCGGTAGTCGGGGCGGAAGTCGTGGCCCCAGTCCGAGATGCAGTGCGCCTCGTCGACCACGAGCAGCCCGGTCGCGGCCGCCAGCTCGGGCAGGACTTGATCACGGAAGTCCGGGTTGTTGAGCCGCTCGGGGCTGACCAGGAGTACGTCGACCGTGCCCGCGGTGACCTCCTGGCGAATCGTGTCCCACTCCTCCGTGTTCGAGGAGTTGATGGTCCGCGCGTGAATTCCGGCGCGGGCGGCAGCCTCCACCTGGTTACGCATCAGGGCGAGGAGCGGGGAGACAATGACGGTGGGGCCCGCCCCGCGCTCGCGCAGCAGCGCGGTCGCGACGAAGTACACCGCGGACTTCCCCCAGCCCGTGCGCTGCACCACCAGGGCTCTGCGTTTGTCCGCGACCAGCGCTTCGATGGCGTGCCACTGGTCCTCGCGCAGCCGCGCGGCGCCCGCCGGGGCGCCGACGAGGCGGGCGAGCACGACATCTGCGGTTGTACGCAGATCCTGGCGGTCCGTGGTGGGCTGGTCTTCGTCGCTCATGACCCCATGCAACCCGATGCCTCGGACATCGCGCGAACGAGCGGGGTGAACTGTGGACAGTGTTTGACGTGTCCATGATAAAACTTATCCACAGGGTAAAGCGGAATCTCAAGATCCGCGAGATGGTCGCCGCATGACGAATCACAGCGAAGCGGCCGGGACCTCCGGCAACAATGACATCAGCGGGCAGAACGGATGCAGGGGGAGCGGCGAGCCCTCCGCCTGCCCGGGACACGGCGCGACCGCCAAACCCGACGGGGAACAGCAGGTCACCCTCCGTACACCGGCCGAACTCGCCGACGCCTTGCCCTACCTGCTCGGATACCGCCCCGAGGACAGCATCGTCCTCGTCGCACTGCACGACCGGGACGCACGCGGACGGTTCGGCGGGCGGGCACGGCTCGGCATCCCGGCCCAGACGGACGACTGGCCGTCCGTGGCCCAACAGCTGGCCCACGGTCTGGTGACCGGGAGTGAGCGCAGGGGAGTCAAACCGGAAAGCATGGTCGCTTTCCTCTGCCAGGACCCGGCGAGCGGTGAGTCGCCACGCGACGTCATGGAACGCCTGCGGCCACTCGCACAGCTGCTGCGCAGGGCGTGCGGCAGCATGGATGTGCCGGTGGTGGAGGCCCTGTGCATCTCCGACGGCCGCTTCTGGTCCTACTGCTGTCCCGGCAACGGATGCTGCGCGGTCGAGGGAGAGCCGATGGGGCTGCCGGGTACCTCCGTGTTGGCGGCCGCCGCGACCTACGCCGGCCTTCAGGTCCGCGGCACCCTGAAGGAGATGCGGGTCCGGCTCCTGCCATGGGAGACCGCTGCCGCGCTGCAGCAGGAAGCCGCGCTCGACTCCGCGCAGTCCGCCCTCATCCCACGGATCCTGGACGCGGAGAGCCGCGCGGAAGTGGCCGAGGAGACCCTGGCGGTGGCACAGCGCATCATCGGGCGCCTGGCGGACTGCCCGACCTTGTCCGGCACGCTGGACGCGGACCTCCACGACGACGAACTGGTCGGGCACGACGACGCGGCCACCCTGATCCTCGGACTCCAGGACCGCGCCACCCGCGATCGCGCCGCCGAATGGATGGAAGGCGACGAAGCAGGCCCGGCGCTCCGTCTCTGGCGCGCCCTCGCCCGCCGCTGCGTCGGCCCCTACGGCGAGCATGCCGCCGCCCCGCTCACGCTCGTCGGCTGGGTCGCCTGGTCCTCCGGCGACGAACTGGAGGCGCGCGAAGCCCTGGCCATGGCCCTCGCCGCAGACCCCGACTACCTCTTCGCCCGCCTCCTCCACCAGGCCTGCAACGAAGGTCTCGATCCCGAGTCCATTCGCCGCTGCCTGCGCGCGGAGCGTAGGGGGCGCGACCTGGTGGCGGCCCCTGCGGGTGCCGGGGCCGACAGCGAAATGAGCCCCTCCGACCAGTCTCCTGGCGTGCCGTCGACCTCGGACCGGCCCTGCGTGGCCACCAACCCCCGCCGTCGACGCAGGTCACGCTCGGAAGGAGGCCCCGAGGCTGCCACCACTCGACGGTCGCCTGGCGCCGCTCGTTCCCGCCGCTCGCGTTCCGCCGACGGCGGCCCACCCGCCGGCCGACGGCCGAGGGGCACAGCGGACGCAGCGAGCGGGCGGGCGCGGGTCCGCCGTGGTGGTGGAGGGCAGCCCGCAGAGGAGGAGACGTGAGCGCGCAGGTCCAGTTCGGGACTCGCATGCCTGTGCTGTCCTGGATCGAGGCGTATCTGAGCACGCTGCTCCTCTTCTGGGCTCGCGCGGGCGCGTTTCCTTGGCTCCGGAGGTACCTGGGCACGCTTCCCTGCCCCACCGGCCGCACGAGTGCGTCGACGTGGCTCCGCGTCAGCCCGGCCACAATCTCCCTGTGCGGTGCGCCCACGGGCCCGCGGCCTCAGCACCGCTCTCACATCGGCCCACAGCTCCGCGCCGGGCCTCACCCACCCGAGCCCACCGCTGCTCGCGGTTTCCCGGCAGTCCCAGGCACAAGACCGCGTCGCGATTCGGTCGGCTTCCCTGGACGGAGGCGTGACCCGGAGTGGAGCCGTTCCGTTCACCTGTGTGGCGGTACCCATGGCCCAACCCCGCCGCCCTGTCACCCCGTCCCTCTCCGGCTCCCCACCTGGTGCCGAGCGCACCCCGCGCGCGCCGAAGACAGAAGAAGCCGCCCCATGCCCCTCCCCGCCATGCCCGACACCCATGACGACGTTCCGCCCTTTCGCCGACCCGTCCAGCCCGCCCCCCGGGCCCGAGGGGACGGCGCCGGCGCATCGCGTACGGACGTCCGCATCCCGGCGACCCGCTCCACAGGCCCACGCCTGGGAAGCCTGGGCGGCCCCGGGTCTTCCGCACCCGGCGCGGGTGTCTCCCCGGGGCCACCGCAGGCAACTCCGGGAGGTTCCTCAACCCCGCAGGGGCCGACCTCCGGCCCGCGCCGCCCCACGGAGCTGCCACCGGCCCACACCACGCTGATCTGTGTCGCCCTGCCGGGCCTCGCGATCTCGACGGACCAGGGCCAGCTGAACGGAAGCGGACTCGAGGGCTTCTATCGCGCGGGACGGCGCATGCTCTCCCGCTGCCAGGTGCGGGTGGGCGGACGGGAACCGCTCGCCGTGCAGGCACGGATGGTGACGGCCGACCGAGCCCGGTTCATGGCGACGCTGCGCCTGTCCGCCGATGCCGGGCCGGACCCGGACGTCATGGTCGAACGCACGCGGTACGCGGACGGCACCGAGCGGATCACCCTGCACAGCACGGCCCGCCGCGCACTGCGCCTGCCCGTCGAGGTCTTCCTGGGTACGGATCTCGCGGAACTCGGCGCCGTCGCCTCCGGCAGCGCCGGCCCGGAGTTGCCCGCGAGCGTGCATGACTCCGGCCTCCGCTGGTCCTGTGCGAACGGGCACTCCACGGTGAGTGCCCATCCTCCGCCAGCCGACGCCCTGGCCTCCGCGGGACTGCTGCGCTGGGAACTGGAACTCCCGCCCGGCGGCACCCGGAGCGTGGAGCTGCGCGTACGACCGGACGGCGCGGGGCCCATCAGACCGGTGGGGCGGGGCGCCACCAGCCCTCTCGCCCAGGCTCGGGTCGCGGGCGACGACCCGGCTGCGCAGGCCCTGCTGCACACGTGTCTGGAGGACCTCGAAGCCCTGCTGCTGCGCGACCCGAAGAACCCGTCCGACACCCACCTCGCGGCGGGCGCGCCCTGGCGCTGCGGTATGGCTCCGGCCGACGCGCTGGTCGCGGCCCGGATGACCCTGCCCCTCGGTACGCGTCTCGCCGCAGGCACCCTGCGCACCCTCGCCCGCACCCAAGCCGCGGGCCGGGAAGCCCAGTCCGGCATGATCCCGGGTCCTCGACGGGACGCGGGTCCGCATCTGCCGCCGGGTTGCACGGGCACCGAGGCGACCCTGCTGTTCCCCGTGCTCCTCGCGGAGGCCCGGCGATGGGGGCTCCCCGAGCAGGAGACCGAGGAACTGCTGCCCGCCGCCGAGCGCTGCCTGCGGTGGCTGCGGGGCGCGGTCGGAACCGGTGGCTATCTGGCCGACCCGCGCCCCGGCGGACCGCTGCGATGTGAGACCCAGGCACACGCCCACCGGGCCGCGCTGCTGGGTGCCGATCTCCTCGACGTGTACGGCCGACCGGGCGGGGCCGAGCTGCGGGACTGGGCGAGAGAGCTGCGGAGCCGGTTCGCGGCGGACTTCTGGGTCGAGGACCGGAGCGGCGGCAGACCCGCTGCCGCCCGCACCCCGGACGGGCGTCTCGTGCCGCATCTGGGCGCCGGTGCCGCCCACCTCCTCGACACCGGGCTGCTCGGCGCGGGGGAGCAGGCTCCGGGACTCCTCGACAAGGTCAGGACCGAGCAGCTGGCCCGGCTGCTCGGAGGGCCTGCCATGGACTCGGGGTGGGGGCTGCGGAGCCTGGGTGCGAAGGAGGCCGCGTACAACCCCTTCGGTCATCGCAGCGGTGCCGTGCGCGTGCAGGACACGGCGATCGCGGTGGCGGGGCTGGCCGCCGCCGGATACGAGAAGGAGGCGAGCGGGCTCCTGCGGGGCGTGCTGGCGGCGGCGGAGAGCTTCGGCCATCGGCTGCCCGAGATGTACGCGGGGGAGCAGCGGACGGCAGGGGGTGCCCCGCTGCCACATCCGGCCTCCTGCAGACCGGCCGCGACGGCGGCGGCCGCAGGGGTGCTGCTGCTCACCACCCTCGTCGGCATCCGTCCCGACGCCCCTGCGGGGACCGTGACGCTGCGGCCGATGCACAGTGCGCCGCTGGGTGAGATCGGTATGAGGGGACTGCGTGTCGCGGGCGCCCCGTTCGCCGTACGCGTCAGCAGGCTGGGGCTCGCCCTGGTCGAGGAGGCGGCCGACGGACTGCAGTTGGGAGTGTGACCTCCCATGACATGGGAGGGGAGGACGGGCCGCGCCGAGTTCCGGATGCCGGGTGGTGGCTCGTGAGATCGGGGTCGGACAGAAGTGGATCAAGTGGGGAAGCGGCCGCGAAGGGAGTGTTTATCGTCAGGCAGACGACTATGATCGCGGCATGCCCTACGACCCGTCGGACTACCCGCCCTTCGCTGTCACCGTGGACCTGGTCGTGCTGACCGTCCGGCGTCACGCGCTCTGCGCGCTGACGGTACGGCGGGGCGAACAGCCGTTCCAGGGGCGGTGGGCGTTGCCCGGCGGCTTCGTGCGGCCGGACGAGGATCTGTCGCAGGCCGCGGCCCGGGAGCTGGCCGAGGAGACCGGCCTGACCGCGCACGAACCGTCCGAGCCCGCTCAGGACAACGGCGCGCACCTGGAGCAGTTGGCGACCTACGGCGACCCGAAGCGCGACCCGCGGATGAGGGTCGTCAGCGTCGCCCACCTCGCCCTCGCCCCGGACCTGCCGGCACCCCGGCCGGGCGGGGACGCCAACAGCGCACGCTGGGCACCCGTCGAGGAACTGCTGGCACAGGGCGGCTACGGGCGTGACGGCGAACCGGTGGCGCCGTTGGCCTTCGACCACGCGCAGATCCTCGCGGACGGGGTGGAGCGTGCCCGCTCCAAGATCGAGTACTCCTCGCTGGCCACGGCCTTCTGCCCGCCGGAGTTCACGGTCGGCGAGCTGCGACGCGTGTACGAGGCGGTGTGGGGCGTGGCGCTGGATCCGCGCAACTTCCATCGCAAGGTGACGGGTACGCCCGGCTTCCTGGTGCCCACCGGCGGTACCACCACGCGGCAGGGAGGCCGCCCCGCCCAGCTTTTCCGCGCCGGCGGCGCAACCCTCCTCAACCCGCCGATGCTGCGCCCCGAGGTCTGACACGGCGAGGCCGAAGCCCTCGCCGCCGTGTACGGCGGCGACGGTCGTGGCAGCCCCGGCGGGCCCGCCGGGGAACGCGAGCCCGAGGATCGGGTCCGTAATTGGGACGCGGCCGGCCCGGCGACCGTGTGGCCGCCTGCGAAGTGAGCCTCAAGATGCCCGGAAAACCGGACATATCGCGCTATCTTGCTTCAGGTGATCCAGGCCATCGGATTGACCAGTAATCCCCGCAAGGAGCTTCCGCCTGCCGTCGACGATGTGTCCTTCGAGGCGCACTCCGGCCGCGTCACCGCACTCCTCGGGACCCCCGGCGCGGGCAAGTCGACAGCGCTGAAACTCATCCTCGAACTCCAACGGGGCCGTGGGATGACCTACTTCAGAGGCCGCCCCCTGCACCGCATCGCCCACCCCGCACGTGAAGTGGGCGTTCTCCTCGGCGACGTGCCCGGCCACCCCGCCCGCACGGTCCGAGGTCATCTGCGCATGCTGTGCGCGGCCGCGGGGCTGCCCACGCGGCGTGCCGACGAAGTCCTGGAGGTCGTGGGCCTGGTCAGCCTGCGCGAGGCGAGGCTGAACACGCTGTCGAGGGGCATGGACCGCCGCCTCGGCCTGGCCTGCGCCCTGCTGTCCGATCCGCACACCCTCGTGCTGGACGACCCCGCCGACGGGCTGGCCGTCCGCGAAGGCCGATGGCTGCACGGGATCACGCGGGCACACGCCGAGCAGGGCGGCACGGTCCTGTTCACCACCGCCGACTCCAAGGAGGCCGCGCGGACCGCCGACCGGGTCCTCACCCTCGAACGAGGTCGACTTGTCGCCGATCAGGAGGTCGCCGACTTCTCCCGCACCCGGCTACGGCCCAGGGTCGCCGTCCGCACTCCGCATGCCGCCCGGCTCGGAGCGCTCATCATGAAGGAGGCCCGGGCCGCGCGACGGTCCGTGGAGGTCGTGCGCGAGGGTGGCAACCGGCTGTCGGTGTACGGCAGTACGTGCGCCGAGATCGGCGAGACCGTGTTTCGGCACGGCATCCTCGTCCACCGACTCGCGGACGAGATCGGGGACATGGGCCCCATGCAGTCGCCGATGCCACCGCCGGCGGCCGAAGGAGGCCCTGAGGCGGCCGAGAGTGCTCGTGGCTCGCTTCAGGGGGCCCAGGAGCCGCCTGAGGCGTGGCGGACGCCTGGCGAAGGATCTCAGGCACCCGCCGCAGAGCCTCAGGTGGCAGCGGCCGGACCGCGGACACCGGCCGACGACGCACCGGACGTCAACTCCGTGCCTCTCGACGACCTCGGCCCTCATGCTCGTTCCGCGCCGCACGCGGATCCCGGATCCCGTGACCACTTCGGGCCGGATTCGGACTCCGGACCTCGTGACAGCCTTGTGCCACGCCCGGATCCCGGCCCCCGTGACCACCTCGTGCCGGACGACGGTCCCTTGCTCGGTGTCCCCTGCGAGCTCCATGTCACCGCCGCCACCGAGGATCGCACCGCACCGTCACCCCCGGCACGGTCGTCCGACGCGGGCCCGCTGCCGCCGCTCCCGCCGCCCATCACCGTGCGCTCGGCGCCGAGTCCGCTGCGTCCGCTGCGCTACGAGCTGCGTCGGGCGGGCGGAGTCGGCACCGCGTACATCACCGCCGCGGCCGTACTTTTCACCTCCGCCCTCACGGCGGTGATCCTGGCCAGGATCGGGCACACCCCGCAGCCACGGCTGCTGGCCGCGTGGCCGCGGGAGCTGCCGTTGCCGCCCGCCGCGATCGGGGCGGGGCTGCTGGGGGCCATCGCCTTCGGCGACGAGTTCCGCCACCCCGCACTGGCCGCGGACCGCGGCACCGTTCCCCGTCGGCTGGGGCTGCTCCTCGCGAAACTCCTCGTCGCGGCGGCCACCGCGCTGCTGCTGGCCGTCCTCACCGTGGGCTGCGACCTCGAAGTGCTCTATCTCGTCCATGGGTCGGAGCTCGTTTCGGTCCCCGCCGACTGGTTCCCGCTCGGCGCGAGTTGGGTCGGCCTCGTCGTGGGGTGTGCCTGGGCGGGAGTGCTCGCGGCGGGTGTCTTCCGGTCCACATCCGCCGGGCTCGCGGCCGTGGTCGCCGTGCCCCTCCTCGTCGTACCGCTGGTGCAGAAGGTGCTGGAGGGATCGGCTGTGCGGAGTGCGGTCGGGTTTCCGCTGCGGCTGCGTGAGCTCGTACTGATGCAGTGGCCATTCGGGGGGGAGCGCTATCTGGAGGCCGCCACGCGAGCCGTCTCCCAACCGGTGGGCGGGGCACTGTTGTTGTCACTGACGGCACTGCTGGGGGCCTACGTGTTCACGAACCTGCGCAGCAGGGTCCGGTGATGATCGTCCTCATCCTTTCGTGCTCACCGTCCGTACTCTTCCGTTGGCGCAATGCGCACAACTCCTCGTAGAACGCACATTTCTTTCCGATAAGGCGTCAATTGCGACGGGGTGAGCGATCACCCTTTCGTGTGCTTTTCACCAAAGACCTCAAGGGAGTTGGAAACGCAGCCGACAAAGGATGCGTGAGTACCCTTGCGCACACCATGATGACCGCCGCCCGCTCCGCCGAATCCGGCCTCGCAGGACCGGGCGAACTCGACCGCTACCCGTACGCCGAGCACCCAGGCGTCGACCGCGTGGGCCTCCCCGCCTGGGACGGCGCGGACCCTGAGCTGGGGCGCGTGGGCCGCCGCGCCGCCGGGAGCCGCGGACGCGGGCTGCACGGCCAACTCGTCCAGCAGCTCGGTCAGATGATCGTCTCCGGCGACCTGGGCGCGGACCGCCCCCTCGTGCCCGAGGAGATCGGTCAGCGGTTCGAGGTCTCCCGCACCGTCGTCCGCGAATCCCTGCGCGTCCTGGAGGCCAAGGGCCTGGTCAGTGCCCGCCCGAACGTCGGCACGCGGGTCCGGCCGGTCAGCGACTGGAACCTCCTCGACCCGGACATCATCGAATGGAGGGCGTTCGGTCCGCAGCGCGACAGCCAGCGGCGCGAGCTCAGCGAACTGCGCTGGACCATGGAGCCGCTGGCCGCCCGCCTCGCCGCCGGCCACGGTCGTGACGACGTGCAGCAGCGCCTCGCTGACATGGTCGAGCTCATGGGCCACGCCATGGCTCAGGGTGACCCGCTGACCTTCTCGCGCGCGGACGCCGAGTTCCATTCGCTGCTCATCCAGCTCGCGGGCAACCGCATGCTGGAGCACCTCTCGGGGATCGTCTCCTCGGCCCTGCAGGTCTCCGGCGGCCCGGCCACCGGGTGTGACCGGCCGACCGAGTCGTCCCTGGCGCACCACGCCCGGATCGTCGACGCTCTCGCCGCAGGCGACGGCGGGGCGGCCGAGGCGGCCATGCGTCAACTGCTCACCGTCCACCCCGAGGTGGAGCGTGTGGTGCCGGCGCCGCGCGAACACTGAGGGCGCCGAGAGCGGGACAAGGGCGACACGGCCGGGGCGCAGGCTGCCCTACTGTGACGTCGCTCGACCGGCGGCACGACGGACGGCGGGCGCCGTCCGGGACGCGCGGGACGGCCGTCCCGAAGGGGCGGTCCGACTGCGGGGCGACTCGTCCCCGGGGGCCGCCGGGCCCTGGCGGGGTGGTGAGTCCTCGCGAGACGGGCGGCCTCGCGCGGGTGCCGGATCTCGGTGAGGATGGTGATCCACATTGAGGAGTTCGTTCGGGAATCGTTCGGGTACCTGTCCAAGCAGAACCGGTTGTGGCCTTGGTCGATCGCCTCTGGCGGTATCTGACCGCTTTTGAGCGCTTACGGGGTGTGACTCGGGCCACGCAGATTGGGCGTAACGCTCGTGGGAACAGCGCGATGACCTAAGAGGTGACAGCTGCGGAGGGAATACGGACGCCGTTCACGGCGCTGTGCATCTTCCCGGCCCTCGCCCGCACCGTCGGCCCACTCCCAAGCCGGTGGTCGGCTCCTGTCCACAGTGGACGGGGCCGGAAGCCGTTTTCCAACGTTCCGAGAGGTTGTTCGTGTCGGCCAGCACATCCCGTACGCTCCCGCCGGAGATCGCCGAGTCCGTCTCTGTCATGGCGCTGATTGAGCGGGGAAAGGCTGAGGGGCAGATCGCCGGCGACGATGTGCGTCGGGCCTTCGAAGCTGACCAGATTCCGGCCACTCAGTGGAAGAACGTACTGCGCAGCCTCAACCAGATCCTCGAGGAAGAGGGTGTGACGCTGATGGTCAGTGCTGCGGAACCCAAGCGCACCCGAAAGAGCGTCGCTGCGAAGAGTCCGGCCAAGCGCACCGCCACCAAGACGGTCGCGGCGAAGACGGTGACCACCAAGAAGGCCACCGCCACAACCGCCCCCGCGGTGCCCACGGCCGACGACTCCGCCGAGGACGCCTCGCCCGCCAAGAAGGCCGCCGCGAAGAAGGCGGTCGCCAAGAAGGCGGCCCCCGCCAAGAAGACCGTCGCCGCCAAGAAGACGGCGGCCAAGAAGACCACCTCCAAGAAGGACGACGGCGAGCTCGTCGACGAAGACGCCATCGAGGAGACCCCCGGCGGCAAGCCCGGCGAAGAGGAAGAGGAGGGGGCCGAGAACAAGGGCTTCGTCCTCTCCGACGACGACGAGGACGACGCGCCCGCCCAGCAGGTCGCCGTGGCCGGTGCCACCGCCGACCCGGTCAAGGACTACCTCAAGCAGATCGGCAAGGTCCCGCTGCTCAACGCCGAGCAGGAGGTCGAACTCGCCAAGCGCATCGAGGCCGGTCTGTTCGCCGAGGACAAGCTGGCCAACGCCGACAAGCTCGCCCCCAAGCTCAAGCGCGAGCTGGAGATCATCGCCGAGGACGGCCGCCGCGCCAAGAACCACCTCCTGGAGGCCAACCTCCGTCTGGTGGTCTCCCTGGCCAAGCGCTACACCGGCCGCGGCATGCTCTTCCTGGACCTTATCCAGGAGGGCAACCTCGGTCTGATCCGCGCGGTCGAGAAGTTCGACTACACCAAGGGCTACAAGTTCTCCACGTACGCCACCTGGTGGATCCGTCAGGCGATCACGCGCGCCATGGCCGACCAGGCCCGCACCATTCGTATCCCGGTGCACATGGTCGAGGTCATCAACAAGCTCGCGCGCGTCCAGCGTCAGATGCTCCAGGACCTGGGCCGCGAGCCCACCCCGGAGGAGCTGGCCAAGGAACTCGACATGACCCCCGAGAAGGTCATCGAGGTCCAGAAGTACGGCCGCGAGCCCATCTCGCTGCACACCCCGCTGGGCGAGGACGGCGACAGCGAGTTCGGTGACCTCATCGAGGACTCCGAGGCCGTCGTCCCGGCCGACGCGGTCAGCTTCACGCTCCTGCAGGAGCAGCTGCACTCGGTGCTCGACACGCTCTCCGAGCGTGAGGCGGGCGTCGTCTCGATGCGCTTCGGTCTCACCGACGGCCAGCCGAAGACCCTCGACGAGATCGGCAAGGTGTACGGCGTCACGCGTGAGCGCATCCGTCAGATCGAGTCCAAGACGATGTCGAAGCTGCGCCACCCGTCCCGTTCGCAGGTTCTGCGCGACTACCTCGACTAGACGGCACGGCACCCGTCGGCTCGGTCGGTCCTGAAGGCCCGGTTCCCTCGAAGGAGCCGGGCCTTCGGCGTGTGTGCGGCATGCGGAAGCCGATCCGGTGGATCACTCTGGGTGTGCCATCCAAGTCCCGGAGTGAGGAGCGCGCATGCGTCGATCGTTCGCCCGACTGCTGGCCGTCGCGGCCACCGCGGCCGTCATACCGCTGGCGTCACCGCCACCGGCGACGGCCGACGTCGTCATCGGCGGTCATCCGGTCGAGATCTCACAGGCGCCCTGGACGGTGGCGCTGTCCAGTCGTGACCGGTTCGGGGGTACGCGGGCAGGACAGTTCTGCGGCGGTGTCGTGGTCGGCCGCTCGACCGTCCTGACGGCCGCCCATTGCCTCAGCGAGGACGTGCTGGGAGGTCCTCCTCCGGAACGGGTCCCCGATCTGCGGATCATCGTGGGCCGGGCCGAGCTGCAGTCGGCCGAGGGTCAGGAGGTCACGGTCAGCGGCGCCTGGGTCAACCCGGAGTACGACCCCTACACGAACGCCGGGGACTTCGCGGTGGTGACTCTCGCCTCACCGCTGCCCGAGAGCTCCGTCATCAGGTTGGCGGGCTCCGGGGACGCCGCGTACGCGCCGGGCACACAGGCCACGGTCTACGGCTGGGGGGACACCACGGGCGCCGGCGACTATGCGCGGAACCTGCGGGCTGCGCCGGTGAGGGTGCTGGCCGACGACGTCTGCGAGCGGGCCTATCCGGGCAGCGCTGAAGGCAGATATCTGTCCGGCTCCATGGTGTGCGCCGGGGAGCAGGACGGCGGCCGGGACGCCTGCCAGGGGGACAGCGGAGGGCCGCTGGTCGCCCAGGGGAAGCTGATCGGGCTCGTCTCGTGGGGCAGCGGCTGTGGGCTCGCCGGGAACCCCGGCGTCTACACCAGGGGCTCGTACGTGGCCCGGGTGCTCGCGGGGAGCCGCTGAGGCGCGGTACGCGGCCGTACGCCACGGTGTGTGCGGCACGAGAGCGGGCGGCCACCCCGTGTGTACGGGAGTGGCCGCCCGGTCACCGGCCTCGAGCCGGTGGCGGCTCGTCGTGGGTGTGAAGCGTCAGCGCTCGTCCTCTTCCGCGGTTGCGGGAGCTGCCGTGAGCCGCTCCGTCTCGTCCTGTATCTCCGCGGCGATCTTCTTGAGCTCCGGCTCGAACTTGCGGCCGTGGTGGGCGCAGAACAGCAGCTCTCCACCGCTCAGCAGGACGACGCGCAGGTAGGCCTGGGCGCCGCAGCGGTCGCATCGGTCAGCGGCCGTCAGCGGGGTCGCGGGGGTCAGAACAGTAGTCACGTCGCCTCTTCTCTAGCTCGACGAGCTGTCGTACCAGGGTCAACATCCAACCAGGCCGAAAACGTTCCCGCTCGCGGCTTTAACTCGAAAAAATCTTTCCGGGCCGGCTGTCTGCTGCCGGTTGGCGGCGAATGAGCCGTAGTGCGTGTCTTCGTGTCGTACGGGCTTCGCGCTGTCGGTCGGTGGTTTTGGTGGTTGTTCTTTCGGTTGTACGGTCCTCCCGGCTGGGTTGCCGGTTGTTCATGAGGACGTGCCCGGAGCCTAAATGGTTCATGCCCCGAAGGGAACGTGATATGTACTTCACCCCATCGAGGGATCGAACGTGCATGCGACGCTGGACTACTCTGAGTTTCGGACGAGGGTGGCGTTACAACGGCTCTACCAGGCCTCGGTACCCTCGGACCGGCAACAGAGCCCGGCCCCTTACCCAAATGGGCCTCACCTGAAATTCAGCGAGGAGCGAACCGCGTGACCGCCGATACGTCCGTGCCGTCCACAGCGCTGCTGACCGGAGCAGACCGGGACGGTTCCAACTACACCGCGCGGCACCTTCTCGTCCTCGAGGGGCTCGAGGCCGTGCGGAAGCGCCCCGGCATGTACATCGGCTCGACCGACAGTCGAGGCCTGATGCACTGCCTCTGGGAGATCATCGACAACTCCGTGGACGAGGCCCTCGGGGGCTACTGCGACCACATCGAGGTCATCCTCCACGACGACGCCTCCGTGGAGGTGCGGGACAACGGCCGGGGCATCCCGGTCGACATCGAGCCCAAGACCGGCCTGTCCGGCGTCGAGGTCGTGATGACCAAGCTGCACGCCGGCGGAAAGTTCGGCGGCGGCTCGTACGCCGCCTCCGGCGGTCTGCACGGCGTGGGCGCCTCCGTGGTGAACGCGCTCTCCGCCCGTCTGGACGTCGAGGTCGACCGCAGCGGCAGCACCCACGCCATCAGCTTCCGGCGCGGCGTGCCCGGCGCCTTCGCGGGCCACGGCGCGGACGCCAGGTTCGAGACCGGCGGCCTGCGCAAGGGCAAGCGGATCCCCAAGACGCGCACCGGCACACGCGTGCGCTACTGGGCCGACCGCCAGATCTTCCTCAAGGACGCCAAGCTGTCGCTGGAGCACCTGCACCAGCGCGCCCGTCAGACCGCCTTCCTCGTGCCCGGACTGACGATCGTGGTCCGTGACGAGCTCGGCCTCGGCGAGGGCGGCAGCAAGGGCGAGGAGTCGTTCCGCTTCGACGGCGGCATCAGCGAGTTCTGCGAGTACCTGGCCTCCGACAAGCCGGTGTGCGACGTCCTCCGCTTCTCCGGGCAGGGCACCTTCAGGGAGACCGTGCCCGTCCTGGACGAGCACGGCCAGATGACGCCCACCCAGGTCACCCGTGAGCTCGCTGTCGACGTCGCCATGCGCTGGGGCACGGGCTACGACACGACCCTCAAGTCGTTCGTGAACATCATCGCCACCCCCAAGGGTGGTACCCACGTCGCGGGCTTCGAGCAGGCTGTGGCCGCCACCATGAACGAGGTGCTGCGCGCCAAGAAGATGCTGCGCGTCGCCGAGGACGACGTCGTCAAGGACGACGCCCTGGAGGGCCTCACCACCGTCGTCACCGTGCGCCTTGCCGAACCCCAGTTCGAGGGTCAGACCAAGGAGGTCCTCGGCACCTCGGCGGCCCGGCGTATCGTGACGCAGGTGGTCGCCAAGGAGCTCAAGGCGTTCCTGACCTCCACGAAGCGGGACGCCGCCGCCCAGGCGCGGGTCGTGATGGAGAAGGCCGTCGCCGCCGCCCGCACGCGTATCGCCGCGCGTCAGCACAAGGACGCGCAGCGCCGCAAGACGGCCCTGGAGTCCTCGTCCCTGCCCGCCAAGCTCGCCGACTGCCGCAGCGACGACGTCGAGCGCAGTGAGCTGTTCATCGTCGAGGGGGACTCGGCGCTCGGCACGGCGAAGCTCGCGCGGAACTCCGAGTTCCAAGCGCTGCTGCCGATCCGGGGCAAGATCCTCAACGTCCAGAAGTCGTCCGTGACGGACATGCTCAAGAACGTTGAGTGCGGCGCGATCATCCAGGTCATAGGGGCCGGATCCGGGCGTACGTTCGATATTGACGCGGCGCGCTACGGCAAGATCATCATGATGACCGACGCCGATGTGGACGGGTCGCACATCCGGTGCCTGTTGCTGACGCTCTTCCAGCGGTACATGCGGCCGATGGTCGAGGCGGGGCGGGTCTTCGCGGCCGTGCCGCCGCTGCACAGGATCGAGCTGGTCCAGCCCAAGAAGGGTCAGGACAAGTACGTCTACACGTACTCGGACCGTGAGCTGCGCGACAAGCTGCTGGAGTTCCAGAGCAAGGGCGTCCGGTACAAGGACTCCATTCAGCGCTACAAGGGCCTCGGTGAGATGGACGCGGACCAGCTGGCGGAAACGACGATGGATCCCAGGCACCGCACTCTGCGGCGGATCAACCTGTCGGACCTGGAAGCTGCGGAGCAGGTGTTCGATCTGCTGATGGGCAACGACGTGGCGCCGCGCAAGGAGTTCATCTCCAGCTCGGCGGCGACGCTGGACCGGTCGCGCATCGACGCGTAGCCGCTGCGGCGGGCTTGGGCCGGGATGCCTTCGGTTCCCTGTGGGCCGGGGGCGTCTCGGGGTGTCCGTGCTCGAACGGCGCGGGAACGGTCGCCTGGAACGTCCGGCCCGTTGACGCGCCAACCGCTGCGGGCGCCCCCGACGCGCCCCCTTCTCGCCGTTCACGGCCGGCCCGCCGTCGGGGTGTGCCTTCAGCGCATAGGTGACCGTCCGGGTTCGGGTCTTTCGTCTCGGGTGGGGGAGGCTGGCCGGGGCTTCACCTGATGGGGTGAAGAATCGTGAAGAGGTGCGCCAGGGGTCTTTCTGTTCTGTCCATGCTTGGGCATGCAGTCAAGCACCGGCCGTCCCCGCCGACGCGGGGGTGGTTCTGAGAGCCCGGTAGAGCAGCCCGACGGGCACGGCCTCGCCAGCGAGGACGTGCGGTTCGACGATCCCTGGTACGACGCGCTGGCCTCCGGCTGGGGGGAGTTGGACGGGACGGGCGGGCCTGCCCCGGTCGTGGCCGAGGTGCGGGAGAGCGGGGGCGGGGGCGCGGCGGACGTCTATCTGGAGGTCCAGCGGAGCGCGGCCTTCCAGGAGGTGCGCAGCCGCTACCGCAGGTTCGTGATTCCGGGCGTCGCCGTCTTCTTCAGCTGGTATGTGGCGTACGTCGTGACGGCGACCACGGCCCCGGGGCTGATGGCACGACCGGTGGCGGGCGCGGTGAACGTGGCGATGCTGGCGGGGCTCGGACAGTTCCTCACGACGTTCCTGTTCACCTGGGCGTACGCACGCCACGCCAGGCTGCGTCGGGACCGGGCGGCGCTCGATCTGCGGTGGGACACCCAGGAGTTGACGCGCGGCGTCAGAGGGGGCGAGCGGTGACGGCCGACCATCAGACGCTGGCGCTGCTGCTGTTCAGCGTGTTCGTGGCGGTCACGTTGGGCATCACGACGTGGGTGAGCCGCCATCGGCACGGCTCGGCGGAGGAGTTCTACGCCGGCGGGCGGCTGTTCTCGCCGATGGAGAATGGTTTTGCCATCGCGGGCGACTACATGTCCGCCGCATCCTTCCTCGGTATCTCCGGGCTCATCGCGCTCTTCGGGTACGACGGGCTGCTCTACTCGGTGGGCTTCCTGGTCGCCTGGCTCGTGGTGCTGTTCCTGGTGGCCGAACTGGTGCGCAACTGCGGGCGGTTCACACTCGCCGACGTCGTCGCGGCGCGGATGAGCGAGCGGCCGGTGCGGATCGCGGCGGGAACTTCCTCGGTGACCGTGTCCGTTCTGTACCTGGTGGCGCAGATGGTCGGAGCGGGCACCCTCGTCGCGCTGCTGCTGGGGGGAGAGAGCGAGGCGGCGCAGGCCTGGACGGTCATCGGGGTCGGCGCGCTCATGGTCGTCTATGTGTCGTTGGGAGGGATGCGGGCCACCACCTGGATCCAGATCGTGAAAGCGGTCCTGCTGATGGGCGGGGCGATCGCGCTGACCGTGCTCGTACTGGTGCGGTTCCACGGCGACTTCGACCAGTTGCTGCGCACGGCGGCCGAACGCAGCGGACACGGCGCCGCGTTCCTCGCGCCCGGGTTGAAGTACGGCGGTGACTGGGTCGCGCGCCTGGACTTCATCAGCCTCGGACTCGCCCTGGTACTGGGCACGGCCGGGCTGCCGCACATCCTGTCGCGCTTCTACACGGTGCCCACCGCGCGGGCCGCACGCCGCTCGGTGGTCTGGTCGATCGGTCTCATCGGCGGCTTCTATCTGATGACGATCGTCCTGGGCTTCGGCGCGGCCGCCATCGTCGGCCCGGAGACCGTACGGGGTTCCAACGCGTCCGGGAACACGGCGGTGCCGTTGCTGGCCCTCGACCTGGGCGGCGGCCCGGACTCCACTGGCGGAACGGTTCTGTTCGCGATCGTCGCCGCCATCGCCTTCGCCACGATCCTCGCGGTCGTCGCCGGCATCACCCTCGCCTCGTCCGCGTCCGTCGCCCATGACCTGTACGCGTCGCTGCGGCGCAGACGTTCGAAGCCGCGCGGCGAGGTCGCCGTGGCACGTACGGCCGCCGTCGGTATCGGCGTGGTCGCGATCGGGCTCGGGCTGCTCGCCAAGGACCTCAACGTGGCCTTTCTCGTCGGCCTCGCCTTCGCGGTCGCCGCCTCCGCCAACCTGCCCGTGCTGCTGTACTCGCTGTTCTGGCGCGGCTTCACCACACGCGGCGCGGTGTGGTCCGTGTACGGCGGACTGATCCCCTCCGTGGTTCTCGTGCTGTTGTCGCCCGTCGTGTCGGGGAGCGCCGACTCGCTGTTCCCCGGCGTCGACTTCCAGTACTTCCCGCTGCAGAACCCGGGCCTCGTCTCCATCCCCCTGGGCTTCCTCGCGGGCTGGCTCGGCACCGTCATGTCGGCCGAGCCACCGGACGAGGCGAAGCACGCGGAGACCGAGGTGCGGTCGCTGACGGGCGCCGGGGCGGTGTGAGTGCCAGGGGCGCGTACGCCGGCGTACGGGCTTCAGAAAGGCGCTCAGGGCGCTCAGGGCGTACGGGAGACACGTTGGCGGGTTGTGGGAGGTCTCAGAGGCGGGTCACCCACTCGTAGCGGTGCTCCGGGCGGCCGGCGTCGCCGTACTTGAGGGTCAGCCGGGCCCGTCCGGTGCGTTCCAGCAGCTTCAGATAGCGCTGGGCGGTCTGGCGGCTCAGGCCGGTCCGTTCGGCGATCTCCTGGGCGGACAGCGCTCCCTCGGCGGTCATCAGGGCGCGGCGCACCAGCTCGGTGGTGGTGGGGGAGTGGCCCTTGGGCAGTTCGGGCTCGCCGCCCGCCGACAGCGCGCCGAAGATCCGGTCCACCTCGGCCTGTTCGGCCTCGCCGCCACCGTCCAGGGTGCGCCGCAACTCCGCGTACGCCTCCAGCTTCGCCCGCAGTCCGGCGAACGCGAACGGTTTGACCAGGTACTGGAGCGCGCCCTGGCGCATCGCGGCCTGGACGGTGGAGACGTCGCGGGCCGCCGTCACCATGATCACGTCGCTCTGGTGGCCACGGCGCCGCATCTCCTGGACGACCATGAGGCCCGTGCCGTCCGGCAGATAGTGGTCCAGGAGGACCAGGTCCACATGGGGCAGCATCTCCAACCGGTGCAGCGCCTCGGCCGCGTTGTGGGCCACACCGGCGACGTGGAAACCGGCGACCTTCTCCACGTAGGCGGCGTTGACGCGGGCGACTCTGATGTCGTCGTCCACGATCAGGACCTCGATCATCGCGACTCCTTGTCGGCGGCTGTGATGGCGGTTTCGGGCTCCCGCTCGGGGCCCGGTCGTCCGTCGAGGCCGGCCGTCGGCTCGTCCTGCCGGGCCGGCTCGTCGGCGGGTGCCGTAGAGATAAGCGCCGGTGTGGGCGTCGGCGTCACCAGGCCCTGTTCCGCTAGTGCGTCGGGCAGGACGACGGTGAACTCCGCGCCACCGCCCGCCGCCTCCGCGACCCGGGCGCTGCCGCCCTGCCGCTCGGCGAGCCGACGCACCAGGGAGAGGCCGATGCCGCGCTCGCGATGGGCCGGCGGCGCCTTGGTGGACCAGCCCTCCGTGAAGATCAACTCGCGCTTGTCGGGTGGGACTCCGGGGCCGGTGTCGCGGACCCGGAGGATCGCCGTACGCCCCTCGGCGCGCAGATCGACCTCCACGCGCGCGTGCGGCGTGCCCGCGACGGCGTCCAGGGCGTTGTCGACGAGGTTGCCGACGATCGTGACCAGCCCACGGGGGTCGATCAGCCGGTCGGGCAGCATCGTGCCGCCCGCGACCGACAGGGCCACTCCGCGCTCGGCCGCGACGGTCGCCTTGCCGACCAGTACCGCGGCGAGCAGCGGATCGTGGATCTTCTCGGTGAACTGCTCGGCGGTCGCCCGGTGGTCGCCGACCACCTCGCCGACGAACTCCACCGCCTCGTCGTACATCTCCAGTTCGAGCAGGCCGAGGAGCGTGTGCATCCGGTTGGCGTGCTCGTGGTCCTGGGCGCGCAGGGCGTCCGTCAGACCGCGCGTGGAGTCGAGTTCGCGGCCGAGCTGCTCCAGCTCGGTGCGGTCGCGCAGGGTGGCGACGGCGCCGCCGTCGTCGGTGGGCATGCGGTTGGTGACCAGCACGCGCTGACCGCGCACGGTCAGCAGGTCGGTGCCGGTGACGCGGCCCGCCAGCACATCGGTCGTACGGCCGGGGCCGAGCGCGTCGTCGAGCGACCTGCCGACCGCCTCGTCGCCTATCCCGAGCAGCCGCCGCGCCTCGTCGTTGAGGAGGCGTACGCGCCCGGCGCGGTCCAGCGCGACCACGCCCTCCCGGATGCCGTGCAGCATTGCCTCGCGCTCCGCCAGCAGCCCCGCGATATCGGAGAAGGCCAGGTCCCGGGTCTGGCGGTGAACCCGCCGTGAGATCAGATACGCGGCCAGCGCCCCGACAGCCATGGCTCCGCCGGCGTACGCCAGGAGCCCGGGGATCGCGTGGATCAGCCGGGCGCGCACGCTGTCGTACTCGATACCCACCGAGACGGCACCGACGATCTTCCCGTCGGCGTCGCGCAGCGGCACCTTGCCCCGGGCGGAGCGTCCCAGCGTCCCCGAGTCGATCTCCATGACCTCGTTCCCGGCGAGGGCTCGGCGTGGGTCGGTCGAGACGAGCCCGCCGATCTCCGCCGGGTCGGGGTGCGACCAGCGCACCCCGACCCTGTCCATCACGACCACGTACTCGGCTCCGCTGGCCTTCCGGATCCGCTCGGCCTCGACCTGTACGGGGCCGTTCACGGACGGCCGCGTCGACACCAGGTCCTCCGCGATCTGCGGCTGGACCGCGGTGGTCTGCGCGATCGCGAGGGCCCTACGCATCGCCTGGTCGTCCAGTTGTTCGCTGAGCGGCGCGAGGAACAGCCCGGTCGCGAGCACGGCGACACCGGCGGCGATCGCCACCTGCATCAGCAGGACCTGCGAGAAAACCCGCCGCGGCATACCGAGACGCAGACGGCGTGCGGGGGGAGTGGGGCTCATGCCCATGACGGTACGTGGACAGGGTGGGCCGGTCGTAGAGGGGTGTGGCGTGGATCTCAGGTGCCGGGTGTTTGCACGGCGACGGGGACCCCGGAGCCGCGGGCTGGGGCTGGGGCTGGGGCTGGGGCTGGGGCTGGGGCTGGGGCTGGGGCTGGGGCTGGGCGGACTGTCGGCCGGCTGGCCTGTCGACCGGCGGCTGTGCCGCGACAGGCCACCGATCAGCCGGCTGTCACCCAGGTCATGGCCGGGTGCGCCTAGCGCGCGAGCGCGGCCGGTGACAGCTCGCGCACGGTCAGTACGTCCATCCTCGCCGGGGAGCCCAGCGGTGAGCCGCAGCTCTCCGGGCGGGGCGGCTGGGCGGAGCCCTGGGCGACGGAGACGGTCCAGCGGCGGCCGTCGGTGTGGGCGACGGTCACCTCCCAGCGCGGTGCCGCGCCGTCCGTGCGGAGGACCGTGAGCGCGTCGGCCGCGTCCTCACCGGTCTCGGTCCGCACCGCCAGTTCGGCCGCCTGCCCGGGACGCTCCCAGGCGGAGCTCCCGCGGCACCCCTCGGTGACGACGCGGCCTTCCCGTACGCCTCGGAGGACCTCCTTGACGTGCTGGGCCTCGGCGCGGCCGTACACGTAACCGAAGGGCAGCACGAGCAGGGTGGGGGAGAAGCGGTGACCACCCAGATGGGTGACCTCCCAGGTGCCCTCGACTCCGGAGGCGGCCAGTTCGGCGGCGAGCGGCCGGCCGAGGAGGGCGCAGCAGCGGTCGCGCCTGCCGTTGGTGCAGACGAGTGCGAGGGGGGCGCCGGTGTGGCGGCGGCCCCGCAGCACCGTCCCGAAGGTGTGGTGGTCGCCTTGGCCGAGGGCGGTGAAGTCGAGGTCGAGCAGCCGCTCTGGGGCGGACGTCATGGCGCTGTGCAGCCAGACGTTCCCGGGAACGGTGTGGGCCACATACACACGGCGCTCGCGGACCTCTCGGCAGTCCGCGTGGCGGCCGGGGCGCCGGATGAGCGCCACGCGTACGCCGGTGCCCTCTGCCGCGGCTTCGAGGGCGCGGCCGAGCACGGGGTCGAGGTGGCTCGAAGTGAGCGCCTTGACGCCCCAGGGACCGGGCTGCTCCAGCAGCAGCCATGTCCTCGCCGTGGCGGCGGTCCCCGCGAGAGGCTCGTCGAGGTGTCGGGACGCGGATGTGCACGTACTCACAGAGGTGAGCCTAACCTGACTTCCGCCCGAGCGACTTCCGGCCGGGCCGAAGGGGTGCGCCGGGGGCGTGCAGGGGGCGTGAACGGACGACCTCGGGTCGCAACGTGCCGGGGTGGCCCGACCGGGACCGAGGCGCTCGCCGTCGTGGGACGGCGGCGCGAGGGGCCCGCGCTGTAGTGCAGGCGAGCCCCCGTGAAGGATCAGGCGTCGGGGATGTCCGACTTTGCCCGGATGAGAGTGTCGCGGCTGATGACCACGATCCTCTCGTAGTCAGCGCGCGAGGCGTCAGCAGGAAGCTCGGGGTCGAGTCTCTCTGTCTGGTCGGTCCCGATCACTGCGAAGTTGCCATCCTGCAGTTCGAAGATGTCTGGGCATGTCTGCCCCGCGGCACTGCCCCTCTCGCGAGGGGACGCACCGATGCGGCGCACGATTTTCAACGGGATTCGATCCTTGAGCTGTGAGTGGTGAGTGGTGAAACGGGCGGGGCCAACCTAGCCGTCCCGAGCCGGTTGATGCGCATGCATCGAAGACGCGATGGAGTGAAGCCAGGGGCAGGGGTCGCGATACGCGCGGCGAGCGCCGTAGGGGGTGAAGGGGGTGAAGAAGGTTGCGCTCGTCGGTCGGCTGGCTAGCGAACTGCCGCACTCGGCCGACGGCTCGTCCGCGGCTCTCCTCGGTAAGCCGACCGTCAGTCCGCGACCCGCCTCACTCGGCGGGCGGATCGCCCACGACCCACCACTCGTCCGTGCTCGCGTCCTCCAGGTCGCTGATCAAGGTGTCGACCATCCTGCCGATCTCCGACTCCTCCGAGCCCTCCTTCAGACTCGACCGGTGGTGACGCGTGGCAGCCCAGTAGTCGCGCATCAGGGTGCTCTGAAAGATGCCGCGGAGGTGCCCGTACAGTTCGGCCCGGCTGAAGACGCCCACCCGGTAACCCTGCAGGACGTGCGTGTAGAGGAGATTGGCGAAGAGGTACTGCCGCTGCCTGTCGGTGGGCAGTTCCTCCTCGTAGGCGTTCAGCACGGGCAGCAGGGTCGGGTCCGCGGCAGCCTTCATGACCAGGTCGAAGTTGTGCCGCTGATAGGCGATCAGGGCCGCACGCTGCTCGGTCTCGCGCTCCAGCCGTTCCAGGCGCCGAAGCACGGTGTGGATGCGCCGCTCCACGGCGAACGTGCCCAGCGCTCCCACCGCGAAGGCGAGACCCGCTGCCGCGGCGGGGCCGAGTCCCCGTGCCCCAGGATTCTGTGTGGCCATGTCAACCCCCGGTTCAGGCGGCCGTCCGCCGGTCGTCGGACGCGGGTCGACGGGATGGGGACCGGCGAGCGGTGGGCGGCGCTTGCCGCCTCTCAGTGTCGCCGAGCGGCGCTGGTCGGCAGGGAGGCGGAGAGGAGGCGCACGGAGGGATGAGCGGGTCGCGCGGACCGGCGCATGCCCGACGTGTGCCCCGCGGGCGCCGCCAACAATCGTTCACTCCACGGGGGGCTCGCCCTCACTCGTATCCTGGGGCGGCATTCAATGGACGGACGAGAGCTGCGGCGTCCCGGTGAGAGCCGGTCCATGAGCCGCCCTCGTGCGGTGGTCGGCCGTGAGCCGGCGCATGCAACGGTGTGAGAGAGGGCGCGTGTTGAACCAGTCGTCGAGGCAGGGTCCGGGACTGGGGCAGGGGCAGGGGCAGGGGCCAGGGCCGAGTCCGCAGGGTTCGCCGCAGGTTCCCGTCGTCGTCCTCGCCGGGTTCCTCGGTTCCGGTAAGACCACCCTGCTCAATCACCTTCTCCACCGCAGTGGCGGCAGCCGTATCGGTGCCGTCGTCAACGACTTCGGGGCGATCGAGATCGACGCGATGGCCGTGGCCGGGGCGCTCGGCGATTCCACCGTGTCGCTGGGCAACGGGTGTCTGTGCTGTGCCGTCGACGTCAGTGAGCTGGATGTCTATCTGGAGAGGCTCGCCGAGCCCGCTGCCGGGATCGACGTCATCGTCATCGAGGCGAGCGGGCTGGCCGAGCCGCAGGAGCTCGTGCGGATGGTGCTCGCCAGTGAGAGCCCCCGGGTGGTGTACGGCGGACTCGTCGAAGTCGTGGACGCGGCCGAGTTCCCGGAGACCCGGCGGCGGCATCCCGAGATCGACCGGCATCTGGCCCTCGCCGACCTCGTTGTCGTCAACAAGCTCGACCGGGCCGAGGACGGGGAGCGGGTCCTGTCGCTCGTCCGGTCGCTCAGCGACCGTGCGGCCGTCGTGCCCGCCACCTACGGGCGCATCGACCCCGAGTTCCTCTTCGACTGCCGGCCCTCCGAGGAGCGCATCGGTCAGCTCTCCTTCGACGACCTCCACCGGCACGACCGCGACGGGCAGGACGAGGAGGACGAGGAGGACGGGCACGATCACGCCGGGCATCTGCACTCCGGCTACGACAGCGTCGCCTTCGTCTCCGACGTGCCGGTCGACCCCCGGCGGCTCATGGGGTTCCTGGACGGGAGGGCCGACGGGCTCTACCGCATCAAGGGGTACGTCGACTTCGGGCCGTACGACCCCCGGAACCGCTACGCCGTGCATGCGGTCGGGCGGTTCCTGCGGTTCTACCCGGAGCCCTGGGCGGAGTGCGACGGGAACGGTGACGAGAGCCGTCTCAGTCAACTCGTGCTCATCGGAGCCGGAATCGACGCCCCCGCGCTGCTCAAGGAGTTGGAGGCGTGCAGGGCCGAGAACGACGCCCCGCAGGCCGACGAGCACGGCATGTGGGGCGTCCTTCGCTACGTCCAGGAGGTGGTGGCCGAGGAGCCCGAGGCCTCCTACGACTACCGGTGAACGCCTCGGCTCACACCGGCCCCGCCACCGAGGCCACCGTCTTGCCCAGGGACACACCCGAGCCGTCGCGGCGCGGGTCCATCTCCGGGAGATCGGCCGGGGTGCCGTTCTTCTGGGCGGCTCGGGCCGGGACGGGCCCCGCCCAGGCGATGGACAGGCAGTCCTCGCCCCTGAGGAACCGCTGGCAGCGGACGCCGCCCGTGGCGCGGCCCTTGCGTGGGTACTGGTCGAAGGGGGTGAGCTTGGCCGTGGTCTGGACGGAGTCGTCGAGGGTGCCGCGGGAGCCCGCCACCGTGAAGACGACCGCGTCCGCCGCAGGGTCGACGGCCGTGAAGGAGATGACCTTCGCGCCCTCGGTGAGCTTGATGCCGGCCATACCACCGGCCGGGCGGCCCTGCGGGCGGACCTGGGAAGCCTGGTAGCGCAACAACTGGGCGTCGTCCGTGATGAAGACCAGGTCCTCCTCGCCGGTGCGCAGCTCGATGGCGCCGACGATCCGGTCACCCTCCTTGAGGGTGATGACCTCCAGCTCCTCCTTGTTGGTCGGGTAGTCGGGGACCACGCGCTTGACGACGCCCTGCTCGGTGCCGATGGCCAGCCCCGGCGACGACTCGTCGAGCGTCATCAGACAGATGACCGTCTCGCCGTCCTGGAGGGAGAGGAACTCCGCGAGCGGGGCGCCGCCCGACAGGTTGGGGGCCGCCGACGTGTCCGGCAGCTGCGGCAGATCGACCACGCTCAGGCGCAGCAGGCGGCCGGTGGAGGTCACCGCGCCCACCTCGCCCCGGGCCGTCGCCGGGACCGCGGAGACGATGACGTCGTGCTTGGCGCGCTTGCCGTCCTCGTCCGCCGCGAAGGGCTCACCATTGGCCGTACGGGCCACCAGACCCGTCGACGACAGCAGCACCCGGCACGGGTCGTCCGCCACCTGGAGCGGGACCGCGGCCACCTGGGTGCCCGAGGACTCCAGCAGGACCGTACGGCGCTCGGTGCCGAACTTCTTGGACACCGCGGCCAGTTCGCCGGAGACCATCTTGCGCAGCTCCGCGTCCGACTCCAGGATGCGGGTCAGCTCGGCGATCTCGGCGTTGAGCCGTTCCTTCTCGGACTCCAGCTCGATGCGGTCGAACCTGGTGAGGCGGCGCAGCGGGGTGTCGAGGATGTACTGCGTCTGGATGTCCGACAGGGAGAAGCGCTCGATCAGGCGTTCCTTGGCCTGCGCGGAGTTGTCGCTGGAGCGGATCAGCCGGATGACCTCGTCGATGTCCACCAGCGCGGTGAGCAGACCCTCGACCAGGTGAAGACGGTCGCGCTTCTTGCCGCGGCGGAACTCCGAACGGCGCCGCACGACCTCGAAGCGGTGGTCGAGGTAGACCTCCAGCAGCTCCTTGAGGCCCAGGGTGAGGGGCTGTCCGTCGACCAGGGCCACGTTGTTGATGCCGAAGGACTCCTCCATCGGCGTCAGTTTGTAGAGCTGCTCCAGGACCGCCTCCGGCACGAAGCCGTTCTTGATCTCGATGACCAGGCGCAGGCCGTGCGCGCGGTCGGTGAGGTCCTTGACGTCGGCGATGCCCTGCAGCTTCTTGGAGCCGACCAGGTCCTTGATCTTGGCGATCACCTTCTCCGGACCGACGGAGAACGGCAGTTCGGTGACGATCAGGCCCTTGCGGCGGGCCGTCACGTTGTCCACCGTCACCGTGGCGCGGATCTTGAAGGTACCGCGGCCCGTCGCGTACGCGTCCCTGATACCGGAGAGGCCGACGATCCGGCCGCCGGTGGGCAGGTCGGGGCCCGGGACGTGCTTCATCAGCGTGTCCAGGTCGGCGTTCGGATACCGGATGAGGTGGCGGGCCGCCGCGATGACCTCGCCCAGGTTGTGCGGCGGCATGTTGGTGGCCATACCGACGGCGATGCCGGACGCGCCGTTGACCAGCAGGTTCGGGAAGGCGGCGGGCAGCGCCACCGGCTCCTGCTCCTGGCCGTCGTAGTTCGGGGAGAAGTCGACCGTGTTCTCCTCGATCGACTCCGTCATCAGGCTCGTCGCGTCGGCCATCCGGCACTCGGTGTACCGCATGGCGGCCGGCGGGTCGTCGTTGCCCAGCGAGCCGAAGTTGCCGTGTCCGTCGATCAGGGGGACCCGCATGGAGAAGGGCTGGGCGAGGCGCACCAGGGCGTCGTAGATCGACGAGTCGCCGTGCGGGTGCAACTTACCCATGACCTCGCCGACGACACGGGCGCACTTCACATAGCCGCGGTCGGGGCGCAGGCCCATCTCGTTCATCTGGTAGACGATCCGGCGGTGCACCGGCTTCAGACCGTCACGGGCGTCCGGCAGGGCTCGGGAGTAGATGACCGAGTACGCGTACTCCAGGAAGGAGCCCTGCATCTCGTCGACGACGTCGATGTCGAGGATCCGCTCCTCGAACGCGTCGTCGGGCGGCGGGGTCTTCGTGCTGCGGCGGGCCATCGCTGCCGGCTCCTCTTTCTCTGGTCGCTCACCTACGGGGCGCGCTCACGTCTCCGGCTCACTCTCACCGAGAGCTGAACGGGATCTGACGCGCACCATTGTGGACTGCCGTACTGACAACCCCGACACGACCCGGCGCCGACCGCCGGGCACGGCCTCGCGAGCCGTCGCGTCAACAGCGTGCGCCGACTTTAACCAGTGACCGCCTGCGGCAACCCCCATCTCGCTCTCGGCGTACGACGCCCGGGAACTTCTCCGGGGGTCCGCGCGCTTGCATACAGTGGCAGGACCGGCAGGAAAACAGCGGTTTCCACGACGATTCCACGACGGATCCCGCGCACACAGCACAGCGATCGAAGGGACGTACCGCCCATGGGTCACACGGCCACAGCCGAGGCCGGCTCCGAAGGCCTGACAGTGAAGGAGCACCGCCTGGACAACGGCCTGCGCGTGGTGCTCTCCGAGGACCACCTGACCCCGGTCGCCGCGGTGTGCCTCTGGTACGACGTCGGTTCGCGCCACGAGGTCAAGGGCCGCACGGGCCTCGCCCACCTCTTCGAGCACCTGATGTTCCAGGGCTCGGGCCAGGTGAAGGACAACGGCCACTTCGAGCTGGTCCAGGGCGCGGGCGGTTCGCTGAACGGCACCACCAGCTGGGAGCGCACCAACTACTTCGAGACCATGCCCACCCACCAGCTGGAGCTCGCGCTGTGGCTGGAGGCCGACCGCATGGGCAGCCTGCTGCTCGCGCTCGACCAGAAGAACCTGGACAACCAGCGGGCCGTCGTCCAGAACGAGCGCCGGCAGCGGTACGACAACGTGCCGTACGGCACCGCCTTCGAGAAGATCTTCCGTCTGGCCTACCCGGAGGGCCACCCCTACCGGCACACGCCGATCGGCTCGATGGACGACCTGGAGGCGGCCAGCCTGGAGGACGCCCAGCAGTTCTTCAGGACGTACTACGCGCCCAACAACGCCGTCCTGTCGATCGTCGGCGACATCGACCCGGAGCAGACGCTCGCGTGGGTGGAGAAGTACTTCGGCTCGATCCCCTCGTACGACGGCAAGCCCGAGCCGCGCAGCGGCGCGCTGCCCGACGTCATGGGCGAGCAACTGCGCGAGGTGGTCGAGGAGAACGTCCCCGCGCGCGCGTTGATGGCCTCCTACCGGCTGCCGGAGGACGGCACGCGCGCGTGCGACGCGGCCGACCTGGCGCTCACGATCCTCGGCGGCGGCGAGTCGTCCCGCCTCTACAACCGGCTCGTACGGCGTGACCGTACGGCCGTGACGGCCGGGTTCGGCCTGCTGCGGCTGGCCGGCGCGCCCTCCGTGGCGTGGATGGACGTGAAGACCTCCGGTGACGTCGAGGTGCCCGTCATCGAGGCCGCCGTCGACGAGGAACTCGCCCGGTTCGCCGCGGAGGGCCCCACGGCGGAGGAGATGGAGCGCGCCCAGGCCCAGCTGGAGCGCGAGTGGCTGGACCGGCTCGGCACGGTCTCGGGCCGCGCCGACGAACTGTGCCGGTACGCGGTCCTGTTCGGCGACCCGAAGCTCGCCCTCACCGCCGTCGACCGTGTCCTCGAAGTGACGGCCGACGAGGTCCAGGAGATCGCCAAGGCGCGCCTCAGGCCCGACAACCGCGCAGTGCTCGTGTACGAGCCCGTCGCCGGCGAAGAGGGCGCCGAAGAGGAAGCCGCCGAGGCGGACGCCGTCGAAACCACCGACGAGAACGAGGAGTCGGCGAAGTGACCGAGCTCGCGACCATGGACTTCCACCCGCAGCCCCAGGCCGGCGACGCCAGGCCCTGGGCGTTCCCGGCACCCGAGCGCGGCACCCTGGACAACGGCCTGACCGTGCTCCACTGTCACCGCCCCGGCCAGCAGGTCGTCGCCGTCGAGGTCATCCTCGACGCGCCCCTGGACGCCGAGCCGACCGGCCTCGACGGCGTCGCCACCATCATGACCAGGGCGTTCTCCGAGGGCACCGACAAGCACACGGCCGAGGAGTTCGCCGCCGAGCTGGAGCGCTGCGGCGCCACCCTGGACTCGCACGCCGACCACCCCTGCGTACGCCTGTCCCTCGAAGTGCCCGTGTCACGGCTGGAGAAAGCCCTCGGGCTGCTCGCCGACGCGCTGCGGGCACCCGCGTTCGAGGACAGCGAGATCGAGCGGCTGGTGGCCAACCGGCTCGACGAGATCCCGCACGAGACCGCCAACCCGGGCCGCCGGGCCGCCAAGGAGCTCTACAGGCAGCTGTTCCCGGCCACGTCCCGCATGTCGCGGCCCCGCCAGGGCACCGAGGAGACCGTGGAGGGCATCGACTCCGCGGCCGTACGCGCCTTCTACGAGCGGCACGTACGCCCCGCGACAGCCACCGCCGTGGTGGTCGGCGACCTCACCGGGGTCGACCTCGACACGCTGCTCGGCGAGACCCTGGGCGCCTGGACCGGCTCCGCGGCCAAGCCGAGCACCGTGCCGTCGGTGAGCGCCGACGACACCGGGCGGGTGATCATCGTGGACCGCCCCGGCTCCGTACAGACCCAGTTGCTCATCGGCCGGGTGGGCGCCGACCGGCACGACCGTGTGTGGCCCGCCCAGGTGCTCGGCACCTACTGCCTCGGTGGCACCCTCACCTCCCGTCTGGACCGGGTCCTGCGCGAGGAGAAGGGCTACACCTACGGGGTGCGCGCGTTCGGCCAGGTGCTGCGTTCCGCGCCCGACGGCTCGGGCACGGCGATGCTCGCCATCAGCGGCTCCGTCGACACACCCAACACCGGTCCGGCGCTCGACGACCTGTGGACCGTGCTGCGCACGCTGGCCGCCGAGGGGTTGACCGACACCGAGCGTGACGTCGCCGTGCAGAACCTCGTCGGGGTCGCCCCCCTCAAGTTCGAGACCGCCGCGGCCGTGGCGAACACGCTGGCCGACCAGGTCGAGCAGCACCTGCCGGACGACTACCAGTCGACGCTTTACCGCCAACTCGCCGCCACCGGCACGGTGGAGGCCACCGCGGCCGTCGTGAGCGCCTTCCCGGTGGACCGTCTGGTGACCGTGCTCGTCGGGGACGCCGCGCAGATCGAGGAGCCGGTCAGGGCCCTCGGAATCGGTGAAGTCACCGTCGTACCGGCCGAGTAGGAACCGGACGAAAAGACGCGCGCCTGTGGGGCCCTGGTGACTGAAGAGTCACCAGGGCCCACGTTTGTCCGTATTGATGGCGGAGGTTGCGTGTCTGACCTGTGGCGTACTTAACAAATCCTGTGATCCGTTTGTTATTTCGAAGGCGGCCCACTTAGCGTCGGTCCGGCTGTTCGTCAGAAGTTCGCCGCAGCCGCGGCACCGGACAGTCATCGCCGAGTCCCCGCATGGCGCGAGCCAGGGGAGCCGGGGACCCACCGAAGTCCCTGGGGTGAATCGGGTGCCCTTCGCGAGCCACGCGAAACGAGGGGTGGCCGTAGGAGACCTTCCTGCTCCGAACCCGTCAGCTAACCCGGTAGGCGAGAGGGAAGGAAAGGACCACCCACTTCATGGCGTTCACCCGCGCCCCCGGGAAGCACCGCCGCCCCGGCCGTGTACAGCGCACGACCACGAGGAACGTGGGCGTCGCCGCTCTCACCACCACCGGTGTCATCGGCACCCTGGCCGCCCCCGCGCTCGCCGCGGAGGAGCCCGCAGTCGAGCAGACCGGCCTGAACCAGATCATCGTGCTCGGCGACACGGTCGCCGACCAGGTGGACGCCCAGGCCGCCGCCCAGCAGCAGGCCGCCGAGGTGGCCGCGGTCAAGAAGAAGGCACAGGAGGAGGCCAGGAAGGCCGCCGCCGAGAAGGCCGAGCAGGAACGTGCCGTCGCCAAGGAGCGCGAGGAGATCAAGGCCCGTGCCGCCCGTGCGGCCGAGCGCGAGCGCCTCAACACCTATGTCTCCCCCATCAGCGGCTCGTACATCTCCACCGGCTACAAGGCCGGCGGCGCCGTCTGGTCCTCCGGCAGCCACACCGGCGTCGACTTCCACGCCGCCACCGGCACGTCCGTCCTGGCGGTCGGCTCCGGCACCGTCGTGGAGGCGGGCTGGGGCGGCGCGTACGGCAACAACATCGTCATCAAGATGACCGACGGCACGTACACCCAGTACGGCCACCTGTCGTCCATCGGCGTCTCCGTCGGCCAGACGGTCACCCCCGGCCAGCAGATCGGCCTCTCCGGGGCGACCGGCAACGTCACCGGCCCGCATCTGCACTTCGAGGCCCGGACGACGGCCGAGTACGGCTCGGACATCGACCCTGTCGCCTACCTGCGCTCGCACGGCGTGAACGTCTGACGCAACTCGCGCGGCGCACTCCGGCGCGACGCTCCACGCTTCCCCGAAGGCCCCGGCTCACCGAGCCGGGGCTTTTCGCGTTGTGACGTACCTCCTGTCCAAAAAATATCCCTGGATTCCGGCCTGCCATCGGAAATTCCGGCCCGCTGCAATAGAGTCGCTGGAACACACGTCAACTATCGACGTTTCACGGGGATTAAGGCGGAGGTCGGTATGCGTATTCCGGCGCACTCGGTATGCACGGCGATCCGTGATGACATCGTCGCGGGTGTCTACGAGCGCGGCAGCCGTCTCACCGAGGAACTGCTCGCCCGCCGGTACGGCGTCAGCCGGGTCCCCGTGCGCGAGGCGCTGCGCACGCTGGAGGCCGAGGGCTTCGTGGTGACCCGCCGGCACGCGGGCGCGTGCGTCGCCGAGCCGACCGAACTGGAGGCCGCCGACCTGCTGGAGATGCGCATGCTGCTGGAGCCGCTGGGCGCCGCCCGCGCCGCCCAGCGCCGCACGGAGGCGCACCTCAAAGTGTTGCGCGGCCTGGTCAGGCTGGGCCAGGAGCGGGCCAGGAGGGGCACCAGCGAGGATCTGCGCTCCCTGGGCGGCTGGTTCCACGAGACGCTCGCACAGGCGTCCGGCAGCCCCGCCCTGACCTCGACGCTCGCCCAGCTGCGGCACAAGATCGCCTGGATGTACGCGGTCGAGGCACCCGCCAACCCCGTGGAGTCCTGGGCGGAGCACGGCGGCATCGTGGACGCCGTCGCGCGCGGCGACAGCGACCGGGCCCGGACGATCACGTCCCTGCACACCGAGCGCGCCACCGCCGTGCACCGGCTCCGATTTCCGGGCGGGGCCGGCGGGACGGAACGCCCGGAGCGTGTGAGGACTTCGCAACATTCCGTAAACACGCCGAGCCTGCGGCATTAACACGGGAGCCGTATACAAAGAAGGAAGAATTCCGCGGGGCATTTTTTCCGCTGCCCGCGGAACGAAAACGGGACGAAAAAGCGAAGGGCCCGCCCGATAAATCGGACGAGCCCTTCGGTGTGTGTGCGGGTGGCCTTTCAGGCCTTTTCCGTTTCGGCTACCCCACCTACCCGGTTACCCGGCTACCCGTCTGTTCAGACCGTCTCGGGGAGTTCTTCGAGCCCCTCGGCCACGAGCTTCGCCAGACGGTCGAGCGCGGCGTCCGAGCCCTCGGCGTCGGAGGTGAGCACGATCTCCTCGCCGCCCTGGGCGCCGAGGCCCAGGACCGCCAGCATGGAGGCCGCGTTGACGGGGTTCCCGTCGGCCTTGGCGATCGTCACGGGGATACCGGAGGCCGTGGTGGCCCGGACGAAGATGGATGCGGGTCGGGCGTGGAGGCCCTCGGCCCAGCCGACGTTGACGCGGCGCTCAGCCATGTGATGCTGCCCTTCAGGTGTCTCGGGTGATTCAGAGAGGTCTAGACCATGTTGTCTAGACCAGTTTCCCATATCGTGCGACGCACCGGAACGGGCCCACGGCCGGACCGCGAACCGGCTGTCGCGCGAGTGTCGCGCTTCCCCGGACGGCCCCGCGCCGTTGCCGTACGCGAGCCGTACTCTGGGGCCCATGCAGACCTCGTCGGACCGGCACGAGTATCCCGCCCACTGGGAGGCCGACGTGGTGCTGCGTGACGGCGGCACCGCACGCGTCAGGCCCATCACCGTCGATGACGCCGAGCGTCTTGTCAGCTTCTACGAGCAGGTCTCGGACGAGTCGAAGTACTACCGCTTCTTCGCGCCGTACCCTCGCCTGTCCGCCAAGGACGTCCACCGCTTCACGCACCACGACTTCGTGGACCGGGTGGGGCTCGCCGCCACCGTGGGCGGCGAGTTCATCGCCACCGTACGCTACGACCGCATCGGCGCCGACGGGATGGCCGCGTCCGCCCCCGCCGACGAGGCCGAGGTCGCCTTCCTCGTCCAGGACGCCCACCAGGGGCGCGGTGTCGCCTCCGCTCTTCTCGAACACATCGCCGCCGTCGCCCGTGAGCGCGGCATCAGACGCTTCGCCGCCGAGGTGCTCCCCGCCAACAACAAGATGATCAAGGTGTTCACCGACGCCGGGTACCAGCAGAAGCGCAGCTTCGAGGACGGCGTCGTCCGCCTGGAGTTCGACCTGGAGCCCACCGACCGCTCCCTCGCCGTGCAGCGCGCGCGGGAGCAGCGGGCCGAGGCCAGATCCGTCCAGCGGCTGCTCGCCCCCGGCTCGGTCGCCGTCATCGGCGCCGGGCGCACGCCGGGCGGAGTGGGCCGCAGCGTCCTCGCCAATCTGCTGGACGCGGGCTTCACCGGCCGGCTGTACGCGGTGAACAAGGCCCTCCGGGACGACGAGAAAGAACTCGGCGGGGTGCCGGCGCACCGCTCCGTCACCGACATCGAGGGGCCCGTCGACCTCGCGGTCGTCGCCGTCCCCGCCGGGCACGTCCCCGAGGTCGTCGCCGAGTGCGGTGAACACGGCGTGCAGGGGCTCGTGGTCGTCTCCGCCGGATACGCCGAGAGCGGCCCCGACGGGCGCGAGCGCCAGCGCGAACTGGTGCGCCAGGCGCGCACGTACGGCATGCGCATCATCGGGCCGAACGCCTTCGGGATCATCAACACCGCCCCCGGCGTACGGCTCAACGCCTCGCTGGCCCCCGAGGCACCGCGCTCCGGTCGCATCGGTCTCTTCGCCCAGTCCGGCGCCATCGGGATCGCGCTGCTGTCCCGGCTCCACCGGCGCGGGGGAGGGGTCACCGGCGTCACGGGCGTCTCCACCTTCGTGTCGTCCGGCAACCGCGCGGACGTCTCCGGCAACGACGTCCTCCAGTACTGGTACGACGACCCGGACACCGACGTCGTCCTCATGTATCTGGAGTCCATCGGCAACCCGCGCAAGTTCACCCGCCTCGCCCGGCGCACGGCGGCGGTCAAGCCGCTCGTGGTGGTGCAGGGGGCGCGCCACGGTTCCGCACCCCAGGGGCATGCCGTACGCGCCACCATGCTGCCCCACACCACCGTGTCCGCGCTGCTGCGGCAGGCCGGGGTGATCCGGGTCGACACGATCACGGAACTGGTCGACGCGGGGCTGCTGCTGGCCCGGCAGCCACTGCCGGCCGGGCCGCGGGTGGCGATCCTGGGGAACTCCGAGTCTTTGGGGATGCTCACGTACGACGCGTGTCTCTCCGAGGGGTTGCGGCCGCTGCCCCCGCTGGACCTGACGACCGGGGCCTCGGCGCGGGACTTCCACGCGGCGCTGTCGCGGGCGCTGGCCGACGACTCGTGCGACGCGGTGGTGGTCACGGCGATACCGGCGCTGGGGGAGGTGTCGCCGGGGGACGCGGCCCTGGCGGAGGCGCTGCGGTCGGCTGCCGCCGCGAATCCGTGCAAGCCGGTGCTTGTCGTGCACGTCGAGCTGGGTGGGCTGGCGGAGGCGCTGTCGGCGGCGGCGAGCACGGCACCGCAGGTCGGTGACAGGAGGGCGCCCGGCGTCGCGGGCGGTGTCCACCCTCCGCCACTCCCGGCTCCGCCGGAGCGGGGGGACCCCCATCGCCCAGCGGAACGACAGCCCACCGAGGGGGCGGCGAGAACAGAGGCGCCCACACAGGCGCCCACAGAGGTGCCGGTCGCCGACGGTGCGCCTCCCGAAGCGCAGGCGCCCTCCGACCCGGCCGGCTCCCGGCTCATCCCCGCCTACCCCGCCGCCGAGCGTGCCGTTCGCGCGCTCTCCGAAGCCGTGAACTACGCCCAGTGGCGACGGGAGGCTACCGAGCCGGGGCGGGTGCCCGCGTACGAGGACATCGACGAGAAGGGGACGGCCGAGCGGATCGACGCGCTGCTGGCCGGAGGTGAGGGGCTCACACTCGGCGCGGGGGACGCGGGCGCGCTGCTCGCGCGGTACGGCATCCGCCTGCGGCAGGCGCGGCCCGCCCCCACGCCCGAGGAGGCGGCGCGGGCGGCGGAGGCCATCGGATACCCCGTCGCGCTCAAGACGACCGCCCCACACCTGCGGCACCGGGCCGACCTGGGCGGCGTACGGCTCGACCTGGCGGACGAGGAGCAACTGCGGCGGGCGTACGCGGAGTTGACGGAGCTGTTCGGGAGGCCCGAGGAGCTGCGCCCGGTCGTACAGGGCATGGCCCCGCGCGGGGTCGACACGATCGTACGGACGGTGGTGGACCCCGCGGCCGGAGCCGTGCTCTCGTTCGGGCTCGCCGGGCCCGCCTCGCAGCTGCTCGGCGACATGGCGCACCGCCTCATTCCGGCCACCGAGCGCGACGCGGCCTCGCTGGTCCGGTCGATCCGGACGGCACCCCTCCTCTTCGGCTGGCGGGGTTCCGCCCCCGTCGACACGGACGCGCTGGAGGAGCTGCTGCTACGGGTCTCCCGGCTGGTCGACGACCACCCCGAGGTCGTCGCGGTCTCGCTGGAGCCGGTCGTCGTCGCCCCGCACGGCCTGAGCGTCCTCGGTGCCACGGTCCGGCTCGCCCGCCCGCCCCTCCGTGACGACCTCGGCCCGAGGACGCTTCCGGTGTACTGAGGGCTGTGTTTCCGGCGTGCCGGCGACGGCGCGCGGGCCTCTCGCGGACGGCGCACGGCACCGCGCATTGATCCGTCCACGACAGAACAGGGACGGCAGAGCGGTCCCTCGCAGTCAGTGCGCCACCGTAGGATGGACGTCATGGCCAAGACCAGTACGACGACCCAGGGGCTGCGTGCGGCGATCGAGCGCAGCGGCTACTACCCGGCCCTCGTGGCCGAGGCGGTGGAGGCCGCTGTCGGCGGCGAGGCCATCAAGTCGTACCTGGTCCACCAGGAGACGACGTTCGACGCGAACGAGGTCCGGCGGCACGTCACGGTCCTCGTCCTCACGGGCAACCGCTTCATCGTGAGCCATACCGACGAGCAGGCCGCGGACAGCACCTCGCCGACGCCGTACGCCACGACGTCGACCGAGTCGGTGAAGATCGGCCGGATCTCGTCGGTCGTGCTCAGCCGTGTCGTCGCCAACCCGGAGTCGTACACACCGGGCACCCTGCCCCGCGAGGTCGTCCTGACCATCGGCTGGGGCGCCGTCTCCCGCATCGACCTGGAGCCCGCCGCCTGCGGCGACCCCAACTGCGAGGCGGACCACGGGTACACGGGCAGCTCGACGGCGGACGACCTCAGCCTGCGGGTCAGCGAGGCCGGGGACGGCCCGGAGACCGTGCGCCAGGCCCTCGCCTTCGCGCAGTCCCTCTCCGAGGCGACCGCGGACCCCGCCCGCTGATGGCACTGCCCACCTGGGACGACCCGGAACCCCTCGCCGTCGGCACCGCCCCCGTCCCCGAGTACGGCGTCGGCTCGCTCGCCGACCTCCTGCCCACCCTCGCGGCGGGCATGGGTATCCCCGGGACGACCGCTTCCATACCGGAACTGACCGCGGCCGACCGGGCCTGCGTGTTCCTGGTCGACGGCCTGGGCTGGGAGCAGCTGAGGGCGCACCCGGACGAGGCGCCCTACATGACCGCGCTGCTGGCGTCCTCGCGCGGCGGCACCGGCCGCCCCCTCACCGCGGGCTACCCGGCGACCACCGCGACCTCCCTCGCCTCCGTGGGCACCGGCCTGCCCCCGGGCGCTCACGGACTGCCCGGCTACACGGTCCGCAACCCGGAGACCGGCGAGCTGATGAACCAGCTCCGCTGGCAGCCGTGGACATCACCGCGCGGGTGGCAGCCGTACCCCACGATCTTCCAGCTCGCCGACAAGGCGGGTGTGCACACCGCCCAGGTCACCTCCCCGGCCTTCCAGAACACCCCGCTCACCCAGATCGCGCTGAGCGGCGGCACCTTCCACGGGCGCCTCTCCGGCGAGGACCGTATGGATGTGGCCGCCGCGCAACTGGCCGCCGGGGACCGCGCGTTGATCTACACCTACTACTCCGAGCTGGACGGCGCGGGCCACCGCTTCGGTGTCGACTCGGACGCCTGGCGCGGTCAGCTCATGCACGTCGACCGGCTGGTCCAGCGCCTGGCGGAGCAACTGCCGCCGCGCACGGCCCTGTACGTGACAGCCGACCACGGCATGATCGACATCCCGTTCGACGAGCAGCACCGCATCGACTTCGACGAGGACTGGGAGCTGCGTGCCGGGGTCGCCCTGCTGGGCGGTGAGGGCCGCGCCCGCCATGTGTACGCCGTGCCGGGCGCCCAGTCGGACGTGCTGACCTGCTGGCGCGAGGTGCTGGGCGAACAGTTCTGGATCGCCTCGCGCGACGAGGCGATCGCGGCGGGCTGGTTCGGCCCGCACATCGACGAGCGCGTGTACGCCCGTATCGGTGACGTGGTCGCGGCCGCGCACGACGACGTCCTGATCATCGCCTCCGAGCGGGAGCCCAAGGAGTCGGCGATGGTCGGCAACCACGGCTCGATGACCCCCGTGGAACAACTGGTCCCCCTGCTCGAAGTACGCTCCTGAAGCCCTGCCCGTCCGTCCGTCCGTCTGCCCAGCCTCGCCGCCCGTCCTGCCGTCCTTATTCGCCCCCTCGCCCTCCCACGCCGAAAGGTGCTCAACTCACCATGCCCGAGCTGGTGTTCTTCTCCGGAACCATGGACTGCGGGAAGTCGACGCTTGCTCTACAGCGAATCTACAATCGGTCGGCAAGGGGTCTACAGGGTGTGATCTTTACGCGCGATGACCGGGCGGGGGAGGGGAAGCTGTCTTCGCGGCTTGGTCTGGTGACGGATGCTGTCGAGGCGGCGCCGGGGATGGATCTGTACGCCTATGTCGTGGGGCGTATGTCGCAGGGCGACAGGGTGGACTATCTGATTGTGGATGAGGCGCAGTTCCTGGCCTCTGAGCAGGTCGATCAGTTGGCGCGGGTCGTGGACGACCTGGGCCTCGACGTTTTCGCCTTCGGCATCACGACCGACTTTCGGGCCAGGCTCTTCCCGGGCTCGCAGCGGCTGATCGAGCTGGCGGACCGGATAGAGGCGCTCCAGGTGGAGGCGATGTGCTGGTGCGGGGCTCGCGCCACGCACAATGCCCGCACGGTTGGTGGCGAGATGGTGGTGGAAGGTGAGCAGGTCGTCGTCGGTGATGTGAACCGCCCTGCCGCTGAGGTCGGCTACGAGGTGCTGTGCCGACGTCACCACAGCCGCGGCATGACGAGCGCTTCCGCCCACGCCGGCGCACTCTCGCCGGACGTCCTGCCCATCGCCACTGCCTGAGTGTTGCCGGCCGAACAGGCCGTGGCTTCCGTCAACCTCCGCCGACTGGTCCGACGGGACGGTGCTGCCGGTCGACGTGGGCGCCGCGGAAGGGCGGCGAGCGCTGCCGACCGCGCTGATCCGCACCCCCTGAGCGGGCGCTGAAGGCGCAGCAGCCGCTGGACGAGACGGCTGCCCCGTCCGCCCACTTCGCCATCGGCAGCCGGCCGGCGGCTTCGTGCGTTCCCGAAGCGCGCTCGTCGAGATCGGCCATGGTGTTACACCTCGCCCTGTGGCTCAGTGGTCGTGACCGGGTGGGGCCCGGTGAGTGTCAAGAGGATGGCGGGCGGCCCCTGGACGGCGGTGCTCTGCATATGGTGCAGCACGCTGCGGATGCCGCCGAGCTCCTCACCGCCGCCCGCCCGGCCGGGGCCGCCGTGCACGGTGTGCGGGAGCGGCGAGCCGTGGCCGGTGGACACTCCCCGGCGTCGGTGCGGTCGAGGAGCAGCAGGCGACCGTGCCAGAGGCGGCCCCGAGCACGGCCTCGCGGGCGAAGCCGGGGTCGTGGGTGACGACCGAGCCGACGAGGCTGCCCTCTCCGCGCGCGGCCGGCGCGACCGCGTGGGCGGCGGTCCCGTCGTACGGCAGAAGGGTGCTGACAGGGCCGAACGCCTCGACCTTGTGCGGCTCGGCCCGGTCGGGGTCGTCGCAGCGCAGCCACGGAGTCGCGGCGGGTCGCTCCGGTGCGGGTGGACAGTGCGTGGACTCGTCCGTGTGCGCGGCCAGGTACTTGCCAGCACGGCTGCGGCGTCGACGGCTCGCTCCGAGGGCCGGGCCACCTCGGCGCCGGTAGTCGCGTCCAGCAGTGGACGCCCCTTGTCGGGTGCTTCATACCAGTCACCGGCGAGGTAGCTGTGCAGATTCGCGGCCACGGCGGGCCCACCTTTCGTGCTCTCAGCGGTCGACGGCTCTCAGCGGTCGATGCGTCGGAGATCACGCAGATAGCGCGCGCCGGCGTCCCGGTAGGTGCGTACGGCGTACTCCACCCAGGAGGGATCGACCGGTGTCCCGCGCAGTCGTACCGGGACGCCGAGCGCCATGGTCTTGGGCGGGACCTCGAAGTCCTCGGGGACCAGTGCGGCGGCACCGACCACCGCACCCTCGCGCACGGTGGCCCGGTTCAGGACGATGGAACCGGACCCGATCACGCAGCGGCGCTCCACGGTGCAGCCCTCCAGGTGGGCGTTGTGGCCGACCACGCACTCGGGTCCGATCACGGTCGGCCACTGCTCGGTCGTGTGCAGCACGGTTCCGTCCTGGATACTGGTACGGGCGCCGACCTCGATACGACCGCCGAGGTCTCCGCGCAGGACCGCTCCGGGCCAGACACTGGCCTCCGCGCCGATCGACACGCACCCGATCACGACGGCATCCGGGTGGACGAAGGCGCTGGGATCGATGTCCGGCTCGTCGGGCCCGAGGGCGTAGACCGGCATGGCTGCCACCTCGCTCGTCCTGGTCGGCCGACTCGCCGACGCGGCAACACTCTACTGATATTTTCCGTAACGACAAGATATTGTGTAACAAGGGGTGGGCGCCCCCTGAGGAGAGGCGTGGCTCCGGGACGTAATGCCGGAGCGCCCTGGATACGCTGATGACGTCGTGTCACGCGACGGCGCGATACATCGGATCGGCCGGCAGCAAGGGAAGTGAAGAACCATGGTGAATCGTGCGTCGCGCGGACCGGGCCGTGCCGACCGGGCCGCAGCGGGGAGCGCACGGCCGGTGGTCAGCCGGCGCCGGGAGGTCGGTGACGTCAGCGCGCGGTCGCTGCTGACGACCATGCTCGGCGAGTACGTACTGCCCAAGGGCACCTCGGTGTGGACCTCCGCCCTGGTGGACGCGCTGGCGATGTTCGGTGTCGAGGAGAAGTCGGCCCGCCAGTCGCTCGCCCGGACCGCGGCAGAGGGCTGGCTGGCCTCCGAGCGGATGGGACGCCGCGTGCGCTGGGCGCTCACCCCACCGGGGCGGCGGCTGCTGACCGAGGGCGCGCAGCGCATCTACGACTTCGGCAGCGGGGAGCGCCCCTGGGACGGCACCTGGCTGGTGGTCCTGGTCTCGGTGCCGGAGGCCAAGCGGGACCTGCGGCACCGGGTGCGCACGCGGCTCACCTGGGCCGGCTTCGGCTCCCCGGAGCCCGGTGTGTGGATCACGCCCCACGCCGACCGCGAGGCGGAGGCCCTTGGCGTGCTGAAGGAACTCGGTCTCGCCGACGACGCGATGTCCTTCACCGCCACGTACGGCGCGGTGGGCAGCGAGGCGGCCATGGTGGCCCGCGCCTGGGACCTCAGCGGGGTGGAGGACCGCTACGAGGCGTTCATCGACGAGTTCACCGGGCTGCGCCCCACCGACGGTGACGCCGTCCTGCACGCACAGACCATGCTGGTACACGAGTGGCGCCGCTTCCCCTTCCTCGATCCACGGCTTCCGTCGAAGCTGCTGCCCGCCAACTGGAGCGGCGCCAAGGCCGCCGACCTCTTCCACAGCAGGCACGCCGAGTGGACTCCGGTGGCGCTGCGGCGCTGGGAGGAGCTGGCCGAGGGGCACGGCGAGAGGTGAAATCGCGTGGGCGCACCGCAGCGCACCGAACCGCCCGGCTTACCGGGGTGGTGTGGTACGGGTCATGGCGCCCGGCCCCGCAAGGCCGGGCTCCGCGGGCGGCACCGATGACACCTGTCTGCTGACTCATCGTCATGTCCTTACACTCCGAGACCCGGGAAGACCTTGGCCGCGTTGCCGGACAGCACGGCACGCACGGTGTCCGCCGACAGGCCCAGCGCACGCAGCGCGGCGATGTTGCGGGAGGCGCCGGGCACCCCCGGCCAGTCAGTGCCGAAGATCCACCGGGTGGCCAGCCTCGCCAGGCCGAACCGGGCGTAGTACTCGGGAAGTTTCCGCGGAGGCAGTCCGGCGAGGTCCAGCCAGACGTTGGGCCTGGCCAGGGCGAGGAACGCCGCCGTGTCGTACCACCAGCCCCGCCCGCCGTGGGCGAAGACGAACTGCACGTCAGGAAAGTCCTCCACGGCGTCGAGCAGGAGCTGCGGATCACCGTACCGGGCACGGCCGCCCGGGAAGCTGGACGTGCCCGAGTGGACGACGACCGGGATGCCACGCTCGGCGCAGAGCGCGTACAGCGGGTAGAACTCCTTGTCGGCCGGGTCGAATCCGCCGTGCACGGGGTGCAGTTTGAGCGCGACCGCGCCCAGGTCCAGCTGGCGTTCGGCCTCCGCGACCAGCGGGTGGTGCAGGTGCGGGTTGACGTTTGCCACCAGGCGGAAGCGGACCGGGTTGTACGCCACGATCGGCAGTAGGTCCTCGATCGGCTGGATCCCGGTGGCGCGTGGGCTGTACTCGCAGAACAGCAGCGCTCGGTCCACGCCCTCGGACTCCAGCAGGGCGTCCAGCCGCTCGGGAACGGGGTCGCCCCGCTCGTCGTAGGCGTCGCGCCACGGGTGGTCGCCGGAGAACGTGTCCGCCCACTCGAACCAGGCCGGCTTGAGTGTGGACAGCCTCGGGGCGTGGACGTGCGCGTCGACCACCATCTCGCCGTCGATCACTGCGCCTCCTCGGGATGCGCCGATGGTCAGCCTCGCGGGTCGTACCCGGCGACGAGTTCGGTGTCCGCGCCGACCGGGCCGTGGCCGGCGGCGCCGCCCGGCAGGCCGATCGGCTCGTCGCGGCCCGGCAGGGACTCGGTGAAGAACCGCTTGTTGTCCGCGACGAAGTCCTTCAGCTCCGGCGCCACCCTGCGGTCCTGGGAGATCGCCTCGACCGGGCAGACCGGCTCACAGTTGCCACAGTCGATGCATTCCATCGGGTTGATGTAGAGCTTGCGGTCGCCTTCGTAGATGCAGTCGACGGGGCACTCCTCCATACAGGAGCGGTCCATGACGTCGATGCACGCCTCGGCTATCACGTAGGGCATGGGCTCTCTCGGTCCTCTTCGGTGCTACGCGACGGCGGGGGCCGCCGTGGATACGTCGGTGGAGTGGCCGGGGAACACCGGCTGCTCGGGGTCGATGTGGTGCGCGGCGTTGTTGACGGCGGTCGCCGCCTCCCCGAAGCCGACCGCGATCAGCCGCACCTTGCCGGGGTAGTCGTTGATGTCCCCGGCCGCGTAGACCCCCGGGAGAGAGGTCCGCATGGCCGAATCGACCGGGATGTGCCGCCGGTGGGCGATGTCGATGTCCCAGCCGAGCAGCGGGCCGAGGTTGGCGGTGAAGCCGAGGGCGGCGATGATCCTCCGGCAGGGCAGGCGGTGCGTCTGCCCGTCGCGCCGGGTGATCTCCACGGCCTCGATGTCCCCGCCGTCGCCGATGACCTTCGACAGCTCGGCTTCGGTGAGGATCTCCACGCCCGCGGCCCGTACGGCGGCCACGGTGGCCGGGTGCGCGCGGAAGGTGTCGCGGCGGTGGACCAGGGACACCGAGGCGGCCAGTGGGTGCAGGGTGAGTGCCCAGTCGAAGGCGCTGTCACCACCCCCGACGATCACCACGTCCCGGCCCGCGTAGTCGTCCGGCCTGCGCACGAAGTACGCCAGACCGGCTCCCTCGTACGCGGCGGCGGCCGGCAGAGGGCGGGGCGTGAAGGTGCCGATGCCGCCGGTGATGAGCACGGCCCGGGCCCGCACCCGCGCCCCTTGATGTGTGGTCACGGTGAAGGTGTCCGGCCCGCCACCGGCCCCGGGGATCCGCTCCATCGTCTCGGCCCGGTGGCCGAGCAGATGGCACGGGTCGTACGGTGCGGCCTGCTCCAGGAGCCGGTCCACGAGCTCACGTCCCCGCACCGCCGGGAATCCGGCGATGTCGAAGATCTGCTTCTCGGGGTACATGGCGTTGATCTGGCCACCGGGCTCGGGCAGCGAGTCCAACACGGTCACGGACAGACCGCGGAAACCGGCGTAGTAGGCGGCGAACAGGCCCGTGGGGCCGGCTCCCACGATGAGCAGATCCGTGCTGTGATCCGCTGGGCACGGGGACATGCACGTCCTCCTTGATGCAGGGGGAAGCAAGTGACTTGCCGAGTGGCAGGGAGAACGTCAGCTTGATGTCGGCGGCGACGAGGGCGCCTCCGCCCAGGAACCGTCGCGGACCATGGCGCGCAGCACGTTGCGGCGGATTTTGCCGGTGGGCGTACGGGGAAGCTCGGGCAGAGCGATCACCCCACGCGGGCGTTTGAAGGCGGCCAGGCCCTCCCGGCACCAGGCGACGAGGGCGTCCGGATCGACCTCATGCCCGGGCCTGGGCACCACGCAGGCGACCGGTTTGTCCAGGCCGTCCGCGTCCGGTACGCCGACCACGGCGACCTCGGCCACGTCCGGATGGGCGAGGAGGCGCTCCTCGACCTCGGCGGGCGCGACCCAGATGCCGCCCGCCTTGAGCAGGTCGTTGGTGCGGCCCATGCACGTGTAGGTGCCGTCGGCGTTGCGGATGTAGGTGTCTCCGGTGCGCACCCAGTCGCCGAGGAAGACCTGACGCGTGGTCTCGGCCCGGCACCAGTAGCCGGTGGCCGCGGACTCCCCGCGGACGTGGAGCTCGCCCGGTGTGCCGTCGCCCGCCACCACGCTGCCGTCGACGTCGCGCAGCTCCACCTTGTACCCGGGAACGGGTTCGCCGGAGGAGCCCGGGTGGACCCGGCCCGGCCGGTTGGAGATGAAGATGTGCAGCATCTCGGTGGACCCGATGCCGTCGAGCACCTCCACACCGAACCGTTCCAGCATCCCCTCGTACATCCGCGCGGGCAGCGCTTCTCCGGCCGAGACGCCCATCCGCACCGTCGCGAAGGCGCCTTCCGGGATGTCGGCGCTCGCGAGCAGCGGCCCGAAGAAGCTGGGAGTGCCGAACAGGACCGTGGCCCGGTCGCCGGCCGCCCGCTTCGCGAACAGCGCGGGAGACGGCCTGGAAGGTTCCAGCAGCGCCGTGGCGCCAGCCGCCAGCGGGAAGAACAGCGAGTTGCCGATGCCGTAGGCGAAGAAGAGTTTCGCGACCGACAGGCAGCGGTCCTCCGGTCCGATGCCCAGCACCCCGTGCCCGTAGTTCTCCGATACGAACTTGATGTCGACGTGGCGGTGCATGGCTGCCTTGGGCATGCCGGTGGTGCCCGACGTGTACAGCCACAGGGCGGGCGAGTCCGGCCAGGTCGGATACGGCCCGTCGTCCGTACCGGTGCCGTTGTCCAGCAGTTGCTGCCAGGTGTGGCCCTGGACGTGGCCGGGCAGTGCTGTGCTGTCTTCTCCGGTCAGGACGGTGTGCTCGACCTCCGGCGCCTGCTGGAGCGCCGCGCGTACGACCGGCGCGAACTCGGCGGAGCCCAGCACCACCCGGCAGCGCGCGTCGGCCACCAGCTTGCCCAGCTCCGGACCGGTGAGCATGGTCGACGCGGGGACGGCCACGGCGCCGATGTGGAAGGCGGCGAGGATGCCGGTGAAGAGCTCGATGTCGTCCACCATGCACAACAGGACGCGTTCCTCGGGGCGTACGCCGAGGGCCCGCAGCCCGGCGGCCACCCGGCGGACCTCCGCCGACAGTTGCTCGTAGGTCAGCGTCCGCGTGGGCGTGACGAGCGCCGTGCGGGCGCCGTTGCCCTCCCGCACGTGCCGGTCGACCAGGTAGTCCGCCGTGTTGAACGCCTCAGGCATCCGGCTCACCTCACACCAGTCGCACGTACTCGTAGTCGAACGGTTGGCCGTTGATGCCGTTGACCGGCGGCGCGACCCAGCTCGCGATCTTGCCGCGCTCGTACACAGGCTGCATCAGCGACCGTACGAACGCCAGGTCCTCGGTGGTGGGCAGCCAGTGGTGGCGGCCGGCCTCCCAGGTCCGCTCGTCGACGATCGTGCCGTCGGGGGTGACGTGGTGGCCGGCGGCGAGGCCGACGTTCCGGTTGAAGCCGGCGTGCGGCAGCTTCAGCCGGAAGTCGATCCCGTGCTCCTCCAGGATCCGGTTCCAGCGCTTGAGGCCGTTCTCGCAGTCGGAGATGTACTCGTCGCGCAGGTCCAGGTTGAGGGCGAGCAGCGCGGGGACCTCGTCCTGTGACCAGGTGCCGTCTGCCTCCGGCTTGTCCAGGAAGGCGCTGTGGTCGGTGAGCCGGTGGTCGTCCTTGCGGCGCTCCTCCTGCCAGCGGCCCTTGAGCCCGGCGGTGTAGTAGTTCGCCGCGTTGGTGGAGGTCTCGCTGCCGAAGAGGTCCAGGGAGACCGTGTAGTGGAAGTTGATGTACTTCTGGATGATGTCCAGGGGGATGCCGCCGCAGGCGGCGATGTCCAGGGTGTCGTGCTCGCGGACCAGCTGGGCGCTGCGGGTCACCACGCGGTCGACGCCGGTGGTGCCGACCATCATGTGGTGCGCCTCTTCCTTCAGCATGAAGGAGCAGGTCCGCGACAGCGGGTCGAAGGCGCTCTCCTTCAGCGAGCCGAGCTGGTACTTGCCGTCCCGGTCGGTGAAGTACGTGAACATGAAGAAGGCCAGCCAGTCGGCGGTCTCCTCGTTGAAGGCGCCCAGGATGCGCGGCGAGTCGGGGCTGCCGGAGTTGCGCTGAAGCAGCGCCTCGGCCTCCTCGCGGCCCTCCCGGCCGAAGTAGGCGTGCAGCAGGTAGACCATCGCCCACAGGTGCCGGCCCTCCTCCACATTGACCTGGAAGAGGTTGCGCAGGTCGTACAGGCTGGGGGCGGTCAGGCCGAGGAGGCGCTGCTGCTCGACGGAGGCCGGCTCGGTGTCGCCCTGGATGACGATCAGCCGTTGCAGGTCGGCGCGGTACTCGCCGGGCACCTGCTGCCAGACCGGCTGCCCCTTGTGCTCGCCGAAGGCGACGCGGCGGTCGGGGTCGCGCTCGGCGAGGAAGATGCCCCAGCGGTAGTCGGGCACGTTGACGTGGTCGAAGTGGGCCCAGCCGTCGCGGCCGACCGACACGGCGGTGCGCAGGTAGACGCCTCGGTTCGCCAGCTCCGGGCCCATCTCGCCCCACCAGTTGAGGAACTTGGGCTGCCAGCCCTCCAGCGCCCGCTGCAGACGGCGGTCGTCGGCGAGAGCGACGTTGTTGGGGATCTTGGAGTCGTAGTCGATCTTCGTGGGCATCGGGTCACACTCGCTTCCGGTCGTAGACCGCTTTCTGGCCGGTGCCGTAGCGGCGCAGCGCACCCTCGGGGCCGGCGGCGTTGGGGCGTATGAAGATCCAGTTCTGCCAGGCGGTGAGCCGTCCGAAGATCTTGGTCTCGATGGTCTCCGGGCCGACGAACCGGTGGTTGGCCTCCATGCCGGTCAGCGCGTCCGGGCTCAGCGCCGCCCGGCTCTCCAGGACGATGCGGATCTCGTCCTCCCAGTCGATGTCGTCGGGCGTGTCGGTGACGAGGCCGAGCTCGCGGACCTGGGCGGGGCTCAGGGGCTGCCCGGCCTCCCGGCGCAGCCACTCGATGTGGCCGTCCTCCTGGTAGAAGCGGGACTGGAGGCGGGTCAGGCCGTTGCCCATGGGGAAGGTGCCGAAGTTCGCCTCGGAGAGGGTGAGTCGGGCGCGCTCGTCGCTGTCCGGGTCCTCGATGGGCGGGCCGTCCAGCATGTACTGCAGATCGCAGGCCAGGGCCAGCTCCAGCAGCAGCCCGGCGAAGCAGCTGCCCGGTTCGATGAGCGCGATGAGGCTGCGGCTGGTGACGTCGAGGCGCTTCAGGGTGCGCTTGTAGTAGTGAACGATCTCGTTGCTGAGCCAGTCGCCCTCGGCGGCGGCGCCCAACACCGCCCGCTCATGGGCCAGTACGAGCGCGGAATCGCCCTCCGTGCGCAGTACCCAGGTACCCAGCTCGGTCTCGTTCGCCCGCAGCCGCAGGATCAGGTCGTCGAGCTCGCGGGTGACGGCCAGCAGCCACCCGTCGGCGCCCTCGTCGTGGATCGCGGCGGCGTCGGCGGGTGCGCCCTCGACGGGGCCCCGTACGGTGATGCGGACCAGGCCGAGCGGACGGTCGTACGCGGCGCGCACGTACTGGTACATGATGCCGTCCTCGGTGACGTCCCGCTCCAGCGGTGTCAGTTCGATGCCCTCGGCGTCCGTCGGCCGAGTGCTGTGCTCGGCCGCTTCAACGGCGCGCTGTTCAACGACCGTACGGAAGTCCCGGCGCGGGACGACCTCGTCGACCAGCCGCCAGTCCACCGCCGTCTTGCCCCGTACGCCGTCGCTGCGGGTGGCGAAGAGATCGGCCAGATCCTTGCGTACGCGGCGCTTGTCGGTGACCCGGGTCAAGCCGCCGGTCCCGGGCAGCACGCCCAGGAGCGGGACCTCGGGCAGGGCCACCGACGAGGAGTTGTCGTCGACCAGCAGGATCCGGTCGCAGGCCAGCGCCAGCTCGTAACCGCCGCCCGCACAGGAGCCGTTGACCGCGGCGATGAAGGTCAGCCCGGAGTGCTCCGAGGCGTCCTCCATGCTGTTGCGGGTCTCGTTGGTGAACTTGCAGAAGTTCACCTTCCAGTGGTGCGGGGAGGCCGCCAGCATCCGGATGTTCGCCCCGGCGCAGAAGACTCGCTCCTTGGCGCTGGTCACCACCACCGACCGCACCTCGGGGTGCTCGAACCGCAGCCGCTGGAGGGCGTCGTACAACTCGATGTCCACGCCCAGGTCGTAGGAGTTGAGCTTCAGCTCGTAGCCCGGGACCAGGCCGCCCTGCTCGTCGACGTCCATCTCCAGCCAGGCGACCGGCCCGTCGGTCCGCAGCTTCCAGTGCCGGTAGGCGTCCGGGCTGCGGTCGAAGGTCACCACCACCGTGCCGGTGGACTCCGGCGCTCCGTTCGCGGCATCGGCCACGCCCGGCTTGTTTGCCACCACCATGACGAGCGCCTCCTCGCGCTAACACAGGTACCGATAAGGGAATCTTCTACAGAACTTCTTCAATGCGTCAAGGTTCTGTAGAACATTGCCTTGATGGGTTCCGGAGGAACCAACGCCGCTGCGGACCGTACGTCTTGGCGCGGCGACCACCGGAAGCAGTCGGCCGTGATCGGGAACGGCGCGGGTTCTCCGGCGGCGGTGCTGCCGCGAGTCCGGTGAACGGCGTGCCCGGCGTCAGCCCGTACCAGAGGAAGGAGCCGTCCTCCCGGCGCGGTCCCTGCCGCCGTGGGCCTCGTGGCGGAGAACGGGCAGTCGCCGGATCTACGTGATCGGAAACCCACACAAGCCGGCGCGGCTGGATGAACCGGCCGAACCCGCCAGGCAGGTCCGCCGCTGCTCCGGCGTCGTGAGTGTTCCGGGCGGTTGGAACCGCCCGGAACACTCACGACCGCACAGTGGTCAGACGTCGAAGTACAGTTCGACAGCTGCTCCCAGGATGGCTAGAAGGGGAAGGCGTGCGCCTGCTCGCGGAAGGTGACCCACTGCCACTGGGTGAATTCGTCCCAGCTGCTCTGGGAGCCGAACCGGCTGCCGTTGCCGGAGGCGCCCGTACCGCCGAAGGGTGCGTACGCGTCGTTGTTCAGGGTCTGGTCGTTGATGTGGACGATGCCGGTCCGTAGCCGTCGCGCCAGATCGCGGCCACGGTCCTGGGATCCCGTCTGCACCGCGGCGACCAGCCCGTACTCGGTGTCGTTGGCGACCGCGACCGCCTCGTCCTCGTCGCGCACGACGACGACCGGCGCCACGGGTCCGAAGATCTCCTCACGGAACGCCGGCATCGACGTGGTCACGCCGGCCAGCACGGTGGGCTGGTAGAACAGCCCGTCGTACGTGCCGCCGGCCCTGACCTCGGCCCCCGCCCCGACGGTCTCCTCCACGATCCGGTGCACATTGTCCCGCTGCCGCTCGTTGATCAGCGGCCCGAGGGCCACCTGCCCGGTGAACGGATCGCCCACCGGAAGTCCCTGCGCCCGCTTGGCCAGCCGGTCGAGGTATTCGTCGGCAACGGATTCGAGCACGATGTGCCGGCCTGCGGTCATACAGACCTGGCCCTGGTGCAGGAACGCGCCCCAGGCTCCCGCCGAACTGGCGATCTCCAGGTCGGCGTCGTCCAGCACGATCAGGGCGTTGTTGCCGCCGAGTTCGAGCGAGACCCGCTTCAGCGTGCGCCCGGCGGTGGCGCCGACCTCACGGCCGACCACCGTCGAGCCGGTGAAGGCGATCATGGCGACGTTCGGGTCCTCGGCCAGCGCCGCGCCGGGCCCGGCGTCCCCGGGCAGCACATGCAGCAACCCGTCGGGCAGGCCGGCGGCCTCGAAGAGTCGTGCGACCAGCGTGCCTCCTGACACCGCCGTCTGTACGTCCGGTTTCAGGACGACCGCGTTGCCCAGCGCCAGCGCCGGCGCGACGGCCCGGACGGAGAGGATCAGTGGGAAGTTCCACGGACTGATCACACCGACCACGCCGAGCGGCACCCGGCGGGCGACGCTCTCCCGGCCGGGCTCGCTGCTCGGCAGCAGGTGCCCCCAGGGCTGGGTGGGCAGCGCCGCCGCCTCCCACAACTCCCCCAGCACCAGGTCGACTTCGAACGCCGCCTTGCCCGGCACCGCGCCGCCCTCGCGGACGAGCCAGCGCTCGAACTCCGCACGGTTGTCCGCGAGGACGGCGGCGGCCTTGCGGATCACGGCGGCGCGGGACGGGCCGGTCGCCGCGGCCCAGTCGGGTTGTGCCTGCGCGGCTCGGGCGGTCGCGGCCGCCACGTCGTCGGCATCGGCCAGGCCGACCTGGGCCAGGACGGCACCCGTCGCCGGTTCGGTGCTGTCCAGCACACCGCCGTGGGCGGTGGTCCAGCCACTGCTGTAGATCTTGCCCTGCCAGGAAACGTCATCGAGAAGTTCGGTCATCGCGGGGTTCTCCTCAGCTTCGCGTGAGCTCGGGTGGTCAGGCGCCGGGTCGGCGGATGAGGTCCGCGGCCTTCTCGCCGATCATGATCGTGGCGGCGTTGGTGTTGACGCAGACGAGCTTCGGCATGACGGAGGCGTCCGCCACACGCAAGCCGTCCAGGCCGTGCACCCGCAGATCGGGCCCCACGACGGCCTCCGGCCCGACGCCCATCGCGCAGCTGCCGACCGGGTGGTAGTAGGTCCCGGTGCCCCGCGCGATGAACTCGCGCAGACCCGCCTCGTCCGTGACGCCGGCTCCGGGAAGCACCTCCCGGGCACGCCAGTCAGCGAACGGTTCGGAGGCGGCGATCTCCCGGGCGACCTCGATGCCGTGCAGCAGCCGGCGCACGTCGGACTCCGCGCCCAGATAGTTCGGATCGATCATTGGCGGCGTCTGCGGATCGGGCCCTGCGATCCGGATCGAGCCACGTGCCTCGGGCACCGTGGCGACACCGAAGGTGAAGCTGTTCGCCGGGGCCTGAAGCGTCGGCGGGTGGAACGGCAGGTGGATGAACATCAACTGCATGTCCGGGCCCGCGAGGGCCTGGTCGCTGCGCCACAGCATCGACACCTCGGCATGGTTGGCGAGCCCTGGCGGGATAGGCCGACTCGCCTCGTACACGATCCCGCACAGTGGATGGTCGTGCAGGTTGCGGCCGACACCGGGCAGGTCGTGCACGACCGCGACACCCGCCTGCTCCAACTCGTCGGCCGCGCCCACACCGGACAGGAGCAGAAGCCGAGGCGAGTCGACCGCGCCCGCGCTGACCACCACCTCCGCATCCGCGAACGCGGTGACGAGCTCGCCGCGGCGTTCGTACTCGACACCGGTGCAGCGTGTGCCGTCGAACAGCAGCCTGTGGGCACGGGACTCCGTCGCGACCGTGAGATTCGGACGGCTGCCACGGACCGGGTGCAGATAGGCCGCCGCGGTGCTCTGGCGGTGCCCGTCCGTGATCGACAGATCGTGCCAGCCGGCACCCTCCTGCACAGCTCCGTTGAAGTCGTCCGTCAGGGGATGACCGGCCGCCGCCGCCGCGTCGAGGAAGACCTGGGACAGCGGATTCGGCTGCGCCGACGGAGCCGGACGCATCGGGCCGTCCTCACCCCGGTACTGCGGATCCCGGCCGCTGACGGTCTCCATGCGCCGGAAGTAGGGCAATAGGGAGGCGTAATCCCAGCCGTCGCAGCCCGCCTTGGCCCATGCGTCGAAGTCGGCGCCGTGCCCACGCAGGTACACCATCGCGTTGATGCTGCTCGACCCGCCGAGCGTGCGCCCCCGAGGCCAGTTGTGGACCACCCCGCCAGTGCCGGGCTGGGGAACGGTGTCGTAGGAGTAGTCGATCTCCGTGCCCCACAGCGCAGGCCACGCGGGGGGCACGTCAATCTCGGGCGCGTCGTCGGCGGGACCGGATTCGAGCAGGAGAACGCGGGTGTCGTGATCTTCCGACAGCCGCGCGGCCAGAACGCAGCCGGCCGACCCGGCACCGATCACCACGTAGTCGTAACGAGAAGCCATGGCCAAGCCCACCTCTGATTCGGCGGTCCGGCGGGCCCCGTCGCCCGCTCGGTGAAAAACCTGCTACAGATTCTTGTCAGTCACGTTGCAGAGTTGTTGACTGATCCCGCCTCGGCCTTTGTCGTGCAAGGACAAGTCTGGTGGGAGGGCGCACACAGTGATGTGGTCGACCGCATGGACAGAACAGTCAAGCTCTCACCCGGCCGAACTCTGGCGAGAGCAGTTGGGCAGTGCTTTCGGCCGGCTCGTCCCGGAGGCCATCGGAGCGCGGGCCGCCCATGGGCAGATGGCCGGTACTCAGCTCGGGGCGATCGCTGCCTACCGGGTGAGCGGTACGCCGCAGGTCGTGCGGCGCACCCCCAGGGCCGTACGGCAGACACCGATCGACCTGCTCAAGGTCTGCGTACAGCTGAGCGGGTACGCCACCGTGTGCCAGGACGATCGCGAGATCTCGATCGCGCCCGGGCAGATGGCGATCTACGACACCGGCAGGCCATACCATCTGCGTCTGGAGCGGCAATGGTCGTGCGCGGTCATGGCTTTTCCCCGGGGCGCGTTGAGCCTGCCCGAACGCATGGTCGTCACGTCGATGAACCGTGCCCATCCACTCGTGGACGGACCTGGCGCGGTGCTGGCCGGCTTCGTATCAACCGCGGTGTCGCAGCGAGAACTGATCCTCCGGACATCCGCCAACCGGCTCGGCGAAGCGGGACTGCATCTGGTGGCAGCGGCACTGAGCGACGTCACCACCTGTGGCAACGATGGCGCAGCGGACGCATTGCGGCTGCAGATCCTGAACTACATCAGAGCGCACCTCGCCGAACCGGAGCTGACACATGCGCGGGTCGCCGCCGTGCACCACATGAGCGCGCGCACACTGCACCGACTGTTCGAGCACGAGTCATGCACAGTCACCGACTACATCCGATCTCGCCGCCTCGAAGCGGCGATGCGTGACCTGGCCGACCCTCTGCTCGCCCATCGCAACATCGCGGCGATCGCCGCCCATTGGTGCTTCGTCGGCCAGGCGCACTTCACCCGCGCCTTCCACGCCAAGTACGGCGTGAACCCCTCGGCTGCCCGTCGCGACGCCGTGTAGTCGCCGGACCTCACGAGAGCCGCGCTGCCCTGCGGATCCGGCCATGAAGCAGGCCCGTCGGCCGTGCCTCCCCTTGAGGGAAGAGCACGGCCCACAGGCGGCCCGTTCGGCACGCGGCCTCCAGGGCATGATCTTCACGCGTGACGACCGCGCGGGCGAGGGCAAGCTGTCGTCGCGGCTCGGCCTGGTCACCGACGCCGTGGAGGTCGAGGACGGCCAGGACCTGTAGGGGTACCTCGTCGACCACCTCTCCCAGCGCCTGGTCGAGCTGGCCGACCGTGTCGAGGTCCTGCAGGTGGAGGCCCTCTGCTGGTGCGGCGCCCGCGCCACCCACAACGCCCGCACCATAGGCGGTCAGATGGTCGTCGAGGGTGCCCAGGTCGTCATCGGCGACGTCAACCAGCCCGACGACATCGGCTACGAGGTCCTCTGCCGCCGTCACCACCGCCGCCGCATGACAGCGGCCACGGCCCACGCGAGCGCCCTCTCCCCGGATGTCCTGCCGGTCGAGGCGGTCTGACGGGAACGGCCGTTTCCGGGGCCGCCCGCCCGCACCGGGTCATACCGGGATCACCCGGCCGTGCGAAGGGCCGAGCCGGCGGTTCGGTGTTCCGTGTGCACCACCGCGAACTTCGCGCCCTCCGGGTCGGCGAGGGTGGCCACGGGGCCGTGCGGGGTGTCGTGGGTGGGCCTGAGGACATGGCCCCCGAGTTCGATGACGCGGTCGGCGGCCTCGTCGGGGTCGGTCACCTCGAAGTAGCTCAGCCAGTGAGGGCCCCGGTCGCGGGGGAGCGCACCGCCGACGCCGTGGATGCCGGCGACGGGACGGCCTCCGATGCGGAGGGTGACGTAGTCGAGGTCGGCGGAGACCACCGGCTCCTCCTCGTAGCCGAAGGCCGTCTCGTAGAACTTGGCGACCAGCGAGCTGTCGACGGTGAGGAGTTCGTCCCACGCCGGGGTGCCGGGGACGCCGGTGATGTCCGCGCCGAGGTGCTCCGCCGCCTGCCAGATGCCGAAGACGGCGCCCGCGGGGTCGGAGGCGATCGCCAGACGGCCCGCCTCGCCGGCGTCCAGCGGTCCGACGCCGACAGTGCCGCCGCAGTGCCGTACGGTCTCCGCCGTCCGGTCCGCGTCGTCCGAGGCGAAGTACGGCGTCCAGGCGATGGGGAGATGGCGGTCGGGCGGCAACTGCCCGATGCCCGCCACCTGGTGCCCGTCGAGCAGTGCCCGCACGTACGGGCCGAGCTGCTGGGGGCCGGGCTGGAACTCCCAGCCGAACAGAGCCCCGTAGAAGTCCTGGGTCGTGGTCATCCCGTGCACCATCAGGCTCACCCAGCAGGGTGTGCCCGGCGGATACGCCGCACCGTTCAGACCGGTCGACCCCCGTGCCTCGGTCATCGTCACTCTCCTCGGCCCCTCGTGGTGGCGGTGTCCGTCCACCCTCCGTACGCGTGTACCGCGTCCGCGCGATCACGCCCCGTGCCGATGCTCGCACCACCCGTAGTGCCGCGGGCCCGCGCCGCACCGCCCGCAGGACGCGTACGTACGCGAGGACGCACGGCTTTGCGGCACCGGCCGCTCTCCGTGTCGCTGCCGCGCGGTGTCCATCGGTTGTACGGCATGCACCCGATCCGGTACGCCTCGTGATCGGCACCGCCCGGCGGGCAGAGTAGCCGGACCCGGGCGACGCGGCCACCCCGTACGCGAGGATGGGGCCATGAACGCCATCATCTCCGCCTCCGACCTCGCGAACGAGCTGACGGGAGCCCACCCGCCGGTTCTCCTGGACGTCCGCTGGCAGCTGGGCGGCCCGAACCTGCGCCCCGAGTACGAGAAGGCACACATCCCGGGAGCCGTCTTCGTCGACCTGGACGCCGAACTCGCCGGCCCTGCGGGCTCCGGCGGCCGCCACCCGCTGCCCGACACCGGCGCCTTCGGTACGGCGATGCGGGCGGCCGGGGTCTGCGCGGACCGTGCCGTCGTCGTGTACGACGGCGGGCTCAACTGGGCCGCCGCGCGCGCGTGGTGGCTGCTCGGCTGGGCGGGTCACCCCTCGGTACGGGTCCTGGACGGCGGCCTGGCCGCCTGGGAGGGCCCGTTGACGGCCGAGATCCCGAAGCCGGCGCCCGGCACCTTCGAGCCCGTCCCCGGCGCGCTGCCGCTGCTCGAAGCGGACGGCGCGGCCGCGCTGGCCCGCACCGGGCTGCTCCTGGACGCACGGGCCGCCGAGCGCTATCGCGGTGACGTCGAGCCCATCGACCCGGTCGGGGGGCACATCCCGGGCGCGGTGTCGGCCCCGACCACGCAGAACGTGGCCGAATCCGGCCGCTTCCGGTCCGCCGCCGAACTCGCCGACCGCTTCAAGGGACTCGGCGCTACCGCCGACTCCGAGGTCGGCGTCTACTGCGGCTCCGGTGTCTCCGGCGCCCACCAGGTGCTGGCGCTGGCCGTCGCGGGCATCCCGGCGGCCCTGTACGTGGGTTCGTGGTCGGAGTGGTCCCGGGACGACGGCCGCCCGGTCGCCACCGGGCCCGACCCCCAGTGATCCACCGCTGACGGCGCGCCGTGGGGCCCGCGTCTGAACGACACGGGCCCCACACACGTATGAATGACCGATCCTGCACCGACAAAGACCAACAGAGAAGCAGACGAAGACACAGCCGACACCACAACCGACAACAGTCGACAACACAGACGAAGAACGGATCTGCGTGAACGACCGGTCCGACTCCCCACCGCTGTAGGCGCGCTACTCCTGCTTCTTGCGTCGCGTACCGAACACGATCTCGTCCCAGCTCGGCACCGCCGCACGACGGCCCGGCCGGACGCCGTCGGCCTCGGCCTGGCGGTCGGTGGCGCCGATGAGCCGGTCGCGGTGGCCGTTGACCGACCGAGGCATGAGGACGTCCGCGTAGGCGGAACCGGCCGAGGCCGCGGGGGGCGCGGACTCCTCCTCCGCCATTTCCTCGGCGGACTCCTCCTGCGGTTCGGTGGAGGGCAGTTCGGGCACGACCAGGTCGCCCCGGTAGCTGGGGACGGCCTCCAGAATGCTGGTGAGCGAGTCGCGCTCGCTCACCAGATCCTCGTCGGACTCGGACTGCAGGGGCTGGGCGGGACGTTCCGCCTGGCGGTCCAGGGGGCGGTCACGGGGCAGCCGCGCGATCCTCGGCACGAACGGGAAGCTCGGCTCGGGCGTCCCGAGGTCGTCGGACTCGCCGATCAGCGAACGCGCCTCGTCGTCGACGGCCTGGACGAGCCGCCGGGGCGGGTCGTATGTCCAGCTCGCCGAGTGCGGTTCGCCCGCGACGCAGTACACCAACAGGACTTCCCAGGTGCCGTCGTCGCGGCGCCACGAGTCCCACTGGACGGTGTCCTTCTCGGCGCCGCGCAGCAGCAGTCGCTCCTGGACGGTCTCGCCGAGCTGGGGCCCGGCGTTCTCACCGGGGCGGCGGACCGGGGTCTTGCGGGCCCGCTCGGCCATGAAGGCGCGCTCGGCCAGTACGGGGCCCTCGAACCGGCGTACCCGGTCGACGGGGATGCCGGCGAGCTGCGCGACCTCCTCGGCCGTGGCACCCGCGCGTATCCGCGCCTGGATGTCACGGGGGCGGAGATGGCTCTCCACCTCGATCTCGATCTGGCCGAGGCGTGGACGGTCGCCGCGCACGGCGGCACGCAGCCGTTCGTCGATCGGTAGCGTGTACTCCGTGGAATCGGCAGCCTTCAGCACCAGCCGTGTGCCGTCATTGGAGACGGCCACGACACGCAGTTCGGGCATGGGGACCTCCCGGGTGGTGCCTGCCGACGTCACGTGCGTCGCTGCTTCCGCTAGTCGAGTGTGGCCTGCCCGGGTGCAGCCTGCCACAACCTTGCCGAGTTGCCCGGCGTGTCGGGCGTGAGCCCGAGGCTGCCGTTATGGCACGGTTATCAATTCGCAACGCTAAGTGACGAACCTCATCACCCTGTGCAACGGGCCCCCTCCCGGCGGTCCTCGAAGGCCCCGGACACCCTGGCGGGAGTCCGGACCCAGGGCTCGCAACAGTACTCCATTCGGGCCACTTGCGTGGATCGGCACGCCGCCCAACTTCTCCCGGGAGACGTCAATCCGCCGCTGGAACAGACCTTTTCGTGACCTCGGGAGGGACGCGCCGCACGCGATCACCACAACCGCCCGCCCGGCTATGCCCCGAGCACCCTGCGCAAGTAGTCGTTCTGGAACCGCCGTTCGGGGTCGAGCCGGTCACGCAGCGCGGTGAACTCGCCGAAGCGGGGGTAGACCTTGGCGAAGTAGTCCGTGTCCCGGGTGTGCACCTTGCCCCAGTGCGGTCGCCCCTCGTGCGCGGTGAAGATCCGCTCGGCGGCGGTGAAGTACGCCCTGTAGGGCGTGCCCTTGAACATGTGCACGGCGACGTACGCGCTCTCGCGGCCGGAGGCGGTGGAGAGCGTGATGTCGTCGGCCGGGGCGGTGCGGACCTCGACGGGGAAACTGACGCGCAGTTTCGAACGGTCGACCATCGCCTTGAGTTCACGCAGCGTGTCCACCAGGGCCTCGCGCGGAACGGCGAACTCCATCTCCACGAAGCGCACTCGGCGCGGAGACGTGAAGACCTTGTAGGGGATGTCGGTGTAGGTCCGCGCGGACAGGGCGCGGCTGGAGATCTGCGCGATCGTCGGGATGGTGGCGGGGACCGCCTGGCCGACCCAGTTGGCCACCTGGAAGACGCCGTTGGAGAGGAACTCGTCCTCGAACCAGCTGTTCAGCTGTGGTACGGGCTTCTCGGGACCGGCGCTGCGGTTGTTTCGCTTGGTGTTGGTGCTGCCGGTGTGCGGGAACCAGTAGAACTCGAAGTGCTCGTTCTCGGCGTGCAGTTCGTCGAACTCGGCCAGTACCTTCTCGAACGGCATCGGTTCCTCGCGTGCCGTGAGCAGGAAGATCGGCTCCACGGCGAAGGTGATCGCGGTGACGATGCCGAGGGCGCCGATGCCGACGCGGGCGGCCGCGAACACATCGGGGTTCTCCGTCGCGGAGCAGGTGAGGATCGAGCCGTCGGCGGTGACCAGTTCGAGTCCCCGGATCTGGGCGGCGATCGAGGCCGAGTCGCGGCCGGTGCCGTGCGTGCCGGTGCTCGTCGCGCCGGAGACCGTCTGCTCCATTATGTCGCCCATGTTCGTGAGCGACAGCCCCTCGCGCGCGAGGGCCATGTTGAGTCTCTTGAGCGGGGTGCCGGCGGCGACCGTGACCGTCATGGCATCACGGTCTATCTTGCGTATGCCCGTCAACAGTTGAGGACGGATCAGCACGCCGTCGGTCGCGGCGGCCGCTGTGAAGGAGTGGCCCGTGCCGACCGCCTTCACCCGGAGGTCGTCCTCGGCGGCCTGCCGTACGGCAGCGGCGAGTTCCTCCACGGTGGCAGGCGTGACCTCCCGTACGGGCCGGGCGGTGACGTTCCCCGCCCAGTTACGCCACGTGCCGCTCTTCCCGATCACTGTGGTGCTCATGGGGCCCTCCCCGCCTTGGAGCCGGCCTGCGCAGCCGGCGGTACCCGAGAAAACCGACCGCGACCGCGACGGTTCCGGACGCCGCCGGAACCACGTACCCCGCCTCCGCCCCGGCAGCGTCGATCACCCAGCCGGAGACCGAGGAGCCGAGCGCCACCCCGACCGCGAGCCCGGTGCCCACCCAGGTCATGCCCTCGGTCAGTTGCGTGCGTGGTACGTGCTCTTCGATCAGGGACATCGTCGTGATCATCGTGGGTGCGATGGACAGTCCCGCTACGAAGAGCGCCACGGCCAGAAACGGCAAGTTTCCGACCAGTAGGAGGGGGATCATACTCACGGCCATGCCGCACACGCCCAGCAGCCATCGACGTTCCGCCGCCCCGGTGAAGCGCAACAGCCCGAAGACGATGCCCGCGGCACAGGAACCGGCCGCGTAGAGGGCCAGGACGACGCTCGCGGCGGCCTTGTGGCCCCGCTCCTCGGCGAAGGCCACGGTGACCACGTCGACGGCCCCGAAGATCGCCCCGGTCGCCACGAAGGTGGCCACCAGGACCTGCAGTCCGGCCGAACGCAGCGCCGAACGGCCCCTGTCGTGCCTCGCGCGCGGGTGCGGCGCCGGTTCGGTGGCGCGCTGGGAGGTCAGCCAGAAGACGCCGACCGTGAGGAAGCAGGCGGCGAGCAGTGGCCCGGCCTCCGGGAACCAGGCCGTGGACAGCCCGATGGAGATGATCGGCCCGAAGATGAAGCAGACCTCGTCGATGACGGACTCGAAGGAGTACGCGGTGTGCAGCTGCGGGGTGTCCCGGTAGAGGGCCGCCCAGCGTGCCCGGGTCATCGCCCCGAGGCTCGGCACACAGCCGATGCCGGCCGAGCAGACGTACAGCACCCAGTCCGGCCGGCCGTGGTGCGCGGCGAACAGCAGCCCGGCCGACGCGGTCAGCGCGACCAGGGTCGCCGGGCGCAGCACCCGCCGCTGTCCGTGCTGGTCCACCAGGCGCGAGATCTGCGGGCCGAGCACGGCGGCGGAGAGCGCGATGGTCGCCGAGAGCGCTCCGGCCAGGCCGTACCGCCCGGTGAGCTGGGAGATCATCGTGACCACGCCGATGCCCATCATGGACAGCGGCATCCGGCCGAGAAGGCCCGCGGCGGTGAAGCCCTTGGTGCCGGGGGCGGCGAACAGGGCGGTGTAGGGGCTGGGCACGGGGTCTCCGGTCGATCCGGTAAGCGGAGGAGATGGGTCCTCGTAAGGTGTGACCGAGGTTGATACAGCTTACGGGTGAGGTGACCCTAAGTCATTCCCGGGCGTGGGCCGGGATCCCGCCTGCCGGTGTCGGGTGGCAGGATCGGAGACATGCCACACGCGCACGACGCCACCCCCTACGACGCCCTGCTCCTGCTCTCGTTCGGCGGCCCGGAGGGGCCGGACGACGTGGTCCCGTTCCTGGAGAACGTGACGAGGGGTCGCGGCATCCCCACGGAGCGCCTCAAGGAAGTCGGGCAGCACTACTTCCTGTTCGGCGGGGTCAGCCCCATCAACGACCAGAACCGCGCCCTGCTCGACGCTCTCCGCAAGGACTTCGCCGAGCACGGCCTGGACCTGCCGGTGTACTGGGGCAACCGCAACTGGGCGCCCTACCTGACCGACACGCTGCGTGAGATGGTCACCGACGGCCGCCGCCGCATCCTGGTCCTCGCCACCAGCGCGTACGCCTCGTACTCGGGCTGTCGCCAGTACCGCGAGAACCTCGCCGACTCGCTCGCCACCCTGGAGGCCGAGGGCCTGGAGCCGCCGAGGATCGACAAGATCCGGCACTACTTCAATCACCCGGGCTTCCTGGAGCCCATGATCGACGGTGTCCTGGAGTCACTCGCCGACCTCCCCGAGGACGTCCGTGACGGCGCGCACCTGGCCTTCTGCACGCACTCGATCCCGACCGTCTCGGCGGACACCTCCGGCCCGGTCGAGGACCACGGGGACGGCGGCGCGTACGTCGCGGAGCACCTGGACGTCTCTCGGCTCATCGTCGACGCCGTGCGCGAGCGCACCGGAGTCGAGCACCCCTGGCGGCTCGTGTACCAGTCCCGCTCCGGCGCCCCGCACATCCCGTGGCTGGAGCCCGACATCTGCGACCACCTGGAGGAGCGGCACGACTCCGGCGCCCCGGCCGTCGTGATGGCGCCCATCGGGTTCGTCTCGGACCACATGGAGGTCCTGTACGACCTCGACACCGAGGCCGTGGCCAAGGGGGCGGAACTGGGCCTGCCGGTCCGCCGCTCGGCCACCGTGGGTGCCGACCCACGGTTCGCCGCCGCGATCCGCGACCTCGTGCTGGAGCGCGCGGAGACCGAGCGGGGCCGCGACGTGACACCCTGCGCCCTCGGCACGCTCGGCGCGAGCCACGACCTGTGCCCGGTCGGCTGCTGCCCGGCCCGTGCCCCGCAGCCCGCCGCCGCGGGCGCCGACAGCCCGTACGTGTGAGGAGCACCGTGACCCACCAGTCAGAGCGTCCGGACGGCCTGAGGGCCGAACTGCTGGAGATCGCCCTGGACGCGGCCCACCGCGCGGGAGTCTTCCTGCGCGACGGCCGGCCCGCCGATCTCGGCGTGGCCGCCACCAAGTCCAGCGCGGTCGACGTCGTCACCGAGATGGACATCGCCTCCGAGAAGCTGATCACCGGCCTGCTGGCCGAGCGCAGGCCGCACGACGGCGTGCTCGGCGAGGAGGGCGCCAGCGTCGAGGGCACGAGCGGCGTCCAGTGGGTGATCGATCCCCTCGACGGCACCGTCAACTACCTGTACGGACTGCCGAGTTGGGCCGTGTCCATCGCGGTCCGGGTGGACGGTGAGACGGTCGTGGGCGTGGTCGACGCCCCGGAGCGCGGTGAGACCTACCGGGCCGTCCTCGGCGAGGGCGCGTACGTCAACGACCGCCCCGCGCGCGTGCGCCCCGCCCCCGAGCTGGGGCTGGCCCTCGTCGGCACCGGCTTCGGTTACCGCGCCGAGCGGCGGGCCAGGCAGGCCGACGTGCTGCGCGAGCTGATCCCCCATGTGCGGGACATCCGGCGCGGCGGCTCGGCCGCGATCGACCTGTGCGACGTGGCGGTGGGCCGCCTGGACGCGTACTACGAACGCGGTCTCAACGCCTGGGACTACGCGGCGGGCGACCTCATCGCCCGGGAGGCGGGCGCCCTGACCGGTGGCCGCCCCTCAGAGCCCCTCTCACCCGATCTGACCATCGCGGCCCCACCTGCCCTCTTCGAGGTCCTCCAGACCCACCTGGAGGACCTGGGCGCCTGGCACGACTGACAAACCCGTCGCAGACGGTGACGAAGAGAGCTGACGAACAGAGCTGACGAACAGAGCGGGACCCCTGGCCTGGATCTGCCAAGGGTCCCGCTGTCTTGCGTCGGGCAGTCGATCAGACGCTGTACGCGCCGACCTCCACGCCGTGATCGGCCGCGAGGCGGCGCAGGTCGTCGAGTTCGCCCTGCTCCACTTCGGCGAGGAAGTCGTCGCCCTCGCTGCGAGCCCTGGTCAGGTCGGACTCGGCCGTCCTTATGCGCTGCAGAAGTCCTGCGGTGAATGCGTCCATGCTGCGCCCCCTCGTCCTGGGTCGTGGGTCGGTGGCACGGGGGTGTGCCGTTCGGAAGGGGCGATCACGTCTCCTGTGGATGCCCAGCGCTGCCCGGCCGGGCGGCGACGGTGCCGGACACCCACGCCCGCTCTGCGGAGAAGCGGATCGCCGCGTACCGCATGGTGGTGCGGCACAAGCAGAGTGTGATCGCGGGGTGTAAAGCCGTCCTCCCCCCGGTCTCTCGAACGGAAACCTCAACCGGACGAAAAAGTCCCGCATTCCCGGCCGCAGGCCTACGTCCTTCCTGCCCCGAGGGTCGCCTTACAGCCGACTTACGGCCGAAAAAGGCAGGATGGAGGTCACACACCCACGAACACCCTGCCCGTGCCGCGCCTGTGGCGCGCTACGCGGGTGGACACAGGAAGGACAAGCGACGTGCGCGTACTCGTCGTCGAGGACGAGCAGCTGCTCGCCGATGCGGTGGCCACCGGACTGCGCCGGGAGGCCATGGCCGTCGACGTCGTGTACGACGGTGCGGCGGCCCTGGAGCGCATCGGCGTCAACGACTACGACGTGGTCGTCCTCGACCGCGACCTCCCCCTCGTCCACGGCGACGACGTCTGCCGCAGGATCGTCGAGCTCGGCCTGCCCACGCGCGTGCTGATGCTCACCGCGTCCGGCGACGTCAGCGACCGCGTCGAGGGCCTGGAGATCGGCGCCGACGACTACCTGCCCAAGCCGTTCGCCTTCAGCGAGCTCATCGCACGCGTACGGGCCCTCGGCCGGCGTACGAGCATGCCGCTGCCGCCGGTCCTGGAGCGCGCGGGCATCAAGCTCGACCCCAACCGCCGCGAGGTCTTCCGCGACGGCAAGGAGGTGCAACTCGCACCCAAGGAGTTCGCGGTCCTGGAGGTGCTGATGCGCAGCGAGGGCGCCGTCGTCTCGGCGGAGCAGCTCCTGGAGAAGGCCTGGGACGAGAACACCGACCCGTTCACCAACGTCGTGCGCGTGACGGTCATGACGCTGCGCCGCAAGCTCGGCGAGCCACCGGTCATCGTCACCGTGCCCGGCTCCGGCTACCGGATCTGATCCGCCGTGGCCCCCACCCCCGCGCCGCCCCAGGCACCCCCGAAGCCCACCTGGGACCCCCGGCGGGCGCAGAACCCGCTCCCGTGGCTGCGCCCGACCATCCGGATACGGCTCACGCTGCTGTACGGCGGCATGTTCCTGATCGCCGGGATCCTGCTGCTGTCGATCATCTACCTGCTGGCCGCCCAGGCCGTGACCACCGGCAACACACCGGTGTTCAAGATCGAGGACGGCAAGGACATCAGCGTGTCCAGCAACATCTGCCCCGCGGTCGACGCCGACACGGCCCCGACCAACCTTCGGCTCGACGACTTCAACGCGGCGATCTCGGCCTGCATCGACCACGAGCGCCAGGTCGCCCTGGACACTCTGCTCAGCCGCTCCCTGCTGGCCCTCCTCGGGCTCGCCGTGATCGCGTTCGCCTTCGGGTACGCGATGGCGGGCCGGGTGCTCGCGCCGCTCGGCCGGATCACCCGCACCGCGCGCGCGGTCGCCGGCTCGGACCTGTCCCGCCGCATCGAGCTGGACGGTCCGGACGACGAGCTGAAGGAGCTGGCGGACACCTTCGACGACATGCTGGAGCGGCTCCAGCGGGCCTTCACGGCCCAGCAGCGGTTCGTCGGGAACGCCTCGCACGAGCTGCGAACACCGCTCGCGATCAACCGCACACTCCTTGAGGTGCATCTCTCCGATCCGGGCGCGCCGGCCGAGCTGCAGCAGCTGGGCAAGACGCTGCTGGCCACCAACGAGCGCAGCGAGCAGCTCGTCGAGGGGCTGCTGCTGCTCGCCCGCAGCGACAACCAGATCGTCGAGCGCAAGCCCGTTGACCTCGCCGAGGTCGCCTCCCAGGCCATCGACCAGGTGCGCTCCGAGGCGGACAGCAAGAAGGTGGAGATCCGCGGCGAGTGGGCCCCCGCGGTCGTCCAGGGCAACGGCGTCCTGCTGGAGCGGATCGCCCTGAACCTCGTCCAGAACGCCGTCCGGTACAACGTGCCGGGGCCGGGAGGCTGGGTGGAGGTCACGACGGAGCTGCAGCACGGGCAGGCGGTCCTGGTGGTCACGAACACCGGGCCCGTGGTCCCGGCGTACGAGATCGACAATCTTTTCGAGCCGTTCCGGCGGCTGCGTACGGAGCGCACGGGCAGCGACAAGGGCGTGGGCCTCGGCCTGTCGATCGTCCGGTCCGTGGCCCGCGCGCACGGCGGCCACATCGCCGCCCGGCCACGTGAGGGAGGCGGACTCGTGATGCGCGTGACCCTGCCCGTCTGAGACCATGACCCCCGGCTCCGGGATGTGTTCGCTTTGCGCGGAATTTCCGGGGTACCTGATCGAAACGGTCGTGCACGACCGATGTGTGATCGATCACATGGGCGATTTTCCAGCCATCTACCGAGCGTGATCATGTGGCCGTCGTAAAGCCGGGAAGATCCGGGTTTTCGGGGGTTGAGATCACGGGAAGTACATGCTGGGACGCCTTTGATATGCAGCCTCAGGACCGTGTACGGTCCCGTTCGCCATCCAAGCCGATCACTCTTGAGGAGTCCGGTTGGGTGTCGATTGAGTAACAGACCTTGATGTGAGGCAAAATCTCCGCCTCAGGTCGGGCACAAGTCCGGCCTCTCACGCGTTACGTGCGCTGGAGACACCGCAGACACCCAGAGGGGGAGAGCGCGACATGGCAACGGATTACGACACCCCACGCAAGACCGACGACGACGTCGACTCGGACAGCCTTGAAGAACTGAAGGCTCGCCGGAACGACAAGTCGACTTCGGCCGTGGATGTAGATGAGTTCGAGGCAGCCGAAGGCCTGGAACTGCCCGGGGCCGACCTCTCGAACGAGGAGCTGGCCGTCCGGGTGCTGCCCAAGCAGCAGGACGAGTTCACTTGCATGAGCTGCTTCCTGGTGCACCACCGCAGCCAGCTGGCCCGCGAGAAGAACGGTCAGCCGATCTGCCGCGACTGCGACTGAGGCAGGGTCGGCCGTGACTGGCTCGACCTTTCCTTGGAAGCGCCGCTCCCGCAAGGGGGCGGACCCGGGGCCCTACGACGGCCCTGACGGCGTGCGTGACGACGAGCGGGGCTCCTCCGACCAGGGAGCGGCCTCGCTCGAACGTGCGCCCGTCACGGCGTCGGGGGGCGCCACGGATGAGCAGGGATCTCTGCCCGTACCGGTGGACACTCCGGCGCCGGTCGCCGGACGGCGCGCGGCCGCCGTCCGCGACGGACTGAAACAGGGCCTCAAGGTCGGGGCCCGCAAGAGCGGTGACCGGGCCAGAGCGGGGCTCGCGTACATCACCGACCGGATCATCGAGATCGCCCCGCGGATTCCCGTACGCGACCTCGCGGCTCTGCGTGCCCAGTTCCCGGGGCTGGGGCCCGAGCAGATCGCCGACAAGCTCGTCGCGGGGGCCGCCAACGCGTCCTCCACGGTGGGCGCGGGCGTCGGGGCCGCCGCGATGCTGCCGGCCCCGCCCGCGATGCCCGCGGAACTGGCCGCCGAGATCACCGGGGTCGCCGCGGTCGAGCTGAAGCTCATCGCGGAGCTGCACGAGGTGTACGGGGCGCGGCCGCCGGGGAACCTGCGGCAGCGCAGTAGCGCCTATCTGGACTCCTGGTCCGGGGAGCGCGGCATCGACGTGACCCGGCCGTCGACGATCAACTCGGCGCTCGGCGGGCAGCTGAAGCGGCAGCTGCGGCAGCAGATCATGAAGCGGATGGTGCGCAACCTGCCGAACCTGATGCCGTTCCTGGTCGGCGCCGCGGTCGGGGCGGTCATGAACCGCCGGGACACCAAGCACCTCGCGGAGCGGATCCGTAAGGACCTGCGGCGGACGCAGGTGCCGTGGGAGGCGTTGCCGGAACTGCCGCCGCTGGAGACGCCGGCCGATCCCCTGACGGTGGGGGAGTTGCCCAAGGAACTCGGCGGGGGCTGAGCGGGAGGTGCCGGGCGCGCTCCTGATCCGTGGAGTGTTTCCGCGAGCAGGCGCGCCCGAGTCGGACGCCGCCGAGAACGAGCCGAATGCACCGTCGTGACTGATCGCCGTTGCGGCGGCGGGAACTTTCCCGGCGGCGAGGCGTTTCTCGGCGGTAAGAGTTCGGCGAGAAAACCGCGCCGACGCGGAGTGACGAGCCGTTCCGCAGCCGAGTGGCGAACCGGGCTACGCCGCTGTCCTCGCCGCCTCCAGGGCGGCCACCAGACGCTCCGGTTCCCTCGTCGACAGGTACGCGTACGGGGTCGGGTCGGCCGGATCGGTGATCGGGATGCGGAGCGCGGTGGGGATGTAGGCGCGCAGGAGCATGAAGGCGTGGGGATTGGCCTTGTACGTGCGCCAGGCCTGGGCCTCCTCGCGGTCGAGGATCTCCGGCTCGCCCAGGGCGCTCACCGGGATCTTCGCCTCGCCCGCGATCAGCGAGTCGCCGACGACGCGGATCCGGACCGAGCCGTAGGAACTGGCGACGACCGCCGCGACCGCGGTGCCGCCGACGAGCCCGCCCAGCAGGGGGAGCGTGCCGAAGGGCAGCAGGATGAGGGCCATCGAGACGCCGACCAGGAAGCAGACGAGCCACCAGGTGCGGGGAGCGGTGAGGCGTTCTTCGTACGGCGGGGCGGAGAGCTGCATGGCGTCAAGCTTGGCACGGGGGCCCTCCGGCCCCGGAATAGGGGCGTCCGAGGGTAAACCCTGCCCGTAGGGGCGGTGGCCGGACGCTGACGGACGGGTAAGGTCTGCGCCTGTGAGAGGTACTTCCGCGGCCCTGCGACCCCCGGCGGACGCCACGGCGCCCGTACGGCATCCCGAGGCGCCCGCTCCCGGTGAGTTGCTCGGCGCGCACTACGGGCAGTGTTTCGGCTGCGGTGGTGAACAGCCCCACGGGCTGCATCTGGAGGCGAGGGCCGGCGAGGGTGTCACGCTCACCGCCGAATTCACCGTGCGGCCCGCGCACCAGGGGGCCCCGGGCCTCGCGCACGGCGGAGTTCTGGCCAGCGCTCTCGACGAGACCCTCGGCTCCCTCACCTGGCTGCTGCGCACCATCGCCGTGACCGGGCGGCTGGAGACCGATTTCCTGCGGCCCGTCCCCGTCGACACCGTGCTGCATCTCCGGGCCGAGGCGACGGCGGTGGCCGGGAGGAAGATCTTCGCGACCGCCGAGGGACGCATCGGCGGCCCCGACGGCCCGCTGGCCGTTCGCGCCGACGCCCTCTTCGTCGAGGTCAAGGTCGACCACTTCATCGACCACGGCCGGGACGAGGAGATCCAGGCGGCCATGAAGGACCCGGACCAGATCCGGCGGGCCCGCGCCTTCGAGGTGAACCCGTGAGCGGCGACCGTACCCCTCTCGACGTCCTGGTCCGGCGCGTCGACCCCGACGTGCCGCTGCCGGAGTACGCGCGGCCCGGTGACGCGGGAGCCGATCTGCGGACCACGGAGAGCCGGGAGTTGAAGCCCGGTGAACGGGCCGTACTTCCCACGGGAGTGTCCATCGCGCTCCCGGAGGGGTACGCGGCCTTCGTACACCCACGGTCCGGCCTCGCCGCCCGCTGCGGCGTGGCCCTGGTGAATGCCCCGGGGACGGTTGATGCCGGGTACCGTGGGGAGATCAAGGTGATCGTGGTGAATCTCGACCCGCATGAAGCCGTGCGGTTCGAACGCTTCGACCGGATTGCCCAACTGGTCGTCCAGCAGGTCGAGAAGGTGCGCTTCCAGGAGGTGGCGGAGCTTCCCGACTCGGCGCGGGCCGAGGGGGGCTTCGGGTCCACCGGCGGTCATGCCGCCGTGGGCGGACCATGGGTGGCAACGGGTGGGAATCGATACGCATCGGTCGTATCCGACCGGGAAGGACAGTGACGTGTTCGGACGTCGCAAGAAGAAGGGTTCCGCCGAGGACGCGGCGGACGCGGCGAGCGAGGCCGAGCAGGTCGACGGCGTCGCTGGGGACGCCGACACTGAGGCGGACGAGGTCGCGCGCGAGCGCGTACGGCTCGAGCCCGAGCCCCGGCCCGACGGGCCGTGGGACAGCACCGAGGTGCGCGAGCCCGGCGAGGGCCGGGTGGACCTCGGCGGCGTCTTCGTGCCCGGAGTCGACGGCATGGAGCTGCGGGTCGAGGTCGCGGGCGACGCGATCGTCGCGGCGACCGTCGTGCTCCGCGACAGCGCGGTACAGCTGCAGGCCTTCGCGGCGCCCAAGCGCGAGGGCATCTGGGGCGAGGTCCGCGAGGAGATCGCCTCCGGCATCACCCAGCAGGGCGGTGTCATCGACGAGGTCGAGGGCCCCCTCGGCTGGGAGCTGCGCGCGCAGGTACCGGTGCAGCTGCCGGACGGCACGGGTGGCTTCCAGGTGGTCCGGTTCGTCGGTGTGGACGGGCCCCGCTGGTTCCTGCGCGGGGTGATCTCCGGCCGTGGCGCGGTGGAGCCGCAGACCGCCGGGCTGCTGGAGCAGATCTTCCGGGACACGGTCGTCGTCCGCGGGGAGGGTCCCATGGCTCCGCGCGACCCGATCGTCCTCAAGCTGCCGAACGACGCGCAGATGGTGCCCGAGGGTGTCCAGCAGGACGAGCAGGCCGGTTCCCGCTTCTCCGGCGGCATGGGGCAGCTGCAGCGTGGGCCGGAGATCACCGAGGTTCGCTGAACGCTCCGGGAGCTGGTCGCGCGGCTCCCCGCGCCCCTGACCGGGCGCATGTACATGGGCCGTACCCCTGCGGGGTGCGGCCCTTTGTCATGTTCGCTGTCATGTCGGCTCTTCGCCCGGGGCGCGTCAGGGTTGTGTCAAAGAGCGGCTCCGGTCCGCCCAGTGTCCCGTTTGCCGTGATTATTGGCCGTAGGGTCGACGCTGCGTAGGCGGCGGTCACGGGAAGACAATGGGGCCATGGGACGCGGGAAGCTTCGGATCTATCTCGGTGCGGCACCGGGCGTCGGCAAGACGTACGCGATGCTGTCCGAAGCGCACCGCCGGATCGAACGCGGCACCGACTGCGTGGTGGCCTTCGTGGAGCACCACGGCCGCTCCCGCACCGAGGTGATGCTGCACGGTCTCGACCGGATCCCACGTCGGGAGCTGGCGTACCGGGACGCGGTCTTCACGGAGATGGACGTGGACGCCGTCCTCGCCAGGCGGCCCCGGGTCGCCCTCGTGGACGAGCTGGCCCACACCAATGTGCCCGGCTCCCGCAACGACAAGCGCTGGCAGGACGTCCAGGAACTGCTCGCGGCCGGTATCGACGTGATATCGACGGTCAACATCCAGCACCTTGAGTCGCTCGGTGATGTCGTCGAGTCGATAACGGGTGTACGGCAGCGCGAGACGGTTCCCGACGAGGTGGTCCGGCGGGCCGACCAGATAGAGCTGGTCGACATGTCGCCCCAGGCGCTGCGGCGGCGGATGGCGCACGGCAACGTCTACCAGCCCGACAAGGTCGACGCCGCCCTGTCGAACTACTTCCGGCCCGGGAACCTGACCGCGCTTCGGGAGTTGGCACTGCTGTGGGTGGCGGACCGGGTCGACGAGTACCTGAACGCGTACCGCAGTGAGCACCAGGTGTCGAGGATCTGGGGCTCGCGCGAGCGGATCGTGGTCGGGCTGACCGGCGGCCCCGAGGGGCGGACGCTGATCCGGCGGGCCGCCCGGCTCGCCGAGAAGGGCGCCGGCGGCGAGGTCATGGCCGTGTACATCGCCCGCAGCGACGGGCTGACCGCCGCCTCGCCCAAGGAACTCGCCGTTCAGCGCACCCTGGTGGAGGACCTCGGCGGTACCTTCCACCACGTGGTCGGCGACGACATCCCGGCCGCGCTGCTGGCCTTCGCGCGCGGGGTCAACGCCACCCAGATCGTGCTCGGCGTCTCGCGGCGCAAGAGCTGGCAGTACGTGTTCGGGCCGGGCGTCGGCGCGACCGTCGCCCGGGACTCCGGGCCCGACCTCGACGTCCACCTGATCACCCACGGCGAGGCGGGCAAGGGGCGCGGGCTGCCCGTCGCCCGGGGCGCGCGGCTCGGCCGCGCCCGGATGATCTGGGGCTGGCTGGCCGGGACGGCCGGACCGCCGCTGCTCGCGCTGCTGCTGGCCAACTTCGAGACCGACCTGGGTCTCGCCAACGACATGCTGCTGTTCCTGTCGGTGACGGTGGCCGCGGCCCTGCTGGGCGGTCTGCTGCCCGCCCTGGCCGCCGCCGTGCTGGGCTCGCTGCTGCTCAACTGGTTCTTCACACCGCCGGTGCACACCCTGACGGTCGACGACCCGACGAACATCGTCGCCATCGTGGTCTTCATAGGGGTCGCGGTGTCCGTGGCGTCCGTGGTGGATCTCGCGGCCCGGCGCACCCACCAGGCGGCCAGGCTGCGCGCCGAGTCGGAGATCCTGTCCTTCCTCGCGGGCAGCGTGCTGCGCGGGGAGACCAGCCTGGAGGCGCTGCTCGAACGGGTCCGCGAGACCTTCGGGATGGAGTCGGTGGCCCTGCTGGAGCGCGGGAGCGAGGTGGACCCGTGGACCTGCGCCGGCAGCGTCGGACCCCGCCAGGTGGACCGCCCGGAGGACGCGGACGTGGACATGCCGGTCGGCGACCACATGGCGCTCGCCCTCTCCGGGCGCGTCCTGCCCGCAGAGGACCGCCGGGTGCTCGCCGCGTTCGCCGCCCAGGCCGCCGTCGTACTGGACCGCCGACGCCTCCAGCAGGAGGCCGACCAGGCCAAGGAGCTGGCCGAGGGCAACCGCATCCGCACCGCGCTACTCGCCGCCGTCAGCCACGATCTGCGCACCCCGCTGGCCGGCATCAAGGCCGCCGTGTCGTCCCTGCGCTCCGACGACGTGGCCTGGTCGCGGGAGGACGAGGCCGAACTGCTCGAAGGGATCGAGGGGGGCGCCGACCGGCTCGACCACCTCGTGGGCAACCTCCTCGACATGTCCCGTCTGCAGACCGGCACGGTCACCACACTGATCCGCGAGATCGACCTCGACGAGGTGGTCCCGATGGCCCTGGTCGGCGTCCCCGAGGGCAGCGTCGGACTGGAGATCCCCGAGAGCCTGCCCATGGTCGCCGTCGACCCCGGGCTGCTGGAGCGCGCGGTCGCCAACATCGTCGAGAACGCCGTCAAGTACAGCCCGCCCGGTACACCCGCCCAGGTCTCCGCCAGCGCCCTCGGCGGCCGTGTCGAGGTCCGCGTCACCGACCGGGGCCCCGGCGTCCCCGACGAGGCCAAGGACCGCATCTTCGCCCCCTTCCAGCGCCACGGCGACGCCCCGCGCGGGACCGGCGTGGGGCTGGGGCTCGCGGTGGCCCGCGGCTTCGCCGAGGCCATGGGCGGCACGCTCGACGCCGAGGACACCCCGGGCGGAGGACTCACCATGGTGCTCACGGTCCGGGCCGCGGAGAGCGGCTCAGGCACCGCCACGGGCCCCTCGCCGGGCGCGGCACCCCCGGCGGACACGGCCCCGTCGACAGGGCCGTCCTCTCCGGCAGGTACGGCCGCGTCGCCGGTTTCGGCCGCGTCGGCGGTCTCGGCCCCCGCGACAGGCACAGGCCGGCCGTCGGCAGGCACGGCCGCGTCGGCGGACGTCACCGGGTCGACAGGCAGGGGCGCCCCGGTGGACACGGCCACATCGGCAGAGAGGCGAACCACATGACCCGGGTGCTCGTGGTCGACGACGAGCCGCAGATCGTCCGCGCGCTCGTGATCAACCTGAAGGCCCGCAAGTACGAGGTCGACGCGGCCCACGACGGCGCGACCGCCCTGGAACTCGCCGCCGCCCGCCACCCCGACGTCGTCGTGCTCGACCTGGGGCTGCCCGACATGGACGGCGTCGAGGTGATCAGGGGGCTGCGCGGCTGGACCCGGGTCCCGATCCTGGTCCTGTCGGCCCGCCACTCCTCCGACGAGAAGGTCGAAGCCCTCGACGCCGGCGCCGACGACTACGTCACCAAGCCCTTCGGCATGGACGAACTGCTCGCCCGGCTGCGCGCCGCCGTCCGCCGTGCCGAGCCCGTCGCGGGCGAGGAGGGCGACGTGATCGTGGAGACCGACGACTTCACCGTGGACCTGGCCGCGAAGAAGGTGAACCGGGACGGCAGGGACGTCCGGCTGACCCCCACCGAGTGGCACCTCCTGGAGGTGCTGGTCCGCAACACCGGCCGCCTGGTCAGCCAGAGACAACTGCTCCAGGAGGTCTGGGGGCCGTCGTACGGGACGGAGACCAACTACCTCCGGGTCTACATGGCCCAGCTGCGGCGCAAGCTGGAGAGCGACCCCTCGCGGCCGAGGCACTTCATCACCGAGGCGGGGATGGGGTACCGCTTCGAGAAGTAGCCGGGGTGCGGCGCTGTCGGCGGGCCCCGGTACGCTTTTGTCATGAGTGCTGTTCCTCGTTCCGAGAAGCCGGCGGGCCGGTTCCGGCGCATGCTCGACCGGCTGTCCTCGTCCCAGACGGACCTGGAGTCGGAGGAGCTGCGCGAGGACGCGGACACCGCGGGCTGCACGCGCATATGTGACTGCCACGACCGACAGATAGTGACGGTTACTGGTACCTTGCGCACGGTCACGCTGCGCCCCCGGGCCGGTGTCCCGGCCCTGGAGGCCGAGCTGTTCGACGGTTCGGCCGCGCTGGACGTGGTGTGGCTGGGCAGGCACTCCATCATCGGCATAGAGCCGGGGCGCAAGCTGATCGCATCCGGCCGGATCTCGATGAGCCGGGGCCGTAGGGTGCTGTTCAATCCGAAGTACGAACTCAGACCCCTCGGACGGGAGTAGCCGGTGACGTCGCTCGACAAGCCGACGGAAGACGCCCAGCGCGGCGTCCAGGACGCACAGGGCGGACAGGACGGCTCGCAGGACTCCAAGGCGGTGACGGAGGCCGCGCTGTTCGAGGCGTTCGGTGGCGTGCGCGGCATGGTCGAGACCGTGCTCCCGGGCCTGCTCTTCGTCTCCATCTTCACGATCAACAAGGACCTGCACGCGTCGGCCCTCGCGGCCCTCGGTGTCTCCGTCCTGCTGGTCGTGGTGCGGCTCGTCATGAAGGACACCGTCAAGCACGCCTTCAGCGGTGTCTTCGGGGTCGCCTTCGGCGTGGTCTTCGCGATGATGACCGGCAACGCCAAGGACTTCTACCTGCCGGGCATGCTGTACACGCTGGTCCTCGGGCTCGCGTACATCATCACGACGCTGGCAGGCGTGCCGCTGATCGGCCTGATGCTCGGCCCGGTCTTCAAGGAGAACCTGTCCTGGCGCAAGCGGAACCCCGGCCGCAAGAAGGCGTACGCGAAGGCGAGTTACGCCTGGGGTGCGATCCTGCTCGCCAAGTGCGCGATCCTCTTCCCGCTCTACTGGTGGGCCGACACCACCCAGCTGGGCTGGGTGCTCATCGCTCTGAAGATCCCGCCGTTCCTGCTCGCGGTCTGGCTGACCTGGGTGTTCCTGGCGAAGGCGCCGGCGCCGATCGACGTGTTCGCCGAGATGGAGGCGGAAGAGCGCGCGGCGGAGGAGCGGAAGGCTGCCGCGCGGGCGGCCGACTAGCACCCGGTGTGGGCGCGGGCCTCCTTGGAGGCTGCGCCCCAGGCCCCCGCTTTCGGTTGGGACGGCCTCGTCCTCGATCGCCGGACGGGCCGGGTACGGAGACGGGCCAGGTACGGAAAGGGCGCCCCGAGTTCTCGGGGCGCCCTTTCGTCGTCGTAACCCGCGCGTCAGCTCGTCGCGTCCTCGCGGCGGACCGACAGGAGATCCTCCAGCTGTTCCTCGCGGGCCTGGGCGGCCACGAAGAGCAGCTCGTCGCCCGCCTCCAGGGAGTCCTCCGCCGTGGGGGTGAGAACCCGGGTACCGCGGATGATCGTGACCAGGGAGGTGTCCTCCGGCCACTCGACCTCGCCCACCTGCGTGCCGGCCAGGGCCGACTCGGGCGGCAGGGTCAGCTCGACCAGGTTCGCGTCGCCGTGGCTGAAACGCAGGAGCCGGACCAGGTCACCGACGCTGACGGCCTCCTCGACCAGGGCCGACATCAGCCGGGGGGTCGACACGGCCACGTCCACACCCCAGGACTCGTTGAAAAGCCACTCGTTCTTGGGGTTGTTGACACGGGCGACGACGCGCGGAACGCCGTACTCCGTCTTCGCCAGCAGGGAGACGACCAGGTTGACCTTGTCGTCGCCGGTCGCGGCGATGACGACGTTGCAGCGCTGGAGCGCCGCCTCGTCCAGGGACGTGATCTCGCAGGCGTCGGCCAGCAGCCACTCCGCCTGGGGGACGCGCTCGACCGAGATGGCGGTCGGCGCCTTGTCGATGAGCAGGATCTCGTGACCGTTCTCCAGCAGTTCGCCCGCGATCGAGCGACCGACCGCGCCGGCTCCGGCAATGGCGACCCTCATCAGTGACCGCCCTCATCGTCGGGGCCCTCGGCGAAGGACGCCTCGACCTTTTCCACGTCGTCCGTCCGCATCATCACGTGCACGAGGTCGCCCTCCTGCAGCACCGTCTGGGAGGTCGGCAGAACCGCCTCACCCAGGCGGGTGAGGAAGGCGACGCGGACGCCGGTCTCCTCCTGCATCCTGCTGATCTTGTGACCCACCCAGGCCGACGAGGCGTGCACCTCGGCGAGCTGGACACCGCCGGTGGGGTCGCGCCACAGCGGTTCCGCCCCGGAGGGCAGCAGCCGACGGAGCATCTGGTCGGCGGTCCAGCGGACCGTGGCGACCGTCGGGATGCCCAGGCGCTGGTAGACCTCGGCGCGGCGGGGGTCGTAGATCCGCGCCGCCACGTTCTCGATGCCGAACATCTCGCGGGCGACCCTGGCGGCGATGATGTTCGAGTTGTCACCGCTGGAGACGGCGGCGAACGCGCCAGCCTCCTCGATGCCCGCCTCACGCAGGGTGTCGCGGTCGAAGCCGACCCCGGTGACGCGTCGGCCGCCGAACCCCGAGCCCAGACGACGGAAGGCCGTGGGGTCCAGGTCGATCACGGCGACCGTGTGCCCCTGTTGCTCCAGGGTCTGGGCGAGGGTGGAACCCACTCGCCCGCAGCCCATGATGACGATGTGCACGACCGTCCTTCCGGTGTCAATAGCTACTGTTCAGCCGAAACGTCGAAAACAGGGTCTCAGACCGTCGCCCAAGCTACACACGTGCGGTCCACCGGGGGCACCCCCGTGCAGTCGCGGGTCACATTGTGGGACGACGTCGGCTGATCCGGCGGACGCTGATCCCCGTCAGGACGCCGAGTCCGACGAGGGAGACGAGAGCGCCGATCAGCTCCGCGGTCGCGGCCTGCATGGGGTCTCCAGAGGGTGAGGTGGACGAGAACGATACGAAAGTCGACGAGAACGTCACGGGAGTCGACGAGAACGTCACGGGATTCGTCATATACGAGATTCGTCATATAGACGTGAGGACGCCGCCCATCAGACCGGAGGATGCGTGACGTGACGCACTTCGCAGTCGACGTCGGACGGATTTCACCCCGGGGCCCGCCGGGATTTCACCCGGATGTGCCCAGAACCAGTCGGGGCGCTTACGATCCTCAGCGTGTCCAAACTGACCGACGTGCCCAAACGGATCCTGATCGGGCGCGCCCTGCGCAGCGACCGGCTGGGCGAAACGCTCCTGCCGAAGCGCATCGCACTCCCCGTCTTCGCCTCCGACCCGCTCTCGTCCGTGGCGTACGCACCCGGAGAGGTGCTGCTGGTCCTCTCCATCGCGGGCGTGTCGGCCTACCACTTCAGCCCCTGGATCGCCGTCGCGGTCGTCGTGCTGATGTTCACCGTCGTGGCGTCCTACCGGCAGAACGTGCACGCGTATCCGAGCGGCGGCGGCGACTACGAGGTGGCGAACACCAACCTCGGCCCCAAGGCCGGCCTCACCGTCGCCAGCGCGCTCCTCGTCGACTACGTCCTCACCGTCGCCGTGTCGATCTCCTCCGGTGTGGAGAACCTCGGCTCGGCCGTCCCCTTCGTCGTCGAGCACAAGGTGCTGTGCGCGATCGGCATCATCGTGCTGCTCACGCTGATGAACCTGCGCGGGGTGAAGGAGTCCGGGAAGCTCTTCGCGATCCCGACGTACGTCTTCGTCGTCGGCGTCTTCGTGATGATCGCCTGGGGCGCGTTCCGGGGCCTGATCCTCGACGAGACCATGAAGGCACCCACCGCGGGCCTGGAGATCAAGGCCGAGCACCAGGGTCTCGCCGGCTTCGCCCTGGTCTTCCTGCTGTTGCGCGCCTTCTCCTCCGGCTGTGCCGCGCTCACCGGCGTCGAGGCCATCTCCAACGGCGTCCCCGCCTTCCGCAAGCCCAAGTCGAAGAACGCGGCGACCACGCTCGCCGCGATGGGCCTGCTCGCGGTCACCATGTTCTGCGGCATCATCGTCCTCGCCATGGCCACCAAGGTGCGGATGGCCGAGAACCCGGCCGTCGACCTGCTGCGCGACGGCTCCCCGGTCGGTGACTCCTACGTCCAGAACCCGGTGATCTCCCAGGTCGCCGCCGCCGTCTTCGGTGACGGCACGTTCTTCTTCGTCGTGCTGGCCGCCGCGACCGCGCTGGTCCTCTTCCTGGCCGCGAACACCGCGTACAACGGCTTCCCGCTGCTCGGTTCGATCCTCGCGCAGGACCGCTACCTCCCGCGCCAGCTGCACACCCGCGGCGACCGGCTCGCCTTCTCCAACGGCATCGTGCTCCTCGCGGGCGCCGCCGTGCTCCTGGTGTGGATCTACGGCGCCGACTCCACGCGCCTGATCCAGCTGTACATCGTCGGGGTGTTCGTCTCCTTCACACTCAGCCAGACGGGCATGGTCCGGCACTGGAACCGCCATCTGCGCACCGAGAAGAACCCGGCCAAGCGCCGCCGCATGATCCGCTCCCGCGCGATCAACACCTTCGGTGCCTTCTTCACCGGGCTGGTCCTGATCGTCGTCCTGGGCACCAAGTTCACGCACGGCGCCTGGGTCGCGCTGCTCGGCATGGTGATCTTCTACGCGACGATGACGGCCATCCGTAAGCACTACGACCGGGTCGCCGCGGAGATTGCCGCGCCGGACGGCCCGAGCGACGACGTCGTCCGGCCGTCGAGGGTCCACTCTGTGGTGCTGATCTCCAGGATCCACCGCCCCACCCTGCGCGCCCTCGCCTACGCCAAGCTGATGCGCTCCCACACCCTGGAGGCGCTCAGCGTCAACGTCGACCCGGCCGAGACCAAGGCGCTCCAGGAGGAATGGACCCGGCGCGGCATCGACGTACCGCTGAAGGTCCTCGACTCGCCGTACCGCGAGGTCACCCGGCCGGTCATCGAGTACGTCAAGGGGCTGCGCAAGGAGTCCCCGCGCGACGCGGTGTCGGTGATCATCCCCGAGTACGTGGTCGGCCACTGGTACGAGCAGTTGCTGCACAACCAGAGCGCACTCCGGCTCAAGGGGCGGCTGCTCTTCACGCCGGGTGTCATGGTGACCTCCGTGCCCTACCAGCTGGAGTCCTCCGAGGTCGCCAAGCGACGGGCGCGCAAGCGGCAGGAGTGGAGCGCGCCGGGATCGGTTCGGCGTGGACCGGCGCAAGAGCGGCCGAAGGAGTCGTCCAAGACGTCCTCGGAGTCGTCGAAGGAGTCCTCGGGCAGCAAGGGCTGAGGTTCGGGCCCCCTGGGCCGAGCGCGGGCAGGCGCGGGTCGCCGCTCGTGGTCAACGGTCGGACGGCACCCACGTAGACTGGTGGGCTGTTGTCCGGCCGTTCCGCTTTTCTCTCTTCTGGAGTCACCCCACCATGCAGGAAGAACCCAAGACATCGCTGGTGGGAGAGGAGTACGAGGTCGAGGTCGGCCCCGTCGCCCACGGCGGCCACTGCGTCGCGCGTACGTCCGAGGGCCAGGTCCTCTTCGTCCGGCACGCGCTGCCCGGCGAGCGGGTCGTGGCCCGTGTGACCGACGGTGAGGAGGGCGCGCGCTTCCTGCGGGCGGACGCCGTCTCGGTCCTGTCGGCCTCCAAGGACCGCGTCGAGGCCCCCTGCCCCTACGCCGGCCCCGGCCGCTGCGGCGGCTGCGACTGGCAGCACGCCAAGCCGGGCGCACAGCGCCGCCTCAAGGGCGAGGTCGTCGCCGAACAGCTGAAGCGGCTTGCCGGCCTGACCCCGGAGGAGGCCGGCTGGGACGGCACGGTGATGCCGGCCGAGGGCGACAAGCTGCCGCCGGGCGAGGTGCCTCAGTGGCGTACGAGGGTGCAGTACGCGGTGGACGCGGACGGCAACGCCGGGCTGCGGCGCCACCGTTCGCACGAGGTCGAGCCGATCGAGCACTGCATGATCGCGGCGGCCGGCATCAGCGAGCTGGGCATCGAACAGCGCGACTGGGCCGGGATGGAGTCCGTCGACGCGATCGCCGCGACCGGATCCCAGGACCGCATGGTCATCCTGGAGCCGAAGCCGGGCGCCCGTCTGCCCCTGGTCGAGCTCGACAAGCCTGTCTCCGTCATGCGCGTCGAGGAGCACGACGGTGGCATCCACCGCGTCCACGGCCGCGCGTTCGTCCGCGAGCGCGCCGACGGCCGTACGTACCGGGTCGGCAGCGGCGGCTTCTGGCAGGTCCACCCGATGGCGGCGGAAACGCTGATGAAGGCGGTCATGCAGGGCCTGCTCCCGCGCAAGGGTGACATGGCCCTCGACCTCTACTGCGGCGTCGGCCTGTTCGCGGGCGCCCTCGCCGACCGCGTCGGCGACAAGGGTGCAGTCCTCGGCATCGAGTCCGGCAAGCGTGCCGTCGAGGACGCCCGGCACAACCTCGCCGCCTTCGACCGGGTCCGGATCGAACAGGGCAAGGTCGAGGCGGTGCTGCCGAAGACAGGTATTTCCGAGGTCGACCTGATCGTCCTGGATCCGCCGCGGGCCGGGGCGGGCAAGAAGACCGTCCAGCACATGTCGTCGCTGGGGGCGCGCCGGATCGCGTACGTGGCCTGCGACCCGGCCGCGCTGGCGCGGGATCTGGGGTACTTCAAGGAGGGTGGATATCGGGTGCGGACGCTGCGGGCGTTCGATCTGTTTCCGATGACGCACCATGTGGAGTGCGTTGCCATCCTTGAGCCGGTGGCAAAGGGCTCCTGACCTGGGGTTTTGTGCGTGCGCATTATGTGCGGTGTGGGCGTTACGGGCGATATCTTGACGCTGAAGTGACGCTCGTGACGCTCATTTGACGCTCGTTCTGATGGACTGTCAGGCGTGTTGCTGGGCTGGTCAAGCCACGTGAATCGGCGTGGTCGCAGAGGCCCGGCCGGGGAAAAAGTTCCGTTGGGCGGTCGGGAGATAGCCGCAGCGGCATCATGGCGGGGTGGATTACAACCTCAGCGGGCTGAGCACCCGGGAGTTCGAGCACGTGTCGCAGGCCCTGGCCCAGGAGATCCTCGGGCCGGGCGTCTCCGCCTTCGGGGACGGCAAGGACGGCGGGCGTGAGGCAACGTTCGAGGGGCGGGTGCCCTATCCGAGCGAGCTTGAGGCATGGGACGGCTACGGGGTCGTGCAGGCCAAGTTCCGGCAGCGCACGGATCAACAGCCCCAGGATGCTGTCTCGTGGCTGAAGGGGCAGGTCAAAGAGGAATTCGAAGCGTGGCTGAGCCCGACTTCGAAGCGGGAGCGGCTGCCCGAGTATCTGATCTTCACCACCAATGTGATCCTGACTCCCGTGCCGGGCAGCGGAGGCATTGCTCGGATTGAGCAATTCGTGTCCACGTATGCGGCACGCCTTGGGCTCAAGGGCTGGGCGGTGTGGCACCACGACCAGCTGTGCCGCTACCTGGATCGGTACGACTCCATCCGCCGTACCTACGCCGGTGCCGTCACCTCCGGTGACGTCCTCGCACATTTGCTCGACGCCGTGTCCGCCGGACACAAGCCCAGGTCAGATGCCCTCACTGATGCAGCCCGTGCCTCGCAGCACCGCCGTGAGGCACGACTGAGCCTTGTGCCCGAGGAGCGTGCCGATGCCGTTCTGGACTGGGCTGACAAGTCCTCACTGCCGGTGGTGACTGTCCCCGTCGGCACTCTGGCGGTTCTGGTCGCGCCCATGGGAGCCGGCAAGAGTGAGGAAGCCGAGAGTTGGTTGCGGGAAGGGCTCCGCGAGGCAGCGGGTGACCCCGATGTCGTGATCCCTGTATGGGTGGATGCGGGCAAGGCCGTTCCAGATCTGCTGGATGCCATCACACGCGCGGGCGGCGAGCCGGCGAGTGGACTCGGACGTATCGTGATCGACGATCTCGATCGGATCTCACCCGAGCAGGTTGCACAGCTCCTGTACGAGGCCAGGCTCTTGCTGGCCGCCCACCCGACCGCCCGGATTCTCGCCACGTGCAGACCTGGAATCGAGCTGGGCAGGGCTGTGGTGCACGAGGTCGCCCCGTGGTCAGTGCGGAGAGGCGCGGAACTTCTGGACCTTGTGATCGGCGACGACGCGCGCATGCTTTTCGAAGAGCGAGAAGTACAGGACCTGCTGACCAGCCCCCTTCAAGCCCTGTCCGTCGCCTCCCGCCTCCTGGCCGGTGAAGACGCACGGGTGTCCAGCCTGGAGCTGCTGTCCGGTCTGGCCGCGTCCGTCATCAAAGGACGGCGCAAGGGTTCCCCAACCTCACAGACCTGGGACCGCCTTGCTCGTCTCGCCGTACACGTCCTGAATGCCGGCGGTTCAGTCCCCGCTCAGCACTTCGGGCATGAAGCCGAGGTGTGGGAGCTGACCGACACCGGTCTGGTCGTCCAGGAAGCTGCGGGCCTCCGCTTCGCCCTGCCTGTCTTCGAGCAGCACTTCGGCGCCCAGGCCCTGCGCAAGGGCTCCGTACTGCCGGAGGAGATCGTCACTGCCGACGCTTTCCCCCGGTGGCGCTACGCGATCGCGTTCGCCGTGAGCGCGAGTGCCCCGGACGAAGCGGAGAACCTTATGCTCCGCCTTGCTCGGGCCAACCCTGCGGCCGCTTCCTGGACGTTCGACGAGATCGCCCGGGGCAAGAAGCAACACCATGGCATGCGCGAGGCTGAAGACAGGGCCAGGACCGCCATCGCCCGACTGGGCCGGGCGGACGACGAACTCCGAACCGCTGAAATCGCAGGCACTTGGCTGCGGGAGGCGCTCGAGGCCCTTGTTGAGGGTTTCGGTCCGCTGAGCGGCTCGCTTGTTGATATGCGGGATGGACGGCTGCCTCGGTGGGGAGTGTGGGCGAAGGAGGGCTGGCTGGCCATCTCTCCGTCGAGATACTCCTCCGAGCCGCCCGCGGTGACTCCACTGGCCTCACACCCGTCGAACCGTGAAGACCCCGAATGGCGATGGTGGAGTCAGCACCTCTTTCCCGGAGATCCGCTGGGCAGGTGGGAGTGGGCCCGCGGTCGGATCCGCGAGCCCCTTGAGCGTGTAGTCCGACGTGGTGCTCTTCTGGTGCCGCCGGATTCTCCGTTGGCCCATGAGCGGCTGTGGCACCTTGCGCAGCGACTCCGCCAGGGAAACGTGCCCCGCGATGGCGTCTCTGTGCCTGAAGTGCGCCGGCGAGTCGAGGCGATGATGGAGCACGTGCGGACATCCGTGCGGTACACCCATCAAGTTGCTGGCTACACCTACGACTCGGCGGACATCCGGTGGATGCACTCCCAGCTGGCCGGTGTTACCGACGAGGTGCTGCGCAGACCGTACGGCGAACCGGATCAGGAAATCCCGCGGCGTGGACGGATGTGGCAGGGGTACTCCCCGTTGCTGACGCTGAGGATCACCAGACAGATTCTGCGAGACGCCCTCATCGGCTACCGACAGCTGGTCGAACTGAACTTCCCGTCCCTCGCCCCTGCGCTGGGCCTGTACAGCGCCCTGCCCGTGAGCGCCGAAGGCATGGTGGTCATGCCGGAGGACGACACGGACGGGTCGCACAGCGGCTTGATCCATACCCTCCGTCCCAAGGCCGCAGGGCGCCGCAATGACCCACCTGAGGTGGACCTGGACCTGTGGACCGAGCCGGGGTTCGGCCCTACCTCGCCGTTCCCCGGTGGGCCGGTCGGTTCCAAGACGAACTTCCATCGGCCCTACTACGTAGATCGCGAACTGTCCACTGGCTCATCCCGCCCGGCGACTGAGCTTGCCTATGAGTGGCTCGTCCGTGACTTGAAGGCGGTTGGCTGGCTGGGTGTGCACGTCCAGCTCTCTTTATGAAGGCGTCGTCAAGGTGTCAGGGAGGGCGAACGGCCAGGCACGCCGTCCAGCTTCCGTAGTGGGTGATTTCTGAGCCGGATGCCGTCGTTGCGGAGTGAGTGGGCACTGGCAATGCACCAGATCGCGAAGCAACTACAGTGTTGGCTCCGCTCCGGCGAGTTGAGACCCCACCGTCCACATGTAGTCGCGGCTGTGTGTGTGAGGATCGGCCGTTGTCGCAGTTTCGAACGCTCTGGGGGCGTACGGAAGTGCCACGGGCGCAGAGCGACGGCTTCCTCTTGCATCGGGAGCGGTCGATAGGCGGCCTTTTCCGTTGCATTTCGGCCAAGTTGAGGAGAGCGTCTGCGGACGTTGCCGGACGTCCACGGACTGGCGCGAACACAGTGAGAACTACTGAGACAGAGTGGGACTGGCCTGGTTTGATCCACGGAGAGTTACCTACTTCGCTCGGCGGGTCACACTGCATTCATGGCGAGCTTCCAGCAGCGGAAAGCGATAGGCGATGCGCACGAGCGGCACGTCGCCGAGCAACTCATCGGGCGAGGATGGGAAGTGGATTTCTGGGGGCAGGGTCTACTGAGCCGGGCGCTCCAATGCGCGCTCCGGAGAACGGACAGCTCCATTCGCTGGTTTCCGGATCTCATTGCGGCGAAGGCACGGGACCTGGTGCTGATCGACTGTAAGGGTGGGATGACCAGCCAGCGAACAGGGCGTCATGCCGTTGAACGCTCAGCAGTTCTGGCGCACTTGCAGCTCATTGCCTGGACCAGTCTCCCGGTCTACTACGTGTTCGATGGGCTCGACGTGTGGGCGCCACATGATGTCCTCATCGCGGGGCAGCAAGGGCCGCACAGCGTTGTCGGCTCCGGGGCCCCGTACTTTCTGATTTCTACGCAAGGAGCCCGCCGCTTCGACGACCTGTTCGGCGGACGGGATCTTCCAGAGTTGGGCATTGCCTCGTAGGGGTCCTCCCGCGTGTCTACGAGGCTGCTGGACGGCTCTCTTGCACGAAACTTCGAGTCCCTGTCGGCGTCGGCTGAGCGTTCGGCCGTCGTCGAGACCAGTGATTGCTGGCTGCCACCGCTGACAACAGGGCAGGCGCTTAGAAGAAGCCTGCTCTGTTCTCTGGCGTCGACCGCCAGGCGAGCGCGCCGGTAGCGGCGCTCCTGCGTGATGCTGGGGCGTTCTGATTCGCCGACGGCAGACACATTGAGGGTGCAACGGACTGGAATGACGCGGCGAAGCAAGCAAACCTAGAGCGGTCCGGAGAAGCGCGGCTACGCCCTGCTGTTCCGCATGCGCCTGGATGCCGTGAGCGCTGTGTCGGGCGAAACATAGCCGACGATCGCCGGTTAGCCAAACCGGCGATTCCGCAGACCATTGAACCTGTCGCGCTGATCCCGGCGTGACGCATTCTGTTGTTTCCCCGAGGAGTTCAGAGCTATGTATGTCGAGGTCATGGACGAGGAATGGTTGTATTCCGAGGAGCAGGTTCGATCGCTGCTCGAGTGGATGCGCGGGCATGCGGGTGCCCATCGCTCGGTGCACCCCTTCATGCGCATCGTGGCCGAGCAGGCTCTGCGACCGGGTGAGGCTCGCGCCCTGCGAGTGAGCGACGTGGTGCTCCCGGAGGGCGACCTGGGTAAGTTGACAGCCCGTCACAAAGGTGTGGCAAGGGAAATTCCGCTCCAGCCGCAGGCCGTGGAGTTCCTGCGTGGGTGGATCAGCGACGCTGGTCTACAGGAGGACGACCTGCTCTTTCCCGGTATGGGAGGTGGGGCGCTCTCGCCTTCCGTCTACAAGCGGGTCTGGGAGCAGGCCCAGCAGGCCGTCCTTTCGCGGGACGAGCTGTACTCGTGGCGTCTGGGGGAGCCGATCTCGATTCTCCGTGAGTCCTGCCTGGTGAAGTGGCTGAGGATGGGCATCTCGTCCTTCGCAGTTGCCGAGTGGGCCGGTGTCACCCCGAACTGGCTGGGGTTGCGCTACCAGCACTGCTTCCGCACCGAGAAGGTCAAAATCGACTGGGACCGTCTGGCCGAAGCCACGGCTCTTCCGGATTTGCCCAGGTCGTGATTCTTGCACCGCGCTCTGGCGCACAGCCAGAGCGCGGACGCCACCTGGTCATTCTCTCCTGCGCTGGCGGGCCTCGCCTGACGGAGTCGCACGTGATCAGCTCCTTTGCGCGGAGATTCTCCGTGACGTGATCCCACTGCCTGACAGGGCCGGTTGACCGCCTTGCAACGGCCGATACCCCGGTGCTGACTCCCCGGCCCCAGCCCATCCCCACCTCGAGGTTCTCCTCCATGCCTGCACGCCTGCTGTCCATTCCCGCCGTCGCCGCCGCCTTGGACGTCGACCGCCGCACCGTCTACCGCTTCATCGCTGCCGGCGACCTGCCTGTCGTCGACCTCCGTACCGGACCAGGCCGGTCCCGTGTACGGGTCCCCGCGGACGGCCTCGATGAGTTCATCAGCCGCCGCGCCGTCGTCTCGCCGGCCGCCCGCCGCTGACCCGGGCCATCCCGGCCTCGTCACCGTTGAACAAGGAGTAGCGCCTCGTACATCCGCAAGTTGAAGTCCGGCAAGTGGCAGGCGACCGTACGCAACCGGGCAGGAGACCGGTTCAGCGAGTCGTTTCCCCTCAAGGCCCAGGCGCGCGCCTGGGGAATCGAGACGGAGACCCAGTTCGCCCGCGGGGGGCTGCGCGATCCGCGGGTCGGTGAAATGGCGTTTCGCGACTGGCATGACCGGTGGTGGAACGCTCGCATCGTCGAGCCCCACACGTTGCGCGGCGACGCCTACAGCATCAAGAACCATGTCCTGCCCCACTGGGCCGACTGGGAGATGCGGGCGATCACCCGCATGGACGTCCAGAGCTGGATCCGCTCCCTGGTCGAGAAGGGCGCGGGAGCCGCCGCGATCAAGCGGGCCTACAACCTGACGTCCTCCATCATGCGCGCGGCGGTCGACGACGACGTGATCGCGGTGAGCCCCTGCCGCAGCATCGACCTGCCCCAGATCGCGGTCAAGCCGCCGCAGTGGTTCACCCTCGACCAGGCACAGAGCATCCTGGACGAACTCCCCGCCGCGTGGCGGACGATGTGCCTGCTTGGCTTCTACACCGGACTGCGCTGGGGTGAACTCTCCGGCCTGCACCGCCACCGCATCGACCAGCGCCGCTCGCGCCTGTTCGTGGTGGAGGTCAACACCAAGAGCGGCATCAAGGAGTACCCCAAGAGCTCCAAGAGCCGCCGGGAAGTCCCACTCCCGCCCCACGTCCTTGAGGTCGTCGAACGCCACATCCACCGGCTCGACCGGGACGCCGTGGTCTTCACCACCCTCACGAAGGGTCGGGCCGGACGCCTCCTCGACGACGGCAACTGGCGCCGGCAGACCTGGTGGCCAACCGTCGAAGCCGCCCGCTACTTCGACACCGACGGCGAGCAACAGCTCGTTCCGCGCTACCCGCCTCACTCCATGCGCCACACCTGCGCCTCGTGGCTGGTCCAGAAGGGAGTCTCGCTCTACGAGGTCCAGCACCTCCTCGGCCACGAGAGCTTCCAGACCACCCAGCGCTACGCCCACCTGCAGCCGGACGCGCACAAGGCCGTCCTTGGTGCCTGGGAACGCTTGGACGCGCCGTTGACCATCGCCACATAAACGTTTCTCCGCCCTGTCCTCGATGGACAGGGCGGAGTCGTTTTGTGGGTCACAGTGGCTGGTCTGGTGGGTCCTCTTCGGCGAGTGTCCAGCGGCCCTGGGCGTCGAACGGCCACGGGCGTGTGTGCAGGTCGCCCTTCAGCAGGTCGCGCAGAGCCTCACGACTGGCCGGCGGATCCGGTGGTGTGCGCAGCGGCGAGGCAAGCGGGTCGATCCGTGCCGCGTAGGCTTCCGCCCACTGCAGCCAATCCAGCTCGCTGGCCGGAGCCGATGCCTCGCCGTACCGGGCGAGAGCGGCATGGCAGAAGGCTCGGATCTGGACGGCCTGCTGCCACGCTCCTACCTGCTCGGTCAGGACCTTCACCCGATAGCGCTCGACCTGGTGCTCGCGGGCCTGAGCAACGGCCGCGTACCACCGGCGCCTCTGCTCGGTCTTGCGGAGTTCCTCCTCCCGCTGCTGGCGTTCGGCTTCTGCCGCGAGGTGCTCGAGCTTTTGCAGCAGGTGCCCCAAACGGGACTCCAGGGTCCATCGAGCGCTGTCGCTGTACGAGTACGCATGCTGGTACTGGTTTCCGGCCGGTGCGCCGATTGCGAGGCGCCCGTCGAACTCCTCGTCGTACTTGGGCAGACGAGGCCAGAGAATGTGCTGCGCTTGCCGGATTTCCTGGGGAGTCTTTTCGTGCGGGACCTTGGTCGTCCGCTCCGTGAGGGTGAGCGGGAAGGCGCGGCCGCGGATGACGATGGCCAGCGTGTGCACGGCTTCACTGCGGTCGAGATCAGTCTGGGTCTCCACGTCATAGCCGCGGTTCTCGGCTTCGGTCAGGAGCGCGTTCATGATCCGCAGAGCTCGGTCGACAAGCGGACGTGACAAATACAGGGGGATGACCTCGGGCTTGCCCCGGGTGTCGACCACGCTCTGGGACCTGCCGAGGGACTCGCGTGTCGTGCGGACCACAGGGTGAGGGCGGCCCACGCTCTCGGGTACGTCGACGACCGGCAGTGTGGGAGGCTGGGCCGCCGTCTCGGCCTCCTCCTCGACCAGCGTGAAGACGCAGTCGCCTCGCTGCCGACCGGCCCAACGCAGCTTGTGCCCCTCCGGCACGTGACCGTGGTGCAGCGCGTCGTAGTACGCGGCCCGCCACCGCCCCCGTGTCCGAGGGGCGGGATCAGGGACGGTGATCCTCCCCGAGGCGGATCGCAGCCGGGAGACCAGATCGGTTCCGTCGGCAGGGGCACGCGCAGCTTGATCGGCGTCTTTCTCCAGCCGGTCCTTCTCCGCCTGCACCTCCCGAGGGTGCTTGCCGTGTTTGAGGTAGTAGCGGCCCTCCGTAGTGACGACCGAGACGCGTCGGCTGCCGCGCCAGGCCCTCTTGATCAGTCCGCGCTTCTCAAGCGCCGAAGCCGTGTGGATGGCTCTTGGCGGGAGAATCAGAGCGTCGGAAGCAGCCGCGATCTCTCGCAGCACGGCGGTCTGCTTCTCCGTCAACGCATACTTCACGGCTCAAGGCTCCGCTCGCGGCAGGGCGTTTCATCATGATAAGTCGCGAAAGGTGAGTGCTGCCGGGTTTCGTAGCCTGTCTGGGTGCCCTGGAGCCGTGTGAGCGAGAGTTGGCGTACTCGACGTGGTAGGAGCGCGCGACCGGCCGCTTTCCTGTCTGCGGGGTTTCCTGACCAGTGCTCTGGGCAGCTTCGTCGGCGGCTTGCAGATGCGACCTCATCCAGACGCGATCAGTCGATGTCCGGATCGTCGGACTCTTCGAGAAGACGGGCGGCGAGATCGTCGGCCCACTCAAGAGCCCACGCTCGGAGAGCGGTGATCATAGTGTCGTCAAGACCGTAGGCGGCGAAGGCTTCGTCGTCAGTCCACTCGGCTCCTGCGAGATTTGCCTGTAGGTCTTCGCGCTCGAATCGGCCGCGTGCGTGCCTGCGGCCAAATTCTTCGAGGTCGGCCGTGCTCCAGCGGCGGGACGCTGCGAACACGTCGATCAGATCGCGGGGCGCTCCGCGGTCGGCGAGGGCGCGGACCTTGGTTCCGATCACGTCCTCCTCCGCGAGGACGGGCCCATACGGGCTCTGGGCGACCGGCCGCCAGAAGATCTCCTTGAGGATGTCCACTTCGCAGTCTTGCCCGGTGGCAGGGTCGGACACGGTGAAGCGGGCGGACAGCGGGGCGGTCTCCAGCGCCTGCACCTGCCAGCCCCGTGCTTCCAGGCCGCTACGGAGCGCTGCCGCGATGTCGGCCATCGGTGCCGGGTTCTCGGTGGCGACGTCGAGGTCCTGGCTGGGGCGGTTCACGAGGCGGTGTGCCCGCACGGCATATCCGCCGGTGAGGACCAGTGGATATGGGGAGCCGATGGCGATCACATCCGCCAGGAGCCGTGCGTGCAGCTCCGGCATGTCCGTCACGCGGCTGCCCGGGTGCGGGAGGCGAGCTGGGGGAAGGCGTCTTCCCATACGGTGCGCACGGTGCGACCGACAAGGGTCCGCAGCACCGGCCACATCTGGAGCAGCAGGTCCTGGTTGAGGAAGCTGGGCAGGTCGTCGTGCAGGCCCTCGTGCAGGACAGTGCGGTACAGGCCCATGCGCTGGCGAGGATTGCCCATGTCGTACGAGGTCATCCCGGACCAGGCCACGTGCAGGGGAAGCTCCACGACCCCATGGGTCGGGCCGTGCAACTCGTCGAGCGACTCCGGCAGACGCCGCCGGAACTTCTCCCGGTACAGCGCGAGATCCTCGGCTTCCGCGCCCGAGAGATTCCTCGGCGCGGGTGCGGGGTGCTGTGAGCTGGAGGACATGTCGTCATTATGGCGGCCGGCGAAGTTGTGCGGGTCATGATGCGCGAGCTGGCGTCCGGAGTGAGCGGCGCGGACCCGTGCGGGGTGAGCTGGTTACGGCAGCGTGTTCTGCCCGGAGCAGGAGGGAGGACTCGTCGGTCATGACGCTCGTTTGACGCTCTGGGCGCCTTCACACAGGGCCGTGAGCCGAGAAACAGGTCCTGACCTGGTCTTTTCCGAGACCCGCTCAGGCCGACATCTTTCCGATGACGCATCATGTGGAGTGCGTGGCGATTCTGGAGCCTGCTGGGAAGGGTGCATGACCCGTGGGTTCGTCGCTGGCTGTGCGGTTCGATCTGATTCCGCTCAGCCATCAGGCCGAGTAAGCCGACTGCTTGCCCTGGGCGTTTGAGCTGCGGTTTTGCGCCGCATCTCAAGGGGCGTTGTCTCTGAGTGAGCGGGTCGTCAGGCGGTGGCGGCCGGTGGGATCCACCGGTGGGTGCGGGGTACCGCGCTGGAGAGGCCGAAGTCCTTCTTGAGGGTTTCCGGGATCGCGTAGTGCATGACGCGTCCACGGGTGAGGGAAGACAGTTCGAGGACCGTGGTGAGGTGGCCGAGGCGGTCCAGGGCCCAGGCGCCGAGGGGGGAGCGGTCCTCGATGGTCTCCAGGACGCCGAGCAGATGGGGCACGGCCTTGACGACGGTGTCCCACGAAGTGCGCGGTACGTGGAGCCAGTCGGCGCAGGTGTCGCCGATGAGGTGGCGGATGAGGGCGGAGACGATCGGGTCGAAGAAGGTGCCGGGCACGACTTCCTCGTAGAGGTCGATCAGCTGCCGGGTCAGCTGCGTGCCCTCCTCGGAGGGCCCCATGTGCCGGACCATGTACAGGTCGAGGAACTGGCGGGCCTCGTCGAGACTTTGGGGGACGGCGTTCTGGTCGACGCCGAGCATGGCGCCGACGACGCGCCACGCGTAGTAGTAGGCCTCCGCGCCCTCGGTCGACATGTGGATGCCGAGGCGGTGCAGGCTGTCCAGGACGAGCAGGGAGAAGAACATCTGCCCGCCGATCATGTCCTCCTGGCAGATCGGCGTGCCCAGGGTCTCGGTGTCCCAGTGGTTCTCGCGGGTGAGGTGGTGGCGGATGGAGGCGTGCAGGAGTCGGACTTTCTGGGCGGCGGGGATGAATCGGCTGCCGGCTTCGAAGGCGTCGGGCTGCATCAGATGGACGGTGAACTGGCCGGTCTCCGCCATCCGTTTGGACGGGTACTTCAGACCGTGGCTGGCCGACAGCAGCTTCGCCACGTGCGGGACGACGTAGCAGGCGGGCATGGAGGCGAAGGACAGCGCGGTGGAGATGTGCACGTTGTTGTCGATGAAGAACAGCCGGGCCTTCTCCATCTCCGCCCAGTCCACCCAGGCGGGAGGGGTGCTGGTGGCCTCCAGGTACTCGCGTGCGACGTCGGGCAGTCCGTCGGGCAGGGGAGCGCTCGCGGTGGAGACGTAGCGCATCAGGGTGTTGAACTTGCCTACCTCTCCGCGTTCGAAGAGCGCGGCGACGGTGGCGTCGGCGAGTTCGTCGCCGGACTTCCGCAGGTCGTCCATCGATGCGTTGGTGTAGGTCATGGCAGGGTTCCTCATCTTCCTCGGGGGTGTCCACGACAGGCGGGAGGCCGGCTGCCCGGGACGGCACGGGCTCGCGCCACCGCGATGCGAGGTCAGGACAGGCGTACCGCCGCGGAATGCGCCAGCGCGGTCAGTCCGGTGGCGGCCTGCGCCGGTAGATCCAGCTCGTGGAGGGCGCCGAGAGCCTCCTCGACCCGTGCCCCGATCATGTCCTCGATGCGGTCGGGCGCCCTCAGCCGGCGCATCACCTCGCGCACCGCGTCCAGTCCCTCCCCGTCCAGGTCGCCTCTGCCCAGCAGGGAGTTCAGCAGTTCGCGCTCCGCGTCGTCGGCGAGGCGCCAGGTCTCTGCCAGCAGTGCCGTGGGCCGTCGGCCGCGCACATCGTCGCCGTTGGCCTTGCCGGTGTGCTCGGGGTCTCCGAACAGCCCGAGCAGATCGTCCCGGAGCTGGAACGCCTCGCCCAGCGGCAGTCCGTACGCGGAGTAGCCCTCGCGCAGCCGCGCGCCCGCTCCGGCCAGCGCACCGCCGATCAACAGGGGGTGTTCGACGGTGTACTTGGCGGTCTTGTACCGGATCACCTTCAGTGACGCCTCGGTGTCCGGGCCGGCTCCGGTCCGCAGGATCTCCAGACACTCGCCCGCGATCAGCTCACGGGCCATCACCGCCCACAACGGGCGGGCCCGCACGAGATACGCGGCGGGCAGACCGCTGGTGGCGAACAACTGCCCGGCCAGCGCCATCAGCAGGTCCCCCACCAGCATCGCCAACGACCGCGCGGCGGAATCGGCGTCCGGACGAGCCCCTACCGCCCCGAGAAGGGCGACATGGGTGGTGGGCCGCCCGTGCCGCAGCGGACTGTCGTCGATGAGGTCGTCGTGCACGATCGCGGCGGCATGCACCAGTTCCATCGAGGCCGCCGCCCGCACCAGCGCGTCGCTGTCCGGCTGCCCCACCGCACGCCATCCCCAGTAACAGAACGCCGCCCGCAGCCGCTTGCCGTCCGCGACCGCCGCCTCCAGCCCCTCGGCCACCGCGCCGAGCATCGGATCGATCGCCGCGAACTCGTCGGCCTCCCGGGCGACGAACCGGCGCAGTGCCTCGTCGACGCGGGCCTTGAACGCGGCCGGCTCCCACCGGTCAGACGCCACCGGCCGCCTTCCGAGCCAGGACGCGCTGCGCGAGGATCTCCAGGTGGGCCGGCGGCACGGCCGCGTACCGGTCCAGTACCAGGCGCCCACGCGCCACGAGCTCGTACTCGGCCTCCGCCGCCAACTCCGCGGCGTCCGACCGGCGCAGCAGCCCCCGCACGGTCCCCAGGGCCGAACCCACCGTACTCACCGCCAGATCGACCAGCCCGGCAGCCAGCAACAGCGCCTCGCCGTCTAAGCCTCCGCGCCGCCCCGCGTCTTGCGTCACGCCATCTCCCTCACCTGTCGTACATCCAGGCAGCCCTGGGCGCACACCGTCCTTCCGAGCATCGCGTCCTACCGGGAGCGACAGCGGAAGAACTCACGATCGAGTGATCCGACCGCTCGACCGTACGGATTGTGGATGCCGGGAGTCTGGTCCGCTGCGACGCAGGTCAGGCGATCTGTCGTCGTCGGCACGCTGGGCGGGGTGCCCGCCAGATCTCCCGCGAACTGGCCTCTCGCGGGCTGGAGTCGGCGCCGTCGCGGGCCACTGTCCACCGGGTGCTGTCCCGCAACGGCTTGGTCCGCGCCCAGGAACAGCGGCACCCCCGGAAGTACCGCCAGTGGCAGCGCGTGGCACCCGTGTACCTGTGGCAGGTGGATCTCGTCGGCGGGGTGCCGCTGGCGGCCGGGCGGGAGCGCAAGATGGTCACCGGCATCGACGACCGTTCCCGGTTCGTCGTGATCGCCTCGGTCGTGGCGGTGCCCAGTGCCCACACGGTGTGCTCGGCCTTCACCGCCGCGACGCGCCGCTACGGGGTGCCCTTCGAGGTCCTGACGGACAACGGCAGCCACTACACCACCTGCCGGCCACCGGCCTTCGGCGGGCCGGAGCGATCCTGACCCACCTCCGCCGCAACGTCGGCCACGTCTCTGAGGGGATGACCGAGCACAACTTCCACCTGATCCGGTCCGACCTGGAGGACGTCCTCCAGCGCGTCTGGGTCGCCGGACCCGGCACCGCCGACCCCAGTGAAATCCTCACCGAGAACAACCACCCCGCTCACCCCGAGGATCTGGGATCGTGCGTGCGGTCCGTGGCGTTCCCCGGTTCGCCGAAGACCCGTACGGAGTCTCCACTCCGACGGCAGGTGCGTCAGCAGCAGGCTGCCGTGTGGGTGCCGGCGGCCGCCATGTTGGTCGGTGCGGTGGTGGTGCTCTCCTGGTCCTGGGCGATGCGGCCGCGCAGCATGTTCTCCATGACTTCCATGAGGCGCTGTGTCCCCCGGGTGCCCACGATGAACGGGTTCTTGGGGCTGTTGGGGGTGTTGCGCAGTTCTTCCAGTCGTTCCATGGGGGACGGGCAGTTCTGTCTCGTGCGACCGGGAATCTCGCGGGAGTCGACGCGACGTCCACCGCGCGGCCGCGGGTGGGGCATCCCCACCAGCCGCGCCGAGGGGCGGGTGGGGATGCCGAAGACGTCGTGATGCGACCCGGAGGCCGAAGGGGCCGTCCGGTACCGGGCCTCCGGTATGGGGCCTGGTGAGGGTCAGGCTCCCGGGTGCAGACCGGGCCAGCCGGGTGTCGGGTCGCCCTTGACCTCACCGAAGTAGAGGGCGAAGGTCTGCTTCAGCCGCTCGACCTGGGCCCGGTCCTCCATGAAGCGGGGGAAACCGTCCAGGTTGGCGTTCGGGTACTCCCAGATCGGCTTCAGGCCGGTGGGTGGCGCGATGTCCGTGCGTACCGACCAGCCGTTGGAGGTCTGACGCTCGGTGGACAGCTGCCAGTTGAGGTAGAGCTTGGCCGCCGTGGGGTTGGCGGCCTGCTTCAGGATCGCGATCCGCTGTCCCCACGCCATGAACGGGTGTCCGTCGGTCATCACCCAGCGGTTCGGGGTGGTGGCGAGCGGGTTGCCACCCGTGCCGACGCCGATGATCTTCTCCTTGTTGGTGACCGCGGTGCCGGGGGAGAAGGAGCCACGGGCGAACTGCGGCTGCTGGGCGGCGAGGCGGGCCATCCAGTCCCAGCCGTAGGTCTCGGCGTAGAGGGCGAAGAGGTAGAGCACCGCGTCGTCGTCGTGCGGGTAGGAGGAGGCGATGGCGCCCTTCCAGCGCGGGTCGACCAGGTCCAGCGGCGTCTGCGGCGCGTCGGCCCCGGCCGCCGCCACGTCGTACAGGTAGCTGAAGGCGATGACCATGCCGGCCACCCAGGCACCGTCCGGGTCCCTGAACTTCTTGTGGAGCTTGCTGAAGCCGGCGGGCTTGTAGGGCAGCAGCCGCCCCTGGCGCTTCCAGCGGGTGAAGTCGTGCAGCGTCTGCAACTGCACCAGGTCGGGCACCAGGGTGTCGGTCGCGAACTGGTTGTCCACGCGGACGTCGTGGTACTTGCTGTAGTCCACGATGAGGTTGAGGTCGATCTGCGGGAAGCGCTGGCGGAAGGCGGTCCGCGCGCCGGCGCCGCTGCCCGAGTTGGCGAGGTCGCCGCCCGCGTAGATCACGAGCTTGCCGCCTTCGGCGATGGCGGCCTGGTACAGCTCGTCGAGGGTCCTGGTCTCCTCGGCGCCTGCGCCTGCGCCTGCGCTTCGCGCGGCTGCGGCCGGGGCGGCCGCGGCGGGGGACGCGGTGGCGCCGAGCGCGCCGATGCCGAGCGCGGCGCCCGCTCCGGTGGCGAGGAGGCGCCGTCGACTGGGAAGGCTGGTCACTGGGGTAACCCTTTCTGCGTGGGGGCAGGGGTGTTCCCGGCGCACGGGCGGCGGACCGCCTCGGCCGGGACGGTGAAAGTGGAAACAGCGAAGCCGGTCTTCTCGTACGGCGTGCTCATCGAGCCGGTGATGAGCTTCTTGCCGGAGTCGAGGATCTCGGCGGCGAGCCGGTGGCTGTCGGCGCGGGTGAAGCCGGCGTCGACCAGCAGCGCCTCCTGCTCGCCGGTGATGAGGATGACGGTCCTGTTCGTGCTGCTGACCGGCAAGTTCAGATCGATAACGGTGCATTCGAGTCTGCTCATCAGGGCTCTTCGCTGTTGGTCGAGAATGGGGCCCGCTGGACGCGAGCCGGTCATCTGGCAAGACATTATCTGACGAGTCAGATAATGTTGTGGCGGGTGCAAACGATGTGATGTGAGTCGCATGAGGCCTGCTGTCGCGGCCATCGCCGGTCGGTCTCGTCGGTTCTTGCGGTTGTTCGTCGGCTCGATGGGGCCGTAGAGCGTGTCCCTCGGCCAGGTCGTGGGCGGCGAACAGGTGCCAAACGCTGTGCGGGCGCGTGCAGCGGGTCCGCCGATTGGGTTGGGCTCATGGTCGGGGGGTCGGGGCGTCGGGACGTCGGGACGTCTGCCGTCCGGTGTCGGGCGTAGTGCCGGTCTGACGTCGTGGTGCGAGCCGGCGAACGAAGAAGAAACGGCCCGGCGCCGAGGTCAGGCTTCCTTCCGTCCTTCGCGTGTCCGGTGCTCGCTCGGGCTGATGCCGTGTTCCCTCTTGAACGCGGCGCTGAGAGCGAAGGCGTTGGCGAATCCGACGCGGTCCGCCACTGCGGCGTCGCGTCGGGCTCGCGGAGCAGGTCGGCGGCCAGGGTGAGGCGTTGTTCCCGCAGGAAAGTCATCGGCGGCTGTCCGACGAGGGCGGTGAAACGGCGGGCCAGGTTCGCCCGGGACACGCCTGTCCTGGCGGCCGGGGTGGGCAGTGTCCAGGGGTGCGCGGGGTCGGCTCGCAGCAGGCGCAGGGCGGGGCCGACCACGGGGTCGCTGTGGGCCCGGTACCAGGCGGGGACCGGCGCGCCGGGGCGAGTGAACCAGGCGCGCAGGGCTGTGACGAGCATCAGGTCCAGCGTCCGGTCCAGCAGGATCTGTTGGCGGGACGCCTCGTGGGCTGCCTGCTGCGGGCCCTGGAGTGACCGCGCGGGCGGGGACCGGCTGCGGAGGCCGGTCCCCGCCCGCGTGCCGGCGTGTGGCCGCCGGACCGTCAGCGCCGCAACCGGACACCCCGACCAAGGGGAACCGACCGAAGGCGGAACCCGCATCCTGGGCACGACGTACCGTCTCGGTGTTCTCGAAGGCGACGGCATCGGAGTCGGGATCGTTCCCTCCGCCGTGCAGGTCGGCACGGCCGCCGCGCGGGCCGCCGAACTGATCCGGCTGGACGACCAGAGGCTGACGGCGCGGTGCGATGCGGCGCGGTGAGGTGCGGTGCGTTACGCGGCGGTGGCTCAGCCCATGCTGGGCGAACCGCGCGAGGCCGAGGGTTCGGCGGCCTGGGTCGGGGTCGTTGACGGCGCGGTGGTCTCGGCGCCGGACGTGGCGGCTGGGGGGGAGGGGACGGGGCTCGGGGCCTGTTCGGTGGGCGGGAGGGTGTCGGGGGTGCTGGAGGCCGGCGGGGTGGGGGAGGGGCTGGTCGCGGGCGGCGGGGCGAGGGGGACCGACGGGGTGGTGGGGGCGTCGTTCCTGGCGAAGTGCAGGGGGAGGGCGATGAGGGCGACGGCCGCGCAGGTCGCGGCGGCGCCGGCTGCGGCCCGGACGAGGCGGCGGCGGACCGCGGTGCGGCGGATCGTCTCGTAGCGGCCGGGGGGTGGGCCGAGGCGGTCGGCGGGGGGCCGCAGGATGACGGTGAGTGGATCGTCGGGCTCGAAGTCCGGGCCCTCGTCAGGGCGTGTGATCAAGGCTTCTCCTCAGATGGGCGCGGAGCAGTTCGCGGGCCGCGTGGAGATCGGCCTTGACGGTTCCTTCCTTGCGTCCGGTCAGCACGGACACCTCCCGGATCGGCATGTCAGCGTAGTAGTGCAGCAGGATCGGCACGCGCAGCCGTTCGGGCAGCGACTGCACGAGCAGCCGTACCGAGGGGTCGGACTGTTCGGCATGGTCGGGCAGTGGGCGCACCGAGGCCTCGGCGGTGACCCGGTGCATCGCCCTGCGTTCGCGTTCGAGCTTGCGCCAGTGGTCCCGGACGAGGTTGGCCGCCGTGACGTAGAGGAAACCGTGCGGCTCCGCCACGGACGTCCAGCGGGCCCAGAGCCGGGTGAAGGCCTCCGACGCGATCTCATGGGCCGTCTCGTCGTCGTCGACCAGCCGACGGCACCAGCCGGCGAGGCGCGGATAGAGGGCGGCGAACAGCTCGGACGCGGCCTTCTCACGGGACCGTTTCAACGCTCTCCATGGTCGTGGTGGTGCGACAAGTGGCAGTGGCGGGCGGGCGGTCGGCGGGACGGGTGGCGGTTCGGGTCTGGGGACGGGCCGGGGGACGGGGGTGGGCTGTGGGTCACCGGGCCGTGGGTCGTCGGGCCCCGCATCACCGGTCCGTGGAGCTCAGCGTGGCGAAGACGATCACGTTGTCGCGGTACTCGTCGCCCGTGCGAGGGCCGCCGCAGGTGACGAGGCGCAGCGCGGGGCGGTCCACGTTTCCGTAGACCTCGTCCGCGGGGAAGTCGGCCTTGGCGATCGTCCGTACGCTGTCGACGGTGAACTCCGGTGTCGTGCCGTTCTCCAGGCGCGCCCTGATCCGCTCGCCCCGCCGCAGCCGCGCGAGACGGCGGAAGACCCCGTCGCCGTAGCGGCCGACCGTGACATGGCCCAGGATCACCGACGGGCCGGTCTGCCCCGGCGTCGGCGAGTGCTGGTACCAGCCCGCCCGGTCGTGCTCCGTGATCGGCGGCACCTCCACGGTGCCGTCCGGGGCCAACCCCAGCCGGATGACCGGGGTGTCGACCTCGATGGCCGGGATCAGCAGCCTCACCGGGACCGAACGGCCGAGCGGATCCGCTGCGCCGGTGTCGGACGGCGAGGACGGCGAGGACGGGGGCGGGGACGCGTCGCCCGCGGAGGGTGCGGTCGTGCCCCGGTCGGTTCGTCGGCTGTCGCAGCTCACGAGCAGCGAGGCCGTCGCCGCGGTGGCGAAGGCGCGCCTGGAGAACAAGGTCACGCCCCGTTCGCCCGCCGGCGGCGTACGAGAACGACGGCCGCGCCGCCGCCGAGGAGCACCGCGGCGGCGCCCGTGCCGGCCAGTACGCCCGTGTTGCCGGACGACTCCGACTCCTGCGTCGCACCGGTGTCCGGCGCGCCGCTGGGCACGACGGAGACCTGGCTCGGCACCGGGCTCGCGTCGCTGCCGTCCGGGGCCCTGGTGGGTTCGGCCGAGGACGGGGGCTCGGTGCCCTGGGACGGGGCCGCGCTCGGCGCCGCCGAGGCCTCCTGCGGCGCGACGCTCGGGCTCGTGTCGTCGGCGAACGCGGGCAGCGCGGTCGCCAGCACGGCGGTGAAGGCGAGTGCCGTGGCACGAAGGACGGTTCGGCGCATGAGTCGCTCTCTCTGGTCGGGATCGACGGGCCGTCGGCCCCGTCCGGTTCGACGGGGCCGGCGACTTCGTGGGCCGCCCGGCCGGTTGCCCGGCCTGCGGCGGCATCACGTATCGAGCGGAGAGACGAGACAGCGGCGGGTCGCGTTGTAAAGAGATGGCAAAGTCGTCTTCGGGAGGGCTTCCGGAGCGCTTCGGGAGGTCTTTCGGAAGTCTTTCGGAGGGCACCTGGAGGGGATTTGGAGGGGATTTGAGCGAATCCCGGAGGGCTCACGCCCCGATCCGCTCGCCCGGCGCCGCGGATGGGCCAGGCGGTGGCGAACAGGACATGGCCGGTGCCGGCGAGTTCGCGTACGGGCGCCGGGCCGGGACGGTACGCCGGTGATCACATCGCCCCGCCCCGCCCCGCCCCGCCCGGTACGCGTGGCGACGGGGCCGGATCCGAATCGAGGCCGGTGGAGACCGCTCAGGGACTGGCTCGGGGAGCCGGTCAGTACACGTCCCGCACGTACCGCTTCTCCGTCGCCAGCTGCTTCATGTACGCGGCGGCCTCGCCCTCGGTCATTCCGCCGTGGGCGACCGCGACGTCCCGCAGGGCCCGGTCGACGTCCTTCGCCATGCGGGAGGCGTCGCCGCAGACGTAGAAGCGGGCGCCGTCCTGGAGCCAGTGCCACAACTCGGGCCCGTGCTCGCGCATACGGTCCTGGACGTAGACCTTGGCGCGCTGGTCACGGGAGAAGGCGGTGTCCAGCCGGCTGAGCACGCCCGACTCCTGAAGGGACGTCAGCTCCTCCTCGTAGTAGAAGTCAGTAGCCCGGTGCTGCTCCCCGAAGAACAGCCAGTTGGGCGCCCGGTGGCCGAGGGCCCGCCGCTCCTGGAGGAAGCCGACGAAGGGGGCGACGCCGGTGCCGGGACCGACCATGATCATGGGGGTCACGGGGTCGGTCGGCGGCCGGAAGTGCGGCGAGCGCTGCACGAAGACCGGCACCTCCAGGTCCGCCTCGCCGTCCGCGAGGAAGGGCGAACAGACCCCACCGCGCGGACGCCCGTACAGGTTCTCGTACCGCACGACCGACACCGTCAGCGAGACGTGGTGCGGGTCGACGAGCGGGCTCGACGAGATGGAGTACAGCCGGGGCTGGAGCCGTTTGAAGACGCCGGTCCACTCCTGCGCGGATGCCCGCACGGCGAACTCGGCCACCACGTCGACGGCCTGGCGTCCCCACGACCACTGGGCCAGCCCGTCCTTGTTGTCGGGGCGCGTCAGTTTCTTCAACTCCCGGTTGTCCCGCGTCCGTTCGGAGGCGAAGCGGAGCAGGTCCGAGGTGATCCGGGTGACGTCGAGATGCCGGTGCAGGGCCTCGGCGAAGGGCACTTCGCCAACCCCGTTGACCTCCACGGGAGTCGAGCCGTCCAGGCCGGTCACCGCCAGCCACTCCGCCACCAGACCGAGGGAGTTGACCGGCCGTACGCCGAGCGCGTCCCCCGCCTCGTACGACAGTCCCGTCCCGCTGGTGTCGAAGGTGAACCGGCGCACCTCCTTGCCCGCCCCGGGCAGGCTGAGCAGCCGGTTGCCGACCAGTCGGGCGGCGGTGGGCGCGGGCCTCGCGGTGCGGGTGGGGGCGGGTGCGGACGTGGGCGGGGTGATCTGCGGGACGGGGGCGGCGGTGGTGGTGGAGGCCTGCGGCTTCGTTCCCTCCGTCACGGGCGCGCTCTCGGCCCCGCTCCCGCCCCTGTCCGTCTCCGTCTCCGTCTCCGTCAGCGTCTCCGTGTCGAGCGCCGTGATGACCTGTCCCAGCCAGGCGTCCGCCGACGGTTCGTAGTCCGGCTCGCAGTCCGTACGCGGCGCCAGACGCACCGCGCCCAACTCGTCGAGCCGGGCGTCCAGTCGGCGGCCGTGCCCGCAGAAGTCGTCGTAGGAGGAGTCGCCGAAGGCCAGCACGGCGTAGCGCACACCGTCCAGGCGGGGGGCCTGCTGGTGGGACAGCGCGTCCCAGAACCCGGAGCCGTTGTCGGGCGCGTCACCGTCCCCGAAGGTGCTGGTGATCAGCAACAGGTCGGCCCCGAGCGGCAGTCGGTCCGGTTCGGCCTCGTCCATCCCGACGAGCGTCGCGCGGTGTCCGGCGGCCCCGAGATGCTCGGCGGCCGCCATCGCGAACTCCTCGGCCGTCCCGGTCTGCGAGGCCCACAGCACCACGACCTCACGCCCGGCGGGCCCGGCGGTGGCGGGTGCCGGGCCAGGGGCCGCCGACCGCGAGTACATCCCGGCGAGCACGCCGTTCACCCACATCGCGTGCTCGGGACTGAACGGCGCGTCCACCGGCAACACGGGCACCCCCTGCACCCCGGAGCCGAGCCCGGCGAGGAAGCCGGTGAGGTACTGGCGCTCCTGGGCGGACAGGACGGGCGGGGGAGCCGGTTCCAGCCCGAGGGCGGCCATCGCGGCCCCCGGGGCAGCCGTTTCGGCCCCGGTTCGCACCAATTCAGCCCGTCCGGTGTTCGGGGGCAAGAGCGCAGGCCGATGGCGGGGGTCCGGGGGCGCAGACTCCAGGGACGGGACGGGTGGGGGCGGCGGGGGCGAGGAAACCTTGGCGAGCCCCACCGCGCACACCTTCAACTCCGGCTGGAACGACAGCGGATCCACCGCGTCGCTCGTCACCGCGTTGATGCTCAGATACTCCCCGAACAGGTCGTTCCAGTGGAACGGCGCGAACACGCACCCGGGCATCACCCGGTCCGACACGACCGCGGGCAGCACGGCCCGCCCCCGCCGCGAGGCAACCTCCACGGAGTCCCCGTCCTGAACGCCCAGTTCACGGGCGTCCTGCGGATGCACCTCCACGAACGGCCCGGGGTTCAGCCTGTTGAGCTTGGCGACCTTGCCCGTCTTCGTCAGTGTGTGCCACTGGTGCTGCAACCGCCCGGTGTTGAGCACGAACGGATAGTCGTCGTCCGGCATCTCGGCGGCCGGCAGGTGCGGCCGGGCATGGAACACGGCCCGCCCACTGGCGGTGGGGAAGACAAGACCCCCGTCCGCCCCGGCCTCGGCGTACCGGATCGGATTCCGCGCGGGCCCGTCCTCCGCGGCCGCAGGCCACTGCACGGACTCCGACCGCAGCCGCTCGTAGCTCACGCCCCGCAGATCCCAGCCGGTCTTCGGGTTCCACGCCCGCTTGATCTCCTCGAAGACCTGCTCGGCGGTGTCGTACGAGAACCCCTTCTCGAACCCCATCTCCCGGGCGACGGCCGCGATGATCCGCCAGTCGGCCATGGCCTCGCCCGGCGGGTCGGCGGCGGGGGCGGCGAGCGTGAGGTTGCGCTCGCTGTTGACGAGGACGCCCTCGGACTCGGTCCACAGGGCACCGGGCAGGACGACATCGGCGTACGCGTTGGTCTCGGTCTCGGCGAAGACGTCCTGCGTGACGACGAACTCGGCGGCCTCCAGGCCCTCGATCACGGTCTTCCGGTTGGCGACCGAGGCGACCGGGTTGGTGCAGATGATCCAGCAGGCCTTGATCTCCCCGTCGGCCATCTTCTGGAACATCTCGACGGTGCCCTTGCCGACGCCGTCCTTGCGCAGACTGTCCGGGGCCAGTTCCCACAACTCCTCGACGAACGCCCGCTCCTCGTCCACGAGCACGGACCGCTGCCCCGGCAGCCCAGGTCCCATGTAGCCCATCTCGCGACCGCCCATGGCGTTGGGCTGTCCGGTGAGCGAGAACGGGCCGCTGCCCGGACGGCAGATCGCGCCGGTCGCCAGGTGCAGATTGACCAGCGCGTTGGTGTTCCAGGTGCCGTGAGTGGACTGGTTGAGCCCCATGGTCCAGCAACTCGTCCACTCGGCGGCCTCGCCGATGAGCCGTGCGGCCTCGCGGATGTCGTCCGCCGGGATACCGGTGATCCCGGCGACGGCGTCCGGCGCGTACTCGGCGAGGAAGTCGGGCATCGCCTCCCAGCCCTCGGTGTGGGCGGCGATGAAGGCGGGGTCGGTGTGCCCGTCCGCGTGCAGCAGGTGGAGAAGCCCGTTGAGCAGGGCCAGATCCGTGCCCGGACGTATCTGCAGGAACAGATCGGCCTTCTCGGCCGTCGCCGTGCGACGCGGGTCGACGACGATCAGCTTCGCGCCCGCCTTGACCCGGTCCATCATCCGCAGGAACAGGATCGGGTGGCAGTCCGCCATGTTCGAGCCGATGACGAGGAAGACATCCGCCTTGTCGAGATCCTCGTACGAGCCGGGGGGCCCGTCGGCGCCCAGCGACAGCTTGTAGCCCGTGCCGGCACTCGCCATGCACAGCCGCGAGTTCGACTCGATCTGGTTGGTGCGGATGAAACCCTTGGCCAGCTTGTTCGCCAGATACTGGGCTTCGAGGCTCATCTGGCCGGAGACGTAGAAGGCGAACGCGTCGGGCCCGTGCTCGTCGATGATCGCGCGCAGCCGCCGGGCGGTCTCGGCGATCGCGTCGGAGACCGGCGCGGGGACCGGCTCGTCGCCCCGGTCGTCCCGTACGAGGGCGGTGGTCAGGCGGCCGGGCGCGGCCAGCATGTCGGCCGTGGTCGCGCCCTTGGTGCAGAGGCGGCCGAAGTTCGCCGGGTGGGACTTGTCGCCCGTCGCCCGCAGGACCGTTCGCCGGCCGTCGGGACCCATCCCGACGTCCAGGAGCATGCCGCAGCCGACACCGCAGTACGAGCACACGGTCCGCACCTGGGTCGTGGTGCTCTGCGGGCCCTGTGCGGCCACGAGCGGCCCCTCTCTGTCGGCGTCCGGGGTCTCCGGTCGGTCGTCTCCGGTCGGTCCACCGGTCGCTGTCCGGCACGGCGGCCGGTTGCCTGTCCGGCGCGGCGTCCGGGCGCTGTCTGGTACGGCGGCCGGTCGGCTTCCGCTCAGCTTCCGGGACACGGCCCGGCAGGTCCGATCGTACGAATTGCCCGTTACGCCTGTGTCACATGACCTGATCATGAGGCGTTACGCCCGCCACACACGGCCGCGCAAGGGGCTGTGAGGGCGGGTTCCGGCCGTTGTCCCGAAAGGTGGGGTCGCGGTCCGTGTCGCTGTTGGGCCGAACGGGTGACCATGCGTAAGAATTGGCTGATGCAGTCATTCAGTGCGAGCCAGGGGGAAGGCCGGTGAACAGGGTGAACAGCCACGATGTCACCGACGAACAGTGGGAGGGGCTCGCCCAGGTCGTGCCGTTGCGGGGTCGGGACGCCTGGCCTTCCGCGGTCGGCCACCGGACCATACCGGAAGCCGCGACCGAGGCCCGGCGCCGCTTCGTGGTGCTGCGCGTCAACGTCTTCGCGGACGCCCGTGACGTGGCGGAGACGCTGATGGCGGGCGTTCCGGTGCTGCTGGATCTGTCGGGCGCGGAGGCCGACACGGCCAAGCGTGTACTGGATTTCAGCACGGGGGTTGTTTTCGGCCTCGCCAGCGGAATGCACCGGGTCGACCGGAACGTGTTCCTTCTCACGCCGCGCGGAACCGAGGTACGGGGACTGATGGAAGGCGCCGAGGTCCCGGGGGCGTGACGCGCGGTGCGTGCGGCGTGACGCCGGGCGCTGGGTTCCGGGCGCAGGGCGCCGGGCGGGGTGCGGAGCGTAGGGCGGGGGTGCGGAGCGCAGGGCGCCGAGCGTGACGCGGGGCGCCGGCTCGGGCGGCGGTCGCGGAGTCTGACGCAAGCGGCCCGGGGGCATGGGGGTGACGCCCGCTGTGGAGTGCTCCCGTCTCGTATCGCGGGGCGCCCGCAGGGCGCTCGTCGGGCCGTCCTCGGCGCTCGCGATCGGCTCTTGGCACTCCCTTCCCGTCTTTGGCGCTCCCGATCGGTGCGGGCGCCCTCGCTCCGTTCGGGGCGCTCCCTCGATCGTAGGAAGATCCACTGGGCGGAACGGTTTGCCTGACAGGTCGGCCCCTACTGTCCGCATATGACCGTGTCATCCCTGTCGCCGATGCTGCCCGCCGCGGACGCCGGAGCGCGTCCGGAACGGCCGAGCGTCACCGAGCTGCGGCTCTCCGCCTTCGCCGGGCACCGGGGCGCCTTCCTCCCCTTGGGTCCGTTGACCCTCCTCGCGGGACGCAGCGGCAGCGGCAAGACCACCGCGCTCCGGGCGTACGAGGCCTTGGCGAGACTCGGCGGGGGCGCCCACCTCGACGAGGCCTTCCCCGACCCGCGGAGCTGCGTCCCCGAACGGGCCCGCCCCGACGCCCAACGGCGGCGCGGCTTCCGCATCGGCTGCACGGCCGACGGCCCCGAAGGGCCCGTACATCTCGACGTCGCCGTCCAGGCCGAGCCCGAACTCCGCATTGTGGGCGAGCGGTTGACGTCCGGCGGACTCACCCTGCTGCAGACGGCGCTCGTCGACCCGAGCCGCCCCGTCGTCCAGGCCTCCTGGCACACGGCCGGCACCTCCCCGGTCACCCGTGGCCCACTGCCCGACGACCGCCTCGGCACCGCGCTGCTTCCGCTGCGCGTCGCGGGCAAGACGGACGGCCAGCGCCAGGTCCTCGCCGCCGCCGAGCAGATGGTGGTCGCCCTCCGCTCGGTCTACGCCTGCGATCCGCGCCCCGGCCGGATGCGCGCCGCCGTGCCGCTCGGCTCCGGACGGCTGCTCCGTGGCTGCGACAACCTCGCCGACGTGCTGTGGCGTACGCGGACGGAGTGCGGCCGACGGCACGCGCTGCTCGTCGGGGCCGTTCGCGACGGCTGCGTGGGACCGGTCCTCGATCTGCTGGCCGAGCCGCTGCGCGACGGCACGGTACGGGCGGTGCTGGACCGGGGCGACGGGGTGCGGACGGCCCTGGGTCTGCTCGGGGACGGGGAGTTGAGGTACCTGGCGCTGGCCCTCGTGCTGTTCACCGGCCCCGGGGTGCTGGAGGTCGACCCGGTCGCGGAGGTGCCCGCGGCACTGCAGACGCTGACGGTTCTCGCCGACGGCTTCGACCGGGCCCTCGACCCCGGGCAGGCCCTGGAGTTGGTGCGGCTGGCGGCCCGGATGTGCGGGCGCGGGCACATCCGGCTGGTCGGCGCGGTGAGCGACGCGTCCTGGGCCGCCGGGGTGGCGGGGCTGACGGTGGTAGACCTGAACCGTGAAAGACCCTGAACCCGCGCGAGAGAGCGCTCATGAGTCCGTGCAGGAGTCTGTGCGAGAGAGCGCTGATGAGTCCGTGCAGAAGTCCGTGCAGGAGTCTGTGCGAGGGCCCGTGCGCGAGCTCGACGTGGCGACGCTGCAGCGGCGGCTCACCGAGTTCGCCGCCACCCGCGACTGGCGGCGGTACCACACACCGAAGAACCTGGTCTCCGCGCTGAGCGTGGAGGCGTCCGAACTCGTCGAGATCTTCCAGTGGTTGACGCCGGACGAGTCCACGCGTGTGATGGCGGACCCCCGGACCGCCCACCGCGTCACGGACGAAGTCGCCGATGTGCTCGCCTACTTGCTCCAGCTCTGCGAGGTGCTGGGCATCGACCCGTTGTCAGCCCTGGATGCGAAGATCGACCGCAACGAACGGAGATTCCCGGCCCCGGAGAAGCCCTGACGGTGCTTGACGGTGATCGTGTCCCTCCGCTCGTCACTCTCCGGAGTCGGAAAGTTGTCCACAGCCGACTTGTTATCCACAGATTTCAGGCTTCCTCTGGCTTTCCGTCTCAGCGGCCCTCACTGTGGGTAATGAACAGGCAGGAGTTCGGGCGGACGTGTGAGAGCGCGTCGGGACAGTCGGGGGCAGCGCATGGATGCGGTGCGGCTCATCTTGGCGAGCAGGCGGGCACTGGCGGGCACCGTCGAGGGGCCTCAGCTCATGGTGGAGGCATGGCAGTCCTATGCCCTCGCCCAGGCGATCGGCAGCCGTCTCGCGGTCTCGGGACCTCCCGAACTGCGCGGTGAGGCCCTCGGGTTGACCGAGCTGGCCGGCAGCGGCTGCGGCATACTCGGCGCCCCGCTGCTCGGCGTGGGCGATTTACGCGCCGCCCAGCTCACCGAGTTGGGCGACGCCCACGAGTCGCTGCTGCGGCTCGGGGGCCTGCTGGGAGAGGTCGGTATAGCGCTCGTGGGGCTGGCGAGCGGGGCGGATGACGAGGCGACCTACTGGCAGTGCATGGAGGCGATCGACGCGGCGGACGAGGCCCGCGACCGCGTCCTGGAGATGCTGCGACGCCTGGCGGTCAGAGATCAGGTGCTGTCGGAGAGGGACGCGGCGGCGGGGTGAGCGGTTCGGCTGCGGGGTCGGGTGCGGTCGCTGCTCAGTTTCCCCGCGCCCCTGAAAACCAGGGCGCACCCCCTGCTTCCAGGGGCGCGGGGAACGGCGCGACAAGCCCCCAGTCACCCGCACCCACCCCACAACCGCACAAACCCCCTCCCCCCCAGGGGGTCGAAGGGGCGCAGCCCCTGGGGACGGGACGGATGGGGGCGGCGGGGGCGAGAAGAGATCCCGGCGGCACCCGGGGAGCATGACGAACGCCCGGCCGCGAGAGAGGACCGGGCGCCGGGCTTCACGGCTCGGGCAGGGTCAGACCGTGTCGCTCTCCTCCGCGGCAGCGACGCGCGGCGCCGAGAGATCCGCGTCGAGCTGGGACAGGTCCGCGTTCAGGGCAGCCATCAGTTCCTCCATCTGCTGGAGCAGACCCTTCGGCTGCGCAGGCACGGCGGCCTGATCCGGCACGGCTTCCTGGGACATGTGACGGCCTCCTCGGCCCTCGCCCCCAAAGGGGGCACGTGTGCGGGCGTCCCGGCAGCGGCCGCCGGCGACGGGTGCCGGGCGGTCCGGCTCCTCCCGAGCAACGATCACCGTTCCCGCCGGTCACTGGCCCGAGCCCGCCCCATGCGCCGGATTGACGGATTTTCACCCGCCCGTGGCCCCGCGACGCCGGTGGGACCGATGGCGTTGACCGATGGGCGAGCGTGCAGGATGGAGGCATGGATCTTCGCATCTTCACCGAGCCCCAGCAGGGGGCGTCCTACGACACCCTCCTCACCGTCGCCAAGGCCACCGAGGACCTGGGCTTCGACGCATTCTTCCGCTCCGACCACTACCTCAGCATGGGCTCGTCGGACGGTCTGCCCGGCCCCACCGACGCCTGGATCACGCTGGCCGGACTCGCCCGCGAGACCAAGCGCATCCGCCTCGGCACGCTGATGACCGCCGGCACCTTCCGGCTGCCCGGTGTGCTCGCCATCCAGGTCGCCCAGATCGACCAGATGTCCGGCGGCCGCGTGGAACTCGGCCTGGGCACGGGCTGGTTCGAGGACGAGCACAAGGCGTACGGCATTCCCTTCCCCAAGGAGAAGTTCGGCCGTCTGGAGGAGCAGCTGGCCATCGTGACCGGTCTGTGGGCCACCGAGGTCGGCAAGAAGTTCTCGTACGAGGGCACCCACTACCAGCTGACCGACTCGCCCGCGCTGCCCAAGCCGGCGCAGGCCAAGCTGCCGGTCCTCATCGGCGGTCACGGCGCGAGCCGCACCCCGCGGCTCGCCGCGCAGTACGCCGACGAGTTCAACATGCCGTTCGGCTCGATCGAGGACAGTGAGCGCCAGTTCGGCCGGGTCCGTGCGGCCGCCGAGGAGGCCGGCCGCAAGGGCGACGACCTCGTGTACTCGAACGCCCTGGTCGTCTGCGTGGGCAAGGACGACGCGGAGGTCGCCCGCCGCGCCGCCGCGATCGGCCGCGAGGTCGACGAGCTCAAGGCCAACGGCCTCGCGGGTTCCCCGGCCGAGGTCGTCGACAAGATCGCCCGCTACCAGGCCATCGGCTCCCGGCGCCTCTACCTCCAGATCCTCGACCTCGACGACCTGGACCACCTGGAACTGATCTCCACCCAGGTGCAGTCCCAACTGACGTAACGGCGGGGCCCGCGACCCCGCGCTCCGCAAGGGGCGCGGGGCTGTGCCGAACAGTGTCCTGGCCCCGACGGCGAGCCGCCCGCACCAGCACAGCGGTGACGGTGCTGTGAGGGTGGCCCGACGCAGTTGTGCGGGTGGCCCCACGGTGGTGTGAGGGGGAGTCGGGACGGGTTTCGGGGCAGTCGGACGCACGCGCTGGTGTGCGGGAAAAGGCCGAGTGCGGTCTGAGCGTTCCCTGTACGTTTGGGGCGCGCGCCGAAACGGGACGATGCGCAGGTATCCGCAGTTCAGACGCCTTTTCCTCGAACTCACTCACCCACCCCAGCCACCCACCACGAGGCAACCCCACCGTGTTTCTGACGATCAGTACCACCGGCACCCCAGAGCGCCCCGCGACCGATCTCGGCTTCCTGCTGCACAAGCATCCCGACAAATCGCAGGCGTTCTCCACCTCCTACGGCAAGGCGCACGTCCTCTACCCCGAGGCGGATGTCGAGCGGTGCACGGCCGCGCTGTTGCTGGAGGTGGACGCGGTGGCGCTGGTCCGGCGCGGCAAGGGCAAGGGGCGCGGCGGGGCACCGGACGCGGCGCTCGCCCAGTACGTCAACGACCGCCCGTACGCGGCCTCCTCCCTGCTCGCCGTCGCGCTGAACGACGTCTTCTCCAGCGCCGTGCGCGGCCAGTGCAAGGCCCGGCCCGAACTCCCCGAGCAGGCCCGCCCGCTGCGCGTCGAGATACCGGCGCTGCCCGCGCGCGGCGGCCCGGACCTCGTCGTCAAGCTGTTCGAGCCGCTCGGCTGGACGGTCACGGTCGAGGCCGTGGCGCTGGACACCGAGTTCCCGGAATGGGGCGCCTCCCGTTACGTACGGCTCGTCCTGGAGTCGGAGTCGCTGACCCTGGCCGAGGCGCTGCGCCACCTGTACGTCCTGCTGCCGGTCCTCGACGACACCAAGCACTACTGGGTGTCCTCCGACGAGGTCGACAAGCTGCTGCGCGCGGGCGAGGGGTGGCTCCCGGCCCACCCGGAGCACAAGCTGATCACCAGCCGTTATCTCTCCCGCCGCTGGTCGCTGACCCGGCAGGCCATGGAGCGCCTGGAACTCGTACGGCTGGCCGAGGCCGACGACAGTGAGGTCGAGGCGATCGACAACGCCGTCGAGGAGGCCGCGGACGGCGAGGCCGAGGGCGAGGAGAAGTCGACGCCGCTCGCTGTGCGGCGCCGGGACGCGATCATCGCCGCGCTCAGGGAGTCGGGTGCCGCGCGGGTCCTCGACCTCGGGTGTGGCCAGGGCCAGTTGGTGCAGGCCCTGCTCAAGGACGTCCGCTTCACCGAGATCGTCGGTACGGACGTGTCGATGCGCGCGCTCACCATCGCCTCCCGCCGCCTCAAGCTCGACCGCATGGGCGAGCGCCAGGCCTCCCGTGTCCAGCTCTTCCAGAGCTCCCTCGCCTACACCGACAAGCGGCTCAAGGGGTACGACGCCGCCGTGCTCTGCGAGGTCATCGAGCACCTCGACCTGCCCCGGCTGCCCGCCCTGGAGTACGCGGTGTTCGGCTCGGCCCGCCCGAGGACCGTCCTCGTGACCACCCCGAACGTGGAGTACAACGTCCGCTGGGAGAGCCTCCCCGCCGGCCATGTCCGCCACGGCGACCACCGTTTCGAGTGGACGCGGGAGGAGTTCCGTACCTGGGCGACCACCGTGGCCGAACGGCACGGCTACGAGGTCGGGTTCGTGCCCGTCGGGCCGGACGACCCGGAGGTGGGACCGCCCACCCAGATGGCCGTGTTCAAGCAGCGCGACACCCAGGACACCAACGAGAAGGAGGCGAAGGCAGCATGAGCGAGACCACCCGGCAGACCCCTCGGGGGCGCGTCCTGCCCGTCACCGACCTTTCTCTCGTGGTGCTGATCGGCGCGTCCGGCTCGGGCAAGTCGACGTTCGCCCGACGGCACTTCAAGCCCACCGAGATCATCTCGTCCGACTTCTGCCGGGGCCTCGTCTCCGACGACGAGAACGACCAGGGCGCGACGAAGGACGCCTTCGACGTCCTGCACTACATCGCGGGCAAGCGCCTCGCGGCCGGCCGCCGTACGGTCGTCGACGCGACCAGCGTGCAGCAGGAGTCCCGCAAGCAGCTGATCGAGCTGGCCCGGCAGCACGACGTGCTGCCGATCGCCATCGTGCTCGACGTGCCGGAGGAGGTGTGCGCCGAACGCAACGCGTCCCGCACCGACCGCGCCGACATGCCGCGCCGCGTGATCCAGCGTCACACCCGCGAACTCCGGCGCTCCCTGCGGCACCTGGAGCGCGAGGGCTTCCGCAAGGTGCACGTCCTGCGAGGCGTGGAGGACGCCGAGAACGCCACGATCGTCACCGAGAAGCGCTTCAACGACCTCACCCACCTCACCGGCCCCTTCGACATCGTCGGCGACATCCACGGCTGCGCGAGCGAACTGGAGGCACTGCTGGGCAAGTTGGGCTATGTCGACGGCGTGCACCCGGAGGGCCGTACGGCCGTCTTCGTCGGCGACCTGGTCGACCGGGGCCCGGACAGTCCGGGCGTGCTGCGCCGCGTGATGTCGATGGTCGGTTCGGGCGACGCGCTCTGTGTGCCGGGCAACCACGAGAACAAGTACGGCCGTTACCTCAAGGGCCGCAATGTGCAGCACACCCACGGACTCCCCGAGACCATCGAGCAGATGGAGGGCGAGAGCGAGGAGTTCAAGAAGCAGGTACGGGAGTTCATCGACGGGCTCGTCAGCCACTACGTCCTCGACGGCGGCCGACTGGTCGTCTGTCACGCCGGCCTGCCGGAGAAGTACCACGGCCGGACCTCCGGCCGGGTGCGCAGCCACGCGCTGTACGGCGACACCACCGGCGAGACCGACGAGTTCGGGCTGCCGGTGCGCTACCCGTGGGCGGAGGACTACCGGGGCCGGGCGGCCGTGGTCTACGGCCACACCCCGGTGCCCACGGCCACCTGGCTGAACAACACCATCTGCCTCGACACGGGCGCCGTCTTCGGCGGCAAGCTCACCGCGCTGCGCTGGCCGGAGCGCGAACTGGTCGAGGTACCCGCGGAGCGGGTCTGGTACGAGCCGGCGAGGCCGCTGGCCACGGAGGCCCCCGGCGGGCACGAAGGACGGCCGCTGGACCTGGCGGACGTGCACGGCCGCCGGGTCGTCGAGACCCGCCACGCGGGCCGGGTGTCGGTCCGCGAGGAGAACGCGGCCGCGGCCCTGGAGGTCATGAGCCGCTTCGCGGTCGACCCGCGTCTGCTGCCGTACCTGCCGCCGACCATGGCCCCGACGGCCACCTCGCACATCGAGGGCTATCTGGAGCACCCGGCCGAGGCGTTCGCGCAGTACAAGGAGGACGGGGTCGCGCGGGTCGTGTGCGAGGAGAAGCACATGGGTTCGCGCGCGGTCGCCCTGGTCTGCCGTGACGCGGACGCCGCCCGCGAGCGCTTCGGCACGGGGGGAACCTCCCGTTCGAGCGCGGCCGAGAGCGGGGGAGGCCCCACCGGCTCTCTCTACACGCGTACCGGCCGCCCCTTCTTCAATGACGAGGCACGCACCGAGCTGGTCCTCGGCCGGGTCCGCGAGGCCATGACGGCGGCCGGCCTGTGGGACGAACTGGAGACCGACTGGGTACTGCTGGACGCCGAACTGATGCCGTGGTCGCTGAAGGCGTCCGGGCTGCTGCGCACCCAGTACGCGGCCGTCGGGGCCGCGTCCGGCGCGGTGTTCCCGGGTGCGCTGGCCGCCCTGGAGGGCGCGGTGGCACGGGGCGTGGACGTGAGCGAGCTGCTGGGCAAGCAGCGTGAGCGGGCCGCCGACGCGGCGGCGTTCACCGACGCCTACCGGCGCTACTGCTGGCCGACCGAGGGTCTGGACGGCGTCCGGCTCGCCCCCTTCCAGATCCTCGCCGTCCAGGACCGCAGCCTCGCCGCCCTGCCGCACGACGAGCAGTTGGCCCTCATCGACCGGCTCGTCGAGTTCGACGTCAGCGGCCTGCTGCAGACCACCCGACGCCTCTTCGTCGACACCGGTGACGAGGCCTCGGTGCGGGCCGGGATCGACTGGTGGCTGGAGATGACCGGCCGCGGCGGCGAGGGCATGGTCGTCAAACCGGTCGAGGCCGTGGTAAGGAGCGACAAGGGAAGGCTGGTTCAGCCGGGCATCAAGTGCCGGGGCCGTGAGTACCTGCGGATCATCTACGGGCCGGAGTACACCCGACCCGAGAACCTCGACCGGCTGCGCGGCAGGTTCCTCAACCACAAGCGGTCCCTCGCCCTCCGCGAGTACGCCCTGGGTCTGGAGGCCCTGGACCGGCTCGCCGAGGGGGAGCCGCTGTGGCGGGTGCACGAGGCGGTGTTCGGGGTACTGGCCCTGGAGTCGGAGCCGGTAGACCCCCGTCTGTGACCACCCCCGTCGGTGATGCACGGCCCCCGTCCGAGACGTGACACCCCCCGCGTCCTCGGCGGGCGGACCCGCTCCCGGGAGGCGACAATGCGGCTGATAATGTCGCAGCCGGGCGTGGCCGTGCGCTGTGTTCGAATGGTTCCAGCGGTTCCGGCAGTGCTCGGGTGACAGTGATCGCAGCCAGTCGCAGGCGATCGCTGTCACCCGAGTCGGTCCCATCGGTCCCATTCGAAGGTATGTGGGGTTTCCCATGCGTCGCACCACCACGCGGTCCGTAACACGGTCCGGGCGAGAGCGATCGGCACTCGACGCCGCGTACGACGAGTGCCGCCGCCTGGTCCGCACGACGCGGCCCACCGAGTACGCCCTGATGCAGCTCATGCCCCCGGCGGTACGCCCCGCGTGCTGGGCGCTGTACGCCGCCCTCGCCTCCGCCGACGACCTGGTCGACTCCACCGAGGGCACCCCGCAGGAGCGCGCCCGGCGGCTCCAGGAGTGGCGGGCCGCGCTGGAGGCCGACCTGTCGAGCGGCACCAGCGACGACCCGGTCCGGCGGGCGCTGACCGACGCGGTGTGGCACTGGGGGCTCGACCTCGGCGATCTGCTGGGCGCCCTGGACGCGGTGCAGGGCGACGAGGGCCGTGAGGGTGTCGCGACCTGGCAGGAGTGGCGTGAGCGCGCCCACGCCCAGAACGTCAGCTGGCCCGAGCAGCTGATGCGGATGCTGGTCCGGTCCGGACTGCCCGTACCCGTGCGGCTCCGCGACCTCCCGGGCTTCACCCGTTTCGTGGACGGCCTGTTCCTCACCGACATGCTCCGCGATCTTCCCGAGGACCTCGACGGCGGGCACGTGTGGTTCCCCGCCGAGGTCCTCGACCGCTTCCACGTCACCCCGGCCGAGCTGATCTCCCGCGAGTGGACCCCCGCGGTCCGGCAGCTGGTCGAGCACCTGGCCGGCCAGGCCCGGGAATGGCTGGAGGCCTCCCGCCGGGCGCTGCGGCACACACTGCCGCTGGGCCCGTCGATCGTCCTCGACAGCGCCGTCGAACTGTTCGGCGCGGAGCTGGACGCGATCGTCCGGGCCGGCTCGGCCGTCCTGCACCGACCGGTACGCGTCCCCCGGCACACCGAGTGGCGGATCCTCGGCCCGGCCCGGGCACGGGCCGCCGTGGTGTGGCGGCTGACGCTGCCGCCCGGCCGGGAGGACGCTCCGGCGAGGACGTCGTCCGCCGCCGGCACCACGGACGGGGAGGCGGCGTCGGCCCTCCTCACCGGCCCCGAGCAGCACACCACACGGATCGCCGAACCGCCGCTGCCGCCGCGCCCGCACCGCGACGGAGCCCGCCCGCCGGCCATAACCGAGGCCCATCTCCCGCAGCACGTGGCGATCGTCATGGACGGCAACGGCCGCTGGGCCACCGGGCTCGGGCTGCCCCGCGACGAGGGCCATCGGGCCGGAGCCGTCGCCCTCCGGGACGTCGTCCAGGGTGCCCTGGAGATCGGCCTCGCCCATCTGACCGTGTACGCCTTCTCCACGGAGAACTGGAAGCGGTCGCCCGACGAGGTCTCCAAACTCTTCGCGATCATGCGTTCCGAGCTCCTCGACGGCGAACTCCTCGACCACGACGTACGCCTGCGCTGGGTGGGGTCCCCCGACGGCCTCCCTGACGACGTGGTGGAGGTCCTGCGCGCCCAGGAGCACGCCACCCGCAACCGCACCGGCCTCACCTTCAACGTCTGCGTCAACTACGGCGGCCGCGCCGAACTCACCCGCGCGGGCGCGGCGCTGGCCCGCGCCGCGCTGGCCGGCGAGGTCGACCCGGCCCGGATCTCCGAGCAGCTCTTCGCCGCCCATCTGCCGCACCACGCCATGCCCGACGTCGACCTCCTGTGGCGCACCAGCGGCGAGATCCGTACCTCCAACTTCCTCCCCTGGCACGCCCACTACGCCGAACTCCACTTCACCGACCAGCCCTGGCCGGACGTGGACCGCCGGGACCTGTGGGAGGCGGTGGTCGCCTACACCCACCGCAAGCGCCGCAAGGGCGCCGCGGCGGCGCCCACGTTTGCCGACGGGGCCGAGTAGCGGCTTGGGGCAGCGGGGGTTTGTGGGCGGGTGCGGGTTGTGTGTGGTTGCTCGCGCAGTTCCCCGCGCCCCTCAAAGACATGGGCCGCGTCCGGAGCTTTCAAGGGGCGCGGGGAACTGCGCGACAAGCCCCCACTCACCCGCAGCCGAGAGTGGGGGAGGGACGGGTAGGGGCGGCGGGGGCGACCCACGCGTCAGCCCACCAACCGCAAGCGAACCCCCGCCACCCCCACCCGCACCGTCTGCCCCCACGTCAGCTCCAGCGCGTCCCCGTCCATCCCGTCCCCGAAGACGATGAGCCGGTCCGACTCGACAGTGAGCGAAAGCCGCCCGCCCTCCGCGAGCGCCCCCGCCACCAGCGACGTCCCCGTGGCCGGCGACGGCCACGCCTCCCGCACGAACCACAGCAGCCGGGCCTCGTCCGGGCCGGGCAACGCCAGCCCACTCGCCCGTTCCTGCCACACCGAGCGGATCCATCCGCTCGCCCCGGTCCCGGTCCCCACGAGCACCCCGGACGAGGCCTGGGGCTCGACGGCACCCCTGTCGCCGTCGAGCCCCAGGCGGTACCGGGCGGTCTGGTGCCCCGCAGCCCCGAGGTAGATCTCGTTGAGCGCCACCAGCCGCTGCGTGTCGTCGGCGACGGCCTCGACCATGGTCAACTCATCGACCGGGGCGCCCTGTTGCAGTGAGGCGGTCAGCAACTTGCCCGCCTGGTCGGGGCGGTGGCGCACCAGTACCCCCGGATTGCGACGGGGATCGGGGTTGATCCCGACCACCGGCTGCCCCGCGAGGTACTTCGCGGCGTTGGCCACCAGCCCGTCCTGCCCGACGACGACCACGACGTCCTCGGGGGCGAACAGGAACCGGTCCAGGTCGCCCCGCTCGACCCGTGCCTGACGCCAGGTCAGCGGCACCGAGGACGTGACCTCGGCCAGTGCCCCGCGCTCCCGCCGGTGCCGCTCGGCCACGTCCTCGATGTCCCGCCCCCTGGACCGCAGGAAGAAGGCGGCCTGACCGTGCGTACCGTGCCGGGCCACCAACTCCTCGTACTCGGTGGTGCGATGGACCAGCACCACCCGCGGCGCGAGACTCACGCCGAGTCCCCTCCGGTGCCCGCCCCGCCCAGCCTGGAGAGCAGCCCGGTCAGCACGTCCGGCGACACCGTCACGCTCTCGATGCGCGGCAGGTTCTCCGCGAGCCGCGTCCCGGTCAGCGCGTGCAGCGTCGCCGCGTCCACATCGGCGTGCACCCGCAGCCACGCCGCCTGCGCCTCGGCCCGCGCCGCACCCACGACCCGCGCCGACCGGGCCTCCGCCTCGGAGAGCGTGACCTGTCGCGCAGCCTCCGCGTCGGCCAGCTTCACGCTCCGCGCCGCCTCGGCCTCGGCGAGCTTCACGCTCCGCGCCGCCTCCGCGTCCGCGAGCCTGACGGTCCGTTCGGCCTCCGCCTCGGTCAGCCGTACCGTCCGGGCCGCCTCCGCGCCCGCCCGGACCGCGTCCGCCGAGGCCTTCTCCTCCGCCTCCCGCCGCGCGTTCGCCCCCCGCTGCTCGACCAACTGCTCCTCGCGACGGGCGAGTTCGATCTGGCTGGCCAGCTCGTTCTCGGCGATGACCCGCTCCCGCTCGACGGCCACCGCGCGACGCTCGTACGTCGCCTTGTCCGCCTCCTGCTGGATCTGCTCCCGGGCCGGCGTGCGCAGCGCCCGCTCCACCTCGGGCTCGGGCCGCAGCGCCACCACGCGCACGGCCACGATCTCGATGCCGGTGGCCGGCAGCCGGGGCTCGGCGGCCAGCCCGCTCGCCACCCGCTCCCGGACCGCCGCGACCCCGTCGACCAGGGCCGAGGCCAGCGTCGTACGGGCCAGGACGTCCAGCGCGTGCTGCTGGGCCGTCTCCGTCAGCAGCGTGGACAACTGCTCCAGCGGAGCGCCGCGCCAGACCCCCGTGTCGGGGTCGACGGAGAAGTCGAGGCGGGCGGCGGCGGTCGCCGGGTCGCTCACCCGATACGTCACCGTCGCCTGCACCGCCACGTCCTGGAAGTCGGACGTACGGGCATGGAAGGTCATGGCCAGCTCCCGGTCGTCCACCGGGATCTCGGAGAGCGAGGCGCTCAGCGACCGGTACCAGAAGCTCAGCCCCGGGCCGTCGTGCACGAGCCGCCCGGAGCGCTGGTGACGGATGTGCGCGGTGGGAGCTCCACGCAGATGCCGCCAGCCGAGCCTCCTGGTGATGTCGGCCATGGATGATCCCCCTCGCTGCGACTGATCGACACTGCTTAGTGTCACTTGGACGATAATGGAGCGGCCCAGTTATCGTCAAGGGGACGAGATGGAAGGGTTCCGATTCGGCCGACCGGCGGGTGAACACGCGCCCGAATGGTCAGGATGAGGGCATGGGATTCCACGTCGACTCCGAGGCCGGGCGGCTGCGCCGCGTCATCCTGCACCGGCCGGATCTTGAGCTCAAAAGGCTCACCCCCAGCAACAAGGACGCGCTGCTCTTCGACGACGTGCTGTGGGTGCGCCGGGCGCGCGCCGAGCACGACGGATTCGCCGACGTGCTGCGTGACCGAGGTGTCGCCGTCCACCTCTTCGGCGACCTCCTCACCGACGTCATGCGGATCCCGCGGGCCCGGGAGCTGGTCCTCGACCGGGTCTTCGACGAGAAGGAGTACGGTCCGCTCGCCACGGACCACCTCAGGGCCGCCTTCGAGTCGCTGCCCCTGGTGGAACTGGTCGAGGCGCTGATCGGCGGCATGACCAAGCGCGAGTTCCTCGACGCGCACATGGAGCCGGCCTCCGTCCGCTTCCATGTCATGGAACTGGACGAATTCCTCCTGGACCCTCTCCCCAACCACCTCTTCACCCGGGACACCTCCGCCTGGATCTACGACGGGGTCTCCATCAACGCCATGCGCTGGCCCGCCCGTCAGCGCGAGACCGTCCACTTCGAGGCGATCTACCGGCACCATCCCCTCTTCCGCGACGAGACGTTCCATGTCTGGTCGGAGGGGCAGTCCGACTACCCGTCCACCATCGAGGGCGGCGACGTCCTGGTCATCGGCAACGGCGCCGTCCTCATCGGCATGAGCGAGCGCACCACCCCCCAGGCCGTCGAGATGCTCGCCCACAAGCTGTTCGCCGCCGGTTCCGCGCAGAGCATCGTGGCCCTCGACATGCCGAAGCGCCGCGCCTTCATGCACCTCGACACCGTCATGACCATGGTCAACGGCGACACCTTCACCCAGTACGCCGGACTCGGCATGCTCCGCTCGTACACCATCGAACCCGGCGTCGGCGAGAAGGAACTCAAGGTCACCGACCATCCGCCGGAGCACATGCACCGCGCGATCGCCGCCGCGCTGGGCCTCGACGCCATCCGGGTGCTGACCGCCACGCAGGACGTCCACGCCGCCGAGCGCGAGCAGTGGGACGACGGCTGCAACGTCCTCGCCGTCGAGCCCGGTGTCGTCGTCGCCTACGAACGCAACGCCACCACCAACACGCATCTGCGCAAGCAGGGCATCGAGGTGATCGAGATCCCGGGCAGCGAGCTGGGCCGGGGGAGGGGCGGACCGCGCTGCATGAGCTGCCCGGTGGAGAGATCCGCCGTGTAGCGGTGCGTCGCCCGGATCCGCGTCGCCCGGTTCTATGTCGCATGGATCTGTCCGTATAGAAATGTGGAACATCGTATAGACTTCCAGTCTTCTTCACGCTGTCCCTGCCCCGTCGACCCAGGAGCGCCCCCATGGCGACCGTTCCCCACGCCCTCGCCGGGCGCCACTTCCTCAAGGAGCTGGACTTCACCGCGGAGGAGTTCCGCGGGCTGATCGGGCTGGCCGTGGAGCTGAAGGCGGCCAAGAAGGCGGGGGTGGAGACCCAGTACCTGCGGGGCAGGAACATCGCGCTCATCTTCGAGAAGACCTCGACGCGCACCCGCTGCGCGTTCGAGGTCGCCGCGGCCGACCAGGGGGCCCGGACGACGTACCTCGACCCCTCCGGCTCGCAGATGGGCCACAAGGAGTCCGTACGGGACACCGCGCGCGTCCTCGGCCGGATGTTCGACGCGATCGAGTACCGCGGCGACAGCCAGGCGAACGTCGAGGAACTCGCCGCGTACGCCGGAGTGCCGGTCTACAACGGCCTCACCGACGACTGGCACCCCACCCAGATGCTGGCCGACGTGATGACGATGACCGAGCACAGCGACAAGCCGCTCGACGAGACGGCCTTCGCCTACCTCGGCGACGCCCGCTTCAACATGGGCAACTCGTACCTGGTCACCGGCGCCCTGCTCGGCATGGACGTCCGTATCGTCGCCCCGCGGGCCTACTGGCCGGCCGAGGAGATCGTCGACCACGCGCGCAAGCTCGCGGAGATCAGCGGGGCGCGGATCACGCTCACCGAGCACGTCCACGACGGGGTCGAGGGCGTCGACTTCATCGCCACCGACGTCTGGGTCTCCATGGGCGAGCCCAAGGAGGTCTGGGGCGAGCGCATAGGAGCGCTCTCACCGTACGCCGTGACCATGGACGTCCTGCGTGCCACCGGCAACCCCGACGTCAAGTTCCTCCACTGCCTCCCGGCCTTCCACGACCTCGGCACGAAGGTCGGCCGCGAGATCCACGAGCTGCACGGCCTGGACTCGCTGGAGGTCACGGACGAGGTGTTCGAGTCGTCGCACTCGGTCGTCTTCGACGAGGCGGAGAACCGGTTGCACACGATCAAGGCGGTCCTGGTGGCGACGCTGGGCTGACCCGGCGGCGCCTATGCGTGGCGGCGCTGTGCCGGCACCGTCGGCAGCCGGAACCACACCGCCTTGCCGGAGTCCGTGGGGCGGTGGCCGCAGGCGGAGCTGAGGGCGCGGATGAGGAGGAGGCCGCGGCCGTGCTCCTGCCAGGGGTCGGGGTCGATGTGGCCCGGGGTGGTGAGATCGCCCGGGGGCGCCGGGTCCGGGTCGTGGACCTCCACCTTGCAGCCGGTCGGCACCAGCTCCACGACCAGCTTTATGGGCCCGTCCCCGGCCGCGTGCTCGATCGCGTTCGCGACCAGTTCCGCCGTGAGCAGCTCCGCCGTGTCGCAGTCCGCCCCGTGCTCCAGCTCGGTCAGCGCCGTCCGCACCAGCGCGCGGGCCATGGGCACGGCCGCGGCGGTGTGCGGCAGTGCGATGCGCCAGGACGCGGGGGCTGAGGGTTCTTGCAAGGCGGCGGATCCGTTCATGGAGCAGGTCATGGGTCGTCCTGCTTTCAACGTGGTGAATGGTACGGCGCGGACCGGCAAAGCCGCTCGGTGGGCGCCGCGGGGGACCTTCGGCCCCGTTGCCAGCCGGTCTACCCAGGGCAACGCTCCGCCGCGCCCGGCGGTGCCCGTCGTTACGGGCTTGTCGAACGTCCGTGACCGAGTCACGGACGCCCCGGACGGCCGTCGATGGGCGCCCCGGACGGCAGCCGACGGGGGTAGCGGCAACGCGCCGGTCGGCCTATCGCGCACTCATGACGACAGTCATATATCGGTGATAACTTCATGGGGTAGGGAAGTAGCCGCAGCGCCGCGGTAGCCCCCAGGAGGCCGCCCGTCATGAGTCCCTTCACCGGCTCCGCCGCCCGCACCTCCGACTGGCGACATCTGCGGTGCGAGATCACCGAAGGTGTCGCGAACGTCACCCTCGCCCGCCCCGAGAAGCTCAACGCCCTCACCTTCGGCGCCTACGCCGACCTGCGTGACCTGCTCGCCGAACTCTCCCGGGAGAAGTCCGTACGGGCCCTGGTGCTGGCCGGTGACGGCCGCGGCTTCTGCTCCGGCGGTGACGTCGACGAGATCATCGGCGCCACCCTCGCCATGGACACCGCCCAGCTGCTCGACTTCAACCGGATGACCGGGCAGGTCGTACGTGCCGTACGCGAGTGCCCCTTCCCGGTGATCGCCGCCGTGCACGGTGTGGCCGCGGGCGCGGGCGCGGTCCTCGCCCTGGCAGCCGACTTCCGCGTGGCGGACCCCACCGCCCGCTTCTCCTTCCTCTTCACCCGCGTGGGCCTCTCCGGCGGCGACATGGGCGCCGCCTACCTGCTGCCCCGCGTCGTCGGCCTCGGCCACGCCACCCGTCTCCTCATGCTCGGCGAACCCGTCCGCGCCCCCGAGGCCGAACGCATCGGACTCATCAGCCGGCTCACGGACGAGGGCGGCGCCGACGAGGCCGCGCAGACCCTGGCCCGCCACCTGGCCGAAGGCCCGGCCCTGGCATACGCCCAGACGAAGGCCCTGCTGACTGCAGAGCTGGACATGCCCCTGTCGGCAGCCGTGGAACTGGACGCCGCCACCCAGGCCTTGCTGATGAACGGCGAGGACTACGCCGAATTCCACGCGGCGTTCACGAGCAAGCGACCTCCCCGGTGGAGGGGACGGTGACCGCGCCCGCCCGAGGGGCGCGGGGAACCGCGCGACCAGCCCCCGGCGACCCGCAGCCGCCCACGAACCACAGCCGCCCCCACCGCATCGCGGTCATCGGCGGCGGCCCGGGCGGCCTCTACGCCGCCGCCCTCCTCAAACGCCTCGACCCCACCCGCGAGATAACCGTCTGGGAACGCAACGCCCCCGACGACACCTTCGGCTTCGGAGTGGTCCTCTCCGACGAGACGCTGGGCGGCATGGAGCACGCCGACCCGGTGGTCCACGAGGCCCTGCAGGCACACTTCACCCGCTGGGACGACATCGACATCGTCCACCGCGACACCCGCCACACCGCCGGGGGCCACGGCTTCGCCGCACTGGGCCGACGCCGCCTCCTCCAGATCCTGCACGACCGCTGCCGCGCACTCGGCGTCGAACTCCGCTTCGGCACGGAGGCCCCGTACCCCGCCTGGCTCTGCGAGACGTACGACCTGGTCATCGCAGCGGACGGTGTGCACAGCGCGACGCGCGAGGCGTACGCGCAGGTGTTCCGGCCGGCCGTCACGACGCACCGCTGCCGCTACATCTGGCTCGCCGCCGACTTCGCCTTCGAGGCGTTCCGCTTCGAGATCGCCGAGACCGAGCACGGCGTGATGCAGCTGCACGGCTACCCGTACGCCCGCCCGTCACCCGGCCACCACCCCTCGGCGAGGCCCTCCGGGCCGCAGGATCAATTCGGTGCGTCCACCGTCATCGTGGAGATGCGCGAGGAGGTGTGGCGGGCCGCCGGCCTCGACCGGGCGGACGAGCGGGAGTCGGTCGAGCGGTGCGCGAAGCTCTTCGAGGACGCGCTCGGCGGCCGGCCCCTGCGCTCCAACAACTCCACCTGGACGACCTTCCGCACCGTCGTCAACGAGCGCTGGTCGCACGGCAATCTGGTGCTGCTCGGCGACGCCGCGCACACCGCCCACTTCTCCATCGGCTCCGGTACCAAGCTGGCCGTCGAGGACGCACTGGCGCTGGCCGCCTGTCTGGAGGAACAGCCCGACCAGGCAAGGGCGTTGACGGCGTACGAGGAGGAGCGGCGTCCCGTCGTCGCCTCGACCCAGCGTGCGGCGCGGGCCAGTCTGGAGTGGTTCGAGAACATCGGGCACCATCTCGGCCAGCCCTCCCGGCAGTTCGCCTTCAACCTCCTCACCCGCAGCCGGCGCGTCACCCACGACAACCTCCGCCTCCGCGACGCGCACTTCACCGGCGCCGTGGAGCGGGAGTTCGGCTGCCCGCCGGGCACACCCCCGATGTTCACCCCGTTCCGGCTGCGCGGCCTGACCCTGCGCAACCGCGTCGTCGTGTCCCCGATGGACATGTACTCGGCGACCGACGGTGTCCCCGGCGACTTCCACCTCGTCCATCTGGGTGCCCGTGCCCTCGGTGGCGCCGGGCTCGTGATGACCGAGATGGTGTGCGTGAGCCCCGAGGGACGCATCACCCCGGGCTGCGCCGGACTCTGGAACTCCCGGCAGGCCGACGCCTGGCGCCGCACGGTGACGTTCGTGCACGAGCGGGCGCCGGGCACGGCCATCGGCGTCCAGCTGGGCCACTCCGGTCGCAAGGGCTCGACCAAGCTGATGTGGGAGGGCATCGACGAACCCCTGGACGCGGACAACTGGGCCCTGACGGCGGCCTCTCCCCTCCCGTACAAGCCCGGCAGCCAGACCCCGCGCGAACTCTCCCGCGCCCAACTCACCGACATCCGCGAGCAGTTCGCCTCGGCCGCGTGCAGAGCCGCCCGCAGCGGCTTCGACCTCCTCGAACTCCACTGCGCTCACGGCTACCTGCTTTCCGGGTTCCTCTCCCCGCTGACGAACCGCCGCACCGACAGATATGGCGGCTCCCTCGACCACCGGCTCCGCTTCCCCCTCGAAGTCTTCGACGCCGTACGGGCGGTGTGGCCGGAGGAGCGGCCCATGACCGTCCGTATCTCGGCGACCGACTGGGCCGACGGGGGAACCACGGCCGAGGACGCCGTCGGGATCGCCCGCGCCTTCGCCGCGCACGGGGCCGACGCGATCGACGTCTCGACCGGGCAGGTCGTCGCCGACGAACACCCCGAGTACGGGCGCTCGTACCAGACACCCTTCGCGGACCGGATCCGGCACGAGGCGGGGGTGCCGGTGATCGCCGTCGGCGCCATCTCCTCCTGGGACGACGTCAACTCCCTGATCCTGGCGGGCCGCACGGACCTCTGCGCCCTCGGCCGCCCCCACCTCCACGACCCCCACTGGACGCTCCACGCGGCAGCCGAACAGGGCTACACCGGCCCGGCCGTCACCTGGCCCGCCCCCTACAGGGCGGGCAGCCGCCGACCCAACACGGGCCGCACGGACGCCCCGAAGCCCCGGTTGAGCCTGCCCTAGCCGCGACTTCCGCGCGCCTCGCGGCGGCGCGCCCGGCCGTCCTGCTCAGCTGCGGGCAATCGTGGTGGACTCCAGCACGTCCAGGTGCGACAGCGTGTGGACGGTCATACGAGGCCCCGGTCCGCCAGCAGCGCGTACACGGACGCGGCCGACTCGTCGGGCGTCCGGTTCTGCGTGGGGAGCACGAGCGCGGGGTCGGCAGGCGGCTCGTACGGGTCGTCGACCCCGGTCAGGCCCTTGAGCCGGCCGGCGGCCTGACGGGCGTACAGGCCCTTCACGTCGCGCTCGCTGCACACCTCGACGGGGGTGGCGACATGCACCTCCAGGTACGGGGTGCCGCTCACGTCGTGGCGTTCGCGGACGGCCTCGCGGCTGTCGGCGTACGGCGCGATGACGGGGACGAGGGCCGGCACGCCGTTGCGGGCGAGCACTTCGGCGACCAGACCGATGCGCTGCACGTTGGTGTTGCGGTCCTCGCGGGAGAAGCCGAGGCCGGCGGAGAGGAAGCGGCGGATCTCGTCACCGTCGAGGACCTCCACCCGGTGTCCCTCGGCCCGCAGCCGGCCGGCGAGGACACGGGCGACGGTGGTCTTGCCCGCGCTCGGCAGTCCGGTGAGCCAGACCGTGGCTCCCCGGGCCCTGGACGCCCTGGACGCCCTGGACGAGGTGGTCATGCGCGTGTTCCTTTCGCGGCGCCGGAGGCGATGCCGTGCCGTTGTTCGTGGAGGGAGGTGAAGAGGGACTCCCAGCGGTGATGGACGGAGTCCGGGCCGTACGAGGCGGCCGTGAGGACCGCCGCCACACCCATGTCGGCGCGCAGCACCTCGTCGCCCATCAGCCTGGCCATGGCGTCGGCGAGCGCGTCGGGATCCTCGGGTGCGACGAGCAGCCCGTCCACGCCGTGCGTCAGCACGTCGGCGGGGCCGGTCGGGCAGTCGAAGCTCACCACGGGAAGGGCGTGGCTCATCGCCTCGATCATCACCATCGGCAGTCCCTCGAAGCGTGAACTGAGCACGTAGAAGGAGGCCTTGGCGAGTTCGTCGTCCAAGCGGTCGGTGTGACCCATGAGGAGGACGTGATTGTAGAGATGGTGTTCTTCGATCAGGTGGCGGAGTTCCGACTTCTTCTCGCCGCTGCCGTAAATTCTCAACTGCCAGTCGGGGTACGTCTCGACGAGCTTCGCCCAGGCCGGGATCAGCAGGTCGAAGCCCTTCTGCGGGAAGAGCCGGCCGGCCGCCACCGCGATCCTCGACCTGGGGTCGGCGGGGACCTGGTCGAGGGAGTGCACGGCGTTGGGGATGCGGACGACCCGGGTCCCGGGGAGGAGTTCGGCGTACTCGTCGCGGTCCCGCTCGGTGAGCACGGTGACGGTGGCGAAGTGCGGGTAGGTCTCCTGGATGCGCTGCCGCACGTCCCGCTTGTGGGTGCCGAGGTTCATGTGTTCCTGGGCGACGCGGACCACACCGCCGGTGGCGTGCTCGGCGGCCAGGAAGTTCAGCGCGGGGCGGGTGGTGACCAGGACGCCGTCGGTCAGCGACCTCAGGTACGCGATGAGCCGGCCCTCGACGTACCGGTTGAAGTAGCGGTAGCCGAACTCGCCCTTCGGGATGTGCCGTGCGGGTGCCTCCAGCAGCTCGCCGCGCCTGCGGTCGCGCCAGCGGGCGACCAGGCCGGACGGCGGGGTGTGGGCGCCCTCGCGCATGTCCACGACGGTGGAGACCCCCACCCGGGGGTCGAGCGGGAACTGGATGTCGTCGCGGCGGCGCAGGGCACTGACGATCTCCACGGTCCAGCCGGCCGCCACAAGGGAGTTGGCCTGGTTCATCACCGTGCGGATGGTGCCGCCCCGGCCGTACGCGTGCAGCAGCAGATACCGGATGTGGGGGCGTTGGGGGCGCTGGGGGAGTGGACGGCGGTCGGTCATGCGGGGCCTCCCGTGCGGCACTCCAGAGACAGGTTGTCCTTGATCGTGTAATAGGGGCGCACCCGGAGGCATCCGGTGCTCTGCTCCGGATACACGAAGATCCTCTTCTTGCCGCGTACGTCGTCGAGGTGCTTCCCGGCCCGCAGTTCGACCTCGCCGTCGGTGAGGTGGATGTCCCACTCCTCGACGGGCGCGAGCTCGGAGGCGGTGAGGTCGCCGACGGGCAGTTCGCTCTCGAAACGGTCGCCCTGGACGGCGGCGTCGTAGCGCAGATCGGGGCCGGCGTGGGAGCGGCGGGTGAGGACCAGCCGCCAGGTGCCTTCCGCCGGGACTCCGTGGATGCGTCCGAGGACCCTGATGCGGCCGTCGCGCGGCCAGACCTCGGCTATCTCGGCGTGCGGCCTCACTTGCCGTAGCCCCACGCCCGGCACATCGGCCGGAGGAGGTCCGGGATGTCGTCCTCGGCGGGGAGCGCGCGCCCTGACTGCACCTGGCCGGTCCTGATCTTGTCGCGCCAGTCGCCGAGGCCCTTCACGACCTGGGCGTCGTCCTTCCTGCCGTAGTCGAGCATGGCCGGTTCGAAGGCGATGTCGAGGAAGTCGCAGAGCCGCCGCATCTCCTTCTCGGGGGCGGCGGTGATGTCCTCGTAGCGCACGGTGTGGCCCGTGAGGGCCTTGCGGGCCTTGTCGACGGCCTTCATGTAGCGCAGCGCGTCGGCGGCGGCCTCGTCGTAGGTGCGCTTGTCGGGGTCGCCCTCGTGCCACGACTGGGCGATGGAGACCGGGTGGCGCAGCAGGAAGACGAAGCGGGCGTCGGGCCAGCAGTCCCGGATGCGCTCGTACACGAAGGCGTTGCTCGGGGTCTTCTCGACGACGAAGTCCTTGCCGGACCTGACCAGTTCGCGGTGCATGACCCGGTCCCACAACAGATGCTCCAGGTCGCCGCGCTCCAGGTCGAGGGCGCTCATCGCCTTCTGCGACAGCCTGCTGCCGTAGCCGACCTCCAGCCGGCGTATGTGCAGCTCGTGCGGGGAGTGCAGCCGCGGGTGCGCGTTCATCAGCATCCGCAGCAGGGTGGAGCCGGAGCGCACGGGAGACATGATGAAGACCGGCTGCCTGAGCAACCGGTCCGTGGCGAGGTCCTCGGGAGCCGGACATCGGTACACCGCCGTGGGCTTCTTGGCGGCCGGCTTCGGCGCCGCGGCCCTGGGTGCGGCGGGCGCGGCCGCGGGGGCCCTGTGTACGTGCAGACCGGTGGTGGCGGTGAGAGCACGGTTCAGGTTGCGCATGAGACTCATGCGTCAGGATGGTAAGTAAGGATTCTGAGAAGATTGAAGTAGAACCCTGAGGGTTCCCTTTGTGAACGAAATTGTTACAGGGCTCTACGATCCGGTGCCCGCGAACGCCGCCCCCGCGTCCCGCAGCCGCGTGTGCAGCGCCCGGAACACGGCCGCCGAGCGCACCCCCGGCCAGTCCGCCGGAAGCAGCGCGGCGGGCAGCCCGGGGTCGACGTACGGCAGATGGCGCCAGGAGTCCAGGGCCAACAGGTAGTCGCGGTACGCCTCCTCCGGCGGGGTACCCACGCGGTGCTCCCAGTCGTGCAGCACGGGCGCGTGCCGGTCGAGGAACGCCTCGTGCTGCTTCGCGATCCCGGCCAGGTCCCACCACCGCGCCACCGCCTCCGCCGTCGCCGCGAACCCCAGATGCTCGCCCCGGAACAGGTCCACGTACGGGTCGAGCCGCAGCCGGGTCAGGGTGTGCCGGGTCTCCTCGTACAGCCGGGCCGGCGCGATCCACACGCCCGGCGCGGCCGTGCCGAAACCGAGTCCGGCCAGCCGGGAGCGCAGCACATGCCGCTTCTGCCGCTCCGACTCCGGCACCGAGAACACGGCCAGGACCCAGCCCTCGTCCTGCTCGGGCGCCGTCGCGTAGATCCGCCGGTCGCCGTCCTCCAGGAGCTGCCGCGCGTCGCCCGACAGCTCGTACCCGGCCGCTCCCGCCGCCGTGCGGGCCGGCAGCAGCAGACCGCGCCGTTTCAGCCGGGACACCGAGGAGCGGACGGAGGGCGCGTCGACACCGATGGCGGCGAGCAGCCGGATCAGCTCGGAGACGGGTACGGGACCCGGCACCGAACGGCCGTACGCGCCGTAGAAGGTGACGATGAGCGAACGGGGTGCGTGCAGTTCGGACACGTTGATCATTTTAGGTCGTCGGCATCACTGCTGGTCACTTAGGGTGCGTAGCCGGAATCGCTGGAGCTTGCCGGTCGCCGTGCGCGGCAGCGCCTCCAGGAACACGATCTCGCGCGGGCACTTGTACGGCGCCAGCTCCGACTTGAGGAACGCGCGCAGCCTCTCGCCGTCCCGGCCGGCCCCCGCCGCGACCACCACATACGCGACGACGACCTGGCCGCGCGCCTCGTCGGGCCGCCCCACCACCGCCGTCTCCACCACGTCCGGATGGCGCATCAGGGCCTCCTCGACCTCGGGGCCCGCGATGTTGTAACCGGCTGAGATGATCATGTCGTCGGCGCGCGCGACATAGCGGAAGTACCCGTCCGGCTCGCGGACGTAGGTGTCGCCCGTGACGTTCCAGCCGTCCCGTACGTACTCCCGCTGCCGCTCGTCCGCCAGATAGCGGCACCCCACCGGACCGCGCACGGCGAGCAGCCCCTGCTCCCCGTCGGGCACCGGCACCCCGTCCGCGTCCTGCACGCGCGCGAGCCACCCCGGTACGGGCACCCCCGTCGTCCCCGGCCGTATGCCGTCGTCGGCCGCGGAGATGAAGATGTGCAGCAGCTCGGTCGCGCCGATGCCGTTGATGATCCGCAGCCCGGTCCGTTCGTGCCATGCCCGCCAGGTGGCCTCGGGCAGGTTCTCACCCGCCGACACACACCGCCGCAGCGACGAGATGTCGTAGCCGTTCGACCTGCCCGCCCGGTCCGCCCCGTCCGCCCCGTTCAGCTCCCCCAGCATCGCCCGGTAGGCCGTCGGCGCGGTGAACAGCACCGACACCCGGTGCTCGGCGACCGCGGGCAGCAGCTGCTTCGGGCCCGCCTGTTCGAGCAGCAGGGCGCTGGCGCCGGCCCGCATCGGGAAGACGACGAGACCGCCGAGGCCGAAGGTGAAACCGAGGGGCGGAGACCCGGCGAACACGTCGTCCGCCCGGGGCCGCAGCACATGCTTCGAGAAGGTGTCCGCGATCGCCAGGAGGTCCCGGTGGAAGTGCAGACACCCCTTGGGCCGCCCCGTCGTACCGGAGGTGAACGCGATCAGCGCCACGTCGTCGGCCGCCGTCTCCACCGCCTCGTACGGGCCCGCCGCCCCGTTCGCCGCCGGCAGGCCGAGCATGAGCGGATCGTCGGGGTCGTCCCCGCCGAAGGTGGTGATCCGCAGCCCCGGGACGTCCGCCTTCGCGAGGTCGCCCACATACCGGGCGTCGCACAGCGCGTGCTCCACCCGAGCCAGCTCGCAGACCGTCGCCAGCTCCTGCGGCCGCTGCTGCGCCAGCACCGTCACCGCGACCGCCCCCGCCTTGAGCACCGCCAGCCAGCACGCGGCCAGCCAGGGCGTGGTGGGCCCGCGCAGCAGGACCCGGTTGCCGGGGACCACGCCGAGGGCGGACGTCAGCGTGTGGGCGACCCGGTCGACGCGGGCCCGCAGTTCGCCGTACGTCCAGACGTCCCCGGCGGGCGTACGGAAGACCGGCCGGCCGGGATCACCGCCGTCGAGCAGCTCGGCGGCCGCGTTGAGCCGGTCCGGGTAGTGCAGCTCGGGGAGCCCGAAGGACAGCTCGGGCCACTGGCCCGGCGGCGGGAGACGGTCACGGGCGAAGGTGTCGAGATGAGCGGTGACCCTGGATTTCATGACGTTCGCCCCCTGCTGTCGTCCCTGCCGAAGTGGACTCGCACGTGGTGGTGGGCTCGCATGCCGCGGGTGGTCCTGGGGCGCCCCGCTCACCGGAAGCGATCAGGAACCGCAGTCCGAAATCGGTGTGATCCGGACGACGGACCCCAGCATCAGCGAGCGTATCGCCTTGGTGACGGCAGTCAACAGTTCGCGATAGCCTCGACAGTGGCCCCACGGGGGAGAAGGGATCGGCAATGACCGCATTCTCGCTCGAACCGGCACAACTCGCCTGGTGTGCCGAACTGCGCGCCCTGGCCGCCGAACGCCTGCGCCCCTTGGCCGACAAGGGCGAGCCCGGCCACGTCAACCGCCCCCTCGTCGCCGAGCTGGGCCGACTGGGTCTGCTCTCCCGGCTGTTCACCTCGGGCGCCCTCGACCTCTGTCTGATGCGCGAGTCACTGGCGTACGTCTGCACGGAGGCCGAGACGGCACTGGCCCTCCAGGGGCTGGGCGCCCACCCGGTGCACGCCCACGGCACCGCGGCCCAGCGCGCCCGCTGGCTCCCCCGGGTGAGCGACGGCGAGGCGGTCGCGGCCTTCGCGCTCAGCGAGCCGGGCGCGGGCTCCGATGCGGCGGCCCTGTCCTTGCGGGCGGAACCCGACGGCCCCGGCCGCTGGCGGCTGACCGGCGAGAAGCGCTGGATCTCCAACGCCCCCGAGGCCGACCTCTACACCGTCTTCGCCCGCACGACCCCGGACGCGGGCGCCCGCGGGGTGACCGCCTTCCTGGTCCCGGCCGACCGCCCCGGCCTCACCGGCACCCCGCTCGACATGCTCTCCCCGCACCCCATCGGCGCCCTCGACCTCGACGCCGTCCCCGTCACGGCCGACGATGTCCTCGGCGCCCCCGACCGGGGTTTCCGCGTCGCCATGGCCACCCTCAACCTCTTCCGCCCGAGCGTCGGCGCCTTCGCGGTCGGCATGGCCGACGCCGCGCTCGACGCCACGCTCACGCACACCGCCCGACGGGACGCGTTCGGCGGCAAGTTGCGGGATCTGCAGACGGTCGCCCACCAGGTCGCGGAGATGGCGATGCGCACGGAGGCGGCCCGGCTGATGGTCTACGCGGCGGCGACGGCGTACGACTCCGGCGACCCGGACGTACCCCGGCGGGCCGCGATGGCGAAGCTGCTGGCCACGGAGACCGCGCAGTACGTCGTCGACGCCGCCGTACAACTGCACGGGGCCCGGGCGCTGCGGCGCGGCCATCTGCTCGAACACCTCTACCGGGAGGTGCGGGCGCCGCGCATCTACGAAGGAGCGAGCGAGATCCAACGGGCCGTCATCGCGAAGGAGTTGTACGCGAGGGAGGCGTCCGCGCGGGAGGCGGAGGCGCTGGACTCCGCAGGAGAGGGGCGGTCGGCGTGAGCACCGAGCGGGTGAACCCGGCAGGGCTGTCGCCGCCCACCGGCTTCTCGCACGCCGTGGTCGCCACCGGCGGCCGGATCGTGTTCCTCGCGGGCCAGACCGCGCTCGACGCGGACGGCAAGATCGTGGGGGAGACGCTGGAGGAGCAGTTCGAGCGGGCCCTCGGCAATCTGCTGACCGCGCTGGAGGCCGCCGGCGGCACACCGGCCGAGCTCGCCCGAGTCACCGTCTATGCCAAGGACGTCGCCGACTATCGCGTCCGCGCGCCCCGACTCGGCCGGATCTGGCGGAGGCTGGCGGGGCGGGACTATCCCGCGATGGCGGTCGTCGGCGTCGTACGGCTCTGGGACGAACGGGCCCTGGTGGAACTCGACGGCTTCGCGGTCCTGCCGTAGCCGTGCGGGAGGGGCGTCTCAGGCGGCGGTCGCCAGACCGGTGAAGACCGGTCGGTGCGGGGCGATCACGCTGCCGTCGGGCAGCAGTTCACCGGTGTCGTCGAAGACGATCGCCCCGTTGCACAGCAGGTTCCAGCCCTGCTCGGGGTGGAAGACGACGATGTGCGCGGCGTCGCGGTCCGTGCTGTCGATCGGGGGGCACAGGGGCTGGTGGGCACACATGGCGCACCTCCACGTCTTTGTGAGTGCCGGCGGCGAGTCACCGCCTCGCACTACAGACCATGCCCGCGCCGGGAACCCAGGGCCACACAGTTTCGTGAGACGTGACAGCACCCGGACGTGCCGTGACAGGACGCGGACATAGCCCCGCACGCGCGGGTCGCGTCCGGTAGCGAGGACGGCGGAACCGACACGCCGACGGAGGGGTGATGATCACCGGCGCGCCCCGGCCGGGACGGTACCTCTGGAGCCCCCGTCCAAGGAGGTATCACCATGCCCTTGTCCCAGACCTTCTCGCAGGTCCCCCGGGTACTCGGCGCCGCCGCCGGTGCCGCGCTGCTGCTGTTCTCCGCCGCCCCGTCCGCCGGTGCCACGAGCGAGCCGTCCGAGACGTTGACCATCGACCCCACCGGCTACGTCGCCCCGGACGGCACCCTCACCCTCTCCGGCACGTACCGCTGCCTCGGCAGCAACGGCCCCGTCTTCGTCTCGTCCTTGCTCCAGCAGGGCGACAGCAGGGTCCGTCAGGGGGTCGGCGGGTCGACGGCGGTCTGCGACGGCGCCGACCACACCTGGACCAACACGCAGAGGGCCGAGCCGGGCCGCTATGTGCCCGGCCCGGCCCGGGTGGAGGCCACCGTCACCGAGCTGTCGGGCAGCGGGCTGCCGCTGCCCAGGTTCCACGCGGTGCGGCAGCAGGACATCACCCTCGTCGAGGGCTGAGCCGGCGGCCGGGGCGCGACCCGGGCCGCGGCAACCGCCACGGCAGGGCCACGGCAGGATCACGGCAACGCGAAGGCGGCCCCGGTGGTGGGTGGTGCACCGGAGCCGCCTTTCCCCTTGCCGGGGCTCGCTACTTGAGCAGGTGCACGCGCTGCGTCGTCAGGTCGTAGCGGGCGCCGACGACGGCCACCTTGCCCGCCTTCAGCTTGGCGGCGATGTCGGGGTCGGCCGCGATCTTGGAACGGACGAGCCGGACGTTCGCGTCGATCGTCGCCGCGACCCGGGCGTCACCGGTCACGCTGTGGTCGATGGCCGGAGCGATCTCGTCGGCGATGTACTGGATGCCGCTCGGCAGCTCCTCGCCGCTCTCGTCCACCGCGACGGCGGCCTTCACGGCTCCGCAGGACTGGTGACCGAGCACCATGACCAGCGGGATGTTCAGTTCGAGGACGCCGTACTTGACGCTGCCGAGCACCGACTGGTCCAGCACCTCGCCCGCGCTGCGCACGGTCATCAGGTCGCCGAGGCCCTGGTCGAAGACCAGCTCCGGGGGGACGCGGGAGTCGATGCAGCCGAGGACGAGGGCGAAGGGGTGCTGCCCGGTCGTCAGGGTCTTGCGGATGACGGCGTCCTCGTCGGGGTGCTGCTCGTGGAGGGTCCGCCAGCGGCGGTTTCCCTTCGAGAGTTCCTTCAGCGCCTCGTCCGCCGTGCTCGGCCGCGTGTGGGTGGCGGCGGAGGGCGAGGAGTTCGCGCGGGTGGAGCGGGAGACGGGCTCGGCCTCGGCCGGGAAGGCACCGACGGCGAGGCCGCCGCCGAGAACGGCGGTGCCGGCCAGCGCGGCGCGCAGGAGCGAGCGTCGGCCGCGGGGCTTCACGTGGGATATCGGGGCGTCGGCGCCGGCGGCGGTCGCCTCGGCGGCATCGCCTCTGTGGGGTGCTGCGTCAGGGTTCACGGGCAGGAACGTACGTCCGGTCCAAACACTCAAGCGATCAAGATGCGAAATCATGGACGGACGTTGATCAATCATGGCCGACCCTTGAATCATTCTTGGCCACTTCAGGGGGGCTTTTTGGACAGCTGGTCACTTGCTGTTCGCCTTACGGGCTGTGAGCGCTTTCTGCCCCTGTGGCCAGCCATGTTGTCAGCGCCCACCACCAGTGCAGGGTCGTCAGCGTCCCGGACGGCCCGTCGAGGGCGCCGTCGGTGAGCGAGGTGCCGGTGAGGTGGTGCAGCCGGCCGAGGCGGTAGCGGACGGTGTTGGGGTGGGTGAACAGCGCCGTGGCGGTCCGGTCCAGGCGGCGGCCGCTGTCGAGGAACGCCAGTGCGGTGAGTGCGAGTTGGCGGTGGAAGTCGTCCGCCGGATCGAGCCCGCCGAGGAACCGGCCGCTCAGCGCCGCGCCCAGCACGGCGTGGTCCGCCATCGCGATCTCCCCGGCCAGATCGGTCAGTTCACGCACGCCGCGCAGCCCCCGCCGGCTCCCGATCTCCAACCGTTCCTAAAGACTGAGCGGGAGTGAGTTCTGTTGCCAGAACCCTTGCTCGGCCGAACGCCCCGGATGGTGTTGGACGTTCTGGTTGCCCGCGTTCGCTCCGCGTCCGGGCGGCACGGATCGTGTCCGTGGTCCGGGGATGCGGGGGCGGGTTTCCTCACGCCCTGGGACGCCGGGTCCGGCCTGGACCAGCTCCTCGCACACGTCCGTGTCGGCGGCCATGGCCCGCAGGACACCGGTGACCGGTTCGCGCTCGTGGACGACCGTCATGCGCGCTTCTCCCGTCCCGTACCCACACGTTCCGTTCCGTCCCCGGCGCTGTCGCCGGGCCACAAACGAAATGGTCCGGGGCATGAACAAGCTGACGGGCGACAACCTGATCGACCTCGCCGACCTGACGCGGCAGATCGAGGCCCGCGACCGCGAGATCAGCAACGAGTACACCAAGGACGTCCAGGTCATGGGCATCCGCAACGCCCTCAAGTACCCCGGCGACACGCTCAGCCGGACAGCCTCCGCCCACAAGATCATGGACACGAGCGCCCACCCGCTGATCGCCGTGCGCCTCAACATCCTCACCCGCAAGTCCCTCGGCGGCCTCCAGACCGACCTCTCCGGCCGCGTCCTGAACGCCTCCGGAGAGCCGGTCCCCGGCCTCTACGCGGCCGGCGAGGTCGCCGGCTTCGGCGGCGGCGGGGTCCACGGCTACGCCTCCCTGGAGGGCACCTTCCTCGGCGGCTGCCTCTTCTCGGGCCGCCAGTCGGGCAGGGCGGCGGCGGAGGCCACGGGGTCCTGAGACAACCCGAAGCGGGGTCCGGACGGCGCGGCACACGCGGCGACCGGACCCCGCTCCCTCATGCCCGCACGCCCGCCCTCACACGCTCGCCCTCGCGCCGTCATGCCCGCACGCCCTCACGTCCGGTGCGCGAAGACCACCAGGTTCTCCGTGTAGTCCTTGACCTTGCGGTCGTAGTCGCCCGCGCAGGTGATCAGCCGGACCTCGGGTCGGGAGGCGTCGGCGTACACCCGCTTGTCGGGGAAGTCGTCCTTCTCGAACGTCTCCACCGCGTCGACCACGAAGTGCGCCCTGCTGCGGTCGGCGCGTACGACGTGGAAGACGTCCCCCTTCTTCAGTTCGGCGAGTCCCGCGAAGACGGCCGGCGAGGTCACCGTGTCGACGTGCCCGGCGATGATCGAGGTGCCCGTCTCCCCGGGGGCCGCGCCCTCGGCGTGCCAGCCGACGAGGTTCACGTCGTCGGCGGGCGGGGCCTCCAACTGCCCGGAGCGGCCGACGGAGAGGGGAACGAACGGGGCGCTCACCCGGATCTTCGGAATGAGCAGGCGGATCGGCCTGAACCGGGCCTCCCGCCGGCGCCGCTCCACCGGTGGTTCGGCCGGGGACGCCTCCTCCGAGGGGGCGGCGGGGACCGGGCCGGCCTGCGGGGCGTGCCGGGCGTTCGGCGGGCGGGAGGAGCCGGACGAGGAGTCCTCGCCGCCGAACAGACTCACCGCCAGGATCATCAGGACCACGGCGCACAGCACGGTCAGATTGACGCGAGTGCCATGGCCGGTCGGCACCGGATCGGTGCCGGGGGGAGAAGGGTGGGCTGCCATCGGACACCACCTCACCAGGTACGGCAGCTGAAACGGACGGACGGACGGGCGGACAGACGGGCGGGCGGAGGGGCGGACGGACGGGCGGAGGGCGGCGGGTGGAGAACGCGCCGGCACGCCGGCCGGGCCGCCACACGACACACGGTGTGGCGGCGCGGCCGCTGCTATCGCGCCAGGTATCGCGCCCGGCATGGGCTCAGACCACGCTTTCGGCACTCTTCCTGCGGCGCAGGGCGTACACGCCTGCCCCGGCCACCGCGAGGACGGCCATCCCGCCCGCGGTCACCGCCGGCGAGGCGAGGGCGCCGCCACCGGTGTGCATGCCGCCGTGGGGCTTTTCGTGGTCGCCCTTCCAGGACCCCTCCTCGTCCTTCCAGGAGCCCTTGTCCTGCTCGCCCTTCCACGACTCCTTGCCGTGGTCGGCCTTCGGGGCCTCCTTCGTGGACTCGTCCTCCTTGCCGTAGCCCCCGGCCCCGGGCTTGGCCGCCGGCTCGGAGTCCCACTCCCCCTCGTTGTTCAGCGAGGTCAGCGCACCGCCACCCGTGTGAATCCCGCCATGCGGTCCGTCGTGGCTGCTGTCCTTGTCGTGCTCCTTGCTGTAGCCATGGTCCTCGTGGTCCCACTTGTCACCGTTGGCGTACGCGCCGGGTGCGGTGATGGCGAGGACGGCGGTGGCCGCCGCGGTAGCGAGAAGCATGCGAGCAGAACGCATCTGATGGTCCTTCCGCCACAGCCGGGCAGCTGGCGCTTCGTCAGCTGACTTGACCCGGCTCCGACGTGATCCACCGTCAGCCGGATCTCGTTCCGCCACCACTCGGGGCGCTCAGCCGGGTGAACCGGAGCAGATCGCGCGGGGACCGGCCCCCGACCAGGCGCCACACGGCGATGACCGGGTCGCAGAGGGCGCGGCCCGGGGACGAGCCGTCGAGGAAGAGGGGGCGGCGCGCGCCCGCCTCGCCGGGCACGCGCCCCGCCGCCTCCAGGGCCATGACCGACAGGTTCCAACAGGTACCGACGGGTTACCGCCACCGCTGGGGCGGCCCGCCTACTCCGCCCGCTCGGAGTCCCCGAAGGCCTCCAGGATGCGCTCGGCCGCCAGTGTGGCCGTCAGCTCGCCGTCCCTGACCCGTTGTTCGAGGCCGGGCGCCAGGGACCGGACGCCGGGATGGGTGCGCAGCCGGCCGAGGAGTTCGTCGCGGACCATCGACCAGGTCCAGTCGACCTGCTGGTTCCGGCGCTTGGCGGCGAGTCGGCCGGTGGAGTCGAGGAGGGTGCGGTGCTGCTCCAGGCGCTCCCAGACGGCGTCCAGACCGTTCGACTCGCGGGCGCTGCAGCTCAGCACCGGTGGCGTCCAGACCGGGTCATGGCCGTGCATCAGCCGCAGGGCGCCCGCCAGCTCACGGGCCGCCGTGCGGGCGTCGCGCTCGTGCGGGCCGTCCGCCTTGTTGACGGCGAGCACGTCGGCCAGCTCCAGGACGCCCTTCTTGATGCCCTGGAGCTGGTCGCCGGTGCGGGCGAGGGTGAGGAGGAGGAAGGAGTCGACCATGTCGGCGACGGCCGTCTCGGACTGGCCGACACCGACGGTCTCCACCAGCACCACGTCGTAGCCGGCCGCCTCCATCACCACGATCGACTCGCGGGTGGCCTTGGCGACCCCGCCGAGCGTGCCGGCCGTGGGGGAGGGCCGTACGAAGGCCGCCGGATCGACGGCCAGGCGCTCCATACGGGTCTTGTCGCCGAGGATCGAGCCACCCGTACGGCTCGACGACGGATCCACCGCCAGCACCGCCACCCGGTGCCCGAGCGAGGTCAGCATCGTGCCGAACGCGTCGATGAACGTCGACTTGCCGACCCCCGGCACCCCGCTGACCCCGATCCGCCGCGCCCGGCCGCTGTGCGGCAGCAGCGCGGTCAGCAACTCCTGGGCCAGGGTCCGGTGTTGGGGCCGGGTGGACTCGACGAGGGTGATGGCACGGGCGATGACCGCCCGCTTCCCGTCGAGGACGCCCTTGGCATAGGCGTCGACATCGATCACAGGTCGTGCCCGAGGTCGTCCGACAGCCTCTTCACCAGGTCGTACGCCGCGTCCGGGATCACCGTCCCGGGCGGGAACACGGCCGCCGCGCCCATCTCCAGCAGCGTGGGAACGTCCTGTGGCGGGATCACCCCGCCGACCACGATCATGATGTCCGCGCGTCCCTCCTCGGCCAGCTGCTCCTTCAGCGCCGGTACGAGGGTGAGGTGCCCCGCGGCCAGCGACGACACCCCGACGATGTGCACGTCCGCCTCGACGGCCTGACGGGCCACCTCGGCCGGGGTCTGGAACAGCGGGCCGACGTCCACGTCGAAGCCGAGGTCGGCGAAGGCGGTCGCGATCACCTTCTGGCCCCGGTCGTGGCCGTCCTGGCCCATCTTGGCGACCAGGATGCGCGGCCGGCGGCCCTCGGCCTCGGCGAAGGAGTCCACCAGGCTCCGGGTGCGCTCCACGTTCGGGGAGTCGCCTGCTTCGTTGCGGTACACGCCGGAGATCGTACGGATCTGGCTCGCGTGCCGGCCGTACACCTTCTCCAGGGCGTCGGAGATCTCGCCGACCGTGGCCTTGGCGCGGGCCGCGCGCACGGCCAGCTCCAGCAGGTTGCCCTCGCCCCCGGCGGCCCGGGTGAGCGCGTCCAGCGAGTCCTGGCACGCCTGCTCGTCGCGGTCCGCACGCAGTCGGCGGAGCTTGTCGATCTGCTGGGTGCGGACCGAGGAGTTGTCGACCTTGAGGACGTCGATCTGCTCGTCGGTCTCCACGCGGTACTTGTTGACGCCGATGACCGGCTGCCGGCCGGAGTCGATCCGGGCCTGGGTGCGGGCCGCGGCCTCCTCGATGCGCAGCTTGGGGATGCCCGCGTCGATGGCCTTGGCCATGCCGCCCGCCGCCTCGACCTCCTGGATGTGCTGCCAGGCACGGCGGGCGAGGTCGTACGTCAGCTTCTCGACGTAGGCGCTGCCGCCCCAGGGGTCGATGACCCGGGTCGTGCCGGACTCCTGCTGGATGAGGAGCTGGGTGTTGCGGGCGATGCGCGCCGAGAAGTCGGTGGGCAGGGCGAGAGCCTCGTCGAGGGCGTTGGTGTGCAGCGACTGGGTGTGGCCCTGGGTGGCCGCCATCGCCTCCACGCACGTACGCGTGACGTTGTTGAAGACGTCCTGCGCGGTCAGCGACCAGCCGGAGGTCTGCGAATGGGTGCGCAGGGAGAGGGACTTGGCGTTCTGCGGGTCGAACTGCCTCACCAGCTTCGCCCACAGCAGGCGGGCCGCGCGCAGCTTGGCGACCTCCATGAAGAAGTTCATGCCGATCGCCCAGAAGAACGACAGCCGGGGCGCGAACGCGTCCACGTCCATCCCCGCCTCCCGGCCCGCACGGATGTACTCCACGCCGTCCGCGAGCGTGTACGCCAGCTCCAGGTCGGCCGTCGCGCCCGCCTCCTGGATGTGGTAGCCGGAGATCGAGATGGAGTTGTAGCGGGGCATCCGCTGGGAGGTGAAGGCGAAGATGTCGGAGATGATCCGCATCGACGGCTTCGGCGGATAGATGTAGGTGTTGCGGACCATGAACTCCTTGAGGATGTCGTTCTGGATGGTCCCCGCCAGCTTCTCCGCCGGCACACCCTGCTCCTCGGCCGCCACGATGTAGAGCGCCAGCACGGGCAGCACGGCGCCGTTCATCGTCATCGACACGGTCATCCGGTCCAGCGGGATGCCGTCGAAGAGCTGCCGCATGTCGAGGATCGAGTCGATCGCCACGCCCGCCATGCCGACGTCACCCGTCACGCGCGGGTGGTCGCTGTCGTAGCCGCGGTGGGTCGGCAGGTCGAAGGCGACGGACAGGCCCTTCTGACCCGCCGCCAGGTTGCGGCGGTAGAAGGCGTTCGACTCCTCCGCCGTGGAGAAGCCCGCGTACTGCCGGATCGTCCAGGGCTGGTTGACGTACATCGTCGGGTACGGGCCGCGCAGATACGGCGCCATGCCCGGGTAGGTGCCCAGGAAGTCCAGACCCTCCAGGTCCTGCCCGGTGTACAGCGGCTTGACCGGGATGCCCTCCGGGGTCTCCCACAGCAGGTCGTCACCGCCGGCCGCCTTCTTGACCGCCGTACGCCAGTCGTCGGCGCCGCCGTCGAGGGCCGGGGAACCCAGCTCGATCCCGGAGAAGTCGGGGACGGAGGGGACGGTCATCAGGACACTCCCATGCGGTCGAGGGTCGCGGACAGCACGGCCACGGCGTCGCAGCCCGCGAAGACGTACGCGTCGACGTCGGTGTACTGCCCGGGACGGCCGGCGAGGAACACGTGCGCGGCGCCGGCGGCCTTCAGCTCCGCCGCCACGCTCGCCGCCCGTTCCTCGTACAGGGCGTCGCTGGAGCACACGCACACCTCGGTGGCGCCGCTCTCCTCGAACGTGCCCCCGGTGACGGGCTCGATGCCGCCCGCCTGGAAGAGGTTGGCGGCGAAGGTCGTACGCGCGGTGTGGGCGACGGCGGGGCCCAGGGACGCCAGGTGGATCCGGGGCCGGGAACCCGTCGCGGCGAGGTGGGCGTCCGAGCGGGCGCGCAGCACCTCGTACGCCTCGTCGCGGCTGACGCGAGGGAGACCGCCGGACGGCGGCTCGGCGGCGGGCCGGCGGACGACCGGCTTCTCGGCCAGGTGGGGGAACTCGCTGACGCCGGTGATCGGTTCGCGGCGCTTGGCGAGCTTCGCACTGCGGGCCGCCCAGGTCTCGGCGAGACGCTGCCGTACGGCGCCGGAGCGCAAGGCGGCCGCCTGGCCGCCCGCGTGCTCGATCTCCTGGAAGAACTCCCAGCCCGCGTGGGCGAGTTCGTCGGTGAGGCGTTCCACGTACCAGGAGCCGCCCGCCGGGTCGATCACCCGGGAGAGGTGGGACTCCTCGATGAGGATCGTGGAGGTGTTGCGGGCGATGCGCCGCGCGAACGCGTCCGGCAGCCCGAGCGAGTGGTCGAAGGGCAGCACGGTGACGGAATCGGCACCTCCCGCCCCGGCGGCCAGCGTGGCGATGGTCGTGCGCAGCATGTTCACCCACGGGTCGCGGCGCGTCATCATCACCGTCGAGGTCACCGCGGCTTGCGTCTGCGCCCCGGCTGCGGGCACCCCGCACACCTCGGCCACCCGGGCCCAGAGCCGGCGCGCCGCCCGCAGCTTGGCGATCGTCAGGAACTGGTCGGCGGTCGCCGCGTACCGGAACTCCAGCTGCGCACAGGCCTGTTCGACGCTCAGCCCGGCCTCGGTCAGCTCCCGCAGATACGCGACGCCGGTCGCGAGCGAGGCACCCAGCTCCTGTGCGGCCGAGCCACCGGCCTCGTGGTACGGCAGGGCGTCCACGGTCAGGGCCCGCAGCCCCGGATACTCCTCGGCGCACAACCGGGCGAGCCCGGCCACCGGTGCGAAGTCGTACGTCTGCCCGGTGCGGGCCTCGTGACCGAGGGGGTCCGCGCCCAGGTTGCCGCGCGCCGCCTCCTTGGCGACGCCCCGCTCGGCGTACAGCCGCAGCAACTCCCGTGCGGCGGGCTCGACCTCGGCGCCCGCGTCCAGGACGACCGGCGCGAGATCGAGAAAGACGCCGTCGAGGACCCGGCCGAGCGACGGCACCGGGAAGCCGGCCCCGCCGAGCACCAGCCACAGGGAGGTGACGCCGTTCTCCAGGTCGGCGAGCACCGCGTCGCCGTCCGCCGCCGTGTGCCGCTGGCGTACGTCCCAGCCGTCGACGGTGTTGCCCGCGGCCCGGCCTCCTCGTACGAAGGGCGCGAAGCCGGGGTAACCCGGAGGGGGCGCGGTGTCGTGCGCGGTGTACAGAGGACGGGTGCGCAGCCCGTCCTCCAGCGCGGTGGACAGGGCTTCCTCGGCCTGAGCACCCTCGACGTCCTTGCCCGACTTGCGCAGCACGCCCGCAACGAGGCGCTGCCACTGCTCGTGGGTTGCGTCAGGGAACTCGGCGGCCAGCTCAAGCCCGTCGTCAGGCAGGACCGTCATGCTCGGATGCTAGGCCAGAGGCACAAAGGAGCAGCAGGGGGAACGGCTGTGACCTTGCCCTCTCCGGGACGGCCTCGAAGCCGCGCGGGCCACCTGCCGGGCCCGGACTGAACGTGGTGCGGCCGTTCGCCGTACCTCGTGCCACGCGGTCCGTGAGCCCCCGGCGGCACAGTCACCGGGCCGACAGAGGAACGGAGCGACCCCATGGCCGAGAAGTACTTCACCGTGTCCGGCATGAGCTGCGCCCACTGCGCCGCGAGCGTCACCGAGGAGGTCGTCGCGGTGCCCGGCGTCACGGAGGTCGATGTCGACGTACGGGCCGGCCTGGTGACCGTACGCGGGGAGACGGTCGACGACGCGGCGGTGCGCGCGGCGGTCGTCGAGGCGGGCTACGAGGTCGCGGAGGTCGTACGGCAGGCCGCGGCCTGAGCAGGGAAGCAGGAAGGAAAGGCGCGGGAACATTGCCGGAACACGGCAATGAACCGGGTCCCCCACCCGTGTGAAAATCCCGTCAAGCCGGAGACCGGCGGCGGGGTGGGAGGGGGCGGCGCGAATGGCCTGGTTCTTCGGACTCGGCATCACGGGGGTCGTGCTGCTCGCCCTGTCGCTGGTCTTCGACGGGGTGCTCGACGGCGCGTTCGACGGTGTTCTGGACGGTGCCCTTGACGGGTACCTGTCGTTGCCGGGGGTCGCCGGGTTCCTGGCGGCGACCGGCTTCGGCGGGGTCCTCGCGACCGAACTGCTGGACGCGGGGCCGGTGGTCGCCACCGGCTGCGGTGCGGCCCTGGGGGCCGCCACGGCCTGGCTGACGTACCGCTTCGGCCGGGCCCTGATGTCCGATCGGACGGCCGTCGCGCCACGGGGCGACGACCTGGTGGGCACCGCGGGCAAGGTGGTGACCGCCATTCCGGCCGACGGGTTCGGCGAGGTGCTGCTCCGGCTCGCCGGGCAGCCGGTGAAGTTCGCCGCGCGCAGCGGGGGGCCGGTCGCCCGGGGCGCCGAGGTGTGGGTGGAGGCGGCGCCCACCGCCACCTCGGTCGTCGTGCGTGCTGTGGACCGCTGAGCCGCTCATCTCCTGATCCTTTCTCTCCTTCTTCTCTTCCTCTTCTTCTTGGCTTCTTGGCTCTTCTTCTTGTGTGATTCTGGGGGCATTTGTTATGAATTCTATCGTTCTCGCGGTGCTGGGGGTCGTCGTACTCCTGGTGCTGCTGGCTCTCGTCGTGGTCACCCGCTACAAGGTGGCGGGCCCCAGCGAGGCGTTCATCGTCACCGGCCGGCGTGGCAAGCAGGCGACCGATCCGGACACCGGGCGGGTGTTCACCGACAACAGCGGCCAGAAGGTCGTGGTCGGCGGCGGGGTGTTCGTCGTGCCGTTCGTGCAGCAGCGGTTCACCCTGGACCTGTCGTCACGTCACATCCCGGTGGCGGTGCGCGGCGCGGTCACCCTGCGCGGGATCAAGGCGAACCTCGAAGGGGTCGCCATCGTCAAGGTCGGCGGGACCGAGGACTCGATCCGGGCCGCCGCCCAGCGGTTCCTGATGCAGCAGGACGGCATCGTCGGCTTCACCCAGGAGGTGCTGTCGGGCGCGCTGCGGGCCATCGTCGGCCGGATGTCGGTGGAGGACGTCATCCGCGACCGGGCCGCGTTCGCCGGGCAGGTCGCCGAGGAGGCCGAGGCCAGTCTGTCGGGGCAGGGCCTCGTGCTGGACGCCTTCCAGATCCAGGACATCACCACCGAGGGCTCCTATCTGGAGGATCTCGGCCGTCCGGAGGCCGCGCGAGCCAAGCAGGAGGCCGACATCGCCGAGGCGGTGGCCCGGCGCGCCGCCGAGCAGGCCCGGCTGAAGGCCGAGGAGGAGATCGCGGTCGCCCAGCGGACCTTCGCCCTCAAGCAGGCCGAGATCAAGGCGGAGACGGACTCGGCCGCCGCCCAGGCGAACGCGGCCGGCCCGCTCGCCGAGGCGGCCCGTCAGCAGGACATCCTCGCCGAGCACGAGAAGGTCGCCGAGCGGCAGGCGGCGTTGAAGGACCGTCAGCTGGACACCGAGATCCGCAAGCCCGCCGACGCCCAGCGGTACGCGGCCGAACAGGAGGCCGAGGCCCGGCGGGTGGCCCGGGTCAAGCAGGCCGAGGCCGAGCGGCTGGCCGAGATCGCGGGCGCCCAGGCGGAGGCCGAGCGGGCGCGGCTGACCGGTGAGGGCGAGAAGCAGCGGCGTACCGCGCTGGCCGAGGCCGAGGCCGTCGAGGGGCTCAGGCAGGGCGAGTCGGAGCGGGCGCGGCGGACGGCGATCGCGGAGGCGGTGCGGCTGGAGGGCGAGGCCGAGGCGGCGGCCATCGGCGCGAAGGGGGCGGCCGAGGCCGAGGCGATGCGGCAGAAGGCCGACGCCTTCGGGCGGTACGGCGACGCGGCGATCCTGCAGATGCTCGTCGAGGTACTGCCCCAGGTCGTCGCCAAGGCGTCCGAACCGCTCTCCGCGGTGGAGAAGATGACCGTCATCTCCACCGACGGTGCCGCCCGCATCCCGCGCGCGGTCGCCGACAACGTCGCCCAGGGGATCGAACTCCTCGGCTCCACCACGGGTGTCGACCTCGCGGAACTCCTGAAGGGCCTCTCGCGGGGCGGTGGGGGCGGCGCGAAGTCGGGGGAGCGGTCGGGGGATCGGTCGGGGGAGCGGTCCGTGCGGCACGGTGACAACGGCAAGGTCGAGATCGGGGAGTGACAGGGTGAGCCTGAGGTAAAGGGAAATAGGTAGCGCTTTACCTATTGTGTGATTTTACCTTTTCGTAGTGCGCTAGAATCCTTTACCAAGCGCTAACGCTCTACTGAGCGCTTATTTGCTCATTCGTTCGAGTGGTGGTCGGGTGATTCAGCCGACGGCGTGTTGGGGGGGCGTGACATGGGTCGAGTAGTCCGCGTGCGCGTCGTGAACGCCGCTCGCGACGCCGTACCCGATACCGGCCGCGCCGCGGGGCCGAGCGACCGCCCCGAGCACTGACGCCCTCGCGGCCGTAGCAGAGGTTTCGTCGACTGCCCGATGCCGTCGGGCAGTCGACGCCCCGTCATGTAGGCAACCGAACCCTGCGGGAAACCCGCGCGCCCGTACGACACCGACGGCCCCGCCCGACCGGTGTGCCGGGCCCCGCCGCCCGCACCCGCGGTCGTAACCGCACGTGACCAGGGCACCCGCACGCGACCAACCAGCGCACCCGCACCCGACTCGCACCAGGCACAGACGCCGTCACCGCACTCGTCAACGGAGGACAGACGCCCGTGCACAACACCACCGCCATGCTCATAGAACTCGGGGCGATCATTCTCGCCCTGGGTCTGCTGGGCCGCCTCGCCGGACGCGTGGGCTTCTCGCCCATACCTCTCTATCTGCTCGCCGGGCTCGCCTTCGGCCACGGCGGCATCCTTCCTCTGCAGGCCAGCGAGGAGTTCGTCGCCACCGGCGCAGAGATCGGCGTCATACTCCTGCTGCTCCTGCTCGGCCTGGAGTACAGCGCCTCCGAACTCGTCACCAACCTCAAGACCCAGTACCCCTCCGGCGCGGTCGACTTCGTCCTCAACGCCGCCCCCGGCGCCGCGATGGCGCTGCTGCTCGGCTGGGGCCCGGTCGCCGCCGTCGCCCTCGCCGGCGTCACCTGGATCTCCTCCTCCGGTGTCATCGCCAAGGTCCTCGGCGACCTGCGCCGCCTCGGCAACCGGGAGACCCCGGTCGTGTTGGGCGTCCTGGTCCTCGAAGACCTCTCCATGGCCGTCTACCTGCCGATCCTCACCGCCCTCCTCGCCGGGGTGAGCCTCGCGGGCGGCGCCCTCACCCTCCTGATCGCCCTGGGCACGGTGGGCGCCGTCCTCTACGTCGCCCTGCGCCACGGCCGGCTGATCAGCCGTGCCGTCTCCTCCGACAACGCCGAGATGCTCCTCCTGGTCGTCCTCGGCCTCACCCTCGTCGTCGCCGGGGTCGCCCAGCACCTCCAGGTGTCGGCCGCCGTGGGCGCGTTCCTGGTCGGCATCGCGCTGTCCGGTGAGGTCGCCGAGGGTGCCAGCAGCATCCTCACCCCGCTGCGGGACCTGTTCGCCGCGGTGTTCTTCGTCTTCTTCGGCCTGCACACCGACCCCGCCGCCATCCCGCCCGTCCTCCTCCCGGCCCTCGCGCTGGCCGCCGTCACCACCCTCACGAAGATCGCCACCGGCTACTGGGCGGCCCGGCGGGCCGGGATCTCCGCCAAGGGCCGCTGGCGGGCGGGCGGCACGCTGGTCGCCCGGGGCGAGTTCTCCATCGTCATCGCCGGCCTCGCCGTCGGCGTGGAGCCCCGCGTCGGCCCTCTCGCGACGGCGTACGTCCTCATCCTCGTCGTCCTCGGCCCCCTCACCGCCCGCTGGACCGAACCCCTCGCCACCCGGCTCACCCGCCGCGCGTCGACCGCGCCCCGGGAGGCGCCGACGACGCGGCCCGACCTGAACCCCGAGCCCACCACCGAGGCCGTGCACGCGAACGTCTGAGGAGACCGGTGTGGGCCGCGCCCGGTCCGAACGCGACGCGGCGTACGAGCGTGGCGAGGAGCACCCCGGGACACTCCGCACGGCGCCACCACCAGCACCGGATCGCCCACGAACCGAACGGGGAAAGCATGAACGCCCAGCACTGGAACGGCAGGAACGCGAAGATGAGGAACGCGAAAGCCGGGCATGCGGGCGGTAGCGGCGCGGGTGTCCCGGCCGCGGGTGGAGAGAGCGGGGGTGTCCGGGGCATGGTCGGGGAGGGCGCGGGTGTCCGGAGCGCGGGTGGGGAGAGCGGGGGCGTCCGGGGCACGGCCGGTCCTGGCGTGGTCGGCCGGGCCGCGGCCGTTCTGAGCGTGGATGCCGGGGCTGCGGTCGGTCGGGCCGGGGCTGGGGCCGGGGTCGGGCGCGGTCCGGCCGACCACAGCCCGAGCGAGGACTTCCTCGACGGCTTCGAGCAGGTCCTCGCGGACGCCGCGCCCACCGGCCGTCGTCTGACGCGGGACGAGATCGAGTCGCGGCGTGCGCTCGGCGCGCGGGCGGCGGAGGCGGGGCACGGCTGGCGCTCACTGGTCAGGGCACATCTCGTGGCCGGCCGGGACAACTGGCCGCGGGCCGCCGACCCGGACAGCGTCCTCGCCGTCATCGAACAGGCCGTGGACGCCTTCGCCGACGGCTACGAGCGCGCCCAGCGGCTCGTGGTCCGCAAGGAGGAGGCCGCCCGCCGGGAGTTCATCGACGACCTCCTCCACGGCCGTGGCGACCAGGGCCAACTCGCCGCCCGCTCCGAGCGGTTCGGGCTGCGCCTGTCCCGCGCGCACGCGGTCGCCGTCGCCGAGGGGCCGGAGAAGTACGACGAGACCGACCCCGTACCCCGGCAGGTGGCGGGCGAACTGTTCGCCCGCTTCGAGAACCGCCGCATCCTGTTCACCACCAAGGACGGCCGGATGGTGTGCATCGCCCCCGGCGACCAGGACGACGTCCTCACCCACTTCGCCAAACGCTCCTACGCCGCCACCGGCCGGGCCCAGGTCGCCATCGGCCGCTCCCGGCCCGGCACGGTCGGCATCGGCCACAGCTACGAGGAGGCCCTGAACGCCCTGGACGTGGCCCAGCGCATGGGCCTCGACGAGCCGCTGCTGCGCGCCGCCGACCTGCTGGTCTTTCCCGTACTGGCCCGGGACCGGCAGGCCCTCGTCGACCTGGTGAGCAGCACGCTCGGCCCACTGGGACAGTCGCGCGGCGGGGCACAGCCCCTGCTCGACACCCTCACCGCGTACTTCGACACGGGTTGCGTGGCCGCCTCGACCGCCCGGCGGCTCTCCCTCAGCGTGCGCGCCCTCACCTACCGGCTGGCCCGAGTCCACACCCTCACCGGCGCCGACCCGACCGACCCCGCCGACCGCTACACCCTCCAGACCGCGGTCATCGGCGCCCGTCTCCTCGACTGGCCGACAAGACCCCTGAGTCCCACCGAGACGTCTCCCTAGCCGCTCGCGGTCAGCCGACGATCCGCCACTCTCGCGGCCTCAGATGTCCCGCAAGAGACCAGGCGGCCCCGTGACCTGGCACGCTGGGTTGCTGTGCCTCGCTGACCCGAGCAGATGGCCTTTCGGCTGTCTCAGGCCCATGCCCGTTGATTCAGCCGGAAGTCCCAGCAATGTCCCAGGCGGGGAACTCGCCTCTGACGGCCGATCTCTGTGCCGTGCAAGGTGGGGGCGCGGGTCTATTCGAGGATTCGCGACAGTTGGTCACGATGTGAACGGTCGACTCTGGAGTGCGGAGGAGTGGTTTGCGGGACTCAGCCAGGGACCGCCGCATGCATTCCCGCGTCGCACGAGGATGGAGAAAGTGAGTCAGCGCCGACTTGCGGGATGCCGACGACCTCGACAGTCACTCCTCGTGTTGCCAGGGCCTTCGAGGTCTGGGCGATGGTGATCTGGGAGAACCCGAAGACGGAATCCGGGGTCAGGCTCTCGCGCTTCTTGAGGAGCATCGCAAGGACGATCCGCTTGGGCGTGTAGTCAGTCGGAAGCAGGCGCGCGCCGCCACTCAGCCTGGCCACCTTCGCGGTGAAGTCCGCGCGGACCTGGGCGGACTCCTGGAGCAGTTCCACCGCCACCCTGGCCTGGCTGAACAGGTGACTCAGCGGACCGGAACCGCCTGCGCGCTTGACGAGGATCAGCGTGCCGTCAGGCATGAGTAGATCGCAGATCTCGACCTGGTCCCTGGGCCGGAGAGGATTGGCGACGTTCTTGGTGTCGAGGCAGAGCCAGTTGGGCCGGTCGTCAGCCACCCTGTTGTTGTAGGTGTTCTCCGACTCACCGTCCGCCCAGGAGGGAAGGGCGACGGAGGGTGAAGGTGAGAACAGCGCCCCGTACGGCGGCCCGGCACTCTTCGACATAGGCGGCCCCTGCCTCGTACCACTCGCCGTCCATCAGGAAGAACCGTCTGGGGCCGAGCGAGACGCCGGTCTCCAGCCACGTCAGCGCGCTGGTGACGGCGAGAGTGTCGGCGGCCCCCGCCCGACGATCCCTGGCAAGGGTCACGGTTCCCTCGCGCAGCGCCTTGAGGCGTTGCCCAGGCTGTGCGAGGCGGGCCCGAGTGAGTACGTATCCGAGGTCGAAGTCGTCGGAGCGCAGGGCACCGTTGCTGCTGTTGATCTGCGTCATGTACGTGGTGGCCTCCGCGTACGCCATGTGATGTTCGGAGGGGACACAGACGGAGATACTTCCGTCGGCGGGTCGGCCGAGACGGTCGTCCAGGGCCTCGTCGAGCGCGTCGAGGGTCGTCGGAGCGCTGACCGGGACGATGTGGTCGACGAACTCCAGCTCCTGGTTCGGGATGTCCTCGCGGCAGATTCTGGTGATGGTCCGCAGGTCGGAGAGCAAGGCCTCGGGCTCGACTCCGAGGGCGATCCGCAGTCCGCACCCGCCCTGGGCACTCACGGCCTTTCCGCGCGAGTAGCGCGACCGGGTGAGCGGCAGGTCGTCGAGGTATCCGCCCAGGCTGCGCACGATGCGCGAGTGGTCACGGATGCCCAGCAGCGGGACCGGGGCGCCGCCCGGAACCAAGGAGATGTCGGTGCGTGCCTGCCCGAGAGACCTCGATACGGCTCCGCGGATCAGGCTCGGGTCCATCTGTCGGATGGCGAACGAGAGACCGAAGCGCTTGTCCTTGAGATGGTCGGGGATCAGCCGGTACCCCTGGTCGCAGCCGATGGCGTACACCGTGTCGTCGACGGCGAGCAGAAGCACGGCAGCGGTGCGCCGGACACTCTCGCTGACCGTGATGCCGGTGCTGCGCGACATGGGTTCGCACCAAGGGGCCTCGGTGTGCTCCATCCCGCAGGTGATGTACACGGCCGGGACCCCGAGCGCCTCCGGTAAATGCGGATCGGCGCCGAGTCTGTCCAGTAGTTCGAGGTCAAGGGCGTACAGCATGGCTTCCGTGGTGGGGGCGACGCCGGACAGCCGGTAAACGGTGCGTACTGCGGTGTTCGATGCCAAGGGGTGCCTCCGTGGACAACTGCGGCTGGGACACGCTCTGCGGCGTGCTGGTTCAGGGGCGAACCAAGTACACGGCGAGAGTGACATCAGCATGTGTACATTGTCAACGCATTGCACTCTGGAAAGGAGGTGTCGGTCCGTGTACGCTGAGGCTATGACGGACAATGCCGCTTCATCGGTCGGCCCACTGGTCACCGGCGCCGAGATCGCCCGGCTGGCCGGAGTGACTCGGGCCGCTGTCTCCAACTGGCGTCGGCGCTACGACGACTTCCCCGCGCCGGCGGGAGGTGGCGCGAACAGTCCGCTCTACGCACTCGCGGAGGTCCAGGAATGGCTGGACAGGCAACGCAAAGGCCAGGAGGTGTCACCCGAGGTCGAGTTGTGGCAGGCCATGAGGGCCGCCTACGGGGAGCAGATGGTCGCGGGCCTGGCGCAGGTCGCCGCGGCGCTGGCCGACCGAACCGGACCGGAGCTGCCGGACGACGTCGCCGCCCGGGTACGCGAGCTCGCCCGAACCGGATCGCCCGTCGACCTCGTGAACGGACTGACCGAACGGTTCATGGACTCCGCTCGGCGCGCAGGGTCCGACCAGGTGACTTCCGAGCGTGTGGTGCGTGCCGTGTGCCACTTCGCTCCCGAGCTGCCGTCCGATGCCACGGTCTTCGATCCAGCCTGTGGAATCGGGGTGCTGCTCCTGTCCGTCGCTTCCGAAGCCGGGATTCTCTGCCGCGGCCAGGAGCTGGATACCGACAGCGCCCGCTTCGCGCAGCTCCGCGCCGATCTTCTGGGCCGATCGGGCGTGCGCATCGTGGCTGGTGATTCCCTGCGCGCGGATGAATGGCAGGACCTCAGGGCAGATTTGGTCGTCTGCGACCCTCCGGCCGGCGTGACCGAGTGGGGGCGGGAGGAACTGCTGCTCGACTCCCGCTGGGACCTCGGCACCCCGTCCAAGGCCGAAGGTGAGCTCGCGTGGCTCCAGCACGCCTACGCCCACACCGTGGCCGGCGGCCAGGTCCTCATGGTCATGCCGGCTTCGGTCGCCTACCGCAAGGCAGGTCGCCGCATCCGATCGGAACTCGTACGCCGGGGCATCGTGCGCCAAGTGGTCGCCCTGCCACCAGGTACGGCGACCTCGCACGCCCTTCCTGTCCATCTGTGGTGTCTGCAGCGTCCCGAGAGTCCGGGAGGGGCGGACACGCAGCACACCGTGCGCATGGTCGACCTGACGGACAACAGCCCCGACGGGGACCTGGAACCACGCCCCGACCAGGTTGCCGACGTACCACTGATCGAACTCCTCGACGACACCGTCGACCTGACACCCGGGAGCCATCTCCGTTCCCGGCATCGCGACTACCCTGGTGAGTACGCCGCTTTGCGCAAGGAACTGGAGGACCAGATCCGTCGACTCGCCACCCTTCTGCCCGAGCTGGCGACGGGCGGCGGGCCGGGGTCACTGGACGGTGCCACCACCAGCGTCGCGGATCTCGCCCGCGCCGGGCTCGTGGCGTACGACGGTCCCGAGCCGGTCTCGGCGAGCGAGCAGCTCGACACGGACTATCTGCGGGGCTTCCTACGCAGCTCCGCCAACGTCCGCAGATCAACGAGCGCGAGCGGGACCTACCGCTTTGACGGCAGGGGCTCACGCATCCCCCGTATGGGCATCGACGAGCAGCGTCGGTACGGCTCTGCCTTCCGGGCCCTGTCCGCGTTCGAGGAGGGAATGCGCAAGGTCGACGAGCTGAGTCGGCAGCTCGCCGAGGTCGCCCGTGACGGACTCGCAACGGGCGCCCTGACGCCGGAGGGATGAGGACCGATCCGGGCTGCCGATCAGACGACGGGCGGAAGGAAGGGACTTGCGGTCCCGCTCCACGTGACACTCAGGGTTTCGCGAGCGCGCGTGCAGGCGACGAAGAGCAGACAGCGCTCACGGAGCAGGTCGGCATCGTGCTGGAGCGGGTCCGCCTCACGCGGAGTGATCTCACGGGCGAACGGGACGGTGCCCTCGGCGACACCGAGCACGGACACCGCCCGGAACTCCAGCCCCTTCATCGCGTGCATGGTCGCCAGCCGCACCCCTTCGGATCCCTGCTTGACCTGCCCTTTGCCCCGTAGTACCGGGATGCCTGCGGCCTTCAGTTTCTCCTCGGCCGTGTCCAGGGCGAGGTTGAAGCGCGCGCACACACCGATTTCCTCTGGTGCGAGGCCCTCGGCGAGCAGGGTTCGGACCCGCTCCACCAGCGCTTCGGTCTCCTCCTGCCGGGTGGTGTAGCCCCGCATCCGAGGGAGGCTGCCGTGGAGCAGGGAGCGGTAGCCGGCCAGCGAGTCCGTTCCCTCGCCCTCCAGCGCGTCGACGGTGACGGATGCGAGGAGCCGGGCCGACCAGGCGAGGATCTCCTCCGTGGAGCGGTAGTTGACGCGCAACCGGAAGCTGCGGCCGACCGTGGCGATGCCCAACGAGCCCAGCGACACCCGGGAGTCGTAGATCCGCTGATGCGGGTCGCCGGTGACGAACAGGTCGTCGGGGCCGGGGGAGACGGCGGCGCGCAGCACCCGCCACTGCGCGGGATGCAGGTCCTGTGCCTCGTCGACGACGACATGGGCGTACGGAGCCTGCGCGTCGGCCAGGAGCTCAGCCGCGCGGGCGCAGATGAGCAGGTGTGTGGTCTCGCCGCGGTCGCGCAGCAACTGTTCGAACCGCTCCACGCCGCTCCACACCTCCCGCCGGCGCGCGGGACCGAGACCGGTGCCACGGCCGCGGCGGCTCGCGCCGAGGTAGGCGTCGAGATCGCGGAGGTTCTGGCCGAGAACGACGTGCCGGTACTCCTGGGCCAGGAACTGGGCGGTGAACGGCAGATCGAGTTGCCTGACCGCCTTCTCCCACAACTGCCGCTGTTCCCGGTCCCCGATCGGTTTGGGCACGGCCGCCGAGTGCGCGCGCACGACGCCGTTCGCGCAGGCGTCGACCGTCGTCACATCGACCCGCGCCAGCAGCTTCTCGTCCTCGTCGAGGAGCAGGCCGAGCATCTCGCGCAGTCCGGCGGCGAGCGCGTTCGTGTACGTGGTGAGCAGGATGCGGCCGTCCTCGGAGCGGCCGAGCAGATGCTTGACCCGGTGGAGGGCAGCCACGGTCTTGCCCGTGCCGGGTCCCCCGGTGACCTGGACGGGACCGCCGTACGAGGTGCGGTAGGCGACGCGCCGCTGGGAGGGGTGGAGGAAGACGAGCCAGGCCGCGAACGGTTTCGCCAGCATCTCCTCCAACTCCCGTGGCCCGGTGACCAGTCGGATGCGGGCGGACGTGTTGGTGATCACCGTGGCCAGGTCCTCGACCGGTTCGGCGGGCGCGTCGGCGGGGCGACGTACCGCCACGACATCCCGGTAGACCTCTTCCGGGCTGAAGCCCTCGGCGAGGTACTGGAGCACCTCCAGCTGGTCCTCCGGCAGCAGAGTGGAGAAAGCCTCCAGTTGAGCCTTGTCCACCAGTGAACGCGCGGCGCGCCGTACCTGGTCGTCGATGCCGAGTTCGTGCAGTGTGCCGTCGGAGACGTCCGCGAACAGCAGCCGGGGAGCCGTGCGTGCGGCCGTCTCGTACAGCGGTGTCAGCTCGTCCAGGGCGACGGCGTTGCGTACCTCCAGGGCCCGTGTCGCGGAGTTCGCGCTGTACAGACGCTTCGCCGCCCAGGTATAGGCATCGTCGTGCGGCATGACATTGACGAGGAGGAACATGTCGCTGCCGTCGTCCGGGGCGAGCACGACCCCGCGCCAGAAGTCGGTGATGCGAATGGTGCGCATCCGCGGGTCGCGGCCGTTCTGGACGGACTCCAGGTGCAGTCCCTTGTCCGCGTTGAGTTCGGCGGCGCTCATGGCCTGGAATTTCGCCATGGCCTTGCGCACTCCGGCTCGGACCGGCTTCTCCAAGGTGTCGTAGCCGTCCCAGAAGCTCTGGGCGAAGGCGAGCCGGGGCATCAGGTCCCTTCCTTTCTTCCGGTCGCCAGTTGTCCGGCGATCTCCCGGAAAGCTGTGAGGAGTTGTTCCGGTTCGCGAGAGAGATCGAGGCTGTGCTGGTGAATCCGCACTCCCCGTCCGTCCGGCCCCGCCGCGGTTCCCCGCACCTCGTGGAAGCGCACGGGCTGTCGTCCGGCCGCGTACACCAGGTGCGCCTCGCGCAGACCGAGCACGGTGGCGTACGCCAGCGCCTGGTACAGGTCGGCGTTGAGGAGTCCGTCGGCCTTCTCGACCTTGTACTTGGCATCGACGACGGCGAGCGGAGTACGGCCGTCACCGGTGCGGACTACCAGGTCGGGACGCATGCCCACGAGACCCGCGATGTCGAGGTGATGGGGGTCCTGGAGGCGCGCGGTCAGGCCGTGCTCCCTGAGCGCCTCGCGCAGGGCGACGGTCACGAAGTCCTCGAAAAGCTTGTTCATGTCGAGCAGGAAGCCGTCCATGGCGAGCGGCTCGGCCCCGGCCGGCCGGTGCTCCGGCGAGGTTCCGCGCAGGACGGCTTCGGCGAGCCGCAGCGCGGGCTGGTAGCGGGAGTTGAGGCGTGACGGCTGCCAACGCGGCAGTTCCTGCCCTCGTATCAGCGGCAGCGCGTCGGCCAGACGTACGCGCTGATGGGCGAGGCGCCGCCGGACGGGACCGGGAACGTCCGGCAGCCGCAGCAACCGCTCGGCGGCGGCGCGCAGGATGCGGTTCTCGGCGGTGTCGGCGGTGTACGCGTCGTAGGCGATCTCCACGGGCGGCGTACGGCCGAAGTGTCGCCGGATCTGCTCGGCCTCGCGCAGTCTGCCGCGCACGACCAGCGCGGATTCCTCCACTTTCCGGTAGCCCTGGAGGACCCCCCGCCGCAGTGCCCCGTCCATCTGCCGCTCCACGGCGTGGGCGAGTGCGGGGACGACGTCGGCGTACGCGCCGGTGTCGATGGTGCCTTCCCGGCTGTCACGCCAGGCGCGGGCCGGGTCGAGGCTGAACCCGAGGAGGAAGAACAGCCGGCTCACCGGGGTCTTGGGCATGATCCGTACGACCGGACCTTCAGGCATGCGCACGGCGCCGACCCGACTGCCCGCCCGCAGCAGCCAGTGCCCGTTCCGGCGTGGATCGGGGGTCGCGCTCTGGAGGATGCCGGAGGCGGCGAGGGCCTGTCCGGCTTCGGCGCCCAGGGGGACTGAGACGGCGGGCCCGTACTCGCGCAGCGACACCTCGGTCGCGGGCACGGTCGCGAACCCGGTCACGGGTGCTGCTCGCGCAGCGAGTCGAGGCCGTAGCGTGCGGTGACGTCGAGGCCCTCGCCGTAGTGGTGTTCCTCCAGCAGCGGCAGGATCTTCGTGCGCCAGGTCCGTTCGAGGCCGCCGTCGCGGTACACGCCCGGCTTCATCAGGTACGACGGCCCGATGGCGAAGTCGGCGTCGTCGATACGGGTGTTGAGAGCGTCGAGAAGGCGGGCGGGCTCCACGTCCCGGCCCTCACGCTTCAGCCAGCGCGCGAGCAGGCCGGCGGTCGGTTCGGTGCGCGGGGACAGCTCCACGAACGCGAAGCGGCGCCGCATCGCCGCGTCGACGAGGGCGATCGACCGGTCGGCGGTGTTCATCGTGCCGATCACGAAGAGGTTGGGCGGTAGCGCGAAGTCGTCTCCGGAGTAGGTGAGACGTACCGACCGCGTCCGGTACTCCAGAAGGAAGTACAGCTCGCCGAAGACCTTCGCCAGATTGGCACGGTTGATCTCGTCGATGATCAGGAAGTGCGGGATGTGCCGGTTGCCCTCTCGGAGGGCGAGATCGGCGAGCTCCCTGAGCGGGCCCGCCGTCAGCCGGAAGGCCACCTCCCTGGTCTCGGGGTCCTCCACGGGCCGGAACCCCTCGAAGAAGTCCTCGTAGGCGTACGAGGGATGGAACTGCACGATCTTGACCTGCTCCGGACCACCACCGAAGTACTCGGCGAGTTTCATCGCCAGATAGGTCTTACCGGTGCCCGGTGGGCCGTAGAGCACCAACTGCCGCTCATCGATGAGGAGTTCGCGCATCTCCTCCAACCAGGCCTGATCGTGGACGAGGAGGTCGGCGGCGAGTTCCTCGGTGATGTGCGGCAGCGACAGCTCGCGTTGCCCCGGTCGTTCCACGGCGGGGTGCTCGCCGGTGTCGCCGGTCGCAGCCGGGGTCGTGGGGTCCGTCTGCCCTGTGAGCCCGTCGAGCGCGTCCAGTACACCGGTCAGATCGACGACGTCGTGCTGGACGGACAGCTTCTGCTGGACCTCCTCCGGCAACTCCTCGTACGCATGGCTCTGCGGCATCCAGGCGACGGTCCTCCGCAGATTGGACAACCCGCCCGGCGACGAGGTCTGTACGGCATCCCCGGTGATCCGCCCGATGTGCAGCGATCCGTCGCCGATGGTGGCGACGGTGTCGCCGATGCGCATCTGCGTCAGGAAGGCGTGCAGTTCGTCGACGAGGCCCCGCTTCTGGTTGTACGAGGCAGCCCCCTCGTACCCGTCCTCCACGAAGCGGCGCAGCGCGCTCTTGGTCGGGTCTGTCTCCTCCAGGGGCGGCAGATGCGCGGCCGAGAGAGACGAAACCCTCCGTCAGCCACAGCTGCCGCACCAGGTTGTGCCCGGAGACATTGGAGCCGCGCGCCAGCCACGCCTTGCGCGGGGCACGCCAGCCGGTGGACAGATAGTCGGCGAGCGGGTGGCCCTCCGCGGCGCGCCAGGACTCGGGACCGGAGGCGTCGTAGCCGTACACGAGCGCGGCGGCGGCCGAGGAGGAGTTGCACGCGATGTCCCGAATCGCCAACCAACGGCGCTCCGCCTGCGGCAAGCTGGGATCGGCGGGAGCGTCGACGAGGCCGCCGCTCGCGCGCAGCTCCGCGCGGTTGCGGCGGGCATGGTCGCCGAGCCCGGGCCAGGCCTCGGCAGCCACCAGGGAACCCTCCCGCAGAAGGAACTTGTGGGGGCCGTTGCCGCCGAACTCGGCGAGGAGATGCCCGCGCGCCTCACCGCCCTTGGGCAGCTTGATATGGAACTCGGGTGTACCGGGGAGGAGTTCGGGCTGGGACACGGGTGACCTTCCGGGAGTCGCGAGGCCTGCGCCAATGTCCCTAGCCTACCTGTTGACGCCGTCAAGTGACTCTATAGATGTGTAAACAAATCGGGTGAACGTGTTGACGGTGTAAACGTGCCGGTTCTAGAGTGCTCGTTGTGCCCGGCCGACTCTTCGGGGGAAGTCCGGGTGCTCGAACGCTCAAGTGGGGGGCACTATGGGTGGGGAGCCGACGGCCGAGGCCGGACGGCGCACGATCGAGGCGGAGTTGCCGTCGGTCATGGAGAGGTTGAGACGTTCCGCGTCGCCCTCCTCCGGCCGCTACCGCGACCTCGCCCGCCCCGGAGTGGCTGTTGTCCACCACGTCGGCGCCAAGGGCCTCGACTTCGACACCGTGGTCATCGCCGACGCGGAGTTCGGCTCCGCCACCGACCCCACGTCTGCGACCCTGCGCATGGCGTACTACGTCATGATCACTCGTGCGCGAGAGCGGCTGGTGCTGGGTTGGCAGGGCGACCGGCTACCGCGGCATCTGGAGGGGCTGCACGGGTGGGTGCACGTGCGGTGATGGCGCGACTGGGGCTACGAGCATGTTGGAAGACAAGGGGAGACGATGACTGACGACCGGAAGACGACCGTGCCCGTGTGGACGCTGGCGACCGCTGACGTCCGGGTGCCAGGGCTGACCGCGGGTGAGTCGATGACGGCTGAGCGCCTGGTTGAACTGCGCGGAGTGCTCGCCGTCCTGGCCGACGAGCCCATTGTCACGCTTGAGGTACATCCCCTGCCCGACAAGATCGACCGGGGCCGTGGCATCCCGCTCGACGCCGCGAGCCCCTTGGCGCAGCACCTGTCCCAGTTCATCACTCAATCGGCACGAAGTTCTCTTACTGCGGCCAGAGCGACCGCTTCCGGCGAGAATCTGTATCGCATGGTGGTCCCGGCGAAGGTCGCCGCCCAGCTCGGGCAGGGGCTCGTCAGCCCGATGGCGTCGAAGGCGGTGGCCGGTGGCATTCGCGGTCCGCTCATGGACACGGCGGGCAAAATCACCGGCGGTGCGACGTTCGTGCCGGTCGGAGGAGCGGCAGCGGCGGGCACGGCCGGCGGGGCCGGTGCGACCGCCGGTGCCGTGGCCGCCGGTGGCACGGCGCTCACCGTGGCCGCTCCGCTCGTGCTCATGGCCGTGGCGGTGGGGGTGAGCGCCCATGCCGACCACAAGCGCCAGCAGGCCATCGAACACATCACGGAACTGCTGGAGCAACTTCAGCAGGACAAGCTCGACGACGAGCACAGCGCACTCAACGGCTGCCGTGCCGCCATCGACAAGGCCACGGCCATCCTGCTCGACCAGGGCAAGCTCGGTGCCTCGCTGGGACTCGACTCGGCGGTGCACACCATCGACACGGCGTTGAGCAAAGCCGACCTCCGCCTGGCCCGATGGCAGAGTGCGCTCGACAGGCTGCCCGACGGCGAGGCCGTCGAACTCGGCACGCTGACCAAGTCGTTCCCCGGTGTCGACGACCACGGCGGCACGTTCCGCACCCACCTCGAACTCGCCTCCCTGGCCATCGCGCTGATGCGGCGGGTCGTCGTCCTCCAGGCCGTCGAGCACGCCCAGAGCGACCCCGGCAACCCGTTCGAGAACTTCACCCGCGCACTCAAGCGCGATCAGCAGCGCCTCGACGAACTGGAGTCGAGCATCGCCGGTGTCCTGGTACGCCTGTCGGCACTGGAGCTGGCACGCCCGAACGGCAAGCGACCCGTCTTCACGACCGGTGAAGTCGATCGTCTCTTGAGCGCGGCCCACCGGATCCACCAACTGGGCGACGGCGTCACGGTCAACAGCCGCACGACAGACGTGGCGATCGAGATCGCCCGTGACAAGGACGGCTCGGTGGTCGTGTTCCCTGCGCTGGCCGCGTAGGCGTTGACGCGCTCGCACTCACTCGGTGAGCGGCACGGGGTAGCCCTGAGCCTCGATGGCGGTTGTGGCTCTCTCAAGCTCGCGAACTACAAAGACCAAGCCAAGCCCAGTCTGGATACCTGCGAATTCTGTTCGTCATCATCCTCAGCAGCCATTTCGCGCCTTCGGTCAGGGGATCGGAGTCAGGACGTAACGGTTGGGGAGACGTGGCGGTGCTGGTGTGCGGGGTATCCCTCCCGTTCGTCGATCAAGCAGGAGGCCAGCGTTGAGACCCACTCCCTTGGTGATGCCCAGCCGCAAGCCCGCGCCGCAGGCTCCGCGATGGGGTCGGGACGGGTTCGTCCGAGACGAGCCGCGTGCTGAGAACCCGCTGGTCTACCGGGCGGTACTGCCGATTCCCGAGAACGAGCAGGCACAGATGTTCGCCGGGGCTCGCTCGTGCTTCACCTCCTGGCTGGAGAGCAAGGGGCTGGCGACGCACCTCTCCTCGGGCGTCCATCGGCTCACGGACGCCTACACCCTCACCGTGACCGACTCCTACAACACCGACGGCCATCAAACCGCGCTGCGGCTACGTCTACGGGAGAGCAAGGAGGACAAGCAGGAGGGGACCTGGCAGACGACGCTCACGTCCGCTGTTGACCTTGAGTCGAAAGCGGCGTACGTCGGTGTCGACCTGGAGCACTATCCCAGCCCGGGCAGACGGCAGTCCACACCGGTCCCTCCTCGGCTCGTCCGTGAGATTCTCGATCACTTCACCGTGCCGGATGGGACGATTCGGCTCTCCACCACTCCTCACCTGATCGGCCCCGACTCGGTCGGCTTGCTCACGTCCGCTCTCACCGATCCCACGCGACAGCTGCCATTGGTCCTCGCGGCGGAGCCTTCCAACGATGATCCGGGTTGGGAAAAGCTGCTGACCGGGGTCGCCAGGAATCTGGTCGGAATCGCCTCGGTGTTCCGGCTGGAACGGGAGGCCGTCCCCGCCTTCCGGGAGGCGGCCGGAGACCGGCACGACGTGTTCCCCGGTCAGATACGTACGTATCTTCCGGACGTCGCCCTCGGCTCCGCCGAAGACGGTCGGCGGCACCGCCTGCTGACGTACCGGCGGCTCAGCGATCCCGAGTTCCGCAACGCGGACATCCGCATCTCCAGGCACCCGCGCCAGCACGCTGTCACCACGCCGCAGCCGGCCCTGCTCGCCGAGCCCGCGTTTCCAGGCATCGAGGAGGTCCTCAAGAATCTACGGGCGGCACGGTCCCAGACCGCTGAATCCTTGGGGAACGAGACCGTCGGATCCCTGCGCGCCCAACTGAGCACGGCGAACGAGACGATCGACAAGGCGCTGGAGGAGCTGAGCGAGGCAGCCAGTGCCCGGGACCTAGCGGAGCGCGGCAGGCGCGCGCTCGATGAGCAGCTGCGGGATGCGACCGACCGCTACGAATACGAAATCGCCGACCACGATGCCACGCAGGCGGAGCTGTCCGCCCTGCGTTACCAAGTGGCGGTTCTGCAGCAGCGGCTGGTGAAGGCTGGCCGGGCGGAGGACGCCTACACACCGCCAGCGGAAGAACCGGCGCCGATGTCCTTCGCCGAACTGAACGAATGCGTGTACGAGCGGATGAAGCATCTTGTTCTGACCTACGACAAGAGCAAGGCGGAGGACCTCGACGACGACATGAAAAGCTCGACCTGGGCGTCGAAAGTGTGGGACGCGCTGCTGGCGCTGGATTCCTACGGGGCGAGCAGCGCCAGCGAGCAGGGATTCGACGGGACCTTTCGGGATTTCTGCGAGGCTTCCCCACAGGGCATGCGTACCTACCCGCTGACGCGTGTGGCCATGGTGGAGTCCGACTCCGTGCGCAACGACAAGAAGTTCCGGCAGCAGCGAATGCTCCCTGTGCCGGTGGAAGTCGACGCCTCGGGCAAGGTGTTCATGGAAGCCCACATCAAGATTGACAACAAGGGAAGGATCGCGCCTCGCGTCCACTTCTACGACGACACAGCGGGCGCCACGGGCAAGGTGATAATCGGCTACGTGGGGCCGCATTTGTCCAACACTCGTACGAACTGAGCACCTTGCCGAGCCTTAGCCCGTTTGCCGAGTCGGCGGCAGGCGCTCCTTGGTCGTGGAGCGCAGCGCGCCGCTGCCCTGACACCGGCCGCTCGACGGGCCAGCTCCCCGTCACGCTCCCACGGTCACCAGGCGGGCACCGGCGCCGAGGCCACTGTGCAGCCAAGCAGTGCCCACTCCCGAGCGGCCCGGCGAAGCTTCCCGGTCAAAGCACCTAGGAGCGATACTGGATGCATGGATGCGACGACCACCGCCCCCCGCGCCCAGGTGCTGCGGGACCGCTACCGCAGTCGGCTGCCCGAGCGCCTGCAGGAGCTGGCCGGCCCCGTCGAGGGCCCCGTTGACCTGCCGCTTCACATCGCCTGGTCAGGGCGGACGAGCTACAGCCTGGACCGCCCGAAGTCCCGCATGACGCTCTACCGGACCGTCCTCGCCGAGGGCCTGCGCGAGGACCTGGCGGCTTTCCTGCACCAGAGGCTGCTCACCGATCAGTGGCCCGTGCTGCGTCGCTTGGTCAACCCCTACATCCGCGAGGTCTGGGAAGATGCCTTCCCGGAGCTCCCCCGCACCGCTCCGGCTGACGCGACCGCCGCGTGAAGCTCACGCCGCTCCACGAGCGTCTCCTCTCCGACATCCTCGACCTCGGCTCCCCCTACCCTCTGGTCCTCACCGGTGGATACGCCGTGCAGGCCCACGGCCTGGTCGAACGCTTCAGCCGCGATCTCGACGTCGCCACCGAGAACCCCGCCCCGATGGACGAGATCGTCGCCTCCTCACAGCAGGTCTCGTAGCGCGCGGATGGCGGACTACGCATGTCCAGACCGACCCGCTCAGTGGACGGTTCCTCGTCACCGACCCGGACACTGGCGAGGAGTGCGAGGTCGACATCCTCAAAGAGGCGTTCTGGGCCCCACCCGCCCAGACCCCCTACGGTCCCGTCCTCTCCCTCGACGACGTGATCGGTACCAAAGTCAGGGCCCTCGCCGACCGCGGTACCGTCCGCGACCCTATCGACGTCCAGGCGGCCTCCCGCCACCGGTCCACTGCCGACCTTGAATCTCTCGGCCGCCGCCGTGACCACGAGTTCAGCCTTGAGGACCTCTATGACCGGCTCACCGGTGCGGACTGGTACGAGGACGAGGACTACGCCGCATACGGGCTCACCGCCCAGCAGATCGAAGAACTCAAGATGTGGGCGCTGGAGTGGGCGGAGGACCTGGGGGCGCGGATCCACGACGACCACGCCTGACAGGACTCAGGGTCGTGACGGACCCCCTATCCCGATATGGGGTAGGAGTCGCGGGTGATGTCCCGGGCGGAGTTCGTTCGACTTACGTCCATCCGATATTCACTCCTAGGTGATAGCGGGCCATGTCGTTCAGCGCTGCGGTTTCATCTGGGTCACGAAATGGGGCCGCCGGTAGGTGATCGCGGCCTAGAGGGCCGACGCCGTGCACGACGTCGTCGTATGCCGATGAGATGGCGGAACCGATGAGTAGGTCAGAGGCTTCGTCGAGAGAAAGGCGCTTGGCAGGCCAGCCGTACACTCCGTCGTTGATGACTTTCAGGGGAGGGAAGAACCACCATGGATAGTCCGGAGCTTCTGGGTCCAGCAGGCGATATCCGTCCATGTCGATCAACAGGGAGCCGAAGTGAGATATTGATCTGACATCCGCGCGTCGTTCTCCGTGAAGTCGATCGGATGAGAGAAGTGGGACGCCCATCATCCTTTGCGCAAAGGAGCGTCTGGGGTCCGCGATGTCACGCAGGTCTGAGTCCTCTGTCAGTTGGCAATCGATCGACCCCACTCGGATATCGGTCTCTCGAGTGACCGTGCTGTAGAAATTGCTGACGTGGTCAATTGTGGGCCGTGCATTGACTGCCTCTGAATGCTTGTAGATGCGTCGCTCTGCCATTTCTGCTGCGGCAAAGAGGAATCGATATGGCGGGTAGAGTTCGCGCCAGTCAATGGTGCGTACGCCCTTGTTTAGGCCAGGCAGTGGAGGGTTCAAGGCGAAGTCGATAAGGGTCAGGACTTCAGAATGAGAGAGGCTCCGGCCTGCCATGGATTCTGCGAGGCGGTAAGGTTTCCCGTATTCTCCTCTCCGGTTTATGTCCCACATTCTCTGGAGTCCTCGATCCATGATTCCTGGATGAGGTCCGCGGAAGAGATAGCCCTCGTCCAGTAGGCCCGCGCACTCAAAGAGGAGTCGCGTTGTGATCGGCTCGTCGCCTCCAAGGAGGGGTCCGAAACTGTGCACGCGGGCGTATTCTTCACTTTCCAGAGGCAACATTCCCCTTCCAGTCCATTGGCTCCAGGTCGTATGCAGAGCCAAGGTCAGTGAGTCCTGCATTGCTTCCTGGTCAATTTTCGACCAGTTGAGAGGCTCGAAGCCCAGGAGGATCGAGTAGGCGCGGTGCAGGGAAAGCCAGGTGAGGCAGTTGTCCGTTATTTCACGTCCGAGTGAATAGGCGCTGGCCTTCGTATTCCAGGCGAATAGGGGAATGCCATCGTTGCGGTGCTTCTCGAAAGCGGCTCGGTCGTTATTGTCGAGGTTGCGGATCGAATAGTCGGCCAGAGAGTCGCGGGTAGCGCGTAGAAACGTGAGGAGCACGCCAATGGTAGATCCGTGAAATCGGACCCAGTGGCTCGTCTCGTGCGCGTGGACCAAGTTCCATGACATGAGCGACGTGACCAGATCGTTGGGCTTGTCGCGCATATTGTCGTGGAATAAGAGCTGACTTCTCAGATTGAGTTGAGCGCCAGTTGTGCTGTGCAGGACCGGAGAGCTCATTGGGAATCCTGTTCTCTGCTATGGCTACTCGCCACCGTCGCGTTCGAGTGGATCGACGGATTCTATAGAGCCACGGTCACGCGCTCGGTCAATGAGAGCCCGGATCGCGTCATACAGGCCGTTGGTGGCAACTCCTGCCGCTACCGAGATGGCAATGTCCGCCAACTGTCCGTGATGCAGTGAATCGCTCTGCGTCTCTTGGTATGTGACTTCGACCGTGCATTGCTGGCTCAGTTCTGGGGCTTCCCGGATCTCTTCCACCAGGAGTTGCAGGTTGGCGGCCCCTCCGCGGTACATCAGCTTGATCATGAGTGGAGCATACGAGGGGCGCGGATAGTGAGTCGGAGGATCACGAAATCCGATGGACGGGCAATCCGGGTGAATCTGCCGATTTGGCGCTTCCTTGCAGTACGGCCTCAGGTGCGACAGCTGGCCTTCTGGCATGCTCGCCCCAACCTCCATCTCCACGCGCATTCGACGCCGCGGCGTTCCGGAATCTGATCGAGCCCGGATGTGGCGCGGCGGCGAGGTCAATGCGTGATCGGGTGGGGTGGCTGGTTGTTGCGGGGCACCCCTTCAGGCGGGGCAGGCCGGCTCGGCCCGCACGGTCTTGCCGCTGGGCGGGCAGGGGAGTGTCTCCCGGTGGTCGACGGGCGCGGCGACGAGCGAGAGGCCGTGTCCGTCGTCGTGAAGCGCTGCGTCAGGTACGGCGCTCGTGGGGCGAACCAACGGCCGTCTGTCTCCACGTGCGTCGGTGACATCGACGCGAAGGCGACCGGTTGAAGCGTCGAACAAGAGAGTCAACCGCAAGCTGTGACCGGGCAGGCGTCCGTGGAGTACGGCGTTCGCGCAAGCTCCGCAATGACGATTTCAGCACGCTCCGTGAGGTTCTGTGGGGCGTCCCAGGACTGGAGTTGGCTCACGGTGAGCAGCCGTGCGAGCCGAGCGCCGCGCCGTGAGGAGGGGAGCAGCTGTGTGAAGGTGTGCAGGGAGGCGGTGAGTTGGGGAGCGGGTTGGTTCATGGCGGCAGCGTGGCATCTGTGAAGGCCCTGTGCGAGCTGCGGACCGCGTACGCGGAGTTAGCGTACAAGCACAAAGAGTGGTCAGTATGTAGACCGACCCGTCACGCTGTGTGCTGAACGTGTACGAGCCTGAGCGGCTGGAGGGAGGGGCGGCGGATGGACATCGGCGAAGTGTAGGCGGCCACAGGCGTGGGCGACCGGACGGTTCCGGCGGGGGAGTGGGAGCGCGAACCCCATCCATCGGACAGCCTGCGTACGTTCGGCGCGGTCGTCCAGGCCCTGCGGGAGCACGCTGGGCTCAGCCGGAGTGAGTTCGCCGAGATCATGCGGTACTCCAAGCACACGGTGGCGTCGGTGGAGTTGGCCCGCCGGATGCCGGACGAGGCGTTCGTGGAGCGTGCGGAGGAGGCGACCGGAAACACCGGCGCGCTGCGGAAGGCCGCGCGCCATGAAGTGGCCCCGGTCGGCTACGGAGTATGCCGGCCGGGCCGTAATGCGACCGTCAGGCGCGGGCCTGGACGATGAGCGTGCCGATGTGCCCGGCTTTCGGGGCATCCATCACCGTCGCCTCAGCGGAGGTGAAACCAGCCCGGAGCAGGTGCCGCTCCCACACTGCGGGCTTGTAGCTGTACCGGTACGTGAACATGGCCTTCCCCGCGAACCCGCCCTTGTACATGCCCTGTGGCCCGTAGGCGCCCGGGATGGCCGGCGGCTGGGAGAATACGAAGACGCCGCCCGGGACGAGGTGCTTGTGGACGAGGGGGAAGAGGCGGGACGGGTCGGTGAACCAGGCCGCGCCGAAGATGGAGTACACGGCGTCGTACCGCCCCTCGTCGGCGGCGAGCCAATCGACGATCTCTCCCGGCTCGATCCGCACCCCGAGCGGCGCCCACCTCTCGCCCGCGAGCGCCACCATGCGCGGCGACAGGTCGACCCCGGTGGCCTTGACGCCTTGTTGTGCGAGGTGGGCGAGGGCGCGGCCGGTGCCGCATCCGATCTCCAGCACGGTCTCCGGGCTGCCGAGGAGTTCGGGGCCGGGGCCGTGGCCGGCGTACTGGGTCCAGCAGAATGACGGCTCGGCGTCGTCCTTGAACGCGGACTCGGCGTATGCGTCCCACAGTTCGGTCTCGGCGGCGATGTCGTGCGGTACGGGCACAGCTGTTCCTCTGGTCGTCGGGATGCGGGAGCCCCCGCCCTCGGGGAGCCGTGAGGGCGGGGGCGACTGTAGCCGGGGTCAGTGGCTGTCGGGGACCTTGTCGTCGCACGGTGAGCAGTCCGTGCCGTCGATGGCCCACAGCTCCTCGTCGATCGCCCAGCCCTGGGAGCGGAGGAAGTCGCCGGTGCGCAGGCACAGGCCGTCGCGGCGGCGTTCGACGAACGGCGCGTGGTGCTTGAACCGACCGCCGTTGTACAGGCGGCAGATGCCCCACCAGACGGGGGTGTCGAGGATGAGCTGGTGGACGCCGATGTCGACGAGCTTGCCGACGCCCAGGTGGACGTCGGGGTTCTCGATGGAGCCCATGACGTACGTGACGGCGTTGCCGAGGATCCGTTCGGCCATGTCACGGACCATGGTGTGGTCGCGCAGGAGCAGGGCGACCTCTCGGTCCCACAGGCTCATCCCGGAGTCGAACACGTTGACGGTCAGCTCGGTGATGTGCGGAGCGACCGCGTTGAGGAGTTCCTTCGGGTCCCGCGTGAGCGTGCTGGTGGGCTGTTCGAGTGTGACGGTCATTGACCTGCCCTTCTGGGGGGTGTCGTTGCCGTGCTGTGTGGTGCGACCCGCCCCTGCTGCTCGGTCTGCCCAGAGTTGGGGAGCCGGGGCGGGAGTTCAGCCGCCCGGGGCTGTTCGCGAGGCCGCCGGGTCGCATCGTCTTCCCCGACCGTAGGAGCCCCTCCACTGGCCAGGCCACGGAGTTGCACCGAATTACACAGCAGTTTGAGGGCGCTGGTCGCAGGCGGCATGCGCTCTTGACCACGCGACCCGTGCGCACGATGGTGGTGGAAAATGCTGTAACCGACTAGCGCGGGAGACCAGCCACCATGAACATTCGGTTCGTCGGGATCGACCCCGAGACAGACGAGGACGGATGCCCGACAGTCTGGGTGGACACCAGCACGGACGATCTGCTGATCCAGAGCTACCGGGCCGACGACGAGACGACCGCGACATGCGACGCGTTGTCCCCGGCGAGGGCGCCGATCCCGCCCGGCGAGACCGTCATCAGGATCCCCGCCCGTATGATCCCGATCATCAGGAAGGCGTGCGATGAGCTCGATCCCGGAGTTCGCTGAACTCCTCGCCGACACCAGGCAGTCGGCCGCCCATCTGGAGATGAGGGACGCCTACTTCACCAACCCCCGCTTCGAAGCCTGGCAGGACGGCCGGCGCGTGGACTGGGACGACCGGGGTTCCTGGTGGCGTCCCTACCATCAGAACATCGCGGACGCTGTCGCCCGTGGAGTGCACGTGCGGCGCGTCAGGATCGTGTCGGAGCCGGTCACCGACTACATCGCGTGGGAGCACTGCCAGACCCGCGCCAACGTGGAAGCCGGCGAGGAGGTGCGCTGGCTCCCCCGGCACCGCGCGTGGGACCTGCTCGTCCCGGGCACCGATCTGTGGATCTTCGACGGGCGGCTGATACGCATCCACCACTTCTCCGGCGACGGCGAATGGGTCGGCAAGGAACTCTGCGACGAGCCCGGCACGGTCTCCCAGCACGCGACCGCGTACGAACGGATCTGGGAACGGGCCGTCCCCCACGACGAGTACGAGGTCAAGTAGCCGTCCATGTCCACATTCCCCACGTCCAGCGTGCAGGAAGCCCGCGCGGCTCTCGCGGCCCGGTTGCGGGAGCTGCGTCTGGACGCGGGCATCACCGGCAAGGAACTCGCCCGTCTCGCGGGCTGGTCCGTCGCCAAGTCGTCGAGGATCGAGAACGCTGTCACCGCGCCGGCCGACGCCGACATCCGCGTCTGGTGTGCGGCCTGCGGCGCGGCCGACCAGGCGGACGACCTCATCGCGGCCAACCGGCAGGCCGACTCCATGTACCTGCAGTGGAAGCGGCTGCAGCGGACGGGCATGAAGCAGTTGGCGGAGACCTCGGCCAAGCTGTACGAGCGCACCCGCCACTTTCGCGTGTACGCCTCCCACGTCGTGCCCGGTTATCTGCAGACACCCGGCTACGCGACGGCGCTGATGCGCACGATCGCGGACTTCCGCGGTACCCCGGACGACGTGGCCGACGCGGTCGAGGTCCGCATGCGCCGCGCGCGCGTCATCCACGAAGGAGACCACCGGTTCGCGACCCTGGTCGAGGAGAACGTCCTCCATCACCGGATCGGCGACCAGGACGTGATGGCAGGCCAACTCGGCAACCTGCTCGCCGCGATGTCCCTGCCGTCCATGTCGCTCGGCATCATCCCGGCCACGGCCGCGCGGGAGGCGGTCATGTGGTCGCTGGAGCAGTTCACGGTCTTCGACGACTCACGGATCCACGTGGAGTTGCTCGCCGCGAAGGTGACCGTCACGGCGCCGGGCGAACTGGACATGTACCTGCGGGCGTTCGCCCGGCTCACAGAACTGGCCGTGTACGGGGCTGATGCGCGGGCCCTGATCGTGCAGGCCATCGAAGCCCTGAGCTGACCCCGGGTGGACGCCGTCCACAGGCCCCCTGCGGGCCGTCCGCAGGGGGCGCCAGGCGCTACCGGCCGCGTGGACCGTGGCCGGTCCGGCAGCGCGGGCAGCGGCACGGGGGCCATGCGAGGGACACCGGCGGGAGGGCGGCCGTGCCCGGGGCGTACGCGGTCGGCTCCGCCACGCCGACCCGGCGCCCGTCGCCGTCGAGGCGGTAGGTGCCGATGGTCATGCGGGACCTGCCCGGTTCGGGACGGGTTCCGGCGATCACCGCTCACCGGCCGACGTGCGGGAGGGGCACGGGCAGTGCCGGATCGGCGGGAAACCGGCCGAGCCGAGCCGGGCCGGGGCGCGTCGCGGGTCCGGCGGCGCGCCTCGTGCACCGGGGCGGGGTCGAAGGCCGGCGCCCTCACTGTGCGCTCGCCGCTCGCCGCTCACTGCTCGCCACCGCTGCGGCGGGACGCGGGTGGCAGCGACAGCACATCCGGCACGCGCGGGAAGTGCGGGGCGCAGTCCCGGCACGCGTACACCGTGAAGCCGGGACCGGAGCCCTGGTGCACCTCGGAGACGACGACGGGCGCATCGGTGATCGCACAGCAGCGCACACACATACGCACCGGCGCACGCGTCCCACCCGGAACGGACTCGGGGCGCTCGCTCGGCTCACTCCGCTCATTCATCTCCATCAGGCCACCGCCTCGGCGCCGACCACATGCCGGTCGAGGTCGATGCCGAAGTCGGCGGCCAGGACCATGGCGACACGGCGCTGCCGCTGCAGCGCCCGCTCACACGCCCGCTCGCGCTCCCGCTCGGCGAGAACGACGTACGGTCGGACCACGACCGTCGACTCGCCGGGCAGCGGCTCTTCGACGCCGTACGGCGACCGCCGCAGGGGAGGCCACGGCACCGTCGCACGGGGCGCCTCCGGCGCATGCGCGGGGTTCTGCCCGGCGGGGCGTGTGTCCGCCCGGCGCCTGCCGGTACCGGGCGCGAGCACGCCCAGGATCCACAGCATGAAGGTGTGGATAATGCTCACTGTCATCAGCTCCTTGGAGGCTGGTGGCCATGCCCCCGGACCGGTAGGACGGTCGCGGGGGTCCTTGTGTAGGGGAGGTGTTGGGTGGGGGCCAGGGAGGGGGCAGAGGCCGTACGGGAGGGCGTCACGCTTCGTCGCACGGCCACTGCGTCGCGGCAAGGTCGGCGGGGGAGGCTGCTTCCCTGCCGCTGATGGCCAGGTGAGCCCAGACTGTCTTGCCGGACTCACGAGGGCGCACACCCCAGTTGTCCGACAGGGAGTCGACAATGACCAGTCCGCGCCCGCCGATGTCCTCGGGGTCCGCCTCGCGCTTCTTAGGCAACTGCCACTGGTACGAGTCGGAGACTTCGAGGACCAACACGCCGTTTCGGCGCCGTAACCCGACCTCGAAGAACTCACCGATGCCCCTCGCGTGCTGGACGGCGTTGGCAGCCAGTTCGCTGATGATCAGCTCGGCATCGTCAGCGACTGCGGCGAGCATCCACCGAGTCAAGGTCGCCTGCACGTGGCGTCGAGCCTTCGGCACGGAGTCTCGGTGTAACCGGAACCTCTGGCTGTGCGTACGTCCGGACATATGTCCCCCTGGATGTGTGGACACGTGGAACCAAGGTCACCTCACGTGTTGAAGTGGGCACACGTTGTGACGCAATGAAAGTAGCGCGGGATGCGGACGTCCTGCAATCGAATCTAAATGCAAGTTTGCAAGTCGCTCAACGTGACAACATGCTGGCGGCTGCGGCTCGTTGCCGTGCAGACTGGACGCGACAGAGAGGGGATGACATGCCATCAGGCGGGCGGCCAACGGTCCGTAGTCGGCGGCTCGGTTCTGCGCTGCGCAACTTCCGCGAAGGCCTGCGGTTCGATCTGAAGGACGCGGCCGAAGCCGTCGGTTGCTCGACATCCAAGATCAGCCGTCTCGAATCCGGCCAGTCAGCCCCACGCGTCGGGGACGTGCGCATCCTCCTGGATCTCTACCAGGTCGACGACACCGAACGACGGGCTCAACTTGAGTACTTGGCGCGCCAGAGCAACAAGCGCGGCTGGTGGGTGGACTACCAGACCACGATCACCAGCGAGTTCGCCGACTTCGTGACGCTTGAGGCGGACGCCTCCCTCATCCGTACGTGGCAGAACGTGTTCATTCCTGGGATCTTGCAGACTCCGGCCTACACCCGCGCTCTCATCGAAGCCGGTCCGCTGGTGGTGCCTGGCGAGCACATCGAGGAAATCGTCAAGATCCGGCAGGAACGTCAGCGGGCGATTCAGGAAGCAGGGGCGCTGTTCGCCGCCGTCGTCTGGGAGCCCGCCTTGACATCCCCCATGCCGGACCGTTCGGCTCACCGCGAGCAGCTTGAACAAATCATCCGGATCGCCCAACAGAAGAACACGACGATTCAGGTGCTGCCGCAGAACCAGTGGGGACCGGCCAGGCTCGCGGGGCACTTCGTCACCTTCTCGTTCGGCAACGAGTCCGCGCCCGAGGTCGTGGCCATCGACAGTCTGAACAACACGGTCATCATCGAGGACGCGGGCGAGTTGGCCAACTACGCGTACGTCTTCGACGCCCTTCGGTCAGCTGCCCTGAACCCCGGAGACAGCCTCGTATTTCTCCGAACGGCAATCAGTAAGATCTCGCAGGAAGAAGAGGAAGAGTGAGCAGTAACCGGGACGTAGTCACCGCCTTCAAGAAGTCCTCGGCATCGCAGGGAGCGAACACGGACTGCGTGGAGGTGGCGCACACCGCCGACGGGGGACGCGCGATACGTGACAGCAAGGATCCCCGAGGACCGGTCCTCTTCTTTGCCCCCTCCGAGTGGGAGGCGTTCACCACTGGAGTCAAGGGAGGGGAGTTCGACGTATGAGCGGAGGATCTCCAAGGGCGTGAGCCGCCCCAGCCTTCGCGGTCGGCCGGGAGGGCTGGGCGCGATTCGTGCGGTTCTCGTCGGGTCACTGAGCGGTGCCCCCAGGGCCGGTTCTCATGTCGGCTGGGGCCAAAACTGCACGAGGTAGCGCTCGACGCCCTCGGCAATTCCTTCCTTCTCGATGATGCGAACCACCTCATCGCGGCCGGAGCAGTAGCCCCGCACATACCAGTCCCGGTCGGAAGCCCCCAGTTCGATCACATCCTCGATCGGGCCGTATGCCACCGCCCACACCTGCAGGGTGCCCGTCGCGGACCGCACAGTGGTCTCGGCCTGTTGGTCCCACACGCGACTTGTGTCAACGGGCGGTTCACCGTCCCAGACCTGGGCGGTCATCGTCGGCGTGTGAGTATGACCAGCACTCTCGATATCAACCCGTCCAGGGTGAGCGGTCAAAAACACGCCCTCGTCCATGACGCGGCCGCCTGGATACGCAACCTGGGCAGACTCCGCATCCTGTAGGCACATCCCGTAGAAATCCACCTCGGGTTCGAGTTCCTGCTCCTTCACCATCCGGGGCCCAGACATAGCACTCCTATTCATCTATCGTCAGGCACTCACACCGGCTGATGCCGCGCCTCGTATTGGTCCTTCCGCGCAACAGCGTGCAACGAACACTGGCTATCGGCGAACCCGACGCGTACCTAATCGAGCTCTCTACGGACGGGGAGCACGGGTAGTACATGCCGATCCGCTGCACTGCTGCGACGGCATCGCGGACCTGGTGCCCCTTGGGCTTGTAGACGGGCTGCACCGCCCGCTGCCCCTGCTGCTTCAGTCAGTCGGCGACGGCCCGTCCGATACCGAACGTCGCACCGAGCCTGGCGAACCAGCGCCACGGCGGCAGCACCCATGCGGCCACCACTGCGGCGATCATCACGAGGAAATCCAGGGCGAAGCTGAACGAGCCGAGTAGAGCGACCAGCGCGAGGACGCCGAGCGCGGCCGGTGTGGTCTTCCACCAGGGGCGGGACGGGGCTGGGGTTGGGGTGTTGTACGGGTTCATGTGGCGCTTAACTCCTCAAGTGCGGGCCCAGGCGCGGTGGGCGGGCCCGCACAGGCCCTCGAACGGACCAGGACCGGGCTGTCAGGCGGGGTGCCTGGGGCCGTGGCCCGGGGGCGGGGTGAGGGTGGAGCGGTAGGTGCCGGATTCGCCCTCGGTGAGGGGGTTCTCCAGGGTGAGGCCGGTGGCGGCCATGCGGTCGTATTCGGCGAGGATCAGGTTCTTGGTGCGGTACTCGCCGTGGGCCTTGATGTCGTTGTCCCGGACGCCGTTGAAGGTGTCCAGGATGTATTCCGTGTCCTCACGGGTGATGCCGTAGAGGCGGAAAAAGAGGGCATCCAGTTCGGCGCGGATGACGGCACGGCGAACGGGGTCCCAGCGGAAGGGGGCGCTAGTGTCGCCGAGGTCGCGGGCGAACCCAGCCATGTCAGTGCTGGTGTAGACGAGTTCAAGGGCACGAAGGTTGATGAACTCCGAGTGTGGTGTGACCTGTTCAGGAGCGATGACCGGGAGTTGGCGGACGGTGAAGAACTTGAGGTGAGTTCCACCGACCTTCTGACGTGTGGCGAAGTCCAGCACGAAAGAGGACAAACAGGCCGATAGGGCTGCTACTTGGCCTTCGCGGGGCAGCATGAGGAGAGTTCCGTCCGGTGCACCCGCACGAGGAAAGATGAAGTTGATCATCGTGCGCTCGTCGCTCGCCCGGCAGATGTCGCGCCAACCCAGCAACCACTCTTGGTCCCACTCCTTGGCGGCCAGGCGGCTGCGCACACCCGGCACCCTGATGGGCTTGCCGTCCTTGTTGACCTCGCCGGTCGGAGCATCCTGCTCCGGCACCCAGTAGCGCGGCAGAGGTACGGCGATGGCGTCCTGGTGGCGTTCCGTGGTGAAACGCGGAAGGGTGCGTTCGTTGAGTTGCTTCTCCGTGGCGTCCTCGTACGTGGAGAAGCGGTGGTCGTAGTGGTGCATCATCTTCGCCTCATACAGCGGCAGCAGGCGCTCCTCGCCTCGGGTGAGGACGCTGCCGTCGAGAGCCCAGCCGGCCCTGAGGAGGTCCTCGAACGTTTCCCCTTTCTGGGCGGCGGGACGGAACAGGTGGGAGTCGTTCGACATATGAAACATAGCCATGAACGAAATGCCCCAGGGGTTCCCTCCAGCCTTGTTGCTCTCGTCGATCAGGACGGGCATGCGGCGGTAGATGCCGAGAGTGATATCCGCGTCGCGGCGAGAAGAGAAGATGGGGCACGTGCCCGTGTTCGGGTTGACACGGAGGATGTCGCGTGCGGTCAGGGTGTACGAACGGTCGGCGATCTGGGCAACCTGGCGAACCTTGGCGACCATAGAGATGGGCGCGTCGGGGTTGCCCTGACCTTTCATCGTAAGGAGACAGAAGCGCACGTAGTCCTTGACCGCCGCGAAGAGTTTGTCCTCGTTTCCAAACTCGAACAGACTGCTCAGGGCCCCTCGCTCGACCAGGTCCTTGAAGAAGTATTGGGTCGTCGCGTCCGTCGCGATACCCGTCGGCACGATCACGCCGGTCCGCCCCTGAGGCCCCGTCAGCGACCGGTCCGTCTCCGTGAACACGGCGTACGTGTTGATGTCGCCGCGACCTGTCAAGGGGAACCGGGCGCTGGTACGCAGGAAGTGGCTCTCCCCCTCTGCGCGTCGCTTGGCGTCCTCGAACTCGGTGTAGAGGCGCGCACCCTCGGGGGCGTCGCGCAATTCGACGATGAGGCGTTTGCGGGCGGCGGCGTTCTTGGCCTCGGCGATGTCTGGGTTGCGCTGGGCGAAGAACTCCTGTTCCTGGAGTTTGACACGCTCCCACGGCGGGTTACCCACTACCGCGTCGAACCCGCCCGACCAGCCCGTGCCCAGCTGAACACCGACGCCCGACTCCGGGACGGAGAATACTTCTGGGAACTCCAGGTGCCAGTGGAAGAAGTGGTAGGCGTCCCGCAGTCGCAGGATCTTCTCGTGAGTTCCGTCCGGCGCTACAGCCTGGTCGCGACCACGTAGCGCCCGAAACACCTGGTCCGTGGGCGCCTCTGGCGCGCCCCCGTGCTTAGGCCAGGGCTGATTCAAAGTCTTGGGGGTCATGGAAACGTGCAGGTCGCGGAGGTGTGACGATCCGGCGGAAGTCCGTCACGAACACAACGAAGCTCCGGTTGACGGGGTGACCTTCCCAAGTCGCCCTGCCCGTCCGGAGCTTCGATGTGCCGCCAGTCTGCCACTGTCTGCCTGACCAAGTCGCCCACCGCCGCCCAGCGAGGCGTGAAGGGTGTCGCCGAACGACTGGCCGTTCTTCGCGATCCGCGAGATCGGCGGGGACGGCGACATTCGCTGGCATCGGTCCTGCTCACCGCCTGCTGCGCGGTGCTGGCCGGGGCTCGCTCCTATCTGGCCGTGGGCCAGTGGGCCCGCCACGCGCCCCTGGACGCACTGGCCCGCCTCGGCGTGCGCGCCACCGGCCCACTGGGCGTGCGCCGCGCACCGTCCAGCTCAACCATCCGCCGTCTGCTGACTCTCGTATGTCCCGGCGGGCTTGCCGACCTACTCGGATGCGACCCCACGGGCAGCCGGCACCTGGCCATGGACGGCAAGACCGCCCGCGGCTCGCGCACGGACACCGGCCCGGCCGCCCACCTGCTCTCCGCCGTCCTGGAAGGCGGACGCACCGTCAGCCAGCTGCGGGTGCCGGACAAGACCACCGAGGTCACCGGCTTCACGAAGCTGCTGTCCCCGTTCGACCTGACCGGTGTCGTGGTGACCGCCGACGCCCTGCACACCCACCGTGACCACGCCAGGTGGCTGGTCGAAGCGAAGAGGGCGCACTACCTGCTCGTGGTCAAGCGGAACCAGCCGACGCTGCACAACGCGTTGCGTTCGCTGCCGTGGAAGGAGGTGACCGCCCGCCGCTACGACCGCGAGGCGGGGCACGGGCGACGTGAGACCCGCTCGGTGCGCACCCTCACCGTCACCAGTCTCGGGCTGGACTTCCCGCACGTGGCGCAGGCCGCGAAGATCCACCGGCATCGCACCGACCTCAAAACCGGCAAGATCACCCGTGAGACCGTCTACGCCATCACCGACCTGACGGCGCGTGCGGCATCTCCCCAGGCCATCGGCCAACTCGCCCGCGCAATGGGGCATCGAGGCCGTGCACCACGTAAGAGACACCACGTTCGGCGAGGACGCCTCGAAGATCCGCACCGGCCACGGACCGGAGAACATGGCCACCCTGCGCAGCTTCGCGATCAGCACCCTACGCACCGCTGGGCACCACAGCATCGCCGCCGGCCTGCGCGAGCTCTCCTACACGCCCTTCACCCGCCCACTGGACCTGATCGGACTGCCTTGACCAGCAACACCACATGATCACCAGGACTTTGAATCAGCCCTGTGCCAGGGCGCGAACGGAGGCAGCGCCGAAACGGCGAAGGCGGGAGTCAGGAAAGGGGGAGGAGCGGGATGTCGTTGACGAACAGAGAACTGGTGACGTTCGGGGCGAAGCGATCAAGGTACTCGTCGAGATTGTCGATCTCGGATGATCCCGAAGGGAGCCCTCGAAGCGCAGGTAACCTCAGGCTCGTGACGCACTGAGTGTGCGTCATATATGGCCTGCCTGAACGCTGAAAGGGAACCGATGGCCCAGGATCAGAAGCAGCCGGTGGAGCGCACTCTCGTACTGCTGAAGCCCGACGCCGTTGTGCGTGGCTTCGCAGGGAAGATCATTTCCCGATTCGAAGATGCGGCACTGAAGATCGTCGGCATCAAGATGAAGCAGATGGACGCCGAGTTCACGCGACGCCATTATTTCGACCTCGAAGAACGCTTCGGTCCCGAGGTCTACAACATCACCGCCACGTTCATGCAGCAGGGCCCCGTCATCGCACTTGTTCTGGAAGGAGCCGACGCCGTCGCCACCGTCCGGAAGATCGTCGGCAGCACCTTCCCGAACGAGGCGCCCGCCGGCACGATCCGCGGGGACTTCTCGCACTACAGCAAGGCCGCCAGCGTCGCCTCCGGCAAGGCCGCCGCGAACCTCGTGCACGCCTCCGGCAACAAGGAGGAAGCGGATCAGGAAGTGGACCTCTGGTTCGACAAGGACGAGCTCCAGGACTACCGCACCCTCGCTGAGATCTTCACTTACTAGGCGACCTCCACGTCACCAGCTGGTCGTCGCCGCGTTGAACACCACCGGGGATCCACCGGATGAGAGAGGACAACATGACCAGCGAAACCCGCGTCGCCTCCGTCGAAGAACTGGAGACCGGCTTCCAGCGGGAACTGGGCACCAATCGATGGGCGGCGGCGGAGACGGCGTACGCGCTGGCCGTGAGGCATCGCGACAACGGCGACTGGGACCAGTCCCGTGAATGGGTGCGGCAGTGCCTGCGCCTTCTGGAAGGGTTCCCGAGCGACAGCGAGGACCAGGTGGCCACCAAGCGTCTCTCGGTGGGAGGCGTGCAGCTCCCGACCTACCTGCATGACGGCGTCGTAAGAGACCGCTTCGGCGACATCGCCTGACGATCTCCTTCTGACAGGCGGCGCGGACGCCAAACGGCGCCCGCGCCGCCCGCACCAGCGCAAACAGCCGAACATCGCTACCGATCCGGACCAGCCGGGCTCCACCCCACTTGGTTCGGCTGGATCACCCATGCCCGAACAAGGAGGACACCGTGCCTGTCGAGATCGAAATGCGTGCCCGCTTCAGTCAGGAAGCCCACGACCAGCTCATCTCGCGCCTCGAACAGGACGGCGAAGACCTCGGCCCCGACGACAAGCACATCTACTTCTACGTGCTGCCCGATCAGCTGCTGAAGGTAACCGACAACATCGCCACCAACACGGCGAAGATCACCCTCAAGACCAGCAAGATTGGGCACGGCACGGCATTCCCGGAAACCGAGATCCCCATCGCCCGCGAGGACGTTGAAGCCGCGGTCCGTGTCTTCAACGCACTCGGCTTCGAGGAAACGATGCACGAGGCGTACAACCAACGCCGCAACTTCCGCCTCGGCGGAGTCGAGATCGCGGTCAAGTGGAGCGAAGCGTGGGGCCACCACGCCGAGTTCGAAGTGCTCCTGGGCGACGAACCGAGCCCGGCGGCAGTCCAGGTGGCCCAGGACCGCATCGAGTCGGTGGCACGCGAGCTTGGTGTCCATCTCATGAGTGAGGAGGAGCTCGCCGACTTCACCGCGGCCTTCGAAGCAGCGCAGCAGGCCGCCGGCCGCTCCTCACACGCGGCGCCCGCCACCTGAGTCAACTCGTCGCGATGGACCACCGAGAGGGGTGGACTAGATGAGCACGACCCCGCCGGCCACCAGCCTGGTGGACCTCGCCGCACGCAAGCAGCTCCCGTACCACCAGTTCGTCGACCACGCGACGGTGCGCTGGATCGAGGAGAACCGACCGCGCCTGGTCGACAGCGCGCCGACGAAGATCCGGGAAACGTCCCGCAGGCTCCTCACGCGCGCGGCGATACCGACGGCCTGGCTCGCAGAACCCCGCCTGCGCGACTCCCTGCACGGAGTTCGGCACGCGATGCGCACCGCCGCACTCGCGGCCCTCCTCGCCGAGACCACCGGTCTCGACGAACCGGATACAGCCACACTGATCGTCGCTGCCGCCGTCCACGACTGTCGGCGACTCCACGACAAGGACGACCGAGGCCACGGAGCGCGCGCGGCGCGATGGCTCACCAGCCACACGGACCTCGTCTGGGAACACTTCCACGTGCCGGCGACAGCATCAGCCGTCGCCCAGGCCACTATCTCCGTTCGTCTCCACGACGTGCCGTACGCGGCCTTCACCGCAGAAGACGAAGCCGACTACTCGCGCGCCCGGAAGATCAGCGACCTGGTGAAGGCTGCCGACGCGCTCGACCGCTACCGGCTGCCGAAGCTCAGCTGGTGGCCAGACGCACAACACGTACGCGTCGAAGGCTTCGACCAGCTCCGCGCAGCCGCCTTCGACCTCGTCCTCTGGTCCGAAGCCGGCCACCTGGCAGGACTCGACAGCGCGGACGCTGTCCTCAAGGCCCTCGAACAGCGGGAGCTGATCGGCTGATGGACTTCCTCGACGCGTACCACCTGTGGGCCGACGCCCACGAGTTCTACGAGGCCTCGATCATCCCCAACCCGGCCGAAGCCACCGACCCACTGGCCGAGCAGACCGCCGCCTGGGAGACCCGCTTGGCCGAGCAGACCCCCCACGGCGCTCTCCTGCGCAGCAACGCCCTCTTCGACGCCCTCAACAGCAGCACCAAGCTGCACCTGCTGCACGTCACCCATGCCCTGGAGGAGATCAACGAGCACGGCGTGCTGTACCCCTCGGGCGGCTGTCTCGTCGGCAGCATCTACTGCGCCCCGCTCACCCCGGCCGACCAGGGCTTCCGCATGCACAACCTCGCCTCGTACGTCCTCAACCGGGAAGCCCCCGCCTTCCTGAAGAGGATCGGAAAGGCCGAGGCAACGCCCACTCCGCTGCTCTTCGAGATCGATGTGCCACGCCAGGCGTACCGCGGCCTCGCCGGCATCGACTACCTGCGGCTCGGCGCCATCCACCTGAGTATCTACAGCCACCTGGAATACCTGCTGTCCAAGACCGAACGGCACCAGTTGCGCGAGACGATCACCAGCAGGACAAGGAACTCCGCCAGTTTCCTCGCCCTCGCCTCGACGATCGCTCACACAGGTGCCACCGTCGCAGCCGAGTCGTTCCTCCAGCTGCTCGACGAGACCATCCCTCGCCTGCCGATCCTCGGATACGTCTTCTTCGAAGCGCTCGCCGAGTACCTGATGCTCCACTCCACCAGCGACGAGACCCGGCGCCTGGCCGAACTCGGCGAGTTCAACAACTGGCTCTACAAGGAGATGATCTTCTCCTCCGAACTGGCGATGGCCGGCAAGTTCGACCTCGCCAAGTTCCGCCCTTCCCCCGACAAGCTCGACAGCCTCCTCACTCGCGTGGACCGGACGATCGATCCCCAGCACGCCCGGAGCTACCTGGTCGAGCGCATCAGCTACCTCGTCGCCGCCCGCCTCTTCACGCCCGGCCAGGTACCGGAGGAGTGGCGACACACCCGGTGGGAGTTCGACAGCCTGGCCACCCACCTGGGCCCGCTATTGGGCCACCTCATCCACCGCGAACTGCGGACCTTCGGCCGATACCCCGACTTCTACTTCTACTTCGACCAGCACAAGGCACTCCAGGCCTGGAACTACTGGAACCACATGGACATCATCACGCCCTTCAACGGCACGATCCCGAAGGGCGAGATCGGCATCAACCCCGCCTACCCCGATCTTGAGTACCGGGTGTGGCGCGCCGAACAAGACAACATCGGGCGGCTACACCCGACGGAGCAACTGGACGTGACCATCGCCCCGCGACTCGTCGACATCAAGTACACCCTGATGCGCAACAGCCGGTCAGCGAGCCCGTCACCGACGGCCGCCTGAGGAACGCAACCGCAGCCCCACTCGCCCGCGACGACTTCCGAGGAGATCACCGTGACGCCTCAGCAGAACATCGAGACAGCCAGCCCGGACCAGGTCATGGAGCAGATAACGCGGCTGCTGCGACAGCCGACCACGACACATGGCCTTGGCCGGGCTCTGCGCGCCACCGTCAAAGAGCTCGAACTCCACCGCGCCCACCGGGCCAGCCAGAGGACCTGGCCCAACGGCCGCATCGACGACACACCCCGCAAGGTGCAGATCGGCGGAGGGGCCCACCGGATCGCCGGCTTCTTCAACATCGACGCCGTACCACCCGCAGACCTGCTGTGGGACGTACGCGAAGGCATACCACTCCACGACGCGACCGTCGACGAACTGTTCTCCGAACACTTCCTGGAGCACATCGACTACCCCCGCTCGGCCAAGCACTACGCCCGTGAGACCCACCGCGTACTCGCCCCCGGCGGCCGTCTCATCACCGGTGTACCCGACGCCGCCTTCGTGCTGGCCCAGTACCCGGAGGGCACAGCTGACAGCGAAGAGATGATCAAGAAGTGGTACGGGAAACGGGACTGCCTCGACGACATCAACACACACCTCGACCTGATCAACTACGTCTTCCGAGACCAGGACGACGCCCCCACCTACAACCCGCACTACTGGGCCTACGACCACGACAAGCTCGTCCAGCTCTTCACCGAGGCAGGGTTCACCACAGTTGAGCCCTGGAACTTCGACCCGCAGATCGCCAACCCGAAGCGCCAGTGGGGCAGCGTCTACGTCATCGCGACCAAGTAGCCGCCGGACCGCTGGGCAGCAGAGCTGACAGCGGCGGGCCACCGGCCAGCACGACGCGTCGAGCAGATCACTGGGTGTTGGGCACCGTCAAAGCAGTCATCGGCGCCCAGACAGCCAGGCTCCCATCGCGGCAACCACCGAGTCCGCCCGCCACTCGGCGAACACCTGCTCCTGTTCAGCGGCCGGCAGGGCCGCGAGCGTCGACGTGGCGCCCTCGGGGACGAAGATCGACCACAGATCCGACCAGGACCGCGGCCCATCACCGCGATCGGGGGCAGAGGCGATGGAGCCCGGCTTCCGGGAGTCATCCGCGAAGGTGCGGAGTTCGCCTCGCGCGTCGACGTACACGGCGGCACTCGCGAAGCGGCACGTCCGTTTCTCCGTGAGGTCTGCGAGGTGCGTGAATCCGCCGGGCCCGAAGGCTTCGAGGGCCTGCTTGACCATGGGCCCCGGCCAGCCCCCGAACTCCTCGATGTAGAACCCCGAGTCCTCGACGAACAGCGGTCGCCCGAGGATCGCGAAGGCCTGCCGGGCCTTGTGCTGGGCGATTTCCGCGACGGACGTGGTCTGGATCTCGTCCAGCTCCAACGCCACCTGCTCCACCGCAATACCCCAAGGCGCGAGATGCTCCTGAGCCGTACGGAACTTGCCCGGATTCCCCGTACACATCGCGACCTTGATACCCGGCATGAGCAGAGACCCTTTCTCAGAGAGCGGCATCCACGTCCCCTGAGGGGATAGTCGACGCTGCGAACGCCAGCGCTGCGCTCGGGGGCATGACGTGGAAGTGATCATTGTGGACCGGCCGACGATCCACCGCAGCGACTTCATCAAAGGGAGAAGCCTCCGTCTCCTGGCAGGGTCGGCCGGAACAATCTAGGAACGACGAGAGGCTCGTCTACGACCAGACCATCCCTCAACCGGCCTGCAGTTCGGCCACAAGCCGTTCCGTCTCCATCTGAGCGAGCCACAGCCGGGAGTCATCCGGGTCAGCGTGCGGACCTACGATCGCGGAGCAGAAGAACAGCGCCATCAGCTTTCCATCCCGGCTTTCCAGGTCGCGGTGCCGCTCACGGCGTACTTGCGCGGCCAACTCCGGGATGGCAAGCGAGTTCCCCCACAGCCAGGCAGCGTCCAGTCCGAGGGGAGCCATCCCCCAGTCCTCCCAGTCGAACAGGCAGAACTGCGGGCCTGTCACGTTCGCCCAGGTGAGATCCGCGTGCGCCGGCGCCCAGTTCCGGATCGTCGTGTCGAGGACGCCCGGAAACACAGCCTGGATGGACTGCGTGACCCGGGCTTGGGTGACGGTCACGGTGTCCGGCGTTGCAACGCGCGTCGTGTGGTGGGCAGCCAGCACATCCAGCGAGGCGTTCAGCGCCGCCCACCACTCACCCGAAAGAGCCAATGCCGTACGCGGATTCACGGGGTCCCCGGGCAGAGGTTCGCTCTCATCGGCCCGCCACATCATCGCCTCAGCGGTGTCACTCCAGACAACGCCTCCGAACCAAGCAGGCGTCCTGATCACGCTCAGCAGCGCGGCACACTCGGCGCTGTTCCACCCCTGGCCTTCGATCTTGTTGAACGGGCGGCGCTCGATCCGGACCCAGGTGTCGCGGTCTGTACGCGCGCCGACGGTCCGGCGCTTACGCACCATCGTGTCCCGGTCGAAACGGACCTGAAGAGAACGCTCCACTCGCTCAAGTAGCGTGTCGACGGGTTGGACCCGTAAGTCGACGGGAGTGGCGATGGACAACGGGGCTGTCATCAGGGCTTGATCAAGTTCCGTAGGTGTCCGGACCGTTGGTGATGCCCAGGATGGGGAGTGCTCGTTGGGGCTCGTCGCGGATCGCGCGGGTGGTCTTGGCGATGTTGTCGGCTCCGAGGGTTTTCAGCACGCCGATGGCGAGGTTGCGGAGGGTCGCCATGGCTCGTGGTGCGGTTCCGGCGTGGACGGTGGAGGCGTCCTCGGCGAAGGTGACGTCCCTGATGTGGTGCGAGGAGTTCTCCACTCCCCAGTGCCCGCGAATCGCGGCGGCCAGGTCGGCGGGGCCGGCCTGGTGGGCGTCGAGGCTGGTGACGGCGTAGCCACTCTCACGGGTCTCGCGCTTGCCGGTCTGCTTGCGGCGGCGGTGGACGCGGATGGCCAGGCGGGCGTGAGGAAAGGCGATTCCGCCGAGTTCGTCCGCGACGGCGCAGGTCTTGATCGAGCGGGACTCGCGCCTGCCGTGTCCGGAGGCGGAGGCGGTGTACTGGACAGCGATGTCCCACCACGGCAGGGCTGCGAGCTGGCTGTGGGCGGTCGGCTGGTTGGTCTTGATCACGGCGATGTAGTGGGCCTTCTTGGCCTCGACCAGCCAGGAGATGTTCGCCTTGACCGAGTGCAGGGCGTCGAAGGTGACGACGGCGCCGGCCAGGTCCAGCGGTGCCAGGAGCGGTTGGAAGTGCGTGGTTTCGTTCGTCTTCGCGCCGACCTCCACCTGGGCGAGGGTCACGACGGTGCCGTGAGTGACCGCGGAGAGCAGATGCCGGCGCGTCGCGGTGAGGCGGGCTGATCCCCTGAGTGCTTTGCCGTCGACAGCGATCACGCGCGAGGGCCCGGACGCGGACGGCGACGGCGCCTGGGCCGGCTCGGTGGCAGCGCGATGCCGGTCGGCCAGGTAGGCGCCCACCGCCCGGTCCAGGGCGTCACCGTCAACAGCCCCCAGCACACGGCCGATCGTGGCCGGCGACGGAGTGCGCCGCCATCTGAGCAGGTGGCGCCGGATCCCAATGACTGTCAGGAGTCCGTTCGAAGCACGCTGGCCCCACTCGGCGAGTTCGTCGATGCTCCTCGCTCCCGAGACGACCGCGCAGGCACACACCAGCAGGATGGCGGTCAGCGAGTACCACCGGCCCCGCCGGGAGCGCGGGTCGGGCACCGAGTCGAAGTACAGGCGCAGGTCAGCCACCCGACCGGCATCCAGCGGACCCAGCTTCACCAGCACGGCGGGAATGGGAGAAGATACAGCGGCAGGCACGGGCCACCTCATGATCATTGGGCTTAGACACCACAATGATCACGAAGCCCGTGCCTGCCCTGTTATGCACCCCAACCGGTCACAACCCGACCAGCCGCACGCCCCCGGAACTTGCAACCGCCCTGCTCGCAGGTGATGTGCTGGACCGTCCCACCCGCCAACATCTCCAAGACCGCCTGCACAGCGATGTGGACCTGGTACTCGTATCGCCGAAAGGTTGGCGAGCCCGTATCGTCCGGTGCTTCGATCTCGATCGGATCGACCATTCGCCCCCCAGCTAGTTACCTTCCGAGCACGCAGCGTAAAGCGTTTGCGATCTTTCGTCGACGGTGCCGGGATAAGAGAGCTCGGGAACGGACGAAATTTGACGGCCGTCGTGGGTGGCCTGCCTGGCCGGTGCCGGGAGGTCCGCGTCCAGCGATGCCCAACGCGGTGCCGCGCAGGCGCAGTCTTCTCGGGCGGCTGGGCCAGCTTTACGGCCCGCTACGCTGCCGTCGGCTCCGGTTCCGGATGCCGGGCCTTGGTCCGTACGGCGGCTTCGACGCCGAAGCGGGGCTTGTCCTGCTCCTTGGCGTGGTCGGTGACGGCGGCCTGGACCCCACGGCCCGAACCCGCGCTTGGTCAGTTTCCACTCCGCACGGACCAGCTGCTTGATGACCTTGTGGCCCTCGGGGATCCGCCCGGCGAGCCGCTCCTCATCCGTGAGGGCGACGGGCAGGCCATAGCGCTCCAGCGCGGACTCGGTGAGCACCAGCAACGGGTCGGCGTCGGCGTGCGTCCGCCTTGGATCTCGTAGGCCTTCTGCGAGGTTGCCCGCCGGTCCGACGTCGACTGCCAGCCGAAGACCGGGTCCTCGTTTCCGATGCCCAGCGGGTTCACCCGGCCGTTGGTGGTCAGCGCCTTCACGGAGAACGACGAGTCCGAGACCGGCCCGGCAAGAGACGCGGAGGCGGGCACGACCGCCGTGCATCCGACCACGGCGAACACGAGTAGGCCTGTGAGGGGTACGAACAGGAGCGAGCCTTTATGGGCATGACATCTTCATCTAAATCGTTTCAGATCGGTGTCAGCGGCTGATGCCTCCGCGAACACGGTGTGCGTGGTGGAGGTCAGTCCGCCGCGCTGCTCAGCAACGTCTCCAGAGCGGCGGCGGCGTCGGTGCCGCCGTCCTCGAATAGGACCCTGTTGAGCAGCGCGGGCAGTCGGCCGGCCGGCAGGTCCAGGAAGGGTCCCAGCTGCCGGGCCAGTTGTGCCGAGTCCCCGTTCAGCCCCTGCCGGGTCAGGGCGCCGACTGTGTGTGCCCACAGGTTGGGCTCGTCCATCAGGTCCCGCACGGTGACCACCTCGGACGGTGCCGGGGCGGGGCAGGGGTCGTCGACGGTCCACGTGTGCGTGCCGTGCGCCACGGTCACCGGAGGCTGCGCGGAACCGGGGATGTGGACGGTGGCCCGTGTGCCCGCGGGCACGACCACCTTCAGGTGGAAGCGGCCGTGCTCGCGCCGCCAGCCCACGGACGCCTCGCCGTACGGGGTGAGGTGCACGGCCGTGGCGTGGGTGAGTGACCGGTGCGGCAGGGGACGTACGCGGATTTCGCGGTAGCCGGGCGCGGCCGGGGCCAGTCCGGCGACGGTGCGGTGCATCCAGTCGGCGACGGCTCCGAGGGCGTAGTGGTTGAAGGAGGTCATCTGGCCGGGATTGACCGTGCCGTCGGGCAGCATGCTGTCCCAGCGTTCCCAGACCGTGGTGGCGCCCATCGTCACGGGATACAGCCAGGACGGGCAGCCCTTCTCCAGCAGCAGCCGGTGGGCGAGGTCCGGGTGCCCGGCGGAGGTGAGGGCGTCGGTCATCAGCGGGGTGCCGACGAATCCGGTGGCGATACGGAAGCCGTTCGTGCGGACGAGGTCGGCGAGCCGGTCTCCGGCCACCGCACGATGGTGCGGGGAGGCCAGCAGGTTCCATTGCAGGGCCATGGCGTACGCGGTCGGTGAGTCGCCCAGCACCCGGCCCGCCGGGGTGACGTAGGCGCGGGCGAACGCCTGGCGGGTCTGGTCGGCGAGTGCGGAGTAGTGGGCGGCGTCCGCGGAGCGGCCCAGGACCTCCGCGGTGTGGGCGACGACGTCGGCGCAGCGGACCAGGCAGGCGGTGGCGACGACATCGGTGGGAGTGCGGGCGGCGAACGGGTCGTCCGGCGGCGCGGTGGGGTCGAGCCAGTCGCCGAACTGGAATCCGCCCGCCCACACTCCGTCGGTCGTGAGGGAGGCGGCCTTGTCGACCCATGCGCGGGCGCTGGTGAATTGCCGCTCAAGGACGCCGAGGTCGCCGTAGCGTTCGTACAGCACCCACGGCACCACCGGGGCGGCGTCGCCCCAGGCCGCCGCGGTCGGGGCCGCGTCGTCCAGGACGTCGGGGATCACCCAGGGGACCGCGCCGTCGGCGTGCTGGTCGGCGGCGAGGTCGGCGAGCCAGGAGGACAGGAAGCCCGCCGCGTCGAAGAGGAAGGTGGCGGTGGGGGAGAAGACCTGGATGTCGCCGGTCCAGCCGAGCCGTTCGTCGCGCTGCGGGCAGTCCGTGGGTATGTCCAGGAAGTTGCCGCGTGTGCCCCGGACGACGTTGTCGTGGAACTGCTCCAGGTCCGGGTCGGAGCAGGAGAACCACCCTGTGCGGCGCAGGTCGCTGCTGACGACGACGGCGTGCACATCATCGGCCGCCAGGTCCGGTACGCCGGTGACCTCGGCGTACCGGAAACCGTGGAACGTGAGCGAGGGTTCGAGGACGGTCTCCTCGGCGTCGGCCAGGAGGTAGGTGTCGATGGCGTCGGCCGTCCGCAGCGGCCTCGTGCACAGCTCCTCGTCCTCCAGGACCTCGGAGTGCCGCACGACGACCTCGGCGCCGGCCGTGGTGTCACGCACGCGCAGCCGGACCCAGCCGACGATGTTCTGGCCGAAGTCGACGAGCGTACGGCCGGACGGCGACTGCCAGACCTTCGACGCGGGCAGCACCTCGGTGACGCGTACCGGTGGCCCCTCCGGGGCGACCAGTCGCGCCAGGTCCGCCTCCTGCCCGGACAGCACCTCCACCGGGCCGTCGGCTTGGCCCGGGGCGAACCGCAGGTCGGTGCGCTGCCCCTTGTAGAGGTCGTCCGCGAGGATCCCGGAATCGCGGGCCCGCCACTGCTCGTCGGTGCCGAAGACCTCCACCGAACCGTCGGCGTAGCGGACCTCCAGCTGGGCCAGCAGGGCCAGCCGGTCGCCGTACAGCGCGCGGGCGCCCCACCAGCCGAGGTGGCCGCGGTACCAGCCGTTGCCGAGCACGGCCGACAGGGTGTTCTCGCCCTTCTTCAACAGGGCGGTGACGTCGTGGGTCTGGTACCGCAGCCGGTGGCGGTAGCTGGTCCAGCCGGGGGCGAGGACCTCGTCGCCGACCCGGATGCCGTTGAGGGACGCGGTGTAGACACCGTGAGCGGTGGCGTAGAGGCGGGCCGAGACCACGTCCTCCCGCAGCACGACCGTCCGTACGAGCTCGGGGGCGGGCGCGTCCAGGGCGCCGTGGTGGTGGGGGGTGATGAACCGGGCGGTCCAGTCGTCGGGGCGCAGCAGGCCCGTCTCCACGGTGGCCGGCGCGCTCCAGTCGCTCCAGCGCGTTCCGCAGGCCACCCGGACCCGGACACTCGCCCCGCCGCGTGAGGCCAGGGGGGCGAAGGGCCACGGCACCAGCACCTGCTCGGCGCAATCGACATGCGCCGTCGTACCGCCGTCCAGTTCCACCTCGTACGCCGTCTGCCGCCAGGCGGGGTCGTCGGTGCGGACCTGCCACGACAGGCGGGGTTCGGGCGTGCCGACGCCGAGCGCGTCCCCCCGGTGCTCGAACCGGACGGAGACCAGTGTGGTGTCGGGTTCGGGACGCTCAAGGCCCATGCCGGCCGCCTCGCTTCTCTATCGTGTGCAACGTTCCACGCTTAAATCGACTCAACCCTGGGACGGAGATGTCCGGTGCGTCAAGAGGAGAAGCTGAGGAAATGTGCGGCGTCCCTCGCTCGGGTTCGACGCTCGCCCGCCCAGGACCCGGGTCGAACGCTCTGCGGCGAGGGAGCCGGCCGATCAGGCGCCGGGTGCCGGTGCGGTGCTGCCGCGTGGCACGAGGTGGGGCGTCGAGGCCATGACGACGGCGCGGTCGCGCCGCTTCTCGATCCGCTCCAGCAGCAACCGGGCCGCGGTCTCGCCCATCATGGCGCCCGCCTGGTCGACGCTGGTCAGGTTCACCGGCGCGAGGGCTGCGACCGAGGTGTTGTTGTATCCGGCGAGCGAGAGGTCGTCGGGGATGCGCAGGCCGAGCTCGGCCGCGGCCCGGAAGACGCCGGTCGCGGCGACGTCCGCGCCCGCGAAGATCGCGGTGGGCGGGCGTGTGGAGGTGAGCAGTTCCATGGCGCCCCGGTAGCCGCCCTCGTCCGAATACCCGGAGTGCACGACCCGGGCCAGGTCGGCGAGGTCGTGCCGGGCCATCGCCGCACGGTAGGCGGCCCGTACGTGGTGCTCGGGCCGCTGCTCCCACTGGGTGCCGCGCACCGTCGGATGCGACAGATGGGCTATGTCCCGGTGCCCGAGGGTGATCAGGTGGTCGACGACCAGGTCGACGCCGGCCCCGTCCTGGTTGACCACGCAGTCGTATGCCGGGGAGGGATCGTGGTGGCCGATCACCACCGTCGGCACCTCGGCCGCGAGGCGGACCACTTCCGTGCGGGGGACGGTGGGCGCGATCAGGATCAGACCGTCCATCTGCCGGTCCGCCATGGTGTGGATCAGCTTGGTCTGCTCCTCCATCTCGGAGGAGCCGCCGGAGCCGAGGAACAGCGCGTACTCGGTGCCTCTGAGGGCTGTGTTCACTCCGTCCAGGAGGTCTGCGTAGAAAGCGTTGCGGATGCTCGCGAGGAGAACACCGATCGTGTAGGTGCGGCCCCTCATGCCGCGGGCGGCGGCGTGCGGACGGTAGCCCAGCTCGGCCATGGCCGCCTGCACCCGCTCACGCATCGCAGGGCTCACCCCGTAGGCGTTGCGCAGCACCTTCGACACCGCCGAGGTGGACACCCCCGCGCTGCGCGCGACGTCGGTGATGGTGGCTCTCTTCGAACTGTTTGCCGGTCGCACTGGCGCGCACCTCCGTCGTCATGCACCGCCCGCCCCGTCGGGTGTTTCCGGAACGTTACTCGCGGATGACTTGACGGTTCCGGCCTGTTCGCTTCAACCTATGGGGCATCCCTTCGTGGAACGTTACACGAAGGTGGTTCGCACGACAGGGCCCACGACAGGCGGCCGCACCACGGCCGGGCCGCTCAGGGTGTCAGAAGTGGTAGATGGTGACCAGAGGGCTCAGAAGCTTCTGTCGCATCGTTACCGGCCCCCTTCCTTGCCTCGAAAGTCGTCCGCCGGAGGCTTGGTCGGTCCAGTGCTCGCGTCCGCCGCAGCGGACGCAGCAGTCTCTCGCGTGACTGCCTATGAGGCGTCACCCTCAGCCATCGAAACGATCCATCCCCGCTTGAACGAAGGAACCATCCATGAGGTCAACCACTCGCGCCAAGAGAAGGACGGCCGTCGCCGCAGCCGCCGTTCTGCCGCTCCTGCTCAGCGCGTGCAGCGCGGGCTCTCTCGGCTCCTCCAGCGGGGACGACAGCGCGACGACGATCAAGCTGCTCGTCGACAACGCACCCGACAACCTTGCGGCCGCCAAGCAGCTGGCGAAGGACTTCCAGGCCAAGAACCCAAAGATCAGGGTCAGTGTGGAGACGCGCCCCGGCGGAGCCGACGGCGACAACCTCATCAAGACGCGGCTGCAAACCGACAGCATGGCCGAAGTCTTCTCGTACAACACCGGTTCGCTGTTCCAGCAGATCGACCCGGCGAAGACCCTCACGCCGATCACCCAGGACTCGTACGTCAAGAGCCTCGACAAGTCCTTCGTCCCTCAGGTCACGGTCGGTGACGAGACCTACGGCGTGCCCTTCGGTTCGGCTCTGGGCGGCGGTGTCCTCTACAACAAGAAGGTCTACGCCAAGCTCGGTCTGACGGTACCGAAGACCTGGGCCGACTTCATCGCCAACAGCAAGAAGATCAAGGCCGCCGGCATCGCCCCGGTCATTCAGACCTACCAGGACACCTGGACCTCCCAGCTCCTCGTCCTGGGCGACTTCCACAACGTGTCCGCCGAAGAACCGGACTTCGCGGGGGAGTTCACCGCCAACAAGGCGAAGTTCGCCACCGACGAGAACGCCGTCAAGGGCTTCGAGCACCTGCAGCAGATCCACGACCTGAAGCTGCAGAACTCCGACTACGCGTCGGCCACGCTCGTCAAGGGCCTGGAGATGCTGGCCACCGGCAAGGGCGCCCAGTACCCGATGCTCTCCACCGTCATCGGCGCGATCAAGACGAGCAACCCCGATGAGCTCAACGACGTCGGCTTCTTCGCCCTGCCCGGGGACGAGGCCTCCGCCAACGGCATGACGGCGTGGTTCCCGAACGCCTTCTACGTCCCGAAGAGCACCACCGGTGACAAGCTCGCCGCGGTCAAGAAGTTCCTCGCGTTCACCGCGAGCCCGGCCGGTTGCACCTCCCAGGCGGAGGCGTCGACGCCCACCGGCCCGTACCTGGTCGAGGGCTGCACCCTGCCGGCAGACGTTCCCACCATCACCAAGGACGTCGCGGCGTACTTCACCGACGATGCCCAGAGCCCGGCGCTGGAGTTCCTGTCCCCGGTGAAGGGCCCGAGCCTCGAACAGATCTGTGTCCAGGTCGGCTCCGGCATCACCGGGGCCAAGGCCGGCGCAGCCCTGTACGACAAGGACGTCAAGAAGCAGGCTCAGCAACTCGGCCTGTCGGGCTGGTAGGAACGCACGTCAGTGCCTCCCCGCCTCCGGAAAGGGTGCGGGGAGACGCCCGAGAGAGGTCGACCGATGACCACAGCTGTACCGACCGGGCCACCGACGGCCGAGAAGCCGAAAGTGGCGGCCAGAACGCGTCGGTCCGCCAAGATGCACAGCGCTTATCCCACCTGGTTCTACCTGCCGGCCGCAGTGATCTACGGGGTGCTGTTCCTCGTCCCGACGTTCGCGTCGTTCTACTTCAGCCTGACCCGGTGGACCATCTTCAAGTCGACCTTCATCGGCCTGGACAACTTCACCGAGTTCTTCCAGGAACCCGCCCTCGTCAAGGGCTTCGTCAACACGTTCCTCTACGCGGTCGTCACCTCGGGCCTCAAGGTGGTCCTCGGCCTCCTCCTGGGAATCCTGCTGACCAGCCAGATCCGCGCCCGCGGCTATCTGCGCTCGGTGGTGTTCTTCCCCGTCCTGGTCAGCACCGTCGGCATCGGCATCACCTTCACCGCCTTCATGGACCCCTCCACCGGAGCGATCAACAAGGCGCTGGCGGTCGTCGGCATCGACGGTCCGGGCTGGCTGACGGACCCGTCGCTGGCGTTGTTCTCGGTGGCCCTCGTCGACGTCTGGAAGGGTGTCGGGCTCGCCACCGTCATCTACATCGCCGGCATCGTGTCCATCCCGCAGGACTACTACGAGGCGGCGAGGATCGACGGCGCGGGCCCGTGGCAACAGTTCCGCAACGTCATCCTGCCGCTGAGCTGGCCGGCGACCTCGACCGTCATCATCCTGTCGCTCATCGGCGGCCTGCGGTCCTTCGACCTCATCTGGGCCATGACGCGCGGCGGACCGGGCTTCAGCTCCGACGTGGTCGCCTCCGTCATCTACAAGCAGTACCAGGCTGGCTTCTACGGCCTGTCGACCGCCGGAAACGTCATCCTCTTCCTGGTCGTCACCGCGGTCATCGTCCCGTTGTCCCGCTTCCTGGCGAGCAAGGAGGTCGAGCGGTGAAGAATCCCGCCCGTACCTGGCTCGGCGTCCTGTCGGTCGCCGCCAGCGTCGTCGTCTTCATCATCCCGTTCGCGTTCATCGTGCTCACGGCGGTGAAGGACCCGCAGCAGGCCTCCCAGCTCGACTTCTCCTGGCCGCGCCACTTCCAGCTGGTGGACAACCTCGTCGAGGTCGTCCAGGCGCGGGACTACATCCTCGTCATCGCGTTCATCAACAGCGTGATCCTGACCGTCGCCAGCGTGACGGCGATGGTCGTCCTCGGCGCGATGGTCGCGTTCGTGCTGCAGCGGCGGGTCACCCGGTGGACGGGACTCATCAACTTCCTCGTCCTGTCCGGGCTGATCATCCCCCCGGCCGTGGTGCCGACGATCTGGGTCCTGCAGAAGGCCGGCCTGTTCGGCACCCTCCCCGGACTGATCCTCGTGGAGATCGCGTTCGGTCTGTCCTTCTCCATCCTGCTCTTCCGCGCCTTCATCGCCACCATTCCGCGCGAACTCGACGAGGCCGCCATCATCGACGGGGCGTCACCGCTGCGGCTGTTCTTCCAGGTCATCCTCCCGGTGCTGCGGTCGGTGATCGTGACGGTGATCGTCGTGCAGTCGGTGGCCGTCTTCAACGACTTCACCAACCCGCTGTACTTCCTGCCCGGCGAGCAGAACGCCACCGTCCAGCTGACCCTGTTCAACTTCCAGAGCCAGTACAGCACCAGCTACAACCTGCTCTTCATGGACATCCTGCTCATCACGATCCCGCCGCTGATCATGTTCCTGTTCTTCAACCGGCAGATCGTGGCGGGCATGACGGCCGGAGCGGTCAAGGGTTAGCGACCGGCGACCCCGACCGCCAGAGCCCTTCGGCAGCGGCCTCAAGCCGTGCCGAGGCGGACCACAAGCCCGCCCCACACGACCTCCCGGCGCCGCGATCCAGCAGAACCGCTGGTCCGGCCCGTGTCCGCGCCCCATCACCTCCCCGATGGGGCGCGGACACGGAAAACGCAGCGCAGCCCGGAACGGCCGACGCCCACTCGGGGGGTGAACTCCCGCCCCTCAACTGCGACACGAAGGAGTCTCGTATGCGCGTCCACAACCACCCGGGGCCGCGTCCCGGGATACGCGGGAGAAGCGGCCGGTCCACACTCGGGGCGGTCCTGGTGGCCTTCCTGACCGTCCTCGGTCTGGTCACCGCCTCTCCCGCGCAGGCACTCAGCGGTGACGTCCGTATGCACGACCCGAGCCTCATCAAGGTGGGCAGCTGCTACTACGGCTTCTCCACCGGGTTCGAGAACGACTCGGCGAACCCCAGCGGATCCATCACCATCCACAAGACGTGCGGCGGCACCGCGGCGTCCGGATGGACGAAGGTGGGGAACGTCTGGGGGTCGACCCCGTCCTGGATCACCGCGAAGCTCGGTGCGACCCCGCCGAACATCTGGGCCCCGGAGATCAAGCAGTTCAACGGCAAGTACCACCTGTACTACGCCGGTTCGCGCTGGGGCACCTCGTACGCCGTGATGGGCGTGGCCACCGCCACGAACATCGAGGGCCCCTGGACCGACCAGGGCATGGTCACGGACGTCAACTACCCGATCGACCCCAACGTCGACTGGGGACCGGACGGCCGCCTGTACATCTCCTGGGGCTCCTTCACCGGCCCCGGCACCTACATGCACGTCCTGGACCAGTCCACCGGCAAGCTGTCCACCACCGACCACAACCTCTGGCACCTCGCCGTCGGCATCGAGAACCCGACGATCGTCCTCAACGGCGGCTTCTACTACCTCTTCGGCTCCAAGGGGCTGTGCTGCAGCGGAACGAACAGCAACTACTACACCGTAGTCGGCCGGTCCACCAGCATCACGGGACCGTATCTCGACCAGAGCGGCACAAACATGCTGTCAAACGGCGGAACCACCGTCCTCAACGGCGCTCGCCCCAGGGTGGCCGCCGGCGGTGCCGACGCCTACGACGACGGCTCGTCCAAGTACCTCGCCTACCACTACTACGACGCCGACCAGGCCGGTCGGGAGGCACTCGACATCCGTCAGCTGACCTTCGCGAACGGCTGGCCTGTCCTCTCCGGTCCGCTCGGGGCCCCGAACAACCACCTGTGGAACCGGAACGCCGACAAGTGCGCGGACGTCTGGTCCGCGAGCACGGCTGACGGAGCGTCGGTGAACTCCGGGAACTGCAACTCCGGGACCAATCAGCAGTGGAAGCCCACCCTCGTAGGCTCCAACTACCAGCTGGTCAACGTCAACAGCGGCAAGTGCCTCCAGGTCGCCGGGGCGTCCACCGCCAACGGTGCGGCCGCCGTCCAGTCGACGTGCACCGGGGCCTCGCACCAGCTGTGGAAGAGGACAGCAGTGATCGGCGCCTACCTCACCTTCACCAACGTCAACAGCGGCAAGTGCCTCCAGGTCGCCGGGGCGTCCACCGCCAACGGTGCGGCCCTGGACCAGTCGACCTGCACCTCCGGCGCGAACCAGCAGTGGATGATCGTCTGACGAGGTAGCGATACCGCACCGAACAGTTGAAGTCCGGGCGGTCGGGGTGTGCCTCGGCTGCCCGGACTTCTGGATCAGTCCGCCTTCGGCGGGGAACTCGAACGGAACCGGCAGGTCGCGCTTGAGTTCGTCCTGCAGCGCCCGCCTGCCAGGGGGATGTCGAGGGCCCAGCCGAGGCGGCTTTTCCGTGATCATCAAATACACCGGTGAGCGTACACACCCGGCCCTAGGTCGGCGGCGGTACGCGCGAAGCGGACAGCCTCCTGGAGGTGAACATGCAGTCGGCACAGGTCAGTTCGTCCTTGTCGGGGATGCGGGCGGCTTCCCGCATCGTGCGCAGGGCCGCCGCCGCGACGACCGCTACCGGGGCGGTCGTGGGGTACACCCGCTCCCACATCCTCGGCTTGGTGAGCCATCCGCCGGCCCGCACCCCGTAGATCGCGGGATTGCCGATGTGGCTGGCGCCGACGAGCCGGTCCAGGACGTCCGCGACCGCGCGCAGCAACTCCGCGCTCGCCTTTTCCTCGGCGGCCGCCTCCAGCACCATGTGCACGGTCTGGACGAGGGGGGCACGTCGTGCACCGTGACCTCGCCGGCGGCGTGCTCGTCCAGGGCGGGGCGAAGGCGCGCGCGGGCGGCGAGGTCGCCGCCCGCGCGCAGCAGGGCATGCTTGAGTTCGCGGTCCTTCACCGCCCAGGCCATCGCCGCGTCCACCAGACAGGCAGCCTCCTCCCCCTCTGTGCCGAGGCTGGCGCGCAGCTGGGCGGCGAGCCGGCGGGCGGGCTCGGCGTGGGCGGGTTCCCTGCGGGCGCCGGACGGGCCGGGCTTGGCGCACAGCGGCTCGGTGTACTTGCCCGTGCCGCCCGCGACCTTCTGCGCGGCGCGGGCGCGCTGGCCGGCGCGGGACTGATTGCGTGGTATGACGTCTTCTCTCCGGGCACCCCGCGCCTGCCCGCAGTCGTGCGGGTGGGTGTCGCGGGGCCCGGGTGGGGACCTTGGCCGTCTGAGCTGTCCCGGCGCGGGCGGGGATACAGCATCGGCGGTGCGCGTCCTGCCGCCCGGCATCGTAGCGGAAACCGCCCGCGCGGGCCGTGCGCCTTCACCGTGGACAGCACCCGCGGCGACACCCGCTGGCGGGTGATCGCGGTCGCCAGACCCGATCATGCGGTTCTGTGGGCCGTGCTCGCGGCGAGCCCGGACGACGAGGGCGGCAGCGTGATCGTGGCCACCTCTCTGGCCCGGGTGGACTCCACCGTCGACACGATGTGGCGGATCTACGAGAGTGCCGGACTCGTGCTGCTCGTGCTGCTCGCGGTGGCAGGCTGGTTCGCGGTCCGGTCCAGCCTGCGGCCACTGTCCTGTATCTAGCAGACCGCCGCCGAGATCGCGCGGGGGACCTGTCCCGTCGGGTCCCCGAACTGGCTGCGCCCGGCATCGAGATGGGCCGACTGTCGGCGGCTCTGAACGGCATGGGTCGGCAGCTTAAGAAGCCGTTGGACGAGGCGGCTGCCGTGTCCGGCCCGCTTCGCCGACGGCGCATGGCCGGTGGTGTCGCTCGCCGCGAGGGGGCGGTTCTCGATATCTGCCATGGTGTTCACTCCGCTTGAGCAGGGGTTTCGGGGCGGTGCTCGGTGAGCATCGCAAGGGTGTCGGGCGGGCCCTGGACGGCGGTGCGCTGCATGTGGTGCAGCACGCTGCGGATGCCCCCGAGTTCCTCGCCGCCGCCCGCCCGGCCGGGGCCGCCGTGCACGGTGTGCGGAAGGGGTGAGCCGTGGCCGGTGGACTCCGCGGCGTCGGTGCGGTCGAGGAGGTGCAGGCGGCCGTGCCAGGGGGCCACGCCGAGCAGGGTCTCGCGGGCGAAGTCGGGGTCGTGCGTGACGATCGAAGCGACGAGGCTGCCCTCGCCGCGTGCGGCCAGTGCGACCGCGTGGGCGGCGGTTCCGTCGTACGGCAGCAGGGTGGTCACGGGGCCGAACGCCTCGACCTCGTGCGGCTCGGCGCGGCCGGGGTCGTCGCAGCGCAGCAGCAGTGGGGGGAGGAAGGCACCGCGTGTGCGGTCGCAGTCCAGTACGTCGAACCGGTCGGGGTCTCCGTGGACGACACGGGCCGCCGCCGTGAGCGCCTTGAGCGCGCGCAGTACCTCCTCCCGCTGCCCGAGCCCGGCCAGTGGGCCCATGGTGACGGTGGGTTCGGCGGGGTGGCCGACACATATGTCGTCCAGCTCGGCGGAGACCGCTTCCTGTACGGCGTCGATGAGTCCGGCGGGCACCAGGGCGCGGCGGATCGCGGTGCACTTCTGCCCTGCCTTGACGGTCATCTCGGTGACCAGGGTCTTCGTGAACAGGTCGAACTCGGGGGTGCCGGGGGTGGCGTCGGGTCCCAGGACGGCGCAGTTCAGGGAATCGGCTTCGGCGTTGAAGCGGACGGCGCGGCCGACGACGGCCGGGTGGCTGCGCAGGGTGCGGGCGGTGGCCGCGGAGCCGGTGACGCTGAGCAGGTCCTGTCCGTTGAGTGCGTCGAGGATGCCGTCGGGCGGTGCGCAGACCAGCTGTACGGCGCCTTCGGGGAGGATGCCCGACTCGATGACGCGGCGGAACACCAGTTCCGTCAGGTAGGCCGTCTGTCCTGCGGGTTTCACGACGGAGGGCAGGCCCGCCAGCAGGGCGGGCGCGAGCTTCTCGAGCATGCCCCATACGGGGAAGTTGAACGCGTTGATCTGGACGGCCGCGCCATGCCTGGGTACATGGATGTGGCGTACCCCGAAGGTGCCCTGCCTGCCGAGCGGTTCCGTGTCGCCGTCGGGCAGGACATGACCGTCGGGCAGTTCTCTGACACCCTTGCCGCCGTAGACGAACAGCACCGCGATACCGCCGTCGACGTCGAGAGCGGAGTCGCGGCGGGTCGCTCCGGTGCGGGTCGACAGCGTGTGGAACTCGTCGGTGTGCGCGGTCAGGTGCTTGCCCAGCGACTTGAGCAGACCGGCGCGCTGGTGGAAGGTCAGCTCCCGCAGGGCGGGGCCGCCCACCTCCCGCGCGTGACGCAGCGCGGTGACGGCGTCGACGGGACTCTGCGAGAGCCGGGCCACCTCGACGCCGGTCGCCGCGTCCAGCAGGGGGCGGCCCTCGTCGGGTGCCTCGTACCAGGCGCCGGCGAGGTAGCTGTGCAGTTTCGCGGCCACGGGAGGGCCCACCTTTCCTTGCGCTCCGTGCTCAGTGGTCAGTGGTCGATGCGCCGGAGATCGCGCTGATAGTGGGCGGCCGCGTCGGCGTAGGTGCGTACGGCGTACTCCACCCAGGAAGGGTCGACCCCTGTCTCTCGCAGCCGTACCGGGACGCCGAGGGCCATGGTCCTGGGCGGGATCTCGAAGTCCTCGGGGACGAGTGCGCAGGCGCCGACCACGGCGCCCTCGCGCACGGTGGCCCGGTTGAGGACGACGGAGCCGGAGCCGATGAGGCAGCGACGCTCGACGGTGCAGCCCTCCAGGTGGGCGTTGTGGCCGACCACGCACTCGGGGCCGATCACGGTCGGCCACTGCTCGGTGGTGTGCAGCACGGTGCCGTCCTGGATGCTGGTGCGGGCCCCCACCTCGATGTGTCCGCCGAGGTCTCCGCGCAGTACGGCACCGGGCCAGACACTGGCTTCCGCGCCGATCCGCACACTCCCGATCACGACGGCGTCGGGGTGGACGAAGGCACGGGGATGAATGTCCGGCTCGCAGGGCCCGAGGGCGTAGACCGGCATGGCTGCCACCTCGCTCGTCCTGGTCGGCCACTCGCCGACCCGAGCAACACTCTACTGATAATTACCGCAGCGACAAGATATCGTCTAAGGAAAGTCCAGAGGGCCCGCATTCCGCTACCGGATCCGCGGATACGCTGTGATGCCGGTGCCTCACGACGACGTGAGGCACCGGAATGTCCGGCAGCAAGGGAAGTGAAGAACCATGGTGGAGGGCGCTTCGCGCGGACCGGCACGGAAGGCACGGGCCGGCAAAGGCACGGCAGCGGGCACACGGCCGGTGGTCAGCCGGCGCCGCGAGCTCGGTGACGTCAGCGCCCGCTCGCTGCTGATGACCATGCTCGGCGAGTACGTGCTCCCCCAGAGCCGTCCTGTGTGGACGTCGGCGCTGGTGGAGGCACTGGCGACGTTCGGCGTCGAGGAGAAGTCGGCCCGCCAGGCGCTCGCCCGGACCGCGGCGGAGGGCTGGCTGGCCTCGGAGCGGGCGGGCCGTCGGGTGTGCTGGGCACTCACCCCGCCGGGCCGGCGGATGCTGACCGAGGGCGCCCAGCGGATCTACGACTTCGGCAGCGGCGAGCGCGTCTGGAACGGCACCTGGCTGGTGGTCCTGGTCTCCGTGCCGGAGGTCAAGCGGGACCTGCGGCACCGCGTGCGCACCCGGCTCACCTGGGCCGGCTTCGGCTCCCCGGAGCCCGGTGTGTGGATCACCCCCCGCGCCGACCGTGAGACGGAGGCCCTCGGTGTCCTGAAGGAGCTCGGGCTCGCCGACGACGCGATGTCCTTCAACGCCACGTACGGCGCGGTGGGCAGCGAGGCGGCCATGGTGGCCCGCGCCTGGGACCTCAGCGAGGTCGAGGAGCGCTATGAGGCGTTCATCGACGAGTTCACCGGACTACGTCCCGCCGACGGTGCCGCCGTCCTGCACGCCCAGACCATGCTGGTGCACGAGTGGCGCCGCTTTCCGTTCCTCGACCCGCGCCTGCCTTCGAAGCTGCTGCCCGCGGGCTGGAGCGGGGCCAAGGCGGCCGAACTCTTCCACACCAGGCACGCCGAATGGAGCCCGCGGGCGCTGGAGCGGTGGGAGGAGCTCACCGAGGATCACGGCCAGGTCTGACGTCCTGGACATCGCCTGTGCGGTGGGCCCACCGGGGTCACTTCCGATGTCGGTCGCTCACGCCTCGCCCCAGTGGTAGAAGCCTCTGCCGGTCTTGCGGCCGAGGTCGCCCGCGGCGACCTTCTCCAGAAGGATCCTCGGCGGTTCGAAGCGGGGGCCGTACTGCTCGGCAAGGTGCCGGGCGATGTCGAGGCGTACGTCGAGGCCGACGAGGTCGGTCAGCCGCAGCGGCCCCATCGGGTGGCGGTAGCCCAGCTCCATCGCACGGTCGATGTCCTCGGCCGAGGCGACGTCGTCCTGGAGCATCCGCATGGCCTCCAGTCCGATCGCCACTCCCAGGCGGCTGGTGGCGAAACCCGGCGCGTCGCGGACGACGATGGTCTCCTTGCCGATCAGCACCGCGGCCTCGTGTGCCCGGTTCAGCGCCGGCTCCGTGGTGCGCCCGCCGCGGACGATCTCGACCAACGGCATCGACCACACCGGATTGAAGAAGTGCAGGCCGAGGAAGTCGCCGGGGCGGCGCAGTGGCGCGGCCAGGTCGTCGATGCTCAGCCCGCTGGTGTTGCTGGCCAGCAGCACCGGTCGTCGTTCCTCGGCTTCGGCGAGGACCCGGCGCTTGAGTTCCGAGCGTTCGGGAACCGCTTCGACCAACAGGTCGGCCTCCTCGGGCAGTTGGCCGATCTGCCGGACGGTATGGATGCGGCCCGGCAGTCCGTCGGCCTCTGCGGCATCGAGCTTGCCGCGCTCCCGCGCCAGGGCGGCCCGGGCCCGGACGGTCTCCAACGCCCGGTCCGCCCTGGCCGGATCGGGCTCCGCCAGCGTGACCTCGCAACCCGCCACGGCGAAGACATAGGCGATGCCCACTCCCATGGTCCCGGCCCCGATGACCCCGACTCTCTGACACATCATCATTTCCTCACGGAGCTTTCGCTGATTCAGACCCCGAGGTCGGGGAAGACCTTGGCGGCGTTGCCGGACAGCACGGCCCGCACGGTGTCCGCCGGGAGGCCCAGCGCGCGCAGCGCGGCAACGTTGCGGGAGGTGCCGGGCACGCCGGGCCAGTCGGTGCCGAAGATCCACCGGGTGGCCAGCCTCGGCAGGTCGAACCGGGCGTAGTACTCGGGCAGTTTGCGCGGGGGCAGTCCGGCGAGGTCCAGCCAGACGTTGGGCCGGGTGAGCGCGAGGAACGCCGCGGTGTCGTACCACCAGCCCCGCCCGCCGTGGGCGAAGACGAACTGTACGTCGGGGAAGTCCTCCACGGCGTCGAGAAGGAGCTGGGGATCGCCGAACCGGGCGCGGGCGCCCGGGAAGCTGGAGGTGCCGGAGTGCACGACGACCGGGACGCCCCGCTCGCCGCAGAGCGCGTACAGCGGGTACAGCTCCTTGTCGGCCGGGTCGAATCCGCCGTGCACCGGGTGCAGTTTGACGGCGACCGCGCCCAGGTCCAGCTGGCGTTCGGCCTCCGCCACCACCGGGTGGTGCAGGTGGGGGTTGACGTTCGCCACCAGCCGGAAGCGGACCGGGTTGTACGCGACGATGGGCAGCAGGTCGTCGATCGGCTGGATGCCGGTGGCACGTGGGCTGTATTCGCAGAACAGCAGCGCCCGGTCCACGCCCTGTGCCTCCAGGAGGGCGTCCAACCGCTCGGGCACGGGGTCGCCCCGCTCGTCGTAGGCATCGCGCCACGGGTGATCGCCGCAGAAGGTGTCCGCCCACTCGAACCAGGCCGGCTTGAGCGTGGACAGTCTCGGGGCGTGGACGTGCGCGTCGACCACGGTCTCGCCATCGATCACGGCGCCTCCTTAGCTCGCGTGCTCAGCCGCGCGGATCGTACCCGGCGACGAGTTCGGTGTCCGTGCCGGCCGGCCCGTGGCCCGCGGCGCCGCCCGGTGCACCGATCGGCGCGTCCCGGCCCGGCAGGGGCTCGGTGAAGAACCGCTTGTTGTCGGCGACGAAGTCCTTCAGCTCCGCCGGCACCCGGCGGTCCTGGGAGATCGCCTGCACGGGGCAGACGGGCTCGCAGTTGCCGCAGTCGATGCATTCCATGGGATTGATGTAGAGCTTGCGGTCGCCTTCGTAGATGCAGTCGACGGGGCACTCCTCCATGCAGGAGCGGTCCGTGATGTCGATGCACGCCTCAGCGATGACGTAGGGCATGGGTGTTCGGTCCCTTCGGTGCTACGCGACGGCCGGGGCCGTCGTCGGGACGTCGGTGGAGTGGCCAGGGAACACCGGCTGTTCCGGGTCGATGTGGTGCGCGGCGTTGTTGACGGCGGTGGCGGCCTCGCCGAAGCCGACCGCGATCAGCCGCACCTTGCCGGGGTAGTCATTGATGTCGCCCGCCGCGTAGATCCCCGGCACGGAGGTACGCATCGCGGAGTCGACCGGGATGTGCCGCCTGTTCTCGATGTCGATGCCCCAGGCGAGGAGCGGGCCGAGGTTGGCGGTGAAGCCGAGGGCCGCGATGATCCCCTGGCAGGGCAGATGGTGGGTCATCCCGTCGCCGGGGACCCGTCGGGTGATCTCGACCGCCTCGATGCTCCGGCCGTCGCCGCTCACGCGGGACAGTTCGGCTTCGGTGATGATCTCCACGCCCGCTGCTCGTACGGCGGCCACGGTGGCCGGGTGCGCGCGGAAGGCGTCGCGGCGGTGGACGAGGGTCACGGAGGCGGCGATCGGGTGCAGGGTGAGGGCCCAGTCGAAGGCGCTGTCGCCACCGCCGACGATCACGACGTCCTGGCCCGCGTAGTCGTCCGGCCGGCGCACGAAGTAGGCCAGCCCCGCCCCTTCGTACGCGGCGGCGGCCGGCAGCGGGCGGGGAGTGAAGGTGCCGATGCCGCCAGTGATGAGCACAGCCCTGGCCCGGACCCGCGCCCCCTGGCGCGTGGTCACGACGAAGGTGCCCTCCGCGGTCCGCTCCAGCATGTCGGCCCGGTGGCCGAGCAGGTGGTGCGGGTCGTAGGGCGCCGCCTGCTCCAGGAGCCGCTCGACGAGTTCCCGTCCCCGTACCGCAGGGAATCCGGCGATGTCGAAGATCTGCTTCTCCGGGTACATGGCGTTGATCTGGCCGCCCGGCTCGGGCAACGAGTCCAGCACGGTCACGGACAGGCCGCGAAAGCCGGCGTAGTAGGCGGCGAACAGGCCGGTGGGGCCGGCTCCCACGATGAGTAGATCCGTGTCGTGATCGGTGGGGGGCGGGGACATGTACGTCCTCCTTGTCGCATGATGGTTCAACCCCTCCGGGGTTGAGGAGCGTGGTTTCGGCACAGCGTTTCTCGCCCCCGCCGGCCTACCCGTCCCCGTCCCTGGGGGCTGTGCCCCCAGACCCCTGCTTCGGCCCTGAAGGGGCCCAGTCCTCAAACACCGGACGCTGAATCCAGCCCCTCCGGCGTTTGGGGAGCGGGGGTCCAGGGGCAGAGCCTGCTGAGGGCGAAGGGGCAAAGCCCCTGGGGACGGGACGGGTAGGGGCGGCGGGGGCGAAGAAGCCGCCGCCTCAGCGCGGAGGCACCGGCGCCTCCGCCCAGGAGCCGTCGCGGACCATCGCGCGCAGCACGTTGCGACGGATCTTGCCGGTGGGTGTGCGGGGCAGTTCGGGCAGTCCGATCACGCCGCGCGGGCGCTTGAAGGCGGCCAGGCCCTCGCGGCACCACGTCACGAGCGCCTCAGGATCGATCTCGTGGCCGGGTTTGGGCACCACGCAGGCGACCGGTTTGTCCAGGCCGTCGGCGTCGGGTGCGCCGACCACGGCGACCTCGGCCACGTCCGGGTGGGCGAGCAGACGCTCCTCCACCTCGGCGGGCGAGACCCAGATGCCGCCGGCCTTGAGCAGGTCGTTGGTGCGGCCCATGCAGGTGTAGGTGCCGTCGGTATTGCGGACGTAGGTGTCGCCGGTGCGCACCCAGTCGCCGAGGAAGACCTGGCGGCTGGTCTCGGCCCGGCACCAGTAGCCGGTGGCGGCGGACTCCCCGCGCACGTACAGCTCGCCGGGCGCGTTGTCGTCCTCGACCACACGGCCCTCGATGTCGCGCAGCTCCACCGCGTACCCGGGGACGGGTTCGCCGGAGGATCCGGGGTGGACCCTGCCCGACCGGTTGGAGATGAAGATGTGCAGCATCTCGGTGGAGCCGATGCCGTCGAGCACCTCCACTCCGAACCGCTGCAGCATCCCGTCGTACATCCGCGCGGGCAGTGCCTCACCGGCGGAGGCGCCCATCCGTACGGTCGTGAAGGCGTCGTCCGGGATGTCGGCGCTCGCGAGGAGGGGCCCGAAGAAGCTGGGGGTGCCGAACAGGACGGTGGCCCGGTCGCCGGCCGCCCGCTTGGCGAACAGCGCGGGGGACGGTCTGGAGGGTTCCAGCAGTGCTGTTCCGCCCGCCGCCAGCGGGAAGAACAGGGAGTTGCCGATGCCGTAGGCGAAGAAGAGCTTGGCCACCGACAGGCAGCGGTCCTCGGGGCCGAGGCCCAGCACCCGCTGCCCGTAGTTCTCAGCGGCGAACTTGATGTCGATGTGCCGGTGCATGGCCGCCTTGGGCATGCCCGTGGTGCCCGAGGTGTAGAGCCACAGGGCCGGCGAGTCCGGCCAGGTCGGGTACGGCCCGTCGTCCGCGCCGGCGACGCCGTCCAGCAGCTGCTGCCAGGTATGGCCCTCGACGTGGCCCGGAAGTCCGGTCGTGTCCTGCCCGGTGAGCACGGCGTGCTCCACCTCCGGGGCCTGCTGGAGCGCCGCCCGGACGACCGGCCCGAACTCGGCGGAGCCCAGCACGACCCGGCAGCGCGAGTCGGCCACCAGCTTGCCCAGTTCGGGGCCGGTGAGCATGGTCGAGGCGGGGAGGGCCACGGCGCCGATGTGGAAGGCGGCGAGGATGCCGGTGAAGAGCTCGACGTCGTCGACCATGCACATCAGGACGCGTTCCTCGGGGCGTACGCCGAGGGCCCGCAGTCCTGCCGCCACCCGGCGTACCTCGGCCGCCAGCTGCTCGTAGGTCAGAGTCCGGACGGGGGTGACCAGGGCCGTGCGGGAGCCGTTGCCCTCCCGCACGTGCCGGTCCACCAGGTAGTCCGCCGTGTTGAACACATCGGTCATGTGGCTCACGCACCCTTACACCAGGCGGACGTATTCGTACTCGAACGGTTTGCCGTTGATGCCGTTGACCGGCGGCGCGACCCAGTTCGCGATCTTGCCGCGCTCGTAGACCGGCTGCATCAGCGACCGCACGAACGCCAGGTCCTCGGCGGTGGGCAGCCAGTGGCGACGGCTCGCCTCCCAGGTCCGCTCGTCGACGATCGTGCCGTCCGGGGTGATGTGGTGACCCGAGGCGATACCGACACTCCGGTTGAACCCAGGGTGCGGCAGCCTCAGCCGGAAAGCGATCCCGTGGTCCTCCAGGATTCGGTTCCAGCGCTTGAGGCCGTTCTCGCAGTCCGCGATGTACTCGTCGCGCAGGTCCAGGTTGAGGGCCAGCAGCGCCGGGACCTCCTCCTGCGACCAGCTGCCGTCGCTCTCCGGCTTGTGCAGGAAGGCGCTGTCGTCGGTGAGGCGGTGGTCGTCCTTGCGGCGTTCCTCCTGCCAGCGTCCCTTGAGTCCGGCGGTGTAGTAGTTGGCGGCGTTGGTGGATGTCTCGCTGCCGAAGAGGTCCAGGGAGACCGTGTAGTGGAAGTTGATGTACTTCTGGATGATGTCCAGCGGAATGCCCCCGCAGGCGGCGATCTCCAGGGTGTCGTGCTCGCGGATCAGCTGGGCGCTGCGGGTCACCACGCGGTCGATGCCGGTGGTGCCGACCATCATGTGGTGGGCCTCCTCCTTCAGCATGAAGGTGCAGGTCCGCGAGAGAGGGTCGAAGGCGCTCTCCTTGAGCGAGCCGAGCTGGTACTTGCCGTCCCGGTCGGTGAAGTACGTGAACATGAAGAAGGCCAGCCAGTCGGCGGTCTCCTCGTTGAACGCGCCCAGGATGCGCGGCGAGTCGGGGCTGCCGGAGTTGCGGAAGAGCAGCGCCTCGGCCTCCTCGCGGCCCTCCCGGCCGAAGTAGGCGTGCAGCAGGTACACCATGGCCCACAGGTGCCGGCCCTCCTCCACGTTGACCTGGAAGAGGTTGCGCAGGTCGTACAGGCTCGGCGCGGTCAGGCCCAGCAGTCGCTGCTGCTCGACGGAGGCCGGCTCGGTGTCGCCCTGGATGACGATCAGGCGCTGCAGGTCGGCGCGGTACTCGCCGGGCAGCTGCTGCCAGGCGGGCTGTCCCTTGTGCTCGCCGAAGGCGATACGGCGGTCGGGGGTGGGCTCGGCCAGGAAGATGCCCCACCGGTAGTCGGGCACGTTGACGTGGTCGAAGTGGGCCCAGCCGTCGCGGCCGACCGACACGGCGGTGCGCAGGTAGACACCCTGGTTCTCCAGGGTCGGGCCCATCTCGCCCCACCAGTTGAGGAACTTGGGCTGCCAGCCCTCCAGCGCCCGCTGCAGACGGCGGTCGTCGGCGAGAGCGACGTTGTTGGGGATCCTGGAGTCGTAGTCGATCTTCGTGGGCATCGGGTCACACTCGCTTCCGGTCGTAGACCGCTTTCTGGCCGGTGCCGTAGCGGCGCAGCGCGCCCTCGGGGCCGGCGGCGTTGGGGCGTATGAAGATCCAGTTCTGCCAGGCGGTGAGCCGTCCGAAGATCTTGGTCTCGATGGTCTCCGGGCCGACGAACCGGTGGTTGGCCTCCATCCCGGTCAGCGCGTCCGGGCTCAGCGCCGCCCGGCTCTCCAGGACGATGCGGATCTCGTCCTCCCAGTCGATGTCGTCGGGCGTGTCGGTGACGAGGCCGAGCTCGCGGGCCTGGGCGGGGCTCAGGGGCTGCCCGCTCTCGCGGCGCAGCCAGTCGATGTGGTCGTCCTCCTGGTAGAAGCGGGACTGGAGGCGGGTGAGGCCGTTACCCATCGGGAAGGCGCCGAAGTTCGCCTCGGAGAGGGTGAGGAGGGCCCGGTCGTCACTGTCGGGGTCCTCGATGGGCGGGCCGTCCAGCATGTACTGCAGATCGCAGGCCAGGGCCAGCTCCAGCAGCAGCCCGGCGAAGCAGCTGCCCGGTTCGATGAGCGCGATGAGGCTGCGGCTGGTGACGTCGAGGCGCTTCAGGGTGCGCTTGTAGTAGTGCACGATCTCGTTGCCGAGCCAGTCCCCCTCGGCGGCGGCGCCCAGCACGGCCCGCTCATGGGCCTGGACGAGCGTGGGGTCGCCCTCCGTGCGCAGCACCCAGGTGCCCAGCTCGGTCTCGTTCGTCCGCAGCAGCAGAATCAGGTCATCGAGCTCCCGGGTGAGGGCCAACAGCCAGCCGTCGGCACCCTGCGCGTGGAGCGCGGCGGCATCGACGGGGGCGACCTCACCGGGACCCTTGACCGTGATGCGGACCAGGCCGAGGGAGCGGTCGTACTCGGCGCGCACATGGCGGTAGGTGATGCCGTCCTCGGTGATCTCGCGCTCCAGCGGGGTGAGGGCGATGCCCCGGGCGTCCGCCGGACGGGAACTGCGTTCGGCGGCCTCCAGCGCGCGCTGTTCGACGATCGTGCGGAAGTCGCGGCGGGGGACGACCTCGTCGACCAGCCGCCAGTCCACCGCCGTCTTGCCGCGTACGCCGTCGCTGCGGGTGGCGAACAGGTCGGCCAGGTCCTTGCGGACGCGGCGCTTGTCGGTGACCCGGGTCAGGCCGCCGGTGCCGGGCAGTACGCCGAGCAGCGGGACCTCGGGCAGGGCCACCGCCGAGGAGTTGTCGTCGATCAGCAGGATCCGGTCACAGGCCAGGGCGAGTTCGTAACCGCCGCCCGCGCAGGAGCCGTTGACCGCGGCGATGAAGGTCAGCCCGGAGTGCTCCGAGGCGTCCTCCATGCTGTTGCGGGTCTCGTTGGTGAACTTGCAGAAGTTCACCTTCCACTGGTGCGAGGAAGCCGCCAGCATCCGGATGTTCGCCCCGGCGCAGAAGACCTTCTCCTTGGCGCTGGTCAGCACCACCGAGCGCACCTCGGGGTGCTCGAACCGCAGCCGCTGGAGGGCGTCGTAGAGCTCGATGTCCACGCCCAGGTCGTAGGAGTTGAGCTTCAGCTCGTACCCGGGGACCAGGCCTCCCTGCTCGTCGACGTCCATCTCCAGCCACGCGACCGGCCCGTCCGTGCTCAGCCTCCAGTGCCGGTAAGCGTCCGGGCGCCGGTCGAAGGTCACCACCACCGGGGCCGCGGCCTCCGGTGTGCCCTGCGCGGCTTGGGCCGCGTCCGGGTTACTTGCCACCACCATGACGAGCGCCTCCTCGTGCTTGGGTACCGATAGGGGAATCTTCTACAATAGAACCCATATACGTCAAGGTTTTGTAGAACGTTGACGTAAGGGATTACCGCCGCTGCGGGTCGTACGCAGCGGCGCAACGGAAGTTGGCGGCGTCGGACGTACTGCCGTGGCCCGTGTAACGGGGGACAGCGGGCCAGCGGCACAGCGGCCGGGTGATGTCCGCGTTGCGGCCCAGGAGGGTCTTCGGGGCATCACCCTGCTCGACCCACTTCACCAGCGCGGCGAGTGGATCGACCGGTGCGGCGCCGGGACCGCCGGCGCAGTGCTCGACGCCCGGAGCCATGAACAGCCGTGCGAACCGCTCGGCGCGGGCCTGTCCGCCCATCTCGGCGGCCACGCGCTGGAAGTAGTCGATCGTGCCCTGCGGGAAGATCAGCTGGTCGGCCCATCCGTGCCACAGGATCAGCTTGCCGCCCCCGTCACGGAATGCTCCGAGATCGGGGTCGTCGGTGCCGATCACGTCGTGGTACTCGGCCCGGGACCGGTCGAACCAGTCGGCGAAGTCGGCCGTGGTGACACTGCGCCAGTCGAAGTCCGGATTCTTGGCCAGCCAGTACGTGAACCAGTCGGTCGTGATCGGGAACGGCGCGGCCTGGCCGGTGGGGGTGCTGCCGGCCAGGCCGGCGAACGAGGTGCCCGGTGTCAGGCCGTACCAGAGGAAGGAGCCGTTCTGGCGGCGCGGGCCCTCCCAGATCTTCTTGACCACGGCCGCGTCCTGGGCGGTGATGGTGCCGCAGGACGTCTGCTCACCGATCAGCTTCGACGGGTCGAAGCGGCAGGTCCGGGGGTCGACGATCCCGTCCGTGACACCGTCCTTGCCGTCACAGGCGGCGACAACCGCCTTGTTGACCGCTTCGAAGGTGCAGGAGCTGACGACATGGCCGCTCTCCCGCATCACGACCTGGGGCCACAACTCCGACGGGATGAACCGGTCCCAGTTGATGGCTGGTGCCGCGGAGAGGATGCCGTCGTAGTCCTCGGGGTGGCGCTGAGCCTCCATCAGGCCCTGCCTGCCACCGGTCGAGCAGCCGTTCCAGTAGGAGTGGTCAGGTGCCTTTCCGTAGTAGGCCCCGGTCACCGCCTTGCCCTTCACCGTCATCTCGTGCACCGAGCGGCGGGCGAAGTCCGTGATCAGGTTCTGCTTCATCCCGGTGGGCGACCACGCCCAGGCGCCAGACACGGGGGATCCGGTGTGGCCGGTGTCGGTGGCCGCCGCGGCGTAGCCGGCCTTCGCGGCGTCGTCGGGGGGCGTCAGGACACCGGCGTAACCGCCGCCTCCGACGCCCTGGAACCGTCCGTTCCAACCGTGCGCCGGCAAGGAGACCGCGATGTTGACGCTCTCCGGCACGGTCAGGCGCACGTGACAGATCGCGGGGGTGCCGGGGGCCTCCCCGGCGCTGGTGACGCGGGTGCCGTCGGTGAAGGTCAGCTCGGTCAGGCTCGCACAGGATCTGACCGGATCACCGGAGGGCCGGTCACCGGAGGGCAGTGCGGCTCCGTGACTGGCCGGGGACAGGACCGTCAGCCCCATCGTGAGGACCATGCCAACCAGTACGGGCCGGAAACGGCGGGCGAACCGGTGCGAACGCGCTGGGGAATCGGGGCGTTTCATCGCATCCATTTCCTTGTGCTCGTGAGTGTGGTCGCGGCGCGGGGCCTCGGACGCCGAGGTCCGCGCGCCCCGGTGTCAGCCCACGCCGAGGAGGCTGTGGGCCCGTTCGCGGTCCTTCCGGAAGTCGGTGGTGGAACTGCGGTGCACGATGCGGCCCTTCTGCATCACGGCCACCTCGTCGGCGAGACGGAAGGCCAGGTGCAGGTCCTGCTCCACGAGTACGGCCGCGATGCCCTCTCCGCGCAGGCCCTCCAGCACGCCGGCGATCAGGTCGACGACCGCCGGGGCGAGTCCGTCCGACGGTTCGTCCAGGAGCAGCAACCGGGGATTGCGCAGGAGCGCCCGGCCGATCGCCAGCATCTGCTGCTCCCCACCGGAGAGTTGGTCTCCCCGGTTGCCGCGCCGCTCCGCGAGGCGTGGCATCAGTGCGTAGACGCGCTTCTGGGTCCAGGGGCCGCGTTCGCCTCTGGCGGCCCTGGCCGCCAGGCTCAGGTTCTCCTCGACGGTGAGCGGGGCGAACACGCGGCGCCCCTGGGGAACGATCGCCACCCTGTTGCGGGCGACGGTGTGGGCGGCCGCTCCGGCGAGTTCGCGGCCGTCCACGCGGATGCTGCCGGAGTACGGCTTGAGCATTCCCATCACCGTGTGGACGAAGGTGGTCTTGCCGACGCCGTTGCGTCCGAGCAGAGCCACCACGGTGCCGGCGGCGACGGTGAGGTCGACCCCGTCGAGCACGGTGGTGCCCGCGTATCCCGCGCGCAGCCCGCGCACGCTGAGCAGTTCGGTCATCGTGGCCCTCCGGTGTCGGCGAACAGGTCCTCGGTTCTGGCGGAGCCGAGGTAGGCCCGCCGCACCGCCTCGTCGGCCCGGATCTCCTCCGGCCGGCCGGAGGCGAGGACCTTGCCCAGGTGCAGCACGGTGACCCGGTCGGCCAGCCGGAACACCACGTCCAGGTCGTGCTCGACGATGAGGACGGTCAGGTGCTCGGGGAGGCGTTCCATGAGAGCCACGAACCGTTCGGTCTCGGCGGCGGACATGCCCGCCGTGGGCTCGTCGAACATCACCAGGGCGGGTTCCGTGGCGAGGACCATCGCGACCTCCAGCTGCCGTCGCTCGCCGTGGGACAGGGCGGCCACCTTGTCCCGGGCACGCCCGGCCAGCCCGACCGAGTCCAGGTGACTGCGGGCCTCGGCCTCGGTGCGCCGAAAGCGCCGCGCGGCCCGGTCGAACCGGTGGGCCACCCCGTGGACCCGTTGCACCGCGAGGGCGACGTTGTCCAGCACCGAGCAGTCGACGAACAGGCTGGAGTGCTGGAAGGTGCGCACCATGCCACGCCGGGCCCGCTCCGCCTCCGGCAGTGCCGTGACGTCCTGCCCGGCCAGCACGATGCCGCCGGCGGAGGCCCGGAGTGTCCCGGCCACGGTGGCGAACAGCGTGGACTTGCCGGCGCCGTTGGGTCCGATCAGCGCGTGCCGTTCGCCCCGGGCGATGGTCAGATCCACCTGGTCGACGGCGGTCAGCGAACCGTAGGAGCGGGTCAGTCCGCGCAGTTCCAGGAGTGTGGTCACGACATGTTCTCCTTCCGGCGGCGAGCGCGGCCAAGGACTTTCAGTCGGGCACCTGTGAGGCCCGACAGGCCTCGCGGCAGCAGGAAGACGACGGCGACGAACACCGCGCCCAGCACCAGGGGGCCATGACCGCCGATCGAGGCGGAGAGGTTGTCGCGGACGAGCAGGACGAGTGCCGCGCCGAGGCAGGGGCCCCACAGGCTTCCCGCGCCGCCGATGACCACGCTGAGCAGTGCCAGCGCCGCGACCTCGAATCCCATGTCGCCGGGCGAGACGAACCGGGCCTGCTGCGCCCACAGGGCACCGCCCACCCCGGCGACGGCTCCGGCCAGGCAGAAGACGCCGTACCGGGCGAGCGCCGGGCGGTAGCCGAGGGCCCTCATCCGGGCGTCGTTGTCACGGATGCCCCGCAGTGTCCGCCCGTAGGGCGAACGGACCACCAACGCGACCACCGCGAACACCAGGGCCGCCGCAGCCAGCGCCCACCAGTACACGAACCCCGCGACCAGCAGCGGCGATCCGCCGAACAGGCTGATCGGGGGCATCCCGGCGAGGCCGTTGCTGCCGCCCACCGCCGACCAGCTGTCGGCCACCTGGTGCACCGTCTCCCCGATCGCCAGCGTGAGCATGAGGAACACCAGCCCGCCCGCCCGAACGGCGACCCATCCGGTCACCGCCGCCGCCAGCAGCCCCATGACCAGGGCCGCCAGCACCTGCACCATCGCGTCCGACGTGACATGGACACCGACCAGTACCGCCGTGTAGCCACCGACACCGAAGTACGCCGCCTGGCCCAGCGTCGGCAGGCCCGTGACCCCGGTCAGCAGGTCGACACCGAGGACCAGCACCGCGAACGCCAGCATCCGGGTCATGGCCGACACCGGATAGGGGGCGAGCACCAGCGGGGCCGCCGCCAGGAGGGCTACGACCGCGACGGCGACCACGGCCCTGCGGCGCTCCGGTCCCCCTCCACCGGCGCCGAACCCACCGCCGCTCGCGTCGAGCGGTTCGCGTACCGGGGTCGTGTCGTGCGGCACGGACGCATCGCCTTCCGCCGCCTTCACCGCCTTCACCGCCTTCACCGCCTTCAGGTTCATGCGTGCACCGCCGTCCGTGCCGGGAGCAGACCCGCCGGCCGTACCAGCAGGACCAGGGCCATCGCCCCGAAGACCAGGAACGAGGCGTACTCGGGCAGCAGCGCCGTGCCGAGCGCCTGCACCTGCCCGATCAGTACGGCGCCGAGCAGCGCACCGCGGACCGAGCCGAGGCCGCCGATCACCACCACGACCAGGGCGAGCAGCAGCACCTTCTCGTCCAGGCCGGGCTGGGCGCCCAGAATCGGCCCGGCCAGGACGCCGCCGACGGCGGCCAGCGCCGCGCCCGCCGCGAAGACCCCGACCAGCACCCGGCCCGTGTTGATGCCCAGCGCCGACACCATCGCGCGGTCGGCGACGGTGGCGCGGATCACCGAGCCCAGCGGGCTGCGCTCCACCAGGAAGTAGACCGCCACCGCCAGCACCACGCCGAACCCGATCACGAGCAACCGGTAGACCGGGTACGTCTCCCCCAGCACCGTGACGCCCCCGGCGGCCGGAGCTGGGGCGGCGATCGAGTGCACGTCGTTGCCGAACGCCAGCGACACCACCTCGGCGACCACGAGGGCCACGCCGAGCGTCAGAAGGGCCTGGTCGAGATGGTGGGAGGTGGCCCGCGTCAGGCCGGCCAGCAGGCCCCCGAGGAGAGCCCCGGCGGCCGCGGCGGCCAGCACGGCCAGGACGAAGGCCGCCACGCCCGAGCCGTCGGACACGAGCGCCACCGCCACATAGGCGCCGACCAGGTAGACCGCGCCGTGGGCGAGGTTCAGCACGTCCATCATGCCGAACACCAGGGACAGGCCCAGAGCGATCGCGAAGAGCAGGGAGCCCATCGCCAGCCCGTTGAGGACGCTCACCAGATGGGTAGCCATGCCGGCCGCGCTCAGCCGAGTTCGCCGAGGACCGCGTTGACGGCGGTGTCCCCGTCGGCACGGACCTCACGCAGATAGTAGGTCTGCTCCGGGTTGTGGTCGGCGTCGAACTTCCACGCGCCGCGAGGACTGTCGATCGAGCCGACCTTGCCCAGCGCCTTCACCAGCGCGTCACCGCTGTCGCCGCTCGCCTCGGCCAGCGCCTTGTCGAGCACGGCGGCGGTGTCGTAGCCCTGCACGGCGTAGACCGTCGGGGCCTTGCCCGCCTCCGCCCGGTAAGCGGCCGCGAACTCCTTGTTGACCGGCGTGTCCAGCTCGGTCGAGTAGTGCAGGGAGGTCTTCACGCCGATCGCGGCCTTGCCCTGCGCGGCGAGCGCCCCGCCCTCGGTGAGGAAGCCGGTGCCGTACAGCGCCGTCTTGTCGGCGAGGCCGAACTGCTTGTACTGCTTGACGAAGTTCACCGCCTCCGCGCCCGCGTAGAAGGCGTACACGGCGTCGGCGCCGGACTTGCGGATCGCCGAGAGGTAGGGCTGGAAGTCCTGGGTCTTGCCGAAGGGCGTGTACTTCTCGCCCGCGACCTTGCCGCCGGCCGCCTCGAAGGTCTTACGGAAGCCCGCGACCATCTCCTTGCCGGCGGCGTAGTCGGCCGCGATGAGGTAGACACCGCCCTTGACCTCATCGGCGACGGCCTGCCCCAGGGCACCGGACACCCCCCCGTTGCTGAAACTCGTCCGCCACACGTACTCGGACTTGCGGGCCCCGGTGATGTCATCGGCTCCGGCGTTGGCGACCAGCAGCGGCTTCTTCGACTCGTCGAAGAAGTCCCGCAGACCGAGTGCGGTGGCCGAGTTGACCACCCCGGCGACTGCGGTGACCTGGTCCTGCGTGACGAGCTTCTGGGCTGCGGGCACGCCGGTCTGCGGACTTTCACCCTCGTCGGCGGTCACGAGGTCGACCTTGCGCCCGCCGAGCTTGCCGTCGTGCTGGTCGAGGTAGAGCTCGAAGCCCGCCTTCATGTCCTCGCCGAGCGGCGCGTAGACGCCCGACAGGGGCACCAGCAGCCCGATCTTGACGTTGCCGCCGGACCGGTCCTCTTCGGTTCCGCTCCCGGTGGACTCGTCGAGGCTCGACCCGCAGCCCGACAGCACCAGGGCGCCCAGGGCGAGCCCTGCGACGGTTCTGGACAGCGCGACGGTTCTGGACAGAGGGAAAGCAGAGACAGCACCCATGGCATCTCCTGAGGTGGGCCCGGGGCGGAAAGGTTGGGGCAGAATCTACAATTTTTCAGCGCAACGTCAATACTCTGTAACAGATCGGGTCGACATCGGTATGCCGCGGTCACCAGCGCGGTTCTCCAGCCGGAGCCGTCGCCGGCCCGGACGATCACGAGGAGACGACCGGCTGCCATGTCCTGCTCCCGGACCGGCCCAGGGCGGTTGCCCCCGCAGGATGCGACCGCCGCCAGGTCAGGAGCACCATCGAGCAGCGGCGCGGAGAGGGGCGGCTGCGCGGCGACCCCGCTCCCCGTTCACGGCCGGGGACTGCGAAGGGCCCGATCCGCGTTCGGATCGGGCCCTCGCTTCACACCGCCGTGCGGACTACGACCGTGTCCGCTCCTGTTCGTTGCCGCCGTCACGGATCCACGGGACCAGCTGGATGCCGTTGGCGGTTCCCGCGCCGGTGGAGGCGAGGCAGAGGCCGCCGTTCACGGGGGTGACGGTGCCGTCCGCGTCGACGTTCCACTGCTGCTTGCGGAAGGTGTTGTTCCGGGACTTCCGACCTGGCACGGAAGCCTCCGTCGGATCGACTCCGCCCTACTCCCCTGCCCCGCCTTCCGCGAGACCGTCCCCGCCTGCCTCGAGACTGTCGAAGCGGCCGCCAGTGGATCAAGACCGTCATCGACATGCTCGAAGGCCGGCTCAGCCCGGAACGGCACAGCGGCAGGACCCCGGCCTGAGCCGAACTCGTTCATCCAGTGGTCGCTGTTCACCGGGCGGCCCGTCCCGGCACGTGGGTGTGCTGGGGCGGGCCGCTGTCGGCTGTGGGGCGTGTTACTTGATGACGATCTCGGCCAGCTGCAGACGGAACTTGGTGGACTCGTCGGAGGCGGGGGTGCCGAGCTTGGTCGCGGTCAGGCGCAGGTAGCGGCCGGTGGTGGAGGTGAGGGTGTAGGTCTGGGCGGCTCCGCTGGGGTTGGCCTGGCCGGTGACGGTGCGGGCGGTGGTGTAGGTGCTGGAGCCGTCGGGGCGGGTCTGGATCGTGAAGTCGGCGGGGAAGCCCGCCGAGCCGCCGCCGGCTCCGCTCGCGTCGGTGCGCGGGTGGAGGGTGACGGAGTCGACGGAGCGGTCGGCGCCGAGGTCGACCTCGATCCACACGGGTGTGTCGCTGACGTTGGCGGCGGGGAAGTCGATGCTGGTGAAGCCCTTGCCACCGCTGACGCTGGTGGTGGTGCCCTCCAGGATCCGGGTCTTGCCCCAGTCGCTGTTCTCCAGCGTGTAGTTGGCCGTGACGGCCGTCGCGGCGGTGGGGACGGTGAGTTCGGCGAGCTGGAGGCGGAACTTGGTGGACTCGTCGGTGGCGGGGGTGCCGAGCTTGGTGGCCTGCAGGCGGACGTATCGGGCGGTGGTGGTCTTGAAGCCGTACGTCTGGACGAGCCCCTGGGGGTTGGCCTGGGCGGTGACGGTGCGGGCGGTGGTGTAGGTGCTGGAGCCGTCGGGGCGGGTCTGGATCGTGAAGTCGACGGGGAAGCCCGCGGTACCACCCCCGGCCGCCTGGGTGTCGGTGCGGGGGAAGAGGCGTACGGCGTCGAGGTCGGTGTCGGCGCCGAGGTCGATCTCGACCCAGACGGGGGTGGCGCTGACGTCGGCGGAGGCGAAGTCGTTGCTGGTGTAGCCCCTGGCGCCGCTGACGCTGGTGAGTTTGCCGTCGGTGAGCCGGCTCTTGCCCCAGTTGGTGTTCTCCAGGCTGTTGCTGCTGGTGACCGTCCGGCCCAGGGCCAGGTTGTCCAGGCGGCCGGTGCCTGTGGCCGTGAACGTCCAGGTGCCCGGCTGGACCTTGAAGTAGACGTACGAGGAGTCCTTGCCGTCGTAGCTCAGACCGCTGACGCTGCCCGTGGAGGAGCCGCCGGTGAAGACGGTGGTGCCGTTGGCCTTGATGACGGGCTGGGAGCCGCCGTAGGTGGGCACACCGACACGGGCCGTCGTCCCACTGGGCGAGGTGAGGGTGAGGGTCACCTGAGTGCCGTCGCGCTCGATACCGAAGCGGATGGTTCCCTCGACGGTCGGCGTCACTGTGTTGATCTTCGTGAGGGTGCCGGTCTGCGGGATGACCTCGTAGGTTTCCCAACCCGCTGTGGTGGGGCGCACACCCGCGGCGTAGGCGGACAGGGCGTACAGCGGGCCGCCGTTCCAGGCGTGGTTGTCGGTGCCTTGCGACTTGACCCACACCTCCCACAGGGTGTGGCAGGCGGGGTCGGCGACCTGGGCGGCGAAGCGGTTGCGCATCCGCTCCTCCGCGACGGTGGCCGCACCCATCAGGTACAACGCTTCCAGGACGTAGAACTCCATGTACGGGCTGGCATTGCGGTGGGTGCGCAGCACGTTGGTGATCGCCGGGTGGTGGCTGGGGGTGGCCAGGCCCGCGACGACGGCGAGGGCGTTGGCGCGGTCGTCGGTGTCGCCGTTGTAGGCGGGTGAGCGGTACTCGTTCTTCGTGGAGTTCCACAGCAGGGTGTCGAAGTTGGCCTTGATGCTGGCGCGCTGGGCCTGCCATCCGGCGACGTCAGCGGTGTTGCCGCTGAGGTCGGCGAGCTTGGCGGCGGTGTCCAGGGCCAGGTAGTACCAGGCGTTGTTCAGGACGCGGGTGTCGATGTTGGTGCCCCAGTCCTGCCAGTCCCAGTCCCCGGTGCGGTGGGCGACCAGGCCGTCGCTGCCCAGGCTCCACAGGTCCATGTACTTCTTGACCGCCGGGTAGGCGGCGGTGACGGTGCTGGTGTCGCCGGTGTAGAGGTGGAAGGTCCAGAACGACCATACCGAGGCGAGCATCTGGTTGGGCAGTTCGGCGGTCCAGATGGTCGAGGGCATCGGGGAGTAGAGCGCTCCGCTGTCCTTCGCCCAGGAGGCCAGCTGCGCGATGGCCTTCTTGCCCAGGGCGTGGGAGTTGGTGTCGAAGGTGTAGAAGCCTTCCTTCAGCTGGTTGACCACATCGCCCCACCACTGGGCACGCTCGCGGGTGGGGCAGTCCATGTAGTTGTCCCGCATGTTGACGTACATGGTGCGGGCGGCCTTGGTCCACACGGTGTCGAGGAAGGCGTCGTTGCTGGTGAACGAGCCGTCGAAGTCGGTGTCGTAGCCGGACTCCCGGTATTTGAGGTCGATGATGGTCACGCCCGCCGGGATGATGTACCGCACGGCGGTACCGCTCATCCAGGCCAGCGCCTCGAACTCCTGGACTCCGCCGGTGCAGACGTAGGTGGCGCGGACGTTGAAGATGGTGGCCTGGTCGATGCCGACCAGGCCCTTGCCGTCGTCGTAGTGGTCGGTCTGGATTCCGATCACGGTGCCGGCCGGGGCGTCGACCTTCAGGTAGGGGGTGACCTGGATGTTGGAGGGCAGGGTGGCCCAGATCGCGGTGGAACCCTGGCCGGTGGCCGGGAGCGAGGCGTTGTTGGTGTAGGACTTCAGGCCGGAGTAGCGGATCTGCGGGATCGGCCGTTCGACGAGGCCGTTCCAGGGCGCGGCGCCGGCGGCGCCGAAGTCGGTGGGTGCGCTCCAGGAGCTGTCGTCGAAGCCGGAGGACTGCCAGTCGGCCATGGCGGTGGCGTTGCGGGCGTCGTAGTAGACGTTCGATTCCGGCAGCCGGAAGTTGACCTGGGTGCCGCTGGTGTTGTTCGAGTAGCCCGGGTGGACCTTGTGCTTCCAGCCGGTGTTGCTGACCAGCCGGGTGGTGGTCGAACCGGTCTCGATGTCGGACTGGAACAGCAGTCCGCCCTTGCCGCTGCTGCTGTGCGAGAAGCCCTGCTTTCCGAAGTACGTGACCAGCAGCGCCACCGTGTTGCTGCCGCTGGTCAGGTACGGGGCGAGGTCGATCTCGTCGTAGTACGTGTCCGTACGGTTCGGGCCGCGCTTGAGGCCGCCTTCGAAGACGACGAGGGTGCCGTTGACCCACAGCCAGTACTTCGAGTCCGCCGCGATCTGGGTCACGGCCTTCGAGGGCGCGGAGTCCAGGGTGATCGTTCTGCGGAAGGCCACCCACTGGTTCGCCGAGCTGGAGGATGCCCAGATCCACTTGGCGGTCCACGAGACCGCGGCGGACGCGGTGGGCGCGAAGCCGGGCAGGACGAGTGAGCCCAGGGTGGGGGCCAGGGCCACGGCTATGGCCGAACGCAGAGCGGACCGGCGCGTCACATCGTGCATCGCGGGCTCCTAGGAGAGGTGCGGGGAGGGTGGCAACCGCGTCGGCAGCCCGGAGGGGGAGGAATCGGAATTATAGATTCCGCGCTTTTGAAACGATTCAATAACGTGGTTGCAGGCGAGATCTTTGTCCTGTTCGCAGCGCTGTGTCAATGGTTGCGCAGTCGGCGTTCTCGCGAGCGGCCCGAGCGCGCGGGGAAATCTCCGCACTTCAAGAGGGTGGAGAATGGAACACCTCGCACCGATGCCTGTGTCGCCGCCGACCGTGCGATGCGCGACCTCCAGCGGCTCGGCGGTCGACATGGCCGCGACGAGTTCGCCACCCGCGACTTCCGTGACCTCCGTGATCGACTCAACGGCGCGGAACGGTTCGACGATCGCGGCCTACGGTCGGACTGTGCACAGCCCCGCGGACCATCCGGCTGTGCATCTCGGCCCGGCAGTGGGCGAGACCTCGGCCAACAGCCTGGCATGCGGACGGACAGCCACCACGACCAGGCTTGCCCGGCCCTTCCTGTCGGGAACCGTGGTGCTCGGTGCACCGGAATCATGAATCGAACCGGCCGGTTCCATTGACGTGTTCTTGGCTGACATCTATCTTCTGCTCGAACTTGCGAACGGTGTTCGATTTTTCGAACCATGGCCGTGGAAGGGGATTGGCTCACCCCTGAAACAGCTCTGCCGGCCCTCTTCGCCTTCGCCACCCGGCCCGTCACTGCGAGGGCCGGTCGCTGCCACGCTCAGGCGGAAACCGCGACTCCTCGGTCGCTGACCGGAACTATGCGACATCCCACCTCGCGCGGGATCCGGTCCTGCCCCGGCGGCATGCAGGCCGGGCCTCACCCTCGACCTCACGCACACCTGATCATGGCACTCCACAAAGACAGGAACACATATGCGCGCGGTCCTCGCTCGGCTGGCGGCGGTATTCGTCGCCGCCTGCCTGCTCCTCACCGCCCAAGTCGTGACCACACCTCAACGGGCCGCCGCCGCGGACCCGGGGTACCTGATGACACACTTCATCGGGGAGGGCTCGACCGGCCAGCAGATGTACTTCTCGTACAGCGCGGACGGTCTGAACTGGACCGACCTCAACGGCGGCGGGATGACCCTGCGCTCGACCGTGGGCACGCGCGGTGTGCGCGACCCCGCACTGGTGCGCTCACCCGACGGCAGCAAGTACTGGATCATCGCGACCGACCTGTGCATCAGCTGCGGGCAGACGTGGTCGGACTCCATGACCAACGGCAGCCGCAACCTCGTGGTGTGGGAGTCCACCGACCTGGTCACCTGGTCCGCACCGCGGCTGCTCAACGTCGCCGGCGCCATCCCCGACGGACGCAACGCCTGGGCGCCGGAAGCGATCTGGAACCCGGCCACCAACGACTACGTCCTGTACTGGGCGACCAACGCCACCCTCAACGGCGTACTGAAGCACCGCATCTACTACGCCCGCACCACCGACTTCCAGACCATCACCACCCCGCAGCTCTACATCGACCGCGCCGGCACCCAGGGCATCATCGACACCCAGATCGTCGAGGTCCCCTCCGGCGTCGGCAACTACCGCTACGTGCGTGCCTCCGGCGACGGCCAGATCACCCTCGAAGGCAGCAACTCGATCCTGGGCACCTGGACCAGCCTCGGCAACCTCTCCGGCATCGGCCTGACCGGTTCCCAGGTCGAGGGCCCGATGTGGATGAAGTTCCGCGACCGCAACGAGTGGACCCTCTACCTCGACCAGTACGCGGCCGGGAAGGGATACATGCCGGTCTCGACGACCAACCCGTCCGTCTCCAGCAGCTACCAGCTCCCCACGTCGGGAACGTACTCCCTGGGCGGCAACAAGAAGCGCCACGGCTCGATCCTGAACCTGACGGCCGCCGAGGACGCCCGGATCCAGGCCCGCTGGGCCAACGTCCCGGCCAAGCGGCTGCAGTCCTTCAACTTCCAGGACCGCTACGTACGGCACACCAACTTCGACGTGCGCATCGACCAGAGCATCACCAACGACGACGCCAAGTTCCGCCCGCGCCCCGGCCTGGCAGGCTCCGGCACCGTCTCCTTCGAGTCGGTCAACTTCCCCGGCTACTACCTGCGCAGCGACGGAGCCGACTTCCAGCTCGTCTACAACGACCGCACCACCCAGTTCGCCGAGGACGCCACCTTCAACCAGGTCGCCGGACTCGCCGACTCGACATGGTCCTCCTTCCAGTCGTACAACCACCCCGACCGGTACATCCGCCACTACGCGTACCAGCTGAAGCTCGCAACGATCACCACCGCGACAGCACGTGGCGACGCCACCTTCCGTCTGACGAGCTGACCCGACCGGGATACCGGCGCCCTCACCACGACCTCTCACCCGCCCCCGTCCTCCAGCGGGCGGAGGCGCCGGTATCCCCCACCGCCTCGCCATGCCGGGCGAGTGAAACACCGCCCGTTTCCCGACCTTCTCTCACGTCCCGGCAGCCCACGGTCCAGCGCCGCCGCGGCCGTCATGAACCGCCTCTCAGGAGGAAAGCGCATATGTTGCCACGATTGATCCGAAGATCTGCGTTCCTGATCGCCCTGGTGGCGCTGGCCACGGGTGTGGCCGTACCCGCGCAGCCGGCCGCAGCGGCGGACGCCGACTCCGCCTACGTCATGGGCTACTTCAAGGAGTCGATCAGTGGCGCGGGCAATGTCAACGCCCTGCACCTCGCCGTCAGCGACGACGGCCGGGAGTGGACGCCACTCAACGACAACAACGTGATCCTCACTCCCACCGCGGGCACCAAAGGCATCCGTGACCCGTTCCTGTACCGGCTGCGTGACGGCAGCTGGGTCGCGCTCGCGACCGACATCGCCGTGGGCGGCAGCTTCGCCAAGGCCAACCCGAATGTCCACGTCTGGACCTCGCCGGATCTGGTGAACTGGTCGGCGGACCGGCTGCTCAAGGTCAACGGCACCAACCCGAACTCGTTCAGCTGGGCCCCGGCCGTCCACTGGGACCCGGTCCGCAGCGCCTACGGCATCACGTTCACCACCATCCCCGAGGGCTCCTCGTACTCGGTGATCGCCGCCGCCTACACGACCGACTTCGTCACCGCCACCGACCCCGTGGTGTTCTACGACACGGGCTCCGGCATCCTCGACTCCCACGTCGTCACCGGCGTCAACGGCCAGAACTACCTGTACTACAAGAGCAACGCGACGGGCCGGCTGGCCGGGGCGCGGTCGACGTCGGTGGAACCGGGCAGCTTCACCAAGTACACCGAGGGCGTCGCCGAGAACCGGTGCACCGAGGCCCCCACGCTGGTGAAGTCGCTCACCTCGTCCACCTGGTCTCTGTGGGGTGACACCTACTGCCCCAACGCGAAGTTCGACCTGTGGCAGGGCGACCTGGTGTCGGGAGCGTGGACCAAGGTCGGCCGCCAGTCGTACACCGCGCCGCTGAACGCCAAGCACAACACCGTCCAGCCGATCACCGCCGCCGACCGCGACCGCCTCCTGGCCCGGTACGGCGGCACGAGCTGGAACCTCCTGAAGTCGTACAACTTCCCCGGCCACTACGCCCGCCACGCGTCCTTCGCCGGCCGCATCAGCGAGCTGCCCTTCGACCCCTATCAGGACGCGCAGTGGCGGCTGCGACCCGGCCTGTCCGACACCGACGGTGTGTCCTTCGAGTCGGTCAACTTCCCCGGCTACTACATGAAGCAGGAGAACTTCGCGATCAAGGTGGTCCGCGACGACGGCACGGCGGGCTTCGCCACCGACGCCACCTTCACCCGCGTCGCCGGCCTCGCCGACGGGAACTGGTCGTCGTTCCGCTCGGCCAGGTTCCCGACGCGCTACCTCCGGCACTCGGCCTTCGTGCTGCGGCTCGACGAGATCTCGACCGCGACGGGCCGCGCCGACGCCACGTTCAACATCGTCCACTGAGCCCCGCATGAGCCCGCCGTGCCCGACCGCCCGGCCGTCACCACGCGGCGGGGCGGTGCCTGTCGTCATGAACTCGCTGTTGCCGAAGGGGACTCACGTGCTTCGCACCCGTCACTGGCTCATACTCTGGGCAGCTCTGCTGGCCCTGCTCGCGCCGCTCGTCACCACGCAGCCCGCCGGCGCCGCCGACGGCCGGCCGTTCACCAACCCGGTCAAGTCGCAGAAGGGCGCCGACCCATGGCTGGAGTACCACGACGGCAACTACTACCTGATCACCACGACCTTCACCGGCGTCCTGACCATGCGTAAGTCGCCGACCCTGGCCGGGCTCTCCACCGCCCCCAGCGTCCAGGTCTGGAGCGACACCGATCCGGCCCGGAACAACAACATCTGGGCCCCCGAGATGCACTTCATCGACGGCAAGTGGTACCTCTACTACTCCGCCGCCCGCGCCGGAGTCGCCTGCTGCGACTCCCAGCGCACGCATGTCCTGGAGAGCGCCGGCAGTGACCCCATGGGTCCGTACACCTACAAGAACACCCTCACCGGCTCCAACCTCACCCCGGGCGGCTGGCTCATCGACGCCTCCGTCCTGCGACACGACGACAAGCTCTACCTCGTGGGCAGCGGCTTCATCGGCGGCAGCAAGCAGAGCCTGGTCATCGCCCCCATGAGCAACCCCTACACGCTCGCCAGTCAGACCTTCACCGTCATCTCCAGCCCCACCCTGAGCTGGGAGACCTCAGGCTCACCCGTCAACGAGGGTCCCGAGCCGCTTTACCACGACGGCCGCACGTTCCTCTCCTTCTCCGCGAGCTCCTGCTCCACCCCGGACTACAAGCTGGGCCAACTGGAGCTCACCGGCAGCGATCCGCTGCTGGCGTCGTCCTGGACGAAGAAGCAGACCCCGGTCTTCCAGCGCGATGACGCGGCGGGCGTCTACGCCCCCGGCCACAATGGGTTCTTCACCTCTCCGGACGGCACCGAGAACTGGATCGTCTACCACGCCAACAACACCGCGAACGGCGGCTGCGGCAACGGCCGCACCACCCGCGCCCAGAAGTTCACCTGGAACGCCGACGGCACCCCGGACTTCGGCACCCCGGTCGCCCTCGGTACGACCCTGCCCGGACCCTCCGGCGAGACGGCGGCCACTCCCACCGCCTACCAGCTCGTCAACCGCAACAGCGGCAAGTGCCTGGACGTCGCGAACGGCGACACCGCCGACGGCACCAACATCCAGCAGTGGGCCTGCCACACCGGCGCCAACCAGAAGTGGCGCATCGAGGACCAGGGCAACGACACCAGTCGGCTCGTGAACGTCGCCACCGGCAAGGTCATGGACATCGCCGGCTGCGGCTCCGCCGACGGCACCGACATCCGCCAGTGGACCTGGCTGAACAACAACTGCCAGAAGTACCGCCTCGTGTACACGGCCGCCGGCGACTACGTCCGGATCGTCAACCAGGCCACCGGCAAGGTCGCCGACGTCGCCAACTGCGGCACCGCCAACGGCACCGACATCCGCCAGTGGACCTGGCTGAACAACAACTGCCAGCAATGGCAGCTCAGGCCCGTCGCCTGAGTCCCCCGAGGGGCGGCTGCCACTTCCCCCTGGCAGCCGCCCCGTCCCACCCCTCCACGCCTGATTCGAAATTCCCCGTCCTGTGTCTGTAGCCGCTGGTCAGGCTGCTCCTTCTGTTTGGAGGGTCACTTGTTGACTGCTTCTCGGGCTGAAGCCCGAGGATTCTGGCCTTCCCGTCTGTTGCTGTGCCGCTACGCGGCACGGGGTTCGGAGGGGAATCCGTGGCTTCCTGCTTCGTCGCGCTGTGCCGGGACGAGTCCTGGTCTGACCTGCGGGTTCCTTCTCGATCTCTACAACTGCACGCTCTTCAAAGCCTCGATCAGCAGCGTGACCAACTCGTTGGTGATCGGGGGGCGGGTTCCGGGTCTGCTCACGGCGAGGATCTCGCGGTGCAGGGGCGTGGCTCCGGGTGGAAGGACCACCCGTTCGGCTCCGGACCGGTCGCTCTCTGGGCTGATGAGAGTGGCAGGGATCAGGCCCACCGCCAGACCGGCTCTGATCATGGCCAGCATGCTGTGCAGGTCCTCGGTTTCCAGCGTGACGTCGGGAGAGATCCCCAGTTCTCCGGCCCAGCGATGCAGCAGACGCCGATCGGGGCTGTGTGCGTGGCCCGAGGTCCATTCCATCTCAAGGCATTCCGCCAGTTCCAACGGGCGACGGCCCGGCCGTGTGCCCGTGACGAGGACCAGCGGCTCGTGCCCCAGGGGGGTGATGGTCCATTCTCCGGAATCGGCCGGTGGGTCCTCGGGCAGGTATCGGTAGGCGATGAGCAGGTCGAGGTCTCCTGATTTGACCTTAGGCAACCCTTTGTCCGTCTCCACGATGATGAGGCGGATGCGGGGGCCACGGCCGCGGGGCTTGAGAGCGGACAGAATTGCGGGGAGCAGGTGGCTCATCGCGCTGGGGTAGGCGCCGACGCGCAATTCGGCGATTACATGGTTCGAGATGCCGTTGGCAGCGTCCTGGAATCGGGCGGTCGCATCGAAGAGCGTCTCGGTCGCTTGCGCGAGGGAGCGGCCGGCCGCGGTCAGGATCAGCCGGCTGCCGGGGCGGCGGACGACCAGCTCGATGCCCATGTCACGCTCCAGGGCGGCGATGTGCTGGGACACCGCGGAGGGTACGTAGCCGAGGGCCGCCGCGGCCTCGGCCATGGAGCCACGGTCCACCACGGCCATGAACGTGGACAAAAGCTTCAGATCCGGCTGGGACTTCATGACTCGTGAACTTTCTCTTCTCGATCCATCGCTTTACGTGTTCTGTCGCCGGTGCCAGAGTCTAGGCAACCGGCCGCAAGGACGCGCCCCACCTGCGCTGTCGTCCGCGCCGTCGCCGACCGTCGGCAGCCGTTCGCAGGATCGGTCCCCACTTCTGCAGAAAGCCGAGGCCGTGGCCATCGACCTGACCGCCCTCCGGGCCCACTTCCCCTCCCTCGAGCACGGTCTCGCCTTCTTCGACGGCCCGGGCGGGACCCAGACCCCCCGCCCGGTCGCCGACGCCATCACCGCGACGCTGACCGGCCCCCTTTCCAACCGGGGTGTTGTCAGCCCGTCCGAGCTGAACGCCGAGCGCGCCGTCACGGAGTTCCGCGCCGCTTACGCCGACCTGCTCAGCGTGCCCGCCGGCGGCATCGTCCACGGGCGCAGCGCCACCCAGCTCACGTACGACTTCTCCCGTCACCTGGCCAAGGGCTGGAAGGCGGGTGACGAGATCGTCCTCAGCCGCCTGGACCACGACTGCAACGTCCGTCCCTGGGTCCAGGCGGCCGAGCGCGCCGGAGTGACGGTCCGTTGGATCGAGATCGACGCCGGGACGACGGAGCTGGACCTCGATTCGTTCGAGCGGGCGCTGTCGCCTCGTACCCGGCTGGTCGCGGTCACGGCGGCCTCGAACGTGCTGGGCACCAAGCCGCCCGTACGCCGGATCGCCGACCGGGCGCACGAGGTCGGCGCCCTGGTGTACGTGGACGGGGTGCACTACGCCGCCCACCACTTGGTGGACGTGCCCGCGATGGGTGCGGACCTGTTCGTCTGCTCGCCGTACAAGTTCCTCGGACCGCACTGCGGCGTGCTCGCGGGAGCGCCCGAACTCCTCGCAACCCTCCAGCCGGACAAGCTGCTGCCGTCCCCCGACACCGTGCCGGAGCGCTTCGAGTTCGGCACGCTGCCCTACGAAATCCTGGCGGGTGCCACAGCCGCCGTGGAGTTCCTCGCCGCGATCGACCCGGGCGGGGGCGCCACGCGCAGGCAGCGGCTCTCACGTTCGCTGGGCTCTCTGCACAAGCACGAGTGGGCGCTGCGTACAAGGATGCAAGACGGTCTGCGCGCTCTGGGCGATCTCGTCACCGTGCACTCGAAGGCGGCCGACCGTACCCCGACCCTCCTGATGACCCTCGAAGGCCGCGACGCCCGCGAGGCCCAGGTGCACCTGGCCGCACGCGACGTCCTGGCCCCCGCTGGGTCGTTCTACGCGTATGAGCCCTTCGCAGCCCTGAAGCTGCAGGACCCCGCCCTGCGGGTGGGCCTGGCGCCGTACAACACCGCCGACGATGTGGACAGGCTCCTCGACGGTGTTTCCTCCTTCCTCTGAGGCTTGTCCCGAGTGCGGCCGACCGAGTCCCGGTCCTCCTATCAACAGCCGGATCAGAGCCTGGGCATGAGGGCGCGGATGCCCTCTGTCAATCCCTTCGAAATCGAAGCGTGGAGACGTTGCTCTGCAACTTCGGCCCGCGCCCGGCAAGCCGCCGACGTCCCCTCCGCATGCATCAGCAGTGCCCCACTTCATATCGCGAGCGGGGCACTGCCGAGTGCTTGCACCATCAGCTCTGGCACCGCCTGTCGGCGGCGGTTGAATCCTGGTTCTGGATCACTTTCAGTGCTGGGGCCCACGGAGGGTCACCGAAACCGCGATCATGAACGGCCGTGGGTGATGTGCTCCTCCAGGACCTGTGGTTCCACCAGGTCGACGGTGTCGTGATCGAAAACGTCGTGTCCGAAGGCGAGTTGGTGTACGTGCGGGCCCGGACGGCCGTGGAACGGGCCGGGTGTCCGGCATGCAGGACGTTGTCGGCTCGGCTGCACAGCTGATACGTACGTAGGCTCGCCGACAGCGCGATCGGTGGGCGTCCGGTGCTGATCGAGTTACAGGTACGGCGGTTCCGATGCGGCGAACGTGCCTGTGAGCAGGCAACGTTCGCTGAGCAGGTCGACGGGCTGACCTTCCGGCACGGGCGGCGAAGTGCCGGCCTGCAGGCAGTGCAGGCCCAGCGACTCAAGGCGATCCTGGCCCGCTGCCCCGCACTCGACCGCACCGCCGACCACGTCCGCGCGTTCGCCGAGCTCATGAACAACCGTCAAGGCCGGGACCTGAGCCAGTGGATCACCGGCGTTCAGTCCGACGACCTTCCCGCCCTGTACACCTTCGTCACCGGCCTCGGCCAGGACCTCGACGCCGTCGTCGCCGGCCTCAACCTGCGCTACAGCTCCGGCGCCGTCGAAGGCCACAACAACAAGATCATGCTGAAACGCCAGATGCTCGGCCGGGCCAACTTCGACCTGCTCCGCAACCTCGCCATCGGCGTGCTGAAAACCCTCGGAGCCGACAACATCGCCAAGACCACCCGCGCGATCCGCGACGAGCCCCAACGAGCACTCCCCATCCTGGGCATCACCAACGATCCGGACACCTACGGAACTTGATCAAGCCCTGGGCTGTCATACGGCTCCTCGGCTGTAGTACCGCGACGTTAGCGACGAGTCTGCCTGCCCACGCCGGTCATTCCCGCTTAGGTCAACGGGTAGGAGTCAGTGCCGCCAGGACTCCGCTCTGGATCCACTCCCGAAGAACCTCCGGCAGCACCACCGTGCCGTCGGCCCGCTGGTGCTGCTCAAGGAGTGCGGGCATCAGCCAGCTCGTGGCCAGCCCTGAGTGGTTGTTGTCGTTCCGGCGTTGAGGGTTGCGTTTCCGCTGGTCGGGCGTGGGGTCGGGGGTCTCGGGGAGTGGTGACGTGTCGAGTCGTCGCTCAGGTGGAGGTCGGGGATGCCGTCGGTCGTGGGGCTGCTGGAACAGCGTGAGCTGACCGCTCGCCGTCGTATGGACGAGCTGCGGGAGGAGGCCGACCGCATCCAGGCTGAGCTGGTCGTGGTCGAGCGGGAGTGGAACGAGTGGGTCATCGCCCGCTCGCGTGTCGGCGAGGTCCTGGCCCCGGGCGATGACGATGCCGGCTCCGGCGCCTGCGAGGAGCGGTCGGATCGCGGTGATCTGCCGGCAGCGCCTGGGACCTCGGGGGCCGCGAAGCCGAAATCGGTGGTGCCGATGTGGCGTGCGGGACTGGTCTGGTCGGCACTGTCGGCGGACTACCAGCGGATCCTTCAGGTTCTCGCGGACCGGAACCGTCTCGGTCAAGGACCGTTGACCTGCCAGGAGATGGCCGCCTGCTTCGGCCTGGACCCGGTGCCCGCGAAGATCGAGGCGTTGCGGTCGAAGGCGAAGCGGCTGGTGGCCCGGGGCTGGCTGGTCGAGTCGGCGCCGGGCCGGTTCACGCTCGCGAAGAGCGTGGCCGGGCCAGGCGGCGGGTCATGAGCCGCGTCATCGACCAGTAGACCATCGCCTCCGCACTGCTGGTGGACCGCTCGAAGTCCCGCACGAGGCGGCGGCTTTGCATCAGATGGGCAAAGAACCGCTCCACGATCCAGCGCTTGGGCAGCACGACGAAGCCGCGCATGTCGTCGCTGCGCTTGACGATGGTGAGGACCAGGGCGAGGGCGGCGAGACAGTGTTCGACGAGGCTGCCGGTGTAACCGCCGTCGGCCCAGACCAGGGCCAGCAGGTGATGCGCGGCGGCGACCTGGGCCAGCAGGACCTGGGCCGCCGCACGGTCCCCGACATCCGCGCTGGTGACCATCACCGTGAGCAGGAGGCCGAGGGTGTCGACCACGGCGTGCCGCTTGCGGCCGTTGATGAGCTTGCCGCCGTCGAAGCCGCGGGTGCCGGCGCCGACGACGGCGTCCGCCTTGACCGACTGTGAGTCGATGACCCCCGCGCTCGGCTCCGGGGCCCGCCCTGCCTGCTCGCGGACCTTGCGGCGGAGGCGGTCGTGGAACTCCTTGACCATGCCGTGGTCGCGCCAGCGGCGGAAGAAAGCGTAGACCCGGTCCCACGGCGGGAAGTCGGCCGGCATGGCCCGCCACTTGATGGCGTTGTCGACCAGGTAGCGGATCGCGTCCAGTGTCGCGCGGTGGCAGTACGCCTCCGGCTGCCCGCCCCGCCCGCGCAGCCAGCCCGGCACCGGCAGCAACGGTCTCACCACCGCCCACTCCGCCTCCGACATGTCGGTCGGGTAGCGGCGCTCGCGCACCGGGTGGTCGCCGGCGTTCCCGAACCGGTGAGCCAGGCAGTCACACGCAAGGGTGGTCGAAGTGGACTCCACCCACATGATGTCGTAGAACTGCGACAACAGGGCCTCCTGGACAGCTTTTTGGCGTAGACACCCTTTGAGCTACCAAGAGGCCCTGTTCTCATGCGCGTCGGCCGCCGCAGTCACCCGATTGAGACTCCGGCCGACCGATACCGATCAGGATCGGGCCGGCGACAGCCACCGAGCTCGTGAGCCGAAGGCCGCGGGCAGGCGACAGCAGGTCGCCGTCATCGCCGGAACAGCTGGGGGTAGGGGCAGACATCCAGGGGCTCAGCCGGCCGATCCGCCCAGTGCCACCAGGTGTGACCCTCCGGGCACCTCCAGGCGTGTCGGCACACACGCTGCTTGTCCTCATCGCGGAGAGACAGGACAAGGCCCAGGCTCTTCATCACGCGCCCGCAGTCAGGGCAGTTCAGCGGCTCGGGGGCGTGGTCCACGGCGGACAGGCTAGCTCACCCGATCGAAACTCCCGTTCGGTCCACACCCCTCAAGATCGGAACGACAACAGCCTCTTAGCTTGGCGTTTAACCTCGCCGGGTCACCTGTCCTGCTGATCTTGGCTTCTTCCTGAGACAGCAGGACGGCCGTTCTTCACGCTTCGAGGTGTCGAGCAACGTCGCGTGAAGGAACGGCCGCTGTGAAGAGTCTGGCTTGTGCAGGTCCCGCTGACGCCGCACTGGGCGTGCTGTCCCACTTTCGTGTCGAGTTCTACGACTGCCTTTACGCCCGTGCGGATGCGCTCTTCGAGCTCGCCGACGCGGTGCTGTGCGCGGACGGGCCGGTCAAGTCGCTGGTCGAGTTGACGCTGGCGGTCGAGCACCGGCGTGGGCACGGTGCGATGTACGGCGCGGTCAACCGCGGCTGGCTCGAGCCGCGCCGCCTGCGGCGGCTGCTTGCCTCCACGCCGTTGCCGAGGGCGGCCGACGGGCGGATCGTCCTTGCGGTCGACGTGAGCAACTGGCTGCGTCCCGACGCCCCTACCAGCCCGGACCTGCTGTTCTGCCACGTCTACGGTCGAGGTCGCAGCGCCGACCAGATGATCCCCGGCTGGCCCTACTCCTTCGTCGCCGCGCTGGAAACCGGACGCACCTCGTGGACGGCCATGCTGGACGCGGTCCGGCTGGGTCCGGCCGACGACGCCACCGCCGTGACCGCCGCCCAGCTGCGCGATGTAGTTGGCCGGCTCGTGCGAGCGGGACAGTGGAAACCTGATGACCAGGACATTCTCGTTGTCATGGACTCGGGCTACGACGTCACCCGGCTCGCTTACGTCCTGGCGGACCTGCCCGTCGAGCTGGTCGGCCGACTGCGCTCGGACCGGGTCATGCTCCGCGACGCCGGCCCGCGCCGTTCCACCCCGCGCGGCGGGCAGCCCCGCAAGCACGGCGGTGTCCTCACCTTCGCCAAGCCGGAGTCCTGGCACGTCCCCGACCAGGCCACCACCTCCGGCACCACCCGCTACGGCACGGCCGAAGCGTTCGCCTGGGACCGGATGCACCCCCGCCTGACTGCCCGTGGCCCCTGGCTCGACCACAGCGGTGAACTGCCTCTGATCCACGGCACGTTGATCCGGCTGAACGTCGATCATCTGCCCGGCGACCGCGACCCGAAACCGGTCTGGCTGTGGTCCTCACGCACCGCGATGACCGGCGAGGACGTCAACCTTCGTTGGCAGGCGTTCCTCCGCAGATTCGACCTGGAGCACACTTTCCGCCTGTTCAAGCAGACGCTCGGCTGGACCGTGCCGAAGGTCCGCGACCCGCACACCGCCGACCTGTGGACCTGGCTGATCATCGCCGCCCACACCCAGCTCCGCCTCGCCCGCCCCCTCGCCGAGGACCTCCGGCGCCCCTGGGAACGGGCCACCGAACCCCGCCGGCTCACCCCCGCCCGGGTCCGCCGGGGGTTCCGTCACCTCCGCGAGACAGCCGCCCGTCCCACAGCCGTGCCGAAACCCTCCCGGCCTGGCCCCGGACGCCCACCCGGCTCCAAAAACCGCAGGCCAGCGCCACGCTACGAGCCCGGAAAGACCGTGAAACGAGCAGAAACCCTCACCGAACACGTCCGCCTGAAACAGCAGCGAGGATAAACGCCAAGCTAAGCCGGCGGTTGCGGTGGATCCGCGGGTGGTGGCCAACCCTCGCCAGGCGCGGGATCTGCTGGGCGCCGTCTCATATGCGGGCGGCTATCGGCTGGTCGGGTTCTTCGCTGGCATGTACTACGCGGGCCTGCGCCCCGAGGAGGCGGTGGCGGTGGCATTGCCGGACTGCCGCCTGCCCCGCACCGGCTGTGGGGTCGATTGATCTTGCATCGCACTCTGCCGCAGGCGGGCAAGCGGTGGACCGACACCGGCAAGTTCCACGATGAGCGTGGGCTGAAGAATCGCCCGCCGGGCGAGACGCGGGTGGTGCCGTTGCCGCCGCACCTGGTGACGATGTGGAGGGATCACGTCGCCACGTTCGGCACGGCCGACGACGGCCGACTGTTCTTCACCGAGCAGGGCCGGATCATCACTTACACCACCTACAACCGGGTCTGGCACGAGACCCGCGCCCTCGTCCTGCCGCCCGCCCTCGCCAACACTCCGCTCGCGAAACGGCCGTACGACCTGCGGCACTCAGCCCTGTCCACGTGGCTGTGCGCCGGGGCGGATCCGGCCGAGGTCGCCCAGCGGGCGGGGAACAGCGTCGAGGTTCTGCTGTCTCGGTACGCGAAGTGCCTGTACGACCGGCAGTCCATCAACAACCAGTGCATCGAGGGGCTCCTGAGCGCCTACGACCAGCCGCCCGACCTGGACCAGTAGCGACTGGGCCGAACCACGCGGCTCCATCGACGAGGGTCGGCTCAGACCTTGATCCCGGTGGCTCGTCCGCCGCACAGCGCGGTCAGGTCCTCTGGATCCGAGGTGAGGATCGTGACGGGGCCGGGGCCGGGGCCGGGGCTGGCGAGGGCGGTGGCACTGAGCATGGCGTCGATGGCGCACTTGTGGCCGTGCGGGCCGCGTGGGTGAGGAGCACGGCGGCGTGGCTGGCGATCGGCTCGGTGACCGGTTCGACGACGAGTCGGGACAGAGTCCACTCCAGCGCCGGGCGATTGGTCCGTGGGTGGACCATCTCCACCAGGTGGCCGCAGACGTGATCACCCGCAGATCGTCGGCGCGGGCCAGGGCGAGCCGGCCCACGACGCCGAAGGCGGCGACCCGGCTTTACTGGTTGGTCCGGCTTGGCGACGTGCGGCCCAACACGGGGGACGAGCGGTCGGCACCGGCCCGGAGTCCTGTTCGGCGGGGCGGGGGCCGCAGTCGGCCGGTCTTCCGGGTGGTGTCGGTGACGACGCCGTCAGCGTGCTTCGGGTATGGCGCGGCCCGGCGAGCGGAGTGCTGAGATCCTGCGCGATCCGGGCGACGAGGTCGCAGCGGGACATGTCCAGCGTGTGTTTCCGCTTTGTGGAGGCGGACACCGCCCGGTCGCGCGAATCCTTACGAGAGCCTGACGAGGTACCCCGAGTCCTCTCATGGCGCTTGTCCCATCCGTAACTCTGGTGACGAAGTCGCATCAGGGCGGCGGCACTTGAGGATTCCGAGGAGCCATCAGTGGTCACGCGCAGCACGCGGCCGGTGTCCACGAGCCCTGCCGAGGCTTTCCCTTGTCGGGCTCGCCCGGGGCACCCCGCGCCGGCTGCCGCCGGGAGGGCGCTTGTGACTTCGTCTGCGGTACCCCCATGGTGCCCGGCTGTCGTTCAGAGGGTGCGGCTGGGGCCTTGCCCACGAACGGCATCGGCATCGAGCGAGCAGCTGCGGTGAGCGGAAGCGGAACCGAAGCGGCGCTCGACCCAGAGATCTCAGAGGAGTCCCATGCGACGTAACACACGTAAGCGATCGAAGACGACCCGCCGGGCCATCGCGGCCGTGGCGGCGACTGCCCTGGGGGCAGGAGGACTGGTAGCGGCGAATGTGTACGCCTCGGCCGATGAGAGCGGGGGTGGCGACACCACCAAGAGCTCGGCCCAGGATCAAACGAACCAAGCCTTGGCGGCGGGGGCCGCCACCATCGACTGCCCCGATGTCGGTACCCGGCTGCGGCAGGTGCCTGACCAGGCCAGGGCTGAGGTCGACAGGAACCTCGCGCTGCTGGACCAACAAGTCGCGGATGCCTACCAGCGGTTGCAGAACTCGGCCCAGGCCATACGGCAGGACAGCAACTTCGCCAACAACGCGATCATGGGACCGCTCAAGGACAAGCGGACTGCGACCATCGACCGCATCGCGATCGCCATCGGCCGTACGGCCGACCGGCCGCAGGGCCTGGAGTCACTCGCAGCCTGCACACTCCGCGCCGCCGGGAACCCGGTCGGCACCGGCGATGGCGAGGGTGGCGACAACCAGAACGACCAGGACCAGGACGCAGGTAACGGGCAAGAGGAGCCCGCCAACAATGGACAGGCAGGCAACGGTCCGGTCGCCGCCGACTTCGTGGACATCACCACCGTCCAGCCCAACGTCAACGGCCCTCAGCAGCAACAGAACGCCTCGCTCGGGAAGTTCACCACCGATTGCGGCGTGAACGCGAACAAGCTGTACAACAGCGACAACATCATCGTCGCGCCCGGTGTGGACAACGGGGCGCACCACACGCACGACTATGTCGGCAACCAGGCCAACGATGCCTTCGCCGACAACGAGGACTTCGCGGCGGGCGAGACCACCTGCCAGAACCAGGGTGACAAATCGTCGTACTACTGGCCGGTTCTCCGCCTGCAGGACGGCACGAAGGAGTTCGACGCCGACCAGCCGGGCGGTGGTGCCGAGGGCAATGTGGGCAAGATCCTCACGGCCTCGCAGGTGACCCTGGAATACGTGGGCAATCCGAGCAGCAAGGTCGTGGCGATGCCCAAGTTCCTGCGGATCATCACCGGAGACGCCAAGGCGTTCACCAACGGAACGGTCAATGCCAACGCCGCATGGAGCTGCACGGGCTTCGAGGACCGGCAGCTGACGGACAAGTACCCGATCTGTCCCGACGGCAGCAGTCTGGTCCGGACATCCAAGTTCCAGAGCTGCTGGGACGGCCAGAACATCGACAGCGCCAACCACCGTGATCACGTCGCGTTCGCCGACCCGAAGACCGGGGCCTGCCCGAACGGCTTCCAGGCCATTCCGCAGCTGGTGCAGCGCCTGGTGTACGACGTGGACGCGCCCAGCCTGAACGACAACGGCCGGTCGAGCGCCTTCTACGCGGTGGACGGCTTCCCGGAGCAGATGCACAAGCCGATCACCGACCACGGAGACTTCGTCAACGTCTTTGACGGGCAGCTGATGAACACCATGGTCGAGTGCATCAACACCGGCCAGGAATGCCAGTGACGGTGACGCGCTGAGCCACCGCCCGGGCCTGTCTGCGGCCACCACCTACCGCGGGCAGGCCCGCGCTTGCGTCAGTTGCTCCGCGTGACGGCTCCCGGGCTCGGACGGGCGCCACCGTCTCGGGTGACCACCGGGCCAACGACCGGAAGCCTTACGAACGTCTTACGTGGTGCGGAACGTGCCCGGACCGGGTATCTGCGCGTACCTACGATCGCCGCATGGCGACCTTCCGAAACACCTGTCTCGTCACGGCCGCGCCCCTGCTGCTGGCCGTGGCCGGCCTCGCCCACCCGCACGGCCTCACCCGGGAGACGGCCGCTGACTGGGAACGGTTGCACATCCTGCTCCTGCCGGTCTTCCCGCTGCTCACGATCGGGCTCCTGGTGCCTGTGTGGCAACGGCCCCGGCGCGACACAGCCGGCTGCGCCATGGTGGTGGCCTGGGTGGCTGCCTTCGCCTACGCCGCCTTCTACACCGGGCTCGACGCCGTCGCCGGCATCGCCGCCGGCACCGCGGTCGAACACGCCCACGAGGAAGCCGGCCTGGGGCCACTGAAACGCCCGCTCTACGACACGGGGGAAGCGCTCGGGCAGACTGGTGCCTACGCCCTCATCGTCGCCGTCCTGGCCACGGCCGTCGCACTGTTCCCCCGGCACGGCATCCGGGTCGTCCCCGGCACGGCCGTCCTCCTCGCCTCCGGCTGGTCCTTCGTCGACAGCCACATCTTCTGGCCGCGCGGCGTGTACACCATGCTGGGTTTCGCCTTGGGCTTCGCCCTCCTTGACTGGGGCGCCGACAGGAGCCGGGTCCGGCCTTCGACAACCTCGAAGTGAGGCGGATCGCGGACCGTGCCGAGCATTGCGTGGTTGCGATGAACTCAGCGGCGAGCTCGGGCCGATGCCGGGCAGGCTGTCGCGGCCGGTGTCCGAGTCTGTCCCCGGGCCCGTTTTCCGATCGCCTGCCGGGCTTTGCCGTCAGGGATACGTCCGTGTTCTGTAAGGGGCTCGGGCGTTCCGAAGGGGCCTGGCGGCGGGTGGGATGAGGTGCATGGAACAGCGCTTCTTTCCGCCGGTCTTCCGGGGCAGGCTGCACGATGCCCGGACGGCGACCTCGATCGGGCGGTGGCTCGGCTCCGCTTTCGTGGTGTGCTTCGTCACCGGTCTGATCAGTCACGTGATGCAGCATCCGCCGGGATGGCTGGCCGACGACCTGCCCAGCCGTCCGGCGTGGGGGGTATCGGTTCACGCAGGGGCTGCATGTCGCGTCCGGCATCGCGGCGGTTCCGCTGCTGCTGGCCAAGTTGTGGACGGTGTATCCGCGGCTGTTCGCCTGGCCGCCGGTGCGTTCGGTGCGGCACGCGCTGGAGCGGTTGTCGGTGGCTGTCCTGGTGGCGGCGGCCGTCTTCGAGGTGGTCACCGGCCTGCTGAACACCGCCCAGTGGTATCCGTGGCCGTTCTCCTTCGTGCCGGTGCACTATGCCGTGGCCTGGTTGCTGGCCGGGGCGCTGGTGCTGCATGTCGCGGTCAAGGCGCCCGAGATCCGGACGCACTGGAGCCGGCGGTCGCCGGGGACGCTGGCCCTGCCGGAGGAGGACGGGGCGGACCGGCGGTCGCTGCTGACCGCGGTGGCCGCGGCGGTGGGGGCGGTCACCGTGACCACGGCGGGCCAGTCCTTCACCCCGCTGAAGGATCTCGCTCTGCTCGCGCCCCGCCACCCGGACCACGGCCCGCAGCGCCTGCCGGTCAACCGCACCGCCGCCGCGGCCGGTGTCGGACTGATTCCAGCCGAGCGTTACCGCCTGACGGTCGCGGGACCGCGGCCGTACACGCTGACGCTGGATGAGCTACGTGCCTTGCCGCAGTACGAGGTGGAGTTGCCGATCGCCTGTGTGGAGGGGTGGAGCAAGTCGGCGCACTGGAGGGGCGTGCGGGTCGTGGACCTGCTGGAGCGGGCGGGTGCCCCGCCGCATGCGCGGGTGCGGGTGGTGTCGTTGCAGACCCGGGGCGGCTACCGGGTCTCGGAGATGGGGCACGAGCACGCCCGCGACCCGCTGACCCTGCTCGCGCTGCGCCTGAACGGTCAGGAGCTTTCCCCCGATCACGGCTGTCCGGTGCGCCTGATCGCCCCGAACCGGCCCGGGGTGCTGCAGACGAAGTGGGTCGGCCGGCTGGAGGTGCTGTCATGAGGGTGAGCGTGGTGCGGGTGATGACCGGCGCGGCCGGTCTGGCGCTGATGGGCGTCGGCGCGTCCTTGCTGCTGGACGTGCGCGACCTGGCGGGTGTGCTGGTCTGGCTGGGCGGGGCCGTGGTTCTGCACGACGCGGTGATCGCGCCACTGGTGCTGCTCATCGGGCTGGTGCTGGTACGTGGTGGTGTGCGCGGTCCGGTGCGTGGTGCGCTGCTGGTCGCGGGCGCGTTGACGGCGGTGGCGCTGCCGGTGCTGCTGCGCCCGGGGAAGTCGGCCAACTCCTCGGTGCTGCCGCTGGATTACCCGCGCAACTGGCTGCTGGCGCTGGTGGCCGTGGCGGCGGTGACGGCCTTCCTGCTGGCCGTTCGGGGGACCCGCCGTATCCAGCGGCGGCCCCCTTCGTAGCTCCGACGCCACTGGCGCCTGCGGCTGTGGCGGGGCTGACACATCCACGCCACCTGGCGGCGGCCGACCACTGGGCCGGGCTGTACGTCCTCCTGATGCCCGCCCTTCCCTTCCTGGTCCTCGGTCTGCTGCTCCCGTTGGGGGGCAGGCCGGGGCATGACGTGGAAGGCGCACTGACCGTGCTCGCGTGGGCCGGATGCTCGTGCCTGGTGCCGCTGCGGCGCCACGGTGTGCGGGTGCTGTCCGGTGACGTGGCAGTCCTCGGGGCGTGCTCGTCGTTCGTCGACAGCCACATCTTCTGGGAGCGGGGGACGTTGACCACGCTCAGCTTCGCGGTGGGATTCGGTTTGCTGGTGGCGTCCCGGACCGGTGACGTCCCGCGGACGCGGGCCACGGCGGGAAGCCTTACGAACTCCTGACAGATCCCCGCCGCAGGGCCCGTGGGTGAGTGCGCGGTCGTAGCGTCGGGGCATGTTGATCCTGGTCACTGGAGGTGCGGGCTTCATCGGCTCGCACATCGTCACCGCCCTTGCCGGTGCCGGACACGAGGTGCGCGTGCTCGACTCGTTGCTGTCCGCCGCACACCGTACGCCTCCGCCGATTCCGGACGGGGTGGACTGGCGGCACGCCGACGTCCGTGACCGGCAAGGACTTCGCCGACGCTCCCGACTACGTGGGCTGCAACGACCTGGGCACGGCGGTGCTCCTGGCCGGGATGGTGCAGGCCGGGGTGGGCCGGCTGGTGCTGGCGAGTTCGATGGTGGTGTACGGAGAGGGAAGGTACGAGTGCTCCCGGCACGGTGTCGTGGTGTCGGGGCCGCGCCGGGTGGCGGACCTGGAGGAGGGCCGCTTCGAACCACCGTGCCCGAAGTGCGGTGACCCGCTCGCCCCGGGACTGGTGACCGAGGAGGCGCCGGCCGACCGCGCAACGTGTACGCGGCCACCAAGCTCACCCAGGAGCATCTCTCGGCCGCGTGGGCGTGGGCGCGGGCGACGGGCGGCCGGGTCGCGGCGCTGCGCTACCACAACGTGTACGGGCCCGGTATGCCGCGCGACACCCCTTACGCGGGCGTCGCCTCCCTGTTCCGGTCCGCGCTGGAGCGCGGCGAGGCCCCGCGTGTCTTCGAGGACGGCGGCCAGCTGAGGGACTTCATCCACGTCCGGGACGTCGCCGCGGCCAACGCCACCGCACTGGCCGGGGTGGACGACCTGCCGGAGGGCACGTTGCGGGCGTACAACGTGGGCAGCGGTGACCCGCACACCGTGGGGGAGATGGCCGCCGCCCTGGCCATGGCTCACGCCGGGCAGAAGCTGGTCGTCACGGGGGAGTACCGGCTCGGCGACGTCCGGCACATCACCGCCTCCTCGCAGCGGCTGCGCGACGAACTGGGGTGGACGGCGCAGGTTTCCTTCGTGGAGGGGATGGCGGAGTTCGCGACGGCGCCGCTGCGCGCGGGCTGATGTTCAGCCCTGGGACGCCCCCGCAGGCGAAGGACCGGCCCCGGCGGACGAGCCGGGGCCGGTCCTTCGCCTTGCGGGCCGCTCAGACAGCCGCGGGAAGGTGGACCTCGAAGCGGCAGCCGCCCGGTACGTTGCTCACCGCTGCGCGTCCGCTGTGGGCCTCGACGATGCCGCGCACGATCGCCAGGCCGAGTCCGGCCCCGGCGGGCGGGGTACGAGCGTGGGTACCGCGCCAGCCGGTGTCGAAGACACGAGGCAGGTCCTCGGGCAGGATGCCGCCGCAGCCGTCCGTCACGGAGACGACGACGCTGTCGGCCTCGCGGCGGGCGGACACGGCGACCGTGCCGTCGGCGGGAGTCCGGCGGATGGCGTTGACCAACAGGTTGGCCAGGACGCGGGACATCTCGCGGCCGTCGACCTCGATCGGCACGGGCTCGACCCCGTCGCCCACCAGCCAGACGCCGTGCTCCCTGGCGAGGGCGTCGACGCCCGCGATGGCGTCGCCGACCAGGTCGTAGACCGACATGCGGGCGGTGTTCAGGGCAAGGACGCCGGCCTGGATGCGGGAGAGCTCGAACAGGTCGCCGACCATGCCGCTCATCCGCTCGACCTCCGTGCGGATGCGGGCGTGGTAGACGTGCGGGTCGGCGACCATGCCGTCCTCCAGCGCCTCGGTCATCGCCTGCAGTCCGGCGAGTGGTGTACGCAGGTCATGGGAGATCCAGGCGACCAGTTCGCGGCGGGAGGCGTCCAGGGCCTGCTCCCGCTCCCGGGACGCTGCGAGCTTCGCACTCGTGGCGGCCAACTCGCGGCTGAGTGCGGCGAGTTCGGCCGTGGGTGCCGTGGCGGGCGGAGTGAAGCTGCCGTCGTCGCCGAGGGCGCGTGTGGCCCTGGTCAGGGCCCGGCTGCCCTTGACGACGCTGCGGCCGAGGAGGAGGGCGACGGCGAGTGAGACGACGGCCGCCATGGAGCACACCATCGTCACGACCCAGAGGTCGTGGTCGGACAGGAACATCGCCCAGGCCACCAGCATCGTTCCGGCGAGCATCGCCGCGACCGTGACGGCGGCGACCACGGCCAGCGACAGCGTGACCGAACGGTGGCGCAGCAGCCGCAGGGCGGCGGCACCGAGCAGTCCGGCGGCGGCTGCGCCGATCGCCGCGTACAACGCGATCAGGAGGGTGTCAGGCAGCATCGCCGCCTCCGTTCGTACCGGGGACGTCGAAGCGGTAGCCCACTCCCCACACGGTGGTGATCAGTCGGGGGCGCGCCGGATCGTCCTCGATCTTCCCGCGCAGCCGCCGCACGTGGACGGTCACGGTCGACAGGTCGCCGAACTCCCAGCCCCACACCTGGCGCATCAGTTCCTCCCGGCTCGTGGCCCGCCCGGGATTGCGCAGGAAGAATTCCAGCAGATCGAACTCCCTTATGGTCAGGGCGAGTTCATTGTTGTGGCGCACGGCGCGGCGGGCGGTGGGTTCCAGGGCGAACGGCCCCGCCCGCAGCCATGCCCCGGCGGGTGCGGCCCGCGCGGCCGCCACCGCCCCGGCGCGGCGCAGCACCGACTCCACCCGCAGGACCAGTTCGCGGGGGCTGAAGGGCTTGGTGACATAGTCGTCCGCCCCGACCTCCAGGCCGAGCACACGGTCCTCCTCGTCGCCCCGCGCGGTCAGCATGATCACCGGCAGCGGGCCGTCCTCGCGGATGCGGCGGCAGACCTCCAGCCCGTCCATGCCGGGCAGCATCAGGTCCAGCACCACCAGGTCCGGCGGCTGCGCGGTGGCTTTGGCCACGGCGGTGGGGCCGTCGGCGGCCACGTCGACGGCGAAGCCCGCCCGGTTCAGATAGCCGGCGACGACCTCGGAGACGGTGGGATCGTCGTCCACGACGAGTACGCGTTTCACGTCGGTGAGTCTCGCACCGGTGTCCGGCCGGCGGCGGGAGCGGCGGTGGACGTCAGCGATCCGTAAGATCGCCAAATCCCTTATGTCCCTTTCGGGTTCGTAGGGTGAGTGGGGTGATCGAGACATCCCCCTCCACCGCCCGGGTCGACGTGGTGCTGCCCTGCCTGGACGAGGCCGAGGCCCTGCCGTGGGTCCTGGACCGGATCCCCGCCGGCTGGCGCGCGATCGTCGTCGACAACGGCTCGACCGACGGCTCCGCCGACCTCGCCCGCGACCTCGGGGCGTACGTCGTCCACGAGCCGCGCCGCGGCTTCGGTGCCGCCTGTCACGCGGGCCTGACCGCCGCCACCGCCGATGTCGTCTGCTTCAACGACTGCGACGCCTCCCTCGACCCCGCCCTGCTGCCCGAGGTCGCCGGCCCCGTCCTCGACGGCTCCGCCGACCTTGTTCTGGGCCGACGGCGGCCCACGACCCTGGGCGCCTGGCCGGCCCACGCCCGCCTGGCCAACCTGGAACTGGCCCGCCTGATCCGCCGCCGTACCGGACTGCGCCTGCACGACCTCGGCCCGATGCGCGCCGCCCGCCGCGAAGCGCTGCAGGCCCTGGATCTGACCGACCGGCGCTCCGGATACCCGCTGCAGATGGTGGTCCGTGCCGCCGAGGCCGGCTGGCGGGTGACGGAGACGGACGTGCCGTACCACCCGCGCACCGGCCGCTCGAAGGTGACGGGCACCTGGCGCGGCACCTGGAAGGCGGTACGCGACATGCGCGCCGTCCTCGGCGAGCGGTCCGTCACCGCATCGGCGGTCACGGCCACCACCGTCCCAGGAGGCGGACGATGAGCGCCCGGCACCCGGGCCGGCACCCGGGCCGGGGTGCGGCCACCCTGCTGGTCATCGCGAAGGAGCCGGTGCCGGGCCGGGTCAAGACCCGGCTGACGCCGCCCTACACGCCCCGGGAGGCCGCCATGTTGGCCGAGGTCGCCCTCGCCGACACCCTCCACACCCTGCTCAGCGTCCCTGCCCGTCGCCGCCTCCTCGTCCTCGCCGGGGCTCCCGGCCCCTGGCTGCCGCCCGGCTTCGACGTCGTACAGCAGGCGGACGGCGGTCTGGACGAGCGGATCGCAGCCGCCTTCGCCCAGTGCGAGGACGGACCGGCCCTTCTGGTCGGCATGGACACCCCGCAGCTCACTCCCGAGCTGTTGTCCGGTGTCGGCCGGGACGGCCACGATGCCTGGTTCGGTCCGGCCGCCGACGGCGGCTTCTGGGCGCTGGGATTCGCCGATCCGGCGCGGGCGGGGTCCGTCGTCCGGGGCGTGCCGATGTCCACGGACCGCACCGGTGCGATCCAGCGGTCGCGCCTGGTGGAGGCGGGACTGGCGGTGGCCGATCTGCCGGTGCTGCGCGACGTGGACACCGCCGCCGACGCCGCACAGGTCGCCGCCTGCTGTCCGCCCGGCTCCCGCTTCGCCGACGCCCTGGCCTCGCTCGCGGAGGTCGCCCGATGAGCGGGACGGCGACCGGCCTGGACACCGCCGTGACCGAGTGGACAGAGCCGGCCACGACGGGACCGCAGCCCCAGACCCTGACGGCGCGCACGTCGCGGACCCCCACGCCGACACAACCCACGGATCTGTTCGCACCCCGAGAGCCGGGCGAGCCGTGGACCGACGACCCCTATGCCCACGCCCTTCGCGCCGGCCGCGGCCCGCTGTTCCTGCGCCGCCTGTCACCCCCCGATCACCCGGACGGCCTCAGCGAGGAGGTGCTCCCGTTGGACGTCGAGCGCTGGTGCGCACCCCCCGACGCCGCCGACACCAGCGTGCTGAGCCGCTGCACAGGTCCCGTCCTGGACGTCGGCTGCGGGCCGGGACGTCTGGTGGCCGCCCTGGCCGCCCGCGGTGTACCGGCACTGGGTGCGGACGTCAGCCCGGCCGCCGTCACCCGGACCCGGCGCCACGGGGGTGCCGCCGTACGACGGTCCGTCTTCGACCGCCTGCCGGGGGAAGGCGGCTGGGGCACCGCCCTGCTGATCGACGGCAACGTCGGCATCGGCGGCGACCCGCTCGCCCTGCTCACCCGGCTGCGAGAACTGGTCGCTCCCGGCGGGTGCCTGCTGGCCGAGGCCGCCCCGCACGACGTGGACGAACGCCTCACCGTCCGCGTCGAGGACGGCCAGGGACGGCACGGCCGGCCGTTCCCCTGGGCCCGTATAGGCACCACCGCGCTGCTGTACGCCGCCGACGCCACCGGCTGGGTCCTGACCGGCCGGTGGACGGCTCATGGCCGCCCCTTCCTCGAACTCCACCGTCCGAAACCGACGCACGTCGACGCACACCGCACGCCCGCCGGAAAGCCCGCACACCCATGACCGACACCGCCACCCCCCACCCGCCGCAACCCATGCCGAGCGAGTCCCCGCAAGAGCGGCCCCCACGGCCGACGAGCCGCGGCAGCCGTCGTACACGCATCCGCGTCGGCGTCACCGCGACCTTGCTCGCCGTACTCACGGCTACAGTCGTCGACACGCTCCGCGCGGGGGACAACCAGGGCGAATCCGGCCGTCTACTGGCCGGTTACGCCGTCGCCTGGACCCTGTTCGCCGCGGCGGCCTGGACGGTCCGCAAGGTCCCGGCCCGCACCGCGACCGGTCTCGTACCGGCAGGGTCGGCCGCCATCGCGCTGGCCGCGCTCGCCACCTCGCCCCGCACCAGCACCGACATGTTCCGCTACGCCTGGGACGGCCGCGTCCAAGCCGCCGGCATCTCCCCCTACGCCCACCCACCCGCCGCCCCCGAACTCGCCCACCTGCGACGACAGGCTCTTCCCCACCGAAGGCGCCTGTAAGGACTGGGGGGGTGACCCGGACGGACAGCGGCCTGTGCGTCCGCATCAACCGCCCCACCGTCCCGACCATCTACCCGCCCGTCGCCGAGGGCTGGTACCTCGCCGTGCACACCGTCTCCCCACCGGACAGCCGCCACAAGCCGTTCCAAGTCGGTGGCGCAGTCCTGGCGTTCGGCACCACCGTGGCCCTTCTCGCCGTGCTGCGCAGGCGCGGAGACCCCCAGCGATCACCGGCCCGCGCCGCCCTGTGGGCCTGGTGCCCGGCCGTCCCCTTCGAAGCCGTCAACAACGCCCATATCGACACGCTCGGCGTCCTGCTCACCGTCCTCGCCCTCGCCACCGCCGGCGCCCGCCGCGGCGCGCTGCTGGGCGCAGCCGTCGCCGTGAAACTCCTGCCCGTCCTGATGCTGCCCGGCGCCCTGTCCGGCCAGCGCAGTCCGAAGCGCATCGCGTTCCTGCTCTCGGCCGTCCTCGCAGCGGTCGCGCTCGCCTACCTGCCCTACGTCGCCGCCTCCGGCGCCGGCGTCCTCGGCTACCTGCCCGGTTACCTCCACGAGGAGGGTTACGAACCAGGCCACGTACGACGCTTCGCCCGGCTGCGGCTGCGGCTGCTGTTGCCTGACGCCGCCGCCGGAGTGACCGTGGCTGTGCTCCTCGCCCTGACCGCCCTGTACGTCTGGCTGCGCGGCGACCCCGCCCGCCCCTGGCGCGGCGCCCTGCTGCTGACCGGCACGGTCCTGCTGCTGGTCTCGCCCAGCTACCCCTGGTACTCGCTCCTCGTCGTCGCTCTCGTCGCCTTGGACGGCCGCTGGGGATGGCTGACCGTCACCCTCGCTGGCACCGTCCTTTATCTCGCAGGACGCCTACTGCCCGGCTTCCCTCTTCAGACCTGGGCCTACGGCGCCGCCGCTCTCACCGTTCTCCTCGGTGCTTGCCTGCGCTCCGACCGGACACGCCGGAGGGCGCGGCGCCGGAGCGAGCGGCTGCCGATCGCCGCATAAGGGTGCGCCGCCCTGTGCTGGTGCCACTCAGATTGGGCTCTCCGCGGGCCTGGGCTCGGAAGAAGCGGTTGCGGTGGCCCTGCCGGACTGCGGACTCCCCAGCACCGATTCGGGACGGTTGCTCCTGGACTGCCCTCTGCCGCAGGCGGGCAAACGGTGGACCGACACCGGCCAGTATCACGACGAGGGCGGCAGAACCGCCCGCCGGGAGAGACGCGGGCGTCGCCGCTCCCGCCGCATCCGGCGGCCCTCAGGCACGAGCACGTCGCCACGTTCGGCGGCCGACGACGGGCGGAACTGTTCTTCACGAGACCCGCGACCTCGCCATGCCTCCCGCGCTCACCAATACCCCGCTCGCGAAACGGCCATACGACTTGCGGCACTCGGCCCTGCCCACCTGGCTGGAGCCGGCCGGGGTCGCTCTCCCGGGTCAGCTCCGCGACGCGGAATGCCTGGGTCCTCCCCCATAGCCCTGAACGGGCATGGGAGGTGCCCCCAGGCGTCATGGCGCCAGTTCATGGCGTACTCGGCCACGCGTTCGGGCGGGAGCGGGATCACGCGCTCCGCGGACACATCGATTGTCATGGCGCTGCCGCCTTGTCCTCGGCCGGCCGGGATCCGGGGCCCGGCCGGTGCCTCCAGGATCCGAGAGGCGGGAAGCCGACGCACGACGAGCGGTCGAGCACCCCTGGAACCCACCATGTGCCGGTGCGTCGTAACGGGACAGCGCGCGATTTCCGCGAGACGCTGCCGCCGGCACCACCCCTCGCCCCTGTCCGCTCACCTCCCCGGAGTCCGCCATGGCAGCACCACCGGCCCCGTCCACCGAGGACGGATACCGCTTCGACGACCTGCGCGCACTCTTCATCAACTGCACGCTCAAACCGTTCCCCCGGCTCAGCCACACCCAGGGACTCATCGACAAAAGCCGGGCGATCATGGACACGCAGGGGATGACCACGGACGAGATCCGTGCCGTCGACCACGACATCGCCCCCGGCGTGTACCCGGACATGACGGAGCACGGCTTCGCCACGGACGCCTGGCCGGCGCTGTACGAGCGGGTGATGGCGGCGGACATCCTGGTCCTGGCCGGGCCCATCTGGCTGGGCGACAACAGCTCCGTCACCAAACAGGTCATCGAGCGCCTGTACAGCTGCTCCAGCCTGCTCAACCCTCAGGGACAGTACGCGTACTACGGGCGGGTCGGAGGGTGTCTGATCACGGGCAACGAGGACGGCGTCAAGCACTGCGCCATGAACATCCTCTACAGCCTCCAGCACCTCGGCTACACCATCCCACCGCAGGCGGACGCCGGCTGGATCGGCGCCGCGGGTCCCGGCCCCTCCTACCTGGACCCCGGTTCGGGCGGCCCGGAGAACGACTTCACCAACCGCAACACCACCTTCATGACCTGGAACCTGATGCATCTGGCCGCCATGCTCAAACGGGCCGGAGGCGTTCCGGCCCACGGCAACCAGCGCACGGAATGGGATGTCGGCTGCCGCCCGGGGGCGGACAACCCGGAGCACCGTTGAGCGGGAGGGCAGGAGGCGAGCCGGGATGGGGCGCGTGCGAAAGGCATTGACCGCCGAGGTCCGGGCCGCCCTCGGCCGACACCTCCGGCAGCTGCGGAAGGCGCCGCGCACGGCATTCGTCGCCGCCGAGGCCAAGGGGCAGCGCAAACCCGAAACCGATGCGGGGCTGTGGCCGATCTTCTGGCCCTGCTCGCCTACAGGGTGATCCTGCGCTCCCGTGCGGGCGCCGAGGCCGGGAATCTGACGGGGACCGTGACCGGGGCCCATGAAGCGCTGGGGGGCGGCGTAGCCGGGCCGTGGGCTCATGCCGTATCAGAGGGATCGGGGCAGAAAACCGGCACCCGCTGGACGAGGTTGCTGGCGAATCCGCCCAGGTTCCAGGGCTGTTCCAGTGGCTGGGTGTTCCGCCTCGTCTTGGGCACGGGCGCTCAGGACATGGTCGCCGGGGACGGCGGACCACATGGAGGACCATCGGCGCCAGGCCCACCGGTGTCCCTGATCCGGTTCGAGTCGGGCTCTGTGCCACGTCAGGCCGCCGTCCGTGCTCACCTCCACCGATGTCACCGGGGCGCGTCCCGACCAGGCCCGCCCCTCCAGCAGGACCGGACCCGGCGCCACCACCCGCGTCCGGGACATGAAGTCGGGAAAGCCCGGCGGGATCAGCAGCGCCCTGGGAGCGATGCGGGTGACCGGCTCGCCCGCCTCCTCGGGTACCCGTCTGATCCGGTAGGCCACGGATTGCTGGAAGCCGGTGAACGGTGTGTCGACGACCGTGATGTCCCGCAGCCACTTCACCTGGGCCATCCCGTACCAGCCGGGCACCACGAGGCGCAGTGGGCTGCCGTGCTGGGGCGGCAGAGGTGCTCCGTTCATCGCGTAGGCCACCAGGACCTCGGGCTCGGCGCCCGTGGCGACGGCGAGGGGAAGGCCGCGCTGGTAGTCCTGCTCGACACCGCGCTCCACGCCGTGGTCCGCCCCGGTGAACACGACGTCGACCGCGCCGGACTCGACCCCGGCCTCGTCGAGGAGCAGCCCCAGGGACACTCCCGTCCATTCAGCCGTGCCGACCGCCTCGACCAACCACGGCTGGCTCACCGGCCGTGGCGACAGCAGAGCCCTGCCGTTGCCCGCACACTCCATCGTCACGCGCGTAGTGACCGCGGGGTAGGCGCGCAGCTGGGCGGGGGAGAGGCTGAGCGCGCGCCGTACGCGACCGCTCACCGTCAGCCGCCAGGCGGCTCCGTCCGGTACATGGGGGATGTCGTAGTGCGTCAGCACGTAGTGCAGGCCGGGCGGGGTGACGTCGTGGCGCATGGCCTCCAGCGGCAGGCCGTGATTGCGGGCGGCCAGCGCCAGTTCGTCCTGCCCCAAGCCCTCGCCGGACGAGGCCAGCCGGGCGGGACGGCTCACATCGGCGAGTCGACGCCTCATACCCTGATTTTCCTCTTCCCTTGCCGGCTGTGCATCGGTAGCCCTCGACGAGATGCGCGCCCTGCTCGCACGCCGCATGGCCCGCGCTGTGGAGTTAGCGGATCTTCCCCTATGGGTAAAATCGCCATAAAGGTCTGGAGTGGGCTTTTTCGGGGCGCGCATTGCACCAGTACATATTCGATCGTTCGGCAGGGTTTCCTCTCCCGGGGGTATCGCGACTGTTCCGTATCGGGGTCCAATAGTGGGAGTCAGTCCCTTCGCGCCCGCACCGGTCAGAAGAGGCACGCAATGGATCAATGGCTGATCTGGTTGATCATCGCAGCTGTGTTGGCTGTGGCGGAGATCTTCACCCTTACCGCTGCGCTCGGAATGCTGAGTGCGGCCGCGTTGGTCACGGCAGGGTCCGCCGCGGTCGGGCTGCCATTGCCGTGGCAATTCTTGGTGTTCACCGTCGTCGCCACAGTCACCGTGCTTTTCGTGCGCCCCATTGCGCTGCGCCACGTCCTCCAGCCCCAAGTGGAGCGGTTCGGCGTGGACGCGCTGGTCGGCAAGGGTGCGTATGTCGTGTCGGAGGTGACGGGCCTGGGCGGCAGGGTCCGTATCGACGGCGAGGAATGGACGGCCCGCGCCTATGACGAGACGCTGGTGATTCCTGCCGGAAAGACCGTCGACGTCATGGAGATCAGCGGCGCCACCGCGATCGTCTACCCACGGGACTGAAACCATGGAAACCTCGGCGTTCCTCATTGCCGGCCTGGTCGTCGCGCTGATCGCGGTTTTCACCGTGGTGCGGGCGGTCCGGATCGTGCCCCAGGCGCGCGCTCGTAATGTCGAGCGGCTCGGCCGCTACCACCGGACCCTGACTCCCGGCCTCAGCCTCGTCATCCCCTACATCGACCGCGTCCATCCGGTGATCGACCTGCGGGAACAGGTCGTCTCCTTCAAACCGCAGCCGGTCATCACCGAGGACAATCTCGTCGTCGAGATCGACACCGTCCTGTACTTCCAGGTCACCGACCCACGAGCGGCGTTCTACGAGATCGCGAACTTCCTTCAGGCAGTCGAACAGCTCACCGTCACCACCCTGCGCAACGTCGTGGGCTCCATGGACCTGGAAAAGACGCTCACCTCGCGGGACACCATCAACAGCCAGCTCCGCGGTGTGCTGGACGAGGCCACCGGCAAGTGGGGGCTGAGGGTCAACCGGGTGGAGATCAAGGCCATCGACCCTCCGCAGTCCATCAAGGACGCGATGCAGAAGCAGATGCGGGCCGAGCGGGACAAGCGGGCCGCGATTCTCGGGGCCGAGGGGCAGCGCCAGTCGCAGATCCTCACCGCCGAAGGCGACAAACAGGCCGCTGTCCTGCGCGCGGAGGGTAACCGTACCGCTGCGATCCTCCAGGCCGAGGGCCAGTCCCGGGCCATCGACGAGGTGTTCCAGGCCGTACATCGCAACGACCCCGACCCCAAGCTGCTCGCCTACCAGTACCTCCAGACGCTGCCCCAGCTCGCGCAGGGCTCCGGCAACAACTTCTGGGTCATCCCCAGCGAGATCACCTCCGCACTCCAAAGCATGTCCCGCGCCTTCACCGAGGTCCTGCCCCAGTCGCCCGCCACCCGCGAGAAGCCCCCGGACGACATGGTTGCCCAGGCCGCCAACGACAAGGCTCAGGCCGAAGAAGCCGCTGCCGCGGCCCTCGCCGACGCGGCCAAGGCCGAGGGCGCCACCCCCGATGCCCTCCCGTCTCACCCGCTTCGCTGACGGCGGGCGGACTCTCAGGCGGCGCGACTCGCACACCGGAAGCCTCCGAGCCGATGCCCATCTGGCAATCGCCGCTCATCAACCCTGCGCCGTTTGTTGGCTGCACTCATGCCGAGATATCCACATGGCGCCTACAGGCAGCCGCCCGAGTCGGACGAGCACCGCCGGGGGCGAGACAGCAACGCCTTCGGAATGCCTGCCGCTCCGTTTTCAGGAACGCATGAAGGAGCCACCGTGATCGGCCGTACGTTTCAGCGTTGCTGACGGTCAGTGCCATAGGGCGTTGCTTATTTCCGCAGCGAAGACCACGGGGGCGCTGTCGAATTCTCGGATCATCTCGTGAAACTCCCAGCCGACGAGGCTTCCCGGGGGAACTCTGCGACGGTGGCGGCGCTGGATCCTGTGACCTGCGCGAAGTCGTCCTTCAGTAGCTCCTTGTGCCCCTCGAAAACCAGCATTCCGGCGTTCGATATGTCACCGAAGGTCTTGGGACCGCTGTTCTGGTGGATCGCGGCCAGTGTCACTCCTGGGCGCCAGATAACGGCAGACCGTCGGCTCAACTTCCCCCATCTTGATCGCATGGCGCCTCGAGCACGTGATGGGCGCTTCGGATGGCCTCCCGGGAACGGAAGAATGTTTCGATGGCATTCGGAAGCTTGGGAAGCACATGTGCAGATCTCCGTGATTGCCTGTTTCTTGCAACGGTCCTGCGGCTCCTGACGTCTCATGGGTTGTGGGGTGCTTCGCACCTTTCACGGGGAACAACGGGGAATCACGGGGGAATCGCATGAGTGATCGTCGATTTGCCGCGCGCGACGCGCGGATCCGGGCTGCCGAGGTCGAGTTCGAGCGCGACATCCCGGTCCAGGCCGCCAACGGGGAGGAGACCGACCACCCGTTCGTGGCCAACTACTCGAAGGCGCTGCCGCACAACAAGTTCGGTGAGGTCGACCCGGCCGCCTACCATCTGCTGCGCCGGGCGCTGGCCACCGGGAGCTACGAGGACTTCGAGCGGATCCCGCTCGGTGACACGCGCAAGCTGGTCAACCCGCAGGCCGGTCTGTCCTTCGACCTTGAGGGCCCTGACGGTCAGGCGCTGACCATCAGGCCGGCGCCGCGTATCGACAGCGCGGAGAACTCCGCCGAGGCGGTGGAGCTGTACTGGATGGCACTGGTGCGCGACGTGCTGTTCACGCGGTTCGGCGACAGCGAGCTGGTCGCCGAGGCGGCCACCGAACTCAGCGGGCTGTCGGACTTCCGGGCACCCAAGCAGAACGGCCAGGTCACCGCGCAGACCATCTTCCGTGGGAACACCCGTGGAGACCTGGCCGGGCCGTACGTCTCGCAGTTCCTGCTCAAGGACATCCCGTACGGCACGCTGCTGATCCCGCAGCGGCAGGACACCCTGGTCCGCCCGGTCGACCACCTGACCACCTGGGGCGACTGGCTGGAGATGCAGAACGGCTCCGAACCCGAGCCGGACGAGCGGGACTTCACGGCCAGGCGGTACATCCAGACCCCGCGCGACCTGGCGCACTACGTCCACTTCGACGCGCTGTACGAGGCGTATCTCAACGCCACCCTCATCCTGCTGGGACTGAACGCACCGGCGGACCCGGGCAACCCGTACAACTTCTCGCGCAACCAGATCGGCTTCGGGACGTACGGCGGGCCGCACATCCTCTCGCTCGTCACCGAGGTGGCCACGCGTGCCCTGAAGGCGGTGTGGTTCCAGAAGTGGTACGTGCACCGGCGGCTGCGGCCGGAGGAGTTCGGCGGCCGGGTCCACCAGCAGCTGCGCGGGCAGCGCGAGTACCCCATCGACAGCGAGGTGCTGGACTCCGTCGCGGTCAAGCGGATCTTCGAGAAGTACGGCAGCTACCTGCTGCCACAGGCGTTCCCGGAGGGCAGCCCGACCCATCCCTCCTACGGCTCCGGACACGCCACGGTGGCCGGTGCGTGCGTGACCATCCTCAAGGCGTGGTTCGACGAATCGCACATCCTGCCCCACCCGGTCGTGCCCACCACCGACGGCACCGCCCTGGAGCCGTACACGGGCCCCGACGCCGGGCGGCTCACCGTCGGCGGCGAGCTCAACAAGGTCGCCGCGAACATCGCCACCGGCCGCAACATGGCCGGTGTGCACTGGCGTACCGACTTCACGGAGGCGGTACGGCTGGGTGAGGAGATCGCCATCGGCGTGCTGCGCGAGGCGAAGGAAGTCACCCTGGAGGAGGCGGTGTTCACTCTCAGCCGGTTCGACGGCACGACCATCGCCGTCTGACGTCTCGGCCATCTCGCCGACTCGGCTCGTCGGGTGTCCGCAGCACGGGGTCGCATCGACGGCCGAGCCGGAGCAGGCGGCAGCCCTTGTGGCAAGGACTCTCGCCGATCGCGCGTCAGGAGGAGCGGCCGACGCCGGCCGCCGGTTTCCGTAGCGCGCCCGGCGGGCCCGCCGCCGGCCGGTGATGGCTGTTGGCAAGGCCGGCAGTACGACGGGAGGACTGCGACGGTCGCGGGTCCGACGGCCTCCAGGAACTCCGTGCCGAAGCGCTGGACGGCGCCGGTCGCGTCGACGACCGATCCCGACCGTATCGGGTCGCTGGAGGCGGATCTCGTCCCAGCCGTAGTACGCCACGCGCCCACGCGGAGGGTGTACGTGGCGTCGTCCGGTGAGCCGCAGGGTGCGCGTTCGCTACTCGGACCGGGTGGGGCGAACCGGCCCCGAGTGCCCCCGTCCGCCGTGGCGGCGACGAGGGGGAGCAGCGCGGTGTTTGGCTTGCCGGGCCGGTCGCATGCCGCGATCGTGCTGGGTCAGGAGGGACACCATGGCGGCGGCGCAGCAGGGACTGGACGAAGCGAAGGTCGAAGCCTTCATGGAGAAGGCGCTCGGGGACATCAGCGGGATGATGGCCGTCGGTCTGTGTCACCTGGGCGACCGGCTGGGCCTGTTCGACGCCCTCGCGGCGGGCGGCCCTGTCGGAAGCCAGGAACTCGCGGACCGTCTGGACCTGAACGAGCGTTACGTACGCGAGTGGCTGCGCGGTCTGACGGCTGCGGGTTATCTGGAGGAACCGGAGCCCGGGAGCTTCGCGCTTCCGGCCGAACACGTTCCCGCGCTGGCTGACGAGCAAGGGCCCATGTTCCTCGGCGGCGTCTACCAGATGATGCCCGCTGCCCTGGCACCGTACGAACGACTGATCGAGGCGTTTCGGAACGGGGGAGGCGTGAGGCAGAGCGACTACCCGGAGACCCTGTGGGACGGCATGAGCCGTTTCACCGGCAGTTGGTTCGAGAGCGTGATGGTCGACGACTGGCTGAGCACCTTCCCTCACGTCGTCGACAAGCTGGAGCGGGGCATCGACGTCGCGGACGTGGGGTGTGGTGCGGGCCGTGCCCTGATCGTGCTCGCCAAGAGGTTTCCCCGCTCCCGCTTCACGGGGCTCGACAACTTCCCGGGGCAGGTGGAACGTGCCAGGGCGAACGCGGAGCGGGCCGGTGTCGCAGACCGCGTGACGTTCGAGACGGTCGACGCGGCCCAGGGGCTTCCCGGGCGCTACGACCTTGTCACCACCTTCGACGTCATCCACGACTCGGCGGAACCGACGCGGCTTCTTGCCGCCGTCCGGGCCGCGGTCAAGGACGACGGCGACTACCTGATGCTCGAGATCAACTCCGAGAACCGCCCCGAGGACAACGTGGGCCCGGTCGCATCGATGTTCTATGGCTTCAGCGTCTCCTCCTGCATGACCACGTCCCTCGCGAGCGGCGGAGCCGCCCTTGGAACGTGCGGTATGCCCGAGGCTGTCGTACGCGATCTGTGTGCCGAAGCGGGCTTCAGGGAGGTGGCCCGGTCCACTGCGGACGATCCCTTCAACGTCCTCTACGACGTCAAGCCGTAGCTTCGCGCAGCAGGTGACCGGCCTACACCGTGTGGGGCTTCTCCGGGACCGGCAGGGCATAGCCGGGGAAACCGTCGGAAACGGCGGTGCGGGCCGCGTCCAGGTCGAGGCCGGCATCGGCGAGTCTGTCCGCGGCGGTCAGCCGGAGCGTGAGCCACACACTGGTTGGTCCAGCCGAGTGGTGAGCTGTGCCCCCGTTGCGCGGCGATGGCTGTGAGCGGTGACGAGGCTGTCACGGCTGTGGAGCGCCGCCCATCTCAGCGGTGAAGACCCCCGGTTCGGTGTCGAACCCCCGGATCATCTCCTGAAACTCCCACGCCCCCGAAGCGGTTCTTGTGAACTCCGCGACCGTTGCGGCAGTGGATCCGGCGACCTGCGAGAAGTCGTCCTTCAGCAGTTCGCGGTAACCCTCGACGACCAGTACTCCGGCGTTCGACATGTCGCCGAAGGTCTTGTGGCCGCTGTTCTGGTGGATCGCGACTCCGACGACCACCCGCGCGAAGGAGGGGGCGAGGCGATCGAGTTCCAGGGTCATCTCCTCGACGTAGCCGAAGCCCTGACCGGTCTGGCTGTGCCGGGCCATGTTGATGGTGCCGTCCGGTGAGCGGCTGTCGAAGTGGACGACGTACTCGGGCCGCCCATGGGGCGCGTCCGACGAGTAGGTCGCGGCGATGATGTCGAGATGGTGGGGTGGCTCGTTCCAGTGGCTGGGGTCCCACTTGATCCGCACCCCGACCTTTCCCACGCCCACGCTGTCGCTGCTCACCGGATCGCTGCCTCTCCCGCATCTGGCCACCACGGGCTTCTCCCCGCGTGGTCAAGTATGGCTCTCGGCCGAGCTGTTGAAGCAGGCGTAGCCGGGCCCGAATGCGTGGGGTGGGGCGTCGGCCTGCTGTCCTCCGCTGCTCGCGTCGTGTCACTGGGCCTGGCGGTCTGCCGATCAGCCCTGCCGCATGGCGGCACCAAGCAGCGAAGCGTATCCAGGACTGCCGGAATCCGGCATGGCGGCCGTCGTGGAGTGGCTCTATCGTCGACCGCGCTGCCGGGGGCGGACCACGCGCGACGGTCAGAGAGAAGGTGAGGACTCGTGCACGGTAATCCGCTCTACCACTGGATCGCTCTGGCCATTTCCAGCGTTCTGATATTGGTGCCGGCGATCGCGATCTTGTCTGGATGGGTTCCGCCGTGGATGCGCCGGCACACCGGCGGCCTGCGCCCCCGTGCCTACGGACTTCTGTGCCTGTACGGGGGCATGTTGGCCAACGGTGTGCCCCGCCTGGCGAACGCCTCGTACGACGTGGTCATGGTCAGCGCGGCTTTCGGTATCGGATCCTTCGTCTCCGCGGGCGTTCTGTTTCTGTTGTCCGCGCTCAAGGACAACCGGGCCCGGGGCTGACAACTCCGGAAGAGCTAACGCTGCCGAGAGCCGCCTGCCCGGGGCCAGGCTGGCGTCGCCGTCAGGAGATCAGGCCCGCCATGGCGATGACGCACATGGTCAGGGGCGACCACACGGCGAACGGCCGGCTCCTGAGCCGCCGGTCGGGATCCGTGCCCGGGCGCAGGCGAGGGTGCCGGGCCATGACCGTCAGGAGGTCGGCCGTCCGCTGTCCGGCATCGGGACGGCGGAGGATCCGGTTCAGCCACGCTGGGCCGTACAGCCCGGCCATGGGTTGTCTGTGACCGTCGAAGAACTCCAGCAAGCCATCCCGCCGCATGTCCACACGGCTGATCTCCTGCCAGGGAAGAAACACGACGGTTCGGAACCGCCGTATCCACACACCACTGCGGCCTGCGGTGACTCGCCACATTCCCAGGCGGCAACCCACCCATGTGGCGACCAGCGACGCCCAGAACAGGAAGATCCAGTCACCCGGAGTGGCGCGGGCCTCCTCCTCTGCGGCCGGACGCACGACGAACCACAGAAACTGTGCACCCCAGAGGACGGCGAGAACGCGTCCACCCCGGCCGGCGCGCCAGCTCGGCGGCGTCGGCGGTGGTGCCGTCTCTCGGGCCAGCGCGTCGAGCCGCTGTTCACGGATCAGGTGCCGCCGGCGTCTGTTGTCTCTGTGTGCGGTGCGCCGCGTCCGCAGGTACGCGGCGAGGCCGGGGATGGTCACTGGATGCCTCCGGGGCAGATCGAAGCGGACCGCCGACCAGGCTTCCCGGCACACCGAGGGGAACCGTACATGGCCCTCGTCCGCCGACAACAGGTCCAAGGGGCGCACTGTGGCTGCTGGGATGCTGCCGGGGACCGGCATGGCAGGCAGGGTCGACCTGGAGGGCGAGTGCGGGTCGGCGGGCGCCGGGCGATGGCCCGAGGGACGCCGGCCCGTCGGCGGCTGCAGAAGACGAGCATGAAGACCGCGTAAAGATTGCCGGAGTCCGGCAGTGTGGCGCGCCGGGGCTGTATGGGAACATTCGTGCGCAGGGGGTCGTCGTACGAAGGAGGGGCCCGTATGAGCTGGTTTCTGGGTCTCGGTATCGCGGGGCTGGTGCTGCTCGCCTTCTCGTTGATCTTCGACGGGCTCCTCGAAGGGGTGCTCGACGGAGTGCTGGACGGTGTCTTCGACGGCTTGCTGTCGCTGCCGGTCATTGCCGGGTTCGTGTCGATGTTGGGCTTCAGCGGCGCGATCGTGCTCGGCACCACCGGGCTGGGGGCCGCGGGGGCCACCGGTGTGGGGGTGGTGGCGGGCGTCGGCGCGGGCTGGGGGACGTATCGGTTCAGCCGCGCACTGATGAGTGATCGGACCGCGGCCGCTCCACGCGGCGGCGACCTCATCGGCAGTTCCGGCTCCGTGGTCACGGCCATTCCGGCCGAGGGGTACGGCGAGGTGCTGGTGTATCTCGCCGGGCAGCCGCTGAAGCTCGCCGCCAGGAGCCATGTGCATGTCCCGCGAGGCGCCGAAGTGTGGGTCGAGGCGTCGCTGTCGGAGACGTCCGTCCAGGTCCGGCTCGTCGAGCGCTGACCGCCACGCCGCGTCTTCCGGCAGACCGGGCCCTTTGTCTGCCTGCCTGCCTGCCTGTCTGTATCTGCATCTGCTCCTGATCTCAATCTGCGTTCCTGATCCGATTTCATTTCGCCGCCCTCGGGGGACGGCTGAGAGGATATTCACCATGAGCCCTGTACTCGTCGCGGTGGCGGGAGTCGTCGTACTCCTGGTCCTGCTGGCCCTGGTGGTGGTCACCCGCTACAAGGTCGCGGGGCCCAGTGAGGCGTTCATCGTCACCGGGCGGCGCGGCAAGAAGTCCACCGACCCGGAGACCGGGCGGGTGTTCACCGACAACAGCGGTCAGAAGGTCGTGGTCGGCGGCGGTGTCTTCGTCGTGCCCTTCGTGCAGCAGAAGTTCACCCTGGACCTGTCCAGCCGGCACATTCCGATCGCCGTGCGGGGCGCGGTCACCCTGCGCGGGGTCAAGGCCAATCTGGAGGGCGTCGCGATCGTCAAGGTCGGCGGCACCGAGGACTCCATACGCGCCGCCGCCCAGCGGTTCCTGATGCAGCAGGACGGCATCGTCGGGTTCACCCAGGAGGTGCTGTCCGGCGCGCTGCGCTCCATCGTCGGCCGGATGTCGGTGGAGGACATCATCCGCGACCGTGCCGCGTTCGCCGGTCAGGTGGCCGAGGAGGCCGAGGCCAGCCTGTCGGGGCAGGGACTCGTGCTGGACGCCTTCCAGATCCAGGACATCACCACCGAGGGCTCCTACCTGGAGGACCTCGGGCGGCCCGAGGCGGCTCGCGCCAAGCAGGAGGCGGACATCGCTGAGGCCGTCGCCCGGCGCGCCTCCGAGCAGGCCCGCCTCAAGGCGGAGGAGGAGATCGCCATCGCGCAGCGGACCTTCGCCCTGAAGCAGGCCGAGATCAAGGCCGAGACGGACGAGGCGGCTGCCCGCGCCAACGCGGCAGGCCCTCTCGCCGAAGCCGCCCGCGAGCAGGAAGTCCTCAGCGAGCAGGAGAAGGTCGCCGCCCGCCAGGCCGAGCTGACCGACCGTGAGCTGGACACCAAGGTCCGCAAGCCCGCCGACGCCGCCCGCTACCAGGCCGAGCAGGAGGCCGAAGGCCGCCGTATCGCCCTGGTCAAGGAGGCGGAGGCGGAGGCCGAGCGGGCCCGGCTCACCGGTGAGGGCGAGAAGGCACACCGTGCGGCGCTCGCCGATGCCGTACGCCTCGAAGGTGACGCGGAAGCGGCAGCCATCGCCGCCAAGGGCGCGGCCGAGGCCGGGGCCATGCACAAGAAGGCCGACGCCTTCGAGCGGTACGGCGACGCGGCCGTGCTCCAGATGCTGGTCGAGGTGCTGCCGCAGGTCGTCGCCAAGGCCGCCGAGCCGCTGGCGGCCGTGGACAAGCTGACCATCATCTCCACCGACGGTGCCGGACAGCTCCCGCGCGCCGTCGCCGACAACGTCGCCCAGGGCATGGAACTCCTCAGCTCCACCACCGGAGTCGACCTCGCCCAACTCCTCCAGGGACTCACCCAAGGACGGACGGCGAAGACGAGCGCGGCCACCGTGACAGCCAACGGCAAGGTCGAAATCACCGAGTGAGCCCGAGTCAGTCCGATTGACCAAGTAAGCCCGAGTGACCGCACCTGCGGCATCGGAGAAGCCCGGACGGCAGACAGCCGTCCGGGCTTCTGGCGCATCATGTGTGTCTCGTGGGTCGGCTCCCGTATGTCCTGGATGCTCGTGCGGGGCTGCTGCTGCCGACTTCCGTTGAGGCTCGCTCTAGACGTCGGAGGACCGTGCCCGGAGCCGGGGCTGTCGGCCGAGGAGTTCGGCGAGACCTTGCCGGGTTGTGGCGAGTACGACGCGGTCCTGCGGTCGGAGGACGTAGCCGGGGTGGAGGTCCCAGACGAGTCCGGCGGGGTGGTCGATCTCGTCGTGGGCCGGAGTGGAGGCGAGGTCGGGCATCCGGTCGCCGGGGGCGGCGGTGTCCAGGGCGATGACCCGCCAGGCGCCGGCACGGAAGGACTCGGTGATGGTGCGGCCTTCGAGCTGCGGATGACCGGCGACGTCCAGGGCGGCGAAGAGGAGGACCCGGCGTTCGACGGGGATCGCGCCCAGGATCTGGCGGCCCATCATGGCCCCGGCGAAGGCGGGCGCGGCGAGGGTCGAGACGCTGCGGCTGCGGGTGAGCGCGTGGGGGTGGGCGGCGCGCAGGGTGCGGTGGACGGCGGTGGCGAAGTCGTCGTCGTACAGGCGCAGCGCGACGCGTAGGTCCGGTTTGACGGAGCGGGCGTACAGGGCCGCTTCGAGGTTGGTGGTGTCGATGCTGGTGAGGGCGAGCAGGGCGTGGGCGCGGTGGATCTTGGCGGCTTCCAGGACGCCTTCCTGGGTGACGTCGCCGATGACGGTGGGCACGCGCAGGCGGCGGGCGAGCGGGATGCCGCGTGCCTCGGGATCCTCCTCCACACACACCACGGGGATGCCGAGTTCCGTCAGCCGGGCCAGGACCCGAGTGCCGATCTTGCCGAGGCCGAGCAGGACGACGTGGTCGGACAGGCCGCGGGGCGGGCGGCGCAGGGCGGAGGCGGTGCGGAAGGTGCCGTACGCCTCCAGGGCGGCGGCCAGCAGCACGGGCAGGAACAGTAATCCGGCCAGTCCGGCCAGGAGTTGGAGCACCTGGCGGGTCGTGGGCTCGTCGAGTGCGGGGTCGTTGATGGCGAAGAGGTCGAGCAGGGTGAGGTAGGCGGCGTGCAGCGGGTGGCCGCCGGTGGTCACCCAGGTCGCGACGGCCAGGCCGACCACGCACGCCATGAGTCCGGCCAGCGACCAGCGCAACCTGCGTGAGAACAGCGAGCCGAGCGGCAGCCCTCGTCCTGCGAGGCGGCGGGGCGGGGGAGCGACGCCGGTGTGCGTGACGGTCTCCAGTACGACGGTGCCGCGTCCGGTGGCGGCGGCCACGGTCTCGTCGTCGGGCAGCAGCGTCGGCCCTTCCCGGCCGCTGGCGTCCGAACCCTCCGTGCCCGCCGGGTCGTTGGTGGTCGACGACAGCAGGGCGAGCGTGCACAGTCCGGGATCGGCGACCTCGCCCTGCCCTGGCGGGGTGCGCTCCACCGCCCGCAGGAGCAGCCCGTCGGCCTGGACGACCTTGCTGGTGCCCGCGACGGCGGTGGCCGCGAGGGCGGGGGCGGCCGTGTCGGCGTCGGACAGGACGGTGGTGGAGGTGTCCAGGGCGGCCGGGTCCAGGCCGGGGACGGCGAGGGCGGCGGCCTGGTCGAGGAGCTCCTCCAGGTGCTGGCCGAGCTTGCGGTTGTAGAGACGGATGACCAGGCGCAGCCGGGGGTTGAGGCGCCGGGCGGCCAGCGCGGTACGGATGTTGGTCTCGTCGTCGTCATGTACCAGGGCCAGCGCGGCGGCCCCGCGTACACCGGCCTCGGCCAGCACGCTCGCGTCCAGCTCGGCGGCTTCGAGGACCTGCGGAGCACCGACATCCCCGTCCGTACGGTTCACGACGGCCTGCACCCGGCCGAGGAAGGCCGAGGCACGCCCCCGCCCGTCGGGGACGGCGTGTCGCGCGGTCGGTACGACGAGGGTGACCCGCTCCCGGTACACCTTTGTCAGTTCGCCCGCCAGCCGCTCGGCGAGCGCGTCGTCACCGGCCACGATCATGTGGCCGGACTGGGGAACACCGCGTGTGGGCTGAGGGAACACCGTCATGGGGCCGTCCTCTCCGGCAAGGGCAAGGGCAAGGGCAAGGGCAAGGGCAAGGGCAGGGGCAGGGGCAGGGGCAAGGGCAGGGGCAGGGGCATGGGCAGGGGCATGGGTGATGCGGTGCGGTCATGCGTTCGTGGCCGAGACCGCCGCGCGAGCGCTGGCGTTGACGCCCGGGCCGGCCACGCGGTCACGACGGCCGTATCGGTCCGGTCGTCCGGCCGCTCACGATCATTCGACGAGTTGTCGCAGCAGGCGGGCGGCCGTCACGGCGCCCGCCAACCATGCCTGGTCGCCGTCGTGTTCGACGACGACGACCAACGGACAGCCCGTCCGTGCCATGAGGGCCGCGATCTGCGTGGCACTCGCGTCCGGTCCGACGGTCGGGGGCTCAAGCGAGCATGGCGGCAGTAGCTCCTCGACTGTGAGCCCTTCGACCTGTCTTCGCACCTCGCCACCCGCCTTGCCGCCGCCGCTCACGGCGGTGATCGGTGGGCTCTCCCGCGTGTACCCCGGCAGGAGCCGTCCGACGAGTTGGGCGCAGGGCACGACGGCGTACGGCTTGGCGTCGGCGTCGACGACCAGGAGCGCGGGCAGCCTGTGCAGGGCCAGCAGCCGGAGCGCCTGGGCGGCGTCCTCGTCGGTGGTCACGTACGGGTAGGGCTCGGCGAGTTCACGTGCCGACACGGTCGGCCTCCTCGGCGGTAGGGGGCGAGGCATCGCCGCCGGGCACGCCCGCGAGGGCCTCGACGTGGAAGAGACGGGCGATCGGTACGTCGGTGGAGCTGTGCGCGACGATGGAGAAGGCGATGCACACGGCGATGAGCGTGAACGCCTCCTCGCCCTGCGGGATCCCGGCCTGCAGCACCAGCAGCCCGTACACCACGGACGCGAAGCCCTTCGGTCCGAACCAGGCCGCGACCAGCTTCTCCTGACGGGTGAACCGGGTGCCGAGCAGCGACAGCAGCAGCGAGGCGGGGCGGATCAGCACGATGGCGAGGACGACCGCGATGTAGCCGCCGAAGGGCAGATCGCCGAACAACTGCGGCGTCAGCAGCGCGCCGAACACCAGCAGGGCCGCGAACTTGGCCAGCTCCGCGAGTGCCTCTCCGAGTGGCTCGAACGCCTCCTTCGCTTCGATCGAGCGCGCGGTGAGCACGGCGCCGGCGGAGAACGCGGCGAGGTAGGGGTTGGCGTGCGTGAGGTGGCAGACCGCGTAGAGGATCACGCCGATCGCCAGTGGCAGCAGCGGCTGCAGCTTGGGCTCGGCGCCCAGCAGCCTGAACCGTACGAGCTCGATCACCACGAACGGCAGGACCACACCGAAGACCAGACCGAGGACCAGCTCCAGTGCGATCTTCCCCAGGGAAGCCTCGGCGTGCCCGGAGGTCGGCCCGGCCGCGGCGATCAGGATGAGGACGACCGGCAGGGCGAGCCCGTCGTTGATCCCGCTCTCCACGTTCAGCAACTGCCGCAGCTTCGACGGGACTTCCTTGCGCCCGACGATCGCGGAGGCGAACACCGGGTCGGTGGGCGCGAGCACGGCGCAGACGAGGAAGGACGTCGTCCAGTCCAGGCCCACCAGGTAGTGCGTGAGGAGCGCCATGCCGACGAAGGCCAGCGGCATGCCGAGGCCGAGCGCGCGGGCCGGGTTGCGCCAGTTCTGTCGCAGTTTGGGGAAGGAGACGTGCATGCCGTCGGTGAACAGAACCGCGAACAGTGCCAGGTCGGCCGTCACGGAGACCATCTCGCTGTCCGGCGTGATGTGGATCAGGCCCAGGAAACCGTCACTGACCAGCGCGCCACCGACCAGGAAGAGAAGCGACGTCGACAGAACGGTCCGGGCGGCGAGACCCGACAACAGCACCGCGATCAGCAGCGCCACCCCGAAGACCACGACAAGCACCATGACCAAGACCCCCGATCGGCAAGGAGTCCGAAGAGAGCTCTCTCCAGACCGCCGACCAGACTTCCCGGCACACCGCGGGGAACCCTACCCGTCCTTTACGCGGCTTTGACAGGTCCTTGGCACGCAACTCCGGAGCCCGTGTGCTGCCGGTGTCCGGCAACGCGCGTTCTTCGGGGCACGTCACTCCGTGCTGTCTTTTCCCCCGGCGAGAGCCCGGGTGAGACCGATCTGCCGCAGCATCACCCGCACCTGCTCGTTGGGATGGGTGAGGACCAGCCGTGTGCCGTGTGCGCGGGCGGCGCGGAGCGCGGTGAAGAGCGCCGCGCACCCGGTGGGGCTGAGGTGCGGCACGTCCGCCAGGTCCACTTCCAGGACGCCCGGCCCGGTGTGGATCAGCCGTACGAGACGTCTGCCCGTCGCCGCGGCGCTGCGCACGTCCAGGTCGCCGTGCAGCTGGACCACCTCATGTCCGTGGGGGCGCTGCGGTCCGGGGCGTGGGCGGTGACGGAAGGGGAAGAGGTGCACGAGCGGCTCCCGGGGGCAGAGGGAAACATCCGCCGACCAGGCTTCCCGGCACACCTGAGGGCAGCGTATCGGCACATGCCCGGCACCGCCTCCGGGAACTGCCGGAGACGGGCAGGGACACCGTCCCTGCCCGTCCCGCCCAGGGGCTCATGCGTTAGAAAGGCGTCAACGGCGCATCGGCATTCGGGGGCATGGATGGCAGGGCGGGACGTGGCGGCGGAGTACGCGAAGTACCTGGAGGGGTACGCCGGCATCATCGAGGATGCTCCGGCGACCGGCCGCCGGCTGACCCGGGAGGAACTCGATTCGCGCCGTGCCCTGGGTGAGCAGGCCGCGGAAGCCGGTGTCGGGCTGCGTGCCCTGGTCAGTGCCCATATGGCCGCGACGCGGTCGACCTGGCCCACCGGTGAGGACCGGTCCGTGGACGACATGCTCGCGGCGGCGGCCCAGGCCCTGGACGCGTTCGCCGAGGGCTACGAGCGGGCCCAGCGGCTCGCCGTCCGCCAGGAGGAGGCCGCCCGCCGGGAGTTCGTCGACGACCTGCTGTACGGCCGCAGCGACCTGGGCAGACTCGCCCAGCGCGCGGAACGCTACGGACTGCGCCTGTCGTACGAGCACGCCGTCGCCGTGGCGCGCGGCGAGGCCGCGTACGACGAGGGCGATCCGGTCCTGCGGGAGGTGGAGCGGGCGCTGATCGGCCGGTTCGGCGACCGCAGCATCCTGCTCACCACCAAGGCCGGGCGGCTCGTGTGCATCGCCCCCGGAGACCAGGGCGACGTTCTCGCGTACTTCGCCAAGCAGGCGTTCGCTGCCATGGGGGGAGGCCAGGTGGCGATCGGCCGTCCGCAGCCCGGCGCGGCGGGTGTCGTCCAGTCCTACGAGGAGGCGCTGAACGCCCTCGACCTGGCCGAACGCCTGGAGATCGACGAGCCGGTGCTGCGCGCCGCCGACCTCCTCGTCTACCCCGTCCTCACCCGCGACCGGCAGGCCATGGCCGACCTGGTGGCGAGCGCCCTCGGCCCGCTGCGCGAGGCCCGCGGCGGCGCCCAGCCGCTCCTCGACACCCTCACCGCCTACTTCGACTCCGGCTGCGTCTCCGCGGAGGCGGCCCGGCGGCTGTCGCTGAGCGTGCGCGCCTTCACCTACCGCCTGGAACGCATCCACAAGCTCACCGGCGCCGACCCGTCCGACCCGGTGCACCGCTACACCCTGCAGACGGCGGTGATCGGGGCCCGGCTGCTGGACTGGCCGACGAAGCCCTTCTGAGCCCTTCTGACCTGCGAACCGCGAGGCTGTCGGCCTGCGCCGGTTCGGATGTGCGATCGAGTACGGGGATGTACGCGGCCGAGGCCGGCTTCCCCGGGCGCCCCCAGGACGACGGCGTTCCGCGCGACCTGCGGGGTCCCGGAAGCCACAGTTATCGACGACCCCTCAAACGTGATGATGATCGCAGCGGGCGACCCCTCATCGGGAGCGCCCCCGCCGCATGCCCGCCGCTATGGGCGGATAGTGTGTAAAGAACGCGTCAAAGAGGCGCGGGGTGTGCCGGGAAGTCTGGTCGGCGTCGAAGGGGCACGTGTGCCCGAATCCCGATGCCACGGAGGCCCCCGGATGACCGTCCCCCGCCGCGAGCGTTCCGTCTTCCTCGGCCTGCTGCCTTGGCCGGAGCAGATGCGGGTGGCCCGGGCCCTGCGCACGGAGACGGTCGGCGGGCTGGTGCTCCTGGCGGCGGCCGTGGTGGCGCTGGTCTGGGCGAACACCCCGTGGAGCGGCACCTACGAGGACATCCGCGACTTCCACTTCGGGATATCCGCGCTCGGCCTGGATCTGTCGGTGGGGCACTGGACCAGTGACGGGCTGCTGACCGTCTTCTTCCTGGTCGCCGGGATCGAGCTGAAGCGTGAACTGGTCGTCGGCGAACTGCGGACCCCGGCCACCGCCGCCCTGCCCGTGATCGCCGCCCTGTGCGGCATGGCGGTGCCCGCCGCCGTCTACCTGGCCACCACCGGGCTCGGCGGGGGGAGCGGTCAGGGCTGGGCGGTGCCGATGGCCACGGACATCGCCTTCGCACTCGCCGTCCTCGCGGTGCTCTCCACCCACCTGCCCTCGGCCTTGCGGGCCTTCCTGCTGACCCTCGCGGTGGTCGACGATCTGGGCGCGATCCTGGTGATCGCGGTCTTCTTCAGCAGTGACCTGAACTCGGCCGCGCTCGCCGGGGCCGTGGCCGGGCTGGTCGTGTTCTACGTGCTGCAGCGGTTCCGGGTACGCGGCTGGTGGTGGTACGTACCCCTCGGCGTGGTGACCTGGGCGCTGATGTACAACGGCGGCGTGCACGCCACGGTCGCCGGTGTGGCGATGGGCCTGATCCTGCGGACCGTCCGCGACGAGGGCGAGGACGCCTCGCCCGGGGAGCGGACCGAGCATCTGCTGAGGCCGGTCTCGGCCGGGGTGGCGGTGCCGCTGTTCGCGCTGTTCGCCGCCGGGGTGAGCGTGTCGGCCGGCGCGGTGGGTGAGGTGTTCACGCGTCCGGAGCCGCTGGGGGTGGTGCTCGGTCTGGTCGTGGGCAAGACGGTGGGGATTTTCGCGGCCACCTACCTGGCGGCCCGGTTCACCCGGGCCCGACTCAACCCAGACCTGGCGTGGGCGGACGTGTTCGCGTTGGCGGTGCTGGCAGGCATCGGCTTCACCGTCGCCCTGCTGATCGGCGAACTCTCCTTCCCCGACCCGGCCGACGCCGAGCACATCAAGGCCGCGGTGCTGCTCGGCTCACTGATCGCCGCGACGCTCGCGGCGGGGCTGGTCAAACGCCGCAACGGGATCTACCGCCGCCTGTGGGAGGACGAGACACGGGACGAGGACGCAGACGGCATCCCCGACATCTACCAGCACACAGCCCCCTGCCGCGACGGCGGCGAGGGCACAGCCTGAAGGACGGCCATGAGCGCACGGGATCTCGCCGAGCCCTGCCCCTTCGTGACCACGGACGACGACGCGACGAGCGAGGCCCGCCCGCCGCCCGAGCAGCCGCTGCCGGCCCTGCCGGTCCTCGACACCGACGGACAGCCGTACGCCTTGGTGCCCGGCTCCCAGCTCACCGGGCGCTCATCCCCGTCCACGTCGCCGAGGACCCGACACTCGCCCGAGTCTCAGGCGAACAGCATGATGCCGAACTCGCCGAACGGCTGGTCGGACTCACCGCGGCGGAACGGGCGCCACGTCGCCTGTACCCACCTTCCGTCGTCGGCCCCGACGCCCGCCCCTTGGAGGTAGCCGCCCTCATGGCCCGCACCCACAGCCCCCTGGTCGCCGTCGTCGAACGCGAGGGCATGAACGTGACGCGGCTCGGCATGGTCACTGCCGCCCGACGCATGCGGCACTTCCTCGAAGGCACGCCGTGAACCCGGCCGCGACGTCACTGATGCCGGTGGTCGTCGTCATCGCCGCACTGGTGATCAGGACCGCGATCGGCGAGATCCGCAGACCGGGCAGCGCACGGAAACAGTGGGCGTTCGTCGCCAGTGGCCGCGCCATGACCGCAGGGTTGGCCACGACATTGGTCATCGCCGTGATGGGCTGGCAGCAGGCCGGGGCCGCGATCCTTGCGTGGGCGCTGCTGGCGGGCGGTCTGGTCGCCTTCCTCCTGGATCCGCCTCGCACGTAGGGCCTGGTCTCTGGCCTATCGGCGTTGCGGGGGTGGATGCGGATGCTTCGGCGAGTGCGAGGAGCCGACGGGCCGGTGTGATGAAGGCTCACGATCTGCTGCCCGTCCGGAGTCGGGCGAGGCGTGATCGATGCGTACGGTCGGCCCGGAGTGCGGGCCGTACCGCGTCTCGGCCGGAGGGTCCATGCGAGCCACCGCTGGGCAGGGTGACGGCCGCACGGAGCCGGAGCTGGACGGGCGTGGTTCTCTCGCCGAGATCGCCCAGTGGGTGCTGCGGACCGTGCCCCTGACGACGGGTCCGCTGCAGGTGGCGGTGTCGGACACCTCCGCCGTCGCCGAGGCGCGGATCGGTGGCGATCTGTACGAGGTGGTCGCCTCGCCGCACGGCCTCCGGGCGATCGTCGGCGATGTGCAGGGCAAGGGACTGGCCGCGGTCGAGACGGCCGCCGTGGTGCTCGGCGCCTTCTGTGAGGCCGCCCACGACGAACCCGCCCCGGTGGGGCTCGGCGAGCGGCGGGAGCGCAGTGTGGGCCGGGAGTCGGAGAGGGAGAAGTTCGTCACGGCGGTCCTCGCCGAGTTCGGCTCCGACCGCGAGATCGTGTTCCTCAACTACGGCCATCCGGCCCCGACGCGCGTACGCCGGGACGGCACCGTCGACTTCCCAGAGCCGCCCTCCTACGCCTTACCGCTCGGGTTGGGTGCCCATGGAGGCGATGGCCCGAAACCGTACCCGGTGGCGTTCCAGCCCGGTGAGCAGCTGCTGCTGTGCACCGGCGGTGTCGCCGAGGCCCGCGACGAGCACGGCTCGTTCTGCCCGCTCGCCGACCGGGCAGACCTCCCGCTGCGCCACCACGGTCATGGAAAGGGAAAATCTGTTCCGGCCGATTGAGCGCACGGGTGCCTCGGCGCGTAGAAAGGGAGGCATGGCGGAGCGTAAGGCCCCTGTGGGGGACGTGGATGATGTCGATGCGGTGACTCGTGCGGTGCTGACCGCGTCGCGGTTGTTGGTGGCGGTCTCGGCGCGCTCCCTGGCCGAGGTCGAGGAGCGGGTGACGCTGCCGCAGTTCCGCATGCTGGTGGTGTTGTCCACCCGTGGTGCCACGAAACTGGTCGTCCTCGCGGACCTGCTCCAGGTGGCGCCGTCGACGGCCATGCGCATGGTCGACCGGCTGATCGCGGCCGGGCTCGCCGACCGTCAGGTCAACCCGGACAACCGCCGCGAGACCATGCTCCAGCTCACGGAGGAGGGGCGGCGCACCGTCGCGGACGTCACCGCCCGGCGTCGTGCCGAGATCGCGGCGATCGTCGAGCGGATCGCTCCGGACCAGCGGTCGGCGCTCGTCGGGGCGCTCACCGCGTTCAACGAGGCGGGCGGGGAGCCACCGGCTCCGGCGGCGGACGACGCGGAGCCGTATCCGCTGGGCTGGGTGGACACGGCGGTGGGGCGCGACGCCTGAGGGCGCGTCATCATCCCCGGCTCCTGCCGCCGTTCGACGTGTGTGGGCCGCCCCCGCCCCGCCCGATGACAGATTTTGCATAATGCAAGAGAGTCGTGAAGGGTGGCTGGGGGATGGCGGTGCGGGGTTTGGTTGCCGGAGCCCGGCAGCGTAGGCCGTTCCCGTATGTGCTGGTGAAGACGGTGCGGGCCGTTGCCCCTGGGCGCCACGATGGGGCGTCGCGATTCGCGGACAGTGGACGACCCGGGGGTGGAGTGGCGGATGCACAGACTGTGTCGGCAACCCTCCGTGGCGGAAGCGGGACTGATGTCCCATCTGAGGACTGCCGTGTGGGGGCCCGCCGAGTTCGTCGGCCTGCCGCCGTGGTGGCTCCTCGCCGAAGGACTGTTCGCGGGGCTCCTGGCGTCCGGCGCGATCGTCGGTGTGGGGACGTGGGGGGTGTGGACCGGGCGGCCGGCCCTCGCCAGTGGGGAGGCAGGGCTGGTCGCCGCCGCCGCGCTGGGCGTGTATCTGCTCGTCACCGGGGCCGGACGGGCGCTCGTCGGGATCGTCACGGTGCTCGGGGTGTGCCTGGCACTGCTGACTCCGCAGGCCGCCGCGGGACTGGTGCTGGAGCAACGCGGCCGGGTGCGGCCGGTGGTGGTGACCTCGGTCGAGGGCGGGCCGGGTGCGGGCACCCGGGACGGCCGCTACCTGTGCTCGGTGACCAGCTCCGAGGGCGTTCCTCTCAGTACGAGGATCTGGCGGGGCTGCGGGGGATCGACCCGGCCGGGGGACGGGCTCATGGTCGCCTACGACCCGGAGGGCAAGGTTGTGCCCCGCGGCGTGGATCTGGAGACGGAGCGTGGCCGACTGGCGGGCGTCGCTGCCCTGGCCTGCGCGCTGGTCGTCGGGTGCGCGGTCGCGGTCGTGCGCTCCTTCCGGCTGGGCCCCGCCCCTACGGCAACGGGGATCCGGCCTCGTCCTCCAGCCGATTGAGGACGAGGCCGGCGCGGTGAACCGGTGGCCGTGTCACTCCGCCGGCGACGGCGACGCGCCGGCTGTCGGACTGGCCGTCGGGGCGGCGGTCTGCACGTTGAGGTCCGGGCGAGGCGTCAGGACGACCATCGGGGCTCCCTGCTGGGGCACGGGCGGGGTGGCCTGCTCGCTGGGGATCTTCGGCGGGTTGGTCTGCTGGTAGTTGACCTGGTCGTGGTTCACGAGACCGGTCTTCTCCAGCACGGTGATGTGGTCGAGCACGGTGTCGTTGGCCAGGTCGGCGAGCTGGCGCACCATGGTGTTCCTCGTGCTGGCCCGGATCTTGGCGATGGTCGGGAAGATCTGACCGTGCGTGACGCGCATGATCTGCACCGCGGTGGAGTCGAACTCCTTGCCGGTGGCCGCGTCGACGGTCGCCACGAACTGCTGCTGTTGCGGGCTCGCCTGGTTGTTGAGGGTGATGTTCAGCTCGGGAGCGATCTTGCGGCACAGCTCGTCGAGGCCGGCGTGCCCGACGACCAGATGCTTGCCGGCCTCCTTCATCTCCGGCGTCGTACCACGCTCCATGGCCATCTCGCCGAGCGGGTACTCCCACAGCCCGGCGGCACGCACCTTGACGACGAAGTCCCGGTCGGCCTCCGTCAGCGGGCCGTACCGGGTGTTGGCGATGATCCGGTCCGAGCCCGTGGCCGCTTTCTCGACCCCCACCATGGCGGGGTAGGCGAGCGCGGCGACGGTCAGCAGGAGACCACCACTCACGAAGATCGTTCCGATGCTCCACGTACGACTCATGGCATCTCCTGGCTGCGGGTGGCCGCACGGCGAGTCCGACGTGGTGTGCCGGACTCGCCGTGCGGCTGGGTCGCCAGGAGATACGGACGGGACGGGCGAATGAATCATTGCGCTGGGTAAAATTTGCAGTGTGCTCGGGCTGGGCGCGTTGCGGCCAGAACGCGATCCGCTCCGACCTGCGAGAACGCGGAATGGCCGTCCCTCTACCCGTTCGAGCCCCTGTCGCCTCGAACGGGCCGTCCCGGGCTGATCCGCCGCCGGGTGTCCCGGTGCGCAGGGCGAGGTTGCCGCCGTGCTCGACCGTTTCCCGAGTGTCGGGTGACAGGCGTGGCCCGTCGCTGCGGTGGGGGTCGGGATACACCTTGACGCCGTGTTCCAAAGGGCAGGGACGGGCGTCGGCCTTGCAGGAGAAGAGGGTGTCGGAGCCGAAGGCGGCGACGAGGCCGTCGGCAGGAGCAGGGTTCGGTGTCAATTGGCGGCGGGTGCGGCCGAAGTGTTGACCCCTGAGGGGTGCGCCACCGTTTGGCCGTCGTGCTCGCTCTCACCGCACGCGCGTTGGGTGCAGCGACCTCGCTGTCGGCGGTCGGCGAATGGACCGCTGATGCGCCTGGGTTTGGGCTGGAACAGGTCGGTGCCGACCTCGATCCGCTTCTGCCCCAGGCGGGTCCTGCCCGCCGAGATCTCGTTCCGCCGACTGCTGGCCCGCCTCGACGGCGACGTGCTGGACCTGGCTATCGGGAGTGGGCTCGCAGACCGCCGCCCGAAGGCTACCGGGCTGCGCGGCTTCGCGGTGGACGGCACCCAGCGCGAGCGTGCCGACTACCTCCTCGCCCAGGACGCCCAATACACCGCGCCGGAGCCGAGAACTCCGGATGCTTCATGCGGGTCGGCTACGAGTACGCATTCGAAGGTAGAGATCATCTTGGCGTCCACGGGCAGCTCAGAATTAGGCCGTTTCGTGTCGATTGGCGCGCGCCCCAGCCATCAGGAGCAGCCATGCCGACGTCGCTACAACGAAGATCTCGATGAGTGGCGACAGGCTGCCTCGCTTGAGGAAGAAGATGAACGTCTCGGGTCCGTTCGTCAGCGCGACCAGGCCCAACAGTGTCAAGGAACCGATGGCGACTATTCCGAACAGCCGCTGTGCCCAGTAGCGAGCTACGGATCGGGCTATCGCGCGGTCCCGATGGTTCATCTTCATGCCTCCTCGCGCTCGATGAGTCAGATCCTGTCAGCTACGCGCGGTCACGGCTACAAGCCCTTACCGTGCAGTTATGGCCCCTATCCCGTGGGGCAAGTTCCCCACTGTCGCAGAGCATCAACTGGCTCGCCGGTGGCTGCAGTTCACAGCCAACATCGGGCGAGCACCCAACACGAACGACGCATACGGGCGGGCGGTCGAGGACCACCTGCGGTTCTGTGCAGCGGAAGGAACGGACCCGCTGCCGGCCCGCGCGGACACCATCGCTGCCTGGATCAGGCACATGCTGGACCGGACATCGCATCGGCCGTTGAAAGCTCCGCCTCGGACCGAAACGGGTTTGGCGAACGCAACCATCCAACAGCGCATGGTTGCTGTCCGGAGTGCTGGTGGGATCCATCTGCGTGGTCGCATCGATCTCTGTGAAATGACGGCCTGGAGTCCGCGGCCTGAGGCTCGGGCTTGTCTGCTGCAAGCAGTCCCACGCGCGATCGTCACGCGTGGCCGACGGCGTCCTGATCGCTGATGGTCTCGTACGCGTCCGCCGGCGGCGGTGTGGTGTCGTCGGGCTTCGGGGCGGGTCGTGGGCGGCGATGCCTGAGCAGACGTGTGGCCAGCGGTTCGGTGTAGCGGGCGGTGAGTGGGCCGAGGAGGACGAGGATCAGGACGTAGGCGGTGGCCAGCGGGCCGAGGGACCGTTCGATGCCGGCGGCGACGGCGAGTCCGGCGATCACGATGGAGAACTCGCCGCGCGCGACGAGGGCGCCGCCGGCTCGCCAGCGGCCCTTGGCGGCGATGCCGGCACGTTTGGCGGCCCAGTAGCCGGTGGCGATCTTCGTGCAGGCGGTGACGACGGCCAGGGCGAGGGCGGGCAGCAGGACGGGCGGGATGCTGGCGGGGTCGGTGTTCAAGCCGAAGAAGACGAAGAACACCGCGGCGAACAGGTCCCGCAGCGGGGCCAGGAGGCTGTGCGCGCCGTCGGCGACCTCGCCGGACAGGGCGATGCCGACGAGGAAGGAGCCCACGGCGGCGGACACGTTCAGCTGCTGGGCGAGTCCGGCGATCACCAGGGTCAGGCCCAGGACCACGAGGAGGAGCTTCTCGGGGTCGTCGCTGGAGACGAAGCGGGAGATGTGGCGGCCGTAGCGGACCGCGAGGACCAGGACGAGGGCAGCCGCGCCGAGGGCGATGGCGAGTGTGACGCTGCCTGCCGCCAGGCCGGCCCCGGCCAGCAGGGCGGTGAGGATGGGCAGGTAGACCGCCATGGAGAGGTCTTCGAGGACGAGGATGCTCAGGACGGTCGGGGTTTCGCGGTTGCCCAGGCGGCCGAGGTCGCCGAGGACCTTGGCGATGACGCCGGAGGAGGAGACCCAGGTGACGCCGGCCAGGACGACGGCGGCGACCGGCCCCCAGCCCAGCAGCAACGCCATGGCGGCGCCGGGCAGGGCGTTGAGGAGGGCGTCGACGAGACCGGCGGGGTAGTGGGTCTTGAGGTTGGAGACCAGGTCGCTGGCGGTGTACTCCAGGCCCAGCATGAGCAGCAGCAGGATGACGCCGATCTCGGCGCCGATGGCAACGAACTCCTCGCTGGACCCCAGCGGCAGCAGCCCGCCGTTGCCGAAGGCGAGTCCGGCCAGCAGGTACAGCGGAATCGGGGAGAACCGGAAGCGTCCGGCGAACCGGCCGAGCAGCCCGAGGGCCAGGATGATGCAGCCGAACTCGATCAGGAAGACCGCGGAGGAGTGCACGACGGTCACTCCCGCCCGAGTATCGCGGCGGCCGTCTCCACGCCTTCGCGGGTGCCGATGACGATGAGCGTGTCACCGCCAGCGAGCCGGAAGCCCGGTGTGGGGGAGGGAATGGCCTCGGCCCGGCGCAGCACGGCAACGATCGAGGCGCCGGTCTCGGTGCGCATCCGGGTCTCGCCCAGCAGGCGCCCGTTCCAGTGCGATGCGGCCGTCAGCTCGATGCGCTCGGCCACGAGCCCCAGGCCGGTGGTGGACAGCAGGTTCGGGTTGTGGTGGGCCGGCATCAGAGCGTCGATGAGGGCTTCCGCCTCCTCGGCGGTCAGCTGTACGGACAGGGCGCACGCGTCCGGGTCGTCCTCCCGGTACGCGCTGATCGTGCGCGGCCCGTCCCGGTGGGCGACCACGGACAGGCGGCGGTTCTCCCGCGTCGTCAGGTCGTAGCGGACACCGATTCCCGGCAACGGTGTGCTGCTCAGGCGTGGCGCGCCCATGCTCTCCCCCTTCTGTCGGCGGCGTTCCTCGCGGCTCGCGTGCGGAAGCCGCCCTGAAGAGTGACCGGATCCGGATTGTGAGGCTCATCTTATGATCCGCAGGTGTGCGTCGCTTCGGAGCGGCTGGAGCTGCTGAGCCATCAGCGATGGCCGATGCGGACCTGGCCCCTCAGTGGTTCAACGCGCTCTCCAAGCTCAGCGACGGCGCGCTGGACGTTGGTGAGGTGGAAGAGGCGGCCCGGCTGCTGGTCCTCAGCCACGGTCCGGGTAGGTGTTCTGGCCGGCCGGCGGTCCGCCGAACAGGCCCGTACAACGAGCGGGTCCGTACACAACCAAGGCGCGATGTGCACGGACCCTCCCCCAGCCTTCGGCCGGGGCCCCCATCTCGCTTCGCTCGGGAGCCGGGCCGCAGGGGCGGTCAGACGGTGGTCTTCACCGACTCCTGGTCATCGTCGCCATCGGTGATCTCACCGGCGTCGCGGGCGCGGACGAACTCCAGGAAGGAGTTGAGCTCGCGCTTGACGACGGGGGCGAGGAGGTACAGGCCGATGATGTTGATGACGGCGAGCATGAAGAGCACCGCGTCGGCCATGTCGATGAGGGTCTGCAGGGTCAGCAGCGAACCGGTGATCGCGAACAGGGTGTAGACGACCTTGTACGTCAGCTCGCTGGCCCTGCTGCGGCCGAAGAGGTACGTCCATGCCTTGAGGCCGTAGTAGCCCCACGTCAGCACGGTGGAGATGGCGAACAGCATCACCGCGACGGTGAGGATGTAGGGGAACCAGGGCAGGACCGTCTCGAAGGCGTCGGAGGTGATGGTGACGCCGCCGATGGAGTTGTCGGTGCGGGCCTCGGCCCAACTGGCCGGGTTGGCGATGACGATGGTGAGCGCGGTCATCGTGCAGATGACGACGGTGTCGATGAACGGCTCCAGCAGGGCGACCAGGCCCTCGCTGGCAGGGTGCTTGGTCTTCACCGCGGAGTGGGCGATCGGCGCGGAGCCCAGCCCCGCCTCGTTGGAGAACGCGGCCCGCTTGAAGCCGATGATCAGCGCGCCGAGTACGCCGCCGGCGACACCCTCCGGGTTGAAGGCGCCCTCGATGATCGTGCCGATCGCGGACGGGACGTCGGTGACGTGCACCAGGATGACGACCAGGCAGGCCGCGATGTAGATGCCGGCCATGGCGGGCACGAGCCTGCTGGTGACGTTGGCGATGGAGCGGATGCCGCCGAGCAACACGATGCCGACGAGCGCGGCGACGAGGATGCCGAAGAACAAGGCGCCGGCGGAGGAGCCGATCAGGCCGTCCTCGCCGCCCGTGACGGAGACCAGCTGCGCGTAGGACTGGTTGACCTGGAAGAGGTTGCCACCGAAGAGTCCGAAGAAGAGGATCATGAAGGAGGCGAGGACCGCGAGGACCTTGCCGAGCTTCTTGCCGTTGGCGCCGAATCGGTCGGCGAGGCCCTTGGGCAGGTAGTGCATCGGGCCGCCGGAGACCGTGCCGTCGGCGTGCACCTCGCGGTACTTCACGCCGAGGGTGACCTCGACGAACTTGGTGGCCATGCCGAGCAGGCCGCACAGGATCATCCAGAACGTCGCGCCGGGACCGCCGATGGAGACGGCGACGGCTACACCGGCGATGTTGCCGAGGCCGACCGTGCCGGAGACGGCGGCGGTCAGCGCCTGGAAGTGGTTGACCTCGCCGGCCGACCCCTTCTCGTCGTACTTCCCGCGCACCACGTCGACGGCGAGTCTGAACTTGCGGACCTGCACGAACCCGAACCAGCCGGTGAAGACCAGGCCGGCGACGACGAGCCAGGCGACGATGAGGGGCAGGTCCGTTCCGCCGACGGGAACGGCGTAGAAGACGACTTCCCCGAGCCACTTGGCTATGGGTTCGAAGAAGTCGCTGACGGCTTCGTCGACGGACTGGGTGACGGAGTCGAGTGACACGGTGGCTACCTCGATGGTGCGGGACCGGGGCACGGGGAGTGCCGTCGGTTGGCGGGCGGTCTCTGAACGAACGTCGTCGTCCGATCGGCGACGCTGGGCCTGCGATCCGCGCATGCGGATCGTGAACGCCCTGGTCGTGCTGCCGGTGCATGCCGACCGCTCCGCGCTGCGGCGACGAGCGACGCCACCTGCGGAGTTGCGCAGTTCTACCACGCCCTTTACTCACTCTTTAGTGACGCGGATCACGTAACCTGCGGTTACCGCCGAAACTGCCAGCGAGCGAGATCGGACCGTTATGCGGAGGTCGAGAACCGTTCACCGGACATCTACGGGATGGGCACGTGCAATGGGGCACGGCCGCGGCGACGTAAGTGTTCCGTCATCTCTCGCGGGTTTCATGGCGTCTTCCTGGCCCGTTGAATGGGGAGCGACGGAAAGTTCTCTGGAAACGGGGCGGGCATGGAACGTGTGCGGAAGCTGCTGGGCAGGCCGTTGGTCATCGGGGGCCTGGTGCTGGCGGTCGTCGGCGTCGGTCTCGGGCTGTACTGGTTCCAGCCGTGGAAGCTGTGGCAGGACGAGACCGTGGAGGAGGCGCTGCCCGGTGCCGTGGCCACGTCGGCCTCACCCACGGCCGGGCCCTCGGCATCCCCCTCCATGTCGCCCTCACCGGTTCCCGGGCCGCAGACGCTGGCGAGCGGTGAGCTGATCAGCCACGAGCACGCCACCTCGGGCACGGTGAAGCTCGTACGGCTGGCCGACGGCTCCCACGTCGTACGGCTGGAGAACCTCGACACCAGCAACGGCCCGGACCTGCGCGTGTGGCTGACCGACGCACAGGTGAAGGAGGGCACAGCCGGCTGGCGCGTCTTCGACGACGGCGAGTACGTCAACCTCGGCAAGCTCAAAGGCAACAAGGGCAGTCAGAACTACACCGTGCCCCCCGACGTCGACCCTTCCCGCTACACCAGCGTCAGCATCTGGTGCGACCGTTTCGACGTGTCCTTCGGCGCCGCCGAACTGGCCGACGCCTGACCGCGTTACTCGTCCGCGGGCTGTGCGGCGTGCCGGCGTGAATCAGCCGTGGAGCGGTACCGACTGCACGGCTGGGCACCGGCCCGGCTGTTCGCCGGGCCGGGCCTCTCCTATCCGGTCGCCTGGAGTCGGTTCGCTCGGTGTGCGCCGGTGTCACACGGTGGCCCTTTCCTCCTTCGCCGTCCGGGTTCCGCGGAGCGTGCGCACGGTGAGGACACCCGCGCCCACGATGACGACGACCGCCACCGCAAGCATGGCCAGGGCCGCGGTGCGGCCGAACCCCAGGAACGTGTCTTCCGTAACAGGGCTCGCGTCCCCAGCCGGCGCCGGCAGGGTCAGGTCCTGGCAGGCGGACGGGGCGGTGACGGGCCGGGCCGACGGCAGCCGCACATGCGGGGCTTACTGTCCGGCGTTCCGGTGGCCGACACACCGACCTGCGCCTCGATATTCTGCCGTCGTCACTCCTGGGCACCGGGCGGTGAGCCGCCGGATGGGCCCCCACTAGATAATTGCACAGCGCAAAACGGGGGGCGCCAGGGGCGTGACCGTCAGCGCCGGAGCCTCTGCGGTGCCCCGATGGGCCGCAGTGGTCGTCACGTAGTCGTCAGGGTTATTACGAGAACCTGACGCGGAGTCGGAATCCCTTCAGCCACAGGCCTCTCGTCAGCAACTCTGGCTCCGCCCACCACCGTTCGGGGTGGCGGAGGGGTCTGAGGAGCGACGTATGAGCAGGCACACCAGGCGCAGGTCCTCGCTACAGGTTCGGCTGACCGTCGGTGCAGCCGCGGTCCTCGCCGCGGCGGCGGCGGTAGCCACGGTGACCGTCGCCTCGGCGGGGGAGACCGGCCGCCGGTACGCGGGGTCGGGGGAAGCCGGCGCCGATCACGCCGTGTTCGTGCAGGGCAACGAACTCGACGGCAACACCATCCACGTCTTCAAGCGCGGCGACGACGGCACGCTGACCGCCGCGGGCCGATACGCCACCGGAGGCAAGGGCGGCGACCAGATCGACGCGCCGACCGACTCCCTCGCCTCCCAGGGCTCGCTCGTCTACGACGACCGGTCGGGGCGGCTGCTGGCGGTCAATGCGGGCAGCGGCACGGTGACCTCGTTCCGGGTCGAGGGCCAGAAGCTGACGGACCGGCAGATGGTGGCTTCCGGGGGCGACTTCCCGGCGTCGATCGCCGTCTCCGGCCAACTGGCGTACGTCATGAACGCGGGCGGAGAGGGAAATGTCCAGGGCTTCCGGATCACCGCCGACGGGCTGAAGCCGCTGCGGGGTTCGCAGCGCTCCCTCGGGCTGGACAACGAGAAGGTGCCGCTGTTCAGTAGCTCGCCCGGCCAGGTCGCGTTCACCCCGGACGGTCGTGCGCTCGTCGTCACCACCAAGTCCGCGAACACCGTCGAGGTCTTCCCCTTGCGGCCTGACGGGCGCCCTGCGCGGCGGCCGGTCGTCAACGACTCCGCCGGTGGGGTGCCGTTCGCCATCACCTTCGACCAGGGCGGCCGGATGCTGGTGGCCGAGGCGGAGAAGTCGACGGTCAGTACGTACAAGGTGCGTGCCGACGGCACACTGAAGGTCGTACAGAGGCCGCTGGCCAACGGCCAGGAGACGCTGTGCTGGCTGGAGCGTGCCGGTGACTTCTTCTATGGGGGCAACACCGGCAACTCCACGGTCAGCGGCTACCGCATGGACAAGCGCGGTCGCCTCGCGCTCACCAACGACGTCGGCGTGGCGACGCCGCCGTCGGCCCTGTCCCAGGGCGTCATCGACCTGGCCGTGACCGAGGACGAGAAGTTCCTGTACGTGCAGAACGCCGTCTCCGGCACGGTCGACGGCTTCCGCGTCGGCAGGAACGGCTCCCTCACCAAGGTCACGACCGCGACGGGACTACCCGCCTTCGCCGAGTCCGGCATGGAGGGCATCGCCGCGGTGTAAAGGGAAGGCGGCCACCGCGGTGCGGCGCCCCGGAGTTCCTCCGGGGCGCTGCGTTGCGTCAGAGGAGGCGACACCCGACAGGGCCGTCGCCCGGTCCGGGGTGGCCGACCCGCCGTGTGTGGGTACGGTCCTCCTGGGTGCACCGGCCCCCCGTTTTGCTGGAGTCGCTTCATGTTCGGTCCCTTCACCAGGCGCACAGCCGTACGTCCGCTTGCGGCCGCCGGTGTGTCGCTCACTCTCTGCGGCGCGGTGATGTGGGTGCTGCCTGGGCCCGGTCTTCCCGTTCTGCTTCTCGGCATCCTGTGTCTTGCGGCTGCCGGAGTGGTCGCAAGAGCGCGCGGCGGGCACGACGGGTGAGATGACGGGACGCCGCGCGGACCCGGCGGTCGATGTGGCAGACCCGGCTCCCTCCAAGCCCGCACGGCAACGCATGCCTGGGCTCACCCCTGTTCGACGAGCTTGGCTTCGAGGTCGCGCAGGTCCTTGGCGAAGTTGGCGAGTTGGCGCGGACCTGGCGGGCCAGGAGCGGGGCGGCGAGACGCTAGAAGCCCGGCCTCGCCGCCGCGGACGTGGATGCGGGGCGGCGGTGCCGTCCGAGTGGGGTTCGAAGGTGTAGGTGACGTGCATGGGTCTCGGTCTCACCGACCGGCGCCGTGCCGAGATCACCACGATCGTCGGCCGGAAGCCGGTGAAGGGCTTCCGCCAAGCCGGCAGCCGCTCGCGCGTCGGCTCGTGGGCCGCTCTCGGCATTCTCGCTGACCGCTCGGACGCGGTCAGGCGAGAGGGACCGTAGCTCTGTCCGGGTTCGGCCTGCGGCCCCTCCCTCCGGACCGTTGCAGGGTTGTCCCGTCTCATGGCTCTCCTGTGTGGTCCGCGGCCGGAAACAGCAATGATCTCTGGGACCCGACCACGCCCGGGGCGGCAGTCGCTCCTTCACACACCAGCCGCGTGGGCGTTTCTCTGGTGAAATGCGGCGTTATGTATGCATGGTCCGTTCCGTAGTGCCGTGTTGATGAATTGGGTACGCGGGGCGGGGCCGATGTCGCGTCGGCCTTCTACGGGCGTGGGATCGGGAGCGAAGCAGGCCGCGGTTTCGTGCGGCGCGCGGGTTCGTTCGGTGGCGTGGCGGAAGGACGGGCGCAGCGTAGTGACGATCGCCGATGGGGTATTCGCGTGGTTGGGGGTGGGAGCGCTGCTGGCGGCGGTGCTGCCGCGGTTGGTGGCTGGACGGCCGTTGTCGCTGCCGCTGGTGTTCCTGGTGGGCGGCATCGGTGTGTATCTACTGCCGCTGCAGCTGCCGGTGATCGATCCGGTGGATGACCGGCTGCTGGCGGAGCACGTCACCGAGATCTGCGTGATCATCGCGCTGATGGGCGCCGGGCTGGCGCTCAACCGGCCTGTCGGCCGACGTCGTTGGGCCACGACCTGGCGGTTGCTGGGCGTCACGATGCCGTTGACCGTCGTGGGCACGGCTCTCGTGGCGTGGTGGCTGCTGGACTGGCCGCCGGCCGCCTCCCTGCTGCTGGCGGCGGTGCTGGCGCCGACCGATCCGGTGCTCGCCTCGGAGGTGCGGGTGGGGGAGCCCACGGAGGACCCGCACGATGAGGACGAGGTGCGGTTCGCTCTCACCAGCGAGGCGGGCCTCAACGACGGGCTCGCCTTCCCGTTGACATACGCGGCTGTGGCGCTGGCCGCCGCAGCGGGCAGCGGCTGGTCGGCCGACTGGGTCGGCGCGTGGGCGCTGGAGGACGTCGCGTTCAAGTGCACGGTCGGGGTGCTGTGCGGGCTGCTGGTCGGCCGGCTGCTGGGCTGGCTGTTCTTCCTTACCCGCTCGCCCGTCCTGCGGCTGTCCGAACACCGCGAGGGCTTCGTCGCGCTGGGCGCCACGTTCTTGTCGTACGGGGTGACCGAGCTGGCGGGAGGCTACGGGTTCCTCGCGGTGTTCACGACCGCGTGCGCCATCCGGGCGGCCGAGCGCGCCCACGGCTTCCACAACGTCCTGCACGACTTCGTGGAGCAGATCGAGCGCCTGTTCACCGCGGCGGTGCTGTTTCTGCTGGGCGCCTTCATCGCACTGGGCGGCCTCGCCTCCCTGACCTGGCAGGGAGCCGTCACCGCGCTGGTACTGCTGGTGGTGATCCGGCCGCTGTCCGGATGGGCAGGGCTGCTCGGGGGCCGTCCGAAGGATCGGGAGCGCTGGGTGATCGCCGGCTACGGCATCCGCGGCATCGGTTCGTTGTACTACCTCGCCTACGCACTGGGACAGCATGACTTCCCGGTGCCGGAGCGGGAACTGTGGGCGGTGGTGACGTTCACCGTACTGGCCTCGGTCGTGCTGCACGGCGTCACGGCGGGACCGGTCGTGGCCCGGCTCGACCGGCTACGGACTGCCACACCCCCGCGACCAGAGGGCACAGACGGAAACGGAGGAACGGACAGCACCGGACCCGGCCCGGCAACATGATCGTCTCGACAGGAGCTCAGGCCGTGGGGCCTTGACCAGCGTTTCCTCGGGTCGCGGTACCACCGCAGTCCTGCCTACCGACGCCTACGCGGCGAGAGCGGACGGCATCGACTACGCGCCGACGCCGTGTCTGTCGGACTGGCCGACCATGCCCTCTTCACCACCGGGGACATCGAGCACCTGCCCTACGAGGACGCAGGCTTCGAGACCGTGGTGTGCGACTCCGCCTTGTGGATCAGTCGTGTTATTGATCCGAAACGGTAAGCGTTCTGGGTTGTTGAATGCTGCGTGAGTGAACTGGTGGGGGACGCACGGCAGTTGTCGCCGTCGGCGCAGGAAGCGTTGCGGCTGCGGGCGGTGGCCGCGCTGGTGGAGGGCCGGGGCCGCGAGGATGTCGCGGCGGTGTTCAAGGTCTCGCTCAAGGCGGTGGACGGCTGGTGGGCGAAGTGGCAGGCCGGTGGGCGTGAGGCGCTGAGGGCGCGTCCGCGTGGGCGGCGCGTGGGTGAGCATCAGGTGCTGTCCGGGGTCGAGCAGGCGGCGGTGCGGCAGGCGATTTTGGATCATCTGCCGTGTGACCTGGGTCTTCGTGGTCAGTTGTGGACGCGTGGCCAGGTGGGTGAGCTGATCGCGAAGCTGTATCGGGTGCGGATGACCGAGCCCGGGGTGGGCAAGTACCTGCGGCGCTGGGGACTGTCGTTCCAGCGGCCCGACAAGCGCGCGGTCGGGCAGAACCCGGAGGCGGTGCGGACCTGGCTGGAGGTGACATGGCCGGCGATCCGGGCGACGGCGAGGGCCGGGAACGGTGAGGTGCTGTTCGCCGACCAGGTCGGTATCCGTTCCGATCAGGTCACCGGTCGCACCTGGGGCGAGAAGGGCCGTACCCCCGTCGTGCGCCGCACCGGCAACCGGTTCTCCGTGAATGCGATGTCCGCGATCAGCACGAGGGGCCGGATGCACTTCATGGTGTTCACCGAGACCTTCGACGCGAAGGTCATGTGCCGCTTCCTCGACCGGCTCATCGGCCACTTCGACCGCAAGATCCACCTCGTGGTGGACGGTCACTCCGCACACCGCTCCCGCGCGGTCCGCACATGGCTGGCCGACCACGCCGACAGGATCGAGCTGCACTTCCTGCCCTCGTACTCGCCCGAACTGAACCCCGACGAACTCGTCAACGCCGACCTCAAACGCAGCCTGCCCATGAGCAGCAGGGCCCGCGGCCAGGCCCGACTCGCAGCCGAGACCCGAAGGTTCTTCCACCGCCGCCAGCGCCAGCCCCACATCGTCCGCGGCTACTTCGGCGGCCCCACGTCCGCTACACCCTCGAAGAAAACCCTTGAGTTTCTGATCAATAGAGGGGTGCGTCGAATACGTCGCGCTGTTCAACTTTGGCCGGCTGCCCCGTCGGGCGGCGTTCGAGGCGGGCCGTTCTCTAGGCCGTCAATGTCGGCTCAATCAGGGCCCATCGGGCGTCGGACAGGTCGCTGGGGTACGGCTTGCGCTCGTTCACGGCGCAGCGTGATCATGAATACGACGGAGGAGCGGGTTCCGCTGGAACTCGGGCGATTCTGGGGTCTTTAAAATCAGACGGGTTTTCGGGTGTAAAGCCACACGAGACGGACAGTCGAGTGCTCGGCCCTGCAGAGTGTGAATAGCTCCTACCTGTTGAAGACGCCCAAAGCGGGACATGGGTAAAACTCGCATACCGAAAAACGTTATGTGAACGCCCGGGGGAGCGTCGGAGGGTTGCTGCGTGAGTCGATTCATGGTGATCGCGGTGCGGTGCGAGAGTCAGTACAAGCAACACCCATCCAACTGGTGACTTCAGGCCGACGGCCGAAGGGCATTGTCGAATCGGCAAGGGGCGCCGCCTCGGCACCGTAACGACTACCGGGGTGGCTTGCCGGGTCTTCGGCGTCGGTGCCGAGGGTCGACCAGACGTGGTCGGCGTGACGCGACCGACATCGGACGTTGCGAGGCCACTTTGGCGACAACCCTCCGTGAAGGCTGACGGATGCTCAGGCAACTCTGACGTATTGTCAACCATTCAAGATCATCTTGCACGTGCGTTGCACAAGGTGCCGAAAAACAACAGTGATCAGTGAAGGGTCGTGAAGGTGAGTATCAGCAGGTCAGCTGGCATGTTGAGGTGTCGTGCCCCTTGCTTCAAGGGGCACGGCACCAGCGCCGCTCAGATGTCCCGGAAGATCTCGATCTGCGCCCCCACCGTGTTCAGGCGCTCCGCGAGGTCCTCGTAGCCGCGGTTGATGACGTAGACGTTGCGGAGGACGGACGTGCCGTCGGCGGCCATCATCGCCAGAAGGACGACGACGGCGGGGCGCAGCGCGGGCGGGCACATCATCTCGGCGGCGCGCCAGCGGGTGGGGCCCTCGACCAGGACGCGGTGGGGGTCCAGCAACTGGAGGCGGCCGCCGAGGCGGTTGAGGTCCGTCAGGTAGATCGCACGGTTGTCGTAGACCCAGTCGTGGATGAGCGTCTGGCCCTGCGCGGCGGCGGCGATTGCCGCGAAGAACGGGACGTTGTCGATGTTCAGGCCGGGGAACGGCATGGGGTGGATCTTGTCGATCGGTGCCTGGAGTTTCGAGGGGCGGACGGTGAGGTCGACCAGGCGCGTACGGCCGTTGTCGGCGAAGTACTCCGGTGAGCGGTCGTGGTCGAGGCCCATCTCCTCCAGGACTGCCAGCTCGATCTCCAGGAACTCGATCGGCACCCGGCGCACGGTCAGTTCGGACTCGGTGACGACCGCGGCGGCCAGCAGGCTCATCGCCTCGACCGGGTCCTCGGAGGGCGAGTAGTCGACGTCCACGTCGAGGCGCGGCACCCCGTGCACGGTGAGCGTGGTGGTGCCGATGCCCTCCACCCGTACGCCGAGCGCCTCCAGGAAGAAGCAGAGGTCCTGGACCATGTAGTTCGAGGAGGCGTTGCGGATGACGGTCACGCCGTCGTGGCGGGCGGCGGCGAGCAGCGCGTTCTCGGTCACCGTGTCGCCGCGCTCGGTCAGCACGATCGGCCGGCCGGGAGTGACGGACCGGTCCACCTCGGCGTGGTACAGCCCCTCGGTGGCCGTGATGTCGAGGCCGAACCGGCGCAGCGCGATCATGTGCGGCTCGATGGTCCGCGTCCCGAGATCGCAACCGCCCGCGTAGGGCAGCTTGAAGTGGTCCACGCGGTGCAGCAGCGGGCCGAGGAACATGATGATCGAGCGGGTGCGGCGGGCCGCCTCCTCGTCGATCGCGTCGAGGTTCAGTTCGGCCGGCGGCACGATCTCCAGGTCGACACCGCCGTTGATCCACCGGGTGCGTACGCCGATGGAGCCGAGCACCTCCAGAAGGCGGTACACCTCCTCGATGCGGGCCACCCGGCGCAGCACTGTGCGCCCCCTGTTCAACAAGGTGGCGCACAGCAGCGCGACGCACGCGTTCTTGCTGGTCTTCACGTCGATCGACCCCGACAGCCGGCGCCCGCCGACCACCCGCAGATGCATCGGCCCCGCGTAACCCAGCGAGACGATCTCACTGTCCAGGGCTTCACCGATTCGGGCGATCATCTCAAGGCTGATGTTTTGATTACCGCGCTCGATACGATTCACCGCGCTCTGACTGGTGCCGAGCGCCTCCGCCAGCTGCGATTGAGTCCAGCCTCGATGCTGCCTTGCGTCACGGATGAGCTTGCCGATGCGTTCGAGGTAGTCGTCTGCCATGGGCCCGAGGTTATCTCAGATATGAGATGGCACCTCTTGGGGGGTCCGTTGGGGGTGGTGATGATGGCCCGTTCAGGTGACGGGGTGTCAGCCGTGGGACTCGGACGCCTTCGTCGGCGGTGGGCGGGCCGCCGGTGAGGCTCAGTGGCGCCTGGCCCCGCGTGTGCGGCGCCAGCCGAAGGGACCGGGCAGGTCCATCGAGGTCGTACGGCGTCCCGTGCTGCTGTGGGTGTGCCGGGGGCCGTTGCGGCCACCGGTGGTGAGGGACCAGGAACGCTTGTTGATGTTCAGTCGCACACCCGGCAGGATGCGGAAACTCTTGCGGAACGTGAGCGGCATGTGTGCCTCCTTCCGATGCACACCGGGTACCCCTTTCGGCGCTTCGCATCCCTACCGCCTGTCGACAACTGCGGCTTCCGTGCGGGGTATTGGCGGCGAGCCGGGGTCGGAGGCCCGGGTGTGTCGGGCGGCAGCGGAGTGTAAGGGGCAAGGCCGGGGCGGGGGCTGGGCGGCGGAAGCGGTCTGGTCACCGCCCGGATCGGGAGGTCTCGCCCGGATCGGGAGGCCCTGCCCGGCACGGTCACGTGCCGCCCGCGTGGGTCACGCCCCGCCCGGATCGCGGGAGCGCCCCGCCCGGATCCGTGGCATCGGCCCCGGCCGTTCGCGTCAGCGGGGTGGCAGTACGCAGAACTCGTGGCCGTCGGGGTCGGCCATCACCACCCAGTCGACCTCGCCCTGGCCGATGTCGATCCGCGTCGCACCGAGGGAGACGAGACGGTCGACCTCCGCCCGCTGATCGCCGTCGGAGGGCGGGGCGAGGTCGAAGTGCAGGCGGTACTTCCCGGGCTTCGGAGCCAGCGGCGGACCGCCCCAGGTGATCTTCGGACCGCCGTGCGGTGAGCGGATCGCGGTCTCCTCGTCCTGGTCCCAGACCAGGGGCCAGCCCAGCGCCCGGCTCCAGAAGTACCCGGCCGCCTGCGAGCCGTCGCTCGCGAGCGCCCCGATGAATCCGCAGTCCGCGAGGAAGTTGTTGCCCGGCTCGATCACACAGAACTCGTTGCCCTCGGGGTCGGCGAGGACCACATGCTCCTCGTCCGGGAGCTGGCCGATGTCGATGTGCCGGCCGCCGAGTTCGAGCACCCTCGCCACGACCCTCCGCTGGTCGTCGAGGGACTTGCTGGTCAGGTCGAAGTGCATCTGGTTCGCGACGGTCTTCTTCTCCTGGCTCGGCAGGAAACGGAGCCGGAACCCGGTGTCGTCGTTCGGCGCGAGCGCGATGCCGTCGTAGGGGTCGTCGGCCGTCTCCCAGTCCAGGACGCCGGCCCAGAAGCGCGCGAGACCGACAGGGTCGTTCGCGTCGAAGGAGAGCGCGTGGAGGTGAGAAGTCATGCCCGGGGATCTCCGATCCGCTGACTCACAGCCGCGGAGGGGCTCGTCCAGCCGCAGACGGGACCTGTCCAGCCGCGGACGGGGCTCGTCCCCCTGCCCATGAGGGCCACAATGCTAGGAAGCCCGGGAACGTCCGTGCAACGCAAATAAAACAGCCCCGGCGCCGTGCCCGGTCGCTCGGCGAACCCTCGGAGATTGGCGTACGCCACATCGGGCCGGGCATGACCAGCCCGCGCCCATGTACTACTGTTATCTCGACATCGAGATATCTGCCGAGGCGCACTGCGGCCGCCCACCCCGGTAAGGGGTACCTAACTTAGCCTTACCTTAGCGGATCGGCCAAGAGGGCCTGGCGGCAGGATGCGGTGGTACGCGCACATGGAATGAAGGAGACTGTCGTGTCGGCGAACAGCTTCGACGCCCGCAGCACGCTGCAGGTGGGCGACGAGTCGTACGAGATCTTCCGGCTGGACAAGGTGGAGGGCTCGGCTCGCCTGCCCTACAGCCTCAAGGTCCTGCTGGAGAACCTGCTCCGCACGGAGGACGGCGCGAACATCACCGCCGACCACATCCGGGCCATCGGCGGCTGGGACTCGCAGGCGCAGCCCAGCCAGGAGATCCAGTTCACGCCGGCCCGCGTGATCATGCAGGACTTCACCGGCGTGCCCTGTGTCGTGGACCTCGCCACCATGCGTGAGGCCGTCAAGGCCCTCGGCGGAGACCCGGCGAAGGTCAACCCGCTCTCCCCGGCCGAGATGGTCATCGACCACTCCGTCATCGCCGACAAGTTCGGCACGCCGGAGGCCTTCGGCCAGAACGTCGAGCTGGAGTACGGCCGCAACAAGGAGCGCTACCAGTTCCTGCGCTGGGGCCAGACCGCCTTCGACGACTTCAAGGTCGTCCCGCCCGGCACCGGCATCGTCCACCAGGTCAACATCGAGCACCTCGCCCGTACGGTCATGGTCCGCAACGGCCAGGCGTACCCCGACACCCTGGTCGGCACCGACTCCCACACCACCATGGTCAACGGCCTCGGTGTGCTGGGCTGGGGCGTCGGCGGTATCGAGGCCGAGGCCGCGATGCTGGGCCAGCCCGTCTCGATGCTCATCCCGCGCGTCGTCGGCTTCAAGCTCACCGGTGAGCTGACGCCCGGCACCACCGCCACCGACCTCGTGCTGACCATCACGGAGATGCTCCGCAAGCACGGCGTGGTCGGCAAGTTCGTCGAGTTCTACGGCGAGGGCGTGGCCGCCACCTCCCTCGCGAACCGCGCCACCATCGGCAACATGTCGCCGGAGTTCGGTTCCACGGCCGCGATCTTCCCGATCGACGGCGAGACCATCAAGTACCTGAAGCTGACGGGCCGCGACGCCCAGCAGCTCGCGCTCGTCGAGGCGTACGCCAAGGAGCAGGGCCTCTGGCTGGACCCGGCCGCCGAGCCCGACTTCTCCGAGAAGCTGGAGCTCGACCTCTCGACGGTCGTCCCCTCCATCGCCGGCCCGAAGCGCCCGCAGGACCGTATCGTCCTCGCGAACGCCGCCGAGCAGTTCAAGGTCGACGTCCGCAACTACGTCGACTCCGTGGACGAGGCGGGCCAGGAGTCCTTCCCGGCCTCCGACTCCCCGGCCGTCGCCCCGAACGGCGCCCCGTCCAACCCGGTCACGGTGACCGCCCCCGACGGCTCGACCTACGAGATCGACCACGGCGCGGTGACGGTCGCGGCCATCACCTCCTGCACCAACACCTCGAACCCGTACGTCATGGTCGCCGCCGCGCTCGTCGCGAAGAAGGCCGTGGAGAAGGGCCTGACCCGTAAGCCGTGGGTCAAGACCACCCTTGCCCCGGGCTCCAAGGTCGTCACCGACTACTTCGACAAGGCGGGGCTCACCCCCTACCTCGACAAGGTCGGCTTCAACCTCGTCGGCTACGGCTGCACCACCTGCATCGGCAACTCCGGCCCGCTGCCGGACGAGGTCTCCAAGGCCGTCAACGACCATGACCTGGCCGTGACTTCGGTGCTCTCCGGCAACCGTAACTTCGAGGGCCGGATCAACCCCGACGTCAAGATGAACTACCTGGCGTCCCCGCCGCTCGTCGTCGCGTACGCCCTCGCGGGTTCCATGAAGGTGGACATCACGCGCGATGCCCTCGGTGTGGACCAGGAGGGCAAGCCGGTCTTCCTGGCCGACATCTGGCCCTCCGAGGCCGAGGTCAACGACGTCGTGGCGAACGCCATCGGCGAGGACATGTTCAGCAAGTCCTACAAGGACGTCTTCGCGGGCGACGCGCAGTGGCAGGCCCTGTCGATCCCGAGCGGCAACACCTTCGAGTGGGACCCGCAGTCCACCTACGTGCGCAAGCCCCCGTACTTCGAGGGCATGACGATGGAGACCACCCCGGTCTCGGACATCGCCGGCGCCCGCGTCCTCGCCAAGCTCGGCGACTCGGTCACCACCGACCACATCTCCCCGGCCGGCGCGATCAAGGCCGACACCCCCGGAGGCAAGTACCTCACGGAGCACGGTGTCGAGCGCCGTGACTTCAACTCGTACGGTTCCCGCCGTGGCAACCACGAGGTGATGATCCGCGGTACGTTCGCCAACATCCGCCTGCGCAACCAGATCGCGCCGGGTACGGAAGGCGGCTACACCCGCGACTTCACCCAGCCCGACGCGCCCGTCGCGTTCATCTACGACGCCTCGCGCAACTACATCGAGCAGGGCATCCCGCTGGTCATCCTTTCCGGCAAGGAGTACGGCTCCGGCTCGTCCCGTGACTGGGCCGCCAAGGGCACCGCCCTCCTCGGCGTCAAGGCCGTCATCGCCGAGTCGTACGAGCGCATCCACCGCTCGAACCTCATCGGCATGGGTGTCCTGCCGCTCCAGTACCCGGAGGGCGCCACCGCCGAGTCCCTCGGCCTCACCGGCGAGGAGACCTTCTCCTTCACCGGCGTCGAGGAGCTGAACAACGGCACCACCCCGCGCACGGTCAAGGTGACCACCGACACGGGCGTCGACTTCGACGCGGTCGTCCGCATCGACACCCCCGGTGAGGCCGACTACTACCGCAACGGCGGCATCATGCAGTACGTGCTGCGCAGCCTGATCCGCAAGTAAGCGGCTCGGTACGGCAGTTGAGGGCCGCATCCCCGGAGGACGGGGGTGCGGCCCTTCGCCGTCGCCGGCGGAGCTCGGGCGACTCCGCCGGGGCAAGCCGTGCCCGCCGGCCGGGTCGCACGGCTCCGGCTCAGCCGGAACACAGGGTTCCCTCAGGCAACCGCGACAGGCTCAGGACATGGCCGGCACCTCCCCGACCCGAAACAACCGGGTCCGTGTCCTGATCGTCGACGACGAACCCGGGCTCACCGAACTGCTGTCCGTGGCCGTCACGGAGGCGGGCTGGCGCGCCTACCCGGCGGCCGACGGATACAGCGCGCTGCGGGTCGCGCGCGACTGCGCCCCGCACGCCGTCGTCCTCGACGGGATGCTGCCCGACCTCGACGGCCTCCAGGTGCTGCGGCGGCTGCGCTACGAGAACCCGAGGCTGCCCGTCCTCATGCTCACCGCCAGGGACGGGCTGGAACACCGTATCGACGGACTCTCGGCGGGCGCCGACGACTACGTGACCAAGCCGTTCTCCCTGGAGGAGGTCGTCCTGCGGCTGCGCGGCCTGCTGCGCCGGTCCGGCGCCGAGGAGACCAGGTCGTCGGACGACGGCGACCTCGTGCTCGGTGACCTCGTGTTCAGCGCGGAGACGCGCGAGGTGCGCCGCGACGGTACGCCGGTCCAGCTGACGGCCAAGGAGTTCGACCTGCTCGGCCTGCTGCTCGGCCACCCGCGCCAGGTGTTGAGCAAGGCCCAGATCCTGGACCACGTGTGGAGCAGTTCCTTCGACGGTGGCGGCAACCTGGTGGAGGTCTACATCTCCAGCCTCCGCCGAAAGATCGACAAGGGCAGGGCACCGATGATCCACACGGTGCGCGGACTCGGATACGCGATCCGGGCGGGGGAGGACGGAAGATGACGACGCGTTCGCGGACCTTGGGCACCGGAATCGGGCGGGCCTTGTGGAGCGCCGCCCGGCTGCTCATGCCGAGCGGAATCCGGCGGCCCCTGCGGAGCCGTTCCCTCCGTACCCGCCTCCTCCTCTTCATCTCCGCCACGCTGGTCGCGGTGTGCGCCACGATGACGCTGGCCACGGTCGTCGCGCAGCGCGCCTCGCTGCTCGGCGCCCTCGACGAGCGGGTCACCGACGCCGCCGAGCGCAGCCTGGGCGGGGTGGGTGTCGGCCCGCGCAACCACACCGACCTGGCGTTCCTCAGGGAGCAGGGTCAGGCCGTCGGCACGCTCGCCGCGCGGCTCGACGGCGCAGGGAACATCACCGCCGCCGAGGTCGTCGGCGCGAGCGGCGACCCGGAGGCGCTCAGCGCCGAGCAGCGGGCCGCCCTCGACGGCATCGCGGCCGACGGCTCCACGCACACCCGGACCGTCCCCGGCCTCGGCACGTACCGGATCACCGCCCTCAGCGAGGACGGGCTGCACGTCCTCACGGGCCTGCCCATGGACGACGTCCAGGACATGATCGGCGGCCTGGTGGTGGTGGAGGCGCTGGTCGCGGGCGTCGGACTCACCGTGGCGGCCTGCGTCTGCGCGGTCGTCATCCGGCGCCAGCTGCGCCCCCTCGGCCGGGTCGCCGCCACCGCCGTAGAGGTCTCCCGCTCCCCGCTCGACCGGGGCGAGGTCACCGGCCTGACCCGGGTGCCCGACCGCGACACCGACCCCGGCAGCGAGGCCGGCCAGGTCGGCGCCGCCCTCAACCGCATGATCGACCACGTCGAGGCCTCCCTCGCCCAGCGTCAGCGCAGTGAGGAACGCATGCGCCGCTTCCTCGCCGACGCCAGCCACGAACTCCGTACGCCGCTCGCCTCCATCGCCGGATACGCGGAGCTGATGAACCGCGGGACCGACCGGATCGAGCCGACGCTGGCGTGGCGGCGGGTGTCGGCCGAGTCGGCCCGGATGACAGGCCTGGTCGAGGACCTGCTTCTCCTGGCCCGGCTGGACGACGGCCGTCCCCTGGAATCCGCCGAGGTGGACCTCGCGGCCCTCGTGGCGGAGGCGGTGTGGGACGCGCGGGCGGCGGGCGAGGACCACAACTGGCAGCTCGCGCTGCTCCTGGACGCCCCGGCCCTGGTCACCGGCGACGAGGCGCGCCTCCACCAGGTGGTGGCCAACCTCTTGGCCAACGCCCGTGTGCACACACCCCCGGGCACGACGGTCACGGCATCCGTGGAGAGCGCCGCCGACCGCTGTGTGATCCGCGTGCGCGACGACGGCCCCGGCATCCCGCCGGCCCTCCTCCCCGCCGTCTTCGAACGCTTCACCCGCGCCGACGGCTCCCGCGTCCGCGCCAACCCCCACGCGGGCGGCTCCGGCCTCGGCCTGGCCATCGTCGCCGCGATCGTCTCCGCCCACGGCGGCCGCCTCGACGTCACCAGCGAGCCGGGCCACACCGAGTTCACCATCGAACTCCCCCCGACCGGCACCACGGAACTCCCGACCATCGATACGGTCTCGGCGCCTTCTGTCCCCTCCGCCCGGTCGGTGCCGTCCATCTCGGTGTAGTCCGCCAGAAGGTCGGGGGCCAACGGCGCACGGCCACGCCCCACTTGACCGTAGGCGGCGGCGGATCAGTGTCGGCCCGTGACCATCAGGAACGTGCCCCCCGACCCCGAGGCCCGACGTGACCGGAATCGCCGAACTCCTCCGGGAGCTACGCCGCCTCACCGCGAACCGGCTCCAGCAGGTCGGCGACGCGGCCTAAGCCATGCGGAAGCGGCTGCCGAGCGGGTGAGCCGGGGTGGCGCGAGCAGGTGTCACGAACATCGCCCGTGCGCCGTCGAAGGGTGGGCGGCTTCCGTGGCGAAGCATTCCGCCGGCCTGCGGGTGACAGCATCTGGCGGCGGAGCGGCCGGAGGGCGAAGACTCGCACTCATGGATGCACCGATGCGGCGCAGCGCCCCGCTCCCGTTCGTCGACGAGCACACGATCCTCATCGAGGCGCACGCCGAGGAGGTCTGGTGGGCCCTCGCCGAGGCGCTCGACTGGGCCTTCTCCCGCCCCGCCGCGGTCCGATACGCCAAGCTCGTGGGCTGCGCCGACCACACGGCGTCCGGACCGCGTCCGCCCGTCGAGGCCGCGACGACGTTCCCCGGCTTCCGCACGGCGACCGCGATCCCGGCCGGCGAACTGACCCTCCTGGGCCGCCACCGCTTCTCCTCGTACACCCTGACCTTCCGCCTCGACGAGGCAGAGCCGGGCCGCACTCGCCTCCGCGCCGAAACCCGAGCCACCTTCCCGGGCCCGGCCGGCGGCCTCTACCGGCTACTCACCCTGGGCACCGGCATGCACGCGAAGCTCACCGGCCACCTGCTCACCAACGTGCGTCGGCGCGCCGAACGGTCCCTGAGAACATCATCGGCATGACGACCCGGACCCGCATCGACCGAGTCCTGGGCGACCACCACTCCGCCGAGTTCGGTGATCCCACCCACCTCCACCCCCGACGCCGATGCCGACGCCGCGTACGTCACCCACGGCGATGGCGCCCCACGGTCGCCGCGGGTCCCGTCGTGCCGACCGCGCCGAACGTGACCGAGCCCCGCCGGCTCCTCGTCGGCACCACCGGGGCGCGGCTCCTGGTGCGCTCGGCCGCACAGCCTCCGCGACCGATCTCCCGGCTCGCCTGGCTCCCCTGACTTCAGGATTGCCTCAGCTTCGACCCGCAAGGTCGTCCCGTACTGCGGTGCTTCCGGTGTACGAGCGTGTCCCGTCATAGCGGGGGCCGCACCCACCCGGGTGCGGCCCCCGCGCATCGGTACGTGTCAGCCGTTTACAAGCGTGGCGCTCCGCGCTAGCTTCCGAAGTAGGTGGGGGTGGGAGCGCTCCCATATGGGGCGTGGCGGACCGGAACCCGTCATCCCCCGGACCCGCTTCCACCCCGCACCACGCATCCGCACACAGGCACCTCCGCATCGGCACGCGCACGTTCCCCCACCTCCAAGCCGTACACGCAAGGAGAGTCTGTCATGCACGTGACAACCCCACGATTAAGGCTGCCCCGGCGCCACAGCGCACTCCTGCTCGTCCTGCTCGCTCTCGTGACCACGATTCCGGCGCTCGGCCTGGTCCTCTCGGCCGGCAGCGGCAAAGCGGAGGCGCACGGCACTCCGATGAAGCCCGGCAGCCGCACCTTCCTGTGCTGGCAGGACGGGCTGACCGACACCGGGGAGATCAAACCGATCAACCCGGCCTGTCGCTCCGCACAGCAGGTGAGCGGGACGACCCCGTTCTACAACTGGTTCTCGGTGCTCCGCTCGGACGGTGCCGGCCGCACCCGCGGCTTCGTCCCGGACGGCCAGCTGTGCAGTGGTGGCAACACCAACTTCACCGGGTTCAACACGCCCAGCGCCGACTGGCCGTTGACCCATCTGACCTCCGGCGCGTCCGTCGACTTCTCGTACAACGCGTGGGCGGCGCACCCGGGTTGGTTCTACGTCTACATCACCAAGGACGGCTTCGACCCGACGAAGACGCTCACCTGGAACGACATCGAGGCGCAGCCGTTCCTGAGTGTCGACCACCCGCCGCTGAACGGCAGTCCGGGCACGGTCGAGGCCAACTACTCCTGGCGGGGGCAGCTCCCCGCGAACAAGTCGGGCCGCCACCTCATCTACATGGTGTGGCAGCGCTCCGACAGCCAGGAGACCTTCTACTCCTGCTCCGACGTCGTCTTCGACGGCGGCAACGGTGAGGTGACCGGCATCAAGGAGCCCGGCAACCCCACCGAGCCGGTGCCGGGTGAGTGCGCCGCGACCCGTCGTACGACGGGCAGTTGGACCGGCGGCTACCAGTCCGAGGTCGTCGTCACCAACACCGGCGACGTGCCGATGCTCGGCTGGATGGTCAACTGGACCCTGCCGACCGGGCAGAAAGTCGACAGCCTCTGGAGCGGCAGCGCGACCTACAGCGGGCAGGACGTGATGGTGCACAACGCCAACTGGAACGGGGAGCTGGATCCCGGCGAAACCGCCACGTTCGGCTATGTGGTGCAGGGGTCGGGAGGTGATCCCGCGACGACACTGCCCTGCCGGGTGGGCTGAGCCGGACCCGAGCCATGGAACGGACCCGAGCCATGGAACGGACCTGATCCGCAGAACCGGCCCGATCCGCATGACCGGCTCTGTGCGGGGGCGGGCGTCCTTGCTCGGGGCGGACCGGGTGAGCGGGCGGTGCGTGCCCACCCGGTCCGCGAGCCGCGACCCGGTACGGGGGAGACCGGGCGCGGGGGATGCGGCTGAGGGGACCAGGCGACAGGACAACGTTGTCGAGTGGTCTGGTAGTAGGTGTCCAGCTTCTCCGCCAGCCCAGCGCGGCCACCGTACAGGTTGGCCAGGCCCTTGTTGTCCTGCGGTGCGGTGAAGGCGTAGCCCCCACGGGGCATACAATCGGGACATGAAACTAGGGAGGGTCACCGGCATGAGCATTCACGCCGGTGTGTACACCCGCCAGTCTGCCAGGCGGGCCAACGGGTCAGAGGTCTCCACGGAGGACCAGCTCAAGGAGGGCGTGGCCAGGGCCAAGTCTCTTGGAGCCGACCACATCGCCACGTATGAGGACCAGGGGATCTCAGCGTTCTCCGGCGTGGAACGGCCCGACTTTGAGCGCATGGTGGCCGACTGTCGGGCCGGACGTATCAACGTGATCATCGTCTACTACGTGTCCCGGCTCTCCCGCCAGGATGTGGCCGACGCCCTACCGGTTGTCCATGAGCTGCTGAACATGGGCGTGACCATCGTGAGCGTCACGGAGGGCACGTTCAAGAGGGACAACATCATGGACCTCATCCACCTCATTTTCAGGCTGGATGCGGCACACCAGGAGTCCAAGAACAAGTCCGTGGCCGTCAAGCGGGCCAAGGCCACCGCCAAGGAACTGGGTGGCTGGTCCGGCCCCGCCCCGTACGGCTTTGAGACCTATGAGGAGGTAGTCATCCGGGTCGGAGAGGACGGCAAGCCCCGCTCCCTGGTGATCAAGAAACTCCGCCCGAACGATGAAGAGTGCGCCATCGTCGCCTCCCGCATCTTCGGCCCCGTCGTCCGACACATGGACAAGCCATACGACCCCGGGTACATGAAGTTCCACCCCGGCTCGATCTCCGGCGTCACCACCCTCCTCAACCTGGACCCAGACCTCCCCACCCGGGGTGCGAAGGTAGGGAAAGAACGCTCCGCCTCCCAGTGGGACCGGAAGACAGTCACGCGCATCCTCATGGACCCCAGGTTCATCGGCCTGGCTGCAGAGCCGGTCTACGACAAGGAGGGCCGGGGCCGGAAAGTTACCGGGTACCGGGTCCTCCGGAACGAGGACGGCCACCCCACTCGGCTCTGGCCCTCGCGCCTGGACCCGGCCGACTTCTGGCGTGTCCAGGAGTGGCTGCAGGGCCGCCGGGTCGGCAAGGGGAACAACCGGGCGGACTCCCTCCTGTCTGGCCTGGGCATCATGCGCTGCCCGTGTGGCGCCACGTGGAAACAGACCCGCTACCCGGCCACCAAGGCGCACCCGGAGGGCCAGCGTGCCTACCGGTGCAACATCGGCCAGCGCAAGACGGACGTCCACCCCGGGACGCCGACCATTGCCATGGACACTTTGGACGATTACGTGGCCAACCGGATCTTCGCCCTCCTGCGGGCCGCTGAGGACGATGAGGACGCCCTCCCCATCCTCGATGAGGTCACCAGGCGGTACGCACGGACCCAGGAGACCCCCGAGACGGCTGGGGAGCGCCAGGTCCTCCTCACGGAGCGCGCTGAGGTCGTGTCGGGCCTGGAGGAGTTGTACGACGAACGGGACGCCGGAGGGTTCCGTACAGAGATCGGGCGGCGGAGGTTCCTCTCCCAGGAGACGAAGCTGGCGGACCGATTGGAGGGCCTGGACAAGCGGTTGGAGGCCCTGGAGGAGACCAGCCGGCCTAAGCTCCCGCTCCATGTCTGGCAAGCCTGGGGACAGGACCCCACGGGGCCGGGGAGCTGGTGGGCACGCCAGACCCTGAAGGAACAACGGGAGTTTGTGAAGTTGTGGATCAAGAGCATCACGGTACGCCCGCTGACCAGGCCCAGGGTGGCGGAGCCGTTGCACCAGCGGGTGATCATTGAGTGGCACAAGCCCACGGAGGAGTCGGAGTTGGACACGGCGACATGAGTTGCCGATCGCTGGTAACGGGCCAGGCATGTACGACACCGTGAGAGTCGCTGAGGGCCTCACAGAGGTCCGGGCCAGCCAGGTCTCGATGAAGTCTGGGTCGTCATCAACACCTCGCCAGGACGCCACGGCGTGGGCGCCTGCCCGCCGCCCGTGGAGAACTGCACATCGGCGAGCTGGGTGATCATCGACGCGCCGTTGTTCCTGGTGATGTCGAGCCGGAAGTGCCGGTACTCGGCCGCCGCGTCGCCGGGGATGTCGTACGACTTCGTCCGGAACCGCTCTTCGAAGGTCTCGCCGGAGCGGGTGTCGAGGGTCTTCCACTCCTTGCCGTCGGTGGAGCCCTGGAGGGTCCAGTCCTTCGGGTCACGCGTCTCGGCGTCATTTGCCGAGGTCAGCGCGTAGGTCACCACCTTGGCCGGCCTGTCGAGGTCGAACTCCGCCCAGCCGGTGGGCTGGAAGGTGAGCCACTTGGTGCCGGGCTCGCCGTCGACGAGGTTCTCCTTCACCTCCCCGCCGCTCACGTTCTCGCCGCTGGCCCGGACGTCGGTGACGTGGTCGGTGATGTTGCCCGGGATGCCGGTGGTGTAGCCGCCGTCGACGCCGGACGCCCGCGGGGAACCGTCCGGTGCCGTGTCGACCGTGCTGAGCCAGTCCGGAGCCGGATCGTCCGGTTCGAACGAGGAGCTGAACTCCCGCTCCCCGGCCGCCGGTCGGTCCGGCATCGCGACGGCCGCGCCCTGCGAGGCCACCACCAGAACGAACGCGGCGGCGCCCAGCGCCGCCGTGGAACCCCGTCTGTGCCGCATCGGCGAGCACCCTCCCTACGTCCAGCAGACTGTTTCCGATCAAGAGGTGATCGAAAACGGACAACGTTGTCGACCGCGTAACGCAGGGACCAGTAGGGGTCGAAGTGATCTGTGGTGTCAAGGGTGTTGAGTGCGCCATCCGGGGCGAATGGCGGGGATTTTCCGGCCAGGTGGCGCAAGGTCGCTCATATTTCCGAGAGGTCTCAACTCGGAAAAGACCGATGGCCAACCTTGCATTCGATCTTGCCCCCTTGGCGGGAAGTGGACTATACCTGTCGGCGTCCGCATAGTCGTCGCACAGCCGCGGGCAGGCCCTACCTGGGGGGAATTACCGGTGGTCGCGGACGTGTCCGCGCGCCCACCGCCGTCTTGCCCCTGTTGAATCCTCACGCACGACCCCAGCTTGAACCGACCGCGGTGCCGGGAGGATCCGGTTCACCGCCTGAGTCCTGGAGAAGGCGAGGACTTGAGCATGGGATCCACTACCGCTGAGAACGACAACGGCCCCGAGGGGGTCGGCACCACCGACCCCGAAGGCGTCGGCCGCCGCGATCTGATCAAGCGTTCTGCCGCGCTGGGCCTGATCACCGTCCCGACGATGAGCTTCCTGTCCGCGTGTGCCAGCGGGGGCGGAGACGACAACACCTCCAAGGACAGCCAGGGCGAGACCTCCGAGTCGAACCCCTTCGGCGTCAAGAAGGGCAGCAAGCTCGACGTCGTCATCTTCAAGGGCGGCTACGGCGACTCCTACGCCAAGGCCTGGGAGGCCGCCTTCCAGAAGAAGTGGGGGGTCACCTCCACCCACACCGGCACCCAGGAGATCACCGGCAAGCTCCAGCCGCGGTTCAACGCGGGCAACCCGCCGGACATCGTCGACGACTCCGGCGCCCAGAAGATCAAGATCGACGTCCTCTACAAGAACGACCAGCTCCTCGACCTCGCCGAGATCCTGGACGCCCCCTCGATCGACGATCCGAGCAAGAAGGTCCGCGACACGCTGATCACCGGCACGCTCGACGCGGGCATGCAGGAGGGCAAGGTCGTCGCCCTGAACTACATCTACACGGTGTGGGGCCTGTGGTACTCCGGCAAGCTCTTCAAGGAGAACGGCTGGGAGGAGCCCAAGACCTGGGCCGACTTCCTCACCATCTGCAAGGAGGCCAAGGCCAAGGGCATCGGCGGCCTCGCCCACCAGGGCAAGTACCCGTACTACATCAACGTCGCCATCATGGACCTGATCGCCAAGACGGGCGGCCTGGAGGCCATGAAGGCGATCGACAACCTCGACCCGAAGGCGTTCGTCGGCTCCGACGCCGCGAAGGCCGGTGTCGAGGCGATCTACGAGGTCGTCGAGAAGGGCTATCTGATGCCCGGCACGAACGGCCTGACCCACACGGAGTCCCAGGCCCGCTGGAACCAGTACAAGGCCGTGTTCATCACCTCCGGTTCCTGGCTGGAGAACGAGCAGCTGAAGCAGACGCCGGACGACTTCGAGATGACGTTCATGCCGATGCCGGTGCTGCCGGACAGCGTGATGCCGTTCGAGGCGATCCGGGCCGGCTCCGGGGAGCCGTTCATCATCCCGGCCAAGGCGAAGAACCTGCCGGCGGCCAAGGAGTTCATGCGGATGATGCTCTCCAAGGAGTGGTCGACGCTGTTCGCCAAGGAGGCGAACTCCCTGACGATCGTGAAGGACGGCGTCGACACCGGGGTCTCCCTGCGGCCGGGTACGCAGTCGACGGTGGAAGTGTCCAAGGCCGCCGGTGACGACACGTTCCGGTACCTGTACACGGAGTGGTACAGCGAGATGGACACGGCGATCCAGAACGCTTCGAACGAATTGATGGCGAAGCGGATTCAGCCGGCCGAGTGGTTGAAGCGGGCGCAGGCCGCGGTGGACAAGCAGGCCAAGGACCCGGATTCCAAGAAGAACCGTCGGGACTAGTGGGGCGTCGGAGCGCCGTGGGAGCTGCGCGCTGTGGTGAGCTGCGGGTTCGCCGTGATGTGTCGCGCAGTTCCCCGCGCCCCTGAAAAACTGGGGTGCGCCTTTCGTCTCATGGAACCCGAGGCAGGGAAACGCCAATGCGTAAAGGGCAGAACCGGTTCGTCGCGGGGTTTCTTCTGGCCCCCGTGGCGCTTTATGTGACGTTCGTGATCTGGCCGTACATCCAGACGTTCGGCTATTCGCTGACGGACTGGAAGGGGCAGTCGCAGACGTTCTCCTTCATCGGCCTGGACAACTACACGGCGCTGTTCCAGGACGACATCTTCCTCCAGGCGATCTGGCACAACATCCTGTTCCTGGTGTTCATCCCGGTGATCACCATCCTGCTCGCGCTGTTCTTCGCGTTCATGCTGAACGCGGGCGGACGTGGCCGGGCCGGCGGGGTCTCGGGGGTCACCGGGTCGGGGTTCTACAAGATCGTCTATTTCTTCCCGCAGGTGCTGTCGCTGGCGATCCTCGCGGTGCTGTTCGGGGCCGTGTACCGCAGTGACAGCGGCGGCATGCTCAACGGCCTCCTGCTGAAGCTGGGGCTGGTCGACGAGAGCAGCCCCGTCGAATGGCTGAACGAGCCGAACTTCGTGCTCTGGGCGCTCATCCTGGTCGTCGTCTGGCACGGCGTCGGCTTCTACCTCGTGCTGTTCTCCGCCGCCATGCAGGCCATCCCGAGGGACATCTACGAGGCCGCGCTGATCGACGGCGCCGGCCGCGCCCACACGTTCTTCCGCATCACCCTGCCGCTGCTGTGGGACTCCGTGCAGACCGCCTGGGTCTACCTCGGCATCGCGGCGATGGACATGTTCATCCTGGTCTCGACCATGACCGCGGGCGAGTACGGGGGCGGCCCCGACCACCACAGCGAGGTCATGGCGACCGTGATGATGCGGAACTTCCTGCTGTACGGAAGGAGCGGCTACGCCTGCGCGATGGGCGTCGTGATGCTGCTCCTCACCCTGATCGTGTCGGTGGTCATGCTGCGCGCCACCCGTCGCGAGCGCGTCGAGTTCTGAGCGGGAGAGACGACACACCATGAGTGCACCCCTCAAGACCGCCTCGCGCGGCGACTCGGTCCCCACCGGCCCGACGGTGGACAAGGGCCGGACCGGATCCGGCGACGAGCGCGGCGAAGGCGTCGTCCTGAACGTCTTCTCGCACGGCTTCCTCGCCCTGTGGGCCCTGCTGATCGTGCTGCCGCTGCTGTGGCTGGTGCTCAGCTCCTTCAAGACCGACGCCCAGATCGCCGGCTCGGCCTTCGGCTGGCCCGAGAACTGGTCCCTGGACGTCTTCTCCCGCGCCTGGGACAAGGGCATCGGGGACTACTTCGTCAACACGGTCATCGTGCTGGTCTTCTCCGTGCCGCTGACCATGCTGTTCGGCTCGATGGCCGCGTACGTCCTGGCCCGCTACCCCTTCCGGGGCAACCGGCTGCTGTACTACTTCTTCGTCGCCGGCGCGATGTTCCCCGTGTTCCTGGCCCTGGTGCCGCTGTTCTTCATGGTCAAACGGCTGGACATGCTGAACACCTACCAGGGGCTGATCCTGGTGTATGTCGCCTACTCGCTGCCGTTCACCGTGTTCTTCATGCACGCGTTCTTCCGGACGCTGCCCCACGCGGTCTTCGAGGCGGCCATCCTCGACGGGGCCTCGCACACCCGGACGTTCTTCCAGGTCATGCTGCCGATGGCCAAGCCCGGGCTGATCAGTGTGGGGATCTTCAACACGCTGGGTCAGTGGAACCAGTTCATCCTGCCGACGGTCCTCATGCAGCCGCAGAGCGGCGACGATCCCGAGCGGTACGTCCTCACCCAGGGCCTCATCCAGCTGCAGCAGCAGCAGGGCTACGCCTCCGACCTGCCCGTCCTCTTCGCCGGTGTCACCATCGCCATGATCCCCATGCTTGTGGTCTACCTCTCCTTCCAGCGCCAGGTCCAGGCGGGCCTCACCTCGGCGACCCTCAAGTAGCCCCTTCCGGGACCTCAAGTAGCCGCAGAGTGACATTTAGTGGTCATTCAGCGGTCCCAGTTTCCGTCAAGGACTTGACTGCGGTAACCCGTTCAGCGGAGCTTGGAGTTCACAACTTGTAAGTGACCCGGGTTTCGAGGTGTGACCTGGGTCACGGGCGGCGTGCGGGCCGCCCGGCCTGGGACGGGAGTGGATGAGTCGATGGAGACTCCGGGGTCGCAGTCGTCGCTGCACCGAGCAAATCTCGAGCGCGTCGTACGTGCGGTGCGGCTCGCCGGGTCGCTCACGCAGGCGGAGATCGCCAGGGCGACCGGTCTGTCCGCGGCCACGGTCTCCAACATCGTGCGCGAGCTGAAGGAGGGCGGAACCGTCGAGGTCACGCCCACATCGGCGGGCGGCCGCAGGGCGCGCGCGGTCTCGCTCAGCGGGGATGCCGGGATCGTGATCGGCGTGGACTTCGGGCACACGCATTTGCGCGTCGCGATAGGGAATCTCGCCCATCAGGTGCTCGCCGAGGAGGCCGAGCCGCTGGATGTGGACGCCTCCTCGGCCCAGGGGTTCGACCGGGCGGAGCAGCTGGTCACCCGTTTGATCGAGGCCACCGGTGTGGATCGGACGAAGATCGCCGGCGTGGGCCTCGGCGTGCCCGGCCCGATCGACGTGGAGTCCGGGTCGCTCGGCTCCACCGCCATTCTGCCCGGCTGGACCGGTACCAAGCCCGCCGCCGAGATGCGCGACCGCCTCGGTGTGACGGTGCACGTGGACAACGACGCCAACCTCGGCGCCCTCGGTGAGCTGGTCTGGGGCAGCGGCCGGGGTGTTCGGGACCTGGCGTACATCAAGGTGTCCAGCGGCGTGGGTGCCGGACTGGTGATCGACGGCAAGATCTACAGAGGCCCGGGTGGCACAGCGGGAGAAATCGGGCATATTACTCTTGATGAATCCGGCCCTGTCTGCCGCTGCGGCAACCGCGGCTGCCTGGAGACCTTCGCCGCCGCGCGCTATGTGCTGCCGCTCCTCCAGTCCAGCCACGGCACCGGCCTGACCATGGAAGGGGTCGTGCGGTTGGCGAGGGACGGGGACCCGGGCTGCCGTCGGGTGATCGCCGACGTCGGCCGACACATCGGAAGTGGAGTCGCCAATCTCTGCAATCTGTTGAACCCGAGCCGCGTGGTCCTCGGTGGCGATCTCGCCGAGGCCGGAGAGCTGGTTCTGGGTCCCATAAGGGAGTCGGTCGGCCGGTACGCGATCCCGAGTGCCGCACGTCAACTCTCAGTGCTGCCAGGGGCGCTTGGTGGCCGTGCCGAGGTCCTCGGGGCCCTGGCTCTGGCCCTCAGCGAGATGGGTGATTCGACCCTTTTGGACGGAACCCTCTCCGCAGCGACCCCTGTCTTCACTTAGAGAACGAAACACGCCGTTGCCAACCCGTTAAGGATTTACTTCTTGACGTCGCACGTGTGGCCGAGTTGACTTCCAGCCACCTCGGCCGCAGTGCTGCGGCCCTGTCAGGGAGGCACAACCCAAATGAACGCAACGATGCGTAGAGTCGCGATCGGCGCCACCGCGATCTCGCTGGCGCTGTCCGTGGCGGCCTGTGGCAAGGCCGGCGACGACAACGACTCGGACAGCGGTAGCGACAGCGGCTCGGACAGCAAGTCGATCGGCCTGCTCCTGCCCGACAACGTCACCGCGCGCTACGAGAAGTTCGACCGGCCGTACTTCGAGGACAAGGTCAAGGAGCTCTGCTCCGACTGTGACGTCCAGTACGCGAACGCCGCCGCCGACCCCGCCAAACAGGCGCAGCAGATGACCAGCATGGTGACCAAGGGTGTCAAGGTCATCGTGATCTCCGCCCAGGACTCCGCCGCGATCAAGTCCTCCATCCAGTCCGCGGTGGACAAGGGCGTCAAGGTCGTCGCCTACGACCGTCTCGCCCAGGGCCCGGTCTCGGCCTACGTCTCCTTCGACAACGTCAAGGTCGGCGAGCTCCAGGGCCAGGCCCTGCTCGACGCGCTCGGCGACAAGGCGACCCCCAAGGCCAAGGTCGTCATGATCAACGGCGACGACGCCGACCCGAACGCCGGCCAGTTCAAGGAAGGCGCCCACAAGGCCCTCGACGGCAAGGTCGACATCGCCTACGAGCAGACCGGCCTGTGGAAGGACACCGTCGCCGCCCAGAAGATGTCCGCGGCGATCACCCAGCTGGGCGCCAAGAACATCGCGGGCGTCTACGCCGCCAACGACGGCATGGCCGGTGGCATCGCCAACACCCTCAAGGGTGCGAAGATCAGCAACATCCCGCTGACCGGTCAGGACGCCGAGCTCGCCGCCATCCAGCGGCTCGTCGCCGGCACCCAGTCCTCCACGGTCTACAAGGCCTACAAGCCGGAGGCCGACACGGCCGCCGAGCTCGCGGTCAACCTGCTGGAGGGCAAGGACATCAAGTCCCTGGCCGACACCACGGTGACCAGCGGCTCCGGCGACAAGGTCCAGGCGAAGCTGCTGACCCCGGTCTCCGTCACCAAGGAGAACATCAACGACACGGTGGTCAAGGACGGCCTGTACACGGTCGCCGACATCTGCACCCCCGAGTACGCCAAGGCCTGCGAGTCCGCCGGTCTGAAGTAACCACTCCGGCCCGCTGAGCCTGTCCGGCGCCCGCCCCACCTCATACCCCGCTTCCGGGGCGGGCGTCGGACGGAACCGCTGTCCGGGCGCTCCGCTGGTGGTGTCGCGACGGGGCCGTCGGTTGTCGGTCGTCCGTCGCACCTTCGTGGCTGGTCGCGCGTTTCCCCGCGTCCCTACGGGGCGCTGCCGAGCGCGGCGGGTAATTCACATGTTCACTTTGTAAGCCTTGTGCGACGGCCCCCATGTCGAGGGGCCCGCACATCCTCCGCGCCTGGTCTCAAGCGCGGCATCCCCGCCGGTCAGGCGGCGAAGGAGATGGTTCACGTGTCCGCTACGCCCGTGTTGGCGTTGCGCGGAGTCTCCAAGCGATTCGGTGCGGTGCAGGCACTCACCGACGTCGATCTGGAGGTTCACGCCGGAGAAGTGGTCGCCCTGGTGGGCGACAACGGCGCAGGAAAGTCCACCCTGGTCAAGACGATCGCGGGTGTCCACCCCATCGATGAGGGCGTCATCGAGTGGCAGGGCGGCCCGGTGAAGATCAACAGGCCGCACGACGCCCAGGGACTCGGCGTCGCGACGGTCTACCAGGACCTCGCGCTCTGCGACAACCTCGATGTCGTCGGCAACCTCTACCTCGGGCGCGAACTGCTGCGCCGGGGTGTCATCGACGAGGTGTCGATGGAGAAGAACTCCCGCGAGCTGCTGTCCACGCTCTCGATCCGCATCCCGAGCGTCCGCATCCCGATCGCGAGCCTTTCCGGCGGTCAGCGCCAGGTCGTGGCCATCGCCCGCGCCCTGATCGGTGACCCCCAGCTCGTCATCCTCGACGAGCCCACCGCCGCCCTCGGCGTCGAGCAGACCGCGCAGGTCCTCGACCTGGTCGAGCGGCTGCGCGAGCGCAACCTCGCCGTCATCCTCATCAGCCACAACATGGCCGACGTCAAGGCGGTCGCGGACACCGTCGCCGTCCTGCGTCTGGGCAGGAACAACGGTTCCTTCTCCGTGAAGGACACCAGCCACGAAGAGATCATCGCCGCGATCACGGGTGCCACGGACAACGCCGTGACCCGTCGCGCGGGGCGGCGCACCACGGAGGCGGCAAAGTGAGCGACACGTCCAAGACCGTGAAGAGTGATTCCGCGAAGACCGTCGAGGGCGCGGCGGAGGGCCAGACCACGGTCGCTCCCGCCGACGACCCCACGGCGGCCCCGGTCACCGTCGTCGATCCGCGTCTGCTGATCCGCGAAGAGGGCCTCAAGGGCTACGTCACCGAGTTCAAGCGCAAGGTGAAGGGCGGCGAGCTGGGCTCGCTGCCGGTGGTCATCGGCCTGATCGTCATCTGGACGATCTTCCAGCTGCAGAACGACCGCTTCCTGAGCGCCGACAACCTTTCGAGCATCAGCTACTACCTCTCGGCCACCGGCATGCTCGCCATCGGCCTGGTGTTCGTGCTGCTGCTCGGCGAGATCGACCTGTCCGTGGGCTCGGTCAGCGGTCTGGCCTCCACCGTGTTCGCCGTGTTCGCGGTGAGCAACGGCATGAATGCCTGGCTGGCGCTGGTCCTCGCGATCCTCACCGGTATCGTCATCGGCGCGCTGCAGGGCTGGTTCTTCGCCAGGATCGGAGTGCCGGCGTTCGTCGTCACCCTGGCCGGCTTCCTCGGCTGGAACGGCCTGATGCTGTGGCTGCTGGGTGACAGCGGCACGATCAACATCCCGTCCGACACGGGTCCGGTCCACCTGCTCGGCCAGAGCTCCTTCTTCATGGACCAGGCCATCATCGGCGCGTACCTCCTGGCCGGTGTCGCCGTCGTCCTCTCTCTCGTCGGCAACCTCAGCGAGCAGCGCCGCCGCCGGGCCGCGGGCGTGCCGTTCCGGCCGACCAGCGAGATCCTGCTGCGCGTCGGCGCGCTCGCCGTCGCGTCCTTCGCCGCCGCCGTCGTGCTCAACGACGCGTCCGGTGTGTCCAACGCGCTGGTGATCTTCCTCGTGGCGCTGGTGATCGTGGACTTCGTGCTGCGTCGTACGACCTACGGCCGCAAGGTCTTCGCGGTCGGCGGCGGCATCGAGGCCGCCCGCCGTGCCGGTATCAACGTGCCGATGGTCCGGATCTCCGTGTTCGCCATCTCCGGTGGCTTCGCGGCGATCGGCGGCATGTTCTTCGCCGGGCAGACCGCGAGCGCGACGCTGTCCGCCGGCAGCGGCAACACGCTGATGCTCGCGATCGCCGCGGCCGTCATCGGCGGTACCAGCCTCTTCGGTGGGCGTGGGTCGGTGTGGTCGGCGCTGCTCGGCATGCTGGTCATCCAGTCGATCCAGACGGGACTCGACCTGCTGAACATGAACCAGTCGATCCAGTACATGATCACGGGTGCGGTTCTGCTGGGTGCGGTCGTCATCGACTCCGTCTCCCGCAAGAGCCAGAAGGCGGCGGGTCGCGCGTAGCGGTCTGACGGAGGGGCGCTGTTGGGGTGCCGTCCGTCGTCGGCCGCGGGTTGTCCGTGGCAGATCGCGCCCGCGCGGCGGAGCCGCATATGTAACAGCCCCGCGCTCCTTCACGGCGCGGCAGTGACCCCTTGCGAACAAGTGCTCGGCACCAATCCTGGTGCCGGGCACTTCTCTTTGTTGTCGGACGTTTCGTACGGGTACGTCTGCGCAGGATGGTTTACGGCTGTTTGCGTGACGTGGGAGTCGACCGCCCGGCGGTCGGCTGTCCGCGCGGAAGATTAGACTTCGACGAGCCCGATAACGCTCGAACAGCACTATCGCAAGGAGGCACGGGTGCCGCTGCTGACCCGCATCAGGGGACCGCGCGATCTGGACCGGCTCAGCCTGGAGGAGTTGGACCGGCTGGCGGAGGAGATCCGGACCTTCCTCGTGGAGGCGGTGTCGAAGACCGGCGGCCACCTCGGCCCGAACCTCGGCGTGGTCGAGCTCACCATCGCCCTGCACCGGGTCTTCGACTCGCCCAAGGACAAGGTGCTCTGGGACACGGGCCACCAGTCCTACGTCCACAAGCTCCTCACCGGTCGTCAGGACTTCTCCCGGCTGAAGATGAAGGGCGGCCTCTCCGGCTACCCCTCGCAGGCCGAGTCCGAGCACGACGTCATCGAGAACAGCCACGCCTCCACGGTGCTGGGCTGGGCCGACGGCCTCGCCAAGGCCAACCAGGTGCTGAAACGCGACGACCACGTGGTCGCGGTCATCGGCGACGGCGCGCTCACCGGCGGTATGGCCTGGGAGGCGCTCAACAACATCGCGGACGCCAAGGACAGGCCCCTGGTCATCGTCGTCAACGACAACGAGCGCTCGTACGCGCCGACCATCGGCGGGCTCGCCAACCACCTGGCCACCCTGCGCACGACCGACGGCTACGAGCGGTTCCTGGCCCGCGGCAAGGACCTGCTGGAGCGGACGCCCGTCGTCGGCCGGCCCCTCTACGAGACGCTGCACGGCGCCAAGAAGGGGCTGAAGGACTTCATCGCCCCGCAGGGCATGTTCGAGGATCTGGGACTCAAGTACGTCGGGCCGATCGACGGGCACGACATCGAGGCGCTGGAGTCCGCGCTCGCCCGCGCCAAGCGGTTCGGCGGGCCGGTCATCGTGCACTGCCTCACCGAGAAGGGCCGCGGCTACCAGCCCGCCCTCCAGGACGAGGCGGACCGCTTCCACGCCGTCGGCAAGATCCACCCGGACACGGGTCTGCCGATCGCCTCCTCCGGCGCCGACTGGACCTCCGTCTTCGGCGAGGAGATGGTCAAACTCGGCAAGGAGCGCGAGGACATCGTCGCCATCACGGCGGCCATGCTCCAGCCGGTCGGCCTCGACAAGTTCGCCAAGGCCTTCCCCGACCGCGTGTACGACGTAGGTATCGCCGAGCAGCACGCCGCCGTCTCGGCGGCGGGCCTCGCCACGGGCGGGGTGCACCCCGTCTTCGCGGTGTACGCCACCTTCCTCAACCGTGCCTTCGACCAGGTGCTGATGGATGTCGCCCTGCACAAGTGCGGGGTGACGTTCGTGCTCGACCGCGCCGGTGTCACCGGCACCGACGGGGCCTCGCACAACGGCATGTGGGACATGTCGATCCTCCAGGTCGTGCCCGGGCTCAGGCTCGCCGCGCCGCGTGACGCCGACCAGGTCCGCGCCCAGCTGCGCGAGGCCGTCGAGGTCACCGACGCGCCGACCGTGGTGCGCTTCTCCAAGGGCGCCGTCGGCCCCGCCGTACCCGCCCTGCGCCGCGTCGGCGGCATGGACGTGCTGCGTGAGCCGGGCACCGACACCCCGGACGTCCTCCTCGTCTCCGTCGGCGCCCTCGCGCCGATGTGCCTGGAGATCGCGGGCCTGCTCGACAAGCAGGGCATCACCACGACCGTCGTCGACCCGCGCTGGGTCAAGCCGGTCGACGAACACATGGCGCCGCTCGCCGACAAGCACCGCGTGGTCGTCACCGTCGAGGACAACTCCCGGGTCGGCGGCGTCGGCTCGGCCGTCGCCCAGGCGCTGCGTGACGCCGGGGTCGACATCCCGCTGCGCGACTTCGGCATCCCGCCGCGCTTCCTCGACCACGCCACCCGCGCCGAGGTCCTGGCCGAGATCGGGCTCACCGCGCCCGACATCGCCCGCCAGGTCACCGGGCTGGTCTCCAAGATCGACGGCCGGTTCGGCGACGCCGCCGCGGAGGTGGAGCCCGCGCGCGACTGATCTGTCCGGTCGGGCCGTTCGGGCCGGTTTCGCCATCCTTTACGGTGGTGAGACCGGCCCATTCGCGTGAAACCGCTCGCGCCGGGGCAGACGCTCCCCCAGTCTCGGCTTCGCTCGATCATGTCGAGGACGACAAGCGTGGGAGGTCCGCCTGTGAGCAGCACACTCTTTCGGACGAAGAAGGTCGAGCAGTCCATCCGCGATACCGAGGAACCGGAACACGCGCTCAAGAAATCCTTGTCCGCGCTGGATCTGACGGTCTTCGGCGTCGGTGTCATCATCGGCACCGGCATCTTCGTCCTCACCGGCACGGTGGCCAAGAACAACGCCGGTCCCGCCGTGGCCCTCGCCTTCGTCGTGGCCGGCGTCGTCTGCGCGCTCGCGGCCCTCTGCTACGCGGAGTTCGCGTCCACGGTCCCGGTCGCCGGGTCCGCGTACACCTTCTCGTACGCCTCCCTCGGGGAGTTGCCCGCCTGGATCATCGGCTGGGACCTGGTCCTGGAGTTCGCGCTGGGGACGGCGGTGGTGGCCGTCGGCTGGTCCGGCTACATCCATTCGCTGCTGACCAACGCGGGCTGGGAGCTGCCTGCGGCGCTCAGCACGAGGGACGGGGCCGACGGCTTCGGCTTCGACATCCTGGCCGCCGCGCTCGTCCTGATCCTCACCGCCGTCCTCGTGATCGGCACCAAGCTCTCCGCGCGCGTCACCTCCGTGGTCGTCGCCATCAAGGTGACGGTCGTCCTGACCGTGATCATCGCGGGCGCCTTCTTCGTCAAGGGCGCCAACTACGACCCGTTCGTCCCGAAGGCGCAGGCGGTGCCCGCGGGCGAAAGCCTCCAATCGCCGCTCATCCAGCTGATGTTCGGCTGGGCGCCCTCCAACTTCGGTGTGATGGGCATCTTCACGGCCGCCTCCGTCGTCTTCTTCGCGTTCATCGGCTTCGACGTCGTCGCCACGGCAGCCGAGGAGACGAAGAACCCGCAGCGGGACATGCCCCGGGGCATCCTCGGCTCCCTCGTCATCTGCACCACGCTGTACGTGGCGGTGTCGATCGTCGTCACCGGCATGCAGCACTACACCAGGCTGTCGGTGACCGCGCCGCTCGCCGACGCCTTCAAGGCCACCGGACACCCGTGGTTCGCGGGCTTCATCAGCTTCGGCGCCGCCGTCGGCCTGACGACCGTGTGCATGATCCTGCTGCTCGGCCAGACCCGGGTGTTCTTCGCGATGAGCCGTGACGGGCTGCTGCCGCGCTTCTTCTCCCGCGTCCACCCCCGGTTCAAGACCCCGCACCGGCCGACCATCCTGCTCGGTGTGGTCATCGCGATCCTCGCGGGCTTCACCCCGCTGAGCGAGCTGGCCGAGCTGGTGAACATCGGCACGCTGTTCGCCTTCGTGGTCGTCGCGATCGGCGTGGTCATCCTCCGCCGGACCCGCCCCGACCTGCCCCGGGCGTTCCGCACCCCCTGGGTGCCGTTCGTCCCGGTCCTGTCGGTGTGCGCCTCGCTGTGGCTGATGCTCAACCTGCCCACCGAGACCTGGCTCCGCTTCGCCGGCTGGATGATCCTCGGCTTCCTCGTCTACTTCGTCTACGGTCGCTCGCACAGCCGCCTCGGACGCCAGGAGGGGACCGCCGCGGGCGGCGGCGTCAAGCCGCCGGGCGGCGACGCCCCGTAGCCGACCTCGGCAAGCCGTTCCACTCGCAGGCCCCGTACGTCCCGCTTCCCGCTTCACGCGGGTCTGCGGGGCCGGACGGCGTGCCGGACCGGGCCGACACGCCCTCGCTCCGCCGGGCGGGCGGACGGACGACCGTTCAGGACTCCCCGCGCACCGCCCGCGGCCCGGTCACCTCGGCGCCCAACTCGCCCACCCTGCGCCGCAGTTCGCGGTCGGCGGTGACGACGAGACAGGGGCGGTCGTGGGCCTCCTCGGCGACCAGTTCCACGATGCGGTCGTCGCCGCTGCGGGGTGCCGCTTCGACGCGTACGCCGGGTACCGGTGTCACTCCGCGGGCGGCACCCTCGACGACCATCACGAGTTCGACGGGCTCGTCCCGGCCGGGAACCCCGTCCCGGGCCAGCCGGTCGCGCAGGCGTTCCGCCGCGCCACGTCGGTCGCGCCACCAGCCGTCGGGCACGGAGCCGACGACGTTCGCGGCGTCGACGATCACGAGCAAGGGGTCGTCCATGGGGTCAGGGTCGCATGCCCGACGGCCACGCCGTGCCGGTGAACGTTCATCCTGCGTGTACGTCATCCGGTACCGGACCGGCGGGCCCGTCACCGAGTGGCGTTCGCTGGGCGATCCGCACAAGGACCGGGCGAAGGCCACGCGCCTCGACACCGACCGGGGGAGTGAGCGCCGGCGGCAGTGTCCATGTCCTCGCCCGCAACGCGGGCGTCGGCGTCATGCTGCGTTGATCCGCGCCTTCGGGATGCTCGCCGAGGAGTTCCCCGACCGGCAGCAGCGCGGCTACGGCAACGACGGCGAGGCCGGCGGACGGCGGGCCCTGATCACCGCACTCGGCCCCGTGGGCCGGGCCCTGCTCATGGGCGGCTTCTCCCCGAGGTCACGAGCAGGCCGACCTCGCCGTCGGCCGGACAGGACAGGAGGGCCTCCGCCCGAAAGCGGAGGCCCTCCTCATACCCGTACGGCCGTCATGCCCGTACGACCGTCACGCGGGGACCGAAGCCGTCCCGGTCTCCAGGAACTTCTTGCCGTTGACGCGCTCGCTGACGCCCTCGCGGTCCAGGTACGGCGTGATGCCGCCCAGGTGGAAGGGCCAGCCGGCGCCGGTGATCAGGCAGAGGTCGATGTCCTGCGCCTCGGCGACGACACCCTCGTCGAGCATGAGCCCGATCTCCTGGGCGACGGCGTCGAGGACGCGGGCCCGCACCTGCTCCTCGGACAGGACGACATCGCCCTGCTTGAGGAGCGCGGCGACCTCGGGGTCCAGCTCCGGCTTGAAGCCGTTCTCCGCGGAGTAGACGTAGAAGCCGCGCTTGCCGGCCTTGACGACGGCGGCGAGGTTGGGAGAGACCGTGAAGCGGTCCGGGAAGGCCCGGTTGAGGGTCTCCGAGACGTGCAGACCGATGGCCGGGCCCACCAGCTCCAGGAGCACCAGCGGCGACATCGGCAGACCCAGCGGCTCGACCGCCTTCTCGGCGACCTCGACCGACGTGCCCTCGTCGATGACGTTCTGGATCTCGCCCATGAAGCGGGTGAGGATGCGGTTCACGACGAACGCCGGGGCGTCCTTCACCAGGACCGCGGTCTTCTTCAGCTTCTTGGCGACGGCGAAGGCCGTGGCGAGGGAGGCGTCGTCCGTGGTCTCGCCCCGGACGATCTCCAGGAGCGGCAGGATCGCGACCGGGTTGAAGAAGTGGAAGCCGACGACCCGCTCGGGGTTCTTCAGCTTCGACGCCATCTCGGTCACCGACAGCGAGGAGGTGTTGGTGGCGAGGATCGCGTGCGCCGGGGCGACCGCCTCGACCTCCGCGAACACCTGCTGCTTGACGCCGATCTCCTCGAAGACGGCCTCGATGATGAAGTCCGCGTCCGCGAAGCCCTCGGCCTTGTCCAGGACACCGGTGACCAGCGCCTTGAGGCGGTTGGCCTTGTCCTGGTTGATCCGGCTCTTGAGCAGCAGCTTGTCGATCTCGGCGTGGACGTAGCCCACACCCTTGTCGACGCGCTCCTGGTCGATGTCGGTCAGTACGACCGGCACCTCCAGGCGGCGCAGGAAGAGCAGCGCGAGCTGGGAGGCCATCAGACCGGCGCCGACGACACCGACCTTGGTGACCGGACGGGCCAGCGACTTGTCCGGCGCACCGGCGGGACGCTTGCCGCGCTTCTGCACCAGGTTGAAGGCGTAGATACCGGAGCGCAGCTCGCCACCCATGATCAGGTCGGCGAGGGCGACGTCCTCGGCGTCGAAGCCCTGCTGGAGGTCGCCGTTCTTGGCGGCCTCGATGATGTCCAGCGCGCGGTACGCGGCCGGGGCCGCCCCGTGCACCTTGCTGTCCGCGATGGACCGGCCCTTGGCGACGGCCTGGTCCCAGGCCTCACCGCGGTCGATGACGGGACGCTCGACGGTGACGTCGCCCTTGAGGACGTTCGCCGTCCAGATCAGCGACTGCTCCAGGAAGTCGGCGCCCTCGAAGATCGCGTCCGCGATGCCGAGGTCGAAGACCTGCTGGCCCTTGAGCTGCTTGTTCTGGTTGAGGCTGTTCTCGATGATCACCGAGACGGCCTTGTCGGCACCGATCAGGTTCGGCAGCAGCGCGCAGCCGCCCCAGCCCGGGACCAGACCGAGGAAGACCTCGGGGAGGGAGAAGGCCGGGATGGCCTTCGAGACGGTCCGGTAGGCGCAGTGCAGACCGACCTCGACGCCACCGCCCATCGCGGCACCGTTGTAGTACGCGAAGGTCGGGACGGCGAGCGCGGACAGCCGCTTGAAGACCTCGTGACCGCCCTTGCCGATGGCGAGCGCGTGCTCGTGCTCCTTCAGCAGTTCGACGCCCTTGAGGTCGGCGCCGACGGCGAAGATGAACGGCTTGCCGGTGACACCGACACCGATGATCTCGCCGGCCGAGGCCTCCTTCTCGACCTGGTCGAGGGCGGTGTTCAGGTTCGCCAGCGACGCCGGGCCGAAGGTGGTCGGCTTGGTGTGGTCGAGGCCGTTGTCCAGCGTGATGAGCGCGAAGCGCCCGGCGCCGAACGGCAGGTCGAGGTGGCGTACGTGCGCGGACGTCACGACCTCGTCGGGGAACAGCTCGGCCGCACCCTTCAAAAGCTCAGCGGTGGTGCTCACTTGCTGCCTCCGGCGGACTCGAAGTGCGGGTTCTCCCAGATGACCGTCGCGCCCATGCCGAAGCCGACGCACATGGTGGTGAGGCCGTAGCGGACCTCGGGCTGCTCCTCGAACTGACGGGCGAGCTGCGTCATGAGACGCACACCCGAGGAGGCCAGCGGGTGGCCGAACGCGATCGCGCCGCCGTACTGGTTGACGCGCGCGTCGTCGTCGGCGATGCCGTAGTGCTCCAGGAAGGCCAGCACCTGGACTGCGAAGGCCTCGTTGATCTCGAACAGACCGATGTCGTCGATGGACAGCCCCGCCTGGGCGAGCGCCTTCTCCGTCGCCGGGATCGGGCCGTAGCCCATGACCTCCGGCTCGACACCCGCGAAGGAGTACGCGACGAGGCGCATCTTCACCGGGAGGTTGTTCGCGCGGGCGAAGTCCTCGGAGGCGATGAGCGAGGCGGTCGCGCCGTCGTTCAGACCGGCCGCGTTACCGGCGGTGACCCGCCCGTGGACGCGGAAGGGGGTCTTGAGGCCCGACAGGTTCTCCAGGGTCGTCCCCGGCCGCATCGGCTCGTCGGCGGTGACCAGGCCCCAGCCCGTCTCGCCGGCCTCGGGGTTGGTCCGTCGCACCGAGATCGGCACCAGGTCGGCCTGGATCTTGCCGTTGGCGTAGGCCTTGGCGGCCTTCTCCTGCGAGCGCACGGCGTACTCGTCGGCGCGCTGCTTGGTGATCGTCGGGTACCGGTCGTGCAGGTTCTCGGCCGTCATGCCCATGAACAGGGCGGACTCGTCGACCAGCTTCTCGCTGACGAACCGGGGGTTCGGGTCCACGCCCTCGCCCATCGGGTGGCGGCCCATGTGCTCGACACCACCGGCGATGGCGATGTCGTACGCGCCGAAGGCGACGGAACCGGCGACCGAGGTGACGGCGGTCAGGGCGCCGGCGCACATGCGGTCGATGGAGTAACCGGGGACCGACTGCGGCAGACCGGCGAGGATGCCCGCCGTACGGCCGATGGTGAGCCCCTGGTCACCGATCTGCGTGGTCGCGGCGATGGCGACCTCGTCGATCTTCGCGGGCTCCAGACCGGGGTTGCGGCGCAGCAGCTCCCGGATCGCCTTCACGACGAGGTCGTCGGCGCGGGTCTCGTGGTAGATGCCCTTCGGGCCCGCCTTGCCGAACGGGGTGCGGACGCCGTCGACGAAGACGACATCCTTGACGGTACGAGGCACGATGGCTCTCCTCCAGAGGTGCGGGACGGCACTGCTGCGATGCGCAACCGCTGAGCGGGCGCTCAGCCCCCATGCTACTTACGAGTAACAGTGCTGCACACCCCTGGACGGGGGAGCGGCGAAGGTCACACGGGTTCCTCATGTTACCGCCGGTTACAGCAATGTGCCTCGGAGGCGCGAGGAACCGCGCGACCAGCCCGAACGAACCTGCCGTCCCGTCCCGCGGTCCCGTACGGCGCTCAAGGCGCGGGCGCGGTGGATCCCCGGGGAACCAGCACGGGTGTGGCCACCGGATGAGAAGCCCCGTCTCCGGCGATCACGTCGAACAACGTCCGCGCCACATCCGCCCCGAACCCATGCACGTCATGACTCATCGCGGAGAGCGTCGGCCGCGTCAGCCGGCAGAGCTGCGAGTCGTCCCAGGCGAGCAACGAGACATCCTCAGGAACGCGCACCCCCATCTCCGCCGCCACGGAGAGCCCCGCCACCGCCATGATGTCGTTGTCGTACACGATCGCGGTCGGCCGGTCCCCGTCGGCGCCGGTCAACAACGCTCGCGTCGCCCGCGCCCCCGCCTCTCCGGAGAAGTCGGTCGCCACCTGCCAGACCCGGGCCGACACCAGCGAAGCGGCGGCCTTCTCGAACGCCGCCGTACGAAGGGCCGAGTGCCCCAACGAGACCGCGCCTCCCACCCGCGCGATCCGCCGGTGCCCCAGCGCCGCCAGATACCGCACCGCCTCCGTCACGGCGGTCGCGTCGTCCGTCCACACGGACGTGAGCCCTCCGGTCAGCGACGGATGGCCGACGGCCACCACCGGCATCCCCAGTCGCCCCACCGCGGTCACTCTCGGATCATCCGCGCGGAAATCGACGAGAATCGACCCACTGACCTGCCGCCCCCGCCACCACGCGTCCTGAAGCCCCACCTCCTCCTCCAGATTGCGCACGAGGCGCAGCAGCAGCGAGCAGGACCTCTCGGTCAGCACGCTCTCCACCCCGGAGATGAACTCCATGTAGAACGGTTCGAGCCCCAGCAGCTTCGCCGGCCGGCAGATCGCCAGCCCCACGACGTCCACCCGCTGACTCGACAGCGACCGAGCCGCCAGATTCGGCGCCCACCCCAGCTCGCGCGCCGCCGCGAAGATCCGGTCCCGCGTGGCGTCGGCCAGCCCCGGCTTCCGGTTGAACGCGAGCGACACCGCCCCCTTGGACACCCCGGCAAGCGCCGCGACGTCCTTGATGGTCACGCGAGGGACAGGGGGCGGGGCCGGGGGCGGCGTCGGTGAGACACTCATCGCGCGGACTCCACGCAGTACAGAGCCCGCCGCACGTCCTCCACGCTCGGCACGTCCTCCCACCCCCGGACCCCGATGGTCACCCGCTCGCCCGGCAACAACGTGACCAGCCCGGTGTCCGCCCGAGCCGCCGCCCCCAGGCGGTCCGCCTGGAACAGCAGATCCCGCACCAGCGTCCGAGCCGTCACGGTCACCGAATCCGGCCCGACCTCGACGTCGAACTCCGGCCGCGGATACGGCACCTCACGATCCGGCACCGGAAAGTACACCGCCCGCAGCCCCTCGCCGTCGGCCACGAGAAACTCCTTCGCCCCCACGGGCTCCACCTCGCGCGGCACCCGAACGCCGGCGACCGTACGCGCGGCGGCCGACACGCTCACCGTCGTCTCGGCGACGACGCTCCCCTCCACGGACATCCGCCGCAGCCGCACACCCGCCGGGTCCCACGCCTCGCCCGCCTGATTGACGGCGGCCAGCACCAGCCCCTCGCCCCGCACCTGAAGCGACAGCAACCGGTCCGCGTACAGCCGCCGCAGCTCGTGGTAGAGCGGCTTCTCCCTGCCGTCCCCGTCGATCGCGGCCCAGGAGGTCACCGGCCAGCAGTCGTTGAGCTGCCACACGATCGTGCCCGCGCACACCGGCCAGTGCGAGCGCCAGTGCTCGATCCCGGCGGCGACCGCCCGCGCCTGGTTGACCTGCGTCAGATAGTGCCAGCGGTCGAAGTCCCCCTCGGGCAGGTCGAAATGACGCGTGAGCCCCCGCTCCAGCTTCCCGTTGCCGTCCTCCGCCTTCTGGTGGTGCAGCATCCCGGGCGAGTCGGAGGCGAGGGCCTCACCCGGCAGCGCCCGCCGCAGCGTCGCGTACGCGGGCGGCGCCTGCCATCCGAACTCGGCGACGAACCGGGGCACGTTCGCCCGGTACTCCGCGTAGTCCTCCCGGTTCCACACCTCCCAGGAGTGGTGCGTACCGTGCGCGGGGTCGTTCGGATGCCGCTCCCAGGACCCCGACCAGGGACTGCCCGCCGCGTACGGCCGCGTCGGGTCCAACTCCGCGACGACGCGCGGCAGCAGCCCCAGGTAGTACCCCTCGCCCCACGACTCCCCGGCGAGCCGCTTCTCCCAGCCCCAGTCCCTGAACCCCCACAGGTTCTCGTTGTTGCCGTTCCACAGCACCAGCGACGGATGCGGCATCAGCCGTACGACGTTCTCCCGCGCCTCGGCCTCCACCTCGCCCCGCAGCGGCTGTTCCTCCGGGTAGGCCGCGCATGCGAAGGGGAAGTCCTGCCAGACCAGCAGCCCCAACTCGTCGCAGACGTCGTAGAAGTCCTCGCTCTCGTAGATCCCGCCGCCCCAGATCCGTACGAGGTCGACACCGGCCTCGGCCGCCCGCGTGAGCCGTGCGCGATACCGCTCGGGTGTGATCCGGGACGGAAACACGTCGTCCGGGATCCAGTTCACCCCGCGCGCGAACAGCCGCTCCCCGTTGACGACGAGGGTGAACCCGGTGCCGTGCTCATCGGCGCTCCGGTCCAGTTCCACGGCCCGGAACCCGACCCGCCGCCGCCACAGATCGAGTGCGCCGCTCTCGCTGTGCAGAGTCAACTCGACGTCGTACAGGGGTTGTTCACCGTAGCCGCGCGGCCACCACAGCTCCACGCCCGGGACCTCCAGCCGTACGGCCCCGCTCGTCCCCTCGACCTCCGCGACCGCGCTGACACCCCCCACCCGGGCCTCCAGCCACAGCCCCGCCTCCACGGCCGCCCGCTCCACGTCGACGAGCAGCTCCACGTGCCCGGTCGTGCCGTCGACGGTCACCAGGGGCCGTACCCGCGCGATACGGGCCGTCGACCACCTCTCCAGCCGGACGGGCCGCCAGATCCCGGCCGTCACGAGCGTCGGCCCCCAGTCCCAGCCGAAGGAGCAGGCCATCTTCCTGATGTACTGGAAGGGTTCGGGATAGGTGTTCGGCCGGTCGCCGAGCCGCTCGCGCACCGCCTCGGCCTCGGCGTACGCGGAGGCGAAGCTCACGCGGAGCCGTCCGCTCATGCCGGTGATGTCGAAGCGGTACGAGCGGTGCATGTTCCGTACGGAGCCCAGGAGCCGGCCGTCGAGCCGGATCTCGGCGGCGGTGTCGAGCCCGTCGAAGACCAGATCGGTCTGGTCGTGCCCGCCGGCCGCGCCGACGCCCGGCAGCTCGACCTCGTACGTCCACTCCCGGCGTCCCACCCACGCCACCTCGGTCTCGTTCCGCCCGAGGAAGGGGTCCGGGATCAGCCCCGCCGCCAGCAGATCGGTGTGCACGCACCCGGGTACCTCGGCGGGAAGGGGATCTCCCCCATGTCGCAGGATCCAGCCCTCGGTGAGCGGTGTGGCATCCAGCATGCGCACTCCCTAAACCGGTCCAGTTCAGCCCATCGACAGTAGCGCGAAATCTTTCGGCAGCCTTGGCGAAATAGGGACTTTACCGGTTCAGTACCGACTGCCAGAGTGCCGAATCAGCCAACCCACTCGTGCTCGTCCGTCCCGAACGGAGCTGGTGCACATGAACCACCGAAGGACACTCACCGGAACACTGGTCGCAGCCGCCCTCCTCGCCTCGGGCTGCACCGGCAGCGGAGGCAGCTCGAAGGGCGCCGACGCCAAGGCCCCTGACGACCCGGCACAGGTCTCCGGCACCATCAAGGTCCTCACCCACCGCACCGACATCGTGCAGGACGGCACGATGAAGAAATACGCGGACACCTTCAACAAGACCTATCCGAAGGTCAAGGTGGAGTTCGAGGCCCTCACGGACTACGAGGCCGAAGTCAAGATCCGTATGAACACGGAGAACTACGGCGACGTCCTGATGATCCCGGGCGTCATCAAGAAGAACGACTACCCCAAGTTCTTCGCCTCGCTCGGCACCGAGGAGGAGCTGGGCAAGAAGTACCGCTTCACCGACTTCACCACCGTCGACGGCAAGGTCTACGGTCAGACCACGAACGGCGGCACCCCCGGCTTCGTCTACAACAAGAAGGTCTGGGCCGAGGCCGGCGTCACCGACTGGCCCACCTCACCGAGCGAGTTCCTCACCGCCCTGAAGGCCATCAAGTCCAAGACGGACGCGGTGCCGTACTACACCAACTTCGCCGCCCAGTGGCCGCTCACCTCCTGGACCTACGTCGACGGCTCGGTCAGCTGCGACAACGCGGCCACCACCCGGCTCGCCGAGGGCGACCCCTGGGCCCAGGGCGAGGACCTGCGCGTCGGCGACACCCTCCTCTACGACATCGTCAAGCAGGGCCTCATCGAGAAGGACCCGACGACCACCAACTGGGAGGGTTCCAAGCCCCGCCTGGCGAAGGGCGAGATCGCCACCGCCTGGCTCGGCTCCTGGGCGGTCCTCCAGTTCCGCCAGGCCGCCGAGAAGGCGGGCGCGAACCCTGACGACATCGGCTTCATGCCGTTCCCCGCCCAGGTCGACGGCACGTTCTGCGCGGTCCTCAGCCCCGACTACAGCCAGGCCGTGAACATCAACTCCGACCACAAGGAGGCGGCCCGCGCCTGGATCGACTGGTTCTCCACCGAGTCCGGCTACGCCGACGACAACCTGCTGCCCTCGATCCGCAAGGACGCCCCTCTCCCCGAGGCCCTGAAGCCGTACGAGGACGCCGGGGTGAAGCTCATCGAGCTGGACGACGCCAAGGGCGGCCTGGTCAAGGAGATCGACAGCGCCTCCGAGGTCGGCCTGTACGGCCCCGCCTACCGCCAGGACCTGGTCGACCTCGCCCGCGGCGCCAAGGACGGCAGCCTCGACGACTTCCTCGCCGACCTCAGTGAGCGCTGGACCGAGGCACAGAAGTCCGTGGGGTCCTGATGCCCCACACGCGTACGACGGATCCCTCGCACGCGGTGAAGAAGGTGGCGCGGCCCTCGACGGCCGCGCCCCGGCCCCCCGCGCCCCGGCGCGCCCCACGCAAGGTGCGCCTGTGGCGGAAGCTCACTCCCTGGCTCTTCCTGGCCGCCCCGCTGGTTCTGCTGATCACCTTCACGTACGCCCCGGTCGCCAACATGCTGGCGTACAGCTTCACCGACTGGGACGGGGTCAGTCCCGAACTGAGCTATATCGGCGCCGACAACTACATCGAGATCTTCACCCGCCCCGAGCTGTTCCAGGTGTTCTTCGTCAGCGGCTACTACCTGGCCGCCTCCGCGATCCAGATAGGCGTCGCCCTCTACTTCGCGACGATCCTCAGCTTCAACATCCGCTTCCGGAACCTCTTCAAGGGCATTCTCTTCTTCCCGTACCTGATCAACGGGGTCGCGATCGGCTTCGTCTTCCTCTACTTCTTCCAGGACGGCGGCACCCTCGACTCGGTCCTGGCGCTCTTCGGCCACGAGTCCGACCGCGCCTGGCTCGGTACCTCGACCTCCGCGAACATCTCCCTCGCGAGCGTCTCCGTCTGGCGCTACACAGGACTGAACTTCGTGCTCTTCCTCGGTGCGATCCAGTCGATCCCGGGGGAGCTGTACGAGGCCGCCGAACTCGACGGCGCCAACCGCTGGCACCAGTTCCGGTACATCATCGCGCCCGGCATCCGCCCGGTCCTGAGCCTGAGCGTGATCCTCTCGATCTCCGGTTCCCTGTCGGTCTTCGAGATCCCGTACATCATGACGGGCGGCGCCACCGGCACCGAGACCTTCGTGATCCAGACGGTCAAGCTCGCCTTCCAGTTCAACAAGACGGGTCTCGCGTCCGCCGCCGCGGTCGTCCTGCTGCTGATCATCCTGGCGGTGACGTGGCTGCAACGCCGACTGGTCCCCGACGACAGGGTGGACCTCGTATGACGACACTGACGAACCCAACCCCGGTGGTCCGCAGGCGAGTTGCCCGCACCCTCACCTATCTGTCCCTGGTCGGCGCGTCGGTCGTGGTCCTCCTGCCGCTCCTCGTGGTCCTGCTGACCTCGCTCAAGACCGAGCGGCAGATGGCGGAGGACAGCGGCGCCCTCACGATGCCCGACAGCTTCCTGAACCTGGACAACTACGCGACGGCCTTCCGCGACGGCGAGATGCTCACCGCCTTCGGCAACACGGCCTTCATCCTCTTGTTCGCCGTTTCCGGAACGGTCCTCATCGGCTCGATGGCGGCCTACGCGATCGACCGCTTCACCTTCCGCTTCCGGAAACTGGTCGTCGCGCTCTTCCTCGTCGCCACCCTCGTCCCCGGCGTCACCACCCAGGTCGCGACCTTCCAGATCGTCGACAGCTTCGGCATGTTCGACACCCGCTGGGCCCCGATCGCCCTCTACATGGGCACCGACATCGTCTCGATCTACATCTTCCTGCAGTTCGTGCGATCGATCCCGATCTCCCTGGACGAGTCCGCCCGCCTGGACGGCGCCAACGCCTTCACGATCTACCGGAAGATCATCTTCCCGCTTCTGAGACCCGCGATCGCCACGGTCGTCATCGTCAAGGGGATCACCGTCTACAACGACTTCTACATCCCCTTCCTCTACATGCCCTCCGACGACCTGGGCGTGATCTCCACGTCCCTCTTCCGTTTCCAGGGCCCTTTCGGCGCCCACTGGGAAACGATCTCGGCAGGAGCTGTCCTGGTGATCCTGCCGACCCTGATCGTCTTCCTGGCGTTGCAGAGATTCATCTACAACGGCTTCATGAGGGGAGCGACGAAGTAACCGCCGGATACGGCAGGCGCCCAGGCCCTCAGGCCCTCAGGCCTCTTTGGGCCTGACCACCGCGGACATCGCCCCCACCAGCACCGGCGTCACCAGCTCCACCTGCCATGCCCGCGCCCCGTACCCCGCCAGCGCCGCACTCACGGATTCCGCGTCCAGGGACTTCGGCGGCTCCCAGCACAACCGTCGCACCGTGTCCGGGGTGATCAGGTTCTCCTGAGGCATGTTGATCTGCTCGGCCAGCGCGCTCACCCCGGCCCGAGCCGCGGAAAGGCGGGCGGCCGCGGCCGGATCCTTGTCGGCCCAGGCCTTCGGCGGGGGCGGCCCGGTCATGGCCTGCCCGTGCGCCGGCAGCGCCGAGTCCGGCAGCGCCCTGGCCCGGTCCACGGTGGCCTGCCACTGCTCCAGCTGCCGCCGCCCCATCCGGTGTCCGAACCCGTTCAACGCGGCCAGCGCCTGCGCGTCGACCGGCAGAGCCAGGGACGCCTCGACGATCGCCGCGTCGCTCAGCACCTTGCCCGGCGACACGTCCCGCCGTTGCGCGATCCGGTCCCGCGCCTCCCACATCTCCCGTACGACCGCCATCTGCCGCCGGCGCCGCACCTTGTGCATCCCGGACGTACGCCGCCAGGGATCCCTGCGCGGCTCGGCGGGCGGCGCGGAGGCGATCGCGTCGAACTCCTGCCGGGCCCACTCCAGCTTCCCCTGCCGGTCCAGCTCCTTCTCCAGGGCGTCCCGCAGGTCCACCAGGAGCTCCACGTCGAGCGCGGCGTACCGGAGCCACGGTTCGGGCAGCGGGCGGGTCGACCAGTCGACCGCGGAGTGGCCCTTTTCGAGGACATAGCCGAGAACACCCTCGACCATCGCGCCGAGGCCGACCCGGGGGAACCCGGCGAGCCGGCCGGCCAGCTCGGTGTCGAAGATCCGGGTCGGGACCATGTCTATCTCGCGCAGACAGGGCAGGTCCTGGGTGGCCGCGTGGAGCACCCACTCGACGCCGGAGAGCGCCTCGCCGAGGCCGGAGAGGTCGGGGCAGGCGACGGGATCGATGAGCGCGGTGCCCGCGCCCTCGCGGCGCAGCTGCACCAGATAGGCCCGCTGGCCGTAGCGGTAACCGGACGCGCGTTCGGCGTCCACGGCCACGGGGCCGGAGCCGGCGGCGAACGCGGCGATCACCGCGGCGAGCGAGGGCTCGTCGGCGATCACGGCCGGAATGCCGTCACGCGGCTCCAGCAAAGGGATCGGCGCCCCCGCTTCAGAGGATCCGCCCTCGTCCGGAGGGGCGCCTCCGGTGGTTCGCAGGGTCCTGTCTGCTGCGGTCTCTTGGGCGTCGGTCACCTGTCAAGGGTATCTGTGTATGGACATGGCCCGCCGACGGAACGTTCCGTCGGCGGGCCATCCAGGGGCGTAAACCAGTCACGTATCACACGTGTCAGTGAATGTTCCCGGCGAACCGGGAGGGGCCGGACATCGGCGAACGATCCCGGCCCCTTCCTGCCTCGGTGTCCCGGGTGTCAGTGGATGATCCCGGTGCGCAGGGCCACCGCAACCATTCCGGCGCGGTCGCCGGTGCCGAGCTTGCGCGCGATTCGGGCCAAGTGGCTCTTGACCGTGAGCGCGGACAGGCCCATGGAGACGCCGATCGCCTTGTTCGACTGCCCCTCCGCGACCAGGCGCAGCACCTCGACCTCGCGGCCCGACAGCTCCCGGTAGCCGCCCGGGTGGCTCGGGGCTCCCGGGGGGCGGCGGTGCATACGGGCGGCGGAGCCGATGGGGGCGGCACCCGGGCGGGAGGGCAGTCCGATGTTGGTACGGGTGCCGGTGACGACATATCCCTTCACACCGCCCGCGAGGGCGTTGCGTACGGCGCCGATGTCGTCGGCGGCGGAGAGGGCGAGGCCGTTGGGCCACCCCGCCGCGCGGGTCTCGGAGAGGAGGGTCAGGCCGGAACCGTCCGGCAGGTGGACGTCCGCGACGCAGATGTCGCGGGGGTTTCCGACGCGGGGACGGGCCTCGGCGATGGACGAGGCCTCGATGACATCGCGGACCCCGAGGGCCCACAGGTGCCGGGTGACGGTGGACCGGACCCGTGGATCGGCCACCACCACCATCGCGGTCGGCTTGTTAGGACGATAGGCGACCAGGCTTGCGGGCTGCTCGAGGAGAACGGACACCAGGCCTCCGGGGTACGGGACAGGGGCGGGTTCGCCGGGCTCGTGGGGTCGAAGCCGGGACGAACCATGCTTTGAAGGTCACAGAGGTCTTCGGCATCAAACCTCTGCTCCTTTAGAGAATGATCACGATTTAGTGAGTAACAATCCGTGCAATTCGGACACATCTTCGATCATTCGAAGACCGAACGGTGACGCTTCACGTCGATACAAGGCCGAAAGTGGCCGTATCGACAAAGTGATGGTTTCGATCGGCGTGGCGACGCGCACGAAAAAGGACCGCACGCTCCACGGCGTACGGTCCCTGGTTCTGCGGAGTTCTCAGCGGGACTGCGGCCCCCGCCGCTGCGGCAGCGACACCACCGCCGCGTCCCCGGGGTCGACGGCCGGAGGCAGCCCCGCGATCTGGGCGAGCAGGTCGCACCACGCGGCGAGATGCGCGGCGGTGTCGGGAACGCCGCCCAGCACCTCGCGGGGGGTCCACGACGCCCTGATCTCGATCTGCGACGCGGCCGGCCGCGCCGCCAGCCCACCGAAGTAGTGCGAACTCGCCCGCGTCACCGTCCCGCTCGGCTCGCCGTACGACAGCCCCCGGGACTGCAGCGCGCCGGTCAGCCACGACCAGCAGACCTCCGGCAGCAGGGGGTCCGCCGCCATCTCGGGCTCCAGCTCCGCCCGGACCAGGGTCACCAGCCGGAAGGTGCCCTGCCAGGCGTCGTGCCCCGCGGGGTCGTGCAGCAGGATGAGCCGGCCGTCGGCCAGGTCCTCGTCGCCCTCGACGACCGCGGCCTCCAGGGCGTACGCGTACGGGGCCAGCCGCTGGGGTGGTTTGGTCGACTCGATCTCGATCTCCGGCCGCAGCCGTGTGGCCCGCAGCGCTTCGACGGCGGAGCGGAACGGCAACGGGTCCGTCTCCATCGCATCGCGCTCCCCCTCTTTCGCGTCGTCCATCCCGCCAGCGCCGTCCGACAGTCGTCCCTGAGCCGCAGCCATGCCGGAACATTAAGGGGAACCGGGCCTCGGCGCAGGGCAAGACACCCGTGCGCTGGGTCACTGTCGCATCGCGCTCAGCGAACGGAGGCCGCTCCGGAGGCCGGGAGCGGTGGCCGCGGAAGCAGGGGCCTCGGTTGTCCACAGCCCCGGCCCTCGCCGTCAGGCGGGCGTGCGAGACTTTGCCTCGTGAGTGCCAATGCCGGCCCCTCGGGCCACCAGCCGACCGCCACGTACAACTCCGCCTTCCTGAAGGCGTGCAGGCGTGAGCCCGTGCCGCACACACCGGTGTGGTTCATGCGGCAGGCCGGGCGTTCGCTCCCCGAGTACCTGAAGGTGCGCGAGGGCATCGGGATGCTGGACTCGTGCATGCGGCCCGAGCTGGTCACGGAGATCACCCTCCAGCCGGTCCGCCGCCACCACGTGGACGCGGCGATCTACTTCAGCGACATCGTCGTCCCGCTCAAGGCCATCGGCATCGACCTCGACATCAAGCCCGGCGTCGGCCCCGTCGTCGAGAAGCCGATCCGCAGCCGCGCCGACCTGGCCCAGCTCCGCGACCTGACCCCCGAGGACGTCTCCTACGTCACCGAGGCCATCGGGCTGCTCACCGCCGAGCTGGGCGAGACCCCCCTCATCGGCTTCGCCGGCGCCCCCTTCACCCTCGCCAGCTACCTCGTGGAGGGCGGCCCGTCCCGCACGTACGAGAACGCCAAGGCGATGATGTACGGCGACCCCGAGCTCTGGGCCGACCTGCTCGACCGCCTCGCCGGCATCACGTCCGCGTTCCTCAAGGTCCAGATCGAGGCGGGTGCCTCCGCCGTCCAGCTCTTCGACTCCTGGGCCGGCGCCCTCGCCCCGGCGGACTACCGCCGCTCGGTGCTGCCCGCCTCCACGAAGGTCTTCCGGGCCGTCGAGTCGTACGGCGTCCCGCGCATCCACTTCGGTGTCGGCACCGGCGAGCTGCTGGGCCTCATGGCCGAGGCCGGCGCGGACGTCGTCGGCGTCGACTGGCGCGTCCCGCTCGACGAGGCCGTCCGCCGCGTCGGCCCCGGCAAGGCGCTCCAGGGCAACCTCGACCCGACCGTCCTGTTCGCGGGCACGGAGGCCGTCGAGACCAAGACCCGCGAGGTCCTCGACGCGGCCACCGGCCTGGAGGGCCACATCTTCAACCTCGGCCACGGCGTCATGCCCAGCACCGACCCGGACGCCCTGACCCGGCTCGTGGAGTACGTCCACACGCAGACCGTGAAGTAGGCGGGCGGGCCGCGGGGCTCACCAGCCGGGTCGCGCCCGTCTGCCGAACAGCAGGCCGCGTGGCTCGGGTGGGGGCGGGGTGCCCGGGCGCAGGGGCCAGGCGAGCAGCATGCCGGCGACGAAGCCGACGAGGTGGGCCGCGTACGCCACCGTGCCGACGTCGGAGCCGCTCTCGCCGGACGAGTGGACGGCCTGGAGCACGAACCAGGAGCCGAGCACCAGCCAGGCGGGCAGTCTCAGCGGCAGGAAGACCAGGAACGGCACGAGGACCCAGACCCTGGCCTTCGGGTAGAGGACGAGATACGCGCCGAGGACCCCGGCGATCGCCCCGGACGCGCCGATCAGCGGGTCCGTGGAGCCGGCGTTGACGAGCGCGTAGCCGTACGTCGCCGCGTAGCCGCAGGCCACGTAGAACAGGGCGAACCGTATGGGGCCCAGCCGGTCCTCGATGTTGTTGCCGAAGATCAGCAGGAAGAGCATGTTGCCCAGCAGATGCACCCAGTCGGCGTGCAGGAACAGCGCGGTGAGGACGGACAGCGCTGGCGACTTGTCGTAGCCGGGTGGGCCCAGCGCGCAGCCGCCCGACCGGGCGAGTTCGCCGGTGGGCACCAGCTGTGGCAGCTGATGGCGGATCAACTCCTGCGGTATCGCCGCGTACTGCTCCACGAACGCCTGTGTGTGGCACAGCCGGGCCGTCTCGCTGTCGCCCGGCACGGAACCGGCGAGACCCGGCATGAAGACGAAGACGAAGACGCTCGCGGCGATGAGCGCGTAGGTCACGTAGGGCGTGCGGCCCGCGGGGTTCACGTCATGGACGGGGATGACCACACCGGACTTGTGCCCTGGATACGGGGCCGGAATCAGCGTGCCCGGTGTCGGTGCCGGCCTCGGAGCGGATGTCGGTGAACGTGCGGGGCGGGTGGTGCGTATGACTTCTCAACCGCGGATCTACGTGAGGAACAGGCGATGAACGACCGAGTTGCCCCGGCGATGCACGCCACCCCCGATGGTGAGGCCGAGATCTCGCTGGTGGTGCGGCTGCCCTGGGAGGACGTCGCAGCGCTGGGCCAGGAGGCCGGGCGGCTGGCGGCGCGGATGCAGCGGCCGGTGACGCTGGACGAGGCGGTCAGTCATCGGCTGCGGTCGGCTCGGCCTGCGGCCGCGCATGCGAAGCCGGCCGCCGCGCCTACGGCGCCGGCCGCTGTGACCTCGGCCGCGTCGGTGTCGTCGTTGCCGGCTCGGCCGCCGGCGGAGCAGGCTCGACAGGCGATCGATCGGATAACCGGTACGTCGGCCATGTAGCGGGGAGCGCCGTGGGGGTGCTGTGCGTTCCCGGGTGCGGGTGCGGGTGCGGGTGCGTCGTGGCTGGTCGCGCCCACGCGGCGGAGCCGCATATCGAAACAGCCCCGCGCCCCTTTAGAAGCATGGGCGCGGCCCTCGCTTGTCAGGCGCCCGACCTCACCGCCGCCACCGCCTTTCTCGCCGCCACCAGGATCGGGTCCCAGACCGGGGAGAAGGGTGGGGCGTAGCCGAGGTCCAGGACGGTCATCTGTTCTACCGTCATGCCTGCTGTGAGGGCCACCGCCGCGATGTCGACGCGCTTTCCCGCACCCTCCCGGCCGACGATCTGGACGCCCAGGAGGCGGCCGGTGCGGCGTTCGGCGAGCATCTTCACGGTCATGGGTGCGGCGCCGGGATAGTAGCCGGCGCGGCTGGTGGACTCGATGGTGACGGTGACGTACTGGAGGCCGGCGCGGTCGGCGTCCTTCTCGCGCAGGCCGGTGCGGGCGATCTCCAGGTCGCAGACCTTGCTGACGGCGGTGCCGACGACGCCGGGGAAGGTGGCGTAGCCGCCGCCGACGTTGGCGCCGATGATCTGGCCGTGCTTGTTGGCGTGGGTGCCGAGCGGGATGTGGCGCAGGTGACCGGAGACCAGGTCGAGCACCTCGACACAGTCGCCGCCCGCCCAGATGTTCTCGTGGCCCCGGACGCGCAGGGCCAGGTCGGTCAGCAGGCCGCCGTGGTCGCCCACGGGCAGGCCCGCCGCCTTCGCGAGTTCCGTCTCCGGGCGTACGCCGATGCCCAGGACCACCACGTCCGCCGGGTACTCGGCGTCGTCCGTGGCCACCGCGCGGACGCGGCCGTCGTCGCCGGTGCGCAGGGCGGTGACCTCGGCGTCGTCGACCATCGTGATGCCCAGGCCCTCCATGGCCTTGTGCACCAGACGGCCCATGTCCGGGTCGAGGGTGGACATGGGCTCCCTGCCCCGGTTGACGACCGTGACCTCGTACCCCCGGTTGATGAGCGCCTCGGCCATCTCCACGCCGATGTAACCCGCTCCGACGACCACCGCCCGGCGGCCCCGGGTGGCGGTCAGGGTGTCCAGGAGGGCCTGCCCGTCGTCCAGGGTCTGCACGCCGTGCACACCGGGGGCGTCGACGCCGGGCAGGTCGGGGCGGATCGGGCGGGCGCCGGTCGCGATCACGAGCTTGTCGTACGAGGTCCAGGACTCGGTGCCCGAGTCGAGGTCCCGCGCGCGCACGCGGGAGCCCTCGACGTCGATGTCCACGACCTCCGTCCGCATGCGCAGATCGATGTCGCGGGCCCGGTGTTCCTCGGGCGTGCGGGCGATGAGCCGGTCCCGTTCGGGGACGTCGCCGCCCACCCAGTACGGGATGCCGCACGCCGAGAAGGAGGTGAAGTGGCCTCGCTCGAACGCCACGATCTCCAGTTCCCCGGGCCCCCGCAGCCGACGTGCCTGCGACGCGGCGGACATGCCCGCCGCGTCACCTCCGACGACCACCAGGCGTTCCCCGGAACGTTCCTCAGCACGGCTCATGTTCATGGGAACACGCTACGGGGGCCCGGCATTTCGCTTCGTCGCCGACAGTCCGACCGGCCGTCAGTCCCGCTCCTCCTCGGCCGGTGCGGCGGCCGGGAGCGAACCGGTCGTGCCTGCCGCAGCCGCAGCCGCAGCCGCAGCCGCAGCCGTCGCCGGGGCGGGGCGGCGGGAGCGGGCGAAGCGGGACCACAGGAACAGCAGGACCGCGGCGGCCACCGCGAAGGGGAGGATCGCGGCGAGGGCCATGGCCAGCCAGCGGAACACGGCGACGAACGCGTTCCAGCCGCCCGCCAGCGCGTCCATGAAGCCGGGGTCGTCGTCCTTCGCGGCCTTCTTCACCGCGGTCTCGGACAGGGACAGCGTGATGGTGGCGAGACTCGTACGGTCCTTCAGGGACTTCTGCTGGGCGAGCAGCGACTCCAGGTCGGCCTGGCGGCTGCTCAACTCGCCCTCCAGGGTGACCACGTCGCTGAGCTTGGTCGCCCGGTCCATCAGCTCGCGGATCCGGGCCACGCTCGCCTGCTGCGTCTTGATGCGGCTCTCCACGTCGACGACCTGGTCGGTGACGTCCTCGGCCTTCGTCTTCTTCTCGATCAGCTTCCCGGTGCCCTCCAGTTCGGTGAGCACCTCGTCGTACTTGTCGGCGGGCACGCGCAGGACGACCCGGGTGCGCTCGCGGTCCTTGCCGTCACGGGTCGTGGACTCGCTGCCGACGAACCCGCCCACGTTCTCGACGGTGGTGCGGGTTTCGTCCAGGGCCTTCGGCACGTCCTTGACGCGCACGGTCAGGGTGGCGGTACGGATGATGTTGCTCGGAGCGATCCGGGGCGGTGCGTCGGCGGCCTTGCCGCCGCTCCGGTCGCTGGTGTTGCCGTTCTCGCCGTACAGGGCGCCCTCCTGCTCGGCGGACGTGTCCGCCTTGCTGTCGGAGCCCGCCTTGCTGCCCGAGGCGCCGTCGTCCGCGCTGCCGGCGCCGCAGCCCGTGAGCGCCAGGGCTGCCGCGAGGAACAGGGCGGCCAGGGCCCCTGCGGGCCGCCGGGAACGTCGTACGTGTGTTTCGGCCATTGCGGCGTACCCCCGAGGGTCGTGGCAGGCGTGCTTGCCCGCCTTGCTGACGACTCTTCGACGCGGGAGGGGGCCGGAACGTTGGGGGGAACCGGTCCCGAAGCGGTCACGGTCGGGACTCGGCGAGGCCACAGGGACGGACGGCCCCACGGCGGGGGAACCGGCGTCATGACTGTCAGTGACATCTGAGAGGGTGGAGCCATGAGCGGAGCACGGACGGACGTCGGGCGCGACGCCGGGCATGTCGTCGTCATCGGGGCCGGGATCGCGGGGCTGGCCGCCGCGCACGGGCTGCTGGACCGGGGCGCGAGAGTGACCGTCCTGGAGGCCTCGGACCGGGTCGGCGGCAAGCTGCTGCCCGGCGAGATCGCGGGCGCGCGCGTCGACCTCGGCGCCGAGTCGATGCTCGCCCGCCGCCCCGAGGCGGTCGCCCTCGCGCGCGAGGTGGGCCTCGCCGACCGGCTCCGCCCGCCCGCCACCGCCACGGCCTCCCTCTGGACCCGGGGTGCTCTGCGGCCCATGCCCAAGGGCCACGTCATGGGTGTCCCCGGCACCGCGTCCGCCCTCTCCGGGGTCCTGTCCGACGAGGGCCTGGCCCGCATCGAACGCGACGCCGACCTGCCGCGCACCGAGGTCGGCGACGACGTGGCGGTGGGGGAGTACGTGGCGGCCCGCCTCGGCCGCGAGGTCGTCGACCGCCTGGTGGAGCCCCTGCTCGGCGGTGTCTACGCGGGCGACGCGTACCGCATCTCGATGCGCTCGGCCGTCCCGCAGCTCTTCCAGGCCGCCCTGACCCACACCTCCCTCACCGAGGCCGTCCGGGGCATCCAGGAGCGCGCCGCCGCCGCGCAGCAGACCGGGCCGGTCTTCATGGGCATCGAGGGCGGCGTCGGGCAACTGCCGCTCGCGGTCGCCGAGTCGGTGCGGGCGCGCGGCGCCGAGATCCTCACCCGGACACCTGTCACGGAGCTGCGCCGCGAAGCATCCGGAGGCTGGCGCGTCGTCACCGGCGGTACGGGCAGCGGCGGAAGCGGCGGCGGTGAGGACCGTGTCCTGCACGCCGACGCCGTGGTCGTGGCCGCCCCCGCCCCGGTCGCCGCCGGCCTCCTCCGCGCCGAGGCACCCGAGGCCGCCGCCGAACTGGCGGGCGTCGAGTACGCCTCGATGGCCCTGGTCACCCTCGCCTACCGCCGCGCCGACCTCACCCTCCCCGAGGGCAGCGGCTTCCTGGTGCCGCCGGTCGACGGCCGCACCATCAAGGCGTCCACCTTCTCCTCCCAGAAGTGGGGCTGGATCGCCGACGAGAACCCGGACCTGCTCATCCTGCGCACCTCGGTCGGCCGGTACGGCGACACGGCGATCCTGGACCACGACGACGCCCACCTCGTGGACGTGTCGAGAACCGACCTGCGCGAGGCCACCGGCCTGTCCGCCGCGCCCCTCGAAACCCGCGTCACCCGCTGGGACGCCGGCCTGCCCCAGTACCCGGTCGGCCACCACGCGCGCGTGGCCCGCGTCCGCGAGCACCTCGGCAAGCTGCCGGGCCTCGCGGTCTGCGGCGCGGCGTACGACGGCGTCGGCATCCCGGCCTGCGTCGCGAGCGCCGCCGCCGCCGTCGACCAGGTCCACGGCGATCTGCGCGCGGTGCTGGACGTCACCGCCAACCCGGTGCGGAGCCTCCACGGCGGAGCGGGAGAATAGGCACCATGAGCGACGTCGCCCCCACCACCGAGTCCGGCCGGATCCCGAACAAGGGCAAGCTGGCCAAGGACCTCAACGAGGTCATCCGCTACACGCTGTGGTCCGTCTTCCGGCTGAAGGACGTGCTGCCGGAGGACCGCGCCGGTTACGCCGACGAGGTCCAGGAGCTGTTCGACCAGCTCGCCGCGAAGGACGTGACCGTCCGTGGCACGTACGACGTGTCGGGCCTGCGCGCCGACGCCGACCTCATGATCTGGTGGCACGCCGAGACCAGCGACCAGCTCCAGGAGGCGTACAACCTGTTCCGCCGGACGAAGCTGGGCCGCGCGCTCACCCCGGTGTGGTCGAACATGGCGCTGCACCGCCCCGCCGAGTTCAACCGCTCGCACATCCCGGCGTTCCTCGCCGACGAGACTCCCCGCGACTACGTCAGCGTGTACCCCTTCGTGCGCTCCTACGACTGGTATCTGCTGCCCGACGAGGACCGCCGCCGCATGCTCGCCGACCACGGCAAGATGGCCCGCGGCTACCCGGACGTCCGCGCCAACACGGTCGCCTCGTTCTCGCTGGGCGACTACGAGTGGATGCTCGCCTTCGAGGCCGACGAGCTCTACCGCATCGTCGACCTCATGCGTCACCTCCGCGCCTCGGAGGCCCGCATGCACGTCCGCGAGGAGGTCCCGTTCTACACGGGCCGCAGGAAGTCGGTCGCGGAACTGGTGGCAGGCCTGGCGTAGGCCCCGCGAGGGGCGCGGGGCCGTCACACAGGCGGCTTCGCCGCACGGGCGCGCTCAGCCACCGACGGCCCGCGGTTTCTCCAGACCCTTGACCCGCTGAGCGCTCGGCTCCGGACGCGGTGCGCAGGCCGCGTGCCGCTCCGGCAGCCGCCCCTCCAGCAGGTACGCCTCCACGTACCCGTTGACGCACGTGTTGGACCCCCAGCCCACCCCGTGGTTACCGGCGTCCCGCTCGGTCACCAGCACCGAGCCCCAGAGCCGCCGGTGCAGTTCGAGCGCCCCGGCATAGGGCGCGGCCGCGTCCCGCTCGGCCGCGAGGATCAGCGTGGGCGGCAGCTCCCCGGGCCCGGTCCGCACGTCGAACGGTCGCTGACGCGGCCCGCCCCAGTACGCGCACGGCAGGTTCGTCCACACGTTGTCCCACGTCTCGAAGGGCGCGGTCCGCGCGAGCCGCGTGTTGTCACGGTCCCAGACCCGCCACCGCGTCGGCCAGGGCCCGTCGTTGCACTCGACGGCCGTGTAGACGGCGCTCGCGTTCTCCTGCTCGACGGCCGCCCCCGGGTACGGGCCGGCGATCCGGACCAGCGGCTTCGGGTCGCCCTTCAGATACGCGGAGAGCGCCAGGGCACGCTGCGGCCAGTGGTCGTCGTAGTACGCGGCCTGCAGGAACGCGCCCTGCAGCTGGCCCGGCCCCACCTTGCCCCCGGCGGGCCGGGCGGCCAGCCGCGCCGCCGCCCGCTCATAACTGCGCAGCACCTTCTCCGGGGTGTCACCCAGCCCGTACACCCTGTGGTGTCTGGCGACCCAGGCCCGGAAGTCGGCCCAGCGTCCCTCGAACGCCGCCGACTGGTCGAGGTTGTTGCGGTACCAGATCTGCTCGGGGTCCGGGTTCACCGCCGAGTCGAAGACCATCCGGCGTACGTGCGAGGGGAACAGCGACGCGTACAGCGCCCCGAAGTACGTCCCGTACGACGCCCCCATGAACGTCAGCCGGGGCTCGCCGAGCGCGGCGCGCAGTACGTCCAGGTCACGGGCGTTGTTGAGGGAGTGGTAGTGCCGCAGCGCGCTCCCGCCCCGCCGCGCACACCCGCGCGCGAACGCCTTGGCCCGCGCGATGCGCTCCTTCTTGTACGCCTCCGAGGGGTGCGTCGGCGCCGGTGAGAGCCCCTGGTGCAGCCGCTTCGGGTCCCGGCAGGACAGCGGCGCCGAACGGCCGACCCCGCGCGGGGCGTACCCGACGAGGTCGTACGCGGCGGCGACCCGCTTCCAGCCAGGGAGGTGGCCGACGAGCGGAAAGAACATCCCGGAGGCCCCGGGCCCCCCGGGATTGAACACGAGCGCCCCCTGCCGGGCGACCTTCTTCCCCTTGGCGTCCTTGCCCTTGGCTTCGACCCGGCTGACGGTCAGCGAGATCTGCCTGCCGTCGGGCCGTGCGTAGTCGAGCGGCACCTTGACCGTCCCGCACCGCACCCCGTCCGGCAGACCTTCCACCACAGGGCACTTCCCGAACCGAATACCTTCGTCCGCCGCCCGCGCCGCCGCCCGCTCGACGGCCGGCTCCGCCGCCCGGCCGGTACGCGTGTCACCCCCGGCCGGGGGAGCGGCGAGGCCACTCGACACCACCGCCGCGACAGTCCCGTAGAGAACGGCAGCCCGCATAGCGAATCCCTCCGAAGAACGACAGCGACAAAGGGATGTTTGGTAGTAAAGAGGGTGAATGTAAAGCACCGTTCGAGGGTGTCGCCGCCCATCGGGCCCCGGACGGCACTATCGCTGCTCGAACGCCGCCCGCAACTCGGGAGAGTCCACCGCTCCCACCCCCCGGACGGCCACGGAGACAAGGTCCGCCACGTCACCTGCGCCCCGCCCGACCAGGGCCCCCAACACCCGCACCCCCTCCGGCGACGCCCACCGCGAACCAGGCGGCCCCTCGACCCGCGCGACGACCAGACAGCTGAGGGTCAGCACCAGCGGCAACGCGAACCACAACGCGACCAGCACGCGGTGCTCCTGGAACCCGTGCGAGGGCAGCATCAACGCCAGCGCCCCCAGTGCGCACACGCCCAGCGCGGCCCCCCGTACCTGCGTGACCGCGTCGGCCACGGCCGTCCGCGCGGCGTCCGGTACGGCCAGCCCCGCCGCGACGAGCCGGTCGGAGAGGTGCCGTACGGACTCCGCGGCCGCTGCGGTCCGCCGGACGGGCGCTATCCGGGACTGTCCGCCCGGGCCTATCGCGCCTATGACGGAGCGTTCCATCTCGTCCCGCCCGTCCGGGTCCACGACGGTCGCCCAGCCGGTGTGGGCGAGGAGGAGCCGGCGCTGGCGGGCCATGGACACGAGGGTGAGGTCGGCGACACGCGCCGGGCCGCCGGACAGGAACGCCGCCTCGTACAGCGTGAGTCGGTGGCAGTGGTGTACATGGTCGGCGCGGACGTCGGTGGCGGCGGCCGCCGCGCGCAACGAGGTCAGGCACAGCCGGGCACAGGACACGCCGGCGGCGGCCCAGGCGAGGAGGAGGAAGAGGACCCAGAGCATGGCGTGTTTCTATGCGTCGGCCGGGGGTGGCGGCGCGCGATGTCCGTAATCCGGAGGGAAGGTTCCCGGTCTCTTCCGTTTGTTCGCCGTTGCGGCCCGCAATTGCCAGGTCCCGGGAGCGGCGGGACGGCCGGGTTGTAGGGTCCGGCCAGGGGGTGATCATGTCGGGTCGCGGCTGGGACGACGACAGTGAGTACCACGACGCGGCGCGGCGGGCCGATCGGGCGGCACGGTTCGGCTGGGCGGCCGTCGGCGGCACGGTAGGGGCGCTCGGCTGCGTGCTGATCGCCGCGGCCGTCGTCTGCGCGGTCGCGGTCGCCGCGTTCGTGTACCTCGTGGTGGCGAGGGGCTACTAGACGATTCCTAGTCGTCGTCCGCCGGGCCGTTGGCAGCCGGGGGCAGGGTCAGGCGCGGTGAGGGCGTCGCCGGGGGCGGGGCGGTCGGCGAGGGGGCCACCGGGATCGGGGAGCCGGGGTCGACCGACGGGCCGGGCGGGGCCGGGGAGTTGGTGAGGGGCGGGGCGCTCGCGGAGACGGTGTCACGGGCGATCGCGTCGTAGTCGACGAGCCCGGTGGCCTCCAGGACCTTGATGTGGTCCAGGACGGTGGTGTTGGCGTCGTCGGCGAGGTCGCGGACCAGCGAGTTGCGAGTGGTGGCGCGGACCTGGGCGACGACGGAGAAGACCCTGCCGTGCGCCAGGCGCAGGACGTTGGCGAACTCGCGGTCGTAACTCTCGCCCTGCGCCGCGGTCAGGCTGTCCAGCCACGCCCTCTGCTGGTCGTTCGGCTGGTTGGGCAGGGACAGGCCGAGGCGGGCGGCGACGTTGCGGACGCGGGCGTCGAGGAAGGTGTGTCCCTCGATGAGATGCGCGCCGGCCGTCCGTACGGCCTGGGTGGTGCCCTTCGTCTCGGCCTGCTGCCCGGCGGGCAGTTCCCACAGCCCCGCCAGCCTGACCTTGGTGATGAACTCCCGGTCCAGGGCGGACAGCGGACCGTACTGCGTCGTGACGGTGGACGCGTTGAGCACACTGACGCCGGTGCCGGAGCGGTCCGCGTACGACCAGATCGGGAACACCAGCGCGGTGAGCGTCGCCGTCAGTCCGGCGACGATGAGTCCTGTGCCACTGAAGGGTCCCCCTCTACCGCTGGTGGTTCGCATGGCGCCTCCTGCTCGCGGCACCGCACGCTAATGCGCAACGGGTGCTGGTCGGCCTACGGACTGGCATGTTACTGCCGAGTCCACGCCAACTGCCGTATGCGGAGGAACGGTTGAGGAGGGGACAAAGTGCTTCGGATGGGGTATGCGGAGCGGTGGATGAATCGCGCCAAAACATGGCGTATGGATGGCAAACCCGTGTCTGGGGTACGGGTGTGTTAATCGCAGCACATTCTGGGGGCAACACCCCGGCTCAGCGGCGTAGCAGCACCCTGCGGGTCGCGCGGGCCAGCCGGGCCGTCGGGCGCTGGGAGAGCGGGGCGGGACCCGAGCGCTCCAGCCACCACCGGCGCAGCTCGCGGAGGAGGTCCCCGTCGTCGGGGCGGCCCGTGAGGAGCACGTGCTCGGCGAAGGAGAGGGCGTCACGCCGGTAGCCGTCGGCCATCGGGTGGCCCTGCGCGTACGCGACGAAGGCCGGCCGGTACGACGGGCCGAGGATCTCCGGGAGCTCCGGCGCCACCTTCGCCACGACGTCCGCCCGCTTGGCCGCGAGGGCCCGCGCCTGGACACCCAGCCGCACCCGGTCGAACCCCTCGGGCACCGGCGTCCCCGCGACCAGCGCGGACAGCAGCGCGGCCTGCGCGAGCCCGAGCCGCTGGCGGGCGACAGGCTCGGCCTCTGCGGTGGGCGTCGGCCCGGCGGAGAGCGCGTTCTTCTCGGGGTTCCGCACCTCGGCCTTCTCCAGCACCCCCCGGATCGCCCTCAGCTCCCGCTCCAGCTCGCCCGGCTCGGGGAAGTTGTCGTCACGCTCCAGGAGGACGCCCGGCGGGGTCACCCGGGAGGTGAGGTCGGCGAGGACGTCGAGGACCTGCTGGGGGACGGGGTGGGCGTGGCTGTCGTGCCAGACGCCGTCCCGCTCGAAGCCCCCCGCGACATGGACGTACGCGATGGCCTCGACCGGCAGTTCGTCGAGCGCCTTGGCCGGGTCCTCGCCCCGGTTGACGTGGTTGGTGTGCAGGTTCGCCACGTCGATGAGGAGCCGGACGCCGGTGCGGTCGACGAGGTCGTAGAGGAACTGACCCTCGGTCATCTCCTCCCCCGGCCAGTTGATGAGGGCGGCGATGTTCTCCAGCGCGAGCGGCACGGGCAGCGCGTCCTGGGCGATGCGGACGTTCTCGCACAGCACGTCCAGGGCGTCCCGGGTGCGCGGCACCGGCAGCAGGTGCCCGGCCTCCAGTTGCGGCGACGCGGTGAGGGCACCCCCCGCCCGGACGAACGCGATGTGCTCCGTGACGAGGGGGGCGCCCAGTGCCTCCGCGCGCTCGGCGAGGGAGCGAAGGCGCTGCTCGTCGGGGCGGTCGGCGCCGCCGAGGCCCAGGGAGACGCCGTGCGGCACCACCGTGACACCGCGCTCACGCAGCCGTAGCAGCGACTCGGCGATGTGGCCGGGACAGACGTTCTCGGCGACGACCTCGACCCAGTCGACACCGCCCGCCACACCGGCCATGCGCTCCACGGCCTCGGCGATCTCCGGCCGCCAGCCGATTCCCGTCCCCAACTGTGCGATCTGCTCCATCGTCCCCTCCTCGGTCACGCCGGCCACGGCTGCACCAGGACTGCGTCTCGTCGCGCCACGTCTCCCTACGCGGACCCGTGTTCCGGCGTGACGGAGTCATGGCCCCGGGATGAGGGTCCGAACCCCGTGGAGGGGACCTTCAGAGCAACATTTGAGCTTTCTACTGGACCGCCGGCTCGCCCTGGTCCTTGTTGATCTCCTCCGGGTCCGGACGGCCGGTGGGGACCTGGTTGGACGGGAAGGGCGACGGCTTCGACTGCACGTCCGGGTTGGTGGACGGCACCGCGGGGGGCGCGGCGGGCGGCACCTGACCGGGGGCGGGCGGCGGCGGGCCGGACGGGCTGGCGGTACCGCTGACCGAGTTGTTGGCGATGGTCGCGAAGTCGACCTCGCCGGTGGCCTCCAGGATCGTGATGTGGTCCAGCACGGTCTGGTTGGCGTCGGAGGCCAACTGACGGATCAGCGTGTTGCGGGTGGAGTTCCGTACGGAGGCGATCGCCGGGAAGATCTTGCCGTGGGCGGTCCGCAACAGGTTCGCCCAGACCTTGTTGTAGTCGGCCTCGCTCTTGGCGGCGGTCATCTGGTCCAGGAACCCCTGCTGCTCCGCCGTCGGCTGGTTCGGCAGCTCGACGCCCAGCTTCGCCGCGATGACCCGTGACCGCTTGTCGAGGTCGGTGTGGCCCACGATCAGGTGGTCGGCGGCTTCCCTGATGGCCTTGCTGCCGCTGCGCTCCAGGGCCTGCTGCCCGGCCGGCAGCTCCCACAGACCCGCCAGCCGCACGCGGATGAGCAGGTCGCGGTCGCCGGGGGTGAGCGGCCCCCACTGCGTGGTCACGGTGTCACCGGTGAGCGCGGCCGCGGCTGTCGCGTTGCGGTTGGGGTACGAGTAGAAGATGGGATAGGCGACCGCGGTGAGCGTGCCGGCGATCGCCAGGGCGACGAGGACTGAGCCCTTGGAGCGTCGCAAAAGAGCCTCCGGGAGGAAACCAACTGATCGTTGGGGTCTGACTGTTGCTTGGGGACGCGGATGGTGACCGCGGTGTGTGCCTGGTCCGTGGCCGCCGTTCGGCGGCGGAGCCGGGGTCGCGTCAGATCGTGCCGTTGGCGATCGCGTCGAAGTCGACCTGGCCGGTCTTCTCCAGGAACGTGATGTGGTCGAGCACGGTCTGGTTGGTGTCCGAGGCCAGCTGGCGCACCAGGGTGTTCTCGGTCTGGTTCCGGATCGTCCCGATGGCCGGGAAGATCTTGCCGTGGGCGGAGCGCAGCAGGTTGGCCCACACCCGGTCGAACTGGTCGTCCGTCGCGTTGTCCATCTGCTGGAGGAAGCCCTGCTGCTGCTCGTTCGGCACGTTCGGCAGCTCCATGCCCAGCTGGGAGGCCACGGCCCGCACCCGCTCGTCGAGGTCCTTGTGGCCCACGATCAGGTGGTCGGCCGCCTCCTTCACCTGAGGGCTCTTCGACCGCGCCATCGCCTTCTCGGCGGCGGGCAGCTCCCAGAGCCCAGCCAGCCGCACACGCATGATCAGATCCCGGTCGGAGGCCGTCAGCGGCCCCCACTGGGTGTTCACCGAGCCGGCGGCCATGTTGGCCTGAGCGGTGCCCGAGCGGTCGGCGTAGGACCATACGGGGAACGCCAGCGCGCCGACGGTGACGACGAGGGCAAGGCTGGCGATGAGCGAGCCGTTGAGACGCCGCAAAGTAATCCTCCCGGATGATGCCAACTGGTCGTTGGAACAGTTACTTGGCCAGTACCGGGGAGTACGTGTGGGGCGGCGGAGTTGTTCAACGGGCTTTGAAGCGGCTGAGCAGATCCAGTTCGGGCGGAGGGTCAGGCGGACACGATTCAACGCGACTCGGGCGGACGGCGGTCGATGAGTTCGGGCGGGCGCCGGTTGTCGGCCCGCCGCGCCTTCGGGTGACCGGGGGCTCAGCCGCGCAGCGCCCGATGGTCGGCGACCACCGTGCAGGAGCCCGGGGCGACCTCGGTGAAGCCCGCGTCTCGGACGAGGGGGAGGCCGGCGGTGGTGAGGGCCTGCCAGTGGGCGGGGGCGGCCGTGCGGACGGCGAGCGGGAAGCCCGCGTCCCGCCAGGCGGCGCGGGCCGCGTCGTCGAGGTCCCACCAGGCGAGCTGGGCGCCGTGACCCGCCTGGGCCATCGCCTTGCCCGCCGACATGTCGACCTCGGGGTTCAGCCAGAGGACGGGAGCGGCGGGGTCGGGATCGGCCGGCGGTTCCGGGTCGTCGAGGTCCGTGCCGGAGACCTGGAGGCGGGCCAGATCCTTGGGCCAGCCGTCGAGGGGGACCGGCGGGAAGACGCGCACCTCGGCCGACTTGCCCGCCACAGTGATCCCCGGCAGCGCCTCGGCCCGCCGCCACTCCGCGCCGCGCGCCCGCCGGACCACCTTCCTGATCCGGGCGTCCTGCCAGCTCCGCATCGCCTCGGCCCATTCTCCGTCGCCCAGCGACCGCGTGTCGCTCAGCATCACCAACACCGCCCGCGCCGCCGTCTCCAGCGCGTCCGTACGCGCCGGGGGAGCGTCCCGCTCGATGCGCGCGACCAGGGGCAGTACGAACTGCGGGGCCTCGTCACGCGCGGTCCGCTCGTCCCGGAAGGGGCTGTCCTGGGCGGGAGCGGGAGCGGGAGCAGGGGCCGGGGCCGGGGTGGGGGTCAGGTCGTTCGTGGTCACCCGCCCAGTCTGCCAGGCGGAAGACGCGTTACCCGGGACACGTACTCGCCCGCTTGTACGAGGATGGGGGCATGGAACGTGAGTTACTGCTGAGGCTGGAGGGTGTCGGCCGCCGCTACGGGTTCCGGGGCGCCTGGGTGCTGCGCGGCGTCGACCTGGAGATCGCCCCCGGCGCGCTGATCCGGGTCGAGGGCGCGAACGGCACCGGCAAGTCGACGCTGCTCCGCGTCCTCGCCGGGCTCGACGCCCCCACGGAGGGCCGGGCGACGGGGCGCCCGCGCACGGCGTACGTCCCCGAACGCTTCCCCGCCGCACTGCCGTTCACCGCCGCCGAGTACCTCACGCATCTCGGCGCCGTCCACGGCCTGGACCGCCCGGCCGCCGCCCGCGCGGCCGCCGAGTGGCTGGAGCGCTTCGGGGCCGCCGAGTACGCCCGTACGCCCATGGGGGAACTCTCCAAGGGCAGCAGCCAGAAGGTCGCCGTGGCCCAAGCCCTGCTCGCCGGACCGGAGTTGCTCGTCCTCGACGAGGCGTGGACCGGTCTGGACGCCGACGCCCGCGACGAGCTGGAGCGCGTGGTGGTCGAGCGGACCGCCGCCGGGGCCGCGGCGGTGTTCGTCGACCATGACCCGAGGCGGCTGGCGGGGGCGCCGGACGCGACGTACGCGGTGGTCGGGGGCTCCCTCGACCTCCTTGGTGGGAAGGGGACTTCGCCGGCGGAGGTGGGTGACCGCCGGCCGGCCGTCTCCGTCTCTGTCGTCGTGGAGGGGCGGGGACCGTCGGGTGCCCAAGTCCCGGACGGGGTACGGAAACTGGTGACGGCCGTCGAGGAGACGGCCTCCGGGGCGCACCGGTTCACCGTGCCGCAGGCCGGCTCGGACGCCCTGCTCAGGGCGTTGCTGGAGGCTCGCCCGCCCTGGCACGTGGTGAGCGTGGGTCCGGCTCGCGCTCCGGCCGACTCGCCGGAACCCGAAGCCCCGGCTGAACCGGCACCGGCACCGGCACCGGCACAAAAACGGCGCAAGGAAGTGGAAATGGCACCGGAAATGGCACCGGAAATGGAAGTGGAGAGCTCCTGATGACCGCCCTGCTCCGCTACCAGGCCGCCCTCCTCGTGCGCTCCCAGCGCTGGCTGCCGCCCGTCATCCTGTACGCGGCGTTCCTCGGCATCGGTGTGCAGAGCGGGCAGCCGGTGCTCGACTCCCTCGGCTACACGGCCGCCGCGCTGCTGCCCGTGTCCGCCTGGCTGACGCGGATCTGCGTCACCAACGAGCCGCCCGCCGCCCGCAGTTGTACGGGCGCGGCGGCCGGACCGGGCCGGGCGCACCTGGCCTGCGTCCTGGTCGCGTTCTCGGCGGCCGTGCTCCTCGGCACGGTGGCCACGGTTCTCGTCACGATCATCAGCGCCCCCACGAGCACGGACCACCAGACGCGCGTGGAGTCACTCCCGGCGGGCGGCGCGGGCTTCCTGGCCGTGCTCGTCTGCGCCCTCCTCGGAACGGCGGTCGGCGCGCTCACGAACTGGCCGCTGCTGCGCTCGCCGGGCCGAGCCGTTCCCACCCTGCTCCTCGGCGCGCTGCTGGCCCTGGTGGTGGCCGGGTCCCCGGCCCGGATCGCGGTCACGGCCCTGGTCGACGGCTCGCAGCACGCGACGATCCCGGTCCCCGTCCTGCCCCTGATCGCGGCCGGGCTCCTCACGGCGGCCGCCACGGCCGTGGCCTGCGCCCTGACGACCCGCCGCGCGGCCTGAACGGGCCCGCGCGTCAGCCGGAGCAGGCGGTCCGCTCGGCCTCCCGCCTCCCCCAATTCTCGACTTCGCTCGAACCGGGGGGGACCCCCATCACACCGGGCACAGGGTGATCCCCTTCCGGGACTCCGGATACTCGGTGGGCTTCCGGCACAGGACGCACTCGGCGAAGGGCGGGCCGTCGGTCGTGGCCCGGGCGGGTACCTGGGCCGCGGGCGTCTGTCCGGTGCCGCAGTAGTCGCTCATAAGTCCAGCGTAGAGCGACCGGCCGGGGACCGGCTCAGGACACGGTCGCTGCCGTCGCTGCCGTCGTCGCCGTGGCCCCGACCAGCTCCGACACCTTCACGAACCGGAACCCGCGCGCCCGAAGCGTCGGCACGATCTTCCGTACGGCTCTCTCCGTCACCGGCGCGGCACTCCGCGTGCAGTGCATGACCACGATGGATCCGGGCCGCACCCCGTCCAGCACCTCTCGCACCACGTCGTCCGCGTCCGTCGCGAACGCGTCCCCGCTCACCACGTCCCACTGCACGGCGGTCACGCCGGACGCGCTGAGCTGCCGCAGCGCACGGCTGTCGTAGCAGCCGCCGGGGAAGCGGAAATACGGCATCGGATCCGTCACCCCCGCCGCACGGAACACCCGGTAGGCCCGCTCCAGATCCGCCCGCATGCGCCCCGGCTCCATGGTCGGCAGGCCGTAGCAGTTCTTGGTGAAGGCGTGATGGCTGTACGAGTGGTTCGCCACCTCGAACTGGGGGTCCCGCCCGATGGACCGCGCCTGGATCGGATACTCCTCGACCCATCGACCCGTCATGAACACCGTGGCCGGAACCTCCAGTTGCCGCAGCGCGGCGATCAGCTCCGGATTGTCGAACCGCTCGCCCGCGGCGGCCCGCTCCCCCTGATCCGCGGTCATGTCCGCGTCGAAGGTGAGCGCGACGGTCTTGTCGGTGCGGGTCCGCAAACCGTGCTTGAACACCGGGGTCAGCCCGGCCGGGCCCGGCGCGAGCGTGGGCGGCCGGGACGACGACACGGCCGAGGGACTGGCGGTGGCGTTCACGATGCGCGTCGAGGCGTGCGGTGTGCCACAGGCGGTGAGCGAGGCGCCGAGTACGCCGAGTACGCAGAGCGCGGTGATTCTTCGTACAGGACTGATCACCGCACGAAAGTACGGCGGTGGGGTCGGCGGACAGTCGGTTCGGCTGCCGGACTACAGGGAGTCCGGCACGAAGTCACCCGCCTGGGTGACGGAGGGAGTTCAGGCGGTGGGGGCGAGGGCAGCTCCGGGCCGACGGGGTGCTGGGAGTCGCGGACGTGGATGGCGGAGGGGAGGGTGGCGACTTGTACGCAGTCGTCGCCCTGGGCGCTGCTGTACGTCGACTCTCGCCGGGCGAGCGCGGTGTCGCAGGCCACGATCAACTCGCCCAGCGTCACGAAGGGTTACGCGTACTGTCCTTCGAACACGTGTGTACGGCCGCGGTCCGTAGACACGCGTCGTCTTCTACAGTCGGCGTGTGGCGCGATTCCTGCAGTGGTCCCCCGTGGTCGGCGTCGGCCATGTCGTCGTGTTCCTGGTGCGGCACCCGGCCGAGGGGTCGGGCGACGCGATGCGGCACGACTTCGCGGTGCAGGGGCTGTTGGCGCGCCGCAGGTATCGCCTGGACGCGCCGGACTCGCGCGAGACCGTGCCCGTGACCGGTGGGCGGCGGCCCGGGGCCGAGGTGTACGTGGGCGACCTGGGGCCGTACCCGGTGACGCTGGCGTGGTCGAGTCAGGGGGAGTTCCTCGATGCCTGCCGCGCGCTGGCCCCGCATGTCGAGCCCACCGGTTTCCTGGTCCGGGACCACTACGCGGTGCGTGTCGAGGACGGCGAGTGCCGGGTGACCGAACTCGACGGACGGCCGTGGACGGAGGTGCTGGTGAGCCAGTGCCCGCCGGACGCGGCGTGGTCGCTGCTCCTGCACGAACCGCGAGCCTGTGTACGGGGAGAGCGTCCGGTCCGGGAGGGCGTGCTGGACCAGGCACGTGCGGCACTCGCGGTGGCGCCGGAGGTGTCGTCCGGCTCGGCCGCGCACGAGGCCCGGGTCCTGGCCGCCCGGCTGCTGTTGCTGCTCGGCCGTCCGGAGGAGGCGGTGCCGTACGCCGAGGAGACGGCTTACGCGGACGGCGGCGTGCCCGCGCGGGTGCGGGCGGACGCGTATGCCGTCCTGGGCCGGGTGTGGGAGCACGCGGGGGAGGGACGCAAGGCGCTGGAGGCGTTGCGACTCGCCTGCGAGACCGATGCCAGGGGAACCGATGCCGACGGGACCGGCCCGGGTGGGGCCGGCCTCGCGCAGGCCCGGGCCGAGCATCGGCGTGCGCTGGCCGTCGCGCTGGCGAGGGCAGGGCGGCCGGCGGAGGCGGAGGCGCTGCTGATGCCGGACGGCTTCAGCGGGTTGACGTTCGTCGAGGCCGCGCGGGCACTGGTCGATCTCGACGAGGCCGACACGGCCCGCGCCCTGCTGCGGGCGGGCCTGGCCCTCGATCCCGGCCTGCTCGCCGCCCCGGGCGACGGTTGGCCGCGTCCGCCGGATCTGTCCTGGGCGCTCATGAGCGGTTTCGGTGATGTGCTGATCGAGGCGCGGGCGTCGGCGATGCGACGTGGCTGAGGACTTCGAGGCGGTCCAGGCGTGGCCGTTCCGTTCCACGGCCGGTGTGGTGCTGGCCGTGAACGAGTCCCAGGAGGGGCCCGTCGCGGAGGCGTTCGCGGCGGCCCGGCCGTTCCCCCTCCAACTCACCCTCTCGACACGCCGGTTGCGCACGCGCGGCGGCCAGGAGTACGAACTCCCGCCGACTCACGACAGGTGGTACCTCGCCCTCCCCGGGCATGCCCGCACCTATTACACCGAGTCCGTCCAGGAGTTCATGGCGGAGGTGGCACCGCATCTGGAGGACGCCTGGTTCGTCACGTCACTGGACTTCGACAGCCATGGCCACGACTGGCGCATAAGGGACGGTGTGCTGACGGTGACCGAGCGGGAGTTCCCGCACGGCGTGCTGGGACACCTGGAGCGCCAGGGCGACGGTTACACCCATAGGCTGGTCGTCAACGAGTCGTACGGGAAGCAGCGCGTGGCCGAGAGCGTCTTCTATTGGCTCGACAGCGAGGTCGAGACACTGACGAGGCTCGCCCCGCAGCGATGGGAGACGCTGCACGCCCACGGCGCGGCACTCCTGCGACGCGGTGCCTGGCCCCAGGCCCTGGACAGCCTGCGACGCTGCCTGACCGCACTCGACGGATCAGGCCAGGACGACGACCACCCGCTGCGGACCCTACGGCCGATGGTCCTCGCGGACGTACGGGCCCGTCTCACGGAGGCACTGAGCGCGATCTCCCCCGGGGAGGCGCTGGACGGCGCCCGCGCCTACGAGCCGCTGTGGCGGCAGACGGACTGTGCCCGCGGTCTGGAACTGCTCGCCGTACTGGAGACGCTGCACGGCAACCGGTCGGAGGCCGTACGGCAGTGGCTGGCCACCGTGACCGCCGGCGGACGGGCCGTCCGCCGCGACCACACCCCGGCGGATCTGGCGGCGGACTTCTACGCGATGGCCCAAGTCCGTGCCACCCAGGGCGTCGACCGGTACGAGGAGGCGGTGGACTGGCTGCTCGCCGCCCTCGTCGTGCGCCCTTCCCTGGAGGCCACGGCACGCGCCGAACCCGGCCTGGCCACCCTGTGTGCCGACCCCCGGGTGCGCGCCCGCCTCGACGCCGCGGCCGGGTCGAGGCCCCCACAACCGCGGGCACTGGAGGCGATCTGGCACCACGGGTACCACAAGGGCGAACACCACCCCCTTCCGTACCCCTTCCACACCCACCTCGTGGAGACCGAGGCGGACGTCGCCGACCTCCTCGCGGTGCTGGGAGAAGGTGACGACGAGGTCCTCCTGATCGACGCGGACGCCCCGACCCGGCAGTCGGCCGGCCACAGCCTCCGCGCGGCCGTGGCCCATGGCTTCACCTACTTCGGCTTCTCCGACCCCGGCCACCGCGCATGGTGGACCGTCGGCGACCCGGCCTCCCCACCTCACTCCCCCCACTGGTGGGACACCCGCTACCCACCCGGCTCGGGCCTTCCGGCCTCCCGCGCCGCGACCGTCATCCGGGAATTCCTGCACACCGGCGCCCGCCCGACCTGCGTGCGATGGAGCCGCCGAGCCTGAGAGTCCCGGCGGAGTCTCTCCATGCCCTGTCGTGGGGTGCCGGGCGCAGGTCAGGTGGTCGTCATCGGCGCCACGGCCCCGTCACCGCGAACGTCGTGCCCGGGGCGTAGCAGTTGACGTACATCGTCTGCCCGTCGGGGGCGAAGGTGACGCCTGCGAACTCGCCCCATTCCGGGTCGGTCGGGGTGCCGATGTTCTGGGCGTTGCGGGCCATGGCGTAGACGGTGCCGTGGCGGGTCACGCCGTAGACGTGCTGGGTGCCGCTGCCGTCCTCGCAGACCATGAGGCCGCCGGAGGGGGCGAGGCAGATGTTGTCGGGGGATTCGCCGGGGAGTTGGAGGTCGGTGTCGGGGCCGAAGGCGATCACCAGGGTGAGGGTGCGGTGGTCGGGGTCGTAGCGCCAGATCTGGCCGTAGTGGTCGGCGGCCGAGCCGTCAACGCTGCGGGCGAAGGAGGAGACGAAGTAGACGCATCGGCCGCCCCAGTAGCAGCCTTCCAGTTTCTGCGCGTGGGTGATGCCCTTGGGGCCGAAGTCCTGGTAACGGATGGCCGTTTGGGTGGCCAGGGGGTCGGGGACGTCCACCCATTCGATCCCCTCGAAGCAGGCTCCGGGGTCCTGGACGGGGGAGAGGTCGGGGACGCCCGGGACGCGCATCGCCTGTAGGCGACCGCCCGCGCGGAGTGAACCGAGGCCGCCCTTCGGCCTGTTGGGGAGGAAGCGGTAGAAGAGGCCGAAGGGGCGCTCGAAGGCGTCCTCCGTCTCGTAGACCACTCCGCGCTTCGGGTCGACGGCGACGGCCTCGTGCTGGAAACGGCCCATCGCCGTCAGGGGCACGGCCCCCGAGCGGCGCGGGTCGGCCGCGTCGACCTCGAAGATGAAGCCGTGGTCCTTGGTGTAGCCGTTCGTGCCGGCCCTGTCCTCGGTCTCCTCACAGGTCAGCCAGGTGCCCCAAGGGGTGGGGCCACCCGCGCAGTTGACCGCGGTGCCGGCGATGGCGACGCGTTCCGAGAGGACCTTGCCGCGGGCGTCGAGGGTCAGGGACGTACAGCCGCCCTTGCCCATCGGGTCATAGGTGAGGCCCTCGATCGTGGGGACCGGGATACGGCCGTTGTGGCGGTTCTCGTGGTTGCGGACGAGGTGTACGGCGCGAGCACCGCCGTGTCTGCCAGGGAAGGCGGACATGCCGTCGTGGTTGCTGGGGACCAGGCCCTCGCCGGAGCGGAGGGGGTCGCCCTCGCGGGACAGGACCTGATAGCGGAAACCTTTCGGCAGGTCGAGCAGGCCGTTCGGGTCGGGGATCAGGGGGCCGTACCCGGAGTGGCCGAGGTCACTCTGCGCGGCTGCCGAGCCCGCGAAGAGTTCGGAGAGGGCTCCGGTGAACGCGATGCCTGCGCCCAAGGCGCCGGAGCGGGCGAGGGCCTGACGGCGGGTCACTGACATGGGACTACCTTCCTGTTGGCGGACAGGATGTGACCCGCCTGTGTGTATCACGCGGTTCCGGCCACGTGAACCACGCGCGTATCAGGAGGCGGAGGAGTCGTCCGCGTGTCACTCGGTCGGAGGGGGCCGGGACGGCGGGGGCGGGGGAGGCGGCTGAGGCTGCGGGGGGCCTGCCTGGGCTCGTTCCAGGAAGCGGAGCAGCTCCACCGGGAAGGGGAGTACGAGAGTGGAGTTCTTCTCCGCGGCGACAGCCACCACCGTCTGCAGCAGGCGGAGTTGGAGGGCGGAGGGGGTGTCGGCCATCTCCTTCGCCGCCTCGGCCAGGACCCTGGAGGCCTGCAACTCCGCGTCCGCGTTGATGATGCGGGCCCGGCGTTCGCGGTCGGCCTCGGCCTGGCGGGCCATGGAGCGCTTCATGGTGTCGGGGAGGGACACGTCCTTGATCTCCACACGGTCGATGGTGACACCCCACTCCACGGCCGGGCTGTCGATCATCAGCTCCAGACCCTGGTTGAGCTTCTCGCGGTTGGAGAGGAGGTCGTCGAGGTCGCTCTTGCCGATGATCGAGCGCAGGGAGGTCTGGGCCATCTGGGAGACGGCGAAGCGGTAGTCCTCGACCTGGATGACCGCGCTGGACGCGTCGACGACCTTGAAGTAGACGACCGCGTCGACACGTACGGTGACGTTGTCGCGGGTGATGCCCTCCTGGGCCGGGACGGGCATCGTCACGATCTGCATGTTGACCTTGCGGATGTGGTCGATGCCGGGGACGACCATGGTGAAGCCGGGAGTTCTGGGCTCACCGCGCAGGCGGCCCAGGCGGAAGACCACGCCCCGTTCGTACTGTTTGACGACCCGGGCCGCGGCCGCGACGTAGACGGCGGCTGCGGAGCCGACCGCTGCGGCGGCGATGAGTAGCTCTTCGAGCATGACGACCCCCTCGGTCGTCCCGTATTCATGGGAATACCACGATATGTCGAGGGTGGGGGGTCGGTCGACTGCCGTGGGGAGAATGCGGCGCCGAGCCGAGCTGAGCGGGGGTGGGTGGGCGCCCGGTGCCGGGGCTGGGCGGGCGTGGGAGGAGCTTGCCGGCGCTGACAGGGTGCCGCTGCGCCCACCTTCCCCCACCCTCCCCCACTCTCGGCTTCGCTCGAGCGGGAGGTGCCCCCACCGCCCCAGCGGCACGATTGCCCACGTCAGGGCAAGGGGCTGGGACGGCGGGGAGGAGGGCCCCAGGGAGACCCCCAGGGAGACCCCCAGGGAGGGCCCCCAGGGAGGGCCCCAGGGAGGGGCCCTCAGGGAGGCCGCAGGGAAGGGGGTGCAGGTCAGGGACCGCAGGTCAGGGTGTTCCCGACCGCACCTTCTCCGGTTCCGGGACCGTCATCCGTACCGGTTCCGTGCCGGTCGCGCTGTGCCGGGACGCCCAGTTCTCCAGGGCCGTGCGGCAGGCGTGGTCGAGGTGGTGCAGGCCGGTGAGGTGGAGTTCCACCGGGCGGTCCTGGGGCAGGGACTCCAGGTTGTCGAGGATCTTCGGCAGGCGGAGGAAGGTGGCGTTGCCGGAGAGGTAGGCCTGGACGGGACCGGCGCCCTTGTCGATGACCTCCAGCTTGATGTGCGAGGCCTCCCAGGCGGTCTTGGCCACGGAGAGGGCCAGACCGATCAGTACGCCCTCGAACATGTTCACCGCGACGATCGCCACCGCCGTGGCCACCAGGATCAGCGCCTCGCCCCGGTGGGTGCGCCACATGGAGACGATCTCGCGGAACGGGATCAGCTTCCAGCCCGCGTGGACGAGGATGCCGGCCAGGGCGGGGAGCGGGATCAGGGCGAGGGCGCCCGGCAGCAGGGCCGCGAAGAGCAGCAGCCAGACGCCGTGCAGGACCCGGGACGCCTTCGTCCGCGCACCGGCCTGGAGATTGGCGGAACTGCGCACGATCACCGCTGTCATCGGCAGCGCGCCGAGCAGCCCGCACACCGTGTTGCCGGCGCCCTGGGCCATCAGCTCCTTGTCGTACTCGGTGCGCGGACCGTCGTGCATACGGTCCACGGCCGCCGCGCTGAACAGGCTCTCGGCGGAGGCGATCAGGGTGAAGGCGAGAATCGTGCCGAGGATCGCCACGTCCGCGAGTTGGCCGAAGGCGTCCAGGCCCGGGGGCTGGACGGCGTCCAGCAGGCCCTTCACCTCGACGTTCGCCACCGGGAGGCGGAAGGCCAGGGTGGCGAGCGTGGCCAGCAGGACCGCGGCGAGGGCGCCGGGGACCAGCTGGACCTTCTTCGGCAGGCGCTTCCACAGCACCAGCACGGCGATGGTGCCCGCGCCGATCGCCAGCGAGGCGAGGGCGGCGGTGCTGCCCATGGCGTCGACGAACGCGCCGGGCAGGCCCGCGATCTTGTCGATACCGGAGGCGGGGGCCTTCAGGCCGGCCGCCGCGTAGAGCTGGCCCGCGATGATCACGAGGCCGATGCCGGCGAGCATGCCCTCGACGACGGAGACGGATATGGCCCGGAACCAGCGGCCCAGCCTGAACGCGCCCATGGCGAGTTGGAGCAGGCCGGCGGCGAGCACGATCACCCCGAGAGCGGGCAGCCCGAACTGGCGTACGGCCTCGAAGACCAGCACGGTCAGACCGGCCGCCGGGCCGGAGACCTGCAGGCTGCTGCCGGGCATCAGACCGGCGACGAGACCGCCCACGATGCCGGTGACCAGGCCGAGTTCGGCCGGAACTCCGGAGGCGACGGCGACGCCCACGCACAGCGGCAGGGCGACCAGGAACACGACGAGCGAGGCGCCGAAGTCCTGACGCAGGTGGGGGAACCTGGACGTGAGGGGGGACTTGGAGGACATGGAGATCCTGGAGGACGGGGACGTCTTGGAGGACACGGGAATCCTGGAGGTCTTGTCGTTCATCTCGGACACCTGGCCGCCGGTCAGAGGGTCTCGAACCGGTCCGTGTCCGCGCGGTGTTCGCGCACGGCGCCGGTGTGGACCTCGTAGTACCAGCCGCGCAGCCGCAGGCGGCCGTCGGCGAGGCGCTTCTCCACGCACGGGTAGGAGCGCAGGCGCAGGAGCTGGCTGAGGACGTGGTTCTGCACACCGTCGGCGACGGTCGGGTCCTCGACCGCCCCTTGCGGGCGCGGAGTCGCGTGGGTCAGCCAGTCGCGTACGGCAGGTACGGCGTCCAGGTCGTCGCCGCGCACCAGGGCGCCGACGGCGCCGCAGTGCGAGTGTCCGCAGACCACGATGTCGGTGACGCCGAGGACCTCCACGGCGTACTCGATGGTGGCCGTCTCACCGGTGGGGCGGTCAGGGGCGTACGGGGGGACGATGTTGCCGGCGGTGCGCAGCTCGAAGAGCTCGCCGGGGCGGGCGCCCGTGATCAGGGCCGGGACGACCCGCGAGTCGGAGCAGGTGATGAACAGGACCTCGGGGGACTGGCCTTCGGCCAGCCTGGCGAACTCCTCAGGGCGCTGTCCGAACGTACGGGCGTTGTCGATGAGGGGCTGCATGATGTGGTGACTCCTCCTGGCGCGTCTCGGTGGCGCGTCGGGTTTGCACGGCAGAGTGTGGGGGGAACAGGCTCCGCGGCTGTGCGGCGGAAGACCTGGGGAACGGCCGGGGTGTGGGCCGTGAGGGTTGCTGCGCGATGCCGGTCGCGGGTGCGGAGCGGACCGGTCGGGTCCAGTGAGGGTGCGCACCTGCGGTAGGTGACGGCTCTGTCACACACCGGCTTCGCAGCGAGGGTGTTTCCGGGCTCGGCCTTGGCCTTGACCTGACCAGACGTATGCGCGGCTGCGAAGGATGTCGTGGGAGCGAAGAACGTGCGGGCGAGCAGGACGGCGGCTGGGGCCGCCAGGGCGGTCCGGGTCGTCGTACCTCGCAATATGAGCCTCCTCGCTGGCAGTTCTCGGTGTCTCCCACGCGCCGACAGTTGCTCGACTTGGTCAACCGATGGTCAACCGCTGGTCAAGAAACACGTTAACCCTGCAAAGTTGTTTGCAGGGTTAACTTAACGTTGCGAGCTGAAGAGAGCCTGAAAAGCGAGGGCGGGTTGGCCGGAATCGTCCCTTGACCTGGGGGAGTTGTCCCGGGTCGGCCAATGACCGGTGCCCGTGGTGTCAGTGCTCCACGAGTCGCCTGGCGTCACGCGCGAGGGCGGTGAGGCGGGAGATGGCGCGGAAGTACTTCTTGCGGTAGCCGCCGCTCAGCATCTCCTCGCTGAACAGCCGGTCGAAGGGCAGCCCCGAGGCGAGCACGGGCACCTCGCGGTCGTACAGCCGGTCGGCGAGCACCACGAGCCGCAGGGCCGTGGACTGGTCCGGGATCGGCTGGACGCCGGTCAGGCAGACCACCTTCAGGTCGTCCGTGAGCGCGCCGTACCGGCTGGGGTGGACGCGCGCGAGGTGGTCCAGCAGATGCGGGAAGTCGTCGAGCGAGGCGCCCTCGGTGGCGTACGCCGCCTTGGTGACCTCCTCGTCGGAGTACGGCGCGGGGGCTTCGGGCAGACCGCGGTGGCGGTAGTCCTCGCCGTCGATGCGCAGGGGGCGGAAGTGGGCCGACAGGCCCTGGATCTCGCGCAGGAAGTCGACCGACGCGAACCGGCCCTCACCGAGCTTGCCCGGCAGCGTGTTCGACGTGGCGGCGAGGGCCACGCCCGCGTCGACGAGCTTGCCGAGCAGGGTCGACACGAGGACGGTGTCGCCCGGGTCGTCCAGCTCGAACTCGTCGATGCACAGCAGACGGTGACCGGAAAGCGTCTGGACCGTCTTCTGGAAGCCGAGGGCGCCGACCAGGTTCGTCAGCTCGACGAAGGTGCCGAAGGCCTTGAGCGAGGGCTCGGCCGGGGTGGCGTGCCAGAGGGAGGCGAGGAGGTGGGTCTTGCCGACGCCGTAGCCGCCGTCCAGGTAGACGCCGCGGGGTCCGGCGGGCACCTTGGGGGCCTTCGCCCTGCCGAAGCCGAGGAAGCCGCGCTTGCCGGCGCCGGTCGCGTGTGCCCCGCCGAGACCCGCCGCGAAGCCGCTCAGGACGCGGACGGCCTCGGTCTGGCTGGGCTGGTTCGGGTCCGGGATGTACGTGGCGAAGCGGACCGAGTCGAAGCGGGGTGGCGGCACCATCTCGGCGACGAGCCGGTCCGCGGGGACGTGTGGCTCGCGGGTGCACAGGGACGAGGGGGCCGCTTCGGGTATCGGGCCGATTCCGGACACGGTGGCTGAGGACGACGACACGGTTACCGAGTCTAAGGGTCGTGCCACACTGCACGACATGCGACGCCTGTTCCCTGTGACCGAAGAGACAGCGGCCCGGACACCCGAAGTGACCGGTGGTGCGAAGGTGACCGAGGCTCGAACGCCCGGTGGGGGCGAGGGCCCGACGGTGGCCCGGACGCCGGGTGGGGTCCAGACGCCGGGCGGGACCGAGACGGCGGGTGGGACCGAGAGGCCGGGGTCGGCCGGGGGATCGGACTTCGTGGACCGGGAGTGGAGTCTCGGTGAGCTGGCCGTGGTGTACGCCTATCCCGAGCCGGCGCCCGGGGGGCGGGAGCCGTGGCTGCGGGCCAACATGGTGTCCACGATCGACGGCGCCGCCCAGCACGGCGGGCGTTCGCAGCCGATCTCCAGCGACGCCGACATGCGGATCTTCGGCACGCTGCGGGGGCTCGCGGACGTGGTGATCGTCGGCGCGGAAACGGTACGCCAGGAGGGATACCGTCCGGCACGCGCGCGGGAGGCGTTCGCGGAGGCGCGTCGGGCGGCCGGGCAGACGCCCGCGCCGGCCATCGCGGTGGTGAGCGCGAGTCTGGATCTGGACTTCTCGCTGCCGGTGTTCAGCTCGCCGTCGGTCCCCACCATCCTGCTGACCGGTGCCGCCGCGGCCCCCGACCGGGTCGCCACCGCCGAGAAGGCCGGTGTCCGGGTGGTGGTCGCCGGTGACGGCATGGGTGTCGACCCCGCGCGGGCCGTTCGGGCCCTCGCCGACCTGGGGCTGACCCGGCTGCTGACCGAGGGCGGCCCCCGGCTCCTGGGCCAGCTGATCGCAGCCGACGTCCTGGACGAGCTGTGTGTGACCCTGTCGCCGATGCTCACGGCGGGGGACGCCCAGCGGATCGCCGGGGGCCCCTCCGTGCCGGTGCCCAAGCGCTTCGCGCTGGCGTCCCTGCTGGAGGAGACCGGGTTCCTGTTCGGTCGTTACCGTCGTACGTGAAAGCGGGCGGAATCTACCGTTCCGTTTAGCTTTCGCCGGGCACACTAGAACCCTGAGGAGTGAGGGCCCGCGGGGCCCTCCGAGGAGAAGGGCGCCTGTGGTGTCGTTCACGAGCGTATTGATGATCGAGAAGGCTCTGACGTCCGCGGACGTGGAGTTCGTCACGACCCTGCACGGCGACGAGCGGGCCTCCTTCCATGTGCTGCTCCAGCCGCGCGGCAATCAGGCCGACCGGTTGCTGCGGGCCATCGACGACCTCGCCCTCGGTGAGCTGGACGAGGCGACGCGGGAGGGCGAGACGCCGGAGGGGGAGCTGGCGCTCGATGCCGGGGAGCAGGCTCTTGAGGTTTCGTTGCAGGCGTTGCGGGGGGCGGGGAGTTCGGCCGAGGGGCGGTTGATCGAGGATCATCCGCTGGACGCGCTGAAGTCGCTGGTGGAGGAGGTCGGTGCGGATGAGGTGCTGGTGCTGACCGATCCTCATTACGTGGAGGAGTTCTTCCACCGGGACTGGGCGTCCCGGGCTCGGCACAAGGTGGGGGTGCCGGTGTTGAAGTTGTTCTCGCACAGTCGGGTTTGAGGGAGGGGCGCGGGCGCGCCGCAGGGGGTGCTGTGCTTCTCCGGCTGTCGGCTCGTCGTGGCTGGTCGCGCAGTTCCCCGCGCCCCTTCAGGGCGCGGTCCCGGGCCGGTGGTTTTTAGGGGAGCCGTTGTCCAGGCAATAGGCTGGGGGCGTTCATCGGCTTCGTACGTCATTGGGAGAACACGCATGGCACCCGGCCTTCCTAGCGCCATGGAGCGACCGCACTTCATCGGGATCGGTGGGGCCGGGATGTCGGGGATCGCGAAGATTCTCGCGCAGCGGGGCGCCGAGGTCGCCGGCAGCGATGCCAAGGAGTCGGAGACGGCCGAGGCGCTGCGGGCGCTGGGCGCGACCGTGCACATCGGCCATGCCGCCGGACACCTCGCGGACGACGCGACGTCCGTCGTCGTGTCGTCGGCCATCCGGGCCGACAACCCGGAGCTGGCCCGCGCCGCCGAGCTGGGGATCCCCGTCGTCCACCGGTCGGACGCGCTCGCCCGGCTGATGGACGGGCTGCGGCCGATCGCGGTGGCCGGGACGCACGGCAAGACCACGACGACGTCCATGCTTGCGGTGTCGCTGGGGGAGCTGGGGCTCAAGCCGTCGTACGCCATCGGGGGCGACCTCGACGTACCCGGGTCGAACGCGCTGCACGGCGACGGGGAGATCTTCGTCGCCGAGGCGGACGAGAGCGACCGGAGCTTCCACAAGTACGCGCCCGAGGTGGCGATCGTCCTCAACGTGGAGCTGGACCACCACGCCAACTACGCCTCCATGGACGAGATCTACGAGTCCTTCGAGACGTTCGCGGGCCGGATCGTGCCCGGTGGCACGCTGGTGATCTCGGCCGACCACGAGGGCGCGCGGGAGCTGACCTCCCGGCTGTCCGAGGTGCGCGTGGTGACGTACGGCGAGCGCGAGGACGCCGACGTGCGGGTGCTGTCGGTCGTGGCGCAGGGGCTGAAGAGCGAGGTCACGGTGGTGCTGGACGGGCAGGAGCTCGTCTTCACGGTGTCCGTGCCCGGTCGGCACTACGCGCACAACGCCGTGGCCGCGCTGGCGGCCGGCGTCGCTCTCGGGGTGCCGGCGGCGGAGCTGGCGTCCGCGCTGGCGGCGTACACCGGGGTGAAGCGGCGCCTGCAGCTGAAGGGCGAGGCGGGGGGCGTCCAGGTGATCGACTCCTACGCGCACCACCCGACCGAGATGACCGCCGACCTGGAGGCCATGCGGGCCGCGGCCGGGGACGCGCGGATCCTGGTGGTCTTCCAGCCGCACCTGTTCTCCCGCACCCAGGAGCTGGGCACCGAGATGGGGCAGTCCCTGGCGCTGGCGGACGCGTCGGTCGTCCTCGACATCTACCCGGCCCGTGAGGACCCGATCCCGGGGGTCACCAGCGAGCTGATCATCGACGCGGCGCGGAACGCGGGCGCGGACGTCACGGCCCTGCACGACAAGGCCGAGGTGCCCGACGCGATCGCGGGAATGGCGAAGCCGGGTGATCTCGTTCTCACCATGGGCGCGGGTGACGTGACGGACCTGGGCCCGAAGATCCTGGACCGTCTTTCTGATTGAGGGGCTGAGGCTCATGTCGTACGACGTCGAGAAGCCGGACGAGCAGTGGCGTGCGGAGCTGACACCGGCCGAGTACGCCGTGTTGCGACAGGCCGGTACGGAGCCCGCGTTCGTCGGTGAGTACACCGACACCAAGACCAAGGGCGTCTACTCCTGTCGCGCCTGCGGTGCCGAACTCTTCACCTCCGGCACGAAGTTCGAGTCGCACTGCGGCTGGCCGTCCTTCTTCGACCCGAAGGACAGCGACGCGGTGGAACTGCTCTCCGACCGGTCGCACGGCATGGTGCGCACCGAGGTGCGGTGCGCCCGGTGCGGCTCGCACCTCGGGCACGTCTTCGAGGGCGAGGGGTACGCCACGCCGACCGACCAGCGGTACTGCATCAACAGCATCTCGCTGACGCTGACCGCCGACGAGGGCTGACATCGGCCGGGCCCGGAGCCTCGATTCCGGGCTGGTTTCGGGGCACTGATCCCGGGCCGGTTCGGGGCACCGGTTCCGGGCCGGTCTCCGTCGACGTCTCTTCACCTCGTCGCCCGTCGCCCGTCGCCCGTCGCTCGTCGCCCGTCGGTCGGTCCGTCCGTCCGTTGCCAGGGTTGACCATGTGGCTATTGTGTGAAGGGTGTTGACGGGGGATCGAGCGGAAGACGAAGAGGCCGAGTGCCCGGCCGGGCACCGGCGTGAAGTCTTCCGGACAGGGTCCGTGGGCCTGACGTGAACGGACTGGTCTACTTCATGGCGGCCGCCGTCGTGTGGACCGGCCTCGCGGTCCAACTGCCGGGCCTGTGGCACGACTGGCGCGATCCGCTGAAGCGCACGCTCTGCACCGTGATCTTCCTCGCCGGCTTCTGCTTCGCCCTCGGCGCCCCGCCCACCGTCGGCTTCGTCAACCGCGCCGTCGGCGTGCCCAACGCCGCCGCGTGCGTCACCTACGGGGCCGTGAACGCCTTCTCCGCCGCGTCCCTCGTCCTGATCGTCCACTGGCGGGGTGCCGACGACCCCGCCCAGCTGCGGCGGGTCTCCCGCAGGTGGCTGCTCGCCTACACCGTGATCATCGTGGTGCAGACCGGGCTCTTCGCCGCCGGGGACGCGCCCGTCGAGCGACGCGCGGACTTCGACACCTACTACGCCGGCACACCGTTCATCCGCGAGATGATCGTCCTCTATCTCGTGGCCCACATGGCGGCGGCCTTCACCACCACGATCCTGTGCTGGCGCTGGACCCTCCAGATCAGCGGCTGGACGCGACGGGTCCTGGCCGTGCTCGCCGTCGGATGGCTGTGCACCAGCGCGTACGGCGTCGTCAAGATGGTCGCCGTCGCCGGCCGCTGGGGCGGGCAGCACTGGGACCCGCTGAGTACCCGGCTGGCTCCGATGCTGGTCACCGTCGGCGCCGTTCTCACCTCGGTCGGCTATGTCCTGCCCCTGCTCGGGCCGCGCATCGACAGCCTGCTCGCCTTCCTGCGCCTCGGGCCACTCTTCCGGCTCGTCGGCTCCAGGAACAACGGCCGGAACAGGCGCAACGTCCTGCTGTCCTGGCGCTCCCTCGGCGACGTCGACCTACGTCTGACCAGCCGTGCGACGGCCATCCGGGACGGCCTGCGGGACGTGTCCGTCCACTTCGACGAGGCGGTCCGGGAGCGTGCCTACCGGCAGGCGCTCTCCCTGGGCTCCAGCACCAGGGAGGCCGAGGCCATCGGGGACGCGGCCATGGTGGCCGTCGCCGCGCTGACGGGCACGGGCGACCGTGTCGGGGGGCTGGATCAGGGCGTCCTGGATCCGGCTGTTCTGGACAGTGTCGCCCTCGCCGCCATCGCGGGACTCGTCGGTGGGTACGTGGGGCCCGGGGCCGGTGAGCGAAGTCTGGACACCGGCCAGCCGTCCCTGATCCGGATGTCGCGGGCGGTGCGGGCGGGTGTCGTCGAGGGCGCGGTGCGCGCGGAGCGTACGAAGAGCGGACAGGTGGGGTGAGGGGCGCCGACGCCCCGGTACGAGGGTTGTGGGGCTTGAGGGTTCGACGGACCGGGCCAGGACCGCGGCGGCCGGCATGCCCGTCATGCTCGCGCCGACGACTACCGCGGTACGCGGTATGGATCCCCCTGCGCTCGGTGGCAGCCTTCACCGCACAGTCGAGTGCCCCGCCCGGTGGTACCAGGCGGGGCCTTTCCCTTGTCGGCCCGTCGGCCCGTCGGCCCGTCGGCCCGTCGGCCCGTCGGCCCGTCGGCCCGTCGGCCCGTCAGCGGGTCAGCGGGTCAGCGGGTCAGCGTGTTGCCAGTACGGCGTCGCGGATCACCGACGCGACCGCCTTGGGGCGGGAGACCGCCACGGCGTGGGAGGCGCCCTCGATCTCGGTGACGGTGGCGCCGGCGCGCTTGGCGCCGAAACGCTGGACGTCGGGGTTGATGGCCTCGTCGGCGTCGGCGACGACGGCCCAGGAGGGCTTGGTCTGCCAGGCGGCGGTCGAGGTCTCCTCGGTGAAAACCGCTGCGGCCAGGGGGCGTTGGGAGACCGCGAGGATCCTGGTGACCTCGGCCGGGACGTCGGCGGCGAAGATGTTCGGGAAGGCGTCCGGCTTGATCGTGACCTCGACGGCGGGGTCGGCGCCCTCGACGGGGTACGTCCACTCGTCGAGGTTGGCGACGAGCGGGGCCAGCGGGTAGCGGCCCTGCAACTCGCCCAGGCTCTCGCCCTGTTCGGGGACGTACGCGGCCACGTAGACCAGGCCGACGACGTTCTCGGCGGCACCGGCCACGGTGATGACCGCACCGCCGTAGGAGTGGCCGACGAGCACGACCGGGCCGTCGATCTGGGCCGCCGCGGAGGCGACGTACGCGGCGTCGGAGGTCAGGCCGCGATGGGGGTCCCCCCGGGTCGAGCGAAGCCGAGAGCTGGGGGAGGGTTCGGCAGCGCCCGGACGGGGATGTCCTGGCTCCGCAGTTCCTCGATGACACCGGCCCAGCTGGACGCGTCGGCGAACGCGCCGTGTACGAGGAGGGCGGTGGGGGTGGGGGACATGGTGGAGTTCTCCTTCTCGGTGCCGGGTCACCCGGCGGCTGTCGGTCTTCGGGGAGCCGGGTGGCTCAGCTGCGGTGCAGTGCGGCGCGCAGGGTGCCCGTGGCCAGGGTGATCGCGGCCTCGGCGGCGTGCGTGCCGCGCAGGGCGTCGAGCATGACGAAGTCGTGGATGATGCCCTGGAAGCGCACGGCGGTGACCGGTACGCCCGCCTCGCGCAGCTTGTTGGCGTACGCCTCGCCCTCGTCGCGCAGGACGTCGGCCTCGCCGGTGATGACCAGGGCCGGCGGCAGGTCCTTGAGCTCTTCGACGCTCGCCCGCAGCGGGGACGCGGTGATCCGGGCGCGTTCGGCCTCGTCGGTCGTGTACTGGTCCCAGAACCACTGCATGCCGTCGCGGCGCAGGAAGTAGCCGGTGGCGAACTGGTGGTAGGAGCCGGTGTCGAAGGCGGCGTCGGTCACGGGGTAGAACAGCACCTGCTGGACCAGCGGAACGTCACCGCGCTCCTTGGCCATCAGGGTCAGCGCGGCGGTCATGTTGCCGCCGACCGAGTCACCGGCCACGGCCAGCCGGGCACCGTCCAGGTCCTTGGTGGCGCCCTGCTCGACGACCCACTTCGCGACCGCGTAGTTCTGCTCGATGGCGACCGGATAACGGGCCTCGGGGGAGAGGTCGTACTCGGGGAAGACCAAGGCGGCGTTCGCGCCCACGGCCAGCTCGCGCACCAGCCGGTCGTGGGTGTGCGCGTTGCCGAACACCCAGCCCGCGCCATGGATGTAGAGAACCACCGGCAGGACGCCCTCGGCACCGGCGGGCCGCACGATGCGCGCCCGGACACTGCCCGTCGGACCACCCGAGACGGTGACCCACTCCTCGTCGATCTCCGGCTTCGAGATCTCGCCGGACTGCACCTCGTCGACCGCCTTCTGCCCCTCCGCGGGCGGCAGTTCGAAGAGGAAGGGCGGGTTGGCGGTGGCTTCCGCGAAGGCGGCGGCCGCCGGCTCCAGGACCGGTTGGACCGGCTGGACCGGCTTGAAGGCGTCGGACATGTGGATCTCCCGATGTGGTGCGGTGAATTGAGCGCAATACGCGCGGTGTTGTGCGTGATACAGGCCGTGTTGTGGCTGCTGGACGCCGTGGCACGCGCGCAGCGCTTCGGCCTGCACGCTAGAACCGGAACGCCGTGGGAAAGTGCCCACCAGTGCACCGATACCGGTCCGACAGTGCACTGGCGCAGGGAATTCGGGGCCCGGTGCGCTGTGAGAACGAATGTGGTGCGTCGCTGGAACGGCCTCATCTACGTGCTGGAGCTGCGCTGGGACGGCGACCCCACCCTCCGTCAGGGCCTGGCGAGGCCGCGCGAGCGGGAGGCCTGTACGCCGAAGGGCCGGGCGCGAACGGCCAGGAGTGGGTGTCCGGGTGGTACGGGCAGGTCCCGCGATATCGTGGCAGGTCCCTCGTTATCGGGCGTGAAGCCGTGTGCCCCGTCCGTCCGCCGGCCCCTGTCCCGCCGTGTCCCGCCACTCGCTCGGTGACATGCCGTACGCCGCCCGGAACACCCGGCTGAAGTGGGTCGCGCTCAGGAAACCCCAGCGTCCGGCGACCGACGCGATGGTGCGGCGGTTGCGGACGCCGAGCACCAGGTCGCGGCGGCACTCCTCCAGCCGGCGGCGCTGGATCAAGCGGCCCACGGTCGTGCCCTCGTCCTGGAACAGCTTGTGCAGGTAGCGCACCGAGATGTGGTGGGCCTCCGCGATCACCTCGGGCGACAGGTCCGCGTCGGCCAGGTGCGCGTCGATGAACCGCAGGACACGCGCCACCAGCGGCGACCGGCTGCCCGGTGCACCCGGTGCACCCGGTGCACCCGGCATGCCCGTGACGGTCCGCCCCAACTGCTCCGTGGCGAGGGTGGCCAGCAGGTTCACGGCGTTCCGGGCGAGCATCTCGCCGACCAGGGGCTCGGCGGAGACCACCGTGTCGGCCAGCTCGGACAGGAACGGCGACACCAGCGTCCCCAGCCGGGAGGACCGGGCGACCGGGGTGGCGACGATGCGCCGCAGGTCGCCGTTCTCCAGCCCCAGCTCCTCGTGCGGGACGAGGAAGACCTTCAGTCGGCAGCGCTCGGGGAAGTCCGGTAACGGCGGGTGTTCCGCGTCGTAGAAGCAGATGTCCCCTGGCTGGAGGGAGACATCCGGTATTCGTTCGGCAGGCGCGAGGCTCGTCCCGCGCACCCCCACGAACACATACGCGCCACCGGTTCGCGTGGTCAGCCGGTACGCGTCCGGCGCGGGCCGCCCCGCCCCGGGCAGCTGCGCGGTCGTTCCGTCGAGGCCTCGGCCGGGGCCGACGTCGAGGACGGAGACGCGGATTCCCGCTGCCCCGACGGCGCTGGTGTCGGACCTGGTCATCTGTTGTCTCCTTCACGGCAGTTCGAGCACACCGTCAAGCACGGCTCTCGGAGCGTAGGAAGGAAGATGTGAAAAAAGAGTGACGGTGAAGTGACGGCGCCCGCTACGGGCCGTCCGCGTGCGAGCCGTGGTCGAGCAGACGTCGGCGGGCGGCGCGGAGGTCCTCCGGCGAGTCGTGCGTCGTGGCCAGCTCGGCGGCGAAGACGCGCAGCAGGTCGTGCTGGGTGTAGCGGCCGGGCGCGTGCTCGGTGACGAGGTGGGCGTCGGCGAGGTCGTCGAGCAGCAGCCGGGCCCGGCGAACCGGGAGACCGGCCAGGGCCGCGGCCGTGTCCGGCGCCAGGCCGGGGCCGGGGCGCAGGGACAGCAACCGGAACAGCCGGGCGCTCTCCGGCGGCAGCCGACGGTAGGAGCCGGCGAAGGCGGCACGGAGGTCGGGTTGTTCGGTGGTGGGGGTGAGGCCGGTGAGGGTGTTGGGTGACATGGTGGGGTCGGCGAGGCTCGTGGGGGCGTCGGATGTCTCTGCGGCGCAGGCGCGGCCGGCAGGGGCGTGGGGCGCTTCTCCGGTGTTCGCGGGGGTGGCTGGGGCGTGGGGCGTTGCTCCGGTGGCGGCGAAGGCGGCGATGGCGTCGAGGGTGTTCCCGGAGTGCCGCAGTTCGGCTGCGACGGCCGTGAGCGGGAGGTCCGGGCGGGCTCCGGCGCGGGCGGCGACGATCGTCAGGGCCAGTGGCAGTCGGCCGCACCGGACGACGATCTCGTCGGCTGCGTCGGCTGCGTCGGCTGCGTCGGGCTCGGCGGTCGGCCGGTCGTGGCCGGTGTGCGCGGTCAGCATCGCCCGCGCGTCCGCCGCCGAGGGCAGGTCCAGGCGCAGCGGATGGGTGCCCGAAGCGATCAGACCGGACAGCCCGTGGCGACTGGTGACCAGGGTCAGACAGCCGGGCGAGGCGGGCAGCAGCGGCCGTACCTGCTCGGTGTCGGCCGCGTCGTCCAGGACGACCAGCAGCCGCCGGCCGGCCAGCAGACTCCGGTACAGCCCGGCGAGGGAGTCCGTGCGGTCCGGCAGGCGCGCGGGCGGCACCCCCAGCGCGGCGAGCATTCCGCGCAGCGCCTCCGCCGGGCCCAGGGGAGCGCGGACGGGGTCGAACCCCCTCAGTCCGACGTGCAGTTGACCGTCGGGGAAGCGTCCGGCGACCCTGTGGGCCCAGTGCACCGCGAGGGCCGTCTTCCCGATGCCGGGCATCCCGCTGATCAGCACGGTTGCGGGTGTGTCCGGGGAGAGGGCGCGCGCGCTCGGGGGAGCTTCGGCGGAGACGGCGGTCGCGTCCGTGATCTCCGCCAGGCGGGAGAGTTCGGACCGTCTGCCTATGAACGCTGGTTGTCGGGACGGCAGTTGGGCGAGATGGGTGGGGTGGTTCATGCCGGCGGGCGCCGGTCCGGGCCGCGGCGTACGCGAAGAGGGTCCGGTCGCCGCGACCGGACGGTCGGCCACGGAAACCGGTGGGCTGGGTGGTGGTGTGCGCGAGGAGGGCCACGGCTGCCCGGCCGACCGGGCGGCCGGGGAACCCGGCACCGTGTGCGGACCGGTCGGCCCCCACTCCTGCCGGAGCACCCTGGTGTGGGCCGCGGCCAGTTCCGTGCCGGGTGCCACCCCCAACTCCTCGGCCAGCAGCCGTCGTACGCGCTCGTACGCGGCCAGCGCCTCCGCCTGGAGGCCGGACGCGGCGAGGGCCAGGACGAGCGCGGCGTGCAACGACTCGTCGAGGGGTTCGAGTTCGAGGGCCTGCCGCAGGCCGGGCAGCATCTGCTCGGTGCTCCCGCAGAGGAGCGCCGCGTCGGCCGCCATCCGGGTCGTGCCGGTCAACTCGCGTCGCACTTCGGCGAACACGGCGTGCTCCCGTACGGCGGCGGGGATCCCCATCGCCACCGGGCCGCGCCACTCGCTCAGCGCGTCCAGGAAGTACCGCGACGCCACCTCGGACCGCCCGGTGGCCGCCGCCCGCTTGCCCCGCTTGGTGAGGGCGCGGAACCGCAGCAGATCGACCTCGTCCTCGCCCGCCTCCAGCACATAACCCCCGGCGCTACGCAGCAGCCGCCGTCCCGGCGCCCGGGGCGGCAGCCCGGGTTCGAGCAGTCGCCGCAGCGAACCGGCGTAACGGCGTACCACGTTCCTCGCACTGGCCGGCGCCCGCTCCGGCCACAGCACGTCGATGATCTCGCCCGACGGCACCGGCCGACCGGCCCGCACCACCAACAGCGCCAGCAGCGCCCGCTGTTGGGGGAAACCGAGGTCGAGTTGCTCCTCGCCCCGGCACACCCGAAGCGGCCCCAGTACGTCGAACCGCATCAACATCCCGCAATGACATACGAGTTGGCGAGGGCCGGCCTGGCCCGCCCGGCTCGGCCCGGTGGCCTGCGTGGTGTCCCGGCGGCACTCGGGGCGCAGGTCACCCGCATCGCTCGCTCGCGGCGATCTGGGCCCGGACCTGGTCGGCGTCGGGGTGGCCGAGGGTGATGAGGAGGGTGAGGGCCTGCTGCCGGACCTCGTGGGCGGAGGCGTGGTCGCTCATCGCGGTATGCGTGTCGCCGATGTGGACGAGGGTGCAGGCCTCCAGGTACGGCACGCCCAGCTCCCGGTAGAGGGCGAGGGCGTGGCCGTAGCCGACGAGGGCGTTCGGGTGGCGGCCGAGGTGGTGGTGGGCGTACGCGATGGTGTGCCAGGTGGCGGCCTGGCCGTAGCGGTCGCCGAGTTGCTGGAGCAGGGTCAGGGCGTCGTGGCAGTGGCTCAGGGCCTCCCGGTGCTCGCCGAGCAACGCGTGGTACCAGCCGACGGAGTTGAGGACACTGGCGTACGCGGCACGTCGGCCGCTGCCGCGGAACAGTTCCATGGCCAGCCGGTTGTGGTGGAGGGCGCCGGGCAGATCACCCTCCTGGTCGCGGGTCCAGCCGACACTGCGATGGGTGTCGGCCCGCCCGATGTCGTCCCCCAGTTCGGCGAAGAGCTCCAGCGCACGGTCGAGGCGGGGGCGGGCCGACCCGTGCAGACCGAGCCGGCTCTCGGCCCGGGCCAGCGCGCGCAGCCCTCTGGCCTCCCACACGGGATCGGTCAGTCGCAGGGCCGCGTCGAGCGCGATCCGCTGGACGGTCGCCCAGTCGTGCCAGTGCCCCCGCCGGTCGAAGAACGGCTCCAACGACCAGGCCAGCAGACATGCCGTCCGGTCGCGGCCGGACCGGGCGGCCGCCCCGACGACGGCGAGCAGCACCGGATACTCGGCGGCCAGCCAGTCGAGCGCCCGCTCGTGGCCGACGAGCGGCTCGGCATGGACGCCCGCCGGGAGCGGCCCCGGCGGCATCGGGTCCGCGTACGGGGCGAGGAGCGGCTCGGTGGCGTGCGCGGTGTGCAGGTAGTACGCGTACAGCCGCTCGGTGGCCGCCTCACGCCCGGCGCCCGGGAGCCGGTCCTCCAGGAGTTCGGCCGCGTGGGCGCGCAGCAGATCGTGCAGGGCGTACCGGCCGGGGGCGGGCTCGGCCACGAGGTGGACGTCGGCCAGCTCGGCGAGGAGCGACCGCGTCCGGCGCACGGGCAGTTCGGCCGGCGAGGCCGTGGCGGGCACGGAGAAGTCCGGGCCGGGGTGCAGCGCGAGCAGCGGGAAGAGACGCGCCGCCTCGGCCGACACGGCACCCAGCGACCAGGAGAACACCGCCCCGACGTTCGCGGTCGTGTCCGTCCGGCTGAACGCGTCCAGGCTGCCGTGCGCCGCGCGCAGCTCCGCCGCGATCGCCGACAGCGGAAAGCCCGGGTGTGCCGCGGCCCGCGCCGCGACACAGGCCAGCGCCAGCGGAAGCCCAGCGCACAGCGCCGCGATCTCCGCCACCGCCCGCGCCTGACCCGTGAGCCGTCCGGCGCCCAGCCGGCGTTCGAGGAACACCCGCGCCTGCCCGGCGTCCAGCGGACGCAGCGCCAGCGTGTGCGCGCCGTGCGCGGACACCAGGCCGGACAGCTGGTTGCGGCTGGTGACGATGGTGAGACAGCCGGGTGTGCCCGGGAGCAACGGCCGCACCTGCTCGGTGTCCCGAGCGTTGTCCAGCAGCACCAGGAACCGCCGCCCCGCCAGCAGGCTGCGATACAGCGCCGCCTGGGCCTCCAACCCGTGCGGGACCCGTTCCGGTGGTACGCCCAGCGCGTCGAGGAAGACCCGCACCGCCTCCCCCGCCCCCATCACGGCCCCCGACGGCGCGAACCCCCGGAGATTGACGTAGAGCTGCCCGTCCGGGAAGCGGTCCGCGACCCGGTGGGCCCAGTGCACGGCGAGCGTGGTCTTGCCGATCCCGGCCATACCGCCGATGGCGCTGATCACGACGGTGCCGGTGGGACGCCCGTCGTCGTCGGCACCGCTGTGGTCGGTGTGGCCGGGATCGGGGAGGAGGGCGAGCACCTGTTCCAGCTCGGCGCGGCGACCGGTGAACGTCGGCAGGTCGTGGGGGAGTTGGGCGGGCACGGTGACCGGAGGGCGCGGGGCCGCGGCGGTGGCGGGCTCGGTGGCGGCCTCGGCACCCGAGGCGGCGGGTGTGGCCGAACCGGCGCCGCGCACGACAGTCGCGTGGGCCTCGCGGAGTTCCGGCCCCGGATCGATGCCCAACTCGTCGGCGAGCCTCGCGCGGGCGGCCCGGTAGGTGCTCAGTGCCTCGGCCTCGCGCCCGGTGGCGGCCAGCGCGAGAACGAGCCGGGCCAGCAGGGGCTCGTCCAACGGGTCGTCGGCCACGGCCTCCTGGAGCAGGGGCAGGACGGCGCCGGGGGTGCCGGCGCACAGCGCCGCGTCGGCCGCCTCCCGTACGGCCGCCGGCCGTTCACGATCGACCGCCCCGAACCCGGCACGCTCCCGAACCTCGGCGGGCAGCCCCGCCCCGACCGGCCCCCGCCACAGACCGAGGGCCTCGGTGAGAAGTTCCACGATCCGCGCCGGCGCCCCGTGGCCGTCGCCGCCTGCCCGATGCGCTTCGTCCCGCAGCCGACGCGCGTCGTCCCGCAGCCGACGGAACCGCAGCAGATCCAGGGAGTCGGCATCGACCACGAGCCGGTACCCGCCCGCGTCCCGTATCAGCCATCGGCCGGCGGCGCGGTTGGGCAGTCCGGGCTCCAACAGTCGGCGCAGCGACCCGACATGACGTCGAATCACATTCACCGCGCTGTCCGGCGGCCGCCGCCCCCACAGCACGTCGACGATCTCACTCACCGCCACCGGCTGCCCCGCCCGCGCCAACAGCAGTGCCAACAGCGCCTTTTCCTGCGGGCGCCCCCACGCCGGCTCCGCCCCAACCCCCTCCACCCGAACCGGCCCCAGAACCGCGAACCACACCGGCTCCAGCGCCAATTGACCCTCCTGATATCTCGTATCTCGTATCTTCCCCGCGCCCCATGACCATACGTGACCTGGCGAGTTACCCAGAGTTACGCGCACGTCGTCACGGCGGGCGATCCGGACCCGGCACCGTCACGGTGCGCCGACCCGGCGGCTCGTCGGCGACGGTGATAGAGCTGTGCATCGAATGGGTCTCCGAAAAAGAGGGGTGCAGTCGGTGAACTCGGTACGGAGGAACGGCCGTTTGATCTCAGATGGAGTGGCCGGGTCGGCAGGGCGGCACGTGGTGGTGATCGGGGGCAGCCTCGCCGGGCTGCTCGCGGCGCGGGCTCTCGTCGGTCACGCCGAGCGGGTGACGATCGTGGAACGGGACCGCTTCCCGAAGGAGGACGCGGACGGGGACGGGGAGGGCGGGGCGCCCCGGCCGGGCGTACCGCAGAACCGGCACCCGCACGTCCTGCTGGAGGGCGGCCAACACGCCCTGGACGCACTGCTGCCCGGGTTCATGGCCGAGCTGACGGCCGCGGGCGCGCCGCGGGTCGGGATGCCGGCGGACATGGTGCAGTTCCAGAACGACCGCTGGTTCCGGCGGGTGTCCGCGACGACCCACATCCACACCGGGTCACGGGCGCAGCTGGAGCGGCTGGTACGGCGCCGGGTCCTCGCGGAGCCGTCGGTCACCCTCATCGAGGGGACCGACACCGTCGGCCTGACCGGGGACGCCACGCGCGTGCGAGGCGTCCTGGTGCGGGAGCGCGGTGACGGGGCCCGGCGCGAACAGCGGGAACTCGCCGCCGACCTGGTCGTCGACGCCTCCGGACGCGGCACGAAGGCACCGCGATGGCTGGCGGCCGTCGGAGCGGAGGCCCCGCACGAGGAGATCATCGACACGGGGCTCGCGTACGCCTCCCGCGTCTACCGCGACACCACCGGCACCCTCGGCACCCTCGGCGGCGACCCGTCCGCCGACGCGCTCGGCCTGCACGTCGTCCCCAACCCCACGCAGCCGTACGGAGCCGTGGTCCTCCCCCTGGAGGACGGCACCCATCTGGCCACCTTCTCCGGACTGCGCGGCGACGAACCGCCCACGGACGAGAAGGAGTTCGAGGCGTACGCCGAGCGCCTGCCGCACCCGGTGGTGCACCGCTGGATGCGCGACGCCGAGCCGCTGTCGCCCATCTCCGGCTTCCGGCTGACTGCGAACGTACGGCGCCGCTACGACCTGCCCGGCCGCCCCGCCGGATTCCTGGCCACCGGTGACGCCCTGTGCACCTTCAACCCGATCTACGGGCAGGGCATGGCGGTCGCCGCGATGAGCGCCCTGGCCCTGCGCGACGCGCTGGGCGATCCGCGCCGTACGCCCACCACCCGCCGGGTTCAGCGGGCGCTGCTCGCGGCCTCGCGGCAGGCGTGGGACATCTCGGCCGGGGCGGACAAGAAGATGCCGGGGGCGACCGGCAACGCGGTCGCCGTCCGGCCCGCGGACCGCGTCGCCGGCTGGTATCTGCGCAGGGTGCAGGAACGCGTCCCGGGCGACCCCGTCGTGGGCCGCGCCTTCCGTTCCGTCGTCTCCCTCAACGAGCCGCTGGGCGCCCTGTTCGCCCCGGCCGTGGCACGGGCCGTCCTGTTCGGTCCCGTCAAGGAGACACCCGCCGAGCCGCCGATGACGCGTGAGTGACGTGAGGGAACGAAGGGCGGCGCATCCTGGCCCTTGACTCCCGCAGAAAGCGCCTTCCGCACTCGCGGCCCGCCACATGAATCACCGGCCCGTCGAGCCCTCGATCGCGGACGACTCGGTCGAATCGGATTCGACTCGGTCCGTCCCGGGTCCGTTGCGGGTTTGTTCCCCGAGTTTGTGCCACATCTGCTGACCGGCCCTCCCGCGGCGCGCCCGGCACCCGCTCCCGGGCGCGCCCGCCCCGCCGCCGCGGGCCGGCGGCACTCCGGGACCCGACGGCGCGATCAGGGCGCCGCCGCGTAGCACCGGACGGCCACGTGCTGGTCGGGGCCCCACCGCTGCTCGACCGTGGCCAGGAACTGCCAGCCGAGCCGTTCGTAGAGGGCCGCCGCGGCGGTGTCGGACGCCACCACGTCGAGTACCGGATGCAGACCGCGCAGCCGCGCTTCGGCGACGGCCCGGGCCATGAGCGACGCGCCGAGCTCCCGCCCGCGGGCCGACGGAGCGACGAACAGCCGGCTGATCACGGCCGTCCCGTCGACGCCCACACCCGTACGGTCGCTCCACAGTCCGGGCGCCGCGTCCCCCGCGCCGCTCCGGGAGAGGCCCACATGGCCGGCGATCCGGCCGTCCAGCTCCACCACCCAGGCGGCGACGAGCGAGGGGGGAGTCAGCCAGTTGCCGGGCTGCTCGGGCCAGTTGACGGGATAGCCGTCGCGTTCGTGGACCTCCGCGAGCACCCGGACACAGTCCCCGAGATCACGATCGGTTCGATACCGGACATCCCGGGCCGCACTTTCGCCGGACCTGCTCTCGCTCTTCACGGCCGCATGGAAACACAGTCCGAAGAGCCGTCGCGCGGGAATATCCACCCGCCACGAGCGGACCACGCCGGGTCCCCGCCCGACCCGGCCGACCGCCTCCCACGCCCCGTCCGCCACTCCCGTACCCCGCTCGCAGTGAAGCCCTGCGGGGGATCTTGACGGCGGTGATGTTACCGGTAACACTTCGAGGGACCCAGTCACGGAGAGGCGGAGTCCCGCGTGCCCGACACATCGACCGCGCAAGAGGTGAAGCACATCCGGCCGACCCCGGAGACCAGGGTGTTCAGCCCGGTTGCCGTGGTCGCGTCCTGTGTCGGCTTCGTCCTCATCGGCGCGCTCCAGGCGCTCTACGGGCCCGCCATCCCGGCCTTCCGTGACGAGTTCGGACTGTCGCCGTCGGCCGCCGGGCTCGGCCTGAGCGCCCACTTCGTCGGCGGGGTCGTCGGCGTCCTGCTCTTCGACCGGCTGTACGGGCGGCTGGGCAACCGGCGGATCCTCGGCACCTCGTACCTGCTGATGGCCCTCGGCGCGGCCGGCTTCGCGCTCGCGCCGAACTGGCCCGCCGGTCTCGCCGCCGCTCTGCTCGCCGGACTCGGCTTCGGCGGCATCGACTACGGCCTCAACCAACTCTTCGCCGTCGGCTTCGGCCACCGCTCGACCGCCATGCTGAACATCCTCAACGCCCACTTCGGCGTCGGCGCGATCCTCGGACCCGCCCTGATCGCCGCCGTCGGTGCCGAGCACTACCCGGCGCTCTTCCTCGCCTTCGCCGCCGCCAACCTGCCACTGCTGCTGTGCCTGCGCGGCGTACGGGACCAGGCGCCCCAGCCGGCGACCGGTGCGACCGGCTCGGAGGTCGGTGGCTCGGCGCTCGGGCGCAGCCTGGGTTCGGTGCTCGCGGTGTTCGTCGCGCTCTACGTCCTGCACGTCGGCATCGAGGCCGGGGTCGGCGGCTGGGAACCCACGCACCTGGAGACGGTCGGGTACGGCGCCGGGGCCGCAGCGACCGCCACCTCCGTGTACTGGCTGATGATGACGGTCGGCCGATTCCTGGTCGCCCCCATCGCCCTCCGCTACCCGCCCCGCACGATCATCACCGTGTCCTGCGCCGGCATGACGGTCTGCCTGCTACTGGCCTCGGTGCCCCGGCTCGCCCCGTACGCCTACGCCGGAGTCGGCCTGTTCATCGCGCCGATCTTCCCCACCGGCCTGCCCTGGCTGCACGCGGCCGCACCCCGGGCCCGACGGGCCGGCGCGCTCGTCATCGCGGCCTCCATGATCGGGGGAGTGGTGGCCGGTCCGGCGCTCGGCAAGGCCATCGAGTGGTCCGGCGTCCGCGCGGTCCCGCTGCTGCTCTGCGCGGTCTCGGCCCTGTGCCTGCTGGCCACGCTGTGGCTGATCCGCGCCACCCGCTCCAACTCCCCGTCCCCGTGAGCCGGTCGCGTCACCGCGCATCCGCCACCCGAACCCGATCCCCTGCCACCCGCAGACGGAATCGACCCCCTGCCCCCGTACACCCCGCCGAAGGGAAACAGCCTTGCGCCCGCCCGCTCTGACCACGTCGTCCGACGGTTTCCTCCTGAACGGTGAACCGTTCCGGATCATCTCCGGCGCGATGCACTACTTCCGCATCCACCCCGACCTGTGGGCCGACCGGCTGCGCAAGGCCCGGCTGATGGGCCTCAACACCGTGGAGACGTACGTCCCCTGGAATCTCCACCAGCCCGACCCGGACAGCCCGCTCGTCCTCGACGGCCTGCTCGACCTGCCCCGCTACCTGAGCCTCGCCCGCGCCGAGGGCCTGCACGTCCTGCTGCGCCCCGGCCCGTACATCTGCGCCGAATGGGACGGCGGCGGCCTGCCCTCCTGGCTCACCTCGGACACCGACATCCGGCTGCGCTCCAGCGACCCCCGCTTCACCGACGCCCTCGACCGCTACCTCGACATCCTGCTGCCCCCGCTGCTGCCGTACATGGCGGCGAACGACGGCCCGGTCATCGCCGTCCAGGTCGAGAACGAGTACGGGGCGTACGGCGACGACACCGCGTACCTCAAGCACGTCCACCAGGCGCTGCGTGCCCGGGGCATCGAGGAACTGCTGTTCACCTGTGACCAGGCGGGCTCCGGCCACCACCTGGCCGCCGGGAGCCTGCCCGGTGTCCTGTCCACCGCCACCTTCGGTGGCAGGATCGAGGAGTCGCTGAAGGCGCTGCGGGCCCACATGCCTGAAGGGCCGCTGATGTGCTCGGAGTTCTGGATCGGCTGGTTCGACCACTGGGGCGAGGAGCACCACGTGCGGGACGCGGCGAGCGCCGCCGCCGACCTCGACAAGCTCCTGGCCGCCGGCGCCTCCGTCAACATCTACATGTTCCACGGCGGCACCAACTTCGGCTTCACCAACGGCGCCAACCACGACCAGTGCTACGCCCCGATCGTCACCTCCTACGACTACGACGCCGCCCTCACCGAGTCCGGCGACCCCGGCTCCAAGTACCACGCCTTCCGCGAGGTCATCGCCCGCCACGCGCCGGTCCCCGAGGAGCCGGTCCCGGCGCCCGCGCCCAAGCTCTCGGGCATCACCGTGGAGTTGGACCGCCTCGCCCCCCTGCTGCCGTACGCCACCTCCCTCGGCGCTGCCCTGGAGCGCACGGAACACCCGGTCACCATGGAGGAGTTGGGGCAGCGCTCCGGCTACGTCCTCTACCGCACCACCCTCCCGGAGGCGGGCGACGGCCTGCTCCACTTCGACGGCGGGGTCGGCGACCGCGCCCAGGTCTTCGTGGACGGCGCCCCCGTCGGCGTACTGGAACGCGAACGCCACGACGAGACCCTGCCCCTGCGCGTCCCGCGGGCCGGCGCCACACTCGACGTCCTGGTCGAGAACATGGGCGGCGTCAACTACGGCCCTCGCATCGGCGCCGCCAAGGGCCTCCTCGGCCCGGTCACCTTCAACGGCACCGCGCTGCTCGGCTGGGACACCCACCGGCTCCCGCTGGCCGATCTGTCCACGGTGCCCTTCGCCCCGGCCGAGGGGACCCCGGTCACCGTTCCCGCCTTCCACCACGGCACCTTCGACGTCGACACCCCCGCCGACACCTTCCTCTCGCTGCCCGGCTGGACCAAGGGCCAGGCCTGGATCAACGGCTTCCACCTCGGCCGCTACTGGAACCGGGGCCCTCAGCGCACCCTCTACGTCCCGGCTCCCGTCCTGCGCCCCGGGGCCAACGAGCTGATCCTGCTGGAACTCAACGCCACGACCAGCGCCCGCGCCGAGTTCACGGACACACCCGACCTGGGCCCGGTGAAGCCCTGATGACGCCGGCGCACCATGTGCGCGTACCGGCGCCCGGCGACCCTCCGGCGCGAGGCCACATCCCCTTCGCCGACGCGCCGGGCGTGCCCGACCCCATCGAGGTCAACAGCCGTTGGCTGACGCGGGGCGGCCGTCCGTGGTTCCCCGTCTCCGGCGAGTTCCATTACACCCGCTACCCGGCGGGGGAGTGGGAGGAGGAACTGCTGAAGATGAAGGCGGGCGGGGTGACGGCCGTCGCCGCCTATGTCATCTGGATCCACCACGAGGAGGTCGAGGGCCGCATCCGTTTCGACGGCGACCGCGACCTGCGGCGCTTCGCTGAACTCTGTGCCCGCCACGGTCTGGACCTCGTCCCCCGCATCGGGCCCTGGGTGCACGCCGAGGTCCGCAACGGGGGTCTGCCGGACTGGGTCCTGGACCGTGCCGACGCCCCCCGCACCGACGACCCGGCCTACCTCGCCCCCGTACGTGCCTGGTACGCGGCGATCGCCGGGCAACTCCACGGTCTGGACCGGTCCAACGGCGGTCCGATCGTCGCGATCCAGATCGAGAACGAGCTGTACGACCAGCCGGGCCATCTGCTCACACTGAAGCGGATGGCCCAGGAGGCCGGCCTGTCGGCGCCCCTGTGGACGTCGACCGCCTGGGGCGGGGTGCGGCTGCCGCCCGACGAACTCCTGCCTCTCTACGGCGGCTACACCGAGACCTTCTGGACCGAGGCGGACGGCGGCTGGCCCGACACCTGCCGCAAGCACTTCTTCTTCACCCATCAGCGCGACGACGAGGGCATCGGCGCGGACCTCCGTCCGACGACGGTACGCGGCGGCGATCCGGAGGCATCGACGGGCCGATTCCCGTGGGCCACCTGCGAGTTGGGCGGCGGCATGGCGGTGGCCTACCACCGCCGGCCGCGCGTCGACGCCGCCGACGTCGGCGCGCTCGGCCTCACCAAGATCGGCTGCGGATCGGTCTGGCAGGGCTACTACATGTTCCACGGCGGCACCAACCCGCCGGGCGACCTCACCCCCCTCCAGGAGTCCCACGCCACCGGCTACCCCAACGACCTCCCCGTCCTGACCTACGACTTCCAGGCCCCCCTCGGCGAGTACGGCCAGTACCGCCCCTCCTACGACGAACTCCGCCTCCAGCACCTGCTGCTGGCCGACTTCGGCCACCTGATCGCCCCGATGGACTCGGCCCTGCCCGAGCGGCGGCCGACGGGCCAGGACGACCGGGAGACGCTGAGGTGGGCGGTTCGCGGCGACGACCGATCGGGCTTCCTCTTCATCAACAACCACCAGCCGCACGAGCCGTTGCCGGCCCACCCGGGGACGACGTTCACAGTGGAGTTCCCGGGCGACCCGGAGGGGACCAAGGGACCGTTCGGCGCGGCCGGTACGGTGCTGTCGCTGCCCAGTACACCCGTCACGATTCCCCAAGGGGCGTATGCCTGCTGGCCGTTGCGGCTGGACATTGCCGGGCTGCGGCTCGACTGGGCCACCGCGCAGCCCGTCTGCACGGTCGACGACGGCCGTGGCCGTACGGTGCTGGTCCTCGCCGCGACCGACGGCATCGCCGCCGAACTCGCCCTGGACCCGCGCACGGTGACGACGGTCTCCGCGCCCTCGGGCGAGGTCACGACCGTGGGCGACCGGATCCTGGTGACCGGGCTGCGCCCCGGCACGGACGCCCTGGTCGAGGTCGACACCACCGACGGCGGCCGGGTCGGCCTCCTGGTCCTGGACGCGGCGACGGCCCGTACCGCCTACCGGGGCCCCGCCTGGGGCGCCGAGCGGCTCGTTCTCGCCGACTCAGGCGGTGGTGTGGTCTTCGACGCCCACGCGGACGAGGTACGCGTCCACAGCGCCGCCCCGGAACCGTCGTTCGCGGTACTGCCCGCCCCGGAGCGGGCCCCGGTGGTGACCGGGGCCGTGGTGAAGGAGGCCACGGACGGGGTCTTCGTCCGCTACACGGTGGTGGCGCGGGGCGACGGGCGGCGCGGACCCGGCGGCGCGGACGGTGAACTCCCGGTCACCCCGGTCCGACCGGCGGGCGAGGCGCCGCCTGTCACCACGGGCGTACTGGGGCGGGCGAGCGTGCCGGCCGACGAGCACTTCGACACGGTGGCCGCCGAGTACGCCATCGCCCTGCCGGACGATCCACCGCCCGGCACCCTCCTGCGCGTCCACTGGACCGGGGACGTGGCCCGCGCCTACGTGGGGGAGCACCTCGTCGCCGACCAGTTCTACTCGGGTGGTGTCTGGGACATCGGCCTCGACCGGCTGCCCGCGGGGGCGCCGCGATCGGCGGGACTGCGGCTGCGCGTGCTGCCGCTGCCGGCCGGGGCGCCGGTGTACGTACCGGGCTGGGCGGGCGACTCGGAGATCCCGGCGGAGATCGTCCGAGCGGAGCTGACAACCACCCACACCTGGCCCCTCCGACCCGGCTGAGCCCGGCTTCCACGCCCCGCAGCCCCTGCTTTTTTGAGGGGCGCGGGGAACTGCGCGAGCAACCACACACCACCCGCACCCGACGACACACGCCCCCCGGGGTCGAAGGGGCAGCGCCCCTGGGGGAGGGACGGGCAGGGGCGGCGGGGGCGAGACCCATCAGACCTATCCTGTGGCCCCGGACAGGACCACACCGATCCGAACCCCGTCGAAAAGGACCCAGCCGCATGCCCCGAAGCACGACGGACGGCAACGCGGCCGGCGACCCCGGCGGAGCCACCCGAGGCCGCAGCCGACGCAACTTCGCCGGCTCCCGCCCGGTGATGGACGACGTGGCCCGTCTCGCCGGCGTCTCCAAACAGACCGTCTCCCGCGTCCTCAACGACCACCCGGCGGTCCGGACGGAGACCCGGGAAGCCGTGCTGGAGGCCATGCGGACGCTCGGCTACCGCCCCAGCCGCAGCGCGCGCTCACTGGCCAGCGGCCGGACCAGGATGCTCGGGGTGATCTCCTTCGACGCGGCCCGCTACGGCCCCGCCTCCACCCTGACCGCGATCAACACGGCGGCCCAGGAGGCCGGTTACCTCGTCAGCTCCATCGCCCTCGACACGGCGGACCGGGACACCGTCGTCCAGGCGGTGGACAGGCTGTCGGCCGAGGGCGCGGACGGGATCATCGCCATCGCCCCCCAGCGCCCGGTCGCCACCGCCCTCGCGCAGGCCCGCCCGGACACCCCGCTGGTCATGCTGGACAACGGCCTCGGCGACGGCACCCCCGTGGTCTCCTCCGACTTCACGGCGGGCGCCCGGCTGGCGACCGAACATCTGCTGGGCCTCGGCCACCCCACCGTCTGGCACATCGCGGGCCCCACCGGCTGGACGTCCGCCGACCGACGCGCCGCGAGCTGGCGCGAGACCCTGACGCGAGCCGGCGCACGCGTCCACGAACCCCTCGCCGGGGACTGGAGCGCCGACTCCGGCTACGAGCTGGGCCGGCGGCTCGCGGGCGACCGGGACGTCACCGCCGTGTTCGTCTCCAACGACCAGATGGCGCTCGGTCTGCTGCGCGCCCTGCACGAGGCCGGCCGCCGGGTCCCGCACGACGTGAGCGTGGTCGGCTACGACGACATCCCCGAGGCGGCGCATCTGCTGCCGCCGCTGACGACGATCCGTACGGACTTCTCCGCGATCGGCACGATGGCGCTGCGCTTGCTGTTGAGGCAGTTGGACGGCCCGGAGTCGACGGGTGACTCTCCGGAGCGGGAACCGGTCGTTCCTGTCGAGCTGATCGTTCGTGACAGTACGGGGGTGGCGGTGAGGTAGGGCGCCCAGGCGCCTATGGGGGTGCCGCGATGGGGTGTCGGGCGCCTGCGGGTCCGGTGGGGGCCGGTCGCGCAGTTCCCCGCGCCCCTGAAAGACCTCTGGCCCGGCATCGAGTGCCGGGCCAGAGAGTGAGCGAGCGCGTCGCCCTGGATCAGGGCTTCCGTGCGATCGCCCCGTACATCGCGATGTCCTCGTCGCGGATGTCGTCCTCGCCCGTGCCGTCCGGGTGCCACTTGTGGACCTGGACGATGCCGGGCTCGACGAGTTCGAGGCCGTCGAAGAACTCGTGGGCCTCGTCGATCGTGCGCAGCCGCATCGGCATGTCGCGGGCCGCGTACTCGCGGGCGACGCGGCCCACCTCCTGCGGGGCGTACTCGGCGGTGCCGATGGTCATCGCCAGGTAGCTGCCCGAGGGGAGGGGGTCGAGGAGACGGCGGACGATGCCGACCGCGTCGTCCTCGTCCAGCACGAAGTGGACGATCGCGATCACGGTGAGCGCGACCGGCTTGCTCAGGTCGAGGGTCTCCGCGAACTCGGCCGAGCCGAGCACGGTCTCCGGGTCCTGGAAGTCGGCCTCGATGTACGCGGTCCTGCCCTCGGGGGTGCTGGCCAGTAACCCCTGGGACAGCGTGAGGACGATCGGGTCGTTGTCCACGTAGACGACCCGGGACTCGGGGGCCACCGACTGGGCTATCTCGTGGAGGTTGGGGGAGGTGGGGATGCCGGTTCCGATGTCGAGGAACTGGCGCATGTCCGCCTTCTCGGCGAGCCAGCGCACCGCGCGGTTCATCCAGTCGCGGTTGGCCCGCATGTGGACCGGCAGGGCCGGCCACTCGCGCGCCATCGCGTCACCGGCCTCCTTGTCGGCCGGGTAGTAGTCCTTGCCGCCGAGGATGTAGTCGTAGATACGCGCGGAATGCGCGTGCTCGGTGTCGATCCGGTCGGCAGGCCATCCGTTGTCGGGCAACGTCGCCCCTCCCATCAGGTCAAGTCGTACAGGTGCACGGTCGGGCAGGTGGTGCGTCGGTTCACACAGGTGGTGCGTCAACGAGGCGTGGCAGCAAGCGGGTCAGAGCAGGAAGTCGGCCTCGCCCGCCTTCACGCCGGCCAGGAAACTGGTCATCTCACGGGGGGTGAAGAGCAGCGCCGGGCCGTCCGGGTCGGTCGACTGGCGGACGGCGACCCGGCCGTCGGCGAGCTTCTTGACCTCCACGCAGGCACCGCCGGCGTCGTCGCTCCAGGGACGGTGCCAGTCGTGTCTGCCGAGGTCGCGGGCGGGCATGCCGTTGCGGACGCCGTTGTGTACTCCGTCGGGTATGTGATGGTGCACGTCAGAGCTCCTTGCGTAGCGCACCGAGGAGGGCCTCGGTCTTGCGGGCGGGCGCCGACTGCGCGCCCATTCGGTCCAGGGCCTCGCGGTAGACGACTACGTCGTCCTGCTTGTCGAGGTAGACGGCGCCCACCAGACCGCTGAGGTAGACGATGTCCGGCAACTCGGGTGCCCTGAACCGGAAGAGGTGGAACGCACCGGCCCGCATCGCCGGATGCGGACCGTTGTGGAACGGCATGAGCTGGACCGTCACATGCGGCAGCCGGTTCAGCTCGATCAGGTGGTCGATCTGGGCGCGCATCACGTCCGGTCCGCCGACCGGCCATCTGAGCACCGTCTCGTCCATCACCACCCAGAGCCGCGGTGGTTGCGCACGGGTGAGGAGTTCCTGGCGCCGCATCCGCAGCGCCACCCGCCGTTCGGTGTCCTCGGTCGCCGCGTGCGGATTGCCGGCGCCGAGCAGGGCGCGCGCGTACTCCTCCGTCTGCAGCAGGCCGTGCACGAACTGGGCCTCGTACGCGCGGATCTGGAGCGCCGCCTGTTCCAGGCTGAGGTAGGCGGCGAACCAGTCGGGCAGTACGTCGCGGTAGGTGTGCCACCAGCCGCGTTTGTTGGCCTCGCGGACCGACTTCAGGAAGGTCTCGATCTCCTGCTGGTCCTGCACGCCGTAGATCTGGAGCAGTTTCTCGACATCCGGGAGGCGGAGCCGGGCGACCTTGGCGGCTTCCAGGCGGCGGATCGTGGAATGGCTGACACCGATCGCCTCGCCCGCCTGCTCGAACGTCAGCCCGGCGCGCGTGCGCAACTCCTCCAGCTGTCTGCCGAGGATCATGCGCAACACGGAGGGGGCTCCGCCCCACTCCGTTTCCGCGGTCACGCCCACCACCCCCTCACACCGAGCACAGAGGTCATGTCGAACTGATAACGACTCTTGCGCACTTTCCTTCAAGGGTTGCGCGTTGTTGTACGGGTCGCTTCGAGAGCGCAGTCTGACACGATCTTGGCTCGAACGGGGACGGCATGCGACTCACAAATTGCAAATTTCAACTTGCTGGTTGCGAGGTGTTGTTCGCGGATGCCACAGTGGACGTACCGTCACGGCCTCGGCGAAAGCTGGGGCTGCGCGGCCAGGTTGGGGGAGATGTGGCCGCAACTCAGCGCTGTCCGCCGTGAGTTGTAAAAGGTTGCGGCGAACGTCGAGGCGGCCGTGGCACCGGCACCGCTGCGGTGCGAAGGGCCGACGAAAGGCATATGGCGATGGCTCCGCCCACTCTCCCCCAGTCCACGGACCGGTTAGCCCCGGTCATGTACCCACCCCTTGGATCAGAGGCGTACGAACCCCACAGAGCGGGCGTGTTCGGTCTGCCCGCGGTGCCCGCGTCGGCGGGCGAGGCGCGCAGAACCGTGCGCGAGCTGCTCGGTGAGTGGGGGGTGCGCCCGGAGACCCGTGAGGACGTCCTCCTGATCACGTCCGAGCTGGTCACCAACGCGTTGAACCACACGGACAGCGAGTGGATCGTGTGCCGGCTGCACTTCACCGGCCGTCGGCTCCGCATCGAGGTCGAGGACCAGAACAGTGGTCACGCACAGCCTGCCCGGCGTCGTCCGGGCCCCGACGACCAGAACGGGCGAGGGCTCATGCTGGTCGGCATGCTCAGCAGCGACTGGGGGGTGCGCGACACCCCACAACGGTCCGGTCGTGTCGTCTGGGCAGAACTGCCGTCGGAGGGCCGGGAAACCGCCGAGCCCGCCCCTCCGACGGCTCCGCGCGAGAACGAGGTCTTCCCCTTGACCGACCTGACCGACCCGTCCTGGACCTAGGCGGGTCTTCCGACCGGGCCCGAGTCCCGTCGGACGCGTTCGCCGGTGAGAGTGACTGGAGTCCCGCTCCGGTCACTCCCCGGCCTACCCGGACGTACGCCGCCTCCCCATCGAACCCTCCCCAGCGGCAGCAGGGGGATCCCCGACTCAGGAAGCCCTGCCGGTCAGCGACCCACGAGGTCCTGCTCCCTGGCCCGCGAGGTCTTGTTCCCTCAGCCCCGGCCGGGGGTCGCGAGCGGGCGCTCCGGGGCTCAGCCCGGACGCAGGCCCGCCGCCACCAGCTTGGCCTCCATCTTCCGGCGGGCCGCGCCGAGCACGGCCAGCAGGAGCTCCTTGCTGGACTGGCGCTGGCGTACGTCGCAGAGGAGGACCGGGACGGTGGGCGCCAGGTCGAGCGCCTGGCGGACCTGCTCGGCGTCGACCTCACGGCGGCCGTCGAAGCAGTTGACGCCGACCGCGAAGGGAATGGAGCGGGACTCGAAGAAGTCGACCGCGGCGAAGGAGGCGTCGAGTCGCCGGGTGTCGGCGAGGACCACGGCCCCGAGGGCACCGCTGCACAGGTCGTCCCACATGAACCAGAAGCGGTCCTGGCCGGGCGTACCGAAGAGATAGAGCACCAGCTCGGGGGAGATGGTGATGCGGCCGAAGTCCAGGGCGACGGTGGTCGAGACCTTCCTCTCGACGCCCCTGAGGTCGTCGACGCGCCGGCCCGCCGCGCTGATGTGCTCCTCGGTCGCCAGCGGGGTCACCTCGCTCACCGCGCCGACCATGGTGGTCTTGCCGACGCCGAAGCCACCCGCGATGAGGATCTTGAGAGCGGTGGGTACGACGGTCTGGGAGCTGACGGACACCATCCATCACCCTTTCGACGAGTTCCGGGCCCGGCCGCCGCGGCGGCTCACGCGTCCTGCACGTAGTCGGACGGGGTCTCCGCACGGGGCGCGGCGCTCAGGTACTTGCCGACCTGCTTGACCAGGGTGCCCATCTCGAACGCCATCATCCCGACGTCGACCTCCTCCGAGGCGATCGCGGCCAGCCGCGCGCCCCGGCCGGCGGCGGTGACGAAGAGGAACGCCCGCTCCATCTGGATGACCGTCTGCTGGACCTCGCCGCCCTGGAAGTGGCGGGCCACGCCCCGGGCCAGGCTGTGCATGCCCGAGCCGACCGCGGACAGATGCTCCGCGTCGTCGAACCGGATGTCCTTCGACTTGCCGATGAGGAGGCCGTCCCCGGACAGCACGATGGCGCAGTGGATCTCGGGTATGCGTTCCACGAGCCCGTCCAGCAGCCAGTCCAGTTGGGGACCGGTTCGTACCTGCTCTGTCATGTCGTGCGTGTTCCTCACGGTCGGTCGGCGCCGGGGGCGGCGACGGTTCGTCGGGGCGCTGGGGGAGGCGCCCGTCAGGCGGCGTCGGGGCCGGGCCGTGGTGCCGGTCGGCCGTCGGTGCCGCCGGTGTCGTCCGGTCCGGCGAGCCGGGCCCGCGTCGAGCCCCGCTGGATCGCCACGATGGCGCGGGCCAGGGCGTCCGGGCGGAGCGTGTCGTCCGCTTCGTCGTCCGTCGAGGGGACCTCGGCCGTGTCCTCGCGGGGCCTTGGCGCGGCCGGCGTGCTCCGGGGCCGTCGGGGCAGGAGCTGGGGGAGGGGTGGAGCGCCTGTCTCGGCGCGGGGCGGTTCACCGCTCATCCGGGCCACCGTGCCGTATCGCGCGTGGGGCCGATCGGGGTCCCCCCGCGCGAGTCCGTTCGAGCGCTGGGGAGGGTGCCTGGCATCTGATTCCTCGTACGACAGCGAACATCCGATGACGATGGGGGTGCCGCGAGCCGCCCGGCATCCCTCGTGCTCCGGCTTGACACACCGTCGGCGAATGTCAGCGGGCTGACGAAACGGTATCAGGACCCGCACCCCGTCGTCAGCATCCGCCGGGCGTCAACTTGGCTCCGGACGCCCGTCCTTGACGACGCATCCGGCGTCGGCCGGGCGGCGCCGGGACGGTTCGGCGGAACGAGTACGTCCGGTGGCTACCCGGAATGGGTACTTGTCGACACATCAGGGTCTCGGAATCGGCACTGTCCGGCCACATTCGCCCTTGGAGCGGGTGGCCGAAAATCTGTGTCACCCTGATCAAACACGCATGGACGGTCCGTCAGTTTGGTATTTGGGGGTGCACAGTGCCGAGGGAAGGCTTGCCGGAGCGGGTGTGCCTGGTGATCCGGTCGCCGCGTGCCTGATTCCGGATCGGGGGAACCGTGCAAGTTCGGCTTGGAAAGTATCAAATTGTGGACATCGTCCGTTTCTCTTCTCACATTCAAGCTCAAACTTCAACTGCCTATCTTTCGGCCAAACCCTCTAAGCGATCTTGGCCTTAGAGGTTGATTTGTAGACCATGTTGCACGTCGGTCAGTCTCCCAACCGGAACCACGACTGACGCACAGCCACCGCGTCTCCCCCGGGCGCGGGAGAACGCCTAGAAGGGCTTGGCGTGGAACACGTCTTCACGACCCAGGATCACGAGGATCTACGGCAGCGCGTACGCGAGTTCGCCGAGCGTGTGGTACGGCCACTCATACCCGAGATGGAGGGCTCCCGCACCGCACTGGTGGGGCTCTCCCGGCTGATCGCCCAACAGGGCTGGATCGGCGCCACGATCGACCCGGCGTACGGAGGCATGGGCGCGGGCCATCTCGCCAAGACCGTCATCATCGAGGAACTGTCCCGTGTGAGCGGCGCGATGGGGGCCATGGTCCAGGCCTCCCAGCTGGGCGTCGCCAAGATCATTCACTTCGGCGACGACAGCCAGAAGAGGTACTGGCTGCCGAAAATCGCCGAGGGAGAGGTGCTGCCGACCATCGCGGTCACCGAGCCGGGGTCGGGGGGCCATGTGGCCGGCATGGAGAGCAGCGCGGTACGGGACGGCGACGACTACATCCTCAACGGCCGCAAGGTCTTCGTCGGCAACAGCCATGTGGGTGACGTACACGGTGTCGTGGTCCGCACCGGTCCGGGCTCCCAGGGCATGACGGCCTTCCTCGTCGAGTCCGACCGGCCCGGCTTCTCCCTCGCCGAGCAGGTGCCCTCCATGGGTCTGCACGGATTCAGCTTCGGGGAGCTCATCTTCGACAACTGCCGCATACCGGCGGCCAATCGGCTCGGGGCGGAGGGCGAGGGGCTGGCCGTCGCGTACTCCTCGTCGGTGCTCTACGGCCGCCTCAACCTGACCGCGGTGTCCCTGGGCATCCACCAGGCGGTGTTCGAGGAGACCGCCCGGTACTGCGGTGAGACGCAGCGCTACGGAGGGCCGCTGGGGCACCTGCCCAACATCAAGATCGAGCTGGGGCGGATGCTGCAACGGCTCACCCTCGCGCGGCAGAGCGCCTATCTCGCCGCGCATCTGCTGGACCAGGGGCGGCCCTGCGACATCGAGCTCATGTCCGCGAAACTCTTCAACGTCGAGTCGTCCATCGAGTCGGCCCAGGCGTCCGTCAAGATGCACGCGGCCTGCGGCCTGTTCACCGACCGCCCGGTGGAACGCTATCTGCGCGACGCCTTCCACATCTACGCCCCGGCCGGCACCTCCGAGATCCAGGGCCTCAGGCTGGGCGAGTTCGCGCTCGGCGAGAACAAGGGCCAGTGGTCCGAGCGGCTGGCCGATCTGGTCCGTACCCCGCAGGTCGAGTCGCGGGAACCGGAACCGATCCCGGTCGGCGAACTGGTCTAGGCGCACTGGGCCATGACCCGGGCCGTCGTCCGCTCCCGCCCGCCGGGCGGGGCCGGGAAGCAGAGAAACCGCGGACACGACGTCGTGTCCGCGGCTTTCGTGAGCCGGGTGGGTGGCCCGCTGCCCTTCGACCCACCCGACCGGGGGCGCCCGGTCGGGCTTCAGCGGCCGGAGGCGATGGCCTGGATCTGGTCGGACATCTCCTGCGCCATGCGCTTGATGATCTCCAGCCGCTGCCGTCCCCACGTACGGGAGTCGGTGTCGACGACACAGATCGTGCCGAGGTTCATTCCCGCCAGCGTGTCGACCAGCGGTGCGCCCATGTAGGAGCGGATGCCGATCTCGTCCACGACCGGGTTGCCAGCGAACCGCGGGTAGTCGCAGACGTCGTCGAGCACCAGCGCCGCCGTCCGCTTGACGGTGTGCGGGCAGAAGCCGTGGTCCAGGCGCATCTCCCGGCTCATGGAGGTCTCGGCCACCTGACCCTGCGAGATGTTCACCGGTCCGGCGTCCGGGGTGTAGAGCCCGGCGAAGAACTGGCGTCGGTCATCGACGAAGTTGACCATCGCGTACGGCGCGTCCAGCTCCAGGGCCAGCCGGCGCGCGAACGCGTCGAACTCGGCCCGGGGGGTGTTGGCGAGCCCCAGCTGGGCGAGCCTGGCGCCGCGCTGCGGGGCGGCCGGGTCCTCGGGGGTGAGGAGCAGACGGTCGAGCGGTGGCTCATAGGAGGCGTAGGGGCTGTTCATCGGAACTCCGTTCGAGGTCGGCCGAGTTGAGTAGGGATCAACGGAGCACGGGTGGCTGGTGCGTCGCCACGCCGGGTGTCATGCCGAGCAGATGCTGCAGGAGTTCGACCAGTACACCCGTACCGGAGCTGCAGTGCCGGGCGTCGCAGAACACGATCGGTGCGTTGGACTTCAGGCCGATGGCGTCGCGGACCTCTTCGACGGAGTACTGGTACGCGCCGTCGAACTCGTTCACCCCCACGACGAACGGGATTCCGCGCACCTCGAAGAAGTCCACCGCGGGGAAGCAGGCGTCGAGCCGGCGGGTGTCGGCGAGCACCACCGCGCCCAGCGCCCCGTCGGACAACTCGTCCCACATGAACCAGAACCGTTCCTGCCCGGGTGTGCCGAACAGATACAGGACGTGGTCCGAGTCGAGGGTGATCCGGCCGAAGTCCATGGCCACGGTGGTGGTGGACTTCTCCTCCACCCCGTCGAGGCTGTCGGTGCGGACACTGGCCGTGGTGATGACCTCCTCGGTGCTCAGCGGCGCGATCTCGCTGACCGCACCCACGAAGGTCGTCTTGCCCACCCCGAACCCGCCCGCCACGAGGATCTTCAGGGCGGTCGGGAAGGGGTCAGAGCCGTGCGCGTAGGCCATCAAGCACCGCCTCCAAAACATCTCGGTTGGCGGCGGAGGCCGCCTCGACGGCACGGGGCGCCCGTGCGGTGAGCGCCTCGTGCTGCACTAGGTCGGACAACAGGACTTTGGTGACGGCGATCGGGAGGTTCATCCGCGCGGCCACCTCGACCACCGGCACCGGCCTGACGCACAGGCCGAGCACCAGGTCGTGGTCGGGGCCGAGGTCGATGAACGGCCGCATGCCGGTGGCCATCACCAGGGTGAGCAGGTCGAACGGCGTCGAGGGCCGAGTGCGCCCGTTGCTGACGGTGAACGGCCGGACTAAGCGTCCGGCCTCCTCGTCCAGGAACATCTCGTCCGTCATCGCGTCACATCCCCGCGCTGGAGGGTGCGTTGGTCGGGCGGCGGGCCGGCGTGGCGAGGAACGGCTGCACGGCCCGGATCAGCATGCCCATCTCGTAGCCGAGCGTCTCGGTGTGCGTCGTCGCGTCCGCGGTGACCGCCAGCACGGCTCCGTGGCCCGCCGAGGCCACGATGAGGATGCCGTTGTGCAGTTCCACGATGACCTGACGGACGGTGCCGCCGTTGCCCAGGACCCTGTCGTGGCCGAAGGAACGGCCCAGGGAGTTGAGCCCGGAGGATATCGCCGCCAGCCGGTCGGCGTCGTCGGCGCTCAGATCCACATGGGCCTTGCTCAACCCGTCGGACGAGAGCAACAGCACCTGCCGGGTACCGGGCACGGTCTTCTTGAGGTTGTCCAGCAGCCAGTCGATGTTCTGTCCGGTGGGGTGGCTATCGCTCACCATGGTGGGGGTCTTCTCCTTGCGGTCGGTGCGGGGCCCAGCGCGCGTCGTCGACGGGGATCGCGTCGGAGGTCGCGCCGGCGAGACCGAAGCCTCGATTGATCCCGGCCAGGAGGCCGGGGCTGAAGTTCAGGTCCTGCTCGTGCGTCTCGGGACGCGGAGCGGGCCCCTGGCGGAGTTCGGGCGCCAGGTGCTCCATCGCACGGCGCTTGGGCAGGACCGGCCTGGCCGGCCCACCGGACCCCTGCGGGGTGGCCGTCGGACGCTCGTAGCCCGACGAGGGGCGGTACTCGGACCGCCTGTCGGAGACGGGCTGCGCCCGCTCGTGCCGGACGGCCGCCGGGGGCGGCACGGGACCCGCCGACCGGCGCGGTACGCCGGCCGGGGGACCGGGCTGGGACGGGATGGAGACCGGGGGGCCCGCGTGCGCGTGGGACGGTACGGCGGCGGGTGGCGCCGCGTGCGGCCGGGCCTCCCAGGCGGGCGCGGACGCCTGCCCCGGGTGGGGTGCGGCGGGAGGACGTACCTGGACCGGTGCCTGGGCGGGCGCCTGCCCCTCCTCCTCGCCCAGCAGGCCCTGCGGGAGCACCAGGATGGCCTGGACGCCGCCGTAGATGTTGCCCTGCAGCTGGACCGCGATGCCGTGCCTGCGGGCCAGGGAGGAGACCACGAACAGACCGATCCGGCCGTCGGCGAGCAGCTTGGCGACGTCGATGCGGGCCGGGTCGGCGAGGAGCGTGTTGATCCGGTCCTGATCCTCCTGGGGTATGCCCAGGCCGCGGTCCTCGACCTCGATGGCGATGCCGGCGGTCACCCGGCGGGAGCGCAGGAGGATCTGGGTGTCCGGGTGGGAGAACATGGTGGCGTTCTCCACCAGTTCGGCCAGCAGGTGGATGACGTCGGCGACCGCGTGGCCGCGCAGCGTGCCCTCGATGGGCGGCACCAGCTTGACGCGGGAGTACTGCTCGACCTCGGCGATGGAGGACCGCAGCACCTCGGTCAGCGACACCGGATTGGTCCACTGGCGACGGGAGATCGCGCCGCCGAGCACCGCGAGGTTCTCCGCGTGCCGCCGTATTCGGGTCGCCAGGTGGTCGATGCCGAAGATGCGCCGGAGCAGGTCCGGATCCTCGACCTGGTTCTCCAGATCGTCCAGCTCACGGATGGTGCGGTGGACGAGCGACTGCAGCCGGCGGGCCAGGTTGACGAAGACCTCGACCTTGTCGCTGTTGTCGTCGGAGGCGGACTGGAAGTAGCTCGCCGCCCAGACGAGCGCCTCCCGGGCCCGGTGCTGTGCCTCCGTGACGTCGTACTGCAGCTTCTGGTAGGGGTCTTCGGCGCGCGTCGCCTGGTAGGCGAACCCGCGTGAGAGCAGCTGCTCGCCCCGCTTGAGGCGGGTCAGGTCCTCGTCGAGCGCCCAGTTGCCGGTCGTGATGGCCTGCCGCAGCGACTGGGCACGCTTCGCTTCGGACCTGGCCCGTGACCTGGCCGCCATCACGGCCCCGGCCAGACAGCCGCAGCCGAGGACCGCGCCGCCCGCCAGCACACCCCAGGTGGCGGCGTCGGCCGTGCCCTCCTGCAGTCGCAGGACCGTGCCCGTGACGGCAGTGGATATTCCGGCCATGAACGCGGCGGGGAGCACGGCGAGCCGCGTCAGCCGCGGTTGGGCCGCGGAGGAGTTCGCGGAATCCGACGCCCCGGGCTTTCCGTGCCGGTGACGAGACGGGGGAGTCGTCGTGTCCGGCCGACCGTGTTCCGGGGTCGCTGCGAAGGGTGGGGGTTCAGGCATCGGAGTCCTCTCGATCAGCCAGTACGCGACAGAGTAGCGAAGAACGTCAACTATCTGACCAGCGGTCCTAGACGCTCAGGGGAGGTCTGTCACCTGAGGTGCCGTCAGTCGCGGCAAGGGTTCTGCGTCGCCTTTTTACCGTCTATTCACGGGGTGGCGCCGCAGCAGTTCTTCACACCTCGGCCAGGGCGGCGCCCCGTCTGTGAAAGAGAGCCGCCGGGTGGCGGGTCACCTGCGGGTTCCGCCTCGTCGACGGTTGTTCCGCTCGCGCGGAGCGCACGGTTCACGCCATTCGGCCGTCGTGCTGCCTCGTGTCAACTCCCGCTGTGACAAGCGGAGTCGGGCGCGAACTGGGTTCGGTCGCACACGGTGGGCACGACGCGCCCCAGGAACATTCACACCAGGAGGGCCGGAAAAGCCCGGGATCGAGGCCGGTTATGCTTTGACCAAGCTTTAGACTTCAACCTTACGTGCGGGGGAGCGGGTGTGAGAGCCTGTTCACCGAGTGGCCCCTCGCCGTATGTTTTCCGCCGAACTCTCCGGAGTTCACCAGAAGTTGAGTCAACGTATGCTCTGTCGCATCTCACGGGGGCTGACGTCGTAGCGTCGCCGGAAGGCCGTGCTGAGGGCGCTCGCGGAGGAGAAGCCGACGGAGTAGGCGAGATCCGTGATCGTCATGTGCTCGCACTCCGCGCACAGTAAGCGGTCCCGGACCAGGCGCAGCCGCTCCTCGCGGATCAGCTCGCGGGGCGTGGTCCCCGCCTTCTGCAGGGCCAGTTGGATCTGGCGCAGCGACCAGCCGAGGGCACGCGCCACCGCCGTACCCGTGAGGTCGGGGTCGGCCACGTGGTCGCGCACATAGCGGCGGACCATCGCCTCCACCTCGCCCAGTTGTCCGGGGGCGTCGGGGCGGTCGTCGCCGACGGCGAGCATGCACACCAGCTCCACGACCCGGTCGGAGACGGCGTTGAACTCCGGGTCGGTGAGGTGCTCCCGTTCCTCGTGCAGTCCGGTCAGCATCGAGCCGACGATCCGCCCGAGGCCTGCTGTGAGGTCCAGACCGCTGGCGACCGGTGACCTGTTGTTGAGCCGGCCGTCCACCTCGCGGGCCGGGATGGTGAGGATGAACGCGTCGATGGCGTCGCTCTGGAGACACTGGAAGGGCGCCGCGAAGGTGACCAGCGCCGCCGTGCCCGGGATCAGCCGGGCCTCCTCGCCGTCCTGCCGCAGGACGATCTCACCGCTCATCGGCAGCAGCAGCCGGTAGTCCTCGTCGGGGTCCTGGCGCACCTGGCGCGTCGTGCGGGTGTACTCGATCTCGTCGGACCGGTACTTCACCAACTGGTACGTGTCAGTGCGCTGCCGGACGGTCTCGCCCCGGAAGTTGTCCGACTGGGCGTACCTGAAGCCCATCCGGGACTGGTACGAGCCGATCTGCTCGGTCCAGAAGTCGGCACGCTCGCGCGGGTTCAACTCCTCGGTGGTCAGCGCCTCGACGCTGTAACTTCCGGCGGGCAACGCTGCTCCTCCCTGGTGCCGAACCCCCGACTGTGTGCTTGTGGTCTCTTACGGTCCTCGGCGGGAAAATCTTCAACATCTACTTGATCAAAGATAGTTACCACCCGGTCGGACCCGGAGGGCACCCTAGCGTGGCAAGCGGTTGCTATGTCGTCCCGGCCGAAGTGGCCGAATATGCCGGGGGAAGAGTCACGGCTTCACCTGCGCCCCTTGCGCCACTCATGCGCCCTGTGGCAACTTCCCTGCGCGTCACGGAAAGTACCCGCGCGGTCGCGCCGCTAGCGTCGGGCGCTCCGTCAACTCCCGCCCGGCGTCCCGGACCCCGCCGACGCCTGGGGACTTGGGGACGTAAGGACTCGTACTTCATGACCGAACCGATACCGCAGGCGGTGACCTGGGCGCTGGCAGCGGCCCTGCTCGCCATCGCCGTACTCCTGCTGCGCCAGCAAGGGATCACCAGACGGCAGCGCAGGAGAAACGCCGTCCTGGCCGACGACGTGCGGGCCCGGGAGGAGGAGCTGCGCCATCTGGTCACGGTCCGCCTGCCCGCCCTCGCCGGCCAGAGCGTGCCGGGCGTCGGACCGCTCGACGGCCGGCTCGCCGAGACGGAGTTCGGCAAGGGCCTCGACGAGGTGCTGGCCCGCTTCTCCGGCGCCGTCGAGCACGCCCAGACCCGCGCCGACCAGTCCGCCAAGGCCGCCCTCAAGGCGTCCATGCGCTCGATCCAGGCACTCGCCAACGAGCAGCAGGTCTCCATCTCCGAGATGCAGGACCGGCACGACGACCCCGACGTGCTGCGCGACCTTCTCGAAGTCGACCACACGAACGCCCAGTTCGGCCGCCGCGCCCAGGCCATCGCCGTACTCTGCGGCTCCTGGCCGGGACGGCAGCGCGCCACCTCCCCGCTCGTCGAGGTCGTCCGGGGCGCCACCTCGCGCATCCGCGACTACCGGCGCGTCCGCGTCCACGGCCAGGTCGACATCGCCGTGGCGAGCCGCGCCGTGGAGCCGGTCGTCCTCGCCGTCGCCGAACTGCTCGACAACGCCGCCCGCCACTCCCAGCCCAACACCACGGTCGAGGTCGACGTCCAGCACGTGCACAACGGCGCGTGCGTCGTCATCGACGACGCCGGCGTCGGCATGGACGCCCAGGCCGTACGACACGCCACCCAACTGCTCGGCGGACGCGGCGAGGTGGACGTCACCCGCCTCGACGACCCGCCCCAGTTCGGCTTCGCCGTCATCGGGATGCTCGCCCGGCGCTACGGGTTCACCGTCTCCGTGGACACCCGCTCGCCCTACGGCGGCGTCCGCGCCGTCGCGTTCCTGCCCACCGCTCTGCTCACCCACCTGGAGCCCGCCGCCCCGGAGCCACAGATCGACCTGACACCCCTTCCGGAATCGGCCGCCGTCCCCCGCCGGGCCCGCACCGAGACCACCACCGAGACCACCCCCGAGAACACCACCGAGGGCGGACTGCCCAAGCGCCGCCGACGCACCCCCAAGCCGACCACCGCCCCCGAGCCGGAGCCCGAGACGGCCGAGGAGATTCCCGGCCGATCGCCCGAGGAGAACGCCCGCATCATGGGCGCCTTCGCCCGCGGCACCCGCTTCGGCCGGGCGGCGGGACGCATCCTCGACGAGGACGAGTACGTCCCCGACCCCGCCGCCGACGCCCGGCCGCCCACCCCCCACACGAACGAAGGGACCCCCCACGCATGATCGAGCCCACGACCAACGAGCTGGGCTGGATGCTCGACGACGTGCTGAAGGTGCCCGAGGCCCGCCACGCCATCCTGCTCTCCGCCGACGGCATGCTCCGAGCCCACTCCGCCGACATCGACCGCGACGACGCCGAGCGGCTCGCGGCCGGGCTCTCCGGACTGCAGTCGATCAGCCGCAGCACCGCCGAGTTCTGCGGCCCGACGGAGAGCCCGTGGCGGCAGACCCTGATCGAGTTCGGACACGGCTTCGTCTTCCTCGTCGCCGCCGGCGAGGGCGCCTACCTCGCGGTGTCCACCGGCGACGAGGTCGACATGGAGTCCGTGACGTACCGCATGCACAAGCTCGTCGACCGGCTCGGCAAGGAGCTGACCAGCCCGGCGCGGCTGGACACGGGCAGCAGGGCATGACGCCCCGCCGGCCCGGGGGACGTCTGGTGCGGTCGTACGTCGTCACCGGCGGCCGCGCCCACCCGACCCGCAACACCCTGGACCTGGTCACCCTGCTGGTCGCCACCACCGACCTGCCGCTGTCCGGCCTCACCCCGGAGACGCGCCGGGTGATGGAGCTGTGCCGCCCCGGCGCGCTCTCCCTCGCCGAGGTCGCCGGCCATCTGCTGCTGCCGGTCAGCGTCACCAAGGTGCTGGTCGCCGACCTCATGGACAGCGGCCACATCGTCACCCGCGCACCGATACCGGCCGCCCGGCCGTCCGACGCCAGAATCCTCCAGGAGGTCCTCGATGGGCTCCGCGCCCGCCTCTGACGACGTCTACCTGCGGCCGACGGTGAAGACGGCGGCCAAGCTGCTCGTCGTCGGTCACTTCGCGGTCGGCAAGACCACGTTCGTCGGTACGCTCTCCGAGATCCGGCCGCTGCGTACCGAGGAGGTCCTGACCGAGGCGGGCGCCCTGGTCGACGACCTCGCCGGCACCCGCGACAAGACCACCACCACGGTCGCCATGGACTTCGGCCGGCTCACCCTCGACGACTCGCTGGTGCTGTACCTGTTCGGCGCCCCCGGACAGCAGCGCTTCACCAAGCTCTGGCAGGACATGACCCGCGGCGCCCTCGGCGCGCTGGTCCTCGCCGACACCCGGCGCCTGTCCCACTCCTTCGACGTGATGGGCGTCCTGGAGGAGCTGGGCCTGCCGTACGCCGTCGCCGTCAACGGCTTCGACGGCGCCCCCGTGCACGATCTGGACGAGGTGCGCGAGGCTCTCGACCTACTGGACGAGACCCCGCTGGTGCGCTGCGACGCCCGCGACCCGGACTCCTCCACCCGGGCGCTGATCGCCCTCGTCGAGTACCTGCTGAGCCGCGAGACCGAGACCGAACTGGAGCACGCGTGACTCCCGCATCGCCGTCCGGCCCGCCCCCGGGCTGCCCGGCCCACCAGCCGATGTACGGACCGGAGTTCGCCGCCGACCCGGCCTCGTTCTACCGGCGGGCCCGCGTCACCGGCCCGACCGCACCCGTCGAACTGGCCCCCGGCGTGCGGGCCACCCTCGTCACCTCGTACGAGGCCGCGCTGCACGTGCTGCGCACCACGGAGACGTTCGCCAAGGACCCACGCCGCTGGAACGACCTCAACGACGGCACCGTCCCCCCGGACAGTCCCGTCGTCCCGATGATGATGTACCGGCCCAACGCCCTGTTCTCCGACGGTGAGGAGCACCGGCGGCTGCGCGGAGCCATCACCGACAGTCTCGCCCGGGTCGAGCCCAACACCCTGCGCGGCTATGTCGAGCGCAGCGCCGACATCCTCATCGACCGGTTCGCCCCCACCGGCAAGGCGGACCTGCTCGGCGAGTACGCCCAGGTCCTGCCCCTGCTCGTCTTCAACCACCTCTTCGGCTGCCCGGCCGAGCTGGGACTGAAGCTGGTCGAGGGCATGTCCGGCATCTTCGACGGGGTGGACGCCGAGCGGGCCGACGAACTGCTCACCGCCACGCTCTTCCAACTGGTCACGCTGAAGCGGAGGCAGCCCGGCCCGGACGTGACGTCGTGGCTCACCCTGCATCCGGCGCGGCTCACGGACGAGGAGATGATCCACACCCTCGTCGTCCTCATGGGCGCGGGCACCGAGCCGCAGCAGAACCTCATCGCCAACGCGCTGCGCCTGCTGCTGGCCGACGACCGCTTCGCCGGTGACCTGTCCGGCGGCAGCCTTCCCGTGGAGGACGCCCTCGACGAGGTGCTGTGGACCGACCCGCCGATGGCCAACTACGCCGTGCACTACCCGGTGCGGGACGTGCTGTACGAGGGCGCGCTGCTGAAGGCCGGCGACCCGGTCGTCGTCTCGCTGGCCGCCGCCAACACCGACCCGGCCCTGACGGGCGGCAATCAGCGGGCGGGGAACCGGGCCCACCTGGCGTGGAGCGCCGGCCCGCACAACTGCCCCGCGCAGAGCGAGGCCCGGCTCATCGCGTCGGTGGCGGTCGAGAAGCTCCTCGACCGACTGCCGGACGTCGAACTCGCCGTACCGGTGGAGGCGTTGGAGTGGCGTCCGGGCCCCTTCCACCGGGCGCTCGCCGCACTGCCGGTGACGTTCCCGCCGACACCCGTGGCCGGTGCGGCGGCCGAGGCGCCCGCATCCCCGGCGCGCCGCTCGACGGACCCGTACGGCAGCGGTGCCGACGCCCGTCCGCCGGAGCCCTCCCGCCCGAAGAGCGGCTGGGCCCGGCTGCTGTCCTGGTGGCGCGGCGAGTAGCCGCGGCGCGGACGGGGCTCCGCCGGGCCCCACGGACGCGGGCTGTCCGCAGGTGTGGCGGACGCGGGGCGCTCGCCGACACCAGGGCCGCGGGCAGTCCGCCGGCGTGGCGGCCGCCCGGGCGCCTTGTGCGGGCAACGCGGACGAGAAACAGTTGTCAGCCTTGCGGATGGGGGACGGCCGTCAAGGTCGGCGGACGAGGGACGGCCGTCAGGGATGGCGTGTGTGGGACGGCAGCCAGGATGGCGGACGAGGGACGGCCGTCATGCCTCGCGGACCAGGGGTGTCCGTCATGCCTCGCGGACCGGGAGGCGGCGGTGGCCGTTGGAGATGAACGACTCCACGTGGCCCAACTCCGCGCCCGTGGCGCCCAGTTCGAGTGACGGGAACCTTTCGAAGAGCGCCGGGAGCGCGATGCGGGCCTCCATCCGGCCGAGCGGAGCGCCCAGGCAGAAGTGGACGCCGTGTCCGAAGGCGAGGTGCTCCTTGTCGGCGCGGGTGACGTCGAAGACGTCGGCGTCCTTCCCGTGCCGCTCGGGGTCCCGCCCGGCGCCGGCGTAGGCGGCCAGGATCGGGTCGCCCTTGGCGATCACCACACCTTCGGGGCCGCCGAACTCGGCGAGGTCGAGGTCCTCCACGGCGTAGCGCAGCGGCAGGCTCGCCACCGGCGCCTCCACCCGCAGGGTCTCCTCGATCACGTCGTCCCAGGTCGCGCGGCCCTCCCGGACATGGGCGAGCTGCTCGGGGTGGGTCAGCAGGGCGTGCACGGCCTGGTCGAGGAGGTTGACCGTGGTCTCGTGCCCGGCGCTGACCACCAGGACCAGGGTGTCGAGCAGTTCCTGCTCACTGAGCCGGGTGTCGTCCTCGTCGCGGGCGGCGATCAGCCCGCTGGTGAGGTCGTCGCCCGGCGATTCCCGCTTGGCGGCGACGAGTTCGCCGAGCACGCCGTACATCCGCTCGTAGGCGGCGGTCATCTCACCGGGCTCGGCGGAGGTGTCGAACAGCTTGTCCACCAACTCCTTCAGCACCAGCCCCTTCTCCTCGGGCAGGCCGAACAGCTCGCTGATCACCTGGATCGGCAGCGGATAGCAGAACTCCTCCCGCAGATCGACCGTCTCCCCGCGCCGGAAGCCCTCCTCGACCCGGTCGAGCAGCTCCTTGGTGATCTCCTCGATGCGCGGTCGCAGCGCGGCCGTCCGACGCGCCGTGAGCGCCTTGGAGACCAGGATCCGCAGCCGTTTGTGGTCACCGCCGTACGCGGTGAACATGTTCTGCACCGCGACCCAGGTGAACAGCGGCCACTCCGGGGTGATCTCCCCGGCGGCGAACCTCGGCCAGTGCTGCCGCGGGTCCTTCGACACCCGGGGATCGGTGAGCAGCCGCTTGAGCAGATCGGGGCTGCTCACCGCCCAGGCCTCGACATCGTGCGGCCCCGGAAGCACGACCCGGGTCGCCGGACCCGTCTCGCGGATACGGGCGGCCTCACCGTGGATGTCACGGCCGGTCGCGTCAATCACCAGGGGGCTGGGGTGGCCCATGGGGGGTCCTCCTGCAGTCGAGAGCAGTCCAACAGCGCAACGTGTAAGCCCGGTCACGCTACGGCTTGGTAGCGTCGGCGGGCGAGATCCCGCACCGCGTGCTGCGTACGACGGCAACTTCCCTGCGCGTACCCGCAAGTCGGGTTCCGGGCCGACTCCTAGGATCGGGCCCACCCCCCATGAAAAGCCGGTGAGTGCCATGACTGTCAGCAGGGCTCCGCGCTGGATGTGTTCCTACAGCCCCGAAGTGCGCACCGTGCCGGCCGGGCGCTGGTGGACCGCCGTACGGGTGCCGGTCGCTCTCGGCGCCCTCGCTCTCGAGTCCCTCGGGGACGAGACGGGCGCCGTCATCAAGGACGGCTACGGCGGCATCATGTACTGGCTGGTCCCCCCGGGCGACGCGTCCGAATGGCGCCTGCCCGACGTCCAGGTCCTCGGCCGCGGCAGCCATGTGGCCGTCCCGCCCCTGCGCCGCACCGCGGGCCCCGGCCTCTACTGGCGTGTCCCGCTCTCCCACGACACCTACTGGACGAACGCGGAACGCCTGCGCACGGCCCTGACCGAGGCGGCGGCAACAGCCACCCTGTGAACGCCGAACCCCGCACCCCGGCTACAGCTTCTGAGGGGCGCGGGGAACCGCGCGAACAACCACGGACTACCCGCACGCGCCGAACAGCCGGAACTATCCGACCTCCGCGGCGTGCTTCTCTCCCTGCTTGGCCGACCGCTTCTGCCGAGGCTCCTGATCCGGCAGCCAGCCGAAGGCCAACGTGCTGCCCACCGCCCCCATCAGCAGGCCCACGATGAACCCGCCGATGTTGGACGTGAGCCAGGTGCCCAGCGAGAGCATGATCCCGAGGATGGAGTAGAACAGCCGCTGAGTGGGGTTGAAGAGGATCAGCAACCCACACAGGATCATCAGCGAGGGCAGCAGGTAGCCCGCCAGCCCCTGCATTCCGATCTTCAGCATGACCGGCAGCGGTGCCTTCATGGTCAGCAGGATCTCGGCGCCGCCCAGCACCAGCAACAGGCCACCGGTGAACGGCCGGTGTCCCCTCCATTCCCGGAATCGGCTCACTGCGGGCAGCCCTCGCTCGTGAAGCTCATGTGCAGGTCGGGGAGCTTGAAGACGGCCGCGGTGGCGGCGTAGTTGTGCTGGTACAGATCGGTGATGACGACCGAGTCGGCCTGCTGGCCGTAGACACCCTGCGGGCCCTGCTGGTCGACCTTGTCGAACGTGCTGGAGTCGCGGCCGATCTCGATGTTGTTGAACGAGGCGTCGCCCGAGATGTCGTCGGAGTCGATCGCCAGGTTCTTCACGCTCACCGGCGTGCCCTTGTCGCCGGCCGTGAGGACCAGCTGAATGCCGCCGAGGTCGACGCTCTGGCACAGGTTCGTCAGCTTGCCGTTCTTCACGACCGAGGTCACGACCAGCACCTGACCGCCGGTGTCACCCTCGTTCGGGCTGTTCTCGATCATGTGGTCGAGCGAGCCGAACTGGGCGAAGCCCGTACCTTCGAGCTTGTCGGCGGTGACGACGAACGGCATGCCCGAGATGGCGAACTGGACACCCAGAGCGCCCTGCGCGGTGAGGATCATCAGGCCGGCGGCGATGGCCGTGGCCGGCACCGCCATCACGGCGGCGCGCTTGAGCCGAACCCGCCCGCGTCTTCCGGACGCTCCGGGACCCTCGGGTCTTTCGTTGGTGGACGCCGTGGCGTCCGAGGACGAGGCCATGTGTGCTCCCTGGACTTCCAAGTCATTGCAGATGGGGCTTCATTGGCACGTTGTCCTGGCGCGGACAGCGGTTGCGGCGCACGCCTCAGCGCACCTCCCGTAGGTGCAAGGGCTTACTAGCTACGCCGCAGTAGCCATTCGGGAAGTTACCGGTGGTTACTTTCAAGGGTCAAGGCGCTTGTGGCAAAAGGATGTTGGTTGTGCCGCCGCTGTGAAAGGTGAACATCTCTCACCTTTGGTTAAACCACCACGGGCCTCCGATTTCGGCCATCCCCGGAGCGATCTTGAGACACCAACTTCCCCACGACGCCTTGACGTTGGCTCTTTCGCAGGTCTACAACTCATCGGGGTCTCCCCCCACGGATCCGTGGCGCCGGATCCGACGCGCAGCGCATGCCACCGTCCCGAACACCCTGTCGCAGGCGGGGTGTGGGTGGCGCCAACTGAACGCGCTGCGCGGCCCGACGCAGCACCACCCCTCACCGCGGTGCCGGGCACGGTCGCCTTCCCTCCACTGGGCCGTGTCCGGTCCCCGGCTGTCGCTGTCGATCCGTCACGTACGGAGAAGGCGTGTCATGGATCGGCAGCGACCGTACGGCGCTGTGCGGCATCGCCGCGTTCCCCCGCGCGAACGGTGTCGACTCGCGCGCCATCACCGCAGTCCCCGCGTTCGCGGGGACCGTCACCCGCACCTTCCGAGGGTCGTCACCCACGGCCCTCACTTCATGAGAAGAGGCACCCTCATGCGTAGCCGATCCCTCCTTGCCCTCGCCGCCACCACCGCCGCCGTGATGGTGGCCGCCGTCAGCCCGGCCTCCGCCGCCGACTCCGTGCTCACCACCGGCGGCCTCGCCGGCGACGCGGTCGCGGTCGGCGACGTGCTCAACGCGTCGCTGGCGACCGGTACGGCCGGCAAGTTCTACTCCAGCGCGACGGGCACGAGCGGCGTCTCCTGTGCCGCGTCGACGTTCACCGCCACGGTCACCGACAACCCGGCCGCGCCCGGCACGGCCACCGAGACGGTCGACGCCCACACCTTCGGCAGCTGCACCAGCAACGTCGTCGGCGTGCTCGGTGTCACCAGCGTCACGGTCAACAACCTGCCGTACACCACCACCGTCACCTCGGACGGCGTCGTCACGGTCAGCCCGGCGGAGGGCTCGGTCCTGCAGACCACCGTCGTGCTGCGCACCCTGCTGGGCACCATCAACTGCGTCTACCGGGCGGCCAGCATCACCGGCACCTCCAGCAACGACGACAACAGCATCAACTTCACGAGCCAGCCGTTCGCGAAGTTCTCCGGCTCGTCCCTGTGCTTCGCCACCGGCTACTTCACGGCGAAGTACGCGCCCGTCACCGACGCCAACCAGGCCGACGCGAGCGTCTACACCAACTGACGGCCCGAGCCACGACGTCAGTTACCGGTCCGGCGGCCGGTAACTGACTTACCTCACTGATCAGTCGCCCGTACCGGTCAGTTGCCCGATCGGTGGCCCGACCGTTCACCCGGTCGGCCGCCGACACGAGAGCGGCGCCTGCGTCCGCGGAGGAGGAGGGCGGTGCCCGCGGCGAGTACCAGCGCCGTGGCGCCGCCCGCCACCAGCGGCACGGAGGCGCCGCTCTCGTCGGTCGTGGAGGCGACGGGGCTGCCGGGGTCGGCCGCCTGCGCGTCGGCGCCGCCGGCGGTGGTCGGCGCGTCCGTCGGCTCCGTCGGCGCGGTGGTGGCGGACTCGGCCTTCCCCGCGGCCGGCCTCTCGGCCGCGGTTTCCTCGCTCCCGGCGGGCGTCTCCTTCGAACTGCCGTCATCCGCACCGGAGTCGGCCTGCTTCGCCGCCGGGAACACCACGTCCGAACACGAGTAGTAGGTGTCGACCGTGCTCGTGTTCTGCCAGATCGTGTACAGCACCTGGTGCCCGGACCGGTCCGCCGGCAGCTTCGCCGAGAACTGGTAGGAACCGTTCCGCAGCGGCGGGTCGGTGACCGTGGCGAACGGCTTCTCGGGCAGGTCGGACCACGCCAGGGGCTTCGCCGGGTCGTACCCCGGTTTCGTCAGGAACAGCTTGAAGGTCCCGGTGTGCGGGATGGTCGACCGGTATGTCAGGTCCAGCGTGGTGCCGGGGGAGAGGCGGGTCGAGGGCCAGTCGGCGCGGGCCAGGTCGAGCCCCTTGTAGGCCGCGAGGCCTCCGCTGCACAGCTGCCCGTCCGGGACGACCTCCCGGTCCCGCCCGTTCACCCCGGCGACGCGCATGTTGTCCCACGCGGTGAAAGGAGCGCCGTTCGCGGCGACCGCGGCCCTGCACGCCGCCGACCCCTGACTGTCGCCCTCGGGCGAGCACGCCGAGACCCGGCTCACCGGATCCGTCGGCGCGCCGTGCGCCCAGGCCGGGGTGACGGCGCCCGCGGTGAGCAGCAGCGGGGCCACGACGGTGGCGGCGGCGGTCGTGACCGCGGTGCGGCGACCGGTGCTGCGGCAGCCGAGGGCGCGGCGGGCGGACAAGCGGTACATCCGGTACGTCCGATCCATGGGGTTCGAGGGTTGACGGGTCCACGGTGTCGTACGGGACCCGGGGGTGCCGCGTTCAACGCCGCGGCCCTGTTCGACCGGTCGGATCCAGCCAGGCGCCATGCGGCGGCGGAGCCCCGGCAAACCCGGCGAACCGGCACATCAGAGCCCGACTGCCGGGCGGAGTAGGGGAGTTCCCCGGGGGTCGAGGGTTTTCCCCGTATCCCCATGACCTGGGCTTTGCCTAATGTCATCGCACAGCCGAACCATAGGTAACCCCTGGTGGTACGGCTCGCGCCTGGTCGGCTTTCGCGCCATCCCTTTCTGGACCCCCCGCCGCTTCGATGACGAAGCGTTTCAATGCCGCTCCTCCCCTGACATGAGCAGGCCACGAAAGGCGAAGCCCTTGCGTACCTCCCTCTCCCGTACCGCCGGACGGAAGCTCATATCCGTCGCCGCGGTCTCCGTCGCCCTGGTGGCAGGCATGACCTCCTCGGTCGCCGTCGCCCAGGCCCCGTCCGCCAAGACCGACGCCGCGCCCGTCGGCGCCACCGAGGCCGCGGCCGGGACCACCGCCGAGCGCCTGATCGTCGGGTACAAGTCCGGCGCCGCCGAGGCCACGTCGAACAAGGCCGCCGACGCCGACGCCGCGGCCAAGGGCAAGGAGGCCGGCGAGAGCCTCGACTTCCAGCGCCGGCTCGGCAGCGGCGCTGCCCTCGTCGACCTGGGCGAGGACGTCACGAAGGCGGACGTCGCCGACGTCATCGCCGAGTACCAGGCCGACCCGCAGGTCGCCTACGTCGCCCCGGACCGCCTGAACAAGGCGCTGGCCACCCCGAACGACACCGAGTACAGCAAGCAGTGGGACCTCTACGAGGCCACCGCGGGCATGAACGTGCCGGGCGCCTGGGACAAGGTCACCGGCACCGGCGTGACGGTCGCCGTCATCGACACCGGTTACGTCGCCCACTCGGACCTCGCCGCGAACATCGTCGGCGGCTACGACTTCATCGCCGACACCGCCGTCTCCAACGACGGCAACGGCCGTGACAGCAACCCGGCCGACCCGGGCGACTGGACCTCGGACGGCGAGTGCGCCACCGACTGGGCGGCCACCACCTCCTCCTGGCACGGCACGCACGTCGCCGGCACCATCGCCGCCGTCACCAACAACAGCAAGGGTGTCGCCGGTATCGCCTACGGCGCCAAGGTCTCCCCGCTGCGGGTGCTCGGCAAGTGCGGCGGCTACGACTCCGACATCATCGACGCGATCACCTGGGCGTCCGGCGGCACCGTCTCCGGCGTGCCCGCCAACACCAACGTCGCCAAGGTCATCAACATGAGCCTCGGTGGCGGCGGAGCCTGCACCACCGCGACCCAGAGCGCGATCACCGCCGCCGTCAACCGCGGCACCACGGTCGTCGTCGCGGCGGGCAACAGCAACGCCAACGCGGCCAACTACTCGCCGGCCAGCTGCAACAACGTGATCTCGGTGGCGGCCACCAACCGCGCCGGCTCCCGCTCGTACTACTCCAACTTCGGCACGACCGTCGACATCGCGGCCCCCGGCGGCGAGACCCGCACCACCGAGTCGGGCGGCATCCTGTCCACGCTGAACACCGGCACCGCCGGCCCCTCCGGCGAGACGTACGACTACTACCAGGGCACCAGCATGGCCGCCCCGCACATCGCGGGCCTCGCCGCGCTGGTGAAGTCGGCGAGCTCCGCGCTGACCCCGGCCCAGATCGAGTCCGCGATCAAGACCAACTCGCGTGCTCTGCCCGGTACCTGCTCGGGCGGCTGCGGCGCCGGGCTCGCCGACGCGGCCAAGACGGTGCAGGCGGTGAGCGGAGGCTCCACGGGGGGCACCACCTACACCAACACCACGGCCGTCGCCATCCCGGACAACGCCGCGGCGATCGAGTCCTCGATCTCCGTCACCGGCCGCACCGGCAACGCGCCCTCGACCCTCCAGGTCGGCGTGGACATCACCCACACCTACCGCGGTGACCTGGTCCTGACCCTGGTGGCCCCCGACGGCTCCACCTACCCCCTCAAGGCCTCCAGCTCGGACTCCGCCGACAACCTGGTCACCACCTACTCGGTGAACGCCTCCAGCGAGGTCGCCAACGGCACCTGGAAGCTGCGTGTCCAGGATGTCGCGGCCGCTGACACGGGCCGCCTCAACAGCTGGAACCTCACCTTCTGATCCTCGGCCCCCGGGCCGAACCCCGGCCGCACGGCCGGGACGAATGACCGCCACCCCCCCATGCCGGCGGCCGACCGATGCGAGCGGGCATCGGCCGGCCGCCGGCTCATGTACGCCGGGCGTTAGCGTATGCGTATGTCGACAGAGAAGTTCGAGGTGTCCGGGCCGGCCGAGGGCCCGGCCGAGCGGCGGGCCGGGAAGCCGGCCGAGGAATCCGGGCCGACCGGGGTGTTGGCCGGAGTTCCGGCCCCGGCGGTGTGCCCTCGCTGCGGGGCTTCGGGTCCGTCGGTGCGAACGGTCCCCGACGCCTGCGCCGATCCCGACTCCCCGCGCTCCGGCCTCGCCGACCGGCTAGCCAAGGCCCCGGGCGCGCACTCGACGTTCGACAGCGTCACGCACTTCCTGGAAGGCATGATCCTCGCCGGCATCGGCGCGGGCCTCGCCTACAGCGGCGTACAGAACGACAAACCCCTCTACACGGCCGGCGGTACGATCCTCGCCGTCCTCCTCTTCGCCGGCACCCTCTGGGTGATCCGCGGAGAATCCCGCGAACGCGCCACCGTCAAGGCGGGCAAGCCCCGCGCCGAGCACCTGTGGCAGCCCGCCCACTACTGCGCCTCGTGTGAGTCCGTGTTCTACCCCACCGGCAGCCCGTGGCCGGGCCCGCTGACGACGGACCAGTTCAGGAAGTACGTCTGGACCGAGGCCGGCTTCGACCAGCAGATCGACGAGCAGCTGAGGAAGGTGGAACTGCCGCCCCGGACACCCACCGGCCCCGCCGCCCCGGGAGGAACCCACGGCCATGCCTGACGCCCCCGTCATCCGAAGCGACGACCCGGCCTCCTTCCCGCACAGCGTCCTCGCCGAACGGCACCCCGCCCTCATCCGCAAGGTCCGCGACGCCACGCCCTACGGTCCCGAACAGCGCCGCGCCCTCGACGAGTTGCTGAAGAACGGGATCGAGGGCGTGCTCACCCCGCCGGCCGACGACGACTGGTGGGACACCTGGAACGTACGCCGTTACGCCGGCCGGTCCTGGTTCTCCCTCCCCTTCCTCGCCGCCGAGAGCTGCTTCTACCGCCAACTCCTGCGAGCCGTCGGCTACTTCGGCCCCGGCCCCTGGCAGGGCGTCGACCCGTTCCGCCCCTTCAAACTCGCCGAACTGGACACCCCCGAGGCAGCCGCCGAACTCAGCGCCCTCGGCCCCCTCGCGCAACAACCCCTGCCGGACCAACTCAAGGCCCTCCTGCACGGCTCCCTCTGGGGCAACCGGGCGGACCTCGGCTTCCGCATCCAGACGGCGGAAGGGAGTGAGGATGCTGCTTCCTCCCAACTGGTGTTGGACGACACCGAGTTGCTGCTGTCACTGCTGACGGACAAGGCCACGGCCCCTGTCGGGCGAACGCTCTGCCTGGTCGCCGACAACGCGGGCCGTGAACTGCTCCCCGACCTCCTCCTCATCGACCACCTCCTCACCCACGGCCACTTCGACCGTGCCGTCCTGCACCTGAAGCCGTACCCGTACTTCGTCTCGGACGCCACCACCGCCGACACCCTCGACGCCGTACGCCACCTGGTGTCCGCCGAGGCCGACGCCGGGAACCGTCTGTACTCCGCCCTCTCCGACGGCCGCCTGATCCTCCGCGCCCACCCCTTCTCCTGCGCACCTCTGCCCTACGCGGACATGCCCCCCGACCTGCGCGACGACTTCGCCTCCGCCGACCTGACCCTGATGAAGGGCGACCTCAACTACCGCCGCCTGGTGGGCGACCACCTCTGGCCCCCCACCACCCCCTTCACCGAGGTCACGTCCTACTTCCCCGGCCCGGTCGCCGCCCTGCGCACCCTCAAGTCCGACGTCATCACGGGCCTGACCCCCGAGACGGAGAACGCCCTGGTGACAGCCGAGGGACAGAGCTGGCGCACGAGCGGGACGAGGGCACTGATCCAGGTCAAGGTCTGACGACGGCGGGGCGAGGAAACCTCCTGGATTCACGCGATGGTGTGATCATGTGTCCCCATCCGGATGCCCGCCGGAGGCCACGGGTAGGGCCCCGCCCATGACGCAGCCGTTCGTACTCCCGCACTTCTACATGCCGTATCCCGCGCGGCTGAACCCCCACCTCGAAGAGGCCCGCGCCCACTCCTCCAAGTGGGCGCGGGAGATGGGCATGCTGGAGGGCTCCGGCGTATGGGATCAGGCGGACCTGGACGCGCACGACTACGGCCTGCTGTGCGCGTACACCCATCCCGACTGCGACGGTCCGGCGCTCTCGCTCATCACCGACTGGTACGTGTGGGTGTTCTTCTTCGACGACCACTTCCTGGAGCTCTTCAAGCGTTCCCAGGACCGCCCCGGCGGCAAGGCCCACCTCGACCGACTCCCGCTCTTCATGCCGCTGGACCTGTCGACCCCCCTGCCGGAGCCGCGGAACCCGGTGGAGGCGGGCCTCGCCGACCTGTGGGCGCGTACGGTGCCGTCGATGTCGATGGACTGGCGCCGCCGTTTCGCCGTGGCCACCGAGCATCTGCTCAACGAGTCGATGTGGGAGCTGTCCAACATCAACGAGGGCCGGATCGCCAACCCGGTCGAGTACATCGAGATGCGCCGCAAGGTCGGCGGTGCGCCCTGGTCGGCCGGTCTGGTCGAGTACGCCACCGCCGAAGTCCCGCCGTCCGTCGCGGAGTCGAGGCCCCTCAGGGTTCTGATGGAGACGTTCTCCGACGCCGTCCACCTCCGCAACGACCTGTTCTCGTACCAGCGGGAGGTCGAGGACGAGGGCGAGAACAGCAACGGCGTGCTCGTCCTGGAGACCTTCTTCGACTGCGGCACCCAGCAGGCCGCCGAGACGGTCAACGACATCCTCACCTCCCGGCTGCACCAGTTCGAGAACACCGCGCTCACCGAAGTCCCCGGACTGGCTCTGGAGAAGGGCCTCACCCCGGACGAGCTCGCGGCCGTCGCGGCGTACACGAAGGGCCTGCAGGACTGGCAGTCCGGCGGCCACGAGTGGCACATGCGCTCCAGCCGCTACATGAACGAGGGGGCCACCTCCTCGCGCGGCCCGCTCGACCTCGGCGGCGCGGTCCTCACCGGCCCGGCCCTGGCCGCCCGGCCCGGGTTCGGCACGTCCGCCGCCGACATCGGGGCGCTGTTCGCGACCGCCGCGGCGGAACGGCTGCGCGCCCACACGCATGTGCCGTACCAGAAGGTGGGGCCCTCCCGACTCCCCGATTTCTACATGCCGTTCAAGGTGGAACTCTGCCCGCACCTGGACGCCGCCCGCCCCCGCCTCACCGACTGGATGCACGCGATGGGCATGCTGAGCGAGGGCGTCTGGGACGAGGAGAGGCTCGCCGCCGCCGACCTCCCGCTCTGCTCGGCCGGCCTCGACCCTGACGCGACACCCGAGCAACTCGACCTCAGTTCCGCCTGGCTGGCCTGGGGCACCTACGGCGACGACTACTACCCCCTCGTCTTCGGTCACCGCCGCGACCTCGCCGCCGCGCGCCTGACCACGGCACGCCTCTCCGACTGCATGCCCGTCGAGGGGGAGCAGGTCCCCGTCCCGGGGAACGGCATGGAACGGGGCCTCCTCGACCTCTGGGCACGGACGACGGCGGGGATGACCCCCGACGAACGACGCGGTCTGAAGGCGTCCGTCGACAAGATGACCGAGAGCTGGGTGTGGGAGCTGTTCAACCAGATCCAGAACCGCGTCCCCGACCCGGTCGACTACCTGGAGATGCGGCGCGCCACCTTCGGCTCCGACATGACCCTCAGCCTGTGCCGGATGGGCCACGGACCGCAGGTTCCGGACGAGGTCTACCGCAGCGGCCCCGTCCGCTCACTGGAGAACGCGGCGATCGACTACGCGTGCCTCATCAACGACGTCTTCTCGTACCAGAAGGAGATCGAGTACGAGGGCGAGGTCCACAACGCGATCCTCGTCGTGCAGAACTTCTTCGGCTGCGACTACCCGACCGCGCTCGGTGTGATCCACGACCTGATGACCCAGCGGATGCAGCAGTTCGAGCATGTCGTCGCCCATGAACTCCCCGTCGTCTACGACGACTTCGACCTGTCGGAGGAAGCACGCGCCATCATGGGCGGCTATGTGACCGACCTGCAGAACTGGCTGTCCGGCATCCTCAACTGGCACCAGCGGGTCGACCGCTACAAGCCCGAGTTCCTGGCCCGCCGGGCCCACGGCTTCGTCCCGGACCGGCCGCCGGTCCTGTCCTTCGCGCAGGCTCACATCGGCTGACCCACCGTCACCCGGGTCGCGTGCTCGACCGCGGCCCGGGCGAACGCCCGCACGACCGGGTGCGGACGGCTGCCGTCGCCGGCCAGCTCCGGCTGGAAGAGCGTCGCCAGGAAGAAGGGGTGGCCGGGCAGTTCGGCGATCCGGACGTGCCCGTCCTCGTCGAGCCCGGAGAACCGCAGACCGTGCGCGCGCAGGGTGTCGAGATGACGGGTCGGGCCGTACGCGCAGAAGTACCGCTCGACCGACCGCTCGGCGTTCATCACGGACTGCGCGAGCGAGCCGGGCTCGATCACGACCGTCGCCTCGTGTCCGATCAGGGAACAGGCGAGCGGCTCGATGAGGAAGTCCTCGGCGTCCGGCTCGGTCTCGGCGTGCGCGACCCGGGTGAGCCCGCACTCGTGCCGGGCGTACTCCAGCAGCGCGTGCTGGAAGCCGCCGCACGTGCCCAGGAACGGGATGCCCTCCTCCCGCGCGGTCCGGATCGCGGAGAGCACCCCGGCCTCGCTGCGGTACGGGCTGCCCGGCACCACCCACACCGCGTCGAAGCCCCGCACGGCCCCCGCGTCGGCGGCGGCGTCCCCGGAGGGGATCCAGTACGCGTCGAGGACGAGCCGGTCGCGCCCGGCGAGGGCGTCGAGGAGGAGCGGGATCCGGCTGTGCGAGACGACGTCGGGGGAACGGTCGCCGACGATCGCCAGCCGTGCGGACCGGGCGGAGAGGGAAGAGGCGGGCTGAGCCGCGTGCTGCGTCATGCCCGTCATCCTGGGCGCGACCTCGACTTCACGTCCAACGATGATTTCCGCATGCTCGATAAGCATTGCTGATGGACGGTGCGCGATCCTGTCGGTCATGGATCCCCATCTGCTGCGTACGTACGTCACCGTGGCCCGGCTCGCCTCCTTCTCCGAGGCGGCCCGCGCGTTGGGCTACACCCAGTCCGCGGTGTCCCAGCACATCGCCGCGCTGGAGCAGGACCTGGGCGCCGCGCTGCTGACCCGGCGCCCCGTCGCCCCCACGGTCGCGGGCGAGCGGCTCCTCGAACACGCCGGGCCCCTGCTGCTGCGCCTGGAGGCGGCCCGTGCCGACGTCGTACGGATGGCGGCGGCACCCGAGCACGGGCTGACGCTCGCGGCGACCCCGACGGCGCTCGGCCCCCGTACGATCGCCGCGCTGCCCGCCGCGGGCGTGACCCTGCGGACCCTCGCCCGCGACGAGATCCCGGCGGCCGTCGCCACGGGCGCCGCGGACCTGGGCCTGGTCGACGGGCTCGCCGCACCCAGCGACCCCCTCCGGCTCCCCGACGTGGCACCCCTGACCACCCGGGGCATCGGGGAGGAACCCGTCTGCGTGCTCCTCCCCGCCGGCCACCCCCTCGCCCGCCGCCCCGGGCTCCGCCTCGCCGACCTCGTCGACGCCCGCTGGCTCGACGCGCCCGGCGCGGGCCTCCCGCTGGACCGGCTCCGCACCGCGAGCGGTACCGGCGGCGTCCGCACCGCCCTGCGCTACGAGGGCACCGACCTGCGCACGCTCACGGCCCTCGCCGCCGCCGGACACGGCCTGACCCTCCTGCCCCGAGGCTTCGCCGCCGACGTCCCCGGCGCGGTCGCCGTCCCCCTGGTCGAACCGCGCCTCGTGCACCGCACGGAGATCGTCCACGGCGGCACACCCGGCGGAGCGGCAGCGGCCCTGGTGCGGGAGCTGACCGGGCCGGAGCCGGTGCGGGGGCCGATGTGACGGAGCGTCAGTCTCACTCTTTCGTGGCTCGTCGCGCCGTGGTGCGCCGGGTAGGTGTCCGGCCGGAGGCGACACCATGGAACAGACCGCGTTGCGACCCAAGCCCCTGCCGGGCCAGGAGTCCGGTGACGGCCGCCCGTCCGGCACCGCCCGGCGCCCGCACGCCGCACCCCGCAGTGGCGGGCAACGCCTGATCACCCTGCTGTTCGCCCTGGTCGCCTGCGCGGTCCTCGTCCTGTCGGGCGTAGGGCTCGGCACGATGGGCACCACGGTGATCGGCATGAGCGGACTCGCTGAGCTGCGGGACGGGGCGCCGGTCGGGCCGGAGGTTTCCGCCCGGCCGGTCGGCGGCCAGTCGCGGTCGGGCTCCCCCAAGTCCTCTTCGGGGAAGGGCAGTTCGGTTTCCGCGACCTTGGCGTCCGCACACCCCGCCCTGGGTGTCGAAGTCGTCGACGCCGCTGGAGACGCCCGGAGCCGAGGCGCGCTCGTGTCCGGTGTCCACGTCCCCGGCGCCGGTTACACCGCGGGCCTGGTCCGCGGCGACGTGATCCTGGCCCTGGGCGGAACCCGGACCGGCACGGCGGCCGACCTCGCGCGGGTGATCGGTGCCGCCCGCCCCGGAGCGGCGCTGCGGCTCGTCGTGCGCCACGCCAACGGCGCCCGTCAGTACCTGGTGGCCGTACCGGGAGTCGTCACCTGACGCGCCCTTTCCGCCCCGGGCGCCCCTATACGGCCACCCGGAAGTGGCTCGTCAGCCGTCCCTCGTCGTCCAGCACATGGAAGGCGAAACCGGGCGGCGCCTCCCGGTCCGCGACCGGGTCGCCCTCCCAGGGCAGCCGCAGTGTCCAGGTGACCCCGGGACCGACGACCAGTGGGCGCCCGGCGAACGTGGTCGCGGCAGGGGTGTGGGCGTGTCCGGTGATGATCCCCGCGATCTCCGGCCGACGCCCGAGCAGCCGGTCCAGTTTCGAAGGCCGGCCCAGCCGGTACGCGTCCGGCAGGGGATGGTGGAGGGCCACCGGCGGGTGATGGAAGGCGAGCAGCACCGGCCGTTCGCCGTCCAGCCCGTCGAGGGTCTCCTCGATCCAGACGTACGTCTGCGCGTCCAGCTCGCCCTCGTCCCGGCCCGGGATGCTGGAGTCGCACATCAGCACGGCCGCGGTGGTGAAGACGTGCGCGCTGTTGACCGGCCCGTCGGAGGGCGGCTCCCCGAGCAGCGCCTTGCGGTAGGGCGCCCGGCTGTCGTGGTTGCCCGGGCAGGTGAGCACAGGGAAGGGGGCCCCGCCCTCCCGCAGCCCCAGGATGCGCGCCGCCTCCTCGTACTCGGCCTCCGTGCCGTGGTCCGCGATGTCCCCGGTCACCAGCAGCGCGTCCACCCGCCCCGGCAGCCCCCACAGCAGATCCCGTACCCGCTCCGCCCGCCGGGTCGCCCGGTCGCTCCCGTCCAGATGCAGATCGCTGATGTGCGCGAGTACGAGCATCGTCGTACGCCTCCTAGGGGCGGTGCGTGCCTAATGGAACAGTCGCATACAAGCATTAGCGTTAACGGATGGGCAACTCTCAAGCATTAGTGGGAGTCGCGCGACGGCTCGACAGTTGACGCGACGACGCAATCGGCTCGCGTGCGCCACGGTGGAGGGGCAGGATGCTGCCCGTGGACCCAGGGAACTCCGAGCAGACGGAGGCATGGATGACCGGTACGCCCAGCGACGGGCCCGCGACCGTCACGACCGAGGCCCCGCCCGCGCCCTTCACCGCCGACGACTACCGGGCCCGGATGCGGCGCGCGGCGCGGGCCGCCGCGGACGCCGGACTCGACGGGCTGCTGGTCGCGCCCGGCCCGGACCTGGTGTGGCTGACGGGGCACCGGCCGCCGGAGACCGAGCGGCTGACGACGCTGGTGCTGCGCGACGGCGAGGACCCGGTGCTGGTGGTCCCCACGCTGGAGGCCCCGGACGCCGCCGGGGCACCCGGCGGCCCCGCGCTCACCCTCCGCGACTGGACCGACGGCAAGGACCCGTACGAGGCGGCCGTCTCCGTCCTCGGCCCGCGCGGCCGTTTCGGCGTCAGCGACAACGCGTGGGCGCTGCACCTGCTCGGCCTGCAGCGGCGGCTGCCCGGGACGACGTACGTGGCGCTCACCGAGACCCTGCCCATGCTGCGGGCGGTGAAGGACGCGGCCGAACTGCGGCGGATGGCCGCGGCGGGTGCGGCCGCCGACCGGGCCTACGAGGAGATCCGGCAGGTGTCCTTCGCCGGGCGCCGGGAGGCGGAGGTCGCGGCCGATCTCGCGGGGCTGCTGCGCCGGTTCGGGCACTCCCAGGTCGACTTCACCATCGTCGCGTCGGGCCCGAACGGCGCCAACCCGCACCACGAGGCCGGCGACCGCGTCATCCGCCACGGCGACATGGTCGTCCTCGACTTCGGCGGCCTCAAGGACGGCTACGGCTCCGACACCTCCCGCACGGTCCACGTCGGCGAACCGACCGCCGAGGAGCGCGAGGTGCACGACCTCGTGCGGGCCGCCCAGGAGGCGGGGTTCCGTGCGGTACGGCCGGGCGCTGCCTGCCAGGACGTGGACCGGGCCGCCCGCGCGGTCATCGCCGACGCCGGGTTCGGGGACCGCTTCATCCACCGCACCGGGCACGGCATCGGCGTCACCACCCACGAACCGCCGTACATGATCGAGGGGGAGGAGCGGCCCCTCGTGCCCGGCATGTGCTTCTCGGTCGAACCCGGTGTCTATCTGCCGGGCCGTTTCGGCGTACGGATCGAGGACATCGTGACCGTGACCGAGGACGGCGGCCGACGCCTCAACAACACCGCGCGCGAGATGGCGGTGGTCGAGTGACCGACCGCGTACCCTCGCTGATCTGAACCCCCGGACGACGGCGCGACCATGACCCAGGCACCGACACCCACCGCGGACAGCGTCCGCCGACTGGTCCGTTCCCTGTTGAGGAACGGGGAGGGTCGGCGCGGCGGCGGTGAGGGCGGCGACGGACCCGAGGTGCGGCCCGTCGCCGGGGACGACGCGCACTACACCTGGTGGGTCGGTACCCGCCATGTGCTGCGCCTCACGTCCGACCGGCACGCCGTCGGACGGCAGAAGCGCGAGCTGCGGCTGCGGGACGTGGTCCGTCCGCACATCGGCGTTGCCGTCCCGGTGAGCGTCGCGCACGGTGAGTGGTCCGGCAACCTCACGTACACGCTCGACACGAGGCTGCCGGGCGGTACGGCGGAGGGGCACGACGTGTCCGCGGTGGGCGAGGCCGATCTGGCGGCGCTCCTGACGGGGCTGCGCGAGGTGCCGCTGCGGCAGGCCGAGCCGCTCGGGGTACCGCGGCTGGCCCCGCGCTCGCTGGAGGCGCTGTGTGCGGCGGCGGGGCGTGCGGCGCGGCTCCTCGCCAAGGCCGACGAGTTCGACGCGGGGCGGCTCGGGCAGCTGACGTCCGCGAGTGCCGCGCAGCTGACGGCGCCGGGCGCGGTGCTGGTCCACCACGGGCTGACGGGCGACCACCTCGTGGTGAGCGCGGACGGCCGGGTCCGTGGCGTCCTCGACTGGACCGACGCTGTCATCGGTGACCCCGCCGAGGACATCGCCGGTCTCGCCGCGGCCGTCGGTTCGCCGGCCGCCGTCCGTGCGGCCACCCTCGCGGGGTACGGCGCCCGCCCCTGTCTGCGCGGCCTCTGGCTGGCCCGCTGCGACACGGTCATCGGCCTCGCGGAGGGCTTGCGGGGCCGGTCCGCCGCCCCGCTCCCGGTGCTCCGGCACCGGCTGCGGCGCACGTGGGAGGCGATTCTGCTGGAGAGGGTGACGGATCTGCGGGGCGAGGACTGAGGGTATTCGTCGGGCGCCCGACAGCTCGGGGCTCGGGTGCCCAACAGCTCGGGGCTGCGCCCCTCCCGCCCCCGTCCGGCCCCAGCCACCGGGTGCCCCCTCACGCCACCGTCAGCACCACGCACGACTCCCCGCCCAGCGTCAGCACTCCGTCCGCCCCCGGCGCCTCCACCGGGTCCCAGGCCGCCAGCACCCGCGCGTGCGGGACGCCGACCGGGATCGCGGCCGACTCCTCGCCGAGGTTCAGCGCCACGCGCACATCCCCGCGCCGGAAGCCGAACCACCGCGCCTCCTCGTCGAACGCGACCTTGACGTCGGACAGGTCGGGGTCGGAGAGGTCGGGAAAGGTGCGGCGGAGGGTGATGAGGGTGCGGTACCAGGCCAGCGTCCGGGCGTGGGGCGCACGCGCCGGCTCGGACCAGTCGAGGCAGGAGCGGTCGCGGGTCGCCGGGTCCTGGGGGTCGGGGACGTCCTCCTCGGCCCACCCGTGCGCCGCGAACTCCCGGCGCCGCCCCCGCCGTACCGCCTCCGCGAGTTCCGGATCGGTGTGGTCCGTGAAGAACTGCCAGGGCGTGGAAGCGGCCCATTCCTCGCCCATGAAGAGCATCGGAGTGAAGGGCCCGGCGAGCGTCAGCGCGGCCGCGCAGGCCAGCAGGCCGGGGGAGAGGGAGGCGGCGAGGCGGTCCCCCTGGGCGCGGTTGCCCACCTGGTCGTGGGTCTGGGTGTAGCCCAGCAGCCGGTGCGCGGAGACGCTCGTACGGTCCAGGGGGCGGCCGTGGCGGCGCTCCCGGAAGGACGAGTACGTGCCGTCGTGGAAGTAGCCGCCCGTCAGGGTCTTGGCCAGACCCGCCAGGCCGGCCCGCGCGAAGTCCTCGTAGTAGCCCTGCGATTCGCCGGTCAGGGTGGTGTGCAGGGTGTGGTGGAAGTCGTCGTTCCACTGGGCGTGCAGGCCGAGCCCGCCCTGCGCGCGCGGGGTGACCAGGCGCGGGTCGTTCAGGTCCGACTCGGCGATCAGGAACAGCGGCCGGGCCACCTCGTCGGCGAGCGTGTCCACGGCCGTCGACAGTTCCTCCAGGAAGTGCAGGGCGCGGGTGTCCTTGAGCGCGTGCACCGCGTCCAGCCGCAGACCGTCCAGGCGGTAGTCGCGCAGCCAGGCGAGCGCGCTGCCCAGGAAGTACGCCCGCACCTCGTCCGAGCCGGGCGCGTCCAGGTTGACGGCCGCGCCCCAGGGCGTGTGGTGCCGCTCGGTGAAGTACGGGCCGAAGACGGGCAGGTAGTTGCCGGAGGGGCCCAGATGGTTGTGCACGACGTCGAGCACGACCCCCAGGCCCAGTCCGTGCGCCGCGTCCACGAACCGCTTCAGCGCCTCGGGGCCGCCGTACGGCTCGTGCACGGCCCACAGCGAGACGCCCTCGTAACCCCAGCCGTTCGTCCCGGGGAACGGGCACAGCGGCATCAACTGCACGTGGGTGACGCCCAGTTCGACGAGATGGCCGAGGCGCCCGGCGGCCGCGTCCAGCGTGCCCTCGGGCGTGTACGTGCCGACGTGCAGCTCGTAGAGCACGGCGCCCGGCAGCCCGCGCCCGGACCACGGCGCGCGCCACGCGTACCGGCCGTGGTCGACGACCGCGCTGAGCCCGTCGGGGCCGTCCGGCTGCCGGCGTGAGCGCGGGTCGGGCCGGACCGGGCCGTCGTCGACGGCGAAGCCGTAGCGCGTGCCGTCCGACGCCTTCGCGTCGACGGTCCACCACCCCGGCCGCTCCGGATCGCGCTCCATCGCGTGCGTCTCACCCGCGCGGTGGAGCGTCGAACGGTCGGCCTGCGGTGCCCACACCTCGAACTGCACGGAACGGTTCTCCCTCGGCTGCCGGTCATGATCCTGGGTAGTCAGGGGGCAAGCCGCTCCGGGAAAGCACGGACACGCCCCCGGAACCGCTTGTCGTCCATCGTGCGGCAAACGAGATCTCCGCGCGGTCGGATCGCCGCTTTCGCCCCGCGAGTCGCACCGCCCGTCAGGCATGTCCGGGGATCGTCACCGTTTACGGCCTGTCTGGACACCTCCGGGCCCCCTGACCGACAATCACCTGCGTGACGTCGTCCTTCGAGTTCCACACTTACCCCGCGCGGCTGTCGGACGCCGAGCGCGACCGCGCGCTGAGGGCGCTCCGTGACGGCGTCGCACTGGGCCGTCTGTCGCACGACACGTTCATCCGGCGCATGGAGCTGGCCCTCACCGCCCGCCGCTCCGACGAACTCGCCGCGCTCACCGCCGACCTGCCCGCCGAGAAGCGCTGGTCCCGGCTGGTGCTGGGCAGCGTCGGGGCGGTCTCCGGCTTCGGCGTGAAGCTGCGCAGGGCCTGGCAGGCCGAGCGGCTCCCCAAACTCCAGCTGCCGCACCCGGGGAGCGATCACGCGCTGCGTATCGGCCGCGACCCCGGCAGCGGCCTCCGGCTCAGCCACGAGACGGTCTCCCGGGTGCACGCCGAGCTGAGCCGGCAGGGCGGCATATGGATCCTGCGCGACCTCGGCTCCACCAACGGCACCACGGTCAACGGCCGTCGGGTGATCGGCGCGGCCGTCGTCCGCGACGGCGATCAGGTGAGTTTCGGCCGCATGAACTTCCGTCTCTCCTCGGAATGACCTTCCGACCGATCCCCTGACGAAGCTCTGGCCTGGGATTTACGCAGCGAGTTTGTCAACTTCCCTTCCGATCCAGGGTGTTGACGTGCGTTCTCGGCCATGACTGACTGTGCTTACACCATGCACACCAGGTGACCCGACGACGCCGCATCCGTGGAGGTGTGTGCCCTGCCGCCACTCCTCCGCTATCCGACCGTGGACGAGTTGTCCGCCCGCGCCGTGACGCTCGTCGACCGACATCCGCACCGCGCCCGGCTGCGCCGCGTGGGCACCTCACGGGCGGGCACACCGATGTGGCTGCTGTCCGTCGGACGGGGCAGCCGCCACACCCTGATCGTCGCCGGCCCGCACGCCAATGAGCCCGTGGGCGGAGCCACCGCCCTCCGGCTCGCCGAACGGGCCCTGGCCGACCCCCGGTTGAGCGACGCCGCCGACATCACCTGGAACCTGCTGCTGAGCCTCGACCCCGACGGCTCCCGCCGCAACGAGGGCTGGCTGTCCGGCCCCTACACCCTCGGCCACCACTTCCGGCACTTCTTCCGCCCCGGCTTCCTGGAGCAGCCCGAGTGGCTGCCCGACGGCGCCGCCGGCGCCGTCCTGCCGGAGACGCGCGCCCTGCTCGACCTCCAGGACGAACTGCGGCCCTTCCTCCAGTGCTCGCTGCACGGCGTCGACGTCGGCGGCGGCTTCGTCGAGCTGACCCGCGAACTGCCCGGCCTCGACCGGCGCGTCGCGTGCGCCGCCGCCCGCCTCGGCATCCCGCGCGAGCTGAGCCCCTACGACACCCTGTACTGGCCCCGCCTCGGCCCCGCCGTCTACCGCATCCCGCCCCCGCGCCGGGGCGACCTGGCCGCCGCCATCACCGAGGCCGCCGTCGAGTCCACCTGGTACCACCCGCACCGCCATGGCACGGTCACCGCCGTCGTCGAGGCACCCATGTGGGGGGTGACCGCCGTCGAGGACGCCTCCCCGTCGCCCGACGCCGACGCGGTGCTGCGCACCGTCAGCCGCGCCCTGCGCCGCGACACCCGGCTCCTGGAGGGCATCCTCGCCCGCGTCCGCCCCTCGGTGAGCGGCGGACCCGACGCCGCCCGGTTCCTCGCCCCGGTCGACGACTATCTACTGGTCGGGCCGGGCCTCGCCGACTCCTGGGACCCCGACGTCCACGACGGCGCCGCCCGGCCGCTGCCCCCGCTCGACACCGCCCGGCTCACCACCCTCGCCATCTCCGGCCGCCGGGTCGCCCTGCGCACCGCCGGGCTGCTGCACCAGCTGGTGACCCGCGCCGGACGCGACCCGGCCGGCGCGCTGCCCGAGCTGGACCGGCTCATCGACGAGGGGTGCGCCGACTACCGTGACGGCTACGGGGCGCGCTGGATCCCCGTCGCCCGCCAGGTGGAGTACCAGGCCCGCGTGGTCCTCGCCGCGTTCGAACTGGCGGCCGGGCGCCCGCGCCCCTCCCATTCGGGTGAGCCGGAATGGAGTTCCGAGCCCGCCGTGCCGATGCACCGGGAATGACGAACCCCACCCGCGCGGTCCGCGCCGGCCTGCTCGCCGCACTCGCCCTCCTCACCATCGGCGCCTCGGCCCCCGTCCGGGCGACCGCCGTCCAGGGCGACTGGCTCTACGTCTCCCTCACCCGCGGCGACGCCCGCTCCTCCGACACCCGCGGCACCCTGCTCCTCTGCGACCCGCCGCAGGGCCACGGCCGAGCCACCCAGGCCTGCGCGGAACTCCGCCGGACCGACGGCGACATCACCCGCATCCCCCACCGGAACGCCATCTGCACCGAGATCTACGCCCCGGTCCGAGCCACCGCGGAAGGCCAGTGGAACGGCCATCAGGTCGCCTACGAACAGACCTTCGCGAACCCTTGCGTGATGACGGCCAGAACGGGTTCGGTCTTCGCCCTGTCGAGCTGACCGCGGCGCCCCGGTAGGCGCTCAGGACCCCACACCGCCCCCCCGCACACGACGCGGCCGCCAGCACCGTACGCACCTGGTGCTCCACCTGATCACCGACCGGCACCCATCGCGCACGAAACCGCTCACCAAAGGACTCGCACCAGTCGGAGACCACCCCTTCGAGATGCGGCGCCGCCGGGTCGTCGGCCTCCTTCAGCACCCGCGACAGCATCGCCGCGGCCCGCAGAGGAAGCCGACGCCCGAACGCGTCCACACCAATTCGACCTTGTGCGCACTTCTTGGCAAGCAGCCAATACCGGGGCGCCCGGTCGCATCGACCGTCACCCAGCACGGGAGCTACCGCTGACCGGGCCACCGGTGGCGCGTCTTCCGCCACCCGGCAGGGGAGTCTCCGTCACGCGCCGACCCGCTCCAGCAGCGCGACCGGCAGCGTCTCGAAGAGCTCCGCCACCCGCACGCCGCCCGTGAACTCACGCCCCCCGCCGACCACATCGGCCCACCGGCCCTTCGGCAGCGTCAGCCGTGTGTCCCCCCAGCCCCCGGCCTCCGCCAGCCGCAGCGACAACCGCGTCACCGCCGTGACCACCTCCCCGGACCGTGCGAAGGCCACACAGTGCCCGGCCCCGGGCCCGTCCGCCGACAGCGGCGCGTACGTCGCCGCGTCCCCGAACACCTCGGGCCGCCGCCCGCGCAACCGCAGCGCGGCCGCGGTGAGCCGGAACTTGTCGGAATCCCCCTCCCGCGGCGCGAACGGCCGCCGGTTGTCCGGGTCCACCAGCGCCCGGTACTCGCCCTCCGTCCCCTGGTAGACGTCCGGCACCCCCGGCATGGTCAGCTGCACCAGCGCAGCACCGAGCCCGTTCGCCCGCACATGGGGCTCCAGGGCCTCCCGCAGCGCCGCGACCCGGGTGTCCACGGCGGGTCCCCGCGCGACGAAGTCCGCCACCGCCCGCTCGTACGCCGGGTTCTGTTCGGTCCAGGAGGTGTGCAGCCCCGCCTCCCGCACATGCTTCAGCAGGGCACCCCGCAGCCGCTCCCCGTCCGCGGGGCCGAGCCCGAACGCCGTCTGCCAGGCCGCCCACGCCAGCTGCGGATCCGGTGCACCGGCGCCGTCCCGCGTCACCTCCGCCAGCACATCGGCCCACCGCTGAGGGCACTCCCCGAGCACCGCGATCGCCGCCCGCACATCCGCGCTGCGCTTGGTGTCGTGCGTCGACAGCACGGTCCCCGTGGTCGGCCAGTCGCGCTGCACCCGGGCGCAGTAGGCGTGGAAGTCCTCCGCCGACACGGCCGGGCTTCCCGGGTCGCCCCCCACCTCGTTCGCCGACAGCAACGGCACATAGCGGTAGAACGCCGTGTCCTCCACCGACTTCGCCCGCAGCGCCGACGAGGTCTGCGCGAACCGCGCCCGGAACTCCGCGTGCTCCGCCCCCTCGCCCACCCGGCCCAGCACCAGATCCCGTACGGCATCCACCGACCGGGCCTCCTCGGGCACCACGAACATCGCGCGCGCCTCGGCCGCGGCCTCCTCGGTGACGACGAGGGAGGCGTCCTGGGAGGGGTACGGCCGGTACACCTCCATGCGCGCGAGCAGCTCGCACAGCGCGGTGCGCAGCGCCCACGGCGCCTGGTCGCGCAGGGCCAGGTCGGGGGAGCGCTCGCACAACCGGTGCGCCACCCGGGTGAGCCGTTCCACCTCGGCGACCAGCTCGTGCGTGAGCACCCGGTACGCGGCCCGCCGCACGGTGGACTCCCAGTCGCCGCCCCGGTCGGTCTGCGCGGCCGTGAACCGCCGGTACTGCCCCAGCAGCTCGCCCGCCCCCGCCGGATCCGTGAAGAGCCCGTCGATGTGGCGCAGCGCGTCGTAGCCGGTGGTCCCCGCCACCGGCCAGGCCGCCGGCAGCGCCTCCCCGTCGGCCAGGATCTTCTCGACGACGGTCCACCGCCCACCGGTCGCCCCGTGCAGCCGTCGCAGATAGGCGTCGGGATCGGCGAGCCCGTCGGGATGGTCGACGCGCAGCCCGTCGACGACACCCTCCTCCAGCAGCTGAAGGATCTTCGCGTGGGTCGCGTCGAAGACCTCCGGTTCCTCGACCCGCACCCCGATCAGCTCCGAAATACTGAAGAACCGGCGGTAGTTCAGCTCCGTCCGGGCCAGCCGCCACCACACCGGCCGATACCACTGCGCGTCCAGCAGCTGCGGCAACGGCAGCTTCTCGGTGCCTTCCCGCAGTGGGAAGGCGTGGTCGTAGTAGCGCAGCTCCCGCCCGTCCACCACGAACTGCTCGATCTCCTCCCCCAGCGGCCCCCCGAGCACCGGCAGCAGCACCCGCCCGCCCTGCGCCTCCCAGTCGATGTCGAACCACCGCGCGTACGCCGACTCCGGGCCCTCCCGCAACACCTCCCACAGTGCCCGGTTGTGCCGGGGCGCCATGGCCATGTGGTTGGGCACGATGTCCACGACGAGACCAAGGCCGTGGGCCCGCGCGGTACGGGCCAGCGCCCGCAGCCCCTCCTCACCCCCGAGTTCCCCCCGCACCCGCCCGTGGTCGACCACGTCGTAGCCGTGCGCGGACCCCGGCACGGCCTCCAGCACGGGGGAGAGGTGGAGATGCGAGACACCGAGGGAGGCGATGTACGGCACGGCGGCCGAGGCGGCGGAGAAGGGGAAGTCGGGCTGAAGCTGAACCCGATAGGTGGCGGCAGGCACGACAGAGGTCATGCAGTCCTACGTACCCGCCCCAGGACATTTGGAGCACCCTGACACGCGAGGACGCGTGGGTATCGAGGGGCGCGGGGCTGTTCGCGCCCTAGGTCGGCCGCCTGTAAACGGCCAAGCTCCGATCCACCAGGGTCACCCGGTCCCCGGCCGCCACCTTCGGACCGTCCACAGGAACCGCGTCCTCCCGCCCCGTGTCCACGACCATCTGCCACTGCGGCCCATGATTGACCGGCACCACGAACTCCAGCGGCTCCGTCGACGCGTTGACCATCAACAGGAACGAGTCGTCGGAGATCCGCTCGCCGCGCGATCCCGGCTCGGAGATCGCGTTCCCGTTCAGGAACGCTGTCAGTGCCCCGGCCTGCGCGGAATCCCAGTCCCGCTGCACCATCTCCTCCCCCTCCGGCGTGAACCAGGCGATGTCCGACAGCTCGTCGTGCGTCCCCTCCACCGGCCGCCCGTGGAAGAACCGCCGCCGCCGAAACACGGGGTGGTCCTTGCGCAGCCACACCATCGCGCGCGTGAACTCCAGAAGATCCCCGAAGACCTCGCTGCCGTCGTCGCCGTCCCCGTCCTCGCCGGCGGGCCACGGCACCCAGGACAGCTCGTTGTCCTGGCAGTACGCGTTGTTGTTGCCGTCCTGCGACCGCGCGAACTCGTCCCCGTGGCTGAGCATCGGCACGCCCTGCGACAGCATCAGCGTGGCGATGAAGTTCCGCATCTGCCGGACCCTCAGCCCGGTCACCCCGGGATCGTCGCTCTCGCCCTCGGCCCCGCAGTTCCAGGACCGGTTGTGGCTCTCCCCGTCCCGGTTGTCCTCGCCGTTCGCTTCGTTGCGCTTGTCGTTGTAGGAGACCAGATCCCGCAACGTGAAGCCGTCGTGGCAGGTCACGAAGTTGATGGAGGCCAGCGGGCGTCGCCCGTCGTCCTGGTACAGGTCGGACGAACCGGTCAGCCGTGACGCGAACTCCGCGAGCGTACGGGGCTCGCCCCGCCACAGGTCCCGCACGGTGTCGCGGTACTTGCCGTTCCACTCGGTCCACAGCGGCGGGAAGTTCCCCACCTGGTAGCCGCCCTCGCCGACGTCCCAGGGCTCGGCGATCAGCTTCACCTGGGAGACGACGGGGTCCTGCTGGACGAGGTCGAAGAACGACGACAGCCGGTCCACCTCGTGGAACTGGCGGGCGAGTGTCGCCGCGAGGTCGAAGCGGAAGCCGTCGACATGCATCTCGGTGACCCAGTACCGCAGCGAGTCCATGATCAGTTGCAGGACGTGCGGCGACCGCATGAGCAGGGAGTTGCCCGTGCCCGTCGTGTCCATGTAATAGCGGGGGTCGTCCGTGAGCCGGTAGTACGACGGGTTGTCGAGGCCCTTGAAGGACAGGGTCGGCCCCAGGTGGTTGCCCTCGGCCGTGTGGTTGTAGACCACGTCGAGGATGACCTCGATCCCCGCCTCGTGCAGGGCCCGCACCGCCGACTTGAACTCCAGCACCTGCTGCCCACGGTCGCCCCAGGAGGCGTACGCGTTGTGCGGGGCGAAGAAGCCGATCGTGTTGTAGCCCCAGTAGTTGCTGAGGCCGAGGTCGGCCAGACGGTGGTCGTTCACGAACTGGTGTACGGGCATCAGCTCCAGCGCCGTGACGCCCAGTGCGGTCAGATGGTCGATGATCGCCGGGTGGGCGAGCGCCGCGTACGTGCCGCGCAGCTCCTCGGGCAGCCCCGGGTGCCGCATCGTGAGGCCCTTGACGTGGGCCTCGTAGATCACCGTGTGGTGGTACTCGGTGCGGGGCCGCCGGTCGTCACCCCAGTCGAAGTACGGGTTCACCACGACCGACGTCATCATGTGGGGCGCCGAGTCGAGGTCGTTGCGCTTGTCGGGCGCCCCGAAGTGGTAGCCGTACACCTCCTCGCCCCACTTGACCGAGCCGCTGATGGCACGCGCGTACGGGTCGAGGAGCAGCTTCGCGGAGTTGCAGCGCAGCCCACGCTCCGGCGCGTACGGGCCGTGCACACGGAAGCCGTACCGCTGGCCCGGCATCACGCCGGGCAGGTACGCGTGCCGCACGAACGCGTCCGACTCGCGCAGTTCCACCGCCGTCTCGGAGCCGTCGTCGTCCAGCAGACACAGCTCTACTCGATGCGCGGCCTCCGAGAAGACCGCGAAGTTGGTACCGGCGCCGTCGTACGTGGCGCCGAGCGGATACGCCTGTCCAGGCCAGACCTGCATGGATACGACTCTTCCAGTTGTCGCGCGCCGCTGGGGGCGACTCCGTGGGGAGTCTCCCCCAAACTGATGGAACCTCCTAGGACATACGTCTCTCCTGCCCAGCGATGGACACATCGTGACGCTTCGAGGGCCTCCTGTGTCGGGTCCGCGCCGTCGGCCGCTATGAATCAGCTCACTCCCGGCGCGGTAGCGGGCCGCAACGGGCGCGTCACGTGCGGTAGTTGAGAAACGACCTGTCCATCCGGCTGTATCGTCACCCGCTACCGGAGTACCCTTCCTTGATCGTTGAGTAGGGCGAGCTCGGGGGAGCGGAAGGCGGTGCGCGGGTGGGCTCGGGAGGGCTGGAGCTGCCTCCTGGTGACGCGGGCGACACGGGTCACGAGGGAAACTCCACAGATGTCCCACCCGGCGCGGTGTCCCTGGCACGGCCGATGGAGAGGGGATCCATCGGCCCGGAACTGGACTGGAACGCCGACGCCTGGCTCGAAGTGCGTACGCGCGCCCAGCGGGCCGGCCGTGCCTACATCTGGCTGAACCTCGTCGAACAGCGGCTGCGCGCCGTGGTGGCCGCCGTGCTGCGGCCCATCTACGAGCCCGTCCACGGCGACGACTGGGTGGTCGCCGCCGCCGGACCCGCCGGACAGGAGTGGGTGCAGCGGGCTGTCGCGGTGCGCGAGGTCAGCCGCCGCAAGGGCTATCTGCTCGACCCCGCCGACGACAACACGCTCAGCTTCCTCACCCTGCCGCAGCTGCGCGAGCTGATGGTGCAGCACTGGCCCTGCTTCGAGCCGTACATCGACGAGCGGCGCGACGTGGAACTGGCCCTGGACGAGCTGGAGGTCACCCGGAACGTCGTCTCCCGCAACCGGGCCCTCTCCGAGGCCGTCCTCGCCCAGGCCGAGCGCGCCTCGGCGAAACTGCTGGAGATCCTGGGCGCGGGCAGCGACGTGCCCTCCGCGCGCCGGCTGCGCGTCGACGCCGTCGAGGAGCTCGTCGGCGACCGGTACGCGGACGTCGTCGGCGTCCACCCCGACCGGGTGCGGCTGCTGCGGCAGTTCCCCGCCGAGGACCTCTTCGGCGGCGCCCGCCGCGTCGACGCCATCGGGATAGGCCTGAACCTCCTCGTGCAGAACTTCTCCGGGCGACGGCTGGTGCGGCTCGCCGAGTCGGGCTGCCGGGCGCGGCTGCTCTTCCTCAACCCCGCGTCCAGCGCGGTGAAGCGGCGTGAGCGCGAACTGGGCATAAAGAGAGGTGAGTTGAGCCGCGCCGTGGAGATGAACATCCTCCATATGCGCCGGGTCCGCTCCCGGCTGCGCGACCCCGGCGCCTTCGAGATCCAGGTCTTCGACGAGACGCCCCGCTTCACCGCCTACCTCGTGGACGGCGACGGCTCCGACGGCGTCGCGGTCGTCCAGACGTATCTGCGCCGCACCCGGGGCATGGAGGCGCCGGTCCTCGTCCTGCGCGGCGGAAAGCGGGTCCTCAAGGCCGACGAGAACGGCGAAGTCGGGCTTTTGGACACCTACCGCGAGGAGTTCGAAGTGGCGTGGGCGGACTCACGACCGGTGTCGTGAACCGGGCCGTGCCGCCGTCCGTGACCCGGGCCGGAGGATCGGTCGGGACCCGGGCAGAAGGGCCGGTCGGGACCCGGGCAGAAGAGCCGGTCGGGACCCGGGCCGTGAGCGGGTGGCCCGGCGCCGAGCGGAACGCGGTCCTCGGATTGTCAGTGGCCCATGCGATGGTGGTGGTCACTGGGGGAAAGCACCACCAAGAAGGGGGGCCAGCATGGGTTGGCACCGGCAGCTGCTGATCGGCTTCGACCTGGAGACCACCGGGACGGACCCGCGCGAGGCGCGTATCGTCACGGGCGCGGTGATCGAGGTCAAGGACGGGGAACCGGTCGGACACCGGGAATGGCTGGCCGACCCGGGCATGGAGATCCCGGCGGAGGCGGTGGCGGTGCACGGCATCACCAACGCCCGCGCGGTGGCCGAGGGCAGCCCGGCCGACCAGGTCGCCGACGCCATCGCCGACGTCCTCGTCTCCTACTGGAAGACGGGCGTCCCGGTCGTGGCGTACAACGCGGCCTTTTATCCACGCACTCCAGCCGTGTCTCGGGTGTCTCATGCTGCAGCGCGGTGCGTTCCGGCAGCCCACGCTGGAACGGGGGCCGTGTGATGAGCTGGATCACTGGGCCATTGATGGCCTTCGACCTGGAGACCACGGGCACCGACGTCGAGACCGACCGCATCGTGACGGCAGCGGTCGTGCGCCTGGATTCGGCCGGGGCTGTCTCGGCTGAACGGACCTGGCTGCTGAATCCCGGGGTGGCGATACCCGAGCAGGCGTCGGCGATCCATGGCATCTCCACGGAACATGCCCGCGAGCACGGGGTACCGGCTGCTTCCGCTATCGAGGAGATCACGCGGACAGTCGCCGATGGGCTGCGTTCCGGGACGCCTCTGGTGGTGATGAACGCACGCTACGACCTGTCACTGCTTGACCGTGAGTGCCGGCGGCACGAGGTCGAGTCGATCAGCGGGCGGCTGGGCAGTGTGCCTTCGCCCGTCATCGATCCGCTGGTGATCGACAAGCACGTCGACAAGTACCGGAAGGGCAAGCGAGCCCTCCACGCGTTGTGTGCTCACTACGGGGTGTCGCTCGATGACGCCCATGATGCGAGGGCGGACGCCGTGGCTGCCGCCCGGGTGGTGCGGCGCATGGGTGAGAAGCACCAGCCCGTCGGGGTGATGCCCTTGGTGGATCTGCATGACCTTCAGGTGCGGGCGGCGGCTGAGCAGTCGGTCTCTTTGCAGGCGTACCTGCGGCGCACCGCGGATCCGACGGCAGTCGTCGAGCCGGCCTGGCCGCTCATTCCCCGGCGGCGATGACCGCGCTGGTCAGCGCTCTCTGGGGGCGAGAGCCTGCAGGTGGGAGAGGGTGATCCGGCGCCGTGGAAGGTCGACGTCCACAATCTTCACGGTGAGGGTGTCTCCGACCTGGACCACGTCCTCGGGTCGGTCCACGTGTACTTCGGCCAGCTCGGTGAGGTGCACCAGGCCTTCGAGGCCGTCCTCTCTGTCCTCGATACGGACGAAGGCGCCGACCGGTACGAGTTTGGTCACCACGCCGTTCGTGATCTGGCCGACCTGCTGTAGGAACTGCGGCATCGGGTCCTCTTGCAATGCCTTCAGAGACAGTGACACGCGCTCGCTCACCAGGTCGACGCCGAGGATCTCGGCCGAGACCCTCTGGCCGACACTGACGATGTCGGAGGGGTGATTGATGCGCCGCCAGGACAGCTCCGGAATGTTGATCATCGCGGTGAAGCCGCCGATGTCCACGAAGGTCACACCGAAGCTGGCGATCTCCGTGACCGTGCCCGTGCAGATCTGCCCACGGTGGAGAGTCTTAAGGAAGGCCCAGTTCCGGTCGCTCGGCGTCGGCTCGGTCCTCCACAGCGCGCGCAGGACGCCGTCGCTGTCGGGCAGGACCGCGGTGAACAGCGGGTGGCGTTCGTCGAGGGTCAAGGACAGGGCCGTAGCGGCACGGGCGCCTGCCACCCGGGCGGCCAGTTCCCTGTACTCGGACTCGTCGGCCATCGTGCTGGAGATAGCCCCGTTCTCGTCCTCCCATACGAACTCAACCGGACCTTCGTCGGGAAGCGAGGCGAGGACCGCGTCGACATCGGTGGACAGGTCCGGCCAGACGGTCAACTGGGCGCGAGGGGTGAGTCGGGCGCGTACCGCATCGAGGTTCCCATCAGTGAGGCGATGCCAGCGGGAGGCATTGTGGAGGTACCCCTCCTCCAATATCGCTGCGTGCCGCATGGCGATGGACCAGCGCAGACGGGCCCAGAAGTCCTCGTCGGCGGGCCGCTGCACGCCGGGCTCGTCGACGTCCGCGTCGTAGGGCGAGGCCTCCAGCCGCTCCGGGAAGAGACCGAGAGCCCGGGTGCGGGCAAAGGCGCGCTGGCAGGGCTTGTCGCTGCTGACGTAGACGTACTGGTCCCAACCGACCTGCACGGTGAACCTGCCCTCCACCGCCAGACGGCACCAGGCACCGTTGTCGCGGAGCATGACCCTGACCAGCTCCAGGCCGAGGGAGACGGGCACCTCCGCACCGTCGTGGAACCCGCTGAGGTCGGGTGGGAAGAGCCCGGCAAGACCGTGGCCGTCGATCGCCGGCTCCAGGCCGAAGTGGGCAAGGCCGGAGATCCCCGGCTCACGAATGGCCAGATGGCCGATGTCGGTGTCCTCGGCGAAGGCGGCAATCGCTTGCAGATATGCAGCCTCGACCGGCCCGTGGTCGCTGGTCGAGTCCTCAGCGCCGATGTAGCCGCCGTGCTCGTCGCGGTCGGCAGGGTCGTACTTGGTGATCCGGTAGACGAAAGGCGGCACGTTGCTCCCCGTGGTTGTTGACGATGCTCACTCATCGGTCGATCTCGTGATCGGGAGCGTAGGGCGGGATGGGCCGGCGCATCGCCGCCTTTGAGGATGGCGAGCGGGATCACCTTCTGCAAGCGGGATACCGTGCCGCATCAGGTCGCATCAGGTCGCTTCGATCAGCGGCGATCGATGCGAGTGACGCGATCGCTTCGCTCAGTTGCCTTGGAGAGACGCTGGTTCTCGAGTGTGAGGAACTGAACCTGCTGTGCGAGGACGTTGATGGAGGACCGGAGCTCCCGCACCTCGCGCGCGTGCTCTTGGCGAAGGCCACGCTCGGCTGCTTTCAGAGATTGGACCTCCTGCCGGAGGGACGCTGAGGGTGCGGCTGCGTCTTCTCGTTCTGCTACGAGGTTTCTGAACTCCGCCAGAACCTGGGGGTAGCGGTAGGCGCTGGCTCTGCTGACGTCGGCTTCAACGGCGAGTGAGGCGACGGTGAGGGAACCGTCACTACGGGTGGGCTCTCCGCGGAGCAGACGCTCGGACGCCGCTTTGAGGGCTGCTTCGATGGGTTCAGCTGTGGGCACGGTCGATTCCCTCGATCACTCTGATGATGTCGCTCGTGTGCCCTCGCAGAGCCGTGCGCTGGAGGTCGGAGAGTCCGACGAAGGCCAACGCCCGCTCGGTGTCGCTGCGCGCCGCTTCCCATCCTGGGCGGTGCCGGATCGTGATGGTCGAGTTCCCGCAGCGCTCGGGACGGCAGTTGTTGAGGAAGGGCCGGTCCTCGGTGCCTGCGGTTCGGCACAGGGCGGTTTCAGGTTGGTAGTAGCAGTCGTTCAGAGTCCCGACGTGGAGAGTGTGCGCTGAGGTCTTGAGCATGGCGTGGAGGCGGCGCTCATCGACCACCCTGCCGGGAAAGTCCTGCAAATCCTCCTGCACGCGGGCAAACTCGTTGTCGGTCCGTGCACCCCCTGGAGCGGTTGAGCGCACCCCGGCCTTGAAGTCGTCGTAGCGTTCCACGATGTCGGCCAAGCGGGCCAGGGCCTCTTCGGCGGCGACTTCCGCGCGGAAACCGGAGGGCGAAGTCCCTGCGTAGCCCTCGAACATGGCCACGGAGAGGTGCTTGTACTGGACCATCCCCGCGACGGTTCCGTACGGACGGTGAGCGATGTGCCATGCCACGGTTCTGCGGAACTGGCGCGTTGTGAGATTCCACGGCTCTCCGTCGACATCGGGTACTGGAAAGCCGATGTCCGCGCAGTGTGCCCGGAACGCGTTGAGGTTCTCATTCATCCGGTTGGCGGAGATCGTCGAGTACGGGCGACCAGCGACTGGTCGGCAGAACAGCAGGTCACGGTGGGGCAGACATTCCAGGACTTCGATGGCCTGGGCGACGGGCTCGATGACCACCCAGCTCTCCGGCGCCCCTCGCCCGCCCTTGACGAGTTGCGATTGCACCTTGTGCCTGACGACGACGCCGTCCGTACTCCGTTCGGTGAAGTGGCAGCCGTCTCGGAGTTCCTTGACCTCTGAGTCGCGCATTCCCGACAGATATGCGATGAGGATGTAGCAGGCGGCTCGTAGGAGCCGTTCCTCATGGGGGACTGCGGGAGGACTGAACCTGTCCCGCCAGGGGCGTCCGGTCTGCGGATGCGGAGTGATGGGTGTGTCCATGCCGCCAGGCTCAGGTCCGAGCCGCTCCAGTGCCCTGACGATGTGGTCATCGTAGGAGCCGCCGGCTACATCCCGCCCCGCCCCCGACTTGCGCATGATGTACGTGTAGGCGGGTGAACCGGCCAGGTGCGGTTGGAGACCGGTGCCGTCCAGAACCGGGACCCCGCGCCCACCTGCCGCAAGACTGTCGAGATAGCGGTCCAGCCGTGCGAGGGACAGCCCGTGGATCTCGCTGACAGAGGCCTGCAGTTCCGTCAATTCGGCGCGCGCACTGATGATGTCCGGTGCTGCGGTACGTACGTAGAACAGGGCGGCCTGTACCAGCGGGGCAATGACCCTGGGCGGGATCCGGGGAGTCTGGTTCTCGTGTCTACTCGCCGCCTGGCCGCCGATGACGCGGGAGAGAGGGCGGCCGTTCCACGGATTGATCTCCAAAGCGTCCGATGGCATGGCCTCTGCCGCGAGGTGGAGGCGTGGGATGACCTGGAGGCGATGGCGCAGACTGCTCGGCATCAGTTCTTCGCCGTGGCAGTGAAGCAGATAGGAATCGAGAACCGGCTGTGTCACGGTGTCCAGGCGAATCCCAGCGTGCTCGGTGTCGAGGAACCGGAAGAAGCACCGCAGATTCCACCACTCCGCCGCCACTGTCGAGATGGAAGGAAGCGCACCACGCACCGGGTGTGTGTTGAGTCTCCAGAAGAGAAACTCGCGAGCGGCCTCGCGCCGGGTGGCATCACCGAGTGACTCGAAGTCGATGAAGAACTCGCTGGCGTAGCGGTTCCCCGCGTGCCCAGCGACCGCGAGATTCCAGAAACGGTCCCCGAATTGCGGCATGAGGGATGGATCGGCGGCGAGAGGACGTCCGGACAGAACCGGTGTCGTGTCGGCAGGGCGGTTGGCACCATGGCCAAGTGGTAGTGGCTGGGCGGGCATCAGTGGCCTCCCAGCAGGTTGCGGGGCAGGAACAGCAGAGGCTCGGAAGACTCGGCGATTGCCCTGGCGTTCAGCACGTCGCCCTCGCTGAACCTCGGGACGATCAGTTGCAGAATTTGATGGTGAGCCTTGCCGAAGCGTGCTGCCCACTCCGCTGCGGGCGTCTTGGCCCGTTCAGCCTCGATGTGGTTGAGGAAGGCCAGGATGGCTGGGAGTTTCCTTCGGGTGATCACGGCGTTGCTGCACCCCAGACAAGAGAAGAAGGAGACGGGGCATGCCTTGCCCTTGATGCCGAAAGGCGAGTCGAAGAAGCTGCGACAGGACGACAACCACAGGTCGGATTCGCCGGACAGAAGCGGCGGCAGCTCCTCGGCGGAAACGCCGAGTGACTCCCATGCGTCCGCAGGATTTTGCGTGAGCCTCTCTTCCTCCTTTGGCGTCAGCACCGCGGGAGCCTGGGCGTCATCGAGCGCATCCTGCAGGCCGTCTGCCACGGCCTGTTCGTGCAGATTGCGCAATGAGGGGATGTCCGCGTAGTGCGCTGCGGCGACATCCGGTGAATGCCCCTGCACGAACGCCGACATCCTCCCGCCGGTTACCTTGTAGACCGCTGCTTTGTACGTCTTGCGAAGCCGGGAAAGGCGCAAGTCGACGGGTTTCCCCCCATCAGTGAGCCGGTGTGTCGACACGAAGCTCCGCGCCACGCTTGACGCAGATCCAGCGCTGAAGCCGGCGGACAGAATCCCGTCCTTCGTCCGGAACTGCCACAGCGCCGACGAGCCCGTGGCCTCTCTGACAGGGGCAGTGATCCGCAGGGCCAAACGCAGCAGCCCGCCGGGCGAGTTGGGCGAGCCGTCCCGCACCCGCATCGTGTTCCACTCCTGGCCATGCCGACGCCGCTTGAGGTATTCGACCTGCACATAGCCCCGGTTGGGATTCTTCAAGCAGTCGGAGGTCAACTCTCTGGCCGCTTCCACCTCCATGCCGCTTTCGAGGCAGAACAGAAGGAGCAGGGCGAACAGGTCGCGGCTGGTCGGGTACACCAAGGGTGCGAGACGGCCAGGAGTATGCGCATCAGCCAGCGCGGTGCCGACCAGTTGGGCCAGCTGCTGCCGGGTGAATGTTCCTTGGCTCCGGTGGATCTCCCACAGCACATTGGCGTCGGAGTCCCAACCCGCTATCCGTGGATCCTGCCCCTGAGCGAGGAGTGTCGGCCCGTCAAGCGTCAGGCGCCGAACTGCATCGCCGACATCGGAACGTGCAGCGGCGCGCAATTGCTCGACGATATGCGGTGAATAGGCGTCACGAGGCGTGTACGAGCCCACTGGACCGGCAGAGGTATGGGAGAGCCGTCGGAGCATGGCTGCAGAAACGCCGGGTTTCTTGTCGCTGAGGCGGCGCAAGATCCAGACGATGTCGGCGATACGTGAGTACGGCGTCCTGGAGGACTCCGGATGCCTCTCTCGAAGGTGGCTCTCGAACCCGTCGAGGTGATGTGGGAGGAGAGCATCCACTCGCAGTCCCACGCCTTCCGTGGAGTCCAGCCAGCGCGCCCATTCCCGGCAAGAGCGTGCGCGATTCCGGAGAGTATGTGGGGAACCAGTCCCCTGGCCTACGGTGCATGACGCCGCCAGCTCGGCACCCAGCGCGCGCAGCAACCGCTGCTGCGGCTCGTGGGTCCAGTCCACGACAGCCTTCCGGTCGTCCGGGAACGTGACCTCGATTTTCAGGAGTCCGAGCGTGGTTGGAGGCTGGTCAACGGTCTGGAGCACGGGTGCGTTCAACCGAGCCCGACGTCGTCCCCGGGTTACCACGCGCTCGCTCCCTGTGTTTGCGACACCTGAGTTGCTGTGTCCGCGACCTCGGACGTCCAAGCGTCCACCGCACCATCGATCAATGCCTGAGCCTGGTCGGTGCAGTCGAGATAGATGTACGTCGTGGTGATCGAGGAGTGCCCCAGCAGGCGGCGCAAGTGATCGAGCGGGTCGCCAATGATCCGGCGGTATACGCCGTCGGCCACCTCATGCCTCTCAACCGAGCCGATCTGTTCATGGATCAGCGCAGACAGTAGATGCACGGCGAAGGTGTGCCTGAGCACATGGGGGGTGGCGGCGACGTCGATCTCGTACGTACGGCATCTCTCCGAGGCCCGCACGAATACGGACTCCCAGGCCGACAGGGACACAGGCCGAGCTTCCTGGCCCAGCCATACGCACGCCGGCCCGACGGGATGGCCCTGCTCGTCAACGAGGTAGAGCCGGGAGCGGACCGCCGGCGGCACATGTGACCAGGGAACTTTTCGGAGCCGGCCGTTCTTCGAGGGCATCCGCACACCCCGCCGGTCGGCTTGACTTCCGAGCACCGCACCGGCCGGCAGCGGGCAGCCTCGGGCGTGCCAGCGGTCGAGCATCAGGGAACGCTCGATCTCCACATAGTCGACCACCGCACGGAGGACTCGGTTCGGCAGCAGGATCCTGCGTCCCTTGTCCCGTTTGGCGGTCGGCGGAGCCAGGTCGAACGGGACACTCTTCATACCGCTCTGGTCGTCCATAGAGGGGAGTTCCGGCCAACAGAGCGACGCGGCCTCCTCGATACGCAAGCCGGTGGTGACCAGCAGCTCCGCCATGACGACGTTCCGCTCCGCGTTACGGCCACGGAAGGACGAATCGGCGGCCCTGGTCAGCAGCTGACCGCGCAATCCGACATCGCGGAAGGCCGCGTAACGGGCGACGGAGAGGAACTTCACGTTTCCGCGCTTGGCGGCCTTCTCAGCCGCATGGTTGTTGCGGACTCGCACCTGCTGCCCGGGGCCAGTGCGCCGCGAGCTCTCGTAGTACTTGAACGGCGTCCGCTCGATCAGGGCCTCGTCCACCGCCCATGTGTAGAACTTGTCCAAGGCCGCGACGCCCCGGTTCCAGGTCGAGGCTGAGACAACCTGTGTCGGGTCGGGAGAGACACGCCGCGCCCGGTGGAAGGCCGTGACGTCGTCACGGTCGGCGTGCCACAGGGTCTTGCCGCGATGTTCCTGGAGGAACCGCCCCCAGGTCAGCAGATCGAGAGCGTAGGCCCGCCAGGAGTTTGCCGACCTCACGCCGAGAGTCGGCAGGGACCACAAGAAGCGGTTGAGCTGGACGTCGTAGCTGCCGTCATCGCTGACGATGAACGGCGCACCGGCATGCAACCCGTGCCGTTCGAGTGCCTTCTGTGCATCGCTCACCCCGGCCGCTTGCAGCGCTCCCGGGTCGGTGAAGAAGATCTCCATCTGATCGCACCCCCTGGCCGATCAACGACGACGGAGCTCGTGAGACACGGTCGTGCGTGGATAAGGCCTTCGACCTGACCCTGCTCTCCGCCGAGCTGCGCCGGCACGCTCTGCCGTCCCTGCGCGACCGGCTGGGCGGCCTCGACCCGGCGCCGGTCATCGACCCGTACACGATCGACCGCTCCGTCGACCGCTACCGCCGCGGCAAGCGCAACCTCGAAGCGGTCTGCGGGGAGTACGGCGTCCCGCTGGACACCGCGCACGACGCCTCCGCCGACGCCCTGGCCGCCGCCCGGCTCGCCCGTGCGATAGCCCAGCGCCATCCGAAGGTCGCCGCCCTCGGCCCGGCCGAGCTGCACCGCCGCCAGATCGAGTGGTATGCCGAGTGGGCCACCGACTTCCAGGCCTTCCTCCGCCGCAAGGGCGACCCGGAAGCGGTCGTCGACGCGACCTGGCCGCTGCGCGAGTCGGCGGAGGAGACGGTATGACGACCGCGACGGTCTCCCTCCGCGAAGTCCGCGACAGCGACCTGCCGTTCTTCTGGCGGCACCAGTCCGACCCCGAGGCGCAGCGGGTCGCCGCCTTCACCGGGGAGTACCACCGCGACCGGGCGCTCTTCGACGGTCACTGGGCGAAAATCCGCGCAAACTCCGACAACCTGACGCGCACGGTGGTCGCCGACGGCGAGGTCGTCGGCAACGCCGCGGTCTTCGGGCCGCCGGACGAACGCCAGGTCACCTACTGGATCGACCGCGCGCACTTGGGCCGAGGCATCGCCACCGCCGCTCTCACCGCCCTGATCGGCCTCGTCCCCACCCGGCCCCTGCACGCCTACGCGGCCGCCGACAACACCGGCTCGATCCGCGTCCTGCAGAAGTGCGGTTTCGTCGTCACCGGCCACGACCGGGGCTTCGCCCTGGCCCGTGACGCCGAGATCGACGAAGCGGTGCTCATACTCCGAGCCGTCTGAGGCCGGCGCCGCTCAGAACGGATACCAGCGGACCGTCTCGTCCCCGTCCCGCAGTGAGGTGACGCGGCGTTCGAACTCGGTCAGTGCCCCGGGGTTGCTCGGCGCGTGCTGCGCGACCCAGGCACAGCTGGCCGTCTCGCGGGCGCCGCGGAGCACCGAGCAGCCCGGCCATTCCCGCACGTCCCAGCCGTAGGTCGCCGTGAAGGCGTCGTACTCCTCGGCCGGAAGCCCGTAGCGGTCGTGGGAGAGGGCCATGACGACGAGGTCGTGCTCGCGGAGGTCACCGGAGAAGGTCTCCAGGTCGACGAGGACCGGGCCGTCCGGGCCGATGTGCACGTTGCGGGGGAGTGCGTCGCCGTGGACCGGGCCCGGGGGCAGGTGAGGGGTGAGGGCGGCCGCGGCTGCCGCGAAGCCGTCGCGGCGTTCGCGGAGGTAGGCCGCGTCCGCCGGGTCGATCGCGTCGCCGGCCAGGCGCAGCCAGCGTTCCACCCCGCCCAGCAGTTCACGGCGGGGCAGTGCGAACGGAGGGGCGGGCAGGGCATGGACCAGCCGTAGGAGTTCGGCCAAATCGCCGGCCCCGGCGGGGCGTACGGGGTCGGGCAGGCGGTGCCACACCGTCACCGGGTGTCCCTCGACGAGCAGGGGCTCCGGCTCGGCGGGCCGCACGGCCGGGACGCCCGCCTCGGTGAGCCAGGCCGCGACGCCCAGTTCGCGGCGGGCCCGGTCCAGGAGTTCGGCGTCGCGGCCCACCTTGACCACCAGGCCACCGGCGGCGAACACCGCGTTCTCGCCCAGCGCGAGCAGCCGCGCATGCCCGGCCGCACCGGGCAGCACACCGGCCGCGCCCAGTACGTCCCGCGCCCGTGCCTCGTCCATCCTTTGCCCTCCGTGTCCGTACGGCCGACGCTCCCCTCGGGAGCGTCAGGTTCACGCCATTCACGGCCAGTCTCGCATTCGCACAGGTCGGAGCCTGTGCGCGGTGCCTTGACGCCCTGTCATGCCCTCAGCACCATGACGGACATGACCTTGGCGACCGCGAAGCCGAAACGCACGCGACCGGCCAAGCGGCGCGCCCCCGCCGACGGCCGGGAGCCGCGCATCCTCGACCACGGCGCCTGGTTCCTGGTGCTGCCCGCGCTGATCCCCATCCTGGTGCTGAGCGTCGGACCGCTGCTGTACGGGATCGCGCTGGCCTTCACCGACGCCCAGTCCGGCCGGACCGAGCCCACCCGGTGGATCGGCACGCTCAACTTCCAGGATCTGCTGCACGACACCCTGTTCTGGGACTCGTTCCGCATCGGCCTGCTGTGGGCGGTCGGCGTGACCGTGCCGCAGTTCCTGCTCGGCCTCGGCCTGGCCCTGCTTCTCGACCAGCCCCTCCGGCTGCGCTGGCTGGCGCGGGCGCTCGCCATCATCCCCTGGGCCATGCCGGAGGTGGTCGTCGGCATCATGTGGCGGCTCGTCTACAACCCGGACGCGGGCATCCTCAACGAGACCATCCGCGACCTGGGCCTCGGCGACGGCCGCGACTGGTTGAGCGGACTGGCCACCGCGCTGCCCGCCGTCATAGTGGTCGGCGTCTGGGCGGGCATGCCCCAGACGACCGTCGCCCTCCTCGCCGGCCTGCAGAACACCCCACGCGAACTGCACGAGGCCGCCGCGATGGACGGCGCCGGCGCCTGGCGCCGCTTCCGCACGGTCACCTGGCCCGCCATCAGACCCATCGCCCTCGCCATCTCGGCGCTCAACCTGATCTGGAACTTCAACTCCTTCGCCCTGGTGTACGTCCTCACCAACGGCGGACCGGGCGGCCGCACCCGCCTGCCGATGCTCTTCGCCTACGAGGAGGCCTTCCGCTACGGGCAGTTCGGATACGCGGCGGCGATGGGATGCGTGATGGTCGCGGTGATCTCGGTCGTCCTCGCCCTCCATCTGGTCGGCCGGCTGCGGCGGGGCGGTGACGCATGAGGGCCGGCAGAGCGACACGGACCGGTCAGTACGTGGCCCTCCTCGCGTATCTCGTCTTCCTCGCGTTCCCCTTCCTCTGGCTGGTCTCCACCGCCTTCAAACCCGCCCGCGAGCTGGGCACTCTCCACCCGACCTGGATCCCGAAGAACCCGACTCTCGACAATTTCCGGCAGGCCTTCGACGAACAGCCCCTGCTGGAGGCCGCGCTCAACTCGCTGGTCGCGGCTCTCGGCGCCGCCGTCGTCGCCGTGCTGATCGCGACCCCGATGGCCTACGTCATGGCCCGGCACCGCACGACGCTGTCGCGGATGGCGACCGGGTGGGTGGTGGTCAGCCAGGCGTTCCCGTTCGTGCTGGTGATCATCCCGCTGTTCCTGGTACTGAAGAACCTCCGGCTGATCAACTCCGTACCCGGCCTGATCATGGTGTACGTGGTGTGGGCGCTGCCGTTCGCGCTGTGGATGCTCGTCGGCTACGTCCGGGCCGTGCCTGTCGAACTGGAGGAGGCGGCGGCGGTCGACGGGGCAGGGAAGCTGCGGACACTGGTGTCGGTGACGGCGCCGCTGCTGGCGCCGGGCATCGTGGCGACGGCGCTCTTCGCGTTCATCACCGCGTGGAACGAGTTCTTCTTCGCGCTGGTGCTGCTCAAGACCCCGGAGAAACAGACCCTGCCGGTCGTCCTCACCCACTTCATCGGCGCGGAGGGCGCGGCCGACCTCGGGCCGCTGGCCGCCGCGGCGTTCCTGGCGACGCTCCCTTCCCTGGTCGTCTTCGCGGTCATCCAGAAACGGATCACAGGCGGCATGCTCGCCGGGGCGGTGAAGAGCTGATGCGCGCACGATGGCTGACGGCGGTTCTGCTGCTGTGCCTCCTCGCCACCGGCTGCACCGCAGACGGCGACGGTGACTCCGCCGACGGCCGGATCACCCTCCGCTTCCAGTCCCTGGCCTGGCAGGAGGAGTCGGTCGCGGTCAACAAGAAGCTGGTGAAGGAGTGGAACGCCACCCATCCCGGCGTCGAGGTCGAGTACGTACAGGGGAGTTGGGACAGCGTCCACGACCAGTTGCTCACGTCCTTCGAGGGCGGTGAGGCGCCGGACATCATCCATGACGCCTCCGACGACCTCGCGGACTTCGCGTACGGCGGCTACCTCGCCGACCTGCGCCGGCTGCTGCCCGAACGGCTCACGTCGGACATTCCGCGGCGCAGCTGGGAGACGACGACCTTCGGGGACGGGATCTACGGGGTGCCGTTCCTCCAGGAACCAAGGGTGCTGATCGCCAACGCCACCTGGCTGCGCGAGTCGGGTGTGCGCGTTCCCACCCCGGACGACCCGTGGACCTGGCAGGAGTTCCGCGCAGTCGCCAAGGAGCTGAGCGGCGACGGGAAGTACGGCGTCGCCTGGCCGCTGAAGGAGCCGGTGTCGGCCACGCTGAACCTGTCGCTGTCGGCGGGCGGGCAACTGTTCCACCGGGACGCCGACGGCAAGGTCGAGGTCCGCTTCGAGGCGGCCGACGCGGTCGTCCCGAAGACCGTGCACGACGAGGTGAACAAGGACGGCAGCGCGTCGGGTACCACGCTCGGCATGGGCGGCTCCGACACGCTGCCCGGCTTCTTCGGCGGCAAGTACGCGATGGTCCCGCTCGGCTTCTCGTACCGTCAGCAGATCGTCCAGCAGGCCCCCGAGGGCTTCGACTGGCAGGTGCTGCCCGCCCCGGCCGGCGCCGACGGCCTCACCCAGGGTGTCAGCCCGCAGACGCTTTCGGTCGCCGAGGACAGCCCGCACAAGAAGGAGGCCGCCGAGTTCATCGACTTCCTCCTGCGCCCCGAGAACATGGTCCGCCTCGCCCTCGGCGACTGGATGCTCCCGACCGGCACCGAGGCCCTTCAGGACCCGGCCCTGCGCACGACCGAGCACGACTGGGCCACCGGCACGGCCCTCGCCACCCACCTCCGCTCCGCCCCCGCCCAGTCCGTGCGCGGCTACCCGGAGTGGAAGGACAAGGTCGCCACCCCCGCCTACCAGGAGTACTACAGCGGAGCGATCGGCCTCGGCGAGCTGCGTGAACGGCTGGAGGACGACGGCAACCTGGTGCTGGCCCGCTACCAGCGCTGAGCCGGGGGCCGCGTCCCTGAACCGCGGATCGAAGCGGTGCCGACAAGGGGTGGATAGCGGGGCAAGCTGGATGGTTCCACTTTTTCCGTGAAGTCCCGGCGCATTTTGGGTAACGGTCCGGTCATTTCATAACGTTGGGGTAACGTCCGGCCCGCGAGACAAACGCATTGACTCTGTTGCCGGGTTGGACCGTTACCCCCTCCGAAAGGTTGCACTCGGACCTTCTTGTGCCTTGGGTGAACGGATCTCAAGCTGGGTGTGAACTCATTTCGAACGCCAGGAAGTTGACCCATGCGACGAGACATACCCGACCTCGCGGAAGTGCGCCGCGTCACGCAGAAGAAGCGGGACGCCTGGTGGACCGTGCTGCTCGTCGACCCGGTCGCCACACCGCTGGTGCGGCTCACCGCCAAGTACACGAGGATCACGCCCAACCAGCTGACCTGGGGCGCCTTCCTGCTGGGTCTGGTCTCGGCCGCCTTCTTCGCACTGGGCGACTGGCGCTGGCTGATCGCCGGCGCCATTGTTTACCACCTGAGTTTCATCCTCGACTGCATGGACGGCAAGGTCGCCCGGCTCACCGGCCAGGGCTCCGTGTTCGGCGCCTGGCTCGACTTCGTCTTCGACCGCGTCCGGGTCGCGGCGTGCTCGGTTGCCCTGATGGCCGGGCAGTACCACCGCACGGGCGAGACCTTCTACATCTGGCTCGCCGCCGCCGTCATCGGCTGCGACGCGCTGCGCTACATCAACTCGCTGGAGACCTTCAAGGTCCGGCACACCATGCGCAAGCAGATCAAGGCCCGGCTCCGCGAGGCCCGCCGCGCCGAGAACGAGCGGGAACTCGCCTTCATGGAGGACCTGCTGCGCGACAACCCCGAGGCCGACATCGAGCAGGACCTGCGCACGGCCACCGCCGAGGTCACCGAGGCCGCGCCGCAGACCCAGGTCGTCGACCTGCACCAGGAGTTCCGCCGCCGCTTCCCCGCCTATCTGCGGGCCCGGTCCTTCCTGCTGCGCCACCGCGTCCGCCCCCACCTGATCAGCGGCATCGAGTTCCAGATGGGCGTCTTCATGATCGGCCCGATCATCGACTCCGTGATGACGGTGACCCTCGTCTCCGGCGCCCTGCTGCTCGTCTTCGAACTCGCCATCGTCTACAAGCTGCTGCTGTCGACCCGCGACTTCACCCGCACCCTCGACTCCTTCGACCGGGGAGACGTGCGCGGGGACGTGGCCAAGGCGGCCTGAACCGGCGAACACGGCGCGGGGCCGGGGGGGCGGTGACACCGCCCCCCCGGCCCCGCGCCGCACTCGGGCCCCGATCAGACCCGTACCCTCGCGTCCTCCCTGGCCGGCGCCGGACCCGGCTCCGGCGACTCGTCGTGGGTGAGGTCCGGCAGGCGGTTCAGCCACTTCGGCAGGTACCAGTTGCGCTCGCCGAGCAGGGCCATCACCGCCGGGAGGAGCACGCCCCGGATGATGGTCGCGTCGATGAGGACGGCGGCCGCCAGACCCACACCCATCTGCTTCATCGACTGCATGGACAGCGTCCCGAAGATCGCGAAGACGGCGACCATGATGACGGCCGCGCTGGTCACGACCCCGGCCGTGGTGACGACGCCGTGCCGGATCGCGTCCTTCGTCGTAAGGCCCCGCAGCCGCGCCTCACGGATACGCGAGACCACGAACACGTGGTAGTCCATCGACAGCCCGAACAGGATCACGAAGAGGAACAGCGGCAGCCAGGTGATGATGGCGCCGACGCCCTCCGCGCCCACCAGCGAGGCACCCCAGCCGTGCTGGAAGACGGCGACGAGGATGCCGTACGCGGCGCCCACCGACAGCAGGTTCAGCGCGATCGACGTGACCGCGATCGTCAGCGAGCGGAACGACAGCAGCATCAGCACGAAGGCGAAGAACACGACGAAGGCGAAGACCGGGACGACGGAGCCGACCAGCTGGTCGTTGAAGTCCTGGTTGCCCGCGACCTGCCCGGTGACCGGCGCCTCGACCCCTTCGACCTTGCCGAGTGTGTCGGGCCGTACCTCGTCGCGCAGCTTGTCCAGGCTCACGCCCGCCCTGTCCTGGTCGGAGCCGCCGACCAGCGGCACGTACACGAAGGCCACGTTCTGAGCGTCGTGCACCTTGATCTCCACCGGGCCGCGCGAGGCGCCCGAAGCGACGGCCTCCTCCTTGAAGTCGGCCAGCGCAGAGCGCACTTCGGGAGCATTGATGTCCTTCGCCCTGACGACCACCTCGGCCGGCTCGGAACCGCCCGGGAAAGCCTCGTTGACCCGGTTGTACGTCTGAACGATCGGCAGCGAGTCGCCGAACTCCTGGTCCAGCGTGAGGTTCTGCGTCTTCATCCCGACCGCGGGCGCCGCCACGGCGAGCAGCGCACCGGTCGCGACGACCAGCGACAGCGCCGGCCTGGCGAGGACGACCCGCAGGACGGCGTTCCAGAAGCGGCTCTCCGAGGTGCCTTCGGAGCGGCCGTTCTTCCGCCGCTTGTCCGGGTGCAGGAACGGGATACGGCCCTTCTCGACCCGCTCGCCCAGCAGCGACAGCAGGGCCGGCAGCACGGTGACCGAACCGACCATCGCGACGGCGACCACCATCAGGGAGGCCAGGCCCATCGCCTCGAACTCGGCGAGCCCGGTGAACAGCATGCCCGCCATCGCCACGCACACCGTGACACCGGAAACGATGATGGCGCGGCCGCTGGTCGCGGCGGCCACCCGCAGCGCGGTCTGCGCGTCCCGGCCCGCCGCACGCTCCTCGCGCTCACGGCGTAGATAGAACAGGCAGTAGTCGACACCGACGGCCAGACCCACCAGCAGCATCACCGAGCCGGCGGTGTCGCTCATCGGGATCACATGGCTGACGATGGCCATCAGGCCCATCGTCGCCATGATCGCGGTCATCGCCAGCGCCACCGGCAGCAGCGCCGCGACGACCGCGCCGAACGCGATCAGCAGGATGCCGAGCGCCACCGGCAGGGCCGAGTACTCGGCCTTCTGGAAGTCGTTCCCGAACGCGTCGTCGAACGTCTTCATCATGGAGGCGCCGCCGATCTCCTCGATCCGCAGCGTCCCGTGGTCCTTCTGGACGCCCTCGACGGCCTTCAGCACCGGCTCGATCCGCTCGCCCGCGGTGTTCGACTCGCCCCGCACGTCGAACTGGACCAGCGCGCTGCGGCCGTCCTTCGAGATCGTCCGCGTGTCGTACGGCGAGGTCACGTCCGTGACCTTCCCGGTGCCCTCGACGGCCTTCATGACGTCGTCCACGGCGGCCCGGAACGAGGAGTCCGTGGCCAAGGTGTCGTCGTTCTTCGCCTGGATCAGCACAGTCTCACCGGCGGGCTCCTCGATCCCCGCCTCCTCGATGATGTGGGCCGCCGTGCTGGTCTCCCCCTTGAGCTGGTCGCTGTCCCTGACCTCGACCGACCCCATCGCCGAGCCGATCCCCATCGTCAGCACGACGAACAGCACCCAGACACCGACGGCCGCCCATCGGTGCCGGGCGCTCCAGCCGCCGGCGCGGGCGGCGATCCCCCGCACCCGTACGTCTTCGTTCCCCATGACGGGCCAGCCCCCTCGATGGCGATGGCGACCCCCTGCCGCCACCTTTCCTTTCGAAGGTATGAGCCGGATAAACCCATCTCGTCGTGCTCCCCGGTGAACCCCGACGCGCAGGACTCCTCCCCTCGGACCCCGCCCCCTCCCCACCAGGGAGGACAGTGACCCCTACACCTATCCCGGCCTCTCGGGGCGGCTCCTCAGGGTGAACCCGCCCCGGCCTGCCTATCGTGAGCCCATGACGACATACGCGGCGCTCCTGCGCGGGATCAATGTGGGCGGCAACAAGAAGGTCCCGATGGGCGACCTCCGCACCCTCTTGACCGGCCTCGGCCACACCGGCGTGGCCACCTACCTCCAGAGCGGCAACGCGGTCTTCACCAGCGACCACGGCGACGAGAACTCCCTCGCCACCGAACTGACGACCGCCATCGAGAAACACTTCGGCTTCACCGTGGACGTCCTGGTACGCGACCACGCCTACCTGGAGTCCGTCCGCGAAGCCTGCCCGTTCCCGGCGGCGGAACTGGAGGGCAAGCAACTCCACGTCACCTATTTCTCCGAGCCGGTGGACGAGGCCCGCTTCGAGGGGATCGACCGACAGGCCTTCCTCCCGGAGGAGTTCAGGCTCGGGGAGCGGGTGCTCTACCTGTACGCCCCTGAGGGCCTGGGCCGCTCCAAACTGGCGGAGACCCTGTCCAAGCCACGCCTCCAGAAGGGCCTGATCGCCACAACCCGCAACTGGAACACGGTGGCGAAACTGGCGGAGCTGACCGGGAACGCGCCGTGAGGCGCGCGGGTAGCTGCGCGATCAACCACGACGCACCCGCAGCCGCCACACAGCACCCCCCGGGCGGACGACGCTGTCGCGTTTGTTCAAGAGCGCTGAGCGTGCGGTCCCTAGCGTGAGGTGCATGAAGAACCACGACATCAGCCCGCACCCGCACCACGCGTACATGGTCGAATGCGCCACCGAGGCGGCCCGGGTCGCCCGGGGCGTCACGGCGGAACAGCTCGCCCTGCCCACCCACTGCGGCGACTGGGACGTCCGCGCCCTGGTCAACCACTGGGTCCTCTACACCTCGCACGGCCTCGAACACCGCGCCCTGCGCAAGCCGCTCCCCGAGGAACTGACGAAGCGCGACTTCACCGCGGACCCCGACTGGGCCGACGCCTACGCCGCCCAACTGGACCGCGCGGTCACCGCCTGGGCCGACCCGTCCCTGTGGGAGGGCGACATCGACCTCGGCATGGGCCCGCTGCCCGCCGTCGACCTCGCCGGCATGATCATCAAGGAGACGGCCGTCCACGGCTGGGACGTGGCCGCCGCCACCGGCCGGCCCTTTCACATCTCGGACGCCGCCGCCCACTTCGTCCTCACCGTCGTGGAAACCCACGCAGAGCTCTACCGCCAGTACGACGGCTTCGCGGACCCGGTGCCGGTACCGGCCGACACGCCGGTGTTCGACAGGGCTTTGGCGTCGAGCGGCCGGGACCCGAAACTCGGAGTCCGACAAGAACGCGCAGAACGGCCGCGTCAGCGGTGATCAGGCGCTCGCGCCGATCCGGGTCCGCAGCGGCGCCTTCACGGACGCCTCGTCGTATCTGCGCAGCAGCAGTCGGGCCACTTCCGGCGCAGGACCCAGCACGTCGGCGAGTACGTCCGCCCCGGCCGCGCCCCGCGCGATCCGGTCCGGCAGCCTGCCGGGTGCGATGACGTACGGCGCCACGGCCACCCGCTCGCAGCCGAGTGCCCGCAGTTCCCGTACGGCGTCCTCGGTGCGGGGGAGGGATGCGGAGGCGAACGCGGGTCGCACGGCGCACCAACCGGTGTGCCACCACTCCCGCGCGATGTCGGCGATCACCGCGATCGCCTCCGGGTCGGAGGACCCCGCCGAGGCCAGGACGACCCCGGTCGAGGACCTGTCGGCGGGGGTCAACCCCGCCTCGTACAGCCGGCGTTCGAGCGCCGAGCGCAGCAGGGGCGAGGGGCCCAGCACCTCCGCCTGGCGGATGCGCAGGCAGGAGGGTGCCTCTCGCAGTACCGCGGGGATGTCCGCCTTGGCGTGGAAGGCACGGGTCAGGAGCAGAGGCAGAGCCACCACGTCCCGTACGCCCTCCGCCGCCAGCGACTCCAGCACCCCTTGGACCGAGGGGATGTTGAAGTCCAGGAAGCCGGTCTCCACGCGCAGCCCGGGGCGCATCGCCCGCACCCGGTGTACCAGGGCGTGGACGGTGGCGGCGTGCCGCGGGTCGCGGCTGCCGTGGGCGATGACGAGGAGGACCGGCTTCCTGTACATGTGGATCAGCTCTTCACCAGCAGGCCACGGCTGCGCAGCACCCACCGCTCCAGCGGGCTGAAGAGCAGCAGGTCGATGGCGATGCCCACGATCAGGATGAGGAAGATGGCGAGGAACACCTGCGGCATGCTGCTGTTGGTGCGGCCCGCCTCCAGCATCTGGCCGAGGCCCGAGCCGATGTCGGGTGCCTTGGCGATGATCTCGGCGGCCATCAGCGAGCGCCAGGAGAACGCCCAGCCCTGCTTCAGACCGGCCACATAGCCGGGCAGCGCCGCCGGCATCACGATGTGCCAGGTGCCCTTCAGCCCGGTCGCGCCCAGCGTGCGGCCGGCCCGCAGGAACAGCGGTGGCACCTGGTCGATGCCGGACACCAGACCGTTGGCGATCGACGGGACCGCGCCGAGCAGGATCACCGTGTACATCACCGACGGCTCCAGGCCCAGCCAGACCACCGCGGGCGGCACCCACGCCACCGACGGCAGCGACTGCAGACCGGAGAGGATCGGGCCGATCGCCGCGCGGACGATCCGGACGCGGGCCACCAGCAGACCCAGCGGGGTACCGATGGCCAGGGCCGCGAGGAAGCCGAGCAGACCACGGGAGACGCTGGTCCAGATGGAGTCCAGCAGTGTGCCCTGCAGCCAGGCCTGCCGGACCTCCTCCCCCACCGCGGACGGCGAGGGCAGCTTGTAGGCCGGCGCGACCTCCGCCAGGACGAGGAGCTGCCAGACCGCCAGTACCAGGGCGACCGCGGTGATCGGGGGCAGCACCTTCTGGACGAACACCTGGCGCAGCGGCGGCCGCCCGGTCTGCACCGTGTCCAGCGCGTCGAGGCCCGCCTCCAGTCCGGCCAGGTCGTCTGAATCCTTGATGTTCTTGATGTTCTTGCCGGGGCCGGCGTCGCCCTTGGTCTCAGTGCTGGCCATGGCGGCGGATCTCCCTGCGCAGTTCTTCGGTGATCTCGACGGAGAGCTCCGCCACGGCGGTGTCCTCGATGCGGCGAGGCTGCGGAATACCCACGGTCCACTCGCGGGCCACCCGGCCGGGACGCGAGGACAGCAGGACGACCCGCTCGGCGAGCCGTACGGCCTCGCGCACGTTGTGCGTCACGAACAGCACCGAGACCCGCGTCTCGCGCCAGATCCGGGTCAGCTCGTCGTGGAGCACGTCCCGGGTGATGGCGTCGAGCGCGGCGAACGGCTCGTCCATCAGCAGCAGCTTGCTCTCCTGCGCCAGGGCTCGGGCCAGGGCGACGCGCTGGCGCATACCGCCGGACAGCTCGTGCACCCGCTTGCCGTACGCGCCCTGGAGCCGGACCAGACCGAGCAGTTCCTCGGTCCGCTCGCGCCGCTCGTTCTTCGGAACCCCCCTGAGTTTCAGGGCGAGTTCGATGTTCTTGCCCGCGGTCAGCCACGGGAACAGGGCGTGCTCCTGGAACATCAGAGCCGGACGCCCGTCGGTCGTGATGCTGCCCGCGGTCGGGTCGTCGAGACCCGCGACCAGGTTGAGCAGCGTCGACTTGCCGCAGCCCGAGGCCCCCAGGAGGGTGACGAACTCGCCGGGAGCGACATCGAGCGTGATGTCGTCCAGGACGAGCTGCTGCCCGGCGGGCCCGGCGAAGGACTTCGATACGTGCTCGATACGGGCGGCGTGGTCGGCCGCCTGGACTCCGTCGGCGGCCTTGGCGAGTGTGGTGGCCATGGTCGTCACCTCCTGGGAACTCATCGGACTACGCGGTTACTTGACGCCGAGACCGGAGTCGTCGACCTCGTCGTCGCCCTCGGCCTTGAGGACCTTGTTGAGCAGCGTCAGGTCGTAGATGCCGTCGAGCTTCGGGTTCTCCAGCAGACCGGCCTTGACCGCGTGGTCCGCCTCCGTCTGCAGGGTGGACGCCAGCGGGTCGTTGATGAACTGGATGGACTTCCACGCCGGGTCGAGCACGTCCGCCGGCAGCTCCTTGCCGGAGTCGGCCTTGAGCTGGGCGTTCGCCGCGGCCTTCGCCTCGTCCGCGTTGGAGCCGATGAACGCGTTGGTCTTGACCGAGCCACGCAGCACGGCCTCGACGACGTCCGGGTGCTCCTTCAGGAACTCCTGGCGCACGATGATGTTCGTGATCACGAACTTCTTGTCCGGCCACAGGTCGGCCTCGTCCAGCAGCACCTTCGCACCCTCGGCGACCAGCTTGGACGCGGTCGGCTCCGGCACCCAGGCGCCGTCGATGGCACCGGACTTGTAGGCGTCCGGAGCGACGGAGTTCTCCGTGCGGACCACGGACACATCGCCCTTGCCGGTGTTCGCGTCGACCTTCCAGCCCTGGTCCGCGATCCAGTTGAGGAACGCCACGTCCTGCGTGTTGCCGAGCTGCGGGGTGGCGATCTTCTTGCCCTTGACGTCCTTCAGGGACTTGATCTTGTCCGGGTTGACGACGAGCTTCACACCGCCGGAGGCCGAACCGCCGATGATGCGCAGGTTGGCGCCGTCCGCCTTGCTGTAGCCGTTGATCGCCGGGGAGGGGCCGATCCAGCCGATGTCGATGGACCCGCCGTTGAGGGCCTCGATCTCGGAGGGGCCGGCGTTGAAGGTCGTGTACTTCGCCTCGGTGGCGCCGAGCTCCTTCTGGAAGAAGCCCTTCTGGATGCCGACGAGAGCGGTGGCGTGGGTGAGGTTGCCGAAGTAGCCGATGTTGACAGTGTCGAGACCGTCGATCTTCTCGGCGCCGGCGGCGACCTTGTCGGTCTTGGACTCCGTGGACTCGGAGCCGTAGCCGCAGGCGGCCAGGGCGAGCAGCGGGAGTGCGGTGATGGCCGCGAAGGTGCGCCGGAAAGTGGCGGAGCGGTGTGCAGGCACGGGAGGTGTTCCTCTCGGAGGCCCGGCGGTCACGGTCTCTCAGGTCGTGGCCGGGAGGTCAGGAAAACGGTCTTCGTCGCAACCGGGACGTCGGGTGGGGGGACGGGGCGCGCAAGCGGTGCGCGTACGTCATCGCACACATCGCGCGACTCCGCCCTGCCCGCTCCCGAGGGCGCCGCTGCCCACACGGCCGCCCTCCTTCGCGAACGTCGCGTAGAAGTCCTGTGGGTTCATGTCAGAAGTCCCACCCGTCGTCCTCGGCCTCGTCCTTGACGGGCTCCGGGGAGGCGAACGACTCGCCGACCATGCCGGCGGTCAGCGTCGTACCGTCGGAGGGGTCGATCAGGATGAAGGAGCCGGTGCGGCGGGAGTCGGCGTACGAGTCGACCGGCAGCGCCTCCGCCGTACGGATCTTCACCCGGCCGATGTCGTTCGCGATGAGCTGTCCCGGGTGCGGGTGCAGGGACAGGTCGTCGAGGGTCAGCCGGGACGGGATGTCCTTGACGATCGCCTTGACGGTGCGGGTGCCGTGCTTGAGCAGTACCCGGTGGCCCACCGTGAGCGGCTGGTCGGCGACATGGCAGACGGTCGCCTCGATGTCCTGCGTGGTCGGGGGCGCGTCCTTGCTGGGCACGAGCAGATCGCCGCGCGAGATGTCGATGTCGTCCTCCAGCAGGAGCGTCACCGACTGTGGGGTGTAGGCCACCTGGACCGGCTCGCCGAGCAGGTCGATGCCCGTGACCTTGGTCGCCCGGCCGGAGGGCAGCACGGTGACCGAGTCGCCGACGCGGAACGTACCGGCAGCGATCTGGCCCGCGTAGCCCCGGTAGTCGGGGTGCTCGGCGGTCTGCGGACGGATCACGTACTGCACGGGGAGACGGGCGTGGCAGTGCGCCAGGTCGTGGGCGACCGGCACCGACTCCAGGTGCTCCAGGAAGGTCGGTCCGCCGTACCAGTCCATGTTGGCCGACGGCTCCACCACGTTGTCACCGGCGAGCGCCGAGATCGGGATGGAGGTGATCTCCGGGACACCCAGCTCGGACGCGTACGCCGTGAACTCCTCGGCGATCCGTGCGAAGACCCCCTCCTCGTACGCGACGAGGTCCATCTTGTTGACGGCCAGGACGACGTGCGGCACGCGCAGCAGGGCGGCGATCGCGGCGTGCCGGCGGGTCTGTTCGACGACCCCGTTGCGGGCGTCGACCAGGATCACCGTCAGCTCGGCGGTGGAGGCGCCGGTGACCATGTTGCGGGTGTACTGCACGTGGCCGGGGGTGTCGGCGAGGATGAACCGGCGGCGCGGGGTCGCGAAGTAGCGGTATGCCACGTCGATGGTGATGCCCTGTTCCCGCTCGGCCCGCAGTCCGTCGGTGAGCAGCGCGAGGTCGGGGGCGTCCTGCCCACGGCCGGCGGAGACCCGCTGCACCGCCTCCAGCTGGTCGGTGAGGACCGACTTGGAGTCGTGCAGCAGCCGCCCGACGAGGGTGGACTTGCCGTCGTCGACGGAACCGGCGGTGGCGAACCGCAGCAGGGTGGTGGCCGAGAGCTCCTCGGCGGTGATCGTGCTCATGCTTAGAAGTACCCCTCGCGCTTACGGTCTTCCATCGCGGCCTCGGACATCTTGTCGTCGGCACGGGTCGCGCCCCGCTCGGTGAGCCGGGAGGCGGCGATCTCGGTGATCACGGCGTCCAGCGTGGTCGCGTCGGAGTCGACGGCGCCTGTGCAGGACATGTCACCGACGGTCCGGTAGCGGACGAGGCGCTTCTCGATGGTCTCGCCGTCCTTGGGGCCGCCCCAGTCTCCGGCGGTCAGCCACATGCCGGCCCGCTGGAACACCTCACGCTCGTGGGCGAAGTAGATCTCGGGAAGTTCGATGCCCTCGCGGGCGATGTACTGCCAGACGTCGAGCTCGGTCCAGTTGGACAGCGGGAAGACGCGGACGTGTTCGCCGGGCGCGTGGCGGCCGTTGTACAGGTTCCACAGTTCGGGCCGCTGGCGTCGCGGGTCCCACTGCGAGAACTCGTCGCGAAGGGAGAACACCCGCTCCTTGGCGCGTGCCTTCTCCTCGTCCCGGCGTCCGCCGCCGAAGACGGCGTCGAACTTCTCCGCCTGGATCTTCTCGGTGAGGGGCACGGTCTGCAGGGGGTTGCGGGTGCCGTCCGGGCGTTCCTTCAGCACCCCCCGGTCGATGTAGTCCTGCACGGAGGCGACGTGCAGCCGCAGTCCGTGCTCGGCGACCGTGCGGTCGCGGTACTCCAGGACCTCGGGGAAGTTGTGTCCGGTGTCCACGTGCAGCAGCGTGAACGGCACCGCCGCCGGGGCGAACGCCTTCAGCGCCAGGTGCAGCATGACGATGGAGTCCTTGCCGCCGGAGAACAGGATCACCGGCCGCTCGAACTCACCCGCCACCTCACGAAAGATGTGGACGGCCTCGGACTCCAGCGCGTCCAGATGGGACAGCGTGTACGGGGTGCCGGTCTCCCCGGAGACGGCCGCGACGGTCGTCGTCATGCCAGACCCCTCTCGGTGAGCAGCTTGTGGACCAGCGCCGCGGACTCCCGCACCGTCTGGTCCTGCGACTCGATGCGCAGATCCGGGGTCTCGGGAGCCTCGTACGGGTCGTCGACACCGGTCAGGCCGGAGATCTCCCCGGCCGCCTGCTTGGCGTACAGACCCTTCACATCGCGTTCGGAGCACACCTCGACCGGCGTCGCCACATGCACCTCGACATACGCGGCACCGCTCGCCGCGTGCCGCTTGCGGACCGCCTCGCGGCTGTCGGCGTACGGCGCGATGACCGGCACGAGCGCCTTGACGCCGTTACGGGCGAGCAGGTCGGCGAGGAAGCCGATGCGCTGCACGTTGGTGTGCCGGTCGGCGCGGCTGAAGCCCAGGTCCGCGGTGAGGAACTCGCGGATCTCGTCGCCGTCGAGGACCTCCACGAGGTGGCCGTCCTCGCGCAGGCGGCCCGCCAGCTCGTAGGCGATGGTGGTCTTGCCGGCACTCGGCAGACCCGTGAGCCAGACGGTGGCTCCGGTGGCTCCGGTCGTCACTTCGTTCTCCTGGTTCGTCGCGGGAGCACGACCCGTCCCGGGGACGGTGTTCCCGACGGTGTCAGCGGTCCGGGCGGTCTCTGCGGCGCTCACAGGTGCAGCCCGCACTCGGTCTTGGCGTTGCCCGCCCAGCGGCCGGCCCGTGCGTCCTCGCCGGGGGCGACCCGGCGGGTGCAGGGGGCGCAGCCCACGGAGGCGTAGCCGTCCATGAGCAGGGGGTTGGTGAGCACGCCGTGCTCGGTGACGTAGGCGTCCACGTCGTCCTGCGTCCAGCGCGCTATCGGGGAGACCTTGACCTTGCCGCGCTTCTCGTCCCAGCCCACGACCGGGGTGTTCGCCCGGCTCTCGGACTCGTCGCGGCGCAGGCCCGTCGCCCACGCGTCGAACCGGGTCAGGCCCTCTTCGAGTGGCTTGACCTTGCGCAGGAAGCAGCAGAGGTCGGGGTCGCGGTCGTGCAGCTGCGGCCCGTACTCGGCGTCCTGCTCGGCGACCGTCTGACGGGGGGTGATCGTGATGACGTTGACGTCCATCACGGCCTCGACGGCGTCCCGGGTGCCGATGGTCTCCGGGAAGTGGTAGCCGGTGTCGAGGAACACGACGTCCACACCGGGCCTGGCCCGGGAGGCGAGGTGCGCGACCACCGCGTCCTCCATGGAGGAGGTCACGCAGAAACGCGTGCCGAAGGTGTCCACGGCCCACTGGAGGATCTCCAGCGCCGAGGCGTCCTCCAGATCACGGCCGGCCTGCTCGGCGAGCGCCTTGAGCTCGGCGCGCTTCGCCGTGTCCGGGCCGACCGCGTCCGGCGAGGACGCGGATGTGTCGGAATCCGCCTGAACGGTAGTCATATGTGATCCCCTCCGCTTTCGGCTTGCTGAAGCCCCCGGGACAACAGCCCGAGGAACTTCAACTGGAAGGCTCGATTGCAGGCCCCGCATTCCCACGCGCCGTGTCCCACTTCGCTGGGGCGCAGGTCCTCGTCACCGCAGTAGGGGCAGTAGAAAGGGGCGGCTCGCTCGCTCACGACAGGGCCTCCTCGGAAGCGCGCGTGACCCACGCGGCGAAGCGCTCGCCGTCCTCGCGCTCGTCCTGGAAGCGCTTGAGCACGCGCTCGACGTAGTCGGGGAGTTCGTCGGAGGTGACCTTCAGGCCGCGTACCTTGCGGCCGAACCCGGCCTCCAGACCGAGCGCGCCGCCCAGGTGCACCTGGTAGCCCTCGACCTGCTCGCCCTCGTCGTTCAGGACGAGCTGTCCCTTGAGACCGATGTCCGCCACCTGGATACGCGCACAGGCGTTCGGGCAGCCATTGAGGTTGATGGTGAGCGGCTCGTCGAAGTCCGGGATCCGGCGCTCCAGTTCGTCGATCAGCAGGGAGCCGCGCGCCTTGGTCTCGACGATGGCGAGCTTGCAGTACTCGATGCCGGTGCAGGCCATGGTGCCGCGCCGGAACGCCGACGGGTTGACCCTGAGGTCCAGCGCCTCCAGGCCCGCGACGAGCGAGTCGACCTGCTCCTCGGTGACGTCGAGCACGATCATCTTCTGCTCGACGGTGGTCGCGACCCGGCCGGAGCCGTGGGCCTCGGCGAGATCGGCGATCTTCGTCAGCGTCGTGCCGTCCACACGGCCGACGCGCGGGGCGAACCCGACGTAGTACCGGCCGTCCTTCTGCGCGTGCACTCCCACGTGGTCGCGCCAGCGCGCCACCGGCTGGTCGGGCGCCGGTCCGTCGACCAGCTTGCGCTTGAGGTACTCGTCCTCCAGGACCTGGCGGAACTTCTCGGTGCCCCAGTCGGCGAGCAGGAACTTCAGGCGGGCGCGGGTGCGCAGCCGCCGGTAGCCGTAGTCACGGAAGATCGAGATGACGCCCTCGTACACGTCCGCGACCTCGTCGAGCGGCACCCAGGCGCCGAGCCGCTGCCCGATCTTGGGGTTGGTGGACAGGCCGCCGCCGACCCAGAGGTCGAAGCCGGGGCCGTGCTCGGGGTGGTGGACGCCGACGAACGCGATGTCGTTGATCTCGTGCGCCACGTCGAGCAGCGGGGAGCCGGAGATCGCGGACTTGAACTTGCGGGGCAGGTTCGAGAAGGCCGGGTTGCCGATGATCCGCCGGTGGATCTCGTCCATCGCGGACGTGCCGTCGATGATCTCGTCCGCGGCGATCCCGGCGACGGGTGAGCCGATGATCACACGGGGAGTGTCACCGCAGGCCTCGGTGGTGGACAGGCCGACGGCCTCCAGCCGCTCCCAGATCTCGGGCACGTCCTCGACCCGGATCCAGTGGTACTGCACGTTCTGCCGGTCGGTGATGTCGGCCGTGCCCCGCGCGAACTCCTGCGAGATCTCGCCGATCACCCTCAGTTGCCGGGTGGTGAGCCGGCCACCGTCGATGCGCACCCGCAGCATGAAGTACTTGTCGTCCAGCTCCTCCGGCTCCAGGATCGCGGTCTTGCCGCCGTCGATCCCGGGCTTGCGCTGGGTGTACAGCCCCCACCAACGCATCCGGCCGCGCAGGTCGTTGGGGTCGATCGAGTCGAAGCCGCGCTTCGAGTAGATCGTCTCAATGCGTGTCCGCACATTGAGACCGTCGTCGTCCTTCTTGAACTGCTCGTTGCCGTTCAGCGGGGTGAAGTGTCCCGCGGCCCACTGGCCCTCACCACGGTGACGGCTCACCTTGCGGCGGGGCGTGGCGGGGTTCTGCGGGGAGGCGGCCATGGGTGTATGTCCTTCGGGAAAGGCGGGTAAGCGGCTCTGACCTGCGCTGGCGCGCGCATGCGGGCACACGTGGGAAGCGTGTGCGGCGCCTGCGCGTCCTTGCGCGGGCTGAAACAGAGGAGGGTGCGGCGCTGTTGCCCGGGGTCGTCCAACCCCTCGCGGTCGGGCGTCAGCTCACCGGACAGATGGCGCTGGACATGCGGCCGAGGTCGACGTGCCGCCGACTCACCAAGGCAATTCCAGTTCCAGACATGACGGAAGCGTGTCACGGCTCTTTAGACCGAGTCCACCGTCATCCACATTCCGGACAAGGATGTCTCGCATGCCGAGACGATGTGATGTGGGTCATGGTGTGGGAGCGGCGGCCCCGGGCCAGGGCCCCGGCGCCGGAGCGTCCGCCTCCTCGGTCACCTTCGTGTCGAACAGGGTGAACCCCCGCCGCAGGTAGTTCCCCATGGCGTGCTCGCCGTCCAGGGTGCAGGTGTGCAGCCAGACCCGCTTGGTCGGCGGCAGCCCCGGCCACCGCTCGGCGAGGTCCCAGGCACGGGCCGTCCCGTACGACAGGAGGTGCCCGCCGATGCGCCGCCCCCGGAAGGCCGGGAGCAGCCCGAAGTGCACGATCTCCACGGCCCCGTCGTCCTGCGGTTCCATCTCCACATAGCCGGCGGGCGTACCCCGGTCGTAGGCGACCCAGCTCTCCACACCCGGGCGTCCCAGGTGCTCCTGCCACCGCTCGTAGGGCCACGACAGCCGGTCGGTCCAGCGGATGTCACCGCCCACCGAGGCGTACAGGAAGCGGCTGAACTCGGGGGAGGGGACCTCGGCGCGCACGATGCGGACGTCGTCGCCCTCGGGCGCGGCGGCGGGAAGCAGATCGCTCGGCGAGGTCTGCTCCAGGGACCAGGTGGTGACGGGGCTGCTGCTCATGGGCCCAGGGAATCACGAGGCCCGGCCCGCCTCCAAGGCCGGGCCGGGTCGCCCTGCCGGGCCGGTCGCTCTAGCCGAGCGCGCTGTCGACGTCCGACAGCTTCACCGCGTAGAGCACGCGCTCCGGGATGGGGTCGGTGAGCGTCCACATCTCGCCGGTCTCCGGTGAGTAGGAGAGGGAGGCGGTGTGCCGCCCCCAGCAGGCGTACGAGCGGAGGTCCGACTTCTCGTCGCCCTCGCCCTCCGCGCACCTGGCCGCCTCGGCCCCGTCCTCGTCCTGCCGCCAGAGCGTGCCGTGCTCGTCGCGGTCCTCGGCGGCCTGGTCGACGTACCAGTCCCCGTGGTGGGCGAGGACCCCCCGGACGCCGGTGGCCTCGGTCTCGTACGCCTCGGTGGCGACGGCACTGCTCTCGCGCCCGGTGGTGGTGAGCAGGCCGGTGCGGTCGGCGGTGGTGTCGAGGGCGTAGCGCCAGACGCGGGCGGGTTCCTCACGGCCCGGCCGGAACCGCTCGTTGGCGACGACGGTGGGCGGTCTCGACGTCCGGTCGAGGGAGAGCGAGCCGAAGCAGGGCACCCCGTCGTTGTCGCGCGCGTCGCAGTCGCGGCCCGCCGGTGGACTGTAGGAGGCGACCGCGGGCAGCGCGTAGCGGTAGTGGTGGGCCGACCAGCCGTCGCCGGCCCTGCCGATCGCGTCGCTGTCGGTCACGTCGGCGCGGAGGAAGCGGGCCAGGTCGAACACGTACAGGGAGTCGTCCCGCTGTCCGCGGCTCTCCGGGTCCCGTGCGGTGACGATCAGCTTGTCCTCGTACCAGGCCATGCCGCCGAGCCGGGAACGCAGGCCCTCGAAGCCCTGTCCGCCGGTCGTCGGTACGACCAGCAGGACCCATCGGTACCTGAGGTTCGCCGGGTCACTGGCGTCGACGAAGGCGACCCGGGCGAGCCCTTCGTCGTCGACGGCGCCGACGCCGGTGCCGTCCGTACCCCTGCTGTACGCACCCGCGTCGACGGCGTTCGCCGGGTCGCCGCCGGGCGGGTCGCTCGGCACATCGCTGTGTGTCCAGCCGGACGCGATGACCTGGTTGTTCCGGGACGTGGTGACCGAGCCGGGGATCCACTTGTCGTCGACGGCGTCGCCCGGCTCCCAGCAGTACGCCCGCGCGGTCACCGGCTCGACGGGCAGATTGTCCTTCTCGGTGGCGAAACAGTCGCCCTCGTTGCGCATCGCGTGGTTCGCGCTGCGCAGCACCTCGTCGACACCGACCGCGCCGCCCATGTCGTTCGCCAGGGCGCGCAGCCCGGTGCTGTCGGTCAGGGTCTCCCGGAGCTGCAGTCTGCCCAGCTCACCGGCAGAGGTGATCGCGGAGAGCGCGCCCGGTGTCCCGCCGCCCGCCGCCTGCGACGTACTGATCAGCGTGGCCGCCGCCGTGAGGGCCAGCGCGGTTCCCGCCAGGGACGCGCGCAGCGCACGTCCCCTTCTGCGTCGACGGTGCCTGCCGCGGTGCTGCATAAAACCTCCCGGGGACGGCCAACTGCCTACCAAGACCAAGATCTTGACGGAGAGGCAGGTGGGGCGGCCTGGCAGCGATGCTACGGCAGTGGGACACGTGTCACGCCGAGGTCCGGAGAATTGCAGGGAGATCCCTCACCCCGGGTCCACCCCGAGGCCATGATCCGTTCACCGGGAAGGAGGTTGGACATGTACTTCGGAGGCTCAGGCGGTCGGCTCGGCTCTCTCGTGTCCCGAAGGCCCGTCGTCCCGGAACCGGCCACCCGGAGCGGCCGCCCGCGCCCGTACCACCCCGGGTGCCACCGAGTGCGGCAGCAGGTCCAACGGGGCTCCGGGCAGGAGGACTTCGACGTCGGCCCGTTCGGTGAAGCGGTACGGGCGGTGGTCGAGGCAGGCGCCGAGGTAGCGGCGCACGCGGGACATCTCGGCGCGCACGGTGACGGTGCGGGCGGGGTCGCCGAACATGTCGTCGGCGAGCGCGGAGGCGCTGCGGCCGCCGCGGTGGAGGGCGAGGAGGTACAGGAGTTCGGCGTGGCGGGGGGTGAGCTCATGGGTCCAGGAACCCGCGCAGCCGACGACGGTGACGGTCCAGCGGCGGGGGTGGGAGACGTCGAGCGTGATGTGCGTGGCGGTCGGAGCGGGCGCGGGGTCCGCGGTGGGGCGTATCAGCCAGCCGGCGGGCATCGGCTCGACGGTGCACAGACCGAGCGCGGGGAGCCGGCAGCGGCCGGGGGAGAGGGGCTTGGGGAGGGCGACGCGGCTGGTGTAGGGCATGCCGGTCACGGCGGCCGTCCAGCCGTCCCGGTCGACGGCGACCGCGCGGCCACCGAGACGGGCCAGGACCGGGGCCGCCACCGCGCGCAGCTGTTCGAGCGAGGTCAGGTGCAGGTCACGTAGGCGGGCCTGGGCGAGTTTGGCGACCGAGTCGACCAGGGCGAGGGTGGAGGGGTGCAGGGTCTCCAGGGGGCCGCTGATGTCCACCGCGCCGAGCAGTCGGCCGTCGCGCGGGTCGGTGATGGGGGCGCCGGTGCAGGTCCAGGGGTGCAGGGCGCGGACGAAGTGCTCGGCGGAGAAGACCTGTACGGGCCGGCGGGAGACGAGGGGCGTGCCGATGCCGTTCGTGCCGACGGTCTCCTCGCGCCAGTCCGCGCCGATCCCGAGGCCGTGCCCGTCCGCCTTGCGGAGCACGGCCGTACTGCCCTCGCGCCAGAGCACCCGGGCGTCGGCGTCCGCGACCATCATGATGTGCTGCGCGGTGTCCGCGAGGGAGAGCAGCCCTTCGCGGAGCACCGGCAGGACGTGGCGGAGCCGCGAGGTCCGGCGGCGGCGCTCGACCTCGTCGCGGCCGAGGAGGTCGGAGCGGAAGTCGTGGTCGGGGTCGACGCCGCTTCGCACCGTGCGGCCCCAGGACTCGAGGATCGCGGGGCGCGGGGCGGGTTTCGAGGGCCGGCCGTCGAGGGTGGAGGCGCGTGCCTCGCCGAGGACCCGGGCCGCCCGGGCGGCGTCCGTGGCGATGAGCCGCGTGACTTCCGACGGCGAGTGCGGCACTCGTTCCTCCCCGGCAGGCCGGTCGCTCCTCGGCCCTGGTGGCCGCGGAAGCCCGGGTCCGCGCGATGACGTGGACTGCGGGTTTCACAGTCTGCCGCTCTTAGGCCACGGAGGGGCACACTCCGGCCACAGAGCGCAGACGAGTTGCAACCCCCTGCAACCCTGGCGGACCGCCGGGCGCTCCTTGACACTTGTTCAACGTCGCCCGGTGCGGCGTATGCGCTCCGCTCGAAGGGGCCAGGGAAGCGGGGGTGGTGCCGTGTCGGCGCGGCATCACCCCCGCGTCGGGCCGGCCGGTCGCACCACTCGAAGAGGACGCCGCACCTGACGGAGGGCGTCCCCCGTCCGCGCCGGTCGGGGCCACCGCTGCTCAAGCCACCGGGCGCGCCCGCTCCACCACCGACGCCAGATCCAGCGTGTGCGGCAGCGTGCCGAAGGCCGTGCCCCAGTCGCCGCCCAGCCGGGAGGCGCAGAACGCGTCGGCGACCGCCGGGGGCGCGTACCGCACGAGGAGCGCGCCCTGCAGGACGAGGGCGAGCCGCTCCACGAGCCGTCGCGCGCGGGCCTCGATACCGTCCAGATCGGCGAGTTCGGTCAGCAGGCCCTTGATCGCGCCGTCGAGCCGGTGATCGGCGCCCCGGGCCCGGCCCACCTCCCGCAAGTAGGCGTCGAACGCCCCCGGTTCGCGCTGGAGTGCGCGCAGCACGTCGAGTGCCTGCACGTTCCCTGCGCCCTCCCAGAGAGAGTTGAGCGGGGACTCGCGCAACAGGCGGGGCATGCCGGACTCCTCGACATAGCCGTTGCCGCCGAGGCACTCGGAGGCCTCCACCACCAGCGGGGCGCAGCGCTTGGTCACCCAGTACTTGGCGACCGGCACCGCGAGCCGCAAGAACGCACGTTCGTTCTCGTCGCCCGCCTCCGCCGCGTCGTACGCCGCGGCCACCCGCAGCGCCAGCGCCGTCGCCGCCTCCGACTCCAGCGCGAGATCCGCGAGCACATTGCGCATCAGCGGCTTGTCGATCAGCCGCCCGCCGAACGCCTCCCGGTACGCGCAGTGGTGCACCGCCTGTGCCACCGCCTGCCGCATCAGCGAGGCCGCGCCCAGCGCGCAGTCCAGCCGGGTGGCCGCCACCATCCCGATGATCGTGCGCACCCCCCGCCCCTCGTCACCGACCCGGCGCGCCCACGTCCCGTCGAACTCGACCTCGGCGGAGGCGTTCGACCGATTGCCCAGCTTCTCCTTGAGCCGCTGGATGCGGAACACGTTCCGCGACCCGTCGGCCAGTACCCGGGGCACCAGGAAACACGTCAGCCCTCCCGGAGCCTGCGCCAGCACGAGGAACCCGTCCGACATCGGCGCCGAGCAGAACCACTTGTGGCCCGTCAGCTCGTACGTCCCGTCCTCGGCCAGCGGCCGCGCCGCGGTGGTGTTGGCGCGTACGTCGCTGCCGCCCTGCTTCTCCGTCATGCCCATCCCGAAGAGGGCGCCGGCCTTCTGGTCGGCGGGCCGCATGTCCCAGTCGTAGAGCGTGGACGTCAGCCGCGGTTCCCACTCGGCGGCGAGCGCCGGGTCCGTGCGCAGGGCGGGTACCGCCGCGTGGGTCATGGACAGCGGGCAGCCGTTGCCGGCCTCGACCTGGGTCCAGACGACGAACGCGGCGGCCCGCCGCACATGCCCGCCTCGCCGCGTCCAGGCCGCCGTCAGCCCCGCCGAGACCCCCTTGCCGAGCAGCCTGTGCCACGACGGATGGAACTCCACCTCGTCCACCCGGTTCCCGTACCGGTCGTACGCCCGCAGCTTCGGCGGATTCTCGTTCGCCAGCCGCCCCCACTCCTGCACCTGCGCGGAGCCCGCCGTACGCCCGAACCCCGACAGCTCCTCCCGTGCCTCGTCCAGCACCTCCGGCGCCAGATGCCGCTCGACCGCCTCCGTGAGGACCTGGTCGGCGGCGAAGACGTCGTAGTCCACCAGGGGCGGAGCCTGGTTGGTCACTTCATGGGTGCTGGCTGCCATGACAGGAACCTACCCGTCGGCCTCGCGTCGTCACGGCGACGCTCACCGGCGTCCGGCGGGCAGGAGTCCGGCGCCGGACCGGAACCGTCCGGCGCCGCACTCGCGGATGCCGGCTCAGACGGGCGCCGCCAGCTCGCCCGTCCCCACGTCGCCCGTTCCGAACTCCTCCTCCGGGTCCAGTACGGCCTCCCCGTACTGCTCCAGCGGCCAGCCCGGCCGGTAGACGGTGTCGAGGTAGCGCTCCCCGAGGTCCGGGGAGATCGCCACCGCCGTGGTCTCGGGAGAGCCGTTGCGGGACAGCCACTCGGTGGCGCCGCTGACGACCGTGCCGGTGGAGCCCCCGAAGAGGAAGCCGCGCCGGGCCATGCGGTGGCAGGCCCGTACGGTGTCGGGCTCCTCCACCCGGACGACGTCGTCCACGTAGGACGCGTCGAGCAGCGCGGGGGTCACACTCGTGCCGAGACCCGGGATCATCCGGCGGCCCGGCGCCCCGCCGAACGCGACCGAACCGACGCTGTCCACGGCGACGATCCGCACCCGGCGCCGCCGCTCCCAGAACCACTGGGCGCAGCCCATCAGCGTCCCCGAGGTGCCGACCCCCACGAACAGCACGTCCAGACGCGGGAACTGCCGGGCGACGGCGGGCGCGGTGGTGCGGTAGTGCGCCTGCCAGTTCGCCTGATTGGTGTACTGGTCGAGCCACACGTACCGCTGGTCGGTGGCGCACAGCGCGCGGACGTACGCGATCCGGGCGCCGAGGAAACCGCCGTGCGGGTCGGGCTCGGAGATGACGTGCACCCGGCTGCCCAGCGCCTCGATCATGCGCCGGGTCTGTGGATTGCACCGGGAATCGGTCACACACACGAACCGGTAGCCCCGGCTCGCCGCGATCATGCTCAGCGCGACGCCCAGATTGCCGGACGACGACTCCACGAGCGTCGAGCCCGGCCCGATACGTCCCTCCCGTTCGGCGGCCCGCACCATCTCGGACGCGGCCTTGAGCTTGATCGAGCCGGCGAAGTTGAAGCCCTCGCACTTCAGGAAGAGCCTGTGTCCGACGACCTGTCGCAGATCGACGTACAGCTCCTCCTCGTTGAAGTCCGTGGGAACGGATATGACTGGCACTGCGGCCCCCCTGGTTGTGCAATGTCGTACTCGCCGTGCCCCGCGGGTCAGCCGTGGCGGCGCAGCTCGTGGAAGAAGTCGTCCACGACCCGCAGTCCGCCGGAGCGGGCCACTTCGTCGTGAACACGACCGCCGACCGCGAGGTCGAGGACCCCGAGGCCGAAGGGCGAGAAGACCACCGGACGGTCCGCCGGCACGGTCGCCCGGCCGGTGAGGACGTCGTGGAGCGTTCCGTCGAGGAAGTCCCGTGCGCCGGTGAGCTGTTCGGTCAGGTGCGGTGACGTGTTCGCCTTGAGGCAGTGCTCGACGTCGTCGACGAAGTTGGCCGACGCGAGCAGCACCTCGGGCGCGAGATCGCGCAGCGACACGTGCAGCACCAGTGGGTTGTGGGCGAACCACTTCGGTTCACGGATGTGCGGCTCGCCCGCGATCGTCGCGAAGACCACCAGGTCACTCGCCCGGATCACGTCCTCGGCGCTGTCGTACACGGTCGCCCGCCCGCCCGCCCCGGACCGCTCCAGATACCCCCGGAACCCGGTCGCGCTGTCCGCGGACAGGTCGTGCACCCCCACCTCCTCGAACTCGAATCCGGTCGCCGCGAGGAACGTGTGGATGTACCGGGCGATCAGACCCGTGCCGAGGAAGCCCACCCGCGCCGGACGCGGCGCCGCGCGGCGCGCGCTCAGCCGGTCGGCCGCCAGCGCCGCCGACGCGGCCGTCCGCGTGGCGCTGATGATGGAGGCCTCCAGACACGCGAACGGATACCCGGTGGTGTGATCGTTGAGGATCAGCACGGCGGAGGCGCGCGGCAGCCCGCCCGCCGTGTTCTCCGGGAAGCTGGAGACCCATTTCAACCCGTCCACCTGGAACTTCCCGCCCAGCGAGGCGGGCAGCGCGATGATCCGCGAGGACGGACGGTCGGGGAAACGGAGGAAGTACGACGGCGGATTGACCGTGTCGCCCGTGTCGCCGTCCCCGTGCAACAGGTAGGCGGACTCGACCAGTTCGACGATCTCCCGTTCCCGGCCCCGCAGGGCCTGTTGCACCTGGGCGCCGGAGATCACGGCGAAACCCGGAACCTCGGTCATGTGAAGCTCACCTCGTCCTTCGAGTCGCAGTCCCGTGTGCCGCGGCCGGTCGGCCGTACCGGGTCGGCCAGGCCCACCAGCACCTCGCGCGGCCCCTCGTAGGGCTCACGGCTGTGGGCGGAGCGGATGTTGTCGACAAGGAGCAGGTCACCGGAGCGCCACGGTTCACGGACGGTGTGCGCCTCGTAGATCGCGTTGAGCGTCTCGACGACGTCGGCGCCGATCGGATCGCCGTCGCCGTAGCGGGTGTTGAAGGGCAGTCCCTCGGCCCCGTACATGTCCACCAGGTACTCGCGCACCTCGGCGTCCATGGTCCACTCGTTGAGGAACGCGATCTGGTTGAACCAGCAGCGACGGCCGGTCACCGGATGCCGGAGCACCGCGGCGCGCCGCTGTCGGGTGTGCAGGGAGCCGTCGGGCCGCCAGGCGAACTCGATGGCGTGCGCCCGGCAGTAGGCCTCGACGACGGTCCGGTCGTCGGTGCCGAACGCCTCGGCGACCGACGCGCCGATCTCGTCGTTGTACGAGCGGGTCAGCAGCCAGCCGTCCCGTTCGAACCGTTTGGTCAACTCGGGCGGCAGCGCGGCCAGTACGGCCTCCGCGTCGGCGACGCCGGTCGCCCCGCCCCGCCCGGGGGCTTCGAGGCAGGCGAAGAGCATCAGCCCGGGGAACTCCTGCGTGTAGCTCAACTCGTGGTGCATGCACATCGGTTGGTTCGACGGCCAGGCCGTCGACGAGTACACGCCTTCGCCGTACGTCGGCCGGGGCGCGAAGGCCTCCTTCTCGACCATCAGCGTGTCGGTCAACCCGCGGAAGACCGCTCCGACTTCGGCCGCGTCCCGCAGCCCGAGACCGCGCACGAGGACCGCACCGTGCTCGGCGACGACGGCACGCAGGGCGTCCCGCTGTCCGGCCGCCCAGTCGGAGGCGGGTTCGGCGGGGGAGACGGTGAGGAGTGGGGGCCTGCCCGGTGATGTCTCGATGCCCGGCAGGAGCGGGGGAGCCGAGGACGACGGGGGCGTCGCCGTGTCCTTCCGGCGGCGCCCGGCAGCGCGGCGGCGGCTGAGGAAGCTCACGACGACCTCCCCGCGGTGCCGGCGACGGTGTGCGCGACGGCCCTCGTGTCGATCAGTCCGGCCAGCTCGGACAGGACCGGATGCGCGGTCACGTCCTTGGGGGACACCGCCCGCTCCAGCGCGATCGCGAGCTTCACCGCCGACAGCGAGGTGCCGCCCCGGTCGAAGAAGTGGTCGTGCCGGCCGATCCGGGCCCGTGGCACCCCGAGCACCCCGGCCCACGCGGCAGCCAGCCGCTCCTCGGTCGGCGTCGCCGGCGGCTCGCCCGACCCGCTCTCCGCCGCGTCGAGTTCCTCGGCCAGCGTCGTCAGCGTCCGCCGGTCGATCTTGCCGTTGCCGGTCAGCGGCAGACTCTCGCGCCAGTGGAACACCGACGGCACCATGTACGCCGGCAGCGAGGCCGCCAGCCGGTCCCGCAGCTCCTCGACCGCGATCGGCCGGCCGGAGTGGAAGGCGACCAGACGCGCACCCCCGGCGACCACCACCGCGCCGTCCCGCACACCCGCCACCTTGAGCAGCGTGTTCTCCACCTCGCCGATCTCGATGCGGAAGCCGCGCACCTTGACCTGGGTGTCCCGGCGGCCGAGGAACTCCAGCTTGCCGTCGGGCCGCCAGCGCCCGTGGTCCCCGCTGCGGTAGAGCCGCTCGCCGGGCCGGTACGGGTCGCCGGTGAACGCCCGCGCGGTGCGCTCGGGATCGTTGACGTATCCCCGCCCGACGCACACCCCGGAGAAGACGATCTCCCCCGGCGCGCCCAGCGGCACGAGGCGGAGATGCTCGTCGACGACGTACACGCGGACGTTGCGCACGGGACGGCCCAGGGGCACCCGGCCCCCCTCGGGAGCCCGGTCCATCACCTCGTGGTTGGTGTCGTCCGAGGTCTCGGTCAGCCCGTAGGCGTTGACCAGGGGTGTCCCCGGTCCGGTGGCGAACCAGCGCTCCGCCAGCTCCTTCTTCAGCGCCTCCCCGGTGACCGACACCCGGCGCAGCTCGGGCAGTTCCCGGGGGTGCCGCTCCAGATGGGCGAGGACCGCCTCCAGGTACGACGGCACGACCTGGACCACGTTCACTCGGCCGTCGGCGATCCGGTCGACGAACCGTCCGACGTCCAGGATCACCTCCTGCTCCACGAGCAACGTCCGCCCGCCGGCCAGCGGCGCGGCCAGCAGTTGCCACAGGGAGATGTCGAAGCACTGGGGCGCGGTCTGTGCGACCACGTCGCCCTCGCCGATGCCGAGGTCGTCGAGTTTGGCGAGGAGGTGGTTGAGCATCCCGGCGTGCTCGCACATCGCGCCCTTGGGCTCGCCCGTGGAACCGGACGTGAAGTAGATGTACGCGAGCCGGTCCGGCGCGATCTCCATACCGAGGTCGGAGTCCGGGTGGGCCTCGTCGTACGCGTCCTCGACGAGCAGCCGCTGCGTCCCGGGCAGCGTGGACAGGGCCCGGTCCAGCGTGGCCGTGCTGCCCCGCTCGGTGAGTACCAGCTCGCACCCGGCGTGGGCGAGCGTGGTGGCGATGCGCTCGGCGGGGAAGTGCGGCTCCACGGGCAGATAGGCGCCGCCCGCCTTGAACACCGCGAGGACGGCCGCCATCCAGTCGAGGTTCCGCTCGGTCACCACCGCGACGACGCCCTCGTGGCCGAGGCCCCGGACCAGCAGGGCCCGACTGAGCTGGTTGGCACGGGAGTTGAGCTCGCGGTAGGTCCAGCTCCGGTCGCCGTGGACGGCCGCGACCGCGTCCGGGTGGGCCACGACCCGCTGCTCGAACAGCTCGTGCACCCGGCGGTCGGGCAGTTCGTGGTGCGGCCCGGCCAACCCGTCCAGCTGGTGACGGAGTTCGTCGTCCGACACCAGACTCCGCCGCCCGTGCCCGGCGTCCGGTTCGGTGGCCAGCAGAGTGAGGGCGGTGACGTGGTACCCGGCGATCCGGGCCGCGCCATCCTCGTCGAGCACGTCCGTGCGGTACCGCAGCCGCAGCGCCGGACCGTCGTCGCGGTGCACCAGCCCCACCCGCAGGACGACGTCCTCGCCGAGGTCGCCGTCGCCCCCGCTCGTGTCGAGCACCGTCTCGAACGGTGGCTCGGTGAGACCGAGTTCGTGCCGCAGGGCGGCCACCGGGAACGCGGCGTGCGTCAGCAGCTCCGCGGTGACCCGGTGGGTGTGCTCCAGCAGTGCGCGCCAGGTGCCGCCGGGCGCGGCGGTGAGCCGGCACGGCAGCATGCGGCCGTCCTCCACCCAGCCGGTGGTGATCTCGCCCTCGCCCGACAGCGCGGCGAGCACCTTCGCATGGGCGGCGAGCAGCGCGGCCGTACCGTCAGTGGCGGTCGACAACCCCTCCGGGAGCGCCACTTCGCAGGCGGCCACCCCCTTCGCCGGATCGGTGCTCCACCGCGGAACCACGGTCCGCCCCCCGGCGGTGAGCACCTCGTGCCAGTACTTCCGGGCAGCGTCGCCCGACTCCGACCGATCCATTTCTTTCCCCCGATTCACCGTGATCCGCTGTTCTCCGTCGCCGGGTTCCCGCCCCAGCGCGCGTGCGGCGGCACCTCCTCGCCCTTCATCAGGAAGGAGTCGGGCGCGAGCACGGCCCCCTCGCCCAGCACGACGCCGTAGTGGACGAACGCCTGGACCTCCAGCGTGCTGCCGGCGCCGATCGTGACGTGGTCGGACTTGAAGGTGCCGTCCTCCTGCGAATGTGCCTGGATCTTGCTGCCGGCCGCGAGCGTGCAGTCGTCCCCGACGGCCGTCAGCGTCCGCTCGGTGATGAACACCCCGTCGTCGAAGACCCGGCGCCCGATCCGCACCCCCAGCAGCCGCCAGACGAGGCTCTTGTACGGGGTGCCGTTGAGCACCTCCAGGTGTTTGTCCGGCAGCTTCCACAGCCGTTCCTGCCGCCAGAAGACGGGGTCGTAGATGGAGCACAACCGTGGCCGCAGCGGCCGGAAGCGGGTCAGGGACCGTTCCACCAGCGCGTAGTAGAGGACGGTGAACACCAGCGCCGTCAGGGGCAGCGCGGCGAGCGCGAGCAGTCCCGCGATGCCGTCCCCGTGCCCGTACAGGTCGAAGGCCGTGAAGCCGAGCACGGTCAGCGCGAAGGTGTGCAGCCAGCGCAGGAACAGGAACAGTCCCATCGAGCGCAGGTTGAAGCGGTTCTTGGCGGCGAGCCGCCGGCGCAGTTCCTCGCCCTCGCGCAGATGGTCGAAGCGGCTGTCGCGCTCCACCGAGCGGGGGATCTCGAAGGGCGGCGAGCCGAGCAGCCCGACCCCTTCGCGGATCTCGCCGTCGAGCGGGACCAGGACCTTGGTGGCCAGCAGACAGTTCTCGCCGGTCCGGCCGCCGATCGGGTAGGCGATGAGATTGCCCAGGAAGTTGTGCCCGCCGATCACCGTCCGGGACACCCGGAACGACGTGGCGGAGTAGTCCGCGTTCATGACCGACAGCCCGTCCGCGACCATCGTGCCGCTGCCGACCTTCACCAGGTACGGCGTCTCGTGCTGCACCGCGGTGCCGAAGTTGGACCCGGTCTGGTCGACGCGTGAGAGGTCGTACCCGAGGGCCTTGAGGCAGGGGACGATGTACGAACTGTCGCCGCACAGCCATGTGAAGAACCTGAGGTTGGTCAGGCGGGCGATCGCGCGGTGCACCGAGTAGTGGAAGCCGTACAGCGGATAGGTGACGTCCGGTTTCACCAGCGGGCGCAGCAGCCGCGGCACGGCGAACACGACGACGGCTCCGAGGACGATCGAGCCGGCGAACAGCGCGAGCGACAGGGCCGTCGCCTCGATGTAGAAGCGCGCCGAGGAGATGTGCCGCGACGCCGGGTCGAGCAGGGTGTCCAGTTCGGGCGCCGCGATGAGCAGCAGATAGGAGCCGCCGACGGTCAGCGGCACGTACAGCAGGAATGTCTGGAGCAGGGTGGCCAGCCCGTATCCGGCCCGCCGGAGTGTGTGGCACGGGAGCGGGGCTACTCGGATGTGGTCCACGTCCGTGCGCCGGGCCGGTGAGCCGTGCCAACGCTCCGAGGCCGGGACCGACTCGTCGGCGCGCAGCGCGGAGGAGTGGCCGAGCTGGGATCCGTCGCCCATGGCGGTGCCGATGTCGAGGACGGTGTGCTCGCCGACGAAGACGTCCCGGCCGAGGGTCACCGGGCCGGTGCGGATGCGCCCGGCGCGCGCCCGGTAGCAGAGGAAGGAGGAGTCCTTGCGGATCACCGTGCCCGCGCCGATCGTCAGCAGGTCGGCGCAGACCGGGACGGTGTGGCTGAGGATCGTGACGCCCGGTCCGATGCGGGCGCCGAGGGCACGCAGGAACAGCACGTACAGCGGGTTGCCGACGAACAGGATCATCGGACTGGTGCGCAGCAGTGCCTTGACGATCCAGAACCGCAGATACGCCGGGCCCCACACGGGAAACTCCACGGGCTTCCACCGCCCGATCAGCAGCCACTTGGCGGCGATCGGCAGGGTGCACAGGGCGAGGAAGGCGAGCGCGCCGAAGCCGGCCGACCGCAGGTAGATCTCGGCGAGTCCCGAGGCGTCCGCCACCCACTCGTACCCCTGTACGTATCCAGAGGTGGCGAGCAGGCAGAAGCCGGCGAAAAGGAGCAACTGCAGGGCCCCGCACAGGGCGTATCGGAAGGTACTGCCCGGGGGTGCGGGCTCGGCGGGCACCGGCGGGGCGGCCGGCGGTCCCGGCGCCTCGGTCAACGCGGTGGCGAGGCGACGGACCGTGGGGTGGCCGTAGACGTCCCGGATGGACACCGACGGCAGATCGGGGTGCTTCCGGACGCGGGCACAGAAATGCGCCATCGTCAGCGAGTTGGCACCGAGGTCGTCGAAGAAATTGCTTTCTGCGGGCACGTGTTCGACGCGTGCGACGTCGGCCAAAAGTTCGGCCAGTAGTTGTTCGGTGGCGGTGTACGATTCCGCTGCTTCCGGCTCGGCCCCCTGGACCTCGCCCGGTTCTTCCACCACGGGTCGTGGCGCTGGCAATGTCATTGAATTTCTCCGCGACAGGTATTGCGATGGAAGGCGCCCGGGGGTGAACGGGACGGCGCGCGGAATGACAGAATGAGGGGGGAGTTGCGGGAACGGAAAGCGGTGACGTGTGTGGCGGAATTGATTCAGGCCTGGTCAGGGCCGAGGTGAATCCCCTGGCGTGCGCTGTGCCGGCACCTGGTTCGGGTGGGCCCAGCGGAATGCAATCCGGATTCTTTCGGTACATTCGGGAACGGGTCAAGGGGGGCCGGGTTATTGACGCTTTCCCGCCCCTGTGCCGACCTCTTCCGATCTGTCGGACCCGAGCCCGGCCGGCTCTTCAACGGGGAACTTTCCAAAAAGACGGTACAAACACGCTTGAACGTTCCGCTTCCGGCCCCTCATTGATTCGGCCAGCAAGTTCATGACAGAAAAGGCGACTCGGAATCACCTTTGGTTTCTCCTGGGTTTCCCTTTGTTTTCTGCCCCGTGACGCGACCGGAGGGAAGTGTGCGCCGCATGCGGACCCGGTCGCGGCCGACGGCACCGGGAGGTGAGGGCGGCACGCGCAGGCGGATACCTTTAGGGCGTGCAGCCAGCAAGTCAGTCACCCCCACCGTCCGAGAGCCCCCATGGGCGTCTCCACCGCGCGCGTGCCCTCTACCGGGACGTGTCCAAGCGCAGGACCGCCTGGCTGCTCCTGAAGGACACCGTCAACTCCTGCATCGAGTACCGCATCCTGGGCCTCGCGGCCGAGGCGGCGTTCTTCACGCTGCTCTCGGTGCCGCCGCTGCTGCTCAGCATGATCGGCCTGCTCGGCTACGTCGACGACTGGACCGGCGCCGACACCATCGCCAGCCTGGAGCTCAACCTCCTGGAGGCCTCGCGCACCGTCCTGTCCGAGAAGGGCGTCGCGCAGATCGCGCAGCCGATCCTGGACGACGTGATGAAGGGCGGTCGCCCCGACGTCATCTCCATAGGCTTCCTGTTCGCCCTGTGGTCCGGGTCCCGCGCGGTGAACGTCTTCATCGACACCATCACCGTCATGTACGGCCTCGACGGCGTCCGCGGCATCGTCAAGACCCGCCTCATGGCGTTCCTGCTCTTCATCGTGGGCCTGCTGATCGGCTCGATCGCCCTGCCGCTGATGGTCGCGGGGCCCGACGCCGTCGTGCGGATGGTCCCGTGGTCGACGACCGTGGTGCAGGTCCTCTACTGGCCCGTCGTGATCGTCCTGTCCATCGTCTTCCTGACAACGCTCTACCACGTGTCAGTACCGGTCCGTTCCCCCTGGGTCGAGGACGTACCGGGCGCCCTCGTGGCCCTCGGCATGTGGGTCCTGGGCAGCTTCCTGCTCCGCATCTACCTCACCAGCACGGTCGAGGGAGCGACGATCTACGGCTCTCTCGCCGCCGCCGTCGCCGTGCTCCTCTGGATCGGCGTGGGCGCCTTCGCCGTCCTTGTCGGCGCCGCCGTCAACGCCGCCATCGACCGCGTCTGGCCCGCCGCGGCCACCGCCGCCGCCCGCGCCGCCAACGAGCGCCTCCGGGAGGAACAGGCCGCCGAGTACGTCGCCCGCGCCGCCGCCGCCCGCTCCCACGACCCCGAAGACCCCGACATGCCCTCCGAGTTCCCGGAACGCTGGTCCCGCTTCCTGCCACCGGAGGACGTGACGTCGAGGCTGCGGTCGCCGGTGAAGAAGGGGGACGAGTAGGGCGCCCCTGGGGGGCGCGCCCTGAAGGGGCGCGGCGAGCGGTGCCTTGTCGGCCGCTGGGCGATCGCGCGCTGTTGGGGCTTCTGATCTCTGCGGACCGCGGGTTGGGTGTGGTTGCTGGAGCACTTCCCCGCGCCTCTGAGGGGTGCGGCAGGGCCCGGAGGCCACGGGCGTAGCCTTCTTGTGTGTATGCGGAGAGGGCGTCCCGGCTGGGTGGTGGGGCCGTCGTGTGGACGAACGAGCCCGGGGGCCCGGTCGGGTCCGGCTCCGGCTCCGGCTCCGAGAGGGTTCTGCCCGACGGGTGCATGGACCTGTTGTGGAACGACGGGCGGCTGATGGTCGCCGGGCCGGACACACGGGCGTACGTCACCGAAGGGGCTCCGAGCAGTTGGGCCGGCCTTCGGTTCTATCCGGGGACCGCGCCCGCCTTTCTCGGTGTGCCCGCGCACGAGTTGCGCGACCGGCGCGTGGAGCTGGGCGATCTGTGGTCCCCGGCGGTCGTGCGGCGGCTCACCGCCCGGGTGAACGCGGCGGGTGATCCGGCGAGCGGGCTCGAAGAGTTGGTCCTGGACCGGGCGGCCGGGACCGGGCGGCCCGATCCGGTACTGAGGCAGGTCGTCGCCGCCCTCGACGCGGGCCGGCCGGTCGCGGCGACCGCCGACGAACTCGGCCTCGGAGTACGGCAGTTGCACCGCAGATCACTCGCCGCGTTCGGGTACGGTCCCAAGACGCTGGCCCGGGTGCTGCGGCTGCAACGGGCGCTCGCGCTCGCCCGGGACGGGGTGCCCTTCGCCGAGACGGCGGCCCGGACCGGGTACGCCGACCAGGCACATCTGGCGCGTGACGTACGGGAGTTGGCGGGGCTGCCGCTCGGCGAGCTCCTCGGCGGACGGTAGCGGCGGCAGGGGGTCCCGGCGGTGGTGGCGGGAAGGCTACCCGGCGGTGGGCGTCGGCAGTGGGGCGAAGAGGTCGACGCCGTTGCCGTCGGGGTCGAGGATCACGGCGTACCGCTGGCCCCACTCCGCGTCCCACGGCTTGAGTTCGCCGTGGTACCCGGCGTTCACCAACTCCTCGTACACCGCGTCGACTTCGGCCGGACCGTCGCACAGCAGGGCCAGCCCGGCGCCACCGCCCGTCCCCCGGCGGTACCCGGGGTGGAAGGAGCGGACGGTCTCCTCGGTGTCGAGCAGCAGCCGCAGCCCGCCGGGCAGTCGGGCCTCGGCGTGCGGCTGGTTCTCGGCACCATCCGGGAAGGCGAAACCGAGCCGGCGGTAGAAGGTGACGGAGGCGGCCATGTCCGAGGCCACCATGCCGATCGCATCGAGTCGTGGAGTCATACGGCCACCGTAGGCGGACCGTCGTGGACCGGTCTTGAAGGAATCGGACACGGACCTCGGACCGATGTGAGACCCGTCCCCGGCGCCTCGGTAGCCCCCGTGGCGCGAAGGGAACCGCGTGAGTAAGCGCTCTCGCGGGAACGGACTCTTTCGCTCACCTGTGGAACAACTGTGCGGCAGGATATGGGACATGCACATGCCCCGTACCGCGCGTGTTCTGCTGCCCCTGGCGGTGCTGCCGTTGCTGCTCACGGCCTGCGGGACCGAGAAGGTCGTGGTCGCGGGCCGCGAGCCCCTGGTGCCGGCCCCCGACCGGGCGGAGCTCCATGCCCGGGCCGAGGCGCTGGGCCTCGCGCCGGGACTGGTCTATGTCACCGAGTCCCCCGGATTCACGCTGGCCCGGCAGTCGGTGGGCGTGTACGGCGCCGACGGCTTCTCCGCCGCCTACTGGTCCCGGAAGAACAGCGCCCAGCTCCTGCTCCTCGTCGACCGCGGCACGATGACCGCCGGGAGCTGCCCCGAGCGGCCGCTCGGCCAGGGCACCGGCGGGCCGGTCGGCTGTGAGCGCGACGGGGACGCCTGGTACCGCACCTCGGCGGGACAGCACGAGTACGCCGTGCCGGAGGGCGGACACCTCGTCCGGATCAGCGCGGCCACGGCCGCGGTCGACCGCGACGTCCTGCGGGCCGCCGCCCTCGCCGCCCACCGCCCCACCGACGCCGAACTCGCCGCCCTCCTCCCGCCCTGCCACCACGACAGGCCGCCGCACCCGCACGACGGCATGCCGACCGAACGCGGCGATCTGCCCCCGGTGGGCGACGGAGCACCCGACAACGAGGTGGGCACGTCGGGTTGAGCCACCGCACCGCCGAACACCGCCGCATCGCTGCACCGGCGCACATGGAACGGTCCAAGAGTGTGATGCGCCGGGGTGCGGACCTGCGGCACGGACTGCCGCGGCACGGACTGCCGCAGGGCGGACTGCCGCGGGGCGGATCAGCCGACCGATCCGCCCCGCGCGCATACATGACCGACGATCAGGACGTGCCGCCCGGCTGCTGCGGGCCGAACGCCGTCATGAAGCGGTCGCGGAACTTGTCCATCCGCCACACCGGAGTGCTGTCGGCGGGCTTGAGACCGTCCGTCCAGCCCCAGTCGGAGATCTTCTTCAGTACCTCGGGGTCCTGGGCGACGATCGAGACCGGCACGTCGTGGCTGGGATCGTCGCCGGTGACCGTCTTGTTGGGCTGGTGGTCGCCGAGGAAGATCAGGACGGTGTCCTTGGACCCGTACTTCGCGACGTAGTCGACGAGGCTGGTCACCGAGTACTGGATCGACTTGCGGTACTCGTCCCGAACCGCCAAGGGGTCCTTCCAGACCTCCGTGGGGTCCTTGCCCTCGGCCTTCTGCAGCGAGTGGTAGACCGACCCGTCGCCGACCTGGTCCTCGGGGATCGTGCTCGGGATGGGCGCCCACGGGTTGTGGCTGGAGGTCAGGATGATCTCCGCCATCATCGGCTCGCGGTCCTTCTTGCCGTGCTCCAGCTCCTCGAAGGCCTTCAGCGTGTACTGGTCGGGCATGGTCGACCAGCTGAACTTCGGGCCCTTGTAACCGAGTTGGTCGGAGTCGTAGATGTGGTCCAGGCCGAAGTACTTGCCTTCCGGCCAGGCCATCTGGGTGCCCGGCACGATACCGACCGTGCGCCAGGCGCCGGTACGGCGGAACGCCTCGGTGAGGGTGAGACGGTCGCTCGCCACGAGGTTGGAGTAACGCGACTGGTTCTTGATCCACAAACCGGACAGGAACGTGGAGTGCCCCAGCCAGCTGCCGGCGCCCGTGATGGGGGAGCGCAGCCAGCCGCTCTGCGACGCGTACCCGGCGTCCTTCAGCTCCTGCGTCTTCTGCGCGAGCGTCGCAGTGAGCGGCTCACCCATCCGCGGGTCGTCGATCGCGGAGCGGCCGTAGCTCTCGATGAACGTGATCAGTACGTCCTTGCCCCGCAGCCCCGTCAGCAACTGGTCGGGCGGTACGTCGGCGAAGGCGTCCACCGCGGCCTGCTTGCGGAACGCCTCCCCGTCCTTCAGCCCTTCGCCCACCGACTCGATCCGGTTCTCCACGAGCGTCGCCGCGCTGTGCGAGGCCACCGGTACGTCCGACACCTCCAGCGTCAGTGTCGAGCAGGTGATCCACACGGTCCCGAGGACGAGCAGCGTACGGCCAGCCGTGTGCCGGTGGCGCACCATCACCCGGCTGATCCGTACGACCGCGAGCGTCATCAGCACCGGCAACGCCAGCGCCAGCACGATCACCCCGACCGTCGCGGCCAGCGCGGCCGCGCCGCCGAGCGAGTCCTTCATGAACGACTGCGCGTCGTCCAGCAGGATCCAGTCGAGCACCAGGTCGAACGGGCGGTCCAGGGTCCAGTACGACCCCATGTCCAGCACCTTGACGATCGTCAGCAGCCCGAGCAGTACTCCGACCACCACCACCGCCACGCGCCGCGCCTTCGCCGGCAGCACGAGCAGCAGCCCCGCCACGAGGATTCCCTCGGCCGGGATCCGCAGGAAACGTCCGAACCCGATGTTGGTGACGTCGTTCGGCACGAGCAGCGCGAACATGACGAGCGCGACGGCCAGCCCACTCACGCCCCAGGCGACGGCCCGCGCGGCCCGGGGGTGCCTGACGCGCCAGCCGGAGGGTGCGGCCGGGGACTCGGTGGAGGGTTCGGCGGAGGGCCCGGCAGGGGATTCCTCCTCTGCGTTAAGCCCCGACGCCGACGCCGACGCCGACGCCGACGCCGACGCCGATGCCGATGCCGACGCCGATTCTGATTTCTCGGGCTCAGCCTTGGCCTCGGGCGCTGTATCTGCTTCTGCCTTGGCGTCTGTTTCTGCCTTGGCCTCTGGGTTGGTCTTGGCTTCGGCCTCTGGCTCCGCTCCCGTGTCCGGCGAACTCTCTTCCGGCGTCGGCTCCGGTGGGGCGGCTTCCGCCGGGGTCTTGTCGTCGTCCGGTGCCGGTGTCGGTCCCGGAAGCTGCGGAGAGCGTATGTGCGACAACCCGAAGGTCCTTCCCTGTGGAGCATGTGGAGCTCAGTGCTGGTGGAGCGGAGTGGGCCGGGCGCGGCGGGACCGCCGGAACACCCGATGGGTCATTGCTATGCGTACGGTGTCACGACGCCAACCGTTCACCTGTGCTCAGGGTCTTCGCAACCACTTGACCGAACCAAAACGCACCCGTCACCCACCCGCCCCCACCTGCTCAGGCCGAGCGCGGCGCCCCCGTACTGGCCCGTTCCACCAGCCGCGTCGACAACTCGGTGCGTGTGCCCTCCGGTTGGTCGCCCTCCATCATCCGCACCAGCAGCCGGAGCGCGGTCTGGGCCATCTCCGAGAGCGGCTGGCGGACGGTGGTGAGGCCGGGAGTCGCCCAGCGGGCCTCGGGAAGGTCGTCGAAGCCGACCACACTGATGTCGTCCGGCACCCGCAGCCCCCGCTCGGCCAGCGCCTCGTACACACCGAGGGCCATCTTGTCCGAACAGACGAACACGGCGGTCGGCGGCTCGGGGAGGTTGAGGAGCTCGAGCATACGGTGGCGGGCGGTGGCCTCCATGAAGTTGCCGTATCGGACGTACTCCGGCCGGTACGGGATTTTCGCGGCCGTCAGCGCCGAGCGGTAACCCGCCACCCGGGCGCTGCTGCACATCTTGCGCCGGTACCCGGCGATCACCGCGATCCGCTCGTGCCCCAGGGTCAGCAGATGGTCGGCGGCGGTCATCCCGCCCTGCCAGTTGGCCGCGCCCACCGACACCACGCCGGGCGGCGGTTCCAGGACCGGGTCGATGAGCACGAACGGGATGCGGTGCTGGGTGAGCCAGGAGTACTGGGCAGGGGACAGCTCGGCCAGGTTGAACAGCACGCCCGCCGAGCCCCGGGCGGTCAGCTTGTCGAACCAGCCGCGTTCGGGGCGGGCGCCCCGGGTACGGGTCAGGCCGGCCGAGACCACCACCTCCAGGCCGGCGTCGTGGGCGGCCTGTTCGACACCGTGCAGTACCGCGCCCGACCAGGAGCTCTCCAGTGAGTGCACCACCAGGTCGACCATGCGCGGCGGCTTCAACGCCTCGAACCGGGGTCTGCGGACATAGCCGAGCCGGTCCAACGCCTCGGTGACCCGACGCCTGGTCTCCGGGGCCACGTCCTCCCGGCCGTTGACCACCTTGGAGGCGGTCGGTACCGAGACCCCGGCCTCGCGCGCCACCACCGCCAGCGTCGGCCCGGCCGTCGCGCTCCCGCCACGCACCATCGCGACTCCACCTCTCATGGCCCCGTCCCGAGGGCCGGTGAAATTTTCGAACAGCGTCGCTCGCACGTCGGAAGCCCGTACCGCGTAGCAAGCGCTTCCTACGGTAAGCCCAACTCAACACGGCGGGAAGAAGCAGGGATTCACAGGACCGCACTGGCCAAAACTTTCGAAACTTCGAACAAGGGGGTCCCGGTCGGCGGCCGGCGAGCCGGACCGGCCGACCACGGCCCGGGACGATCCCGCAGCGGGCCGGCCATGCCCCGAGGCGAGCGGACTACCACGTCAGAGCTGACCAGGGCAGTTCTGTGTCGGGTCTGCCGGATCCAGTGCCCTGAGCCAATTCCGCATGATCCCGTGCTCCTTCCCATGGCCCCCTGGTGGCGCAGGCACCCATTGAACCGTGCCTGCTACCCCTGGGGGCATGAGAGGCCAATGCAGTTGCTTTTGAGCTGCGTAGATCGTTGCCCCGCTTGTGACGGGGTGGGGTGCGGGCCAGCAGGTGCGGATCGGGATCCTGACGAAAGCGTTCACCGCCGAGCTGGTGGACGCAGCGATAGCCAAGCACGACCGGGCCGAGCGGCGGCGCCGTCTTCTGCCGGCTCGGCTGGTCGTGTACTTCGTCCTGGCCCTGTGTCTGTTCGCCCGGGAGTCGTACGAGGAGGTGCTGCGGGTGCTGACCAGCGGTATCCCGGGCAGCCGGACCCTCGTGCGGGTGAACCGGTCGTCGTTGTGCCGGGCTCGCGCCCGTCTCGGCGAGGACGTGCTGGAGACCGTGTTCCGCCAGGTGGCTGGCCCGCTCGCCACTGCGGCCACGCCCGGCGCGTGGTGGCGGGGACTGCGGCTCCTCGCCCTGGACGGCACCCAGTTCGATCTCCCGGATTCGACGAGCAACGGCGACACCTTCGACGGCCCCTCCACCACCGGCGGCGTCCCCTTCGGATTCCCCCAGGCCAGAGCAGTGGTCCTCGCGGAGATCGGAACGCACGGAGTCCTGGATGCCCGCCTTGGCGGCTACCGCGACGGCGAGCGCAGCCTCGCCTACCCGCTGGCCAGCTCCACCGGCCCCGGCGACCTGGTCATCGCCGACCGCGGCTTCTGGTCGGTCGAGTTCGCGCACGTCTTCACCGTGGCGGGCGCGGATCTACTGGTCAGGCTCCAGTCCAACCACCTCGGAACCATCCAGGAAGAACTTCCGGACGGCTCGTACCTGTCGATGGCGCGGCTGGGAAAGGATGTCCGGCTCCGAGCCGCGCGAGAGGGCCGAACGCTGCCCAAGCACGTGATCTACCGAGTCATCACCTTCGCCAAAGGCGACAAGGTCGCCTACCTGGGCACGACACTGCTGGATCCCGAGCAGTACCCGGCCGCCGAGCTGGTCGCGCTCTACCGGGAACGCTGGGAGATCGAGCTCGCATTCGACGAGATCAAGAACCACCTCGGCCCAGGCGGCCCGATCAGGTCGCGGACGCCGGAAGGCGCCCGGCAGGAACTGTGGGCCTGCCTCGCGGTCCACCATGCGATCCGCCAGTTCGCCCACACAGCCGCCCTTGCCCGGCCGGCCGTGGACACCGACCGTGTCTCCTACCTGAAGTGCGTCCGTATCGTCCGCCGCAGCATCCCTTCCCAGCTCGGAGCGACCGCCACCAAGCTCCCCCGTTCCTTCGCCGAGGCCGGCCGGGAGGCACGTGCACGCCTCCTCCCGGCCCGGCGCAGCCGGGACTGCCTACGCGCGATCAAGAAGCCGAACCGCTGGCTCGTGCTGAGGACTCGCGCCAGACGCGGCACTGTGCAACCCGGCCGCTGGGCGCACAACCAGACCTCGAAGCCGAAGAGCACCCGCAGGGCCGGGAGGCCGGTGCTCAAGGGGGCGCAAGCCCCGACGTCGCCCTAGATGATCAATTCCAAGGGACGCCTGCGGAGGGTGCGGGGCGGGCGGCGGCCGAAGCCATCGCAAGACGGTCAGGCGTCAGGGTCGACTTCGGGGTGCGTGAACCGCACGGGCTTGCCCAACGACCGGGCGTAGGCGATTTCGGCTCGGGTGCTGTCTCCGATGTAGTCGCCGACTACGAGTACCTCATCAGCGAGCCGGATCTTCGCCCGGTGCAGATCGTCGAGTCGAACCTTCAGCGTCTCGGCCTCGACAGGATCGGACCAAAGTTTGTGCGGCGACTTCATGTCACAGCCCGGTTTGACGACAATCTTTCCGGCTTTGGTCTCCCGAAGATCGGCCTCGTTCATCTCGGTCATGAAGCGGGTGGAGCCGCAGATCACGACGATACGCGGGAGGCTCAACAGCTTCTTCGCGTCGGCGAGCTTCTCCTCGGGGGTGAGCAGTTGCGGGTATGACACTGGTTCCTCCTGGTGGTGTGGTCCAAGGGGTGCCTGCGGAGACGAGAACGAGGGTGTCCAAGATCGTGTGGTGACGAACGACGACATGCTGAAGGAGCATCCCGACCTGGCGCTATGGCGCCCGCCGGTCGGCATTACGCCCCTAGATGTCGGCGCCTGTCATACGCCCATCAGTCACTGCGGCGGCAATCAGTACCACGAGGTTGTCGGTCCAGCAATCGGACTCTTTCGTCGCTACCTCAACGCCGCATCCTCCGCAGACGACGTTGGGCCCGTGTTGGCCGGCGAGCCCGCAGCAACCACTGACACGCTGCGGGTCGGGGTGAAGCACTGTCCCGGGAACATCGTCCGGGTGGAAGATCAGAAGGCTGCCATCGAAGTTGGTCTTGAAGGTCCCCAGAGCCATCCGAGGCGGAACGACCTCGTGGCCCGGCGGCCGCTCGGGACCCCTCACTGGTTCCCCCGACACCACTTCGCTGGTCACGGGCTGCTGACAGTTGGCACAGCGGAACATGGTCATGCCGTCATTCTCTTGGGCTGCATGGGGCGCTACGAGGCCGGGACGCAAAGGCAACTGCATTGGCATGAGAGGCCCCCGACTGCGGCCGAAGCGTGCGCAGTCGGGGGCGCTACCCGCACCGGACAGGGGAGGCTGGTACGGGGGCGAGCGTGCCTCCCCTGCACCTCGCGGCGCCCTGGAAGCGGCAGTCATCGGGTTTGGTACCGCGGCTTCAGGAGGCCTGCGCTTCCTTTTCGCGGTAGGGGTTGTCCCCTGCCGGAGTCACGCGCCAGAACGTCTCTGCCCTGGCCTTGAACTGCCGATGGCCGGGGTTCAGGCCGGTGTGCTTGAGCGCCCAGACCTCTCCGGGCAAGCGCTCGTTGTGCGTGGGCGCCGATGCTGCGCCGCAGGACATGCACACCACGGAGTAGATGCCCTCCGGGGTGTCGCCGCCCGTGTCCCTCCCCAGTGTCCATTCGGCCGCTGTGATGATCGAGCGAGTCACAGCGACCCCCTGTCGGTCCGCCGCGCGTCGGCAGGCTCGACCGTGCTTTCACTACGGCACTCGGGCGCGGACGGAGGTGCAGGGTGGCCGTCGAGGGCGCGGCACAGGGAGGCGTGCAGGTGTTCGGCGTCGACCAGGGAGAGCAGAAGTTCGGCGTCCGTCGTGTGCTCCCCGTTGCGGGACAGCCGCAACGGAACGGCCACACGGCCGTCGCTGGTGCGGTCCACACGGCTTCCCGGCGTGCGTTCGATTCCCCAGCTCATGAAGCCCTCCCGATCCGAGCCAGGCGGTACGCGCCCCACAGTTCCCGTCCGGTCGCGCACCCGTCCTGGGCCTCGGGCTTGCCCTTGCAGCCGTCGCACTTCCTCGTGTGCTCGAACCACAGGCGGTAGTCGCGCAGCATGGGCAGTTCGCCAGTGCGCACGCGCGACTCGACCCTTCCCGCACTCATCGGCTTACCTCCGTCGCGCGAGTCTGTGAGGGGTCGATCAGGCGTGAGTGCGCCACCTGGGCGCGGTGGAGCGTGCTGGGCTGCCACAGCCCTGGCGGTAGGGCTCTCACCCGTTCGAATGCTTGTGGTACGAAGGCCATCGTCGGCGCTCCTCAACAGCGTTGGCCGTGCCCCCGGCCGTTCCAGCGGTGCGGGGGTCTCTTGCGTCTGACCATGTTGCCGACCCGTGGGGGACGTACTTGCCCAGGTACAGCGACAGTCGGGAGGTCTCGGCGGTAGCGTGTGAGAACGCCCAAACGTCCCCGGGGGAAGCATTGAACACGGCGTTAAGATCAGCTATGGAGACAGCCGGTTTCTCATCACGGCAACTCGCAGCCCGTGTGGGCGTTTCCGGCAAGACTGTTGAACGATGGGTGGCAGACGCTGCACTCATCCCGCACGCCAGAAACCGGGAAGACGCCTGCACGGCGCTGGGAGTTGACGAAGAAATGATCTGGCCGAAAGCGGTAAAGGATCGAATCAAAACCGGCGGCGACCGGGAAATGATCCGTTCCTACCCGTACCGGTCTGCCTGCCCTTCCACGGTGTGGGGCGAGTCGGTCGCCAACGCCACGGACGAACTGTTCTTCGCGGGATACACGAACTATTTTCTGTGGCTTGATCAGCCTGCGTTCGTCGAGACCGTGCGCAAGAAACTCCATAGCGGCTGCCGAGTGCGTTTCCTCCTCGGTGACCCCGACGGCGAAGTAACCCGCAATCGGGAAGCGCTGGAAGATGTAGCCCTATCGGTGTCTACGCGCATCCGCATCACTCTTGAACACCTCGGCAAGCTAGGTGCACATGAAGGGCTGGAGACGCGCTTCTCTGCGCCGGACGATGCCGTGAACCACGTATCCCTGTCCGTTTTCCGCTTCGACAGCGAAGCGCTGGTCACTCCACACCTTGCCCGGCTGGTCGGTCATGATTCGCCACTCCTGCATCTCCGAAAGCATGACAGTGGCGGATTGTTCGACCGGTTCGCCGAGCACGCCGAGGAGTTGTGGACCCGAGGCATTCAGGTAGACCTTACGACTACGTCGCCCTAAAGCGTGTTGCAGAACGCCGCTGGTAGGCAGTCCGAGCTGGCCTGTTGGGTGTCTGGTCATGCGGCGAGGGCGAGATTGTGCATGCGGGCGAAGGCGTGCTCCACGCGAGCCCGTACCTGCTTGTGGGATTTTACGGGCGCCTCTTTCCAAGCGGGGAGTTCCTCGCCTTTGCGGCGCCGGTGTGGCATCACTAGGCCGGTCCCCGGATAGCCGCCGTCCGCGATCGTCGTATCCGTACCTACGGCGTCTCTCGCGCCGGAATCCGTCCATGCCTTGCAGCCATTGCGGTTCCCGGCCGGCGGTCGGCCGACCAGAACGACGAGCCGGGTGTCGGCATCAATGACGACCTGGTGGTTGGTGGAGTACCGGTAGGTCTTCGACTGCTCGGCGATGCTGCGGTCACGAGTGGGCACTCGGTGATCACACCAGCCACTGCGGGATCATCTCAGTTGCGGACGTCTCGGGTTCCGGCCGATCCTTTGCGCACTCGACGAACAAGGGGAGGGTGACGTGGGGCTGATTCTGTTCCCGGCAGACGGAGAAACGAGCAGTCCGGACGCCGCCTGGTCCTACAGTGGCTTCGCAGCATTCCGGCGACGGCTGGCCCAGGCCGAGGGGTTCGTTCGCTCTCTCCGAGATGTGGGGCTTCGGCGGGGAGCGCCCCTGGCGCAATGTCTCCACCGCACCCGAACCACTCCTCTATCGCCCGGATGACGGCGGCGGCGAACTCTCGTCCACCGAGTGCGCCACGATCCTGACCCGGCTGCAGGCGATCACCGAACAATGGCAGGAGAGGACTGGCTGCCCACTCCTCCAGCACCACCTCCATGACGCCCGACAACTAGCGGTCGTCCTACGGCTCTGCGCCGACGTCGACCTCCTCTTCCTCTGACGTCCAGCAGACAGGTGCCGGCCCTCACACCCCCGCGGTAACGGGACAGTCGGCTGAGCGGGAAACTCGCGAGACTCCGACGCGGCGGCTGTGGAAGCCTGCGGACATGCCAGAGTTGCGCGATCATGCAGGCATTCACTACGCCATCCAGTTTCACTACGCCTTGCCGGACGACGCGTGGTGTGTGGAGCTGAGCGAGGCCGTACCGGCGCCGGCCGCGTGGGCTGAGATTCCCCACGCGGAGACGCACCTGCCTGGAGCCGCCTTCCTGGTGGCGGTGATCCCCGACGAGGATCCGGACCTGGAGCCAACCGTCCACATCCATAGCTACGACGAGCATGTCATCCCCTACGAGATCATGCGCTGGTTCATGGAGCATGTGGCCGAGCAGGTTGAACGCTGCCGCATTGCGTTCGAGCAGGGGGAACCTGCAGCAGTGGAATGATCACGCAGTCACTGGTGCGATCACGGCGTCGGAGCCCTCCTGGACAGCCCCGTGCACCGTGCTGGGCCCGCGCCAGTTCGGAATTCTCCTCGCCCCCTCACTCCTCCTCGCACACCAGCCGAAACCCCCTGAAGTCCGCTGTGAATTCCGCGGCGACGAGGTCCTGGGCGTGGATGCCGGCCAGGGTGCCGGTGAAGCGGAGCTTGGAGCCGTAGTCGTCGGAGAGGTGGGTGAAGTCCAGGGGCGGTCCAACGGGGGTGCGTATGCCGTCGTGGAGGTACCAGAAGCGGGCCTCCGCTCCGTCGACGTTCGCTCCCAGGGTGACCGGATGCTCCGGTTCGACCTCGACGACGGCCACCTGCCGGGCCCCGTCCTCGTCGCGTTCGAGGAGGCTGAGGACGGTACGGCCCCGGCCCCGCCACTGCTGGCCGCGCTGTGGCTCGCCCTCGGGTTCGGCCCAGGTCAGGTCGAGGGAGAGGTAGGAGGAGGTGTTGTACCGGAGGGTCAGCCCGGCGGCCTCGCCGAAGGTACGCGGCCGGGCCTCGACGGTGACCTCGACCTCCGCCCGGTGCTCGGTGATCCGCTGCGCCAGCAGACTCTGCTCCCACAGCGATTCGGGACCCTGCCGACCACGCAGCCGGATCCAGCCGGGGCGGACGGCCGGATCGGCCCAGGAAGCGTCCGGCTCGGCACGCAGACTGCTCCACGGCCAGGCCATTGTGCCCTCGTTTGCGGAGGACGAGATGGGCGAGGGGGAGGAGAGGGGTGAGGGGGACGTAGCGAGCGCAGCAGGCGTAACGGACACGGTGGCCGACTCCGTCACGGCTGACGAGCCGGTGGCAGTCGGCCCAGTCGGCCAGGCGCCCGCCGTCGGCGCTGCGATCGCGTCGGCTGCCACCGGTGCGGTAGGCCCGGCGGCGGCAGCCGGCGGGAGCATGGAGGCGCCGACGGCCACCGGCGCCGCATGTCCGGCCGTGACCGCCGTCGGCACGGTCGGCACCTCCACCTTCACCGCCGGATGCCAACCCCCCTGCCGCAACCGGGGCCAGCCCTCCGCATCCCAGATCACCGCCTGGACGGCGGTCTCCCGGCCCAAGGGGCAGCGGATGCCGTGTTCGGTGTGCAGGGGGCGGGCCGTGAGGTGGCTGAGGAACCACTCGCCGGTCGGTGTCTGGACCAGTTCGGCGTGCCCGGCCTTCTGCAACGGGACCTTCGGGTCGTCCCGCGTGGTCAGCAGGGGCAGGTCGTCGAGTTCGTACGGGCCGGTCAGTGTGCGGCTGCGCGCCACCCGCACTCCGTGTTCGACACCGGTGCCGCCCTCGGCGAGGACCAGGTAGTGCCAGCTGTCGTGGACCAGGAGCTTGGGGCCCTCGATCAGCTGGTCGTGCTGGAGCAGCAGGTGGGTGTCGCCGAGCGGGCGCAGGGTGGAGCGGTCCAACTCGGTCAGGACGATTCCGGCGAAGCGCCTGCCGCCCGGACGGTGGTCGCTCTGCATGTTGAGTAGCCAGAGCCGCCCCTCGTGGTGGAACAGGGCGGGGTCGAAGCCGTGGCTCGCCACGCGGTGTGGAGCGGTCCAAGCGCCGTCCACCGCCGGGGCCGTACTGACATACGTGTCCAGGTCGAAGTAGCGTGTGCCGACCGACCGCACGATCGTGTAGACGACCCAGAAGCGTTCGCCGTCCCAGCTCAGCGACGGAGCCCAGATGCCGCCCGAGTCGGGCACCCCGTTCAGTGAGCCCTCCGGGGCCGCGCCGCGCACATGACCGGCGTACTCCCAGTTCGCCAGATCCCTGGACCGGTGCAAGGGAATCGTCGGGAACCACTCGAACGAACTGGTCGCCATGTAGTACCACTCGCCGACCCTGATCAGCGAGGGGTCGGGGGCGAAGCCGCGGATGACCGGGTTGTGGGCCACGGTCACGAGTGAACTCCCGGTGCTTCCAGAGGGACGGACAGTCGAGCAGGCACCGGACGGGTCACTTGAGCGCCCCCAGAGTGACGCCCGACCGCCAGTAGCGGCGCATCGCGGTCATCATGATCGCGAGTGGGACGATGGAGAGCAGGGCGCCGGTCAGGACGAGGCTGGTCAGGTCGATGCCGGATTCGAGGCGTTTGCCGGTCCAGTTGTAGAGGCCGAGGTTCAGCGTCCAGTTCTCCTCGCCGCGCAGGACGGTGAGCGGCAGGAAGAAGGCGTTCCAGGTGTTGACGAAGGCGAGCAGGAAGACGGTCGCGCCGCCCGTGGTCATCATCCGCAGCACGATGCTGAAGAAGATCCGCAGCTCACCGGCGCCGTCGATACGGGCCGCCTCCAGCAGTTCGAAGGGGATCGTCGCCTCGGTGTAGACCTTCGCCAGATACACGCTGAAGGGGTTGATGAGGCAGGGGATCAGCATCGCCCAGGGGGTGTCGACCAGGCCGATCTCCGAGAACATCAGGTACAGCGGGAGCGTGAGCAGGGCGATCGGGATCAGGAACGAGCCCACCACGCACGCGAACACCACACCCCGGCCGGGGAAGTCGAAGCGGGCCAGGCCGTAACCGGTTGCCAGCGCGATGAGTGTGCCCCCGAGGGAGCCGACACCGGCGTACAGGAACGAGTTGGCGGTCCAGCGCAGGAAGATGCCGTCCTCGTAGGTGAACAGCTGATGCAGGTTGTCCCAGAGGTGCATGCCGGAGAACCACAGGCCGTTGCTCTGGTACAGCCCCACCCGGTCCTTGGTGGCGGCGACGATCAGCCACCACACGGGGAACAGGCTGTAGACGCTCGCCAGGATCAGGCCGAGCAGGATGAACCGCTGGCCACCGCGTCCGCGCGAGGCGGGGTCGGGGTCGGCCATCCGCCGGACGGGAGGCACGCCGGACCTCCCGGACTTCTCAGGCTTCCGGGTTTTCCCGGTTTTCCTGGTATTCCCTGCGTTGCCAGGGTTCTTGGGGGAGTCGGTGGTGGTCGTGGCCATCAGTCGACCTCCTTCGAGGTCAGCCGGTAGAAGAGGAGGGAGGCGACGCCGAGGATCAGGGCGAGGAGCACCGACAGGGCGGCGGCGTAGTGGTAGTTGCCCGCGTTGAACGCCTGGTTGTAGATGATCATGATCGGGGTGAAGCTGTCGTCGACGGTCTCCGGGGTGATGTTCCGGAACAGCGCCGGCTCGTTGAAGATCTGCAGCATCTGGATGATCGAGAGCAGTCCGGTCAGGACCAGCGCCGCGCGCACGAACGGGATCTTGATGCTCAGCGCGATCCGGGTCTCGGAGGCACCGTCGAGGCGGGCGGCCTCGAACAGTTCGCGGGGCACGCCCTGCAGCGCCGAGTAGATGATCACCATGTTGTAGCCGATGCCGTGCCAGGTGAGGAGGTTGCCGATGGACGGCCAGACCATGGAGGGCGCGAAGAAGTTCCAGTCGAACCCGAAGAGGTCGCCGATCGGGGTGAGCGGGCCGACTTCGGGGCTGTACAGGTTGATCCACACGATCGCCGCGACCACGCCCGGGATCATGTACGGGACCAGCAGCAGGATGCGGAAGCGGTTCGCGGTCTTCGAGGTGAGCGCGTCCAAAAGCAGTGCCAGGACCAGGCTGACCAGCAGCATGAACGGGATCTGGACGCAGGCGAACAGCACCACCCGCAGGATGGAGCCCATGAACGCCGAGTCGGTCAGCCCGAGCTGGTAGTTCTCGAACCCCGAGAACTCCCGGGTCGCGCCGCCGAGTCCGAGCCCGGACTGCTTCTCCTGGAACAGCGACTCGTGGACCGCGTACCCGATGGGCACCAGATAGAGGAAGACGAATCCGAGCTGGAAGGGCACCGTGAACGCGGCACCCTTCCAGCGCTGGGAGCGAATCATCGAAGGATGCCTCAGCCCTTGACGTTGATACCGCGCGACTTCAGGTCCTTGACCGTCCACTCCTGCATGTGCGCGAGCAGATCGGTGACCTTCTGTTCCTTGCTGACGACCTTGCCCCACTCGCTCTGCAACTCGGTGAACATGGCGGTCCAGTTCGGACCGTAGACCCAGTCGGCGGTGACGGTGCCCAGGCTGTCCGTGACGACCTTCTTGCCGGGCTCGTAGTGGTCACCGAGCAGCTTCTCCGAGATCGCCTCGGCCACATAGGAGTCGCTGTCGGCGAGCGCCGGCATGACGCCGCTGCCGGTCTCCGGGCTCGCCATGGACTTGACCGCGCCGGTGTCCGTGGACAGCCACAGGGCCGCCTCGGCCGCCTGCTTCTTGTACTCGCACTGCTCGGTGACCAGATTCATGCCACCGCTCTGATTGGTGCCGGCCGGCGTCTTGGCCGCCTCGCCCTTGTACGTCGGCCACGGGGTGAGCGCCCACTTGCCGAAGGAGTCGGTGAAGTTCTGCACCATGCCGGACATCTGCCAGGTGGAGATCTGGCGGGTGACCGTGCCGCCCTTGTCGTAGTTGCGCTGCACGGCCGCGTAGTCGGCGAAGGAGAGCTTGGAGTTGAGGTTGTTGTCGATGATCTGCTGGATCACGTCGGCGGCCTTGAGGCTGCCCTCGTCCTCGAAGTCCACCTTCCAGGAGTCGCCGTCGATCGCGTACCAGTGGGCCCCAGCCTGCATCGCGAGCACCTCCAGGGTGCTCGGGTCCTCACCGGCGTAGTTGGTGATGTGGATGTCGTGCTTCTTCAGAACCTTGCCGGCGGCGATGAAGTCGTCCCAGGTCGCGGGCGCGTCGAGGCCGTACTTCTTGAAGACGTCGGTGCGGTAGATCGTGAAGGCGGGCGCCGCGCTGGTGGGGACGCCGTAGACCTTGTCCTGCACCTGGACCCCGGCCCACGCGCCGGCGTTGAACTTGTCCTTGCTCGGCCCGACGTACTCGGTGATGTCGGCGAGCGCGCCCTGCGACACCCAGGTCGTCACGTACTCGGCGGTGTTCTGCAGCAGACAGGGGGCGTTGCCCGCCTTCACCGCGTTGCTGAGCTGCTTCTGCATGGTCAACTGGTCGGTGACCTTGGTGTACTTGAGCTGGACGTCCTTGTGGGAGGAGTTGAAGGCCTTGACGAGGGCTTCCTGGCCGTTGGCCCAGCCCCAGAAGGGGAGGGTGACCGGACCGGTGGCTCCGGAGGAACCGTCGTCGCCGGAGTCCGAGCCGCCGCAGGCGGCGAGCAGACCTGTCAGCGCCACACTCGCGACGGCGACGCGGGCGAACCTTCTCCGAGGGCTGAGGGAGTTCATCGTACGGTCATCCTTCGACGTAGACGATCGCGGAAGTGGGGGAGCGCGAGGGGCGGCTCGGTGGGGCGACGGCGAGCGAGGCGGACCGTCAGCTCGTGTCTCGGGACCCCTGCGAACGTATAGTAAACGGTTGCTACGAAACGTAGGTCGCCCGATTGACCCACGCAAGAGCGCAACGGCAAATTGTTACGCCGGATTGTCGGTGGGATTGCCGGAAGTCGTCGCTCGGTGGCCGTGAAGTGACGAGGAGTGCCCAGGTCAGAGATGCGTCGAACGGCGGGAGGGTCGTCGCGGGCGGGGTGCTCACGGAGGTGAGGCGCGAAAACGTTTTCATGCAGGCCTGGTTCGTCGGGGGGCCGGTACGGCGCTGCGCGGTGATGCGCGGTGATGCGCGGTGATGCGCGTTGTGCGGAGGGGCGTGCGCCGTGCGTGTGTGTGGCGGCGGCGCGGTTCAGGCGACCCGGGCCATGTCCGTGTGTCGTACCTCGTGGGCGGGTGGCAGGCCACAGGTGAGGCGCTCCAACTCCTCGACGACGGTACGGCCGAGGCGCTCCAGCTCATTGCCGAGGGAACCCGCGATGTGCGGGGTGAGGAAGACGTTGGGGAGGTTGTAGAGCGGGGAGCCGACGGGCAGCGGCTCGGGTTCGGTGACGTCCAGGACGGCGTTGAGCCGACCGGAGAGCAGCTCGTCGGTGAGCGCGTCCGGGTCGACCAGGGCGCCCCGGGAGGTGTTGATGAGGACGCCTCCGTCCCGGATGAGCGCGAGTCTGCCGCGGTCGAGCATGCGGTAGGTCTCGGGGATGTCGGGGGCATGGAGGCTGACGATGTCGCTGGTGCGCAGCAGGTCCTCCAGGGTCATCGGTTCGGCGCCCAGCGCGGCGGCCCCCGTCGTGTCGACGAACGGGTCGTAGAGCGAGACGGCGAAGTCGAACGGCTTCAGCAGTTCGAGGAGCCGGCGGCCGACTCGCGAGGCCCCGATGACCCCGACCCGGCGGCCCACGTTGCCGATGGCGGCGGTCTCGGCGGGGGAGGGGTAGGTGTGTGTCCGCCGGAAGCGTTCGCGCTGGTCGAAGGTGTTCTTCCCGGCCAGCAGGATCATCGCGAGGGTGTATTCGGCCACCGGCAGCGCGTTGCCGGCCACCGCGCTGGAGACGGTGACCCCGCTCTGCCACAGGGCCTCGCCGACCAGTGAGCGGACCGAGCCCGCGGCATGCAGGACGGTACGCAGCCGGGGTGTCGCCTTCAGCGCGTCCGCGTCGAGATGGGGGCAGCCCCAGCCGGTGATCAGCACCTCGGCCCCGGCCAGCGTGGAGGCGTACGCGGGATCGGCGAAGTCCCGTACGACGAACTCGGGGTCGATCTCGGCCACCTCCCGCAGCCGTGCCATGAGCGGCGGCGGGAAGAGCAGGGGCAGATGCACCGGATCCATGGCGAACACGGCTCGCGTCGGCTGGGCGCTGGGCATGAATCTCCTGGAGAGCTGGGGTCGGACGCAGGGGTTGCTGCGGAGACAATTCTAGAAAACGTCTTCTACCGTAGGTCCGGGTTCGATCGACGGTCAATCGTCGGGATCGGGTGGCGTGTGCGGAATGCCGTCGAGTGTCGCCCTAAAAGAGCCGTTTTGCGTGGTCGTGGATTGTGCGGCGAAGGGGTGTGGGTGAGTTCGGCTGGCGGAGGAGGGTCTGCCGATGCGGTGGCGGTAGGGGTGCGCGTACGTGCGGGCGTAATCGATTACTCCGCCCTGCACCGGTGTATCGGCCGGATGCGGCCCTTCGTCATCGCCGCTGACCTGGGTCGTTCACCGACCGGGCAGCAGGATCGTCACCAGCCGCAAACGGCGTCTCGCCACACGTGAGCTGCGGCCCTCTGCTCGTAAAGACGCAGCCCGCGGTCGACCATCCGCACCGCAAAGTGCGTGACGTGACGATGCCGGGAGGGCGCGCGACCAGACGCAACGCAGCTCCGTTGCGGAGGTGACCTTCCCAGGTCGCCTGCGCCCAACGGAGCTTCGAAGCGAGGACGCCTCCAAGATCCGAACCTCGACACTACGGGACGGTCTCAGCCGTATCGCTCGACGAGCGCGTTGCCGATCGAGACCAGGTGGTCTCGCACACCCGGAGGGCCAGTCACCTCGAGCCATTCGACCAGCCCGGCAAGCTCGCCGGCGAGCATGTACTCGTTGTGGCCGCGGATCACGACCTCGATGCGGCCGTCGGTCGTGGAACCTCCCACCTCGAGCCGACCGCCGAGCGCCATCCGGAGCAGGCCTATCCCGTGGGGCGCGCATACCGCCTGGATTTCGAGGGGCGTTCGCTTGCGGTCGACCTCGTCGGCGATCTCGCGCCAGCTCTCGGCAAGGTCGAAGTCCTCGGGTCGGCGCACGGGATCGTCGGTCGGGTCGGCGGACGACACGCGGTCGATCCGGAAGGTCCGTCGGCCGGCCTCGGTGTTGGAGACGAGGTACCACGACGGGCCTTTGGCGACGATGCCCAGGGGGTGGACGGTTCGCTCGGTTTCGGTGCCTTTGCGGTCGACGTAGCCGAGCCGTACCTGGACGCCGCGGATCACCGCGTCCTGGAGTTCGTCGAGGAAGCGGGGCGGTCGGTGCTCGATCGGGCTCGACCCCCATCGTTGCGCGTCCGTGACCAGCGACGACGCTGCTGCCTCGGCCTGGACCCGGAAGGGTTCCGGCAGGGCATGGACGAGCTTGCGCAGTGCTGCTTTCACGGCCGGTGTCGCGGCCGAGGCCGGGCCGGCGACCAGGAACAGAGCGCGGGCCTCACTCGCGGTCAGCCCGGACAGGTCGGTGCGGGCGCCGCCCACGAGGCGCCAGCCACCGCTTCGGCCCTGCATGGAGTACACGGGCACCCCGGCCATGGCCAGGGCGTCGAGGTCGCGGCGGGCGGTGCGCTCGGAGACCTCCAGCTCTCGGGCGACCTCTGCTGCTGTCACCTGCTCGCGCCGTTGCAGCAGGAGGAGGACGGCCACCAGCCGGTCGGTTCGCATGCCGACGACACTTCCACAAAAACCGGTCATGGGATGACCGGTTTCGGTCGGCAGGATGGCGACATGGCCTCACCGGCGGGTCCCACTGCCCACGGCCGTATCGGCCCCCGGCCCGTCGGGGGTGCGCCGACGCCGTCTTCGGGAACCTTCGTCGCCCGAGCCTGATCACCTCGAAAAGAAAGAGAGGAAATGCAATGAATGCAATGTTCGATCCAGCCGATTTTCCCAAGCCCACCCTTATTTCGGTCAACGGTGTGGAGCTTGAAGTCTTTGAAGCAGGCCGGCAGAATGCCGGAAAGCCCATCGTGCTCTGTCATGGCTGGCCGGAGCACGCCTTTTCCTGGCGCCATCAGATGCCCGCCCTCGCCGCAGCGGGCTACCATGTCATCGTTCCGAACCAGCGGGGTTATGGCAATTCATCCCGTCCGGCCGAAGTGACGGACTACGACATTGAACACCTGTCGGGTGATCTCGTCGCACTTCTCGATCACTACGGATACGAGGATGCCACCTTTGTCGGTCATGACTGGGGTGCAATGGTCGTCTGGGGACTGACCCTGCTGCATCCGAACCGTGTAAACAAAGTGATCAACCTGAGCCTGCCTTACCAGGAGCGCGGAGAAAAGCCCTGGATCGAGTTCATGGAAGATGTGCTCGGCGGCGACTTCTATTTCGTCCACTTCAATCGGCAGCCAGGCGTCGCGGACGCCGTGTTCGAAGAGAACACCTTCCAGTTCCTTCGCAACATGTACCGGAAGAACGAGCCCCCCAGGGAGCCTCGGCCGGGTATGGCGATGATCGATCTCGCCAGAGCGGAAACGCCACTCGGTGATCCCGTCATGAGCGACAGCGAACTGGCCGTTTTCGTCTCCGCCTTCGAATCGACAGGGTTCACGGGCAGTGTGAATTGGTACAGGAACCTTGACCGTAACTGGCGCTTGCTGGCGGACGTGGACCCGATCATCCAGCAGCCCACACTCATGATCTACGGCGACCGGGATGTGATCCAGAGGTCTGAAAAGCTGGCAGAGTTCGTGCCCCATGTGGAAGTGGTCAATCTGGATTGCGGTCATTGGATCCAGCAAGAGAAGCCGGAAGAAACGAACCAGGCGATTACGAAATGGCTGGAACAGCAGGATGTCATTTAGTCCTGCAGCCGCAGTGCTGCAGTATTAGTGGCTTGTGATCCGGCTCGTGTCGCCTGAAGCTCTTCGAGCCGTCGGGCAGTGTGTGAATATCTCTTCGGCCGAGGCCCGAGCAGCCGCCACCGCCCGATCAACCACAGCCACCGGCCGTACGGCAAGACGAGGGCAGACTCACGGGGGAACAGCGGCACAGCGAGGCAGTGGCCGAGCCGCCGCTCCGCGGTGCCCCGCCGGAGCATCTGACAGCGGTACGGAAAACCCGAACGGGCCGGAGGGAAAACCCTGCGGCCCGTTCTTCGCATATACAAGCTAAAAACGTGGCTGCGATGGCTCCGGAATCGGATTGACCGGCGGCACCGGCAACACCACATGCTCCGGTTGTTGGTGCGTTCCTGCCCGAACACGCGGGGCAGGTCCACGGCCACCTCATCGCAGGCGATCACCACGGCGGCCCGGGTCCCGGAGGCTACGCGGTGAGGAACGCCGCCACCGCGCCGACCGCCAGGATTCGGCTCCGTTCCGGCAGACCCGCTGCGATCTGGTGGTCATGAAGGCCACTCCTCGTGAGGGTGTCCGGGGGATCGGTCGACCCCGAACGCGAACCGTCCCGTGTCCGGGCCGATGCCGTGCCGACCGTGACGGCGACGCGGATCGCCCGTCCCTGCCGGGCAGGCGCGCGGCCTGTGCCCGACCAGAGGTGGCCGCCGACGATCGCGACGGCATACCGATGCGTACGACCCCGTCCCGGAGCAGGCGGCCCCGGCGGCCGAACCATCACATCGGGTACACAGAAGCCGGGCAGAGCAGCATGCCTGACCGGATCCTGGACAGGCGCACGGGCCGACCCTCCCGCAGCTCCGCCCCGTCGGCCGCGTCCGCCTTCCCGGCGAAGCCGGTGATCTTCCGGATCGCGGGAGCCGGCTCGTCCGGACCGGCGCAGAACCGCGCCATGTCCGCCTTCAGGAAACCGATTCTCGGGTCATCACTCACGCCCCCACACCCCTGAACGAACCTGACGACCCGGATCACGGGCTGTCAAAACCTCTGACAGCAAGACCGGCTTCCTGCTCCGTTCCTACCGGGCCCCCGGTCGCGGTGGGCTCCGAGGGGGCATTCGGCATGTCCCGAGGGTGACGCAGAGTTTTCGAAAACTGGCCCACACCCTTGACGCGGTGTACGGGCAGGCACAAGCTCTGCCCGTCGGCCGATAGAAACCGGTTGTTGCTGCTGAAGGTGAGGTGTCCCTGCGCGCCATGGCGGGTGGCGCCCTGAGTCGGCCGTTCCACGCTCGCCGTCGCCGGGACGTCCACCTCCGGGGTCGAGCGAGTCCCGCGCGAGTCCCGCGCGCTCCAAGTCCCCCCGCATGTGACGCGCCCTCATGTCCCCTTTCAAATAAGGAAGTTGCTCATGTCCGAGACCCAGGGCTCCGGTCTGTCCCGGCGCATCCTTCTCCAGGCCGCCGGCGCCACGGCCGCCGCGTACTCCCTGCTGGGAACGGCCACCGGTACCGCGAGCGCGGCCGACGGACCGAAGGCCGACCGGCTCGTGGTGTACCCCGTCCCGGCCGGGCTCCCGCTGAACCAGAGCTTCTCCGTCAAGGCCCGTACGCCCGGCGGAGCATGGCAGTCGGTGCCCGTGCTGCGGGCCCGGACCAAGACCATCAACGAGAAGACCGGCTCCGGCATCGTCCGCAGCTCCTCGGTCGCGAGCCTCGACTTCCGAGGCACCGTGGAGGTCCAGGTCACCTCCTCGAAGGGTGCCGTCCCCTCGGCGCGGATCCGCCCGCTGTCGTACGACATCGCGCACGAGGCCGACGGCGACACCGTCACCTTCCGCCTCACCGAGCCGCGCAACCTCTCCATCGAGATCGGCGACGCCGACGGCGGCGCGTTCGACCTGTACGACAACCTCCAGCTGCACGCCAACCCGATCGAGAAGTGGCGGCCCGAGGAGGACGATCCTGACGTCATCTACTTCGGACCCGGCATGCACACCGTCACCGACAACGTGGTGAAGGTGCCCAGCGGGAAGACGGTGTACCTGGCCGGCGGCGCGGTGCTCAAGGCGCGGGTGGAGTTCAGCCACGTGGAGAACGCCAGGCTGCTCGGCCGGGGCATCATCTACGACTCGGACGCCGCGACCCTGGTGGCGTTCTCCAGGAACATCGAGATCGACGGCATCCTCGCCCTCAACCCCAAGACCGGCTACTCCTGCACCATCGGCCAGTCGCAGCAGGTCACCGTCCGCAACCTGCACTCCTACAGCTACGGCCAGTGGGGCGACGGCATCGACGTGTTCAGCAGCGAGGACGTGCTGATCGAGGGCGTCTTCATGCGCAACAGCGACGACTGCATCGCCATCTACGCCCACCGCTGGGACTACTACGGCGACTGCCGCAACGTCACCGTCCGCAACTCCACCCTGTGGGCCGACGTCGCCCACCCGGTGAACATGGGCACCCACGGCAACCCCGAGCAGCCCGAGGTCATCGAGAACATCGTCTTCAGCGACATCGACGTCCTCCAGCACCGCGAACCGCAGGTTCTCTACCAGGGCTGCTTCGCCCTCAACCCCGGCGACAGCAACCTCATCCGGAACGTCCGCATCCAGGACGTCCGGGTGGAGGACTTCACCTGGGGCCAGCTGCTCAACATGCGCGTGATGGCCAACCGGTACAACGCCACCCCGGGCCGAGGCATCGAGGACGTGTACGTCCGCGACCTGACGTACGACGGCACGCACGCCTCCCTGGCCGTCCTGACCGGCTACGACGCGGACCGGTCCATCAAGAACCTGACCTTCCAGAACCTGACGGTCAACGGCACGGTCGTCCACGACAGGATGAAGAAGCCCGGCTGGTATCTGACGACCGACATGGTCCCGATGTTCGCCAACGAGCACGTCCAGAACCTCCGCTTCCTGGACGCCGACACGGCCGCCGCCACCACGGCCCCGGAGATCACCAGCGCGGGCGAGGTCACGGCCACGAGGAAGCGGATCCTCAACCACCTCGTGACGGCGACCGGACTCCCCACGTCGTTCGCCGCCGAGGGCCTGCCCAGGGGCCTGAGCATCGACACGAGGACGGGCCTGATCTCCGGCGTCCCGACCCGTCCCGGCTCCTGCGAAGTCACCGTCTCGGCCACCAACAGCGCCGGTACGGCCACCCGGTCCGTCAAGTTCACCGTGCGGCACCCGTAGGACCAGGAGACAACTGTGCTTCCCCTCAGCAGACGGTCGTTCCTCGGCGCGGCCGGGTTCACGGCCGTGGCCGGAGCCGGACTCCTGTCCGCCTCCACGACGGCCGCGTGGGCCCGCTCCACCGAAGCGACCCTCACCTTCAGCCACCCGGGCCTACTGCACACCGCCGCCGACTTGGACCGGTTGAAAGCGGCCGTGGTCGCCGAGAAGTCGCCGATCCACGACGGCTATCTCGCGTTCGCCGCCCACGCCCGTTCCAAGTCGACGTACACCGTGCAGAACACCGGCCAGGTCACGTCCTGGGGGCGCGGCCCGAGCAACTTCATGGGGCAGGCGGTCGCCGACTCGGCCGCCGCCTACCAGAACGCCCTCATGTGGTGCGTGACGGGCGTGCGGGCCCACGCGGACAAGGCACGGGACATCCTCAACGCCTGGTCGTCCTCCCTCACGATGATCACTGGTGCCGACGGACCGCTCGGCGCGGGCCTGCAGGCCTTCAAGTTCGTCAACGCCGCCGAACTGCTCCGGCACACCGGCTACGACGGATGGACGGACTCCGACATCGCCCGCTGCGAGCGGTCGTTCCTCGACGTCTGGTATCCGGCGGTCTCCGGCTACATGCTGTACGCCAACGGCAACTGGGACCTGACGGCCATTCAGACCGTGCTGGCCATCGGCGTGTTCTGCGAGGAGCCCGTCCTCTTCGAGGACGCGCTGTGCTTCGCGGCGGCGGGCGCGGGCAACGGCAGCGTCCCGGGCCGGATCGTCACGGCTGCCGGCCAGGGCCAGGAGTCCGGCCGGGACCAGGGGCACGAGCAGCTGGCCGTCGGCCTGATGGGCGACGCGGCGCAGGTGGCCTGGAACCAGGGCGTCGACCTGTGGGGCTTCGACGGCCACCGCCTGCTGGCGAACGCCGAGTACGCGGCCCGCTACAACCTCGGCGGCGAGGTCCCCTTCACGCCCGACCTGGATCGCACCGGGAAGTACGTCAAGAAGACCGTCTCGGCCGTCGGCCGGGGCAGCCTGCCGCCGGTCTACGAGATGTACTACGCCCACTACGCCGGAGTACGCGGCCTCGACGCCCCCGCCACCGAGGCGGCCGTCTTCCGGGGCACGGCGGGCGCCCGCGTCGTCGAGGGCGGCAACGACGACCTGCCCGGCTTCGGGACCTTCGCCTACGCCGGGGCGACGGCCCCCGCGTCGACTCCCGCGCCGAAGCCTCCGGCCGGAGTGACGGCGGTGGGCGACCGCGAGGCGGTGACCGTGGCGTGGCTGCCGTCGGCGTGGGCCACCGGGTACGCGGTCCGGCGCTCCACCCGACCCGAGGGCCCGTACGAGAAGGTCGCCACCGGGCTCGACGAGCCGACGTACACCGACACGCACGTGCGCGGGGGCCGGACGTATCACTACACCGTCACCGCCACCAACTCCCAAGGAGACAGCGGCACTTCGAGCACGGTCGCCGCCTGTGCCGGTCTTCCCGAGCCCTGGGCAGGCCAGGATCTGGGGACTGTGCGGATCCCCGGCTCCGCCACGTTCGACGGCGAGAGGTTCGTGCTCCGGGCGAGCGGTACGGCGGACACGTACCACGCGGTCCATCTGCCGCTGCGCGGCGACGGCACGGTCACGGCACGGATCGTGTGGCCGCTCAGCTCCCAGTACTCCAAGATCGGCGTCACACTCCGTGACTCGCTCGACGCGGACGCCGCACACGCCTCGATGCTGATCCAGGGGCTGCCGCTGCACACCTGGAGCGGGGTGTGGAGCGTACGGAAGTCGGGCGGGACCGGCATCTCGGCGACCGGCAGCACACCCGTGCCGCCCTCCCAGCAGCAGGCCATCACCACGTCCGCCGCCTTCCCGATCTCCGGCCTGGGCGCGCTGCCGGAGTCGGCGACACCCCTGGAGGCCCCGTACGTCGAGGGCGCGGGCGACTGCTACCGGCTGCGGGCCCCGTACTGGGTGCGGGTGACCCGCCGGGGCCGTCGCTGCACCGGGGCGATCTCCCCGGACGGCACCCACTGGACCGAAGTCGGCTCCACCGAGGTCGAGTTGGGGCGCACCGCGCACGCGGGACTGGTCCTCACGTCCTGTCTGGGCGTCGACGAGGAGTACGCCGAGACCGGCACCGGGGCGTTCGACAACGTCGGCGTCGTGTCGGCCGCCGGGGGAGAGGTCTGGTCGGTGGCCCGTCCTGCCTGGCGGGTCACCGACCTCGGGGCGACCGCCGGTGCCGACGCGGTCGAGCTGGCCTGGACCGATCCAGACCTCTCCGCCCGCTACACGGTGCTGCGCGGCACCCGTGCCGACGGCCCCTACCGGGCGATCGCCACCGGCGTCGCCGCCGTCGGCTTCGGCACCCGTCTCCGTCACGCCGACGCCACCGGCACCCCCGGCAGGACGTACCACTACGTCGTCACCAAGTCGAACACCGGCGGACACGGCCCCCGCTCGAAGCCCGCCGTAGCGACGATGCCGACCCCGTCCGTGCCCCACCTCGCCTCCGCCGTCACGGTGTTCGCCAACAAGGGTGACGTAGTCCAGCACCTGATCCGTGCCTCGCACGAACCCGTACGGTTCACCGCGAGCGGACTCCCCGATGGTCTCCGCGTCGACGGACGTACGGGCTTGATCTCCGGAACCCCCACCCGGACCGGCGAGTTCACCGTCACCACCACCGCGGGCAACGCGGCGGGTGACGGAACCGGCACGCTCACCCTGACCGTCGGCACACCCCCGCCCGCCCCCTGGACCCACGGCGACCTCGGCGACCCGGTCCTCGACGACCGGCGGTTCGGCACCCTGGGCGTGGTCGCCGTCAGCACCCCCGGCAGCACCGCGTACGAGGAGGGCGGGACCTTCGTCGTACGCGGCGCGGGCATCGACCTGACCGTCAACAACCAGGCGATGACAGGTCAGTTCGTACGCCGGCCGATCACCGGCGACTGCGAGGTCACCGTCCGACTGAACTCCCGCACCGGGGCCACCGCGGACCGGGTCGGGCTGCTGATGGCCAAGTCGCTGTCGCCGTTCGACCAGGCGGCCGGGGCGATCGTCAGCGGCGGGACGAGCGCCCAGCTCATGCTCCGCCCGACCGTGGCCGGACGGTCGGCCTTCACCGGCAACGCCACGGTCACCACCCCCTGTCTGCTGCGGCTGAAGCGAAACGGGACCGTCTTCGCCGCAGCGGTCTCCACGGACGGGGGCGTCACCTTCACCCCCCTCGCCGAGGGAGAGATCCCCGGCTTCGGTGACGCCCCCTACCACGTGGGCCTGGTGGTCTGCTCCCGCAGCCCGCTGACCCACGCCACCGCGCGATTCAGCGAGGTGAGCATCACCCCCACATGAGCGGTCCCGGCGGGCACGGGCACGCACCCGGCGCCTCGCCATGGCCGCCCGATCCGCCATGGATTGGAGAGGCACAATGAGCCGCACTTCCCCCCACACGAACCCCGAACACCTCGCCCACGAGGGCGAGTTGAGCCGCCGCGGTCTGCTCGGGACCGTCGGCGGTCTCACCGCCGCCCTCGCGCTGGGTGCCGCCTTCACCCCCACGATCGCGGAGGCGGCCCCGGCCACCTTCACCCACCCCGGCATGCTGCACGCCTACGGCGAACTCAACCGCGCCAAGGTGCGGGTGGCGGCCGGAGACGACCCGTGGCTGTCCGGCTGGAACCGTCTGACGGCCAACTCGCACTCCGCGAGCACCTGGACGCCCAACCCACAGGCCACGATCATCCGCGGTGGAACGGGCCAGAACTACGGCATCCTCTACAACGACATCCACGCCGCCTACCAGAACGCGCTGCGCTGGAAGATCGCCGGCACCACCGCCAACGGCGACGCGGCGGTCCGTATCCTCAACGCCTGGTCGTCGACGCTCACCGGCGTCACCGGCAACGCCGACCGGTTCCTGGCCGCCGGGATCTACGGCCACCAGTTCGCCAACGCCGCCGAGCTCATGCGCGGCTACAGCGGGTTCGACCTGGACCGCTTCAGGACGATGATGCTCAACGTCTTCTACCCGCTCAACAACCAGTTCCTGAACACCCACAACGACGCCTGCGTCACCAACTACTGGGCCAACTGGGACCTGTGCACCATGAACTCGATCCTCGCGATCGGGATCCTCTGCGACGACGCCGCCAAGTACGACCAGGCCGTCACCTACTTCAAGACCGGCGCGGGCAACGGCTCCCTCGCCCACGCCGTCCCGTACCTCCACACCGACTCCGCAGGCCATGCCCTCGGCCAGTGGCAGGAGGCAGGCCGCGACCAGGGCCACAGCGTCATGGGCATCGGCCAGATGGGCGCCTTCTGCGAGACGGCCTGGTCGCAGGGCGACGACCTCTACGGCCACGACGGCAACCGGTTCATGAAGGGCGCCCAGTACGTCGCCAAGTACAACCTCGGCCAGGACGTCCCCTTCACCACCTACACCTGGGGCAGCGGCCAGAACTGCGCCCAGCAGACCCACACCGCCGTCTCCTCGACGAGCCGGGGCCAGCTCCGCCCGGTGTGGGACCTCGTCCACTACCACTACGCACGGCGCCGGGGCCTGTCCGTCCCGTACATCACCGCCATGGCCGAACAGGTCCGCCCCGAGGGCGGCGGCGGTGACTACGGCTCGGCCAGCGGCGGCTACGACCAGCTGGGCTTCGGCACCCTGATGTACGCCAAATAGAGCCCACCGCCCACCGCCCCCGGGCACGCAGAACAGCAAGCCGCTGACGCCGAACGGCCGCGCCGTCCCCCGAACGGCCGTCAAAGGTCCGGCACGACCGGAATACCGCGAAGGGATGTGGTGCTCTGAGGTGAACGACGGTTCACGAGCGGGCGGGCGTGAGGAGCTGGGGCGCGATGACGGCAGACCGGCAGGGCCCCGTGGTCAGGACACCGCACGGGACCGTACGCGGCACGTACGAGCACGGGGACGGCTACGAGGACGGGATAGCGGTCTTCCGGGGCATCCCGTACGCGGCCCCGCCCTTCGGCGCCCGCCGGTTCCGCCCACCCTCCCCGCCCGAGTCCTGGGCGGGGGTGCGTGACGCCGTCGACTTCGGGCCGACGCCTCCGAAACCGCCGTACTCGGAGGCGTTCGCCCGCTATCTGTCGGACCCCGTCGTGCCGGGCGACGACTGCCTCAACCTGAACGTGTGGACACCGGAGCCGGGCCGCGGCGCCCGCCTGCCCGTCATGGTCTGGATCCACGGCGGCGCCCTCACCCGGGGCTCGTCGGCGGTCCCGGTCTACGACGGCGCCGCCTTCGCCCGCGACGGTGTGGTGCTGGTGTCCCTCAACTACCGCCTGGGCGTGGAGGGTTACGGCCTCTTCCCGGACGCCCCGGCCAACCTGGGACTGCGCGACCAGCTGGCCGCGCTGGAGTGGGTGCGGGAGTCGATCGCCGGGTTCGGCGGCGACCCGGACCGGGTGACCCTGTCCGGCCAGTCGGCGGGCGCCATCAGCGTCGGCGCGCTGCTGGCCGTCCCCCGCGCGCGGGGCCTGTTCCGGCGCGCCGTCCTGCAGAGCGGGCCGCCGGAGGCCTTGGACCGGGACAAGGTGCGCCGCATGGTCCGTCGGATGGCGACGCGGCTGAAGGTGCCGGCGACCGCCGTGGCCTTCGCCGCGGTGGACCGGTCCACTCTCGTCGAGGCGCAGGCCGAGGTCGGCCGCCTCAGCAGCCCGGTGCTGGGCGGTCCCGCCTTCGGGATCGTCGTCGACGGCGAGCTGCTGCCCACCGACCCGCTGGAGGCCCTGACCGAGCACGGAGCGGCCCCCGGGGTCGACCTCCTCATGGGCTGGACCCGTGACGAACACCGTCTCTGGTTCGTCCCCGGCGGCCTCCAGGAACGCGTCGACCGCCTCGGCACGGTCGCCCTGGCCGGTGCCCGCGCCCGCTGCCGCTGCGGTCCCGAGCTGCCCCACGGCTACCGCGACCTGCACCCCGACAAGGGCACCGCCGACCTGGTCGGCAGGCTCGTCACCGACCACCTTCTCCGCGTCCCCCTGCACCGCGTGGCGGACGCCCGCCTCGGCCAGGCCCGGTCCTACCTCTACGAGTTCGCATGGTCCTCCGGCATCCCCGCCCTCGGCTCCTGCCACGCCCTCGAACTCGGCTTCGTCTTCGACACCTGTGACACCCCCGCCGCCGCCAGGCTCGCCGGCGGGAGCGCCCCACGCGACCTCGCCGACGCGCTGCACTCCGCCTGGGTCCGCTTCGCGACGGACGGCACCCCCGGCTGGCCCGCCTGGGACCCCACCCACCCGGTCCGCGTCTTCGACACGGCGGGCGGCCCGGACGCCCCGGGCGGCATCCGGGTGGCCCTCGGCCCCTACGACCCCGAACTCGCCCTCTGGGACGCGGACGCCAGACGCCCCCGAAGAGTCCAGGGCGCGGGCACCTTCGTCACCTCCGGCGGAGGCCCGCTCCCGGCCCTCCCGGCCCTGCGCCGCTTCCGCCGAAGTCCGTGAGGGCCGCTGCCCGTCCGTGAAGCTGTCTATCCGTGGTCCGAGCCGGGCTCGGCAGCGCCCTCCGCGGGCGTTCGGGGTTTGGTGTGGAGGACCTCGCGGGCCTGTTCCGCGGCGCGGGTGGTGTTCTCGCCGACGAAGTCGAGGAAGCGGGCGACGTTCTCCAGGCGTGCGGCGGCGGGAGTGCCGGTGCCGAGCACGCCGACGCCCTGGCGGGCGGTCTCCACGATCTGGGCGATGGCGCGGGCGCTGGCCATCATCGACTGGTACCAGACGTCGTCGTCGACGACGTAGCGCTCGCGGCGGCGTTCACCCTGTTCCCGGCGGACCATGCCCTGGCCGTCGAGGAACGTGATCGCCTTGGAGATGGACGCCGGGCTGACCTGGAGGTGCTGGGCCAGTTCTGACGCGGTGAGGCTGCCGCTGTCGGTGAGGGTGAGGCAGGCCATCACCCGGGCCATCATCGTGGGCATGCCCGAGGCCATCATGACGGTCGTGAACGTCTCCTCGTACTCGCGTACGGCTTCGGCGTCGCGTCCGTGAGCCTGCTCGGGCGCCTGCGCCTCACGGGGTGTGGTCTGGCGGCGGCGGCGGTGGGCGCGGCGTTCGGTGGCGCGGTGGGCCATCTCGGCGCGGTAGGCGCTGGGGCCGCCGTTGCGCATGACCTCACGTGTGATCGTCGAGGTCGGACGTTCGAGGCGTCTGGCGATCTCCGCGTAGGCGAGGCCGTCGGCCAGCCCCAGCGCGATCTGCTGGCGTTCCTGCTGAGTGAGCCTGCCTCCCGGCATCGCTGTCTCCTTCGTACTCTGCTCCGTGGTGCCCCCACCATAGCGTTCACTTCCATTTCATTGCAACGCGCGTCGTGGGGATTGTTGCGTTAGCTTCAAGCTCGTTGCAACAATTTCTAGCCTTCTACCTGCAAGAACTCACTTCGTTCGCAACGAGTTCGTTGCGAGATCTTTGAATGCAACGTAGCTTTTCCATCGTCAGAAACAAAGACGCGAAGGAGAGCACGATGCAGAAGTTCGACACCCCCGCCCCGATCTCCGCCGTTCTGAACATCCCGGCCGGGCGTGTGCAGTTCATCGCCGCCGACCGGACCGACACCACCGTCGAGGTCCGGCCCGCCGACGCCACCAAGGGCCGCGACGTCAGGGCCGCCGAGCAGACCACGGTCGACTACCGCGACGGGGTTCTGCGGATCGAGGCACCGAAGGCGAAGAACGAGCTCTTCGGCCCCTCCGGAACCCTGGAGGTGACGGTCCAGCTGCCCGCCGGCTCCCGGGTCGAGGCGACGGCGGCAGCCGCCGAGTTCCGCGGCGTCGGCCGGCTGGGCGATGTCGCCATCGACGGCGCGCACGGGAAGGTCAAGCTCGACGAGGCCGCGAGCGCCCGTCTGACCCTCCTGGCCGGCGACGCCCTGGTCGGACGTCTGGACGGTTCCGCCGAAATCACCAGCGGCAAGGGCGACCTGCGCATCACCGAGGCCGCGAGCGGCACCGTCACCCTGCGCACCGGGCACGGCGAGATCTCCATCGGCGCCGCTGCCGGGGTCTCGGCCTCCCTGGACGCCGGCACCTCCTACGGCCGGATCCACAACTCGCTCAGGAACGGCGAGGGCGCCGCCGCCCAGCTCGAGATCCGCGCGACCACCGGCTACGGCGACATCACCGCCCGCAGCCTCTGACCCCGAACCGCGCCCAGCCTCTGAAGGAGCAACCATCATGACCGACCCGGCCATCGCGGCGAACGGGCTGCGCAAGTCCTACGGCGACAAGGTCGTCCTCGACGGCATCGACCTGAGCGTCCCCGAAGGAACGGTCTTCTCCCTGCTCGGGCCGAACGGCGCCGGCAAGACCACCGCCGTCAAGATCCTCTCCACCCTCATCTCCCCCGACGCCGGCTCCGGCGAGATCCGCGTCGGTGGCCACGACCTCGCCGCCGACCCGCAGGCGGCCCGTGCCGCGATCGGTGTCACCGGGCAGTTCTCCGCCGTCGACGGCCTGATCACCGGCGAGGAGAACATGCTCCTCATGGCGGACCTGCACCACCTGTCCAAGCGCGACGGACGGCGCGTCACCGCCGAACTCCTGGACCGCTTCGACCTGGTGGACGCCGCGAAGAAACCCGCCTCCACCTACTCCGGCGGCATGAAACGCCGCCTCGACATCGCCATGACCCTCGTCGGCGACCCGCGGATCATCTTCCTCGACGAACCCACCACCGGCCTCGACCCCCGCTCCCGCCACAACATGTGGCAGATCATCCGCGAACTCGTCACCGGCGGCGTCACCGTCTTCCTCACCACCCAGTACCTGGAAGAGGCCGACGAACTCGCCGACCGTATCGCCGTCCTCAACGACGGCAGGATCGCCGCCGAAGGCAGCGCCGCGGAACTCAAGCGCCTCATCCCCGGCGGCCACGTCCGGCTCCGCTTCACCGACCCGGCCGCCTACCGGTCCGCCGCCTCCGCACTGTCCGAGGTGACCCGCGACGACGAAGCCCTCGCCCTGCAGATCCCCAGCGGCGGCACCCAGCGCGAACTGCGCACCGTACTCGACCAGTTGGACTCCGCCGGCATCGAGGCCGACGAACTCACCGTGCACACCCCCGACCTCGACGACGTGTTCTTCGCCCTCACCAGCCCCGCCACCATCCCCCACCAGCCCAACCAGCCCAACCAGCCCAACCAGTCCAACCAGTCCAAGGAGACCGTCCGATGAGCACCTTCTCCCTCGCCGTGCGCGACTCGTCCACGATGCTGCGCCGCAACCTCCTGCACGCGCGCCGCTACCCCTCCCTCACCCTGAACCTGCTCCTGACCCCGATCATGTTGCTGCTGCTCTTCGTCTACATCTTCGGCGACGTGATGAGCGCGGGCATCGGGGGCAGCGACCGCTCCGACTACATCGCCTACATCGTCCCGGGCATCCTGATGATGACCATCGGCGGCACCGTCGTCGGGACCGCGGTGTCCGTCTCCACCGACATGAACGAGGGCATCATCGCCCGCTTCCGCACCATGGCGATCCACCGCGGCTCCGTCCTCATCGGGCACGTCGTCGGCAGCGTGCTGCAGTGCGTCGCCAGCGTGGTCCTCGTCGGCGCCGTCGGCGTGGCCATCGGCTTCCGCTCCACCGATGCCACGGTCCTGGAGTGGCTGGCGGCGTTCGGGCTGCTCGCGCTGTTCTCCCTGGCGCTCACCTGGATCGCGGTCGGCATGGGCCTGTCCAGCCCGAACGCCGAGGCGGCCGCCAACAGCGCACAGCCGCTGATCCTCCTGCCGCTGATCTCCAGCGCCTTCATCCCGGCCGACACGATGCCGGGCTGGTTCCAGCCGATCGCCGAGTACCAGCCCTTCACGCCGGCCATCGAGACCCTGCGCGGCCTGCTGCTCGGCACTGAGATCGGCCACAACGGCTGGCTCGCCCTCGCCTGGTGCCTGGGCCTCGCGGTACTCGGCTACTTCTGGTCGGCCTCCAGGTTCAACAGCGACCCGAAGTAACCGCCATGACAACGCGGGCCACCTCCCGCAACCCGTCCCACCCGAGGCGGCGTACACCGACACGACGTCGGAGTACGCCGCCCGTTCGCATGCCGGGCAGTCCCGGGAGCCCGGTACGGACACCGAGATCGCATGCCCCGCCTCACCCGGCGCCTCACCTCACCCGGCAGACGCGAAGCCGCCCCCCACCACCCCCACCGATTCACGCACCACGACATGCGTCCCCAACAACAAATGCTCGTCGGGCGGCACATCGCGCCCCCGCCCCCGCTCCAACGCCGTCCGCACAGCGAGCCGCCCCAGTTCCTCGTACGGCACCCGCACGGTCGTCAGCGGCGGATACAGATCCCGCGCGAACGGAATGTCGTCGTAGCCCACGAGGGACACATCCCCCGGCACCGACATCCCGGCTTCGCGCAGCGCGGTGAGCGCCCCCGCCGCCACCATGTCGGTCGCCGCCATCACCGCGGTGAAGTCGAGCCCCACCTGCAACGCCCGCCGCATCGACCGGTACCCGGAGTCCCGCGTGAAGTCCCCGGCCAGCCGCAGCGCCGGGTCCGTCTCGACACCCCGCGCGCGATGTGCCGTCAGATACCCCCGCTCACGCCCCTGCGCGGTCGAGTGTTCCGGCATGCCACCGAGGAAGAGGATCCGCCGGTGGCCCTGGGAGAGGACGTGCGAGCACAGGGCGTAGGCGCCGCCCTCGTTGTCGTACTCGATGACTGTGACCGGGGCGCCGGGGTCCAGCGGCGGGCGACCGCACAGTACGAGCCGTGATCCGGCGGCCGCCAGCCCGTCGGCGACCCGGGCGGTGCGCGAGCGGTACTCGGGGGTGTCCACGCCGCCGCCGACCAGGATGACCGCGGCGGCCCGCTGCGCCCGCATCGTCTCGATGAATTCCAGCTCGTGCGCCGCGTCACCGTCGGTGCTGCACACCAGGCAGAGATGCCCGAGCCGGGTCGCCTCGCGCTCCACGCCGTGCGCCATCAGCGCGAACGAGGGGCCGGTGATGTCGTCGAGGACGAACCCGAGGGTGGGGGTGCCGACGCCGGCGATCGCCTTGGCGCGGGCGTCGGCGACGTAGTCCAGTTCGCGGACGGCCCGCAGCACCTGCGTACGGGTGGCCGCGCTCACCGGGTAGACCCCGCCGAGCACCCGCGACACCGTCGCCGCCGAGACACCGGCGCGCGCGGCGACGTCCCGGATCGTGCTGCGGCCCCCGCCATCAACGTTCTTCCTCGTCATACCCCGCCCCACCCCGCCTGTCGGCGCACTTTGGTAACCGGTTTCCCCGGAAGGGAGGCTAACAGCGGGGGAGCGGCGGGTACGCCGTGTCCGTCAGTTCGGAGTCTTCTCCCCGCGTCTTCTCCCAGAGCGGACCGCAGAGCGTTCCCACAGTGTTCCCCCCAGCGCCTTCAGCCCCGCGTCCTCAGCGCAGTGTCCTCGTGATCGCCGAGATCGCCTCGGGGCCCACCCGGCAGCACCCGCCGATCAGCCGGGCCCCGGCCGCCCGCCACCCCTCGACCTGCGCGGTGGTGAACGTCGTCCGCCCGGTCCAGGCCCGCGCGGACGCGTCCCAGGTCTCACCGCTGTTCGGGTAGACGACGACAGGTTTGCCGGTGACCCGGACGGCCGTCTCGATCGCGCCGTCCACGTCGTCGGGCGAGCAGCAGTTCACGCCCACGGCGACGACCTCCTCGGCGTCGGCGGCGAGCGCGAAGGCTTCCTCCAGCGGCTGCCCGGCGCGGGTGCGGTCGCCGGCGACGGTGTACGACAGCCAGGCGGGCACGTCCAGTCCGCGGATCGCCCGCAGCAGCGCCTCGGCCTCGTCGGTGTCCGGGATCGTCTCCATAGCCAGGACGTCGGGGTGGGCGGCGGCCAGCACCTCGAGGCGGGGCCGGTGGAACCCTTCCAGTTCGGCCACGCTCAGCCCGTACCGGCCCCGGTACTCGGAGCCGTCCGCGAGCATGGCCCCGTACGGGCCGACCGAGGCCGCCGCCCACAGGGGACGCGTGATGCCCTTCGCGGTGGCCTCCATCGCCGCGTCCAGGACCAGATCGACACTCAGGTGTATGAGTTCGGCCGCTCGTTCGCGCCGGATCCCGCGCTTGGTGAAGCCCTCGAAGGTGGCCTGGTAGCTGGAGGTGATCGCCACGTCCGCGCCCGCCTCGAAGTAGGCGAGATGGGCCTCGGTGATGGCTTCCGGCCGCTCCGCGAGCAGTCGCGCCGACCACAGTTCGTCGCTCAGGTCGTGTCCTGCCGACGCCAGTTGGTTGGACATGCCGCCGTCGAGGACGAGGACATCGGCGGCGAGGGCCGCGGCGAAGGGACCGACGGGAGGACCGGGGATGTGGGGGAAGCTGCCGGGTGCGTTGCTGGTCATGCGAACGACGGTAGTCGAGCCGTGGAGACGGGCCCACCCGTCTGTGTCCGGTCCATGAACGGATCGACCACCATGTGGACCGCGGCGGTACCATCGCGCCCTCTCCGTACCCGCCCGCCCCATCCCCGGGAACCGCCATGACCACCACCAGCACCCCCGAGGCCAGCGAGCCCGAACCGACCCCCGCCCCGGCCTCGTCCACGGCCCCGGAACCCGGGACCACCCCGGCGCCCGGGACCACCCCGGTGCCCGGGACCGGCACGAGCGCGGCGGCCCCGGGCCGCAGATTCGGCCTCACCGCGGCCACCGCCCTCGTCATGGGCAACATCATCGGCGGCGGCATCTTCACCCTCCCCGCCGCCGTCGCCCCGTACGGCACGGTCAGCCTGCTCGCCTTCGTCGTCCTCTCCGTGGCCGCCGTCCTGCTGGCGCTGCTCTTCGGCAAACTGGCCAGGCGCAGCCCGGTCACCGGCGGCCTCTACGTCTACCCGCGCGACGCGTTCGGCCCCTTCGCGGGCTTCCTGTCGGCCTGGTCGTACTGGACGATGTGCTGGGTCAGCATCGCGGCACTCGCCGTCGGTGTCGTCGGCTACGTCGACGTGCTGATACCCGTGGGCGACAGCAAGGTCGTCCCGGCGCTGGTGGCCCTGGCCGCCCTGTGGCTGCCGGCCGCCGCGAACTTCGCGGGCACCCGCTACGTGGGCGCCGTGCAGATCGTCTCCACCGTGCTGAAGTTCGTGCCGCTGCTGCTGGTCGGCACCATCGGTCTGTTCTTCATCGACACCGACAACTACGGACCCTTCAACGCCTCGGGCGAGAGCACCCCCGGCGCGGTCGCCGCCGCTGCGGCCCTCCTCCTCTACAGCTTCCTCGGCGTCGAGTCGGCCGCCGTCAGCGCCGGCGAGGTCAAGGACCCCGAGCGCAACGTGGGCCGCGCCAGCATTCTCGGCACCCTCGCCTCCGCGCTCGTCTACATCCTCGGCACGGTCGCCGTCTTCGGTCTGGTCCCGCACAAGGAACTCGTCGAGTCCGGGGCGCCCTTCGCCGACGCCGTCAACTCGATCGCCGGCGGCAGCTGGGGCGGCACGGTGATCGCGCTGGTCGCCGTCGCCTCGATCGTCGGCTGCCTCAACGGCTGGGTCCTGCTCAGCGCCCAGATGCCGTACGCCGCCGCCCGCGACGGCCTCTTCCCGGCGGCCTTCGCCCGCGTCGGCAAGGGCGGCGTCCCCGGCTTCGGCGTCCTCGCCACCGCCGTGCTCGGCACGCTCCTCATCGTCGTCAACTACGCGGACGACCCGGACACCGCCTTCCGCGTCCTGGTGCTCGTCACCACGTTCACCGGCTGCGTCCCGTACCTGCTGTCCGCCGCCGCCCAGCTGTACTGGCTGGCCAGGGGCACGCGAGAGCGGGTCCGCCCGGCCGGCCTGGTCCGCGACCTGCTCGTCGCCGGCCTCTCCTTCGCCTTCTCCTTCTGGCTGATCGCCGGCGCGGGCTACGCGGCCGTCTACCAGGGCACCCTGTTCCTCTTCGCGGGCATCCCGGTGTACGTGTGGCTGCGGGGGCGGCAGGAGGGGGCCGACGGGGCGAGCGGCGAGACCGCCGTCGAGGGCAGGGCGGACGCCGTCGCCTAGGGTCGGTCCCGAGACGAACAGCACGCAGCGGCGGGTTCCGGTATGCCGGAACCCGCCGACCTGTCATCCCGTCGTCCCGCAGACCCCCGCGCGGCGGTCGCCGGCCCCGCCCGTCTCATCCTGGGAGCGCGGGTCTCACCCCGTGTCCGGTTCAGCCCGTGGCCGCGTGCCTGCCGCCTCCACGCCGGCTGTTCCTGCGGCGCCTGGTCACCGGTATCAGGAGCCCGGAGAGTCCGCCGACGGCGAGGGCGTACGGCCACCAGCCGATGCCGCTGTCGGCGGAGGCGCTCGCGTTCTGGGTGCGGGTGTCCTGGGCGCCGCCGGTGCCGGACCCGGCGCCCGCGGCGGCCTTGACGGACGGTGACGGGCTCGCCTTCGCCGTGGTCAGGACGATGTCGTTGCCGTCGCCGCCCCTGTAGGTGATCCGGTACGTGTTGTCGGCGAGCTTCACCTTGGCGCCCTCGCGGAGCCCGGTGAACGTGCCGGTGTTCCCGCCCTTGCCGCGGTGGTCGAGCACGGTGATCTTCTCGCCGGGCCCGCCGGCGGCGGCCAGGGCCGCGAAGTCCAGCTCACCGGCGAGCCTCACCGTCCCGTTCACCTTCAACGGCTTCTTGCGCAGCACCAGTTCGCCCTTCGAGGTCTGGGTGTAGCCGCCCGTCACCGTGAGGCCGGCCACGACCACACCCGCGTTGGTCACCGACCCCTTCACCGTGCCTCTGCCGGACAGTGACCTGGTCACCTTCAGCCCCGCCGTGCCCACGTCGAGCTTCGCCCCGGCGGTGGCGAGCCGAATGGCCCTGCTACGGCTGAGAGTCGCTCCGGAGCGGAGCGCCAGGGTGCCCTCGGTGACGGTCGTCGCTCCCGTGTATGTCACCGCGCCGCCCGTCAGGGTCGTGGTGGCCGCGCCCGACTGGGTGAGCGAGCCACTGCCGCCGACTCGCGGCAGGGTCACCGGCTTCGAGGTGTTCCGGATGATCAGCGAACCGTTGTTGACCACCTTGTAGAGGTCGCCCTTGGTGTACAGGCCGCCGTCGCCGCCGGATCTGCCGCTGCCCAGCCGCAGCACGGCGCCCTTCTCGATCGTCGTGGAGCCGTTGTAGTACTGGACGGCGGCGAAGGTGACGTCGTTGCCCTTCGTCCCCCTGACGAGGATGTCCCCGGCGCCGGGCGCGGCCAGCGTGTCGTGGAAGCGGCCGCCGCCGATGGGGGCGCCCAGGGTGACGGGCCCGTTGTAGTCGAACGTGAGCAGTGAACGGGAGCGGGCGGCGAGGAGGTTGATGTAGACGGTCTCCGCCGTGCCCGGCATGAAGATCTTGTTCGTGGTGCCGTCGCCCCACTGGACGTTCGCGCCCTTGATGTTGGTGCCGCGCTTGTTGACGTTCTTCCGTGCCGGTGTCCAGTTCAGGGCGGGGTCGCTGAGCGAGGGGTTCGTGTCCCCGCCCCGGTCCGACCAGCTGTACTGGCCGGTGAGGATCACCTTGCTGCCGGGCCGGGACTGGACGTTGATGTCGCTGCCGTACTCGCGCTGGTAGAAGTCCATGCCCTGCGTGACGGTCTGGCCCAGTGGGGTGTCCACGGTCCAGGTGCCCTGGTTGAGGACCTTGCGCGCGTTCGGCAGGGAGGTCGCGAACTCCGGGCGTCCGGCGTTCACCTGCGTACCGTTGTCGATCACACCGGTGAAGGGATGGGTGCCCGACAGGTCCCAGGTGGCCCACAGGAACCTCGGCTGGCTGACCAGGCCCGAGCCGCTGATGGTCCCCAGGTTGTACGGGACGTTCTTCAGGGCGAGCCGCAGGGTGCCGTCGACCCGGATGTTGTTCTGGTTGAGCCGGAACGCCGGGGTGCCGTACGGGTAGTGGCCGATCACCCCGGTCGAACCGCTGTCGCCGTACTGGAGGGTCGCGCCCTTCGCGACGGTCACCGTGGGCGGGTCCGCGTTGGTGGTGGTGACGTACGGGTGGTTCCCGCCGAGCGTTCGCACGCTCTGCCGCTGCCGGGACTTCGGCAGGGTGAAGTCGCTGTCCTTGGTGAGGACCAGCGTCCCGGTGCCGCGCACGGTGAGCGTGCCGGTGCCGCTGAACACGCCGTCGTACGTGGTCGTCCCGGACGGCACGGTCACCACCGTGTCGCCGGTGAGGGTGACGTTCCGCCCGGCCAGTACGTCGGAGGTCGCGTCGCGAGGGCCGGCGGCGGACGCGGTCGGGGCGCCGAGCATCAGGGCGGTGACCGCCAGGGCGCCGGCGGCCGCCGCGGTCTTGTGGATATGGGTGCGCACATCGTCGGAGACGGCCCAGGGGCGCACCGATAACAGAAATTTCGTGTGCGCCGACGGGTTTGGACTCCGCGGTTCCGCACTTTCGCGCCGTCGGTACCTGTGAGCTTGTGCAGGTCTCGCCCGACCCGTTGACCTCCGCGTAACACGCCCTTACCTTTTCGCCGTTCGGAATGAAAGATCTTGTGCGATATGTCGAACATTTCTGTTTCCTTTTGTTCCCCCCTCCGAGAGGAAGCCGCATGGGCCGCGACCACACCGTCCCCGAACCCCCGAACCGCCGACTGCTCCTGAAGGGAGCCCTGGCCGCCGGCGCCCTCACCGCCCTGCCCGCCACCGCTGCCCAGGCAGCCCCGTCCCCGGCAGCCGGCTCCCGGCCGGCGTACGTCAATCCACTGGTCCGCAACCGCGCCGACCCGCACATCAACCGGCACACCGACGGCTTCTACTACTTCACGGCGACCGCGCCCGAGTACGACCGGATCATCCTGCGCCGGTCCCGCACCCTGCGCGGGCTGTCGACGGCCGCCGAGTCCGTGATCTGGCGCAAGCACGAGACGGGGGTGATGGGCGCCCACATCTGGGCGCCGGAGATCCACCGCATCGACGGCAAGTGGTACATCTACTTCGCCTCCGCGCCCGCCGAGGACATCTGGGCGATCCGCATCTGGGTCCTGGAGAACTCCCACCGCGACCCGTTCAAGGGCACCTGGGTCGAGCGCGGGCAGCTGAAGACGGCCTGGGAGACCTTCTCCCTGGACGCCACCACCTTCACCCACCGGGGTTCGCGCTACCTCGCCTGGGCGCAGCACGAGCCCGGGATGAACAACAACACCGCGGTCTGGCTGTCGAGGATGGCCGACCCGCTGACCCTGACCGGCCCTCAGGTCCGGCTCACCACACCGGAGCTGGACTGGGAGGTCATCGGCTTCAAGGTCAACGAGGGGCCGTCGGTCATCAAGCGCGACGGCCGGCTCTTCATGACGTACTCGGCGAGCGCGACCGACTTCAACTACTGCATGGGCCTGCTGACCATCGACGCGGACGCCGATCTCATGGACCCCGCCAACTGGTCGAAGTCCCCGACACCGGTCTTCACCAGCAACGACACCACCAAACAGTACGGGCCGGGCCACAACAGCTTCACCGTCGCCGAGGACGGCCGCACCGACGTCCTCGTCTACCACGCCCGCCAGTACAAGGACATCGTCGGTGACCCGCTCAACGACCCCAACCGGCACACCCGCATCCAGCGCCTCGGCTGGAAGCCCGACGGAACCCCCGACTTCGGAGTCCCCGTAGCCGACACAACCACCCCGAACACCCGGTAAGGAAAACTGACATGAGACGTGCGTACGCGATATTCCTCGCGCTCTGTCTGGCGCTGGCCGGCGCCCTCGTCACCGCCGGCCCCGCCCAGGCGGCGGCGCAGACCGTCACCAGCGGAACCCAGTTCACCGACAGCTCCGGCAATGCCCTGCACGCCCACGGCGGCGGGGTCATCAAGGTCGGCTCGTACTACTACTGGTTCGGCGAGAACCGGAACGCCGACAACACCTTCAAGTACGTGTCGGCCTACCGTTCCACGGACCTGAAGAACTGGGAGTTCCGCAACAACGTCCTGACCCAGGCCACCGCCCCGGAACTGGCGACCGCCAACATCGAGCGGCCGAAGGTCATGTACAACGCCTCCACCGGCAAGTTCGTGATGTGGATGCACAAGGAGAACGGCACCGACTACAGCGAGGCCCGCGCGGCCGTCGCCGTCTCCGACACCGTCGACGGCAACTACACCTGGCAGGGCAGCTTCCGTCCGCTCGGCACCCATATGTCCCGTGACATCACCGTCTTCGTGGACACCGACGGCACCGGCTACATGATCTCGGCGGCCCGCGAGAACTACGACCTCCAGATCTACCGGCTCACCGCCGACTACACCGGCATCGCCGCTCTCGTCGCCGACCCGTGGCACGGCGGCCACCGTGAGGCGCCGGCCCTGTTCAAGCGGGGCGGCGTCTACTTCATGCTGACCTCGGCCGCCACCGGCTGGAACCCCAACCAGCAGCAGTACGCCACCGCCACCAGCATCGCGGGCCCCTGGACGGCCATGGCCAACGTCGGCGACTCCACGACGTTCGGCTCGCAGACCGCGTACGTCCTGCCCGTGCAGGGCACCTCGACCACCTCGTACCTCTACATGGGCGACCGGTGGGGCAACTCCTTCAGCGGCACGGTCAACGACTCCCGCTACGTCTGGCTGCCGCTGACCTTCCCGACCTCCACCACGATGTCCATGTCCTGGTCCCCGGAGGTCACCGTCGACACGGCCACCGGCACGATCAGCGGCACCAGCGCCACGTACAACACGCTGATCGCCCGGCACTCCGCCAAGTGCGCCGACGTCACCAGTCAGTCGCTGTGGGCGGGTGCCCAGATCAAGCAGTACACCTGCAACAGCGGCAACAACCAGAAGTACTGGTTCAAGTCCGTCGGCAGTGGCTACTACCAGCTGATGACCCGTCACAGCTCCCTGTGCGTCCAGGAGAACGCCAACACCGTCACTCAGGAGAACTGCAACTCCTCGGCCACCAGCCAGCAGTGGTCGCTGACCACCTCGGGCAGCTACGTCAAGGTCGTCTCCCGCGCGAGCGGTGAATGCCTGGACGTGAACGGCGCGTCCACCGCCGACGGCGCCGCGATCATCACGTACACGTGCAACAGCGGGACGAATCAGCAGTGGACGCGCGGCACATGACGGTGTCTCAGCTCAGGAGGTCGATCGCGTCGATCGACGTACCCGCACTGAGATAGGACGTCGCCCCCGAACCGCTCACCACGTTGATCTTCAGCACGTTGTACTGACTGGTGTCCGACAGCCAGGCGGACGCCGGGACGCTGTAGGTGAACGTGTGGTTGTTGCCCCGGTAGGACCCGTTCGTCAGTGACCGGGTGTTCGGCTGGGTGGGCGGGGAGGGGATCGCCGAGGTCCAGGTGTCGTTGACGACGACCTGCGGCCGGCCGTTGGCGTAGGCCGTCGTCACACCGATGCGCAGGGTGTGAGCGGCGGCGGCCTGCGCGGCGGTCAGCCTGAAGTACACGAGGAGACCACTGTTCACGTCCTTCCAGAGGTAGCAGGGGAAGCCCGAGGTCTCGGTGCCGCTGCCGATGACCACGTTGCCGGTCCAGGCGGCGGCCCGGACGTCCGACGGATGCGCGTACGTCATCAGGTCGGCGTTCTTGAAGCCGCTCGGTGTGCCGTTCCAGTCGTTGATCCGCCAGATCACGCCCGCGTTGGACGGGTCGTTCGAGGACGGGACGGCGATCGAGTTCAGCGTCGTCGTGCCGCCCGCCGTGACCGTCACCGAGGTCGTGTACACGGCCAGCTCACCCTTGAAGACGGTGAGCGTGTACGTCCCCGGAATCACCCCCGGGACGGAGAACCAGCCGTCCGACGCCCGAGCCGAACCCCAGTACTGCGCCGCCGAGTTGGCGAGCCCGACCGTGTACGCGTACGACGTGTTCCGGCCGGTGATGCCGACGCCCGCCACCCGGCCCCGGCCGCTCGCGGAGACGTACCCGGACAGGCCGAGCGAGTCCGCCCACGACGTGGTCAGCGTGCCCGGGAACAGCGACGAGGAGGGCGCCCCGCCGTCCGTGAAGGCGATGACGTACGGGCCCTGGAGGCCGAACCGCTGCTCCTCGGTCTGGTTCTGGCCGTAGTACAGGATCTCGTAGAGGCCGCCGCCGTCCGCGCTCTGGTGGCGCAGCAGGGAACGGTAGAAGGGGCCGCCGGAGGCCTTCTCGTGGTTGCTGCGGACGACGTACAGGCCGACACTGCCGGTGGTCCAGCCGACGTAGTCGTAGTCGATCACCCGGAGCTTGGAGTAGTGCTTCGATCGGGTCTGGCCGTTGGACTTCGCGAAGACGTCCGAGGCCTCGATGGTGGTGGGCGCGTAGGTGTACGAGTCGGGCTCGTCGTTGAGGAAGAGGCCCGCCTTCACGCGCACGATGTAGCGGGTCGCCGAGACCGAGGTGTCGGCCTTGTTGGTCCACAGGTAGATGTTGTTCTCGCCACTGCGGGCCGCGTAGTAGTGCCTGAGCGTGCCGTAGGTGACGGAGACGAGGATCGTCGAGCCGGACTGCCTGATGGTGACGGTCGAGCTGCCGAGGCCGGACTCGATGTGCGAGTTCATGCCGCCGTAGCCCTGGTACTCCGTGCCCCGGTAGACGAGCGAGGACAGGTCGCCGTTGCTCTTGCGGACCTTGAACACGAGGTTCGCGCCGGTGTCGATCACGTAGTTGGTGCCGTCGTCGGTGTAGCCGAAGGCCGCGGCGCGGGCGGTGCCGGCCAGCGGCCCGGCGAGCGCGGCGCCGGCGGCCGTGGCGGCGGTGCCGACGACGAAGCCGCGCCGGCCCAGGCCGGTCGCGGTCGTTGGCCTGTCGGTGGATTCGGACATGGGGGTCCTCCTCGGGTGGTGTGGGGGGAGTGCGGGTGATTCGGAAGGGTGACAGTTGAATCGTTTTCGCGAAAGGGCTTTCGCCGCATGGAAGTTGGCAATCATGTGAATGCGTGCCGACATCTAGAAAGCGCTTGCCAAACGATGTACCGTCCAGCCGCCAGGCCTTGTCACTCTTCGGGAGGAGCCGCAATGAGACGTTTCACCATCGCCGCGCTGACGGTGGCGACGACCCTGGGCACCGTGCTCACCGCCGTACCGGCCGAGGCGAACGAGGGCCGGCCCGTGCTGGGCTTGGAGAACTGCGCCGCGAACGTCTGCCACTTCGACGTCCCCGCCGGCGCCTACGACGTGAGGGTCCGCCTCGGAGGTGAGAACGCGGCGAGCACGAGGATCACCGGCGAGACGCGCCGCACCCTCCTGGCCGAGACGGCGACGGACGCCGGCGAGCACGTCCGCCACAGCTTCACCGTCGACGTCCGCACCCCCGAGGGCGAGCCGACCGGCGCCGACGGCACCGCCGGCCTGGACCTCGTCATCGGCGGTTCGGCGCCCGCCCTCGCCGACATCCGCGTGACCCCCGCCAAAAAACCCCGCCAGATCTTCCTCGTCGGCGACTCCACGGTCTGCGACCAGCCCGGCGACCCGTACTCCGGCTGGGGCCAGCAGCTCCCGCAGTACCTCAGGAAGGGCGTCTCGGTCGCCAACCACGCCGACTCCGGCGAGAGCACGGTGTCCTACCTCGCCGACCCGCGCCTGTGGGCCACCGTCCAGCCGCAGATCCGGCGCGGCGACCTGGTCCTGATCCAGCTGGCCCACAACGACAAGCAGACCGACGAGGCCACCTACCGGGCCAATCTCGAAACCCTGGTCGCGGGCGTCCGCGAGAAGCGCGGGAAGCCGGTCCTGGTCACCCCGATCGTCCGCCGCTGGTTCAACTCCGACGGCACCCTCAACAACAACACGGCCCTGCTGGTCAACGGCCTCGGCGTCGACCACCCGGCGGTCACCCGCTCGGTCGCCGCCACCCACGACGTGCCCCTGATCGACCTCACCGCGAAGACGAAGGCGCTGGTCGAGTCCCTGGGCACCGAAGGCTCCAAGGCGCTCTACCTCTACAACGAGAAGCGCGACAACACCCACACCTCGACGCACGGCGCGACCGTCTACGCCGACCTCGTCCGCGACGAACTCGTCGCCCAGGGTCTGGTGCCCGAGGGCAAGACCAGGGTGGGATAGACCCCTGGGGCGTCCCGACCGGAACCGGGGCGCCCCAGGTTCGAACCGCAGAGCAACAGGTTCGAACCACAGAGCAACGACACAGGAAGCGTGCCGCACATGCCCTCCCAGCCCGCCGAGGACCGCGATCTCAGCCCGTACACCGGTTACACCCGCGCCCACTGGGAGGCGGCCGCCGACTCGCTGCTGGCGGCGGTGGAGCCGTACGCGACCGCCGACGGGGCGCTGTACCACTTCCCCGGCGACCGCCCCAGCTGGGCGGGCCGGCTCTCCGACGGCCTGGAGGGATACGCCCGGACGCTGCTGCTCGCCGCCTTCCGCCGTGACGAGAAGGCGCTCGCGCGGTACGCGGACGGCCTCGCGGCCGGAGTGTCGGGCGTCTGGCCCCGCATCGAGGACCGCAGCCAGCCCCTCGTGGAGGCCGCGTCGATCGCCTTCGCGCTGCGCGTGACGCGGGAGGTGCTCTGGGACCGGCTCGACGACGGCGTCCGTCAGCGGACGGCGGCCTGGCTCGGCGACGCGCTCACCGCCGAACCCTGGCCCTGTAACTGGGAGTTGTTCCCGGTCACGGTCGGCGGCTTCCTCGAAGAGATCGGCCACGAACCGGAGTTGTCCCGCCGGGTGATCGACCAGCGGCTCGACCGGATCGAGCAGTGGTACGTCGGCGACGGCTGGTACACCGACGGCGACGGCCGCAAGTTCGACTACTACAACGGCTGGGCCATGCACCTCTACCCGGTGCTGCACGCCTGGCTCGCGAACGACGAACGCCTCCTCGCCCGCTACGGTGACCGGCTGTCGGCCCATCTCGCCGACTACGCCCGCCTGTTCGGCGGCGACGGTGCCCCGCTGCACCAGGGCCGCTCCCTCACCTACCGTTTCGCGACGACCGTCCCGCTGTGGCTGGGCGCCCTCACCGGCCGTACGCCGCTGTCGCCGGGCGAGACGAGGCGGCTGGCGTCGGGCGCGCTCAAGTACTTCCTCGACCGGGGCGCGGTCGACGACCGGGGCCTGCTGTCCCTCGGCTGGCACGGTCCCGACCCCGCTGTCCTGCAGCGCTATTCGGGCCCCGCCTCCCCGTACTGGGCCAGCAAGGGTTTCCTCGGTCTGCTCCTGCCGCCGGACCACGCTGTGTGGACGGCGACGGAGGAGCCGGGCCCGGTGGAGCGGGAGGACGGACTGCGACCGGTCGGGCCGCCCAACTGGCTTCTCCAGTCGACGAGTTCGGACGGCCTGGTCCGTCTCCACAACCACGGCAGCGAGGACGTCCGCTACGACCCGTTCTACACCCGGCTCGCGTACTCGACGGTGACGGAGCCCGTCCCCCTGGCGGAGCCCGCCGAGTCCTACGACAACAGTGTGATCGTCGGTGGCGACGCGAGCCGCCTCGATATCGAGCCGCTGGGCGTGGGGGAGGGCTGGGCGGCCTCCCGGCACTCGGTCGGTGACAGCGGTGTGCGGGTCACGAGCCTCGTGGTGGCCCAGGGTGCGGTCGAGGTCCGGGCCCATCTGGTGACGGACGCCGCCCCCGGCACCGCGGTGCGGATCACGGGATGGGCGGGGGCGGAGGGCGTACGCACGGACCTACTCCCGGGGCACGGCCTGTCGGCGGACCCGGACGGACCCGGACTCGTCGGCCGGACCGGAGAGGGGGCGACCCTCTTCGTCGCCCTGGCCCGCCTCACCGCCGACCCCGGCCCCCTGCCCCTCCCGGAGCTGGTCTCCGTGGAGGTGCGGGGAGCGTACGAGGTGGCCGTGAACTGGACCCACGGTGCGCGGGCCCAGTACGTGTTCACGGCGTCAGACGGGCGATCTTCAGCGTCTTCGTGGTCGGTGACGCCCCGTTGAGGGCGGTCGTGTAGGACGGGGTGACGGGCGCGTACGCCCAGGTCAGCGTCCCGTCCTTCAGCACCGCGATGTCACCGGAGATCCGGGCCTTGACGACCTTGTCGGCTCCCTGGAGCTTGCCCTTCCAGTCGACGAGGCGGAAGTGGGTGCCCGTGAAGGTGCCGGTGCAGGTACCGCTCGCGCACTTGGCGTTCTTCAGGGTCTCGTACGAGACGAGGAGCCGGTCCTTGCCGTACGGGGCGACGCGCACGTTGACGTGCTCGGTGCCCTTGGCGGAGGTGAGGTAGACCGGCTTGCCCGACGGGGTGTCGCGGTTCTTGAGGAACGCGACGGCGACCTGGTGGGTGCTGGTCTTCGGCTTGACCGTCCAGCCCCGGCCGCTGGAGTCGTCCGGGTTCTTCTTGGCGGAGGCGGCACCGCGAGAGCCGAAGGCGGTGGCGTAGCGGCCCGTGGAGGACTTCACGAGGTCGCCGGTGCGGCCCGCGAAGGTGCCGCCGCAGTAGCCGGCCCAGCACTGCTCGCGCTGGACGACCGGGGCGTTGTCGGGGGCGGCGATACCCGTGGACACGAACAGGCCCGACCGCCAGTCGTCGAAGCAGAGGGAGGTGAAGTTCCCGCTGGTCTCGGCGCGCAGGGCTATGCCCTCGTTGTGGGAGCAGCCCCAGCCCCAGCCGCCGCCGAGCTTCTTGCCCTTCGGGCCCACGTACGACAGCTTGTCGCCGAAGTGGCCGTCGGCGAAGCCGCCCGCGCCGTGCACGACGAAGTAGGCGCCGTACTTCTTGCCGTTCCAGGCGAGCTGGCCGTCGAGCAGGGGGGCCGTGTCGTCGGACGAGGTGCCGGTGAGCTTGGTCCGCCAGGCCTGCTTGCCGTTCTGGTAGCGGATGAGCGCGGCGGCCGTCTCCTTCCACTTGTTGGTGTCGGAGACCCGGGTCAGCAGCGCGAACCCGTCGTTGTGCGCGATCAGACCACCGACCTCCTTCGTCCCCTTGACGACCGTGTCGGCACCGGAACGCTTTCCGGCCGCCGTCAGCGGCGTGACGTGGACACCGTCCGACGCGGGCCAGGCGACCCGCAGCGTGCCGTTCGGAGCCGCGGCCGTCGCCGTCCTCGTCCACTCCCGGCTGTTGTTGTAGCCGGCCGAGAGGTAGGGGAACTTCGCCGACAGGCTCACGGTCGTGTTCGTGACGGTGAGATCACCGGCGGCGGTGGGTGCCGCCCCGGCGGTCGCGTACCAGGCGCCCGCCAGCACGGACGCGGCCACGAGCGAGCCGATGACGGGCTTGCGCGCGAGGTGGCGACGGCGATGCCGGGACGGGGCGGAGGGGATGGGTGTTGCAGGTGTCATGTTCTGTGGTCGCCCCCGAGGCGCGGAAGGTTGCCGCCGGGACGAAAGTTGTTCGAGGCCTCAAGACAGGCCTCTCGTGAAGGGCTGTCCCCCGGTCTATCCCCCGCTCTCTCCCTCCGGTCTCTCCCTCCGGTCTCTCCCCGCCGGGCTACGCCCCTTCGCGGTCGTCCCGGGGCCAGTGCGTGAGGGCCAGATGCAGCGCCTCGACGGACCTGTCCCACGACCTCCGAACGTCGCGGGGCGCACCGAAGCCGCCCCCGGCCTCCAGGGCACAGAAGCCGTGGAAGGTGCTGCGCAACAGCCGTACGGCGTCGGTGAGATCGGGTTCTTCGAGGCCGTACGCGCGGAGCATGCCGTAGGTGATCTCGGCGGTGCGGCGCAGGGCGGGGGAGTCGGTGACGAGGATCTGGTCGACGGGGATCTGTGTGGCCGCGTACCGGCCGGGGTGGCGGAGGGCGTACTCCCGGTAGGCCCCGGCGAAGGCGGCGAGCGCGTCCTTGCCGGCCCGCCCGGCGACGGCCGCCGCGATCAGGTCGATCATCTCGCCGCCGGCGAGCAGGGCCATCCGGCCGCGCAGGTCCTGGAGGTTCTTCACATGCGAGTACAGGCTCGCGTCCTTGACCCCGAAGTGGCGGGCCAGGGCGGACAGCGAGACGTTCTCGAAGCCGACCCGGTCGGCGAGGTCGGCGGCGGCCGCGGTGACGCGGTCGGGGGTGAGGCCGACTCGGGGCATGGGCCACCTCTGGACGGGACAAGAAACCTAGGGGCTCTAGGTTATGGCCCGGTCGCCCTTGGTGTGCACGCGTGTCTCCGGCGGCCCGTGACGGGAACCGGCTGTGCGGGCGGGCCCCACCCCGTGGTGGGCGGGGTGGGGCCGAGGGAAACGCGCGGTCGTTGCGAACGGTGCTCAGCGGATCGGCGCGTACAGCACGCCCAGCTTGTCGATCTCGTCGCCCGTGCGGCCGGTGAAGCCGACGATCTGCCAGCCGGACGGGGCGGTGAAGGTCTTCGCGTCGGAGGTGGCCGTGCCGGAGGTGAGGGAGCGGCCCTTGTCCGTGCCGAAGGCGGCGGAGAAGATCCGGGTGCGGCCGTCCTTCTGGCCCTGCGTCAGCTTCACCGAGGTGAGGTGCTCGCCGGAGGCCAGGGTGAGGGAGGTCGCCGTGCCGCCCGTACCGCCGTGGGCCAGCGTCGTACCGCCGTCGTGCGTGAGCTGGACCGCGTCGAGGCGGGAGCCGCCGCGCAGGGTCAGGGTGCGGGGCGAGACCGTCGACGGGAGGTTGTCCGCGTCGTTGTACGCCGTGCCGTGCGGGCCGCCGAAGAAGTCGCTGGCGCGGAGCCCCGAGTTGAGCTTCCAGGAGAAGTCGACCGTGTGCGGGAAGTGGTCGGAGAGGTTGCCGCCCGCCGAGTCGAGGAACTTCGCCCACTCGTTGTTGTAGCGGCTCGCGGTCAGGTCGACCACGTTGCTGTCCCGGTAGAAGACCTTGTCGACGACCTCGCAGTCGTTGGTCGGGGCGGTCGTCGGGCAGACCAGCGCGTCGCTGCCCAGGGCGGGGGCGACACCGCCCTTGACCAGCTGTACCCAGGGGTCCGTGAGGGCGTTCTCGCCCGCCAGGGTGCGGATGTTGTCGCCGGTGCGCGTGTAGCGGGTGTTGGTGTCACCCATGACGATCACCGCGTTGCCTGCCGAGTTCGCCTTGATGAACTCCGAGAGCTGCGTGACGTTCGCCCGGCGGGCGGCGAGGGCGGCGTCGTCGGAGTCGGCGTTCGTGTGCACGTTGTAGAGGTCGACGAAGACGCCCTCGTCGAGCCGCACCCGGGCGAGCGAGAAGCCCTTCGGGGTCAGGCAGTTGGTGCCGGTGCAGCTGTTCCACTTCACCCGCTCGAAGTCGTCGAACGCGTAGTCCGAGAGGGTGTTGAGGCCGTCGCCGAACGGCACTCCGCCGCTGGTCGCCGTGCGGTACGGGTGGTTGTCACCCGCGTACAGCGCCGCGTGGTAGTTGAAGTCCTCCTGCACGTTCACGATGTCGTACGCCCCGAGGCGCGGCGCGAGCAGCGGGGTGTTCGTCGCCGGTTTGCCGGAGCTCAGCCCCTCCGGGAGGCCGGCGACGTTGTACGTCAGCACGTTGAACGTGCCGCTGGTGGCGGCCGCCGCGGGCGTCGCCCCGGTGGTGGCGAGACCGGTGACGGCCAGCGTGCCGGCGGCGAGGATGCCGAGCAGTCTTCTTGTGGGGCTCGTGGGGCTCGTGGGGCTCGTGCGGCTCATGGGGTTCTCCGGGGGACGGGGGACGGGGGACGGGGAAAGATGAGCGGTGCTCAGGTTCGATGGCAATCAGTGTGACGTGCAAGGTCAGTTGGGGAAACAGGGAAGGAGGTGGCGATCTGTCGTATCCATGACACCGGGTGGTCAACCCTTGATCGTTCGACGTTCACACGCCGCCGCCGACAACATCCCCGCCAACGACACCGCCAACGGCGGTCCGGGCGCCGACACCTGCACAACGGACCCCGGAGACACCCGCATCAGCTGCCCGTAGCCCGACGGACCCTCCACCCCCGACGGACCCTCCACCCCCGTCCGTCATGGGCCCCCGTTCGTCATGAGCCCCCGTCCGTCATGAGCCCCCGTCCGTCGGGGAGACGCGAGAGCGGCCGGTCGGCTTGATCGCCGACCGGCCGCCGTCCTTCGACTGTCCTACGAATCCGTCGTCGAGAACACGAACGAGAACTCCGTCGGCCCGGCCTGCAGGTGGTACTCGGGCAGGGCGCCCGGTCCGCAGGACTGGGAGCCGATGCCCATCTGGCCGTGGTCGAGGTTGACCCACACCGTGTCACCGGCCCGAAGGTCGGTCAGGTGTTCGGCGGCGTCCAGCTGTTCGGTGGTCCAGCGGCGGGCCGTGAACCCGAACTCCGGGTCGCCGTCGACGCGCAGGCCGCCCAGCTCCGCCCAGCGGACGTCGGGGCGGGCGCCGTTCTCCTGCGGCCGGACGTACGGGGTCTGCAACTCGTCGACCGTGGAGTGGTGACGGCTCACCATGGAGGCCGACTTGGTGTCGGGGTATCCCTCGCCGGGGCCGCCGCCGTACCACTTCACGGAGTCGGCGGACGACAGTCCGAAGCGGATGCCGAGCCTCGGCAGTGGAACGGTCCAGTCGCCCTCCGGGTCCACCGACACGGTCAGCTTCAGCCGGTCCCTGTCGGCGGTCCACCGGTACGTCGTGCGCAGGCCGATCTCCCGGGCGGCCGGCGCCACCCGCGTCCGTACGGTCAGCGCGTCGTCGCCCAACTCCACCGCGTCCAGGCGGTGTCGCATCCGGTGCAGGCCGAACTTGCGCCACAGCTCGCTGTAGCGCGTGTCGTCCTGCCAGGAGGCGCCGTCGTCGTTGTCGGTCGGCGCCCGCCACACGTCCAGGCGCAGCCCGGTCACATCGAGGCGGCCGATGGTCTTCAGGGCGCCCGTGCGGATGTCGAAGGAGGCCGGGCCCAGGTAGATCAGCTTCTCGCTCGCCGTGGGACCGTCACCCGGCACCACGGTCGGCAACGGCCGCTCCACGACCGGCAGTTGGGCCCACGCCACCTGGTGGTCCTTCCGGCCCCAGGACGTGTCCTCGGCCAGCAGCGCCCGTACGGTCCACAGCGCCTCGCCCGCCGGTCCGCCGGTCGGCGGCTGCGGCAGCTTCACCTCGGCCGACTCGCCGGGCTTCAGGGCGGGCACCGACAGGGTGCCGGCCTCCACCGTCTTCCCGTCGATCGCGTACGACCACTCGAAGGCCAGCGAGGACAGGTCGGCGAAGTCGAACGCGTTGCGCACCCGGACCGTCCCCGCCGAGCCGTCGCCGTCGATGCGGACCGGCTCGATGACCTTCTTGAACTCGATCAGGCCGGGGGACGGCGTCCGGTCCGGGAAGACCAGGCCGTCGCAGACGAAGTTGCCGTCGTGCAGCTCCTCGCCGAAGTCGCCGCCGTAGGCGAAGCCCAGCTCGGGGTGGGTGATTCCGTGGTCGATCCACTCCCAGATGAAGCCGCCCTGGATGCGGTCGTGGGCCTCGAAGATGCGCTGGTAGTCGGCGATCCCGCCGGGACCGTTGCCCATGGCGTGGCCGTACTCGCACTGGATGAAGGGGAGCCGGCGGCGCTTGTGGGTGCCGCCGTCCAGGCGCCGGCCGATGCGCTCGGTCTCGGCGTGGTCGGCGTACATCCGGGAGTAGATGTCGGTGTCGCGGCAGTCCCAGTCGCCCTCGTAGTGCACGAGACGCGAGCCGTCGCGGCCGTGGATCCACTCGGCCATGGCGGTGAGGCCGCGGCCGGTGCCGGCCTCGTTGCCGAGGGACCAGATGACCACCGAGGGGTGGTTCTTGTCGCGCTCGACCATCCGGGCCGCGCGGTCCAGGAGGGCCGGGGTCCAGCGGTCGTCGTCGACGGGGTTGTCCCGCCAGTTCTGCTCGGTGAAGCCGTGGGTCTCCAGGTCGCACTCGTCGATCACCCAGAGGCCGTACTCGTCGCACAGGTCGAGGAAGGCCGGGTGCGGCGGGTAGTGCGAGGTGCGGACCGCGTTGAGGTTGTGCCGCTTCATCAGCAGCACGTCCTCGCGCATGGTCTCCAGGTCGAGGGCGCGGCCCTTCTCCGGGTGCCACTCGTGCCGGTTGACGCCCTTGAACAGGATCGCCGTGCCGTTGACCTTGAGCAGGCCGTCCTCCAGCACGACCGTGCGGAAACCGATCCGCAGCGGGACGCGCTCGCCCTCGGTCACCAGCTCACCGTCGTACAGGCGGGGCGTCTCGGCCGTCCACGGCTCGACCGGCACGGTCACCGGCTCACCGGTCGTGACATCGATGTCGAGGGCAGGCACGAGGACCCGGCCGTCGACGTCGGAGTCGACACGCAGGGTCCCGATGCCGCCGACGTGGTCGTAGGAGGCGTGCACGAAGAAGTCGAGCGCGCTGCCCGCCGGGCGGCGCAGCAGGGTGACGTCCCGGAAGATGCCGGGCAGCCACCACTGGTCCTGGTCCTCCAGATAGGAGCCCGCCGACCACTGGTGGACCCGGACGGCGAGGACGTTCCCCGCCGGCTTCAGCAGGTGCCCGACCGCGAACTCGTGCGGCAGCCGGGAACCCTTGAACTCACCGATGTCCGTGCCGTTCAGCCACACCCGGGCACAGGACTCCACACCGTCGAAACGCAGCACCGCCCCGCCCTCCAGGAGAGCGGGCCACCCCTCCGGCAGGTCGAAGGACCGCAGATGGTCACCGGTCGGGTTCTCCGACGGCACCCTCGGCGGGTCCACCGGGAACGGGTACAGGTGGTTGGTGTAGATCGGCGCCCCGAAGGCCCCGTCGCCCTGCAGCACCCAGTGGCCCGGTACGGCCACCTCGGCCCAGCCCCCGGCGTCGTACCCGTCGGCCGCGAACGAGTCGTCCTCGGCGTCGGCGGTGGGGGAGAGCCGGAACCGCCAGCTCCCGTTCAGCGACAGGGACTGGGCGTCCGAGGACGCGTACCAGGCGCGGGGCGGAAGGGCCCCGCTGCCCGGTGAGACGTCCTCGACGTAGTCGACGGATGTGCCGGTGCTGCTGGTGGTGCCGGTGGTGCGGAAAGACATCGGTCTCCTTGCTGGTTTTCCTAGCCCTTGATGCCAGTCTGCGCGATGCCCTGCACCAGCCAGCGCTGGAGGAAGAGGAAGACGAGCACCAGGGGCAGGATCGAAATGGCCGTGGCCATGAAGATCAGGTGGTAGTTGACGGTCTGGTTCGTCGCGTACGACGAGAGCGCCACCTGCACCGTCCACGCGCTGGGGTCCTGCCCGATGACCAGAGGCCACAGGAAGGCGTTCCAGCCCGCGATGAAGGTGATCGTCGCGATCGCCGCGAAGAAGTTCAGCGAGTTGGGTACGACGACCCGCCAGTACGCGCCCATGTAACCGAGCCCGTCCACACGCGCCGCCTCCTCCAGCTCCTTGGGGAACCCCAGGAAGTACTGCCGGAACAGGAAGCAGGTGAAACCACTGAACAGGCCCGGAATGATCAGACCGCGGTAGGTGTCCACCCAGCCGAGCGACGAGACCAGCACGAAGCTCGGCACGAAGGTGACGGCCGTGGGCACCATCAGGGTGGTCAGGACGACGTAGAAGACCTTGTTGGCGTGCTTGTACGGGATGCGCGCGAGGCCGTAGCCGGCCAGCGAACAGATGAGCAGGATGCCCGCGGTGTGCAGGACGGCGACGACCAGGGAGTTCCACATCGACTGGGCGAAGTCGACCGTGACGTCGTCGAACGGCTCGCTGACGTTGCCCCACTGGATGTCGGTGGGGAACCACTTCCACTCCTCGCCCGTGATCTCCGGGTCCGTCATGAAGGCGTTGCGGAGGATCAGATAGAACGGGACGAGGAAGAGGAGGGCGGCCACGCCCGTCGCGATGTACAGACCGGTGTTGCCCATGACGCCGCCGACGCGCTTCTTCTTCGCCGGCTTCCTGACGTCGGGTGCTGTGGTGGTGGTCACTGGGACTCGTCACCCCTTCCAAAGCCCATGATCTTGCCCTGCAACAGGGTCACGAGGCAGATGAGTACGGTCAGGACCAGCGCACCCGCGCTGCCCGCGCCGTAGTTCTGGTTCTCGCCCAGAGCCATCTTGTACAGCTCCACCAGGGGCGGTTGGCCCCAGGTGGCCTTGCCGAGCAGGATGAAGAACTCGTCGAAGGCCTGGTAGGCGGCGACAAGCAGCAGCAGGATCACCGCGGTCGACGTCGCCCGCAGTTGGGGCAGCGTGATGTACCAGAAGGTCTGCCAGCCCGGCTTGGCACCGTCGATGGAGGCGGCCTCGTACAGCTCCCGCGGAATGTTCTGCAGCGCCGCGATGAAGAGGATCATGTAGAAACCGGACTGCAGCCACAGCCGGACGGTCACGATGACCAGCCAGTACCACGGCGGGTCGGGGTTGCCCAGCCAGGCGATGTTCTCGACCCCGAACCAGCCGATGACCGTGTTGGCCAGGCCGAAGCGGACGCCGTTGAAGATGGACATCTTCCAGATCAGCGCGGCGGCCGCGTAGCTGACCGCGGTCGGCAGGAAGAAGACCGACCGGAAGAACGCCCGCATGAACCGCAGCCGGTTCACCAGGAGCGCCAGCCCGAGCGACAGTGCCCAGGTGACCGGCACGATGATCGCGGCGAAGAGGGTGAAGGTGACCAGGGAGTTCCTGAAGTCCGTGTCCGTCAGGATCTGCCGGTAGTTCTCCAGGCCGACGAACTCGCTCGGCGTGACGGTGAACCGTGCCTCGAAGAAGCTGAGATACAGGCTCCAGCCGATGGGCACGAAGACGAAGATCACCAGGCCGATGAGGAAGGGGCCGGTGAAGAGCCAGAAGTTGAAGGTGCTGTTCGCCCGCAGGCCCCGCCTCGGCCGGTCCTGGGAGACCTTGGCCGGGGCGGGGGAGGAGGCGACCCCGCGTGTTGTGGTGGTCGACATGTCGAGATCCGTCCGATGACCTATCCGAAGAGCTTCTTGAGCTCGGTGTCGACCTTCTTCTCCGCAGCGGCGAGCTGGGCCTTCGGGTCCTCGTTCTTGCGGACGGAGTTCGCCATCACGTCGTTGACCGCGGAGATCATCGCCTGCGTCCAGCCGATGTTGTCGAAGTGGCCGAACTCGTTGAAGAGCTTGACGCCCTCGGCCGGAAGGCCGGTCTTCAGCTTGGTGGCGGACTCGGCGATGGAGGTGCGCGGCGGGATGTGGAAGCCGTAGGAGGTGGCCCAGTCCTCCTGGTACTCCTTCTGGTCGATCCACAGCCACTTGACGTATTCCTTGGCCGCCTCGACGTTGTCGCCCTTGGCGTTGACGAACATCGACCAGCCGCCGTTGGTGACCGACTGCTTGCCCGCGGAACCGACCTTCGGGAAGGGGAAGATGCCGATGTCGTCGCCGAGGGCCTCGATCATCGCGGGCATGGCCCACATGCCGCACCACTGGATCGCGGTCAGGCCCTGGGTGAAGGCCGACGGGTCCCACCAGTCGGTGGGGGCGTCGAGCAGCAGGTTGCCGCTGGTGAACAGGGACCGCAGCTGCTTCAGGCCGTCGGCGACGGCGTCGGTGTTGAAGGCGGGCTTGTTGTCCGCGGTGAGGGTGTCCGCGCCGGCCGACCAGATCAGCGGGTTCTGCACCGTGGTGATGTCGTTGCCGAGGAAGGCGCCCTTGACCTTGCTGGTGGTGAGCTTGTCGGCGGCCGCGATCAGCTCCTCGAGGGTCTGCGGCACCTCGATCTTCGCCTTCTCGAACACCGAGGGCCGGTAGAAGAAGAACTGCGGGTCGTCGATCATGCGGACGCCGTATATCTTCCCGTCGACCGTGTGCGACGCGATGTCGGCCTGGTTGAAGTCGTCCTTGACCGGCTCGATGATGTCGCTCAGGTCCGCCACCTGACCGCTCTTGATGAGCTGGATCTGCGGGTGGAACTCGAAGACGTCGGGCGCGTTCTTCGTGAGCAGCGCCGCGAACAGCTTCTGCTCGAAGTTGTTGCCGGTGATCCACTGCGTGGTCACGTTGGCGCCCTTGTACGCCTTCGCGTACTTCTTGATGGCCTGCTCGGTGCCCGCCTCGCCGTACGCGTGGAAGTACTGCGTCAGACCGGCGCCCGACCCTCCGCCGTTGCTGCGTCCGGTGTTGCCGCCGCACGCGGCCAGACCGCCGGCTGCGGCCAGGCCCATGGCGGCCCGCAGTACGGAGCGGCGGTCGAAGTTGCTGTTGCTCATTGCCGACATGCTGACGTCCTTGTCTCGAGTACGGCTGCGGCTCTGTGCCTGAAAACTCTGCGGCTCAGTGCCAGTTGACTCAGTGGCTCAAAGAGGCTTGCGGAGCGGGACGTTAACCTTCGGCTAAGGCTTCGGCAAGGGGTTGGACGAAGTCTGTTCGAAGCGTTGTATTCGGTCGGTGTTCCGAACGTCCGAGCACTGCAAAGGGAACTGAAGGGAAGGAGAGGGCCGCCGGGTCAGGGTCCGGCGGCCCTCGGCTCAGGGGTGGTGGTGTAGCCGTTCGCGCTCTTCGGGGCGGCCTCGGTGTCGTACGACCGGGTTGTCCCTCGCCGGGGCGGTGCGTTTGCCCGGCTTCTGCCCGACCGACTGGAGTGCCCCTTCGAGCGCGAACGTCGCCGCACCCAGGCATGCCGGGTCCGTGGGGATCAGGGAGAGCACGATGTCGGTGGCGGCCATCGGACGCGGCAGCGCGTGCCGGGCGACGGCCTCGCGCACCTCCGCGACCAGGGGCTCGCCGAGGGCGGCCGCGACCCAGCTGCTGAGCACGACCACCTCGGGATTGAACAGATTGACCAGGTCGGCGATCCCCGCACCCAGGTAACGGGCGGTGTTCCGTACCACCTTGACCGCCACCGGGTCCTGCCGGGCCACGCCCTGCGCGAGCGCCGCGATGGTGGCCGTCTGGTCCTCGGGATGGAGCAGCGTGCTGCGCGGGCTCAGCTCCCGGAGGTTCAGCATGATCCCCGGGGCGCCCACATACGTCTCCACGCACCCGTGGTTGCCGCAGTGGCACAGCCGGCCGTCCAGGACGATCGTGGTGTGGCCCCACTCCCCGGCGCTGTTGCTCACCCCCCGGTGCAGCCCGCCGCCCAGGACGAGCCCCGCGCCCACACCGGTCCCGAGATTGACGATCACGGCGTCCCCGCACCCTCGCGCGGCCCCGAACCACAGCTCGGCCACGGCGACCGCGCGCAGCGGGTTGTCCAGGTACAGGGGGTAGGCGATGTGCTCGGTCAGCAGGTCGAGCAGCGGCACGTCGTGCCAGTCCCAGTTGGGCGCGTACTCCGAGATGCCGGTGGCGCGGTCCACCTGCCCCGGCACGCTCACCCCGACGCCGAGCACCCGGGCGCCCTCGATGCCGGCCTGCGTGACCACCGAGCCGACGGCGGCGGCGACATGGCCCACCATCTGCTCGGGAAGACTCTCACCGGCGCGGACGTCCTCCTCGGCCCGCGCCAGGACGTTCAGTGCCAGGTCGAACAGCTCGACATGGACGTACGTCTCCGCGATGTCGACGCCGATCAACGCGCCCCCCGACGCGTTGACGGCCACCAGTCCGCGGGGGCGGCCCCCGGCCGAGTCCTCGAACCCGACCTCGGTGATCATGCGGAGGTCGAGCAGCTCTCCGACGAGCGTGGCGACCGTGGCCAGGCTCAGCCCGGTGGCCGCCGCCAGCTCCTGCCGGGAGGTGGGAGACTTGGCGATGATCTGCCGCAGCACCTCGTAGCGGTTCGCGGTGCGGATGTCGCGTGAGGTGCGCTTCACCGACGACATGATCCCCTCGACCCTCCAGGCCATGACGAGGCCTGATGCCCCGGCGCCGCGCCAGGCTATGGCGCGCGGGGACTTTCGACAAGGGGTTAGGAAAGGGGGTTTACGAAGTCTCCCCACGGCCCGCGCACCCGTGGCCGGAGACCGACCCTGCGGCGAGTCGCCAGGTGAGGGCCGCGCGGACCGACCGGCCTCAGGCGCCGAGCACATCCCGTACGAAGGTGTTGCGGAACTTGCCCGCCGGGTCCAGCCCGTCGGCCACCCTCCGGAAATCACCCAGCCGGGGGTACAGCCGCCCCAGTTCGGCCGCCGGCACGGTGAACACCTTGCCCCAGTGCGGCCGTGCCTCGAACGGCGCGAGCACCTCCTCCACCCGCCGCACCACCGGCAGTACGGGCGCCGCGTCCGCGATCCACGTGAAGTGCAGCGCGATCGTGTCCCGGCCGTGGGCGGGGCCGATCCACTGCTCGTCGGCGGCCATCGTGCGGACCTCGCAGACCTGCAGCACCGGTGCCACGGTGTGCCGGATCCCGTCGAGCGCGTTCAGGGCGTCCACCGCGAACGAGCGCGGCAGCAGATACTCCGACTGCAGCTCGTCCCCGCTGCTCGGCGTGAACTCGGCCCGGAAGTGCGGCAGCCGCTCGTGCCAGGGACCGGGCACCCCGAACTGCTCGGTGCAGTTCACCGCCGGCATCCCCGGCACCGGGTGCATCGCCTCGGTCGCGGGCGCGGCCCACGGAAAGTCCGAGTCGGGCCGGTCCGAGCGCCGCTTGACCCACGCCTGGTCGAAGCCGGAGTGCTGCCAGCGGGTGAAGAGACTCACGCTGTACGCCGCCCCCGACACGGCGGTGAAGTCCAGCCCGGCCAGGGGCAGTTCACCGAAGACATGCTGATTCACCTCGAAGGCGGGCTCCAGGTCGAGGGTGAGCGCGGTGACCACGCCGAGGGCGCCGAGCGAGGTGACCGCCGCGCCGAAGCGGTCGTCGCCGCGGGTGAGCGTCAGCGTCGTACCGTCCGCCGTGACCAGCTCGACCTCGCGGACGGCCGCCGCGAGTGGACCGTTCCCGTCGCCCGAGCCATGGGTGCCGGTGGCGACCGAGCCCGCCACCGAGATGTGCGGGAGGGAGGCCATGTTGTGCAGGGCGAGACCGTGGGCGTGCACCACCCGGGCCAGCTCCGCGTACCGGACACCGCCGCCGACCCGTACCGTACGGGCCCCCGAGTCCACCTCGATCGCCGGCGGCAGCCCGGTCAGGGAGAGCAGGACGCCCTCGGGGCCGGGCTCCGCGATCTCGTTGAACGAGTGCCCGCTGCCCAGCACCCGCACCCTCTCGCTGCCCGCGACCAGGGTTCGCAGCGCGTCGACGGAGTGCGGCCGGTGCAACTCCTTCGCGGTGTACGTGATGTTCCCGGCCCAGTTCGTCAGGGTCTCCGTCATGCTCGATGTCCTCCGCGATACGCGAGCCGTAGCTGTCGCGGGCCATCCTCTCCGCTTCGCCCGCATTCCGGTTCATTGACCCTGCCGCGAGCGCCTGCCTACCGTAGAGACCGGTTACTGTCGCCCGACCTCGTCCTCTCCCAGCCGGAAGGTCCTTCCTTGCCCGAGCGTCCGCTCGCCCTGTTCGCCATGACGGCCGAGAACGTTCCGCGGATCTTCCCGCCGGATGTGCTGTCCCGCCTGCGCGAGACCGTGGAGATCGATCCCGCCCTGGTCGCCGAGGACTTCACCGATCCCCGGGTCCGCAAGGCGCTGGCCGAGGTCGAGGTGCTGATCACCGGCTGGGGCTGCCCCCGTATCGACGAGGCGGTCCTGGACGCGGCGCCCAGGCTGCGGGCGGTGCTGCACTCGGCGGGATCGGTGAAGGGGTTCGTCACCCCCGCCGTCTGGGAGCGCGGGATCGCCGTCTCCACGGCGGCCGCCGCCAACGCCCTGCCCGTGGCCGAGTACACGCTCGCCATGATCCTGCTCGCCGGCAAGGACATCCTCGGCCGCCGTGAACGCCTGCGGACCGAGCGGGTCTCGCCGGGCTGGGGGTTCGTCCCCGGCATCGGCAACCACGGCCGCCGCGTCGGCGTCATCGGCGCCTCCCGCATCGGCCGCCGGGTCATCGAACTGCTGCGCCCCTTCGACCTGCGGGTGAGCCTCACCGACCCCTACGTCGACGAGGCCGGGGCCGCCGCCCTCGGCGTACCCCTGCTGCCGCTCGACGACCTGCTGCGCACCTGCGACATCGTCACCGTGCACGCCCCGGACACCCCCGAGACACACCGGCTCCTCGACCGCCGCGCACTCGCCCTCATGCCCGACGGGGCCGTCCTCGTGAACACCGCGCGCGGCGCCCTCGTCGACCACGACGCGCTCATCGACGAGCTGCGCGCCGGTCGGCTCTCCGCGATCCTCGACGTCACCGACCCCGAGCCGCTGCCCGCCGACTCCCCGCTCCTCGACCTGCCGAACGCCTTCGTCACCCCCCACCTGGCCGGCTCCCAGGGCAACGAGGTCGCCCGCCTCGGCCTCGCGGTCACGGAGGAGGCCGAACGGCTCGCCACCGGACGCGAGCCGGCGCACGCGCTCGACCGGGCGACGCTGGAACGCATGGCGTGATCACCGGGCTGAGGGCGCGCGCGGACGACCCGGGTGAGCCCCGGCGTCCGCGGACATGGAGGGACTGACGCCGTCCTGGTGCGGCGGACGCTGCCTAGCCTGCTTGCCGCCCACCCGGGTGAGGTGAAGACGGGGCATGCCCACAGCCGCCTGCGTCACGAGGGCGCATCGACGAAGAATCGCCACGCGGCGCTCTCGCCGCCGAGCCTGGCCGCCGACGCCCGGCGGGGCCTTCGGGGGCGGCACCGCGACCTACATGGCCGACCTCCGCTCCTCCACACCGCGGCCTGCCCGCTTCTCCGTCCTCACACCCCGTGCCCCGCGCAACGGGGGCGCGGGCCGTCGCGCGCCCCGCCGAGGGCCCCCGCTCCCACCTCCGCGCGGGCGGAGGCATACCGTGAGGAGGCGAACAATGACGACGGACGACCTCTCACATGACGTCGGGAGCGAGGAGAACGGGATGGGCAGCCGCACCGCACTGGTGGAGGACCTGATGGAGAGGTTCCCGGGCGTGCCACGGGAAGCCGTCTTCAAGGAGGACCTGCTCAGGGGTGGTGTGGCCTTCGACGCCTCCGCGCTGAGCGACAACGAGAAGGGCGACATCAAGCCGAAGTCGTACTTCATCTTCTCCTTCGACCACAGCACCCTCCCCGAGCTCGGCGAGGCCGCGCTGCGGCGGCCGCCGGAGGAGATCATCCTCACGGGTGGTCCGTACGACCTGCGCCGCACCGTCGTCTCCGTTCGCGTGAACCCGTCGTCGCCGTACCGCGTCGCCGCCGACGAGGAGGGCGTGCTCGGCCTCTACCTCGACGGCAAGCGCATCGCCGACGTCGGTGTGCCGCCGATGCCGGAGTACTACAAGCACAAGCTCTCCAACGGGAAGTCCGTCATGGAGGTCGCCCCCACCATCCAGTGGGGCTACCTCATCTATCTGACCGTCTTCCGGGTCTGCCAGTACTTCGGCGCCAAGGAGGAGTGCCAGTACTGCGACATCAACCACAACTGGCGCCAGCACAAGGCCGCCGGTCGCCCGTACACAGGTGTCAAGGACGTCGAGGAGGTCCTCGAAGCCCTGGAGATCATCGACCGGTACGACACCGCGAAGACCTCCACCGCCTACACCCTCACCGGCGGCGCGATCACCAAGACGGTGGCCGGACGCGACGAGGCCGATTTCTACGGCCACTACGCCAAGGCCATCGAGGAGCGCTTCCCGGGCCGCTGGATCGGCAAGGTCGTCGCCCAGGCGCTGCCGCGCGACGACGTGCAGCGCTTCAAGGACTACGGCGTGCAGATCTACCACCCCAACTACGAGGTGTGGGACGAGTACCTCTTCAAGCTCCACTGCCCCGGCAAGGAGCGCTACGTCGGCCGCGACGAGTGGCACAAGCGGATCCTCGACTCGGCGGAGATCTTCGGCGCGCGCAATGTGATCCCCAACTTCGTGGCGGGCGTGGAGATGGCCGAGCCCTTCGGCTTCAAGACGGTCGACGAGGCCATCGCGTCCACCACCGAGGGTCTGCGTTTCTTCATGTCGCAGGGCATCACGCCCCGCTTCACCACCTGGTGCCCCGAGCCGACCACCCCGCTCGGCAAGGCCAACCCGCAGGGCGCGCCGCTGGAGTACCACATCCGGCTGCTGCAGGCCTATCGCCAGACGATGGAGGACTTCGGTCTCTCCTCGCCCCCCGGATACGGCGAGCCCGGGCCCGGCCGCGCCGTCTTCTCCGTGAGCTCCTTCATGGACAGCCTCCCGGCCGTCGAGAAGAGCGCCTCGGAGACCGGCGAGGAGGTTTCCGCTCAGTAACTCCTGTGGCGGTTGAGTCGATCGGGGCCGGTGTACGTACAACTCCACAAGTGTGACCACTGGTAATCGCGTGGGAAGACGCGGCTTGTCAGTTGTGTGGGAACCGTGAAAAGCTCTGGGGCATTCGCAAGGTGGTCCCCCCAACTCCCTTGATTCAAAGGGCAGTTGACCACTTTTGCGGACTTCCCCCCTCGCTCTGTGGATGCAGGAGACCCATGCCTGACCTGCCGAAGCCTCAGGACGCCGCCGAGGCCGCGCTGTTTTCGGAATGCTGGGACGCGGTCCTGTCGTACGCCGACCTCTGCACGTCCGGTTCGACCGCGGCGACCCAACTGGCCACCGAGGCCTTCACGAACGGTATGCACGAGGCGCGCGCCCTGGAGTTCGACGCGTGGGGCGAACGCGGCGCCGGACGGCGTTCCCTGCGGCTGCCTCGAATACCGTTCCTCCTGACCTGGGTCAGGACCAGCGCCGCGACCTGGGAGGAGGGCGGCCAGGGCCACCGGCTCGACCCCGACCTGCGCCTCTGGCTCAACTCGGACAGGGCCGCGCGCTACACCGGCCCACCGCTGCACCGCCCCCTCGCCCTGCGTGCCCTGCGGGACATGCAGGAACCCGACGCGGCGCTGCTGTGGCTGGCCGAGGTCGAATCGCTGCCGCTGGGCTCGGTGGCCCGCCGACTCGGCCTCGACCCGGAGGTCGCCAGGAGCGAACTCGACCAGGTACGGGCGCTGTTCAGGGACCGCTGCCACCGCAGCCAGATCGACATGCCCATGAACCCCGACTGCCGCAGCTACACCCGGCTGCTGGACGCGGTCACCCGCTCGCCCGGCACCGACACCCCTGACGACCTGTCACGGCACCTCGCCACCTGCGTGGAGTGCGCCGAGGCCGCGGCCTGCCTCGGCCTGCACGGCGGCGGCCTGCCCGCCGCGCTCGCCGGCGGAGTGATCGGCTGGAGCGGACTCGCCTACCTGGAGCGCCGTCGCCGCGCGGCCGACGCCGGGATGCTCCCCGGGCGCGCGGACGCCTCCGGCAGCGACCGGGGACTCTCGCCGGGCAGGGAGCCCAAACCCCGGTTCGGCCGCAACGGGCTGCTCGTCGGAGCCGGCCTCGTCTCCGTGCTGGCGCTCGCCGTCTCCCTCATGCCCTTCGGCGAGGACGACACGGCCGCCGACGGCACGTCCGCCGGAGACTCGGCGGTGGTCCAGCGCGACCCACGGTCCCCGGTGACCCTGCCACCGTCCGGCGACGGGTCCGGACTGCAGAGCACGACCCGGCCCCAGGCGACCGGTTCCGGCGACGAGGACGACAAGGGAGAGAGCGGCAACAGCAACGAGGAGCCCCAGGGCGACTCCTCGACGCCGGCCCGCGTCTCCCACAAGCCGGTCGGCCCCGGCAAGTCGCCCGACGCCACCTGCCACGTCCGCTACCAGATCGTCAACGAATGGCCGGGCGGCTTCCAGGCCGCCCTCACCGTCACCTCCGCCAAGGCCGTCGACAGCTGGCACGTCGGCTGGACCTACGCCGCCGACCAGCGCGTCACCCAGATGTGGGACGGCGCCTTCGACCAGAACGGCTCCCAGGTCGCCGTCACCGCCGCCGACTACAACAAGACCGTCGCCGCGGGCGGCACCTTCGGCGTCGGCTTCCTCGGCATCTGGCAGGGCTTCGACAACCCCGACCCCGTGGACTTCACGCTCAACGGCAGGCCCTGCGAGCAGGGGGACTGAGCCCCGGCGGCGAGTGAACCCATCCGTCCGCCGGGGGCCATGAGCCCCCGTCGGGTGGGGCCACGAGCACCGCGGCCGTTCCGGGCTGACCCCGGGTCCGAAAGCATCGGCGTCCGAAAGCATCGGCGTCCGAAACGCGTCGGCGTCCGAAACGCGTCGGCGTCCGAGAGCGCGGGTGTCCACCGGCAACCCGGCGGGCTTCCGCGACGGTTCGCCGCCTATCTTGATCGAACTGCGGGCGCGCGACCGTAACATGGGGTTATGGGCACTCCCACCTCGCTGTTGCGGGCCTTTCGGCCTCAAGTACAAGAGCGTCTCTACGACTTCTACGAAGAGCTGAGAAGCGCCGACGATCTCTTCTGGGACCGCACCCTGGGCGCCTGGGTCGCGACCGGGCACGCGGTGGTCGGCAAGGCCACCGGCGACCCGGGGCTGTCCTCGGTGCGCTATCCCGACATCGAGGCCGTCCCCGAGGAACTGCGGCCGCTGGCCCGGGTCCTGAGCCGGCAGATGCTCTACAGCGACGCCCCCGACCACTCCCGGCTGCGCGCCCTGATCAGCAGGGCCTTCGCTCCCCGGGCAGTGGAGACCCTCCGCGCCCCGATCTTCGAAGCCGTCGACCGGATCATCACCCGCGCGGCGCCGACCGGGCGGATGGACATCGTCGCGGACCTCGCCCGGCCCCTGCCTCTCACCATCATCTGCGACCTCCTCGACGTACCGCAGGAGGACCGCCCCGCCCTCTCCGCCTGGTCCGAGCCGATCGCCGAGGCCATAGGCAACTCCCGGCTGGACGCCGACCGCAACCGCGAGGCCTCGCAGAGCATGACGGACATGCTCGCCTACTTCCGCGAACTCCTCACCCGCCATGACACCCCGCCGGCCCCCCACACCCTGCGCGCCCTGGTGACCGCCCAGGCCGGGAACTCCGACCAGGACCTCGACGAACTCCTCGCCAACTGCGCCCTGCTCCTGATCGCGGGTCACGAGACCACCACCCACTTCATCGGCAACGCCACACTCGCCCTGCTCCGCCACCCGCACGCGGCCGACCAGCTGCGCCGCCGGCCCGATCTGATGCCCGCCGCAGTCGAGGAACTCCTGCGCTACGACGCCCCGGTACAGCTGATGCTGCGCCGGGCGCGGCACGATCTGGACCTGGCGGGCCGCACCATCGCCGAAGGGCAGACGGTGCTCCTGGTGTGCGGCGCCGCCAACCGGGATCCGGCCGTGTTCCCCGATCCCCATGTGCTGGACTTCGAGCGGCCCGGCGGACGCCACATGGCGTTCGGACACGGCCCGCACTTCTGCCTCGGCGCCGCGTTGGCCCGGCTGGAAGGCGCGATCGTGCTGGAAGCACTCCTCACCCGGCTCCCCGGCCTACGGCTCGACGGCACCGCGCCGCAGTGGCAGCGCAGCCTCAACTTCCGCGGTCTCACCCGCCTGGACGTCGCCTTCACCCCGCCTACGGACTGATGCGGGCAAAGACGATCAGGCGAGCAGGCGAGCAGGCGACCACCGAGGGTCGGCTCGCGGCACCTCGGCCGTCGCGGGCCGGTTTCCATTAGCCGGACTGTAGTGCCACTTCAGAAAATCTCGCTTGTCGTGAAGCCCCACTGCACAGATGATCGGGCCATGAACGAAAGCGACGAGCTGTGGCGGACGACCGCCGACACCGGCACGTACCGCGCCGGGACGGGCACCCTGCCGGTATGTGCCCACGGGCTGGTCGACCACGAGGCGGGCGGCGGCGAAGGCCGGGGTCAGGGCCGGTGATCCGGGCCGAGGAGGTCGTCGTCGCCGCCATCGGCTGGGGCGGAGCAGGGCTGTTGCTCACCGCGTACGCGATGGCGTCGACCGAACGGATCCACGCCGGAGGCCGGGCCTTCCAACTGCTGAACCTGTTCGGCGCCGCCGCCCTGACCGTCAACTCCGGATACCACCAGGCCTGGCCCTCCGCGCTGCTCAACACCGCCTGGATCGTCATCGGCCTGGCCGCACTCACCCGCCGCCCACCCCGGCTCCCGTGACCGCGTACCGGCGGGTGTGCCGTAATGCGATGGCGTCGAGACGCGCGTACCTCTAAGGTCGTGGTGTTCGAGCGGCAACCCGGGGTTGCCGCAGGTGACTCGGCTTGGTTCGGGAGGTGTGACCGATGGCTGTCTCTGAGATGGGCGCTGCCCGCATCCGGAAGTACATCAAGTCCACTCCCGTGGCCTCCGGCTGATCTCTCCTTCTTCTCCCGCGCCTGTGAGCGCGGTGCCGGGGCCACCCTTGTGAAGGGTCACCCCTTGTCTTTCTCTTCTCTCCCGGGTTCGTCCTCCTCTTCTCTCCCGGGTTTGTCCTCGTCTGCTTCGCATCCGCTCGTGCCGTACGGCTGGGACGCGGGCTGGGAGGCCGAGTTCGCTCCGTATGCCGGGCAGGGTCTGCTGCCCGGTCGGGTCGTCCGGGTCGACCGTGGCCTGTGTGACGTCGTCACTCCGGCGGGCACCGTCCGCGCCGACACCGAGTTCGTCGTGCCCCGTGACCCGATGAAGGTCGTGTGCACGGGGGACTGGGTCGCCGTCGACCCTGCGGACAGCGACCCGTGCTACGTGCAGACACTTCTGCCGCGCCGTACCGCCTTCGTACGCTCGACCTCGTCCAAGCGCTCCGAGGGCCAGGTACTGGCCACCAACATCGATTACGTCGTCATCTGTGTGTCGCTCGCGGTCGAACTGGACCTCGGGCGGATCGAACGGTTCCTGGCGCTGGCCATGTCCGGTTCGGGTGGTGAGGCCCCGCTGCACGCGTCGGCACTCTCCTGGGAGTCCGGGGCGCGGCCGGTGGTCGTGCTCACCAAGGCCGACCTCGTGCCGGACGCGGTCACGCTGGGGCATCTGGTGCAGGACGTGGAGACCGTCGCGCCCGGCGTCGCCGTGCTGCCGGTCAGCTCCGCGCTCGGTGAGGGCCTCGACGTCCTCGCCGCGGTGCTCTCCGGCGGCACCTCCGTACTGCTCGGGCAGTCCGGCGCCGGCAAGTCGACCCTCGCCAACGCGCTGCTCGGCGAGGACGTCATGGACGTCCAGGCCATCCGCGACGCGGACGGCAAGGGACGGCACACCACGACGACCCGCAACCTCCTCGCCCTGCCCGGCGGCGGAGTCCTCATCGACACACCCGGCCTGCGCGGCGTCGGCCTCTGGGACGCCGAGAGCGGGGTCGGGCAGGTCTTCTCCGAGATCGAGGAACTCGCCGCGGACTGCCGTTTCCACGACTGCGCGCACATCGCCGAGCCCGGCTGCGCGGTCCTCGGCGCGGTCGAGTCCGGTGAACTGTCCGAGCGACGCCTCGACAGCTACCGCAAGCTGCTCCGCGAGAACCAGCGGATCGTCGCGAAGAGCGACGCGCGGGTCCGGGCCGAGATCCGCAAGGACTGGAAGCGGAAGGGAGCGGAGGGGCGCGCGGCGATGGAGGCGAAGCGGGGTGGGCGCCGCTGATTTCCGGCTGCGGGCCGGTGGGGGCTGATCGCGCGGCTCCCCTCGCCACTGGAGAAGCAGGGCTTCACCCCCGCTTCTCCAGTGGCCTTTCCAGTGGCCTTTCAAATGGCCCTTCCAGTGGCGAAGCGTCGTGTCCGAATCCCGCCAGCCGCGGCGGTCCGCATGGTCGACACTTGATGTCATGAAGGACGAGGACACCAGGTACGAGGCCGTGCGCAGCAGGGACGCGCGGTTCGACGGGGAGTTCTTCTTCGCCGTCGGGACGACCGGGATCTACTGTCGGCCGAGCTGCCCGGCGGTGACGCCCAAACGGGAGAACGTCCGCTTCTACGGAACCGCGGCCGCCGCCCAGGGCGCCGGATTCCGGGCCTGCCGACGGTGTCGCCCGGACGCCGTGCCCGGGTCGGCCGAGTGGAACGTGCGCGCGGACGCCGTGGGCCGGGCCATGCGGCTCATCGCGGACGGTGTCGTCGACCGGGAGGGCGTCGCCGGCCTGGCCGTGCGGCTGGGATACAGCGCACGCCAGGTCCAGCGGCAGCTGACCGCAGAGGTCGGCGCCGGGCCCGTCGCCCTGGCCCGCGTCCAGCGGGCCCACACCGCCCGTGTCCTTCTGCAGACCACCGCCCTCCCGGTCACCCAGATCGCCTTCGCGTCCGGCTTCGCCAGCGTGCGCCAGTTCAACGACACGATCAGGGCGGTGTACGCCATGACGCCGAGCGCCCTGCGCGCCGGGGCGCCCCGGCGCTCCGCCGGGTCGCCGACCGCCGGAATCCCGCTCCGGCTCGCGTACCGGGGCGCGTGCCAGTCCACCGCGCTCTTCGACGTCCTCACCGCCGAGGCCGTCACCGGCGTCGAGGAGATGACCGGCGGGCGCGGCCACCGCGTCTACCGGCGCACCCTCCGCCTTCCGTACGGCACCGGCATCGCCGAGGTCGACGAACGGCCGCCGAGCGGACGGCCGCGCGCGGTGTCGTCCCCGGCCCGGCACGCGGCCCCGCATCCCGGCGGCTGGCTCGACGCCCGGCTCCATCTCACCGACCCCCGGGATCTCACCACCGCCGTGCAGAGGCTGCGGCGACTGTTCGATCTGGACGCCGATCCGTACGCCGTGGACGAGCGCCTCGGGGAGGACGCGCGACTCGCCCCGCTCGTCGCCGCCAGGCCGGGGCTGCGCTCGCCGGGGGCGGCCGATCCGGAGGAGTTCGCGGTACGGGCGCTCGTGGGCCGCGAGGAGGCGGAACTGCTCGTGCGGGCGTACGGGAAGACGCTGGACGCCCCGCACGGGACGCTGACCCACCTGTTCCCCGAACCGGCCGCACTGGCCGGCGCGGGCGGCCCGCTCGGCGCCCTCGCCACCGCCCTCGCCGACGGCACCGTCCGCCTCGACGTGGGCGCGGACCGTGACGACACCGAGGCCGCACTGCTCGCGCTGCCGGGCCTGGACGCCCGTACCGTCGCGGAGATCCGCACCCGCGCCCTCGGCGACCCGGACGTGGCACCGCCGGACGAGTCCGTGCCGGACACCTGGCGGCCATGGCGGTCGTACGCCCTCCAACACCTACAGACGCAGGCACAGGCACAGGCAGAGACGCAGGCGCAGGCGCAGGCACAGAAACAGGGAGTTCAGTCGTGACCACCGAGCAAGGCACCTACTACACCGTCGTCGACAGCCCCGCCGGGCAACTCCTCCTCACCGCCGACGAGTTCGGCGCACTCACCTCCCTCTCCGTACCCGAGCAGAAGGGCGGCCGGGTGCCGTCGGCGGGCTGGCTGCGCGACCCGGCGCCCTTCCGGGCGGCCGAGGAGCAGCTCGCGGCCTACTTCGCCGGTGAACTCAAGGAATTCCAACTGGAGTTGCGCGGCGAAGGCACCGACTTCCGGCGGCGGGTCTGGGCCGCGCTCGACGACGTCCCGTACGGCGCGACCACCACGTACGGGGCCATCGCCGCCCGTATCGGGGCGCCCCGGGCCGCCGTCCGGGCAGTGGGCGGTGCGATCGGCGCGAACCCCCTCCTCATCCTCCGCCCCTGCCACCGGGTGATCGGCGCGAACGGCGCCCTCACGGGGTACGCCGGCGGCCTCGACCGCAAGCGCCTCCTCCTGGGGCTGGAGGGTGCGCTCTAGCTATGGCTGGGCCGGGAGGAAGAAGCCGGTGATGTCGGCGAGGCCCTCGTCCTCGTGGTGGCGGGCGGCGCTGATGGCGGTCGACGCAGTCTCGTCCTGCCCGCCGAGCCGGGGACACCCTCGTGCTGCCTCTCCGCAGCTGTCTCTTGGCATCAATCAACCAGTGCGGCCAACGCTGTGAGGGCGCGTGCACGGGGCCGCCGCGTCTTCGACGCGGTCGACCACTTCGACCGGGCCGTCCGCGACCCCCGCCCGCCGTACAGGATCCGCCCCGCCCGCCCACGACCCCGGCGATCACCTGCACTCGACGACGCGGGCATGCGCGCCCCGGCCGACGCGATCGACCTGTCCGGCGTGACTCCCTGCAGCGACGCGATCGAGCCGTCCGAGATTTCCCCAGAGGCCGAGCGTTCCACCTCCGGCCGGAACCTCGAGCCGGATCCGGCGGATCCGGCGTCTCAGCGTTTCGGCCCGTCTCAGCCCCCGAACACCACACCCACCCACGCCCCCGCCACCAGCAGGCACGCGAAGAGCTCCGCCAGGACGCTCGACCCGCCCGAGCGCATCGCCGTGCGTGTGGCGGCCTTCGCCGCGTCGGGGCGGCCCAGGCGGAGCCGCTCGGAGAGGTAGATGCCGGCGACGAAGCCGGGGATCGCGCCGAGCGCGGGGAGGAGGCAGAAACCGAGGAGGGCGCCGGAACCGGCGTACACGCCCATTCGGGGGGTGGCGCCGCTCTCCGCCAGGCGCCTGGGCGGCAGGGACCAGCGGACCGCCCAGGACGCGAGCAGTACGACGGTGGCACCCACCAGCACCCACCAGGCGGCGGGCCGCGGGTCCTCCAGCGCCCACCACATGACCCCGGCCCATACGAGCCAGGACCCCGGCACGCCGGGCACCAGCACTCCGCACAGGCCGAGCAGCAGTACCACCGCGACCAGCAGGAGTTCCCACGCTCCCATCTGCCCAGAGTGCCGGATCGCGCGAGAATGCGCAGGTCAGTGGTGTCAGTCCCGAGTCATCCAGGCCGGGCCCGCTCGTACGCGTGCCGGCCGGGCCGCAGCCGGGTCCCGATCGCCCGGCGGGAGACGAGGCCCTCCCTGCCGAGCCCTTCCGGCGCACTGCCACACCACCTCGGCACATCATCACCGCACCGCGCATCGCGTCCCGCCGATGGGGTGGGGCCCCACAGCGGAATCCCAGGAACATGCCGCACACTCGGGCCGACCGGTCCACGCGCCCGCACCGCGCCCCGGTCACCCCGGCGCCGCCGGGCGGTTTCTCCTGTGGGGGGTGGCGCCGCCCGGCGGTCTCCTCCGGCGTTCTCGGAGGGAGATGGTCTCTTCCGGCGCCCTCGGAAGGGCCCGCGCATTCGGCCGGACCCCACCGATCCCTCGACTCCCTTGTCCCGCTTGTCTCGCACCGGAGTTCGACGAGTAGTCCGACACGCCGTGCGATCGTCGGCTCTGCGAGCCGATTTTCCGGATGCCCCGTTTTCATACGGCTCCTGAGGTGGACAATTAGGGGCATGAGCCAGCAGGGGGAGAGGCCCACCGGTCACGAGGACGACTGGTGGCGGCAGTTGTACGACGACACCAACGGGGACGCGGGCCCCTCGGTCGCGGCCGATTCCCTCGATGACCGCTTCGCCTCGGCGGCGGACACGGTCGGGAAGCCGCCGACGACTCCGGCAACACCGGCCGATCCGACGAGCCCGCCGGGAGTGCCGGATACGCCGGGTGCGACCCATCCGGCGAGCGCGCCGGGTGCCTGGAGGGCCGTACCCGGTACGTCGGGCGCCTGGGCAGCCGTGCCGGGTACGTCGGCCGCGTCGGGTGGCGGGCCCGTCAGGAGGCCCGACAGGAGGCCGGAGGGATCGGGCGCCGGGCCGAACGCCACGAGCGGACCACGCGCGACCCCGCAGACCTCGGGCCCGGCCCCGAGCACCCCGGGGCCCCTCTCGGACAGGGTGCCTCCGCAGGGGTCACCCGGCGGACCCAGGGGTTGGGGAGGCCTGAGCGAACCAGACGGACCCGGCGAGCAGAGCGGATCCGGCGGATCCGGCGGACCTGAAGGGCGCGACGGGCGGGACGAGTCGAACGGGCGGGACGGGCAAGACGGGCCGGGCCGCCAGAGCGATCTCGGCGGACCCGGCGGACCCGGTGGCCTCCACGATCAAGGCAGGCAGGAGGAACGAGGCGACCAGCAGGACTACCCCCTGGTTCCCCCCTCCGCCCCCACCTCGTTCACGGGCCCCGCCTTTTCTCCCACCCCTTTGACTCCTCCCGGTCCCACTTCTCCTCCTGTCCCCGCCTCTCCTCCCCGTCCCGCCTCTCCTCCCCGTCCCGCCTCTCCTCCTGCCCCCGCGTCTCCACCCGGTCGCACCCCGTTCACCGACCCCACGCCTTCATCTCCTCCAGACCGCACTCCTCCCTTCGCCCCCGCCTCAGACCTCCTCCGCCGCAGCGGTCTCGCCCCGCAGCCCGCGCCCTGGGAGCCGCCGCCGGTCCAGCCGGCGGGGCCGGTGACCTTTCCGCCCGGGCCCACTCCGCCGGGCTTCCGCACGGCCGCGCCCTGGCGACGCCCGCCCGCGCAGCGATCCACGGGCGGGGTACCCGCCGTGAGGCCCGCGACGGACACACCGTCTGCTTCCGGCGGCAGGCCACCCATGGACGGGTCTCCCGTCGGTACGCCCCCACACGACGCGGTCCGCGGCGGTACACCCCCGCTGGACGCGTCCCCCAGCGGTACACCGGCCCCGCCCGCCCTGCCGTCCTCCTCGGCACCCGGCGCCGCCGCCGAACCGTCCGACGCCCGGCCCCCCACCCAGCTCGACCCGCTCACCCTCCAGGCGCGGGAGGTCACCCTGGTCACCGGGGATCAACGCGTGCGGGTCGAGTACGTGGGGTCCGGACCGCCCACGTATGACGCGGAGCCGACCGCGCTGCCGCCGGCGGACCCGGAGGATCTGGGGGATCTGGTCGCGGACACGGTGCTGGACGGCGCGCGCTACGGGGCGTGCACGCTGCGTGCCGCGTCGGTGCGCGGCGACTCGGCGCGCTACCGGGGCGAGCCGCGCCGGGATTCGCTCCTGACCGCCCGCTTCGGCTTGGGCGAACAGGCGCTCGTACTGGTGGCCATGGCGACCGGCGCCCGGGCCACGCCGGGTGCGCACCGCGCGGCGGCGGAGGCGTGCCGGTGGATCGGGCGGGCCGTCGGGCTCAGCCACGCACGGCTGGTGGAGGACATCCGCGCGGCCCGGCGCGGCGACCTCAAGTCCGGGCTGCACCGGCTCACCGACCGCAGTCTCGGCAAACTGCGCGCCAGCGCGGTCGAACAGGGGCTCGACCCGGAGGAGTACACGGCGAGTCTGCGCTGTCTGCTGATCCCGGCCGACCCCCGGTGCCGTACGCGCGTGTTCTTCGGGGTCGGCGCCGGGGGACTGTTCCGGCTGCGGGACGGGGAGTGGCAGGACATAGAGCCCCGGGTCACCGACGCGGCGGGCGCGCCGGTGCTCGGCTTCGGCTCGCTGCCGCACGAGACCCCCGACGGTGACCGCCTCACCATGGACCTCGGCATCACGACGCCCCCGAGCCCGTACGAACCCGCCTCCGCACCACCCCGGGAACCGTTCCGCTTCCGTGCCTCCGTGGCCCGGGAGGAGGATGTCCTGCTTCTGTGCACCGGCGGGTTGGCCGAACCGTTGCGGGGGGAGGCCCCGCTCGCCGAGCATCTGGCGACGCGCTGGGGAGCCGCCGAGCCACCCGGCCTCGCCGCCTTCCTCGCCGACGCCCAGGTCAGGGTCAAGGGCTACACGGACGACCGTACGGCCGCCGCCGTGTGGGAGGCCTGACGGCGGCTGCCCGTGGGACGGGGAGGGGCGTCAATCAGCCGCGCTCTGCCGCACGTTGGCCTGTACCGGCGCAGGATTCCGGCCAATCAACATCATCGGGACGGGCGGCCCGTCCGAGGCTCGGAACGCGGCGCGCGCACGGAAGTCGTGTCCCGATGGCACACGGCCGGATCGGCAGCCCCGCGTGGGCAGTTGGGCCCGACCGCGGCGATCGGGGGAGGGCGCCCGGAGCGGGGAGGGGTGCCGGGTTCGTTGCGCTGTGCGGTGGTTTCGTGGGCCGGGAAGCGCTGTCACACGGTACCGACAGCTGGCTTGACTCTGTGCGTTTGAGAGCGTACGGAGGGTCGTTGACGATTCGACATGAGTGCCGCGATCCGGACGGGGCATGGATCCCCGTGTACGTGTTCGGAACAGGAGGGGAATCGTCATCGGCGCGTGGGCGGGGGTCATGAAGAGGCAGGCACGAGGAGGCGGTCCCATTGCGATAGGGGCCTCCTCGGCAGAGGTGGCGGAGGAAGTAGCCGGCGACTCGACGGACAGGGCCGGTGCCGAAGAGCTGAAACGCAGACTCGGGCGGGCGGACCTGAGGGCGGTGCCCGAGGCCCGCAGGGCCCTGCGGGAGCTGCTGCGGCAATGGGGGCGGCCGGGAAGATCGGAGATTGCGGAACTGCTGACGAGCGAGCTGGTCACCAACGCGCTCATTCACACCGACCACGACGCGGTGCTGACCGCCACCGTCTCACCGTGCGGACTCCACGTGGAGGTCCGGGACTTCGTGGGGCGCAGACCCAAACCGAGGGTGCCGAACGCCGACGACAGCACCCATGGGCGCGGCCTCTTCCTCGTCCAGGCCCTCGCCGACGCCTGGGGGGTACGGACGCACGGGGTCGGCAAGTCGGTGTGGTTCGACCTCGACGGCGGACTGACGCAGTGACACCCGGCGCCCGTCGAACAGGGCGCCGACCATGAGGCCGACCGCGAGGCCGGACGTCGGGCCGGACATGAGGCCGAACGTGACACGGCTGCGAACCGGACCGTGAATCGTACGCGAGACGGATCGCGAAATGGACGGCGAAATGGACGGCGAAACGGACGGCGAAACGGACGGCGAAACGGACAGGGGCGCGGCTTGTGCCGCGCCCCTGTCCGATGTGTGGCTCGTGATCAGCCGAACTGCTGCTCCAGGTCCTTGAGCTTGCGCTCCAGGGAGTCGAGCCGCGGCAGGGCCATGGTGTCGTCCTCGGCGGTGAGGTCGACGGTGAGCGACTTGTCAGCGTTGCGTACGGGCTGCAGGGAGGGACGGGAGCGCACGGGCAGCTGCTCCGGTGTCGATATGGCAGGCTCCGAGCCGACCTGGGCCGCCGGGACGCGCTCCACGGTGGTGTCCACCTGGCGCCCGCCACCGCCACCGCCGCCACGACCGGGCAGACCGGTCCGGTGGCCCCGGCTGATGGCCTTGAGGTGGGCGCGCTCCAGACGCTCCTGCTCACGCTTGCGCGTACGGCTCTCGGCCTTGATGCGCTTGTCCTCGCGTACCTCGTCCACGGCCTCGTCCAGGCTGCGCACACCCTCCAGAAGCATCAGCGACCAGGCCTTGTACGTCTCACGCGGGGCCCGCATCCAGCGGACGACACGGATCTGCGGCAGCGGACGCGGCACGAGGCCCTGCTCGCGCAGCGCGGCCCGGCGGGTCTGCTTCAGCGCGCGGTCGAAGAGCACCGCGGCGGACATGGACATGCCTGCGAAGAACTGCGGGGCGCCGTCGTGGCCGAGACCCCTGGGCGCGTGCACCCAGTTGAACCAGGCCGCCGCACCGGCGAACGTCCAGACGAGTATCCGCGAGCCGAGGGCCGCGTCACCGTGGCTGGCCTCGCGCACCGCGAGCACCGAGCAGAACATGGCGGCGCCGTCCAGGCCGAACGGAACCAGGTACTGCCACCCGTTGGTGAGGCCCAGGTTCTGCTCGCCGAAGCCGACCAGGCCGCGGAAGGAGAGCGCGGCGGCCACCGCGGCACAGCAGAAGAGGAGGATGTAGGAGGCCGTGCCGTAGAGGGCCTCCTTGCGCCTGCGGCGCTCCTCACTGCGCTCCCACGAATCCTCGGTCTTCGCGTGCTCCCCGGCGCGCTTGCCGCGCGCGAGCACCGCAACCGCCGCCAGCATGCCCAGGAGCAGTACGGCGCCCGGAAGCAGCCAGTTCAGCGATATGTCGGTCAATCTCATCAGGGGTCCCTTGCATTGGGATAGGGCGTAACGCCCGCCATAGTGGCCCAATCCTCGCGGCCCTCAGAGGGTTTCGGGGCAAGAGACCGCCAAAGAAGTGCAATGAGTGACGCCAGGCGGCATTCTGCTCGAACTACCGCGCGAGGGACGGGAGTAGAGTGCGAGTGAGATTACCCGTTCGAGTGGTTCCACGGAAAGTTCCTGAGGCAAGTGAGGAATTTGTGAACCACCTGTAACCGAACGAGGGTCCCAGCCGGAATTGATCTTACGGCACATGCCGCGGGCGATCGCCGGGGGGTCGCTCGGCGAGAAACCGCCTCGTCCCGAGAGGGTCCGTCAACTGGCGGCGGCCGTCAGTTTGGTGATCCGGTCCGCCTCGCAGGTGCGCGGACAGGTGACGCAGGTGTCGTCCGGGGCCAGTGTGTAGAACATACAGCAGCTCGCCCGGTCCCGGGTGGGCAGCGACTCGCCGCCGGGGCCGGTCAGTTCGCGGAAGCCCGCGGCACCCACGTACGGCCGGGTCGCACCCGGCAGCAGCAGCTCCAGCTCGCGCCGGCAGCGCTCCTGCTCGTCGGCGCCCAGGAGTTCGGCGACATACCAGATCCCCTCGACGACCTCGTCGGTCGCCATGCCCCACAGCGCGCGCCCGCGCCGCCGCATCCGCGGACCGAAGCCGCCGAGAACCGGCTCTATGTGCTCGGCGAACGCCGCCCGTACCTCGGCCCGCAGCGCCTCCTCGTCCGGAACCACCCGGGCGCCCGGCGCGCCGGCCGCCGGATCGCCCGGCAGGCAGCTGAACGTTTCGCCGCGCACCACCAGTCGGCTCTGCTCGCGATGGAACGCCACCTGCCCGGCGGGGAACCGCGGCACCCGGCGCTCCAGGAACCAGGGGACCGTGAAGAGCAGGCAGGCGTACCAGGAGTACCGGTGCAGCCCGAAGGTCGCCACCACGTCCGGGCGGCCCTCGCGGCCGTGCTCCTGCCGTATCTGGGTCTCGTCCCACGCGAGGAACGCGTCGAGCTCGGCTCCGGCCGCCGCGAGCCCGGCGGCGGAGACCCATCCCTCGCCATCGGGCAATGGATCCATGGGAGAGAGTTCTGTCACGCTCACCATCGGCAGGACCTCGGTCAGACGCGCGTACGCGGCCGTCACGGGCGACGTGCGCGAAGTGGGGGCCGGTGCCGGAGCTGAGTGGGGCATACGGGGACCGCCGTTTCACCGTCGCTGTCAAGTAAGGCTTACCTTACCCGAGTGGTCGAGGTTTGAACTGAGGTCATGTGCGCCTATGGTGCTTTACGACCGGTAACAACCCCAGTAGTGACCTAAGCGCCCCCATGTACCCGGTCGGCCGCACTTTCGGTCCATTCGACACACGACTCGCTCGGAGGAGGACCCGTGGAGCAGGCCGGACCGCGCTCGCGCCAGGCCGCCGCCGCGAGTGCGCCGGACGTCACCGCCGCCCGTCCGGCGTCGGCCTACCGCGTCCCCATGCAGCCCGGAGTCGCGGACGTCGACCGGGAGCGGGGCATCGCGGCGGACGGCACCGCGGCCCGGGGCGAGCACACACACAGCGAGACGCCCATCCCGCTGCCGCGCACTCCGGAGCGCGCCGTCGTTCAGCGGGCCTCGGTGCGGGGGCAGATCCTCGACGCCCTGCGGGCCGCGCTCGCGGGTGGGGAGCTGACGCCGGGGGAGGTGTACTCGGCACCCGCGCTCGGTGACCAGTTCGGGGTCTCCGCGACTCCCGTGCGCGAGGCGATGCAGCAACTGGCCATCGAGGGCGCGATCGAGGTCGTGCCCAACCGGGGGTTCCGCGTCGTACGGCGGGGCGCCCGGGAGCTGGCCGAGCTCGCGGAGGTGCGGGCGCTGCTCCAGGTGCCGGTGATCATGCGGCTCGCGCGTACGTTGCCGGCGGACCGCTGGAGTGAGCTGCGACCGCTCGCCGACGAGACGGCTCGCGCGGCGTCCTCCGGGTGCCGGGCGACGTACGGGGAGGCGGACCGGGCCTTCCACCGCGGGGTGTTGGGGCTGGCCGGGAACGAGCAGCTGCTGCAGATCGCGGACGATCTCCACCGGCGTACGCAACTGCCTTTGGGCGTCGGCCGCCTGGGTGATGTGGGGAGTGGTGGCCGCGTCGAACTCATGGCCGACGCGGCGGAACACATCGCGTTGTTGGACGCGTTGATGGCGGACGACCTGGAAGCGGCCTGCTGTTTGGTGGAGAAGCATTTCGGCATGGTGGGCTGAGGTCGCGTTTTCGACTGCCGGTCGGCTGTGACTGGTCGCGCACTTCTCCGCGCCCCTGAAAGACGAAGACCCGGCCCCGCGGGCCGAAAGGCAAGGACGCGGCCCTGCTTGTCAGGGGCGCGGGAAACCGCGCGAACAGCCCCCGCGCGCCCGCGGACGAACAGCCTCCCGACCGGTCATGCCGTAGCGGCCGGTGGTGGTGCCAACTGCCGGGCCAGCCACGTCGGTACACCCCCCAGAAGACGGAACAGCCGCCCGGCCTCCTCGCGGAGCCGGGACGCCTCCGGTTCGGATTCGGTGTCGGCCAGGGAGACGAGCGCCGGAGCGGTACCGACGAGGTAGCCCAACTCCTCACGGATACGCAGCGATTCGGCGAAGCCGTGGCGGGCCTCGGCCAACTCGCCGTCGCGGAGGGCGAGTCCGGCGAGGTGGCGCCAGGTGGAGGACTGCAGGAGCAGGTCGTCGTGGGCGGTCGCGCCCGCGTGGGCCCGGCGGTACGCGGCACGGGCGGCCTGCGGGGAGCGGGCGAGGTTCTCGGCGAGGACACCCCGGCGGAAGTCCAGCAGGGCCCGGCCCGGCGCGCCGGGAGCGATCAGGGCCGCCGCCCGGCCGAGCGCGGCCCGCGCCTCGTCGGCGCGGTCGCGGACGTGGAGCAGCGTGGCCGCGTACGCCAGTTGGCCGCGCTCACAGGCCGCCGCGCCCCGCTCGTCGTCGGTCCGGGCCTGTGCCTCGGCCGTGCGCAGCGCGTCCTCGGCCTCCTCCCAGCCCTGCTCGGTGTAGAGACAGCGTTCGACGAGCAGCGCGGTCCGCTGCAGCGAGGCCTGTGGGGTGTCGGGCTCGATCAGGGCTGCCGCGTCGACCCAGCAGGCGCGTGAGCGCAGCCGCCATACCGCGGTCTGGAGTGGATCGTCACCAGCAGTCGTTCCGTTACCAGACATGGCGGTATGCGCCACGTTGCCCTCCCCGAGCACGCCCTTGAGCTTTGAGTGGTGGCCGCATCTCAGCACGGATTCCGGGGCCTGGCCAAGGGGGTGGGTGAAGGAATTCACAAAGTCATGGGGTTGCGGACGGCGCACTTCGATCTTCGTCCACCACCCCATGACCTCAGCTCATGCGCAGGGCCAGGAAGAAGTCCAGCTTGTCCTCCAGCCTGGAGAGGTCCCGGCTCGTCAACTGCTCGATGCGGCCCACCCGGTACCGCAACGTGTTGACGTGCAGGTGGAGCCGCGCGGCGCAGCGCGTCCAGGAGCCGTCGCTCTCCAGGAACGCCTCCAGGGTGGGGATCAGCTCGGCGCGGTGCCGGCGGTCGTAGTCCCGCAGCGGGTCGAGGAGACGGGCCGTGAAGGCGCGGCGCACGTCGTCGGGGACGAAGGGGAGGAGCAGCACGTGCGAGGCCAGTTCCTGGTGGCCGGCCGCGCACACCCGGCCGGAGCGGGCTGCCGCCACCCGGCGGGCGTGCCGGGCCTCCTCCAGGGCCCCGCGCAGGCCCTCCGCCGAGTGCACGGCCGCGCTGACGCCGAGGGTGAGCCGCCCGTCGTCGTCGAGACCGGCGGTCAGCGGGTCCCGTACGGCGGCGAGGAGGGTGTCGGCGTGGATGCCGGGCTCGGGGCCGTCGGGCTCCGAGGGGACCGCCGGGAGGGGGACGAGGGCGACGGCCTCCTCGCCCGTGTGGGCGACGGCGATCCGGTCCGAGGGCTCGGGGCCCGTCGCCCGGGGATCGACGAGGATCTCCTCAAGGAGCGACTGGGTGACCGGGCCGCTGTCGACCTCGCCGCCGTCCCACTCGACCCGGGCCACGACGATCTGCCAGTGCGGCGCCGACCCGAGGCCGGGCAGCAGCACCGGCGCGGCGACCCGCAGCCGGGCCGCGATCTCGGCCGGGGCCGCCCCCGCCTGCACCAGCTCCAGGACCTCCTGGGCGAGCCGGCGCCGTACCGTACGGGCCGCGTCGCGCCGGTCGCGCTCGATCGCGATCAGCTGGGTGACGCCGTACAGCAGGTCGAGCCGCTCGGCGGGCCAGTCCCCGGCGTCGGCCTCGACCGCGAGGAGCCAGTCGGACAGTACGGTCGCGCGCACGTCATGGGCGGCGGCCCCGCCGGGGCCCGTGCTCCGGCCCGCGCCGCCGATCGGGAAGAGCGAGTACGTCGTGGTGCCGACGGCCACGCGGTGCGGTCCGAGCCGCCCCGTGCGCGTCGCCGCCAGATGTTCGGCGGACAGGCGCGCGCACAGCTCGGCGGGCAGGGCGGGCCCGGCGAGCTTGGGGCCCGCGACGAGCCGGCCGGCGGGGGAGAGCACCCAGGCGCGGAGGTCCAGGTCGGAGCCGAGCAGGTCCAGGACGACGTCCGGGCCGCCGCCCGCCGGGCCGGAGGTCATCATCCGGCGGTGCCGGTCCACCACGGCCGCCAGATCCCCGGCGCGCTCGCCGGAGACCTGCCGTACGACGTGCTCGGTGATGGTCGCGAAGGCCACCGACTCGTTGACCGCGAAGAGCGGGATCCGGTGCCGGGCGCAGGCCACCACGAGGTCCTCCGGGATGTCGCCCAGCTCGGCCTCCCCGGCCGCCAGCGCGGTGACCCCGGCGCCGGCCAGGAGCCGTACGAAGGGCTCGGAGTCGGCCGCGTCACGGCGCCACGCGAGGCCCGTGAGCACCAGCTCGCCGCCGGAGAGATAGCGGCTGGGGTCCCTGAGGTCGGTGGTCATCACACCGCGCACGGTGCGGTCCAGCTCGTCCCCGCCGCCGAGCAGCCGCAGACCCAGCGCGTCGGTGTCCAGCAGTGCGCGCAGGCGCATTCTCGTCGCCGCCGTTCTTGTCTAGAAAACAACGTTCGGTTCGCCCGGGGAGCGTGCCCGTGACTTCCGGAGGAGGGTGGTCGTGAAGGCCGGGGGCCCGTGTGTGTACTGGATGTTTCCAGCCGAAAACGAAGAGGTTGCTGAGGGCCTCCGTTCATACGAATCTACAAGATGCGCCCCTTGGCCAGCCAACTCCTTCATGTTTTCCGTGACTGACCGGGGTGGGGGAGCGCGCTGTGTACTGAAGCTCGACACACGTGAACAGCCCATGAACGAGCCGGGCCCGCCGCACACGATCTGGCTCAAAGAGAACGACACAAGACGAAGAAGAGAGCCGGTCAGATGGACTTCCTTCGCCCCGCCAGCTGGGAGGAGGCGCTCGCCGCGAAGGCCGAGCACCCCACCGCTGTGCCGATCGCCGGCGGCACCGATGTGATGGTCGAGATCAACTTCGACCACCGTCGGCCCGAGTATCTGCTCGACCTGAACCGCATCGGCGAACTCTTCGAGTGGGAGGTCGGCGAGGAATCGGTTCGCGTCGGCGCGTCGGTCCCGTACACCCAGATCATGGAGAACCTCCGTACCGAGCTGCCCGGCCTCGCCCTGGCCTCGCACACGGTCGCCTCCCCGCAGATCCGCAACCGCGGCGGCGTCGGCGGCAACCTCGGCACAGCCTCCCCGGCGGGCGACGCCCACCCGGCCCTCCTCGCGGCGGGCGCCCAGGTCGAGGCCGAGTCCGTACGGGGCACCCGGCTCATCCCCATCGACGACTTCTACACCGGCGTCAAGCGCAACGCCCTCGCGCCGGACGAGCTGATCCGCGCGGTGCGCGTCGCGAAGGCGGACGGCCCGCAGCAGTACTCGAAGGTCGGCACCCGGAACGCCATGGTCATCGCCGTGTGCGCCTTCGGGCTCGCCCTGCACCCGTCGTCGCGGACCGTCCGGACCGGCATCGGCTCGGCCGCGCCGACCCCCGTCCGGGCCAAGGCCGCCGAGGAGTTCCTGAACGCCGCGCTCGACGAGGGCGGCTTCTGGGACAACGGCAGGATCATCACCCCGTCGGTCGCCAAGCAGTTCGCCGACCTGTGCGCCGGCGCCTGCAACCCGATCGACGACGTCCGCGGCACCGCGAGCTACCGCCGCCACGCGGTCGGCGTCATGGCCCGCCGCACGCTGATGTGGACCTGGGAGTCGTACCGCGGCACCGCCGCCACGGAGGGAGCTGCGTAATGCGCGTCAATTTCACGGTCAACGGCCGTCCGCAGGAAGCCGACGACGTCTGGGAGGGCGAGTCCCTGCTGTACGTGCTGAGGGAGCGGCTGGGACTTCCGGGTTCGAAGAACGCCTGTGAGCAGGGCGAGTGCGGGTCGTGCACCGTCCGGCTGGACGGCGTGCCCGTGTGCTCCTGTCTGGTCGCCGCCGGACAGGTGGAGGGCCGCGAGGTCGTCACCGTCGAAGGGCTGGCGGATTTCGCCAAGCAGCGGGCGGAGCACGGCGGTTGTGCGTCGGGAGCGTGCGGTACGGCTGGTACGGGCGGGACCTCGCTCGACGCTGCCAGGCAGTGGGCAGCACGGGGGGCCGACTCACAGACCGGCGAAGGGGTGGAACTCGCCCCGATCCAGCAGGCGTTCATCGACGCCGGCGCCGTCCAGTGCGGCTTCTGCACGCCGGGGCTGCTCGTCGCCGCCGACGAGATGCTGGAGCGCACCCCCAACCCGAGCGACGCGGACATCCGCGAGGCGCTGTCGGGCAACCTGTGCCGCTGCACCGGCTACGAGACGATCATGGACGCGGTCCGTCTCGCGGCCGCCCGGCAGTCCGAAGGGGTCTGAATCATGGCAACCACCGGCCTGCCCACCAACATCACCCAGGGCTCCCGCACCAGGGGCGGCATCGGCGAGTCGACGCTCCGCCCGGACGGCACCCTGAAGGTCACCGGCGAGTTCGCGTACTCGTCCGACGTGTGGCACGAGGACATGCTCTGGGGTCAGATCCTGCGCTCCCCGGTCGCCCACGCCGAGATCGTCTCCATCGACACCGCCGAGGCCCTCGCCACTCCCGGCGTCTACGCCGTCATGACCTACGACGACCTGCCGACCGAGGTGCGGAACTACGGCCTGGAGATCCAGGACACCCCCGTTCTCGCCCACGGAAAGGTCCGCCACCACGGCGAGCCCGTCGCGATCGTCGCCGCCGACCACCCGGAGACCGCGCGCCGCGCCGCCGCCAAGATCAAGGTGGAGTACCGCGAACTCCCGGTCATCACCGACGAGGCCTCGGCGACCGCGCCGGACGCGCTCCTCATCCACGAGGGCCGCGACGACCACCACAGCGGGCATGTCGCTCACCCGAACATCGTCCACCGCCAGCCGATCGTCCGCGGCGACGTGGCGGCGGCCCGGGAGCGAGCCGATGTGATCGTCGAGGGCGAGTACGTCTTCGGCATGCAGGACCAGGCCTTCCTCGGACCGGAGTCCGGGCTCGCCGTGCCCGCAGAGGACGGCGGCGTCGACCTCTACGTCGCCACCCAGTGGCTGCACGCCGACCTGAGCCAGATCGCGCCCGTCCTCGGCCTGCCCGAGGACAAGGTACGGATGACGCTGGCCGGCGTCGGCGGCGCCTTCGGCGGTCGCGAGGACCTGTCGATGCAGATCCACGCCTGCCTGCTCGCACTCCGCACCGGCAAGCCGGTGAAGATCGTTTTCAACCGTTTCGAGTCCTTCTTCGGCCACGTCCACCGCCACCCCGCGAAGCTGTACTACGAGCACGGGGCGACGCGCGACGGCAAACTCACCCACCTCAAGGCCCGCATCGTCCTGGACGGCGGCGCGTACGCGTCCTCCTCCCCGGCCGTCGTCGGCAACGCCGCCTCGCTCGGCGCGGGCCCGTACGTCATCGAGGACGTCGAGATAGAGGCCATCGCCCTCTACACCAACAACCCGCCCTGCGGCGCGATGCGCGGCTTCGGCGCGGTCCAGGCGTGCTTCGCGTACGAGGCACAGATGGACAAGCTGGCGGCGAAGCTCGGCATGGACCCGGTGGAGCTCCGGCAGATCAACGCCATGGAGCAGGGCACCCTCCTGCCGACCGGCCAGGCCGTCGACTCCCCGGCCCCGGTCGCCGAACTCCTGCGCCGCGTCAAGGCGATGCCCCTGCCGCCCGAGCAGCAGTGGCTCGCGGCGGGGGAGGCGGCGGACGTACGGCAGCTGCCGGGCGGCCTGTCCAACACCACGCACGGCGAGGGCGTCGTCCGGGGAGTCGGCTACGCGGTCGGCATCAAGAACGTCGGCTTCTCCGAGGGCTTCGACGACTACTCGACCGCCCGCGTCCGGATGGAGGTGGTGGGCGGCGAACCCGTCGCCACCGTCCACACGGCCATGGCGGAGGTCGGCCAGGGCGGCATCACCGTCCACGCCCAGATCGCCCGTACCGAGCTGGGTGTCACCCAGGTGACCATCAACCCGGCGAACACACAGGTGGGTTCGGCCGGTTCGACCTCCGCGTCCCGCCAGACGTACGTCACGGGCGGCGCCGTCAAGAACAGCTGCGAGCTGGTCCGGGAGCAGGTCCTTGAGCTCGGCCGCCGCAGGTTCGGCACGTACCACCCCGCCTGGGCGACCGCCGAACTCCTCCTGGAGGGCGGCAAGGTCGTCACCGACGCCGGTGAGGTCCTGGCGGACCTGGTGGACGTCCTCGGCGACGACGCCGTCGAGGTCGAGGCGGAGTGGCGGCACCGGCCGACCGAGCCCTTCGACCTCCGGACCGGGCAGGGCTTCGGCCACGTCCAGTACTCCTTCGCCGCACACCGCGCGGTCGTCGAGGTCGACACCGAGCTGGGCATGGTCAAGGTCGTCGAACTGGCCTGCGCACAGGACGTCGGCAAGGCCCTCAACCCGCTCTCCGTGGTGGGCCAGATCCAGGGCGGCACGACGCAGGGCCTCGGCATCGCGGTGATGGAGGAGATCGTCGTCGACCCGAAGACCGCGAAGGTCCGCAACCCCTCCTTCACGGACTACCTCATCCCCACGATCCTCGACACGCCGACCATCCCCGTCGACGTGCTCGAACTCGCCGACGACCACGCGCCGTACGGGCTGCGCGGTGTCGGTGAGGCGCCCACCCTGTCGTCGACTCCGGCCGTGCTCGCGGCGATCAGGAACGCGACGGGGCTGGAGCTGAACAGGACGCCGGTACGCCCGGAACACCTGACGGGTACGGCGTAGGTCGGTCGGGGCGCGGATGAGCTCGGGGGGTTCGGTTCGTCGGCGGGTGCGGGTGCGGGTGCGTCGTGGTCGCTCGCGCAGTTCCCCGCGCCCCTGAAAGCCCAGGCCCTGCGGGCCTGAAAAGCAAGGGGCGCAGCCCCTGCTTTTCAGGGGCGCGGGGAACTGCGCGAGAAGCCCCACCGGACCCGCACCCGCCGACGAACCGAACCCCCCGAGCTCAAACGCGGCGACCCCCAACGCCAACCGCGCACCACACAAGCACCCCGTTCGTCTCGGGCCGTCCCCCGGGTCGGGCACCTTCCCAAAGCCCGCCCAAGTCAAGTGCAACGAGCGGGTGTCCCTGTGAACCTTGGGAGAAGGCCCACATGACCCAGCAGTCACTCCGGTCGAAGTCCACGGCCGAGGACGCCACCTCGGAACCCCGCGTCCCCGCCGACAGGCTCCGGCTGGACCGGTACTTCCACATCACCCGCCGAGGATCCTCCGTCGCACGCGAGGTCCGCGGCGGCGTCACCACCTTCATGGCGATGGCGTACATCCTCCTGCTCAACCCGCTCATCCTGTCCGGCCCTGACGCCGCGGGCGCCACCCTGGGCCAGAAGGCCCTGATCACGGCGACCGCGCTCGCGGCGGCCGTCACCACCCTCCTCATGGGCTTCGTCGGCAGGGTCCCGCTCGCCCTCGCCGCCGGCCTCTCCGTCTCCGGTGTCATCGCCTCGCAGGTCGCCCCCCGGATGTCCTGGCCGCAGGCGATGGGCATGTGCGTGATGTACGGCGTGATCATCATGCTCCTGGTCGTCACCGGCCTCCGCGAGATGATCATGAACGCCATCCCGCTGGCACTGAAGCACGCCATCACCATGGGTATCGGCCTGTTCGTGGCCCTGATCGGCTTCTACAAGGCCGGCTTCGTGCACCAGGGCGAGGCGACCCCGGTCAGCCTCGGCCCCACCGGCGAACTCGTAGGCTGGCCCGTCCTCCTCTTCGCGGTCACCCTCCTCGCGATCTTCATGCTCCAGGCCCGGGGAGTCCCCGGCGCGATCCTGCTCGGCATCGTCGGCGGCACGGTCCTCGCCGTGATCCTCAACGCCCTCGACGTCATCGACCCGAAGCAATGGGCCGGTGGCGCACCGGAGTTGCACGGCAGCGCGGTCTCGATGCCCGACTTCTCGCTGTTCGGGCACGTCGAGTTCGGCGGCTGGGGCGACGTAGGTGCGATGACGGTCGGCATGATCGTCTTCACCCTCGTGCTCGCCGGGTTCTTCGACGCGATGGCCACCATCATCGGCGTGGGGACCGAGGCCGGGCTCGCCGACGACAAGGGCCGGATGCCGGGCCTGTCGAAGGCGCTGTTCATCGACGGCGCGGGCGGAGCGATCGGCGGCGTGGCCGGCGGCTCGGGCCAGACCGTCTTCGTCGAGTCGGCGACCGGCGTCGGCGAGGGCGCCCGCACGGGTCTCTCCTCCGTCGTCACCGGCCTCTTCTTCGGGGCCTGCCTGTTCTTCACCCCGCTCACGGCGATCGTGCCCGGCGAGGTCGCGGCCGCCGCGCTCGTCGTCATCGGCGCCATGATGATGACGAACGCCCGGCACGTCGACTGGTCCGACCGCGCCACCGCCGTCCCGGTCTTCCTGACCGTCGTGATCATGCCGTTCACGTACTCCATCACCGCGGGCGTCGCCGCCGGAGTCGTCTCCTACGTCGCCATCAAGCTCGCCCAGGGCCGGGCGCGGGAGATCGGCGCGTTCATGTGGGGCCTGACGGCGGTCTTCCTCGTCTTCTTCGCCCTCGACCCGATCGAGAGCTGGCTGGGCGTGCACTAGGACCCGCCCGGCACGTACCGTCCGCGCAACCGCCGCCAGTTCCCCAAGGAGACCGAGAGATGCTGGACATCGCCGAAGAGCTGCACCGGTGGGTCGAGCAGGGGCGCGACTTCGCCGTGGCCACCGTGGTGGCCGTCGGCGGCAGCGCGCCCCGCCGGCCGGGCGCCGCCCTCGCGGTGGACGCCGACGGCACGGCGATCGGCTCGGTCTCCGGCGGCTGCGTGGAAGGTGCCGTCTACGACCTGTGCCAACAGGCGCTGGCGGACGGCGAGCCGGTCCTCGAACGCTTCGGCTACAGCGACGAGGACGCCTTCGCGGTCGGTCTGACCTGCGGCGGCATCATCGACATCCTCGTCACACCGGTGCGGACCGGCGACCCCGTCCGCCCGGTGGTCGCCGCCGCGCTCTCCGCAGCGGCGAGCGGGGAGGCCGCGGCCATGGCCCGGATCGTCTCCGGCCCGGCGGACCTGCGGGGCCGCGCCCTGCTGGTCCGCCCGGACGGCTCCTACGACGGCGGCTACGGCGCCCACCCCGAACTGGACCGCACGGTCGCCGCCGAGGCCCGCGCCCTGCTCGACGTCGGCCGCACGGGCACCCTGGAGATCGGAGAGCAGGGCTCACGTTGCGGAGCACCGCTCACGATTCTCGTCGAGCCGTCCGTCCCGCCACCCCGGATGATCGTCTTCGGCGCGATCGACTTCGCGTCGGCGCTGGTCCGTGTCGGCAAGTTCCTCGGCCACCACGTCACCGTCTGCGACGCCCGCCCCGTCTTCGCGACCCGTACCCGCTTCCCGGAGGCGGACGAGATCGTCGTCGAGTGGCCCCACAGGTATCTGGAGCGCACGGACGTCGACGGTAGGACCGTCCTCTGCGTCCTCACCCACGACGCCAAGTTCGATGTCCCCCTCCTCCAGCGCGCCCTACGGCTCCCCGTCGCCTACGTCGGCGCGATGGGCTCCCGCCGCACCCATCTCGACCGCAACGAACGACTACGGCAAGTAGGCGTCACCGAGCTGGAGTTGGCGCGGCTCAGGTCCCCGATCGGGCTCGACCTCGGGGCACGGACACCGGAGGAGACGGCCCTGTCCATCGCCGCCGAGATCGTCGCCGCCCGGCGTGGCGGCAGCGGGGTCCCCCTGACCGGCGCGCACACCCCGATCCACCACGACGGCTCACCCGACGTCATGGAACTGCCGAACCTGCGGGTCTCCTGACCCGCACCCGCACCCCTACCCGCGCCCGCGCCCGAATCGAACCCGAGCCACCGTCCGTGACTTGACCCCCGGGGGCGCCAGGGCCGACCGTTGCGATACGACAACAGCACTACAGGGGCGGACAGTTGAGTACGGCGAGCAGCGGAGAGCGCCCGGCTGCGGGCGAGAGCGAGAGCCGAGAAGGCGCGACGGCTCCGAATACGGACACGGACACGGACACGGACACGGACGCGGATACGGGCGACGGCTCGGTCGAGCCCGGAGACGACGGTGCCCGTGACAAGCGGCGGCTGTCGACCGTGTCGACGACCCTGCTGGGCCTCTTCCTCCTCGCCGACGTCGTCTTCGTCTGCGGAGCCCTCGTGACGCTCTGGCCGGCGGTGCTGACGACGGTGGAGCCCGGGGCGGCCCCCACGGCCACCGCGCACTGGTCGCCCTTCGGCCTCGGGAACTGGGCGCTGACCGCCGACACCGCGATGCTGCTCGCGGTGGTCGTGTGCAGTGCGCTCGGCAGCTTCGTCCACGCGGCCACGTCCTTCGCGACCTACGTCGGCAACCGGCGGCTCTACGCGAGCTGGCTTTGGTGGTACCTCCTGCGTGCCGGCATTGGTGTGGCCCTCGCCCTCCTCGTCTATTTCCTGCTGCGCGGTGGACTGTTCGCCGGTAACTCCGGAGCCGGTGCGACCAACCCTTACGGCTTCTCCGGCATAGCCGGGCTCTGTGGACTGTTCTCCAAGCAGGCCACCGACAAGCTCCGCGAGATCTGCGACACCCTCCTCAGCACCACGGGCGACGGCGACCGCGACCGCCGCGACGGCCTGGCCACCGTCCGGAACGGGGACCCTGGCGCGTCCTGACCGGGGCCCGTCCTCCGGAATCCGGCAGCTCACTCCGGCTTTCGCGCCAGCACATACGCCTGCGGGGTGTTGGCCGTGGGTCCGTCGGCCTCCCGCACCAACCGCGCCGCCTCGACGAACCCGGCGTCCCCCAGCAGCCCGGCGATCAGATCCGGTGGGAAGCGGTAGACGTCGAGGTCGAGGGGGTGGCCGTACGCGTGCGACAGGTGAACGGACTCGTCGCCGACCTTGTACGCCAGCGCGAGGAGGCCGCCGGGGGCGAGAACCCGGTGGAACTCGCTGAAGAACACCGGGAGTTCGGCGGGCGGGGTGTGGACCGTGGAGTACCAGGCGAGGGCGCCCGCCAGGGAGGCGTCCGCGAAGTCGAGTGCGGTCATCGTGCCCACGTCGAAGCGCAGTCGAGGGTGGGCCCAGCGGGCCACGGCGATCATCTCCGGCGAGAGGTCGATCCCGCAGATGTCGAGCCCCAGCGAGGCCAGATGCCCGGTGACCCGCCCCGGGCCGCACCCCAGGTCCGCCACGCGTCCACCGCCGGCGCCCAGCACCCGCTCGGCGAACACCCCCAGCATGGCCCGCTCGAACGGGCTGTTCGCCAACTCGTCCCGCAGCAGCTTCTCGTAGTCGGCGGCGACGGTGTCGTAGGACGTCCGGGTGGCGTGCGGATGCTCTGTGGTCATGGCGCCGGACAGTAGCCGGATGGTCTGACAACGGCCTCGAACACCGGTCGGGGGCAGGCCCGATGGGGCTCAGCGCGGACGCCGGCTGTCGGGTGCGAGCAGCCCGTCCATCGCCCGCCCGAACATCCGCCGCGCCAACCGGCCCAGCGGCCGGTCGAAGAGGCTCGGCAGCCATCGCACCCGCAGGTCCTCGCGCCACACCACACGGGACGCGCCGTCACCGTACGGATGGACCTCGATCTCGGCCCACCCGGTCACGAACGAACCGTGCTTGACGAGACGGCACTTCCCGCCGGCCTCCCCCTCGGGCGGCTGCCAGACCGTGACCTCCATCGGGTCGTCGAAGGCGAGCGGGCCGATGCCGGTGCGGGCCACGAACACCGTGCCCTCTCCGGTCGGGGGAGGCATGCGGACGGTGACGCGGGTCAGCGGGACGACGTCGGCGTGCCGGGGCCAGTCGGTGAGGCGCTGCCAGGCGTGGTCGGCGGGGAGCAGGGGGAGGCGTTCCACGAGGAAGAGAACCACGGCGTGATCGTAGGCGAACAGGACCGGCCCACCCCCGCCCGACCCGCAGGACAGTCCCGCCGCAGAGCCTCTACCGCACTGCCCCGCCGTACGGCACCATGAGCGCGACCGCACGCCCGCCCCTGGCCGGAAGGTGCTCAATGGACCCTGAACTGCACGACAGACTCGACGAGTTGCAGCGGGATCCCTATCCGCACTACGCGCGGGCCAGAGCGGCGGAGGGGCTGACGTACGTACCGGAGCTGGACTCCTGGCTGGTGGCGCGGGACGCGGACATACGGGAGGTGCTGCGGCGCCCGGAGGACTTCTCGTCGGCCAACGCGCTGCGCCCCGACGTCATGCCCGCACCCGCCGCGCTGGCCGTGCTCAGCGGCGGCTTCGGCGGCCGCCCAGTCGTCGTCACGGCCGACGGAACCCTGCACCAGGAGCTGCGGGCCCCCATCGTGCGGGGGCTGTCGCCCGCGAGGGTCGCCGCCGCGCTGCCGTACGCGGCCGAACGGGCAGCCGCCCTGGTCGACGGCCTCATCAAGAACGGCGAGGAGGGCGGGGGCGGCGACCGCGGGAACCAGGCGGACGGCGAGGACGGCAAGGGGAACGGTGACACGGGCGGCCGGGTCGAGCTGATGTCCGCCTACGCGGGACGGCTCCCCGGGGAGGTCATCGGGCACCTCGTCGGGTTCGAACCGGACGACGTACCGGCGTTGGTCCAGGGTGGTCATCGGGCCGAGCAGCTGCTGTTCCGGCCCATGACGGAGGCCGAGCAGGTCGCGGCGGCCGAGGACGTGGTCGCCACGGCCCACCGCCTCGACGCGTTCGTGCGCGCCCGGCACGCCGATCCGCGCGAGGACCTGGGCACCGAACTCATCACGTCCGTCGTCGGACCGGACGCCGACGAGCTGACGCTCGATCACCGCCACCAGGTCGTCGGCCACTTGCAGAACCTGCTCATCGCCGGACACCTGACCACGACCGCCCTCATCGGGACGACCCTCCTCCACCTCCTGCGGGACCGCCGGCAGTGGGAGCTGCTCTGCGCGGAACCGGAGCGCATCCCGGCCGCCATCGAGGAAGCCGCGCGCTACGACACCGCGTTGCAGGGCTTCCGTCGCGTCACCACCCGCCAGGTCACCCTCGCCGGCACCGAACTCCCCGCCGGGGCACCGGTGTTCCTCGCGTTCGGCAGTGCCAACCGCGACGGCTTCCGCCACCCGCGCCCCGACGACTTCGACATCACCCGCCCCACCGGCAGCCGCCACCTCTCCTTCGGCTTCGGGGCCCATACCTGCCCCGGATCCCAACTCGCCCGCGAACAACTCCGCATCACCCTGGAACAGCTGACCAGCCGCCTGCCGGGCCTACGCCTCGTGGAGGACCAACAGATCACCATGCGCCCGACATTGATCCACCGCTCCCCGGAACGCCTCGAACTCGTCTGGTGACCTTCGCGTACGCGCGGTCCGCAAACGCGCTGTCGGCGTACGCGGAAAAGAAGTCGCTGCGCACCAGGGTGTGTGATGGGCCGGCGGCTTTGGGTGCCCTCGGGAAGGGGAGTCGCGCGGTGAACAGACGGCAGCGGAAGAAGAAGTCCCGGCGGCTGGTGCTGGCCGCGATGATCGGTGACACCGCCGGTGTCGACGCGCTGCTGCGTGCCGGAGCGCCCGCGGAGACGACCGACGCCGAGGGGACGACGCCCCTGTACGCGGCGGCCGTCCACGGAGCGGCCGACACGGTCCGCCGACTGCTGGCGGCCGGGGCCTCGCCCGACACCGAGAGCGGGCACGGCACGGAAGGCACACCGCTGTGCGGCGCCGCGTGCTGGGGACACACCGAAACGGTGCGCGAACTCCTCGCCCACGGCGCCGACCCGAACCTCCGCGAGGACCAGGGCACGGGCCGCTCCCCGCTCGACTGGGCGGAGGGCGGACCTCACCCCGAGACGACGGCCCTGCTGCTCGCCGTGGGCGCGCGTCGTTCTCTGAGCGTGTAGGACCGCGCAGACACCTACGGACCGCTCAGAACGCGTACGGCCCGAACCGGCCCCATGCCACCACGGCCGGGAGGATCAGGCCGATGGCGGCCAGGCCCTCCAGCGCGCCGATGGTCTTGAGCATGCACGGGGAGAAGTCCTCGACCAAGGGCCCGGACTCTCTTGCTATGAGTTGAATACTCAAGTGAAATGGGGGGTTCGACCTAGGCCATGCGAGTTGAAGCGTCAAGTCAATCAGCGTTTGATCACTTGAAGCGGCACGTAGGGTGGGCGGCATGGAGACACCGCAGCAGCCGTGTGGGCTGACCGATGAGGAGATGGAGGTCTGGCACGTGCTGGCGGGCGTGATGGTCAGACTGCCGAGCGCGCTGGACGCGCAGTTGCAGCGGGAGTCGGGGGTCAGCCACGTGGAGTACCTGGTGATGGCGATGCTGGCCCAGGCGGAGGAACACACCCTGCGGATGAGCGACTTGGCCGGGTACGTCGGTTCGTCGCTGTCCCGGCTGTCTCATCTCGTGAAGCGGCTGGAGAGGAGCGAGTGGGTGCGCCGGGAGCCGGACCCCTCCGACGGGCGTTACACGCTGGCCGTCCTCACGGACGCCGGACACGCCAAGGTCGTCGAGAGCGCCCCGGGCCACGCCGACACCGTACGACGCTTCGTGTTCGACGCGATCAGCAAGGCCCAGCAGCGGCAGTTGCGGGAGATCGGGCGGCGTATCTGGCAGACCGTCGCGCCGGACGACCACTGTCTGCTGCCGCCGAACTGACCTGCTCGCCACGACTGGAGGCGGGGAGTCGACGGATCGCGGCGGCCGGCTCAGCGGCCGACCGGCGGGCCCGTCGTCCCGCGGACCTCCAGGGTCGGGGTGGTCAGGACGACCTTGCCGGCGTGGGCCGGGTCGGCGATGCGGTCGATGAGGCACTGGGCGGCGGTGCGGCCGACGTCGTGGCTGGCATTGTCCACGGTGGTGAGCCAGAGGTGGCGCAGACGTGAGACGTAGGTGTTGTCGTAACCGACCAGGGAGAGGTCACGCGGCACCTTCAGCCCCAGTTCTTCGGCGGCGGAGAGGGCGCCCACGCAGGCCATGTCGTTGAACGCCACGATGGCGGTGGGGCGTTCGGGGGTGCCGAGCAGCCGGACCGTGGCGCGGTAGCCGCCCTCCTCCGTCAGGTCGCCCCGCTCGACGGACGCCAGGTCGCTCAGCCCGTGCTCGCGCATGACCGTCTCGAAGCTGCGGCGGCGCAGCGCGCCGACCACTCCGTCCCCCGCGATATGGGCGATACGCCGGTGCCCGAGGTCGATGAGGTGCTCGGTGGCGAGTCGGGCGCCGTGCTGGTCGTCGCCCGCGACGACGTCCACATGGGGGAGCGTGGGCTCGCGGGCGCCCGCGACCACGGTCGGGATGAGCCCGGCCGCCGTACGCAGGGCCTCGGACGGCGGCAGGGTGCCGACCGCGATCAGCCCGTCGACCCGCAGTTCGGTGAAGGTGCGGGTGAGATCCTCGCCGAGCCGCCGGTTGAGATGGCCGTCGGCCAGCAGCATGCGCAGACCGTTGTCGTGCAGGCGGGAGTTGAGGCCGTCCAGCAGCTCGACGAACCAGGGGTTGCGCATGTCGTTGAGGAGGACGCCGACCGTGCGGGTGCGGCGCTCGCTCAGGCTGCGCGCGGCGGCGTTCGGCCGGTAGCCCAACTGGTCCACGGCCGCCAGCACGGCCTCCCGCTTCTCGGGGCGCACCTGGTCGGAGCCACGCAGCACCAGCGAGACCAGCGACTTCGACACACCGGCCCGTTCGGCGACGTCGCGGATGGTCGGGGCTCTCATGTTGTGGACCGTTCCATAGCCGGAGCGCGGTTGTCAAAGGGGTCGGCAGCGGTGGAGACGGCCCGCACGGTGAGCGACGTAGCCTCTGGAGCGGTCCAAGCCGCGGTGCGAAGCCCCAGTGACGGTCGGGGGCAGGTTCGAGGCAGGTCCGGGGAAGTCCCGAAGAAGGCCCGGAGAGGGTCCGAGGGTCGAGTCGGAGGCGTGGGGGACCTCTGGGTCCTGGAGCCTTTGGACCGTTCCCAAACCGGTCCTGGGCCGCTCCTGGACTCGAACTGCCTTCGCTCAGGCGTCTTCGCCCAGGCGTCAGTTGCGGACGAGGAGCTGGAAGTCGAAGGAGTAGCGCGAGGCCCGGTAGATGTGGGTGCCGTACTCGACCGCGCGCCCGGTGTCGTCGTACGCCGTGCGCTGCATGGTGAGGAGTGCGGCGCCTTCCGGTTCGCCGAGGCACTCGGCCTCGTCGGGGGTGGCGATGCGGGCGCCGACGCTCTGGTGCGCGCTGTGCAGGGTGATGCCGGCGTTGCGCATCATCCGGTACAGGCCCGTCGACTCCAGGTGCTCGGTGTCGAGGACCAGCAGCCCGGCCGGCACGAAGTTGGACAGGAACGCCACCGGTTGGCCGTGGGTGAGGCGCAGCCGCTCGAAGAGGTGTACCTCGGCGCCCTCGGCGATGCCCAGGGCGGCCGCGACCTCGGCGGAGGCCTGCCGGATCTCGCTCAGCAGCACCTTGGTCGTGGGCTGCTGACCGGCCGCCTCCAGGTCGTCGTACAGGCTGCTCAGCTCCAGCGGCCGTTTGACCTGACTGTGCACCACCTGCGTGCCGACGCCCCGGCGGCGTACGAGCAGGCCCTTGTCGACGAGCGACTGGATGGCCTGCCGGACCGTCGGCCGGGACAGGCCGAGCCGGCCCGCGAGCTCGATCTCGTTGCCCAGCAGGCTGCCCGGGCCGAGGGCGCCGTGCTCGATCGCCGACTCCAGCTGCCGGGCCAGCTGGTAGTACAGCGGCACCGGGCTGCTCCGGTCGACGCTGAGGCCGAGACTCCCTGTACTCCCCGTAGTCGCGCTGGTCACGCCCATGAGAGTAGCCGTCCGTCCGCATGACAGGAACCCCTGTCATCGCATTGTCCTTACATGGTCCGGAGATTGGCCGGGAGAGGCCACCGAGGGGCACCGGAGAGGCCCCTCGGCGACTCACTCCGACCTGTCAGAGGTGGCGGCGCCGGTTGGCCACCTCGCGGTCGTACGTCGTGCGCGCGTCGACCGCCGCCGGGCGGGAGGCGGTCTCCGCGACCGGGACGTCCCACCAGGCCTCGGCCGGGGGAGCGGTGGGCGCCGGGTCGGTCTCGACGTACACGCAGGTGGGCCGGTCCGAGGCGCGGGCTGTCGCGAGCGCGTCGCGCAGTTCCTTCACCGTCTTGGCGCGGATGACATCCATGCCGAGACTGGCCGCGTTGGCCGCCAGGTCCACCGGGAGCGGGGCGCCGGAGAAGGTGCCGTCGGCGGCGCGGTAGCGGTAGGCGGTGCCGAAGCGCTCGCCGCCCACCGACTCGGAGAGGCCGCCGATGGAGGCGTATCCGTGGTTCTGGATGAGGACCAGGTTGACCGGCAGGCCCTCCTGGACGGCCGTCACGATCTCCGTGGGCATCATCAGATACGTGCCGTCCCCGACCAGCGACCAGACGGCCGTGCCGGGCGCCGCCTGCTGGACACCGATCCCGGCGGGGATCTCGTAGCCCATGCAGGAGTAGCCGTACTCCAGGTGGTACTGGCGGGGGCTGCGGGCCCGCCACAGTTTGTGCAGGTCGCCGGGGAGCGAGCCGGCCGCGTTGATGACGACGTCCTCGTCGCCGACGACCGAGTCCAGGGCGCCGAGCACCTGGGTCTGGGTGGGTGCGGCGTGTTCGTCGGCGGCGGTGTAGGCGGCCTCGACGATCTGTTCCCACCGCTCCTTGCCGGCCCGGTACTCGGCTTCGTACGCCTCGCTCACCCGGTGGCCCTCCAGCGCCTCGGTGAGCGCCGTGAGCCCGGCCCGCGCGTCGCAGACCACCGTTCGGGCGGCCAGCTTGTGGGCGTCGAAGGCGGCGATGTTGAGGTTGACGAAACGGACGTCCGGGGTCTGGAAGAGGGTGTTCGAGGCGGTGGTGAAGTCCGTGTAGCGGGTGCCGACGCCGACGATCAGGTCGGCGGTGCGGGCGAGGTCGTCGCAGACCGCCGTGCCGGTGTGGCCGATGCCGCCGAGGTCGCCCGGATGGTCGAACCGCAGGGACCCCTTGCCGGCCTGGGTGGACGCGACCGGGATGCCCGTGGCGTCGACCAGCGCCTTCAGAGCCTCCTCGGCCTCGCTGTGGTGGATGCCGCCGCCCGCGACGATGAGCGGACGCCGGGCGGCGCGGATCGCCCGGACCGCCTCCGCCAGCTCCACCGGGTCGGGCACGGGACGCCGTACGCGCCACACGCGCTCGGCGAAGAACTCCTCCGGCCAGTCGTACGCCTCCGCCTGGACGTCCTGCGGCAGGGCGAGGGTGACGGCGCCGGTGTCGGCCGGGTCGGCGAGGACCCGCATCGCGTTCAGGGCGGCCGGGATGAGGGCCTCGGGGCGGGTGACACGGTCGAAGTAGCGGGAGACCGGACGCAGGGTGTCGTTGACCGAGACATCGGCCTCGGTGGGGTGCTCCAACTGCTGGAGCAGTGGGTCGGCGGTGCGGGTCGCGAAGTAGTCGCCGGGGAGGAGGAGTACCGGCAGGCGGTTGATGGTGGCCAGGGCGGCACCGGTGACCAGGTTGGTGGCGCCGGGGCCGATGGAGGTGGTGACCGCCTGCGCGGAGAGCCGGTTCAGCTGGCGGGCGTAGCCGACGGCGGCGTGCACCATGGACTGCTCGTTGCGGCCCTGGTGGAACGGCATCGTCTCCTCGCCGGCCTCCAGGAGGGCCTGGCCCAGCCCCGCGACATTGCCGTGGCCGAAGATGCCCCAGGTCCCGGCGATCAGCCGGTGGCGCACACCGTCGCGCTCGGTGTACTGCGCGGACAGGAACCGCACCAGCGCCTGGGCGACGGTCAGACGGCGGGTGGGCTGGGACATCGGGACCTCACAGGGGCGAAGGGTTGTGTGGTGGCGGCGGGGCTTGTGCGGGGCGGATTCCGTGGGCCGGTTTTCGTGGGCCGGGCATCGGGTGAGCGGCGGATTCGTGTCGCGGTGGCTTCGGGCGGTCCGGGGCTTCAGAGCAGCCCGACCGCGGTGTCGACCGCGGTCTCCACGCTGCCATCGGCGGGGTAGAGCAGCGAGCGGCCGACGACCAGGCCCTGGACGGTGGGCAGACGCAGGGCCTTGCGCCACTTCTCGTAGGCGCCCTCCTGATCCTTGCCCACTTCGCCGCCGAGCAGCACGGTCGGCAGGGTGGAGGTCTCCAGGACCTCGGCCATGGCGTCGGGGTCCTCGGTGACGGGCAGCTTGAGCCAGGTGTAGGCGGACGTGCCGCCGAGCCCGGCCGCGATGGCGATGGAACGGGTGACGGCCTCGGCGCTCAGGTCGTTGCGGACCTTTCCGTCCACCCGGCGGGAGACGAACGGCTCGACGAACAGCGGAAGCCGGCGTGCCGCCATGTCGTCGACCGCCCTGGCCGTGGAGTACAGCGTCCGCAGGGAGCCGGGGTCGTCGTGGTCGACGCGCAGCAGCAGTTTGCCCGCGTCGAAGCGGAGCCGTTCGATGTCCTGCGGGCGGTGGCCGGTGAAGCGGTCGTCCATCTCGAAGGAGGCGCCGGCGAGTCCTCCGCGGTTCAGGGAGCCCATGACGACCTTGCTCTCCAGGACTCCCAGGAGCAGCAGGTCCTCCAGGATGTCGGCGGTGCCGAGCACGCCGTCGACACCGGGGCGGCCCAGCGCCACGCAGAGCCGTTCGAGGAGGTCGGCACGGTCGGCCATGGCGAGCGGGCGGTCGCCGACGGCGAGCGATCCGCGGGCGGGGTGGTCGGCGGCGACGATCATCAGGCGGCCGGTGTCGCCGATCAGGGGGCGGCGGGTGCGGTGCGCTGCCGCTTCGGCGATGGCCTCGGGGTGCTGGGCGCGGATGCGTGTGAGGTCGGGGATGCGGATGGTCAAGTGGGGCTCCGTTCCAGGGGCGGCGCCCCTTTGCCCCCTGGGGCGGCTGAGAGCTCGGGGGTTCGGTTCGTTGTCGGGTGCGGGTTCGGTGGGGGCTGGTCGCGCAGTTCCCCGCGCCCCTGAAAAGCAGGGGCTGCGCCCCGTGCTTTTCGGCCCCCAGGTCCGTCGTCGTTCAAGCGCGCGGGGCCTGATCGTGCAAGCCCGTGGGGCCTGAATGTCCAGGGCCGCATGGCCTGACCGTTCAGGGGCGCGGGGAACTGCGCGACCAGCCCCCACTCACCCGCGGCCGAAGGCGAACCGCATGGTCACCCACCCGTCAACAGCTCCTCGACCTCGTCCTCCGTCGGCATCGCCGAGGAGCAGGCGAGTCGGGACGCGACGATCGCGCCCGCGGCATTGGCGTGGCGCATGATCCGCTCCAGGTCCCAGCCGCGCAGCAGCCCGTGGCAGAGGGAGCCGCCGAACGCGTCGCCCGCGCCGAGCCCGTTGACCACCTCCACCGGTACCGGCGGTACCTCGGCCACCGTGCCGTCGCGGTGGACGGCGAGGACCCCCTTGGGCCCCTGCTTGACGACGGCCAGCTCGACGCCCGCCTCCAGCAGTGCCTCCGCGCACGCCCGCGGCTCGCGGACCCCCGTGGCGATCTCGCACTCGTCGAGGTTGCCCACGGCCACGGTGGCGTGCCGCAGGGCCTCGGCGTAGTACGGTCGCGCCGCCTCGGGGTCCGTCCAGAACATCGGGCGCCAGTCGAGGTCGAAGACCGTGATGCCGGACCTGCCGCGGGCCTTGAGCGCGGCGAGCGTGGCCGAGCGGCTGGGTTCCTCGCTCAGACCGGTGCCGGTGATCCAGAAGATACGGGCCGCACGGATGGCGAAGCAGTCCAGCTCGTCCGTGCGGATCTCCAGGTCGGGGGCCTTGGGGCGGCGGTAGAAGTACAGCGGGAAGTCGTCCGGGGGGAAGATCTCGCAGAACGTGACCGGGGTCGGGTACTCCGCCACGGGAGTGACGAAGCGGTCGTCGACACCGAACTCCTTCAGCGCCTCGTGCAGAAACGTGCCGAAGGGGTCGTCGCCGGTCCGGGTGATCACGGCGGTGGTGTCGCCCAGCCGCGCGGCGGCCACCGCGACGTTGGCGGCCGATCCGCCGAGGAACTTTCCGAAGGACTCGACGCGTGCGAGCGGGACGCCGGTCTGCAACGGATAGAGATCGATTCCGATACGGCCCATCGTGATCAGATCGAAGGATTCGGCGGACTCGGGCATGCGCGTCGCTCCTCGGGTGGGGGGATGCGGGCCTCCGGAGGTACGAGGCGCGCGGGGATGCGAGCACTCGGGTCCGGATGTATCCCAGGTGTAGGACCCGAAGCGACCCCCTGTCAAGACTTTGTACTGACATCCTGACCTGCTCGTGAAATAATGTCTTAACAAAGTCTTGACAGGGGGATCTGCCAGGGGTTGTATCCCGTCCCAACGAAACAGCGCAGTCGGCCAACCGGCAGAATGATCCGGACTTCGAAAGTCCGGGCTCGCGCGGGCACTCCGCCCGACGCTGTCCCGTTCCCTTTCCCCCTGTCGCACAGTGAGGTGCAGGAAAGATGGACCGCACGTTTCACTCCCGCTCACGCAGAGTGGCCCCCTTTTTCGCCATGGCCGCGGCCTCCGCGCTGCTGATAGCCGGCTGCTCCAGTGGTTCCGGCGGTAAGGATTCCGAGGAAAGCGCGGCGGACGCCTCTGCGGGCAAGGCCGACACCCCCCGGATGAAGGTCGCGCTGGTCACCCACCAGGCCCCTGGCGACACCTTCTGGGACATCGTCCGCAAGGGCGCCCAGGCGGCGGCCGACAAGGACAACATCGAGCTCATCTACTCGGCGGACCCGAACGCCGGCAACCAGGCCAACCTGGTGCAGAACGCGATCGACCAGAAGGTCGACGGCATCGCGATCACCCTCGCCAAGCCCGACGCGATGAAGGACGTCGTGGCCAAGGCGACGAAGGCGGGTATCCCCGTGGTCGGCCTCAACTCCGGTCTGAGCGACTGGCAGAGCCTCGGTCTGATGTCGTTCTTCGGGCAGGACGAGGGCGTGGCGGGCGAGGCGTTCGGAAAGCGGCTGAACGACGTCGGCGCCAAGAAGGCCGTCTGTGTCGTGCAGGAGCAGGGCAACGTCGGCCTGGAGCAGCGCTGCGCGGGCGTGGAGAAGACCTTCGAGGGCGACACCGAGATCCTCAACGTCACGGGCACCGACATGCCGTCCGTGAAGTCGACCATCACCGCCAAGCTCAAGCAGGACACCGCCATCGACTACGTGGTCGCCCTCGGTGCCCCCTACGCCCTGACCGCGGTCCAGTCGGTCGCGGACGCGGGCAGCAAGGCGAAGGTCGCCACCTTCGACCTGAACAAGGAGCTGACGGACTCGATCAAGAGCGGTGACATCGAGTTCGCGGTGGATCAGCAGCCGTACCTGCAGGGCTACTTGGCCGTGGACTCGCTGTGGCTCTACAAGAGCAACGGCAACTACAGCGGCGGCGGCGAGGAAGCGGTGCTGACCGGCCCCGCGTTCGTCGACAAGAAGAACGTCGACACGATCGCCAAGTTCGCCGCGAAGGGCACCCGGTGATCTGAATGACCCAAGCAACGGCTCCGGCGGCGAGTTCCTCGCCGCCGGCTCCGCCGGCCGGCACGCAGAAGGACGGGCGCACCGTACAGCGCTCGCTCGGGCGCCGGTTGATGGCCCGCCCCGAGGTCGGGGCGCTGATCGCCGCGATCGGTGTGTACGTCTTCTTCTTCTCGGTGGCCCCGTCGTTCCGTGAGGCCAGTTCGCTGGCGACCGTGCTCTACCAGGCCTCCGTCATGGGCATCATGGCGATCCCGGTGGCCCTGCTGATGATCGGCGGGGAGTTCGACCTGTCCGCCGGTGTCGCGGTCACCACCTCCGCGCTGACCGCCGCGATCATCAGCTTCCAGCTGACGGTGAACGTGTGGACCGGTGTCTTCGTCGCGCTGATCGTGTCGTTGGCGGTGGGAGCGTTCAACGGCTGGTTGCTGATCAAGACCGGGCTGCCCAGCTTCCTCGTCACACTCGGGTCGTTCCTGATCCTTCAGGGCTCGAACCTGGCGGTCACGAAGATCTTCACCGGCAATGTCGCGTCCGACTCCATCAGCGACATGGACGGCTTCGACCAGGCCAAGAGCGTCTTCGCCTCCGAGGTCGGCATCGGCGGCGTCGATGTCAAGGTCACGGTCTTCTACTGGCTGGCGTTCGCGGCGATCGCCACCTGGCTGCTGCTGCGCACCAAGTTCGGCAACTGGATCTTCGCGGTCGGCGGCAGCAAGGACAGTGCGCGGGCCGTCGGCGTGCCCGTGAACTTCACGAAGATCGCCCTGTTCATGGGTGTCGGCGCGGGCGCCTGGTTCGTGGGCATGCACCTGTTGTTCTCGTTCAACACGGTCCAGTCCGGCGAGGGCGTCGGCAACGAGTTCCTGTACATCATCGCCGCGGTGATCGGCGGCTGCCTGCTGACCGGCGGCTACGGCTCGGCCGTGGGCCCGGTGATCGGTGCCTTCATCTTCGGCATGGTCTCCCAGGGCATCGTCTACGCCAACTGGAACCCCGACTGGTTCAAGGCCTTCCTCGGCGTGATGCTCCTGATCGCCGCCCTCGTCAACTTGTGGGTCCGCAGCCAAGCGACCCGGAGGTGAACCACCCCATGACCAACACCAACGGCTCAGCGGCCGACGGTACGCCCGCGAAGGACCTGGCCAAGGACGCCGACAACGGCGAGCAGGGCGCCGGCCAAGCCGTCGTCCAGGACGCGGCGGTGCCCGGCCAGGACAAGCCGATCGTCGAACTGCGTGACGCGGGCAAGGCGTACGGCAACATCCGCGCCCTGCACAGCGTGAACCTCACCGTCCACCCCGGCAAGGTCACCTGCGTGCTGGGCGACAACGGCGCCGGCAAGTCCACCCTCATCAAAATCATCTCCGGGCTGCACCAGCACACCGAGGGCGAGTTCGTCATCGACGGCAGGCCGGTGCGCTTCTCCACCCCGCGCGAAGCCCTGGACGCCGGAATCGCCACCGTCTACCAGGACCTGGCGACCGTGCCCCTGATGCCGGTGTGGCGCAACTTCTTCCTCGGCTCGGAGATGACCAAGGGCCCCTGGCCGATCCGCCGTCTCGACATCGAGAAGATGAAGAAGACCGCGGACGAGGAACTGCGGAACATGGGCATCGTCCTGGACGATCTCGACCAGCCCATCGGCACCCTCTCCGGCGGCCAGCGCCAGTGCGTCGCCATCGCCCGCGCCGTCTACTTCGGCGCCCGCGTCCTCATCCTCGACGAGCCCACCGCCGCCCTCGGCGTCAAACAGTCCGGCGTCGTGCTGAAGTACATCGCCGCCGCCCGGGACAAGGGCCTGGGCGTCATCTTCATCACCCACAACCCGCACCACGCCTACATGGTCGGAGACCACTTCAGCGTCCTGCGCCTCGGCACCCTCGAACTCTCCGCCGCCCGCGACCAGGTCAGCCTCGAAGAACTCACCAACCACATGGCCGGCGGCACCGAACTCGCCGCCCTCAAACACGAACTCGCCCAGGTACGCGGCGTCGACGTCGACGAACTCCCCGAGGAAGCAGACCTGAGCGCATCCGTGGTCTCCTCGAAGGACGGGGCCGCGTAACACCGACGGCCGCTCCCCGCGAGCGGCCACGCCACCGACGACGGCCGCGGTCGTCAGGACGACTCTCCTGGCAGGACAGCCCCTTCGACCGAAGGGACGTCCAGGAGGGGCATCCTGACGACCGCTGCCGTTCGTGCCGACAGTGCTCCGGGCGGCGACATCCACTGCCGGTCACCGCGGCCCGACAGCCCGGCACCTGCGTATCAGCCCTTGCCGCAACGGCGTTCGACAGTGTCTCTTCGATACACGGACTTGGCTGGTGATGGCCTTGCTGTTCGGTTACCGGGCCGTCACCATGGGGTGTGCCGCCCGGAGCCGTACGCTCGAGGAGACGCCTATGGACAGGTACGAGCAGCCCTTCGCCACGAGCGTCGTCAGGGACTTGCACGACACCTCACTGGATGAGGTACCGGAGTCCGCTCAGGAGTCGGCCATGGCAAGGACGCTCGCAGGTGGCGGAGAGCCGGTGGCCGCCTTCCAGTCGTCGCTCTGACCGGCCTGGCCGGAACGACGAGGGAGCCTACCGGTGACGGTGGCGGCGCGGCCCTTCCGCCAGTTCGTGATCAAGGTGCACAGCCGTTGCGATCTGGCCTGTGACCACTGCTACGTCTACCAGCACGCCGACCAGAGCTGGCGCGGGCGTCCGGGGACGATGTCCGAGGCGACGCTCCGCCGTACGGCCGACCGGATCGCCGAGCATGCCGCCGCGCACCGGCTCACCCGCGTCCATGTCGTGCTGCACGGCGGTGAGCCCCTGCTCGCCGGGCGGGAACGACTGCGCGGCTTCGCCCGCGCACTGCGCTCGGCGTTGCACGGCGTGGCCGAACTCGATCTGCGCATGCAGACCAACGGGCTCCGACTGGACGACGCGTTCTGCGCGATGCTGGTCGACGAGTCCATCGTCACCAGCATCTCGCTCGACGGGGACGAGGTGTCCAACGACCGCCACCGGATCAGGCGGGACGGCTCCGGCTCCTACCGGGACGTGGTGCGCGCGGTGCGCCTCCTGGGCGCACCGGACCACCGCAGCGCCTTCGGCGGGCTGCTCTGCACGATCGACGTCGAGAACGACCCGGTGGAGGTGTACCGGGCACTGGCCGAACTCCGCCCGCCCGCCATCGACTTCCTGCTGCCGCATGCCACCTGGGAGTACCCGCCGCCCCGCCCGGGCGGCGAGACCGACTACGCCGACTGGCTGATCGCGGTGCACAAGCAGTGGACCGCGGACGGCATGCCGACGCGCATCCGGATGTTCGAGTCGATCAGTCGGCTGAGCCGCGGCCGCGGCAGCCTGACCGAGGCGCTGGGGCTGGGCAGTTCGGACCTGCTCGTGGTGGAGACCGACGGCGCCATCGAACAGGCGGACTGGTTGAAGACGGCCTATCCGGGAGCCCCCGCGACCGGCATGCACATCACCACCCACCGTCTGGAGGAGGCCGCCGAACACCGGGGCATCCAGGCCCGCCGCGCCGGCCTGGACGGGCTGAGCGCGCAGTGCCGGGCCTGCCCCGTCGTGTCGGTCTGCGGCGGCGGCCTCTACGGACACCGCCACCGTGGGTCCAACGGTTTCGACAACCCGTCCGTGTACTGCGCGGACCTGCTGAAGATCATCGAGTACGTCCAGGTCACGGAACACCACGACGCCGACGTCCGCCACGGCTGGCACGGCCTGTCCTGGACGCACTTCGACGAACTGGCCGCCGGACACGGCAGCACGGCGGCCGTCCGGTCGCTGGCCGCGGCACAGAACAGCCAGCGTCGGGCGTTGCTGGCGGCTGCCCGCCGTGCGGACACCCAGGGCCCGGCCCCCGACCCCGGGCCGGCGCCTGGCACGGCCGCGGGGCTGCGTCCAGGTCCGATCCCCGGCCCGGGGATCGGGCCGGGGATCGGCGTCTCGGCGGATTCGGCGCCCGGCTGGGAGGCGATCCTCGCGCTGCCCGCCGCCGCACTGGACGTGCTGCTGGCCGACCCCTATCTGCGCGTGTGGGCCCTCGCCTGCGGTCAGTCGGTGCGACGGCGGGCCGAGGGCCATCCGGCCGAGGCCGCGCTGTCGGCCGTCGCGCGCACCGGCGGACAGCTGACCCTGGCCGTGCCGCTGCGGCACGGACCCGAGGGCGCGGCGGTCCATCTGCCCGGCGTCGGGCGGCTGTTGCTGCGTGACGACAGCCGCGACCGGCGGTCCGGGACGGTCACCGTGACGGCCGCCGACAGCGCGCTCACCGTCGAAGGGCACACCCTGGGCCGGGAACAGCCGCCCGACGGCATGATCTGGCAGCCGCTGCGACACCTGTCCACGGACGGGCCGGAAGTCGCCCTGGACGACCTGGACCCCGCCCGTGACTGCTACGGATACAAGCCCCTGCCCCGGCTGCCCGAGGCCGAATTCCGACGCTGGGAGGCGATGTTCGCAGAGGCCTGGCAGCTGGTCCGGACCGAGTACCCCGACTACGCCCAGGGGATCGCCGCCGGCCTGACCACGGTGACCCCGCTCGCGCCCGCACCGTCCGGGGACGACGTCAGCGCCACCTCACGGCACGCCTTCGGGGCGGTCGGTATCGCGCTGCCCCGCTCGGCCGAGGATCTGGCGATGCTGCTCATCCACGAGTACCAGCACGTCAAACTGGGCGCCATGCTCGACATGTTCGACCTGCTCGACGGCCTCGACGGGGGCCGCCACCGAGTGCTGTGGCGGCCCGACCCCAGGCCGCTCGACGCCATCGTCCAGGGCGCGTACGCCCACCTCGCGGTCGCCGACGTGTGGCGGATCCGGGTCCGCCGCGGTGCGGCCGACGTCGGCGCCGCCCTGTACGAACGCTCCCGCGCCGAGGCGGACACCTGGCGCACGGCCGTGCTGGACGCCCTCGACACCGTGGCCGGAACCGGATCCCTGACCGCCCTGGGGCACCGCTTCGTGCGCGGCCTTCGGGGCGAGGCCGAAACATTGGGCGGAGTGGCCGAAACCGGTCCGATCGCGGTGTAATGGTGGGCCAACTCCCGTTCTCCACACCGGTGGCCGGTGCAAATGGCTGTGGTCAACCCCTGGCACGCGCAGTGGTTTTCGCGTTCCAATGGATCCGGGAGGAGATTCAGCTGTGATGCTCGGGGTGGGGAGGCCCGAGGTGGGCGACGGGGGAGGGAAAGGCGAGTCCATGATTCATCCGGCTTCTCAGGCTACTCAGTCGGCGGATTCCTCCGATCCGTATGTGTTCTTCATGAGCTATGCACGGACGCCGCTGGCGGGTATGCGGATCAGGAAAGACGCGTCGGATGTGGCGCTGGAGCAGTTCCATGTCCAGTTATGCAGCGACATCATGCAGTTGACCGACCATGACGGTCAGGAATTGCCCGGATTCCTGGACAAGAGAATGCATCCCGGTGACGACTGGGAGGGCAGACTCAAACAGGCTCTGGCCACCTGCCGGGTCTTCGTGCCGATCTACAACAGCCGGTACTTCAGGAGAGAGTGGTGCGGAAAGGAATGGGACGCCTTCGCGCGGCGTCAGCAGCTCCGTACCAGGCCGTACACGGGCAACGCGATCATCCCCGTCCTCTGGGTGGGGGAGCAGCATCTGACTCTGCCGACCGTGGCGGCCAAGGTGCAGTACGCCCACCCCGATCTGGGTAAGGACTACCTGCAGTCCGGCCTCTACGGACTGAAGCAGGCGGGCCGCCACGCCAAGTACCGCAGCTCCGTGTGGGCGCTCGCCCAGATGATCGTCAAGGTGGCTCAGCAGACCAGCCTTGAACCGTGTGACGTGGAGCTGTTCAGTGACCTCCGGAACGTCTTCGAGGGGGAGTAGCGGGATGCCGATGTTCTTCATGAGCTATGCGCGGGTTCCTGCTCCCCGGCACCGGGACATCTCGCAGGACCCCAATCGTCTGGTTTTCCAGTTCTTCGACGAACTGTGCGGGAAAGTGGCGCGTCACGCGAGAGTGTCGCGGGAGGAGGCCGGTTTCGTCGAGCGGCCCGGGGCGCCGGGAGAGAAGTCGATCAAAGCACTCCTCGACTGTCAGGTCTTCGTCCCGCTGTACTCGCGGCGGTACTTCAGCAATCCGCAGTGCGGGCGTCAGTGGACCGCTGTCACCCAGACAACGGCTCAGAGGGCCCGGCCGAGCATCGTCCCGGTGCTGTGGACGCCGTACTCGCCCACGTCGCTCCCCGAGAGGGTCAAGGAGCAGTACCCCGAGATGCCGGAAGGCTTCGGTGAGGCCGCCGAGAACTACGCCTCCATGGGACTGCACCGACTGCTCGACCAGGTGCTCGACCTGACCGAACCGCCGGACCCGGAGGACGAGCACACGGCGGCGCAGTTCTCCGCCCAGGTCGCCCAGATGACCGACTGGCTCGCCAGGCGCATCGTCGACGAGGCGGCCACGGTGCCCAGGCGGTCCCGGCCGTCCTCCGGCGGGGGGCGGACGACCGACCCGACGACACTGGCCGGACTGGACGACGCCTTCGCCGACCCGCCCTTCGCCTCCCCGCTGCACATCACGGTGCTCGCCCCGACCGAGGAACAGTTACCGGTCGGCCGGGACAACGCCCGCTACGGGCCACGGGTCGACGACTGGCGGCCCTACGGCCAGGCGGTGGGACCGCTGGTCGAGCAGATGGAGGCCCTGGCCCGCAACCTCGGCTTCGAGCCCACCGTGCATCCCTTCCACAAGCATCAGGCAGAACTGCGCAGCGCGGAGATCCCGACGGCTCCCTGGATACTGGTGGTGGACCCCTGGGCTCTGGAGAATGCCCAAATGGCCGGCCAGGCACGGGAGTTCGACAGGGCGCGGCAACCGTGGACGGGGGTGCTGAGTACCCTGGCGGGAGACGATCTGCAGACCAAGGAGCAGTCCGATCGGCTGCGCGGACTGCTGCTGACGCACTTCCCCCGCTTCCTCAGCGAGGGGCGGGCGGGGGAGCAGGAAGCGGTACGCGGTCTGGCCGGGGCGGATGTCTTCACCCGCTGCTTCAGTGAGCTGGCCGAGGCAACCAAGATCAGGTATCTACGGTACATTCACTCACAATTATCCCGGAGCGGCGCTGACGCCCGGGATGTTCCGGAATCCGGTGCGGACCTGTCCCCACGGCCCGACGCCGGCAGGGACGACGGGGCACCGAGCGACGGACGTCGCGTGGAGGGCAGGCCATGACCGGCGACGACGCGGGCAGGATCATCACGTTCTACTCGTACAAGGGCGGTACGGGACGGACGATGGCGCTCGCCAACACGGCCTGGATTCTGGCGTCCGCGGGCAAGACGGTCCTGGTCGTCGACTGGGATCTCGACGCTCCCGGGCTGGACCGCTTCCTGCACCCCTTCCTCAGCGAGAACCAGCTGCGTTCCACGCCCGGGGTGCTCGACCTGGTCAGCCGTGCCACCCAGTCCATGCTCCAGTCCTCCGCAGTCGCGGAGCAGAAGCGCACGGGTGAACCGGATTCCGAACCGTCGATCTCGGTCGACATGTGGGCGGCCGACGGCATCCCTCTCAACAGCTGTCTCATCCAGGTCGACTGGGACTTCCCCGAAGGCGGCCAGCTCTACTACCTCCCGGCCGGAACGAAGAACAAGGGCTACCTGTCGGCGTTCTCGCAGTTCGACTGGAAGCCCTTCATGGACGGGCCGCTGGCCACCAGGTTCCTGGAAGCACTCAAGCGTGAGTTCGTCGGGAACTTCGACTACGTCCTCATCGACAGCCGCACCGGCCTCAACGACATCTCCGACATCTGCACCGTCAACCTGCCGCACACGCTGGTCACTTGCTTCACCCCGAGCAGCCAGAGCATCGAGGGCGCGGCCGGAGTGGCCGAGCGCATCGACGGGATGTACGGCAACCGGGACATCCGGATCCTGCCCGTCCCCATGCGGGTCGAGAACGCCGAGGCCGACCGCCTGGACGCGGCCCGAGGACAGATCCAGTACCGCTTCGACCGGATCGTGCGCAAGCACATCGCCCCCCAGGACCCGGAGGACTACTGGGGAAGCGTGGAGATCCCCTACCGGCCCATCTACTCCTACGAGGAGACGCTGGCCCCGTTCCGCGAACAGCCCGGGGACCCCAAGAGCCTGCTCGCCGCCTACGAGAGACTCACCGAAGTCATCACGGAGGGCCAGGTCGACTCGATGCCACGCATCGACGAGCCGCTGCGCCGCAAGACCCTGGAGCGGTACACCCGGCACCGCCCGCCGCGCATCTCCGACGTGTACGTCAGCTTCGTTCCACAGGACCGGAGTTGGGCCCACTGGGCGGGCGCGGTCCTGGAGCAGGCCGGTTTCAAGGTGCACCTGGCGCAGGAGGGCACGGTCGAGGGTCCGCAGGTCAGGGACGAAGTCGAACGCGGAGTGGAGTCGGCCTCGCACACCCTGGTCATCCTCTCCGAGGCCTACCGCAGGTCGTCCCGTTTCCGTACCACCTGGGAAGCGGTCTACGCGGAGAGCGACCGGCGCGCACACCAGCTGGTGTCCATGAAGGTCGACCCGAACGTGACACTGGAGGCCCCCTTCACGGAACAGCTCGCCGACATGACGCGCTGCGACAGTGGGGAGGTGGGCCGTGACGTCCTGTTGACCCGGCTCGGTCGAAGCGCGGAGTCGCTGACGCGCAATCACTTCACCGGGAACGATACGAAACTGCCCAGATTTCCGAAGACCGAACCCCGGGTCTTCGGGGTCCCGTTGCGTACGTCGTCCTTCACCGGTCGTACGGAACTGCTGGACGGCATTCGGGAGAAACTGTGGAGGGAGGACACCAGGGCTCTCGTGCTCAAGGGCATGGGAGGGGTCGGGAAGACCCTGCTGGCCCAGGAGTTCGCGCATCGCTACAAGAGCGACTACGACGTCGTCTGGCACATCCAGGCCGAGCAGCTCATGCTGGCCGTCGAGCGGTACGCAGGTATGGCCGAGGAACTGAAGCTGCCCGTGCGGACGAACCCGACCGACACGGCCAGGAGCGTGTACGAGACGCTCAACCATGGTGACGAATACGGCAGTTGGTTGCTGATTCTGGACAACGTCCCGGAGGCCGACCACCTGCCAGAGTTCATGATGGACGGCCGCCGCGGTCACATCCTGGTCACCAGCCAGCGAGCCGAGGGCTGGGGCCGTTTCGTGGGCACCGTCGACATTCCGGTGTTCGAACGCAACGAGAGCATCGCCCACCTGCACAGCCGGCTGCCCGACTGCGGTTGGACAGAGGCGGACCAGATCGCGGAAGCCCTGGGGGACCTGCCGATCGCGATCGAGCGGGCCGCTGCCTACATCGAGCAGACCAGGGCCGACGTCCGCGGCTACATCAAGCAGATCCAGCCCCAGGCGACCGGATCCCCTGACGACAACCCGGTCGGCGCAGTCGTCAAGTCGAACACCAACACCTGGGAGTTCGGCCTCCGGCAGCTGAGGGACAGCTTCCCCCCGGCCGTGAAGCTTCTGCAGATCTGTTCGTACTACAGTCCCGAGCCGATCTCCATGGATCTGCTGGAGGGCTACGAGGTCTCCCGAGCGCTGGGCGGCGTTCGCACGGTCTCGCGCGCGTACAAGGAGCTGAGCAAGTTCTCACTGGTCACCGTGGACCGCAAGGCCCGGAGCGTCACGGTGCACCGGATGATGCAGAGCGCCATGCGCGAGGAGATGACCGAAGCGGAGCGAGAAGCGGCGCAAGAGGTGGTCTACCGCTCGCTGGTCGCCGCCAGGCCGAGCGGCGACGACCCCGAGAACCCCAACACCTGGGAGAAGTACCGCATCATCTGGCCACACCTCGGCACACCGTGGGCCGAGCGGGCGCCCGACGAAGGCATCAAGGAACTCTTCGTGGACCGGGTTCGGCAACTGCGCCGCAGGGGCGAGCTGAGCCAGGCCATGGACTACAGCCGCAGGCGGGTGACCGCCTGGTCCGCGGACGACTCGCCGGACGAACGCTGGACGCTGCACATGCGCTTCCAGATCGCCAACATCCTGCGCGCCCAGGGCAGGTACGAGGAGTCACTCTCCCTGGACCAAGAAGTCCTGGGGCGTCAGCTCGCGGTGCTGGAGGACGTGGACGACCAGCACATCCTCATGACCACCAGTAGCATCGCCGCGGACCTGCGCGGTCTGGGCCGGCTGACGGAGGCTCTGCGGTACGACGAGGAGACGTACCGGAGATACGAGCAGATCTATGGAGAGGACCACGCGCGCACTCTCAGCGCGGCCAACAACCTCGCCGTTGCCCTGAGGCTCTCCGGCGACTACTCCAGGGCCCGCGACTACGACCGCAGGACACTGGAACTTCGTGAGGCGATCCAGCTCCACGACCATCCCCTGACCATCGAGTCGTCAGTGAATTTGGGCCGTGACCTGCGTGACTGCGGTGACTACGACGAATCCGTGACGCTCCTGAGGCACGCCTACGAGCGGTGTCTGCGTAATTCCCGTCTCACCCAGGGCTCGCCGACGGTGCTGAACACGGCCAAGGGCCTGGCCGGTTCACTGCGCAGGGCTGGCCGGGCGGCTGAGGCCGAGGAACTCGTGCGACACGTGCTGAGGAGCACTCCTGACGGAGAGAAGCAGTCCTCCTCGGAACAGCTGCTGCTGCAGATGAGCCTGGCCGGCGACGTGGCCGCACAGGGCCGCGTGGACGAGGGGCTGGGTCTGATCCGCAAGGTTCAGGAGAGCCTGAGAGACAGCCTCGGGGAAGGTCACTCCCACACGGCTGCCTGCTCCGTCAACTATGCGGTTCTGCTGCTCCACGATGTCGGGTCCATCCGCCCGGAAGCGGCCTCCGAGGCAGAGGAGTTGCTACGCCGGGCCGAGGAGAGGTTCGCCGAGCTCAACGGAGACCACCACCCCTATGTGCTCATCTGCCGTGCGAACCTGGCCGTCGCGGAGGCGGCGCTCGGCCGGTGGGAGGAAGCCCGGAGGACCAGCCTCGCGGCGTACGAACTCCTCAAGGAGATTCTCGACCCCGTTCACCCGTCGACGCTGACCTGCGCGGGGAACCTCGCCGTCATCCTGAGCCATCTGGGCCGGGCCGACGAGGCCCGCACCCAGCACTATGACACTCTGGCCGCGCTGAGCAAGCGCATCGGCGGTGAGCATCCGCGAGTGGTGGCACTCCAGGAGTGGAAACTCAGCTGTCTCGACCTGGAGCCGCACCCGATCTAGGAGCGACGCCGCGGTATGCGCGGACGCTCCGGTATGTGCGGACGCCTTGGTATGTGCGGCTGGTCCCGTTGTCGGCAACGGCCGCACCCATGGCGGAAGTTGTCAGCTCCCGGCCGTGTCGCGAGCCCAGACGAGCACCTGTGGCAGGGCCGGCAGCGCCGCGAAGTGGGCCGCGGACGGCTGGAGCACGGCCTTGGCCGAGGGAATCTTCTTGGTGAGGTAGTGGAAATGGGCCACGGGGGCGAAGACGTCGCGCTCGCCGTGCCAGAGCATCACGGGCACGGAACCGTCGATCGCCTCTAACGCGAACCCCCAGTCCGAGCGGAACGCGACCAGGTCGTCGACCCAGCCCATCGGCGCGCGCGGATCGACCGTGGCTCCCTCGCCCTTCTCGGCCTGCCCCACCGCCGACAGATAGTTCCTGAGGAGATGCTGGCGGATACCGGCGTCTTCCACGATCGCCCGGTCCACGCTCGGCATCTCCTGGTGGAGCGACGCGAGGAACACGGTGGGATCGCGGCGGATGGTCTCGGCGTTACGGGCCAGCAGCGCACCCAGCTCGGTCACGTCGGGGGCATGGCGGTCGAGCAGGGCATAGGTCGACACATTGGACTCGGACATCTCCTTGTGCCAGTCCAGTCCGTCGTTCTCGGCATCCCGCGGGGCGATCGAGACCAACGCGGCGACGCTCGCCACCTGGCTGCCGATGTTCCGGGCCGCGCAGGCCAGGGCGTGCGGCGCGCCTCCCGATCTGCCCACCACGGAGTACTTCTTGAGATCCAGGTCCCCGGCGATGGCATTGACGTCCTCGGCGGCGTCGACCACCGTGCGGTTCTCATGGCGGTCGGAGTCGCCATACCCCGGTCGGTCGTAGGCGATGAGCCGCACACCGAGCTTGTGGAGGTCGAAGGTGCGCAGTCGGGGCCCGAGTCGGCTTCCGGGAGTTCCGTGCAGCAGAAACACCGGGTGTGCGTCCGGATCGCCCCAGGTCTCGTAGGCGATGTTCCGTCCGCTGGACGGCGTCTTCACTGTCTTGACCACCCGATGCCCTCCCGTGCCAGCGGCTGTGGAGTGAAGCGCGGGACCTCCCAGCATCACGCATGGGAAGCCCCGCTCCTAGTAGCTGCTCAGCCGTTCTGGCTTTATGTGGCAAGAATTGGGTAAACGTGGGCCGCTCGGCTGTTCACGCCCCAAGGTAGTGCACCGAGGCACGGGTCGCCGGATGAGGGTGGAATTCGTGGTGACCGAGTGAGTCATGGGGTATGCCGCCTCATCGCGCTTCCGACAACCGTTCCGCACCTTCGTGATGCCCTGCACCTGGGTGAAAACACATCCACCCGTACGGAGCAGGACGGACGCTGACGTTCCGGAAAGTGGCGCGTCTCACGCTCCGCCCGCCGGTTCGGGGCGGTGCACTCCACGTGGCCGATAGCCCAGGAGTTCGGAGCGGCCCAGCAGATCGGCCAGCAGCCAGACGATGGCCAACCACATCTCGGTGCCCTGCAACCCTGGTTCCGGGCCCGGCCCCGCCGTACCCGGTCCGAATCCGAACCCTCTTCCGTCCTGCCAGCGGGTCAGGACGGCAGCGAGTCGCGGTTCGGCCCACCTGCGGATCTCGGCCGACCGGTAGCTGTCATCGCTCCCGCCTCCGCCACTCAACTGCCGTGTGCACAGCCACAGCGGATGCGCGACGTCCAGAACGTTGCAGGCGTTCTCCCGGCCCGCGCCGAAGTACCGGGTGTCGCGGGCGTGGTCCAGGACCGCGTCCACCACCCTTTCCGGATGGGGGACGGGTACCCCGAACTGTGCGAAGGAACCGCGTGTGAGCCGGTAGTAGCCGTTCACCACCTGGAGGCGGCCGGTGGTGGTCGAAGGGCTGCCCCACATGCCGGTCCAGGGGTCGGCCCGGGTGAGGAGCCAGCCGAAGAGGGCTTCGAGGGTGCCCGGGGTGAGGCCGGTGCTGACGGGGTGACGGAGGTTCCAATGGGCGGCTGTGGACCAGGAGTCGATCCAGGCACCGGCACCCCACGCGTTGTCCCGCCAGGGCAGGTCATCGAGACGCGCGACGAGTTGATCAGCCGTCATGTCACTGACGCCGCGAATCGGTTGGGGGAAGGAAGCGCCCAGGAGATCCAGCGCGTAGCCCACCGACAGGACGTGGTACAGCGCCGGGCCCTCGCCGATGAAGCCGTCGCTGTCCAAGGGGGGCGGCTGCTCGCCGAGTTCGGGTACCAGGCCGGTTTCCCGGTCCTGGAGAGAGACGAGGCGCTCGATGTGTCGCGCCCGGTCCAGTTGCTCGGGGACGGATGACAGCAGGAGATCGGCGATCTCCACGGCGTCGCAGTGTGCGCGCACGGTGGGCGTGGCGCCGGGGCGGTCGGTGTAGTGGTCGCCGTTCCAGCGGCTCGCGAGGATGTCGGCGGCCTGGGCGCGGGCGGTGTCGGCGAACCGGGCCAGGACGTCACCCCCGACCAGGCCTCCCGTCCCCCGCCCCGCAGCCACTCCGCCCTCCCGGGCCCGGCCCTCCGCCTGCTCCCGGCCCCCCGTCTCCCGGCGGTCCCGAATCCGCCGGGCGGGATTCCCCGCCGCCACCGTCCACGCCGGCACGTCCTTCGTCACCACAGCCCCGGCGCCGATCACGCAGTGGTCGCCGATCGTGACGCCGTCGACGACGACCACGTGGGAGCCGATCCAGACGTCGTCGCCGATGGTGATGCCCTGGCTGCTCTGGGGCTGTCGGTGGATCGGCCGGTCGGGGGCCATGGAGTGGTTGAAGCCGAGGAGCGAGGTGTGGGCGCCGATGCGTACGCCGGTGCCCAGGGAGATGGTGCCGCGGGCAACGGTGAACGGGTTCAGCGTGCAGTCCGCGCCGGTGGTCAAGGTGCCGGTGACGTAGGCGTGGGCGGCGATGTACGAGTCGTCGCCGAGTCGCAGGAGGTCGGGGAAGACCGCCGCCGACCCGGCCACATAGCAACGCTCGCCCACCTCACTGTCCCCGCCGAGCGACCGCTGCCGCTCCCGCTGCGCGGCCCGTTGCTCCTTGGGCGCCTCCGTCTCGAACAGCCAGGGGCAGTGGTCGAAGCGGTCGGAGTGGTCGGAGCGGGGGAAGGAGCCTGCGGGCGGCCGCTGGTGGTGATCCATGAGGCGCACGCTAGGCAGACGTGCGTCCTGCGAGGAAGAGGGCCGCCGGGAGAGAGGGGGCGTACTGGGCCGGGCGGGTGAGGGAGGCCTGCGGCCGGTGCGTCGTGCCTTCCGGTTCGTGGTCGGCATTCCATCCTTTTGTCTCTTTAGGGGTTGTCTTTTCAGAGGTTGTCTTTTCAGAGGCTGATCGTCATCGCTCCGGGATGGGTCCATGCGTGTGAATGCGAATTCCGCTCCGGTCGTCGCACCCGTCGTCCTTCCGGCGGCCGACGCGCGTGGGCTCGGCCCCCTCGGCGTGGTCGCCGGAGCCTTCACACTGGCCCAGCTCCTGCTCGTGGCGCCGGAGATGGGGCTCGGCTGGGACGAGACGGTGTACGTCAGTCAGGTCAGTCCGCACGCGCCGTCGGCGTTCTTCAGCGCGCCACGTGCGCGGGGGGTGCCGCTGTTGGTGGCGCCGGTCGCCTTGTGGTCGTCGTCCACCGCGTTGCTGCGGGTGTATCTGGCGGTGCTGTCGGGGGTGGGACTGTACTTCGCCCTGCGCGCGTGGCGGGGGCTGTTCCCGGTGGGGGTGCGGGCGGTCGCGGGTGCGCTGTTCGCGTCCCTGTGGGTGACCCTCTTCTACGGGCCGCAGGCCATGCCCAACTACTGGGTCGCGGTCGGTGCGCTCGTCTGCGTGGGGTGCTGTCTGCGGGTACGGAAGAACCCCGGGGACCGGGCCGCGTTGTGGGGTGCGGGCGCCGGTGCGGCCTTGATGGCGTGGATGCGGCCCATGGACACCGTGTGGGTGACTCTCCCGCTGTTGGTGCTGCTGCTGGGCGTACGGGAGTGGCGGCGGCCGCGGCTCCTGGGGGCGATGGCGGTCGGGCTCGCCACCGGTGCGGGGGCGTGGGTCGTCGAGGCGTACGCCCGGTACGGCGGGCTCGTGCGGCGGCTTGCCGACGCGTCTCGGGTGCAGGGCGGGCTGGGCTGGAACATCGCTGTCGACGACCAGCTGCGGAGCCTGGTGGGACGCACGTTGTGCCGTCCGTGCACCGGTGACATGCCCCACCCGGCGATCACCGCGTGGTGGTTCGTGCTGCCGGTGATGGCCGCGATCGGGCTGGCGGTCGCGGTCAGGGCCGGGCGGGCGACGCCCACGGCGGTGGCGCTGGTCTGCGCTGCCACGGCCGCCGTTCCGTATCTGTTCCTGATCGGGTACGCCGCTCCGCGCTTCCTGCTGCCTGCGTACGCCCTGCTCGCGATCTCCGTCGCCGACGCGCTCCTGAGTCTCGTCAGGGGTCCGGGCGGGACCTGGCGGCCACTCGTGGGAGCCGCCGTGGTGCTCGGGGTCGTCGGGCATCTGGTGGTGCAGTACGCGGTGCTTGCGCGCACCGTCGAGCGCACCACCGCCTCCCACCGCGACTGGGACCGCACCGCTGCCGAGCTGCGGCGCCTCGGCGTACGGCCGCCCTGTCTGCTGACCGGCGGTTACGCCATCCCCATCGCGTACTACGCGGGCTGCGCCTCCGCCCACACCCGCGGCAACAACGCCAACATCACCCGTAAAGGCATCCTGGAGACCGCCGAGCACATCCCGGTGGCGGCCCTCGTCGCACCGGGCGGCGACCCGCCCGAGTTCGCGCGGTCCTGGCCCGCTCACCAGTTCGCAGGGTTCCGACTGCACGTGGCGCCGACGGGGCGCTAGGTGAGGCGGTGGGCGCGCCCGGAAGGCGTGCCGGTTCCGGCGCGGATGCCCTCGGCACCGCCACAGCTCGTCACTGACCACGACACGGCTTCCGTCGTGCCACGAGAGACGCTGCCCCCTCCCTTGCGGTCAGGGGCTCCGCGCTACGAGGGAAGAGGCACGATGAAGCCGTCCCTGACCCTGTCGAAGACTGGGCGGTGGGCGTCCCAGTCCGCGTCCGGGGCCGAAAGGTAGATGTCGTACTCCCGTTCGCCTTCCCGGCCGTAACCGAGGTCGATGGCGCGGAAGGACCGGGCCCGTCCCTGGAAGGTGAACTCCCACACCGCGGCCGGCTGCCCACGGAAGGTGGTCTTCTGCATGCGGAGCTTTCGGTACGAGGTGGGGTAGTTGACCTTCGTGTTCGCTTCGATGTCTTTGAAGTGGGTCATGGGGTGTGAGCCGGCGGGGTCCACGACGCCGACGGCGAGGCGGACCAGCCCGGTCTCGTCGGTGTAGACGACTTCCCCGGACGTCCGCTTACTGGCCTTCCAGCCGTCCGGAACGGGGAATGACACACCGAGCCCCTTCTCCGTGACGAGGTGGAAGCCGTCGGGTAGGGGGGAGGGGGAGTAGGACGGGGTGGCGGACGGTCCCCTGCCCGGTGAGGCGGTCTCCCCGTCGGGGTTCGACGTCACGTAGAGCGCGGCCCCGACGGTCATGGCGGCCACGGTCACGGCGGCGACCGGGACGAGGATCCGGCGCTTCTTCCGGCTCGGGCGGGTCGGCCGGCCTCCCTCGGAGCCCGCGCCTCCCGTGGCGTGCGCGTCGTTCGGGGAGCCGGGCGAGCCACCCGGGCGGCCGTCGAGGCCCGGTCCGCCCCGGCCGCCGCCGTGGTCCCTCTCCCGATCGGCCACCGGGCCGGTTGCCCGGTCCGTTCGGCCACCCGTTCCCGTGCCCGTGCCCGAGAGTGTCCTCTGGCCCGTGTGCCGACCACCGGTCTCCCGCTCGTCGTACGAGACCGCGCCGTACGGGACCCCGTACGAGCCCTCGTGGACCCGGCCCCCGGCCCCCGGCACCGGCTGGGCGATCGTCGCCTGGCCCGACACCACGGCCCGCAGCGCGTGTTCGGTCTGCTCCGTCGTGGGGCGGTCGGCCGGGTCCTTGGCGAGGAGGGCCTCGATGAGGGGTTTCAGGGCGCCGCCCTGCTTCAACGGCTCCAGGGGGTCCACGGCGATGGCGTACGCGGCCTCCATGGCGGTGAGGCGGCGGAACGGCGGGCGGCCCTCGACGGCCTGGTAGAGGGTCGCGCCCAGGGCCCACAGGTCCGAAGCGGGGCCGGGCTTCTGGCCGCGGATCCGCTCCGGGGCCATGTAGTGGATGGAGCCGACCATCTCGCCGGTCTTGGTCAGGGTCGAGGCGTCCGCGGTCATCGCGATGCCGAAGTCGGTGAGGACGATCCGGCCTTCGGCGCCGAGGAGGACGTTGCCGGGCTTGACGTCGCGGTGCAGTACGCCGGCGGCGTGCGCGGCGCGCAGCGCGGCGACCATGCCCAGACCGATACGGGCGGCCTCCTCGGGAGGGAGGGTCCGGCCGTCCGTGAGGAGATCGGCGAGTGTGGGCGCCGGGACGTACTCCATGACGATGCAGGGCCGGCCGTCACCGGTGCCGCTCTCGAAGCCGCCCCGAGCACCGTCCACCCGGTCGTCCACGCGGTCGTCCACGACGTCATGGACGACGATCACGTTCGGGTGCGTGATCCGGGCCGCGCTCCGCGCCTCGCGGCGCGTGCGCTCGTACAGGGTGACGAGGTCGTCGGGGGACAGATGCGGCTGCACATGCAGTCGCTTCACCGCGACCTGGCGGCCGAGGACCTCGTCCCCGGCCCGCCACACCGTGCCCATGCCGCCGCGGCCTATCTGCTCCGTGAGCCGGTAGCGCCCGGCGACGAGCCGCCCTACGTCCGACACCACGTGCCCTCCGCCAACCCTGCGTACGTTCGATTCGCCTCGTCACAATAACCGGCCCCGGGTAAGAGCCAGGGAGGAGGACCGGTCCGGGGGCATGAGGTGGGCGGTGGGGCCCTGGATCCCATGCGAGGGTCGATGATTGTCGTATGACCGCCACTTCGTTCAACCCGCGTGCCCTGCTGGCGAAGAGCCGGCTCGGTGTCCTCGCCACCCTCAAGGCGGACGGCCGCCCCCAGCTGTCGCCCGTCATGCCCTCCTACGACGAGGAGGCCGGAGTCATCCGCATCTCCACCACCGAGGCGACCGCCAAGACCACCAACCTGCGCCGGGACCCGCGCGCCGCACTGGAGGTGACCAGCGCCGACGGCATGTCCTGGGCCACGGCCGAGGGCACGGTCCACCTCACCGGACCGGGCACCGACCCCGAGGGCCCGGAGGTCCAGGCCCTGGTGGACTACTACCGCGCAGCCGCCGGGGAGCACCCGGACTGGGACGAGTACCGCTCGGTGATGGTCTCCGACCGCCGGGTCCTCATCACCCTGACGGTCGACCACGTGTACGGCGCCGCGATCGGCTGACGGCGTCCGCGGGCCGGCGGTGGGGTGTGGGCGCGTGTTCGGCGTACCGTCGTGACTGTGGACTCCACGGCTGACGGTCTCGTGTCCCGAGTCGCGCGTGAGCTCGTCCCGAGGGCGGACGTGCTGATCGGCGAGGTGGAGCAGTGCCTGCGCCACGAGATGCCCGAGCTGTGGGAGCGCCCCGACGCCAGGGTCTCGGAGAGCGTCGCCGAGCACGTCGTCGCGGTGCTGTCCGCCCTCCGGTACGGCGTCGACCCGGGCGGCATCGAGGTACCCGCGACCGAACTGGAGCGCGTCCGCCGCGTCGCCCGGCACGGTATCCCCGTCAGCGCGGTGCTGCGGGCCTTCCGGCTCGCCCAGGGCATCCTCCTCGACCGCCTGCTCGAAGAGATGGCCCGGCGCACCGACGACGCGGCCCTGATCAGCGAGGCCACGCGCAGCCTGATCGCCACGGCGACGGGGTACGTGGACCGCACCTCCGAGCAGGGCGTCGTGGCGTACGAGGAGGAGCGGGACCGGCGACTGCGGTGGCGGCTGTCGATGGTGAACGAGGCGAGCATGCGCATCGGCACCACCCTGGACATCGCCCGCACCACCCAGGAGCTGGCCGACTTCGCCACCGAGCACTTCGCCGACCTCGTCACCGTCGACCTGCTCGACTCCGCGCTCAACGGGCACGACACCCCGGCGGACGACCCCCTCGCACCGCCCGTACTCCACCGGGTCGCCCAGCGTTCGGCCGCCCACCCCGACCGGGCGCCGGAGCCCGCCCGCCCGCAACCCCACACCTTCCCGCCGGATTCACCAGCGGCCCGCGCCCTGACGACGGGCCAGCCGACCAGGCACCGTCTCGACGGCCGTCGCCGAGGACCGCACGAGACCCCGGAGCCTGCGACCGGTGCGTGTGCCGGGAAGGGCGACAGGGGCGCGGGCAGCGCTGACGCTGTGGGCGGTGGCGATGTCGGGCGTGCCGATGGTGACCGTGCCGTGGACAGGGGCCGGGCGGCCGTGGACGGGAGTCCCGTCGGCCGTGCCCACCCGGTCCACTCCACGCTGGTGGTGCCGTTGCGTGCCCGGGGCGCCACCCTCGGGGTCGCGCAGTTCTGCCGGGACCACAACCCCGCCGCGTTCGACGACGAGGATCTGCTGCTGGCCCAGGAGATCGCGGCGCGGGCGGCGGTCGCCGTGGACAACGCCCGCCGCTACACCCACGCCCGCGCCACCGCCCTCACCCTGCAGCACAGCCTGCTCCCGCGCCGCACCCCGAGGCAGTCCGCCGTCGACGTCGCCTTCCGCTACCTCCCCGCCGACGCCCACGGCGGTGTGGGCGGCGACTGGTACGACGTCATTCCGCTCTCCGGGGCCAGGGTCGCCCTCGTCGTGGGTGACGTCGTGGGCCACGGCATCCACGCCGCCGCCACGATGGGTCGCCTCAGGACCGCCGTACGCACCCTGGCCGACATCGACCTGCCGCCCGACGAACTCCTCACCCATCTGGACGACGTGGTGATCCGCCTGGCCGCCGAGGCGGAGGAGAACGGCGCGGACGACGACGCCGGGGCCGTCATGGACACGGACACGGCACCCTCCGCCGCCGCCCGGGACACCGGAGCCGCGGAAGCCACCGCGGACGCCGCCACGGAAGCGGCCGAAGCCGCCGCCGGAGGAGGCGGGGACATCGGTGCCACCTGCCTCTACGCCGTGTACGACCCCGTCTCGCGCCGCTGCACCCTCGCCCGCGCGGGGCATGTGCTGCCCGCCGTGGTGAGGGCGGACGGCACCGTCGACATCCTGGACCTGCCCCCGGGGCCGCCGCTCGGCCTGGGCGGGCTGCCGTTCGAGGCGGCGGAGATCGAACTGCCCGAGGGCAGCCTGCTCGCGCTCTACACCGACGGTCTGATCGAGGCACGGGACCACGACATCGGCGCGGGCCTGTCCCGGCTCCGCGACGCCCTCGCCCGGCCCGCCCCCTCCCTGGAGGCCACCTGCGACGCCGTACTCGAAACCCTGCTGCCCGCCAGGCCGCCCGACGACGTAGCCCTGCTCCTGGCGCGGACCCGGGCCCTCGGCGCGGGCCAGGTCGCCACCTGGGACCTGGAGGCCGAACCCGCCGCCGTCGCGAGGGCAAGGGTGAACGTCACCCGGCAGCTGAGCGACTGGGGCCTGGAGGAGCTGGAGTTCACCGCCGAGCTGGTGGTCAGCGAACTCGTCACGAACGCCATCCGCTACGGCCGGCCTCCCGTCCGGCTGCGCCTCATCCACGACCGCACCCTCATGTGCGAGGTCTCGGACTCCGGCGGGACCACCCCGCACCTGCGCCGCGCCCGTGTCTTCGACGAGGGCGGGCGGGGTCTCCTCCTGGTCGCCCAGCTCGCCGAGCACTGGGGAACCCGTCGGGCCCGCCAGGGCAAGACGGTGTGGGCCGAGCTGAACGACTCCGCCACCGCCGTGTTCCCGGCGCTGACCGCCCTCTAGCCCACGCGTCCGTCCGCCCGCGGAACTGCCGCCCTCCAGCGGCCTGTTCCGCGCCGCCGCGGCCACCGTGAACAGTCGAGGACGCCGAAGAAGCGGCCCGCCGGATGTCCGGCGGGCCGCTCGCGGAGGTCGGGGCGCAGGGGGAGCGGCCCTGACGCGGCTTCGGGAGCCCTCGGCTCACATGTGCACGGCGGGGGCCGCGTCGGGGTCCTGGACGGGGGCGCCGCGTCGGTAGAGCAGGAAGCTGACGGCCACGCCCGCGACGAAGAAGACGGCGGACCACCAGTACGCGGTGGAGTAGGCCTCCAGCCCGGCCTGGGCGACGACGGTGGGGTCCTTCGGGTTCCTGCCGACCAGGTAGTCCGCGGCGGCACTCGTGCTCGACGGGTTGCTCGGGACGGGCCCGGAGGGTGGGTCCTGAACCAGGAGGGTGGGTCCTGAACCGGCAGAGGATGCGACGCGACCCGTCGAGCGGGCGGACGCCGAGCCGGCGGACGCCGAGCCGGCGGACGCCGAGCCGGCGGACGGCGCGACCTCCGCATGATCCGGCACGCCGCCCCAACCCGGCCAGGCGCGGTCAGCGCAGCGGCATCGTGTCGAGGAGTTCCCCGGCCATCCGTGCGGCGGGTGCCGCGGTCTGGTCGGCGACGCGGCGGAAGGTGTCCTCGGCGGGGCGGGCCGGCCAGGCGTGGGGAAGATGGCGGGCGGGGAGGCGGGGGTCGGTGCGGATGGTCCAGAGCCACTCGCTGACGAGCCGCAGACGGGTCCCGATCGGGTCGTCACCGGAACCGCCGCCCAGGTGGGCCGTCCAGCGCTTGTCGAAGGTGACGTAGCGGGCCGCGATGCTCTCCAGGTCCCAGGTGTCGCGGATCATCAGCTCGATGTCGGTGGCCACGTTCGCCTGGGCGTGGAAGATCTTGACGTGGTCGGTGAGTCCGAGCTCCGCGACGACACCGGCGATGTCGACGTTCCCCGGGGCGATCCACAGCCCGCTGTACAGGGCCCCGAACCCGGACCAGGTCAGCCGCGAGCGAAGGTCGTGCCGCTGGCGCTTCCAGGAGTCGGGGAGGGAGAAGCCGAGGAGGGTCCAGGTGCCGTCCCAGTCGTCGTTGACCGCGCCCTGCTTCCAGATGCGGGTGCGGCCGTCCCACAGAACGCGCGTCGCCTGCGGTGTGAGACCGAAGTACATCCTGCGGCCCTCGCGCTGGCGCCGCAGCAGACCGCGGTTGACCATGCGGGTCAGCGTGGAACGTACGGCCTGTTCACCGACGCCGACACGGCCGAGTACGTCGATGATGCTGCCCGAGTACACGCACAGGTCACGGTCGTCCTCCTCCAGCACGTGGTTGCCGAAGAAGGCGAGCATGAGCGACTGCGGGCGCGGCTGCGGGCCGTCCGTGGTGTCGCTGTCCGGGGTGTCCAGGATGTCGTAGTCCTCCACAGGGGCAAGCGTACGGCCGCCCTCCGACACTCCGGCGGGCGGCCGTACCAGGTCACCGGCCGTCGGCGGGGTGGGCGGGGCCGTCGTACGGCCGCGGGCAGGGGTTCGGGCGGTACCGCGCAAACCGGGCCGGGGCTGTCGCAACGGCCGACGCCGCACGGGAGTTGCGGGACTCCGCGTCCGTGCCACGCCGACCGAGGGTGGTGATCAGCAGAGCGGCACGACGCCGTTCCAGTTCGCGGGCAGGTCCACCAAGTGCGGTGTACTGGAAGGAAGTTGGCCCTCGGCGTGACTCGGTCCCGGGGTGTCGGTCGTCATGCGGAGATCTCCTGGGTGTGGGGGACGGCGGGGCGTTCGGTGGGGTCCGGGTCCGCGAGCGAGGTCTGGGCGCTCTCGCGGACGAAGCAGACGGTCACCGCGGTGATCAAGGCGCCGCCGCACAGCAGCAGGGCGACGGGGGTGCTGTTTCCGCTCCCGGCCACGAGGCTCCCGGCGATCATGGGGGAGAATCCGGCGCCGATGAGGGTGGCGCCCTGGTAGCCGAGGGAGGCGCCGGTGTAGCGGACCTTGGTCCCGAACATCTCGGTGAGCAGTGCGCCCAGGGGTCCGTACATCACGGACTGGGCGAATCCGTGGCCCAGGACGACCGCGAGGACGAGCAGTCCGGGTGACCTGGAGTCCACCAGCGCGAGCACGGGGAAGGCGAGCGCGGCGGAGGCGAGGGCTCCGGTGAGGACGACCGGGCGGCGCCCGACACGGTCGGAGAGCGCCGACGCGCACGGCAGGACGACGAGTGCGACGGACGCGGAGACGGTGAGCGCGGTGAGCACCTGCGGGCGGGGGTAGCCGATGCCGGTGGCGTAGGCGATCAGGTAGCTGGTCAGCAGGGACTGCGCGGTGAACGCGCCGATGCCGACGCAGCAGGCCAGCAGCAGGGGGCGCGGGCGCCGCAGGACGTCGACGATCGGCAGCCGGGCCTCGGCCCGGTCCTTCTTGACCTGGGTGAACAGGGGGCTTTCGACCACCTTGAGGCGGACGAAGAGTCCGACGCCGAGCAGGACGACGCTGAGGAGGAACGGCACGCGCCAGCCCCACGCGGCGAACTCCTCACGGGGCATGGCGACGACGAAGGTGACGACGACCGAGGAGAGCAGGGAGCCGAGCGGTGCTCCCATCTGCGTGAAGCTGGACCACAGTCCGCGCCGTTTCTCGCCGGCGTGCTCGACGACCATGAGGGTGGCGCCGCCCCATTCGCCGCCGATGGCGATGCCCTGCAGCACCCGCAGGGTGATCAGCAGGACGGGTGCCCACACGCCGATGGTGTCGTAGGTGGGCAGCAGGCCGATGAGGAAGCTGGCGCCGCCCATCAGGCCCATGGTCAGCAGCAGCATGGACTTGCGGCCCAGACGGTCGCCGAAGTGCCCGAAGACGATGCCGCCCAGCGGGCGGGCGAGGTATCCGGCGGCGAAGGTGCCGAACGCGGCGATCGTACCGACAGCCGGGTCCGCGCCCGGGAAGAACAGCTCACCGAAGACCAGCGCGGCGACCGTTCCGTACACCAGGAAATCGTAGAACTCGACGGCCGTACCGAGCAGACCCGACAGCGCCACACGACGCAACTGGCTTCTGCGTTCGGCCTGTTCGGGGTTCGGGGGTGGTGGGACGACGGGGGACGAGGGCATCGCGGTCTCCCTTGACCGGGGGAAGGACAACCGTGAACTTAGGCGCTTGAATAACCATCGTCAAGAAAGTGCCCAACATTGACGGTCGCGGGACAGGTGCGTGACAGTCGCGGGCCGAGGGCGCCCGGAACTTTGCCACCGCAAGCGGGCGTTACATCACGATGAAGACCGCCGAGGGTCGTCGAGGACCGTTGGGAGCCGTCGAAGACAGTCGAACGTCGCCGAACACCGTCAGGCCCGTCCAGGGGCCGACTCGGGACGAGAGCCCGACCCTTCTCCAGGAAGCAAGGAAGCCATGACCACCATCGCCGTCATCGGAGCCGGACCGGGTCTCGGCGCGGCGGTCGCGCGTCGCTTCGGCCGTGAGGGGTTCGCCGTGGCGCTCGTCGCCCGCGACCCTGAGCGGACGAAGGCGCTCGCCGCCGACCTGACCGGCCAGGGCGTCCCGGCGCAGGGGTTCGCCGCCGACGTACGCGACCCGGAGGCCCTGACCGCCGCACTCGACGCGGCGCACACGGCGCTGGGGCCGATCGAGGTCCTGCAGTACAGCCCGCTGCCGCACCGCGACTTCATGCTGCCGGTGCTGGAGACCGGTCATGCCGACCTCGTCGGCCCGATCGAGTTCTCCGTCTACGGCGCGGTCGCCGCCGTACGGCAGGTGCTGCCCGGTATGCGCGACCTCGGCCGCGGCACCGTCCTCTTCGTCAACGGCGGTACGGCCGTGGTCCCGCACCCCGACCGGGCCGGCACGTCCATCGCGTTCGCCGCGGAGAGCGCGTACGGCCACCTGCTGCACGACACCCTCGCGCGCGAGGGCATCCATGTCGCCCAGCTGGTCGTCCCGGGCGCGATCGTCCCCGGTCACCCCAGGAAGGACCCGGCCGTCCTCGCCGACACCCTGTGGGGCCTCCATCGCGACCGCCACGGCTTCCGCCACTTCGCCGACGACCTCGACGCCTCGTAGGGCGGCCCGCGACACGGCCGACCGGTAATGGGCCGACCCCCGAAGGGCTGACCCGCGACGGCCCCGGCCTCCCGCGTGACGGCCTCCCGCGTGACGGCCTCCCGCGTGGCGGGCTCGCGCACCGCGGTCGACGCGCGGTCGTCCGGGGCGGGTGTCAGGCTGGCATCACCGGATCCGCGAACGCGAAGGGGAATCCCGTGATCACTACCGACCTCACTCCCGGCTCCCCCTGTTGGCTCGACCTCGGCGTCCCCGACGTACCGGCCACGGCGGCCTTCTACGCCGCGGTGCTCGGCTGGGAGTACGAGCCCATGGGTGACGGCGGGGGCGAAGGGGAGGAAATGGCAGGCGAGGGCGGGGTCTTCCGGAAGGACGGCAAGATCGTCGGCGGGCTCGGTGAACTCACCGAGAAGGGTGCGCGTCCGGCCTGGATGATCTACTACGCCGTCACCGACGCGGACGCCGCGACCCAGGCCGTGGAGCGCGCCGGCGGCACGGTGCGGGTGGCGCCGAAGGACCTCGGCGACTGGGGCCGGATGGCGCAGTACAGCGACCCGCTGGGCGGCCAGTTCGCCGTCTGGCAGCCGGGCAGCAACGAGGGGTTCGAGCTGGCCGACGAGCCGGGCTCACTGTCCTGGACCGAGCTGTACACGACCGACGCCGCGGCCGCCAAGGAGTTCTACGGCGGCGTCTTCGGCTGGCAGTTCGGCGACATGCCCCTGCCGGGCGAGGCGGGCACGTACAGCCTCGTCACGCCCTCCGGACTCCCCGAGGAGCGGATGCAGGGCGGCGTGATGGAACTCCCGGCGGAAGGCCTCGCCCTTACGGCCGGACGGCCCTACTGGCACCCCGTCTTCGCCGTCACCGACTGCGACGCGGCGGTCGCCGCCGTCACCGGGAGCGGCGGCAGTGTGCAGATGGGACCGCAGGACATGGAGGGTGTCGGCCGACTGGCCGTCTGTCTGGACCCGTCGAACGCGGACTTCGTGCTCCTCGCCCCTGCCGAGAGCTGACCCGAGCCGCGCAGGTCCCCACGCCCCGCGAGGCCCCGCGTACGCGAGAGGCATCCCAAACCGTTGCGCAAAACAGGATTCGCGTCCATCATCCCACCAACAGGAATCCTGTTAATTCAACGTTGTAGCGATGGGTGGGACCGATCATGTCGTTCAGTGCCAGAATCCAGGCCAGAGGGGTTCAGCTGCTGCTCAGCGGCGTCATGTCCCGTGTCCACAAGGACCTGCGCTTCACCGACGTCCCGAAGCGGACGGAAACCCTACGGGTCGAGACCGGTGCCGGGCCGGTCGACTGCACCGTCTACCGCCCGCCGGCCGGCATCGGCACCCCCGCTCCCGTGTACATCAACTTCCACGGCGGCGGCTTCATCGTGGCCCGCCCCGAGCAGGACGACCACATCTGCCGCTACATAGCCGCCACGGCCGGCTGCGTCGTGATCAACGTGGACTACGCCGTCGCCCCGCAGCGGGTCTTCCCCGTCGCCGTCACCCAGGCGTACGACGTCACCGAGTGGGTCGTCGAGAACGGCACGGCCAACGACTGGGACGGTTCACGGGTCGCCGTGGGCGGACACAGCGCGGGAGCCAACCTGACCGCCGCGGTCTGCCGTACGGCCCGCGACCGGGGCACCTTCACGCCGCGACTCCAGATCATCGACTCCGCCCCGGTCGACCTGGTCGCCGATCCGGCCACCAAGGTGTCCCGCATCGCCAAGCCGCTGCTCAGCCCCCAGCTGATGCGGATCTTCACCGCCGCCTACGTCCCGGATCCGGCCGACCTCTCCGATCCCCTGGTCTCGCCCGGACTCACCGACGACCTCGCCGGACTGCCGCCCGCGCTCGTCATCACCGCCGAGAACGACCGCCTGCGCGACGAGGGTGACGCCTACGCCAAGGCCCTGGAGGCCGCGGGCGTCCAGGTCGACCACCGCGTCTTCGAGGGCGTCGACCACTACTTCACGCACACCGGCCCGGTGCCGGCCGGCAAGGAAGCGATCGAGCTGATGGCCGACGCCCTGCGCACCGCCCTCGGCGCGGCCACCCCCGAGGCGGGCTGACACCGGCGCGGGCTGGCGTCGGCGGGGCCTTGCGCCGAAGTGGCCGCACGTCGAAGTGGCCCGTCGGCGACGCGGGTTCACGGCCGGCCGAGGTGCCGTGCCGCCGGTGGACGCTTGTACGGGGGGCAGCCGGCCGGTACGGTTACGTGTAACGGACAGCTATCCGCTTCGCGGCAACCCGCAACAGGGGGAGCCCTGGGGCGACGCCCGAGGCCGGCCCCCTGATCGACCCCACGAAGGAAAGGCACGACGTGCGGCTCAACACCCGCGAGTGGGGCGCAGGTGACCGGACGGCTCTGCTCGTCCACGGCATCATGTCCGACTCCCGCACCTGGCGGCGGGTGGCCCCGGCACTTGAGGAGCACGGCTACCGGGTGATCGCCGTGGACCTGCGCGGCCACGGAATCTCACCGCGCGGCGAGTACGGTCCGCAGCTCTTCGCCGACGACCTCGTCGACACGCTGCCCCGCCAGGCCGACCTGGCCATCGGCCACTCCCTGGGCGGGCTCGCCCTCTCGCTCGCAGTGGAGCGGCTGCGGCCCTCGCGGGCGGTCTACTCGGACCCGGCATGGTCCTCGGCCGACCCGGGCCGGCACATCGGCCCCGAGGTCTTCGCCTCCTTCAAGCACGCCACCCGCGCACAGACCACCGCGCTCAACCCGCGCTGGGACACCGAGGACGTCGACATCGAGATGGCCACGCTGGCCGCCTGGGACGCAGCCTCCGCGCACTTCCTCGGTGGCCGCCCGCTCACGGGCTTCGTCCCCGACCGTCCCGCCGTGCCCTCCCTGGTCCAACTCGCCGACCCCAGCTTCCTGGTCGGAACCGAGGACGCGGACCGGCTCCGGGCGAGCGGCTTCGAAATCCGTACGGTCGCCGGCGCGGGACACACCATCCACCGCGACGACTTCGACGGTTTCATGCAGTCCCTGGACGGCTGGATCTGACCTCCTCGCCCTCGACTCCCACGTGTCCGGACCACCTGCTCCTGGGTGGCTCCGACTCCGACTCCTACGCCGTACCGCGAGCCCTCTCGTACAGGACGGGGTCGTGCGCGTTGACGACGGTCAGGTCGGCGTCGTCGCGCCGGTGCAGCTCGGCGAGGCGGGCGTGGTTGTCGCGGACCTTCCTCAGGTCGTACGCCACCAGGTTCTCCATGGTGCGAAGGGCGCGCGGTACCGGGGAGTGCCCGTCGAGCGTTCCGCGGTGGTAGAAGGCGTCGCCGGCGTGCAGGATCCAGCGGGTTCCGGTGCGTACCGCGACGCAGGCGTGGCCGCGGGTATGTCCTGGCAGGGAGACCAGGACGATTCCCGGGGCGATGGTGCCGAGTTCCTTGGCGGCGGCGAATCCGCGCCACGCCTCGCCGTCCGGGGTGTGCTCGACGATCTTCGGGCCGTGGGCCCACTGGGCCGCCCGGTACCGGAACCGCTCCCGCCGGGAGGGGGAGATCACGGACCCCAGGGCCTCGGCCGCGGTCGTGTGGACCTGGGCGTCGGGGAAGTCGGACAGCCCTCCGATGTGGTCCGAGTCGAAGTGCGTGACGACGATGTGGCGGACGTCGTCACGCCGGAACCCGAGAGCCTCGACCTGGCGCGCGGCCGTCTCCTCCGCCCGGAGCACGGGCCTGATCAGCCGCCGGGCCGGCCCCACACGGCGTCCGGGATCGGCGATGTCGCGCAACCCGAACCCGGAGTCCACCAGGACCAGTCCGCCCGGCGCCTCGACGAGCAGGACGTGGCAGACCAGCGCGCCGGTGAGCGGGAGCATGGTTCCGCAGTTGAGATGGTGGACCTTCACGGCAGTACCGCTTTCGGGGTGTCGACGAGAGAAGGACGCGGCTCGCTCCCGGCCCTCCTTCCGGGAGGCCGGGCAGACAGCGTACGGCCAGGATCCCGGTCGGGAGGTGGGCGACGGGAACCCCGTCGGGATCGCGATGGGATCCCGTGGGCATCCCTCGGCATTCCGTCGGGCGGCGAGCGTCCGGCCGCCCGGTCCTTGTTGACCTCAGCAGTCCAGTACGACACATGCGTGATCGCGGCCCCCGCCTGTCGCGGGCATGGCCGCCAGAGCCCCCCGGCCACCGACGCCCTGCACCTGGCCCCCTCGCCTGCGGGGTCCCCGCCGCTTGAGAGAACCGTTGAAAGAAGACGCCCCGGAGCGCTCTCGGGGCTGGGAGACCACCGGATCGTGCCCGACCCGTCCGTTCCGTGATCACTGCTCGTCGGCGGGCGGAGGAGCAGCGGTGTCCGGTTGGGGCCGGGTGGGTTGTCCGGGGGTGGTGAGGGGTGTCCACTCCGCTCCGGTGCGCAGGCGGAAAGCGGCGACGGCGGCCTCCACCGTGGGGAAGAAGTGCCGGGGGTCGATGGTGCGGGTGAGCCCGTACCGTTCGATCTTGCGGCGTACCGGGTCCTTGAGTTCCGCGAACACCAGGTGCACGTCCTGGGCGTTGAGGTTCTCGTCGAGTTCCTGCAGGACGTCCGCGGCGGTGGTGTCCACGTCGGTCATGGGCTCCGCCGCGATCACGATCCAGCTCGGCCGCGGGTCGGCTTCGGCCAGCCGCCTGACCTCGTCGCGGAAAGCCCTGGCGTTGGCGAAGATGAGCGGGGCGTCGAACCGGTAGATCACCAGGCCCGGCAGCTGCCCGGACCCCGGGTAGGAGCGGACGTCGTGGTAGCCCTCCAGGCCCTGCACCCGTCCCAGCACGGTGTTGTACGGCCACCAGGCACGCCGGAAGACGTTGAGGACGGACAGGGCCACGGCCACGGCGATCCCGGGCAGCACACCCAGCAGGGCCACGCCGACGAAGGCCGCGAGGCACAGCAGGAACTCCTCCCGGCGCTGCCTCCACAGCCGTACCGCCCCCGGTACGTCGGCCAGCGAGAGCGACGCGGTGATGACCACGGCGGCCAGGGCCGGCTGGGGAAGATTGCGGAACAGGCCCGGAGCCAGCACGAGCATGAGGACGATCAGCGCCGCTCCCACGACGCCGGTGAGCTGGCTCCTGGCCCCCGCGCGCTCCGCCACCGCCGTACGGGATCCGCTCGTACTGACCGGGAACCCCTGGAAGAGACCGGCCGCCAGGTTTGCGACACCGACCCCGGCCATCTCCTGGTTGCCGCGGACCTCCTGACCCGTGCGGGCCGCGAAGGCCGACGCGTTGGAGATCGTGTCCGCCAGGGACACCAGGGCGATGCCCAGCGCACCGCCCAACAGCGGTACGAGGTCGGAGAGTCGGATGGCGGGGATCGTGAACGGCGGGAAGCCCTCGGGCAGTTCTCCGACCAGGCTGACGCCGTGCGCGCCGAGGTCGAGGACGGTCGTGGCGGCGATCGCCAGGACCACCATCGCGAGCACGGCCGGGATCTTCGGCAGGAGGCGTTGCAGGACCAGGATGAGGACGATCCCGCCGCCGCCGACCGCGGCGGCGGCCGGTACAACCGCCCCGTCGGCGAGTTTCCGCACGAGGCCGACGCACTCGCCGATCAGGTTGTCCGCCTCGACCTTGAAGCCGAGCAACTTGGGCAGCTGGCCGATGAGAATGGTCAGGGCCAGGCCGTTCATGTAGCCGATCATCGTCGGTTTGGAGATCAGATCGGCGATGAACCCGAGCTTCGCGACCGAGGCCAGGATCATGATGGCCGCCACCATGAGCGCGAGCATCGACGCCAGCGCGACAGCCCGGTCGGGGTCCCCGCCCGCCGCCACCAGGGGCAGTACGGTGGCGGCGATCATCGGCCCCAGGGAGGAGTCCGGGCCCAGCACCAGGATCCGGGACGGCCCGCACACCGCGTATCCGAGCAGGCAGAGAATCGTCGTGTACAGACCGGTGATGGGCGGCAGGCCCGCCAACTCGGCGTACGCCATGCCCTGCGGCACCAGCAGCGTGGTCAGGACGACCCCCGCGACCAGGTCCTTGACCAGCCACTCGCGCCGGTAGGACGACACCGCACGGACCCCGGGAACGGCCCGTACCCGGGAGAGAAGCCCTCGGCTCTTGCGCTGGGTCGTCACAGACCATCCTTCCGTTCGGACAAGCGTGGCACGTGAACGGTGATGCCCGTATGCGCGCCGTGAAGTGTCGACCGGTGGGAGTTTCATCGCCGAGGCGGAGGGAGGCAGATCATGAGTGCCGCCCCGCCTGTGACGGATCAACGGCGCTACCGGGATTCATTCGCAGTGCATCGGGCTTCAGCCCGGTGGTGAAGCGAATCTGATGGCTGCGACGCGGAGCGTCGCAGGTTCCTGTCCGGCGGAGCCGGACGACGTGTTCCTCACTCCTGGCGCGGAGCGCCGCGAGGCCGGTCCCGGTGGAGCCCGGTGATGCTCACACGGGCCGGTTCTGCCGTTCGATGTACTGCCTGACCACGGTGAGCGGGGCGCCGCCGACGGTTCCGGCGAAGTAGGAGCCGGACCAGAGTTTGTTGGCGCGCCAGTAGTGGCGTACCAGGTCGGGGAATTCTCCCCCAGCCTTCGGCCGGGAGGTGCCCCCAGGCGCAGTCGGCGGGAGGAGACGCCCTTGAGGGAGTTGACGAGTTTGGTGACGGTGACCTTGGGCGGGAAGTTCACCAGAAGGTGGACGTGGTTGTCCTCGCCGTTGAACTCCATCAGCTCGCACTCGAAGTCCGCGCACACCGACCGCATGATCTCCTCCATCCGCGTCAGGTGAACATCCGTGAACACCTTGTGCCGGAACTTGGTCACGAAGACCAAGTGGACATGCATCACGAAAACACAGTGCCGGCCAGTTCTGATCTTCTGGATCTCGCCCATAACCCAAGTATGTAGCGTGATGGTCATGCAGCTTCGGTACGCCTTCAGGTTGTACCCGAACGCCATCCAACGCATCGCGTTGGCGAGGGCGTTCGGGTGCGCCCGCGTCGTCTTCAACGACGCGGTGCGCGCCCGCGAGGACGCCCGGGTGGCAGGGACTGCGTTCCCGAAGGCCGGCGAGCTGTCCAGGAAGCTGATCACCGAGGCGAAGCAGACGGACGCACGGTCGTGGCCGGGCGAGGTGTCCGCCGTCGTGCTCCAGCAGTCCCTGCGCGATGCGGAGGCCGCCTACAAGAACTTCTTCGCCTCCCTCAAGGGCGAGCGCAAGGGCGTGAAGAGTGGTGCGCCCCGGTTCAAGTCCCGCAAGGACAACCGGCAGTCGATCCGCTTCACGGCCAATGCCCGCTGGTCGGTCACCGCCTCCGGGAGGCTGAACCTTCCCAAGATCGGTGCGGTGGCAGTGAAGTGGTCACGGACCCTGCCCGCACAGCCCTCCTCGGTCACGGTGATCAAGGACGCGGCCGGGCGGTACTTCGCCTCCTTCGTCGTCGACACCGACCCGCACGCCGACGCCGCCCGCATGCCCGACACCGACCGGAGCGTCGGCATCGACCTGGGTCTCACCCACTTCGCGGTCCTCGACGACGGCACGAAGATCGACAGCCCTCGGTTTCTGCGCCGTGCCGAGAAGAAACTCAAGCGCGCCCAGCGCGAGCTGTCCCGCAAACAGAAGGGATCGAACAACCGAGAGAAGGCCCGCCTGAAGGCCGCCCGCGCCCACGCGCACGTGGCCGACGCCCGCCGCGAGTTCCACCACCAGCTCTCCACGAAGCTGATCCGCGACAACCAAGCGATCGGTGTGGAGGACCTGGCGGTCAAAGGACTGGCGCGCACCAGGCTGGCCAAGAGTGTGCATGACGCGGGCCGGGCGCAGTTCGTGCACATGCTGGAGTACAAGGCGGTCAGGTACGGCCGGACCCTGGTGAAAATCGGCCGGTTCACACCGACCAGCCAGGTCTGTTCGGCGTGCGGGGCGAAGGACGGCCCCAAGCCCCTGCACATCCGGACCTGGACCTGTGCCGCCTGCGGTGCGGTCCACGACCGGGACCACAATGCCGCGAAGAACGTGAAAACGGCCGCCGGACTGGCGGTGACAGCCTGTGGAGCGCAGGTCAGACCAGGACTCGTCCCGGCACAGCGCGACGAAGCAGGAAGCCACGGATTCCCCTCCGAAGACTGTGCCGCGTAGCGGCACAGCAACGGACGGGAAGGCCAGAATCCTCGGGCTTCAGCCCGAGGAGCAAGTCAACGCTGTAGCCGCTTGAGCAGCTTGCGGGTGCTGGGAGAGGGCGTCGCGTCGATCTGGGCCAGTGCTGTCTCGCAGCCCTGGAACGCCGCGAGGACGCCGTCGTCGTCGCCCAGCGCGTTCGCTGCGCGTATCCGTACACGCCAGGCCACCTCGCGGAGCGGGTCGATCGCGGTTGCCTGGGCGCACAGGCGGACGGCGCCGCCGAACCGGTGCAGGTGCAGGTGCAGGGCGAGGTCGGCCGCCGATGAGAGCGCGTCGGCGGCTTGCCGGGACAGTGCCCGGCGCCGCTGCCCCTTCCACTGCGAGGTGCGCCCTGGCAGGTAGCCGTCCTCGTTGCGGGCAAGCAGCGCCTCGCCTGCCATGCCTCGCCCTGCCGGCCGGTGAGCCCTGGCGAGGTCGGCTGCCATCGGCAGCGACTGACACGGCATCAGCCCCACACCCTGACCAGCCGACTGCGCCGGTTCGAGACCCACGGCATCGTCATCCGCACCGCCTACGCGGAGATCCCCCCCACGCGTCGAATACCGGCTCCCCCTCGGTGACGGGTTCCGCGACGTCCTCAACGCCATGGGCGCTTGGGCGCAGGCGGGCCCCGGCCCCGGCCCTGAGCCCGACGCCGTCACCTGACTATCCCGCCGACGGGACGCGACGCGCTCACGCCGGGTCGGCCAGCCTCTGCCGCAGGGCGTCGTTGTCGTCGTGGTGGACGACCTCGTCGAAGCGCAGCCGCAGCCCGTGCTTGGCCAGCAGCCCGGCCACGATCGCGTCGAGTTGCTCGCGGTGTTCCTTGGTGCGGGCCTGTACGTATGCCTCGCGCACCTCGTCGGGTTCATCGGCGAGGACCTGGTCCATGCGCTCGCGGATGTACCGCTTGAGGTTGATGTGCTCCATGAACACCTCGGTGATGCCCGCTTCGACGAGCTGTCCGAAGAGCTGGTCCAGGAGTTCGGGCTGGGTGGCGAAGTGGGGCAGGAGCGGGCCGACGAAGGCGAAGGTGGGGACGCCGGCCTCGCATAGTTCCGTGAGGGTGCGCAGGCGGCGGGAGGCGAGCGGGGCGCGGACCTCCAGCCAGCGGCTGACCTTGTCGTCCGCGGTGGTCACGGTCATGCCGACCTCCGCCCGGGGCAGGCTGGTGAGCAGGTCGATGTCGCGGGTGACCACGGGCGACTTGGTCAGGATGCGTACCAGGCCCGGGTACTCGACCGACTTCAGCTCGTGCAGGATGCCGCGGGTGAGCCGGTAGCGCGTCTCGTGGCCCTGGTAGGGGTCGGTGACCGAGCTGAGCAGCATCGTGCCGTGGCGCTTGTGCTCGGGCATTCTGGCCAGCTCTCTGCGGGCCAGGTCGACGGCGTTCTTCTTCACGTACAGGTAGTCGCCCCACTCGTTGGCCGTCCGGCCGAACTGCCGCCCCGCGAAGGAGGCGAAGCAGTACGCGCAGCCCAGAACGCAGCCGGTGTAGGGATTGATCACGTAGTCGTTCGACGGGGTCTTCGACTTCTGGATCAGGGTCTTCGCCTCGATCTCGACCGGTTCCATGACGGGCTTCCTCTCCGATGTCGGCCGCCCGCTCCCGGGCCGGCCTCGTTCCTGTGCTGTGCGCGGGGCGAGGCGACTGGACGCCGGACCTGCATCACAGGGAACAATAATCTCAGGAAGTTGATTCCATGGAATCTAAATGGTTTGCTGGGCGGGCGGCTGATCCGGGGCCTCGGTTGCCTGCTCCAGCGGGCAGGCCCTGTGAGCCATTCCAGTGAGGCCGTAAAGGAGTGAGTGCCATGACCGTTCCCGCCTTCAACTCGGTCGCCTGGTTCGAGTTCGGCACCGACCAGCCGGAGAAGGTCAAGGAGTTCTACGGAGAGCTCTTCGACTGGAACTACGTCCTCAACACCAGCACCCCGGGCGTCACCTATCACTCGGTGATGCCGCCCGGTGCCCAGCAGCCGGGGGGCGGCGTGTGGGAGTCGGAGGGCAAGTTCCCCAACTACGCGATCTTCTACGTCCTCGTCCAGGACGTCGCCGCGACAGTCGAGCGCGCCGGCGAACTGGGCGCCGAAGTGCTCATGGAGCCGGTCTCCGACTCTGCGGGCTTCAGCTTCGCCCGGCTGCAGGACACGGCCGGCAACCACTTCGGCGTCTTCTCCGCACCCGCCTCCGCACCCGCCTCCTGACAGGCCGCGCAGGCTGCCGCACGGCACCGTCGGGCCGCCAGACATAGCCACCCACCCCCGCCCAACAACCCCAAGGAGCACACGACATGACCAGCGCGAACATCGACATCGCCCGCACCTACTTCCAGGCCGTCCAGACCGGAGACATGGCTGCTCTCGGCGGACTCCTCGACGCCGGCATCGTCTGGCACCAGCCCGGCGCCAACCGGTTCTCCGGCGAGCACAAGGGCCAGGGCGCCGTCTTCCAGATGCTCGGCAGCATGATGGAGGCCAGCCAGGGCACCTTCGCCATCGACAAGATCCACACCCTCATGGGCAACGGCGACCTGGTCGCCGCCACCATCCACTTCACCGGCCGCCACGGCGACGCGTCGATGAGCATGGACGGCGTCGACGTCCTGCGCATCGAGAACGGCAAGATCGTCGAGATGTGGCTCTTCTCCGCCGACCCGGCCGCCGAAGACGCCTTCTGGGGCTAGAACCCGTGGTGCCCGGAGCCGACTCGGCCTCGGGCACCCACAAGCCGATCCGTACGCACACGAAAGGCACCCGCATGCGGAAGATGACCGAGCAGCAGTGGCGGGCGTTCGTCACGTACGGCACCCGCACCGGCAAGCTGTCCACCGTCCGCGCCGACGGCAGCCCCCACGTCACACCGGTCTGGTTCCTCCTCGACGGCGACGACATCGTGCTCACCACCGAGAAGAACGGGGTCAAGGGCCGCAACCTCGCCCGTGACGGACGGTTCGCCCTCTGCGTCGACGAGGACCGGCCCCCGTACGCGTTCGTCCTCCTCCAGGGCCGCGCGACGATCTCCGAGGACCCGGAGGACATGGCACGCTGGGGCGGCCTCCTCGGCGCCCGATACATGGGCGACGACCGCACGGAGGAGTACGCCGCACGCAACGGCGGCCCCGGCAACCTCCTCGTCCGGGGCCGCATCGACAAGGTCATCGCCTTCGACGGCATCGCCGACTGAATCGTGGGCCGACGGGCCCGGGCCGGGAGTGGTGTTCGTCCGGCCCCGGCCCGTCAGCCCACGGGCACTGCGGAGCCGTCGCCGCTCACGATGCCGGTCGGCCGGACTGCTTCGGCGCCCGCACGGCCGGCACCGGCGACTTCCCAGCGCCCCTCCGCTCCGCGTTCAGGGCGCGTCCGGCTGCCCGCAGCGTGCTGAGGACCGCGGTCACCTCGCGTACGGAGTGCTCGGGAATCACCGACCCGATCCGCAGTTCCAGCTCTTCCTCGAAGACCTTCAGTGCCCCGTCCACCAGCTTCCGCCCCTCGGACGTCAGCTCGACGATCGAGGAACGGCGGTCGTTCGGATTGGCCCGCCGCTCGCACAGTCCCGCCGCCTCCAAGCGGTCGACCACCTTGCTCGTGCCGCCCACCGTGATCGAGAACGCCTCCGCGATGTCCTGGATCCGCCGCCCGGGCCGCCGCAGCAGCAGGTGCAGTACCTCGAACGAGGTCAGCGCCAGGTCGTACTCGGCCCGTAGTCGCCCCTCGATGCCGTCCCACAACTCGATCTCCAGCGAGACCAGTTCCCGGTACAGCAGCTTCAGGTCGGCGTCAGCCATCACTCATCTTCCGAAGAATCATCTTCCATGGACAGTTAATTGTAGGCTACCGCCATTCCGGTCGTGCGGACTGAGTTACCACCCGTACGGCCCGACCTGGTTGCGGAGTTCACTGCCGACGAGCCTCCAGTCGGCGCTGTGCACAGGAAGGCCAAGGGCGGCGATGCGACTCATGCGCCGGTCTGCTTCACCACCGGGAAGCGCGACGACGTCGGACACACTGGCCGACAGGTTGACGGCTGCGGAAGCGCCGAGAGCCACGGCCTGACCACGTGCTTCCGCGGCTGCCTCGTGAGGGCCGCCCAGGACCAAGACCCACCATGATCTGGCTGACCTCGTTCGCGGCTACGGAGTTGACGTCGCCGAATGACCGACGGGCCCGGTGAGGGAGGGGCCGGCCCTCAAGGTTCCGGGCCCCGGTGCGCTTCGCCGCATCCCGGATCGGGGAACCTGCACGCCGCTGACCGGGCTTCCGCAGGATCAGCCCGGTGCCTGGAACACCACGATGTCGGTCTCGGAGCCGGGAAGAGGGTCGGGCTCCTGCCAGCCGAGGTGGCGGTAGAACGCGAGGGTGTCGAGTGCCTCGCTCCAGGTCAGCAGCCACGCCCGGCCGTGGGGAGCGGTGGTGGTGATGGCGGACAGCAGGAGTCGCGCCAGACCTGTGCCCCGGGCCCGCGAACGGACACCCAACTCGTCGATTTCGAAGCTGCCGACCAGAAACTCCTCCACCCAGTCCGCGCCGAGTCGACGTATCACCTTTCCGTAGGCCCGATCGGTGCGGAACGGGGCTTGGGTGAGCCAGCCAGTGGCGAAACCGTCCACCTCGCCGTCAGCAGATACAGCGAGAACTGCCCGGAATCCCGAGCGGCGGGCATCTGTCTCCAAGCGTTCCCGGAACGCCGAGCGTGTCGCATCGGGATCCCGCTGATGCCAGGGTGGGGCCGTGAAGATCTCGACGTACGCGTCGGTGAGCTCGTCGGCCACGGTGAGGATGTCCGAGTCGAAGTACCGCATGGAGGTCAACCTGTCTGTCGATGCCACTGTTCGTGCCGGGCAGAGTATGCCGAGCGACGAATGTGGAGCTGACGCCGTATCACTGTGCCTGGACAGCCTGACGATCGTCATGATCGGCTGGAGGGCGAATTGACACGTCACACGGTCCAGGAATGGCGCCCCAGCACTGGCATGGTTGCGAGGTCTCCGCGCCGAGCGGGCCTGCTTCCCGGGAACAGGAGCGTGAGCGGTCTCGAAGACGGGGGACTGACCGGTTCGGGGTTGGTCGGGCAGGTACGTCGGCTGCTCGTCTCGTACACGGGTGACAACGGTGCTTCCCCTGGGTCGCTCGTGCTGAAGACTCCGCTTCCGCGGGTGGCCGAGGGAGAGGCCTTCGCGGCGGTGGAACAGAGGTTCTACGAACTCGGCCTCGCGGGAGCGGCTGCGGTGCCGTGGGTGCTGCACTGCGGGCGACGCCGGTTCAGTGCTCATGGAGGATCTTGGCAGGGAGGGATTCGTACGGCAGTCGGACGGCTGCACGAGGGACGAGGCCGTGCGGGCTGCTCAGGAGATTGCCAAGCTCCATGGGTACTTCCGGGGCCGAGCGCTTGATCGGAATGCCAGTTTTCCATATTCGGCAAGGGAGAAATTCCTCCCCCTCACAGAACGGATGTCCGGTGCGAGGCTGTGCGGCGTCCGCGCTGCTCGCGGATCATCGCAATCCGCTCTGGAAGAGAACTCCGCCACATGCCACCCTTGCTCCGCGACCGCTCCAGCAAGCTTCCTTCGGTCGTCCTGGTACTGGCCGCCGGGACCTTTCTGATGGGCACCACCGAATTCGTCATCGCGGGCCTGCTGCCCGAGATCGGCGACGATCTGGGTGTCAGCGTGTCCCACGCGGGCCTGCTGATCACGGCGTTCGCGGCGGGCATGATCGTCGGGGCGCCGGTGATGGCGATCGCGACGCTGCGCCTGCCGCGGCGGTCCACACTGATCCTCGCGCTCGTCGTCTTCGCCCTCGGCCATGTGGTCGCCGCGCTCAGCTCGTCCTTCACCGTTGTGCTCGCGGCCCGCGTGGTGACCGCACTGGCCACAGGTGCCTTCTGGTGCGTCGGGGCGGTCGTTGCGACGACCGCGGCGGGACCAGCGGCGACCTCACGGGCCCTGGGCCTGCTGCTGGGGGGAATGAACCTCGCCAATGTCGCCGGCGTACCGCTGGGCTCGTGGCTGGGCCAGGTGTCGGACTGGCGAGGGCCGTTCTGGGTGCTGGCCGCTCTGTCGGCCGGTGCCGCGGTGGTCATCGGCCGTTTCATCCCTGACGAGGAGCGGTGCGAGAGGCGCTCCGTGCGGGCGGAGCTGACCGTGCTGCGCCAGGGCCGGGTCTGGCTGGTGCTGAGCGCCACGGCCCTGCTTCTGGGAGGCGTCCTGGCGACCTACACCTACATCTCGCCCCTGCTCACCGAGCGCGCCGGGATTCCTGCATGGGCGGTGCCCCTGGTCCTGACCGGTTACGGCCTGGGTGCCCTGCTGGGCACCACGGTCGGCGGACGCCTGGGTGACCGTCGACCGCTCGCCACGCTCATCACGGCCGCCGCCGCCAGCACGGTGGTCCTGTTCTTGCTGGTGTTTCTGTCCACGAGCCCGGTGGCGACCGTGGTGCTTGTGACGGTCATGGGGGTGACCGGTTTTGCCGCGGCCCCGGTGCTCGGCGCGCTGATCATGCGCTTCGCCGGTTCCGCGCCCACGCTGGCCTCCGCGCTGGGCAGTTCGGCGTCCAACGTGGGTATCGCCATCGGCTCCGCAGTGGCGGGTATCGCCCTGGCGTCGTCACTTCGGCAGGCAGGGCCACCGCTGGTCGGCGCGGTCGCTGCCGCACTCACCCTCGTACCGTTGACGGCCCTCGGGCTGATGCGCGCCACCTGTTCCGGCGTACCACTGCCCGGGCCGGGAAGTCCCGCAGATCAGTCCGTAGAGGCCGGCCATCAGGACAGTGTCTGAAGACCTCGCAGAGGAGCTCTTGATGCGGCGCTCGCCGATCGGCCTTGATCTCGATGCGCGCACCCGAGGAAACGGGAATGTCCATCGCCGTGGAGCTCATCGCCCACACCGACCAGATCGCGGGTCTGCCGCTGTGACAGGCCCCAGTCACGATCCACCGGCCGCTCCTGCCACGCGGCGGCCCGTAGCGGTCAGCCGAGGGGCGAGGAGGCCGGCAGATCCTGGTCGGCGGCCCAGGAGGCCAGTATGCGGAGCCGTTCGTGGGTGGGGGAGCCGGGGGCGGCGGTCCAGACGGTGAGGTGCTGGTCGGGGTCGGTGTTGGCGGTGAGGGTGTCCCAGTCGAGGACGAGTTCGCCGACGGCGGGGTGGTTGAGGGTTTTCGTGCCCACGGTGCGGGCGGCGACGTGGTGATCGCCCCACCAGCGGGCGAACTGCTGGTCACGCATGGAGAGTTCACCGACCAGCTCGATCAGGCGAGGGTCCTCGGGATACTTCGCGGCCTCCATCCGCAGTTGGGCCACGGAGATGTGTGCCGAGGTCTCCCAGTCGGCGTACAGGGTGCGCATGGCGGGATCGGTGAAGATGATCCGCGGGTAGTTGCGGTGCTTCTCCGGGATGCGGGAGAAGTCGGTGACCAGGGCGGCGGCCAGCGCGTTCCAGGCCAGGATGTCCCCGCGCCGGCCCTGCACGACGGCGGGAGTGGCGGTGAGGTCGTCCAGGACCCGCTGCAGCTGCGGCTGGACCTTCTGCCGACCACGTCGCCGGGCGCGCGTGCTGGTCCTGCCCGCGAGCTGGAAGAGGTAGCCGCGCTCGTCGTCGTCCAAATGGAGCACGCGGGCGAGGACGTCCAACACGGGTGCCGATGCCTGCATGCGGCCCTGTTCGAGGCGGGTGTAGTAGTCGGTGCTGATGCTGGCGAGCTGGGCGACCTCCTCGCGGCGAAGTCCCTCCACCCGGCGGGCCCTGTCGGTCTCGGGGAGACCGACCGTTCGCGGGCTCAGCTCGGAGCGGCGCTTCTTGAGGAATTCTCCCAGCTCATTGAGGGGGACGTTGGCGGTCATGCTGCCCAGCATGACACCGATCCCACCCGTCGAAGGGGGGAGAAAACACTCCCAGGATGTTCCCTTCCCAGGATGAATTTCTCCGCTTTTCCCGCCTGCCCTCAAGTGTGAGGCTCGACCGTGAGCAGCCGTTCCTGACTCCGGCTGCGCACATCGACACTCGCACCGAAGGAAATGCCCCATGCACGGAGCAGTCATCCACGCCCCCGGCGACGTGCGCTTCGAAGACCTCGACGACCCGAAGATCATCCAGCCGACCGACGCGATCATCCGTACGGTCGCCACCTGCGTGTGCGGCTCGGACCTGTGGCCCTACCGCGGCGCGGAACCCATCGGCGACCCGCACCCGATGGGGCACGAGTACGTCGGCATCGTCGAGGAGGTCGGCAGCGAGGTCGCCGACGTCAGACCGGGCCAGTTCGTGGTCGGCTCCTTCGCCACGTCGGACAACACCTGCGTGAACTGCCTGAACGGCTGGCAGTCCTCCTGTCTGCACCGCGAGTTCATGAGCACCTGTCAGGCCGACTACGTGCGCATCCCCAACGCGCACGGCACCCTCGTCGCCACCGACGAGCACCCGGACGGTGCGTTCGTGCCGGGCCTGCTCGCCGTCTCCGACGTGATGGGCACCGGCTGGTACGCCGCTCTCGCCGCCGAGGTGAAGCCCGGCTCCACCGCCGTCGTCGTCGGCGACGGAGCGGTCGGTCTGTGCGGTGTGATCGCCGCGAAGGAACTCGGCGCCGAGCGGATCATCGCCATGAGCCGCCATGAGACCCGGCAGAAGCTCGCCCTGGGGTTCGGCGCCACCGACATCGTCAGCGAACGCGGCGACGAAGGCATCGCCCGCGTCAAGGACCTCACCGGCGGCCTCGGCGCCGACTCCGTGCTGGAGTGCGTCGGCACCTCCGAGGCGATGCGGCAGGCTCTGAGTTCCGCCCGGCCCGGCGGCAACGTCGGTTTCGTCGGTGTCCCGCACGACGTGGCCATCGACGGCCAGGAGCTGTTCTTCTCCCACGTCGGCCTGCGCGGCGGTCCGGCACCCGTCCGCCGCTTCCTGCCCGACCTGATCGACCGCGTCCTGTCCGGCCGGATCAACCCGGGCAAGGTCTTCGACCTCACCCTGCCCCTGGAACAGGTCGCCGAAGGCTACAAGGCGATGGACGAGCGCCGCGCCATCAAGGCCCTCCTCAAGCCCTGACCACAGACGCGTCCACACCCGGGACCACAGACGCGTCCACACCCGGGGCCGCACGCAGGCGGGGGCCCGGACCGGTGCCCGCCGCTCGCACAAGGACTGACCATGACGACCTTCTCCCCGTCGCCCGCAACGCGGAGAAGCTGGACGGTCTGACGGCCGACCCAGCCCGTGACAACGTCCAGGCCCGCGGCTTCACCGCCGACGTCCTCGACACCACCGCCGACGTCCTCGACGCCCCGCTCGCTTTCTCCGTCAAGGGCCCCGTCACCTGCGTGAACGCCGTCCTGCCCGGCATGCGTGCCCTCGGCCGCGGCACCGCACCGTGCTGTTCGTCAACGGCTCCAGCGCCGTACGACCCAACCCGAAGGTGGCCGACACCTCGATCGCGTTCGCCGCCGAGAGCGCCTACGCCCGCATGCTCCACGACACCCCGCGCCCGAGAACATCCACGCCGCGCAACTGATCACCCCCGGAGCCATCCGCCCTGACGCCGAACACAGCGGCCCCGACGCCCTGGCTCAGCGCCTGTACGACATCCACACCAAGCGCGACGGCTTCCGCCACCACGCCGACCCCCTGCCCGACCAGCCACTGGACGACCTCGTGAACCCGGCACCCCTCCGCACTCTCGCCCACGTGATCCCGGCCGCCGCTCTGCTGCTGGCCGTGACCGCCTGCACCAACGATTCCCCGTCCTCCCCCTCCGAGCCCGCGTTGCCACAGGTTTCGACGGCCCCGGCCGCCACCGCACAGTCCGGCAGGACCACCGCCATGAACATCCGGCTCATCCTCAACGGCCACCACATCGCCGCCACCCTGAACGACAGCGCCACCGCCCGGGACTTCGCCGCCCAGCTCCCTATCACCCTGCCCCTGCGCGACTTCCACCAGGCCGAGAAGATCGCCGACCTGCCCCGAAGCCTGTCCACCTCCGGCGCCCCGGAAGGCGCCGACCCCAAGCTCGGCGACCTGGCGTACTACGCGCCCTGGGGCCAGCTCGCCACCTACTACCGCGACGCCCCCTACGCGGCCGGGCTGGTCCCCCTCGGGCGCATGGCCGACGGCGGCACCGAGCAACTCGCCACCGCCGACGAGATCACCATCGAAGCCGCGCCCTGACCCACCCCACCGCCCGCCCCGCACGGAGACCCCGCCCACGCGGTCCGCTGACCGCCGCGACAGCTTCAGCGGCCCCCTGATCCGCCGACCTCCACGCAAGGAGAGACCACGCGTATGCCTTCCGCATCCGGGACCACCCCCCGGCAAGCTGCCCTTCGTCGTCCGGGTGCTCGCCGCAGGCACGTTCCTGATGGGAACCACCGAGTTCGTCGTCGCCGGCCTGCTGCCGGAACTGGCCGGCGACCTCGGAGTCGGCGTCTCCCACGCCGGCCTGCTGATCACCGCCTTCGCCGTCGGCATGATCGTCGGTGCGCCGACCATGGCGATGGCGACCCTGCGCCTTCCCCAGCGCCAGACGCTGATCCTGGCCCTGTCCGTGTTCTGCCTCGGACATCTGGTCGCCGCCCTCAGCGCCTCCTTCACGATTGTCCTCGCCGCCCGGGTCATCGCGGCCCTGGCCACCGGAGCGTTCTGGTCCGTCGGCTTCGTCGTCGCCACCACAGCCGCAGGACCGCACCATGCCACCCGCGCCACGGGTGCCATGATCGGCGGTTTGACCCTGGCCAACGTCGTCGGTGTGCCGATCGGTTCCTTCGCCGCCCAGTTCACCGGCTGGCGCGGCCCCTTCTGGGCCCTGGCCGTCCTCTCCGCCCTGGCCGCCGTGTTCATCGGCCGCTTCATCCCGGCCCAGGAGCAGCGCGTCGAGGTGTCCATCCGGGCCGAGGTCCGGGCGCTGCGACAGGGGCGCCTGTGGCTGGCGCTCGGCGCCGCGATGCTGATCATGGGCGGTGTGCTGGCGACGTACACCTATGTCACGCCGCTGCTGACCGACCGCGCAGGCGTCCCCGCGGGCGCCGTGCCGCTCGTCCTGATCGCCTTCGGCGTCGGTGCCCTCGGTGGCACCGTTGTTGGAGGCCGTCTGGGTGACCGACGTCCTACGGTCACCACCATCACGGCCGCCGCGGCCACCGCTCTGGTCCTGCTCCTGATGATTCCGCTGTCCACCAAGCCGGTGACGGCCACCCTCCTCGTCTTCCTCATGGGCCTGACCGGCTTCACGGTCAACCCGGTCGTCACCGCCCTCGCCATGCGCTTCGCGGGTGACGCCCCCACCCTCACCTCAGCGTTGACCACCTCCGCCTTCAACGTCGGCGTCGCCGCCGGATCGGCGATCGCCGGTACGGCCCTGGACTCCTCCCTCGGCCTGACCGGCCCGCCCCTGGTCGGCACCGTCATCGCGGCCCTGACGCTGCTGCCCCTGATCGCCCTCGCTGTCCACGGCTCTTCCGGCCACGGCCGGACCGTGGCCCGGAGCAGTGCTCCCACGCACGCGCGGCACGACGAACCCGAGCAGGTGCCGTCGCAGCACTGACGCAGGCCCGGATCCGCGTAGTGCCGATACGGACCCGACGCCCGGTGGTCGCGGTGGGCCGCCGGGTGTTTGGGGCTGTCGGTCAGGCGGCGCTCTCTCTCGGATCGAGGGTGATGGTGATGGTGCAGCCGAGCTGGTTGAGCTGGTTGATGGCCCGGCGGGCGGCGCGTTCGGTGTCGCGTTGGGTGAAGTGGGTGCCGCCGAGGTCCTGGTAGGCGATGTGGCCGGTGGGTATGTGCCAGATCGCGGTGATGATGGAGTGCTCGACGGCGACCAGGGCTGTGAGCGGGCCACGGCGGGCGGTCAGACGCTTGTAACGGGCCTGCGGATAGGTGTCCTTGGTTTCTTGCCATGCCGAACGCCGCGAGGCCGAGGGCGCCTTGAGGTGGGGATTGCCGGGCCGGACCTTGGTGTTCTGTGCGTGGTCGGCGGACATCTTGCCGTCCATCGCGACTGCCCGGCGGATCGCGCTCCGGTCCGGTGGTTCGGGAAGTGGTGGGGCGCGCCGGCCGAGGTAGCGGTCCGATGGCCGGCCCAACCCGCCTTCCTGGGGCCTGGACCGGCGACCAGGCTGCCGGTCGCGGGGTGCGGCACGGGTATCCGATCCGGTCAGCGGATCCGGAGCGAAGCCCAGGACTCGCAGGGCCCGTCCCGGTGCGTCGGTGATCCATTCCCCGATCGCCGTCAGTGTTCCGGCACCGGTCAGGACGCCGGTGGCGACCGCGCTCAGCAGGGCGTCGAACGGGTAGATCCGCCCCTTGCGGCTGCGGGGATCCGGCACTTGGTGCAATTGCGAGGAAGCACCCTGGCCGCCGATGGCCGCCGATGGCCGACATCGGCCTGTCCGGCTGTACGAATGACGGGTCGTCCAGCCCTGCTCCCGCCTTCTTGCCTCACATCGCCAGGCGCCGGATACGGGCTGTCTCCTCGTCGGGGGCGCCGGTGCGGAGCAGTAGGCGCAGCGCAGGTTGCGGCGGTCGGTCAGCGAGACCATCAGGTCGGTGGCCACTCGGCCACAGGTGCCGATGAGCACGTGGACCCCCGCGTCTCCAGATGGTGGTTTGTGAATCCTGTGGCGGCGTCGGCAGCTCCAGCCGGCGGTTGCCGGGCCTTTCACGGCACCCGGCGGCCGGCCGAGGCTCAGTGAACGGCCCCCAGAACGAACTCCCTTTCCCGGTGAATCGGGCCGGACAGGTCGGACAGGGGCAGGCCACTTGCGCCGTTGCTGGAGGCGATGATCTCCGCGGCGATGGAGACCGCCGTCTCCTCGGGCGTACGGGCGCCGAGGTCGAGGCCGATCGGGGAGCGCAGCCGGGCCAACTGCTCCGCGGTCACGCCCGCCTCCCTCAGGAGGCACAGGCGTTCGTCATGGGTGCGTCGGGAGCCCATCGCGCCGATGTATGCGACCGGTAGGTCGAGTGCGAACTGCAGCAGAGGGATGTCGAATCTGGCGTCGTGGGTGAGGACGCAGACGGCGGTACGGGCGTCCACGGTCGTGTGTTCCAGGTAGCGGTGGGGCCAGTCGACCACCACCTCGTCGGCGTGCGGGAAACGAGCGGGTGTGGCGAAGACGGGGCGGGCGTCGCAGACGGTCACCCGGTAGCCGAGGAAGCGGCCGGCCTCGCTGAGGGCGGTGGCGAAGTCGACCGCGCCGAAGATCAGCATCCGGGGCCGGGACGCGTGGACGTGGACCAGCACGGAGAGCCGTTCCGGGCAGGTGCCGGCATTCCCGCCGACCTCCGACCTGGTCGTGCGTCCGGCCCGCAGCAGCGCCCACGCCTGTGCGCCGACCTCCCGTCGCATCGCTCCGGTCAGCGTGCCGGTCAGCGTGCCGGGATGGATGCCTCCCGCCGCGTCGACGTACAGCATTCCGCCCCTCAGCTCCTCCGGACCGTCGACGACCTGGGCCACAGCGGCGGGCCGGCCCTCCGCGATGTCGGTGAGGGCGGCGGTGAGATGCGGTTGTGCCGTGGGGTCGATGCGCTGGACGAGGACGTCGAGTTCGCCGCCGCAGGTGAGGCCCACGGCGAAGGCGTCGTCGTCGGAGTACCCGAACCAGGCGCGCTGCGGGGCGCCCCGGTCGCCGAGTACCTGCCTGCACAGCTCGTAGACCGCTCCCTCGACACAGCCGCCGGAGACGCTGCCGACCGCGTTGCCGTCCTCGTCCACCGCGACCGACGTACCGACCGGCAAAGGCGCGCTGCCCCGGACGTCGACGATGGTGGCCAGGGCGAAGGGGCGGGCTGCGCGGCACCAGCGGTGCAGTGCGTCCGAGATGTTCAGCATGAACGGGTCCTTCGTGCAAAGGGTGTGGGAGCGGGCCGCCGCCGCGTCGCCGGAGAGCGGCGCTCTGCGCGGCGGCGGCCCTGGAGGTTCCGGCAGCGGAAACGGGGGATGACCTGCTGCCGGACACCTCGGTGGGCGCTCCGGCCGGTGAGCCGCCGGCCGACCGGAGCGCGGGTCGTCAGAGCAACGCCTCTGCCGTGATGGGGATTTCGCGGACGCGGCGGCCGGTGGCGTTGAAGACCGCGTTGCCGATGGCGGGCGCCACGCCGACGATCACGAGTTCGGCGAGGCCCTTCACACCGAGGGGGTCGGCGTCGTAGTCCTCCCCGTCGAGGTAGATCGCCCGGAGATCGGGGACGTCGGCGTTGACCGGGACCAGGTAGTCGGCGAGGTTGGCGTTGACGATCCGGCCGTCGCGGTGGTCGGTGGCAGTGTGCTCCAGCAGGGCCGCGCCGATGCCGCCCACCATGCCGCCGAGGGCCTGGCTGTCCGCCAGCTTGGGGCTGATGATGCGGCCCGCGTCGTACACGGCGAGCATCCGCCGCACCCGCACCAGGCCCAGCGTCGAATCCACCGCAACCTCGGCGAACACAGCGCTGTAGGCGCTGATGGAGCGCCTCTCCCCCTGCGGCGGGGAGAAAGACGTGCTTGCTTCGAGGCGGTCGCGGTTGTTGCGGGTCAGCAGCCGCTGGTACGTCTCACCGCGTGCCGGATTGCCCTGCACATGCAGTCGGGCGCCCCGGACCACAACCTCGTCGGCCGGCACCCCGTACAGTGGCGATTCCTCATCCTCGACAGCCAGTCGGATCGCCTGCCGACGCAGCTGGTTGCAGACATCGAGGGTGGCGGAGCCGACGCTGGCCATGGTCATCGAGCCGCCGTGCGGCGGAGTCTGCGGATACAGGGAGTCGCCGAGCCGGTAGGTGACCGCGCGCACGGCGAGCCCCAGCGCGTCGGCGGCGACCTGGGTCTGGGCGGTGTAGGTTCCCGGGCCCATGTCGCTGGTGGCGGACTCGACCACCGCCGTGCCGTCGGCGTTCAGGCGGGCCCGGGACTGGGCCGGGGCAACCGCGGTGTGGTAGACACCCGCGGCCATGCCCATGCCGATCAGCCAGTCGCCATCACGCCTTGAGCGTGGCTTCTGGTTGCGCCGCTGCCAGCCGAACTCGCGGGCACCGACCGTGTAGCACTCGAGCAGCCGGCGCGTGGAGAACGGCGTGTTGTTCGACGGATCCTGGGCCGGCTCGTTGCGCCGGCGCAGTTCGATCGGATCCATGCCGAGCTCATGGGCGAGTTCGTCCATGGCCGACTCCACGGCGTAGACCCCCGTGGCAGCACCGGGACCACGCATCCAGATCGGGCTGTTCACATCCAGCGGCACCGTCCGATACGCCTGGCGGACGCCGGGCGTGCTGTAGAGCATCTGGCCGGGCGACATGACTGCCTCGGTGAACGTCTCGTACGACGAGGTCTCCGCCTCGATGCGGTGGTCCGCGGCGACCAGGCGGCCGTTCCGGTCGCCGCCGAGGCTCAGCCGGTAGTCGTAGGAGGGCCGGAAGCCGGTGCCGAAGTACATCTGCCTGCGGGTCAGAACCAGCTTGACCGGACGGGCGGTCTCCCGGGCGGCCAGCGCGGCGACCACGGTGTGCGGCCAGCAGCGCAGCCCGCTGCCGAATGCGCCCCCGACGAAGGGGTTGATGACGCGCACGGAGTCCAGCGGCACATCGAACACCGTGGAGAGCTCCGTCTGAGTGCCGCCCGCCACCCACTGGCTCTTGTCCCACACGGTGAGCCGGTTGCCGTCCCAGCGGGCGATGGTGGCGTGCGGCTCCATCGGGTTGTGATGATTGCGCGCCAGCTGGTACGTCAGGTCCAGCCGTACGGCCGCGTCCCGCAGCCCGGCTTCCACGTCGCCGCGCGCGTAGTTGTCCGGTGGGCCCGGCTCGGCCTCGTGCAGGTCGGTCGAGGGGTCTTCGGCGTCGTACTCGACCTTGACCAGGCTCGCGCCGTGCTGCGCGGCCTCCAGGGTGGTGGCCACCACGACGGCGACCGGCTGGCCGTGGAAGAGCACCCGGTCGTCCTGGAACACACGCAACTTGCGGCCGGGCAGATTGTTCGACCCCGGATTGTCGCGGTACGGCAGCGTCGGCGCGTTGCGGTGATGGATCACCCGCAGCACCTCCGGGTGGGCGAGCGCGGCATCCGCGTCGACGCCCGTGACACGGCCGCGACCGATGCTCGCGTCCACGATGACGGCGTGCACCACTCCGTCGACCTCGTGCTCGGCGGCGTACGTCGCCTGGCCGGTGACTTTCAGCCGGCCGTCCACCCTCGACAGTGGCGCGCCCACGGCTGCCTGCGGCTGGGGGCTCACTTCGTACCTCCTACGATGCGCAGCTGGCGCTCGACGGTCCGCCTCAGCAGCGCGACCTTGAAGCGGTTGTGCGTGAGCGGGCGTGCCCCTTCCGCCGCCTTCTCCGCGGCTGCCGTCCACAGTGCGTCCGAGGGGCGTCGGCCGATGAGGGCCCGCTCGACCTCGGGCAGCTTCCACGGCACGGTCCCCACACCACCGGCGGCGACCTTCGCCTCCCGTATCACGCCGCCGCGCATGTGCAGCGCGACAGCGGCCGAGGTCAGGGCGAACTCGTAGGACTGCCGGTCGCGCACCTTCAGATAGCCGGACTTCAGCGGTTGTGGAAGGGCGGGGATCTCCACCGACGTGATCAACTCGCCCTTCCGGAGGGCCTGTTCACGATCGGGAGTACGACCGGGCCGCAGCAGGAAGTCGGCGAAAGGTACACCGCGCTTCCCATCCGGGCCCAGCAGACGCACGGTCGCCTCCAGCGCGGCGAACGCCACGGCGACGTCGGACGGATGGGTGGCCACGCAGGCGTCGGAGGTGCCGAGGATCGCGTGCGTACGGTTGACGCCCTCCCGCGCGGCACAACCCGAGCCCGGCTGACGCTTGTTGCAGTCGGCGGTCACGTCACGGAAATAGGTGCAGCGGGTGCGTTGCATGATGTTGCCGCCGATGGTGGCCATGTTGCGGAGCTGGGCCGAAGCGCTCAGCTCCAGGGCCTGCGAGACGACGGGATAAAGGGTGCGCACCTTGGGATGGGCGGCGGCCTCGGACATGGTCACCAGCGCACCGATCCGCAGGCCCCCGCGCTCGGTGACGGTGATCTCGTCCAGCGGCAGAGCGGAGATGTCGACCAGGGTGTCGGGACGCTCGACGGTCTCGCGCATCAGGTCGACGAGTGTGGTGCCACCGGCGATGTAACGCCCGCCTGCGCGAGCGGCGTTGAGAGCTTGCCGGGTGTCGGAGACGCGGGTGTAGGAGAAGGGATGCATGGTGGGCTGCTCCTTACTTCCGGGCGGCGGTCTGCTCGACCGCGCGCACGATCTTGACGTAGCAGCCGCAGCGGCAGATGTTGCCGCTCATCCACTCCCGGATCTCCTCCGGCGAACCGGTGTGGCCCTCCTGGATGCAGCCGACACCGGAGAGGATCTGGCCCGGGGTGCAGTAGCCGCACTGGAAGGCGTCCTCGTCGATGAACGCCTGCTGCAGCGGGTGCAGTTTGTCGCCCTTGGCCAGGCCCTCGATGGTCGTGACCTCGGCGCCCTCCAGCCGGACGGCGAGTGTCAGGCAGGAGTTGACCCGATGGCCGCTGACGAGCACGGTGCACGCACCGCAGGCACCCGCGTTACAGCCCTTCTTGGAGCCGGTGAGGTCGAAGTGCTCGCGCAGCAGGTCCAGCAGCGAGGTGCGGTTGTCGACCGTCACGGTCCGGCGGGTGCCGTTGACCGTCAGAGAGACACGGCTGGACGGCGACGCGTCAGCGGCGCTCGCCTCCTCCGGCCCGGCGAGGAGGGATCCTCCGATCGCGCCGCCGGCAACGACGGCGCCGCCGACCGCGGTACTGGTGGCGATGAAGGCGCGCCGAGTGGGCGTCGAGGGGGACTCTCCGGATCCGGTGGGGGGTGGAACAGCAGATTCAGGGAGGTCAATAGACATTTGTATGCCTTCGCATCACGGACGGACCGGCCATACGGAGCGGCACGACAGGAGATGAGATCGTCGTCGCCGCATACCTGGCGACCGCACGTCTTGCTGCGGCCGTCGATGCGGGAAGTTTTGCATCACGAGTAACGGCTGTGACTGGGAGAGTTTTGTCCCCCCTTGGTTTTCCTGACCGCGAATACGGGCCATAGGAGAAAACTCTTCATCTCCGAGTAGGACTTGCATCGGATTTCCTTGAGGGCGTGTCCGGTCGCCTCCCGCGGCTTTCACCGCGCGCGCGGCGGGGTTGACACCCCGCACCGACCGCGGGGCGGGTCGCACCCGGGCACGGCGGGACAAGGGCCGCGGTCGGCGCGGTCCCAGTCGTCAGCCGTGTTGCACCAGCGGCGACCGCCCAAGCCCGTGGGCGCGCCCGACCTCAGCCGTCTCTGACGGCGTCAGGTGAGCGGCCGGGACGCTGGCAGGTTCTGGTCGGTGGCCCAGGAGGCGAGGATGCTCAGCCGCTCGTGGGTGGGGGAGCCGGGCTCGGCGGTCCACACGGTCAGATGCTGGTCGGGATCGGTGTTGGCGGTGAGGGTGTCCCAGTCCAGGACGAGTTCCCCGACGGCCGGATCACCCGATACCCCTGGGTGTCCTCACCCTACGAACGGGAGGACCAGCCCGGTCCAGAAGGTAGAGCAGCGTCTCTGGAACTCTGTGTGTGCCTGTGGGTTTCAGGCTTTTCGGGCGCGGTGTGGCCGTCTGTCGCCGGGGTGGGGTCCGAACCTCGGGGTGAGGGTGTGGACTTCGGTGGCGTTCAGGTGGTGGAAGCCGGTCCGCTCGGCGGCATGGGTACGCCGCCGACAGGTTCCGCGGGAGAGCCGCTCCCGCCCTGCCGGAGGAGGCTCCGGGTGGGGTGGGGCGGGTACTCCATGACCTGACTCCGGCCCGGGAAGTGCGGCTGGTGTCTGTGTGTCATGCCCCGCCGGACGCTGGACCACCCCGGTGGGGGTGGTGGCGGGAACCGTACGCACTTCGGGCATACGGCGGGAAGTCTTCACCGCCACAGACGCGGCCAAGGCCGGGGCTGTGACGGGTTGTCCGGCGGCGCGTGGGGCGCGCCGCCGGTGGGGGCCGATCGGTCTGCTGGGGGTGGGGCGGCTCTTGCCGGGGGTGGTCTTCGGCCCGCGCGGCCGGGGTGGGGCCGTATGTGCCTGGCGGGCGCGGCGCAGGCGGCGGGTGGTCTTCTTCGGTCGGCGTACCGGGCGGACGGTGCCTTCCACGGTGGTGCGGATGGTGCGGGTGCCGGTGGCGCGCTCGGTGACGGTGTGGGACTGGGCGAGCAGGCCGCGTGCGACGATCCGCCGGGCTGCGGCATGGTCACGGTCCATGGACAGCCCACAGCGGGCGCAGTGGGCCCAGCTCCGGCCCCGCTCCTCGAGCCGGTCGGGGGCGGGGTGGTGGCCGAGTGGGTGCAGGCATCCGGGGCATTGGGCGGAGGTGCCGCGGGCCGGGACGGTGACCACCGCGATCCCCGCCTTGGTGGCCAGGTGCCGGATCGCGTCGGCGACGGTGCCGCGGACCTGCCCGGACAACCGGGCGTTACCGCGCCTGCGCCCGCGGGCTTCCAGGGTAGTGAGGTCTTCCAGGTAGATGACGGTGGCGCCGAGTGCGGTGCTCTGGTCGATGGCCCAGCGGGCCGCCGACCAGGCCAGTGCCTGGTTGAGGTGCCGGATCCGCGCGCACACCCGCTGATGCTCCACCTGAAGCACGGCCGCCCGGTCCAGGAGTTCGGCCCGGGCCAGGTGCGGGGAACCGTATCCGTCGGCGAGGTGCTGGTAGTGGTCGCGTTTGGCGGCGAGGTGTTCGCGGTGGCCGCGCAGCCGGTGCAGTTTCGCACTGACCGCGGTGGCGTCGAAGATCAGGGGGCGGCCGTAGGTGACCACCCGCGCCGTCTCGCCCTGGCCGGACAGGCGGCCCACCGTGCCGGTGAGCAGGGTGTTGACGCCCCAGTCGAACCCCACCGCCACCCGGTGCCCGGAAGCTGAGGCAGTGGGGGCGGGGCGAGAATGGGGAAGGTCCACCGCGATCCGCCCACCACGCGTGGGGCGCAGGGGCGGGGTGTGCAGCACCGCATCAGGTGGCACGGTGCCCGGCAGCCGGATGTCGATCACATGCCAGGCCCAGTCCCGCCCCGAGGCCGGTGCCGCGCACAGCGGGAGTTTCACCCGCAGCCGGGCCGTGACCTCGTCCACCCGGACCAAGGTGACCTGCTGACGGTCCATCGCCGCCAGCACCACCAGCCCCGCCACCTCGGGCGGGTCCTCCAGCTCACACAACCCCACCGGAAGCCGCCCGTGCTCGCGCACATAGCCGCTCACCTGCCGGGTACGGTTACGGATCTCGGCGTTGCCGGCACCTGCGGGCAGCGCGGCCCGCAGCGCCGTCCACTCCGCCGCGGTGCGCCGGCGCGGATCGGCGGGCCAGGCGGCCAGGATCGCCGCGATCAGGGTGCGCCGGTGCAGGGCCAGCCGCAGCATGCGGGCCGCGTACTCCTCCGCCGCCCGCCGCACCCGGTCCGACACATACACGCCTCCAGCCGCCGCGGCGCTCTGCGCCCAGCCCAGACGCCGCAGCGCCATCCACCCCTTGGACGGCAACCGCTCGCCCTGCCCGTCGACCCCGGCGGCCAGCACATCCAGACAGTCCACGTCCCACCGGGCAGCCACCAGCTGCCGGGTGAGATCCCCGCACAGCCCGGTCAGGAACGACACCCGCTGATGCAGCAGACGTGCCCCGACCTGCTCATCACTGCCCTCGACCATGCCACGGAAGGCGGTACATGGAGCTGTCGCCATCAACCGGCCCACACCCACCACCCCCTCCCACACGGCTCCGCACCGGGCACACCCCGTATCCGATCGACCTAACGACCGACCATCACACAAAGACACGCACCCCTGTGCCACCACCCGATTCACACAGGAAACCGCAACAAAACCACCAACAGTCGAAGACCCTGACCCACGCCAACCCGACCGCCGACCCCGAACGATGAGGGGCGGCGGCCGGTGGCCCATCGGGGCAGACGCCGTCTCGGACTCGCGTGGGGCGGCGCCCGCTCCGCTTGCCGCTGTGGTCGATGCGGCCGGGCGATCGTCAGGCGTCGAAAACGCGGGCCTGGTAGCGACGCCAGGCGGGGCGGGCGGTGAGGCGCAGCAGCAGACGGATAGGCGCAGGCGCCTTGACGAGTTGCTGCGCGATGATCTCCGGGTCACCGACCTCCATGAACAGGCCGAAGACCATGGGGGCCTTGGAGGGCGGCAGGCTCTTGAGGTTGCGTTCGGCGACAGCGTCCCACTCGGGCTGGGTGACGGTGCGTGCGGCGACCGGCAGGAGATGCTTCTCCTCGTCGTGCAGATGCTCCTCCAGCAGGACGAGGAGATGATCGACGCGGTCGGCCAGCCGATTGCGGGTCGCGCTGGTGGGGTTGACTCGCCAGGGCGGAATCAGGGCGGTGACCTCGTCGAGCATCCCGTGCACCGCTTCGTGCTGGGACTGCATCAGGCGCACCAGGGGAGCCAGTTCCTCGGGCACACGCTGCAGCAGCATGGGCCACAGCAACGCGTCCTCGCCCTCGTGATGGTGGACCAGCAGGCCGAGCATCAACTCCAGGTGGCCGGCGACCACGCCGGCCCGTTTACGGTCACCCTCGTTGACCGCGCTCACCAGAGACGCACCGGAGCGCAGGGCACGACGGAACGCGTCATGTGCCATGACCATGTCGCGAACGTCGGTCAGGCCGGGGCCGTGCAGGGCACCGGGCGTGGCCTTCTCAGTCATCAGTCGTCTCCTTCGCCGGGTTGTGCTGCTCGGGACGTCCTTCCGAAGCAACGCTGCGGACGTGCCCGATTGGGGGTTTCGTGGACGCCACCGGGATGTGGTCGGCCGTGCCCGATTCGGCTGCCCCGGGCGGTGCTCAAACGCGTGCGAAGCGGACCGAGCCGGTCCACGCCTCCTCGTCCGGGGGCCGCGTCGGCAGGCGGACGCGGCCCCCGGCGATCGGGGAGGGCGTCCGGGCCCGCCTGCCGACGACGATGCGGAAGGACTCGGAACGGACCGTTACGCACGGCTGACCGTGCTCGGGAGTCGGGACTGGTCTGGGCACAGAAGCCGGTGGTCCTCCGTGCGGAGGACCACCGACGACTACGAGGGTTCTTCTGTTCAGGCGCCGAGGTGCTTGCGGAGCCACTGACCCATCTGCTGGATCGCCTGGTCAACCTCGGGTACGCGCCCCGCGCCCAGGACGAACGAGTGCTGTCCCTCGGGCATCGGGTGGACTTCGGAGGTGACCTTGAAGTCCGCGAGGCGGCGGCCGAGCTGGGCGCCGTCGTCGGCGAGGGTCTCGTACTCGCCGTAGTGGACGGTCGTGGGCGGCAGACCGGTCAGGTCGGCGTTCACGAGGCTGATCTGCGGGTCGGTGAAGTCCACTGCGGGGTCCTGCAGCCAGGCTCCCCGGAAGAGCTCCAGTGTGCCCCGGCTGAGCATCTTGTCGTTGTCCTCGTTCGCGTCGACCGACGCGTTCTGGATGGTGAGGTCGGTCCACGGCGAGACGCTGACGATCGCACCCGGGGTCGCCTCGCCCTTGGCGAGCAGACGCAGCGGCAGCATCACGGCGAGCGTGCCGCCGATCGAGTGGCCCGTGCTGCCGATGTTCCGCGGCTCGTAGCCCTGGGAGAGCAGCCACCGGTAGGCCGTCTCGGCGTCGTCGAGCTGGGCGGGGTAGGGATGTTCGGGCGCCAGACGGAAGTCCACCACGAGGGAGCGGGCTCCGGCCGCTTTCGCGATGTGGCCCGCGGCCTTGCGGTCCGAGTGCATCGAGGCGGTGACCGATCCGCCGAAGTGGAAGTGAAGCAGCGCCTTGTCGGGGTCGGCGCCCTCCGGGATGGCCCACAGGGCGGGGACGCCGCCGGCGTCCACCTCGGCGTAGGTGACGCCTTCCGGCTCGGTCGACGCCTTGTGGTTCGAGTCGACGATGTCGCGGATGACGGCCAGGTCGAGGCCGGGTGTGGCCGCCCTCGCGTTCGTGCTCGCGAGGAACTCCGCGAACTGCTGTGCTTCTGCACTGGTTCCCATGGTGGTATTCCTTTCAGGTCACTGCTGCGTCCGCTTGTCGCGCGCGGTCAGGTCGATGTGCTGGTGGCGACGTCAGCCGGTCATCCGGGCATCCGTTTGGTCTTGCGGACCTGCTCATGGGCTCAGGCGGTGCCAGGCGTTGACGAGTTCGGCCCGGTCGGTGCCGGTGAACTCGGTCAGGCCGTGCTCGATGAGCACTTCGTCGAGCCTCATCCGGTGTAGTTCGTCCAGCGACCGCCAAGGCACTTCCGGCGTGCTGGGGTGTCAGAGTTGCTGGTTGGCGATGCCGATGTACTGCCCGAGGCGGTACTCGAAGTCGATGCCGGCCTGCTCGACGATGGCCTGCGTGCCGGCGGCGCGGGCGAGGAACCCGGGGAGGGTGAGGGAGTGGGCGAACTCGCCGTAGGCGGCGATCAGATCCGCGTCCGGGGGCAGGGAGGCCCGGTTGATCTGGGCTTTGGCCGAGGCGAGTGAGGTGCGGTCGAAGGAGGCGAGCCGGCCGACGATCGTGTCGACGAAGGCGTCGAGTTCGCTGTCGGGGAGGGCACGGGTGATCCAGCCCCAGCGTTCGGCGGTGTCGGCGTCGTAGTCGTCGCTGGTGAGGATGGCTTCCAGGGCGCGGTCCCGCCCGATGGCGCGCGGGAGGCGTTCGCTGCCGCCACCGCCGGGGAGCAGTCCGCTGCCGACTTCCGGCTGCCCGAAGATTGCCTTCTCCCGGCTGGCGTACCGCAGATCGAGGGCCAGGGCGAGCTCGTTCCCGCCGCCGCGGGTGCGTCCGCGGATGGACGCGATGGTGATGTAGGGCGCTTTGGAGAGTTCCAGGACCAGGTTCGTCCAGACCGGCACTGCCTTCTCGTCCTCGGGGGCGGGGAAGTCGGCGGCGGCGGCCAGGTCGAAGTGGTTGTAGAAGAAGTCGGGGGTGGCGCTGTCGAACACCACGACCTGGATGTCCGGGTCGGTGGCCAGTTCCTCGACGATCTGGATGAGGCGCAGGACGGTCTCGCCGACGATGATGTTGGCGGGCGGGTTGGCGAAGGTGATCTTCGCGACCTGGGGCGAGGTGCGCTCGTAGTGGATGGTGCTCTGCTCGCTCATGGTCGGCTCCAGATGCGTGAGGGATATCGGATGGGACCGGGCGTCAGTGGGACGGAGACACCTGGGGCGGATGGGTTACCGAGCAGGTCCGGCGGTCTTGCTTCCGGCCGTTGCCGCTCACTCCTGGTAGTGCGGGAGGATCTCGCCGTTCTTGACGTAGGTGAGAGCGGCGGTGACGTCGTAGGCGTGGATCGCGGAGACCAGCGGTGCCAGCTGGTGGGACAGGTCCTGGATGACGTTGCTGCTGAGGAAGGCGTCCCGTGCTGTGGTGTCGGTGAACCCGAGACTGAGTGAGGCGTGGAAGTGCTGGTCGTGGGGGTTGTCGTGGGCGACGTTCGGGGTGTCCCAGAGCTTTTCGATCCAGGGCAGGAACGTCTGTGTGCGCAGCTCCTTCAGCACTGCGGTGCCGGCCAGTGCGGGGACGAGCTGGTTCTTGATGAACTTCCGGAGCTCGCCTGCGCCGGCCCCGTCTCGGCGGCGCAGGTAGACCAGGACGCGGGCACCGGCCTTTTCTTCCGGGCCTGCGACGTCGTACCAGCGCGATGAGTTCGGCGGGCCGGCGTAGAGCAGGGTGCGGCGGAAGACGTTGATCTCGTCCTGGTAGGCCAGCTTCGTCTGCTTGCGCCCCTGTGAGGGCGCGAGGGCCGATCGGAAGGTGACTTCCGCGATGCCGTCGATCTTCCGGTCGGCGGGGATCGAGGTCTCCACTCCGTCGGTGGCCGGCCACAGGCCGGGGTTGTGTTCGGCGAGGTGGATCTGGCGGTACTCCTCCAGGCCCGGGGTGGCGGAGATGATCCCCGAGTGCGGGCCCTTCCAGTAGTCCATGCCGGTCTGGCGGGGCTGGTCGGTGCGCACCCACAACAGGATCGAGGAGGTGAAGTGCTTCTTCACGTCCAGTTGGAGGGCGGCCGGTGGCGTGCTCATGGTGTTGCCTTTCTTTTCCTGGTCAGGTGGTGGTCATCGGGCGAGGAACTCGACCGCGACGGGGGCGAACTCCTTGTAGTACTGGAAGATGCCGCCGTGACCGGAGTCGGGGTAGATGATCAGTTCGCTGTCCTTGATGCGCCGGTGCAGGTCCTCGGAGAGGTTGGTGGGGACCATGCGGTCGTTGTCGCCGTTGGCGATCAGCGTGGGGTGGGTGATCTTCGACAGGTCGTCGGGGGTGGAGAGCCCCCACTTCTTGATCGCCTTCAGCTGCGTCTGGAACGCCTTGACCTTGATCTCCGCGTCGCGGTCGACGGTGCGCTCCTTGAGCCGGTCGACGAATGCGCGCGCGGCGGCCTTGCCGGCGGAGTCGCGGTTGAAGAACAGGAATTCCTTGGGGTCCGACCGGGTCACGGTGGCGCGCAGTGTGTCCCAGTACGTGGTGGCGACCACCTTCTCGATGTCCTTGCCGCCCTTGGGCCCGGTGCCGGTGAGGACGAGTTTGCGGACGAGTTCGGGGTGCTTCACCACCAGGGCCTGGGCGACGAAGCCGCCCAGCGAGAAGGAGAAGATGTCGATCTTGTCGAAGCCGAGCGCCGAGATGAAGGTGTAGGCGTCGTCGGCCATGGCCTCGACGCTGTCCGGCACCTGGCCGGTGGAGGCTCCGACACCGCGGTTGTCGAAGGTGATGACGTGACGGCCTCTGGCGATGGGGTCGATGATGCGGGGGTCCCAGTTGTCCAGGGTCGCGGCGAGGTGGACGAAGAAGACGACGGGGATACCGCCCTTCGGTCCCAGCTCGCGGTAGGCGTAGGTGACGCCGCCGGCGCTGACGGTGCGGGCCGGGGCATGCGCGTAGGAGGTGACGACGGGTTCGTTCGGGGTGACATTGGTGCTCACGATGACTTCTCCTTGCTTGTCTTGCGTCGGTGCGGTCTGCGCCGCCCGTCACGGTCACGGCGGGATCAGTAGCTGCCGGTGATGACTTGCTTTGCCTCGGACGCCACCACGGGGCAGGGGCTGTGCGGCCCCCCTTCCGGGCCCGGGACTCGCCGGTCACGAGCGCCATCACCGGGAGGGCGACTTCATTAACTTACGATCGTAATCCTATCGGGGTGACCGAGAGACCGCAAGCGAGTTCCGAGGTGAGGGGGACCGTGTGGCGGCCTACCGGTCGAGCGCCGGCGCACGCCCTCAGCCGGGGACGTCACGGCGGAGAACGGGGCGCAGTGTGTGCGGCAGGTGAGCGCGCCGCGCCGGCGATGGCGAACGCTTGAGGATCACCCCGAAGACCATCACTGCTCTCGCGGACCGCCTCCCGGCCCAGACGCCGCGCCCGACACCTGCCCGAGTATCCGGACTGCCCCCCCCGCATCCTCGCCGCCTTCAGCGAGGTCACGGGCCCCCTCCGGGCCCGTGGTATGTGCGAAGCCCTCGGCCACGAACTGCTGCCGAAGAACATCGAAGGCACCCGTGCCAAGCTGAAACGCCTCGTCAGGCTCGACGTCCTCACCGAGGCTGACGCCGGCAGCTTCTCCAGGAAGCAGTAGCCGCCCGAAACCCGCGACCAGCGCCCTGCCTCAACGTCACCGACAAAGCGGATATCACCCCACGAACCGCCTGCCGAGTGGGCATGGAAGCTCTCCTCCGGCAGGGAGCTTCCAAGCATTTCAGGCCATGCGTGTTGGCGACGGATGCGGCAAGCGTGCTGAAGCAGCCAGCGCGAATCACCATCAAACGCCCCGCTGAGTGTGCGGAGTTGTCTGTCGAAGTCCCGGACGGGAACGACATGGCGGAGCGTGCTGATGCCGTCGGGTTGTCGGGCCGACGGCGTAGGGCAGTCTCGCGAATGCGCTGATCACGTATCCGACGCTACTGATGAAGGGATGGCAGCGGATCCGTCACCGTGTCCGTCACCGTGTCCGTCAAGATTTGGCCTGGTGTCGTTGAACTCGGTTGGCCGGTAGTGGCTTTGTGTATCGTTGACGGTGCCCGTCAGGGATCCGGAGCGACCATGATGTTGTGGGGTGAACCCGGCATCGGTAAGACCGCCCTCCTCGAATACGTGGCCGAGTCAGCCGCCGTGGACTTCACCGTCTTGCGGTGCGGGGGCACTCGCCTGGAGTCGGGGCTGACGTTCGCCGCGCTGCACGAATTGCTGTGGCCGGTGACGGAGCGGATCAGCGCACTCCCGGAGCCGCAGGCCAAGGCCCTGAACGGGGCGCTCGGGATGAGCGGCGACGTGGCGGACCGGTTTCTGATCGGTGTGGCCGTGCTGACGCTCGTCGGGGAGCTGGCCCGGGAACGGCCGGTGCTCATCGTCGCCGACGACGCTCAGTGGCTCGACGAGCCGTCCGCACGGTGCCTGGCCTTCGTCGCGCGTCGGCTGCGCAGCGAGCCCGTGGTCATGCTCCTCACCGGACACGACGATCCTGTCGAGGGTCACTGGGAGAAGCTGGCGGCCATGGAGGTGCGGGAGCTGGACGACGAGGACGCTCGGCTCCTCGCCCGTGCCGTCGCTCCGCACGAGGTGTCGGCCCGCCCAGTGCTACGGCGAGGTGGGCAGGTGCGGGGAGCGGAGCACGAGCAGGGTGATCTCGCTGGGGGCGAAGATGCGGAATGGCGGGCCCCAGAAGCCGGTGCCGCGGCTGGTGTAGAGGAGGGTGCGGGTGCCGTGGTGGCTGAGGCCGGCGAGGGCGGGCTGGTCGATGCGGACCAGGTGGTGGAAGGGCCAGATCTGGCCGCCGTGGGTGTGGCCGGAGAGCTGGAGGTCGATGCCGTCGGCTGCGGCCCGGTCGATGAACTTGGGCTGGTGTGCCAGGAGCAGGACGGGGAGGTCGGGGTCGGCGCCGTTCAAGGCTCCGGCGAGGTTGGCGCGGTGGCCGGCCAGGCCGGAGGACTCGGCGGTGACGTCGTCCACGCCGGCGACGACGAGGGTGTCGCCTCCGCGTTCGAGCAGCAGATGGCGGTTGCGCAGCGGTTCCCAGCCCAGCTCGTCCATCAGGTCGACCCAGCCCTGGGCCTCGCTGTAGTACTCGTGGTTGCCGGTGACGTAGACCCGGGCACGAGTCGCCTGCACGGTAGCGAGCGGGGCGGCCTGGGCGCGGCGGCGTTCGGCCGTGCCGTCCGCGATGTCGCCGGTGTGGCAGACCAGGTCGGCCTTCAGGGTGTTCACCGTTTCGCACACCTGGGCCGACCAGCGGGCGCGGTCGAGGGGGCCGTAGTGGGTGTCGGTGATGAGGGCGACGCGGATGCCGTCCAACCCTGCACCCAGGCGCGGGAGTTGCACGTCGAGTCGGCGCACGCGTGGCACGCGGCGGGCCTCGGCGTACCCCCAGGCGAGCAGTACGGCGGTTACGCCGAGGACGGCCCAAGTGACGATTCGGGCCCGGTCCTGGCCCTCGCCGACGCCGGCCACGGTCAGGGCGAGCCGTAGCAGGACGCCGAGTAGAACGGACCAGGTGAACAGGACCCAGCTGGCGCCCAGCAGGGTGTCACCGACGATCGCCGCCCGGTCCTGCTGGCGCCGGCCGTGGCCGCGCGTCATCGCGAGCGGCATGCCGACGAGGCCGAGGGCGAACAGGGCGGTGCCGGCGAGCGTGACGGGCAGGGGCCAGTGCTGGCCGGTGTGCAGGAGCACCCAGTACGGCACGGCCCACAGAAGGACAGGGGCGACCAGCGGGATGTAGCGCATCAGGCGGTGCAACCGGCTCTGCCGTGGCGCCTGCGCTTCGCTGTCGGCGGGTCGGGTGTCGCTGGTGTCGGTCACGCTTCCCCTCACAAACCAGGCTGCGGTCTCGCGCACTGTATCCGGTCGCCCTCGGGCCGCCCGGACCGGCGTTCATGGGCGAGGCCCCTTGGGGCGAAGGGTTCTCTGCGGGATGGCACGACTCCGCCGCAGACACCTCCCTCGGCATGAGCCGCGATCAGGGCACTACTGCCCCGGCTTGGTATGGCCGCCAGTGGAGCCTCCTGGCTGGTTTCGCGACGATGCGTTGGGTGAGAACTCGCATCGGTGCGGACCGGGAGGCCACTGTCCCTCTGGACTTGTCCATGCCCACTACCTGGGCACTCAAAGATCAACCAACTTTGCGATCGGCACAGGACAGACCAGACACTCGTCAGGCGCGGATTCCCTTCACCGGACGCGCCGGGCGAGCTGGGTCCCCTTCCATGACGTCATCATGCAGGCGTCGGGACACCGCATCGCCCGTGGGGTGGTCCGCGCGCTGGAGAGCCAGGTCGTCGACACCGCGCGGTACATGGGCCGGCCCGAGCGCGCCATGTGCGTCGCCTCCAACCGCGGCCATCGCCGCGTGTACGAGCGCGTCGCCGCCCGCGACCCGAGCGGTGCGGCCGAGGCGATGTTCACCCACATCACCGAAGCCCGGCTCGTCCGCCGCAGCGCACCAGGCGACCCGGTGCGCCTGGACCGTTGGCAAGCGCCACCGGCGGCGGCACCGCGTTACGGGATGGCCCTCGGGCTGGTGAGCGTTGCCCGACCCCGCGCTCCGTCGCCGTATGAGCGCTGAGATGGTCGCGTGACCCGGGCGGGCTCGGCCTTCCGCCGAGCCCGCCACGCCGGCTCCCTACCGGAGCCGGATCGGTGTCACGCCGTCAACGCTGCAGTGTCAGCAGACCCGGACGGTAGGGCAGGAGGCCGTAGTCGCCGCCGGAGTCGGGGCTGCGCCCCTGGTAGAGCAACTGCAGATGGCAGGGATCGACGGTCATGGTCTGATCGGCGCTGGTGCGGATCAGTTCGCCGTGGCTGATGTCGTTGGTCCAGGTGGCGCCACTGTTGGCCTTGCCGGCGAAGGGATTGCTCTCGGTCGCGGCCTGGGGTGTCCATGAGCCGTTCAGACTGGTGGCCGTGAACGAGCGGAAGTAGCGGCCCTGCGAGCCGATCGCCTCGACGATCATGAGGTAGCGGTTCTGGCCCTGCAGCTTGTAGACCTGCGGGGCTTCGAACAGGTTGTTCGTCGTATCGCTCATGATCACTGTCGAGGTCGTGCCGAAGCTGCCCGGGAAGTTCCCGATCGGCATACTGGCCCGGTAGATCTTGCCGTTGTCACCGGCGAAGAACAGGTACATGTTCGTCCCGTCACCGATGAGCGTCTGGTCGATGGGTCCCGTTCCGGAGCCGGAGATGCTTCCGGAGAAGAGCACCTGCTGGGATGACCAGCCATTCGGGTTGGTGGGGTCGCTCGACGTCCGGTAGGAGAAGGCGGTCCCGCCCCACTGGTAGGCGAGCACCCAGATGTTCTTCGGCGCGAAGTAGAAGAGCGTGGGCGCGACGGTGGAGGACGACATCGTGTTCTGACTGGCCGAGGCCATCTCCGACCAATTGGTGAACAGGCCGAAGTTCATCGAACCCCAACTCGTCCCCGTGTCGTGCGTCGTCGCATAGACGAGTTGCCTGCCGTTGTAGGGGACGACGGTGAAGTCCTTGAGCGAGACCCATCCCTGCTTGGGCTGCGCCAGCGCGCCCGTTGATGTCCAGCGATAGGTCGACGGAAGATCGCACGGGCCGGAGGTGTCGCCGCCGACCTTGACGAGCTGCCACTGCTGGTTTGTGCCGCCCCAGTCGTCGTACTGGACGATGTTCGCGCTGTCGGCGGTGGAGGCGCCTTGCACTTCGAGGGCCTTGTTGCTGTGGCGCGAGATGAGCCTCACGTAGCCGTCCGAGCTGTCGGCCAGCCGCCACTGCTGGTTGGTGGCGTTCAGGTCGGTCCACTGGACGATCGCGCCGCCATTCGCGGTGGACCAGTTGTGGACGTCCAGCACCTTGCCCGACTGGCGGGACTTGATGCGGTAGTAGCCGCCCCCGGAATCGACGAACTGCCACTGCTGTTGGGCCTGGTCGTTCCTGGACCACTGAGTGATGCGGGCGCCGTCGTCGGTCGCCATGTTGTAGACGTCCAGGGCCTTGCCGCTGTTGCGGTTGACCAGCACATACGAGGCGTTGGGGTCTACGGTCGCCGCGGCGGCGGGCTGGGCGCCGAGGAAGGTAGCCACGAGCAGCAAGGGTGCGAGGACGGCGAGTAGGCGTCTGCGACGGACCGGGGAAGGGTGGCGAAACCACATCAGAGGGCCTCCTTGGGGGGCGGGGGTGAGGTGACTCCGATGAACCGCGGAGCGGACGTGCCGGGGGAGGGACCAATCTCGAAACATTCGAAGAATTCCCGGATGCTTCGACGCCACAAGCTAGGAATGTGGGGCCCTCTGGTCAAGGCCTGTCGCCGATCTGTCCACAAATAGCGCCTCCCCTTCGGGCTTGGCGAGCTGTCACGTCGACCGGAAACGCTCCGGAGTCTGCGATACCCGCTCGCCACTCCAAGGCGTCCACGCAGAGGAGAGGAGTTGAGTAAGCGGCGTCCGCACACTCGTCCCGGCCCCGGCCCCGGCCCTACGAGCTCCGCCGGCGGCGGCGCCGGGGTCCACCGTCCGGCTCGCCGGGATTCCGAATGTTTCGGACGAAGAACCGAAACTTCTTCTGCGGTGAGTATTGACGATGCATCGTCAATACTTCAATCTCCCAGTCTGAGAACCGGCCGTAGTTCGAGATATCGAGCTACGTCGGCCCTGGGCAATCTGTGCTGCACGGCAGATCCACGCACAGCCGCACGACAGATCCACGCACAGCCGCACGACAGATCCGCGCACAGAGCACCTGCGCCACCCCGTTTCGTTCCGGTGAGGTTCGCACCAGCGCATCCTGGCTCTTCGCGCAGTTGGAGAGGTACGCGACGCCGCGTGGCGGTCCCCCGGCTGAGCTGCGATGGAGTACGCCCATGCCTGTGTCGAAACACCGGCGCCGCCCGCCGTACGTCACCCGACGGCCGGCGGGTGACGGGTGACGCCCGTGCCGGTTGAGATCGTCACGGTCCCATGACCGTGGTGTCCGGTGATTCCGTGCTGCCCGGGCCCCGGACCGCCCCGTCCGTCTGCCGAGTGGGGGCGGACGACGCATTCCCCTGCGCTTCAGTCCTTCCGTGATTTCTACCTTGGAGGCACAGTCATGGGCTTGTATGCCCTTCCCGGACCCGCCATTCGCCGGAAGATCCGCGGCATGCTGTTGGCGCTGGTCGTCGGCGTCCTCGGTGCGGCCGCCGCACTGGTCGCGCCGCCGACCGCACAGGCCGCCGAGAACACGCTCGGCGCCGCGGCGGCGCAGAGCGGCCGCTACTTCGGCACCGCCATCGCCTCGGGCAGGCTGGGCGACTCGGCGTACACGACGATCGCGGGCCGTGAGTTCAACTCGGTGACGGCCGAGAACGAGATGAAGATCGACGCCACCGAGCCGCAGCGCGGCCAGTTCAACTTCACCGCCGGTGACCGCGTCTACAACTGGGCGGTGCAGAACGGCAAGCAGGTGCGCGGCCACACCCTGGCCTGGCACTCCCAGCAGCCCGGCTGGATGCAGAGCCTCAGCGGCAGCACGCTGCGCCAGGCGATGATCGGCCACATCAACGGCGTGATGGCCCACTACAAGGGCAAGATCGCCCAGTGGGACGTCGTGAACGAGGCCTTCGCCGACGGCAGTTCGGGAGCCCGGCGCGACTCCAACCTCCAGCGCACCGGCAACGACTGGATCGAGGTCGCCTTCCGCACCGCGCGCGCCGCCGACCCGGCCGCCAAGCTCTGCTACAACGACTACAACGTCGAGAACTGGACCTGGGCCAAAACCCAGGCCATGTACGCCATGGTCCGGGACTTCAAGCAGCGCGGCGTGCCGATCGACTGCGTCGGCTTCCAGTCGCACTTCAACAGCGGCAGCCCCTACAACAGCAACTTCCGCACCACACTGCAGAACTTCGCCGCCCTCGGCGTCGACGTGGCCATCACCGAACTCGACATCCAGGGCGCCTCGGCCACGACCTACGCCAGCGTGACCAACGACTGCCTTGCCGTCTCGCGCTGTCTCGGCATCACCGTCTGGGGTGTGCGCGACACCGACTCCTGGCGACCGGGGGACACGCCGCTGCTGTTCAACGGCGACGGCAGTAAGAAGCCCGCCTACACCGCCGTCCTCAACGCACTCAATGGCGGCACCTCCACGCCCCCTTCGGATTCCGGACAGATCAAGGGCGTCGGGTCGGGCCGCTGCCTGGACGTTCCCGGCACCAGTACGACCGACGGCACCCAGCTCAACCTGTGGGACTGCGGCAACGGCAGCAACCAGCAGTGGACGTACACCGCCGCCGGCGAGCTCAGGGTCTACGGCAACAAGTGCCTGGACGCCGGCGGCACCGGCAACGGCACCAAAGTCCAGATCTACGGCTGCTGGGGCGCCGACAACCAGAAATGGCGCCTCAACTCCGACGGATCCATCGTCGGCGTCCAGTCCGGCCTCTGCCTCGACGCCGTCGCAAGCGGCACCGCCAACGGCACCCTGATCCAGCTCTACTCCTGCTCGAACGGCAGCAACCAACGCTGGACCCGCACCTGATGGGACCTGTCACAAACGAAAGGGTGAATCGATGAAGACCTACGGTGCGGCTTCCCCCGCCCCTCCACGACGACATCGCTGGTGGTCCCGGATCGCCGCCGTGGTGGCGGCGACCCTCGCGATCGGCATGCTCGCCGCGGTGAATCCGGCGCCCGCCGAGGCGGCGACGGTGGACACCAATGCCTGGTATGTCCTGGTCAATCGCAACAGCGGCAAGGCGCTGGACGTCTCCGGCTCGTCCACCGCCGACGGCGCGCGGGCCGGCCAGTGGACGCGCGGCGACGGAGCCAACCAGCAGTGGCAGTTCGTGGACTCCGGCGACGGCTTCTACCGCCTCAAGGCCCGGCATTCGGGCAAGGTCCTCGACGTGGCCGGCGCCTCGACCGCAGACGGTGCCGCGATCCAGCAGTGGGCCGACCACAACGGGGCCAACCAGCAGTTCCGCCTGGCCGACTCCGACGCGGGCCACGTCCGGCTGATCAACCGCACCAGCGGCAAGGCGGTGGAGGTGCAGGGCGCCTCCACCGCCGATGGCGGCAACGTCGTCCAGTACTCCGACTGGGGCGGCGCCAACCAGCAATGGCAGATGATCAAGCTGTCGTCCGGTGGCGGTGGCGGTGGCGGTGGCGGCGGATGCGGCAGCACCCCGACTCTGGCGAGCGGTACGCACACGATTCAGAGCGGCGGCAAGAGCCGCAGCTTCATCCTCAGGGTTCCCGCCAACTACGACAACAGCCACCCCTACCGGCTGATCTTCGCGTTCCACTGGCGGGGCGGAACCGCCGGCGACGTCGCTTCGGGCGGCACGAGCGGGAACGCGTGGTCCTACTACGGCCAGCAGGAACAGTCGAACAACGGCGCGATCCTCGTCGCCCCCCAGGGGCTCGGCAACGGCTGGGCCAATGCGGGTGGTGAGGACATCACCTTCGTCGACGACATGATCCGGCGAATCGAGGGCGGCCTCTGTGTCAACCCGGCACAGCGTTTCGCCACGGGATTCAGCTGGGGCGGCGGTATGAGCTACGCACTCGCATGCAGCCGGGCGAACGTCTTCAGGGCCGTCGCGGTCATGTCCGGCGCTCAGATCAGCGGGTGCAGCGGCGGCACCCAGCCCATCGCCTACTTCGGAATCCACGGCATCAGCGACAACGTCCTCGGCATCGCGCAAGGACGGTCCCTGCGCGACAAGTTCGTCGCCAACAACGGCTGCACTGCCCAGAGCCCGCGCGAGCCCGCCCCGGGCAGCCGAACGCACATCACCACCACCTACTCGGGCTGTCGCGCCGGATACCCGGTCCAATGGGCCGCGTTCGACGGAGGCCACATACCCGGTCCGGTCGACGGCTCCTCCGGCGAAAGCGGCGTCGCCACCTGGACGAAAGCAGAGATCTGGAGGTTCTTCGCACAGTTCCAGTGACACGCCCGCACCACTGAGTGGAGCCAGGATGATCCTGGCTCCACTCCGTCGACGTCCATCCGGGATCAGACGGCGCATGACAGCAGGTTCTCTCGGCGGTTCGGAGTGCGTAACCGGTCACCAGGAGACCGTTGCCGCAGTCTTTCGCGCTCGCGTGCGTGGAGTCCCACTCGCCGTCCCTGTCGTGTGACTGCCTCGCGCACCGGTTCGGCAACGTGGCGGACGGGCCGGAGCTCGTGCGGTGTTACGCCTGCGACTTGGCGGAGGCCAAATGGCAGGTCATCCCGCCGTTGCTGCCCATTCCGGCATCGCTGGAGGGGTGGGGAGGGCGGCCGGAGGGCTACCGGCACCGCGTGCCGCTGGGATTCCGGAGGGTGCTTGACCGCGTGGCGTTCGGCCCCAGCCGCACAGTCCGTGCGCGTGATTTCGGGTCAAGGTCCGTGTGGTGCGGTCAGGGCTGTGTGGGTCGACTCCAGGATCTTCTCCGACAGTTCTGTGCCGGCCGTGGCGCGGGCGAGCAGGATCGCGCCGACCAGGGTGGCCACCAGGGGAAGGCCGTCGTTGGTGTCGGTGGACATCCATGCGGCGAAGTCCTGGACTCCGGCCGCGTACGTTTCGCGTACCTCCCCGGCTGCGGGCTCGCGAGCCATGTCCCCTGCGAATCCCGCGGTGGGACAGCCGGTGCCGGGCTGGTCACGGTGGTCGGCCGACAGGTAGTAGTCGACGAGGGCCGCGCGCGCGGTGTCGTGATCGCCGTGGGACGTGTCGAACGAAGCCAGGAGCAGGTCAACGTCTCCGAAAGCGGCTTGGGCGGCCTCGGCGATCAGGGCCTCCTTGGAGGGGAACTGCTTGTAGAAGCCGCCCGTGGTCAGCCCGATGGACTTCATCAGATCGGCGACGCTGATGCCGTTCACGCCGCGCTCCCGGAAGAGCTGGGAGGCCGCGGCGACCGCGCGTCTGCGGTTCTCGATCGCTTGTGCTTGCGAAACCCGACTCATCAGTCACCTGCTCACGTTAGATAGTTAAGTGCATCTATCGTACGCGAAGTGTCGGGCGGTCGGCAGTAGGGACCTCGTTCCGTGCGGCGTCGCGGGCCGTTGACTGGACGGTTTTAGATAGTTACCGTAATCTAAAGCGAGGGGCCGACGCTCTGGCCCCTGCTCATCCGCTCATCCGCCGGACCAGAAATGAGATCCACCCCATGACCACGCAGAACAAGACCGCTGTCGTCACCGGTGCGTCCGCCGGCCTGGGTGCCGCCTATGCGCAGCGGCTTGCCGACCGGGGCTACGACCTGATCCTGGTGGCCCGGAACGCCGCGCGGCTGGAAACGCTGGCGTCGGACATCCGCAGCCGCACGGGCCGTGCGGTGGACATCGTCGCCGCCGACCTCACCGATGCGGCGCAGATCTCCGTGGTCGAGGAGCGTCTGCGGACCGACGAGAGCATCGACATGCTGGTCAACAACGCCGGCGGTGCGCTGCTCACGCCGCTGGCAGGCTCCGACGCGGCGGCCTACGAGGCGCTGATCAACCTCAATGTGACAGCGCTGACCAGGCTGACCATCGCGGTCCTGCCGGGCCTGACGGCCCGCGGGCGCGGCACCGTCGTGAACGTCTCCTCCGCCATGGCTCTCAACATCCTGCCCATCAGCGCCGTCTACAGCGGCACCAAGAGCTACGTGCTGACGTTCACCCAGGCCCTGCAGCAGGAACTCGCCGAGAGCCCCGTCACGGTGCAGGCCGTGCTGCCGGGCGCTGTCCGCACGGATCTCTGGGACGGCTCCGGTGTCGACCTCGAGACGTTTCCCGACGAGATCGTCATGAACGTGGACGACGCCGTCGACGCGGCGCTCGCCGGCCTCGACGCCGGGGAGCCCGTCACCATCTTGTCGCTGCCGGACATCAGCGACTGGGAGTCGTTCGAGAAGGCGCGTCAGGCGCTCGTACCGAACCTGTCCCTGCGGGTCCCGGCCGATCGCTACCGCGGCTGACCGCCGCTCCGACTCCGGTGCGAGGGAGGACCGACACGCTCGGCGTCCTCCCTCCCGTACGAACAGTCCCCTCCCGTACGACCAGTCGGAACCCAGCACCACGATGGCGCCCGCTACCCGCTGCCCGCAGGCCGGGCCGCCACCACGCCACCCCGCAGCTCTCTCACTCACACCCTTCACCTGAGGAAACATCCATGTCGAACACCCTGTGGAACCCGATCGTCGCCGGAGAGATCCCCCTGCCGCACCGGCTGGCCATGGCCCCCCTGACCCGGAACCGCTCCACCCTGAACGGCGCGCCGACCGAGCTGAACGCCGAGTACTACGCCCAGCGCGCCTCGCACGCCTTCATCATCACCGAGGGCACTCAGCCCAGCGCCGACGGCCAGGGCTACCCGCTCACCCCCGGCATCTACACCGAGGAGCACATCGCCGGCTGGCGCAAGGTCACCGACGCCGTGCACAAGGCCGACGGTCGCATCGTCATCCAGCTCATGCACGCCGGACGGATGTCCCACCCCGACAACACCCCGCACCACCGGCAGCCGGTCGCCCCCTCCCCGGTCCAGCCGGCGGGCGAGATGTTCACCGCGTCCGGGCTCCAGGAGATGCCGGTACCGCGCGAACTGTCCACCGAGGAAGTCGCCGCCGTGGTCGACGACTTCCGCCGCGCCGCCGCGGCAGCCATCGCGGCCGGCGCCGACGGCGTCGAGATCCACGGCGCCAACGGCTACCTCGTGCACCAGTTCCTCTCCACCAACACCAACCAGCGCACCGACAGTTACGGCGGATCCATCGAGAACCGCATCCGCTTCGCCGTCGAGGTCGCCACCGCCGTGGCCGACGAGATCGGCGCCGGCCGCACCGGCATCCGTATCTCCCCCGCCACCCCCTTCAATGACATGGCCGAGAGCGACACCCACGAGCTGTACCCCGCCCTCGTACGCGCCCTCGCCCCCCTCGACCTCGCCTACCTGCACATCCTCCACGGCGGCGACGACGAACTCCTGCACACCCTCCGCAAGTTGTGGCCGACCACCCTCGTCCTCAACCGGGCCGGCACCGACATCGCCACCCGCGCCAAGGACGTCGAAGACGGCATCGCCGACGTCATCACCGTCGGCACGCTGGCACTCGCCAACCCCGACCTGGTCGAACGCGTCCGCGCCGATGCGCCGCTGAACACCCCCGACCCGGACACCTTCTACGGCGGCGGCGCGGCCGGCTACACCGACTACCCCACCCACACCGCCTGACACACCCCGGCCGGGCGCTTCGCCTCCGCGAGAAGAAGCAGCCGCTGCCCGGCGCCATCGCCGGACCCTGCTCGTCCAACCCGCCGGTTCGACCCGATTCCGCTGTCCATCACCGGGGCGGAGCCGCTCCGTCCATCCACATTGGAGAAGCACATGTCTTCCTCGAATGTCGAAACCCAAGCGTCCACCGCCGACTTGCACCGAATTGCCGATGAGTACGTCAAGCTCGTCAACCTGCGTGACCTCGACGCCCTGTTCGCCCTGTACGCGCCGGACTTCCGCAACCACGCCGCCGACGGCACCGCCACCGGCCTCGAGGAGACCCGCGCGGTGCTGGCGTCGTTCCTCGACGCGGTCCCCGACTTCGCCGCCACGCCGGTCCGTGTCGTCGCCGAGGACGATTGGTTCGCGATCAACTTCATCCTCACCGGCACGAACACCGGGTCCTTCAACGGCACTCCCGCCACCGGCCGATCGATCAAGGTGCTGGAGCTCCGCATGTTCAAGGTGGCAGACGGGAAGCTCACCGAGCACTGGGGCCTCATCGACCTGGCGACGCTCTTCGCCCAGTTGCAGTCCTGAGAGGGTTACATGAGTTGAGGTCTGTTCCACCCTTTCGGGAGGAGCAGGCCGGCCGGCCGCGGCGTCGCCGGGCGGCTACGGCTGCGGCCGCGGCTGGGCGAACAAGCTCTGCTCGGTCTCGACCGGGATTCCGCGCTCGGTCAGCCGCTTGAGCTACAAGCGGGTGTTGTTGATGTTGTTGGGCGCGATCTTCATGTCCGTCGCCTCGCACACCCGCCGCGCCCGCAGCGGCGCGTCGGCCGAGGCGAACAGCGCCATGATCTGCTGGTAGGCCGATTGGGCCGGCAGTTTCGGGTCCGGCGGCGCGGGCGGCTGCGGATCGGGCAGCTCCAGCAGCGTCGAGCCTGATTCTCCGTCATCGCCGAGTGAAGTGCTCCGACAAGGGCTTCGTTGCCCTCCCGCAGTTGGCGAAGGTCCTCGGCGTCTGCCGCCCGGAGTTCCTACAGTTTCCGGATCTGCCGGCGAAGACGTCCTTCGCCGCCCGGTATTTCGCCGCGGGCGCTGACCCTTTCGTAGACGAACCGCTCCTCGTCCCGGCTGTCCCGGCGGCCTTCTATCCGCCGGGACGGTCCTCAGCCCGCTGACTTGGTCGAATACCCACAGCCGGTCGGCCATCGTGGATGCCTCCCGAGTTGCGCGTATACGTAAGGGGAGGAGAGGAGAGGAGAGGGGAGGGGTGGGAAAGGAGGGAGCCGGGGAATTCGATGTCCGGCCGGACCGGAAGTGGGTCGGGCAGGGGGGCGGGGGAGCGAGGCAATCGCGGACGGGACGCGCCGTCGCGCTCTCCGCTCTCGGCGGCGGACCGCGGACCGCATCAGGACTGTCGCGGACAGAACCTGTCCGCAACCCCCGCTAGCGTGCGCACCATGACGAACAAGGCGGACCAGACCGCTCCCCGGCTCGGCACCCAGGCCCTCAACCGCGCGACCCTGGCCCGCCAGCTCCTGCTGCACCGGGCGCCCGTTTCCGCCGAGGCCGCCCCCGCCAAAGCCCCCTCCGTGAAGGCACTCTCCGCCAAGACCCCCTCCGCCAAGGCCGCCGACTCGGTGCCCCCGCCCATGTCCGCCCACGGCGCCATCACGCACCTCCTCGGGCTCCAGGCGCAGAACGTACGGCCGCCGTACTACGCGCTCGCCGCCCGGCTGGACGGCTTCGCGCCCGAGCAGTTGTCGGCGCTGATGGCCGACCGGGACGTCGTACGCATCGTGACCATGCGGTCCACGATCCACACGCACACCGCCGAGGACTGCCTCGCCCTGCGGCCGTTGGTGCAGCCGGCCCGGGAGCGGGAGCTGAACCTGTTCCGCAAAGGGCTGGCCGGGGTCGATCTGGACCGGCTGGAGGCGATCGCGCGGGAACTCGTCGAGGCCGAGCCGCGCACCCTGAAGCAGTTGCGTGAGGCGTTGATCGTGGAGTGGCCCGACGCCGACCCGTTCGCCCTCGGTGTCGCCGCGCGCTGCCGGCTTCCGCTCGTCCAGGTCACCCCGCGCGGCCTGTGGGGGAGGAGCGGACAGGTCGCCCTGACCACCGCGGAGCACTGGCTCGGCCGCCCCGCCGAAGAGGCACCGGCACCCGAAACCGTCATCCGGCGCTATCTCGCCGCGTTCGGGCCCGCCTCCGTCAAGGACATGCAGACCTGGGCCGGACTGACCCGCCTGCGCGAGGCGTTCGAGCGGCTGCGCCCGGAGCTGCTCGTCTTCCGCGACGACAGCGGCACCGAACTCTTCGACCTCCCGGACGCGCCTCGCCCCGACCCGGAGACCCCGGCCCCGCCCCGGCTGCTCCCCGAGTTCGACAACCTGCTCCTCTCCCACGCCGACCGCTCCCGCGTGGTCCCGCCGGACCTCAAGGGCCGTTCCTGGCAAGGGAATCAGGCCCATCGCACGTTCCTCGTGGACGGCTTCCTGGCCGGCATCTGGAAGCTCGACGCCGACGTCCTCACCCTCGAACCCTTCGGCCGCCTCACCCAGCGGCAGCGGGCCGACCTGGTGACGGAGGCGGAGCGCACCCTCACGACGCTGCACGGGGACGGCGCGTACGACATCCGGTTCGGCACCGTGGCCCCGTCGTAACCTCCGTACGCCTCCCGGACATTGGAGAGGGGGCGCCGCGAACCGCTCGTGGCAGGTTCGCGGCACCCCCTGGCAGTTCCTGAGGGAGTACCTCAGGAGTCTGTCGGCTCGCGCCCGGGCCTCGGCTACGAGGCGATCTGGGCGGCCACCGTGTTGGAGAAGGTGGTCAGCCGGGTGTAGATCCCGGGGTACTGCGCGTCGGCGCAGCCGTAACCCCAGGAAACTATGCCTGCCAGGACGCCCCCGATCATCAGGGGACCGCCGCTGTCGCCCTGGCAGGTGTCGACGCCGCCGGAAGAGAAACCGGCGCAGACCATGGAGCTGGCGACGAACTCGGAGCCGTACGCGCTGGAGCTGCCGCAGACCGAGTCGGCCACGACCGGCACGGTCGCGGTGCGCAGCTGGTTGGAGGAGGAGCCGCCCGAGGAGGTGGTGCCCCAGCCGATGATGCGGGCGGTGGTGCCGGCCGCGTAGACGCCCGTCTGCGAGGCGCTGACGTAGGACGCCGTGGTGTACGGCTGAGCGACCGCGAGGGTCAGCACGGCCACGTCGCTGGTCATGGTGGAGCTGTTGTAGCTCGGGTGGATCCAGATCTTGCTGAGCGTGCTGACGGTGCCGTTCGTGCCGTTGCGGTAGGTACGGCCGCCGACGACACGGGTGTTGGAGGTGGTTCTGCCGACCATGCAGTGAGCGGCGGTGATCACCTTGGTCGGAGACACGAGGGTGCCACCACAGAACTGGCTCTGCGAGGCGTTCGTGATCTGCATGACGTACGGGTACGCGCTCGCGGTGGTGGTCGTACCACCCACGATGGGCTGGGGAGCGGCGACGGCGCCGGGGGCGGTGAGCAGCGCGGCCGCGGCGGCGGCAGCGGTGGCCACGGCGGCGATCATCGACTTCTTGACGCGGTTGAACCCGAACATGGTGCTCCTCATGGGGAGTTGCCGGTGGGGGACGCGCGGGTGGGGGGTTGGTGCACAGAACCTGCCGTGCCGCCCCCGCTCGGGGGAGCCGAGCGGGGGCGACGGGCCGGTCTGTGTGCCCTGGCGTGCGGCACGTCACAAAAAATAGGAGCCGGAGTGATCCTCTCCCAAGGGGGGATCCCCCTAGGCGAGTTGGGGAGGGAAAACCCTCGATGACCCGGGCCGGGGTTTGAGCCTAGGCTGGAGCCGCAAGGTCGCTGCGCGCACCTGGTCCGCCGAAGAGTGACGGACGGGAATGTGACGACAGGGCCCAGGTCCCGGGAGGGGCTCGTCAGCCGGTCCCGGGGAGGTCAGTTCGTACGGTGTCCCGCCGCCAGCCGCACGATGTCCACACGCGACCGGATGCCCAGCTTCCGGTAGACCCGCGTAAGTGTCGCCTCGACCGTCTTCACGCTGATGTACAGCCGACCGGCGATCTCCCGGTTGGTCGCCCCTTCCATGACCAGCTCCGCGACCTGGCGTTCCGTCGCCGCGAGCACGGCGAGGGCGTCCAGCGCCGAGGGGGCGATCGCGGGCTGCTGCGGAGGTGCCGGGGTGACCGAGGCCTCCTCCACCTGACGCAGCCACGGCAGGGCACGGCAGCGGCGGAACAGCCGGGACGCCTCGTCGTACGAGCCCGGTCCGGACGTGGGTGTCCCCCCTGGCCGGGCGAGACCGAGAGCCTGCGGAACGGTGCGCAGCCCCGCCAGGGAGAACGCGGCCCGCGCCTCCTCCAGGCCGTAGCCCAGCTTCGCCAGCCGGTCCTGCGCCGACGTCAACTGCCGTACGGCGACCTCCTGTTCACCTCGCGCCGCACGCACCAGCGCCTCGGCCCGGTCGAGGACGGCGAGCACACTCTCCCGCCCGAGCCGCAGCGCCTGCTGCCGGGTGACGTCGATGACGTCCTGTGCCTCTGCCGACTCACCCACCCGCACCAGGGCTTCGGCGAGATCGCCGTGCCACCGGCCGCGTGCGGGGTCGGTGACCCCGAGGCCCTCCTCCAGCTCCCGTACGCGGCGCAGGGCCTGCACGGCGCCCGGCGCGTCCCCCGCCACCAACTGGGCGTGCCCGAGGGCGCCCAGGGCGCGGGAGAGGTACATCAGGTCGCCGTCCTGCTCGGCGCGCTCGGCGGCCTCGCGGGCGAGCGCCCGGGCCCGCTCCACGTCACCGCCTGCGGCCTCGGCGAGCGAGGTGAGCATGGCGGACGCGCCCTCGCCGATACCGGAGTCACGGGCGAGGACATAGCCCTCGCGGGCGAGGTCGAGGGCCCGGCCGCAGTGCCCGGAGCGCAGCTCGGTCTCGGCGAGGAAGCGCACATAGTGCACCTCGCTCTCGACCATGCCGCGCCGCCGCACCTCACGGAGCAGCGAGGTGATCGTCGCGCGGGCCTCGCCGAGCTGGTCGCTCATCATCAGCCAGCGGAAGCGGGTCGCGCCCGCCCCGTTGTGATGGCAGGCGAGCTGCGGGTCCTGCGGCTCCTTCAGCGCCCGCTTGATCGTCATGGGCGCGTCAGGGTGCCCCATCAGGATCTCGGCCTGCGCCTGGAAGGCGAGCGCGAGCAGCTCGGTACGCCGGTCCTCGGCCCGTGCCGCCAGCTCCGCCGCCCGCGCGGCCTCCTCCCGGCTCTGGGCGAAATCGCCTTCGAGGACCAGGGCGCGCCAGGCCAGCTGGTAACGGACCAGGCCGAGCAGGCGCGGGTCGTCGCCCGCGTCGGCGAGGACCTGCGGGTACACGGCGTCGACCTCGGCCAGCGACTGTCCGGCCGCGTCGATCACCACCATCCAGGCCCGGACCCGCTCGGCGGGTTCGGTGGCCCGGCTCAGCACCTCGCGGGCGATGTCCCGGCCGAGGTCGTTCTCCCCGGCGGTCAGCGCGTCCTCGGCGGCCTGCAGCCGCCGTTCGTCGGGGCCCGGCGTCGCGTCCGCCGGGGTGTGCCGGGCCGAGAGCAGCCCCAGTTCGGCGGCGACCGAGGGCGCGCCCCGGTCCCGGGCCACGGCAGCGGCCTCGCCCAGCCGCGCGGCGACCAGCGGATCGGTGCCGTGGGTGGACAGCGCCAGATGCCGGGCCCGTTCGATGGGGTCGACGGCGGCGGTGGACAGTGCGGCGTGGGCGGCCCGCCGCTCCTGGGCGGTCGCCTCGGCGTACAGCGCGGCCGACACCAGGGGGTGCGCGAACCGTACGTACGGCCCCTCCCGCTCCGGTGCGAGCAGCCCCAGCTCGACGGCGCGCGCGGTCTCCGCCTCGGCGTTCTCCCGGCCGGCGGCGTGCAGCAGTGCCACCGTGGGCCGGGCACCGGCGCTGGCGACCAGCAGGGTGCGGCGGGCCTCGGCCGAGAGCATGTCCAGCCGGTTCAGGACCAGGGTCCGCAGTGAGGTCGGCACGGGCAGTGGCTCGCCCGGACGCGGCGGCGTCGGGCTGTCGGCGAGGGCACGGCCGAGCTCCAGCGCGAACAGCGGGTTGCCGCCGCTGGTGCGGTGGATGTCCCGCACGGTCGACCGGGGCAGACCGGTGTAGCCGCGGTTCTCCAGCAGCTCGGCGACGTGCGTCCTGGACAGCGGGGTGACCCGGAGGGCCAGCGTGCCGGGAGGGGACGCGCGTAGATACCTGTCCTGCTCGTGACCGTGGGGGTCCGTCGAGGTACGTACGGCGCACAGCATGCGGACCGGCAGCTCGCCCAGCCGGCGCGCCGCGAACCCGAGCAGCTCGACACTGGCCGGATCCAGCCACTGGAGGTCGTCCGCGACGATCAGTACCGGGCCCTTGGCGGCCAGGGCGCGCAGGGTCGACAGGACGGCCAGCCGGAGGGCGAGCCCGTCGCGCTGGAGGGTGGACTCGCCACGGCCGGTGAGCGCGGACTCCAGCGCGGTGCGCTGCGGGGCGGGCAGCTGGTCGGACACCTCGTCCATGACCAGCCCGAGCAGATCGGTCAGCGCGAGGAAGGGCAGATGCGACTCGGACTCGGTGGCCGAGCAGCGCAGCACCGTCCGTGCCGATTCCTCGTATTCCGCGGCCAGAGCGCGCAGGACGGTCGATTTTCCGATACCCGCGGAGCCGTGCACGAGCACGCTGCCGCTCCGCGCAAGCTGCTCACGCGCCCCCGCGAACAGCTCCTCCCGGCCTATGACCAGGTCGGGGCGGGGTCTCCCAGGCTCCTTGTACTCCCGTCGCACGGGCCACCGCTCCCCTCGAGTGTCGTGTCCGGGCCAATATTAGGCATCGAGTCTTTGAATTTCGGAACGTAGACCCGGTGTGGGAAATAACAGGAAGGGTACGGCATAAGGAATTTCACATGCCCGTTACATGAAAGATGATGTCCATCACGCCCCCGGAAGGGGCGCGGGACCGTGACATGTGCGGCTCCGCCGCGTGGGCGCGACCGGCCCCCCACGGCCCCGCGGTTCGAGACGTCCACGCGGATCACTACGGCAACAGCCCCGCCCGGCGGGCAGCCACCACCGCCTCCAGACGCGTATGCGCCTCGAGCTTCCGCATGGCCGAGCGCAGATAGGCCTTCACCGTCTCGGGGCGAAGCCCCAGCCGATTTCCGGCGACCGTGTTGGTCGCACCCGTCGCGACGCAGGCCAGCACATCCATCTCGCGCGGTGTGAGGGCGACCCCGGCGCCACCGTCCGGCGCGGTGTTCTCCCCGCCGGCCACGCCGGCCAGGCGCCCGCACACCCGCAGCAGCTCGGCCCGCAGCTCCGGATCGTCGATGCGCGGGGCGAGCGCGCGCAACGCCCCGTGCGCCTCCCGGACCTCCTCCCACGCCCCGGCCGACTCGCCCTCGGGCGCCCGCGCCGAGGCCAGCAGGCTCCACGCCTCGTCCCGCACCACGAGCGTCTGCTCCATGTCCCGCGCCGCCTCCAGCGCGGCTCCCACCGTGCGGTCGCCCAGCGGCTGAGCCGTGCGCAGGGCGCCGTACAGCACCCCGCGCACCTGGCGTCGTACGACGATGGGGACCGCGAGGACGGAGCGGATACCTTCGGCGGCGACCGCGGCGTCGTACTCGTGGCTGATCTGGCGCGAGACGGAGTAGTCGGTCACACAGCACGGACGGGCCAGGGCCACCGTCTTGCCGCCGAGGCCGTTCCCGGAGCGCACGGCCAGGCCGCTGAGCGCGGTGGTCCGGTTGCCGTGGAGTTCGCTGATGCGCAGTTGCCCGGGGCCGGGCTCGACCAGCCCCGCGAAGGCGAGCGGCAGCCCGGTGGCCTGCCGCAGCCGGGCCAGAGCGCCGCGCATGTCCGCCCGTCCGGACGAAGCCGTCCCGACGGAATCCGAGGAATCCAATGCCACGAACTCGCCCCCCTTCCGCGCGGCGCACCCCCGTTCGGGGGTAGTGAGACGTGTACCACGCATTACACGATGTCAGGCAACGGTCCGGCAATGAGGAGGACACATGTCGGCGAGGACGAGCGCCACGGACGAGTTCCGGGAGGCCCGGGACTTCCTGTTGGCCCATCGTGAGGACTACGCCACGGCCTACAAGGGCTTCACCTGGCCGCGCCCGGAGTACTTCAACTGGGCGCTCGACTGGTTCGACATGATCGCACGTGGGAACGACCGCACCGCGCTGCACATCGTCGAGGAGGACGGCACCGAGACATCGATCTCCTTCGCCGAGATGTCCGAGCGCTCGTCCCGGGTCGCCAACTGGCTGTGGGACCGGGGCGTCCGCGCCGACGACCGCATCCTCGTCATGCTCGGCAACCAGACGGAGCTGTGGGAGACCGCCCTCGCCGCGATGAAGCTGCGCGCCGTCATCATCCCCGCGACCCCGCTGCTCGGCCCCGCCGACCTGCGCGACCGGGTCGAGCGCGGCCGGGTCAAGCATGTGATCGTACGGGCCGAGGACGCCCCCAAGTTCGCGGACGTGCCCGGCCGTTACACCCGCACGACGGTCGGCGGGACGGTGGACGGCTGGCGGCCGTACGAGGAGGCTTACGCGGCCGCCGCCCGTTTCGAGCCGAACGGTGCGACCAACGCCACCGACCCGCTGATGCTGTACTTCACCTCGGGCACGACCGCCCGGCCCAAACTGGTCGAACACACCCATGTGTCGTACCCCATCGGCCACCTGGCGACCATGTACTGGATCGGCCTGCGACCCGGCGATGTCCATCTCAACATCTCCTCGCCCGGCTGGGCCAAGCACGCCTGGTCCAACCTCTTCGCCCCGTGGAACGCGGAGGCGACCGTGTTCATCCACAACTACACCCGCTTCGACGCGAGCCGGCTGCTCTCGGAGATGGAGCGCGCGGGCGTCACCACCTTCTGCGCCCCGCCCACCGTGTGGCGCATGCTCATCCAGGCCGATCTCACGCAGCTGAGCACCCCGCCCCGTGAGGTCGTCGCGGCCGGTGAACCCCTCAACCCCGAGGTCATCGAGCAGGTGCGCCGCGCCTGGGGCGTGGACATCCGCGACGGCTTCGGCCAGACCGAGACCGCCGTCCAGGTCTCCAACAGCCCCGGCCAGCAACTGAAGACGGGCTCGATGGGCCGGCCCGGCCCCGGCTTCAAGGTCGTCCTCCTCGACCCCGTCTCGGGCGCCCCCGACGCCGTCGAGGGCGAGATCGCCCTCGACCTCTCCAACCGCCCGGTCGGCCTGATGACGGGCTACCACGGCGACCCCGACCGTACGGCGGAGGCCATGGCCGGCGGCTACTACCGCACCGGCGACATCGGCGCACGGGACGAGGACGGCTACATCACCTACGTGGGCCGCGCGGACGACGTATTCAAGGCGAGCGACTACAAGATCAGCCCGTTCGAGCTGGAGAGCGCCCTGCTGGAGCACGAGGCCGTCGCCGAGGCGGCGGTCGTGCCCGCGCCGGACGAGGTGCGGCTCGCGGTGCCGAAGGCGTACATCGTGCTGGCGGCCGGCTGGGGGCCGGGCCCGGACACCGCGAAGGTGCTCTTCGAGCACTCCCGGACCGTCCTCGCGCCCTACAAGCGTCTGCGCCGCCTGGAGTTCGGCGACCTGCCGAAGACCGTGTCGGGCAAGATCCGCCGCATCGCGCTGCGCGAGGCCACGGCCGCGGGCTCGGACGCGGAGTACCGCGAGGAGGACTTCCGATGAGCGAGCTGTCCTACACGCACGGCACCGGCGGGACCCCGCTGCTCGGCGACACCATCGGCGCCAACCTCGACCGGGCGGTCGCGGCCTGGCCGGACCGCGAGGCCCTCGTCGACGTACCGTCCGGGAGGCGCTGGACCTACACCCGGTTCGCCGCCGACGTCGACGCGTTGGCGTACGCCCTGCTCGCGAGCGGCGTGGCCAAGGGCGACCGGGTCGGTATCTGGGCGGTGAACTGCGCGGAGTGGGTCCTCGTCCAGTACGCCACCGCCCGTATCGGCGCGATCATGGTGAACATCAACCCGGCCTACCGCACCCACGAGGTCGAGTACGTCCTCAACCAGGCCGGTGTCCGCCTGCTCTTCGCCTCGCTCAGTCACCGGACGAGCGACTACCGGGCGATGGTCGAGCAGGTCCGCACCCGCTGCCCGCAGTTGAGGGAGACCGTCTACATCGGCGACCCGAGCTGGGACGCGCTGATCGCGCGCGGGACGCCGGTGCCGTACGAGGACCTGTCCTGCGACGACCCGATCAACATCCAGTACACCTCCGGCACCACGGGCTTCCCCAAGGGGGCGACGCTCTCCCACCACAACATCCTCAACAACGGTTATTTCGTGGGGGAGTTGATCGCCTACACCGAGCAGGACCGGATCTGTGTGCCCGTGCCCTTCTACCACTGCTTCGGCATGGTGATGGGCAACCTCGCGGCGACCTCGCACGGCGCCTGCGTCGTCATCCCGGCTCCGTCCTTCGACCCGAAGGCCACCCTGGAGGCAGTCCAGCGGGAGCGCTGCACCTCCCTGTACGGCGTACCGACCATGTTCATCGCGGAGTTGAACCTCCCCGACTTCGCCGCGTACGACCTCTCCACCCTGCGTACCGGCATCATGGCGGGCTCGCCGTGCCCGGTGGAGGTGATGAAGCGGGTGGTCACCGAGATGCACATGACGGAGGTCTCGATCTGTTACGGCATGACGGAGACCTCGCCCGTCTCCACCCAGACCCGGCGCGACGACGACCTGGAACACCGCACCGGCACCGTCGGCCGTGTCCTCCCACACATCGAGGTGAAGATCGTCGACCCGGTCACCGGAGTGACCCAACCACGCGGTGTGGCGGGCGAGTTGTGCACCCGTGGCTACAGCGTGATGCTCGGCTACTGGGAGGAGCCGGACAGAACCGCCGAGGCCGTCGACGCCGGGCGGTGGATGCACACCGGGGACCTGGCGACGATGCGCGAGGACGGGTACGTGGAGATCGTCGGCCGGATCAAGGACATGATCATCCGGGGTGGCGAGAACATCTACCCGCGCGAGATCGAGGAGTTCCTGTACGGCCACCCGAAGATCGCCGACGTCCAGGTGGTGGGCGTACCGCACGAGCGGTACGGCGAGGAGGTGCTCGCCTGCGTCATCCCGCGCGAGACGGCCGAACCGCTCACACTGGAGGAGCTGCGGGCCTTCTGCGACGGCCGGTTGGCGCACTACAAGATCCCGAGCGCGCTGCGCATCCTGGACTCCTTCCCGATGACGGTGTCGGGGAAGGTGCGCAAGATCGAGCTGCGGGAGCGGTACGCCGCCGGGTAGCCGTTCGCGCGACCGCCGTCGGGGTGCCCTCCGCCTCGGGGTGCCCTCCGCCTCAAGGCCATGGTCACCTCAGGGCGATGGTCACCTCAAGGTGATGGGCACTCAGGCCCCCGCACCCGTGGCGACCAGCTCGGTCGCCGCGCCGTTCACCGGCTGCGGGGTGCCCGTGAGGTCCAGGACGAAAAGGGAGACGCCCAGGCCGTCGGCGCGGTCGCGGGCGTCGTTGGCGTACCCGGCGAGGGAGAAGTAGACGCAGTCGGTGGACTCTGTCATGGCGCTCAGCCACAGGCACTCGACGTCGCGCGGCGAGGCCGGGCGGACCGACGGGTCCACCTGGGCCAGGACGCCTCGCGCGGCCAGGCCGATCCCGGTCGGCTGCCGCTGGTCGGCGCGGCGGATGTCCCGGTAGCCCAGCCAGCGCAGATAGAGGGCGACGGCGGTGACCGCGTCGCGGGCCGTGCGGATGGTGACGGGCCGGAAGGTCGCCCGGGGGTCGGCGGGCGCCACGGGTGTGTGCGGGGCGTCGCCGGGATTCGGCGACCGTAGGCCGCCGGCCACGGGTACGCGCAGCACGGTCCCGCAGGAGCAGCCCAGCTCCGGGTGGGGCCACTGGTCGGCGCGGCCGCAGCTCCCGCAGCGGACGGTGACCCAGTCCTCGTCCCAGGTGTGGTGGGTGAGGGAGGTGGGGGCGGCGCGGCGGTTCAGGGGTGGGGCGACCGGGGTGCCGCACACACAGGGGTAGGCCGGCGCGGCGTACTGATGCTCCCGCCCGCAGTCCGGGCACCGCACCGCCATGCTCTCGCTCATGTTCCCCACCCCACCACCGGGCCCCGTCGAAAACGCCCCCTCATCGTCCTCCAGCCAGGGCTGTTCCGACAGGGAAACACCCTGAGACGCCCAGGTGTTTTCCGCTGCCCACGACCTTGACGCCTCTTGCCGCTCCTCCTAATCTGATTCCAGATAGCAGAAAATAGTTTCCGCGATACGGAAATGTCACTGATGGGATGACGGAAGTGCTCGCCGCGGGGCGCGACGGGAGTGAGTCCGGCAGCTGAAGCAGGAGTACGCAATGGCCCGTATGACCGCTGCCCGAGCGGCAGTCGAGATCCTCAAGCGTGAGGGTGTCCGTGACGCGTTCGGTGTCCCCGGCGCGGCGATCAACCCCTTCTACGCGGCCCTGAAGGCCTCCGGCGGCATCCAGCACACCCTCGCCCGGCATGTCGAGGGCGCGTCGCACATGGCCGAGGGCTACACCCGCACCCACCCCGGCAACATCGGTGTCTGCGTCGGCACCTCCGGCCCCGCCGGGACCGACATGATCACCGGGCTCTACTCGGCCCTCGGTGACTCCATCCCGATCCTCTGCGTCACGGGCCAGGCACCCAGGGCCGTGATCCACAAGGAGGACTTCCAGGCGGTCGACATCGCCTCCATCGCGGGGCCGGTCACCAAGATGGCCGTGACCGTGCTGGAGGCCGCGCAGGTCCCCGGCGTCTTCCAGCAGGCCTTCCACCTGATGCGCTCCGCGCGACCCGGCCCGGTCCTCATCGACCTTCCCATCGACGTCCAGCTCACCGAGATCGAGTTCGACCCGGACACGTACGAACCGCTTCCGGTCTACAAGCCGGCCGCCGGCCGCGCCCAGATCGAGAAGGCGCTCGGGCTGCTCAACGCGTCGGAGCGACCGCTGATCGTCGCGGGCGGCGGGATCATCAACGCCGACGCCGCCGAACTCCTCGTCGAATTCGCCGAGTTGACCGGTGTCCCGGTCGTCCCCACCCTCATGGGCTGGGGCGTCCTGCCCGACGACCACGAACTGAACGCCGGCATGGTCGGCCTGCAGACCTCGCACCGCTACGGCAACGCGACCTTCCTGGAGTCCGACTTCGTCCTCGGCATCGGCAACCGCTGGGCCAACCGGCACACCGGGAAGCTGGACGTCTACACGGCCGGCCGGAAGTTCGTCCACGTCGACATCGAACCCACCCAGATCGGCAGGATCTTCGCCCCCGACTACGGCATCGCGTCCGACGCCAAGGCCGCGCTGGAACTGTTCGTGGCGGTGGCACGGGAGTCGCGGGCGGAGGGCAGGCTGCCGGACCGCTCCGCATGGGCGGCGGACGCGCAGGACCGCAAGGCCCGGCTCCAGCGCCGTACGCACTTCGACGACATCCCGATCAAGCCGCAGCGCGTCTACGAGGAGATGAACAAGGCCTTCGGCCCCGAGACCCGCTATGTCTCCACGATCGGCCTCTCCCAGATCGCCGGCGCCCAGATGCTGCACGTCCACCGCCCGCGCCACTGGATCAACTGCGGCCAGGCGGGCCCGCTCGGCTGGACGATCCCGGCCGCGCTCGGCGTGGCGAAGGCCGACCCGGAGGCGTCCGTCGTCGCTCTCTCCGGCGACTACGACTTCCAGTTCATGATCGAGGAGCTGGCGGTCGGGGCGCAGCACCGCATCCCGTACGTCCATGTCCTGGTGAACAACTCCTACCTGGGCCTCATCCGCCAGGCCCAGCGCGCCTTCGACATCGACTTCCAGGTCAACCTGGAGTTCGAGAACGTCAACTCGCCCGAGCTGGGCGTCTACGGCGTCGACCACGTCAAGGTCGCCGAGGGCCTGGGCTGCAAGGCGATCCGGGTGACCGACCCGGCCGAGCTGGGCGCCGCGTTCGAGCAGGCGAAGAAGCTCGCGGCGGAGTACCGGGTGCCGGTCGTCGTCGAGGCGATCCTGGAGCGCGTCACCAACATCTCGATGTCCACGACGAACGACATCGGCAACGTGGTGGAGTTCGAGGAGATCGCGACGGAGCCGGGCCACGCGCCCACGTCGATCAGGACGCTGCGGGTCTGAGGCGTACGGCGCCGGCGGCGGCCGACTGCCCGGAGCGGGAAGGGGAGGCCCTGCTCCAGCGCGACCTCGCATGACGCGAGCCGCTTGTCGCGCCGCCGCTCATGGCCTCCCCCGTTTTCCCGGTTCTCCCCCGATCCCCGGGCCCCCGTTTCCCCCGTGCCCCCGTGTTTCCCCCGTGGGGGCTTCCCCCGTCGAGGCCCGCCGCCCCCGTGTCGGCGGGCCTCGTGTGTCGAGAATGTGCCCTGACCCAGGGGTAGTTGAAGCCCCTACGCACTGGTTCAGAGGTTGATTTGAGGGTTCCGTAGACGGTCTACGCACACTTGCGTAGGCAGGAAGCCGTGGCGGTGGCCGCTGACCGGGTTGTCAGACCCTGATCGCGAGGTCCCTCCAGGGGCGACGTGATGCGACACGGCGCCGGAGTGGCAGCTCCAACGGAGCCCGCCGCGCGGCGGCGCAGCCGGCGGAGGCACGGGCCACGGCGGCCGGGGCGAGGGGCGAGGGCCGAGGGCCGAGGCGACCGGAGTGCGACGAGTGGTATCGGCTCACGCGGGACGCGAGGACGCGTTCCATACGGAGGCGCCCGAGGACCGGCCCGGGGCCCGGGACATCGTGACCTCCCCGGCGCCCCCCGTCCCGCTCGTCGCCGAAGCCAAGGGGTGGCTCATCGTTTCGGCGCCCGTCTCGGCGGCCTCGGCGAGGCGCACGCGCCCGTCGGCGATGCGCACCCGGCCGTCGACGGCCTGCACCCCCGTCTCGTGGACCCGAGCGTGGGTCGGACCGCGGCGGATGCGGCGGCGCCGGTTCCGCGTCCCTCACGTCGAGACGCGGGCCGGAGCCTTCACCACCGCACTGGCGCGCATGCCGCCGCGGTCCGTGTCCTGCCCGCTCGTGCCGACGGCCACCCCTCATCCGGGTCGGTCGGCGGCAGTCGCGGGCGGTGCGTCCGGTGGCTGATGGGTGTCACCAGGGACCGGACGCGGCTCGGGGTGTGTGTGAAGTCAGGAACCTGATCAGGGAAATTGATCGAGGTCTTGATGAAGGAGACCAGGGCGTCGTCCCCGGCGAGGCCGTAACTGACCTCTTCTGTGCAGAAGTTGATCGCCGGTTCGGGCGGGTCGCGCACAACGTCGGCGTCGGCCAAACCCTCACCCACCGTCGACAGGCGTACGGACATCGTGGTGCGCCCGCCGACGCCCCTCAGGAAGTCGGCGTACCCGCAACGGTGGTTCCGGCCCGCGGCGGCGCCTGGGCGCGACAGGACAGATGTCAGCGCCGCCACGGACCGGAAGTTCGGGAGGCGATCCGCCTCGGACCCCTCAGACCTGGGCGCCGGAGAGGCGTTCCACGGCTCGCAGCAGGGCCGAGTGGTCCAGGCCGCCGTCGCCCTGGGCGCGCAGCGAGGCGACCAGCTGGGCCACCACGGCGCCGACGGGCAGGGCGGCGCCCACGGTGCGGGCGGCGTCGGTGACGATGCCCATGTCCTTGTGGTGCAGGTCGATGCGGAAGCCCGGCTTGAAGTCCCGGTTCAGGAAGTTGTCCTTCTTGCGGGTCAGCACGGTCGAGCCCGCGAGGCCGCCGCCCAGCACGTCGAGCGCCGCCTTCAGGTCCACGCCCGACTTCTCCAGGAAGACCACGGCCTCGGCGCACGCCTGGATGTTCACGGCGACGATCAGCTGGTTCGCGGCCTTCACGGTCTGCCCCGAGCCGTGCGGGCCGCACAGCACGATGGTCCTGCCGAGCGCCTCGAAGACCGGCTCGGCCTCCGCGAAGTCGGCCTGCTCACCGCCGACCATGATGGACAGCACGGCCTCGATCGCGCCCGCCTCACCCCCGGACACCGGGGCGTCGAGCACCCGGATGCCCTTCTCCTTCGCGGCCTTCGCCAGGTCGACGGAGGTCTGCGGGGTGATGGACGACATGTCGATCAGCAGGGCGCCGGGCCTGGCGTTCTCCAGGATGCCGTCGGGGCCGTACGCGATCGCCTCGACCTGCGGGGAGGCGGGCACCATCGTGATGACGACGTCGGCGTCGCGCACGGCCTCGGCGATGGAGGCCGCGGCCGTACCGCCACCGGCGGTCAGCCGGTCGAGCTTGTCCTGCTCCAGGGTGTGACCCGTGACGTCGTAACCCGCCTTGATCAGGTTCTCGGACATGGGGGAGCCCATGATGCCGAGGCCTATCCACGCGACCTTGGGGAGATTGCTCATGGTGAGGGTGCCTCTCTGGCTGCTCGGCTACGTCGGTGGGGTGGAGGCTCAGCGCGTCGCGCGGGCCTCTCGGGGGAGCCACTCGAAGGCCTCGGCGCTCGGCCGGTCACCCGGCTTGTACTCCAGGCCGACCAGACCCTCGTAACCGGCCTTGCCCAGCTGGTCGAGGAGGTCCTCCAATGGGACGGTGCCGGTGCCGGGGGCGCCGCGGCCGGGGTTGTCGGCGATCTGCACATGGCCGGTCCTGCCGGCGTACTCGGCGATCACCCGCGGCAGGTCCTCGCCGTTCATGGACAGGTGGTAGAGGTCCATCAGGAAGTGCGCGTTGCCGAGGCCCGACGCCTCGTTGACCTTGTCGACGACACCGACGGCGGCCGGGGCCGACACGAGCGGGTAGAGCGGCGACTCCACCTTGTTCAGGGCCTCGATCAGCAGGATCGCGCCGATCCGGTCGGCGGCCTGAGCCGCCAGGACCAGGTTCCGCAGCGCGAGCGCGTCCTGCTCGGCCGGGTCCACACCGGCGACGCGGTTGCCGTACAGGGCGTTGAGCGCCCTGCAGCCGACGGACTCGGCGAACTCCGCGACCACGTCGATGTTGGCGCGGAACCTCTCCGACTCCTCACCCGGGATCGACAACGCGCCCCGGTCCGGGCCCGGCAGCACGCCGGAGTAGAAGTTCAGCCCGGTCAGTTGGGTGCCCGCGTCCTTCAACGCGCCACGCAGGGCGTCGAGTTCGGACCGCGCGGGGGTGGGGGAGTCGACCCAGGGCCACCACAGCTCGACCGCGGTGAAGCCCGCCACGGCGGCGGCCGCGGGGCGCTCCAGGAGCGGGAGTTCCGTGAAGAGGATCGACAGGTTGACGTTGTAGCGCTGCTCCGCGAATCCCATGGGGCCTCAGGCGCTCCCTTCCATGTTGATTTCCGTATTATGGAAGTTGATTTCTGCTTAATGGAAGATTGCCGCTGGCCGTCGGGGCTTGTCAAGAGGGCTCGGTGGAAATCGGCACCGCGCGTTAGGTTGTGCCCGTGCGATTGAGAGTGGAGTTCACGACCGAGCCCTTCGACCTGGACGAGGCACCGGCGCACGCGCTCGTGGCCCGTGAGGTCGTCGAGGCGGCCGAGCTGGACGCGGTGGACGTCGGCCCGTTCGGCAACACGGCGGAGGGTGACGCCGCCGCCGTGCTGACCGCCGTGGACGCCCTGCTGCGCCGGACCCTGGAGTCCGGCGCCACCCGGATCTCGCTCCAGGTCAATGTGATCGGGGAGGGCGGCGCGTGACCGGCGCCGGCGACGAGCCCTTCGTCGCGGCCGTGAAGCCACTGGTCGACGCCATGGGCGGGGTCATGCTGCCGCCGGACGAGGCCGGCCCCGACGATGTCGTCCTCTCCTGGGAGGGCGCCGACGTCGTCGCCGTGCGCCTGCCGCAGCTCGCCGAGTCGCTGGACCACATCCTGGCCGCGATGGAACGCCGGAAGGGCAGGCCGCTGGCGGACCTCGACCGCAAGGCCAAGCAGGAGGTCGTACGGATACTGGAGGCGCGCGGCGCCTTCTCCGTGCGCCATGGTGTGGAGACCGTCGCGAGCGCGCTCGGCGTCAGCCGTTTCACCGTCTACAACTACCTCAACCGCGAGAAGGGGGCTTGAGGGGGTGTTTGGGCCTGACGGGGGCGCTCGGTCCCGAGAGGGTGCTCGGTCCTGAGGGGGCACTCGGTCCCGAGGGGGTGCTTGGTCCTGAGGCGGGTGCTCGGTCCTGAGGGGCGCTGGGTTCCGCCGCGGCCGGAGACCTCTTCGGCCACCTCGCCGTAACCGCGATTTTTCAACAAACTGTTGACGTGATGTCGTCGCAGGGCGTTAGCTTGCCGAAGCCAGTCCAGCACCACGGCCACGGAGGCTCCCGTGACTTCGCGTTCTTCGACACCGGGCCTCGCCCGCTTCAACTCCCTGGAGGAGCACGCGGCCGCCGCGGCGCTCCACGAGGCGTGCGCCTCGGCCGAATGGGGGCACAGGCTCATCGCCGGCCGCCCGTACGACACCGTCGAGGAGCTCTTCGCCGCCAGTGACGCCGCCATGGCCGAGCTGACCGAAGGGGACCTGACGGAGGCCATGGCCGGACACCCGCCGATCGGCCGCCCGAAGCCGGGCGACCCGACCTCGGCCCGTGAGCAGCGCGGGATGGCCGGCACCTCCGACCAGCTCAAGGCGGAGATGCTCGAACTGAATCTGGCCTACCAGGAGAAGTTCGGCCATGTCTTCCTGATCTGCGCCACCGGCCGGACCGGCGAGCAGATGCGCGACGCGGTCAGGGAGCGGATCGGCAACGCGCCGGAGCGGGAACGCGAGATCGTCCGCACCGAACTGGGCAAGATCAACCGCATCCGCCTGGCCCGGCTCGTCGAAGTGGAAGAGGAAGCCCGATCATGAGCACCGCCACGACTGCCTCCGTGTCCACACACATCCTGGACACCTCCGTCGGCCGCCCCGCCGAGGGCGTCGCCGTCCACCTCGCCGCCCGCTCGGGTCGCGCCGCGGACTGGCAGGCGCTCGGCGGCTCGGCGACCGACACCGACGGCCGGTGCAAGGACCTCCCGGCGCTGCCGGAGGGCACGACCCACGTACGGCTCGACTTCGAGGTCGAGCCGTACCTCGCACAGACCGTGAACAAGCAAGCCGATGCGCAGCAGGACGCCCCCGCGAATCGGGACAGCGGTGCCGTGTTCTTCCCGGAAGTGGCGATCACCTTCGCCGTGAACCCCGGCGAGCACTACCACGTACCGCTGCTGCTCAACCCGTTCGGCTACTCCGTATACCGAGGGAGCTAGCACCCATGCCCATCCTGGGACCGAACCAGTACGGCAAAGCCGAGAACCGGGTCGTCAAGATCACGCGGGACGGCGCCACCCACCACATCAAGGACCTGAACGTGTCCGTGTCGCTCTCCGGCGACATGGCCGAGGTCCACCTGTCGGGCTCGAACGCGAACGTCCTGCCGACGGACACCACCAAGAACACGGTGTACGCGTTCGCCAAGGAGCACGGCATCGAGTCCGCCGAGCAGTTCGGCATCCACCTGGCCCGGCACTTCGTGACCTCGCAGCCGGCCATCCACCGGGCCCGTATCCGCATCGAGGAGTACTCCTGGGAGCGCATCGAGCACGGCAACGAGGGCGCGCACTCCTTCGTCCGCAAGGGCCAGGAGACCCGGCTGACCCAGGTCACGTACGACGGCTCGTCGTGGGAGGTCGTCTCCGGGCTCAAGGACCTCACGGTCATGAACTCGACCGACTCCGAGTTCTGGGGCTACGTCAAGGACAAGTACACGACCCTCCCGGAGGCGCACGACCGCGTCCTCGCCACCGAGGTCTCCGCCCGCTGGCGCTTCAACTGGACCGACGACGAGCGGGACATGCCCGACTGGGAGGCGTCCTACGGGCAGGTGAAGCAGCACATGCTCCAGGCTTTCGCGGAGACGTACTCGCTCTCGCTCCAGCAGACCCTGTACCAGATGGGCGCGCGCATCATCGACAACCGCGACGAGATCGACGAGGTCCGTTTCTCCCTCCCGAACAAGCACCACTTCCTGGTCGACCTGACTCCGTTCGGCCTCGAGAACGACACCGCCGACGGAGCTGTGTACTTCGCCGCCGACCGGCCCTACGGCCTCATCGAGGCCACCGTCCTGCGGGACGGGTGCGAAGCGAAGATCCCGGCGGACCTCACCAACCTCTGAAGCGACCTCTGAAACGACGTCTGAAGTGACCTCCGAAGTGACCCCGAAGGACGAACCATGGCAGCAACCCAGCGCATCGTCATCGAGAACGCGGCGATCGCGACCGTGGACGCGAAGGACACCGAGTACGCGTCCGGTTATGTGGTCGTGGCGGACAACGTCATCGAGTCGGTGGGCGAGGGCCGGGCCCCCGAGGGCCTGACGGACGTCGTACGCCGGATCGACGCGAGCGGGCACCTCGTGACCCCCGGTCTGGTCAACACGCACCACCACTTCTACCAGTGGATCACCCGGGGCCTGGCCACGGACCACAACCTCTTCGACTGGCTCGTCGCGCTCTACCCGACCTGGGCGCGCATCGACGAGAGCATGACGTACGCGGCGGCCCAGGGTTCGCTCGCCATGATGGCCCGCGGCGGTGTGACGACCGCGATGGACCACCACTACGTCTTCCCGAAGGGCTCCGGCGATCTGTCGGGCTCCATCATCCGGGCGGCGCGCGAGACGGGCGTCCGCTTCACGCTCGCCCGTGGCTCCATGGACCGCAGCGAGAAGGACGGCGGCCTGCCCCCGGACTTCGCCGTCGAGACGCTGGAGGGCGCGCTCGCCGCCACCGAGGCGACGGTCGCGCAGTATCACGACTCCTCCTTCGGCGCGATGACCCAGATCGCCGTCGCCCCCTGCTCGCCCTTCTCGGTCTCCACCGAACTGCTGCGTGAGGGCGCCGAGTTGGCGCGACGCCTCGGCGTACGGCTGCACACCCACGGCTCGGAGACCGTCGAGGAGGAGAAGTTCTGCCACGAACTGTTCGGCATGGGCCCGACCGACTACTTCGAGTCGACGGGCTGGCTCGGCGAGGACGTGTGGATGGCTCACTGCGTCCACATGAACGACTCCGACATCGACGCCTTCGCCCGTACGAGGACGGGGGTCGCCCACTGCCCGTCGTCCAACGCCCGGCTGGCCGCGGGGATCGCCCGCGTCCCGGACATGCTGGCGGCCGGCGTCCCGGTCGGCCTCGGCGTCGACGGCACCGCGTCCAACGAGTCCGGCGAACTCCACACCGAGCTGCGCAACGCTCTCCTCGTCAACCGGCTCGGCGCCCACCGCGAAGCGGCCCTCAACGCCCGCCAGGCACTGCGCCTCGGCACCTACGGTGGCGCCCAGGTCCTGGGCCGGGCGGCCGAGATCGGCTCGCTGGAGCGGGGCAAGCTCGCCGACCTCGTCCTCTGGAAGCTGGACACCCTCGCCCACGCGTCGATCGCCGACCCGGTGACCGCCCTGGTCCTCGGCGCTGCGGCCCCGGTGACGGCTTCGTTCGTGAACGGCCGGCAGATCGTGGAGAACGGCCGCCTGCTGCACGTCGACGAGGACGCGATCGCCCGCTCGACGAGGGCAGAGGCCCAGCGGCTGGCACGGATCGCCGCCGAGGCGTGACCCGCTGAACTCTGGTCGAGGGGGACGGCCCTCGACCAGAGCCGTGGACCCGAGCGGTCCAACGGCGGCCGTCTCCGGGGCGCGCACGACTGTGTGCGCCCCGGAACGGTCCGGCAGTCCGACGGCGGCACGTGTGGACCCAAATGAGCGCGCTGACAAGGTAGTTGAGGGTCACGCGGTCGACTGGGAAGGTCGTGGGGGTGCCGTGGCAGTGGGCTGTGATCCCTCAGGAGAGCGCTGTGAGCCGGTCCCGGACCTGTGTGGCGACCGTGTATGTGTCCCCGGTCGGCTCTGTCGCGAGCGGCCCCGGGTTCCGCGCCCAGCGGTCCTCCAGGGCGAACCAGTCGATCTTCTTCGGCGCCCGGCCCGCCGCCAGCGCGGCCCGCAGCTCCTCGAAGTACGTCGACCAGCGCAGCCGGTACAGCCCGCCGACCAGCCCCGCCCACTCCCGGTTGGCGTAGTCCCGCAGCCCGGCGTCCGCACCCTCCCGCGTCCCCCACACGGTCAGCAGCGACAGGTTGTCGTACGCCAACTCCTCCCGCTCGGCGGCAGTCGCACCCCAGGAACGGGCGTCGGCGACCCAACGCCCCAGCAGATGGCGGGAGTCGGTGGCCACCAGCTCGTCCAACAGGTCCATGAGGGAGAGCCAGTCACGGCTCGACCTGTCGAAGCGGGCCTTGTCGCCGGCGTCGTACGCGGCCTTGATCTGCGGCAGCATGACCCGGCTGCGGTTGGAGAGGGCCTGGCGGGCCACGTCGAGGAGGTCGCGACGGTACGCCGACGAGACCCGCAACTCGGCTCTCACCTTGAGCAGTTCGCCGAGTGAGGGCTCGAAGTCGGCCGCGCTGTAGCGGAGTTGCTTGGGTGACCAGCGGCCGGCCCGTACGACGTTCAGAGCCGGACGGGCGCCGAACAGGCCGTCGGCGCCCTCGCTCCACGAGTCGGCGCGGGTGGTGCCGTACGCGGTGCGGCGCAGGATGTCCCAGGCGGCCTCGGCATGCGGATCACGGGCCCCGTACCGGGCGTGCGCCCACTCGGCGAACCAGGACTTGAGGTTCAACTCGCCCTCTCGCCAGGCGAGTTCGGAGAAGAGGGCGAAGGCGGCAGGGTTGTTGTCCGCCGCCTCCGGCATCAGGGCGATCCCGTGCAGCCTGCTGCCGTCCTTGGTGCGCCACTTCTCGTACAGCGCGGCCCAGTCGGGGGTGTTCGCGCCGAGCGCGGTGTGGCCGCCGAAGTTCCAGATCGACCCGAAGGCGTACGGGGTGTCGCCCCAGTCGGCCTCACGGTCGGTGACCGTGGGGAACCGGTCGGAGAGGCCGTCGACGACGAGCATGTGCTGCTTGTCGACGGCGTCGACGATCGCGCGCGGCGGGTTGTGCTGCCAGCCGAGAATCACCCAGGTGGCCCCCGGGCGGGACCGCTGGAGCGCCCGCTCGACGCCCTTCGCCGCGTCTGCGACGGGCACGTCACCCGGGTCGCCGCCCTCGTGCAGCAGGTCCATCTTGTACAGGGTCGACGGGCCGAACATCTCGTCCTGCACCCGGTAGAAGGCGGCGGCCACCCGTGCGAACTCGTCCGTGCGCGGGTCCAGCCAGTCGGGGCGCGCGAAGCCCATCCACTCGCCCTGCGGGACGGTCCGCGCACCCGGCACGCGCTCCGCGAAACCGGCCGGGACGGTCCCGAAGTAGCCGGGGAGCACCGGTGTCATCCCCAGTTCACGCGCCCGGTCGGCGATCCGACGGCCGAGGACGGCCCGCGCGTCCAGGAGCCGGGCGGAGAGCGGGGAGGGGAAGGCGGACAGGTTCTGCAGCAGCCACCACGGCTGGTGGGCCGGGCCCGGCACCCACTCCCGCAGCTCCTCCTCCCCGTACCCGAACTCCTGGAACACCCGGTGGTACAGCGCGTCCGCGCCCGTGTAGACGAGGACCTCGTTGTAGCCGTGCAGCGCCAGCACGTCCAGCTCGCGCTCCCAGTACGCCCAGTCGAGGTACGCGCCCGTGTAGCCGTCGTTGGTGTCGTTAAGGGCGAAACGGTGGGTGACGTTCGCGCGGCGGCTGACCTCCGCGCTGAGGCCGGGCAGGTCGCGGGGCAGGAGGTTCGTCTGTTCGCCCGCCCAGTTGATCTCGGCGTACGCGATATGCCGCAAGTACCAGTTCAGTCCGGTGAGTTGGGTGGCCGGCGTGTCACCTGCGACGGTGATGCGCCCCGTGCTCCCCGACACCCGGAACGTGTCCCGTTCCAGCCCTTCCGTGAACGTGATCTGCCGCCAGTGGTCCGGCAGCAGCCGCCGGGCCGCCGGCGAAGCCGTACGCGGCGCCCTGTCGGTGCGGGGCGCGTCGTCCGAGGGGATCGCGCGGGCCGAGGTGCAGGCGGCGACCATGGGACCGGCGGCGAGGGCGGCGAGCAGGGCACGTCGGGCGAGCGGCATGGTGTCTCCGGGGTGCGGTGGGGGGGTACGCCATGGGAGGAATACCCGCCGAAACCGCACTTGTGAACTGACACAGGGCCACACGGGGGAGAACCCGGCGTGAACGGCTCCTTGGGCCGCGCCGGCCCACCTCGCCAGAGGCGAGGGCCGGGACCAGAGCGGGACTCCGTGATATCCACGTATGACTGACGGTCGATCATGGAATGAACGGGGTGGGCGACGATGCTTCAGAAGGCGCGCGGCGTGGCCATGGGTCTCGCACTGATACTGGCGCCGGCCGGCTGCTCGGATGACGGTGACTCGGGGGGCGGGGACGGGGGCGGCGCGGGAGGCGGTGCCGCCGACGCGCCGTTCGCCCCGTCCCAGCCGGCCCAGGCCATCCCGAGCAAGCTCGTCGCCCCGAAGGGCTGGAAGGGGATGGAGCCGAGTGTCCGCGACGGTGCCGAGGCCCGGAAGTTCTGCGAGCAGGCGGCCCAGTGGGGCTGCGCCGGGCTCACCGCGTTCGCGACCACCCGGTACCTCATGCTGGAGAGCGGCGGCGAGACCGACGCGGACTTCACACTCCTCGCATACGACTCCGTCGAGAGCGCCAAGGCGGGCATGAAGACGATGGTCGCGGAGAACCACGAGGGCGACCCGGGCACGATCAAGCCCCTCACCATCGACGTGGGCGCCGATGAGACGGACGCCTACGCGAAGGACGGGAAGTTCACCGTAGCGGCACTGCGTGTCGGCACCGTCGTCGCGCTCGTGATCGGTGAGTCCCTGCCCAAGGAGCATGACCTGCGGTCATTCGCGACGACACAGGTCCAGCGCATCACCACCGCCGCCACGGGCAAGAACCCCGACGCCTGAGCGCCGCGCGACGTCTACGTTTGTCCCTCACGGAGTGGGCGGGTACGTCGATTTGAGTAGATTTCCTGGTTCGGGAACCCCTCGCCGCGCGCGGCACGTTGTCGGGAAGCAGGGATTTATCCGAATGATCGCTTTGCGTCCGGTGGGGGCCGTTACCGACGGGGAGAACCGGTAAGTCCGGTTGTGACCGTTCGCGGAGCAGGGGGACAGAACGGGGACATTCATGGTGCATCGACACCATCGCGAGACCTACTACGTCGTCAACGAGGGCCGGATCCTGGAGTTCGAGAAGGGGGACGCGGTCGCGCGCGTACCGAGCGCGATCGAACAGCAGATGGCCTTCCGCTTCTCCCGGTTCGGGGAGAAGGGAGTCCAGCTCGACGAGGCGCTGCGCGGCAAGCTGGCCGAGGCCATGACCACCGGCACGGGCGGCACCGACCCCGACTCGGGAGAGCCGGGGACATCGATCCCGGCGGGCTTCACGTACCTCGGGCAGTTCGTCGACCACGACCTGACCCTGGACCGCACCCAGGTGGGGCTGGGTGAACCCGTCCCGGTCGAGGATCTGGTGCAGGGCCGCAGCCCCGCCCTCGACCTGGACTCGCTCTACGGTCTGGGCCCGCACCACGCCGGCAGCGCCCGCTTCTACGAGTCCGACGGCCGCCTCAAAATGGGCACCACGCTCGGGGTGGGCTTCCCGCCCGAGTCGTCGTCCAACATCGACCACGAGGGCTTCGACCTGCCGAGGGCCGGCGAGGCGGCCGGCGGCACCCGGGCGGACAAGCGCGCCCCGCTCATCCCGGACGCGCGCAACGACGAGAACCTGGCCGTCGGCCAGCTCCACCTGGCGTTCATCCGCTTCCACAACCGCGTCGTCGACCTCCTCGCCGAGCGCGGAGTGCCCGAGCACCGGCTGTTCCAGGCGGCTCGGGACATCGTCGTGAAGCACTACCAGTGGGTGCTGCGCACCGACTTCCTGCCGCGCATCGTCGACCCGGACATCGTCGAGCGCGTCTTCACCCGAGGGCGCAGGCACTTCGAGCGGCCCGGGTACACCCGCCCCGGCGACCTGCCGACGATGCCCATCGAGTTCTCGGTCGCCGCCTACCGGCTCGGCCACAGCATGGTGCGCGGGGCCTACCAGTGGAACAGCGTGTTCCGTGCGGGCGGACCCGGCCCGATCGCCTCGCTCGGCCTGCTGTTCCGGTTCAGCGGCACGGCGGGCAACCTCACGCCGGGCCCGAACGACCTGAGCGACCTCGACGACCCGAACGCGGGGGAGAACCTGCGGCTGCCGAGCAACTGGATCGTCGACTTCCGCCGGCTGTTCGACTTCGGCGAGATCGGCCGGGACGACCTGGTCGTGCCCGAGAGCGAGTTCAACGTGGCCAAGCGCCTCGACACGCTCCTCGTCGACCCGCTGGCCACGCTGCCCACCGGCACCTTCGGCGGTCGTGGCCGCCCGGCCCCGCCGCCGATCCAGCGCAACCTCGCGTTCCGCAACCTCACGCGGGCCGCGATGGTCGAGCTGGCCACCGGGCCGCAACTGGCCGCCCAGATGGGCTTCAAGCCGCTGACGGAGGACCAGATCCTGCGGGGCAACGGCGGCGCCGTCCTGGAAGGCCTCTCCGACACCGAGCGTGCCCAGGTCGTGGAGCACACCCCGCTGTGGTTCTACGTCCTGCGCGAGGCCGAGGTGAACGAAGCCCGCCCCGGCAGCCTCACCGGCGTCGGCGGCACCCTCGTCGCCGAGGTCTTCCACCGCGCGATCGAGGGCAGCCGGAGGTCGATCGTGAAGCATCCGGGCTGGCGTCCGACCCTCCCGTCCCACCGGAAGGGCAGGTTCACGATGACGGACCTGCTGCTCTTCGCCTTCGAGAACGACCCGGAGCTGCTCAACCCGCTGGGCTGAGCGACTGCCGGTCGTGGCTCATCCGGCTCTCCGGACCGTGGGCGCGTGCCCACGGTCCGGACCGCGGGGGCCCGGTGCGGCCGCCCTCACAGTCCGAACAGTGTGGGGTCCGAGGCCAGTGCCCGGAAGTGTTCACGAGGGTCGGCCACCAGCTTGCGGATCTTCAGGTCCATCAGCCCGCCCACGCCGGTGATCTCGGCCGCGACGGTGCCGTCCGTCCTGCGTACGGTCTGCTCGACGCGGAACGTCTTTCCCTCACCCCACACGAAGAGACACGTCACCTCGACCTCGTCGCCGGCCAGCAGCTCCCGCCGGTATCTGATCGTCGACTCCAGCGCCACGGGCCCGATCCCCTTCGCCATCAGGTCGGCCTGACGTATCCCGGCGGCCCGCAACAGCGACCACCGGGCGTGCTCTCCGTACTGGAGATACACGCTCTGGTTCAGGTGCCCCTGCACGTCGGTCTCGTACCCGCGCACGGTCACCGCGACGGAAAACGGCTCGGCCATGGCTTCCCCCTAACTGAGGCGAACGGAACGCACACCAGCTTACTGAGCGCTTGCTCAGCAGCTAGGCCCGCCTCGGTGAGGCCAGCAGATACCGCTCCCGCGTACGGGGATCGGTGTGCTCGCTCACCTGCCAGCCGACCCTCTCCAGAGTCGCCGCACAGGCCCCCAGCGCCTCAGCGTCGGGCTCCCGTACGGAGACGGCCTCCGGCTGGGGAGTGGCCCGCACGCGGTAACCGCGCCCTGCCCGCGCCGCGTTCACGCCCGCGGTGTTCGCGCCGGCCGGGTCCGCACCCGCCGCCTTCACTCTCACCGTGTCCGTACCCGTCGCGTTCGCACCCGTCGCGTTCGCACCCGTCGCCTTCACTCCTGCCGCGTTCGCACCCGTCGTGTCCATGCCCGCCGGCTCCGAACCCGCAGGTCGATGGCGCGCGGCTTCCAGTGCCAGCGCGGCGGCCTGCACCAGATGCGTGCGCTCCCAGCCGCACGGGCGGTCCGTGGCGCCGTCCGGATTGGTCATCCGGCGCAGCTCCAGGAGCCCCTGCCAGGCGCTGTGCACCTCACGGGTGCGCGCCGGCCCGGTGGCGGCTGCCTCCTCACCGCCGACCCGCGCGGCGAAGACACCGCTCCCGGCGGGGGCGTCGTCCTTCGGAGCCGCCTCCGCGACCTCGGCTGGTGCCGTGTCCCGTATGCGATGCCCGGCCGGTGTGAGGAAGTGGCCGTGCGGCGGGCGCGGATGCCGGAAGGCCAGCCCCCGCTTCACCAGCGCCGCGAGCTGCGTCTCCGTACCCGTCAGCCGCCCGGTCACCGGCTCGGCGGCGTCGATGATCCGCCGCTGGGCGGCGGTCGGCGGTCGTGTCACGGCATCCTCCCTCACCCGAGCCGGACGTGGATCACCCCACTCGAAGACTACGAGGCGGGTCTGACATTCCACCCCGCGACGACCGGACGCCCGTGCTCCGTGCCGAGTCGGCAGACCGTGCCCGTGGCCAGCTGGAACAGCGCGCCGCCGGAGGCGGGCAGCCCGAGATAGCGGGCCGTGAGGACGCGCAGGAAGTGCCCGTGCGCCACGAGCACCACACTCCCCTCGGTGTTCCCCAGCGCCGCGTGCGCCTTCGCCAGCATCCGGTCGGCGCGCGCCCCGACCTCCTCCGGGTTCTCCCCGGGGTGCTCCGGCGGTCCGGGCGCGACCCCGTCCGTGAACAGGAACCAGTCCGGCCGGGTGCGATGGATCTCGACGGTCGTGACCCCCTCGTACCCGCCGTAGTCCCACTCGACGAGATCCGCGTCGACGCGCGCCCCGTTGAGCCCGGCCAGCTCCGCGGTCTCCCGGGCCCGCTTCAGGGGGCTCACGAAGACGGCGCCGACGCGGTGCGAGCCGAGCAGCGGGGCGAGGCCGCTCGCCTGCTCACGGCCGTGGTCCGTCAGTGAGATGTCGGTCCAGCTGGTGTGCTGCCCGGACACCGACCACTCGGTCTCACCGTGCCGCACAAGAAGAAGATCACCCATGCCTCAAGGCTACGAGGCCGCCGCACCGACGACGTCCATGCCTCACAGGGCACGAGCCCACCGCTCCAACTCCGTGAACTCCTCCTCCCGCAGCCCCCGGCGCGGATCGATCCGCAGCAGCAGTGCCGGAGTGCCGTGGTGCTCGGCCACGTGCCGTACGTCGAGGTCGGTGATCATGTCGTCGACCCAGACGAACGGTCGTCCCGCCGCCCACTCCACAACCCGCCGGGTCTTCCAGTACAGCCCGTCCGCATCCGTGGCGAAGAGGTTGTCGAACTCGATGACCGGCAGATCGCGCGGCAGCCCGATCACCGGCCCGATCATCTCGTTGGCCTCGTGCATCCAGGTCGTCGCCCACGCCAACTCGTACGGCAGCGCGAGCAGTCGCTTCCCGTGCGCCGGATTGAGCCGGATCCGCAGGCCCCGGCGCAGCCGCCGGGACCCCGGTGTCTGCCGTGAGGACCAGTTCGCGGGGTGCACCCGGCGGGTCACATAGCCGCGCGGACGACACCACCGGGCGCCGAAGGGGTTCAGAGGGCCGTCGACATCGAGGAGGAGCAGCGGTCGGTCAGTCATGGGGGAGGTCTACCCACTCGCCCCGGGGCCGCTTCACCTCCGGGCGGGAGCGAGGATCGTGATTCTCTCCGCTCGCCTCGGAGTCGGGAACTACTGTCGCGAGCATGGTCGAACACGATGCCCTCGGCGCCACCCGCGAGGCCTACGACGCTGCCGCCTCCACCTATGCGCAGCTGTTCCGCGACACGCTGCGTGACAGTCCCCTGGACCGCGCGATCCTGGGCGCCTTCGCCGAGGTCGCCCGTGCGCGTGGGGACGGTCGGGTCGCGGACCTGGGGTGCGGGCCCGGCCATATCACCGCTCATCTCGGTGAGTTGGGGCTGACGGCGTTCGGTGTCGACGCCTCTCCCACCATGGTCGAGTTGGCCCGGCAGGCCTATCCGGGCCTGCGGTTCGACGTGGGCTCGATGGCCGCGTTGGACATCGCCGACGGAGCGCTGGGCGGCGTACTCTCACGTTGGTCGATCATCCACACTCCGCCGCCGGAACTCCCCGTCATCCTGGCGGAGTTCCATCGCGTGCTGGCTCCTGGCGGCCACCTTCTGGTCGGCTTCTCGGCGACCGATGATCCGGCTCACCCGACGCAGGTCTTCGATCACGTCGTCGTGCCGGCCTATCGGTGGTGGCCCGATCACCTCGCCGCGCTGCTGCGCGGGTTCGGGCTGACGGAGGTGGCCCGGCTGGTTCGGGAGCCTCAGCCCACCGACCGGAGGCAGTTCCAGGAGGTTCAGCTGCTCGCCCGCAAGGCCCAGCCAGGGGACGCCCCTGACAGCCCTGCTCCCTGACAGCCCTGCTCCCTGACAGCCCCGCCCCCTACTGCCGGTACCCGCTCAGGAACCGGCCGATCCGGCTGATCGCCGCGTCCAGGTCGTCGGCGTGGGGGAGGGTGAGAATGCGGAAGTGGTCGGGGGTGGGCCAGTTGAATCCGGTGCCCTGGACGACCTGGATCTTCTCCCGCAGGAGCAGGTCCAGGACGAATTTCTCGTCGTCGTGGATCCTGTGGACCTTGGGGTCGAGCCGGGGAAAGGCGTAGAGGGCGCCCTTGGGCTTCACGCAGGAGACGCCGGGGATCTCGTTGAGCTTCTCCCACGCCACGTCGCGCTGTTCGTACAGGCGGCCGCCCGGGGTGGTGAGGTCGGTGATGGACTGGCGGCCGCCGAGCGCGGCCTGGATGGCGTACTGGGCGGGCGCGTTGGCACACAGCCGCATGGAGGCCAGCATCGTCAGCCCCTCCAGGTAGTTGCGGGCGTGCTGCTTGGGGCCGGTGACGACCAGCCAGCCGGAGCGGAAGCCCGCGACGCGGTACGTCTTGGACAGGCCGCAGAAGGTGAGGACGACCAGGTCGGGGGCGAGCGCGGCGGCCGAGTGGTGGACGGCGTCGTCGTACAGGATCTGGTCGTAGATCTCGTCGGCGAAGACCATCAGGCCGTGGCGGCGGGCGAGGTCGAGGATGCCCTCGATGATCTCCTTGGGGTAGACCGCGCCGGTGGGGTTGTTCGGGTTGATGATGAGGACGGCCCTGGTGCGGTCGGTGATCTTCGACGCCATGTCGTCGAGGTCCGGGTACCAGTCGGCCTGCTCGTCGCAGAGGTAGTGGACCGCCTTGCCGCCGGCGAGGGTGGTCACCGCCGTCCACAGGGGGAAGTCGGGGGCGGGGATCAGGATCTCGTCGCCGTCCTCGATGAGTGCCTGTACGGCCATGGAGACCAGCTCGGAGACGCCGTTGCCGAGGAAGACGTCGTCCACGTCGACTTCGAGGCCCCGCTCCTGGTAGCGCTGGGCGACCGCGCGGCGGGCCGAGAGGATGCCGCGCGAGTCCGTGTAGCCGTGGGCCTGCGGGAGCATCCGGATCATGTCCTGGAGGATCTCCTCCGGCGCCTCGAAACCGAAGAGGGCGGGGTTGCCGGTGTTGAGGCGCAGGACGCTGTGACCAGCCTCCTCCAGTGCGTTGGCGTGCTCGATCACAGGGCCGCGGATCTCGTAACAGACCTCGCTGAGCTTGCTCGACTGCCGGAACTCCATGCGCTCTCGCCCTCCGGTTTACTGTGTTGCTTGGTTTTACCAAGTAGACGCTTGGAAAGTCCAATGACTTGTCTAGACTGCGTCCCATGTCACCTCGTCGAAGCTACGACCAGTACTGTTCCGCCGCGCGGGCGCTCGACCTCGTCGGTGACCGCTGGACCCTGCTGATCGTGCGTGAACTGCTGGCCGGGCCGCGTCGCTACACGGACCTGCACGCGGACCTGCCGGGAGTCAGCACGGACGTCCTCGCGTCGCGACTGAAGGACATGGAGCGCGACGGGCTGGCCACGCGGCGCCGGCTGCCGCCGCCTGGGGCGGCCTACGTGTACGAACTCAGCGCGCGGGGGCGACAGTTGCTGCCGGTGCTGCAGGCACTCGGGGTGTGGGGGGAGGGTGCGCTCGGGGAGCGCCGGGCGACGGATGCGGTACGGGCGCACTGGTTCGCCTTGCCGTTGTTGCGGGGGCTGGAGAGTGGGAGCGCGGGGAGTGCCGGGCTTGTCGAAGTCCGGTTGGAGGAAGGGGAGTTCCACGTGCGGGTGGGCGCCGGGGAGGGGCCGGTGTACGGGGACGGGCCCGCGCCCGGGGAGGCGGATGTACGACTGTCGCTCGACGCGGACACCTGCGGTGCGCTCGGCCGGGGGGAGTTGGGGCTGCGGGAGGCGGTGCGGCAAGGTCTGGTTGAGGTGGTGGGGGAGGGCGCTCTCGCGAAGGAGTTGCGGGAGGCCTGAATGGGGGACGTGGGTTCATCGTCGGCTGCGGGTCCGGTGGGGGCTGGTCGCGCAGTTCCCCGCGCCCCTGAAAGACCCGGCCCGCGCCCCTGAAGACCCTCGGGCCTGAAGACCCGGGGGCCTGATGACCCGGCCCTCGGCCCTGAAGGACAGTGGCCCTCGGGCCTGAGGGCAACGGGGTTTTGGCGGGCCTGAAAGGCAGCGGCCCGCCGGGCTGAGAAGCAGGGCGCAGCCCCTGCTTCTCAGGGGCGCGGGGAACTGCGCGACCAGCCCCCACCGGACCCGCGGACGAGATCGAGGCGGGCGCGGCCGACAGCGCAAGGCCCGCCGAACCGGCATGGTTCGGCGGGCCTTTGACGAGTGGTCAGGCACCCGGCGGTGGCACCCGGGTCGGCCGGCCCGCACCCCGGGTCAGGGAGTAGCCGCCGATGCCCGCCAGCGCCGCCAGCGCCGCGCCGAGCGCCGTCCAGACCCAGCGGTCGCTCCACCAGCCGGAGGCCCAGCCGTCGTCGGGTTCGAGGGAGGACAGCACGGCCTCGGTGGACGAGTCCTCGTCGTCCTCCTGGGACGAGGTGACGGCGATGCCGGGTACCAACGGCCGCGCCAGCGAGCCGTCGACGGCCGCGGCACCGCCGATGTCCTTGGACTCGGCCTCGACCTCGGTGTCGACGGGCAGACCCAGGTCGGCCGTGGCCAGCCGGGTCGTGGTGAGGCGGACGTAGTACGTGCCCGGCAGCGGGTCGTCGGCCCACTGCTCCGACCAGGCGCGGACGGTACGCAAGGTGCAGGACAGTTCGACCGAGCCCGCCCCCGCGGCGGCGGTCCGCGTCTGCGCGCCGTACTGGCAGGCCTGGCGGCGCCGCAGTCCGTCGTACACGTCGATCTGCCAGGTGGAGGAGGACTCGGCCCCCTCGGGCAGCTTGACGCTCGCCCGTACGGTGGGCCGTTGGCCGGCGTCGGCAGGGAACGACCAGTACAGGTAGTCGCCGGTCGAGGCGCTCGCCGTGGCGGTCTGGCCCTGCTCGAACTCCGTGGCCGTACGGAAGGACGTGCCGGCCTCCGTGGGCGCGTCACCGTCCTCCGAAGGGCTCGCGGAGGGGGTGGAGTCGGCGACGGCGGGGGAGACGGCGGTGCCGAGCAGCAGGAGCCCGGCCGTCATCACCTGGGCCAGTGCCCTCTTCGTAGCTCTCTTTGTACTGGTCCTTGTACGCAACATGCCTGTGATTCGCATCAGTTGGTCCTCCAGACCGCGAGCCGCCAGCGTGACAGCCAGCCCCACAGCACACCCGCCAGGAATCCGACGAGCACCAGCACACCGAGCAGCCACCAGCCGCGGCCGAGGCCGAACGAGGCCACGTCGCTCGCCCGGTCGGGCCCTTCCACGACGTCGACGGTGATTTCGAGCGGCAGACCGGGCGTGGTCTTCACGCCGCTCGCCGGCGAGTAGGAGTGGGTCACCTGCAGACACACGGACTCGGCGACGTCCTCGTCCTCCTCGTCCTGGGCCTCCGCCTTCGGGTAGCGCAGACCGGTCGAGATGGTGTCGGTACGGCCGTTGCCGGCCGCCTCGCCGCGTACGATCTCGCGGTTCTCGCCGGTCACCGCGCGCAGCAGCACGCCGTAGTCCGGGTTGACGTCACGGTCGGCCGCGACGCTCACCGACGCGCGCAGCTCCTGGCCCGGCTTGACGTCCACGCGGTACCAGCGCTGCCGGCCGAACTCCTCGCGGTCGGTGTACAGACCCGACGTGAGCTTGGGCGCCTGCGCACACGCCCCGGCGCCCTCGACGGCCTTCGGCACGACCACCGGGTCGGCGGCACGGTCGACCAACTGGTTGACACGGTCGGTCAGTTCGTCGCGGTGCTCGATCGAGGTGTACGAGCCGCCGGTCGCCTCGGCGATGCAGCTCAGCTGAAGCCGCATCTTGGCGTTCGGGACCAGGCCGAGCGTGTCGATGGTCAGGCCGATGCCCTTCGCCGCGATCTCGCGGGCCACCTCGCACGGGTCGAGCGGGGCGCAGGTGTCCTCGCCGTCGCTGATCAGCACGATGCGTTTGGTGCCCTCGCCGCCCTCCAGGTCGTCGGCCGCCTTCAGCAGCGCGGGGCCGATCGGGGTCCAGCCGGTCGGAGCGAGCGTCGCCACCGCGGTCTTCGCCTCGGTGCGGTCCAGCGGCCCCACCGGGTAGAGCTGCGCGGTGTCCTTGCAGCCCGTCTTCCGGTCGTCACCGGGGTAGTTGGCGCCCAGGGTGCGGATGCCGAGCTGGACCTCCTCGGGTGTGGCGTCCAGTACCTCGTTGAACGCCTGCTTCGCCGCGGCCATACGGGACTGGCCGTCGATGTCCTTGGCCCGCATCGAACCGCTGACGTCCAGCAGGAGGTTGACCTTGGGCGCGGTGGCCGTGGTCTCGTCGGCGACGGCCGTGGTCGGGACCGCGATCCCGGCCGTCAGGACGGCGAGCAGGGCGAACACCCCTGCTGTCAGCCGTTGTCTTGTGATCATCGGCGGATCCTATTGATCCAAGGGGTCCCGCTTCAAAACGAGACCACCTGTTCACCGGGCGGACAACGAGTCCGACCCCGAACCCGTCGCTCGCCGCCGGACCCCCTCGAACCCCTCCGCTCACCGAAACGGACTCGACACCTCCGCCCAGATGTCGCCGGGCCGCTCCGGCGAAAGTCGCATCAGCGTCAACGCCTTCGTCGGTACGGGCCCCTCCAGCAACGTGCCGAGATCGGGGGTGCGCGGCAGATCCCGTACGGCGGTGGCGAGCGCCTCGCGCAGGACGGGTGTCGAACCGGCCGTGGCGCCGAGCGAGCCCGTGATCAGGGCGCCGAACAGCTTGCGGCGCAGGGTGGTCTCGTCGTCCGTGATGATGCGTCCGGTCATGGCCGGGGCGGGGATGCCGTGCCGGGCGAGACGGGCGGGGCTGACCCGGATGTCCGCGAGGTCGCGGTAGACGAGACGGCGGGGGGCACCCGACGGGGACAGAACCACGAGGAGGTTCTGACCGTGCGCCTCCAGGGCCACGCCCAGATCGAGCAGCCGGAGAGAGACCGTGAGCGCGAGCCGGGTGAAGTCCGCCAGCCAGGACGGCGACCGGGGCAGCTCGGTCGCCGCGAGCGCGGCCACGGGCAGCACCCGCTCGCCGGTCGCCGTGTCCGCGTACGTCTCCGGCGACTCACGCAGCACCGCCGCCAGATCGGGCGAACCGGCGGTGACCGCGCCCAGCGTCCGCGTCACGTGCAGCAGACCGTCGGTGCGGGCGGCGACGTCCGCCATGAAGTCCGACACGATCGCCGACGTCTCGATCGAGTAGACCGAGATGTCCCGCACCGACGAGGTCAGCCGGGCGCTCAGCGCGGTCTTGACGTGCGGCCCGCCGTCCGCGAGGGCGAGGGTGCGCAGGGACATCAGCGGATGGGCCTCGATCACCTCCCCCGGAGGGCACTTGAGGACATGGGCCGCCTGCCACGGATGCACCGGCACCAGCACCCGCCCACCGTCCCGCAACTCCGCCGGCCACTCCCCGACGACCAGCGCGTCGTCGGCGGGCGCCAGCCCCAGCCGTACGACCTGCCGGTGCTCCGGCCCGTAGGCGAGCTGGTCGCTCGCCGAAAAGCCGGGCCGGGAACGGCAGTTGGGGTGGAAGGGATGCCCGTCGACGATCAGCTGCTCCCACTCCCAACTGGTGGCCGGGGGTGTGGCGGACGCCGCCTGACCGGCGCGGGACAGCGCCAACGAGGCCACACTGTGGTCGAGTTCGGCGGCGAAGGCGGCGCTGTGCGGAACGGCCAGGGCGGTCATGAGCCGTGCCGGACGATCGTAGGACCGCTCGTCGAACCACACCTCCTCGACCTGAGCGGCGGTGCCGTACGGGTCCACGGCCGGGCCGTGCAGCCGGCGGCCGTCGGCGAGGTGGAGCGTGACCCCGTCACCCCCGGCCGCGTCCCGGCGCATCACCCAGGGCAGCGGCTCATGGACGAGGCCCCGCCACAGCCGGGACAGCACGGCCGCTCGGGCGCCGGGCAGCGCGGTCGTGTACGGCAGCGTCAGATCGGGGCGTACGACGCCCAGTTCGGCGCCGAGTGCCGCCTCGGCGTCGGACAACGGGTGACGGTCCACGGACGGGCTCCTCGGGTGCGGGACGGGGTGGCGTGGGCGCGGGTATCAGGTTCGGGGCCGGGGGGCCCAGGAGCGAGGGCGAGGCAGGGCGGGGGCGGGTACGGGTACGGGACCCGCATCGGCATCGACATCGGCGTACGACCACTGCCCGCCCGCCTCCGCCGCGACGCACGACGGCAGCGCGACGGGGTGCTCCGTGGCCGCTTCGCGACAGGCGGCGCGAGGCGACCGGTCCCCGAACCCGAACGGACGGAGCATGGCCGATTCCCGCCGGAACGGCGCACGACCGCTTCACGGCGAAGCGTCACGGGCAGAGATACTGATCACGAGTGCACCGTATGGAACGAATGGACCCCGTGGACGCCAACCCGCCCCGCGACGACGCCAACCCGCCCCGCGACGACACCGACCCGCCCGGCGATGACACGGACCCGCCCGGCGTTGTCGATGCGTCACCTGACGTCGATTCGTCACGCGACAGCATCGGTACGGCCGCCGACGCCCACGCCGCCGCACCGCTGCTCAACTGTCTGCTGCGGGAGGCGGGAGAGCCGGTGGAGTCGTCGGGCGCGACCGTGGTGCACCGTCTCAGGGCCGACGGCCGCCTCCTGCGGGTACGCGGCACCCGGCGCCCCACCTGCCCCGAGACGCGCACGGCGGGCAGCTGGCACCCGCTCACCCACACCGAACTCGTCAAACTCACCGCCGAGGAACTGCGCGCCCTCACCGGCCTGTCCAACTCCGAACTGCCCGCCGAGATGCTCGACAGCCGCGAGGCCGTGGCCGCCCTCCTCACCGCGCGCGCCCACACGCCGGCGCCCGAGGGCCCGTACCGGCGCTCCGAGCAGTCCCTGATCACCGGCCACCCGTTCCACCCCGCCCCCAAGGCCCGGGGCGGCGGCCCGGTCGCCGGCTGGCTGCCGTACGCGCCCGAGGCGTACGCCCACTTCCCGCTGACCCTTCTCGGTGTTCGCGAGGACGCGGTGGTCGAGGAGGGTGACACCACCGCCCTCGACACGCTCGGCTCGGCCCCGCCCGGCTACCGGCTCCTTCCTGCCCACCCCTGGCAACTCAACCTGCTGGGCGAGGGGTTGGCGGACGCGTTCGCCGACGGCCGCCTCGTACGCCTGGGCGCGACGGCGGGCGAGGTATGGCCGACGGCGGCGATCCGCACGGTGTACGTACCCGAGGCCGCGTCCGGGACCGAGTCCGGCACCGCATCCGGGACACCGTCCGGCACCGGGCACGGGTACGGGCCCGCAGGCGCCCCGGCCGGCTTCGATTTCTTCCTCAAGTTCAGCCTGGACGTGCGGATCACCAACGACATCCGCCGCCTGTGGCGCCACGACCTGCTCAAGCTGCGCCGTACGGACCGGGCGGTCACGGAGGCCTTCGCCGGGGCGCCGGGCGCCTGGCTGAGCGACCGGGGTTACCGCACCGCCGACTTCGCCTTCGAGGAGCTGGCGGTACTGGTGCGGGACGGTCTGCGCGGCCGTCTTCCCCCCGGCACGACACCCTTCCTCGCCGCCGCCCTCACCGAGGACACCGTGGCCTTCCCGGGCAACCCGCTGGCCCACGCCGCCGACCCCGAGGCCTGGTGGGAGGCGTATCTGCGCGCGGTCGTACCCCCGGCTCTCGCGGCCTTCCACGGCCACGGTGTCGTCCTGGAGGCCCATCTGCAGAACACGCTCGTCGCGTGCGACCCCTCAGGGACGCCCGTGCGGGCCGTCTACCGGGACGCCGAGGGCGTGAAGCTCCTCCCGGACGTGACACGCGAGGCGGGCTGGGAGCGGCTGGTCTACTGCCTCTTCGTCAACAACCTCCTGGAGATCGCTGCGGCCCTGGCCGAACACCACCCGGAGGTCGACCCCTGGCCCGCCGTACGCAGGCAGTTGGCGCGCCACGGCGAAGTACCGGAGATCGCCGGCCTCCTCGACTCGCCGACGCTGCCGGGCAAGACGAATCTGCTGCTGAGGTGGACGGGAGCGGACGGCGCGGACGCGCGGTATCTGCCGCTGCCCAACCCGATCAGGCGGACGCCCGGCCGAAGCGGCCGAACGTCTGCCTGATTCACCGTGGCCGGTGCGCTGCCGCGCGAAGTGACCGCTGTTCGCTACGAGACCCCGCTCCGCCGGTCGGAGCGGGGACGGGACATCGCCCGCCGGGTTTCTCCTACGGCGTGTCCGGTGCCTTGCCGGCCAGGTAGACGGTGTTGGTCGAGGTGCCGCCCTGCAGGGGGTTGTCGAAGGCGACGACATGGGCCGCCGCTCGTGCGAAGACCTCGGTGAGCGCGGAGACGAACCGGTCGTCGGGCGGGTCGTTGGACCACAGGGCGAACACCCCGCCGGGGTGGAGGTGAGCGGCGAGAGCGCGGAGCCCTGCGGGCTCGTAGAGCGCCGCGTGACGCGGGTGGAGCACATGGCGCGGTGAGTGGTCGACGTCCAGCAGGATGGCGTGGAAGCGGCGGCCCGGCTCGTCGAGGTCCAGGCCCCCGGGGTCGGCGGCCAGCGCGAAGAAGTCGCCGTGGACCAGGCGGCAGCGTTCGTCCGACGTGAGCCGGGCTCCGAGGGGCACCAGGTGCCGCCGGTGCCAGTCGATGACCTCGGCGAGCGCGTCGATCACGGTCAGTGAGCGCACCCGGGGATCGTCCAGAGCCGCCTGGGCGGTGTAGCCGAGTCCGAGTCCGCCGACGGCTACGTCCAGTTCGGTGTCCGGCAGTTCCGCCAGGGCGAGTTCGGTGAGCGCGATCTCGCCGGTGGTGAAGAGGCTGGACATCAGGAACTCGTCGCCGAGTTTCACCTCGTACACGTCGTCTCCCGAGACCGGGTGCCGCCGTCGGCGCAGACTGATCTCGCCCATCGGTGTCGGTTGCCAGTCGATCTCCTCCAAGCGCAGGCTCATCCGTTCACCTTTCTGACATTCGTGGACGCACGGGGCGGTTGCCGACGTGGCGAGGCATGTTCCGCCGCCGTGCGGGAGCGGGGAGCCGGGGTGGCGGCCCGGTCAGGCGTCGATGATGACGGGGATGATCAGCGGCCTGCGGCGGTGGGTGCGGAAGGCCCAGTTGGCCACGGCGCGGGCGATGAGCTGTTCGAGCTGGTGGGCGTCGCCGACACCTTCCTGGGCGGCGGTCGCCAGCGTCTTCTCGATGACGGGGATCACCGGCTCGAAGGTGGCGTCGTCGTGGACGAAGCCGCGAGCCAGGAAATCGGGGGCCTCGGCCAGCCCACCGGTGTCGGCGTCGACGATGGCCACGACCGTGATGACGCCCTCCTGGGCGAGGGTGACCCGGTCCTTGAGGGACGCCTCGGTGGCGCCGCCGACTTCCATGCCGTCCACGTAGACGTTGCCCGCGGGCACCTTGCCGGTGATGGAGGCGCGGCCGTCGACGAGGTCGACGACGACCCCGTCCTCGGCGATGACGACCCGGTCGGGGTCGACGCCGGTGCGGATGGCGAGGTCGGCGTTGGCCCGCAGGTGACGGAACTCGCCGTGCACGGGCATGACGTTGCGGGGTTTGACGATGTTGTAGCAGTAGACGAGTTCGCCGGCGCTGGCGTGGCCGGAGACGTGCACCTTCGCGTTGCCCTTGTGGACGACGTTGGCGCCCCACCGGGTCAGGCCGTTGATCACCCGGTAGATGGCGTTCTCGTTGCCGGGGATGAGGGAACTGGCGAGCAGGACGGTGTCGCCCTTGCCGACGCGGATCGGGTGGTCGCGGTTGGCCATCCGGGACAGGGCGGCCATCGGTTCGCCCTGGGATCCGGTGCACACCAGGGTGATCTGGTGGGCGGGGAGCTTCTCCAGCTCCTTGGTGTTGACGAGCAGGTTGGGCGGGACCTTGAGGTAGCCCAGATCGCGGGCGATGCCCATGTTGCGGACCATGGAGCGGCCCACGAAGGCCACCTTGCGGCCGTGCTGGTGGGCGGCGTCCAGGACTTGCTGGATGCGGTGCACGTGGCTGGCGAAGCTGGAGACGATGACCCGCCGCGGTGCGGTGCGCATCACCTGTTCGATCGCGGGGTTCAGTTCGCGTTCGGACGTGGTGAAGCCGGGGACCTCGGCGTTGGTGGAGTCGGTGAGGAACAGGTCCACGCCCTCCTCGCCGAGGCGGGCGAAGGCGCGCAGGTCGGTGATGCGGTCGTCCAGAGGGAACTGGTCCATCTTGAAGTCACCGGTGTGCAGCACCATCCCGGCTCCGGTGCGCAGGGCCACCGCGAGGCTGTCCGGGATGGAGTGGTTGACGGCCACGAACTCGCAGTCGAAGGGGCCGAAGCCGCGCCGGTCGCCCTCACGCACGCGCACCGAGCGGGGCCTGATGCCGTGCTCCTTGAGCTTGGCCTCGATGAAGGCGAGGGTGAGCTTCGAGCCGACGAGGGGGATGTCCGCCCGCTCCCGCAGCAGATAGGGCACGCCGCCGATGTGGTCCTCGTGGCCGTGGGTGAGGACGATGGCGACGATGTCGTCGAGGCGGTCCCGGATGGAGGTGAAGTCGGGCAGGATCACGTCCACGCCGGGCTGGTTCTCTTCCGGGAACAGCACACCGCAGTCCACGATCAGCAGCTTGCCGGCATGCTCGAAGACGGTCATGTTCCGGCCGATTTCGCCCAGGCCGCCCAGGGCGGTGACCCTCAGTCCTCCCTCAGGGAGTGGCGGGGCGGCTTTCAGTTCTGGGTGCGGATGGCTCATACCCTCACGTTATCGAAGAGTGCGCCGTGCTGATCCACTGCCTGCACCATCTACCGCCTGCACGGTGGATGCGAGGCGCTGCGCGCTGCCAGGCGTGGCACCGCGGGCTCGGACATTCCTCGCGGGCGATCACCCTCGGTTACTATGCTCACTTCATGCCGTGGGCCCGGGGGCGAGAGCAGGGGGCGGACGGCATCGAACGGACTGCTGGGGAGGCAGAGGATCCGCGCGACCATGGATTGCAAGATCAATTGGGCAGGTCGCCTGAGGAAATACTGAGGGAAGTCAGCGCGACCCGCTACATCGAACCGCTCCGGGCGGGCGGCTCCGTCCCCGGGATCGTCGAGGCCGACGACCTGGGCACGTACGTCGTGAAGTTGTCCACGAGGTGGCGCTGACCTGTGGTGATGCAGCTATCCCTGCGGCTGACCTGCACAGATGCTTCTTTCGGAAGATTCTCCCCAGGGAAAGCCGACGTCGCCAGCGGCAACGAGGCGAAGAGCCCTCCCTGTCGTAGGCACGTTGAGTGACTGCCGAGGGGCTGGGGCGCTCTGAAGTGGTCGGCTCTGCCGTGCTCGGTTGCCACGGGCTGAGGGCCACTCTTTCGGCTCTATGCAGCGTGCGGGAGCGCGGTGTGGGCTGGGTCTGCGCACAGGCGGTCCGCCCTGAACGAACGGCAGCGCGCTCTTCTCGAACGCGTCGCGGCCGGTGAAGATCCTGGAACCTGGTTGCCGGGGGACTGGCGCTCGGCCTATGCCCTGCGCGACCGTGGGCTTCTGACGGTCGGCAGGGCTGGCGGGCATGGCCATGCGGAGGTCACCGCGGCTGGCCAGTTCTACCTCCGGCACGGCCGTCACCCCGAGGATCCAGCGTTCGAGGGCGGTCGCGCCCAGGAGGTGTCTGCTGGGCCTCCAGCGTCAGCGAAAGTAGGCGGGCGGCGCGAAGAAGCGCGTCGCAAGCGCAGTGCGACACCGGACAGTGAACGGCCCATCGCTCGTGCCCGACGGGCGAAGGCGCAGGAATTGATCCAGCGTCTGGTCGCGGAGGGGGGCGTCCGTCTCGTCGATCCCGATCCCGATGACGACGAGGTCGCGGAGTGGCGGCGCGTCGTCGATTACGCGAAGCGACACGGGCCTGGAACCGCCAGGCAGGCGCATCGAGAAGGTCCGCTTCGGTGCCCGTGGATTGGAGAGGTACCTCACCGAGGGCCCGCATCCCAACTCACGGAGCCAGCGGCCGAAAGGCGGCTCGTCGGTGGTCCCGGCCCCGACGCGACTGACGCTCGTAGAGGTCGCGCGGATGGGTCCGCGGGCCTGCCCGATGCTCGCCCCGGGCTCCGTGGAGGAGATCCTGGAGGCGTTCGGGCGGCAGTGCCGGATCCAGTACAAGCCGCACGCCGGAGCGATCGAGGTCCGTGACATCGGGTGGGCGGGCTGATCAACTCGGCACGCGTGAAGGCGCGGGGGGAGCTCGGTCAGCGGTGGCGGATCTCCCCGGCCCAGTTCCGGAGCTGGTCTTCGAGGCCAGGTTGTCGCCGCGGGCCACGGTCTGGAGCAGTTGGGCGCACATGGTCGCTTCGCCGGCGAGGCCGACCGGGCTGCCCAGGAAACGAGGAAGGCGTCGCGGACGCGTGCGGCGACGTCCTCTTGAAGCAGCGACCGGGCGTGGAGCGTGGCGGCATCGAACCCCTCCGGAGCCCACTCGCCACCCAGCAGTTTCAGCACCTCGCCCGTCCGCCGGGAGCGGATGTTACCCGCGGTTGCACAGTCACTACCCTCAGGAATCGGTCAGAAAAGCGCGCTGTCGGAGCGTCGCGAACGCGCAGGGTTTCAGTAAGTGTGCATCCCGCGGCGCGCGGGTCGGGGTGCTGCCCACCCTCGAATGAATCCCATTCCCAAGGGGGTTCCCAACCTCACGTGCCCCCTTGGTCACACTCAGTCATGAGACATTGGCGGCATGTCGGTTTTATTTCTCTCATCTGAATGCTCCTGATGCGACGCCTATGGGGTAGTCGATCATAGGTTCACTGTGAATGTTTCAAGCCATTCGGGTGCGCACCTCACAGGATCGCCCGGCTACAGTTTTCTGGTCTCTGCCGTACGAGTGCCCTCCGTTCCGTGTGTGGCCGTGACCTCTCGGCAGGGCGGTGTGGCGTCCGTAGTGCGGTTGAATCGGAAAGTGATGACAGGAATAACCCATGGGGTGCCAAGGGATCGAATTCCCCAAACTTCCGCTGGTGTTCATTTAATAGCTTCCCCGTCGGAATACATTCCGGACGGTATTTACCTCGACCTTTCGCGGTCCCTTGGTCGGCGTGTGCATCTGAAATGCGAGGGCCTCAACCTCACAGGTTCCGTGAAGGTCAAGGCTGCGGTTGAGATGGTTGATTCCGCGGAGCGGTCCGCACTCCTGCGGCCGGGTGGCCGCATCGTCGAGTCGTCCTCGGGCAGCCTCGGTGTGGCGCTCGCCATGATCTCTGCCGATCGTGGTTACGACTTCACCTGCGTCACCGACAACCGCTGCAACGAACGCAACCTCCGCCTCATGCGGGTGTACGGGGCCAATGTCGTCGTCATTGACGAGCCAGATCCTGTCGAAGGCCTGCTCGGGGCCCGCCTGCGGTATGTCGCCGACCTCTGCGCACGCGAACCGGACGTACTTTGGCTCAACCAGTACGCCAATGACAGCAATTGGATCGCTCACTACAAGACCACCGGCCCGTCGATCGCGAATGCCTGCCCCGACGCGGAGATGGTGTTCATCGGAGCGGGCACGACCGGCACGCTCACCGGGTGCGCACGTTATCTCAAGCAGGTCGGGCATCCGGCCAAAATCATCGGCGTCGACAGCACCGGTTCCGTGACGTTCGGCGGACCGCCCGGGCCTAGACATATTCCCGGACTCGGAACGGGCCGCCGCCCGGAGATCGTCGATGAAAGCGTCATAGACGAGATCATCATGGTTCCGGAAGAGGACGCCATCCGCATGTGCCGGACCATGGCCGCGCGCGGTTATCTCTTCGGCGGATCCACGGGAACCGTACTCGCGGGAATGATGCATCGAATATCCATGGAACGGGCCGATATGCCGGTCGTCGCAATTTCCCCGGATTTCGGTGAACGATACCTGGATTCCATCTACGACGACGAATGGGTCAAGGACCGGTTCGACCTGGGTGGCGGTACCGCGCAGATCACTCGCCGCCGGGTGGCGGTACCGGTGGCAGACGGCCAGGGGGTCATCTGATGGCTGAGCAGCACAACATCATAGGACTGTTCGAGAAGCAGGCACAGGAGTCGCCGGACAGTACAGCGGTCGTCTTCGGCGACGACCGGCTGACCTACCGGGAACTGCGCGAAGAGGCACGTCGTGTGGCCGGTCGGCTGCGAGGGCTCGGGGTCGGCCCCGAGACCCTTGTCGGCATGGCGTTTCCGCGGTCCGCGGACGCTGTGGTCTGCATGCTCGGGATCGTCCTGGCAGGCGGCGCCTACCTCCCCGTGAATCCTGCCTTCCCCGCCGAGCGGCTCAGTCGTGTGCTCGGCGACGCGCGTACACCCTTGGTGGTGTGTGCCCCCGAGACCGCCGAGACCATGCGCCGGGCACTCCCGGAGGGCACCGTCCTGCGCACGCTCCCGGAGCTGTTCGCCGAGGACGCCGCGTCGGCGGACAGCGAACTGCCGCAGGCCGTCCCCGCGGACGCCCTGGCGTACGTGATGTACACCTCCGGCAGCACCGGGCGCCCCAAGGGCGTCATGGTGGAACACCGGGGGGTGGTGCGCCTGGTCAAGGACACCGACTACTTCGGGTTCTCACCGGGCGAGCGTTTCCTGCTGACCGGAGCCCTGGAGTTCGACGCCTCGACCTTCGAGATCTGGGGCGCGCTCTTGAACGGGGCCGTCCTGCACATCGTCGACCAGGAGACACTGGTCGTCCCGCAGCGTCTGAAGCGGGCCCTGAAGCAGGCGCAGGCGACGGTCCTCTGGCTGACCGCACCGCTGTTCAACCAGCTCGTCGACGAGGACGTCCTGCTGTTCGAGGGCCTCGGCACGCTCCTGGTGGGGGGCGACGCCCTTTCCTGTCCCCACGTGAACCGGGTGCTCGAGGCCTGCCCGGACCTGCGGCTGCTCAACGGCTACGGCCCCACCGAGAACACCACCTTCACGACCGTCTTTCCTGTCGAGCGCTCCTACGAGTCGGCCATTCCGATCGGCCGCCCGATCGCCGGGACCACCACCCGTGTTCTCGACAGCGACCTGCGTCCGGTGCCGACCGGACAGATCGGCGAGCTGTTCACCGGGGGCCTGGGGCTTGCGCGCGGCTACCTGCACAACCCCGAGGCGACGGCGAAGAGTTTCCTCACGCTCGACGGCGAGCGCTACTACCGCACCGGCGACCTGGTCAGCGCGGACTCCACGGGCGTGCTGTCGTTCCACGGCCGCAGCGACGACCAGGTGAAGATCCGCGGCCACCGGGTTGAGGTGAAAGAGGTCAACAGTGCACTCCTGGACGTCCCGGGCGTGCGCGACGCGCACACCGCAGTCCAGGACTCCGCAACGGGAAAGAAGCTGATCAGCTACGCCGTCACGGACCAAGAGGGCGACGAGGACATCGTGCTCAGCGAGCTGCGGCGCCGTCTCCCCTCGTACATGTGCCCGGAGCGGATCGTGCGGATCCCCCGGTTGCCGCTCAATACCAACGGCAAGGTGGACATCACCCGGCTGCCCGCTCCGGCTGCCTCCGTACGCCCCTTTACCGGGCGGCTGAGCCCCGAGGAGGAGAAGCTGGCCGCTCTCTGGGCGGAGGTGCTGCACCGCGAACCCGAGCTGATCGGCCCGGACAGCGACTTCTTCGAGCTGGGCGGGACATCCATCACAGCCGGAGCCCTCATCGGCAGGATCGGGCGCGTGCTGGGTGTGGCGCTGAGCTTCCAGGAGCTGTTCGCCACGCGCACGCTGCGCGGCATGACGCGCAGCGTGGCGGAGGGCGAGCCTCAGGCCTTCGCTGCCATCGCGGAGATACCGGCCGGCGGTGACCTGCCCCTGCATCCTCAGCAGCGTGGCCTGTACGCCCTGTGGCAGCTCGACGAGGAGTCGCTCGCGTACAACATCCCGGCGCGTCTGGACGTGAGCGGGCACCTGGACCCCGAGCGGCTGCGGACCGCCCTGCGGCAGCTGGCGGGGCGTCATGACGCTCTGCGGACGCACTTCGTCACCGAGGTGGACGCTCAGGGCGGGCCCCAGGTGCGGCAGGTCGTCCAGGGCGCGGTGAACGTGCCGCTCGAGGTCCTGTCCCGTTCCGGGGCGCGCACGGACGAGGACGTCGTCGCCCGGTTCGTCCGCCCCTTCGACCTGGGGAACGGCCCGCTGCTACAGGCTCTGCTCGTGCAGGACGAGGACCGTGACGACCGCCTTTATCTGGACGTTCACCACATCGTCTTCGACGGGGTGTCGCTCGCGCTCCTGGTCGACGAACTCCTCGACCTCTACGTCGGCGTCCGGCCCGAGGAACCAGCCGCCACCTACGCCGCGGCCGGCCGGTGGCTGGACGGAGAGCTGGAGGCCGGTCGGTTCGCGCGGGACGGTGCGTACTGGCTGGAGCGGTTCCGGGACGCACCGCCGCCCCTGGACCTGCCGACGGACCACCCGCGTCCCGCCATCCGCAGCACCCGGGGGGCCGTGGTGCGACGCGAGCTGGGGACGGCGTGTCAGGACGCAGTGCGTCGTTGCGCCGCCGCTCACTCGGTCACCGACTTCTCCGTCCTGCTGATCGCCTACGCCACCGTACTGGCCCGGCTCAGCGGGCAACGGGAACTTGTCGTCGGTTGTCCGATGAGTGGGCGGGTGCATCCCGATCTGGACCGTGTGATCGGCATGTTCGTCAACACGGTTGCGCTGCGCCTGCAGGTCGACGACAGCGCGACACTGGGTGACCTGCTGGCCCAGGCCGGCCGTGAGCACCGCAGCGGGCTGACCCACCAGGCCTATCCGTTCGACCGGCTGGTGGAGCAGGTGGCGCCTCAGCGGGATCTGAGCCGCAACGCGCTTTTCGACGCCTTCTTCGCGCTCCAGAACATCGACTTCCACGTCTTCCGCAAGCACGGGCGTCGCGTCACGGTCTCGCTGTTGCATCCCGGCACCAGCCGCTTCGACCTCAACCTGCAAGCATACCAGCGCCCGCAGGGGCTGCGCCTCGAACTCGAGTACTCAACCGCTCTGTTCACGCGGCAGTCGGCGGAGTCCCTGCTGGAGCAGATCGTGGCCGCCCTCGACGAGGTGCTGCACCGTCCCGGTCTTCCCGTATTCCCGCCGGCAACCAGGTCCGCCGAGCCGCCGACGGCCGTGCTCACCGCACCTGCCACCGACTTCGCTTTCTAGGGACCGCTACATGAGTAACGTCATTGCACTTCAGCAGGCGCTGCGCGCCCACCCCGAGCAGGCCGCCTACTGGCGGGCACAGCGGCATGCGTGGACCGAGCCGACCGTTCTGGTCCGGGACCATCTGCGCCGGAATCCCGAGGCCGGCCGGCAGGTGCAGGCAGCGATCCCCCCTTCGGCGGTCGCGGCGGCCGACAAGCTCACCAGCGGCGACCCGATGCTGCAGCGGGTGCTGGCCGGCGCAGTGCTCGCGCTGCTGGCCGCCCGCGCCACCGACCGGCAGGACGTGACCGTCTTCGTTCCGGTCGCCGGCACAGCCGTTCCGCTCTCGGTTCCGGTCGCGGCCGATCAGACCGGCCGCGACCTGCTCACTGCGCTTCGGGCGCGCTACCTGGAGGCGGCCGAGCACCTCGACATCCCCGTGCAGGCGCTCCTGCGGCACGAGCAGCAGCAGCCGAGCGACATGATGCTGACGCTGGACTCCCAGCTCACGCCGGACCATGCCGAACAGGCAGGTTGCCCGGTCCTGTTCGATGTGCGGGCCGACAGGGTCGCCGTCCACTTCGACCCCCGGTTGTTCACCTCCGGCACCGCCCAGCGGCTCGCCGACACCTACGCCCAGCTGTACGCCGTGTTGCTCGCCGACCCCGCAGCCCCTCTCGCGGCACACCTCGCCGCCGACGAGGCCGAAATCGCCGCGATCACCGGCGAGTTCAACGATACCGAGGCACCGTTCCCGCACACCCGGACGCTGCACAGCTTCCTGGAGGAACGGTCCTCCGGCGACCCGTCGGCGATCGCCGTCGCCGACGACGGCACGACCTACGGCGAGCTGAACGCGGCTGCCAACCGCCTCGCCCGTGTGCTGCGCTCTCGCGGCGTACAGACCGGCACCGTCGTGGGCGTGTGCGTGCCGCGCTCCAAGGACATGCTGGTCGCGATCTACGCGATCCTCAAGGCCGGCGGCGCCTATCTGCCGGTCGATCCCACCCTGCCGCGAAACCGCGTCGACTACATCCTCGACCACAGCGGAACCGCCCTGGTGGTGACCACGGACGAGACCCGCGAGGTCGTCGCCGACCGCGGGACGGTCGAGGTGACGGCCGCCTACGACGACACCCTCGACCCGCGCGATCTCGAACCTCTGAGCGGGCCCGATGACTTGGCGTACGTCATCTACACGTCCGGCTCCACGGGCAGGCCGAAGGGCGTGATGGTCGAACACCGCGCCATCGTGAACCGCCTCTGGTGGATGCAGCGGGCCTACCCGTTGGGCGGCGACGACGTCGTCCTGCACAAGACGCCCTTCACCTTCGACGTCTCCGTGTGGGAGATCTTCTGGTGGTCCCTCGCGGGCGCCTCCGTGGTCACCCTGCCGGGCGGCGAGGAGAAGAACCCGGAGCGGATCGTGGAGCGCATCGTCACGGCCGGTGTGACCACGCTGCATTTCGTGCCTCCCATGCTCAACGCTTTCCTCCAGTACGTCTCGGCGACCGGCACCGAGGGCCCGCTGAGCACCGTGCGCCGGGTCTTCGCCAGCGGTGAGGCGCTCGCCGTCGCGCACGCCGAACTGTTCCAGAAGGTCATCGGCGCCCATGCCCGGCTGGTGAACCTGTACGGCCCCACCGAGGCTGCCGTCGACGTCACCCACCAGCCGTGCGACACGGTGGACAGCACCCGGTCGATTCCCATCGGGCGCCCCATCGACAACATCCGCCTCTACGTTCTTACACGCGACGGGGCACACGCCCCGCTGGGTACCCCGGGCGAGCTGTGCATCGCCGGAGTGGGTCTGGCGCGCGGCTACCTCAACGCACCCGAGCTGACCGAGGAGCGTTTCCCACTCCATCCGTTCGAGCCGGCCAGCCGTATCTACCGCACGGGTGACCTGGCACGTCGGCTGTCCGACGGGATGATCGAATACCTCGGCCGCATCGACACGCAGGTCAAGATTCGCGGATACCGCATCGAGCTGGGCGAGATCGAGCATGTCGCGGGCGTCTGCCCGGGAGTCACCACCTGCGCCGTGACCGCGGTGGAGGACACCTCAGGGGAAAAGTCCCTTGCCGCCTACGTGGTCGCCTCAGCCGGCTTCGACACTGACGCGCTGCGCCGGCACCTCGCCGCGGAACTGCCGTCCTACATGGTTCCGCAGCACATCATCGAGGTCGACGCCATCCCGACCAACCACAACGGCAAGCGCGATCTCAAGGCGCTGCCGCGGCCCACGACCACGGCCACCGGCTCGGACGCCGCGGCTCCCGTCGTGGCGCCGCGCACCTCCACCGAGCAGGCACTCGCCGTCATCTGGAGCGAGGTCCTCGGCGTGGAGACGGTCGGCGTCCACGACAACTTCTTCGCCCTCGGCGGCGACTCGATCAAGTTCATCGGTGTCCTGGCCCGGGCTCGTGCCGCCGGTCTGCGGTTCTCCTTCCAGGACCTGTTCGCCCACCCGACCGTGGGTGAACTCGCCGGCGTCGCCGAGGCCGGGGAAGCCGCCGGGGCCGGAAACGAGGCCCCGGTCGCCGTCGAGCCGTTCGCGCTGCTCACCCCGGCGGACCGTGCGGCCCTGCCACCGGGCTCGGTCGACGCCTACCCGATGTCCCAGCTGCAGATCGGCCTGATCTACGAGGCCGCCCGCAGCGATGTCGAAGGCCTCTACCACGACATCCTCAGCTACCCCGTCGGCGAGAGCGTCGACGTCGGCCTGTTCGAGCGGGCCGTCGCGCATGTCGCGGGCCGTCATGCGGTGTTCCGCACCTCGTTCCACCTGCACGGATTCAGCGAGCCGATTCAGGTCGTGCACGCCGAGGTCCCGTCCCCGCTCACCGTGCACGACCTGCGCACGCTGTCCGCCGCCGAACGCCAGGCAGCCCTGGAAGACTTCTCGCGGCAGGAGTTGCGCGCCGGCTTCGGCGACGGCACCTCCGACCTGGTCCGCGTTCACCTGCACCTGCTGGGACCCGAGGAGTTCCAGTACTCACTCAGCTACCACGACGCCGCCCTCGACGGCTGGAGCGTCAACACCATCCACCGCGACCTCTTCACCGCCTACTTCGCCCTGCTCGACGGCCGCGAGCCCGAGGCTCCCACGTACGACGTGTCCTACCGCGACTTCATCTCTCTGGAGCGACAGGCACTGGACTCCGGCGAGCAGCGCGCCTTCTGGCTGGACCTGATGACGGACGCGCAGAGCACCCAGCTGCCGCGCCACCGGGCCCAGACCCCGCCGGGCGAGGACCTGCCCGAGGTCGTCATCCATGACGTCGGCCTCCCCGAGGGGCTGTCCGCGCGGTTGATCGAGCGTGCCCACCAGCTGCGCCTTCCGGTCAAGTCGCTGCTGCTCGCCGCGCACACCGCGGTGCTCGGTTTCGTCGCCGGCACGAACGACGTCCTGACCGGCTACGAGCACTCCGGACGCCCGGAGACGGAGGGCGGCGAGACCGTCCCCGGCCTGTTCCTCAACACCGTGCCGTTTCGGCTGCGTCTGCCCGACGACGGCACCTGGGCCGACCTGGCGCGTTCGGCATACGAGGCGGAGAGCGACATGCTGCCGCACCGCCGCTTCCCCATGGCGGAGATCAAGCGCGCGGTCGGCAGTCGGGACATGCTTTTCGAGACGGTCTTCAACTTCACTCACTTCCACGTGCTGAAGAGCCTGGGGGAGCGGGACGGGTTTGCTCTGGTCCGCTCTGTCGTCAATGCGCAGACGGAGTTCCCCTTCCGTGCCGAGTTCTCCCAGGACGCGGTCTCCGACGAGGTGCTGTTGAGCATCCACTACCACCCGGACGTCCTCGACGCGGCTCAGACAGCACGCATGGGAAGCTACTACGCCCAGGCCCTCACCCTGCTGGCGAGCGAGCCTGACCAGCCGCTCGGCGCGACCTCGCTGATGAGCGCTGAGGAACAGGCCCTGCTGCGGGGGTTCAGTGGTGGGCCCCGGATGGAGTTGCCCGAGGGCACCTTCGTCGACGCGTTCGCCGCGTCGGTCCGGCGCCATCCCGACGCCATCGCCGTGAGGCATGGTGAGCGGGGCCTGACGTACGCCCAACTGGACGAGGAGTCAGACCGATTCTGCGCCTTCCTCGCCAGTCGGGGTGTGCGCGCCGGTGACGTGGTGACGACCATGCTGCCGCGTGGCACGGCCTGGGCAGTGACCGTCCTCGCCCTGCTGAAGAGCGGCGTCGTGTACCTGCCGCAGGAGCGCGCCTACCCCGCCGACCGCATCGCCTCCGTGCTCCGCCGCAGTGGCTGCCGCCATGTCGTCGCAGCCGACGAGGATGCCGCCCGCCTGCGGAGCGTGCTGGACGAAAGGCTCGACGGCATCGAGGTCCTCGCCTATGAGCAGGCCGCCTCGGTCGCTCCGGCCGAGCCCGCCACCCGGCCGGGTCCGGACGATGTCGCGTACATCATCTTCACCTCCGGTTCCACCGGGGAGCCCAAGGGCGCGACGATCCGCCACTCGGGCATGCTGAACCACCTGCTGGCCAAGGAACTCGACCTCAAGCTCGCCAAGTCCGACCGGGTGGCGCAGATCGCCACCCAGTGCTTCGACATCTCGGTGTGGCAGTTGCTCGTCGCCTGGATGTGCGGCGGCAGCACCGTGATCTACGGGCAGGACGAGATCGTCGAGGCGGGTGCGTTCCTCGCGGCTCTGCGCGAGGACGGCATCACCATTCTCGAAGTCGTTCCCTCCTACCTGGACGCGCTGCTCACCGAGGTCGAGCAGCGCCCGGCCGGCCTGCCCGACCTGCGGTTCAACATGGTGACGGGCGAGCCCCTGCCGCCCGGCCTGACACGCCGCTGGTTCGCGCGCTACGACGTCCCGCTCGTCAACGCCTACGGCCCCACGGAGGCATCAGACGACGTCACGCACCACGTCATCGAGCACCCGGTGCAGGACACCCGGACCCCCGTCGGACGGCCGGTCGTCAACACCGGCATCCATATCGTGGGCTCCGATGACACGCCGCGTCCCATCGGCGGTTACGGCGAGATCTGTGTAACCGGCGCGGGTGTGGGACTCGGCTACGTCAACGACGAGGAGCGCACCGCCGCGGTCTTCGTCGCCAACACCCTCGATGACCGGTCGCAGGTCATGTACCGCACTGGCGACGTGGGGCGCTGGCTGCCCGACGGCAACCTGGACTGCGCGGGCCGCGTCGACCACCAGGTCAAGGTGCGCGGCCATCGCATCGAGCTGTCCGAGATCGACAGCGCCCTGGAACGGCTGCCCGGAGTGGACGGTGCCGTCACCCTGGCCCGAGAACTACGCGGCGAGAAGCGGCTCGTGGCGTTCTACTGCGGTACGGCGGAGCCCGACCTGCCCACGTTCCACGCCGGTCTGTCGGCTTCGCTGCCCGCCTACATGCACCCCGAGATCCTGGTGCGCATGACGGAGTTCCCGCTCACCGGGAACGGCAAGGTCGACCGCAAGGCCCTTGCCCGCCACGACCTGGCCGCCGTCAGCCGCACCGACGTCGTGCCCCCGGCGGACGAGGACGAGCGGCTGGTACGGGACCTGTTCGCCGAGGTGCTGGGCCATGACCCGAAGACCGTCGGCGTCACCGACAACTTCTTCGAGATCGGTGGCCACTCACTGGCCGCGATGAAGGTCGCGGCGGCCACCGAAGGCCGTATCTCGCTGCGGGACCTGCTGGCCCGGCCCACGGCACGGCATCTGGCACGAGGGCTCGTGCGGCAGACCGGCACCCAGCGCGACCTCCTGGTCGACCTCACCGCGGCCGCGGGCGGCGCGGGCGACCGGCCGCGGGCGACCGTGGTGTGTGTTCCCTTCGCGGGAGGCAGCGCGGTCAGCTACGTCGCCCTCGCCAGGGAACTCGGCCAGGCGGGGGCGCCGGTCCGCGTGCTCGGCGTGGAACTGCCCGGACGTACCCGACACGACAGTTTCGCTCCCGTCCCAGTGGAACAGCTCGCGGAGCAACTCGCCGAGGAGATACAGCGCTCGGTCGACACCCCCGTCCTGCTGCTGGGCCACTGCGCCGGATCCGCGCTCGGCCTCGCCACCGTGCCCCGGCTGCGCGAGCGCCAAGTGGACGTGCGAGGACTGCTCGTGATCGCCAAGCTACTCAAGTCCGTGGACCCCTCCGCGCACGCCTCGAACGAGGTGGTCGACATGTCGGAGGAGGAGATCCTGACCTGGCTGGTGGACAACACTGGCCTGCAGGACATCGCCGGCCTCGGGGCCAAGGAGCGAACGGACCTGGCCCGGGCCTTCCAGTACGACACGGCCCAGGCCACGCGCGCCTTGCACCAAGCCCTGTCCACGCTGCCCGCGAGCCGCCTCGACTGCCCGCTCACCGTCCTGCTGGCCGAGGACGACCCACTGGCGCAGGGCCACAAGGAGACGGCACGCAACTGGGAGCTGTTCAGTGACGCCGTACGGGTCGAGGTCGGCGCCGACGGCGGCCACTACCTCAACGCGACCCACCCCGAGCGGATCGCCGCCGCCCTCCGCGCAGGTCTGGGGATATGACCTCGTGACCACCGTGACCATCGTGCTCATGGGCGCCGTGACGTTCGCCCTGCGGTTCTGCTTCTTTGGACCGCTCAAGCCGGAGCAGCTGCCGGGCGGCATCGAGCGGGCCCTGCCCTACGTGATGCCCGCCGTCCTGATGGCGATCATCGTGCCGTCCGTCATCCTCGCCCCGTCCCCGGACGACGGCCCCGGCTGGCTCTCGCCCTATCTGGTGGGCGCGCTGGTCGGGTTCGGAGTGGGCGTCTTCAAGAAGGACAACTTCTTCCTCGTCTTCGCCTCCGCCGTCGCCGCGTTCGCCCTGGCCAAGTTCCTGCTGTGACGGAGTCCACGATGAGCACATCCTCCACACCCGCCCGGCCGGTGAGCCGTGGGCGGGAGATCCGCACCGGACTCCGCGACGCGACCCCCCTCGCACTCGGTGCCCTGCCCTTCGGGCTGCTGTTCGGCGCTGTCGGACAGCAGGCGGACCTCAGTCTGCTCGACACCATGCTGTTGAGCGCCCTCGTCAACGGCGGCTCCGCCCAGATGATCGCCACGGGCCTCATGGCGTCCGGCACGGCTTGGTTCCTCGTCGTCGCGACCTGCCTGGTCGTGAACATGCGGCACGTGTTCTACTCGGCGGCCCTGTCGGCGAAGGTCCGGCATCTGCCGACGCTGTGGCGGGCCGTACTGGCCTACGGCATGATCGACGCGATCTACGTGCTGGCCGCCAAGCGGTACGAGAACGCCACCGACGACCGGCGCGGCCAGCAGCACTGGTACGTCCTGGCCGCGTCGGTCCTGATGTACGTCGGCTGGCTCTCCAGCACTCTGGTCGGCTACGTGTTCGGCAAGGACGTCACACGCATCGACGGCCTGGGACTCGACTTCGCGATCTACGCCACGTACATCGGCCTGGTCGTCTCCTGCTTCACCAGCAAGCGCGCCGTGGCTGCCGGCCTGATGGGCGGCGTGCTGGCCCTGGCCCTGCATCGGCTGCCGTACCAGAGCGGCCTGTTCTGCGCCACGCTGGCAGCAACCGTCGCCCTGGCGCTGTGGGAGGGCCGCGTGCGGGCCGAGGACGGCACACCCAAGAGCGCCGAGCAGGAGCCGACCGCCAACGGCTGAGAACCGGCCCCGACCACCCCGTTCGTTTTCCGTTCATTCGAGGAGCTACGCCTTGTCCACTGTCCCTCCTTTCTCCGTCGTCAGCGGAGCCACCGTGCACGACGTCCTCGTCGGCCGTGAGCAGGACGTCGTCGACCTCATCGCCCGGGCCTATACGGCCCACGGCCGGGAGCAGACCGTCAACCCGCCCAGCTACTTCCTTCGCTTCCCGGACCGGCCGGACTCCCGCATCATCGCGCTGCCCGCGTCCCTGGGCGCCGAGTTCGCAGTGGACGGCATCAAGTGGATCTCCAGCTTCCCGGCCAACATCGCCTCGGGGCTGCCCCGGGCCTCGGCTGTCCTGGTCCTCAACGACCACGACACCGGTTACCCGTTCGCGTGCCTGGAGAGTTCCATCATCAGCGCCACGCGCACCGCGGCGTCCGCCGCGCTGGCCGCGGACCGGCTGCACACCGGCCGGGAGCGCCCGCGCCGCGTCACCTTCGTCGGCACCGGCCTGATCGCCCGCTACATCCACCAGTATCTGTCCGGCACCGGCTGGGACTTCGATGCCATCAACATCTACGACCACGCCCCGGAATACGCCCGCAGCTTCGCCGACTACGTCTCGGGCACAGGACACGGCGGCACGGTGAACGTCCTGGACGACGCCGAGACCGCCGTCCGCGCCTCCGAGCTGATCGTCTTCGCCACCACGGCGGCGGAACCCCACATCAAGGACGTGGACTGGTTCGCGCACAATCCGACGGTGCTCCACATCTCCCTGCGGGACCTCTCGCCGGAGATCATCCTGTCCGCCACCAACATCGTGGACGACGTCGAACACTGCCTGAAGGCGCAGACCTCACCCCACCTCGCCGAACAGGCCACGGGAGACCGTTCGTTCATCGACGGCACCCTCTACGACGTGCTGGAGGGCAAGGCCGAGATCCGCGCCGATCGCCCGGTGGTCTTCTCGCCGTTCGGACTCGGCGTGCTCGACCTGGCCGTGGGTGCGCACGTCTACAGCGAGGCGACCCACCGTGGCCTGGTGACCCCTGTCCCCGGTTTCTTCCACGACCTGAACCGTTACGCCTGACACTGAGGAAGTGCACCGTCGGTGACGGACGAGGGCCCGCCGGACGTTGACGCGTCGGCGGGCGAGCACAAGGACGTCGCGTACGCAGCGTGACTGTTGACTCCCCGTGAGGGCGTTGGAGGTCGCCCGAAAATCTTCCGGGTTGGGTGTGCTGTGGCCAACAGTGCTGCTCTGCGAACGGAGTACGGCTGCAGCTCGAAGAGTTGATGTTCTCCTCGGTGGAAGGTGCGTCCGTGGAGTCGGTCGAGGTGGCCGACACGGTGTCCGGCAGGAAGCCCGGTCCACGGCAAACCGGGCGGCCTGTCCGGGACTCGATCGCTGGGTGAGTGGAAAACACGGCTCCTACCTGCGGTTTCGCCGTGATCTACCGACGGCCGGCGAGTTCGTCGTGGTGGCACTACGAGTGCGCCGGTTCGTCTGCATGGAAGACTCCCTGTCCGCGCAAGACCTTTGCCGAGCAGGCACCCGGTCTCACCCGCAGGTTCGGCGCCTTCGGGGCGCCCGTCAGCCGGAACACCCTGGATTCGGCTCGTCGAAGACGGCGGAGACCGCAGTGACGGCATGGCAGGGTTGCACCTCGCGGGTGTTCTCTCGATCTGGCGACGTGGTTCAGCAGAAAGTCCCACCATCCCAGGTCAAAGGGCATCAGCGTCTTCGTGCCCATATGGTCGGGCAAGCATTCACCGGTGGATTCAGCTGAGAATGGTCGACTCCTGGAAGTGGCCGAGGCGCCTGGAGGAGTCCTGCGGACCACCTCTCCCGTTGCGCCTACGTTGCGGCGTCCCCGTCCGGTGTCCGGCTCTTCACATCGAGCATCGGGATGAAGACCTGCGCGAGCGGCCCGATGGCGACGGCGTAGATGAGCGTGCCGATGCCGAGCGTCGCGCCGAGCAGGAACCCGATGGCCAGCACGGACAGTTCGATCACCCAGCGGACAACGCGGATGGAGTGGCCGCGGGCCGCCCACCCGGTCATCAGCCCGTCGCGGGGCCCCGGCCCGAGGCCAGCGCCGATGTACGCACCGGTGGCGACGCCGTTGAGTACGACGCCGGCGATCAGGACGGTCCAGCGCAGCCACATCGCCTCGGGCACGGGCGTCCAGGCCATGAAGAGGTCCATGACCGTGCCGACCAGCAGCACATTGAGCACGGTGCCCAGACCGGGCTTGTTGCGGAGCGGGATCCACAGCAGCAGCACCAGGGCACCGATGATGTTGGTCCACATGCCGATGCCCAGACCGACGGTCCGGGACAGGCCCTGGCTCAGCGCATCCCACGGCTCGACGCCTAGCCCGGACTGGATCACCATCGCGTCGCTGACGCCGTACAGGACGAGCCCGAAGACCAGTTGCGACAGCCGGCGCGTGGGCCGGTCGGGAATCAGCGGTCGCTGGATGATCGCGCCGATTCCGCGTGATGTCCGGCCTGACGTGCCGCCTACCGCGGCGCCGGGGCTGTCACGCATCGACGTCATGGGAGCTCCTGGGCTGCTGGGTGCGGGTGTTGGAGGGAACGCTGAGTGCACCGGGCGCGGGGGCTCTGCGGCGCGAGGGCGCGGCGAGCCATCGTGCCACCTCGTCCAGGTACCCGGGCACGTCCATCAGGAAGGCGTCGTGACCTCCCCGCGAGGTCTCCTCGTGGAAGTGCGCACAGCTGACGCCCGCCTTGTCCAGCTGCTCCATGATGTGGCGGCTGTGCTCGACGCCGTACAGCCGGTCCGACTCGAAGCTGAAGAGGTACACGTCGGGCTCCGCCTCGGCGACCGCCTCGTACGGCGTCGCGAAGGCGTCGAACAGGTCCATGGCACTGGTCAGACAGAGGTAGCTGTTCGCGTCGAAGCGCGCGACGAGCTTGTCCGCCTGACGCTCCAGATAGCGTTCCACGGAGAACGGCCCCCATGCGGCGATCCCCTCCGTGCGGGCTCCGTGCGGCGGCGGAGCGAGGTCGCGGTCGAACTTCGCCTGTAAGGAGTCCCCGGACATGTAAGTGAGATGGCCGATCATGCGGGCGATGCCCAGGCCCGCGTCCGGCCCCTCGCCGGCTCGATAGGTGCCGCCCTGGAACCGTGGGTCGCTGCGGATCGCGGCGCGTCCGATGGCGTTGAATGCGAGGTTGTCGGTGGACAGCAGGGCGGAGGTGGCGATCAGTCCGTACCGCTGAGCGTCCTGCGGATGGCGCAGCAGCCACTCCAGCGCCTGCATGCCGCCCAGGGAGCCGCCGACGACCGCGTGCAGCCGTCCGACGCCGAGCCGGCGCAGCAGCTCGCGGTGGACGGCGACCATGTCGGCGACGGTGATCTGCGGGAACGGCACCCACGTTGCGCGGTCGGCGAGCGGAGCCGGTCCCAGGGTGCCCGAGCAGCCGCCGAGCACATTGGCGCAGATCACCTGGAACCGGTCCGTGTCGATCGGCCGGCCCGGCCCCACCATCGACTCCCACCAGCCCGGAGCGTCGTCCGGCCGGTGGCGGGTCACATGCGCGTCGCCGGTCAGGGCATGACAGACGAAGACCGTGTCCGCGCCTGTGGGGTCGGGCGGGCCGTACCGTTCGAAGGCCACGGGCACATCGGTGAGGGTCCGGCCGGATTCCAGGCGCAGCGGCCGGTCCGCGCCGAAGAGCACCAGGCGCTCCGGGCGCCGAGAAGCATTCGTCATCTGCGCCTCCGGGAACGTTGGGCGGCGGCCGCTCCGAACGCGGTGAACAGTGACTTGGAGACCGGGTCGGAGGAGGCGTACCACTCGGGATGCCACTGCACGGCGAGGGCGAGGGCGGGGGCGTCCGCCACCGAGACCGCCTCGACGACGCCGTCGGCGGTCGCCGCCTCGAGCCTGAGTCCCGGCGCGAGACGGTCGATCGCCTGCTGGTGCAAGGAGTTGACCCGTACGGTGTCCTGCCCGACGATCTCGCGCAGCAGACCGCCGGGGGTCACCGCGATGTCGTGCGCGGGAAGGTACTGCTCGTCTCGGGGCAGGCTCAGATCCTCGCGGTGCCCCGCGCCGATCGGCAGCGAGCCGATGTCCCGCAGAGTCCCGCCGTACGCCACGTTCAGCTCCTGGAGCCCGCGGCAGACGCCGAGGATGGGCAGGCCGGCGCCGATCGCCAGGGGGAGCAGCGCCAGGGCCAGCTCGTCCCGCTCGGGTGCGCGCGGGCCAGGCTCGGGAGGGCTGCCGTACCGCTCTGGCGCCACATTGGACTCGTGGCCGCCCAGAACGATCCCGTCGAAGCGGTCGAGCACCGACGGCAGCCAGGCGGCGGGCCCCTGCAGCAGGGCGACCGCGCAGCCGGAGACGTCCTCCAGCGCCGACACGTACACCTGACGGACCGCCGCGTGCGGGACGCCGTCGATGTCCTCGGTGACGCAGGCGAGCGCGACCAAGGGCGTGCTCGTGTCCGGTGCGCTCATATCGCCTTCAGCGCTTGGTCGAGGTCGGCGAGCAGGTCGTCGATGTGCTCCACGCCGACTGCGAGCCGGATCGACCCCTGTGTGACGCCGGCGGCGATCTGCTCCGCCTCGGGGAGCTGGGCGTGGGTGGTGGAGGCGGGGTGGGTGGCCATGGACCGCACGTCTCCGATGTTGGTGACGTGCGAGATCAGCCGGAGCGCCTCGATGAACCGGCTGCCGGCTTCCCGGCCGCCCTTGACCTCGAACTGCACCAGCGGGCCGGTGTTGCCGCGGAGATAGCGGCGCACACGCTCGCCCTCCTCGCCGCCGACGAGGGCGGGGTGGATGACCTGGTCGACGAGTGGATGGCCGTGCAGGAAGGCGGCCACCTTGGCGGAGTTCTCGCCGTGCACCCGCATCCGCAGCGGAAGCGTCTCCAGCCCCTGGAGCAGCAGGAAGGCGTTGAATGGGCTCAGACAGGGCCCGAGGTCGCGCAGCAGCGTCTCGCGGGCCTTCAGCAGATAGCTGCTGCGGCCGAGCGCGCCGCTGAGCTCCTTGCCGGTGCGCGTCCACACGGCGTCGCCGTGCGCCGGGTCGGGCGTGGTCATCAGCGGATGGCGGTCGGCGTGCCGCTCCCAGTCGAAGGTTCCGCCGTCGACGATCAGCCCGCCGAGGCTGGAGCCGTGTCCTCCGATGTACTTGGTGGCGGAGTACACCAGGATGTGCGCGCCGAGCTCGATGGGGCGCAGGACATACGGCAGCATCGTGTTGTCGAGAACCAGCGGCAGGCCGTGGGACTCGGCGGCCTGGGCGACCTCCTCGATGGGGAAGAGCCGCAGGCGGGGGTTGGGCAGGGTCTCGCCGAAGTAGCAGCGGGTGCGCTCGTCGGTCGCGGCGGCGAAGTTCGCCGGGTCCTCGGGGCTGACGAACCGCGTCTCGATCCCGAAGCGGGCGAAGGTGTTCGCCAGCAGGTTCCAGGTGCCGCCGTAGAGCTCGTTGGAGCTGACGATGTTGTCGCCGGCCTGGCAGATGTTGAGCAGGGCGAGGCTGACGGCGGCCTGCCCGGAGGCGACGGCAAGCGCGGCGGCCGCGCCGTCGACCGCGGCCATGCGCTCTTCGAGCACGTCGCAGGTCGGGTTGTTGAGCCGGGTGTACGCCTGCCCGTCCTGGATCAGGTCGAAGATGCCCGCGGCGACGGCCGTGCTGGGCAGCTCGTACGCGGCGGTCTGGAAGATCGGGGTCACCATGGGCGGGGTGATGCCCAGCCGTGCCTGCGAGCCGCCGTGTACGACGGCCGACTCGGGCCTGGTGAACTCCTTGGCTGCGAGAGCCTTGTGGTCAGGCTGCGACATCGCGCCCCTCTTGGATCCGGTTCTCGGGCGTGGTTTCTTGGTCGGGCGTCATGGAGCGGACGATCGCCGACATGGTGCTGGGCTGCCCCTCGGGCCCGCGGTGGAACAGCCCGCCGAGCGCCTGGTCGACGGCGGCGTAGTTCGGGTCCCGAAGCCGAATCTTGCGCGTCTTGTGCAGGTTCCAGAACGGGGTGCGGGGGTCGAGGTGGTGCTCCAGGTGGTAGTTGTCGTTGTGAATGCCGGTCAGGAACTTCTCCCAGCTGCGGCTCTTGCGGTTGCGCGTCATGTACAGATCGATGTTCGAGTCGCGCACCAGCGGTGTGTGCTCGGAGAGTTCGATGTACCAGCCGAGGATCTGGAAGCTCGTGAGGTACGGAACCACCCAGAACAGCAGAAGCCCCAGCAGCCACCCGCCGTACCAGGCGAGCCCGACGACAAGAGCCCAGAACAGCCAGAACCCAGCCCGGTCCATCGCCCGCTTGCGCCGCTGCACGGGCGAGGAGACCTCGGCTCGCTTCTCGACGCCCTTGAGGACGCGGTAGCGGTTGCGCACGAGATAGCGCAGATAGGCCCAGGTCTGCGTGCCCAGCAGTGGGAAGATGACGACCCGCCGCACGTAGTCGGCCGTGGCAGACTGCCGATACGCGCCCTGCTCGATGAAGAACCGCAGATCGGGGTCGCCGTCCGGGCTACCGAGCTTGGGGTGGTGGGTGAAGACATGGGAGACCTTGTAGGCGTAGTGCTGCTGGAAGATCGGATACGCGGTCAGCAGTGTTCCGGCGAACATCTGGAGCCGCTTGTCGGCGACGCCCACACCGTGCGCGCAGTCGTGCAGCAGGGTGGACAGCCCTCGCTGCCGGGCCCCGATGACGAGGACGGCGAGCGGATACAGCCAGTAGGAGCCGTAGACGCAGGAAAGGACACAGAGCACCATCCAGAACGCGTCCTCGGCCCAGGCGACGAAGACATGCCAGTTGTCAGCCCGGTTGAGTTCGTTGAGTTCTTGCTGGACATCGGAAGGGAATCTGTACATCCGGTAGCGCCGGCCGTCGTACGCCCATGTGTCGCCAGTGCTCAACTACTACTCCTCGCGTGCCCTGGTCCGGCAGGAACTGTGGTGCTGAGCTGCAGCGCTGTCGTGCAACCGTGCGATTCTGGTGACAGGAGCCAGCACAGGGCAATAGAGTTTTGAGACAGTAGTGAAATCGCCGACGCCTCTCACCTCGAGTCGTCGTGAGCGAATCGAGTGCCTTTGAGCGTTCGCGTGGCGGCCTCCACACTGGGGGCCGTGCCAGTCCAGGCACGGGCCGGTGGCGTCGCCTTTTGGCTGCTGACCGTTGCAGGCGTCGCTGACCGCGCCGACCTGTACCTGGTACGGGCCCTGCCCAACAACGCCGAAGAACAGGTTCACGGCCAGGCCCAGTTCCTCGACCGTACCGTCGCGCAGCCGTACCGTCGCGCAGCCGTACCGTCGCGCAGCCGTACCGTCGCGCAGCCGTAGCGGCCAGGGGTGGCCGGCGTTGACGATCACGGCTGTGGCGTTGTTCGGCGGAGCTGTCCTCGCCGGCGTGCGATCGTCAACGTGACCGTCCATATCCGCGCCTGACCTCCATGGTCAGGCGCGGCCAAGCATGCGAAACGCTCCGTCATGATGAGCTGCTCGACCCGGACGAGCTGTATGTGGATGATGCCAACGAGGCCCTGGTCTTCCGGCACGAGAACCAGGGAGCCGCATCCTGGGGCATACTCCTCGACAGCCTCCGGGACGACGATCCCACTGTGTTCATCCGGCTCGACCTCGGGGACGAGAGCGCGGAGCGGTGGGAGGACTGGCTGGTGCGCTTGTCCCTCTGCTTCGTCGAGATTGTCATGTCCGAGTCCCTGCAGGCTGATGAAGATCTCTGTGACTTCCTCACCCCGGACGAAGACACCATCGAGTTGCTGGAGGCGAACTCTGCCCGGCTGCCGTTCCCGGGCTGTCCCACCGGCCAGGAACACGGATCCCGGTGGTTCCTTGGACAGGACGTCCTCTTGCGAGACGACGACGGCGCGGTCCTGGCCCGCGGACGGACGGCGGAAGACGTCGATCGCGTTCGTGAGTTGATCCGAGGCGACTGGCTGAACGGCTGACGCTGACCGTGTCCCGGGCACTCCTGCTGGTCAGCTGTTCGCATCGGAGTCAGGCGCCGTGACCCGACGGGCGACCATGGGAGCTACCCGACCACCGCCAGTGGGGGTCCCTAGCCGGCCGCAGCGTGCTGCGTCAACCCGCTGCTGAGCCGCGAGTACGTCAACCTCCTCTTCCACTACTACGCCTCCCTGCGGCCAACAGCCTTCGGGTTGATTCGCGCCTTGCATGTACCTTTGCGGCCTTCCGGGCGTCGACCCGCATGCCTGTTTTGCCTGCTTCTTGGCATCAGATTCCGCCTGGTTAGCAATGGGCCGAAAGGTTTCCGCCAGCACGGAGCTTCCCGGCATTTCAGGCTGTAGGCATTAGCAATAAATAAATCAAAAGCGGATCAAAATGCATGCCGCAATCCATCCCTAAACGCCCAATGAGGACCGGAGAGGGGAACCGCGGAAGGCACGCCTTCACATCATTCCGTATCTGGGGCAACTCCCGCTCAGGAACATCACGGCGGCGGATCTGCGTGCGTACATGGCGAAGTCGGAGGCCACCGTCTCCTCGGTCGACTATCGGCGCGGCATCCTTTCCGAGCTGTCCTCCATTCTGGAGGCTGCCGTCGATGACAAGCGGCTCGCCAGGAACCCCATGCACGCGAAGTCCGTGCGGTGGCCCAAGGCGCCGCAGGAGCGCCGCGAAGCTTGGCTGTTGGGGACGGCGCGGCGAGTCCGCGACGTCATCAGCCCGCGAAACCGGATAGCCGTCGTACTCGGTCTGGGCTGCGGGCTCCGCCAGGGCGAGGTGTTCGGATTGAGCCCGGAGGACATCGACTACGCGAGAGGCGTGCTTCACGTCCGCCGCCGAGTCCAGGCGATCAGGGGGAGGCTGTACTTCACCCTGCCGAAGGGAAGAAGACCCGCGTGAACAGCGGAAGAGGTTCTCCCTGCTGCTCACCACGCGATTCGGCAACGCCATTGCGGTGAACACGTGGAACACCTACTCCTGGAAGCCCGCCTTGGCCAAGGCGGGCGTCATCCCGCCGCGCGACGATGGAGCGAAGGACTGGCAGTGGGGGGCAGCGCCGAAGGACGGCTTCCATGTGCTGCGGCACACCTGTGCCTCGATCATGCTGGAGGCTGGAGAGTCCGTGGTGACCGTGGCGCGGTGGCTCGGGCACTCCTCGCCGGCGATCACCCTCGGTTACTATGCTCACTTCATGCCGGAGGCTGGAAGCAAGGGGCGGACGGCTATTGACGGACTGCTGGGGAGGGAGATCTGCACGCCGGTCCAAACTCCCCAGATTCTCCCCAGGGCTGATGGCGGGCGGTTCCCGCTGTCTGACGCCTCCGAGGTCGGCCATGGATTGCAAGGTCAATGAGGTAGGTGGTCTAAGAAAGTGCTGAGGGAAGTCGCCGCAACTCGCTACATCGAACCCCTCCGGGCGGGCGGCTCCGTTCCCGGGATCGTCGAGGCCGACGACCTGGGCACGTACGTCGTGAAGTTCACCGGCTCGGCGCAGGGGCGCAAGGCGCTGGTCGCGGAGGTGATCGTCGGTGAGCTGGCGCGGGCGCTCGGCCTGCGCTTTCCCGAGCTGGTCCTCGCGCACTTCGACCCGGCGATCGCCGAGAGCGAGCCCCATCAGGAGGTGCGGGAACTGCACGGCGCGAGCGCCGGCCTCAACCTCGGCATGGACTACCTGCCGGGAGCCAAGGACTTCACCCCGGCGGTCGCGAAGGAGTTCCGGGTGGACCCCCTCGAAGCCGGGCGGATCGTCTGGCTCGACGCCCTCACGGTCAACGTCGACCGCACCGTGCACAGTTCGAACCTCATGATCTGGCCCACGCTCGGCGTCGCGCCCGCGCGCCTCTGGCTGATCGACCACGGCGCGGCCCTCGTCTTCCACCACCGCTGGGATGCCTCAGACCCCACCAGAACGTACGACTTCCGCCACCACGCCCTGGGCCACTACGCCCCCGACGTACGCGCGGCGGATGCCGAGCTCGCGCCGAAGGTGACGGAGGAGCTGCTGCGGCGGATCGTCGCGGAGGTCCCGGACGCCTGGCTGCCCACCGAGGACGGCTTCGCGTCGCCCGACGAGGTCCGCGACGCCTACGTCCGCTACCTCCACGCGCGCGTGGAGGCCTCCGCCGCCTGGCTCCCCACCGACTTCCCCACCCAGGAGGAACGCGTCGCCGAGGAGGCCCTCCGCGCGGCGAAGACACGGCGAGGCCGTCCGGACTGGCTCAAACAGGTCCCCGACCTGCACGGCGAACCGGCGGCGGAACAGGATTGGTCGGTGCACCTCGGATGAGCCCCGTCGTACAGATCGAGTACTGCACCCAGTGCCGCTGGCTGCCGCGTGCGGCCTGGCTGGCGCAGGAGCTGCTCACCACCTTCGAGGCGGAGATCGGCGAACTGTCCCTCAAACCCGGCAAGGGCGGCGTCTTCGTCGTACGCGTCGACGACGAGGTCGTCTGGGACCGACGCGACCAGGGCTTCCCCGAGCCCACCGCGGTCAAGCAGGCCGTACGCGACCGAGTGGCCCCGGGGAAGTCCCTGGGCCACTCGGACAGGGCCGCGCAGGAGCAGGCCGGCTCATGAGCCGGGTCAGCCCTTGAGCTGCTCGTACGCCGGCAGGGTCAGGAAGTCGGCGTAGTTCTCGTCGAGGGCGACCTGGAGGAGCAGGTCGTGGGCCTGCTGCCAGTGGCCGGCCACGAAGGCCTCCTCGCCGATCTCGGCGCGGATGGCGGCGAGTTCCTCGGCGGCGACCTTGCGGGCCAGCTCCGGGGTGGCCTTCACGGATTCTCCGGCGTGCTCGAACTCGACGCCCGCGTTGATCCACTGCCAGATCTGGGAGCGGGAGATCTCGGCGGTGGCCGCGTCCTCCATGAGGTTGAAGATGGCGACGGCGCCGAGTCCGCGCAGCCAGGCCTCGATGTACCGGATGCCGACCTGGACGGCGTTGACGAGACCGGGGTACGTCGGCCTGGCGTCGAGGGAGTCCACGGCGATCAGGTCGGCTGCCTTGACGTCGACGTCCTCGCGGAGGCGGTCCTTCTGGTTCGGCTTCTCGCCGAGGACCGCGTCGAAGGAGGCCATCGCGATCGGGACCAGGTCGGGGTGGGCGACCCAGGAACCGTCGAAGCCGTCGTGCGCCTCACGGTCCTTGTCGGCCTTGACCTTCTCGAACGCGATCTTGTTGACCTCCTCGTCGCGCCGCGACGGGATGAACGCGGCCATGCCGCCGATCGCGTGGGCGCCGCGCTTGTGGCAGGTGCGGACGAGGAGTTCGGTGTACGCCCGCATGAAGGGGGCCGTCATCGTGACCGCGTTGCGGTCCGGGAGGACGAACCTGGCTCCGCCGTCCCGGAAGTTCTTCACGATCGAGAAGAGGTAGTCCCAGCGGCCCGCGTTCAACCCCGAGGCGTGGTCGCGGAGTTCGTAGAGGATCTCCTCCATCTCGTACGCGGCCGTGATCGTCTCGATCAGGACGGTCGCGCGGACGGAGCCCTGCTCCACGCCGACCTGGTCCTGCGCGAAGACGAACACCTCGTTCCAGAGGCGGGCCTCCAGGTGCGACTCCGTCTTGGGAAGGTAGAAGTACGGGCCCTTGCCGAGGTCGAGCAGCCGCTGGGCGTTGTGGAAGAAGTACAGGCCGAAGTCGACGAGCGCGCCGGGGACGGGGGTGCCGTCGGCGTCGACGAGGTGACGCTCGTCGAGGTGCCAGCCGCGCGGGCGCATGACGACCGTCGCCAGTTCCTCGTTCGGGCGCAGGGCGTACGACTTGCCGGTGCGCTCGTCGGTGAAGTCGATGTTCCGGGTGTAGGCGTCGGCCATGTTCACCTGGCCGAGGACCACGTTCTCCCAGGTCGGGGCAGAGGCGTCCTCGAAGTCCGCGAGCCAGATCCTCGCCCCGGAGTTCAGCGCGTTGATCGTCATCTTGCGGTCGGTGGGGCCGGTGATCTCGACGCGGCGGTCTTCCAGGGCGGCGGGGGAGGGTGCCACCTTCCAGGAGTCGTCGGCGCGGATCGCGGCGGTCTCCGGGAGGAAGTCGAGCGTGGAGGTGCGGGCGATCTCGGCACGGCGCTCGGCGCGGCGGGCCAGCAGTTCGTCACGCCGGGGCGTGAACCGGCGGTGCAGTTCGGCCACGAAGGCGAGGGCGGCGGGGGTGAGGACCTCGTCCTGGCGGGGCAGGGGCTCGGCGTCGACGATGGCCAGCGTGGACGGCGCTGGTGCGGACATGAGCTGTCACTTCCTTCAGCGGGCGTGGCACCGGGTGTCAGTCGACCCGGGTCGGGCTGGGAACGCCCTCGGATGGGCCGGGCGCTTCTGAGCAGTGGATACTAGTTTCCTCATGGTGGAAGTTCAATGTTTTGTTGATGTCGAGATTCTTTGGGTCGAGGCATGGTGGCGCCGGGTGTCACCCCGTTCACTCCAGGTGGACGAGGTCGGCCTCGGTGTCGATGTCGTACGGTCTGGCCACGTCCCCGCATTCGACGAGCGTGATCGAGTCGCTGTGGGCCTTCAGATAGGCGCGCGCCCCTCGGTCGCCGGTGGCGGTCGCGGCGATCTCCGCCCAGTGGTCGGCGCCGAAGAGGACGGGGTGACCCCGCACGCCGTCGTACGCGGCTGCCGCGAGCGATCCGCTCGACCCGTACGCGGCGAGGACGCGGGCCACCGCCTCCGGGCCGATGCCCGGCTGGTCGACGAGCGAGACCAGGGTGGCGTCGGCGCCCGTCCCGGTCAGCGACGTCAGCCCGGCCCGCAGTGACGAGCCCATGCCCTCGGCCCACTCCGGGTTGTCGACCAGCACGCAGCCGGGCAGTTCGGCCCGGTCGCGTACGGTCGCGGCCTCGGCGCCGAGGACCACGTGGATCCGGGCGCAGCCGCCCGCCCGCAGGACCCCCACCGCGTGTTCGACCAGGGGGCGGCCGCGGTGGGTCAGCAGGGCCTTGGGCCGCCCGCCGAGGCGCCGCCCGCCGCCGGCCGCCAGCAGCAGCCCCATGACCTCGCCCCCTCCGGCCGCCGCGGCAGGGGCTGTGGGTCGGGCCGCGTTCCGGGGTGGGTTCTGGGCCTCGTGGTGCGTCATGTCCCCCTGCATACCCGACCGGGCGTGGGTGTCCCGTGAAGCCGGACGGACCGGGAGTCGGCTTTGTGATTCCGGGGGACTGAATTTCGGTCCCCGTAGTGGCGCTCGCCACACGGATTGGCGTTAACTGGCCCGCGCCACCCCCGGCGCCCGACCGACGCCACCGGGTGGTCGGCCGTGCTCGGGCGTACGGCCATGACTCGCGCACGAGGGAGTGGGCGAGAGGGGGGAGAGGGCTGTGTTGCGGAGCTTGGGGCAGAGGCCAGTGACCGGCAGTGACGAGGATCCGAGGGTGGCGGGGCTGCGGTCGGCCGTGTCCCGGTTGCGTCGTGAACTGGCCGCGCATCCGGCCGAGTTCCCCGATCGGGGGATCGCGGAGGACGAGTTGGCGGCGCTCGCGGCGATGGTCGTCACCGGTATGCCCGAGGTGCCGCGGCTGCGTCGGTCCCTGTTGCTGATCGCGGGGTCGATCGGGTCCGTCAGCGCGTTGGCGAAGGGACTGGCGGAGGTCCGTACGGCGGTGGAACTGTTCGGGGGACCTCCGAGGCGCTGAGGGTGCCGCTCCCCGCCACGATCTGAACCGCCGGGTCCGGCGGTGTAATTCACCCAGCCATTCATGGGGCCGCAACCATTTCGGGTGCGGCCCCACGATTTTACGCTTATTTTCACCCCGAGTTCCTGGTCCTCAAGTCCGGACCAAAGGCCGCGGCGGACAGGAACGGGAATTCTCGGGTGGAGACGGACGAGAAGGCCGGCTCATTTCCTTCGGCAGTCGGCAGTCGGCAGTCGGCGAGCGGAGAACGGCCGGTGCGGGTCAGCACACCCAGAGACCGTCGGCCTTGTCATTGTTGGCGCTGCCGACGTTGGAGCTGGACGACGGAGCCGTGGACGTCCACAGCAGGGCCCAGGACGAACCCGTCCAGTTGTACACGTGGGTCTGGGTGCCTCGGCTCTGGTTGTTGTGCCAGGACGTGGTCTGGTCGATGAAGCCCCAGTTGGAGAGGTTCTCGAAGTTGCAGTCCGACCAGGTCAGGCGACGGCCGTCGAAGTTGGAGTGCTCGTAGAGACACGTCCACAGGTAACTGCAGTTGGGCGTGCCGAGCGTGCCCCTGGGCTCGTTGACGGCCCGGGCCTTCTTCTCGCCCGGCAGCGGGAAGGTCATCACGGCCTTGCCGTCACGCCATGCGACCTGGTTGACGCCGATCTGCTCACCGCCGGGAGTGACGGCCATCTGTTTGTCGATCTGCCGTTGCAGGTCGGCGACTTCGCTCTTGCTCAGACCTGCTTGTTGGGCCTGTGTAGTGATGGTGCGCTGGAGTTCGGTCGACGCGGAGGACGGTCCCGCCATTCCGAGCACGGCCATGGCGCCGGCGGCGAGGGTGACACCGATCTTGGTTCTCGTGCGCATGGGATCTGGTTCCCTTCGATCACGAAGCTCCGGGAATTCCCGAGCGCTGGAAACGCTAATTGACCCGCTGATCGCGAGGCAGGGTATTTCCGGCTTTTCATTGACCGAAACATGCCATGATCGGTAATTGGGAAATGGACTGGCGTTTTCCTCTTGTGAGGGTGTGCCTATGATCCTTTCCGACCGCGTCTTCCGGTCTTTCCGATCTTTCGCCGTCGTGGCGAAATTTCTTCGACCGGTTTCGTGGGCAGTCGGGTGGGTCAGCCGCCCGCGCCCGAACTCGCCAGTGCCTCCGACAGTTCCACCGCCACCTGCTGCAGCACCGGCACGATGCGTTCCGTCGCCGTCTCGGTGACCCGTCCGGCCGGGCCGGAGATGGAAATGGCCGCGGCGGTGGGGGAGTTGGGGACGGAGACCGCGAGGCAACGGACGCCGATCTCCTGTTCGTTGTCGTCGACCGCGTAGCCGAGGGCGCGTACGTCGTGGAGGGCGGCGAGGAAGCCGTCGGGGGTGGTGATCGTCTTGTCCGTGGCGGCCGGCATGCCCGTCCGGGCCAGCAGGGCGCGGACCTCGTCGGCCGGGAAGCCCGCGAGGAGGGCCTTGCCGACGCCGGTCGAGTGGGGCAGCACCCGTCGGCCCACCTCGGTGAACATCCGCATGGAGTGCTTGGACGGCACCTGGGCGACGTACACGATCTCGTCACCGTCGAGGAGCGCCATGTTCGCCGTCTCGCCGGTCTCCTCCACGAGACGCGCGAGGTAGGGGCGGGCCCAGGTGCCGAGCAGCCGGGACGCGGACTCGCCGAGGCGGATCAGGCGCGGGCCGAGGGCGTACCGCCGGTTGGACTGCTGGCGTACGTAGCCACAGACGACCAGCGTCCGCATCAGCCGGTGGATGGTCGGCAGCGGCAGCCCGCTGCTCGCGGACAGCTCGCTGAGGCCCACCTCGCCGCCGGCGTCCGCCATCCGCTCCAGCAGATCGAAGGCGCGCTCGAGGGACTGGACACCACCGGTGGACGACTTGGTGGAGCCGGTCGTGTGGGCGCTGGCGCTGGACGTCGGCACGGGCGCGGTCCTTTCGGATGGCAGGGGAGGTCGCAGCCTACCGGGCAGTTCGTTGACTACTCGCTCGTGCGTCACTACGTTCTGCTCGGTGGAAGTCTAATTCCGTCTTGCGAAAACCTCCAGAGTGGATGGGGTGGGAGCACAGTGGAAGGGTGCGCCCTTGACCGGAGCGGGGGTGGGAGTGAAAACTCCTTCAACAGAACGTTGAATTCCGTTACGTGGAAGTAAATACCGTTACGCGGAAGTGAACAGCGGTACGGCGAGAGGGGTCCCGGTGTCCGAGACTGAACTGGTGTTGCGCTCGACGCGCGTCATCACCCCCGACGGATCGCGCCCCGCCGCGGTCGCCGTCGCGGACGGCAGGGTCACGGCCGTACTCCCGTACGACGCAGACGTGCCGTCCGGCGCCCGTCTGGAGGACCTCGGCGACCACGTCCTGCTGCCCGGCCTCGTCGACACCCATGTGCATGTGAACGACCCCGGCCGCACCCACTGGGAGGGCTTCTGGACCGCCACGCGCGCCGCGGCGGCCGGCGGCATCACCACCCTCGTCGACATGCCCCTCAACTCCCTTCCGCCCACCACCACGGTCGACCACCTCCGTACGAAGCGCCAGGTCGCCGCCGAGAAGGCCCACATCGACGTCGGCTTCTGGGGCGGCGCCCTGCCCGACAACGTCAAGGACCTGCGGCCGCTGCACGACGCCGGGGTCTTCGGCTTCAAGGCGTTCCTGTCGCCGTCGGGCGTGGACGAGTTCCCGCACCTCGACCACGACGGTCTCGCCCGGTCCCTGGCCGAGATCGCCGGCTTCGGCGGACTGCTCATCGTCCACGCCGAGGATCCGCGTCACCTCGACGCGGCACCGCAGCGGGGCGGCCCCAGATACGCCGACTTCCTCGCCTCCCGCCCGCGCGACGCCGAGGACACCGCCATCGCGGCCCTCATCGCGCAGGCCCGGCGGCTCGACGCACGCGTCCACGTCCTCCACCTCTCCTCCAGCGACGCGCTCCCGCTGATCGCCGAGGCCAAGCGGGACGGCGTACGCATCACCGTCGAGACCTGCCCGCACTACCTCACCCTCACCGCCGAGGAAGTCCCGGACGGGGCGAGCGAGTTCAAGTGCTGCCCGCCCATCCGGGAGTCCGCCAACCAGGACCTCCTCTGGCAGGCCCTCGCGGACGGCACGATCGACTGCGTGGTCACCGACCACTCCCCGTCGACGGCCGACCTGAAGACCGACGACTTCGCCACCGCCTGGGGCGGAATCTCCGGCCTGCAGCTGAGCCTCGCGGCGGTCTGGACGGAGGCCCGCAGGCGCGGTCACGGCCTGGAGGACGTGGTCCGCTGGATGTCGTCGCGCACGGCCGAACTGGTCGGCCTGGACGACCGCAAGGGCGCCATCGAGGCCGGCCGCGACGCCGACTTCGCCGTCCTCGCCCCGGACGAGACCTTCACCGTCGACCCGGCCGCACTCCACCACCGCAACCGCGTCACCGCGTACGCCGGCAAAACCCTGTACGGCGTGGTCAGGTCCACCTGGCTGCGCGGCGAACGCATCGTCGTGGACGGCGAGTTCACCACCCCGAAGGGGCAACTTCTCACCCGGACCCCCTGATTCACCCTCCGCACCCGCAGCGGCCGACAACCGAAAGGCAGACCTGATCATCGTGACGGCGCAGCAGCACTCCCCGCTGGCGAGCTTCACCGGCGACGCGAGCCCGTACGGCGGCGGTGACCCGTACGCGGACTACCGCACCGCCGACTTCCCCTTCACCCGGTACGCCGACCTCGCCGACCGCAGGCTCGGCGCCGGTGTGGTCGCCGCCAACGACGAGTTCTTCGCCCAGCGCGAGAATCTGCTGGTGTCCGAGCGCGCAGAGTTCGACCCCGAGCACTTCGGGCACAAGGGCAAGATCATGGACGGCTGGGAGACACGGCGCCGCCGGGGCGCCTCGGCCGACCACCCCTGGCCGACGGCCGACGACCACGACTGGGCCCTGATCCGCCTGGGCGCGCCCGGCGTTGTCCGCGGGATCGTCGTCGACACGGCCCACTTCCGCGGCAACTACCCGCAGGCGGTCTCCGTCGAGGGCGCGTGCGTGGCCGGTTCCCCGTCGCCCGAGGAACTGCTCGCCGACGACGTGAAGTGGACGACCCTCGTCCCGCGCACCCCGGTCGGCGGCCACGCGGCCAACGGCTTCCAGGTCTCCGTCGAGCAGCGCTTCACCCACCTCCGCCTGAACCAGCACCCCGACGGGGGCATAGCCCGCCTCCGCGTGTACGGCGAGGTCGTACCGGACCCGGCCTGGCTGGCCGCCCTCGGCACCTTCGACGTGGTCGCCCTGGAGAACGGCGGCCGTGCAGAGGACGCCTCCAACCTCTTCTACTCACCCGCCACCAACACCATCCAGCCCGGCCGTGCCCGGGTGATGCACGAGTGCTGGGAGACCCGCCGCCGACGTGACCAGGGCAACGACTGGATCCGCTACCGTCTCGCCGCCCAGTCCGAGATCCGCGCCCTGGAGATCGACACCGCGTACCTCAAGGGCAACGCGGCGGGCTGGGCCACGGTCTCGGTGAAGAACGGCGACGACGGCGACTGGACCGAGATCCTCCCCCGCACCCGCCTCCAGCCCGACACCACCCACCGCTTCGTCCTCGACAGCCCGGCCGTGGCCACCCACGCCCGCGTCGACATCTACCCCGACGGCGGCATCTCCCGCCTACGCCTCTTCGGCACCCTGACGGAAGAGGGCGGGACCCGCCTGTCGGCCCGCCACCAGGAACTGGGCGGCTAGCGGCTCCGCAGGCGATCCGAGGGGCACGGCCCCGTGTCCTTCAGGGGGCGCGGGGATCCGCGCGAGATGCCACGAAGCTCCGGCATGTAGGCATGTAGGCATGCATGTGCGTACGCGCGTAGCCACATACGCCGGCGCCCCCTTACGCCGCATGCCCCCCGTCCACCGAGAACTCCGCCCCGGTCACGTAGTCCGCCCCCGCCAGGTAGGCCACCATCGACGCCACCTCCGCAGCCGTCCCGAACCTTCCCAACGCGGTCATTTCCGCCTGCCCCGCCGCATACGGCCCACTCGCCGGATTCATGTCCGTGTCCGTCGGCCCCGGATGCACGACATTCGCGGTGATCCCCCGCCCACCCAGCTCCCTGGCAAGCGCCTTCGTCAACCCGACCAGCGCCGACTTGCTCATCGCGTAGAGCGTCCCGCCGGGACCGGGCACCCGCTGCGTCATACACGTCCCGACGGTGATGATCCGACCGCCGCGCCCCATCCGGCCCGCTGCGGCCTGGGACGCCAGGAAGACGCCCCGCACGTTCACGGCGAGCACCCGGTCCACCTCGGCGAGCGGCAGGCTCTCCAGCGGCCCCAGCACCCCGACACCCACATTGTTCACGAGCACGTCCAGCCGCCCGCCCAGCGCCTCGGCCGCCAGCCGCACCGCGCCCGCCGCCTCCCCGGGGTCCCCGGAGTCCGCGCGCAGGGCCACCCCCCGCCGTCCGAGCGCCTCCACGGCCCGTACGACCTCCTCGGCGCCCTCCTTGCCACGTACATAAGTGACGGCCACGTCCGCGCCCTCCCGGGCCAGTCGCACCGCCGTAGCGGCACCGATGCCGCGGCTGCCGCCGGTCACGAGCGCGACCTTGCCGTCGAGAGGCCGGTCGCCGTTCGCACGGTCGCCGTCGTTCGAGGGGCCGCCGTCGTTCAGATTTGCCTGCTCATCAGTCATGCCCCCATCCCACTCCCCACCCCGCCCGACCGCTGGCGGCGAACGGACGTCGAGGTCCCGCCGGGAGCGGCCCGCGGCCCGGAACCGCGCCCCACCGATGAGTTGCGGGCCCCACCGGGGTCTGCCCTGATGACAAGAGACCTCACAGGGCAACGGGCCCGCCGGACCGAGAGTCCCCCGGACGACCGGTCCACCGGGCAACGGCTCCCTCCCCGCACACCGAAAGCAGGCACCCGCCATGGGCAAGCTCTCCCTCACCTCCTTCGTCACCCTCGACGGCGTCCACCAGGCCCCCGGCGGCCCCAACGAGGACCGCCGCGACGGCTTCGAACACGGCGGCTGGAGCGTCCCGTACGGGGACGAGGACTTCGGACGGTTCATCGACGGAGTCTTCGGCCGCGTCGGCGCCTTCCTGCTGGGCCGCAGGACGTACGAGATCTTCGCCGCCCACTGGCCGAAGGTCACCGACCCGGCGGACCCGGTCGCGGGGAAGCTGAACTCCCTTCCCAAGTACGTCGTTTCGAACACCGTCACGAACCCGGAATGGAACGGCACGACCGTGGTCTCGGGCGACCTCGCCAAGGAGATCACCGCACTCAAGGAACGCACCGACGGTGAGGTGCAGGTCCACGGCAGCGGAGACCTCGCCCAGTCGCTGTTCGCTCTCGACCTGGTCGACACTCTGCACCTGCTGACGTTCCCGGTCGTCCTCGGCGCGGGCCGCCGTCTCTTCGCCGAGGGCGCTCTCCCGACGGCGTTCCGCCATGCCGGGGGCAGCGTCACGAGCACCGGCGTCTCGATCCAGACGTACGAGCGCGTGGGCCGCCCCGAGTACGGCACGTACGAACTTCCGGAGAACGCCTGACCAGCGCCGGGCGACCTGCCGTCGCAGGCACGCACCGCCTCACCCGTACTCATGGCTCTGCGGCATCACCCGGACCTACGGCTCTCCGACATCACCCGGACTTACGGCTCTCCGCCGCCGCGAACAGGGCGAGCGCCAGGACGATCAGCGCGATGCCGGCATAGATCTCGTAGCCGTCCAGGGCGCTCCACCGCTGCGTCACCCCCCACCCCAGCTTGCCGGTGAGTTCGTACACGAGACCGCCCGTGCCCTGCAGCAGGGCGACGAACCCGAGAAACTCCAACAACTGCTTCATGTCCAGAATCCTCGCCCCACGGTCCCCCACATTCATCGGCCGCGAGGCGAGGCCTGTCCGACGGGAGTACCGGTCCGTGGGGCGGCGGGCCGCCGAAAGTCGACGGGGTCACGACTTTGGTCGCGATCACCGGCGGAGGGTAGGTGGCGGAGGCGGTCTCTGCATAGATTTGTCGACCGTGAGTGGTGACAAGCCGGTGCCGGAGCCCCCGACCTTCCCGGGGCGGAGCTGGCTGTTGCCGTCGGCCCTGCTCGACCCCGATCCCGATCCCGATCCCGATCCCGACCCCGCTCATGACGCCGCCCACGACCCCGGCCACCCCGGTCGGCGGCCCAGGCGGACCGCGCGCGACTGGGTCGTCGACTTCACCTGCTTCCTGCTGGCCGTGTTCATCGGTCTCCTGGGCGTGGACACGGTCAGGAACGAGCCCGACCTGCCGCAGTCCTTCGCCGTCCTCGACCAGGTGCTGGGCGCGCTCGCCTGCGCCGCCGTCTGGCTGCGCCGGCGCCGGCCCGTCGGCCTCGCCGTGGCGATGGTCCCGGTCTGCTTCGTCTCCAACACCGCGGGCGGCGCCGGCCTGGTCGCCCTCTTCACCCTCACCGTGCACCGGCCCTTCCGGTACGTGGCCTGGATCGGCGGCGCGAGCCTCGTCCTGGCGCCGCTGCTCCTCTGGCTGCGCCCCGAGCCGGACTTCGCCTACCCCTGGGCGGTCTTCCTCTCCGTGCTCCTCACCGCCGCCATCGTCGGCTGGGGCATGTTCGTGCGCTCCAAGCGGCAGCTCATGCTGAGCTTCCGGGACCGCGCCCGGCGCGCCGAGACGGAGGCGGCGCTCCGGGCCGAGCAGGCGCAACGGCTCGCCCGCGAGGCCATCGCGCGCGAGATGCACGACGTCCTGGCGCACCGCCTGACCCTGCTGAGCGTGCACGCGGGCGCGCTGGAGTTCCGGCCCGACGCGCCCCGCGCCGAGATCGTCCGCGCGGCGGGCGTCATCCGGGAGAGCGCCCACGAGGCACTCCAGGACCTGCGGGAGATCATCGGCGTGCTGCGCGCGGGGAGAGCCCGACGACGCGGGGCGCCCTCAGCCGACCCTCGCCGCGCTCGACAGCCTCGTCTCCGAGTGCCGCGAGGCCGGCATGAAGGTCGCCCTCGACCAGCACGTCACCGACCGTGCCGCCGTCCCCGCCTCCGTCGGCCGCACCGCCTACCGCATCGCCCAGGAGTGCCTGACCAACGCCCGCAAGCACGCTCCCGGCGCCGAGGTCACCGTGACCGTCGCGGGCGCCCCGGGCGACGGACTCACCGTCGCCGTACGCAACCCGGCACCCCCGGGGGAGGTCCCGCCCGTCCCCGGTTCCGGCCAGGGCCTCATCGGCCTCACCGAACGCGCCACGCTGGCCGGAGGCCGTCTGGACCACGGCCCCGAGCAGGACGGTGGGTTCGCAGTGCGGGCCTGGCTGCCCTGGACCTGACCACGGGCTTCGCCTCGGGGCCGGGCACCGGCCACGCATCCGGGTCGAACACCGGTACAGGCGTGCGCGACGCCATCTCGTCCTCCATGATTGCCAGTTGACTCGTACGCGGCGTACGCGGCGTACGACTCGTACGCGGCCATACGGCTCGTGCGCGGCGTGCGGGGCGAGCGAGTCGTTCGGCACAGAACACCCAGTGGGTCTCGGGGAGGGACAGCAGAGTGAGTTTCGGGGGACACAACCCGTATCAGCCGCCCTGGCAGCCGAACGGAGGACCGCACCCGCCGCCTCCCCCGTCGCCCCCGGGACCGTACGTCCCGCCCCAGCCGGGCCCGCCGCCGTACGGCCCCCACTCCCCTTACCCGTACGGGCCCCACCCCTATGGCCCACCGCCCACTCTCGTGCGGCGGATGCGGGAGGACGAATGGCCGCCGCTCAGGGAGTTCCTGCGCGGGCTGCGGCTGCACGGCTGTCTCTGGGCGATGGCCGTGATGTGCGCCTGGCCGATGGTGTTCGGTCTGCTCGTGGGCTACCCGCTGGCACGTTCGGCCCGCCGCCCGGCCCGGCGGATCTTCCCCTCGCGCGCCCGCCACCGCCTCGTCGACGACGACGTGACGCGGCTGCAGCGCAGGCGGGCCTGGACGGCCACCGTGATGTCCCTGCTGATCCTGGCGGTCTACGGCAAGCCCGAGGACGTGGACCAGGCGCAACAGCAGTTCACGATACGGCTGTTCATCACCCCCTGGCTGCTGCTCCTCAGCGCGCCCGTTGTCGTCGCGGCCCTCTTCCACTGGTCGTCGCCGGACGCGCGACGGGCCATGCGCGCCCCTCTGCGCACCGCCGGGAAATCGGTCCTGTGGTACGTCGGCGCCTTCACGGCCGTGCCGCTCCTCGGCGGGGCGATCTACTACACACGCACGTACCTGGAGAAGAACCTGAACGTCTGGGTGCCGTTCGCCCTCCTCGTGCCTCTGCTCTGGATGCTGCTCTTCATCGCCTTCGCCTCCGGGCCCGCCGTGCGCCGCGCCTTCAACACCGCCGACGTGCACCCGGCGCTCCCGGCGCTGCTCACCGGCGGCCTGGTGTGGGAGTTCTCCGCCATCAACCTGGCCGTCGGCGGGCTGCCGCCGGGCCCGCCCCTGGTGCAGCTCGCCGCCCTCGTCGGCGGCCCGGCCTCGGTGACCGCCGTCGCGTGGTGGGAGGTACGCCGCCTGCGCACCCGGTACGGGGTACGCCTGCGTAACTGAGGGGCGACCGGCCGGCGCCCACCGAGCCGCACTCGGCGGACCGGCCGGCCGCTGGGCCCGTACAGGGGCCGGTCACACCGTGCGCGGCACCACGCGCTGCCCCGCCGACCCGTACACCCACGCCGACGCCTCGTCGATGAAGTCGCCAGGAAAACCGAGGCGGAAAGCGGTGGTCTCCTCCAGCCGGGCCAGCACCTCCTCGGGGAGGACGAGCCGGGCGGCGCCCAGGTTGTCCATGAGCTGCTCGACACGGCGGGCGCCGAGGATGGGGTGCACGGCGGGGGAGTGGGCCATGGTCCAGGCGATGGCGATCTGGGCGGGGGTGGCGCCGAGTTCGTCCGCGGCGGTCTGCACGGCCTCCGCGACCGTGCGCTCACGCTCCCCGATCGCCTCGGCGGACAGCCGGGTCGCGGTGCTCGGCGCCACCCCGCCCGGGCGGGTGTACTTGCCGGACAGGACGCCGTTCTGCAGGGGGCTCCAGGCCGCCACCGACATGCCGAACGCCTCCGCCATGGGCAACAGCTCGCGCTCGATGTCCCGGTTGAGCAGGCTGTACGGCACCTGGAGCGCGGACAGCGCCGACCAACCGCGCCATTCGGCCAGGGTGTTGGCGCGCGAGACGACCCAGGCCGGGGCGTCCGAGATGCCGACGTACAGCACCTTCCCGGACCGTACGGCGTCGTCGAGGGCGCGCATCGTCTCCTCGACCGGGGTGTTCCGGTCCCAGATGTGCACCCAGTAGATGTCGACGTAGTCGGTGCCCAGGCGTCGCAGGCTGGTCTCCAGGGACAGTGCGAGGTTCTTGCGGTGGTTCCCCGCGGCGTTGGGGTCGCTGCCGTCGCGGGAGACGGTGTACTTGGTGGACAGCACGAACCGGTCGCGCCGCCCCTTGAGCAGTTCGCCGACGATCCGCTCGCTCTCCCCGCCCCGGTAGTTGACCGCCGTGTCGATCACATTGCCGCCGGCCTCCGCGTACACGTCGAGGATTCGCGCGCACTCCTCCCGGGGCGCCCCCACCCCGCCCTGTTCCCCGAACGTCATGGCGCCGAGGAACAGCTCGGAGACGCGGAGCCCGGTCCGGCCCAGGAGTCGGTAACGCACCCAAAACCTCCGTCAGTTGAATGCCGTACCGGCCGACACTAACGGGTCGGCCGATGACAACGCGGCGGTCCGGGCCCGGCGTCATTACGGTAGTGCCCCATGACCGACACCCGAAGTGCCCCATGACCGACCTCCGACCTGCTTCATGACCGACCTCCGACATCCGAACGGTGGGCCGATGACCGCGATCCGGCTGCTCCTCGTCGACGACGACCCCCTCGTGCGCGCCGGACTCTCCTTCATGCTGGGCGGCGCCGACGACATCGAGATCGTGGGCGAGGCCGCCGACGGCGACGAGGTGAACGACCTCGTCGACCGAACGCGCCCGGACGTCGTCCTCATGGACATCCGGATGCCGACCGTCGACGGTCTCTCGGCCACCGAGCTGCTCCGCGCCCGCGCGGACGCGCCCCAGGTCGTCGTCCTCACCACCTTCCACGCCGACGACCAGGTCCTGCGCGCCCTGCGCGCGGGCGCAGCCGGGTTCGTCCTCAAGGACACCCCGCCCGCCGACATCGTCGAGGCGGTACGGCGGGTCGCGGCGGGTGACCCCGTGCTCTCGCCCGCCGTCACCCGCCGGCTCATGGCACACGCCGCAGGCAGCGCCCCCGACACCCGCCGCACCACCGCCCGTTCCCGCGTCGCCGCCCTCAACGACCGCGAACGCGAGGTCGCCGTCGCTGTCGGCCGCGGCGCCTCCAACGCCGAGATCGCCGGCGAACTCTTCATGAGCGTCGCCACCGTCAAGGCCCACGTCTCCCGCATCCTCGCCAAACTCGACCTCAACAACCGGGTACAGATCGCCCTGTTGACGTACGACGCGGGGCTGTTGGACGACGACGGGCGCTGAGAGACGACGAGGGCACCGGCGGAACCCGGGGTGCGGGAGCGGGCACTCGTGGGTGGACCCGGGCGTTGTGCGGGTGAGGGGGAAAACTCATGGGAGACGTGCGGGTGATCGATCTGGGGGAGTACGGGCCGGGGTTCACCGAGGACCCGCATCCCGTCTATGCCGAGCTGCGGGAGCGCGGCCCCGTGCACCGGGTCCGGCTGCCGAAGCCCGACGCACATCACGAGGCCTGGCTCGTCGTGGGGTACGAGGAGGCGCGGGCGGCGCTCGCCGATCCCCGGCTGTCGAAGGACGGCTCGAAGATCGGGATGACGTTCCTCGACGAGGAGCTGATCGGCAAGTACCTGCTGGTCGCCGACCCGCCCCAGCACACCCGGCTGCGCGGACTGATAGCGCGGGAGTTCACCGGACGCCGGGTGGAGCGGCTGCGGCCCCGGGTCCAGGAGATCACCGACTCGCTGCTGGACACGATGCTGCCGCTGGGCCGCGCCGACCTGGTGGAGTCGTTCGCGTACCCGCTGCCGCTCACCGTCATCTGCGAGCTGCTGGGCGTGCCCGAGTTCGACCGGGCGGCCTTCCGCAAGCTGTCCACGGAGGCGGTGGCACCGACCAGCGGGGAGAGCGAGTACGAGGCCTTCGTCCAGCTCGCCGCCTACCTGGGCGAGTTGATCGAGGACAAGCGCTGCTCGCCGCCCGCCGACGACCTGCTGAGCGCCCTGATCCGGACGACGAACGAGGACGGCGACCGCCTGGCACCCACCGAGCTGCGCGGCATGGCCTTCATCCTCCTCATCGCCGGCCACGAGACCACGGCCAACCTCATCACCGGCGCCGTCCACGCGCTCCTCACCCACCCCGGGCAACTCGCCGAGGTGCGGGCCGACACGAGCCTTCTCGACGCGGTCGTGGAGGAGACCCTGCGCCACGAGGGCCCGGTGGAGAACGCGACGTTCCGCTACGCCGCCGAGCCGCTGGACATAGGCGGTACGGCCATCGCGGCGGGCGACTCGGTACTGATCGGACTGGCCGCCGCCGACCGCGACGGCACCCGCTACCCCGCCCCCGACCGCTTCGACCTCCACCGCGACACCCGCGGCCACCTCGCCTTCGGTCACGGCATCCACTACTGCCTCGGCGCACCCCTTGCCCGCCTGGAGGCCCGCGTGGCGCTCCGCGCCCTCCTGGAACGCTGCCCCGACCTGGCCCTCGACGGCCCACCGGGCGACTGGCTGCCGGGAATGCTGATACGGGGGGTGCGCAGCCTGCCCCTGCGCTGGTGACACCGGATGGGCTGAGGGGCGCCTCGGCGCGGCCCAGGGGCTCGCGTGGCGCGCGGCGGGCCTCGATCTGGGTCCGCGGCCCGCGCCCCTGCTCCTCAGGGGCGCGGGGAACCGCGAGACAAGCCACGACGCACGCGCACCCGGCACCCGCACCCGCCCCCGTGCCGCGACACCACGCGACCCGTCCGGCCCGCGGCGGACATCCCCGCGGACCGGTTCGGGGGCCGGTTCGGGGGCCGAGTGCTGCTACTCCCGGCCGCCCGCGATCTCCCCGAGGTTGACGGGCCGGTGCTCCAGCCGGGACAGCTCGCACGCCTCGGCCACCCGGAGCGCCTGAAGCGCCTCACGCCCGTCGCACGGATTGGCCCGCTCCCCGCGCACCACCTCGACGAACGCGGCGATCTCGGCCTCGTACGCGGTGGCGAAGCGCTCCAGGAAGCCGGTCCACGGCTTGTCGGCGGGGGGCGGCCCCTTCGGCTCCGTGGACGCGACCGGCGTACGGTCGTCCAGCCCGACGACCACGGTGTCCAGCTCCCCGGCCAGCTCCAGCCGCACGTCGTACCCGGCCCCGTTCACCCGCGCCGCCGTGGCCGTGACGAGCGTGCCGTCCTCCAGCATGAGCACCGCGGCCGCCGTGTCGAGGTCGTGCGCCTCCCGGAACATCGGATGCCCGGCGTCCGACCCGGTGGCGTACACCGTGGCGACCTCGCGCCCCGTCACCCACCGCACGATGTCGAAGTCGTGGATCAGACAGTCCCGGTAGATCCCGCCGGACACCGCCAGGTACTCGGCGGGCGGCGGCGTCTGATCGGCCGTGAGCGCCCGCACGGTGTGCAGCCGCCCGAGCCGGCCCGCGCGTACCGCCTCCCGCGCGGTGACATAGCCGGAGTCGAAGCGCCGCTGGAATCCCATCTGCAGCACCGTCCCGGCCGCGTCGACCTCGGTCAGCGCGCTTAAGGTGTTCGGCAGGTCCACGGCGATGGGTTTCTCGCAGAACACCGGGAGACCCGAGCGTGCTGCCCGACCGATCAGTTCGCCGTGGGCCGAGGTAGCGGCAGTTATGACCACGGCGTCGACCCCCCAGGTGAAGATCTCGTCCACGCCCGGCGCCACCGTCTCGCCGAGACGATCCGCGAGGTCATGGGCCCGAGCCGGGTCTACGTCCGTGATGATCAGAGAGCCGACATCACGGTGGCGGCTGAGCGTGGTCGCGTGGAATGTCCCGATGCGACCCGCGCCGATGAGTCCGATGCGCATGGGAAACAAAGTGGGGTCGCACCTGCCGCTGTGTCAATGCTTTGTCCGGACAACCGAACTACGCAACTTCCCGTCACCAAGCACCGGGGCTACGCTCGGGCCCGTGCCGAAACCAGAAGTGGCTCCGACCGTGTCGCTCCAGCTCAGCGTCGACCGCAGCAGTCCGGTCCCGCTCTACTTCCAGCTGTCCCAGCAGCTGGAGGCCGCGATCGAGCACGGCGAGCTGACCCCGGGCAGTCTGCTGGGCAACGAGATCGAGCTGGCCGCACGCCTCGGCCTTTCCCGCCCGACCGTCCGCCAGGCCATCCAGTCCCTGGTCGACAAGGGACTGCTCGTACGCCGCCGCGGAGTGGGCACCCAGGTCGTGCACAGCCAGGTCAAACGCCCCCTGGAACTCAGCAGCCTCTACGACGACCTGGAGGCCGCCGGCCAGCGCCCGGCCACCCGCGTCCTCCTCAACACCACCGTCACCGCCTCCGCCGAGGTAGCCGCCGCCCTGTCCGTCGCGGAGGGCGGCGAAGTCCACCGTATCGAGCGACTCCGTCTGGCCCATGGCGAACCCATGGCCTACCTCTGCAACTACCTCCCCTCCGACCTCCTCGACCTCGATTCCCCCCAACTCGAAGCCACCGGCCTCTACCGCCTCATGCGCGCCGCGGGCATCACCCTCCACAGCGCCCGCCAGACCATCGGCGCGAGAACGGCCACCCGGGAGGAGGCCGACCGCCTCGGCGAGCCGGAGAACGCACCCCTCCTCACCATGCAGCGCACAACCTTCGACGACACGGGTCGAGCGGTGGAATACGGCACCCATATCTACCGGGCATCCCGCTATTCCTTCGACTTCCAATTGCTGGTGAGGGCGTAAGGAATGTCGGCCCGCAGCGCCCCTGGGAAGGCGGCGCAGCCGCCGCAAAGGGGCGCGGGGAACTGCGCGACCGGCCCCCACTCACCCGCACCCGAAAAACAACCCATGGCACCCCCCGCCCCCACGCCGCACCCAGCGGAGCGTTAAGGCAGAATCGGTCCGATGAGCACTTACCGCGACTTCACCCACCGCGGCTCCGCGCGGGCCACCGTCCTGCGGACCGTGGGAACGCGCGAGCGCCGCTCCCACCTGACGGCCCCCCGCGTCCCCACCGTCGGTATCGACATCGGCGGCACGAAGGTGATGGCGGGCGTCGTGGACGCCGACGGCAACATCCTGGAGAAGCTCCGCACGGAGACCCCGGACAAGTCGAAGAGCCCCCAGGTCGTCGAGGACACCATCACGGAACTGGTCCTGGACCTCTCCGACCGGCACGACGTGCACGCCGTCGGCATCGGCGCCGCCGGCTGGGTGGACGCGGAGCGCAACCGCGTCCTGTTCGCCCCCCACCTGTCCTGGCGCAACGAACCGCTGCGCGACCGCCTCGCCGGCCGACTCGCCGTGCCGGTCCTCGTCGACAACGACGCCAACGCCGCCGCCTGGGCCGAGTGGCGCTTCGGCGCCGGCCGCGACGAGGATCACCTGGTCATGATCACGCTGGGCACCGGCATCGGCGGCGCGATCCTGGAGGACGGCCAGGTCAAGCGCGGAAAGTTCGGCGTCGCGGGCGAGTTCGGCCATATGCAGGTCGTGCCCGGCGGCCATCGTTGCCCGTGCGGCAACCGCGGCTGCTGGGAGCAGTACAGCTCGGGAAACGCCCTGGTCAGGGAGGCCCGTGAACTCGCGGCGGCAGACTCCCCGGTGGCGTACGGGATCATCGAGCACGTCAAGGGCAACATCGCGGACATCACGGGCCCGATGATCACCGAGCTGGCCCGCGACGGCGACGCGATGTGTATCGAGCTGCTCCAGGACATCGGTCAGTGGCTCGGCGTGGGCATCGCCAACCTGGCCGCCGCCCTCGACCCTTCCTGCTTCGTCATCGGCGGCGGTGTCTCGGCCGCCGACGACCTGTTGATCGGCCCCGCCCGGGAGGCCTTCCGCCGCCACCTCACCGGTCGCGGCTACCGCCCCGAGGCCCGGATCGCGCGCGCCCAGCTCGGACCCGAGGCCGGCATGGTGGGCGCCGCCGACCTCGCCAGACTCGTCGCCCGCCGCTTCCGCCGCGCCAACCGGCGCAGGGTGGAGCGCTACGAGCGTTACGCGCGGTATGTGGAGGCCCGCCGCACCACCCAGGACTCCGCGTGACCGCCTCGGTGCCGCGCCCGGGCTCCTCCCCGGAGGGGCCGGAGCGACCCGCAGAGGACCGCCGTCACAGGAACCGCCGCCGGGCGATCACCCTGTCGATCATCGTGCTGCTCATCGGCGTCCCCGCCGGCTATCTGGTGATCTCCGCCAACCAGAGCCGCGACAGCGGCAAGGACAAGGAGGAGAAGTACTCGGCGACCGGCCTCACCGCCCACTGGCCCTCCCGGGTCCAGCAGCGCCTCTACCAGGTGCCGATCCCGCCGTACTCCAAGCACGTCGCGTACTACGAGACGAACAACTGGAAGACCAGCCGTCTCTACGTGCAGTTCTATACGAGCAACGAGGGGCTGGAGAGCTTCCTCAACCAGATCGGCGTCAGCACCGGCGACCTGAACGAGGACGAGGACGCCATCAGCACCCGCGACCGGCGGATCGTCGGCTGGAACTTCACCGGCCCCGGCCCGTGGTACGGGCTCGTCAAGGACCGGAAGAATCCCCAGCCCACCCACGACATCGTGGTGAACCGGTCCAACCCGGACCATCCGATGGTGTACGTGGTGTCCCGAACCGTGCCCTGACCAGGAAGAACCCCGGTCCGGGCGGGCCCACGCACGGTCGCCGGGGCCGATTGTCAGACCCCGCCCGTAGAGTCGGAGACAGCTGATCGGAGCCGGACCGGAGACGGCTCATCCGACTGAGGGCGGGAGGTGACCGGACGTATGCGGGACATGGCTGTTCCCGAGGCCGACACGGCTGTCCCCGCCCGCACGGCCGTCCCCGTCCGGCTGGCCGCCGTCTTCCTCCCGGCTCCACTGCCTCGCCACAGCCGGTTCGCGTTCTGGGACCCGGCGGGCGAGGAGCCGCCGCCGGGAGACACCGAGGACCTCACGATCGTACGACAGCACGGCTCCGGAGCCCGCAGAGGCACCGTCCCCGCCCTGTGCCTGCCGGTCGGCGAAGCTCTCCCCCTGCTCACCCGCGCCCGGCGCGACCCGGCCGCCCACCCCGCCACGGCCTGCTGGGGCGCGGCCGCACTGCACGCGCTGCGACTGATCGCCCGGGGGCGGCTGCTGCCGGGACTGACCGCCGAGGGGTTCGACGCGTGGCGCGCGGGACCGCTCGACCCGGACGACATCGCGCACCTCAGGGCCGTCGCCGCGGCACTGCCGTACGAGGGCCACGCGGTCCCGCTGCCCGGCAGGGGACCGCTGCGGCTGCCCGAGCCGGAGCCGCTGATGCGGTCCTTCCTGGACGCGGTCGCCGACACGCTGCCGCGCGGCCCGGCGGCGCCGTACGTCTCCGGGAAACCGTTCGCCGCGCACGCCGGGCAGCGGCTGCCGCACGCCCGCGACTGGGCGGCCGAGGTCGCCGCCGGCATGGACGCGGGCGTACGCATCTCCCTGCGCCTCGACCTGGCGGCGCACGACCTCTTCGACGACCTCGAAGGCGCTTCGCGGGCGGGCGCGGCCGTGGTCCAGGTGCACAGCCTCGCCGACCCCACCCTCGTCGTCGACGCCGCAGCGCTGTGGGCGGGTGACGCGGACGCGGCGTTCGGGCCCCGCGCGCGCGTGGACGCCGCCCTCGCCGTACGGCGCGCGGCCCGCGTCTGGCCGCCTCTGGACCGGCTCTCCGAGCAGGACGTCCCCGATGTCCTCGCCCTCTCAGAGGACGAGCTGTCCGACCTGCTCGGCGTCGCCGCGACCCGGCTCGGCGCGGCCGGCGTAGCCGTGCACTGGCCCCGGGACCTGGCCCACGACCTGAGCGCCCGCGCCGAGGTGCGCCCGGCGCCCGGCTCCGCCACGGACGGCACCGGTTTCTTCGAGGGCGAGGAACTGCTGCGGTTCCGCTGGCAGTTGGCGCTCGGCGGCGACCCGCTCACCGAGGCGGAGATGGACACCCTCGCCGAGGCCCACCGCCCGATCGTGCGCCTCCGTGACCAGTGGGTCCTCGTCGACCCGGCCCTCGTCCGCAAGGCCCGCAAACGCGAACTGGGCCTCCTCGACCCGGTGGACGCGCTGTCCGCGGCCCTCTCCGGCACCGCCGAGATCGACGGTGAGACGGTGGAGGCGGTGCCGGTCGGCGCGCTCGCGGCTCTACGGGACCGTCTGACGGCGGGGATCGGTGCAGCGGAACCGCCACCCGGCCTCTCGGCCACCCTCCGCGACTACCAGCTCCGGGGCCTGGCCTGGCTGGACCTCATGACCTCCCTCGGCCTCGGCGGCTGCCTCGCCGACGACATGGGCCTCGGCAAGACGATCACGGTCATCGCCCTCCACCTGCGCCGGGCCCGCCCCGAACCCACGCTGGTCGTCTGCCCCGCCTCCCTGCTGGGCAACTGGCAGCGCGAGATCGCCCGCTTCGCCCCCGGCGTGCCCGTACGCCGCTTCCACGGCCCCGACCGCACCCTGGACGACCTACCGGGCTCCGAGGAGGTGCAGGCGCGCCCCCAGAGCCCCGCAACCGGCGGCTTCGTCCTCACCACCTACGGAACCATGCGCTCGACGGCCCCACGCCTCGCCCAGCAGGAGTGGGGCATGGTCGTCGCCGACGAGGCCCAGCACGTCAAGAACCCCTACTCGGCGACGGCGAAGGCCCTGCGTACGATCCCGACGCCCGCGCGCGTGGCCCTCACCGGCACCCCGGTCGAGAACAACCTCTCCGAGCTCTGGGCCCTCCTCGACTGGACGACCCCCGGGCTCCTCGGCCCGCTGAAGTCCTTCCGCGCCCGCCACGCCCGCGCCGTGGAGAACGGCGAGGACCAGGAGGCCGTGACCCGCCTCGCCCGCCTGGTCCGCCCCTTCCTCCTGCGTCGTAAGAAGTCCGACCCGGGCATCGTTCCCGAACTCCCGCCCAAGACCGAGACCGACCACGCCGTCCCCCTCACCCGCGAACAGGCCGCCCTGTACGAGGCGGTGGTCCGCGAGTCGCTGCTCGCCATCGAGACGGCGGAGGGCATCGCCCGCCGGGGCCTGGTCCTGAAACTCCTCGGCGCCCTCAAGCAGATCTGCGACCACCCGGCGCTGTATCTGAAGGAGGAGGCGGGTGCCGCGATCGGAGACCGGTTCGCCGCCCGCTCCGGCAAACTGGCCCTGCTGGACGAGCTGCTGGACACGCTGCTCTCCGAGGACGGCTCCGCGCTGGTCTTCACCCAGTACGTCGGCATGGCCCGCCTGATCACCGCGCACCTCGCCGCCCGCGCCGTCCCGGTCGAGCTGCTGCACGGCGGCACGCCGGTCAAGGAACGCGAACACATGGTGGACCGTTTCCAGAGCGGGGAGACGCCGGTCCTGGTCCTGTCCCTCAAGGCGGCCGGCACCGGCCTGAACCTCACCCGCGCAGGCCACGTCGTCCACTTCGACCGCTGGTGGAATCCGGCCGTCGAGGAACAGGCCACCGATCGCGCCTACCGCATCGGCCAGACCCAGCCCGTGCAGGTGCACCGCCTCATCACCGAGGGCACCGTCGAGGACCGCATCGCCGACATGCTGGAAGCCAAGCGTGCCCTCTCCGACGCCGTTCTCGGCTCGGGCGAGGCGGCTCTCACCGAGCTGGGGGACCGGGAGCTGACCGACCTGGTGTCGTTGCGGAGGCCGACGTGAGCGGGGGAGCGGGGACGCCGGGACACGCGGAGGAGCACCCCGGGGAGGACGTACGGGCCGGGGAGGACGCCGCGGCCGCGGCGTCGGGTGCGCGGCGTTCGGCAGGGGACGCGGAGGAGCCGGGGGACGCGGAGGAGCTGGGGAACATGGACCGGCCGGATTCCGGTGCCGGGTCCCGGCCCGCCGACGTGGCCCGCCGGGCGCTGCGGGCGGCGCGGGAACGGGACAGGTACGGGGCCGGGGCCGACGCCGTCGATCAACGGGGTTCGGGCTCTGCGCCGGGGGCCGACGCGGCGGGGGAGAAAAGGACACCCGACGCTCGGACGGCCCCGCAGGCCTCCGCCCGGCCCGCTGACGTGGCGCGGGAGGCGTTGCGGAGGGCCGCGGAGTCCAGGGCGGGGGGTCTGAAGGAGTCGGCGGAGTCGGCGGGAGAGCGGGGCGGGGTCGAGCCCGTGGGAGGGCGCGGTGAGGCCGAGCCGCTGACGCGGAGTGCTCCGGGCGGGCGGGCGGTGGAGCGTGCTTCTGCCGACCCCGGGGACTCCCGGCTCGGTGACGGGCCGGGGCCCGGTTCCGGTGCTTGGGCCGGTGGGGGAAGCAAGCCGGGCGCTCGCCCCGGCGACATAGCCCGCGAGGCCTTGCGGGCCGCACGCGATGCCACCGGGCGGGCCCGGGGCGAGGCGGAGGGCACTCGTGCCGAGGCCGAGGCCGAGGCCGAGGCCACGGACAAGGCAGGCCGGACTTCGCGGCCGCCGGCGGCGGGCCGAGACCGGGCTTCGGGAAGCCGGATGGGTGACGTACGCGAACTGCTCGCCGACGCCTTCAAGTTGCCCTCCGAGGAGCCGGAAGCCGACGAGACCTCCCTCATGGGCACGGACACCGAGGGGGAGGGTGTCGGTTCTGCGGCGGCGGGGGAGTTCCACGAGCCGCCGCCCCCTCGCGAGGGCGTGACCCGCGACCGCGCGACCCATGGCCCCGCCGTTCCCGGCCGCACCACGCACGCCCCGTCCCCGGCAACAGGCGGCACCTCCGCGCGGCGGGAGCCCACCTCGGCCGTGGCCGACCCGGAGCCGGCCCCCGCCCGGCCCAGTGCCCCTCACCAGGACACCGACCTCGCCGCAGCCCCCCGCGTCCCCCGCACCATGGCCGCACCCTCCCGGGACGGTGAACTGCGGCGTACCTTCCGGCCGTTGCCGCCGCGCCCCTCGGCCGGGGAGGCGTTCGCGGAGAGCTGGTGGGGCAACACGTGGGTGACGGCTCTGGAAGAGGGCGCGTTGGACGCGGCGCGGTTGGCGCGGGGGCGGGCGTACGCCGACAAGGGGCAGGTGGACGCGATCACCGTCACGCCGGGGCTGGTGCTGGCGTATGTGCACGGGAGCAGGCCTCGGCCGTACCGGGTGCAACTCCGCCTGCGGACGCTGGACGAGAAGGAATGGGACCGCTTCCTGGACGCGGCGGCGGAGCAACCGGGCCACATCGCCGCGCTGTTGGACAAGGAGCTGCCGCAGACTCTCGCCGGACCCGAGGCCGGCTCCGAGGCCGGCTCCGAAGCCGGACCAGGACCCGAGGCCGGCTTCGGAGCCGCAGCCGCGGCAGATCGTGGACCCGGACGCCTCGCAGGCCCCGGAGCCGGGGACGGCGTGCGTCTGTTGCCCGGCGCCGGGGAGCTCGAACCCCGTTGCAGTTGCCCCGACTTCGGGCACCCCTGCAAGCACGCCGCCGCGCTCTGCTACCAGACGGCGCGGCTGCTGGACGAGGACCCGTTCGTGCTGTTGCTGCTGCGGGGCCGGGGCGAGCGGGAGCTGCTCGACGCCCTGTCGCGGCGGAACGCGGCCCGTGCGGCGCGTGCCGCGCAGGAGCAGGAGCCCGCACCGCTTCCCGGGGTACGGGCCCTCGACGCCCTCGCCCCGCGCACCCTTCCCCCGCTGCCCGCCCCCTCGCCCCCGCCGCCGCACCCGGAACAGCCGCCGGTGTACCCGGGCGTGCCCGGCGGCCCGGACCCGTTCGCCCTGGACCAGTTGGCCACCGACGCGGCCGCCCGCGCGCATGCGCTGCTCACCACGGGACGCGACCCGGTGGCCGAACTGACGCTGTGGCAGGACGCGGTACGACTCGCCGCCGCCCGCCCCGGCTCCGGCCTCACGGCCACGACCCGCGCCCTCTACTCCTCCCTGGCCGCAGCCACCGGACGCACCCCGGCCGACCTGGCCCGCGCGGTCGCCGCCTGGCGTCAGGGCGGCCTCGAAGGGCTGGCCGTCCTGGAGGACTTCTGGGACCCGCCGGCCGGCCGCTTCGACCGCGCCCGTCCCCTGCTCCTCGCCGCCGACCTCCCGGCCTTCCGCCCCCGGCGCAACCACCTCACCCACCCCCGCGGTCACGTCCAACTCCGCCTCGGCCGCGACGGCCTCTGGTACGCGTACGAGTCCGAACCGGGCCACGACGACTGGTGGCCGCGAGGCACACCGGACCTCGACCCGGTGGGCGCGCTCACGGGTCTGGGATCCGCCGACGACTGACGGCCGACCGAGCCACGGCCCCACCCGGCCGGCAACGGGGACACGCGACGCGCGGCACACGCCCCGACATGCGACATGCGACATGCGACACACGACGCGCGACAACACGCCCCCGACACGCAACGCGCGGCACACGACCCCGATGCGCGACCCGACACGCGACACACGACACGCGGGGATGTTTGTTCGATGCCCGTTCGGGTCACCCCGCGCCGGCTGTGTCACCGGCCTGTGACCTGCGCTCCGGTGAAGACGATGTGAGAGTTGCCCGCTGATGTTCGGGAGCTGTCCGGGCTGATTCGGGGGCCTGGGACCGAGCACCGAGGAAGGGACGTTAGCGTGGAGCGGTGAGTGAGACGCAGACCCCCGCCCTCCAGTACCGGTTCGACGGGCCGGACGACGCCCCGGTCCTGATCCTCGGACCCTCGCTCGGTACTACATGGCACATGTGGGACCGGCAGGTCCCAGAACTGACCAAACAGTGGCGGATCTTCCGCTTCGACCTGCCGGGCCACGGTGGTGCGCCCGCGTACCCGGGCGGCTCGGTCACCGAGTTGGCCGCCCGGCTGCTGGCCACGCTCGACGCCGTCGGGGTGCAGCGGTTCGGTTACGCGGGCTGTGCGCTCGGCGGCGCCATCGGCGTCGAGCTCGCGCTGCGCCATCCCGAACGCATCGCCTCGCTCGCGCTGATCGCCGCCTCGCCCCGCTTCGGCACGGCCGACGAGTTCCGTCAGCGCGGGGTGATCGTGCGGACGAACGGCCTCGACCCGATCGCCCGTACGTCTCCGGACCGCTGGTTCACCGGCGGGTTCGCGGCGGCTCAGCCGGCGATCACCGAGTGGGCCGTGCAGATGGTGCGCACCACCGACCCCGGTTGCTACATCGCCGCCTGCGAGGCGCTCGCCTCGTTCGACGTGCGCGGCGAACTCGGCCGTATCGGCGTCCCCACCCTCGTCCTCGTCGGCTCCGACGACCAGGTCACCGGCCCCGCCGAGGCCCGCACGCTCGTCGCGGGCATCCCGGACGCCCGGCTCGCCGTCGTACCCGGCGCCTCGCACCTCGTGCCGGTCGAACAGCCCGCCGCCGTCACCGACCTCCTCGTACGGCACTTCTCCACCGCCTGGCAGCCCGCCTACGACTCCATCACCGGCCAGGTCGCCATCCCGGCGGCCCCGGTCAAGCCGGTCCTCGCCGCCGTTCCGCCGCAGACCGGACCGGTCGCCGAGATCGCCCCGGCCGCCGCCCAGCCCGAGGCGCTGGGCAGACCGGACCCGTACGACGCCGGGCTCAAGGTCCGCCGCGAGGTGCTCGGGGACGCGCATGTCGACCGGGCGCTGGCCTCGGCGGACGAGTTCTCCGGCGACTTCCAGGAGTTCATCACCCGCTACGCCTGGGGCGAGATCTGGGACCGGCCCGGTCTCGACCGCCGCTCCCGCAGCTGTGTCACGCTGACCGCGCTCGTCGCCGGCGGACACCTGGACGAACTCGCCTTCCACACCCGCGCCGCCCTCCGCAACGGCCTCACCCCGAACGAGATCAAGGAAGTCCTCCTCCAGGCCGCCGTCTACTGCGGGGTGCCGGCCGCGAACAGCGCGTTCCGCGTGGCCCAGCAGGTCATCCGCGAGGAGACCACCCCCGAGGAGTGAGCCCCGGTGCCGAGCCCGGCCGCCGGTGGGCGCACAACCGGTGGCCGGAGGCAGGATGGACCCATGAAGCTCACCAAGAAGTCGCACGCCTGCGTCCGTCTGGAGAAGGACGGACGCACGCTCGTCATCGACCCGGGCGGGTTCAGCGAGGAGGACGCCGCGATCGGCGCGGACGCCGTCCTGGTCACGCACGAGCACATCGACCATTTCGACGAGGGACGGCTGCGGACGGCCCTGGAGGGCAACCCGGCCGCCGAGATCTGGACCCTGCGGTCCGTCGCCGAGAAGATCTCCGCCGCCTTCCCCGGCCGGGTGCACACCGTCGGCCACGGCGACACGTTCACCGCCGCGGGCTTCGACGTCCAGGTCCACGGCGAGCTCCACGCCGTCATCCACCCGGACATCCCGCGCATCACCAACGTCGGCTACCTCGTCGACCGCGGCCGGGTCTTCCACCCTGGCGACGCCCTCACCGTCCCCGACCATGCCGTCGAGACGCTGATGCTCCCCGTCATGGCCCCCTGGAGCAAGATCTCCGAAGTCATCGACTACGTCCGCGAGGTGAAGCCGCACCGCGCGTACGACATCCACGACGCCCTCCTCACCGACCTCGCCCGCCCCATCTACGACCGCCAGATCGGCACCCTGGGCGGTGCCGAGCACCTGCGTCTCGCCCCCGGCACCTCGGCGGACGTCTGAGCAGCGCGCACGTCGTCGTCGGCGACCGGGCGTGACCGGCGTTGTCGGACCCGCCCGGTAGGTTGTGAGGCATGCGCATCGCGACCTGGAACGTGAACTCGATCACCGCCCGTCTCCCGAGGCTCCTGGCCTGGCTGGAGAGCAGCGGCACCGACGTGCTCTGCCTCCAGGAGGCCAAGATCGCCGAGGACGGCTTCCCGTTCGACGCGCTGCGCGAGGCGGGCTACGAGGCGGCGGTGCACGCGACGGGCCGGTGGAACGGCGTGGCGGTGATCTCCCGCGTCGGCATCGAGGACGTGGTCAAGGGCCTGCCCGGCGACCCCGGCTACGACGGCGTCGTGGAGCCCCGCGCGATCTCCGCGACCTGCGGCCCGGTCCGCGTCTGGTCGGTGTACGTGCCGAACGGCCGCGAGGTCGACCACCCGCACTACGCGTACAAGCTCCAGTGGTTCGAGGCCCTCAAGGCCACCGTCGCGGGCGACGCGGCCGGCAGCCGCCCCTTCGCCGTCATGGGCGACTACAACGTGGCGCCGACGGACGACGACGTGTACGACGTCGCCGCCTTCGAGGGCCTCACCCATGTCACCCCCGCCGAGCGTGCCGCCCTCGCCTCCCTCCGCGAGGCCGGCCTCTCCGACGTCGTCCCGCGCCCCCTCAAGTACGAGCACCCCTTCACGTACTGGGACTACCGCCAGCTCTGCTTCCCGAAGAACCGGGGCATGCGCATCGACCTCGTCTACGGCAACGAGGCGTTCGCGAAGGCCGTGACCGACTCGTACGTGGACCGGGAGGAGCGGAAGGGCAAGGGCGCGTCGGACCACGCGCCGGTCGTGGTGGACCTGGAGGTGTAGTTTCCGGCGGCTCAGAGGAGCCTGAGGTCCACCGACTCGGCCAGCACGGCCAGTCCCGTTTCGTTCGGATGCAGATGGTCCCCGCTGTCGTACGCGGGAAATAACCGGGCCGGGCGATCGGGGTCGCGCAGCACCACGTCGAAGTCGAGGATCCCGTCGAACTCCTCGTTCCCCCGGATCCACTCGTTCACCGCGACCCGCCGCTCGTCGGCGTCGGCCGTGCAGCGGGACTCGCCCTCGCACGGCGCGATCGTCGCCACGAGCATGCGCAGTCCCCGCTCGTGCCCCCGGGCCGCGATCTCCCGCAGTCCGGCGACGACCTCGCCCGCCGTCGCACCCCAGCGGACGTCGTTGACGCCCTGGAAGACGACGGCGGTACGGGCGGAGGTCTGGGCGAGGACGTCACGGTCGAGGCGGTGCAGGGCGCTCACGCCGCCCGTGTCGGTGGAGACACCGTCGCCGGGATAGCGGTCGGTGACCACCCGGTTCGCCGAGATCCCCTGGTTGAGGACGCCGTAGCGCGGGACCTCGTCCTGGGCGAGCAGCCGCCCGGCCAGCACATCCGGCCACCGCCGGTTCGCGTCGGCCGTCACCCTCTCGCCGTCGGTGATCGAGTCCCCGAGGAGCACGACGGAGCCCGGCCCGCCGCCCACGTCCACACCGGTCAGCAGCGGCCAGGTCGTGAGCGTCGAGGTGTACGCAGTCGCCGAGCCCTCGCCCGCGTGGTCCCCCGGCTCGCTCACGTACGACGTCTGCTGGGCGAGCCGGTGCACCGGGGCGGCCGTCACCGTGCCCGGCAGGTGGAAGCTCACCAACAGGTTGGTGTCCGGCGGCACTTCGAAGCCCAGCGGGTCGCTGAACGCCTGGGCGCCCGCCGGGATACCGGTACCCGCCGCGCCCCCGAACGACAGCGGCACCGGCGCGCTGCGGGCGGTCGCCCCCGCCGCCTGCAACGCCACCGTCGCGCTGCCCACCCGTACCGGCGCCGACGCGAAGGTGTTGTCGAGCCGGATCCGGACCCGGGGCCCGCCCGCCGAGGTGTGGACGACGAGCCGCAGTGTGCGGTCGGTCCAGGGGCCGACGGCCGTGTATCCGGAGGCGGAAGCGGCCCAACCGCCGGTCCAGCCGGGCGACTCGGGGCGGACGGACAGGGCGAACACATGCAGGTCCCGGTTGCGCGGCAGGGTCACTGAGGCGACTTCGCGGCCACGCGTGACCGGCACGGTGACGACGTACAGCCGTGCCTTCTCGGTGAGTTGACCGCCGGGAGTGTTGATGTGAGGGAGCGCCACGGCTTTGGTGGCGAGCGGGCCGGTGCGCCAGTCCGGGGCGGTCAGGCGGTACGCGGAGCGGGCGCCGCTCGTGTAGCGGACCGTACCGGTGCCGGTCGCCTCGGTGCCGCCCGTGGCGGCGACGAGGAAGGCGAGGGCGTCTCCCCGGCCCCGTACACGGACGGACTGGCCGGCGGCGCGTACGTTGTCGGGCTCGCCCGCCGTGCGGCGCGGCCAGGTCAGGCGCGCGCCCTGAACGGTCAGCGCGCGTCCGGGTGTCCACCCGGCGGCCGTCAGGTCGGTGGCGGAGAGGGAACCGCCGGAGCCGTCGAAGTCGGCCTCGGCGGGCCGCGCGTCGTCGCTGACCGCCCGATTGTCGAAGAGGCGTTCCAGCGGCACCGGTTCGGGCACCGGGCCGCCGGCGGCCCGGGCGGTGGCGACGGGTGCCACCGCCGCCAGAAGTGCCAGTACGACGGTCGTTCCCCGGACGCGTCGGCGCACGCGTGACCCCTCCCGCTCACTGATGACCATGTTGGCGACGATGGCGATCGATGACGACGGATGCGACATCGGTACAACGATGAGACGACAGATGCGTCATGAAGCCAATGAGGCGTCAGGAACCCGTCCATGAGGCGGGCTCGAAATGCGAACGAACTCCCGGCGAACAGTCGGTCCCCGCGCGCCTGTGGTGCTGAGGGTGATGCGGATGACACGCTGAGCGCATGAACATCTCTTTCCTGGGCAACTGGCGCAAGAGGCGTGACTCCGTTTTCGGGGTCGCGGTGTTCACCGGCGGCGACGGTGACGACGGTCACGAAGGACTCGCCGAACTCCTCTCCGAATGCGAACTGCTGCGCGCGCAGGCCGCACAGGCCGGTGTTCGACTGGACGACTCCGCAGCCTCGCTGGAAGCCCTCGACCAGCTCGTTCCGCGCTGGCGCGACGACGAGGAGACCGTGGCCTGGCTCGGGAACGACGCCGGGCTCTACCTGGGCACGGTCGTCGTACGGACCGTCCCCGGCGCCCGCTGGGAGATCTGGCCCGATGGGCAGCCCGTGGTGCGCCTGATGTCCGGCCGTGAGATCGACGTGGTCGAGGCCGGCCACGAGTGGGCCGCGAGCGGCGCACCGGAACTGTCCCAGCTGTACGCCGAGGTCGCGGAGGGATGACGGCCTCCCGCGCCGTCCCGCACGCTGTCCTCCGCGCCGCCTGCGACGTGGCCGACTCCTGAAAATACGGCTAATCCCTGACAGTGCGTGTCGTCCCTGAGGGCAACATCCGTCCGGATAGTTTGCGGCACCTGCGACACGACACCAACACGACACGACACGACACGACACGACATGGCACGGGCCGAGAGCGAGTAGGGCGGGCAGGGCATGGCGGTCGATCCGCTGATCGAGATGCACGACGTGAACAAGTACTTCGGCGAGCTGCATGTCCTGCAGGACATCGACCTGACCGTCGGCAAGGGGGAGGTGGTCGTGGTCATCGGCCCGTCGGGGTCGGGGAAGTCGACGCTGTGCAGGGCGATCAACCGGCTTGAGCCCATTCGCTCCGGCACGATCCTGCTCGACGGGCAGCCGCTGCCGGACGAGGGCAAGGCCCTCGCGGCGCTCCGCGCGGACGTCGGAATGGTCTTCCAGGCATTCAACCTCTTCGCGCACAGGACGGTCCTGCAGAATGTGTCGCTCGGTCAGGTCAAGGTCCGCAAACGGAAGAAGGAGGACGCCGACAGGCGCTCCCGCGAACTCCTCGACCGTGTCGGCCTCGCCGACCAGGCGACGAAGTATCCGGCGCAGCTCTCCGGCGGCCAGCAGCAGCGCGTGGCCATCGCCCGCGCCCTCGCCATGGACCCCAAGGTCATGCTGTTCGACGAGCCGACCTCGGCCCTCGACCCGGAAATGATCAACGAAGTCCTCGAAGTCATGCAGCAGTTGGCACGTGAGGGCATGACCATGGTCGTCGTCACCCATGAGATGGGCTTCGCCCGCTCCGCCGCGAACCGTGTCGTCTTCATGGCGGACGGCCGCATCGTCGAGGACCGCACTCCGGACGGCTTCTTCACGAACCCGGAGAGCGACCGTGCCAAGGACTTTCTCTCCAAGATCCTCAAGCACTGACCACCGCCACTGGACCCGGCGCGGGCCTCGACTACGATGAGCGGTTCATCCACTTGGGGTGAGCGAGGCCGTGGACGCCACCCCCGGCCGAAAAGGGATGCTGCTGCCAGGCGCGCAGTAGCCAGGGGCCAGGCCCGCCCGGCAGCAGCCGGAGATCACTGCTCGCGCAGCGGGATCGACACGTACGACGGGTCGTTCGGCGGCGAGGAGAAGGTCAGCTGCGCGCCGGTCGGGTTGTGCTCGATGTAGAGCGGGTCGACCGTGTCGACGACCAGGGCGAGACGGTGGCCCGCCGGAACGTCGTAGGCCGTGGAGAGCAACTCCAGGTCCACGCCGAACGGCTTGCCGGGTGTCTCGCCGTGGAAGGTGTACGGCGCGTGGCTGACCAGCTTGCCGAGGCCGAGCGGGCCCACGTCGTACAGGTAGGCGACGAGGGTGCCGCTCTCCTTGGTGGCCGTGACCGTGGTGTGCAGCTTCGCGGTCCCCCGCACGGACCGCGCCGTCGCGTACTTCTCCGACTGCCACACGGCCGCCCAGCGGCGCGGCAGCAGCGGAATCGAGGCCACGGGCGGCAGTTGGGCCACCTGGTCCAGGATGCTGGAGAGGAAGACGACACCGCCGTCCGCGCCCGAGTCGACGTTCGCGCGGATCGTGGTGCCGCCCGTCAGGGCGATCTTCTCGCGGGTCGCGGTGACCGACTTCCAGTCCGGGTAGCCCTCGAAGGCGCCGCCCGTACGGGACTTGAGCCGTACGGGCTGCTCGCGGTCGATGCCGTTGGGCGTGCCCTTGAGGTAGCGGTCGAACCAGCGCTGGGTGTCCGTCCACACGTCGTTGGGCAGCCCGAACAGTCCGGTCGCCTCCGTGGTGGCGTGGTCACCGGGGCGCAGTTCCAGCCGCTTGGGGCCGGTGAGCTTCTCGTAGAAGTCGGCGTACTGGTTGGGCGGGAAGATCGAGTCGCCCCAGGCGTTGGCGAGCATGACCGCCGTGCCGTTGGTGTTGAGCTGGTCCAGGTAGGTCTCGGGGGAACGTTTCTTCCCCCAGGCGATCATGTCCTCCTCCTTGGCCAGGTTGGAGGCGTAGAAGTTCTCGAAGAGCTGCTGGAGTTCGGGGCCCTGGCGGCCGGTGATCCGTCCGGCGCCGTCCAGGAGGGCGGCTGCCTGGAGGTGCTGGGTGCGCCCGCCGTAGATCGAGTCGATCAGGTCCGCCCAGCCGCTCAGCGCGGCGACCGCCTTGACGCGCTTGTCGTGCGCGGCGGTGAGCAGGCTGATGCCCGCGCCGTACGACAGCCCCGCCATGCCGATGCGCGCGGCGTCGGCCGAAGTGTTCGCGAGGGCCCAGTCGATCACCTTGGAGGCGTCGGCTGTGTCGGGTGGCCCCGCGACCTCTATGTATCCGCCGGATTCCCAGAAGCCGCGGACGTTGTAACTGACCACGACGTAACCGGCTTCGGCGAGCTTCCGTGCCTGGGCCAGGTACTCGACCTGGGGGAGGCCCCAGCTCGTGGGCAGCACGAGGAGGGGGTGGGCGCGCGAGGCGTCCGCGGGCGCGACCACGTTGGCCTTGAGGACCGTGCCACCGTCGCCCTCGATGTCGACGAAGCGCGTGGTGGGGTCGGCGGTGGCGCCGGACGCCGCCTCGGCGGCGGGGGCCAGGCCGAGGGCCGTACCGGCGACCAGGGTGGCCGAGACGGCGCCCGCGGCGCTCGTACGCAGGGCCCTGGCCGTACGCGATGTGGTGCCGTGCTGGTGTCTCACGGGTCGCTCCTCACTCGTGTAAGTGCAAAGTGACCCGACGGTAACCGGACTCCCTTACCGGAAGTAACTCCCCAGTAAGTTACGTGACGGTAACGTTCAGCCGTGAACTAGGAGGCGCGGTGCGAGATCTGTGCCGGGGCCGACGGGGTCGGTGCCGGGGCCTGGGCCGCGCGGGTGACGTCCGAGACGAGCTCGACCACATCGGGGCCGTACGCCTGGGAGTTGACGACCTTCAGGAGGAGGACGAAGGTGCCGGTGCCGTACTTGCGGTGCAGGCGCTCGTGGTTGCGGGCGAGGTAGCGGGTGGCGGCCTGGTTGGTGATCGCGCGCTGGCCGCAGAAGAGGAAGACGGGCCGGGACTGGTCCGGCTGACCGGTGGTGAGCCGGGCCAGGACGACGTGCTCGGTGATGCCGGGGTCGAGGCGGTACTGCTCGCTGCCGACGTGCAGGGCGGCCCGGTCGGGGCCGGGATCGGGGTCGAGGTTGAAACGGATACCCGGCAGCATGGCCGCTATGTGGGCGGCCATACGCCGGTTGGAGCCGGGCCCTCCCACGCAGAACTCGGTGCGTTCGCCGAAGCCCTGCTGGGCGGCGTCCTGGGTGATGATCTGTGCGTGCGCGCCGCAGTCCTTGATCAGTGCGGAGAGCTCCAGCAGTGCGAACACGTCGAAGCGGTGCACCGCCAGATTCACTGTGGACGGATCGCGGCTGACCACCAGCAAGGACTCGGAGTTGTCGGGCAGTCCGAAGAACGTCTGCTTCCGGCGGAGTTTCCGCTTCCACAGGTACGTCCGGAAGAGCCAGCCCAGCGAGGCACTGAGCCCCGCCGCGATCACGCCGAGGACGATATTGCGCACGTCGTCATTCATGGCCGCGCATGGTAGCGGGCGAGCCGAACCCTGTCCGAATCCCTGTCCGATTCCGTGTCTGGTGTCCTGGTTCGGCGTGCCGTCGCGAGAGCGGTGCGGGTCCGCCGGATGGCCGAGACGCCGCTGACGGGGCCATGGCACCCGCGTTAGTCTGCGCGGACGGTCCTTGACTGGAGGTACGGATGCGTCTGCGTCGTCCTGTCGCGCGGAAACTGGCTGTGCTGGCGGCAACGTCCGCCGTGGTGTCGATGGGCGCGGCCCCGCCGTCCCTGGCCGCGACGGACACCGTCGAGAAGGCCCCGGTCGCCGTCGGCTACGGCGGCGCCGTCTCCAGCGTCGACCCGGACGCCTCCGCCGCCGGCATCGAGATGCTCCGCAAGGGCGGCAACGCGGTGGACGCGGCCGTCGCCACGGCCGCCGCGCTCGGCGTCACGGAGCCCTACTCCTCGGGCATCGGCGGAGGGGGCTACTTCGTCTACTACGACGCCAGGTCCCGTACGGTGCACACCATCGACGGCCGGGAGACCGCACCCCTGAGCGCCGACGAGAGCCTCTTCCTGGAGAACGGCGCGCCGATCCCGTTCGCCGAGGCCGTCACCAGCGGGCTGAGCGTCGGCACGCCCGGGACCCCGGCAACCTGGCAGACGGCGCTGAGCAGTTGGGGCACCAAGTCGCTCGGCAAGCTGCTGAAGCCCGCCGAGAAGCTCGCCCGCGACGGCTTCACCGTCGACCCGACGTTCCGCGCCCAGACCGCCTCCAACGAGGCCAGGTTCCGTAACTTCCCGGCCACCGTCGACCTCTACCTCCCCGGCGGGCAGCTGCCGGTGGTCGGCTCGACCCTCAAGAACCCCGATCTGGCACGCACCTACGCCGAGTTGGGCCGCAAGGGCGTCGGCGCCCTCTACCGGGGCGACCTCGCGCAGGACATCGTCGATACGGTCAACAAGCCGCCCGTGGACCCGAGTTCGGGCTACAACGCCCGCCCCGGCGACCTGACCACCGCCGACCTCGCCGCGTACCGCGCGAAGCGCCAGGCGCCCACGAAGGCGAAGTACCGGGGCCTCGGCGTCTACGGAATGGCCCCCTCCTCCTCCGGCGGCACGACGGTCGCCGAGGCGCTCAACATCCTGGAGCGGACCGACCTCTCGAAGGCGAGCGACGTCCAGTACCTGCACCGCTACATCGAGGCCAGCCGTATCGCGTTCGCCGACCGTGGCCGCTGGGTCGGTGACCCCGCCTTCGAGGACGTACCGACGAAGGGGCTGCTGTCGCAGAGGTTCGCCGACTCGCGCGAGTGCCTGATCAAGGACGACGCGGTGCTCACCAGCCCCGTCGCGCCGGGCGACCCGCGCGATCCGGCGGCCTGCGCGACGGGCGGGACGGCAGCGCCGACGACGTACGAGGGTGACAGCACGACCCATCTCACGGTCGCCGACAAGTGGGGCAACGTCGTCTCGTACACACTCACCATCGAGCAGACCGGCGGCAGCGGTATCACCGTGCCGGGCCGGGGCTTCCTGCTCAACAACGAGCTGACGGACTTCTCCTTCACCCCGGCCAGCCCTGCCGTGCACGACCCGAACCTGCCGGGGCCGGGCAAGCGGCCGCGCTCGTCGATGTCGCCGACGATCGTGCTCGACCGGCACGACAAGCCCGTGGTGGCGCTCGGTTCGCCGGGCGGCGCGACCATCATCACGACCGTGCTGCAGACCCTGACCGGCTTCCTCGACCGGGGCCTGCCGCTGGTCGACGCGATCGCCGCGCCACGCGCCAGCCAGCGCAACCAGACCACCACCGAGCTCGAACCGGGCCTGTGGAACAGCCCGTTGAGGACCGAGCTCGAAGCAATCGGGCACGGCTTCCGGCAGAACCCGGAGATCGGCGCGGCCACGGCCGTCCAGCGCCTGTCGAACGGCAAGTGGCTGGCCGCCGCGGAGACCGTACGGCGCGGGGGCGGCGCGGCGATGGTCGTGCACCCCACGGAGTAGGTGTCAGCGAGGGCAGGTGTCACTGTGGGGCGGGCGGCGTCGTTCGGAAGGCGAGCCGCCCGTCCTCCACGGCCTCCACGTCCGCCACCACCCGGCTGCCGGACGGCAGCCGACCATCGAGGAGCAGTCGGGACAGGGGGTTCTCGACCTCCCGCTGGATCGTGCGGCGCAGCGGGCGGGCGCCGTACTCGGGCTGGTCACCGTGGCGGGCGAGCCATTCGACGGCCCTCTCGGTGAACTCGATGGTGACGCCCCGCGCGTGCAACCGGTGCCGGGTCCGCTCCAGCAGCAGGTCGGTGATCCGCCGCAGTTGGTCGTCGGTGAGCCGGCGGAAGACGACGATCTCGTCGACGCGGTTGAGGAACTCGGGCCGGAAGTGCTCCCGCAGCGGCCGCAGGATCCGCTCGCGCCGGTCCTCCTCGACCGCCTCCGCATCGCCCGCCGAGAAGCCCAGCCCCGACCCGCCCCGGCCGATGGCCTCCGAGCCCAGGTTGCTGGTCATGACGACCACGGTGTGGGTGAAGTCGACCGTGCGGCCCCGCGCGTCGGTGAGCCTGCCGTCGTCGAGGACCTGGAGCAGCAGGTTGAAGACGTCCGGGTGGGCCTTCTCCACCTCGTCCAGCAACAGCAGCGCGTACGGATGCCGTCGTACGGTCTCCGTCAGCTGCCCGGCCTCCTCGTGGCCGACGTAGCCGGGCGGGGCGCCGACCAGCCGGCTGACGGCGTGCCGCTCCTGGTACTCGCTCATGTCGAGCCGCACCATCCGGTCCTCGCCGCCGAAGAGGGCCTCCGCCAGCGCGCGGGCCAGTTCGGTCTTGCCGACGCCGGTCGGGCCCAGGAACAGGAAACTGCCGATCGGCCGTTCGGGACTGGCCAGCCCGGCGCGCGAGCGCAGCACGGCGTCCGCCACCACACGCACCGCCTCGTCCTGCCCGACGACCCGCTGACGCAGCCGCCGTTCCAGCCCGAGCAGCCGTTCCGTCTCCTCCTGCGTGAGGCTGCTGACGGGGATGCCGGTCTGCCGGGAGACGACCTCGGCGATGTCCTCGGCGGTGATCTCCAGACTCTGCCCGTCGTCGGCCCGCTTCTCGCCGCGCCCTTCGGCGATCCGGTCCCTGAGCTCGCCGATCCGGTCCCGCAGGCGGGTGGCCTGCTCGTACTGCTCACCCGCGACCGCCTGGTCCTTGTCCCGGGTCACCCGCTCGATCTCCCGTTCCAGGGCCCGTACGTCCGTCCCCTTCGTCCGGGCGCGCAGCCGGACCCGGGCCCCGGCCTGGTCCATCAGATCGATGGCCTTGTCGGGCAGCCGGCGGTCGGTGAGGTACCGGTCCGACAGCTCCACGGCGGCCACCAGGGCCTCGTCGCCGTAGCGGACCTGATGGTGGGCCTCGTACCGGTCACGCAGCCCGCGCAGGATCTCCAGGGCGTCGTCGCCGTCCGGCTCGGGGACCAGCACCGGCTGGAACCGGCGGGCCAGCGCCGCGTCCTTCTCGATCCGCCGGTACTCGTCCAAGGTCGTCGCCCCGACGATGTTCAGCTCGCCGCGGGCCAGGGCCGGCTTGAGGATGTCGCCCGCGTCCAGCACGCTGCCCTCGCCCGAGCCGGCGCCCACGACCGTGTGCAACTCGTCGATGAAGACGACCAGTTCCTCGGAGTGCGCGCGGATCTCGTCGACGATGTTCGTCAGCCGTTCCTCGAAGTCGCCCCGGTAACGGGTCCCGGCGACCACCCCGGACAGATCCAGGGCGACCACCCGGCGCCCGGCCAGCACATCGGGCACGTCCCCCTCGGCGACGCGCTGGGCCAGCCCCTCCACGATCGCGGTCTTGCCGACGCCCGCCTCACCGATGAGCACAGGGTTGTTCTTGCCGCGCCGGGAGAGCACTTCGACGGTCTGCTCGATCTCCTCCTCCCGCCCGATGACCGGGTCGATACGGCCCTGAAAGGCGAGGTCGGTCAGGTCGCGGCCGTACTTGTCCAGGGTCGGGGTGGCGGTGGGGGTGCGGCGCGGCAGGTCGGAGCGCGGAAATCCGGCGAGGGGGATTCCGGCGGGCGGGGGCGTCGTCGGCGGCTCCGACGCGTCCGGCGGCAGCGCGGAGGCCGAGAGGTGCGCGGCTCCGAGGATGTGCCCGGCGGCCGAGTCGGGGTTGGCGGCGAGGGCGCTCAGGACGTGTTCGGGGCCGATGTGGCCGGAGCCGGTGACCCGGGCCAGTTCGTGCGCGTCCAGCAGGGCCCGTTTGACCGCGGGGGTCAGTGCCAGGGACGCGGGCGCCGGCCCCTGGCCCGGCTTGTGCCGCTCCGGGCCCGACCGTTCGTCGATCTCACCGGCCAGCGCGTCGGGGTCGGCGCCCGCGCGGGCCACCAGACTTCGGGTCGGCTCGGTGTTCAGCGCGGCGCGCAGCAGATGCTGGGTGTCCAGGTCACTGCTGCCGTGCCGTGCCGCGTACGCCGCGGCGTCGGCCACCAGTTGGCGGGCCTGGCCGCTCATCAGCCGGCCGATCTCGATCCGCTGTGGGCGCGGCCCACCGAAGAAACGGGCGAAGAACTCACTGAAGGGGTCCGGACCGTAGCCCTCGGGCCCCGGGAATCCGCTGTTCATTCGCCACCGGGTTCCCATGCGCGGCGGGGCTACACCAGGGCGCCGTTGGGGATACGGGTTCGCTTTGGGGGCGTGGGTGCGGGTGCGGATGCGTGGGGGCTTCCCGCGCGGCTCGACGGCGCTTCGAAGTCCCCGTCACCGCGCGGTCAGTACCCGCGGCCCGGCATCCGTGATGGCGACCGTATGTTCCGCATGAGCCGCCCGGGACCCGTCGTCCGTGCGCAACGTCCACCCGTCCGGCGCCGCGTGGTACCCGTCGCCGCCCCCGCCGATCAGCATCGGCTCGATGGCCAGGACCATCCCGTGCCGCAGCTTCATCCCGCGTCCGGGCCGCCCCTCGTTCGGTACCCCCGGGTCCTCGTGCATGTGGCGGCCGATCCCGTGCCCGCCGAACCCGTCGGGAATCCCGTACCCGGCGGCGCGGCACACCGTGCCGATCGCGTGCGCGATGTCGCCGATGCGGTTGCCGACGACGGCCGCCTCGATGCCCGCGGCGAGGGCGCGTTCGGCGGTCTCGACGAGCCGCAGGTCGGCGGCGCGCGGCTCGCCCACCACGAAGCTGATCGCCGAGTCCCCGACCCAGCCGTCCAGTTCGGCGCCGAAGTCCATGGAGACGAGGTCGCCGTCGCGCAGCCGGTACGCCGTCGGGATGCCGTGCACGATGGCGTCGTTCACGGAGGCGCAGATCACGGCCGGGAAGGGCGTGGGCGCGAAGGAGGGGCGATAGCCGAGGAACGGCGACGAGGCGCCCGCCCCGCGCAGCACCTCGTGTGCCACCTCGTCCAGTTCGAGCAGGGAGACGCCCACGTCGGCGACGCTCCGCACCGCGGTCAGCGCTCGTCCCACGACCTGCCCGGCCTCGTACATCGCGTCCATCGACGCATCCGTCTTCAGTTCCACCATGCCAATTACTATACCGCTCGATACCCAATTAATATACCGGTCCGCCGACGGGGATCGGTATTAGAATGGGGTCATGGTGCGCACCCCCCTGACCCCCGAAGAGCACGAACGCGGCGAGCGGCTCGGCCGATTGCTGCGCGAGGCGCGCGGCGGTCGCAGCATGGCGGAGATCGCCGCCCGCGCGGGTATCTCCGCGGAGACCCTGCGGAAGATCGAGACCGGCCGAGCTCCCACCCCGGCCTTCTTCACGGTCGCCGCCCTCGCCCGCGCGATGGGTCTGTCCATGGACGAACTCGTCACGCTATGCGCACCGGCCGCCGCGCCGGCCCCGACGGCCGCGGTCGCCTGAACTGTTCGCCGTCATGGCCGGAGTCGGTCGTCGCGGTGGCCTGAACCCCTCACGCACAGCTGTCACAGGGCCGCGCACAGCACTCTGCGTCCGCTCCGAAAACTTCGCGTAGCCGTCCTGTAACACAACTGGTGTTTTCTTACGGGCCGGAGCACTCCAGTCTGCCGGGGAGCATGGAATGGCTGTGGATCAACTCCCGGGACAGGTGCGGGAGTTCGCGGGATACCTGAACAAGCTGATGACGAAGCTCGACCAGGGCGGTGGCTGGTGCGCCGTTTTCTGGCAGCGCGACCCCGACGGCATGCGTGCCTGTCTGGACGGCCTGGAGGTGCCGCCCTGGGACGTCGTGGAAGCGCTCATGCACGACCTCAACACCGCGTACGGTCCCGCCGCGGCGGCCCAGGAGACCGAGCGGGCCCGTGCTCTGCACAGCGCCTCGCTCGCCGCGTACGACTCCCGGCCCGGCGGCCGTGACGCTCTCCGTGACAGGCTCGACGTCATGCTCCGCGAGCAGCGCCACGCCGCCGAACGCACCGCCGAACTGACCCGCCTGCTCCAGGCCGCCACCTCCCAGGTCGAGGCCGACTCCGTCCGCCTCGACCTGGCCTGGGCCCACAACGACCGCGAACGCGCCACGGCCCGCTGCACAGAACTGCGCACCCGCATCGAGGACGCCGACCGCCGCGCCCCGCACAGCCCCGTGCGGGGCGCCACGCACGTTCCGGAGAACACCGCCGGGGACGTCTTCCGAGTGGGAGCGCCGGAACCGGAGGAACGCACGGCCGACTCGGCGCAGCGCCTCGGCGGACGTACGTATGAGGAGCAGTACGGCGGCGGGCAAGCGCACGCGGACCAGTACGGCGGCGGGCGCACGCGTGAGGACCAGTACCTCGGCGGACGTATACGCACGGACCCGTACGGCGGCGGACGTGCCCCCGACAGTCCTGCGCCCGGCAGCCGTACCCCCGAGGGGGCCGCCGCACACGACGCCCGGCGTGACACCTACACGGCCGCCTTCCCCGAGCCCGACGAAGAGGCCCGGACCGCGTCCACCGCCGACCCCGAGCCCGGCCCCCACAACCCCGCTCCGGAGGCCGCCGCCCCGGCGCCCGCCAAGCAGCGTGCCAAGCGCCGCCCACGAGGGGGCGCCCGTTTCGCCGGGGCGATGGAGGCCGAGGAGGCTCCGCCCGTCGTCGTGCCCGTGGCCGCGCCGGCCGCGGGCCGCAAGGGGCGCGCTCCCCGGGGCGCCCGGTACGCGGGTGTCGCGGAGGGGGCCGAGGCGGCGGCACCGAAGCAGCCGCAGGCGCGGCAGCCGCTGGACGACGAGGCGCGGCGGGAGGTCGCCGACACCGTGCAGGGGTTGGTGCGGCTGCGCCGGGAGGGCCGCAGCGGGGAGGCGCACGCCCTCCTCGTGGAGGTCGCGCGGTGGCCTGCCGCCCGCTTCCCGCTGCTCGCGGCCGACCTTCGCCGCGCGGGGCTGGGCGCCGACTGGGCGACCCTGTTGTGGGAGGCCGGCTCGCTGCCCGCCGACCGACTGGTCGCGGTCGCGGACGCCCTGAACGCGGTGGGCCGCGCCTCGGACGGCGAGCAGGTGCTGCGGCAGGGCGTCTCACGGCCCGCCGAGGAGATCGGCGAGGCGGTGCTCGCGTTCACCACCGAGGGGCGTGAGCGGGAGGCGCGTGCGCTGCTCGACGTGTATGTACGCGTGCGTACACCGGAGGAGGCGGCGCGCACCGCGGAGGCCGATCCGCGACGCCTCAAGCCCCTGGTGCTGGCGGCGGCGCGCGCCGTCTCCGAGGAGCGTTGCCGAGAGGTCGTGCACGCGCTGCGCGTGCAGGGAATCACCTGACCCGCCCCGCCACCTCCGACCCACCGGCCGCGCCCGACAGCCGCCCGTGGGGCCGCCCGTGGGACGGCCGGGGCGCCGGCCGGTTCGGCGCGCGAAACACAGAGGTAATCGCCCACTGGAGTGCGAAACGTGATCGACTCGGCCGGTTGACGACGATGGTCTTGCCCAGCCAGTCGACGGGGCTTAGTTTCAAGCCTCTACGGCCTGCTTCTACGGGCGTAGAGGCTCGCTGAGGTCCCTGTCGAAGGAGCACCTGACATGGCCAACGTCGTACGCGCCGCCCTGGTCCAGGCGACCTGGACCGGCGACACCGAATCCATGGTCGCCAAGCACGTCGAGCACGCCCGCGAGGCGGCCCGGCAGGGCGCCAAGGTGATCGGCTTCCAGGAAGTCTTCAACGCGCCCTATTTCTGCCAGGTCCAGGAACCCGAGCACTACGCCTGGGCGGAACCCGTCCCGGACGGCCCGACCGTCACGCGGATGCGGGAGCTGGCCCGCGAGACCGGCATGGTGATCGTCGTCCCGGTCTTCGAGGTCGAGCAGTCCGGGTTCTACTACAACACCGCGGCGGTGATCGACTCCGACGGCACCTACCTCGGCAAGTACCGCAAGCACCACATCCCCCAGGTCAAGGGGTTCTGGGAGAAGTACTACTTCAAGCCCGGAAACCTCGGCTGGCCGGTCTTCGAGACGGCCGTCGGCAAGGTCGGCGTCTACATCTGCTACGACCGCCACTTCCCGGAGGGCTGGCGCCAGCTCGGTCTGAACGGCGCCCAGCTCGTGTACAACCCGTCCGCGACCCACCGGGGCCTGTCCTCCCACCTGTGGCAGCTGGAGCAGCCCGCGGCAGCCGTCGCCAACGAGTACTTCATCGCCGCGATCAACCGGGTCGGCGTGGAGGAGTACGGGGACAACGACTTCTACGGCACCTCGTACTTCGTGGACCCGCGCGGCAAGTTCGTCGGCGAGGTCGCCAGTGGGCACGACGAGGAACTCGTCGTACGGGATCTCGACTTCGACCTGATCGAGGAAGTGCGGCAGCAGTGGGCGTTCTACCGGGACCGTCGGCCCGACGCGTACGAGGGGCTCGTACAGCCGTGACCGCGTGCGAAGGACTCGTGCAGCCCTGAGGTGGGCACGTACAGCCGTGACACACGCAGAACCCGTACAGCAGTGAAAGGAGTGGTGCAGCCGTGACCGACGAACTGCTCGGACGCCACAAGGCCGTACTGCCCGACTGGCTCGCGCTCTACTACGCGGACCCGCTGGAGATCACCCACGGCGAGGGCCGCCATGTCTGGGACGCCCGGGGCAACAAGTACCTCGACTTCTTCGGCGGCATCCTCACCACGATGACGGCGCACGCGCTGCCCGAGGTCACCAAGGCGGTGAGCGAGCAGGCCGGGCGGATCATCCACTCCTCGACGCTCTACCTCAACCGGCCGATGGTCGAACTCGCCGAGCGGATCGCGCAGATGTCCGGCATCCCGGACGCCCGCGTCTTCTTCACCACCTCCGGCACCGAGGCCAACGACACCGCGCTGATGCTGGCGACGACGTACCGCCGCAGCAACCAGATCCTGGCGATGCGCAACAGCTACCACGGCCGCTCGTTCAGCGCGGTCGGCATCACCGGCAACAAGGGCTGGTCCCCGACCTCGCTGTCACCGCTCCAGACGCTGTACGTGCACGGCGGCGTCCGGACCCGCGGCCCGTACGCCGACCTGAGCGACGCCGACTTCATCACGGCCTGCGTCGCCGACCTGGAGGACCTGCTCGGCCACGGCCGGCCGCCGGCCGCGCTGATCGCCGAGCCGATCCAGGGCGTCGGCGGCTTCACCTCACCGCCGGACGGCCTGTACGCGGCCTTCCGCGAGGTGCTGCAGCGGCAGGGTGTGCTGTGGATCGCGGACGAGGTGCAGACCGGGTGGGGCCGCACCGGCGACAACTTCTGGGGCTGGCAGGCGCACGGCCAGAACGGGCCGCCGGACATCCTCACCTTCGCCAAGGGCATCGGCAACGGCATGTCCATCGGCGGTGTCGTCGCCCGCTCCGAGGTCATGAACTGCCTGGACAGCAACTCGATCTCGACCTTCGGCGGCACCCAGATCACCATGGCCGCCGGGCTCGCCAACCTGAACTACCTGATCGAGCACGACCTCCAGGGCAACGCGCGCCGCGTCGGCGGACTGCTCATCGAACGGCTGCGCGCGATCACCGCCCAGATCCCACAGGTGCGGGAAGTACGCGGCCGGGGGCTCATGATCGGCATCGAGCTGGTCAAACCCGGCACCGACGAGGCGAACCCGGAGGCCGCCTCGGCGGTCCTCGAAGCCGCCCGCCGGGAGGGCCTGTTGATCGGCAAGGGCGGCGGCCACAACACCAGCGCGCTGCGCGTCGCGCCCCCGCTGGCGCTGACCGTCGCGGAGGCGGAGGAGGGCGCCGACGCCCTCGAACGTGCTCTGAGGAGCATTCAGTAACACCAGATGTAAGGAAACCCAGCGCCATGACCACCGCCTTGGAACCCGCCCTGTCGGTACGCCAGGTCCTCAACCTGGACCGGGTCCTCGCCGGAGAGCCCGAGGTGGTGGCCGGGGCCGGTCAGCTCGACCGGCCCGTGCGCTGGGTGCATGTGGCCGAGGCCCCCGACGTGGGCGTGATGCTCACCGGCGGCGAGATGGTCCTCACCACCGGGGTCCTGCTCGCCGGGAACGTCGAGGCCCAGGCCGAGTACATCCGCTCGCTGTACCGGGCCGAGGCCGCGGCGGTCGTCCTCGGTCTCGGCCGGGCCTTCCCGACGCCGCCCGACGTGATGCGCCGGGCGGCGGAACGGTGCGGTCTGCCCATGGTGGTGCTGCACCGGCCGTTCCCCTTCGCCGAACTGACCGAAGAGGTGCAATCCCGGTTGGTGCGGCGGAAGTTCGCGGCCGTGAGCCTGTCGGAGGCCGTCCGCACGGCCCTGACCGGACTGATCACCGCCGGTGCCCCGCTGCAACGGCTCCTCGACGAGATCGCCAAGCACGCGGGCTGTCCGCTCGTCGTCACCAACCTCGCCCATCGCGTCCTCGCCACGGCGGGGGAGCGGTCGGCGGTCGACGACGTGCTGCGCGACTGGGAGCGGATCTCCCGACAGGCGGGCGGCAGCGCGGGCGACGGCTGGGCACGGGCCGAGCTGGGCGGGCGCGGGGAGCGCTGGGGACAGATCGTGCTGTGCGGGTACCGCGGCGACACCGCCACCGGGCGGCTGCTCGCGGACCGGGCCGCCGAAGCGCTCGTCCTGCACCGCATGCTCGGCGGTGCGGCGCACTCCTGGGAGGAGCAGTCCGCGCAGAGCCTCCTGACGGACCTGGTCTCCGGAGTCGTACCGGCCCGGCAACTGCTGCCGAGGGCACGGGCGGCCGGGCTCCCGGTCAACCGCCGTACGTTCGTACCGCTCGTCGTACGCGACGAGGAACCGGCCCAACTCGACCGCGTACTGCGGATGCTGGGCCTTCCCGGGCTCGTCGCCGAACTGGCGGAGGGTGCCACCGCCGTACTCCTCAGCCTCGCCCGGGACCAGGACGCGACCGCGCTCACCGCGCACTTCGCGACCCGGCTGCGGTCGGAGTCGGGGGTGCGGAAGCCGGTCGTGGCGGCCGCTGAGGCGCGGACCACCTGGGAGGACGTGCCGGGCGGGCTGCGGGAGGCCCGGCATGTGGCGGACGCCGTCGCCCAGTCCTCGGGGACCGGGCTCGACGTGCCGCTCGTCGTACGTCTGCGGGACGTGCATTTGCGCGGCCTGGTCCGGCTGCTGCGGGACGACCCGCACGTACAGGCCTTCGCCGAGCGGGAGCTGGACGGGCTGCTGTGCGGCGACGGACACGCCGAGCAGGATCTGCTGCCCGTACTGCGGACCTACCTCGCGACCGGCCGCAACAAGTCGCACACGGCTCAGCTGCACCACGTCAGCCGGCCCGCGCTGTACCGACGGCTCGAAGCCATAGAGGCCCGCCTCGGCGTGGACCTCGACGACTTCGAACAGGCCGCGTCGGTCCACATCGCCCTCCTCGCCCACGACGCGCAACAGGGCTGAAACATGCCGGGACCTGCGAAAACGGCGGTGAAACATGCGTCCGCGAAGAGGTGACACGGTGGAACGCGAAACGCCCGCAGACGTGACACCGTGCAACTCAAACCCGACTTCCGGACTCCATACGCTCGCCGCACACCGAGTTACCGGAGGTCCCGATGAGCAGAGTCATCCGCGCAGCCATCTTCCAGACGGCCTGGACCGGCGACAAGGAGTCGATGATCCAGGTCCACGAGCAGGCGGCCCGCGACGCGGCCGCGCAGGGTGCGCAGGTCCTGTGCTTCCAGGAGCTGTTCTACGGTCCCTACTTCTGCCAGGTCCAGGACAAGGCGTTCTACGAGTACGCCGAGCAGATCCCCGACGGCCCGATCGTCAAGCGCTTCCAGGCGCTCGCCAGGGAGCTGGGTCTCGTCCTCGTGCTGCCGATGTACGAGGAGGAGCAGCCGGGCGTCCTCTACAACACCGCCGCCGTGATCGACTCGGACGGCAAGTACCTCGGCAAGTACCGCAAGCACCACATCCCCCAGGTCCCCGGCTTCTGGGAGAAGTTCTACTTCCGCCCCGGGAACGCGGGCTGGCCCGTCTTCGACACCGCTGTGGGGAAGATCGGCGTCTACATCTGCTACGACCGGCACTTCCCGGAGGGCTGGCGTGCGCTGGGCCTCGCCGGCGCCGAGATCGTGTTCAACCCGTCGGCCACCTCGCGGGGGCTGTCCCGCTACCTGTGGCAGCTGGAGCAGCCGGCGTCGGCCGTCGCCAACGAGTACTTCATCGGCGCGATCAACCGGGTCGGCGTCGAGGAGCTGGGCGACAACGACTTCTACGGCACCTCCTACTTCGTGGACCCGGAGGCCCAGTTCGTGGGCGAGGTGGCCAGCGACAAGGAGACCGAACTCGTGGTCCGCGACCTGGACCTGGCCAAGCTCCGCGAGGTCCGCGACCGCTGGCAGTTCTTCCGCGACCGCCGCCCGGACGCGTATGCCCCGCTGACGGCCCCGTAACGAAGCCTTCCCGCGCCCCTCCGCTGGTGAGGGGCGCGGGGCAGTGCCTGATATGCGGCTTCCGCCGCGTGGGCGCAACCAGCCACCGACGACCGGCACTTTCCCGACAACCGAACGGAGCGTGAACCCATGGTCGGCCGTACCCTCATCCGCGGCGGTCTCGTCATCACCGCGTCCGACGAGATCCACGCCGACGTACTGATCGAGGACGGCCGAGTCGCCGCCCTCGCGGCGAGCGGCACCCCGGCCGCCGAGGCCTGGACCGCCGAACGCACCATCGACGCCACCGGGAAGTACGTGATCCCCGGCGGCGTGGACGCCCACACCCACATGCAACTCCCCTTCGGCGGCACCTCCGCCTCCGACACCTTCGAGACCGGCACCCGGGCCGCGGCCTGGGGCGGTACGACGACGATCGTCGACTTCGCCGTGCAGAGCGTCGGCCACGCCCTCCGCGAGGGCCTCGACGCCTGGCACGCCAAGGCGGAGGGCAACTGCGCGATCGACTACGGCTTCCACATGATCGTGTCGGACGTGAACCAGGACACGCTGAAGGAGATGGACCTGCTGGTGCAGGAGGGCGTCACCTCCTTCAAGCAGTTCATGGCCTACCCGGGCGTCTTCTACAGCGACGACGGCCAGATCCTGCGCGCCATGCAGCGCTCCGCCGAGAACGGCGGCCTGATCATGATGCACGCGGAGAACGGCATCGCGATCGACGTGCTGGTCGAACAGGCCCTGGCACGCGGGGAGACGGACCCGAGGTACCACGGCGAGGTCCGCAAGGCCCTCCTCGAAGCCGAGGCCACCCACCGCGCCATCAAGCTGGCCCAGGTCGCCGGCGCCCCCCTGTACGTCGTGCACGTCTCGGCGATGGAAGCGGTCGCCGAGCTGGCCAGGGCGCGCGACGAGGGGCTCAACGTCTTCGGGGAGACCTGCCCGCAGTACCTGTTCCTGTCGACGGACAACCTCGCGGAGCCGGATTTCGAGGGCTCCAAGTATGTGTGCAGCACGCCTTTGCGACCGCGCGAGCACCAGGCGAAGCTCTGGCAGGGCCTCAGGACCAACGACCTCCAGGTGGTCTCCACCGACCACTGCCCCTTCTGCTTCGTCGGCCAGAAGGAACTCGGACGCGGCGACTTCTCCAAGATCCCCAACGGGCTGCCGGGCGTCGAGAACCGGATGGACCTGCTGCACCAGGCGGTCGTCGACGGGCACATCTCGCGCCGCCGCTGGATCGAGATCGCCTGCGCGACCCCGGCCCGCATGTTCGGCATGTACCCGAAGAAGGGCACCATCGCGCCGGGCGCGGACGCCGACATCGTCATCTACGACCCGCACGCCGAGCAGGTCATGTCCGCCGAGACACACCACATGAACGTCGACTACTCGGCGTACGAGGGCAAGCGCACCACCGGCCGGGTCGAGACGGTCCTCTCGCGCGGCGAACTCGTCATCACCGAGCGGGAGTACACGGGGCACGCCGGGCACGGCGTCTACACCCCCCGCTCCACCTGTCAGTACCTCAACTAGGAGTGGCGCCCATCATGGACTTCGGACTCGTCCTGCAGACCGACCCGCCGGCCTCGCGTGTCATCGAGCTGATGAAGCGCGCCGAGGACAACGGCTTCACGTACGGCTGGACCTTCGACTCCGCCGTGCTCTGGCAGGAGCCGTTCGTCATCTACAGCCAGATCCTGTCCCAGACCACGAAGCTGACGGTCGGCCCCATGGTCACCAACCCGGGCACCCGCACCTGGGAGGTCACCGCCTCGACCTTCGCCACGCTCAACGACATGTTCGGCAACCGCACGGTCTGCGGCATCGGCCGCGGCGACTCCGCGATGCGGGTCGCGGGCCGCAAGCCCAACACCCTGGCCCGTATCAGCGAGGCCATGAAGGTGATCCGGTCGCTGGGCAGCGGGGGAGAGGCCGACCTCGGCGGCACGGTCATCAGCTTCCCCTGGATCAAGGATGACGCCGAACTCCCGGTCTGGATGGCCGCGTACGGCCCCAAGGCCCTGAAGATGACCGGTGAGGAGGCCGACGGCTTCATCCTCCAGCTCTCCGACCTGTACCTCACCGAGTACATGGTCAAGGCGGTCAAGGACGCGGCCGTGGCCGCCGGGCGCGACCCGTCCGAGGTGAAGATCTGCGTGGCGGCACCCGCGTACGTCACCGAGGACGACTCGCCGGAGGCGCTGGCCCACGCGCGTGAGCAGTGCCGCTGGTTCGGCGGGATGGTCGGCAACCACGTCGCCGACCTGGTGTCGAAGTACGGTGAGCACTCCGCGGCCGTACCGGAGGAGCTGACGGACTACATCAAGGCACGTGAGGGGTACGACTACTCCCACCACGGGCGTGCCGACAACCCCGACACCCAGTTCGTGCCGGACGAGATCGTCGACCGGTTCTGCGTCATCGGTACCCCCGAGGCGCACATCGAGAAGCTCAACGCACTGCGCGCACTGGGCGTCGACCAGTTCGCGGTCTACGACATGCACGACGCGCAGGAGCGGGTGATCGACGTGTACGGCTCGACGGTCATCCCGGCTCTCAACGACTGACCGGGCTTCCCTTCCGGAAACCGGCCTTCCCTTCCGGAACAGGTCGGCGACTGCAAGAATCCGGCCACCCCGATAAATCGGAACCAACCGCTCCACTTCTGGAACCGACCGCTCCATCTCCGGAACCAGCCGCCCCACCCCCGGCACCATCCGCGTTACTGTCCGACCCCCCCCCACACCTTGTCTCCCTTCCCTCCGCCGTCCCGGAGGGAAGGGGCCCAAGGCCTCCGCACGGCCTTTCTCTCCCGTCCCGTCTCCCTGATTGGCCTGCCCATGACCGAAACAGTCCCCACGGGGTCGTCGATAGCCCAGTCCGCCGACTCGTCCGGCCGGATCGAGCTGGCCCCCGAGGCCTTCCCCGCCGACAGCCCCTTCGCCAATGAGGACCTGCGCCCCGTACCCGTCTCCGAGCGCAAGTGGACGACGTACAACTTCGCGGCGCTGTGGATCTCCATGGCCCACTGCATCCCCAGCTGGACCCTGGCCTCCGGCCTGGTCGCCCTCGGTATGGACTGGAAGCAGGCCGTCTTCACCATCGCCCTGGCCAACATCATCGTGCTGCTGCCGATGCTGGCCACCGGGCACGCCGGACCCAAGTACGGCATCCCCTTCCCGGTGCTCGCCCGCGCCTCCTTCGGACTGCGCGGGGCCAACATCCCGGCGCTGATCCGCGCGGCCGTCGCCTGCGGCTGGTTCGGCATCCAGACGTGGATCGGCGGCTCCGGCATATTCGCGCTCGGCTCCAAGCTCACCGGTGGTGAGTGGGAGAAGGCCGGGCAGATCGCGGGCAACCCCTGGCCGCTGTGGCTCTGCTTCATCCTCTTCTGGGCGCTGCAGATAGCGATCATCTACCGCGGCATGGACTTCCTGCGGCACTTCGAGAACTGGGCCGCGCCCTTCGTGATCGTCGGCGCGCTCGTGCTGCTGATCTGGATCGCGGTCAAGGCCGACGGGTTCGGCGCGCTGCTCGACCAGCCGTCCAAGCTCGGCTGGGGCCCCGACTTCTGGCCGGTCTTCTTCCCGTCCCTGATGGGAATGATCGGTTTCTGGGCGACTCTGTCCCTGAACATCCCTGACTTCACCCGCTTCGGCGCCAGTCAGAAGGCGCAGACCTGGGGCCAGTCCCTGGGCCTGCCGACCACGATGACCCTCTTCGCCGTCCTCGCCGTGCTGGTCACCTCCGGCTCCGAGGTCGTCTACGGCGAGGCCATCTGGGACCCGGTCGCGCTGGCGGCCAAGGCCGACAACGCCTTCGGTCTGCTCTTCGCGCTGATCATCGTGCTGGTCGCGACCATCTCCGTGAACATCGCGGCGAACGTGGTCTCACCGGCGTACGACCTGGCGAACCTCGCGCCGAAGCTCATCAACTTCCGTACGGGCGCGCTCATCACGGGTGTGCTCGGCATCCTGATCTTCCCGTGGAAGCTGATCTCCACGCCCGAGTTCTACATCTTCACCTGGCTCGGCGTGGTCGGCGGTCTGCTCGGCACGGTCGCGGGCATCCTTATCGCCGACTACTGGATCATCCGCCGTACCGTCCTGCACCTCGCGGACCTGTACACGCCCGGCGGGCGCTACTGGTACGTGAACGGCTGGAACTGGCGGGCCATAGTGGCCTTCGTGGTGGGCGGTGTCCTCGCGGTCGGTGGCTCGTACTCGACCGTCTCCGAGGCCGGCGTGTCCTCGGGACCGTTCCCGCACGACGGCATGATCCCGTTCCTCAAGCCGCTCGCCGACTACGGCTGGGCGGTGGGCCTGGGCACGGCGATCGTGCTGTACGTGGCGCTGATGGCCGGGGAGAGGAAGAAGGCGCAGGACCGGACGGAGAAGGAGCAGGTGACCGTCTGACGGCGGCCGTGACCGTGGGCGGCGGTGGCCGTGCCGGAGGAACCCACCCTTACCGGGCGTCCTTCAGCACGGCCGCCGCCTCTTTCGCGGCCTTGATGGCGCCCTTGTTGATCTCGTCCGTGCCGGGCGCCTTCTGGGACTCGAAGTCGCTGCCGTTGTAGGTGACGACCACCAGGGCGTTGGACATGCGGACGTACACCACGCCCTCGCGGGTCTGCTGCTTGTCCTCGGTGGTGAGATTCACCACCGAGTAGGCCTCGTCACCGAGGCCGGGTACGGCGCCGCCGCCACTCTTGTCCGTGGTGCGTGTCTTGTAGGCGCTTTCAGCCTTGTCGTCCGATTGCTGGATCTCGTACGAGACGTCGAGCCAGCGGTAGTCGAAGCCGTTGAGCGCGTTCCATGAACAGGTGCGGCGCACGGACTCGTTGGTCGACGCGATCTCCTTGCCGGCCGTCTTCGCGCCCGGAACAAGGGATTTGACCATTTTTGTCGAGACGCCGGAGCAGGGTGACGGTGCCTTCGCGTACGTCTTGGACGCGGCCGATGTCGACGGCGCGGACTCGGAGGTCGAGACGGGCTTCGACGCGGTGTCCCGGGTGGAGTCCTCCCCGGCCGGGCTCGCGGACAGCGGACCGGACGACAACGCCCAGCCCGCGGTGGCGAGTACGGCGACCGGCAGCAGTCGCGCGGTGAGGGCGAGCGGCAGAGGGAGATCACGCACGGCGCACTTCTCGGGGTCGAGGCGGCGGTACCGCCGGGCGGTGGGGTACGTCAGTGTCACACGACTATCTGTGGGACGAAAGTCCGGACTCTTTCCATGTATACGTGGCGACAGGGCATCGTGGTTCAGCTCGGCTCGTGATTCAAGGTCCGGTCGTGGTTCGGGTCCGGTCGTGGTTCACGTCGGTTCGTGGTCCAGGGCGCGGGTGCCGCCCTCGGGTCGGCGGCCTTCGTGTCGACGGCGGAGTCGCGGCTTCCGCCGGGGTGCGTGTCAGGATCGGCCCATGATCCCGATACGCGGCCGTAGGGCCTCCCGCGCGATCCTTGTGGCGGCACTCACCCTGGCCGTCGGCGGCTGCGGACTCTCGGAGGAACTGGACCGCGAGCGCGACCCCGACCGTGCGGCGCCCTCGGCCCCGGTCTCGCCGGCGGCCACGGACGGGCCCGAGGCGACGGCGGCCTGCCCGCCCTCGGGGGTGCGGATGGTCCCCGGCCTCGTGGAATCGGCGATGGGGCTGCGGGCGATGGGTGTGACCCTCACGAACTGCGGCACGGTGCTGTACACCGTCAACGGCTACCCGGCGATCGAGGTGCTCGACGAGGACGGCGAGCCCTACGCCGACGTACGCGTCCTGCAGGGTACGCGGCACATCACCACCGGCGTGCCGGACTTCGGCCCGCACGTCGTCACCCTGAAGCCCGGCGAGTCCGCCAGGACCGAACTGGTCTGGCGCAACACGGTCACCGAGGCGGACATACCCGCCGTCAACGCCCTGTACCTGCGCATAGCCCCGCTGTCGGACAGGCCCGCCGAAGTGATCACCCCCGAGGGCGGCATCGACCTCGGCAACACGGGCCGCCTCGCCACGACGGCGTGGGCGCAGGTCACCGGGGAGGGGTCTTAACCAGTTGCGGAGCCATCGGGGCGATCAGCACCCTGGGTGCATGAAGCGGTCACCGTACGCCACCGAGCCCCGACTCCCGTCCCTGCGCGAGGAGATCCTCGCCTACTACGAGCAGGGGAAGGAGGACGCGCGCCTCAGACAGGGCACCGGGCGGCTGGAGTTCTGGCGGACGCAGGACGTGCTGCGGCGGCTGCTGCCGGAGGCTCCTGCTCGGGTGCTCGATGTCGGCGGGGGCACGGGCATCCACGCCGAGTGGCTGGCGGAGGACGGCCACGAGGTCGAGGTCGTCGATCCCGTGCCGATGCACGTGGAGCGGTCCGGACGGCTGCCCGGGGTCACCGCCCGGCTCGGGGACGCCCGCGCGCTGCCCGCCGAGGACGCCGCGTACGACGTCGTGCTCTTCCTCGGGCCGCTCTATCATCTGCCCGAACGCCCGGACCGGGTAAGGGCGTTGGCCGAGGCCCACCGGGCCGTTCGCCCGGGTGGTGTGGTGGTCGCGGCCACGATCAACCGGTTCGCGGGGCTCAACGACACCCTCCTGCAAGGGAACTACTTCATCCCGGAGCGCCGTGAACGCATTGACGCCGTTTCGGTCGATGGCCGGCACGGGTACTCGTCGGCGGACCCACACTTCACCACCGCCTACTTCGCCGACCCGGCCGAGGTACCCGGCGAGTTCACCGAGGCCGGGCTCGCACACGAGGGGCAGTACGGCGTCGAGGGTGTCGCCTGGCTGATGGGCGGGGTGGAGGAGTGGCTCGACGACCCGGAACGCCGGGAGGCGGTGCTGGCCGCGACCCGGCGGATCGAGTCGGAGCCGTCGCTGCTGGGGGCGAGCGGGCATGTGCTGACGGTGGGGCGGCGTTCCTGAGGGCACCGCCGGGGCGTCGTCGCTCCTGAGAGGGCCTTCCGGGGACTGCGTACGATCATCGGACGTCCGTCGCGCAGTGAGGAGCCCGCCCGTGTTCACCACCCGACCGACGCTCCAGGGGACCTTCGGCATGGTGGCCTCCACGCACTGGCTCGCCTCCCAGTCGGCGATGGCGGTCCTGGAGGACGGCGGCAACGCGTTCGACGCGGCCGTGGCGGCGGGCTTCGTCCTGCACGTCGTGGAACCCCACCTCAACGGGCCCGCCGGCGAGGTGCCCATCGTGCTCGCGCCCGCGGACGGCGAGGTCCGGGTGCTGTGCGGACAGGGCGTCGCGCCGGCCGGGGCGACCGCCGAGCACTACCGGGGGCTCGGTCTGGAGCTGGTACCCGGCACGGGGCCGCTGGCCGCCGCCGTGCCGGGCGCGTTCGACGCGTGGATGCTCCTCCTGCGCGACCACGGCACCAAGGACCTGGCCGACGTCCTGAAGTACGCCATCGGGTACGCGGAGGACGGCCACGCGCCCGTGGAGAACGTGGGGGCGACGGTCGAGTCCGTGCGGGTCCTCTTCGAGAAGGAGTGGCTGTCGTCGGCGCGGGTGTACCTGCCGGGCGGGCGGGCGCCCCGTCCCGGCGAGCTGTTCCGCAACCCGGCCCTGGCCGCGACCTGGCGAAGGCTGCTCGCCGAGGTCGAGGGGGCGGGCGACCGGGAGGCCCGTATCGAGGCGGCGCGCGAGGTGTGGCGCTCCGGCTTCATCGCCGAGGCCCTCGTCCGGCAGGCCGGGCGGCCCACCCTGGACACCAGCGGCGACCGGCACACCGGGACGCTCACCCTGGCCGACCTCGCCGCCTGGTCCGCGTCCTACGAGGCCCCGGCGAGGTACGACTGGAACGGCTGGACCCTGTGCAAGGCCGGCCCCTGGAGCCAGGGCCCGGTGCTCCTCCAGCAACTCGCCCTGCTGCCGCCCGAACTGCCCGCGTACGGGTCCGCCGACTATGTGCACCTGCTCATCGAGGGCTGCAAGCTCGCCATGGCGGACCGTGAGGCCTGGTACGGGGACGCGGCGCCGGTACCGCTCGACGCGTTGCTGTCCGACGAGTACAACGCCGCGCGGCGCGCGCTCGTCGGCGACACGGCGTCGTACGAGCTGCTGCCCGGCGGTCCGGGCGGCCGTACCCCGCGACTGAGCGCGCACGCGCGCGTGGTCCCCACCGACGAGGCGGGCCCCGGCCTCATGGGGGCCGGTGAGCCCACGGTCGCGAAGGGGCTCGGGGGAGTCGGTGAGCCCACCGTCGCCACAAGTCCTCGGTCACCCGTGCCGGGGGAGCCCGAGGTCGCGGCGGACGGAAGCACCAGGGGCGACACCTGCCACCTCGACATCGTCGACCGCTGGGGCAACATGGTCGCCGCCACGCCCAGCGGCGGCTGGCTGCAGTCCAACCCGGTGGTGCCCGAGCTGGGCTTCCCGCTCGGCACCCGGCTGCAGATGGCCTGGCTGGACGAGGGACTGCCCAACTCCCTCACCCCCGGCCGTCGGCCGCGCACCACGCTCACCCCGTCGCTGGCCCTGCGCGACGGAGTCCCGGTCATGGCCTTCGGCACACCCGGCGGTGACCAACAGGACCAGTGGCAGCTGCACTTCTTCCTCGCGGTCGCCCTCCGCCCGCCGGTCCGCGGCGGACTCGACCTCCAGGGCGCCATCGACGCCCCGAACTGGCACAACGACAGCTTCCCCGGCTCCTTCTACCCGCGCGGCATGCGGCCCGGCAGCGTCACCGTCGAGTCCCGGACGCCCCCGGAGACGGTTGCCGAGCTGCGCCGTCGCGGCCACGACGTCGTCGTCGGCGAGGCCTGGTCGGAGGGCAGACTGTGCGCGGTCGCACGGGACCCGGCGAGCGGGGTGCTGTCGGCGGCGGCGAATCCGCGCGGGATGCAGGGGTACGCGGTCGGGCGCTGAGACCGGGGCGCCGGACGAGTTCCGAGGCCGGTCCTCGGCTCGCGGTGGACGACGGCCCGCACCGGGTATTCACGGCGATTCCATACCGAATACACCGAACGGGTGGGGATTGTCAGTGCCGCGTGCTGTCATGGAGACATGATCGAAGACCACGAAACCATCGACGAGTTTCTCGCCCGGCATGCCTCGGACGTCGAGGAAGCGATCCGCAAGGCAGCCGCCGCGGAGATCATGCCGCGCTTCCGGCAGCTCGCCGCGCACGAGGTCGACCAGAAGAACGGCCCGCACGACCTGGTGACCGACGCCGACCGCAAGGCCGAGCTGTATCTGACGGAGGCGCTCTCCGCGCTGCTGCCCGGCTCGGTCGTGGTCGGCGAGGAGGCGGTGCACGCCGATCCCGCGTCGTACGAGGCGATCCAGGGCGACGCGCCGGTCTGGATCGTCGACCCGGTGGACGGCACCCGCCAGTTCGTGAACGGCGAACCGGGCTTCTGCACCCTCGTCGCCCTCGCCCAGGGCGGAGTCCTGCGCGCCTCCTGGACCTACGCACCCGCCCTCGACCGGCTCGCCGTGGCGATACGAGGCCGGGGTGCCACCGTCGACGGCGAGCCCCTGCGCGCCGGCTCGCCCGACCCCGGCCGGGACCTCGATATCGCCACCTCCCACCCGGACTACACCACGGAGGAGCAGAAGCGGGCCCTGCTCGGCCTCTGGACGGACGGCGTGGCCCCGCGGGCCTGCGGTTCGGCCGGGCTGGAGTATCTCGCCATCGCCGAGGGCCGGTTGGACGCGACCGCGTTCTCCTGGGAGGCCGCCTGGGACCACGCGGCCGGCCTCCTTCTCGTCGAAGAGGCGGGCGGCGCCCACCTCACCCTGGCCGGCGAACCCTTCCGGATAACCGGCGGCAACGCACTCCCGTTCACCACGGCCCGGGACGCGGCCACGGCCCGCCGGGTGGCGGGGCTGCTGTCGGGCGGAGCCTGACCCGAGGGCCGGGGGCTGGGGTAGTCGACGGTCGGGGGCTGTGGCCCGGGGAGCTTTGTCCGGTCGGCTCGGGCGACCGGGGTGCCTCCCTCCCGGTGGTCGTGGTCGTGGTCGTGGCCGAGCGGTGAAGCGGAACGCGGCGAAGCGGGGCCGCCGGCGGGGGCCCATCCTTGAAGCGGAACCGGCGCGTCCGCCGACGGGACCCACCCTTGCCCGGGCCTGTCGGTGGCCGGGCATATCCTGAGCGCAGGTCTGTCCGCGGGCGGGGATTCCGTCGGCGGAGCACGACCATCGGCTGACGAAGGGGTCCGGACGTGCCGTCGATGCTCGACGCGGTGGTGGTGGGGGCGGGGCCGAACGGCCTGACGGCTGCCGTGGAGCTGGCCCGCCGCGGGTTCTCCGTGGCCGTGTTCGAGGAGAAGCCCACCGTGGGAGGGGGCTCCCGCACCGCGGAGCTCACCCTGCCCGGTTTCCGCCACGACCCCTGCGCCGCCGCGCACCCGCTCGGCGTCAACTCGCCCGCGTTCAAGGCGATGCCGCTCCACCGCTACGGCCTGGAGTGGCTGCACGCGGAGCTGCCCATGGCGCACCCCTTCCCCGACGGCTCGGCCGCCGTGCTGTCGCGCTCGGTGGGGGAGACGGCCGCCTCGTTCGGGCCCCGTGACGCGGGCGCGTACCGCAGGCTGGTCGAGCCGTTCCTGCCCAAGTGGGACACGCTCGCCCGGGACTTCATGTCGCTGCCGCTGTCCTCGCTGCCCCGCGACCCGGTCACCCTCGCCCGTTTCGGCCTGGTGGGGCTGCCGCCGTCGACGTGGCTGATGCGCCGCTTCAAGGACGAACGGGCCAAGGCCCTGTTCGCCGGGCTCGTCGCCCATGTCATCGCCCCGCTCGGCGGAATCGCCACCGGCGCCGTCGGCCTGGTCTTCGCGCTGGCCGCACACGCCGCGGGCTGGCCCGTCGCCCGGGGCGGCTCGCAGGCCATCTCCGACGCGCTCACCGCGTATCTGAAGGATCTCGGCGGCACCGTCCACACCGACTACGAGGTCAAGCGCCTGGACGACCTGCCGCCCGCGCGCGCGTACGTCTTCGACACCTCACCCACCGCGCTGGCCCGGATCGCGGGCTTGGGCAGCTACTACCAGCCCTACCGCTACGGCGCGAGCGTCTTCAAGCTCGACTACGCGCTGGACGGCCCCGTGCCGTGGACCGCCGAGGAGGCGCGCAGGGCCGGGACCGTTCAGGTCGGGGCGAGCAAGGCCGAGATCGGCGCGGCGCTCGACGCGGCCTCCCGGCACGGCCGGGCGCCCGACGCGCCGTTCCTGATCACCGTGCAGCCCAGCCTGGCCGATCCGAGCCGGGCGCCCGAGGGCAAGCACGTCTTCTGGGCGTACGGCCATGTCCCGAACGGCTGGACGGGCGATCTGACGGACCCCGTCGAGCGGCAACTGGAGCGTTTCGCCCCGGGGTTCCGCGACCGCGTCCTGGCCCGTGCCACCGCGGGCCCGCCCGAGCTCGCCGCGCACAACGCGAACTACGTGGGCGGCGACATCGCCTGCGGCGCCGCCTCCGGACTGCAACTGCTGCTCCGCCCCAAGCTCTCGCTCCACCCGTACAGCACCCCGCACCCGGCCGTCTTCATCTGCTCCTCGGCGACCCCGCCGGGCCCCGGTGTGCACGGCATGTCGGGACACAACGCGGCCAAGGCGGTCTGGCGGAGGCTGCGTCAGGAACCCTGAGACGCCATCGGCGAGAGGTCGCCGGCGCGCAGTGCGACGTCCACGGACCGAAAAGGTCTTCACAGGTTCTCCATGTGAATGTTCAAGTCATATGGGTAAGTTTGCCGCCATGGAAGATCGGAGAGCGGTACCGGGCTCCGGCTCGCGGCCTGCCGTGAGCCTCGCCGACCTCGCACAACTCGTGCGCGCACCGGCCGCGTTGAGCGTCCCGGGCGACGTCCTCGCCGGCGCCGCCGCCGCCGGGCACCCGCTGGGTGCGCGGACGTTCGGCGTGATGGGGTCGTCCGTCTGCCTCTACTGGGCCGGCATGGCCCTCAACGACTACGCCGACGCCACGATCGACGCGGTCGAGCGCCCCGGGCGCCCCGTCCCGTCGGGCCGTGTCCCGCGCCGTACCGCCCTCGCCGTCGCGGGCGCCCTGACCGCCGGGGGCCTCGCGCTCGCCGCGGCCGCCGGGGGCCGCCGGAGCCTGTTGGGAGCGCTTCCACTGGCCGGCGCTGTCTGGGCGTACGACCTGAAGCTCAAGTCGACCCCGGCGGGCCCGGCCGCCATGGCCTCCGCGCGGGCCCTGGACGTCCTCGCGGGCGCCCTGGCCGCCGGGCGCGGCCCGGACCGTACGACCCGAACCGGTACCGCCCTGCTGCGCGGCGCCGTCCCCGCCGCGCTGGTCGGCGCCCACACCTACACGCTGACCGTGCTCAGCCGCCACGAGATCTCGGGCGCCCCCGCCCGGCTGCCGGCCGCGACCCTCGCCGCCTCCACGACCACCGCCCTCGCCGCCGCACTCCCGGCCGTCCGCACAGCCGTCGCCTGGCGCGCCGGGCGTCTGGCGGAGCGCGACGGGACCACCGCCGCGCGGTCCGGCACGACCGCCGGGTCGACCGGGACGCGGGGCCGGGCCGTGACCGCCCGTGTGTCGCCCTCGGCCGCGGCACGGGCCGTCGTGGTCGCCGCCGGGGCCCTCGCCTACCTCGGCAGCTACGGAACGGCGCAGGCCCGTGCCGTACGGGAACCGTCGGGCGAGAACGTACGGCGGGCCGTCGGGGCCGGGATCCTCGGGCTGATGCCCCTGCAGGCGGCGCTGACCGCACGGAGCGGAGCCACGGCCGCGGCGGCCGCCCTGGGCGTCGTACACCCCCTCGCGCGGCGACTCGCCCGGCGCATATCCCCCACCTGAACCAGAACAGACCTCCGCAGGAGGAAAGCCGGGATGACCCCGCCCCCCACACCCCTCAGATTCGGCTACGGCACCAACGGCTTCACCAACCACCGGCTCGGCGACGTCCTCGCGGTCCTCGCCGACCTCGGCTACGACGGCGTCGCGCTCACCCTCGACCACGGCCACCTCGACCCGTACGCGGACGACCTGCCCCGGCGGGTGGACGCGGTCGCCCGGGACCTGGCGCGCCACGGACTCGACGTGACGGTCGAGACCGGCGCCCCCTACCTCCTCGACGCCTGGGGCAAGCACCACCCGACACTCATGGCGGACGGGGCCGAGCGCAGGATCGACCTGTTGCGGCGGGCCGTACACATCGCCGCCGACCTCGGCTCGCCCACCGTCCATCTGTGCAGCGGCCCCGCGCCGGACGACGGCCTGCCGGAGCGGGACGCGTGGAAGCGGCTCGCGGCGGGCGTCGAGACCGTCCTGGAGACGGCGGCGGAGCACGGTGTCTCGCTGGCCTTCGAGCCGGAGCCGTACATGTTCGTCGACACCGTGGAACGGTGCCTGGAACTCGCCGGGATGGTCGGCGGACACGAGCTGTTCGGGATCACCCTCGACGTGGGCCACGCGCACTGTGTGGAGGACCGGACGGTTCTGGAGTGCGTCCGCCTCGCCGCCCCGCGCCTGATGAACGTGCAGATCGAGGACATGCGGCGGGGCGTCCACCAGCACCTCGAACTCGGCACAGGCGAGATCGACTTCCCACCTGTGCTCGCCGCCCTCCAGGACCTCGGTCACCGCGGACTGGTCTCCGTGGAGATCCAGGGCGGTTCCCTCGACGCCCCCGAAGTGGCCCGTCGCTCGCTGGACTTCCTCCGCGCGGCGACGGCCTGACCCGATACGACGGCCCCCGTTCCGTCACGTTCTCCACCCCCCCCAGAGGTTGTTCCGTCATGCTCTCCACAGGGATGCCGCTCTCAGAGTCGGCCGAACCGCCCGATCCCCGCACCCTCCTCACCCACCACACGCTGGACGCGACGGCCCGTGCCTGGCTCGACGAGGCCGTGGCCCGCGTCACCGACCGGCCCGCCGCGATCCGGACCCTGTTCCCCGCCGCCCGAAGACGCTGTGGCCGCGCGCGGCTGGACACGCACTTGACCGTCGACGAGGCGGCCCGCGCCGTCCTGCTCGTCGCGCTGCCGCTGGGCGGACAGCCGCTCGCCGACGAACTCGCGGGCCTCTTCCGCCACGGCGACCCGGCCGAACAGCGGGCCGTCCTACGGGCCCTGCATCTGTTCGCCGGCCTCCAGGACGGCGACCCCGCCCGGGAACCCCTCGGCGACCTCGCCCTGCCGCTCGTCCGCGAAGCCCTGCGCGGCAACGACAGCAGCCTCATGGAGGCCGCCCTCGGGCCGTACGGGGCCGGCCGCCTTCCGGACGCCGAGTACCGGCAGGCCGTGCTGAAGTGCGTCTTCCACGAGATCCCGCTGGACCGGACAGCCGGTCTCGCCGCCCGTGCCGACGCCGAACTCGCCCGTATGCTCGCCGACTTCGCGCACGAACGGGTCGCCGCCGGACGGGGTGTACCGGCGGACATCTGGCCCGTCGTCCGCGCTTTCCCCGCCGCCGGCGGGCTCACCGACAGGCTCACCGCCGAGACGCGGGCCGCCGCGCCCAACCGCCGCGAGGCCGCCGAGCGCGCCCTGCGGGCGCTCCAGCGACCCACCGCCTCCCTGGCCACGGCCCAGAGCACCGCCCCCGGAGCCGCCGCGCAGAGCGTCACCTCCGAGGCCTCTGCCAAGAACGCCGTCTTCCCGTAGGACACCGCCGTCGCGTCCCGTCGGCATCGCTCACCGAACAACCCGAGGAAAAGGCCTGCCCGTGCGCATCTTCGACCCCCACATCCACATGACCTCCCGCACCACCGACGACTACGAGGCGATGTACGCGGCGGGGGTGCGTGCCGTCGTCGAGCCGGCCTTCTGGCTGGGCCAGCCCCGCACCTCGCCCGAGAGCTTCTACGACTACTTCGACGCGCTGCTCGGCTGGGAGCCCTACCGGGCCGCCCAGTTCGGCATCCAGCACTTCTGCACGATCGCGCTCAACCCCAAGGAGGCCAACGACCCGCGCTGCCGGCCCGTGCTGGACGAGCTGCCCCGCTACCTCGCCAAGGACCGGGTCGTCGCCGTCGGCGAGATCGGCTACGACTCCATGACGCCGGAGGAGGACGAGGCGCTCGCGCTCCAGCTGCAGTTCGCCATCGAGCATGAACTGCCCGCCCTCGTGCACACCCCGCACCGCGACAAGGCCGCCGGTACCCGCCGGACCCTGGACGTCGTACGGGAGTCGGGCATCGCCCCCGAACTCGTCGTCCTCGACCACCTCAACGAACTGACCGTCGGCACGGTCCTCGACAGCGGCTGCTGGGCCGGGTTCTCGATCTACCCGAGGACCAAGATGAGCGAGGACCGCATGGTGGCCATCCTCCAGGAGCACGGCACCGACCGCGTACTCGTCAACTCGGCCGCCGACTGGGGCAGTTCGGACCCGCTCAAGACCCGGAAGACCGCCGACGCCATGCTCGCGACCGGGTTCGACGACGACGCCGTGGACCGGGTGCTGTGGCGCAACCCCGTCGCCTTCTACGGGCAGAGCGGCAGACTGGACCTCGACGAGCCCAAGCCGGACGAGGAGTCGAGCTTCCAGGGCAACTCCATCCGGCGCGGCGGGGAATGAGGGCTCTCGGTCATGCGATTCCGGCACCCGGACGGCACCGCCGTCCACCTCGGCTACTGCAGCAACGTCCACCAGGCGGAGGACCTCGACGGCGTCCTCGCCCAACTCGCCGACCACGCGGAACCGGTGCGCGAGCGCCTCGGCGTCGACCGGCTGGGCATCGGGCTCTGGCTCGCCCGTGACGTGGTGGCCCAACTGGTGGCCGAACCGGGTGAGTCGAAGCGCCTCAAGGACGAACTCACCGTGCGCGGCCTGGAGACCGTCACCCTCAACGCCTTCCCGTACGCCGGGTTCCACCGTGAGGTGGTCAAGAAGGACGTCTATCTTCCCGACTGGGCGGACGAGGCCCGACTGCGGCACACCCTCGACTGCGCCCGCGTGCTCGCCGAGCTCCTCCCGGACGACGCCGAGCGCGGCAGCGTCTCCACACTGCCGCTGGCCTGGCGCACGCCCTGGCCGCCGGACCGCGCCGACACCGCCCGCCGCGCCCTGGACCGGCTCACCGCCGGGCTCGCCGGAATCGAGTCGGACGCCGGCCGCCGTATCCGGGTCGGCTTCGAACCGGAGCCCGGCTGCGTCGTGGAGACCACCGCCCAGGCCGTACGGGAACTGCGCGGCCTCGACCCCGAGCGGCTCGGAGTCTGCCTCGACGCCTGCCACCTCGCCGTACAGTTCGAGGAGCCGGGCGCTGCCCTGCGGCGCCTCGCGGACGCCGGGCTGCCCGTCGTCAAGCTCCAGGCGTCCTGCGCGGTCGAGGCCACCGACCCGGCCGACCCCGCCGCCCGCGCGGCCCTGCGGCGCCTCGCGGAGCCGCGCTTCCTGCACCAGACGCGTACGGCGGTGGAGCAGGAGGCCCCGGAGGTGCGGGGCGTCGACGATCTGCCGGACGCGCTGGACGGGGGCCTGCCCACAGACACCGGGCCCTGGCGCGTCCACTTCCACGCCCCGCTGCACGCCGACCCCGAACCGCCGCTGCGCACCACCGCCGACCAGCTGAGCCGGGTCCTGGCCGGACTGCTCGGCGGTGCCTCGGCCGACTGCGACCACATCGAGGTCGAGACCTACACCTGGTCCGTCCTCCCCGAACCGCCCACCGACCTGCCCGGCGGCATCGCCGCCGAACTCGCCTGGGCCCGCGACCGGTTGACCGGCCTGGGCCTCAAGGAGGACCAGCAGTGAGTATCCGAACCGGCCGTACAGGGCCACCAGCGACGACCGGCGCCGCCTCGCCCGGGGGCCACCGATGAGCACTCGCACCAGCCGCAGGGAGAACCGATGAGTACCCGACCCAACCGGCTCGTCGTCCTCGACATCGTCGGCCTCACGCCCAAGCTGCTCAAGCACATGCCCGCCGTGGCCGCCCTCGGTGAGCGCGGCTTCCGGGCCCGGCTCGACCCCGTACTGCCCGCCGTGACCTGCGCGGTGCAGTCCACGTTCCTCACCGGCGAACCGCCCGCCGGGCACGGGGCGGTGGGCAACGGCTGGTACTTCCGGGACCTCGGCGAGGTGCTGCTGTGGCGCCAGCACAACGCGCTCGTCGGCGGCGAGAAGATCTGGGAGACCGCCCGCAGATCCGACCCCGACTACAAGGTCGCCAACATCTGCTGGTGGTACGCGATGGGCGCGGACGTCGACCTCACCGTCACCCCCCGGCCGATCTACTACTCCGACGGCCGCAAGGAACCCGACTGCTACACCTGGCCGCCGACCCTGCACGACGAACTCACCGACCGGCTGGGCCCCTTCCCCCTGTTCACCTTTTGGGGCCCCAACGCCGGCATGCCCTCCACCCAGTGGATCCTCGGCGCCGCCCGCCAGGTCTTCGACGAGCACGACCCGGACCTCACCCTCGTCTACATCCCCCAACTCGACTACGAGCCCCAGCGCTCCGGCCCCGACTCACCCGCCACGGTCCAGGAGGCCCGCCGACTCGACGACGCCCTGCGCCCCTTGATCGACCACTTCCTCGGCGAGGGCGCCACGGTGGTCGCACTCAGCGAGTACGGCATCACCCCCGTCTCCCGACCCGTGGACATCAACCGGGCCCTGCGCCGGTCCGGCCTGCTCCAGGTGCACACCCAGGACGGCATGGAGTACCTCGACCCCTGGACCTCACGGGCCTTCGCCGTCGCCGACCACCAGATCGCCCACGTCTACGTACGGGACCCGGCCGACACGGCGGAGGTCGCCAAGATCCTCGCCGAACTCGACGGCGTGGACCAGGTGTTGGACGCCGAGGGCAAGGCGGCCCACGGCCTGGACCACGAACGCTCCGGCGAACTGGTCGCGATCGCCGACCCCGACGCCTGGTTCACCTACTACTACTGGCTCGACGACGAACGCGCCCCCGACTTCGCCCGCCAGGTCGAGATCCACCGCAAACCCGGCTACGACCCCGCCGAGCTGCTGTACGACGAGACCGTACCCGCGGTGAAGCTCCGCGCGATCGGCCAGGTCGCCCGCAAGAAGCTGGGCCTGCGCTACCGCATCAGCACGGTGCCGCTGAACCCCGCCGGTGTCAGCGGCAGCCACGGGCGCCTCCCCGCCGACCCCGACGACGGGCCCGTGCTGCTGTGCTCCAGCAGCGAGCTCACCCGTGAGGCGTACGCCGCCACCGAGATCAAGTCCCTGCTGCTGGGGCTCGCGGGACTGAACGACGAAGGGCGATCCGCCTGACGGCCGATCCTCCTCCGGACGAGTGGACCCCGGCATGTGGCCCGGCGCCGTGGAGGAACTGCCGAGCCATCGGGCCGTCGCGCACTGAGGGCTGCGGCGGATCGCCACGGAAGACGCGAGGTCGCGAGGTCGCGAGGACGTGCGCATGTGCGGACGTGCGGGTTGCGGAGGTGGCGGTCGCGGGCGTCCGTATCCGTGCCGACGAGGGCGAGGGCGTGATCGTGTCGGTCCAGGTCGCCCACCGCGACCCGTCCGCCTTTGCCGGCCCCGGCGCACCGGACGTCCGCCGCGACACCACCGGCCATCCGGCCTTCGGCCACGGACCGCACCAGGGCATATGCCGGTCCCTGGCCCGTGCGGGGGCCCGTCGGCGGCCCGCCATATTGGGAGGCTCGCTCGTCCCGTCGGCTGATATAGAGGCGGCATGACCACCATCACCCTCGTCCGGGGCGACATCACCCAGCAGTCCGTCGACGCCATCGTCAACGCCGCGAACTCCTCCCTCCTCGGCGGGGGAGGAGTGGACGGCGCGATCCACCGGCGTGGCGGCCCCGCCATCCTGGCCGACTGCCGCAAGCTCCGCGCCTCTTACTACGGCAAAGGCCTCCCGACCGGCCAGGCCGTCGCCACGTCGGCGGGCGAGCTGGACGCGCGCTGGGTGATCCACACCGTCGGCCCGGTCCACAGCCAGAGCCTCGACCGCTCCGCCCTCCTCGTCTCCTGCTACCGCGAATCCCTGCGCGTCGCCGACGAGTTGGGAGCCCGCACGGTCGCCTTCCCCGCCGTGTCCGCCGGCGTCTACGGCTGGCCGATGGAGGACGCCGCCCGCATCGCCGTGCAGACCGTCCGCGCAACGGAGACGTCGGTCGAGGAGGTCCGGTTCGTCCTGTTCGACGACGAGGCGTACGCGGCGTTCGCCGAACAGGCGGGATGACGGTTCACGGGTCTCCGGGCGAGGCATGACGGTCGTGCGGACCCCCGGAAGCGCCCCGGCGCGCGCCGCCTGCGCGCGCCCTGACGGACGGACGGCCGGAGCGTGTCGAACGGAGTCGTACAGGGCTGCCCAGCCGGCGAAACTGCCTGGTCAACGTCGTCGGTGCGGCTGATGGACAGGCCCTTGCCCGGCTCCATGATCGGTTGCGGCGGGCCCTGTCTCCTCCCACGGTGAGCGCAAAGGACAGCAGCTTCGAAGGAACGTGCATGCGCGCCCTCGTCTCCCGTGGTCTCCTCCTGTCACCCCTGGTCTGCGGAGCAGTGGTCTTCGGACCGGTCGGCACCGCCACCGCGGCCGTCGACGCGGGCCGCACCGCCTCGGACCGCACGTCGATGGGGATCGCCGCGGTCCCCGAACCTGATCTGGACGCGCTCTTCGACGCGTTGGACGCGGAGATCGACGCGCTCCTGCGAAGGAGGAGGCCGACGCGGACGCCCTCGTCGACCAGGAGCTCACCGAAGTGGACGCGCTCCTCGCACGGCTCGACCTCGACATGGACGGGCTGTTGGCGGACCTCGACGCGGACGCGGACACGGACACGGGCACGGACGTCGATACCGACGCGGACGTGCTGCTCGGCCAGCTGGATCTGCTCGACCGCATGGATCAGAGCGACGTACTCGCCCCGCTGCTGGACGAGTTGACCACCATCGCCAAGCTGGACGCCGACCAGCTCGACGCGGCCCAGGCGGCCCGGCATGCCGCGGCGCTCCGGGCGGCCAACACCACCGTGCAGCAGCGGTTGCAGAAGCTGAAGGCAGCGGCCCCGGCCACCACCGACAGCGCCGCCGCGGCGGCCGACCCGGTCGCGGATCTGCCGGCCACGCTCCAGGCCGCGGTCGACGCCCTTCTCAAGGCGCTGACCTCGCTCGACCTGGGCGCCGTACTGGGCGCGGTGACCGGTCTGCTCGCGCCGGTCCTCGGAGTCGTCACCGGTCTCCTGTAGCCGGTCCTCGGCCTGGTCACCGGCCTGCTCGGTGGTGTCCTCGGCGGCCTGACGCCCGCGACACCGCCGGCGCTTCCCGCGACGTGACCGCCCTCAGTCCCCGTCCGGTGCGTCGCTGAGCCCCAGCTTCAGGTGCTCGACGTGGTAGACGGCCTGGTCCAGCAGCTCGGCGACATGGTGGTCGTGCAGCGCGTACACCACCGAACGGCCCCGCCGCTCGCCCACGACCAGGCCGAGGTTGCGCAGCAGACGCAGCTGGTGGGAGCAGGCGGACTGTTCCATCCCGACCTCGGCGGCCAACTCGGTCGCCGGGAGCGGGCCTTCGCGCAGTCGGGCCAGGATCAGCAGGCGGGACGGGGTGGAGAGGGCCTGGAGGGTGGTGGCCACCTTGGCGACGTTGGCCGCGTCCAGGCGCACGCGAGGGGTGGCGTCCTGCGCTGAGGTGACGGCTCCATGACCCATGGCGCATATCTTACCCATCGCACATGAAGGCATGAACGAGTCTTCATGTGTTCCTGTATGGTGGGCCGCGTGTCTGCCACCCTCGCCCCGTCACCGGCCCGCCGTACGTCCGCGCCGCCGACCCCCCGCCGCCGTACCCGGATCCTCGCCCTGCCCGAGGCCCGCTGGGCGCTGGCGTCGACCGTCGCCTTCCTGCTCGCCTTCCCGCTGGACCTCGCCGGCGCCTCCGCCTGGCTGTACGGCCCGCTCTACGCGATCGCGTACGTGGCCGGCGGCTGGGAACCCGCGCTCGAAGGGCTGCGGGCCCTGCGCGAGAAGAGCCTCGACGTCGACCTGCTGATGATCGTCGCGGCGCTGGGCGCGGCCGCGATCGGCCAGGTCCTCGACGGCGGCCTGCTGATCGTCATCTTCGCCACCTCCGGTGCCCTGGAGGCCCTGGCCACCGCCCGCACCGCCGACTCGGTACGGGGGCTCCTCGATCTCGCGCCCACCACGGCCACCCGGCTGTCGGCGGACGGCTCCACCGAGGAGACCGTGCCCGCCGAGCGACTCGCCGTGGGCGACGTGGTGCTGGTCCGTCCCGGCGAGCGCATCGGCGCCGACGGGCAGGTCCTGGAGGGGGAGAGCGAGGCCGACCAGGCCACCATCACCGGCGAGCCGCTGCCCGTCACCAAGCTCCCGGGCGACGAGGTCTTCGCGGGCACCCTCAACGGCACGGGCGTGCTGCGCGTCCGCGTCGCACGGGACCCGGCCGACTCCGTGATCGCCCGCATCGTGAGCCTGGTCGAGGAGGCCTCCCGCACCAAGGCGCCCACCCAGCTGTTCATCGAGAAGGTCGAACAGCGGTACGCCGTCGGCGTCGTCGTCGCCACCCTCGCCGTCTTCGGAATCCCGCTGGCCTTCGGCGAGGACCTCACGGCCGCGCTGCTCCGCGCCATGACCTTCATGATCGTGGCCTCCCCCTGCGCGGTCGTCCTCGCCACCATGCCGCCGCTGCTCTCCGCCATCGCCAACGCCGGCCGCCACGGTGTGCTGGTCAAGTCCGCCGTCGCCATGGAGCGGCTGGGCGAGATCGATGTCGCCGCCCTCGACAAGACCGGCACGCTCACGGAGGGGACGCCCGAGGTCACGGCCGTACGGCCGCTGCGGGGGTCCGGGCTCGACGAGGACGGGCTGCTGGCGCTGGCCGCGGCCGCCGAGCATCCCAGTGAGCATCCGCTGGCCCGTGCGGTGGTGGCCGCCGCCGGGGCCAGGGGGCTGAGGGTGGCCGCCGCCGAGGACTTCGTGGCCACGCCCGGGCGGGGAGTTCGGGCGACCGTCGAGGGGCGTGTGGTGACTGTGGGGCGGCCGGGGGAGAGCGGAGGCGGCGCCTCCGGAGGCGGGATCGACGACGCGGGAATCGGTGACGGTGGGATCGACGACGCGGGAATCGGTGACGGTGGGATCGGTGACGGTGGGGACTTCGCGGGGACGACGGTCGTCGTCACGCGGGACGGGGGTGCCGTCGGGACGCTCACCCTGGCCGACCGTCTGCGGCACGACGCGCCCGCCGCGGTGGCGGCGCTCGCCGCCGTGACCGGGGCGTCCGCGGTCCTGCTGACCGGGGACAACGCGCGTGCCGCCGCCCGGGTGGCGGCGGACACCGGGATCGCCGACGTCAGGGCCGGGCTGTTGCCGGAGGGCAAGGTGACGGCCGTACGGGAGCTGCAGGGCGGGGGCCGCAAGGTGCTGTTCGTCGGGGACGGGGTCAATGACGCGCCCGCGCTCGCCGCCGCGCACTCCGGTGTGGCGATGGGGCGGGCCGGGTCCGATCTCGCGCTGGAGACCGCGGACGCGGTGGTGGTGCGGGACGAGCTGGGAACGATCGCGGCGGTGGTGCGGTTGTCGCGGGCGGCTCGGCGGCTGGTGGTGCAGAACCTGGTGATCGCGGGGGTCTGCATCGCCGTACTCGTGGTGTGGGATCTGGTGGGGCATCTGCCGTTGCCCCTCGGGGTGGCCGGGCACGAGGGGTCCACGGTGGTGGTGGGGCTCAACGGGCTGCGGTTGCTGCGAGAGTCCGCCTGGCGGCAGGCTGCGCGCGCCTGAGGGGGAGGGGGGCCTGTGGTGAGGCGGCTGTGGGTCGGTTGAGGTTGGTCGCGCAGTTCCCCGCACCCCTGTGGGTCTCGGCGGTCACCAGGTCGGGCCTGCCTCGATGTCGTATTCTCGCCAGCCCTCCGCCCCCTCCCTCCCCGATGCTTGAGTCATGCGGAACGGGATGTACACGGATACGGAGCGGTGTGTGCGGGCCGTGCGGTCGAAGGACGCGCGGTTCGACGGATGGTTCTTCACGGCCGTGGTGACCACGCGGATCTACTGTCGGCCCAGTTGCCCGGTCGTACCGCCGAAGGCGGAGAACATGACGTTCTATCCCAGTGCGGCGGCGTGTCAGCAGGCCGGGTTCCGGGCGTGCAAGCGGTGTCGGCCGGACACGAGTCCCGGGTCGCCCGAGTGGGACCAGCGGGCGGACCTCGTGGCGCGGGCGATGCGGCTGGTGGGGGACGGCGTGGTGGACCGGGAGGGCGTGCCGGGGCTGGCGCGGCGACTCGGCTACAGCTCCCGGCAGATCGAGCGACAGCTGCTGGCCGAGTTGGGCGCGGGGCCCCTGGCGCTCGCCCGTGCGCAGCGGGCGCAGACCGCGCGGCTGCTGATCGAGACGACCGCGCTGCCGATGGCGGAGATCGCGTTCGCCGCCGGGTTCGCGTCGATCCGGACGTTCAACGACACCGTGCGGGAGGTCTTCGCGCAGTCGCCGAGCGAACTGCGCGAGCGGGCCACCCGGTCGGCCCGGCAGCGTTCCGACTCCCCCGGTGCGTCAGGGGTGTTGAGCCTCCGGCTGCCGTTCCGGGCCCCGCTCAACCCCGACAACCTCTTCGGTCACCTCGCCGCGACCGCCGTACCCGGGGTGGAGGAGTGGCGCGACGGCGCGTACCGGCGCACCCTCCGTCTGCCGTACGGCCACGGCATCGTGGGCCTCACACCTGAGCCCGACCACATCGCCTGCCGGCTCACCCTCGGCGATCTGCGTGACCTGCCCGTCGCCATCAGCCGCTGCCGCCGCCTGCTCGACCTGGACGCCGACCCGGTCGCCGTCGACGAGCAGCTGCGTACCGACCCCGTGCTCGCGCCGCTGGTGGACAAGGCGCCGGGGCGCCGGGTGCCGCGTACCGTCGACGAGGCCGAGTTCGCCGTACGGGCGGTGCTCGGTCAGCAGGTGTCCACGGCCGCGGCCCGGACGCACGCGGCCCGGCTGGTCATCGCGCACGGCGAACCGGTCGACGACCCCGAGGGTGGTCTCACCCATCTCTTCCCGTCCCCCGAGGCGCTGGCGACCGTCGACCCCGAGACCCTCGCGATGCCCCGCACCCGCCGGACCACCTTCACCACCCTGGTACGGCAACTCGCGCACAACGAGCTGCACTTGGGCGTCGACAGCGACTGGTCGCAGACCCGTGCCCGCCTTCTCGCCCTCCCCGGCTTCGGGCCCTGGACCGTCGAGGTCATCGCCATGCGGGCCCTCGGGGACCCGGACGCCTTCCTCCCCGGCGACCTCGGCATCCGGCGCGCGGCCCAGGAGCAGGGCCTTCCGTCCACCCCGGCGGCCCTCACGGCCCGTGCGGCGGCCTGGCGGCCGTGGCGGGCGTACGCGGTCCAGTATCTGTGGGCGACGGACAGCCACCCCATCAACTTCCTTCCCGTCTGAGCCCGTTCCGGGCGGACACACCTCTCAAGGACCTCCCATGAAGCACCCGCGGAAGCACATGGAGAAGCGGATCAACGAGCAGAAGCGGCACACCGTCGTCGACAGTCCCTACGGTCCCCTCACCCTCGTCGCCGACGACGGTGTCCTGTGCGGCCTCTACATGACCGAGCAGCGCCACCGCCCGCCGGAGGAGAGCTTCGGCGTACGCGACGACACGCTCTTCGCCGAGCCGGAGGAGCAGTTGGACGCGTATTTCGCGGGCGAGTTGAAGGAGTTCACCCTCGAACTCAGGCTGCACGGAACCCCGTTCCAGCGTCTGGTCTGGGAACAGCTCGCGCGGATCCCCTACGGCGACACCCGCTCGTACGGCGATCTCGCCGGCGCTCTGGGCAACCCCCAGGCATCCCGCGCGGTCGGCCTGGCCAATGGCAGGAACCCCGTCGGCATCATCGTCCCCTGTCACCGCGTGGTCGGCTCCGACGGCAGCCTCACCGGATACGGCGGCGGCGTGGAGCGCAAGCAGCGCCTGCTGGACTTCGAACGGGGGACGGCCCTCTTCTGACGGGCGTGACGGGCGGAGGGGGCGCCGGTGGGTGCGTGGGGCGGTCCGTCACGGCAGCAGGCGGCGCTCCTTCGCCACGGCCACCGCGCCCGACCGCGTCTCCACGCCCAGCTTGCCGTAGATGCGACCGAGGTGGGTCTTGACGGTCGCCTCGCTGATGAAGAGGGCTCGGGCTATCTCCCGGTTGCCCAGACCGCGGGCCAGCTGGCCGAGGATCTCGTGCTCACGCTCGGACAACGCGGGCCGTGGGCTGCGCAGTTGGGCCAGCAGGCGGTCGGCCACCGGAGCCGACAGCGTGGTACGGCCGGACGCGGCGCCGCGGATCGCCGCGAACAACTCGTCGGGCCGCTCGGCCTTGAGGAGATAGCCGGTGGCACCCGCTTCGATGGCTCGGCTGATGTCGGCGTCGGTGTCGAACATGGTGAGCACGAGAACGCGGGGGACCGGAGCGGGCGGGACGGAAGGGTCGTCGGCGGGGGAGGACCGGGCGTCGGCCGACCGTGCTGTCAGCTGCCTGGTGGCCGTCACGCCGTCCACTCCGTCGCCGAGTTGCAGGTCCATCAGCACCACGTCGGGATGGAGGCGGGCGGCCATGGCGAGCGCCTCCTCGCCGGTGCCCGCCTCACCGACCACCTCGATGCCGTCGGCACTGGACAGCAGCGCGCGCAGCCCGGCGCGTACGACGGCGTGGTCGTCGCACAGCAGGAGCCGCACCGGCGGCCGAGCGACGGACGGTGGAGCGACGGACGGCCGGACGACGGGCAGTGGCGCGACGGGCGGCGACGCAACCGGGGGTGAGGGGGCCGATTCGCTCATCGGACGTACTCCTTGGTGGTGTCGAGGGCGATCGGCGCACGGGGGACGGCCGCCGACACCACGGTGCCCTCGCCCGGCGTGGACTCCACCGTGAGCGTGCCGCCCGACTGCCGGGCCCGGATCCGCATGGCCGGCAGCCCGTGCCCGCGTTCCCGGCCCGTCGCGCTCGGCGCCCGGCCCCCCTCGGCGATGGACCGGCGGTCGGCGTCGAAGCCCCGCCCGTTGTCGGCGATGTCCAGCGAGACCTGGTCGTCGAGGCAGGTCAGGGTCAGTGCGGCCCGGGTCGCGGCGGAGTGTTCGCGTACGTTGGCCAGGGCGCCCTGGGCGATGCGCAGCAGTGCCGCCTCGGCGCGTTCGGACAGCGGGCCCGGCGTGCCGTCGAGGCGGAACTCCACTGTCAGACCCGGCCCGCTCTCCCGCGCGGCGAGGGCACCCAGCGCGTCGGGCAGGGAGTGCTCCGCGAGATCGGCCGGCGCCAGATCGTGGACGAACCGGCGCGCCTCGGCGAGGCTGTGGGAGGTGATCTCGGCCGCCTTCCCGATGTGACCACGGGCCGCGTCCGGGTCCGTGCCCCAGACGCGCTCGGCGGCCTGGAGCAGCATCCGCTGGCTGGACAGCCCCTGGGCGAGGGTGTCGTGGATCTCCGTGGCCAGCCGCTGCCGCTCCGCCAGGACGCCCGCCCGCCGTTCCGTGGCCGCGAGATCACGGCGGGTACGGACCAGGTCGTCGATCAGGACGCGCTGCCGGGCCGCCTGCCGCTGCAGATGGACGAAGACGGCGGTGGCGACCGCCGCCATGGCGGGCGGGGCGGCCACCATGTTGGGGTTGATGGTGCCCTCGGACACCCGTATCTCGGCGGCGACGACCAGCGTGGTGAGCAGGACCGCCAGCGGCACGGCGATCCGTGGGGGCAGCGTGTGGAGCCCTGCGAACAGCAGCGGCATCGCACACCACGTGGCACTCGGCGTGAGCGCGAGAAGGACGACCCAGACCGCCGTGACGGATCCCAGCCAGGCCAGATGCCGGGTGGACGGCCGGCTGCCGGAAGGCGGCGCGGGAGCCAGCAGCTGTCCGAGGGCGTAGAGGAGCCCGAACACCGCGAACAGCGCCACCACCCAGCCGGTACGCGTCCCGCCCTGTGCACGCGTCAGGAACCGGGCGAACGAGGAGCACAGCAGCAGGAAGAACGCGGCGTGCACGACGGCGGCCAGCCAGCGCCCGTCCGGGTCCGTGCGCTGGTGCTCCGGCCAACTCATCCCGCCACCGGCTCTCTTGTCGTACTCGTCGGGGTACTTCACAGGTCGCCCTCCTGTGTCTAACGTGACCGGCTCCCGACCGCATCAACCGATCGGCTGATACGAGGATCGCCCGAACCGCCCGCGGACCGGAGCCGGTCGACCGAGCCGAACGCCCGCCGCCGCCCCGAGGCTGGCAGTACGACCCGAGCCACCTCGGGAAGCACCCCCAAAGTCCATTGGGAAGGAAACCCCGTGCCGCCGACCGAGAAGAACGTCACCGTCAACCGGGCCGCCCTCGGCCATCGCATCACCTACGCGCTGCGCCACCCCGACCGGGTGCCGCGCCACCTGGTGCGTGTCGTCCGGGACATGTGGCTGCGCCACCGCCACCCCGACCACATCGACTACTACCGCGCGGTGATGCGCTCCGACACCCGCGCCGACCCGGACGCGGCGGTCGGCAGCCGCAGCCGTGAACGGTGGCTGGCGCTGGGCGCGATGCAGTTCGACTATCTGCTCGGCCACGGTCTGCGCCCCGAGCACCGCATGCTGGAGATCGGCTGCGGCAACCTGCGGGGCGGCTGGCGGTTCATCCGCCACCTGGAACCCGGGCACTACTACGGCATCGACATCTCGCCCGACATCCTCGCCGCGGCCCAGGACACGATCGTGGAGATGGGGCTGCAGCAACGCCTCCCCACCCTCACCCCCGTACGCGACCTGACGCTCCGGTTCCTCCCCGACGCCCACTTCGACGTGGTGCACGCGCACAGCGTCTTCTCGCACTCACCGCTGCACGTCATCGAGGAGTGCCTGTCCCACATAGGCCGGGTGCTGACCCCGGACGGCTGGTTCGACTTCACCTTCGACCGCACCGAGGGCACGGAACACCACGTCCTGAGGGAGGACTTCTACTACCGCACCGAGACGCTCGTCGCCCTGGCCGCGAAGCACGGCCTCCAGGCCCGCCTCATGGACGACTGGGAGAAACTGCCGCACGGCCAGTCCAAGATCCGCGTCACCCGCCCCGCCGCTGCCCAGCCGACCCAGCCGACGGAACCGACCGAGATGTCCGAACCGACCGAACCGGCCGAACCGCTCAGCCCGTGAGCCGCTCGGCCCCTCAGCCGCCCGCGGCGCCGATCTCCCGCAGCACCTCCGGCAGCGCGGTCCCGATCGGCTCGCGTACGACCTCGTCCGCCCGCTCGTCGTACGGGGTCGGCTCGGCGTTGACGATGATCAGGCGTGCCCCGTGGTCGGCGGCGACTCCGGCGAGCCCGGCGGCGGGCTGCACCTGGAGACTGGTGCCGACGGCGATGAAGACCTGACAGGCCTTGGTGATCGAGACGGCCTCGCCGAGAACCACGGGGTCCAGGCGCTCACCGAACATCACTGTGGCGGACTTCAGCACACCGCCGCACTTCAGGCAGGGCGGATCGTCCTCGCCCGCCTCGACCCGGGCGAGTGCGTCCTCCATCGGCGCACGGGCATGGCACTCGACGCACACCACGGACCGCGCGGTGCCGTGGAGTTCGAGGACCTTGCGGGCCGGCATCCCGGCGAGCTGGTGCAGCCCGTCCACGTTCTGTGTGATCACCCGCACCGGGACACCGGACCGCTCCAGCTCGGCCACCGCCCGGTGCGCCACGTTCGGCTCCGCCTTCAGTGTCCGGTTCTGCCGCCGCATCTGCCACGAGCGCCGCCGGATCTCGGGATCGCCCATGTAGTACTCGTACGTCACCAGCTTCTCGGCCTCCGGATCCCGCCGCCACAGCCCGTTCGGGCCTCGGTAGTCGGGGATGCCGGAGTCGGTGGAGATGCCTGCGCCACTGAGGATGGCGACGAGGGGCTTGTTCATGGGGCGAGGGTAGGTCGGCCGGCCGGTGGGGGCGAGCGGATATCGGGCCGGGGTCGGGTGCGGAGCCCCGGCCCCGGTGCTGTCAGGAGGCGGGCAGGCCGTACGTACGGTCGTAGTGCTGGGCGACCAGGACGCCGCTGTGGTCGCAGGAGAGCTGCCAGTCGTTGACGCCGGTCTCCACGCCGTCGGTGAAGTTCCAGAGGAGTCTGCCCTTGGCGGCTCCGATCGCGTAGATGCCGTCCCTGTTCTGGTAGGCGGGGACGTGGACGGCGTCGGGGCCCGCGGTGACGGGGTGGTCGATGCTGAGGCGCGGCGTGGGGCAGAACCAACGGCGGGCGCCGGTCCCGGCGTTGAAGGCGTACACGCCGGCGGGGTCCGTGCCGGTGACGTAGACCGTGTTGCCGTAGACGCCCAGGGAGGCGAACATGCCGCGCTCGGGCTTGACCCGCCAGCGCAGTTTGCCGGTGGTGAGGTTCAGGGCCTTCAGTTCCGCGCCGATGGCGAACACCGTGCGGTTGAGCACGGCGAGGCCGGGCCGGAGGTCGTAGCCGACGGGGTACCGCCACAGGACGCCGGAGCTCTTGGTGCTCCGGGCGGTGACGTTGCGCAGGCCGTCGGCGTAGACGAAGAGCCCGGGGAGGAGGACCGGCGCCAGCCGGATACCGACGTCCTCGGGGCTGATGGGGATGACCTCGGCGCGACGGCCCGCGAGGTCGACGCCGAACACCGTGTCCGTGGAGGTCGCCACGCCCTGGTCGTCGGAATCCCGCTGGAGCCGGACACCGATGACGGAGACGGCCCGGTCGTCGGTGGCGCCGAGCAGGGTGTTGAACCGGAAGTCCGGCCCGAAGTCGATGGTGAAACGTTCCCCTCCGTCGACCGGGTCGACCCCGATCACCGTCGACCCTTCACCGAGCGCGATCGCGGCGTCGAAGGCCAGCACGGTCGGGGTGGGTGACTGGCTGATGCCCTGGTAGACCCATTTGGGCCGGGTGCCGTCCTTGAGGTCGAGGCAGACCATGTCGCCATGCCGGGTCTTCAGCAGGGCCGTGCCGTCGTTGAAGACGGCGGGCGCCTGGAGCAGCGGGTCGCTGCGGTAGGTCCACAGCGGCTTCGGAGCCGGGCCGGCGGGTGTCGTGGACCGCGCGGCCGGTTTCGTCGGCCGGCCGAGCACCAGGGCGGCGCCGGCGGCTGCGGCGGTGGCGCCGCCGGCCGACACGGTGAGGACCGTACGCCGTGACGGACCGGGCCGCGGCACGGCGCGGCGATGCCCGGGGGAGGAGGGGCGGTACGGCTCCGGCTCCTCGGGAGCGGAACGGGGCTCCGTACGGGAGTGAAGCACGGATACCGGCATCTCGCCGCCGGTACCGCCGGGCGACGGCACTTCACCCCGTCGGCCCGGGTGCACGGAGCCGTCGTACAAGCGATCGGAGCCGGACGCCGCCGGGGTCTCCGCGGGACCGGGCGCCTGGTCCCGCCGGAAGTCGTACGCGGCCCCGCTCTGCCGCGAGTCGTACGCGGCCGCGTCCTGCTGTGACCCGTAGGAGGCACGTTCCTGCTGGAAGTCGTACGCGGCCCGGTCCCTGTGGTGTGCGTGCGCCGCCCGGCCCTGGTCGCGGCCATGGGAGGAGCGGTCCCGGCCGTACGCGTCCGGTTCGGGGCCGGTCCCGGTGCCGGTCAGGGGAAAGGCGACCGGGGTGTTCGGTGCGGCGTCCAGGGTCTGCACCGCCGCCGCGCGCAGCGCGATCGAGGAGGTCACCGACGGGGGCAGCCAGCCGTCGCCCGTCAACTGCTCCACGCCCCCGGGCACGCAGGCCGCGGCCAGCTTGTCCGGGGTGATCCGCAGCCGGGGGTCCTTGGTGAGACAGAGGCTGATGATCTTGTCCAGGGGCTCGGGCACGCCCGACAGGTCGGGTGCGCTGTGCACGACCTGGTAGAGCAGCGTGGCCGCGGCGGTGCCGCTGAACGGCGCGTGTCCGGCCGCGGCGAACGTGAGCACCGAGCCCACCGAGAAGATGTCCCCCTCGGGGCCCAGCGGCTCGCCCGTGGCCTGCTCGGGGCACATGTACTCGAAGGAGCCGAAGACGGCGCCGGAGCGGGTGAGGTCGTACCCGTCGCTCGCCCGGACGATGCCGAAGTCGATGACGCGCGGGCCGTCGGCGGCGAGCAGCACGTTGGACGGCTTGAGGTCGCGGTGCACCAGCCCGGCGGCCAGCACCGAGATCAGCGCCTCGGCGATGCCGGCGCCCAGGACGAGCACCGACTCCACCGGGAGCGGGCCGTGCATGGCGACCGCCTCGGCCAGGGTCGGCCCGGCGATGTAGTCCGTGGCCAGCCACGGGATGGGGCCCTCCGGGTCGGCGTCCACCACGGGCGCGGTGTATCGGCCGCTGACCGCTCCGGCGGCCTCCACCTCCCGGCGGAAGCGGATGCGGAAGTTCTTGTCCCCCAACAGCTCGGGACGGATGGCCTTGACCGCGACGATCCGCCCTTGCGGGGAGCGCGCCAGATAGACCCGTCCCATCCCTCCTGCGCCGAGCCGTGCCACGAGACGGTAGGGACCTAGTTCCTCGGGATCGTCTGAGCCCAGTGGTTCCATGACCTCAGCTGCCTGTTCGGTGAGGACGGGCGAGGATCGGCCCGCAGGTGGGGGGAGACCGACTGCTCCGGGCGGCTCCCGGTGACCGCTCCCCCAGGTGCTCCGGATCTACCGGAGCCACGGCCCGCGCTCGGGCCGCCGGTCACGGGTGTCCCGAGTACTGCCCCGGTTCCCGAGTGAGGCCACGGGGCGCGATCACTCGGACGGGGTTGACGTCAGCCTAGGGGCTGGAGTGACAAACGGGCAGCGTTTTCGGCCAGCGCTTTAGACTTCTATTAAGTGGAGGGTTCACGCTTCTCACGTTCTGTACAGGGCAGTTGACCTGAAGTCAGGTGACTCCTGTCAACAGGGGCGGCAGTCGAGCAACACCGCCGTGGCCGATCTTCGCCGGTCCGCGACCAGCCCTTCGGTGGTTCAGCCCACCCGGTCTCCGTTCTCCAGCTCGACCGTGCCCCCGTCCGCCAGCGCGTCGAGGGCGGCGAGCACCCGGAGGCCGAGCGTTCCCGGGAGATACCCGGCGAGTTCGGCGCGCGGGACGAGCCGCCACGACAGCAGCTCCTCCTCCTGCAACCGGATCCGCTCCAGGTCCTCCTCGCCGAGCACCCCGCCGTCGTACACGTACGCCACGAGCGGCGGCCGCCCCACCCCGTGCACCCAGTCCACGGCGAGCAACCGCCCCGGCTCGATGTCCAGCCCGATCTCCTCCAGGGTCTCGCGCCGCGCGCCCTGCCTCGGGGTCTCCCCGCCGTCCGACTCGATCGTCCCGCCCGGAAGCGCCCATCCCTCGCGGTAGTTGGGCTCGACGAGCAGCACCCGCCCCTCGGCGTCCCGGAAGACAGCGGCGGCGCCCGCGAGGACCCGGGGCAGGCTCGCGATGTACGCGGCGAAGTCCGAAGTGGTCATCCAGGAAGAATAAACGGCTCCGAAGGGCCTGAAATCGGCGCTCGGGGAGTGGAACGACCGGCGCTCAGGAGCCGGAGGCCTCCGCCAACCGCACCGTGCGCTCCGCGAGTTCGCTGATGCGCACCCCGTCGAAGCCGAACACCGCGCTGCGGATGGTGTCCTCCAACGGGTCCTTCCACCGGTCCGGAATCGCCGCCGCCCCGCACAGCACACCCGCCACCGAACCGGCGGTGGCCCCGTTCGAGTCGGTGTCCAGGCCGCCGCGGACGGTCAGCGCGATCGTCCGGGTGAAGTCACCCTCGCCGTACAGCAGCCCGGCGGTCAGCACCGCCGCGTTCGGCACGACATGGATCCAGCCCAGCCCGGCCGTCTCCTCGCCCACCGTGGTGAGCGTGTCCTCCCAGCCCAGTCCGGCGTCGTGCAGCGACACGACCCGGCGCACGGTCCGGGCGAGGCGGCTGCCCGCCGGGATCACCGCCAGGGCCTCGTCCAGGGCAGCCCGTACCCCCGGCGCCGTGAAGGCCGCCGCCACCAGCGCCGCCGCCCACATGGCGCCGTACACCCCGTTGCCGGTGTGCGAGAGCACCGCGTCGCGCCGGGCCAGTGAGGCCGCGCGCCGGGGCAGGCCCGGCCAGGTCCAGCCGTGGACGTCGGCGCGGATGAGGGCGCCGATCCACTCCTGGTACGGGTTGTCGTACGTGGCGGTCAGCGGCGGCTTCAGGCCCTGGGCGAGGTTGCGGTAGGCCGCCCGCTCCGCCGTGAACGTCTGCAGATACGGCAGCCGCAGCAGCCACAGGTCGCCGACCTGCTCGGTGCTGAAGCCGAAACCGTGCGTCTCCAGAAGGTGCAGCCCGAGGATCGCGTAGTCGACGTCGTCGTCGCGGCAGCTGCCGTGGATCCGGCCGCGCACGCAACTGCGCCACTCCGGCCGCAGCGCCAGCCCGTCGCTCTCGGTGGCCGGCTCTGGAAGATAGTCGGTGAGGGGCAGGGCCCCGGCCTGGCGCAGATACCGGTCGATGCGCTCCCGCGTCCACAGGTCCCCCTGCTCGACCGGCTTCCCGAGCATGTTCCCCGCGATCCGGCCCAGCCAGCCCCCGAGAACACGGTCGGCGAGTTCGGCCCCCACCGGGGGCGTGAGGGTCGCGGGGCTCGTGGGCGTCATGGTTGAGGTCTACCCACTTCCGGGCACGCCCGCTCGGGGACCGAGGTGCGGGTGCGGCCCGTGCGGGTGCGGCCCGTGCGTGGTGCCCGGGGGCCGTACGGGCGAGGCTCGCGCGTGGGCCGGAGGTCTCCCGGAGCGCGGGCGCCGCGCCGGAGGGACGCCCCGGACTCGTGTGCGGTGGCGCCCGGGGACTCCCGGCCGGCGGTGGGCGAGGGCCCCTCGGCGGCACCGCGCACGGTGTTCGGTGGGCGGGACGGGGCATGACGTACGGGGTGCAGGGCGGTTAGGGTCGCAGCGGCGCGACTGCCTTGACGTGCGCAAGGCCCGATGAGCGAGGGGAACGCAAGGTGGCGAACGCCGCAGTGGACGGGATCGACACGGACCGGGCGACCCCGCGGGTGCTGATCGCCGCGGACAAGTTCAAGGGCACGCTGACGGCCGTCCAGGTCGCCGAGCGGGTCACGGCGGGCCTGCGCAGGGTGGTGCCCGACCTGGAGGTCGAGGCGCTGCCGGTCGCCGACGGCGGTGACGGCACGGTGGCCGCTGCGGTCGCGGCCGGTTTCGAACGACGCGAGGTACGGGTCACCGGCCCACTCGGTGAGCCCGTCGCCGCCGCGTACGCGCTGCGCGGCGACACGGCCGTCGTCGAGATGGCCGAGGCGAGCGGCTTGCAGCGGCTCCCCGCCGGGGTCTTCGCGCCGCTCACGGCCTCGACGTACGGCTCCGGCGAACTGCTGCGCGCAGCCCTGGACGCGGGCGCCCGCACGATCGTGTTCGGCGTCGGCGGCAGCGCCACGACGGACGGCGGCGCGGGCATGCTCGCCGCGCTCGGGGCGCGCTTCCTGGACGCGGCGGGCGAGCCCGTCGGGCCCGGGGGAGGGGGCCTGCGCGACCTGGTCACGGCGGACCTGACGGGCCTCGACGAGAGACTCGCGTCGATCGACCTCGTCCTGGCCAGCGACGTCGACAACCCGCTGACCGGGCCGAAGGGCGCCCCCGCCGTCTACGGGCCGCAGAAGGGCGCGAGCCCCGACGACGTGGCCGCGTTGGACGCGGCCCTGGTCCACTTCGCGGCCGTCCTGGAGAAGACGATCGGGGGTCGGACCGCCGAGCACGCTCTCGCCCCCGGCGCGGGTGCCGCCGGTGGCATCGGCTACGGCGCCCTCATCCTCGGCGCGCGGTTCCGGCCCGGTATCGAGGTCATGCTCGACGTGCTGGGCTTCGCGACGGCGCTGGAGAAGGCCACCCTCGTCATCACCGGCGAAGGCTCCCTCGACGAGCAGACCCTCCACGGCAAGGCCCCGGCGGGGGTCGCGGCGGCCGCCCGCGCCGTCGGCAAGGAGGTCGTCGCCGTGTGCGGGCGGCTCGCGTTGCGGCCGGAGGCGCTGGGGCGGGCCGGAATTCGCCGGGCGTATCCCCTGACCGACGTCGAGCCCGACGTGGAGCGCTGCATCGCCGATCCGGGGCCGATCCTGGAGCGGGTGGCCGAGGGGATCGCCCGGGACTTCCTCACCTGACCTCTACGGCAGGGGGATGAGATTGCCGTCCAGTTCCCTGAAGTACTTGCCGCTGCTGAGGCCCTCCACCTTGCCGTTCTTGAACCAGAGCTTCGAGAAGTGGTGGATGGCCCGGGCGGTGGTCTCCCACGCCAGGGAGTGGCTGGATCCCTCGAAGCAGAACATCAGCTTCTTCGTACCCCCGATGGCCGCATAGAGATCCGGGACGGAGAAGTGCAGGTCGTCGATCATCGGCGTCGGACTGTTGGCCGTCCGGTCCAGTTCCCCGTAGAGGATGAGCACGGGAACCCGGTCGCCGAGCACGTACCTGCCCTCGCTCTTGAGCGGCACGGTCTTGTTGTTCCAGCCCCACCAGTAGGTGTTCCGGTACCGCAGGACACCCTCGTAGTCGCCGTTCGTCTGGGGTCCCCACTTGCTGCCGACGGGGTCGTTTTCCATGCAGGCGGCCCACACACGCTCGTCGATGCCGGCCTCCCACAGGGAGGGGGTGCCGGTCAGCGACTTCTTGAATCCGGCCTTGCTGGCGACATGCATCGGGAAGCCGAACAGGTTGGCCGGTTTGCCCACGGGCAGCGCCGTGACCCCCGACGGGAGCCCGAAGGGGTCGTCGGGGTTTCCCGACCACCGTCCTCGTGGCGGGAACATCGGAGCGAGCAGGAAGAGGCTCTCAACGTCGCCGGGGTGCTGGAGGGTGTAGGGGCCCATGACGAACGCGGCCGCGGACCAGCCGACGAAGCGGATCCGTTTCCCCGGGCCGACCTGGGACTTGATGAACTTCACCACCGTCGCCAGCTCTGCCTCATCACTGTCGGAATTGCCCAGCTCGGACTTGTACGGGGGCGGGCCGGGCGCCGGGATGGTGTGGTCGACGAGGACTGGTTGCTGCTGTGCCGGATTGGCGTTGTACGGATCGTCCATCTGCCCAGGGCGGGGTGAGCGGCCGGAGCCCTGGAGGTCCGCGAGGAAGACGTCGTAACCGGCCGCCGCCAGTTCCTGTGCCCAGCTGTACCGGTTGGGGTCGCCGCCGGGCACCGGCGCGAGGTCGAAGCCCGCCAGCTCCGGCACGCTTCTGCCGTGCAGCATCAGTACCGGCTCGCGGTCGTGCGCGTGCCCGTTGCCAGGGGTGCCGTCGTACTCCCGGACGGGCAGTTCCATCTCGACGCCGTCGGTCGCCGGGACCGTCGACGTGTGCTTGACCATGTGCTCTGTGAGTGTGTATGAGGTCATGCCCATCTCCTGACCATGGAGTGGAACAAGTGAGGTGAAGTCCCCCTCTTCCACCGTGCTCCCCTTCCTCACCCTCAGCAACTCGGCGCCCACACGAGGTAGTTGACCCCTCAAGGGCCGCATCGCGGGCGCCCTTGAACGCGAAACAGGTGTGGCCCGGGCCGGGAAGGCTCGGGCCACACCTGTCAGTGCTGGAACGAAGGTCAGGGCAGCTGCGCGGCACGCGCCTCACGGCGGTTGCCGCGGAAGTTGTTCACCCGTCGCGCCGTGGCGAACAGCGGGATCACCGCGCCCATGACGAGCTGCAGGGCGCAGCCGGTCTGGAGGAGGAGCTGGCCGCCGGGGGCGTCGAAGGCCCAGGCCATCAGCAGCCCCATGGAGAGGACGATCCAGGAGAGCATCGCCACCGCGAGGGGGCCCCGCGGCTTCGGGTACTCGACCCGGCTCACCATCAGCCACGCCGTGCCGATGATCGCCAGGAGGGTCGCCACGAAGGGCAGCTCCAGGAGGACGATCGACACGACGGTCAGCGCGCCGAACGGCGACGGCATGCCCTGGAAGGTGCCGTCCTTGACCGTCACGCAGGAGAATCTGGCGAGTCTCAGCACCACGGCCAGCAGGACGACGATCGCGCCCACCGCCGCCACCCGCTGGTGCGCGTCGTCCGCGACCATGCCGTAGACGAGGACGAAGTACGCCGGTGCCAGGCCGAAGCTGATCAGGTCGGAGAGGTTGTCCAGCTCCGCGCCCATCGGCGAGGAGCGGAGCTTGCGCGCCACCAGCCCGTCGAACAGGTCGAAGATCGCCGCGCACAGCATCAGGATCACGGCCGTGGCCGCGCTGTGGCGGGCCATGCCCGACTCCTGGCTGCCGGTGAGGTGCGGGATCAGGATGCCCGTGGTGGTGAAGTACACCGCCATGAAGCCGCACGTGGCGTTGCCCAGGGTGAGGGTGTCCGCTATCGACAGGCGGAGCGACAGCGGCATCTCCTCCGCGTCGTGCTCCACCTCGTCGACCTCGGGCACCCAGCCCGTCCCGGTCTGGCCGGGCTGGGTTTCCGGATCAGTCACGGTCAATGCGAGTCACCCCAGCCACGGTCTTCTGACCCACCTCGACGTCGATCTCCACGCCCTCGGGCAGGTAGATGTCGACCCGCGAGCCGAAGCGGATGAGTCCGATCCGGTCACCCTGCTCGACCTTCGTGCCCTCGGGGATGTACGGGACGATGCGGCGAGCCACGGCGCCGGCGATCTGGATCATCTCGATGTCACCGAGTTCGGTGTCGAAGTGCCAGACGACGCGCTCGTTGTTCTCGCTCTCCTTGTTGAACGCCGGTACGAACCCGCCCGGGATGTGCTCGACCGACGTCACCGTGCCGGACAGCGGCGCGCGGTTGACGTGGACGTTGAGCGGGCTCATGAAGATCGCGACGCGGGTGCGGCCGTCCTTCCACGGCATGATGCTCTGCACCACTCCGTCGGCGGGCGAGATGACCCGGCCCTGGGCGATCTCACGCTCGGGGTCGCGGAAGAACCACAGCATGCCCGCCGCCAGCGCGGTGGCGGGTACGGCCACGGCCCGAGCGGCACCGGAGCGGCGCGAACGGGCGAGGCTGAGTGCTGCGGTGGCAACGGTCGGGAGAAGCCACGGCGATGCTCCGCGCGCGAGGCGGACCCGGCCGCGTGGTGCAGAGGTTTGGCTGTGGGGCATGGATGACCTTCGTAGCGGATGATGCCGCGCGGTGACTGGGGACGGCGGCTTTCCCGGGATCGTACCGGTCGCAGACCGCAACTGGGCAAGCCAGGAAGTCGAGTCGACGGCCGAAGACTGCTGACGGGGTGTGATCTTCTTCTCGAAGAAAACACCCCTGAACAGGCAACCGACCCTCGATCAGCCCTTGACTAGCCCTGGAACCGATACTCCTCGAGCAGCCGACGACCAATGATCATTTTCTGGATTTCGGCGGTACCTTCACCGATCAGCAGCATCGGTGCCTCACGGTAGAGGCGCTCGATCTCGTACTCCTTGGAGAAGCCGTAACCGCCGTGGATCCGGAAAGCGTCCTCGACGACCTCTTTGCAGTATTCGGAGGCGAGGTACTTCGCCATCCCTGCTTCGAGGTCGTTTCGTTCACCCGAGTCCTTTTTGCGAGCTGCGTTCACCATCATCGCATGGGCGGCCTCGACCTTGGTAGCCATCTCGGCCAGCTTGAACTGGATCGCCTGGTGCTGGGCGATCGGTTTTCCGAAGGTGTGGCGCTGCTGGGCGTACGAGACACCGAGTTCGAACGCACGCTGAGCGACTCCGCAGCCACGTGCGGCCACATTGACCCGGCCCACCTCGACGCCGTCCATCATTTGGTAAAACCCTCGGCCGGTGGCGCCGCCGAGCACGCGATTGGCCGGAATGCGCAGGTCGTCCATGATGAGCTCGGTCGTGTCGACGCCCTTGTAGCCCATCTTGTCGATCTTCCCGGGAATGGTGAGGCCGGGGCGGACCTCTCCGAAACCGGGTTCCTTCTCGACGAGGAAGGTCGTCATCGACTTGTGCGGGGCCGTACCCTCGGGGTGTCCTTCGTCACTTCGGACGAGCACGGCGACGAGTGTTGACGTCCCACCGTTCGTCAGCCACATCTTCTGACCGTTCAGGACGTAGTCGTCGCCGTCCTTGACCGCCTTGGACGTGATCGCCGACACGTCGGAACCGAGCCCCGGCTCCGACATCGAGAAGGCACCCCGGACGTCACCGGCCGCCATCCTCGGCAGGAAGTGGTCCTTCTGCTCCTGCGTGCCGTGCTGCTTCAGCATGTACGCCACGATGAAGTGCGTGTTGATGATCCCGGACACGGACATCCAGCCCCGGGCGATCTCCTCCACGCACAGCGCGTACGTGAGGAGGGACTCGCCCAGACCGCCGTACTCCTCGGGGATCATCAGGCCGAACAGGCCCAGTTCCTTCAGCCCGTCGACGATCGCCTGCGGGTACTCGTCGCGGTGTTCCAGCTCGGTCGCGACCGGGATGATCTCCTTGTCCACGAAGTCGCGGACGGTGGACAGGATCTCCTGCTGGATGTCGGTCAGACCAGCGGTCTGGGCGAGTCGCGCCATGGCTACTTCTCCTGTGCCTTCGGCTCGGAACGAGAGGTGCCGTCCCGCAGGGACGTCGGTTGAGGGTGGTGGTGGGAGACGGGCGGGCGGCCCGGCTGCTCGCCGCCGCGCTCCTTGATGTACGTCTCGGTCGGCACCATGACCTTGCGGCGGAACACACACACCAGCGTGCCGTCCTGCTTGTAGCCCTTGGTCTCGACGTGGACGATGCCGCGGTCGTTCTTCGACTTCGACGGCCACTTGTCGAGCACGGTCGTCTCGCCGTAGATCGTGTCGCCGTGGAAGGTCGGCGCCACGTGCTTCAGCGACTCGATCTCCAGGTTGGCGATCGCCTTGCCGGAGACGTCCGGGACGGACATGCCCAGCAGCAGCGAGTAGATGTAGTTCCCGACCACGACGTTCTTGCCGAAGTCGGTCGTCTTCTCGGCGTAGTTGCTGTCCATGTGGAGGGGGTGGTGGTTCATGGTGAGGAGACAGAACAGGTGGTCGTCGTACTCGGTGACCGTCTTGCCTGGCCAGTGCTTGTACACCGCCCCGATCTCGAACTCCTCGTAGGTGCGTCCGAACTGCATTGCGCTCAGCCCTCCGGGATCTCGAACTTCGACGTGCGGGCCATTCCCGCCGCCCGCCCCTTGCCGGAGATGACCAGGGCCATCTTGCGGCTGGCCTCGTCGATCATCTCGTCGCCGAGCATCGCCGAGCCCTTCTTGCCGCCCGCCTCGGACGTGCAGTAGTCGTACGCGTCCAGGATCAGCTCGGCGTGGTCGAAATCCTCCTGCGAGGGCGAGAAGATCTCGTTGGACGCCTCGACCTGACCCGGGTGCAGCACCCATTTGCCGTCGAAGCCCAGCGCGGCGGCGCGCTGCGCGACCTCGCGGTAGCCGTCGACGTTGCGGATCTGCAGGTAGGGGCCGTCGATCGCCTGGAGGTCGTTGGCGCGGGCGGCCATCAGGATCTTCATCAGGATGTAGTGGTAGGCGTCCGCCGGGTAGCCGGGCGGCTGCTCGCCCACGACCAGCGACTTCATGTTGATCGACGCCATGAAGTCGGCCGGGCCGAAGATGATCGTCTCGACGCGCTGGGACGCCGTCGCGATCTCGTTGACGTTGTTGAGGCCCTGAGCGTTCTCGATCTGCGCCTCGATGCCGATCTTGCCGACCTCGAAGCCCATCGTCTTCTCGATCTGCGTCAGCAGGAGGTCGAGGGCGACGACCTGCTGGGCGGTCTGCACCTTCGGCAGCATGATGCAGTCGAGGTTCTGACCGGCACCCTCGACGACGGTGACGACATCGCGGTACGTCCACTCCGTCGTCCAGTCGTTGACCCGCACGACCCGCGTCTTGCCGGTCCAGTCGCCCTCGTTGAGGAACTTGACGATGGTGTGCCGCGCCTCGGGCTTGGCGAGGGGGGCGCAGGCGTCCTCCAGGTCGAGGAAGACCTGGTCCGCCGGGAGGCCCTGCGCCTTCTCCAGGAAGCGGGGGTTGCTTCCGGGGACCGCGAGACACGAGCGGCGCGGACGCAGACGGTTGACGGTCATGCGGGGACCTCCAGGGGGTCGAGCTTGTTGGCCTTGCGGATCTCGTCGACGATACGGCCGATGATCCCGGTGATGTCGAAGTCCTTCGGGGTGAAGACGGCGGCCACTCCGGCGGCCCTGAGCTGCGCGGCGTCCGCGTTCGGGATGATCCCGCCGGCTATCACCGGGATGTCGTGGGCGCCTGCCTCGCGCAGCCGTTCCAGCACGTCCGGCACCAGCTGGGCGTGCGAGCCCGAGAGGATGGACAGGCCGACCGCGTGCACGTCCTCGGCGATCGCCGCGTCCACGATCTGCTCAGGGGTGAGCCGGATGCCCTGGTAGACGACCTCGAAGCCCGCGTCACGGGCCCGCACGGCGATCTGCTCGGCCCCGTTGGAGTGCCCGTCCAGGCCGGGCTTGCCGACCAGGAAGCGGAGCTTGCCGACGCCCAGGTCCTTCGCCGTCAGCTCCACCTTGCGGCGGACCTCCGACATGGCCGAGCCCTCCTCGGCGGAGACGGCCACGGGCGCCGACGACACACCGGTCGGTGCCCGGAACTCCCCGAACACCTCACGGAGGGCCCCGGCCCACTCGCCGGTCGTGACCCCGGCACGGGCACACTCCAGGGTGACCTCCATGAGGTTGCCGGTGCCCTTCGCGGCCTCCTTCAGCCGCTCCAGCGCCTTGCACGGGCGCGGGTGGTTGAAGGGCGGCTGATAGCGGGTGTCACGCCAGTTCTGGAGCGACGTGATCACCCGCGCCTCGACCGCCGGGTCGACCGTCTGGATCGCCGCGTCCAGGTCGGCGGTCAGCGGGTTCGGCTCCGTCGACTCGTAGACGTTCACGCCGACGATCTTCTCCTGGCCGGACTCGATCCGCGCCCGGCGCTCGGCGTGCGAGGAGACCAGCTGCGACTTGAGGTAGCCGGACTCGACGGCGGCCATCGCGCCGCCCATCTCCTGGATCCGGTCGATCTCGGCGAACGACTCCTCGACGAGGCTGGTCACCTTCGCCTCGATGACGTGCGAGCCCTCGAAGATGTCCTCGTACTCCAGCAGATCGCTCTCGTGCGCCAGCACCTGCTGGATCCGCAGCGACCACTGCTGGTCCCACGGCCGGGGCAGCCCGAGGGCCTCGTTCCAGGCCGGCAGCTGGACCGCCCGGGCCCGCGCGTCCTTGGAGAGCGTCACGGCCAGCATCTCCAGGACGATCCGCTGGACGTTGTTCTCCGGCTGCGCCTCGGTCAGACCCAGGGAGTTGACCTGGACGCCGTACCGGAAGCGCCGCTGCTTGGGGTTCTCGATGCCGTACCGCTCGCGGGTGATCCGGTCCCAGATCCGCCCGAACGCCCGCATCTTGCACATCTCCTCGATGAAGCGGACGCCCGCGTTCACGAAGAAGGAGATACGGGCGACGACGTCACCGAACTTCTCGGCCGGGACCTGCCCCGAGTCGCGGACGGCGTCCAGCACCGCGATCGCCGTGGACATCGCGTACGCGATCTCCTGCACCGGCGTGGCGCCCGCCTCCTGCAGGTGGTAGCTGCAGATGTTGATCGGGTTCCACTTCGGCATGTGCGAGACCGTGTAAGCGATCATGTCCGTCGTCAGCCGGAGCGAGGGTCCCGGCGGGAACACATGGGTGCCCCGTGACAGGTACTCCTTGACGATGTCGTTCTGGGTCGTCCCCTGGAGCTGGGTGATGTCCGCACCATGCTCCTCCGCGACGACCTGGTAGAGCGCCAGCAGCCACATGGCGGTGGCGTTGATGGTCATCGAGGTGTTCATCTGCTCCATGGGGATGTCCTGGAACAGCCTGCGCATGTCACCGAGATGGGCCACCGGGACGCCGACCCGGCCGACCTCGCCGCGGGCGAGGATGTGGTCGGAGTCGTAGCCGGTCTGGGTCGGCAGGTCGAACGCGACCGACAGACCCGTCTGCCCCTTGGCGAGGTTGCGCCGGTACAGCTCGTTGGACGCCTCGGCCGTGGAGTGACCGGCGTACGTGCGCATGAGCCACGGCCGGTCCTTTTCCTTCGGCGGCTGCGTCCGAGGGCGCTCGGTGCCCGAGTCGACGTTCCTCGGTCCGCGGTCGCCGCGCTCCCTCGCCTTCGTCTCCTCTTTCGACACGGGCGCGCCCTCGGACGCAGCCGCGGGCCCTTGCCTGCCTTCGACGGGCTGACGCTCGCTCATCGTGGACCTCAGATGTTCCGGAAGCGGTTGATGGCGTCGATGTGCCGGGCGCGCTTTTCGTGGTCGCGCACGCCGAGGCCCTCCTCGGGGGCCAGCGCGAGGACGCCGACCTTGCCCTGGTGGAGGTTGCGGTGCACGTCGTACGCGGCCTGCCCGGTCTCCTCCAGGGAGTAGACCTTGGACAGCGTCGGGTGGATCTTGCCCTTGGCGATGAGGCGGTTGGCCTCCCAGGCCTCGCGATAGTTCGCGAAGTGCGAGCCGATGATCCGCTTCAGCGACATCCACAGATAGCGGTTGTCGTACTCGTGGTTGAAGCCCGACGTCGAGGCGCAGGTGACGATCGTGCCGCCCTTGCGGGTGACGTACACCGACGCGCCGAAGGTCTCGCGGCCCGGGTGCTCGAAGACGATGTCGACGTCCTCGCCGCCGGTGAGTTCACGGATGCGCTTGCCGAAGCGCTTCCACTCGCGCGGGTCCTGGTGGTGTTCGTCCTTCCAGAACTTGTAGTCCTCGGCGGTGCGGTCGATGATCGCCTCGGCGCCCATGGCCCGGCAGATGCCGGCCTTCTGCTCGCTGGAGACGACACAGATCGGGTTGGCGCCGCCGGCCAGCGCGAACTGGGTGGCGTACGAGCCCAGGCCGCCGCTGGCGCCCCAGATGAGCACGTTGTCGCCCTGCTTCATGTCGGCGCCGTTGCGGGAGACCAGTTGCCGGTAGGCGGTGGAGTTCACCAGGCCCGGGGCGGCGGCCTCCTCCCAGCTGAGGTGGTCGGGCTTCGGCATCAGCTGGTTGGACTTGACGAGCGCGATCTCGGCGAGGCCGCCGAAGTTGGTCTCGAAGCCCCAGATCCGCTGCTCGGGGTCGAGCATCGTGTCGTTGTGGCCGTCGGACGACTCCAGCTCCACGCTCAGGCAGTGCGCGACGACCTCGTCGCCGGCCCGCCAGGCGTTGACGCCGGGGCCGGTGCGCAGGACGACGCCCGCCAGGTCGGAGCCGATGATGTGGTACGGCAGGTCGTGGCGCTTGGTCAGCTCGGAGAGCTTTCCGTAGCGCTCCAGGAAGCCGAAGGTGGACATCGGCTCGAAGATCGAGGTCCACACGGAGTTGTAGTTGACCGAGGAGGCCATGACGGCCACCAGGGCCTCGCCGGGGCCGAGCTCCGGGAGCGGGACCTCGTCGAGGTGGATCGACTTGCGGGGGTCCTTGTCGCGGGTGGTGAGTCCCGCGAACATCTCCGTCTCGTCCTTGTGCACGGTGATCGCGCGGTACGACTCGGGGAGCGGCAGAGCGGCGAAGTCGGCGGACGTGGAGTCCGGCGACTGGATCGCGTCCAGGATTTCCTTCACGGTGGTGCCTCCGGCGACGAGCGTCCTGAGGGAGGGACGCTGCTGAGGGTTACGTCGGGTGCTGAGCTGGGTGTGATGCCGTCGGTTCGGCGGAGGTGGTGCTACGGCGGCGCTTTGTGGCGCGGAAGGGTGCCTGTGACGCAGGCGTCCGGGCACGCGGACCGTGGTCTGCGGGGACAGCCGACGTAAGAGAGTTCTCTGCACGCCGGCCGCCCGGACTCCTTCAACGTATGGCACGCCGTGTCACCCCGCAAGGCACCGAGTGCCAGAAACTTCGCTCAGGTGAAATCTTTACGTAACACGTGAGCGATGATCGATCAGGCGAGGGTCGAAAAGGGCCTCTGACGTGCCAAAACGGCCACCCCGTGGGGTGGCCGTCATCACAGTTACCGATGAGTAAAAGGTGGTTCGGATGGGGTCTCAGCGGTCCCGGAGTGCCTCTTCGATGGTCCGCATGACCTCGTCGAGAGGGGCGTCCGTGCGGGCGACCGTCACCAGGACCTCGCCGTGGGTCGAGGCCGTCGCGGCGACCGGCTCGGGTGCCATGGTGCGGCCCGCGCCGATGCCCGTGCCGAACGTCCTGCGCACGATGGCGAAGGCGTGGTCGAGCTGCGTCTCGACGTCGCCCTGCGCGCCTGACCTGAGCCACCGCCGCAGCACGTGGTTGTGGGCGGTGACGACCGCCGACGCGGCCACCTCGGCGAGCAGCGGGTCGTCGTTGCCGGCGTCGTGGTGGGCGTGCTCGTCGAAGTGGCCCAGCAGATAACGGGTGAACAGGCGCTCGTAGCGGGCCACGGAGGCGATCTCCGCCTCCCGCAGGGTGGGGACCTCACGGGTCAGCTTGTAGCGGGCGACCGAGATCTCCGGCCGGGCCGCGTACATCTTCATGACTTCCTTGATGCCGCGGCACACCGTGTCGAGCGGGTGCTCGTGCTGGGGTGCCGCGTTGAGCACCGCCTCCGCGCGGATCAGGGTGTCGTCGTGGTCCGGGAAGATCGCCTCTTCCTTGGAGCGGAAGTGGCGGAAGAAGGTGCGGCGGGCGACCCCGGCCGCCGCCGCGATCTCGTCGACGGTGGTCGCCTCGTACCCCTTGGTCGAGAACAGCTCCATGGCCGCGGCCGCCAGTTCCCGGCGCATCTTGAGGCGTTGGGCGGCGGCACGGCTTCCCGCGGCGCTCTCCGGAGCGTCGGGCGCAGCTGATGTACGTGAGGACTTGGCGGGCTGGGACATGCCCCGAACGTACTGCATCCGTGCAGGAGCGTGCGCGTGTCCGGCCATCCCCCCGGCCCGCTCGGACGGGGGAGTGGCCAGGTGGGCGGGCGGGGGAGCGGCGGAGCGGGCCGGCCCGGGACGGCTGCCCGGGCCGAGCAGCCCGCCCCAGTCCGGGCCCGCCGTCGGCAGGGCGTATCGGTCCGGATCCGCTCCGACCGCGTCGCCCGGTCCCTCAGCGCTTGGCATATTCGCGGAAGCCACGGCCCGTCTTGCGGCCGAGGCAACCCGCGGCCACCAGGTGCTCCAGCAGCGGCGCCGGGGCCAGCCCCGGGTCGCGGAACTCGCGGTGCAGGACCTTCTCGATCGCCAGCGAGACGTCCAGCCCGACCACGTCCAGCAGTTCGAACGGACCCATCGGGTAGCCGCCGCCCAGCTTCATGGCCGCGTCGATGTCGTCCAGCGTCGCGTAGTGCTCCTGGACCATCTTGATCGCGTTGTTCAGGTACGGGAACAGCAACGCGTTCACGATGAAACCGGCCCGGTCGCCGCAGTCCACCGGGTGCTTGCGGACCTTCGCGCACACCTCGCGGACGGTGGCGTGCACGTCGTCTGCGGTCAGGACCGTGCGGACCACCTCGACCAGCTTCATCGCCGGCGCCGGGTTGAAGAAGTGCATCCCGATCACGTCCTGCGGACGCGACGTGGCACGGGCGCACGCGACGACCGGCAGCGAGGAGGTGGTGGTGGCGAGGATCGCGCCCGGCTTGCAGACCTTGTCGAAGGCCGCGAACAGCTGCCGCTTGACCTCCAGGTCCTCGGCCACGGCCTCCAACGCCAGGTCGACGTCCGCGAAGGCGTCGTACGAGCCCGCCGGGGTGATCAGGTCCAGCGTCTCGGCGGCGGCCTCGGCCGTCATCCGGCCCTTGTCGACGGAGCGCGCGAGCGACTTGCCGATCCGGGCCTTCGCGGCCTGCGCCTTCTCCTCGCTGCGGGCGGCCAGCACGACCTCGTACCCGGCCTTCGCGAACACCTCGGCGATCCCGGACGCCATGGTCCCGGAGCCCGCGACACCCACCGAACGGACGGTGCGCCCGGGGACCGTGGCGACGCCGTCCTGCGGCGTCAGCGCGTCCCGCACGACGGTGGCGGAGCCGGGGGCCTCGTAGGAGTAGAAACCGCGCCCCGACTTGCGGCCGGTCAGGCCCGCCTCGCTGAGCTGCCTGAGGATGGGCGCCGGGGCGTGCAGCCGGTCGTGCGAGGCCGCGTACATGGCCTCCAGGACCGTGCGCGCGGTGTCGACGCCGATCAGGTCCAGCAGCGCCAGCGGGCCCATCGGCAGTCCGCAGCCGAGCCGCATCGCCGCGTCGATGTCCTCGCGGGAGGCGTACTTGGCCTCGTACATCGCGGCGGCCTGGTTGAGGTAGCCGAACAGCAGCCCGTCGGCGACGAAACCGGGCCGGTCGCCGACCGCGACGGGCTCCTTGCCCAGGTCGAGGGCGAGATCCGTGACCGCGGCGACCGCCTGCGGCGCGGTCAGCACCGAGGAGACGACCTCGACGAGCTTCATCGCGGGTGCCGGGTTGAAGAAGTGCAGCCCGAGCACCCGCTCCGGATGCGCCGACTCGGCGGCCAGCCGGGTCACCGACAGGGCGTTGGTGCCGGTGGCGAGGACGGCCTCCGGACGCACGATCGCGTCCAGGTCACGGAAGACCTGCTGCTTGATCTCGTACGACTCCGGGACCACCTCGATCACCAGGTCGGCGTCGGCCGCGGCCTGGAGGTCGGTGAAGGTGCGGAAGCGGGCGAGAACGTCGCCGCGCTCCTGCTCGGTGATGCGTCCGCGGACCACGGCGCGCTCGGTCGAGGCCTCCAGCGCGGCGACGGCACGGACGCCGGCTGCCTCGCTGACGTCGATGCCGACGACCTCGCGGCCGGACCGGGCCAGCACTTCGGCGATACCGGTGCCCATGGTGCCGAGGCCGACCACGGCGATCGTCTTGAACGGGGATTGCGGAGACAGCGGGGACAGCGACGAGTCGGAAAGGGGAGTGGCCATCGCGGGACTCCAGATGTGGTGACGACTGAGGGAAACGCCGCGGGTACGCGAAGAGCGCGCAACCGGCGCGTGGCGTGCGGGTGTTGGTGGTGCCGGGCTGATGAACGCACACGCCCGGTGCCGTCACCGTGGGCGTACACACGCCCAGGGAGAACGGCTGAACCGACCGGCCCTGTCCCGAGGCCGAGCCGTACTGGTACTCCAGGTACCGAACCGACTGTGCTCACAACGGCTGCGTCACCAAACCGTCGCGAGCGAACACGAGTGGGTATCTCGCTCGTCTGAGCTTAACCGGTGGGTAACGAGCGCGCCAGTCCCCGTGTTTGTGAGGTACGTCCCCCAAGTCCGCCACGCGCCCGTACGCTCGACGACATGGACGAGGAGTTGCGATCACTCACGGAGCGTGTGCGGAGCGAGTCGGGGGGCGCGGCGGGATACGACCGGCTCGTCACGACCGAGTCCACGGACGAGCTGGCGGCCGTGCTCGTCGAACAGGGGCAGCCGTTGTGGGCGCGGGAGTTGGCCGCGTTCCGGTTGGGTGTCGTGGGGGACCGGCGGGCCTTCGAGTCCCTCGTCCTCCTCCTCAACCACCGCGACCCCCCGCGCTGCGCCTCCGCCTCGTACGCCCTCGCCCGCCTCGGCGACCCCCGCACCGCCCGCGCGGCGGCCGCCCTCGCGACGAACGAGCTCCGCGTCGCCTATGCCCTGCACCCGGTTCGCCTCCTCGTCGAGCTCCGAGCCCCCGAGGCCGTACCCGCCCTGATCACCACGCTCCAGCGCCGCCTGAGACCGCACGATCCCTACCGCCGGGTGGCGCTCGCGTGCGTGGAGGGGCTGGGGTCTCTGGGGGACGCCCGCGCCAGGACCGTACTGAACGAGGCCCTGGCGCATCCGACGCTCGCGGAGGCGGCGGTGCACGCGCTTGCGCGTATCCCCGCGCAGCGGTAGCGCATCCCGGCGCAGCGGTAGCGCCGCGCTGCCGGGGCCGTGATGCGGCTGTGGGTCCGGTGGGGGCTTGTCGCGCGGTTCCCCGTACCTCTTACCGGGCGCGTACGTATCGGACCTCGGGGACCTCGACCCCGTGCACCTCGAAGGGTTCCTCGGCGCCGTCCGCGGTGAATCCGTGGTGTTCGTAGAAGCGGCGGGCCCGGGTGTTCTCCTTCAGGACCCAGAGGAGCATGCGGCCGAGGCCGGCGGCCTCGCAGCGCTTGGCGGACTCCCTCAGCAGCGCGGTGCCCACTCCGGCGCCGAAGTGCCCCGGCCGTATGTAGAGCGCGTACAACTCGGCGTCTCCGGTGCGGACCTCGCCGTCACGGTAGGGGCCGTACGCCGCCCAGCCGACGACCTCTCCTGCCCGCTCGGCGATCAGGTTCACCACGGGGTTGCCGGCCTTCGCGAGCATCACCCGGCGCTTCTCGGCATCCTCCTCCACGTCCATCGCGTCGAGGTACGACCGCGGGACGAGCCCGGCGTACGCGGTCCGCCAGCCTCCCACGCGGATCTCGGACACGGGGCGGCAGTCGGGCAGGGTCATCTCGCGGATGCGGAGGTCATGGGGGGTGTCGTTCATGGCGGCACACTAAAGGGAGACGGCGGGGCCGGGGACGCGTATTTCGCGTCCCCGGCCCCGCCGTCAGGTCGTGCTCAGCGTGGTCGGTGCGCTCAGCCGCGGAAGCCCAGCAGGCCGTGCAGCGTCGAGCCACGGGACGCGGCGGACGCGGCCTTGGCGCTCAGCGGCTTCGGGTCGGCGAGCTTCTTGCAGACGGCGTCGGTCTCGCCCTGACCGCGCGGCACCCTGCCGTCGGTCAGATACGCCGTCAGGTGCTTGTCCAGGCAGGCGTTGCCGCTCAGCGAGACGCCGTGGTTCCCGCCGCCCTCCTCGACGACCAGGCTGGAGCCGCGCAGCAGATGATGGGTGACGACTCCGCCCTCGTACGGAGTGGCCGCGTCGTCCGTCGCCTGGAAGATCAGGACCGGCGGCAGCCGGGTGTTGGAGACATCGACGGGGTCCAGAGACTTCGTGGGCCAGAACGCACAGGGCGCGTTGTACCAGGCGTTGTTCCAGGTCATGAACGGCGCTTTCTCGTACACCGCCCAGTTGTCGTCGCGCCACTCGTCCCAGTCGCGGGTCCAGCGCGCGTCACGGCACTGCACCGAGGCGTAGACGCTGTAGCCGTTGTCGCCGGCCGCGTCGACGGCGCCGAAGTTCTCGTACGCCTCGACCAGCGGATCGTCGTTCTTCTTGTGCACGAAGGCGGCGAACGCCTCGGCGAGATAGGGCCAGTAGCCGTTGTAGTAGCCGCCGGGCATGAAGGTGTCCTCCAGCTCGGAGGCGCCGACCCTGCCGTCCGCGGGCTTCTTGGCCAGCGCCGCCCGCATCGCGTACCACTTGGCCTCGATCCTCTCCGGATCGGTGCCGAGCCTGTACGTCCTGTCGTGTTTGGCGATCCAGGCCATCAGCGCCCGGTGGCGGTCGTTGAACGCCTGGTCCTGGCGGAGGTTGCCCTCGTACCAGACCCCCGTGGGGTCGACGACGGAGTCCAGCACCGCCCGCCGTACGCGGTTCGGGAAGAGCTTGGCGTACACCGCGCCCAGATAGGTGCCGTACGAGTACCCGAAGTAGCTGATCTTCTTGGCACCGAGGGCCGCGCGGATGGCGTCCATGTCCTTGACCGCGCTGATCGTGTCGATGTACGGCAGCACGCCCGCGTACTTCTTGGCACAGGCCTTGGCGAAGGCCTCGGCGCGCTTGAGGTTGGCCCGCTCGATCGCCGAGGTGCTCGGCAGGGAGTCGGGGCGCACCGACGAGAAGTGGCCCGGCCTGCAGTTCAGCGCGGGCTTGCTGGCGCCGACGCCGCGCGGGTCGAAGCCGATGACGTCGTACTGCGCCGCCACCTTCTTCGGCAGCGAGGACGCGACGAACCCGGCGAGGGTGAGGCCGCTGCCGCCGGGGCCGCCGGGGTTGACCAGCAGGGGGCCCTGGTACGTCTTCGCGGTGTGGGGAACGCGGGAAAGAGCGAGCGTGATCTTCCTGCCGTTGGGCTTGAGGTGGTTCAGCGGCACTTTCAGGGAAGCGCACTGGAGCGTCCGGTAGGTGCCGGTGGCGCACTTCTTCCATGTGGGCCTCGCCACCGGGGCGGTGGCGGAAGCGCCGCTCGCGCCGGCCGGGACCGCCGTGACCATCGCGGCCAACAAGGCGGCGGCACCACACAGAGCAGCTGCGCGTTTCTTCATCGTCAGGCCTCCCAGGACGGAGGATTTCGGGCCGTGCACGTCACGGCCTTCGTCGCATCGTCCCGGACCGCACCCTCAGCGGAACGCGTTCCGCCGAGACTTGACCCGAACGGGGCGGGAGAAGCGCCCGGATGCTCCCGGAGGTGTCAGAGAAGGGTCAGCTGGATCGGTGCCGCGTCCCCGGCCGTCTCCGGCACGGCGGACTCGCGCACGGGTGTCCGTCTCGGCAGCTGCGCGCGCCGGGGACCCATGCCGTACTCCTGGGCCAGCTCGTGGACCTGACGGGTGATCTGCCGCTGATACCACTTCGGGGCGTAGGCGCCCTCCGCGTACAGCAGCTCGTAACGCCTTACGAGATGGGGGTGATGGCGCTCCAGCCAGGCCATGTACCACTCGCGTGCGCCGGGCCGCAGATGCAGCACCAGCGGGGTCACGGAGGTGGCACCGGAGGCCGCGACGGCCCGCACGGTCTCGCGCAGCCGGTCGGGACGGTCGCTGAGGAAGGGGAGCACGGGGGCCATCAGCACTCCGCAGTCGATGCCGAGGCCGGCGAAGGCGCGCACGACGTCCAGCCGGCGCTCCGGCGCGGGGGTGCCCGGCTCGGCCGTGCGCCACAGCTCGTGGTCGGTGAAGCCGACGGAGACCGAGATGCCGACCTCGGTGACCTCCGCCGCCTGCCGGATCAGGTCCAGGTCGCGCAGGATCAGCGTGCCCTTGGTCAGGATCGAGAAGGGGTTCGCGTGGTCGCGCAGGGCCGCGATGATGCCCGGCATCAGGCGGTAACGCCCTTCCACGCGCTGGTAGCAGTCCACGTTGGTGCCCATCGCGATGTGCTCGCCGTGCCAGCGCGGTGAGGCCAGCTGCCGGCGCAGCAGGTCGGGCGCGTTGATCTTCACGACGATCTGCGAGTCGAAGTCGGCGCCCGTGTCGAGGTCCAGATAGCTGTGGGTCTTGCGGGCGAAGCAGTAGACGCACGAGTCCCCACGCGAAGACGCGCAATCTGTCATCATGCTGCAATGACGCAGCAGAGAAGAGCAGTTGGGTACGTGCGACTGTCCCGCAGCCGCGAAGACGACAGCATCACAACGCAGGTCGAAGACGTGGAAGCCCTGGCGACGTCGCGCGGACTGAAGCTGGCGCACATCTACCGGGACAGCGACATCAGCGCGGCCGAACTGCCGGGCCGGACCAGCAAGACGCGGCCGGACTTCAACGCGATGATGGCGGCCGTCAACCGGGGCGAGATCAGCCACATCCTGGTGCGCAACACGGACCGGCTGACGCGAAGCCGCCGCGAACGTGTGGACGTGTACGAAGCGCTGGCCCGCCACAGCGTCAGCCTGCTGGTGCTGCGCGGCGTGGACGTGGACCTGGCCAGCGCCAGCGGGCGCCTGGTGGCCGGTGTGCTGGCCGAAGTCGCGGCGCATGAAGTGGAAGCCCAGAGTGAGCGCACCCGCCGCGCGCTGCGCAGACGGCTCGAACTCGGGTTGCCCGCAGGTTCCGCACGCGTCTTCGGGTACACCGCCGACAGCCTGGAACTGGTGGAAGCCGAAGCTGACGCGGTACGCGCAGCGTTCGCGTCACTGCTGGCGGGTTCGTCCCTGACCGGTATCGCGCGTCAGCTGAACGCCACCGGCCTGCTGACGCGTGGCGGGAAGCCTCACAGCGCGGGGACGTGCCGTCACCTGCTGGCCAACCTGCGGTATGCGGCCGTCCGTGAGGACGCGGACGGGAAGGTCTGGCCGGGCGTCTGGCCGCGCATCGTGGACGAAGACACCGTGAGGGCCGCGCGGGCGCTGCTGGGCGACGAGGGGCGCCGTACGTCGCCCGGTCCGGCTTCCCGCTGGGCGCTGTCGTCCATCGGCCGGTGCGGCATGGACGGCTGCGCGCACCTGGTGACGTCGGGGTCACGTGGCGGGAAGGGCGACGCGGGGCCCGTGGCCGTCTACCGGTGCGCCGGACCGGTCAAGCATCTGGCCAGGGCGGCCACGCCCATTGACGAGTACATGCGTGCGCTGGTGGCGGCTGTGGTGGACCGTGACCGGGACGAACTGCTGGCGGACGACGGCGAAGACCCGGCGGTCCAGAGTGCCCGCGACGAAGTGGCGCGGTGCCGCCGGAAGCTGGACGCCCTGGCGGACGCGTACGCGGACTCTGACGACGCTGACGACGTCGTGGCCTACCGGGACGCCAGGCGCGCCGTGAACGTCCGTCAGCGGGCCGCTGAAGCCGTTCTGGAAGGCGCCCAGCAGTCCAGCGCGCTCGTCGGCGTGGTGGACACAGACGATGTCCAGGCGGCCGTCAACGCGCTTCCGCTCGACCGCTTCAGGTCTGTGATCACGTCGCTGTTCGAGTCGGTCACCCTGCTGTCCGCCGCTGGACTGCCGAAGACCCTGGGGTTCCAGCCGTCCAGCGTCGCGGTGGTGCTGAAGGGCGGACGGCCGAAGCCAGCCGTTCCGGGCGAGACAGTCACACTCGACCTGGGCGCACCGGCGGTCGCCAGGGACCTGGCGGACACGCTGCGGTCCGGCGGCTTCCCGGTCCAGGTGAAGCGCGGCGGGCGGGTGGTCGTCCCCGCCGACGCGGCGGCCATGACCCAGCAGTGGAAGGCGGACTGGGACCTGGGGTTCACGTACGACCTGGACCCGCAGTCGGCTGTGACTGCTGCGGTGCGCCGTATCGCGGCCGGTGCGCCCGAGCTGGACGGCGAGACGAAGCAGGCTGTACGGGCCGCTCTGGCGTAGGGACGAGCAGCACCGCGAACGGCCGTCAGCGGGCTGCTGACGGCCGTTCCGCGTGTCTGGACACCCGCGCACCGGGGACCGGCTGGCAGAACGTCAGGCGGCCGTACAGGGCTTCGTGTTGTCCGGGGCGAAGCGGCGGCCGACCGGCTGGGCTGGAAGATCGTTTAGGGGTGATCCGGGTGATCCGGGTGGTGATCCGGGTGGACGCACACCACCCGGATCACTAAAAGCCCAGGTCAGACGTGCTGTGATCCAGGTGATCCGGGTGATCCGGGGGGAAATGGATAACGCGAAAGAGTTTTTCAGTTGGGGTGCCAGTCCTGCCGTACATGTGTAGAAGGAATCCCGATCCCCCCGGATCACCCGGATCACCCGGATCACAGGGGGTGTGACCTGCGGAAACAGTGATCCGGGTACCCGGATCTGACCCGGATCACCACCCGGATCACCCGGATCACCACCCGGATCTGACCCGGATCACCTGGACAGGCCACGCGCTAGATCTAGTGCTTCCGCCCCCGGCGCCCCTAGGAAAATGGCTCTGACCAGCGGTTTCTGTACAAGTGCAGCTGCTGGCAAGGGTGTTGAATAGTCCTCAACAGCACGGGGAAACCGGGCTGGCGGACACCACCCGAAGGGAAACGATCATGACTCGTCTTCGCGCCGCACGCCTGGCCGCCGGACTCAGCCTGTCCCAGGTGGCCACGGCCGTCGGATGCACCCGTTCCATGCTGTCGCTGGTCGAGCGCGGCCAGGCCAACCTGTCTCAGCGGAAGCTGGCCACGTATCTGCGCACCGTCGGCCTGGACGACGTCGCGGACGTCATCGACACCAGCCAGCTGATTCCTGCCTGACGGAAACAACGAAGGCCCGGTGCGCCTCAGCTTCCCAACTGAGCACCGGACCTTCACGCCCTGCAACCGCTAAGAAGCTGGGCCAAGCAACACCATACAGGGTCACCACACCCTGAATGCCGCTGGTGCTAGGCCGGGCTTCTCATGAACCTTTGAATGGAAGTCCTGCGATGAATTCCGCTTCCGATCCTACCGGCACGAGCCTTTCCCAGGCTTCGATTGACGCGCTGACGGTGCGCGGAATCGAGCACAACGAAGCCGTGGCGGCCGACCACGTCCGGCCGGTCACGAAGCGCGGTGACCTTCCCGAACCGATGCGCCGTCAGTACGCCAGCCCCGGAATGCTGTTCGTCCGCGTGCTGACGGACGGCGCCATTGAGTTCCAGTACCGCCCCGACAAGCCGAAGGCGGGCGCAGACGGCCGCCCCATGAAGTACGTGTTCCGCAAGGGCGACCCGTACGGCGTCTGGGTGCTGCGCGCTGTTCAGCCCGGCGGGCGGGCGCTGCTGGCCGAAGGGCACCTGAAGGGCCTGGCCGCACTTCAGGCACTGCCGGACCACATCGGCGTGTACGTCCTTGCTGGCTGCAACCCGAAGATTGACCAGGACTGGTCCTGGGCGCACGGGCTGAGCATCGCTACGGTGTTGGACGCCGATCTGTGCGTCAACGCTGACGTCTGGAACGGCGGTCTGGCCATCCACACCGGCCTGCTGGACGCGGGTGCCGCTCGTGCTGGCTTCGTGGACCTGGACGGCCTGGGCAACGACAAGGACGGGCTGGACGACATTCTGGGCCGGATGGCCGCCAGCGACCGTCCCGCACTGCTGGCGGACCTGATGTCGACCGCGCTGGAAGGCGCCGTGGACGTGGACAAGGAAGGTACCGTCACCGCGAAGGCGTACCGGGACATCGTCGGCCTGGCGCCGGTGTGCAAGGACGTGCGGCTGGTTCCGGCGCCCGGCTTCACTCACGAAGTTGCCGTGACCCTTCAGGCGGACCACCTGGACGCGGACGGGAACGCCACGCTGGTCAGCCGGGACGGTGTCTGGCATCAGTACACCGGCACGAAGTGGGTCGAGCGCACGCCCAGCGAAGTGCATGACCTGGTGCACCTGGCGCTGGCTGACAGCCACTACCTAAAGACGAAGAACGGCCAGCCGGTCTACGACGAGCAGGGGCGGCCGGTCTGCCCGTCGTGGAACCCCAACACCAACAGCGTCAGCCATGTGGTGCGTGCCCTTCAGGCACTGACGAACGTGTCCTTCGAGATCGGCGCCGACGTGGTCAGCAACGTGTGGCTGGACGGCCGCGCCGGTGGCAAGCCGGTCATGGCCTTCCGCAACGGGCTGGTGGACGTCAACGGCGGCCGGACGGTCCTGGACCACACGCCACTGTGGTTCAGCCAGGTGTGTGTCCCGTACGACTTCAACGCGGGCGCGGCGAAGCCAGTCGAGTGGCTGACGTTCCTGGACCAGCTCTGGGCCGACGACGCCGACGCCATCGCGCTGTTGCAAGAGTGGTTCGGGTACCTGCTGTCCGGCCGGATCAACCTGGAAAAGTTCCTGTTGATGCTGGGCCCCCGCCGGTCCGGTAAGGGCACGATCCTGCACGTCATGGCGCATCTGATCGGTGAAGCCAACGCGAAGGGCCTGAACATGCGTGACTTCACGACGGACTTCGGGCTTCAGACGACGATCGGAAAGCGGCTCGTGACCGTCGGGGACGCGCGGCTGGGCAAGGGTGACAACAGCTTCGTCCTGGAACGCCTGCTGACCCTGGCGTCCACCGACGATATCCAGATCAACCGGAAGTATGAGAAGCCGGTGAACGGTCACCCCGGCTGGCTGCTGGCCATCGCTACGAACAACCCGCTGTCACTGCCTGACGAGTCGTCCGCACTGGAAGGCCGGACGCTGCTGCTCACCTTCACGAAGTCGTTCATCGGTCGTGAGGACTTCGGCCTGAAGGAACGGCTGGTCACCAGTGAGCTGGACGGCATCATCCTGTGGGCACTGGAAGGGCTCGACCGGCTGAACCGCAATGGCGGGCGCTTCACGGTGCCGAAGTCGGCCACGGCCGTACGGGACATGACGAAGGTCGCGTCCGCCCCGGTGTCCGTCTTCCTTGACGAGTGGTGTGAGATCGTTCCGGGCGCCACCACGCCGAAGACCGACGTCATGGGCGCCTTCGCTGACTGGTGCACGTCGGTGAAGATCGATCACCCGATGTCCGGCCCGCAGTTCGCGGCGGCTCTGTACGCGACCGGCAACGGCATCGAGTCGGCGAAGCCCCGCGTGGACGGTAAGCAGGTCCCTTCGTACACCAGCCTTCGTATCCGGGCGCAGCTGGTGAGGGGCGTCGGCTGGGCCGCGCCGGACGACGAGCAGCCCGAGCAGCCCGAGCAGCCGCAGCAGCCCGCTGACGCACCCGCCACACCCTGCCCGGTCCCTGCGGTCCCTGCGGTCGCTGAGTCCCTGAACGGCGCGCAGGCGGACGCCGACCCCTTCAGCACGAACGACCCGTGGGCGACCGCAGCACTCGGGCTCGACTACGACATCTGACCCACCACGCAGACGGGGCGGCCGACCACCGGCCGCCCCGATCACACCCCGAGAGGAACTGATCATGAGCAGCTTCGACCCCACCAACAGCCTGACGGCCGCTGAGCTGGCGCACGCGGACCAGGCGGACGCGGCGGTCCGCGACCTGATGCGCCTGCCGGTCGGTGGCATGAGCCTGGGCCATGACGGCTGGACGGACGAGCAGCCGTACGCGGACGGCCAGGGTGTCGGGACGTACCGCTTCAAGCGGCTGGGCACCGGCAACACCGACCGTGAGTGCACGGCCTGCATGTCGGGTGTCCGGGCGGACGGTGGCCCGTGCGAACGTCCTTGCGGACGTCCAGCCGTCATGGCCGTCAGCTTCGACCGGCTGACACCCGAGTACGCGTGTGGTGGACATCTTCCTGAGATGCTGCGCGACGCGGCCAGCCAGGCGACGGCTGCCGACCCTGAAGCCATCCTGTGACCGCCAGCCGCACCGGCCGCGCCCCTGCTGCTCGTCGGCGGGGGCGTCGGCGCGTGAACCCAGCCACGGCGCTGGCCGACTGCGACCGTTGCGGCGCGGCGGCCGGTGAGGTCTGCCGACGTGTCGGGTACGAGCGGACCGGACCGGCCTGGGTCCACCGTGAGCGCTGGGAAGCGGCCTTCCCGCCGGACCCGTTCGCTTCCTGACCGCACGTAGTGAGTGGCACCACCAGAGCACCCGCGACCGGCCGCCGGTCGCGGGTGCTTCGTCGTCTGGCATCCGTCACATTGGGTGCTTAACAGGCACAGATCGTGACGTAACGGGTAAGTCACGGTGTTTGGTATACCAAAGCTGCAACATTGCATCATCGCAGGTCAGAGGCTTGCGCCGAACTGACCAAGCAGTCCAACTTACCTGACCCGTGCTTCGGGTAAGTTAGGATGGTCGAAGACGAAGAGCAGCCGGGCGGGTTAAGGGGAAGCATCATGGACGCAGAGATCATGGAAGCTGAGATCGTGGGCGAAGCTGGCAACCTGCCCGCAGTCACCAGTGGCCGTCTGCCGGACACCGTGGACGTCAACGAAACGCTGACACTGGCCGCCAGGAAGATGCTCGAAGAGTCCGGCCGGACCGGCACGCGGGACACGTACTTCAGCGTCTGGACGTCGTTCGCCCAGTGGTGCGTCTCTAACGGCCGCGCCGCAGCGATCCCGACGAAGGAAGGCAACCTGACTTCGTGGGTGGCCGCGCTGATCGAGCGGGACACCCCACCCACCAGCGTCCGCCGCGCCATCGCGGCCGTGCAGTGGATGAACAGGCGCGCGGGCAACCTGGACCTGGACGACCGTCCGGCGAAGACGATCCTTGCCGACCACCGCCACGCCTGGGCGAAGGCCGGACGGGAAACGAAGACGTCGGCGCCGGTGCACCTGGACCGGCTGGAAGTCCTGCTGGCCGCGTGTGACGAGTCGACACCGACCGGCCGCCGTGACCGCGCTGTGATGCTGCTCGGTTTCTTCATCCGCGCTCGTGCGTCCGAGCTGGCCGCGCTGCGCAACCGTGACTTGGAACTGCACGACGGTGACGAACTGCTGGTGGTGACGAAGCGGACCAGCAAGGCAGACAAGCAGGACGAAGGTATTGAGTACGACATTGACGACCCGACGTGCATTGCGGCCGTCAAGGCGTGGAAGGCGGACCTGGCAGCACAGAAAGCCGACGCGCCAGGACTGCCGTTCTTCCGGTCGGTCACTCGCCACGGCACCTTCCGGAAGCCGGGCGGGAAGCTGGTGAAGGGCCCCAACGGCAAGGGCGTCCGGGACAAGTCCGGTGAGGGCGACGGCATCACGCGGCAGACGGTCAACGCGCTGGTGAAGGCTGCGGCTGAACGCGCCGGACTGTTCGGTGAGTTCCTGCCGGACGGCACCAGCAACCCCGCGTACGTCAAGACGCTGACCGCACACGGCCTTCGGGCCGGTGCGCCCACCGAGCTGGGGCGCAGCACAGACATGACTGTTGAAGAGATCATGGAAGCGCTGGGCGACTGGAAGAGCGCCGACGTCATGGGCAAGTACGTGAAGCGCGGCCGTCGTGATGGCGGCCGGTCTGGTCAGGACCGCCACCGCGCGGCAGCGATGTCACAGCTTCGGCTGGACCGCGCGGACCGCGTTCAGCACGACGCCTGACACAACGCGAAGCGGCGGCCGGTTGTGGGACCGGCCGCCGCGTGTGCCCACACCGAGCAGCAGGAAGGACCCCGGACCAGTCGGTCCGGGGTCCTTCCTGCTGTGTACAACACGTGTACATGTCGGCCGGTCAGCGGCGACGAGCAGCCGCACGCTTCGCAGCCGGTGACCGGCCGTCCGTCAGATCACGAAGGTTGTCGACCTCTTCCGCCAGCTCACCCGCCTTCGCCTCAGCCGACCGCAGCCGCACCACCGTGTCGTTCAGCGTCATCTGCGCGGCCAGCTTCTCAGCCTCAGCCACGGACAGCCGCTCTTCCGCCACGGCCAGCTGTCCGGCCAGCCGGTCGGCACGCTCGACCTTCGCCAGGACGGACGGCGGGACGATGAACGCCACGGCCGTGCCGTGCCGTGTGATCGCGTACGTGTCGCCATCCCTGACCGCGTCCAGGACGGCCGCCAGCCGCGCCCGCAGGCCCGCCACGCTGATGCTCTTCGTCATCGTTTCCCCGCCCGTTCTTTCCCGATTTGCACTCGCCGTCACATGCCGTTCTTTTGCGTGACGGTGCGAAGCACCTATGTACATAACCCCTGCACAACTCTTGACATTCCCAGGGTGGAAGGGGTCTCTCGTCGTGTCCGCGCAGGGCGACAGTTCGGCAGCCTTGCAACTTGACTCTGGAAGCCGCCGGGGGACCGCCGACCGGACCGGCCAACAGTCAGCCGGTGACCAACGGCAGCCGGTCCGGCCTGTCCGTATCCGTACGCGTGCACGCGCCCGCGCGCTGCGCTACAACGCGCAGTACAAAGCCGATGCAACACGCGCACGCGAATTCCCGCGAGGAACGTCCCGCCGTCAAGATCGTCCGCCGCGCGGCTGGCGTCGGCATCGAGCCGTCAGCGGACAGCCGGACGCGGTGACGACCGGCCGCCGCGTTGTACTGTTCTTTGTAGCGGTACAAATGACGGTACAAAGTTTCGACAGGAAGTCGGTGTGCGTCATGGCGACGGTACGGGCGTACCGGGCGCGTCAGATCCGGTCCACGGGTGCCACGTGGAAGCAGGTGGCCGCAGAGACCGACTACGCCAGCCCTGACGCGGCTGCCCGAGCTGTGCGGGAACTGGAAGCCGAAGAGGCCAACACGGCGCGGCTGGTGGCGTCGTACGGAACGGGGAAGGCGGGGACCGACTGTGACTGACCAGTCCGAGCTGTGCGGCGCTGAGAAGCGCGACGGCACGCCCTGCAAGTCGAAGGCCGGTGAGTGCCGTTGGCACGGCATCGAGCAGCCGTCCGGGGCAGCCGCCAGCCGCGACGAATCGCGGCGCCAGGGAACCCCGAAGGCACCCAGCGACCGTGTGGCGGCCGTCGTGGCGGCTGCTGAAGCCGACCGCTGGGACGCGTTCATCCTGGCCGTGGCACGCGGCCGGTCGGTCCACGGTGCGGCGCAGGACAACGGCTTCCCCGAGTCGACTTGCCGGACGCGCGTTTCCGCTAACTGGGAAGGATGCGCTGACCTGATCAAAGCCATTCGCAGCGAGATGTACGACGCGGTGGCCGGTGCGCTGGTCGCTGACGGGCTGGACGCTGTCGCCACGCTGGCGCTCGGGCGCAAGGGTGACGCCACCGCCACGCAAGTCCGGGCAGCCACGGCCACGCTGGACCAGATGGTGAAGGTACGCGACGTCGTCACGCTGGCCGCTGAGCTGGACGAGCTGAAGCGGAAGCTGGCCGGTGCGGACGAAGACGCGTCATGGTGAGTCGCGCTGACGTCGCGGCCGTGCGGCGCGCTGCGGACCAACGGCGGTCAGCCCGCGCCGCGATGCCGGACACGTCCGGCCTGGGTGTGCTCACCAGCCGTACGTCCACGGTGAAGACGTACCGGAACGAGCAGCCGGACGGCACGGTGACCGGCACGATGGTGATGCGCGGCGGGACGGCGCTGTCTGTGGTCGGTGTCTGCCTGGGCTGCATCGTCGGTGTCACTGAGTGCTGCACCCCGGTCCCCGAGCAGCCGGACGACCCGCCCGCCGACGAGCAGCCCCAGCCGGTCCCAGCCGCGCCACGGCCGCCGGTGGCGCCTACAGCCGCCGCTGCGCCAGACCCTGCGCCCGAGCGTCCCGACCCGCTGGCCAGCATCCGCGCGGACCGCTGGTCAAAGTCTCTGTGAACCCCGACGACGTGAGGAACCCCGGCATGGGCACCGAAGCACAGCAACTGACCAGCGACCTGGAAGGGCTGCGCGCCCGCCTGGCGGCCTTCCAGCGCGACAGCGGCCAGGACGTCGGGGACGCGGCTGCGTTCGTCCAGGCGGCCGTCCTGGCGCTGGGCGAAGCAGTCCCCGCCGCGCGCGTCTACCGGGCCACGGCCACGCAGGACGGCGACGGGTACGCGGTCGCGGTGACCGGCAGCCACGGCCGGGACGTCTTCGCCACCCGGACGGACGGCGCTGTCTTCGACACACGCGCGCTGGTCTTCGAGCTGGCCCGTGAAGGCTGGGCTGTGAGCAACTGGCAGCGTGACGGCGGGACATGGACGGCGACGGCGACCGCCAGGCCGAAGCTGCGCCCCGGTCAGCCGCTGTGGTCCGGTCCGCGTCGTGTGGGAACACGCTGATGTCGGCGCGCGGCGGGAACGTGTCGGCCTACGCGAAGCGGTTGCCCGGTCCTGATGACCTGGTTGGCGTGGTGATGCGCCGGTCCGAACGTGATCGTTTGAGGGAACTGGCTGCGCAGCGTGGCGTCACGGTGCCCGCGCTGCTGCGCACCGTGCTGGACGGGCGGACGGGCGACGCGGCGCGGCCGTAGGCGCCAACGACGAAGGACCCGCCACCGGCAGCCGGTAGCGGGTCCTTCGTGCTGCTGCTCTGGACTGGTCAGTCCTTCGGCTTGCTGCGCCCGCGTCCCGGACGCTCGTGTTCCCGGATCGTGTCCGCGAACCAGTACGGCGTCCGTCCCAGGTGGCCGTCAGGCTTCGGGATGTCGCCCCTGGTCGCGTAGTCCCGGACCGTCTTCGCCGCGACGCCCAGGAAGCGGCCGACGGCCGCCGTGTCCCAGATTTCCGGCCTGACCTGCTGCTTCGTGTTCTTCGCGTCGTCGCTCATGAGCATCACAGTAGCTGGAAGAAGTCGCTTTGACAACTGCATCATCCCGGTATAGCTTTGTCGTTGTCAGAACGACAACAACGGAAGGCGACTGACCATGAGCACGAACGAGACGAGCAGGACGGACGAGCAGCCGAAGCCGACCGCCCGGGACCGGGCGCGCGGCGTGGCCGCGTACGTCGCCAGCAAGCCGGTGCACGTCGTCAGCCACGCGGCCACCACCGTGACGCTGTGCGTGGTGATCGGCGGTCTGGCGCAGCGCTTCGGCCACATGGTTGGCCTGGAAGGGAAGACGGGGTTCATCGCGGGCGCCGGTATCGCGGTCCTGTTCGATCTGCTCTGGCTGGGCTTCACGCAGCAGGCGGACACGGCGCTGAAGGCACGGCAGTACGTCCGGGCAGGCATCGCTGGCGCACTGGCCGCCGGTGCCACGGCCGCCAGTGTCGTGATGCTGGTCAAGGTAGGCCACCTGCCCGCGCTGTCCTATCTGCCCGCCGTGGCCTTCGCGGTCCGGGCGGCCACGGTCCTGATGGACGCGTTCTACGCCAGCCGGTCCACGGCGGTCAGCATCGCGCAGCGCTTCGACACCGAGCGCGACGCACTGGCCGTGCACAACGCGGACATGAGTCTGACGAGCGCCGAGCGCGACCGGCGGGCGGAAGCCGAGCTGGCCGCGCACGCCGACAATGAGCGGCACCAGCGTGCCCTTGCTGCCCTGGTGGTCGCAGAGCGCATCAAGAGCGACGAGCAGGCGGCCGGACTGTGGGGAAAGGTCGACCAGGCGCAGCAGACGCACGGTACCCACGCGGACCAGTTCCGCGACTGGCTGGCCGGTGACGCGGTCCTGCCGAAGCTGGCCCTTCCGGTGCTCGGTCCGGTGTCCCCGGTCCGGCCCGCCCTTCCGGTCGGCCAGGACGACACGAAGGCGGTCGCGGCCAGCGGTCCGAAGCGGCTGACGGCCACGGTCCGGGTAGACGTGGACAGGCCGCTGGACAGGCCGGTGGCAGTCGGCTTGTCCAGCGGAAACGCGCTGGGACAGGCCAACGCGGCGCGTGCCGCGCGGACGGACGGACGCATCGCGGCTGTCCGGTCCGAAGGGCTGGACGTGGACGCCATCGTGGCGCGCTGGAAGGTGTCCGCGAAGACGGCGAAGCGGTACCTGAACCTGGCCGCCGAGCAGGGCGGCCAGACGGCAGCCTGACCCGCAGCCGCACCGCACGACGAACGGCCGCCCCTATCCGAAGTGGGGGCGGCCGTTCTGCATGTCACCCTACCCGCGCCGCTGGCGGCACTTCGGGCACCGGCACGGCGGCCACTGTGATGACAGGTCAGGCATCAGGGGTTCCGTGCTGCGGACCACCGTCCGGTCAGTCCACGTCTGTCCGCCGTCGCGTGACACCCGCAGGGTCATCAGGGTCTGGGCTTCGTCAGCCTGCTGCTTCGCCATGCCGTCCAGGGTCAAGTCACTGCCTGGTCACACACCAGTTGACTATCCTTGCCGGATACGGGTTGCAACATCAGTCAACCCCCGCGTGAAGGGGTGCCCATGAGTGACACCTTCGCCGACGTCGCACGCCGCGCGCTTCGTGACGCTGGCTACACAGCCACCGCCGCCGCGAAGGCGATACCCGTTGATCCTGGGTACCTGTCACGCGTTCTCAACTCGAAGCAGCGGCCCAGCGCGGCGCTGGCCAGACGGCTGGACGAGTTGCTGTCGACCGGCGGGGCTCTGGCCGCAACCGTCCTGGACGCCGACGAGAGTGCACGAGCGGCGCGCAGCGCGGCGAACCCCAGCAGGCTGGACGCGGGGACCGTGGACGCGCTGGCGGGCGTCCTGGCCGCGTACAGACGGCTGGACGACTCGGTACAGCCACGGTCGGTCCTTCCGGCGACCCTGGCGCAGATGAAAGAGGTCACCCACCTGCTCAAAGGCGCCCGTGGCCCCCACCGCGACCGGCTGGCCGAAGTCACTTCAGAGTTCGTCCAGTTCGGCGGGTGGCTGCTCGCCCAGGACCGACAGGACGCGGCGGCCGTCCGGCTGCTGAACGAAGCCGTTGACCTTGCCGACGAAGTGGGGAACGGCACCCTGGCCGCCCAGGCGCTCAACTTCCGTGGCTACCTGGCGCGGCAGCAAGGCAGACCGCAGGGCGTGGCCCGCTGGTACGCAGCAGCGGCGTACACACCTGGTGCGCACCCGGCGCAGCGTCTCGGGGACATGCTTCAGGCAGCCGCTGGCCTGGCAGAGCTGGGGCAGCAGGACGACGCGATACGGCTTGTGGGCGCCGCTGAAGGACTGATGGACGCAGCGTCAGCGGTGCCGCCACCCGAGACGGCCTACTGGCTGACGCCCGAGTTCAACCGCCTGAACATGGGTCTGGCGAACCTGGGGCTGGCCCGCTACGCCGACGCGGCCGACCACATCACCGCAGGGCTGTCGGGACTGCCGTCCGAGCTGGCCGCCGCACACTGGACTCAGGAACACCGCGACGCGCTGGCCAGGGCGGAAGCAGCCCGCTGACCTGCGGTTACGGGTGGTCGGCCGCGCCGACCCGTTGCGCATCTTCTGCCCGGCACTCGCACGCGTGCGAGCAGCCCCGGTAGGGATTCACCGTCCACTCGAACGGCATCCGGGAGGCTCCCGGCACCCGGTTCACGATCGTTCTCGCCCGGACCTCGTGGAAGGTCATGCCGCGGAACTCGGGAGTGTCGAAGGTGCGGCTCGTCACCATGTCCGCGCCGAACAGCGCGGCGTCCCGGGCCGTGGCGGGGTTCTCGGCCAGATGGTCCCAGCGCATGGACGCCTCCTCGGTTGCCCTGAGCCCAGAATAGAACACATGTTCCCTTGATCGCGCGAACTGGTTTTCGAACATCGTGTGGAGGTCTCGTCGGGGGTCTTCCGGGCAGGTCGCTCCGGGCCGTTGGGGCACCCCGATTTGGGCCGTCCGGCCGGGGGGTGGTTGGCTTTCCGCACATCCCCGAGTTACCAAGTGCTGGAGGAAGTGCAATGGCGCAGGTCGAGGCCACGACTGAACGAGTCGTCGCGGCGGACGCGGAGACTGTGTTCGACACCCTGGCCGACTACAGCGGCGCGCGCGAGAAGCTGATGCCGCAGCACTTCAGCGAGTACGAGGTGCGCGAGGGCGGCGACGGCGAGGGCACGCTCGTCCACTGGAGGCTCCAGGCCACCAGCAAGCGCGTGCGCGACTGCCTCCTGGAGGTCACCGAGCCCTCCGACGGCGAGCTCGTGGAGAAGGACCGCAACTCCTCCATGGTCACCGTCTGGCGGGTCACCCCGGCCGGCGAGGGCGGCTCCCGTGTCGTCGTCACCACCACCTGGCAGGGCGCCGGCGGCATCGGCGGCTTCTTCGAGAAGACCTTCGCCCCCAAGGGCCTCGGCCGGATCTACGACGCCCTGCTCGCCAACCTCGCCGGCGAGGTGGAGAAGTAACGCCTGGGCCAGGAGTTGTGTCGCGCACGGCGCCCGGCCCAACGAACGGCCCCGACGGGGCGCGTTGCCGCCCTCACCGGTTCGGGTGGATCTCCCTGGCGCTCCCCGGAATGCCGTAACTCGCCGCACTTGCCGACAGTTGCCGCTTAACGCGGGAATTGTGCGGTAAGTGCGACGAGGGGAGCGGTACGCATGGACGCGATCACACTGGTGAAGGACGAACCGACCACCACACCCGCGACACCACCACCGGCGGACGAGCCCGCGCAACTCGGTCCGCACCGGGTCCGGTTGATCTTCTCCGCCCTGCTGCTCGTCCTGCTCCTCGCCGCGCTTGAGCAGATGGTCGTCGCCACCGCCCTCCCCGAGATCGTCGGCGAGCTGCACGGCGTGGACCGTATGTCCTGGGCGATCACGGCCTATCTGCTCACCGCGACCGTCACCCTGCCCGTCTACGGCAGGCTGGGCGAACTCCACGGCCGCAAGGGTGTCTTCCAGTTCGCGCTCGTGGTCTTCGTGACCGGCTCCGCGCTCGCCGGGTTCTCCCGCAGCATGGACCAGCTCATCGCGTTCCGCGCGCTCCAGGGCGTCGGCGCGGGCGGTCTCATGATCGGCGTGCAGGCGATCATCGCCGACATCGTGCCCTCCCGGAACCGCGGCCGCTACCTGGCCCTGGTCGGCGCCGCGTTCGGCCTCGCCTCCGTCGCGGGCCCGCTCCTGGGCGGATGGCTCACGGACCACATCTCCTGGCGGTGGTGCTTCTACGTCAATGTGCCCTTCGGGCTCATCACCCTGGCCGTCGTCGCCTTCGCGCTGAGACTGCCGAAGCGCACGACCAGGGGGCGCCTCGACGTCCTGGGCACGCTGTTGCTCGCCGCCGCCTCGACCTGCGTGGTGCTGCTGGCCGGCTGGGGCGGCACCGGGTACGCCTGGAACTCGCGGCCCGTCCTCGGTCTCGCCGCCGGCGCGGTCGCGGCGACCGTCCTTCTCCTCGTCGTCGAACGCTTCGCGACCCAACCCCTGCTCCCGCCGCGGCTGTTCAAGGACCCGGCCTTCGTCGTGACCGGCCTCGTCGGGATCGCCGTCGGCATCGCCCTCTTCGGCACCGCCAGTTACCTGCCGACCCAGCTGCGGATGGTCGGCGGCATCTCCGCCACCGAGTCCGGGCTGCTCATGCTGCCGATGATGGCCGGCATCGTCGGCGCGTCCGTCGTCTGCGGCCAACTCATCGCCCACACCGGGCACTACCGGACGTACCCCGTTCTCGGCAGCGCCCTGACCACCCTCGGCGTATGGCTGCTGTCCCGCCTGGAGACGGACACGCCCCGGCTGCAGTTCGGCATCTGGACGGCCGTCCTCGGCGCCGGCATCGGCATGGTGATGCCGGTCCTGATCCTCGCCGTGCAGAACTCCGTACGCCCCGCCGACCTCGGGGCCGCCACCGCCGCCGGCAACTACCTCCGGCAGATCGGCGGCTGCGTGGGCGTGGCCGCCTTCGGCGCGCTCCTCGCGGCCCGGCTGGCCGACCGCCTTCCCGAGCGCGCGGGCGCCGTCCTCCCCGACCCGGGCTCCCTCACCCCGGACCTCGTCCACACCCTGCCCGCCCCGCTGCGCGAGGCGTACGTCGAGGCCTACGCGCAGGCCATGCCGAGGATCTTCCTGTACCTCACGCCGGTGCTCGTCCTCGGTCTCCTCATCGCCTGTTTCCTCAAGGAGAAGACCCCGGCGGCGTTCGACGAGGTCCCCGCCGGGTCCGCGCCGACGCCCGAGCCCGAACACGCGTCCAAGGCCGCGCCCTCCGTCCGGGTCCCGCGGGCGCTCCCGCACCCTTCGGGCGTGGAGACCCCCATCCCGCTCCGCTCGCCGTGCGTTTCCGGCGTCCCCGTCCCCGTCCGCGGCACGGTCCAGCACCCCGACGGCACCGTCGTGCCCCGGGCCGCGCTCACCCTCATCGACGCCACCGGCCGGCAGACCGGTCGCGGCGGCAGCGGCGAGGACGGGCGGTACGCGCTGTCCACCCCCGGGCCGGGGGCGTACGTGCTGATCGCGGCCGCCGGCGGCCACCAGCCGCAGGCCGTGACCGTCACCGTCGGGGAGCGCCCCGTGGAGGTCGACATCGTGCTCGGCGGCGCGGGGCGCCTGGCCGGGGCCGTACGGACGGCGGACGGGCGGGCGGTGAGCGACGCGACCGTCACACTCACCGATGTGCACGGCGAGGTCGTCGTGACCACCCGCTGCGGCCAGGAGGGCGAGTACCTCATCACCGAGCTGGTCGCCGGGGAGTACACCCTCGCCGCGAGCGCCCACCCCCACCGCCCGGCCGCGATCCCCGTCACCGTCCGGGCCGCCCGCGAGACCCGACAGGACGTCGAACTCACCGGGGGCGGCGTCCTGCGGGGTACGGTCCGCGCCGGGGGCGGCCGACCGGTGGAGGACGCGCGCGTGACGCTCCTCGACGCCGCCGGGAACGTCGCCGACACGATCACCACCGGCATCGACGGCACGTTCCAGTTCGTCGACCTCTCCGCCGGCGAGTACACGGTCATCGCCACCGGATATCCCCCCGTGGCGACGGTCCTCCAGGTCGCCGGTGGTGGCAGGACGGAATCGGACCTGCGGCTGGGGTACACGGACTGAGCGGTCGGCCACGGGAACGCGGGCCGGTGGTCGGGTGCTGGTCAGCCGGTGATCGGCCAGTGGTCAGCCGTGATCGGCCGGTGGTCGTGCGGGGGCGTGCGAGTGATCCGTGCGCCGCCCGCGTGGCCTGCGTGTGCGCCGGAGGCTCCCATGGAGCAATTCCCGTATTGCCACACATCGCGACGCTACGCAGCCGTACGGTAGTGGGGGCGGCGCAGATCTTGCGAGCCATGGGGAGAAAGGGCCTTGGCCATGGACCGTGGCATCGACACGGGCGCGACCACCGGCCACGGAGCCGGTGACGGCACGGCGGGGCACGCCGCGGTCGGCCGCATCCCCCTGGCCGTGGTCGTCGTCGACCGCGCCGGCCTCGTGTCGCACTGGAGCACCGGCGCACGCCGGCTCTTCGGCACCACCAAGGACGACGCGGTGGGCCACCCCGCCCTCGACCTGCTGCCCGTCTCCGGCGCCCTCCCGGACGAGGACGACCCCCCGGCCCACGGCGCCTACGGCCCGTACGACGCACTCGGCCACGACCTGGAGACCTCCCTCGACGGACACCTGTCCTACCCGGCGGCCGGCCGCGCCCGGCTCACCGTGCCCGGCCGCGACCGGATAGACGTCCTGTGGTGGGCGTACCCCCTGGTCGGCCCCGGCCGGGAGCGCCTCCTCGTGCTGGCCGCCGACGCCGAGACACTGCGTCGGCGGGACGACGGGGCGGCCGTCGCCGTCGAACGCATCGCGCCCGGTTTCGCCCTGCACACCGACTTCCCCGGCGCCGAGGAACTGGCCCGCAGGCTCCCCGAGATCCTGCCCAGCATGAGCGTCGGCGAGAGCGCCCGCATCGTCGCCCAGGTCCTCGAACTGGGCTATCCGGTGCTGGAGTTCAGCCAGAACGACCGGGTGCCCGTGACCCCCGACTGGGGCGTGCCCCGGCGTGCGGAACGGCGGGCGCGCCGTGAGCGGGCCGCGCGCGCCGTCGCCGAGGGGCTGCCGGTCCCGCAGGACGTACGGGACGAGGGCGAGGACCTCGAGTACGCGGCCGTACGCGAGCGCCTGGAGTTCCTCAACGAGGTCAGCGGACGCATCGGCACCTCCCTCGACCTGTCCCGGACCATCGTCGAGGTGAGCAAGGCGGTCGTGCCCCGCTTCACCGACGTCGCCGGCACCTATCTGCGCGAACAGGTCGTCGCCGGTGAGGGTTTCCCCGAAGGCGTGCCGGACACGACGACCATGTGGCACCGGGTGGCCCTGGAGCACACGGACGAGCCGGGCCGCTGGGACGACGTCGTACCGGTCGGCGAGGCCATGCCGTTCCCGGCGCACACCCCGTTCTTCCAGTGCATGACCACCGGCGAGCCCGTCCTCGTGCCGCGCATCAGCGAGCAGATGGGGCACGCGATCGCCGCGCAGTTCGAGAAGCGTGACATCCGGCCGCTGATCAGCAACCGCTCCATGCTGGTCGTGCCGCTGAAGGCCCGCAACGTGGTGCTCGGGTTCATGATCCTGCTGCGCCACCCGGAGCGCGAGGTCTTCGACGACATGGACCGCGTCACCGGCGCCGAACTCGCCGCCCGCGCGGGCCTCGTCCTCGACAACGCCCGCATGTACACCTACCAGGAGAACGTCGCCGAGACGCTCCAGGACAGCATGCTCCCGCAGATCGAGGCCCACATGGCGGGCTGCGACATCGCCACCCGCTACCTCCCGGGCACCCTGCTCGGACGGGTCGGCGGCGACTGGTTCGACTCGGTGAAACTGCCCGGCGCCCGCACCGCCCTGGTCGTGGGCGACGTCATGGGACACGGCCTCAACTCCGCCGCGATGATGGGCCAGCTGCGCACCGCCGTCCAGACCATGGCCGCCCTGGACCTGCCGCCCGCACAGCTGCTGCGCAACCTCGACGACCTCGCCCAGCGCCTCGGCGAGCACTACCTCGCGACCTGCCTCTACGCCGTCTACGACCCCATCGCGGGCGAACTGCACCTCGCCAACGCCGGGCACATCCCGCCCGTGCTGGTCCGCGCGGTGGACGGCCGCAGTGAACTGCTCGACCTGCCCACGGGCGCGCCCATCGGCGTCGGCGGGGTGCCCTTCGAGGCGGTACGCGTGCGCGTGGAGCCCGGCGACCGGCTCGTGATGTGCACCGACGGCCTGGTCGAGGTGCGCGGTGAGGACATCGGCGTGGGCCTCGCGACGCTCTGCGAGTCCGCCGCCCACCCGGCCGCCTCCATGGACGACGCCTGCGACACGATCATCCGCGCCCTCAACACGCGCGGCGGCCGCAAGGACGACGTGGCCCTGCTGATGGCCCGGCTCAACGGCATCGAACCCGAGGACGTCGCCGAGTGGCGCCTGGCCCCCGACCCGAGCGAGGCCGCCCGCGCCCGCGCAGTCGTCCGCGAACAGCTGTATGTCTGGGGCCTCGACGCCCTCGCGGACACCACGGTGCTCCTCGTCGACGAACTCGTCACCAACGCCGTACGACACGCGCGCGGGCGCCGTATCGAACTCCGCCTCGTCCGCGGCGACACCCTGCAGTGCGAGGTCCACGACGACGACCCCACCCTGCCGACCCTGCTCAACGCGGCGCCCACGGACGAGTTCGGCCGCGGGTTGCGCGTCCTCACGACCCTGGCCCGCGAGTGGGGGACCACCCGGACGGGGGCGGGCAAGACGGTGTGGTTCGAACTGACGCTGCCGCGACGGCGTTGAGGCGACGGGGGACGGTGACGGCGGTGCCCTGAGGCGGCTGGCGGCTGATGGCTGACGGCTGGCGGGCGACGGCTCCGCGGCCACTGGCTGGGGCAAGAGGCGCGTGCGGCGGGTTCGGGCGGGCGATCTGGAAGGGGGGTGAAAGTACGCGCACTGTGCTTGTCCGTGCGTTCTGGGCACGGTAGACCGATCTGGGCCGCCGGAGCGGCGGCCCGCGTCGCTATTTCGGGGGTTGGAATGAGCGTGACGAGTCGGTACCGGGAGGCCTGGGAGGCGTTCTGGCGGGAGGCTCCCGACGGACCGGGGGAGGTCTTCTGGGACGCCGGGCCCGAACGGACCGCGGCCGTCCATCTCGCCCTGTTCGAGCCGCACCTGACGGCCGCCGACCTGCCCCTCGTCGACCTCGGCTGCGGCAACGGCACCCAGACCCGCTACCTGGCCGACCGCTTCGCCCGGGTGATCGGCGCCGACCTCTCCACCGCCGCCCTCGACCGGGCCCGCCGCGCCGACCCCGGCGGCCGGGCCACGTACCGCCTGCTCGACGCGGCCGACACCACGGACGCCGAGACCCTCCACGCCGACCTCGGCGACGCCAACGTCTACGTACGCGGTGTGCTCCACCAGTGCGAGCCCGACGACCGCCTGCGCCTCGTCCACACCATCGCCACGCTGCTGGGGGAGCGCGGGCGGGTCTGCCTCGTCGAACTCGCCGAGGCCGCCAAGCCCGTCCTCATGGGCCTCGCCCAGAGCCCCACCGGCCCCCCTGCCAAACTCGCCCCGATCTTCCGCCACGGAATCGCCCCGGGCGAGGTCTCCGACGCCGCGGTCCCGCGGTACCTGCGCGCGGCCGGCCTCACCCTCGTCGCCGAGGGCGAACTCCCGCTGATCACCACGGAACACACGGCCGACGGCACCCGGATCGAACTGCCGTCGAGGTGGTACGTGGCGGGGCGCACGGCGTAAGGGCAGCTCGGGCGGGTCCGTGAGCCGTCCCGGTCGGCGTCGGTGGGCCGCGGCGGTGAGAGTTATCCACAGGTCCGACACGGATCGGCGGGAACGCGTACGGTTTCGAGCCATGAAGATCCTCATCAGCGCCGACATGGAGGGCGCCACCGGCGTCACATGGCCGGCCGACGTGCTGCCGGGGACACCGCAATGGGAGCGGTGTCGTTCGATGTTCACCTCGGACGTGAACGCCGCCGTGCTCGGTTTCTTCCACGGCGGGGCCGACGAGGTGCTGATCAACGAGGCGCACTGGACGATGCGCAATCTGCTGCTGGAGGAGCTGGACGAGCGCGCCCAGATGCTGACCGGGCGGCACAAGGCGCTGTCCATGGTGGAGGGCGTGCAGCACGGTGACGTGGACGGCATCGCGTTCGTCGGGTACCACGCGGGCGCGGGGATGGAGGGCGTTCTCGCCCACACCTACCTCGCCAACTCGATCACCGGGGTGTGGGTGAACGACGAGCGGGCCAGCGAGGGGCTGCTCAACTCGCATGTCGTGGCCGAGTACGGGGTACCGGTGGTGCTGGTGACTGGCGACGACGTGGCTTGCGAGGACGCCCTGGGGTATGCGCCCGAGGCGCTCAAAGTGGCGGTCAAGGATCATGTGTCGCGGTACGCGGCGGTGTGCCGCACGCCGGCGAGAACGGCCGCCGACATCCGTGCGGCGGCGAAGGAGGCCGCGTCACTCGCCGTGCGTCATGAGCCGGTCAGGGGCGGACCGTTCACCGTGGCGCTGGAGTTCGACGCCGAACACCTGGCGATGGCCGCGACCGTGGTGCCGGGTGTGGCCCGTACCGGCGAACGCAAGGTCGCGTACACCAGCCCGACCATGTACGAGGGAATCCGCACCTTCAAGGCGGTCACCACGATCGTCTCGGCCGCGGTGGAGGAGACATATGGCTGAGTCCGCGAAGCCCGTGAGGACTGCGGAGCGCGAGGGGACTGCGGAGCGCGGGAAAACCGTGCAGCGCGTGGAGGGGGCGGCGTCGGCAGGGGGCATGGAACAGCGGGCACTGGACGAGGTCGTCCGGTTCACCTCCGACCTCATCCGCATCGACACCACCAACCGCGGCGGCGGGGACTGCCGGGAGCGGCCCGCCGCCGAGTACGCCGCCGCGCTGCTGGGCGAGGTCGGTCTGGAGCCCACGCTCCTTGAGCGCACCGAGGGCCGTACGAACGTCGTCGCGCGGATCGAGGGCACCGACCCGTCGGCGGACGCGCTGCTCGTCCACGGTCATCTGGACGTGGTGCCCGCGCAGGCGGCGGACTGGAGCGTGCACCCGTTCTCCGGGGAGATCCGCGACGGCGTGGTGTGGGGCCGGGGCGCGGTCGACATGAAGAACATGGACGCGATGATCCTCGCGGTCGCCCGGCACTGGGCGCGCACGGGCGTACGGCCCCGCAGGGACATCGTGATCGCGTTCACCGCCGACGAGGAGGCGAGCGCCGTGGACGGCTCCGGGTTTCTCGCCGACGCGCACCCCGGTCTCTTCGAGGGCTGCACCGAGGGCATCAGCGAGTCGGGGGCGTTCACCTTCCACGACGGCGCGGGCCGGCAGATCTACCCGATCGCGGCCGGGGAGCGCGGTACCGGCTGGCTGAAGCTCACCGCGCGCGGCCGGGCCGGCCACGGCTCAAAGGTGAACCGGGCGAACGCGGTGACGCGGCTGGCGGCGGCGATCGCCCGGATCGGCGCGCACGAGTGGCCGCTCAGGCTCACCCCGACCGTCCGCGCGGCCCTCACCGAACTCGCCGCGCTGTACGGCGTCGAGGCCGACCTCGACGACCGTGACGGCGTCGACCGGCTGCTCGACAAGCTCGGTCCGGCCGCCGCCCTGGTCGAGGCGACCGTGCGCAACAGTGCCAATCCGACCATGCTGGAAGCCGGCTACAAGATCAACGTGATCCCGGGGGAGGCCGCCGCGCGCGTGGACGGGCGGTATCTGCCGGGTGGCGAGGACGAGTTCCGGGAGACCCTCGACCGGCTCACCGGGCCCGATGTGGAGTGGGAGTTCGAGCACCGGGAGGTGGCCCTCCAGGCACCGGTGGACTCGGTGACGTACGCGCGGATGCGGGCCGCCGTGGAGGAGTTCGCGCCCGAGGGGCACGTGGTGCCGTACTGCATGGCGGGCGGCACCGATGCCAAGCAGTTCTCGCGCCTCGGCATCACCGGCTACGGCTTCTCGCCGCTGAAGCTCCCCGAGGGCTTCGACTACGCGGCGCTGTTCCACGGCGTCGACGAGCGCGTCCCGGTCGAGGCGCTCCACTTCGGCGTCCGCGTACTCGACCGCTTCCTGCGGACGGCCTGAGCGATGGCAGACGGGGGACCGAGGGAAATGGGGGACAAGGTGCAGACCCTGGCGTACGGTTCGTGGCCCTCGCCGATCGACGCGGCGCTCGCTGCCGCGCACGACGGGCATCCCGAGTTCGTGGGCTTCGTCGGCGACGAGGCGTGGTGGACCGAGCCACGGCCCACCGAGGGCGGCCGGCGCACCCTGGTGCGACGCACGGCCGACGGCACGGAGGAGTCGGTGCTGCCGGCCCCGTGGAACGTGCGCAGCCGGGTCATGGAGTACGGCGGGCAGCCCTGGGCCGGTGTCATGCGGGACACCGGGCCCCTCGTGGTCTTCGTGAACTACGCCGACCAGCGCCTCTACCGGTACGAACCGGGTGGCGAGCCCGTTCCGCTCACCCCGGTGTCCTCGGTGGGCGGCGGCCTGCGCTGGGTGGACCCGCGACCACATCCGGAGCGGGACGAGGTGTGGTGCGTCCTGGAGGAGTTCACCGGCGACGGGCCCAGCGACGTACGCCGGGTCGTCGCCGCGGTGCCGCTGGACGGCTCGGCTGCCGAGGACCGGGACGCCGTACGCGAACTCACCGACGGCGGTCGGCGGTTCGTCACCGGCCCCCGGCTCTCGCCCGACGGCCGTCACGCGGCGTGGCTGGCCTGGGACCATCCGCTCATGCCGTGGGACGGCACGTCGCTGCTCGTCGCCGAGGTGACCGAGGACGGCCTGCTGGGCGAGAACCGGACCGTCGCGGGCGGCCCGGAGGAGTCGGTCGCCCAGGTCGAGTGGGCCGCCGACGGGACCCTTGTCTACTCCAGCGACACCACCGGCTACTGGAACCTCTACCGTCTCGACCGCGACGGCGGTGACCGCACGGCTCTCTGCGCCCGGGAGGAGGAGTTCGGCGGGCCGCTGTGGAAGGTCGGCTGGCGCTGGTTCGCGCTGCTGGGCGACGGGCTCGCCGCCGTGGTGCACGGGCGGGGCGCCACCGCGCTCGGCATCCTCGACATCGAGACCGGCCAGGTCGTCGACGCGGACGGACCGTGGACCGAGTTCGCCCCGTCGCTCGCCGTGCACGGCAGCCGGGTCATCGCCGTCGGGGCCAGCCCGCGCAGCGCGTACGAGGTGGTCGAGCTGGACGCGGCCACCGGCGACGCCCGGGTGATCGGGGCCGCGCACGACGACCCGGTCGACCCCGCGTACTATCCCGAACCCCAGATCCGCTCCTTTCTCGGCCCCGCCGGACGCGAGATCCACGCGCACATCTACCCGCCGCACCACCCCGGCTGCGTCGCCTTCAGCACCGAGCTGCCGCCGTACGTCGTCTGGGCGCACGGCGGGCCCACCAGCCGGGCGCCCCTGGTCCTCGACCTGGCGATTGCCTACTTCACCTCACGCGGCATCGGGATCGCCGAGGTCAACTACGGGGGGTCGACCGGGTACGGGAGGGAGTACCGCAACCGGCTGCGCGAGCAGTGGGGTGTCGTGGACGTCGAGGACTGTGCGGCGGTGGCGCTGGCCCTCGCCGACGAGGGCACTGCCGACCGGACCAGGCTCGCCGTCAGGGGCGGCAGCGCGGGTGGCTGGACCGCCGCCGTGTCCCTCACCACGACCGACGTCTACGCCTGCGGAACCATCCTGTATCCCATCCTCGACCTCACGAACTGGGGGTCGGGGGAAACGCACGACTTCGAGTCCCAGTACCTGGAGAGCCTGGTGGGGTCGTCGGCCGAGGAGCCGATGCGGTATGCGGAGCGGTCGCCCACCGAGCACGCCGACCGGATCACCGCACCCTTCCTGCTGCTTCAGGGCCTGGACGACGTGATCTGCCCGCCCGCGCAGTGCGACCGTTTCCTGGCCAGGATGGAGGAGCGGCGGGTGCCGCACGCGTACATCGCCTTCGAGGGGGAGGGCCACGGCTTCCGGCGGGCGGAGACGACGGTGCGCGTCCTGGAGGCGGAGCTGTCGCTGTACGCGCAGGTCTTCGGGTTGAATCCTCCGGGAATCCCTACTCTGGAGCTCACCAAGTGACACCACTGACCAGACCCCCTCGTCTCGCGCCCGGTGCCCGTGTGGCCGTCGTCGCGCCCAGCGGGCCGGTGGCCGAGGAGCGGCTCAGTGCCGGGCTGGACATTCTGCGCGGCTGGGACCTCGACCCCGTCGTCGCACCGCACACCCTCGACCGGCACCCGGAGTTCCCCTACCTCGCGGGCACGGACGCCGACCGTGCCGCCGACTTCCAGGCCGCCTGGTGCGACCCGTCCGTGTCCGCCGTGCTGTGCGCCCGCGGCGGCTACGGCGTCCAGCGCATGGTCGACCTGCTCGACTGGGACGCGCTGCGGGCGGCGGGCCCCAAGACGCTCGTCGGGTTCAGCGACATCACCGCCCTCCACGAGGCGTTCGCCACCCGCGCGGGACTGGTCACCCTGCACGGCCCCATGGCGGCGGGCGTCGACTTCATCAAGAACATCCGGGCCCAGGACCACCTGCGCGCCACCCTGTTCTCCCCCGAGACGGTACGCACGATCCGGGCCGCCGAAGGAAGCACCGCCCTGATACCCGGCCGCGCCCGGGGCGTCCTGCTCGGCGGCTGCCTCTGCCTGCTCGCCGCCGAGCTCGGCAACCCCCACGCCCGTCCCTCCGCCCGGGGCGCCCTCCTCTGCCTGGAGGACGTCGGCGAGGAGACCTACCGCCTGGACCGCTACCTCACCCAGCTCCTCCGCGCGGGCTGGCTCGACGGCGTCGCCGGCATCGTCCTCGGCTCCTGGGCGGAATGCGATCCGTACGAGAAGGTGCGCGCGCTGCTCGTGGACCGGATCGGCGGGGTCGGGGTGCCGGTGGTGGAGGAGTTCGGATTCGGGCACGGGGAAGGGGCGCTGACCATCCCGTTCGGGGTGATGGCGGAGCTGGACACGGAGGCGGGGACGCTGACGCTGGACGAGCCGGCGCTGACCTGACAGCCCCCGCCGGGACGGTGGGACGCGTCCCACCGGGCGCGTCACGTCCGCTCGGGTCATTCTGGAGGTATGAGCCCGAAGACATCGGAAGGGGTCGGGACGCACAGGCGGAAGCGGTGGGGTGACCTGCTGACGCCCGGCAGGGTCATCGTGGGATTGCTCGCGGTGCTCGCTCTCGTCTTCATCTTCCAGAACACCCAGAACACCGAGATCCAGCTGCTGGTCTCCGACGTCTCCATGCCCCTGTGGATGGCGTTGCTGGCAACGGGCCTGGTCGGTGCGGTGTGCGGGGCGTACTTCATGAGACGGCGCAAGTGACGCCTGCGCCGACGTACCGCGCCGACCTATCGTGTGGCGTCGTACCGCGCCGACGTACCGTGGCGGGGTGTCCGAGAACGTTCGTCACCTCATCGCAGGACCCCGCGTCGGGATACGGCACTTCACGCCCGACGACGGATCCGAGTTCACCGCGCGGGTGCGGGAGAGCAGGGATCTGCACCAACCGTGGCTGTTCCCGCCGGCCACGCCCGCCGCGTACGCCGCGTACGCGGGGCGGCTCATCGAGGATCCGACGAAGGCCGGGTTCCTGGTGTGCGAGCACGACGGCGGGTCGATCGCCGGGTTCGTCAACATCAACAACATCGTGGAGGGCGGCTTCCAGAGCGGTGCTCTCGGCTACGGGGCCTTCGCGCATGCCGCCGGACGAGGGCTGATGGCCGAGGGGCTCGGGCTGGTCGTCGAATACGCGTTTGCTTTCATGGGGCTGCACCGGCTGGAGATCAATGTGCAGCCCGGGAACGCCGCCTCCATCGCGCTCGCCCGGCGGTGCGGGTTCCGGCTGGAGGGGTTCTCGCCGGACTTCCTGTTCATCGACGGGGCGTGGCGGGACCACCAGCGGTGGGCGCTCACCGCGGAGATGAGGCGCCGGGAGGACGACCGGAGGTCAGGCGGGTCCCCGGTGCCCCCGGTGTCTCCGGTGTCTCCGGCGTCCTAGGCGGGCGGGCATGGCGGTGTCTCGGGCGTGAGCCCGGCGGAATGGGTCGTTCCCGCCCCGGCCGCCTGGCTGTCGCGCAGGATGAGCTTCATGCGGAACATCGTCGTCGTGGACGCCCCCTCGAACCTCGGCCTGCGGCCGCCCGCCCCGGGGACCGTGCCCGGTTGTCACAAGCTCGCCGGCGCCCTGCGGGAGCAGGGCATCGTGCGGCGGCTCGGTGCGCTGGAGGGCGGGGTGGTGGTGCCGCCGCGCTACGACCGCGGGGACTGGCAGGAGGGCGACGGCGTCTTCAACGCCGCCGCGATCGCCTCGTACACGCGCAGGCTCGCCGACCGGATCGAGCGGCATGTCAGGGCCGGTGAGCTGCCCGTCGTCCTCGGCGGGGACTGTTCGATCCAGCTCGGCGCGTCGCTGGCACTGCGGCGGATCGGGCGGTACGGGCTGGTCGCGATCGACGCGTCCGCCGACTTCCGGCATCCGGGCAACTCCGACCGGGTCGGGGCGGCCGGCGGCGAGGAGCTGGCGCTCGCCACCGGCCGCGGGCAGGCGGACCTGACCGATCTGGAAGGGCTGGGGCCCTATCTGCGCGACGAGGACGTACGGCTCTTCGGGATCCGGGACGAGTTCGAGGACGACCGCAGCGAGCTGGCCGCGCTGAAGATCCCGGTCGTGACGGTCGGAGACCTGCGCACCTGGGGCGCGGACGATCTCGCCCAGGTCACCGCCCAGAGCTTCGAGACGCCCGAACTGAACGGTTTCTGGGTGCACTTGGACGCCGACGTCCTCGACCCGTCCGTCATGCCCGCCGTCGACAGCCCCGACCCCGACGGGCTCCTCCCCGACGAACTGACCGCGCTGCTCAGCCCGTTGGTCCGCTCACCGCACTGTGTCGGCCTCAACATCACCATCTACGACCCGGATCTGGATCCCGACGGCACGGCGGGCGCGCTGCTCACGGACATCGTCGTGAACGCCTTCGCCGACCCGGCCTCTACAGGGTGATCGGCCGCCGTCGGGCTCCTCGACCGTTCCCGCGTCCCTGGGGCTACCCCGCCGCTCTGCGGTCCGCGTACTCGTAGACCGAGCCGTCGGGATGGACCGCGATGAGGTTGCGGCCGACGGGGGTGGGGATCGGGCCGGCCAGGACGTGGGCGCCGGAAGCGGTGAGGACCTGGTTGGCCTCGTCGACGTCCTCGACCGCGATGGTGGCCGTGACCTTCCGCAGGACCTCAAGCTCTGACTCCGGGCCGCTCATCAGCAGGAAACAGCCGACGGCGGCGACCTGGACGCCACCGCGTTCGAAGCGCATCGCCGGTCCGCCCGAGAGTCTCTCGTAGAACGGGACCGCCGCTTCCAGGTCGTCGACGCAGATGCGGAGCGTGGTACCGAGAATCTCCATGTGTACGAGCCTAGTTGGGGCCGAGCGGGGTTGTCCCCGTCCCCGTCCCTGTCCCCGTCGCGGTCCCGGTCGTGAGTCGCGTTACGCGGCTACGGGCCCGGGTACCCGGGTGCGATGGACCGCTTGGATCATCTGGAACATCTGGACAGGCATCTGGTCGACGAGTTGACGCAGGTGGCCCGCGAGACCATCCGCGAGGAGCTGCGGCAGCAGACCCGTAAGCAGCGGCGCAGGGCCGCGCTGTATGCCGCGTCCGGGACGCTCGCCCTGTACGCGGGTGCCGCCCTGGCGCTGGCCCTCGGGCTGGTGCTGTCGCTGGGCCTGCCCGACTGGGCCGCCGCGCTGATCACGGCCGTCGTGCTCGGTGCGGCGGCGTATGTGCTGAGGGGCGCCGCGCGGCCTTCGGCGTCCCGGCCGAACGCCGAGCGCGAGGGAACGGTCGTCGGCGGTACGGCGCCGGGGACGCCCCCGGGTGGGACGGGGCCGGCCGGTTATCCGCCGGCGCCGCCCGTCGCGCCCGGCGTCGGGACCGGGAACGGGCCCGTGGGTACATCGGCGCCGGCCAGTGCCGAATCCGAGGAACAACGCCACCGGGGCCGGTGAGAGAAAGGCGCATGGAGTGGGGCCGGGACGGCATGAACGTCCCGGCCCCACACCATGACTCCATGTGCGCTCGGTTCGGACGATGGGGCTCGGGCCAGGCGATGACGATGGGGCTCGGCCCAGACGATGGGGAGAGAAAACACCGTCTGGGCCGAGAATCTCGGGTGGTGGCGCGGTCAGCGGGAGCCCTGCCGGAGCTGGGGTAGCACCTTCGTGCGGTAGAAGTCGAAGAAGCCGCGCTGGTCGGGGCCGATCTGGCTGACGTGGACGCGGTCGAAGCCGGCGTCGGCGAAGGCGGTCAGTTCGGCGACGTGTTCGTCGACGTCGTCGCCGCAGACCGTGTTCTCGCCGACCATCTGCTCGGTGACCAGTGGCTCCAACTGCTCGAAGTGGCTGGGTGTGGGCAGGATCTGGGCCATCTCGCCGGGGAGGAGCTGGCTCGACCAGAGGCGGCGCACCAGACGGACGGCCGCGTCGCGGTCGGCGCCCCAGCACACCTTCGTACCGCCGCTGACGAGGTTCGCGCCCCCGCCGCCCTTGCGGTACTGGGTGACCAGATCCTCGTCGGGGCCCATGGTGATGAAGCCGTCGCCGACGCGGGCGGCGAGTGCGGTGGCCTTGGGGCCGAAGCCGGAGATGTCGATGGGGACGGGCTCGTCGGGGACCGTGTACAAGCGGGCGTTCTCCACCGTGAAGTGAGGGCCGCGATGGGTGACCTCCTCGCCGGTGAACAGGCGCCGCATCACCTGGACCGACTCCTCCAGCATCTCCAGGCGGACGTCCGCCGGCGGCCAGCGAGTACCGAGGACGTGCTCGTTGAGCGCCTCGCCGGAGCCGATGCCGAGGCGGAAGCGGCCGCCGGTCATCACCGAGCTGGTCGCCGCCGCCTGTGCGACGACCGCCGGGTGGATCCGCACGGTCGGGCAGGTCACCGCCGTCTCGACGGGCAGGGACACGGCCTCGGAGAGCGCGCCGATCACCGACCACACGAACGGGCTCTGGCCCTGGGCGTCGTTCCACGGGTGGAAGTGGTCCGAGATCCACAGACAGTCGAATCCGGCCTGTTCGGCCATCCTCGCCTGCTCGATCAACTCCGTGGGACCGAACTCCTCGGTCGCCAGGAAGTATCCGTACTCGGGCATGGGGGTACCTCCGCGAGATGTGCGCATGCGAACGGTTCGGGGCCGGGTCGCGGTCCGGGTACCCGGAGGTCACAGGGGAAACCCGCGGACGTCCGGGGGCCGGCCGGTTTGGGCGCCCTGACCAGGGGGACGCGGAAGGCTCGTACGTCACAGGACCCATACGCCTGAGAACGCTCAGGACCCATACGGCCCGAGAACGCTCAGATCCCATACGCCCGAGGACGCTGAGGACTCCGTATGCGCGACCCCGCCGGAGGCGAACCCGTGAGTCGACCCCGCATCGTGATCGTCGGAGCCGGCTTCGCCGGCTACCGGACGGCCCGCACCCTTGCACGGCTGACCCGGAACAGGGCCGACATCACTCTGCTCAACCCGACCGACTACTTTCTGTATCTGCCCCTGCTGCCCCAGGTCGCCGCCGGCATCCTGGAGCCACGCCGGGTGACCGTCTCCCTGACCGGCACCCTGCGCCACGTACGCCTGGTGCTCGGGGAGGCCGACGACATCGACCTCGACGCGCGTACGGTGCGCTACTCGGACCCCGAGGGCGGTGTCGGCACGCTGACCTACGACCGGCTGGTGCTCGCGGCCGGCAGCGTCAACAAGCTGCTGCCGATCCCGGGCGTCGCCGAACACGCCCACGGCTTCCGGGGGCTGCCCGAGGCGCTGTATCTCCGGGACCATGTGACACGGCAGGTGGAGCTGGCGGCCGGCAGCGAGGACCCCAAGAGCTGCGGCGCGCGGTGCACCTTCGTGGTGGTCGGCGCCGGGTACACCGGGACCGAGGTCGCCGCGCAGGGCCAGATGTTCACCGACGCGCTGGTACGGAAACAGCCGTTGCGGGAGGGCATGCGGCCGCGCTGGATACTGCTCGACATCGCGAAGCGGGTGCTGCCCGAGATGGACGAGAAGCTGTCGCGGACCGCCGACAAGGTGCTGCGGCAGCGGGGTGTCGACGTGCGGATGGGGACCTCCGTGCAGGAGGCGACACCGGGCGGAGTGCTGCTGAGCGACGGGGAGTTCGTCGACACGCGCACGCTGGTGTGGTGCGTGGGCGTACGGCCCGATCCGCTCGCCGAGTCGCTCGGGCTGCCGATGGAACGCGGTCGGCTGCTCGTCGAGCCCACGCTGCAGGTGCCCGGCCGGCCCGAGGTGTTCGCCTGCGGGGACGCGGCCGCCGTGCCCGATCTGACCAAGCCCGGCGCATACACGCCGATGACCGCGCAGCACGCCTGGCGGCAGGGCAAGGTGGCCGGGCACAACGTCGCCGCGTCCCTCGGTCGCGGCGAGCCCAAGCCCTACCGCCACAGCGACCTGGGCTTCGTCGTGGACCTCGGGGGCGTCAAGGCCGCCGCCAACCCCCTCGGCATACCGCTGTCCGGCCTCGCAGCCGGCGCCGTCACACGCGGCTACCACCTCGCCGCCATGCCCGGCAACCGTGTCCGCGTCGCCGCCGACTGGCTCCTCGACGCCGTACTGCCCCGCCAGGGCGTCCAGCTGGGGCTCGTACGGTCCTGGTCGGTGCCGCTCGACACGGCGTCGCCGGAGCTGGCCAGGATGCCGGGTGCGCCGGAGAAGGGCCGGAGGCCGCCGGCGACGTCCGAGAAACGGGACGCTGCGGACGAACGCACCGGGCCCGACCGGGTCGGGGTGTCGGGCGGGCCGGGAGCCGCGCACAAGCAGCAAGCCCCCGACAGGCCGGGACCCACGGCGGTGCCAGGAGCCCCCGGGCAACCGCCCTCCTCACCGGTGCGTGGAGCGCCCGACGACTCCGCGCCCGCCCCCGATGAGCACAGCCCCGCCAAGCCAGGTCCCGCCAAGCCCGCCCCCGATGAGCACAGCCCTGCCAAGCACAGCCCTGCCAAGCCCGGGACGCCGGCCGTGTCGGGTGCGGCTGAGGGGCGGCCGCAGTCGCCGCGGTCGGAGAGCCCGGCCCGCGAAGACCCGTCGAAGCCCGCCAGGGGTTCGGAAGGAGAGTCATGAACAGCCGTCAACTCAGCGAGCTGGCCCAGCAGTTGAGGGTCGACAGCGTGCGCGCGTCCGGGACCGCGGGCTCCGGGCATCCGACGTCGTCCATGTCGGCCGCCGAGCTGATGGCGGTACTGCTCGCCAAGCATCTGCGGTACGACTTCGAACGCCCCCAGCACCCCGGCAACGACCGCTTCGTGCTGTCCAAGGGGCACGCCTCGCCCTTGCTGTATTCCGCGTACAAGGCGGCGGGCGCGATCAGCGAGACCGAGCTGATGACCTTCCGGAAGCTGGGCAGCCGGCTCGAAGGGCACCCCACGCCACGGCGGCTGCCATGGGTGGAGACGGCCACCGGCTCGCTCGGCCAGGGGCTGCCCGTCGGCGTCGGCATCGCGCTCGCCGGGAAGCGGCTGGACCACACCGACTACCGGGTGTGGGTGCTGTGCGGCGACAGCGAACTCGCCGAGGGCTCCGTGTGGGAGGCCGCCGAGCACGCCTCGTTCGAGCATCTGGACAACCTGACGGCGATCGTGGACGTCAACCGGCTCGGGCAGCGCGGACCCACCCGGCACGGACACGACCTGGACGCCTATGCCCGCCGCTTCACGGCCTTCGGCTGGCACACGATCGAGGTCGACGGGCACGACGTGGACGCGGTGGACCGCGCGTACGGCGAGGCCGAGTCCACCAAGGGGCAGCCCACCGTGATCCTCGCCCGCACCCTCAAGGGCAAGGGCGTCGAGGCCGTCCAGGACCGCGAAGGCCTGCACGGCAAACCGCTCAAGGACGCCGACGAGGCGATCGCGGAACTCGGCGGCGTACGCGACCTCCGCGTCGAGGTCCGGCAGCCGCCGGCCGCCCGGATGCTGCACGCCGTCCGCACCGGGCACCTGGAGCTGCCGCGCTTCGAGGTCGGCGACGAGGTCGCGACCCGGAACGCCTACGGGCAGGCGCTCGCCGCGCTCGGCACCGCGCGCGGCGATGTCGTCGCCCTGGACGGCGAGGTCGGCGACTCCACTCGCGCCGAGTTCTTCGCCAAGGAACACCCCGAGCGGTTCTTCGAGTGCTACATCGCCGAACAGCAGCTGGTGGCCGCCTCGGTGGGGCTCGCGGCGCGCGGCTGGGTGCCGTACGTCTCCACGTTCGCGGCGTTCCTCACCCGCGCCCACGACTTCGTCCGCATGGCGTCGATCAGCGGGTCCGGCATCAATCTCGTCGGCTCCCACGCGGGTGCCGCCATCGGCCAGGACGGGCCCTCGCAGATGGGCCTGGAGGACCTGGCGATGATGCGCTCGGTGCACGGCTCGACCGTGCTGTACCCGTGCGACGCCAACCAGACCGCGAAGCTGGTCGGCACGATGGCCGGCCTCGAAGGCGTCCGCTATCTGCGCACCTCCAGGGGCGACATGCCCGTCCTCTACAGCCCCACCGAGGAGTTCCCGGTCGGCGGCAGCAAGGTGCTGCGCGCCTCGGACACCGACCGGCTGACGATCGTCGCGGCAGGGGTCACCGTCCACGAGGCGATCAAGGCCGCCGACGTGCTGGACGGCGAGGGCATCCAGGTCCGGGTGATCGATCTCTACTCGGTCAAGCCCGTCGACCGCCGCACCCTGCGCGAGGCCGCCGAACGCACCGGTTGCATCCTCACCGTCGAGGACCACCACGAGGAGGGCGGCCTCGGCGACGCGATCCTCGACGCCTTCCTCGACGGCCGGCCGGTGCCCCGTCTGGTGCGCCTCGCCGTCCGTACGATGCCGGGCTCGGCCTCCCCCGAGGAGCAGCTGCGCGAGGCGGGCATCGACGCGGAGGCGATCGCGGTGGCCGGACGGCTCCTGGTGGAACACGCGATCACGCCCTGAGCGGCCCGGGTACGACAGCCGGCATGCCGCGGTCCGTACGCAGAAGGGAATCGGTGATGGGGGACACGCGCACGATGCGGGTCGGCCGCCGTACCGTCGAGATCCACCGCCCGGACAAGGTGCTGTTCCCCGCGGACGGTGGCGGTGGGAGTGGCGATGGCGGTGGCGGTGGCGGTGGCAAGGAGTACACCAAGGGCGATCTCGTCGCCTACTACCGTGCCGTCGCTCCCTTCATGCTGCCTCATCTGCGCGGGCGCCCGCTGATGCTGGAAAGGCATCCGGACGGGCTCGAAGGGCCCATGTTCATGCAGAAGAACACCCCCGAGCACTACCCGGACTGGATCGAACGCGTAGAGGTGTCCAAGGAGGGCGGCACGGTCGTCCACCCGGTGTGCGAGAACGCGGCCACCCTCGTCTACCTCGCCGACCAGGCCTGTCTCACCCTGCACCGCTGGCTCTCCCGGACCGGCAGCGTCGACCGGCCCGACCGGCTGGTCTTCGACCTCGACCCGGCTGCGGACGAGTTCGAACAGGTCCGGGAAGCGGCACACGACGTTCGGGAGCTGCTCGACAAGCTGGAACTGCCGTCCGTGCCGATGACCACCGGCTCCAAGGGCGTCCACGTCGTCGTTCCGGTGAACGGCCACGACGACTTCGACGCGGTGCGCGACTTCGCGAAGCAGGTCGCCGACGAACTGGTGCGTGCACACCCTGGGCGGTTCACCACCGAGGCCCGCAAGAAGGACCGCGGCGAGCGGCTCTACCTCGATGTGCAGCGCAATGCCTACGCCCAGACCGCCGTCGCCCCCTACACCGTGCGCGCCCGCCCCGGCGCGCCCGTGGCGACGCCCCTCACCTGGGAACAACTCGACGACCCGGCCGTCGACGCCCGCCGCTGGACCCTGGCGGACGCCGTCGAACAGGCGCGCACCGACCCCTGGGCGGGTGCGATGAGCAGGGGCCGGGCACTGGGACCGGCACGGCGGCGGCTCGCGGCGCTGCGCCGCTGAGAGCCGCCGAGAGCCACTGAGAGCGGCTGAGACCGAAAGGTTTGACCAACGGAGGTGTGGCCACTCGGTGTTCGAGGTGGCCATGTCGAACACATCCAACACGTCAAAAACACAGAGTTCACGGAAGTCCCAGGAAGCGGACAAACCGGAAGAAACGAAGGAATTGGCGGGCGACCGGCCCAGCCCCATGCAGGTGCTGCGGCATGCGCGGACCCAGCTCGCGGAGCTGACCGGTATGGCGCCCGAGTCCGTGTCGTCGTTCGAACAGACCGAGGACGGCTGGGTTTTGGAGGTCGAGGTCCTGGAGATCGCCAGGGTCCCCGACACGATGAGCCTGCTCGCGAGTTATCGCGTGGAGCTCGACCCCGAGGGCGAGCTCACCGGCTACCGCCGCGTCCGCCGCTACGAACGCGGCAGGGCCGACCCGCATCGCCGTTAGGCCGTCGTCCCGCTCCAGCATCCACAGAGCAGCGGATCCACACAGCAGCGGATCCACAGAGCAGATCCACAGACAAGATCCAGATATAAGGAGGATCGGCCGGTATGACCGTAGTCCCGGCACAGCAGTCCGGCGGCGGAGGCGGCAGCAGCGGCCTGTACGACGTCCTGGAGCTCATTCTCGACAGGGGGCTCGTCATCGACGCGTTCATACGAGTCTCCCTGGTCGGCATCGAGATCCTGAAGATCGACGTCCGGGTCGTCGTCGCCAGTGTCGACACCTATCTGCGCTTCGCCGAGGCGTGCAACCGGCTCGACCTGGAGGCCGGGCCGCGCAAGAGCCCGGGCCTGCCGGACCTCGTCGGTGAGATCACCGAGTCCGGAGCGCGCGGCAAGTCCAAGGGGGCGCTGTCCGGCGCCGCCGAGACGATCTCCGACGCGTTCAAGCAGTCCCGCGAGGAGAGCCAGTCCGAGGCGCGGCCACGGGCCCGCAAGACCACGAGCTCGCGCAAGAGGGAGGAACAGGAGTGAGCACGTACGTCTATGGCATCACGGCGAGCTCGCACCCCGCCCTCCCCGAGGGCGTGGGCGGGGTGGGCGACCCCGCGCGCCCGGTGCGCGTCCTCACGGAGGGTGAGCTGGCGGCGATCGTCAGTGAGGCCCCCGAGGGGCTGCGCCCCAAGCGCAAGGACCTGCTCGCCCACCAGAACGTCCTGAGCGAGGCGGGTGCGAACGGTTCCGTGCTGCCCATGCGGTTCGGCAGTGTCGCACCGGACGACGCGTCCGTCACCGGCGTGCTCGCCGAACGCGCGAAGCACTACCTGGAACGGCTCGGCGCCCTCGACGGCAAGGTCGAGTACAACGTGAAGGCCAGCCACGACGAAGAGGCCGTGCTCCACCGGGTGATGGGCGAGAACCCCGAGCTGCGCGCCATGACCGAGGCCAACCGGCAGGCGGGTGGCGGCACGTACGAGGACCGGCTGCGGCTCGGCGAGATGGTCGTCGCCGCGGTGCAGGCCCGCGAGGCCGACGACGCGGCGGCGCTGCAGCGGGCGCTGGAGCCGGTCGCCGCGGCCGTCAGCGCGGGCCCCGACTCCACCGGTTGGCTGGCCAATCTGTCGTTCCTCGTGGACCGGCAGTCGGCCGCGGTGTTCATCGACGCCGTGGAGGAGGTCCGCAAGAGCCATCCGCACATCGAGGTGCGCGTGAACGGGCCGCTGCCGCCGTACAGCTTCGTCGAACCGGGGCCGGCACAGCCCGCCGAGACGACGCATTGACAGCGCGTTCCGTGCGTTCCGTGCGTTCCGCGCATGTCCACGCCGGGACGCCGACGGGTGGCGCGCACGGCGTTCCACGGCTGAGGAGGCGAGTACATGGGACTGATCACCGAGGTGCTGCTGCTGCCGTTCGCACCGGTGCGCGGCAGCCTCTGGGCGGTGAGACAAGTGGTCACCGAGGCCGAGCGCCAGTACTACGACCCGGCGGCCGTCCGTGCCGATCTCGCCCGCCTCGAGCAGCGGCTCGAAGCGGGCGAGATCGATGAGGAGGAGTTCGACCGATTGGAGGACGAACTCCTGGACCGGCTGGAGATCAGCTCGCAGAGGAGCACAGGAACCGGGAACGGGAAGACACAATGAATCGAATCGGACTGGGCCTCGCCGTAGGGGCCGGATACGTCCTCGGACGTACGAAGAAGATGAAACTCGCGTTCGCGGTCGGCACCATGGTGGCCGGCAAGCGGATGCAGCTGAGTCCGCGGGTGCTCGCGGACCTGGTCTCCCAGCAACTGCGGAACAACCCGCAGTTCAAGGAGATCGGGGACCAACTCCGCGGGGACCTGCGCGGTGTCGGCAAAGCGGCCACCGGGGCGCTGGTCGAGCGGCAGATAGAAGGGCTCGCCGACCGGCTGCACGGACGCACCTCGCAGGTGCGCGACCAGCTCGCGGACGTGGCCCCCGACCTGCCGGGGCGCGGCGGGAAGGACCGCGACGACGCGTACGCGGACGAGGCGGACGACGACGAGTACGCCGACACGCGTGACGAGCACGACGAGCACGACGAGCACGACGAGGAACCTGAGGAGAAGCCCGCGCGCAGGCGCCCGGCGAAGAAGACGGCACCCAGGTCGGAGGGGAGGCCGGCAGCGAAGAAGGCTCCCGCCAAGAAGGCCGCCGCCCCGGCACGGAAGACCGCGGCGAAGAGGGCGACCGCCAAGAAGACCGCCCCCGGCAAGGCTCCCGCCAAGAAGGACGCGCGCAAGGCCACCGGGTCGCGGGCCACGAGGGGAGGCGGCGACGATGACTGAGACCCTCGGCGCGGCGAACGGACGCGCGACGGATCGGGCGGAGAACGCGACGAGGAGCAACCCGCTCACCGAGGTGGTCCACGGCGAGGCCGTCGACCACCTCAAGGCCGAGGCCCGGGAGTATCTGGCCGTCCAGGCGCAGCGGCTCCTGGTCGGCGCCGGCCGCAAGCTCGGTGAGACGACCGGCAAGCTCAACGACATCGCCGACGGCAACAGCCCCGGCTTCGCCAAGCTCGCCCTCGACGGCGGGCGCAAGCTCGCCGAGGGCAAGGGGCCGCTGCGCACCGCCCTGGAGGTGGGCGCCGGCCGCGCCAAGGACAACGTGCTCGGCGCGCTCAAGAACCTCGGCGGCGGCAAGGGTAAACGCAAGGGCGGCTCGGGCAACAAGCCCACGGTGATCATCGAGTCCATCGACGTCGGGGTGCCGGTGCGCACGGCGTACGACCAGTGGACCCAGTTCCAGAGCTTCAGCACCTTCGCCAAGGGCGTGAAGAGCGCGAACCGGGCCGACGACACCCACTCCGACTGGCAGCTGAAGATCTTCTGGTCCAGCCGGAGCTGGAAGGCCCACACCACCGAACAGGTGCCCGACGAGCGGATCACCTGGACGTCGGAGGGTGCCAAGGGCACCACGAAGGGCGCCGTCACCTTCCACTCCCTGGGGGACAACCTCACCCGGGTCCTGCTGGTCCTGGAGTACTACCCGAAGGGTCTCTTCGAGAAGACCGGCAACATCTGGCGGGCCCAGGGCCGCCGGGCCCGGCTCGACCTCAAGAACTTCGCCCGCTTCATCACCCTCAGGGGCGAGGCCGAGGACGGCTGGCGCGGTGAGATCCGCGACGGCGATGTCGCCGTCAGCCACGAGGACGCCCTCGCGGAGGAGGAGCAGGAGGAGCAGGAGGCCGGGGCGCCGGAGGACGACGACGCCGAGGCCGAGTACGACGAGGAGCCGGAGCCGGACGAGGAGCCCCGCGACTCCGACGAGGCCGATGAGACCGACGAGTACGCCGACGAGGACGTGGCGGAGGACGCGGAGGACTCGGAAGAGGTCCCCGAGGACGAGTACGAGGACGTTCCCGAGGCCGAGGGCGACGCCGGGGAGGACACCGAGGAGGAACCGTACGAGGATGAGGACGAGGAACCGGCCGCGGCGGGCAGGAGCCGTCGATGACCTTCCCGAGCCGGGTCCCCGAGCCGTACGGCCAGAGCGGTGGGAGTGCCAATCTGGCCGACATCCTGGAGCGTGTACTCGACAAAGGTCTGGTGATCGCGGGTGACATCCGCATCAACCTGCTCGACATCGAACTGCTCACGATCAAGCTGCGCCTGATCGTCGCCTCCGTCGACAAGGCCAAGGAGATGGGGATCGACTGGTGGGAGACCGACCCGGCGCTGTCCTCCAACGCCCGCCGCGACGAACTCTCCCGTGAGAACGCCGAGTTGCGTGCCCGGCTCGCGGAGCTGGACGAGGACGGGTACCGGCGGGAGCCGGAGCCGGCCATCGAGCGCGGCCGCGCCAGAGAGGAGCCCTCATGACCGGACTGCGTTACGTGTACGCCGTCTGCCGCCCCTTCGACGCGGCGCTCCAGTCCCAGCTCACCGGGGTCGCGGGCGCGCCGCCCCGGCAACTGCGTCACCACGACCTGATCGCCGTGGTCAGCGAGGTGCCGGAGCGCGACTTCGCGGAGCAGCCGCTGCGCGCCCATCTGGAGGACCTGGACTGGCTGACCGAGACAGCCCGTGCCCACCAGAGCGTGATCGACGCCCTCACCGTCGTCACCACGCCCCTGCCGCTCCGGCTCGGCACCGTGTTCCGCGACGACAGCGGCGTACGGGTCATGCTGGAGGCCCGCGAGGAGGGCTTTCGGCGGACCCTGGACCGGCTGGCGGGCCGGGTGGAGTGGGGCGTCAAGGTGTACGCGGAGTCCGAGGAGGGGGAGGCGGCCCAAGAGCCCGCCAAGGTCTCCTCCGGGCGCGACTATCTGCGGCAGCGACGGCGGAGCCACCGGGCCCACGAGGAGATGTGGGAGAACGCCGACCGGTTCGCGCGCGCTCTGCACGGCACCCTCTCGGAGTTCGCCGAGGACACCCGGCTGCACGCCCCGCAGAATTCCGCGCTGTCCGGCGTGGCGGGACGCAATGTGCTGAACGCGGCCTATCTGGTGCCGCGTACCCATTCCGAGGAGTTCGTGGAACTGGTGGACCGCACGAAGGGCGAGGAACCGGGATTGCGGGTGGAACTCACCGGGCCGTGGGCGGTCTATTCCTTCAGCGGAGAGGGTGGAGAGGGCGGAGAGAGCCGAGAGGGTCGAGAGGGTCGAGACGGTGTGGAGAGCGTGGAGGACGGCCCGTGACCGTGATCGAACGCCGTGAAGTGGCCCTGGTGGATCTCCTCGACCGGCTCCTCGCCGGCGGGGTCGTCATCACGGGTGACCTCACCCTGCGCATCGCGGACGTCGATCTCGTCCGCATCGACCTGAACGCGCTGATCAGCTCCGTGAACGAACAGGTTCCGTCCCCCTGGGGAGGCATCGAGTGACCGGCCGCAACCGCGTCGAACTGGAGCCCGACACGGTGGAGAGGGACCTCGTCAAGCTGGTCCTGACCGTCGTCGAACTGCTGCGCCAGCTCATGGAGCGGCAGGCGCTGCGCCGCTTCGACACCGGGGAGCTCTCGGAGGACCAGGAGGAGCGCATCGGGCTCACGCTGATGCTGCTCGACGACCGGATGACCGAGCTGCGCGAGCGCTACGGACTGCGGCCCGAGGACCTCAATCTGGACCTCGGGCCGCTCGGACCGTTGCTACCGCGGGAGTGAACGCGGAAGTGGATTCACCTGCGAACGTGGGTGAATCCACCACTCGTTGCGAACCTCCTGATGGTCCGGGTTTCCGGAATGTGCCCTTTCAGGCCGCCTTACGGCAGAGAATCTCTCCGTGCAGCACGGCGAACCAGCCGTCCTCCTGCCGCCCCCACTCCCGCCAGGCCGCCCCGATCGCGTGGAGCTGCTCGGCCGTCGCGTGACCGCTCTCCGTGGCCCGCTCGGCGTACGCGGAGGCCACCGTCCGGTCCGCCCACAGTCCGCTCCACCAGGCCCGCTCGTCCGCCGTGGCGTAGGTCCAGGTGGCGGAGGTGGCCGTGATGTCGGTGAGTCCGGCGCGCAGGGCCCAGGACTTCAGCCGGCGTCCCGCGTCGGGCTCACCGCCGTTGGCGCGGGCCACCCGGCGGTACAGGTCCAGCCAGTGGTCCATGCCCGGGGACCCGGGGTACCAGGTCATCGCCGCGTAGTCGGAGTCACGGACGGCGATCAGACCGCCCGGCCTGGTCACCCGGCACATCTCGCGCAGCGCCCGCACCGGGTCGCCGACGTGCTGGAGCACCTGGTGGGCGTGGACCACGCAGAAGGTGTCGTCCGGGTAGTCCAGGGAGTGGACGTCCGCGACGGCGAAGTCCACGTTGCCCAGACCGCGTTCGGCCGCTGTGGCGCGGGCCTGGTCCAGGATGCCGGGGGCGTGGTCGACGCCGGTGACCTGCCCGTCCGGCACGAGGGCGGCCAGGTCCGCGGTGATGGTGCCCGGACCGCAGCCGATGTCCAGGATCTTCATGTGGGGCTTCAGCGAACCGAGGAGGTAGGCCGCCGAGTTGGCGGCCGTCCGCCAGGTGTGCGAGCGCAGCACCGACTCATGGTGTCCGTGCGTGTAGACGGCGGTCTCCCGTGCCTTCGACATGGCCGTTCCCCTTCCACGAGGTCCGTGAGGTCCACGAGTTCGTTCCCGAACCGTACGCGAGCGCCCCAAATAATGAGACCGCCGTCTTGAATTGTGGACTGGCGTGGTGGGTCAGTGCAGCGGTACCGGCCGGTAGACCGTCAGCGCCTCCGGGAGCTTGCGGAGCGTCAGATCGCCCCGCACCTCGGTGACTTCGCCGTCGTACGCGAGGAGGGTGCCCGGCGCGATGCCGTCCACCCGCAGCCGCCGTACGCGGACCGCCGCGTGGGCCGGGGTGCGGGTCAGCGGGCCGGCGACGGCCGCGGCCAGCAGCCGCAGGGCCGGGCGGCGGCCGCCGTGCACCACGCGGACGTCGAGCAGCCCGTCGGCCAGGTCGAAACGCCGGGCCGGGGCCAGGCCCAGCTGGTGATAGGTGCCGTTGCCCGCGAAGAGCAGCCAGATCGGGCGCGGCCGGCCCTCGAAGGTGGCCAGCAGCGGACGGCGGTCGGAGCGCAGGACGCGCAGCGCCGCGATCACGCCCGCCGGCCAGCCGCCCGTCACCTTCTCCCAGCGCTCGCGCTCGCGGACCAGCTCGGGATAGACGCCCAGGCTGAACGTGTTGAGGAAGTGGCCCTCCGTATCACCGGTGGTGAAGTGCCCCAGGTCCACCCGGACGGCCTCGCCCCGGCGCACGGCGCGGCCCAGGCCGCGCACATCCTCCACACCGAGGTCGTACGCGAAGTGGTTGAGCGTGCCGCCGGGGAGAACGGCGAGGGGGAGTCCGTGGCGCAGGGCCACCTCGGCGGCGGCGTTCACCGTGCCGTCGCCGCCGCACACGCCGAGCACACGCGCATGGGCGGCGGCCTTCTCCAGCTCGGCCCTCACATCCTCCGGTTCGCACTCCACGGTCTCGGCGCCGGGCAGTACGTCCCGCAGGGCACGCACCCGGTCCGACGTCCCCGAGGCCCGGTTCGCGACCACGACCAGCCCGTCCCCGTCCGGCAGCGCGGGCGCGTCCACGTACGGGCGGCCGGGCGGCGGGAGCAGGTCGCGGGTCGGCACGATGCCCCGTACGGCGTAGGCGGCGCCCACACCCAGGGCGGCGCCCACCAGGACGTCGCTGGGGAAGTGCACGCCCGTGTACACGCGGGACAGCGCCACGGCGGCCGCCATCGGTGCCACGGCCGCGCCCCAGCCGCGCGACTCCAGGGCGACACCGGCCGCGAAGGCGGCGGCGGAGGCGGAGTGGCCCGACGGGAAGGACGTGGTGATCGGCTGCCGCTTCAGCTGCCGGGTCAGCGGGACGTTGTCCAGGACCGGGCGGGGGCGGCGGACGGTCCGCTTGCCGAGCGTGTTGATCGTCGCCGAGGCGAGTGCGAGCGAGGCGACGCCCCGGACGGCTGCCCTGCGGGCCCTCGGACTGCGGGTCGCCGCGATCGCCGCCGCCGTGGCGAACCACAGCACCCCGTGGTTCGCGGCGCGGCTCAGCTTGGGCAGGAGGGGGTGCGCGCCCGGCCAGTCGCGGGTCGCCACCGCGTTGAACAGGCGGCTGTCCGCGGCCAGGAAACGGTCGCGGAGGATGTGGTGGCCCGGGGGGCGGACGGTGAGGTCGACGTCTGGGGTCATGTGTCCACGGGTACCCCATGAGGGCGCGAGCGTGTCGGGCGGGGTGGGGTTGCGGCAGGAACCTGATCCTGCCGGGGGCGGGCAGGTCGGGCAGGTCGGGAAATGGATTTGCTCGGTTGTTCCCCTGCCTCGCACAATGCGCCCCATGGGACATCTCGAAGCCGCTCATCTGGAGTACTACCTGCCGGACGGGAGGGCGCTGCTCGGGGACGTGTCCTTTCGGGTGGGGGAAGGGTCGGTCGTCGCGCTGGTCGGGCCCAACGGGGCCGGGAAGACGACGTTGCTGCGGCTGATCTCCGGGGAGCTGAAGCCGCACGGCGGATCGGTGACCGTCAGCGGAGGGCTCGGGGTGATGCGACAGTTCGTGGGGTCCGTGCGGGACGAGTCGACCGTGCGGGACCTCCTGGTGTCGGTGGCGCAGCCGAGGATCAGGGAGGCCGCGAAGGCGGTCGACACCGCCGAGCACGGGATCATGACCGTGGACGACGAGGCGGCCCAGCTGAAGTACGCGCAGGCCCTCTCCGACTGGGCAGAGGTGCGCGGCTACGAGGCCGAGACGCTGTGGGACATCTGCACGACGGCCGCGCTCGGCGTGCCGTACGACAAGGCGCAGTGGCGGCAGGTGGGGACGCTCTCCGGCGGTGAGCAGAAGCGGCTCGTGCTGGAGGCGCTGCTGCGCGGCACCGATCAGGTGCTCCTCCTCGACGAGCCCGACAACTACCTCGACGTACCCGGCAAGCGGTGGCTGGAGGAACGGCTGGCGGAGACCCGCAAGACCGTGTTCTTCGTGTCGCACGACCGGGAACTGCTGTCCCGCTCCGCCGAGAAGATCGTGAGCGTGGAGCCGGGGCCGGCCGGCGCGGACGCCTGGGTGCACGGCGGCGGGTTCGCCACCTACCACGATGCGCGGGCGAAGCGCTTCGAGCGCTTCGAGGAGCTGCGCAGGCGCTGGGACGAGAAGCACGCCCAGCTGAAGAAGCTGGTGATGACGCTCCGGCAGATCGCTGAGAACAGCCCCGACATGGCCTCCCGCTACCGTGCCGCCCAGACCCGGCTGCGCAAGTTCGAGGAGGCCGGGCCGCCCCCGGAGCCGCCCCGCGAGCAGGACATCACGATGCGGCTCAAGGGCGGGCGTACCGGGGTAAGGGCCGTCACCTGCAAGGGACTTGAGCTGACCGGGCTGATGAAACCCTTCGATCTGGAGGTCTTCTACGGCGAACGGGTCGCCGTCCTCGGCTCCAACGGTTCGGGCAAGTCCCACTTCCTGCGGCTGCTCGCCGGCGGCGACGTGGCCCACACGGGGGAGTGGAAGCTCGGCGCCCGGGTCGTGCCGGGGCATTTCGCGCAGACACACGCCCACCCGGAGCTGGTGGGGCGGACGCTGCTCGACATCCTGTGGAAGGAGCACGCCCAGGACCGCGGCGCGGCCATGTCCCGGCTGCGCCGCTACGAGCTGACCCACCAGGCCGAGCAGTCCTTCGACCGCCTCTCCGGCGGCCAGCAGGCCCGCTTCCAGATTCTGCTCCTGGAGCTCCAGGGCGTCACGGCCCTGCTGCTCGACGAGCCCACCGACAACCTCGACCTGGAGTCGGCGGAGGCCCTGCAGGAGGGCCTGGAGGCCTTCGAGGGCACCGTCCTCGCCGTCACCCACGATCGCTGGTTCGCTCGCTCGTTCGACCGCTTTCTCGTCTTCGGCTCCGACGGCCGTGTACGGGAGACTCCGGAGCCGGTGTGGGACGAGCGGCGGGTGGAGCGCGCCCGCTGACACCGGCCCCACCGACCCCACCGGGCGGGACGGGTCCGGCTCCGTACGGCGTACGCGGAAGCCCGGGGCCCCGGATCTTCGTACAGTGGAGGGAGAGCCGCGACGAAGATCGGGGTACCACCATGACCGGAGTGCACCCGGACCAGCTGGACGACCAGCAGTTGATGAAGGAGCTGGAGTCGATCCACCGCACGCGTCACGACACGCTGCTGCACGGTTCGACCGATGCGCTGCGTACCCACAACGTACGGATGGCGCAACTGGAGGGCGAGTACCTGCGCCGCCACCCGCGCCGGCCGGTCCTCTCGGGCCGCACCCGCGACGGCGCGCGGGATCGGGGAACGGCGACGACATGACGCCGGACGCGCGTAGGCGTGCGCTGCTCGACCGGCACGCGGAGGCTCAGAGCCTCTTCGGTGCCCGGGTGCATGCCGTCCGTGACGATCAGTGGGGGGCTGACACGCCCTGCGCCGAATGGTCCGTCCGTGACCTCGTCAACCACCTCGTGTCCGAGCAGCTGTGGGTGCCGTCGCTGGTGCGGAACGGCTGCATGATCGAGGAGGTCGGCGACACGTTCGAGGGGGACCTGCTGGGGCCGGACCCCGCGGCGTCCTGGGACACGGCCGCGCATTCCGCGCGGGATGCTTTCGCGGCGCCCGGTGCGCTCGAACGTACGGTCCATCTGTCGTCCGGGGAGACTCCGGCGACCGCGTACTGTGCGCAGATGGTCGCCGATCTCGTCGTGCACGCGTGGGATATGGCGCGGGCGATCGGCTTCGACGAGCGGCTGCCTGGGGAGCTGGTGTCGTTCGCCGTGGACGAGGTCACGCCGTATGCGGGGGAGCTGGAGAAGAGCGGGCTGTTCGGGGCGCGGGTGGCTCCGCCGGTGGGTGCGGACGCGCAGACCAGGTTGTTGTGTCTGCTCGGGCGGAGGCCGTAGTTCGAAAAGGCGGGGACGACTCGGGGCTTGTACGGACTTGAAGGACCGCCTCCTTCGAAGGTCCGCCTGCCCCTGAAGGGCCGGCCTGTCCTTTCGGGGGCGGCGCGGCCCTTCGGCGGTCGTCGTCAGCAGCCGGGCGGTGGGCGGTTCCCATGGCGGTGGGATGCGATCGCTGCCACGAACTCCCTGGTGAAGTCCTCGCTCGCCCTGCCCTGGGCCGTGTCCGTCACGACGCCCCGGTCCGTCACCACATGGTGGAACTCGGAGGAGAGGCGTACGCCCTCGGGTCGCAGGGCGGCGACGATGCCCACGCCGGAGCCGAGGGCGCCGATCGGTTTGCCGTGGCGATAGGCGTCACGGACGAAGCGCATGGCGTCGGGGTCGGTCGACAGGGCCGGGGTGGCGACAGGGCCGCCGGGGAGAAGGACCGCGTCATAGAGGACGGACGCCACCGTCGGCAGGGCACGGTCCACGGTGTACTCCGCGCCGTCAGCGCCACGCACGGTGCCGTCCCGGGCCGCCAGCGCCTCGACGATCGCCCCCTCGGCCGCCAGCGCCTCCCGCACGCCGGTCACCTGCCCCGCGTCCACGCCGTCGGCGACGAGGACGGCGATCCGCCGGGTCCGGATGGAACCGGGACCGCGCTGGGACTCCAGGCTGAGGGCGGGGGAGGTGAGCTTGTACGGCACCGGCTCGGCGTCCGTCGGGACCTGTACGCCGACGCCCTTCGCCACCTCGGACGCCAACTCCGGGTCCACCTTCGCCAGTTGCTCCACCGTGCGGGCGCGGACGGCGAGGGCGCCGACCTTGCCGAGTTCGAAACGGAAGGCCGCCACGATGTGCTGCTTCTCCCAGGGCGCCATGCTGTTCCAGAACATGGCGGGCTGGCTGTGGTGGTCCTTGAAGCTCTCGCTGCGGCGGCGGATCGTGGCGCCGTCGACGCGTTCGGCGTAGTGCGTGTAGGCGTGCGGGTCGACGCCCGCGTGGGCCGGGCAGCCGCCGCCGAGGGAGTTCGGGAAGTAGTTCGTGCCGCCGTGGACCGCCGACTGGTGGTAGCCGTCGCGGTGGTTGGTGCGTACGGGGGCGACCGGGCGGTTCACCGGCAGTTGACTGAAGTTGGGGCCGCCGAGGCGGATCAACTGGGTGTCCAGGTAGGAGAAGTTGCGGGCCTGGAGCAGCGGGTCGTTGGTGAAGTCGATGCCCGGCACGACATTGGCGGTGTGGAAGGCGACCTGTTCCGTCTCCGCGAAGAAGTTCTCGGGGTTGCGGTCCAGCACCATGCGGCCGATCGGCCGTACCGGCACCTGCTCCTCAGGAATGAGCTTCGTGGCGTCGAGCAGATCGAAGTCGAAGGCGAACTCGTCCTCCTCCGGCACGAGTTGGACGCCCAGCTCCCACTCCGGGTACTCGCCGGCCTCGATCGTGTCCCACAGGTCCCGGCGGTTGAAGTCCGGGTCCCGGCCCTGGCACTCCTGCGCCTCGTCCCACACCAGCGAGTGCGTGCCCAGCTTCGGCTTCCAGTGGAACTTGACGAACGTGCCCCGCCCGTCGGCGGTCACGAAGCGGAAGGTGTGCACGCCGAAGCCCTGCATCATGCGGTAGCTGCGCGGGATCGCCCGGTCCGACATCAGCCACATGATCGCGTGCAGTGTCTCCGGCTGCAGCGACACGAAGTCCCACAGTGTGTCGTGCGCGGACGCGCCCGTCGGGATGTCGTTGTGCGGCTCCGGCTTCACCGCGTGCACGAAGTCCGGGAACTTGATGCCGTCCTGGATGAAGAAGACCGGGAAGTTGTTCCCCACCAGGTCGTAATTGCCCTCCGACGTATAGAACTTGGTGGCGAAGCCGCGCACGTCCCGCACGGTGTCCGCCGAGCCGCGCGGCCCCTGCACGGTCGAGAACCGTACGAAGACCGGGGTGCGGACCGACGGGTCCTGGAGGAAGGCCGCGCGGGTGAACTCCGCGCAGGACTCGTACGGTTCGAAGTAGCCGTAGGCGCCCGCGCCCCGTGCGTGGACGACCCGCTCCGGGATCCGCTCGTGGTCGAAGTGGGTGAGCTTCTCCCGGAAGTGGAAGTCCTCCATCAGGGTCGGCCCGCGCTCGCCGACGGTCAGGGAGTCGTCGGTGTGGTCGACGGCCACGCCCTGGTCGGTGGTGAGGGGACCCGACGCCGGGTCGTCCGGGTGGGCGGCCTCACGCTGTTCTCGCTTGCGGTCCATGGGTGAGCTCATCAGGCCGCCTCCTGGGAGAACACGTCGAGGAACGCCTCGCAGAACGCCTTGAGGTCGTCCGGCCTGCGGCTGGTGACCAGCTTGTTGGGGCCGTGGTCGCAGATCCTGACCTGCTCGTCGACCCAGGTGCCGCCCGCGTTGCGGATGTCCGTGCGCAGGCTCGGCCACGAGGTCAGGACCCGGCCGCGGACCACGTCCGCCTCGATCAGCGTCCACGGCGCGTGACAGATCGCGGCGACCGGGCGGCCCCGCTCGAAGAACTCCCGGACGAACGGCACGGTCCGCTCGTCCATGCGCAGGAAGTCCGGATTGGCCACCCCGCCGGGCAGGACCAGCGCGTCGAACGACTCGGCCGGAGCCTCGCCCACCACGGCGTCCACGGAGAACGTGTCCGCCTTGTCGAGATGGTCGAAGGCCTGGACGCGGCCGGGCTTCGTCGACACCAGCACGGGCTCGTGGCCGGCGTTCTTCGCCGCCTGCCAGGGGTCGGTCAGCTCGATCTGTTCGACGCCCTCGGGTGCGGTCAGGAATGCGATACGCATGGCTGCTCAGTCTCCTTTCCTTGCTTTGTTCCGTGTCCTGTTCCGTGCCTTGTTCCGTCGCTCATCGGGCCACCACCCGCAGGATGTGCAGCTCCGGGTCCGACGGGTCCGGCACGTACATGCCGTGCTCGACAGCGGAGCTGAGGTACTCCGGGCCGTCCCGTCAGGTGGGGGCGGTACCCGGCCGGTCTCGCGGGTCGGGGCCTGCTCGGGCCGGTCCGTCGGGTCGTGGCCGGACTCGGGGGCCGCCCTCTCAGGCCGGGGCCCCGCCCGGTCAGGTGTCCGGCTCGGCCCGGCTGATGTGGGCGAGCGCCGACCCCGGGTCCTGCGAGACGGCCAGGTCGCCGAGGCTGACCATGCCCACCGGCTCCCCGTCCTTCACGACGGGGAGCCGGCGTATCGCGTGGTCGCGCATCAGCGCGACGGCGGTGGACACCGCGTCGTCCGGGCCGATCACGACCGGGTTCGGGGTGCAGACGGCCTGGGCGCTCACCGTCAGCGGGTCCGCGCCCTCGGCGACGGCGCGCAGCGTGATGTCGCGATCGGTCAGGACCCCGATGACCTGCTCGTCCGTCGAGACGAGCACGTCCCCGATGTCCTGGGCCCGCATCAGCTGCGCCGCCTCGACGAGCGAGGCGTCCGGGCGGACCGCCACCGCACCTGGCGTCATGACTTCCCTCACGAACTCGGCCATGGCTTTTCCGGTCCTTCTGTCGCTCCGCCCCGACGGCGGTGGCACGCCGACATCGGCGTGACGCTGCCCGCGGTACCCGCGAGCAGGGGCCTATGTGTCTGCGTCGTGTGCGGGTTCCCTGCCGCCCGCCGGGGGCCGCGACGCACCGCCGTCGGTCTCATCCTGGGCGTGGACCACTGCCTCCGCGAGCCGGTGCACCGAGTCGTAGCGCTCCTTGCGCGGCAGCCGCTCCAGGGGCTCCACGAGCCCGTCCGGGGCGTGCCGGTCCCGCAGCACACGCATCAGCTCGGCGGGGCCCGCCGGGAAGGACGTACGGCCCAGGACCCGGCCCAGCTCCAGCCGCAGCGCCTCCACCCGGGCGGGCGCACGGCTCGGCGTCACCGGCCCGTACGTGACCTCCGGGTCGTCCTCGGCGTACGGCTCCGGGTCGTGCCATTCCTCCGTCCGGGTGGGGTGCCCCGAACGGAGCAACCCCTGCAGTTCGTGCTTCATCTCGTCGTCGCGGTGGGCGCTCATCCGGTTGCTGCCTCGCTGCATGACTCCCCTCCAGATGGGTTGGTGGCCCCCCGCGTACCCGAAGACCCTGGGCCGACACGGACGCGGCCCACCCGATTCCGTTCGGCGCCCGGGTTTGCCCGTCCGCGCGGGGGAGACCCGGCGAGACACCCCTCACCGCACATTCCCTGGGGAAGGACCGGGCTCATGGCGGTAGTCGCTGTGATCATTCCGCTGCTGATGCTCGGCGTCGTACTGGCGCTGGGCCGCTACGAGGAGATGGTGCTGCCACCCATGGAGCGGGCCGACCGGCCGGAACAGGCCGTGCCGATCCGCTGAACGGGTGACGGCGGAGCTCGCGTCCGGTGTCCAGGGCCACCGGACGCGAGCTCCGGCCGTCTACGACCGCCTGCCGCCCTTGTCCTTCTCCCGGTTGCCCGGCAGGAACTCCTGCACCTTCGCCTTGAAGCCCTGCCTGACCATGGACCCCCGGTCGGCGTCGCCCTTGAGGATCGAGGCGGCCGTGGACTCCATCTGCTCCCAGGTGGCGTGCGGCGGGATCGGCGGCACGGCAGGGTCGGTGAGGAACTCGACGACCGCCGGACCGTCGGCCGCCAGCGCCGCCCGCCAGCCCGCCTCGACGTCCTCGGGCTCCTCCACCCGGATGCCGGTCAGCCCCAGGGAGCGCGCGAAGGCGGCGTACTGGACGTCCGGCAGCTCCTGCGAGGGCAGGAAGGACGGTTCCCCGCCCATCGCCCGCAGCTCCCACGTCACCTGGTTCAGGTCGTGGTTGTTCCAGACGGCCACCACCAGCCGCGGATCCTCCCAGCGGTCCTTGTACTTGGCCGCCGTGATCAGCTCCGCCATGCCGTTCATCTGCATCGCTCCGTCCCCGACCAGGGCGATCGCGGGACGGTCCGGGTGCGCGAACTTCGCGCCGATCGCGTACGGCACTCCGCAGCCCATCGTCGCCAGCGTCCCCGACAGCGACCCGCGCATGCCGTCCCGCATGGTGATGTGCCGGGCGTACCAGTTCGCCGCCGAACCGGAGTCCGAGCAGATGATCGCGTCGTCCGGCAGCAGCGCGTCGAGGGTGTGGGCCACCAGCTCCGGATTGATGGGGTCGGCCGACAGCTCCGCCCGCCGTGCCGTCACCTCGCGCCAGCGCGCCACGCCCGCGCACACCTCGTCGTACCACTCCCGGCCCCGCTCGGGATCGATCAGCGGGATCAGCCGCTCCAGCGTCGCCTTCGCGTCCCCGATCAGGTTCACCTCGTACGGGTAGCGCATCCCGACCATGTGCGGGTCGATGTCGATCTGTACGGCCCGTGCCTTGCCGAAGTCCGGCAGGAACTGCGAGTACGGGAACGACGAGCCGATGGTCAGCAGTGTGTCGCAGTCGCGCATCAGCTCGTAGGAGGGGCGGGTGCCCAGCAGACCGATCGAGCCGGTGACGTACGGCAGTTCGTCGCTCAGCGCGTCCTTGCCCAGGAGCGCCTTGGCGACGCCCGCGCCGAGCAGCTCGGCGATCCGCGCGACCTCGGCGCGGGCCACGGCGGCGCCCTGCCCGATGAGGATCGCGACCTTGTCCCCGGCGTTCAGGATCTCGGCGGCCCGTTCGACCGACTCCGTCGAAGGCACCGCCGTCCAGGAACCGCGGTCCAGGCTGGACGGGACCATCTTGAACTCGTGGGTCGGCGCCGAGTACTCCAGCTCCTGCACGTCCCCGGGGATGATGACAGCCGTCGGCGCCCGGCGGGCGTACGCGGTGCGGATCGCCCGGTCGAGGACGTTCGGCAGCTGCTCGGGCACGGTCACCGTCTCGACGAAGTCCGAGGCCACGTCCTTGAACAGGGTGTGCAGGTCGACCTCCTGCTGGTACGAGCCGCCCATCGCGCTGCGGTGTGTCTGGCCGACGATCGCCAGCACCGGCACATGGTCCAGCTTGGCGTCGTACAGACCGTTGAGCAGATGGATCGCGCCGGGACCCGAGGTCGCCGCGCACACTCCGAGCCGCCCGGAGAACTTCGCGTAGCCGACCGCCTGGAACGCGGACATCTCCTCGTGCCGTGACTGGATGAACCGGGGCCGGTCCTCGGCCCGTCCCCAGGCCGCGAGCAGCCCGTTGATGCCGTCGCCCGGGTAGCCGAATACTTGTTCGACTTCCCATTCGCGCAGCCTTCGCAAGATGTGATCGGCGACCGTGGTGTTCATACTGGACCTCCCGGGGTGTGATCTCCCGAGCGAGTCACCCGCGGGGGAGAGGAAAAACCTGCGGGTGTTTGCCGCGCATGATCCGGGGCAAGCGCACTGCAGTGCTTCGGACAGGAGGCACGTCCGTGGACGAGGCGATGTTTCCATCACGGGTGTGCTGTCCCCTGTGCACATCCCCGCCCCCACGGTGACCGTCCATCCCAGAGCACCATCCAGGGAGTTGCGACGCACCATGCGTACTCAGGCAAACGCGAAGCACCATCCGCACGACGACGCCCCCGACACCACGGAGGCGTTCCGGAAGCTGGCCTCGCTTCCCCCCGGTCAGCAGCGGGACACTCTGCGTGAACAGATCATCGAAGCGTGGCTTCCCATGGCCGAACGGCTCGCGGGACGGTTCCGCAGCCGCGGTGAGAGCTACGAGGACCTCCGCCAGGTGGCGTCGCTGGGCCTGGTCAAGGCCGTCGACCGCTACGACCCCGAGCTCGGTAACGCCTTCGAGAGCTATGCGGTACCCACCGTCACCGGTGAGATCAAGCGGCACTTCCGGGACCACATGTGGACCCTGCACGTGCCGCGCCGGGTCCAGGACCTGCGTAATCGCGTGCGGTTCGCCAATCAGGAACTGTCCCAGACGATCTCCGGGCGGCGGCCCACCATCGCGGAGATCGCCAAGCACGCGAACATGAGCGAGGAGGACGTCCAGGTCGGGCTCGAAGCCCTGGAGAGCTTCACGGCGCTGTCGCTGGACGCGGAGCTGCCGGGCAGCGAGGACGGGTACTCGCTCAGCGACGCGCTGGGGTCCGCGGATCCTGCCTTGGACACGGTGGTCGACAGGGAGGCCGTGAAGCCCCGGCTGGCCGCGCTGCCGGAGCGGGAGCGGGCCATTCTGTACATGCGGTTCTTCGGCGACATGACGCAGAGCCGGATCGCCGAACAGCTGGGGATCTCCCAGATGCATGTGTCGCGGTTGATCAGCCGGTGCTGCGACCGGCTGCGCGACCAGGTGATGAGGGACGTCGCGTAGAGCTCCTGGGCAGAGCTCCTGGGCAGGGCGCCGAATGACCGGCGCGATATGGCGGGACATCGAGTCCATCGCCTGGGGCCTCGGCCATCGAGAAGGCCACGTCGGCGCGTGCGGGCTCCTGAGCGGAACAGGGTCAGCACGGCCTTGCCCCTGCCGTCCGGGGCCGGCAGGGGCACCGTCGGCAGGGAGGTCACACGTCACGTTCGGGCGTGGGGCTGTGTCTGCGGCTCCGCCTCGGGGGCGCGAGAAGGGCGACGGAGCAACCCGGACAAGGGCAAGGTCACCCGGTCGGCGGCCCGGTGTCCCGCTAATGGTGCCCGGCGGCGCGCGCCCCGCCGGGCCCGGCGCTCTGATGGACCCGGGGCACGGCGGTCGTGCCCCGTCCGCCTGAGTCGGCCGAAGGAGCCCCGCCCATGCGCCGCAGAGCCCGTGTCCTGTCCGCCACCGCCCTGATCGGTGCCGTTCTGGGCGCCCCCGCCCCGCCCGCCCACGCTGACCCGGCGGCCGAGGCGAACCCGCACTCCGTCGAACCGGGCGGCACACTCACGTTCTCCGTCTCCTGCGACCCGACCGGCGGCACCGCCCCCGAGACCATCGACGCCAGCTCACAGGCCTTCGAACAGGGCACCGTCAAGCTGCAGCGCCTCCCCGGCAACGACGACTCCGCGGGCGGCCCCTCCTACGAGGGCACCGCCAAGATCGCGCCCGCCGCGGACTTCGAGACCGGCGCCGACGCGGTCGACGCCGCCACCGAGTGGGGCGTCGACGGCCTGTGCCCGGCGGCCGCGGGTGGCGAGGGCAAACAGTGGAGCGCCGCCTTCGACGTCGCCCTCGGCGACAACGCCCTGCAGCTCCCCACACGGCAGCCGACGTACCAGCCGACGAAGGACCCGACGCGTCAGCCGTCCCACCAGCCCACCCACCCCACCGCGCCGGTTCAGCGCGGAGTCCACGCGGGCGGTGGCGGTGCCTTCACCGACTCCGTCCCGGCCATGGTCGCGGGCGGCCTCCTCATCGCGGGAGCATTCGGCGCGGCCGTCCACCGACTGCGCCGCCGGGACCGGTGGACGCCGTGACGGGCCGGACCCCTGGTCGGCCGAACCAGCGGTCGCGGCGGGTCGAACCGCGGACGGCTGGAGTCGCGGTGGGCCGCGGTCGCGAACGCCCGGACACGTGGCCGCTGTGACCGGCTCAACCCGTACGGGTGCCCTTGGGGCGCGTGAGCCTGGGTACTGACCGGCCGAGGGTGCGTACGACGCCGTCCGCGGCACGGCGGCGCACACTCACGGGACGACGGCGCACACACTCACGGCACGACGGAACGCCCCGGCATCCCGGAGCGCTCCCGGAGGGTGAGGCGCCGGACAACGCACCACGACTGCGCGGAGGCACACATGCGGCGGACGGATCCGGAAGGGCACGGGCCGGTCCGCTACGGCCCACCCCCTCCCGCTCAGGGCCTGCCCGTGCTGCCCGAACTGGCCGCCGCGCTCTCCGCCGCCGCGGGCCGTCCCCACGCCGTCCCGCCCGGTGGTGACACCGCCCTCCTGGACGCAGCCTGCGGCTACTGGGACCGGCGCGGACTGCCCACCGCACCGGACAGGGCCGTCGCCGCCCCCGGTGCCCCCGCCCTCCTCCTCGCGCTGACCGCCGCGATCGGCGGCGACGTCCTGCTCCCCCGGCCGTGCGCCGCCTGGTGGGAGCCCCAGGCGCGGGCGTTGGGCAGATCCGTGTTCCATGTGGCCACGCCCGCCGAGTGCGGGGGTGTGCCGGACCCGTACGCGCTGCTGGAGACCGTGCGCAGGATCCGGGCCGAGGGCGGTGACCCCCGGCTGCTCGTGCTGTGCGTCGCCGACGACCCGACCGCCACCGTGGCCCCGCCCGAACTGGTGCACGAGGCCATGGAGGCGGCCGCGGGGGAGGGGCTGCACCTGGTCAGCGACGAGACCTGGCGCGACACCGTGCACGACCCGCACGACACCGTGCTCTTCAGTCCCGCCGAGATGCTGCCGGACCGGGTCACCGTCGTCACCGACCTCGCCGGACCCTTCCTGCCGCCGGGCTGGCCGGCCGCCGTCGCCCGGTTTCCGGCGACCGGGGACGGTACGGCGCTGCGCGACCGGGTCCTCGACGTGCTCACCGCCCTGGGCGCCCAGGTCGCCACCCCGGTCGCCGCGGCCGCCGCGTACGCCCTGGGCGAGCCCGCCCCCGTGACCGAACGGCTCGCCGCCGCCGTACGCCTGCACGCGCGCCTCGCCGCCGCCGCGCACCGGGCCGTGGTGGCCGCCGGGGCGCTCTCGCTGCCACCGCGCGCCGGACGCCACCTGTACGCCGACCTGGCCCCGCTGCGCCCGTCGCTCGCCGCGCACGGCGTCGGTGACGCCCAGGAGGCGGAGGACTTCCTCACCGCCCGGCTCGGGATGCCCGCGCCCGGCGGCCACCGGTTCGGGGACGACCTCGGGGCGCTGCGCGTCCGGCTGTCCACCGCCCCGTTCCTCGGCACCACCGACGCGGAGCGCGCACAGGCCCTCGACGCGCCGGACCCCCTGGAACTCCCGCATGTGGAACGCGCGTTGACGCTCTTCGGAGCGGCTTTCGAGGGTCTTCGATGAGGGGGCGCTCGTGACCGACGAACTTCGGCCCGCCTTCAAAGACCCTCCCGACACCCCCTGACGACGCTGTTCTCCAGCAACTCCGAGCAACTCCGAGCAACTCCCAGCACTCCCAGCGACTCTCGGCAACTACCAGTGACTCCAAGCGACTCCAAGTGACCTTCACCGACTCTCAGCGGCCTTCAGCGACGACGATTCTTCGTGACGACGCTCAGCGACGGGAGCCTCCTCGATGACGCAGCAGTCCGAGTCGACCACCTCCACGACCACCTCCACGACGACCACTGAGGGCACCGGCGATCCGGCGCCCATGCCACCGTCCATGGTTCGGTCACCGTTCGCGGCACCCTTCGCCCGCCCCCTCGTACCCCGTCCCCTCTCGCCGCCGCCGCTCGCCGAGCCCCGACCGCTCGGCGAGCGGCGACGCTGGCCCCGGTCCTTCGCCGACCGGCTGACCACACCGCTCCCCGGCCTGAAGGCCTTCGCCCGGTTCGCCCGCGAGGGCTCGGTCCGGCCGGGGGCCGACGGGCTCGCCGACATCCCGCGACTGCCGTACGAACCCGGCCCGTTGCCCCGGGTGGGCACGCGTACCGTCGCCGTCTCCTGGGCGGGGCACGCGAGTTGGGTGGTGCGGATCGGCGGGCTCACCGTCCTCACCGACCCCGTCTGGTCCTGCCGGATCCTCGGCACCCCGGCCCGGGTCACCCCCGTCGGCCTCGGCTGGGACGCGTTGCCCCGCGTGGACGCGGTCGTCATCAGCCACAACCACTACGACCACCTCGACGCCCCCACCCTGGCGAGACTCCCGCGCGACACCCCGGTCTTCGTGCCCGCCGGACTCGGCCGCTGGTTCCGGCGGCGCCGGTTCGGCCGGGTCACCGAGCTGGACTGGTGGGAGGCCGCCGAACTCGACGGCGTCCGCTTCGACTTCGTACCGGCCCACCACTGGTCCAAGCGCACCCTCACCGACACCTGCCGCTCACTGTGGGGCGGCTGGGTCCTCACGGCACCTGACGGCAAGCGTCTCTACTTCGCCGGCGACACCGGCTACGGCCACTGGTTCTCCCTCATCGGCCGCCGCTACCCCGGCATCGATCTCGCCCTCCTGCCGATCGGCGCCTACGACCCCCGCTGGTGGCTCAGCGACGTCCACTGCGACCCGGAGGAAGCGGTCCGCGCCTTCCAGGACCTGGGCGCCCACCGCATGGCCCCCATGCACTGGGCCACGTTCGTCCTGTCGGCGGAACCGGTCCTGGAACCGCTGACCCGGGTGCGGGAGGCATGGAAGGCGGCGGGCCTGCCACGGGAGAGCCTGTGGGACCTGCCGATCGGCGCCTCCCGCCTACTCGACTGAACCGGCCGAGACGCCCGACGCAGCCGCGGCCCGCGAAGCGCACCAAGCCCCGAGCTGTCACCGGACGGCGCGTCCTCACCGGACATCGTGTCCTCACCGGACGACGCGCCGCCACACACTCGGCACGACACTGATCAGCAACGTCAACACGACCGCCGCCAACACCCCTTCCCACGGCTCCTTGAACAACGACCCACCCAGGATGCCGATCAACTGATACGTCACGGCCCACGCGAGGCACGCCGGCAGATTCCCCCGCGCGAACCGCCGCAGCGGCATCTCCGCCATCAGACAGGCCAGCATCACCGGGATACGCCCGGCAGGCATCAGCCGGGACAGCACCAGGACGGCCACCCCGTGGTCGTCGAGCTTCGCCTGTGCCTGCGTCAGCCGGTCCTCCGGAGCCCGGCGGCGGATCGCCTCCAGCCACCGCGAACCGTTCCTGGAGCCCATCCCGCGCCGCCCCAGCCAGTACAGCGCGATGTCCCCGAGGAACGCGGCGACCGACGCCACCACGAACACCAGCAGCAGCGCGAACGGCGCCGCCTGGTGGAACGCCACCACGGCCGCCGAACTGACCAGCGCCCCGGTCGGCACCACCGGCACCAGGGCTCCGACCAACACCAGCAGGAACAGCGTCGGATAGCCGATCGCCTGCTGTGTGGACGCGTACGGCAGGGGAGTGCTCACGGCGGCCAGAACGCTCACCGGGCTTCCTCCACGACCCGTGCCGGCCGGTGTCTCATCGCGCCACCTCCGGTCGCACGCTCTCCCCGTGTCCCAGCCGGTGCACGGTCACTTCGGGAGCGCGTGCGGCGGCAAGGCGTACGAACTCCTCGCCGGGGGCGTGGAATTCATGGGGGCGCACAGCGTCCATGCCGAACGGCCAGTACGTGCCGTAGTGCACCGGCACCGCGCTCCGGGGCGCGAGCAGCGCAAGCGCCTCCGCCGCGCGCCCCGCGTCCAGATGTCCCTCGCCGAGGTACGGCCCCCAGCCGCCGACCGGCAGCAGCGCCACGTCGACCGGCCCGACCTCCTCGGCCATCGCCTGGTACAGCCCGGTGTCCCCGGCGAAGTACGTCCGCGCGGCGCCCTCGATGACGAAGCCGAGCGCGGGCGAACGATGCGGCCCGACGGGCAGCCGCCGCCCGTCGTGCCGGGCGGGCACGGCACGTACGACCAGGTCACCGACGCCGAGTTCGTCCCCGGCCGCCATCTCGGAGAGCTGTAGATGCGCCAGTCTGCGCAGCCCCGGCACCTGGCGCGACGCGCCCTGCGGCACGACCAGCCGCGTGCCGGGGGCGAGCCGGGCCAGCGAGGGAACGTGCAGATGGTCGGCGTGCAGATGCGACACCAGCGCGACGTCCGCGACCGCCGCCTTCGCCGGGGGCGGCGCACCCCGGCGCCTTCTCAGATGTGCGAGCCGGCGTGCGAACAGGGGGTCGGTCAGCACCCTCGTACCCGAGTCCTCCACGGTGCAGGTCGCATGACCCCACCAGGTGATCTCCACCGGCACTCCGTTCGCCTCCTTCGCGCTACTCCCCCGAGCCTACGGGCTGGAGTAGGGTCTGCGGCCTGGGCCTGTCCGGCGGATCATGCCGTGGGCAGGCGTACCGGGCCCCACGTCCGCGGCTTGAACCGCCGGAGGGGCCCCGGGACCCGGAGGTGAGGGGGACACCATGGGCGACGAGGGAGACCGGAGCGGCGGCTTCGGAGTGGCGTACCAGGACGCGGCTCGGGGGCGCGGCGGGGCCGCGGGGTGTGACGCCGTGGTGCGGGTCGCGGCCATAGCGAGCCTGACGCCGCTCGAGGAACTGGAGGCGGATCCGTTCCTGGTCGACTCCCGCAGCCAGCACGCCATGTGCGCCCGTTGGGCCACCGAGCGCGGATACGTGGTGACGCGCGAGCTGCTCGTACGCGGTCTGCGCCCCGACCACTGCGCCCTGTGGGCCGATGTCGACGCCGGCCTCGTCGACCTCTTCGTCGCCCCCAGCCGCCGCGTCCTCGAACGCGCCCTCGCCTCCGTCGACGACTTCACCGCCGAGTGCGCCCGCCGCGGCATCCGCGTCGAGACCGTCGGCCGCGCCGAACCCGCCTACGACGCCCAGATGAAGGCCCAGGTGCACCGCCGCCTGTCCATGCCGACGGCGGGGTACGACGGCCGCTGAGCCGGGACGAAGGGGCCTCTTCGAGCGCCGGGCGCGTGCGCGCCGCTCAAGGGGCGCGGGGAACCGCGCGATCACCCCCCACTCACCCGCGGCCCGCGACGCACAAGCCCGGAGCTGTTCCCGAACCGTCCCCCCGCTCCTGCCTCCCTGCCACCCCGAAATGCCACCCCGGCGCCCCCAGCCCGTGTGACAGGCTGAGGCCAGCAACAGGACGTGAGGCCAGCAACAGGACGTGAGGTGGCCGGAACGTGGACGGTGGTCGTTGGCGAAGAGTGCTGAGCGGCGTCTGGCGGATGCTCGCCGTCTGGGCGGTCTCCACGCTGACGATGCTCGTGCTCGCGGGCGCGCTGCCCGACTTCCGGCTGCAGTCCGAGACCGGCGAGAGCGTCACGCGGATCGCCGTCACCGCGGCCTTCGGCGCCGGCGCGTTCGGTCTGCTCTCCGCGCTCGTGTGGCCCTTGCTCGTGCGGGCGCTGCTGCTGGTACCGGCGCTCGTACTCGGCCTGCTCGTCTTCTTCCTCAACGGCTCGCTGCTCCTGCTCGCGCTGCGGATCAACCCCTCCGGCCAGGGTGCGGCCGCGCCCGAGACCGCTGTGGTGGTCGCCGCGGTGATGTCCGCCGTCGCCTCCGCCACGGGTGGCGCCCTCGCCGTCCGGGACGACGACGCCTACCGGCGCCGCCTGTACCGGCTGGCCGACCGCCGCCGCAGGCAGGCCGACGGCGGCCCGGGGCACGCCGGACCCGGCACCGTCTTCCTGCAGCTCGACGGCGTCGGCCACGACGTGCTGGAGGCGGCGACGGAGAAGGGCCTCATGCCGACCGTGGCCACCTGGCTCGGCCGGCCGGCGAACGAGACCGCGCACCCCCGGCCCACCCACCGGCTCACCCCCTGGCGCACCGACTGGTCCAGCCAGACCGGCGCCAGCCAGCTCGGCATCCTGCACGGCACCAACCACGACGTGCCGGCCTTCCGCTGGTACGAGAAGGACACCCGGGAGGTGATGGTCTGCAACCGGCCCGCCGGGGCCGCCGAACTCCAGCGTCGGGCCATCGACCGCACCGGCGACGGCGGACTGCTGACCGTCGACGGCGCCAGCCGCGGCAACCTCTTCAGCGGGGGCGCCGAGCAGCTCGCGCTCGTCCTGTCGATCGCGGCCCGCCGGGGCCGCCGCAACCGTTCCCGCGCCGGGTACTTCGCCTACTTCTCCGACCCGGCCAACGCCGTCCGCACCGCCATGTCCTTCGTCGCCGACGTCCTGCGGGAGATCGGCCAGTCCACCCGCGCCCGGTGTGCCCAGCAGCGGCCCCGCGTCAAGCGCGGCGGCCTCTACCCGCTCATCCGCGCCTTCGCGACCGTCGTCGAGCGCGACGTCGTCGTCTCCGCGGTGATCGGGGACATGTTCGCGGGCCGCGCGGCGATCTACGCGGACCTCGTGGCGTACGACGAGGTCGCCCACCACTCCGGCCCGCACAGCCGGGACGCCGCGAAGGTCCTCGAACGCCTCGACCGTTCCCTCGCGTTGATCGCCCAGGTCGCCGAACACGCCCCGCGCGCCTACCGGATCGTCCTCCTCTCCGACCACGGCCAGAGCCCCGGCGAGACCTTCCTGGGCCGCTACGGCCTCACCCTCGGCGACCTGGTCCGCGCCGGCTCCGGCCTGCCCGTGCCGCGCCGGGCCCGGCGCACCCACAGCGGCGCCGAGGCACGCACGGCGGTACGGGCCGCGCTGCGCATCCCCGTCGAGGAGCACGTCGAGGAGTACCGGCCGACGCGCCGCTCCGAGCCGATCGTCCTCGCCTCCGGCAACCTCGGCCTCGTCTCCTTCCCGGACGTCCCCCACCGGATGAGCCGCGAGGAGATCGACGCCCGCCATCCGGCCCTGCTCCCCACCCTCGCCAACCATCCGGGCATAGGCTTCGTCCTCGTCCGCAGCGAGGAGCACGGCGGCGTCGTGCTCGGCGCGCACGGCGCGGAGGTCCCGATCGGCGAGCTGAGCGACGAACACCCCGGCCCCCTCGCCGACTTCGGCCCCGGCGCCGCCGACGCCGTACGCCGCACGCACGGCTTCCCGCGCACCGCCGACATCATGGTCAACTCCTGGTACGACCCCGCCGACGGCGAAGTCCTCGCCTTCGAGGAACAGATCGGCTCCCACGGCGGCCTGGGCGGCTGCCAGTCCCGCCCCTTCCTGATGTCCCCCCTGGCGCTCTCCGCGCCGGTGGAGGAGGACGAGAACCTGGTCGGCGCCGAACAGATCCACCGGGTACTGAGGCGATGGCTACGGGAATCGAACGGTCCTCAAGTCCCCCTGACCCACGAGAGCGAGCCCCAGAGGGGCGCGGGGAACTTCGCGACCGGCCACGATGAACCCACACCCGCGAAACAACAGAACCCGGCAGACGCCTAGCCACCCGGCCCACAGAAAATGGGCTGCGCTCCTGAGAACCGGTCGCCCAGACCGTTCGCCCCGGGCGGTGCGTCTGAAGCACGTCCTCTCGAACACCCCTGGAGCCCACACCTTGCGGGCGGCCGTGTTCACCGCGCGGGGGCCGGTGTTCAGGGTGAGATGAGGCTCGGACCGCCCGGAGTGTGATCGGATGGGGCCAGGCAACCCGGAACCGGGAAACGGCAACCGGGAACCACATGCGAAAGGAATGACCGTGGCTACCACGCGCTCCGCACACACCGTCTGGGAAGGCAACCTGCTCGAGGGCAACGGTGTCGTCAGCTTCGACTCCTCCGGTGCCATCGCCGAGCAGCCCGTGACGTGGGCGTCCCGCGCCCAGGACGCGAACGGCAAGACCAGCCCCGAGGAGCTGATCGCGGCCGCCCACTCCAGCTGCTTCTCCATGGCCTTCTCCCACGCCCTCGCCGGCGCCGGGACCCCGCCCACCAGGCTCACCACCTCCGCCGACGTGACCTTCCAGCCGGGCGAGGGCATCACCGGCATCCACATCACCGTGGAGGGCACCGTGCCCGGCCTCGACGAGGAGGGCTTCGTGGCCGCCGCCGAGGACGCCAAGGTGAACTGCCCCGTCAGCCAGGCCCTCAAGGCCGTACCGATCACCCTCACCGCCAAGCTGGCCTGACCGGCTGCTCCGCACGCCCCGTTGACAAGAACCCACTCAAGTTTTGTGCTGGTGGTGGGGACACTTGGCGGAACCTTGCTGAAAGGGGACGGCGACGGGGCGTGCGGTAGGGGCCGATCTCGGTACGACGAACTCGGTGGTGGCCGTGCTGGAGGGCGGCGAGGCGACCCTCGTCGCCAACGCGGAGGGACAGCGGACCACACCGTCGGTGGTGGCGTTCGCCAAGAACGGCGAGGTCCTGGTCGGCGAAGTCGCCAAACGGCAGGCCGTGACGAACGTGGAGCGCACCGCACGCTCCGTCAAACGTCATATGGGCGAAACGAGTTGGCGTTTCCCCGAGCAGGGCTCCGTGGACGGCACCCGCTACCGGGCCCAGGAACTGTCCGCGCGCGTCCTGCAGAAGCTGAAGCGGGACGCCGAGTCGTATCTCGGTGAGGACGTCACCGACGCCGTCATCACCGGGCCCGCGTACTTCGACGACGCCCAGCGGCAGGCGACCAAGGAGGCGGGGGAGATCGCGGGCCTGAAGGTCCTGCGGATCATCAACGAGCCCACGGCCGCGGCCCTCGCCTACGGCCTGGACCGGGGCGAGGAGCAGACCGTCCTCGTCTTCGACCTCGGCGGCGGCACGTTCGACGTCTCCCTCCTGGAGATCGGCGACGGGGTCATCGAGGTGAAGGCCAGCAACGGTGACACGCGGCTCGGGGGCGACGACTGGGACCAGCGGGTCGTCGAGTACCTCGTTGCCCGGCCGACGCAGCGCCGCCCGGACCCACCGAGGAGGACGGCGTCGTCGACGCGGAGATCGTGGACGACGAGAGGGGGCCGAAGGGAGGAGCGGCGTAGGCCGGGGCGAACAGTGAGCGATGTGTCGCTGAGGGCTCAGTACTGCTCGCGGTAGCGCTTCAGGAGGGTTCTCGTCCGTTCGGCGGACGCCGCGTGGGCGGCCATGTGGTCGAGGACTTCGAGATGGAGGGCGACCTCGGTGCGGGAGTCGAGGTAGAGGGCGCCGGTGAGGTACTCGGTGTAGACCATGTCGGGGAGTTCCGGTTCGGCGAAGCGGAAGAGGGAGAAGGGGGCGTAGGTGCCCGGGTGGGGTCCGCTGGCGAACTCGCAGACCTGGAGGATGACGTGGTCCTTCTCGGTGATCTCCAGCAGCCGATCGATCTGGTCCCGCATCACCTGGGAGTGGATGCTCACCGGACGCATGAGGGCCGTCTCGTCCATGATCACCCACAGATGCGGCGGTCTTTCCTGGGTGAGGAGCTTCTGTCTGGCCATCCGCAGCGACACATGGCGTTCGATCGTCTCGGGACCGGTCTGGCCGAGGGTCCCGGCCTCCATCACGGCCCGCGCGTACTCCTCGGTCTGCAGCATCCCCGGCACGAAGTGCGGCTCGTACTGCCGGATCAGGTGGGCCGCGCCCTCAAGGCTGACGTACACGCTGAACCAGTCGGGCAGCACGTCGTGGTACCGCTGCCACCACCCCGGCTTGTTCGCCTCCTCGGCCAGCGTCACGAACGCGTCGGCATCGTCCTCGGCGACGCCGTACGTCGTCAGCAGGACCTGGACGTACGGGATCTTGAGCGCGACATCGGCGGTCTCCATGCGCCGCACGGTCGCCGGCGCGACATGGAGGACGCGTGCCGCCTCCTCGCGCTTGAGCCCGGCGGCTTCCCGCAGCTCCTGGAGCCGTCTTCCGAGCACTACCTGACCCACGGTGGGGGCGGGCCGCCGCTCACTCACGCCACGCCTCCCCACGGGCCGAGATACAACAACAGTCTGTCATGTTCCGGTGGACATCTCACAGGGTCGGCCGGAACGAGACGCCCCGGATTCCGGATGCCCGGAAGGACAGCCGCCGATTCCGGCGGGCGCCCGCCACGACGACGCCACAGGCTACGGGGTGCCATGACCCCGGAGGTAATCGACGGCCGTACGTCCGGCACTGCAAGGTGAGGTCACCGGGTTCGGGCCGGGCACACCGGTCCGGAAGCCGGTCCCGGCGGCCCGCGCCCGCTCGTCGAGCGCGACGCCCGCCACCCGTCCGTCCGGCCGTCACCCCGGCCCCTTCCGGTTCTTCCGATTTCCACCTCGACGGAGAGTGATCTGCCATGTCCGCGCCCATGCCCATGCCCGTGCCCACGACCCGCCTCGCCGTACTCGCCCGGACCGCCGACCCCCGGACCATGCTGCGCCGCTTCCTGGCCGTGGACGCCGTGGTGACCGGGGCGAACGGACTCGCCTACCTCGCCGCGGCCGGACCCCTCGGCCGTTTCCTCGGCGTCGATTCCGGACTGCTCGTCGCGCTCGGCGTCTTTCTCGCGGTGTACGCGGCGGCCGTAGCCCTGCTGGCCTCGCGCGAGCGTCCGCCGGTGCTCCCCGTGCAGGCCGTGATCGAGGCCAACCTCGCCTGGTCGGTCCTCAGTCTCGTCGCGCTGGTGCTGTGGCTGACGCCGAGCACGGCGGGCGCGGTGTGGACCCTGCTGCAGGCGCTGACCGTGGCCGGGTTCGCGGCGGTGCAGTACGTCGCCCTGCGCGCGGCCGGCCGCTGAGCGTCCCTCCTCCTGCCGGCCGACCGCTGAGTGGTCGACCGCTGAGTGGCCGGCGCCGAGTGGCCGGCCACCGGGTGGGCGTCAGGACAGCAGCGAGTGGAGGTACTTGCCCGTCGCCGGGTCGGCCGGGAGGAACGTCTCGATGGCCAGCTCGGCCACGGTCACGTCCATGGGGGTGTTGAACGTGGAGACGGAGGAGATGAAGGACAACAGTCGGCCCTCGTGCTCGATCCGCATCGGCAGCGCGAAGTAGGCGGTCGCCTCCGCACCGGGTTCCCCACCCGGCTCCCCGTCGGGCGTGCCCGGCGGCAGCGGGTACGCCGCCACCTCCTCGTACAGCGCGCGCAACGGCTCCGAGCGGCGCAGCGCGACCTGGCGTCCCATCTGCTCCAGCAGGTGCCCGCGCCAGGCGCGCAGGTTCCGGATGCGTGGCGCCAGGCCCTCCGGGTGGAGGGTCAGCCGCATGGCGTTGAGCGGCGGCACGAGCAGCGACTCGGGGACGCCGTCCAGCAGCACGGCGATGCCCCGGTTGGCGGCCATGACCTCGTACGTCGCGTTCATCACCAGCGCCGGATACGGCTCGTAGCCCTGGATCAGCTGTTCCATGCCCTCGCGCAGGGCGGCCATCGACGGGTCGTCCAGCGGCGTCTCCGGGTAGTGCGGGGCGTAACCGGCCGCGAGGAGCAGCGCGTTGCGCTCCCGCACCGGTACGTCCAGGTGCTCGGCGAGCCGCAGAACCATCTCCTCGCTCGGGCGGGAACGGCCCGTCTCGACGAAGCTGATGTGCCGCGCCGAGGAACCGGCCTGCAGCGCCAACTCCAGCTGACTGACCCGCCGTTGCTCCCGCCAGGCCCGCAGCAGCGGGCCCACGCCGAGGTCGGAAGGGGCTGCGGGACGGCTCGGGGAACCGGTCGGGGCAGAGGTCATGCGAAGAACGTAGCCGAGGCGATCGAGAAGCGACTCGTGCACCACCCCTGAAACCCGTCCTGGGCGGCGACGGCCGCCCACCGGGGCACGTCTACGAGGGTGCGCTCCACCGCCGAGAAGATCGAGTCCCTCGGCGCCGACGGACGGCTTCGCGCCGGAGCGCGTACGGATCCGAGCCTCGCAGAGGTGTCTGACCAGGGACGCGGCGGCCGGGCTGTGGCAGGCTGAAAGGGAGCGCACGTCACGGAGGGGACGTCTCGGAAGGAGTGGGCCATGCCCGTCGAACCCTTGTCGCAGAAGGAGATCGAGGACCGCCTGGCGGAGCTGCCCGGCTGGTCGCTGGACGGGGACCGGATCGCCCGTTCCTACCGGCTGGGCTCGCACTTCGCGGCGACCGCGCTGGTCGTGCACATCGCCCAGACACAGGAGGAGCTGGGCCACCACTCCGACCTCACCCTCGGTTACGACACCGTCTCGCTGACCATCAGCACGCACAGCGTGGGCGGCGCCGTCACCGAGAAGGACTTCGAGCTGGCCCGCAGGGTGGAGGCGCTCGCGCCCGGCCACGGGGCGAGCTGAGGCGGGTGCTGGACTACGACAAGGAGGCCGGCGACTACGACGCCCTGCGCGGCGGCGAGCCCCGTGCCGAGGCCGCCGCCCGCGCCGTACTGGGCCTCGTCCCCGAGGGCACCCGCCGACTGCTCGACGTCGCCTGCGGCACCGGGATCGTGACCCGGCGGTTCTCGGCCGCGCGGGACGGGCTGCGGGTCACGGGCGTCGACCTCACGCACGCGATGGCGAGCCGGGCCGCCGCCCGGGTGCCCGGCTCCGTCGTGATCGGCGACGGCCGCCGACTCCCCTTCCGCGACGGGGAGTTCGACGCCGTCACCAGCGTGTGGCTGCTGCATCTGCTGGACGGTTCCGAGGACGTACGGGCCGTGGTCGGCGAGTGCGCCCGTGTGCTCCGCCCCGGCGGTGTCTATGTCACCACCGTCGACAAGGGCGCCTCCCACAACGTGGGCAGCGACATCGACGCCGTGCTGGCCCCGCGCCCCCGGGCCCCGGCCATGGACCCCGCGGCGGCCGTCGAGGGGTACGCCGACGAACACGGGCTGCGCGTCGCCGGACACGCCCGCTTCCCGGGCCGCGGCCAGGGCCGCAGCCCTCGCCGCACCCTCGCCGATCTGCGCCGAGGCTGGTTCGTCACCCTCCCGCCCGGCGATCCGCTGGCCGACGACTACGCGGTACGGCTCGCGGCCCTCCCCGACCAGGACCGGCCGCGCCCGGACCCGGAGTTCAGCCTGCGGGCGTTCCGCAAGGTGTGAGAGCGGCCGGCGGTCAGGACACCGTCCTCCGCCCCGGCGACGCGGTGGTTCCGGCGGGCAGGGAGTCGGCCAAGTAGGCGTCGAGGCAAGGGACTTCGGGGGTGAGGACGTGCCGTACCCAGGCGTCGCGTTCGTGCTGGATCGGCGGGAGTTCCCAGACGCAGCCGATCCACGGCCGGCTGGTGACGACGAAGTGCGTGGGGTCGGTGTCCGGGCAGCCGAGCACCGGCTGGCCCGCCGCCGCGCCGGCGAAGTGGAGGACGTTGTCCCACACCCAGCTGTACGCGTTGAGGTAGGCCCCGCTGTCACCGCCCCGGTGCAGCACGACGAAGGTCGCGGGCGGCGTCGTCCCGTCCGGCTCGGGCAGCAGCTGCGGGAGGATCGCGTACGCCGCCTCCGCGACCTCGGGTGCGATGCCGGCCGGGTCGGCGGTGACGTGGTAGCGCTTGATCCGCCGACCGGCCACCTCGACGGGCGGCGGCACGGTCAGCGGTTTCTCGGTGAAGGGCATGGCGGGACGTTACGACCGCTTCACTGACACCATGTGTCAGTGAAGGCCACCCGACTCGTCTCGATCCTCCTGCTGCTCCAGACCCGGGGCCGGATGACGGCCGCCCGGCTCGCCGAGGAGCTGGAGGTCTCCGTCCGCACGGTCTACCGGGACATGGAGGCGCTGGGCGCGGCCGGGGTGCCCCTGTACGGCGACGCGGGCCACGCCGGGGGCTACCGCCTCCTCGACGGCTACCGCACCCGCCTCACCGGTCTGACGAGGGACGAGGCCGAGGCCCTGTTCCTCGCGGGCGCGCCCGGCCCCGCCGCCGAGCTGGGCCTCGGCGCGGTCCTGGCCGCCGCCCGGCTGAAGGTGCGGGCCGCCCTCCCCGTCGAGCTGCGGGCCCACGCCGACCGGGTCGCCGGCCGCTTCCATCTGGACGCACCCGGCTGGTACGCGGAGGCCGAGGACACCCCGTTCCTGCCCGCCGTCGCCGACGCGGTCTGGAGCGGGCGGGTCCTGCACGTGCTCTACCGCCGCTGGGCCGAGCCGACGGACGTGCGGCGCCGCCTCGAACCGTACGGCCTCGTCCTCAAGGCGGGCCGCTGGTACGTCGTCGCCGGACCCGGACCGCGCACGTACCGCGTCGACCAGATCCTGCGGATCCTCGAACCCGACGCCTCCGAGGAGGAGTTCACCCGCCCCGACGGCTTCGATCTGGCCGCGTACTGGACGGCGTACCAGCGTGACTTCCACGCCCGGCTGCACCGGGGCGAGGCACTGGTCCGGCTGGCGCCGGGCGTGACCCTGCCCCGGGCGGTGCCGGTCGAGGAGAGCACGGGGGACGGCGGCTGGACCACGGTCAGCGTGCCCATCGAGTCGGTCGAGCGCGCGCACGGGGAGTTCCTGCGGCTGGGCGCCGACATCGAGGTGCTGGAACCGGCCGAGCTGCGCGGAAGGATCGCCCGGACCGTCGCCGAACTGGCCGAAAGGTACGGCAACGTGGCCGGGACCGGCGGCGACCTATAGGGCGGAACCCGTCCGTCCTTTCTGGAGGTTCGTCACGTGCAGCACCCGCACCCGCATCCGCGCCGGCACCACAGACGTCGAGCCCTGCGCTCGCTGGTGACAGCGGCCCTCCTCGCCGCCGGACTCACCACATTCACCGGAACGCCCGCCGAGGCCGCCACCGCCCGCCAGGTCGAGGCCCTCGACCGGGGCGTGGTCAGCGTCCACGTCGACAGCGGCAACCTGGTCAGCTGGCGCTGGCTGGGCACCGACCCCAACGACGTGTCCTTCAACGTCTACCGGGCCGGCACCAAGGTCAACTCGACGCCGATCACCGGCTCGACGAACTACTTCCACTCCGGCGCCCCCGCCCAGGCCGACTACACGGTCCGCGCGATCGTGAACGGAGTGGAGCAGGGCGACTCGGTGCACGCCGTCCAACTCCGCACCGGCTACAAGGACGTGCCGATCAGCGCGCCCGCCGGCGGGACCACCCCGGACGGCGTCGCGTACACCTACGAGGCCAACGACGCCTCCGTGGGCGACCTCGACGGCGACGGCGCCCTGGAGTTCGTCCTGAAGTGGCAGCCGACGAACGCCAAGGACAACTCCCAGTCCGGCTACACCGGCAACACGATCATCGACGGCGTCAAGCTCGACGGCACCCGGCTGTGGCGCATCGACCTGGGCCGCAACATCCGCTCGGGCGCGCACTACACGCAGTTCCAGGTGTACGACTACGACGGCGACGGCAGGGCCGAGATCGCCGCCAAGACGGCGGACGGCACGGTCGACGGGGCGGGGACGGTGATCGGCAGTTCCTCCGCCGACCACCGGAACTCCAGCGGTTACATCCTGTCCGGGCCCGAGTACCTCACCATGTTCAACGGCCAGACCGGCAGGTCGATGCAGACCGTCGACTACGTCCCGGCCCGCGGCACGGTCTCGTCGTGGGGCGACTCGTACGGCAACCGCGTGGACCGCTTCCTCGCCGGGACGGCGTACCTGGACGGTGCCAGGCCCTCGCTCGTCATGGCACGCGGCTACTACACCCGTACGGTGATCGCGGCCTGGGACTGGCGGGGCGGCTCCTTCACCCGCCGCTGGACCTTCGACACCAGTTCCTCCACCAACTCCGGCCGGGGCTACGACGGGCAGGGCTCGCACAGTCTCTCCGTCGGTGACGTCGACAACGACGGCAAGGACGAGATCGTGTACGGCGCGATGGCCGTGGACGACAACGGCAACGGCCTGTGGACCACGAGGACGGGCCACGGCGACGCCCAGCACCTGGGCGACCTGGACGCGTCCACCTCCGGCCTGGAGTACTTCAAGGTCTCCGAGTCCACCTCCCAGCCCGCCGAGCTGTACATCAACCCCGCGAGCGGCGCGGTCCGCTGGCAGCTCGCCGCCTGCTGCGACAACGGCCGGGGAGTCGCCGGGGACATCTACGCCGGCAACGACGGGCCCGAGATGTGGTCCGCCTCCGACTCCTCCATCCGCGACGAGGCCGGCGCGACGAAGGGCCGCGAGCCCTCGTCCGTCAACTTCCTCTCCTGGTGGGACGGCGACCCGGTCCGTGAACTCCTCGACGGCACCCGCATCGACAAGTACGGCACCTCCTCGGACACCCGCCTGCTGACCGGCTCCGGGGTCTCCTCCAACAACGGCACCAAGGCCACCCCCGCGCTCTCCGGCGACATTCTCGGCGACTGGCGCGAGGAGGTCGTCTGGCGCACCAGCGGCAACACGGCCCTGCGGATCTACTCGACGCCGATCGAGACGAGCACGAAGATCACGACCCTGCTGCACGACCCGATGTACCGCACGGGTCTGGCCTGGCAGAACACCGCCTACAACCAGCCGCCGCACACCAGTTTCTTCATCGGCGACGGCATGCCGACGGCACCACGGCCGACGGTGTACACGCCGTAGGGACCGGTCCGTGGGCGGGCCCGGCCGGGGCGCGTGTCGGCCGCCCGGCCCGCCCACGGACTCCGGTGAGACGGTGAGAACCCTCAGCCCAGCGTCAGCGACGCCTGTACGGGCAGATGGTCGCTGGGGAACTGGCCGTTCGACGCGAAGGTGTTGATGGCCGCCCGGTGCGCCGTGACGCCCGGCGTGGTCAGGATCCAGTCGATGCGGTCGCCGCCGGGGGTCAGCGGGCGGTAGCCGTGGAACGTCGCGTAGAGGTCGCCGCGCTCCGCCGCCGTGTCCCAGGTGTCGACGAGTCCGGCGCCCAGCATCGTGTCGTAGACCGTGTTCCGGTGGGCCGCGACGTTGAAGTCACCGGTGACGAGTAGGGGCAGCGACGGGTCGAACCCGGCGACGCGCCGGGCGATCAGGGCCGCGGCACGGTCGCGGGCGTACTGGCTGGCGTTGTCCAGATGGGTGTTGAGGACGTAGAACTGTCTTCCGCCGTCCAGCAGATCGCGGAATCTGACCCAGGTGACCATACGGATGGAGCCGCCGCCCCAGGTGTTGGACCCGGGCACGTCCGGGGTGTCGGAGAGCCAGAAGTGCTGGTACTCGACGGGCGCGAGCCGGCGGGTGTCGTAGAAGACCGCCATGAACTCGTCCCGGTTGCCGCCCGCGCGACCGGTGCCGATCCAGCGGTAGTCCGGTCCGAGGTCGGTCTCGATGTCGAGCAGTTGTCGGTGGAGACCTTCCTGGGTGCCGATGACATGAGGTGCCTCCTGCCGCAGCAGCTCCCGCATCACCGGTCTGCGTTCGGCCCAGCTGTTGGGCCGGGTGGTGTTCGCGTAGCGCAGATTGAACGACATGGTGTCGAGTCGGGGGCTGACGACGAGTTCCTCCTTCTCTTCCTCCGCCGCCGCGGAAGCGGGTCCGGCGGACAACCCGGCGTGGGACAGGGGCAGCAGAACCGCCGCGGCGAGCGCGGTCTGCAGGCTGAGACGACGCGTGACTCGGCTGTGGTTCGGCACAGGGGCTCCTTCTGCGGCGGCGTCCGGGCGAGTCGTGCGCACAACAGTGTGGAACGGCTTTCCATGTTAGGCATGAACATGTCGATCTATCGAGATGTACGCGGCTCAAAGAGATCGAAGAGATCGAAGGGCTCGAAGGGCTCGGGGAACTCGAAGAGGGCGCGCGCCTTGGTCGGGCGCGCGCCCTCTCCTCGTCCTGCTCGGGGTGTCAGGTCACCGTGCAGGACTGGTCACCGAGTTTGAACGCGGTCGGTTTGCCGTTCGTCCCCGACCAGCTTCCGGTGAAGCCGAAGCCCACCGACGAACCGGCCGCCACATTGCCGTTCCAACCGATGTTCTTGGCCGTGACCGCCGAACCCGACTGCGTGTAGGCGGCGTTCCAGACCTGGGAGACACTCTGGCCGTTCGGGAAGGTCCAGCCGAGCGACCAGGTGGTCCACGCGCTCGTGCCCGTATTGGACAGTTGCACGTCCGCCTGGAAGCCGCCCGACCACTCGTTGGTGACCTTGTACGTCACCGCGCAGGCCCCCGTCGGCTCGGGCTCGGGATCCGGGTCCGTACCGCCGCCCCCGCCGCCGGTGTCGGAGGAGTCGCCGTAGATGACCCCGCGCCCGTTCGTCGCCACGTAGACCCGCCCGTACACCCTCGGGTCACCCGTGATGGCCCCACCCGTCCAACCCCACTGGTGGGCGTCGTCGTTGATCCGGGTCCAGGTCGCCCCCTTGTCGGTCGAGCGGAAGATGCCGCGTACGCCGCCGATCTTGGCGCTGGTGTAGAGGGTCTGGTACGAGGCTCCCGTCGCCGCCTTGCCGAAGCCGATCGTGTCGGCCTGCTCGACACCGGACAGTCTGGTCCAGGTGGCGCCGCTGTCCGTCGAGTGCCACAGGCCGTAGGCGCCGTCCGTCGCGCCGCCCGCCAGCCACACGTCACCCTTCACACCGGGCAGCGCCTTGAAGCGCACGCTGTCGCCGCTCGGGAGGCCGGTCGCGTTCGACGCGGTGAAGGTGGCGCCGCCGTCCGTACTGACATAGAACTTCCCGGACTTGAAGCCGTAGAAGGTCTTCGGGTCGACCCGGTCGGACTCCACGATCGCGTCGGCCGGGATGCCGCTCGACGCCGACCAGGAGTTGCCGAATCCGGTCGCGTACCGCACGCCCGTGCCGGCCGGGCTCCACACGAACCGGCTGCCGTCCGAGGCCGCCGCGACCGTGCCGCCGCCGCTCACCCCCGACGGGTCGGTGCCCGCGAACCAGTTGGCGCCGTTGTCCGTGGAGAACGCGATGTGCGGACCGGAGTCCAGATTGCCCACACGCACCACCGTGTTGGGGCTGGACTCGGCGAAGTCCAGGCTGGTCGTCGTCGTGAAGTTCGGCTGCGTGAACATCATCGACGGGACCTTCGTCAGATCCGTGTGCCGGAAGCCGCCGACGTCACCGAGCGCGCTGAGCAGCGGGGCGCCGGACGGAGGCGAGGCCAGGTCGTTGACGGCCGTCTCCTCCAGGCCCTGCACCATCGGTTTGATCGCGAACTGGCCGCCGCTGTCCCAGTTCCCCAGGTTCTCCGTGCCGTAGATGGTCGCGCCCGTCCCGTACATCATCCGGCTGGAGTTGAACGGGTCGATCTCCAACGCCTCGGTCATCCAGCCGAGTTTGGGGGTCTGCTCCGGCGGCGACGGGTTGGCGCCCCAGGTCAGCCAGGGGGAGGACGAGACATCCATGGTGAAGCGGTTCGAACGGTTCGGGTACGACGTGTAGTCCCAGGCCCTGGTCCAGGTCGCGCCGCTGTCCGTCGAACGGAAGATCTGGGTGTCGGGCCACCAGGCGCTGTACGCCGTCGCCATGACCGTGCCCGGATCCTGGCGGTCGACGGTCAGCCCGCTGAAGCCGTAGTACGTGTCGGCCTCCGCCACCGGGCTGATGTTCGTCCAGGTGCCCGTCGCGGTCGCGTACCGCCACAGCTGGCCCTTGCCGCCGTCGTACGGCCCGCCCTTGTCGCTGTACGACAAGTACAAGTAGCCGTTCGTCGCGTCGAGGACGCCCTTGTGGGCCAGATAGCCGGTCGGCTGCCCGGCCACCCGTGACCAGGTCGCGCCCGCGTCGGTGGAGCGGTAGACGGCGTTGTCCTTGTCGGCGACCCCGACGTAGAGGGTCTTCGTCGCGTTCCCGGACGTGCCGGTGGTCTCGTCGAAGGTGACCCAGACGATGCCCTGGTTGTCGCTGGAGTACCCGCTGGTGTCGGAGGGGTCGGCCACGTAGTTGCCGACGTTCGGGAAGTTCGTCACCTGCGACCAGGTGACCCCCGAGTCCGTGGACCGCCACAGCCCCTTACCGCTCGGCGCGCCCAGATACAGCACGCTGTTCCGGTTCGGGTCCACGGCCAGGCGCTCGCCCATGCCCCGGCCCGGCATGTTCCCGCCCAGCTTGAACGGCAGGTTGGCCTTCTGCCAGCTGGCACCCCGGTCGGACGACCGCAGGACCGCCCCGTTCCCCGGGTCCCAGCTGTTCGTGTACGTACCGGCCGCCACGTACACCTTGTTCGGGTCGACCGTGTCGGAGGCCAGGCTCACGACACCCGTGTGCCCCCAGTTGTCCCAGCCGACCGAGTCGAGCAACGGCGTCCACGTCTTCGACGCCTCCACCCAGCGATAGGCCCCGCCGATGTCCGTACGGGCGTACGCGAGGTTCCGCTCCTTACGATTGAAGACGATGCCGGGCACGAAACCGCCGCCGTCGATCCGGGCGTTCTTCCAGGTGTAGGTGTCGGCGGCGATGGACACCGACTTCTGGGCCTTGTCCGCCTTCGCGGCGGCGATCACGGGTGGGGATCCCGCGAGCAGACCGGCCGCGAGGGCCAGGACGGTGGTGAGGATGCGGGTTCTTCGCAACGGGGGGTCCTCTCCTGACGAGTGGGGGGAAGTTCTCAGAAAAGGGCACAGCAACCCCGCGCCCCTTGAGGGGGCGCGGGGCTGTGCTCGATGTGCGGCTTCCGCCGCGTGGGCGCGACCGGCCACGGACCACCCGCGGCCGGTCTACGGGCCGGAGCTACTCCAACAACTCCGCGTACGAACCCATGGCCAAGGCGATGTCCGCCTGAGCCCAGAACCGGTGATACGTGAACGAAGGCGCGGCGCCACCGGCCAAGTACGCCTCGATCTTCGACCAGGCCGGATCGTCCTCGTAGAACGACCGGATCGAATCGAAGGTGGACGTCGAGTTGATCGCGTCCCCGTTCGGCATCGTCCCGGTCCACCCACTCGGCACGTACACCCGGTCGTCGAACCGGTTGTAGTCGGCCCGGGTCTCGGCAACGGCGATCCCGAGCCCGTCCTGATGGTGGTCCCACATGCCGTCCAGCAGCGCCTTCGCGACCCGGGCCGCGTCGGCGTCACCGGAGCGGTCGGCGTAGTACGTCAGCGTCTTGGCGTACGCGGCCGCCACACCCACGTCGTCGGTGTAGTCGGCGACGGTGACATGAAGTCCCGCGTTCGCGCCCGGACTTGACGCGCTCCATGTGTCGGGCGCACCCGACCACTGGAGTGTCGACGGAATCCGGTAGGTCCCGTCCGGGTTGATCGTCGTCTTCGACAACGCCCAGTCGACCCACTTGTCCAGCACGGTCTTCGCGGCCGCGTTGCCCGTCTGCTGGTAGTACTCGGCGACCCGCTCCATGGACCACGCCTGGAAGCCGAACCACTGGTTGGACGGCGGGTCGTGGTACACCGGCTTCTCGTCGTAGAACATGCCGTAGAAGGTCGGCGTCCCGGCCGGGGGAGTGGCGTACCGCCCCGCCCAGCTGTTGGTGGCGCCGCCCGCGATGCCGCCCTCGTCGGCCTGCAGCCAGCGGTAGAACTCGATCTGCCGGTCGAGGGACTTGGCCCAGTCCGCCTGCCCGGTCGTCGACTTGGGCTTCAGCGGGGCGTAGTTGGCGAGGGCGTGGGCGGCCAGCGGGTTCTGGTAGCCGCCGTGCGTGTGGCTGGAGCCGATGCGCCAGGACCAGCCGGCCGCCGTGTCGGTGGCGCCGCCCCACGCGTAGTACCAGGACATCAGGTAGTGGGAGGCGTCCTTGCCGGTGCCGGCCGGGCAGGACGTGGCGCCCACACAGTTCCCGATCTTCTTGAAGTACTTGTCGTACATCGAGTAGCGCAGATAGTCGCCCATCTTCGCGGCCTTGCCGATGGTCGCGGAGACGTCGGCACCCTTGCCCTGCTCCTTGGCCCAGATGTCCGCCCAGTACGCGGCCTGCACGGCACGCGCGTCGGCGTCCGGGGCGTTGGTGAACTTCCACTGCTTCGAGTACGACGCGTCACCGGTGAACAGGTCCAGGTACCCGTTCCTGCCGCCGTACTTGAACTGGTCGCAGGTGGGCTGCGGGACGGTCTCCCACACCGACTCCTGCGGCCCGCGCTGGAAGGTGTTGATGTACGACGGGCCGGTGTCCGTCGGCCCCGCCTCGCACTTGCCGGGCGAGTTGCCGTAGCCGTAGACGTTGTCGACGTCCTGCAGCCAGTGCATGCCGTAGACGTCGTCCGTGCCGTACGCGCTCTTCAGCTCGGCGGCGATGGGGTCCGGGCCGACCGAGACACCGGTGTTGAGCTGCGCCGGATACTCGTTGGGGGTGTCGTGCTCGGGAGCGTACGTCGCCGGCTTGGAGGCGTTGTAGAAGGAGTTGGTCGGCTGGTCGGCGTGGGTCGGGATCATGAACTTCTCCATGATGTCCCAGGCCCCGTTGAACTTCGACCAGTCGCCCGTCACCTTGCCGTACATGGCCTGCAGCCACAGGAGGTAGCTGTACGCCTCCGACGTGGTCTCATGACCGTGGTCCGGCGCCTCGACGATCAGCGTCTCCACCGAGTGGTACGGGATGCCCTCGGGGGAGAAGTAGCCGTTCGCCGGGTTGGTGATCTTGCCGTAGAGCTCCAGGAAGCGCTCGTCGTACGTGCTCGACGCGGCCAGCTGGGTCACGGTCACCGAGGCCTTGGCGTGGCCGGTGGCCGTCGAGTCGAAGACCGCCGAGCCGGTGCCGGACGCGTTGGCGCCGATGGTCACCTTCTGCGCGGTGTTCCAGTTCGACGAGGTGAAGGTCAGCGAGGCGCCGCCCGTCACCGAGAGCCCGGTGTTGCCGGACGCCCGCGCGGTCGTCACCGTCACGTTCCCCGACGGCTGTGTCGAAAGTTTCACGTCGTAGGTGCCCGACTGGCCCTGACGCACGCCCAGTTGGGTCGGCGAGACCACCACGGCGGGACCCGAGGCGACCGTGATGCCGACCGGCGTGGAGTTCGCCGACGCGCCCAGGCTGTCGTACGCCTTGGCCACCAGCGAATGACTGCCCACGGTCAATCCCGTGGCCGAGTACGTGTACGGCGAGGTCGTGTCCGTGCCCAGCAGCGTGGTGTCGTCGTAGAACTCGACCTTCGTGACCGTCGCGTTGTCCGCCGCGGCGGCGGTGGCCGCCATCGGCACCGCGGTGCCCTGCGAGTACACCGCGCCCGGCGCCGGGCTGGTCAGCACCGTGATCGGCGGCTGGTGCGCGCCCACACAACTGGTGCCGTTGATGGCGAAGTCGGTCGGCGCGGCGTTCGTGCCGCTGTAGGTGAACTGGGCGCCGGTGGTCACCGCGGCCCCGACGGCGATCGCGCCGTTCCAGGACGCGTTCTTCGCCGTCACGGCCTTGCCGGACTGCGACCAGGTGCCGCTCCAGCCGTTGGAGAGCGTCTGGTTGCCCGCGTAGGCGTACGTCAGGGTCCAGCCGCTGATGGCCTCCGTGCCACGGTTGGTGATCGTCAGCTCGGCGGTGAAACCCGAGCCCCAGTCGTTGGTCTTGTAGTCGACGTTGCAGGCGACCGCCGCCGCACTCGCGGGTGTCGACCCGGTGGAGAGCATCGTCAGGGGGAGGACGAGGGCCGCGACCACGGCCGTCCACATGCGCCGCGAGGCACGGCGTCTCCGTCTGGGGTGCATGCTCTGGTTCCTTCCGTGCGGCTCTAGCGAAGGTGGGGGGCGGAGCGGCAACAACAAGCCTTGAACCAGTGGGAGCGCTCCCATATTGAGGAGGAGGGCCCTGAGGGTCAAGGTGTTTGAAGAGTCGAAAAGATTCGATCAGGAAGAAAAGATTCAGCGAGCGCAATAACGCAACACCTCTGTCTTTTACCGTCACTTGGCGCTACCTTCACCAGCACCAGTGGGAGCGGTTCCACCAGTCGACGCGCTCTTCCCAGACGTGTCCGAGCTGCGAGGGACGCTCCGAGAAACACCCTCAGCGTTCAGGTCTTTTACTCGCCTCGGCGACAGCGCGACGACTCCTCCTCGTACACCCCACTACGGAAGAGGAACCCGCACTCATGAGCCGTACCAGAACAGCACTTCTGGCTGCGTTGGCGCTGGTCGCCGGCGCGGCCGGGACCGCAGCGGCCGCCGTACCCGACGACGTCGGCGTCCAGGCGATCCCCTGCACGGTCGACTACAAGGTGCAGAACCAGTGGTCGACCGGCTTCACCACCGCCGTCACGATCACCAACAACAGTGCCGCGAAGTCGTCATGGGCCGTGAAGTGGTCGTACGCGGGCAACCAGCAGGTCACCAACGGCTGGAACTCCCGGGTCACCCAGAGCGGTACGACGGTGACCGCCGCCAACGAGTCGTACAACGGCACGCTGGCGACCGGCGGTTCGGTCAGCTTCGGCTTCCAGGCCTCCTACAGCGGCACCAACGCCCTGCCGACGACGTTCACGCTCGACGGCGTGACCTGCAACGTCGACGACGGTGGCGGCGGCCCCACCGACCCGGGCCCCGGCACACCGGGCACGAAGGTGGACAACCCGTACTCCGGCGCCAAGGTGTACGTGAACCCGGAGTGGTCCGCGAAGGCCGCCGCCGAGCCGGGCGGCAGCCGGATCTCCAGCCAGCCCACGGGCGTCTGGCTGGACCGGATCGCCGCCATCGAGGGCGCGGGCGGCAAGATGGGTCTGCGCGCCCACCTCGACGAGGCGCTGCGGCAGAAGGGCTCGGGCGAGCTCGTCGTCCAGCTGGTGATCTACAACCTGCCCGGCCGTGACTGCGCGGCTCTCGCCTCCAACGGCGAGCTGGGCCCGACGGAGATCGGTCGCTACAAGACCGAGTACATCGACCCGATCGCGGCCATCCTCGCCGACTCGAAGTACGCCGGTCTGCGGATCGTCACGACCGTCGAGATCGACTCGCTGCCCAACCTCGTCACCAACACCGGAAGCCGCCCGACGGCCACCCCCGAGTGCGACGTGATGAAGGCCAACGGCAACTACGTCAAGGGCGTCGGCTACGCGCTCAACAAGCTCGGTGACGTGGGGAACGTCTACAACTACGTCGACGCCGGCCACCACGGCTGGATCGGCTGGGACGACAACTTCGGCGCCTCCGCCACCGTCTTCAAGGAGGCGGCGACCGCCGAGGGCGCCACGGTCAACGACGTCCACGGCTTCATCACCAACACGGCGAACTACAGCGCCCTGAAGGAGAACAACTTCACCATCAACGACTCCGCGGGCGGCAAGTCGGTCCGTGAGTCGAAGTGGGTGGACTGGAACCGCTACGTCGACGAGCTGTCCTTCGCCCAGGCCTTCCGCACCCAGCTGGTCTCGGTCGGCTTCAACTCGAACATCGGCATGCTGATCGACACCTCCCGCAACGGCTGGGGCGGCGCCGCACGGCCCACCGGACCGGGGGCGACGACCACCGTCGACACGTACGTGGACGGCGGGCGCTACGACCGCCGCCTCAACACCGGCAACTGGTGCAACCAGTCCGGAGCCGGTCTCGGCGAACGTCCGAAGGCCGCCCCGGCGACCGGGATCGACGCCTATGTGTGGATGAAGCCGCCGGGTGAGTCCGACGGGTCCAGCTCCGCCATCCCGAACGACGAGGGCAAGGGCTTCGACCGCATGTGCGACCCGACGTACACGGGCAACCCGCGCAACAACAACAACATGTCCGGTGCCCTGGCGAACGCGCCGGTCTCCGGGCACTGGTTCTCCGCCCAGTTCCAGCAGCTGATGCAGAACGCGTACCCCGCGCTCTGAGTCCGCTCGGTCGAACCGGTCCGCCAGGGGTCAGTCCCACTTCCCCCACCCCCTGGCGGACCGGTGGCATGTCCGCGTGAGCACGTCATGCCGACGGAGGCGGTCGGGTGCGACGCGTTCCGGGTGACGCGGCGGTCCGGCGGAGCGGGAACCTGGACCGGCACGGCGGAGAAGGATCGGATCGGCACGGCGGATTTGCCGATACGGCAAGAGAAGTGGCCGCTCTCCGGTGCGTCGGGGCAAGCTGACGGCACCCGGAGGAGAGGCTCACCGTCATGGGACAGCAGCACCACGGCCAGGGTCGGCACGAGCAGGGCCACGCCGACGGCCACGGCCACCAGCACGGCGGTCACGACCACACCGACATCGACTGGGCCGAGCTGGCCGAGCACCTGGAGGGACAGGCGGAACTGTTCGCGCCGCTGAACCGGCGGGCCGCCGCCTGGGTGGCCGCACGGCAGCCCGAACCGGGTCTGGTCGTCGACCTCGGCAGCGGCCCGGGGGTCGTGAGCTGTCTGCTGGCCGACGAGTTCCCCGCCGCCCGGGTCGTCGCCCTGGACGGCTCCGGACCCCTGCTGGCACGGGCCCGCGCCCGTGCCGAACGGCTGGGTCTCGCGGACCGGTTCGACACCCTGGAGGCCGAACTGCCGGACGGACTCGCCGACCTGGACTACCCCGCCGACCTGCTGTGGGCCAGCCGCAGCCTGCACCACCTCGGCGACCAGCGCGCCGCCCTCGCCGCCTTCGTCGAACGCCTCGCCCCCGGCGGCACGCTGGCCCTCGTCGAAGGCGGACTGCCCAGCCGGTTCCTGCCGCGCGACCTCGGCATCGGCCGCCCGGGACTGCAGTCCCGGCTCGACGCGGCGGAGGACCGGTGGTTCTCCGAGATGCGGGCCGCGGTGCCCGGCAGTGTCCCGGAGACCGAGGACTGGCCGGGGCTCCTCACCGCCGCCGGCCTGCGTGACGCCACGTCCCGCACCTTCCTGCTGGACGTTCCGGCACCCGTCCCGGAAGCCGCCCGCGCGTACGCCGTGGCCCAGTTCCAGCGCGGCCGGGGCATGCTCGCGGACTTCCTCGACGCCTCCGACCTCGCGACCGTCGACCGGCTCCTCGACCCCGACGACAAGGCGAGCCTGTATCACCGCACAGACCTCTTCGTCCTCGCGGCCCACACGGTTCACGCGGCCCAGCGATGACTTCGGGCCGTGCCCCGGCGGTCGGCGGCACTTGACTTCGAGAGCGCTTCAAGTGGTGGACTCCATCCGTCGGCCGGATTCCAGCCGGTTCGACGGGAGTCAGATGGGGGTAGCCATGTCCGAAGCTCCAGTCGCACTCATCACCGGCGGCGGCACCGGTATCGGAGCCGCGGTCGCCCGGCAGTTGCTCGGCCACGGCCACCGGGTGGCCGTCACCGGGCGCAGGGCCGAGCGGTTGCGTGCGTTCGCCGCCGAACTCGGCGATCCGGAAGGGCTGTTGACCATCGCGGGCAACGCGGCCGAGTACGCGGACGTACAGGCGGCGGTGGACGCCACACTCAAGGAGTTCGGGCGGATCGACACCGTTCTCGCCAACGCCGGGTTCGCCACCCACGACACCGTCGCCGAGGGGGACCCGGCGGGGTGGACGGAGATGGTGCTGACCAACGTGCTGGGCCCGGCCCTGCTCATCCGGGCCTCCATCGACGCACTCAAGGAGACCCGGGGGCGGATCATGCTGGTCGGCAGCGTCGCCGGGTTCATCCATGGCCCCGGCAACATCTACGGGGCGACGAAGTGGGCGGTCACCGGGCTGGCCGAGAACACCCGGCGGCAGGTCACCGAGTGGGGTGTCGGGGTGACCCTGATCGCGCCCGGCCGCGTGGAGACCCCGTTCTGGGACGCCTACGGCAGCCTGCCGCCCGGCCACCTCCTCACCGCCGACCAGATCGCCGACTCCGTGGTCTGGGCGATCCGACAGCCGGCCGGGGTCGACGTCAACACCGTGGTCGTACGACCGATCGGCCAGCCGGTCTGACACGACGGCGCGAGACCACGGTCGGTCCGGTCCGATACGAGGTCACGGCCGGGCCGGGCCGGGCCGGGCCGATTCGAGGTCGCGGCCGGGCCCGGACGCACGAGACCGCCCGTCGGAACTCATCCGGCGGGCGGTCTCCGCTGTCTCCGCGCTCTCGGCGCGCAGGCGTCAGCCGTGGACCCGTTCTCAGGCCTGGTTGAACGTCGCCGGGTCCGGGCCGATGCGCCGGTCCTCGTTCAGCGCGCTGATCGCGGCGATGTCCTCGATGTCCAGGGAGAAGTCGAAGACCTCGATGTTCTCCTTGATGCGGGACGGGGTCACGGACTTGGGGATGACCACGTTGCCCAGCTGGAGGTGCCAGCGCAGGACCACCTGGGCGGGGGTGCGGCCGTGCTTCTGTGCGATCGCGATGACCGCCGGGACCTCCAGGAGCCCCTTGCCCTGACCGAGCGGCGACCAGGCCTCGGTGGCGATGCCCTGCTCCGCGTGGTACTCGCGGGCCGCGAGCTGCTGCAGGTGCGGGTGCAGCTCGATCTGGTTGACCGCCGGGATGACGTTCGTGGCCTCGATCAGCGTCTGCAGGTGCTCCGGAAGGAAGTTGGAGACACCGATGGCCTTCGCGCGGCCGTCCGCGTAGAGCTTCTCGAACGCCGTGAACGTGTCGACGAACGTGCCCCGGGCCGGCAGCGGCCAGTGGATCAGATACAGGTCCACGTACTCCAGGCCGAGCTTGTCCAGGGACTCGTCGAAGGCGCGGAGCGTGGAGTCGTAGCCCTGGTCGCTGTTCCAGAGCTTGGTGGTGACGAAGAGGTCCTCGCGGGCCACACCGGCCCTGGCGATGGCCTTGCCGGTGCCCACTTCGTTGCCGTAGATCGCGGCAGTGTCGATGCTGCGGTAGCCGGCCTCCAGCGCGGTGGTGACCGCCTGCTCGGCCTCGTCGTCCGGCACCTGCCACACGCCGAAGCCGAGCTGGGGCATCTCGACGCCGTTGTTCAGGATGATCGGGGGGACCTTGCTGCTCACGAGCTCTCGATCCTTAAGTCGTCGGGTGGTGCTTCCCATCGTCAACGATCACGGCGCGCGATGCATTCCTGAGCGGACCGCTCGCGACCCGAATCACAGCCCGAAGCGCAGATTGGCCGAAATGGAATCGGCGCTTCGAGAGTATCGGTCTGGACCATTGACCGAACACGGTCACGCGTGGATTCTAGCCCTGCCGTAACGCACGTCGGTGAATGATGGTCACATACGTGAATGGATGGCTCATGACCCCCACACGAAGGAACCTCTTCGGCGCCGCGCTCGGCGGCGCCGCCGCGGCCGCGGTCGGGCTGCCTGTCCCCGCCGCGCACGCCGCCTCCTGGCAGTTGAAGTGGTCCCCCTCGGCGGGCGCCGACGGGCTGCGCGCCTTCGAGACCCTGGAGGACGACCGCGCCGACTCGCACACCTCCGCCTCGCCGCACATCCACGCCACCGGCGACACCTGGCGGTTCGACATGCACACCGTCGACCGGGACACCTCCACCGACCGCCAGCGCCACGAGGTCACCGGCCTGCGCACGGGCAGTGGCTTCCTCCGGTGGACCGAGGGCCAGACCTGGCGCGTCACCTACGGGATGTACATCCCGGCTTCGCTGAAGGCGACCACGAGCTTCACGCACATCATGCAGATGAAGCAGCCCGGCGCCGGCACCTCACCCCTCGTCGTGCAGTCCCTGCGCCGGGTGAACAGTGCGCAGACCATCGAGCTGAAGCTGCCGATCGACGACATCCTCGTCGGCCGCACCGATCTGGCGCCCCTGCACAACTCCTGGGTGGACGTCGACTTCCAGGTCAAGGTCGGCAACGGCTCGGCCGGTTCGGTGCGCTGGATCCTCAAGAAGGGCCCGACCACCCTCATCGACGTCTCCCGCACCGGCGTCGACACCTTCCTCGCCGACCGGCTGCGCCCCAAGTGGGGCATCTACCGCTCCCTCGGCGACACCTCGGGCTCCCTGCAGAACTGTCACATGCTGCTGCGGAACATGCGGGGCTACCAGCTGGTCTGACCCCGAGGGCGAGCCCGGCCGGCGAGCCCGGCCGGCGAGCCCGGTCGGCGGGGCCGAGCGGGCTCATGCCTGGTGCGGTCCCGCTCCCGCTCCCTGTCCCGCCCGGTGCGGTCTCAGGCCCGGTACAGCGCCTCCACCTCGGTCGCGTACGCCTTCTCGATCGCCTTCCGCTTCAGCTTCAGCGACGGCGTCAACAGCCCGTGCTCCTCGGTGAACTGGTGCGCGAGGATCCGGAACGTACGGATCGACTCGGCCTGCGAGACCAGGGTGTTGGCGGCGACCACCGCCCGCCGCACCTCGGTCTCCAGCTCCGGGTCACGTACCAGCTCGGCCGCCGACAGCTGCGCCTTGCCGTGCATCTGCAGCCAGTGTTCGACGGCCTCCCCGTCCAGGGTGACCAGGGCGGCGATGTACGGACGGTCGTTGCCGACGACGATGCACTGCGCGACCAGCGGATGGTCGCGCACCCGCTCCTCCAGGATGGCGGGCGAGACGCTCTTGCCGCCCGAGGTCACCAGGATCTCCTTCTTGCGCCCGGTGATGGTGAGATAGCCGTCCTCGTCGAGGGAGCCCAGATCACCGGTGGCGAGCCAGCCGTCGTGCAGGGTCTGGTCGGTGGCCTTCGGGTTGTTCAGGTAGCCCTGGAAGACGTTGGGGCCGCGCAGCCAGATCTCGCCGTCGTCCGCGATGTGCACGGTCATGCCCGGGATGGGCTGGCCGACCGTGCCGTACCGGGTGCGCTCCGGAGGGTTGGCCGTCGCGGCCGCCGTACACTCCGTCAGGCCGTACCCCTCGAAGATGTGGACGCCCGCGCCCGCGAAGAACAGCCCGAGCCGCCGGTCCATCGCCGAGCCGCCGGACATCGCGTACTTGATCCGGCCGCCCATCGCCTCCCGGATCTTGCCGTAGACGACCTTGTCGAAGAACTGGTGCTGCATCCGCAGCCCCGCCGACGGGCCGGGCCCGATGCCCCAGGCCCTCGCCTCCATCGCGTCCGCGTACTTCACGGCGACCTCGACGGCCTTCTCGAACGCCCCGGCCTTCCCCTCGCGCTCGGCCTTGCGCCGGCTCGCGTTGAAGACCTTCTCGAAGATGTACGGCACCGCGAGGAAGAAGGTCGGCTGGAAGGCGGCGAGGTCGGGCAGCAGGACCGCCGCGTTGAGCTGCGGCTGATGACCGAACTTGACCTTCCCGCGGATGCCCGCGACCTGCACCATCCGCCCGAAGACGTGGGCGAGCGGCAGGAACAGCAGCGTCGCCGCCTCGTCGCCCTTGCGGGACTTGAACAGCGGCGCCCAGCGCTCGATGACCGTGTCCGCCTCGACCGTGAAGTTGGCGTGCGAGATGACACAGCCCTTGGGGCGGCCCGTCGTGCCGGAGGTGTAGATGATCGTCGCGATCGACTCGGGTGTCACCGCGAGGCGGTGGCGGTGCACCACCTCGTCGTCGAGGTGCGCCCCCGACTCGTACAGCTCCCGCACCGCGCCCACGTCCAGCTGCCAGAGCCGGCGCAGCTGGGGCAGCCGGTCGATGACCGTGGCGACGGTCATCGCGTGGTCCTCGTGTTCGACCATGGCCGCCGTGCACTCGGAGTCGTACAGCATCCAGAAGACCTGCTCGGCTGAGGAGGTCGGATAGATGGGGACGACCTGGGCGCCGACGGTCCACAGCGCGTAGTCGAAGAGGGTCCACTCATAGCGCGTACGGCACATGATGGCGACCCGGTCGCCGAACCGGATGCCCTGTGCCAGCAGCCCTTTCGCCAGCGCGAGGACCTCGTCGCGGAACTCCGCGGAGGTCATGTCGCGCCACTCGCCCTGCTCGTCCTTACGGCCGAGCGCGATGTATGTCGGGTCCTCCTGGGCGTACTCGAAGACGACGTCGGCCAGGCCGCCCACCGGCGGCGCCGACGCCAACGGGGGGGTGGTGAACTCGCGCAAACCCGCTCCTCGTGGCGCTCCGCACAGCGCGTGAAAGCTACCTCACCACGGGAACGGACGGGAGGGTTGTGGAGGGGGCGCATTGGAATGGGTGACACGAGTCGGTGCCGAAAAACACCCGCAGATGGGGAGGTCTCCGGCACGATGCCTGACGCCGCAGTAAGTTCCGTGAGGGCAATCTCCACCGAACCCGCACGCCCCGGTCACGGTGCGCGTCCCCGCGAACACGGTCTGGCCTGGGGAAACGCGAACACCGCTCACGTTTGACGCGCCGGTGGAGCCGGGACGCCGACGCGAGGGAGACCGTCCCCTGTCACGCCCCTCGCGCCCGGCCGTGGAGCCGGTCGCCGCCGGAGAGGATGGCCGCCGCGAGGGCGTCCGCCGCGCCCGCCGCCGCGCCCGGGCGCCGGCCGTGGACGACGACGAAGTCGACCTCGCCGAGTTCCGGCAGCCCGGCCCGCTCCGGGACACGGACCAGACCGGGAGGCACCAGGCGACGGGAATGCGCCATCACGCCGAGGCCCGCGCGGGCGGCGGCGATGAGTCCGTTGAGGCTTCCGCTCGTGCAGGCGATGCGCCAGGAGCGGCCCTCGCGCTCCAGCGCCTCCAGGGCCAGGGCGCGCGTGATGCCCGGCGGCGGATAGGCGATCAGCGGGACCGGGCGGTCGGGGTCGACGCGGAGCCGCTCCGCGCCGATCCAGACGAGCCTGTCCGTCCAGACGGGTTCGCCGCGTGGGTCCTGCGGGCGCCGCTTCGCCAGCACCAGGTCGAGCTTGCCCGCCGTGAGCTGCTCGTGCAGCGTGCCCGACAGCTCGACGGTCAGCTCCAGATCCACCTCGGGATGGTCGTGCCGGAAGGCCTCCAGGATCTCCGGGAGCCGGGTGAGCACGAAGTCCTCGGACGCGCCGAAGCGCAGCCGCCCGCGCAGCCGGGTCCCGGTGAAGAACGCCGTCGCCTGCTCGTGCACCTCCAGGAGCCGCCGGGCGAACCCGAGCATGGCCTCGCCGTCCTCCGTCAGCTCCACGGAGTGCGTGTCCCGCGAGAACAACTGCCGCCCGGCCGCGTCCTCCAGACGGCGCACATGCTGGCTGACCGTGGACTGACGCAGCCCCAGCCGCCGGGCGGCCTGAGTGAAGCTCAGCGTCTGGGCCACGGCGAGGAAGGTGCGCAGATGAGAGGGCTCGTACACGATCGCCACCCTACCGGCTTATCGGAGAACGTGATGACAGTCAGTGCGGTATGACGGATTCCCGATCAAGGGTCCGGGGAGGACGATGGAGGGGGGCCTTCCGGGCCCCGAACGCACTCTCATCGACAGCACGTGGAGCACCGTGAAACGCCTGAAGTGGCCGAGCTGGATGCCGATCGACCCCTACATCCTGCTGTTGCTCGGGACCGTGGGCATCGCGGCGCTCCTCCCGGCGCGGGGTACGGCCGCCGAGGTCGCGTCGGGCGCGTCCACGGCCGCGATCGCCTTCCTCTTCTTCCTCTACGGCGCCCGCCTCTCCACCCGCGAGGCACTCGACGGCCTCAAGCACTGGCGGCTCCACCTCACGGTCCTGGCGTGCACGTTCGTGGTCTTCCCGCTGCTGGGCCTGGCGGCCCGCGGCCTCGAACCGGTCTTCCTCAGCCACTCCCTCTACACGGGGCTGCTCTTCCTCACCCTCGTCCCGTCGACCATCCAGTCGTCGATCGCCTTCACCTCGATGGCCCGGGGCAACGTGCCCGCCGCGATCTGCGCGGGCTCCTTCTCCTCCCTCGCGGGCATCGTCATCACCCCGCTGCTCGCGGCGACCCTGCTCGGCGGCAGCGCCGGCGGCTTCTCCACCGACGCGCTGGTGAAGATCGTGCTCCAGCTGCTGGTTCCGTTCGCCGCCGGGCAACTGGCCCGCCGCTGGATCGGCGGCTTCATCGCCCGGCACAAGCAGATCCTCGGCCTCGTCGACCGGGGCTCGATCCTGCTCGTCGTCTACGTCGCGTTCGGCGAGGGCATGGTGCGCGGGATCTGGAGCCAGGTCAGCCCGCTGCGGCTCGGCGGACTCCTCGTCGTCGAGGCCGTGCTGCTCGCGGTGATGCTGCTGCTCACCTGGTACGGCGCCAAGGCCCTGCGCTTCGACCGGGCGGACCGGATCGCCATCCAGTTCGCCGGCTCCAAGAAGTCCCTCGCCTCCGGACTGCCCATGGCGAGCGTCCTGTTCGGCCCCGAGGCCTCCCTCGCCGTGCTGCCGCTGATGCTGTTCCACCAGATGCAGCTGATGGTCTGCGCGGTCATCGCCAAACGCCGCGCCCACGACCCGCTGGAGCCGGCGGTCACGGAGCCGCGAGACGAAGCGATACGAACCGCGGTCGGTACAGGGACACGTTCCGCGTGATGTTCACCTGTGCCGCCGCGGCGTCGGCGTCCAGCCAGTTGACGTCGTAGCTGAGCACCAACCGCCCGTCGTCGACCGCCTCGTGCGCCTGCGGGTTGTACGCCGCGACCCCGCCGCCCGGCAGCGGCGGGCTGAAGCCCCTGGTGGGCCCGTGCCAGGGCCCGGCCGGGGAGCAGGCCCAGTACGCGGTCACGGTCGTCAGCCCCTCGGTCCCGGCGGCCATGGTGAACAGCACGTACGTACGCCCGTCCCGTACGACGGTGAAGGCGCTGCCCACCCCCTTGTCCTCCCCGTTCCCCAGCACCGCCGCAGGCCGCCCCCGCACCGCCCACCGCGAGCCGTCCCAGTACTCCCACGCCCCCGGCTCCCCGAGCCGACCCCGCGGCACCCGGGCGACATACGCGTGCGAGGTCGGGCGGGACGCGGCCTGGGCGTCGGTGCCGCCGAAGACGTACGTCCAGTCGCCCGCGTCCACGGCCGTCGTCCCGAACAGCACCCGCCGGGCCGGATCGGCGACCGACGCCTGGTCCAGCACCGTCGTGATCCCCTCCAGCCGCAGACCGGGCAGCGACAGCGTGGCGACCTCCGTCGCGGTGGGCACCCCGTAGATCCACGGGGAGCGCCCCGCCGTACGCGTCCACAGCAGCACCCGTACGACCTTCTCGTCCGAGCCGGGGGAGCGGGGCTCGACCCGGGCGGCCACCGGCCAGCGCCAGTGCTGCGGGGCCGGGTCCGGGAAGACGGGTGCGGGGAGGGTGGATTCGAGGCGGCCCGAAGGGGACATCACCACGGCCGAGTTGCGCACCAGGGGCGTCGCGAGGTCCCGCCAGGCCACGGACTCGCCCGCCGGGTTGGGCGGTGGGTGCACCTGGCCCAGATAGGTGTCGGAGAACAGCCACAGGACCCGCCCGTCCGGGAGCCGCACCGAGTGGGTGCCGTCGCCGCCGGTCCAGTCGTCGGTGCGGGTGGCGTCGTCGCCGTACCGGGTGAACTCGCCGGTCAGGGCCGCGTCCGGGTCCCAGCCCCGGACCGTACGGGCCGTGCAGGCGGTGCCGCCCTCCCGGTCGTCGTCCGGGAGGGCGGTGAGCAGCACGGCCGCGAGGGCCAGGACCAGCGCCAGGACGAGGACCGGTCCGGCCCCCGTCCGCTGTCGTGCTCCTGCGTCGTCGGGCACGGAAGGGACGTTAGTTGCCTGCGTCGATCCGGTCCATGGGCAGTCGTGGGATCGCGCCGCCGAACCTCGCAGAAGAGCTCGGGGGTTCGGTTCGGCGGCGCCTGCGGGTACGTCGTGGTTGCTCGCGCAGTTCCCCGCGCCCCTCAAGGACAAGGGCACGGCCCCGCGGACCCGAAAATCCGGGGCGTGGCCCCGCTTCTCAGGGGCGCGGGGAACTGCGCGAGAAGCCCCACCCACCCACACCCGGCAACGCACCAGTGAACCAATGACGCGTGCCCGGCGGTCGAACCGGCGGAGCCCCCGGCGCAGGGGGCGCTCCCCGCCAGGGGCCCCACCGTCGTGGACGCGGGGAGCCGCTCAGCCCTGGTCGGCCGCGGCCCGCAGAGCGATCCGGTGCTCGCCCGCGTACACGTTCATGGAGGCGCCCCGCAGGAAGCCCACCAGGGTCAGCCCGGTCTCCGCCGCCAGGTCGACCGCGAGCGAGGACGGCGCCGACACCGCCGCCAGCACCGGAATCCCCGCCATCACCGCCTTCTGCGCCAGCTCGAACGAGGCCCGCCCCGACACCAGCAGCACCGCACGGGACAACGGCAGCGACCCGCTCTGCAGGGCCCGCCCCACCAGCTTGTCCACCGCGTTGTGCCGCCCCACGTCCTCCCGTACGTCGAGCAGCTCGCCGTCCTCGCCGAACAGGGCCGCCGCGTGCAGACCCCCGGTCCGGTCGAAGACCCGCTGCGCCGCGCGGAGCCGGTCGGGGAGGCTCGCGAGGAACTCGGGATCGAGGCGGACCGGGGGAGCGTCACCGCCGTGCGTGTCGTCGATGGCCCAGCGGGCGGTCGTCCGGACCGAGTCCAGCGACGCCTTGCCGCACAGCCCGCAGGACGAGGTCGTGTACACGTTCCGTTCGAGCGTGATGTCGGGGATGACGACCCCCGGTGCCGTCCGCACGTCCACCACGTTGTACGTGTTCGAGCCGTCCACGGTCGCGCCCGCGCAGTAGACGATGTTCTGCAGGTCCGACTGTTCGGCGAGGACGCCCTCGCTGACCAGGAACCCCGCCGCCAGCGCGAAGTCGTCGCCCGGGGTGCGCATGGTGATCGCGAGCGGCTTGCCGTTCAGCCGGATCTCCATCGGTTCCTCGGCCACGAGGGTGTCCGGGCGCGTGGTGACCGCGCCGTCCCGGATGCGGATCACCTTGCGTCGTTCCGTGACTCGTCCCATGTCGTGTCTCAGTCCCGGTTCTGTACGTGCTGGTAGCCGAAGCGGCCCTTGATGCAGAGGTTGCCGTGGGTCACCGGGTTGTCGTGCGGCGAGGTGACCTTCACGATCTCATTGTCCTGCACATGGAGTGTGAGGTTGCAGCCCACACCGCAGTACGCGCAGACCGTGGTCGTCTCCGTCTGCGCCGACTCGTCCCAGGTGCCCGCCGCCCGCATGTCGAACTCCGACTTGAAGGACAGGGCGCCCGTCGGACAGACCTCGACGCAGTTCCCGCAGTAGACGCACGCCGAATCGGTCAGGGGAGCGTCGTGCTCCACGGCGATCCGCGCGTCGAAACCGCGCCCGACGACCGAGATCGCGAACGTGTTCTGCCACTGGTCCCCGCAGGCGTCCACGCACTTGTAACACAGGATGCACTTGTCGTAGTCCCGCACGTACAGCTCGTTGTCGACCCTGGGCTCCTCGTTCAGCCGGGCCGCGCCGGGGCCGAAGCGGTCCGGTTTCGCCTCGTACTCCTTGATCCACCCGGCGACCCGCGGGGTCGTCGAGAGGTCGACCGAGGAGGCGAGCAGTTCGAGGACGATCTTGCGGCTGTGCCGGGCGCGCTCGGTGTCGGTCTTCACCTCCATGCCGGGTTCGGCCTTGCGGGAGCAGGCCGGGACGAGGGTCCTGGCCCCCTCGACCTCGACGACACAGACCCGGCAGGCGTTCTTCGGGGCGAGCGTGTCGCCCTCGCAGAGGGTGGGGACGTCCTTGCCGGCGGCCCGGCAGGCGTCGAGGATCGTCGAGCCCTCGGGAGCGCGCACCGGCTCCCCGTCGAGGGTGAACTCCAGGAGGCGACGCGGCACTCCCAGCGGGATCACGGTCATACGGCGGCTCCGGTACGGCGAGTCCGGCGATGCGTGGTCATTCGTACGCCCCCAAGCGGTCGATCGCGGATTCCACTGCGTTCCACGCGGTCTGCCCGAGACCGCAGATCGAGGCGTCCCGCATCGCGCGGCCGACCTCCCTGAGCAGGGCGATGTCACCGGCCGCGGCCGCACCGGTCCGCTCGACGATCCGGTGCAGCGCCTCCTCCTGCCGTACGGTCCCGACCCGGCACGGCACGCACTGACCGCAGGACTCGTCCCGGAAGAACTCCGCGATCCGCAGCAGCAGCCGGGGCAGCGGGACCGTGTCGTCGAAGGCCATCACGACCCCCGAGCCGAGCGTCGTGCCCGCCTCCCGCGTCCCTTCGAAGGTGAGTGGGATGTCCAGCTCGTCGGGGCGTACGAAGCCGCCGGCCGCGCCGCCGAGGAGGACGGCCCGCAGCCGGTCCCGTACCCCGGCGAGCGCGAGCAGATCGCCCAGCGTCGCCCCGAAGGGCAGCTCGTAGACGCCGGGGCGGTCCACGCTCCCCGACACGCAGAACAGCTTGGGCCCGGTGGACCGCCCGGTGCCGATCGCCGCGTACGCCGGGGCGCCCGTCGTCAGGATCGGCAGGACGTTCACCAGCGTCTCGACGTTGTTCTCCACGGTCGGCTTGCCGAACAGGCCCTTCTCCACGGGGAACGGCGGCTTCGATCGGGGCTCGCCCCGGTAGCCCTCGATGGAGTTGAACAGAGCCGTCTCCTCGCCGCAGATGTAGGCGCCCGCGCCCCGGCGGATCTCGATGTCGAAGGCGTAGCCCTGGCCGAGGACGTCGTCGCCGAGCAGGCCGCGGGCGCGTGCCTGGGCGATGGCGTGCTCCAGCCGGCGCAGGGCCCGTGGATACTCGCCCCGCAGGTACAGGTAACCCTGGTGCGCGCCGGTCGCGTACGCGGCGATGGTCATCGACTCGACCAGGGCGAACGGGTCGCCCTCCATGATCACGCGGTCCTTGAAGGTCCCCGGCTCGGATTCGTCCGCGTTGCACACGAGGTAGTGCGGACGGTCGGGCTGCTCCGCCGTGGCCCGCCATTTCCGTCCGGTGGGGAAGGCGGCGCCGCCCCGTCCGACCAGGCCCGAGTCGGTGACCTCCCGGATGACGCCGGCGGGGCCGATCTCGAAGGCCCGCCGCAGGGCCGAGTAGCCGCCGTGCGCGCGGTAGTCGTCGAGGGAGGTGGCGTCCACGACGCCGATACGGGACAGGAGGGTGAGCCCCGGTCCACCCGCCTGCGGGACCGCCATGACGGCAGGGGGCTCCTCCTCCGCCGAGTCGGGCGCGCTCGCCGCGAGCACGGCCGCCTCGACGGTCGCCGGCGCCGACACCGCCGTACGCACCGGATCCCCGGCCTTGATGGCGAGGGCGGCCGGGGCCCGCTCGCACAGCCCAAGACACGGACTCCGCTCCACGCTCACGCCGCTGCCGAGGCCGAGGCGGGACTCGATCCCGGCGCACAGGTCGGCCGCCCCGGCCGCCGCGCACGCCAGGTCCGTGCACACGTGCAGGACGGTCGCCGGGCGCGGCTGAACCGAGAACATCGCGTAGAAGGTAGCCACGCCGTACGCCTCCGCCGGCGGCACGGTCAGCCGCCGGCAGAGATAGTCCAGCGCGCCGTCACTGATCCAGCCGATCCGGTCGTTGATCGCGTGCAGCCCCGGCAACAGCAGGTCACGGCGCTCCCGGGCCGCCCGGCCGCCCCGCGCCCACCGCAGATCGGCGGCCGTCATCTCATCGCGGGCCGCGCCCTCCCAGGAGGATTCCGGCGGCCCGAGCAACGCGTCGACCGCCGCCTTCTCCTCGTCGGTGGGTTTGCTGTCACCGAAGTGCAGGTCCACTTACGTCACCTCACGATGGTCGCGACGGGCAGCTTCTCGATCCGGATCGCCGACGCCTTGAACTCCGCCGTGCCCGCGATCGGGCAGTTCGCCTCGATCGTCAGCTGGTTGGTGTCCACCTCGTCGGGAAAGTGCATGGTCATGAAGGCGAGGCCGGGCCGCAGGGCGAGGTCGATCCACACCGGCGCCACCACCGACCCGCGCCGCGAGGACACCTGGACCTCCTCGCCCACCACGACCCCGTACCGCTCCGCGTCCTCCGGGCACAGCTCGATGTACTCCCCGCGCCTGAGCGGCGAGGCGTAACCGCCGCTCTGCACACCGGTGTTGTACGAGTCCAGCCGCCGCCCGGTGGTGAGCCGGATCGGGAACCGCTCGTCCGTCAGGTCGACCGGAGGATCGTGCTGGACGATCCCGAAGGGGGCGAGCCGGCCCCGGTTCGCCGGGTCGGGATCCCACAACCGGGCGTGCAGGTACGGAGGTTCGAGCCTGTCGGTGTCCGGGCAGGGCCACTGGATGCCCTGCTCCCGCGCGAGGCGCTCGTACGTCATCCCGTAGTGGTCCGGCGACACCGACCGCAGCTCGTTCCAGACGGCCTCGGCGTCGGCGTACTTCCACTCGTGCCCGAGCCGCGAGGCCAGGTCGCAGATGATGTCGATGTCCTCGCGGGCCTCCCCGGGCGGGGTGACGGCACGGCGTACCCGCTGCACCCGGCGTTCGCTGTTGGTGGTCGTGCCGTCCGTCTCCGCCCACCCGGCGGTCGCGGGCAGCACGACGTCCGCCAGCTGGGCCGTCTTCGTCAGGAAGATGTCCTGGACGACGAGGAAGTCCAGCTCCCGCATCCGCCGTACGGCCTGTTCGCTGTCGGCCTCGGACTGCGCGGGGTTCTCCCCGATGCAGTACACGGCCTTCAGCGAGCCCTCCTCCATGGCCTCGAACATCTCCGTCAGGTTCAGCCCGTAGTGCGGCTGGATGACGGTGTCCCACGCCGACTCGAACTTCAGTCGGTGGCCCGGGTCGAGGATGTCCTGGAAGCCGGGCAGCCGGTTGGGGATGGCGCCCATGTCGCCGCCGCCCTGTACGTTGTTCTGGCCGCGCAGGGGCTGCAACCCCGAGGCGTAGCGGCCCACATGGCCGGTCAGCAGCGACAGGTTGATCAGCGCGCGGACGTTGTCGGTGCCGTTGTGGTGCTCGGTGATGCCGAGCGTCCAGCACAGCTGGGCGCGCTCGGCTCGGCCGTACGCGTGCGCCAACTGCCGTATGGCGGCGGCCGGTACGCCCGTCACCTTCTCGGCCAGCGACAGCGTCCACGGTTCGACGAGCGCCCTGTACTCGTCGAAGCCGGTGGTCGCCCGCTCGATGAACGCCTTGTTGGCGAGACCCGCGTGGATGATCTCCCGGCCGATCGCGTGGGCCATCGGGATGTCGGTGCCGACGTTCAGCCCCATCCAGCTCTCCGCCCACTCGGCGGTGGACGTCCGCCTCGGGTCGACCGCGTACATCCGGGCGCCGCTGTGGATGCCCTTCAGCACGTGCTGGAAGAAGATCGGGTGTGCGAAGCGGGCGTTGGAGCCCCACATCACGATGACGTCGGTGTGCTCGATCTCCTCGTACGAGGAGGTGCCGCCGCCCGAGCCGAAGGCGGCCGAGAGACCGGCGACGCTCGGCGCGTGACAGGTGCGGTTGCAGGAGTCGACGTTGTTGGTGCCCATGACCACGCGGGCGAACTTCTGCGCCACGTAGTTCATCTCGTTGGTGGCGCGGGCGCAGGAGAACAGGCCGAACGCGCCGCGGTTGCGTTCGATGCCGCGGGCGGCCCGGTCCAGCGCCTCCTCCCAACTCGCCTGCCGGAAGGGCTCGTCGCGGGAGTCGCGGACGAGGGGATGGGTGAGCCTGGTGTAGGTCTTGGGGGTCCGGTCGCGTTTCCTCATACGACGCTCCTCATGCCGCGCTCCGCAGCGCGAGCAGGTCCGAGATGGCGTGGACGGTGCGGAGTGTGGGCACCTCGACACCCGTGATGTCCGCCAGTTCGACGACGGCGGCCAGGAGGACGTCGAGTTCCAGCGGTTTGCCGCGCTCCAGGTCCTGGAGCGTGGAGGTGCGGTGGTCGCCGACGCGTTCGGCGCCGGCCATCCGCCGTTCGATGGAGACCCCGACCTCGCAGCCCAGGGCCTCGGCGACGGCCAGCGTCTCGGCCATCATCGTCTCGATGACCTTGCGGGTGCCGCCGTGCAGACACATCTGCCGCATGGTCGCGCGGGCCAGGGCACTGATCGGGTTGAACGAGATGTTGCCGAGCAGCTTGATCCAGATGTCGGCCCGCAGATCGGGCTCCACCGGACACTTCAGGCCACCGGCCACCATGGCCTCGCTGAACGCTCGGCAGCGCGCCGAGACCGTACGGTCCGGCTCGCCGATGGAGAACCGCGTGCCTTCCAGGTGCCGTACGACACCGGGCCGTTCGAGCTCCGTCGCCGCGTAGACGACACAGCCGACGGCCCGTTCGGGCGCGAGCACCGCACTGACCGCGCCGGCCGGGTCCACGCTCTCCACACGGTGGCCGTCGTGCGGGCCGCCGTGCCGGTGGAAGTACCACCAGGGGATGCCGTTCTGGGCGGCGATCACCGCCGTGGTGCTGTGCAGCAAGGGCTCGATCAGCGGCCCGCACGCCGCGTACGAGTTGGCCTTGAGGCCCAGGAAGACGAAGTCGACCGGGCCGACGTCGGCCGGGTCGTCGGTGGCGTGGGCGCGGGCGGTGAAGTCCCCGCGCGAGCTGAGCACCCGCACCCCGTCCCGCCTCATGGCCGCGAGATGCGGTCCACGGGCGACGAGATGCGTGTCCGCGCCGGCGCGGTGGAGCGCGGCGCCGACATAGGCGCCGATCGCACCGGCGCCGAGAACTGCGACTTTCATGGTGAGGGAGCTCCGTTCGGTCGAGGGATACCGCGGAGATGGCGCACTGCCGAATTCTGTCGACGAAATATTGTCTACAGTATGGAAGTTGGGGCGACAAGAGTTCGCGCAACGGCCGGGCAAGGCATTACTCGGACATGAGGTGGCCGGGGAACGACCGTTCGGCGCGCGGTGGATACCGCTCACCGCATACGGTCGACGCGCCGCTTTTCCAACTCCCCTGTCACTCCCTACCGTCCGGGATCATGAGTCCCCCCGTCGCGCCTCCGGGCTGGAGCCGCTGGCTCGTCCCCCCGGCCGCGCTCTCCGTCCATCTCTCCATCGGACAGGCCTACGCCTGGAGCGTCTTCAAGCCGCCGCTCGAATCCGCGCTCGGCCTCAGCGGCACACAGAGCGCACTGCCCTTCCAGCTCGGCATCGTCATGCTGGGCCTGTCCGCCGCGTTCGGCGGCACCCTCGTCGAGCGCAACGGGCCGCGCTGGGCCATGACCGTGGCGCTGATCTGCTTCTCCTCCGGCTTCCTGATCGCCTCGCTCGGCGCGGCCACCGAGCAGTACTGGCTGATCGTCTTCGGCTACGGATTCGTCGGCGGCATCGGCCTCGGCATCGGCTACATATCGCCCGTCTCGACCCTGATCAAGTGGTTCCCGGACCGGCCCGGCATGGCCACCGGCATCGCGATCATGGGCTTCGGCGGCGGCGCACTCATCGCCTCGCCGTGGTCCGCGCAGATGCTGGAGTCCTTCGGCTCCGACTCCTCCGGCATCGCCCTCGCCTTCCTGGTGCACGGACTGTCGTACGCCGTGTTCATGCTGCTCGGCGTGGTGCTGGTCCGGGTGCCGCGCGGCGAGGACCGCGCGAGCACCGACACGGGACCGAGCGTCCTTCAGGGCCCGCAGGTCTCGGCCCGCGACGCCATCCGCACCCCGCAGTTCTGGTGCCTGTGGGTCATCCTCTGCATGAACGTCTCCGCGGGCATCGGCATCCTGGAGAAGGCCGCCCCGATGATCACGGACTTCTTCGCCGACTCCTCCACCCCGGTCTCCGTCACCGCGGCCGCCGGGTTCGTCGCGCTGCTCTCCGCGGCCAACATGAGCGGCCGAATCGTCTGGTCGTCGACGTCCGACCTGATCGGACGCAAGAACATCTACCGCGTCTACCTGGGCGTGGGCGCGCTGATGTACCTGCTGATCGCCTTGTTCGGCGACTCCTCCAAGCCGCTGTTCATCGTCTGCGCCCTGGTCATCCTGTCCTTCTACGGCGGTGGTTTCGCCACCATCCCCGCCTATCTCAAGGACCTCTTCGGCACCTACCAGGTCGGCGCCATCCACGGCCGGCTGCTGACCGCCTGGTCCACGGCCGGCGTCCTCGGACCACTGATCGTCAACTGGATCGCGGACCGGCAGGAGGAGGCGGGCAAGTCCGGACCCGACCTCTACGGCACGTCCTTCTTCATCATGATCGGGCTGCTCGTGATCGGCTTCGTCGCCAACGAACTGGTCCGGCCCGTCCACCCCCGCTTCCACATCCCCGCCCCGAGGGAGGCAGCCGATGTCGTCCAGCGACACCAGTCCGAATCCGCCTGACCGACGACCCTTGATCATCTTGGCCTGGGTGTGGGTGGGGGTGCCGCTCGGTTACGGACTGTACGAACTCGTACGCAAGGCGACGCAATTGTTCACCGGGTGAGAGTGCGGACGCCCTGGGGCCTGCCCGGGGTCTGACAGAAGCCCACAACTCGGGCCCCGCTTTACTGTCGCCTCACCCGCCCTCGTACCCGTGAGTCACTGATCAGACTGGTGGATCCCGCTGACCACAGGCAACGAGGGGAACCACCCATGAACGGCTCGCGAATCGCCGCCGTCGGCCACTACCAGCCCGCCAAGGTACTCACCAACGAGGACCTGGCGGGCCTGGTCGACACGAGTGACGAGTGGATCACGAGCCGTGTGGGCATTCGCACCCGGCACATCGCAGGACCCGACGAACCGGTCGACGAGCTGGCCGGCCACGCCGCCGCCAAGGCGCTCGCCTCGGCCGGCCTCGGCCCGGAGGCCATCGACCTGGTCGTGGTCGCCACCTCCACCGCGATCGACCGCTCCCCGAACATGGCGGCCCGGGTCGCGAACCGGCTCTCCATCCCGAACCCGGCCGCCATGGACATCAACGTCGTCTGCGCCGGGTTCACCCACGCCCTGGCCACCGCCGACCACGCCGTGCGCGCCGGCGCCGCCACCCGGGCGCTCGTCATCGGCGCCGACAAGATGTCCGAGGTCACGGACTGGACCGACCGCACGACCTGTGTCCTCGTCGGGGACGGAGCGGGCGCCGCCGTCGTCGAGGCCGCCGAGGAACCCGGCATCGGACCGGTGCTGTGGGGATCGGTGCCCGAGATGGGCAACGCCGTACGCATCGAGGGCACCCCTCCGCGCTTCGCGCAGGAAGGCCAGAGCGTCTACCGCTGGGCCACCACCAAACTGCCGCCCATCGCCCGCGCGGCCTGCGAGAAGGCGGGACTCACCCCCGCCGACCTCGCCGCGGTCGTCCTCCACCAGGCCAACCTGCGCATCATCGAGCCCCTCGCCGCGAAGATCGGCGCGGTCAACGCCGTGGTCGCGCGGGACGTCGTCGAGTCCGGCAACACCTCGGCCGCGAGCATCCCCCTCGCCTTCTCCAAGCTCGTCGAACGCGGAGAGATCTCCAGCGGCGACCCCGTGCTGCTGTTCGGCTTCGGGGGCAACCTGTCGTACGCGGGACAGGTGGTCCGCTGCCCGTGAGCAGGGCATTCGCGGTGATGTGCACGGCGATGTGACGAGGCATACTCGTCGGTTCCCTGGCCAACGCTGGTCGTAGACTGTAGACGAAAGACAATCCATACTGGCTGTTGACTCGGACTTTCCAGTTCTTTCCAGTACGGGCCGTTGACTTTCCGTGTGCAGTACACCCAGTGGTGCTCTGGAGGGGACCCGATGTTGTCGACCGGACTTCCGCAAGGGGCGGTGCCCAAGCTCGAACGCCCCGGTCCACTGCGCGACCGTGTCTACGAGGCCCTGCTCGAACTCATCACCACGCGCGCGCTGCGCCCCGGGCAGCACCTCGTCGAGAGTGAACTCGCCGGCCACCTCGGGGTGTCCCGGCAGCCCGTCCGCGAGGCCCTGCAACGCCTCAACACCGAAGGCTGGGTCGACCTCCGGCCCGCCCAGGGCGCCTTCGTCCACGAGCCGACGGAGGCGGAGGCGGACCAGCTCCTCACCGTCCGCACCCTGCTGGAGGCCGAGGCCGCCCGCCTCGCCGCGGCGAACGCCGGCACGGCCGGCATCACCACCCTGGAGCAGCTCTGCACGGAGGGCGAGCGGGCCGTCGCCGCCGACGACGTCGATGCAGCCGTCGCCATGAACGCGCGCTTCCACGCCAAGGTCATGGAGCTGGCCGGCAACACGGTCCTCGCCGAACTCGCCGCCCAGGTCGACCGCCGCGTCCGCTGGTACTACACGCCCGTCGCCCGCCAGCGCGGCCACCAGTCCTGGATCGAACACCGGGACCTCATTACGGCGATCTCCGCCCGTGACGAGCAGCGCGCGACGGAGATCATGCGGGCGCATACGGAACACACGCGGAAGACGTATCACGAGCGCGAGAAGTAGGAGAGGCGAGAAGTAGGCGGGGCGTAGGAGGGGCGAGACGTAGGGCCGGGTGAGCGTCCGTGCGCGGCGGTGCGTAGCTGCGGGCAGTCGTGCCGCTGGGGCCTGTCGCCGATTTCCCGGTGTCGTGAGGCAGGCGGGAAATCGGCGACAGAGCCCTGGGGCGGCGCGGCGCGAGCGGGCGCGGCGGCACCCCGCGAGTGCGGGCCCGGTGAAGTCGCCCGCGAGTTCAGCCCCTGTGCCGGGTATGTGCTCCCGGCTGTACCCTCACCCCCGCTTTGTCCTCTGAGTGGAGAAAGTCTGCGGCAATTGCTGCGCGACTTCTTCCCGGCTCGGGCATCCGCTGCTACGTTCCCCTCGAAAGCCATGCACGGCAGTGCCGATGAGGCGGGGAGGGGCTTGTGAGACGTATGACGGCTCGACCCGCGAACGCGCATCAGGCCAGGCTGTTGCGGCTGTTGCGGGACGGAGGGCCCAACTCCCGGGCGCAGCTCGGGGATCGGGTCGATCTCTCGCGGTCGAAGCTGGCCGTGGAGGTGGACCGGCTCCTGGAGACGGGACTGGTCGTGGCCGACGGGCTCGCCGCCTCGCGGGGTGGCCGCCGGTCGCACAACATCCGGCTCGCACCGCAACTCCGCTTCCTCGGCGTCGACATCGGCGCCACCTCGATCGATGTGGCCGTCACCAACGCGGAGTTGGAGATCCTCGGCCACATCAACCAGCCCATGGACGTACGGGACGGCCCCGTCGCCGTCTTCGAGCAGGTGTTGGCCATGGCCGCCAAGCTGAAGGCCTCCGGGCTCGCGGAAGGGTTCGACGGCGCCGGCATCGGCGTCCCCGGCCCGGTCCGCTTCCCCGAGGGCGTCCCCGTCGCCCCGCCGATCATGCCGGGCTGGGACGGGTTCCCGGTGCGCGAGGCGCTCAGCCAGGAACTCGGCTGCCCCGTCATGGTCGACAACGACGTGAACCTGATGGCCATGGGGGAGCAGCACGCGGGCGTCGCCCGCTCCGTGGGCGACTTCCTCTGCGTCAAGATCGGCACCGGCATCGGCTGCGGCATCATCGTCGGCGGCGAGGTCCACCGCGGTGTGACGGGCAGCGCCGGCGACATCGGCCACATCCTCGCCGTACCGGACGGCCGCCCCTGCGCCTGCGGCAACCGGGGCTGCCTGGAAGCCCACTTCAGCGGCGCCGCGCTCGCCCGCGACGCCAAGGACGCCGCCCAGCAGGGACTTTCGGTGGAACTCGCCTCCCGGCTGGAGACCAACGGCACCCTGACCGCCGTCGACGTGGCCGCCGCGGCAGCCGCCGGCGACGCCACCGCACTCGACCTGATACGCGAGGGCGGCAACCGCACCGGCCAGGTCATCGCCGGACTCGTCAGCTTCTTCAACCCCGGCCTGGTGGTGATCGGCGGCGGGGTGACCGGCCTCGGCCACACCCTGCTCGCCGCCATCCGCACCCAGGTCTACCGCCAGTCACTGCCCCTCGCGACCGGCAATCTGCCCATCGTGCTGGGGGAGTTGGGGCCCACCGCCGGAGTCATCGGCGCGGCCCGCCTCATCAGCGACCACCTGTTCTCACCCGCGTAGAGCCGCGCGAACGCGCACGGCCTTCCCCACCGACAGCGACCACCGGCACGGCGTCCTGCTTCGGCGCGCCCTGCTTCGCCCTGCCCGAACCCGCCCGCCCAGCAAGCGGCTTCGCCCTGAAACCGGCCCGCACGCCCGCCAAGGGGAACTCATGGCACCAGAATTACCGCTGCTCACCATGTCCGGCATCACCAAGTCGTTCCCCGGAGTCCGGGCCCTGGACGGCGTCGACCTCGACGTCCAGGCCGGAGAGGTCCACTGTCTGCTCGGCCAGAACGGTGCCGGGAAGTCCACCCTGATCAAGATCCTGGCCGGCGCGCACCAGCCCGACGACGGCACGATCACCTGGCGGGGCGAACCCGTCACCCTGAAGTCCCCGATCGCCGCCATGCGCCTCGGTATCGCCACCATCTACCAGGAACTCGACCTGGTCGAGGGGCTGTCGGTGGCCGAGAACGTCCACCTGGGCCATGAACCCGTCGCCGCGGGATTCGTCGTTCGCGGAAAGGCGGCACGTACGTCAACTGCCGCACTGCTGAAGCGGCTTGGTCATCCGGAGGTCGATCCGACGCGGCTCGTCGGCGAGTTGTCGGCCGCCCAGCAGCAGATCGTGTCCATGGCGCGGGCGCTCTCCCACGACGTACGGCTGATCGTGATGGACGAGCCGTCGGCCGCGCTGGATCCGGACGAGGTCGACAACCTGTTCAGGATCGTGGGGGACCTGACCGCGGCGGGGGTGGCCGTCGTCTACATCTCGCACCGGCTGGAGGAGATCCGGCGGATCGGTGACCGGGTGACCGTGCTGAAGGACGGCCGGGCCGTGGCCGGCGGGCTGCCCGCGAAGTCCACGCCGACACGCGAGGTCGTGGCGCTGATGACCGGGCGGAACGTCGAGTACGTCTTCCCCGACCGGCCACCCGTGCCGCCGACCGGGAGTACACCCGTGCTGGAGGTGCGGGGGCTGGCGCGCGCAGGCGAATTCGAGGCGTTCGACCTGGAGGTGCGGCCCGGCGAGATCGTGGGCCTCGCCGGACTCGTCGGCTCGGGACGGTCGGAGATCCTGGAGACGATCTACGGCGCCCGCAGGCCGACGGCCGGTCAGGTCAGCGTCGACGGGCGGCGGTTGAGGCTCGGCAGCGTACGGGCCGCCGTACGGGCCGGACTCGGGCTCGCCCCGGAGGAGCGCAAGGCGCAGGCGCTGCTGATGCTGGAGTCCGTCACCAGAAACGTTTCCGTGTCGTCGATGTCCCGCTTCGCACGCGTCGGCTGGATCGACCGGGGCGCCGAACACCGCGCCGCGCGGGCCGCGACCCGCGAGCTGTCCCTGCGCCCCGACAACCCGGACGTACCGGTCCGCACCCTCTCCGGAGGCAACCAGCAGAAGGCGGTGCTCGCCCGCTGGCTGCTGCGCGGCTGCCGGGTCCTCCTGCTCGACGAGCCGACGCGGGGCGTCGACGTGGGCGCCCGCGCCGAGCTGTACGCCGTGGTCCGCCGGCTCGCCGACGAAGGGCTCGCCGTGCTGCTCGTCTCCAGCGAGGTACCCGAAGTGCTCGGCCTCGCCGACCGGGTGCTCGTCCTGCGCGAGGGCCGGGTCGTGCACTCCGCGCCCGCCCGTGAACTCGACGAACACCGCGTCCTCGACCTCGTGATGGAAGGAAGCCCGGTGGACAGTGTTGCAAGCCCGGTGGCCGGTGCGGGGAGTCCCCTGACCGGTGAAGGGAGCCCGGCGTCATGACCCAGCCCGTGTCCCCGCCCCGGAGCGCAGACAAAGTGACACCTGTCGGCGAGCCGCCCGCCTGGCGTGCACTCGTGTTCCGCGCCGACCTCCGCACCCTGTCGCTCCTCGGCGTACTCGCCGTGCTGATCGTCATCGGCGGCGTCACCAGACCCGACGAGTTCCTCGACACCCGCAACCTCCAACTCGTCCTCACCCAGGGCTCGGTGATCGGTGTCGTCACCGTCGGCATGACCTTCGTCATCACCTCCGGCGGAATCGACCTGTCCGTGGGCGCCATCGTCGCCCTGGCCTCCGTCTGGGCGACGACCGTGGCCACCCAGGAGTACGGCTTCGCCGGCATCCTCTTCACGGCGGTGATCGTCGGCGTCGGCTGCGGCCTCGTGAACGGGCTCCTCATCGCGTACGGCGGGGTGGTCCCCTTCATCGCCACCCTCGCGATGCTCGCCTCGGCGCGCGGCCTCGCCCTCCAGATCACCGACGGCAGCACCCAGATCGTCGGCGTGGACGCCATCCTGGACCTGGGCGAGCGTGAGGCGTACGTCCTCGGTATCCCGCCGCTTGTCATGGTCTTCGCGATCGTGACGATCATCGGCTGGCTGCTGCTGAACCGCACGACGTTCGGCCGACGCACGGTCGCCGTCGGCGGCAACGCGGAGGCGGCCCGGCTCGCCGGCATCGACGTCCGCCGCCAGCGGCTCTACCTGTATCTGCTCTCCGGGCTGTGCTGCGGCATCGCCGCGTTCCTGCTGATCGTGCTGTCCGGCTCGGGCCAGAACACCAACGGCAACCTCTACGAACTCGACGCCATCGCCGCCGTGATCATCGGCGGCACCCTGCTCAGCGGCGGCCGGGGCACCATCACCGGCTCCGTCATCGGCGTCCTGATCTTCACCACGATCACCAACCTCTTCGCCCTCAACAACCTGCAGACCGATGTCCAGCAGATCGCCAAGGGCGCGATCATCGTCGCCGCGGTCCTGGTCCAGCGACGTACGGCCAGCACGACCTGAACCACCGAAGAGCCGACACGGGAAAGGTTCACCACCATGTCACAGTTCACCAGCCGCAGAGGACTGCTCTTCGGGACCGCCGCCGTCTCGGCCGGCGCCCTCCTCGCCGGTTGCACCAGCAACGAATCCAAGGACGACCCGGCCGCCGACGAGCAGACGGTCGCCGACGACAAGCCCGGCAAGGCGGTCACCATCGGCTTCGCCGGACCGCAGGCCGACCACGGCTGGCTCAACGCGATCAACCAGAACGCCAAGAGCCGCGCGGAGCGGTACGAGGACGTCACGCTGGAGATCACCGAGGGCTCCAACGACACCGCCCAGCAGATCGGCCAGATCGAGACCCTCATCAACAAGAAGGTCGACGTCCTGGTCGTGCTGCCCGCCGACGGCAAGGCGCTCACCCAGGTCGGCCTCAAGGCGATGCGGGCCGGCATCCCCGTCGTCAACCTCGACCGGATCTTCAACTCCCCGCAGGCGTACCGCTGCTGGATCGGCGGCGACAACTACGGCATGGGGCTCAACGCCGGGCACTACATCGGCGAGCAGCTCAAGGACAAGGGCGACGCCCGGGTCATCGAGCTGGCCGGGCTGGACAACCTGGAGCTGACCAAGCAGCGCACCAAGGGCTTCGACGACGCGCTGAAGAACTACCCGAACATCAAGAAGGTGGCCCGGCAGGCCGCCGAGTTCACGGTCGAGTCGGGCCAGGCCAAGATGGCCCAACTCCTCCAGGCGCAGTCGAACTTCGACGCGCTGTGGAACCACGACGACGACCAGGGTGTAGGTGCCCTGCGCGCCATCGAGCAGGCCGGGCGCGACGACTTCCTGATGGTCGGCGGCGCGGGCGCGCTGTCCGCGTTCCAGGCCATCAAGAAGGACGACGGGGTACTGAAGGCCACCGTCCTCTACCCGCCGACCATGGCCGCCTCCGCGATCGACCTCGCCCGTGCGCTCGGTCAGGGCAAGGGGGTGGGCGGCCTCGCCGAGTTCGAGATCCCGAGCTCGCTGACGCTCTACTCGGCCGTCGTCGACAAGGACAACGTCGACCAGTACATGCCCACCGGCTTCAAGTGACGAGCCCCAGCGGACGGGCCTGACCGCGAACGAGCGCTGGGGCGTTGAGGACCGAGGACCGGGGGTCGGGGGTCGGGGGTCGGGGGTCGGGGACCGAGGGGACCGGGAACCCGGACGGGCACCGATAACCGAGGCCCGGCATCAAAGGCCGACAACCGAGGGCCCGGCACCGAGGGCCGGAAACCGAGGACCCGGCACGCAGGCCCAACACCCAGAGCCCGACAACCGAGGACCCGGCACCGAGGCCCGACAACCGGAATGCGAAGCCGACGGAGTCGGAGTCAGGTCCCACCCCCCCACCGCGCCGCGACCACGAGGAGGACACACGCATGGGACAGCCGCAGCAGCCCGACCAGGCCGAGGCGGAGAAGTCAGGAGCGCCGGAGCCAGACGCGGGGGTCGGAGCCGGGGCTGGAGCCGGGGCCGGCATGGCCGGGGTCGCGTCGGGACCGGCCGTGCCTGGGGCCGGCCCCCGTGCCGGGACCCGGTCCGCCGGGCTCGCCGGTCGGCCCGGCAAGCCACCGCTGCGCGTCGGCATGGTCGGCTACGCCTTCATGGGGGCCGCTCACTCCCAGGGGTGGCGTACGGCGGGGCGGGCCTTCGAGCTGCCGCTCGACCCCGTGCTCGCCGCCGTGTGCGGGCGGGACGGCGACGCGGTGCGGGCCATGGCGGACCGGCACGGGTGGGCGACGACGGAGACCGACTGGCGGGACCTGATCGCCCGGGACGACATCGACCTGGTCGACATCTGCACCCCCGGCGACAGCCACGCCGAGATCGCCCTCGCCGCCCTGGCCGCCGGCAAGCACGTGCTCTGCGAGAAGCCCCTCGCCAACACGGTCGCGGAGGCGGAGGCCATGACGACGGCCGCCGAAGAGGCGTACGCACGCGGCAGGTTGGCGATGGTCGGCTTCAACTACCGTCGCGTGCCCGCCACCGCGCTCGCCCGCCGCATGGTCGCCGAGGGCCGACTGGGCGCACTGCGACACCTGCGGGTGACGTACCTTCAGGACTGGCTCGTGGACCCGGAGTTCCCCCTCACCTGGCGGCTGCGCAAGGAGTCGGCCGGCTCAGGCGCGCTCGGCGACCTGGGCGCCCACATCGTCGACCTCGCGCAGTACGTGGCAGGCGAGCCGGTGATCGGTGTGTCCGCGCTGATGGAGACCTTCGTACGCGAACGGCCCCTGCCCGCAGGCGTGTCCGCCGGTCTGGCGTCCTCCGGCGGCACGGCCGGGCGAGGCGCGGTCACCGTCGACGACACGGCCCTGTTCACCGGCCGCCTCGCCTCCGGCGCCGTCGCCTCCTTCGAGGCGACCCGCTTCGCCACCGGCCGCAAGAACGCCCTGCGCATCGAACTCAACGGCGAGCGCGGCTCGTTGGCCTTCGACCTGGAACGGCTCAACGAACTCGCCTTCCACGACCACACCGAACCCGGCACCCACGCCGGCTTCCGCCGCATCCTCGTCACCGAGCCCGACCACCCCTACCTGGACGCCTGGTGGCCGCCGGGCCACGGCCTCGGCTACGAGCACACCTTCGTCCACCAGGCCCGCGACCTGGTCCACGCCATCGCGGCGGGCCGACAGCCCGAGCCGTCCTTCGCGGACGGACTCCAGGTGCAGCGGGTGCTCGCGGCGGTCGAGGAGAGCGCCGAGAAGAACTCCGTCTACACCCCGACCCACACCCCCACAGCGGTCTGAGGAGGCCCGGACATGCCGCGCGACTTCACGCTTTTCACCGGCCAGTGGGCCGACCTGCCCCTCGAAGAGGTCTGCCGCCTCGCCCGCGACTTCGGCTACGACGGTCTCGAACTCGCCTGCTGGGGCGACCATTTCGAGGTCGACAAGGCGCTCGCCGACCCGTCGTATCTCGCATCCCGTCACCAACTCCTGGAGAAGTACGGCCTGAAGTGCTGGGCCGTCTCCAACCACCTCGTGGGCCAGGCCGTCTGCGACGCCATCATCGACGAGCGCCACCGCGCCATCCTGCCCGCCCGCATCTGGGGCGACGGCGAGCCCGAGGGCGTACGGCAGCGGGCCGCCGCCGAGATGGCCGACACGGCACGGGCCGCGTCCGCCTTCGGCGTCGACACCGTCATCGGCTTCACCGGCTCCGCCATCTGGCACCTGGTCGCCATGTTCCCGCCCGCCCCCGAGTCGATGATCGAACGCGGCTACGACGACTTCGCGATGCGCTGGAACCCCATCCTCGACGTCTTCGACGCGCAGGGCGTGCGGTTCGCGCACGAGGTCCACCCGAGCGAGATCGCGTACGACTACTGGACGACCCAGCGCGCTCTGGAAGCGGTCGACCGGCGTCCGGCGTTCGGCCTGAACTTCGACCCCTCGCACTTCGTGTGGCAGGACCTCGACCCGGTCGGCTTCCTGTGGGACTTCCGCGACCGGATCTACCACGTCGACTGCAAGGAGGCCCGCAAGCGCCTCGACGGCCGCAACGGCCGCCTCGGCTCGCACCTGCCCTGGGGCGACCCCCGGCGCGGCTGGGACTTCGTGTCGGCCGGCCACGGCGACGTCCCCTGGGAGGACGTCTTCCGGATGCTCCGCTCGATCGACTACCGGGGCCCGGTCTCCGTCGAGTGGGAGGACGCCGGCATGGACCGGCTCCAGGGCGCCCCCGAGGCCCTGACCCATCTCAAGGCGTTCGACTTCGAACCGCCGTCCGCCGCATTCGACGCGGCGTTCGGCGGCAACGACTAGGCCCGGCGCGACCCCGGGCCACCTGTCGACCGGGCCCCCACGGCCCGGTCATGTCTCCGGGGTGACGGCGCACCCCGGCGTACCGCACACACCCGTACACCTCCGTACGACCAGCCCCTCTCTGGAGGCATTTCGTGCACCCGTACGACGACAACAGACACCCCACCAGCCCCTTCAGCCGCCGAAGAGTGCGCGGGCCGATCGCACTGCTGAGCGGTCTGCTGCTCGCGGGCGCCTCGCTCTCGCTCACCGCGCCCGCCGCGGGCGCGGCCGACGCCGCCCCGAAGACCGCTGCCGCCGCTGCCGAGGACTTCCAGCAGGTCACCCTCGCGAAGGGTGAACCGGAGGTCGGCGAGCCCATGTCGCTCGCCGTCCTCCCGGACCGCTCGGTCCTGCACACCTCGCGCGACGGCGAACTGCGGCTGACCGACGCGGCCGGCAACACCAGTCTCGCCGGCAAACTCGACGTGTACGCCCACGACGAGGAGGGCCTGCAGGGCATCGGCGTCGACCCGGCCTTCGCCGACAACCGGTTCATCTACCTGTACTACGCGCCCCCGCTGAACACCCCGGCCGGAGACGCCCCGGAGACCGGAACGGCGGCCGACTTCGCGCCCTTCGACGGCGTCAACCGGCTCTCCCGCTTCGTCCTGAAGACCGACGGCACCCTCGACAAGGCCAGCGAGACGAAGGTCCTCGACGTCCCCGCCTCCCGGGGCATCTGCTGCCACGTCGGCGGTGACATCGACTTCGACGCGGCGGGCAACCTGTACCTGTCGACGGGCGACGACAGCAACCCGTTCCAGTCGGACGGCTTCACCCCCATCGACGAGCGCGCCAACCGCAACCCGGCCTTCGACGCCCAGCGCACCTCCGGCAACACCAACGACCTGCGCGGCAAGATCCTGCGCATCAAGGTCAACGCCGACGGCTCGTACGCCGTCCCCGACGGCAACCTCTTCGCGCCCGGCACGGACAGGACCCGCCCCGAGATCTACGCCATGGGCTTCCGCAACCCGTTCCGCTTCAGCGTCGACAAGAAGACCGGCATCCTCTACGTCGGCGAGTACGGCCCCGACGCGGGCGCCGCCAACGCCTCGCGCGGCCCCGCCGGACAGGTCGAGTTCGCCCGCGTGACCAAGCCGGGCAACTTCGGCTGGCCGTACTGCACCGGCAAGAACGACGCCTACGTCGACTACGACTTCGCCACCGGCACCTCGGGCGCGGCCTTCGACTGCGCGGCCCCGAAGAACACCTCGCCGAACAACACCGGCCTCACCGATCTGCCGCCCGCCGAACCCGCCTGGATTCCCTACAACGGGGCCTCCGTCCCGGAGTTCGGCGACGGCTCCGAGTCCCCGATGGGCGGCCCGGTCTACGACTACGACGCCTCGCTCGACTCCCCGGTGAAGTTCCCCGAGGCCTACGACGGCGACTTCTTCGCCGGTGAGTTCGGCCGCCGCTGGATCAAGCGGATCACGAGCGACGCCGACGGCACCGTGCAGTCCATCAACAGCGTGCCGTGGACCGGCACCCAGATCATGGACATGGCCTTCGGTCCGGACGGTGCGCTGTACGTCCTCGACTACGGCATCTCCTGGTTCGGCGGCGACGAGCACTCCGCCCTCTACCGCATCGAGAACGCCACCGACGGCCACTCCCCGGTCGCCGCCGCCGCGGCCGACCGCACCTCGGGCCGGCCGAAGCTGAAGGTCCGCTTCTCCTCCGAGGGCACCAGTGATCAGGACGGCGACGCCCTCACGTACAGCTGGGACTTCGGCGACGGTGGCACCTCCACGGCCGCGAACCCGAGGCACACCTACAAGAAGAACGGCACCTACACGGCGACGGTGACCGCCAAGGACACCTCGGGCCGCACCGGCAGCGCGAGCGTGCAGATCGTGGTCGGCAACACCGCGCCCGCGGTGGAGCTGCAACTCCCGGCGGACGGGCAGCTGTTCGCCTTCGGTGACGCCGTACCGTTCAAGGTGAGGGTGAGCGACCCGGAGGACGGCCGCCCGATCGACTGCTCCAAGGTCAAGGTCACCTTCGTCCTCGGCCACGACAGCCACGGCCATCCGGTGACCTCCGCCAACGGCTGCACCGGCACCATCCAGACCAGCGCCGACGGCGGCCACGACGAGAACGCCAACATCTTCGGGGTGTTCGACGCCGAGTACACCGACGGCGGAGGCGGCGGCCAGGCCCCGTTGACCACCCACGACCAGAACGTCGTCCAGCCCACCCACCGCCAGGCCGAGCACTACGGCGACTCGTCCGGCATCGCGGTGCAGTCCAAGGACACGGCACACGGCGGCAAGACGGTCGGCGACATCTCCAACGGCGACTGGATCTCCTTCGAGCCGTACGTCCTGTCCAACGCCACGAAGATCACCGCGCGCGTCTCCTCCGGGGGCGCCGGCGGCAGGCTGGAGGTCCGCGCGGGCTCTCCGACCGGCCGCGTCCTCGGCAGCGCGACCGTGCCGGTGACCGGCGGCTGGGACACCTTCCAGGACGTCACCGCCGACCTGTCCAAGGCCCCGCGCGGCAGCACCACGCTCTACCTGGTGTTCAAGGGCAGCGGCTCCGGCGGCCTGTTCGACGTGGACGACTTCACCTTCACGAAGCGGTGAGGGGGCGCCATGCCGACGAACGGACGCTTGTGGGCCGCGCTGGGCGGCGCCGCCCTGCTGATCGGATGCGTGTCGGGACCGGCCGTGTCCGATGAGGCGGGCCGCTCCGGGGGCCACGGGGACGAACGCCGGGTGCTGGTGTTCTCCAAGACCGCCGGTTTCCGGCACGACTCGATTCCCGAGGGCATCACGGCCGTACGGGAACTGGGCGCGGCCCACGGCTTCGCGGTCGACGCCACGGAGGACGCCGACGCCTTCACCGCCCGCAACCTCGGGCGCTACGACGCCGTGGTGTTCCTCTCGACGACGGGTGACGTCCTGAACCCGGCCCAACAGGGCGCGTTCGAGCGGTACATCAAACGCGGGGGCGCCTATGTGGGTGTCCACGCGGCCGCCGACACCGAGTACGACTGGGCCTTCTACGGCGGACTCGCGGGCGCGTACTTCCAGGGACACCCCGCGATCCAGCCCGCGACGGTCGACGTCGAGGACCACGCCCACCCGGCCACCGCCGGGCTGGGCGCGACCTGGAACCGCACGGACGAGTGGTACAACTACCGCTCCAACCCCCGTGACCGGGCCCATGTCCTCGCCTCGCTCGACGAGTCGTCGTACAGCGGCGGCACCATGAACGGCGACCATCCGATCGCCTGGTGCCAGGACTACCGGGGCGGCCGCGCCTTCTACACCGGCGGTGGCCACACCAAGGAGTCCTTCGCCGAACCCGCCTTCCGGCAGCACCTGTGGGGCGGCATCCGGTGGGCGATCGGCGCGGCCCAGGCCGACTGCCGGCCGGAGAACGGCTACCGATCGCTGTTCGACGGCACCTCTCTCGACGGCTGGCGGCAGGCGGGGCCCGGTTCGTTCACGCTCGCCGACGACGGGACGATCACGTCCGCCGGCGGCATGGGGATGCTCTGGTACGCGGGTCGGAGCTTCGGGTCGTACTCCCTGAAACTCGACTGGCGGTCGGCCGGCGACGACAACTCCGGGGTGTTCGTGGGCTTCCCGCCGTCGGACGACCCCTGGTCGGCCGTGAACAACGGCTACGAGGTCCAGATCGACGCCACGGACGTACCCGAGAGGACCACCGGGTCCGTCTACGGCTTCCGGTCCGCCGACCTCAGGAAGCGCGACCGCGCCCTGAACCCGCCGGGGGAGTGGAACACGTACGAGATCCGCGTGGAGGGCGAGCGCCTCCGCGTCCGGCTCAACGGCGTGAAGATCAACGATTACACCAACACCGATCCGGTACGGAGCCTGCGCGACGGGCACTTCGGCATCCAGAACCACGGGACCGACGACCAGGTGTCCTTCCGTGACATCCGGATCAAAGAACTGCCCGTACGGGCCGCCGCCGCATCGGCCGCGGCGGCCCTGACTCCGGGCGACTGAACGGCGGCGGGCGGGGGACGCCGGACCCCCGCCCGCCGTCTCCCCTTCCCGCGCCCCGTCTCCGCCGCTGCTTCGGCCGAGACACCGGGTTCGCGTACGTACGACGAGGAGGTCACCCATGTCCGTGTCCGAGTCCCGATCCACGGGGTCCGAGGGAAACGAGCCCCGGGTGGGCGTATGGCTGATCGGGGCGCGCGGCTCCGTCGCCACCACTGTCGTCGCGGGCTGCGCGGCCGTCACGGCCGGCCTGCACACCCCGACGGGCATGGTCACCGAGACCCCTCTCTTCGCCGACTCCGGGCTGCCCCCGCTCTCCTCCCTCGTCTTCGGCGGCCACGACACGGACGACTGCCCCCTGCCCAAACGCGCCGAGGCCCTGGCCGCCGCCGACGTCCTCCCGCACGGCCTCCCCGCTGCCGTCGCCGCCGAACTGACCGCCGCGGACCGGGAGATCAGGCCCGGCGGCCCCCTCCCGGGAGACACCAGAACCCCCGACGAACTGATCGCCTCCTTCGCCGCCGACATCCAAGACTTCGTACGACGCGAGAACCTGACCCGCGCCGTGGTGGTGAACGTCGCCTCCACCGAACCCGCACCGGCGGGAGCCGGGCCGGGCGAGGCTGTGTTGCCGGGAGCCAAGCCGGGTAGGGCTGTGCCGGCGGGAGCCGGGTCGGGAAGGGCCGCACCGGCGGGAATCGAGCCGGGCAGAGCCGTGCCGGCGGGGGCCGCGTTGCCCGGAGACGGGTCGAGGGGAGCGGCGCTGACGGGAGCCGGGCTGCCACCCAGCTCCCTCTACGCGGCGGCCGCCCTCCGCGCAGGCTGCCCCTACGTCAACTTCACCCCCTCGACCGGCCTGCACCACCCGGCACTCACCCCGCTCACCGTCTCGTCCGGCCTCCCGTACGCGGGCCGCGACGGCAAGACCGGCCAGACCCTGCTCCGGTCCGTCCTCGGCCCGATGTTCGCCCAGCGGGCCCTGGCCGTCCGGGCCTGGTCAGGCACGAACCTCCTCGGTGGTGGCGACGGCGCCGCCCTCGCCGACCCGGCCGCCGCCGCTGCCAAGAACGCCGGCAAGGAACGTGTCCTGACCGACAGCCTGGGCGCCACCCCCGAGGGCCGGACCCATATCGACGAGGTCCCCTCCCTCGGCGACTGGAAGACCGCCTGGGACCACATCGCCTTCGACGGCTTTCTCGGCACCCGGATGGTCCTCCAGACCACATGGCAGGGCTGCGACTCCGCCCTCGCCGCCCCACTGGTCCTGGACCTCGCCCGCCTCCTGGCCCGAGCCCATGAAGCGGGCCTCACGGGACCCCTGACCGAGCTGGGCTTCTACTTCAAGGACCCGGTGGGGGAGGGTCCGGCGGCACTGGGGGAGCAGTACGCGGCGTTGGCGGGGTTCGCGGAGCGGTTGCGGCGCCGTGCCGTGGGCGCGGGCGAGCCAGAGACGGGACCTTCGCGAGCGGGGTCCTCGGAAACGGAGCCTTCGGAAACGGGGCGGGCAGAAACGAGGCCGTCTGCAATGTGGCCGGCAGAAACGAGGCCATCTGCAACCGGACCGGCAGAAGTGAGACCGGCAGAGACGGGGCCTTGGGGGGCGAGCCCGGCATGAATTCACAGCCGCACCCTCCGACGCTCTCCTTCGGCTACGGCACCAACGGCCTCACCGATCTCCGCCTCGACGACGCCCTCGCCCTCCTCGCCGACCTCGGTTACGACGGCGTCGGTCTGACGCTCGACCACATGCACCTCGACCCGCTCGCCCCGGACCTCGCCGCCCGCACCCGGCGCCTCGCCCGACGGCTGGACGACCTCGGCCTGACCGTCACCGTGGAGACCGGCGCCCGCTATGTCCTCGACCCACGCCGCAAACACGGCCCCACGCTGCTGGACCCCGACCCGGACGACCGTGCCCGCCGGGCCGACCTGCTGATCCGGGCGGTGCGGGTCGCCGCCGACCTCGGTGCCCACGCCGTGCACTGCTTCAGCGGAGTCACCCCGCCCGGCACGGACGAGGACACCGCCTGGAAGCGCCTCCCCGACGCCCTGGCCCCCGCCCTCGACGCCGCCACCGCCGCCGGCATCCCCCTCGCGATCGAACCCGAACCCGGTCACTTCCTCGCCACCCTCGCCGACTTCCACCGCCTCCGCGAGGCGCTCGACAGCCCCGCCGCCCTCGGCCTCACCCTCGACATCGGCCACTGCCAGTGTCTTGAGCCCCTCCCTCCCGCCGACTGCGTCCGCGCCGCCGGCCCCTGGCTCCGCCACGTCCAGATCGAGGACATGCGCCGCGGCGTCCACGAGCACCTTCCCCTCGGCGACGGTGAGATCGATTTCCCACCCGTCCTCGAAGCCCTGGCCGCCGTCGACTACCGCGCCCTGACCGTCGTCGAACTGCCCCGCCACTCCCACGCCGGCCCCCACTTCGCCGAACGGTCCCTCTCCTTCCTGCATCGATCCCTCCCGCACCGCACGACCGGCCGCACGGCCCCTCCCGGGAGCACCTCGTGATCCACAACCGCACCCCGGCCGACCCGACGGCCCGCCCCGTCCACCCGGCCCTCGCTGCCCTCGCCGACCTGCGCGGTCACCTGAACACCCACCTCACGGGCGCCGCCCGCGCCTGGCTGGGGCGGGCGCTGGACGAGGCCACCGGCCATCCGGGCACCCACGGGCCCATCTCCGTCTGGGAGCTGCGCCTCGCCGAGGCGGGCCGACGCTGCGGTGCCGAGCACGCCGACGCCGTCCGCGTCCTGATCCTGAACGCGGCCCGCGCCGATCCCGACGCGCTCACCCGGGTGTACCGCCAGGGCACCGCCGACGAACGCCGGGCGGTCCTGTACGCGCTGCCCCACCTCGTGCCCGGCGCCGACGCGCTGCACCTCGTCGAAGACGCCCTGCGCACCAACGACACCCGCCTGGTCGCCGCTGCCCTCGGCCCGTACGCCGCCCGCCATCTGGCCCCGCACCAGTGGCGGCACGCCGTGCTCAAGTGCCTGTTCACCGGAGTGCGCGTCGACAAGATCACCGACCTGGCCCGCCGCGCCCACGACGACTCCGAACTCGCCCGCATGCTCCGCGACTTCGCCGAGGAACGCACCGCCGCGGGCCGTCCCGTACCCGAGGACCTGTACCGCGTCCTGGCCCTGACCGCGTCCCCACCGGCCGACGAGATCGGCATCGACGGCAAGGAGTCCTGATGCGCATCTTCGACCCCCACATCCACATGACGTCACGCACCACCGACGACTACGAGGCGATGCACGAGGCGGGCGTCCGCGCGGTCGTCGAGCCTGCCTTCTGGCTGGGCCAGCCCCGTACTTCCCCCGCCTCCTTCGTCGACTACTTCGACTCCCTGCTGGGCTGGGAGCCCTTCCGCGCCGCCCAGTACGGCATCTCCCACCACTGCGCCCTCGCCCTCAACCCCAAGGAGGCGAACGACCCGCGGTGCACGCCCGTCCTGGACCACCTGCCCCGCTACCTGCTCAAGGACCGGGTCGTGGCCGTCGGAGAGATCGGCTACGACTCCATGACGCCGGCCGAGGACCACGCGCTCGAACACCAGCTGCACCTGGCCGCCGACCACGGCCTGCCCGCCCTCGTGCACACCCCGCACCGCGACAAGCTCACGGGCCTGCGCCGCACCCTCGACGCCGTACGGGCTTCCGCCCTGCCCGTCGAGCGGGTGCTGCTCGACCACCTCAACGAGACCACCGTCAAGGCGGCCAGGGACAGCGGCGCCTGGCTCGGCTTCTCCGTCTACCCGGACACCAAGATGGACGAGGAGCGCATGGTCGCCGTCCTCAAGGAGTTCGGCCCGGAGAAGGTGCTGGTCAACTCCGCCGCCGACTGGGGCAGAAGCGACCCTCTCAAGACCCGCAGGGTCGGCGACGCCCTGCTCGCCGCCGGGTTCGACGAGGACGACGTCGACCTGGTGCTGTGGCGCAACCCCCTCGCCTTCTACGGCCTCAGCGGTCGCCTCGTCCTCGACGTCACCGCGACGGACGCCACGCACGAGGGCAACAGCATCCTGCGCGGCGGTGAGTGACCCATGCGTTTCCGCCACCCCGACGGCTCCACCGTCCACCTCGCCTACTGCACCAACGTGCACCCGGCCGAGACACTCGACGGGGTCCTCGCCCAACTGCGGGACCACTGCGAGCCCGTACGCCGCCGCCTCGGCCGCGACCGCCTCGGCATCGGCCTGTGGCTGGCCAAGGACGCCGCCGCGGCCCTGGTGACCGACCCGTCCGCCCTGCGCGGCCTGCGCACCGAACTCGACCGGCGCGGCCTCGAGGTCGTCACCCTGAACGGCTTCCCTTACCAGGGCTTCGGCGCCGAAGAGGTCAAGTACCGCGTCTACCGACCGGACTGGGCCGACCCCGAACGCCTCGACCACACCACCTCCCTCGCCCGCGTCCTCGCCCGGCTGCTCCCCGACGATGTCCCCGAGGGCACCATCTCCACCCTGCCCCTGGCCTGGCGCACCGCCTACGACGACACCCGCGCCGACAAGGCACGCGCGGCCCTGCGCACCCTCGCCGAACGCCTCGACGCCCTGGCCGAGCTGACCGGCCGCTCCATTCGCGTGGGCCTGGAACCCGAACCCGGCTGCACCGTCGAGACCACCGCCGACGCCATCGGCCCCCTGACCGACATCGGCCACGACCGCATCGGCATCTGTGTCGACACCTGCCACCTCGCCACCTCCTTCGAAGACCCGCACACCGCCCTGGACGCGCTCACCCGAGCCCACGTCCCCCTCGTCAAATCCCAGCTCTCGGCCGCCCTGCACGCCGAACACCCGCACCTCCCCGAGGTCCGCGAAGCCCTGGCCGCCTTCGACGAGCCCCGCTTCCTGCACCAGACCCGCACCTCCACCGCCGCCGGCCTGCGCGGCACCGACGACCTCGGCGAGGCACTCAAGGGCGACACCCTGCCCGACGCCTCGCCCTGGCGCGCCCACTTCCACGTCCCGCTCCACGCGGCCCCCACCGCACCCCTCACCTCCACGCTCCCGGTACTCAAGGCCGCCCTCACCCACCTGGTCGGCGGCCCTCACCCCCTCACCCGCCATCTGGAGGTCGAGACCTACACCTGGCAGGCCCTCCCGCCCGAGCTGCGCCCCAGCACACGCGCTCAGCTCGCCGACGGCATCGCCGCCGAACTCGCCCTCGCCCGCGACCTGTTGACGGACCTCGGCCTCAAGGAGCTGCCATGAACCCCAAGGGAGTTGCCGTGACGCCGCAACCCGAAGCCGGGCCCACCCCCCTCCTCGTCCTGGACGTCGTCGGCCTCACCCCCCGTCTCCTCGACCACATGCCCCACCTCAAGAGCCTCGGCCGGTCCGGCTCCCGGGCCCCGCTCGGCACCGTTCTGCCCGCCGTCACCTGCGCCGCCCAGTCCACCTTCCTGACCGGCGCGCTCCCCGCCGAGCACGGCATCGTCGGCAACGGCTGGTACTTCCGTGAACTCGGAGACGTCCTGCTGTGGCGCCAGCACAACGGTCTCGTCGCTGGGGACAAACTGTGGGACGCCGCCCGCCGCGTCCACCCCGGCTACACGGTCGCCAACATCTGCTGGTGGTACGCCATGGGCGCCGACACCGACATCACCGTCACCCCCCGTCCGATCTACTACTCCGACGGCCGCAAGGAACCCGACTGCTACACCCGGCCCCCGGCCCTGCACGACGAACTCACCGCGAAACTCGGCACGTTCCCCCTGTTCCACTTCTGGGGACCGGGCGCAGACCTGGTCTCCAGCCGCTGGATCATCGACGCGACCCGCCACATCATCCGCACCCGCCACCCCGACCTGGCCCTCTGCTACCTCCCCCACCTCGACTACGACCTGCAGCGATACGGCCCCGACGACCCACGCTCCCTGAAGGCGGCCGCCGACCTCGACAGGGCCGTGGCGCCCCTGCTCGACGACGCCCGCGCGGAAGGCCGTACCGTCGTCGCGCTCTCCGAGTACGGCATCACCCGCGCCGACCGTCCCGTCGACATCAACCGCGCCCTGCGCCGCGCCGGTCTCCTCGACGTGCACACACAGGACGGCATGGAGTACCTCGACCCGATGGCCTCACGGGCCTTCGCGGTCGCCGACCACCAGATCGCCCATGTCTATGTGCGCCGCCCCGAGGACCTGGAAGCCACCAGGAAAGCCCTCGCGGACCTGCCCGGCATCGACCGACTGCTGGACGACGAGGGCAAGAAGGCCCATCACCTCGACCATCCGCGCTCCGGCGAGTTCGTCGCCGTCGCGGAGCCGGACGCCTGGTTCACGTACTACTACTGGCTCGACGACGACCGCGCGCCCGACTTCGCGCGACTGGTCGAGATCCACCGCAAACCCGGCTACGACCCGGTCGAGCTGTTCATGGACCCGCTCGACCCGTATGTGAAGCTCAAGGCGGCCACGGCACTGGCCCGCAAGAAACTCGGCCTGCGCTACCGCATGGCGGTCGTGCCGCTGGATCCCTCGCCTATTCGCGGCAGCCACGGCCGCCTTCCCACGAGCGACGACGACGGTCCGCTCATCATCTGCTCCACCCCCCGAGCCGTCGGCGACCGCGTGGCGGCCACCGATGTGAAAGCACTCCTGCTGCGCCTGGCCGGTCTCTCCCGACCGGCGACAAGTACCCACAAGTCCTGACTGGTCACAAGTGAAGCACTCACCACTGACAACGCCCGCCCACCCAGAGGAGTTCCAGAAATGAGCCGCACCGACAAGACGGATCCCGAACTCGCCCACCGCCTCAGCAGACGAGGCATGCTCGGCGTGGCCGCGGGCGCCACCGTCGCCGCCCTGCTGGGCGCGGCGGCCCCCGCCCAGGCCGCCGCAGGCACCGAGGCCGCCGCCGCGGGCCAGGGCCGGGGCCGTCCCGTTCTCCCGCCCGGCCGCCTCGGCATCCAGCTCTACAGCCTCCGCGACAAGGTCTCCACCCTCGGCTTCGCCCCGGTCTTCGCCGAGTTGGAGAAGTACGGCTACGACGAGGTCGAGTTCGCCGGCTACACCCAGGGCTCGGCGGGCCCCATCACGCTCGCCCAGCTGAAGCGACTGGCCCGCGACCACGGCCTCACCCCGATCGGCAGCCACGTCGGCTACTACGCGAGCGACCCGAACGCGTACACCTTCGCCCAGAACCTCACCAAGGTCCTCGACGACGCCCAGGCCCTCGGCCTGAAGCACATCGGCACCGCCGCCGGCCCCTTCCGCTACGGCATGACCGTGGACGCGATGAAGCGCGCCGCCCACGAGTTCAACACCTACGGCGCCGCGGCCAGGGCGCGCGGCATGAAGTTCTACCAGCACAACCACTCCGAGGAGTTCTCCTTCGCCACCGACAACCCCAAGGTCCGCCTCTACGACGTGCTGCTCCGCGAGACCGACCCCGACCTCGTCTTCCTGGAGATGGACATCTTCTGGGCGTACGTGGCCCAGTTCCGCTTCTCCAAGCGGCCCGACGGCACATCCGCGCCGTTCGAGCCCCTGGACTACGTCCTGAGGCGCCCCAGCCGCTACCCGCTCTTCCACGTCAAGGACGGCGAGAGCGACCCGTCGAACCCGTTCGGCTACCGCATGGTCGACGTCGGCGACGGTGACATCGACTACCAGAAGTTCATCTCGGCCGTCACCCGCCTGAAGGGCCACCGCCTCGCCCACCACTGGCAGGCCGAACACGACAACCCCGCCGAGTCCCTCACCTTCGCCCGCCGCTCCAGCGAACACCTGCACTCGCTGCGGGAGAAGTGCTGACGGAGGCCGGCGAACCGACGGCAGCAGGCGGCCGTTCCGTGGTGCGAGACCACGGGGCGGCCGCCTGCTGCCGTACGCGGAGGCGTCAGGCCACTTCGTCACCGAGCGGACGGGGGTTGGGCGCGATGTGCCGGTTGCGGGGCCGCCCCGGCGGATGCAGGAAGATCGCCACGAACCCGGCGAACAGCGAGATGGTGCCGGCGAGCACGAACGCGCCCGCGTAGTCCCAGGCGCCCACGACCACGGCGCCCATGCCGGAGCCGAGCAGACCGGACACCAGCTTGGAGCTGTAGACGAGACCGTAGTTGGAGGCGTTGTTGTTCTCGCCGAAGTAGTCCGCGGTCATCGCCGCGAACATCGGGAAGATGGCACCGCCACCGAAGCCGGAGATGCTGGAGAACACCAGGAAGAGCGGCAGGTTGCCGATGTTGCCGGACCAGAGGATGCCGTACTGGGACAGGCCCAGCACGATGCAGACGAAGATCAGGCACTGCTTGCGGCCGTAGCGGTCGGAGAGCCAGCCGATGACACCGCGTCCGGTGCCGTTGACGATCGCCTTCAGGGACATGGCCGTGGCCACGATCCCGCCCGCGAAACCGGCCTCGTTCCCGAACGGCACCTGGAACGCGATGCCGAAGATGTTCACACCCGACGTACACAGCAGGCAGAACCACATCAGCGCGACGCGGCCCGTCCGCCAGGCCTCACTCGGCGTGTACTGCTTCACGGCCGGCGGGTTCTTCTCCAGCGCGCGCCGCGCGCGCGGGTCGTCCGGCTTCCGCAGCGGGTCGACCTCGGCAGGCCACCAGTTCTTCGGCGGGTCCTGGAAGAAGTGACCGGCCACGGCGACGACCGACGCGAGAAACACGCCGACGCAGACGAGTACCCAGCGGAAGTTCGTCAGGTCCATGAACCCGGTGAAGATGAACACGAACGGCACCGAACCGTAGGCGAAACCGCCGTTGACGAAGCCGGTCTTGCCGCCCTTGCGCTCCGGATACCACTTGCCGACCATGTTCACGCAGGTCGCGTAGACCATGCCGGCGCCCATACCGCTGAACATGCCGAATCCGACGTACGCGACGATGACGTGCGGTGCGAACGCGAGGGACAGATAGCCGAGCAGGGTGCCGACCGCGCCCAGCATCATCGCCCAGCGGGCGGGCAGTTTGCCGCTCTCACGGAGCTTCCCTGCGGGGAAGGCCACCGCGGCCTGGAAGAACACCCATACGCCCAGCATCCAGAAGATGTGCTGGTTGCTCCAGCTGTGCGCCGTGTGCAGCGTCTCCTCGGCGGACGCGAACGCGTACTCCGCCGAGCTGATGCCCATCATGCCCACCCACGGCAGGATGACCATCCACTTGCGTTTGCGCCCCATGATGTCCAGGTCGGACTCGCCGACCCGGTACATCCGGCCGTTGGCGTCCGTCACCTCCCTGTAGGGGACGGATGTGGAGATGTCAGTTGTTGCCATGTCGATCGAACCCTTCGCGTGGAAGAAGTCTGGCCAGCGCCCCCTGTCCGTGCTTCTTTGCGCCGGGGCCCGCGGTGAGCGGTCGCCGCAGGCCCCGTGGTTCGAGCCGTCGCTCAGCTCATCGATCTCCCCCCAACAGCCGCGCCGCGGCGACGCTCGTCACAGCAGCCCCGCCGCCCGCGCCCAGCGAGCTGTGTCACGCCCGGGGACAACCCCCGGACCCCCGGCCATACCACAGCGAGCGCGCCCATCAGAGCAACCCCGCGGCCCGCGCCCAGCGATACTTCGCGCCGAGTACGGCCACCGGCTTCTCGGTCGTGTACGGGTACGCCACGACCCCACGCTCGAAGAGGTACTGGCAGGCCTCCTCCACCTCGACGTCGCCCGCGAGCGACGCGACGACCGGTTTCTCGATGCCCCGCTCGCGGAACTCGGCCACCACGCGCGCGGTGAGCTCGGCGAACACCATGGGCGGGGTGACGATGGTGTGCCAGTAGCCGAGGACGAGCGCGTGGATGCGCGGGTCCTCCAGGCCCAGCCGGATCGTCGCCTCGTACGTCGACGGAGGCTCGCCCCCGGTGATGTCGACCGGGTTGCCGGCCGCGCCGAAGGGCGGGATGAACTTCCGGAAGGACGCGTCCAGGTCCGGCGGGATCTCCATCAGCGTCAGACCGTTGTCGGTGACGGCGTCCGACAGCAGGACGCCGCTGCCGCCCGCACCCGTGATGATCACGATGTTGTCGCCCCGGGGAGCCGGGAGCACCGGCAACGCGCGCGCGTACTCCAGCATCTCGTTCAGGCCCGGCGCCCTGATCACCCCGGCCTGCTTCAGGATGTCCTCGTACACGGCGTCGTCGCCCGCCAGCGCGCCCGTGTGCGAGCCCGCCGCCTTCGCCCCGGCCGCCGTACGGCCCGCCTTGAGGACCACGACCGGCTTCTTCGGGACGGTCGCCCGCGCGGCCTCCACGAAGGCCCGCCCGTCCTTGAGGTCCTCCAGATGCATGGCTATGCACTCGGTGTGCGGGTCCTCGCCGAACCAGGTCAGCAGGTCGTCCTCGTCCAGGTCCGACTTGTTGCCGAGCCCGACGATCGCCGACACACCCGTCTTCGTGGTCCGCGCGAAGCCCAGGATGGCCATCCCGATGCCACCGGACTGCGAGGTCAGCGCCACCCCGCCCTTGACGTCGTACGGCGTGCAGAACGTGGCGCACAGGTCGTGCCACGTCGAGTAGTAGCCGTAGATGTTCGGCCCGAGCAGTCGGACGCCGTACCGCTCGGCGATCGCCACGATCTCGTCCTGGAGTCCGTGCTCGCCGGTCTCCGCGAAACCCGACGGGATCAGTACGGCGTTGGGGATGCCCTTGCGACCCACCTCCTCCAGCGCCGAGGCCACGAACTTGGCGGGGATCGCGAAGACCGCCACATCCACCTCACCGGGAACGTCCGTGACACTCTTGTACGCCTTGCGGCCCAGAATGTCATCGGACTTGGGGTTCACCGGATAGATCTCGCCGGAGAATCCGCCGTCGACGAGGTTGCGCATCACCGAGTTGCCGATCTTGCCCTGCTCGTTGGAGGCCCCGATCACGGCGACCGCCGAGGGCCGCATCAGCCGGCGCATCGACGCGAGGATCTCCTCGCGGGAGTACCTGCGCCGGGGCTTCGGCACCGACTCCGCGAGAATCACCCGGATGTCCGCCGCCACCGCGCTCTCCGGGGTGGCGATCACCGGGTTGAGGTCCACCTCGGCGATCTCCGGGAAGTCCGCGACGAGTTCGGAGACCCGGCGGATCTGCTCGGCGATCGCCCACCGGTCCACCGCAGGGGCGCCGCGCACCCCGCGCAGGATCTCCGCCGCGCGGATCGAGTCCAGCATGGAGAGCGCCTCGTCCGCGTCGACCGGCGCGAGCCGGAAGGTCACGTCCTTGAGGACCTCGACCAGCACGCCGCCGAGCCCGAACGCGACGACCTTCCCGAACGTCGGGTCCGTCACCGCGCCGACGATGACCTCCTGCCCCTTCGGCAGCAACTCCTGCACCTGGACGCCCTCGATACGGGCGTCGGGTGCGTACGCGCGGGCGTTGTCGACGATGCGGTGGAACGCGGCCCGTACGTCACCGGCCCCCTCCACTCCGACGATCACACCGCCCGCGTCGGTCTTGTGGAGGATGTCCGGCGAGACGATCTTCATGACGACCGGCCCGCCGAAGCGCGCCGCGTACGACACCGCCTCGTCGACGTCCCGCGCCAACTCCTCACCGGGTACGGCGATCCCGTACGCGTCGGCGATCACCTTGCCCTCGGGAGCGGTCAGCGCGCTCCGGCCCTCGGCCCGTACGGCGTCGAGGAGTGTGCGCACCCTCAGCACCCGGTCTTCGGCCATCAATCAGATCACTCCGTTCGACTTGAGCAGGCGCAGCTCCTCGTCGCCGAGCCCCAGCTCGCCGACGTAGACCTCTTCGTTGTGCTCGCCGAGCAGGGGGGAACTGGTCACGTCCACGGGGGAGTCGGACAGCTTCAACGGGCTGCCGACGGTCACGAAGTCGCCGCGCTCGGGATGCGGCACGGTGACGACCATCTCGTTGGAGACCAGGGACTCGTCCTCGATGATCTCCTTGGTGGAGAGGATCGGCCCGCACGGGATGTTGTGGGCGTTGAGCCGCTCCAGGACCTCCCACTTGGGGAGCGTGGACGACCACTCCTCGATGAGCTGGAACATCTTGTTGAGCTTGGGCAGCCGGGCCTCCGGTGTCGCCCACTCGGGGTCGTCCGCCAGCTCGGGCCGGCCGATCAGCTCGCTCATCGGCTGCCAGCCGACGGGCTGCACGATGACGTACACGTAGTCGTTCGGGCCGCCCGGCGCGCACTTCACGGCCCAGCCGGGCTGGCCGCCGCCGGACGCGTTCCCGGACCTGGGAACCTCGTCGCCGAAGTCCTCGTTGGGATATTCACGGAGCGGGCCATGTGCCAGCCGCTGCTGATCCCTCAGCTTCACCCGGCAGAGGTTGAGGACGGCGTGCTGCATGGCCACATTGACCCGCTGGCCGCGCCCGGTGTTCTCCCGCTGGTACAGCGCCGCGAGAATCCCCGCCACGGCGTGGATGCCCGTGCCCGAGTCCCCGATCTGGGCGCCCGTCGCCAGCGGTGGCCCGTCCTCGAAGCCGGTGGTCGCCATCGACCCGCCCATGGCCTGCGCGACGACCTCGTACGCCTTGAAATTGGTGTACGGCCCGTCCCCGAACCCCTTGATGGAGGCATAGACGATCCGCGGATTGATCTCCTGGATGCGGTCCCAGGTGAAGCCCATGCGGTCGACCGCGCCGGGTCCGAAGTTCTCGACCATGACGTCGGAACGCCGGATCAGCTCGGTGAGGATCTCCTTGCCGCGCTCGGTCTTGGTGTTGAGGGTGATGCTCCGCTTGTTGCAGTTGAGCATCGTGAAGTAGAGGGAGTCGACGTCCGGGAGGTCGCGCAGCTGCTTGCGCGTGATGTCACCGGTCGGCGCCTCCAGCTTCACCACGTCCGCGCCGAGCCAGGCGAGCAACTGGGTGGCGGAGGGCCCGGACTGGACGTGCGTCATGTCGAGGACGCGGATGCCTTCGAGAGCCTTGGTCGACGTTCCTGCGGTAGGGGTCATCGGGGGCACCTCACTTGTACATCGTCTGGTTCATGGTTCCGGGGGCGTACGCGTCCGGGTCGACCCAGACGTTGATGAGCGACGGCTTGCCCGACTCACGGGCCCGCTGGAGCGCGGGGCCGATGTCGGCGGGGTCGCGGACCTCCTCGCCGTAACCGCCCAGCATCTGGGCGAACTTGTCGTAGTGGACGTCGCCGAGGGTGTTGCCGACGCGCTCGCGTTCCTCGCCGTACTTGGCCTTCTGGCCGTAACGGATCTGGTTCATGGAGGAGTTGTTGCCGATGATCCCGACGAAGGGGAGGTCGTAGCGGACGAGGGTCTCGAAGTCCCAGCCGGTGAGGGAGAAGGCGCCGTCGCCGAAGAGGGCCACCACCTCCTTGTCGGGCCGCGCCTTCTTGGCGGCGAGCACGAAGGGGACGCCGACGCCGAGTGTGCCGAGGGGACCGGGGTCCATCCAGTGCCCGGGTGACTTGGGCTGCACGACCTGACCGGAGAAGGTGACGATGTCGCCGCCGTCGCCGATGTAGATGGAGTCCTCGGTGAGGAACTCGTTGATCTCGCTGACCAGCCGGTAGGGGTGGATGGGCGAGGCGTCGGACTTGAGGCTGGGCAGTCGCTTCTCGATGGCGGTCTGCTCGGCGGCGCGCAGCTCGTCCAGCCACTCCTTGCGCCTCGACGCACCCCCGTTGACGCGCCCGGAGGCCGCCTCGGTCACCGACTTCAGGACCAGTCCGGCGTCGCCCACGATCCCGAGGTCGATGTCGCGGTTCTTGCCGACGGTCCGGTAGTCGAGGTCGATCTGCACGACGGTCGCGTCCGGCGACAGCCGCTTGCCGTAGCCCATGCGGAAGTCGAAGGGCGTGCCGACGATGACGATGACGTCGGCGTTGGAGAAGGCGTACCGGCGGGAGAGCTGGAAGTGGTGCGGGTCGCCGGGCGGGAGCGTGCCGCGGCCGGCGCCGTTCATGTACGCCGGGATGTTCAGCGTGCGCACCAGCTCGATGGCGGACTCGGTGCCCCGGGTCGTCCACACCTGGCTGCCCAGCAGGATCGCGGGCTTCTCGGCGTGCACCAGCAGGTCGGCGAGCTTCTCGATGGCCTCGGGGTCGCCGGCCGAGCGGGTCGAGGCCCGGTAGGCGCCGGCTTTGGGCACCCGCGCCTTCTCCACCGGCACCTTGGCGTCGAGGACATCGCGCGGGATCTCCAGGAAGGAGGGGCCGGGGGCGCCGTGGTAGCACTCGCGGAAGGCCATGGACACCATGTCGGCGGCGCGGGCCGTGTCCGGCACGGTCGCCGCGAACTTGGTGATCGGGGTCATCATGTCGACGTGCGGCAGGTCCTGCAGGGACCCCATCTTGTGCTGGGTGTGCGCGCCCTGGCCGCCGATCAGCAGCATCGGGGACTCCGCGCGGAAGGCGTTGGCGACGCCGGTCACGGCGTCGGTCGTACCGGGGCCGGCGGTGACGACCGCGCATCCGGGCTTGCCGGTGATACGGGCGTAGCCGTCGGCGGCGTGGGCGGCGACCTGTTCGTGGCGTACGTCGACGACCTCGATGCCCTCGTCGACGCAGCCGTCGTAGATGTCGATGATGTGGCCGCCGCACAGGGTGTAGATGACCTCCACACCCTCCGCTTTGAGCGCCTTGGCGACGAGGTGACCACCGGAGATGAGGTCCTGGCTGTTGCCGTCGGGCATGGCGAAGTCCTGTCCCTTCGTAGGGGTTTCGTGGGGTCGTCCTGGGGTGTTCGTAGGGGTTGGAGCGGTCTCGCGGTTGATTGCATACAGTCGACGAATACTGTATGAAGCTTGTTATCCCGCATCCGATGGGTGGTGTCCAGGGGGCGTGCGGCACTTTTGAGTCAGGAGCCGGAATGGACCTTTTCGAGCACCAGGCAAGGGAACTCTTCGAAGAACACGGCATCCCGGTGCCGAGGGCCGAGGTCACGGACTCGCCCAAGGAGGCCCGCGACACAGCCCGCCGGCTGGGCGGACGCGTCGTCGTCAAGGCCCAGGTGAAGACCGGCGGACGCGGCAAGGCGGGCGGGGTGAAGCTCGCCGCCGACCCCGCCGCCACCGAACTGACGGCACGGCAGATCCTCGGTATGGACATCAAGGGCCACACCGTCCGCAAGGTGATGGTGGCCGAACCCGTCGCGATCGAGAGCGAGTTCTACGTCTCGTACGTCCTCGACCGCGCCGTCGGCCGTTTCCTCGCGATCGCCTCGGCCGAGGGCGGCATGGACATCGAGGAGGTCGCGGCGACCCGCCCCGAAGCCGTCGCCCGTATCCCCATCGACCCCGTCGAGGGCGTCACCTCGGCGAAGGCGACCGAGATCGCGCAGGCCGCCGGCCTGCCCCCGCAGACCGTCGACGTCCTCGTACGGCTCTGGGAGGTGCTGACCCGCGAGGACGCTCTGCTCGTCGAAGTGAACCCCCTGGTCCGGACCGCACAGGGCCGCATCCTCGCCCTCGACGGCAAGGTCACCCTGGACGACAACGCGAGCTTCCGGCAGACGCGTTGGGGCGACGAGGGCTTCGCGCACGACGACCCGCTGGAGGCGGCGGCCGCCGCCAAGGGCCTCAACTACGTGAAGCTGGACGGCGAGGTCGGTGTCATCGGCAACGGCGCCGGACTCGTCATGTCGACCCTCGACGTGGTGGCGGGCTGCGGCGCCCGCCCCGCCAACTTCCTCGACATCGGCGGCGGCGCCTCCGCCCAGATCATGGCCGACGGCCTCTCCGTCATCCTCTCCGACCCCGAGGTGAAGTCGGTCCTCGTCAACGTCTTCGGCGGGATCACCGCCTGCGACGCGGTCGCGGACGGCATCGTGCAGGCCCTGGACAGCGTGCGGTTGACCAAACCGCTGGTCGTCCGCCTCGACGGCAACAACGCCGCACGCGGCCGGGCCATCCTCGACGACCGCGACCACCCCCTCGTCCACCAGGCCACCACCATGGACGGCGCCGCGCGCCGTGCCGCCGACCTCGCCCACGCGATCTGAGGAGCCCGGACATGGCCATCTACCTCACCAAGGAGAGCAAGGTCCTCGTCCAGGGCATGACCGGCGGCGAGGGCATGAAGCACACCCGCCGCATGCTCGCGGCCGGCACGAACGTCGTCGGCGGCGTCAACCCCCGCAAGGCGGGCCGGACCGTCGACTTCGACGACCGTGCCGTCCCCGTCTTCGGTTCCGTCCACGAGGGCATCGAGGTCACCGGCGCCGACGTCACCGTCGTCTTCGTCCCGCCCGCCTTCGCCAAGGCGGCCGTCGTCGAGGCCGCCGACGCCGGCATCGGCCTCGCCGTCGTCATCACCGAGGGCATCCCCGTCCACGACTCCGTCGCCTTCACGGCGTACGCCCGGTCCAGGGGCACCCGGATCATCGGCCCCAACTGCCCCGGCCTGATCACCCCCGGCCAGTCCAACGCCGGCATCATCCCCGCCGACATCACCAAGCCGGGACGCGTCGGCCTGGTCTCCAAGTCCGGCACCCTCACCTACCAACTCATGTACGAACTCCGCGACATCGGCTTCTCCACCTGCGTCGGCATCGGCGGCGACCCCGTCGTCGGCACCACCCACATCGACTGCCTGGCCGCCTTCCAGAACGACCCCGACACCGAACTCATCGTCCTCATCGGCGAGATCGGCGGCGACGCCGAGGAACGGGCCGCCGCGTACGTCCGCGACCACGTCACCAAGCCCGTCATCGGCTACATCGCCGGGTTCACCGCCCCCGAGGGCAAGACGATGGGCCACGCGGGCGCCATCGTCTCCGGCTCCTCCGGCACCGCCCAGGCCAAGAAGGAGGCGCTGGAAGCGGTCGGAGTGAGGGTCGGCGGCACCCCCACCGAGACGGCCCGGCTCGTGCTCGCCGCCCTGGAGGACGAGGCCTGACCTCACTCCCATCTCTTGTGTCCCCCCGCCCCCGACTGCGCACCGAGAGCGGAGAAACCCATGGCACCACCCACCCTCACCACCCCTGCCCCTCTGACCCTCAAATCCGGCACCGCCTGGACCGACGCCTGGCAGCGGTGTCTCGCCGTCGCCCCCGAGGCCTTCCGGGACGACCGGGTCCTCAACCACTGGGGCGCCGCCTGGCGAGCCGACGGCCGGGCACTCCCGGCCACCAGCCCCGTCGACGGCAGCCCCGTCGCGGGCCCACCCCGCCTGGACGGCGCCACCGCGCACCAGGCGGTACGCGCCTCCCTCGACCAGCACCGCGCCTGGCGCCACGTCCCCCTCGGCGAACGCCGCGCCCGGGTCGCCGCCACCCTCGACGCCCTCACCCAGCACCGCGAACTGCTCGCCCTCCTCCTCGTCTGGGAGATCGGCAAACCCTGGCGGCTCGCGCAGGCAGACGTGGACCGGGCCATCGACGGCGTCCGCTGGTACGTCGACGGCATCGAGCCCATGGTCGAAGGACGCGTCCCCCTCGACGGTCCCGTCTCCAACATCGCGAGCTGGAACTACCCGATGAGCGTGCTCGTCCACGCGATGCTGGTCCAGGCGCTGGCGGGGAACGCGGTCATCGCCAAGGCCCCGACCGACGGCGGCGTCGCCTGCCTCACCCTGGCCGGCGCGCTCGCCGCCCGCGAAGGCATACCCGTCACCCTCGTCAGCGGCAGCGGCAGCGAACTGTCGGAGGCGCTCGTCCGCGCCCCCGAGATCGGCTGCGTCTCCTTCGTCGGCGGCCGCGACACCGGCGCCGCCGTGGCCACCGCCGTCGCCGACCTCGGCAAACGCCATGTGCTGGAACAGGAGGGACTGAACACCTGGGGCATCTGGAACCACACCGACTGGGACACTCTGACCGCCGTCATCCCCAAGCTCTTCGACTACGGCAAACAGCGCTGCACGGCGTACCCGCGCTTCGTCGTCCAGCGGGAACTGTTCGACGAGTTCCTGGCCGCCTACCTCCCGGCGGTCCGCACCCTCAGGGTCGGCCACCCGCTGGCCGTCGAGCACCCCGACGACCCGTACCCCAAGCTGGACTTCGGGCCCGTCATCAACGCGGCCAAGGCCAAGGAACTGACCGACCAGGTAGCCGAGGCCGTCGACCGGGGCGCCGTCCCGCTCCACCGGGGCCGGTTCGCCGACGCGCGCTTCCTGCCCGGCCAGGACACCGGCGCGTACGTCCAGCCCGTCACCCTCCTCAACCCGCCCTCGTCCTCCCCGCTGCACCACGCGGAACCCTTCGGCCCGGTCGACACGATCGTCCTGGTCGACACCGAGGCCGAACTGCTCGCCGCCATGAACGCCTCGAACGGCGCGCTCGTCGCCACCCTCTCCACCGACGACCACGCGACGTACGAGCGGCTGGCACCCCAGATCCGGGCGTTCAAGGTCGGCCACGGCACTCCCCGCTCACGCGGCGACCGCGAGGAGCTTTTCGGCGGCTTCGGCGCGTCCTGGCGGGGCGCCTTCGTCGGCGGTGAACTGCTCGTGCGGGCCGTCACACGCGGCCCGGCGGGGGAACGGCTGCCGGGGAACTTCCCCGAGTACCACCTCATGCCGTCCGCGGCCTGATTTGGCCGGATAGTGTCCGTCCGATCACCGCCGGTGAGACCGTGCGGGCCTGGTCGCCAAGGCCCGCACGGCCCCGTCCGGGGCCCGAACAAGCAGGTGGATATGCAGGTGAAGGGCGCTCCGAAATCTTGGTATTGTTGTCCATGTCGCCGCAGGGAACACCCCTGACCAGGCGGCAGACACCTGGTCCGGGTGGCGGAATGGCAGACGCGCTAGCTTGAGGTGCTAGTGCCCTTTATCGGGCGTGGGGGTTCAAGTCCCCCCTCGGACACATCGAACATCAACCCCATCGACCGGTTTCGGTCGGTGGGGTTTTTCGTCGCAGGGGACTGTCGTACGAGACCGTCGTACGGGAACGCCGTGCCGAAAATGCCGTGCGCCTGCGCCTCCGCTCTCCCTAGACTCACGCCACCAAGTGACGAGAGAGGGGAGCCCGGCCGTGTGTGAGCGCACCGCTGTCGTCGTTCCCCGTTCCCTGTACGAGGTGATCCTCGTGTCCTCGTCCGTCCGGTGCCCGCTGCGCGGCTGGTACCGGATGTCCGTGACGAACGCCTGACGGCGAACCCCTGTGCCGATGACGGAGCGACAGCTCCGTCCGTGTGCGCCCCCTGCCGTCCGCCCTCCTCGCACGGGAATCGCGCTGCCCCGAAACAGCTCAGCTGAAAGGCCACGGGCCATGCGCAGCAACGTCACCAACCCTCTGACCGCCGTCCGCAACCTGGGCATCCTCGCCCACGTCGACGCCGGCAAGACCACCGTCACCGAGCGGTTCCTGTACGCCACCGGGACCACGCACAAGCGGGGAGAGGTCCACGACGGCACGACCGTCACCGACTTCGATCCGCAGGAGCGCGATCGCGGCATCACGATCTTCGCGGCGGCCGTGAGCTGTGCCTGGGACGGTCATCGGATCAACCTGATCGACACCCCGGGCCATGTCGACTTCGCCGACGAGGTGGAGCGCTCGCTCAGGGTGCTCGACGGTGCGATCGCGGTGTTCGACGCGGTCGCCGGGGTCGAGCCGCAGAGCGAGTCGGTGTGGCGGCAGGCCGACCGGCACGGCGTACCGCGCATCGCCTTCGTCAACAAGCTGGACCGCGCGGGCGCCGACCTCGACACGGCCGTCGAGTCGATCCGGCAGCGACTCCATCCGACGCCACTGGTGGTGCAGTTGCCGATCGGCACGGAGGACGGATTCGTCGGAGTGGTGGATCTGCTGCGTATGCGGGCCCTGATCTGGGCGGACGGCGGCGACACGGCCGAGGAGGGGCCGGTGCCGGACGCCCTGCGGGACGAGGCGGAGCGACGCCGGCGGCGGCTGGAGGAGGCGGTGGCGGAACTGCACCCCGTGGCGCTGGAGGAGTTCTGCGCCAGGTCCACGCTCTCCGCGCACACGCTGGCCTCGGCGCTGCGCGACCTGACCCGCACGGGTGAGGGCGTGGTCGTGCTGTGCGGCTCGGCCTACCGCAACCGTGGCATCGAACCACTGCTCGACGCGGTCGTGGCGTATCTGCCCTCGCCGCTGGACGTACCGCCCGTACGCGGTACGCACGACGGTACGGAGCAGGAGCGGGCCGCCGACGAACAGGCGCCGGTCGCGGCGCTGGCGTTCAAGGTGAGCGCCACGGCCACGGGACGGCTGACCTATCTGCGGCTGTACTCGGGAACGATCCGGAAGGGAGACACCGTGCTGGACACGGGCACGCGGCGCACCGAGCGGATCGGCCGGATCCTGCGGGTCCGCGCCGACCGGCACGCCGAACTGGACCGGGCGGTGGCCGGCGACATCGTCGCGGTGGTCGGGCTGAAGTCGGCCCGCGCGGGCACCACCCTGTGCGCGCCGACGGCGCCGCTGCTCCTCGAACCCCCGCCCGTCGCCGACCCGGTGGTGTCGGTGGCCGTCGAGGCACGCCGGAGCACCGACACCGACCGGCTCGCGACGGCTCTCGCGCGGCTGGCCGAGGAGGACCCCTCGCTGGTCGTACGGACCGACCCCGAGACCGGGCAGACCCTGCTGTCCGGCATGGGCGAACTGCATCTGGAGGTGGCGGTGGAGAAGATCCGGCAGAGCCACGGGCTCGAAGTCGCCGTCGGGCGGCCTCGCGTGGCCTATCGCGAGACGGTCGTCCGGGGGGTGTCCGGTCTGGTCTTCCGGCACGTCAAACAGGACGGCGGGGCCGGCCAGTTCGCCCATGTCGTCCTCGACGTGGCGCCTCTGGAGCTGGAGCTGGAGGTGGACGGCGACGGCGGTGGTGCCCCCACGGGGTTCGTCTTCCGCTCGACCGTCGTGGGCGGCCGGGTGCCGCAGGAGTACGTCCGCGCGGTCGAGGCCGGCTGCCGTGACGCCCTCGCGGAGGGGCCGCTCGGCGGTCACCCGGTGACCGGCCTGAGCGTCACCCTGACCGACGGGGCGACCCACTCCAAGGACTCCTCGGAGCTGGCGTTCCGTACGGCCGGGCGGTTCGCGCTCCGGGAGGCCATGCGGGTCGGCGTGATGGGTCTCCTCGAACCCGTCGTGGATGTCACCGTCACCGTGCCCGCGGACGCCGTGGGCGGGGTGCTCGGCGACCTCGCGGCGCGCCGCGGCCGGGTCTCGGACTCCGTGCCCCGGGCGGGCTCGGTGGTGATCACCGCGACCGTGCCGCTGGCGGAGCTGTTCGGCTACGCGACCCGCCTGCGCAGCCGCACCCAGGGCCGGGGAACGTTCACCACCCGGCCCGCCGGGTACGCCCCGGCACCGGTGGCGGTGGCCGGCGACCGGTAGGAGAACGCGACGGTGCCGCCCGTGCTCCGCACGGGCGGCACCGTCCTCATCCATGGGCCGGAGGAGGTGTTCCGGTCAGGCCCAGGGGCTCACCGCCGTGAAGGAACTGTCGGCGCGGAAGGTGTCCGTGGCCTGGTACACGTCCAGTCGCAGCTCGTAGTTGTAGTGCCGGATGTAGCGGCCCGGGTAGTTGTACGACTCCAGCCGGACCGAGCCGGAGGCCGTGCCCGGGCGGGCGCAGTACGTGGCGTCCTTGTCGAACACGGTCGTTCCGTCGTCCGTGTCGAAGCGGAGCCGGTAGTCCCAGTGCCGCAGATAGCGGCCGGCGGAGTCACGGAAGGAGTAGCAGTTGCTGTCCGCGAGGCCGGGCACGATCGTGAAGGTCGCGCTCTGCTTGACGGCGGTGGTGCTGGAGGAGGTCACCGGGTCGACGTATCCGAGGCTGTCGGAGCGGACCACGGCGTAGCGGCCCGTGTAGTTGGCGGACCGCAGGGACCGGGTGGTGTTGGTCGGCAGGGTGACACCGCCGGAGACGGTCTCCTTGAGGACGGTCAGGTGGCGTACGAAACCGGTGAGACCCGGCAGCTCGGTCGGGGTCGACCAGGTGGCGAAGTTGTCGTAGCTGTCGCTGTACCAGTACTTCTGGTCGCCGTAGGCGTCGTAGTAGATCCGCCAGCCGCCGTTGTCGAGCTGGACGAGCGCCGGGCCCTCCTTCCCGGAGCCGAAGCCGGCCCAGTTGCCGGTCTTCTGGAAGGTGTACGGGCCGGTGAGGCTGGAGGCGGTGGCGTACTCGATGTACTTCGTCGTCTCGTTCTTGGTGAAGGCGTGGTAGGTGGAGCCGACCTTGACGACGAAGGTGTCGATGTAGTTCGGGCTGATGCCGGACAGCACGGTCGGGGCGGACCAGGCGGTGAGGGCGGAGTTGGTGGCCGTCAGCTTGTACGGCTTGAAGATCCACTCTCCGTCGGCCGCGACGGACGCGGACAGGATGATGTTGACGCTGCCGTTGGTGTCGACGAACCACTCGGGCGCCCAGGCGCGCTGCAGACCGCTGATCGGGACCGTGTAGTCGTACAGGAAGGTCCAGTTGAGGCGGTCGGTGGAGCGGGCGAAGCCGATGGTGGTGGAGAGCGCCGACCAGGTGCGGGTGGTGTAGGTCAGGTAGTAGTAGCCGTCCGTGTGCTTGAAGATGCTGGGGTCGCGGATCAGGCCGGAGGCCGGGGTGTACGCCGGGCCCTTCTGGAGGGTGAAGCCGGTCGCGTCCGGCGAGTCGTAGACGTACATGTTCGACTCGCTGCTGTTGGTGAACGCGGTCATGGTGTACCGCGTCGCCTGCCCGGCCGCCGGGTGAGCGGCTCCGGCCGGGGCGGCGAAGACGGTGGTGAGGCCCAATAGGGCGGCCACCGAGGTGATGAGGGCGAGGACCGCCCTGAGGGTTCTGCTCAACGCTCGTCCCGTCTCTGCGCGAACTGCCCTGAGGCGTGGGGTGTTGTTCGAAATGTCGGCTCTTGTGCGGAACTTCGGTCAGAAGATAAGAGGGAGGTATGTGCGCGTCAATGGATCGCGCAGGGATTGTGCGAGACCGGGTTCCGCTTACCCGTCGCCCACGTCGTCGCCGTTGCCTCCGACCTGGGGTTTCCCCAGGTCACGGCCGGTTTCCCAGGTGACTCACAGGAGGGCAACAGGAAACCCGTCGACCCCGGAGAGTAGGGGGGCAAGTCTGGATTCGACAGCAGGCAGCAAGACCCACGATCCAGGGGGAACGATGCGCAAGCTCAAGGCGATGCGGACCGCGGCGGCACTGGCACTGGCCGTCGCCACGATGACGGCGGTCGGCGCGAGCCAGGCACAGGCGGCCGACACCCGCGGTTGTCCGTCCGGGTACTTCTGCATGTATCCGGGCTCGGACTGGAACAACAACACGCCCACCTATAAGTACTACAACTACGGGACCTACAACCTCAGCAACGTGACCGGGAACTACATCATCTTCAACAACCAGACGGACGGCGCGAAGGTGCGGACGTGCACCGGCTACAACGGCACGGGCTGCGAGGGCTTCATGAACCCGGGCGGCTGGCTCGTCAAGAACATGACGCCGATCAACTCGATCGTCCTTCTGCCCTAGTTCCCCGCTTCGGGGGAGCAGCGGGGGAACGAATGTCCGGAACCGCCGGCCCGCGGTTCCGGACACTCGTGTTTCCGCCACTCCGGGTGAAGGCTTGGCCGTTGCGAGCGCCCCGACAGTAACCTGGGCATCCGTCGGCACACGGCCGTCACTGCCTTGGGGGACACCTTGGGGGACCCGCAGCTCGGAGATGTACCCGACTGCCGAAACGACCGGGACCGGACCGCGCCGACCACGCACTCCTTCCCTGTACAACTGCGACGACTGCGGCGGGAACGCGGACTGTCGCTCACCGACCTGGCACGCCGGACCCACTACAGCAAGGGCTACCTCAGCAAGATCGAGACCGGTACGAAACGCGCCACTGTCGACGTCGCCCGCCTCTGCGACCAAGTCCTGGACGCGGACGGGGCGTTGCTGCGGCTGGTGCAGCAGGCCCCACCCCAGGACGGCGACGGCGGACCCGAGGCCCACGCCGGGCCGCGGCAGTCGGGCGGGACGTGTCCCTACCGCGGCCTGTCGGCGTTCACCCCGCAGGACGCGGAATGGTTCTTCGGCCGGGAACGCGCGACGGCCGCACTGGTGGAACGGATCTTCGAACAGGTCGGCAGCGGACCGCTGATGCTGGTCGCCCCCTCGGGCGCCGGCAAGTCGTCCCTGCTCAACGCAGGTCTCGTCCCCGCCCTTCGGCGCGGCGACCTCCCGATGCCGGGCGCCGACCGCTGGCCGGTGGTGCTGCTCACCCCCACCTCGCACCCGCTGGACGAACTGCTGGAACGCACCGCCAAAGTGCTCGGCGGCGACCTCGGCCCCACCGCCGACGAGGTGCGGGAGAACCCCACCGTCCTGCTCGACTCCGTACGCGCGATGTCCGACGAACCGCCGACGGCCCCGGGGGACCGGAGGCCCCCGCCCCCGCGACTCGTCCTGATCGTGGACCAGTTCGAGGAACTGTTCACCCTCTGCTCCGACGACGAGGAACGGCGGGCCTTCGTCCGGGTGCTCCGCGCCCTGGCGACCACCGGGCCGGAACAGGACACGCACGCCCCGGCCGTCGTGGTGCTCGGCGTACGTGCCGACTTCACCGGAAGCTGTCTGGGACTGCCCGAACTGACCCCGGTCCTCACCGACGGGCTGTTCGTCCTGGAGCCGATGTCCGTGACGGAGCTGCGGGAGTCGATCACACGCCCCGCCGCACTCGCCGGTGTCACCCTCGAACCCGGCCTCGTCCCTCTTCTCCTGCGCGACGCCGGACTGCGCGACGAACCGGAGACGGCGCTCCAGGACACCGCGCGGGTCACCGGGATCGGCGCCCGTGAGACGCCGTCCGGCGCCCTCCCCCTGGTCTCCCACGCGCTGCTCGCCACCTGGCAGCGCCGCACGGGCTCCGCGCTGACCGTCGACGGATACGAACGGGCCGGCGGTATCCAGGGAGCCATCGCCCGCACCGCCGAGAACGTGTTCGCCCGGCTCTACCCGGCCGAACAGAAGACGATCCGCCGCATCCTGTCCCGGCTGGTGCTCGTCGCGGACGGCGCCGGGGCGACCCGCCGCCGAATGAGCCGGGCCGCCCTGATGGAACAGCTCGGCGAAGCGGACGGCACGGCCGCCGCCCTCGACGCCTTCGTACGGGCCCGGCTCATCACCCTGGACAGCGACACCGTCGAGATCACCCACGAGGCCCTGCTGCACGCCTGGCCCCGGCTGCGGGACTGGATCCACGCCGACCGGGCCGGACTCCTCCTCCACCAGCAACTGGCACATGCGGCCGCCGAATGGGGGCGCGAGGGCCGCGACCCGTCCGCCCTCTACCGGGGTACCCGGCTGGACACCGTACGGTCCTGGGCCGACGAGTCGGACGGCTGGAACCGGCTCGGACCCGGCGAGGAGGCCTTCCTGCGGGCAAGTCAGGCCGAGGAGGACGGTCGCCGCAGACAGGCCGGACGGCAGGTCCGGCTGCGGCAGTCCATGCTCGCCACGCTCGTCGTCCTGCTGGGGCTCGCCGTGACCGCCGGCGGGCTCGCCTACCAGCAGCGGGAGGGCGCTCTCGACCAGGAGAGGGCCGCCCGCTCCCAGGCCCTCGCCGTGCGCTCGGCGTCTCTGGCCGAGGGCCAGCCGGAGGCGTCGATGCTGCTCGCGGGGGAGGCCTACCGGGCCGACACCACCGCCGAGGCACGCGGCGCCCTGCTCAGCACCCAGTCCCAGCCCTTCTCCGCCCGGCTCGACGGCTATCGAGGGCCGGTCAACGCGGTGGCCTTCGCGCCGGACGACCGGACACTGGCGACGGCCAGCTCCGACGGCACCGTCACCCTGCGCAGCGCGGGCGGCGACCACCGCAAGCTCGCCACCTTCACCGTCCCCGGCCGCGTCCGCTCGGTCGCCTTCAGCCCCGACGGCCGTACTCTCGCGGCTACTTCGACGGACGGGCCCGTGACCCTCTGGGACGTCCCCGACCGCCGCCGCACGGCCCGCCTCTCCGCGAGCACGAAGGGCGCCCGCTCGGTCGCCTTCGACCCGCGCGGCGGAGCGCTCGCCGTCGCGACCACCGACGGAACGGTCGAACTCTGGGACACCGGGCGCACACCCCGGCGCACCGCCTCGCTCACCGGCCACGAAGGCACGCTCCACGCGCTGGCGTACGCCCCTGACGGCAAGACGCTCGTCTCCGCCGGCTCCGACGGGACCGTACGCCTGTGGGACACCGACCGCGCCCGGCGACTCGACGTGCTGAAGGGGCACACCGACGAGGTGCTGGGCGCGGCGTTCTCGCCGGACGGGCGCCAGGTGGTCTCCGGTGGCATCGACCGGACCGTACGGCTGTGGGACGTACGGGACCTGCGGAACGGCCGGGCGACCGCGACGTTCACGGGGAGCAGCGACGACATCAACGCCGTCGCCTACACACCCGACGGCGCGGCGGTGGTCGGCGCGGTCGGCGACGGCACGACCCGGCTGTGGGACGTGCGCAGCGGCCGGCAGACCGCGGTGCTCGCCGGACACACCGACTACGTCATGGGGGTCGCCGTGACCTCCGACGGCGCACTGCTGGCCACGGCCGGCTTCGACCAGTCCGTCGTCCTCTGGGAGCTGGGCGGACCGGTGCTGACGGCGCGTCCGTTCACGGAGGTCTGGCAGGCCGTGTACAGCCCCGACGGGTCACTGCTTGCCACCGCCGACACCGACCACACCGTACGGCTCTGGGACGCCCGCAGCCACCGGCTCCTCAAGCGGCTCAGGGGGCACACCGAGACGGTCTTCTCGGTGGCCTTCGCACCCGACGGCAGGACCCTGGCCTCGGCCGGTTCCGACGGCACGATCCGCCTGTGGGACGTGGCCGCGCGCAAGTACCTCGCGACGCTCACGGGCCACACCGGGGAGGTCTTCTCGGTGGCCTTCGCACCCGACGGCAAGACCCTCGCCTCGGCCGGCGCCGACCGCACGGTCCGCGTCTGGGACGTGGCCTCGCGGCGCCGGCTCGCCACTTTCGAGGGACATGAGGACTACGCCAACGACGTCGCGTTCAGCCCCGACGGCCGCACTCTGGCGAGCGCCGGCGACGACCTGACCGTACGGCTCTGGGACGTCCGGTCGCACCGCGCCCTGGCCGCACTCACCGGCCACACGGGCGCGGTACGGAGCGTCGCCTTCAGCCCCGACGGCCGCACGCTCGCCAGCAGCGGCAACGACGGCAACGTACGCCTGTGGAACGTCCGCGAGCGCCGCTTCGAGGCCGCCCTGACGGGACATACCGGCTCCGCCCGTGGCCTTGCCTTCTCGCCGGACGGCCGGATGCTCGCCAGCAGCGGCAACGACCGAACGGTGCGGCTGTGGGACGTCGCCGCGCGGCGGCCGTGGGCGACACTGACCGGCCACACCAACGCCGTGTGGGGCGTGGACTTCGCCCCCGACGGCAGGACGGTGGCCAGCAGCAGCACCGACGGCACGGTGCGGCTGTGGGACCTCGACCCCGGGGCCAGGCTGGCGGAGATCTGTCGGCTCAGCGCCGGAATAGACCCCGACGAACGCGTCAGCCTGTTGCCGGGGGTCCCGGTTTCGGCGGAACCGGCCTGCGGTCGCACCTGAGGGCGCTGATCAGCCGATGGCCGACCGCCCTGCTCGGAGGGGGTTTCCCAGGTGTTTCCCCGTTGCCCGATCGGGTGGGGCGACACCCGGACCTCGACGAGCGGGCCGGACCGCCAGCAGGCTGCTCCTCGACCGCACCGCCGCACGACCACACGACCGCCCCACGGCGCGAACGCACCATGGCGCGACCACGTCACCGCACGAGACACCCACGCTTGATCCACGACCACGCTCGATCCACACCCGAACAGGAAACGGGGGTCCCGGCATGGTGAGCCGGACCGCTTTCATCCGCACACTGATCACGCTCCTGGCCGTCCTCTTCTGGGCGCCGGTGTCCATGACCGCCACCGCGCAGGCGGCACCGGCCGCTGCCGCCGCCGACGACTGCCGCGCCCTCGCGCCCGGCGCCTCCGCGGCCGCCGAGCGGGCCATCGCCGCCGCCTGCGCCCAGGTCGCGGCCGGCACCTGGTACACCTGGGGCGGCGGCCACGGCGCTCAGCCCGGCGCCACGTACGGCCAGGTGGACCCCACCGACCCGGCCAGTGAACACGACCCCGAACGGCGCGGCTTCGACTGCTCCGGCCTGGTCCGGTACGCGTACGCCCAGGCCGCCGGCTCGGACATCCTCAACGGCGTGGCCAGTCAGCAGTACTACACGCACCGCGCCGCCGCCCGCTTCACCGCCGCCCAGGGCCTCGCGCCGCTCCTCCCGGGCGATCTCCTGGCCTACGGCACCAAGCAGGACCTCCAGCACATCGCCATCTACCTCGGCGCGGGCAAGATGGTCGAGGCCCGGCAGTCCGGCACCAAGCTCATGGTGAGCGACGTCCGCCTCGGCAACACCTACTTCGGCGCGGTCCGCGTCAACACCGGCCAGGTCACCGGCAACATCCACCGGACCTGGGGCACCGACGTCTGGACCAAGGCCGAGCCCCGCATCGCGGCCGACCGCGTCTACGCCTTCCCGTACTCCACCACCATCCGCGTCCACTGCCAGAAGCACGCGGAGTTGGTCTCCGCGGAGGGCTACGACAACGACGTCTGGTCCTACCTGCCCGACTACAAGGCGTGGGTCACCAACATCTACATCCAGGGCCCGGCCTGGCTGGAGGGCGTACCCGACTGCAAGGACAACCCTCCTGCACCGTGACACTTCCCGCACCATGACAGCACGCGCACCATGACGCCGCTCGCGCCGGTGGCCGCCAGGGGGACGGTCACCGGCGCGAGTTCTGGGTTTTGCTCGGTTCGACAGCGTGGTGGTCAGGTGGTGCCCCCCCATAACCGATCCAGATCTTGCCCGTGGCGCGTCGCCGGTGTCGTCGTGGAAGTGCTGGCGAGAGGCGAGACCGTTCCCTTGTGGTCCAGTTCGATGTGTGCCCCCATGAAGACGAAGTGCTCGGGGCTCACGGACTTGGGCACCGGCAACGCCCGCTCGGACGCGTGCGGCCGTGCTGTTCGGGGAGTTAGGAGACATTCACAGTCAGTATTAATGTCGGGGGGATGGATTTGTTGACGTCGTCAACGAATCTGGTCGTTGATGGCTCCCGAGATCCCTGTGTACGGTGGCGGGTATGGCAGACACCTCCCCGGCCTTGACGAATGCGTTGGTCACCGGCGCCGAGATCGCCCGGCTTGCAGGCGTCACGCGTGCCGCTGTCTCTAATTGGAGGCGGCGGTACAGCGACTTTCCCGCGCCCGCCGGTGGTGGTGTGAACAGCCCGCTCTTCGACCTGACCGAGGTGCAGGCGTGGCTGGACAAGCAGCGCAAGGTGCAGGACGTCTCGATCGAGGTCCAGCTGTGGCAGGCGCTGCGCGGGGCGTACGGCGAGGAGATGATCGGCGGGCTTGTCGATGTCGCCCGGCTGATCGCCGGGGAAGAGCGCCCGAAGGATCTGCCGGAGGGTGCTGTCCGGCTTGCGCGAGACCTGATCGGCAGCGGTTCCGCCGGCGAGGTGGTGGGCGCTCTCGCGGAGCGCTTCACCGACTCCGTGCGCCGGGCCGGTTCGGACCAGGTCACCTCACCCCGCGTGGTCCGTGCCGTGCGTCGCTTCGCCGGTGAGGTGGCCGACGACGCGACCCTTTTCGACCCGGCCTGCGGCATCGGCACGCTGCTTCTGGCCGTGGGGCCGGAGCGAGGACCCCGGCGGTACGGGCAGGAGTCCGACGCCCGCAGCGCGCGCTTCGCGCAGCTCCGCGCGGATCTCACCGGTCGCGAGGGTGTCGACATCAGCACAGGTGATTCCCTGCGTGACGACCTCTGGGCCGACGTCAAGGCCGACCTCGTCGTCTGCGATCCACCGGTCGGTGACACCGACTGGGGGCGCGAAGAGCTGCTTCTCGACTCGCGGTGGGAGTTCGGCACTCCGTCGCGGGCCGAAGGCGAACTCGCCTGGCTCCAGCACGCGTACGCCCACACCGTTCCCGGCGGCCGTGTCCTCATGGTCATGCCCGCCTCGGTCGCCTACCGCAAGGCGGGCCGCCGTATCCGGGCCGAACTCGTACGGCGCGGCATCCTCACCCAGGTCATCGCGCTCCCGCCCGGCACCGCGTCCTCGCATGCTCTCCCCGTGCACCTGTGGCATCTGCGCCGACCGCGCACGCTCGGTGATGCCGTGACCAGTGTCCGGATGGTCGACCTGACCGCTACCGTCGCCGAAGACTTCCCAGAGCCGACCCCCGGCCAAGTGGCGGACGTCCCCTTGATCGACCTGCTCGACGACACGGTGGACCTCACGCCCGGCCGTCATGTGGTGGAGTCTCATCGCGACTACGCGGCGGAATACCTGTCCCTGCGGCAGGAGTTGGCGGAGCAAGTGAGGCTGCTGGCCGAGCTGCTGCCGGTACTCACCGCGGGTGTCGGACCCGCTGCCGTCGACGGGCCCTCCGTCAGTGTCGCCGACCTCGCCCGAGCCGGGCTCATCGAGTACGGAGATCCCGAGCCGGTCTCAGTCAGCGACCAGCTCGACACGGACTACCTCCAGGGCTTCCTGCGCAGCGCCGCGAACACCCGGCGCTTCACGAGCGCCAGCGGCACCTTTCGCCTCGACGGAAAGGGGGCACGCATTCCGCAGATGGACATCGCCGAGCAACGTCGGTTCGGGGCGGCCTTCCGGCTGCTCCAGGAATTCGAGGAACGGGCCCGCAGGGTAGCTGAACTGAGCGGGGAGGCGGCATCGCTGGCGCGTGACGGGCTGGGTAACGGGGCACTGAAACCGGAGAATTGACGATCCACCACTGCCCTGCACACATGCGTCACGTCAGTTCGGCTGCGGCACGAACGGGCTGGCGATCCCGCTCCATGACACAGCCAGCGCTTCCCGCGCCCGCGTGCACGCCACGAACAGCAGGCACCGCTCCCGCAGCAGATCGGAGTCATGCTGCAATGCGTCAATGGAGACGGGCGTTACCTCGCGCGCGAACGGCACCGCGCTCGCCGACGCTCCGAGTACCACGACACAGCGGAACTCCAGGCCCTTCATGGCATGCATGGTGGCGAGCCGTACCCCGTCCACGCCCGGCCCAGGGTTGTCCCTGACCCGGACCACCGGCACCCCGGCCGCGTCCAGCTTGTCGTGGACCTTGTCGAGCAGCACGTTGAAGCGTGCGCACACACCGATCTCCGATAGCCGGATGCCCTGGGCGATCCACTCCTCGATCCTCCCGACGAGCGCGGCGACCTCTGCCTGTTCGGAGCCGTAGCCGTCCACGTGCGGCCTTCGGCCGTGCAGCAGCGAGCGGTAACCGGCGAGGCTGTCGCTGCCCTCGCCGCCCAGGTCGTCGACGTTCACCGGGCTGAGGATGCCGGTCGACCAGGCGAGGATCTCCTCCGTGCTGCGGTAGTTGATGCGCAGGCGGTGGGTGCGTCCCGTCACCGAGATGCCCAGCGAGCCGAGCGAGACCTTCGAGTCGTAGATCCGTTGGTGTGGGTCGCCCGTGATGAACAGGTCGTCGCTGCCGGACGCTACCGCACCACGCAGGACGCGCCACTGGGCGGGGTGTAGGTCCTGGGCCTCGTCGACCACGACGTGGTCGTGCGTGGGTGCCGAGCCGACCAGCAGATCGGCCGCACGGGCACACACCTTCAGATACGTGGTGGCCTTCTGGACACGCAGCATCTCCTCGAACAACTCGACTGCGGGCCACAGCTGTTCGCGTCGCGTCGACGACAGCGCGCTGCCGCGACCGCGCCGCGAGGCGGCCTTGTACGCGTCCAGGGTGCGCAGATCCTGCGCGAGTACGACGTGCCGGTACTCCTGAGCCAGGAACTGCTCCGTCCACGGCAGACCGAGCTTCTTGACGACGCGCTCCCACAACTGCCGTTCCTCCCGGTCACCGATGGGGGAGGGGGATCTGCCGTCGAGGCGGGTCACGACACCGTGCGCGTAGGCGTTGACCGTGGTCACGTCCACTCGGCCGAGCAGCGACTCGTCGCCGTCAAGGAGCAGGGACAGGTTCTCGCGCAGGGAGGAGGCCAGCGCGTTGGTGTAGGTGGTAAGCAGGACGCGGGCGTCGGGGGAACGCGCGAGAAGGTGCTTGACCCGGTGCAGGGCCGCGACCGTCTTGCCGGTGCCCGGACCACCCGTGACCTGGACCGGGCCGCCGTAAGACACCCGATAGGCGACCCGGCGCTGCGACGGGTGCAGAAAGACCCGCCATGCCGCGAACGGCTTCTCCAGGATGTCGGCGAGTTCCTCGGGGCCGGTGATCAGGGTGATGCGGCTCGTGGTGTTGGCGATGGCGATGGCGAGACTTTCGTCCGGGTCGGGGCCCGCGTCGACCGGCCGACGCACCGCGACCACGTCCCGGTACACGTCCTCGGCGCCGAAGCCCTCCGCGAGGTACTGCAGCACCTCGAACTGGTCCTCGGGCAGCAGCGTGCCGAACGCCTCCAGCTGCGGCTTGTCGACGATGGTCCGCACGGCCCTCAGGACCTGGTCGTCGATACCCAGTTCACGCAGCACGGTGTCGGAGTACTTCGCGAACAGCAGCGAGGGCGCGGCGGCCGCTGCCTTCTCCAGGGCCGGGGTCAGCTGCTCGATGGCGACCACGTTGCGGACTTCCAGCGCCCGCGTCGCGGAGTTCGTGGTGTACAGCCGCTTGGCCGCCCACGTGTACGCGTCGTCGTGGCGGACGACGTTGACGAGCAGGAACACATCGCTGCCGTCGTTCGGTGCGAGGACCACGCCCCGTCAGAAGTCGTTGATGCGGATCGTCCGCATCCGCGGGTCGCGGGCGTTCTCCACTGACTCCAGGTGCAGCCCCTTGTCCGCATGTAGTTCGGGCACGGTGAGCTGCTGGAACTTCTGCATCGCCTTGCGTACGCCGGCCCTGACGGGCTTCTCCAGGACGTCGTAGCTCTCCCAGAAACTGTTGGCGAACGCGAGCTGCGGCACGAGGTGAACTCCCCACCCTGGACGGACACTCCGCAGTCGATCATACGCGCGGTGTGTTCACCAGCCGGAGGGCGATCGCTTCGATGTCCGTGAGCAGCCCAGCCGGTTCCTGGTCCAGGTCGAGGGCGTGCTGGTGGATGAGGATGCCCGCATGGCGTACTTCATGGGCGGCGTGCGGGGCGTTGCCCTTTGCGTAGACCAGGTGTCCTTCGCGCAGGTCGAGGGCCGTGCAGTACGCCAGCATCTGGTACAGGTCGGCGTCCGGGTAGCCGCCCCGTTTCTCCGCCTTGTACTTGGCGTCGACGACCGCGCACGGGGTGCTGCCGGGCCCGTACAGCACGAAGTCGGGTTTCATGCGGATCGTGGCGGCCTCGTCGAGGTGGTGCGGGTCCTGTCGCCGGACGGTGTGACCCTGCCCCATGGTCTGGAAGGCCTCCCGCAGGGCGACCGTCACGAAGTCCTCGAAGAGCTTGTTCATGTCGAACAGGAACCCGTCGATGCGCAACCCGCCGGGCGAGTGCTCGGCGGAGGTGCCGTCCAGGACCGCGCGGGCGAGATGCAGGGCGTGGTGGTACCGGGCGTTGAGGCGGGTGGGGAGCCAGTCGGGGATCGGCTGCCCGCGCACGATCGCGGTCACCTCGGCCAGCCGGGCGCGCTGATGCAACAGCCTGCGGCGGACGTCGCGCGGCACACCGGGCAGCCGGAGGAGGCGTTCGACTGCCGTGCGCAGGATGCGGTTCTCCGTGATGTCGGTGGTGAACTTGTCGTACGCCACCTCCACCGGCAGTGTCGCCCCGAAGCGTCGCCGTATCTGTTCGGCCTCCCGGAGCCGTCCGCGTACTACGAGGGAGCTCTCCTCCGTAGCCTTGTACCCCTGCAGCAGTCCTTGCCGCAGCGCACGGTCCACCTGCCGCTCCACCGCATGGGCGAGCGCGGGCACCAGATCGTGGTGCTCTGCGACCTCGACCTCCCCGTCTCGCCAACTCCCTTTGCGCACAAGGCTGTAGCCGAGCAAGAAGAAGAGTCGGACGATGGGCACCTTGGGAGTGACGCGCACGGTGACCGGCTCGCCGCCCGGTACGGTCACAGCCACCGCCCCGACCTTGCTGCCCGCCCGCAGCGACCAGTGTCCCGGTGCATAAGGGTCGGGGGTCGCGTCCACGATGTCGGCAGCGACGAGCGCGCGACCGACGGGATCGGGGAGTGCGCGGCGGACGGCCGGCGCGTGCTCCACCAGCTCCACGGGCTCGCCAGGATGCAGGGTTCTCGCCGCGGAGGTCACCCCAGCGACTCCCGCAGCGCGGCCAGCCCGTACCGCTTCTCGATGTCCACGCCCTCCCCGTAGTGGTGCTCCTCCAGCAGCGGAAGGATCTTCGTCCGCCAGGTCCGCTCCAGACCGCCCTCCCGGTAGACGCCCTTCTTCATCAGATACGAGGGCCCAATACGGAAGTCTGCTTCGTCGATACGAGAGTTGAGCGCGTCGAGGAGATCGGCGGGCTCGGTGTCCTTGCCCTCTCTTTCCAGCCAGCGGCGCAGCAGACCACTCGTCGGCTGTGTACGCGGCGACAGCTCCACAAACGCGAACCGGCGGCGCATCGCCGTGTCCACGAGGGCGATGGACCGGTCGGCCGTGTTCATCGTGCCGATGACGAACAGGTTCGGCGGCAGCGCGAAGTCGTCGCCGGAGTAGGTCAGCCGAACCGACTTGTTGCGGTACTCCAGCAGGAAGTACAGCTCGCCGAAGACCTTCGCCAGGTTGGCCCGGTTGATCTCGTCGATGATCAAGAAGTGCGGGATGTGCCGGTTGCCCTCGCGGGAGGCCAGGTCGGCGAGTTCGCGCAGCGGGCCCGCGGTGAGCCGGAAGGCGACCTCCCTGGTCTGTGGGTCCTCCTGGGGCCGGATGCCCTCGAAGAAGTCCTCGTAGGCGTACGACGGATGGAACTGCACGAGCTTCACCTGCTCGGGCCCGCCGCCGAGGAACTCGGCGAGCTTCAGCGCCAGGTACGTCTTGCCGGTGCCCGGCGGCCCGTAGAGCACCAGTTGGCGGTCGTCCGCGAGTAGATCCCGCACTTCGCGCAGCCACGCGATGTCGTGCACCAAGAGTTCGGAGGTCAGCGCGTTCGTGGGCTCCGGCAGCTCGAGATCGCGGCGGACGGCGATCGCCGGGATTTCCGTGCTCGGGTCGCGCTCTATGGCCTCTGCTTCCTCGACCAGCTCCTGGTTGGTGAGACCGAGCCCTTCGATGTGGGCCTGGACCGAGGTGAGATCGAAGACGTCGTGCTGGATCGACAGCTTCTGCTGCAGCTCTTCAGGCAGGCTCTCGTATGGATACCCGGTCGGCTGCCACTCAACGGGCCGCCGGAGGTTGGACCGCCGGTTCTCGGACTCGACCTGCTCCACCCCTCCGGTGATCTCACCGACGTACAGATGTCCGCCTGAGATGGTGCACACGGTGTCGCCAGGCTTCATCCGGGACAGAAAGGCATGCAGTTCCTCGACCAGTTGCTGCTTCTGGCTGTAAGTGGCTGTGGACTCGTAGTCCTCCTGCACGAAGGCACGTAGGTCTTCCTTGCTGGTGCCCTGCATCACGCCCGGCCTGAGGTGGGAGGCGGCGAGGGTGATGCGGCCCTCCGGTAGCCAAAGTCGTTGGACCAGGTCGAGGCCGGTGACGTTCGAGCCGCGCACCAGCCAGGGGCGGCTGGGGCCTGCCCAGACGCCGGACATGAAGTCGGCCAGTGGCTTGCCGTTGCCGGCCCGCCACTCGAGCCACCCGTTACGCGGTGCTCCCACCAAGAGCTCCGCGGCGAAGGAGGGGGAGCCGCAGATCACGTCCTCAGTTAGTTCCAGCCAGCCTGGCCGGTGCGTGGACGGAATCAGCACGCCCGTCTTCTTCAACTCCTCGCGCCGACGGAACGGGCCGCTGCCGTACCGCGCGACCGATGCGAGCTCACGTGCGGGCGATCCTGCCTGTACCAGAAACTTCCTGCTGCCGTTCGTTCCGGTCTCGTTCAGCAGTACTCCCCGTGCCCGGTCGATCCCCTCACCCTTGGGCAACCGCAGCCAGAACACCGGGTACTGCGTGCCATTGTCGGCCATCGCCAGCACTTCCCCCCCCAAACCAGAAGATCCACCGAGAACAGTAGGGGCTCCCTCTGGCAGTCGTCTCCTGTGCTTTACGTGATCTTTCCGGTCCGGTAGGGCCCGTCGCCCCGGCGGGACCGGTGGCCAGGAAGTACACACCTGTTATGGCTCCGGCCGCGCCGGACAACGTCACGACGGTCACGGCTGCTGCTACTCCGATCGTGATCCGTCTGCGCTTTGTGCTCTTGTCTCTGCCTGCATTGGATCTGCCGTCCGGTTACCCCGGTCCCGATAGGCCGCGAAGGTGCGGGCTTGTTCAGCCTTCCGTACCTGGCCGAGTTCGATGGGCCGCAGTCCGTGAGGGCGTCCGAGGTGTCTGAGGAGGTCGTCGAAGTACGGGACGGGGGTGTGCTCCGAGGAGATCACGAGCGCGGAGAGGAGGACGCCGTCGGGGCCGGAAGGACGGTCGATCGCCACAAGAATCATGGCTCGTGCCTTGTCCGAGAGATCGTTCGGTTTCAGACCGGCGGCTTTGGCGAGCGTGTGCCAACCGACGCAGACCTGGCGGTGTGCGGCCGAGATCAGTGCCTCGCGGACGGACCTCACCACGGCTGCCCTGGTGCCTCCCAGCTTGGCCCAACTGCCACCATGCACCGTCGACGCGGAGGACGTGGAGGAGGGCACGTGAGCGCCGGATTCGGCCTCACTGCGTCGTCTGACCTTCTGCCAGTACCTGCGCCGCTGCGTTCTGCTCAGCTGCCGGTACTCGTGCGGGGTCAGGAAACCGTACCCGCCACCCACCTTGGGGATGCCGACGGTGAACGCCTTGGCTTCCTGGGGCTTGCCCGTATCGGGGCGTGGTGCCGGGCGGAGGTCCGGCCAACGGGGATCTGCCGGGTTCGGAAGCGACGAGAATCCCTCGGCGTGTATGAGCCAAGTCGGTTCGGAAGGGGACGAGTCGGCCAGGGGGAGAAGAAGCGGTGTGCCCTCGATGACGTGGAGTCGGTAAGGGAGAGGTGGTTCGCACGACTGGGGGAGCGAGATCCGTGCACTGACGACGACCGATCCGATGGGCTGGATGTCGGCCTCGTACCGACGGCGGGTGAGATCGTTCTGCCGGGTGACTTCGGTCGCCGCGGTGAAGGCGATAGTGCCGGGAGCGAGAGGGAAGGCCACCGAGGACACCGCGTCGCGCCGGACGGCATCGTCGGTGAGATGGGGCGTGATGATCCCCTCGTCCGTCAGCCGACACTCGTTGAGAGTCGTCCACTGGATGGTGTGGTCCTTGTCCTGTGTCCCGACGCGGACCACGCGACTCCCGTCTTCGGTGTGGCAGGTGAAGCGGATCGCGTGTCCTGCGGCCTGTACCTCGTGGTGTCCGAGTCCGCTGTGGGGTCCGTAGGCCCAGTGGACATGCGTGTGTGCCTCGGCGAACTGTGCGCGAGTCGCCTGCCACTCCCGATCGTTCAGCCGGTTCAACTGGACGCGGATGAGGCGGGGATCCGGTCCGAAACGCACCTCGACGGCCCCTCCGTGGGCCGAGCCCGGCTCCAGGTAGGCGACCTTGACGTTGTCGTGTCTTTGCCGCCGGAGCCAGCGCTGGAGTGCCTGGCCGATGTAGAGGTGGTCGGCGCTGTCCTCGCCGGTCTCGGTACGGCGGCAGTGCACGGGTGGGCGGTGGGCGAAGTGGCATTTCTTGTCGGTGTACCGCTTCGCGGAGAGTTTCTTGCCGCAGCCGCCGAGCAGTGTGCCGCAGTAGAAGTCCTCGCGGGTGCGGCCCAGCATGAACCGGTCGAACTCGTCGTGGTCGTACGGCAGGAACACCGGCCAGTCCGACTCGGCCCTGCCTATGACCGCCGTCTGGACCTTGCGGGTGTCTTCCTCTACGTACGGCATTTGGCCCCCCGGGTGATTGTGGAGTCGTGTGGGGTCAGGACGAGCGCCAGCGGTTGCGGCCGTCGGAGCCGGGGCCGCAGACCATGGGCGTTCCCGCCTTGGTGACGCCGGTGGCTCCCTGCGGAGAACAGAACGAGCCGGGGTGGACGGTGCCGACGCTGCCGCCGCCGGTGGAGCCGCCGGACGAGGCCGAGGAGCCGCCGCCTGCCGAACCGTCGTCTTCGCTGGTGCTGTTGTCGCTCTCGTAGTCGGGATCGTTGGCCGGGATCTTGTAGGTCGTGTCCTTCGCCTTCGGGCAGTCCTGGACGAGGTCAGCGTCGGTCCACCGGCCCAGGTCGAGGCTGACCGTGGTGGTGGAGGTGACCTTAATTCCCTTGTCCGGGGACTGGAAGCACACCCGCCACTCGTCGCCGTCCTCGGCGGCCTCCTCAGCGGTGGGTGTGTCGATGTCGAGGTAGACGTCGTCGAGCGTGATGCTGTCGAGGTCGATGCCGGCCTGCTTCAGGTCCTTGGTCGCTGTGTTGTAGGTGGCGCCGACGACGTCCGGCATCTTCGACCACGGGAGTGGGCCGCCGTCCTTCTTGGGGCACGGTTCATCGCTCTTGACGGCCGCGAAGTCGATGCTCTTCGCGGCCGTGTCGGCCTCCTGGAAGCACACCGTCCATCCGGACCGCATGATGATCGAGCGGTCGTCCTCGGCCGCGTCGTGGTGACCATTGGTGAAGCCTGCGGAGCGAGCCAGCTTCTCCGCCTCGTCAAGTGGCTTGCCGATGTAGTCGGCGGCCTTGACGACCTTCGCGGGAGTCGGGGACGACGTGGCCTCGGCGCTTACTTTGCTGTCTTCGCGTGTCTTTGCGTCGGGTTGTTGCGTGCCGCTCTCGTCGAGCTGCCCGCCCAGGCCCGCGCCGACCGTCAGTAGAAGGAAGGCTCCGAACGTCGCGCCGATCTTGGCGAACCGGCGCCAAGGCGGCAGCACCCACACCGCCACCATAGCGGCGATCATCACGACGAGGCCGAGCCCGAAGCTGAACGCGCCGAGCAGGGCGACAAGAGCGAGGAGCCCGAGTACAGCGGGGGTGGTCTTCCACCAAGGGCGCGGCAAGAAAGGGGTGTTGTAAGGGTTCACGTGGCGCTGTGCTCCTCGGGTACGGACTGGGCTGGGCCCGGTCCGGGCTCGGATTCCTTGGGCTCTGGATGGTTGCGGCGGGCGCGCCCAAGGCGAAGCGAGGGGACGATGGGCCGTTGCCAATCCGAGCATGGCGGAGCTTGTTAGCAACGTCAACAGGCATCTATGAAGTCGCTGCCATCATATGCGTGTACACCCGTTCGGGTGTCCAGCGCGGAACGGAGATGTGCCAGGCTGCCCGATCCACCGAGCCGACTGTCGTAGGAACCTCGCCGACCGGGCGGCGTGTGATGGTCAGTGCAGTACTGAGCCGATCCACGCCATCGCCTGCTCGGGCGTGCTGAGGGTGTCGACGCCGAGGACGTGGATGATGCCCAACAGGCCCTTGGGGCCGCGCACCTGGAGGGTTCGGTGGGCGTGACTGCCCAGCTGGGGATGGACGATGACGGCCATCGGAGCGTCGGTGGAAGCGTAGCCGCTGCCGTAGGTGAGGAGTTGGTGGACATCGGCCGCGCTCACGCCGTGGCGGTCGTAGCGCTTGTACTTGGCGTCCACGGGAATCAGCATGCGATGTGCCGTGTCGTGTCCTGGAAGTCCTGGAAGGCTGAGCAGGAGATCGGGCCGGAAGGTCGAGGCGTTGCCCAGGTCTCCGCGGACCGTGATGCCGACGCCGCTTCCGCCGGATACGGCGTGGCCGCCGTGCGGGCCGACGGCCTCGGTGCCGAGACGGCGGACGACGGCTTCCCAGAGCGCGGGCATGGCGAGCAGGAGACCGTCCGCCGTGGTGCCGTGGTCGGTGAGCAGGTCGGTCACGCCGCCACCGCGCAGCAGCAGGCGGGCCCAGGTGTGGGCGGGCCGGTAGCGGGCGTTCAGGCGGGTGTATTGGGTGCGGTCCAGAGCGCGGAGCGCCACGGCCGGGGTCGGGGTCTGCGGGAAGGCGCCGGCGGCGCCGTGCAGGGCGCGCGCAAGGTAGGGAGTGGCGGTCAGGCTGAGCGCCGCCCTCAGGGCGCTCCCCAGGACGCGGTTGTCCCAGATGTCCGCCTCCCGGTCGAAGGTACGGACGTGCAGCTGGTCCAGTTGCCCGTAGCGGCGGGTGGCCTGGGCGGCGACGTCCAGGCGTCCCCGCAGCACCGGTTCGACGCTCCGGCGGCGTACGTAGTCCCGGCGCAGTCCCTCCCGCAGCAGCCGCTCGCACTGTTCGAGCAGGGCGGCGGCGACCAGGTCGGCGTAACCGTCGGGCCCGGTGGCCCACCGCCTGGCCGTCGCCGGGACGGGCGTGCCCAGGGCGTAGGCGAGCCAGCTCATGAGTTGCTCTCCCGAAATGGCGAACTTGGGTGCGATGACCACGCGGACACGGTCCAGGACCAGGACCCCGACGGTCGCGTCGGCCTTGAGCCGCCACCCGGTGCGCTCCCCGGTCAGGGTGAGGCAGCCCCGTGCCTGGAGGGCGTGCAGGCGGTCGACGTCCCGGGGAGTGAGCTGATCGGGTTCCAGCGTGGCGGACTCGTACTCGCCGAGCTGGACCGGGGTGCGGTCAGGCATCCGGGCCGGGAACGCCGCTGGTGAACTCGGTCGCCAGCGCGTCTGCCAGATCCTGCGGGGGCATGAAGAGCGCACGCCCGGTCTCGGCGTCGACCAGGCCGCCGAGAATACGGTGCAACAGGTCCGCCCGGCCGAGGCAGTAGTCCTCCAGGAGCGGGATCACCTCGTAGTGGAAGGCCGCGGCCAGATCCTCCTCGGTGGCGATCGGCTCACCGTCCCGCAGCAGGTAGGCGTGCCCGATCTGGTGGTCGGCGTCGAGATGGCGGGCGATGCGGGTATTGAGGGACTCGAAGAACGCGGCCAGGTCCAAGGGACCCACGGCCCCAGAGACCACGTCCGGGTCCGGGCCCACGGGCAGGAAGGCGAACCGGCGGCGAACTGCGGCGTCCAGGTGGCTGATGCTTCGGTCGGCGGTGTTCATCGTGCCGATGACCCGGACGTTCGGCGGTACGGAGAAGCGGCGCTTGCTGACGGGCAGGGCGACCGGAAGATTCCGTTTGTCGAGTTCGAGGAGCGTGATCAACTCACCGAAGATCCGCGGCAGGTCACCGCGGTTGATCTCGTCGATGATCAGCAGAAACTTCTGGTCGGGATGGGCCTCGGCGGCCCGGCTGCACAGATTGTGGAACAGGCCGTCCGTGAGGGTGAGGGTGAGCCCCGGGCCGGTGGCGCTCAGGTCCGGCTTGAAGCCCTCGACGAAGTCCTCGTAGCCGTAGGAGGGATGGAAGGTGACCAGGCGGACACGGTCGCCGTGCAGCATTTCGGCCTGCGCCTCGGCACGTTGGCCGGCGTCGGCACCGAGCACGCCCGCGCGGCCGTCCAGGGCGAGAGCGGCGGCAAGCGCGAGCCGGGTCTTGCCCGTACCGGGCGGCCCATGCAGGATCACCTGCCCCTTGCGCTCCAGCGCGTCCAGTACGACCTGCACGTCATCGGGCAGCGCGACGGGCGTGCCCGCCTGTGCCTGGCCCGTACCCGGGACGGAGTCGGAGCCGGAGTCGGCGTTGTGTGCGGTGAACCTGGCGAAGAGGGACGGGTCGACCTTGGCGAAGGTGGACCGCCACCCGTGCTGGGGCTTCGACAGTTTCTGCGCGTGGGAGACGTCCCAGGCCACCGGGACGACGTGGTGGAACTCCGGCCGGTCCGGGTCGTAGCGGTAGCTCCCGTCGACCCGGCCGGTGGCCAGGACCTCGTCCATCCCGCGGTTGGCGACGACCCGGTCTCCCGCCTCCAGGTCCCGGAAGGCCAGCAGCCGGCGGGCGAGGGTCAGGCTGCCGCCACTGCTGCGCGGCCAGTGCGCGTCCAGGGCCTGCTTCAGTTCCGTGTCGCTCTGATACTGGCCGAGATCGCCGAGCTCGTCCCACCCGACGCAGATGAACTCGCCTTCCCGGCATTCCTCCCACAGACGGCCGCGCTCGCCGGGGGCGATCTTCCAGATGGTGCGTTGCCTGGGATTGAAGTGCTTGTACAGGAAGCGCATCACTTCCTGTCCCGTCCAGCCCTCGAACTCCTCACGGGTCCGCACGAGTTCGCGCAGTTGACGGTTCGTGCGCGAGGCGGGGACGCCGGCCTGCGCCTCGCCGCCGAGCAGCCTGACGAACGTCCGCAGATGCTCGGCCGCGTAGATTGGCAGGAAGCGCTGGGGGAAGTAGGTCGCCAGGGACTTCGTCACCAACGTCGGTCCGTATCGCAGCACTTCAAGGTCGTCCAGCGCCTCGAAGTCTCCTGCCCCGACGGCGTCGAAAGCCCGGACGAACTGTCCGCGCAGTTCCGCCCAGGCGTCCTGCGGGCCCATACCCCTCAGCGGAGCGGCCAGCCGCCATTCGCCGGAGTTGTGGTGGTACATGATGTGCTTCGCGGCACTGCCGCCCCTGATGCTGCCAAGACTCGGGGTGAGGAACTCCAGCAGCCGGCAGTACGTCGGCGCCGAGCCGGGCGGCGCGGCCTGCCCGAGGGCGTAGCGCTCCAGCGGCAGCTCCGCCCACTTCTCCAGCGGGAACTGGGACAGCACCTGCTTGCGCTCGTCCTCGGCGGCCGCCTCGGTGTCCGCCACGGCGGTCCGGTCGAACTCGGCTGCCGCTGTGCGCAGATCCACCCCGTCTGTCATGGGGGCCATGATGCCGGAGCGCGACGTGGCGTTCCCATCGCCCGGCGAAGTTGGGCAACTTCCGGCGTGCGACTCAGGTGGCTGGCAGGGAAACACTGCAGGTACGCACTGAAGGAAGTTGCCGCAGGATCAACGCCCCTCAGCCGACGACGAGTCACCGGTACTCGGTATTCCGGGGATCGTCTGCGACCTAGGTCAGGACTCCTTCAGACAGGGCCTTGAACACGCGCGTACGTACCTGGAGGCCTGCGCCGCTGCCGGAACGGCTCGTGTCCCGGCAGCGGTGTCATTTCTCAACGCGTCGCGGTCAGAGCTCCCATACTTGATCCGGGTCGTCCAGTGCCGCCCGGACCTGCGAGAGGTCTCCGATGTCTGCGAGCGGCGAGCTCTTGGCGATGTCGACGATCCCCCGCACGACGGTCTGCAGCACTTCGCCGTTCCCCTCGTCGAGTGCCCTGTCCAGCCGGGTGAACATCTCCTCGTAGATGTTGCGTCGTTCCGCGAATGCCTGTGCGAAGTAGTCCTTGAGGATGGCTTCAGCGGCCCGGATCCGAGCGACTTCCGTGGCTTCGTAGGCCTCCAGCCGGGCTCTCTTGGTGCTCTCAACCTCGTGAATGTGGATGCACTCTCGGGTGGCATCGACAATCTGGTTCAACGCAGCGAAGCCGTCCATCGCCCGAACGGAGCCCTTGGCCGCGTTGACGACCTTGCCTACATGCACCTTGGGCCGGTCAGTCATCCTGAGTCTCCTCGGTCAAGGGTCTGTACCTGATGGTGAGGTTTGCGCTGCGCTCGTCCAGCTTGCCTTCACTGTCGACAATCGGAGTCGCTGCCACGTCGCGGACCGCCATGGTCAGTGTCATGGCCCGCTGGAAGCGCGCGGCGTGCCTCGGCGGATCGAACGGCTCGGACTCCAGAAGCTCCAGCGCGTCGAGCGCTCGGAAGGTGAGGTCCGTGAGAAGCCCGCGCAGCTCCGCGGCGCGGGCGTCGACGCCCTTCAGACGGGCGTCCGTCTCGTCAAGCTCAGCCATTGCCACGGCGATCTGCGCCTCGAACTCTCTCGCCCGGGTGATCGCCTTCGTGCCTTGACCCTTGACGACCAGGCCACCGACAAGCAGCGCGGGACCGATGGTGACGAAGTTGAGCGCCGTGGCTCCCAGGGCCATCCCGCCGCCACCCGATGCAAGCGACCCACCGCCCAGGAAGGCGAGGGCCGCACTCTCGGCCGCGGCACCCGTCAGGCCGGAGATCGCCACTCCGGTGCTCGCGACTCCGAAGCTGCTCGCTGCCGCCGTGATCCCAGCGCCCGCGCCCGCTCCCGCCGCCGCGGATCCGAGAGCCCCGCCGATCCATGCCACCGCGTCGACATCGAGGCCGCGAAGCCCGGGCATCTTGGTCATGGTGGCGTCGACGCCCTCCACCAGCAGCCGCTCGCTCTCGCGCACCTGTCGCTCGTGGCGACGCAGGAAGTCGCCCATGCGTACGACGACGTCGGTGAACGCCTGTCTCTGCTGCTCCCCCAGTGCCTCAAGGGCAGTGTTCGTCGCCGCCAGTGCGTCCTCGGTCTGGGCTCGGCGTCGCTCGTAGCCCTGGCCCGCCTCCTTGAGCCGGTCCCTCGAACGCTTCAGGTCGTGGAAGCCTTTGCCGCCGAGGATGGCCCCGCTACCACCGGTCGCCACCCCGACACCAATGAGCAGGACGGGTATGAAGAATGGCACGATCTCCCCCTTGGTACCCCATGACCCTGGGCGAACCAGTAACTTCAACCGTCTGTCCCCGTTGCTGGGTGCGGCGGAAGGGGCCACGCGTGCTATGGATGCGCCTTGTTGGCGCTTCAAGCATGGCGGTAGCTTGTTAGCGCCGTCAACGCGCTTGCGTGATTTCCGAGGATCCGAATTTGTGTACGCACTGGGGGTGCCGGGCCGGTCGAGCGATCCCGCCAAGGTGCTGCTACTGGGCGCCTCGGTTGGGCCGTTGAGTGCTTCAGTCGGCCACTACCGCAACTCCTGTCCGTCCTCGGGCGGCTTCGCGGTCCGGCGCGGCTCGTCGCGCCGGACGATAAGGGCCCGTACGTCGACACGCCCCGACGGCGGGGCCTGGGGCGGCCGGATGCCGGCCTCGTCGAGTTCCCGCTCGGTTGCACGCGAATCGGCGCCGCTCAGGGCCGCGATGGCGACGGCCCGCACCCCGATGCGCCCGGCCCGATAGGCCTCGACGGCCCGCTCCATGATCCGGCGCGGCGGACGCACGCGCGCCGCGGTCTCGCACTCCACGACGTACCGGGGACCCCAGCCGTAGGCCCGCGTCAGCTCCCGGCCCAGCTCATCCGATTGCTGGGGCGGTCCTCACTTCGGGGCTGTCGATCTCGGCCCAGGCGGTCCTGCCGCTCGGCGGGTACGGCTCCACGCCCCAGCGGTCGGCGCTTGGAAGCCCGTTGCCGCGTCGGCGCCGTTAGCCTGTCGGTATGTCAGAGCGTGTCATGTCCGGTCGCACGGACGGCCTGATCACCCTGAGTGTCGCGGACGCTCTGTGGGTCGATCTGACGGCCGACAGTGCTGTGCCGACGGCTTCTGGGGCATTCACCTGCTCTCCTGCCCATGCCCGGGTGGGGTACGTCCTGCTCGGCGGCCATGTGGTGGCGACGGTGAGGGCGAGCGGCGGTCAGTGGAGTGTTCCGGAGGGTGAGGTGCGCCGGGCGGCCGCGGAACTGAACGCGGTGGGGATGGATCGGCAGGACCTGGTCCGCATCGGTCCGTTTCGTGGGGCGCCGAGGCAGGAGTGCGACGAGGAGACGCCGCTGCGTTGGCGCCGACGCATCACGGGGGAACTGCGGGAGCCGGGCGGCCCCGAGCGGGCAGCACGACGTGACCTCGGCCGGCCGTACCATCTGGCGGGGATCGACTGGCGACAGTTGCTCGTGGAGCAGACCCGCGACGGGACGCAGCGGACGTGGTGGCTGCCGCGCGCCATGGTCAGGCTGCTCGACGCGGCCGAGCACGCCGAAGCGCAGTGGGTGCAAGCCGCGCGGACCCGCCGGGCAGGCGCAGCCGCCACCGAGCCGCCCTCCCACCCCGGGCGGGCCCGAGACGCCGACGGTCGGCGAGACGTCGACGGTCGGCGGACGACGAGCCCCGAGGGTCCCGCCGCCTCACCGCGCCCGTACAAGGCAGAGCTGGAAGGCCAGCTGTACTCGGTGCTCAGCAGGAAGCCCGGTACCTCCCGCAGGGTGGCCGGGTGGGCGTGCGCCGTCTGCCGCGGCGCGCCCGCCGCGGTCCTCGACCACTGCCACGAACACGGCTACGTCCGCGCCCCCGTCTGCCAGTCCTGCAACACACTGGAACGTCCCGACCACCTGTACAGCAACGACATCCGGGTGGCGAACCGCTACACACGCCTCTTCCACACCGACACCGACGACTGGCTCCGCCACTGGCACCGCTGCCCCGGCTGCCGCGCCCGCACCACCCTGCCCCTGCCGCACCTCGCCGCATGGACCGCCCACATAGCCTGCCGATCACTGCGCCCGACCCACCGAGTCCCCCGCGGGCGCACGCCGTGCGGTGTTCTGCGCGTGTCCTGGACGGGCAGTCAGAACGCGCCCCGTTCCTGCCTGCTCACTGTCGCCGTCGACTGCTGCCCCTCCGGCGAGCACCGTGTCCTGGCGCGAGTCCCCTACCGCGAAGCCGTCGAGCGGTTTCGCGTCTGGTTGGCCGAGACGGCCCCTGCCGTGGCCGCCGCGGCCGGTCCTGACCGCGTGGACGACCTCCCTGCCCAGTCCCGGCCAGTCATCGCGGACACCGGCGGCGAGGGCCTGGCACTGTTCTGAAAGACGTCCATCGGCGGGCGGCGCCGCGTGCTGTACGCGGACAGAGGGTCGTCGGCATCCATGGTGGGACCGCGCGGGATGGCTGGTTCGGGGGTCCGGGTCAGCGGTGCTTGCCCATGCGCTCGATGGTCTCAGGCCGCCGGCACTGGGTTGGCACTCGCGGGCGGACCATTCCGTGGGCCATGAAGTGGCCCCGCTCGGCTACGGAGGATCCCGGCCGGGGCCGTGACGCGACTGTCAGGCGCGGGCCTGGACGACGAGCGTGCCGATGTGCCCGGCTTTCGGGGCATCCACCACCGTCGCCTCAGCGGACGTGAAACCAGCCCGGAACAGGTGCCGCTCCCACACTGCGGGCTTGTAGCTGTACCGGTACGTGAACATGGCCTTCCCCGCGAACCCGCCCTTGTACATGCCCTGCGGCCCGTAGGCGCCCGGGATGGCCGGCGGCTGGGAGAACACGAAGACGCCGCCCGGGACGAGGTGCTTGTGGACGAGGGGGAAGAGACGGGACGGGTCGGTGAACCAGGCCGCGCCGAAGATGGAGTACACGGCGTCGTACCGCCCCTCGTCGGCGGCGAGCCAATCGACGATCTCTCCCGGCTCGATCCGCACCCCGAGCGGCGCCCACCTCTCGCCCGCGAGCGCCACCATGCGCGGCGACAGGTCGACCCCGGTGGCCTTGACGCCTTGTTGTGCGAGGTGGGCGAGGGCGCGGCCGGTGCCGCATCCGATCTCCAGCACGGTCTCCGGGCTGCCGAGGAGTTCGGGGCCGGGGCCGTGGCCGGGGTACTGGGTCCAGCAGAATGACGGCTCGGCGTCGTCCTTGAACGCGGACTCGGCGTATGCGTCCCACAGTTCGGTCTCGGCGGCGATGTCGTGCGGTACGGGCACAGCTGTTCCTCTGGTCGTCGGGATGCGGGAGCCCCCGCCCTCGGGGAGCCGTGAGGGCGGGGGCGACTGTAGCCGGGGTCAGTGGCTGTCGGGGACCTTGTCGTCGCACGGTGAGCAGTCCGTGCCGTCGATGGCCCACAGCTCCTCGTCGATCGCCCAGCCCTGGGAGCGGAGGAAGTCGCCGGTGCGCAGGCACAGGCCGTCGCGGCGGCGTTCGATGAACGGCGCGTGGTGCTTGAACCGACCGCCGTTGTACAGGCGGCAGATGCCCCACCAGACGGGGGTGTCGAGGATGAGCTGGTGGACGCCGATGTCGACGAGCTTGCCGACGCCCAGGTGGACGTCGGGGTTCTCGATGGAGCCCATGACGTACGTGACGGCGTTGCCGAGGATCCGTTCGGCCATGTCGCGGACCATGGTGTGGTCGCGCAGGAGCAGGGAGACCTCGCGGTCCCACAGGCTCATGCGTGCACCGGGCCGTGGCCGAGGGTCGGCACCCTCACCGTGTGCCCGCCGCTCACCGATCGCCACCACCGCGGCGGGACGCGGGCGGCAGCGACAGGACATCAGGCACGCGTGGGAAGTGCGGGGCGCAGTCCCGGCACGCGTACACCGTGAAGCCGGGACCGGAGCCCTGGTGCACCTCGGAGACGACGACCGGCGCATCGGTGATCGCACAGCAGCGCACACACATGCGCACCGGCGCACGCGTCCCACCCGGGGCCGCCTCGGAACGCTCGCTCTGCTCGCTCACCGGGCCACCGCCTCAGCGCCGAGCACATGCAGGTCAAGATCGATGCCAAAGTCCGCCGCCAGAACCATGGCGACACGGCGCTGCCGCTGCCGCGCCCGCTCACACTCCTGCTCAGCGACAACGACATACGGTCGGACCACGGCCGTCGCCTCGCCGGGCAACGGCTCTTCGAGGCCGTACGGCGACCGGCGCACCGGAGGCCACGGCGCGGGCGGGCGGGGCACCTCCGGCATACGAGCGAGGGTTTGCCCGGCGGGGCGTGTGTCCGCCCTACGCCTGCCGGTACCGGGCGCGAACAGGCCCAGGATCCACAGCGCGAAGGCGTGGATAATGCTCACTGTCATCAGCTCCTCAGAGGCTGGTGGCCATGCCCCCGGACCGGTCGGACGGTCGCGGGGGTCTTTCTGTCTGGACGGTAGCCCTGAGGACGGAGGCTTGTCTACCTATGTCTAATAGAAGCACCTGTATGTAGATGGACAAGCAGGGCTGTACCTCATTGCTTACGGTCAGACCCATGGGTGAGATCGACTACGGCTCGTACATCCCGCCGTACCAGCAGATCGCGGCGGAGATCATCGCCGACATCAAGAGTGGGGCGCTCCAGCCGGGCCGTGCGATCCCCTCCGAACCGCAGCTTGTGCAGCGATACGGCGTCGCACGCGCCACGGCCCGACGCGCAGTGGCGTACCTCCGAGATCAGGGGTACGTCTTCACGATCGCGCACAGAGGCAGTTACGTCTCGCTCGACCTTGCTGAGCGTGGCCTTCTGCCCGAGCCGCCCGTCGAGGCGTCTGAGGCTGACGAATCCGCCGACTGACGTATGACGCATGGAGTCCGGCCCGGTGTGCCCTGGCGACTCTGCGCCCGTTCATGGCCACTCCACCGAACGCGAACGCATCAAGGATGCCTAACTCCGCAGTCGGACGTGAGGAGTGGGCGCGGTTCGTGGGGTTCGCGGCGGAGGCCTGAGCGGCGCGGTCGTGTGAGGAGGCGGTCCTCGCGGGGCGTGTCGCACCGCCTCCTCACTTTGATGGCGCAAGTGGGGTCGGGCGTCTTGTCGCTTGGGTGACGGACGGTCCGCACGGCGAGGGGCTGAGCGGCGACCCCGTCCAGCGTCACGAGGCCGCCCCACGCCAGGGCGGCCTCGTGACAGGGGCGGGCTAGGCGACGCCCTTGCGCACCTCGTCCAGCCGCACCGGCCGGTGCTCCGCCACCGACAGGGTCGCCGCCTCGGCGATCCAGCTGGCCTCGATGGCGTCGGCGACGGTGCAGGGGGAGGTGCGGGTGCCGGCGACGACCTCGGTGAAGGCGATGAGTTCGGCGCGGTAGGCGGGGGCGAAGCGGTCCATGAAGAAGTTGTGCGGGGGGCCGGCGGGGAAGGTGACGCCCGGCTCGGCGGAGCGCAGGGGGAGCTGGGTGTCGAGGCCGGCGGCGATGCTGTCCTTCATGCCGTGGAGTTCCAGGCGGACGTCGTAACCGCGGGCGTTGTGGCGGGAGTTGGAGATGACGCCGATCGTGCCGTCGTCGAAGGTGAGGAGCGCGGAGGCGGTGTCGACATCGCCGGCCTCCTTGATGAAGGCCGCGCCGCGGTTGCCGCCGGTCGCGTAGACCTCCACGACCTCCCGGCCCGTCACCCAGCGGACGACGTCGAAGTCGTGCACCGCGCAGTCCCGGAAGATACCGCCCGAGGACGCCACGTAGCCGGCCGGCGGGGGCGCCGGGTCAAGCGTCGTGGAGCGCACCGTGTGCAGCTCGCCGAGTTCGCCGTTGAGGAAGGCCTCCCGTGCGGTCACACAACCCGCGTCGAAGCGGCGGTTGAAGCCGATCTGGACCTGCACGTCACTGGCCTGGACGGCCCGCAGCACGTCGAGGCTCGCCTCGATCGTCTTGGCCACCGGCTTCTCGCAGAACACGGGGATGCCCGCCTCGACCGCGGCCAGGATCAGCCCCGGGTGCGCGTCCGTCGCGGCGGTGACCACGACTCCGTCGATCCCGGAGGCGAACACGGCCTCGGGCGAGTCGGCCACCGTCGCGCCGAACTTCTCGGCGGCGGAGGCGGCGGCCGCGGCCAGCGGGTCGGAGACCACCAGCTGCTCCACGACGTCGAGCCCGGCGAGAGTCCCGGCATGGAAGGCGCCGATACGGCCCAGCCCCAGAATGCCAATGCGCATGACGAGTGTCCCTTTCGGAAAGTGCAGATGTAGCAGATGTGACGGGAGGGGAAGCAGGTCAGTCAGTCGGAGGTGCCCAGGACGTTCTGGTCCCAGTCGATCACCGAACCGGTCACCACGCCGCTGCGGGCGGACAGCAGGAGGACGACGAAGTCGGCGATCTCGTCGACCTGACCGAGCTTGCCCATCGGCAGGCTCGCGGCGGCCCGCTCGCGCCAGTCGTCGCCCGCGCCGTGGAAGTCCCGCTGGATCGCGTCCTCGCCCTCGGTCTCCGTCCAGCCGATGTTGAGGTCGTTGATGCGGATGCGGTCCCAGCGGTGGGCGTGGGCCGCGTTACGGGTGAGGCCCGCGAGGCCGGCCTTCGCGGCGGAGTAGGGGGCCAGGTGCGGTGGGCCGCCGTGCGCGCAGTTGGAGCCGATGTTGACGATCGTGCCGGGCGCCTCGCGGGCGACCAGGTGCTCCACCACCGCCTGCATGGCGAAGAAGGGGGCGCGCAGGTTGATCGCGATGTGGGCGTCGAACAGTTCGGGCGAGGTGTCGAGGAGCGAGCCCCGGGAGGTCAGACCGGCCGCGTTGACGAGGCTGTCGACCCGCCCGTGGGCCGCGATCACCTGTTCCACGGCGCCGCGCACCTGCGCCGGGTCCGCCAGGTCGGCCCGCACGAAGGTGGCGCCGGTGTCCGCCGCGAGCTTCTCGCCGACCTCGGCCCGGCGGCCCGTGAACGCGACGGTCGCGCCCTCGCGCAGGGCCGCCCGGACGATGCCCGCGCCGACGCCCTGGCTGCCGCCGTTGACGAGGACGACCTTGTCCTTCAGTAGTGCCATGTGAGGGCGTGTCCTTTCGATCGGCTCCCGGTCGGCTCCGGCGGGCCGTGCCGGAGCCTGTCACGGTCCAAGCCGTACGGCTTTCCCAGTCCACGGTCCAAGCCGTACGGGCTTTCCCAGCGCCGTCGCCTCTGTCAGTGTTGGGGCGCGGGGGCCCTCGTACAACCCGCAGCCGACCATCAAAAACCCATCATTCGGCCCACCGCCCGACCACCGCCCGACCACCGTCGGTCCACGGCCGGACCACCGCGAGATCCGGGACGCACCGCCATGACACACCCCTACACGATCCGTGAGATCGCCCGTCAGGCCGGGCTGAGCCAGGCCACGGTCGACCGGGTTCTCAACGGCCGGGGCGGGGTGCGCGAGAGCACCGCCCGCGAGGTGCACCAGGCCGTCAAGGACCTGGACCGGCAGCGGACGCAGGTGCGCATCGGCGGCCGTACGTTCATGGTCGACATCGTGATGCAGACCCCGGAACGGTTCTCCACAGCGGTGCGGGAGGCGCTGGAGGCCGAGCTGCCGTCCCTTCATCCGGCCGTCGTGCGGTCCCGCTTCCACTTCCGGGAGACGGGGTCCGCCTCGGAGATGGTGAGGGTGCTCGACCGGATCGGCCGGCGCGGTTCGCAGGGCGTGATCCTCAAGGCGCCGGACGTCCCGGAGGTGACCGCCGCCGTCGGACGGCTGGTCGCGGCCGGGGTGCCCGTGGTCACCTTCGTGACGGACCTGCCGAGCAGCCCGCGCGGCGCGTACGTCGGCATAGACAACAGGGCCGCCGGGGCGACCGCCGCGTATCTGCTCCGGCAGTGGCTCGGCGACCGGCCGGGTGCCGTGCTGGTGACGATCAGCCGCAGCTTCTACCGCAACGAGGAGGAGCGCGAGATGGGCTTCCGCGGGGTGATGCGGGCCGTCGAGCCGCGGCGGACCCTCGTCGAGGTCAACGACAGCGACGGCCTCGACGCCACCCAGCGGGACCTCGTCCACGAGGCGCTGAAGCGGGAGCCGGGGATCGCCGCCGTCTACTCGATCGGCGGCGGCAACACCGCGACACTCGACGCCTTCGTCGCGCTCGGCCGCGAGCCGCACGTCTTCGTCGCCCACGACCTCGACCACGACAACACCCGGCTGCTGCGCGAGCACCGTCTCTCCGCCGTGCTCCACCACGACCTCCGCCAGGACGTACGCCGCGCCTGCCAGATGATCATGCGCGCCCACCAGGCACTCCCCGACGAGGGCCCGTTCCTCCCGTCGGCGATCCAGGTGGTGACGCCGTACAACATGCCGCCGGGGGCCGGGGCGGTCACCGGCTAGCCCCGGAGGGGGCGTCGGTTCCCGCCCGGAAGGTACGTCGACACGTCAGCGGCGGTACTCCGATCGCCGCCTGTACGTGCAGGTGTAGGTGCCGACGCAGTGACGTGCCCGTGGCGAATCCGACGTGGCCGGTGATCTCGTCGACCGGGAGGTCGGTGGATTCCAGGAGGTGGCGGGTGCGGGCCACGCGTTGCTAGGCGAGAGAGCGAGCGGGCCGGGACTCAGGCCGACCTAGTCGTCGAAGCGGCGGGCGAAGGTGCGCAGGCTCATCCGGACGTACTGGGCGAGGCGTCGACCACGCGGCCTTCCCGTCGGCCGAGGCCGCCAGGGCACACGCTCACGGGGAGACCGACCGGACGAGGCAAGACCGTTCTCACGGTTCGTTGAGCAGGGCCCGTACGAGGTCGGCTCGCGGTGAGCCCGTCGGTCAGCTGGAGACGAGCTCGGCGGTCCGGCGCTCTGCGGGGGCCATCACGGCCACGCTCACCGTCTCGTTCACGGCCGCCGGGGCCGTCGGCACGTTCCGGCCCTCGCGGTGGCGGAACAGCCAGGCGATGTCCCGCCCGAACGACCAGAGCAGCGAGCCCAGCGCCAGTGCGACCAGGCCGAAGCCGGCCGCGTACGGCAGCAGGCCGGAGGCGGCGACCAGCAGGAAGACGCCCTGGACCGCGGCGACCGTCTTGCGGGCCATGCTGTGCGGGAGGGAACCGTTCAGCCACGGCGCGACCTTGGCGGCGGCGACGAAGACGTACCGCATGAGACCGATCAGCAGCACCCACGGGCCCATCGACATGGAGACGTACACGCTCAGCACCAGGATCAGGAACGCGTCGACCTCCATGTCGAAGCGCGCGCCCAGCGCGGTCGAGGTGTTCGTGCGCCGGGCCACCTTGCCGTCGACGCCGTCGAGGATGAGTGCCACGGCGGTCAGGCCGACGAAGAGCGAGACGGGCGGCGAGCTCTCGAAGGAGTCGGCGACCAGGGCGGTGACGGCGCCGACGAGTATCGCCCTGCCCAGGGTGACGCGGTTGGCGGGGCCGAAGGTGCGGGTCCGGGTGCGCAGCAGGGCGCGGTTGAGGACGGCCCAGGTGGCGAGCCCGAAGGCCAGCCCGGTCAGCCAGCCCGCCGGGCCCAGTCCGATCGCCGTGCCCAGGAAGGCGAGGAGCAGCACTTGGGCGCCCGCGCCCACGGTCGTCTCCGAGAGCAACAGCCGGCCGTTGTATGTGTTGATCAGGGCCACCGCATACCTTCCGAACGTGTGACAAGTGGATCATCGCCGCGTACCGTGTCCGCGACTTCCACCGCTGCGTACGTGGCGAACCGCCCGACCGTTCACGGAGACGCACATGAAACCGACAGCCAAGGCCTTCTGGCTACGCTCCCCGGGACAGGGTGAGATCCGCGAGGAGACGCTCGTCGAACCCGGCGAGAACGAGGTGCTCGTCCGTGCGCTGTACTCAGGAGTCAGCCGGGGCACCGAGACGCTCGTGTTCCGCGGCCAAGTGCCCGAGAACCAGCACGCGACCATGCGCGCGCCCTTCCAGGAGGGCGATTTCCCCGCTCCCGTGAAGTACGGCTATCTCAGCGTCGGGCGGGTGGAAGAGGGGCCGGACGCACTGCTCGGCAGGACTGTTTTCTGCCTGTATCCGCACCAGAGTCACTACGTCGTGCCCGTGAGCGCCGTCACGGTTGTGCCGGAGTCCGTGCCCGCGGCGCGGGCCGTCCTGGCCGGGACCGTGGAGACCGCCGTCAACGCCCTGTGGGACGCGGCTCCGCTCATCGGGGACCGGATCGCCGTCGTGGGCGGCGGCATGGTCGGCTGCTCGGTCGCCGCGCTGCTCGCCCGCTACCCGGGCGTGCGCGTCCAGTTGGTCGACGCCGACCCGGCGCGCGCCGGCGTCGCCCGCGCGCTCGGCGTCGACTTCGCGCTGCCCGAGGACGCGTTGGGGGAGTGCGACCTCGTCGTGCACGCCAGCGCCAGCGAACAGGGACTCGTCCGCTCCATCGAACTGCTCGCCGCCGAGGGCACGGTCATCGAGCTGAGCTGGTACGGCGACCGCCGGATCGCCCTGCCGCTCGGCGAGGCCTTCCACTCGCGCCGGCTCACCATCCGCAGCAGCCAGGTCGGAACCGTCTCCCCGGCCGGGCGCGTCGGACGTACGTACGCGGACCGGCTGGCGCTCGCCCTCGAGCTCCTCGCCGACGCCCGCTTCGACGCACTGGTCACCGGAGAGTGTGCCTTCGAGGAGCTCCCGGACGTCATGCCGAAGCTGGCGAGCGGAGAACTGCCGGGGATTTTGTGCCACCGGGTCCGCTACGGTGCCGAGTGAGCCGGAGGTCGAGCGTTCTGGGTTGTCCCACCCGCCCCTGAACTGCCCGAACGGAACATTGACCTCCAAAGAAACCGCAAAACTCGGCTGAACAACGGGTAGGGAGCAGCCGTACTACACGGCATGCCCCGGCCCGGGGGCAGACGTACCGCACTGGAGGGTCGTCCGTTGTTCAGCATCACCGTCCGCGATCACATCATGATCGCCCACAGCTTCCGCGGGGAGGTCTTCGGACCCGCGCAGCGCCTTCACGGCGCCACGTTCCTCGTGGACGCCACCTTCCGGCGCGCCGAGCTGGACGACGACAACATCGTCGTAGACATCGGGCTGGCCACGCAGGAGCTCGGTGCCGTGGTGAGCGAGTTGAACTATCGCAACCTCGACAACGAGCCCGTCTTCGCCCACACGAACACCTCGACGGAGTTCCTGGCCAAGGTGATCGCGGACCGCCTCGCCGAGCGGATCCACAACGGCGCCCTGGGGGAGAACGCCAAGGGCATCGCGGGAATCACGGTCACCCTGCACGAGTCGCACATCGCCTGGGCGAGTTACGAGCGTGCTCTGTGACCGACGTGACCATCGACCGGGCGGCCGTCGGCACCAGCGCCCAGGCAAACGGGGGAGAGCAAGTGAGGCTCGGCTATGTGCCCGTGCAGAACGCGGCGCTGAAGAACGCGGCCATCGTTCCGATGTCGCTGCGTTCCCTGCACTTCGTGATGCCGGGTGGCGTGGACGACCTGGCCCGGCCCAGCGGCGGCAACGCCTACGACCGCCGGATCTGCCTCGACCTGCCGGGCTTCGGCTGGCAGGTGCACAAGCACGCGATCGACGGCAGCTGGCCCAGCCCGTCCGAGACGGCACGCGCCGAACTCGCCCGTACGCTGCGCGAATTTCCCGACGGCACGGTCGTCCTCCTCGACGGCCTGGTCGCCTGTGGCGTCCCCGAGATCATCCTCCCCGAGGCCGAGCGCCTCTGCCTGGCCGTGCTGGTGCATCTGCCGCTCGGCGACGAGACGGGTCTGGAGCCCGAACTCGCCGCCGAACTCGACGCCAAGGAGCGGGCGACCCTGCGGGGTGTGTCCGCCGTGATCGCGACCAGCGAATGGGCCGTCCGCAGACTCGTGTCACACCACGGGCTCGCCCCCGAGCGGGTCCATGTCGCCGCCCCCGGCGCCGACATCGCACCCCTCGCCTCCGGCACCGACGGCGTCTCCCGGCTGCTGTGCGTGGCCGCGGTCACCCCGCGCAAGGGGCAGCACCGGCTGGTGGAGGCTCTCGCGACCGTCACCGAACTGCGCTGGAGCTGTGTGCTGGTGGGCAGCCTCGACCAGGAGCCCGAGTACGTCGACCACATCCGCACGCTGATCGCGAAGTTCGGGCTGGAGGACCGGTTCCACCTCGCCGGACCGCAGGCCGGCGCGCGACTCGACGCCAGCTACGCCGCCGCCGACCTGATGGTCCTCACCTCCTACGCCGAGACATACGGCATGGCGGTCACCGAAGCCCTCGCGCGCGGGATCCCCGTCCTGGCCACGGACGTCGGCGGTCTCCCCGAGGCCGTCGGCCGAGCCCCCGACGGCGGGGTCCCCGGCATCCTCGTACCGCCGGAGAACCCGGCGGCCATCGCGGCGGAGCTGCGCGGCTGGTTCGGGGAGGCCGACGTACGGCGTCGGCTGAAGGCCGCGGCGCGCGGGCGCCGGGCCGCGCTGGACGGGTGGGCGACCACGGCCCGTAGCCTCGCCCATGTACTGGGACGGTTGCGGCACGAACCTCGGAGGGCGGCATGACCACTTCTGCCGATATGACCGCGTCCGCGGGTGGGCCACTGTCCGTGGGTGGCACCGCCGCGGCGGGTGCGTCCGCTTCCGGGGCCGCGCTGAGCATGGCGGGGCGCGGTGGTGACACGCCGGCACCCGAGGGGCACCAGTACGCGCCGCAGTGGCTGGAGTTGCGCGAGAGCGCCGACGCCGACGCCCGCGCGGCGGATCTGCTGGACCCGCTGCGGATCCGCCTCGCGAACCTGCCCGGCCGGGCCACCGGGCTGACCGTCCACGACCTGGGCTGCGGCACCGGCTCGATGGGCCGCTGGCTCGCGCCCCGGCTGGACGGCGCCCAGCGGTGGGTGCTGCACGACCAGGACCCGAATCTGCTGCGGCTGGCCGTCGCGCGGGCGCCCCGCGCGGCCGCCGACGGCAGCCCCGTCACGGTCTCCACGCGGCGCGGCGACATCGGGCGGCTGACGGCGGACGACCTGGCCGGCGCCTCGCTGGTCACCGCGTCCGCGCTGCTCGACGTGCTCACCCGCGAGGAGATCGAGGCGCTCGCCGCGGCCTGCGCGGGCGCCGGGGTCCCCGCCCTGCTGACCCTGTCGGTCGTGGGACGCGTGGACGTCGTTCCCGCGCATCCCATGGACACCGAGATCGCCGAGGCGTTCAACGCCCACCAGCGCGCGAGCGATCTGCTCGGCCCGGACGCGATCACCACGGCCTGCGAGGCCTTCGCCCAGCAGGGCGCCACGGTCCGGGTCCACCCGAGCCCCTGGCAGCTCGACACGCGGCACACCGCCCTCACCGAGGAGTGGCTGCGCGGCTGGGTCGGTGCCGCCTGCGACCAGCGCCCCGAACTCACCGGGCGCGCCGACGCCTACCTCCGCGACCGCCTGGAGGCCAACGCGGCCGGCGAACTCCGCGTCGTCGTCCACCACAGCGACCTCCTGGCCCTGCCCCGGCCGACGGGCGGAGTGTCATGACGGCGCCGGCGGAGGAGACGGTCGCGGCCCACCCGCCGGCGACGGAGGACCGCGTACGCGTACGTCCACGCGGAGTCCGGGCCCGCGTGAGGGCGAGCACGCCCGGGGCGCGGGCGAGGGTACGCGCGCTCACACCCGGCGCGGGCCCGCGCGACCTGCCTGCCGCGGCGGTGGAACCGGGCACGGACCTGCGCGGGGCGGCCCCGGACGAGGGTTCCGAAAGGGGCTCGGCGGCGACGTCCCCGGCCGCGGCGGCCGGCCGTACCGCGTCGCCGACGGCCGCCTCGGACGTGGGCGCCGACTCGGTTACGCCGATCCTCGGTGCGACCTCGCTGTCGATCACCGCCTCTGAGGCCGCCTCCGACTCGTCCATGCCGCACCGCCCTACGGCGGTGCCCGTCGCGACGCCGGACGCCACCTCACCGGAGGCCCCCTCGACCGAGGCCTCCGCCCCGCCCCGCCCCGGTGCCAAATTCACCCGTGCCCTGCGCACCCACTTCGGCACGCTCGCCGGAACGGTCATCCTCGCCGTCGTCTTCTGGCGGATGGGTACCGGCGTGTTCGTGGACGGGCTGCGGCGGATCGACGTCGGGACGCTGGCGGCGGCGGTCGGGATCGGCGTGTTCACCACGGTGTGCAGCGCGTGGCGCTGGTGCGCGGTGACCCGGGCGCTCGGGATCAGGCTGCCGCTCGGGCCGGCCGTCGCGGACTACTACCGTGCACTGTTCCTCAACGCGGCACTGCCCGGCGGTGTCCTCGGCGACGTGCACCGCGCGGTGCGGCACGGCCGGAGTTCCGGGGACATGGGCCGGGGCGTGCGTGCGGTGGTGATCGAGCGTACGGCGGGCCAGTTGGTGCTGGCAGCCGTGGGCGTAACGGTTTTGCTGGTGCTGCCGTCGCCGGTGCTGGAGCAGACCCGTCACGTGGCGGGTGTGGCCGTGCTCGTCGGGCTCGGCGCGCTGGCGATCTGGGCGGCGGTCCGGATGGGCCGCAGGCCGAGCGCGGCAGGAGGCCGGGGCCGCAGGGTCAGGGCCGCCCTCACCGAGGCGCGCGGCGCGCTGCTGAACCGCGACAGCGGCCCGGCCGTGCTGGTCTCGTCGGTGGCGGTACTGGCCGGATACGTGGTGACGTTCCTGCTCGCCGCACGCGTCGCCGGGTCCGCCGCGACCCCGCTGGAGCTGCTGCCCCTCGCGCTGCTGGCCCTGATCGCCATGAGCCTGCCGCTCAACGTCGGCGGCTGGGGCCCCCGTGAGGGCGTCACCGCCTGGTCCTTCGGCGCCGCCGGTCTGGGCGCCTCCCAGGGGCTGACCGTGGCCATCGTCTACGGTGTGCTCAGCTTCGCGGCCGCCCTGCCGGGGGCCCTCGTGCTCGTCGGACGCTGGTACGGCTCCCTGCGGGCCCGCCGTCAGCCGACGGCCGAGGCGGGTGCCGACGGCGCCTCGGGCGGAACCGTTCCCTTGTCCCAGGTGTCCGAGGTGACCAACGAGAAGTACGCCCCGAAGGATTCGACGAACCCTGCCAGCAACTCCTTCCCCTTTTCGGCTGATGCCAGGGACGGACGGCCGATGACACCGGAATCGGTGTAGGCCGACATACCGAGGGAGAGGAGATGACGGCGGTCGTCGGCAAGGAAATCGGTGGTCTCGTGACCGGGCCGGACCAATTCGGGGTGGCAATGCAGAAGTATGGAGGTCTCTATTTCTCCCGCATGCATATCGCTGAGCAACGAGGTCTGTACGCCCGCCCGTTCGCGGGCGGATTCCCAGTCCTCCATCGCCGGGAAAAGCGCCATTCGATGTCCCGCCGCGGTGGATTCCTGGACGACATTGCCCAGAACGTAATTCCCGCCGTGTCCGTTCACCACCACCAGCGCCTCGACGCCCGACCGGCGCAGGGACGCGGCGATGTCGCGGACCATCGCGTGCAGGGTCGTCGCGGAAATGCTGACGGTGCCCGGCCAGGCCGCGTGCTCGTGCGAGCAGGCGATGGTCACGGGCGGCAGGAGATGCACCGGATACGCGGCCGCTATCTCCCTGGATATGGCGCAGGCGACGAGTGTGTCGGTGGCCAGCGGCAGATACGGGCCGTGCTGCTCGTAGCTGCCGACGGGAAGCACCGCGACCTGTCGGCCGGCCTCCGCCCCCCGCGCGCGGACGTCCGCGGTGGTGTCCGTCGGTACAAGACTCGAACTGCTCATCTTTTCAAGGCCTCTCGTCTCTGCTGATGCTCCGTCATTTTCGCATGACGCCAGGGCTTACCAGATTGGAATCAGATCATGACAGAAAATGTTGGTGTACTCGGCACGAACGCCCAGTCCTCCGGCGCCGTACGCGTGGTGAACGCCCCCCTGCCCACGACCTATGGTGACTTCGAGGCCGTAGGTTATCTCGACCAGGACCGCGGCGAGGAACAAGTGGCGTTGGTGTACGGCGACATCAGCGGCGGTGAGGGAATTCTCATACGGCTGCACTCGGAGTGCCTGACCGGTGACGCGTTCGGTTCCCAGCACTGCGAATGCGGCGAGCAGCTGGACAGCTCGCTCCGGGCGATAGTCGCCGAGGGGCGCGGCGTTCTCGTCTATCTGCGCGGCCACGAGGGGCGCGGTATCGGCCTGCTGGCGAAGCTCCAGGCGATGAAGCTCCAGGCGGAGGGCCTGGACACCGTCGAGGCGAACCTCGCCCTCGGGCTGCCGGTGGACGCCCGCGACTACCGGGTGGCGGCCGAGATGCTGCACGACCTCGGCGTACGGTCGGTCCGGCTGATGTCGAACAACCCGCGCAAGCGGGAGGCGCTGCTGCGCCACGGCATCGCGGTCTCCGAGCAGGTGCCGCTGCTGATCACGCCGTGCGAGGACAACATCACCTACCTGCGCACCAAGCGGGAGCGGCTCGACCACTACCTGCCGCACCTGGACGCGGTGGTCCACTCGTCCTGAGCTCCGGGGTTCGCGCGGCGGCCCGTTCCGGAGGCGACCTACGGCTCCGACATCGGCCGCCGCGCCCGCCCGGAGCCGCGCACGCACTGTTCCTTCGGCAAGTACGGGGGTGCTCCGCATGAACGTTCGCCCGCGGTGGAAGACCTGACTCCGTCGGGCCATCCGACCTCGGTCGGCCGAAAGGAGCGTTCGTGATCCGCAGCGCACGGGTCGTCGTCATCGGCGGAGGCGTCATCGGGACGAGCATCGCCTACCATCTGGCCGCCGCCGGAGTGGACGACGTCGTCCTCGTCGAACGCGACGAACTGGCCTCCGGATCGACCGCGAGGGCCGCCGGCGGGGTCCGCGCGCAGTTCTCCGACGAACTCAACATCCAGCTCGGCGCCCGCAGCCTGGAGGCGTTCGGCCGCTTCAGACAGGAGCTGGGCCACGACATCGGACTCCACCGGGTCGGCTACCTCTTCCTCCTGACGACCCCCGACGAGGTCGCCCAGTTCGAGGCGGGCGTACAGCTCCAGAACGACCTGGGTGTGCCCAGCCGCATGGTCGACCCCGCCGAGGCCCAGCGGCTCTCCCCGCTGATCTCCACCGAGGGTTTGCTCGCCGCCGCGTTCTCGCCCGACGACGGGCACTGCACCCCCGAGTCCGTGGTTCACGGCTACGCCGCCGGGGCCCGCCGCCACGGGGTGACCGTGCTGCGCAACTGCGAGGTCGTGGGCATCGAGACCTGGCGGGACACGATCACCGCGGTGGTCACCAGCAAGGGCCGTATCGTCACCGACACGGTCGTGTGCGCGGCCGGCGCCTGGTCCCGGTCCGTCGGCGCCATGGTGGGTGTGGACCTCCCGGTGGAGCCCCTGCGCCGCCAGATCGCCGTCACGGAAGCGGTCCCCGGCCTCCCGCCGAACCTCCCCATGACGATCGACTTCACCAGCAGCCTCTACTTCCACACCGAGGGCCCCGGCCTCCTTCTCGGCATGTCCGACCCGGACGAACGGCCCGGCTTCGCCACCGACACCCACGACCGCTGGATCCCCCGCCTGTACGAGGCCATGGAGCGCCGCGCGCCCGGCCTGCTCGACCTGCGCCGGACGGGCGGCTGGGCAGGCCTGTACGAGATCACGCCGGACCACAACGCCCTGATCGGCGAGGCCGGTTCGTGCTCCCGTTTCCTCTACGCGACCGGGTTCTCCGGCCACGGATTCCTCCAGGGTCCGGCGGTCGGCGAGGTGGTCCGTGACCTGTACCTCGGGCGCGTACCCTTCGTCGACATCAGCCCGCTGAGCGTCGACCGGTTCACGGCCGACTCCCTGCGCCCGGAGGCCAACCGCGTATGACCGATCTCCACTTGTGGCTCCGCCACGAGACCCGCGCCACCGAACGCCGCACCCCGATCGTGCCGTCCGACGCCCGGCGGCTCGTCGGGAGCGGAGTACGGATCACCGTCGAGGACTCCCCCCAGCGGATCTTCCCCGTGGAGGAGTACGAGGAGGCGGGCTGCCAGGTCGCCGACCCCGGCTCATGGGTGTCGGCGTCGGCGCGAGCGGTGATCGTGGGCCTGAAGGAACTACCCGACGCGCCGGTCGAGCTGACCCACCGTCATATCTTCTTCGGGCACGCCTACAAGGGGCAGCCCGGTGCCGGGACACTGCTGCGCAGGTTCGCGGCCGGGGGCGGCGCGCTGCTCGACCTGGAGTATCTGGAGGACGACCGGGGACGCAGGCTCGCCGCCTTCGGCTTCTGGGCCGGCTATCTGGGCGCGGCCCTCGCCGTGCTCCACCACCGGGGCGTCCTGCGGGCCCCACTGCGGCCCACGTCCAAGGAGGCGATGGAGGCCGAACTCCGCGCGTCGACCGGTGACGTGAGCGCGCTGGTGATCGGCGCCCTGGGCCGCAGCGGCCGGGGTGCGCGCGCGGCGCTCGCCGAGGCGGGCGTCGAGCCGACCTGCTGGGACCTGGCCGAGACCCGCGACCTGGACCGACCGGCCCTCCTGGCGCACGAGTTGATGGTCAACACGGTTCTGACGACCAGCCCGGTCCCGCCCTTCCTGACGGACAAGGACCTCGACGGCCCGGACCGCGGGCTCAGGACGCTCTGCGACGTCACCGTCGACGTCGGCTCACCGATGAACGTCCTGCCGGTCTACGACACGACCACGGAATGGGACCACCCCGTACGGCGGCTGCGCGAGCACCCTCCGCTCGATCTCATCGCCATCGACAACCTGCCCTCCCTGCTGCCCCGGGAGGCGAGCACCGACTTCTCGGCCGCGCTGCTGCCGCAGTTGCTGGACTTCGAGACCGGCGGGGCGTGGGGCCGCTGCCTGGACCGATTCCGTCAGGTGAGCGTCGAACTGGGGCTCACAGAAAGGTAGTTGCCCGATGACCGAGGTGGTCCCCGCGAGCGGTACCGTCCACTGGGTCGGTGCCGGCCTGTCCACGGGCAGCGGCCTGGCGGCGCTGTGCGACACCGCCGCCCGGGTGCGGCTGTGGCACCGCACCGAGGAGCGTGCCGGGCGGGCCCTGGCCGCGCTGGGCCTGGCGGACCGCGCCGAGCCCCGCGCGTACACGCTGCCGGGACTGGCGGCCGAGCTGGTCCCCGGGGACATCGTGGTCTCGATGCTCCCGGCCCCGGAGCACGGCCCGCTGCTTCACGCATGTGTCGGGGCGCGGGCCCACTTCGCCTGCTCCAGCTATGTCTCGGACGCGGTCCTGGAGCAGGTACCGGCGGCCGGGGCCGCGGGGGTCACCGTCCTCACCGAGGCGGGCCTCGACCCGGGCCTCGACCACCTCTTCGCACACAGCCTGATCACTCGGGCGACCGCGGCGATCGGACCGCGGACCGCCGCCTCCTACACCCTCACCTCGTACTGCGGCGGCGTCCCGGCCGTGCCCAACGACTTCAGGTACCGCTTCAGCTGGGCACCGGCCGGTGTGCTCAACGCCCTTCGCTCGCCCGCCCGTTACATCGAGGACGGCGCCGAGACGACGGCCGACCGTCCCTGGACGGCCACCCGCCCCCATGTCATCGACGGCGAGACCTTCGAGGCCTACCCGAACCGCGACAGCGTCCCCTTCGTCGCCCAGTACGGCCTCCCACCGGCCTGGAAACCGAGGACCTTCGTCCGCGGCACCCTCCGCCTCGACGGCTGGCTCACCGCCTGGGCGCCGGTCTTCGCGGAGCTGGAAGCCGGCGACGACCAGCGCATCGCCGCGCTGGCGGGGGAGTTGGCCGCCCGCTATCCGACCACCGACACGGACCGCGACCGAGTCGTCCTGGCCGTCTCCCTCGACGTGCGGGCAGGTTCGGGCGAGCACTGGTCCGGCCGCTACCTCCTCGACACCGTCGGCACGAAGGAGGAGAGCGCGATGGCCCGCCTGGTGTCCCGCCCCCTCGCCCTGGGAGTGGGCCACATCCTGGACGGCTCACTGCCGGCGGGCCTCAGCCGCGCGGCGGAAACAGGCGGGCGATCCGAGACATGGCTGGCCGAACTGGCCCAGTCCGGTGTGGAGTTCAGGTCGCGGACCGACTAGGAGGTGTGGTCCGCCCCTGTTCGGGAGCGCGGGGGTGTGTCCGATATACGGCTCCCCCGCGCGGGCGCGACAAGCCCTGCCCACCCGCGGTCATGCCACCGGGCTCAGCCCACCACGGCCTCATGCACCAGCCGCTTCAACTCCGGATACACGGAGAACGAGGACCTCCTCCGTACCTGCGTCATGAACTGAACGGTCAGATCACGCCGCGGATCCACCCAGAAGATCGTCGTCGCGGCGCCGGTCCAGCCGAACGTGCCCAACGAGGACGGGCATTCGGTCACGGAGGGGTCGATGACGACGGAGACCCCGAGTCCGAAGCCGACGCCCACATTGCCCGGCTGCCGGTGGAACGCACTGCCGTGGGTGTGGATGTCGGCGCCACCCGGCAGCTGGTTGGTGGCCATCAGGTCGACGGACTCGGCGGAGAGCAGCCGTACGCCGTCGAGTTCGCCGCGGCGCCGCAGGAACTCGGCGAAGCGGTGGTAGTCCCGGGCGGTGGCGGCCAGGCCGCCGCTGCCGGAGAGGAAGCGCGGCCGGCCGCGCAGCGGCAGACCGGGAACGGGCGCGATCGAGCCGTCCTCCTGCTCGCCGTACAACTCGGCCAGCCTGCCGCCCTGTTCGGGGGTGACCTGGAAGCCCGCGTCGGTCATGCCGAGCGGGCCGAGGATCCGCTCGGCGAAGAACTCGTCGAGGGCCTGCCCCGACACCACCTCGACGATCCGGCCGAGGACGTTGGTGGAGACGGAGTAGTTCCACTGCGAGCCCGGCTCGAACTGCAGGGGAAGGCGCGCGTACTGGGCGCACGTCTGCGCTAGATCGGCACCCGGCCGTACGGAGTTCTCCAGGCCCGCGTCGCGGTAGAGCGCGTCGACGGGGTGGTCGTAGTAGAAGCCGAACGTCAGGCCCGAGGTGTGGGTCATCAGATGGCGGACGAGGATCGGCTGCTCGGCCGGGCGGGTCCGGACGTCGGCGCCCGCACCGGACTCGTACACGCGCGGCTCGGTGAATTCCGGGAGGTAGCGGGAGACCGGGTCGGTGAGCGACAGTTTCCCCTCCTCGATCAGTATCAGTGCGGCGACCGACGTGACGGGTTTCGTCATGGAGTAGACCCGCCACAACGTGTCGGTCTCGACGGGGAGTCGTGCCTTGCGGTCGCGCTGTCCGTACGTCGTCAGGTGGGCGACGCGACCGCCGCGGGCGAGGGACAGCAGGTAGCCGGGCAGCCGGCCCTCGTCGACCTGAAGGGCCAGGTACGTGTCCAGACGGGCCAGGGTCTTCGGGTCGAGGCCCGCCTCGCGCGGCTCGACCTCTCGGCGCAGTCGTTCCATGGTGGTTCTCCTCCGGTGGCCCGGCCTACGGCTCTCGTTCATCGTCCTTGTCTTCATCGTTCCGTACTGATCGCGTTCCATCCCTCGCGGGGCGGGCGGGTCGGGGCATTCGTACGGCGAGAGGCGCGCCGAGCGCGGCCACACCGGCCAGGACCAGCAGCGCGGGACCCGTGCCGAGCGGCATGAGCGTGGTCGCGACGGCCACCCCCAGCGTGGGGCCGACGTTCATCGCCGTCTGCTGCAGCCCGCCCGCCACCCCCGCCGACTCCGCCGGCGCATGCCGTACGACGACGGCGGTCGCGGTGACCATCAGCGCGCCGAAACCGGCCCCCAGCAGCAGGAATCCGCCCCCGATCACCACCGTCGACGATCCCGGGCCGAGCGGGGACAGCGCCAGGACCCCGGCGGTGAGCAGCGCCGACCCCGTGAGGGCCGTGGGACGGGCGCCCCACCGGCGCAGCAGTACGGCCGACAGCGGCGCCCCGAGCACCATCATCACGCCGCCGGGCAGCGCGACGAGGCTTGTGCGCAGTGGATCCATGCCGAGTACGTCCTGGAGGACGAAGCTGCACACGAACAGCGCGCCGAGCATCGCCGCGGACGCGGCCACCAGCACCCCGAGCGCCGCACCCACCGTGGCCGAGCCCAGCAGGGCGGGCGGCAACAGCGGATCCGGGGTACGCCGTTCATGCCGTACGAGGGCGGCGGCGGACGCGGCGGCGATCAGCAGGCCGAGCACACCGGTCGCAGTCCAGCCGTGCTCCGCCACCCCGACCAGGGTGTGCACGAGAGCGGCCAGGGACACGGCGAGCAGCGCGGCGCCGGGCAGGTCGAGGCGGGTGCCGGAAACCCCCTTCGCGTCCGGTGTCTCCGGGGCGCGCACCACCAGCGCCAGCAGGCCCATCCCCAGCGCCGGTACGACGTTGAGGAAGAACACTGCCCGCCAGCCCAGCTGGGCGACGAGCACCCCGCCGACCAGCGGACCGGCGGCGACCGCCACACCGATGGCGCTGGTCCGCAGCGCGATGGGCATTCCCAGCCGGTCGGGCGGGAACGCGGCCCGCAGCATCCCGAGCGTGGCGGGCTGCAGCAGCGCGCCGAAGACGCCCTGGACGACCCGCAACCCGATCACCCAGCCCACATCGGGCGCGAACCCGATACCGGCGGAGGCCGCGCCGAACCCCAACACCCCCCAGGCGAAGACGCGTCGATGCCCGAACCGGTCACCCAGCCGCCCCGCGAACACCAACAGCCCCGCCACCGCGATCAGATAGCCGGTGCTGGTCCACTGCACCTCGGTGAGGGACGCGTCCAGGTCTCGCCGCAGGGTCGGCTGAGCGATCATCAGCACCGTTCCGTCGAGGGCGACGATCACGGCACCGAGCACGCTGTTCATGAGGGTGAGACGGCGGTGCGGCGCGGAGGTCGGTGCGCCGCGTTCGGCGCCGGCTTCCGTCGTGGCCGCCGTCATCGTTTCTCGCTCCCCAGGTGCGCGTCCAGCGCGGTGTGCAGCAGGGGCGTGAAGTCGTCCGCGCCAGTGGTGAGTTGGAGGCTGCCCCAGTTCCACAGCTGGGCGACGCCGTAGAGGTTCGCCAGCAACGCGCCCGCGACGAGCCGGGCGTCGGCGTCGGGCCGGGCCCGTCCGACGAGGTCCACCAGCAGGGAGAAGATCGGCAGGCTGGCGTCACGCAGCCCCAACTCGTTGCTCTCCAACAGATCGTGACGGAACATCAGTTCGTGCATGCCCCGGTGGGTGAGTGCGAAGTCGAGATACACGCGCCCCAGCGTCGCGATCTGCTCACGCGGGCTCGCCTTGCCGTCCCCGAGCGCGGTGATCCCCCTTCCCGCCAGCTCCTCGAAGCCCCGGCGAGCGATGGCCGACAGCAGCTCCAGGTGGGTCGGGAAGTAGCGCCGCGGTGCCCCGTGCGACACCCCCGCCCGCCGTGCGATCTCCCGGAGGGACAGCGCCTGGACGCCCTCCGCCGTGACCAACTCGATCCCGACATCGACCAGCCGGGACCGCAGCCCCGTGTTCGGCTCGCTCATAGACACTGTCTACCAAAGATGGGTAGACAGTGTCTACTTCGTGGTCCGTCTGTTCGGTCTACTTGCTGGTGTGGCCGGCCGCCCGCTCCAGTACGCACAGGACGCCTTCGTCGGGATCGCCGATGTATGTCCACAGGACGGGGTTCTTGGGCGTGCCCCGGGCCTCGTACTGGGCCCGAATCCCGTCGGGCGTGAACGTGATGTGGACCGTCGAGACCTGGCCGTCCGTCCCGATGTCCGCCCCGGTGCGGTGTTCCCAGCTGCCCGCGCCGGGAGCCGGGGTGACGACGTCATCGAAATGGTCGTCATCGTTGTCGTCGAAGTCGCCGCAGACCTTGTCCGAGACGAACGTCCCGTTCTCCTTGAGCGTTATCCGCCCGCCCTCCCCGTCCACCCAGGTGCCCGTGACCTCGGCCGTGCTCATGGCCAGGGGCTCCCCGTCGGGAATGGGGATCGACAGCCGGCTCACTATGAGCAGCAGTGCGAACGCGCCGATCCCGAGCAGGAACAGCAGCCCGCACCCCGCCGCGCCGGCGAGCGGGACGAGCAGGGCGATCTGCCAGCGCCGTCGACTCGTCTCGGCCGAAGGCCACCCCTGCCATGGCGGCTGGGTGGCTCTGTACGGGTCCTCGCCGCGCTTCAAAACGTCCCCCTGACGTGGTGCCGCGTTGTCGCGGCCATGCGGACATCATGCCGCTGAGCTGCGCGGGCCTCGCATCGGGGGCGCGCTCGTGCCGCCCGACGCCACGCACGGGTCCCCGGACACCTCGGGGGTGTCCGGGGACCCGGAGCGGAACCCGGTCGCGGCTCAGGCCGCGACGCGCTCCCGGTCGGTCTTCTCGCGCGGGGTGCGGACGCCGAGGAGCTCGGTCGGGATCTTGTGGGTCTCACGGGCGGTGAGCGCGGCGATGACCGGAGGGATGCACAGGGCCGTGGTGAAGAGGGCCACGGCGAACCAGTCGTCGCCGTCCGGGCCGGCGATCTGCGCGGCGAAGGTGACGGCGAAACCGGCGACGGCGAAACCGATCTGGGTGCCGATGGCCATGCCGGACAGACGGACCCGGGTGGAGAACATCTCGCCGTAGAAGGAGGGCCAGATGCCGTTGGCCGCGCTGTAGACGACACCGAAGGTGACGATGCCGAGGACCAGGACCAGCGGGTAGGAGCCCGTGGAGATCGCCCACAGGTAGACGAACATCATCACCGCGCTGCCGGCCGCGCCGATCGCGAACACCGGGCGGCGGCCGACGCGGTCCGAGAGCGTGGCCCACAGCGGGATGGCGCCCAGCGCGACCAGGTTGGCGAGCGCGCCCACCCACAGCATGGACGACCGGGACAGGCCGACCGACTCGCTCGTGCCGTACGCCAGTGCCCACACGGTGAAGATCGTGGAGACCGAGGCGACCAGCGCGCCCGCGATCACCCGCAGCACGTCCGCCCAGTGCTCGCGCAGGAGGATGGCCAGCGGCAGCTTCGCGACGCCCTCGGACTCGGTCTGCTGGGTGAAGGCCGGGGTCTCCTCCAGCGTGCGGCGGATGACGTAGCCGACGACGGCGACCGCGATGCTCATCCAGAACGGGACGCGCCAGCCCCAGGACAGCAGCTGGTCCTCGGGGAGCGCGGCGATCGGGATGAAGACCAGGGTGGCGAGCAGCTGCCCGCCCTGGGTGCCGCTGAGGGTGAAGCTGGTGAAGAAGCCACGCCGGTCCGACGGCGCGTGTTCCAGCGTCATGGAGTTCGCGCTGGCCTGCTCGCCGGCCGCCGAGATGCCCTGCAGGACACGGCAGAGCACCAGGAGGACCGGGGCGAGGGTGCCGACCTGGTCGCGGGTGGGCAGGCAGCCGATCAGGAACGTCGACAGACCCATCAGGATCAGCGTGAAGACCATGATCTTCTTGCGGCCCAGCCGGTCGCCGAAGTGCCCGAGGAACAGCGCGCCGATCGGCCGCGCCGCGTACGCGACACCGAAGGTGCCCAGCGACAGCAGGGTCGCGGTGGCCGGGTCGGACTCGTCGAAGAAGACCGTCGGGAAGATCAGGGCGGCGGCGCTGCCGTAGATGAAGAAGTCGTAGTACTCCAGGGCGCTGCCGATCCAGGCGGCCGTGGCGGCCTTCTTGGGCTGGCCCGGAGGTGCGGCGGGGACGGACACGGCGTGCTCCTTCGAGGGATCTCCACCGTAGGCGGAGGGAGGCAGGAGGAAGGCAGGTGCTGCTGGGGGAGGCAGGCGCTGGGGGGAGGGGTGCCGGATCCCTGGGGGTGGCGGGACGGCCGTGCCGGGTGCTACCCGGCTAGTTAACGCACTGGATAGTTAATAGCGGTTGGCTACGGATGGTGCGCCGACGTTTCCCGGGTGTCAAGAGGTCGTGCCGAAGGGCCTGGTGCCGGGAGGGTGCGGGCTCAGACCGCCGCGCGGTCCGCCGTCAGGTAGGCGATCACCATGTCGCCGAGCATCTGGCGGTAGTGCTCGCGCCGGCCGGGGTCGATCAGGTCGCGGCCGAAGAGGGCGCCGAAGGTGTGCCGGTTGGCGACGCGGAAGAAGCAGAAGGCGCTGATCATCGCGTGCAGGTCGACCGCGTCGACGTCGGCCGTGAACAGGCCCGACTTCTGGCCCGACTCCAGGATCCGGCGGATCACGTCCAGTGCGGGCGAGCCGATCCTGCCCAGCATCTCGGAGGAGGCGATGTGCTCGGCCTCGTGGATGTTCTCGATGCTCACCAGCCGGATGAAGTCGGGGTGCGCCTCATGGTGGTCGAACGTCACCTCGGCGAGCCGGCGGATGGCCGCGACCGGGTCCAGATGCTCGACGTCCAGCTCCTGCTCCGTCTGCCGGATCACGGAGTACGCCCGCTCCAGCACGGCGGTGAACAACTGCTCCTTGCCGCCGAAGTAGTAGTAGATCATCCGCTTCGTGGTGCGGGTCCGGGCGGCGATCTCGTCGACACGGGCGCCGGCGAACCCGGAACGGGCGAACTCCTTGCTCGCGACATCGAGGATCTCGGCCTTGGTGCGGGCGGCGTCACGGATGCGCCCGTTCGGTCGTGCCGGTTCTTCGACGCTGGTCATCGCGTTCCTTCGGGCAAGGGGCCAGTGTCCGCGATTGTAGAAGCCCGCGCCCGGCTGCCCGGCGCCGAGTTCCCTGTCGCCTTCCCGTCGCGTTCCCCGTCGAGTCCCCGGGCCGAGTCCCCGGTCGCGTCCGCGAAGGGGTCTTCCCCTGCTCGACTCCGGGTGCTATGACTAACGTACTAGTTCGTACATTAGTGAGTCGCTCAGGAGGCCCCGCCGTGCCCAAGGTCTCGGACCCTGTCTCTCCGCAGGACTCGTTTCTCGTCGGCCTCATCGGCTCCGGAATCGGGCCCTCCCTCAGCCCCGCCCTGCACGAGCGGGAGGCCGACCGGCAGGGCCTGCGCTATGTGTACCGGCTGATCGACATAGACGGCCTCGGAGTCGGGCCGGAGGCGGTCGGAGACCTCGTGCGCGCCGCCCGTGACCTGGGCTTCGACGGACTGAACATCACGCACCCGTGCAAGCGGCTCGTCATCGAGCACCTCGACGGGCTCGCCCCGCAGGCCGCCGCGCTCGGCGCGGTCAACACCGTCGTCTTCGAGGACGGCCGCGCCGTCGGCCACAACACGGACGTCACCGGCTTCGCCGCGTCCTTCGCCCGCGGCCTGCCCGACGCCCCGCTGGAGAAGGTCGTGCAGCTGGGCGCCGGGGGCGCGGGCGCGGCCGTTGCCCACGCCACGCTCACCCTCGGCGCGGAGCACGTCACCGTGGTCGACGCCATGCCGGACCGGGCGACCGACCTCGCCACCTCCCTCAACCGGCACTTCGGTCCGGGGAGGGCCGCCGCGGCGACGCCGGACGCGCTGACGGCGCTGCTGGGGGCGGCCGACGGGGTCGTCCACGCGACGCCCACCGGAATGGCCGCGCACCCCGGGCTGCCCTTCGCCGCGGAGCTGCTGCATCCCGGGCTGTGGGTGGCGGAGGTCGTGTACCGGCCGCTGGAGACGGAGTTGTTGCGGGTCGCTCGGGATCTTGGCTGTGCCACGTTGGACGGGGCGGGGATGGCGGTGTTCCAGGCGGTGGACGCGTTCCGGTTGTTCACCGGGCGTGAACCGGACGCGGTGCGGATGCTGGCCGACATCGCCGAGTTGGCCGGTGTCGCGGGTGCCCGCAACTGAGCGCCGACCGGGCGGGGCCGGACGTCGGCCGCGGGTTGGCCGTGGCCGGTCGCGCCCACGCGGCGCAGCCGCACGATGTCACGCCCCGCGCCCCCCCACGGGGCGCTGATGACGAGCGCGGCGTCACATCATGAGCCTCGAAGGAGCACCACCATGCGTACGTCCATCGCCACCGTCTCCCTCAGCGGGTCCCTCACCGAGAAGCTCACCGCCGCCGCGCGGGCCGGCTTCGACGGGGTGGAGATCTTCGAGAACGATCTGCTCGCCAGTCCGCTCGCGCCCGAGGAGGTGCGGGCCCGCTGCGCGGACCTGGGGCTCAGCATCGACCTCTACCAGCCGATGCGGGACATCGAGGCCGTGCCGGCGGAGGTGTTCGAGCGGAATCTGCGGCGGGCCCGGCACAAGTTCGAGGTGATGGGGCGGCTCGGCTGTGACACGGTCCTCGTCTGCTCCAGCGTGCATCCGCTCGCCGAGGACGACGACGCCCTCGCCGCGTATCACCTGCGTCAACTGGCGTCTCTGGCAGAGGAGTTCGGCATCCGGGTCGCCTACGAGGCGTTGGCGTGGGGGCGGCACGTCAGTACGTACGACCATGCCTGGCGCATCGTGGAGGCGGCCGGCCATCCGGCGCTCGGGACCTGCCTGGACAGCTTCCATATCCTGGCCCGGGGCTCCGATCCCAAGGGCATCGAGGACATTCCCGGCGAGAAGATCTTCTTTCTCCAGCTCGCCGACGCGCCGCTGATGGCGATGGACGTGCTGCGGTGGAGCCGGCACCACCGGTGTTTCCCGGGGCAGGGCGGCTTCGACGTCACGGGGCTGGTCGAGCGTGTCATGGCGGCCGGATACGACGGACCGCTGTCGCTGGAGGTGTTCAACGACGTCTTCCGGCAGGCCGAGGCGGGCCCCACGGCGGTGGACGCCCACCGTTCGCTGGTGATGCTCCAGGAAGCGGCGGGTATCGCCGCGCCGCCGGAGCGGGTGGTGCCCACGGGTGTCGCCTTCGCCGAACTGGTCACGTCCGACGCCGAACCGGTGGGTGCGCTGCTCGGAGCGCTCGGCTTCGCCCGGACCGCCCGGCATCGGAGCAAGCCGGTGGACCTGTGGCAGCAGGGCGAGGCGCGCGTGCTGGTCAACACCGGGCCGGTCGCGCGGCGCGACGGCACCCAGCTCGCCGCGATCGGACTGGAGTCACCGGACCCGGCCGGCGCCGCCCGCCGCGCCGAGGCCCTCCTCGCGCCGGTGCTGCCGCGCCGCCGCGCCGCCGAGGACGCGCCGCTCGACGCGGTGGCCGCGCCCGACGGCACGGAACTCTTCTTCTGCGCGACGGACCGTCCCGAACTCCCGAGCTGGACCGGGGACTTCCGCCCCGTCGCGCACACGGTGGCAGCGCGCCACATCCATCGCTTCGACCACCTCGCCCTGACCCAGCCCTGGCACCAGTTCGACGAGGCGGCCCTCTTCCACCGCACGGTGCTCGGCCTCAGGGCCAGCGACAGCGTCGATGTCGCCGACCCCTACGGTCTCTTCCGCAGCCAGCCGGTGACCAACGAGGACGGCAGCGTCCGGATCGCCCTCAGCGTCGGCCCTGCCCCGACCGACGACATCGCACGCGCCCAGCACATCGCCCTGACCACGGACGACGTGGTCGCCGCGGCCCGTTCCTTCCGCGCGGCCGGTGGCCGACTGCTGGCCGTCCCCACGAACTACTACGACGACCTGGCCGCACGGTTCGAGTTCGCCGACGGCGAGCTGGAGACATACCGCGACCTCGGCGTCCTCTACGACCGGGACGCGGACGGCGAGTTCCGTCACTGCTACACCGAGACCGTCGGCCGTGTCTTCTTCGAACTCGTCCAGCGGGACGGCGAGTACAGGGGCTACGGCGCGCAGAACGCGCCTGTGCGCCTTGCCGCCCAACACGTCCAACGACCGGCCAGGTGAACCGGGTCACTGGCGGCTGACGGTACGCGTCACACCCGTGACCACCGTCGTCGCCAGGATCCAGCCGGTGATGACGAGGACGTACGACAGCCACTGTGCCCAGCCAACGGGCGCGTATGCCCGCTCCTGCCCGAAGTCGATGATCGGCAGGAGCAGATCGAGGGTGTAGAAGACCGCGTTGAACGTCGGGGCCTCGTCCGCCTTGAGGGGACTCGGCGGTCGCACCGAGTACGCCACCGAGCCCACCGCCAACAGCGACAGCAGCCAGACGGCCGCCCACAGGGGACGGAAGCCGTAGCCGACGGTGGCGTCCTGGGCATAGCCCCAGAGCCGCCCGTACCAGCGGAGCGTGGCGCGACGGCGGCGCTGCTTGGCGAGCTGGACACGCCGGGCGGCGTCCTCGTCACCGATCCTGCGGTACGCGGCGGTCAACTGCTCGTAGGAGTACGGCAGATACGCCTCCTCGTCCCGCTCCAGCATCGGCAGCCTTCGTTGGGCGGGCTCGTGCGGGATGAGGGAGGTGTAGGTGAGACCGTTCAGGAGGACCGTGTCCGGCAGCATCTCCGGTTCCAGGAACAGCCCCTCTATCTGGGCGCGGCGCATATTGAGATCACCCTCCACCGGAGGGCCCTTGCGCAGCCAGAGTTCGCTGATGACACAGCTGCTCACCCGCAGCGCCGTGCCTCCGGGATTCGACAGCCGCGCGTACGACAGCTCCAGCCAGCCGCCCACCCGGGCACCGCGCAACTCGATTCGGCCGCGCACGTCCGCGTGCCGCAGCACCACATCGGACTCGGTGACGAGTGTCTCCGCGCTGAGAGCGGTGCCGCCGGGCCGGTGCAGCCGTGCCCGCTTCAGGTCGACCGCACCGGCGACATGGGCACCGCCGATCCGGACCTCGCCGTCCGCGCGCAGCCCGGGAGCGCACAACTCCTCCCCTATCTCCGCCTGGTTGAGCCGCAGCGCGGGCTCGTCGCCCGACGCGGTGAACTCGGCCCGCTCCATGAACAGCGTCCCGGAGATCTGCGCCCCGGTGAGGCTCACCGGCCCCCGGAACCGGCACCCCGTCAACCGCAGCCCGCCGTCGACCCGAATCCGCGCCGAACGCAGGCCCGGAAGCACGGACTTGCTCAGATTGAGGTAGGTGAACTGCGCGCCCGAGAAGTCGGGGACCTCGTCGAAGTGGCAGCCGCTCAGCCGTACGACGCTGTCGACCGTCGCGTACTTCAGTTCCAGTCTGCCGGTGATCCGGGCGCCCTCGATCTTGAGGGCGGCGACCTCGCCCTCCTGCTGGGGAGCGGTGAGCAGCAAGGCCCGCAGCACCCGGGACCGCACGGTCCTCCCCGGGCCCCAACCGGAGCCGTCCGCCCCGTCCTCGTCCTCGGTGGTCCCGAGGTCCACGGACCCGAAGTCCACCTCCGCGCCCAGTGGAAAGGCCTCCCACACCCGCCGCTCGGCCGCCGTCAGATCGTTGATCATCATCACTCGGGACTCTGACCCGGAAGCTTGTCCCTGTCAACAACCGGGATCCGGCCGCACGTTCCGGCCGGACCCAGGCCGACGTCACCGGCCGGCTAGTGCGCCCAGGCCTCGGCGTGGGCCCGGTGGGCGTCCGTGAGACCGTTCCTGAAGAACTGTTCGTAGTACTCGTTCTCCACGTGATGGACCTGGAGCCACACGCCCGGGACATGGATCGCGTCCGTGTGGGCCGGGAAGCGGCCGTGCGTGCGGAGGATGTACTCGCAGATGTCACGGGCGCAGTCGATCACCCGCTCCTCGTACTCGCCGGCCTCGGTGAGATAGCGCTGCCCGTAGTCCTCCCGGTAGATCCGGGCGAAGACGTCCCGGTCGGTGTAGACGCCGTCGCGGCCGAACTTCTCCTGGACGATCGTCTCCACGGCCTCCGACATCGTCCCGAACACGGGCGGGCACGCGGCGGCGATCAGCGGGGCGCCGCCGTCGGGGGACGGGAGCCGGACCGGGTGCGAGCGCACCTCGGCGTACTTCGGCAGGGGGATGTGCCAGCGCCAGATGTCGGCCGGGCGCCAGCGCGGGGTGACGAAGTCGAAGCCGAGCATCCTGCCGTACGCCCGGGAGAACTTCGGGTCGCCGAGGGCGATCTGCGGGTTGATGGTGGCGTGGATCCAGGCGCCCAGGCCCATCGCCTCGGCCGTGAGCATCAGGTTCTGGAGGAGCAGGTCCGCCTCGATCTGGGTGCGCATCGGGCCGAGGGAGCCGAGGGGCAGCTTCAGATCCCCGTTGAGGAAACCATTCTTCATCCACTTCTTCACCCCGGCCGGGCGGTAGAAGTTGCGGTCGTCCACAAGCGTCGGTCGGGCCCCGTCCGGCTGCGTGAGCAGATACATCAGCGCGTTCACGTACTGGTGGGAGAGGTCGACGACCGGGAACAGCAGGGTCGTGCCGGGAAGGTTGGACAGGAAGCGGTTGGAGTCCAGGTACGCCGGGAAGTCCCGCTTGCCCGGCGCGACGTCGAGACGGTGGTCCAGGACCTTCACCTTCGCCTCGCGCGCCCGCGCCACCAGGGTCTCGGCGTCGAACGGCTCGTCCGGCGCCGGCTTCAGCCTGCGCAGGAAGTACGTGCCCGAGTCGTTGACGAGGAAGAAGTGCGTGCCCTGCGCGTTGTCCGGGCTCCCGGCGGTGCGGCCCGCCATCGTCAGGTTGGGCTTGGACATGATGGGCGTGCCGTTGTCCGGGTCCTCGAAGGGCCGGTCGGGCATGGTCAGCCCCGTGGTGCCGGTGATCGCGATCAGCACCGCCTCCTCCAGCTCGGTCAGGGGCTGCACCGCGTTGCGGGAGGTGTAGGTCATGGTCCCGGCGGACACCTTGGCGCCACGGCTCACCCGGTGGGTACGGCGGCGCCACACGGTCCGCAGCAGCGGGCGCCCGAAGAGGTCGGCGAGTCCCGGGTGGGTGGTGGCGACGGTCGGGCCGGGCTGTTCGCGGACCGCGAGCCGTTCGCCCGCCCCGGGTATCGCGGACGGCTCGGCCCCGGGCAGCTCGGAGTGGTTGTCGGTGAACGTCATTCGCTTATCCCCCGTTGTGGTTCGGACCCGGGGTGTGTCGCACCCCGGGTCGTGTCACGGCGTCATGGTGAACCGCCGTCGCTCGTACCGGTGTCGCTCGTACCGGTGGTGGGCGTGCCGTGGTCGCTCGTACCGGTGGCGGGCCTGCCGCTGCCGCTCGTACCGCCGCCGTCGCCCGTCGTGTGCACCGTCCGCCACGGCGCGAAGGCGCTCGCGCCGCGCGGCAGCAGCGGGGCCAGCTCCGGGCAGTGGCGCAGGACCACGGAGTTCATGCCGCCCTTCTCGACCCAGTCGATGCCGAGCGGTGTGTAGACCTCCGGCCGGTAGTCGACGGTCAGGAACCGGTCGCTCTGCAGCCGTCGGCTGGCCATCAGGATGAAGACGCGGAACGCGGTGTCGCTGAACCCGAAGCCCTCCGGCGGGTTCTCCGCGAACAGCCCGACCACCGTGTCGATCTCGTCGACGTTCCGGTAGACGTCCTTGAGCCGCGCCAGCGTCTCCGGGTTCTCCGTCAGCTCCTCGAAGGACCGGATCCGCCCCCTGTGCAGCCCGGCCCGGAAGTCGTTGTAGCGCGGCACACCACGCCGGCGCGTCCGGACGAGGTCGACGACCGACAGGTCGATGATCTCCCCGTCACGCTCGAAGCGCTGCAGCGAGCGCGGGAAGTTGTGGAGCGTGATCGCGCCGGGATGGGCGATGCCGAAGGAGTACAGCGAGTTCGCGAGGCCCGTCTTGCGGATCTGCGACTCGGCCGCCCCGCCCTGGATGTCCATGAAGCCCACCGTCTCCAGCCGCCGCCCGAACTGGTGCTCCCGCAGCTCGTAGTCGTCCGGGATCAGCGGATGCATGCGGTAGACGGTCGTGAAGTCCTCGGTCAGCGAGTACGGCGCCGCGTGGTGGTCCGGCAGGGTCTTCGGGATGCCCGTCAGCGAGTGCGCCTCGAACAGCCACAGGCCCAGCTGGTTGAGCCAGTTCTTCGGCGGGCCCGACCAGTTGGTGTGCAGGGCGAGGTCGATGGCCTCGGTCGCCAGGATCGCCGGCGTCCACTCCACGGTGTGGATCTTCGCGATCAGCGCGGACACCACGAGCCGGGCCGTGTGGTAGATCTTCTCCTCGCTCATCGACGGATACTCGGCGCGCAGCGCGTCGCACACCGCGTTGTGCTCCCGCGCGAACAGCGTGTGCATCGCGCTGAGCCCCATCCACCAGCTCTCGTTGAACCCGGTGAGCGGCACGCCGTTCGGCCCGCCCGGCAAATGGCCGTCCTCCAGGCGGAGTCTCGCGCCCCCGCCCGGCTCGCGCAGGAAGCGGGCGGTCTTCTCGTTCTCGCCGTACACCTCGGAGCCGTCCCACCAGTGCGAGGCGGAGTTGGCGAACAGGATCGGCGGGCGGCCGGGCGCCTCGATGCCCTCGTTCTCCGCGAACCGCATCACCCGTTCCGTCGGCCCGCCCGGCACGTTCCGCCAGTCCCCCTCGAAGTCGGGCGGCAGCGGCACCTCCACACCGCGGTCACCGGTCCTGTACCGCCGGTGGTTCACCCAGTCGTGCACCTGGAACTGGATCCACGCAGCCGCCAGCACATTGAGCGAGGTCGCCGGCACGAAGCTCTCCCGGTACAGCAACTGCCTGCTGACCGTCACCGGGTTCGGGGTGTCGAAGAGATCCGGCCGGTAGTCCGGCGTCAGGTTCCGCCCGAAGGCGGCACCCACCGCGCCCATCCCCGGCTCCGACAGATCGTTGTACGTGCCGTCGTACGACCGCTCCGTGCGCAGCCGCTCCGGGACCGGCTCCGGCACGGGCTGGGCCTTCGGCGGCGCCTCACGCACCTCGGTGTCGATCAGATTCAGCCTGCGCAACACCTTCCGCAGGAACATCAGGTTCAGCAGGCTCGGCGACAACGGCAGCCGGTGCCACGGCACGGCACGGTTCAGCAGCCGGAAGACGGGACCCACGAGACGGCCGAGCAGCCTGTTGCGCAAGGGTTCCGCGGTGGCGAAGCGCTGCCCGAGCCGGTGTGCGCCACTTGCCCGGTACGCCGCCTTCCGCGCCCGGTTGATATTGCCCAGTGGCCGGAACGAGTCGGTCGTGTACCAGGGGTTGAAGGTCAGATCCTCGATACGCCGAGCGGCCGCCCGCGCCTCGGCGCCGTCCAGTTCCTGGGCGGGGACGGTGAGTCGGGCGATCGGCACCGCCGGTGCCACCGCGTCCTTCCACTCCACCGCCGCGTCCTCGACCGGTGTGCGCCGCTCGTCCACGTACCGCTGCACACACAGGTCGAACGCGATGTCCGCCTGCCCCAGCCGTCGCGCCAGTTCGCGGTGCAGAAAGTCCGGGTCCCGAAGGTCGGGCTCGGCCGCCGTCGGCGTACCGGGCGCGGGCCGCAACAGATACCGCACGGGCCCGGCCTCGCCCCACAGCATGGCCCCGCGACTCCAATAGGTCTCGTTCGCGAGGGAGTTGACGGTACGGCGGGTGGCGTCCCGGACATTGCGCCGCATCCGCGTCGCCGTCCCCGGCCCCACCGCCAACGGCAGTTTCACGAACAGCCCGAGCGCCTTGCGCAGCGGACTCCGGGCCCCCGCCATGGCCTTGGCGAACGCCACGAACTCCTGGGCGTCGCTCGCGTGCGACACGGGGTGGCTGGTGGCCAGCAGGTCATGGCTCACCTCGTCCGTCACCCGCACCCGCACCGCCGCGCCCCGGAGATCCGGCGAGCCGTCGCCCTGCCGGATGCCGCTCGCGTTGGACAGCCGGACCACCGCCGGATAGTCGGCACCCGGCTGCGCGAAACCGACCCGCAACGCCACCGGCAGATCGTCGTGGAACCGCAGCCGCGCGTTCTCCACACCCAACGGGGCCTTCGCGTGGAACGCCCGCGCGATCCCGCCGCCCCCGGCCCGCCGGTTCCTGACCTGGACCGCCATCAACTCCCGCGCCAACCGCTCGAACACGAGCCGCTCGGCCTCGGGGCTGCCACCCGCGTACCGCTCGTACCGCTGATCGTGCTGCCCGGTCTCGGCCATCGGCGTTTCCTTCGTACAGAGGCACACGGGATGCATGCGACGTGCGTACGGGACAGGGGTCGCACGCTACCGGCGGCGGGGTTCCGTCACAGCGACAGTTCACGCCATGTGTACATCTGATGATAATGCGGGTGAATATCGCATTCCGTCCCGCAGACGTCACCGAGAAGGGGCCCCGCGCCCCAGAGGGAGGGACGCGGGGAACTGCCGTACTCCGTCGCCTACTTCGTCGACTCGACCGCGTGCCCGCCGAACTGGTTCCGCAGCGCGGCGATCATCTTCATCTGGGGCGAGTCGTCCTGCCGCGAAGCGAACCGCGTGAACAACGACGCGGTGATCGCCGGCAGCGGCACCGCGTGGTCGATGGCGGCCTCGACGGTCCACCGTCCCTCACCGGAGTCCTCGGCGAAGCCGCGCAGCTTCTCCAGGTGCTCGTCCTGGTCGAGCGCGTTGACGGCGAGGTCCAGCAGCCAGGAGCGGATGACGGTCCCGTCCTGCCAGGAGCGGAACACCTCGCGGACGCTGGTCACCGAGTCGACCTTCTCCAGCAGCTCCCAGCCCTCCGCGTACGCCTGCATCATGGCGTACTCGATGCCGTTGTGGACCATCTTGGAGAAGTGCCCGGCACCGACCTTGCCGGCGTGGACGTAGCCGTACGGCCCCTCCGGCTTGAGCGCCTCGAAGATCGGCTGGAGCCGCTCGACGTGCTCCTTGTCGCCGCCGACCATCAGGGCGTAGCCGTTCTCAAGGCCCCACACGCCCCCGGAGACACCGGCGTCGACGAAGCCGATGCCCTTCGCGCCCAGCTCGGCCGCGTGCTTCTCGTCGTCCGTCCAGCGGGAGTTGCCGCCGTCGACGACGATGTCGCCGGGCGACAGCAGCCCCGCCAGCTCGTCGACGACGGACTGGGTGGCGCCGCCCGCGGGCACCATCACCCAGATCGTGCGCGGGCCGTCGAGGCGCTCGACCAGTTCGGCCAGGCTGCCCACGTCGGAGACGTCGGGGTTGCGGTCGTAGCCGACGACGGTGTGACCGGCGCGGCGGATCCGCTCGCGCATGTTGCCGCCCATCTTGCCGAGACCGATCAGGCCCAGCTGCATGGCTGTCATGTCAGTTCACGTCTCCCTGAGTGTCACGGACGTTTCGAAGGGACTTGTCATCGGTGTTCTCGCCGCCGCGCAGGGCGACGGCGTACATCTCGTCGGCGTCGAGGCGCCGCAGCTCCTCGGCGATCAGCTCGGAGGTGGGGCGCACCTTCAGGGCGAGGGTGCGGGACGGCTGGCCCGGCAGGGTGAGCGTGGCGAGCGGGCCCTCGGGGCGGTCGATGACGACGTCGCCCTTCGCGGTGCCGAGGCGCACACCCGTCACGACCGGCCCGGCGGTCAGCACGCGCTCGACGGACACACCGAGCCGGGCCTCCAGCCAGCGGGCCAGCAGTTCGGCGCTCGGGTTGTCGGCCTCGCTCTCGACGGCGGCCGAGGTGATGGTCTCCTTGGCCTGGTCGAGGGCGGCCGCCAGCATCGAACGCCACGGCGTCAGCCGGGTCCAGGCGAGGTCGGTGTCGCCGGGGGTGTAGGAGGCGCCCCGCTGTTCGAGCGCGGCGAGCGGGTTCTCCACGGCGTACATGTCGGTGATCCGGCGCTGGGCGAGCGCGCCCAGCGGGTCCTTCGCAGGGTTCTCCGGCGCGTCCACCGGCCACCACACCACCACCGGCGCGTCCGGCAGCAGCAGCGGCAGGACCACGGAGTCGGCGTGGTCGGAGACCTCGCCGTACGTCCGCAGCACGACCGTCTCGCCGGTGCCCGCGTCGGCGCCGACCCGTACCTCGGCGTCCAGGTGCGACTTGGTGCGGTCCTTCGGGGTGCGGGCGTGCCGCTTGATGACGACCAGGGTGCGCGAGGGGTGCTCGTGCGAGGCCTCCTCGGCCGCCCTGATCGAGTCGTACGCGTTCTCCTCGTCCGTCACGATCACCATCGTGAGGACCATGCCCACGGCGGGCGTGCCGATGGCCCTGCGGCCCTTCACCAGAGCCTTGTTGATCTTACTTGCCGTGGTGTCAGTCAGGTCGAATTTCATGGCCTGCGCCAGCTCCGTCCGTCTCGTGCGAGCATCTCGTCCGCTTCCCCGGGGCCCCAGCTGCCCGAGGGGTACTGCGCCGGCCTGCCGTGCTTGGCCCAGTACTCCTCGATCGGGTCGAGGATCTTCCAGGACTCCTCCACCTCCTGGTGGCGGGGGAAGAGGTTGGCGTCGCCGAGCAGCACATCCAGGATCAGCCGTTCGTATGCCTCCGGGCTGGACTCGGTGAACGACTCGCCGTACGCGAAGTCCATGGTGACGTCCCGGATCTCCATCGAGGTACCCGGCACCTTGGAACCGAAGCGCACGGTCATCCCCTCGTCCGGCTGCACCCGGACGACGATCGCGTTCTGGCCCAGCTCCTCGGTGGCCGTGGAGTCGAACGGGGAGTGCGGGGCGCGCTGGAAGACGACCGCGATCTCCGTCACTCGGCGGCCGAGCCGCTTGCCCGTCCGCAGGTAGAAAGGGACCCCCGCCCAGCGGCGGTTGTCCACGCCCAGCTTGACCGCCGCGTACGTGTCCGTCGTCGAGGAGCGGTCGATGCCGTCCTCCTCCAGATAGCCGGGCACCTGCTCGCCGCCCTGCCAGCCGGCCGCGTACTGGCCGCGCACGGTGTGCAGACCCAGATCGTCCGGCAGCCGCACGGCCTTGAGCGCCTTCAGCTTCTCGGCCAGCAGCGACTCGGCGTCGAACGCCGCCGGTTCCTCCATGGCGGTCAGGGCCAGCAGTTGGAGGAGATGGTTCTGGATGACGTCACGGGCCGAGCCGATGCCGTCGTAGTACCCGGCGCGACCGCCGATGCCGATGTCCTCGGCCATCGTGATCTGTACGTGGTCGACGTAACTCCGGTTCCAGATGGGCTCGTACATCTGGTTGGCGAAGCGGAGCGCCAGGATGTTCTGGACGGTCTCCTTGCCCAGGTAGTGGTCGATGCGGAAGACCTGCTCGGGGTCGAACACATCGTGCAGGACCGTGTTCAGGTCCCGGGCGCTGGCCAGGTCGTGGCCGAACGGCTTCTCGATGACCGCGCGCCGCCAGGACCCCTCGGGCGGACTGGCGAGCCCGTGCTTCTTGAGCTGTTTGACGACCTTCGGGAACATCTTCGGCGGCACGGAGAGATAGAACGCGAAATTGCCGCCCGTGCCGCGGGAGCTGTCGAGCTCCTCGACGGCTTTGCGAAGCCGCTTGAACGCCTCGTCGTCATCGAAGTCACCCGGGATGAACCGCATCCCCTCGGCCAGTTGCTGCCAGACCTCCTCACGGAACTCGGTGCGGGCGTGCTCACGGACGGCGTCGTGCACGATCTGCGCGAAGTCCTCGTCCTCCCAGTCCCGGCGCGCGAACCCCACGAGCGAGAAGCCCGGCGGCAGCAGACCCCGGTTGGCCAGGTCGTACACGGCCGGCATCAGCTTCTTGCGGGACAGGTCACCGGTCACCCCGAAGATGACGAGCCCGGACGGGCCCGCGATCAGGGGGAGCCGGCGGTCGTCGGCGTCCCGGAGCGGGTTGAGCCACTCTGCGGTCATTGCCCATCAACTCCCATGCTGTTCAAGGATTTCGCCACCATGCCCCACAGGTTCTGCCACGCCGCAACGAACGTGGAGACGCCCTCGCTCTCCAGCAGACCCACGACCTGGTTCGGCCGGTCCACGAGCCGCGCGAGCCGCTTGGCCTCGGCGACCGTCGCCGCGGTGTCGTGGGTCGGCCGGGGGCCGACCTCGATGGAGACCCGGCCGCCGCCCCGCCGTCGCGTCGTACACCGGGCGCGGGACGTCGTCGTCGGCGCATACGCCGGCGGTCGTCATCATCCGTACGTCCTCGTCGACCGTCACCCCGCGCACGGCGAGGTCGGCGAGCTGGTTCCCGTATTCGGTGGTCACAGTGATCATCTTCCTTCAGGCGCTCGCATCAACCGCGGACCGCGGTGCGGGATTCCCTCGCGGCGGTGACGACGTTCTCGGGGGCGAAGCCCCGTACGCGGCCAACAGGGTCTTCGCGTCGGCGGAGACGCCGAAGTGATCGAGGGAGACGATGCGGTCGTGGTCACCGACGTAGCGGTACCAGGTCAGGCCGATCCCCGCCTCGACCGCCACGCGGGCCCTCACAGACGGCGGCAGCACGCTCTCGCGGTATTCGCGCGGCTGTTCCTCGAACCACTCCACCGACGGCATCGCCCCTTTCGCCTTCGCAGGGAATCCCGCCCTTCAGGCAGGGCGGGAATGCGATCTTCGGCCCGGAGGCGCGAAGCGCCGGAGCTCTCTGCGTCTGCGGGGTGACGGCCAGGCCGGCCGTTTAGCGCGGTGACATACACCAAGCGTAATTGGGTCGGGTGGACTCGACCGGAGGGGGGCGGGCCGAGGTGATCCGTGCGTACAAGTTCCTCCTGCGGCCCACCGTCCGTCAGGCGCAGGCGCAGGCACAGGCACAGGCCGAGATGCTGCGGGATCACTGCGCCCTCTACAACGGGGCTTTCCCGCTGCGCCTCGCCCACCTCGCCCACCTCGCCGCCGGTTCGGCCGAGGCGGAGCGCCGGCCCGGTGACACCACCGCCGACTTCTCCACGTTCTTCCAGCTGCACACGGGGACCCGCACCGGTGGCGTTCCGGACGGAGATGCGGTGACCTCGCCGGGCAAGCATGGCCGAGGGGCTCCGCGCCGGTGCGCGGAGCCCCTCTTCGCCCAGGCCGACCTGCCGCTCAGCGGCCGAAGTTGAACCAGTTCACGTTCACGAAGTCCTGCGACTGGCCGCTCGTGAAGGTCAGATAGACGTCATGGGTGCCGGTGATCCCACTGATGTTCGCGGGCACCGTCCGCCAGGACTGCCAGCCCCCGGTGTTGGCGATCGAGAAACTGCCGACCGGTGTGCTGGTACGGCTGTCGAGTCTGACCTCGACCAGCCCGCTCACCCCGGAGTTGGCGCCGGAGGCCACCCGGGCGACGAACTGGGTGGCGGCCGTGGAACCGAAGTTGACGTTCTGGAACAGAGCCCAGTCGCCGTTGGCGAGCGAGCCGATGTTCTGGCCGCCGCCGGTGTCGGTCGTGGTCTCGGTGAGGGTGCCGCTCTGACCGTTGTACGACTCGGCCTGGATGGCGCTGTACGCGTCCCGGGTGCCCGTCGGCGGCGGAGTGGTGGTGCCCCCGCTCGCCGACAGCACCTGCACGTAGTCGACGACCATCGGGACACCGGACCGGGTGTCGCCGTCCAGGCCCCCGCCGAACGCGTCCGGGAAGGCGCCGCCCATCGCCACGTTCAGGATGACGAAGAACCCGTGGTTGGTGGCGTTGGACCAGGTCGTCGCGTCGACCTGGTTCGCGTTGACCGAATGGAACTGGGTGCCGTCGACGGAGAACCGGATCGTCTCGGGGGTCACCGAGCGGTCCCACTCCATGGTGTACGTGTGGAAGCCGGACTGGCAGGTCGTGTTGGGGCACGTGGTGGAGTTGCCGATGCCGGTCGTCTCGTTGCACGGGCCGCCGGGGTTGGTGCCGCAGTGGATCGTGGCCCACACCTGGTTGCGGCCCTGGACGTTCTCCATGATGTCCAGCTCGCCGACGCTGGGCCAGTTCTGGTAGTTGCCCCGGTAGGGGGCGCCCAGCATCCAGAACGCCGGCCAGTAGCCCTCGGCGGCCGTCCCGGTGACGTTCGGCATCTGGAGCCGGGACTCGACCCGCAGCTTGCCGCCCGCCGGGGGCTGGAAGTCGGTGCGGTTGGTCTCGATCCGGCCCGAGGTCCATCTGCCCGCCGAGTCGCGGACCGGGGTGATGCGCAGGTTGCCGCTGCCGTCGAGGGAGACGTTGGTGGTGCTGTTCGTCATCGTCTCGACCTCGCCGGTGCCCCAGTTGGCGGGGCCCCCGGGGTATGAAGTCCCGGTCGCGTACTGCCAGTTGGAGGTGTTGACACCGGTGCCTGCGCTGCCGTTGAAGTCGTCGACGAAGACCTGGGTCCAGCCGGCGGGCGGTGTGGGGGCGGCACCCTGCGCGGTCGTCGCCCAGGCCGTGGCCAGCGCCAACGCGCCGGCCATGGCGAGGAACGCGCGCCTGAGGGGGCGGCGGCGTCTGATGGGTATGCCGGAGGTTTCACTCATAGCGGCCTCTTCGGGTGTACGGAGTGAAATGTGCGGGTGGGGGGAGCGCTCCGTGGAGTCCCGTCCTGAGAGCGCTCTCAAGAAGAGCGTGCGGTCAATGTGCGCTCCGACGCTGCGGCCGTCAAGAGTTAAAGCGGAGAAAGTCCGTGCGGGAGGGGCGAGTTCACCTTGTGAAGGTCGGCTGTTCTCGGGCGGTAACCGGCCAAGGGGGCGAGACGACGGCCGCTCGGCCTCCGGCGGCGGCGCTCAGTCCCCGGCGGCGGACGTGGACGGCCGGGCCTTCGGCTCGTCCGGGCTCACCGAGAACGCCGTGTCACCGGCCACCGCCACGATCGCGTCGTCCACGAGCAGCACACGGGGCAGGGCCTCGGCCGCGATGTCCCCCGGGTCGTCGAGCGCGTCCGTACGCCACAACTCGCCGCCCGTGGTCTGCTCCAGGGCGAGCAGCCGGCCGAAGCGGTTGGCGAAGTAGATCTCGTCACGGGCCGCCGACACCACCGGAGCGGACAGGTTCTCCATGTCGGTGCTCCGCTGCCACAGCTCCTTGCCGCTCGTCGCCGACACCGCGGTGACCGACCCGTTGGTCCGCACGAAGTACACGACCCCGTCCACCAGCGTCGCCGAGCCGCGCAGCGCCCGCTCCAGCGGGATCCGGGTGGTCTTCCCGGTGTCCGGGTCCACCCGCAGGAACGCGTTGTACGGCCGCTCGTACCCGGCCTGGTACACCTCCTCGGTGGTCTGCGCCTTCAGGAACAGCGGCCGTCCGTCGACGGCGCCCAGGGCGAGCGACTTCTTGGTCAGCGCGGCGAGTTCCTGCCGCGTGCCGTCGTCCGGATCGAGCCGTACGAGTTCGAACGGTCTGGTGTCGAGGAAGTCGTCGCCCGTCCAGCACAGTTCGTACGGGTCGTCGCCGAGCACCGTGGGGACGCAGTGCACCGAGTCGGGCACGGACGATCGCCACAGTTCCTTGCCCGCCGTGGAGTAGGCGACCAGCTCCCGGTGGTCGGGCGCGAGGGTGAGGATGCCGCCGTCGTAGAGGTAGGGCGCGTCGGTGGCGCTGATGGACCGGGCCCACCGCTGCTTCCCTGTCCTGGTGTCCAGGGCCACCAGGCGCCGATGGGTGGTGTCGGGTTCCGCGTAGACGAAGGCCAGGCCGTCCCGCACGCCGATGGGGTGCGAGGTCTGGGGGAGGGTGCCGTGCCGCCAGCCCATCCTTCCGGTGCCGGCGTCGACCTTCGCGACGACGAAGCCCGTACCGCCGCAGTACAGGTCCGTTCCGTCCGTCAGACACCCCGGTTCCTTGTAGCCGGTCGCGACGTATTCGGAGGGGAAGCCGGTGTCGTTCCGCAGCGGGGTACGCCATGGCTGCCAGCCCTTGGGGAGGGACACGGAACGGTAGTCGACGGCGGTGTCGGTGGCGGACGGCGTCGCGCTGTCCTCGGCGCTCACGTACGCGAGCAGCGCGGCGCTCAGCGCGGTGACGGTGAGGGCGGCGCCGAGGCCGACGAGGATCAACTGCCGTCCGGCGCGGCGTTTCGCGCGGGGTTCGTGCGTCGGCCGGTCGCGCGCCGGTCGGTCGTTCGCCGTTGTGGTGTCCGCCTGTCCCCCTTCTGTTCGCCCATGGTCCGTGGGCCGGTCGGACGGCACGGGCGCGGCCTCGGTGGAAACGGGGCCGGCTTCGGGGGAGGTCGGCAACTCCAGGAACAGGCGGTGCAGTTCGGCGAGGTCCGGCCGGGCCGTGGGGTCCTTGTCCAGGCATCGTCCGGCGATGCTCCGCAACGGCTCGGGCACCGCGTCCAGCTTCGGTGCCTCGAACATGACCTGGTAGCCCGCCAGATAGGGGCTCTCCGCCTTGAACGGGCTGTGCCCGCTCGCCGCGTACACCAGCAGCGACCCCAGGGAGAACACGTCCGACGCGTTGGTGACGTCCCGTGGTGAGCGCAGTTGCTCCGGGGACATGAACGGCGGCGTCCCGATCACCCGGCCGGTCACGGTGAGTTGCAGGTTGTCAGCGGCACGCGAGATGCCGAAGTCGATGACCCGCGGACCGTCCTCGGCCATGAGGACGTTCGCCGGTTTCAGGTCCCGGTGCACGACGCCCGCCCGGTGGATGTCCCGCAGCGCCTCGACGAGCCCGAGCGCGAGCCCTCGGATGGCGGCCCCGCTCAGCGGACCCTCCTCGCGCACCAGATCGGAGAGGGTCGGCCCCGGCACGTACAGCGTCGCCATCCACGGCCGGGTCGCCTCGGGGTCGGCGTCGACCACGGGGGTGGTGAACGCCCCGCTCACCCGCCGCGCCGCGGCGACCTCCTGCCGGAACCGGGACCGGAACTCATCGTCGTCGCAGTACTGGGCGTGCACCAGCTTGATCGCGACCAGCCGCCCCGACGCGGACCGGGCGAGATAGACGATCCCCATGCCACCCGAGCCGAGCCGGTCCTGCAGGACATAGCCGTCTATGACGGTGGGATCGTCGTCCCTCAGCGGCATTTCCCACCACGCTCTTGTCGTACGACAGCTGCGGCGGATCAGCCTATGGGATGCGGGAAGGGGCGCCCTACCAGGGGCGCCGGAGAACGGTGCGAGGCCATGGCGCTGATCGGTGTCGCGGAGTCAGAGAGCGCTCCCGGCCTTCCAGTCCGACCAGGACAGGTTCCAGCCGTTGGGCGGCAACGGCAACGGCAACGGCAACGGCAACGGCAACGGCAACGGCAGGGTCAGGAGCCGGGGCAGGCACGGTGGCGGGAGCCGGCCGACGGCGGCTGTTGGCCGAGATCGCGGAAGGGCTGCGCCACGTTCTCGGCAGCCGCCACGCCACACCATCCGGCGGCAGCGGCAGCGGCAGCGGCAGCGGCATCCGCCGCCGGGGCGTGACGCGCGTCTCGGACACCGACAGCGAGATCCGGGGCAACGTCTTCGCGGCTGTGCCCTGTTTATTCGATGGCCCGGTCCGACGGCCACCCGTTACCTTCCCCTCATGGCGCTGACTCATGGCACGTGCACGGACCGGTTCGCCGCGGTACGCGAGGCGCTGTCCGCCTCGCTGGACGACAAGGACGTGGGGGCGTCGGTCGCCGTGTACGTCGACGGTGAGCCGGTGGTCGACCTCTGGGGCGGGTACGTGGACGCGGACCGCACCACACCGTGGGAGCGGGACACCATCACCCATGTGTGGTCCACCACCAAGACGATGACCGCCCTGTGCGTACTGATGCTCGCCGACCGGGGCGAACTGGACCTGGACGCGCCGGTGGCGACGTACTGGCCCGAGTTCGCGGCGGCCGGCAAGGAGGACGTACGCGTGCGCCATGTGCTCTCGCACACGGCGGGGCTGCCCCGCTTCGAGGCGCCCATGACGCTGGAGGACCTGTACGACTGGCCGACCGCCACCTCCCGGCTCGCCGCGCAGGCACCGGCCTGGGAGCCCGGCACCGAGGCCGGCTACCACGCCGTCACCCAGGGGTATCTGCTCGGCGAGATCGTCCGCCGGGTCACCGGCCGCAGCCTGGGCACCTTCCTCGCCGAGGAGGTCACGGGCCCGCTGGGCGCCGACTTCCACATCGGGCTCGCCGCCGAGCACGACCACCGGGTGGCACCGATCATCGCGCCGCCCTCCTCCCCGCCCCGGGGCGGCCCGCCGCCCAACCCGGCCATACCGGACGGCACCGCCAACACGACCGCCTGGCGCCGCGCCGAGATCCCGGCCGCGAACGGTCACGGCAACGCCCGCTCGGTCGCGGCCGTGCAGTCGCTGCTGGCCTCCGGCGGGGCGGCACGTGGTGTGCGGCTGCTGTCGGAGAAGGGGTGCGAACGGGTCCTGGAGGAGCAGTTCGACGGCACGGACAGCGTCCTGCGCGTCCCGATGCGCTACGGCATGGGCTACGGCCTGAACGGCGGCCAACTGCCCAACCCCCGCACCTGTTTCTGGGGCGGCTGGGGCGGCTCGATCGTCCTGGTGGACCTCGACGCCCGGATGACCGTGGCGTACATGATGAACCAGATGATCGACGAAGGACTCGGCGACGACCGGGCCTTCACGATCCTCGCGGCCGTCTACGAGGGCCTGTCGGCCTGAGCCCGGCGGCACAGCCGTATCGAACCGCACAGCCGCGCCGCCGTACTGGCCGCACCACCGCACCGGCCCGGGGGACCCCCGGGCCGGTGCGAGCCGTGCCACGGACTTCTGGCGAGATCAACTCTTCTCGGTGGAACCAGAACCCCGCATTCCCCCTCTCCGGACCTCGCGGCGGCGCGGTCCGCCCGGGCCGACGCGCTGGTGCGGCTGATGCGGTCCTCCTGGGTGGACGACTACCGGCGTGAGCCCTACGTCGTCACCCTCCAAGTCGCCCCGAGGGGCGGGGGGTTCCTGGTCACCGTGTCCTTCGCCAACGGCTCCGCCTGGCCCTGGACCGAGGCCGGCCTCGCCCTCCTCGCCCAGCGGTTGGCAGGTGCGCGACCTCGGCACGGCCACCACGGACCGCATCCGCTCCGGCGGCCGGTTCGCGACCCGCTGGGAGGTCACCCCGGCCTCGGGCACCGACCAGGGCCGGCTCACCTCACCGCCCGCGGGTGCCGTCGTGACGTACGCGGCACAGGCACGGGCCAAGACGTAGCAGGCGCGCGCCCTCAAGAACGCGCGCGTCCCGTCAAGAAGCAGAAGCGCCCCGGCCCGGGATCAGCGACCCTCGGCGGGGTTCGTCCGGACGCCAGCCCAGGGCGCGGGAGATCCCGCGTGCGGCCACCCGTACCGCGGGCGTCAACACCGGTACCTGGGCGCCCGCTTGGGGCACCACGACCGACACGGCGGCGACCACGGAACCGCCCGGGCCGCGTACCGGCGCGGCCACCGACAGCGCGTCCTCGGTGACCTGACGGCTGCTCACCGCCACGCCCGTGCGCCGGACTTCGGCGAGTACGCGCCGCAACCGGGGCGCGTCGGCGATGGTGTATGGCGTGAACGAGGCCAAGGTCCCCTGGCAGTAGGTCTCCTGGGACGAGGGGTCGCCGTGGGCGAGGAGTGCCAGGCCCACCCCCGTGGCGTGCAGGGGCCAGCGGCCGCCGACCCGGATGTGGACGCCGACGGCTGAGCGCCCGGAGAGCCACTCGATGTAGACGACGTCGTCGCCGTCACGTACCGCGAGCTGTACGTTCTCGTGCGTGGCCTCATACAGGTCCTCCAGGTACGGCAGCGCGATCTGGCGCAGTGCGAGCCCGCGCGGGGCGAGTGCCGCGAGCTCCCAGAGCCGCAGCCCGACGTGGTAGATCCCGTCCGAGTCCCGCTCCAGGGCGCCCCACTCGGTGAGCGCGCCCACCAGCCGGTGGGCCGTGGTGAGGGTCAGCCCGGCCCGGCGGCTGATGTCGGTCAGGGAGAGCGCCGGGTGGTCGTGGTCGAAGGCGGCCAGCACGGCGAGGAGCCGGTCGGGGGCGGAGCGGGCCGCTCCCGGGGGCTCGGCCTGCCGGGGCGCGGTCCCCGGCGACGCGGCCGGCCGGGGCACGGGTCCCGGTGACGGGAGCGCGTCGGTGGTCATCGTCATGGCGTCACCCCAGTCCGGCTTCGGCGACCTTCTGCAGCAGCACGTGGAGCGTCTCACGCTCGGCGGCGTCGAGGGGCTCCAGCAGTTCGTTCGTGACGCGCTGTCCGGCCTCGTCGGTGTCGCGGAGGAAGGACCGGCCGTCCTCGGTCAGGACGACGATCCGGCTGCGGCGGTCGTCGGGGGAGGGGCGCCGCTCGGCGAAGCCCAGCTTCTCCAGGTCGTCCACCAGGCCGACGATCGCGCTCGGGTCGTAGCCGAGCGACGCGCTCAGCTCGCGCTGGAGCGCGCCCGGGGCGGTCGCCAGGAAGCGCAGCAGCGCGTAGTGCCGCAGCCTCAGCCCCGACTCCTGGAGGGACGAGTTGAACAGCTGCCCGGACCGCAGCCCCAGGCGGTACAGCAGATAGCCCGTGTCCGCGTGCAGCCCGCGCATCCAGGGCTCGCGCGCGTCGATCGAGGCGGCGTTCTGCGTCTGCTGGCCGGCGATAGCGGGACTCCCTGTTCGAGGCCCCGAGAAAGGGGCGGCGCTGGTGTACCGACCCAGCATGACGCAACGCCCGGGGAACAACAACTATTGACGTCAACAACTATTGCTCTTAGCTTCGATCTCACAGCCGCAGTCGGCAGGCGCTCGGCAGCGTCGGCCGTCGCACCCCTCCGAAGGGATTTCCTCGTGCCCAGCATCGATCTCACCGGCAAGGTCGCCGTCGTCACGGGCAGTGGCCGTGGCCTCGGCCTCGCCTACGCACAGGCCCTCGCCGCCGCCGGCGCCTCCGTCGTCGTCAACGACATCGACGAGGCCGTGGCCGAAGCGGCCGTGAAGTCCATCACCGAGGCGGGCGGCAAGGCCGTCGCCGAGGTCGTCCCGGTCGGTACGACCGAGGCGGCCGACCGGCTGGTGGGCCGCGCGGTGGAGGAGTTCGGGCGGCTCGACATCCTGGTCACCAACGCGGGCATCCTGCGCGACAAGGTGCTGTGGAAGATGTCCGACGACGACTTCGACGCGGTGATCAACACCCACCTCAAGGGCACCTTCACCTGCGCCCGCGCCGCCGCGATCCGTATGCGGGAACAGGGCGAGGGCGGCTCCCTGATCCTCGTCGGCTCCCCGGCCGGCCAGCGCGGCAACTTCGGCCAGACGAACTACGCCGCCGCCAAGGCCGGCATCGCCGCCTTCGCCCGCACCTGGGCGATGGAGCTGGGCCGCGCGAACATCACGGTCAACGCGATCGTCCCGGTCGCCGCCACCGCGATGACCGAGACCATCCCGGTCTTCGCCCCGTACGTCGAGGCGCTGCGCGAGGGCAAGCCGTTCCCGGAGTTCCTGCGCAAGGGCGAGGGCTTCGGCACCCCCGAGGACTGTGCGGCGCTGGTCCCGTTCCTCGCCTCCGAGGCGGCGCGCGGTGTCACCGGCCAGGCCATCGGCATCGGCGGCGACAAGGTGGCACTCTGGTCGCATCCGCAGGAGATCAAGACGGCGTACGCGAACGGCGGCTGGACCCCCGAGGCCCTCGCCGACGTCTGGCCGACCTCGCTGGGCGCCGAGCCGCAGACCGTGGGCATCCCCGCCCCGAAGATCCCGGAGGCGTGATGAGTCCCGCAACGCCCGCCATGAACGTGGACGAGCTGGTCGCGATCGACGTCCACACCCACGCGGAGGTGTCCTCCAAGGGCAACTCCTCCCTGGCCGACGACCTGCATGATGCCTCCTCCGCGTATTTCAAGGTCGAGGGCAAGCGCAAGCCCACCCTGGAGGAGACGGCCGCCTACTACCGCGAGCGGAAGATGGCAGCCGTGATCTTCACGGTGGACGCCGAGTCCGCGACCGGCACCGAGCCCGTCCCGAACGAGGAGGTCGCCGAGGCGGCCGCCGCCAACGCGGACGTGCTGATCCCCTTCGCCTCCATCGACCCCTTCCGCGGCAAGGCCGGCGTGAAGCAGGCCCGCCGGCTGGTCGAGGAGTACGGGGTGAAGGGCTTCAAGTTCCACCCCAGCGTCCAGGGTTTCTTCCCCAACGACCGCGCGGTGGCGTACGCCCTGTACGAGGTCATCGAGGAGACGGGCACGATCGCCCTCTTCCACACGGGCCAGACGGGCATCGGCGCGGGCGTCCCCGGCGGCGGTGGCATCCGGCTGAAGTACTCCAACCCGCTGCACGTGGACGACGTCGCCGCCGACTTCCCGCACCTCAAGATCATCCTGGCGCACCCGTCCTTCCCCTGGCAGGACGAGGCGCTCGCGGTCGCCACGCACAAGCCGGGCGTGCACATCGACCTGTCCGGCTGGTCGCCGAAGTACTTCCCGCCGCAGCTCGTGCAGTACGCGAACACCCTGCTCAAGGACAAGGTGCTCTTCGGCTCCGACTACCCCGTCCTCACCCCCGACCGCTGGCTCGCCGACTTCGAGAAGCTGCCGATCAAGGACGAGGTCAAGCCGAAGATCCTGAAGGAGAACGCCGCCCGGCTGCTCGGACTGACGAAGCCATGACGAAACCGTGAGGGGTACCCCCCATGTGCAATGACGGACAGGGGCACAGACATGCGCAATGAGGGACTGGGGTCGTGGCCCGCCCGCCGGGCTCGCAAGACCCCGGAACGCACCGCGCTGATCCACGGCGACACGAGCATCACCTACGGGGAGCTGCACGAGCGCACCACGCGCCTCGCCCACGCCCTGCGCGCCTCCGGCGTACGCCGCGGCGACCGGATCGCCTACCTGGGGCCCAACCACCCCTCGTACCTGGAGACGCTGTTCGCCGCCGGTACCCTCGGCGCGGTCTTCGTCCCGCTCAACACCCGCCTCGCGGGCCCCGAGATCGCCTACCAGCTGGCGGACTCCGGGGCCAAGGCGCTCGTGTACGGGCCCGCTTTCACCGGGCTCGTCGCGGGGCTGCCGGGCGACACCGACGTCCGTACGTATGTCGAGACCGGCGCGGAGTACGAGGCGCTGCTCGCCGGGGCCGAGGCCGAGCCGATCGACCAGCCCGTCACCGCCGACGACACCTGCATCATCATGTACACCTCGGGGACGACGGGCCGCCCCAAGGGCGCGATGCTCACGCACGGCAACATCATCTGGAACGCCGTCAACGTGCTCGTCGACCAGGACGTCATCACCGACGAACGCGCCCTGGTCTCCGCCCCGTTGTTCCACACGGCCGGGCTGAACATGCTCACCCTGCCGGTGCTGCTCAAGGGCGGCACCTGCGTCCTGGTCGAGGCCTTCGCCCCCGAGGCCACCTTCGACCTCATCGAACGGCACCGGATCACGTTCATGTTCGGCGTCCCGACCATGTTCGACCAGGTGGCCCGACACCCGCGCTGGGCCGACGCCGACCTGTCGTCGCTGCGGATGCTGTCCTGCGGCGGCTCACCGGTGCCGACCCCGCTCATCGCCAGGTTCCAGGAGCGCGGGCTCACCTTCCTCCAGGGCTACGGCATGACGGAGGCGGCCCCCGGCACGCTCTTCCTCGACGCGGAGCACGCCGTGAGCAAGGCCGGTTCGGCGGGTGTGCCGCACTTCTTCAGCGATGTACGGGTCGTACGGCCGGACATGACCCCGGTCGGCGTCGACGAGCCCGGCGAGGTCGTGGTCCGCGGACCGCACGTCATGCCCGGCTACTGGGGGCTGCCCGAGGAGACGGCCGCGGTCTTCGCCGACGGCTGGTTCCGCAGCGGGGACGCCGCCCGCGTCGACGAGGACGGCTATGTCTTCATCGTCGACCGCATCAAGGACATGATCATCTCAGGGGGCGAGAACATCTACCCCGCGGAGATCGAGGACCAGCTCCTGGCCCACCCCGACGTCGTCGAGTGCGCGGTCATCGGCGTACCGGACGACAAGTGGGGCGAGGTGCCTCGGGCGGTCGTCGTGCCGCGGGAGGGCAGCGCCTTGGACGCGGACGAGGTGCTGGCCTCGCTGGCCGGGCGGCTCGCCAAGTACAAGATCCCGAAGTCGGTGGTCATCGCGGACGAGCTTCCGCGCACCGCCTCCGGAAAGCTCCTCAAGGCCCGGGTGCGCAAGCGCTACGGCACCGACTCCTAGACAAGGAACGTCATATGAGCATCACCGTGAACGGCATCGACGAACTCAAGAAGCTCGACGGCAGCGACCTCGGCACAAGTGAGTGGATCGAGGTCACCCAGGAGCGCATCAACACGTTCGCCGACGCGACCGGGGACCACCAGTGGATCCACGTCGACCCCGAGAAGGCGGCCGAGGGCCCCTTCGGCGCGCCGATCGCCCACGGCTACCTGACCCTGTCGCTGTTCATCCCGCTGTTCACCGAGCTGCTGGACGTGGAGGGCGTGTCGACGAAGGTCAACTACGGCCTGAACAAGGTGCGTTTCCCGTCGCCGGTGAAGGTCGGGTCGAAGATCCGGCTGGTGGCCAGGCTGGCGTCGGTGGAGGACGTGCCGGGAGGCGTGCAGATCACGGTCGACGGCACGATCGAGATCGAGGGCGCGCCCAAGCCGGCGGCTGTCCTGCAGAGCCTTTCCCGTTTCTACGCGTGAACGCTCCGCTCCACGCGTGAGCGCACCGCCGGGAGCGCCCCAGGAGTGCCGGGGCGTGGGGAACCGCGGGACCGCGTGGCCGGTCGCGCGGTTCCCCATGCCCCTGACAGGCCCTGGTGCTCAACGTACGTCCACGAACACCGGGTTCGAGTAGAACCACGTGTCCTCCCACGGGTTCCCGTCGCCCGGCGTGTGCGGGATCGGGCCATGGGGGTCGGTCGCGGCGCCCAGGTAGCCCGCCCCGTTGCGCTTGCCGTCGCTGCCCCGCAGGCGGAGGTAGAAGGACTCGTCGCCGGCCGTGACCGGGATGCGCAGGGTGTACGTGCCCTTGCGGCCGCTCACGTCCCTGGTGTGGACGACCTTGGTGGCGGGGGCCTGCCAGGCGTCCCGGTCGGTCACCGGGCCGCGCACCGCGCCCCGGATGACGTCGACATGGGCCAACTCCGGCAGGATTCCCTGGGGGTTGGCGCGGGACGCGGTCGTCACCGTCACCTCCAGGGTGATCCTCTCGCCCTTGCGGACCCGCAGCCGGCCGCCCAGGGTGACGCCCCGGCCGGGGCTGCGGTCACGCTTCACGCGGACGTCGAGGCCGTCGAGGAGGTGGCCGTGGTCGAGCCAGACGCGGCCCGCGCGCAGGCCCCTCATCACCGCGCGGTAGCCGATGGGGGCACCGCCCACACCGTTTAGGTAGTGGGGGAGGGTGACGCCCACGTGGGTGCGGCTGAACTGGCCGGGCCAGAAGTCGCTGCCGGGCTGCGGGGTGTCGGTGTTCACCGGGTCGGGCAGCTTGCCCGTGTTGTCGAAGTTCTGCCCGGCCGGCCAGTCGCCGTTCTTCCAGGTGTCGAAGACGATCCGGTGGGCGTCCGAGTTGGTGGTGATCGAGAACAGCCTGCCCTCGGCCAGCATGGCGTCCCAGAGACCGCCGACGGTCGCCGTCGACCAGTCGAAACCGCCGTACGTGAGGAACGCCTCCGCCGGGTAGCCGGGCCAGGACTGGGCCGACGGCTTGTTCTCGTACTCGCCGCGTATCGAGGTGGCCCCCCGCCAGCCGGGGATCGCCGCGCCCTGGGCGCCGGGCGCGCCCTCCATGCCGATCATGATCTCGGGGGCCGCGTCCCGCCAGTCGCGCATCTCGTGCGGGGAGTCGATGCCGAGGCGCAGCGGGTGGTTGGCGAGGACCAGTACGTCGTCGACGTAGCCCGAACGGCGTTGCTCGGCGAGCCACTTGATCGCCTTCACCGCGTGCGCCTCGTTGCGGGCGGTGTCCGCGCCGCCCGCGGAACCGTCCGTGTAGCCGAGCAGCTTGCCGTCGTACGCGCGCTCGAAGCGGGTGAGGAGGTCGACCTCGTGCCGGCCGGGGGTCGTGAAGACCGTGCAGTGCTCGGCGGCCGGGATGTACCACTCCAGGCCCTGGAAGATCAGCTGCCGCGGGTTCTCGGCCCGTGCCTTCAGGATCTCCTTGTGCTCCAGCGCGGCACCGAAGTCGGCGTGCCCGAAGTTGGAGTGCTCGGTGAACACCATCCAGTCGAGGCCGTACTTCGCGCCCGCCGCGGCGAGCTGGGAGAACGTGTACTTGGCGTCGTGGCTGTAGACGGTGTGGATGTGGTGGTCGCCGACGAGGTAGGCGAGGCGCGGGTCTTCGCCGCCGTAGGGGCGGGAATCGGCGGAGGCCGGTGCCGCCAGGGTGCCCGTGGTGCCCATCGCGAAGGCGGCGCCGAACAGGCCCGCGCCGCGCAGCAGGCCGCGGCGCGACACGCCCTGCGCGTCCAGGTCGGCGGAGGAGACGGACGGATCGGCCCAGGCGGGCAGTTGCTGTTCGTGCGTGCCGGACAGGTCGGACATGGTCTGGGCTCCTTGGCGTCTCAGTGGTTCATGAACGACTTGACGGGCAGCGCCCGTTCGACGATGCGGACGTCACCGAGCCGCCCGTGCAGGATCTGGTCGATCTTCCCGGCGTACTCGTAGCCGCCGAGGATCCAGGGCAGGCCCACCGAGGCCAGCCCGACGGAGGCCGCCTTCGGATTGCGCGCGACCGGGCAGCCCTGGACGTAGAGCGTGGTGTGCTTCCCGTCGTTGACGATCGCGAGGTGCCACCACGTCTCCAGCGGGGTCTCCTGGCCCCAGTTGGTCGCGATGCCCTGCTGGTTGAGCGGTCGCACCGCCCACTGCGGCTCCCGGTCGTTCGACAGCGACAGCGTGGCCAGCGGCTCGTCCGGGTCGTCGGCGGTCTTGCCCGCCGCGCCGCCCGTGCCGGTACGGCCGAGGACACCGGCCCAGGCGTGGTTCGACGGGTTCCAGTCGGCGGGCAGCCGGTAGAACGCCTCGATGGTGTAACCACCCTTGAACGTCGCCGAGTTGAGCGGAGCCCCGTCGACCGTACGCAGGTACGCGCCCTTCAGCGGGGGCTTTCCGCCGTGGAACTCCAGGCTGCCGTGGCCGGGCTGGTCCGGGTGGTGGTCGGCCGACCAGGTGAGCGTGCCACCGCCGACCGGGACCAGGCCGAGGTCGTTGCCGCGTCCCGAGCGGTCGCGGATCGTGCCGCTGACGGCCGCTCCGTCCTCCTGCCCGTCGAAGCGCCAGTACGCGACCGTGCCGGGCACCAGTAGCTCCGCGACCGGCCTCGACGCCCGCGCGGGCACCGGCGCGAAGCCGGCGAACCGCTTGTCGAAGTCGACCTCGACCGTGAACCGGTCCGCGTCACCGGAGAGTTCGCTCTCCTGCCGCTCCAGCTCGTTGAGCCCCTTGGCGGCCCGGCCCAGGATCCAGGGGGAGATCGTCTCGACGTCGATGGTGTTCCGGTCGAGGTCGAAGCGGTAGAGGCGGATCATCGCCGCGCCGCCGAAGTACCGGTTCTGGTAGTTGGTGAGATGCAGATGGACATCGTTGTCGGCGGTGTTCTTCCGTGTCGCGCGCGCCGCCGGCCAGTAGTGCCCGTTGAGGGTGAGGAAGATCTGGTCGTGGTCCTTGATCAGCTGGTCCCACAGGGTCTGCCCGTACGAGGAGAGGGAGTCGTCCCCGTCCACCAGCTCGTGCGTGGTGAGGACGACCGGCGTCCTCGGGTGCCGGGCCAGGACGTCCTTCGCCCAGGCGAAACCCTTCGCGGACAGCCGCCAGTCCAGGGCGAGCACCATCCACTGCCGGCCGCCCGCCTCGAAGAGGTGGAAGGAGTTGTAGCCGTCCGGGGAGGCGCCCCCGAAGGCCGGCCCGCCCTCGAAACGGGCGGGCCCGAAGACGTCCAGGTACGGGGTGGGACCCCGCTGGTCGTCGGTGGAGGAGCGCACGTCGTGGTTGCCCGCGAGGACGCTGTAGCCGACGCCCTCGCGGTCGAGCAGCCGGAACGCCTCGCCGATCGCCGCGGTCTCCTGGGCGGTGCCGTTCTGGGTGAGGTCCCCGAGGTGGGACAGGAACACGATGTTCTCGTCCTCACCGTGCTCCAGGAGGTGGCGCAAGGACGCCTCGACGGGTTTCCTGTCGATGCTCGGTCCGTCGAAGAGGTACTGGGTGTCGGGCATGACGGCGAGCGTGAAGCGGCGGCTCGCGGGGTCGGCCCTGCGGCGCCGCGATGCCGCCCGCGCCGCGGAGGTGGGCAGCGCGACCGTCGCCGCCGCGCCCAGCAGTGCCGTGGCGCGGAGGAAGTTACGTCTGCCCGAGTGGGTCTGGGCAGACTCCTGCCCCGGTTCGTGCGAGGTGCACACAGTGACTCCGTAGAAAGGGTTCGTGGGTCAGAGCGCCCGAAGCGTCCACGACCAGCGGTGGACGCCCGACGGGACGAGATACGGGGGCGAGGTGTCGGGCCCGCACGAGGCGGTGCCCAGCCCCCGGTGCGCCGCGTCGATGTGGACCACGCAGCCCGGCCGGGGTGTCAGTTCGTCGTGGTGCGCGGCGGCCGTGAGGTCCTGGGCGCGGTGGCGGGTGACGGAGACCTGCCGGGGTCCGTCCAGCCGAACCGACAGGACGTGGTCGTCGCCGGAGAGCGTGAAGTGCCGTACACCGTGCCGGCCCCCGCTCTCCTGCGGACGCAGATAAGGGGTGAACAGCTCGTCCACGGTGGCCGAGTGGTGTCCGACGGGTGCTCCGGCCGCACGGTCCGGGTAGCTCTCCCAGGGCCCCTGCCCGTACCAGGCGAGGCGGTCGAAGCCGTGCGCGGTCTCGAACACCGTGCCGACGCGGGCCACGTCCGTCAGCCCGTCGGGCAGCACGGCGGTCTCCTCGACGAGGATCCGGCCGTCCACCAGCGCCGTGAACGCCTGCTCGTGCTCGACGGCCCCGGCCCCCGTCGCCCAACGGGACCGGACCCGCACGGTCGGCCCCTCGCGCTCCACGGCGACCGGCTCGCGCTCCGCGCGGTCCAGGCCCAGTTCGCGCCAGCGCTCGGCCATGCCGCCGAGGACGTCGTTGTCGGTCGGGGCCCGCCACAGGCTCAGGACCGGCGGGGAGGCCAGCAGCGGGTGCAGCAGCAGCCCGGCCTCGTCCGTCTCCGGCGGCGGGACGTGCCCGAGGTCCTCCTCGGCGCCCACCACCGGCTCGCCCTCGTCCGCCGCGTACCACCGCACCTGCGGGCAGCACAGCTCGGTTCCGCGCGGGGCCCAGGGTCCGTCGGCGGCCGTCGTCACCCGCAGGGTCAGCCAGATCTCGCCGGCCCCGCCTGCCACCTCGGGCCGGTCGATGACCGCCGAGCCGCCGGGCGGTACGTCGGGCAGCCGGGCCGGCAGCGTCCAGGTGCCGCCGTCGGCCGCCGCGAACTCCCACTCGGCGGCCAGCCACGACAGATCGCGGAAGTGCTGCCGGTTGTGCACCCGCAGCACCCGCCAGGTGCCCTCGCCCTCCACGGACAGCCGCACCGGGGCGGCGATCTCCCGGTGCTCGAACATCACCGGCTTGGGCGTGCGGTCGGGGAGGACGACCCCGTCGGCGATGAAGGCGCCGTCGTGGATCGTCTCGCCGAAGTCGCCGCCGTAGGCCCAGCGCAGGCCGGGGCCCGCGACTCCGTTCTCGTACAGCCCGGCGCCCCCACGCCCGGCCGGTCGTCCGTCGTTCACATGCTGGAGGATGCCGTGGTCCCAGAACTCCCAGATGAACCCGCCCTGAAGACCCGGTGTGGCCTCGATGGCGGCCCAGGTGTCGGCCAGGGTGCCGTTGCTGTTGCCCATGGCGTGCGAGTACTCGCACTGGATCAGCGGTCTGGTCTGCTCGCCCGACAGCGCGTGCGCCACACAGTCCTCGATGGGCGCGTACATCGGGCACGCGATGTCGGAGGCGTCGTCCGTGGCCGCCCAGTCCAGCTTCGCGGCCCCCTCGTACTGCACCGGCCGCGTCGGATCGTGCCGCCGCAGCCAGCCCGCGGCCGCGTCGTGGTTCGCCCCGTAGTCGGACTCGTTGCCCAGCGACCAGATGATCACCGACGGATGGTTCTTGTCCCGGAGGACCATCCGGGAGACGCGGTCCACGAAGGCGTTCAGATAGCGCGGGTCGTCGGCGATCTCGTGCGCGTGGTCGTGGGACTCGATGTCCGCCTCGTCGACGACGTAGAAGCCCAGCTCGTCCGTGAGGTCGTACAGGGCCGGGTCGCCCGGACAGTGGGAGGTGCGGATCGCGTTGAAGCCGAACCGCTTGAGCGTCAGCAGATCCGCGCGCATGTCCTCGTACGACACCGTCCGCCCGGTCAGCGGGTGGAAGTCGTGCCGGTTGACGCCCCGGATGTAGACGCGCTCCCCGTTGACCAGCAGATCCCTGCCGCGGATCTCGACCTCGCGGAAGCCGACCCGGTGGTGCGAGGTGTCCGCGACCGTGCCGTCGGCCCGGTGCAGACGGACGGTCAGGTCGTACAGCTCGGGGGTCTCGGCGTTCCAGGTCCGTACGTCGGGGACGACCGTCCCCATACGGGCCTCGCCGAGGAAGTCGGAGACCCGGTCGTCCTCGGTGTTGAGCCGGTCGAACTCGCGGTCCTGGGCGAGGAGTTCGCCGTCCAGCTCCCCGCTGACGTACCACCCGGCGGGCAGCGCGCCCGTCCCCGTCCCCGCCGCCGAGCGCACCCGGCAGTCCACCCGCAGCTCCCCGTCGCTGTGGGCCCGCACGCTCACGTCCGCGAGATACAGCGGATCGGTGGCGTACAGCAGCACCGGGCGGGTGATCCCGCCGAGCCACCACTGGTCCTGGTCCTCGATGTGCGAGGCGTCGGACCACTTCACCACCGTGAGCCGCACGGTGGCCTTCTCTCCGGGCCTGACCAGGCCGGACAGGTCGAACTCGGCGGCCAGACGGGAGTCCTTGGAGATACCGGCCGGCCGCCCGTCCACATGGACGAGCAGCACGCTCTCGGCCGCGCCGACGTGCAGGACGATCCGCCGGCCGGTCCAGTCGGCGGGTATGGCGACCTCCCGCTCGTACACACCGGTCGGGTTCCCGGCCGGCGAGTCCGGCGGGAACTGGGGCCACGGCATACGGACGTTGGTGTACTGCGGGGGGTCCTCCGCCACCTGGAGGGCCCAGGAACCGGGGAGTTCGGCCCAGGACCAGGCGGGGCCGGGTTCCCGGTCGGGCGACGGCAGCAGCTGGAACCGCCAGCGGCCGTCCAGCGACAATGCCCGGTCGCGCCGGTCGACGGCGTTCATGGGCAGCCGCCCCCAGGAGGTCACCTCGGGTGCTTCCCAGGGGCGCAGGGCGAAGAGTGCGTCGGTCATGACCGTTCCGAAGTGGGTGGTGACAGGGGGGACATGGTCGGCCGGGGCAGGATGCGGCCCCGCAGGCCCCAGGCCGGGTCGACGGGGATGCCGAGACGGTCCAGGACGGTGGGGGCGATGTCGATGAGGCGGGGCGAGTCCAGCAGGGTGCCGCCGGACATCCCGGGTTCGGCGAGGACGACGAAGACCTCTCGCTCGGCGTGGGTGTCGCCTCCGTGGCCCCCGGTGTCGAGATGGCCGTGGTCCGTGGTGACCAGGACCGTCCAGTGCTCGTCCGCCCGGACCGGGTCGGAGCGCCGGGCGCCGATGGCGTCCAACAGCCGCCCGAGGTGGGCGTCCTGGACGAGGAGGGCCCGGTCGTAGGCGGGGCCGAGGGGGCCCGTGGCGTGGCCGGCCTCGTCGGTGGCGCCGAAGTACACGAACACGACGTCCGGGTCGTCCTCGGTGAGCCAGCGCACGGCGGTGTCGGCGACGAGCCGGTCCGCGCTCTCGTAACCGTCGCACTCGCCGTCGTACGGCACGCGCCGGCCGATGGCGGGGCCCAGGGTGCCGCGGTGGACCAGCTCCGGCCAGGACACCACGGCCGCCGTGCGCAGAGCGGGCCGCGCGGTGGCGGCGCGGCTGAGGAAGTCGGGGTGGCGGGCGTAGTCGGCGCCGGTGAAGTCGTTGCCGGTGACCCCGTGCCGGTCGGGCCACACCCCGGTCAGCACACTCGACCAGCCGGGGCCGGAGTCGGTGTAGGCCATGCTGGTGGACGGCCCGCCCTCGGCCTGACCGTCCACCTCGCCGTAGGGCAGCAGGCTGCTGCCGTGGGCGCCGGCGGTCATCAGGCCGTGCAGCACGGGTGCCGTGGACGGCGGGCGAAGCGAGAGGGTCGTCCGCCCGGCCGGGGGCCGGGGGAGGGGCAGCCGGTCGAAGCGCACGCCGTCCATCCCCACCACGAGCACCTTGCCGCGCCCGGGCCGTCCTCCACCGCCGACGACATCCACCATCGCGCACCTGCCTCCCGGGAGCGGTTCAGCTGCCCTGTACCGCGCCCTCGGTGGCGCCCGCGATGAACCCGCGCGCGAAGATCGCGAAGACCACGACCAGCGGGATGGACGCCATGAGCACACCGGCCATGACCATGCTGTAGTCGGTGTTGTGGCCGAGGTTGAGCTGGGCCAGCTCCACCTGGAGCGTGACGTGCTCGGGGTTGGTGAGCACGATGAGGGGCCAGACGTAGTCGTTCCAGGCGCCGACGAAGGCGTAGATGGCGAGGAAGGACAACGCGGGCTTGATCATCGGCAGCGCGACGTTCCAGTACTGGCGGAAGAACCCGGCGCCGTCGATGCGCGCCGCGTCCAGCAGTTCGTCGGGCACGCCGTTCTCGATGTACTGGCGCAGCCAGAAGATGCCGAAGGCGTTGGAGAGGGCGGGCCAGACCAGTGCCTTGAGCATGCCGACCCAGCCGACCTCGGACATGAGGATGAACTGCGGCAGGACGGCCAGCTGCAGCGGCAGCATCATGAACACCAGCAGCGTGCCGAAGAGCACCTTGCGCCCGGGGAACTCGAACTTGGCGAAGGCGAAGGCCGCCAGGGAGTCGACGAACAGCACCAGGACCGTGGTGACGCAGGCGACGACGACCGTGTTGAGCATCGACCCGAAGAAGTCGATGGTGTCGAGCACATGCCGGATGTTCTCCAGCAGATGGGAGCCGAAGGTCAGCTTCGGTGGACTCTTGTAGATGTCGCGGGTGGTGTTGGTCGCCATCACGATCGTCCACACGAACGGGAAGACCGAGATCAGGACGGCCAGGACGAGGAAGACGTGCGCGGACAGGCCCTTGGGGCGGCGCGGCCGCTTCGTGCCTGTGGCCGGCCGTGGCGTGGCGGCTGTCGTCATGACTTCCTCCCTCGTTGCACGATGCGCCAGTTGACGGCGACGAGCACGATGATCAGCACGAAGAAGGCCCACACGATGGCCGCGCCGTAGCCGTAGTCGTTGTCGAGGAAGGCCGACTGGTAGAAGTACAGCAGCGTGGTCAGGCCCGCCTGCCCCGGGCCGCCGAGGTTCTGGTTGGCGGCGTTGCTGGCGAAGAGCACCTGGGGTTCGCTGAAGCTCTGCAGACCGTTGATCGTCGAGATGACGACGGTGAACAGGATGATCGGCCGCATGATCGGAATGGTGATCTGGAAGAACGTGCGGATCGGGCCGGCGCCGTCCATCCGGGCCGCCTCGTAGATCGTCTGCGGGATGGCCTGGAGGCCGGCCAAATAGATGATCATGTTGTAGCCGGTCCACATCCACGTCATCAGCAGCGCGATGACGACCTTGATCAGCCATGGATCGCTCAGCCACGGGACGGGTGAGATGCCGACCATGCCCAGGATCGCGTTGACCAGCCCGAAGTCGTTGCTGAACACCGCGCCGAAGAAGATCGCCACGGCGACGATCGACGTGACGTTCGGCACGTAGAGGGCGATGCGGTAGAAACCCTTGAAGCGGCGCACCGAATGCAGCAGCGTCGCCAGCACCAGGGCGCCGAAGAGGGTGGGAACGGTGGACAGGACCCAGATCGCCAGGGTGTTGCGGATCGACAGCCAGAAGACCGGGTCGTTCCAGAGGAACTCGAACTGCTGCAGGCCCACGAACTGCTTGGTGCCCAGGCCGTCGTAGCGCTGGAAGGACAGATACAGCGAATAGAAGACGGGGACGAACGAGAAGACGATGAAGATCAGGTAAAAGGGCGAGATCGCCAGGTACTGCCGCCAGAACGACAGCGCCCCAAGACGTCGGGGCCGCGTGACGCCCGCGGGCGGGGTGCGCCGCGGGCGGAAGCGGGCCGGGCCCGGCCCGCCACGGTGCTCGTGCACCGTGGCGGTGCCGGTGACCGGAGGTGACGACACCTCAGTTCACCCCCTGCCGCCTGGCGATCTGCTTGGCCTGGCCGACCGCGTCGTTCCAGGCGTCGTCGGGCTTCTTGCCCTTGGCCTCGATGCTGGTCAGCTCGGCCATGAAGGGAGCCATGACCGCGGAGTCGGCGGGCGCCTCGTAGCTCACGGGAATGGCCTCGGCGGCCGGGCCGAAGACCTCGATGATCTTCTGTCCGCCGAAGAAGGCGTCGGGGCCCGTCATGGCCTCCATCGCGTACGAGTCCGGGGAGGCGGGGAAGATGGCGGCGTCGGTGAAGCTCTTGGCGTTGTTGTCCGGGCTGAGGATCCAGCTGATGATCTTGAATGCCTCTTCGGGGTTCCGGCACTGCTTGGGCAGGGTCAGATAGGAACCGCCCTGGTTGGCCGGCCCGCCCGGCGTCGCGCAGACCCGCCACTTGCCCTTGGTGCCCGGGGCCGCCGACTCGATGTCCAGCGCGTGCCAGGCGGCGCCGACCTCGGTGGTCAGGCTCTTGCCGACGGCGGCGTTCCAGCTCTGGTCGTTGATCTTGGCGTCGAGGCCGAGCGTGTAGGCGCGGACCGCCGTGTCCCACGCGGCGCGGATGTGGTCCTGGTCGCCGATGAAGTGGTTGTCCTGGTCGATGAACCGCTTGGTGCCCTGGCCGACCGCGATGTTGAACACCGAGCCCATGTTGTTGACCAGGAAGGTGCCGGGCAGCGCCTTCTTCAGTTCGGTGCCCAGTGCGAAGTAGTCGTCCCAGGTCTTGGCCTCGGCGGCGACCTTGGCCGGGTCGGAGGGCAGCCCGGCCTTGTCGAACTGGTCCGCGCGGTAGAAGAGCGCGGTGGGGCCGATGTCGATCGGGAACCCGATCTGCTTGCCGTCCTCGGTCTGGGCGAGCTTGGTCTTCCACTCCAGGTACTGGGACGAGATCTTCTTGAAGCCCAGGTCGTTCAGGTCGAGGAAGCGGTCGGCGTTGGGCAGGAAGGAGGCGATGTCCTCGCCCTTGATGCCGGTGATGTCCGGCACGGAGCTGCCGCCCGCCGCGAGGGTGGTGGTGAGCTTCTGCTTGAAGTCGCCGCCGATGGAGGAACTGGTCAGCTTGGTCTGGCCGCCGAAGTGCGTCTTGGCCTCGGCGACCACCTTGTCGCTGAGGGCTCCGCCCCAGTACCACATGGTGAGGCTCTTGCCGTTCTTGGTGCCGCCGGATTCCGAGTCGCCGCCGCAGGCGACGGTCAGGCCGGAGGCTGCCGCGGTGAGCACGGCAGCCTGGAGGAAGCCTCTACGAGAAAGGTCCACGGGTCACTCCTGTTTATTCCTGTTCGTGGTACTTCGGGGCAATTTCTGGGGGGATCAGGGGAGCCGTGCGGGCGGGGTGACCGGGGCGTGGCGCACCGGTGGGCCGACGTCGGCAGGGATGCGGTCCGTGAGGAAGCCGTAGGTCTTCTTCAGGTCCGGGTCGGTCAGTGAGCGCCACCAGCGGTCGACGCCGTACCAGCCGGGCGCCGCCAGGCCTCCGCCGTGGTGCCCCACGGACAGTCCGGCGGACAGGACGGCGAACCTCAGCCGCTCCACCAGCGGCCAGCCGCCGAGGGAGGCGGCCACGAAACTCGCGCCGAAGACGTCGCCGGCGCCCGTCGCGTCGAGCACCTCGACGTCCAGGGCCGGGACTTCCGCGTACTCCCCGGTCGTCTGGTCCACCGCGACCGCGCCCTCGCCGCCGCGGGTGACCACGGCCACCGGCACCAGCTCGCTCAGCGTGCCGAGCGCGGCTCCCGCGCTGTCGGTACGGGTGTACGCCATCGCCTCGGTCTCGTTGGGGAGGAAGGCGTGGCACAGGGTGAGTTGGTCGAGCAGAGCGCGGGACCACTGCTGGGTGGGGTCCCAGCCGACGTCCGCGTAGATGTGCGTGCCGTTCGCGGCGGCCTTGGCGAGCCACTCGCGCGGCTCGGCCTCGATGTGCACGAGCGCCGTGCGCGCGTCGGGCGGGTCGCCCATCAACACGTCCTGGGAGTAGGGCGGTTCCTGGCCGTGGGTGACCAGGGCCCGGTCGTGGCCGTATGCGAGGGAGACGGTGACGGGGGTGTGCCAGCCGTCGGAGGTGCGCGAGAGGGAGAGGTCGACGCCTTCCTGGCCGGCGAGGACGTCACGGCAGTGGACGCCGTAGTGGTCGTCGCCGAAGACCGTGGCCAGGGAGGTCCGCAGGCCGAAACGGGCGGCGGCCACCGCGAGGTTGGCGATGCCGCCAGGACCGCAGCCCATGCCGTCGGTCCAGATCTCCTCGCCGGGTGTGGGCGGCTTGCCCAGCCCCGTGAGCACGAGGTCGTAGAAGAGCAGCCCGGTCAGCAGCGCATCGGGCCGGTCGTCGTCCACGCGTGCACCCTCTCGTCGAGACTTTCGGGGATCACTCTTCAAAAGTCTTCAATTTCGGTGCACAGATCGTGCGCGCCTCCGAGAGGTTTGGCAAGAGTCGAGCAGAAGTGAGCATAGAAATGATTGGGAATGACGAGTACTGTTCAGCGCGTGCTGGCAGAGCGACGACACCAACTCATCCTGCGGGCCCTGCGATCAGGGGGCCCGGCGGCCGTCACCGACTTGTCCGAACAACTCGGTGTGAGCCCCGCCACCGTCCGGCGTGACCTCGTCAGGCTGGAGGAGGAGGGGCTGCTCACCCGTGTGCACGGCGGCGCGGTGGTGGACGAGGGCGACCAGCCCTTCGCCGAGGTCGCCGAGGTGCGGGTGGCCGAGAAGGACGCGATAGCGGCGCAGGCCGCCTCGATGGTCCGTGACGGTCAGTCCGTACTCCTCGACATCGGGACCACCGCCTACCGTCTGGCCCGGCAGCTGCACGGCCGCCGCCTCACCGTGATCACCAGCAACCTGGTGGTCTACGAGGAACTGGCCGACGACGAGGGCATCGAACTGGTGCTGCTCGGCGGCATGGTCCGCCGCGAGTACCGCTCCCTCGTCGGCTTCCTCACCGAGGACAACCTCCGGCAGCTGCACGCCGACTGGCTGTTCCTCGGCACGAGCGGAGTGCGGCCCGGCGGACAGGTGATGGACACGACCGTCGTCGAGGTCCCCGTCAAACGCGCGATGATCAAGGCCGGCGACAAGGTCGTCCTGCTCGCCGACTCCGCGAAGTTTCCCGGTACGGGGATGGCGCGGGTCTGCGGTCCGGGGGAACTCGACGTGGTAGTGACCAACGGGTCGGTGGACCCGGGCACCCGGTCCTCGTTCGAGGACGCGGGGGTCGAGGTGGTCACCGTATGACCGCCCGGGGACGGGGCGGCTGACACGTGTCGGGACGGCCCGCATGTATGCACGATCGGCAAAGGTGGTAGTTGCGTGAAGCTGACGATTCTGGGCGGCGGAGGATTCCGGGTGCCCCTCGTGTACGGGGCGCTCCTCGGGGACCGCGCCGAGGGCCGGGTCACCCATGTCGTCCTGCACGACCTGGACGCCGAGCGGCTCTCCGCCGTCACCCGCGTCCTGGCCGAACAGGCGGCGGAGGTGCCCGACGCCCCCGAGGTGACCGCCACCACGGACCTCGACGAGGCCCTGCGCGGCGCCGACTTCGTCTTCTCCGCGATCCGTGTCGGCGGTCTGGAGGGCCGCGCGGACGACGAGCGGGTGGCCCTCGCCGAAGGCGTCCTCGGCCAGGAGACCGTCGGTGCCGGCGGCATCGCCTACGGCCTGCGCACGGTCCCCGTCGCCGTGGACATCGCCCGGCGCGTGGCCCGGCTCGCCCCCGACGCCTGGGTCATCAACTTCACCAACCCGGCGGGCCTGGTCACCGAGGCCATGTCCCGCCACCTCGGCGACCGCGTCATCGGCATCTGCGACTCACCCGTGGGCCTCGGCCGCCGCATCGCCCGCGTCCTGGGCGCCGCGAATCCGAAGGAGGCATGGATCGACTACGTCGGCCTCAACCACCTCGGCTGGGTCCGCGGCCTGCACATCGCCGGCCGCGACGAACTCCCGCGCCTGCTCGCCGACCGCGACCTCCTCGGCTCCTTCGAGGAGGGCAAGCTCTTCGGTGTCGACTGGCTCCAGTCCCTCGGCGCGATCCCCAACGAGTACCTGCACTACTACTACTTCAACCGCGAGGCCGTACGCGCCTACCAGGCGGTCGAGAAGACCCGCGGCGCCTTCCTCAAGGACCAGCAGGCCCACTTCTACGAGGAGATGCGCCGCCCCGGCGCCCACGCGCTCAAGGCCTGGGACCGCACCCGCGCCGAGCGCGAGGCCACCTACATGTCGGAGAACCGGGAGACGGCGGGCGCCGGCGAACGCGACGCCGACGACCTCTCCGGCGGCTACGAGAAGGTCGCCCTCGCCCTGATGCGGGCCATCGCCCGCGACGAACGCACCACCCTCATCCTCAACGTCCGCAACAAGGGCACCCTCTCGGCCCTCGACACCGAGGCCGTCATCGAGGTGCCCTGCCTGGTCGACGCCAACGGCGCCCATCCGGTCGCCGTCGCCCCCCTGCCCGACCACGCCACCGGGCTGGTCTGCGCGGTCAAGGCCGTCGAACGCGAGGTCCTGGCCGCCGCGGAGTCGAGTTCGCGCGCGACCGCGGTGAAGGCCTTCGCCCTGCACCCGCTGGTCGACTCGGTCAATGTGGCGCGCAGGCTGGTCGAGGGGTACACCGAGGTCCACCCGGGCCTGGCGTACCTCAAGTAGGCTCACCGCCGGAAAGCGCTTTCCCCCGCTCGCTCCCTCCCTGGAGACCCGTCATGCACGACGAACGCCGCCGCATCGAGGAACGCGTCGAGCGCGTCCACACCCAGCGCGTCAAGCCCGCGATCTACGCGGCTTCCGCGCCCTTCGAGGTCGAGGCCTGGCAGGCGCCGGGCGAGCCCGTCCCCTTCGAGGAGGCCGCGGCCGCCTCGTACACCCCCTTCGCGATGGACACCCCGTGGGGCCCGCCGTGGGGCACGACCTGGTTCCGGATGCGCGGACAGGTGCCCGCCGAGTGGGCCGGCCGGCGCGTCGAGGCGGTCATCGACCTCGGCTTCGTCGGCGACTGGCCCGGCAACCAGGCCGAGGCCCTTGTCCACCTCGCCGACGGCACCCCGCTGAAGGCGGTCAACCCGCTCAACCAGTACGTGCCGATCGGCAACCCCGTCCGGGGCGGCGAGACCATCGACTACCTGGTCGAGGCGGCCTCCAACCCCGACATCCTCGCCGACAACTTCTCGAAGATCACGCCGATGGGTGACATCCTCACAGCCGGCGACAAGCCCCTCTACACCTTCCAGCGCGCCGACCTCGCCGTCCTCGACGAGGAGGTCTTCCACCTCGACCTGGACCTCCAGGTACTGCGCGAACTCATGGTCCACCTCGGCGAGCACGAGCCCCGCCGCCACGAGATCCTGCACGCCCTGGACCGGGCCATGGACGCCGTCGACCTCGACGACGTCTCCGGCAGCGCGACGGCCGTCCGCGAGATCCTCGCCCCCGTCCTCGCCAAGCCCGCCCACGCCAGCGCCCACACCATCTCCGGCGTCGGCCACGCCCACATCGACTCCGCCTGGCTCTGGCCCATCCGCGAGACCAAGCGCAAGACGTCCCGCACCTTCTCCAACGTCACCGCGCTGGCCGACGAGTACGAGGACTTCATCTTCGCCTGCTCCCAGGCCCAGCAGTACGAGTGGGTGCGCGACAACTACCCGCAGGTGTGGGAGCGCATCAAGAAGGCTGTCGACAAGGGCCAGTGGGTGCCGGTCGGCGGCATGTGGGTCGAGTCCGACGGCAACCTGCCCGGCGGTGAGGCCATCGCCCGCCAGCTCGTCCACGGCAAGCGGTTCTTCATCGAGAACTTCGGCATCGAGACCAAGGGCGTCTGGCTGCCGGACTCCTTCGGCTACAACGCCTCCTACCCGCAGCTCGCCAAGCTCGCCGGCAACGACTGGTTCCTCACCCAGAAGATCTCCTGGAACCAGACCAACAAGTTCCCCCACCACACCTTCTGGTGGGAGGGCATCGACGGCACCCGCATCTTCACCCACTTCCCGCCGGTCGACACCTACAACGCCCGCTTCAGCGGCGAGGAGATGGACCGCGCCGTCCGCAACTACCAGGAGAAGGGCGCCGGCACCCGCTCCCTCGCACCCTTCGGCTGGGGCGACGGTGGTGGCGGCCCCACCCGCGAGATCATGGAGCGCGCCCGCCGCCTCGCGGACCTGGAGGGCTCACCGAAGGTCGTCGTCGAACACCCCGACGAGTTCTTCGCCAAGGCCCGCGCGGAGTACGAGGACGCCCCCGTCTGGAACGGCGAGCTGTACCTCGAACTCCACCGCGCCACGTACACCTCCCAGGCCCGCACCAAGCAGGGCAACCGCCGCAGCGAGCACAAGCTGCGCGAGGCCGAACTCTGGGCGACCACGGCCGCGCTCCACACGCCCGGCTACGCCTACCCGTACGAGAAGCTCGACCGCCTCTGGAAGACGGTCCTCCTGCACCAGTTCCACGACATCCTGCCGGGCTCCTCGATCGCCTGGGTCCACCGCGAGGCGGAGGCGGAGTACGCGAGGGTGGCGAAGGAACTGGAGGAGCTGACGGCCGAGGCGGTCACGGCCCTCGGCGGCGGCGACCCGCGGGTCTTCAACACCAGTCCGCGCGACCGGGCCGAGGTGGTCCGTACGCCGACGGGTGCACCGTTGTACGTGACGGTACCCGCGAACGGCAGCGCGCCCCTCACCGCCGCCGAACCCCCGCACCCCGTCACCGTCTCCGGCCGCGTCCTCGACAACGGCCTGGTCCGGGTGGAGATCGCCGAGGACGGCACCCTCGCCTCCGTCCGCGACCTGCGTGCCGACCGCGAGGTGCTCGGCGACACGGGCAACCTGCTCCGTCTGCACACCGACCTCCCGAACTACTGGGACGCCTGGGACGTCGACAAGCACTACAAGAACCGCTACACGGACCTGCTGGACGCCGAGTCGGTCACCGTGGTCGAGGAAGACCCCCTGCTCGGCGCGATCCGCGTGGAGCGCTCGTTCGGCAAGGGCTCCCACATCACCCAGACGATCACCCTGCGCGCCGGCAGCCCCCGGATCGACTTCGAGACGGACATCGACTGGCACGAGGCGGAGAAGTTCCTCAAGGCCGGCTTCCCCATCGACGTCCGCGCGCCCCACTCCTCCGCCGAGATCCAGTTCGGCCATATCCAGCGCCCCACCCACACCAACACCAGCTGGGAGGCGGCCCGCTTCGAGGTCTCCGGCCACCGCTGGGTACACGTGGCCGAGCCCGGCTACGGCGTCGCGGTGATCAACGACTCCACCTACGGCCACGACGTCTCCCGCACGGTCCGCGAGGACGGTACGACCACCACGGTCCGCCTCAGCCTGGTCCGCGCCCCGCGCATCCCGGACCCCGAGGCCGACCAGGGCAAGCACCGCATCACCTACTCCCTGCTCCCCGGCGCGAGCATCGAGGACGCGGTCGCCGAGGGCTACGCCCTCAACCTGCCGCTGCGCGTCGCCGACGCGGCGGGCGCCCCCGAGCCGGTCGTCTCCGTGGACGGCGAGGGCGTGACCGTCGAGGCGGTCAAGCTCGCCGACGACGCCTCCGGCGACGTCGTGGTCCGGATCTACGAGTCGAGCGGCGGCCGGGCCCGGGGCGTCCTGCGCACCGGCTTCCCGCTCGCCGGGGCACAGATCACCGACCTGCTGGAACGCCCCCTGTCGGAGGCGGCCACGGACGGGAACGGCGTCCCGGTGACGCTGCGCCCCTTCGAGGTGCAGACACTCCGGCTGGCGGTGGGGGAGAAAAACTAGGGAACGAAAAACAGCTGGTCGCGGCGGGTGGACCGCCCGCCGCGACCACGGTGCGTTCCTTCCACGACACCTGGAATGCGCCCGTCGCCCCTGGGACACGGGGGCAACGTGACCGGCTCGACTACGGCACCCCGGACCACGGCACCTTCCGCCCCGGCTCGGCGACTGGTCCACCACCATCAGGTCCGGCCGCATCCAGCCGACCCGCGAGGCAGACCCGGCCTCGGAACTCCCGGCCCGTCTGGGGGAGTTGGCCGAGACTTGGGGCTACCTGAGCCCCTGCCCCTGAAAGGGGCGCGGGGAACCGTGCGACAAGCCCCCACCGACCCGCACCCGACCAACTCCCTCAGGGGGCCTGGGGTGGGGGCGCAGCCCCCGGGATGGGACGGGTAGGGGCGGCGGGGGCGAGAACCCTCGGCCCGTTCAGACAGCCAACGGCCGGTCGGCAGCCGGCTTGCACACCGAGGACGGCGCGACAGCCACCGGCCGCGGCTCCACGGCAACGGGCACCTCGGAAACGGGCACCTCGGAAACCTGATGCGGCATCGTGACCGCCCGCACCGGCCGTGTCCCCGACACCACCGTGTAGTCCTGCCCGAGCCGCGTGGGAACCACATCACCCGGGTCGTCGCCGAGCGCCAACCGCACAGCCGCCCAGGGGGCGTTGATGCCGCACAGCGCGAGCTGGTGCAGGCCCCCCGCCGGACGTGTGTTGACATCCATCAGCACCGGCTCGTCGCCGTACATGCGGAACTGGATGTTCGTCAGGTAGTGCAGCCCGAACCGCTCCGCGATCCGCCGCGCGGGCTCGATCCACGAGGGGTTCTGGCTGAACCCACGGCGCCGGCCGTTCTTCGTGCGGCCTACGGCCATCCGGACCCGCCCGTCGGGGCCGGTGAGGCAGTCGACGGACACCTCCGGCTGTCCGAGGCGCGGCATCACCATCCAGTCCACGGGCTCCTCGGCCGCACGCACCGCCTCCACGACCATGTCGAGATGCACGTAGGGGCCCGGGAACCCGTTGAGCTGATCGAGCGAGAAGGGGGCGCGTGTGACGACACGGAAGCCCACACCGCCCGCCCCGGCCGCGGGCTTGAAGCACGCTCTGTGCCCGCCGTCCTCCAACTCGTCGACGGCGGCGACGAGTTCCTCGGCGTTCGTCACCCGGAACCACGGCGGCACCGGGACCCCGTGCGCCTGGACGGCCTCGTACGCGGTCACCTTGTCCTCGAAGACCTCGATCGCCCCGGCGGTCGGCGCCAGCAGGACCGTACCGACGGCCGCGAACTCCTCGCGGTGCGCGGCCAGGGTCGCCTGGTGCAGCCGGGGCACGAACACGTCGATGCCGCGCTTGGCGCACTGGTCGAGCGCGTACTCGACGTACGCGGCGGGGGAGAGGCCCTCGGGCTCCAGGTCGGCGGTGTCGGCGGCGGCCAGTACGGGGGAGTCGGCGTCACCGTGCGTGGCATGGATGTCCACCGGACGAGCGTGCGGATTATGCCGCAGCTGATCCATGAAGAAGACGTTCTCCGCGTACGTGCGGTTGAGCCAGACGCGTACGCGAGAGACCATGCAGGCCGCCTTTCAGGGTTCGCGGGCACAGCGCAGCAGGCCGTGCCCGGCCAGGGGGGAAGGAGGTACGCCGAACCGCCGTACGCGAAAGACAGGCGTGGCGGTGGTGTAGGAGGGATCATACGGCCACCGGAGGCCAGGTTTCTGTCACGCGCGTGTTAATCCTCGCGCGGCGGGATCACCGGGACGTGGGTCCGGCGGCTCGGCAGGTCGGTCTTGTCCGCTGGTACGCCCGTGTGTTCTCGTGTTGATGTTCGACGTTCAGAAGGGAGTGCGGGTGGAGTCGAGTGTCGGGAGTCACGGAAATCTGCTGGCCATCAGTGATCTGCACATCGGCTATCCGGAGAACCGCGCCCTCGTCGAGCAGATGCGCCCCGAGACCGACGACGACTGGCTCCTCGTGGCCGGTGACGTCGCCGAGACCGTCGCCGACATCCGCTGGGCCCTGGAGACGCTCGCCGGCCGCTTCGCCAAGGTCGTGTGGGTGCCGGGCAACCATGAGCTGTGGACCCACCCCAGCGAGACCGTCCCGTACCGGGGCGTCGAGCGGTACGAGCACCTGGTCGCCCTCTGCCGGGAACTGGGTGTCGTCACCCCGGAGGACCCGTACCCCCGCTGGGAGGGGCCCGGCGGCCCGGTGGTGATCGCTCCGCTGTTCCTCCTGTACGACTACTCGTTCCTGCCCAAGGGCTGCGCGACGAAGGAAGAGGGCCTCGCGTACGCGCACTCCACCGGCATCGTCTGCACCGACGAGCATGTGCTGCACCCCGACCCGTACCCGAGCCGCGACGACTGGTGCCGCGCCCGGGTCGCCGAGACCGAACGCAGGCTCGCCGAGCTGCCGCCCGACCTGCCCACGGTGCTGGTCAACCACTACCCGCTGGACCGGCACCCCATGGACGTCCTGCACTACCCCGAGTTCGCCATGTGGTGCGGCACGGAACTGACCGCCGACTGGCACCGGCGCTTCCGCGTCGAGGTCATGGTCTACGGCCACCTGCACATCCCGCGGACCACCTGGCTGGACGGGGTCCGTTTCGAAGAGGTGTCCGTGGGTTACCCCCGCGAGTGGCGGCCGCGTCCGGGACCGCCGGGCAGGCTGCGCCGCATTCTGCCGATGGAGGTCCAAGCCGGTGATCGAGGAACTGCTCCCGGGAGCGGTCGTGGTCGTGGAGGCGCACGCCCATGACGCGGCCGCCGCCGAGGGGATCGAGCTGTACCCCGAGGAGGAGGCGGTCGTGGCGCGCGCGGTACCGAAGCGGCGCCGCGAGTTCACCGTCGTCCGCGGCTGCGCCCGGCGGGCCATGGAGAAGCTCGGCGTGTCGCCGTGCGCGATCGTGCCCGGCGAGCGCGGTGCCCCCGGCTGGCCGGACGGGCTGACCGGCAGCATGACCCACTGCGAGGGGTACGCGGCCGCCGCCCTGGTCCGCGTCGGCGACCTCGCCTCCCTCGGCATCGACGCCGAACCCCACGACGTCCTGCCCGAGGGCGTCCTGACGGCGATAGCCCTCCCCTCGGAGACGACCCGGCTGCGCCGGCTGACCGCCGACGACCCCTCGGTGCACTGGGACCGGCTGCTCTTCAGCGCCAAGGAGTCCGTCTACAAGGCGTGGTTCCCGCTCACCGGGCGGTGGCTGGACTTCTCGGAGGCCGACATCGAGGTGTCCGTCGACCCCGGCGGCCGCTCCGGCGCACTGCGCGCCGAACTCCTCGTGCCCGGTCCGGTGGTGGACGGCCGTCGCGTCGACGCCTTCGACGGTCGCTGGACGGTCCGGCAAGGACTGGTGGCGACGGCGGTGTCGGTGCCCTTCCCCACGGTGGACGAGCAAGCCGGATGAACTCCCTCTCCTCTGTGGATCTGCACAGACAGGTGTCGCCGGACATCGACGCGGAGATCGCGGCCGCCCTGGAAAGTCTCGGGCCCTCGTCCGAAGCGGTACGGAGATCCATATCCGGGCTGCTGGACCACCAGCGGCTGAGATACCCGCTGTCCGTGCTCCCGCTCCTCGTGCACGCCGCCGAGACGGGCACCCCGGGACCGGCCGTCCCCCTGGCGGCCGTGCATGTCCTGTGGTGGACCTCCGCGTGCTACCTCGACGACCTGGCCGACGGCCACGGCGCCCACACCCCCGCCGGACTCGACGGGAACGAGGCGCTGTTGGCGTCCGTCCTCTGCGGACAGGCCCTTCCCATCAGGATCGTCCAGGCCCAGCCGGTCCCGGACGCGGTGCGCAACGCCCTCACCGCCGAGATCGTCGGCTGCTGTATCGACGCCGTGGAAGGCCAGTTGCGGGATCTGCGCGGGGACAGGGAGAACATTTCGCGGGACGCGGTCGTCGCCGCCTGTCGAGGGAAGTCCGGTGCCCCTTTCGGCATGATCACGACGATGGCCGCGATTCTCTCCGGCGCCGGGACCGAACGAACCGAGCTGTGGCGGAGATTCGGCAGTACTTTCGGCATTCTCTGGCAGTTCTTCAACGACCAGGAAGACCTTCTCTCCGGCCGCGACGAGGACCTGCGCAACGGCACGGTCACCTACCTCCTCGCCTGCGCCCTGGAGGAGACGCCACCCGGATCGAGGGCGCGGGTCGCGGAACTCGGCGTCGCCGCACGGAGTTCCGCCCAGGCCCGCGCGGAACTCCGCGCGCTGCTGCTCGCCCCCGCCGTCCTCCGTCGCTTCGAGAAGGACCTCGCGGTGCTGCGCGCCGAGGCGCACGGTGTGCTCGACGAACTGGGCGGCGACGAGGCCTATGTGCCGGCCCTGCGCCGGCTGGTGGAGCAGGCCGGCGGGATGTACCTGACCTAGGTGTTCTGTCCACAGAGGTTGGTGACAGGGCGCAGTTCCAACAGGTCCTGGAGGATGCTCCAAGCAGTGCCGGGCCGGCCGGGAACGAAGCTGAACGCGCGGGCGGAGCAGGTGGCTACCGCTCCTACCTGCACCGGCACTCACTTGCACGATCTCGGAGAAGGCTGATCCGGTCCGCAACCGCGAGGCGGGACTCGGGGTGCGACATGGGCCGTCCACCCCATCGCAACACTGTCCCGACGAGGCGGCAGCCCGTTTCCATCACAGCCCCGGGCTTGATCACTGATGTTCCCAGAAGGCCCGCAGGCTCGCGGTGGCGTACCGGTTACCCGTCGGCCGCGAGACGGCCGAGCCATTCGTTGAGCAGGTGCTGCTCTGCGCTGCTCAGGGTTGTCTGTTCGGGCAGTGCGGCGCGCAGGGCCCGGGCCGCACCGGCCGGGCCCGGGTCCTGCACGTCGGGCTTCTGGTTGGTGACGGCGGCGACCATGGCTTCTCGCAGGCACATGAGCAGGGCCGGGTCGCGTTGATCGTCGGGCATCGACAACCAGGTAAGCACGGCCCCGCGCGCGGTCGCGTGGATGATCGCGGCCGCGAGGTGCTCCTCGACGCGTAGCCAACCAGCGGCGGCGAGACGGCGAATGCGGCCCAGCAGAATCTCCATGCCTGCCTGGAACGCGGCAGACGTCGTGCCGCGCCTGGGCTCGCCGTACATCATCGCGTACAGCGCGGGGTTGGCGAGCCCGAACTCGACGGCGAGGTCCCAGCCCGCGCGCAGGTCCTCGACCGGGTCGCTGGGGTTGGGGGCGGCGTGTTTGGCCGCCAGGAACGTGGCGTAGCCGTGCTCGGCCACCGCATCGAGCAGTTCGTCCATGTCGGCGAAGTGGCGGTAGATCGCCGGGGGCTGCAATCCGGCCGCGGCCGCGACCGCACGGGTGGTGACCGCATCGCGGCCCACGCGCGCGAGCAGGTCCGCGGCGGCCTCGATCACGCGTCGGCGGGTGAGCTCGCGCCCGCCGGGGGCGGGGGTGACGTCGTTCTTTGTTCCTCGAGGCATGGATCAATGATAAGAGCTGCGATGAATCATCGCCAGTATCAATGATACTGTCCAGGTGTTGCCGATGGAATCAGTCGAATGGATGCCGCTTGGTACCCGAGCCGGCGGGCAGTCCGGACGGCGGATTCGGCGCATACCGGCAGACGCGGCAGCACGTACCGCGAGTCGTCTCGGCAAGGCCCCGGGACCGAAGGGCATCGGCCGTTCGGGGCCCGCACGCGCTTGCCCCGAGAGGCATCACTGACAACAGGAGTACGCAATGCCGGACAAGATCAAGATCGTGGCTCTCGAGGAACACATCGCCCTGCCCGCGCTGCTCGACGCGTGGGCCAAGGCGGGGGTGCCGCAGATCCCGCAGCTCGGGTTCGGCGACGAGCCCTTCGCCCGGCGGTTGCGGGACTTCGGCGAGCAGCGCCTGGCCGATATGGACGACCAGGGCATCGACGTCGCGGTCGTGTCCCTGGCCTCGCCGGGCGTGCAGAACCTCAGCGCCGCGGACGCCGTCTCCGTAGCGCGCGAGGCCAACGACACGTTGGCCGAGATCGTGGCCGGGCGGCCCGACCGCTTTCAAGCCTTCGCCGCCATTCCCACCGCGGCGCCCGAGGCCGCCGCGGCCGAACTGGAGCGCGCGGTCACCCAACTCGGGTTCCCCGGCGCGATGCTCTACGGGCGCACCGGCGACAAGCTCGCCGACGCCCGGGAGTTCGACGACCTCTACGCGGCCGCCGCGCGACTGGGAGTCCCGCTGCACTTCCACCCGCAGACCCCTGTGAAGCCGGTTCTGGACGCGTACTACTCGGGCTTCGACGACGGCGTCGGGCCGGCGCGCAGCACTGGTATGGGGCTCGCGACGGCAGGGCTGGGCTGGTACTTCGACCTGGGCATCCAGTACCTGCGGATGATCTTCTCCGGGGTGTTCGACCGGCACCCCGAGCTTCAGGTGATCGCCGGCCACTGGGGCGAGGTCGTCCTGTTCTACCTGGACCACACCGGGATCATGGCGCACAACGCGAAGCTGGAACGCCCGCTGGCCGACTACTTCACGCAGAACTTCTGGGTGTGCGGCAGCGGCACGGTCAGCGAGCGCTACATGCGGTGGACCTCGGAGGTCGTCGGGACGGAGCGCATGATGTACTCCACCGACTACCCCTATACATTCGGGACCCGACCGGGCGGATTCCCCTTCCTCGACACCTCCAACGGGGTCGCCCGCTCGTTCCTCGAGCAGGCGCCGTTCAGCCATGAGGAAAAGGCCGCGATCGGATCCGGCAACTGGGAGAAGCTGACCGGGCAGGTCACGGCCAAACGCTGACCAAGGTATCCGGTCAGGGCCCGGCCACTGCCGGGGGCACTGTGCAAGCCTTCTCGCATCACGCCAAGCCGGCGCCGACTTCCGGGTGGAGGAAGGCCGAACGCTTCAACCGCACGCGCCCCGACCTCTCGGGTCAGTACACCTGGGGCGCCGGAGAACGTCGACGGTCCACCGGGACGCCCGGCGGACCGTCGCCGCCCCCGCTCAGACCTCCGGGCACCAGCTCCGCAACAACTGGAAGAACTCCTCCTCGTTGCCCGAGAGTCCCGCCGCCGCCAGTGCCTGCTCCGCCTCGGCGAGCGCGGCGGGCGGCACCACGGGTGGTCGGCGTGACTCCCCGGGCCCGTCGAACGCTGCTCGTACGGTCCCCAGCAGCCGCAGATAGGCCTGTACGGCGGCGCGCTCGCGGTCGGTCAGTACGGCGGTCGGCATCGAACGGCTCTCCCCTGGTCGGATCGGCGAAACTCCGTGCCCGCCCCGGCATACGGGTGGCACACTCCCAGCTTGCCGTCCGCCACTGACAATCCCGCTCTCCCGCGCGCGGATGTCGCGCGGGGGCTACCGCCGTGCCGTCCCCAGCACCGTCTCCCGCTCATGGTCCGTCAGCGGCGGTTCTGTCAACGGGGACTTGACCGGGCCGCGCAGCACCGCCAGCACGACCTCCGGTCTGACGAGGGCGCCGATCGGCTCGGTGAGGGTGACCACCCCGAGGTACGCCTTGCAGACCAGGGGCCGGCCGAGCGCCGTCCTGATCAGCCGCTCCACATAGCGGCCGAAGAGCCTCTGCACGGGGTTCGGCCGCTTGCCGATGGCCTCCGGGTAGCGGATGTCCGTGCCGGTGGCCAGCTCCCAGGCGAGGGAGACCGGAACCGCCACGGCCTTCTGGATCCGGCGCGCGAGCCGGGGGGCCGTCAGGCCGTGCGCGGCGACCCGATCTCGCAGCACCAGGGCGCTCTGGGCGGCGACGGACATGCCGTGGCCGTAGATCGGGTTGTACGTGGCGACCGAGTCGCCGATCGCGACGAAGCCGTCGGGCCAGTCGGACACCCTCTCGAAGAAGCGCCGCCGGTTGATCGTGCTGCGGGTGACCACGACGTCCGTCAAGGGCTCGGCGCGGGCGATCAGCTCACCGACGACCGGATGTCTGATGTCGCGTGCGAACGCCTCGAACTCCTCGGGGAGGGTGGTCGGTTGACCTCCTCGGGTGCCCGACAGCGTCACCAGCCAGCGCCCGTCCTCGATGGGCACGAGGGTGGCGCTGCGCCCCGGCACCGGCTGCGACCCGTCCGGCTGCACATTGACCACCGGGTACTCCTCGGTGCCCGCGGGCGCCCGGAAGATCCGGCTGGCGTACACGAGACCGGAGTCGACCTCGTCCATCGGCGCGGGCGGGACCCCGAGCGCGTCGAGCCAGGCGGAACCGCGCGAACCACGGCCGGTGGCGTCCACCACCAGATCGGCGGTGAGCACCCGCTCCTCGCCCTCGGCGGGACGGACCCGTAGCCCCGTCACCCGGGAGGCGTCGCCTGCCAGGCCCAGGATCTCGGTGCGGTCGAGGAGGGTGACCCGGGGCCCGGCGAGGAGCCGGGCGCGGACGACCGACTCCAGCAGATCGCGGCTGCACGCGATCATGAACTCCATCTCGGGCCAGCGCCGCACCCAGCCCTGGGCCGACAGGGAGACCAGACCGGTCGGCAGCGGGATGCGCCGCGCACCGGCCGCCAACCAGGCGTCCGTGACCCCCGGCAGCAGCTCCTCCATCGCGCGGGCACCGCCGGACCACAGCAGATGGGCGTGCCGGGCCTGGGGCACGCCCTTGCGGGGTTCGGGCCCCTCGGACAGCGCGTCGCGTTCGACGACGGTGACCTCGGCGTGGTCGCGCAGCGCGGCGGCGGCCAGCAGGCCGGCCAGGCCCGCACCGACGACGACGGCACGCCGGGAGGTCGTGACCGCGGTGTCGGGCGGGCCGCTAACGGGTTCGCTCATGGAAGTCGCTCTCTGACCTGGTCGCGGCGGCCCATTCACGGGCGGCCGCTACGACGGGTGACTGACGCAGGGCGATGGACATCCGTACGAGGTCACGGGGGTTCTCGGCCGGCGGGGCGGGGGCGTCGGCCGTGGCGGAGCTGATGACCCGGCCCTCCGGGTCGTCCTCCTTGGCCCGTACCGCCGCCGTCACCATCGCCGCGTCGGCCTCGGCCCGTGCCTGGACGGGCTCTGAACCCGCCGCGACGGCGGCGTCGTACGCCTTGGCACGCACCCCCGAGTCGAAGTACGGGTACAGGCTGAGCATGCCGTCGTGGATGTCGGACTCCCGCTGTGTCATCTGCAGCCGGGCCGGTGCCCACCAGGAGATTCGCACATCGTGGCTCGCCTGGGCCCAGACGGGGCGCAACTCCCGCCACAGCGGGCCGAGCCGACGGTACATGGACCAGATGGTCCAGGAGTCGCCGAGGCGTTCTCCGGCCAGCGGCAGACAGAAGCCGAGCGCGCAGATCTGCGCGCCGGCGGACGACAGCCAGGGGGCGACGTACGTGCTCAGGTAGTCCAGGTCGCCACCCTGCCAGCGGGCGACCACGGCGATCAGCTTGACCGCCGCGAACGGGACGTTGAGCAGGAAACCGAAGGCGATGATCACCAGCCCGGCACGCAGCCAGCCGCGCACCTGCAGCGCCCAGCGCCAGCACATGACGTTCATCGCGACGCCCGCGGCGGTGAACCCGATCAGATACAGCACGATCATCTCGCGCAGGAACGGGGTCGTGGCGTAGTACGTGTCGAAGTCCCGCACCCGCTCCACGGGGGCCTCGCCGAGCACGAACAGCAGCACGATCGCCGCGCACACCGCGCCGTACCCGGCGATCCAGCGGTGCGAGAGGCGACGCGTCGTCCCGGGCGGGCCGCCCCGCCAGTTGGTGATCAGTACCAGGCAGGAGCCGCTGAAGGCGCTCAGCAGGAGGTAGACCACGGCGGCCGAGACGTTGGTGACGCCGGTGACGCGGTTGACCTCGCTGATCGTCGGCGGCGCGGCGAAGCAGAAGACCAGGGCGGCCAGCGTCATCAGGGCGCACACCGACCTGATCAGGGGGTCGCCCCAGTTCCGCAGCAGCGCGGGTGTCTTCGAGGCGAGGGCGATCGTCATCGCGACGGCAGGTATGTAGTAGCTGGACCCGTCCATGGTTTCGGCGTCTCTGCGTCTCTGCGTCTCTGCGTTTCTGAGTCTCTGCGTCTCGGCTTTTCCGGCCGCTCAGCCCTGCGGTCCGCGGTAGCCCAGCGACGCCCCGATGCGGCCGGCCAGGTGATCGCGGCGCACCGGCCCGCGCAGCGCCGAACCGGCGAGCCAGGTACGGCACTTGCTGGCCAGCAGCAGTCCGAAGCTCTCGGCGTCCTGCTCGTCCGTCAGGTCGAAGCGGGTGCGGGCGGCGACCTTGAGCACCGTCGCGTGCAGATCGGCGTCCTGGCTCAATAAGCGTGCGGCGACCGTGGCACCCTCCACGTGCCGGCCACAGTGCCCGGCCTGCATGTGCCACAGCTCGTGGCCGAGGATCACCAACTGGTGGTCGGGCGCGGTGCGTTCCTCGATGACGACCAGGTCCTGCTCGGCCATGTCCAGCCACAGCCCGCTGGCCGTGCCCGGTGGGAAGGGGGCCATGCGGTAGTGGACGGGGCGGCCGCGGCGTCTGCTCATGGCGTCGCACAGGGCGCCGTAGAGGTCGGCGGGGTCCGCCGGTGCCGGCAGCGTGAGTTCGCCGACCAACTCGCCGCACAGACGGCGCATTTCCTTTCCGATGCCCACAGATCTCCCCCGGTCAGGACTCGGGCCGCTTGACGCTCTCCAGCAGCATGTCCAGCCACTCCGCCACCTTGTCGCGGTGCTGGTCGGTGGGCAGCTGTGCCGCCCGCCAGGCGATGGAGCGCACCCCGTGGTTCTGCAGCAGCCGCTGCAACGGGTCGTCCGCGGCCTCGGCCGCCGCGCGCTCACGGTCGGCGAGCTGCTGGAGAAGCTCCTGCTCGGTCCGCATCAGGGCGCTCGCCAGCGCCTCGGGGTCCTCGGCGGTGAGGAAACCGGCGTGTACGCGGAAGAAGCGCTGGATGGCGTCGCAGTGCTCCATCGTGGGACGCCGGTCCCCGTTGATCAGGGCACCCGCCTGCTGGCGCGACATACCGGCGCCGTCGGCGATCTCCTGCTGGGTGTACTTACGGCCGTTGGGCTTGAGCCGGGTGCGGCGCAACAGGTCCAGGCGCTGCAGAAAACGGGCCTGGACGTCGGGCTCACCGGCGCGCTGCCCGCTCAGCAGGGCTTTCACCACCGCTTCCGACACCCCCGACGCGACCGAGAGCCGTCGGGTGTCGAAGACCTCCATGTGCCGCACGCGCAGCTTGTCCGCCAGCGCGGTGACCCGGGCCACGACGGCCGGCAGCAGAACCGTCGCCGCGGCGTCCGGAACCTCGAAGCCATCCGTCACCGACAGATCTCCTACGTCTCTCTCAGGCCAATTTCGCGGTACTGCGGAATCCGTGGATCCAAGCCTGGCGCGAGACCCCGGTCTCGGCAAGTACACCGTGAACTGCGGGGAGACTAGCGGTTGGGTCGAACTCACATCCAGGTCTCGCCACAACTGTGGCGAGATTCAGCCGTCAACAGGCGCCGAATGCCACGATAGTTGACACAACTCCGCTTGGGGCAGCAGGATCAGGGCGCCGCGTGAAGGCCGCATAGGCAAGAGGGGTGACCTCCCGATGGCGTACCAGGCAGGAGGGCAGCGGTCGGTACCGCGGCCCGTCCCCGACAGTCTCGAAGCCCGGGAAGCACAGGCGTACCTACAGGACTACGGCGTGTTGCTGGATTCCGTCCTGTTTCCGTCCGTCGTCCTCGACCACCGCTGGGACGTCGTCCTGGCCAACGCCGCGTTCCGGAACCTCTTCCATGGCGTGGGACCGCACCCGACGGCCCTGCCGGACGACAACTTCATCCGGTTCGTGCTCTTCCACCCGGACGCCGCCACGGTCCTCGGTGACCACGAGTCCAGCTGGTGCCTGCCGATGCTCGCCCACTTCGCCGCCGCGGTGGAGCACCACCCCCAGGACCGTGGTCTGCAGTCCATCCGCCGGGACATCGCCCAGGACCCGATCATGGACGCCGCCTACCGCCACGGCCTCCCGCACTGGCTCCGCACGGTCGGCCCCCAGGCCGCCCGGCACGACGGCGCCGTACGCCCCCTGGTCCACCCGGACCCGCGCTGGGGTGCCACCCACTGCCGGGTCGTCGGCGAGAGCCCCGACACCCTCCGCGACATGGGCTACCACCGCATGACCCTCGTCCTGCGCGAGGTGGGCCGCCCGTCCGAACCCGTGCGCAGGACCCGCCGCCCCCGGCACGCCGCCACGAGCCATCTGAGCGTGGTGACCTCCCCCGGGAGGTGAGCCGCGCCCCCTCCGGCGCCGCCGGCGTTCAGGTCGCCGACGGCGCCGGGCCACGAGCGTCCCCTGACGTCACCCCTTGTCCAGGGGGACACCCCGCTTCGCCGCCTGGATCTGCTCGTACACATGGGTCCGCAGTTCCGCGAAGCGCGGTGCCACGCGGGTGTTCAGCTGGTCGCGTTCGGCGGGGAGGTCGATCGTGAGCTGTTCCCGCACGACGGTGGGGGAGGCGGAGAGGACCAGCACGCGCTCGCCGAGGTAGACGGCCTCGTCGATGTCGTGGGTGACGAAGAGGACCGTGATGCCCCGCTCCCGCCACAGGTCCCGCACGAGGTCCTCCAGATCGGCGCGGGTCTGGGCGTCGACCGCCGCGAACGGCTCGTCCATCAGCAGCACGTCCGGCTCGAACGCCAGCGCGCGGGCGATGGCGACCCGCTGCTGCATACCGCCGGACAGCTGCCAGGGATACGCGCCCGCCGCGTCGGACAGGCCGACGGAGGCGAGCGCGTCGTCGACCAGCTCACGCCGCCGGCTCCTGCTCGACCTCTTCTGCCTCAGCGGCAGTTCGACGTTGTCGCGGACCCGCATCCAGGGGAACAGACTGCGCCCGTACTCCTGGAAGACGACCGCCATGCCCGGCGGTGGACCGTCCACCGGCCGTCCCCCCAGGAGGATTTCACCGGCCGTGGGGTTCAGCAGCCCGGCCACACACTTCAGCAGGGTCGACTTGCCGCAGCCCGACGGGCCCACCAGACAGACCAGTTCGCCCGCGTCGACGGTGAAGGTGAGGTCCCGCACCGCCTCCACCCGGCGCCCGGAACCCTCGTAGACCTTCCGCAGGCCCCGTACGTCGAGCATCGCCCGCCGCCCCTCCTCAAGTGTCACCACGACCGCCGTGATGACGCGCGCAGACCGTGGTACCAGCCGAGCACGCGCCGCTCGACCAGCCGGAAGACGACGGACAGCAGGAACCCGATCAGACCGAGGACGAGGATGCCGGTCCACATCTCGGGGATCGCGAAACCGCGCTGGGCCTGGACGATGGTGTAGCCCAGCCCGTTGCTGGACACCGACATCTCGCTGATGACCATGAGGATGATGCCGAGGGACAGCGCCTGGCGCAGGCCCGCGAAGATCTGCGGGCTCGCCGAGGGCAGGACGACGTTCCGCAGCCGGGCCGTGCCCGTGATGCCGTACGACCGGGCCGTCTCGGACAGCACGGAGTCCACCGCCCGTACACCTTCGACGGTGTTGAGCAGGATCGGCCAGACGCAGCCGCTCGCGATGACGGCGATCTTCATCGTGTCGCCGATGCCCGCGAACAGCATGATGACCGGGACGAGCACCGGCGGCGGCACGGCCCGCAGGAATTCGAGGACCGGTTCGCACAGCGCCCGCACCCGGCGGTAGGAGCCGATGACCGTGCCGAGCGCGACACCGGCCACGGCCGCCAGCGCGTAGCCGGCGGACAGGCGCAGCAGGCTGGGCAGGACGTCGGCGCGCAGCCGCTCGGCCGTCCAGACGTCCGGAAAGGTGGTGAGGATCGTGCGCAGGGGCGGCCAGAACACATCGGTACTGCCGTCCGACGCGAACCACCAGACGGTGACCAGAACGAGGGGGAGGGCGACGGCGAACACCAGCCGCAGCAGAACCGGTCTCACACCGCCACCTCCCCGCGCACCGACTGGTGCCAGGCCAGCGCCCGCCGCTCCACCGTGCGGGCACCCACGTTGACGATCAGCCCCAGCAGCCCGGTCACCACGACCAGGGCGTACATCTCCGGAACCGCCTGCGAGGTCTGCGCGACCGAGATGCGCCGGCCCAACCCCGGCGCCCCGATGACGAGTTCGGCCGTCACCGCCAGAATGAGGGCCACGGCGGCGGCCAGCCGGACACCCGTCATGACGTACGGCAGGGCGGTGGGCCACAGGACGTGCCGGACCCGCGCCCAGGTCCCGAGGCCGTAGGAGCGGGCGGTCTCCTCGGCGACCGGGTCGACGTCCTGGACGCCGTACAGGGTCTGGATCAGGATCTGCCAGAAGGACGCGTAGACCACCAGCAGGAGCACCGACCGCAGTTCGCTGCCGAACAGCAGGACGGCCAGGGGGATCAGGGCGACCGAGGGGATCGGGCGCAGGAACTCGATCGTCGAGGACGTCGCCTCGCGCAGATACGGCACGACGGCGATGACGACCCCCGTGAGGATCCCGGCCGTCACGGCGATCAGGAGCCCGACCGCCCAGCCGGTGAGGGTGTCACCGAGCGCCCACCAGAACGCCTCGTCGGCGAGTTCGCGGGCGAGGGCGCCGGCGACCCGGCTGACCGGCGGGAGATAGTCGTCCTCGACGAGGCCGAGCCGCGGGACCGCTTCCCAGAGGGCGAGGAACCCCGCGAGCCCGGTCGCGCCGAGAAGCGCGTCGGCACCCCTCACGGCAGCAGCTTGTCCAGGTCCGGAGCCTTCTCGAACAGGCCGTCCTTCTGGCCCAAGTCGGCGAGCCGCTGGATGGAGTCGCGGTCCGGCTCGGCGGGCCAGTGGGGCAGGACCACCGTCTCCAGCAGGTTCTCCGGGATCTTCGTGTACGTGGTGATGATCTGGCGGACCTCGTCCGGGTGCTCGTCGGCGTACGCGAGCGACTCCGCCGTGGCCTCCTGGAACTTCTTCACCAGCTCCGGGTTCTTCTCGGCGTACTGCTGGGAGGTGAAGTACATGGCCACGGTGAGGAACGGGGACACGTCGACGAAGTTCGACGCCAGTACGGTGCCGCCCTGGGACTTGATGGTGGCGAGGGCGGGCTCCACGACACAGGCCGCGTCGACCTGCCCCTTGGCGAGCGCGGCCGGCATCTGGTCGAACGGCAGCTCCACGTACTCCACCTGGGACGGGTCGCCGCCGGCCTTGCGGACCGACTCGTTGACCGAGGTGTCGCAGATGTTGCCGAAGGTGTTGACCGCGACCTTCTTGCCCTCCAGATCGCTGGCGGACTTCATGGGGCTGCCCTTCTTCACGGCGATCTCCGCGAAGTCGGCGCCCACCCTGCCGGTGGAGGCGACACCGTTCACCACGGCCTTGACCGGCACGTTCTTGGACTGGGCGACCAGCAGGGAGGTCATGTTGCTGAAGCCGAAGTCGAACTGGCCGGAGACGACACCCGGCACGATCGCCGCGCCGCCCTGGGCGAGCGTCGGCTCCAGTTCGAGCCCGCGCTTCTTGTAGAAGCCCTTCTTCTCGCCCAGGTACATGGGGGCGACATCGATGATGGGGATCACACCGAGCCTGAGCGTGGTGGTGCCGCCGGACGAGGAAGCCCCGGAGCCGGACGAACCGCAGGCCGTCGCGGTGACGAACAAGGCACCGGCCGCGAGACCGATGAGCAGACGACGCATGACTCCCCCTGGTGGGAACGCTCTCCTACAGGCTGTGCGCACACCGCACAGAAGTGCTCAGCGGGAAGGTAGAACGCCATTCGTCGCGGGTCAATGGCCATGCCGTGCAAGGCCGTTGACAGTTGCAGAAGTGTGCTCCTAGCGTGCGCAGGACGCACCGTCGTGCGTACGGGACGCACGTGCGGAGCTTCGTTCGTGTGGCTTCCGTGCGGGCGCTGTGTGGATTCCGCGCGGTTTCCGTGCGTCCTCCTGGAGGCGACGATGCCCGATCGAGCCCGGTTCGGCGGAGCCCGCGAACCGCACTTCGTCCGGTCCTTCGAGCGGGGCCTCGCGGTCATCCGGGCCTTCGACGCCGAACATTCCGCACTGACCCTGAGCGAGGTCGCCAGGACCTGCGAGCTGACCCGGGCGGCCGCCCGCCGCTTCCTGCTCACCCTCGTCGACCTCGGGTACGTCCACACCGACGGCCGGCTGTTCCGGCTGACCCCGCGCGTGCTCGAACTCGGCTACGCGTATCTGGCGGGCTTCACCCTCCCCGACCTCGCCCTACCCCATCTGGAGCGGCTGGTCGCGCAGGTCGGGGAGTCGTCCTCGCTGTGCGTCCTGGACGGCGACGACATCGTGTACGTGGCGAGGGTCCCGGCGAGCCGCATCATGACGGCGACGATCACCGTGGGCACCCGCTTCCCGGCCCACGTCACCTCGGTCGGCCGGGTGGTCCTCGCGCATCTGCCGGACGAGGAGATCGACGCCCGGCTCGCCCGCGCCGACCTCAGGCCCCTGACCCGGCGCACCCTCACCTCCGCCGACCGGCTCAGGGCCGAGCTGCGCCGGGTGCGCCGGCAGGGGTACGCCGTCGTCGACCAGGAAGTGGAGGAGGGGCTCCGGTCGGTCGCCGCCCCGGTCCGGGACCGGGACGGCGAGGTGGTGGCCGGCGTGAACATCCCCGTCCACGCCGGCCGCACCTCGGTCGAGTCGGTACGCCGCGACCTGCTGCCCCAGCTGCTGGCCGCGGTCGCCCGCATCGAGGCCGACCTGTGCGTCACGGGGACGGCCACGGGCCGGGCGCGAACCGTGGCCCCGGCGCCGCCACGGGCCGGCAGGACACGGCGAACGGCCGAACCGGCGCCGCTACAGGTCGAGCACCAGCCGTGACCCCTGGCACCGGGACACACAGATGAGCATGGTCTCCCCGGCCTCGCGTTCCTCGTCGCTCAGCACCGAGTCGCGGTGGTCGGGGGTGCCCTCCAGGACGTCCGTCTCGCAGGTCCCGCAGGTGCCCTCCGTGCAGGAGAACAGCACCTCGACGCCGGCGGCGCGCACGGTGTCGAGCACGGACACCCCGACGGGCACGGTGACGGTCTTCCCCGTCCGCTCCAGCACGACCTCGAACTCGGTGTCCGGGCCCGTCTCCTGCTCCTTGGGCCGGAACCGCTCGACCCTGAGCGCCTTCCCGGGGCACCGCTCCTCGACCGCGTCGAGCAGGGCGCCCGGCCCGCAGCAGTAGACGAGGGTGTCCTCGGGCAGGCCGTCCAGCACGGACCCGAGATCGAGCAGCCCGGCCTCGTCCTGCGGGGCGACGGTGACCCGTTCCCCGTACGCACCCAACTCCGCCCGGAACGCCATGGATTCACGGCTGCGCCCGCCGTACAGCAGGGACCACTCCGCGCCCGCGGCCTCGGCCGCGGCCAGCATCGGCAGGATGGGCGTGATGCCGATGCCGCCGGCCACGAACCGGTAGCGGGGCACCGGCTCCAGGGCGAAGTTGTTGCGCGGTCCGCGCACCCGGACCTTGTCGCCCCGCGCCAACTCCGTGTGCACGTACGCCGATCCGCCACGCCCGTCGGGCTCCCGCAGAACCCCGATCCGCCAGGTGTGCCGGTCCGCCGGGTCGCCGCACAGGGAGTACTGCCGCTCCAGCTCCGGGCCCAGCAGCACGTCGATGTGCGCGCCCGGCTCCCAGACGGGGAGTTCCTCGCCCAACGGGTGCCTCAGGGTGAGCGCGAGTACGCCGTCGGCCGCGAACTCCCGGCTGTCGACGACGAGTTCGGCTTCGTACGACGAAGGCGAGAGTGACGCGGTCATGAGCTGTTTCCTTGCGGCTCGTGTCCTTGGGGGTGGGCGAGCATCCACTCCCACATCTCGATGGGGTCCTGCGCGGTGTGCTCGCGCCCGCAGTGACAGGTGCCGTGCAGGATGTCCGTGCCCGGCAGCCAGTTGATGCGGTAGACCTCCCCGGTCCGGAAGGTGGGCGGTGTGCTCACTGGACCTTCTCCACCGGCTTCTCACCCTGCTCGACCAGCCGGGCGAGGATACGCCGGGCGGCCAGACCACCGGTGTCGATGTTGATGCTCAGCTCCTGGTAGCCGGTGCGTTCGGTGCCCAGCGTCTCCTGGAGCAGGTTCAGCGCGACCACGTCCTGCATGACGACCGTGTGGTTGTTGCCCCTGAGGAACTCGGTGACCTCGTCGCTCTCGGTCGCCCAGTCCCGGGAGACCATCCAGAAGTCGTACACCTTGCCGTCCGCCGACGGGGTGATCGCGTACGTGATCTCGGTGTGGAAGCCGTTCGGGTCGCTGCCGTCGGCCTCGGGCACCACGCCCACGGGGGCGATCCGGCTGTGCAGCAGGTACAGGCACGGCGCGAAGTACTCGATGTCCTGCCAGCGGGTGATCCGGCCCTCGATGCCGGTCGACTTCGCGTAGAACGGCGGGCACTCCGCGTCGTCCATGTGCCGGCTCACCCGCACGACGCCCGCGCCCTCGTCGACCTCGGTGGTGATCGGCGTCTCGGCGACCTCGGGGGTGCCGATGTAGCCGCCGTGCAGATAGGTCTCGTGGGACAGGTCGAGGAGGTTGTCGACGAGCAGCCCGTAGTCGGCGTCGATCGGCTCCATGCCGCGCACGGTGCGCCAGCCGGGGGCGGCCAGGTGCTTGGCGCGCGGGATGGTCTGCGGGTCGGCGAGCGCCGGGTCGCCTATCCACACCCAGATCAGCGAGTCCTGCTCGACCACGGGGTACGAGGCCACGCGCGCCGTCCGCGGGATCCGCTTCTGCCCCGGCACGTACACGCACGCGCCCGTCGTGTCGTAGGTGAAGCCGTGGTACCCGCACACGATCCGGTCCCCGTCCAGCCCGCTCTCCGACAGCGGGTACCGGCGGTGCACACACCGGTCGTGCAGCGCCACCGGTGTGCCCTCCTCCTCCGTCCGGTAGAACACGAGCGGCTCACCCAGGATCGTCCGTCCGAGCAGCTCCCGCCCGACCTCTTCGGCGTAGGCGGCGACGTACCACTGATTCCTGGCGAAGGCGGTCATGTGAGGCATGGCGATCCCGTCCCTGAGAACCCTGAGCGCGGAGCCGCGTCGCCCCGCGTGCCACCACATTCCTGAGCGGACGCGGGGCCGGGCAATACCCCTTCCGTCAGACGGAAGCCCGCCGCACGCGGCTTTGCCCGGAGGTGGCGCGCCCGCCCGCCGCTGTTCGTACGCCGGACCCCCACGTGTCACACCCGCGCCACAGACCCTTCCCCGGCGTTGGTTCCTCTTGGACCATTCCTTCCGCGCAGGTCACATCCGACGCACCACGTCAGGACAAGAGGTCATCCACCCATGCCTGAAGTCAACCGGCGGCGATTCCTCCAGGTAGCGGGCGCCACGACGGCGTTCAGCGCACTGTCGGCCAGCATCCAGCGGGCCGCGGCGCTGCCCGCGCACCACCGTTCCGGCACGATCGAGGACGTCGAGCACATCGTCGTCCTCATGCAGGAGAACCGGTCCTTCGACCACTACTTCGGCGCGCTGAGAGGCGTCCGGGGCTTCGGCGACCCGCATCCGGTGACGCTGGACAACGGCAAATCGGTATGGCACCAGTCGGACGGCACCAAGGACGTGCTGCCCTTCCACCCCGAGGCCGACGATCTCGGCATGCAGTTCCTGGAGGGCCTGCCGCACAGCTGGCCGGACGGGCACGCCGCCTACAACGGGGGCAAGTACGACAGGTGGGTGCCGGCCAAGGGCACCACGACGATGGCGTATCTGACCCGTGAGGACATCCCGTTCCACTACGCCCTCGCCGACACGTTCACCGTCTGCGACGCCTACCACTGCTCGTTCATCGGCTCGACCGACCCGAACCGCTACTACATGTGGACCGGGTACACGGGCAACGACGGCAAGGGCGGCGGCCCCGTCCTCGGCAACGACGAGGTCGGCTACGACTGGACGACCTACCCCGAGCGCCTCGAAGCGGCCGGGATCTCCTGGAAGGTCTACCAGGACATCGGCGACGGCCTGGACGCGGCCGGCTCCTGGGGCTGGATAGCGGACGCCTACCGGGGCAACTACGGCGACAACTCGCTGCTCTACTTCAACAAATACCGCAACGCCAAGCCCGGCGACCCCTGGTACGACAAAGCCCGCACGGGTACGAACGCGAAGGCCGGCGACGGCTACTTCGACCGGCTGAAGGCCGACGTCAAGGCGGGTGAGCTGCCGCAGATCTCCTGGATCGCCGCGCCCGAGGCGTTCTCCGAGCACTCCAACTGGCCCTCGAACTACGGCGCCTGGTACATCTCCCAGGTCCTGGACGCGCTCACCTCCAACCCGGCCGTCTGGGCGAAGACCGCGGTGTTCATCACGTACGACGAGAACGACGGCTTCTTCGACCACCTCGTGCCGCCGCTGCCGCCGGCCGACGCCTCCCGAGGCAGGTCCACGGTCGAGGTCGGCCCGGACCTCTTCGCGGGCAGCCCGACGCAGGTCGCCGGACCGTACGGGCTCGGCCCGCGCGTACCGATGCTGGTCGTCTCCCCCTGGAGCAAGGGCGGTTACGTCTGCTCGGAGACCCTCGACCACACCTCGATCGTGCGCTTCATGGAGCGCCGGTTCGGGGTGCGGGAGCCGAACATCTCCCCGTGGCGGCGGGCCGTCTGCGGTGACCTCACCGCCGCGTTCGACTTCTCCCGCAAGGACAGCCGGCCGGCCGCGCTGCCGGACACGGACGAGTACGAGCCGCAGGACCGGGAGCGGCACCCCGACTACCGGCCGGCCGTGCCGGGCGACCCCAGCATGCCGAAGCAGGAACGGGGGCTGCGCCCGGCCCGGCCGCTCAGGTACGCGCCCAGGGTGGACGGTTCGGCCGATCCGAAGGCAGGGACCCTCACCCTCACGTTCGCCTCCGGCGGCAAGGCGGGTGCGGCCTTCCTCGTCACCTCCGGGAACCGTACGGACGGGCCGTGGACGTACACCACCGAGGCGGGCAAGGCCGTGTCGGACACGTGGAACTCCGCGTACTCCGGCGGCTCGTACGACCTCACGGTGCACGGTCCGAACGGCTTCCTGAGGGTCTTCGAAGGGCCGGGGAAGACGTCGACGGCCGGGCCCGAGGTGACCGCGCGACACATCGGCGACGATGTGGAGCTGACCTTCACCAACAAGGGCTCCGGCACGGTGAGTCTGAAGGTCACGAGCGCGTACGGTGGCCGGTCCCGCAGTGTCGGGGTGCGGGCCGGGGCGACCGTCCGCGAGGTCTTCGACCTCCGGTCGAGCCGCCGCTGGTACGACCTGACCGTCACCGCCGACGGGGGCTTCCTCCGGAGGTTCGCCGGGCACGTGGAGAACGGGCGGGCGGGGGTGAGTGATCCGGCGCTGGGGTGGCGGTAGGGCGCCTGGTAGCGCGGGGGAGCGCGCTGTCGGGCGATCCCGGCTCGTACGTGGCTGATCGCGCGGTTCCCCGCGCCCCTGGAGGCCTCCGGCCCCAGGGGCGCCGCGGTCGTATGGGCGAGGAGACCCGGGTGGCACCCCCACCCGGCCGCGGCGGGAGTCAGGTCCGCGTGTCGTAGCTGCGGGCAGTCGTGCCGCTGGGGCGATGAGGGCACCTCCCGCGCGAGCGAAGCCGAGCGTGGGGGAGGGGGGAGGGTGGGCGCAGCGGCACCCTGTCGGCGCCGGTGAGCGCCTCCTCCCCCCGCCCGTACGTCAGAGGGGGGTGAGGTGTCCCGGCGCCGGGGAGCTCGGCAGGCGGGGGAGCAGGGACGGTTCCGTCGGGGCGTGTCGGGGTTCCAGGGCGAGGACGGCCGCCACCGGGTGCTCCTCGTCCACCGGGGCAGGACCCATCGGACGGATCTCGACCGCCGGCGCCACCCGGGTCAACAGCACCACACCCCGTGCCGCCACCCCCGCTCCCGCCACCGCGAGCGACACCCCCGCGACGCCGCCCCGCAGACCCTCACCGAGGAGGGAGAGGCCGATCACGGCGGCGGCCAGGGGGTTCGCCAGGGTCACGACCGAGAGGGGCGCGCCCAGGCCCCCTCGATACGCGGTCTGGGAGAGCAGGAGGCCGCCCACGGCGAACGAGGCGACCAGCAGGGCCACCACGACGACCTCGACGTCGAGGAGGGAGCCCGAGCGGTCGGTCGCGGCGACCGTGACGGTCTGGGTGAGCGCGGAGGCGACGCCCGAGGCCATGCCCGACGCGCCGGCGTGACGCAGTCCGGGCCGGGTGCCGGGACGGGAGAGGAAGCCGATCAGGGCGGCGGTCGCGCCGGCCACGCCGACGGCCTCCGGGACGCTCAGCACGTCGTCGGGGGCGGGCCCGGACGCGGCGATCAGGATCGCGGCGAGTCCGGCCAGCGTGAGCGCGGTGCCACGCCACTCCGTCGCGGTGACCCGGCGCCCGGCCACCCGCGCCCCGAGCGGCACCGCCGCCACGAGGGTGAGCGCGCCGAGGGGCTGCACGACGGTGAGGGGGCCGTACTTGAGGGCCACGACGTGCAGCAGCGCGGCGCCCGCGTTCAGCGCGACCGAACTCCACCAGGCACCGCTGGCGAGCATCCGCCGTACGCCCGTGTCGACGCTGCGGGAGGCGAGCCGCTCCTGGGCCACGGCGGCGGCCGCGTAGGCCACGGCGGAGACCAGGGACAGGGCGACGGCGACAAGGGTGGCGTTCATCGGACCGCTCCCACCAGGACGGGCTCCTCGGTTGGTACGAGGGCCTTGGAGTGCTGCCCGGCGGTCGTGGCCGTCCGGTGCGGGAGCTGGATCACGGCGAGGGCGACGGCGAGCAGGGTGCCCGCCACGATCGCGTCCAGCCAGTAGTGGTTCGCGGTGCCGACGATCACGGCCAGGGTCACCAGCGGGTGCAGCAGCCACAGCCAACGCCACCGGGAGCGGGTCGCGGCGATCAGGCCGATCGCGACCATCAGGGCCCAGCCGAAGTGCAGCGAGGGCATCGCCGCGAACTGGTTCGCCATGGAGTCGGTCGCCGGCACCGCCGAGTAGACCGTCGGTCCGTACACCTGTCCGGTGTCGACGAGGCCGGCCACGTCCAGCATCCGCGGCGGGGCCAGCGGGAACGCGAGGTGCAGCAGCAGGGCGGCGGCGGTGAGGGCGGCGAGGACCCGGCGCGCCCAGACGTAGTGCGCGGGGCGCCGCAGGTACAGCCAGACGAGGAAGGCCGCGGTGGCCGGGAAGTGGACGGTCGCGTAGTAGACGTTCGCGATGTGGACCAGCGTGTCGCCGTGCAGCAGCGCGGCCTGCGCGGAGCCCTCGCCCGGCAGACGCAGGGCCCGCTCCCAGTCCCACACGAGGTGGGCGTTGCGGTACGCCTCGGTGGTGTGGCCGTCGGCCAGCGTCCGGCCGAACTTGTAGACGAGGAAGAGCCCTGCGACGAGCAGGAACTCACGGACGAGGGGTGGCCGCGATATCGCGGCCGCCCGCTCTTCCGCAGGCTCGGTGTGGCATTCCATCCCCCGGCCCTTTCACTGATGGCGCTGGTGGCGCTGGTTCTCATGGCGGTACAGGCAATACGGGTGGTGCAGGTGGTGCAGGTGGTGCAGGCGATCGATACGCCCTAGTACCGATACGAGAGTGTACCGATACGCCACTGTACCGAAACGGGGGGGTATCGATACGCCACTGTACCGATACGGCGGCGTTCCGGTACAGTGGCGTACCGACAGGCCTTTCGGCTGGGGACGACCGAAGGAGACACGAGCCATGACGTCGCAGGCAGCGGACGGGCCGGAGACGGCCGTCGCCTCGCGCCGCTCCAAACTCACGCCCGAGCGTGAGCTGGAGTTCTTCGACGCCGTGCTCGAACAGATCCGTGAGTGCGGTTACGACTCGGTGACCATGGAGGGCGTCGCCGCGACCACGCGGTGCAGCAAGTCGACGCTCTACCGGCAGTGGAGGACGAAGCCGCAGTTCGTGGCGGCCGCGCTGCGCGCGCGCCGTAGTGTCCGCTTCGCGGGGATCGACACCGGCACCCTCGCCGGTGACCTGCGCGAGGTGGCCCGGCACGCCGGTGAGGGCTACGTTCTGGAGGCTCGGCTGTTCCAGGCCCTCGGCCAGGCCGTCGTGCAGGACGAGGAGTTGCGGGCGGCCCTGCGGGACGCGCTGGTGGAGCCGGAGATCGACGCGTTCCGGGCGATGATCGCCCGCGGCGTGGCGCGCGGCGAGGTCACCGCGGACCATCCGGCGCTGGAGTTCGTCCCGGCACAGATCTTCGGCGTACTGCGGGCCCGCCCTGTCCTGGAGGGCCGGGACGCCGACGAGACATACATCATCAAGTTCATCGAGGCGGCCGTGCTACCGACGCTCGGCCTCGAGTGAGGCTCAGGCCGCCGTCCGTGGACTGAACCGGACGACGACCTGATCGCGCCGCACCGTGGGGACGGGGGCGGCGCGTACCCCGGCCGGGTGGGGTTCCTCTGGAGCGGAGAGGAACCCCACCCGGCCGACTTTTCCGGCCGATCGGCCGGAGCGGGACGGGCGTGCGAAGAGTCACACGTCCTGACCGCTGCCGCCCCCGCTGATCGCCGCCTTCTTGATGCCGTTGGTGATGTCGTCGATGACCGACTGCTTGGGCGCCTCGCCGCTCACGTCGATGCCGAAGCGGACCACGACGAGCTGCTTGGAGTCGGCCGGTGAGGGGAAGGCCAGCGACTCGACGTAGCCGTCGTCGCCCTTGCCCGTGACCACCTTCCAGCGGACGTAGTAGCCCTTCTCGCCGGCCACGGTCACCGCCTTGGAGGCCAGCTCCTCGTGGGAGGTGATCTTCCCGTAGCCCTCGGAGCCGTAGGCGTCCTCGGCGGCCTGGGAGATGTCCTCCTTGGCGGCCGCCTCGGCGGTGGTGGCCTTCAGCTTCAGCAGCTCGGCGGGCGACGAGTAGGCGCCGCCGCGCGTGCAGGTCTTCGTGGCGTCGGCCGGGCACTCGTACGACGCCTCCGTCGTCACCTGGGCGCCGGCCTGCAGGGGCGAGCCGAGCCAGCCGTCGGGCACGGGGATGCTGATGCCGCTGGTCGTGTCGGTGGCGTACCCCTCCTCGGTCTGCGGCGGCTGCCCGGAGCCGTCCGGCGCGGGGGTCTGGCCGTCCGAGCCGCCCGATCCACCGGGTCCGCCCTGGCCGCCGGAGCTGGAGCCCGGCCCGCCCGATCCACCGTCGGTACCGCCCTGGCCGTTCTGCCCGCCGGAGCCCTGGGACGTCGTACTGCCTTCGCTGCCACTGTCGCCGCGTGTCAGGGCGTACACGCCCACCCCGATGCTGGCCAGCACCGCGGCCGCCACGGCGATGGCTATCCCGATGCGCAGGCCGCGCTTCGGAGGCGAGACCGGATAGCCGGGATATCCGGGGTACCCCGGGTGGCCCCCGGCCCCTGGCGGGTACGGACCGGCGCTCGGCGGGTACGGACCGGCGCCCGGCGGGTGGACCGGGGGGCCGAACCCCGCGGCCGAACCCGCGGGCCGGATCTGGTCCGTCCACGTCTTGCCGTCCCACCAGCGCTCGGTGGCGGGCGCGTCACTTGTCTGGCCGGGGTCGGGGTACCAGCCGGGAGGAGTCACCTGCGTCATGGTGCAACCGTATGAGGCCGGAGTGAAAAGCGGATGAGAGGGGGACGGTTATCCGCGCGCCCGCCACGATTTCCCCGCCGACCGGCCGAGTCCGACGACACCGGCCGCAGCGGAACACACGACGGGGGCGTCCGGCGCGGGCACGGGGCGAACGCCCTTACCGCGGGCGTGGCATCCGCGACCGTGCGGGCGGTGAGAAGGGTGAGGGGCGCGACGACGTCCGCCGGGCGCGGCACCGGAAACTCGGCCGGCGCGGCGCGCGGACAGCCGCCGTGGAACAGCTCCTTGCCCGTGGTCCTCGGCGCGGGCCGCGCGCCTTGCTGTCCCTGTCGGAAGGCCGGCGTCTCGTCCAGCCGCAGCCGCAGCCGCAGTCGCAGCCGCAGCGCGCCGAGGCCGAGCGCCGGCGTCAACAGGAACGGAAGCCGCCACCCCCACGACTTCAGTTCTCCCGAGGACAGGACGGCGGCCGGCAGGGCGGCCACTCCCGCCCCGCCCAGCAGCCCCAGCGCCACCGTGAACGACTGCCACGCCCCGTACAGCCCCTGCCTGCCCGGTGGCGCGGACTCCCTCAGCACCGACACCGCGCCCTTGAGCTCCCCTCCCACGGGGCCCTGATGAGCGGATGAGGTCATTCCGGTTCCTGGCGGGTGCGGACCCGCCCACAGCGGAGAACCGGAGAACCGGCCTCCGATCACGGGCAGTTGACTGCCCATCACTTTCGACGTGGCCGGTGGGCGGCCGGACGCGTCGCGCCGGAGCCGTCCGATGTCACCCGACACGGCAACAGGTGCCCGGACCAGCCTCCACTTCGGCAGTCGGAGGACTACGCTCAATAACCTGTACGTCGTTCGGGCGGCGCTTGGGGAGGTAGCGGGATGACGGAGGGACGGCCCGATCCGGCCGCCTCGGCTTCTCTGTGGGAGCGCGACGCGGAGATCGCCGCCATCACACAGGCGATCGACGAACTCCGCGTCGACAAGGCATCCCCGGGAAGTGTCCTGGTGTTCAGCGGCGAGGCGGGCATCGGCAAGACCGCCCTCCTCGCCGAGGCCCGCCGGATCGCCGGGGAGCGGGGCTGCACGGCCTGGTACGCACGCGGCGGCGAGACCGTCGCGTCGGTCCCCTTCAACGTCGTACGGCAGTTGCTGCAGCCCGCGTTGATCGGGTTGATGGAGGGGGAGATCCGCGAGTACCTGGGGGACTGGTACGACATCGCCGGACCCGCACTGGGGCTCGTGGAGCCGGGCGAGGGCCCGGCCGACCCGCAGGCCGTGTGCGACGGCCTGGTCGCCGTCGTGAACCGGCTCTCCCGGCGGACCTGGCCGCTCGTGCTGCTCATCGACGACGCGCACTGGGCGGACCAGGAGACCCTGCACTGGCTGTCCGCCGTCGCCGAGCGCCTCACGGAGATGTGCGTCCTCGTCCTGGTGGCCCGCCGCCCCGGTGAGGCCACCGGCGAGGGAACCCGCCATCTGGCCCGGGTCGCCGCCAGGGCCCGCCCGGTCGCCACGGTCAGGTCGCTCACGCCCGAGGCCACCGCCGGGCTCACCCGCGCCACGATCGGCGAACACGCCGACGACCCGTTCTGCCGCGAGGTGTGGGCGGTGACCGGCGGCAACCCGTACGACACCGTCGAGCTCCTCGCCAAGGTGCAGGACAGCGGGCTGGAACCGGCCGAGGGCTCCGCCGCCGAACTGCGCGCCCTGAACCGGGCGGCACGTGGAATCGGCCTCGTCGCCCGCCTGGAAGCGCTCGGCGTCGACGCCACCCGCTTCGCCTATGCGGCGGCCATCCTGCACACCGGCATCTCCGTGGAGATCGTCGCCCGGCTCGCCTCCCTGAGCCGGGAGACGGCGGCGGAGTGCGCTCACCTGCTGACCGAGGCCCGCATCCTCACCGAATCCAGTCCGGCCAACCGCCGGGCGGGGGCCGGCGATCTGGAGTTCGTGCACCCGTTGATCGCCACCGCGGTCTACAAGTCGATCCCGTCGGGCATCCGCACGGCGTTCCACGGCGTGGCCGCGACAGTCGTCAGCGAGTCCGGGCGGGGCGCCGCGGCGGCCTCACGCCACCTCGTCGAAGTGCACGCCGACGGCGACCCCGAACTGGTCGAACAGCTGCGCGCCGCAGCGCGCGAGCACCTCGCCGTGGGCGCCCCGGACGCCGCCCGCCGCTGTCTGGAGCGTGCCCTGAAGGAGCCGCCGGAGCAGGACGTCCGTGTCCGGGTGCTCTACGAACTGGGCTGCGCCACCCTTCTCACCTCGCCCGCCACCACCGTCGAGTACCTCCGCTCGGCGCTCGCCGAGCCGGGCCTGGACAGCGCCGAGCGCGTGAACGCGGTCTTCCGTCTCTCCCAGGCGCTGCTCCACAACGACCAGTTGGAGGAGGCGGTCCGCACGGTCGACGCGGAAGCTGCCCGGATGGAACCGGGCCCGGGCCGGATGCGGCTCCAGGCCGCCCACTACATGTGGTCGGTCATCCACGCCGACGTGGAACTCTCACCGACCCACTCCCAGGAGCTGTCCGCCCTCGCCGCGGCCTGCACGGGGAAGGACAACTCCGAGCGCGCGCTGCTCATCCTGCGCGGTTTCGACGCCGTGGTGCGGGGTGAGAACGCCGAGGAGGTCGTCGAGTTCTGCGACCGCGCCCTCGTCAACGGCCGACTGGCGCCGGGCCTCGGCTGGACCGCCGGCGAGTGGGACATCGAACTGCCGCTGATGCTGGCCATCGCGTACGCCTACGCGGACCGGCTCGACCGGGCGGAGAGCCTCTACACGGAGGCCCTGCGCACCTACGAGAGCGCCGGGTGGAGCGGCGGCCATCTCGCCCTGGCCCACGCCTACGTCGGACACGGACATCGCATGCGGGGCCGCCTCAGGGAGGCGGAGGAATCCCTGCGCAAGTCGCTGGCCTTCGCCGAGCGGGTGGGCCGCGGGCTGCCGCTGCACTGGTCGTCGACCTGCAACCTGGTCGACACACTGCTCGCCCGCGGCCATGTCCAGGAGGCCTGGGCGGTCGCCGAGGAGCACGGTTTCGCGCCTCCGTATCCGTCCACCGTCGTGCTGCCCGACCCCCGTTCCGTACGGGGCCGGCTGCTGCTCGCCGTCGGCCGCACCAAGGACGGCATCAACGAACTGGAGGCCGCGGAGAAGGCGGCGGCCGCCCGGGGCCACCACAACACGGTCATCGCCCCTTGGGGAGGAGACCTCGCCCGCGCGCTTGTCTCCGAGGACCCGCGCCGCGCCGCCGAACTCGCCGTGAGCGTCCGCCGCCGTGCCGAACGCCTCGGCACGGACACCGCCATCGGTGAGGCTCTGCGCGTCGAGGCCTTTCTCGCCACCGGCAAACAGGCCGCCTCCCTGTACGCCCAGGCGGTCACCTACCTCGCGGCCTCGCCCTCGGCCTACGAGCACGCGGCGGCCCGCGTCGACCACGGCATCGCCATCCGCTCGGTCTCCGAGCTCAACCGGGGCCTGACCCTGGCCGAGTCCTGTGGCGCGGACGGACTGGTCGAGCGGGCGAGGAAGGCGCTGGACGGACTCATGTAGTTGGGTCCCGGTCCGCGTCCTCCTCCGCCAGTACCCGCTGGGCCGTCGCGAACGCGGAGTTCGCCGCCGGGACTCCGCAGTACACGGCGGTCTGGAGGAGGACGGCGCCGATCTCCTCCGGGGTGAGGCCGTTGCGGCGGGCCGCGCGGATGTGCATGGCCAGTTCGTCGTAGTGGCCGTGGGCGACCAGCGCGGTCAGTGTGATCATGCTGCGTTCGCGGTGGGACAGTGTGGGGTCGGTCCAGATCTCACCCCAGGCGTAGCGGGAGATGAAGTCCTGGAAGCGGGCCGTGAACGGCGTCTGCCGGGACTGGGCGCGGTCCACGTGCGCGTCGCCGAGGACCTGACGGCGCACCTCCATACCGCGCTTCGCGTATCCGTCGAAGTGCCCGCGCAGCGCCGCCAGTACGGCTTCCGGGCGCTCGGCGGGCGCGAGATGGGACGCGCCGGGGATCTCCGTGAGTGACGATCCGGGCACCGCGTCCGCGATCTCCCGCAGCTGCGCGGGCGGCGTCGCCGGGTCCTGCCGGCCGGCCACGAGGAGCGTGGGCGCGGAGATTCTGGGCAGGTCCTCGCGGATGTCGAACGCGCCGAGCGCGTCGCAGCAGGCGGCGTACGCCTCCGGGTCGGCGTTCCGGTGGTCGTCGACCAGCTCCGGCACGGTGAAACCGGGCGTGAACCAACGCGAGTCGGCGCTTTCCGCGAGCCCGGCCAGCCCTTCCCGGCGCACCAGTTCCGCCCGTTCCCGCCACGGCTTGGCCCCGTTGAAGTGCGCCGAGGAGCAGATCACGGCGAGGGACGAGACCCGCTCCGGGTGGTGCGCGGCCAGCTGCAGACCGACCGCGCCGCCCAGGGACACACCCGCGTAGGCGAACCGCTCGACACCCAGCGCGTCCGCCAGCGCCAGCACCAGTGCGGCCAGATCGCCGACCGTCGCACCCGGGGCGATCAGGCCGGCGGGGGAGTCGCCGTGCCCCGGCAGGTCCCAGCGGATCACCCGGTGCGTGATCGACAGCTCGGGCGCCACCTTGTCCCACAGCCTGGTCGACGTGCCGAGGGAGGGGCCGAGCAGCAGCGGAGGAGCGGACGGCGGACCCTCCACGCGGTGGTTGAGCAGCTTGTCGGTCAACGTCGCTCCAGGGCACGGTCGGTGAGGGCTCCGGCGGAGCCGGTGTAGTGGGTGGGATCGGTGAGTTCCGCGATGAGTGCGGGCGCGGCGTCCTTCAACTCCGGCTCCTCCAGCAGCAGTTCGCTCAGTGGCCGGCCCTCGGCGTGGACCCGTTTCGCCGTCCGGGTCAGCAGCTCCTTGGCGACGGCCCGGCCCAGCACCGGGGTCAGCTCGGCCGCCAGCCGCTCGGAGACGATCAACCCATGGGTGAGGTCCAGATGTCGGCGCATCACGTCGGCGTTCACCCGGAGTCCCCGCGTGAGGTCCACCGCGTCCCGCGCCGCACCCCCGACCAGCCGGAGCAGATCGCGCAACGGCTCCCACTCGGCGTGCCACGCCCCGGCCGGTCGCTCGTCCTCGGCGGTCAGCGCGCCGTACAGCGTCGCCGCCAGCTGGGGCGCCCGCCGGGCCGCCGCCGCGATCAGCGTGGACCGTACGGGGTTCGCCTTGTGCGGCATCGCCGACGAACCGCCCCCGCTGCCCTCAGCGACCTCCGCGATCTCCGTCCGGGCCAGGGTGAGTACGTCCACCGCGACCTTCCCCAGGGCGCCCGCGGCGAAGGCCAACGCTCCGGCGAGGTCCGCGATCGGGGTGCGCAGGGTGTGCCAGGGCAACTCGGGTTCACGCAGGCCGAGTTCACGGGCGTACGCGGCGACCAGGGCGTGCGGGTCGACCTGGGTCGCGGAGTCCGCCGCGGCCTGGGCGCCGGTCGTCCGGAAGACCGTGAAGGCCGCCAGCGTGCCCGCCGCGCCGCCGAGTTGGGCGGGCAGGTCTGCCCGTACGGCCGTGAGCCGGTCCCTGGCGTCCAGGATCAGCGAGCGCCAGCCCGCCGCCTTCAGCCCGAAGGTCGTGGGCACGGCGTGCTGGGTGAGGGTGCGGCCCGGCATCGCGGTGTCCCGGTGCGCGGCGGCGACGGCGGCCAGCGCGGACTCCGTACGGCCGAGGTCGGCCAGGATCAGGTCGAGGGTGCGGGCGGCGACCAGCATCGTCGCCGTGTCCATGATGTCCTGGCTGGTCGCGCCCCGGTGGACGTACGGGCCGTACTCGCCGCCGACCGCCGTCGTGAGGTCCGCGACCAGGGGGATCACCGGGTTGCCGCCGCCGCGGGCGCGCTCCGCGAGGGACCGCGTGTCGAAGGCGGCGGCATCCGCCGCCGAGGTCACCGCGGGCCCGGCCGCGGCGGGGGCCAGTCCCAGCGCCGCCTGGGCGCGGGTCAGTGCGGCCTCGGCGTCGAGCAGCGCCTGCAGGTAGGCGGTGTCGCCGGTCGAGGCCGCGGCCGGGGAACCGGTCCACCCGGGGGCGAGCAGACCGGTGTCGGCGTCGGCAGAAGTCACTGGAACTCCAGGAATACCGTCTCGCCTTCGCCCTGAAGGCGGATGTCGAAACGGTAGGTGCCGTTGCCCTGGTCCGCGGCGATCAGCGTGCTCCGGCGCGCCTCGTCCACCCGGGAGAGCAGCGGGTCGGCGGCGAGCGCGGCCCCGTCGCCCGGCAGGTAGATCCGGGTGAACAGATGCACGAGCAGGCCGCGCGCGAAGACGCACACGCTGAGGTACGGCGCGTTCCGCCCGCGCGCGCCGGGCCGCAGCGTACGCGCGGTCCAGTGCCCGATGGTGTCGGTCTGGACGCGGCCCCAGCCGGTGAACTCCACGCCGTTGCGGCCCATGAAGCCGCCGCTCGCCGTGTCGCGCCGCATGGAGCCGTCGACCTGGGAGAGGTTGCCGTCCGGGTCGGGTCCCCACAGCTCCAGGAAGGCGTCCGGCAGCGGGTTGCCCTCGCCGTCGAGGATGTAGCCCTGGAGCGTGATCGTGTCGGGGTGGCCGGCGGGGGCGATGTCGCCGCCGCCGGGGAAGGGCAGGGCGTGGCCGTAGAAGGGGCCGACGGTGTGCGACGGGGTCGGGAGCACCGTTTCCGGGCGGCTTGTGTCGATCTTCGTCATGGCAGGTCAGCGTCCTTCTTCGATCCAGGTGGCCTTCGGGCCGTCGAGCACGATGTCCCAGACGTAGCCCATCGAGAACTCAGGCACCGACAGGCTGTGGTCGTAGGTCGCGACGAGCCGCTGGCGGGCCGCGTCGTCCGTCACCGACTGGATGATCGGGTCGTACGGGAACAGCGGGTCGCTCGGGAAGTACATCTGCGTCACGAGCCGCTGGGTGAACGCCGTGCCGAAGAGCGAGAAGTGGATGTGGGCCGGCCGCCAGGCGTTGACGTGGTTGCGCCACGGGTACGGGCCCGGCTGGATCGTGGTGAAGTGGTAGTGCCCGTCGTCGTCGGTCAGCGTGCGGCCGACGCCGGTGAAGTTCGGGTCCAGGGGCGCGTCGTGCTGCTCGCGCTGGTGGGCGTAGCGGCCGGCGGAGTTGGACTGCCAGATCTCGACCAGCTGGCCGCGCAGCGGGCGTCCGTCGTGGTCGAGGAGCCTGCCGGAGAGGGTGATGCGCTCACCGATCGGCTCGCCGTTGTGCTGCCGGGTCAGGTCGTTGTCGATCTCGGTGATGTCCCGTTCCCCGAAGGCGGGGGAGGACAGTTCCACCAGCTCCGGGTCCTTGGTGACGTCGATGCCGATGGGCGGCTGTTTCGGGTGCCGCAGCACCGAGGACCGGTACGGGGCGTAGTCACGGCGCGGCTGGTGCTCGACCGGCGCACCGTCGGCGACCCGCTTCTCGTACGCGGCGTGCTCGGCCGCGATCTCCTGGTCGATGTCCGCTTGGGTGAGAGTCATGGGGGTTCCTTAGCGCTCCAGAACGAGGGCGAGGCCCTGGCCGATGCCGATGCCGATGCCGAGAGTGGAGGCGCCGACGGCGAGTGTCGCGCCGTCCGGTACATCGGCCACCGCCTCCAGCGCTGTGGCGACCACCTTGTCCATCCGCGAGGCCCCGTCTCGTCCGAGCACCCGGCGATCAATTGATCAGGGCACTGAGCATTTCGGTGAAGTTTCCTTCACGCTGCCACCTGACGGTTCCCTCGTCAAGGTCCCACGAGAAAGGCAGGGCCACTTGTCCGCCCGGTGATGGACATGTCCCGCCGGGTGGCGGATATTGGTCAGTGCACAAACGAATCGTCGTCGTTGCCTGGCGGTGAAGGTAGACGGTCGACGAAGCCGACCCGTCCGAGTCGAGGAGCGAACATGGCCGCGGTGGACCTCTCCGCCCACCCCGGGCACCTGGCCCGACGACTGCAGCAGGCCCACTATCTGCTGTGGAACGTGATGGTCTCCGAGGAGACCACCTCGCCGCAGTTCGCGGTCCTCAACACGCTCGTCGCCGAGCCGGGGCTCGACCAGCGCACGGTGGGGGAGCGGGTGGGGCTCGACCGGTCCACGATGTCCGAGGTCATCAGCCGGCTCGGGCGCAGGGGTCTCCTCGACAAGGTGCGCGATCCGCAGGACGGGCGGCGGTTCCTGCTGCGGCTCACGGAGGACGGCGTGCGGACGCATCGCAAGCTCACGGTGCGGACGGCTCGGATGAACCAGGTGTTCCTGGCGCCTTTGTCGGCGGAGGAGCAGGAGGTCTTCTTCGAGCTGATACGGCGGGTCGCCGACGCGGCGGAAGAGCTGCGCAGCCCGGCCGAGTCCTCGGGTGCGCGGTAGCTTCGCCGGTGGGTCGTCGGCCGGCCGCGGGCGGATCGTGGCCCGGCCCGCTCACGCCTTCGCGTACACCACCCACACCTGGCCCTCCGCGAAGTTCATCGGTTTGCCGTCCGTCGTCGTGAAGCTCGTGCCGTCCGTCGGGGCCTTCCGCTTCCAGGTCGTGTCGAAGACCTGGCCGTCCCGCAGTATCTCCGCGCGGCCGGAGCCCACCGTCTCCGTGTACGGGGTGTTGTTGCCCAGGTAGTCGTGGAACCGGGACTCGCGGATCGTCACGTACTGGACGACCACCGTGGCCGGGGCGACTCGGGTGTCGTCGGTGGTGACCGTCGGGGTGCCGTCCATGGAGACCTGCCAGCGGCGGCTGTCGTCGGACCAGGTGAAGGTGAAGCGGGCCGCCGGATAGCGGACCGTGCGGGAGTCCTCGGGGGCGCCGCCGGCGGGGGCGGGGCCGAAGCGGAAGCCGGTGGTGAGGGCGTCGGCGCCGGGTGGGGAGTCGATCAGCTCGTCGGGGCGCAGGTACAGGTTGTGCGGGATGGGCTTCTCGTCGCCCCGGAAGTACGCGTCCTCGGCGTCCTCGGGGGTTTCCGCCCGCAGGGGTGCCCTGTCTATCAGGGGAAGGAGCTTGCCCTGCGCGCCCGAGAAGGCCAGGGTCGGCTCGTGGAACTGGCGCAGCAGCTCCAGGTCGGATTCGCGGGCGCTGCGCACCGGGCCGACCGTCTCCGGGAACTCGGTCGCGAACACGGCCATCAGCCGGCTGAGGCCGCCCTCGACCTGCTCGGCGTAGACGATGTCGGCGGCGTCGAGGCCGGTCTGGGGGCGGGCGGCGGAGACGTTGTCGATCTTCACGGCGAGTACGGAGCCGACGGGCGGCGCGCTGACCTGACCGTCCCGGCGGCCGTCGTCCCGTCCACGTCCGTCGCCGTCCGTGCCGGTCACGGTGCAGCCCGCCAGCAGGGCGGCCGCGGTCAGGGCGGCGAGCAGGGGTCCCGCCGACGAGCGGTGCCGCGCCCGCCGTGCGCGGAGTTTTCTGTGCGCCGTGGTCATCTCATTCATCGTGCCTTCGAGTGTGCGCTTAAAGGTGCATAGATGGCCATACTCGATCGTTTCTGAGTGGTTCGGGGGTGGGGCCCCGGGTACTCGTGCCGAACCTGCTGGCGAGGCGAGGGAACGGAGCGTGGGCGCGATGAAGGCAGTGACGTGGCACGGCAAGCGGGACGTACGCGTGGAGACCGTGCCCGATCCGGTGATCCAGGAGCCGACGGACGCGGTCATCCGGATCACGTCCACCGGGCTGTGCGGCTCCGACCTGCACCTGTACGAGGTGCTCACCCCGTTCATGACGCCGGGCGACATCCTCGGCCACGAACCCATGGGCATCGTCGAGAAGGTCGGCGCCGGGGTGCCGGACCTGTCGGCCGGGGACCGGGTCGTGGTGCCGTTCCAGATCGCCTGCGGCGCCTGCTGGATGTGTCTCACCGGGCTCCCCACCCAGTGCGAGACCACCCAGTGCACCGGCGAGGGCATGGGCGCGGCCCTCTTCGGCTACACCCGGCTGTACGGCTCGGTGCCGGGGGCCCAGGCCGAGTACCTGCGCGTCCCGCAGGCACAGTTCGGGCCGATCAAGGTGCCCGAAGGGCCGCCCGACGACCGGTTCCTCTACCTCTCGGACGTACTCCCCACCGCCTGGCAGGCGGTCGAGTACGCGCACATCCCGCCCGGTGGCACCGTCGCCGTGCTCGGCCTCGGCCCCATCGGGGACATGGCCTGCCGAGTGGCCCTGCAACGCGGCGCCGAGCAGGTGTTCGGGGTCGACCTGGTGCCCGAGCGGCTCAGCCGGGCGCGCGCACGGGGCGTCGAGACGTTCGACCTCAGGGACTTCGAGAACGAGAAGGACCTGATCGGCGCGATCCAGGACCGGACCGCCGGACGCGGACCCGACTCGGTGATCGACGCCGTCGGCACGGAGGCCCACGGCAGTGCTGCCGCCCGGCTCATCCAGAACGCGGCCGGACATCTGCCCCGTGCGATCAGCTCGCGATTCGCCGAGCACCTCAGCGTGGACCGGCTGGCCGCCCTCTACACGGCCATCGACCTCGTACGACGCGGCGGCACGATCTCCCTCTCCGGCATCTACGGCGGCAAGGTCGACCCCCTGCCGCTGCTCACCATGTTCGACAAGCAGATCCGGCTCCGCATGGGCCAGGCAAACGTCCGCGCCTGGAGCGACGACATCCTGCCCCTCCTCACGGAGGACGACCCCCTGGGCGTCGACGACTTCGCCACCCACCGGGTGCCGCTCACCGATGCCCCGCAGGCGTACGAGATGTTCCAGCACAAGCAGGACGGGGCGGTCAAGATCGTGATGCAGCCCTGAGCCCCGTGATGCAGTCCTGAGCCCCGCCGGTGATGGACGGTGCCGGGACCGAGCGACCGGCCGCTCGACCGTCGCGGTCGGGTTCCGGGACCCACCGTCACCGTCCGGTGTCGGGCCCGAGGATCTCCGCCAGGTCGTAGTTCACCGGCTCGTCCAACTGCGCGTAGGTGCAGCTGTCCGCTGTACGGTCCGGGCGCCAGCGGCGGAAGCGGGCCGTGTGGCGGAAGCGGACCCCGTTCTCCATGTGGTCGTACGCGACCTCGGCGACCCGCTCGGGCCGCAGCGGCACCCAGGAGAAGTCCTTCTTCGTCGACCACCGGCTCGGCGCGCCCGGCAGCCGAGCCGTCTCGTGCGCGGCCTCGTCGGACCAGGCCGCCCAGGGGTGCTCCCCGACGTCCGCCAAACGCAGCGGTTCAAGCTCCTCCACCAGTTCCGCGCGTCGCTTCATGGTGAAGGCCGCGCACACGCCGATGTGTTGGAGGGTGCCGCCGCCGTCGTACAGGGCCAGCAGCAGGGAACCGACCACCGGCCCGCTCTTGTGGAGGCGGTAGCCGGCGACCACGACGTCCGCCGTCCGCTCGTGTTTGATCTTGAACATGGCCCGCTCGTCCTGCCGGTAGAGCAGCTGGAGCGGCTTGGCGATCACCCCGTCCAGACCCGCCCCCTCGTACTGCTCGAACCACTGCTCGGCCAGCTCGCGATCCGTGGTCGCCGGGGCGACATGGACCGGGGCCATGACCCCCGACAGGGCCAGCTCCAGGAGCGCGCGCCGGTCGGTGAGGGGGACGTCGAGCAGTGACTCCTCGTGCAGGGCGAGCAGGTCGAAGGCGACGAAGGAGGCCGGGGTCGTCTCCGCCAGCATCCGGACGCGGGAGTCGGCGGGGTGGATACGCTCGGTCAGGGCGTCGAAGTCCAGCCGCCCGTCCCGGACGATCATGACCTCGCCGTCCATCACACAGCGCTCCGGCAACCGCTCCCGCAGGGCCTCCACCAGTTCGGGGAAATACCTGTTCAGCGTCTTCCCCGTCCGGCTGCCGATCTCCACCTCGGGCCCGTCGCGGAACACGATCGCCCGGAAACCGTCCCACTTCGCCTCGTAGTGCATGTCCGGCGGGATCTTCGCCACGGACTTGGCGAGCATCGGTTTCACGGGCGGCATCACCGGAAGATCCATGCCTCCGATTCTGCGACCGCGCTTGTGCGACCGCGCGGTGAGATTCGCCCGGTATGCGGCATCCGGTCGTCCCGCCTACCGTGGCCCGCATGGGTGAAGCGGTGGAGCTGGAGGCGGCGGGGCGCACGGTACGGCTGTCCAGCCCGGGAAGGCTCTTCTTCCCGGAGCGCGGCTTCACCAAGCTGGACCTCGCCCAGTACTACATCGCCGTGGGCCCCGGCATCCTGCGGGCCCTGCGCGACCGGCCCACCACCCTGGAGCGCTATCCGGAGGGGGTGACGGGCGAGAACTTCTTCCAGAAGCGGGCCCCCAAGAACATGCCCGACTGGATCCCCACCGCCCACATCACCTTCCCCAGTGGCCGCAGCGCCGACGAGATGTGCCCCACCGAGGTCGCCGCCGTCGTGTGGGCCGCCCAGTTCGGCACGCTCACCTTCCACCCATGGCCGGTCCGCCGCGACGACGTCGACCGCCCCGACGAACTCCGCATCGACCTCGACCCCCAGCCCGGCACCGACTACGCCGACGCGGTGCGCGCCGCCCACGAGCTGCGCGAGGTCCTGCACGAGTACGGCGGGCTGCGCGGCTGGCCGAAGACCTCCGGCGGCCGTGGCCTGCACGTGTTCGTGCCGATCCGGCCCGACTGGACCTTCACCCAGGTCCGCCGGTCCGCCATCGCCGTCGCCCGCGAACTGGAACGCCGGATGCCGGAACAGGTGACCACGGCCTGGTGGAAGGAGGAACGCGGGGAAAAGATCTTCGTCGACTACAACCAGACCGCCCGCGACCGCACCATCGCCTCCGCCTACTCCGTACGGCCCCACCCGCACGCACCCGTCTCCGCTCCCCTCACCTGGGACGAGGTGGGCGTCGCCGTCCCGCGCGACTTCGACCTGGCGACCATGCCGCGGCGCTTCGCCGAGGTCGGTGACGTGCACGCCGACATGGACGACCACGCGTTCTCCCTGGAGGCGCTGCTGGAGCTGGCCGCGCGGGACGAGCACGATCACGGGCTCGGGGATCTGCCGTATCCGCCGGAGTACCCGAAGATGCCGGGGGAGCCGAAGAGGGTGCAGCCGAGCCGGGCGAAGAAGACGTGACGGTGACCCGCGTCCCTCGCGGGGCGCGGGTCACCGCGGTTCCCTACAGTTCCTTGATCCGGATGTCCCGGTAGGAGACGACATCCGTCGTGCCGTGCACCTGGAGGCCGAGGTGGCCGGAGGCGAACCGGCGTCCGTCCGTGCCCGGGTCGTCCGAGCGGGGCGGGGTGAAGTCCTGGCCGCCGGTGTTGTCGAACTCGTTGATCAAAACGCCGTTGCGGTAGACGGAGTAGTGCTGGTCGACCACGCGGATCTCGTAGTCGTTCCAGGTGCCCTTCTGGGTGACGCCCGCGCCGGCGAGCCCCACCCGGTCGAAGCCGTAGACCGAGCCCGTCTTGTACATGTCGCCGTCGGGCCGGTCCAGGACCTGCACCTCATGGCCGTACTTGATGGCCACCCACTCCGGCCGTGGCTCCTCCGGGTGGTCGTGGACCCCGGGGAAGCGCACGAACACACCGGAGTTGGCGTTCGACGTGCCGGGCGCGTCGTCACGCCACTGCAGGCGCAGCGAGAAGTCGTCGTACTTCCGCTCGGGGAACCACAGCATGCCGAGCCCGGCCTTCGTCGTGCCCGAGGTGATCGAGCCGTCGGGGTTCAGCCCGAACGAACCGCCGCCCACCTGCTGCCACTTGGCGAACGACTCGGCGGTGCCGTCGAGGATCGTCCGGTAGCCCTCCGTCTGCCCGGGCCTGCCGATGCCCGACTCCGCCGCCGCTTCCTTCACGGCGTCGTACTCGCGCGGGTCGACGACCCCTTCCCTGAACAGCTTGTCGAGGACGGTGTCCACGTGCTTCAGGAACAGCGCGTGAGACGTCCACTCCTTCTCGTCCTCGATCAACTCATTGATACGGCAACGGTTGTTGGTGACCCGGTTCGGTACACCCGAGTCGACCGTCCCGACGAAGACCGTCAACCGCTCGTCGTACTCGGCGCAGTTGGGCGCGGGAACCCCGCCGCCCGAGACGACCGTGAAACTGACGGAACGGGCCGCGGCCGTGTTCCCCGCCTTGTCGCTCGCCCGGTACGTCACCGTGTGCGTGCCCGCGCGGTCGACCGGCACCGGTGCGGTGTACGCCAGATAGGGGCCGCCGTCCAGCGAGTACTCGATCGCGGCGACCCCCGAGCCGCCGTGGTCCGTGGCGCCGACGGTGACCTTCGCGCTCCTGAGGTACGCGCCGGCGGAGTTCCGGTCGCCCTCGACGGTCACACCCGTCACCGGGGGAGTCGTGTCGTCGGCCGGCGGGGCGACGACGGTGAAGCCGACGTTCTTCTCGGCGGAGACGTTCCCCGCCTTGTCCGTGGCCCGGTACCGCACCTGGTGCGTGCCGACCTCGTGCACCATCACGGGCGCGGTGTACGGCTGCCAGGCCCCCGAGTCACCGAGCGCGTACTCGATGGTGTTGACCCCCGACCCGGTGTCCGACGCGGAGACGGTGACGGTCGCCATGGACACGTAGTGGCCCTGCGGGTTCTGCTCACCGGCCACGGTCGCCGAGGTCTCCGGCGCGGTCGTGTCGTCCGTCGGCGGCGCCACGACGGTGAACGCGACGCTCTTCTCGGCCGCCGTGTTGCCCGCCCTGTCGATCGCCCGGTAGCGGATTCTGTGGGCGCCGACCTGGTCGATCACGACGGGGGTGGTGTACGGCAGCCAGACGCCGCTGTCGCCGGTCGCGTACTCGACGCGCTCGACCCCCGAGCCGCCCGTGTCGGTCGCGCTCACCGCCACGGACGCCGAACCGACGTACGCGCCCTGGGCGTTCTGTGTGCCGCTGACCCGGGCCGCCGTCTCCGGTGCGGTGGTGTCCTCGCCGGTGCCCTCGGTCACCACGAGGATGCCCTGCATCTGACCGTGGCCGGGGATCGTGCAGTAGAACCGGTACCGGCCCGGGGTGAGCGTGACCTCGGCGGTGTGGCGGCCGCCCTGGTCGTCGCCGGGGTTGGCCAGGATGTTGAGCGGGACGTCGTTGTTGTACTCGGGGTCGGAGACGTCGAACGTCAACGTGTGCGGCATCCCCATGGTGTTGCCGGTCGCCGTGCTGTTCTCGAAGACGATGGTGGTCGGGCCCGCCACCGCGGTCCGCGGGGCGGTCAGGTACTTGGTGATGTCGTCGCCCGCGGTCCAGCTGAGCGTCTGGGCGGCGGCGGCCGGCTCCCGGTCCTCCGCCGTGCGGCCGGCCGCGGGTGTCGACGTGAGCCCGAGCACCATCAGCAGGGCCGCCAACAAGACCGCCCACGAGTGTCTTTCCCGCATCACTCCGCCTTCCTCGCCAGCTCGTCGGCCGCCGGCGTCAGACCGCCGCCCGTGTAGGTGACGCGCCACAACGCCGACTTGGCGTCCGAGGTGAAGAAGCCGCGCCCGTAGTCCAGGACGTACAGCGCGCCGTCCGGCCCGAACTTCCAGTCCATGAGGTTCCTGATGCCGTTGGTCCCGACGGGCACGATCTTCTTCAGCGACTCCGCGTGGATCGGGAGTCCGCCGCTGCCCTGGTTCTTCGGATCCGTGAGCACCGCGTGGCGCGGCTGGTCGGCGTCGTAGAAGTCGCCGACGAACCACTTGCCGTCCCAGTAGGCGGGCCAGCGACCGGAGTTGCCGTCCGAGGCGGTGTACCGGTAGACCGGCCCGTTCATCGTGGCCTGACCGCCGCCCTTGAGCCACGGCAGCAGGTACGTGGCCTCCTCGTTCTTGTACGAGGGGATGCCGTTCGCGTCGCGCGGGAAGTCGGGGGCGCCGCCCTGCGGCGAGTACCAGATGTTGTTGCCGGTCACCGGCGGCAGGTTGACGAGCCCGTCGTTGTTCGGGGACTCGTTCTTCGGGTGGTCGCAGTCGTACCAGCCGAGCGCCTTCGACGGGTCCGGCAGATTGCGGTCCCGGTAGGGCTGCTTGTTGCCCATGCAGTACGGCCACCCCCGGTTGCCCGCCTCGGTGATGGCGGCGAACGTGTCGTACTTCGCGGGGCCCCACGTCGTCGAGGGCGCGCTCGCGTCCGGGCCGACCCAGCCGGCGTAGAGGACGTCCGTCTGTCTGTCGACGAAGATCCGGGCGGGGTTTCTGACGCCCATCACATAGATCTCACCGCGTGTTCTGCCACCCCCCTCGGCGGTCTCCTTGCCGGTGAAGAGGTTGCCCGCGGGCAGGGTGTAGGTGCCGTCGGGCTCCGGATGGACGCGGAGGATCTTGCCGTTGAGGTTGTTGGTGTTGCCGGCGGTGCGGCGCGCGTCGGCGAATGAGACGCCCTTGTAGTTCGGCTCGGGGTTGTTGCCCGAGTAACCGCCGCTGAAGCCGCTGGAGTTGTTGTCGCCGGTCGCGATGTACAGGTTGCCCTTGGAGTCCCAGGTCATCCCGCCGCCCGCGTGGCAGCAACTGTGGATCTGCACCGGCCACTTGAGCAGTACCTTCTCGCTGCCCAGGTCCAGCTTGTTCGTCGCGAGGTCGAGAGTGAAGCGGGAGACCCGGCGCTCGGCCATGCGGGTGTCGCGGTTGATCCGCGAGTGCGGCGTGTAGTGGAGGTACACCCAGCCGTTCTGCTCGAAGCCGGGGTCCAACTCGATGCCCAACAGGCCCTCTTCGACCTTGATGAGCTCGTCGCCGCCGCCCTTGTTGCCGAAGACGGTGAGGGCGCCCGCGAGGGTGACCTTCTTCGTCCTGGGGTCGTAGACGTGTATCTCGCCCTTGCCCTTGCCGATGTCCGGGCTGTTCCAGTCGGTGACCACGGGCTGGGCCGAGTCGGCGCCGCCCCTGCCGATGTAGAGGATCCGCCCGTCGGGCGCGGTGACCAGGCCGTGCGGCTCACCGATCTGGTCGTTCTGCCCCGGCTGGTTGGGCTGGGTCAGCCGTTCCGCCTTGTAGTTGGCGTCGATCGTCGCCTTGCAGTCGGCCCGCGCCAGACGGGACGTCCACAACAGGGCGCCGCGCAGATGTGTACGGAAGTCCGTCTCGTCGTATGCCGAGACCGTCCCGCCCATGCCCGTGTAGAAGGAACGCCCGCCGTCGTAGTCACGACACCAACTCACCGGATGATCCCAGCCGTTGGCGCTCGCACCCGGCTGGTACGTCGACTCGCGCAGCCGGGCCACGGTGTGCACGGTGCCGGACGGGTTCTTCGTCCAGTTGAGCCACTTGTCGGGCCGTTTCCACTGCACGGGCAGGCTCTTGGTGGCCGGATGCCGGCGGTCCCCGACCTCGACGGTCGCGCGCTGTACGGCCGTCGGGCTGGAGGCCGCCGGGCGGGCGCCGATCAGCCCTGTGAACCAGTCCGAATACGGCTCGGCGCGGGCCGCGTCGTGGACGCCGACGAAACCGCCGCCCGACTCCATATAGGTCTCCAGCCCCGCCTCCTGCTCGGGATCCAGGACGTCACCGCCGCCGGTGAGGAAGACGACGGCGTTGAAGCCGCTCAGCCGGGTCTCGTCGGTGAAGACGGAGGCGTCGTCGGTGGCGACGACCCCGAACCGTTCGGACGTCGGCCCGGACAGCCCTATCCTCTCGATCGCCTCGATCCCGGCGTTCACGACGGGCGACTCGTCCCCGGCCGCCGCGGAGCCGTGGAAGATCAGCACCTGGGGGCCGGAGCCGCCCGGCGGCGACTTGATCGACATCGTTGTCAGCGGCGGCTCCGGCGCCGGACCCGCATGGGCCGCGGGCCCCGACAGAAGCCCCGCGGTGACGACCGAGGCGGTCAGCGTGGCCGCCCAGGCCCGTCTCTTCGCGTCGCTCAACCCTCGTAAGTACATGGGCACCTCCTCGGTCACAGCAACAGCGCCAAGGAAGCTAGCCCCCATTTGCGCGGCTCGCCAAGACCTATGACCGGAATGGTGCGAACTTTGTCCTGGGCGTGGAGAAACAGCCGTGCTGTCGCTACCGTCTCACCGGCTGATCGCAGATGCCTCTCCGCAAGGTCCTTATCGGGGTTGGGAGTTCCGCATGGACGGGATGGACAGACGAGGGTTCAACCGGCGGGTGCTGCTGGGCGGCGCGGCGGCCGCGACATCGTTGTCCGTGGCCATCGAGACCGTCAGCGCTCCTGAAGCCGTGAGCGCCGCCACCAAGGCGAGGACGGCCCCGGCGGGCGGCGAGGTCAAGCACATCAAGATGTACGCCGAGAAGCTGCCCGACGGGCAGATGGGCTACGGCTTCGAGAAGGGCAAGGCCTCGATACCGGGCCCGCTGATCGAGCTCGACGAGGGCGACACGCTGCACATCGAGTTCGAGAACACGTTGGACGTGGCGGCGAGCCTCCACGTCCACGGCCTCGACTACGAGATCTCCAGCGACGGCACCAAGCTGAACAAGAGCGACGTCGAGCCCGGCGGCACCCGCACCTACACCTGGCGCACCCACGCCCCCGGCGCCCGCGAGGACGGCACCTGGCGTGCGGGCAGCGCCGGTTACTGGCACTACCACGACCATGTCGTCGGCACCGAACACGGCACGGGCGGCCTTCGCAAGGGTCTCTACGGCCCGGTCGTCGTCCGCCGCAAGGGCGACGTCCTCCCCGACAAGACCATCACCATCGTCTTCAACGACCTGCGCATCAACAACAGGCCCGCCCACTCCGGCCCCGACTTCGACGCCACCGTCGGTGACCGCGTCGAATTCGTCGTCATCACGCACGGCGAGTACTACCACACCTTCCATATGCACGGTCACCGCTGGGCCGACAACCGCACCGGCATGCTCACCGGCCCCGACGACCCCAGCCAGGTCATCGACAACAAGATCGTCGGCCCCGCCGACTCCTTCGGCTTCCAGGTCATCGCGGGCGAAGGCGTCGGGGCGGGCGCCTGGATGTACCACTGTCATGTCCAGAGTCACTCCGACATGGGCATGGCGGGCCTGTTCCTGGTGCGCAGGACGGACGGGACGATCCCGGGGTACGAGCCGCATGAGCCGCATGAGCCGGAGGAGTCCGAAGAGCCCCATGAGCATGGAGGAGTTCAGTGACGGGCACTCGGATCGGGCTGTGTCCGCTCGGCCGTGTCCCGTCGGCCGATGGCCTCGGCCACCTGCTCGATGGCCGTACGGAGAAGGTCGCCGTAGGCGTCCGGGGGGAGGTGCGGGGCGTGCTCCTCAGCAGCTGCGATGTGCCGGGCGGCGGCTTCGAAGGAAGCGAGCCGTCGGTAGCCGTCCGCGAGGTTGAGGTGCAGGGACGGGTAGAAGCCGGCGATGCGCAGACGGGTGTCGTGCTCCTGGACGCGTTGCTGGGTCACGGAGTCGGCGGCGTCCAGGGCCCGCACGTCCCAGGCCAGGGCCTGGGCGGGGTCGGCGCAGAGGTCCGCCAGATAGTGCGCGAGCGTGCACCGGTGCAGCGGGTCGCCGGTGACACCGATCGTGGACCAGAGAGCCAGGAGTTTCCGGCGGGCGGAGGCGACGTCCCCGGCGCGGCCTTCGGTGACGGCCTGGCCGATGGCTTCCATGGTGGGGTCGGTGCTGGTGCTGGTGCTGGTGCTGGTGCTGGTGCTGGTGGGAGTGGGAGTGGGAGTGGGGGGCATGGGTGTGGTCCTTGTCGTCGTTGATCGGACGGAACGGATCGCTCAGGTGGAAGGGGCGGCCTTGACGGGCATGGCCAGGGTGGTGAGGTCGCCGCGGTCGGCCGAGCGGATCGTGACGGGCTGGTCGGGGCCGCGCAGGTCGAGCATCACGTCGGGCCCGACGGCGGTGCTCACGGCTGGGTAGAGCGTCGTCAGCTCGAACCGGATGTCGAGGGCCCGTCCCGTCACGCCGGCTGGAAGCCGCCATCCGGGCCGCTCGTCACCGCCCACCAGGACGTCCGTCCCGTGATCGGCCACGCGCAGGGCGACCCGCTCGGCGCACCGCTCCTCCAGGGTTCGCAGGAGCAGCTGCTTCGAGAGCGTCACGCGAGTGGTGACCTCGGGCAACGTGCCAAGCATCAGCCGGAAGTCGGGGAACTCCTCCGGAAGCAACCGGCAGTACTGGTCCTCCCGGTCCGCCCCGCGCAGCCGGATCCCGTGCGCCGTCGCCTCGACGCGCACCAGCGCGCTGCGACGGACCTCGGCGACCGCCACCCGCAGCTCGTCGCCGCTGACCGTGCCCGCCCACGCCGTCGTCGCAGGCTCGGACGGCACCAGCGTCCGTGTCGAGAGCCGGTAGCGGTCGGTCGCGGTCAGGGTGACCGCCTCCTGGTCCGCCTCGACGCGCAGACCACCGAGGACCGGTAGGTCGGGGTCGCGCGCGGTCGCGGTCAGGATCTGTTCGACAGCGTCGGCCAGCACGGGCCCCTTCAGCGTGACGACCGGCAGACTCGGCACACCACCGAGGGACGACTTGAGGAGAACGGCCGTCCGCTGAGCCGCGACCGCGTCCCCGAGAACCCGTGCGACGTGTTCGTCGATACGCCGGGCGGCCTCCTCGGGCCCGGCATCGAGGACCGCCTCGACAGCGGTGAGCGGCATGGCGATCTCGCGCAGCCGGCGCAGAGCGGTGGCCCGGTCCATCTGCTCGGCGGCGTAGTAGCGGTAGCCCGAGGCGGGGTCCACCTCGGCCGGTCGCAGCAGCCCGGAATCGGCGTAGAACCGCAGCGCGCTGGAGGTCAGACCACTGCGGCGGGCGAAGACGCCGATCGGCATCAGCCCGGAATTCGGAATCGGTTCGGAATGCGGCACCCGGCCATCCTCGGGCTTCGACCTACTTGAAGGTCAACACCGACAGGCTGGGCAGGTCGCAGGTCGCAGGTCGCAGGTCGCGGGGAACGGATCTCAGTGCATGGGTCCCCGGACGCCGGACGCCGGACGCCGGACGCCGGTCGGTGATCCGGGAGCGCTCTCAAAGGCATGTTCCGCAGGGCTATCCTGAGCGCAACCGCCCCGGAGGAGAGTCCCCAAGTGACCGAGACAGCGTCGCGTCCCACGTTGGAGGCCGTGGCCGCGCGGGCCGGGGTGTCCAGGGCGACGGTGTCGCGGGTCGTCAACGGGGGCGAGGGCGTTCGGGAGCCGCTGGTCGAGCGGGTGCGCAGGGCGGTCGAGGAACTCGGGTACGTGCCGAACCAGGCGGCCCGCAGCCTCGTCACCCGACGGCACGACGCCGTGGCCGTGGTGATCGCCGAGCCGGAGACCAGGGTCTTCGCGGATCCCTTCTTCGCGCTCCAACTCCGTGGAATCAGTAAAGAGTTGACGGCGCACGACTCACAGCTCGTCCTGCTGCTCACCGAAGGCCCGGAGGACTACGCGCGCGTGGGACGGTATCTCGCCGGCGGGCACGTCGACGGGGCGCTCGTCTTCTCGCTGCACCTGGACGACCCGCTGCCGGGGCTGATCAGGGGCGCCGGCGTCCCGACCGTGTTCGGCGGCAGGCCCGGCTGGGCGGACGGCACGCGCGGCGACACACCCACCGTGTACGTCGACAGCGACAACCGGGGCGGCGCGCGGGACGCCGTACGCCATCTCGTCGCCCTCGGCCGCACCCGGATCGCCCACATCACCGGCCCCCTCGACCAGACCTCGGCCGTGGACCGGCTCGACGGGTACCGGGACGTCATGGTGGACGCCGACCCCCGGCTGATCGTGGAAGGTGACTTCACCCCGGCGGGTGGGGTGCGCGCGATGCGGGAACTCCTCGACCGCTGCCCGGAGTTGGACGCGGTGTTCGCTGCCAACGACGTGTCCGCGTCGGGCGCGCTGCGCGTGCTGCGGGAGCGGGGGAGGCGGGTTCCCGAGGACGTCGCCGTGGTGGGCTTCGACGACATGCTGCCGGTGGCCGAACAGTCCGATCCACCGTTGACGACAGTCCGTCAGGACATAGAGGACATGGGGCGGTTGATGGCCCGGCTGCTGCTCCGCGGTCTCGAAGGAGCGCCGTCCAGTGTCGTCCTGCCGACCACACTGGTACGACGCGCCTCCGCGTAACCAGCGCCCTGTAAGGGGCGCGGGGAACTGCGGGACCAGCCACGACGTCGCCGCGGACGCCCATCACGGCTTCCTCGGCGGAGCGCTCAGGCGCCCACGGTCACCGTGAACCGGCGCGGGTTGCCGTCGTGGGCCGCGCCCGACACGTCCGGTTGACCGTCGGGGCGTACGTCGTCGTACGGAAACGCGTACCCGATGGGCGAGTTGGCGTGGACCACGCGTGACCAGTGGTTCGTCACGGTCCCCCGGTAGTAGTCGGCCGCCGTCGCCCCGTTCGGCTGTGTGGGGTGGGTGAGCATGATCGAACGGTTGAAGCCGGCGGCGAGACGGGCGAGGAGGGCCTTCTTGTCGTCGGGGTCGCCGGGGTTGTTGGCGAACGGGCCGTGGTTGCAGGTGAAGATGTCCTTCGAGGTCGGCCTGGCGAAGGAGTGGCCGCCGGCGAAGGTGAGCGTGTCGCCGGAGACGCGGCCGGTGAGGACGCCCCGCCCGCCCTGCAGGTCGATCCGCAGATCCGTCCCCCGGTACTTCTCCCACACCTGGTCGACGTAGGAGTCCCAGTAGGTGCGGAACGGCATCCGGTCGGGCTGCCCGAAATACGGTGCCATCAGGTTCTGCGGTGAGACGACCCGCAGCACCTTGCCGTCGCCGCCCCGGATGACGAGCTGGTCCCACGGCTGGCCGTCCCGCGCCGACTGCGCCACCAGATCCGCTGCGATCCGGCCCACCGCCCCGTCGGGCAACGGGGCGACCGTGTGCGTGGAGTCACCCTCCAGCGTCAGCCCGATCGGCAGAGCCGTCACCAGGTCGACGTAACTGATGTTGGCGAACAGCTGGGTGGGGTTGAACGTGAACTCGCAGAACGACCACGTCTTGCCGTAGTTGGGATCGGCGGGGGTCGCGAAGGCGGGCTCGACCAGCGCCGGGCCCGGGTTGAGGAAGAAGTCCAGGGTGCTGTCCCGTACGAAGTAGACACGGGCGCCGAACATCTGAGGCAACGTCAGCACGGTGGGCGCCGAGCCCGCCGCGCCGAGCGGGATGGCGCAGTCGACGGGCAGCGGTGTCTGCGGCGCCGAGGGCGAGGCCGGCCGGTAGACACCTCCGTCGGCCCGCAGCAGCATCCAGGCGCCCGTCGACTGCTCGTGCCCGGTGATGTACGCCCGGACCGTGCCTGGCAACGAGGCGTTCCGCAGAGCGAGTTGGCAGGTCGCGGGCGCGGCCTGGGCGGGCGTGCCGAGGGCGCCGCCGAGGGCGGTCGCGCCGGCGGCGGCGCTTGCGGACAGGAACATACGTCGGGAAATCACGATGGCCTCCTGGGACGTGGGGGAGTGGAGGCACAGCGGATGGGGCCCCTGCTGTGGTGCCTCCACTGTTCCCAGGAGGAGTTGAGGCGTCAAGACTTATGACTGAGAGCGCTCTCAAGAGTTGAGTGGGTTCATGAGGTGGCGACAGACCGAACGGTGTTCGGGCATGCGCGCCGGGCAGCGTGCCCGACACCGACGGCGGAGACCGACGGCCGAGACCGACAGGCCGACACGGCCGCTCCAGGACGGCGGGCTCTGTTCCGGTGGGTTCTGCGTACCGGCCGCGGCGGTGCGGCTGTCGAGCTGGAAGAAGCCGTAGCCGCCCATGTCGGGCCCGGCCGACCGGAACCGCCGGCCGAAGAGGTGGTGGTAGAAGGCGGCGGCGCCTTCGATGTCCGGGGTACCGAGGTCGATCCAGTTCGGTGCGCCGGTGCCATAACGGGTGGTGGGCATTGCCGCGCTCCTCTGAAGGGGTCGGAGGGGCCCGTTGCCTGTACTGCCGAGTCTGGCACCGCCCTCGGACGATCGCCCGCGTTGCTCCCACGGAGGCGCTTCGCCTCCGTGGGCGTCGCTCCGCGCGCCGCCGTGCGTTGCCTCACCGGCCCGAGGAACATTGCGGGCCCGGACCGTCGTGTTGATGTGGCGTTGATCGAACGTTTTTCGGCGCGCGGCACGATGCTGTGCATGCACAACGACACGATCACCCCGCTCGACAGCACCTGGCAGGAGCGGGCGCTGTGTGCGCAGACGGGGGCCGACTTCTTCTTTCCCGAGCCCGGCAGTTCGGTGCGTGAGGCGAAGCGCATCTGCGGCATGTGCGAGATGCGAACCGCATGTCTTGAGTACGCCCTGTCCAACGACGAGCGGTTCGGCGTCTGGGGCGGGCTGTCCGAGAAGGAGAGGCTGCGACTCCGGCGCGGCGACAACGGCTGACCCGACGGGCATCGAAACCGGCTGAGTCGACCTGCACCGGATTCCCTGAGCCGAGGCCCTGAACCGAACACCGCTGAGCCGAGGCCCCGAACCGAACACCGCTGAGCCGAAACCCTCTGAGCCGAACACCGCTGAACCGACACCGTTGACCGTTCGTGAACCGCCCGGCCCCGTAAGCCGGTTCGGGCATAAATCGGTGGGCGCCGCCCAGAGCGGTCGCATAGGATCCGGGAACGCGGTCCGGACGTAGCGCAGAGGCAGGCGCACCGCCTTGTCAGGGCGGAAACGCCGGTTCGAATCCGGTCGTCCGGACCGCGTGTGACTGATTCCGCGGCGCTCGGTGTTCCACGGATCCGAAGGCCGCGCGGGTCGGTCGGGGCAGGGGAACACGGCACGGGACACGCGGGGCGGGGCACGCATGGGCGACGGCGGCGGGATCACCGAGGAAGAGCTGGCGGCCTTCCACCGCACGGTCGGCAGGCTGCGGGCGCTGCCCGTCGACGACCCCGTGCGGCTACGGGCCGAGCAGGTCGCCGCGTCCTTCGCACGCGACGGCCGACAGCGTCGCCGTAAGACCCTCGGCGCCGAGAAGTCCGCCGCGGACGCCGCCGTGATGGCCGCGACCGCCACCGGAGCCCTGGAGCGCCGCGAGGACGCGCCGCTGCCGGCCGCCGCGACGGGCGGCGGGGGAGTCTTCCGCAAGCCGCGCACCTGCTACGTCTGCAAGACGTCCTATCGACAGGTCGACTCCTTCTACCACCGGCTGTGCCCGCGGTGCGCCGCCGACAACACCGCGCGGCGCGGCCTGAGCACCGACCTGAGCGGCCGCCGCGCGCTGCTCACCGGCGGCCGGGTGAAGATCGGCTTCCAGCTGGCGCTGATGATGCTGCGCGACGGCGCCGACCTGCTCGTCACCAGCCGCTTCCCGCACGACACCGTGCGCCGCTTCCGAGCCGAACCCGGCAGCGAGAAGTGGCTCGACCGGCTGACCGTCGTCGCCGTCGACCTGCGGGACCCGCGCCAGGTACTGGGCCTGTGCGAGCAGTTGCGGCAGGAAGGTGAGCCGCTCGACATCCTGGTGAACAACGCGGCCCAGACGGTACGGCGGCCACCGGAGTCGTACGCGCTGCTGGCCGCCGGGGAGTACGACGCGCTGCCCCAAGGGGCGCGGCAGGCACCCGGGTTCACGCCGATGCGGATGCTGGAGGGCGGGGCCGCCGCCCTGCCCGTCGCGTTGCGCGAGGCCGACGAGGCCGGGCTGCTGCCCGACCCCTCACCGGAGAACTCCTGGTCCGCGCGGCTCGGCGAGCTCGACCCGGCGGAGGTCCTGGAGACCCAGTTGGTCAACTCCCTCGCCCCGGCGCTCCTGTGCGACCGGTTGCTGCCGCTGCTGCTCGCCGCGCCCAGCCCTCGCCGTTACGTGGTCAACGTGACCGCCGTCGAGGGCCGTTTCGCCGTGCGCAACAAGACGGCCGGGCATCCGCACACCAACATGGCGAAGGCCGCGCTCAACATGCTCACCCGCACCAGCGCGGCCGAACTCGCCGACCAGGGTGTCCACATGTGCGCCGTCGACACGGGCTGGATCACCGACGAGAACCCCGCCCCGAAGAAACACCGCATGGCCGACGCCGGTTTCCGCACCCCGCTCGACATCGTCGACGGCGCGGCCCGTGTCTACGATCCGATCGTGCGGGGGGAGGCGGGAGACCCGGTGTCGGGAGTGTTCCTCAAGGACTACCGGGAGGGCGAGTGGTGAGGGGGATTCGCGTCCCCCGAAACCGGTCGCCCGGCAGGGCGCCGAGGAACTACCCTTGCCCGCAAGGGCGGGGCTGTAGCGCAGAGGCAGGCGCGCCGGTCTCCAGAACCGGAACACGCTGGTTCGAATCCAGCCGCCCCGCCCCCTGCTCCACCGTGCGGGCCGGTTACGCGCCGGCGGCCCGCGCCGCCATCCGCGCCTTGCGCGCCGCGAGCTTCTCGTCGAACTTGCGGGCCTCCGCGTCGAGGCCGCCCATGTAGAGGCCGAGCTCCTCCTGGGCCTTCATGCCCTCGGGGCCGAGGCCGTCGAGCTCCATGATCTTCAGGAAGCGGATGACGGGCGCGAGGACGTCGTCGTGGTGGATCCGCATGTTGTAGACCTCGCCGATGGCCATCTGCGCGGCGGCACGCTCGAAGCCGGGCATGCCGTGGCCGGGCATACGGAAGTCGACCACGACGTCACGGACCGCCTGCATGGTGAGGTCGGGGGCGAACTCGAACGCGGCCTTCAGCAGGTTCCGGTAGAAGATCATGTGGAGGTTCTCGTCGGTCGCGATGCGCGCCAGCATGCGGTCGCACACGGGGTCACCGGAGTGGTGGCCGGTGTTGCGGTGGGAGACGCGGGTGGCGAGCTCCTGGAAGGCGACGTACGCGACCGTGTGGAGCATCGAGTGCCGGTTGTCCGACTCGAAGCCCTCGCCCATGTGGGACATGCGGAACTCTTCGAGCTTGTCCGGGTCCACCGCGCGCGAGGCGAGCAGGTAGTCGCGCATCACGATGCCGTGCCGGCCCTCCTCCGCGGTCCAGCGGTGCACCCAGGTGCCCCAGGCGCCGTCACGGCCGAAGAGAGTGGCGATCTCGTGGTGGTAGCTGGGCAGGTTGTCCTCGGTCAGCAGGTTCACCACGAGGGCGATCCGGCCGACCTCGGTGACCTTCGACTGCCCCTTCTCCCAGGCCTCGCCGTCCTCGAAGAGGCCGGGGAAGTTGCGGCCGTCGCTCCACGGCACGTACTCGTGCGGCATCCAGTTCTTGGTGACCTTGAGGTGCCGGTTGAGTTCCTGCTCGACGACTTCCTCCAGCGCGTACAGCAGCCGCGTGTCGGTCCATTCGTTGGACGGGCTGCCGAGGTGAGGAGAAGTGATCGACACGAAGACTCCAGAGGGACGAACAGGGGACGATGACTCGGTGGGAGGTCACGGGCGGGTGACCAGAACCTACGGCATCGTAGGCTACGAACCCGTAGGTTACGATGCCGTAGGTTAAGCATGCTGTAAAGAACCGCTGATCAGCGGGGGTCTTGCGCGGGGTCGGCGGGTAGGTCGGGGGCCTCGTGGACCCGCAGGTCCCGGGGCCGAAAACGGTGAGGCAGTCACCCGGTCAGACGTACAGCTCCCGCAGCCGCACCGAGAGGCACGTCACACAGCCCTCCAGCTTCTCGAACTCGCTGATGTCGACCACGACGGGCTCGTACCCGAGGTCGGAGTACAGCTCCGCCGTCTTCGGCGCACTCGCCGCCATCAGCAGTTTGTCACCGCCGAGGAGCACCACATGCGCCCCGGCCTCCTCGGGCACCGGCAGGAAACGACCGAACAGCGACGGCATGTCCATCCTCGGGATGTGCCCGACGACCGTGCCGTCGGGCAGCGCGGTGACCGCCGACTTCAGATGCAGCACCTTGCTCACGGGCGCGGAGACGACCCGTGCCCCGAGCGGCTCGAACGCGGCCCGCAACTGCTGCACCCCGGCCGCGTTGGTGCGCCCGCCCCGGCCCACGAACACGGTGTCGCCGACCTTGAGGACGTCGCCGCCCTCCAGTGTGCCGGGTGCCCAGACCCAGTTCACCGAGCAGCCGAGCGCGGCCACGGCCTCCTCGATCCCTTCGGTCTCGGCCCGCCGGGACTCGGCGCCGGGGCGCGCGATCAAAGCCACGTTCTTGTACATGACCACGGTGTCCTCGACGAACACCGAGTCCGGACAGTCGTCGGCCGGGTCCACCTCGATCGTCTCCCAGCCGTGGTCGCGCAGGGCGTCCCCGTACGCCTCCCACTGTTCGACCGCGAGGTCGACGTCCACCTCCGTGCGTTCGACGTGCGTGACGAGGCCTTCGGCCAGGCGGGGGCCGGGGCGGCGGACGAGGGCTTTCCTGCTGGGCACGTAAGTGACTCCGAATCGGACGACGGCTTTCCGGCGCCCGTGAGGCGACGCCGGTCCGCCATCATGCAGCCCCGGTCCACCAGGACAAAACCCCCGGAGGCAGGCTGTGGCCCTCCTGAAATGCTCGCCGGTGGCCGGATCCCGCGTGGACGCCCTCGAAGGCCGGCCGGGTCAGCCGGTCGCTTCGATCTCCTCCGGCGTGGTCGCCCGCAGCTCTCCCTCCTCCAGCAGCAGCCACCGGGTGATCCCGATCGACTCCAGGAACGGCAGGTCGTGGCTGGCCACGATCAGCGCGCCCTCGTACGACTCCAGCGCGGTCGTCAGCTGCCGCACGCTCGCGATGTCGAGGTTGTTCGTCGGCTCGTCCAGCATCAGCAGCTGCGGGGCGGGCTCGGCGAGCATCAGGGCGGCGAGGGCGGCCCGGAAGCGTTCCCCGCCGGACAGCGTCGCCGCCGGCTGGTCGGCACGGGCGCCCCGGAACAGGAAGCGGGCCAGACGGGCCCGGACCCGGTTGTTGGTGGCGTCCGGCGCGAACCGGGCCACGTTCTCGGCGACGGTCAGCTCGTCGTCGAGGACATCGAGCCGCTGTGGCAGGAACCGCAGCGGGACATGTGCCTTCGTCTCGCCGCTCACCGGCTCCAGCTCGCCCGCGATCGTCCGCAGCAGCGTGGTCTTGCCCGAGCCGTTGCGGCCGATCAGCGCGATCCGCTCCGGGCCGCGCAGGTCGAGTCCGCCGCGCACCCGGGAGCCGTACCTCAGCTCCAGGTCCAGCAGGGTCAGGACGGTACGGCCCGGCGGCACGGCCGTGTACGGCAGCTCGACGCGGATCTCGTCCTCGTCCCGTACGGCCTCCACCGCCTCGTCGAGCCGCTCCTTGGCCCCGGCGAGCCGTTCCTCGTGCAGGATGCGGTGCTTTCCCGCGGACTCCTGGGCCGCGCGCTTGCGCAGGCCCGCGACGATCTTCGGTACCCGCTTCTGATCCTGCATCTTCTGCCCGAACCGCTTACGCCGGGCCAACTTGACCTGGGCGTCCACGAGTTCACGCTTCTGCTTCTTCAGATCGGACTCGGCGACCCGCACCATCCGCTCGGCGGCCTCCTGTTCGCCGGCGAGCGCCTCCTCGTACGCGGAGAAGTTGCCGCCGTACCAGGTGACCTCACCCGCGTGGAGATCCGCGATCTGGTCGACCAGGTCCAGGAGTTCACGGTCGTGGCTGACCACGACCATGACCCCGGACCACGACTCGACGGCGTCGTACAGCCGACGCCGCGCGTACAGGTCGAGATTGTTCGTCGGCTCGTCGAGCAGCAGCACGTCGGGTCGGCGCAGCAGCAGCGCGGCCAGGCGCAGCAGCACCGACTCGCCGCCCGACACCTCGCCGATCGTGCGGTCCAGGTCGACGTGGCCCAGGCCGAGTTGGCCGAGCGTCGCCAGGGCGCGCTCCTCCACGTCCCAGTCGTCGCCGACCGCCGCGAAGTGCTCCTCGGACACGTCACCCGCCTCGATGGCGTGCAGCGCGGCACGGGCGGCGGCGATTCCGAGCGCCTCGTCGACCTTCAGGCCGGTGTCGAGCGTGACGTTCTGCGGGAGGTAGCCGACCTCGCCGGCCACGCGGACGGTGCCGTCGGACGGGGTGAGTTCACCGGCGATCAGCTTCAACAGGGTTGATTTCCCTGACCCGTTGACACCGACCAGCCCGGTGCGGCCGGGTCCGAACGCGATCTGCAGATCGTCGAGGACGGGGGTGCCGTCGGGCCAGGCGAAGGACAGGGACGTACAGGTGAGAGAAAGGGGAGTAGACATGAGGGACCTCGCGAGTGCGGGAAGCGGCCAGGGGCGACGCGTTCGAAACACCGCGAGGGCGACACACGACGGGGGCGAGAGAAAAGCCCGCTGCCGACAGAACGGCTCGTACGCCGAGGTCGCACGCAACGCACACAGGAACGCCGGGAATCGGCAGGGTGTGTGACGCGGTGTCTCAGGACCTCAGACGAGCAACGTCCTTCTCCGATCAACGACAACAGGACCGTGGACCAACGTACGAAGGGGCCGGAAGGCTGTCAACGGATTAACGTGACGCCCGGACGGAGGGGCCCGCGGCGACCGACGTCCGGACCGGCCGCCCCCCGGCGGAGCGGGGCGGCGTCTGGGACGCGTCCTCAGCAGGCGTCGCGCATCAGTTGCGCCAGGTCGTGGTCGAGGTCGACCTGGTGGTGCTCCAGGCCGAGCGGCACCAGGTCGATCGTGCTGTCCAGGAAGCGCCGTACCTCGCCGGCGTGGACGTGCACCACGGCGGTGCCCTCGGGGGCGTGGAACTCCAGGACCAGTCGCTCGTAGCCGTACGGGCGGACGCGTACGTCCCCGTAGCCGACAGACTCCTCCATCCCGGTCACGAGGAGCTCGCGGGCGAAGGTCCAGCAGACCTCGACGCCCTCCAGCGTGGCCGGGGCGGGGAAGGTCATACGGACGGCGAAGGGGTCGCTGCGGTCGTAGTGGAGCGTTGCGGGAATGCTCGGCATCCGCGGCGCGGCGGCGACGAGACGGGCCTCTACGGGCTGCTCGATGACGGTGGACAACGCCTTGCTCCCTTGTGACGGGTGGACGGACTCCGGTGTGACGGGTGGACGGACTCGGATGACTGAGGCCGGGCATATCAGAAGACGCCGGATCGGGCCGATCCGTGCACATGAGGGTCGAGTGACCTCTGTCACCGAGCCCAATCACTGAGGTGATCGATTTCTCATCCCGCGTTCCGGGATATGGGAGAGGACACCGGACGCCGCCCCGCGGTTCCCGGCCGAGGGCATCTGGACGGCACCCGATCGGTGCACTAGCTTCGCCCGCCATGAGGGGCTTGGGGCAGTCGAGACGGATGAGTCGGACGAGTCGGACGATGGCGACGGGCCTGGCGGCGGCGGCACTCGCCGCGGCCCTGGCGGTGCCCGCACAGGCACAGGGGGAAGGTCGGCCACCACACTGGGAACTGAAGGAAACCGGCACTGACGTGCGCTTTCGCGGTCTCGCCGCCGTCAGCCGGAACAGCGCGTGGCTGGCGGGTTCCGCGGGGACCGTGCTGCGTACCGGCGACGGGGGCAGGACCTGGCGCAACGTGTCACCGCCCGGCGCACAGGAACTGCAGTTCCGGGACATCGAGGCATTCGACGCACGCAGGGCGGTCGTGCTGGCCATCGGCGAGGGAGAGGCCTCCCGCGTGTACCGCACGGACGACGGCGGTGCGACGTGGAAGGAGTCGTTCCGGAACACCGATCCGCGCGCCTTCTACGACTGCCTCACCTTCTTCGACGCCCGCCACGGACTCGCCATGAGCGACCCGGTGGACGGGAAGTTCCGCATCCTCTCCACCAAGGACGGCGGCCGTTCCTGGGCGGTCCTGCCGAACGAGGGCATGCCCCCGGCGCTGGAGGGCGAGGCGGGCTTCGCGGCGAGCGGTCAGTGCCTGGTCGGCTCCGGTCCGCGCGATGTGTGGCTGGCGACCGGAGGGGCCGCACGCGCGCGGGTGCTGCACTCGGCCGACCGCGGGCTGACCTGGACGGTCGCCGAGACCACCGTCCCGGCCGGCGACCCGGCCCGAGGTGTCTTCGCGCTCGCCTTCCGCGACCGGGCGCACGGCATCGCCGTCGGCGGCGACTACCGGGCCGACCAGCCGTCCCCGCGGGCCGCGGCCACCACCGGCGACACCGGCCGCACCTGGAAGCCCGCCGCGCAGCCGCCGCCCGCCTACCGCTCCGGGGTCGCCTGGCTCCCGTCCAGCCGCACGACCGCCCTCGCGGTCGGCCCCACCGGCACCGACGTCACCACCGACGGCGGCCGCACCTGGCGCACGGTCGACACCGGCTCGTACGACACCGTCGACTGCACGCCGGACCGGGGCTGCTGGGCGGCGGGGGAGAAGGGACGGGTGGCCCGGCTGGAGAACTGACCGGCAGGGGGTTCTTCCAGCAGGGATGGGTACTTGTGGCGTGTTCGAATCACGAAGGGAGTGATCGGCCATGCCACGCGGTTCGAGCCCCAAGAGGGAACGCCAGTACGAGCACATCAAGGAGAGCGCCGAGGACCGGGGCGAGAGCGAGTCGCGCGCCAAGGAGATCGCCGCCCGGACGGTCAACAAGGAACGCGCCCGGTCCGGCGAGTCGAAGACCGCGAGCCGCACCTCCACGCAGGACATGTCGTCGAGCAGGCGCGGCGGTCAGCGCTCGCACAAGGGATCCGAGGGGCCCACGTACGACCAGCTCTACGAAGAGGCCAAGAAGCGTGGTGTGCAAGGCCGTTCGGACATGAACAAGAGCCGGCTCAAGCGCGCCCTCGGCAACAAGTAGCCCCATCCCCGCGCCCCCGCGCCGGGATGCGTACGCTCGTCAGCACCATGACGACCGTACGCATCCCCGCGGGCTGGCCCGCCACCGAAGAGCAAGCCCTCGCCGTGCAGGACGAGTTGCGGGGCAGGGTGGTCCTCGACGAGACCGGGCCGCCGCCCGGCGCCGGGCATGTCACCGGAGTCGACGTGGCCTACGACGACGAGCGGGACGTCGTCGCGGCGGCGGCCGTGGTGCTGGACGCGGCGACGCTCGACGTGGTCGCGCAGGCCACGGCGATCGGGCAGGTCTCCTTCCCGTACGTCCCCGGACTGCTCGCGTTCCGTGAGGTCCCGACCGTGCTGGCCGCGCTCGACGCGCTGCCGTGCGACCCCGGCCTTGTCGTCTGCGACGGCTACGGCCTCGCCCACCCGCGCCGCTTCGGCCTCGCCGCCCACCTCGGCGTCCTCACCGGACTGCCCACGATCGGCGTCGCCAAGAACCCCTTCACCTTCACCCACGACGAACCCGGCACCCCGCGCGGCAGCGCCGCCCCGCTGCTCGCGGGCACCGAGGAGGTGGGCCGTGCCCTGCGCACCCGCGACGGCGTCAAGCCGGTCTTCGTCTCCGTCGGTCACCGGGTGAGCCTCGACAACGCCTGCGCCCACACCCTCGCCCTCACCCCGGCCTACCGCCTCCCGGAGACCACCCGCCGCGCCGACTCCCTCTGCCGCCGGGTCCTGCGGGACACGACCGGCTGAACCCCCGGAACCGGCCGTGAGGGGCCGCCGCCGGGGCAGCTCTCGGACGTACGCGCGGGCCGGGTACCTGAGTACGAACTGAGTACGCGTACGGATGCCGGGGTGTCGTCCTGATCGGCAGGCTGTGCCGTATGACGACGCACCGAGCCGCGAAGCCCGCCGCCAGCCCCACCCAGTCCGTCGAGCGTGCCGTGACGACCGGACTGCTGCTCGCCGTGATCACCGGACTGGCCTGGATCGCCGGGATGGTCTACACGCTGACGGGGTGGGCCCAGTAGGGCCCACCCCGTCAGCGTGCGGACCCGTCCGCTACTGGGACGCCGCCACCCGGAACGTGATCCCCGCCGCGCGCAGCCGCTCGATCAGCGCGTCGCCCATCGCGACCGCCGTCGTGACCTGCCCCGCCGTGACCGGGAGGTCGTCGAGGGCCAGGCACAGCGCGGACTCGGCGAACATCTTCGCCGTCTCGCCGTAGCCGGGGTCGCCGCCCGAGACCTCCGTGAAGACCCGGCGACCGCCGCCCTCGCCCACGAACCGCACCGAGAACCAGCTCTTCGCCCGCTTCTCCGCGCTCGGCCCCTCACCCGGCTTGAGCCGGTCGCCCAACCAGCGCCGCACCGGCGGCACCTGGGCCGCGGCGACGACAGCGCCGACGAACGCGACGCCGCCCACCGCGAACGGCAGGGTCTTCACGGCCGCGTAGTGGCGGTAGCGGAAGTCCGGACCGTAGCGCCGCAGGGCGCGCGCCGAGCGCTGCACCACCTGCGCGTCGATGGTCGGCAGCGGAAGCGCCCACGCCCCGACCTCCTTGGCGAACCGGGGCGCGCTCACCGGCGCGTACGCTCGCCGCCCCACCACACGCGGCTCGTGCCGCTTGCGGTCCTGCGCGGCGGCCATCGTCTGCCGGGTGCGCGAGAAACCGGTGAGCGCCGAGTTGAACGTCCCGCCGGAGAACATCCCTTCGGCGCGCACGAAGCCGTCCACGGTGATCGGCACGTCCTTCGGGAGCTGCTGCACGGTGAAGTACGCGCCCAGGTCGTGCGGTATCGAGTCGAAGCCGGCCGCGTGCACGATGCGGGCGCCGGTCTCGCGCGCGCGTGCGTCGTGTCTGACGAACGTCAGGTCGACGAACTCGGGTTCACCGGTGAGGTCGAGGTAATCGGTGCCCTCGTCGGCGCAGGCGGCCACCAGTTCCTCGCCGTGCGTGATGTACGGGCCGACGGTCGTGGCCACCACCCGTGCCTGCCGGGCGAGTTCGCGCACCGCCCCCGGATCGGACCCGTCCGCCTGGAGCACGCCGACCTCCGCGCCGCCGGGCAGCCGCTCGCGCAGCGCCGCGAGCTTCTCCGCGTTGCGCCCGGCGATCGCCCAGCGCAGCCCCTCGGGCGCGTTCGCGGCGAGATACTCCGCGGTGAGTTCCCCGACGAACCCCGTGGCCCCGTAGAGCACGATGTCGTACGCCCGATCCGCCCTGCTCTGCCCGCTCATTGAACCCCTCAGCACTCGCCCACGCGCCGTTGTCGGTGGCTGAGGCTAGCGTGAGTGAAGAGCAGCCGAGCGCGCGGGATCCGGAGGTGGCCGTGACCGTAGCCAGGAACGCCCTGAAAAAGTGGGAGAAGGTGCGCGAGTTCGCCCTGGGGATGCCTGGTGCGGCCGAGGATTTCCCGTGGGGCGGGAGTGTCGCGAAGATCAACAAGAAGGTGTTCGTGTTCCTCGGTACGGATGACGGCAGCTATCCGCTGGGCATCACCGTCAAGCTCAGGGACGAGGAGACCCATACCCACGCCCTGACCTGCCCCGGCGCGGAGCCCGCGGGGTACGGCCTGGGCAAGGCCGGGTGGGTGCGCGTCCCGCTGGAGGAGAAGGGCGCCCCGGGCGCGGAGCTGCTGTGCGACTGGGTCGAGGAGAGTTACCGCGTGATCGCCCCGAAGAAGCTGATAGCGGAGCTGGAAGCCCGCTGAGTCCGGCGCCGGGAGCCCGGTGGGGGCGGGCTGACACGTGGCGAGACTCCGGGCACAATGGCTAAGCGTTTGCTCATTCGGGGCTTGTGCGGAGTGGAACACGTTCTTAGCATCACTGGTGTTACATCATGTGTGTCACAGAGCATGGGGGCTCCATGGCAGTGGCGAAGACGCCCGGGCACGGCCCGCTCGCCGGTGTGCGCGTGGTGGAACTCGCGGGCATCGGCCCGGGACCGTTCGCCGCCATGCTCCTCGCCGACCTCGGCGCCGACGTCGTCCGCGTCGACCGGCCGGGCGGCTCGGGCCTCGCCGTGAACCCCCAGTACGACGTCACCAACCGCCACAAGCGCTCGGTGATCGTCGACCTGAAGTCCCCGGACGGCCCCGACATCGTCCTCGACCTGGCCGAACGCGCCGACATCCTGATCGAGGGCTACCGGCCCGGCGTCGCCGAACGGCTCGGCGTCGGCCCCGACACCTGCCACGCGCGCAACCCGCGGCTCGTCTACGGCCGGATGACCGGCTGGGGCCAGCAGGGCCCGCTCGCCCAGCGCGCCGGCCACGACATCGCGTACATCGCCCTGACCGGCACACTCGGCATGATCGGCACCCCGGACACCCCGCCGACCGCCCCCGCCAACCTCCTGGGCGACTACGCGGGCGGCTCCCTCTACCTCGTCGTCGGCGTCCTCGCCGCCCTCCACCACGCCCGCGCCACCGGCGCCGGCCAGATCGTGGACGCGGCCATCGTCGACGGCACCTCGCACCTCTCCGCGATGATCCACGGCATGCTCGCCGCCGGCGGCTGGCAGGACCGCCGCGCCGCCAACCTCCTCGACGGCGGCTGCCCCTTCTACGGCACGTACGAGACGGCCGACGGCCGGTACGTCGCCGTCGGCGCCCTGGAGCGGCAGTTCTACGACGAGTTCGTCGACCTCCTCGGCATCGCTGACCGGGCCCCCGACCGTAAGGACACGGCCGCCTGGGGCGAGCTGCGCGAGACGGTCGCGGCCCGCTTCAGGACCCGTACGAGGGACGAGTGGACGGCCGTCTTCGAGGGCTCCGACGCCTGTGTGGCCCCCGTCCTGTCGCTGCGCGAGGCCCCGCACCACGCTCATCTCGCGGCCCGGGGCACCTTCACCGACTTCGGCGGCATCACCCAGCCCGCCCCCGCGCCCCGCTTCTCCGCCACCCCCACCTCGGTCCGCGGCGGACCCGCCCAGCCGGGCGCCGCCACGGCGGACGTGGCCCATGACTGGGGCATAGCGGGCCTCCTGAAGGACGCCCCCGTCCACGACGCGTTTCCCGAGGACGGCTCCTCGACGGGCGACTCCCTGCCGGACGCCTCCGCGAAGGACACCGACTGACACCGGCCCCCGGGCCGTACCCTCCGCAACTGGAAAGGCCAGACTCGTGAGCACCGAAGCGTATGTGTACGACGCGATCCGCACCCCGCGCGGCCGTGGCAAGGCGAACGGCTCCCTGCACGGCACCAAGCCCATCGACCTGGTCGTCGGGCTGATCCACGAGGTCCGGCGCCGTTTCCCCGGTCTCGACCCGGCCGCCGTCGACGACATCGTGCTCGGCGTGGTGGGCCCGGTGGGCGACCAGGGCTCCGACATCGCCCGGACCGCCGCGATCGCCGCCGGACTGCCGGACACGGTCGCCGGCGTACAGGAGAACCGCTTCTGCGCCTCGGGTCTGGAGGCCGTCAACCTGGCCGCCGCCAAGGTCCGGTCGGGCTGGGAGGACCTGGTGCTCGCGGGCGGCGTCGAGTCGATGTCCCGGGTGCCGATGGGCTCGGACGGCGGGGCCTGGTTCAACGACCCGATGACCAACCTGGCCGTCAACTTCGTGCCGCAGGGCATCGGCGCCGACCTCATCGCCACCGTCGAGGGGTTCTCCCGGCGTGACGTGGACGAGTACGCGGCGCTGTCCCAGGAGCGGGCGGCGGCCGCCTGGAAGGACGGCCGCTTCGACGGGTCCGTCGTCCCCGTCACCGACCGCGCCGGCCTCGTGGTCCTCGACCACGACGAGTACATGCGGCCCGGCACGACCGCCGACTCGCTCGCGAAACTGAAGCCGTCGTTCGCGGACATCGGCGAGCTGGGCGGCTTCGACGCGGTGGCGCTGCAGAAGTACCACTGGGTCGAGGAGATCGACCACGTCCACCACGCGGGCAACTCCTCCGGCATCGTGGACGGCGCGTCGCTCGTCGCCATCGGCACCAAGGAGATCGGCGAGCGCTACGGCCTGCGCCCGCGCGCCCGGATCGTCTCCGCCGCGGTCTCCGGCTCCGAGCCCACCATCATGCTCACCGGCCCCGCGCCCGCGACCCGCAAGGCCCTCGCCAAGGCCGGGCTGACCATCGACGACATCGACCTCGTCGAGATCAACGAGGCATTCGCCGCCGTGGTGCTCCGCTTCGTCAGGGACATGGGCCTCTCGCTCGACAAGGTCAACGTCAACGGTGGCTCGATCGCGCTCGGCCACCCCCTCGGCGCGACCGGCGCGATGATCCTCGGCACCCTCATCGACGAACTGGAGCGGCAGGACAAGCGGTACGGGCTGGCCACGCTCTGCGTGGGCGGCGGCATGGGCATCGCGACCATCGTCGAACGCGTCTGAACGACCGGCGGATCACAAGACTTCTGCGGAAAGACTTCTACGGAGACCCTGTCATGACACAGAGCACCACCATCCGCTGGGAACAGGACCGCACGGGCCTCGTCACCCTCGTCATCGACGACCCGAACCAGTCCGCGAACACCATGAACCAGGCGTTCCGCGACTCCCTCGCGGTGATCACCGACCGCCTGGAGGCCGAGAAGGACACCGTTCGCGGTGTCATCATCACCTCCGCCAAGAAGACCTTCTTCGCCGGCGGCGACCTCCGCGACCTCATCAAGGTCACCCCCGAGACCGCGCAGCAGCTGTTCGACGGCGGCCTGGAGATCAAGCGCAACCTGCGCCGCATCGAGACCCTGGGCAAACCGGTCGTCGCGGCGATCAACGGCGCGGCCCTGGGCGGCGGCTACGAGCTGGCCCTCGCCTGCCACCACCGCATCGCCCTCGACGCCCCCGGCTCGAAGATCGGCTGCCCCGAGGTCACCCTCGGCCTGCTGCCAGGAGGCGGTGGCATCGCCCGCACCGTACGGCTGCTGGGCATCGCCGACGCCCTGCTGAAGGTGCTGCTGCAGGGCACCCAGTACACCCCGCAGCGCGCCCTGCAGAACGGCCTCGTCCACGAAGTGGCCGCCACACAGGACGAGTTGATGGACAAGGCCCGCGCCTTCATCGACGCCAACCCCGAGTCGCGGCAGCCCTGGGACAAGCCCGGCTACCGCATCCCCGGCGGCACCCCCGCCAACCCGAAGTTCGCGGCGAACCTGCCCGCCTTCCCCGCCACCCTGCGCAAGCAGACGAACGGCGCGCCCTACCCGGCCCCGCGCAACATCCTCGCCGCAGCCGTCGAGGGCGCCCAGGTCGACTTCGAGACCGCCCAGGTCATCGAGGCGCGTTACTTCGTGGAGCTGGCGGCGGGCCAGACGTCCAAGAACATGATCCAGGCCTTCTTCTTCGACCTCCAGGCCGTCAACTCCGGAGCGAACCGCCCCCAGGGCGTCGAGCCCCGCCAGGTCCGCAGGGTTGCCGTCCTCGGCGCCGGGATGATGGGTGCGGGCATCGCGTACTCGTGCGCCCGCGCGGGCATCGACGTCGTCCTGAAGGACGTGACGCCCGAAGCCGCCGCGAAGGGCAGGACCTACTCGGAGAAGCTCTGCGCCAAGGCGGTCGCCAAGGGCCGCACCACGCAGGAGAAGGCCGACGCGCTCCTCGCCCGCATCACCCCCACCGCCGATCCGGCCGACCTCGCGGGCTGCGACGCCGTCATCGAGGCCGTGTTCGAGAACGCCGAGCTGAAGCACAAGGTCTTCCAGGAGATCGAGGGGGTCGTGGCACCGGACGCGCTCCTCTGCTCCAACACCTCGACCCTCCCCATCACCGAACTGGCCGGGGGCGTCGTCCGCCGGTCCGACTTCGTCGGCCTGCACTTCTTCTCGCCCGTCGACAAGATGCCGCTCGTCGAGATCATCAAGGGCGAGCAGACCGGGGACGAGGCCCTGGCCCGCGCCTTCGACCTCGTCCGCCAGATCAAGAAGACCCCGATCGTCGTCAACGACTCACGCGGCTTCTTCACCTCCCGGGTCATCGGCCACTTCATCAACGAGGGTGTCGCGATGGTGGGGGAGGGCATCGAGCCCGCGTCGATCGAGCAGGCGGCGGCCCAGGCGGGCTACCCCGCCAAGGTCCTCTCCCTCATGGACGAGCTGACCCTCACCCTGCCCCGCAAGATCCGCGCCGAGTCCCGACGGGCCGTGGAGGAGGCGGGCGGCACCTGGACCGTCCACCCCGCGGAGGCCGTCATCGACCGCATGGTCGACGAGTTCGCCCGCCCGGGCCGCAGCGGCGGCGCCGGCTTCTACCACTACGGCCCCGACGGCCGCCGCGCCAAGCTCTGGCCCGGCCTGCGCGAACACTTCACCAAGCCGGGGTACCGGATCCCCTTCGAGGACATGCAGGAACGCATGCTCTTCTCCGAGGCCCTGGACACCGTGCGCCTGCTGGAGGAAGGCGTCCTCACCTCCGTCGCCGACGCCAACATCGGCTCCATCTTCGGCATCGGCTTCCCCGGCTGGACCGGTGGGGTCCTCCAGTACATCAACGGCTACGAGGGTGGCCTCCCGGGCTTCGTCGCCCGAGCGCGGGAGCTGTCCGACCGCTACGGCGAGCGCTTCACCCCGCCGGCCCTGCTGGTGGAGAAGGCGGAGAAGGGGGAGCGGTTCAGCGACGCGTGAAGCCCCCGGCGAGTCGAGGGCTTCGCTCGCCCCCGCCGCCCCTACCCGTCCCATCCTCAAGGGGCGCTGCCCCTTGAGGATGGGACGGGTAGGGGCGGCGGGGGCGAAGAAGACGTACGCCGAAGGCCCACGCGTCGCACCGCTCAGGACTCCGCCGGCCACTCCCTCAGCTCCGCCGTCAACGACCGCTGAAAGGTCGTCAACAGCGCCTGTACGACCAGTGGTTGCATATGGGCCGACAAGGACTTCACGGCCTGCGGATCGCGTTGCGCCACCGCGTCGCGGAAGAGCCGTGACAGCTCCTGGGCCGCCGCGCGCGAGTGCTCGATCAGCACGTTCCGCGCGGCGAGGATCGACTCCTCGGACAGGGGTACGTCGAGCAGTTCCACCCCGAGCCGCAGCAGCCCGGGATCCACCCGAAGACCTTCGCCGTCCCGCTCGATGACGCCCATGGCGACGAGCCGTTCCACCTCCGCCTCGCCGAGGGGCCGCCCCGCCAGCCGGTCGAACTCCTCCCGCGTGACCGTCTCCACCGCGTCCGGCGCCCAGGACGCCACCACCGCACGCTGCAGCGCGAGGTCGCGCGGGGTGAGGCCCGGCGGCAGCTGTCGCAGATACCGTTCGATGGCGGCGAGGGTCATGCCCTGCCGCCGCAGTTCCTCGATCAGCGCGAGCCGCTCCAGGTGATCCCGCCCGTAGTGACCGACCCGGCGGGGACCGATCGCCGGCGGCGGCAGCAGCCCCCGGGTGCCGTAGAAGCGGACCGTACGCACCGTGACCCCCGACCGCGCGGCCAGCTCGTCGACGGTGAGAACGATCTCTCCGGCGCCCTCCCCGGAGCCGGTGCCGGTGTTCTCTCCGGTGTCGGTGGTCATACAGAGCAGTATCGCTGTCTCACCAGTGCTGTGAAACCTCGGGCGACGGCGGTTGTCAGTGCGGCCCCGTACGGTGGCGTCATGTCGGGGATCACCTACGTCCGGGGGGACGCCACCGTGCCGCTGGGCAAGGGCGTCAAGGTCATCGCCCATGTCTGCAACGACATGGGCGGCTGGGGCAAGGGCTTCGTCCTCGCCCTGTCCCGCCGCTGGCCCGAGCCGGAGGCCGCCTACCGCGCCTGGCACCGCGACCGCGCGCACAACGACTTCGGACTCGGCGCCGCCCGGTTCGTCCAGGTCGGCCCCTACACCTGGGTCGCCAACCTGATAGGCCAGCACGGCACGCGCACCGGCAGCAAGGGAGTACCCGTCCGCTACGAGGCCATCGACACGGCCCTCGGCCTGCTCGCGGACAAGGCCCTGGGGCTGGACGCCTCGGTCCACATGCCCCGCATCGGCTGCGGGCTCGCGGGCGGCAAGTGGTCCCGGGTGGAGCCCCTGATAGCCGGCCGTCTGGTGGGGCGCGGGATATCGGTGACGGTGTACGACCACGGGGGCTGATCCCGGGCCGAGGTGCGGTACTCCGGGGTTCGCGCGGGTAAGGCACCGACATGGAGCTTCTCCCGATGGACATCGGCCCGTTGAACCCCGTGGTCGCGGAACTTGTCGTCGCGGCGGTGCTGTTCGCCCTGGTGTTCCTCTTCTTCGTCCGGCTCGTGCCCCGGATCCAGCGCGTCCTGGACGAACGGGAGGCGGCGACCAAGGGAACCGAGGCGCGGGCCGAAGCTCTGCGGGAGGAGGCCCGGATCAAGAGGGCCGAGGTGGCGGCGGCCCTGGCAGACGCCCGTCACGACGCCGCCCGCATCCGCCAGCGTGCCTACGAGGAGGGTGCCGCTCTGATCACGGAGGCCCGCGCCGACGGCAGCCGCGAGTACACCACCCTCCTCACCGAGGGCCACGCCCATCTCCATGCTGCCCGCGCCGCAGCCGAGGCCGAACTCCGCCTCCATGTCTCGGAGTTGGCCTCGAACCTGGCCGGCAGAATCATCGGCGAACCGATCGAGGCGAAGGTCCACCCGCGCCCTTGAAAGGTCTACGGCCTTTCAAGGGCGCGGGGAACCGCGCGCCGAGCCACGACGAACCAGCAGCCGAGAGCCGACTCACTCCCCCGAGCTCTCAGTGCCCACGCGCATGCTCATGAACGGAGTTCGTCGCCACGATCTTCTTCCAGGACCTCGGCGCCTTGGAAGCAACGCCGTTCGATGCCAATTCCACCCGCTCGGCCGCGGCGGCACTCGGTTTCACCGGCTGGTACAGCCACGTATCGAACAAAGCACCCAACGACTCCCCGGACACCTCCTCGGCATACGCGACGAAGTCGCCGACCGTCGCGTTCCCGTACGCGTACCTCCCCGGCCACCCCTTCAGGATCTCGAAGAACGCCTCGTCCCCGATCTCGTTGCGCAGCGCCTGCAGTGCCAACGCCCCCCGGTCGTACACGGCGAGATGGAACTGGTTCTCCGGCCCGGGGTCACCCGGCTCGACCGTCCAGAAGGGGTCGTCGGCCGGATGCGACGCGTACACATGGTCCGCGATCTCCTGCGCCGTCCCTTCGTTCTCGTGTTCGGACCACAGCCACTGCGCGTACCGTGCGAAGCCCTCGTTGATCCAGATGTCCTTCCATCCGGCGACGGAGACGAGGTCCCCGTACCACTGGTGGGCCAGCTCATGGACGACGACGGACACGTTCGACCCGTTCGCGAACTGCCGCGGGCTGTAGTACGGCCGGGTCTGCGTCTCCAGCGCGTACCCCACCTGGGGGGTGTTGGGCACGTATCCGCCGAGCGCGTTGTACGGATACGGCCCGAAGTACTCCGTCAGCCAGTCGGCGACCTCGCCCGTGCGTTCGACGCTCGCGCGGGCCGCCCCGTAGCTGTCGCCGATGTCCTTGCTGTAGGCGTTGATGATCGGGATGCCGTTCTCGGTCCGCCCGGTCGTGACGTCGAACCTCCCGACCGCGAGGGTCGCGAGATAGGTGGCCTGCGGCTTGTTGGACCGCCAGTTGTAGCGGGTCCAGCCGGCGCGGGAACTCGTCGACTGCAGCGTGCCGTTGGAGATCGCCTGCGAGCCGTCCGGCACGAGCGCGGACACGTCGTACGTCGCCTTGTCGAGCGGATGGTCGTTGCTGGGGAACCACCACCAGGCCGCCTCGGGTTCGCCCGCCGCGACACCGCCGTCGGGGGTGCGGAGCCAGCTGGTGAAGCCGTACGCCTCCTTCGACGACGGGACGCCCGTATAGCGCACCACGACGGCGATCTCCGCGCCCTTGGGCAGCGGGTTCCGCGGCGTGATCTCCAACTCGTGCTCGCCCGACGAGGCGAAGGCCGCCCTGGCGCCGTTGACCCGGACCTCGCTCACATCGAGCAAGAAGTCCAGATTGAAGCGGGACAGGTCCTCGGTGGTCCTGGCGAGCAGGGTCGCCGTGCCCTCCAGCCTGTCCGTCGTCGGCTGGTACTTGAGCCGGAGGTCGTAGTGGGAGACGTCGTATCCGCCGTTGCCGTAGGCCGGGTAGTAGGGATCGCCGATCCCCGCCGCACCGGGCGTGTAGTCGGCCGCCGAGGCCGGGAGCGCCAGCAGCAGGGAGGCCACGAACGCACCCGGGACGATGAGTCTGCGGTGCACGAATCACTCCAAGTCGTGGGGGGAGCGCTTCCGCGTCGGTGGGGGACACGTCCACGCGAATCTGTTCGGAGCCTATTCAGTCCCTGTGGGCCCGGCCGTGTCCACGGCCGCCCCTGTCACACGATCGGCATTCGGCCGACATGAGTGACCCAGTTCCACACTCCTTTCCGGCCACACCGTGGCCGAAGTCCCGCGAGCCCCAAAAGGGCCTCTTTTGCGCGAGAGTTGACCGCAGTACCGTCCGCGCATGCCGATACCTGCGCGACGCATGCGCTTCACGACCTGGAGATCGCTCGCGACGGCGGCCACGGCCGCCGCTCTCACGGCCACGTTCCTCACCCCAGCGGTCGCCGGCACCCCGGCCCCCCGGAAGAGTGAACCGGTCTACTCGTACGACAACGCCGTCCGCGAGGCCGTCTGGGTGGACACCGGGCTAGACGGCGACCGCGACGGGAAGACGGACCGTGTCGCCGTCGACATCGTCCGTCCGAGTGAACCCGACCGACGGGGCCGCAAGATCCCCGTGATCATGGACGCCAGCCCGTACTACTCCTGCTGTGGACGCGGCAACGAGAGTCAGCGCAAGACGTACGACGCGAACGGGAACGTCGACCAGATGCCGCTGTTCTACGACAACTACTTCGTGCCCCGCGGCTACGCCTTCGTCGCCGTCGACCTCGCCGGAACCAACCGCTCCGACGGCTGTGTCGACGTCGGCGGCCGCTCCGACATCCAGTCCGCCAAGGCGGTCGTCGACTGGCTCAACGGCCGCGGCAGGGCGTACACCACCCGCACGGGCACCACGAAGGCCAAGGCCCGCTGGACCAACGGCAGGACCGGCATGATCGGCAAGAGCTACGACGGCACGATCGCCAACGGCGTGGCCGCCACGGGAGTCGAGGGCCTGGAGACCATCGTCCCGATCGGCGCGATCTCCTCCTGGTACGACTACTACTTCGCCAAGGGCGCCCCCCTCTACGACTCCGGCCCAGAGTGGCTCTCCGACTACGTGGAGAGTCCGGATGCCCGCGCCAAGTGCGGGGCCGTCCAACAGGAACTGGTCGACGGCGCCCCGCGCACCGGCGACCGGACCCCGCTCTGGACCGAGCGCGACTACGTCAAGGACGTCCGGAAGATCGACGCCAGCGTCTTCGTCATCCACGGCGGCCAGGACCTGAACGTCCGCCCCAAGCACTTCGGCCAGTGGTGGGACGCCCTCGCCAAGCACGGCGTCGAGCGCAAGATCTGGCTCTCCCAGGCCGGCCACGTCGACCCGTTCGACTTCCGCCGCGCGGAGTGGGTCGACACCCTGCACCGCTGGTTCGACCACGAACTCCTCGGCTACGACAACGGCGTCGACGACGAGCCCATGGCCGACGTCGAACGCCACCCGAACCAGTGGGAGACGTCCAAGGTCTGGCCGCCGCGCACCACGAAGGCCACGACCCTCCGTCCGGCCGGGGGAAGTGAGCCGGGCGTCGGCACGCTCGGCCTTCGCAAGCGGTCCGGCACCGAGACCTTCACCGACAACCCGGCGCTGAACGAGACCGACTGGGCGGCGTACGTCGACAGGTCCACCCCCGACAAGGCGGGCTTCGTCACTCCGCCGCTCACCGGGGACCTGCGCCTGTCCGGCTCCTCCAAGGTGACCGTCACCGCCACGCCCACCACCTCCGCCGCCCACCTCTCGGCGGTCCTCGTGGACCTCGGCCCGGACACCATCCGCGACTACTCCGCAGCGGGCGAGGGCATCACCACCCTCACCGAACGCACCTGCTGGGGCCCGAGCACCAGCGGCGACAGCTCCTGCTTCCGGCAGACCCGGGCCAGGACGGCCGACGTCGACTACACGATCTTCAGCCGCGGCTGGGCCGACCTCGGCAACCACTCGTCCGGCACCGGAGCCCCGCTCACACCCGGCACCCCGTACACGATCACCCTCGACCTGCACGCGAGCGACCACGTCGTCCCGGCGGGCCACCGGCTCGCGCTGATCATCGCGGGCACGGACCAGGACCTCATCGACCCGCCGTCCGGCACGCCCACACTGACCATCGACCTCGGGCGCACCTCCGCCAAGGTCCCGCTGGTCGGCGGTGGTTCCGCCTTCAAGAAGGCGACCACGGGCGCCACCGGCACCCCCGCGGCCTCCGTCCTCGACGGCGTACGCGACCCGAGCCGGGCCGCCCGCGTGCCGGGCGATGGAGCATGAGGGCCCGTGTCGCGGCGCTGATCGCCACGGCGCTCGCCGCGCCCCTGCTGTCGACGCCCGCGTACGCGACGGACACCACCCCGCCACGCACCGGATTCGAGCGGTCGGGCGGCGCCCGCTGGACCAGCCAGTCCGAGGAGCAGGAGTTCCTCGCCGCCGTGGACCGGGGAAGCGATCGCGTGTCGATCACCCGTATCGGCACGACCGGGCAGGACCGCCCGCTTCAACTCGTCCGCATCGGCACCCGCCCCACCACGCGCACGGTCCTGCTCATCTGCAGCCAGCACGGCGACGAGCCCTCGGGCCGCGACGCCTGCCTCACCACGATCCGCGACCTCGCCCACGCCAGGGACAGGCGGACCGAGCGGCTGCTGAAATCCACTACCGTCCTCGTCGTGCCCACCGCCAACCCCGACGGCCGGGCCGCCGACACCCGGGGCAACAGCGACGGCGTCGACATCAACCGTGACCACCTCGCCCTCCGGACGGCCGAGGCACGGGCGCTCGCCGCCGCCATACGCGACCGCGAACCCGACGTCGTCTACGACCTGCACGAGTACGGGGCCACACCCCGGTACTACGACAAGGATCTCTTCGACCTCTGGCCCCGCAACCTCAACACCGACGCGGCCGTCCACACCGAGGCCCGCACCCTGTCCCTGGACCACGTACGCCCGGCCGCGGGGGCCGCCGGATACTCGACCGGCACGTACGGCATCTGGACCGACCCGGACACCGGCGACCCGATCCGCCAGGTCGCGGGTGACGGCCAGGAACGCATCCTGCGGAACATGTCCGGAATCAAGCACTCCGTCGGACTGCTGATCGAGAGCCGGGTGGAACCGCCGACGGCCGGCACCGAGGAGCCCGTCAACAACCGGCGCCGGGTGAACTCCCAGCTCGCCGCCCTGAAAGGCCTGTTCGGCTTCGCCGGTGAACGCGGCAGACAGGTCGACCGGGCGACCGGTGCGGCCCGTCTCGCCGGCCTCCGCGACACCGGCCCGGTCTACGTCGGCGGCGCCGACAACGATCCGGCCGAACCCGCCGAGGTGATCCAGGACCCACCCTGCGGCTACCGGCTCACCGCACAGCAGTACGAGGAGTTCGGGGACGAGCTGGCCCTGCACGGCGTCCGCGTACGGCCCCGGAACGACGGCAACGGCAACGGCGACGGCGACGGCGTCCTCGTACCGTCGCGCCAGCAACTGCGCGCGCTCGTCCCGCTGCTGCTCGACGAGCGGGCGCCGTACCGCCTGACGGCGGGAGAGCCCGACACCACCTGTTGAACAAGAAAGGACCGAGGTCACATGTGGTAGGGGTTCCTGGGCAGGAGAGGGTCAGTTCCAGCCACTCTCGAAAGGTTCCACCTGTGACGCACGATCATCACACCACCCACCACGGGGGAGGCGCGCTTCCAGGCTCGGAGGCGGGTCTCCCCGGCGGCGGGCGGCCCCGGACGGACCGCGTCGTGTTCGGCGTGACGGCGGCTCTCACCCTGGGCTTCGTGCTCTGGGGCGCCATCTGGACGGACTCGCTCGAAACCGCCTCCGGCAAGTTGCTGACCGGCCTGATCCACAATGGTGGCTGGGCGTTCATGCTGGCCGCCTCCTGCTTCGTCGTCTTCGCCCTGTGGCTCGCGGTCAGCCGCTACGGCCGCATCCACCTCGGGGTCGAGGGCGAGAAGCCCGAGTTCCGCACGGTCTCCTGGGTCGCCATGATGTTCAGCGCCGGCATGGGCATCGGCCTGATGTTCTACGGCGTCAGCGAGCCGCTCGCCCACTACGCCTCGCCCCCGCCGGGCACGAACCCCGAGGGCTCCGGCGAGCGCATGGAAACGGCGATGGCGACCACCCTCTTCCACTGGACGCTGCACCCCTGGGCGATCTACGCGGTGGTCGGCCTCGCCATCGCCTACAGCACGTTCCGCAAGCAGCGCCGTCAGACCATCAGCGCCGTCTTCACCCCGCTGATCGGCGAGAAGCACGCGAACGGCACCGGCGGCCGGGTCATCGACATCCTCGCGATCGTCGCCACGATCTTCGGCTCGGCGGCCTCCCTCGGCCTCGGCGCCCTCCAGATCGGTTCCGGTTTCACGGAGCTGGGCTGGATGAACAAGGTCAGCACCGGCCTGCTCGTCGCCATCATCGCGGTCCTGACCCTGGCCTTCGTCGCCTCCGCCGTATCCGGTGTGGAGAAGGGCATCCAGTGGCTGTCCAACACCAACATGGTGCTGGCCCTGGTGCTGGCGGTCTTCGTCTTCGTCGCCGGCCCGACCATCCTGGTCCTCGACCTCCTGCCCACCTCGGTCTTCGCCTACCTCGGTGACCTGCCCCAGCTCGCGGGCCGCACCGAGGCGTCCGGCGGCGAGGGCGTGGCCGACTGGCTCGGCAGCTGGACCGTCTTCTACTGGGCGTGGTGGATCTCCTGGACGCCCTTCGTCGGCATGTTCATCGCCCGCATCAGCCGCGGCCGCACCATCCGCCAGTTCATCGGCGGCGTCATACTCGTCCCCAGCTCGGTCAGCCTCGTCTGGTTCGCGGTCTTCGGCGGTACGGCGATGAAACTGCAGGAGCAGGGCCGCATCGGTGAGGAGGCCACGCCGGAGGGCCAGCTCTTCGCCGTCCTCCACGAGTTCCCCGTCGCCACCGTCTCCAGCCTGCTGGTGATGATCCTCGTCGGTATCTTCTTCGTCTCCGGCGCCGACGCCGCGTCCATCGTCATGGGCACGCTCTCCCAGCGCGGCGCGCTCGAACCCGGCCGCTTCGTCGTCGTCTTCTGGGGTGTCGTCACCGGAGCCGTCGCCGCGATCATGCTCCTCGTCGGCAGCGGTCAGGGCGACGCCCTCACGGGCCTGCAGAACCTCACGATCCTGGCCGCCGCGCCGTTCGTGCTCGTGATGATCGGCATGTGCGTCGCCCTGATGCGCGACCTGCGCCGGGACCACGTGATCGTCCGCGAGGAGATGGCCTCCGAGGCGGTCGAACTCGCCGTCATCGAGGGCCACAAGCGGTACGACGGCGAGTTCGAGATCAGGGTCGGGCCGGGGCAGGGCACGGAGACCGAGGGAGACCCGATCGGCCGTCGCGCGGAGTAGCCGGTCGCGAGGGTCGCCGTTGGGGCTGCGGGGAGTGGGCGGCCGCGAGTCCGTCCGTGGCTGGTCGCGCCCACGCGGCGGAGCCGCACGATGACACGACCCCGCGCCCCTGATGGTCATCCGGCAGCGAGTTGTGCTGCCTCCCCCGCGCATCCCCACGCCACCGTGACCCCGGCCCCACCATGCCCGTAGTTGTGCACCAACACCCGCCCACCCGGCAGGAGTTCCCGCTCCAGACGCACTGCCGGGCGGGTGGGCCGCAGCCCCACCCGGTGCTCGATGATCCGCGCCCCCTCGATCTCGGGCCGAACCGCCGCACACCGCTTCACGATCTTCTCCGCGATCACCGGATCCGGCGTCAACGACCAGGCGTCCTCCTCCGCCGTACCGCCCAGGATCAACCCACCCGGCTGCGGCATGAAGTACGTGCTCTCGGCCCCGAAGTGATTCACCGACGTGAGCCAGGTGTCGACCCCGGGGTTCTCCACGACGACCAGCTGCCCCCGCACCGGCCGTACGGAAGGATCCGGCACCAGTTCCCGCGCGCCGAGCCCCGTGCAGTTGACGACGACGGGCGCGTCGACCGCCGCGAGGTCCGTGACCGTACGCTCTTCCACCGTCCCGCCCGCCGCGACGAACCGCTCGCGCAGCCACCGCAGATGGACCGGCATGTCGATCAGCGGCAGACGCGCCCACAGCCCGACGCCCGGGTACTCCTCGGCGGTCACCGTCCGCAGCCCGGCCACCCGCGAGGCCCACTCACCGAGCGCGTCCAGCGCGGTCCCGCGGTGTACGCCCTCGACCATGCGTACGCCCGTCTCGTCGGACCGGGCCGCCAACTCCTCGTACACGGCCAGGGTGACGAGCGCCCACTCGCCGGCGAGTTCCTCCGGTTCGATCCGGTAGGGCCACCACAGTCCGCCCGCGACGGCGGACGTCGTCCGCTCCGCGGGCTCCCGTGCCCAGATCCGAACCCGTCTGCCGCTCTCCGCCAGAACGACGGCCGTCGTGAGACCGGCGACCCCGCCACCGACCACGATCACATCACTGTTCGATTCATGGGTCATGCGGGGACGTTAACGGAATATGGCATGCTGTGCTCACAAGTCTGACTTTGTGGGGATACTCACACCATGTCTGCCGAGTACGCGACCTTCGGCCTGGCACCGGCGATCCGAGCCGGTGGCGTCCTCGCCAACGGTGACTACCAAGTGCACCGGGACTTCGTGGACTTCATCGTCGACGGACGCCCGCTGCTGTTCCAGCTCTCCGACCTCGATGCCGTCTCCCCACTCGCCTCCGACGTTCCGCCCTCGATCTTCACCGCCCAGGTGCGCAGCCTGCTCCTCGAAGCCGAAGCACCACTGACGCGCGGCCGCTACGTCATCTACGGCTGCCCCGAATGCGCCGACCTCGCCTGCGGAGCCGTGACCGCGGTCATAGAGCGGGACGGCGAGGACTACGTGTGGCGGGACTTCGCCTGGCAGACGGAGGAGGAGGCCGACCTCAAGCTGAACGGCTACACGGGCATCGGTCCTTTCCGGTTCCACGGCGCCGACTACCGCAGCGCACTGCAGTCCCTGCTGCGCGAGTCCGCCGCCGAGCCGTCGGCCCGCCGCCGGGTCCTCCTCATCGGTGCCCGTGTCGCCGTCCTCGCCAAACTCGCCGCCGCCCTGCGTGCCATCGGAATCGGCGCCGACATAGCGCACGACGCCACCGGCGTGTCCGCCGAGGAACTGCGCGCCTACGGTGTCGTGGCCTTCGGCCGGTCCGTCGGCGAGGCGGACCGCGGTGCCGTACGGCTGGCCTTCGACCGCGCGGGGGTCCAGGTCGCGTACGTCGACGGGCTCGCCCCCATCATTCCGCTCCTCGTCGCCCAGATCGAACACGCCCTCGACCGCAGCCCGGCGGAACAGCGGCGCCTGACCCGTCTCGTCGCCGCCGGAGGACAGGCCGGCATCGAGATCACCTCCACCTGCCGGGTGGAGCTCACCGCCTACCGCCTCGACCGGCTGTACCGCCCTCACACCTACCGCTTCTTCGACGGGATCCTCCCGGCGGGCCAGCACCGCATCGGCCTGGACCCCAAGGCCGTGAAGGGAGAGTCGTTCATCGTGGCCCGCACCTCGGGAACGGTGCTGGTGGAGCCGATGGCGGGGTGAGGGACTTCTCGCGCGGTTCCCCGCACCGCTGAAAGGGGCGCGGGGAACCGCGCGAACGGGGTCTGGGGCAGAGCCCCGGGGAGGGGACGGGTAGGGGCGGCGGGGGCGAGAAGAAGAAGGACACGAAGCCACCGGAGCCCGCCCCGCCGCGCACCACGGCAACGGCCGCGGCCGAAGCCGACCGCATCGTGTGGCAGCACCGCCTCGCAGCGGGAGGCCGCCGCAGTCCCGGCTCCGGACGCGGCTCGATGGGCGGCCGCGGCCCCCACATCGACGCCGCTAGGAGGACCCGCCCCCCTGTCGTTAGGATCGCCCCTCGTGACCGCCACCCTCGTCGTCAAGAACCTCGCCGCCGGCCACGGCGACCGCTCTCTCTTCTCCGGGCTCGACCTCGTCGTCGCCCCCGGTGATGTGATCGGGCTCGTCGGTGCCAATGGCGCGGGCAAGTCCACGCTGCTCCGGCTGCTCGCCGGCCTGCTCCCGCCGGAGGAGGGCGAGCTGCGGCTCTCCCCGCCGACAGCGACCGTCGGTCACCTGCCGCAGGAGCCGGAGCGCCGGGAGGGCGAGACCGTACGGGACTTCCTCGCCCGGCGCACGGGCGTGGCGGAGGCCCAGCGGGTGATGGACGAGGCCACCCAGGCGCTGGTGGACGGCGCCCCCGGTGCCGACGACGCGTACTCGGTGAGCCTGGAGCGCTGGCTCGACCTGGGCGGCGCCGACCTCGACGAGCGGGCGGAGGAGGTCGCCGACTCCCTCGGCCTCGGCGTCGACCTGGACCAGCTGATGACCGGCCTCTCCGGCGGCCAGGCAGCCCGCGCCGGACTCGCCTCCCTCCTCCTCTCCCGCTACGACGTCTTCCTCCTGGACGAGCCCACCAACGACCTCGACCTGGACGGACTGGAACGACTCGAACGCTTCGTCTCCGGCCTGCGCGCGGGCACGGTGGTCGTCAGCCACGACCGCGAGTTCCTCACCCGCACCGTCACCAAGGTTCTCGAACTCGACCTCGCCCAGAACCAGATCAACCTCTACGGCGGCGGCTACGAGGCCTACCTGGAGGAGCGCGAGACCGCCCGCCGGCACGCCCGTGACGACTTCGATGAGTACGCCGACAAGAAGTCCGCCCTCCAGGACCGCGCCCAGATGCAGCGCTCCTGGATGGACAAGGGTGTCAAGAACGCGCGGCGCAAGGCGAACAACGACAACGACAAGATCGGCCGCAAGTTCCGCAGCGAGGCGAGCGAGAAGCAGGCAGCGAAGGCCCGGCAGACCCAGCGCATGATCGAACGGCTGGACGTCGTCGACGAGCCGCGCAAGGAGTGGGAGCTGCGGATGGAGATCGCGTCGGCTCCGCGCTCCGGCGCCGTGGTCGCCACCATGCGTGACGCCGAGGTACGGCGGGGGGACTTCGGCTTCGGTCCGGTGTCCCTGCAGATCGACTGGGCGGACCGCATCGCCATCACGGGCGCGAACGGCGCCGGCAAGTCGACCCTCCTGGGCGCGCTGCTCGGCCGGGTCCCCCTGGACTCGGGCCATGCCGCGCTCGGCTCGGGCGTCCTCGTCGGCGAGGTCGACCAGGCCCGTGGCCTCTTCCTCGGCCCCGAATCCCTCCTCGACGCCTTCTGCGCGGCCGTCCCCGACACCGAACCCGCCGAGGTGCGCACGCTCCTCGCCAAGTTCGGCCTCAAGTCCACCCATGTCCTCCGCCCGGCGGTGACCCTCTCCCCGGGCGAACGCACCCGAGCGGCTCTCGCGCTGCTCCAGGGCCGAGGCGTCAACCTCCTGATCCTCGACGAGCCCACGAACCACCTGGACCTCCCCGCGATCGAGCAGCTGGAATCGGCCCTGGACGCCTACGAGGGCACGCTCCTGCTGGTCACTCACGACCGCCGCATGCTGGACGCGGTACGGGTGACACGCCGCTTCGCGGTGGAGGCGGGCAAGATGACGGAGAGCTGAGGGCGCCGTCTCGGGCGGGGACGGGTTCTGCGTGCCGAGGAAAAAGCAGGGGGCGCAGCCCCTGCTTTTTCAGGGGCGCGGGGAACTGCGCGAGCAGCCCCCACCGGACCCGCGGATGGGGGTTGGTCGAAGGGGCGCAGCCCTTGGACGGGGACGGGTAGGGGCGGCGGGGGCGAGAAACCCCCGCCGAACCACTCAGCGCCGCTTCTTGTCCACCAGCCCCGCCCGCCGCAACGCATCCGCCATCGCACTGTTCGAAGGAGCCGCAGCCGCACCCCCCTGCCGGGAAGCACCGCCCCCACCCCCACGCGCCTGCTGCCGAGGCGGCTGCGATCCACGAGCCCCCCGCTGAGGCCGAGAACCCCCACCCGACTGCCCCGGACCGCCCTGCCCCTTCGGCGCGGCCTCGTCGTCCAGCCGCAGTGTCAGGGAGATCCGCTTCCGGGGAATGTCGATGTCGAGGACCTTCACCTTGACGATGTCCCCGGGCTTGACCACGTCACGCGGGTCCTTGACGAACGTCTTCGACAGCGCGGAGACATGCGCCAGCCCGTCCTGGTGGACACCGACGTCGATGAACGCCCCGAAGGCCGCCACGTTCGTCACGACGCCCTCCAGGACCATCCCGGAGACCAGGTCGGAGATCTTCTCGACGCCGTCCTTGAACGTGGCCGTCTTGAAGGCGGGCCGAGGGTCACGCCCCGGCTTCTCCAGCTCCTTCAGGATGTCCGACACGGTCGGCAGACCGAACGTCTCGTCCACGAACTCCCCGGGCCTGAGCGACCGCAGGACCCCCGTGTTGCCGATGAGCGCCGCCACCTCCTGCCCGGAGGTCTTCACCATCCGCCGCACCACGGGGTACGCCTCCGGGTGCACGCTGGACGCGTCCAGCGGGTCGTCGCCGTCCCGGATCCGCAGGAACCCCGCGCACTGCTCGTACGCCTTGGGGCCGAGCCGCGCCACACCCTTCAGCTGGGACCGCGACCTGAAGGGACCGTTGGTGTCCCGGTGGGCCACGATGTTCTCGGCGAGCCCGGAGGAGATGCCGGAGACACGGGCAAGCAGCGGGGCGGACGCCGTGTTCACGTCGACGCCGACGCCGTTCACGCAGTCCTCGACCACCGCGTCCAGCGAACGCGACAGCTTCACCTCGGACAGGTCGTGCTGGTACTGCCCGACACCGATGGACTTCGGATCGATCTTCACCAGTTCGGCGAGGGGGTCCTGGAGACGGCGCGCGATGGAGACGGCGCCGCGCAGCGACACGTCCATGTCCGGCAGCTCCTGCGAGGCGAACGCCGACGCCGAGTACACGGACGCGCCCGCCTCCGACACCATCACCTTGGTGAGCTGCAACTCCGGGTGCTTGGTGATCAGTTCACCGGCGAGCTTGTCGGTCTCGCGGGAGGCCGTGCCGTTGCCGATGGCGATCAGGTCGACCGTGTGCTCCTTGGCGAGGCGCGCCAGCTTGGCGATGGCCTCGTCCCACTTGTTGGCCGGGACGTGCGGGTAGATCACGTCCGTGGCGACGACCTTGCCGGTCGCGTCCACCACGGCGACCTTCACGCCCGTCCGGAAACCGGGGTCGAGGCCGAGCGTCGCGCGGGTCCCGGCGGGGGCGGCGAGGAGCAGGTCGCGCAGGTTCGCCGCGAAGACGTTCACTGCCTCGTCCTCGGCGGCCGTCCGCAGCCGCAGCCGCATGTCGATGCCGAGGTGGACGAGAATGCGGGTCCGCCAGGCCCAACGGACCGTGTCCGTCAGCCACTTGTCGCCGGGGCGCCCACGGTCGGCGATCTGGAAACGATGGGCGACGATCCCCTCGTACGACGAAGGGCCGGGCCGCTCGGAGGGCTCCTCCGGCTCCAGGACGAGGTCGAGGACGTCCTCCTTCTCGCCGCGCAGCATCGCCAGGATGCGGTGGGAGGGCAGGTCGGTGAACGGCTCGGCGAAGTCGAAGTAGTCGGCGAACTTGGCGCCCGCCTCCTCCTTGCCGTCCTTCACCCTGGCGGCCAGCCGCCCCCGCACCCACATGCGCTCACGCAGCTCGCCGATCAGGTCGGCGTCCTCCGAGAACCGCTCGGTGAGGATCGCGCGCGCGCCGTCCAGCGCGGCCTGCGGATCGGCGATGCCCTTGTCGGCGTCCACGAACGCCGCGGCGGCGGCCTGCGGCTCGACGGTCGGGTCGCCGAGCAGGCCCTCGGCCAGTGGCTCCAGGCCCGCCTCGCGGGCGATCTGCGCCTTCGTGCGCCGCTTCGGCTTGAAGGGGAGGTAGATGTCCTCCAGCCGTGCCTTGGTCTCGGCGGCGCGGATCCGCTCCTCGACCTCGGGCGTCAGCTTGCCCTGCTCGCGCACGGACTCGAGGATCGCCGTCCGCCGTTCCTCCAGCTCCCGCAGATAGCGCAGCCGCTCCTCGAGCGTGCGCAGCTGCGCGTCGTCGAGCATCTCGGTCGCTTCCTTGCGGTAGCGGGCGATGAAGGGCACGGTCGATCCGCCGTCGAGCAGCTCCACCGCGGCTCTGACCTGCCGCTCCCGTACGCCGAGCTCCTCGGCGATCCTGCCTTCGATGGACCCTACGAGGGGTGTCGTCACGATCCCGTACCGCCTTCTCCACTGGGGTTGCGCGGCAATTGTGGCAGGTGGCACCGACAGCGGGGGCCCAGGGCGTGAGACTCGCAGGGGCGGGCCGGGACGGACGGGGAGCCGGACGCGTGGTCGCGCCCGGCTCCGAAGGTCGACGGCCCGTCGTGCTCAGGCCCGACGGGCCCGCCCGGTGCGGTGAGTCGAACTCGACGCACCGCCGAAGAGCCGGGCCACGGCCCGGAACGGCAGCGTGACCACTGTCGCGATGGCCCCACCGATCTGCCGCAACACGTCTGCGATCGCACGGAACACGGACTTCCCCTTTCGTCTCCCGGTTGGCTGGGTCAGGAATGATCGGGTACCGCGCCCCGCGCCGTTCATGCCTGGACCGATCCGGTCAGCGCTTGCCGATCATCCCCGCCGGGAACGCCCCCGAGGAGAGCATGGTCGTCACCAGTCCGGTCATCAGCTCGGTGAGCCGCTGCACCCCGGCCGCGCCCAGGTGCTCGTACGGCGCGAGGTCGAGGCGGTCCGTCGCGTCCTCGACGTCCCTGCGGAAGGCCACGCCCGCCTCCGTCAGTTCGCCCTCGGTGCCGAGCAGTCCGCGCCCGTGGAGCCGGGCGGTCGCGGCGTCCCACTCGTCCTGGGTCCAGCCGCGCGTGCCGACGGCCCACTTCGGGGACATCCCCTTGCCGGTCGCGGTGTGGCTGGCCAGTGCCTCGACCGGGTCGAGGCCCGCGTCGAGGAGCACCATGAGATGTCCGTCGCCCCGGTGCTCGCGCAGCAGCGTGGCGGCGTGCCAGAGCGCGAGGTGAGGGCGCTCGGGTACGGGGAGATCGGCGTGCGCCGCATACAGGGGGCGTGCGGTCCTCGCGCACGCCTCTGTGGCGCGGAGTGCCAGCTCCGCCGCCTCGGCGATCTCCGCGGAGGCGATCAACTCCTCGCCGAGCAGCCGCCGCAGCGTGGCGTCGACGGCGCGCTCACGGGCCGCCAGCACCACCGGGGGTGCGGCGGCCTCCCACACGGCGGGAACGTGCTCCGCCACCAGTCCGTGGCGGAAGTTGAAGAACGTCGCCGTCACCACGCCCGCCCCGACCCCGCCCATGGCCGCCGCCCGCACCGCGAAGTACGCCGCCTGCGGGTCCGCCACCCCCGCGGCGGCCAGCTCCCGGCCGAGGTCCGGCGAGAAGTAGTGCGCGGAGTGGAACGGATTGAGGAAGCCGTGGCAGCGCCGCCCGGCGCGCTCCGGCAGAGATGAGGTCATGCCCGGCATGTTACCGACCGGTTGGTAGGTGAGACAGGGGGCGTCCTCGGCCGGTCAGCGGCCCCGGTCGGCGGGCGGCGATCCGACCCAGCCGGTGGCAGAAAAGGTGGGGTACTCGTCATTGCGGTCATGGTCCGGCCACCCAAGAATCGATGACATGCGAACAGTCCTGGTCGTCCTCTTCGACGGCGTGCAGAGCCTCGACGTCACCGGCCCGGTGGAGGTCTTCGCCGGCGCGGAACAGCACACACCGGGCACGTACCGCATCAGCACGGCCTCCCTGGACGGCACGCCCGTGCGCACCTCCAGCGGCCTCACGCTCGTCCCCGACCACTCCCTCGCCACCGCACCCGCCCCGCACACCCTGCTCGTCCCCGGCGGCCACGGCACGCGGAGCCCCGCCCCCGAGGTCGTCGCCTGGCTGCGCGAGCACGGCCCGCGCGCGGAGCGCCTGGTCTCGGTCTGCACCGGCGCGATCCTGCTCGCCGAGGCGGGCGTCCTGGACGGCCGCCGGGTCACCACCCACTGGGCGTACTGCGACACGCTGGCCCGCCGGCACCCGGCGATCGAGGTCGACCCGGACCCCATCTTCGTCCGCGACGGGCACGTCGCCACCTCCGCCGGTGTCACCTCCGGCATCGACCTGGCCCTCGCGCTGGTCGAGGAGGACATCGGCCGCGAGGCCGCCCTCGCCATCGCCCGCCATCTCGTCGTCTTCCTGCGCCGCCCGGGGAACCAGGCTCAGTTCAGCGCCCAGCTCGCCGCCCAGACGGCCCAGCGGGAACCGCTCCGCGAGGTCCAACAGTGGATCACCGAGCACCCCGGCGACGACCTCAGCGTCGAGCACCTGGCCGCCCGCGCCCGGCTCTCACCCCGCCACTTCGCCCGCGCCTTCCTGGCCGAGACGGGCATGGCCCCGGGCCGGTACGTCGACCGGGTCCGCCTCGAACACGCCCGCCGCCTCCTGGAGGACACCGCCGACGGAGTCGAGGAGATCTCCCGCACCTGCGGCTACGGCACCTCCGAGGCCATGCGCCGCGCCTTCGTGAAGACCCTCGCCACGTCCCCGGCGGAGTACCGCCGCCGCTTCCGCCCGGCCTCCGCGCCCACCCACTGAACCCGGCCGCCGCGCCCACCCACCGAAAAGGGAACCCATGCAGATCGCCATCGTCCTCTTCGACCGCTTCACCGCCCTCGACGCGGTGGGCCCGTACGAGACCCTCGGCCGTGCCCCGGACGCGGAACTGCTCTTTGTCGCCGAGGAGACCGGCCCGGTCCGTACCGACCAGGGAACCCTGGCGATCACCGCCGACAAGACCCTGGCCGAGGTGCCGAACCCCGACATCGTGATCGTTCCCGGTGGCCCTGGCCAGAGCGCGCAGATGGAGAACGAGGCCCTTCTGGGCTGGCTGCGTACAGCCGACACCACCAGTACCTGGACGACCTCCGTGTGCACCGGCTCCCTGCTGCTCGCCGCCGCAGGCCTTCTGAAGGGCCGCCGCGCCACCTCGCACTGGCTTGCCCTCGACGCGCTGAAGCGGTTCGGCGCGGAGTCGACGGGGGAGCGGGTGGTGTTCGACGGCAAGTACGTCACCGCGGCCGGCGTCTCCTCCGGCATCGACATGGGTCTGACCCTGCTCGGCAGGATCGCGGGCGACGACCATGCCCAGGCAATCCAGCTGGCGACGGAGTACGACCCGCAGCCGCCGTACGACGCGGGCTCACCGGAGAAGGCGCCCGACCACCTCGTCGAATGGTTCCGCGAGAACAGCCGTCACGTTCTGCGGTGAGTTCAGGGGGAGTTCAGACGCTCCAGGTGAACCGGGGCGGTCTGCGCTCCAGGAACGCAGCGACGCCCTCCGCGGTGTCGCCGCTGCCACGGGCCTGCTCGGCCCAGTGGGCGTCGCGGTCGGTGCGGCCGTCCGCGAACTCCTTGGCCGCCGCCTGCGTCAGCTGCGAGCGTGAGACCAGTACCGCGCTGAACTCCGCCACCCGGTCGGAGAGTTCGCCCACGCGCAGCACCTCGTCCACCAGTCCCGTGCGCAGCGCGCGCTCCGCGTCGATCAACTCGCCGGAGAACAGCAGGTACTTGGCGGTGCCCGGCCCGACCAGCGACACCAGCCGCCGGGTGGAGGAGGCCGCGTAGACGAGCCCCAGCTTCGCGGGAGTGATCCCGAACAGCGACCCCTCCTCCGCGAACCGCAGATCGCAGGCCGCCGCCAGCTGTGAGCCACCCCCCACGCAGTGCCCGCGGATCGCCGCGAGGGTCGGCTTCGGGAAGGCGGCCAGTGCCTCCTCGGCGAGGACCGCCAACCCCTGGGCCTCACCCGGGGACCCCCGTAGCGTGGAGATGTCGGCCCCCGCGCAGAACGTCCCGCCCTCCCCGGTGAGCACCAGAGCCCGTACGCCGGGGTCGGTGGCCAGCCGGTCGAGCAGCGGCGGCAGCGCGCGCCACATCCCGGCCGTCATGGCGTTGCGCTTGGCCGGGTGGTGGACGACGACGGTGGCGACCCCGTCGGCGACGGTGTCCAGCAGCTGAGGCTCCATGCACCGGATGCTAGCCACCCCCGCGCCCGAGCGATCAAGAAGGGGCCCGTAGGGCGAGGAGGACCCCGAGGCGCGGATCCAGGAACAGCAACGGGTCCGGCGGTAAACCCGTACAACCCGAATAGTTCCGAAATGGGCAAGCCCCGAACAAGGGCAGGCGTACGGCTGGCCAACTCGCTCACAGGTGATCCGAATGTCGTCGATACGCGCTGACTTCTGTTCAGTCCACCGTGCACAGCGCTGAGTTACCAACACTCGACATGTGGTGACAGTCGAGCGCAAGGGTGGCGACCGGACAATGGACGACCAAGGGCGCGGGAGCGACCCACGCCCTGAAGGCGGCGGGCCCGGACCCGACGACCCGAGGCCGCCGGAGCCACTGCCCTACGAAGGGGTCTGGCGGTTCACCGCCGCCGCCGTCGACGTCTCGGTGCCGCAGGCGCGGCGCGCCGTCCGGGAGCTGCTCGCCCGCCAAGGTGTGCCGGTCTCGGACGACCTCGTCCAAGGACTGCTGCTGATCGTCTCCGAGTTGGTGACGAACGCCGTGAAACACGCGGCGCTGCTGTCGCCCACGCTCGCCGTCGAGGTTGCCGTCGGAGCGGAGTGGGTGCGGGTCTCGGTGGAGGACAATCACCCCTACCGCCCGACCGCCCTGGAGACCGACCACGGCCGGCTCGGCGGCCGTGGTCTGCTCCTGGTGCGCGAGATCACGCTGGAGGCGGGCGGGGTCTGCGACGTCGAGCACACCGCGAGTGGCGGCAAGGTGATCTGGGCCACCCTGCCGCTCAAACCCGCACACCCGTTCCAGGGGTGAGGGATCGCCGGTCCACGGATCAGTCCACTGATCCGGGGGCCGTCACCAGCCCGCGGCCGGGCCCGTCAGCTCCCTGACCGCCGGCCGGGCCGCGTCCAGGACCGTCATGAACCAGGACGAGAAGAGGTCCTTGGCATGCCGCTCCGCCAGCTCGTCCGGGGTGACGAACGCGGTGGCCCCGACCTCCTCGGGGTCCGGCCGGAGCGGGGCCTGCAGCAGCCCCACGAACAGGTGGTTGAACTCCTGCTCCACCAGGCCGGAGGCCGGGTCCGGGTGGTTGTAGCGGACCGTGCCCGCCTCGCCGAGCAGCGCGGGGGAGACCCCCAGCTCCTCGTGGGTCCGCCGCGCGGCCGCCGCGAAGGGGGACTCGCCCGGGTAGGGGTGCCCGCAGCAGGTGTTCGACCAGACGCCGGGGGAGTGGTACTTGCCGAGGGCGCGCTGCTGCAGCAACAGCCGCCCGCGCTCGTCGAAGAGGAAGACGGAGAACGCCCGGTGCAGTTGACCGGGCGGTTGATGAGCCGCCAGCTTCTCCGCGGTGCCGATCGTGGTGCCGTTCTCGTCGACCAGCTCCAGCAGGATCGCTTCCATGGTCCCGTTCTGCGAACTCTGCACCGCGGTGGCAGGTGTGATCGGCATGCCCATCCTTCGCCTCGTTCTTCGAGCCTCAAGTTTGCCGCACGAAACCGGCACACCCGGCACTTCGCGCCAACCTGCATGTCCTACCCGCGCACCCCGCCCGAAGACACATGCGGACCGCGTCTCAGACTCCGAAGGCGGCCGGATACCTGATGGTGCCGGATGCCACCGACGTGGAACCGTCCAGCACCAGCGCCATCATCGCCGCGTCCGGAACGTCGAAACCCGGCCGGATGCCGTACTCGGATGCACGTACGAAGCCGAAGCGCGGGTAGTACTCCGGATGCCCCAGGACGAGGACGAGCCGCTCCCCACACGCGCGTGCCGCCTCCAGCGCCGCGCGTACGACGGCCGCTCCCGCCCCCTGCCGCTGCTGCTCCGGCAGCACCGCGACGGGGGCCAGCGCCAGCGCGGGGACCTCGTCCACATGGCAGCGCGTGATCAGCGCGTACGCCGCGATCGTGCCGTCCGCCGCCTCGGCCACGTACGACAGCCCAGGCAGCCACGCCCCGGGGTCCTCGCGGAGCGCGTCCACGAGCCCGGCCTCCGCGTCCGTCCCGAACGCGGAGGCGTTGACGCCGTACACCTGCTCCCGGTCGGCGGACGTCTCCGGTCGTGTCGTCCAGTCGGTCGTCAGTGACACAGCTTCGCCTCGTGCTCCGCGTGGCCGCCCGGCTCCAGCTGGAAGGTGCAGTGCTCGACGTCGAAGTGGTCGCCGACGCAACCCTGGAGGTCGTGCAGCATCTTCTCGTGGCCTATGGAGTCCAGCGTGTCGGAGCCGACCACCACATGGGCGGAGAGCACCGGCATACCGGAGGTGATCGTCCAGGCGTGCAGGTCGTGGACGTCCTCCACACCCGGCAGCGCCAGTATGTGGGCTCGCACCTCGGCCATGTCGACGTTCTTCGGCGCCGCCTCCAGCAGGACGTCGAGGGTCTCGCGCAGCAGCTTCACCGTGCGCGGGACGATCATCAGACCGATGACCAGTGAGGCGATCGGGTCGGCGGCCTGCCAGCCGGTGAGCAGGATGACCGTCGCGGAGATGATCACGGCCAACGAGCCGAGCGCGTCCGCGGCCACCTCCAGGAAGGCACCCCGTACGTTCAGGCTCTCCTTCTGGCCGCGCATCAGCAGGGTCAGCGAGATCATGTTCGCGACCAGACCGATCGCGCCGAACACGACGGTCAGCCCGCCCTGGGTCCCGACCGGCGTGACGAAGCGCTGGATCGCCTCGTACAGCACATAGCCGCCGACGCAGAGCAGCAGCAGACAGTTCGCGAGCGCCGCGAGTATCTCGGCGCGGGCGTAACCGAAGGTGCGGTTGCCGCTCGGCGGGCGGTTCGCGAAGTGGATCGCGAGGAGCGCCATGCCCAGGCCCACCGCGTCCGTCGCCATGTGGGCCGCGTCCGCGATGAGCGCGAGCGAATCGGCGAGAACACCGCCGACGATCTCGACCACCATGACGGTGAGCGTGATCGACAGCGCGATCCGCAGCCGTCCGCGGTACGCCGCTGCCGCCGTACCACTGGTCGGCGCGTGCTGCGCGTGCCCGTGATCGTGCCCAGCCCCCATGGGGTCCGCCTTTCAAATGCGTCCGTGTGTTCGGCTCCGGATCACAGTGAACTACGGGTGGGGGGTATCCGGCAACGCGGCACTGAACACCGTTGTCATGTGCTCTGACCTGCGGAAACGATACGCAGGTCAGAGCACTGTCATGATCGTGGGGCGGTCAGAGGCCGCGGTGCAGTCGCCAGCCCGCCCAGGCCGATTCGACCATCTCGCGTACCTCCCGCCGGGCCGTCCAGCCGAGCTCCCGTTCGGCGCGCGCGGCCGAGGCGACCGCGCGCGGCGCGTCGCCGGGGCGGCGCGGCTCGACGAGTGCGGGCCGGCGGTCGCCGGTCACCTCGCCGACGAGATCGATGAGTTCGCGGACCGAAACGCCTTCGCCGCGGCCGATGTTCACGGTGAGGTCGCCCGTGGCGCCTCCGGTGAGGCGTCGGGCCGCCGCGAGGTGCGCGTCGGCGAGGTCGGCGACATGGATGTAGTCCCGGACGCAGGTGCCGTCCGGGGTCGGGTAGTCGTCGCCGAAGATCCGCGGGGCGTCGTCGCGGGTGAGGCGGTCGAAGACCATCGGGATGACGTTGAAGACGCCGGTGTCGGCCAGGGCCGGGTCGGAGGCGCCCGCCACGTTGAAGTAGCGCAGACACACGGTCGCGATGCCGTGCGCCCGGCCCGCGGCCCGGACCAGCCATTCGCCGGCGAGCTTGGTCTCGCCGTACGGGCTCATCGGGGCGCACGGGGTGTCCTCGGTGATGAGGTCCACGTCCGGGTTGCCGTAGACGGCGGCGGAGGAGGAGAAGAGGAAGCGCTCGACCCCGGCTCCGGCCGCCGCCTCCAGGAGGGTGGCGAGCCCGCCGACGTTCTCCTGGTAGTAGCGGGTGGGCTGGGCGACGGATTCGCCGACCTGCTTGCGGGCGGCGAGGTGCACCACGCCGGTCACGGTGTGCTCGGCGAGGACGCGCTTGAGGAGGCCGCCGTCCAGGGCCGAGCCGTGGATCAGGGGGATGTGCTCGGGGAGGCGGCCGCGGACCCCCGCGGAGAGGTCGTCCAGCGCGATGACCTGTTCGCCGGCGTCGGTCATGACCTTCGCCACGTGTGCGCCGATGTAGCCCGCCCCGCCTGTGATCAGCCATGTCATGGGGTCACCTTATTCGGGGCCGTCCCGGGGGCTGTGTTGTGCCCGTTCGCCGCAGGAGGCGTGCAGGGTTGGTGGGTGCGGCCGGGTTCGCGGCTGGTCGCGCCCACGCGGCGGAGCCGCACATGTCACGGCCTCGCCGCCCTTGGGGGGCGCGGCACGCGGCCTCCACCGGGGAGTGACCCCTACCCGTTCGCCCCCTATGGGCCGATATCCGCACCGGAGTTTGTGGCGCGACCCCCGCATCCCCGATGATGATCGCGACAGAGGGCCGACGGCGTGATCAGGTCGAACTGATCGAGCCGTGAACGGGCGGTGAACGTCCGCTTCTCTTCATCCGATAACCTCTGCCGACACGCCGCCGGCCCCCAGGGCCAGGGCGCCTCCACCACGTACATGTCCGGCGCGGTCGCGTCGGCACCCAGGGAGTGAGTTCCTCTGTCGACCGCCATCCTCACCGGTCAGCCGGTGCCCGGATCGTCGCTGGAGGGCGATCTGCGGTCGCTCGGCTTCGACGTGCGGGTCGCCTCCGACAACGGTGACGTCGAGACGCTCCTGGCGACGGTGCCCGCGGACCAGCGGGTCGCGCTCGTCGACGCACGGTTCGTGGGCCATGTCCACGCGCTGCGCCTGGGACTCACCGACCCCCGCTTCGACGCGGCCGCCCTGCCGGGCGCCGTGACCGTGCGGCCCGCCGCCCGCCGGGCGCTGACCGGGGCTCTGGCCCGCGAGAACGCCACCGTGAGCGGCAGCACCGCTGTCGCCGTCGACAGTGTCGCCGACCGGGTCGTCGCCGCTCTCGACGCGGACGGCGTCAGCCCGTACCGGCCCGAGCTCGGCACCCTGGTCGCCGTCGTCCCCGCCGACCCGCAGGCCCGCAACGAGGCCCGTCAGGCGGTCGACGCCGTCGACGACGAGGCCGTGAGGCTGCGCACGGCGGTGAAGTCCCGCGACGGCTTCTTCACCACCTACTGCGTCAGCCCGTACTCCCGCTACCTCGCCCGCTGGTGCGCCCGCCGGGGCCTGACCCCGAACCAGGTCACCACGGCCTCGCTGGTCACCGCCCTGATCGCGGCGGGCTGCGCGGCCACCGGCACCCGCGGCGGCTTCGTCGCGGCCGGCCTGCTGCTGATCTTCTCCTTCGTCCTCGACTGCACCGACGGCCAGCTGGCCCGCTACTCGCTGCAGTACTCCACGCTCGGCGCCTGGCTCGACGCCACCTTCGACCGTGCCAAGGAGTACGCCTACTACGCGGGCCTCGCCCTCGGCGCCGCGCGGGGTGGTGACGACGTATGGGCGCTCGCCCTCGGCGCGATGGTCCTGCAGACCTGCCGCCACGTCGTCGACTTCTCCTTCAACGAGGCAAACGCCGGGGATACCGCCGCCACCGCCAACACCAGCCCCACCGCCGCTCTTTCGGACAAGCTCGACAGCGTCGGCTGGACGGTCTGGATCCGCCGGATGATCGTCCTGCCCATCGGCGAGCGCTGGGCGATGATCGCGATCCTCACGGCGGCCACCACACCCCGTATCACCTTCTACGCGCTGCTCGTCGGCTGCGCCTTCGCCGCGACCTACACCACGGCGGGGCGTGTACTGCGCTCGCTGACGCGCGAGGCGCGGCGCACGGACCGGGCGGCGCAGGCGTTGGCGGACCTCGCGGACAGCGGGCCGCTCGCCCAGGCGCTGGCATCGCTCCTGCCGGGCCCGCCGCGCAAGACGGCGCTGCTCAGCGCGGCCCTCGGAGCCGTGGCCGTGGTGACCGCGGCCTGGGTCTGGGGCCCGGCCTGGCAGGTCGTCCTCGCGGCCGGCCTGTACGTCCTGCTGTCGGCGGAAGCCGTCGAGCGCCCCCTCAAGGGCGCCCTGGACTGGCTGATCCCGCCGCTCTTCAGGGCCGCCGAATACGGCACCGTTCTGGTACTGGCGGTCAAGGCCGATGTGAACGGCGCCCTTCCCGCGGCTTTCGGGCTGGTGGCCGCGGTCGCCTACCATCACTACGACACGGTGTACCGCATCCGCGGCGACGCCGACGCGCCACCGCAGTGGCTGGTGCGGGCGATCGGCGGTCACGAAGGCAGGACCCTGCTGGTCACCGTCCTGGCCGCGCTGCTCGCGCCCACAGAGTTCAAGGTCGCGCTCACGGCTCTCGCCGTGGCCGTGGCGCTGCTGGTGCTCGTCGAGAGCATCCGCTTCTGGGTGACCGCCCATAAAACAGGCGCACCCGCCGTACACGATGAAGGAGAACCCGCATGATCGGCCTCGTGCTGGCGGCCGGCGCCGGACGGCGTCTTCGCCCCTACACCGACACCCTGCCCAAGGCACTGGTGCCGGTCGGCCCCGAAGGCGACGAAGAGAGCCTCACGGTTCTCGACCTCACCCTCGGCAACTTCGCCGAGATCGGCCTGACCGAGGTCGCGGTCATCGTCGGGTACCGCAAGGAGGCCGTGTACGAGCGCCGCGAGGCGCTGGAGCAGAAGTACGGCGTCAAGATCACCCTGATCGACAACGACAAGGCCGAGGAGTGGAACAACGCCTACTCCCTGTGGTGCGGCCGGGACGCCATCAAGCACTCGGTGATCCTCGCCAACGGCGACACCGTGCACCCGGTCTCCGTCGAGAAGACGCTGCTCGCCGCCCGCGGTGACGGCAAGAAGATCATCCTCGCCCTCGACACGGTGAAGTCCCTCGCCGACGAGGAGATGAAGGTCGTCGTCGGCCCCGAGGGCGGCATGACGAAGATCACCAAGCTGATGGACCCGGCCGAGGCGACCGGTGAGTACATCGGCGTCACCCTCATCGAGGGCGAGGCCGCCGACGAGCTGGCCGACGCCCTGAAGACGGTCTTCGAGACGGACCCGCAGCAGTTCTACGAGCACGGCTACCAGGAGCTCGTGAACCGCGGCTTCCGTATCGACGTGGCCCCCATCGGCGACGTCAAGTGGGTCGAGATCGACAACCACGAGGACCTCGCCAAGGGGCGTGAGATCGCGTGCCAGTACTGACGAGGCTCATCCCCTCGCCGATCGTCGTGGACATCCGTCCCGGCGCGCTCGATGATCTGGCGACGATCCTGTCGGACCAGCGCATCGCGCCGTCGGGCCGGCTGGCCTTCGCGATCAGCGCCGGCTCCGGCAAGGCGCTGCAGGAGCGGTTCGCCCCCGCGTTCCCGGAGGCGGACTGGTTCTGCGACGCCGACGGCACCATCGACGGCGCGGTACGGCTCGCCGACTCGATCAAGAAGGGCGGTCACTACGACGCGGTGGTCGGGCTCGGCGGCGGCAAGGTCATCGACTGCGCCAAGTACGCGGCAGCCCGGGTCGGCCTGCCGCTGGTCGCCGTCGCCACGAACCTCGCCAACGACGGTCTGTGCTCCCCGGTCGCCACCCTCGACAACGACGCGGGCCGCGGCTCCTACGGTGTGCCGAACCCGATCGGGATCGTCATCGACCTCGACGTCATCCGTGAGGCCCCGGTGCGCTTCGTGCGGGCCGGCATCGGCGATGTGATCTGCAAGATCTCCGCCGTGGCCGACTGGGAGCTGTCCAGCCGTGAGACGGGCGAGAAGGTGGACGGCCTGGCCGCCGCCATGGCCCGACAGGCCGCCGAGGCGGTCCTGCGCCACCCCGGCGGGGTCGGTGACGACGAGTTCCTGACGACGCTGTCCGAGTCCCTCGTCCTGTGCGGGATCTCCATGTCCGTGGCCGGCGACAGCCGTCCCGCCTCGGGCGCCTGCCACGAGATCAGCCACGCGTTCGACCTGACCTTCCCCAAGCGCAACGCCCTGCACGGCGAACAGTGCGGTCTGGGCGGCGCGTTCGCCACGTTCCTGCGCGGCAACCACGAGGTCGCGGGCCAGATGGTCGAGGTCCTGCGCCACCACGGGCTGCCCGTCCTGCCGGACGAGATCGGCTTCACCGTGGACGAGTTCGTCCAGGTCGTGGAGTTCGCCCCGCAGACCCGGCCGGGCCGCTACACCATTCTTGAGCACCTCGAACTGAGCACCGACCAGATCAAGGACGCATACGCCGACTATGCCAAAGCCATCGGTAGCTGAACTCCGCCCGGTCGTTCACCCCCCGGGTGTGAAGGACCGGCGGAGCGGTGAGCACTGGGCCGGCCGGCTCTACATGCGCGAGATCTCGCTGCGCATAGACCGGCACCTGGTGAACACCCGGGTCACGCCCAACCAGCTGACCTACCTGATGACCGTCTTCGGCGTCCTCGCCGCCCCGGCCCTGCTGGTGCCGGGCATCCCGGGCGCCGTCCTCGGTGTGGTGATGGTCCAGCTGTACCTGCTGTTCGACTGCGTCGACGGCGAGATCGCCCGCTGGCGCAAGCAGTACTCGATGGCCGGCATCTACGTGGACCGGGTCGGCGCCTACCTGTGCGACGCCGCCGTGCTCGTCGGCTTCGGTCTGCGCGCCGCCGACCTGTGGGGCACCGGCCGGATCGACTGGCTGTGGGCCTTCCTCGGCACCCTCGCCGCCCTCGGCGCCATCCTCATCAAGGCCGAGACGGACCTCGTCGGAGTCGCCCGTCACCAGCAGGGGAAGGCCCCGGTCCAGGAGTCGGCCTCCGAGCCGCGCTCCTCCGGCATGGCGCTGGCCCGCAAGGCCGCCGCCGCGCTGAAGTTCCACCGGCTCATCCTCGGCGTCGAGGCCTCCCTGCTGATCCTGGTGTTCGCGGTCCTGGACCAGGCCCGGGGCGACCTCTTCTTCTCCCGGCTCGGCGTCGCCGTACTCGCCGGCATCGCGCTGCTCCAGACCCTGTTGCACCTGGTGTCCATCCTGGCCTCCAGCAGGCTGAAGTGAGCGGCGGCATGAAGGTCGGCGCGGTGATCATCACCATGGGCAACCGCCCCGACGAACTCCGCGCCCTCCTCGACTCGGTCGCCAAGCAGGAGGGCGACCGGGTCGAGGCGGTCGTCGTCGGCAACGGCTCGCCCGTCCCGGACGTCCCCGAGGGTGTACGGACGGTCGAGCTGCCCGAGAACCTCGGCATCCCCGGGGGCCGCAACATAGGCATAGAGGCGTTCGGCCCCAGCGGCCGGGACGTCGACGTCCTCCTCTTCCTCGACGACGACGGCCTGCTCGCGCACCACGACACCGCCGAACTCTGCCGCCGGGCCTTCGACGCCGACCCGAAGCTCGGCATCGTCAGCTTCCGGATCGCCGACCCGGACAGCGGTGAGACCCAGCGCCGCCATGTGCCGCGGCTGCGGGCCGCCGATCCGATGCGCTCCTCGCGGGTCACCACCTTCCTCGGCGGCGCCAACGCCGTACGCACCCAGGTCTTCGCCGAAGTCGGCGCCCTCCCGGACGAGTTCTTCTACGCGCACGAGGAGACCGACCTGGCATGGCGGGCCCTCGACGCGGGCTGGATGATCGACTACCGGTCCGACATGGTGCTGTACCACCCCACGACCGCGCCCTCCCGGCACGCGGTCTACCACCGCATGGTCGCGCGCAACCGCGTCTGGCTCGCGCGCCGTAATCTCCCGGCCCCGCTCGTCCCGGTCTACCTGGGCGTCTGGCTGCTGCTGACGCTGCTCCGCAAGCCCTCCGGCCCGGCCCTGAAGGCCTGGTTCGGCGGTTTCAAGGAGGGCTGGACGAGCCCCTGCGGCCCCCGCCGGCCCATGAAGTGGCGTACGGTGTGGCGGCTGACCCGACTGGGCCGACCTCCCGTCATCTGACACGCTCGATATCTGAGAGCATTCGGCCGTACCCGGTCCAGGCTTCTGCCTCGGCCCGACCAGGCTGCGCACTTTGAGGACGAAAGTTTCCACTTGTGAGTGAGACAACGCATGACGGCAGGGTTGTGGTGAGCGACCGTCCGTCGCCCGACGACGGGCTCTCCGCGACGGAACTGGCCGCCAAGTACGGGCTCGCCGTGAGCGGCGCCAGGCCCGGACTCGTCGAGTACGTCCGCCAGATGTGGGGGCGACGTCACTTCATCCTCGCCTTCTCCCAGGCGAAGCTCACCGCGCAGTACAGCCAGGCCAAGCTCGGCCAGCTGTGGCAGGTGGCCACGCCGCTGCTCAACGCGCTGGTGTACTTCCTGATCTTCGGCCTGATCCTCAACGCCGACCGGGGCATGTCGCGCGAGGTGTACATCCCGTTCCTGGTCACGGGCGTGTTCGTGTTCACCTTCACGCAGAGCTCGGTGATGGCGGGAGTCCGCGCGATCTCCGGCAACCTCGGTCTGGTGCGCGCCCTGCACTTCCCGCGTGCCTCGCTGCCCATCTCGTTCGCGCTCCAGCAGCTCCAGCAGCTGCTGTTCTCGATGATCGTGCTGTTCTGCGTGGCGGTCGGCTTCGGCAGCTACCCGAAGCTGTCGTGGCTGCTGATCGTGCCCGTGCTGGTGCTGCAGTTCCTGTTCAACACCGGCCTCGCGCTGATCATGGCCCGCATGGGCTCCAAGACCCCGGACCTCGCGCAGCTGATGCCGTTCGTGATGCGGACCTGGATGTACGCCTCCGGCGTCATGTTCTCCATCCCGGTGATGCTCGCCGACCACCCCAAGTGGATCGCCAGCGTCCTGCAGTGGAACCCGGCCGCGATCTACATGGACCTGATGCGCTTCGCGCTGATCGACGGCTACGGTCGCGAGAACCTGCCCCCGCACGTGTGGGCGGTCGCCGGCGGCTGGGCCCTACTGATCGCGCTCGGCGGCTTCGTGTACTTCTGGAAGGCCGAAGAGAGGTACGGCCGTGGCTGAGTCACACATTCCCACCGTCATCGCGGACGAACTGCACATCGTCTACCGCGTGAACGGCGCCAAGACCGGCAAGGGCAGCGCCACCTCCGCCCTCAGTCGCATCGTCAAGCGCGGCGAGGAGCGCGGGGTGCGCAAGGTGCACGCCGTCAAGGGTGTCTCCTTCATGGCCTACCGCGGCGAGGCCATCGGTCTGATCGGCTCCAACGGCTCGGGCAAGTCCACTCTGCTGCGCGCGATCGCGGGTCTGCTCCCGGCGGAGCAGGGCAAGGTCTTCACCGACGGCCAGCCCTCCCTGCTCGGCGTCAACGCCGCCCTGATGAACGACCTCACGGGCGAGCGGAACGTCATATTGGGCGGCCTCGCGATGGGCATGTCCCGCGAGCAGATCAGGGAGCGCTACCAGGGGATCGTCGACTTCTCGGGCATCAACGAGAAGGGCGACTTCATCACCCTGCCGATGCGTACCTACTCGTCCGGCATGGCGGCCCGCCTGCGCTTCTCCATCGCGGCGGCCAAGGACCACGACGTGCTGATGATCGACGAGGCCCTCGCCACCGGTGACCGCGCCTTCCAGAAACGCTCCGAGGCCCGCATCCGTGAGCTGCGCAAGGAGGCCGGCACGGTCTTCCTGGTCAGCCACAACAACAAGTCCATCCGCGACACCTGCGACCGTGTCCTGTGGCTGGAACGCGGCGAACTGCGCATGGACGGCCCGACGGACGAGGTCCTGAAGGAATACGAGAAGTTCACGGGCAAGTAGGGCAGGCCCCCGGCCCGCAACGACCTGGGCCCCACCGGAACTGTTCCGGTGGGGCCCGGCGTCTGCGAGGGATAGCGGGGAACGGCGTCCGCAAAGGAAACGCCAACTTCGGCAAGGAAGCGTCAACTCCGGTCGCCCATAGGAATCTTGGGGGCAATCGGTGCGTTCTTGTGATGTGCAGGACACCCCGACGGAGCCTGGTGCGTTGTACAACGTAAGCTGTAACGGTGCCGAATCGCGGCAAGTGGGTCCATAATGCGCGACATCCGGCATCAGCCGCAGACGCCGCCCACTGGGCGGCGTGTCCGAAATAGTGGGTATTGGGTCGGCAGTGTAGAACGGGAGATGTGACGGCCATGGCTACGGAGACTCCCCAGCTCAACCACGCTTCTGCCGTTCCCGTGCCAGGTGACGAGCGGTGACCGAGAGCGGGACGGCGCGCGCCGGGGACCCGGAGCGCGACACCCTCGACAAGGCCGGGTCCGAGAACTTTCCCGTCGCCCCGCTCTTCCTGCCCAGGGCCTGGCGCGACGACCTCATGGCCGTCTACGGCTTCGCCCGCCTCGTCGACGACATCGGTGACGGCGACCTCGCCCCCGGCGGCGCCGACGCCCGCCTCCTCGGCATCGGTCCGCAGGAGGCCGAGGACCGGCTCCTCCTCCTCGACGCCTTCGAGGCCGATCTCGCCAGGGTCTTCGACGGCACCCCCGGCCATCCGCTGCTGCGCCGGCTCCAGCGCACGGTCCGCGGCCGCTCCCTCACCCCCGAGCCGTTCCTCGCCCTGATCGCCGCCAACCGCCAGGACCAACTGGTCAAGCGGTACGAGACCTACGACGACCTGCTCGCCTACTGCGCGCTCTCCGCGAACCCCGTCGGCCACCTGGTCCTCGCCGTCACCGGCGCCACCACCCCCGAGCGGGTCCGGCACTCCGACGCGATCTGCACCGCGCTGCAGATCGTCGAACACCTCCAGGACGTGGCCGAGGACCTGGGCCGCGACCGTGTCTATCTGCCCGCCGCCGACATGAAGCGCTTCCACGTCCAGGAGGCGGACCTCGCCGCGCCCACCGCGGGCGCATCGGTGCGCGCGCTGGTCGCGTACGAGACCGAACGCGCCCGGAATCTCCTGAATGACGGCACCCCCCTCGTGGGTAGCGTCCACGGCAGGCTGAGGCTGCTCCTCGCGGGGTTCGTGGCGGGAGGACGGGCGGCCGTACACGCGATCACGGCCGCCGAATTCGACGTACTTCCCGGCCCGCCCAAGCCCGGCAAGCTCCGGCTGCTGCGCGAGGTGGGCGCGACCCTGCGAGGAGAGGGGTGATCCGGACCGTGGAGTCGGAACCGCACGCGGCCGCGCCGGTACTCGCCGCCTACAGCTACTGCGAGGCCGTCACCGGACAGCAGGCCCGCAACTTCGCCTACGGCATCAGGCTGCTGCCGACGCCCAAGCGCCGCGCGATGTCCGCGCTGTACGCGTTCTCCCGGCGCGTCGACGACATCGGTGACGGCGCGCTCGCGGTCGAGGTCAAGGCGGCCCGGCTGGAGGAGACAAGGGCGCTGCTCACCCGGGTCCGGGACGGCTCCGTCGACGAGGACGACACGGACCCCGTCGCGGTCGCCCTCGCCCACGCCGGGACGGCCTTCCCGATCCCGCTCGACGCCCTCGACGAACTCATCGGCGGTGTCCTCATGGACGTACGCGGCGAGCACTACGAGACCTGGGACGACCTGAAGGTCTACTGCCGCTGTGTCGCCGGTTCCATCGGACGGCTCTCGCTCGGTGTCTTCGGCACGGAACCGGGGGCGCGCGGCGCCGAACGCGCACCGGAGTACGCCGACACTCTCGGACTCGCGCTCCAACTGACCAACATCCTCAGGGACGTTCGCGAGGACGCGGAGAGCGGGCGCACCTACCTGCCCGCCGACGACCTCGCGAAATTCGGCTGCTCGGCCGGGTTCGCCGCCGGGCCTCTCCCACCGGCCGACTCCGACTTCGCGGGTCTGGTGCACTTCGAAGTGCGCCGGGCCCGCGCCCTGTTCGCCGAGGGCTACCGGCTGCTGCCGATGCTCGACCGCCGCAGCGGCGCCTGCGTCGCCGCCATGGCCGGCATCTACCGGCGGCTGCTCGACCGCATCGAGCGCGAGCCGGAGGCCGTACTGCGCGGACGGGTCTCGCTGCCCGGCCGAGAGAAGGCGTACGTGGCCGTACGCGGACTCTCGGGTCTGGACGCCCGCCACGCGTCGCGCCGTACGGTCAGGAGACGCGTCTGATGGACAATTCGCTCCAAGGTGAACCCACCGGGGAAAAGTGGTACGCAACCCTCCGCGACGCCGGGGCGTCCCTGACTGCGACGGCCGGCCGCGGACCGCTCCAGCACCCCGGCGGACCGGCAGGGGAGGGTGCACGATGACCGACGGCGCACAGTCCGAGGGGCTGCGGGACGCGGACCGGACGGGCCGCCCCCGGAGCACGGCCGTCGTGGTCGGCGGGGGGCTGGCGGGCATCACCGCCGCGCTCTCGCTCGCCGACGCCGGCGTCCACGTCACGCTCCTGGAAGGGCGGCCCCGCCTCGGCGGACTCGCCTTCTCCTTCCGGCGCGGCGAGCTGACCGTCGACAACGGACAGCATGTGTACATGCGGTGCTGCACCGCCTACCGCTGGTTCCTCGACCGCGTCGACGGAGCCGCCCTCGCACCCCTGCAGGACCGTCTCGACGTGCCGGTTCTCGACGCCGAGGGCACATCCGGGCGACGGCTCGGCAGACTGCGGCGCGACGCGCTGCCCGTCCCCCTGCATCTGGGGCGCAGCCTCGCCACGTACCCCCACCTCTCGCTCGCCGAGCGCGCCGGCGTGGGGCGCGCCGCACTGGCGCTCAAGGCGCTCGACCTCGCCGATCCCGCGCTGGACGAACGGGACTTCGGCAGCTGGCTGGCCGAGCACGGTCAGTCGCCGCGGGCCGTCGAGGCGCTGTGGGACCTCGTGGGGGTCGCCACCCTCAACGCGGTGGCCCGGGACGCCTCCCTCGGGCTCGCCGCGATGGTGTTCAAGACGGGTCTGCTGTCCGAACCGGGAGCGGCCGACATCGGCTGGGCCCATGTCCCGCTGGGCGAACTGCACGACCGGCTGGCACGCAAGGCGCTCGACTCGGCGGGTGTCCGTACCGGGCTCCGTACCCGCGTCACCTCCGTCTCCCCCCTGGGGAACGGGAAGTGGCGGGTCGAGGTGCCCGGCGAGAGCATCGACGCCGACACGGTCGTCCTCGCCGTACCGCAGCGCGAGACGTACGACCTGCTGCCCGCGGGAGCGCTCGACCAGCCCGGTCGGCTGCTGGAGATCGGCACCGCGCCGATCCTCAACGTCCATGTGGTGTACGACCGGAAGGTGCTGACCAAGCCGTTCTTCGCGGCGCTCGGCTCGCCCGTGCAGTGGGTCTTCGACCGGACCGGGGCGTCCGGGCTGCGCGAGGGCCAGTACCTGGCACTGTCGCAGTCGGCCGCGCAGGACGAGATCGACACGCCCGTGTCCGAGCTGCGGCAGCGGTATCTGCCCGAGCTGGAAAGGCTGTTGCCCTCCACTCGCGGCGCGCGGGTGAAGGACTTCTTCGTGACCCGGGAGCGCACCGCGACGTTCGCTCCCACCCCCGGCGTCGGACGGCTCAGGCCCGGCGCCCGCACCAAGGCACCCGGCCTGTACCTGGCCGGAGCGTGGACCGCCACCGGGTGGCCCGCGACCATGGAGAGTGCGGTCCGCAGCGGCATCGGAGCGGCGGACACCGCCCTCGCCGCTCTGGGCCGGTCCCGGGACCATCTCCTGGACCACGAGGAGGCGGCGTGACGCTCGAAGCGCACCGGACCGGTTCCCGCACTCTCGGTACCGCGAACACTTCTACATCTGGAGAGACTGTGCCCACTGTGCCCCCGGCCGTGACGGCCGCTGCGAGGACCGCGGTGGACGTGACCGCGCTCCTGGAGCGCGGGCGGACCCTGGCCACACCCGTGCTGCGGGCGGCCGTCGATCGGCTGGCGCCCCCCATGGACACCGTCGCCGCCTACCACTTCGGCTGGATCGACGCCCACGGCAACCCGGCGGACGGCGACGGCGGCAAGGCCGTACGTCCCGCGCTCGCCGTCATGTCCGCCGAGGTCACCGGCGCCGCACCCGAGGTCGGCATCCCCGGCGCGGTCGCGGTGGAACTGGTGCACAACTTCTCGCTGTTGCACGACGACCTGATGGACGGCGACGAACAGCGCCGCCATCGCGACACCGTCTGGAAGGTCCACGGCCCCGCCCAGGCCATCCTCGTCGGCGACGCACTGATGGTCCTCGCCAACGAGATCCTCCTCGAACTGGGCACCGCCGAGGCGGCCCGCGCCACCCGCCGTGTCACCACGGCGACCCGCGCGCTCATCGACGGGCAGGCCCAGGACATCTCCTACGAGCACCGCGAGCGGGTCACCGTCGAGGAGTGTCTGGAGATGGAGGGCAACAAGACCGGCGCCCTGCTCGCCTGCGCCTGCTCCATCGGCGCGGTCCTCGGCGGCGCGGACGACCGCACCGCCGACACGCTGGAGAAGTACGGCTACCACCTGGGTCTCGCCTTCCAGGCCGTCGACGACCTGCTGGGCATCTGGGGCGACCCGGTCTCCACGGGCAAGCAGACCTGGAGCGATCTGCGCCAGCGCAAGAAGTCCCTGCCGGTCGTGGCCGCGCTCGCGGCGGGCGGCCCGGCCTCCGAGCAGCTCGGTGAGCTCCTCGCCGCCGACGCCAAGAGCAGCGACTTCGAGAGCTTCTCCGAGGAGGAGTTCGCCGTGCGCGCCGCCCTCATCGAGGAGGCGGGCGGCCGGCGGTGGACCGCCGAGGAAGCCCGCCGCCAGCACACGATCGCCATCGAGGCGCTGGACTCGATCCGGATGCCCGAGCGGGTGCGGGACCAGTTCGCGGCGCTCGCCGACTTCGTCGTCGTACGGAAGAGATGACCGCGACCCCCCAGGAGTCGACCGCCATCGGTCGAATAGCCCTCGCGTAGTCGCCGGCCGGTGCTCGTCACCGGACACGCACCGGCCGACGGCTGACCCACCGCAGAGAGATCCGTCCACTGCACGAAGGGGAAGCCATGACAGCGACGACCGACGGAAGCACCGGGGCACTCCCGCCCCGCGCGCCCTCGGCCAGCGACTCCGAACGCGACACCCCGGTGACGGCAGGGGTCCAGGATGCCGCCGCGCACGCCGTACGGCGCGCCACCGACCTCCTGCTGTCCCGGCAGGACGCCCAGGGCTGGTGGAAGGGCGACCTGGAGACCAACGTCACCATGGACGCCGAGGACCTGCTGCTCCGTCAGTTCCTGGGCATCCGCGACGAGAAGACCACGCAGGCCGCCGCGCTCTTCATCAGAGGCGAGCAACGCCCGGACGGAACCTGGGTCACCTTCTACGGCGGCCCGCCCGATCTCTCCGCCACCGTCGAGGCGTACGTCGCGCTACGGCTGGCCGGGGACGACCCGGCCGAGCCGCACATGGCGAAGGCGTCCGCGTGGATCCGGGGGCGGGGCGGCATCGCCGCCGCCCGGGTCTTCACCCGCATCTGGCTGGCGCTGTTCGGCTGGTGGAAATGGGACGACCTGCCCGAGATGCCGCCGGAGATCGTCTACTTCCCCAAGTGGATGCCACTGAACATCTACGACTTCGGCTGCTGGGCCCGACAGACGATCGTGCCGCTGACCGTGGTCTCGGCGAAGCGCCCGGTGCGGCCCGCGCCGTTCCCGCTCGACGAGCTGCACACCGACCCGGAGCGGCCGAACCCTCCCAGGCCCGCTGATCCGCTGGGCAGTTGGGAAGGCGCTTTCCAGCGCCTCGACAAGGTCCTGCACGGCTACCACAAGGTGGCGCTGAAGCGGCTGCGCGGGGCGGCCATGAACAGAGCGGCCCGCTGGATCGTCGAGCGGCAGGAGAACGACGGCTGCTGGGGTGGCATCCAGCCGCCGGCCGTCTACTCGGTCATCGCGCTGCACCTGCTCGGCTACGACCTCCGACACCCCGTGATGCGGGCCGGGTTGGAGTCCCTCGACCGGTTCGCCGTGTGGCGGGAGGACGGGGCCCGCATGATCGAGGCGTGCCAGTCCCCGGTGTGGGACACCTGCCTCGCCGCCATCGCGCTCGCCGACGCGGGCCTGCCCGCCGACCATCCCCAACTCGTCAAGGCCGCCGACTGGATGCTCGGTGAGGAGATCGTCCGCCCCGGCGACTGGTCGGTGAAGCGCCCCCGACTCGCGCCGGGCGGCTGGGCCTTCGAGTTCCACAACGACAACTACCCCGACATCGACGACACCGCCGAGGTCGTCCTCGCGCTGCGCCGGGTCAGGCACCCCGACCCGGAGCGGGTGGAGAAGGCCATCCGGCGCGGGGTGCGCTGGACCGTGGGCATGCAGTCGAGGAACGGGGCATGGGCCGCCTTCGACGCCGACAACACCAGCCCGTTCCCCAACCGGCTGCCGTTCTGCGACTTCGGCGAGGTGATCGACCCGCCGTCCGCCGACGTCACCGCGCATGTGGTGGAGATGCTCGCGGTCGAGGGCCTGTCCCACGATCCGCGCACCCGGCGCGGCATCGAATGGCTGCTCGCCGAACAGGAGCCGAACGGCGCGTGGTTCGGCCGCTGGGGCGTCAACTACGTCTACGGCACAGGGTCGGTGGTCCCCGCCCTCATGACGGCCGGGCTGCCCGCCGCGCACCCCGCGATCCGCAGGGCCGTGGCCTGGCTGGAGACCGTGCAGAACGACGACGGCGGCTGGGGCGAGGACCTGCGCTCCTACCCCGACCCCGCCGAGTGGGGCGGCAAGGGCGCCTCCACCGCCTCCCAGACCGCGTGGGCCCTGCTCGCGCTGCTGGCGGCGGGGGAGCGGGACACCAAGGCCACCGAGCGCGGCGTCGAGTGGCTGGCCCGGACCCAGCGGGAGGACGGGTCCTGGGACGAGCCGTACTTCACCGGGACCGGCTTCCCCTGGGACTTCTCGATCAACTACCACCTCTACCGCCAGGTCTTCCCGCTCACGGCGCTCGGACGGTACGTCAACGGCGAGCCGGCCGTCCTGAAAGCCCCGGCCGCCTCGAAAGCCAAGGGGAGCTGATGAACCCGCCCGCCGCCCCGGCCCCGCTGCTGATCGCCTGTGCGCTCGGCATCGAGCAGCTCGCCCTGCGCAGCGGCGACCGGGGCGGCGCCGGGGGCCCGGTCACCGTACTGCGCACCGGCATGGGGCCGAGGGCCGCCGAGCGGTCGGTCACCCGGCTGCTCGCCGACCCGGGGCTGCGTGACGCGGCCGTGCTGGCCACCGGGTTCTGCGCCGGACTCGCGCCGGGCATGCACCCCGGCGACCTGGTCGTCGCCGAGGAGACCCGAGGGCCCGACGGTGCTGTCACGCCCTGTGTGGGCACCGAACTGCTGGTCAAGGAGCTGACGAGGGCTGTGCCCGGACGCACGGTCCACACCGGCCCGCTCACCGGATCCGACCACGTCGTACGCGGTCGGGAACGGTCCGACCTGTACGCGACCGGCGCGCTCGCGGTCGACATGGAATCGGCGGTGACGCTCCACTGCGCCGTGAGATCGGGCGTACGCCCGGTTGCGGCCGTCCGGGTGGTCGTGGACGCTCCAGAGCATGAACTGGTCCGGATTGGCACGGTACGCGGTGGAATATCAGCCTTCCGCGTCCTTCGTGCCGTCCTTCCCGCTTATTACGAATGGCACCGTTCCTTGCTGCTCCCCAGGAGGTGAGCCAGATGGCCATGCCGCTCCGCCAGTCCATCAAGGTGGCGACGTATCTCGCCGAACAGAAGCTCCGCAAGCGGGACAAGTTCCCGCTGATCGTCGAGCTGGAACCGCTCTACGCCTGCAATCTGAAGTGCGAGGGCTGCGGCAAGATCCAGCACCCGGCGGGCGTGCTCAAGCAGCGCATGCCGGTGGCGCAGGCCGTGGGCGCCGTCCTGGAGTCCGGTGCGCCGATGGTGTCGATCGCCGGCGGCGAACCCCTGATGCACCCGCAGATCGACGAGATCGTGCGGCAGTTGGTGGCCAGGAAGAAGTTCGTCTTCCTGTGCACCAACGCCCTGCTGCTGCGCAAGAAGATGGAGAAGTTCAAGCCCTCGCCGTACTTCGCGTTCGCCGTGCACATCGACGGGCTGCGGGAGCGGCACGACGAGTCGGTGGCGAAGGAGGGGGTGTTCGACGAGGCCGTGGCGGCCATGAAGGAGGCCAAGAAGCGCGGCTTCCGAGTGACCACCAACTCGACCTTCTTCAACACCGACACCCCGCAGACCATCATCGAGGTCCTGAACTACCTCAACGACGACCTCCAGGTCGACGAGATGATGATCTCGCCCGCCTACGCCTACGAGAAGGCGCCCGACCAGGAGCACTTCCTCGGCGTCGAGCAGACCCGTGAACTGTTCAAGAAGGCCTTCTCGGGCGGTAACCGTCGTCGCTGGCGGCTGAACCACTCGCCCCTGTTCCTCGACTTCCTGGAGGGCAAGGTCGACTTCCCGTGCACGGCGTGGGCGATCCCCAACTACTCGCTCTTCGGCTGGCAGAAGCCCTGCTATCTGATGAGCGACGGGTACGTCACGACGTACCGGGAGCTGATCGAGGACACCGACTGGGACGCGTACGGCCGGGGCAAGGACCCGCGTTGCGCCAACTGCATGGCGCACTGCGGCTACGAGCCGACCGCCGTTCTCGCCACCATGGGATCGCTCAAGGAGTCCTTGCGCGCCCTGCGCGACACGGTCTCCGGGAACAACGGGTGAGGCCATGACGACCGTCTCCCTGGGCGTTCCCGAGGTACCGGTCCGGCCGATCGCCGAGCGGCGCGTGTCGCGAGCGATCCAGGTCGGGTCGGTGGCGGTCGGGGGCGGGGCCCCGGTCTCGGTGCAGTCGATGACGACGACCCGTACGTCGGACGTCGGCGCCACCCTGCAGCAGATCGCGGAACTCACCGCGTCCGGCTGCCAGATCGTCCGCGTCGCCTGCCCCACGCAGGACGACGCGGACGCCCTGGCCACCATCGCCCGCAAGTCACAGATCCCGGTGATCGCGGACATCCACTTCCAGCCGAAGTACGTGTTCGCGGCGATCGAGGCCGGCTGTGCGGCGGTGCGGGTGAACCCCGGCAACATCAAGCAGTTCGACGACAAGGTCAAGGAGATCGCGCGAGCGGCGAAGGACCGCGCGACCCCGATCCGGATCGGGGTCAACGCCGGCTCGCTCGACAAACGGCTGTTGCAGAAGTACGGAAGGGCGACGCCCGAGGCGCTGGTGGAGTCCGCGCTGTGGGAGTCCTCGCTGTTCGAGGAGCACGGCTTCCGGGACATCAAGATCTCGGTCAAGCACAACGACCCGGTCGTGATGATCGAGGCTTACCGGCAGCTGGCCGCCCAGTGCGACTACCCGCTGCATCTGGGCGTGACCGAGGCGGGTCCGGCCTTCCAGGGCACGATCAAGTCAGCCGTCGCCTTCGGGGCGCTGCTCAGCGAGGGGATCGGCGACACGATCCGGGTCTCGCTGAGCGCTCCGCCGGTCGAGGAGATCAAGGTCGGCATCCAGATCCTGGAGTCGCTGAACCTGCGGCAGCGGCGGCTGGAGATCGTCTCGTGCCCCTCGTGCGGGCGGGCGCAGGTCGATGTGTACCGGCTGGCGGACGAGGTGACCGCAGGTCTGGAAGGTATGGAGGTGCCGTTGCGGGTGGCCGTCATGGGCTGCGTCGTCAACGGACCCGGGGAGGCGCGGGAGGCGGACCTGGGGGTCGCCTCCGGCAACGGCAAGGGGCAGATCTTCGTGAAGGGCGAGGTCATCAAGACCGTGCCCGAGTCGAAGATCGTGGAGACCCTCATCGACGAGGCGATGAAGATCGCCGAGCAGATGGAGCGGGACGGCGTCGCGTCGGGGGAACCGGCGGTCACCGTGAGCTGACAACACGGGCTGAGAGAGCACGGATCGAGAGGGGGCCCGACGTGACGATTCTGGAGAGCATCCGGCAACCGCGCGACCTGAAGGCGCTGACCGAGGCGGAACTCGGTGAACTGGCCGAAGAAATCCGGGAGTTCCTGGTGCACGCGGTCGCCAGGACCGGCGGTCACCTGGGGCCCAATCTGGGGGTGGTGGAACTCTCCATCGCGCTCCACCGGGTCTTCGAGTCACCGGTCGACCGCATCGTCTGGGACACCGGTCACCAGAGCTATGTGCACAAGCTGCTGACCGGGCGTCAGGACTTCTCCAAACTGCGTGGCAAGGGCGGCCTGTCCGGCTACCCCTCGCGTGAGGAGTCCGAGCACGACATCGTCGAGAACAGCCACGCCTCCACCGCCCTCGGCTGGGCGGACGGCCTCGCCAAGGCCCGCCAGGTGCGAGGGGAGGAGGGCCATGTGGTCGCGGTCATCGGCGACGGCGCGCTGACCGGCGGCATGGCCTGGGAAGCACTCAACAACATCGCGGCCGCCAAGGACCGGCCGCTGATCATCGTCGTCAACGACAACGAGCGCTCGTACTCCCCGACCATCGGCGGCCTCGCCAACCACCTCGCGACCCTGCGCACCACCGACGGCTACGAACAGTTCCTCGCCTGGGGCAAGGAGGTCCTGCTGCGCACCCCGGTCGTCGGCAAGGAGGTCTACGAGGCGCTGCACGGCGCCAAGAAGGGCTTCAAGGACGCGTTCGCGCCGCAGGGCATGTTCGAGGACCTGGGCCTGAAGTACGTCGGTCCGATCGACGGGCACGACACCAAGGCGGTCGAGTCGGCACTGCGCCGCGCCAAGCGCTTCCACGGGCCGGTCCTGGTGCACTGCCTGACGCAGAAGGGCCGCGGGTACGAGCCCGCCCTCGCCAACGAGGAGGACCACTTCCACACGGTCGGCGTGATGGATCCACTGACGTGCGAACCGCTCACCCCCGCCGGCGGACCGTCCTGGACCTCGGTCTTCGGCGACGAGATCGTACGGATCGGGGACGAGCGCGAGGACGTCGTGGCGATCACGGCGGCCATGCTGCACCCGGTCGGGCTCGGCAGGTTCGCGGAGAAGTTCCCCGACCGGGTGTGGGATGTCGGGATCGCCGAGCAGCACGCGGCGGTGTCGGCGGCCGGCCTCGCCACCGGTGGCCTCCACCCGGTCGTGGCGGTCTACGCGACCTTCCTCAACCGGGCCTTCGACCAGTTGCTGATGGACGTGGCGCTGCACCGGTGCGGGGTCACCTTCGTCCTGGACCGGGCCGGCGTGACGGGTGTCGACGGCGCGTCGCACAACGGTATGTGGGACATGTCCATCCTCCAGGTCGTACCCGGGCTGCGGATCGCCGCGCCGCGCGACGCGGAGCAGTTGCGGACACAGCTGCGGGAGGCGGTCACCGTGGACGACGCCCCCACGCTGATCCGGTTTCCGAAGGAGTCGGTGGGCCCGGAGATCCCGTCCCTGGAGCGGGTGGGCGGCATGGACGTCCTGCACCGCTCCCCGTCCTCGGACCGTCCGGCCGTGCTGCTGGTCGCCGTCGGCGTCATGGCGTCGGTGTGCCTGCAGGCCGCCGAGCTGCTGGAGGCGCGGGGTATCGGCTGCACCGTCGTCGACCCGCGCTGGGTGAAGCCGGTCGATCCGGCGCTGCCGTGGCTCGCCGACGAACACCGGCTGGTGGCCGTGGTGGAGGACAACAGCCGGGCGGCCGGCGTCGGTTCGGCGGTCGCACTGGCGTTGGGGGACGCCGAGGTCGATGTGCCCGTACGACGGTTCGGGATTCCGGAGCAGTTCCTTCCGCACGCCAAGCGCGGGGAGGTGCTGGCGGACATAGGTCTGACGCCGGTCGAGATCGCCGGACGGATCAGCGCCTCGTCGGCCGTCAGGGACGAGTGGGCGAAGGGGGACCTGTCCGAGGCCGAGCTTTCCGAGGAGAAACCGAAATGACCACCGTGGACTCCGCCGCCGATGCCGAGGAGTTCGACCTCGGCAGGCTCCTGGCCGAGCGCGGCGCCGAGCGCTACGAGCTCCACGCCCGGCACCTCAACCACCAACTCCCGCGCATGCTGCACACCATCGGCTTCGACAAGGTCTACGAGCGGGCGGAGGGCGCGTACTTCTGGGACGCGGACGGCAACGACTACCTGGACATGCTCGCCGGGTTCGGGGTGATGGGGCTCGGCCGTCACCACCCCGTGGTCCGCAAGGCGCTGCACGACGTGCTCGACGCGAACCTCGCCGACCTGACCCGCTTCGACTGCCAGCCCCTGCCCGGACTGCTCGCCGAGAAGCTGCTCGCCCACAGTCCGCACCTGGACCGGGTGTTCTTCGGCAACAGCGGCACGGAGGCCGTCGAGACGGCGCTGAAGTTCGCCCGGTACGCCACCGGCAGACCGCGCGTCCTCTACTGCGACCACGCCTTCCACGGGCTGACCACCGGCTCCCTCTCCGTGAACGGCGAGGACGGCTTCCGCGACGGCTTCGCGCCGCTGCTGCCCGACACGGCCGTACCGCTCGGTGATCTCGACGCGCTGGCACGGGAGTTGAAGAAGGGCGATGTCGCCGCCCTCGTCGTCGAGCCCATCCAGGGCAAGGGCGTGCACGAGGCGCCGCCCGGATATCTGCGCGCCGCGCAGGAGTTGCTGCACCGGCACAAGGCGCTGCTGATCGTCGACGAGGTGCAGACCGGGCTAGGGCGGACCGGGGACTTCTACGCCTACCAGCACGAGGACGGGGTCGAGCCGGACCTGGTGTGTGTGGCGAAGGCGCTCTCCGGCGGTTATGTCCCCGTCGGCGCGACCCTCGGCAAGGAGTGGATCTTCAAGAAGGTCTACTCGTCCATGGACCGCGTCCTCGTCCACTCGGCGAGCTTCGGCTCCAACGCCCAGGCCATGGCCGCCGGGCTCGCCGTCCTGTCGGTCATGGAGAACGAGGAGATCGTGGCGGGCGCCCGGGCCACGGGTGAGCTGCTGAGAGCCCGGCTCGCGGCCCTGGTCGACAAGTACGAGCTGCTCAGCGACGTACGCGGCCGGGGGCTGATGATCGGCATCGAGTTCGGCCGGCCCAAGTCGCTGAAGCTGCGCAGTCGTTGGGCGATGCTCCAGGCGGCCCGCAAGGGACTGTTCGCGCAGATGGTCGTCGTACCGCTGCTGCGACGGCACCGCATCCTCACCCAGGTCTCCGGCGACCATCTGGAGGTGATCAAGCTGATCCCGCCGCTGGTCATCGGGGAACGGGAGGTGGACCGGTTCGTCGAGGCGTTCACCGAGGTGATGGACGACGCGCATGGCGGGGGCGGACTGATGTGGGACTTCGGCACGACACTGGTGAAGCAGGCGGTGGCCCACCGATAGAGGGGCCCGTTGGGAGCGACTTCGCGGGCACCACGCGGCTTTGCCTCAGAGGCAAGAAATTTGCCGCAGAGGCAAGGCTCGGGCTGAATGGAGGGCATGAGCCCCTCCGAGGGTACGGACCCTCCCGAGCCTCCGCCGGGCGGGAAACTGCCCGCTGTCGCCCCGCAGTTGCGGGCCCTGCGCCGCAGGGCCGCCCTCACCCTGGAGGCCGCGGCCCGTGCCGCCGGGCTGTCGCCCGCACACCTCTCCCGGCTGGAGACCGGGCAGCGTCAGCCCTCGCTGCCGATGCTGCTCGCGCTGGCCCGTATCTACGGTACGACCGTCTCCGAACTGCTCGGTGAGACCGTGGCCGAGCGGGACGCCGTGCTGCGCGCGCCCGACATGGAGCCCACCCGGGCCGGCGGCTGGACGTACTGGCAGGCGGGCGCGTCCGGGCGCGGGATGCAGGCGCTGCGCGTCCATGTGCCGTACGGCTCGCAGGGCGACATCGTGCGGGTGCATCCCGGTGAGGAGTGGCTCTACGTCCTCAAGGGGCGGCTGCGGCTGCGCCTCGGGGACACCGCGCATCAGCTGGCGCCGGGGGACAGTGCGCACTTCGACTCCCTGACCCCGCACCGCATCGCCGCCGCCGACCACGACGGCGCCGACCTCCTGTTCGTCCACACCCTTCTGCAGAGCCCGACCGCCGCGCTGTGCCTCGGGCCGATCCCACCCGGAGAGACCCCATGACCGACCTGGAAGAGAAGTTCCCCCGTGCCCTGTGGGTGCGGCTCATCATCTACATCGCGGTCGGCCATGTCTTCGCGGCCTTCGTCTACCTGCTGTTCGAGGTGGGCGCCAAGCAGTAGCCGTGTCCGGTGGCTCGGTCTTCTGCTGGTCGGGGGCAGTCATGTTCTAGTCGAGCAGACGTTCGCTCAACCGGCCCCGGATCTCCGGAGTCACTTTCAGGCCCTTCTCCAGATAGGTGTCCACATCGCCCCAGGTCTCGTCGATCGTTTCGAAGGCCGCCTGGAGGTACTCGGCGCGGGCGTCGAAGAGCGGGCTCAGCAGCTCCATGATCTCCGGGGACCAGGCGCTCGCGGAGGTGCTGCTGCGGTGCACCCTGTAACGGCGGTGCTTGGCGTTCGACTCCAGATAGTCGGTGACGATGGCCTCGCGCTCGACGCCCAAAGCTAGGAGCGTGATGGCTATGGAGAGGCCCGCGCGGTCCTTGCCCGCCGCGCAGTGCATCAGCGCGGGCACGCTGTCCTCGGCCAGCGCGTGCAGCACACGGGAGTGTTCGGCCGTGCGGTGTTTGATGATCGTCCGGTAGGAGGCGATCATCCGGCCGGCGCCCTTGCCGTCGTCCAGCAGAGCGCGCAGTTGGTCCAGGTCGCCGTCGCGGACCATCTTCCAGAACTCGGCGCCGTCCGCCGGGTCGCTCAGCGGCAGGTTCACATTGAGCACGCCGGGCAACTCGACGTCCGGGCCCTCCAGCTTCTGGTCGGCCGCGTTACGGAAGTCGAAGACCGTGTGCAGATCCAGGGAGGCCAGGAACGCGGTGTCCTCGTCGGTCGCGTGCGCGAGATGGCCACTGCGGAACAGCACCCCATGACGCACCCGACGGCCGTCCACGGTCGGCAGACCGCCCACATCGCGGAAATTGCGCACTCCGGTCAGCTCGGGCTCGGTCGACGGGATCTGCTGCGTCACTGGGGCTCCCCTCCCATCCGCCGTCGGCGCCGAGCGTCGACGGGCACGCACTCGACACCGAGGCGCGCACTCGACGATACGACATGGGTGCGTACGCCAATGAGTTGTCCACAGGGGGCGCGGTGGGGCCGGGAGCGCTTGTCCACAGGCGGTTCGGCCGACGCGTCGGCAGTTGTCCACAGGCGCCGCCGAACGCCTGCGGCGACCTGCGATGATGTTGAAGCCCGATTACGCCTGTTCGAATCTGTGGGGTCTTGATGTTGGAAATCGGCGCAGACGGCCGGACCTGGCTTCTCACCGGGCCCAGAAGCGGCTATGCCCTGCGGCTCACGGAGAACGACGAGCTGCTGCATCTGCACTGGGGTCCCCGGATCGCGCTCGCCGACGCCGAGGAGCTGGCCGCCCGGCAGCAGTTGCCGTACTGGCCGTTCGAGGCCCCGGTCGACGGACACGAGGAGTACCCCGTCGAGGGCGGTCCCCGGTTCGCCCGTCCCGCCCTCTCCGTACGCACGGACGAGCGGCGCGGCACCGAGTGGACCTTCCGCGAGTACGAGGCCGACGGCGACGAGCTGCGGCTGCGGTTCGCCGACGACGGACTCGGGATCACGCTGCACTACCGGATGCGCGACGACGTGATCGAGCGCTGGGTGACCCTCGCCAACGACGGGCCCGAGGTGGAACTGCTGCGGGCCGACTCGGCGACCTGGACGCTGCCACCGCGCGCCGAGGAGGCCGCCTGGCGGCTGTCCCAGCTGCACGGGCGATGGGCGGCCGAGTCCCGGCTCGTGCGCGGGGACCTCACCTACGGCGAGAAGGTCATCGGCAGCCGGCGCGGACACACCGGGCACCAGCACCTGCCCTGGGTCGCCCTGGACACCGACGCCACCGAGGAGCGCGGCGAGGTCTACGGCTGCGCCCTCGGCTGGTCGGGGTCCTGGCGGATCGCGGTCGCCCAACTCCCGGACGCGCGCGTACAGATCACCGGCGGCGCCGGATACGACGAGTCCGGTCTGCTGCGGCTGGACACGGGGGAGACGTTCACCACGCCCGTCTTCGCCGGCCTGTGGAGCGACGGCGGCCACGGCGGGGCCAGCCGCGCCTGGCACGCGTACCAGCGGACGTACGTCATCCCGGACGCGGACCAGGACCGGCCGGTGCTCTTCAACTCCTGGGAGGCCACCGAGTTCGACATCTCCGAGGAACAGCAGGGGACGCTCGCCCGGCGGGCGGCTGCCATCGGGGTCGAGCTGTTCGTCGTGGACGACGGCTGGTTCGGGGCGCGTACGAGCGACCGGGCCGGCCTCGGCGACTGGACACCCAATCCGGACCGCTTCCCGAAGGGGCTGAAGCCGCTCGCCGACTATGTGCGCACCCTCGGTATGCAGTTCGGCATCTGGGTCGAGCCCGAGATGATCAACCCGGACAGTGAGCTGTACCGGGCGCATCCCGAATGGGCACAGTTCCAACCAGGACGAAAGCGGACGGAGCTGCGTAATCAGCTCGTACTCAACCTCGCGCGCGAGGACGTCCAGGAATACCTCTGGGAACGGCTGGACACACTCCTGTCCAGCGCGCCGATCGACTATGTGAAGTGGGACTTCAATCGCTGCTTCACGGACGCCGGCTGGCCCGGGGAGCCGTACCCGCAGAAGCTGTGGGTGGAGCACGTGCGCGCCTTCTACGCCCTGCTGGACCGGCTGCGTGCCGCGCACCCGGGGGTGGCGTTCGAGTCGTGCTCGGGCGGCGGCGGCCGGATCGACCTCGGGGTGATGGCCCGGACGGATCAGGTGTGGACGTCCGACAACACCGATCCGCTCGACCGGCTCGCCATCCAGCACGGCTTCAGCCAGATCCACCCGGCCCGGACCATGGCCGCGTGGGTCACCGACAGCCCGAACAACCAGCTCAACGGCCGGGTCAGCACGTTGCGGTTCCGCTTCGTCAGCGCCATGGCGGGTGTGCTCGGCGTCGGCGGCGACCTCACCGAGTGGACGGAGGAGGAGCTGGCCGAGGCGGGGAGCTGGGTCGAGCTGTACAAGGAGATCCGGCCGGTCGTGCAGCGAGGGGACCTCTACCGGCTGCGGCCGCCGACAGGCGGACTGAGTGCCGTGCAGTACGTCCACGGCGACGAGATCGTCGTCCTCGCCTGGCTCCAGGCCCAGCACTACGGCGAGGCGCCGGCCCCGCTCCGGCTGCGCGGACTCGACCCGACAGAAACGTACGAGTGCCGCGAAACGGGCGAATCGCATCGAGGTGCCGTGCTGTTGCATCACGGATTGCGGACGGGGCTGCGCGGTGACTTCGATGCGACGGTTATCCGCCTGCGTCGCACTTGAGTGATCTGTCCGAAATACAGCCGTAATTCCAACAAGCCCTGAAATGAGCTCTACTGGCGCGTAGGTGCGTGAGCAGCGTCATATTCGTGACGTTCCGCTGTCGCCATGTGCACGTAATTCGTATGTGCTTGCAGGGCCGTTGGTGAATGCTCAAGACCGGCCTTTTACGGAGTGTAATCGTGAATTGATGTAAGGATCAGGTAGGAAGACGCACAGGAAGTCCCAATAGTTGTCTCTGTGGGCACAAGTCGCTTACGTTCGGCGTCAATCCGGACGGACGCCCAATCCTGCCGCCGACCGGAGCCGCAAACCGACCTGATCCACGGCAGGAGCGGGGGACCCACAGGTATTACCGCCTGTTCCGGTCTCCGGAACGGCTAGGGGTAAAGCCGTGCGCAAGCACGGCCGGACATCTCCAGTCCGCACCCGACAGCTCACCTCGCAGGCGCCGGAGAGGAATGCACCATGCCCGCGAAGGGTAAGCACCGCCGTCCGAAGTCCCAACGTCTCACCCGCTCGATCGCCGCCGCCGGGACCGGTGGCGCGGCGCTCGCGCTGCCGCTGATCGGAGCTGCCGGCGCCCACGCCGCGACCCCGACGGCCGCCGTTTCCGGTGCGTCCGAGAAGACGGCCACGATCGCCACCGAGAAGGCCGTGGCCGAGGCCGGCGCACGGTTCGAGCAGGCAGAGAAGGCCGCGCAGGCGGAGAAGAGCGCCACCAAGAAGGCGGCGACGAAGACCTATTCGGTGAAGGTCGGCGACTACCTCGCGAAGATCGCGGACGAGCAGGACGTCGAGGGGGGCTGGAAGCAGCTCTACTCGGACAACCGCGAGGCGGTCGGCTCCGACCCCTCGCTCATCCACCCGGGCCTCAGGCTCAGCATCGGTGGCCAGGCCGCGTCGGGCGGTACGTCGCAGTCGTCGACGAAGCCCCAGCTGTCGCAGTCCTCGAAGTCGTCGAAGTCCGCCGAGTCGTCCGAGTCGTCGAAGCCCTCAGGCTCGTCGACGCAGGAGTCGAAGGACACGCAGGCGTCGACCTCCACGTCGAACGGCCAGTCCTCGTCGTCCAGCAGCTCCGGCTTCAGCCTGCCCCTCCAGGGCGCCACCATCGGCACCGCGTACAAGACCGCGGGCAGCATGTGGTCCAGCGGCTACCACACGGGCGTCGACTTCGTCGCCCCGACCGGGACCACCCTCAAGGCCGTGGGCGCGGGCACCGTCGTCTCCGCCGGCTGGGGCGGCGCGTACGGCAACCAGGTCGTCATCAAGCTCGCCGACGGCTACTACGCCCAGTACGCCCACCTGTCCTCGATCTCCGTCTCCGCGGGGCAGTCCGTGAGCGGCGGCCAGCAGATCGGCCTCTCGGGCGCGACCGGCAACGTCACCGGGCCGCACCTCCACTTCGAGATCCGCACCACCCCCGACTACGGCTCGGACATCGACCCGCTGGCCTACCTCCGCTCGAAGGGCGTCAGCGTCTGAGGCTCCGCCGCCCGACCGCGCCGAAGGCCGGCCCCCGTGACCAGGGGGCCGGCCTTCGGCGTTCCTGGAGGGCCGGCCCTCCTCCGCGTCGGCTGCTCTCGTTCCGGCCCGCGGCGATGCGCGATCACCGTATTGCGGTCTTGTGGCATGGCTGATCGAAGACTCGACAGGGGTGCGCGTGTGCGGACACAGTGATCTCTGTAAGCGCTTTCTGTGTCTTCGGAGGTCTCCGTGTCCGGCGTCGACCGACGCACTGCCGTCGAAAGCCGCGTCCTCGTGAGCGGCGCGTTGGCCGTGGGGCTTCCAGCCGGGGCCTTTCCGCCCGCGCTCGCCTCCAATGAGCCGGGCCTGGTGCGTCCCGATGGCCGACGGCTCGTCCACGAGGGGCACGGGAGCCGCACCGTCGAGGCCGCCGTCACCGTCAACTCCGGCTCCCGGCCGCGCTTCCGCTTCACCGGTGGCAGCGTCCGCGCCCCGTTCGACGTCACGTCCGTCACCTCGCCCGCGCAGATCCACGTGTCGGTGGACGGCGGCCCGAAACGGCTGTACGCCGTCGACCGGAGCGGCCTCGACCGGAGCGGCCTCGCGCCCGGCGCGCGCGTCTGCAACGTCCAGGACGGCAAGGTCGCCACGACCACCCCTGGCGTCGACTTCTCCATCCGGTGGGACGGCGACAGGGGTTCGGAACTCCTGGACCACACCCACGTCTCCGAGTGGGACCCGGCGACGGAGTCCGGCACGAAGACCTGCGACCCGGCCGGTGTCGACTCCGCGGCCCGCGACGCGACCCCGTTCTACGACGGCGACATCGTCGGCGACCGGCGCGAGGAGACCCTCGCCGAGACCGCCGACCACACAGCCATGCGGCTCTGCACCACCACCGAACCGACGAGGACCCGCGACCACCCGCTCGCCCACAACGCCGCGTACCGGCTGGGCCGGACCGTCCGCGGCCACCTCCAGTCGACGTACACGGACCACCGCCTCGGCTCCGAGACCCGCCGGATACCGCGGCCCGCCATCGCCCGCACTTCCCGTACGGCACCAACACAAGGAGCGTCATGACCACCCGTAGAGCTTTCGGAGCCATCGCCGCCGGTGCCGCCCTCGTGGCGTTCGGTCCGGCGGGGGCGGTGTCCGCGAACGCGCGTCGGCGTCGCGGTCGGCTGATCGCCGCCGACGACTTCCGGCACGGTCTCGGGCAGTGGGCCGTGGAACTGGAGAGGGGCGGCGCGGTCACGGCCTCGCGCGGTGTGCTGGACGTCGACGTGCCGGCCGGGGCCACGGTCTGGTTCAGGCGGAAGCTGGAAGGGCCGTACGTCGCCGAGTACACGGCCACGCCGGTTTCCGCGGGCGGGGTCAACGACCGGGTTTCCGACCTCAACAACTTCTGGAACGCCGTCGATGCGCGGTCGCCCGGTGATCTTTTCGCCACTCCGCGTGGGGGAGCGCTCGCCGAGTACGACCATCTGAAGACGTACTACGCCGGGTTCGGCGCCAACACGAATACGACGACGCGGCTGCGTCGGTATGTCGGCGAGGCGGGTGTGCGGCCGTTGATCTACGACTACACCGAGCCGCTGCTCGTCGCGAACGAGCCGAACCATGTCCGGATCGTCTCCGACGGTTCGAAGGTCCAGTGGTGGAACAACGGGCGACTCGTGTTCGACTACGTCGATCCCGCGCCGTACACAGGTGGGCATTTCGCCTTCCGCACCACCTGGAGTCACTTCCGGATCGAGGACTTCCGGGTGTGGAGGTCGGGCGGCCGGCACTGAGTGGTCGGACGGATCGTGACGGTGGGACGGACCGTGAGGGTCGGGGTGGTGGGAGCCGCCATCCCGGCCTGGCGTATTCCGGGTTGACCAACACTTGACCCGTGGCCTATCTCACCGACCGTCAAGCATTTAATACGGTCGCGTAGGTCACATCCGACGGTGAATCATGGGGCGATGTGGCAGACGATTCGAATGACAGCAGATCGATGATCGGGTCGTACGTGGCGGTGGGGGACAGCTTCACCGAGGGCGTCGGCGATCCCGGACCCGACGGGCGGTTCGTCGGCTGGGCCGACCGGTTCGCGGTGCTCCTCGCGGACCGGGTGCCCGAGGGCGACTTCGACTACACCAACCTGGCGGTGCGGGGGAAACTGCTCGATCAGATCGTGGTGGATCAGGTGCCGCGGGCTCTGGAGCTCGCGCCGGATCTCATTTCCTTCAGCGCGGGCGGCAACGACATCATCCGGCCGGGCACCGATCCCGACGAGGTCGCCGAGCGGTTCGAGCGGGCGGTGTCCAGGCTCACTTCGGCTGTCGGCACGGTCATGGTGACGACCGGCTTCGACACCCGTGACGTACCGGTGCTGAAGCATCTGCGGGGCAAGATCGCCACGTACAACCTGCATGTGCGGGCCATCGCCGACCGGTACGGGTGTCCCGTGCTGGACCTGTGGTCCCTGAAGACGGTGCAGGACCGGCGGGCCTGGGACCTCGACCGGCTGCATCTGTCACCGGAGGGGCACACGCGGGTCGCTCTGCGGGCCGGAAAGGCGCTGGGCGTCGACATTCCGGCCGATCCCGATCAGCCGTGGCCTCCGCTGCCGCCGCGCGGCACGCTCGAGATTCGGCGCGACAACATCCACTGGGCACGGGAGTATCTGGTGCCGTGGATCGGGCGGCGGCTGCGGGGGGAGTCGTCCGGGGATCATGTGTCGGCGAAGGGGCAGTTGTCGCCGGACGACATCAGGACGCGGATCGGGGCGGTGGCCTGAGCGGATTGCCTCCTGCGGTTGGCCGGTTCGCGTGCGTGGCCCCGGTTTGGGGCCGTCGGCCCCGGTGCGGGTGGGTACCTTTTCGCTGTGGGGGCGTGTGCTGTGGGGCGGGTCCGCGTGGGGTGCGGTTGTTCGCGGGGTTCCCCGCGCCCCTGTTGGGGCGCTTGTGGCCCGGTGGGTGGGGGAGTCGGGGCCGTGACGGTGCGTAGAGCCCGTCGTCCGGCGCCCTACTGCCCGTGGGCGGGGAGCCGTTCTCCGGGCCGCTGTATGTGTGGGGGTGCTCCGCACCGGCACGGCCCCTTCCGTCGTCGGGTGGCTTCGCGCCGTCGAGGCAGGGGATCGCGCGGCGTGGCGGTGGTCTGTCAGCGGGTCGTCGCTGTCAGGGTTTCGCGGGTCAGGCCCAGTTCGTGGGCCAGGGCCTCGTCGGCCCAGGTCCGGGCTCGGGCGCGGGAGACGGCTCCGTCGTAGGTCGTCAGCTGGACGGCCAGGCCGTCCAGGAGGGCGGTGAGGCGCAGGGCCGTCGCCGCGGGGTCCGGGCACTCGAACTCGTCGGCCGCCACGCCGGCTTCGATGACCTCGGTGAGGGCGGCCTTCCACTGTCTGTCCAGGTCGCGGGTGACCTCACGGAGGGCGGGTTCGCGGAGGGCGGCCGCCCAGCCCTCGATCCACAGGCGCCAGCCCTTGGCCTGGCCTGTCGGGGCGTACCAGCGGACGGCCGCGCGGAGTCGGCGCAGTGCTGTGGTGCGGCGGCCCAGCAGTTTGCGGAGGTGGGCGAGGTCGTCCTCGGCGGCGTACCGGAAGGCCTCGGCCACCAGTCTTTCCTTGGTCGAGAAGTGGTAGAGCACCAAGGCGTTGCTCACCCCGAGGACGGCGGCCACGTCGGCGATCCGTACCGCCGCGACGCCCCGCTCCCCGATCTGCTCGATGGCGGCCCGGAGCAGTTCCGCCCGCCGCTCGGCCACACTCAACCGCACCCTGCCCACGCGGCAACCCTACCCAGGGCCGGGACGGCCGCCGCAGCGTTCGAGCCACCTCGGGTCGGGCCGGTGACCGCCGGGTGTGTGTGATCGAGGGTGCCGGTCGTTCGCTGCCGGTCAGCGGTGTCGGCCGAATCGGTCCGTGATCGCCGGGACCCGGTCGGCGGCGATGGCGTGGGCGGCGGCGCGGGGGGTCGTGCCGTCGGTCTCGGCTCGGGTGAGTGTCAGGTCGACGAGGGCGCGCATGGAGCGGCGGACATGGGTGAACGCCTCGTCGGCGGTGGGGCCGATGTCGCCGAACAGGGTCCACCACCACCAGGCGTTCGTCCCGGAGTTGACCACGACGTCGGGCAGGACGGTGACCCCGCGGGCGGCGAGCGGTTCCTCGGCCGCCGGGAGGACGGGCATGTTGGCCGCCTCGACGATCAGCCGGGCGGTGATGTGGTGCTGGTTGGTGGTGTCGATCGCGTAGGAGACGGCCGCGGGGACCAGGACGTCCGCTTCGGTGGCGAGCCAGGCGTCGGCCGGAGCCTCGTGGTCGGTGGCGCGGAGTGCTGAGCGGTCGACCGTGCCGTGCGGGTCGCGGGCGGCGAGCAGGGCCTCGACGTCCAGGCCCGCCGGGTTCGTGATGGTGCCCTTGATGTCGGCCACGGCCACGATCGTGAGGCCGGCGCGGGCGAGGAAGCGGGCGGTGGCCCCGCCCATGGTGCCCAGGCCCTGCACGGCGACCCGCGTCCCGGCGTGCGGCGCGCCTGCCCGGTCCAGGGCGGTGAGCACGGACTCGGCGACGCCGCAGCCGCCGACCAGCTCGTCGAGGCCGATGCCGTCCACCTGGACCGCGAAGGCGTCCGCGAGGCGTCGCCGGGCCGTCTCCTCGTCGTCGAGGAGCGGGTACACCGCCTGGATCGTCGACACGAGGCCCGCCTCCGCGGCCGCTCGGTCCATCAGGTCCTGGGTGAGACCGAGGTCCTCGCCGGTGGTCCAGAAGTTCTCGATGTACGGGCGCAGCGCACGCAGGTAGCGGACGAGGACGCCGTACGCCTCCGGGTCGCGGGGGTCGCAGTCGATGCCGCCCTTGGCGCCGCCGAGCGGGACGTAACGGCTCTCGGGGGCGTAGTGCAGCGCCTCCTTCATGGTCATGCCGCGGGCGAGTCCGGCGACCTCGTCGAGCGTGCAGCCCGGCCGCATCCGCAGCCCGCCGCTGGAGACCCCGCGCACCAGCCGGTCCACGACGAGGAAGCCCCGCCGACCGGTGACATGGTCGGTCCAGGTGAGGGACACGAAGGGGGGCGTGGTCATGGGGCTCCTCGGGTGGCCTGGGGGGCGGGAAGGGGGTGCGATCGCGGGTGTGGGTGGGTGAGGGCGGCGGGAACAAAGGGAGCCACCGGACAGTTGGCCAGTGTTACATCGTGCGGCTACGGGTTGGACCCGGCGCTGTCACAGGGGCTGCCCACAATGGAATGCCTGAGCGATTCCACCAGGAGGTGCCGTGTCCGGTTCCGGATCCCGTTCTCTCAGCTCGGTGCTGCGCGCAGCGCAGCCCGCCGCCTTCGGCGCGGACCCGAGTGGTGCCCGGCTGGAGCGGATCCGTAGATCCCCGCACTTCGCGAACGGGGTCTTCGTGAACCCCGAGGGTGCCAATATCCGTCCCTCCGGCGGTGCCGCCATGGAGATGGCGAAGAGCTACTTCCGCAAGGACGAGAGGGTGCGGCGCGCTCCGGAGGGTCTGATCCCCGTGCACTCCACGACCCTCGCCGACCTGGTGAGACCCCCGGCGAGCGGACTGCGGATCACATGGATGGGCCATTCCAGTGTGCTCGCCGAGATCGACGGGCACCGGGTGCTCTTCGACCCCGTCTGGGGCGAGCGCTGTTCCCCGTTCCCCTTCGCCGGGCCCAAGCGGCTGCACCCCGTGCCGGTCCCGCTGGCCGCGCTCGGCCCGGTCGACGTCGTCGTCATCTCGCACGACCACTACGACCACCTGGACATGCCCTCGATCAAGGAGCTGGCCGGTACGGACACGGTCTTCGCCGTGCCGCTCGGCGTCGGCGCGCATCTGGAGCACTGGGGCGTCTCCGCGGACCGCATCCGTGAGCTGGACTGGCAGGAGTCGACGAAGGTCGGCGGCCTCACCCTGACCGCCACCCCCGCCCGGCACTTCTGCGGCCGGGGTCTGCGCAACACCCAGCACACGCTGTGGGCCTCCTGGGCCGTCGCCGGTGACGAGCACCGGATCTACCACAGCGGTGACACCGGCTACTTCGGGGGTTTCAGGGACATCGGCGCCGAGCACGGCCCGTTCGACATCACCATGATCCAGGTCGGCGCCTATTCGGAGTTCTGGCCCGACATCCACATGACTCCCGACGAGGGACTGCAGGCCCACCTCGACCTGCAGGGCGGCGAGCCCAGCGGCGTGATGATGCCGATCCACTGGGCGACGTTCAACCTGGCGATGCACGCCTGGGCCGAGCCGGGCGAGCGCATGATGTGGGCCACGCACGGGGCGGGGGTCACGATGGCCGCGCCGCGGCCGGGGGAGCCGTTCGAGCCGCAGAGCACACCGCCGGTGAACCCGTGGTGGCGCGCCGTGTCCCAGCAGCCGGTCGGCGGCTGGTCCGCCTGGCCACTCGTGGGGGAGCGGCTGGACCTGGTGGCGGAGAGCTGAGAATCCGATCGGGAATTCTCCCGACAGGGTGATTTTTGGATTGACGTCGAGGGCCGGGGAGCACATTGCTCCCCGGCCCTCGACGTTTGTTCTCGACCTTTTCCGACCAGCTCTGATCGAAACTGGGGCGCAAAAAGAATTCGACAGGAACAAGCGCCCGAAGATTTATCGGACTGTCGCACGAAGCCTCATACCAGAGCGGGACGCAATGCGGAGGTCTTTGTCAACTGCGCACCGCACATGACGCGTTGGCGACTACTGTGAGTTGCCGTCGGGCGACGCAGGGCTGAATTCTTCGACTCTCGCGACCGACACGCGATGGCGCATGCCCAAGTCGCCCAACCGCGGCACCCCCCCCACGCCCAGACGGACCAGTACGAGGACGCTGATGTCTCACCTTCGCGCACCGGCCGCACGCGCAGACCGCCGTGAGGGCGGGCGACACGGGCGATCGGCCACCCGAGCCGTCCCCTCGCTGCCCGGGATCCACATACGGCCACAGCTGGTGCGCCTCGCGGTCCTGCCCCCCACCGCGGTCGCCCTCAGCGCCTGCGCCGCCGTCCTCTTCACGTTCCGCGCCGGCGGCGCCCGCCCCAGCCTCACCCTGTGGGCGGTCCTCGCCGGAGCCGCCGCGGTGGCCCTCGCCGGCATCGGGATCGCCGCCGTGGCCGCCGGCCGCGCCGCCAGGTCCGTCCACGAACGCCTCGACGCCCTGCGGCAGGTCAGCACCAAGAGCGAGGACGACCTGCGCGTCCTCGTCGACGCGCTCCGGCGCGGCGACCAGCCGCCCGCGCGCGGGGCGCGAGCCAAACCCGCCGCGGACACCGACGAATTCGAACTGCTCTCCGCCGACCTGGCCCGCGCCCACGACAGCGCCGTCACCGCCGTCGTCCAGGCCTCCCAGCTCTCCAGCCACGCGGGCAGCGAACAGAAGCTCGAAGTCTTCGTGAACCTGGCGCGCCGGCTGCAGTCCCTCGTACAGCGCGAGATCACCATCCTCGACGACCTCGAGAACGAGATCGAGGACCCGGATCTCCTCAAGGGCCTCTTCCACGTCGACCACCTCGCCACCCGCATCCGCCGCCACGCCGAGAACCTCGCCGTCCTCGGTGGCGCCGTCTCCCGCCGTCAGTGGAGCAACCCCGTCTCCATGACCGAGGTGCTGCGCTCCGCGATCGCCGAGGTCGAGCAGTACTCCCGGGTCAAACTGGTGCCCCCGGTCGACGGCACCCTGCGCGGCCACGCCGTCGCCGACGTCATCCACCTCCTCGCCGAACTGGTCGAGAACGCCACGGTGTTCTCGGCCCCGCACACCCAGGTCCTGCTCCGCGCCAACCTCGTCACCTCCGGGCTGGCCGTCGAGGTCGAGGACCGCGGCCTCGGCATGCCCGTCACCGAGCAGAACAAGATGAACGCCCTGCTCGCCGACCCCGATCAGGTCAACGTCGCCAGCCTCCTCCAGGACGGCCGTATCGGCCTCTTCGTGGTCTCCCAGCTGGCCCGCCGCCACGGCATCCAGGTCCGTCTGCAGACCAACATCTACGGCGGTGTCCAGGCCGCGTTCGTCGTTCCCCAGGGCCTGCTCGGCAACGACCCGAGTGACCTGCCGGGGACCCGGCCCCAGACCCACACCGAGCAGAGCAGCGGCGTACGCCGCCCCGACGTGCCCCGCCACGCGCAGCCCGCCACTCCCCAGCGGGCGTCCGCGCCCGGCCCCGCCGACCGTCCGGCGACCGGCCGGCCCACCCCCGGCAGGCCCGTCCCCGCGCAGCCGGGTCGCCCGTCACACGCACAGCCCGCGCGCTCCGAGTCCGGCCACCGCTCCGCCCCGGGTCCGGCGCGGGCCTCCGTGCCGCGACAGCAGGGACCCGGCCGGACCGGCGGCCAGCAGGGACCGGGCAGAGGCAGCGGCGGACCGGCCCCGCTGCCGGTGCGCGGCGCCCGGGACGAGCGGCCCAACCCGGCCGAGGCCGTACCCGGCGTCCGTCCCGACGACCGGCGGACCGTCGCCGAGAACACCGGCGCACCGCCGACCCCCCGCGTCGGCGGCGCCGTACGCGGCACCATGGGCAAGCCCCAACTGCCTCGCCGCCGCGCCCAGCAGCACATCGTGCCCCAGCTCCGCGGCGGCCCCGCGCCCGCGCCCCGCCAGGACCCCGATCACTACATCGGCCACGACCCCGGGCTGATGGCCGCCTTCCAGCGTGGCATCGGACTCGCCGAGGCCCGCCAGATGGAGACCGACTGGGACACCTCCACGCTGGACACGTCCGCCGTCGACCTCGCGCCCCCCGCCCCCGACGCCGCGTCCCGCATCGACACGGGACAGCTGAACACGGGCCACCTCGCCTCGACGCCACCCGGTGGCACTGGCCGTACGGACGCACTCCACATGGAGCTGGCCCACATGGACGCGCCCCACAGGGACGCCGTCCAGCCCCTGGGCGGGCACCCCAGGGGAGCCGCCCCCATAGCCGTACCGCCGTCGGCCCTCGACGCGGCACACGACCGCACGTCCCGGCAGGACGGGAGCACACCGGCCGGATGACCACTCCCCTCACCACCCCTACCACGGTCCCCACCCCCTCCGCTCCCGCAGACCTTCGTACCCCAAGGAGTCGATCCACCATGGCGAGCGATGCGCCGACCGGCCATGTATCCGATCTCGACTGGCTGATGAGCGGCCTCGTCCAGCGCGTACCGCACACCACGAGCGCGGTGCTGCTCTCCTGCGACGGGCTCGTGAAGTCGGTCCACGGCCTCGATCCGGACAGCGCCGACCACATGGCCGCCCTGGCCTCCGGCCTGTACTCCCTCGGACGCAGCGCGGGCGTCCGCTTCGGCGACGGCGGCGACGTCCGTCAGGTCGTCGTCGAACTCGCCTCGACCCTGCTGTTCGTCTCCACCGCGGGCTCCGGCACCTGCCTCGCCGTGCTCGCCGGACGCGAGGCCGACGCCGCGGTCCTCGGCTACGAGATGGCGATGCTCGTCAAGAGCGTCCGCCCGTACCTGGTCACCCAGCCCCGTCAAGCCGTCGAACCCTCCGCGATGAGGCCTTGAACGTGCCCGCGGCCGGCGACGGACCTCTGTACGACGACGCCGCCGGGCGTCTGGTACGCCCCTACAGCGTCATCAACGGCCGGACCCGGCCGACCACCGCGCTAGATCTCCTCTCACAGGTGATGGCCACCGGGGCGACCCCCCTCGGCTATCTCGGCCCCGAGCACGCACAGGCACTCGACCTGTGCCGGGCACCCGTCTCGGTCGCCGAGGTCGCCGCTCACCTCACGTTGCCGGCGGCGGTCACCAAGGTGTTGCTGTCCGACCTCGTCGACTGCGGCGCACTCACCACCAAGCCCCCGGTTTTCCACCACAACCCGACAGACCGGTCTCTTCTGGAGGCAGTGCTCGATGGACTACGACGACAGCTCTGACCCCTTTCCCACCGCACTCAAAATCCTGGTGGCGGGAGGGTTCGGGGTCGGCAAGACGACCTTCGTCGGCGCGGTGAGCGAGATCGCGCCGCTGAGCACGGAGGAACTGCTCACCACAGTGAGCGCCGCCACCGACAATCTCGACGGCATCGAGAACAAGGTCGAGACGACCGTCGCGATGGACTTCGGCCGCATCACCCTCGATCAGCGCCATGTGCTCTATCTGTTCGGCACCCCCGGGCAGCAGCGGTTCTGGTTCATGTGGGACGAACTCTCCGAGGGCGCCCTCGGCGCGGTCATCCTCGCCGACACCCGCCGCCTGGAGGACTGCTTCGCGGCCGTCGACTTCTTCGAGCAGCGTGGCCTCGGCTTCATCGTCGCCATCAACGAGTTCGACGGCTCCTTCCGCTACGACGCCGACGAGGTGCGCGCGGCCCTCGACCTCGACCCGGAGATCCCCGTCGTCTGCTGCGACGCCCGCATCTCCAGCTCGGGCGTCCAGACCCTGCTCACCCTCGTACGGCACCTCCTCGCCCACACCCCGTCCCAGCTCCCGAGCCGCGGAGCCCACACGTGACGTACGACCCGCCGCGTCCGGTCGGCCGGCTGCTGCTCACCCCCGAGGACCGGGACGCCCCCGAGCGGGTGGAGCGGCTGCGGCTGCTGGGGCTCGGCGAGTACGCCGAACCGGCCTTCGACGTCTTCGCGGACCGGCTGGCCGAGGTCGCCTCGGTGCCGTACGCGATGGTCAACTTCATCGACGAGTACCGGCAGTTCTTCGCCGGCCTGCATGTGTCGGCCGAGCCCACGGCGGACACCACGGTGCTCGGAGTCGATCGTCGCCTCGCCCGTGACCACGGCTTCTGCCCCTATGTGGTGGTCCGCCGCAAAGGGCTCGTCCTCGAAGACGTGCGCGAATACCCGAAGTTCGCCGGGAACCCCGTCGTCGACGACCACGGCATCCGCTCCTACCTCGGCGCCCCGCTGCTCGACCGTACGGGCATCGCCCTGGGCACGGTCTGCGTCCTGGACGTCCGGCCCCGCCCCTGGGGCAGGGCCGGCCTGGAGACCATCAAGTCGATGGCCGCGGAACTGGCCGCCCGGATCGAGGCGCGGGAGGCCTTCCCGTGACCGGGGAAGCGGGTGGCACATCATGGCGGATCCGATGGCCCGGCGGGGTGTGAAGGAAAGCTGCGGCGGAGGTTAAGAAAACCTCGATGGACCCGGGGTACCGCCGTACGGCAGATTGATCGGCGATCCCACCCCTCTCCCCGGTACGGGCCTGTTCGCCATGCCCGGCACCGGGGGCGCACCCACAGGAGCCGTAGCGTGAAGGCGCTGGTCAAGGAGAAGGCGGAGCCCGGACTGTGGCTCGTCGACGTCCCGGAGCCCGAGATCGGCCCCGGCGACGTACTGATCAAGGTCCTGCGGACCGGGATCTGCGGCACCGACCTGCACATCCGGTCCTGGGACGGCTGGGCCCGGCAGGCCATCCGCACCCCGCTCGTGGCCGGCCACGAATTCGTCGGCGAGGTCGTGGACACCGGCCGTGACGTCACCGACATCCGGGCCGGCGACCGGGTCAGCGGCGAGGGCCACCTCGTGTGCGGCAGGTGCCGCAACTGTCTCGCCGGGCGCCGCCACCTGTGCCGCGCCACCGTCGGCCTCGGAGTCGGACGCGACGGCGCCTTCGCGGAGTACGTGGCGCTGCCCGCGACCAACGTCTGGGTGCACCGCGTCCCCGTCGATCTGGACGTCGCGGCCATCTTCGACCCGTTCGGCAACGCCGTGCACACCACGCTGTCCTTCCCGCTGGTCGGCGAGGACGTCCTGATCACCGGCGCCGGACCCATCGGCCTGATGGCGGCGGCCGTGGCCCGGCACGCGGGTGCCCGCAACGTCGTGATCACCGACGTCAGCGAGGAACGCCTGGAGCTGGCCCGCAAGATGGGCGTCAGCCTGGCACTGAACGTGTCGGAGGCCCGGATCACCGACGGACAGCGGGAGTTGGGGCTCCGCGAGGGCTTCGACGTCGGTCTGGAGATGTCCGGACGTCCCGAGGCCATGCGCGACATGATCGCCAACATGACGCACGGCGGCCGGATCGCCGTGCTGGGCCTGCCGGCCGAGGAGTTCGCGGTCGACTGGGCCCGGATCGTCACGTCGATGATCACGATCAAGGGCATCTACGGCCGTGAGATGTTCGAGACCTGGTACGCGATGTCGGTCCTCCTGGAGGGTGGTCTCGACCTCGCTCCCGTGATCACCGGCCGCTACGGCTACCGCGACCACGAGACGGCCTTCGCCGACGCGGCGAGCGGCAGAGGCGGCAAGGTCATCCTCGACTGGAGCGCGTGAGCGTCCATGCGATCGGCGTAACTCCCCTTCCGCGTAAGCACCCTAGGAGCTTTCGATGTTCGACTCCGTGCGCGACGACCTCCGCGCCACCCTCGACGAGATCCGCGCCGCCGGCCTGTACAAGCCCGAGCGGGTCATCGGCACCCCGCAGTCCGCGACCGTCGCCGTCACCGCCGGCGGCCGTCCCGGCGAGGTCCTCAACTTCTGCGCGAACAACTACCTCGGCCTCGCCGACCACCCCGAGGTGATCGCCGCCGCCCACGAGGCCCTCGACCGCTGGGGCTACGGCATGGCCTCCGTCCGCTTCATCTGCGGTACGCAGGAGGTGCACAAGGAGCTGGAGGCGCGGCTGTCGGCGTTCCTCGGCCAGGAGGACACCATCCTGTACTCCTCCTGCTTCGACGCCAACGGCGGTGTCTTCGAGACCCTCCTCGGCCCGGAGGACGCGGTGATCTCCGACGCCCTCAACCACGCCTCGATCATCGACGGCATCCGGCTGTCCAAGGCCCGCCGCTTCCGCTACGCCAACCGCGATCTGGCCGACCTGGAACGGCAGTTGAAGGAAGCCACGGAGGGCGGCGCCCGCCGGAAGCTGATCGTCACCGACGGCGTCTTCTCCATGGACGGCTATGTGGCCCCGCTCCGCGAGATCTGCGACCTCGCCGACCGCCACGACGCCATGGTCATGGTCGACGACTCCCACGCCGTCGGCTTCACCGGCCCCGGCGGCCGTGGCACCCCCGAGCTGCACGGCGTCATGGACCGCGTCGACATCATCACCGGCACCCTCGGCAAGGCCCTCGGCGGCGCCTCCGGCGGTTACGTCGCCGCCCGCGCCGAGATCGTCGCCCTGCTGCGCCAGCGCTCCCGTCCGTACCTCTTCTCGAACACGCTCGCCCCGGTGATCGCGGCGGCCTCGCTGAAGGTGCTCGACCTCCTGGAAGCGGCCGACGACCTGCGGATCCGCCTCGCCGAGAACACCGCGCTGTTCCGGAGCCGGATGACCGAGGAGGGCTTCGACCTCCTCCCCGGCGACCACCCCATCGCCCCTGTCATGATCGGCGACGCGTCGAAGGCCGGCCGTCTCGCCGAGCTGCTCCTGGAACGCGGTGTGTACGTGATCGGCTTCTCCTACCCGGTCGTCCCGCAGGACCGGGCCCGCATCCGTGTCCAGCTCTCCGCCGCGCACTCGACGGCGGACGTCAACCGGGCGGTGGACGCGTTCGTGGCGGCGCGGGCCGAGCTGGAGGCCTGAGCGGAGCGGTTCGGCCGAGCCGGCGGCCCGGGGCGAGCGGCCCAGGGGGAAAGCGGGCATTTGAGAGAATCGATCCATGATCGAAGCGCGGCGGCTCCACATCCTTCGCGCGGTGGCCGACCACCGCACGGTGACGGCGGCTGCCGCCGCGCTGTACCTCACCCCGTCCGCGGTCTCCCAGCAGCTGACCGCCCTGGAACAGGAGACGGGCCACCGCCTGGTCGAACGAGGCGCGAAGGGCGTACGGCTCACCCCGGCCGGCGAGATCCTGCTCGGCCACACCAACGCGGTCCTCGCCCAGCTGGAGCAGGCGGCGGCGGAACTGGCCGCGTACAGCTCGGGCGCGGCCGGCACCGTCACGGTCGCCTCCTTCGCCACCGGCATCGCCCAGGTCGTCGCGCCCGCGCTGGCCCGCCTCGCTGCGTCCGCGCCCGGCATCCGCCTCCGCGTCCAGGACGCCGAGGGCGACGCCAGCCTTCCGATGGTCCTGGACCGGCAGGTCGACATCGCCGTCGCCGTCGAGTACCGGGGCGCCCCGGCCGCCGACGACCCCCGCCTCACCCACGTCCCGCTGTACGCCGAGCCCTTCGACGCGGTCGTGCCCGTCAGCCACCGCCTCGCCGACGCGGCCGAGGTGCCGCTCGCCGAACTCGCCAAGGACAGCTGGATCGGCCCCTACCCCGGCAACCCCTGTCATGACGTCGTCGTCCTGGCCTGCGAGAACGCCGGCTTTCAGCCCCGCCTCGAACACTCCTCCGACGACTTCCGCGCCGTCGTCGCCCTCGCCTCCGCCGACGCGGGCGTCGCCCTCGTACCCCGCTCGGCGCTGCGCGGCATGGATCTCACGGGCGTGGTCGTACGCCCCGTGGACGGAGTGGCCCCCACACGCCGCGTCTTCGCCGCCGTACGCCGTGGCGCGGAGGGACACCCGCTGATCCGGCCCGTGCTGGAGGCGCTGGGCGAGGCGGCGGAGTGAGACGGCGGAGTGAGGCGGCGCACACCGAAGGAGAGGTGAGGTGTCCCATATTCGGGATAGCATCCCGAATATGGGAAGCGTCGAGGAGGTGGCAGTACTGGACCCCGTCGATCTCCGCCTGGCCGCACGGCTGGCCGAGCTGCGGGCCGAACACGGCTGGTCCCTGGGGGAGTTGGCGGACCGCAGTGGTGTGAGCCGGTCGACCCTCTCCCGGGCCGAGCGGGCGGAGACCAGCCCCACGGCCGCCCTCCTGAACCGCCTCTGCCATGTGTACGGCCGGACGATGTCCCAGCTCCTCAGCGAGGTCGAGTCCGAGCCGGTCTCCGTCGTGCGCGCGGGGGAGCAGGCCGTCTGGGAGGACAGGGCCTCCGGGTTCGTGCGGCGTTCCGTGTCGCCACCGGCGGCCGGGCTGCGCGGCGAACTCGTCGAGGGGTGGCTCGCGGCGGGCGCGGACATCGCCTACGACGGGCCGTCCGTGCCCGGTCTCGAACAGCACATCTGGGTCCAGGACGGCACCCTCCACGTCACGGACCGGGATGTCGAGCACCGGTTGGCCGCCGGGGACTGTCTGCGGATGCGGGTGTGGGGGCCGACGCGGTTCCGGTGCCCGGGGCCCGAGGACGTGCGGTACGCGCTGGTGGTGGTGAAGCCGTGAGCGGGCCGGTGACCGATCCCGAGTCTGCCATCGAGTCCGCCTTCGAGTCCGCGACCGGGCCCTCGCCGGTGCTCAGGGCCGTGATCTCCCGGACCGATGGCCGCCAACTCCCCGCGCTCGTCGAGAAGTTGGCGGACCTGTTGGCCGACACCGTGAACGGCGGTGCCTCGATCGGCTTCCTCGCGCCGCTCGACCGGGCGGCGGCCGTCGCCTGGTGGAAGGCACGCGTCGAGGCGGTGTCGGCCGGTGGTCTCGCCGTATGGGTGGCGCGCGACGGTGACCGGGTGGTCGGCACGGTCGGTCTTCTCTTCCCGGACAAGCCCAACAGCCGTCACCGGGCCGAGCTCGTCAAGCTGATGGTCCATCAGGAAGGCCGTGGACAGGGCCTCGGCCGCGCGCTCCTCGCGACGGCCGAGCGGGCCGCCGCCGACGCGGGCATCACCCTGCTCCACCTGGACACCGAGACCGACAGCCCCGCCGAGCGCCTCTACGGCAGGGCCGGCTGGACCCGGATCGGGGCGATCCCGGACTACGCGGCGGACCCGCAGGGAACGCTGCGGCCGACGTCGATCTACTACAAGCGGGTGGGTGCCGGCGTCTCCGCCTAGACGTGCCGCCCGGCCTCGTCGGAGTGTCGCGGCACCGGCTCCCACCGGGTGATTGTCAGTGGTGACCGCTACGGTGCGTCTCATGCCGGATGCCGAAGACGTACGACGTGTCGCCCTCTCCCTGCCCGACACCACGGAGAAGGTCGCCTGGAACATGCCCACCTTCCGGGTGGCGGCGAAGATGTTCGCGACCCTGCCGGAGGACGAGACGTCCATGGCCGTGCGCTGCCCGAAGGAGGAGCGCGACGAGTTGGTCCTCGCCGAGCCCGGCAAGTTCTGGATCGCCGACCACGAGGCGGGGTTCGCCTGGGTGCGGGTGCGGCTCTCCGCTCTGGAGGGCGAGCCCGAGCTGCGGGACATCCTCGCCGACTCCTGGCGCCAGGCGGCCCCGACCGGACTCCTCGACAGCCACCCGGAGTTGGGGCTCCCGGCGGCCGACTGACGCGGCTCGGCGCGCTCGGGAGCGCAGAGCGTCGGTCACCTCGGGCGGCCCGGCTCGTGGACGCCGTCCGCGCGGGCGACGCGGGGTCCGCTGCGGAAGAGACGACCGGCCACCTCCGTCGGGCCTGCTCAGGCCTCCGGCCGCTACCACAGGAACGTCGCGATCCGCTCCCGCAAAGAGGCCGCGTCCAGCCCGTGCGCGGCCACGTGCTCCTCCAGTTGCCCGTACCGCCGCAGCTCCCGCCGGCCCACCCCCAGTCCGAGCACCCGGTGCGGCACAGCGGCGAGCGCCTCGTTCACGGCGGCCGTGGAGGTGCCCGCCAGAAAGGGCTCGACGAGGACGATGTCCGTACCCGCCGACACGGTGGCCCGGCGCAGCGCTGCCGCGTCGAAGGGGCGGACGGTGGTCGCGTACAGCACGCTCACGTCGAGCCCCTCCGTGGCCGCGAGAACGGAGTCGAGCATCGGCCCGACGGCGACGACCACCCCGCGCCGCCCCTCACGCACGGTGTGCAGCCGCTGCCCGTCCACCGCGAACGCCCGCCCGTTGGACTGCGCGGACAGCCGTACGTACACCTTGTCGTCCTTGTCCTCGCCCGCGCCGACCGCGTGCCGGAGCAGGGTCTCGGCCTCGTCGGGGTGGCCCGGCACGTGCACGGTCCAGCCGTCGAGCGTGTCGAGGAGGGCCACGTCGCCGGGTGCCATGTGGGTGTAGCCGCCCGCGGGCCAGTCGTAGGAGGCGGCGGCGCTGACCAACACCGCGCCCACGTCCTGGTGCCCGAGATCCAGCTTGAGTTGCTCGAAGGGCCGCTCCACCAGGAAGCTCGCGAAGGTGTGCAGCACGGGCCGAATCCCGGTCAGGGCCAGACCGGCACCCGCGCCGACCAGCAACTGCTCCCGGATGCCCACGTTGATCACCCGGTCGGGATGCCTGCGCGACGCCTCCGTGAAGCCGTCCCTGCCGATCTCGGCGAGGACCACGGCGATCCGGGGGTCCTCGTCCAGCAGCCGGGAGACGACGGGGGCGAAACGGTCACGCATGGTGTCCATGAAGTCTGCGTCCTATCCGTGGAGTTGGGGAAGCCGGGGGTCAGGCGTTCTTCGGCTCGACGCGGGCCACCACGACCCGCGGCCGACCCGGATGCGGCGCGGTGAAGGCGGCGTACAGCGCCTCGTGGTCGCGCCCGTCCACGGTCTGCGCGGACCAGCCCGCCGCCTCGAACCGCGCGGCGATCCCACCCGGCAGGGCATGACTGGCGGAGGAGTTGTCGATCACGACGGTGTGCAGCCGGTCGAGTCCCGCCGGTCCGGCGTACGCGATCGCCTCGTGATTGCTGCCCTCGTCCAGCTCGGCGTCCCCGGTCAGTACCCACACAGCCGGGTCGGCCCGCCCCTGGGCCCGCAGCCCGAGCGCCGTCCCGACCGCGATCGGCAGCCCGTGCCCGAGCGACCCGCTGCCGATCTCCGCGCCCGGCACGAGCACCCGGTCCGGGTGATGGCCGAGCGGCGAGTCGTACGAGCCGAAGCCGGGCAGCCAGTCGACGGGCACGAACCCCTTCGCCGCGAGCACCGCGTAGTACGCCATCGGCCCGTGCCCCTTCGACAACAGGAACCGGTCCCGCTCCGGATCGTCCGTCCGCCCCGGCCCCACCCGTAGCACCCGGTCGTAGAGCACCCACAGCACGTCCAGCGTGGACGTGGCCGCCGGCCCGTGCTTCTCGGCCCCCGTCATCTGCCCCATCAGCCCGGGAAGATCCGCGAACCCGTAGGTACGTTCCGCTGTCGTCGTCATACCGACGATCCTGCAACCTCAACCAAGCTTCAGGTCAAGCGGCGACGTGGCGGCTCCTGGCCCCGATAAAGGGGTGCGCGACCACCGGCCCGAGTGCGGTATTGTTTCCGTGCACGTTCAGACAGGGGAAACCCCAGGTCAGACGGGCAACGGGACGTGGCGCAGCTTGGTAGCGCACTTGACTGGGGGTCAAGGGGTCGCAGGTTCAAATCCTGTCGTCCCGACTTGCTGAGTAGCAGGTCGGAGGTCATTTCCGGTTCACCGGAAATGACCTCTTCGTCGTTCTGTCGCACACGCGGGTCCGCGAGAAACGTGCCACGAACACCGAAATAGCCGAAGGTCGCTCCCCTCTCGTGTCAGCAGGTCACCGAGTCGGTTCCCTGGCAGTCGATGGGCGATTCAGTGCCTTATGTGCTTGATGTTGCCTTATGTGGTCTTTAGTGTTCGCCGGGGAGAAACGCTGCCAGGTCCGAGTCCCGTGCCATCGTCCGGAAGCGAGGTGTGGAGCGCGTGCACGCGAGGTGCGGCTGCCGACCGGTTTCGGGTCGGAAGGGACGTCCTGGAGGGACGCGATGGCTGCGGGCGTTCGCCGTACTGCCGTTGCTGGCGTCGGTGCTCGCCGCTTGTGGCAGCGACGAGGGCTCCGGTAGACCCACCCTCAACTGGTACAACTTCCCGGACGACTCCGGTGCGCTGCAGAAGGCGGCCGACCGGTGCAGCCAGGCGTCGGGCGGCCGCTACAGGATCAGCTACAACAAGCTCCCGCGTGCCGCGGACGGCCAGCGTCAGCAGCTCGTCCGCAGACTCGCCGCCGAGGACGACTCGCTCGACATCCTGGGCCTGGACGTCACCTGGGCGGCGGAGTTCGCCGAGGCACGCTGGATCCGGGAGTGGACGGGAGCGGCGAAACAGCAGGCCACCGAAGGCACCCTGCGCGTACCGCTGGAGACCTCGACCTGGAAGGACAAGCTGTACGCCGTCCCGTACAACACCAACACCCAACTCCTTTGGTATCGCAAGGATTTGGTGCCCACCCCACCCAGGACCTGGGCCGAGATGCTGGACATGGCGGGCGCCCTCGCCCGGCAGGGCAAACCACACTTCGTGGAGATCCAGGGTGCCCAGTACGAGGGTCTGACCGTCTGGTTCAACACGCTGATCAACAGTGCGGGCGGCTCCATCCTCAACGCGAGCGCGACCGAGCCCTCCCTCGGTCCTCCTGCCGTGCGGGCCGCCGGGATCATGCGTGATCTGGCGAAGTCCCCGGCCGCGGACCCCTCCCTGCCCAACCAGATGGAGGACCAGAACCGCCTCGCCATGGAGTCGGGGACGGCGGCGTTCGAACTCAACTACCCGTTCGTCTATCCGTCGATGAAGGCGAACAACCCGCAGCTGTTCAAGAACTTTCGCTGGGCGCCGTACCCCCGGGTCGACCCGAACCGCCCGGCACGGCCCACCATCGGCGGCATCGATCTGGCGGTGAGCGCCTACTCGCGCCACCCCGACCTGGCCTTCGAGGCGGCGCTGTGCCTGCGCAACCGGGAGAACCAGCTCACCGCCGCGCTCGAGGGCGGTCTGCCGCCCACCCTGCGCGCCCTGTACGACGAGCCCGCGTTCATGAAGGAGTACCCCTTCTCCCAGGACGTGCTGGCCGCGCTGGAGTCGGCGAGCGTGCGCCCGATCACTCCGGTCTACCAGAACGTGTCGATCGCGGTCTCCCACACGCTGTCTCCGCCGTCCGGGATCGAACCGGAGAGCTCCGTCGACACCATCAGGGAGCAGATCGACGATGCCCTGCGATCCGAGGGTGTGATCCCGTGAACGACTTCCTCCCGCACCACCTGGTCAGCCGGCGCCGCGGCGCGCGGGCCTCGTCCACGGAAGGCCCGAGATGAGCACGCGGGCGCGACCGGCCGGAACCCCGCCGCCGCCCCCCGAGGCGGAGACGGAGCAGACGGGTCCGGACCGCGCGGCACTCTCGGCGGGCGCCCGGCAGGAGCGCCGGCTCGGCTGGCTGCTCTGCGCGCCCGCGGTCGTCGTCATGATCGCCGTGACCGCCTACCCCATCGGGTACGCCGTCTATCTGTCCCTCCAGCGGTACGACCTGCGCTTTCCCGGACGGGCGGAGTTCGTGGGCCTGAGCAACTACGGGGCGGTGCTGTCCTCCCCGTTCTGGTGGGACGCCTTCTGGGTCACGCTGTTCATCACCGCCGTCTCCGTGGCGATCGAACTCGTCCTCGGAATGGGGCTCGCCCTGGTGATGCACCGCACGATCTTCTGGCGCGGCGTCGTCCGTACGTCGGTCCTCGTCCCCTATGGGATCGTCACCGTGGTCGCCGCCTTCTCCTGGCAGTACGCCTGGACCCCGGAGCTCGGGTACCTCGCCGAGTTGTTGCCCAGCGGGGAGGCCCCGCTGACCGAGCACTGGCCCGCACTCTGGCTGATCATCCTCGCCGAGGTGTGGAAGACGACACCGTTCATGGCCCTGCTGCTGCTCGCGGGCCTCGCGCTGGTCCCCGAGGAGACCCTGAAGGCGGCCATGGTCGACGGTGCCACCGCCTGGCAGCGCTTCACCAAGGTCATGCTGCCGCTGATGAAACCGGCCATCCTGGTGGCACTGCTGTTCCGGACCCTGGACGCGTTCCGGATCTTCGACAACATCTACATCCTGACCGCGGGCGCCCAGGGAACCGGCTCTCTGTCGATCCTCGGGTACGACAACCTGTTCACGGCGCTGAACCTGGGCATCGGGTCGGCGATCTCGGTCCTGATCTTCATCTGCGTCGGGATCATCGCCTTCACCTTCGTCAAGCTGTTCGGCACCGCCGCACCCGGCGCGGAGGTGAAGCGCTGATGGCCGCGGCGGGAAAGACGCATGCCGCCCGATGGGGCGTCATCAACGTGGTGGTGGTGCTGTACGCCCTGTTCCCGGTGTGGTGGATCGCCGCGCTGTCGTTCAAGGACCCCACCACCCTGACGGACGGCAACTACATCCCCACCGACTGGACCTGGGAGAACTACCGGGGCATCTTCGAGACCGCCGAGTTCACCCGAGCGCTGGTCAACTCGATCGGTATCGCACTGATCGCCACGGTGATCGCGGTGGCGCTGGGCACCATGGCCGCCTACGCGGTGGCCAGGCTGCGCTTCCCCGGTAAACGGGTCCTCATCGGCATGTCGCTGCTGATCGCCATGTTCCCCCCGATCTCCCTGGTGTCACCGCTGTTCAACATCGAGCGGATCATCGGGATCTTCGACACCTGGGTCGGGCTGATCATCCCGTACATGACCTTCTCCCTGCCGCTCGCGATCTACACCCTGTCGGCGTTCTTCCGGGAGATCCCCTGGGATCTGGAGAAGGCCGCCAAGGTCGACGGGGCGACGCCCGCGCAGGCCTTCCGGATGGTCATCGTGCCGCTGGCCGCACCAGGCGTGTTCACCACGGCCATTCTCGTGTTCATCTTCTGCTGGAACGACTTCCTGTTCGCGATCTCGCTGACGTCCACCGAGTCCGCGCGCACCGTGCCCGCCGCGATCGCGTTCTTCACCGGGAGCTCCCAGTTCCAACAGCCCACCGGGTCGATCGCCGCCGCCGCCGTGGTCATCACCATCCCGATCATCGTTTTCGTCCTGCTCTTCCAGCGGCGGATCGTCGCGGGACTGACCTCCGGGGCAGTCAAAGGCTGAGCGGGGAAGGCAAGGAGGCACCATCCATGGCCGAGATCATCCTCGAGGGAGTCACCAAGCGCTTTCCCGACGGGGCCCTCGCCGTGAAGGACGTGGATCTCGAGATCGCCGACGGCGAGTTCGTGATCCTGGTCGGTCCGTCGGGATGCGGCAAGTCCACGACCCTGAACATGATCGCCGGACTCGAGGACATCACCGAGGGCACCCTGCGCATCGGGGACCGGGTCGTCAACGACCTCGCTCCCAAGGAGCGCGACGTCGCCATGGTGTTCCAGAGCTATGCCCTGTACCCGCACATGAACGTCCGGGAGAACATGGGCTTCCCCCTGCGCCTGGCCAAGGTGGACAAGGCCACCATCGAAGCCAAGGTGACGGAGGCTGCCCGGATCCTCGACCTCACCGAGCACCTGGACCGCAAGCCCGCCAACCTCTCCGGCGGGCAGCGTCAGCGGGTGGCCATGGGGCGGGCGATCGTCCGTGACCCCAAGGCGTTCCTGATGGACGAGCCGCTGTCCAACCTGGACGCCAAACTCCGGGTGCAGATGCGCACCCAGATCTCCCGGCTGCAGCGGCGCCTCGCCACGACCACCGTGTACGTCACCCACGACCAGACCGAGGCGATGACGCTCGGCGACCGGGTCGTGGTCATGAGACAGGGCCTGGTCCAGCAGATCGGAACACCCGCCGAGTTGTACGACCTGCCGCGCAACATCTTCGTCGCGGGCTTCATCGGCTCCCCGGCGATGAACTTCGTGAACGCCACTCTGGAGGACGGCGCCCTGCGCTCACCCCTGGGCGACCTGACGCTCGACGACCGTACGAGGCAGGCGCTGGAACGGCAGAACGCGCCCCGCGAGGTCATCGTCGGACTGCGACCGGAAGCTTTCGAGGACGCGGCCCTGGCACATGACCGGGACCGGACGGGCCCGGTCTTCACCGCCACCGTGGAGGTCCTGGAGTCGCTGGGCTCCGATGTGTATGTCTACTTCACCGCGGAGGGCGGGCCCGCGACGACCACCGAACTGGAGGAGCTCGCCAAGGACTCGGGCCTGCGCGACACCGGCGCCGACACCCAGCACATCGTGGCCCGCCTGGACGCGGCGACGCGTGCCCGCGAGGGCGAACCGGTGGAGCTGCAGGTCGACATGGCCAAGGCTCATGTGTTCGACCCGGCGACCGGGGCGAACCTCACGCATCCGATGAGGGCGGACTGACGATGCGGCACACAGGAGGTGGTGCGGGGCGGCAGGCACCGCCGTCTGCCGGCGCAAGGCGCTCTTCTGGAACGGCCCTTTCTCGCGGGTCGAGGATGATCACTCTGCGTGTCGGGTCGTCGTCCGCGACCGCTTCGCCCGAAGGTCTTTCGGATGAATACGAAGAGGGTCCCCTGCCCACCGCCCTCGTGTGTATTTCACGTGACCACCATGTGTAAATCTCGTGATTGCCTCAACTCCCTTGATCGGCCATTCTGTTGCTCCTGTGTGAAAGCCCAGTTCAGCAGAGGGAGAACGTGGCGCTCCGGATACATTTCACCGAAATAGACCTCGCGAGAACACGCGTGGCGTCGCGGGTCGACCCCCTGTGGGAGCTCGCGGCGAGCCTGCACCGACTGCAGTCGCGCCGAGGTCGGTGGGCCTACGCCGAGTGGTACCGCGGGGCCCGGGTGGCGATGCGTGAGCAGGGCTTGGAGCGGGCGCTGCGCACCACCCTGCTGCCGCTGTACCCGAGGGCCGCCTACTTTCCCGACTTCCTCACGCCCCCGCAGACGCTCGGCGACCTGAACGGCGGGCTCGCCGAGCTGATCGCCACCCCGCCGAGCCGCGTCGGCGAGGAGATCGCCCTGCTCGACCAGGCCGTCGGAGCACCCTCCTGGGCACCCCGGCTCGCGGAGCGGGCGGAACGGGAGGCGCTGGTCCAGGTGTTACGCACCTACTACAACGCCGTCGTCGCCCCCTACCAGGACCGGATGGCGGCCCGGATCGAGGCGGAGCGGGCGGTGCGATGTCGCGGGATCATGGACGGGGGCATCGAGGGCATGCTCGCCGGGCTCGGTCCCACGATGCGGTGGCGGCGGCCCGTGCTGCACGTGCGCTACCCCGCGATGGAACGGGACCTGTATCTCAACGGACGGGGCATCACCCTCGTGCCCTCCTACTTCTGCTGGGACGCCCCGGTCAGCCTCGCCGATCCGGAACTGCCGCCCGTCCTGTACTACCCGCTTCTCCATGAACAGCCGGCGCCGGCCGATGCCCTGGGGGGTGCCCCCGCCGAGCGGCCGCTGACAGACCTGCTGGGGCGGGCGCGCGCCGCCGCCTTCCACGCCACGGCGGTCGGAGCCACGACCGGCGAGCTCGCCCGTGCCGCCGATGTGTCCGCGTCCTCCGCCAGCCGGCACGCGACCGCACTGCGCAACGCCGGTCTGATCACCACCATCCGGCAGGGCGCGACGGTACTGCACACCCTCACCCCGCTCGGCGCGTCCGTGCTCCGTGCCACGACCGGCGCGTCGACTCCCTGTGCGGAGCCGGTACCGCCGTGACCGCCGCGCGGGCGCACCCTCCCCTCTTTCCGGCCTGACCGCGCATCGACTCGCCCTGCGGACCTCGGCGCAGCCCACGACACGCTCCGAGCACTGACAACTCGGCGTCGACCTGCGCTTTTGCGGTGGGACGCAAAGGCATGGCCCGAGGCCGCGCCGCAGGGGATCGTATGCGCCACGCCCCGCCACAGGGGCACCAGCCGAAGCAGCCGTACCAGAGGGGGACAGGCATGAAGCGAGCGTTCGCCATCGCCTTCGCCGGTGCGATGGTCGTCGCTGTCACATCGGCCGGCTGCACCACGAGCGGGCGTCACGACAGCGGCCGGGACTCGGGCAGTGCCCGGACGGACACGGTCGGCGCGGCGTCCGGTGCCGGGGCCGACAGCCGCGAACTCACCGACGCCGAGCAGATCCTCGTAGAGCGTGCCGAAGCCCGGCTCGTGAAGAAGTGCATGGAGGGCAAGGGCTTCAAGTACTGGGCGTGGTCGGTGCTGACCGTCGACGACCTCAAGGGCGGCGGCTACGTGCTCACCGACCTCGCGTGGGCCAAGAAGCACGGCTACGGCAGCCGGCTCTCGGACAGGCTCCAGAACATACAGAGCGACGACCCGAACCACCTCTACGCCAACGCGCTCTCCCGGCAGGAAAGCATCCGCTACAGCCAGGCGCTCGAAGGCGACACGTCGGGCGGGATACTCACCGCCCGACTGCCCGCCGGCGGTACCGTCCGCACGCCGCGGCACAGCTGCCAGACCGAAGCCAAGAACCAGCTCTACGGCGACTTCGAGACCTGGTTCCGGGTGGAGAAGACCGCCACGAACCTGTCACCCCTGTATGTGCCCGCCCTCATCGAGGACAGCCGCTTCACCCACGCGGTCGAGCAGTGGTCCACCTGCATGCGCCGGGCCGGGCACGACTACGCCGATCCACCGAGCGTCCGCGAGGAACTCCCCTCGCTCACCGAGGGGTTGTCGTCCGAGCAGGCCCACGCCGCCGAGGTCGAAGTGGCGGTCGCGGAGGTCACCTGCGCGACCGGGACACCGCTGGCCGAGACCGCTCGTGCGCTCGACGCCGAGTACCGCGACAAGCGGCTCGGCCGGTACGCCGCGGACATCGCCACCTACCGGAGCATGGCCCTCGCCGGGCTGGCCCGCGCGGAGGACATCACCGGTTCCACCGCCTGACGACGCGGCGGCCGGAGCCCCACACACGTCCGCAGCGTTTCGGCTGCGGAGCACACCCCCCACCACATCAGCGGAACAAGGAGTGATCCCTCATGCGCAAGACCCTGGCCGTAGCTGCCACTCTGGGCCTCGCCGGCCTCGCGGTGATCGTACCCACCAGTGGCGCCCAGGCGGCCACCGCCTGCGACAACGCGTGGAACAGCGCCTCCTCGGGCTACTTCTACGCCTATGCGAACGACAACTGCAGCGGCTACCTCGGCAGCGCCGACGGGTCGGACTCGAACTGGGGCAACGACCAGGGCTCGTTCCAGGGCGACGACACCAACAACGCGGAGTCCATCCTCCACAAGGGGAGCTCCGGACTCGCCGTGCAGGTCTTCAACGGCACCGGTACGGACTGGGCCGGCGGCCACACCTGCATCAAGAAGTCCGAGCTGTACATGAGCAGCCTCAACGGCTTCTCGTTCACCAGCGGTTACGACGTGGACAACGAGATCAGCTCCCACCGCTGGGTGGCCAACGCCGACTGCGGGAAGTTCCTGGACTCCTGACCACCCGGCAGCCGGTCACGGCACCGCGGTTCAACTCCGGTGGCCCACCACACCCGTGGTGGGCCACCGGCACGTCCCGGCCCCGCCGGGCGCTCGCCGCCTGCCGGGACGCGGACCACGACGGAAGGTCCGCGTACGCGATCCCGCGGCGCACAGTGGTGATTCGGGGTGTGTCGGGGGTGCTCGGTGGACCGGGGGGAGTGCCGGTCGCTTTGATGGGGGCGCGGGGTGATCCGTGCAGCCACGGGTCGACGATCGCAGGCCGACCACACTCGACACGCGCCGGAGATGAGCTGCCATGGTGACCGACCGGTACGGCAACCGCCTGTACGAGTGCACCGCCGAAGGGGCGGGGCACCTGGACCGGGCCGTGGAGGGGCTGTTGTTCTTCCGGCCCGAGTTCCCGAACGCCGTCGCGGCCGCGGTGGCCGCGTGTCCGACCTCGCCGCTGGCCCAGTCGTTCGCCGCCTACCTCGGGGTGCTGGGGACCGAGTCCCGTGACGCCACGGAGGCCGGCCGTCGCTTCGCGGACTTCAGCGCCGGGCTGGACCGTTCATCGCTGCCCCCGCGGGAGCGGATGCACCTGGCGGCGGCGGAGGCCTGGCTCGGGGGTGACCTGGGGCGGGCCGGGCAGGTGCTGGAGGAGCTGGTCGTGGAGTGCCCGCGTGATCCGCTAGCCCTGGCGGTGGGCCATCAGCTCGACTTCTTCACCGGGGACGCCACCCGCCTGCGGGACCGGATCGGCGGGGCCCTGCCCGCGTGGGACGCGGACGACCCCCACCGCGGGCCACTGATGGGCATGTACGCCTTCGGCCTGGAGGAGTCGGGACACTACGGCCGGGCCCAGGAAGTGGGCAGGGCCGCCGTCGAACAGAACGCCCGTGACATCTGGGCCATCCACGCGGTCGTGCACGTGCACGAGATGCAGGGGCGGTTCGCCGAGGGGATCGACTTCCTCGACGCGCGACTCGACGACTGGGCGAGCGGCAGTCTGCTGACGGTCCACAGCTGGTGGCACTACGCCCTGTACGCGCTGGAGGCGGGTGACACCGCGACGGCCCTGCGGATCCACGACGCCGTACTGCACCACGAGGACTCGACCGGGTTCGTCATGGAACTCCTCGACGCCGCCTCGCTGCTGTGGCGGTTCCTCCTGGACGGCTCGGACCAGGACGCCCGCTGGCAGGCCCTGGCCGACGCGTGGGCCGCGCGCGAGGACCCGCCGTTCTACGCCTTCAACGACGTGCACGCCGTCATGGCCTTCGCGGGAGCGGGGCGGCTGGACACGGCGGACGAGTTCGTGGCCGACCGACGGCGCTGGCTGCGGGCGGCCCGGCAGGGCGGGCGGCCCCACACCAATCGTGTGATGACCGGCGAGATCGGCCTGCCCGTGTGCGAGGCGCTGGTGGCGTACGCCCGCGAGGACTACCCGGCGGTGGTGGAACTGCTCTGGCCCATCCGCCGCCGACTGCACACCTTCGGCGGCAGCCACGCCCAGCGGGACGCCATCCAGCGCACCCTTCTGGAGGCGGCCCTCCGCGCCCGCCGGGACGACCTGGCGCGGCTCCTGCTCGGCGAACGCACCGGCCTGAGCCCCCACAGCCCCTACAACTGGCTCGGCCAGGCCCGTCTCGCCGACGCACTCGGCGAAGCGGGCCGGGCAGCCCTCGCCCGCGACTCGGCGACCGAGCTGGCGGCGCCCGCAGCGGAGAGGCTGAGCCGGAACCCGCGCCACACGTATCTCGAACGGAGGCCCTGAGCCCCGGCCGCCACGCCCCGCTCCCGGTCAGGACAGACAGCCCACGTGCGCCAGGGCCTGCTTCAGCAGGACTCCCTGGCCGCCCGGCATCTCGCTCTGGACCGACTCCGACGCCGCCTCCTGAGGGCTGAACCACACCAGGTCGAGGGCGTCCTGCCGGGGGCGGCAGTCGCCGGACACCGGGACGATGTAGGCGAGGGACACCGCGTGCTGACGCGGGTCGTGGAACGGGGTGACGCCCTGCGTCGGGAAGTACTCGGCGACGGTGAAGGGCTGCAGGGCCGACGGTACGCGCGGCAGCGCCACCGGTCCGAGGTCCTTCTCCAGGTGCCGCAGGAGCGCGTCGCGCACCCGCTCGTGGTGCATCACGCGGCCGGAGACCAGATTGCGGCTGACCGTCCCGTCCGGGCCGATGCGCAGCAGCAGCCCGATGCTGGTGACTTCGCCGCTGTCGTCGACGCGTACGGGCACGGCCTCGACGTACAGGATCGGCATCCGGGCCCGCGCCGATTCGAGTTCGTCGGACGGCAGCCAGCCCGGCGTGGTTTCGGTCATGTCAGACATTGGCCGATCATACTTTCAACCTCAGCCGGAGCGCGCGTCGCTCCGATCACATTCGTCAGAGATGCCCCCGGCAGTCCCTTCGCATGCACGGCGAGGGCGATCAGTCGTCTCGTTCGTACGTGGCGTGCGGGTACTCAGTCGTCTCGTCCGTACGCGGCGCGTGGGTGCTCAGTCGGGTGCGGCCCACATTCCGCGCACATGGCCGAGGTGGCGGGTCATCACCGCGTGCACGGCTGCCTCGTCGCGGTCGAGGAGGGCGTCCAGGAGTTCCAGGTGCTCCTGTGCCGAGGAGAGCAGGCGACCGGACTCGGCGAGCGCGGTCAGACCGTACAGGCGGGCGCGTTTGCGCAGGTCGCCGACCACCTCGACGAGGTGCGCATTGCCCGCGAGGGCCAGCAGACCGAGGTGGAAGCGGGTGTCGGCCTCGACGTACGCGATGAGGTCCCCGGCGGCCGCGGCGGCGACGATCTCCCGGGCGGCGGGCCGCAGCGCCTCCAGGGAGACCGGGTCGGCGGTCCGGGCCAGACCGACGGTGGTCGGGATCTCGATGAGCGAGCGGACGTGGGTGTACTCGTCGAGCTGCCTCTCCGTGACGGCGGTGACCCGGAACCCCTTGTTGGGCACGGTGTCGACCAGGCCCTCCTTGACCAGATCCAGCATGGCCTCGCGCACCGGCGTCGCCGAGACACCGAAGCGGGCGGCGAGGCCGGGCGCGGAGTGCACCTCGCCCGGCCGCAGCTCACCGGCGATCAGCGCGGCCCGCAGCGCGTCGGCGACCCGCTCGCGGTAGCTGCTCTTCTTGCCGCCGAGCACGGGCAGGGCGGGGGCCGGGGGAGCGGCGGCGACAGCGGCGGACGGGGCGCCTGTGCGCCGCGAGGCCATGGGGGGCATGAGGTCTCTCCTGGAGTCCTGAAGTCCCGGAATCCTAGAGGACGAATCCGGACGGGAACGGGTCGGACGGGTCGAGCAGATACTGGGCCGTGCCGGTGATCCAGGCACGGCCGGTGAAGCTGGGCAGCACGGCCGGGACACCGGCCACCTCGGTCTCGCCGAGCAGCCGCCCCGTGAACCGGGTGCCGATGAAGGACTCGTTCACGAACTCGGTGTGCAGCGGCAGTTCACCCCGCGCGTGCAGTTGCGCCATGCGCGCGCTGGTGCCCGTACCGCAGGGTGAGCGGTCGAACCAGCCGGGGTGGATGGCCATCGCGTGGCGCGAGTGCCGGGCGGTGGCGCCGGGGGCGTACAGGTGGACGTGGTGGAGGCCGCGGATCGACGGGTCCTCCGGGTGGACGGGTTCCTCCTCGGCGTTGACGGCGTCCATCAGAGCGAGGCCGGCCTTGAGGATGTCGTCCTTGCGGTCGCGGTCGAAGGGCAGCCCGAACTGCTCCAGCGGCAGGATGGCGTAGAAGTTGCCGCCGTACGCGAGGTCGTAGGTCACCGTCCGCCCGTCGGCGAGAGCGATCTCGCGGTCGAGGCCGGCGGAGAACGACGGCACGTTCCGCAGGGTGACCGCCTTCGCCGCGCCGTCCTCCACCGCCACCTCGGCGACGACGAGCCCCGCCGGGGTGTCGAGACGGATGGTGGTGACCGGCTCGACGACCTCGACCATGCCGGTCTCCACGAGCACGGTCGCGACACCGATCGTGCCGTGGCCACACATGGGCAGATAGCCGGAGACCTCGATGTAGACCACGCCGTAGTCGCAGTCGGGGCGGGTCGGCGGCTGCAGGATCGCGCCGCTCATCGCCGCGTGGCCGCGCGGCTCGTTCATCAGCAACTGCTTGACGTCGTCGCGGTGTTCACGGAACCACAGTCGTCGTTCGTTCATGGTCGCGCCGGGGATCGTGCCGATCCCGCCGGTGATCACCCGGGTGGGCATGCCCTCGGTGTGCGAGTCGACGGCGTGCAGGACGAGTTTGCTGCGCATGACCGGTCCTACCTTTCTGACGTGGGTTACGCGAGGCCCGCCGCGACGGCCTTCTCGGTGGCCGCCCGGATCGCGGCCTCCTGCTCCGGCAGCAGCTCCACCCGGGGCGGACGGCAGCGTCCGCCGTGCCGGCCCACGATGTCCATGGACAACTTGATGGCCTGCACGAACTCGACCTTGGAGTCCCAGCGCAGCAGCGGGTGCAACTGCTCGTACAGCCCCTTGGCCGTCGCGAGGTCGCCGTCCAGCGCCGCGTGGTACAGCTCGACCGTCGCGGCGGGCAGCGCGTTCGGATAGCCCGCCACCCAGCCCTTGGCGCCCGCGAGCGCCAGCTCCAGCAGCACGTCGTCCGCGCCGATCAACAGGTCCAGTTCCGGGGCGAGTTCGGCGAGCTGGTACGCCCGGCGGACATCGCCGGAGAACTCCTTGACGGCCCCGATGTACCCCTCGCCGTGCAGCTTGGTGAGCAGTTCGGGGACGAGGTCGACCTTGGTGTCGATCGGGTTGTTGTACGCCACGACCGGGACGCCCGCCTTCGCGACCTCCGCGTAGTGCGCGAGCACGGACCGCTCGTCGGCGCGGTACGCGTTCGGCGGCAGCAGCATCACCGAGGCGCAGCCCGCGTCCCGCGCCTGCTCGGCCCAGCGCCGGGACTCGGCGGACCCGTACGCCGCGACCCCCGGCATCACGCGCGCGCCGCCGATCGCGGCGACGGCCGTCTCGACGACCTTGGCGCGCTCCTCGGGTGTCAGCACCTGGTACTCGCCGAGCGAGCCGTTCGGTACGACACCGTCACAGCCGTTCTCGACCAGCCAGGCGCAGTGCTCGGCGTACTTGTCGTGGTCGACGGAGAGATCGTCGCGGAGGGGGAGCGCGGTGGCGACGAGGACGCCGCGCCAGGGGCGGTTCTCGGTGGTGGGCATTCGGGATTCCCTCTCAATGGGGTGTGACATATTACTGACGGTCGGCCGGCCCGAGATGGTGGTGGAGGGGCCGGGGGGCTTACCGGTGCCGGCGGAGGGGTTCACCCCGCGTCGGCGGACGGGTTCAGGGGTGCCGGTGGACGGGTTCAGGGGATGCCATCACCCTCCTCGGCGGTCTCGCCCGCCCGGGCCAGCACGCCCAGCGGCACCGGTCGCGCGAACGGCCGCCGGGCCACGGTCTCCGCGCATCCGGCGATCCCCGCGACCGCCGGCCCGCACATCCGGCCCTGGCACCAGCCCATCCCGGCACGGGTGAGGAGCTTCACCGTCCGGACGTCCCCGGCGCCCAGTTCCCCGACGGCCTCGCGGACGGCCCCGGCTGTGACCTCCTCGCACCGGCAGACGACCGTGTCGTCGGTGACCTGCTCGGTCCAGTGCGTCGGCGGAACGTACACGGCGTCGAGCACACCGAAGAACTCCCGCAGCTTTCCACGGGACTTGGCGGCCTCCGCCCATTCGCCCGGGTCCGGGGCCCGGCCCAGGAGGCGGGCGGCGGCCGACCGTCCGGCGATGTGCCCCTCCGCGAGGGAGAGGGCCGCGCCGCCGATCCCGGTGGTCTCGCCCGCCGCCCAGACCCCCGGCACATCGGTGCGCTGCTCGTCGTCGGCCCACACACCCGCACCGGTGGGCTCGACGCGGCAACCGAGCGTCTCGGCGAGGTCGGTGTGCGGGAGCATGCCGTGTCCGACGGCGAGGGTGTCGCAGGGGATGCGCCGCTCGGTGCCGGGCCGGACGCGCCCCTCGGCGTCGAGCGCGACCACGGTCACGGCCTCCAGCCGGTCGTCGCCGTGCGCCTCGACGACGGTGTGGCGTACGAGGGTCCGTACCCGGCGGCGCAGCAACTCCACCGCGTACCCGGCCCCTTCGGCGAGCTTGTCCGCCCGGCCCACCAGCGCGCCGGTACGCCGCACCAGGGCCTTCGGGTCCGCCGACTCCACCAGCGCGGCCACCGTGACGCCCGCCGCCGCGAGTCCGGTCGCCACCGGCAGCAGCAGCGGCCCGGTCCCGGCGACGACCGCCGTACGGCCGGACACCACGAGCCCGCCCTTCAGCATGGCCTGCGCGCCCCCGGCGGTGACCACGCCGGGCAGGGTCCAGCCGGGGAAGGGCAGCACCTTCTCGTAGCCGCCGGTCGCGAGCAGGACGGCGTCCGCGCGCACTTCGACGGGGGTTTCCTGGTCGGGGCCGAGCAGGGCGTGGACGGTGAAGGGCCGGGGGGCGTCGGGGCGCCGCTCCACACACCAGACATGGTGGTCAGGGAGGTGGGTGACGTGCCCGGCGGCGACCTGCCGTTCGAGGCCGTCGCGCAGCCGCTGCCAGGTGCGCCACCGGTGGTGCAGGGCCTGCGGCCGCCGCGCGCCGAGGGCGGCGGCGGGCTGCCGGTAGAACTGGCCGCCGGGCGCCTCCGCCGAGTCGACCACCGTGACCCGTACGCCCTGACCGGCCGCCGCCAGAGCCGCGGCGAGGCCTGCGGGGCCGGCGCCGACGATCGTCAGACGGGGCAGTCCGGGTTCAGCGCCCATGGCCCGTCCCCTCCTGAGTGCTGATGGCATCCCCCGGCCGGACCCGGACCAGACAAGCCCGTTGGTTGGGGCGGTCGTTGACGGTGACCAGGCAGTCGAAGCACACGCCGATGCCGCAGAAGATCCCGCGTGGCCGGCCCTCGCCCCGGGTGGTGCGCCAGGACGTGACCCCGGCGGCCCAGAGCGCGGCCGCGACCGTCTGGCCGGGCAGGGCCTCCAGGTCACGGCCGTCGAGGGTGATGGTGAAGGCGGGTCCCGGTACGGCCCGCGCCAGCTCCAGCGGGTTCATGCCGCGTCCCCCTCGTACTCTGCGAACCGGTCCGGACGGAACGGCGTGAGGTCCAGATCGGGCGACCTGCCGCCGAGTACCTGGGCGATCAGGTGTCCGGTGCCGGTGGCCAGCCCGATCCCGGCGCCCTCGTGGCCACAGGCGTGGAACAGACCCGGGACACGGGGGTCGGGCCCGATCGCGGGCAGATGGTCCGGCATGTACGGCCGGAAGCCGGCGTACGTCCGCATCGCGTGCACCCCCTCCATGAACGGGAACAGCCGGATCGCGCCCGCCGCCAACGCCCGTACGACGGGCAGCGAGAACGACCGGTCGAAGCCGACCCGTTCGCGGCTGGCGCCGATCAGTACGGGCCCGGCGGCCGTGCCCTCGACGACCGGGGAGGTCTGGAGCGCCGCCGAGTCGCTGGCCACGTCGGCCACGTAGTCGGCGGCGTACACCTTGTGCCGCACCATCGGCGGCAGCGGTTCGGTGACGAGGACGAAGCCGCGCCGGGGGAGGACGGGGAGGGTCACTCCGGCGAGCGCGGCCAGTTCGCCGCCCCAGGTCCCGGCGGCGTTCACGACCGCCGGAGCGTGGATGTCGCCCCGGTCGGTGCGTAGGCCGCGTACGGCACCGTCCGGTGTGCGCAGCACCTCGGTCACGGTCCGGCCGGTGAGCAGCCGGGCGCCGGAGGCCCGTACGGCATGGGCGGCGGCCAGGGTGGGCATGACCTGGGCGTCCTGCGGGTAGTACACGCCACCCGCGAGGCCGGGCGCCAAGTGGGGTTCCAGGTGAGGGAGTTGGTGTGCGCAGACGGTCACCGCCGCGACGCCGGCGGCGCGTTGCCCGGCCGCGAACCGCTCCAGCGCGTTGAGCCCCTCCGGCGCGGAGGCGACGACGAGCCCGCCCTTCGCCTCGTACTCGAACGCCGTTCCCAGGCCCGGTTCGGCGGCCAGCTCCGCCCACAGGCGGTTGGACAGCAGGGCGAGTTCGAGCTCGGGGCCGGGTTCCTTGTCGGAGACCAGGAGGTTGCCCTCACCGGCTCCGGTCGTGCCGCCGGCGACCGGGCCGCGGTCCACCACTGCGACGCTCAGACCCGCTCGGGCCGCGTACAGGGCGCAGGCCGCGCCCACCATTCCCGCTCCGACAACCACGACGTCGCAGGTCAGTCGCTCGGTCACGCCAGTACTATGTCACATGGCGCTGTGCGGCGGAATACCCCGGCCGGGCGTCCGGGGCGAGTCTCGGGCTACTGCGCAGGCCGACTTCCCATCCCTTCTTTCTTCCTCTCTTCGGCAAGGGCGGGCGCGGGGTTGGTCGTGGCCGTCGCGGTCAGGTGCCCCTCGACGGCCGCTGGACCGCCCTGACCCGGCGGTCGAACTCGCGGTTGAGCAGCGGCATGAGCACGCTGCCGAAGCGGGCCAGTGCCCGGGTGCCCGTGTCCGGGCAGATCGTGAAGCGCCGCCGGTCGATGCCCTGCACGATCGCCGCCGCGACCTTCTCCGCCGTGAGGGGCTTGATCGTGCCGCCGACCACGCGGGTCTCCCGCGGCTTCCACCGGTTCTCCTCGGCGAGCTGTGGGGTGTCCACGTCCGGCGGGAACACGACCCCGACGTGCACTCCGCGCGGGGTCAGCTCGGCCCGAACCGACTCCATCAGGCCACGTACGGCGAACTTGGCCGGTCCGTACGCGCTGTAGCCGAAGATGCCGAGCAGCCCGGCGGCGGACGACACGGCGACCACGCTGCCGTGCCCGCGCTCCACCATGCCGGGGGCGACGGCACGGATGGCGTGGAGCGTGCCGAAGTAGTCGACCTCGATCATCTGCCGGAACACATCGTCGGGCAGTTCGAGGAAGTGCCCCGGCCGGGCGAGTCCGGCCGAGGTGATCAGGATGTCGCAGGGCTGTGCCTGTTCGGCCTCCAGTTCGGCGATGGCTCGGACGAGGGCCGCCTGATCGGCCACGTCTACGGCCCGTGAGGCAACCGGCGCCTGCTGTCCGGCAACCGGCGTCCGGTGCGCGGCAACCGACGACCGCCGCGTGGCGGTCGGCGTCCCCTCCGGCGAGGCCGGTGGGTCCGTCGCGGCGGCCGACACCTCCTTCGCCGCCGTCTCCAGCCGCTCCGCGCCCCGCGCGATGAGGGAGAGCTTCGCGCCGCGTGCCGCCAGCAGTCGGGCCGTGGCCAGGCCGATGCCGCTCGACCCGCCGGTGACGATGACATGGGCCGAACCGAGGTCCATGGGGCGGGTGTTCCGCAGTCTCATGGTGGGGAGCGTAGCGGTCGTCGTCGCGGGAGCGGAGGCCGTCGGTCCAGCCGGTCAGAGGCCGAGCCCCTGCAACATCTCGTCCACGACGACCCGGCACCGGGGCAACGGGCGCCGGTCCGCCCGCGGAGGGACCGGGTCGTTGTCGGCCTCGGCCGCTCGGGCCGCCCGGTCCGTCAGAAGTTCACCCTCTCGGCCGAGTACCGGATTGCTCCCTGAGCAGTCCTCCCGCGCACACGACAACCGCACCGCGTTGCCTTGACAGCGAGGCCCCCGGCAGCGCCCCGTCAGAGGCGCGGGGAACTGCGCGACCAGCCGCGTACGACCAGTACCTGACAACGCAGCCGCATACGACCAGTACCCGACAACGCAGCCGCATACGACCGGCACGCGACAACGCACCGAAGCCCCACGGCGGCAACTCGAACGCCCCGCCCCACATGCCCGCACCCGAGAACCCCCTGACACTGACCCCATGCCAGGACCCGCCCCCGACCCCCGCACCAAACCCAGCCGCATCGAGGACTACGCCCTCATCGGCGACCTCCTCTCCGCCGCCCTCGTCGGCATGGACGGCAGCGTCGACTGGCTCTGCCTCCCCCGGTTCGACTCACCCGCCTGCTTCGCCGCCCTCCTCGGCGACGAGGACAACGGCCGCTGGCGCATCGCCCCCGCCGACGAGAACGGCCCGTACGCCCGCCGTCGCTACCGGGACGACACGCTGATCCTGGAGACGGAGTGGGAGACAGCCGGCGGCCAGGTCCTGGTCACCGACTTCATGCCGTGCCGGAAGACCGGCGCCCCCAGCGTCGTACGCATCGTCGAAGGCCTCTCGGGCACCGTCGACATGCGCATGGACCTGCGGCTCCGCTTCGACTACGGCCGGGTCCTGCCCTGGATGCGCCGCCGGAACGGGCATCTGACGGGGATCGCGGGGCCCGAGTCGGTGTGGCTGCGCACCCCCGTCCGGCCGGTCGCCCACGGCAGCGCCCACACCGCCATGTTCCCCGTCACCGCGGGCGAACGGATCCCCTTCGTGCTGACCTGGCACCCCTCCCATCTGCCCGCCCCGGATGAGGTGGACGCGTTCGAGGCGCTGCGCACCACGGAGACGTACTGGCGCCGCTGGCTGCGCAGGCTCACGTACCAGGGGCCGTACCGCGACGCCGTCGCCCGCTCGCTGATCACTCTCAAGGCCCTGACGTACCAGCCGACCGGCGGCATCGTCGCCGCCCCGACCACGTCACTGCCGGAGGAGATCGGCGGCGTGCGGAACTGGGACTACCGCTTCTGCTGGCTACGGGACGCGGGCATGACGCTGGAGGCGTTGCTGCGCAGCGGCTTCAAGGCCGAGGCGGACGCCTGGCGGGGCTGGTTGGAGCGGGCGGTGGCCGGGCGGCCCGAGGACGTGCAGATCATGTACGGCATCGCGGGGGAGCGGCGGCTCACCGAGTGGGAGGCCGACTGGCTGCCGGGGTACGAGGGGTCGCGCCCGGTACGGATCGGCAACGCGGCCGCCGGGCAACGGCAGCTCGACGTACCCGGTGAGGTGATGGAGGCCATCCACCTGGCCATCGGCTGCGGTCTGCGCCCGCGCCAGCACCTGGTCTCCCTGCAGGCGGTCTTCCTGGAACACCTGGAACAGGTCTGGACCGAGCCCGACCAGGGGCTGTGGGAGATGCGCGGCGCCCCCCGCCACTACACGCACTCCAAGGTGATGTGCTGGGTCGCCTTCGACCGGGCGGTCCGGCTGGCCGAGGCGCACTCCCGGCCCGGCCCGGTGGAGAAGTGGCGTGCGGTCCGCGACCGTATCCACCGCGACGTCTGTGAGAAGGCCTTCGACCCGGAACGGGGCACCTTCACCCAGTCGTACGGCTCCCGCGAGCTCGACGCCGCGCTGTTGCAGATCCCGCAGACCGGGTTCCTGCCGCCGGACGACCCCCGGGTGATCGGCACCATCGAGGCGGTACAGCGCGAACTCCTCACCGACGGGCTGGTGGCCCGTTACTCGGCGGGCGCCGCCGACTCGCCGGACGGCCTCAGCGGCGGCGAGGGCGCCTTCCTCGCCTGCTCCTTCTGGCTCGCGGACGCCCTGCGGCTGATCGGCCGCGCGGACGAGGCCCGAGCCCTGTACGAGCGACTGCTGGAGCTGCGCAACGACGTCGGGCTGCTCGCCGAGGAGTACGACCCCCGCGCCCGCCGCCAACTGGGCAACTTCCCACAGGCGTTCACGCACGTCCCGCTGATCCGGGTCGCCTACGAACTCGACCGCCACGCCCTCCACGCCCGCCGGGAGGACCCGAAGGCGCCGCCCGGGGCGGCCTCCGGGGCGAAGGAGGAGTGAGACGTGCTGCCCGGATTCCTCACCAGGGCCGTCGAGTTGCTGCTCGGCCGGGAAGGGGGCCGGCCCCTCCATCTGAAGGCGGCGGGCGGTGCCACCGCCGTGCTCGCCGTGGTGATGCTCCTCGGCTCCTGGGCCGCGCTCGCCGCCGAGCACGGCGCACCGCGCGCCAACCTGACCTCGTATCCGAGGGCCCTGTGGTGGTCCATCGAGACGGCCACGACCGTCGGCTACGGCGACTTCTACCCGGTGACGTTCTGGGGCCGTGTCGTCGGCGCGGTCGTCATGGTCGTCGGCATCACCACGTACGGCATGGTGACCGCAGCCATCGCCACCTGGTTCGTGGGCCGGGAGCAGAGGCGTCACCAACTCACCCACCGGGCGCATGAGATGGCCGACGAGGCCGCGCTCGCCCTGCACGAGCGGTTCGACCGGCTGGAGCGGATGCTCGGCGTCAAGGGGGACGACGACTGACCACCGGTGCTCGATGTCACGTGGGACGCCGCCCCGTCCTCCCGATGTCCACCCCTCGGACGGCGGGCCCATTTCGCGGACACCCTCTTGACGCGCGACGTGGTCGGCTCGACACTCCTGGTGGGGTATTTCCTAGTGAACAGGTAGGGAATGATGGGGCGCCTGGAGCCGGTGGTCACTCGTGTGCCGCGCGCACGCCGGCAGTCCCTCTTCCTGACCTCCCGCCGTCACATCGATCTGCTGCGCGTCTGCAGCGCGAGACGGCCCCTGAGCTGACCCGACCCGAGCCGCCGACGTGGCACGCCACAGCGCTCGCGCGTCCGTGTACTCGCGTAACCACCGTTCCAACGCGTCACCGCGCCACCGCGCGGTCCGCATCAGAACCCCCGGGGAGACACATGTCCGCCATGCCCGTCCACGCCCTGAACGCCGTCCCGTCGCCGCGGCCCCTGCCCGCCTTCCGGGGCCGGATCGGCTGCGACGCCCGCAGCGGCCACTACGCCGTGCCGCGCCGCTACCGGCTCCATCTCTCGCTGTCCTGTCCGGGCGCCCTGCGCATCGCCGTCGTCCACAGCCTCCTCGGGCTGGCGGACGTCTGCCCCGTGACCCTCCTGCCCGCCGTGCCCGACGGCCCGAACGGCGAGCACTCCGAGCTGCGCCCGCTGTACGAGGCGAGCGCTCACCGCTACCCCGGAGCGGCCGTGGCGCCGGTCCTCAGCGACGACTGGTCCGGACGCATCGTCAGCACCCATGCTCCCGACATCATGCGCGACCTCGCCCGGCGCTTCGGCGGTGGCCGCGCGGAGCTGTACCCGGAGGGCGCGGAGGCCGAGATCGAGGGTGTCGCGCGCCTCTGCGAGCAGGGCATGGACGGCACCGCCCAACGCGCCGGCCGCGCCGACGCCGACGACCTGGAACGCCGTGACGCGCTCGGCTCCCTGCTGCGCACCCTGCGCTCGCTGGACGCCCGGCTCGCCGGACAGGAGTACGTCCTCGGGGACCGACTCACCGTCGCCGACGTCGAGTTGTGGGTCGCCCTGGTGCGGCTCGACACCGTGCACCGCTGGCACCTGGACGCCTCCGCCGTGCACCGCGTGGCCGACCACCCGCACCTGTGGGCGTACGCGCGCCGCCTGGCCGCCCACCCCGCGTTCGGCCCTCACCTCGACCTCGACGGCATCGCCCACCGCCACCACGCCCACTGCCGGGGCCTGGAGGCCGCCGGTGCCGCCGTACAGATCCTGGACTGGGCCTCCCATGTCCCGGACCAGGCCGTATCGACAGGCGGACAGGCGTCCCATGTGCTGGATTGACGTTGACAGCGGCCCGTTGCGCCTGAGTTACTTACGGCCACCCGCAGAGCACGAGGCCCACCGGGCCGGAAGAACGATGGTGACGGACATGTACGCAACCCCGAGGCCGGCCGTATGGCGCCGCCACGGTTGCGTGCCGCTCTGCGCCGACCGCGCCGTCGATCTGCTCCGGGTCAACAGCGCACTGTGTAGCGCACGCTAGCGCGGTCCGGGCTCCGACCCGGCGCCGCGCTCCCGTCGAGGCTGACGGTTCCCTGAACCCCTGAGGCACCGCACCAGCGGTCCGCCTCTCTCCGCCAGCCCCGGTGTCGTGCGCATCCGTGTGTCTTCCGTGTCCGCCGTCCGGCGAGTGCCCTCGTCCGCCGGACGGCCGAAGTCACCTGCGTCGCCTGGGGTTTCGACACTCTTCCGGAGCCCTTGATGAGTGAACCCCCAGGCACCACCGTGTCCTTGACCGAGGCGCCGCCGCCCGCCGACACCCCGTCGAAGCGACTCACCGCCCAGCAGGTGCTGCCGCTGCGCCGCCCCGGCCGCTGGATCGCCACCGCGGTCGTGCTGGTCCTCGCGGCCCAGTTCGTCCACGGACTGATCTCCAACCCGTTCTACCAGTGGGACCGCTTCGCCTACTGGTTCCTGCGGCCGACGATCCTCGACGGACTGCTCATCACCCTCGAAGTCGCCGCCTACAGCGCGGTGTTGGGCCTCGTCGGCGGTGTCCTCCTCGCCCTCGCCCGGCTCTCGAAGAGTCCCGTTCTGCGCTCCGTCAGCTGGGTCTACATCTGGGCCCTGCGCTCGGTCCCGCTGATCGTCGTCCTGCTCTTCCTCTACAACTTCAGCGCCCTGTACCAGACGCTCAGTCTCGGCGTCCCCTTCGGCCCGGCGTTCTTCACCTTCGACGAGTCCCGCCTGGCCACCGACATGGCCGTCGCCGTCATCGGCCTCAGCCTCAACGAGGCGGCCTACGCGGCCGAGGTCGTCCGCGGCGGCATCCTCTCCGTCGACCAGGGCCAGCACGAGGCGGCCTCCGCACTCGGTCTGCCGAAGGGTTACCAGTTCCGCAGGATCGTCTTCCCGCAGGCCCTGCGCTCGATCACCCCGAACTACGTCAACCAGCTGATCGGCCTGATCAAGAGCACCTCGCTGGTCTTCTACGTCTCACTGCTCGACCTCTTCGGCACCGCGCAGGCCATGGGCTCCACCTATCCCGGCGACATCGTGCCGCTGCTGCTGGTCTCCACCGTCTGGTACCTGATCCTCACCAGCGTCGTCTCGATCATCCAGTTCTACGTCGAGCGGTACTACGCCCGGGGCGCCACCCGCACCCTGCCGCCGACGCCGTTGCAGAAACTGCGGTCCGGTGCCACCGACCTCCGGGCCCGCATCCGCAAGGAGGCCGCCGTATGACCGCCGGGACGCTCGACAACGCCGCTGCCACCGTCGAGGTGCACGACGTGCACAAGTGGTACGGCACCCACCGGGTCCTGAACGGCGTCGACCTGACCATTCGGCCCGGCGAGGTCACCGTGATCCTCGGCCCGTCCGGCTCCGGCAAGTCCACGCTGCTCAGGGTCGTCAACCACCTGGAGAAGCCCGAGATCGGCCACGTCAGCGTCAACGGCGAGCTGATCGGCGTACGCCGGCACGGCGACCGTCTGAAGGAGCTGAGCGAGCGGGCGATCCTCACCCAGCGCGGCCGGATCGGCTTCGTCTTCCAGAACTTCAACCTCTTCCCGCACCTGACCGTGCTGGAGAACGTGGCCGCGGCCCCGGTGGCGACCGGAAAGCTCGGCAAGGCGCGGGCCGACGAACTCGCCCGCGAACTCCTGGACCGGGTCGGCCTGGCCGACAAGGCGGCCGCCTACCCGCGGCAGTTGTCCGGCGGCCAGCAGCAGCGCGTGGCGATCGCCCGCGCCCTCGCCCTGCGCCCCGGCGTCATCCTCTTCGACGAGCCGACCTCCGCCCTCGATCCCGAACTCGTCGGTGAAGTCCTGGCCGTCATCAAGGACCTGGCGCGAGGCGGCACCACGCTGGTGATCGTCACCCACGAGATCGGCTTCGCCCGGGAGATCGCCGACCGGGTCGTCTTCATCGACGGCGGCCGGATCGTCGAACAGGGCCCGCCCTCGGAGGTCCTGGACAAGCCGCGGCACGAACGGACCAAGGACTTCCTCAGCAAGGTCCTCTGACCGAACCCTTCGAGCTTCCCCGCACCGCCCTCGACACCTCTCGAACGACAAGGACAGTCATGCCCACGCACACCCGGTTCTCCCGGCGCAGCCTGCTGCGCGGCATCACCGCGGCGACCGCCGCCGCCACCCTCGCCACCGGGCTCGCCGCCTGCGGAGGCGACACCGAGGCCGCCACCAGGACCGAGGCCGCCGGCACGGTCACCGTCGGACGGCTCGCCAACGGCGCCGCCAAGGAGACCGAGATCAAGGTCTCCGAGGTGAAGTCCATCAGCGCCAAGCTGCCCGACACCATCAAGAAGAGCGGCAAGCTGGTGATCGGATCGGGCACGCTGCCGTCCGGCAGTCCGCCACTCGGCTTCATCGGCAGCGACCAGAAGACGCTCACGGGCTCCGAGCCCGACCTCGCCAGACTCGTGGCCGCCGTCCTCGGTCTCGAACCCGAGGTGCGCCAGTCGACCTGGGAGAACCTGTTCATCGGCATCGACAGCGGCAAGGTCGACGTCGGCTTCTCCAACATCACCGACACCGAGGAGCGCAAGCAGAAGTACGAGTTCGCCTCCTACCGCAAGGACGACCTGGCCTTCGAGACGAAGAAGGACAGCGACTGGAACTTCGACGGCGACTACGAGAACCTCGCCGGCAGGACGGTCTCCGTCGGCAACGGCACCAACCAGGAGAAGATCCTCCTGGAGTGGAAGGAGAAGCTGGCGAAGGAGGGCAAGAAGCCCCTCACCGTCAAGTACTTCCAGGAGAGCAACAGCATCTACCTGGCGCTGAGCAGCGGAAAGATCGACGCCTACTTCGGTCCCAGCCCCAACCTCGCCTACCACGCGGCCAAGACCGCCGGGACACCCCAGGCGACCCGTATCGCGGGCCAGTTCTCCGGTGCCGGTGAGACCCTCCAGGGTCTGATCGCCGCGACCGCGAAGAAGGGCAGCGGTCTCGCCGAGCCTCTCGCCGAGGCCATCAACCACCTCATCGACAACGGCCAGTACGGCGAATGGCTGAAGGCCTGGAACCTCCCCAACGAGTCCGTGGAGAAGTCCGAGGTCAACCCCCCGGGTCTGCCGCTCACCAACTCCTGAGTGTCCGTCATGTCGCTTGCACAGCATGCCCGTTGACACAGAAAGGGGCTCCGCCTCCGTGGCCCACCAGACCGACCTCCACGGAGGCGGAGTCCCGTCCGCACCCGCTGCCGCGCTCGACATGCCAGTCCCCGACATGCCCGCACTCGACATACCCGTCCTCGACAACGCCGTCTGGGCCTCCTTGGACGGCCCGCACGCCCGCTTCGCCGAACGGGTCGGCGCCGCCGCCCGCTATCCGGCCGACGTCTACGCCTTCGGCGCCCTTGCCGACCCCGAGGACCCGGCCGCCTGGGCCGACCTGCACGGGCTCGTCGGCGCGGGGGCCGTCGTACGGATCAAGCCGGTCCACAACGTGCCGGACGGCTGGGAGGTGATCGGCGGCGGACAGGGTGTCCAGTTGGTGGACACCGCGCTGCGGGCCGAGCCCGCGCCCGAAGCCGTACGGCTCGGGCTCGACGACGTCCCCGAGATCCTGGACCTGGTCGCCCGCACCAGACCGGGCCCCTTCCTGAAGCGGACCGTCGAACTGGGCACGTATCTCGGCATCCGGGACCGGGGGCGGCTGATCGCCATGGCCGGCGAGCGAAGCGAGATGGGGGTCCCCCCGGCCGGAGGCTGGGGGAGGATTCACCCGCCCGGCTGGACGGAGATCAGCGCGGTCTGCACCGATCCGGACCACCGTGGACAGGGCCTCGCCACCCGGCTCGTCCGCGCGGTCGCCGCGGGCATCCGCGAACGCGGCGAGACACCATTCCTGCACGCCGCCGCCGACAACATCACCGCGATCCGGCTCTACGAGTCCATCGGCTTCACCCTGCGCCGCAGCTCCACGATCCTGGCGGTCCGAAGCCCGGGAACGCCCCGCGAGAGGGCCGTACGAACCTCCTAGGAAGGCACCCCACCCGTGTCCCCAGCTGCATCTTTCCCCTCCTCCTCGCCCTCTGCCTCTCCTCCTTCTGCCTCTCCTCCTTCTGCCTCCTCTCCTTTTCCCTCCCCTTCCTCCTCGTCTGCCTCGTCCGCCCTGCACCTCGCCGTCGCCCTCGACGGCACCGGATGGCACCCCGCCTCCTGGCGTGAGCCGGTCGCCCGCCCTCGCGAGGTGTTCACCGCCGGGTACTGGGCCGACCTCGTCGCCGAGGCCGAGCGCGGACTGCTCGACTTCGTGACCATCGAGGACGGTCTCGGCCCGCAGTCCTCGCACTTCCTGGACCCGGACGAGCGCACCGACCAGGTCCGCGGCCGACTGGACGCCGTCCTCGTCGCGGCCCGGATCGCCCCCCTCACCCGGCACATAGGCATCGTGCCGACCGTCGTGGCCACCCACACCGAGCCCTTCCACATCTCCAAGGCGATCGCCACCCTCGACTACGTGAGCTCCGGCCGCGCCGGCCTCCGGGTGCAGATCACCGCCCGGCCGAACGAGGCCGCCCACTTCGGCCGCCGTACGATCCCGCGCATCGAGGCCTACGACAGCCCGGACACACAGGAGGCCGTGACCGAGCTGTTCGACGAGGCCGCCGACTACGTCGAGGTCGTGCGCCGCCTCTGGGACAGCTGGGAGGACGACGCGGAGATCCGGGACGTGGCCACCGGCCGCTTCATCGACCGCGACAAGCTGCACTACATCGACTTCGAGGGCCGCCACTTCAGCGTCAAGGGCCCCTCCATCACGCCACGTCCTCCGCAGGGCCAGCCCATCGTGACCGTCCTCGCCCACGACACCGTCCCGTACCGGCTGGTGGCCCGCCAGGCCGACATCGGCTACGTCACCCCGCACGACACCGACCAGGCGCGCGCGATCGTCGCCGAGATCCGCGCGGAGCAGCGGGCCGCCGGGCGTGCCGACGAGCCGCTGCACGTCTTCGGCGACCTGGTGGTCTTCCTCGACGACGACCCGGCCGAGGCGGTGGCCCGGCGCGAGCGCCTCGACGCGCTGGCGGGTGAGCCGTACACGAGTGACGCCCCGATCTTCACCGGCACACCGAACCAACTTGCGGATCTGCTGCAGGAGTTGGCGGCGGCCGGTCTGACCGGCTTTCGGCTGCGGCCCGGCGTCGTGGGCCACGACCTTCCGGCGATCACCCGCGGCCTGGTGCCCGAACTGCAGCGCCGCGACGCCTTCCGCCGCGCCTACGAGGCCGAAACCCTGCGTGGCCTGCTGGGGCTGCCCCGCCCCGCCAACCGCTACGCCGCCGTAGCGACCGCGACCGTCTGAGCCGTAGGGAGAACCGACCACCATGAGCAAGCCCCTGAAGCAGATCCATTTGGCCGCCCACTTCCCCGGCGTCAACAACACCACCGTATGGAGCGACCCCGAGGCCGGCAGCCACATCGAGTTCAGCTCCTTCGCGCACTTCGCGCGGACCGCCGAGCGCGCCAAGTTCGACTTCCTGTTCCTCGCGGAGGGCCTCCGACTTCGTGAACAGGGCGGCAGAATCTACGACTTGGACGTCGTCGGCCGCCCCGACACCTTCACCGTCCTCGCCGCGCTCGCCGCCGTCACCGAACATCTCGGGCTGACCGGCACCATCAACTCCACCTTCAACGAGCCGTACGAGGTGGCCCGCCAGTTCGCGAGCCTCGACCACCTCTCCGGCGGTCGCGCCGCGTGGAACGTCGTCACCTCCTGGGACGCTTTCACCGGTGAGAACTTCCGCCGGGGCGGCTTCCTGCCGCAGGAGGAGCGCTACTCCCGCGCCAAGGAGTTCCTGGCCACGGCGAACGAACTCTTCGACTCCTGGGACGGGGGCGAGATCGTCGCCGACCAGGAGACGGGCGTCTTCCTGCGGGACGCGAAGGCCGGAGCCTTCGTCCACACCGGGCAGCACTTCGACATCGAGGGCCGGTTCAACGTCCCGCGCTCACCCCAGGGCCGGCCGGTCGTCTTCCAGGCGGGCGACTCCGACGAGGGCCGCGAGTTCGCCGCCGCCGGCGCCGACGCCATCTTCAGCCGGTACGCGAGCCCGGACGCGGGCCGGGCCTTCTACACCGACGTCAAGAACCGTCTCGCCAAGTACGGCCGCCGCGAGGACCAACTGCTCATCCTGCCCGCGGCCAGCTTCATTCTCGGCGATACCGACGAGGAGGCGGAGGAACTCGCCCACGACGTCCGCCGCCAGCAGGTCAGCGGCGCCACCGCCCTCAAGCACCTGGAGTTCGTCTGGAACCGGGACCTGTCCTCCTACGACCCCGACGGCCCGCTCCCCGACATCGACCCGGACATCAGCGACACCCACATCTCCAAGGGCCGCGCCCAGGTCCGCATGTACCGCGACCCGCTCGCCACCGCCCGTGAATGGCGGGAGCTCGCCGCCGCCCGCAACTGGTCCATCCGCGACCTGGTCATCGAGACCGGCAACCGGCAGAACTTCATCGGCTCGCCGGAGACGGTCGCTCGCACCGTCAACGACTACGTCCAGTCCGACGCCGCCGACGGCTTCATCCTCGTCCCCCACATCACCCCCACCGGCCTCGACCCCTTCGCCGACAAGGTCGTCCCCCTGCTCCAGGAACGGGGTGTCTTCCGCACGGACTACGCGGGCACGACCCTCCGCGACCACCTGGGGCTGGAGGCACTGTCCTAGCCACAGCGGCACCCGGCGAGCGCCGGAGAGCGGAACCCACCCCGCCCCGCCCGAGCGCCGGGTAGCCCTTCGCCAACGAGATACCCGAGGTCCGCTACATGACGGGCGGCGGTCAGGCGATCAAGGTCCCGCTCGTCGTCCGCACCGCCGACGGCGGCGGCTTCGGCTTCGGCGCCGAGCACTCCCGGGCCACCACCGAGAACTGGCGTCGGCCGTCCCCGGCCTGAAGATCGCTGCACCGTCGACGCCCGCCGTCCGCAGCGACGTCCCGGTGGTCTTCTGTCCGCCCCCGCCGCCCTGGTACGGGTTCTCCTCGACGGTCACCAGGCGTGAGGTCCGTGCGAGCGAACCACGGCGAGGAGGCCCTTGTGCTCGAACCCCTCGTGTCGGTCGTCGCCGACGAGGGCCTCGGGCTGCTGCTGGACGCGCCCGTCCGGCGGGTGGCGGGGGAGTGCGTGCCGCTGCCGTTCGCCGACACCCTGGAGGAGTCGGTCCTCCCCACCGTCGGCCGGGTCACGAGGACGGTCCGTGATCTCACCGCATACTGACTGCCCGTCAGCTTTCACGCGGACGCACCTCTGGGAGGAACGGCGATGACCAAACGGATGCTCCTGCGCTCGGGCCATGTCGTCTCGATGGATCCGGACATCGGCGACCTGCCCGAGGGCGACATTCTCATCGAGGACGGCACGATCACGGCGGTCGAACGCGATATCGACGCGGACGTGGACGCCGAGGTGCTCGACATGGCCGGCCGCATCGTCATCCCCGGCTTCGTCGACACCCACCGCCACACCTGGGAGGCGTCGATCCGCGGCTGCGCCCCCGACGCCACCCTCGACGACTACTTCGTCGACGTCCTCGACACCTTCGCGCCCGTCTACACCCCGGAGGACGTGTACGCGGGCAACCTGGCCGGCACCCTGGAGTGCCTCAACGCGGGCATCACCACCCTCGTCGACTGGTCGCACATCAACAACACACCCGAGCACCCGGACGCCGCGATCCAGGCTCTGACGGAGACCGGCATCCGCGCCCAGTACGCGTACGGCAGCGCCAACACCTCCCTCGCCGACTACTGGTTCGACAGCGGGATCGCGGTACCCGGCGACGACGTACGCCGTATCCGTGACCGGCACTTCGCCTCCGACGACGGCCTGCTCACCATGGCGCTGGCCACGCGCGGCCCCGGCTTCTGCACCAACGACGTCGTCACCCAGGAATGGGGCCTCGCCCGCGAACTGGGCATCCCGATCACCGTGCACGTCGCCATGGGCCGCCTGGCCGGACGCTTCGGCATGGTCAGGCAGCTGCGCGAGCTGGACCTGCTCGGCCCCGACACGACCTACGTCCACTGCTGCCACCTCAGTGAGGACGAGTGGCGGATGGTGGCCGACAGCGGCGGCACGGTGTCCATCGCCGCCCAGGTGGAGACCCAGATGGGCCACGGCTGGCCGCCCGTGATGCAGGCGATCGAACACGGGTTGCGGCCGTCCCTGAGCATCGACGTCGTCACCACCGTGCCCGGCGACATGTTCACCCAGATCCGGGCCGCCTTCGCCGCCGAACGGGCCCGGGTCAACGCCGACTGCTGGCAGGCGAACCTACCCGTCCCCGCAACGATGTTGACGGCACGTCAGATGTTGGGGATCGCCACGCTCAACGGTGCCCATGTGGCCGGTGTGGAGGACCGTACCGGCTCCCTCACCCCCGGCAAGAGGGCCGACATCGTCGCACTCGACGCCACCGCCCTCAACATGGCGCCCGTGCACGACGTGGCGGCCGCCGTGACCCTCAGCGCCGACGTGTCCAACGTGGACACGGTCATCGTCGACGGCGTGGTCCGCAAGCGCGACGGCAGGCTGCTCGCGGACACCGGCCGGGCCCGCCGTCTGGTCGAGGAGTCACGCGACCGGCTGCTGGCGGCCGTGGCGGCGAGGAAGCCGGACGCATGACGAACAGCGGTCAGTCCTCGCTGTCAGCCCTCGCGCGGCCAGTTCTCGGCCTCGAACATCCAGCGCTGCTTCTCCAGCTCGTACGTGATGGAGAGCAACAGGTCCTGCGTGACCTTGTCGGCCTCCTCGGTGGCCTCGATACGCTCACGCAGCCGTCCGATCGCCGTCTCCAGCGCCGCCACCAGCAGCCGTACGACCTCGGTGTCCCGCAGCCAGCCGTCCTTCGGCCCCTGCAGGTCGAACCGTGCCGCCACGGTCTCGGGCCGGCCGTCCGGGGCGACCCCCAGCGCCGCCGCGCGTTCGGCGACGTCATCGGCGAACGACCGTGCGGTGGACACCACCTCGTCGAGCTGGAGGTGGATCGAACGGAACCTCGGTCCCACGACGTTCCAGTGGGCCTGCTTCCCGATCAGCGAGAGCCCCAGCAGATCGACCAGGCTCTCCTGCAGCGCGTCGCCCGCGATCCGGCGGGCGGGCTCGGGAAGTGTGCTCCTCACCATCGTCATCACGTAGTACTCCTCATCGCATCATGCCGGCGAACGCTTCGTGCCGGGCGGCGTCGGCGCTGCCGGCCCTGCGGAGCAGTTCGGTGCGCTCCTCCTCGTCCATGCCGCCCCACACACCGGCCGTCTGCCCGTTGCCGAGCACCCAGTTGAGGCACTCGCGGCGCACCGGGCAGCCGGCGCAGACACGTTTGGCGGCGGCGACATCGTCGAGTGCCGGCCCTGTGGTGCCCACGGGGAAGAACAGTTCGGGGTCCTCTCCCACGCAGGCCGCTCTCCGCAACCACTCCATGCGGGTCCGGGTGCCCCGGTCGGACACGTGAAAACGCGGTGTGGAGCAGAGGCTCAGAGTCCCAGCGCGCCCTCCACGAACTCCTTGACGTCCGTGAGCACTTCGACCTTGTTCGTCTCGTTGAACACCTCGTGCCGGGCACCCGGGTAGACGCGTTCGGTCCAGTCGGCGCCGCGGAACTCCTCGATCCCCGTACGGCTGCCGGGCAGCGGCACGATCCGGTCGTCGTCGCCGTGCAGCCACAGCAGCGGGAGCGCACCGATGGACCCGCTCTTCGAGACCGTCTCCAGGGAGCGGTCGATGGCCTCCAGCGTCGGCCGCTTGAACGGGCCGTGCCACACCAGCGGATCGTTCGCGTACGCGGCACCGACCGCCATGTCCCGCGAGAGCATCTTCGGGTCGAGAGGCACGTCGGGCACCTCCGGCGGCGCGAGCAGCACCCTCAGCGGCTCCCAGATGCCGATCAGGGGCCCGGACAGCACGACCGCGCCGACCCCCGCGCCGTACCGCTGGGCGTACCGCGCGGCGATCAGACCGCCCATGGAGTGGCCGATCAGCACGACCGGCAACCCCGGATACGCGGCCCGGGCCAGCACTTCCACGGCGCGCACATCGGTGACCACGTCCTCGAAGTCCTCGATCAGCACCCGCTCGCCCGCCGACCTGCCGTGCCCCATGTGATCGGGACCGAACACCGCCGCGCCGTGCCGCACCAGGGCATCGGCCACATGTTCGTACCGGCCGATGTGCTCCCCGTAGCCGTGCACCAGGAGCACGACGTACCGCGCCCCCTCGCACGGCCATTCCCGTGCGGTGACACCGCCCCGCGTACCGGCGAAGCTGTGCTCGCGCGAGTCGGCCATGACTCCTCCAACTACGTCGGTGAAGGTACCCGGGGGATCTTGCCAGCCCGTCGGACGATGGTCCATGGGCCGTCCGGGGCGAAAGCCGAACCGGGCGGCGGCGGGGGCGAGAAAGATCGAACCGGGCACGGTCGGGGCCACCGGAGTCAGGATCGGACGTGGCAGGGCCAACTGGCGAGACGGTCCTGTCGCGTGCCGATGGGCGCGCATAGCATCGGACCCCGCATGAACACGATGACTCTCTGGGACCTGTCCACGGCCGGGTTCGCGGCCCTCGCCTTCGCCGCCGTACTCGTCGGCTTCTCGAAGACCGCCGTGAGCGGTGCCAACACGGTCAGCCTCGCGATCTTCGCGGCGGTCCTGCCCGCCCGCGCCTCGACCGGCGTCCTGCTCCCGATCCTGATCGTCGGGGACGTCCTCGCCGTCCTGACCTACCGCCGGCACGCCCACTGGCCCACGCTGTGGAAGCTCTTTCCCGCGGTCGGCGCCGGTGTCGTCCTCGGCACGCTGTTCCTGGTCCGGGCCGACGACCAGACCGTTCGCACGTCGATCGGCACGATCCTGCTGCTGATGACGGCCGTCACGATCTGGCGCCGGCGCACGGTCGACAAGGACGACGAACCCGACGCGATCACCACCCGCGCGGGCCGCGTCAAGGCCCGCTCGTACGGCGTCCTCGGCGGCTTCACCACCATGGTCGCCAACGCCGGCGGTCCCGTGATGTCCATGTACCTGCTCTCGGCGGGTTTCCGGAAGCTCGGCTTCCTGGGCACGTCGGCCTTCTTCTTCCTCATCGTCAACGTCTCCAAGGTTCCCTTCAGCGTGGGCCTCGGCCTCATCGACGCGCACTCCCTGCTGCTGGACGCCACGCTCGCCCTGTTCGTGGTGCCGGGCGCCTTTCTCGGCAAGTGGGCGGTCAACCGCATCAACCAGAAGGTGTTCGAACAGCTGGTGATCGCGGCGACGATTGTGGGCGGCCTCCAGCTACTGCTCCGCTGAGGCCCCCGACCCCACGCCACCGGCACACCGACCCTGCATGCGGAGCCGATCCGGGAAGGTGCGATGGTTTAGCGCGATATGGGAGCGTACGTTGCGGAGTGCCGGAAGCGCCCCTACGCGGCTACCGCTGTCCGGAACGAGCTGTCGCGTGTCCACCCTGGTCCCCGCGCAGCCGGGGTGCCCAGGCCTCCGCGTCCACGGCGCTTCCTTCGCGCTCCACGACGTCGGCCAGGTCCCTGGCCCAGGCCCCCACCTCCGCCAGGTCGACACCGTAGGGCCGCTGCCGGCCACTCCCGGCCTCCCACTCCTCGACGGCCCCGGCCCCGCGCCGCAGCAGCAGGGCCCCGCCCTTGACGTTCCCGCGTGCCGAGTGGGTGAGGCCCACCGCGAGCTGGGCCAGCCCCCGCCACAGCGCGCGCTCCTCGTCCGGCCCGGACTTCCACGCGTCCTCGAAGACCTCGTGCGCATGGAACGGCATTCCCGCGTCCAGCAGCGCCTGTGCCTCGACGACCGTCTCCTCGGGGGCCCGCACGACCCCCTCGGGCTGCCGTCGCACACCCCGCGCCCCGTACGGCAGAGGGCGCCCCAGTCCGTCCCGGGGCCGCGAGCTCCGCGCCCGCCCCTCCTCGTCCCGGTCCCGTCCCCGCGTCGCCCGGTCGTCCGCCGTACCACTCATGCCTCGATTGTCCCCCGCCTCTCGTCGGCTGCGGGGAGGGGGCCCGACGTACGGTAAAGTTCTCACTGCGCGATCACACGGTTCACCGTGGGCAGCGCACCGGGACGTGGCGCAGCTTGGTAGCGCACTTGACTGGGGGTCAAGGGGTCGCAGGTTCAAATCCTGTCGTCCCGACTCGAAGGAGTCGCAGCTCAGGGGCTGTTTCGGAGCAATCCGAAGCGGCCCCTTCGCCGTACTCGCACGCGCCCCTTCGCCGTACTCCGACGCGACCCTGCGCCCTACACGGGCTGTGGGGCGAAGGGACGCATTTCGTCCTCTCCGGCCCGGACGACGCCGTAGCTGCTCTCGGGGACCTCGTTCCAGGCGCCGGGCAGATCGCCCAGGGGCTCGGAGACGATGAGGCGGGTCTCGTCGGAGACCTCCCGCAGGAACGCCAGATCGGGGTGGAGTGCGCGCATCGTCTCCACCCGGGTGCTGTAGAACAGCGAGCGTGACGTCTTCTGGCTGGAGTAGCGGAAGGCCCACAGCGCCTCGCCGTCCGTCACGGCGACCGTCATCTGCAGGGGGAACTCCACCCCGTGCGCGTGCCCGGTGCGCTCCACCAGGCCCGCCATCCGCGCGACGGCGCCCGGAGGGTCCTCCTCCAGACCGAGCGTGAGCGCCAGGTAGAACATCAGCTCGGAGTCCGTCTGTCCTTCGATGTCGGCGAAGAGCTCCGGGTCGACGGCCAGGGAGAGGTCCCGCCGGATCAGGTGGAAGTCGGTGATCGCGCCGTTGTGCATCCACATCCAGCGGCCGTGGCGGAACGGGTGGCTGTTGGTCTGCTGCACGGCGGTACCGGTCGAGGCCCGGATGTGGGCGAAGAACAGCGGCGAGCGGACATGGTCGGCGATCTCCCGCAGATTGCGGTTGCTCCATGCCGGGCCGATGTCGCGGAAGACCGCGGGGGTCTCCAGGTCCGGCGAGTACCAGCCGATGCCGAACCCGTCACCGTTGGTGGTCTCGACGCCCAGCCGGGAGTGCAGGCTCTGGTCGATCAGGGAGTGCGCGGGCTTGTAGAGGATCGTGTCGAGCAGGACGGGCGTTCCCGAGTAGGCGAGCCACCGGCACATCGGATACCACCTTCCTGGCAAACGGGGCCGTACGGGTGAACCGGCCTTTCCCATGGTCGTGCGGCCGCCCGTTGATCGCCACACGGCGGCCCCCGCGGCCGCATCCGCGCGGGCGCGTACCGGGTCTCGACGCGTACCGGGTCTCGAACGGGTCAGCCCCGATATCCCCGGAGTTTCCGGTACAGCGTGGCGCGGGCGATGCCCAGGGACGCCGCCGTGCGGGCCTTGTTGCCCCCGTTGCGGCGGAGGGCCTCCAGGATGGCGGAGCGTTCGGCGTGCTCCATGGGGCTGAGGCGCCGGGCCGCGGGACCCTCACGGACGGCGTCCGGCAGTTCGGCGCGTCGTACGGGCCCGGACACTCGTCGGTGCTCGGCCAATGCCCTTACGAGGTGGACGAGTTCGGTGGCGTTGCCGGGCCACGGATGCTGTTCCAGGGCGCGCAGGGCGTCCAGTGTCCAGGTGAGCGGGGGCTGCCCGGGGGCCGGCTTCGGAGCCAGGGCCGTCAACAACTCCCTTATGTCCTCCGGCCGTTCACGCAGCGCGGGGAGGGTGACCGAGCGGGCGGCCAGCGTGTCCAGGAGCCGCTGGAGGCAGGGGCCCGGCGGTGTCCCGGGAGTGTAGGTGACCAGCAGGGGCGCGCCCGGATGCGTTTCGAGGAGTGAGTTGAGCGTCGCCGTGTCGGGTTGCGCGAGCCGCTCGGCATGGCGGATGAGGAGCGCGTGGCCCTCCGCCAACTCGTCGAGCAGGGAGACCGGTTCGCCCTCCGCCGCGTCGACGACCAGCAGCTCGGGGGCCAGCTCGTGGGCGAGCGCGGTCTTTCCGGTGCCGCGTTCGCCCACGATCAGCAGCGGCTCGGGCGACCGGGCCAACTCCGTGGCGCGGCCCACCGCGTGCCGCCACGGCACCGAGTGCCCGGCCAGCGCCACGACACCCCGCCCGACCGACACGGCGGCGCCGGCTCCCAGCGGCTCCAGCACGGCCACCACGCCGATGACCGACCCCCGGTGCGCGACCGGGGTGACCGTCGCGGAACACCGCACACCGTCCGGGAGCCGGATACGGTACGGGTCCGCTGCCGCTGCCGCTGCCGCTGCCGCTGCCGCTGCCGCTCCGGTCACGGACCCTTCGGAGACCGCCTCGCGCGCCCCTTCGGACACCGCCCCGGGCGCCACGCCGGGATCAGGCTCCGCCGCCGTACCCCAGACGGCTTCGGCCACCGCTTCCGGCTGCGTCGTACCCGAGAAGCCCTCACCCCTGGGCCTCCCCCCGCCGTTCGCGTCCCGCAGCAGCCCGGCGAAGCCTCGCTCCAGTGCATCCACCCCTTCCGGTGACAACAGGCGCCCCGCGGCCTCGCTCACCAGACGGTTGCGGCCGTCGAGGGCCACGACCGCCCGCCCCTGCTCCCGCGCGGCCCGCAGATACGCGTCCAGCAGGGCCCGCTCGGCCGGCCGCGACCGCGCGAGGAGCTCCGCCTCGACGGCACCGGCCGCGGCCTCGGCGAGGGAGGCCCACGGATGCGGAGCGCACTCGGCGCGGAGCCCGGTGGTGACCGTCACCGTGCCCACCGTCCGCCCGGTCTCCGGCGCGAGCACGGGCACGCTGACCGCGGACACGTTCTGCCACAGATCGAGGAAGTGCTCCGGGCCGTGCACCTCGGCGCGGCGCCGGGTGCGCACGGCGAGCGCCGCGCTGTTGTTGCCGACCACCTGCTCGGAGAGGTCCTCGCAGCAGGGATCGCCCGGCGCGCACCCGGTCGCCCACAGCACCCGCAGCCGCTCGTCGGTCAGCAGGAGCGCCGTCCACCCGGTGCCCATGGCGGGCGCGAGCCGTTCGAGCACCGGCCGGGCCGCGGCCAACAGGGCGGACTCGTCCGGTCGTACGGCGTTCCGCGGTGGGTCGGTGGCCCTGCCGGGGGCCTCGGTCGCGGAGTCCGGCACGTCGTGCCGCAGACCGAAGAACCGGGCACGCCTCCACGCGGCGACGATCTCCTCCGGTACACCGTCCGGCAGTTGACGCCCTTCGAGGAACAACTCACGGGCCCTGCGCAGCGACGCCAGGGCAGGGTGGACGGGGAGGTGCTCCGCGGTGGTCACGACAGCACTCACCGTACCCGGCGAGGTTGAAGAGACAACCATCACCCCGGGCCTTGGGCCCCGGCACCCGGACCCTTGACCCCGCACCCGGCGGGCGGGCGATGAACCCGAACTCACCGGTCCGCGTGAACGAACGTGGGCCCCGCCCCGTACCCCGTACGACTCCCGTACGGCACCCATCCGGCAAACCGTACGCACTGTCTCTTATTGAGACACCCACGCTCCCGCGCAGCCCTCCATGATCTTGAACGGTCAGTGCCTGTTCTCATTCCCTGGAGCGTCTCCCGTGCACACCGTCGAGCCGGATGTCGTGACCGACGTACTGATCGTGGGCAGTGGCCCCGCGGGCGCCTCCGCCGCGCTCGCCCTGAGCACGTACGGCGTCCCGAACATCGTGGTCACCCGCCACGCGCGTCTCGCCGACACGCCCCGGGCGCACATCACCAACCAGCGCACCATGGAGGTGCTGCGCGACCTCGGCGTCGAGGCCGAGGTCGTCGCGAAGGCCACGCCGCAGCACCTGATGGGCGACACGACCTTCTGCACCAGCCTCGCGGGAGAGGAACTGGGCCGGGTCCGCTCGTGGGGCAACGACCCGCTCGTCCAGGCCGCGCACGAGCTGGCCAGCCCCACCCGGATGTGCGACATGCCGCAGCACCTCATGGAGCCCGTGCTCATCGACGCGGCCGTCGCACGCGGTACCAACCTGCGCTTCGGCACGGTCTACACGTCCTTCGTCCAGGACGACGAGGGCGTCACCGCCACCGTCGAGGACCGGCTGCGGGGCGACGAGTACACCATCCGCGCCAAGTACCTCATCGGCGCGGACGGCGGCCGCTCCCGGGTCGCCGAGGACGCCGGGCTGCCGATGGGCGGCCAGATGGGCGTGGCCGGCAGCATCAACATCGTCTTCGACATGGATCTGTCGAAGTACACCGCGCACCGCCCGTCCACCCTCTACTGGGTGCTCGCCCCCGGCGCCACCGTCGGCGGCATCGGCGCGGGCCTGGTGCGGTGCGTGCGGCCGTGGAACGAGTGGATGATCGTCTGGGGGTACGACGTCGACGCGGGCGCCCCCGACCTGACCACCGAGTACGCCGAGTCGATCGTCCGCAGGCTGGTCGGCGACGACGACATCCCGGTGACCATCAAGTCGTCCTCGGCCTGGACCGTCAACGAGATGTACGCGCAGACCTACTCGAACGGGCGGGTCTTCTGCGCCGGCGACGCCACACACCGCCACCCGCCGTCCAACGGCCTCGGCTCCAACACCTCCATCCAGGATGCCTACAACCTGGCCTGGAAGCTCAAGCTCGTCCTCGACGGCACCGCGTCCCCCGGGTTGCTCGACACGTACACCGCCGAACGCGCCCCGATCGGCAGGCAGATCGTCACCCGCGCCAACAAGTCGATCGGCGAGACCGCCCCCGTCTTCGAGGCGCTCGACGGGCTCTCCCCGCAGACCCCCGAACAGCTGTGGGCCAACATCGCCGCCCGGAAGGACGACACCGAGGCGGCCGAGAAGCAGCGGGCGGAGCTCCGCGAGGCGATCGCGTTCAAGGTGTACGAGTTCAACGCGCACGGCGTCGACCTGAACCAGCGGTATCCCGCCGAAAGCTCTTCGGCGATCGTTCCCGACGGTACGGCGGACCCCGGCTTCGACCGCGACCCCGAGCTGTACCACCAGCCGACCTCCCGTCCCGGCGCCAAGCTCCCGCACGCCTGGATCACCTCCGGCACCCGCACCCTGTCCACGCTCGACACCGTCGGCCGGGGCCGCTTCACCCTGCTCACCGGCATCGGCGGCGCCGACTGGATCAGGGCCGCCGGGGCCCAGCACCTGGAGATCGCCACCGCCGTCATCGGCCCCGGCCAGGAGTACGAGGACCCGTACGGCGACTGGGCACGGCTCAGCGAGGTGGCCGACGGGGGAGCCCTCCTCGTACGGCCGGACGGGTACGTCGCCTTCCGTCACGCGACGGCGGCCGCGTCCCCGGAGGACGCCGAGCGGCTGCTGACCGACGCGGTCCGGCGGATTCTCGGGCGTGCCTGACCCGGAGGTTCCCGGGGCGGGCGTCGCGTGCGGGGAAACAGCTGCCGGCTCAGCCGTGGCGGAGCCGCGTGAACAGTCGTAGGAGTGGGGCATGACCACCGAATTCACCACCCGGATCACCGAGGCGGTCGTCGACAGTCTCGACGGCACGGCCGACCCGCGCCTGCGCGAGCTGCTCGCCGCCCTCACCCGCCACCTCCACGCCTTCGTCCGCGAGGCCGAGCCGACGACGCAGGAGTGGGAACAGGCGATCGCCTTCCTCACGGCGACCGGTCAGAGCTGCACGGCCACCCGGCAGGAGTTCGTCCTCCTGTCGGACGTCCTCGGTGTCTCGATGCTGGTCGAGACAATCAACAGCGAAGGGCGTGGTGAGAGGGACGAGAACGGCGAGAGGGGCGAGGAGGCCGAGAGGGATGAGGAGGGCGAGAGGGGCGAGAGCGACGGGCGCGGCGGCGTGACGGAGTCGACGGTCCTCGGCCCGTTCCACATGACCGAGTCCCCGGCCCGGGAACTCGGCGCGGACATCGACCTGGTCGGCGGCGGCGAGCCGTGCGTGATCAGCGGGCGTGTGCTGTCGAAGGACGGCACCCCGCTGCCCGGCGCGGTCCTCGACGTCTGGCAGGCGAACGCCGAGGGGTACTACGACGTCCAGCAGCCCGACGTCCAGCCGCCGGGCAACGGCCGCGGACTGTTCACGGCGGACGCCGAGGGCCGCTTCTGGTTCCGTACCTGCGTGCCGAGCCCGTACCCCATTCCCACGGACGGGCCCGTCGGTGACCTTCTCCGCGCGACGGCCCGGCATCCCTACCGCCCGGCCCACATCCACTTCATCGCCTCGGCCGAGGGGCACACCCCGGTCACCACCCACATCTTCGTGGCCGGCAGCGACTACCTCGACTCGGACGCGGTCTTCGCCGTCAAGGAGAGCCTCGTCCAGGACTTCACGGAGACCGACGACCCGTCCCGGGCCCAGCGGTTCGGCATCCCGAACCCGTTCCGCCACGCCCGCTTCGACCTCGTACTCAATGCCACGAACACTCCCGGCGCGCGCGACTCGGAGCGTGCGTAGTGGAGTTCATGTACGAGGCTCAGCCCATGCGGGTCGTCATGCGCCCCGGCGCGGCGGTGACGGCGGTGGCGGGGGAGGCCGAACGGCTGGGCCTGCGGCGGCTGTTGGTGGTGTGCGGACCGAGAGGTGTCGAAACGGCCCGGGCTGTCGCGGACTCACTCGGTGACGTGAGTGCCGGACTGTTCGCGGAGGCCCGCCAGCACGTACCGGTGGAGGTGGCCGAAAGAGCGGTGCGGGCGGCACGGGCCGCGGACGCGGACGGATGCGTGGCGGTCGGCGGCGGCTCGGCGATCGGACTGGGCAAGGCGATCGCGCTCCGCACCGAACTGCCGCTGATCGCCGTGCCGTCGACCTACTCCGGCTCCGAGATGACCCCGGTCTGGGGCCTGACCGAACACGGCGCCAAGCGCACCGGCCGCGCCCGATCGGTCCTGCCGCGCAGCGTCGTCTACGACCCCGAACTCACGCTCTCCCTCCCGGTGCCCTTCTCCGTGACCAGCGGCATCAACGCGGTCGCCCACGCCGCCGAGGCCCTGTACGCGCCGGATGCCTCGCCGCTGGTGTCGCTGACGGCGGAGGAGGGCGCCCGAGCCATGGTGGGCGCACTTCCCGCGGTGGCGGCCGACCCCGGGGACCCGGAGGCGCGCGGCCGTGCCCTCTACGGCGCGTGGCTCTGCGGCGCCGCGCTCGGCGCGACCACCATGGGCCTGCACCACAAGCTGTGCCACGTCCTCGGCGGCACCTTCGGCCTCCCGCACGCCGAGACCCACACGGTCGTCCTCCCGTACGTCCTCGCCTACAACGCCCCCGCCGCGCCCGACGCCATGACGGCCCTCGGCCGAGCCCTGACCACCGACAACGCCGCCCAGGCCCTGTGGGACCTGTCGGGCAGCCTCGGCGCACCCGGTTCCCTGGCCGAACTCGGTCTCGACGAAGCCGACTTGGCGTCTGCCGCAGCCGAGGTGACGGGACAGGCCTACCCCAACCCACGAAACCTCACGGCGGCGGACGCCATGGAGATCCTGAGGGCGGCGTACGAGGGCGACCGGCCCCGGGCCTGGTCCTGACCGACGCGAACCGAAACCGCTGAGCGAAGTCGCGCGACAAGATCGCGAAGCGAGGACGCGAAGCAAAGACGAGAACCGAAAGGTGAACACCATGCCCCTCGGACTGCTCCGGCGGCGATTCAAGAGTGTCCCCGGAGGCGCCGCGGGCGCCACGTTCCCGATCCCGGACGGCGCGGGTGTCGTCCTCCGCGAGGTACTGGACCCCGTGAACCAACCCATGGGCGCGGCCGATGTGACGGTGACGGAACTGCGCAACCACCGTGTCGCCGCACGCGGCGCCACGGACCCGTACGGCTTCTTCATGGCCGTGCTGCCACCCGGTACCTACAGCTTGCTGATCCTGGCCGAGGGCCTGGAACCGCACCGCGAGACGGTCGAGATCGTCGCGGACGCCGGTGTCTCCCGGGAGCGGGTGTGGTTGCAGTCCGCAAGGGCACTCGCACTCCCGGCCCCCGGCACCTGGCTCTTCGACCCGCCGCACACGTCGATCCGCTTCATCGCCAAGCACGTCGGGATGGCCCATGTGCACGGCCGCTTCGAACGCTTCGAGGGCGGCCTCGTGATCGACCAGGACATGACCCGGTCCCGCGCCCATGTGCGGATCGCCGCGTCCAGCATCACCACGGGCAACAACACCCGTGACACGCACCTGCGTTCCGCCGACTTCCTCGACGTCGACCGCTACCCGTACATCGACTTCACCAGCACCCGCTTCGGCTACCGCGGCGGCAGCAAGTGGACGCTCCAGGGCAGCCTCACCATGCACGGCGTCAGCCGCTCCGTGGCCCTGGACACCACCTACCTCGGCACCGTCAACGGCGGCTACGGCGAGGAACTCCGCTGCGCCGCCTTCGCCAAGTCCGAACTCCACCGAGAGGACTACACCCTCAACTGGCGCTCCATGCTGGCCCGCGGCATCGCGGTCGTCGGCCCCACCATCCAACTGGAACTGGACGTCCAGGCGATGTACCGCACCCACGACACGCCCACCCCGCCGGAGTAGTAAAGCGGGGCCTCCTCTATCCCGGTTCGGTAGTGGTCGTCCGATCAGGTAAAGGCACTCTCCGAGGCAAGAGGCTTTCGGAGATGTTGCGTTCCGCTTGCCGGGTGGTTATGCCACTCGTCGGCGTTACCTCACCGATAAGTCGGAGGTCGGCTGCCTGAATTCGGCCATGGTGGCAAGGAACCGTGGATGAGGGCTGCGGTGTTCTCGGTGCATGCTCGGGTAAATCGGCGCCAACTGTCTTGTGGACGTGCGAAGAGCACTGACAGAGCATGGACAGGGAATGTATCCGGGCGGGGTGACTTTTCCGCACCCATCGGCTCTCAGGGAGGCAGCAAGGCATGGACGCGCCTCGGAACAGCCACAACAGCACGCGACTGGTCGACATCTCCGAAATGTCGCCCGGTCTGCTGGAGGTGGTGGCAGGCAAGGACACGGTGCTGGGTCATGCCGTGCGACGCCATCTCCAGGAGCGGGACAGCTCGTCGAAGACGACCGACGTCGTCTTCGAAAGCGCGCTGTGATGACGGCGGAGACCGGGGCCGGGGACTTGCCCGCGGTCCCCTTTCGGCAGTTTCTGCTGAAAATACACAGCCTATGCAATTTGTCTTGTGACTACTGTTACGTGTATTTTGCGGCCGACCAGAGTTGGCGCAGACGCCCCGGGGTGATGGCCCTCGACACCGTGCGACAGGCGATGGATCGGATAGCCGAACACGCCCGTGAGCACGGACTCCCCATGGTGCGGATCATTCTGCACGGGGGAGAACCGCTGCTCGTCGGAAAGGCGTATCTCGGAGAACTGCTCGCCGTCATCGCCGAGCGTCTCCCCGCCGTGGTGGAGGTCCGCTGCTCGATGCAGTCGAACGGCACACTCCTCGACGAGGAGTTCCTCGCGCTGCTGCGCCGCCACAGGGTCGGCGTCGCGGTCAGCCTGGACGGTTCCCGCGCCGCGCACGACCGGCACCGGCGGTTCGCGAACGGCCGCCCCAGCCATGCACGAGTCGCCTCGGCACTGCGTCTGCTGAACAGCCCCCGTCACAGGGAGCTGTTCGTCGGGTTGTTGTGCACCGTGGATCTGGCCAACGACCCTGTCGAAACATTTGAGGCACTGCTGGAATTCGACGCACCCCGCGTCGATTTCCTTCTGCCGCACGGCACTTGGGAGCATCCACCGCCAGGTCTCGAACACCGCGACGTGCCACCGGCGTGGCCCCCGGCCATCGTCTCGCCGAACGAGCCGACGCCGTACGCCCGCTGGCTCATCACTGCGTTCGACCGCTGGTTCGACGCGCCCCGCAAGGAGACGCGGGTCCGGATGTTCGAGGAAGTCATGTCAGGTGTGCTCGGTGGTGCCGTGAATACCGAGGCGTTCGGGCTCTCTCCGGTGGACCTCGTGGTCGTGGAGGCCGATGGGGCGATCGAGCAGTCCGATTCACTGAAGATAGTGGGCGAAGGTGTTCCCGAGACCGGCCTCGATGTCTTCCGGCACTCATTCTCGGACGCGTTGGCGACCGAGGCGATTCGGCGCAGACAGACAGGGCTCCGCGGCCTCGGACAGGCCTGCCGTGACTGTGCTCTGGTCCACGTCTGTGGCGGCGGCCTCTACGCCCACCGCCATCACCCCGCGACGGGCTTCGACACCCCGTCCGTCTACTGCTATGACCTGTACACCTTCATCACTCACGTCCGCTCCCGGATCCACGCCGAGATGGCACCACTCTTCGAGACGGTCGAGACGGCCGAGGCATCGGTGGAACTCGGCCCGCGACGGCCGTGAGCCGGAGCGTGACTCGGGGCGCACAGGGAACCGCCTCACAGCGCTTTGTGAACAGGCAGTCCCAACGGGCGTTGGACGCGGAGATCGGGGGAAGCATGCTTTCGGGCCCTACCGAGAGGGGCCCGTCGGGCCGGGCGGCGGTATTGTCGTCTGTCTCGGCACGACTCAACCAAGGCCAAGGCTGAGGGGTACCGGTTGGGGGGTGAGGAGGTGTGGGAGGCGACCGAACCGCGTGCACTTCCGCCGGTGTCGGCCACCTTCCGAGGCGCGAGAATCCATCCACCCCACGATAGGAACCCCGCGAACGCGACACGTCGGGGGCTCCTTGGAACCGTATTTCTTCCTGAGCTATGCGCGCAGGCGCGGACCCAGGGTCCTCGTCAAGCGGTTTTACGACGACCTGTGCGCGGAATTACGCCAAGAACTGCGGCGATTACACAAGGGCAATGCCATGCCCTTCGACCGCCCGTTTCTCGACGTACAGTCCATTCAAGTGGGGCAGGACTGGAACGCGGCCCTCGGCGAAGCTCTGGGCCACTGCCGCACCATGCTGGCCCTGTACACCCCCGACTACTTCAGAAGCGACTTCTGCGGTCGGGAGTGGAAGGCGTTCGAGGACCGGCAGCGCAGCCACAGAGAAGTGACGGGAGTGGACGCGAAGGCGCTCATCCCCGTTCTGTGGGAGCCGGTGCAGAACATCCCGTCGGGCGCGTCCCACATTCAGTACGACAACCTCGATCTCGGCGAGAACTACGCGCAATGGGGCCTGCGCCGCATCCTGGTCTCGGACCCGGGCGGCGAGGAGTACCGCCGCATCGTGAACCTCATCGCGCACCAGATCCTCGTCGCCGCCGAGCACTTCCGCATACGGCCCGCCAACGGCCTGGACATCAGCGGTCCGGAATCCGCCGGCCCCTTCCCGTCCGCCACCGAACGCGCGGAACCGGGCAGCCGGGCCCTGCTGTTCGTGGCCGCCCGAACCTCGGCGAACGCCCACCGGAAGTCGACGGACCCGGGCTGCCACGGGGAGAGCCCCACCGACTGGAACCCCTACCACGCCGAATCCCCGGAACCGCTGGTCGAGAGGGCGAGCCTCCTGCTGGAGGAGCGTGGCTTCACGGTACGGACCGAGATCGTCTCGGACATGCTGGGCGCCAGCCTGGACGAGGCTCGTGGGCAGGGGCAGGTCGCGGTCCTCCTGGTGGAGGCCTCGGCCGCCGCGGACGAGCCGTTCGGACGAGCCCTCCGTGCCTACGACCGGAGCAACCATCCGGGCAGCGCGGCCATAATTCCGTGCGAGCAGGAAGAGGCGGGTGACGGCCCCCGGGGCAAGGCCTACTGGGAGGCGGTCCGGGGTGCCCTTCCGTTCAACTGGGCGAAGGGAACCGGGGATCCCCTGCCGCTGCTGCAGTCGGGCATCGGCTCGGACCGGTTCGACGGGGCGCTCCACGCCGTCGTCGCGAAGGCGCAGAACCATCTGGTCTCCTTTCTCGAGACCCTCAAGGTCAACTCCATGGAGATGCCCCGGATCACGTCCGCCTCGCTCCCCGTCCTGAGCACCGTGGCCACTCCGCGCAGCCGTACCGGGCTCGCGCCGCCGATCGCTGCCCGCGCCTCCTCCACACCGATGCCCTTTGAGAAGGAGCAGGAAGATGACCCATGACGACGCCGGCCGGGGCACCATCATCACCTTCTACTCCTTCAAGGGCGGTACGGGCCGCACGATGGCGCTGGTCAACACCGCCTGGATCCTCGCGAGCAACGGCCTGCGCGTACTCGTCGTGGACTGGGACCTGGAGGCCCCCGGACTGCACACCTATCTGCAGCCCCTGCTGGCCGACCCCGAACTCACCGAGAGCGCCGGCGTCATAGAGATGGTCAGCGACTTCGCCCGGCACGCGGTGACGCCACGGGTGGGCTCCGGTGTGGACGGCTCGGGCACGGCCGGCCCGGCCCGGCCGAACGGGGGTGGCCTGCCCGAGGAGCCCGGCCACCGGGAACGGGCACGCGTCGACCGGTACGCCGTCGGCACGGAACTACGGCTGCCACCGGGCGGAAAACTGGACCTGCTGCCCGCCGGCGTGCAGGACCCCGACACCTACGCGGTCACCGTCAGCACCTTCGACTGGGGCACGTTCTACCGCATGGGCGGCTCCGACTTCCTCACCGCGCTCCGCGACGACATGGCCGCGCGGTACGACTACGTACTGATCGACAGCCGGACCGGCCTCAGTGACACCGCGAGCATCTGCACGGTCGTCATGCCGGACATCGTCGTGGACTGCTTCACCCTCAGCCGGCAGGGCGTCAACGGCGCCGCGCACGTCGCCCGTTCGATCCGCCGTATTTCCCACACCCAGCGCGACATCCGTATAGTCCCCGTCCCCATGCGGGTCGAGGATGCCGGCCGCGACCGCCTGGAGGCCGGCCGTTACCAGGCGCGCAGTCTGTTCGCGCCGTTCCTGGACTGGGTTCCGCCCGAGGAGCAGGACCAGTACTGGAGCAGCGTCGAGATCCCGTACAAACCCAGCTACGCCTACGAGGAGATCCCCGCGACCGTCGGCGAACGCCGGCAGGACGGCACCCTGCTCGCCGCGTTCGAACGGCTGACCGCTCGGCTCACCGACAACCGGGTGACACAGCTGAGCAACATGCCGGAGCCGTACCGCCAGACACTGCGTGCGGAGTACGAGCGGACCTCCCCGATCATGCGCAAGGACTACTACGTCAGCTACGCGGCGACCGACCGGCTGTGGGCCGACTGGACCGTCACCGTGCTGCGGGCGGCCGGCTACGAGGCGACGCTCGCCCCGATCGAGGTGGACGAGGTGACGGACGCACCCGTCGCACCCACGGGTCTCGAACGCACGCTGGCCGGCGAAGGACGCATGGTCGTGCTGCTCTCGCCGCAGTACACCGCGCTGCCGCAGGCGCGGGAGATCCGCCGGCGGACCAGCCGCAGGGACCCGTCCGGGCAGATCGGCATGGTCGTCCCCCTCCGGGTCGACGACGCACCGCCCCCCGCGGAGTTCGCGCCCCTTTCGGCGGTCAGCCTTGCGGGTGTCACCGCGGAAGAGGCCGTGGCCCGCCTCCTGACCACCGTCGACCGTGCCGGCTCGGTCGAGCCGGGGTCCCGTCCCGCCGCCGTCGGTCTGGCCGCGGCGGCCCGGCTTCCCGGTACTCCACCGCAGGTCATCGGGGGACGGCCGCAGCGCAATGTCGTCTTCACGGGTCGCCGGGCGCTCATCGAACGACTGCGTGACAGCCTGCTCTCCGGCACGACCGCCGTACTGCCGCAGGCGCTCTACGGACTGGGTGGCGTGGGCAAGACGCAGCTCGCGCTCGAGTACGCGTACCGCTTCGAGTCGGACTACGATCTCGTCTGGTGGATCAACGCCGCGGAGCCGACGCAGATCCGCCAGGACCTGAACACGCTGGCCGGGCATCTCGGTGTGCCCCTTGGTGGCAAGGACTTGACGGCCGTATGCAACGAGGTTCTGGACAAGCTGCGTCGCGGCACCCCCCACGCGCGTTGGCTGCTCGTGTACGACAACGCCGAGAAGCCGGCCGACCTGGACGGTCTGGTTCCGGTCAGTGGGCCCGGTCACCACATCCTCATCACCTCGCGGAATCCCGCCTGGGCCGAACGTGCCGCGCGCATCGAGGTGGACCTCTTCACCCGTGAGGAGAGCGTCGCGCTGCTGCGCCGCTACAACGTGACACTCGAGCCGGTGGAAGCGGCTCGGGTGGCAGAGGAACTCGGGGACTTCCCGCTGGCCGTGAGCCTCGCCGCCGCCTCGCTCCAGGAGTCGGCGATGCCCGTGGACACCTATGTGGAGATGCTCCGTACCCAGATGACCGACATCCTGCGCAGCCAGTCCGCCCCTGACTACCCGACGTCGGCGGCGGCCAGCTGGTCACTCGATCGGCTGAAATCCCGTACGCCCGCCGCGGCCGCGCTGCTCCAACTGTGCGCGTTCTTCGGGCCGGATCCGATCCCGCGGGACATGCTCAGCAGTCGGCCCGCGCTCGCACTGCTCGAACGCCACGACCCGAGCCTCTCCGACCCGCTGCTGATGAGCAGGCTCTACGGAGAGATCGTCCGCAACGGACTCGCCCAGGTCGACCAGCGGACCGACACGCTGACCCTGCACCGCCTGATCCAGCGTGTGCTGCGGGACCAGCTCTCCTCCGACGAGCAGACCGCCATGCGGGAACGGGCCCAGGCCGTACTGGGCCAGGCCAACCCCAAGGACCCCGACGAGTCCGAGAACTGGCGGCGTTACGCCACACTGCTCCCGCACCTCTGGCCCACCCGGGCCCAGGAGAGCGACAACCTCCCGGTACGGCAGTGGATCTGCGACACCGTCCGCCACCTGTGGCGAAGCGGCGACGCCGACACCGCCAACACCACCGCCGAACGGGTCCTCACCAGCTGGCTGCCCCGCTTCGGCGAGGACGACGCGCTCGTCCTGCGGCTGCGCACCGAACTGGGTAACGCGCTGCGCGAGCAGGGCCGTCTGCCCGAGGCGTACGACGTGACACGTGACGTCTACGAGCGGGGCAGCAGGGTCCTGGGAGAGGACCACCCCTACACCCTGGGCGCGGCCATGAGTCTCGGCTCGGACCTTCGCAGTGTCGGCCGGTACGCCGACGCCATGGAGAGCGACAGAGAGACTCTGCGACGGACCAGGCGCCTCCTCGGCGACGGTCACGCGCGTACCCTCGCTGCGGCCGGAAACCTCGCCGTGTCCGAGTTCCTGTCCGGCGACCGGCAGGCCGCCCGTGAGACCAACCGGGAAATCTTGAAACAGCGGCGGGAGATCTTCGGACCCGACCAGCGCGCCACACTCAACTCCGCCACGAACTACGCCCGCGACCTACGCGCCGCCGGGGCACTCCACGAGGCGTTGAAGCTTCTGCAGGACACCCTGAAGCGCAGTCGGCGCGCGCTGGGCCCCGACCACCTGATCACCTTCCGCGCTTCCCTCGGGGTCGCGGTCCTGCACCGTCGGCTCGGCGAGTACGAGGAGGCGTACACGCTGACCAACGACACTTTCGAGCAGGCAAAGAAACAACTGGGCCAGGACCATCACGACACCCTCGCCGTCGCGACGAATCTGAGCGCGGACCTTTACGACCGAGGGGAGTCGGTTCGAGGCCGTGAACTGGCGAAAGAGACCTTCGACCGTTACGGGCGTCGCTTCGGCCCGGACCACGTGTTCACCCTCACCAGCGCCAACAACCTCGCGGTGCTGCTCCGCCTGACCGGACAGCCGGAGGCCGCGCTCGAACTGTCCACCCGCACCGCCGACCGATTCCGCCGACTGCTCGGGCCCCGACACCCCTACACCCTCACGTGCATGCTCAACCACGCGACCGATCTGTCCGAGAGCGGTGACCACGGACGGGCCCTGGCGGTGGGCCGTGAGGCGTACGAGGGTCTCCGGGACGTGCTCGGCCCTGACCACCACCTCGCCATCGCCGGTGCCTCGAACCTGGCGGGCGAACTGCGCCGGGACGAATCGGATGAGCCCGAAGGGTCGCACGAGGAGGCGGGCCGGCTCCACGAGGAGGCGGAGCGGCGTGCGAGGGAGAGCAAGGAGCTCGGTGGTGACCACCCTCTGACCCGGGCAGTCACCCGCTGGCAGCCCATCGACGCGGACATCGAGCCGCCGGTCACATGACGGCCGACCCGGATCCTGCGAGGCCGCGGCAGCATGAGGGGAGCCACGGGCCCTCGTGAGAGCGGCCACGGGGCCTTGCGGGCGATCGGTCCGCAGGGCCCTGCGGCCGTGACACCGGCGGAGGCCGAACGCCTGGCTCAGCGGTGGCGGGGAAGCGCCCCCGTGCCGCGTTGGTGTGGCGCGACACGGGGGCGACCGCATTGCCCGTCCTTCTCTCTGTGTCACGCCCGCCGGACAACCGGGCGGCTTATGCCGGTCGGCTCTGCGATGACCTGTTGCAAAGGCTCGATCCACCAGGCGCGGTAGCGGCCCGGCAGCCTCTTCTTCCGTGACGTCGAGAACCTCATACTGGGGGAAGACTGGCTGCGGGAGCTGATCCGCGTGGTCGGTTCGCGCAGAGTTGTGGTCGCGTGGAGTTCTGATCGCGCCCTACTCGTCGGCGTACTTGGCTTCCCACCCAAGACCTCTCGACAGTCCGGGTCTGCTTCCCCGTCAATGAGGCGGCGAACTCGCCGATCGGGTCCGGGTATTCGTCGCGGCGTGCACCGGGACTGCGCGGGCCGCACGATGGCCCTGGCGAATGTGCATGGACCGTGACCGAGCGCCACGTCCATGCCCGGCCGACCGGCACCTGCCTGCTGCGCACGCTGCCACCTGCTACGCACCCGCCTGCTACGCACCCATGCGACGAAGCCGTTCACGCGTATGGGGAACCGGGCCACAGGAACTGGTCGACTGGCTGGTTCCGTTGAGAGGTGGCCGGGTGAACAGCCCCGCTGTTACCGAGCTGTTGGAGTCGTTCACCTTCTGAACCGGTGTCGTTGAAATAGGATGCGCCTCACTCGGTGGGCGAAGGTTTTCCTTACGGCCCTTCGCGTGCTTTCTTGCCGCTTCCCTTTCGGACCGCCGCTATCCTCCGCTCACGGATATGGACATCTCCCGCTGACGGACGCCCGGTATCAGCTTTTCCCTAAGGAGATCAATGTCACCCTTCCTGCTCTCGCCGAATACACCCGCGGGTTGCGCCCTTTCCGGCGCGGGCCCGGTCGGGTTTGCCGAGCACGGCCCTCGTGTCGTGTCGGAGAACAGCGCTCTCGGACACGTAGTGCGCCGTCTCGTACGGGAGGCCGCGAATCCGAATGTCACGCACCTGGCAGAGTTCGAATCAGCGCTCGACTACGAAGCGCCCAAGTGACTTCGCCCCCGGTCCGGCCAACTCCCGTGTCCCTGCGGCAGTTCGTCCTCAAGGTGCACAGTCGCTGCAACCTGGACTGCGACTACTGCTACGTCTATCACTCCGCCGACACCAGTTGGCGTGACAAGCCGCGCCGCATGGAAGCGGCTGTGGCCGAGCAGACGGCCCTGCGTATCGCCGAGCACGCCGTGGCTCATCGGCTGCCCGACGTCCGGATCGTGCTGCACGGCGGGGAGCCGTTGCTTCTCGGGGCTGGGCGGCTCGACGAACTGCTCGATGTTCTCGGGCGGGGACTGGCGAAGGCGGCGGTGCCCGTCCGTTTCTCGATGCAGACCAATGGTGTGCTGCTCACTCCCGACATCCTGGACGTGCTCCGCCGGCATCGGGTGGGCGTCAGCGTCAGCCTCGACGGCACGCAGGCGGGACACGACCGGCACCGGCGCTTTCCGAAGGGCGAGGGGAGCCACCGGCGGGTGATGGAGGGGCTCGGCCGGCTGGGAGAGTCCGAGTACCGCGCCCTGTACGCGGGCCTTCTGTGCACGATCGACCTGGCCGACGACCCCGTCGACACCTACGAGGCCCTGCTGGCCTCACGCCCGCCCCGCGTCGATCTCCTGCTGCCGCACGGCACTTGGGACACACCGCCACCCGGACTCGCGGATCGGGCGAACCGGGTACCCGCCGCCCCGCCGGTGACCGCCCAGGGAGTGATGGGCGACTCGGGGGAGACCCCGTACGCCGACTGGCTGCGGCGGGTGTTCGACCGTTGGTACGACGCTCCCGTACGGGAAACGGGTGTCCGGCTCTTCGAGGAGCTGATGGCGGGCGTCCTCGGGGGCTCGATGCGTACCGAGTGCGTCGGGCTGGCCCCGGCGACGCTCGCCGTCATCGAGACCGACGGTTCCATCGAGCAGTCCGATTCCCTCAAGGTCGCCTACGAAGGCGCGCCGGAGACGGGCCTCGACGTCTTCCGCGACAGCCTCGACGACGTCCTCGACCAGCCTCGGATCCGTCAACAGCAGTCGGGCGCCGACGGGTTGGGGCCCACCTGTGGGCGCTGTCCACTGCTCGCCGTGTGTGGGGGAGGGCTCTTCGCCCACCGGTACGCCTCCGGGAGCGGTTTCCGCAACCCCTCCGTCTACTGCGCCGACCTGGCCGCGCTGACCCTGCACATCCGGGCCCGGGTGCGGGCCGATCTCGCCGCGCCGCCGCAGGGCCTGCCCGAGCTGGATGTGACAGGTGCGTAGGATAGGGTTCACTTGCGCGTTCACATGAAACTTCGTGGACAGCGCGACGGGACGTGGCGCAGCTTGGTAGCGCACTTGACTGGGGGTCAAGGGGTCGCAGGTTCAAATCCTGTCGTCCCGACTTTACGAAGTCGCAGGTCAGGGGCCGTTTCAGGGGAGACCTGGAACGGCCCCTTGATCATTCTTGGGGACCGGATGCTCGCGCGTGTCGGGGGATCCGTGTCCGTTCCCGGGGTGTTCGAGCCCTATGACGAATCAGGAGGCGGCCTTCAGCCGACTCGCCGAGGCGGACTATCCGCGCTGGTTCACGAACTCCGTCGTCGTCGCGCTCTTCGTCACCGCCGGCCGTGTGTTCTTCGACTCCCTCGCCGGGTACGCGCTGGCCCGGCTCCGCTTCCGCGGCCGGGGCGCCCTGTTCGCCGCCGTCATCGCGGTCATGGCCGTGCCCGGCGTCGTCCTGCTGATCCCGAAATTCCTAGTCCTGAACCAGCTCGGGATATACGACTCCTACGCGGGGATGATCGTCCCGCTTCTCACGGACGCCGCGGGGATCTTCATCATGAAGCAGTTCTTCGAGTCGATCCCCGTCAGCGTCGAGGAAGCGGCCCGCATCGACGGCGCGAGCACCTTCCGGATCTTCTGGTCCGTCGTGCTGCCGATGGCCAAGCCGGCCCTCATCACCCTGACCATCCTGTCGTTCCAGGGATCGTGGAACGAACTGCCGCACTTCATCGTGTCCCGGCAGAGCCCGGAACTGAACACCCTGACCAGCGGAGTCGCCTCACTCGTGTCCGGTCAGCTCGGCGAAGGCAACCAGTATCCGATCAAGCTCGCGGCGGCCCTGCTCATGACCATCCCCGTGGCCCTGGTCTTCTTCGCCTTCCAGCGGCATTTCGTACGAGGCGGCACGGCAGGCGCGACCAAGGGATAGCCAGGCGGGAAACCCGATCCCGGGCGCGCAGATCAAGCGTGCCGGCGCCCTACCCGGGAGACACGCCTCTCCGCATTCCCTCCGACAGGACCGTCCCACCATGAGCAACCCGACCCCCACGAACGACGCGGCGAACGACTCCTGGTGGCGCTCCGCGGTCATCTATCAGGTCTACATACGCAGCTTCGCCGACGGCGACGGCGACGGAACCGGCGACATCGCCGGTCTCCGCTCCCGTCTGCAGTACCTGGCCTACCTCGGCATCGACGCGATCTGGATCAACCCCTGGTACCCGTCCCCGCTGGCCGACGGCGGCTACGACGTCTCCGACTACCGTGACATCCACCCCACCTACGGCACCCTCGACGAGGCCCGGAAACTGATCACCGAGGCCCACGAACTGGGCCTGCGGGTGATCCTGGACATCGTCCCCAACCACACCTCCGACCAACACGCATGGTTCCAGAAGGCACTGGCGGCAGCGCCCGGCTCCCCGGCACGAGACCGGTTCATCTTCCGTGAGGGGAGAGGCGAGGACGGCAGCGAGCCGCCGAACGACTGGCACGCGGCCTTCGGCGGCCCCACCTGGACCCGCACGCCGGACGGCCAGTGGTACCTGCACCTCTTCGCCCCCGAACAGCCCGACCTCAACTGGGACAACGGCGAGGTCCGGGCCGAGTTCGAGTCGATCCTGCGCTTCTGGTTCGACCTGGGCGTCGACGGCTTCCGCATCGACGTCGCACACGGCATGGTCAAGGACCCGGCCCTCCCGGACCTCGGCCTGACGGAGTTCTCCGTCATCGCTCAAGAAGACAACCACTCGCACTGGGACCGCGACGGCGTCCACGACATCTTCCGCGGCTGGCGCGCCATCGCCGACAGCTACCCCGACCCCCGCGTCTTCGTCGCCGAGGCCCACGTCCGCCCCGGCCGCATGCCCGACTACCTCCGCCCCGACGAACTCCACACCGCCTTCAACTTCGACTTCCTCAAATGCCCCATGGAGGCAGACAAACTGCGGGAGGTGATCAGCCGCACGATCACCGATCTGGCGAACGTCGGTGCCCCCGCCACCTGGGTCCTCTCCAACCATGACGAGCCCCGCCACGTCACCCGCTGAGGACTTCCACTGGCTCGACAGTCCCGCCGGCACTCTCCTCCTCGAACGAGGCAACGGCCTGCTGTGCGCGGTCAACCTCACCGACCAGCCGGTCCCGCTCCCCGCCGCCACCAGCCCCCTCATCGCGTCAGCACCGCTGGGCAAGGACGGGCTACTGCCCCCGGACACCACGGTCCTGCTGCACAGAACCTGACCAACGGCGACGGAATCACCCCGTCCGCTCATGTCCGCCTCCCTGCGCCCAGTCGCGCCCACATACGCCAGGGCCTGTCCGGTGTTCCTCCCCGCCGATCGGACAGGCCCTGGCCCACGGTGAGTTCCAGCTGACCCAGCTTGTAGTCCGGGGGTGGGGCAGAAGCCCGCGGACAAGGACTGTGACCGCACACGTGGCGCCTTCCTCCCCCACTGCTACTGCGCTGCGACGACCCCGGCCGTGCCGAGGCACCACCCCGGCTCGCCGGCCACAACTACCGGACGTGCGGCTGACGGCACCCGCCCGCGACCGTCGGCGCGTCGACCGGCGGCCGATCCGCGCATGATCCTCTCCATGGACCGGCATGCGCGATGGTCGTTCGCGCGGGGCTCAGCCGCCGCCGTCGAGGTCAGCGCGTCGGCGCAGTACGCGCAGCTCGTGGCCGTCGAGTCGCATCTCGTAGAGCTTGCCGCGCGCGTTCTCGAAGGGGCGGTGGAGGATCATCATCAGCCGGCCGTCGAAGGTGTGGAACAGCATGCCGTGGCCGCTGTCCTCGCGGACCAGGGGGCGCCGCTGGTCCCACGGCCCCGTGAGGTCGCCGGACCTGGAGACGGCGTAGGTCTGCACATAGCCGCCGCTGACGGTGCCGTCGTCGCCGGCCACGTTCTTCTCGTACGTCGACCACAGCATGAGCAGGGAGTTGTCGGGCGTCCGGTACAGCTGGGGGCCGTCGGTGATGTACGGCGCGAGCTGGTGCGGCACTCCGCCCGGGATCTGCTCGGTGAGCCAGGACGCGTCGGAGGCCTTGAACAGGAAGACCGGGTCCCCGATCGTCCCGGTCAGGTCCGGGGCCAGCCGGATCGCCTCCATGGTTCCGTCGACGGTCTGCAGCCATTCGTGCGCGTACACCATCCAGGGCTGCCCGGCCGGGTCGACGTAGAGGGTGCCGTCGAGGGTCATGAGGTTCTCGGGCGGAGTGGGCCGTGCGGGGTCGACGACGGTGAAGGGGCCCAGCAGCGAGTCGGAAACGGCGGTGATCGTGCCGCGCATGTGGTTCGGGAGCTGGAAGGGAGTGCCCCACCGGTTGGCCGGCGGCACCTTGAGCGGCTTGTCCTGGTCGTGCAGCGTGGTGAACAGGTAGTACTTGCCGTCCCACGCGTGCACCTCCGGCGCCCACCCCCCTTCGGTCGCCCAGATCCCCTGCTGTTCGGCCGTCCGGAAGACCACGACGGGGCGCGTCCAGTCCCGCAGGTCGGTGCTGCGGTAGACCATCGTGCCGGTGCCGTCCACGCCCGAAACGGTCGGATCGTTGGACGTGTAGAGGTGGTACGTACGGGTCTCGTCGTCGGCGACTACGAACGGGTCGTGCAGGGGCATGTCGGGAAGTCGCAGGTCGGGCAGGAGCATCGGTTCGGTCTCGGTCACGTTCGAAGAATAGTGAGCGAGGGGCATTGACTTCGCGTGCGCTCCAAGTTGAAGACTCGCGTTCAGGCCCGACAGCCGGGCGGAACGGGAGGCAACGGTATGAAGTACCGCACGATAGGCAGTGACCCGGGGACCCGTCGCGAGGTGAGCGTGCTCGCGCTCGGCGCCATGCTGTTCGGCTCGCGGACGGACGAGAAGACCTCCTTCGCGGTGCTCGACCGCTACGTCGAAGCGGGTGGGAACTTCATCGACACGTCCGACAACTACGCCTTCTGGATCGACGGAGGGCAGGGCGGGCAGAGCGAGGAACTGCTGGGACGGTGGCGCCGCAGCCGGGACATCGGCGACGAGATCGTCATCGCCACCAAGCTCGGCGCCCGCCCCCTCGCGCCGGGCACCAGCTATGTCGACAACGCGGAAGGGCTGTCGGCGAAGGTGATCCGGGAGTCGGCGGAGCGCAGCCGGGAGCGGCTCGGGGTGGAGCGGCTGGACCTGCTCTACGCGCACATCGAGGACCGCACGGTGTCCGCGCGGGAGACCGTCGAGGGGTTCGCGGAGCTCGTCGCGGAGGGCACGGTCGGGCTGCTCGGCGTCAGCAACCACGCCGTGTGGCGGGTGGAGCGGGCCCGCGCCCTCGCCGCCGCGGCCGGGCTGCCCGGCTACGAGGTGCTCCAGTACCACCACAGCCATCTGCGCCCGCGCACCGACATCCCCAACGACCTCTGGGCGGACGGCAACCTCGGCGCGGCCACCGCCGAACTGCTGAGCTATCTGGAGGCCGAGCCGGACCTCACCCTGGTCGCCTATTCACCGCTGCTCAAGGGCGGCTACGTACGGCCGGACGAGCTGCCGCCGGACTACGACCACCCGGGCACCCCGGTCCGGACGAAGGTGCTGGGCGAGGTGGCGCGCGAGACCGGGGCGACCGTCAACCAGGTCGTGCTCGCCTGGCAGTTGGGCGGACGGTTCCCGATCGTCCCGCTGGCCGGGGTGTCGTCGCTCGCGCAGTTGGAGGAGAACCTGGGCGCGGTGGAGCTGGAACTGACCGAGGAGCAGCGGATCAGGCTGGACGCCGCGCACTGAACCTCGCGCGTCGGGCCCGCCCGCCCCCGGTCACGTCAGCCTTCCGCTCCGGCACGCCCGCCCTCGGTCACGTCCGACCGACGTTCGCGGTGAGCAGCCGCAGCAACCGCTTGGCCATGGTGTGCTGTTCGGGGGTCAGTCCCATGGCTTCGCCGATGTCCACGGGGACGGTCCGGGCCCGCTCCTGGAGCTGGGCGCCGGACCGGGTGAGGCGGATGGCGACCGAGCGTTCGTCGTCCGTACGGCGCTCGCGGCGGAGCAGCCCGCCGGCCTCCAGCCGCTTCAGGAGCGGGGAGAGCGTGCTGGACTCCAGTTGGAGCGCGGCGCCCAGGTCCCGTACGGAGATCGAGTCCTGCTCCCAGAGCACCAGCATGACCAGGTACTGCGGATAGGTCAGCCCCAGCTCGTCGAGCAGCGGCCGGTAGCGGGCGGTGACCGCGCGCGAGGCGGCGTACAGGGCGAAACAGAGCTGGTCGTCCAGGAGCAGACTGCGCCCCGGTCCCGGTCCCGGCCCCGATCCCAGCGCCGAAGCCGGGGCCTCGGCCGTTCCGCTCGCGCTCACGATGTCGCCGACTGTGCTCACGGTGTCGCTCCTCCGTCCTGGGCTCTGCATGACGATCACCCACCCTACCTTCAAGTCTCCCCGATTATATCGAGCGCTACTTAGTTGTGCACGACCTAGTCGCGCGATATGGTTGTTGTGTGCCGCCGGCCGGCGAAACCGCGCCGGTCGAGCCCACCCGTGGCACCGCACCAGAGGAGATCGCCATGTCCGAGAACACCCCCGGCATCGCCGACGCCACCGGCCCCCGTCCCGTCCTGGAGCCCGCCGCCGCGGGCTTCGCGGAGGCGACCGCGAACCCGCCGTACCTCTTCGACCTCAGTCCGCTGGAGGGCCGCAAGACGGTCGACGAGGTGCAGTCGGGCGACATCGAGAAGCCGCCCGTCGACGAGGAATGGGTCACCGTGCCGGGCGGGCCCACCGGCGAGGTCCGGGCTCGTATCGTCCGTCCGGCGGGCGCCGAGGGCACGCTTCCGGTGATCCTCTACATCCATGGCGCCGGCTGGGTCTTCGGCAACGCCCACACCCACGACCGGCTGGTGCGCGAGCTGGCCGTGGGCGCGAACGCCGCCGTGGTCTTCCCCGAGTACGACCTCTCACCCGAGGCCCGCTACCCGGTCGCCATCGAGCAGAACTACGCGGTGGCCCGCTGGATCGTCACCGAGGGCGCCGGCCGCCTTCTCGACGCCACCCGCATCGCCGTGGCCGGTGACTCGGTCGGCGGCAACATGACCGCCGCGCTGACCCTGATGGCCAAGGAGCGCGGTGACGTCCCGCTGGTCCAGCAGGTGCTGTTCTACCCCGTGACCGACGCCGCCTTCGACACCGGCTCCTACCACCAGTTCGCCACCGGCTACTTCCTGCGCCGCGACGGCATGCAGTGGTTCTGGGACCAGTACACGACCGACGAGGCCGAACGCGCCCGGATCACGGCCTCACCGCTGCGCGCCACCCCCGAGCAGCTCAAGGACCTGCCCCCGGCCCTCGTCATCACCGCCGAGGCCGACGTCCTGCGCGACGAGGGCGAGGCGTACGCCAACAAGCTGCGCGAGGCGGGCGTACCGGTCACCGCCGTGCGCTACCAGGGCATCATCCACGACTTCGTCATGCTCGACGCCCTGCGCGGAACGCACGCCGCCGAGGCCGCCATCGGACAGGCGATCGCCACCCTGCGCACGGCCCTGGGCACCGGCTGACGGTCGGCACTCCGCCCCGGTTCCCGGGGCCGCGAGCACAGGGTTGCGGGGTGCGGGCGTCAGGGCGTGCGTGGACGGCGCTACGGACGGACCAGCGGGGCCGGGCGTATGGCGGCCCAGCGCGAGGCCGCCGGGAGAGAAATCTGTTCCACCTTGACGTCCAGGAGTGAGTGGCGGTAGCGGCAGGCCGGGGGAGTGTCGACCAGGAGGAGACAGGTGACGGTCGTGCCGCAGCCGATGAGGCCCGGCCCGATCCTCAGCTCGGAGCCGTGGAGGGTGACGGGCGGGAGCTCGGCCGCGCTGGGCTCCGACTCGGTGGCCACCAGCTCCACATAGGGCACCCCGAGCTCCACCCGGATCGGCTGGCCGCGGTCGAAGGCGCCGCTCGGGATGTCCCGTCGGCCCGGATTGGTGAGGACGATCCGCACCAGGTGGGGGTCGGCCAGCAGCGTGCCGTTGCACCGGATCTCCAGCGCGCCGCCGACCGGCTCGTGGACCAGCGGGGCGTGGGTCGTCGAGTACGTGAGCCGACGTCTGGGATGCGCCGCGCGCAGGGCGGCCCAGACCGCGCCGCAGCCCATGAGCACGGCCACCGCGACACCGGCGGCCGTCCAGAACGTCTGCGACGCGTAGAAGGCGCCGGAGGCGAGGAGCCCGGAGACGGAATCGGACGCGAGATCTGCGCCCTCAGATGTCCCGTACACGGGCGGCTTCCCGTGGACAGGGGCCACCCGGCCACCCCGAACGCACCCCGCCGACGAACCTCCGCCATTCCGCGGGCCGGAACACCGGGCCTGGCCTGTCGGTGTCCTTGGAGTCCCGGACGGCTGTCAGGCTCTCGACGAAGGCCACCTCCACACAGGCGCCGTTGCCCGAGCTGTGGCTGCTCCTGTGCCAGAGCGCGTCCCTCAGGGCGGTCGGCTCGACCTGCGGGACCCGTCGCCCGTTGTCCGTGCTCATCATCCGCTCCGCATCTCCCTAGCGATGTTCTCCAGCGTGGCGGGCGTCTCCTGCGGATCCGGGGCCGCGGCCCGCACCAGGTCGAAGGTCTGGACGAAGGCGCGCACGTCGCGCTCCTTCTCCAGGTACACGTTGCCGGCGATGGAGTTGACGTAGACCACGGTCGGTGCGTGGCCCTCGAACTCCAGCAGCGAGAACATCCCTGCCAGCGCCGCGTGCGCGCCCTTGGCCGTCGGCATGATCTGGATGGTGACGTGGGGCATGGTCGTCGCCTCGGCCAGGTGGGCGAGCTGGGCCGCCATCACCTCCGGGCCGCCGACCGGGCGCCGCAGCGCGCTCTCCTCGACGACGACCCACAGCTCCAGCGGGTCCGGGTCACGGGTCAGCAGCGTCTGGCGCTCCTTGCGGAACCGCACCAGCTGGTCCACCTCGTACGGCTCGTTCGGGCGGGCGGCGGAGATCACGGAACGGGCGTATTCCTCGGTCTGGAGCAGCCCGTGCACAAATGTGGGCTCGTACGAGCGCAGCGCGCGGGCATCGGACTCCAGCCCGGCGTACGTGGCCATGCCGGAGGGCAACACCTCGCCGTAGTGGGCCCACCAGCCCTGCTGTTGCGCGTCCTTGTGGATCTGCAGGACGGTCTCGATCTGCGCCGGGTCGGTGACGCCGTACCACCCCAGCAGGTCCCGTACGTCCCGAGCCTTGATGGGGGCCTGACCCGTCTCCACCCGGCTGATCTTGGACATGGAACATTCGAGGTGGGCCGCCACCTCCTCGATCTTCCGGCCGGCGTGTTCACGCAGTCGCCGCAGCTCCGCCCCCAGCTGCCGTCGCCGTACCGTTGGTCCCCCCGCCATGGCCATCGCTTCTCCCCACGCTGATGCCTTGCCTGACGCACGTGTGCCGACACCTCAACTTGCTTGTCCCCGGCCCGAGTTCAGAATACACATGTGACTGACGCAATTGCGTGGAGGAAGTCTCTTTGGGGGCGGGAGGGGTCGAAAGTGGGCAGAAAGCACACCACCCCGGCCGGAAACGATCCCGGCCGGGGCGGTGCTGTGCGGACCCGAAGGTTCTCGGATCCTCAGTTCCCAGATCCACACAGGGTGGCGTGTGAGGTCAGGCGAAGTTCGCCAGCGCCTCGTTCCAGGTGGTCGACGGGCGCATGACCGCGGTGGCCTTGGCCGGGTCGGGCTGGTAGTAGCCGCCGATGTCGGCCGGCTTGCCCTGGACGGCGATCAGCTCGTCGACGATGGTCTGCTCGTTCGCCGTGAGGGTCTCGGCGAGCGGGGCGAAGGCCTTGGCCAGGTCGGCGTCGTCGGTCTGGGCGGCCAGCTCCTGGGCCCAGTACAGGGACAGGAAGAAGTGGCTGCCGCGGTTGTCGATGCCGCCGACGCGACGCGACGGGGACTTGTCCTCGTTCAGGAAGGTCGCCGTGGCGCGGTCGAGGGTGTCGGCGAGGACCTTGGCGCGGGTGTTGCCGGTGGCCTCGGCGTACTGCTCCAGGGACGGCACCAGGGCGAAGAACTCGCCCAGGGAGTCCCAGCGGAGGTAGTCCTCCTTGACCAGCTGCTGGACGTGCTTCGGGGCGGAGCCGCCGGCGCCCGTCTCGAAGAGGCCGCCGCCCGCCATCAGCGGGACGACCGACAGCATCTTGGCGCTGGTGCCCAGCTCCAGGATCGGGAACAGGTCGGTGAGGTAGTCACGCAGCACGTTGCCGGTCACCGAGATCGTGTTCTCGCCGCGGCGGATGCGCTCCACCGACAGCTTCGTGGCCTCGACCGGGGCGAGGACACGGATGTCCAGGCCCTCGGTGTCGTGCTCCGGCAGGTAGGCGTTGACCTTGGCGATCAGGTTGGCGTCGTGGGCGCGGGTCTCGTCCAGCCAGAACACCGCCGGGTCGCCGCTGGCGCGGGCACGCGTGACGGCCAGCTTCACCCAGTCGCGGATCGGCGCGTCCTTCGTCTGGCAGGCGCGGAAGATGTCACCGGCCGAGACCGCCTGCTCGATCACCACGTTGCCGGCCTGGTCGACGAGGCGGACCGTGCCGGTGGTCGCGATCTCGAAGGTCTTGTCGTGGGAGCCGTACTCCTCGGCCTTCTGCGCCATGAGGCCGACGTTCGGGACCGAGCCCATGGTCGACGGGTCGTAGGCGCCGTTGGCGCGGCAGTCGTCGATCGCGACCTGGTAGACGCCGGCGTAGGAGGAGTCCGGCAGGACCGCGAGGGTGTCGGCCTCCTGGCCGTCCGCGCCCCACATGTGGCCGGAGGTACGGATCATGGCCGGCATCGAGGCGTCGACGATGACGTCGGACGGCACATGCAGGTTGGTGATGCCCTTGTCGGAGTCGACCATCGCCAGCGCCGGGCCCTCGGCCAGCTCGGCGTCGAAGGAGGCCTTGATCTCGGCGCCCTCCGGGAGGGCCTGCAGGCCCTTGTAGATGCCGCCCAGACCGTCGTTCGGGGACAGGCCGGCCGCGGCCAGCGTCTCGCCGTGCTTCGCGAAGGTCTTCGGGAAGAAGGCGCGCACCACGTGACCGAAGACGATCGGGTCGGAGACCTTCATCATCGTGGCCTTGAGGTGCACGGAGAACAGCACGCCCTCGGCCTTGGCCCGGGCGATCTGCGCGGTCAGGAACTCGCGCAGCGCGGCGACGCGCAGCACGGAGGCGTCGACGACCTCGCCCGCCAGGACGGGTACGGACTCGCGGAGCACGGTGGTGGAGCCGTCGTCGCCGACCAGCTCGATCTTCAGCGCACCGGCCTCGGAGATCACCGCGGACTTCTCGGTGGAGCGGAAGTCGTTCTCGCCCATGGTCGCGACGTTCGTCTTCGAGTCGGCGGACCAGGCGCCCATGCGGTGCGGGTGGTTCTTGGCGTAGTTCTTGACCGAGGCGGGGGCGCGGCGGTCGGAGTTGCCCTCACGCAGGACCGGGTTCACGGCGGAACCCTTGATCTTGTCGTAGCGGGCGCGGATCTCGCGCTCCTCGTCGGACTTCGGGTCGTCCGGGTAGTCCGGCAGCGCGTAGCCCTGGCTCTGCAGCTCGGCGACGGCGGCCTTGAGCTGCGGGATCGACGCCGAGACGTTCGGCAGTTTGATGATGTTCGCCGCGGGGGTCTTGGCCAGCTCGCCCAGCTCCGAGAGGGCGTCCGGGATGCGCTGCCCCTCCTCCAGGTACTCCGGGAAGACGGCGATGATGCGGCCGGCCAGCGAGATGTCACGGGTCTCGACGGAGACACCGGCCTGCGAGGCGTACGCCTTGATCACGGGCAGGAACGAGTAGGTCGCCAGGGCGGGCGCCTCGTCAGTGTGCGTGTAGATGATGGTCGAGTCAGTCACCGGGTGCTCCGCTCCACGTCTGCAACATTGCTCGACATCAAGATATCTCGTGCCCGGGCCGGACTCGACAGCGGGCGGGGCGTGGGGTGGGTTGTTCGGCCGTGGGTGGTTCGTGGTCGCTCGCGCAGTTCCCGCGCCCCTTCAAGGGCGCGGGAACTGCGCGAACGGGGTCTGGGGCGCAGCCCCAGGGATGGGACGGGTGGGGGCTGCGGGGTCGAAGACCCTACGGGGCCACCTGGACGGCAGCCTCCCGCTGATGCGGAATCTCCACGCTGCCACCGCCGGTCTGGAGCGTGATCGCCCGCCGGGGCACCGGCACACTGATCCCCTCGGCCCGGTACCGCTTGTGCAGCCGCTTGATGAACTCGTGCTTGATCCGGTACTGGTCGCTGAACTCCCCGACCCCGAGGATCACGGTCATCCCGATGCGGGAGTCGCCGAAGGTGTGGAAGCGGACGGCGGGCTCGTGGTCGGGGACCGCGCCCTCGACCTCCTTCATGGTCTCGGCGATGATCTCGTTGGTGACCCGCTCGACATGCTCCAGGTCGCTGTCGTAGCCGACGCCCACCTGCACGAGCACGGTCATGTCCTGCTCGGGCTGGTTGAAGTTGGTCATGTTCGTGCCGGCGAGCTGGCCGTTGGGGATGATCACCAGGTTGTTGGAGAGCGACTTGATCGTCGTCTGCCGCCAGTTGATGTCGACGACATAGCCCTCCTCGCCGCTGCTCAGCTTGATGTAGTCGCCCGGCTGGACCGTCTTCGAGGCGAGGATGTGGATGCCCGCGAAGAGGTTGGCGAGGGTGTCCTGAAGGGCCAGCGCCACCGCGAGACCGCCGACGCCCAGTGCGGTGACCAGCGGGGCGACCGGGATGCCCAGGGTCTGCAGGATCACCAGGCAGCCGATGGCGAGGACCGTGACCCGGGTGATGTTCACGAAGATCGTGACCGAACCCGCGACCCCGGCCCGGGACTGGGCGAGCGAGCGCACCAGACCGGCGATCACCCTGGCCGACGTGATCGTGGCGACCAGGATGAACAGCACCGTCAGGGACTGGTTCACGTTGTGCTGCACGGTCCTCGTCAGCGGCAGCACCGCCGCCGCTGCGGCCGCGCCGCCGACGAACGCGCTCCAGGGGACCAGGGAGCGCAGTGTGTCGACGATGACATCGTCACCGCCCCAGCGGGTCTTCGTGGCGTGGCCGCCGAGCCAGCGCAGCAGCAGCCGCAGCAGGAACGCGGCCAACAGGCCGGCGGCCAGAGTGATGCCGGCCACGAGGTAGTCGTCGAGGGTGAGGACCCGGGTCATCGGTCGCCTCCCGAGGGACGCGGGGAGCGGCTGAGGGGCCGTATGTCAGGTCCCGTGGGCCGTATGTGATGTGTCGTCACCTTGCCACCTGCTCGAATTCGAGATGCACGATCAGCGCCTGCCCGGACGTGTGTACGGCGTCGGGCGCGACCGCTCATCCTGCCGTATCCGCACGGCTGATCGGCACCGGACCTGCGCGGATCGGCCGACGACCGGCCCCGCGGTCAGGGGAATGTCCGGATGTGCACCGCGGTACGGCCGCCTCCGCCCGCCGGATCGGGCCGCCCGCTCCTCCCGGATCCGCCGGGGCCCTCCTTCCGGCTCCGGCCGACACCTCACCCGGCGTCAGATCACCTTCAGCCGGACCGGCGCGCCGAGCGTCAACGCGCCCGGCAGCAGCGGCAGCCAGACCGTGATGACGCGAAACGCCGGCACCGCCGCGGTCGCCACGGTCACCGGACCGCCGACCGCCACCAGGGCGACCGCGAGCGCGGCCTCCACCGACCCGAGACCGCCCGGAGCCCACGAGGGCGACCGCGACCGTGGCCGCGAGACGGGCGAGCTCATGTGCGGCACAGGGATGTCGAGTCCCAACGCCAGCCCCACGGTGACCAGCACGGCGGCCTGGAGCGCCGGGAACGCGAGCGAGCCGCCCGAAGCGCCGGCACACGCGCCGGCCGCGTGTGCACCGAGCGGGCAACGCGCGGCGGTGCCGAGGCGGCGCGCCCGGCGGCCGCCGTCAGCGCTCTACGCACGAGGTCGAACACCGCTGTACACGGCCGTCGTACGAGGAGGACCACGGCCACGGCGGCCGATGCGATGGCGACGGCCGCCCGCCGTACCGGAACACGCCTGGTGGGTCGTCGGGGGAGTGGTATCGCCGTCACACCGGGAGAGGTTCTCCGTGCCCGGCCGACAGGGGGTTGCGGGCGCGGGGACGGCGGCTGACCGGCGGCGGACTTTCACCGCGCCCCGGCGTACGCTGCCCCGCCCCTTGACCTCAAGCTTGGTCGAGGTCCTAGCGTTCTCCGTATGAGTATGGAGACCACCGCCTGGACCCAGCTGCAGGGCATGATGACCGCCCAGCAGCAGAGCCGTCCCTTCGCCCGCGCGACGCTACGGCGTATCGGCGCCTTCGCCCGTCCACATCGTCGCCGTATCGCATGGTTCGTCGCCCTCAGTGTCGTGACCGCGCTGCTCGCCGTGGCGACGCCGGTGCTCGCGGGGAACGTCGTGGACGTGATCGTGTCGGGCGGGGAGGAGACACGCGTCGTCCGCCTTGCCGTGCTCATCGCCGTCATCGCCCTCGCCGAAGCGGCGCTCGGTCTGCTGGGCCGACGCCTGTCTGCGACGCTCGGCGAGGGACTCATCCTCGATCTGCGAACCGCCGTCTTCGATCATGTGCAGCGCATGCCGGTCGCGTTCTTCACACGTACTCGTACGGGAGCGCTCGTCAGTCGTCTCAACAACGACGTCATCGGCGCCCAACGGGCGTTCAGCAACACCCTGTCCGGAGTGGTGAGCAACCTGGTCACCCTGCTGCTCACCCTCGCCGTCATGCTCACCCTCTCCTGGCAGATCACCCTCCTCTCGCTCGTCATGCTGCCCGTCTTCGTGATCCCCGCCCGACGCATGGGCAGCCGGATGGCCCGGCTCCAGCGGGAGGCCGCCGACCTCAACGCGGCCATGGGCACCCGGATGACCGAGCGCTTCTCGGCGCCCGGCGCCACCCTGGTCAAACTCTTCGGACGGCCCGGCGACGAGTCCGCCGAGTTCGCCGAACGAGCCGCCCGGGTACGGGACATCGGCATCCGTACGGCGATGGCGCAGTCGGCGTTCATCACCGCCCTCACCCTCGTCTCGGCCCTCGCGCTCGCCCTGGTGTACGGCCTCGGCGGCTGGTTCGCGCTGCGCGGCACCCTGGAGGCGGGCGCGATCGTGTCCCTGGCGCTGCTGCTCACCCGGCTGTACGCGCCGCTGACCGCGCTGGCCGGGGCGCGCGTGGAGATCATGAGCGCCCTGGTGAGCTTCGAGCGCGTCTTCGAGGTGCTGGACCTCAAGCCGCTCATCGAGGAGAAGCCGGACGCCCGCGAGGTGCCCGAGGGACCCGTGGCCGTGGAGTTCGACGACGTCCGCTTCGGCTACCCGTCCGCCGACAAGGTCTCCCTCGCCTCCCTGGAGGAAGTGGCCTCCCTCGACACCCGAGGCGGCACCGAGGTCCTCCACGGCGTCTCCTTCCGCGCCGAGCCCGGCCAGACCGTCGCCCTCGTCGGCTCCTCCGGCGCCGGCAAGTCGACCGTCGCCCAACTGCTGCCCCGGCTGTACGACACCGACGCGGGCACCGTCCGCATCGGCGGCGTCGACGTGCGCGACCTCAGCGCCGCGTCGCTGCGCGCCACCCTCGGCATGGTCACCCAGGACGGCCACCTCTTCCACGAGACGGTTCGCGCGAACCTGCTCCTCGCCCGCCCCGACGCCACGGACGACGACCTGTGGGACGTCCTGCGCCGGGCCCGCCTCGACGACCTCGTACGGGCGCTGCCCGACGCCCTCGACACCGTCGTCGGCGAACGCGGCTACCGGCTCTCCGGCGGCGAACGCCAGCGCATGACCATCGCCCGGCTGCTCCTGGCCCGCCAGCGCGTCGTCATCCTCGACGAGGCCACCGCCCACCTCGACAACACCTCGGAGGCCGCCGTCCAGGAGGCCCTCGCGGAGGCGCTGGAGGGCAGGACCGCCGTGGTCATCGCCCACCGCCTGTCGACCGTACGCACCGCCGACCAGATCCTCGTCGTCGAGGCCGGCCGGATCGTGGAACGCGGCCGGCACGAGGAGCTGCTGGCGGCGGGCGGACGGTACGCGGAGCTGTACCGGACGCAGTTCGAGAAGACGGAGTCCGAGTCGGCGCGGCCGGCGAAGCCCGAGGCCGAGACCGACGGCCCGCCGGCGGAAGCACCGGCGGAAGCGCCGGTGGCGGCGGCATAGGAGCCGTGCGGTTCTCCGGGGTCCAGCCCTCGACGCCGGTCGACGCGTGGGCGGACGATTCGACGCCGATGCTGTCCGGGTGCCTGGACTCCGGTGAACCGCGCCGCACCAGCCGGGGCCACGGGCGTGGTGCAGGCGCTACGAACCGTCTGCCCCCGCACCGTGCGCCCGGTCCACCGGCAGGTGGTACACCGCGAAGGCGCGCCGGATGACCGGCTGGGCGACATTGCGCACCCGTACGCCACCGCTGGTGATGCCGTGCTCGGTGCCCAGGTGGGCGTGGCCGTGCACGGCGAGGTCGGCGCCCGCCTCGTCCATCGCCTCGGCCAGCAGATAGCTGCCGAGGAACGGGTAGATCTCCAGCGGCTCACCGACGAGCGTGTCCGGTACGGGCGAGAAGTGGGTGAGCGCGATACGGACCGTGCAGCCGTCCTCCGCCAACTCGTCGAGAGCGCGGCGCAGTCCGTCCGCGAGCCCCCGGGTGTGTCGGACGAAGGCTTTCATCTCGGGTTCGCCGAACTCGCTGCCGCTGCGCCCGGCGAAGCCACCGCCGAACCCCTTCGTCCCGGCGACCCCGACCCGTACCCCGTCGACATGGAGGACGGTTCCCTCGCCCTCCAGTACGGTCACGCCCGCGTCCCGCAGCACGGCCGTCACGTCCTCGGGGCGCTCGGCGTGGTGGTCGTGGTTCCCGAGGACGGCGACCACCGGCACCGGCAGCCCCGCCACCTCGTCGGCGACGACCCGGGCCTCCTCCGGTGTGCCGTGGCGGGTGAGGTCCCCGGCGAGCAGCAGCAGGTCGGCGTGGTCGGGCAGGGTGTCGAAGGCCGGGCGGAGAAGGCCTCGGCCGTCCGGCCCCAGATGGATGTCCCCGACGGCCGCGACCCGGATCACGACAGATCCTCGGGACGGTGGTCGGGCGCGGTGACGTCGGCCAGTGCGATGTCCGCCCGCACGGGTACTCCCGGCAGTTCCTCCGCCGCGATGCGCAGGATCGCCTCGCGATCGGCCGCGGTGGAGGCCGTGCCGGTGATGTGCACGGCGTCGCCGCGTGCCTCGATCCGCGTCCCGAGCTCGGCCAGCTCGCTCCGGGCGAGCCGCTCCTCCAGGTGGGCTATGCGGTACTCGGTGTGTGCCGCCGGGTGCGCGGCACGGTTCCCCGGCCCGTTCACGGGTGGGTGTTCATGTCCTGTCACCATCGCCGGTCTCCTCCGGCTCGATCACGTTGAGGCGTTCCAGTAGATAGAGGAAGGCCGCCGGCATCGGCTCGGCACCGCACTCCTGCCGTACCCGGCTCCAGTCGATCTTCTCGCGCAGGGTGCGGGCGATCGGCAGTACGGCACCGAAGTCGCAGTAGTGCTCGGAGAACGCCAGGAGCCGCCCGACGAGCAGATCCGTCGCCGCGAGGACGGGCATCCACACGGACTGGACCGACAGCATCTCCGCCCGGTCCAGCAGTTCCCGGGTGACCGGCGCCCGGGACGGCCGGAAGATCAGGTCGACCTCCTGGCCCTGGCTACGGGTCTTCAGCAGCCAGTCCTCGGGCGGCTCGACCACGGTCAGCCCCGCGCCCTCCAGCGTGCCGGTGACCGCGTCGATGTCCTGCGGCAGTACACAGAAGTCGACGTCGTGCTGGAGCGTCCCCGGGCCGCCGTGGGCGTACACCGCGACCCCGCCCGCCAGCGCGAAGGAGTGCCCACCGGCCTTGAGCAGCGAAGCGACCTCCTTGGCCGCTTCGAGAATGGCCTGGGTCCGATCGGGAGGAAGCCCGTCGTCGTCCGGGTCGGCGAGATCGCCCATGCCTTCCACGATAGTGCGGCTCCCGTCGATGGCCAGACGTGCGACGCGGCTCACAGTGACCGGCGAGGCGGTCCCCCAGTGGAGTGACAAACAGCCATTGACCTGCAAGAAAGCGGGCTGGGAGCCTAGTTTCCGGGAGTGCCTGACGCCGCGCACGATGTTCTCGCGCGTCGGCTGCTTCGGCCCCCTGCGCGGCTGCACGCCGCCGCCCGACACGGACCGCGACGGCATGCCGGACGCCTGGGGGCGGGGAGGGTCTGAACCCCGGCGACCCGTCCGATGCCGGCCTTACCGACGGCGGCGACGCGGCGGGTACACCAGCGGCGAGAGGTACCTCAACGAGCTCGCGGGAGGGTGACGCCGTATCTCTTCACGACCCTCACTATGGGCCGGATCGGGCCGAGAGAGCGCAGGCGGTCGTGGTTGGTCGCGGACGCCGTACCGATCACGGTGGCACCGCAGGGGCTGGACGGAGCCGTCTGACGCGTTCACCGCGCCGTCCCCGGGAACAGGCGTCTGGCGTCGGCCGTCGTCGGGGAACGTGTACAACAGCACAGGAATGAAGAGCAACCACACCACTTCGAGCGGGAGTCGGGTCTGGCGGACGGCCGGGACAAGGCCGAGAGCGCGCCCACGACGAGCAGCATGACGGGCGGCGCGACGTGGAAGCGCCGGCCCAGGACGTTGCCCGGAAGTACGGTCACGCCCAGGGCGACGACGCGTTCGAGACCGAGCATGGCGCTTACTCCTGAGTGGGCCTGACTGTTCGGCGACTGCGAGGGACAGACGCCGCTGCCGCTCGGCGGTGCCGGCGGTGGTGGGCGCCGCCGGCAGTGCCCACCACCGGGGTCTCTGGTTACGGACGGAGCAGCGTCTTGATGGCGCGGCGTTCGTCCATGGCCTTGTAGCCTTCTGCGGCCTCGTCCAGGGGCAGGGTGAGGTCGAAGACCTTGCCCGGGTTGATGCGGCCGCTGAAGACACGCTCGATGAGGTCGGGAAGGTAGGCCCGGACCGGAGCGGGGCCACCGCGCAGCCCGACGTGGGAGAAGAAGAGCTGCTGGCCGTCGATCTGCACGTCGTGCGGCATACCGACGAAGCCGACGTTGCCGCCCGGGCGCGTGGACTGCAGGGCCTGGTGCATCGACTCCTGGGTGCCGACGCACTCGAGGACCGAGTCCGCGCCGATGCCGTTCGTCAGTTCCTTGACGCGGGCGATGCCTTCCTCGCCGCGTTCGGTGACGATGTCGGTGGCGCCGAACTCCAGGGCCAGCTTCTGCCGGGAGGCGTGCCGGCTCATGGCGATGACGCGTTCGGCGCCCAGTTCCTTCGCGGCGATGACGCCGGACAGGCCCACCGCGCCGTCCCCGACGACCACGGCCGTCGAACCCGGTTTGACCTCGGCCGCCTTGGCGGCGTACCAGCCGGTGCCCATGACGTCGGACAGGGCCAGCAGGTCCGGGATCAGCTCCTCGGCCGGCTGCTCCGGCACGGTGACCAGGGTGCCGTCGGCGAGGGGGATGCGGATGTACTCGGCCTGGCAGCCGTTGGGGAAGTCCCGGTGCAGGCAGTTGGTCTGGTAGCCGGCCCGGCAGTTCGGGCAGGTGTTGTCGGAGGCGATGAAGGAGCCGATGACGAACTGGCCGGGCCTGACGGTCGATACGTCGCTGCCGACCTCCTCGACGATGCCGACGTACTCGTGGCCGATCGGCTGCGCCTCGGTGACCGGGTTGATGCCTCGGTAGCTCCATAGGTCCGAGCCGCACACGCAGGTGGCGACGGTACGGATGACGGCGTCCGTGGGCGCCACGATCTTCGGCTCGGGGGCGTTCTCCACCCGGATGTCCCGGGGGCCGTGAATGATGGTTGCTCGCATGATGGTTTCCCAGGTCCTGTCAGGTGAGTGGTGGCGTCAGGTGCGGGTGCGGGTGCGGGTGCCGACGCGCGGGCCGTGGTACTCGTCGTCCGAAACGTGCTCCAGCCAGGTGACGTCGTCGGTCCCCCAGAGAGCGAGATGGATCATGAACTGGTCGGGCGCGGCCCCGTGCCAGTGCTCCTCACCCGCGGGCGTGTCGATGATGTCGCCGGGATGAGCCTCGATGATGTCTCCGCCACGCGACTGCACCAAGGCGATGCCCTCGACGATGCAGAGGGTCTGTCCCAGGGCGTGGGAGTGCCAGGCGGTGCGGGCGCCGGGAGTGAACCGGACCATGTTGGCCCGCATCCCGGAGGGGGCCTCGCCGCGGCGGATCACGTTGGCGTAGGCGTCGCCGGTGAACCACTCGGCGGGAAGCTTCCTGGGCGGGGGCTGCTTCAGCAGTTCCATGTGTGTTTCCCTTGGTGGTGCTGCCGCCGGACGGTACAGCGGCGGTATGTGGGGGGTGAGCTCGCTTTATTGGGTGCGGGCTGTCCGGAGAGGCCTCGGCCGGACTGGTCGGCCCTGTCCACGACCTCCTTGAGCTGGGTCATCGCGTTCATGGCGTTGGGCCATCCGGCGCAGAAGGCCAGATGCGTGATGGCCTCGACCAGTTCGTCCTTGGTCACGCCGTTCTCCAGTGCCTTGCCGAGGTGGAAGCCGAGCCGGTCGGTTCGGGAAGGTGGCGACAGCGGTGACGGTGACCAGGCTGCGATCGCGCGGGGACAGTCCCGGCCGCTCCCAGATGTCGCTTCCCCAGCCCCAGCCCCGCGGGTGGACGACCACGATCGCGGGCGGCGGGCGATCGGACGGGAGCCGGGACTGCGGAGACGACCGGCAGGTGTCAGACCGTTGCTGAGTAACCTGACATTCGTCCGCACTCTTTCTCGCCTCTTCCGCCTGCCGTATCGAAATACAGAATATCGGTGACGTTCGGAAAACAATGACGACCCGGGCCGGCGACTCGGTCTCTCAGGTGAATGCTCTCCGTGGGTCGGTTCTGTCACCGGCCGCACCATCAACCCTGCCACCCTCATGTGAACCCGCAAAGGGAAGAATTCCATCCTGGGAATGACATATCCAGGGGAGGAATCCTTACCCCCCTCGCGCGGACCGAGCGGTGCGAGACCCGTCATGACCGGCGACGCTTTCGACGGGCACCCTCACCTGCGGCACGGATCCCGATCACGAACTTGTCGTCCGGACTGCGGAGCCCGGACGTCGTCGTACGACCGACCGCGCACTCTCGCCTTGTGGGCCGCCCGTCACCTCGTCGAGTCCGCAGCCGACCGGGCGGTGACCTGATCTGACCGCAATAATCACCAGGAATTCTTGGCCTCGCTCACTCAGGAAAAGCAAACGCGACGGCCCAAAATTGGGAGAAACTTCCCCCCTCGCTTTCCTGTCGAGCGCTGAGAGGCTAGCTGCTGTGTACAGCAAAGCGCATTTGGCCGAAATGGGAGAATTCCTCAGGACGCGCCGGGATGTGGTCGCCAGCTCGTGGGGGTCAGCGCCGACCGCTACGCGCGATGGGAGCAGGGGGTGTCCCCCCGTGCCGGCATCGGTGCTCGCCCCCCTTGTTCGTGTCCTGCATCTCGACGACGGCCAGCGTGACCACCTGTTCGAAGCGGGTGGCAGGCAACCCGTGCGGCATAGGAGGGCACCGGCGGCCAGACCACCGATGCCACCCCCGACGATGGCGATGCGCGGACCCGGCATGGTGGCAGGCACTGATGGACTCCTCTGGCTCGTCGAGGGCCGATGAACCGGCCACGCCAGATCCTGTCCGGTGTCCTGCGCAGCCGTATCCACGCCGATTTCGGACCGTTGGGTTCGATCGGGGTGGCGTTCCGGTGACCGTGAACAATCCGCCGCCCGGCGCATCGCGGCCCGCACCGGGCCAGTGGCCCCTGCCGGCGAACGTGTTCAAAGCGGCGCTGGCCCGAGGCGAGCAGCTGATCGGCGTGTGGTGCTCGCTGGCCGACCCGTATCCGGCAGAGATCGTCGCCGGCGCAGGCTTCGACTGGCTGCTTCTCGACACCGAACACTCGCACGCCGACATCGCGATAGGGCAAGGTTCTTGGCTGGGATACGGGCATGAGGGTGAAGGAACCTTTCCCCTCATACCCATGGGGCGAGATGCGATGCCGCAGGATCATCCAGAGGGCGGAACGGCCAGCGGGCCCCGGCGACCCAGTGCCCACACGACGAGGGCGAAGCCGCTGAGGACCATGCCCGCGATCGTCACTGCCGTCCAGCCGCCCGTCGTCCACAGCACCGAGGCTGCGGCCGAGCCGATGGCGCCGCCGAGGAAGTTGCTCGTGACGAAGGCCGTGTTGAGCCTGCTGCGTGCCTCGTTCGAGACGGCGAACATCCGCGACTGGTTGAGGAGGTTGACGCTTTGGACGGCTATGTCGAGCAGGACGATCACGACCACGACAAGCACCACGGAGCGCCCGGCGAACGCCGCCAGGACGAACGACACCAGAAGCAGGGTCCACGCGATTCCGGTCGCGGGCACCGACAGCCCGCGGTCGTGCAGGCGGCCGGCCCGTTGGGCGGCGAGGGCACCCGCCACGCCGAGGAGCCCGAAGAGTCCGATCCCGGTCACGGAATAGCTGAAGGGCGGGGCGCTGAGCAGGAACGTCAGCGACGTCCAGAACATCGTGAACGCGGCGAACGCCGTCGACCCCAGAACCAGCGTCCAGCGCACGGTGGGCTCACGTCGTACGACCGTCCAGACGGAGGCGATGAGTGCCGGGTAGGGCATGCGGTTCTTCGGCGGGAGTGAAGGGATCGCGCGGTACATCAGCGCCGCGAACAATACGGCGACGGCCGCCGCCACGACGTAGATGGTGCGCCACCCGGCAGCACCGGCGATCAGACCACTGACCGTCCGGGACACCAGGATGCCGATGAGGATGCCCGACACCACGGTCCCGACCACACGGCCGCGGTTGGCGTCGTCGGCCAGGTCGCCGGCGAGCGGAGCGAGCAGTTGCCCGGAGACGGTCGTCACCCCCAGCAGGGTGATGGCGACCAGCAGCATGCCGAACGAGGGTGCCAGCGCGCACAGGAGCAACGCGATCGCTGAGCACAACAGCATCGTGGGGATGAGCCTTCGCCGGTCCCGTACGTCACCGAGCGGCACGAGGAGAAGGATGCCGGCGGCGTAGCCGATCTGAGTGGCCGTGACGAGCCACCCCGCAGCGGCGGTCGAGGCGTTCAGGTCCTCGGCGATGAAGTCGAGCAACGGCTGCGCCCAGTACAGGTTCCCCACGGCGGCGCCGCCCGCCACCGCGAAGAGGAAGGTCAGTCCGCGTGTCATGAACTTCCGTTGCGCGGTGGGTGGCGTGAGGGCTACGGATTCGGTCACAGCCGGCGATCGCGTCGGCTTGTCCGGCGTGGCCATGATGGTCCTTCTCCTCCTTGGAGAAGCGCCTGGCTGCCGAAACCGGGCACTCAGGGCAGTCGATTTCTGAACGGTGATCCGGGGGAGTTCTACGCGACGGTGTCGGACGAGGTCCGTTTGTGGTCTGCGGCCCAGGAGGCCAGGAGGCGTAGTCCGTCGTGGGAGGGGGATCCGGGTTCGGCGTTCCATACGATGATGTGCTGGTCGGGGTCTGTGCCGCAGGTGAGGGTGTTCCAGTCGAGTGTGAGGTCGCCGATCACGGGGTGACGGAGTTTCTTGACGCCTTTGCCGCGCATGGCGACGTCGTGTGCGGTCCACCACTGCCGGAACTGTGCGTCGCGGGTGGAGAGTTCCTCGACCAGGGTGGTGAGGCGCTCGTCGCCGGGGTAGCGTGCGCTTTCCATGCGCAGCTGGGCGATGGCCAGCCGGGTGACTTCTTCCCAGTCGGTGTACAGCTCGCGCATCCAGGGTTCGGTGAACAGCAGCCGGACGAATACGCGTTCCTGTTGCGGGTAGCGTCCGAAATCGGTCCACAGGGCGGCGGCGAGCCGGTTCCAGCCCAGGATGTCGGTGCGCCGGCCGATGACGAAGGCGGGGGAGGCGGTGAGGTCGTCCAGCATGCGCTGCAGCTGTGTGTCCACCTGCTGACGGTCGCCCGAGGTGGGTGGGCGCGGCGTCCCTTTCGCCGCGAGGTCGAAGAGGTAGGTGCGCTGGTCGTCGTTGAGGCGGAGTGCCTGGGCGATCTCGTTCAAAAGGGGTGCCGATGCCTGGAGGCGGCCCTGTTCGATCCGTGTGTAGTACTCGGTGCTGATCGCGGCGAGCAGGGCTACTTCCTCGCGGCGCAGACCGCTCACCCGCCGCCGTTGCCCCTCGCGGAGTCCGACCTGGGAAGGGCTGACCTCGGCGCGGCGGGCCTTGAGGAACTCACCCAGCTCGTTCAGATGAGGATTGCGGTTCATGACTTGCAGCCTCGCACAGAAGCCCGGGGTTGTGAGGGGGGAGGGATTCCACCCATGGTGGCCTGGCTCAGGTACGCATTTTCATCGTGGTGGACTCGGCGGCCCGGGGTGCGTGCCGGGCCGCCGAGGGATCACACGGCTGTGGTGTCAGCCCGCCAGTGCCCTGACGAGCTCGTGGGCCAGCGGGACCGCGGAGCCCGGGTTCTGGCCGGTGTACAGGGTGCGGTCGGTCTCGACGTGCGGGGCGAACGGCTCGCTCTCACGGTAGTCGGCGCCGAGTTCGTCGACGAGGCGGTCCTGCAGCAGCCACTTCGCGCGGTCCGCGAGACCGTTGAGTTTCTCCTCGGCGTTGGACAGGCCGGTCATCCGGTAGCCGGCGAACGGCGACGTGCCGTCCGCACCGATGGTGGCCAGCAGCGCCGCGGGGCCGTGGCACACCAGGGACACCGGCTTGCCCGAGGCGAGCCACTGGGTGAGCAGCCGGCCGGAGGCGGCGTCGTCGGGCAGGTCCTCCATCGGGCCCCAGCCGCCGGGGTAGAACACCGCCGCGTAGTCGTCGATGTTCACGTCCTCGATGCGCATCGGGTGCGCGAGCTCGCTCGCCTCGCGCAGGGCGGTGCGCATGCGCTGCGCGCCTTCCTCGCCGCCGTTGAACTCCGCGGTGAGGCTGAGCGCGTCCGCCGTGGGCGGCACGCCGCCGGGTGTCGCCGCCGCGATCTGGTATCCGGCTTCCCTGAAGACCTGGTAGGGGCCGATTGCTTCCTCGGCCCAGAAGCCGGCCGGCTGCCGGGTTGCGTCGGCCAGCGTCCAGTGGTCGGACGCGGTGATCACGAAGAGGATCTTCGCCATGGTCTGCTCCTGATGAAATGGGTGGGGGGCTTCAGCCCTTGAGGGCTTCCTGCAGGACGTGGCTGTCGGCGGCCTGGCGCATGCTGACGGCCCTGCCGTCGCGGACGGTCCACAGGTGGATGAAGCGGACGTCGGCCTTGTTCCCGGTCTTCGTCTGGGCGTGGTAGTGCCCCAACACGAAGACATGGCCTTCGTCGTCGGCGTAGAACTCCTCCGCCACCGCCCCGAAGGACTCGTAGTTCGGCATCGTCCTGCCGAAGAAGTCCTTCGCCGCGCTGTCCCAGCCGTGGTAGACGCCGCTGTTGGGGAAGCCGGGGGTGATGTCCCACACGAGGTCCGGCGCCATGACCTCGGCGGTGACTTCCGGGGCCATTCCGGATTCGTAGAGCCGGCGGATGAGGGCGAGGTTCGGGGAGTCGGACATGGGTGGCTCCTTGCGGAAGGTGGGGGGTGGATCGGAATCGGATACGGGGAGGAAAGGCCTGGTGATCAGGCGGCGAGAGCGGCCCGTCCCGCGCGGAAGACCGCGGCCCGGCACGCGACCCGAGCACCCAGGAAGAAGCCCAGCCGGCTGATGTCGCCCTCACTGCCCGTGGTGGAGTCCCGGCCGGAATCGGACATGGTGAGGGGCTCCTCGAAATGTCTTGGTCGGTGTGCGACCAAGCTTTGCATCGGAAGAGCGCGCTGTGAGGGGTAAGAAAATCTCCCCTCCCTGGCATTCTCCGGGTAGGCGATTCCTCCCCCCTTTGGGCCGGCGGGAAGGTGCGATTGCGCAATTCGACCTTCGTGCCGGCGGCAGGGACGGGCACGGCGGCGGGAGCACGGCGACATGAATGAACCCGCCCCACTGCCCGCCACGGTCGGCGGAGACGAAATCGGCACGCAGGACGCCTGCCCGGTGCGCGCCTCCCACGAGATCGTCGAAGGCGGCACACAGATGACCGGCCGGCCACGGTGCTGGAGACGTACACGATCCGGCCGTGTCCCCGAGCGCCCATGACGACCGGGTGTCCGACCTGACTCTCGCATCGGTCCGTGGCGTCGTCCCTCGGCGGAACGCAGGTGCCCAGCCTGTCGGTCCGGCCGTAGGCGTTTCGGCAACGCCGTTTCGGCAAGCACGACCTGCTGCGCGACCTTGGGAGCGGTCCCGATCGCGTACGGGCCGGGTCTGGCAGACCGGGTACACGCGGCATCGCCGGAGGGCGTCCGCGCGGCGGCCGACCTGGTGGGCGCCGACGAGGCGGTGGACGTCTCGGTGGAACTCGTGGCGGACCGTTCCCGTATCGCCACCATCGCGGGCTTCGCGCGCGGCGCCCAGGCCGGTATCAAGCTCCTCGGCGGCGGGCCCGGCCCGGATCCGGGCACGGACGTCCGTGCCGCCGCCCGCCTGCGGCTCACCGAGGCCGCGGAGGCCGCGCGACTGCGCGTCCTGATCGCCGGCAGCTACCCGCTCGGCGAAGCCGCCGCCGCCCATCGCCAGGTCATGAGCGGTCACACCGGCGGAAAAATCGTCCTGGCACCATCTCGCAGGCTTCCGGGATGCCCGGCACCGTCGTGCCGCCGTCGCCATGGGCCAGGAACGGTTCCACCGAGTCGGCCAACAGAGGCCGGCTCGCCACTCCCACAGAACGAGCCATCTGTCTCTCGCCAAGACCCCTTCCTCGCCGTCAGGCCGGTTCCGCTCGCTGTCTACACTCAGTTGTGACGAGCCGAACACATCAGAGGAGCCCGGGATGCCGCGGAACCGCCAACAGATTCCCCGTGAAGAACGGGCGGGTGATCTGCTGGCCGCGGCCACCGAGCTTTTCCTGGCCAAGGGCTACGCCAAGACCACGATGGCCGACATCAGTGCCGCCGCCGGTGTGGCCAGGGGCAATGTCTACTGGTACTTCGCCTCGAAGGACGACATCTTCGCCGCGGTGATGGACCGGATGCTCAGCCGGGAGATCCGCACCCTCAGCGCGGAGCAGGCGGGCGCCGACCCGCTGAGCCGGCTGGTGCGCGGGCTGTCCGACATGCGCTATTCCCGGCCGCTGCACCAGGCCATGCACGACCGACTTCCGCATTCGGAGGCGGTTCGGGCCGCCCACAACACCTTCCTGGGCTGGATCGTCGGACTGGTCGACGAGGTCATGGCCGAGCGCGGCCTCGACGGCGACCCGGACATCGATGCCGCGCTCCTCCGCGATACCGTGGTCGCCGTGTTCGAAGGCGCGAACGTGCCCAACGACCGGAACAGACCGGCACACGAGATGATCCGCCTCCTGATGGAGTCCGTCCTGGCGGGGCGTTCACCGGTCAAGAGGGCGTGACGGCTGGACCGCGGCGGGTCGGAGTCGGCGAGTACCGACTTCCGCCGCGGCCGCCCGTGTCACCGTGAGTGAACCCGCGGCCGGATTTCCGACCTCTGCCCGCGCAGCCGGTCGAACACCGCGACGGAGTCGGCGGGGGCCCGCTCGCCCCGCCACCCGACGTGCCCGTCGGGGCGGACCAGGACCAGCGGCCGCTCGTAGAGCCTCGCCGCGGCCGGATCGGCCAGGCGCAGCAAGGTCAACGGCACGCCACGCTGCGCCGCGGCCTTCACCAGCGCGGACGGGTCCGCCGACCCCGAGATCACCAGCACGAAGCCGCGGCCGAAGTGGTCGAGCACCGAGCTGCCGTCGGGCATCCACAGGTGCGGTGCGCGGCAACCGGGCCACGTCGACGGGACGTAGTCGTCCGGCTCGTCGGGCGGCTCCGGGGTGCCGTCCGGCACGCAGATCGGGGAGCCGCTGTAGCGGTACCCGAGCTGGACGCCCGTGCAGCGGAACTCCTTGCCCCTCGACCGGCGGATCAGCTCGCCCATCTCATCGCGGGCCCGTTCGCCCTCCGCGTCCGCGCGGTAGAGCACGGCATCGGGTGTGAGCCGGGAGTCGGACGTCCAGTTGCTCGACGCTTCCGTGACGTTGCGGACGGCGATCGGCCGCCGCTCCGGTTCGTAGCTGTCGAGCAGCCCGGGGCCGCCCCAGCCCTGGAGGACCGCGGCGAGTTTCCAGCCGAGGTCCACGGCGTCGCCGATCCCGGTGTTGGCGCCGAAGCCCCCCTTGGGCCACAGCAGATGCGCCGCGTCGCCTGCGAGGAACACCCGGCCCGCACGGTAGCTGCGGGCCACGACGCAGTGCCCGCTCCAGGGCTGCGCGGTGAGGATCTCCACGTCGATGGGCGCCCCGACGGCTTCGTGCACCCAGGCGACCGCGTCCCCGGGCTCGGGCTCCTCGTCCAGGTAGACGGAGAGCCGCCACTCGTCCACGCCGTTGACCACCGTGATGTACGGCCTGCGCGGCGACGACAGCGTGTGGATCTGCACCGCCGGGCCGCCCGACCGCTCCTTGAGCAGGTCCAGCAGTTGCGGCGCACGGAAATGCACCGCGAAGTTCTGGCCCTGCGCGAACATGCCCTCGAACTCGATGCCCAGCGTTCGCCGGACGGCGCTACGGCCACCGTCACAGGCCACGAGGTACGCGCCGGCCAGGGTCTCGGAGGCGCCGCTCTCCAGGTCACGCACCACGGCGAGGACACCGTCGGAGTCCTGCTCGAACGTCTCCAGGCGCGTCCCGAACCTGATCTCGACGCCGGGCAGGCTTCGCGCCGTCCGTTCGAGCAGCGGCAGGAACGAGAACTTGGACAGGAACGCGGGCCCCTCCGGCGTCAGCGGGCCGTAGACGCCGGGGGATCGGTTCGTGACCCCGTGATCGAATTCGGCGAGTACGTGTCCCGTCACTGATGTGGCGAACACCGTACGGTGCGGGTAGTCCGTGGGCGGTGCCGACTCCGCGCGCGCTTCCTCCGCACGGCCCCAGCGCCGAAGGTGTTCCATGGTGCGGGAGAAGATCGCCTCGCCCGCCGGGAAGGGCACGCGGCCGTCGCCTTGATCGATCACTGTCACCGGTACACCGCGCCCCCCCAGCTCGATCGCGAGCGAGAGACCCACAGGCCCCGCCCCCACGACTAGGACACGCCGAGATCCGGCTGTTTCGCTCCGGTCAGACACAGGGGTCCCTTCCTCCAGTACGGGCTTGGGTCAGCAGGACCCAATCTCTTGAACTCAAGTCAGAGTCGCATGCGCGAGTCGTTCTGTGGAAGTCCTGGCGAAACACGCGCCTATCGTTGAAAGGGGTGCGGCGCTACGCTTGACCCCTGTTCAAGAGATGGGAGATCGTCGTGATGTCTCCGACCGATCGAAGCGATGCTGTGGGCACCTGCCGAGCCCTGTCGTCAGCTATCACCGGGACATCGACAGCGGTCGCGCCACCTCCGGGATCGGTGCCTTCGCCGATGACGCCGAGTTCGAGGCACACGGGCCGGGTCTTCCGGGGGCGTGACGAGATACTCGGCTTCCTGAAGGCGCGGGAGGCCGACACCGGACGCCAGACCGTCCATGTGCTCGCCAACGAGGTCGTCACCGGTCAGGACGACGGAAGCGACGCCAAGGGCATCGAGTTGCGGGCCATGGTTCTGCTGCACGTCCGGCAGCCCGACGGCGCCTACATCCTGGACCGCGTCCTCAACACCGTTCACCGGCTCCGCTACGCCGGCGGGGAATGGCGGATCACTCACCGTGCGTCGAGGCCGTTGCACCCCACCGTCTGACGGGCAAGGAGACCCCCACAATGACGACAACCCCCCGGAGCACGGCCGCCCCCGCGGCCACCAGGACACAAGCAGTCGCGCTGCAGCTGTCGGAGTTGGTCCTCAAGACCGGGCGCTACGACGACATGTGCGCCTACTACACCCACGTACTGGGACACGGCCCGGTCTACCAGCGGACCCCGGACCCCGGACCCCGAGGCCCCGCCGCGGCCCGCGGGCATGCCCGAGCGAGCGGTCGACGTCCGACTGGGCTTCTTCCGTGTGCACGAGGCCTCGCACAGCCAGGTCCTCGCACTGTTCGGCATCGACAGCCTGATCGGGACCGACGCCTCCGGGCCGGGCCTGCATCGCTTCCAGTTCGGTGTCGGCTCGCTGGGCGAACTGGTCGCCCAGTTCGAGCACATGTCGTCCATGGGCGTGCGCCCGCACCGCGCCGCCAACCACGGCCAGGCCACCAGCTTCTACTACCGGGACCCGGACGGGAACATCGTCGAGTTCTCCTGCGCCAACTTCGCCACCACCGAGGAGGAGGTCGCCTTCATGTCCGGCCCCGTCTTCGCGGCGAACCCCTCCGGCCTGGAGCTCGACCCCGACCGCTTCGTCGCCCGCTACCGTGCCGGTGACTCCAAGGACGAGCTGCTGCGCCTGGACAACCAGGCGGTGGCCCTGTGACCAGGCTCGTCAGTACGGCCAAGGGCATCGGCAGACTCGATGACGACGGCCAGACCGTCGCCCTCCTCGACCTCGACGCGACGGACCTCGGTGCCGCTCTGCAGGCCGGCCTCGACATCGCCTCCATCGCCACGGCCGCGGTCCGTGACCGCGTACCCATGGCCCAGGCCCAGCTCATCGCCCCCGTGCCGAAACCCTCCAAGATCTGGGCGGTGGGTTACGCCTACGCCGGTCACCGCACCGAGGTGGGCTACACCGGCACGGCAAAGCACCCGGTCATCTTTCTGAAGGCTCCGTCCTCGGTGATCGGCACGGGGGAGCGGATCCGCTTCCCGAAGGCGGCCCCGGACGAGGTCGACTACGAAGGCGAACTCGCCGTCGTCATCGGCAGGCGCGCCACCGACGTGCAGGAGGCGGACGCGTACTCGTTCGTCGCCGGCTTCACGATCTGCAACGACGTCAGCGCGCGCGATGTCCAGAAGGGGCGGGTTCCCGGCCGGGCCGCCAACGTCACCGCGGCCAAGAGCTTCGACACCTTCACCCCCATGGGCCCCACCCTGGCCACGCTCGACGAGTTCGCCGATCCCGATGACCTGCACCTGCGTACCTGGGTCAGCGGCGAGCTCCGCCAGGACGCGCGTACCTCCCAGCTCATCCACCCGGTTTCCGCGCTGGTTTCCTACCTGTCGCGGCAGACGACCCTCGAACCCGGCGACGTGATCGCCACCGGCACACCGGCCGGCGTCGGGCACAAACAAGGCCTGTTCCTCCGAAGCGGTGACGAGGTCCGGATCGAGATCGAAGGCATCGGCACCCTCGTGAACACCTGCGCCTGACGCGCGGAGGTCATCCCGAGGACGCCGGAGCCGTGGCGTCCGCGAAGTCAGGAACGTCAATTCTGCGGCCATCGCACGTGTGACGGCCCATTCGTCGGAGGCATTCAGGTGAGCAGCGACCCCAGGAGCAGTTTCGGCGGCGGAAACCCGTGGGACCACACCCAGCCGTGGGACGCGGAGATTTTCGGCAAGGAAGTCTACGACAGCACCGTGCAGCACAAGTGGGGGACCGCCGTGTCGATCGCCGGCGGGCTGCCCTACATCTGGAGGGAGCTTGCCCGGCCGATCTCCGAAATCATCTATGGTCTCCTCGAACTCCGCGCCGGGGACAAGGTCCTGCTCATCGGCGAGGGCATCGGTCCCGCGGGGTGGGTGGAGGACATACGGAAGATCGTGGGCCCGGACGGCGCCGTGGACGAGGTGGAGATCATCCACGAGGGTCGGAAGGCGGTCATGGGCCGGCTCCCCGGACGCAACGGCCAGACCGGCTGCTGGCGCTGGGACTACGCCGACTCGAAGGCCGACGAGCAGTACGACTGCGTCGCAGTGCTCCAGGCGACCCAGCACTGCGACGACTGGGAGGAGACGGCCAGGGACCTGCTGCGCGTGATGAAGCCGGGCCGCCGCATCGTGCTGGCCGAGTCGGTCCTGAAAGGGCCGGCGTTCACCGCACGCATCAACTCCGACGTCCATCTCCGGCAATGGTTCGACAAGCTGTTTCAGCAGGTCCCCGTGGAAGACATCCCCTACTGGTCCGGCGAGGAGGTCCGCGAAGCCTTCGGGGACACGGTCTACAGCCCCCAGCTTCTGGAATGGCGCGGAATCGAGATGTTCTGGGGCCGGGAGTTGCCGACGACCTGTCCCGGGGCCCCGACATGCGTGCCATGTGGCAGGACTACGACCGGCACGGCCTGCACGGCAACAGCAATGTCCTGCGGATGCTGCTCGGCCGCGAACCCGCGTCCTTCGAGGAAGCGGCCGCCGCGTTCGCCGCCCGGAGTTAGCCCCGTTCACATGCGGCCGGCGGGCCGTGGTTCCGCACAGCGGCTCCGCGACCGAACCGCTGGGAGGCAGGCGCTTTCCTCCCGGCGGAGCCGCTCCGTCGGGACCTGCCACCAACGGCTGTCGGACGAGCCGACTCGGACTTCGTGCTGTGCACATGACTCAAGGCGCATGGTGATCCTCTGCGGCGGCCCATCCCGGTCAAGCACTCGGGGAGCCTCCGGGCCGTAGGCCGTGGAGGACGGTGTCGACGATCTGTTCGGCCAGTCCGTCGGGGAGGTCGGGGCCGGGGTGTACGAACGAGCGGATGAGCAGGGGGCCGACGAACATGTCGATGGCCAGGTGCGGGTCGACGTCCGCACGAAGTTCCCCGTTCAGCCGGCCTCGCCGGAGGATCTCCAGTCCGAGGTTCCGCCGGGGAGTGATCACACCGGAGTGGTAAGCGGCCCATATTTTCGGGCTGCTCCTCATCTGGGCGTGCGCGTTGCGCAGGATCGCCGACGAGCGGCTGACCAGAGTGCGTTGGCGCAGTGACTCCATCAGAACGATCAGGTCGTCCCGCATCGAAGTGCCGGGGAGTCCGGGCTCGGCGGGCTCGGCGGGCTCGGCGGCGCGTATGACGTCGACGAACAGATCCTCCTTGTCGCTCCAGCGGCGGTAGATGGCTGCCTTGCCGACGCCGGCGGTGCGTGCGATGCGCTCGACGGAGAGATCGGCCAGCGGGACGCCGTCCTCGAGGAGCCTCATCACCCCCTCCAGGATGGCCTGTTCGACGGCCTCACTGCGGGGACGGCCACGAGTCGATTCGTACGTCTGCGGACGGGTCCCGGCACGGCTCATGACGTTTCGACCTTTCCCTCGCGATGCGCCGATGGACATCGCTCGGCCCCAGGGCCATGTCGTCCTCAAGGCGGCAAGGGGCGTCGGGGATGACAAGAGCGGAAGGAACCTCCGCCGTACAGTCAAGGCCGGTTCAGGGGCGGCTGTCGAGGGCAAGGGCATCGGGATTCAGTTCCTCGACCAGACGGTAGAGCAGCCGGTGAATGGCGTCCTTGTCATCCGGAGAGAGCGGCGAGGTCGTCTCCTGTTCGATCCGCCGGGCGATCGACGCGGCACGAGCGGCCGTCGCCTGCCCCTCATCGGTCGTGTACAGGCGCATGCTGCGGCGGCTGGTCGGATGCGGCTCACGTCGCAGCAGTCCTCGCTCGACGAGCCGGCTCACCGCGGCCCCCATGGACTGGGCCGTGATGCCGGAGCGGCGCGCGATCTCCGCGGCGGACACCCCCGGCGTCCAGAGGACCTGCTGCAGAGCGTTGTGCTGAGCCAACGTGAGGTCCTCCGCGCGCAGCGCCCGCTCCAGCCGTCCGGCGATGATCTGGGAGAACTGCCAGGTGAGATATCCGGTGGTGGGGAACGCCGCGTCGGTCACGGCCGCAGTCTACGAGAGCGAGGTGTGCTGATCGCGAGGGTGGTACCGGCCGGGGAGCCGGGCCTTCGTGAGACGGACCGAGGGCCGATGCCGCCTGCCGTCCTACAGGCAGCCCGGGGAACGGCGATCGGCACGGAGCAGGGTCAGTTGACGGCTGCGCGGCTTGCCCCGCGGGTATCACGCCAGTAGAGCACCGCGGCGGCAACCAGGATCCACGCCACCAGGACGACGACGCCGGCAGTGAGACCGTCGTTGTTGAAGTGGGACAAGCCCTGGACGGCGCGCACTCCGACTCCCACCGGGAGGATCTCCGAGAACGGGTGGAGCCAGTCCGGCAGGTAGGCGGTGGGCAGGGTGCCGCCACTCGTGCTGTTGCCGAAGGTGAACAGGACCACGGCGGCCAGCGACATCCCGGCCCGGCCGAAGACACGGATGAACGCCATGCTCGCGCTGCCGACGGCCGCGGCGATCAGCGCGATGACCCCCGCGATGCCCAGGAAGGGGCCGGGCAGTGCCGCGAAGCCCAGGCTCCCGGCTATCACCGCCACCACAGCGCCGGCGAGGACGCTGAAGGAGGCCAGGCTGGCCATCCTCCACCGGTACTCCAGTCGGGGGGCCATCTGGTAGGTCATCGTGCCGAACAGGAACCCGGCCAGAACGACGCCGAACCCGGCGTAGAACACCGACATGCCGCGGGTGTCGCCCGCCGAAGCCGGCACGACGTCCTGCACGGTCATCCGCTCGCCGTCCGCCTTGGCGACACCGGAGAAGGCGCCGGTGACAGTCGAGGTCACAGAAGGGCCGTTGGCTCCGGCATACAGCAAATCGGCGGACTTACCGGGGCCGGTGACATAGGCGGCGTACACCTTGCGGTCCTGCAGCGCGTGGCGGGCCGCGTTCTCGTCGGTGTAGCGCTTCACCTCGAATCCACCGGGCTGCCCGAGCTCCAGCCCTCCGGTGATCTGTTCGAGTCGCTGGGTCGTTCCGACGACGGCGACCGGAAGATCGTGGGGCTGCGGGGCGTGAAAGGCGGCCAGGAACACGCTGACGAAGATCGAGCCGATGACCAGCACGATCGCGACGGGCAGCAGAACGCCCCTGATCCCGGTGGCGCCCTGCGGCGCCGGAGCGCGGTCCACCGCGTGGTGATGGTGCGTGCGGCGCGGCTCGACGGAAGTAGTGGGTGATGTGGTCATGGGAGAGGTGTCTCCATCTCTAGCTGTAAGGTGCCTTATAGTTCTATCATGGAAATATCAGCTGCCTTACTATCGGGGGCCCACTCATGAGCCGCACTCACACGGATCCGTCCACGCGCACGGGCTACCTGGCGTGGCAGATGGTGCATGTGATGGGAGTGCGTCTCGAAAGGGCGCTGCGTTCGCTCGACCTCACGACCGCGCAGCACAATGCGCTGCAGCACGCCGTCTGGACGTCGGGAATCTCCGCGGCGGAGATCGCGCGTCGGACCGGTATCACCCCCCAGTCGATGGGTGCCGCTGTCAATGGACTGGTGGACCGCGGGCTGCTGGCTCGCCACGATCACCCTTCGAACCGCAGAACCGTCCAGCTGACCGTCACCGACAGCGGGGCGAGGCTCGCCGATCGGGCGCGGGTGGTGGTGGAACGACTCGACACGGAAGCGCTCGCGGTCCTCGCCCCCGCTGAGCGGGCAGCCGTTCATTCCCTGCTGCTCCGTGTGCTCGCCGAACTCAATCGTGATGCCCTGCCGATCTGGGATCGGCGTGATGGGGGCTCCGGAGCGGCGTGATCACGGACCTGATGAGGGCGGAGCCGACGGGGCGCAGGCGCGTGGAGCCGGACGTGCCGGTGCCGGAACTCGTGGGCGCCGACGAGGAGTTGCGGCGCCTCGGACCTCCATTACCCATCGGGCTGGGCGTGCACGCCGTGTGCATGCCGTCCGGGATCGCGTCGGTGGCATCGAGCCGCGACTCGGCCGGCCCCGTCCCGGCCGTCGATGGCATCCACCTGGCCTTCGGCAGGTGTGTCGGAGGGGCGTCGCGAGTGACATGAGTGTAAAGATGCTTGATGCAACAACACTTGCTTGATAATCAACAAGGGTGAATGCTTGCTGGTGATCGCACCGGGGGAGGCCGATGTTCCTCCCGGGTCCGAAGGGCCAAGTGCGACGTGCTCGACGTATCCCTGGGAGCCGAATCCGTCACGTCCTCTGGCGCAGCCACCCTTTTTGCCTTGGCGGCGCTGTGAGCAGCTGCCTGCCGTGGCAACGGGCGCGGCGCACCCAGGCAGAGCGGCAGGGCCGTCGGTACGCCTCTGACAACCACCCGCGCCACCCATGAGGAGTGGACATGTCCATCGAAGGTCCCTTCCCAGTTGTGACTGTCCCCGGCGAGTCCCCGACGCCGCCCACCAGGCGTACCTTCATCGCCACGACGACCGCTCTAGGAGGAGCCGCCATGGTCGGCGGCCCGGTCGCGGGGCCGCCCGCGCTCGCCGCCGAGGAAGGGGTCGCTGCCGAGGAGGCGGGGGCTGCCGAGGCGCCGCCCGGCAGTCGCGTTTCCCTGACGGTCAACGGTGTCCGGCGCACTGTCACGGTCGACAACCGCACCTCGCTGCTGGACCTGCTCCGTGAGCATCTCGACCTGACCGGTTCGAAGAAGGGCTGCAACGCCGGTGCCTGCGGCGCCTGTACGGTCCTGGTCGACGGACGGCGGGTCAACTCCTGTCTGACGCTGGCCGTGCGGTTGGAGGGGGCCGAGGTCACCACGATCGAGGGCCTGGCCGACGGCGACCGGCTCCACCCGCTGCAGCAGGCGTTCGTCGACCAGGACGCCTTCCAGTGCGGGTTCTGCACGCCGGGGCAGATCATGTCCGGCGTCGGCTGTATCAAGGAGGGCCACACCGGCTCGCACGAGGAGATCCGGGAGTGGATGAGCGGCAACCTCTGCCGCTGCGGCTGCTACGTGAAGATCGAGCGGGCGGTCGAGCAGGCCGCCGGCCGGAAGTGAGGGCGGAACCCCATGCACCCCTTCGCCTACACCAAGGCCATGAACACGCCTGAGGCCCTCGACGCCGGTCGGCGCGGCGGGCGCTACATCGCCGGCGGCACCACGCTCGTCGACCTGATGCGGGAGACCGTCGAACGCCCCGGGACGCTGGTCGACATCAGCGCGCTGCCGCTGCGCGGGATCACCGTCACCAGGAGCGGGGGCCTGCGCATCGGCGCTCTGGTCAGCATGGCCGAGGCCGCCGCCCACACCGCGGTGCGCGCCGCCTACCCGGTCGTCTCACAGGCACTGGAGCTGAGTGCGTCGGCCCAACTGCGCAACATGGCCACCATCGGCGGCAACATCATGCAGCGCACCCGGTGCACGTACTTCCGTGACGTGAGTGCCGCCTGCAACAAGCGTGAGCCGGGCTCGGGTTGCGCGGCGCGGGACGGATTCAACCGCAGCCACGCGGTCCTCGGCACCTCCGACCAGTGCGTGGCCACGCACCCCTCCGATCTCGCGGTCGCCCTCGCCGCTCTGGAGGCCACCGTCCAGCTGCTGGGCCCGGACGGCGAGCGCACCGTGTCCTTCGCCGACTTCCTCCTCCAGCCGGGCAGCACCCCGAACCGCGAACAGGCCCTCGAACGCGGGGAGTTGATCACCGCCGTGGTGATCCCGGCCCACCCGCGCCCACTGAAGTCCGGCTACCTGAAAGTGCGCGACCGGCAGTCCTACGAGTTCGCGCTCACCTCGGCCGCGGTCGCGCTGCACATCCGTGGCGGCGTCATCCGCGAGGCTGGGGTCGCCGCCGGCGGAGTGGGCACCGTGCCCTGGAAACTCCCCGCCGTCGAGCAGGCCCTCATCGGCGAACGCCCCTCCGACCGGCTGTGGTCCGAGGCCGCCGGGCACGCGGCCGACGGGGCACGCCCCCTCACCCACAACGGCTTCAAGGCCGAGCTGCTCAAACGCACGGTCGAACGCCAGCTGCGTACCGTAGGAGGCACCGAATGAGCCAGCCACAGGCAGCGGTCGGTGCGGCCGCGCCCCGGGTCGACGCACGGCTGAGGGTGACCGGGAAAGCGAAGTACGCCGCCGACAACAGCCCCGACGGGGTCGTGCACGCGGTTCTCGTCGAGAGCAGTGCCGGCCGGGGCCGTGTCACCGGCATCGATGCCCGCGCCGCCGAAGCCGAATCCGGCGTCCTGAAGGTGATCAGTCACCTCAACGCGCCCAAGCTGCCGCCCGTCCAGGGGGGATTCCCGCCGGGCCGGCGGCTGCGTCCCTTCCAGGACGACAGCATCCGGTTCTTCGGTCAGCCCGTCGCGGTCGTGGTGGCGACCACGCTGGAGGTCGCACAGCACGCCGCGAGCCTGGTGGAGGTCTCCTACGACGCCGAGTCCGTCTCGACCGACATCAGTGCCGCCGAACCCGCCGACGACCCGGAGACCTATGCGCGCGGCGACGCCGACAGTGCCTTGGAATCCGCCCCTGTCCGGCTGGACCTGACGTACCGGATGGCCCGCAACCACCACAACCCGATGGAGCCGCACGCCACCGTCGCACGCTGGGAGGGTGACCGGCTGACCGTCTGGGAGAAGTCCCAGAGTGTGGCAGGTGCCGTGCGCACCCTGTCCGGTGAGTTCGGCATCGCGCCGGGCAACGTCCGCGTCATCTCGCCGTTCGTCGGCGGGGCCTTCGGCAACGCCGCCCGTACCTACGTGCAGTCCGTCATCGCGGCCATGGCCGCGCGCGAAGTGAAACGCCCCGTGAAACTCGTTCTCACGCGCAGGCAGTCGTACTTCGGTGTGGGATTCCGGCCCGCATACGAGTACGAACTGAGCCTCGGCGGCAACCGGCGGGGCCGCCTGACCGCGTCGGCGCACGACATCCGCACCGAGAGCTCCCGCTACGAACGGCACAGCGAACACGTCATGGAACCCGGCCGGATGCTCTACAGCACGCCCAACGTCCGTCAGGCCTACCGTCACGTCCCGCTGGACGTGGGCACCCCGTGGTTCATGCGCGGCCCCGGGTACGCCAGCGGCGTCTTCCCCGTCGAGTCGGCGATGGACGAGCTCGCCCACGAACTGGGCCTGGACCCGATCGAGCTGCGGCTGCGCAACGAACCCGCCGCCGACGAGTCCACCAGTCTGCCGTTCTCCAGCCGCCGCCTGCGCGAGTGCTACCGCGCCGGCGCCCGCGAGTTCGGCTGGCACCGGCGCAACCCCAAGCCCCGCTCGACGCGTGACGGCGACTGGCTCATCGGCATGGGCATGGCCGCCGGTGTCTACGACACCCAGCGCAGCGCGGCCCAGGCCTCGGTCCGGCTCGACGCCGACGGCACCGCCCTGGTGCAGTCCGCGACCAGCGACATGGGCCCCGGCACGGCCACCTCCATGAGCCAGGTCGCCGCCGACGCCCTCGGCCTGACCATGCGCCAGGTGACCTTCCGCCTCGGTGACTCCCTCATGCCCCCGGCCCCCGTCCACGCCGGCTCGCAGACCATGGCCAGTGTCGGCTCCGCCGTCCAGGACGGCTGCGACAAACTGCGCGAGCAGGCGATCACGCTCGCGGTCAAGGACGAGGAATCACCGCTGTACGGCGCCGACGCCGCGGACATCGTCGTACGGGGCGGCCGGCTGTACGTGAAGGACAAGCCCACACGCGGGGAGACCTACCAGCGCCTCCTGGCCCGCAACAACCGCACCCACCTCGAAGCGATGGGCTCGTACGCCGGGGCGCCGGAAACGGAGAAGTTCTCCCTTTACGCCTACGCCGCGATCTTCGCCGAAGTGGCCGTCGACGCCCGCCTCGGCATGGTCCGGGTCCGGCGCATGGTCGGCGTGTACGACGCCGCCCGGATCATCAACCCGAGACTCGCCGACAGCCAGGCCATCGGAGCCATGACCGGCGGCATCGGCCAGGCCCTCCTCGAACAGACCGTCACCGACCACCGCGACGGCCGGATCGTCAACGCCAACCTCGCCGACTACCTCGTGCCGACCCACGCCGACATGCCCGACCTGAAGGCGATCTTCATCGAGGGCGAGGACTACGAAGCCGACCCCATCGGCGTCAAGGGACTCGGCGAGGTCGTCATCGTCGGAGTGGCACCCGCCATCGCCAACGCGGTCTTCAACGCCACCGGCCGCCGCATCCGCGAACTGCCCATCACCGCCGAAGCCCTGCTCTGAGCACCGGGTGGCCGGTGTGCCCACCCGGCCACCCGGCCACCTGGATCGTCCGGCGGAATGACGCCACGCCGCCGGGCATCAGGGCCGTCGCCGCGGTTACCTCCCCTAGAGCCCGGCGACGGCCCGCCAATCCCCCACCTCACAGAAAAGCCCCCATGCTGAACATCGCGGACACGCTGTACGAGTGGTGCCGTGAGGCCCGGCCCTTCGCCCTCGCCACCGTCATCGACGTCAGAGGCAGCGCCCCCCTGCCACCGGGCACCTCACTGGCCGTGGACGCCGACGGCAACGCGGTCGGCGGTGTCTCCGGCGGATGCGTCGAGGCAGCGGTGTACGAACTGGGCCGCCAGATACTGGCCGAACGCGCTGCACCCGCACGAGTTACCTTCGGCTACTCCGACTCGGACGCCTTCACTGCCGGCCTGACCTGCGGCGGAGAGATCGACATCCTGGTACAGCGCGTGGAGCCCGCCACCGTGCCCGCCCTCACCGCCGCCCTCGACGCCGTGACCGCGGGACGCCCGTCGGCCGTCGCCCACGTCGTCGACGGTCCCGGTGAACTCATGGGCCGTATGCTCCACGTCCCCGACGAAGGCGCCCACGACGGCACTCTCGGCGACGAGAGCGAGGACCGGGCGGTCGTGGCACAGGCGCGGGCGTTCCTGCGGGCGGGCCGCACCGCCTTGACCGAGGTCGGCGGCGGTGGGGGAGAAGCAGAGAGCTCCGAGGACGGCACCTGTACGCGCAAGCTCACCGTCCTCGTCCACGCCCACGCGCCCCGCCCCCGCATGCTGATCTTCGGCGCCGTCGACTTCGCCGCCGCCCTCAGCCAGGCCGGGAGCTTCCTCGGCTACCGGGTCACCGTCTGCGACGCCCGCCCGGTCTTCGCGACCACCGCCCGCTTCCCGCACGCCGACGAAGTCGTCACCGACTGGCCCCACCGCTACCTCGAAGCCACCCAGGTCGACCCCCGCACCGCCATCTGCGTCCTCACCCACGACACCAAGTTCGACATCCCGCTGCTGCGCCTGGCGCTAACCCTCCCCGTCGGTTACGTCGGCGCCATGGGCTCCCGACGCACACATGAGCGCCGTATCGACCTGCTGCGGGAGGCCGGCGTCCCCCCGTACCAATTGGCCCGCCTGCACTCACCGATCGGCCTGGACATCGGCGCCCGTACTCCCGAGGAGACAGCGATCTCCATCACGTCGGAGATCATCGCCCAATCCAACCGAGGCGCGGGCAGGCCCCTGTCGCACGGTGCCGGCCCCATCCATGGTCCCGCGCAGCCTCTGCCCGGTCTGGCGACGGCGCCGTAACCCCCGCACAGACGCCGTCCGGCAGCCGAAGGGCACCCGGCGCACCGCGTGGTGCGCGGTCGGTCATGCGCCGGGGTGGGCGTGACCGGTCCGGTAGGCGATCACGACGAGTTGGGCGCGGTCGCGGGCGCCGAGCTTGGTCATGATGCGGTTCAGGTGGGTCTTGGCGGTCCAGGGCGAGACGTGAAGCTGCTCGGCGATGGCGTTGTTGGAGAGGCCGGCGGCCACGAGGACGAGCACCTGCCGCTCGCGTTCGGTCAGGCTCTTCAGTTCCGGGGCCGGAGCGCTCGTCCTGTCGGGTGTGGCCAGGTAGCGGGCGATGAGTGCCTTGGTCGCCATGGGTGACAGCAGCGCCTCTCCGTGAGCGACCAGCCGGATGGCGTCGAGGAGGTAGGAGAGCTCCACGCCCTTTCCGAGGAACCCGCTGGCCCCGGCACGCAACGCCTGGAAGACATACTCGTCGGCTTCGAAGGTCGTCAGGATCAGCACCCGTACACCCGCGAGGTCTTCGTCCGCCGAGATGGCGCGCGTGGCGGCGACGCCGTCCATGTCGGGCATTCGGATGTCCATCAGCACGACATCGGCACGGGTGCTGCGGGCCAGTTCGACCGCTTCTGCGCCCGTCGCGGCCTCTCCGACGACCTCCAGGTCCGGCTCCGACTCGATGAGCAGGCGGAAGCTGGTGCGGACGAGGGCCTGGTCGTCGGCGAGCAGAACGCGGACGGTCATCCCTGCCTCCCCTCGGCGGCGGTCACGCGCGGGGCCGTGCCGGACCGGTCCGACGGCCGTGTGTCGGTCGGTGGTCCGGCTGTGGGCAGCGGTAGACGCACAGTGAGGCGAAAACCACCGTGGGCGTCTGCTCCGACATGGAGGCTGCCGCCGACCGCGTGGGCGCGCTCACGCATGCCCGTCAGCCCGTGTCCGGTGCCCGTCGCGGCCGCCGCCGGGTACGGGCCGGAGTGCAGGGGGTTGGTGATCCGGATGCACAGTTCGTCGGGCCCGTAGTCGACGAGCAGGTCCACCTCGGCGGTCGCGCCGTGCTTGTGTGCGTTGGTCAGCCCCTCCTGGATGATGCGGTAGGCAGTCAGGTCGATGGCGGTCGGCAGGGGGCGCGGGTGGCCGGCCTGGCGGTGGCGGATGCCCAGCCCGGCGGCAGTGAGCGATTCGAGGAGCCCTCCGAGGCGGGACAGGCCGGGCATGGGTTCGGTCGGATGCGTCGCGCCCGTCTCGTCGCCGGACTGGCGTAGTACGTGCAGCAGCGGGCCCAGTTCGTCCAGGACCGTGCGGCCGGCGTCACGGATGTGACCGAGCGCCACCTCGGCCTGATCCGGTCGGCCCCGAAGGAAGCGACCGGCGACCCCTGCCTGAATGGTGATCAGGGCGATGTGGTGGGCGATCACGTCGTGGAGTTCCCTCGCGATGCGCAGCCGCTCCTCGGCCACCCGGCGGCGGGCCTCTTCTTCCTTGCTCTCCTCCGCCCGAAGCGCTCGCTCCTCCATCGCGGCGACGTAGTCGTGCCAGGTGCGCACGGTGCCCCCGACGGCGGCGAACATCCCGGTCCAGGCGAACACGGCGCCGGCCTCCGGGCCGGAGGCCGAATCCGTCGCCCAGGTGATGACGGCGTACAGGACGAGGGCCGTGCCCGAGACGGCGAGCAAGGCGATCCGCCGACGGACCGTTCGGGCCACGGTGTAGACCGCCAGCAACGCGGCGATCTTCAGCACCCGCGACGGATATGACGCGAGGAGGGTGAAGGCCACCTCCCCGAGAACCGCCAGCGCCAGGACGGGCAGCGGTGCACGGCGGCGGGCCAGCAGAAGCAGGAACGCGGCCGCCGCAGCGACAGCGTCGGCGCCCGAGGGCCGTACACCGTCGGGCCACCGTCCGAGCAGCAGAGGCAGCAGGCCGATACAGCCCACGAGGGTGGCGAGGGCGGCATCCAGCAGGCGCGGGTGAGCGCCGGTCACCCGTCGCAGCGACGCGGGTCCGATCACGGCTTCACCGTTCCTTGTTCCTTGGTACGGGTCGCTGGTTCGGGCGGATGTGGCCGCCCGTCCTGGCGATCGAAGGCGTACGAGAGGGTGGGCGGTGTGCCCGCCGCAGCCGCTGTCACGCGTCGCGTCGCCGGAGCAGGACGGCCGCACCGACCAGGAGCACGACGACGCATCAGGCGAACAGTGTGACCCCGCGGTGACGCCGATCGATGGCCGGCGGGCCCACCGGCTCATGCATCCCGGACCACCTCGGCCACCTCGTCGAGCAGGGTCCTCAGCTGTGCGGTTTTCCTGGGGCCCAGCTTCTCGGCGATCTGCTGTTCGATGCCCACGATCACGGCCTCGGCATCGCGCAGGGAGTCACGGCCCGCATCGGTGAGGTGCAGCTCCTGCACATGGCGGTGGCGCGGGTGCGGTCGGCGTTCCAGTTGGCCCCGCTCCTCCAGGCGGGCGACCTGGGAGGCCACTGCTTGCGGGGTGACGTTCAGACGGCGGGCCAGTTCCGCACCGGTCAGGCCGGGATCGCTGTGGACGGAGATCAGCAGGGTGTACTGCGCGGCCGCGATACCCACTGGTCGTAGCCGCTGATCCTTCCGGGCCTGAACTGCCCAGTCCGCCCGCCGCAGAGCCCAGGTCACTCGGTCCTGTGCGTTGGCGGCGATCGGCCGCCCGTCGTCGTGTGTCACGCCGCGAGAATACGACACCTGGGCCTGTATAAAATAGCTGATATCAATCAAGCAGCTGAATAGGTGGGCACTTTCTGCTCGGCCACCGTCAGTCGACGGGACCGCGGGGTCCGTCCTCGCGTATCGTCGCGGCCACCCGGTTGAGCAGCGCCCGCAACTGCGTGGTCTCCTTCGGACCGAGATCATCGGTGATCTGCAGCTCGATGTCGGCGATCACCTTGTCGGCCGCGCTCAGCGACTCCCGCCCGGCGTCGGTGAGGTGCAGCTCCTGCACGTGCCGGTGGCGCGGGTGCTCGCGTCTCTCCAGATGTCCCCGGCTCTCCAGCCGCGCCACCAGTGAGGCGACGGCCTGGGGGGTGACGTTGAGGCGGCGGGCCAGCTCGGCGCCGGTCAGTCCCGGCTCGACATGGACCGACATCAGGAGCGTGTAGTGCGCCGGCGCCAGGCCCAGCGGGCGCAGCCGCTGTTCCTTGAGTGTCAGCACTGCCAGCTCCGCGCGGCGTAGCGCCCACGTCACCCGGTCGAGCGCGCCGAGCCCGACGGGCTCCTCGTTGTTTCGTATCACGGGAGAAGGATACGACACTTCATCACTATCAAGCGTTTGACAGTGGCCCAGCGCTTGAAGAACACTGTCTCCCATGACTCGTACCAATGCTCTGATCACTGGCGCCTCCTCCGGCATCGGCGCCGCCTACGCCCGTCTCCTGGCGGACGACCACGACCTCGTCCTGGTCGCGCGACGTGCCGACCGCCTCGCCGACCTCGCCGAGGAACTCCGCGCCCGTGGAGCGGCCGTCGAGGTGCTGCCCGCCGACCTCGCCACCCACGAAGGCATCGCCGCCGTCACCACCCGCCTGGCCGTCGGCGACGTGCGCATGCTGATCAGCAACGCCGGTGCCGGCGGCTACGCCCCGCTCACCGACGTCGACCCGGCCGACATCGAAAGCCTGCTCACCCTCAACGCCGTCGCGCCCATCCTGCTGGTCCGCGCCGCGCTTCCCGGAATGCTCGCGGCGGGGGAGGGCAGCATCGTCACTGTCGCCTCGCTTCTCGCCTTCAGCGCGGGCCGTACCCTCGCCGTCGGTGGGGACGGCGCGCGCCCGCAAGCACCCCGGCGCACCCTCTACGTCGCCGCGAAGACCGCCACCGTCGGATTCACGCGCACACTCGCGGGTGAACTCGCCGACACCCCGGTCCGTGTCCAGGTGGTGTGCCCCAGCATCGTGGCAACGGAGTGGAACGGCGGTGTCGCGCGCGGCAACCCCCGGGCCATGCTGCCTGAGGACGTCGCCTCGGCGAGCCTGGCCGGTCTGCGTCTCGGTGAGACCGTCTGTGTCCCCGGTCTGGAGGAGCAGGACTCAGCGCTGGACGCGCTGCTCGCCGCGGAGGCCGGTGTGATGGCGGGGGGCTTCCGGCCCACCCCCGCGATTCGCTACACGGATCAGCGAGCCTAGGCAGCAGCCATGACCGGCGGGCGGATGGCGGGTTTCCTGCTGTTCGGCCACCTCTCTGGCTCTCTTGGCGTTGAGTCAAGATGAGCCGCAGTTCATTCCTCTTTTATGTCCCTGGTGTTGACTGGTTGACATTCCATAACTAACTTGGCTCTCATTCAAGAGTGAGGAAGTGGGCGGGGCCACAGCGCTCAGGGCGCAGCGGGCCGGCAACAGCTCCTGAGCCTCCTGTGCTGTTGGTCGGCTCGCAAAGCAGTCATCGGCCCGGCGGCTCACCTGTCTGCTGAACCTGAATGGTCGCGCGGGCATGTGAGCGGCGCTGGATCGACGGGGCGCTGTTGGCTCGACGGGCGAGCTCCTGCCCTCGATGACTCCGCAATCGTCGGTGATCCGAGCGGTCGGGCGACTGCAGGGGCCGTCCCGCCGGAGTCGGTTTCGGCGAGCCGGAGCCGACCTCGTTACTCGCGTCGGGGCGGGAGCCGGCTCGGGTGGGAAGCCCGCATCTCCTCCTCTGCAGCCGACCGCGAGAGTTGGTCAGTCATGAGTGGCCCAGCAACCACACCGCCCGACACCCAGGACCACTTCGGCGCTCCGCGTGAGGTGGAAGACAGGGTGCTCCGGCTGTCCTCGGCGATCATCCATCAGAGCTGTCCGAGCCGGTCCGAGGATCCGGACCCCGTCGACTACTCGACCGGGTCCGTCGGCATAGAGGCGCTCCCGCCCCGATCCGGGGGCGCTCTCGCGGCGCTACGTCAACGCCACCGTCGGCGACGTGGGTTCCGGGCGGCAGTTCTCGTTGGTCGGCGATGCCGAGCTGGACGAGGGCGCGGTGGGGGGCGCTGGACCGGGTCGTACCCGACATCGCCGCCGGGCCCGGATCGCTTGAGGACGTCTACCGCCATCACGGGCTCGATGCGGACAGCGTCGTGCGTGCCGCCCTCGACCTAGCTGACCTGGCTACAAGCTTCTTGTTAGCTATCAAACGCTTGACACTAGCCTAGCGCTTGATAATCTAGTACTTGCGTCGGCCCTTGGGCCGTCGCCGAAGTTCATTCACGTCGGCGCGCACCCGCTGTCGCACAGCGCCTCTTCACCGCGCCGAACACCGCGTCCGCCGCCCGTCGGCACCTTCGGGGTGCTGTTCGGATGCCGGCGGTCGTAAGAAATTGGGAGAAACCCGTGAGTAACAACCCTTCAGCGATCACGCGTGACGGAGTCATCGGACAGGACGGCAGTGAGGTGGTCACCGTCGATCAGGCCACCGGAGCCGAGTTCGCGCGGTACCCCGTGGCGGGGAAGGAGGAGGCGGCCGCGGCCGTCGCTGCCGCCCGCTCGGTCGCCGCGGCCTGGTGGGACCTCGGATTCGAGGGCCGTGCGGAGCGGCTGCGCGCGTGGCGGCGGGAGATGGCCGTGAGTGGTGAGGAGGGCACCGCACTCATTCACGCCGAGAACGGCAAGCCTCTCGACGAGGCCCGCTTGGAGGTGCTCGGGATTCTGGAGCACGTGCAGTACGCCATCGAGAACGCCGAGCGCGTGCTGGGACGCCGTGAGGTCCCCGGCAGCCACACCGTGCCCAACCAGCGGGCGTGGGTCGAATACCAGCCCTACGGCGTCGTAGGTGTCATCGGCCCGTGGAACTTCCCCCTGCTGACGCCTGGGGCCATCCTGATCGAGGCGATCGCGGCAGGCAACGCCGCCATCCTCAAGCCCAGCCAGATCACGCCCGGCATCGGACAGTGGCTCGTCCAGACCTGGCAGCGGGCCGTTCCGGACCTTCCGTCCGTCCTGCAGAACCTGAACGGGTTCGGGGCCACGGGCGGGGCGCTCATCGAGGCCGGCCTGAACAAGCTGGCCTTCACCGGCAGTGTCAACACGGGCAAGACCGTGGCCGCCCAGTGCGCGCAGTCCCTGACCCCCGTTCTGCTGGAACTGGGAGGAAAGGACGGCGTCGTCGTGGCCGAGGACGCCGACCTGGACGAAGCCGCCCGCCATGTCGTCTGGGGCTCCATGCAGAACACCGGACACGGCTGCATCAGTCTCGAAGTGGCGTACGTCGTCGAGTCGGTTCACGACGAGTTCGTCGAGAAGATCAGCGAGCTTGCCAAGCAAATCCGCGTCGGCAGCGGCGAGGACGCGGAGATCGGGCCGGTTCCCCTGCCCACCCAGATCCCTATCATCCGGGAGCACATCGAGGACGCGCTCGAGCGCGGCGCGACAGCCACCGTCGGCGGCCTCGACGCAGTGGGTGACCGCTATGTCTCCCCCACCGTCCTCGTCGGCGTGGCCCCGGACTCTCTCGCGGTGACGGAAGAGACGTTCGGTCCGACCCTGGCCGTCGTCAAGGTGGCCGACACCGAGGAGGCCATCGCTCACATCAACGCCAGCCGCTACGGACTGGGTAGTGCCGTCTTCAGCCGCGACCGCGGCGAAGCCATCGCCCGTCAACTCCGCGTCGGAATGACCAGCATCAACGACGCCCTGGTGTTCTCCATCAACCCCGCGGTGCCCTTCGGCGGTCGCGGCGACAGCGGTTACGGGCGCAAGCAGGGCGAGGAAGGACTCCGGGAGTTCGCCTACCCGCACTCCTTCACCGCCAAGACCGGCCCTGCCCAGTTCTCGGCCACCACCTTCGGCAGGCCCGCGGGCGCGATGGCGGGAGCCCTCGCCGGCGTACGCGACAGGATCCTGGCCGAGGGCGACAGGAAGACCGCCTGACCAACCGGCGGTCAGAAGCGCACGGTCCGGTCCGGCATCCATCCCCGTCACCAGACCGGTCGCCGACTGACGGCACCGGGTCCGAGAGGGCGGCGCCCACCTCGGACCCGGTCGCCGGACACAGCTCACCCACTCTGCGAGCCGACCACGACAACCGATGCCCCGACCGCCCGGCACGCGCCGACGGCCGCGGCTCGGCAGGGATTTGACGGCTGGGGAACAACGCGCACTTCGCGGAGTGCGACAGCCACTGGCAGGACCCGGCGATCACCCGCGCCACCACCGAGGAAGAGTGAACATGTCCAACGACCGTCCCTTCCAAGCCGTGGCTCCACCCGCCTAGTCCCCGACCCGGGCCACCCGGCGCAGCTTCATCGCCGCGACCGCCGCCGCCGGAGGAGCCGCCGTGGTCGGCGGTCTGGTCGCCGGGTCGCCCGCACCGGCCGCCGAGGCCGTGCCCGGCCGCGGTGTCTCCACGAAGGACCGCGGCGCTCGTGGAACCGGTCACAAGCAGCCGACGCCAGGTCCGCCGACACCACACGCAGACAGCAACTCGAAGACCCGTCGCGACACTTCGGAGAAAAAGATGCGCATCGTAGCCGTGGAAGAAGCGTTCTCCGTTCCTGGAACCATCCGGCAGGAGGATGCGATCCGTCAGCGCATGCCCGTGCCGGAGGCGATGAAGCAGGACTGGTTCCGTCGCCTGGACGATCTGGCCGAGCTGCGGCTGGCGGACATGGACGCCAACGGCGTCGATGTCCAGGTCCTCTCGTATTCCACGCCGGGCGTGGAAGTGATAGAGGATCCCGCGGAGGCCGTGGCGGCCGCAAAGCGGATCAACGACTATCTGGCCAAGGCGATCGCCGTACATCCGACCCGCTTCGCGGGCTTTGCCACCCTTCCGTTACAGGACCCCAAGGCCGCGGTCATGGAGCTGCGTCGGGCGGTCACGGAGCTCGGGTTCAAGGGCGTGCTGTACAACGACCATGTGCGGGGGCACTACCTGGACGAGCCGCGGTTCAGGCCGGTATGGGCCGAACTGGAGCGCCTCGGCGTGACGCTGTACCTGCATCCGGCCATTGTTCCGGCCGACAACTGGCATGTCTTCGACGGATATCCCGCGCTGGTCGGGCCGTCCTGGGGCTGGACCGCGACGGTGGGCGCCCATGCGCTCCGCCTGATCTACGGCGGCGTGTTCGACGAGTTCCCGGGTGCGTCCGTGACGTTGGGGCACATGGGTGAGCTGCTGCCGTTCCAGACCGCCCGGCTCGACAGCCGCTGCTCCCAAGTGCCTGTTGAGCAGAGGATGCAGCACCTGCCTTCGTACTACCTGCGGAACAACGTGTACGTCACCACCAGCGGAGTCATGTCGCATGCCGCGCTGCTGGGAGCTGTCCATGCCGTAGGCGTCGACCGGGTGCTGTTCTCCATCGATTACCCGTTCGAGTCCAGCGCCGAGGCGGTGAGGTTCCTGCGTTCCGCCCCGTACGCGCCGGCCGACCTCGCGCGCATCGCGCATGGCAATGCCGAGCGGATTCTGGGGCTGTGATCGCCCAACAGCCTGTGCGGTCCCGCTTTTCTCTCGGGATGACGGTGCCGCCCGCCACCGCCGTTCACAGACCCTGACCGATGTCCTGCACGGCTGCCAGCAAGGGTCGGGACAAGGCTGTCAGGCTCGCACGGGTGCACCGGACCGACGGAGCCGCGACCGCCACGGCGGCCACGGCGGTTCCCGTGCGATCGCGCACACACGCACCGACGGCGTGCACTCCGCGCTCGCTCTCCTGGAGGTTGATCGCGTAGCCGTCCCTTCGCACCGCCACCAGCTCGTTGAACAGGCGCTCCACGTCGTCAGAAGCGTCGGCCCGCTCCCCGGGGAGCCCGTTGGGATAGAGGGCTCGGAGCCGGTCCGCCGGCAGCGCGGCGAGCATGGCCTTGCCGCCCGAGGTCACGTGGGCGGGCAGGAGTGTGCCGGTGCGGTAGCTGACCCGCAGCGCCTGGGGGCCCTCCACGCCGTCCAGGAAGCGGGCTCCGTTGCCATCGAGCACCATCAGATGGGTCGTCTCACGGACGGCGTCCGTCAGCCGTTGCAGGTGAGGGTGGGCGATGGTGATCAGGTCCGGGGGAAGGGCCGTCCGGCTTCCCCTGATCGCCTGCAGAGCGGGCCCCGGCCGGTACACCTTGTGGCGGTCCTGCACCGCGAATCCCTCGAAGACGAGCATCGCCAGGATCCGGTGCGCGGTCGACCGTGCGACGCCCAGCCGGTCCGCGACGTCCATCACCCGCAGCTCGTCGAGCTCGTGCAGCAGCCTGACCACGCGCAGGGCGTTGCCCGCAGCGCTCACCGGATACGAAGGGCTGGGCGATGGGCTGGGCGATGGGCTGGGCGAGGTACTGGGCGAGGGGCCCACTGAATTCTCCATAGAAGAATTCTAAGCCTCATTGATTCCGCTGAGGGGAAATGGCGGCGTAGCGTCAGGATCAGCGCGGAACGACGCGCGCTTCTTCCGGCGGTCGCCGAACACACGACGTGGAGGTTTCCGTGACCGATACCAACAGCGAACAGTCCGAGCACAAGCTGCTCGACGAGCTGTACGCCGACTTCGAGGACGCGGGTCTGATCCCGCTGTGGACGCAGGTGGACGGCCTCATGCCGATGTCGCCGCAGCCCGCCGCGGTCCCGCACCTGTGGCGATGGGCGGAGCTGCTGCCCATCGCGCAGCGCTCCGGAGAGCTCGTGCCGGTGGGGCGTGGCGGCGAGCGCCGCGCCATGGCCCTGTCCAACCCCGGCCTTCCGGGCCTTCCTTTCGCCACTCCGACCCTGTGGACCGCGATCCAGTACCTGGGGCCGCGTGAGGTCGCCCCTTCGCACCGGCACAGCCAGGGCGCCTTCCGGTTCGTCGTCGAAGGTGAGGGCGTGTGGACCAACGTCGACGGGGACGCGGTGGCGATGCGGCGGGGTGACCTGCTGCTGACGCCCAGCTGGGCCTTCCACGAGCACCAGAACGTCACCGACAAGCCGATGGCCTGGCTCGACGGCCTCGACATCCCGCTCGTCTCCAAACTCGACGCGGGTTTCTTCGAGTTCGGCCCCGACGAACTCTCCACCCGCGAAACCCCCGAGCACTCGCGCGGCGAGCGACTGTGGGGCCGGCCCGGGCTGCGCCCGATCAGTCAGCCCGACCAGCCCAACTCCCCGCTGGGCGCCTACCGCTGGGAACACACGGACGCCGCCCTGACTGCCCAGCTGGAGCTGGAGGACGAAGGCGTACCCGGCGTGCTCGAACCCGGACACGCCGGAGTGCGCTTCTCCAACCCCACCACCGGCAGGGACGCCCTGGTCACGATGCGCACCGAGATGCGCCGACTGCGGGCCGGTACCCAGACCGCCCCGGTGCGCACGGTCGGCTCCGCGGTCTGGCAGGTGTTCGAGGGCGAGGCGGTCGCCCATGTCGGCGACAAGGTCTTCGAGATCGCCACGGGCGACCTGTTCGTCGTCCCGTCCTGGTGCGAGGTCTCGCTGTCCGCCCGCACCCAGGTCGACCTTTTCCGTTTCAGCGACGAGCCCGTCTACGAGGCCCTGGGACTCGCCCGTACCTCCCGAGGAGAACACAAGTGAAGCTCGCCACCATCCGGGTCAACGGCACCACCCGCGCCGTCCGTGTCGACGAGGACAAGGCGGTGGACCTCGGAGAGACCGACCTGGTGGCCTTCCTGCGCCACGGCGACTGGGCGGCGCGCGCCGCGAACGCCGACGGCGAGACGTACGAGGGTGCCCTGGACTACGCGCCGGTGGTCGTCGCGCCGGAGAAGGTCGTGTGCGTCGGCCTCAACTACCGCACCCACATCCTGGAGATGGGCCGCGAACTCCCCTCACATCCCACGCTGTTCAACAAGTACGCGCGGGCGCTGGTCGGTGCGTACGACGACGTGATCCTGCCCGCCGCGTCCGCGCAGATGGACTGGGAGGCCGAACTCGGCGTGGTCATCGGGGCCGAGGTCCGGCACGCCGACCCGGAGCGGGCACGGGCGGCGATCGCCGGGTACACCGTGCTGAACGACGTCACCGCCCGGGACTGGCAGTACCGCACCACTCAGTGGGACCAGGGCAAGACCTTCGAGGCCACCACCCCCATCGGGCCGTGGCTGGTGACCGCCGACGACCCCGCGGTGGCTGCCCCGGGCCTGAGCCTGACCTGTGAAGTCGATGGCGACACCGTCCAGAAGGCCGACACCGGTGACCTTGTCTTCGATCCGGCCACGCTGGTCGCGTACCTGTCCGAGATCATCACGCTCGTGCCCGGCGACGTGATCGCCACCGGAACTCCGGGCGGAGTAGGCCACGCGCGCAAGCCCTCCCGCTATCTCCAGGACGGTTCGGCCCTCGTCACCCGGATCGAGGGGATCGGCGAGTGCCGCAACACCTGCCACCGCGAGACACGGTGAGCGCACGCCCGGCCGCGATGCCGGAGTGGGCAGCCAAGGGCACGGCCGCCTTCGAGACCTCCGTGTACTGACTGACCGACCCGGGATTCACCAGGTCCTCGTACCTGCCGGGTTGGAGCCGGGCCCGCGTCGTCGCCCGCGTGGCCCGCGACGCCGACGCGCTCGTCGACCTGCTGACCTGGGCGCGTACAGATGTCGCGACGCCCATGTACGCGAGTGGCGAACCAGCGTGCGCACGAGATCGGGGAGGGTGCCCGGCGGTCGGCCGAAGAGCTGCGGTCGGCCGAAGAGCTGCGTGCGGAGCTTCTCGCGGCCGACAGCCGTCTCGCCGCGGAAGTCGCCGCACTGGCGGACGGGCGCACTGCCGGACGGGCGCGCCGCCGCAGAGGGTGCGCCGACGACGTCGCGGTGATGCTCCCGCTGTCCCTGAACGCGTTATGGCTGCCCTGTCGGCCCTCGGGCGGCGGTACCTGGGGAACAGCTCCAGGTACCGCCGTCTCCGTCGACCGGTCCCGACCGTCGGACCAGCAACGGACGGTCATCATTCCCCTTCGCAGACGCCCTCGACAGCGACCTTCTGGTACAGGTGCGGGTAGGCGACGGTGCCGGCAGGGTAGCGCTCCAGGTGCGAGGCGAACTCCGGCGTGCCGAGCGCTGCGCGGAGGTGCTCGGTGGATTTCCAGACCGCGACGTTGGTGAACAGCCGACTGCCGCCGATGCCCCGGTACAGCTGCACCGAGAGAAGGCTCCCCGACTTCTTCATGTACTCCGCGTCGTCCGTCCAGGCGGCCACCACCTCGTCCTCCTTGCCTTCCGGAGCGACAAACGTGTTGATGATGGTGACCGGGTCGGCCTTCTCCTTCTGCTGGTCGCGGAAGGAGGTGGTCTCGTCGAGACTGCCGAAGTTGAGCATGATTTCTCCATGAACTCGAGAGGGGAAGTGGGTCTACGAACCCACAGAGATTCCAGTGATCGGGGACCGGGAGGCGGCCGATTCCACCACTGGGGCTGGTAAGTGGATCGTGATCAATGGTCGGTCCGGGTGTGGGGCTACGCCGCTGTTCGCTGCGTGGCCTCACCCGTGGTGCGCCCTCAGGCGTTGTGCTTGCCGAGGAAGTCGTTGATGAGCTGCAGCCACTCCTCGGTCCGCTCCAGCATCGGCAGGTGGCCGGTGGCGATTTCCGCGAGCTGGGCGCCGGGGATGGTCTCGGCGAGCTGGCGGTGCAGGCCCGTGGAGGTGAGCCGGTCGTCGGTGGTCGAAACGACCAGGGTGGGGACCTTGATGCCGGCGAGGTCGTCCCGGACGTCGACCTGGCCGACGAGGTCGGTCTGCTCGGAGCTGCCGTCGGCCGCGCCGGCGGCGACGTAACCGAGGGTCTGCCGCAGCTGCTCGGCGGGCATGGACTCCAGCGCCTGGGTGCCGAGGGCCATCATGAGCTGGAATTCGGCGAGCAGTTCGCGGTCGCCGGACGCGGCGATCTTGCTCCAGACCGAGGAGGCGAGAGCGAGCCGGTTGTCGCGGTGCGGGAAAGAGGCGGTCAGGACGAGCGCGGTGACGCGCTCGGGGTGGCGGGTGGCGGCGCGGATGGCGACCGGGCCGCCGAGGGAGTAGCCGGACACGGCGAAGCGGTCCAGGCCCTCCGCGTCGGCGGCGGCGATGAGCTGGTCGGCGAGGTCGTCGACGGACAGCGGGGTCGTGGAGCGGGGGGTGTCGCCGCTGCCGGGGTAGTCGATGCCGACGACGGTGTTGCGGGCGGCGAGTCCTTCCAGGACGGGGCCGTAGGTGCCGGCCAGGCTGCTGCCGGCGCCGTGGGCGAGGAGCAGACCGGGGCCGGACCCGAGGCGAGTACGGGCGAACGCGGGCTCGAGCAGGGTGCGAGACGACATGGCCATCTACCTTTCACAGACACCGACACGCAAGGAATCATCCAGTGCGTGTGATTGCTCTTCAGTTGTATCACACGCGCCGTATGATTCAGACTGTGACGTCAATCACCCTCGCCGTATGATTTGCCGGTAGGGTGGCGGGATGAACCAGCCCCTGCACCGCCGTCAGCCGACCCCGGGCAATCCGCGCGTGCAGCGCACCCGCAACCGCGTGCTGGCCGTCGCGCGAGAACTGCTGCCCCGGGTCGGACCGGCCGGGCTGACCTATGCCCTGCTGGCCGAACGGGCGGAGGTCACTCGCCAGACCCTCTACCGGCACTGGCCCACCCGAGCCGCGCTGCTCTTCGACCTCGTCCTCGAAGGCCCCGACCTCGGGACCTACCCCGAACCGGGCAGCGACGTGGGCGCCGTGGCCACCGCCTGGCTGAAGAGCCTGCGTGCCGGCGTCAGCGTGCCGTCCGTGCGCACCGCGGCACTGGCCGTCACCGCTCAGGCCGACCACGACCCCGACAGTGCCAGGGCACTCGTCCGCATCGGCGAAGACCGCCACACCGGCTTCAACAGGCTGCTGGAGCCTGCGGGCATCCAGATCAGCGACGACGAGTTCACCCTGCTGTACGGGCCCGTCCTCGCCCGGCTCTTCCTCGACCGCGGCCAGGTCACCGACGCCTTCATCGACGCCGTCGTGGCCCAGTGGCTCACCATGCTGCAGCCTGTCGGCGCACCGCAGGACTCGCAGGAGTAGTCACCGAGGGCTCTTGACAGAGGTCAACCGGAACAGCAGCGTTCAGGCAGCGAAACCGGTACGTGCCCTCAAGGGCTCTCGAAGGCACGGGCGTTGAGGCGGCGTCGAACCTCGCGAACAGGCAGGACAACATCCGCGATGTCGGATCGCCGCTCCACCTGCCCCCGGACACGGCGGACGCACCCAAGAGCTGACCACGCACTCCTGACGGACCCGTCTGAAGAAGTCTCGCGTTCGTCGTACCGGCCGGGTGGCAGCGCCTCACCTTCCGCATCGGCTTCCTCGGCACGGCGGCCGGGGGAGTCCCCCTGAATCCGGAAGAAGCGGGAGACCACGGCAGGAAGTGGGCGCCAGCCCGGCGATTCGCTTCACGGAAGCTTCATGCGCCCAGTGGTACGTGCCTTATGAGGCGCCTGTTGTCTGAGGGTCATGCACGCACTGCTCATCCCGCCGATGGACACCGTTGATCACCCTGTTGTGCGGCACCTGACTACGGCGGTTCACACCGCGCCGTCCGGTTCCGTCGTGCTCGGCGCGTTCCCTCGTCCGGTGTCGGCCAGGCACGTGGACCCCGTCGGGCAGGCGGCCGGCGACTACGCGCCGCATGAAGGAACCGGCGGCCTGTTCACGACCTGCGTGGCGGAAGCGGCAACGGCGGGGTCGGCAGTGGCAGTGACAGCGGGGGTGGCGGCGAAGCCGGCGGCGTTGCTCGTGGGTCCGCTTCACAACCGACTACCGGTCGGCGCGGCGGCATCGGCGCCATAGGGCTCCCACGCATGAGCGCCGAATCGACCTGTTGGCGGAGACCGCCCAGCCGAGGAGCGACTTACCCGCTTGCGCTCCCCGATCTGCCCGGACCGCGCGCACGCACGGCCGGGGAGACAGCGGTCTCCATCGAGGCGGGGACCATCGCCGCCCAGCCCGACCGGGACACCGGCCGGCCTCTTCGACACGGCACCGGCCCCACCCGCTGCCCTGCGCAGGCCGCCCGGCCTGGCGACGGTGTCACGACCCACACACATACGACCTGATTCGCACACAGAATCAAGAGGGGAACTGGAAATGAACCTGCGACGGAACATCTCGCGTCGAAGGATGATCGAAGGGGCATCGGCCGCGGCGCTTGTCACGGCGGCGGCGGCCACGGTGCCTGCTGCCATGGCCAGTCCGGAGACGGCATCGTCCGGCTCGGGGCTGCCGAAGGGCAACTGGCGTATCGACACCCACGCCCACTACTCGCCCGACGTGTACAACGACTACCTGAAGCGCTACGGCCTCCTCGGCGCCATTACCGGGGCGTACGGTCCGTGGTCGGTCGAGCGGCACGTCGCCTTCATGGACCAGTACCGGATCCAGGCCAGCGTCCTGTCGTTCGGCGACCTCCAGGTCACCGTCGGCCCGGTCGACGACCGGCGCGCCACCGCCCGCGCGGTCAACGACTACGCCCACAACCTCGTGCGGACCCGGGGTGACCGGTTCGGGATCTTCGCGGTCACTCCGATGCCCGACATCGACGGCGCGGTCGCCGAGGTGGACCGTGCGCTCGGCGAACTGGATCTCGACGGCATCTGCCTGCTCACCAACTACAAGGGCACCTACCTCGGGGATCCTTCGTTCGCACCTCTGTACGAGATCCTCAATGACCGCCATGCCTACGTCTATGTCCACCCGACGGGTCCGGAGGCGAACCCGGCTCCGAAGCTCTGCTTCGGCCCGGACATCCCGGCCGGGAACAACGTCTTCGAGTACACGTTCGATGCGACCCGCGCGATGACCAGCCTTATCTACAACGGTGTCCTGCGGGACTACCCGAACATCCGCTGGCACTTCACGCACTCCGGCGGGGCACTGCCCTTCCTGGCCTACCGGCTCGCGACACGGCACTCGGCCTTCCCGCCCTTCAACGAGGTGCTGCCCGAAGGCCCCCTCAAGTACATGAAGCGGCTGTTCTTCGACAACGCACAGGCGTTTACCGCGGCGCAGTTGCAGCCGCTGTCGTCCCTCGTGCCCGCCGACCACATCATGTTCGGCAGCGACTGGCCGGCGACCCGCCACCTCTATGCGGCCGACAACGTCGAGACGATGCCCTTCCTCAAGGGCAGCCTGCCGATTCTCAAGACGGGCGACCCCGAACCGACCGTCGACGAGATCTACAGCCGGCGCGAGCGGATCGCCCTCGAGCGGGACAACGCCCTCGGCCAGTTCCCGAAACTGAAGGCGCGTATACGCCGCGCCGGCTCGCGCTGAGCCGCGACCGCACGCCAAGGCCGCCGCCCGCGTCCCGCCGAGGGGCACGGGCGGCGCTCTGTGCACCGGGACCGGATCACCTTCCACGGCCTCGCCACCGACCAAGAGGTTCTGACGCCTACGTCCGCTGCGACACCTTCCTGGTGCCCGAACACCGCGGAGCTGCAGAGCCTGGTCACCTTGGAGGCCATGGCCGCGGGCAAGCCCGTCGTCGCGGCCGACGCGACGGCGCTGCCACACATGGTCCACCCCGGCCGCGACAGCTACCTCTTCCGGCCCGGTGTCGTGGGCGCCCTCGCTGACCGCCTCATGGGCCGCTCGGCGACCCGGCGGCCCGGCGCCGGATGGGCGAGGCCGGCCCAACAGATCGTCGCCGACCCCGACATGCACCGTACGCTGGCCGCATTCGAGGCCCTCTGCCTCCACGCAGCCGTGTCACCCCGCGGCCATGGCGACCCTCCCCGTCCCTCTTCCCTTCCCTCCTCCCACCCGGCGATGGAAAGCGAGCACGATGAGTACGCAGCGCGTTCTGGTCGTCGATGACGAGCCCAAGATCCGCATGACCGTGCGCGGCTACCTGGAGGCGGACGGGTTCCACGTCGTCGAAGCCGCGGACGGACCGTCCGCCCTGCAGGCGGTCACCCGTGACCTGCCGGACCTCGTGGTGCTCGATGTGATGCTCCCGGGGCTGGACGGATTCCAGGTCCTGCGCCGCATCCGGGAGGCGAGCCAGATCCCGGTGATCATGCTCACCGCCCGCGACGAGGAGGTCGACCGGTTGATCGGCTTCACCACCGGCAGCGACGACTACGTCACCAAGCCGTTCAGCCCCCGCGAACTGGCCCTACGGGTGCGCGCCATCCTGCGGCGCACGGACAGCCGGTCCGAGGCGGCCGACGAGGACGGTGTCCTGCGCTTCGACGGGCTGACTGTCGACAGCGTGACGCGGACCGTGCTGGTCGATGCCGACCGGGCGGTGGAGCTGTCCGCTCTCGACTTCGATCTGCTGTTCGCGATGGCCCGGGCCCCCGGACGGGTCTTCACCCGGCGCGGCCTGCTGGCCCAGGTGTGGGGCGAGGACTTCTTCGGTGACGAGCGCGTCGTGGACGTGCACATCCGCACATTGCGGCGCGCGCTGGGCGACGACGCGGGCGCACCCCGGTTCGTGGGCACTGTCCGCACCATCGGCTACCGCTTCATCGGGCGCCCCGCCTAGCGGCCAGGAAGGACACCCACCCATGTCGCCCGCCCGCTTCCCGGCTTACCACAGGTGTCGTGCGCGGCTGCGCCGAATCCAGGAGCGTCTGTCGCTCCGCAACCGGCTGGTGCTCTCGCACGTCATGGTGCTCCTCCTGGCACTGCTGGCCATGGCGGCGATCAGCGCGCTGATCGAGGTCTGGCTCGGTTTTGCCGACATCGAAGGTGACGTGGTCCTGCAGGTCGGCCTTTTGTTCGGATTGGCCGCGGCCTTCCCGGCGTCCGTCGCCCTGTCCCGGTTTCTGCTGCGTCCGCTCGACAGGGTGCGCGCCACCACGCGCCGGCTCGCCGAGGGACACTACGACGACGTCCTCGAACTCCCCAGCGAACCGGGCCTGGCAGCGCTGGTCGAAGACGTCAACACGCTGGCGGCAGCCCTCGCCGACACCGAACGCCGCCGCGCCCGGCTGATCTCCGAGGTCGCCCACGAGATGCGAACCCCCATCACCCTGCTACGCGCCCAGATCGAGGGCGTGGCCGACGGAATCTTCGTCCCCGACGAGGCGATGTTCGCTTCCCTCGCCGACGACCTGGACCGGCTGCAGCGCTTAACGGGCGACCTCTCCAGTCTGTCCCGGTCGGAGGAGGGCGCCTTCGTTCTTCACAGCAAACTCACCGACGTGGCCATGGTGGCTCGGACCACAGCCGAGCGACTGCGCCCCCAGTACGACGACCAGACGGTGACCCTCGTCGTGGACGCAGGCACATCCGTCGGCGCTTTCTGCGACCCGGACCGGATCACCCAGGTCCTGGTGAACCTGCTCGGCAACGCACTGGCCGCATCCGACCGGTACGGGCATGTGGCGCTGTCCGTGCACGCTGAACCGTCTCCCGTGCACCATGTGATCGTCCGCATCGTGGACGACGGCATCGGCATCGCCGAACACAACCTGGAGCGCATCTTCCACCGCTTCGAACGCCTTGAGCGTCCCGGCCGACCCGCTGCCGCCGGCGGCAGCGGCATCGGCCTGGCCATCGCCCGGGGCATCGCCCGAGCCCACGGCGGAGACATCACCGCGGAATCCGCCGGCCTGGGCAAGGGAGCGACGTTCACCTTGCACCTACCGCAGGAACCCGCCCCCCGAAGCGGCATGCCACCGGTCTCCCGCTGACTCCGTCTCTCCCGCTGGACGCCGAGCAGTGCTCTCAGTGCGCGTGTTCGGCCCAGCGTCCGTTGCGGCTGGCTGCAGCTTTCACACTCGCTGTCTTCCCCGTCACCCCGGGCTAGGAAGCGGCCGGCCCCGTCGACGAGAAGTGGGCGCAGGCGTGGAGAACCCGCCTTCATGGAAGCTTCATACGCCGAGTGGTACGTGTTTTATGAGGCGGCTGTTGCCTGGCGGTCATGCAGGCTTCCCTCGTCCCGCCATCGGCCGCGGTTGATCACCATGGTGTGCGGCACCTGACTACAGCGGTTCACACCGCACTGTCCGGTTCCGTCGGCCTGTTCACGGCCTGTTCAAGGCCTGTGCGGCGGCAGGGGCAGCGGCGGCGGCGAGGTTGCTCGCCGGTCTGCTCCGCATCCGACTGCAGGCCGCCGGCGTGGCCGCCCCGGCTGCGTCGAGCGTCGGGTGCGCCGGACTCGTGCTCAGTCGGGACCTGCTCGCGAACCCGACGCCGTCCTCCGACCCGGACACGGCCGAGCGGATCTCCGAGCTGACGCTCACCCGCCCCGAGACCGAGCGGCCGATCGTCGGACTGTTCGGCTTCCTGGGTCACCCCTGGTGAGCCGCCAGGTCGAGGTCCGCTCGCACACGTTCTCGCCGGGGCGGGTGAGGTGCAGGCGGCTGTATGGAGCCTCCGATGAACCGCGTAACGATCTGAAGGAACGTGAAAGTGGAACAGACCATGATGGCGGTCCGCCTGTTCGAACATGGCGGGCCCGAGGTGCTCAAGTACATCGAAGCGCCGATTCCCGAGGTCGGCCCCGACGACGTCTTGATGCGCGTGCACGCCACGGCCGTCAACAGCTGGGATCTCCGGTACCGCTCGGGCAACCTGCCGCAGCCTCTCCCGGGACGGCCCGCGTGGCCTCTGCCGTTCCAGCTCGGCCGGGACGCGGCCGGTGAAGTCGTCGCCACCGGCGAGAACGTCACCAGGTGGCAGCCCGGCGACAGGGCGGTGCAGCTTCCGCACCCGCCGTGCCGTAACTGCGCCCTGTGCGTACGCGGGCTCGAAAACCTGTGCATCGCCACCGCCTACCCCGGGCACCAGGTCTTCGGCGGATACGCCCAGTACGTCGTGCGTCGCCAGGACGCGATCCTGCCCATCCCCGACGGCGTCGACTTCGAGACGGCCGCAGCCACCATGTGGACCTACACCACCCCGCTCAACTGTGCGCGGCAAGCACCCGTCGGTCCCGGCGACACGGTGGTCATCACCGGCGCCAGCGGCGGGATGGCGATCGCCTGCGCACAACTGGCGAAGCTGAGCGGAGCCACCGTCATCGGCACCACCACCAAGCCGGACCGCGACGAAGCGCTCAGGAAGCTCGGCTACGACCACATCCTGCACTCCACCGATCCCCGACTGCCGGGACAGGTCAGGGAGCTGACGCACGGTCTGGGCGCCGACGCCGTCTGGGACTGTGTCGGCGGCAACGACTTCTTCCAGCTCTCCCTTTCCTGCATACGGCTCGGCGGCACGGTCATCGTCCTGGGCACACCGACCGACCAGGGATCCCGCCTCGAACTGGACGCGCTCGCGCTCATCGGCGGACAGGTGAGGATCGCCAGCGTGCGCGGCGCGACCCTGCGCGACCAGCAAATGTGCCTCGAACTGCTGGCAGACGGAAAGATCAACCCGATCATCGACCGGGCCTACCCCCTGGCAGAGGCGGCCGAGGCCCACACCTACCTGGAAAGCCATCGACAGACCGGCAAAGTGATCCTCCTGCCCTGACACCCCCGTGGCTCCGGCTCGCTGTCCGGCCGCGTATGCGAACGCCCCCGAGCGGACGCGAACCAGTACGAGGCGGCGCGGATCGAACGAACCACACGCCTACAGGAGATCAGGCACGCTCGCGGGGAGATCGACCAGCTGCCCGACGGGCCCGAGCAGCGAGATCGCGACGCCGCGCGTGATGGAGCGGTGAGAGTCACCTCGGACAGACCGTCCAGGCATCGGCTGTGGCCGAGACGGGCTTTGACTTGCTCCTCGGGCTGAAGCCCGAGGATTCTGGCCTTCCCGTCCGTTGCTGTGCCGCTACGCGGCACAGTTGAGACGAGGATTCATGGGCGGGCGCTCCTGGTGATCGGGCATCGGGCATCGGGCTGTCGGTCGTCAGTGGACGGTGGACCAGGGCCGCGGGGCGGACGTGGCACTCCCGCCCGCTGCTCGAACCGAACCTCCATCTCGGGTGCGAGACCGAGCTGCGGGCCGGTGAGCGGTTCGGGCACCGAGATGAGGATGTTGTAGTGGTTCGGGAAGTGACAGGCGTCGAATCCCAGAACCGTCCCCACCCGGTCGCCGTTCGTCCAGACCGCATCGCCTCGGTCGATCACCCCGGCGCATCCGATCTCCACGAAACCCAGAAAGCCGACCCGGTCGATCCGGGCGCCGGCAGTGGTCTCCGTCTGGTCGGTGGTCACCAGCTCATGCACCTCACCACGGCGGACACACCGGCTCGCGAACTCCTCCAGCGCCATGCCCCGGTCATCACGCCGGTGGGTGAGCACCTTCACCAACTGCCCGTGTACGGCGCGTTTGGCCCCGTCCTCTCCTGGTGTCATGTCCGGGGGGCCTCCTGTCGGGGACGACGGGGTCGGTCGGCGCGTTCACGCGCGTACGTGGCGGTCACCAGCTCCAGGGCGGCCAGGCCGCCGGGATCGTTCGGGCGGCGGCCGGCCAGGATGTCGGTGAAGTCCCGCAGCACGCCCACGTACTCGTGCCAGAGGGACCCTTTGAACTCCGGATGGCCCGCGAGCATGTCGGCACGGTCCACGGTCCCGTCGGCGAGTCGCACCTCAACCGTTTTGCGCTCACCGGGACAGGACCAGTCGAGCACGACCCCTGCCGCCGCGCCGGACGGGGCATCCAGCAGCACCTGCGCCTGCCGGTCGACGCCGTGCGCATCGCGGTGCACGGCGGCGTCGGCCACCTGGACGTCGCCGAGGAACAGGCGGACCAGATCGAACGCGTTGGGCCCGTTGTCGGCGACACAGCCGCCTCCACAGCGTTCCGGGTCGAGATACCAGCGGTCCTGTCCGGCGTGTTCCTCGATCGTCTCCTCGTAGCGCACTGTCAGCGAAGTGATCGGCGCGGCGGAGGCGATGCGGTCGCGGAGGGCGTTCACCTCCCTGTTGTAGCGGCGGTGAAAAGAGGTGAACAGCATGGTGCCGCTGTGCTGGGCGAGTCGCAGGAGGTGGTGGGCATCGGACGGCTTCGTGGCGAGCGGCTTCTCCACGCACACCGCGCGTCCGGCCTCCAGCGCATCCCTGCACACCGGGTAGTGCAGGTCGTTGGGCACGTTGACCACCACAGCGTCCAGGTTCGCCGCCCGCAGCAGCTCGCGGTGGTCGCGGTAGCGCGACACCTGCGGTGGTGCGGTGGCGAGCCGGTCCTCGTCGGGGTCGCATACGGCCACCAGCCGCGCGCACGCCTCGCGTTCGAACGCGGCCAGGTAGAAGCGGGAGATGACGCCGAGGCCGATGAGGCCGACGCGGGGGACGGTCATGCCGGGCTTCCCTCCTCGGTGGGTTCCGCCGGTGCCGGGAAGCGGAGGCTGCTGTTCCGGGCCAGGTCGAGCATCTCCTGGTGCAGGGCCGCCGCGAGCGGCACGCCGTGGGCGCGTCGGTCGCGACAGCGGGCGTCCTCGGGCCAGCCGGGGTAACACACCGGCTCGTCCGCCCGGATCGGCGGGCAGCCGAGGAGGGCGCCGAACAGGCCGGCCGCATCGGTGAGGAACTCCGCCTCGGGCCGGAGCCGCCCAGGGGCGATGGCCAGCATGAGGCAGCCGATGTCGTCGTCGGGGCCGACGGGCTCAGCCGTCTTCTCGTGCGGGCCGAGTCCGGCTCCGGGGACGAGTGCGGACAGCACCTCCACCAGCAGGCCCAGGCCATAGCCCTTGTAGACACCGGCGTCGGGGTCACCGCCGAGCCAGCTCAGGTGCGCCTGGCCGCGGTCGAAGGCCGCCGGGTCGGTGACCGGCGTGCCGTCGTCGTCCCGCAGCCAGCCCGCGGGCACGCTCTGCCCTGCGCGTGCCGCGGCCCGGACTCTGCCGGTGGGGGCCACGGTGGTGGCCATGTCCAGGACGAAGGGCGGCCGATCACCGGCCGGGGCGGCCAGCGCGAGGGGGTTGGTGCCGAGCATGGGGGCCCGTCCGCCGACGGGGCGGACGATCTGCTGTCGGCCGCAGTTGGCGGTGACCAGGCCCACCATGTGGTGCTGGACCGCGCGCAGGGCGTGGTGACCCGCGCAGCCGAAGTGTGTGGCGCCACGCACCGAGACCATACCGACCCCGTACCGGCGGGCGCGCTCGACCGCGAGGTCCATCGCCTCGGCGGCCGCCCACAGCCCGAGCGCCCGGCGAGCGTCGAGAAGAACCGAGGCCCCGTGGTCGGCGACGATCCGCGGCTCGGCCCGCGGGTCGCACCGGCCCGTGTCGAGCAGCGGCAGGTAGAGGCGGGTGAGATTGGTGATGCCGTGACTGGTGAAACCCGTCAGGTCGCCGTGGCACAGCGCCTCGGCAGCCGCTCCTGCGCGCTCCTCCGGGATGCCCCTGGCACCGAAGACATCGGCCACGAAGGCGACGAGTTCCCGGTACGGCACCCGCACCCCGGAGTTGCCGGGGGGCCGGGGTGGTACGAGGCATGGGTCGGAAAGGATCGGCACAGCCCTCGTGGCAGTGGTAGTTGCAGTTGCAGTTGTCGGGGAAGTCGGCGAGGTCATCGGGGAGAGATCCTGTCCGTGGCCGCGCCGGGCGCGACCGCTGAGTGAGCGTGAGGTGCTTCGGCGGCGCCGTCGTCGTGGGTGGCTTCGCCGTCGTGCGGCGGGTGGCGGACGCGTGCGACGAGTACGCGGGCGATGTCGTCGGCGTACCGGTCCAAGTCGTCCAGGTCGGCGTATTCGCCGTCGGCGTGCGCGTGGTTGGTGTGCAGGTCGCCGGGGCCGAAGACCGCGGTGTAGCTGTCGGGGACGCCGTCCATCCAGATGGCGTCGCAGGTGAAGGCCGGCTCTTCGTCGGGCCAGCGCACCAGGCCCGCGCGTCGTTCCAGCAGTTCCTCGGCCCACGGCGCGCGACCCCGGCCGTCCAGTGCGGGCAGGCCCCGCTTGTACCAGTGCAAAGACGTGATCCGTGTCGCGTCAGCGGCCGTCCTGGCCAGGTCACGGGTGCCGGCGGCCCCGGCGGAGAAGTCGGCGAGCGCCTTACGCAACGCCTGCCCCAGCACGCGTTCGGCGGCTCGGCCGGTCTGCCGGGAGCCGTAGGAGACGTTGAGCAGCAGTCGGCCGGTGCCGTAGACCCGGTTGTGCCGTTCGCCGGTGTGCAGGCCTGCCACGCACACTTTGCCGTCGCCGATTCGCGGTGGCAGGGCGCGGGCCAGGTAGTGGCCGATGTGCCCCAGCAGCACGGTCGCGTTGTGCCCGGCCTCGGGGCGGTCGTCCACCGCGTCCTCACCCCGAACGCTTACGCAGGCAGTCATGGACGCCGTGGAACGGGGCAGGAACCGGTGCCCGGTGGGCTCACAGAACAGGTTCAGCCCGCCCGTGAACCCCTCCTCCACCAGCGGCCGGGTACCGAACGTACCCATGGCGCCGCCTTCCTCGCCCGCGACCGCCTGGATGAGCACGCCGATCCGGCTGCCCAGGGCCGGTTCGGCCGCGCGGGCTGCCCGAATGCCGGCGAGCAATGCGACGGCGGGGCCCTTGGCGTCGATCGCCCCGCGCCCGGTGAAGCGCCGTCCGTCGAAACGGGCCGGCCACCACCCGGCCACCGTGTCCAGGTGGACGTTGAACATCACCGTGTCCTGCCGCGGGAGTTCCGGCCCGAGGCGCAGCACCAGGTTGGGCTGCCGGGCCAGGAACGTCTCGTCCTTCGCCGCCTCCCGAACCATCAGGGGTACGTCGTCCCGGCGCAGCACCTCTGGTTTCGCCGGGGCGTGACGCAGCACCCTCAGACCGACCGCCGCGGCAGCCGTGGCATAGGTCCGTCCGGCCTCCCACAGGCGAGCGGTGGGGCCGTCACCGTCCGACTCCAGCGGACCGGCTGTGGGGGTGTCGAGGAGGTCGAGCAGCAGGTCGTGGTCGGCTGGCGTCAGCCGTGCGGGACGCAGCAGGGGAGCGGCAGCGGAGTCGGGTGGGGGAGGCAGCCGGGTCGGGAGGTCAGGCATGCGGCACCCCACCGGCGGCGGAGGTGCGGGCAGCCACGATTTCCTGCCGCACGAGGCGCTCCAGGGACCGGCCGTAACTGACGAACGCCGCCACACTGTCGGTACCCGTGGTGTCGTGATCCTGGTGCGGCCGCAGGTGGGTGTGCGGTTCGATCGACAGGGCCCCGGTGTAGCCGTGGTCGAGGAGGGCCCGCAGGCAGGCGGACACCTCGGACTGCCCCTCCCCGGGCAGCGTGTAGGTGACATGGCCGTCCGGTCCGGTGCGGGCGTCCTTGACGTGTACGTGAGCGACATGGTCGATGACGGTGCCCAGCAGCGCGCGGGTGTCGTAGCCGTGGGGGACGCCGTTGCCGATGTCGAACAGCAGCCGCAGCGCGGGGCTGTCGGCGCGGTCGAGGAGGTCCAACATCCGGTCGGCCCGGGTTCCGGCCCAGCCGCTGCAGTTCTCGTGCAGCAGCACCAGCCCGTACTGCTCGGCCTGGCGGACCAGGAGAGCCATCCGGTCCAGCACCTGCCTGCCCCACTTCTCCTCGTCCAGGCCGGCGTTGGGGTAGGACATCACCCGGACATACCGAGTGCCCAGGGTGGCGCAACGCGAGGCCAGCACCCGTAGCTCCGCCACGTCGTCCTCGAAGCGGCCGGTGATCGGGCGGCTCCAGTTGGCGATCCGGGAATCGACGCAGACGACATCGAGGCACGCTGCCGCGATCCGCTCGGTCAGGGCGGCGAAGGCCCGGTCGTCCAGGTCGGCGACCGCGACGCCGTCGACGTTACGCAACTCGATTGTTTTCCAGCGGAGTTGATGCAGGGCATCCAGTTGCCCGGCGAGATCCACCGCGGCCTCGTCCCCGATTCCCGCGAAACGGACGCCGGGAGCCGCCCGCCCGACGGGGTCGTCCTCGGGCACGCCGTACGGGGGGTGCAGAGGGTCTGATCCGAAGGGGGAGTCAACTCCCATGGATGGTCGCCTCCTTGCGAGCCGTCCGGCCGTCGTGCGGCGGCACGACCTCGTGCCCGTCTGCCGCCAGCCGCTTCGCTTCGTCGAGCAACTGGACCGTCCGTACGTGCAGGTCGAGGTCGTCGGTGTCGGCGTCATCGACGAAGCGGCGGTAGGCACGGGTCAGACAGGAGGTGAGGGAGTCGTCACGAAGGACCTCACGCACGGTGCTGCCATCGCGGGTGATCTCCAGCTGAGCGAAGTCGTCGTTCTGGCCGACCGCGTAGTGTCCGACGACACTGCCGCCCGCCATGTCGAGCACGATTCGCCGCTGACGTACCGGCGAGGACAGGTCGGACACCACCTCGCTCCGGGCCCCGCCGTCGTGCAGCAGTTCCAGGCGCATACCGCCCATGCGGGGCACTGTCACCTCCGCCACCTGCAGGTCGGCGCAGGCGGCGCCGCATACCTGGGCGTCCCCCAGGAGGCGCAGGAGGACGCCCACCGCATGCGGTGCCTCCACGTCGAAGGCGGAGGTGTGGCTGCTGCTGCCGAGAGAGCGCCGGAACCGGGGCTTGTGCTGGGTGACGGACACGGAGCGGACCGCGCCGAGGCTCCCGTCGGCCACGATCTGGACGAGACACTGCGTCAGCGCGCTGTGCAGCCAGGGTGCCACCACTGACAGTCGCAGCTCGTGCGCCCGCGCGAGATGCAGGACGGTCTGGAGCGCGCCCCGGTCACCGGCCAGCGGTTTCTCCAGGAGGATCCGCCGGAAGCCGAGCTCGGCGACCTCGCGGAGCACCTCGGCGCGTACGGCGGGCGGGGTGCACAGGTGGACGACCGTATGCGCCGGGTCGAGGAGTTCGCGTGCTCGACGCAGGGAATCGACGATCAGGAGGTCTTCCCGCTGCCGGTCAAGCGAGGAATGTTCGGGGTCCACCCCCACGATCGGGTGATCGGCGAACGTGTCCACGGCTGTGGCACGCGTACGCCTCAGCACCGGCACATGCAGTCCCAGGCCCGCGCGGCCCAGGCCGACGATCAACGTACGCAGCACTCCTCGACCCACCTCTTCGACTGGTTCGTAGCGTCGGCTCGAGTTTTTCCGGGAGCAGGTCGGCGAATTAGTATGAAAATGTTCGGCATGCCCATCTCTTCTTCCCCTGAAACGCGCACGACGCACTTCGCGGAATTTTTTCGAGCGAGGCGTCGGTTGCATGAGCGCGGGTTCGTCGCACCGTATCTATTGGCGACCTTCCACGTATTTATTCACCGCACTCGCCGACTGGTGAGGAGATGGCTCGAAAATCACGTCCACGGTGACTGTGCGGTCCGTCCGGCTCGGTGGGCAGACTCTCATGAGCCCCACCCGTCCACTCGGTCGAACCTGCGGGCGAAGACAATCGGCCATCAAGAGTTGGTCGAGAATCCGAGGAAATGTTTCTGCGGCCTGCCGGTTACGTACCCCCGTTGACAGGCGGCGAAGATTGCTAGTACTCATGTATCTTGCACAGGGCATGCGGTTTTGCCCTGCATGGTGCGGTCGATTACTTGGTCATCCCCTCGGGATTTTTGATTCCTCTGGAATTCTGGAAAGGAGATCCTTCGATCTCCAAGGTTTCGGCGCGAGGCGGCCGGTTTTCTCCGCAGCCCTTTCGAGAACGAGGAGTGAGATGTCCAACAAGACAGCGCAGGTCGAGCGTCTCCGGCAGCGTTTCGAGCTCTACGACACCGACGAGGACGGACGTATCGGGCGCCATGACCTGGAGGAGGAGGCCCGGCGTATCGTCCGCGCTTTCGGCGAGTCGGAGGACTCTCCCAAGGCCCGGGCGTTGCTGCACGAGTACCCGCACATGTGGGACCACATGACGCGAGAGGCCGGCATCGCCGCCGATCAGACCCTGTCGTTGGAACAGTTCATCGAGATCGCCGACACCCAGATGCTGAGCGCCGGCGCGGCCGGCTTCGGCACCATGCTCCGCCCGAGCATCCGCGCGATGGTCGACCTGTGCGACGTCGACGGCGACGGGCAGGTCAATCCGCAAGAGTTCCGGACGTGGCTCGGTGCCATCGGTGACAACCGGATCGACGCGGACGAGGCGTTCCGCAAGGTGGACGCGGACGGTAACGGGCAACTGTCCGTCGAGGAACTCGTGGCCGCGGTGGGTCAGTACCACGCGGGCGAACTCGACGCCCCTCTTCTGGGTGTCTGAGCCGCACGCCGGCGGCAGGGGCCGCTCCGAGCGCAAGACGCTCGGAGCGGCCCCTCACCCGCGGATCCAGCAGAGCCTTACGGGTCCGGACAAGGGATCCACGCCCGCCAAGTCCTGTGAAATCGGTCAACGAACCGATGTGGTCGGCATGGTAGGGCCGGTGCCGGTGACCGGACTGCTCCCGGTACGTGCCGCACTGGTGCTGCTGTCCCTGGGGCAGGGACTGCCAGGAGTGTGGGCTCTCTTCGCGCCACGATCCTTCCACGACGGGTTCCCTCTCCCGGGTAATGGGTGGCTGGCGAAATTCCCGCCGTACAACGAACACCTGGTGCGCGACCTCGGCGCCCTGTCGCTCGCCCTGACAGCGGTGTTGGCGTTGGCTGCTGTCTCCTTGGAGCGGCACCTGGTGCACGCCGCGACCTTCGGCTGCCTCGCCTTCACGGTTCCCCACCTGGTATTCCATGTTGCACATCTGGGTCGCTTCGACACCGCGGATGTGGTCGCGCAACTCATTTCTCAGGTGGCCCCGATCGCTCTGTCGGTAATGGTCCTCCTGCTGAGTCGGCGCATCGGAGTATTTGAAAAGAAAGAATGAAATTCACGGCCGTCTTGCACGGTTGAAATGGATCTTCGCCGGTTGTTTCAGTAGCGCGATTCAGTAGTGCGCTTCTGTGTGCCCAAAAACATTTCTGACGCGATGGTTTATCACTCTTGAGAGTGAGTTAGTGGCACCCTTTCTTGTGGGTATCTTTCCGAAGACGCACCAGGCCGCGAGTCTGGCTGCGAACAGAAATCCCGAGGAATTCCTGCGAAAGGGAAAGTGTGACTACTTCCGTACAGGAACAGCGACTGCGTCGCCGCTTCGAAATGTGGGACCAGAATGGCGACGGCACCATCGACCGTAGTGACTGGGCAGGCGAGGCCAAGCGCATTCTGGACTCGTTCGGGGAATCCGAGAGTTCCACGAAGGGGCAGGCTCTCACCAAGGCGTACCTGGGGATGTGGGAATACCTGGCAGGCCAGGCCGGAGTCGGGAACGACGGCGCGCTGAGCCTCGAACTGTTCCAGGGCGTGGCGGAGAAGCAGGTGCTCGACCGCGGGCAAGTCGGCTTCGACCAAGTGCTGCGCCCGACGATCAAGGCGATCGCCGACCTGTGCGACACCGACGGCGACGGTCAGGTCAGCCCGCAGGAGTTCCGGCACTGGATCCGTGCCATCGGCGGCGACAACTCCACGGCGGACGCGGCATTCCAGCAGATCGACGCGGACAGTGACGGTCAGCTGTCGGTCGAGGAGCTGATCCAGGCGGTGCACCGCTACCACTCCGGTGAGCTGGAGTTCTCGCTGCTCTGACCCGCGGTCCCGCGTCCGGCGCTCCCCGGCACACCGTGGGAGCGCCGGACGTTGCCCTCCTTTCGACCGCTCGGCCCCGGTCCCCGAAGCCGCCCTGCGCTCAGGCCGCCTGCCCCGGCGGGGCCTGCACCACATCGCCCTGCTTCGCCCCACCGTCACGAGAGGAAACATGCGCGACGCATCGTTCGTCCAGAGGAACGGCAGGCTCGGCACAGCGAGCGGCACAGCGGGCGGCGCCTCGAGGAAGGTGCCCTTCTTCACTCAGGCCCTCACGTTCGAAGCTCTCTGGCCGGACATCCGGTCCCGGCTGACCGAAGTCCTCGACGACGGCAAGTTCTCGCACGGCCGGCAGGTCGCCCGGTTCGAGGAGGCCCTGGCCCGGTGGACCGGCGCCCGCTACGCGGTGGGGGTCAACAGCGGCACCGACGCGCTGCTGCTGCTGCTGCGCGCCTGCGGCCTGGGGCCTGGCGACGAAGTCATCGTCCCGGCCTTCACCTTCGTGGCCTCGGCCTCCTCCGTCGTGCTGGCCGGCGGCCGACCGGTCTTCGCCGACATCGACCCTGTCAGTTATGCGATGGATCCCAAATCCGCGGCCGACGCGGTCACCCCGCGCACCCGCATGATCATGCCGGTCCACCTGTTCTGCCAGATGGCCGACATGGACGGGCTGCTCGGCGTCGCGCACCACCACGGGCTCACCGTGGTGGAGGACAGCGCCGAGGCCATCGGCATGCGGTGGGGCGGGGTGCACGCCGGGCTGCTGGGGGCCGGCGGGGTGCTCTCGTTCTTCCCCACCAAGACGCTCGGGGCCATCGGCGATGCCGGGGCGATCCTCACCGACGACCGGAAACTCGCGCAAACCGCGGCGGCGTTGCGTCATCACGGGCGCTACGGCAGGACGCTGGCCCACTTCCCCGGCATCAACAACGAGACCACCGTCAACGGCGTCAACAGCAAGATGGACGACATCCAGGCGGCTGTCCTCCTCGCCAAGCTGGCCCGGTTGCACGAGGACATCGCCCGTCGGGCCCGACTCGCAGCCGCCTACACCGAACGACTGGCCGACGCGCCCGGCGTACTGCGGCTGCCCACCGTGGTGCCACACACCGCGCGGACCCAGCCGGTCTTCTACGTCTACCTGATCGAGGTCGAGCGGCGCGACGAACTCGCCGGGTACCTGGCCGAACACGGTGTGGGCACCGAGACGTACTACCCGACCCCGCTGCACCTGCAGGAGTGCTTCGCCGACCTGGGATACCGCCGCGGAGACTTCCCGCATGCCGAGACGGCCTGCGAACGCACGATCGCCCTCCCGCTGTACCCCGACCTGAGCATCGACGACGTCGACACGGTGTGCGACCTCGTCCGCCGTTTCCCGACCAGGATGTCCAGGAGGCCGGCGTGACGATTCCCTTCTTCCCCCCGGACCTCTTCGAGGACGACCGGCAGACGCTGCTGGACCTCGTCCACGAGATCGGCACCGCCCCGGAACAGAGGTTCCTCCTCGGCGAGCACACCGCCCGCTTCGAAGAGGCCCTGCGCATCTCGCTGGGCGCCGCCGACGTCGTGGCCAGCTCCAGCGGCACCTCCGCACTGACCCTCATCCTGCACGCCATGGGTATCGGACCCGGCGACGAGGTGGTCGTACCGGCCTACGGCTGCGCCCCGCTGGCCAACACCGTGGTGGGACTGAAGGCGACGCCGGTGTTCGCGGACATCGACCCGTGGACGATGGTGGCCGACCCGGACCGTATGGAACAAGCGATCACCGGCCGGACCAGGGCGATCATGCCCGCGCACATGTTCTCCGTGATGGCGGACATGCCTCGCATGCGGGAGATCGCCCAGCGCCACGGCGTGCGCCTGATCGAGGACTCGGCGGTCGCCCAGGGCGGCACCCTCGACGGCCGCCCCGCCGGCACCTGGGGGGAGGCCGGAGTGTTCTCCTTCGTCCAGGTCAAGACCTTCGGAACCGCCGGCGAGGGCGGCGCCGTCGTCACCATGGACCCCGAACTCGGGCGTGACGTCAGGTTGTTGCGCAACCACGGGCAGACTGAGCGGTTCGTCTACCGGCGCACCGGCTACAACAGCCGGTTCGACGAAGTGCTCGCGGCCTTCCAACTCCACCGGCTCCCCGGTTTCCCCGGTCTGCTGGAGCGCCGGGCCCGCATCGCCGACTACTACACCAAACGCTTCACGCCACTGCGCGAGCGCGGAGTGCTGCCCCCTCCACCGGGCCGCGACGGCCGCTGCTTCTACGTGTACTCCCTCCTCGCCGAGGAGCGGGACGAGCTGAAGGAATACCTGGCCGCCCGTGGCGTCGAGAGCCATGTGTACTACCCCCTGCCGCTGCCGCACCAGCCCGCGTTCACCCGGTTCGCCCCCGCGGACCGCAGCTGGCCGCACGCGGAGAGCGCCGCCCGGCGCCAACTGGCCATCCCCGTCCACCCGCGCCTCACCGACGCCCAGGTGGAACACATCGCGGACACCGTCTGCGGCTACGCCGACCTGAGCAAAGCCCGATGACCGGTGACGCGGCGGCACCAGCCGTAGCAAGCCTCTCACCAGCTGTGGCAGGCCCCTCACCGGACGCCCCATAGGGCGCCCCGGTCGATCCGAAGAAACCGAAGAAACCGAAGAAAGTCGAAGGAGCGGAGCAGATGACGAGCCGCACCGAGGCCGGACCGTTCACGGCCGGCCACGTACGCCCGGAGAGCAAGGTCCGCAGCTACGCGCGGCTGGGCAAACTCGATGTCTACGACTACTACCCGAGCATCGCCGTGGCACTGTCCGCGGTGCTGCTGCCCGTCGCCGGCCTGCCGCCCACGACCCTCGTGACCCTCGCCCTGTTCCTCTTCGGCGCGGTCTTCGTGATCGTCGCCATGGTCGCCCTCGACGACGTGACCGGATACCGCGACGGCAGTGACGCCGCGAACTACGGCCCGGACAACCCGCTGCGCAACAAACTCCGCAAGCCACTGGTCGCGGGGACCCTGACGCTGCGCGAAGCGCTCGGCTTCGGCTGGACCACCGCCGTCATCGGTGCCGTGCTGTGGGCCGCCGCCATGGCGACCGCTCCGCACCTGCCCACCTGGACGGTGGTGCTGGTCGTGGCCCTGTTCACGGTCTCGATCCAGTACTCCTACGGGCTGAAGATCAGCTATCACGGTTTCCAGGAGATCTTTCTCGCGGGGCTGGGCGCGGGGCTGGTGATGGGGGCGTACGGGCTGGCGGCCGGCCACTTCTCCGGATTTCTGTTCGTCCAGGGGGTGCTGTTCGGTTTCGGGCCGCTGCTGTTCGGCGTGTACTCCAACACCAACGACATCCCCGGGGACCGCGCCGTCGGGCGTCTGACCGTGGCGTGCCTGGTCTCGCCGAAGGGCAACGCCGTCTTCATCGGTTCGCTGTCCGTGGCGGAATTCCTGATCGGCGCGGTCTCCTCCGCCGTCGGGATCGCCCCGTGGTGGTTCGTGCTCCTGATGTTGCCCGTCACCGCGCTGCGCGCGAGGCAGTACCTCACCGGCTTCCGGCAGGGGGACATCATGCGCGCCCGCAGGCTCGGGTTCCCGGCGCACCGGGTCAGCACGGTGCTGCTGATCACCGCGAATCTGATCGTCGGCGCGGGGGCCTCGGTATGAGCCCTGATCTCGACGTCGCAGTGGTCGGCGCCGGCATGGCCGGGCTGACCGCCGCACACGAACTGCGGCGCGCCGGTCTCGAGGTGCGGGTGTTCGAGGAGCAGGAGCACGTCGGCGGCCGGATGCACAGCTTCAGGCACGACGGCTACACCATTGACGAGGGCGCCGAACAGGTCTCGGACCAGGGGTACCGCGCGACATGGGAACTGCTCTCGCGGTTGGGCGTGCCGCAGCACGACGTACCGCGCATCGGCAAGTCGATCGGGGTGTGGCGCGGCGGGCGGGCCCACCCCGGCGTGGCGGACACCTTCGCGGTGCTCACCGGTGCGGGGCTCCCGCCCCGCGCCCGGTTCGACCTGGCCCGGTTCCTGGCCTGGACGGGTGCGCACCGCCGGGAGTTCGACGACGACCACCCCGAAAGGACCCCGGTGGGGGCTTCGACGGTCAGCGAGTTCGCGCGGCGATACCACAGGGACGTTCACGACTATCTGTTCCAGCCGGTCGCCGGCAGCTTCTTCGGCTGGGACACGACGCGCTCCGCAGCGGCACCGATGGTCAGCCTGCTGCTGTCGGTGGGACCGTCCGCCCGCTGGCGGACGTACCGCGACGGCATGGATCTGCTCGCACGTCGGCTGGCCGAAGGACTCGACGTGGCCACCGGCAGCGCGGTGCACGAGGTCGTCACCGAGCAAGGCTGCGTGCGGCTGCGCGTGGGCGGTGACGTCGTCACGGCGCGCTCGGTGGTTCTCTGCGCGCCCGCTCCGGTCGCGGCGCGGCTGCACGCCAACGCCCCGGCCGACGAGCTGCCGTTCCTGACGGCGTGTACGTTCACGCCGACGCTCAAGGTCAGCTGCCTGCTGGACCGGCCGCTCGCGCCCGCGTCCCGCAAGCCCCTGTACGTCCTGCTGACGCCGGACGCGGAGGACGACGTGCTCTCCGCGATCATCGTGGACCACGCCAAGCACCCGGACAGGGTGCCCCCGGGCAAGGGACTGCTGACCCTCATGGCCGATGCCCGCCGCATCCCCGAACTGATGAAGGAGCCGGAGCAGCAGACCGCCGACCGGCTCGTACGGGCCGCCACGCGCTACGTCCCCGGTCTGGAGGGGGCAGGTGGTCGCCGCTTCGTGCACGCCTTCACCCACGGTCTGCCCGAGGCCACCCCCCGGGCGCTGCGCCACCGCGCGCGGTTCATGGCGCGGGAGGCACGGCCGGTGGAGTACGCCGGTGACTGGGTGATGCTGCGGCCGGCCAGCGAAGGCGCCGTGCGTTCGGGCGCGCTCGCCGCGTCACGTGTCCTGAGCCGGCTGCGGCCGCCCCGGTCGGTCGGACGGCCCCACCTCGCCCCGCTCTCCGCAGAGGAGAACGTCTCTTGAATCCTCCCCCAGCTGAAGCAGGGGGATTCCTGGCTCACGCTGCCTGCGGGTCAGCGACCCGACAGGTCTTCCACGGTCAACACCAGCCGGGTTGAAACCAGCCCGGTTCGATACGGCAAAGCTTGGAGGTGCATGTGCTGTCCTGGTTCTCGCTCAGCACGGCGTACGCGCTTGGTTCTCGCAATGCACGGCGGTCAGCTCACCCGACCGCTTGGGCGGTCTTTCGCCCAGGCATCCTCGGAGGCCTCAGGTGAAACCGCATGACATGGGCGTCCTGTTCGACGAGTGTGCCGAACACCGGATCGGCACCCGGGTGTACCTGGACCGGCCCTTCGACATCGACGGGGGCGCCCGGACCCACTACACGATCCCCCAACTCGCCGCGCTCGTACAGGAGGCAGCGGGCTGGCTGGCCGCCGCCGGGGCGGCGCCGGGCGACCGGGTGGCGATCGTCAAGGACAATCACTGGGACTACGACCTGCTGGCCTGCGCGGCCGTGCGCGTCGGCGCCGTTCCCGCGCAGCTGTCCGCGCACCTGTCGGGCGAGGCGCTGGGAACACTGCTGGCCCGGCTCGGTCCCGCTCTGCTCGTCACGACGGCCGATGTGCTGGAGCGCGGCAGGAAGGAGGGCACCGACCTTGCCGCGGCCGCACGCGTGACCCTGGTTCTGGACGGCGCCGCGCCCGGGACGTTGGGCATGGACGAGGTACGCGGGCACACCGCCCCCGGGCCGCACCGCAGGCACGACGACGAGCCCCTGGTGATCAACCACACCTCGGGCACCACCGGCGTTCCCAAGCTGGTGACGCACTCGACGCGCACGATCATCGGCAAGTTGGCGCGGTTCGAGAGCGTGCGGTTGCCGCGCATCGGCCTGCGACGCAGCGACACCCTGGTCAACGCCAGCGCGTTCTCCCACGGCAGGACGTTCTGCTGGACCGCGAGCACCCTGTGCATGGCCCCCGCCGAGATCTCGATCATCACCACACAGGACCCGTACCTCGCGGACCCGGTGCTGCGCGCCCATCCGCCGACCGTCCTCGAGGCACTGCCCGCCTCGTTCGTCCGCTTCCTGCCGCTGACCGAAGGGCTGGACAACCCCTTCCGTCGCGTCCGCACGGTCATCAGTACGTACGACGCCATGCATCCCCCCACGGTCCGCGCCTACCTCACGGCGAGCAGGCACCCCCGTCCGGTGTGGGTGGAGGGGTGGGGGCAGACCGAGACGGGCCCGCTGACCTTCCGTTTCCACACCCGCCAGTCGGCACACAAGGCGTCGGGTGGGGCCGGCAGCCGCAATCTGGGACGTCCGGTGCCGCTGAAGACGCGGCTGCGGGTGGTCGATCCCGACACCTTCCGGCCCCTGCCCCGGGGGGAGGCGGGTCTGGTACTGGCCAGGACCGCCGCCTGCGCCCTGGGCTACATCGGCGAGGAAGACCGCTGGTCGGCCAAGCGGCACGGCATGTGGTGGAACACAGGCGACATCGGCGCCCGCAACCGCGACGGAAGTATCGAACTGCTCGACCGCGAGGTCGACCGCACGCCGCAGCTCAGCTGTCTGCGTACCGAGGACGTCCTGGAAGCCCGGTTGCCGCAGGCCCTGGAGTGTGTCGTCCTCGCCGATCCGGACCAGGATCCGCTGCCGGTCGTGGTCACCGCCGACGGCCTTCTGGACCAGGCCGGTTGGAAGGAAGCAGTGCGTGGTCTGCCGCCCCTGCGTGAACCGGTCGCCCTCACCTGGGACGAAGTGCCACGCACCGGCACCGGAAAGGTCCGGCGCAGGGAACTGCTGCACCGCCTCACCGGACGTACGGACACCTACGGCTCCGGCCGATGGACCTGAGACGGGAAAAAGGGGGAGAGAACATGCGTCAGTTCCTGGCCGAGGACCCCGGTTACGTCTTCGACAACGACAACGTGCACAGCTACGAACTGCACCGCTGCCTCACCGAGGCCTACGACGCCATGACCTTCGCACGGCTCGCCGAGACCGGTGTCACCAGCGGATGGCGGTGCCTGGAGATCGGTTCCGGAAGCGGGAGTGTGGCCCAGTGGCTCGCCGAACGCGTCGCTCCCACCGGCGAGGTCATGGCCACCGACGTCAAACCGCACCACATCCCGCGACGGCCGTGCCTGACCGCGGTCGAGCACGACGTGGTGACCGATCCCCTCCCGGAGGCGTCCTTCGACCTCGTCGTCGCCCGTCTCGTACTCCAGCACCTGCCCGAACGCCTCGCCGTTCTCGACAAGTTGGTGTGCGCCCTCAAGCCCGGCGGGTGGCTCCACATCGAGGAGTTCGACACCTCCTACGAACCGCCCCTGCTCACCCCCGACGAGGTGTCCGCGCGGCTCTACGCGGCCTTCCTCGACACCAAGTGCGCCGTCATGCGGGCCGGTGGCGGAGACCCCCAGTGGGGCCGGCGCGCGCCGACCGCCATGCGTGCCGCGGGGCTCGTCGACATCGACCCACGGCCCCGCATCGAACTGCGTACCGCAGGATCGCCCGGCCTGCGGTTGCAGCTCAACCACACTTACCACCTGCAGGACAAGCTCATCGCCGCGGGCATGACCGAGGCGCAGCTGAGGAACGTACGCGCGCTGATGCGGGATCCGTCGTTCTGCGCCACGTCCAGCGTCATCTACTCGGTACACGGTCGCCGACCGCGGGCCGAAGAAGGGAAAGGCGCTTGGCGGCCGCGCGCGGAGGAGACCCGGTGACGCGCCACATGCCGCGCGCCGGCGGCCCGGCCTCGGCGGCCGCCCAGGTCGCGGCACACGTGCTCGCCCTGGTGGACGATCCGGCCACCGCCACCGTCGGGTGGGACATCGACTGGCAGGGCCCGCTTCCTGTCTCCCTGCCCGACGAGCGCGCCGTCCAGGCGGCCTGCGGGATCATGCACGTTCACGGCCGGGCGGCCGGGCGGCCGACCCCGCTCGCCGCCGACTACGCCTCCACAGTGGCGGGGGTCCTCACCGCCCAGGGAGTCTGCGCGGCACTCGTCGCGCGGGCCGCGGGCGCCGATGTCACGCGTGTACGGACCTCGGTGAGCCAAGCCGCGCTGCTCGCCCTCGCCCAGTACCTCGCGGCCGCGACCGCCGACGGCGACGACGCGGAGGACGGCCATGAGCGGGGCACGGCAAGCAGCGACCCCCGGGTCGAAGGGGAGGCGTACCTCGCGCCCGGCGGGTGCCCGTTCGTCTCCGCCGACGGCGTGCGCTTCGAACTCGAAACCCTCGACGCCCATCGATGGCTGGACTTCTGGCAGCGGCTCGGCGTGGACCGCCGTGAGACCGGACGTGGGTGGCGGCCGTTCCAGCAGCGGTTCGCCACCGCCACCTGCTCCCTGCCCGAGGCGCTGCCGGAGACCGTGCAGCGTGCCTCGTACGCCGTCGTCCGGGCGGCGGCGGACCGAGCGGGAGTCGCCGTGCTGCCGGTACGGGAGGACCCTCTCCCGCCGACGGTGACGCGGCCGTGGACCCTCACGCCGTGCCCCGGACCCGCCGGCGCCGCGATCGGCCGGCCCCGTACGGGCGGCGCCTCCCGCAGAGCGGGCCCGACGGCGGGGGCACCCCTTGCGGGCCTGCGGGTCGTCGAGTCGACACGACGTGTCCAGGGGCCCCTGGCCGGGCATGTCCTGCGGCTCCTGGGCGCCGACGTCGTACGCGTCGAGCCGCCGGGCGGTGACCCGATGCGCGGTATACCGCCCCTCGCAGGCACCTGCTCGGCCCGCTTCAGCGCCCTCAACGCCGGAAAAGCCGTCACGGAGATCGACTTCACCTCCGCGAAGGGACGGCAGGAGGTGCGTGAGCTGGTGTCCGAGGCCGATGTCTTCCTGCACAACTGGGCGCCGGGCAAGGCAGCCGAGCTGGGGCTGGACCACGAGGACCTGAGCTCCGTTCGCCCCGGGTTGGTGTACGCGTGGGCGTCCGGGTGGGGCGATGCCCTGGGGCCGGCACCGCCGGTGGGGACCGACTACCTGGTCCAGGCACACAGCGGGCTCGCCGCCGCGGTGCGCCCCGCGCACGAGCCCCCCGCTCCCTCCCTGTTGACGCTCACCGATGTCCTCGGCGGACTGGTCAGCGCGCAAGGCGTACTGGCCGGGCTGCTGGCGCGGCGGCGCACCGGAGACGGCCAACGCGTGGACTCCTCCTTGTTCTCCGCCGCCGCGCTCGTTCCCCGTCGGCGCCGGTGGGCCGGATGGACGGACCGTCCGCTGCGTACGCGGGACGGGTACCTCTCGCTCGGACCGGAGGCCCGCGAGCGGCCGGACCGCCTCGCGCGCGCGCTCGAACTGGGCGCCTCGGCGGGCATGGCCGAGATCGTCTCCCGGGCCCGGACGCGGGCCACCGCGGCCTGGCTGCCCCGACTGGCGGCGGCGGGCCTGGCCGTCACGCCGGTGTGCACCAGTCTCGCGGACCTGGCGCGTGACCCGCGGTTCGCCCCGGCGCTGGCCGTCGGGGAGTATGCGGCCCCCCTCGCGCCCTGGGAGTTCTCATGACAACCGGAGGGACATCGAACTTCGGTACCGGATGGACATCGAACGCCGGTGTCGCAATCCGTGACCTGGTACCGGCCCCATTGCGTCGCGCCTGGGTCGAACAGGGCCACTGCCCCGACCGTGATCTGTACACGCTCTTCTCCGGACACGTGAAACGTCACCCCGGCCGGACGGCCGTCATCGACTCCGCGGGTGCGGTGGACTACGCGGGGCTCGACGCACGGGTACGGCACATCGCCGCACGGCTCGCCGAACGCGGCCTGGGCGAACGGGACATCGTCGCCGTACGGCTGCCGAACGGGCGCGAGGCGGTGGCCGCGGAACTCGCGGTCGCGGCCATCGGCGCCGTCGCGCTGCCCTATCCGCCGGGGCACGGCAGCAGGGGCCCGGTGAGCCTGCTGGGCCGGTCCCGAGCCCGCGCGGCCATCGTCACGGATCCCTCCGACGCGGTGGCACGCACACACCTTCCCCACCTTGAGGCGGTCTTCACCGTCGGGGAAAGCCATTCCACCGCGCAGTCACTCACTGCGCCCGCGCGGCAGCCCTTCGTGCCCCGTGCGGTCGACCCCGAGGCACCTGCCCGGATCCTGGTCACCTCCGGCTCGGAGGCGGAGCCCAAGATGGTCGCCTACTCCCACAACGCGATGGCCGGCGGCCGGGCCACCTACGTACGCGCCCTGCACGACGGTGACCGCGTGATGCGCAACCTCGTGCTCGTCCCGCTGGCCTCCTCCTTCGGCTCCTGCGGAACCTCCGTCACGCTCGCCGCCCTCGGCGGCGTCCTGCTGGTGCAGGAGACCTTCGACCCGGCCGCGGCGCTCCGCGTGATGGTCGAACACCGTCCCACGCACGTCTTCGGCGTGCCCACGATGCTGCGCCGTATCGCCGACCAACCACCCACAGCCCGGGAGGATTTCACCGGCTTGCAGGCCCTGGTGTCCAGCGGCGCGGCCCTGCCGGACGCCACCGCCGACGCGTGCCGCGACCGGTTCGGGCGCCGCGTCATCACCGTCTACGGATCATCCGACGGCGTGAACTGCCACACGGCCGGCGCAGGAGCCTTCCCCGACACGGGCACCGGGCTCCCCGACCCTGCCGTGGCACGCATCCGCGTCACCGACGACGTCGGTGTCCCCGTGCCGGCCGGACACCCCGGCGAGATCCGTGCCAGAGGCCCGATGACACCGCTGTGCTACGTGGCGGCCCCCGACCTGGACGCCCGGTACCGCACTCCCACCGGCTGGGTCCGTACCGGCGACCGCGGGTTTCTGGACGAACACGGCCGGCTCCATGTACTGGGCCGTCTCCAGCAGATCGTCGTACGAGGTGGCTACAACATCAGCCCGGCCGAGGTGGAACGCGAACTCAGCGCCCATTCCGCCGTGGCCGAGGTGGCCTGCGTCGGTGTGCCCGACCCGGAACTGGGGGAGCGCCTGTGCGCATGCATCCGCGAGACGCCGGGCGCGCGCCCACCGGACCTGCCGGAGCTCACGGTGTTCCTGGAGTCCCAGCGCGGCCTCGAACGACGGAAACTCCCCGAACTGCTGTTGCGGGTCGACGACATGCCGCTCGGCCCCACCGGAAAGATCTGCCGCAGCACCCTCGCCCGGCTCGCTGCCCGCGAGACATCCGGCGTCCGTTGATGGTCCACCACACGAGGGGCCCCCGAGATGACAAGTGCGACCGGTGAACGCGTCGCTGTCCTTCGCAGTGACTACGAGCGCCTTTCGCAGGGCTACGGGGACACCAGGACGCCGGATGACAGCCATCTGCTTCTGGGCGCGAGGTGACGTGGTGCCGTGGGTGACGCGTCATACGGATGAGGCCGTCGGCCCATGCGAACGGCGCTACCACTCGGGGCTGCGCACGGGTGTCGAGGCCCGGTTCCTGGACGGGCTGCCGGGAGAAAGGCCTCGATGGTCGGACCATCGCCTCCGAACGCGTGCGGCAAGGAAAGAACGGCGGCGGTCCTCGGACCGCCGTCCTACCCAGCCGGATTCGACGAGCCACACCCCGCCCAAAGCCCCGGTCCGCAGGCGTCCGAAGCGCTGCCCCTGCGCGGAGAGCCCCACCCCCTCCTCACCAACACCCTGCATCCAGGAGACGATATGTACAGCGTCGCTGTCATCGGACTTGGCTACACCGGTCTCCCGCTGGCACGGGAGGCGTGCCGCGCCGGCATGCGCGTCATGGGGATCGACGACAACCCTTCCGTGACCGCATCTCTGAACTCGGGCCACTCGCACGTCCCCGATGTCACCGATGCCGACCTGGCGGCCATGCTGGACGCCGGTTTCCGAGCGTCAGCCGACGAGAACCTGCTGGCCGAGGCCTCAGTGGCGGTGATCTGCGTCCCCACACCACTGGACGACACGGGCAGCCCCGACCTCTCCCACGTGCGATGCGCCGCCGGCGGCCTGGGGGATCGCCTGAAGCCCGGCACCCTCGTCGTCCTGGAATCCACGTCCTTTCCCGGGACCACGGACGACGTCGTGCGAAGCATTGTGGAGCGGGCCTCCGGACTCAGCGCCGGAAGAGATTTCGCCCTGGCCTTCTCCCCGGAGCGCATCGACCCGGGGAACGACACCTTCAGTGTCCGGAACACACCGCGCGTCGTGGGTGGTTACACCCCACGGTGCACGGCGGCCGCGGCCGAATTCTTCCGGCACCTGTGTGACCAGGTCGTGGAAGCGGGCTCCGCACGCGAGGCCGAACTGGCGAAGCTCCTGGAAAACACGTACCGAAGTGTGAACATCGCCCTGGTCAATGAACTCGCCGTCGTCGCCGGCACGCTGGGGGTCGATGTGTGGAACGCTCTCGACTGCGCACGCACCAAACCCTTCGGCTTCCAGGCGTTCCGCCCCGGTCCGGGTATCGGTGGGCACTGCATTCCGGTCGACCCCGTCTATCTCACGCACTGGGCGCGCGCTTCCGGAGCCCCGCTGAGGCTGGTCGAACTCTCGCAAGAGGTCAACGCCGCGATGCCGGCGCATGTCGTGCGGCGCGCCGAGCAGCTGCTGCGACAGCGAGGAAAAACCCTGGGGAACGCCCGGGTGCTGATTGTCGGAGTGACGTACAAGCGCAACAGTACGGACCTGCGGGCCACCCCGGCCGCCACGCTCGTCCGACTGCTGCGGCAGGCCGGCACTGACGTCACCTATCACGATCCTCTCGTCGACGACTGGGCGCCGGACGGCGAACCGGTGGAGCGGACTGCCGACGCATTGGATGCCGCCGCGGACGCCGACCTTACGATTCTGGTGCAGGATCACGACGCCGTTCCATTTGACCGGCTGCCCGAGTACTCCCCGCTGTTACTGGACACCCGGGGTCGGCTGCGGGGCCCCCACGTCCATCAGCTCTGAGAAGGGAGCCGGCGAGCCGTGGGCCAGGGGCGGCGACGGGCGGTCGGCGGTTGCGGATTGTGTGCTAGTGAAAGCGGGTTGTGTGCCAGTGAAAGGGGAGCACGATCTGGCGGGGACTCGAAATAGCTGGCATCTGGGTATGTGTGCAGGCCAGGGCATGATCAGGTCGATCGGACCGGCAAACGGTCAGCAAGGGCTCGGAGGGTTCGTTTCGTGGGTCGACAGCTCGCCAGACGGCTGTCCGAACAGGCGCCCGGTCGGCGGCGTCACAACAGCCTGCTTCGCGCGCAATCACAGGCAGGGATCCTTCTCGCCGGCCTGAACCGACGTTCCTCACTTCTTCGAGTGCAACGCGTGCCGTTGTACAGTGACGAACGCCCTTGACCTGCAGAAAGCAGGCAGGGAGCCGTCTTCCAGGAGTTCACGATGCTGCGCACCATGTTCAAGTCCAAGATCTAGCGGTTGGGTGTTTCCGCAGGTCAGAGCCTTGATTGCCGACTCCAGGTCAGCAAAAGGTCAGCATCGGGTCGGGCGGTGTCCGGCATGCTGATCTGCGCCTATGGCAGGGGCCTCCTGCGCCGCTCATCGCCCTGCTCGGAAGGCTTGATGCGTGGCTCGACAGCTTGCTCGTGGGATGGGGTCGTTCTTCAAGGAGTGCGGTTGTTCCAGGCCGACCCGTTGCCCGCACCCGTACACGATTCGGTTCCGGGACGCTCTCGGCAAGCAACGTGAAGAAGCCGGCTACGACACGCAGGACGATGCGATCGAGCGCCTCACGCAGATCTACACGGAGAAGAAGACAACGGCACCATCCGTCGCCGAGGTGCGCCGAGAACTCGGTCAGCAGACGATCGCGGAATACGCGAAGCAGTGGCGGCCTCGTCAGCGCAAGATGACGGAGTACTCGACGGGATGGCACGTGGACAGCTCCATCAACGTGCACATCGTTCCTCGTCTCGGGTCGCGGAAACTGAACTCGGTTACGCCCATGGTGGTCGAGCGCTTCTTGGACGAATTGGAGACGGACGGGGTCGGGCGCGGAAACCAGGTGAACATCTTCCGCGTCCTCAAGGCGATCCTCCGAGACGCATATGGAAAGGGTGCCATGGTGGACGACCCTGTGAAGGGCGTCCAGGAACCGGAATACGTCCGCGAAAAGGTGGTCATCCCCTCCCTCGCCTACGTGAAGAAGGCGCTGACAGCCGCTGACGAGTTCCTTGCGCTTGAGATCGTCATGATGGTGGGCTGCGGCTTGCGCAACGGGGAAGCCCGGGCGGTGAACATCAACAATGTCGTGGCGGGCGATGTCTACCGGGTGCACGAGCAGATCCACTCCAACACGCACCGGCCGGCGAAGCTGAAGCATCGCAAGGCGGGGGATTTCCGGGAGGTTCCCCTGCCACGCTCGGTGCGCGAAGCGATGGAGCGATACGAGGAGAAGCACGGCACCACGAAGGAGGGCTATCTGCTGCGCGGCCCGAGCGGCTACTATACGGAACCGATGGAACGCCGCCGTGTGCAGAGGCTCTTCAAGGCCCTGCCCGCAGAGGACGGTGTCGGCATGTACGGCTTCCGGCACTACTTCGCCTCGAACGCCCTCGGGAACGGGATACCGATCACCGACGTGGCGGAATGGATGGGCCACAAGTCGATCGAGGAGACGTATCGCACCTACCGGCACCTGATGCCGGGGAGCATCGCCAAGGCGGCGCGGGTTTTGGGTGCCGGCCTGTGGGACGCGGCCTGAGGTCGCAGCGAAGCCTGTCGGGGCTGCCCTCCGGTTTGGGCTGCAACGGCACCACATGGCACAGGTTGTAAATGCCGTCCATGGGCGTCCGAACCAGTCCGACACGGGCGCGTAAGGCCAGGTCAGAGGCTTCTGGTCCGGGGGAGTCGGTGGAGTCGGTGATAGGTGTGTGAGACCGGCGTTCGCTGAGGAAGCCCCGCATGCGGCCCGGCGGGGCTCCTGGGCTGGTGGGGTTGCAGCGTCCAGCGTGGGCACTGTCGCCGTCGGTTGTCCTATCTCGAAGCACCCGGAGCAAGGACGCGGCGACGACACGCGCCTTACGCCCGATGCGCAGCATGCGACTCAGGAACTCTTCGCGACCAACCAGGTCTAGTGTTTGTTTGTGCAAATTCAAGTCCCGCGCAGGTAGAACCACGAGCCGTGAGGGCGCGAAGTTCGGCTCCGTGCGGGCACGTGACAGGTGGCGTCGGCGTGAGTAACGCGGCGGCCCGGCATCGCTGACCGTGCCGGCGCGTCTGCCTGGCGGATCGGTTCGTCGTAGGTGGCGGGGCCGGTTCCGCACCATGGCTCACGATGGCCCAGAGCTCGATCGGTGCCTCCGGCCGCGTCTGCTGTCGGTGGGCCGTTTCCCGGCACAGCGCTTCGGGCACTGCCCAGGCTCGTCCGCGTGCCGCTCGCCGAACCTTGCAGGTTTGTTGACGGAAGCGCGGGACTGGGATGCCGACCTGGGGCAATGAGCGAGGGGTGACTCGTATGACAATCGTCGCCTGACTCTGACCGCCGGCATGGTGGCGGCCGTTGCAGCGGTAGGCCTCTCGCCCTGGTGGTGCTTGGCCGCCGTGCCGCTCATCCTGCTGGGTCTGCTGGGTGCGGCGGACCTACTGCAGCGCCGGCATTCGATGTTGCGCAACTATCCTGTTCTGGGGCACGCCCGTTTTCTTCTGGAGCGGATCCGCCGGGAGTTGCAGCAGTACTTCATCGAGCGGAACTTCGACGGTCGGCCCTTCGACCGGGATGTCCGCAGCATTGTCTACGAGCGGGCGAAAGGCACGGACACCGAGCAGCCGTACGGCACCGAACGGGACGTGTACCAGCCGGGCTACGAGTTCCTGGTGCCATCGATGGCCCCGTGCCCGGTACCGAAGACGCCTCCGCGGGTGCGGGTCGGTGGCCCCGACTGCAGCCGTCCTTACGACATGGCGCTGCTCAACGTGTCGGCGATGAGCTTCGGCTCTCTGTCGGCCAACGCGATCCTCGCGCTCAACGGGGGAGCGGCGGCCGGGGGCTTCGCCCACGACACCGGTGAAGGCGGCCTGTCGGAGTACCACCTGAGGCCCAGAGGGGACCTGATCTGGGAAGTAGGCACCGGATACTTCGGCTGCCGTACCCGGGACGGCGACTTCGACGCCGCTGAGTTCGCCGACAAGGCCGCGCACGATCACGTCAAGTGCGTGTCCCTGAAGCTCTCGCAGGGCGCCAAGTCGGGCATCGGCGGTGTCCTGCCGGGTGCGAAGGTCAACGCCGAGATAGCGAAAGTACGAGATGTGCCCGAGGGGCAGACGGTCATCTCGCCGCTGTACCACAAGGTGTTCTCCACCCGGCGCGAACTCGTCCGCTTCATCGCCCGGATGCGAGAGCTGTCCGGTGGCAAGCCGACCGGATTCAAGCTGTGCGTGGGGTCGCGCCGACAGTTCCTCGCCGTGTGCAAGGCCATGCTGGCGGAGGGCACGGCCCCGGACTTCATCGTGGTGGACGGAGGCGAAGGCGGCATCGGAGCCGCGCCGCTGGAATTCGCCGACCACGTGGGAACACCGCTGACCGAGGGCCTGCTCACCGTGCACAACGCCCTCGTCGGCGCGGGCCTGCGCGATCGCATCAGGATCGGGGCGAGCGGCAAGATCGCCACAGGTACCGATCTCGTCAAACGCCTGCTGCAGGGTGCCGACTACGGCAACGCGGCGCGGGCGATGATGTTCGCCGTCGGCTGCATCCAGGTACAGCGGTGCCACACGAACACCTGCCTCACCGGCGTGACCACACAGGACCCCCGACGCGCCCGTGCCCTCGACGTCCGTGACAAGACGCCACGCGTCCAGCGCTTCCAGGAAGCGACCGTGGCCAGCGCCCTGCAGATCATGGCGTCCATGGGCGTCACCGACCCCGCCGAGCTGCGCCCGCACATGCTCCGCCGGCGCATCGCCCCGCACACCGAGTGCTCCTACGAGGAGCTGTACGACTGGCTTGAACCCAGCCAGTTGCTCGCCGAGCCGCCTGCCGCCTGGGCAGCCGACTGGCAGGCCGCCGACCCCGACCGCTTCACCGTCTGACCTGGAGGACTCAAGTGGCCCGTACCGTCGCCCGCGTCATCGTGGACGCACTGAGCGAACTCGGCGTGCGCCAGGTGCTCGGCGTTGGGGGAGACGCGCTCAATCCCCTGACGGACGCCAACCGCACCACCGAGGGCGTGGAGCGGGTGGGCTGTCGGCACGAGGAGGCGGCGGCGTTCGCCGCGAGCGCCCAGTCGCAGCTCTCCGGCACCCTCGGCGTCTGCATGGGCACGGTCGGACCTGGTTCCGTCCATCTGCTCAACGGGCTGTACGACGCGGCCAAGAGCCCCCGTCCTGGCGATCGCCGGCCAGGTACCGCTCGCCGAACTCGGCACCGACTACTTCCAGGAAGTCGACAACGACGCCGAAGGGGCGGAGGGTGTTGACGGAGAGCGGTTCACGCGGCGGTTCGAGCCGTATGTGGGGGGAGTGGGCTCGTAGGGCTGGAACGGTGGATGGGGCCGGTGCCGTGGGACAGGGGCAGGCCGGTGGCCCGGTTGCTGTGGGCGATGATCTCCGCGGTCATGGCGATGGCTGTTTCCTCGGGGGTGTGGGCGCCGAGGTCGAGGCCGATGGGGGAGCTGAGGCGGGTGAGTTGTCCCGTCGTGACTTCTGCCTCGCGCAGCCGCTGGTTGCGGTCCTCGGGGGTGCGGCGGGAGCCCATCGCGCCGACGTAGGCGACGGGGAGACTCAGGGCCAGGGCGAGGAGGGGGATGTCGAATTCGGCGTCGTGGGTGAGGACGCAGACGGCGGTGCGGGCGTCCACCTCGGTGGCGGCCAGGTAGCGGTGGGGCCAGTCGACGACGACCTCGTCGGCGTGCGGGGAAGCGGGCAGCGGTTGCAAAGACGGGGCGGGCGTCGCAGACGGTGACGCGGTAGGCGAGGAAGGTCCCGGCCTGGCTCAGAGCGGCGGCGAAGTCGACGGCGCCGAAGATCAGCGTGCAGGGCGGAGCGGCGCCCCGGTCACCGGCCGTTCAGATAGGCCAGCACGGCCAGGACCCTGCGGTGGCCGCTGTCGCTGGGCGGGAGGCCGAGCTTCAGGAAGACGTTGCCGATGTGCTTGCTGACGGCGCGTTCGGTGACGACGAGGCTCTGCGCGATGGTGGTGTTGTCGTGCCCCTCGGCCATCAGCTTCAGCACCTCGCGCTCGCGCGGCGTCAGCGAGTCCAGGGGCGAGTCGCGGCGCCGGGTGAGCAACTCGGTGACCACCTCCGGGTCCAGAGCCGTACCCCCGCCCGCGACCCGGTCCAGCGCCTCCAGGAACTCGTCCACCCGGCCCACCCGGTCCTTGAGCAGATAGCCGACCCCGCTCGCCCCGCCGCCCAGCAACTCGGCCGCGTAGGACTCCTCCACGTACTGCGAGAGCACCAGCACGGGCAGCCCGGGAACCCTCGCGCGGGCCTCCAGCGCGGCGCGCAGGCCCTCGTCCCGGAAGCCCGGCGGCATCCGGACGTCGAGCACGGCCGCGTCCGGGCGGTGCTCCAGCAGCGTCGGGAGGATCTCGGGGCCGGTGGAGGCGACGGCCGCCACCTCGTGCCCGGCCGAGGTCAGCAACAGCACGAGCCCTTCTCTGAGCAGGGCGTTGTCCTCGGCGATCACCACACGCACGGCAGCTCCACTTCGATCACGGTCGGGCCCCCGACGGGGCTGGTCACGGTCACGGTCCCGTCCAGGGCGGCGACGCGGCGGCAGATGCCCAGCAGCCCTGAGCCGTCACCGGACTCGTCAGCGCCGCCTACGCCCTCGTCCCGGACGACGGCCCGCAGGCCGGTGCGCAGGCGTTCCAGGACGACCGACGCCCGGTCGGCGCTGCTGTACTTGGCGGCGTTGGTGAGCGCCTCCGCCACGGCGAAGTAGGTGGCCGCCTCGACTGCCGCCGGGGCCCGGACCCCCTCGCCCTCCAGCCCGTCCACCCGCACGGTCACCTCGAGTCCACTGACCGCGGCCAGCGCCCGCACTGCACCGACCAGACCTCGGTCGGTGAGGATCGGCGGATGGATGCCGCGGACCACGTGCCGCAGCTCGGTCAGCGCCTCCTCTGCCTGGTTCTGCGCGTCGGCCAGCAGCCGGTGCGCGGCCTGCGGGTCGCGGTCGTAGGCGCGTACCGCCAGTCCGATCCGCATGGACAGCGCCACCAGCCGGGCCTGCGCCCCGTCGTGCAGATCCCGCTCGATGCGGCGCAGTTCGGCCCCGTGCGCCGCGATCGCGTCCGTCCGGGTGGCCGCCAGCTCCTCGACACGGGCGGCCAGCCGTGCCTTGGGCGAGGGCTTGAGCAGGGTCTCCGACCAGCCGGCCTCCACATCGGCGAGGCGGGTGATCAACGGCAGGACGAGCGCCTCACGGCGCGACAGCCCGCACCACACGCCGTCGACGACCAGCCCCAGCGGCCACAGGGGCAACGCCAGAAAGAACAGCGCCCCGTAGACGTATGAGGCAGCCATCCAGCGCAGGTCGGTCAGGGTGCCGGGGTCCCGGACCGCGATCCGCAGCCGCTCCCGCAGCGGGCCGGCAATCGGCTCGTACGCCTCGGGGATCTCCCGGCCCGTCCAGGCAGCCACTAGGGTGCGCTTCGCCCCAGTGATCCGGCGGATCAGCAGCACCGTCTCGGGCAGCAGCCACGCGCCCACGACGGAGACCGTGGCGATCGCCGTGATCAGCAGCACCGTGACGAACAGGTACAGGCCGAACGCCAGCGCCGCGGCGACGAGCAGATGGATGGTGGCCCGCCCGGCCTGCCACAGCGCCTTGCCCAGGCCGGCCGGGCGGGTGGCCGGACGGGCCAGTTCGGCCACCGTCATCCGGGGCGCCGCATGTGCTGGCGGATCCAGGCCGCCTGTCCGCCGTCGACGAGCAGATCGGTGCCGGTGATGTAGCGCGCCTCGGGGCCGGTGAGGAAGGCCACGGCGTCGGCGATCTCGCCGGGCGTGCCCGGCCGGCCCGCGCCGCAGGCGTCGAGCATCTTGAGCATGTGCCCGTCCGCGTCCGAGTCGGCCTCCGCCTTCGCCATGGCGGTGGCGATGACACCGGGGCTGATGGTGTTGATGCGGGCACCGATCCGATTCCAGGCGAGGGCGGCCGCCTGCACCCGTATGTGGTTGGCGCGTTTGGCGAGGATGTAGGCGGCGGTCGGATCGTCACCGAGGGCCGGGACCGCCTCGAGACCGAGCAACTCCTCGGCGGGAGCCGTCGCCAGGGCGGCCTCGTCCTCAGCGCTGATCGAGGCCATGTGCCCGGCTAGGCTGGCGATACAGACCAGCGAGGTGCCTCTGACGGCCACTTTCTCGAACGCCTCGATCACGTACACCGTGCCGAGCAGGTCCACGTCGAGGATTCTGCGGACAGAGGCCGTCGCGGCGGCGACTCCGGCGGTGTGCACCACCGCGGTGATCCGCCCCTGCTCCGCCGCGATCCGGGCGAGTTCCTCGACCGCGGCACGGTCGGAGACGTCGGTCGGCACGCCCTGCGCCGTGTATCCCTCGGCGCTCAGCTCTGCCACGACCTGATCGAGTCGTTCGCGCGAGTAGTCGGCGAGGATCAGCGTCCGCCCGCTGCCCAGGCGGCGCGCGACCGCCGTTCCCATACCGCCCGCTCCGGTGACGACGACCACGTCGCGCGGGTCGTCCGTACGGTTGTGCATCTGCGATCTCCTTGTCGAAAAGGGCGGGAGCAGCACAGGTCCGCCCCCGCCCGGGGGCGGGGTGTGTTCTCGGGGCCAGACGAGGTCAGGCGGGGTCAGGCCGCCTCGGTGCCGGCGGCCGGAACGGCGTCACTCCAGGCCGTCCCGCCCGCGATGGCCTGCCGCCAGATGCGGACGGCCTTGGGCGGCATGCCGATCGCCAGTGCGCCGGTCAGCCGCTCGCCCGTGCGATAGGCGACTACGAACCTGCGCTCGGCCAGGTCCCCGTCCACCACGGCGACTTCGTCGTGCCCGCGCAGATAGCCGTACGCCTGGATCTTCATGTCGTACTGGTCGGACCAGAAGTACGGCACCGGCGCGAACGGCCTGCGCGCGTCCGGCGCGGCGAGCAGATTGCGGGCGGCCGCCATGCCCTGCTCGGCGGCGTTCGTACGGTGCTCGATCCGCATCGACGTCCCGAACAGCGGGTTGTCCCAGCGGGCCACGTCACCGGCCGCGTACACGCCCGGCGCGGCTGCGCAGTACGCGTCGCAGAGCACACCGTCGCCGACGGGAAGTTCGCTGTCCGCCAGCCACTCGGTGTTGGGCAGCGAGCCGATGGCGACCAGGACCTCGTCGGCCTCGACCAGTTCGCCGTCCGCGAGCCGTACGCCCTCGTCGGTCACCCCGGTCACGGTGACGCCGGTGCGCAGCTCGACGCCGTGGTCGACGTGGGCCTGCGAGAGAACCTTTCCCACCTCGGTGCCGACGGCGTGCGCCAGCGGCACGGGAGCCGGTTCCAGCAGGGTCACCCGGGCGCCAAGACCCCAGGCCACCGCGGCGGCCTCGGCGCCGAGGAACCCGGCGCCCACCACGACCAGCCGGCAGCCCGGCTTCAGTCGCTCGCGCAGCGCGAGGGCGTCGTCCAGGGTGCGCAGCACGTGCGCGCCCCGGTCACCGGGCAGCCGCCGGGGCCGGACGCCCGTGGCCACGATCAGCCCGTTGTAGCGCAGGTGCGAGCCGTCGGCCAGCCGCACCGTACGGTTCGTCAGGTCGAGGCCCGTCGCCGCCGTTCCGAGCCGCAGGTCGAGGCCGAGTGCGTCGAGGTCGGCCTGCGGGCGCAACGGGAGCTGCCCGGTGGTCCATGCGCCGGAGAGGATCTGCTTGGACAGCGGGGGCCGGTCGTAGGGGGCGTGCGGTTCGTCGCCGACCAGGGTCAGTGTGCCGTCGAAGCCCGTCCGGCGGAGCGTCTCGGCCGCCGCGAGCCCCGCGGCCGACGCGCCGACGACCACGACGCGCCTCACCGCTCCACCAGCCGGATCGCCGCGGCCGGGCAGACGGCCACGGCCTCGCGCACATCGTCGAGCAGGTCCTCGCCCGGCCTCTCCTCCAGCAGGATCGCGACGCCGTCGTCGTCGCGCTGGTCGAAGACGTCGGGGGCGGCCATCACGCACTGGCCCGACGCCACGCACTTCGGTACGTCCAGTTCCACACGCATGCTTGTCATCCCGGTTCTCTCGGTGGGGGGATCAGTGGGGGTGGGAGGGGTCACCAGGCCACCGGCAGGCCGTGCACGCCGTAGGTGGTCCCGGTGTGGTCGAACTCCAGCTCCTCGACAGGAACCGCGAGCCGCAGGGTGGGGATGCGTCGGTAGAGGGTGCCGTAGACGACCTGGAGTTCCAGCCGGGCCAGATTCTGGCCCAGACACTGGTGGGGGCCGTAGCCGAACGCCTGGTGGATACGGGCCGGGCGGGTGATGTCGAGCCGTTCGGCCTCGGGGAAGACCTCCGGGTCCCAGTTCGCGGCATGCAGGTCGAAGATGATGCCGTCGCCCTTGCGGATGACGACCTCCCCGATCTCGATGTCGTCCTTGGCGACCCTGCGCACACCGGTCTGGACGATGGACAGGTAGCGCAGCACCTCGTCCACCGCGTTGGCGACGACCTTCGGGTCGTCGGTCTCGCGCAGCAGGGCGAGCTGGTCGGGGTGCTGCAGCAGGGCGAGGGTGCCGAGACTGATCATCGTCGCGGTGGTCTCGTGACCGGCGATCAGCATCGCGACGCCCATGGAGACGGCCTCGGCGTGCGTCATCTCACCGGCCTGGACCCGGCCGGCCATCTCCGAGAGCACGTCGTCCTGCGGGGCGACCGTCTTCTGGGTGATCAGGTTGTCCAGATAAGCGGCCAGCTCACCGCTGACCCTCCTGGCCTCCTCCGCCGACACCGAACCGTCCAGCACCAGGCTGCTGCTGCGCTGGAAGAAGTCGTGGTCCGTGTACGGCACTCCGAGCAGTTCGGCGATCACCAGCGACGGCACCGGCAGCGCGAACGCATCGAGCAGATCGGCCGGGTTGGGGCCGGCGAGCATCTGGTCGATCAGGTCGTCGACGATCTTCTGGACCCGCTCCCGCATCTTCTCGATCCGCTTGACCACGAACGGCCCGTTGACGGTCCGCCGCAGCCGCGTGTGCTCCGGGGCGTCCGTGTTCGTGATCAGCCGCGGTGAGAGCGGCGCGATCGACGCCCGGTGGGCGTTGACGTACGGGAAACCGGGGTCGAGGTCGTCGTCGCTGACGCGGGAGTCGGGCAGCAGGGCGCGCTGGTCGGCGTGACGGGTGACCAGCCAGGGCGTGGCGCCGTTCCAGATCCGCACCTTCGTGATCGGCCTCTCGTCCCGCAGCTCCTGTGCGACTGGGGCGGGAGCCAGCGGGCACTCCGCCGCCCGCGGCAGTGGGTAATCGGGCAACGGGCCGGTGGCGCCGGTGACGGGGCAGGACAGGGCATCGGACATGACGTCTCCTCAGTGATGTGGGGTGGGGGAAGGGAAGGGTTCGGGCACCGGTATGGAAGCGGAGCGGGCTGACAGCTTGCGGTCAGCTCCCTCATCTCAAGCTGACGTGACTCACGTCACCCGCCAGCAGGTCGCGCTGTCTCAGGCGTGGGTCGCGTTCCGAAAGTTGGCGACGATCCCGCCGGCCGCGCCGAGCGAGACCAGCCCCATGGCGGCAGCGGCGGCGATTCCCTTCACGCCGTCCAGGGCGAAGTACATCGCCACGGCAGCACCGCCGTTGAACAGGAACAGGAACCACAGCGTGCCCGGCTTGGACAGGAAGCCCTTGATCTTCGGCTTCTTCGCGAGGCGCACACCGGTGACGAGTGCGACGGCGGACCCCGCGATGGTGGCCACGTCCTTCTGGGTGCCGTCGAGAACGACACCGGAGCCCATCGCGGTGGCGAGACCGGCGGTGAAGAAGCTCCAGAGCAGCAGGTTGGCGACGAACGACTTGACAGTGGCGAGGAGCGCAGACATGGAGGTACCTCTCGAGGTGAAGTGCGGGGGAGGGGGTGGGTTCGCTTACCGACCCGCTCACCACGATCCCGTCCGCCGCGTGCCGCGACGAGGGAGCGCGCTCCCGAACCGGGGGTGCAGCCTGCTACACCACGGCCGTCCGGGGGGCGGCGCCTGAGCTGGTGCCCACTACGAGCGCGCTCCGGAGATCTCCGCCGGTTCGGCGGGGGCATCGGCCGGCTCGGCCGGTGCGGCGGCGGCCTGCCGGCGTGGGAGGAACGAGGCGAGGAAGAAGGCCAGGAGGGCCGCGCCGGCACCGAGGGCCATGACCGTCTTGAAGCCGTTCTCGGAGGGCAGGGCGTGGCCGCCGAAGTCGGTGGTCAGCTGCGCCAGGATGACGCCGGCGAGGGCGCTGGCGAACGACGTGCCCATGGAGCGCATCAGAGTGTTGAGGCTGTTGGCCGCGGCCGTCTCGGAGGCGGGCACCGCGCCCATGATCAGGGCGGGCATGGCCCCGTAGGCGAAGCCGACGCCGCAGCCGATGACACAGGCGACCAGGACGATGTGCCAGACCTCGGACATCAACGCGATGCTCAGTCCGTACCCGGCGGCCACGACGACCGCGCCGATCATCAGGGTGACCTTGGGGCCCTTCGCCTTGGTGAGGGCGGCGGACACGGCGGACATGGCCATCATCACCAGCCCCTGCGGGGCCAGGATCAGGCCGACTGCCAGCATGGACTTGCCCAGCCCGTAGCCGGTCTGCTCGGGCAGCTGGAGGACCTGCGGCAGGACGAGCGACATGGCGAACATCGAGAAGCCGAGTGCGACCGAGGCGAGGTTGGTGAACAGCACCTGACGGCGGGCGGTGGTGCGCAGGTCCACCAGCGGCTGGGCGGTGCGCAGCTCGTACCGTCCCCACACCATGAAGATCGCGACAGCGGCGGCGAACAGCCCCAGGGTCGTGCCGCTGGTCCAGCCCCAGTCGCCGCCCTTGGAGATGGCCAGCAGCAGGGACACCAGCGCGGCGGACAGGCCGAGGGAGCCGAGCAGGTCGAAGCTGCCGCCGGTGCGGACCTTCGACTCGGGCACGATCAGCACCAGGAGCGCCAGGGCGACGACACCGAGCGCGGCGGAGATCCAGAACAGCATGTGCCAGTCGTAGCGGTCGGCGATGAAGGCGGCCGCGGGCAGACCGAGGGCGCCGCCGACGCCCAGGGAGGCGCTCATCAGGGCGGTGGAGCCGGCAAGCCGCTCGGCGGGCAGGACGTCCCGCATGATGCTGATGCCGAGCGGGACGACGGCCGCCGCCAGGCCCTGGAGCGTCCGGCCGACGATCATCGGGACGAGCGAGTCGCTCAGGGCGCAGACGACCGAGCCGGATACCAGCAGCACGATGCTGACCAGGAGTATGCGGCGCTTGCCGAACATGTCGCCGAGGCGTCCGACGACCGGGGTGGCGACGGCGGCGGCGAGCAGGGTGGCGGTGATCGCCCAGGCGGCGTTCGACGGCGAGGCGTCCAGATACTTCGGCAGCTCGGGGACGATCGGGATGACCAGGGTCTGCATCAGCGAGACGACGATCCCGGCGAGGGCCAGCACCCCGACCACGGCGTTCGATCTGGGCGGAGCGGGTGATCCGGTCTTCGCGTGGCGGGTGAATGGGTGGGACATGGAAGCCTCCGGCGCGTTAAGTTGCTTGACTTAGGCAATCAGACTTCTCTTGCCTAAGTCAAGCAACTTTGTGGTGCTCAGGGTCCTGGCGGCGTGGGACCTGGTCGGCAAGTTGGAGGCGCAGAGTTGCCGTGACGGCCAGTACGACGCTCCGACGGGCCAGGGGCGGCCCACGCCGACTGGCCTGCGGCGGGGCCGTGAACTGCTCGGCGACGACGGCGACGCCTACGAGAAGGCGCTCACCGCGCGCTACCCCCCGTACAAGGACTGGGGCCTGGGCAACGACGAGATCACGGACGGCATCGTCGACGGCGCGCAGGACTGCGGCATCGACGGCATCTGATGCGCATCAGATCCTTCCGACGCGTGCCGGCACGACCGGGCCGGTGATCCTGCAGGCGAAGAACTCGTCGGGTTGTCAGGAGTCGGTGATCGAGAAGCTGCGCTGAACCGCTCCGGGATCGGGGGAGGCTCCGGCCTGTCCCCAAATCGGTCAGGGTCATGACATGCGTGGCGGTGCACGCCGTGCGGCGTCGTCACCACGGACGTGCCCGGTCTCGTCGCGCCGGAGCATGCCAAGCCCGGCCCTACCGTCATTGACGTCGGCATCCCCGCACCCCGAGCCAGCGACGTCGCCCGGCCGAACTCGACGGCAGCGCCGCCTTCCAAGCTGAGCAGGTTGGCGCACGTGGCAAGACGGCGGAATACGTCCGCACGTCCCGCCGGACGGTGCCCCCTTGTGGGCTCCGCTCACTGGCAGGCGGTCGTCCTTCGCGACATTTCCGCGCGGTGCGCGAAAGTGTTTCGTAACCGAGGAATTCCCGTCCTTGTCCCCGGTGTGAATGTCGTGTCAGGGTCCCGGTCAGCAGGCAGGCCACCCGCGGTGGGGCATCCGAAACCTTTTCGTGGCGGTTTCCGGTTCGCCTGCATCACCGATGCCAATGGCATGCCGAGAGAAGAGAGGCACACCATGCGGGGAATCCCTGTCAGCGGAATTCTCGGAACTCCCAGAATTCGAGGCGTCGTTGCGTTTGCGGTGACCGCGTCGGCGGCCCTGGGCCTCGCTGCGTGCGGGACGTCGGGGCCGTCCACGACCTCGTCTGCGAAGGGCCTGACGATGTGGGCGCTCAACGACCAGACGATCCTGAAAGAGTCCGTCGACGCCTACAACAAGGACCACCCGGACGAGAAGATCACCCTGAGGCTGTTCGCCAACGACGACTACAAGCAGAAGCTGCGCGTCGCCTTCGGTGCGAACCAGGCTCCGGACATCTTCTTCAGCTGGGGTGGCGGCGCGCTGAACGACTACGTCAAGGCGGGCAAGGTCGACACGCTGAGGGCGTCGGACCTGAAGGCCGACCGGTTCACCCCCAGTGTGATGCAGAGTGCCACCTTCGGCGGCAAGGTCTACGGTGTGCCCGCCAACGGTCTCGCCCCGGTCGTCCTCTACTACAACAAGAAGGTGCTGGCTGACGCGGGCGTCGAGCCGCCGAAGACGTACGCCGATCTGCTGGCGGCCGTGAAGAAGTTGAAGGCGAAGGACGTCGTGCCGATGTCGCTCGCGGCGAACTCCAAGTGGCCGACGCTGATGTACCTGGAGTACCTGCTCGACCGCCAGGGCGGCTCCGACGTCTTCACGAAGATCGCCTCCGGTGACGCCTCGGCCTGGAAAGACCCCTCGGTCACCCAGGCCAACCAGTACCTGCAGGACCTGTCGAAGGCCGGCGCCTTCGGCGACAACGCTTCCTCCGTCAGCTACGACCAGGGTGCCTCCGCGGCCCTGCTTTACACGGGCAAGGCGGCGATGGAGGTGATGGGCACCTGGGAGTACGCCAACATCGCCAAGGCCGCGCCCGATTTCCTGGCCAAGGGCGACCTGGGTTACACCGCCTTCCCGACGCTGCCCGGCGGTGCCGGCAAGGCGGACAGCATCGTGGGCAACCCCTCGAACTTCCTGTCGCTGAACTCGGGCACCAAGAACAAGTCGGCCGCGCTGACGTACTTCAACGATTACGTTCTGAACGACTCCCAGGTCGACGCCTACCTCGCCGCCGGCAGTGTGCCGCCGGTCAATGGCCTGGAGTCGAAGCTGGCGACGGTGAAGTCGTCGTCCGACAAGGCGTGGCTCACGTTCGTCTACGGCCTGGTGCAGAACGCGCCGAGCTTCCAGCTCTCCTGGGACCAGGCACTGCCGTCCGACCAGGCCGACCCGCTGCTGACCAACACCGACAAATCGTTCCTGCGCCAGATCTCGCCCGCCGAGTTCGGCACGAACATGAGCAAGGCGACATCGTGACCACCGCTGTTCGAGTCGGCCGTGCAGGGGGTCGCCGCTCCAGCGGCCTCCTCATGGCCGCCCCCGCCCTGCTCCTCTTCGGACTGTTCGGCCTCGTCCCGCTCGTGGGCGTGGTGGTGCTCAGTCTTGCCCGCTGGGACGGCCTGGGCTCCGTCGGCTGGGCGGGCGTCGCCAACTGGAGCGCTGTCCTGACCGACGGTGCCACCTGGCAGGCGCTGTGGCTCACCGTCAAGGTGATGGTGATCAGCTGGCTGGTCCAGACGCCCGTCGCCCTGGCGCTCGGCATCTTCCAGGCGCCCCGCGGGAGGCTGCGCGCCCTGTTCGCCGTACTGTTCTTCCTCCCGCTGCTGCTGTCCGCCGTGGCGATCGGCCTGACCTGGCAGGCTCTGCTCGACCCGTCCTTCGGCATCGGCGCCACACCCGGACTGCACTGGCTGGCGAAGCCGCTGCTGGGCTCCCCGGACCTGGCCCTGTACACCGTGATCTTCGTGATCGCGTGGCAGTTCGTGCCGTTCCACGCCCTGCTCTATCAGGCCGGCATACGGCAGATCCCGACCGTCCTGTACGAGGCCGCCGCCCTTGACGGCGCCGGGCCGGCGACCCGTTTCCGGCGGATCACGCTTCCGCAGTTGAAGTACACGATGGTCACGTCCAGCACGCTCATGCTCGTCGGCTCGCTGACCTACTTCGACCTGATCTTCGTCCTGTCCGGCGGCACCGGCGGCCCGGGCACCGCCACCCGCGTCCTTCCTCTTTCCATGTACATCACCGGCTTCCAGGCCCATGACATGGGCCGGGCCAGCGCCGTCGCCGCCCTCCTGGTGGTCTTCGGCCTCGGTCTGTCGCTGCTGACCACCCGTTTGTCCGGCTTCACCCGGATGGACAGCCAGCAGGAGGGCATGTGAGCACCACCGTCACCAAGACCCGCGATCCCCGTACCGGCAACGACCGCGAAGGTGGCGCCGAGCGCCCGGTAGCGGCGCCGCGGCCCGGATCCCTCCGTCGGATCATGGCCGTCGGCGTGCTGTGGCGGGCCCTCACAGGCAGCGCCACGCTCTTCTGGGCGGCAGTGGTCGTCATACCCGTGTACTGGCTGGTGATCACCAGCCTGCGCAGCCGTGCCGACTTCACCGCCGACAGCCCACTGGCCCTGCCCGGCCACCCCACGTTCGACAACTACCGGACCGTCCTGGCCGGCGACTTCACGACCTACCTGCTCAACAGCGTCATCGTCACCGCGGCGACGGCCGTGGTCGCTGTCGTCGTCGCCCTCATGGCTTCGTTCGCGATCGTCCGCAACGCCGGAAGCAGGCTTTCCCGCGTGTCCTTCCGGCTGTACCTGCTGGGCCTGGCGATCCCCCTGCAGGCGGTGATCATCCCGGTGTACCTGCTGATCATCAGAATGCACCTGTACGACAGCCTGCTCGCGATCGTTCTGCCCTCGGCGGCGTTCGCGCTGCCGATCACCGTGATGATTCTGGTGAGCTTCCTGCGCGACGTGCCGCGCTCCCTGTTCGAGGCGATGATCGTGGACGGCGCCGGTGACTGGCGCATGCTCGTCTCGCTCGCGGCGCCGCTGGCGCGCCCGGCGCTGATGACGGTCGCGGTCTACGACGGGCTGCAGGTCTGGAACGGCTTCCTCTTCCCGCTCATCCTCACCCAGAGCGGCGACAAAGCCGTACTGCCACTGGCGCTGACCCTCTACCGGGGCCAGTTCGGCATCGACGTACCGGCGACGATGGCCGCGGTGGTGCTCTCCACCCTGCCGATGCTCGCGCTGTTCATCCTCGCCCGCCGCCAGCTCGTCGCCGGCCTCACCGCCGGTTTCTCCAAGTAGCCCACTTTGTAGGGCAGTTCGCCTCGAACGACGGCCGGGCAGCGCGCCCGGTCCCGTCGGCATGCCCACGCACACCGCGCGCGCCCCCTCGCGCATCGGCCATCCCCGAGGAGTCGTGAATGACGACCACCATGCCGGACCACGGCGGCACGCCCCAGGAACAGGACGACCGGCCTTGGGCCGATCTCGCCCGGCCGGCCCCCGATCGGGCCGAGGCCCTTCTCGCCCGGCTCACCCTCCCCGAGAAGGTCGCCCAGCTCAGCAGCACCTGGGAGGACATCGAGGCCGACGGCCCGGAAGTGGCCCCGGGCAGCAACCACTTCGGCCGCGTCGGCGACCTCGACGAAACCGCCCGGCACGGTCTGGGACAGCTCACCCGGCCCTACGGGACCCTGCCCCGCCCTGCTCTGGAGCATGCCCGCCTCCTGGCCGAGCACCAGCGGCAGGTGGTGGCCCAGAGCAGGTTCGGCATCCCGGCCATGGCGCACGACGAGTGCCTGACCGGCTTCACCGCCTACGGCGCCACCATCTACCCCACCTCGCTGGCGATGGCCGCCACCTTCGACCCCGAACTGATCCGCCGGGTCGGCGAGGCCATCGGGGCCGACATGGCCGAGGCCGGCGTCCACCAGGGGCTCGCCCCGGTCGTCGACGTGATCCGCGACTACCGCTGGGGTCGCTGCGAGGAGACCTACGGCGAGGACCCGTACCTGGTGGGTGAGGTGGCCGAGGCGTACGTCACCGGGCTGCAGAGCGCCGGTGTGTACGCCACCCTCAAGCACTTCGCCGGGTACTCCGCGTCCATGGGCGGCCGCAACCACGCCCCCGTGCACGTCGGCCGCCGCGAACTGTTCGATGTCATCCTGCCGCCCTTCGAACGGCTCGTCGCCGCGGGCGTGGGTTCGGTGATGAACTCGTACGCCGAGATCGACGGCGAGGCGCCCGCCGCCAGCCGGTGGCTGCTGACCGAAGTCCTGCGTGAGGCGTGGGGGTTCGAGGGGACCGTCGTCTCCGACTACTGGTCCCTGCCCTTCCTGGTGAGCGCCCACCGGGTGGCCGCCGACCTGCGCGACGCCGGCGCGCTCGCGCTGAGCGCCGGGATGGACGTGGAACTGCCCGACCAGCGCGGCTTCGGCGACGCCCTCGTCCACGCCGTACAACAGGGGCTGGTGGACGAAGATCTGGTCGACCGCGCCGTGCGCCGGGTGCTGCGGCAGAAGATCGAACTCGGGCTGCTGGATCCCGACTGGGACCCACGGCCCCCCGCTCTGCGCGCGGGCGAACTGGACCTCGACAAGCCGGAGAACCGTGGGCTTGCCTACGCCGTGGCACAGTCGAGCGCCGTTCTGCTGTCGAACGACGGGACCCTGCCTCTCCTGTCCGTCGGCCGGATCGCATTGATCGGCCCGTGCGCCGACGACGTGCGCACCATGTTCGGCTGCTACAGCTTCCCCAACCATGTCCTCGCAGACCGCGACGACCTCGGCGACGGCGTCGAGGCGGTCTCCCTACGCACCGCCCTCGCTGAGGAACTGCCGTCCGTTCATTGGGAGTTCGCGCAGGGCTGCCCGATCCGCGACGAGGACCGCTCCGGCATCCCGGCCGCAGTCGCGGCCTGCGCGGCGGCCGACCTCACCGTCCTCGTCGTCGGCGACAAGGCGGGCATGTTCGGCATCGGCACCTCGGGGGAGGGCTGCGACGTGGAGGATCTGCGGCTGCCGGGCGTCCAGGAGGCACTGGTCGAGGCGCTCCTGGAGACCGGGAAGCCGGTGGTGGTGGTCGTCAGCAGCGGCAGGCCCTACGCCTTGGGCCGGTTCGCGCCCGCCGCCGCGGCCTTGGTGCAGGTCTTCCTGCCGGGGGAGGAGGGCGGCCGGGCGGTGGCCCAACTCCTTTCCGGGCGGGCCAACTTCAGTGGAAAGCTCCCCGTGCAGATCCCCGCCTCGCCGGGCGGGCAGCCGTACACCTACCTCCACCCGCCGCTCGGCGACCGACAGAGCTTCCTGTCCAACCTCGACCCCACCCCCGCGTTCCCGTTCGGCCACGGACTGTCGTACACCACGTTCGAGACCGACCTGGTTACCGTCGACCGTGACCAGGTGCCCACGGACGGCGAGTTCACGGTCAGCGCGCGGGTGCGCAACACGGGGGCGGTGGCGGGCGCCGAAACGGTACAGCTGTACGCCATCGACCCGGTCGCGCAAGTTACTCGACCGGTGTGTTTCCTGCTCGGCTTCGCCAAGGTCGCCCTCGCTCCCGGTGAGCAGGCGACCATCCGTTTCCACGTCCACACCGACCGCCTGGCCTTCACCGGCCTGGACGGCCGACGCGTCGTCGAACCCGGCGAGATCGTGCTCCACGCGGGCTCCTCCAGCCTGGACACACCGGCGCGGGAGGTCATACAGCTGGTCGGCGTGGAGCGGGACGCGACGGTCCTGCGGCATCACACCGTTCCCGTGTCCGTCGAACGGAGGTGAGCCGGCGGGAGGCGGACGAAGGGGCCGGTGGCATGCGCCGCCGGCCGGATCGCGTTACCCGGAAACCGCCGGAGTGCGAGCCCTCGTCGACGTCCGCAGCACGAGCTCCGTGGCGAGCTCGATGCGCGGGGACGCGGGCGGCCGGCCCTGGGCGAGTTCCAGGAGGATCCGCGTCGCCTCGCGCCCCAGCTCCTCGAACGGCTGCCGTACGGCGCTCAGCGGCGGGCAGGCCATGGCCGCCACCAGGGTGTCGTCGAAGGACATCACCGCCAGGTCGTCCGGTACGCCCAGTCCCTGCTGACGTGCGGCCTCCAGCACGCCGAGCGCCTGTGCGTCGCTGGCCGCGAAGACGGCCGTGGGCGGGTCGTCGGCCCGCAGGATCTGCAGGCTGGCGGCGAGCGCTTCGTCGTAGTCGAAGTCGGTCGAGCGGACGATCGCGGGGTCGTAGGCCAGGGCGGCTTCCTCCAGGGCGGCCCGGTAGCCGTGCACGCGTGCCGCCCCGGCCAGAGAATGCGAGCGGCCCGCGACCATGCCGATCCGGGTGTGCCCGAGGTCCAGCAGGTGTTGCACGGCCTCCCGGGCGCCGCTCCAGTTCGTCACGCCGATGCTGGGAATGTCCTGCGTCGGCGCGCTGAGCGGGTCGATCAGCACCACGGGGATCCGCTGCTCGACGATCCGGCGCTGATCCTCTTCGGCCAGCATCGAGATCACGATGACCATCCCGGCCGCACCGAGCGCCACGCACTCCTCGAGCCATCCGGAAATGGACCGGCGGCCCGTGGTCCCGGTGACCACGTTGATGCCCAACTCACCGGCCGCGTCCACGATCCCGCGCGCCACCTCCAAGGTGTACGGGCCCGACAGGTCACGGAACACCGCGATGATCTGCCGGGGCGTCGAGGGGTCCCGCTCCCACGGGCGGGCGTAGCTGTAGCGGTCCAGCAGCTCCTCGACTCTGGCGCGCGTCGCCGCGCCGACGTCCCGACGTCGGTGCACCACCTTGGACACGGTACTGAGCGAGACTCCCGCTTCGGCGGCGATGTTCGTCAGCAAACCGTACTGCGCTTCTTGTCGGCCCCGACCTCGATGTGTCACTTCCTCGATGCCCGTTCTGTTAGCCGAACACCGATGTGCCGGACCGCGCCGCGTATCTGCCAAAACTCCGCTGCAAAGTAACGGGGCTCGGCAGGCGGCGGCAAGAGCACTGCACGGACGACAAAAACCACCGGTCACGTGGCTGTGGGCCCCGGTCGACGCCGTCAATACCCGCGGAGGACCGGGCTACGAAACTCTTTCGGAAACCCGCCGGTGACATCAGGGCTCCGCTTCCTGATACTCCGATGACACAGGCACCAGGTTATTCACCCGCCACCGCCATGAGCTCAGAGGACCTTCGATGACAAGACCCTTGGTACGGAAGGCTTTTGCGGCAGCGACGGCCGGCTGCGTCGGCATGGCAGTCGCCCTTGCCTCCGCGACGAGCGCGTCGGCATATCAGCCGAGCTCGTCGAATCTTTATGTGGCGGACAATTCCGCCGCGTGCAACAAGAGGCCCTGTGTCCTCTACCCGAAGTCGGCCCAGTTGCCGGGCGGCCGGATCGTGGCGTCGTTCGAGAACAGCCAGGGCGCTCCGGTGGGGCAGACGCTGCCTGTCTACAAGAGCGACGACGACGGCACGACCTGGCAGAAGCTGACCGATGTGAAGCCGCCCTCCGAACTGTCCAGTGACCCGAAATATGCCAAATACACCAGTAACTGGACGAACCCTTACTTCTACGTGCTCCCGCAGGACGTGGGAGACCTCCGCGCCGGCACCTTGCTTCTCGCGAGCGTGGTCTCGGGGGACGACTACTACTACAAGGAGAAGAAGGCCGCCGACCTCAACTGGGCGCCGACCGGTAACGGTGACCGCAAGGACGTGGCGATCGCCCTGTACGCCAGCACCGACCAGGGCGCGACCTGGAGCGTCGAGAACATCATCGCTACCGGCAGCTGGCAGGGCGGGACCGACTCGAGCGCCAACACCAACGCGCAACAGGACCCGGTCTGGGAGCCGTACCTGATCGCCCGCAACGGCAAACTCGTCGCCTACTACTCCGACGAGAACGACTACCTCAGCTACGACGCCACCACCGGCATACCGGACCTCGACCCGGACAACGACACCGCGCCGGACTCGGACGGCCAGATCCTCGCGCACAAGACCTGGGACGGCCGCAGCACGTCCTGGAGCCAGCCGGTCGTCGACATGGCGGGTACCACGGTCAGCCGGGGCAACGGCAAGACGCAGATCGGCGGCAAGCGCCCCGGCATGACGACGCTGGCACCGACCACCGACGGCAAGTGGCTCATGACCTACGAGTACTTCGTAGGCGGCCCGGACGTCCGCTACAGGATCGCGGACGATCCGCTGAAGTTCTACGCCGCCGCCGACCACCCGATCAGCGAGCTGCCCGTGCCGGCCGGTGGGCGCACTCTGCCGACCGGCGGCAGCCCGGTGCTCCAGCCGCTGCCGGACGGACGGATCGTGATGAACGCCGCCGGTGACAAGAACGTCTGGGTGAACGAGTCCGGCCGCAGTGACGGCACCTGGAAGGAGTACCAGACGCCGATCGCCGCCGGGTACAGCCGCAACCTCCAGTACGTGGACGGCACGGGACGCGTCCTGATCCTCCAGGCCGCGTGGGCGGGCGGCAGCGTCGGTCCGGTGAAGTACGCCGAGGTCGACCTCGGCCGGTCCGCCGGCACCTACAGCACCCTCGTCAACCGCGCGACCGGTCAGGTCCTCAGCCCGGACGCCGGAAAGACGCAGGACGCGAACCTCACCGGGAACGCGCCCGACCTCGTCCTGCGCGACAAGGATGCCGCGGACGACACGCAGCGCTGGCACGTGACGGAGAAGAGCGGCAACGTCTCCCTGCTCAACAAGGCCGGTGGCCGCTCAGTCGCCGTCTGGACCGGCAGCGCGACAGCAGGGCAGCGCCTGGCCCAGTGGGTCGACGACGGAGCCACCGACAAGCAGTGGACCCTCGCCCCCTCGACCGACGGCTACTACAAGATCCGATCGGTCCGTAACACGAGCCTCTTCATGACGGGCGCCGCCCAGAGTGGCCCCGTCACCCTGCAGGCGTCGATCAACGCGGCCACGGACCCCGCGGCGGACGACGCACAGGAGTGGCAGCTCGTCCAGGAGCCGGCACCGGCGAACCCCTTCACGCTGAAGGGCGCCAACTCGGGTCGCTGCCTCGACGTGCCCAACGGACAGACAGGTGTGCAGGTACAGATCTGGGACTGCTCCGGGAACCAGAACCAGACCATCACGCAGACCGCCGCGGGTGAACTCCGCGTCGCGGGCAACTGCCTGGCCGCGGCCGGCGACGGCACCACCGCCGGTACCAAGCTGATCCTCTGGATCTGCAACGGCAAGTCCAGCCAGAAGTGGTCGTTCCGCATGGACGGCTCCGTCATCAACCGCTCCAACGGCCTCGCGGTCGATGTGAAGAACTCGGCGAAGGCCAACGGATCGCCGGTCCAGCTGTGGACGGCTCTCGGCAACGCCACCCAGAAGTGGAGCCGAGGCTAGTCAGCACCGGCGCGCGGACGCATCGAGCGGGTCGGCCCTGAGGACATCTCCTGGGCACGGCGATTCGACGCCTGCCTATGGCCGGCACGGGGTGCCCCTCCCCGTGCCGGAGGTGTCTACGGTTCCGATCACGCACAGGCGACCCGGCCGTTCGGCGGTTCCTCGGCAGCGCAGCGTCCCGCGTCGCGCGGCAACAGATCGCTCCAGCGGCGCAGAGACCGCGAGCTTCTCCCTCGACTCCACTTTCACCTGATCGTGGCCCCCAGAAAGACAGGATATGTACATGTCAGCGCTTCGAGCCCGGCTGACGGCGATACTGGTCGCCGCCTGCCTGCTCTTCACCGCCCAGGTCCTGACCATGCCCCAGCGGGCCGCCGCCGCCGATCCGGGCTATCTGATGGCGCACTTCATCGGGGAGGGGGCAACGGGGCAGCAGATCTACTTCTCGCACAGCACGGACGGCCTGAACTGGAACGACCTCAACGGCGGGGGCATGGTCCTGCGCTCCATGGTGGGCACGCGCGGGGTGCGTGACCCCGCCCTGGTCCGTTCTCCCGACGGGAGCAAGTACTGGATCATCGCGACCGACCTGTGCATCGGCTGCGGCCAGTCGTGGGGTGACTCCACGTCCAACGGCAGCCGCAACCTCGTGGTGTGGGAGTCGAGTGACCTGGTCACCTGGTCACAGCCCTGGCTGCTGAACGTCGCCGGCGCGATCCCCGATGGGCGCAACGCGTGGGCGCCGGAAGCGATCTGGGACGAGGACACCAACGACTACGTCCTGTACTGGGCGACCAACGCGACCCTGGGCGGCGTGCTGAAGCACCGCATCTACTACGCCCGCACCTCGGACTTCCACACCATCACGACCCCGCAGCTCTTCATCGACCGCCCCGGCACCCAGGGCATCATCGACACCCAGATCATCGAGCAGCCGGCGGGCGTCGGTCAGTACCGCTACGTGCGTGCCTCCGGCGACGGGCAGATCACCCTCGAGGGCAGCAACTCGATCCTGGGGACCTGGACCACCATCGGTAACCTCTCCGGCATCGGCCTCACCGGCGCCCAGGTCGAGGGCCCGATGTGGATGAAGTTCCGTGACCGTAACGAGTGGGCCCTCTACCTCGACCAGTACGCCACCAGCCGCGGTTACATGCCGGTCCTGACCACCAACCCGTCCACGTCGAGCAGTTACCGCCTGCCGGCGTCGGGAAGCTACAGCATGGGCGGGACGAAGAAGCGGCACGGTGAGATCCTGACCCTGACGGCCGCCGAGGAGAGCCGGGTGCAGGCGCGCTACGCCAATATCGCCCCCAAGCGGCTCCAGTCGTTCAACTTCCAGGACCGCTACGTGCGGCACACCAACTTCGACGTGCGCATCGACCAGAACATCACCAACCAGGACGCCCAGTTCCGGCCGCGGCCCGGCCTGGCCGGGTCCGGAACCGTCTCCTTCGAGTCGGTCAACTTCCCCGGATACTTCCTGCGCCACGTCAACTTCGACTTCCAGCTGGCCTACAACGACGGCAGCACCCAGTTCGCCGCCGACGCCACCTTCCGGCAGGTCGCCGGACTCGCCGACTCCTCCTGGTCGTCCTTCCAGTCGTACAACCACCCCGACCGCTACATCCGCCACTACGCCTTCGAACTGAAGCTCGACCCCATCACCACCGCCACCGCACGCAACGACGCCACCTTCCGCGTCACGAGCTGACCCGACAGGGAAGTCGGCGCCGGCCCGGCAGGTCGTTCCCCTCGGTGCCGTCTTTATCACCGAGGTCCGTCGTAGCCGGGCGGGTGGCGTGTGCCACCCGCCCGGCCTCTCACCGAGAGGAAGAGGGAGAGCATGTTGGCACGATTGATCCGAAGATGGGCGTTCCTGGTCGCCCTGATCGCGATCGTCGCGGGTGTGGTCGCACCCGCGCAGACGGCCGAAGCGGCGGATGCCGATTCCGCCTACGTGATGGGCTACTTCAAGGAGTCGATCAGCGGAGCGGGCAACGTCAACGCCCTGCATCTCGCCGTCAGCGACGACGGCCGGGAGTGGACGCCGCTCAACGACAACAACGCGATACTCACCCCGACCGCGGGCACCAAGGGTATCCGCGACCCGTTCCTGTACCGGCTGCGGGACGGCAGCTGGGTCGCGCTCGCGACCGACATCGCCGTCGGCGGCAGCTTCACGCAGCCCAACCCGAACATCCACGTCTGGACCTCGCCGGACCTGGTGAACTGGTCGGCGGACCGGCTGCTCAAGGTCAACGCCACCAACGCCAACTCCTACAGCTGGGCCCCGGCCGTCCACTGGGACCCGGTCCGCAGCGCCTACGGCATCACGTTCACCACCGTCCCGCAGGGCTCCTCGCACTCGGTGATCGCCGCCGCCTACACGACCGACTTCGTCACCGCCACCGACCCCGTGGTGTTCTACGACACGGGCTCCGACATCCTCGACTCCCACGTCGTCACCGACGTCGACGGAGCCAACTACCTCTACTACAAGAGCAATGCGACGGGCCGACTGGCCGGCGCACGGTCGACGTCGGTGGAACCGGGCAGCTTCACCAAGTACACCGAGGGCGTCGCCGAGAACCGGTGCACCGAGGCCCCCACGCTGGTGAAGTCCCTCACCTCGTCCACCTGGTCGCTGTGGGGTGACACCTTCTGCCCCAACGCGAAGTTCGACCTGTGGCAGGGCGACCTGGTGTCGGGAACATGGACCAAGGTGGGCCGACAGTCCTACACCGCACCGCTGAACGCGAAGCACAACACCATCCAGCCGATCACCGCGGCCGACCGCGACCGGCTCCTCGCCCGGTACGGCGGCACGAGCTGGAACCTGCTGAAGTCCTACAACTTCCCCGGCCACTACGTCCGGCACGCGAACTTCGTCGGTCGCATCAGCGAGATGCCCTTCGACCCCTACCAGGACGCGCAGTGGCGGCTGCGGCCCGGGCTGTCCGACCCGAACGCAGTGTCGTTCGAGTCGGTCAACTTCCCCGGCTACTACCTGAGACAGGACAGCTTCGAGATCAAGGTCGTCCGCAACGACGGAACGTCGGGCTTCGCCACCGACGCCACGTTCACCCGTGTCGCCGGCCTCGCCGACGGAACCTGGTCGTCGTTCCGCTCGGCCCGCTTCCCGACGCGCTACCTCCGCCACTCGTCCTTCGTGCTGCGGCTCGACGAGATCTCGACCGCGGCCGGCCGGGCGGACGCCACCTTCAAAGCCGTCTACTGACTCAGCTGGCTCACCGGGCGGGCCCGCCGTACCGCGGTCGACCGGGTACGCGGGCCCTCCGCCCACCTCTGTCCGATGTTACGCACGACGTTCGAATTTTCGAACGCGCTGCCGAAGGGGACCTTCCGTGTTCCGCACCCGTCACTGGTTCGTACTCGGGGCAGCCCTGCTGGCCCTGTTCGCTTCACTGGTCACCACACAGCCCGCCGCCGCTGCCGACGGCCGGCCGTTCACCAACCCGGTCAAGTCGCAGAAGGGCGCCGACCCCTGGCTGGAGTACTACAACGGCAACTACTACCTGATCACCACGACCTTCACCGGCGTCCTGAACATACGGAAGTCGCCCACGCTGGCCGGTCTCTCCACCGCCGCCAGCGTCCAGGTCTGGAGTGACACCAACCCGGCCCGCAACAACAACATCTGGGCGCCGGAGCTGCACTTCTTCGACGGCCACTGGTACCTCTACTACTCCGCCGGCCCAGCCGGAGTCGCCTGTTGCGACTCCCAGCGCACCCATGTTCTGGAAAGCGCCGGTACGGACCCCATGGGTCCGTACACGTACAAGAACATGCTCACCGGCTCCAACCTGTCGACAGGTGGCTGGCTCATCGACGCCAGCGTGCTCAAGCACGACGACAAGCTGTACCTGGTGGGCAGCGGCTTCATCAACGGCAGTACGCAGAGCCTGGTCATCGCGCCGATGAGCAACCCGTACACACTCAGCAGCCAGACCTTCGACATCATCTCCAGCCCCACCCTGAGCTGGGAGAGATCGCGCACCCCGGTCAACGAGGGTCCCGAACCCCTCTACCACGACGGCCGGACCTTCCTCACCTTCTCCGCGAGCTTCTGCTCCACCCCGGACTACAAACTGGGCCAGCTGGAGCTCACCGGCAGCGACCCGCTCCTCGCCTCCTCCTGGACGAAGAAGCAGACCCCCGTCTTCCAGCGCGACGACGCGGCGGGCGTCTACGGACCCGGTCACAACGGGTTCTTCACCTCACCCGACGGCACCGAGAACTGGATCGTCTACCACGCCAACAACACCACCAACGGAGGCTGCGGCAACGGCCGCACCACCCGGGCCCAGAAGTTCACCTGGAACGCCGACGGCACCCCGAACTTCGGCACCCCGGTCGCCCTCGGCACCACCCTGCCCGGCCCCTCCGGGGAGACGGCACTCACCCCGACCTCCTACCAACTGGTGAACCGCCACAGCGGCAAGTGCCTGGACGTCGCTAACAGCGGCCCCGCTGACGGCACCAACATCCAGCAGTGGGCCTGCCATACGGGCGCCAACCAGAAGTGGCGCGTCGAGGACCAGGGCAACGACACCAGCAGGCTGGTGAACGTCGCCACCGGCAAGGTCATGGACATCGCGAACTGCGGCTCCGCCGACGGCGCCGACATCCGGCAGTGGTCCTGGCTGAACAACAACTGCCAGAAGTTCCGGCTCGTGTACACAGCCACCGGCGACTACGTCCGGATCGTCAACGAGGCCACCGGCAAGGTCGCCGACGTCGCCAACTGCTCCACCACCGACGGCGCCGACGTACGCCAGTGGACCTGGCTGAACAACGACTGCCAGCAGTGGCAGCTCAGGCCCGTCGCCTGAGCAATCCCGAGTGGCGGCTGCCGCTTCCCCCTGGCAGCCGCCCCGTCTTCCCCCTTCCACGCCTGACCCCCAGAGGAGAACCGCCCCCCCATGACCCGCCCCATAAGCCGCCGCGCGCTGACCGCGGGGGCCATCGCACTGGTCGTCTTCGCCACCACCGGTGCGCCCGCCCGCGCTGCCGCGCCTGCCTCCTCGGCCGCGAACTTCACCAACCCGATCGCGCTCCAGCGCGCCGATCCGCACGTCTTCAAACACACCGACGGCTTCTACTACTTCACCGCCACGGTACCGGCGTACGACAAGATCGTGATGCGCCGGGCCACCACCCTCCAGGGCCTTGCCACCGCCCCCGAGACCACCATCTGGACCAAGCACGCCAGCGGTGAGATGGGCGCCCACATCTGGGCCCCGGAGATCCACTTCATCGACGGCAAGTGGTACGTCTACTTCTCCGCCGGCTCCGCAGGCGACAAGTGGAAGATCCGGATGTACGCGCTGGAGTCCAGCGCCGCGAACCCGCTGACCGGCCCCTGGACCGAGAAGGGCCGCATTACCACCAACTGGGACTCCTGGTCCCTGGACCACACGACCTTCGTCAACAACGGCACCCGCTACCTCGTCTGGGCGCAGTCCAACCCCTCCGGCCCCGGCGGCATCTACTTGGCGAGGATGTCCAACCCTTGGACGATCACCGGAGAGCAAGTACGGCTGTCCACCCCAGAGTTCGCCTGGGAGAAGCAGGGGTTCGACGTCAACGAAGGTCCTGCTGTCCTGCAGAAGAACGGCAAGGTCTTCGTCACCTACTCGGCCAGCGCCACCGACGCCAACTACTGCCTCGGCATGCTGACCGCCAACGCCAACGCCAACGCCACCGCCGACCTGACGGATCCCGGGTCCTGGACCAAGAGCACCGAGCCGGTGTTCAAGAGCAACGACGCCACCGGCCAGTACGGCCCCGGCCACAACTCTTTCACCGTCTCCGAGGACGGAAAGTCCGACATCCTCGTCTACCACGACCGCAACTACAAGGACATCACCGGCGACCCGCTCAACGACCCCAACCGCCGCACCCGCTTCCAGAAGATCTACTGGAACGCCGACGGCACGCCCAACTTCGGCATCCCTGTGGCCGACGGCGTCACCCCCGTCCGCTTCTCCTCGTACAACTTCCCCAACCGCTACATCCGGCACGAAGGGTTCAGGGCCAAGACCCAGGCGAACGTCACCAACCTCGCCGACTCCCAGTTCCGCGTCGTCCCCGGCCTCGCCGGCATCGGCACGGTCTCCCTCGAGTCGGCCAACTTCCCCGGCTACTACCTGCGCCACAAGAACTTCGAGGTCCGGGTCGAGAAGAACGACGGCACGACCACCTTCGCGGGTGACGCCTCCTTCCAGCAGCGCGCCGGCCTGGCCGACTCCGCCGACGGCATCTCCTTCGAGTCGTACAACTTTCCCGGCCGCTACATCCGCCACTACAACAACCTGCTCTACGTCCAACCGGTCAGCACGACACTCGACCGGCAGGACGCCACCTACTACGCGGAGTAGCAAGCTCACCGCTCGCGGCACCACGGTGCGGTCGACGCACTCCCGTCACGGTGGGAGGGAGTGTCAGGGTGTGTCAACTTAACGGCTGATCTTGATTGTTGAAGGTCAGTTGTTGCTCGGGGTGAGGCGGCCTTCGAAGGCGATCTGGAAGGCGTTCAGGGGCGCCTTCCAGCGCATGGTCCACCGCTTGCGGCCCTTGCCGGTCGGGTCCAGGCTCATCAGCGCCATGTAGATGCACTTCAAAGCGGCGGCCTCGTTGGGGAAGTGCCCGCGGGCGCGGACAGCCCTGCGGATGCGGGCGTTAACGCTCTCGATCGCGTTCGTGCTGCAGATGACCTTGCGTATCTCGACGTCGAAGGAGAGGAAGGGCACGAACTCGGCCCAGGCGTCCGACCACAGCTTCACGATCGCCGGATACTTCCCTCCCCAGGACTCCTGGAACTCCAGGAACCGCTCCGTCGCCGCATCCTCGCTGGGTGCGGTGTAGACGGGCTTGAGCGCCCCTGCGACCTTGTCCCAGTCCTGACGGGCGGCGTAACGGAACGAATTGCGCAGCAGGTGAACCACGCACGTCTGGACAATCGTGCGGGGCCAGACGGCCTCCACCGCATCGGGAAGGCCCTTGAGCCCGTCGCAGACGAGCATGAGCACGTCGTCCAGGCCGCGGTTCTTCAGCTCCGTGAACACGTGCAGCCAGTACTTCGCGCCCTCGCCGCCGTCGCCGGCCCAGATGCCGAGGATGTCGCGGGTGCCGTCCACGGTCACCGCCATCACCACGTAGATCGGACGGTTCGCGACCTTTCCTTCCCTGATCTTCACGTTGATGGCGTCCACGAACAGGACGGGGTAGACGCGGTCGAGGGGCCGGTTCTGCCATTCGGCCATGCCGTCCATGACCTTATCGGTGATGGTGGAGATGGTCTGTTTGGACACCTCCGCTCCGTAGACCTCGGCGAGATGAGCGGAGATCTCTCCGTGAGTGAGGCCCTTCGCGGACAAGGAGAGCACCATCTCGTCGACGCCGGTCAGACGCCGTTGGCGCTTCTTGACGATCTGCGGCTCGAAGCTGCCGGCGGTATCGCGCGGCACCCTCACCTCCACCGGGCCGACATCGGTCAGCACGGTCTTCGCCCGGGTCCCGTTGCGGCTGTTGCCGTTGTTCTTCCCGGCCGGATCGTGCTTCTCGTAGCCGACGTGGTCGGTGATCTCGCCCTCCAGAGCGGACTCGAGCACTCGCTTCGTGAGCTGTTGCAACAGCCCCCCTCGCCGGTCAGTTGCAGCCCCTCGTTTCAGGCACGGTCAACGAGCATCGCAACGAGCTGCTCGTCCGACACCGCACTCGTCGGTGCCTGAACCACCTGCTCGGCCTGCTCATTCTCCACGACGGTCTCCGTCATCAGACGCATCTCCTTGATCAGCAGATCCGCCGTTGATTAGACACTCCCGAGTGTCATGAATTCCTGATAGACCCCATCCCTTCGCAGTGGACGTCCGTCGCACCTTCAGGTTCAGTGCCGGTGGGGTCGCTGGTGGGCCGGCGTGTGAACGCCTGCCAGGGCCGGGGTGGGCGCCATCCGGAATCAGTCGTGCGATGGCGGTGCCTGAGCTGTGGTCAGCCGGGTCGCGATGGCGGTGAGGTGTTCGGCCAGGGCGCCGGGGGTGGAGCGGGTCATGGCGGTGAGTTCGATGGTCGTCGTCGTGTGGCGGAGGGGTCTGAAGTGTACGGCGGGGTGGGACGCGGAGGCCGCGGCGGGTACGACGGTGACGCCGAGGCCGCACTCGACCATGGCGATCTGTGAGGTCACCGACCGTGCCCAGTGGGCGGGGACAGGGCTGAAACCGGCGGCCCGGCACATGGTGGCCATGGCGTCGTGGTAGTCGGGCGAGATGTGCCGGTGCAGCCAGACCCAGGTGTCGGCGCCGAGGTCGGCCAGATCGAGGGAGTCAGTGGTGTCGGCGGCCTGGTGGCCGGCCGGCAGGGCGGCGACGAACCGGTCGGCGTAGAGCGAGGTCGCCGTGGTGCCGCGCACCGGGGCGGTCTGGCGGACGATCGCCCAGTCGAGCGACCGGTCGAGGAGGCCCGGACCTGCCTCGTGGGTGTCGATCTCCCGGGTGCGGATCTCGACGTCCGGCAGCGCCTCGTGGAACCGCTTCAACACAAGGGGCAACGGCCAGGAGAACGCCGAGGTGACCGCACCCAGGGTCAGTCGCCCGCCCTGTCCGGTGGCGGCCTGACGGGCGGCGATCTCCGCCTCCTCGGCCTGTCGGACCAGTGCGCGGCAGTGGTCCAGGAAAACGGCCCCGGCGGCACTGAGGGCGACCGACCGCTGAGTGCGGTGCAGCAGTTCGCAGCCGAGCTGCTGTTCGAGCTGCTTGATCGCCTGGGACAGCGGAGGCTGGGACATCTGCAGCCGCTGCGCCGCGCGGCCGAAGTGGAGTTCCTCGGCGACCGCGACGAAATAGCGGGCCTGCCGGATCTCGACCACGATTCGCTTTGCCTCTTACTGAGAGATGAAATCAGACCTTCACAATATCAGTGGTGGCTGTTGAAGTGGAAGACATGAGCAACTCATCTCTCCTGGACCGCTTCGCGGCGCTCGACTCCGCCGCGGTCAGCGACGCGCTCGACCAGCTTGGGCTTCCCTCCGGAGTCGGTGGCGTCCGTCCGGTGTGGGGACCCACGGCAGTGGTGGGATTCGCCGTCACCGTGGGCCTCGAACCGCGCGCCGAAGGCCCGGCCGGAGCCCACATCGCCACCACGGCCATCGAGAACTCGGACGACCAGAGCGTGATCGTCGTCGACAACCAGGGCCGCTCCGACGTGTCCTGCTGGGGCGGCATCCTGAGCCTGGGCGCGTCCCTTCGTGGTGTGCGCGGCGTCGTCGCCGACGGTGTGTGCCGCGACGTGGCGGAGGCCCGTGAACTGGACTTCCCCGTTTTCTCGCGGGGGTCGATACCCGCCACGGCGCGGGGCAGGCTGCAGCAGCGCTCCCTAGGCCAGCCGGTCACCGTCGCCGGGCTCACGGTCGAGCAGGGCGACGTCGTCCTCGCCGACGAGAGCGGTCTCGTCGTCGTCCCGCGGGACCGGGCCGAGGAAGTGGCCGAGATCGCCACCGGGATCGTCGCCCGGGAACGCGCCATCGCGGACGAGGTGCGCGCGGGCGTGCCCCTCTCCCGGGCTATGCACGACGCCCGCCTCGCCGGAGACAAGGAGTCGGTCCGATGAGTGACCCCACCGCCACCTCGAACCTCGCCACCGACCTGTCCACCGCGTCGGTCTCCGACGCCCTCGACTCCCTCGGGCTCCCCGGATCCCTCCACGGCATCGGCGCGCTGCGCCAGGGCCAGCGGACGGTCGGGCCGGTCTTCACCGTGACCTACGAACCGGTCGACGAGGCCGGCGGCACGGTGGGAGACTTCCTCGACGACGTCCCCGCGGGCGCGGTGATCCTGATCGACAACGCCGGACGCACCGACTGCACGGTGTGGGGCGGCATCATGAGCCAGATCGCCCACGCGCGCGGCATCGCGGGCACCGTCATCCACGGCACCTGCCGAGACGTCGCCATCGCGACCGACGCCGGCTACCCGATCTGGTCGGTCTCCCGGTTCATGCGCACCGGCAAGGACCGCGTCCGGGGGGCCGCGGTGCAGACGGCCGTCACCGTCGACGGTGTCCTCATCCATCCCGGCGACATCCTCGTGGCCGACGATGACGGCGCCGTGGCCGTCCCGGCCGCCCGCTGGGACGAGGTCGCGGACATCGCCCGCCGTATCGACCGCGTTGAGGACGCCATCGTCGAGGCCGTCCGCGGTGGTGCCTCGCTCGCCGAGGCGCGTGCGCGGCACGGCTACCACTCGCTCCAGACCCCGAACGACCAGACCCGGAAGGACCTCTCGTGAGCACGCACGACCTCGCCCGCGGCCACTCCAGCGCGACTCTGTCCGAGGCGTCCGGACTCTCCGTGGCCCTGTCCCCGGAGATCCGGTCGCTGTGGGCCGGTGCCCGGCTGTGCGGCCCGGCGTTCACCGTGCAGGGCGCCGGCGGCGACAACCTCGCCCTGCACCACGCCGTACTGCAGGCCCCGTCCGGGTCGGTCCTGGTTGCCGACCTCGGCGGCGCCCGCTTCGGCCACTGGGGCGAGATCCTCACGGTGGCCGCCCAACAGCGCGGGATCGCGGGCCTCCTCATCGACGGCGGCGTCCGCGACGCGGCGGAGGCAGAGGCGCTCGGCTTCCCTGTCTTCTCGCGCAACAACTCCATCCTCGGCACCCGCAAGGACTTCCGTGGGGTTCTCGGGCGACCCGTCAAGGTCGGTGGCGTCACGGTCCACACCGGCGACCTCGTCGTCGGCGACGTCGACGGAGTCGTGGCGCTTCCGGCGTCCGACACCGAGCGGACCCTCGACCGGGCCGACGCGCGCGTGGCCCACGAGAATGAGCTGATGAAGCAGTTGCGGGAGGGCCGCAGCACCCTTGACCTGTACAACAACTTCGAAGCTGCCGGGCGGTGACGACACCGATGACGGACAACCCGATCTTCGCTGTGGCCGCCCAGGCCGAAGCGCTGCGCGCCCGGGGCGCGGACGTCATCACACTTGCCGCCGGAGAGCCTCAGGCGGCCAGCAGCGCCGCGGTGGTGGAGGCCGCCGTGGCCGCGGTCCGCGACCCCGCCACCCACCACTACGGGACGGCCCAGGGCGACCCGGCCCTGCGTGCGCTCGTAGCCACCACCGTCGCCGGTGACACCGGGCTCCCCTGGAGCGCGGACGACATACAGATCGCCCTCGGCGCGAAGCACGCCCTCTTCCTCGCCACCCAGGCCCTGATCGACGCCGGTGACGAGGTTCTGGTCGCCGCGCCCGGCTGGCCCGGGCACGCCGAAGTCGTCACCGCCGCCGGCGGTGCCGCCGTCCCGGTCGCCACCGACGAGGCATTCCGGCTCTCGGCCGAGACACTCGACCACTGCCGTACCCCGCGCACACGGGCGGTGATTCTCTCCAGCCCGGGCAATCCCACCGGCGCCGTCCACCCCGAGGCCCGGCTGCGGGAGATCGCCGACTGGGCGCAGCAGCACGGCATCTGGGTCATCAGCGACGACATCTACCGGGCGTTCGACTACACCGGGACCTACCGGTCGATCCTGCGAGTGGCTCCTCAACTGCGCGGACGTACCGTCGTCGTTAGCGGAGTGTCCAAGGAACACGCCATGACCGGCTGGCGCGTCGGCTGGCTCGCGGCGCCGCCGGAGATCGTCGCCTCGGCGCGGCTGCACGTGTCGCGCACCATCACCCATGTCCCGACGGTCAACCAGCGGGCCGCCCTCGCTGCGCTGGGCGACACCGGCACCCCCGCCGAGGCCGCACGCGACTACCGGCGCCGGCGCGCGCTGCTGGTGGAGGCGCTGAACGGGATCGACGGCATCGACTGCCCGCTGCCCGACGGCGGCATGTTCGCCTTCCCCGACGTCAGCGAACTGCTCCGCGACCGCGGCTGGACCAGCAGCGCCGACCTCGCCGCATGGCTCCTCGACACGGTCCATCTCGCGGTCGTACCCGGCGAGGCGTTCAACGCGCCTGGACGCATCCGAGTGTGCTTCGCCGTCGACGACGACACGCTGATCACCGCGATCGAGCGACTGCGGACCGCCTTCGGATCCACGGTGCATGAGACGGCCGCGCAACAGTTGGAGGAGGTCCGATGAGCCCGGTGAGGAAGCTCGAACGCTTCACGCTCCCCCTCACCGTCGGCGCGACCCGCGTCGAGGTGTCCGGCCTCCACCGCGGTGGGACCGGCACGCCCCTGGTCTTCCTGCACGGCTTCGGCTCGACGAAGGAGGACTACGCGGATGTCGTCCACCAGACCGCGCTGGCCGACCGGCCCGTCCTGGCCTACGACGCGCCCGGCTGCGGCGCCAGCAGCTGCGCGAACCTGGGCGCCGTCTCCATCCCCTTCCTCGTCTCCGTCGCCGAACAGGTACTGAGGGCCCGGCAGATCGACCGGTTCCATGTCATCGGGCACTCGATGGGCGGCCTGACCGCACTCATGCTCGCCGACGGCGACCCCGACAGGGTCGCGAGCTTCACCAACATCGAGGGCAACGTCGCACCCGAGGACTGTTTCCTCAGCCGGCAGATCGTCACTCACTCCCAGGACGACCCCGACGAGTTCCTGGCCCGGTTCGCCGAACGCGTCGGCGGCTCCCGCTTCTACGGCGGCGCCCTGTACGCGTCGAGCCTTCCCCACAAGGTCCGGGCCGCAGCGGTCAGGGCCATCTTCGAGTCCATGGTCGACCTCTCCGACCACGGCAAGCTGCTCGACCGGTTCCTCGGACTCCCCGCGCCGAAGATGTTCATGTACGGGGAGCAGAACAGCACGCTGTCCTACCTCCCCGCCCTAGCCGAAGGCGGCGTCGAGCTCGCCGAGATCGAGCACTGCGCCCATTTCCCGATGTACTCCAACCCGCCGCGGATGTGGGCCCGTATCGCGGACCTCGTGTCACGCGCGGACGCCGGCGCCTGACGGCTCAGGCCCCGAGACGACGTCGGCCGTGCTGGCCGCGACGTCCAGCCGCCACAGGACCGACCCCGCACGAACCGCAACGGCCCCGTCGACGTCACCGTCGACGGGGCCGTCCTGTCGGACGGGAGCCCTCGGGACAAAAGGTCCGGCCCGGCAGCCTCCGCCTCGTGAACAGTCCGGAAGTCCGCACTCGGGCACTGGGCAGAGCGTGGCCTGCCAGCGGGTTTCCGATTGGGCCTCGGTGACGACGGACGGCCGGAAAGAGCACCTATTATGACCGGCTCGGCCTTCGCGTCGGCCTCGGACAGCTCTCGCGTCGTCCTGAGAGCCTGCGCGCAGACGCGTTGTTCCGCGCCCGTATGGACATGGGGTGGCGGCGCCTTCGGCGCTGGGCGTTCGTGGTTCGGTCGGTGGCTTCGCCGACGGGACGACCAGCCCCCGGGCCTCGCCGAGTCCCTGCTCGCTGCCGGTCGGGATCGGAACGGGAAGGGCGGTTGCGTGCCCCGGTCGAGGCACACAACCGCCCACCGCCGTGATGGGTCTCACCGCGGCGACGAACCGAGGGAATCAGGTCGTACCGGAGGAATCGAATCCCGCCGATTGGGCCGGTACGCCGACGGGCGCGACCCGGCTGTCGTGCAGGGCGGTTGCAAGTTCCGGGATCGCGTAGATCGTCCGCGCCCAGCGGGAGTTGACGTGGCAACAGCACAGGCACGAGACCGGTGATCATCAGGGTGTCTACGCCAGCTGATCACATCGAGGTCCCGTGCCTGCCGCTCCATCCTCCCCGGTCCCTGCCGTTCTGGCGAAACTGGGTCCCCTCTACCAGCACGACACCGGCCGCCTGCGCGCCTACCTCCAGCGCGTACCCGACCCGCGTTCACGTCGCGGACGGTGGTATCCCCTGGTCGGCCTGCTGCTGATCTGTGCCTGCGCAGTCGTCTCCGGCGCCCGGACCATCACCGAGATCACCGAGTGGGGACAGCGCGCCACCATCACGGTGTTGGAGCTGCTCGGTATCCGCCGCCACCTGCCCGGACGTCGCCGCGCCCCGTCCCATGCCACCTTCACCCGGCTCCTGGCCGCCCTCGACGGCGATGCCCTGGACGCCGCGATCGGCGCCTACCTGGCCGAACGCGACCACACCGCCGTCGGCGCCACCGGCTTCGCGCCACGGCCGGCGATCGCGGTGGACGGCAAGGCACTGTCCGGCTCCGCGCATCGCCAGCAGCGCCACCGGCACCTGCTGTCCGCCGTCACCCACGCCCCCACCGTCACCCTGGCCCAGCGCGAGGTGGGGGCCAAGACCAACGAGACAGCCGCCTTCCGCCCGCTGCTGGAACCGCTCGATCTGACCGGCACCGTGGTCACCTTCGACGCTCTGCACAGCGTCAAGGACCAGGTGCGCTGGCTGGTGCAGGAGAAGAAAGCCCACTACATCGCGGTGATCAAGGGAAATCAGCCGACCGCGTCGGCCCAGGTCAGGGCCCTGCCGTGGGGGCAGGTGCCCGTGGCCCACACCGTCTCCCAGGCCGGGCACGGGCGGAGGGAGTCCCGCTCGGTCAAGACCATGGCCATCGCGGCGAACCTGGGCGGGATCGCCTTCCCCAAAGCGCGGCTGGCCTTGCGCATCCACCGGCGGCGTCAGGAGAGCGGCAAGCGGCAGACCCGGGAGACGGTCTACGCCGTCACCAGCCTCGATACCCACCAGGCCAGCCCCGCTGACCTGGGCGGATATGTGCGTGGGCACTGGGGAATCGAAAATTCCAGCCACCATGTCAGAGATGTGGTGTTCGCCGAGGATGCATCCACCGTCCACACCGGCAACGCGCCGCGGGCGATGGCCACTTTGCGGAACCTGGCCATCGGCAGGCTGCGGCTGCTGGGAGCCGACAACATCGCCAAGACCACCCGAGCGATCCGGGACGCACCCGAACACGCCGTCTGGATCTGGGGCATCACCGACAGCCCGCTCCTACCGGGAACTTGAAGTCGCCCTGGCTGTCGTGCCCCCTCCTCTGACTCGCTATCAGGGCGATGCGGTCACGGCAGAGAAACCACCCACCGACGAGTGCGGGAATGACGAGCAGGAGGGAGAACATCGTATAGGTACCGATCGGATAGTCGAGTCCGATGAGTACGAGCACGGCGGCAAGGAAGGCAAGAGTCAGATACGAGGTGTACGGGGCTCCGAACAGCCGGAACTTAGGCCGTTCCACCCTTCCCTGTTCAGCCATTCGGTACAGCTTCAACTGGCAGAGCACGATCGTTCCCCAGCTTGCCAGGATGCCCAGAGAGGCGATGTTGAGGACGATCTCGAATGCCTGGGATGGAACGACAGCATTCAAAGCGACTCCCACCAGTGTCACGATGGCGGTGAGCGCTATTCCGCCGTAGGGCACGCCTGACGGGGTCATGCGTGCGGCGTAGCGGGGCGCCGAACCGTTCTTGGCCATGGAGTGCAGGATGCGGCCGGTGGAATAGAGACCCGCGTTGAGCGACGACAAAGCGGCTGTGAGAACCACCAGGTTCATGATCGCATCGACGCCGCTGACTCCGATGGAGCCGAAGAACGTGACGAACGGGCTGGTTCCGGCCTGATAGGCCGTGTACGGCAGGAGCAGGGTCAGCAGAAGGACCGATCCGACGTAGAAGATCGCGATGCGTAGAATGACGGAGTTGATCGCCCTCGGAATGATCTTTCCCGGCTCCTTGGTCTCGCCCGCGGCCGTGCCGAGGAGTTCGATTCCTGCGTAGGCGAACATCACACCCTGGACGAGGACGACCGCCTGCAGCACTCCGTTGGGAACCAGCCCTCCGTGGTCACCGATGATGCTGAAACCGACCTCGTGGCCGTCGACGGGAGTCCCGAAGACCACGAACAGCGTCCCGACGACCAGGAAGGCCACCAGCGCCAGCACCTTGATCAGGGCGAACCAGAACTCCATCTCACCGAACACCTTGACGGACAACAGGTTCAGCGCCAGCACCACGACCAGGGCGGTCAGGGCCCACACCCACTGAGGGACCGAGGAGATCGGCTCCCAGTACTTCTTGAAGAAGTTCATGTACAGAGCCGCCGCCGTCACATCCACGATGGAGGTCATCGCCCAGTTGAGCCAGTACAGCCAGCCGGCGGTGTACGCCGCCTTCTCGCCGTAGAACTCACGGGCGTACGAGACGAACGACCCGGATGACGGACGGTGCAGAATCAGTTCGCCCATCGCCCGAAGCATGAGGAAAGCGAAGAACCCGCAGACGGCGTAGATGAGGATGAGGGACGGACCCGCCTGGTTCAGGCGTCCGCCGGCCCCCATGAAGAGACCCGTTCCGATGGCGCCACCGATCGCGATCATCTGGATCTGACGATTTTTCAGGGCTTTGCGATATCCCGACCCTTCCGTGGCCGACCCCCCTTCCGGTGGAGAGCTGGATGACCCCGGAAGGGATGGAACGAGGTCGGGTGGAGTTGACGACGGATGGCTCATGGAATTCCTCCGGGCAGGGAAGAGTGCCGGCGCGCCTCAGCCGTAGACTGCTTGGCTTGCGGTCTCGTTCTGGACTTCTGGCCCAAATCACGTTCTCTGAATGCTGGAATTCCCGAGAGGCGATGGGCCGGGGCGCCGGCGTGGAGTGGGCACCATTAAAGGGCAAGCCATTTATACGGAGAAGGTCCGATCTCGTCTCACAATGAGAGGCGGCGCAACTCACCGATCCTCAGGACGGGCTCCCAAAGATGGTGCCTGGAACCCGTCCTTGGACCACGCCCGTCGCGAGGGGCAGTATGCGGTCCCGGCCACCTGGCCACACTCAGCCTCACGAGCGAGGCGGCGCAAGCACACGTGGACCACACCGACTCCACCGCCGCGGCCCGGCACGTGCGTCGAACTTCGTCGCACCCGCGCTCGGAGCACCAGCCCTGTCAGGTTGCGGGGTGCGGTCCGTGCGGTCCGTGGGCCTGTGCCAGGACGCGTCGTGCGCGTTCCAGCACCGGCTTGTCGACCATCTGCCCGTCGACCGTGGTGACCGAGTCCCCGGCGCCGAGGACCGTGCGTGCCCACCGCATTTCCTCGGCCGAGGGCGCGAACCCCTCGGCCACTCGGGGGAGTTGGTACGGATGGACGCAGAGTTTGCCTGTGAAGCCCAGCCGTCGGGCGTGGGCGATGTCGGCGGAGAGCGTGTCCATGTCCCGTACGGCGGTGGTGACGCCGTCGATGGGTGGGGAGATGCCCGCCGCGGCCGAGGCGACGACCAGTCGGGAGCGTGCGTAGGCCAGGGCCGTGTGATCGTCCTGGGCGATGCCGAGCTGGGCGGCCAGGTCGACGTTGCCGAAGGCGGCACGGGCGACGCCCGGCGCGGCGCACACCTCGCGCGCCCGTTCCACGCCGAGTGCGGTCTCGACGAGTGGGACGAGGTCGCATCGGCCGGCCGTCCGGGCAGCAAGGTCGGCCAGTACGGCGGAGTCCTCCGCCTTGGGCACCATGACCGGGCAGCCGTGGTCGGCCGCCATGCGCAGGTCGGCCTCGGACCACGGGGTCCCGGGCGCGTTGATCCGTACGATCGCGCGGTTGCCCAGGGCGAGCCAGGCTGCGGCGTTGTCGCGGGCGCGGTCCTTTTCCTCGGCGGCGACCGCGTCCTCAAGGTCGATGATCACCACGTCGGCGCCGGAGGAGGCAGCCTTGTCGAAGCGGTCGGGCCGGTGTCCCGGCACGAAGAGGAGGCTGCGAGCGGAGAAGACCGGGGTCATGCGAAGGTCACCTCCGCCTCGGCGTGCCGTTCCTCCCGATGGGTGGCAACGCGCAGTTCGGCGCGGTCGCCGTGGGGCGTGCCGCAGGCCACGAGGTGTTCGCCGGCGAACACCGGCCGACGCAGCCGGTACGACAGGGAGCGCACCTGCCGGTCGGGGGCGTGACGGCGGGCGAGTTCCAGCATCAACAGGGCCAGCAGGGGGCCGTGGACGACGAGTCCGGGATAGCCCTCCTCGTCCCGGCAGTACGGGGCGTCGTAGTGGATGCGGTGGGCGTTCGAGGTGAGGGCGCTGAAGCGGAAGAGCAGGGCAGGGTCAGGGCGCAGGTCAAGCTGCCACGGCTCGTCCGCGTGGGGGTGGGCTGACTGGTCGACGGCGGGCGGGTGTTGTCCGGCGCTGCGTCCGGACCGGTAGACGATGTCCTGCTCCTCCACGAGGCAGGTCCGCCCGTGCTGGCGGAATTCGCGGCGTTCGGTGACGAACAGCATCTCCCCGGTGCGTCCCCGCTTGGCGGTCACGGAAGCGAGGGAGCTGACGCGTTCGGCGGGTTCGCCGAGGCGGAGCGGCTCGGTGATTTCGCAGCGGCCGCCGGCCCACATGCGCTGCCGGTGGGGCAGGGGCGGCAGGAAACGGCCGTTCGACGGGTGGCCGTCGGTGCCGAGTTCCTGCCCGGCGGGCCAGTGCAGGAAGTAGAGCCACTGCCACAGCGGGGGCAGCGGGTCGCCGGCCTTCACGGTGGGGGCGGGCAGGTCCAGGACGGCCGACAGGGCCGCCGCCGGGCCGACGCCCAGCGGGTCCTGCTCCTCGATGGGCCCAGGAGTCCACGACTCCACGTAGGTGCTGAGCGGGGGTGGGGTGGGCTGCATCGTCCTTCTGTCCTTGAGGTCTTGCGTGCGGCTGGGCTGTGATCAGGTGAGCGGTGCTGTCTTTGGCAGCGGACGGGAAGCGGGGGCTTCGGCGGTCTCAAGAAGCGATGTGCGGGACGGCTCGCGTACGAGGAGTGTGGCCACGAAGGTCAGCGCGATGCACCCGGTGACGTACCAGAAGAAGACCGTCTCGTGGCCGCTGTTCTTCAGGCCCAGCGCGATGGGTTCCGTCATCCCGCCGAAGGTGGCGGTGACCAGGGCGTGCGGGAGGCCGACGCCCAGGGCCCGGACCTTGGTGGGGAACATTTCCGCCTTGATGATGGCGGCCAGGGCCGAGTAGCAGGTCACGAAGGTGAGGGCGATCGTCATCAGCAGGAAGGCGATCCACGGATTACCGGTGTGGCCGAGGACGGTCATGATCGGGACGGTGAGCAGCATGCCGCCGACGGAGAAGACGAACATCACCGGGCGTCGTCCGACGCGGTCGGACAGATGGCCGGCCACCGGCTGGAGCAGCATGTAGACGAACAGGGCGGCGAAGCCGATGACGGACACCGTCGACTTGGGGATGCCCGCAGTGTTCACCAGGTACTTCTGAAGGTATGTGGTGTAGGTGTAGAAGGCGACGGTGCCGCCGATGGCCAGTCCGAAGACGGCGATCAGCTGGCGTGGGTACTCGGCGAACAGGGCCCGCACCCCCTTGCGCTCCTTGACGGCCGGATCCTGCAGGGCGGCTTTCGCCTGTTCCTCCTGGAAGTGCCGCGACTCCTCCATGGTGCGGCGCAGGTACATCACGACCAGACCGGAGACGGCGCCGATCACGAAGGGGATGCGCCAGCCCCAGCTCTGCAACTGCTGCTCGGTCAGCAGGTTCTGCAGCACGATCATCACGAGCAGCGCGGCGAGCTGGCCGAGCACGATGGACACGTACTGGAAGCTGGAGTAGAAGCCCCGTCGGCCGGGCGGGGCGATCTCGGCGAGGTAGGAGGCGCTGGAGCCGAACTCGCCGCCGACGGAAAGCCCTTGGGTGAGCCTGGCCAGCACCAGGAGGGCCGGTGCCCAGAGGCCGATGGCGTCGTGGGAGGGGGTGAAGGCGATGGTCAGCGAGCCGATGCTCATGAGTGTGACCGACAGGGTCAGTGCCCGGCGGCGGCCGTGCCGGTCGGCGTATGCGCCGAGCAGCCAGCCGCCGAGGGGGCGCATCAGAAACCCGACGGCGAAGACGACTGCTGTGGACAGGAGTTGGGCCGTCTGGTTGCCCTTGGGGAAGAATACGGATGCGAAGTAGACGCTGAATGTGGCGTAGACGAACCAGTCGTACCACTCGACGAGGTTGCCCAGACAGCCGCGTATGACGTTGGCGGTGACCCGGGTCGGTGCGGGGACGGGGGTGCTGGACTGCGACATGGGAAGCTCCGTTGCTCTTGTCGCCGGGGAGATGTCCTTGGGGGCCTTTCAGCGCAGGACGAACGGGTTGCCGGTGGCCGCGCCGGTGTTGATCCAGACGCTCTTGTCCTCCAGGTACGCCGTGATGGCGCCGATGCCGTTCTCGCGGCCGATGCCGGAGTCCTTGAAGCCACCGAAGGGCATCAGGTAGCTGACCGCGCGGTAGGTGTTGACCCAGACGGTGCCGGAGCGGATGCGGTCGGCCATGCGGAAGGCGCGGCCGATGTCGCTGGTCCAGACGCCGGCGCCGAGGCCGTAGCGGCTGTCGTTGGCGAGGGTGACGGCCTCGTCCTCGTCGTGGAAGGGGATCACGGCGAGGACGGGACCGAAGACCTCCTCCTGGGCGATGCGCATGCTGTTGCTTACGCCGGTGAAGACGGTCGGCTCGACGAACCAGCCTCCGCCGTCCGCGGCCTTGCCGCCGAGGGCGAGCCGGGCGCCTTCGCGCTGCGCGATGTCGATGTAGTCGAGGACCTTGGCGTACTGGGCCGGGGTGGTGATGGGTCCGACCTGGGTGGCCTCGTCCATGGGGTCGCCCATCCGGGCGGTGCGCGCGAGGTCGACCAGGCGGCCCACGACCTCGTCGTGCACGCTCTGCTGCACCAGGAGCCGGGAGCCGGCGATACAGGTCTGTCCGGTGGCGGCGAAGATGCCGGAGACCGTGCCGTTCACAGCGGCGTCCAGGTCGGCGTCGGCGAAGACGATGTTGGGCGACTTGCCGCCGAGTTCGAGGCTGACGCGCTTGAAGTCGCGCGCGGCGGCCTGGTTGATGTGGCGGCCGGTGACGTCCGAGCCGGTGAACGTGATCTTGCGGACGAGGGGGTGTTCGACGAGGGCGGCGCCGACGTCCTGGCCGAAGCCGGTGACGACGTTGACCACACCGGGCGGCAGCCCCGCCTCGTGGAGGAGCCGGACCAGTTCGAGGGTGGAGGCGGAGGTGAACTCCGACGGTTTGACCACCACCGTGCAGCCGGCAGCCAGGGCCGGGGCGATCTTCCAGGCCAGCAGCAACAACGGGGAGTTCCACGGTGTGATGACCGCGACGACCCCGACGGGCTCCTTCTTCGTGTAGGCGAAGTAGCCCTTTTTTCCAACGGGGGGACGGTGCCCTCGATCTTGTCGGCGAGCCCGCCGTAGTAGTGGAACCACTGGGGTACGTAGTTCAGTTGGCCGTACATTTCCGTGAACAGCTTGCCGTTGTCGCGGACTTCGGTCTCCGCGAGGCGGCGGGCGTTCGTGGCTATGGTGTCGCCGAGCCGCCGGAGCAGCGAGCCGCGGGCGCTGGCGGTGAGCTCGGCCCAGGGGCCGCTGTGCAGGGCGCGGTGGGCGGCTCGGACGGCGTCGTCGACATCTTCCGCGGTGCCCTTGGCTATCTCGGCCCATGGGGTGCCCAGGTAGGGGTTGTCGGTGGGGAACCATTCGCCCGCGCCGGGCTTCCGGTTCTCCCCGTCGATGAACATCTCGTAGCGCTGCATGGAGAGTCCTTGGCTAGAAGGTGCTCAGGCCGAGTGCGGCGCGGAAGGAGTTCTTGTTGGCGACGCCGTCGCGGGGCGGCAGGGCGCGCGGCGGCTCGTCGGTGGTGATCAGCACCTGTGCATACGTCGTCGCCGCGCGCGCCTTGATACGCAGGGCGAGGTCTTCCGTCCGGTCGGCGTCGGTGATCCGCACGGCGTCGCGGATGCCGAAGCCCTGGGCGACGGTGACGAGGTCGGTGCCGAGCCCGGTGTGGCTGGGCTGCATACCGGTCTCGCCGAAGTGGGCGTTGTCCAGCACCACAACCGTCAGGTTGGGAGGGAGTACGGCCCCGATGGTGGCCAAGGCGCCGATGCCCATGAGGTGTTCTCCGTCGCCGGTGACGGCGACGACCGGGCGGTCCGGCCGGGCCAGGGCGAGGCCGAGGGCGAGCGGGGCGGCGGCGCCCATCGCGCCCCAGAGGTAGAAGGTGCCGGGGCGGTCGCCGGCGGCGAACACGTCGTAGCTGGGAGAGCCGAGGCCGGTGACGATCAGGACGTCCTCGGGGAGGCGGCCGATCAGGTCGGCGACGAAGCGGCGCCGGTCGAGGCGGGGAAGAGTGGCGGTCATCAGTTGCGCTCCCACTTCTTGCGGCCGATCAGCTTCTGTCCGAGGAGCACGGCGACGCGCTCACCGGCCTCGAACACCGAGTCCAGGGCGGCCTCGACGGTCTCCGCGACGTCCTCGGGGTCGTCGGCCCGCAGGACGGTGATGCCCATGAGTTCCAGGGCCTGCTGGGTGGTGCGGCCCATGGGGCCCTGCCACGGGTTGAACTCGGCGTACTCGCCGCGCATCGTCACCAGTGTCAGGAAGGGGAACCGGGCCATCTCCAGCAGGGAGAACATGTTGACGCAGTTGCCGACGCCGCTGCTCTGCATCAGCAGCACCGCCCGCTGACCGCCGAGCCACGCTCCGCCGACGACGGCGACGCCCTCCTCCTCGGTGGTGAGCACCACGTCGTGGATGGCGGGGTCGCGTCGGGCCTCGCGGATGGTGTGGGAGTGACCGGAGTCGGGGACGTAGGCGATCTGCTGGACTCCGCGCTTCTTCAGCGCGGTGAACACGTCCTCCTGCCAGGAGGGTGCGGGGGCATGTGTCTGGCTCATCCGTAGCGACTCCGCTGATCGGTCGGCTCAAGGTGCCACACATCATGGGTGCTGATGGATGAGGTTGGACAATAGAAAGGCGTGATACCCGCATGCCTCGCTCGCATAGCAGGGAGCCGTGGGCCCCGATGACCCGTGGTTCGGCTACGACCGTTCGCCTTCGTTGAGGAACGCCTCGACGAGCGGACCGGCCTCCGTGCGGCACTCCTCGAAGTAGGCGTGCCGGGCGCCGGGGAACAGATGCGTCCGGGCGTCGGGGATGCGGGCAGCGAGCAGGGAGAGGTTCTCCGGCGGAGTGAGCCGGTCCTGGTCACCGTGCAGGATCAAGGTGGGGGCGGTGATGAGGGGGAGGGTGTCCCAGGCGTCGTGCCCGTTGCTGGCGACCAGATGGCCGTGGCGGGCGTGCGGGGGCATCCCGGGATCGCCGAGGGTGCTGTAGGGACCGGGGTGGGCGGCGCGCCAGGCGGGGGAGTACATCAGGTCGGTCAGCGCCTGCCGGGCGGCCTCCGGGTCCGGCTGGGCCAGGGCCCGTCGTACGGACCTGTCGCGCTCGACGGCGTGCGGACCACCGGGCGAGGTGCAGCCCAGGACGAGCCGCCGCACACGGTCCGGGTGGCGCGCGGCCACCCACTGGGCCACGCGGCCACCCATGGAGGTGCCGTAGACGTCGGCCCGCTCGACGCCCGCGTGATCAAGGACGGCGATGACATCCTCGGCGAACTGCTGCGTGGAGTAGGGCCCTCGGGGCTTGTCGCTGTCGCCGGTGCCGCGCAGGTCGAGGGTGATGGTGGAGTGCCTGGCGTGGAAGTCCCCGCGTACGGCGTCCCACCAGCGGTGGTTGTTCGCCTGCCCGGCCAGGAGGACGAGCGGATATCCGCAGCCCTGACGCTGGTAGGCCAGCGCGATGCCGTCCTGGGCGCGGGCGATGGCGGTCGACCGGGGGGCCGTGTCGTTCATGGAGGTTCCTTCGATGGTGTTCTCGGGGTGCTGCGCGTCACTCGTCCTCGGCGGCAGCGTCAGTGCCCTGGATCTGGGCGGACGGCCATCTGCCCTGGGCCACCGCCGAGTTGATCCTGCGGACCAGCTCACGCGCGACGACCTCCACGGCGGGCGGGGTGCGCCCGGACCGCGGAGTGCCGAGGACGATCGACCGCCACACGTCGGGCTCGCTCAGCGGCGCGGCGCTCAGGACGCCTTGTGTCACATCCTCGGCGATGCCGACGCCTGGCAGGACGGTCCAGCCGTGTCCCGCCCGGACGAGCTGCTTCTGCACCCGCATGGAGTTGGTCTGCACGACGACGTCCAGGGCGGAGCCGGCGCGCACCGCCGCCGCGTCGATCAGCCGGCGCAGCGCATGCCCCGAGGCGGGCATGACGAGCGGATGCCCCGCCGCCTCCGTGAACGGCACCGGACGGTCGGCGCGCAGGCCGGCCGACGGCGGAGCGACCGCCCACAGACGCTCGCGCACCAGCGGGTGGGCATTGAGCGAGGGCGTGCTGTCCAGGTTGTAGAGCAGGGTCAGATCCAGGTCGCCGTCGTCGAGCCACTGCTGGAGGTGCCCCGAGTAGGCGGTCATCAGTCGAAGTTCGACGCCGGGATGACTGCGGGCGACGGCGGTCACCAGCGGCTCGGAAAGCAGGTCGCTGGTGCTCTCCAGCAGGCCGACGGTGACGATGCCGGACACCTCGCCCGGAGCCGGCTGCACCTCGGCGCGGGCCCGCTCCAGCTCGTTGAGGGCCCGCCGGGCACGGTCGACCATGATCGCGCCCGCCTCGGTGGGCCGCATGCCCGTCCCGGTCCGCTCGAAGAGTTCGACGCCGAGTTCCTGTTCCAGGGTGCGGATCTGCCGGGTCACCGCGGGCTGCACCAGATGCAGCAGCGCCGCGGCACGCGTGACGCTGCCCACCTCGGCGACCGTGACGATCGCCTTGAGCTGCTTGACGTCCAAGAGGGGGCCTTCTTTCCGCAGCCATCCGGTGTGCGTATGGGGGTATCACGCAATGGTATTTCACTGACATCACCATGAGCATTCATGATGGTAGCCCTGGTTCGGGACCCGCATCCCCCTGGAGGCCACCCATGACCGAGCCCACCGAAGCGCTGCCGCTGGCCGGCCTCACCGTCGTCAGCCTCGAACAGGCGGTGGCCGCCCCCTTCGCCACCCGCCAGCTGGCCGACCTCGGCGCCCGGGTCATCAAGGTGGAGCGGCCGGACGGAGGCGACTTCGCCCGCCGCTACGACACAACGGTGCACGGCGAGTCCAGCTACTTCGTGTGGCTCAACCGGTCCAAGGAGTCCGTCACGCTCGACCTCAAGTCGGACGCGGGAAGAGCCGTCCTGGAACAACTCCTCGCAGACTCGGACGTGTTCGTGCAGAACCTTGCCCCCGGTGCGGCCGCACGCATGGGCCTGGGCGCCGAGGCGCTCGCCGAACGATTTCCCTCTCTCATCCCGTGTTCCATCTCGGGCTACGGTTCCAGCGGCCCGTGGGCCGACCGCAAGGCGTACGACCTGCTGGTGCAGTGCCAGACCGGCCTCGTCTCGCTCACCGGCAACGAGCACGGCTCCGCCCGTGTCGGAGTCTCGATCGCCGACATCGCCGCAGGCATGTACGCCTACTCCGGCATCCTCACCGCACTACTCACCCGCGCCACCACCGGCATCGCCCGTGCCGTGGAGGTCTCGCTGTTCGAGGCACTGGCCGAGTGGATGAACCAACCCGCCTACTACACCCGCTTCGGCGGCGCCCAGCCCCCGCGCCTCGGCACCCAGCACGCCACCATCGCCCCGTACGGCGCCCACACAACTGCCGACGGCAAGGACGTGCTGTTCTCCATCCAGAACGAGCGCGAATGGGCGGCCCTGTGCGACCGGTTCCTCGGCCTGCCAGGGCTCGCCGCCGATCCACGCTTCGCCACCGGCTCCGCCCGCGTCGCCCACCGCGAGGAGCTGAACGCCATCGTGGCCGAGCGGTTCGGTGAGCTGGACGGCGACGAGGTGATGAAACTGCTGGACGCGGCGGGGATCGCCAACGCCGGAGTGAACGACGTGGCGGAGTTCCTGGAGCACCCGGTGCTCAGCGGCCGGGACCGCTGGCGAGACGTACGGATACCCGGCGGAGCCACGGTGCCGGCGTTGCTGCCGCCTGCGGACCTGGCGGGCCTCGCGCCGCGTATGGATCCCGTCCCCGCGGTCGGCGAACACACCGAGACGGTCCTGGCCGAGCTGGGGTACAGCACGGCCGACATCGGCAGCCTGAGAGCCGACCGCGTCATCTGAAACGCCGGTCTGAGACATCGGCGGCATCAACGCCGTCAACAATTTCCACGAGGAGCGCCACGCATGAGCACTCTCGACATCCTGTCCGAGGACGAGCAGTTCATCGTCCACACGGTGCGCGACTTCGTCGACAAGGAGGTGCAACCGGTCGTCCGGGAACTGGAGCACGCGAACACCTACCCCGAGGCTCTGATCGAGCAGATGAAGCGGCTCGGCGTCTTCGGCCTCGCCGTCCCCGAGGAGTACGGCGGCACCCCCGTCTCCACGCCGTGCTACGTCCTGATCACCGAGGAACTGGCGCGCGGCTGGATGAGCCTGGCCGGCGCGATGGGCGGCCACACCGTGGTCGCCAAGCTGCTGCTGGACTTCGGCACGGAGGAGCAGCAGCGCCGGTACCTGCCCAAGATGGCCACCGGCGAGATCCGCGCGACCATGGCCCTGACCGAGCCGGGCGGCGGCTCCGACCTGCAGGCAATGTGCACGGTCGCCCGCAAGGACGGCGATCGCGGATACGTGGTCAACGGGTCGAAGACCTGGATCACCAACTCCCGCCGGTCCGGCCTGATCGCCCTGCTGTGCAAGACCGACCCGGACGCCACCCCGGCTCACCAGGGCATCTCGATCCTACTCGTGGAGCACGGTCCGGGGCTGACCGTCTCCCGTGACCTGCCCAAGCTCGGCTACAAGGGCGTGGAGAGCTGCGAGCTGTCCTTCGAGGACTACCAGGCACCGGCCGACGCCGTACTCGGCAGTGTGGAGGGCAAGGGCTTCGCGCAGATGATGAAGGGTTTGGAGACCGGACGCCTCCAGGTCGCCGCCCGCGCGCTCGGGGTCGGCCGGGCGGCGTTCGAGGACGCCCTCGCGTACGCCCAGCAGCGGGAGTCGTTCGGCAAGCCGATCTGGAGGCACCAGTCGATCGGCAACTACCTCGCGGACATGGCCACTTCGTTGACGGCGGCCCGCCAGCTCACCCTGTACGCGGCCCGGGAGGCGGACGCCGGACGTCGGGTGGACATGGAGGCCGGGATGGCGAAGCTGTTCGCCTCCGAGGCCGCCCTGCAGATCGCCCTCAACGCCGTGCGCATCCACGGCGGTTACGGCTACTCCACGGAGTTCGACGTCGAACGCTACTTCCGTGACGCCCCGCTGATGATCGTCGGCGAGGGCACCAACGAGATTCAGCGGAACGTCATCGCGAGCCAGCTCGTCAAACGCGGTGGTTTGGACGCATGAGGATCGTTGCCACTGTGAACTACCTTTCCGATGCCGCAGGTGACCGGCATCTCGCCGAGACCTGACCTTCGCCCGGGTCCTCGGTGCGTGGCGCGGGGATATCCGGGAGCAACGGTGAACCGTTGAGCGGATTCAGGCTTTGCGCGTGGCTCTCGGTCCACGCGATCCATGCATCGGCTTCCTCCCTGGTCGGTCCGGGTGGCAGACCCTCTGCATGAAGTCGGAGTGCGCCGACGTACTCGACGAGGCCCGCTGCGCGCCTCCACGCCGTTGCGACCTTGTTGCTTCCGTGTACTCGCTGGTGCGGCGGGTGACTTGGGTGTCTGTCAATGAGGGACTCTGTCGGGAATCTTGAGGACGGGCCGTAAACGATCGTGACGTTGCGTCAGGCTCGTTGGAACGTTCTGCTCATGTTCCCCAGGAGCCCGATATGTCCCTCCGTCCTCGTCCCGGAGCCGAGATCCCGCCGCTGACCATGCGGGTCGCCCGAGCCAGCAACCCCCACGGCACCACCGCGATGTGGATCCGCGACCGCCTCGACGGCCTGTGGAACGACGAGGACTTCACCGCCTGGTACCCCCGCGACGGCCGCCCCGGACTCTCGCCTGCCCAGCTGGCCACCGTCTGCGTGCTGCAGTACGCGATGAACCTGTCCGACCGTCAGGCCGCCGAAGCGGTGCGCTGCCGCATCGACTTCAAATACGCCCTCGGACTGGAACTGGAAGACCCCGGCTTCCATCACAGCGTCCTGTCCGACTTTCGCGACCGGCTCGCCGAGGGCGACCGAGCCGACCGGCTGCTGGGCCTCGCGCTCACGCGGATCCGGCGGGCCGGCCTGCTCAAGGGGCGCGGCAAGCAGCGCACCGACTCCATCTACGTCCTGTCCGCCGCGCGGGAGTTGACCCGCCTGGAGCTGGTGTCCGAGGCGGTGCGCGCCGTCCTGGAGGATGTGGCCCGAGGCGCGCCGGAACTGCTGGATGAGCTGGTCACCGCCGAGTGGGCCGAACGCTACGGGCGGCAGGTGCGCCTGTGCTCCCAGCCCAGCCACCCCGTCGCCCGGCTCGAGCAGGTGGGCGCCGACGCCCGCGAACTGCTTCAGCGACTTGACGCCCGCTTCCCCGGCGGCGCCGTTCCGGCGCAGGCCCGGGTGCTCCGAACGATCCTGGTGCAGCACTTCCTTGTGGACGGGCGCGGACGGTTCCGGCCGCGCACCGAGCGCGATGGCCGGCCTCCTTCCCGGGTACGGATCGAGTCGCCGTATGAGACCGAGGCCCGCTGGACGCGGCGCGGCGATACCCGCTGGACCGGCTACCTCGCGCACGTGACCGAGACCTGCGACGACAAGCGGATCAACGTCATCACCGACGTGGCCACCGTCGTCTCCAGCGCGGACAGCCAGGCACTGCCCGGCATCCATGCCCGCCTCAAGCGGCTTCGCCTGCCTGGGCAGCACCTGGTCGACGGCGGCTACACCTCCGTCGCCGGCATGGACGCCGCTGCCCGCCTCCACCGCGTCACCCTGGTCGGGCCGCTTCCCTCCAGCACCTCGCCACAGCACCGGGCCGAGGATGGCTTCGGCAGGGAGAACTTTGTCATCGACTTCGACCAACGCGAGGTCACCTGCCCCAACGGGCAGGTCAGCGGCAACTGGCGGGACCTTCCGGTGGCGGAGCCGACATCGGTGGTGGTCCGGTTCGACGCCCGCCAGTGCGGCCGCTGCCCCGAGCAGGCCGCGTGCACCCCGGGCTCGTTTCGCAGCCTGTACTTCCCGACCCGTCGCATGCACGAACTCCAGGCCAAGAATCGCGCCGATCAGCAGGATGCAAACTGGCGCAGGCTCTACGGGCTGCGATCCGGGGCCGAGGGCACCATCGAGGAGTTCGCGCACGGTCATCGAGCACGCCGGTGCCGCTACCGCGGCCTGGCCAAAACGCACGTCCAGCACGTCCTGACCGCACTCGCGATCAACGTCGAGCGGCTGAGCCTCCAAGAGCCCGTCGGCCACTCCTACCGGCCCCGCCCTCCCACGGCGTTCCAGCAATACCTCGACGCACGCGGCCTGCCTCGCCCCCTGTGGTGGCGGCAAGGAAAGTGACCCCGGATCTCAAGATTCCCGACAGAGTCGCTCAATGCCAGTCACGAGCAGACGAAGGGTGAGGCCATCCTTTCGTCTCGCGGCTCTTGTGCCGGTGCTGGTGGGAAGGATGCGCAGCGCCGTCCAGGGCGGGGGTTCTATGACCGAAGTGTCCAGTCACGGGCTTGTCGACTGTCGTTGCGGGTGTCGTTGCGGGATGGTGTCTGCTGTCACCGAGCCACAGGGTGTGTCCCAATAGCGCAGCGCCGTCCCGGGCGGCCTGCTCGCCCGGCTCGCCCGTGCCTTCGAGCTCCGCGTGACCAGCGTGGCCCAGGAGTTCGCGTACGTCTCCGCCGACCGGCTCGCCCTTGCCCGTGAGGCCGAGGCGGGCGACCGGCGGGCGGCCCGTGCTCTGAAGGTGCTGGAGCGGTTGTCGTTCATGCTGTCCGGCGCCCAGCTGGGCATCACCGTGACCGGCCTGGTCGTCGGTTTCATCGCCGAGCCGTCCGTGTCCGCGCTGTTCAAACCCGACCGGCATCGGCATTCCCGAGGTGGCCGTTTCCAGCATCTCCGTCATCCTCGCCTTCGTGCTGGCCACGGTCGTGCAGATGGTGCTGGCGAGCTGGCGCCAAAGAACCTCGCGATCGCCGTGCCGGCGCGGCTCGCGAAGGCTCTTGCCGCCTCCACCCTCGGCTACCTGTAGGTCGTCGGTCCCCTCGTACGGGTCTTCGACGGCGCGGCGAACGGGCTGCTGCGCAAGGTCGGTATCGAGCCCGTCGAGGAGCTGCACCACGGCGCCACTCTGGAGGAGCTCGGCCATCGGATCGGTGAGTCCCACGAGCAGGGCGAGCTGCCCAAGGACACCGCCGACCTGATCGACCACGCCCTGGAGTTCTCCGAGCGGACCCTCGGTGAGGTGATGGTGCCGCGCGTGGACGCCGTCTTCGTCCGCAAGGGAGCCTCCGCCGCCGAAGCGGTCGAGCTGATCGGCAAGCACGGCCACTCCACCTACCCCGTCCTGGGTGATCACCCGGACGACGTCGCGGGCGCGCTCGCCCGCAGGCCGCTCCTGCTGCCGGACGCGGTGAGGCGGATGGGTGAGGTGGACGACGAGTTCGCCGTGGTCCTGGACGAGCACGGCGGGGTGGCGGGCATTGACCTCGGTTACACAGCACTGGCCCTTTTCCCGGGATCAGTCCGATGGCCGGGTAAGCGTCGTCGAACGCCTCAGGAATCGCCGTGTCGGCAACCAAGGGCGGCCGAGACCGTGCTGGCTGCGGCGATCGCTGTCCAGACACCGAAGACGTAGCCCCGGCTGCGGCCAGCCTTCTTCATCCCCGCCGAACTGGGCAGCCCCTCAGGGACGTTGCTGCTAGACACGACAGACACGGCCACCAGGCTGACCGCGCAGCCATCCAGCCGAACCCCAGAGACGCTTGAGGCACCGGTCCTGCGCTGCTGTAGTCGCAGACGGTGCTGACCATGGCCGTGGCGGGTTGTTTAATGAGGGATGGCGTCCGGTGAAGTCTCCGCCGGGGTCGTCGGGGAGGGCGATGCGGGCGGTGATGCGTTTGCCGACCGGCTCGCGCTGGACTTCGAAGCCCTGGGAGATGGCCATGACGATTTCCAGACCGTGCTGTCCGACGCGGCCGGGGTCGGCGGCTCGGGCCACCGGCAGGACGGGTTCGCTGTCCCAGGCGACGACTTCCACCAGGTCCCCGCGAGGCGGAGTTGCGTTAGGACGGGACCGGGGGGCGTGCTTGCGGGCATTGGTGACCAGCTCGCTGACGTTCAGCTGGGTCAGGTCCATGGCGCGCGCTGACACCGGCAGGCCGTCACGTCCAATAGGAAGGGCCAGGCAAAGTTTGATCTGAACGACTATCAGATTCGGGTTGCCCTGACGTTCGCTCCGGTCTGGTACGCACACGCCGAGTACTGGCCGAAGAACGGCGACCCCATTCCGCGTGTGTTCGGCAGGCACCCGAGTGCGCACGGCGTGTCCCGTACGCAGTACTCGCGGATCAACGCGGTCTACGGGCTCATGCTCGTCACTTCGGTGCTGTTCTTCGACGTTGAGCTGAAGCGGTAGGGCGAGCGGCACGATGCCAAACCGTCGCCTCGCGCCCGCCTGTCAGCACTTCGGCCACCAGTTGTCCACCGTCTTGAGTGGCACCTGGAACACCGCCGCGACATCCTCGCGAGTCCGGCCCACCACCAACGCGGTCACCGCCCGCAATCGAAGAGCCTCCTGCGCCGACGGCGACAACTGTTGTGTGGCGCCCACCAGCTCGCTTTGCGGCCGATACCTCGGACTTGCGTGCTGAGAGGCCGCCCATCTGCCTGATGCATCATCAGATAACTCAGCAACTGATCAGCATCAGTCTCCGAATATTCCGAAACGGCTGTCCGAAAAGATGCCAGATCAGCGCTGTCACGGCTGCCAGGCTCTCGTGAGAGTGCAGGTAGAGAGCCTTGTCGTGAGAGTCAACCGATGTTCCCCGACATCTTCGAGTTCGACGCGTGCCCGTGTACAGTGAACGACGCCCCTGACCTGCAGAAAGCTGGCGGGGAGCCGTCTTTTAGGAGTCCAAAGTGCTGCGAACTTTGATCAAGTCCAAGATCTAGCGGTTGGGCGTTTTTGCAGGTCAAAGGCTTGATAGCCCCGCTCGGGTCAGCAAACGGTCAGCATTGGGCCCGGGAGCGTCCCAGCTTGCTGACCAGGTGGCCGCTACGACGGGGGACCTGGACAGAGGTGCCTAACTCCCGCTTGGGACGTTCGCTGCGTGACTCGACAACTCGTCCGCGGCATGGGTCCTGAGCAACTGGGCTGCGTTCGGGGCCGAAGCGGCGTGCCCCATGGATGCTCCGGCCGCTGCCGCGACCTAGCCTGCCCCCGGTGTCCTTCTCGTCCACTGCGCCGACGTCATGGCCCTCGGCTTCGACACCGTCGTCATTCCCGACACCGAGACCGAGACCGAAGCCGCAGCCCACCCCACCGCGGCGGCCTCCGCGTGACCTGTTGCGTCACGATCACCCGCGCCCGCGAGCGGGGCTGGTCCTAGGTCGGCAGGGCAGCCGGTTGCCGCACCACCCGGGGGCTGCACGGGTAGGCCATGATGCGCTAGGCGCCCACGGGGTGAGGTGTTCGAGGGAAGGGCGGGTGGCGCCCGACCCGTACGTACGAGAGAGGAGCCCCGTATCCGCCATGCCGCCGCCTCCCAGCAGCGATACTGGATGCATGGACACGACGATCACCGCCCCCCGTGCCGAGGTGCTGCGAGACCGCTACCGCAGCCGGTTGCCCGAGCGCTTGCAGGAGCTGGCCGGCCCCGTCGAGGGCAACGTGGACCTGCCGCTCCACATCGTCTGGTCCGGGAGGACGAGCTACAGCCTGGACCGTCCGAAGTCCCGCATGACGCTCTACCGGACAGTCCTCGCCGAAGGACTGAGTGAGGACCTGGTGACTCTCCTGCACCACCGGCTACTCACCGAGCAGTGGCCCGTGCTGCGGCGTTTGATCAGTCCCTACATCCGCGAGGTCTGGGAGGACGCCTTCCCCGAGCAGCTCCGCACCGCTCTCGCCGACACGACAGCCGCGTGAAACTCACTCCGCTCCACGAGCGTCTCCTCGCCGACATCCTCGACCTCGGCTCCCCCTACCCTCTGGTCCTCACCGGCGGATACGCCGTGCAGGCCCACGGCCTGGTCGAACGCTTCAGCCGTGACCTCGACGTCGCCACCGAGAACCCCGCTCCGATGCAGGAGATCGTCGCCTCACTCACAGCGGGCCTCAGCGCGCGCGGATGGCGGACCACGCACGTCCAGACCGATCCGCTCAGCGGCCGGTTCCTCGTCACCGATCCGGACACCGGCGAGGAGTGCGAGGTCGACGTCCTCAAGGAGGCGTTCTGGGCTCCGCCCGCCCAGACCCCCTACGGCCCCGTTCTTTCCCTCGACGACGTGATCGGCACCAAGGTCCGTGCCCTCGCCGACCGCGGCACCGTCCGCGACCTCATCGACGTCCAAGCTGCTTCCCGCGACCGCTCCACCGCCGACCTCGAATCCCTGGGCCGCCGTCGCGCCCACGACGAGTTCAGCCTCGAAGACCTCCGGGACCGGCTCGTCGGCGCGGACTGGTACGAGGATGAGGACTACACGGCGTACGGGCTCACCTCCCGGCAGATCGAAGGACTCAAGGCGTGGGCGCTGGAGTGGGCGGAGGATCTCGGTGCGCGGATTCATGACGAGAACGCCTGAGAGAGAGCGGCCCGGCGCAGGACCTCGTTCTCCTGCTCCAGCAGCTTGATCTGCCGCCGCGCTTCCCGCAGTTCCGCGCTCTCCTGGCTGGTCACCCCGGGCTTGGACCCGTCATCGATGTCCGCCCGGCGCATCCACTTCCACAACGTCATCGGGTGGACCCCGAAACCGGTGGCCACCTGCTCGACCGTCACACCCGGGCCGCGGTTCCTCGCGACTCGCACGACGTCCTGGCGGAACTCTTCCGGACAAGGCTTGGGCACAGCGACATCCTTCCCACCCGCCCCACAGGGCAAGCCAGTTCAGATGTCACCCGATCATGCAGCAGACCCGAGCTCCTCGCGAATCTTTCGGGTTGCAGTGCGTGCTCCCGGGCAGCGAGTCATCCTGTGACCCGCATGCACCTGATGTGGCGTCAGGTAAGTCAGCATCTGGTCAGCATCAGTTCCCGAACATCCTGAAAAGGCTGTCCCAACAGGCACCTGGTCGGTGGCGTCACAACAGCCTGGTTGGCGCGGAAGCCCAGGCAGGGAGCCCTATCCCAATGAGAAGCGATGTTCCTCACAATCGTCGACTTCGACGCGTGCCCCTGTAGAGTGAATACCGCCCTTGACCTGCACAAAGCTGGCAGGGAGCCGTCTTCCAGGAGCCCAAAATGCTGCGTACTCTATTCAAGTCCAAGATCTAGCATCCGGGCATTTGTGCAGGTCAAACGCCTGATCAGGCCGCTCTGGTCAGCATTGGGCGGGGAAGCGTTCCCGTTTGCTGACCTGATGACCGCCGCAGCGGGGACCTGGGCTCAGATACCTAGCTCCCGCTCGGGGAGGGTTCGCTAGGTGGCTCGACAACTCGCCTGCGGCGCAGGGTCGTTCTTCAAAGAACGCGGCTGTGCCAGCTCGACGCGGCGCCCGCACCCGTACACCCTTTTCTGGGACGCTCGGTAAGCAGCGCGAGGAGACTCGGCTTCGGCACCCAGGACGACGCGAGCGAGCGCCTTACGCAGATATATGCGGAGAAGAAGCGGACGACGCGGTCTGTTGCGGATGTCCGCCGGGAACCGGGCCCAAAAGATGGTGGCGGATTAAGCGGAGCAGCGGCGTCCCCGGCAGCGCCGGATACCGGATTCCTCCGGACAGCCGCTGTTTCAGGGAGAGGAGGATAGCGCCCACCATCGCGAGGTCCCGCCGGCGTCGAGCATGCCTTCTCCTGGATGAAGAACTTCACGATCTTCAGCGACTGCTGACCGCACGGCGATGGCCTTCACCAACCGAACGCCCCCGATCCCCTGGCCTGCTGTTCACGGCCTTCTGTAAGACCCTTTACCTCGCGCGCGCTCTGCCGTTCCACCGTGCGAGGCCCTCGAAGGCGTCCAGTGTCCGGACGTCGTAGGGGCCGAAGAAGTTCTGGCAGTCACGGGCGATTTGGTCGTAGAGGGCTGCTGCTCCTCGGGTGTCGCCTGACTGGCCGGTGAGTTCGGCGTGTTCGGTGCGTGCCTCGATCACAGGCTGATCGCTACGGTCGTGAAGGATTTCCAGCTCGAAGATGCGTAGGTCTAGTGCTTCGATGCGTTTTGAGAGGCCGCCGCTGTTGCCGGGCGGGTCGGGCAGGTCGGCTCGTCTGCTCGTGTCGTCTGTTGCGTCCAGGACGTGCGACAGCTCGCCAACTGCGTGCGCGGTCGTGTGGGCGTTTTTAGGGCGGTCTGCTGGGTCCTTGGCCAGGAGAGTCCGGACGAGGGTGTCGAGTTGGGCGGGGATGCCGGGGCGGTGGGCGCTCGGGGGTGCCGGCGTATCGTCCTGGTGCATCCGGCCCACGGTCATGGGGTCGTCGTGAGGGCTTCCGAAGGGCGGGTGCCCAGTCAGCATCTCGTACAGGACACAGCCCAAGGAATATAGGTCGCTGCGTTCGCTGCCTGTCTCGCCGTGCCACCGCTCGGGTGCCTTGTACAGGGGGGTGCCCGCAACGGTGTGGGTCTGGGTGACGTCGGCCAGGAACGCCAGCCCGAAGTCGACGAGCTTCACGTCCCCCTGCTGCGTGATCATGATGTTGTCGGGTTTGATGTCGCGGTGGATCACTTTGGCGTTGTGCGCGGCGTCGAGTCCCTCGCAGATCTGGCGTGTCCAACGCATGGTGCGCTCCAACGGAAGCCTCGGCCCGGTCCTGAGGTGCTCGGCGAGGGATTTGCCCTCGACATACTCCATGACGATGTAGAAGGCGCCGTCGTGTTCGCCGCTGTCGTAGAGGGTGGCGACGCGCGGGTGGTTGACCCGGGCCATGGCCCGCGCCTCCCGTTCGAACATTCTCGCGGCCGTCTCGGTGAACTCCGTAGGGGCGCCCTGTTGTATGAGGCGGCGCTGCGCGAGGAATTTCACAGCCACGGTGCGGCCCAGCCTCACGTCCTCGGCCGTCCACACATCACCCATGGCGCCACTGGTGGGGCCGTCTTTTGGCTTGAAACGGCCACCGATCAGTGTGGAGGTATCCACCCTCGCCCCATCTGTTCGTCCGGTTGTGTCATCCGTGGTCAGCGCTGTTCGCGGTGCCCGCCCAGCGGGTGAGGGCTGCCAGGTCCTCCATGCTCTCAAGCCATTCCGTGAAGAAGTCCTCCCGCTGTCGCAGTGCTTTGGCCAATGTCGCAACGGCATCATGGCGTGACTGATCGCCCTGCTCACGCACATGCCTCTTCCGCAGGGGAACGCCGCAAATCTCCCAAAGGACCCACGCGACTGCGGTGAGGGTCAGCAGGAAGAACAGGGCCCGTGACACGCCGTCGACGAACGGCACCACCAGCGCCCCGGTGACGGTTCCGAACAGCAAGGCGCTACAGACGCGCGGCCAGCGGCGCACTACGGCGTCCGAGCGGGCCTGAGTTCGTTGCTCAAGTCGTGTGGCGAGGTCGTCAATGAGCCGGTCCGGCTCTACGGTGCGGTGTGGGTCCGTGGGGAGAGTCCAGGAGTAGCCGGCGACGCTCAGGGTGATGCGGTGGGGGATTTGACGCCGGGATTCTGTGACGACGCGATCGGCGGCGCCCTCCAGGCTCGGCCAAATGGCACGGAGGGCCATACGGCGGGCTGATGGGCCCAGCCGTGCCGTGTCCGGTGCGAAGACGGCCTGGTCGAGGAGTGTCACGAAGGGCACTGGCTCGGTTTCCGGACCTAGGGGCGACTCGTCTGCCTGGGCGGCTGCTTCCAGATCTCCCCCGTGTTCGATGATGCGCTCAAGCCGGCGCATCTGCTCGTGCAGGTGTGCCTCATCGGGTTCGAGTTGATTGATGAGCCGCTCGAGAGCGGTTTCGACGTGGCGGCCGTCGCTGACGGGCCGGTCAACTCCGTCTGGGCCGTCCGGGAACGTGCGCTGGAGGTAGGCGAGAGTTCTCCCGGGCACGGTCGCGAGTTCCCAGCCGACCTGGAGGGCGTCCCACTGGTCTGAGCATGTCTCGCGCAGTGCCGTGTACTCGTCTTCAGACAGTTGCCGGCGCAGGTTCCGAAGCCGGCCACTCCACTGAGCGGCGCCGGGCATGTCCATGATCGAATTGTGGGCAGACGTCCGATGCGTGCTTTGATTCCAGCCTGCCATGGTCTGCCGGGTGTAACTGAGGGCTTCCTCCCCCAATTCGTTGCTCGCGATGGCGTCCAGGACGACACAGAAGTCTTGACCAAGTTCCTCAGGATCGAGTGACTGTAGGTAGGTGTCCATCCAGGCAGCCGCTTCGTCCTCGTTTCCGAGACGGGAAGAAGTCAGAGCGAAGAACAGGTTGGCCTTGGCCGCGTCCAGAGTGCAGGCGTGCGCCCGGGCGCGCTCGCCCTGCTCGGTCTCGTCTCGGAAATTCGCAGCCACTGCCATTATCGCGGGAGCCAGCCAGTAGGCCGGTTCGAGGAGCATCCGTTCCTCGGCGCAGGACCGTACCGTGATGGTATTGACCATCTTCCTGCGCACAGCCTGCGCGGTGAGGGTGTGAGCCAGCCCACGTGCCAGGGCACGGGTCTGCTTGCGCTGGGCGAATTCCGCATGGAAGACGGTGGTCAGACGGGCCAGTTCGGCCTGGGCCCGAGCCACCTCACGGTCGCGGCCGTACTGCTGGATGAACGCGTCCAAGACCTCGCGGGTGTCGCTGACCGCACTCTCCAGTCCCGCGACCTCCTGGCGGACCTCGGTGACGTCACCGCGCAATTGGACGACCTTGGCGCGTACACCCTGCAGACCTTCCTCGAAGGAGTCCAGCCTTCCCCCGTGGCGAACCTGTTCTTTCCCTACGCCCTCCAGCTGTTCGATGAGCCGGTCCAAGGCTGAGTCCGCCTCACTACGGTCGCCCATTACGTCCCCCGTGGTCATCGCGGCGTTGCGCGCGTGCTCGCTCATTATCAAGTGTTCGCACGCCCTGCTGAGGTTCAACTGACCGAAAATGCACGCGGGTTGGATGCCGTCGGCTGGTGTCGGAGTTGCGTGGCAGTATGGCGTGTCACGGAATCAGCACACCAAACGGGGATGCGCCTTGCGTGAGATCGCTTATCTATCGGACGGAAAGCTACGGCAGTTCGTGCCTGAGCCCCGGCGTATGCCGCGGACGAGTGGCCTTCGGCTGACCACGCCACTGGGCGGCATCGACATGGACGCGCCGACCACGGACGGCGAACTCGGGCAGCTGCGGCACCTGCGGGATGTGTACCGGCACTTGGAGCTCGTTGCGGAGTGGTACACCACACCCGGGCTGCGTCCCGGCCAGTGGGTACAGTTCGAAGCCCCGCTGCGGTGCGTGACGCTCAGCGGCGCCCACCAGGATCTCGTGCTTTTCGTGGACTCGGTGCGGATACGGAACGCAGATCACGCGACAGCCGGAGGCGTCCGACTGCTGATGCACGGTTCAGCCCGGCATCTGCGGGGTTGGACGCCGATGCCGGTGGACGGCCCCGAGCTCGAGGTGGCGAACTCCGCATCCAGCCTGGGCGCCTCTTTCGTCACCCGGGCCGGACAGGTCGTCGAGGCACTCGCCGGGCATCGCGAGCCACTGTCCGGGGACCAGCCGACAGCTGCTGACCTGCACGGGCGAGGAGTCCAGGCATTGCTGCATGCCCTGGACGAGGGAGACCATGGCATCGACACATCAACGATGATGACCGGATACGCACGCGTCACAGGGCTTCTTCCCAGCGCCGAGACCCCTTCCCGATGCCTGGTAGCGAGTCCTCTCGTCGTGGAGTACGCGACAGCTGGCGCTGAGCGGAGTTCTGCGTGAGTCCGGTGACACCGCCAGCACAGCATGCTGAGGCCGGGCGCGGGTGAGAGAAGAAGGCCCGCGCTCTGCGCGTATCCAGACGTCCTGCACCTACCGGTAGGTAGTCGCTGCGGCATCTCTGCGTTCTTGCGCTAACCTCGCCGTTTCGGTTGGGGTGCGGCTGAGGGTTGGGTAGAAACGCAAAAGTGCCTTCCTGAGCTGGGACGATGGACCTTGTCTAGGGGTTCTGTCGTCGCCAGAGGAAGGCACTTTCTGCGTGAAGGATATCGGTTCGCGGCCCCGGCTTGTGGTGTCCACTGACGGGTCGGGGGTGGTCGGGCACGCCGGAGCACGTTTGCTGGCGGACCTCGCCGAAGCGACCGGGCTGACGGCGGCGTATTCCACCGTGCTCCGGCCGCTTCGGCCGCGCGGCACCGGCCACGACCCGGGCCGGATCGCCACCGATCTCGCAGTGATGCTCGCCGACGGCGGCGAGGCGATCGCGGATCTGGCCGTTCTGCGGGACCAGCGCGAGGTGTTCGGCCCGGTGGCCTCCACGCCGACGGCTTGGCGGCTGCTGGCCGCCGTCGACGAACGCATACTGGACCGCCTGCGGTCGGCCCGCGCCGCAGCCCGGGAAGTGGCCTGGCTACAGGCCGCCGAGACCCGCACCGCGATACCCGCAGTGAAGGCCGGCGGACGCGAACTGCCCGGCCTGGTCCTGGACCTCGACGCCACGCTGGTCACCTGCCACTCCGAGAAAGACCAGGCCGCACCCACTTACAAAGGCGGCTTCGGGTTCCACCCGTTGCTGTGTTTCCTGGCCAACACCGGCGAGGCGATGTCCGGGCTGCTGCGGCCTGGCAACGCCGGAGCCAACACCGCCGCCGATCACATCACCGTGCTCGACCAGGCCCTCGCGCAGATCCCCGACGCCCATCGGCACGGCACCGACATCCTGGTCCGCACCGACAGCGCGGGCAGTGCGAAGGCGTTCCTCACGCATCTCCGCGCCTTGCGTGACAAAGGCCTTCACCTGCGTTTCTCGGTCGGATACGCGGTCACCGCACCGGTCCGCCGCGCAATCCGCGCCCTGCCCGAACAGGTCTGGCACCCCGCCCTGGACCAGGACGGAACACTGCGTGCCGGCGCCGAGGTCGCCGAGCTGACCGGCATGGTCGACCTGAACGGCTACCCGGCCGGAACCCGCATCATCGTGCGCCGCGAACGCCCGCACCCCGGCGCCCAACTGTCCCTGTTCGACCAGGACGAGGGCCTGCGGCACCAGGTCTTCCTCACCGACACCCCGTACTCCGGCGGCGGCTCGGCCCAGTTCCTGGAGGTCCGCCACCGTGGACACGCCACCGTCGAGGACCACATCCGGTGCGGCAAGACCACCGGCTTCGGACGCTTCCCATCCCGCCTGTTCTCCGTCAACGCCGCCTGGCTCGAGCTCAGCCTCGCGGCCATCGACCTTCTGGCCTGGACCCGCGTCCTGCTGCTGGACGGCGAACTGGCCACCGCCGAACCCAAGAAACTCCGCTACCGGATCCTGCACGTCGCTGCCCGTCTCACCCGCGGCGGCCGTCGCCTCCATCTGCGGATCGCAGCAACCTGGCCCTGGCGACACCAACTCGCCGCCGCCTTCCACCGTCTGGCCGCCCTACCCCGCCCCGCCAACTGACCAGCCACCCCGGCCACCTACGACACGAAAGACCTTGGAGAACCCGACCACCGCGCCGGGTCCCCACCATGCCCACCGCCCGATACCGCCTCGATCAACCCCACAGCGCCACCTCGTCACCCCAAGCGAAACAGCGAGGCTAACTGCTCCTTTCGACTGGCGCCGGATCTCGGGCTGTGCCGGCACAGCCCTCTTCAGTATGCGGGTCCCCTCAGCTTCGGGACTGGCAAGGGAAGGCCGGGCACCGACTTCCAACTGCCCGAGCCGTTCGAGCGCGCGGTCCATCGCTGTACTTTGCTCTCCACACGCTTCCCCGCCGGGGCTCTGCCCCGCAGCTCACAGGGCCAGTCGATTCCAAGTGAGGCCAACGCTTGGGCCCGACCGTCCCGTTGTTGAGGCAGTATCCCGGTATGAACAACTGGAAGCGGTACGCGGTGATCGCCGGTTCGGTGCTTGTCATCGCTGCGATGGTGGTGGTGTGGTTCACCGTGGATCTGAATGCGGCGGGGCAAGTGGCCTCCATCATCGCCGCGTGCGCGGCGGTGATCGCTCTGGCTCGGGAACTTTCGCAGCGTGACGGGCAGCCAGCTGACGCCGTCGCACTGCAAACGGGCACGGCGTCAGCCCGATCGGGGGCGGATGTCAACAGCGGCATCACGGGCCCGGCGGACAGCCTGCATGGCGAGTTCCGGGTGGAGCGCACCGGGGACGCCTACGGCGACGGCGGCAACGTCAACACAGGCATCCGCCTGAGTTGACCCACACCCGACCAGCTGTCTATAGCAGCACCTGAACGGATGTCCATGCGCAGGGACAGGAACATGCTCAAGGTCTCGGACACCGGCAGCGCTCATGCCGAACCCAATGGCTGGGCGAACAGCGGCTACGTCGAAAACGTCACGATCGTAGTCAAGGAAGCCTTCCGACCGCAGTGGCCGCTGCTCGTGGGCTCTGTCCCGGTGCCCGCCTCCCGGTTCGAGCCTCGTGAGGCCTCGTCGAGTCTGCGCGAGTGGATCGACTCCGCCGACGCGACCCCCTCGACAATGGTCCTGTGCGGCATGGGGGGTGTGGGCAAGACGCAGGTGGCGGCCGAGTTCGCCGCGGACATGCTCGCGAAGACTCGCTCTCGGCACGTCGACTCAGCCTCCGTCAACACTGACACACAGCGGTCCGCCCCTGTTACTTCGCCACCGGCGCGGATGGATCTGGTCGTCTGGGTGACCGCCGATCGCATTGAGCACATCGTGGGCACCTACGCCCGTGCCTGGCGTGCCGTCACCGGTCTGAGTGCTTCGGGCGACGTGGATGACGAAGCTGCCCTCTTCCTCTCGTGGCTTGCCACAACGCCCCGAACCTGGCTAGTGGTTCTGGACGATGTGCCGGATGTGGGGGCATTGCGGGACTGGTGGCCGCCGCGCACGGCCAGCGGACGGTGCGTGGTGACCACCCGCAGCAAGGACGCCGCCTGGCACACCGAGCACCGTGCTCGCGTGGACGTCGGCTTGTACTCCCCGGCCACGTCAAGGCGTTACCTGCAAAGAGTCCTTAAGTTGCAGGGACGTGAGCAGGACGTCGCCGATCTTGACCGCCTCGCTGACGATCTCGGCCATCTGCCCCTTGCGCTTGCGCAGGCAGCCGCCTACCTCTGCGAGGATCGCTCTTTGACCGTTGCGCAGTACCGAGCTCTGCTCGCGGACCGCACCCTGCAGCTGGCCGACATTCTGCCTGACGACAGTAGCCTCCCGGACGCGCAGCAGCACACCGTGGCCGCTGCGTGGCACCTGTCGGTACAACGAGCGAACGAGCTCGCTCCCGCGGGCCTCGCGCGTCCGCTGCTCACGATGCTGTGCCTGCTGGACACCCACTCGGTTCCCATGGCGACGATCACTACGCCCGCCCTGGTCCAGTACCTCAATACGCAGCAGCCGAGCGGTCGACAACTGCCAGCCTCAGCCCATCACGCTCGACGGGCGTTACAGGTATTACGCCGACTCAGTCTCGTGAACCCGGCGCCCCGAGGAACGGACGAGCGGGACGATTTCGTCAGCATGCACCAGCTCATCCAGCGCGCTGTACGAGAAAGCGTCCAGCCCTCGGAATTGAACACCGCGGTCCGAGCGGCAGCCGACGCCCTTGAGGAGACGTGGCCGCCGGGCGTGGACTACACGGACACCGCCACCGGCCGCTCCCTGGTGTCCAGCGCGGAGCACCTTGTCGCGCATGACACGGCGGATGCGTTGTGGGATGCACAGGGGCCTCACCGCGTACTTACGCGGCTTGGCTTACAGTTGCAGGCCACCGGGCGCAGGGATCAGGGACTGCTGCACTACAGATCGATGCTGCGCACCGCGCGACGGCTACTGGGCGAAAATGCTCCGGAGACCCTGTTCCTACGCAGCGACATCGCAGGGTTGCAGGCCGAGGACGGCGAGGTGTCAGCGGCGGTGGAGGAGCTCCAAGCTGTGCTGGCCGCTCAACGCGGCCTTCTGGGCGACGAGCACGAGCATGTGCTGACCACTCTGAACAATCTGGCGCACTGGCGCGGCGTTGCATGGGATTATGAGGGGGCAGTCGCTGAGTACGACCGTCTCCTCGACACGCTGCAGCGACTGCCTACTCCGTCAGACGAGGACGTTCTCGTCACTCGGCGCAACCGCGCTCACTACATGACCCAATGCGGACGGGAAGCCGAAGCCCTGCCGGAACTGCGCACTGTCGTCGAGGGCACTATGCGAATCAGCGGCCCGCGTCATCCTCGCACCATGGTCGCCCGCAACGCTCTGGCCAGCTGCTTGGGCCGACTGGGGCACAACGAAGAAGCGATCGAAATCCTTACGCCTTTGCTGGCCGACCAGCTTGCGGTGCACGGAGAGCTCCACAGCGAGTCCCTGATCACCCGCGCAAACCTAGCCCAACAACGCGGCAAAGCGGGCCACCTCGACGAGGCCGTCACAGAACTCACCGAGCTCGTACCACTGTTCATCACTGTGTTCGGCCCCGACCAGGTACGCACGCTCACCTGCCGCTCTGTACTCGCCGAGTGGACCTGGCGAGCAGGCAAGAAGGAGAGCGCCCGCGCCCAGATGGAGAACGTGGCCGACCACGCGACACGACTTCTCGGCCTGTATCACCATGTCACCACAGACATACGCCAGATTCTGGCCTACTGGTCCGCAGACGCCGGAACCGCAGGATGACAGGCCACCCAGCTGTCGTCCGACGGTAGGGAGTTTGGATAGCTGGAACACACCCTGGGGTATTCATCCTCAGAAGGCCCGCCCCTACCCCAAACCACTTGCCGATCAAGGTGTGGATGACCAGCGGGCGGACCCTGTGGTCGGCGGACGGCGCCTACGCTCAACCTCCCGTATTGTCGCCGCATTCCTCGATCGCGCGATCGGCTGGCTGGCCGAATACTGCGCCTTGGGTCGCGACGGCCATGTGCAGGGCGGCGACGACCAGATCGGCGTCATGTCGGGCTCCCATCGCGTAGCCGAGCAGGCGGCGGGAGAACAGGTCGATGACCGTGGCCAGATACAGCTTCCCCTCGCCGGTTTCGATCTCCGTTATGTTCCCGCACCAGACCAGGTCGGGAGCCTCCGCGGTGAAGTCGCGGCGCACGAAGTCCGGACTCGCCGGCCGCTTGCCGGGGCGGGTCAGCCCGCGGCGTCTGTGAACTGTGCGGCCCGCCAGGCCGAGCTCGGCCGTGATCTTCGCGATGGTGTTCACCGAGACGCGCCAGCCCTTGCGGACCAGCATGATCCAGATCTTCGGTGAGCCGTAGGTGCCACCGGAGTCGGTGAACTCCTCCTGGACCGCCTGGACCGCCTGGACCAGCCGCAGGTGACGCGTCTGCCGCCCGGTGGGCTTGCGGGTGCGGTGCTTGTAGAACCACGACTCGCTCACGCCCAGCGCACGGCACGAGACGCGATGCGGGATGTTGTGCACGGTCCTGAAGTCGCTGATCACCCCGACCACTTGGGACGGGTCCGCCCCAGCTACTTCACCCACAGGACCATGCAGCGTTTGAGCACATCACGCTCCATGACCAGTTCCTTGTTGCCCCGTTGAGCTGGGCGTTCTCCCACCGCAGCCGCTCCAGCTCATCGCTCTCACCGGCCGGCGTGGTACCGGCCCGGCGGGCCCGGGAGACCCAGCTGGCCAGAGTGGTCTCGTTGATGCCAAGGTCCTTCGCGACCTCGGCGATCGGCTTGCCGGTCCCCGTCACGATCCGTACAGCCCCCTCACGGAACTCCGGATCGAACTTCCGTCGCTTCTCCGCCATAACTCCCAACTTCCCCTGCAGTTACGGTCTTCACGCTAGGAGGGGAGGGACAGCTCGCCCTCGGCGGAGCTGGGCAACATCCCTGACGACGGCAGGTGGCGGACCGTCGGCAGCACGGCCGGCGACCGCAACCGCCAACCGCCAACCGCCAACCGCCAACCGCCAGGAGCAGCAAGCCGGTGAAGTAACTACATACATTTCGCCGTCGCCAACCACTCTTGGCTCGCCTACAGGGAAGCCCTCAACGACGAGCGCCAGCCACCACCATGCCTTCGGGTGACGCGCGAACACCTCCTTCACCGGGTACACCAAGGTCCGCCCGCTTCTGCTGGCCGTCAGTGTTGCCGCTGCCCGAACCGACGTCCTCCCCGAAGCAACATTCAGGATTTAGGCATCCTGGCGCATCCGGACTGCACTCACGTAGGCATGCTTCACAGTGAGCCACGGGTGAGCGATCCGACGCCCTGTTCACCGTCGCCCGGATCGTTCGAGGGAGTGTCATGAATTAGGTGTGATCCTTCCCGAAGGAGTCATCTGATGAATGCGACGACAGGTCACCTGATTGAGGCCGTAGACCGCGTGTCGCTTGCCGTGGCCGACGGCAGTGTCCAGGGTGCCGACGTGAAGTCGATGCCGGTGTCTGAGAACGGTCTGTCCAGCGAATTGCTGGAGGAGCTGGCCGCGCTCGCGGCCGAGAAGGTCCATGGCGGCGAAGGGCTGCGGCTGATGGGCGAGGGCGGGCTGCTGCCCGAACTGGCCCAGCATCTGATGCAGGCCGCCCTGGAGGCCGAGATGGACGAGCACCTCGCCGCCGAGGCCGGCCGGGTCGGCGGGCGCGGGTCCCGCTCGGGCGGCAACATGCGCAACGGCTACCGGGCCAAGAAGGTCATGACGGAGGTCGGCGCCGTGACGGTGCAGGTCCCCAGAGACAGGCTGGGCACCTTCCGGCCCCGGCTGCTGCCCGTGCACGCCCGCCGCACCGGCGCGCTGGACGACCTGGTGCTCTCACTGACCGCGAAGGGCCTGACCTCCGGCGAGATCGTCTCCCACCTCGCCCAGACGTACGGGATGACGACCACGAAGGAGACCATCTCCACGATCACCGACAAGGCCCTGGAATCGATGGCGGAATGGCGCACCCGCCCGCTCGATCCGGTCTACCCTGTCGTCTTCATCGACGCCGTGCACGTCAAGATCAGGGACGGTCACGTCGCCAACCGGCCGGTCTACGTGGCCGTCGCGGTCACCGCGGACGGCTACCGCGAGATCCTCGGACTGTGGGCCGGCAACGGCGGCGAGGGCGCCAAGTACTGGCAGACCATCCTGACCGAGATCAAGAACAGAGGCGTCCGCGACGTGCTCATGCTGGTCTGCGACGGGCTGAGCGCCCTGCCCGACGCGGTGAACACCGTCTGGCCCCAGACCGTCGTGCAGACCTGCGTGGTCCACCTCATCCGCGCCAGCCTGCGCTACGCATCGCGCCGCGACTGGGCCGAGGTCGCCCGCGACCTCAAGCCCGTCTACACCGCCGTCAACGAGGAAGAGGCCCGGCAACGGCTCGCGGACTTCGACGCCACGTGGGGCAAGCGCTACCCCTCGATCGCCGGCACCTGGCAGCGGGCCTGGAGCGAGTTCGTACCCTTCCTCGGCCTGCCCGACGCCATCCGCCAGGTCGTCTACACCACCAACGCCATCGAGTCCCTCAACGCCCGCTACCGGCGCGCGGCCCAGGCCTGCGGGCACTTCCCCAACGAGCAGGCCGCCCTCAAACGCCTCTACCTCGCCACCCTCGCCCTCGACCCCACCGGCCGCGGCCGCCAGCGCTGGAACAACCGCTGGAAGTCCGCCCTCAACGAGTTCGACGTCCTCTTCGACGGCCGCCTTACCGCCGGACGAGTGTAGGCCGAACAGCCCACCCACCAACTCGTAGGCCAAACAGACGAATCACACCTAATTCCTGATAGACCCTCGTTCGAGGTAAGACCATGGACAACCGGGACCGCCGGAACCAGTGGCAACGGCATGAGCGTCCTTGCTATACCTGCGGAAAGGCTGGCCAGGGGGAAGGCGGGACGGCGTGACACGGCCGTGGAAGATCGTGCTGATCGTGGTCGGGGTGGCCTGCATCGCGGCGACGCCGATGGTGTGGTTGCTGAACGGGTCAGGGGCCGGGGAGCTGGTCGGGGCGTCGTTGCAGGTCGGCACCGGGGTCGCAGCGCTGGTGTGGGCGTGGTTGCAGCCCAGGCAGGGGGACTCGGCCACGGATACTGGCCAGGCGCAGGCGTCCGGTGGTGGGTCGGCGCACACCGGGATCCGCAGGCCCGGTGGGGCGGGCACGGGATCGGCGCGGGTGGAGCGAACAGGTGACGCGACGGCTGACGGGTCCGGCAGCAGTGCCAGTACCGGGATCGACTACAGCTAGCTCGGGGAGCGGGTTAATGGAGGACGAGAACGGGTCCGGCGACGCACGGCCGGGCGCCGAGGTGCGGGACAGCGGCGACGCCCGGGCGACGGACGGCGGCACCGCGATCACCGGTGTCAGCGCGGCGACGGCGGCTGACGGGCCCGGCTTCGTCTCGGTCAGAGCGACGGGGACGGCGTATGCCTCGCACGGTGGGGTGGCAATCACTGGGTACGTGTCGGGCGACGTCCGGGTGACGCTGCCGTCCCTACAGTCCCGCTCGGTGCAGGACTCCGTCCTGCCCGGCGAACGGCGCCCGCGACTGTTCGGGCGCGAGGCGGAGATCTCCGCCGGTCTCGACGTGCTGCGGCACGCGGACGGCGGCGGCCGGGCGGCGGTTGTGGTGACTGGGGCCCCTGGCATCGGGAAGAGCGACGTCGCCCTGCGCATGTGCCGGCTAGCTGCGGAGCACTACCCGGACGGCCAGTTCCACATCAATCTCGCGCTGTCGACCGGCCCCACGGACCTTGTGTCGTCGATACTCCACGCGCTCTTTCCACCCGAGCCTCCCCTGCCGGACCGCCGTGACCAGCAGCTGGCGCTGCTACGGACGGCGCTCGCCGACAAGCGCGTCCTGCTGCTCGTCGACGATATCGTCTCGGAGGAGGCGCTCCTTGAGATCCTCGCCGTCGACGGCCCGTTCGCGCTGGTGGGCACCAGCCGCGTCAAGCTCAGCGGGCTCAGCGGCATGGTCCGCCTCATCGACCTCGGTCCACTGCCGGCCGCGCCCAGCGAGGAGCTCGTACAGGCGGTCGCCGGTCCCGGCCGGCTGACCGGCGAGCAGACGGCCGCGCTGTCCGCGGCGTGCGCCGGTCACCCGCTCGCCCTGCACATCGCCGCGGCGCATCTGGCCCGCCGGCCCCGCGTGAACGCCGACCGCTACCTTTCCGAGATCACCAATCCCGACCGCAGCGTCAAGGCCCTCGTCGCCGGCCAGACCGCGCTGCAGCCTGTGTTCCAGCAGAGCTTCGACGCGCTCGAACGCGATCAGGCACAGGTCTTCTCCGCGCTCGGCGTCCTGCCGCACATGTCGTTCACCGTCGATGTCGTCGCAGCGGGCATCGCGCAGCCGCCGCTGGGTGAGGTCGACGACGACAACCTCGCGGACACGGCCGCGCTCCTCGACTCGCTGGTCGAGCTCAGCCTCATCGAGCAGCTCGACGACGACCGATTCGTGATGCACGAAATTCAGCACCGCTTCGCTCGGCTGACGTCCGCGCCGTGGTCGGGGACGCAACGGGCGAATGTCGTTCGTCACGCCTGTCTCGTCACAGCCGTCCGCGTGCGGTCGGCTACCGATGCGATCGGTTTCCTGGACGAGGAGGCGACCGTCCCTGCCGAGAGCAGTGCCGAAGCGCTGCGGTCGCTGGACGCGGACCGTCCCGGCGCGGTCGCCCTCGTTGAAACGGCCCGGCAGTACGAGGCCTGGGACCAACTACTGCTTCTCGCCTTCGCCCTCACCGAGCATCTGCGGGTTGCTAGCCACTGGAAGGAGCTGGACCGCGTCTACCAGTGCGTACAGGAGGCCGGGGAGCTGGCCGGACACGCCAACTGGACGGCCACCGCGCTGTACAACCGGGCTGTGGTTGCCGGGCACCTCGGCGAGAGCCAGGATGCGGTGGATCTGTACTACCGTTGCGCCGAAACGGCGCGCGCGGCCAACGATGCCGAGCATCTGTTCATGGCGCAGCTCGGCCTGGGGACGCTACTGATCAACCTGGGCCGGCCCCGCGATGCCATAGCGTACCTGCGAAGCGGACTGCACTACTGGCGGACCGTCGGGCATCATCAGGCACTCGCGCTCGCCTTAGGGAACCTGGGCCAGGCGTACATGGCGGTCGGACAGACCCGCCGGGCCGAGAATTACCTGCGCAACAGCCGTGACCTGAGCCGGAGCAGCGGCTTCGGCGAGATGCTCGCCACCCGGTCGATCGCCAGACTGCTGAGCAGTACGGGCCGAGTGGCGGAGGCAGCGGAGGAGTCCGTCCGGGACATCGAACGGGCACGGGCCATCGGCAGCCGGGAGTGGGAGGCGCGGGCGCTGATGGACCTCGCGGCGGTCCCGGCCAGCGCTCGGCCGGAGTCGGCTCCGGCCGAGCCGCTCGAGGCTGCCCTGTCCATCCATCAGGAGACGGGTGACGTGCAGGGCCAGGTCCGGGCGTTGTTCCGGCTCGGTGAGGATGCCGCGCACCATGCTGACCTCGACCGGGCCGCGACGTACCTCGCGGAGTGCGCCGAGCTCGCCATCGGAATCGGCGACCACCAGCATGCGGCGCGCGCCCTGACCTATCTCGCCGCGTACAGCGGCGGCATCGGGCACCACGACACGGCGGAGTCGCAGTTTGAGGTCGCGTCGGACATGGCCCAAGAGTCCGGCAGCCCAGTTCTTCAGGCAGATGTCCTGCAGAAGCGTGCCCAGTTGTTGTGGCACCGGGGGAGGATCACAGACGCCGTCCGCCTGCTGACCGAAGCAGAGCAGTCTCTCGCCGCCACTGACGAGAGTCGGGCACTCGCCCAGGTGCGGGCGGCCCTGGGCGAAGCTTTGGTCGTCTCGGGGCAGTGGCAGGACGGCGCCCGCATGCTGCGGTCTGTGGTCTCCGACTTCAGCGACGCCGCCTCCCCCAGCACCCGGGCCCGGGCGACGCGCGCCCTGGCCGTCCTCCACTCGCGACGCGGCCTGCACACCGAAGCCCTGTCCGCGATCATCAGGGCACTCGACGACTGCGAGCGGCACAACGACGTCGACGGTGTCCTGCACTGCCGGATGGCACTGGGCAACATCCATGCACGAGCAGGGCGGTGGGCCGAAGCCGCCGACCAGTACGAACAGACCGCGCGAGCCGCTGCCGAGCACAAAGATCTCCATGTCCTCCTGACCGCCCGCGCGCAGGCCACGACCTGCATGCTGCATACCGGCAACCGGGACGAAGCCCTCGCCCTGATGACCAAGAACATCCCGCTTGCTGAAAAGCTCGGCATGGACTCCGTGCTGACGTCCCTGCACACCAACCTCGGTACCTGCCACGCCAAGGCCGGTGACCACCACGCCGCGGCCGCGTCCTTCCGCACGGCCCTGCAGATCAGCGAACGTCTCGACGACGGCCCCCTGCGCGCCACCTGCCTGTTCAACCTGGCCCGCGCCGAGAAGGCCCTCCATGCCTCGGATGCCGCGCGTTCCCGCGCCCGGCAGGCCTTCGCACTCCACCAGGCGCTCGGCAACTGGCCGGAGGCGGGCGAGACCCTGGTCTTCCTGGGTGCACTCCACCACGACACGGACCCGGACAGCACCGTGCCCAGCATCGAGGAGCTCGTGGGCGGCGGTCCGGTCGACATGCGCGTCGTCGAATCACTCCGCGCCCGCGCCCTCCGGAACGGTCGCGACGACGCCGTGGTGCCGCCTGCTGCCCCGTCCCGGCTGCGCAGCGTGCGGATCTCCGACTCCGTGCAGCAGGCGCTGGCCGCATTCGACCTCGAGTCGCTCACGCTTCGGTTCGCCACCTCCAGGCAGTACTGCACTATGTGCAATCTGATCATCGACGAGTCCGGCGAGGCCGAACTCCTCTACCTCCGCCACCCGGACGTCCAACACCCGATGCTCCGGCTCGCGCACTCCCACTGCCACCTCTCCGACGTGATCGAACTCACCGGCCCGGCCCCCGATCGCTCCCCGGATCGCTTCGACGCCGAATGCATCCTCTTTGGCGGCGACCGCGCCGGCATCGTCCTCGACTGCCACGGCGGCTGGGGAGCGATCAACGGCAGCCGCCGCATCGAGGACGTCACCCTCCGGCTCTTCCTGGAGTCGGGCCTCACCAACCTGCGCACCCTGTACACCAATAACGGCGGCAAGCCCCTCGACCTCCGCGATCTGCCGCCCGTGCCGGAACGGGACCTTCAGGCCCGCCTGGTCGACCACAAAATCACTCTCAGCAACCCTCACGGCGACCTCCTGCCAGGGCTGCCGCTCAACTTCTTACCTCACTGGTACGAGCGGGCCCACCATGGCTCCCTGATCGTCATCGCCGGCCGAAACCTTCCAGGCATGGTGGCGGACGACCCCACGTACCTCCAGCGCGCCATCCTCCTTGGGCAGGCTGTGGGTGCAACCGTGCCGTTCGCGGTGGTGCGGCCACGCAGGAACGCGCCGTGTCCATGCATGATGCGGCGGGGGCGGAAGTTCAAGCACTGCTGCAGTGGGCGGGAGGGGACGGTGGTGTCGGTGAGCGGGAGGTGATGTGACCGCCCGGCCATGATTAACCTCGCTGTCCGTTGCGATCGGCGACCGCGGCGAGTTTGATGCCGACGTTCACTACGACCGGACGGTCTTTGTCCCGCACCCGCTAGCTGTCCCGCAGCGCCCGCTCCAACAGCGGGACTCCCGCGCCAGGTCACGCACCGGCAGATAGGCGTAGGTAAGGGTGTCGCGCGAGGACAACGTATAGCGATGATCCTCGCCCATGACTTTCTCGAACACTCCCAAGGCTTGACGGATGTACGCCATAGCCGAGAAGTAGAGTCCTTCGTACGCAAGGAAGGGGCCGGAAGCGGGACAAATTCCGGCGATACCGGCTTCGGCGCCGCCCTAGGCTTGGTCGACCGATGCGCCTATGTGGGCCATAAATCTTGCTACGCAGGCCGCGTTTCGGAGGTACGCAGTGCGTGAGGCAGCACGTTTCTCAAAATTGCTGATTGCCAGTTCACGGGACTCGGTGATGAGTTCTGGAGTGAGATGTCGATCGTCGGTGTCTGCGGTGCGTGCAACGCTCTGCACGAGGCACCTGGCTGTCCTGGGACCGGCCTATTCGTTGACGATTCCGGTGACGGCGCTGGAGCCGGGTCCGGCGGCCTCCGCGTCTCCCGTGTGCGCGACCTTCGACGGGCCGGGACGGCTACCGCCGGCGTTCCGAATTCCGGTGATCGCGCTGCTGCCGTCGCGGGCCGTCGCGTTGCCGGTGTCGCCCACGGAGGCAGTGAGGGACTCAAGGAGCGCGCGCAACTCTGCTGCAGTCCCGGACTGTTTGGTCCCTTCGAGGCGGTCCAGCAGAGCCTCGAACCGTCCGGCCCACAGCCCTTCCTGCCGCGCCCGCTCCGCGCTGGCTTCGCCTGACGGCGGGACCGTTAGCCTCGCTGTTTCGCTTGGGGTGACGAGGTGGCGCTGTGGGGTTGATCGAGGCGGTATCGGGCGGTGGGCATGGTGGGGACCCGGCGCGGTGGTCGGGTTCTCCAAGGTCTTTCGTGTCGTAGGTGGCCGGGGTGGCTGGTCAGTTGGCGGGGCGGGGTAGGGCGGCCAGACGGTGGAAGGCGGCGGCGAGTTGGTGTCGCCAGGGCCAGGTTGCTGCGATCCGCAGATGGAGGCGACGGCCGCCGCGGGTGAGACGGGCAGCGACGTGCAGGATCCGGTAGCGGAGTTTCTTGGGTTCGGCGGTGGCCAGTTCGCCGTCCAGCAGCAGGACGCGGGTCCAGGCCAGAAGGTCGATGGCCGCGAGGCTGAGCTCGAGCCAGGCGGCGTTGACGGAGAACAGGCGGGATGGGAAGCGTCCGAAGCCGGTGGTCTTGCCGCACCGGATGTGGTCCTCGACGGTGGCGTGTCCACGGTGGCGGACCTCCAGGAACTGGGCCGAGCCGCCGCCGGAGTACGGGGTGTCGGTGAGGAAGACCTGGTGCCGCAGGCCCTCGTCCTGGTCGAACAGGGACAGTTGGGCGCCGGGGTGCGGGCGTTCGCGGCGCACGATGATGCGGGTTCCGGCCGGGTAGCCGTTCAGGTCGACCATGCCGGTCAGCTCGGCGACCTCGGCGCCGGCACGCAGTGTTCCGTCCTGGTCCAGGGCGGGGTGCCAGACCTGTTCGGGCAGGGCGCGGATTGCGCGGCGGACCGGTGCGGTGACCGCGTATCCGACCGAGAAACGCAGGTGAAGGCCTTTGTCACGCAAGGCGCGGAGATGCGTGAGGAACGCCTTCGCACTGCCCGCGCTGTCGGTGCGGACCAGGATGTCGGTGCCGTGCCGATGGGCGTCGGGGATCTGCGCGAGGGCCTGGTCGAGCACGGTGATGTGATCGGCGGCGGTGTTGGCTCCGGCGTTGCCAGGCCGCAGCAGCCCGGACATCGCCTCGCCGGTGTTGGCCAGGAAACACAGCAACGGGTGGAACCCGAAGCCGCCTTTGTAAGTGGGTGCGGCCTGGTCTTTCTCGGAGTGGCAGGTGACCAGCGTGGCGTCGAGGTCCAGGACCAGGCCGGGCAGTTCGCGTCCGCCGGCCTTCACTGCGGGTATCGCGGTGCGGGTCTCGGCGGCCTGTAGCCAGGCCACTTCCCGGGCTGCGGCGCGGGCCGACCGCAGGCGGTCCAGTATGCGTTCGTCGACGGCGGCCAGCAGCCGCCAAGCCGTCGGCGTGGAGGCCACCGGGCCGAACACCTCGCGCTGGTCCCGCAGAACGGCCAGATCCGCGATCGCCTCGCCGCCGTCGGCGAGCATCACTGCGAGATCGGTGGCGATCCGGCCCGGGTCGTGGCCGGTGCCGCGCGGCCGAAGCGGCCGGAGCACGGTGGAATACGCCGCCGTCAGCCCGGTCGCTTCGGCGAGGTCCGCCAGCAAACGTGCTCCGGCGTGCCCGACCACCCCCGACCCGTCAGTGGACACCACAAGCCGGGGCCGCGAACCGATATCCTTCACGCAGAAAGTGCCTTCCTCTGGCGACGACAGAACCCCTAGACAAGGTCCATCGTCCCAGCTCAGGAAGGCACTTTTGCGTTTCTACCCAACCCTCAGCCGCACCCCAACCGAAACGGCGAGGTTAGGGCTTGCGCGGTGCGATCGAGCCGTACGAGCTCCGCCCTCACGCGTTCGGCGTCACCGCGGCCGACCAACTCCGCGGCACGACGCTGTGTCACGGGCCAGGCCGCGGTACCCACGGCCCGGACCACTGCCCGTCCGCCTTCTGTCGCCAGTGCCGTCAGCTCGTCAAACAGCATGCTCGCCCCCATTCGCGGCCAGACGCCGCAGGGACAACCTCTCACGACTCACCCGTGTACACATTCGGAATTGTCGAAGGTTCCGCGGTGACAGCGGCGAGGAGTGTGTGTGGCATCTCCGAACGGTCCCGCGAGTCCACGGCTTGCCTCGCCCATTGATCGTCCCCAGCACCGGATCCAGGCCTCCCGGCGGAGTCACATAGAGGGTGGGATTTTCAGGACGCAAGGAAGGTGAGCAACTGGACTAATCCGGCCACACTGATTGCGGCCACGGTGAAATCGGCGGCCACCTTGATCGCCCGGAACTTTCGGCGCGCGAGTGCGGTCAGAGCGGCCTCACGTTCTGGTAAATCGGAGCAGTTCACCGGGCGTCGCGGGTCGGATACCGACGAGGGCCTGCTTCCACTGCCTCCGCTGATGAACTCCTCACGTCAAACGAGCCCGTTGTCCTTCGGGATGTTGGGGCGCAGGGCCATCAGCCCCGATACCAGGGCTGCCCCGAGCAGCGTGCCCACCAGTGCCATAGCCGCGCTGAGCATGCGCGACGAGTTGACCGGTGTGGACAGTGCCGTCCCCGCCGTGATCGCAAGTAGTGCACCGGTGACTCCACTCAGTGCTGTTGCTTTCGTATTCGCACGCTGCACCTCGACGAACATCCTGTCTTCGCCACTTGGGGGCGCACCGGTTGTTGCCGAGACGTGCAGTGGGACGTTCTGCGGCTCTGCCTGCTCCCTTTCGTTGCCTTGCGGCTTGGAGTAGAAGTCTGGGCAGGCGGCTGGAGCGCAACTGCCCATCAGGTGGTACTCAGGTTGAACTCGTAGAGCCTGTGGGGTCGTGACGGTTCGTGATCCCTGCGGTACGACGGGATCGTGAGGTATGCGCAGAGGGGCGGGTATACGCCCGTCGAGCAGGAGAAGCGGGAACTGTTGAGGCTGGAGGCGGCCGAGCGGTTCGGGCGCGGTGATGAGGCCACGGTGATCGCGGCCGACCTGCGGGTCACGGAGCGCACGGTGCGGCGGTGGCGCAAGGTGTGGCGCGAGGGCGGGGTCGCGGCGCTGAAGTCGAAGGGGCCCGTGTCGCGGGAGCGGCTGTCGGTGCGGGAGTGGGACCGGCTGGAGGCGGAGCTGAAGCGGGGGCCTCTGGCCCACGGCTTCAGCGATGACCAGCGGTGGACGCTGGGCCGGATCAAGACCCTGATTGGCAGGCTGTTCCACAAGGGCTACACGATCCAGGGGGTGGCCAAACTGCTGAAACGGCACGGCTGGTCCTGCCAGGTCCCGGTGCGCCACGCGATCGAGCGCGACGAGGAAGCCATCGAGATGTGGAAGGACGAGGTGTGGCCGGAGTTAAAAGGACAGCGGCGGACCTGGGCGCCTACATCTGTTTCGAGGACGAGGCGGGCCAGGGGCTGAGGCCGCCGAAAGGCCGTACCTGGGCACCGCGCGGAGCACGCCCGGTGGTGCGGGTGCGGGGCCGGGGGAACGGCCGGGTCAACATCGCCGGCGCCGTCTGCTACCGGCCCGGCAGCCGCCCGCACTTCTTCTACCGGTTGCACGTCTACCACGGCCGCAAGGGTGAGCCGAAGACGTTCGCCTGGCACGAGTACCGTGACCTGATCATCACCGCCCACCAGCAGCTCAACGCCCCCCTGGTGTGGTGCTGGGACAACCTCAACGTCCACCTTGCCAAGGATCTCGCTGCCTTCGCCGAGGAACACGCGGACTGGTTACGGATCTTCCAGATGCCGTCCTACGCACCGGAGTTGAACCCCGCCGAAGGCGTGTGGTCGCTCCTCAAGCGCGCCATCGCCAACTTCGTCGCCCCCGACCTCAGCGGCCTCGTCCGCATCGTCAAACGCAAGCTGAAGAAGATCCAGTTCAGACCCCACCTGATCGACGGCTGCCTCGCCGGGACCGGACTGATCATCGAACCTTGGTGATCGCTCAGGCAGACACTACGAGTTCAACCTGAGTAGCGGTAGTTCGTTAAATCCGGAGATAGAGATCAATACCGTGTCCGGTGGTGACCGCGTCGATTAGGGCCTGGAGGTCGGGGGGTGGGTCCGTGTCCGTCCATGCTTGCCACCATCGGGTGAGGGTGATGGCGGGGGTGAGCCAGGAGCGGACCGAACGTAATGCCTTGGGCCAGCAGGGCAGTTGGGGTGGGTGGGGTTCGGTTGGTCCCCCTCTCTGGCCCCTCGTCGGGGCAGGGGTCCGGCGCGGTGGCATCCAGGGGTCCGGGTGGGGTGAACCACTGGTCCCAGCAGAAGGAGAAGGCGCAGTTGACCAGGGTCTGGTGGCGGCGGATGGCGCGGTCGGAGCGGACTTGGAAGTCGGCCCAGCCGAGTTCGTCCTTGATCTGCTTGTAGCTCTGCTCGATCCAGGGCCGCAGTCCGTAGAGTCGGACGATCTCGGCGAGGTCGGCGGGCGGGTGCGGGCCGGCGGCGTGGTGGGGTGCGTCGGGGTGGGGCAGGTTGGTGGCCAGATACCAGGTGGCCTTCTCCGGCAGGGCGGCCGGGTCGGTGGTGGCCACGACCAGACGGCAGGGCGAGTCGGGACCGTAGCCGCCCAGTCGGGCATCGGCGGCCCACCAAGTCTCGGTGTGCCCGTCGCGGAAGTGACGCTCCACGGGCGTCCAGTCGCCTGGATGTCTGGCATCGCGCCAGGTCAGGGCGTGCGCGGCCTCGATGGGGGTGTGCGGCTGGTCGGCCGGGGCCCAGGTGCCGCGGTGCGGCTTGAGCGCGACCACGTAGGCCAGGCCGGCCTCGCGCAGTGCGAGATACCAGTCGTCGCTGACGGAGTAGGCGCAGTCGGCGACCACCGCCCGGCAGGAAAAGCCCGCCTCCTTCCCGCGGGCCGCGAGGGCGGCGGCCAGCTGCGGTTTCGTGCGGAAGGCCGGGTCGGACCGGCCGCGGGGGAAGTGGTGGGCAGGGGTGTAGGGGTGCGTGTGCAGCGGGTAGTAGACGCGGCCGTCGGTCCATACCGTGGTCACCGTGACGATGCCGTTGTCGGTCTTGCCGTACCGGCCCAGCCACTGCCGGCCCACATTCGCGGTCGCGGTGCCGGCCTTGCGGTCCCCGGAGTCGTCGATCACGATGATCCCGCCGTCGTGCGGAGCGGTCGCCGGTTCCTTGCGCAGCAGTTCAAGCCTCCGGTCGTTGATCTGTTCGGCCTCCCAGGGCGACTCGGACAGGAAGAACTGCAGCCGCTGTACCCCTGGCTTCCCCGCACCGGCCACTGGCTCCGCCCCGGCCAGGCAGGTGATCGTCTTGTTCCGCTCTCGCGGCGCCAGCAGCCCGGTCAGATACTCGCGAAATCCTCGCCGCTGGGCCAGGCTGAAGAAGAGGTCGTCGAACTGGGCCGCGTAGTCCTCCAGCGGCCCCGGCGCAGGCGGACACGGACGGCGGGCAGTCATCTTTAGCCTCCGGCAAGGCAGTTGGCTCCTATGACCGGCCTACGACCAACTCGACCCGTCGTCAACCCACGCCACCGCCGGATTTAACGAACTACCGGTAGTGGTCGCGATCGATCGGTCACAGTCGGGAGCCCGACTTGGTTGAAACCACAGGGCTGCCCGGATCGTGTGCTCCACAGGCGCCGGTGGGGCATCAGTCAGTCGTAGGTCTACTCCGACCGTCTATTGTTCCGGGACCGGATGAAGCCCCGGGCTGCCGGGCGCGTTGAACGACTTCCAGGTCGACGCGGAGAGTGGCTCCGTGCTCGACGGAGCGCGTGCCTGGCGCATCGTCAGGTAAGTCAGCATCTGGTCAGCATCAGTTCCCGAACATCCTGAAAGGCTGTCCGAACAGGCACCTGGTCGGTGGCGTCACAACAGCCTAGTCGGCGCGGAAGCCAAGGCAGGGAGTCGTTTCCCCAGGAGAAGCGATGTTCCTCACAATCGTCGACTTCGACGCGTGCCCCTGTAGAGTGAAGACCGCCCTTGACCTGCACAAAGCTGGCAGGGAGCCGTCTTCCAGGAGTCCAAAGTGCTGCGTACTCTATTCAAGTCCAAGATCCACCGCGCCACCGTCACCCAGGCCGACCTGCACTACGTCGGGTCCGTGACCATCGACGCCGAACTGCTCGACGCCGCCGATCTGCTGCCGGGCGAGCTCGTGCACATCGTCGACGTCACCAACGGCGCCCGTCTGGAGACGTACGTCATCGAGGGCGAGCGTGGTTCGGGGGTCGTCGGGATCAACGGTGCCGCGGCCCACCTCGTCCATCCCGGGGACCTGGTGATCATCATCAGTTACGCTCAGGTCTCCGACGCAGAGGCCCGCGCCCTGGAGCCCAGGGTCGTGCACGTGGACGGCGACAACCGGATCGTGGCCCTGGGTTCGGACGCCTCCGAGCCGGTGCCGGGGTCGGACCAGCGGCGCAGCCCGCAGGCCGTCACCGTCTGAGATCGGGCGTGGCCGCCCGGCGTCCCCGATCCGCACGCGAGGAGTGCCATGAGCGACGTACAGATCCGTGACGACCGGGCGGCCGGCCGACTGGAGGCCTTCGCCGGTGACGAACTGGCCGGTCACATCCAGTACTTCGTCCTCGAAGCCCCACAGCGTGCGCTCGTCCCGGTCCATACGATCGTCGAGCCCGCGCACGAGGGAAAGGGTGTCGCGGGCTCATTGGCCCGGGAGTTGTACGGCATCGCCGCCCGCGAGGGCGTTGTCGTCGCGCCACTCTGCCCGTACGTCGTCAAGTGGGCCGAACGCCATCCCGAGGAGGCCCCGGCCGTCGATCCGGAGCTGCTGCGGGCCGCGAAGGACTGGCTCGTCGCCCACCCTGAGGGCTTCTGAGGGACTCGTCGGCTGGAGCGGTCACGGCGGCTCGGCCGACCGGGTGACTGGCCGTGCGGGTGACGGGTACCCGTGGCAGTGGTCCATGGACCGACGTACCCCATGGCTGGAGGACGCGATGACGTACCCCGACCGGGACCCCGTGCACCCGGGCCCCATCCCGGGCCCGGGCGGCCCTGAGCACCCGGATCCCTTCCCGCCGACCCCGCACCCCGACCCCGTTCCCACCCCCGTCCCCACGCCCACCCCTGTCCCCACCCCCGACCCCGTCCCCACCCCGGAGCCGGACCCGATCCCCAGCCCTCCGGGCCCGGAACCGGTCCCGGGCGAACCGAGGCCGGGCCCGCTGTCGTAGCGGTATCAGAGGCAGAAAAAGGCCCGGCATGGACTTCTCCATGCCGGGCCACATCAACCTGCCCGGGGGTGCGGAGCGCTCCGCACCCCCACCCCCTCAGGCGAGCTCAGGAGATCGCAGGCGACCTCAGGCCTCGATCTCGCCCCGGCCCTGCCCCCACAGCGTGTGGAACGACCCCTCCCGGTCCACCCTCCGGTACGTGTGCGCCCCGAAGAAGTCCCGCTGTCCCTGCGTGAGCGCCGCGGGCAACCGCTCCGCACGCAGCGCGTCGTAGTACGCCAGCGCCGCCGCGAACCCGGGCGTCGGCACACCCTGACGCGTCGCCGCCACCAGCACCTCGCGCCAGTCGTCCTGCGCCGCCGCGATCTCCTGGGCGAACGCGTCGTCGGAGAGCAGGCTCGGCAGGTCGGGCCGGGCGTCGTACGCGGCCCGGATCCGGTCGAGGAAGGCCGCGCGGATGATGCAGCCGCCCCGCCAGATCGACGCCACCTTGCCGAGGTCGATGTTCCAGTCGTACTCGTCGCGGGCCGCGTCGATCTCGTGGAAGCCCTGGGTGTACGACACGATCTTGGAGGCGTACAGCGCCTGCTCGACCCGGTCGGCGAACGCGCCCGCCTCGGCCGCGCTGAGCGGCGTGGCCTTGGGGCCGGCCAGCGAGCGGGAGGCGTCGCGCAGTGCGGCGTGGCCCGACAGGGAGCGCGCGAAGACGGCCTCGGCGATCCCGGAGACCGGGACGCCCAGGTCCAGCGCGATCTGGACGGTCCAGCGGCCGGTGCCCTTCTGCTCCGCCTGGTCGACGACCACGTCCACGAACGGCTTGCCGGTGGCGGCGTCCACGTGCGCCAGCACCTCGGCCGTGATCTCGATCAGATACGAGTCGAGCCGCCCGGTGTTCCAGGTGCGGAAGATCTCCGCGATCTGTGCGGGGGTGTATCCGGCCACATCGCGCAGCAGCTGGTACGCCTCGCCGATCAGCTGCATGTCGGCGTACTCGATGCCGTTGTGGACCATCTTCACGAAGTGCCCGGCGCCGTCCGGCCCCACGTGGGTGACGCACGGCGCGCCGTCGGAGGCCTTCGCGGAGATCTTCTCCAGCATCGGGCCGAGGGAGTCGTAGGACTCGACCGGGCCGCCCGGCATGATGCTCGGGCCGTTGAGCGCGCCCTCCTCGCCGCCGGAGATACCCGCGCCGACGAAGTGGATGCCCTGCTCGCGCAGCGCGGCCTCACGGCGGCGGGTGTCGGCGAAGTGCGCGTTGCCGCCGTCGATGATCATGTCGCCGGGCTCCAGGAGCGGCGCGAACTCCTCGATCACCGCGTCCGTCGGCCCGCCCGCCTTGACCATGACGACCAGGCGCCGGGGCCGCTCCAGCGCCTGCACGAAGTCCTTGGCGGTCTCGGCCGCGATGAAGTCGCCCTCGTGCCCGTGCTCCTTGATCAGCGCCTGGGTCTTCGCCGCGGAGCGGTTGTGGACGGCGACCGTGTAGCCGTTGCGGGCGAAGTTGCGGGCGAGGTTGCTCCCCATGACCGCGAGGCCGGTGACGCCGATCTGGGCTGAAGTGCTCATACGGTTGGCTCCTATGGATCCTGATATCGGTGGTGCCGTTCCTGCCCGCCAGTATTGTCCTTCCGGCCATCCTGACGTGCACCGGCCCCGTCCGCACTGCGCGGCCTGCCGGGCTTGAGTACGGGAAAAGGGCCCTACCTGCCTCAATAGGGCGCGCAACCCGATAGCTTGCGCGCCGTCCTTGCTCACTCGTGCGCCGTCCCTGGTCACCCGCGCGCCGGACGGAGGCACTTACGCGCCGGAGCAGGTCACTTACTCGCCACTCGGGGGACGGGAGCGGCTGGTTTTTCGTCTTGTCATGGCCGGTTCGCGGCACTTACTTTTGCGGCTCATGGCATATGCGAGGGGGCTTCTCCATGGCCGTACGCGGTCGGCACCGCCGGTACCAGCCGAACAGGATCAACCGCGCCTCACTCACCGTCACGGCGGGGGGCGCCGGGATGGCGCTTCCGCTGATCGGCACCGGGGTCGCGGAAGCGGCCGATGTCGAGACCTGGGACAAGGTCGCGGCCTGTGAGTCCACGAACGACTGGAACATCAACAGCGGGAACGGGTACTTCGGCGGTCTCCAGTTCAGCCAGTCCACATGGGAGGCCTTCGGCGGTACGGCCTACGCCGCCCGGGCGGACCTGGCCACCAAGGAACAGCAGATCGCGATCGCCGAGAAGGTCCTCGACGGGCAGGGCCCCGGGGCCTGGCCCTCGTGTTCGGCCCGCGCCGGCCTCACGATCGAGGACGTGAAACCCCAGACCACGCCGCAGTCACAGGCCGGCAAGGTCGAGATGTACACGGTGGTCCAGGGCGACACCCTCTCCGAGATCGCCGACTCCCGTGAGGTCAGGGGCGGTTGGCGCAAGCTCTACGAGACCAACCGCAGGACCATCGGCTCCGACCCGGATGTGATAGTCCCTGGCCAGCGGCTGAGTCTGAACTCGGCGGGTCAGAAGAAAGAGCCGCAGAAAGAGAAGCAGAAAGAGCAGAAGCAGGAAAAGAAGCAAGAAAAGAAGAAGGTCCAGAAGGAGCAGAAGGCCGACAAGCAGCAGACGTCCGAGAAGCGGCAGGAGTCGGCGTCCGTCGTCGCCCCGGTGAGCGCCTCCCTCGGCACGCCCTACCGGGCCTCGGGCTCCTCCTGGTCGAAGGGCTACCACACGGGCGTCGACTTCCCCGTGGCGACCGGCAGCTCCGTGAAGTCCGTGGCCGCCGGGGAGGTCGTCACCTCCGGCTGGGGCGGCTCCTTCGGCTACCAGGTGGTGATCCGGCACGCCGACGGCCGCTACACGCAGTACGCCCATCTGTCGGCGATCTCCGTGAAGGCGGGCCAGCACGTCGGTGCGGGCCAGCGCATCGGCCGCTCCGGCTCCACGGGCAACAGCTCGGGCCCGCATCTGCACTTCGAGGTGCGGACGGGGCCCGGCTTCGGCAGCGACATCGATCCGATCGCCTATCTGCGGGCGGGAGGGGTCCGGATCTGACGCGGTCCGGGAGGCCCGAACCGGGGCGGGAGGCCCGGTCCGGGCCTCCCGCTCAGGATTTCACGCGGTCGCGATGCCGGTCGAGGAGTGCCCTGGGCACATACAGCTCGTCGTCGAACGGCCGCAGCGGCAGGCCGGGCGCAGCGTCGTCCTCGTCCGCCGCACTCCTCCCCAGGAACGGGGCCGGTACGACCACGCGCTTGTCCAGGCCGATCGCGTCGTCGGCGTCCGGGACCTCCGCGGTTCGCCGCGGAAGGCCCGCGAGCAGCTCCTCAAGAGCCAGGGACTCCCGGTCGGCGGCCGTGACCGTGACGTCCACCTCGGTCCGCTCCGCCCGGACCTCGTCGCCGAGGCGCTCCGTGGTCAGCAGGATCAGACCACCCGCCGCGACGACGCCGCAGCCCAGCGCGAGGAGGGTGCCGGCCGTGCCGTAGCGGAACGTCTCGCCGAACATCGTGATGCCGACCGCGGCCGCCACCACCGGGTTCACCACGGTCAGGGTGGCGAGCGGGGCCGCGAGGCCGCCGCCCCGGTAGGCGGCCTGGGACAGCAGCAGACCGGCTGTGGCGAAGGCGCCTATGACCGCGAGGGTGGGCAGGTCGGAGAGCGCGACACCGTCCGTCCAGTCGACGGCGACCGTCTTCGTGAAGACCGAGGACATGCCGAACGCGACACCGGAGGCGACCGCCAGCAGGATGCTGCGCACCGCCGGGTGGCGGTGCGCCGCGCGGCCCGCCACCATCAGCGCCGCGACCGCGCCACCGCTGACCACGGCGACCACCACACGCTGGACGGTGTCGAGCGACTGCACGTCGGCCGCACCGACCAGCGAGAGCAGGCCCGCGAGACCCACCGTCGCCATGATCGCGCCCCGCCAGGCCGTCGCGCCCGCCCTGCGGCCCACGAAGAGCGCCGCCATGGGCAGGGCGAAGACGATGGTCAGCGCGCCCAGCGGCTGCACCAGGCTCAGCGGGCCGTAGGCCAGAGCCACCACGTGCAGCAGCCCGCCGAGGCCGTTCAGCCCGACGGCGGCCCACCACACCGGTCGGCGCAGCGGCGCGTAGGACGGGCCGGGGGACGACACCGCGACACGCTCCTGGACGATCGCCCCGCCCGCGTACGCCACGGCGGAGACGAACGACAACAGCATGGAGAACGCGAGGGCATTCATGAGCTGCTCCTCAGCGAGGCGCGGGGGCTCCGGGCCCGGCGCGGTGAACGCTCGGCTTTCATGGTGACCACGATGCCTCGCGAAAGTGTTCGCGTCGTCGTACCTGAGCACTCAATGAGTCCTACTGCCGTTGGAGTACGACGCGCCCACGGTCATCCCCAAGGTGGGCGACACGGAGTGCAGGCCCCCAGGTGAGCACACCTGCGGGCCCTGGTACTACTCGTCCTCGTGGACGACGACCCCGACCTCACCGCGCTCGCTGCCCTCGGCGGCTTCTTCGTACTACGCACGGGCCGACCGCCGCACGGCCCCCTGCCCACCCTCGCGGAGGCCTACGCGGCACGGGATGCCGATGTGAAAGGGGAGGTTTACGTGGATCCCGTAATTTTCCGTGTCCGGAAGGTCGCGCGGAGTGTACGGGCGCCCGAACCGCGCGTGGCCGCCTCCATCGCCCACCTCGGTCTCGCCGCCCGCATGTGGTCGGTGGCCCTCGGCGCGACCGCCCTGTACGGCCGCGTCCCCGACCTCGATCCGCGCCTCCTGCGCTGGGACGCGGACGCGAGCGCCCCGGACGAGCTGTGGCTGACCGAGGTGCGGAGCCTGCCCGCCGAGCGGATCGGCGAGGTCGTACGGGACGGCCATCTCGTCCCGCTGGCGGCGGCGCTCCGCGCTCAACTGCCCCTATCCGAGCGCCTGCTGTGGGGGAACGCGGCCTCCGCGCTCATGGGCGCCGTGCGCCAGATCGATCGCTGGGCGGCTGCCAACGGCCGTACCGAGGCGGCGGTTCGGGCCCGCGCGCTCGCCGCCGACCTGTTCGCGCACCCCGGCCTGGCGGGCACGCTCGACCCGGTGACACACCGCCGCCGCAGCTGCTGTCTCTATTACCGGCTCCCCGGCGGCGGCCTGTGCGGCGACTGCTGCTTCGACCGGCCGCCAGGCCCGCGACCCCTCGGCGGTCGCCGCCGCATCTGACCTCGGTTCCCGCCGCCTCGACCTCGGGAGCGCCGCCGCGCGAAAATCGTGGTCTTCCCCAACCGACCCTTCTGGGTGACCATGTGGGAACCAGCCGCTGAGACAGGGGGTTCCGGGTGCGAGTCGGCCTGCTGACCCGGGAGTATCCGCCCGACGTCTACGGTGGCGCGGGTGTCCATGTCGAGTTTCTCGCCCATGAGTTGAGGTCCCTCGTCGACCTGGACGTGCACTGCTGGGGCGAGGGGGCGGGCGGCGGTGTCGTACGCCACCGGCCCTGGTCCGCGCTCGACGGCGCCAACGACGCGCTGCGCACCTTCTCCGTGGACCTCTCCATCGCGGCCGGTCTCGAAGGCCGCGAACTGGTCCACTCGCACACCTGGTACGCCAACCTCGCCGGCCACTTCGGCAAGCTGCTGCACGGCATCCCGCATGTGATGACCGCCCACTCGCTGGAGCCGCTGCGCCCCTGGAAGGCCGAACAGCTGGGCGGCGGGTACGCCCTGTCCAGCTGGGCCGAGCGCACCGCCGTGGAGTCCGCCGACGCGGTGATCGCCGTGTCCGGCGCCATGCGTGACGACATCCTCGGCTGTTATCCCGCCCTGGACCCGGCGAAGCTCCACGTCGTGCACAACGGCATCGACACCTCCCTCTACACACCGGACCACGGCACGGACGTCCTCGACCGCATCGGCGTGGACACCGGCCGCCCGTACGTCCTGTTCGTCGGCCGCATCACCCGGCAGAAGGGCGTGCCCCACCTGCTGCGCGCCGTACGGGACATCGACCCGGCGGTGCAGGTGGTGCTCTGCGCGGGCGCGCCGGACACCCCGGAGATAGATCAGGAGTTCCGTGATCTCTTCGCGGAACTCAGCCGCGCGCGCGAGGGCCTGTTCTGGATCCCGCAGATGCTGCCGCGCCCGGATGTGATCCAGCTCCTCACGCACGCCGCCGTGTTCGTCTGTCCGTCGGTGTACGAGCCGCTGGGTATTGTCAACCTGGAGGCCATGGCCTGCGGCACGGCCGTGGTGGCCTCGCGGGTCGGCGGTATCCCGGAGGTCGTGGAGGACGGTGTCACGGGTCTCCTCGTGTCGACGGAGGACGGTTTCGAGGACCGGCTGGCCCGCGCCCTCGACTCGGTGCTCGCCGATCCCGGGGCGGCCGCCCGTATGGGCGAGGCCGGACGGGAGCGCGCGGTGCGGGAGTTCGGCTGGGACGCGGTCGCCCGGCGGACGGTCCGTCTTTACGAGGAAGTCCTCAAACGGGCGTAGTCAAGGATCAGGGTTCGGCACGAGCGGGCGTAGAGGGGCGGCGGGATGCGGCGGGGTGGACCTTCGGTGCTGGGAATCGTATTGGCGGGCGGGGAGGGCAAGAGGCTGATGCCCCTGACCGCCGACCGTGCGAAACCAGCGGTGACTTTCGGTGGAACGTATCGGTTGGTGGATTTCGTCCTTTCCAATCTCGTCAACGCGGACATTCTGCGCATCTGCGTGCTCACGCAGTACAAGTCGCACTCGCTGGACCGGCACATCACCACGACCTGGCGGATGTCGAGTCTGCTGGGCAACTACGTCACGCCGGTGCCGGCACAGCAGCGGCTGGGTCCGCGCTGGTACCTGGGCAGCGCGGACGCGCTCCTGCAGTCCCTGAACCTGGTGCACGACGAACAGCCGGAGTACGTCGCCGTGTTCGGCGCCGACCACGTCTACCGCATGGACCCCCGCCAGATGCTGACGCAGCACATCGAGGGCGGCGCGGGCGTGACGGTGGCCGGCATCCGGGTACCGCGCACGGAGTCGTCGTCCTTCGGCGTGATCACCCCCGGCTCCGACGGCCAGAGTGTGGAACGCTTCCTGGAGAAGCCGTCCGACCCGCCGGGCCTGGCCGACGACCCCGAATCCGTGTTCGCCTCGATGGGTAACTACATCTTCACCACCAAGGCCCTGGTGGAGGCGCTCCAGCGGGACGCCGAGGACGAGGACTCCATCCACGACATGGGCGGCTCGATCCTTCCCCAGCTCACCGACCGGGGCGAGGCGCAGCTGTACGACTTCAGCGCCAACCACGTGCCCGGCGAGACCACCCGCGACCAGGGCTACTGGCGGGACGTCGGCTCGCTCGACGCCTACTACGACGCCCATATGGACCTCATCGCCGAACGCCCCGCCTTCAACCTCTTCAACCGCAGCTGGCCCATCTACACCAGCTCCGGCCAGCTCTCCCCGGCGCGCTTCAACGCGGGCGGCATCGCCAGCGAGTCGATCATCAGTGCGGGCTGCCTGATACGCGGCCAGGTGACGAGGTCCATCCTTTCCCCGGGCGTCGTCGTCGACCCGGGCGCGGTCGTCCAGGGCTCGATCCTGCACGACAACGTCCACATCGGGCGGGGCGCGGTCGTCCGGGGTGCCGTGCTCGACAAGAACGTCCAGGTACCACCGGGTGCCACGATCGGAGTCAACCCCGAGCGGGACGCCGAGCTGTACACGGTCTCCAGGGGCGGAGTGATAGCCCTGGGGAAGGGCCAGCAGGTGCCTTAGTCCGTCAGGGTGACCCCCGTGAACACAGATGTCCCATGCGTCCCGCCTTCATCAGGAGGCGGGACGTAATCTGTTGTTAACTGTGCGTAGCTTGATCGTACTTGACCGTAATCGGCCAACAGCGATTGACTGCTGACTCCCCCTTCGTCGACGCGAGGCAAGCCATTGACTCCTGATCTGCTCGCCCCACTCGACCTGGCGTTCTGGAACATCGAGTCCGCCGAACACCCCATGCATCTGGCCGCCCTCGGCGTCTTCACGGCGGACTCGCCCACCGCGGGAGCCCACGCCGCCGAGCTGCTCGCCACGCGGGCCGCCGGGGTGCCGGGGCTGCGGATGCGGATCCGGGACGTATGGCGCCCGGACGTACGGCTGCCGCTGGCGTTCGGCGGCGCGACCCGGGAGCCCGTCACCGACTTCGAGCCCTTCGACCACGTACGGCTGCACGCGCCGACCGCCGACTTCCACGAGGTGGCCGGGCGGCTGATGGAACGCCCGCTGGAGCGCGGCCGACCGCCCTGGGAGGCGCATGTGCTGCCGGGGGAGGACGGCGCCTCCTTCGCCGTCCTGTTCAAGTTCCACCACGCCCTGGCCGACGGACTCCGGGCGCTGACGCTCGCCGCCGCCGTCATGGACCCCATCGACATGCCCGCGCCCCGGCCGCGCCCCGCGGAGCCGCCGCGCGGCCTCCTCGACGAGGTGCGCAAGCTGCCCGGCCTGCTCCGGGGCACCCTGTCCGACCTCGGCCGCGCCCTCGACATCGGCGCCTCCGTCGCCCGCACCACGCTCGACGCGACACTCGGCGCCCGCTCGTCCGCCGCGCTGACCTCCGAGGCCAGCGGGACCCGCCGTACCGCCGGGGTGCTCGTGGACCTCGACGACGTGCACCGGATCCGCAAGACCGTCGGCGGCACCGTCAACGACGTCCTGATCGCCGTGGTGGCGGGGGCGCTGCGGCGTTGGCTGGACGAGCGGGGGGACGGCAGCGAGGGGGTCGCGCCCCGAGCCCTGATCCCCGTCTCCAGGCGCCGGCCGCGCACGGCGCACCCGCAGGGCAACAGGCTCTCCGGGTACCTGATGAAACTGCCCGTGGACGACCCGGACCCGCTCAGGCGGCTGCGTACGGTGCGCACGGCGATGGACCGCAACAAGGACGCCGGGCCCAACCGGGGCGCCGGTGCGGTCGCCCTCCTCGCGGATCATGTGCTGCCCCTCGGCCACCGGCTCGGCGGGCCCCTCGTCAGCCAGGCCGCCCGCCTCTGGTTCGACATCCTCGTCACCAGCGTCCCCCTCCCCAGCCTCGGCCTCCGGCTCGGCGGCTGCCCGCTCGCGGAGATCTATCCCCTGGCCCCGCTCGCCCACGGCCAGTCCCTCGCGGTCGCCGTCTCGACGTACCGGGGGAGCGTCCACTACGGCCTCGTCGCCGACGCGGAGGCCGTGCCGGATCTGGAGGTGCTGGGCAAGGCGGTGACCCGGGAGGTCGAGGAACTACTGGCGGCGTGTGAGGCGTGACACCCGGGCGGTGAGCGCGGGGTTCCTTGCCCCCGCCGCCCCTATCCGTCCCATCCTCGGGGCTCCGCCCCGGACCCCGTTCGCGCGGTTCCCCGCGCCCCTGAAGGGGCGCGGGGAACCGCGCGACAAGCCACACCCGCCCGCACGCGAACAACCCACCTGAGCGGGGTCCGAGGGGCGGCAGCCCCTGGGGTCGGGACGGGTAGGGGCGGCGGGGGCGAGACCTGGGTTTTGGAGACCGGGGCCGTCGCTACGTACAATTCCGCGTTCGGTGGCGGACGCGGTCGGCGAGCCGCGGGTGATCAGGGAAGCGGCAGCGCGATGACGGTGACAGAGGACGGCCCGGCGACCACGGACGAGGTCGTGCACGGCCCGGGCATCGACCCGGACCGGCTCGCCGTGTGCCTCAGCGTGCTCGACGAGCTGGACAAGCTGGACGTCGACCACCCCGACGCGATCGCGGTGCGCAGGGCGACGGCAGGTGTCTACCGCACGGTGAAGCAGCGCCGCCGCCAGGACCGCCGGGCCGCCAAGACCGCGCACGACAAGGCGGTCACGGAGTCCACGGCCACCGGTTCCGCCCAGCGGATCGACGACGAGACCGAGGGCATCCTGCCGTCGTCCGTGACCGCGGAGGGGAAGATCGCGGGGATACTCCAGCGCCCCCGTTCCTGCTACACCTGCAAGACGCGGTACGTCGAGGTCGACTACTTCTACCACCAGCTCTGCGCCGACTGCGCCCGCCTGAACCGCGGCAAGCGCGACGCCCGCGCCGACCTCACCGGCAAGCGCGCCCTCCTCACCGGCGGACGCGCCAAGATCGGCATGTACATCGCCCTGCGGCTGCTGCGCGACGGCGCGCACACCACGATCACCACGCGTTTCCCGAAGGACGCCATCCGCCGCTTCAAGGCCATGGACGACTCGGCGGACTGGATGCACCGCCTGGAGGTCGTCGGCACCGACCTGCGCGACCCGGCCCAGGTCGTCGCCCTCGCCGACCAGGTCGCCCAGTCGGGCCCCCTCGACATCCTCATCAACAACGCGACCCAGACCGTACGCCGCCTGCCCTCCGCCTACGCCGCCCTGGTCGAGGGGGAGAGCACCCCGCTGCCCGCCGGCGAGCTGCCCGCGTACCACGTCATCGGCGCCTTCAACTCCGGTGCGGTGGACGGCTCGACCGGGCTGACCGCACTGCCCGTGGGCGTCAGCGGCCTCGACGCACAGCAGGTCGCCGATCTCGCCCTGGTCGCGGGCAACGCCAGCGTCGCCCGACACCTCGACGGCACCGCCATCGACGCGGGCGGCCTCGTCCCCGACGTGGTCGACAGCAACACCTGGGTGCAGACCATCGAACAGATCTCCCCGGTGGAGCTCCTCGAGACCCAGCTGTGCAACTACACGGCGCCCTTCATCCTGATCAGCAAGCTCCGCCCGGCCATGGCCGAGGCCGCCAGGAAGGCGACCAGCGGGCGCGCGTACGTCGTGAACGTCTCGGCGATGGAAGGCGTCTTCGGCCGCGGCTACAAGGGCGCGGGCCACCCGAACACGAACGCAGCCAAGGCCGCGATGAACATGGTCACCCGGACCAGCGCCCAGGAGATGTTCCAGGCCGACGGCATCCTCATGACCTCGGTCGACACCGGCTGGATCACCGACGAGCGCCCCCACTTCGACAAGCTGCGCCTCGCCGACGAGGGCTTCCACGCCCCGCTCGACCTCGTCGACGGCGCGGCCCGCGTGTACGACCCCGTCGTGCTCGGCGAGCAGGGTGAGGACCTGTACGGCGTCTTCCTGAAGGACTACGCGCCCGGCAAGTGGTGAGACGACGCCCCGGCCCGGCCGGGCCGGGGCGCCCCCTCGGTCCGGTGCGCCCGGTCCGCCACCAGTTCCAGCACGGTGCGCCAGTCCTCCAGGACCCCGGCGTTCACCCCGGCCGACCGGCCCGCCTCATCCGCCTGGCGTAGCGTCAGCACGTCCTCGACGAGACCGGCGTCCACCCAGCCGCCCGCATGCAGTCGTACGAGGTGGTCGGGGCCGAGGGCGTGCAGGCGTACGAGATGTGCGACCCGGTCGCCGAGCAGCGGCCGGACCGCGTCGGCGGCCAGGTCCCCGTCGTCGGCCGGGTCCGCGTGGCTCGTGTCGTCACCCGGTCGGAGCAACTGCCCGAGGGTATGGACCAGGCCGGCCACCTGGAGCTCCTTGTCGGCGGGCCGTCCCCGGCGCAGCAGCGCGGCGGTCCGCAGCGCGTGTTCGTGCGGATCGGAGCAGGTCCCCGGAGCGCGGGCCGGACCGTCCCGGCGGCGGTCCGGCACCCTGTCGCCGCCCCGGCGGGCATGCAGCAGATCCATCAGCTCATCGACGCTGCGCGGTTCCATCCGCCGGTCCTCCCGAGTCCGCCCGCGAGAAATGCCGTTGCGACACATGAGCAGATCATGGTCGGCTTGCGATCCGGCCAACGGGACCTGAACTACGCGCCGAGGCCAGCGATCCGATGGGTCGTCGGGCTGGTGCGGGGTTCGAGTACTGAGCCGAACGGGTGATGAGAAAAGCTACCGAATGGGTCAAATTGCCCTAGTGTAAGGCCTGCTGGGCGCTGAACGACTCAAGACAGTTACCTCGTGTTTTCAGCCCCATAGAGCGGCCGCCCGCTCATCTGGTTACTCTGTACCGGACGGACAGCCTGAAATGGGTCCCACCCGCACCCACGGTCCGTCCCGGGACAAGCCGGTCACCACGGCCTGCTCTCACATCCAGGTAATCCGGCGCCACCGCGTCCGAACTGACATCGACTCAGACCCGAGCGGACGTCAGGCGCACAGCGGCAGGCTGGGCCGACGTCCCGAGGGTGACCCGACACATAAGGAGTGCGCGGTGACACCAGAGAACGCGAATGGCGATCAACGCCCCAAGGAACGCACCGAGGGCGGCGGCCGGTCGAAGAAGGAACTCGGCAGCCTGGACGTGTGGGCCAGGTCCGCCCCGATCCGACTGGCGGGCTACGAGGACGACCTCGCCGAGCCCCACATCCTGCCCAGCGTGGACTGACCGGCAGGATCTCGCGATCGCCGTCTGCATGGGCGTGCCGGACTCACGCCCATGCAGACCGGAGAAGCCCGTACATCGCGCACACGGCGCCCTGACACGGCTGTGCGGACAAGACCGTGCGGACAAGACCGTGCGGACACGGCTGTTCGGACAGGGGCTGTCACGGGGCGTTGTTCGCGCGCGGCTGGGCCGTGTCGGGGGACTAGCCGATCGGTGCCGTCCGCCGCCACGGGTTCAGTTCCTCCAACCGGCCCGCGACCTCCAGGAGTTCGAGCTCCGAACCCGGGCGGCCCACCAGCTGCACCGCGCAGGGCGCGCCCGACGGCAGCGTGCCGAACGGCACCGACATCGCCGGCCAGCCCGTGAGGTTCCACGGCGGGGTCAGCGGCGAGTAGTTGGTGTTCACCAGCAGATTGCGCAGCCACCCCCGCTCGTGCCAGTTCGCGGCGGTGGGCCCGCGCCGGGCGAGCGCCGGAGTGAGCAGCACGTCGTGCTCGGCGAAGAACGGCTCCAGGCGTCGGCGCAGCCGCTCCCGGCGGTCGCCCGCGCGAACCCCCTTCACGAAGCGCCGCCCCACGGCCGCGTGCACCCGCGTGCGCCGGGTGAGCAGCTTCGGATCGAGGCCCTCGGCGTCCACCGCGGTGCCCGCCGTCCAGTGCGCCAGCGAGGTCGTGCCCAGCCAGACGGGATACGCCGGGTCGGCCGGCCGGACCCGCAGCCCGGCCCCGGCCAGCAGTTCGGCCGCCCGGCGCGCGGCATCGGCGTACGGGCGGGTGACGGTCACCCCTACCAGGGGGCTGCGCACGGACAGGGCGATGCTCGGGGAGGACGGGGCCGTCCCGGACGGCCGTCCGGTGTCCGTGCCCGCCAGTATCCCGAACATCAGCCGGGCGTCCTCGACGGTCGTGGCGAGCGGGCCGTTCTCGGACATGCCGAACCAGTCGCCGTGCCCGATGTCCGCAGGGATCACACCGAAGCCCGGCTTGAGGCCGAGCAGACCGCAGTTGGCGGCCGGTATGCGCAGCGAGCCCATCCCGTCGTTGCCGAGGGCCAGCGGCACCAGTCCGGCGGCCACCGCGGCAGCGCTGCCGCCCGACGAGCCGCCCGTGGTGCGCGAGGTGTCCCACGGGTTGCGGGCGGTGCCGTGCACGCCGTCCGTGGTGCCGAAGACACACAGCTCGGGCACGTTCGTGAGCCCCACGACCACCGCGCCGGCCGCCCGCAGCCGGGCCACCGTCACATGGTCGTCCTCGGCCGGTGTGTCCGGGGTCGCGGCGGACCCGTTCCGGGTGGACTCGCCCCGCACGGCGAGGTTGTCCTTGATCGCCACCGGCACGCCCGCCAGGGGCAGTTCGGCCAGATCGGCCCGGCCGGCCACCACGTCGGCCTCCGCCAGGGCCGCCTCCGCCCGGACCTTGCGGAACGCCCCGAGCCGCCCGTCCAACGTCTCGATCCGCGCCAGATGCTCGGCCACCACCTCGCGCGGTGTGACCCGCTTCTCCCGCACGGCGGCGGATATCTCGGCGGCGGTCCGGCCGACCCAGCTGGTCACGGGAGCTCCCTGGCGGTGTCGTGCGCGTCGGTGTCGTACGCGGCGGAGAGGCGTACTCGTGAGTAGTGATCGAGTACGGGAGCACTGTGCCTTGCGGCACGGCCCCGCGTCGAGAGTCCGCCGTGAAGAAGTCCGTCCGTGGCCCCGCTACGACTTCCGCGCGGTCGACGGGGCCAGCCGCGTCGGCGGCATGAACTCCCGTACGTACGTCCGCTCCCAGCACGCCCCGGTCTCCCGCAGCTCGCGCCAGGTCGTGTAGCGGTAGCGGAAGAGGCGGGCGCGGACGAACCGGGGCGGCTCGTCGGCGGGGAAGGGGGAGCGGCGGAGCAGGCGGAGGGTGTCGCGGTCGTTCTCCAGGAGCCGTTCCATCAGGGCGCCGAACCAGGAGCCGGCGTACGCGGGGGAGAGCGCGGCGAACCACATCAGCCAGTCGAGCCGCAGATGGTACGGGGCGAACTGGCGCGGCCAGTGCCCCGGATCGCCGGGCTTGCCCTTGAACTCGTACTCCCGCCACCGCGAGTCCTCGCGCGGCGTGTCGTCCGCCGTACCCTCGACCACCACCTCGTACCGCACCCGGCTGACGCTGCCGAACGCCCCGTAGGTGTTGACCAGGTGCAGCGGGTCGAAGGAGCGGTTCATCACCTGGCGGCGGGAGATCATGTTGCGGACCGGGTGGTAGCTGAGCCACAGGATCAGCGCGGCGACGGCGAGCACGACGACCGTGTACCAGAGCGGCGCGTCCGGGGTGTCCGGCGCCGTCGTCCCGAGGTCGACCGCGGACAGGGCCAGCACGATCGTGATCCAGTTCAGCCAGGAGAAGTTGCCCGACAGGACCAGCCACAGCTGGGTCAGGATCATCAGTGAGGCGGCGACCGTCGCGACCGGTTGCGGGGCGAAGAGCAGGAACGGGACCACGAGCTGGGTGACGTGGTTGGCGGCCGCCTCGACCCGGTGGAACGGCTTCGGGAGGTGGTGGAAGAACCAGCTGAACGGACCGGGCATGGGCTGGGTCTCGTGGTGGTGGTAGAGACAGGTCAGGTTCCGCCAGCACGCATCGCCGCGCATCTTGATCAGCCCGGCGCCGAATTCGACCCGGAACAGCACCCAGCGCAGCAGGAACAGTACGAGGACCGGCGGCGCCACCTCGTCGTTGCCCAGGAAGACGGCCAGGAAGCCGACCTCCAGGAGCAGGGACTCCCAGCCGAACGAGTACCAGGTCTGGCCGACGTTCACGATCGACAGGTACATCGCCCAGGGCACGAGCCACAGCACCATGCCCGCCCAGAGAGGCAGCAGGGAGTCCAGCCCCGCGACGAGCGCCGCCGACACCGCACAGCCCGCCCAGGCCCACGTCGCGAAGAATCGGTCCGAGTAGTGGCGGTGGAACACGCTCGGCGCCCGCCGGAACGGCACCCGCTCCACGAAACGGGGCACCGGCAGCATCCCGCGCTCCCCGATCAGCGCGCGGAACTGCAGGGCCGCTCCCAGAAAAGCGACCACGTAGACGGCGGCCAGAGCCCGCTGGAAGAGCAGCCGGCCGAGCCAGTAGTCGGGTGCGGTGAACCAGTCCACGCTACCGACGATAGTGAGCGGATCGACGCCGGGTCGATACCGGTCCCCCCACTCGAAAAATCGGGCAAATACTGTCAAAGTGTCCCCATGGTTGATCGGGGAGCGAGCGACTCGGACGTCCCGGACGACTGGCTCGCCCACCCGGATTCGGTCCTTGCGCTCAACCTCATGGGTACCTTCGACTGGGACCTCGACGCCGGCGCGTTCCACATGGACGCCACCGCACACGAGATCTTCGACATGCGCCCGGACGAGTACGACGGCAAACCCGAGAGTCTGGCGCCGCGGGTGCCCCCGATGGAGGGCCGCAGACTCGACACCCTCGTCTCGCAGGCACTCAAGGACGGCAGCGAGAACTACGGCGCCTACTTCCGCATCCGGCTGCGTGACGGCACCCTGCGCTGGACCCACACCCAGGGCTACATCCGCCGCGACGGGACGGGCCGCCCGTACCGCGTCATCGGCATCGTCCGCGACGCCACCCGGGAGCTGCGCGAGATCCGCTCCCGCACCGAGCGGGCCGCGCACGACGAGGCACGCCGCAAGCAGACCAACGTCGTCCAGATCATCACGGCCGCCCTGGCCCACGCCCGGACCGTCCAGGACGTGATCGACGTCCTGGACGACACCGACGGCCTCACCCACCTCGGCGCCGCCAGCCTGGTCATGGGCCTGGTGGAGGCCGGACGGATCAGGATGGTCGCCGCCGGCCCCGAGGACAGCTACGTCCCCGGCACCCGGGTCACCCGCCTCGACGTGAAGTACCCGATGAACGAGGTCGTACGGCATCTCGTACCGCACTTCATCGAGTCGCCCGAGGAGTTCGCCGAGTCGTATCCGCTGCTGTGGCCGCACATCACCGACCTCAAGATCACCTCGGCCGCCTATCTCCCGCTGATCGTGCAGGCCCGCCCGATCGGCGCGATGGGACTGCTCTACAGCGACCGGCGCGGCTTCACGCGGGAGGAGCGCGACGTCCTCGTCGCACTCGGCAGCAGCATCGCCCAGAGCCTGCAGCGGGCGATGTTCTACGAGCAGGAGAAGGACCTCGCCGAGGGCCTCCAGCAGGCCATGCTGCCCCGGTCCATCCCCAGCTTTCCGGGCGCCGACATCGCCGTCCGCTACCGGGCCGCCTCCTTCGGGGGCTCGCTCGGCCGGGACATCGGCGGCGACTGGTACGACCTCATCCCGCTGCCCGGCGGACGTGTCGGCGCGGTCATCGGCGACGTCCAGGGCCATGACACGCACGCGGCGGCCGTCATGGGCCAGCTCCGTATCGTCCTGAAGGCCTACGCCACCGAGGGCCACACCCCGGCCACCGTGATGGCCCGCGCCTCCGCCTTCCTCCACGAACTCGACACCGACCGCTTCGCGACCGCCCTGTACGCGGAGGTCGACCTGGCCACCGGAGTGGTCCAGGTGGTCCGGGCCGGCCACATCGACCCCCTGATCCGGCACACCGACGGCACCTGCCACCGGGTGACCGTGGAAGGAGGGCTGCCGCTCGGGCTGTCCGCCGAGTTCGGCGGCCTGGAGTACCCGGTGACCGCCGTCGAGCTGGACCCCGGCCAGACGCTGCTGCTGTGCACCGACGGCCTCATCGAGGAGCCGGGCGCCGACCTCGACGACGGCATGCGGACCCTGAGGGCGCTGATCGCCACCGGGCCGGACGATGTCGACGATCTCGCCGACCGGCTCATCGACGTGGCGGAGGAACGGGGCGGCGACGACGACGTGGCCCTGCTCCTGCTGCGGCGCCGCAGCAGGAGCGCCGAGCAGCCCGGTGGGCGGCTCCAGCAGCACGTCGGGCCCGGCGACCCGGAGGCGCTCACCGAGGCCCGGCACATGATCGGCGCGGCCGTCCGCACCTGGGGTGCGCGGGACCGGTCCGACGAGATCGAGCTCGTCGCCGACGAGCTGATCACCAACGCGCTCATGCACACGGAGGGCTCCGCGATCGTCACGCTGCGGGCGCTGGCCGGATCCGACCGGCGGCTGCGGGTCGAGGTGGAGGACTCCTCCAGCGCGTTGCCGCGGCGGCGGGAAGCGGGGGAGGCGGGAGTGTCGGGGCGGGGGTTGCTGCTCGTCGACCGGCTGACGGATGTGTGGGGGGTGGAGGCGCGGGGTGGGGGGAAGTGCGTGTGGTGCGAGTTCGTGCTGCCGGGCGCGTGAACCGTTTGTGCGGCCAGGAGTTCGGGAGGTGCGTTCGTGGGCGGCCGCGGGGGGCGTACCTGGTTCCTCGCGTGACCTCGCGCACCCGCGCCCTCCTCCTCACCTCATGGCACCCTTGACGTATGCCTGAATTGCCCGAAGTCGAAGCGCTCCGGGACTTCCTGGTCGGGAGCCTCGTCGGACATGAAGTCGTTCGTGTGCTGCCTGTGGCGATCAGTGTGCTGAAGACGTACGACCCGCCGGTCACCGCGTTCGAGGGGCGGGAGATCACGGGCGTACGGCGGTTCGGGAAGTTTCTCGACATCGAGGCCGACGGTGGTGAGCTGCACCTCGTGACCCATCTGGCCCGTGCCGGGTGGCTGCACTGGAAGGACCGGCTGCCGGAGGGTCCGCCGCGGCCCGGCGGCAAGAGCCCGCTGGCGCTGCGGGTCGCACTGGAGACCGGCGAGGGCTTCGACCTCACCGAGGCGGGGATGCAGAAGCGGCTGGCGGTGTACGTCGTACGGGACCCGGCGGAGGTCCCCGGCGTCGCCCGGCTCGGTCCGGACCCCCTCGCCGACGAGTTCGACGTGACCCGGTTCGCCGGGCTGCTGGCGGGTGAACGGCGGCAGATCAAGGGTGCGCTGCGGGACCAGAGCCTGATCGCGGGGATCGGGAACGCGTACAGCGACGAGATCCTGCACGCCGCGAGGATGTCGCCCTTCAAGCTGGCCGCGTCGCTGAAGCCGGAGGAGACCCGGCATCTCTACGGGGCGCTGCGCACCACGCTCACCGAGGCCGTGGAGCGCTCCCGGGGGCTGGCGGCCGGGCGGCTGAAGGCGGAGAAGAAGAGCGGGCTCCGTGTGCACGGCCGGACCGGAGAACTCTGCCCGGTGTGCGGTGACACCGTCCGAGAGGTCTCCTTCAGCGATTCCTCGCTGCAGTACTGCCCGACCTGCCAGACGGGCGGCAAACCCCTCGCCGACCGACGCCTGTCACGGTTGCTGAAGTAGCGCCGCCGTGAGGTCGCGGGGCCCTCCAAGTGGCCCGGAACCGAGTCCCGCCATGATCCGCAACCATTGAAGGTACGGACCAATCAGGAGGCGGAATCGGTGGCGGAATGGTGGCGGATCCGGCGAACCGATCCGGCGGACCGATTCAGCGCCAGGCCGGGGCCTTGAGGGTCGCCAGAAGCTCGCCCTCCTGGCTGCGCACCTCGAAGTGGCTGATGTCCTCGCGCTGCATCGCGGTGCCGCCCATCATCTCGGAGGCCTTGTCGGCGCCCTCGGGAGACTTCCAGTTGGCGGCCGTCTCCTCGGAGCCGTCCTTGCCGATCACGACGAGCCGACAGGCGTGGGCGCCGTCCGCTTCCTTGACCCTCAGCTCGATGTCGCTGCCCCAGATCCGGTCCTGAACCTTGACCTCGGCCCACACGCCCGTCTTGGCGTCGGTGGCCGCGACGGTGTTCGATGCCTCGCCCGGACCTGCGAGAACGGCCACGGCAGGGCCGCCCACGGCGATGACCACGGAGGCCGCCAGCGCGAACAGCCAGCGCCTGCGCTTCGCCCGGTGGCGGGCGGTCACCTCGTCGAGCAGCCGTCCGAGCATCCGGGGGCCGGGGGCCGCGAAGGGGTGCACGGCGCGCGGTGTCGCGTTGCGGTACAGCATCAGCTGCCGGGCAGCCGGACGGAACTCGGTGACCTGTACCGCGCACTCAGGGCAGCCGCGGACATGGTCCTCGAAGTGGAACGAATCCACCTCGTCCAGCACGCCCAGCGCGTACGCGCCGACGTCGTGATGACGATCTTGGGACCACATGGCAATTCCTCGGGCCGGTGTGCGGTGGGGGTTGCTTCCTGCCCCCACCGGTACGGACCAGACCGGCGAATCACTCAAGCCCCACGACCAATGCCAACCAAAAGATTCGGAGCCCTCCGCCGCGCGGATTGGTCCAGGACCGAAAATCTTGGTTCACCGAGGCCGCGACAGCCGGACGGCCGTCACCTGAACACGGGGTGTCGGCGCTAGAAGAGATGGATCGCCAAGTGCCCCAGCGGCAGACCGAGCCGCCAGGCCGGCGTCCAGACCTTTGGGCCGTCGTCCTCGCCGAGGACCGCGCCGCCACCCGGCACCGCGTCCAGGTCGGGTGCGAGCAGCTCCGTGTCCTCCAGCCAGCGCCATGCCGCGGTGGCCAGCTCCAGGTCCGGTGACGGGCCGCCCGTCTCCAGCGCCTCGGTGGTGAAGTACGCCATGCGCTCGCACACCCAGTCCTGCCACGGCTGGTCGTACGCCGTCAGCGACAGCCAGGTCTCCAGCTGGGTCACGACCCGGATGCCGGAGAGCTCACCGCCCGCGTCCGCGAGGAAGATGGTCAGCGCCAGGGCGTCCCGCCCCGCGCGGAACTCGAAGGACGTCGGCGGCATCAGGTCGCCCGTCCGCAGCAGCTCCTCCGCGATGTACTCGGCATAGAACCACGCCATCGGGACGGACAGTTCGCCGCCGCCGGCGCCGTCCGTGCTCTCTTGACCTCTGTGCAGCATCCCTTCCTGCCTTCCTCCGGTGCGTGCGCGTCGCCCGACCCCGGGCCTGGAGACCAGGCTCCGGCCCCCATCCGGAACACGGATAGAAGACAGCTGATTGCTCAACCGGGGTCCTCAGCAAGGCGCTTTACGGAGGTTTGACTCGGCCATGGGTTTCACCGCAGGTCGGCCGCGTATCCGGGAAGCACCCGGCGCAGGGCGCGCAGCGCGTAGTACGCGCGGGACTTCACCGTACCGGGCGGGATCCCGAGGGCCTCCGCGGCTTCCGCCACACTCGCCCCCTGGAAGTACACCTGCACCAGTACTTCGCGGTGCTCGGGAGTGAGTGTCTTCACAGCTTCCCGCACATCGAGGCTCGCCACCGACCTTTCGGCGTGATCGGCCATCACACGGGCGTTCTCCAGCACCGCGTCCCCCACCTCGGCGGGGCGCGCCTGCCGGGCCCGCCGCGCGTCTATGGCGAGCCGCCGCCCGACGGTGAGCAGCCAGGGGCGTACGGAGTCGAAGTCGTCGGCGCGCAGCGCCTCGGGGTGTTGCCAGGCGCGCACGAAGGTCTCCTGCACCAGGTCCTCGGCGCGATGGCGGTCCCCGTCGGAGAGCCGCAGCAGCAGGGCGAAGAGGGGGCGGCCGTGTTCGCGCTGGAGCTCGGCCAGCTCGTGTTCGGCGGTCGTCCCTCTGGTGATCGTGGTTCCGGCCGTCATGGCCGTATGGGAACGCGGGGCGCTGCGCGTGGACAGGGGCCGGTCACGGGTGTGCGGCGGGCGGTCGAACCTGTCGGCGAACGGTGCGACGAACGGTCTGCCGCCGTGCGGGCCCACAGTGCGCCGGTGCGCCGGTGTGCCTACTTGACTGGTATGTACCTCTGTATGGTGATTCATGCCGACTAGTACTGAAGTTCGACCAGGTTACCCGGATGCGGGTGGCGTTCGGATACGACTTCGGGCCGATGCTCGCGGGTGTGCAACCCGTGGTGTCCGAGGCCGATCTGGCGATCTGTCATGGAGACGGTTGACGGAGCCGGACGGCGGCTGCGGGCGACCACGGCGGCTACCCGGTGTTCACGTCACCGCCGCACGCGACCGCATCCGGGACGTCGTCCTCCGCCGGGGCGCGGCGCAGGACGGGCCGGTCGTGGGACGGTAGCCGCCGTGCGCGCTCCCCAGGGCCGCCCTCGACCCCGCGGGAGCTACGGCACCACCGTCACCGGCCAGCGGCCCGCCTTCACCAGGCGCAGGGCCACCGAGCCGACGATGCGGTGGCCGGCCTGCTGGGAGGCGCCCACCACGACCGCGTCCGCCTTGAGCTTCTCCGCCGCCGTCACCAGGCCGTTGTACGGGTCGCCGCGGAAGGTGTGGAACTCCCAGCGCACCTCGAAGACGCCCTTGACCTGCTCGGCGGCCTCCCGGATCTCCGCGACCAGCTGCTCGGCGATCTCGTCGGTCGTCCCCGCCACGGGCACGCCGAGCGCCGCACCGGCCGCCAGCAGGGGCTGCACGTACACGATCGCGAGCAGCGCGTGCTGGCGGCGGGCCAGGCCGACGGCGTACGACACCGCCCGCAGGGAGGTGTCGGAGCCGTCCAGCCCGACGAGGACGACCTTGGGCCCGTCGGTGCCCCGTTCGAACCGGTGTGCTTGCTGATCGGTCACGTTCGCGAGGCTATCCGAGCACCCGGGCTCCGGCGTGCGCCGGGCGTCCGTCGTGGGCGCCCGGCGCGGACCACTACTCCCTTCAGGTGTTTCCATGCCGCCGCACCGGTGTCGTGGTGGTGCGCCGTCCCCGCCTTGGTCGACTCATGAGTCATGACGAAGGATCAGATGTTCACGCGTCGCCACCTGTTGACGGGCGTCGCCGCCCTCCTGGGCGCGGCCGGCACGGCGGGCACAGCCGCTCTGCTCGTCGGCGACGGAGCCTCCGGTCCGGCACCGACCGGCTCTCCCGGCCCGGCGGCGGGCCCGGGAGACCGCCCGGCGCTCAAGCCCTCCTCCTACCGTCTCCGCCCTCTCACCGGGTACGGGCCGCCCACCCGGCCCCGCACCCTCGTCCCGCCCGCCGTCCGGCGCGAGCCGTTCATGCGGGTGGACGGGCGAGGCCGCAGCATGGTGCTGACCTTCGACGACGGCCCCGACCCCCGCTACACCCCGGACATCCTGCGCACCCTCCGTGGCCACGACGTCCGGGCGATGTTCTTCGTGTGCGGCGAGATGGCGGTCCAGCACCAGGACCTGCTGCGGGAGATGGCCGACGACGGCCATGTCGTCGGCAACCACACCTGGTCCCATCCGCGGCTCACCACCATCTCCCGGGCCAGGGTCCATTCCGAGATGGCCCGCACCAGCGAGATCATCGAGAAGGCGTACGGCGAACCGCCGCTGTGGTTCCGCGCCCCGTTCGGAGCCTGGAACCGGGCCGTGTTCCGGTTCGGAGCCGAACTCGGCATGGAGCCGCTGGGCTGGACCCTGGACACCCTCGACTGGCGGACGCCCGGCGCGCACACCATCACCGAGCGCGTGGAGGACGGAGCGGGCCCCGGCGTCGTCGTGCTCTCCCACGACGCGGGCGGCGACCGCTCGCAGAGCGTACGGGCGCTGCGCGACTACCTGCCCGGCCTGCTGGACTCCGGCTATCGCATCACCGTGCCCCGGCGGAAATACGTCTGACGGGATTCCCGGGATTACGCCCGCCCGGCCGGGGAACGCTCAGCGAACCTCGACCAGGCGGGCGAACACGACGACGTTTCCGTCGTAACCGTTCTGCTTGGAGAACCCGCCTCCGCAGGTGATGACCCGCAATTCGGGAATTCCGCTGTTCCCGTAGACCCGGTCGCCCGGGAAGTTGTTCTTCGCGAAGACCTCGATGCCGTAGATCTCGAACACGGCGGTCTTTCTGTCCGCGCGCAGGATCTCGACCTTGCCGCCCTTCTTCAGCGCTCCGAGCCCGTAGAACACGGCGGGGCCCTGATTGTTGTCGACGTGGCCGACGACGACGGCCGTGCCCTTCTCGCCGGGGGAGACCGCGCCGGTGAACCAGCCCGCGAGGTTCGGATCCCGGGCCGGCGGCGCGTCCACCCAACCCTGTGTGTCCAGCCCGACGGGCATGGCCGGCGCGTCGACCCGGATCGAGGGGATCCGCACCCGGTCGACCATGGCGTACGGCAGCGGGTCGGGGACGTTGCCGAAGGTGCCGTGCGGCGTGCTGCGGCTGTCGGCGGCCGCCGCGGACGCGGGCTGCGGCGGGCCCACGTCGAACTCTCCCGAGCCGTTCCGGATCAGAGCGAGACCGGTCAGCAGAACAAGCGCTATCACGCCCCACGGAGCGCGCTTCTTCCGCCGCTCCTCCCATTCGGCCTCGGCCGGTCCGGACGAAGACATTCGCCATCCCCTCTCGACCCGGCCGTCGCCGTGTCCGTCGCGCATACGGAAAAGCTAAGCGTGCCGCACGGCGAATGCGACGGGGCAGGGTGCGAACGGGTGGCGGTGAGGGGGAGTCCTGCGCCATCCGAGTCGCCGCCCGGAGGAATTTTCTGACGGTCCGTGACCTGCGGCGATATCCGATCATGCGGAGATATCCCGGCGTGTCCCCTCACCAGGACGGACCATCGCCGAAATGCGGCCTCGCGCAGGGCATCTGAGGGTCTTTCTGGGAGGCGTTTTCTCGCCGATCGACCGGGGACGGGACCCGGGGCGTCTTCCGCGGAGGATCACATGCGTACTACTCGTGTCCTGGCGGCCTCGGCCGCCGCGGTCGCTCTGGTCGGCGTCGCCGCGCCGACGGCCGGCGCCTGGGACCAGCCGAGCTCGGTCACGGCCGCCCCCAATGCCATCGCCCCCGGCGGGCAGCTCGTTCTCAGCGTCAGCGGCGGTGACGCGTGCGCGATCGCCGGCAGCACCATCAGCTCGAACGCCTTCCCCACCACCAACCTCACCTCCATGGGCGGCACGACCGCCACCGCCACGGTGCGGGTCAACGCCGCCGCCAGCCCCGGCTCGTACAGCGTCACCACCAAGTGTGAGGGCAAGCGCAAGACGTTCACCGGCGTCTTCACCGTCATCGGCGGTGTCCGCGGCGGTCTCGGCGGCGGCAGCTCCACCGGGGTGACGTCGACCGACATCGCGATCGGCGGCGGACTGGTGACGGCCGCGGTCGTCGGCGGTGGTGTGTTCTGGATGCGCCGCCGCGCGGAGAACAAGATCTGAGTCCGGGAACATTTTGGTACGCCGCCCAGCCCTTCTTGGTACGCCGCACAGCCCTTTGCCCCGGAACCCGTGAGGGTCCGGGGCGAAGGGCTGTGCGGCGGTGCGGCCAGAAACGGCGGTCAGGTGTGGCTGGAGTCCTCGGTGCGGCGGCGCGACCAGCGCCAGGCCGCGACCAGCGAACCCGCGACGAGCGCGGCGCCGAGGCCGATCTCGTGGAGGTCGAAGCCCGCGAGGGTGCCGCCGGCCCCGGCGTGGGAGCCCCGGGTGGGGAGGTGGGTGGGGTGATGCGTGGGGTGGGAGGAAGCGATGGTGAGATCGGTTTGCCCGCTCTCGTTGCCGCACTGGAACGACACCTCGTACACCGTGCCGGGTCTGGCGTCCCAGTCGACGGTCGCCGTGGCCGAGGACTGGCCCCGGGGGATGGTGACGGTGTCGAAGACGCCCGAGGAGACGGTCGTCCTGTGATGGCAGCCGTTGACGCGCAGGATCACCTGACCGCCGGCGGCGATGGTCGAGGGCGCGACGCCGAAGCCGAACGACGTGATGTCGCCGGCCCGTGCCGCGTGCGCGGTGGGAGCGGTGAGCGAGAGGGCGGTCACGCCCAGCAGAGCGGCCGAAGCGACGCGTATCGCGCGCATGGTGAGCCTCCGGGTCTCCGAGGAGCCTGCCGCGGACCGATTCCGCCTGCGCATGAAATGCACCTCGACAACCGAAACGCTAAGAAGGCGCGCCCGGTGGCGCGATCGCAGTCGCGCGAATGGGGCAAGCGTGTGCTCCGCACAGGGGAACGGCATACGTACGGCCGGGGAACGGGCGCTGCGTGGCGCTCGTCCCCCGGCCGCGCGACCGGGCTTGAAGGACCGTCACCCGCCCGCGTTCGGGAACAGGGTCAGGAACGGGTCCGCCGTGGCCGAGAGGCCCCGGCTGTAGGGCGCGTCGAAGTCCCAGACGAGGAACAGCAGGAACGCGATGAGGGCGGAGAACAGACCGGCGAGGATCAGCTCGCGCGGTGTACGCCGGATCTGCAGGGCGAACACCATGCCGACCGTCACGACGGCGCCGATGATCAGGCCGAACCACACCACGCCGGGCATCGTCTCGCCGGAGGCGTCCGCGCGGCTGCCGCGCGCGGCGTCGGCCGTGGAGACCTGGTCGAGCAGTGGCTGGTAGGTCTGCGCCTCGAAGTCGCTGCGCGGCTCGTAGTCGGTGACGTCGTGGCGGACGGTCTCGAAGAGTTCGGTGCCGCGCTCGGTCACCTCGCCCTTCTCGGCCATGACCTTCCACTCGGTGGAGACGACGTGATCGACGTAGGCGTCGATGTCGCCGCGGATACGGTCGCGCACGTCCTCGGGGTACACCCGCACCCGCTCACTGATCTCGTGCAGGGCCTGCGCCTCCGTCTGGACCTGGTCCTGGGCGACGCTGCGGGCCTCCCAGACACCGGCGATGGCCAGGCCCAGCACGATGGCGTACACCACGCCGATCATCATGGTGATGTACTCGATGACGTCCGGGGTCTCGGACGGGTCCTCGTCCGCGGGTGCGGCGTGATGCCGTACTACGGCCACGATGAGGACGACCAGACAGGCCGCCCCCATCGCGAGGGTGAGAACAAGCCATTCCGACAAGAGGTTCCTCCAGGGGTCAGCGCGGACGCAGGGCGGCGGCGGCGAACACCGCGGGCACGGTGACGAGCAGGGCCAGCGAGACGAGGGACGGACCGGAGAGCTTGGCCGCCGAGTGCGACGGCGCCCGGTGCGGCGGATAACTCACCGGGGTCGGCGAGACCTCGGGGCGGGCGCTCGGCTCGCGTTTCGGCTTCGGGGTGGGGGCCGGGCGGGAGACGGGCCGGGGCGCCTCGGTGACGGGCGGCGGCGGTGGTGGCGGTGGCGCGGGCCTCGGGGGCGGGGTGGGGGGCGGCTTCGGAGCGGGCGGGGGGTCCGGAGTCGGATCCGGGGTGGGTGTGGGCTTCGGTGTCGGAGTGGGTGGAGGGTCCGGGGTGGGCGTCGGCTCCGGTGGGCACCACGGCGTAGGGGTCGGCGAGGGGGTCGGTGTGGGCGTGGGGGTCGGCGGCACCGGCTCGCAGGACTCGGTGCCCCCGATCGCCACGGCGACCGCGCCGCCGCCGTCCGGGCCGACGTCGGCGTACGCGCAGGCGTCGGCGACCGCCGTGCCGCTCGGTGCTCCGGTGAGGAGCCAGGTCAGTGCGAGCAGGGCCGACAGCCGTAGGGCGAGAGCGGATCGGGTCCGCTGGGGTCCTTGCACGTCGGAGATCATCCGTGCTCGTGCGCCCGCGCACGCGGGAGCCCGTACGGATTGCTCCAAAAGAGGGAAGAACGGGCCCCGAAGGTTTGACTGCGGGTGCCTCACGCTGACTCTTCGTTCGATGCCTCCGCAGGCTGACGCCGCGAACCGCGCCACAGGCTCCGGAAAGAAATTCGCGCAGCGTTGAACACATCAGCCACTCCAGCCCGTACTTAGGGCCAGCAAGCGGCGCACTAGGGCGCTGCAAACACCCACCGGATATACGGGGAGTTGGAATGAAGACCTCCTGGCGGAGCGCCTCACTCGTGGCGACAGCTGCGGCTGTACTGGTGCTGACGACGGCGTGCGGTCAGGAACAGGGGTCGACGTCCTCACAGAACGTGGGCGCGGCTTCCACCCCGACGCTCGGTGCCGGCACCATCGCGGGCACCGGAACCGGTACGGCCGGCGCCGGCGCGGCCGGTTCCGGTACCTCGGACCAGGCCCAGTCCACCACGGCGGCCTCAGCGGGTCAGCTGACCGTGTGGAACAGCGACGAGTACGGCAAGGTCCTCACGGACAGCGCCGGTCGCACCCTGTACCGCTTCGACAAGGACTCTTTCGAGCCGCCGAAGACGACCTGTGAGGGCGAGTGCGCCACCACCTGGCCGCCGGTGCCCGCCTCTGGCGCCACCGCCGCCGAGGGTGTCGACAAGGCCCTGCTCGGCGAGGTCAGCCGTCCCGACGGCACCAAGCAGCTGACGGTCGCCGGCTGGCCCATGTACTACTTCGCCAAGGACACCAAGGCCGGTGACATCAAGGGCCAGGGCCTCAAGGGCGCATGGTTCGCCTCGGCCCCCAACGGCAAGAAGGCCTCCACCACGGGCGGTTCCGGCGGTGGCACGGGCGGTACGGGCGGCACCGGTGGCGAGGCGGTCGAGCAGGCCGGCCTGACCACCCGCAACGACGCCAAGCTCGGCGAGATCGTCGTCGACAAGAACGGCATGACGGTCTACCGGTTCCTCAAGGACACCCAGTGGCCGATGTCGACCAAGTGCACCGGCGCCTGCCTCGACAAGTGGCCCGTCGTCGCCCCGGTCGACAAGAACGACACCAAGGGCATCCTGCTGAAGGGCTACACGGTCTTCGACCGTCCCGACGGATTCAAGCAGCAGACCATCAACTGCATCCCGCTCTACACCTTCGCCAACGACAAGTCCCCCGGTGACACCAACGGCCAGGGTGTCGGCGGTACCTGGTTCGCCATCAACGGCGACGGAGAGCCGATCGGCGCGCAGAAGTAAGGATCACCTTCCCCAGGGTGGGTCGCCTCGCCACTCAGAAAACCGCACGCGGAAGGGAGTGGACGAGAGAAGAGTGCCGGACGCACCACATCCGCGCGGCCGATCCAGGTCCGCCCCCTCCGCACCGCACGGAGGGGGCGGACCGCTTGGCATGCCCGGACACCGCCGAACAGGGGTGTCCGGGCACGGTGTTGCCGGGGCGGCGGCAACGTTCGGCCCCGAACAGGCATGGTCGGGGCGACGGTTGGGCATGTGCCATCGGCAGTGGACTTGAACGGACGGTCAATTTCCGTTTTCACTCGCTCCTTCGGCGGGCGATCAGTAGCCTCAGCTCGAACACCGGATCGCCTACGCCACACCGACGCGTTGGAGAACACAGATGGAGCGTCCCGCCTGGGCGCCGTGGAGCATCGACATCTCGATGCCGTCCGTGGCGCGCATGCACGACTACTACCTGGGCGGTTCGCGCAACTTCGAGGTCGACCGGGAAGCGGCCCGCAGAGCCATGGAGTTCGTGCCGGGCCTGCCCAAGATCATGCAGGCGAACCGGGCGTTCACGCGCCGCGCCGTGCGCTATGCGGCCGACTCGGGCATCACCCAGTTCCTGGACGTCGGATCCGGGATCCCCACCTTCGGAAACGTGCACGACACCGCCCAGCACGCCAGCCCCGGCGCGCGGGTCGTCCACGTCGACCACGACCCGGTCGCCGTAGCACACAGCCAGGCGATTCTGGAGGGGAACGACGACGCGGACGTGGTCGCGGCCGACCTCCGCAAGCCCCTCGACATCCTCACGAGCCCCCACGTCGAGCGACTGATCGACCTGAACCGGCCGGTCGCCCTGCTTCTGGTTGCCATACTGCACTTCGTGGAGGACACGGACGACCCGTACGGAGCGGTGGCCGAGCTGCGTGACGCGCTCGCGCCCGGCAGCTTACTCATCGTCTCGCATGCCTCATACGAGGGAATTCCGCTCCCCCGGGAGCGGACCGAGGGCGCGGTGGACGTGTACAAGGACATTCGCAATCCGCTGATCATGCGCTCTCGCGGTGAGATCGCGCGGTTCTTCGAGGGGTACGACATGGTGGAACCCGGACTGGTGCCGACGGCGAAGTGGCGGCCCGACACGGCTCCCGAGGACGAGGATCCGTACGCCTTCTCAGGGTTCGCCGGCGTGGGGACCAAGGCGTGAGGGCGGAGCCGGACGGGCCGGAGGACAGACTCCGCCGGTTCGCGACGATCTGGAGCCGCGCGGTCTTCCCCGTCACCTCCACGTCGCTGACCCGCCCCGAGTTCGAGGTACAACTGCTGCCGCTGGCCCGCAGGCTGAGCGAGGCGCTGCGGGCCAGGACGTACGACGCCGAGGCGGGCAAGGCCGTCGGAGCCGCCCTCGTCGAGGCGCACTGCACCGAACCCGAGGCGCTCGGCCAGACCCTGGACTGTGTCGACGCCTATCTGGTGCTCTACTGCGGCGGCGACGGACCCCAGGAGGATCTGCGGGCCCGTGCCGCGCGGCTGCAGTCCGCGATGGCCGCCGGCTTCGCCGAGGCGCTGCGGCAGCGGACGCTGGCCGAGCAGGAGGCGATCGCCCGCGCGGCGCTGGAGGCCCAGGGAGCGGTCGCCCTGGCGCTGCACGCGACCGAGGCCCGGTTCCGCGCGGTGTTCGAGGGCGCCGCCATAGGCATCGGCATCGCCGACCTCGAAGGCAACATCCTCCAGGTCAACGGGGCTCTGCTGCGCATGTTCGGGGTCACCGAGCAGTCGATGCGCGGGCGCCGCGTCCCCCAGTGGAAGCACACCGAGGACGCGCCCCAGGTGTGGCGCCTCTACGAGGAGCTGGTCCGCGGCGACCGCGAGCACTACCACACCGAAAAGGCGTTCCACCGACCTGACGGCACGGTCCTGTGGACCAACCTGACGGTGTCCCTGCTGCGTGACGCCGACGGCCGGCCCCAGTACCAGCTGGCCCTCATGGAGGACACCACCGAGCGTCGGCTGCTCAACCTCCGCCTCCGCTACGAGGCCACCCACGACGCGCTCACCGGACTGCCCAACCGCACCCTGTTCTTCGAGCGCCTGGAGAAGGCCCTCGCGGCGGGCGACGGCCAGCGCTTCGGCCTCTGCTACCTCGACCTCGACGGCTTCAAGACCATCAACGACAGCCTCGGACACGCGGCCGGCGACCGGCTGCTCGTCGAGGTCGCCGACCGGCTGCAGTCCTGCGCGACCGCGCCCGGCGAGATGGTCGCCCGGCTCGGCGGCGACGAGTTCGTGGCGCTGACCACCGGTACCGACACCGAACGCGAGGTCGACGAACTCGCCGACCGCATCATGAACGCGCTGGTCACCCCGGTCCGCATCGAAGGCCGGGAACTGCTGGTCCGCGGCAGCATCGGCATCGTCGAGGGCCCGGCGGGGGAGCGCGGCCCGGCGGAGGTACTGCGCAGCGCCGACATCACGATGTACCGGGCCAAGTCGGCGGGCGGCAACCGCTACGAGATGGCCGACGCCGAGGCCGACGCCCGCGCCATCACCCGGCACGGGCTCACCACCGCGCTGCCCGCCGCGCTGGACCGGGGCGAGTTCTTCATCGAGTACCAGCCGCTGGTCCACCTGGGCGACGGGACTGTGCGCGGCGCCGAGGCCCTGGTCCGCTGGCTGCACCCGCAACACGGCGTCCTCGGCCCCGACCGCTTCATCCCGCTCGCCGAGCGCACCGGCCTGATCGTGCCGCTGGGCCGCTGGGTCCTGGAGCAGTCGGTACGCCAGGCCCGCGCGTGGCAGGAACGGTACGGCGGAACAGGAGCGACGGGTCCGCTGCGCGTCAACGTCAACCTCTCCCCGTGCCAGCTGACCCACCCCGGGCTGGTCCAGGACACGGTGGACATCCTGGAGCGCGCCGGACTCCAACCGGACGCCCTCTGCCTGGAGGTCACCGAGTCCGCCCTGATCGGCGCCGACGACGACCTGCTCAAACCCCTGCGCAGGCTCTCCGAGATGGGCGTCGACATCGCCCTCGACGACTTCGGCACCGGCTACTCCAACCTCGCCAACCTCCGCCGACTGCCGGTCCGGGTCCTGAAGCTGGACCGGTCCTTCACCCAGAGCATGCAGCAGTTCCCCGCCGACCCCGTCGACCTGAAGATCGTCGAGGGCATCGTCTCCCTCGCCCACAGCCTCGACCTCGCGGTCACCGTCGAGGGCGTCGAAACCGGCGCCCAGGCCGAACAGTTGCGGATTCTGGGCTGCGACACGGCCCAGGGCTGGTACTACGCCCGCCCGGGCCCGCCCGAGCGGCTGCACGAACTGGCGCTGGTGGACGCGGCGGGATAGGGGGTTGTCTTCAGCCGCCGGGGCGTGCAGCGCGCCCTTGAGGGGCGCGGGGCCGTATCGATGTGCGGCTCCGCCGCCTGGGCGCGATCAGCCACAGTGAACCCGCAGACCGAAGCGGCGCTCGGGCCAACGGCGCGATCGGGACCGACAAGCACACGCTCACCGTTCGACCAACATCCGCTGCAACTCCCTCGCGGCCCTCGGCGGAGCCACATCGCTGCGGTGGGCCAGGGCGATCGTGCGGTGCAGGCCGGGCCGGGCCAGCGGGGTGACCCGCAGGCCCCGGCCGGAGCGGGTGGCGACCATCCGGGGGACGACGGCGACGCCGAGGCCCGCCCGGACGAAGCCAAGCACCGCGTCCATCTCGCCGCCCTCCACCGCGAAGTCCGGCTCGAACCCGGCGGAGCGGCATGCGGCCACTGTGAGTTCCCGCAGGTCGTAGCCGTGGCGGAACATCACCAGACGCTCGCCCTCCAGGTCGAGGACGCGGACGGTACGACGGCCGTTGCCGGGCCTCGGCGCGTCCGGCGAGGAGACCACGACCAGATCCTCACGCAGCAGCTCCACCGTGGTCAGAGCGGGGGAGGGCGTGGGGAGGGGCAGGACGACCAGGGCCAGGTCGAGAGCGCCCCGGGCCAGCAGGCGGACCAGGTCGTGGGAGCCGCCCTCCTCGATCAGCAGCCGGATGCCGGGGTAGCGGTCGTGGAAGGCGCGCAGCACGTCGGGCAGCAGCCCCGTGCACAGGCTCGGGGTCGCGCCGAGCCGGACCCGGCCCCGGCGCAGCTGGACCAGCTCCTGCACCTCGTGCCGGGCGGTGTCCGTGTCGGCGAGGATGCGCCGGGCCAGCGGCAGCAGCGCCTCACCGGCATCCGTGAGGGTGATGTTGCCGCGTGCCCGCTGGAAGAGGTCCGCCCCCAACTCCCGTTCCAGCGCCTTGATCTGCTGCGAGAGCGACGGCTGCGCCACGTGGACCAGCTCGGCGGCCCGGGTGAAATGTCTGGTCTCCGCCACTGCCACAAAGTACTGGAGCTGCTGGAACTGCATGCCTCCACGATACGAGACGATAGTTTCCGGCTATCGAATCAAGCTGTTTCATGTCTTGGACCGATGGGGTGACGCGGTTCTAGCGTCATGGGCATGGCTCTGGCAACGCGGACGGAACGGGCGGAACAGCGGGAACGGCCGGAACGAAAACCGTCTCTGGCGCGCTCGGTGTGGGACAGCTCCCTCGGCAAGAAGACGGTGATGGCCGTCAGCGGACTGATAATGCTGGCGTACCTGGTCGTCCACATGCTCGGCAACCTCAAGATCTTCTTCGGCTCCGACGAGTTCAACGGCTACGCGCACTGGCTGCGCACCCTCGGCGAGCCCTTCCTGCACCACGAGTGGGCCCTGTGGATCGTCCGCGTGGTCCTCGTCGCCGCGGTCGTCGCCCACGCCACAGCCGCCTACCAGCTCAGCCGCCGCGACATCAAAGCCCGGCCGGACAAGTACGTCCACAGGAAGCGCGGGGCGAGCTACGCGACCCGCACCATGCGCTGGGGCGGCGTCATCCTCGGCCTGTTCATCGTCTGGCACCTCCTCGACCTGACGACCGGCACCGTCCACCCGGGCGGTTTCGAGGCCGGCCACCCGTACCAGAACGTGATCGACACCTTCTCCACCTGGTACGGCAACGCCGTCTACATCGTCGCGGTGCTCGCGCTCGGTCTGCACGTCCGGCACGGCTTCTGGAGCGCCGCCCAGACCCTCGGCGCCGGCAGCCGCACCCGCGACCGCGCCCTGAAGACCACCGCGAACGTCCTCGCCCTGGTGCTGACCCTGGGCTTCGTCTCCGTACCCGTCGCCGTCATGACCGGAGTGGTGAACTGACATGGCTACGTCCTCCGAGTACGCGGACTACGTGACCGGCGACCCCGTCGCCGACGGCAAGGCGCCCGAGGGCCCGGTCGGTGAGCGCTGGGACAGGCGCCGCTTCGAGGCGAAGCTGGTCAACCCCGCCAACCGCCGCAAGCACACCGTCATCGTCGTCGGCACGGGCCTCGCCGGCGGCTCGGCCGGTGCCACGCTCGCCGAACAGGGCTACCACGTCGTCCAGTTCTGCTACCAGGACTCCCCGCGCCGCGCCCACTCGATCGCCGCGCAGGGCGGCATCAACGCCGCGAAGAACTACCGCAACGACGGCGACTCCGTCCACCGGCTGTTCTACGACACCGTCAAGGGCGGCGACTTCCGGGCGCGTGAGTCGAACGTCCACCGGCTCGCGCAGATCTCCGTCGAGATCATCGACCAGTGCGTCGCGCAGGGTGTGCCCTTCGCCCGGGAGTACGGCGGTCTGCTCGACACCCGCTCCTTCGGCGGCGTCCAGGTGTCGCGGACGTTCTACGCCCGGGGTCAGACGGGGCAGCAACTCCTGCTGGGCGCCTATCAGGCGCTGTCGCGACAGATCGCGGCCGGGAACGTGGAGATGCATCCGCGCACCGAGATGCTCGACCTGATCGTGATCGACGGGCGGGCGCGCGGGATCGTGGCGCGTGACCTGATCACCGGGAAGATCGACACCTACTTCGCCGATGCCGTGGTGCTGGCGAGCGGCGGGTACGGGAACGTCTTCTACCTGTCGACCAACGCCATGAACTCGAACGCGACCGCCGTGTGGCGGGCGCATCGGCGGGGCGCCCTGTTCGCGAACCCGTGCTTCACGCAGATCCATCCGACGTGCGTTCCGCGCACCGGCGACCATCAGTCCAAGCTGACACTGATGAGCGAGTCGCTGCGGAACGACGGGCGGATCTGGGTGCCGAAGGCACGGGGCGACCAGCGGCCGGCGAACCAGATCCCCGAGGACGAGCGCGACTACTACCTGGAGCGGATCTACCCGTCCTTCGGCAACCTCGTCCCGCGTGACATCGCCTCCCGCGCCGCGAAGAACGTCTGCGACGAGGGCAGGGGCGTCGGGCCCGGCGGGCAGGGCGTCTACCTGGACTTCGCGGACGCCGTCGCGCGGCTGGGCCGCAAGGCCGTCGAGGCCAGGTACGGCAACCTCTTCGACATGTACCAGCGGATCACCGACGAGGATCCGTACGAGGTGCCGATGCGGATCTACCCGGCCGTCCACTACACCATGGGCGGGCTGTGGGTGGACTACGACCTCCAGACCACCGTCCCCGGGCTGTTCGCGATCGGCGAGGCCAACTTCTCCGACCACGGGGCCAACCGGCTCGGCGCCTCGGCGCTGATGCAGGGCCTCGCCGACGGCTACTTCGTCCTGCCGGCCACCATCAACGACTACCTCGCCCGGCATCCGAAGCAGGACGGGATCGGCCCCGAACACCCCGCCGTCCAGGAGGTGCTGGCCGCAACCGAGGACCGGCTGAACCTGCTGCTCGCCGTGGACGGCGACCGTACGCCCGACTCCTTCCACCGTGAACTCGGTGAGCTGATGTGGGAGTTCTGCGGCATGGCCCGCACCGACAGCGGCCTGCGGAAGGCCCTGGAGCGGATTCCGCAGATCCGCGAGGAGTTCTGGCGCCGGATCAAGGTCCCGGGGACGGGCGAGGAGTTCAACCAGTCCCTGGAGAAGGCCAACCGGATCATCGACTACCTCGAACTCGCCGAGCTGATGTGCCTCGACGCGCTGCACCGCGGCGAGTCGTGCGGCGGTCACTTCCGTGAGGAGTCCCAGACGGCCGACGGCGAGGCGGAGCGCCGCGACGAGGAGTTCTCGTACGCCGCCGCCTGGGAGTTCACCGGCACCGGCGCGGCCCCCGTGCTGCACAAGGAAGACCTTGTCTTCGAGTACGTCCACCCCACCCAGCGGAGCTACGCATGAAGCTCACCCTGCGCGTATGGCGGCAGCGGACCGCCGACGCCGACGGCGCCATGTCCACGTACGAGGTGGACGACATCTCGCCCGACATGTCCTTCCTGGAGATGCTCGACACGCTCAACGAGGAACTCATCCTGCGCGGTGACGACCCGGTGGCCTTCGACCACGACTGCCGCGAGGGGATCTGCGGGGCGTGTTCACTGGTCATCAACGGGGACGCGCACGGGCCGGAGCGGACGACGACCTGTCAGCTGCACATGCGGTCCTTCTCGGACGGAGACACGATCGATGTGGAGCCGTGGAGGGCGTCGGCGTTTCCGGTGATCAAGGACCTGGTCGTGGACCGGACGGCGTTCGACCGGATCATCCAGGCCGGGGGGTACATCACCGCGCCCACGGGAGCCGCGCCGGAGGCGCATGCCACGGCCGTACCGAAGCCGGACGCGGACTTCGCGTTCGAACACGCGGAATGCATCGGATGCGGGGCGTGTGTGGCCGCGTGTCCCAACGGGGCGGCGATGCTGTTCACCTCGGCCAAGATCAACCATCTGAACGTGCTGCCGCAGGGGGCGCCCGAGCGGGAGACGCGGGTGCTGGACATGGTGGAGCAGATGGACGAGGAGGGGTTCGGCGGGTGCACGCTGGCGGGGGAGTGCGCCACGGCCTGCCCCAAGGGGATTCCGTTGGTGTCCATCACCGGCATGAACAAGGAGTGGCTGCGGGCCGCTCGGAAGGCCGGGAAGCGGTAGCGCCGTAGGTGGCCTGTCGTCTCCGGGCTGCGGGTTTGTTGTGGCTGTTCGCGCAGTTCCCCGCGCCCCTTTGGGGCGCGCTGTAGCGGGCCCCTGGTCACATGTGAACGTTCGCCGAACCGTGCGGGCGGGCGGGGCCGGGTGTGGTGCTCATTCCCGGTCCCGCCAAGGTTTCACGGTCAGTGCCTCGTCGATCAGGGCGTGGAGTTCCTCATCCTGGAGGACCGCCCGGTAGTCGGCACGCGGCGAGAGGCGGTGGTCCTGGTCCCGGAGGAGGCGCAGGGCCGCTTCGATGGCGGGGGTGAGTGTGCGGAAGCGGATGAGTGTGCGCAGTGCTTTGCCGAACGGGCCGTACCACTGGCCACCGGCCGCGAACGCCAGGATCTCCTCCTCCAGGGTCGGCAGGGCGGACCCGGGGTCGCCTGTGATCGACCACAGGGCGATCGCCGCCTCCATCCTGATCCAGCCCTGGGGGGCGGTCAGGGCGTGGCGTACCCGGTCCGTGTACGGTGCGGCCTCGGCGCCGAAGGCGGTGAGGTGGCCGACCATGCCGCTGCGGGGCTCCTCACCTTCGGCCGACAGGGTTTCGCCGACGGCCCGCAGCGCCTCTGCCGGGTCGTCGGCGCCGCCGATACGCCAGAGGGCCCAGTACAGCCACGGGTGATTGTTCGGAGGTTCGAGGGACATGCACTCGCGCAGGACGGGCGCGGCGGAGGCGGCGGCCGGGCCCATGGCCGCCAGGGCGTCGACGGCGTCGTGCCGGCGGACGCGGTCGGTCGCGTGGGCCGTGATCTCCGGCAGGGCCGGTAGCGCGTCCGTCTCCCAGGCCTTGAGGGTCGCCAGGAAGTCGGACGTGAGGGCGCCGTGCGCGTCGGGGTCGGTCAGGTCGCGGCGGAGTTCCTCGCGTATCGACGGCAGGAGGGTTTCCGCGTGGGCGCGGAGCGGGGTCAGGACGTCCGCGATCTCGGGGCGGCGGGGTTCGCCGACGGAGTAGCCGCGGCTGTACTGCTCGCGGAACGGTGCGCAGAGCCGGTCGACCAGGCCGGGCAGGGCCCGGGGATCGTCCATCCGGGTCAGCGCCCAGCAGGCGTGTTCGCCGACGGCGCCCTCCAGGAATTCCACCTCGGCCGAGTCGTCGAGCAGAGCGGCCAGTTGATCGGCGTACGCGGTGGCCCGGGAGCCCAGGATGCCGAGGAGGTGGGCCGCCCTGACGCGTACCGAGGGGTCCGGGTGATGCAGCGCACCGCCCGCGAGCGCCAGCACCGCGGGTTCCACGGACCGGCGGGAGACCAGCAGCAGGAGGCAGCGGTCCAGCACGGCCCGCAGCAGATCGGCGTCCTCGCCCGGGCGCACCGCCGAGGACAGCCGGGTCAGGAACATCAGCTGCTGGGCGGGTGTGTCGTCGTACAGGGCGGCCGTCAGGTACGCGACGCCCTCGCGGTCGGAGGGGTACTCGTTGTCCTGTTCGTACCAGACGGTCTCCCAACGCGAGCGCGCGGTGGGGTCGGTGAGCGCCTCCAGCAGCAGGTCCAGCTCGCGGACCGGCACCTCGGTGTCCAGATGCGCGTAGACCTTCACGGCCGCGGCCCGCAGAACGGGGTCGGGGTCCTCCAGCGACGCGTCCAGGACGGCACGGGTCTCGGTGACCGTCGTGGTCTCGGCGCCGGGGGCCGCCGCGAGACGGCCCAGCGCGAACAGCACCGGCAGCCGGACCGAGAGGTCCCGCTCGGTCCGCCAGCGCTCCAGGAGCCGACCGGGGCCGTCCGCCAGCGCGATGGCCGCCCGGCGTACCGCCGGATCGGGGTCGGCGAGCAGGGGCTGTACCGCCCGGTGGGCGTGGCGCCAGGCCTCGGGCCAGTCCGGGTCGACCAGCTCGGGCGTCCTCTCCGGCGCCCGGGACAGGACCGCGAGCAGTTCCGCGAGGGTCGCGCGTGCGCCCGTCCGGGGATCGGCGGCGAGCGCGACGACGAACGGCAGGGCGGCCGTGGCGACCGAGGGGACGCCGTACACCTGTGTCCCCAGGTTGTCGAAGAGCGGCCAGCAGTCGTCCTCGGTCGACTCCGGCCCCTTGCGGAACAACAGGCGCAGCACCCGGCGCACTTCCTTGGGCGAGACCTTCGGATCCACCCACTCCAGCCGGTCCCACGGCACCGCGTCCAGTGCCTCCGCCGACAGCTCCGCCACCCGTACACCCCGTTCGTCGATCAGTCCGTCAAGGAGACGTTCATGGCGGCGGAGACGAGGGTGGCCCGTTGGTGCCAGCCGTTCCAGGTGCGCCGCGAATGAGCGTGCACCGCCGGCCGCAGGCCATCGTCACACACTCTGCACAGACCGTAGCCATCCACGATCCGCGGTGGTCTACTGAGTGTCGTGTCCCCTATGGGCGATCAGCGGGAAACCCTGATAGAGCGTGCCTTCATGGCAGCGGCCGGGTCGGCGGTCGTCCTTGCCTACTGGGTTTTCTGGGACTGGCCGTGGCAGATGTTGCTGTTCCTTGCCGCCGTCTTGGCCCTGACCGGCGTTTGGATCACCGCCGCCTCTAAGGCCGACGCACAGCGCGACGCACAGCGGCGGGAGAACAGCCGCTGGGTCTTGACGGCCTGGGCGGACCGTAACGGGTGGAGTTGCGGAGCCGACTTGGCGGCGTTCACCACCAACAGCGCCGAACCCACCCATGAGGAGCGCCGGGAACTGCTGGCGAGCCCGCTTTTCCGCGGCGAACTGTTCGCCGTGGGCCGCCGGGACGGCGTCGAGGTGGGCATCGTCTGCTCGACCGAGGATGCGGGCGAGATAGGGACCGCGTGGTTGACGGCGGTCTTGGTCCGCCTGCCCGAGGAGCGGCCGTCGGCACGGTTGAGCGCCCGGGAGATACGCGGACTGGGCCTGCCGGTGAGCGTGGAGTCGGTGAAGTCGGTTGGCCGGGAGTTGTGTGTGAGGTACAGGGGCTGGCCGGGAAAGTGGACGCCGTTGGACGAACAGGTCGACGCGGCCGTTCACCTAGCGGGAAGCCTGGGGGACGCCTGACCTGATGGGGCCGGGTCAGAAGCGCGAGCACCCGGCCGCCACGTCGTCACCTCGAGCAAGTACGTCCTCCGCAGGAGTTGGAAGGTGCCCCGCACCGTGGTCACGTGCGGCCGGCTTCCGTCGGACCGCCGGTCCGATCGTGGAGAAGGGTCCGCCAGTAAGCTGACGGACCCTGCCCAGCCGCGAACAACTGGGCCGCCTGCAACCGAATGTGCTCACGAAACGCCTGCCGCTCCGCGGTCAGCCCGCCCCCTTGCGGATACCTCGTACAACCGGCCTACCGCCGAAACCACGACGTCAGTTCCGCCGCCGGGTTCCCACCGATGCCCGTGACGGAGACCGGGGCCGGCCCGCGACCGGGGATCAGCCGAGGCCCGCGAGCCGGGACAGCCTTCGGTAGGAGTCCAGCAGGGCCCCGCGGTCGTACGTGCTCGTCGTGACCAGGACCTCCTGGGCGCCCGTCTCCTTGATCACCGACTCCAGTTCGTGCGCGACCTGTTCCTCGGTGCCGTACACATGACCGGTCAGCCCGGACTCGTAGAAGCCCCGCTCCTTGGCCGTCATCGTCCGCCGCTCGACCTCCTCCGCCGGGGCGAGCGGCGGGAACGTGCCGTGGGTGCGGGAGTACGCCATGGCCCACGCCTCCGGGAGGAGGACGCGGTGGGCGTGTTCCGGGGTGTCGGCGACGGCGATCGTGCCGGAGACGACGACGTACGGCTCCTCGGCCCAGGCGGACGGGCGGAACCCGGCGCGGTAGCGGTCGATGCCCTGCCGCATCCTGTCGCGGTCGCGGAGGTCGCCGATCACCATCGGCAGGCCCGCCCGCGCGGCGATGTCGGCGCCCTCGCCCATCGCGAGCACGAACGGGGGGACGGCCAGGCCCTCCGGGGGGCGCGCGTGCACCCCGGTCGAGGATGTGCCTCGGAACCAGCCGAGCAGCTCGTCGAGCTGCCCCGCGAAGTCGGCGGTGTCGGCGGCGTCCTTGTCCCGGCCCAGTGCGCGGCGTACGCCGTCCGTGAAGCCGACGGAACGGCCGAGCCCCATGTCGATCCGCCCCGGGAACAGCGACTCCAGCACGCCGAACTGCTCGGCCACCACCAGCGGGCGGTGGTTGGGCAGCATCACCCCGCCGGTGCCCACCCGGATGGTGTGCGTGGCCGCGGCGACGGCTGCCGCCAGCACGGTGGGGGCGGAACCGGCTACGCCGGGTACGCCGTGGTGTTCCGAGACCCAGAAGCGGTGGAAGCCGAGGCGCTCCGCGTGCTGGGCCAGTCGCACGGTGTCCCGCAGGGCCTCGGGGGCGTCGTGGCCCTCGCGGACGCGGGAGCGGTCGAGGACGGAGAAGCGGGTGGAGGCGAGTACGGAGGTCACATGGGGTTCAACGTTGTGGGCGCGGGAGGATTCCCGCGCGTTGGCGACAGTCGCCATCGGGGTCCGGGTCGGCTGCGGGCCGCGGGTGCGTCGTGGTTGCTCGCGCAGTTCCCCGCGCCCCTGGAATGCGGGGGCTGCGCCCCCTGCATTCCTTCTTTGCCGCTCACGCGCCGAGCCGCGCCCGGAAGGATCCGGGCGCGGCTCGGTCTGGGTGTTGCTGGGGCTCGGTGTTACTTGCGGCCGATGGTGATGCCCTTCGTGTCCGCGGCCGTCTTGTTCTCGTAGACGACCGTGCCGGTGGACTTCTTCCAGATCTTGATCTTGAAGGTGTCCGGGCCGTCGGTGGCGGTGACGCGGAAGAGGTAGCCGCCCTTGCCGTTGACCGTGCCGTAGCCCTGGTAGACGGCCTTGGAGCCGGTGACCACGAGCCAGTCGGAGCTGGTGGAGCGGAACTTCAGCTTGGCCCCGGCGAAGTCGAGCGAGGCCTTCCCGGACGGCGTGGTGTCGCTCTTGCCGTACTTGGCGGTGAAGGAGAATTCCGCCTTGCCGGTCAGCTTCGGGCCTGCCGGGAACGCCCCGGCGGGTGAGGTGAAGCTGCTGTCACCGGTCGCGGAACCGGCGGTCCGGTCGTAGACGACCAGCTCGGGGATCGTGGTGCTCGCCGAGGCGCCGTCGTCGTCGGTGACGGTGATCACCGGGGCGAAGATGCCGGCCGTGCGGTAGGTGTGCTCGGCCTTGCAACTGCCGGCCGTGACCTTGCCGGCCGTCGGCTTGCCGCCGTCCTTCCAGTCGATCTCGCAGGTGTGCCCGTCGCGGGTGCCCGGGTCGGTGAACTTGACCCTGACCCTGGTGACCTTGCCCGTCTCCGAGGTCTTCCGGCTGGTCACCGAGGTGATCTCCGGGGCCGCGTTGGTGACGGTGACGGTGGCCGAGTCGGTGCTGCGACCGCCCGTCAGGGTGACCTCGTAGGTGCCGTTGTCGGTGCAGGTGATCGTGGTCTTCGCGGACTTGGCGTCGGCGAAGGTGCAGGGTGCGCCCTTCTCGGCCGTCCACTTGGCGGTACCCGCACCCGAGACCGTGCCGTTCAGCCCGATCTTGGCGCCTTCCTTGCCCGTGGCGTCCGCGCCGGCCCGGGCGATGGTGACCGGGTCGATGCTCTCCAGGGTGGGGGCGACCTTCTTCAGCAGGCCGTCGGCGTCGAACTCCAGCTTGTCGATGGTGGTTTCGCGGTGGGTGCCGTCGCCGCCGGGGATGGCGAAGCGGTGGTAGGCGATGTACCAGTCGTCGGTGCCCGGGACGTGGACCACGGAGTGGTGGCCGGGGCCCTTGATGCCGAGCGAGAGGTCCTTCTCCAGGATCACGCCCTGCTTGGTCCAGGGACCGGTGGGCGAGGAGCCGGTGGCGTAGGCGACCTGGTAGTTCTCGTCACGTGTGTCGTTCTCCGACCACATGAAGTAATAGGTGCCCTTGCGCTTGATGACGAAGGTGCCCTCGTTGTAGCCGCTGGGGGTGATGTTGGTGACCTTCGAGGAGTCGAAGGAGACCATGTCGTCGTTGAGCGGGACGACATACGCTCGGCCGTTGCCCCAGTAGAGGTACGTCTTGCCGTCGTCGTCGGTGAAGACCGCCGGGTCGATCATCTGGCCCGCGCGGTCACCGACCTTCAGCAGCGGCTTGCCCAGGGCGTCCTTGAACGGGCCGGTGGGCGAGTCGGAGACCGCGACACCGATGTTCGCGTCGGCGCAGAAGTAGAAGTAGTACTTGCCGTTCTTCTCCTCCATCGCCGGCGCCCAGGCCCTGCTGTCCGCCCAGGAGACGTCCGGACCGAGGTCCAGGATGACGCCGTGGTCGGTCCAGTTGACCAGGTCCTTGGAGCTGTACGCCTTGAACTTCGTGCCGCTCCAGCCCTCGAAGCCGTCGGTGGTCGGGTAGATGTAGAAGGTGTCACCGAAGCGGACGATGTTCGGGTCCGCGTTGAGGCCGGGCAGGACCGGGCTCTTCAGCTCCCGTGCCGACACCGTCCAGGTGCGCTTCTTCCCGTCCGAACCGGTGACCTCGTACTTCACCGGCTTGCTGAAGTTCTGCACGCTGCCGGAGGCGGGGCTGATCGTCGCGCCGTGGGCGAGGGTGAACTCCGGTGCCAGCTTGGTGAGATCCGTGCCCGGCTTCATCGGCAGGGTGATGCGGCTGCCGGCGTCGTCGATGATCGCGTCGGTCTTCTGCGCCGGGTGGGTCACCTTGGCGATGCCCGTGGTGTTGCCGCTGATCTCCAGGACCTCGGCGGCCGTCAGGGCCCGGTTGTAGATCCGGAAGTCGTCGACCTCACCGGCGAAGTACGGGTCGGGGGAGTACATGGACCGGCCGATGTAGCCGCTGTAGTCCTTGTCCGCGTCGTACAGCTCGGACGGCTTGACGACCACGTCGGTGGCACGGGACACCTCGATGCCGTCCACGTAGAGGACAGCCGTCTTGGCGTCGCCGTCGATGGTGACGGTGACGTGCTGCCACTCGTCGACGGTGAGCCGGGCGCCCGACAGCTTCTTCTCCGCGCCCCAACTCGCTGCCGTGATGGCCGAGTAGAGGGAAGAGGAGCCGTTCGACGGGCTGACGAACAGGTACTTGTTGCTGTCCGGGCCGAGGCCGAACAGCCACTGCCAGTTGTCGCCGCCCTTCCACTTCGCGTACGTGGAGACGGTGACGCTGTCGGCGTTCTTCAGCACGCCGCCCGGGATCTTCACGTACGGCGAGCTGGAGCCGCTGTTGCCGCCGGACATCTTGAACGAGCCGCCGTCGACGCCGGTCCCGAAGTCGGGCGTACGGACGTAGGTGCCGTGGTAGCCGTGACCGCTGGAGTCACGGGTGATGCTGCCGCCGGTCTCGTCGAAGCCGTAGTGCAGGAGGAGGTCGGCCGGGACGTCCGGGCCCTCGGCGGAGACCGTGACCTCGGCGGTGACCTCGATCGCCGCGTCGCCCGGCAGGTCGCCCTTCACCGTGAAGGTGCCGGCCTGCGCGTACTGCGAGGCGTTCACGTCCTCCCAGGTGACGGCGACGGGCCGCTTGGCGCCGTCGGCGAACTCCGCGATGACGGTGGCCGGCAGGACCGGGGCGTCACCGATGCGCGTCTCGACCTTCGTGTCCTCGACGCTGGTGACGATCTGGTCCGGCTGGTAGGTCTGCAGCAGCCGGTCGTACTCGGCCTGGGTGACCGGGAGGACGGTGCCGTGCCGGGGCTTGGACGGCAGGTCGTAGTCGGCGGACGGGGTCCAGACACCGGAGGCCAGGTCCGTCGTCTCGAAGGGGATGTAGCCGCGACCGCCGAACTCGTCGAGGAACGCGTACCACTTGTCCTCGGTGTTCGACTTGAACACCAACGGCCCCTCGGCCGCGCTCATCTCCCCCTTGCCGATGCCCTCGGCGACGGCGGTCCAGGAGAGGTCGCGCAGCGAGTCGCTCTTCTCCTCGAAGATGAACTTGCTGTTGGGCGTGGAGGAGGAGTTGTTCCGCTCGTCCTTGGAGAGGCGGAAGTACTCGCCGTCGTGCTGGATGACCGTGGAGTCGATGACCGAGTAGCCGCGGTCGACCCACACCTTGGGCTCGCTGAAGGTGTAGAAGTCACGGGTCGTCGCGTACATCATGCGGTTGTACGTGTCGCCGGAGTGGGCCTCGTTGTCGTACAGCTTCGACGCCCAGAAGACGACGTACTCGCCGAGCTGCTCGTCGTAGTACGCCTCGGGGGCCCAGGTGTTGCCGGCCGAGTCGGGGGAGACCTTGACCAGGCGCTGGTTGGTCCAGTTCACCAGGTCGGTGGACTCCCAGACCATGATGGACTTGCTGCCGGTGCGCTGGGAGGCGTCCCAGTCGCCGTTGCCGTAGATCCTGAGGTCGGTGGCGATCTGGTAGAACTTGTCGCCCTCGGGGGAGCGGATGATGAACGGGTCGCGCAGGCCCTTCTCGCCGAGCGTGGACGTCAGGACGGGCTTGCCGTCGTTCAGCTCCCGCCACTTCAGCGGGTCGTTGCCCTTGCTGAGAGCCGAGTACAGCTGCTCGCCGTCCGAGGTGCCCTCACCGGTGAAGTAGCTGAACATGTAGCCCTTGAGGGCCTGCTTCTTGGGCAGTTCCGGCACCTTCGCGGTGAAGGCGCGGGTGGTCTTCGCGTCGCCCTTGGTGACGGTCGCGGTCAGCTCGACCGTGGTGGCGCCGTCGCCGTGCGCGGGACGGTGGACCTGGCCCTCGGCGGAGACGACGTCCGTGTTCGCGGAGGCCCAGGAGATCTCGGTGCCGAAGTCGCCGTCGGCCGGGAGCGTGAGGTTGCCCCGGGCGTCGTCGAGGTTGTGCACGGTCAGCGCCTCGGCGGCCTGCTTGACGGCCGTCGTGTCGTCGAAGGTGGGGAGGACCGTGACCTCGAAGGTCTTGGTGGCGCTCACCGAACCCTTCTTCAGGGTCGCCGTCAGCGTGGCGTGGCCGTTCGGCTCACCGGCGGCGGGGCGGGTCACCGCGCCGGAGTCCGAGACCACGGTGGTGTTGTCGCTCTTCCAGCTGATCGAAGAGCCCCCGGCCGTGCCGGTCTTCGGCAGGTCCAGGTCGGTGGTCACCGCGCTGGTGTCGCCCAGGGTGAGGGCCGCCTTGTCGGCGGCGAGGCCCTCCTCGGCGATGGGGAGCGAGAGCTGCTCGACCTCGGAGCCGGCGAGGGCGCGGCTGTAGACCCGGAAGTCACGGATCTTGCCCTTGAAGAGCTTGTCGCTGGTGTAGACCGACTTGCCCACGTAGTTGGCGGTCGTGGTGCCCGAGCCTATGGAGCCCGGGGTGGTGGTGACCGACGTGTTGCGGCCGACCTCCACGCCGTCCTCGTACAGCACGGCTGTGCTGCCGGTCTGGGTGTAGGTGAGCTGCTTCCACACCGAGCGGCTCAGGTTGTGCGAGTCGGAGGGCCGGGTGTTCTGCTCGGTCGACCAGTTGCCCGAAGCGATGGCCGTGCGCAGTGAGTTGCCGGTGGCGAAGAGATAGCCGTTGCCCGCGCCGCTGGTGGTGTTTCCGAAGCCGTAGATGAAGTACGGACCGGTCTGCGACTCGTCCATCAGTACGTCCATGGAGACGCTGATCGAGTTCATGCCCTTCATGACGTCGTTCGGCACCTTGATGTAGGTGTCCGAACCGTTGAAGCCGAGGCCCTGGCCGTTGCCCGTCCAGCCGGCGGTGCCGTTCACCGTGCCGTCACGGCCGTTGCCGGAGGCGTCGACGGCCGTGGTGCCGGAGGTGGCGTCGAGCTTGTACCAGAGGGCCAGACCGTCAGTGAGGTCGGCGTCGTCCGCGGCGGCCGAAGTGACGGGCCCGGCGAGGCCCAGGAGAAGTGACGCGGCGGTCAGTCCGGCGAGCGGACCCGCCCAGCGTCTCGCGCGGCCGCGCAGACGTGCAATGTACGTCATATCGAGTTATCCCTGCTGAGAGCACGGCTGATGAAGGGGTGGCGAAGGCAAGGGGAAGGCAAGGAGGAAGGGGGTCGAGAAGGGGCGGGAGCCCTCGCCCCGGGCTTCCCGCTGTTTCGACCGTGTGACGTCGTGTTGCGAGAGTGTCAATCGGCGTGTGGTGAGGCGTCAAGAGCTTTCGAACAATGTCCGGCAGGTCGAACGCAAAGGCCCCGTTCTCCGTGGAGAACGGGGCCTTTGCGCGCTGTGTCTACTTGACGGGGCGTATCAGTTCCCAGGTGTCGACCGCGAAGTCCAGCTTCATGCCGTGCCGTTCGTAGAGGGCGAGGGCGCCGGTGCTGTTGTCCGTGTCGACGCCGAGGCCGATGCGGTCGCGGCCCAGTGCCGCGTAGTGACCGAAGGTGTGGCCGAGCAGCAGGCTGCCGAGGCCGCGGCCGCGGGCCTCGCGCAGGACGCCGAGGGCGGTGATCCAGGCCATGGAGGAACGGTTGTTGCGCGACTGCAGGGCCGCGACGTCACCGAGACCGTCGACGTGCGCGATCCAGATCAGCGACCAGTCGACCCGCTCGGCGTCGATGTCGTCCAGCCACTGCTCGTACGTGCGCGGCTGGAAGTCGAAGTGGTCGGCGAAGGCCGTCTGCAGCAGGGCGTGGGCCCGCCTGCGGTCCGGCTCGGCGGTACAGGTGCGCAGGGTGACACCGGGCGGGGGCGTCGGCAGCGGCTCGGCGGGGGACAGGGGGCGGGCCATGACGTTGTAACGGCGGACCGTGCGCCAGCCGCGCCCGCGCAAAGCGTCCAGGTCCATCGTGGGCGCGATGTTGAGGTGCATGTGCACCACGGCCCGGTCCGCCCCGTTGGCCGCCGCGCGCTCCGTCGCCCGGGCCTCCATCAGGTCGAACAGGTGCAGGGCGCCGAGCGGTTGGTCCGGCAGCGTGTAGTGGTCCATGTCGATGCGCTCGCCGCCGGACTCGTCCCACTGCAGCCCGTACGCCAGCAGCCGGTCCCCGTCGAACAGCAGCCAGGAGTCACGCTCCAGGTCCGCATCCGGATGCCTCAGATCGGCCTGCACCTCGCCCAGCTCGGTCTCGGCGCGGCCGACCTCCAGCACGTCGATCTCGTTGAGCAGCGCGCACACCGCCTCCGCGTCGTCGAGCGTCGCCGGGCGCACGGTCAGGCCGGGCGGCAGCGGGGTGGTGTGCGTCGTCGTCATGGGGCCACTGTCGGGGGACGGGGGTGGGGTCCGCAACGGGATTTCGGGGGCGTGGGTGCGGCGGGGCGGGGTGCGCGGGCACCCGGTGGCCTCGGCCGGGCGGGGGACGGGGGCGCGTACCGACGCTGACAGGGGGCCGCCGCGCTCACCTTCCCCCTACCCTCCCCCCACTGTCGGCTTCGCCCGAGCGGGAGGCGCCCCGATCGCCCCATTGCTCCATCGCCCCAGCGGCACGATGGCCCGCAGCCGTGTGGGCGGAGGAGCTGCGTGGGCGTGTGGGCTGAGCGGGCGTGTGGGCTCCCCAAGGCGTGTGGGCGTGCGGGCTTCCTGGGCGGGGGCGCGCCGGCCTTCCCGGGCAGGGGGCCTCGGAGGGGCGAAGCCCTCTTGAGGGGCGCGGGGAACTGCGCGATCAGCCACGTACCCACGCGCAGCCGTCGAACCACCCCGCACCCCCGAGTCACCGGGCGCCTCTCACACCGCCACCGGCAACCCCCGCGTCCGGAAGACCCGCTGGTCCGCGTCGACCGCGAAGATCTCGCAGCCCTCCCGGGACGCGGCCCACTCGATGCCCTCCGTGCCCATCGCGAAGGCCGCCGTGGCCGTCGCGTCGGCCTCGGTGAGGGAAGGGGCCACGACCGTGAGGCTCAGCAGGCCCGTCGCGGGGCGGCCCGTGCGGCCGTCGAGGATGTGGTCGCCGCGCTCGTAGCGGGCGGAGGTGGCGACCGCCCCGTCCGTGAGGGACAGGACCGTGCACAGGCGGTCGGCCCGCTCGGGGTGCCGTACGCCCACCCGCCACGGACCACCGGTCGCGGCCACGTCACCACCCGCGTTGAGGCACAGTTTCGGCGCGCCGAGGTCCGTCAGCAGCTGGGCGGCCCGCTGCACGGCCCACCCCTTCACCATCGCGCAGGGATCGAGCCCACGCCCCGGCAGCCGTACGTCGAACGCGCCTCCCGTCGCCACCCGGTACTCCTCGCAGAGGGCCAGCACCTCGGCCAGGTCCGGGCTGACCTCGTCCGGTGCCAGCTCACCCCGGTCCAGCCGCGATACCTCGCTGTCGGCGCGGAACGGGCTGAACCGGGCGTCGACCTGGCGCAGCCAGTCGAACGCCGGCTCCGTGGCCTCGGCGGTCAGCGCCCCGTTCCCGCCGTCGTTCCCGCCGTCGTTCCCGACGCCGTTCCCGCCGTCCTCGACGAGCAGCGAGATCGGGAAGCCCATGATGTGTTCGACGCGGCGCACCGGATCAGGCCTTCGCGTCGATCGCGGCCTGGAGGGACTCCCGGTAGCCGTCGCTGGTGATGGTGGCGCCGGAGACCGTGTCGATGTCGGCGCTCTGCGCCGCCAGGGTCTCCTTGATGAGTACCGGGACGGCCGCCTCGGTCTGCGGGTGGTTCGGCTGCTTCAGCATCTCCACGACGGTGATCTTGTCGCCCTCGAAGGTCACCTGGACCTGGACGTCACCCTTGGAGGTGCCGACCGTCGAGCCCGCCACGGTCCGGCTCGCGCTCTCCTGCGACGTTTCCGAGTTCTCCGCGTTCTCCGCGTTCTCCGCGTTCCCCGCGGCGGACTCGGCGGACTCTGCGGCAGAGGAGGAGGCCGACTTGTCGTTCTCGTCGATCGTGGCCTGGAGGGACTCCCGGTAGCCGTCGCTGGTGAGGGTGGCGCCCGAGACCGTGTCGATGTCGGCGCTCTGCGCTTCGAGGGTCTCCTCGATCAGCACCGGGACGGCCGCCTCGGTCTGCGGATGGTCCGGCTGCTGGAGCATCTTGACGGCGGTGATCTTCTCGCCCCGGAAGGTCGCCTGGACCTGGACGGGGCCTTTCTCGGTGTCGACCGTCGTGCCCGTGACGACGTTGGAGCCCGCCGCGCCGGACGCGGAGGCCGACGGCGTCGACTCGGCGGTCGTCGTCGTGGACGTCGTGTCGGTGGAAGGGGCGTATCGCCAGACGGGGACCAGCGCGGCGGCGCTCAGGACCAGGGCGGGTATGACTCGTTTCACAGTGCTTTCCTCGTGTCCCGGTGTCCCTCAGCCGGCCAGGCTGAAGCGTTCGAAGTGGATCTGCGGCTTGGGCACGTCCAGCTCGCGCAGGCTGCCCAGGACCGCGTTCATCATCGGCGGCGGCCCGCACAGGAACACATCCCGGTCGGTGATGTCCGGCACCATGCGCCGCAACTCGCGCGGCGCCAGCAGGTCGGGGTTGGCGGGGCCGGAGACCAGGTGCAGCTCGGCGCCCTTGTCGAAGGCGAGCTGCTGGAGCTCGTTGTAGAGGACGGCGTCCTGCTGCGCGGCCACCCGGTAGATGACCACGGCGTGCCCCTCGATCTCCTCCAGCAGGGCCCGGATGGGGGTGACACCGACGCCACCGGCGATGAGCACGGACTCCGGCCGGGTGCGGTGCATCGCGGTGAAGGCGCCGTACGGGCCCTCGGCGAAGACGCGGGTGCCGACCTTCACGTGCCGCAGGGCGGCGGAGCCCGCGCCGGCCGCCTTCGCGGTCAGCCGCAGCTGCGTGCCGTCGGGCGCGGCCGACAGCGAGAACGGGTTGGCCTGCCACCAGCGGTCCCGGGTCAGGAAGCGCCACAGGAAGAACTGGCCGGCCCGCGCGGGCATCCGGTCCAGGTCACGACCGCTCATGTAGATCGAGACGACGTTGTCGGCCTCGGGGACGACCGCCGTGACGCGGAGCTGGTGGCGCCAGTTGCGCCACAGCGGCAGCACCAGCCGGCCCACGAACACCGAACCCAGGGCCACTCCCCACAGCACGTACCAGTACGCCGTCGCGGTCTCGGACGAGGCGAACGACGTACCCGCCGCGACCTGGTGCGTGAAGGCCAGCACCACCGCGACGTAGGTGTACAGGTGGATGAAGTGCCAGGTCTCGTAGGCCAGCCTGCGCCGGGCGAAACGGGCCGAGACGACACCGATCGCGATGATGATGCCGAGCGCGACGATCGCGCGCAGCACGCCCTCGACGGTCTCGGCGAGGTCGACCAGCTGGCTGAGCGGGTCCATGTCCGAGGACTGGGCGTAGCCGAAGCTGATGAACACGACGTGCGCGACCAGCAGCCACAGCACCGAGAACCCGGTCCAGCGGTGCCAGGAGGTCAGCCGGTCCATGCCGATCCGCCGGTCGAACCACGGCAGTCGGGCCACCAGCAACAGCTGAACGGCCATCAGGAGCGCGCCGAACAGGCCGGTCAGGCGGCCCAGCACGATGAGGGCGTTCGAGGCGAAGCCGGCCTGCACGAAGAAGAAGGTCACCACCGCCACGTTCGCCGCCAGCACCGTGTACAGACCGGTGCGGGCGACCACTTTGGGGCGCGCTCCCGAGCGGCTGACCGCCGCGGGGGGTTGTTGGAGTGTGGTCACGGGGAGAGCTCCTTGATCGGGTGGGGGATACGAGCTTCGCCGTTGAGTGCTGTCGTTTTCCTGTCGGACAACTTTCAAGTTTTTATCGATCTGCTGCCAACCCGTGAGCGGCTATGGCGCGATGCGATCGGTAGCGCACTATGAGGACGTGGAAAAAGTGCGACTTCTCGTAGTGGACGACGACCCGCCGATCGCTGACCTGGTGGCGACCGTCGCCCGCTACGAGGGCTGGGACGCGGTGACGGCGCACTCCGGTGAGGAGGCGCTCAGGCAGGCGGCCGCGTTCCATCCCGACATCGTGGTCCTGGACCTGATGCTGCCGGGCGTGGACGGCTTCGGCGTGCTCGACCGGCTGCGCCAGTCCGGCACGATGGTGCCCGTGGTGTTCCTGACCGCCCGTGACGGCGTCGCCGACCGGGTCGCCGGCCTCACCCGCGGCGGCGACGACTACCTGGTCAAGCCCTTCGCCGTGGAGGAGTTGATGGCCCGGCTGCGCACCGTGCTGCGCCGCAGCGCCGGGCCCGCCTTCCAGCGGTCCGTGCTCCAGGTCGCGGACCTGACGATGGACGAGGACACCCGCGAGGTCCGCCGCGGCGACAGACTCCTCACCCTCACCCCCACCGAGTACGAGGTCCTGCGCTATCTCATGCGCAAGTCCCCGACCGTCCTCACCAAGGCGCAGATCCTCGACCACGTCTGGGAGTACGGCTTCGGGGGCCGCTCCAACGTCGTCGAGCTGGTCGTCAGCCGGCTGCGCCGCAAGCTCGAAGACACCGGTGAACCCCTCATCCACACCGTCCGGGGATTCGGCTACGTGCTGCGACAGGCCACCGAGTGATCGCCCGCCTCAGACAGAGCTACCGCGGTATGCGCCTCGGCACCCGGCTGGCCCTCGGCCTCGGCGCCCTGGCGCTCGTCGTCTTCGCCGTCGTCGGCAACGCCCTGACCATGTACATGCGCGACTACCTCTCCGCGCAGCTCAACGAGCAGCTGAAAATGGCCCAGATCGCCCAGTCCAAGAGCATCGCGGACTACGGCACGCTCCAGGGCAAGAAGTACTACCGCTGGTACTACGCGGTCTACGACACCTCGGGCGGCACCCCGGTGCTCCGCAAGCCCGAGGACCCCGCCGACGTCCCCAAGGACATCGACGACTTCACCCTCGTGGCCAAGGCGCTGACCGTCGAGGGCACCGAGGTCACCCGCACCGAGCACCTCAGGGGCCAGGGCCAGTACCGGCTGCGGGCCTGCGAGGTCGAGCCCGGAGTGGTCCTCGTCAGCGCCGCGCCCATGGACGACATCGACGACACCGTGACCCGGCTGATCACGGTCCAGGTCGTCACCTTCGCCCTCGCCCTGATGGCGCTCGTGGTGTTCGGCCGGGCCATGCTGCGGCGCGGTCTGAAACCGCTGAGCGACATGGCGCACACCGCCCGCGGCATCACCTCGCACGACCTGACGGACTCGGCGCGGCTGCCGGTCCGCCACGACAACCGCGACGGCGGCTTCGAGGTCGAGGAGCTGCGCACCGCCTTCAACACCATGCTGGAGCACATCGACGACGCGCTCGCCGTCCGCACCGAGGCCGAACAGCGGCTGCGCCGCTTCGTCGCCGACGCCTCGCACGAACTGCGCACGCCCCTGATGTCCGTACGCGGCTACGCCGACCTCTTCCAGTACGCCGCCGCCCACAGTCCCGAGGAACGCGACAAGCACCTGGCCCGGCTGCGCGCCGAGGCCGCCCGCATGGGCTACCTGCTGGACGACCTGCTGATGCTCGCCCGCCTCGACGCCGCCGACGTGGAGACCCCGCTGCGGCTGGAGGAGGCCGACCTGGTGCAGCTGGCGCTCCAGGCGGCGGACGCCTTCCGCGCGGGCCACCCCGGCCACCCGCTGACCGTGTCGACCGGCTCCGCCCCCGTACCGCTGCGCCTGGACCCCCTGCGCCTGCGCCAGGTCCTCGACAACCTCCTCACGAACGCCGCCGTGCACACCCCGCGCGGCACGAAGGTCCATCTGGAGGTGTCCTTCGAGTCCGACACCGCCGAGGTGCGGATCACCGACTCCGGCCCCGGCATCCCGGCCGACGACCAGGAGCGTGTCTTCGACCGTTTCTACCGTGTCGACAAGGCCCGCAGCCGCGACCGGGGCGGCAGCGGCCTGGGCCTCGCCGTCGCCCGCTCCCTGGTCCGTGCCCACGGCGGCACCATCATCCTGACCGGCGAACCTGGCACGACGACGTTCACGGTGCGCCTGCCGTTGGGCAGGAGCGGGGCGCCCGAGGGGTAGGGAGTGGGGGCGGCATGGCGGTGGTGGCCGGCCGGTCGACCCGGCCGCGGCACGAGGGGCGGGGGCAGGCGCGGAACGGGGTCGTGCCACCGGTCGCCGCAGCGGATCGGCCACTACGGGCAAGTACATCGGCAACGTCTTCCTGAAGCTCGGCCTGGCGACCAGCGACAGCGGCCACCGCAGGGTGCAGGCCGTGCTGGCCTACCTGAACAACAAGTAGCCCGGCCACGCACGGCGGCACGGCGAGGAGCCCGCCACCGGCGACAACCGGCGGGCGGGCCCCGCGCGCGTCAGACCGTGCCGTCCTGCCCGTCGAAGGTCACGACCACCTTCTCCGCCGCCCCCGGCGTCAGCGCCAGCTCGAAGGCCCGGTCCACCTCGGCGGCGGGCACCCGGTGACTGATGAGCTTGGCGAAGCGCTCGTGGTGCTCGACGATCTCGGGGGTGACCTCGAAGATCTCGGTGGGGTAGCCCTGGGAGGCGATCAGGGTCAACTCGCTGCGGAGCATGCCGCCGAGGTCGATCTCCGAGCCCTTCTTCTGCACGGCGACCATGACGAGCTTCGCGCCCCACTTGGCCGAGCCCACCACGGTGTTGAACACGGCAGGAACACCTGCCGCGTCGATGAAGATGTCCGTGCCGGGCCGGGGCTGGCCGAGCGCGTTGGCGGCCTGGCCGTGCAACTCGGTCAGCCGTGCGGCGACATCCTCCCGGGCGGAGTCGATGACGGCGTCCGCGCCCACGGCCAGTGCCTTCTCCAGCCGGGAGGGGATGACGTCGGCGACGACCACGTGCCGTACACCGCGCAGCTTCAGCCAGATCGCCGCGCCGAGACCGATGGGCCCCGCACCGAAGACGACGACCTTGTCGTCCGGCCCCGCCTCGGAACGGTTGACGCAGTGCCGGGCCACGGCCATGGGCTCGTTGAGGGAGGCGATGTCGAAGGGCACGGTGTCGGGGAAGACGGCCACGCCCTTGCCGACCTCGGCGTTCTCGATCAGCAGGTACTCACTCATCCCGCCGTACCTGCCACCGCAGCCGATGATGCCGGTCGGCGCGTCCTGTGGGTTGACGACCACCCGGTCCCCGACGGCGAGTCCGGTGACCTCGGCGCCGACCTCGACGACCTCACCGGCCGGCTCGTGGCCGAGCGGCACCGGCACCATCTCACCGCCCTGGTGACCACGGGCGGGCATGCCTCCCATGTGCAGGAAGGTGACGTCGGTGCCGCAGATGCCGCAGGCGCGGACGCGGACGAGCACGTCCTTGGGACCGGGCACGGGGCGCTCGACGTCCACGACCTCGACCTTGCCGACACCAGCGGTCCGGACGGACTTCATCGTCGCCATGGGGAGACTCGCTTTCTGGAAGAACCTGGAAGAACTGGGGGAGGGGTGGGCATGCGGAGAGAGGTGTTGCCGGTCGGGCCCGGCCCCGGACGGATTCCGGGAACCATGACCCGACCGGGGTCAGTCGTCGGCCTGGGCCGTCAGACGGCGGCCCAGGCGTCGTCCACCGGCAGGACCACGCCGTTGACGAAGGCGGCGGCGTCGGAGGCGAGGAAGAGGATCGCGTCGGCCTGCTCCTCGGCCGTGCCGAGCCGGCCGATGTTGGCGCGGATCAGCCCGCCGATGACCGCGGGCCCGTGGGCCTGCTGGTCGGCGTCGACCTGGATGTTGGTCATCGTGGGCCCGGGGGCTATCGCGTTGGCCCGGATGCCCTGCTTGCGGTACATCACCGACAGGCTCTTCACCAGGCCGACGACACCGTGCTTCGACGCGGTGTAGGCGGCACCGGCCGCGCTGCCGCGCAGTCCGGCCTCGGAGGCGGTGAAGACGATCGCGCCGCGCTCCGCCTTCAGCATGTGCGGCAGGGCGGCCCGGGTGAGCAGGAACGGCGCGGTCAGGTTGACCCGGATGACCCGCTCCCACTCGGCGTCGGCGACGTCCGCGAGGGCCGACATCCGGTCCATGATCCCTGCGTTGTTCACCAGGGCGTCCAGGCCGCCGAAGGCCTCCACGGCACGCGTGACGACCTCGTCCACGACCGCCTGGTCGCTGAGGTCGCCGACGACCGCGACAGCGGTGCCGCCGGCCGTCTCGATCGCCTTGATGGTCTCCTCGGCGGTCTCCTGGTCGAGGTCGGCGACCAGGACCTTCGCGCCCGCCGCGGCGAACTTCAGGGCCGCGGCCCGGCCGATGCCGGAACCGGCACCCGTGACGACGACACTGCGGCCGTCGAGACCGTTACTGCTCATGAACTGTTCCTCTTTCGTCGGGTGGGCCGGTCGCCGGGCGGAGGATGTCCGCCAGGACCGGCCCACGATCAGTGGTCCGGTGGCTCATGGGTGCGCCCCGAGGGAGTGCAGGACCGCGTCGGCCATGCCGCGCTCACCTCATCGGCGCGGCCTGTCTTCCGTCTGGGTTGGTCCCGTGCGGGGGCGGGGGCGGGCGGTGCGGTGTTCGTTCGGCCGGGGGAGGTGATCGGCTGCCCGGCTCGTCTTGCTTGAGTTAGGCAAGCGTATATGACTTACTTGAGTCAAGCAATCGAGGCGATTGAATTGCTTGAGTTAGGCAACGAGGAGAGTAGGGTGATGTCCATGTCCCCATCGCCGCCGACGGCCGGTCCCACTTCCCCGGAAGTGATCGAGATCGAACGGGCTCTGGCACGGATCACCTATCTGAGTACCAGTGTCCGCCGGCACGAGCGGCTGATGGCCCTCGCCGGAGTACCGCTGGACCGGGCTGCCGTGGCACTGCTCCGACAGGTCGCCGACTCCGAGCCGTTGCGCCCGGGGGAGCTGGCGGGCCGACTCGATGTCGAGGCCTCCCATGTCACCCGCCAGGTACAGCAGTTGGAGAAGTCCGGCTACGTCACCCGCGTCGCCGATCCCGGCAACCGCCGCGCCCTGCGCGTCCGCCTCACCCCCGGCGGCCAACAGGCCATCGACCGCATCCGCGAAGCCGGCGCGGTCGGCATGCGTCTGGCCCTCGCCGACTGGCCCCCCGACCACATCCGCCAACTCGCCACGCTCTTCCAGCGGATGGCCGAGGTGTTCCGCACCCACGCCCTGGACGAGAAACAGGGCCGTGGCGAGCGCCCCCCGGATGCCGCCGGCTGAGGGCGAGGCAGGGCCGAAGGGGCAAGTCCCGGCTTCGGCCGTCCCGTTGGGAGGGGCGCGGAACGGGTGGGGGCGGGGCGCAAGGAGGAGGTCGCCGTCGAGCAGGTGCTCATGGAGCGAACCGGGGGACGAGGAGTGCGGAGGCGCGAGTGGGAGGCGAGGGGCGCGGAGTGCGAATCGCGGCGGACCCGGAGAACCCGAACCCGCCACGACGGCGAGAAGCCGCCCCGGGGCGGAAGGGGCCATGCCGGTGCGTGGCGGCCCGTCGCGCACGGCGGCCCGGAGGACGGTTCCCCGCCCACCCCCGAGCAATAGGCCACCAAACCGACGGGCTCTCCGCACCGGCATGGTCCCGACCCACACCCCGGGCCACGCGCGCCCCAACAGGGGCGCGGGGAACCGCGAGAACAACCACACGCCACACGCATCCGCATCCGCATCCGCCACAACGAAAAGAGCCCTACGCGAATGGCCTTGACCATGTACGGCAGTGCCAGCGAAAAACCGTCGCTCCCCCGGGGTGCGGGCCAGCACGTCCTGGTCGTGGTGCACGATCCGGACACCGCCGAATTACTCTCCACCACGCTGGAGTTGGCGGGATACCGCATTCACACGACGGAGTCGGGAACGGACGCGGTGGCACGCCTCACCGAGCAGCGCTTCGACCTGGTCGTGCTCGACCTGGCACTGCCGGACCTGGAGGACCTGGGGAGGGAGCGCCGCCCCGTGGCCCACCGCCCACCCGTGCTGTTCCTGACGCAGTACGACTCCCTCGGCAAGCTTGTCCCGGAAGTCGGCCTCGGAGAGCAGGACTACGTCACCAAGCCCTTCCGCATCGCCGAGGTCCTGGCCCGCGCCCAGGTCCTGCTGCGCGGCCGAAATCCCGTCCGGCGGGACAGCGAACTGTCGTACGGCGACCTGGTCCTGGACGACCCCGCCTGTCAGGCCCTGCGCGCGGGCCGGGCGTTGAACCTCACCCCGGCGGAGTACCGGCTGCTGCGCTACCTCTTGGTCAACGCCCACAAGGTGCTGTCGAAGGAGCAGATCGGCCGCTACGTGTGGGGCGACTTCCACGGCGACAACGCCATCGAGCAGTTGGTCTCCCGCCTCCGCCGCAAGGTGGACCGCGAGGTCCCCCCGTTGATCCACACCCGCCGGGGCTTCGGCTACTGGCTCGGCAGATCCGGTGACCAGGAATACTGAGCGTAGTTTCCGTGGGCACTCCGAGAAGCAAATATGTCCGGAACGCATCGGAGCGCGTGGCCCCCGTGAGGCTGCCGGAAGGGTGGCGCCAGACTGCTCTGGCGCCACCCGTCTCCGTCTCCGCAGCCCTGGCCCCGGACATTCCATGGACAGCAACTCATGCCCGGTGGAAGCTGGTTGTGGCCGAATCTTCGCCCCACGCGACTGGCCATCACGCCCCGGACTGTGATCCGGGTCACGTCAGCTTTCTGTCAGGTGACTGACCGGCAGCCGTCAGACCGATCTGTTTGCATGTGCTCATCGAGGCCCTCGAAGCATCCCCCGGCGCTCCCCCCGGAGCCCCCACCACCGAGGAGAGACCATGGCCGACACACTGACCGACGCCGCGTCCGGCACGAGCGGACAGTGCCCCGAGTACCCGATGCCCAGGGCGACGGGCTGCCCGCTCGCACCGCCGCCCGCCGCGGCGGAGCTGCGCGGCGGTGACCAGCCGATCACCAAGGTGCGGATCTGGAACGGCAGCACCCCGTGGCTGATCACCCGCCACGCCGACCAGCGGACCCTGCTCACGGACCCGCGCGTCAGCAACGACGACCACGAGCCGGACTTCCCCCATGTCAACGCCCACCGGGCGGCCATCGCCCCGCACACCCCGAAGCTCATCACCAACACGGACGCGCCCGAGCACACCCGGCTGCGCCGCTCGGTCAACGCGCCGTTCCTGGTGAAGCGGATCGAGGCGATGCGCCCGGCCGTGCAGAAGATCGTCGACGACCTGATCGACGCCATGCTGGCCGGCCCCAACCCGGCCGACCTGCTGACCGCTCTGGCCCTGCCCGTTCCGTCGCTGGTCATCGCCGAGCTGCTCGGAGTGCCGTACAGGGACCACGAGTTCTTCCAGGAGAACAGCAACCGTGTCCTCGACAGCTCCCTCTCGCCGGAGGAGGCGGGCCTGGCCGGCCGTGCTCTGGGCCAGTACCTGGACACGCTGTTCCGGGAGAAGCTCGCCGAGCCGGCCGACGACGTGCTGTCGGAGATGGCCGGCCGGGTCAAGAGCGGCGAGATGGCGCACGAAGAGGCCGTCAACATGGGCGTCGCCATGCTGATCGCCGGGCACGAGACCACCGCCACGATGATCAGCCTCGGGACCCTCGCCCTGTTCGAGCACCCCGACCAGCTCGCGGTGTTGCGCGAGACCGACGACCCGAAGGTCATCAACGGCGCCGTCGACGAACTGCTGCGCTACCTCTCCATCGTCCAGACGGGCCTGCGCCGCGTGGCCAAGGACGACATCGAGATCGGCGGCCAGGTCATCCGCAAGGGCGACGGCATCCTCTTCGACCTCCAGACCGCCAACTGGGACCCGAACGCATTCCCCGAGGCCGAGCGACTGGACCTGAGCCGCCCCGCCCGCCAGCACAACGCGTTCGGATACGGCCCCCACCAGTGCCTGGGCCAGAACCTGGCCCGTCTGGAGCTCCAGGTCGTCTACGGCACGCTCTACAAGCGCATCCCCACCCTGAGCCCCGCCGCCCCGGTCGAACAGTTGGCGTTCAACCACACCGGGACCGCGTACGGCGTGAAGTGCCTGCCCGTGACCTGGTGACACCCCCACAAGTACCGAGAACTGAGGAGCAACCCATGCGTGTGGAACTCGACGAGCCCAAGTGTGTGGCCTCCGGCCAGTGTGTGATGGCCTCTCCCGAGGTGTTCGACCAGCGGGACGACGACGGCGTCGCGATCCTGCTGGAGGAGCACCCCGCCGACGACCTCATGGACGGCGTACGGGAGGCCATCGCGGTCTGCCCCGCCGCCGCGATCCGACTGGTGGACCAGTGAGGCGGATCCTCGTCGTGGGCGCCTCGGCCGCCGGACTCGCGGCGGCCGAGACGCTGCGCCGCGAGGGCTACGACGGCACGCTCACCCTCGTCGGCGACGAACCCCACGCCCCGTACGACCGGCCCCCGCTGTCCAAGCAGCTCCTCGCGGCGGAGTGGGACACCGACCGGCTGACCCTGCGCACCCCGGCCCACCTCGACGGGCTCGACCTGGACCTGCGTCTCGGGGTCGCCGCGACCGGTCTCGACCTGAGAGAACGTCAGGTGCGGCTCGCCGACGGCGATTCGGTGCCGTACGACGGGCTGGTCATCGCCACCGGCGTACGGCCGCGGCGGCTGCCCGGTGAGGGCGCGCATGTGCTGCGTACGCTGGGCGACGCCCTGTCACTGCGGGAGCGGCTGACACCGGGGACGCGGCTGGTCGTGGTCGGAGCCGGGTTCCTCGGCGCGGAGGCCGCGGCCGTCGCCTGGCGGCTCGGTGCGAAGGTCACTCTTCTCGAACCGGCGCCGGTGCCGCTGGCGCACGCGGTCGGCGGGCAGGTCGGCGCGGTGCTGTCCCGGGCCCATCTCGAACACGGGGTGGACCTGCGTACCGGCGTCACCGTCACCGAAGTCACCGCGGGCGGGGTGCGGCTCGCGGACGGCGGGACGGTCGAGGCCGACGAGGTGCTGGTCGCCGTCGGTTCGCTGCCCAACACCGAGTGGCTGGCGGACAGCGGCCTTGCTGTCGGCGACGGCGTGCTGTGCGACGAGTACTGCGAGGCTGCCTGGGGGTCCCCCCGGCCGGAGGCTGGGGGAGTATACGCGGCCGGTGATGTCGCCCGCTGGTACAACCCGCTGTTCGGCACCTCGATGCGCGTCGAGCACCGTACGAACGCCGGCGAGCAGGGCATGGCGGTCGCCCGCAACCTGCTCGGGCGCGAGGCGCGCAAGCCGTTCGCGCCGGTGCCGTACTTCTGGTCCGACCAGTACGACATGAAGGTTCAGGCCTACGGCCATCTGCGCGGCCACGACGAGGTCGCCGTCGTCGACGGGGACCTGGCCGAACGCCGGTTCGTGGCTGTCTACCGCACCGGCGACCGGATCACCGGCGCCCTCGCGGTCGGTATGCCGCCCAAGGCGATCCGGCAGTGGCGGCAGGCCATCGCGTCGGGTGCGCTGTGGCACGAGGCGATATCCGACGACACAGCGACTGTGCGGGAGTCGGCCGACCATGATGGAACAGCGACCCGACCGGTCGCGTGACATGGCCACCGCCACCGCCACCCACCGGCGGCATGGGCGTGGCGGTTCGGCCTGACACCACGGCGCGGCACTGCAGCGCACCACCGCACCACCTGCAACTCCGCGCCACCCACAACTCCGCACCAACCACAACTGCACATCTCCACAACAGACGTATCAGGACCGCAGAGAGGACACCGATGTCCACCCCCCACACTCCGCCCGGCCCCATGTCCCCCGACCCGCAGGAGCTGGGCTTCGATCCCGAAGCGCTCCGCGCCCGGTACCGGGCCGAGCGTGAACGCCGGATCCGGCCGGACGGCGGCGCGCAGTACCAGCGCATCGCCGGTGAGTTCGTCTCCTACGACGACGACCCCTACGCCGACCAGGAGTTCACCCGCGAACCGCTGCACGACCGGGTCGAGGCGGTCGTCGTCGGTGGCGGCTTCGGCGGCCTGCTGGCCGCGGCCCGGCTGCGGCAGGCGGGCGTCGAGTCGATCCGGGTGATCGAGAAGGGCGGCGACTTCGGCGGCACCTGGTACTGGAACCGCTATCCCGGCATCCACTGCGACATCGAGTCGTACATCTATCTGCCGCTGCTCGAAGAGCTGGGCTACGTCCCGAAGTGGAAGTACGCGCCGGGCGAGGAGATCCGGCAGCACACCCGGGCCATCGGCCGCCACTTCGACCTCTACCGGGACGCGGCCTTCCGGACCGTCGCCACCGAACTGCGCTGGGACGAGACCGAGTTGGAGTGGACCGTCTCCACCGACCGCGGCGACAGCATCCGCGCCCGCTATGTCGTCGTCTCCAGCGGCACGCTCAGCCAGCCCAAACTCCCCGGCATCCCCGGCATCGAGACCTTCAAGGGCCACACCTTCCACACCAGCCGCTGGGACTACGACTACACCGGCGGCGACGCGAACGGCGGCCTCACCGGGCTCGCCGACAAGCGGGTGGCCGTCATCGGCACCGGCGCCACCGCCATCCAGGTCGTCCCTCACCTCGGGGCCGACGCGGCGCACGTGTACGTCTTCCAGCGCACCCCTTCGACGGTCGACGTACGCGGCAACGGGCCCACCGACCCGGAGTGGGCGAAGACGCTCACCCCCGGCTGGCAGCGGCAGCGTATGGACAACTTCCTCAAGACCGTCACCGGCGTCCGGGCCGGCACGGACCTGGTGAACGACGGCTGGACCAGCAGCGCCCGCCTCCAGGAGAAGCTCATCCCGACCGACGCCTACGCGGACGTACCGGCCGCCGAGCGCGAACGGGCATACGAAATCGCCGACTTCCAGAAGATGAACGAGCTGCGCGACCGCGTGGCGACGATCGTCGAGGACCCGGAGACCGCCGACAAGCTGAAGCCCTGGTACCGCTACATGTGCAAGCGGCCCACCTTCAGCGACCACTACCTGCAGACCTTCAACCGGCCCAACGTCACCCTCGTGGACACGGCCGACACCCACGGCGTCGAGCGGATCACCGACAAGGCCGTCGTGGTCGGCGGGATCGAGTACGAGGTGGACTGCGTCATCTTCGCCACCGGCTTCGAGGTCGGTGTCTCGGGGCTGCTCTCCGGGCGGCTCCCGGCGTACGGCCGGGACGGCGTCGGTCTGCTGGAGACCTGGATGACGGCCGGCCCGAAGACCCTCCACGGCTTCTACAGCCACGGATTCCCCAACCTCTTCCAGCTCGGCCCCATGCAGAACGCCAGCGCCGTCAACTACGTCCACATCCTCGACCAGCAGTCGCTCCACGTCGGCGAGGTCGTCGCCGAGGCCCGCAGGCGCCGCGCCCGGTACGTCGAGCCGACCGCCGAGGCAGAGGCCGCCTGGGTCGCCACGATCCGCGAGAAGGCCGCCGACCTCCACGGGTTCCAGGCGGAGTGCACCCCCGGCTACTACAACAACGAGGGCCGGCCCAGGAAGCGCAGCGAGTCGTACGGCGACGGACCGGTCGCCTTCCACGAACTGCTCCGCCACTGGCGCTCCGACGGCGGCATGGACGACGTGCTCGTCGGCGCCGAGTGAGAAGGGCGGGAGAGGACATGACCGCTGAGACGACCGCCTCGGAAGAGGGCACGGCGGCCCGGTCCAACCGGTACGACGAGACCGGCGAACTCCGTACCAGCAGCACCCGTTGGCAGGCACGGCGCCTCAACCCGCCCAACCCGCTGTGGGGTTCGAACGGGGTCGCGTTCGGCCCCGACGGGCGGCTGTACGTGGCGCAGTTCCTCGCCGGGCAGATCAGCGCCGTCGACCCGGCGTCCGGGGACGTCGACGTCGTCGTCCCGATGGACAGCCCGGTGCAGTCGCCGGACGACCTCGCCTTCGGCGCCGACGGCTCGATGTACATAACCGACCTGGTGCCGGGCCGGGTGTGGCGGCGGAGCCCGGCGGGGGAGTACAGCCTCGTCACCGACGACGTGACCAACCCCAACGGCATCACGTGTATCGGGGACCGGCTCTTCATCAACGAGATGAAGCCCGACGGCCGTCTGATGGAGCTGTTCCCGGACGGCGGCGACCCGGTGGTGCTCACCGCCGGCCTGGCCCTCGGCAACGCGATGCAGCGCGGCCCGGACGGCCACATCTACTACCCGCACATGATCACCGGGCAGGTCTGGCGCATCCCGCCGGACGGCGGGACGCCCGAGGTGGTCGCCGAGGACGTGCACGAGCCGGTCGCGGTCCGCTTCGACCAGGGTGGTGTCCTGCACGTCGTCTCCCGGGGCGTCGAGGGCATCGTCACCCGCATCGACCTGCACGGCGGCGGTACCCGCACGCTCGTCACCAGCGGTCTGAAGGGCCTGGACAACGCGGCGTTCGACGCCGAGAACCGCATGTTCGTCTCCAGCTTCGCCAGCGGCGGCGTCACCGAGCTGCTGCCCGACGGCCGCATCCGCGAGATCGTGCGCCGCGGCCTCGACGGCCCCTACGGCGTGACGATCGACCTCGGCGGTACGGTCTACGCCGCCGACCACTACCGGCTGGCGAGCCCGGCGGCCACCGACGAGGGCGAGCCGGTCGGCGCGTCTTTGGAGGCGGGGCCCGGAGGTGTGCGGACCCACCTCCTGATGCCGTTCGCCCACGGCATCACCTCCGACGGCCAACTGCTGCACTACACCTCGCAGTTCGGCATGGTGCAGACGTACGACACCGTGAGCGGGGCGGTCCGGGAGCGGGCACGGGGGCTGAACCGGCCCATCGGCATCGCGGTCGGAACGGACGGCTCGCTCGTGGTGGCCGAGACGGGCGCGGGCCGGGTCGTGGCCATCGGGGACGAGGACGACTCCGGCTCCGGCTCCGATTCCGACTCCGATTCCGGCTCCGGATCCGGGACCGGATCTGTGACCGTGCTCGCCGACGGCCTCGACCGGCCCACGGACGTGGCCTTCGACGCGGAGGGCCGCCTCTACGTCAGCGAGGAACGGCTCGGGACGGTGCTCCGCATCGAGGCGGACGGCAGGACGGCCCTCGTCGCGGACGGGCTCGGCGCCCCCCAGGGGCTGGCGGTCCTGGGCGAGGAGCTGTTCGTGGTGGAGACCGGGCAGCGCAGGCTTCGCGCGCTCTCCCTCACCACGGGGGAGAGCCGGATCGACGCGGAGGACCTGCCGGTCGGGCCGCCCCCGGGTGTCGTCCCCCGCACCGAACCGGCCCTGTTCGCGGACATCATGCCCGGCATGGCCCGCCGTTTCGCGGGCCTCGCGGCCGCCCCGGACGGGACCCTCCTCCTGTCGGCCAACGGCGAGGGCACCGTGCTGCGGCTGACGCCGAGGGCGGGGGCTCAGTCGGAGCGGTAGAGCTCCGACAGCAGTTCGATGGCGGTCGGGGTGGCGGAATGCGGGTCGTCCCGCCACCAGACGAGCCGCACGGCGATCGGCTCGGCGTCGCGGACCGGCCGGTAGACGACACCGGGCCGCCGGTACTGGTTGGCGGTGGACTCCGGGGTCACCCCGATGGCGCGGCCCGTCGCGATCGTGGTCAGCCACTCGTCGACGTCGCGCGACGTCTCGGTCGCCGGACGGGAGCCGGGCGGCCACAGGTCGGTCGTGGTCGTGCCGGTCCGGCGGTCGACCAGCAGGGTGTGCCCGCTCAGGTCGGCGAGCCGCACCGACCGGCGGCGGGCCAGCGGATCGTCGCTCGCCATCGCGCACAGCCGACGTTCCAGCCCGACGATCGCCGAGTCGAACCGGCGGTCGCCCACCGCCCGCCGGACCACCGCGAGATCGCAGGAGCCCTCCGCCAGCCCGGCCGTCGGCGAGTTGGCCCGCACGAACTGCAGATCCGTCGCCGGATGCGCGCCACGCCAGCGGCGCTGGAACGTCAGCGTGTGCCGGCCGAACACCGACCAGGCGTACCCGATCCGCAGTCGCATCTGGCCCGAGGTCGCGTCCCGCACCAGGTCGTCCACCTCGCCGAGCACCCGCCGCGCGTGCGCCACCACCCGCAGGCCGGTCGGTGTGGGCGTCACCTCGCGGGAGGTCCGCCGCAACAGCCGTACGCCCAGGGTCCGTTCGAGCGAGGCCAGGGTGCGGGACACCGCCGCCTGGGAGACGCCGAGCGCGATGGCCGCGTCGGTGAAGGTGCCCTCCTCGACGATCGCGAGGAGACAGCGCAAATGTCGCAGCTCCACATCCCTGACGGCCGGGTCCGGGTCGTCGCCCCGCTGCTGCCGCGTCCCATCCATGACTCCAGCGTATAGATCGGGACACGGATGCATTTTGGGCATCGGTCGTCCGGGCGCACGATCGACTCATGGACACCGTCGCGGCCTCCGCCCCCGCCTCCTCCGGTACGGTCCCCGCATCCCCCGCCCCCACCCCGGCCTCGGCAACGGTTCAGGCCCCCGCTTCCGGGGCGGGTGGGGAGCGCCTGGCCGGGGTCCTCACCATGCTGGGCTGCGGGGTGTCCAACCAGGTCGGGGCCGCGCTGGGTTCGCTGGCCTTCCCGGTGCTCGGGCCGGCCGGGGTCGTCGCGATCCGGCAGTACGTCGCCGCGATCGTCCTCGTGGCCGTCGGGCGGCCCCGGCTGCGGTCCTTCACCGCGCGGCAGTGGCGGCCCGTGGTGCTGCTGGCGCTGGTGTTCGGGACGATGAACCTGTCGCTGTACACGGCCATCGACCGCATCGGTCTCGGGCTCGCGGTGACCCTGGAGTTCCTCGGCCCGCTCGCCATCGCCCTGGCCGGCTCGCGCCGCCGGGTGGACGCGTGCTGCGCGCTGATCGCCGCCCTCGGCGTGATCACCCTGATGCGTCCGCGGCCCTCCGCCGACTACCTCGGCATGGGCCTCGGTCTCCTCGCCGCCGTCTGCTGGGCGTCGTACATCCTCCTCAACCGCACGGTCGGCCGCCGGATCCCCGGCGCGCAGGGTTCCGCGGCCGCCGCCGGGCTCTCCGCCCTGGCCTTCCTGCCGGTCGGCGTCATCGTGGTCGTCCGCCAGCCGCCCACCGCCGGCGCCGTCGGCTACGCGATCGCCGCCGGGGTCCTCGCCTCGGCCGTGCCGTACCTCGCGGACGTGTTCACCCTGCGCCGCGTGCCGGCCCAGGTCTTCGGGCTCTTCATGAGCGTCAACCCCGTCCTGGCCGCCCTGGCCGGCTGGATCATGCTCGGGCAGGGCCTCGGCCGGGTGGAGTGGGCGGCGATCGGCGCGGTGGTGGCGGCGAACGCGCTGAGCATGTGCGTGCCCCGCCAGTGACGCAGGGGTACGCCGCCAGTGACGCAGGCGTGCCGCGCCACTGACGCACCCGGACCCGGCCGGTCCACCCCGAGCGTCCACCACGGTCCGGAGCACCCCTCAGCCGTGATCCTGCCGGGTGCGCGTCACCCGGGAACAGTGCGAACTCAGTGAGAACAAAATTGTTGACAATTCTGTTGGCCTGGATTTACGTTCGAAAGGCACTCACTCAGGGAGGGCGCAATGCAGGAGGAAGCCCGTCCGGGCACCGGAGAGCAGGCCAAACAGCTTGCGTTGGCGAAGCTGCGGCAGGCGATCCTGCACGGCGAGATGGCACCGGCCCAGCGGCTGGTGGAGAACGAACTCGCCGAGCAGTTCGGTGTGACACGGGCCAGCATCCGCGCGGCACTGATCGATCTTGAGGCCGAAGGGCTGGTCGAGCGGATCCGTAACCGGGGCTCGCGGGTGCGGGTGGTGAGCGTGGAGGAAGCGGTCGCCATCAGCGAGTGCCGCATGGCCCTGGAGGGGCTGTGCGCGGCGAAGGCGGCCACCGTGGCCACCGACGACGAGCTGGCCGAACTGGCCGACATCGGCACGGCGATGACCAAGGCCGTGGCCGACGGCGAGCCGGTGACGTACTCCGAGCTGAACCAGCGACTGCACGCCCGCATCCGGGAGATCTCCGGTCAGCAGGTGGCGGTGGAGCTGCTGGAACGGCTCAACGCCCAGCTGGTGCGCCACCGTTTCCGGCTCGCGCTGCGGCCGGGACGGCCCCAGCACTCCCTGGGCGAACACCTGGCCATGATCGAGACGATCACGGCGAGGGACCCGCGAGCGGCCGAGGAGGCCGTCCGCGCCCACCTCACGAGTGTGATCACCGCGCTGCGTGAATAGCCGCGCCGCGCACGACGCTCCGGCCTGTCCGGTCCGTCCACCACGGCGAGTGAGCCGAAGGGGCGCGCCTGTGCGGGGAGTCGATGGGGCGCCTCCCGCCCGAGCGAAGTCGAGAGTGGGGGAGCGCAAAGGCCCGAAGGGTCGAGCGTGATCGGGCTCCCGACACGGGCTCCGGCGCCCCGAAGGTGAACCGAGTCTCAAAAGGGAGTGAGCCGACACATGACCGACGGCACGGCACCCGCCGCCGCCCCACCACGATCGACACTCGTCATCACCGCGCACGCGGGGGACTTCGTGTGGCGGGCCGGCGGCGCCATGGCCCTGGCGGCCTCGCGCGGCGAGAAGGTCACCGTCGCCTGCCTGACCTTCGGTGAGCGCGGCGAGTCCGCGAAGGCCTGGCGCGAGGGCCGGCAGCTCGACGAGATCAAGGCGATCCGCCGGGCGGAGGCCGAGAAGGCCGCCGCCGTCCTCGGCGCCGGGATCGTCTTCTTCGACGCCGGCGACTACCCGCTGCTCGGCACCCCCGAACTCACCGACCGGCTGGTCGCCGTCTACCGCGCGGCCCAGCCGGACGTCGTCCTCACCCACCCGCTGGAGGACCCCTACAACGGGGACCACCCGGCCGCCGCCCGCATGGCCCTGGACGCCCGGGTGCTCGCGCAGGCCATCGGCTACCCCTCCGAGGGCGAGATCATCGGTGCCCCGCCCGTGTTCTTCTTCGAGCCGCACCAGCCCGAGATGTGCGGCTTCAAGCCCGAGGTCCTCCTCGACATCACCGAGGTCTGGGAGACCAAGCGCAAGGCCATGGAGTGCCTGGGCGCCCAGCGGCACCTGTGGGACTACTACACCGACCTCGCCGTACGCCGTGGCGTCCAGCTCAAGCGCAACGCGGGCCCCAACCTGGGCCTCGCCCACCGGACCATGGCCGAGGCGTACATGCGCCCCTACCCGCAGGTCACGGGGGTGCTGGACTGATGGGCGGCGTGATCGTCACCAACCCGCCGAAGGCGGACGCCGAGGCCGTCGAGGCGATCGGCCGGTACGGCGTCGCCACCGTCCACGAGGCGATGGGCCGCACAGGCCTGCTCGGCACCCGCCTCCGCCCCGTCCAGCAGGACACCCGGATCGTCGGCACCGCCGTCACGGTCCTCTCCTGGCCCGGCGACAACCTCATGATCCACGCCGCCGTCGAGCAGTGCGGCGAGGGTGACATCCTCGTCGTCACCACCACCTCGCCGTCCACCGACGGCATGTTCGGCGAGCTGTTCGCCACCGCGCTCAGGCGGCGGGGCGTACGAGGCCTGGTCATCGACGCGGGCATCCGCGACACCGCCGAACTGCGCGCGATGGACTTCCCCGCCTGGGCCGCCGCCGTCAGTGCACAGGGCACCGTCAAGGCCACCGGCGGTTCCGTCAACGTCCCCGTGGTCATCGGCGGTGAGATCGTCCGCCCCGGTGACGTGATTCTCGCCGACGACGACGGCGTGGTCGTCGTCCCCCGCGAGCGGGCCCGGCGTACGGCCGAGGCCTCCGAGGCCCGCGAGCGGAAGGAGGCCGCCTCCCGTGCAGCCTTCCGAGACGGCCAACTCGGCCTGGACCGCTACGGGTTGAGGGAGACCCTCGTCCGGCTCGGGGTGACCTACCGGTCCTACGAGGAGTACGCGGACGAGGGCGCGGACTCGTGAGGTCGTACGCGACGGACGCCGGCGAGCGCGGCCGAGCCGTGCGGCCGCACAGGGCGCACGGCGGCGAGAAGGCCCGGCCGTGACCGGGTGGTGGTCCGAAGGGATCCGCTGCATGCTCATGCGCGGCGGCACCTCCAAGGGCGCCTACTTCCTCGCCGCGGACCTGCCCGCCGAGCCGGCCGACCGAGACGACCTGCTGCTGCGGGTCATGGGCAGCCCCGACCCGCGCCAGATCGACGGCCTGGGCGGGGCCCACCCCCTGACCAGCAAGGTGGCCGTGGTGTCCGTGTCGGCCGATCCCGAGGCCGACGTCGACTACCTGTTCCTCCAGATCGGCGTCGAAAGTCCGGAGGTGAGCGACCGTCAGAACTGCGGCAACCTGCTCGCCGGAGTCGGTCCGTTCGCCGTCGAACGCGGGCTGGTGAGCGTCGGCGGGCCGGAGACGTCCGTACGGATCCGCATGCTGAACAGCGGTGACCTCGCCGTTGCCACCTTTCCCACCCCCGGCGGCCGGATCGCGGTCACCGGGGTTGCCGGGATCTCGGGTGTGCCGGGGACGGCCGCGCCGGTGATGATCGAGTTCCCGCCGAGCGGCACCCCGCTGCTGCCCACCGGGAACGCCCGTGACGTCATCGCCGGCACCGAGGTCACCTGCGTGGACAACGGCATGCCGACCGTCCTGATCCCCGCCGGCGCGCTGAAGGTCACCGGCCACGAGATCCCCAAGGACCTGGAGGAGGATCTCGCGCTCGCCTACCGGCTGCGCGAGATCAGGCTGGCGGCGGGCCCACTGATGGGCCTCGGCGACGTCGAGCACACCACCGTGCCCAAGCTCAGCCTGCTCGCCCCGCCGCAGCACGACGGCGCGGTCGCCACCCGCACCTTCATCCCGGTGCGCTGTCACACCTCGATCGGCGTACTCGGCGCCGCGAGTGTGGCCGCCGGGCTGCGGGTGAAGGGCGGAGTCGGCGACGGCACGGCCCGACTCCCGCCCGCCGGTGACCGGTTGCGCATCGAACACCCCACCGGCTTCCTCGACATCGAGACCCACGTGGCGTACGGCCCCGACGGGGGCCCCTCGGTGAGCCGCACCGCCGTCGTCCGCACCGCCCGCAAGATCTTCGACGGCTCGGTCTTCCCCCGGCCCGCCGACCCCTCCTTCCTCACCTAAGGAGTCACCGATGGCCCCGCCGCTCGGCGACATCGCCCACCTCGGCCATGTCGAACTGCTCACCCCCGACCTCGACCGCAGCCTCTGGTTCTTCACCGAGATCCTCGGCCTCACCGAGAACGGCCGCTCCGGCGGCTCGGTCTACCTGCGGACCTGGGACGACTACGAACACCACAGCCTCACCCTCACCGCCCACTCCACCAACGGCATCCGCCGCACCGCCCTGCGGGCGTCCAGCGAGGAGGCCCTGGGACGCCGGGTCAAGGAGCTGGAGAACACCGGGCGCGCGGGCCGCTGGGTCGAGGACGAACCCGGCATCGGCCCGCTCTACGTCACCACCGACCCCGACGGCCACGAGGTCGCCCTGTACTGGGAGAGCGAGTGGTACGAGGCACCGGCCGACCTCAGGCCGGGGCTGAAGAACCAGCCCCAGGCCAAACCGGGCCACGGCGTCGGCGTACGCCGCCTCGACCACGTCAACTTCCTCGCCGCCGACGTCGGGGCCAACGCCGCCTTCACCCGCGACGTGCTCGGCGCCCGCGCCACCGAACAGATCGTCCTCGACACGGGCAAGGTCGCCGCCCAGTGGCTGACCTTCACCAACAAGTCGTACGACGTCGTCCACACCGAGGACTGGACCGGCTCGCGCGGCCGTCTGCACCACATCGCGTTCGCCACCGACACCCGCGAGGACATCCTGCGGGCCGCCGATCTCTGCCTCGACCAGGGCGTGTTCATCGAGACCGGGCCGCACAAGCACGCCATCCAGCAGACGTTCTTCCTGTACGTCTACGAGCCGGGCGGCAACCGTGTCGAGCTGTGCAACCCGCTCACCCGGCTCGTCCTCGCCCCCGACTGGCCGCTCGTCACCTGGACCCGGGCGGAGCGCGCCAAGGGCCAGGCGTGGGGTCTGAAGACCATCGAGTCCTTCCACACGCACGGCACACCGCCGGTCGACTGAGGGGACACGCTGCGGACCGGACGCGGCTCGACTGTCGCCAAGATCATTGACAGAATGTCGACCCTCCTGAACGGCTACCCAGCGTCCGGCTACGAGGTCTCCTCCCCGAACGCCCGCCGCACCTGCTCCGCGATCAGCGGGTACACCTCGCGGGCCCTGGCGTCGTCCCTGGTGTCGTAGCCGTGGTCGGCGCCGGTGACGTCGTGGTGGCCGACGAGCGATCCGGCCCTGCGGAGCCGGTCGGCGTAGGCCACGCCCTCGGCCTTGAGGAGGTCGTGCTCGGCGGTGACGACGAAGGCCGGCGCGATGCCCTTCAAGTCGGCGGTGTCCGAGGGATGCGCGGGCGAGGCCAGACGGTCGCCCCGCTGCTTCGGATCCGGGATGTACGCGCTGTCGAAGACGTCCGCCATCCACGGGCGCAGCATCGGCCTGGCGATCGCGGCCCGCTTGTCGCGGGCGGCGGTGGCGAGGTCGAGGGGCGCATAGTGCAGGACCTGGAGGGCGATCGACGGGCCACCCTCCTCCAGCGCCTGGCGGGCCACCGCCGCCGCGAGGCCGCCGCCCGCGCTCTGGCCGCCCACGGAGAGCCGCTCGCCGTCCCAGCCGTGCGCGCCTCCGTGCCCGGCGACCCACCGGACGACCTCGAAGGCCTGCCGGGGCGGCGCGGGGAACGGGTGTTGCGGGGCGACCACGTAGTCCACGTTGAGCACGGCGACACCCGCCTCGGCGGCCAGGCACCGGCACAGCGGGTCGTCCAGCTCGATCTGCGGCATGACGTAGCCGCCGCCGTGGAAGTTGACGTGGACCGGCGGGGGAGGGGCGTTCTCGGTGCCGACGGGCAGATACAGCACGGCGCGGGCGGGGCCGAACGAGGTCGGTATCGTCAACTCGCGGGTGGTGCGGGCGTATTCGGGGAGGCGGGCGAACCAGTGGGCCGTGGAACCCGGCCCACTGGCCCGGCGGCTCGCCACTGCCAGGAGACGCTGCATCGCCTTGGCCGCGAGGGCGGCCACCGCCGGGCGGGCGAGAAGGGACATGGGGGCTCCGTTCGGTCGCGGGGGCTACCCGGGCGATGAACTTACTTGAGTCAGGCAACAAGATGGTAAAGTAGATCCCATGTCCCCCTCACCGCTACCCTCCGACCCCGCTTCCCCGGAAGTGATCGAGATCGAGCGAGCCCTCACTCGCATCACCTACCTCAGCACCCGGGCCCGGGCGCACGAGCGGCTGATGAGTCTGGCCGGGGTGCCGCTGGACCGTGCCGCGGTGGCCCTGCTCCGGCAGATCGCCGACTCCGAGCCGCTGCGCCCGGGGGAGCTGGCCAACCGCCTGGGTGTCGAGGCGTCCCACGTCACCCGTCAGGTCCAGCAGCTTCAGAAGACCGGCCACGTCACCCGTGTACCCGACCCGGACGACCGCCGCGCCCAGCGCATCGAACTGACGGCAGCCGGCAAGCAGGCCATAGGCCGCATCCGCGAAGCCGGTGTCCGCGGTATGCAGATGGCGCTGTCCGAGTGGTCGCCCGAGGAACTCCAGCAGCTCGCGGGACTCTTCCACAGGATGGTCGACGACTTCCTCGCCCACGCGAACGACCTCGTGGAGCAGGAGCAGGAGCAGGAGCAGGAGCCGGTGGGTGCGGCCCGGGTCGACTGAGCCCGGCGTTGTCTGTCCGCCGGTGGGTGGGGGCTGGTCACGCGGTTCCCCGCGCTCCTGAAGGACACGGCCCCTGCGGGCCGACAAGCACGGGACTCAGCCCCTGCCGGCCAGGGGCGAGGGGAAGCGCGGGACCAGCCCCCATCGGACCGCACCCGCCACATCCCCCCACCCCCGAAGCGCCCCGAACCTCACGCCGTATAGCCGAGCTGCTTCCGTATATACGGCGTCATCAGCGTCTTCGCCTTCGCGAGCGTGGACGTGCGGGCGCCGAGCACGGCCGTCTCGCCGCCCGGCACGGGCAGGAGCGTGAGCCCGTCGGCCGGACCGAGGGGCACGATCATAGGGATCCGCCGGATCGGCCGGTACAGGCGCGGCTCCTTGCGGTGCTTGCCCGAACTCCCCAGATAGGCGCGGATGTTGTGGGCGGCGATGTCCGCCTGGGCGAACGCGACGGGGGAGACCTTCAGCTCGCTGACGTCGTTCACGTCACCGACCGCGAACACGTCGCGCCGCCCGTCGACCCGCAGCATCCGGTCGACCTTGACGTGCCCGGCGGCGTTGAGCCAGTCCCCGTGCCCGGCCAGCCGCAGCCAGAGCGTGTTCGGCGTGGTGCCGTTGGCCCAGAAGGAGAGGTCGGCCTCGATGAGGTTGCCCCGCCCGTCCCGGTAGGTGCCGAAGTCGGGCCCGGGGGAGATGAACGAGTCGAGCCGTACCTGCACGTCGTGCGCCTCCAGCCAGGCCAGGGCCCGCCGTCCGGCCCACTTGCTGCCGGTGGAGCTGAGCAGTTCGGGCCCGGCGTGCGCGAGGGTGACCCGCGCGTCCGGCCGGGCCAGCCGGATCTCGGCGGAGAGTTCCACACCGCCCGGCCCGCCGCCGACGACCAGGACGTGCCCGGCGGCCGCCACGCTCTCCTGGTGCGCGGCGAACGTCTTGCCCGCCTCCTCGGTGGTGGTGCCCAGGAAACGGGCAGGCTCCGGATAGTCCGCGCCGGTGGCGATGACCACCACGTCGTACGGCAGCCGCTCACCCGTGGCGAGCTTCACCCGCCGCTCGGCGGTGTCGATGCCGACCGCCTTGTTCACCACGACACGGCCATGGCGCAGCAGCCGGTCGTACGGGATGAAGGGCGTCGTAGTCCATTTTTCGTGCACGCCCGCGCGCAGCGCGGCGATGCGATGGAAGAAGACTTCTTTGCGGTCCACGAGGGTGACCCGTCCGACCTCGTCCAGCTGCTTGGCGAGGCGGATGCCCCCGTATCCGCCGCCGATCACGATTATTTCACCGTCAGGCACGCCGATTCTCCTGTGCTGTGTGGGGGGAGAGATGACGAGCGTAACGTTTGAAACTTAAAGCTACGGGCGGAGTTCGTGGTTGTTGTGTGAAGCGACGACGGACGACACGAGTCATCTGCTGCCTAGGCTGGTGCCGTGACCGACAACGACCGGCCCCTCGCCGTATTCGACCTGGACAACACCCTCGCCGACACCGCGCACCGGCAGCGGTTCCTGGAGCGGAAGCCGCGCGACTGGGACGCGTTCTTCGCCGGCGCCCCGCACGATCCGCCGCTGGCCGAAGGGGTCGCGCTGGCGCGCGAGAGCGCGGAGGAGTGCGAGGTCGTGTATCTGACCGGCCGCCCCGAACGCTGCCGCCCCGACACCGTCGCCTGGCTCGCCGCGCACGGGCTGCCCGAGGGGCGGATCTGGATGCGCCGCGACAACGACCGCAGGCCCGCCCGCCGCACCAAGCTGGAGATACTCCGCCGGCTCGCCAGGACCCGCGAGATCCGCGTCCTCGTGGACGACGACGAGCTGGTCTGCGAGGACGCGGAGCGCGCGGGCTTCACGGTCGTACGGGCACGCTGGGCCGACGGCTCCAGTGTGCTGAAGGTGGCGCAGGAGCGGGAAGGGCGGACCTGAGCGCCCGCCGGAGCCGCTCGGTCAGTCGGTGTCGTCGTCCAGTCGGAAGCCGACCTTGAGGCCGACCTGGTAGTGCGCGATCTGCCCGTCCTCGATGTGCCCGCGGACCTGGGTCACCTCGAACCAGTCCAGGTTGCGCAGGGTCTGTGCGGCGCGGGAGACGCCGTTGCGGATGGCGTGGTCGACGCTCTCGCCCGAACTGCCGACGATCTCGGTGACCCGGTAAACGTGGTCGGTCATGCGGGTTCTCCTTGTCGCGTACTCCGCCGTGGCCGGTGCGCCACACGTCATTCCACGGTGCCTCAGACCATGCCACTTCGCGAGACGTCGGTTTTGATCGCCCCCGCCGCCCCTACCCGTTCCCATCCCCGGGGGCGCTGCCCCTTCGACCCCGAAGGGGTGCGTTGTCGGGTGCGGGTGGGTGGGGCTTCTCGCGCAGTTCCCCGCGCCCCTTCAGGGGCGCGGGGAACTGCGCGAGCAACAACGACGGACTCGCGGGCGGGGTGGGTAGGGGCGGCGGGGCGAAGAACCCGGCTACGCCACTCCACTCAGCGACAGCGCGAAGCGGCTCTCCTCATCCGTCCACCACTGCGTCAACTCAAGCGCGATGGAGGCCAGTTCGGACCACACGCCCTCTTTCCTGAACTCCGCGGACACCTCCGTCCGCAGTTCCTCCCGGCCGCGAAGTCGACCGCGAGGTCGAGCGCCGGGATCTTCACGGTCTGGTCCCTACGGGACCGCAGCCGCATCTCGATCCACTCGCACTCGGCGTTCCAGAGGGCGACATGGTCGAAGGCGTCGGCGTCGAAGTCCGCTCCCAGCTCCCGGTCGACCACGTTCAGCACGTTCTTGTCGAACGCGGCTTATGAGGGGGTGGACATGTCCGCGTGCGTGTGCGGCTTCGCGGCATCAGCGATCATCACGAAGTGGGGGTGCGGACTCGTACGGCGACCTGGCCGTGGGGGAGCGGTCACACGGTGGGCAGTTCTTGGAGCGCGTCACGCCCCAGTACCGCGGACGCGGCGACGACGCCGCCCACGATGGCGCCGCTGACTCCGGCTGCCACGACGTCCTGCCCGCTGAGGAACAGGTTGGGCACCGGCGTTCTGGTGCCCAGGGTACGGTCGGCGAACCGCTGTGGAGTGTGCGCGAGGGACATGAAGTCGCCGTGCCGGCGCCCCAGGAAGTGGTTGAAGCTCAGGGGGGTGGCCAGCTCCAGGTGGTCGATCTTTCCGGTGAGTTGCGGGCAGAAGCGCAGCACCTGCTCCAGGAGTTCGGCGCTCAGGCGTTCCTTGAGCTGCTCGTACTCGGCCCCGCGGTTCATCCAGGCGGTGTCGGCGTAGGGCTCGAACAGGGACCAGGCGGTCAGGCCGCAGATGTCGATGGTGGCCCGGCCCGGATGACGTGTCTCCCATTGCGGGTCCTTCGCCGAGGGGAAGGAGAGGAAGTACAACGGCATGGGGCGGCTTTGCGGATCGGCTTCGTAGGCGGCGACCTGGGCGTCGATGTCGGGGCCGGTGTGTGCCCAGATGTTGCCGGGGTCAAGGCCCAGTGAGGAGGCGGATTCCTTGAGGCCGATGTTCAGGACGACCCAGGTGAGTGAGGGCCCGATGGCCCGGCAACTGTCGGCGAGGCCCGCGGTGTCGGCCTCCTTCGGCAGCAGCCGCGTCATGGTGTTCAGCGCGCCGGCGTTGCTGATCACCACCGGGGCCAGGAACTTCCGGCCGTCGGCCATGGACACCCCGCGGGCCTCGCCGGTTTCCGACAGCAGTACCGAACCCACCTCGGCCGCCACCAGGACCGCGCCGCCCTCCTCACGGATCACGTCGCAGATCGTCTCCGCCAGCCGGCCCGATCCGCCCACCGGGAAGTTGGCGCCGTCGATGTAATGCCGGATCAGCATGGCGTGCATACCGAAGGACGCACGGCCCGGGTCCATGCAGTAGTCGCCGTAGTGCCCGCACAGCACCGCCCTGAGCTCCTCGTCGTCGGTGAGCTCGGAGAGGACCTCCGTCACCGTGCGGTCGGAGAAGCTCCGGAAGGGGCCGCACAGGTCGTCGTAGAGGGCGTCGCCGTCCGGCTGCGGCAGACTGCGCTGCGCGAAGAAGGGGCTCGCGGCCCGGTTCGCCTCGAAGACAAGATCGACGTACCGGTCGATGGCCTCGGCCTCGGCCGGGAAGTACTCCTTCATCCGCTCCTTGAACCGCGTGGCCCCCGAGGGGTACTCGTACGTGCGGTCGCCGATGACGATCTTGTTGTAGACGTCCGGCATACGCTCCCACTCGAGCTTTCCGCCGCTGATGTGGTCGAAGATCCTGCGCAGGCCGGCGTTGGGCCGGTGCACTTCGCCCATGTAGTGCAGACCGGCGTCCCATTCGTAGCCGGCCCGTTTGAAGACCTGGGTGGCACCGCCGGCGGTGCTGTGCTTCTCCAGCACCAGGACACGTTTTCCCGTACGGGCCAGGAACGCGGCCGCAGTCAGCCCTCCGATCCCGGATCCGATGACGATCGCGTCCCAGGAATCCGCGACCGCACTTCGTCGATAGCTCTCACCGGCAGTCACCAGTCATCACTCCTTCGTATCTGACTTCGGTAGACCGAAGTCAGAGTAGGAGGCGATTACGCTGACGGCAAGACGGGCGAGCGGAGAAGACATGACTGAGGCACTCGAGCCACCCGGCACTGCCCACGCGGCACCCCTGCCGTGGGACAGGGATGCCTGGGATCTGGAGCCGGACTCGATCGCACTGGCGCTGCGGGTGCTGACTCCGCAGACAGCGGGCATGATCATGCGTGAGGCGTTTTTCGGCACCCGGCGATTCGACGACTTCCTGACCCGCGTGGGCGTGAGCTCCGGAGTGCTCGCGGCCCGCCTGCGCGACCTGGTCTCGGAAGGTCTTCTGGAGAAGCGCCCCTATCAGGAGCCGGGTTCACGCGTGCGTGAGGAGTACCGGCTCACAGACAAGGGCCGCGGCCTCGTCCCCGCCCTGGTGGCCCTGATCGACTGGGCCGACCACTGGCTCGTCGGGCCCGAGGGGTCCACCGTCACAGTGCGTCACCGTGACTGCGACGCTCCCGTAAGGACGGGGCTGATCTGCGCCGCCGGTCACGAGGTCGGTGCCACCCGGGACCTGGTGGCCGCGCCGGGCCCCGCCGCCAGGCCCGCCGGGGTGGAGGCGGCAGCGTCGGGCAGCGGTTGACCGCTGTTCAGCCGGGAGCCTGTGGTCGGGGTGATGCCAGGCCCGGCCGGCCGCTGCATGCGGTCCGCCGGACCCGGCCGAAATTCGCACGACCGCCAACCCGCCCGGCCCCGCTGCGGGGAAAGCGGCACGCCGTTGTCCCTGATCGAGCGGGGAGGGCTTCCCCGGAAGGACCTCAGCCGCTCGGGGGAGGGAGGGGTTGTCCGGGCGGCCGGCCGCCTTCGCGGGCTACCGCGTCGCGCGCACGTGGGCAACGACGCAACCTGTCCAGTGAGTTGGTTGCGGAGAAACCCCATCGGTACGCCACGTCGGCAAAGTGGTCTGCCGTGCTCCCGGACCGGTGAGTTCCTGGTGCGCCTTGACCGGCCGCCGCTCAGAAACACAGCCCTGAGCGGCGGCCGGCAGCGAACCCAAGCCGGAGTACTAGGCGGCCGGCCGCTGGAACTGCTGGTTGGTGCCGGTGCCGCAGGTCCACTGGATGAGGCGGGCGCCGTTGACGGTGGACGCGTTGTTCACGTCGAGGCACTTGCCGCTGTGCCGGGCCATGAGGCGGTAGTAGCCGTTGCCCTGGTCCTGGAACTGGAACTGCTGGTTGGTGCCGGTGCCACAGCGGTACTGGTTGACGAAGGCGCCGTCGGCGGTGGAGTTGTTCGCGACGTCGAGGCACTTGCCGCTGTGCTGGGCGAGGACGCGGACGTATCCGTCACCCGCGTCCTGCAGCCGCCACTGCTGGTTGAGGCCGGCGATGCAGGTGTACTGGACGGCGACCGCATTGTCGGCGGCCGAGTTGTCGGAGATGTCGAGGCACTTGCCGCTGTGCCGGGCGACCAGGTTGTAGTAGGGGCCGCCGCCCACGCCGCTGACCGTGCCGGCGCTGGTGTCGATGGAGATCTGCGGGTACCACGGCAGGTTCATGGTTGTTTTGGTGGGGAAGGTCAGCGGGAGCCAGACGTACTGCGAGTCGTTGACCGTGCCGTCCATGGAGTTGCCCCAGCGGTCGCCCATGTAGAGGTACGAGGTGCCCGAAGTGCCCTGGACGGGCAGGACGAACGTGGTCTGTGAGCCGTAGCCGGTGGCGTCGCCGATGTCGCTCATGGCGGTCCAGGGCCCGGCGATGCTGGTGGCGGTGGCGTACCTCTGCTGGTTGGGCTTCCAGCCGCTGTTGCCGGAGGTCAGCATGAAGTAGACGCCGTTGCGCTTGAACAGCGCGGGGGCCTCCCGGAAGGTGCCGGCCCAGGGGTTCGCGGTCAGGCTGTCGTAGCCGGTGTAGTCGGCGGTGAGCTTCCAGATCTGCAGGTCGGCGTTGCCGGCGGCCGAGGTGATTTGGTAAGCGGTGCCGTCGTCGTCCTTGAACAGGGTCATGTCGCGGGACGTGGTGCCGGTCGGGGGCCGGAAGCTTCCCTGCCAGGTGTAGGCGCCGTCGATGGTGTCGGAGACGGCGACGGCGGCGCGAGCCTGGTTGTAGTCGCTGCCGTTCTCCTTGTGCATCCACAGGACGTACTTGCCGGTGGTGCTGTTGAAGATGACCTTGGGGCGCTCGATGTTGGCGACGGCCAGTTCGGGGTTGCTGGCCTGGGTCAGGACGTTGTTCCTGAACTCCCACGTCTTCAGATCGGTCGAGCGGTAGGCGGAGACGGCCTTGAAGGTGTTGTCGGCGTTGCGGTTCTCGCCGAACCAGTAGTAGTAGGTGCCGACCTTGATCACCCCGCCGCCGTGGGCGTGCACCACGGCTCCCGTGGTGTCGGTGAACTGCGTCGCGTTGGTGACGGTGACCTGGGCGGCCTGGGCGGGGGATCCGGTGATGAGCAGTGCGGACATACTCACGGCGGCGGCTAGCATGAAGGTGAAGGCGCGTCTGAGCATCAGTTTCCTTCGGGAAGAGGTGAAGGGCCGGCCGGGAGGCGAGGTCCGGTACCGGCGGTGAATAGCGCGGGGCGCATGCCGCACAACGGTCGCGTCCGCAAAGGGCGGGCTGGGCCGGATCGCTCACGTGCGCGATCGGCAGATGGCCGGCCGGACCGTGGCGAGAACGTGACGGACCATGTCGGCACGGTCCGAATTGTTGGATTGTGTGCGGCTCCGTCGGAGGACGCTAGAGGTGCACGTCGCACTTCGTCAATGATCCGGACGGGATCGGCGGGCCGGCCGGCGGGGAAGACGGGTCTGAAAGACGGCACGACCTCCGCGGCCTGGGTGGCCGACCATACATCCTAGGTTTGCGTGCTGACGGCTTTCGGCCAATCGAACGTCATGCCGTGACTAGGTATTTTGCCCCATCCTCTGGACATGTCTGGGTTTCATGCTCGTTAATACATCCGATGTCCATGGCCGGGCGAGGTGCACGCTTCCAGCGGCTCCCCTGCACCCGCCACCTCCGGGTGAACGTCCCTTCGATTCGGCCCGGATGCCGAGCCCCAGCACGGCCGTGCCGTCCTGCGGACCAATGAGGAGAGATCCAGTTGTCAGAACCGATCACTCGACGAAGAGTGCTTGCCGGCATCGCGGCCATGACGGTCGCCGCCGCTATCACTCCGACACTGGCGATACCCGCCCACGCTGCCACCACCGGTGAGCCGTTGCCGCTCCCGCCCCTGCGCATCCCCAAGATCGACATGGGTGTCGAGCAGCAGTCCAACGAGAAGATCCAGTGGATGCAGGATGCCAAGCTCGGCATGTTCATTCACTGGGGTCCCTACTCCGGCCCGGCCAAGGGCGAGTGGTACATGGAGAACGCCGCCGTCACGCCGGAGAACTACAAGAAGTACGTCACCGACGCCACGAGTGAGCAGTTCACCGGCAGCGCCTACGACCCCGCCGACTGGGCCCAACTGGCCAAGGACATGGGCGCGAAGTACACGGTGCTCACGGCCCGCCACCACGACGGCTTCGCCCTGTGGCCGTCCACCCATGCCAACGCCTGGCACGCGGGGCAGGCGCCGCTGCAGACGGACTTCGTCGGCCAGTACGTGACGGCCGTGCGCGATGCCGGGCTGAAGGTGGGTCTGTACTTCTCGCCGCTGAGCTGGCGCTACCCGGGCTACTACGACGTCCGCGGCACCAACTGCCTGACCAACAAGTGGGGCTATGTCACCGATCCCGCACACAAGGAGAACGCGCGGATCATGAAGGACGAGGTGTACCAGCAGGTCAAGGAGCTGCTCACGCAGTACGGCAAGATCGATGACATCTGGTGGGACGGCGGCTGGCTGGGCCAGCAGGGCTCCGACAGGGACGCCGCGTTCTTCTGGGAGCCCGGCCAGTTCCGCGACACCGCCAACGAGTGGCCGGTGGACTCCGCCTCCGGCGACACCGACGCCGCCACCGGCAAGCCGCTGGGCCTGACCGGCCTGGTGCGCAAGCACCAGCCGGACGCGGTCACCACCCTGCGCTCCGGCTGGATCGGCGACTTCGCCAGCGAGGAAGGCCCCTCCGTCCCGACCGGTGCGATCCGCACCGGCAAGGTGGCGGAGAAGTGCTTCACCATCGGCGGAGCCTGGGGCTACAAGGCCGGCACCAGCGTGATGGGCTTCGGCACGGCCATGAACCTCCTGGTCAACTCCTGGGTGCGGAACATCACTTGCCTGGTCAACATCGGCCCGGACCGCACCGGAGCCGTGCCCACCGCCCAGGCGGACCTGGTGCGCAGGATCGGTTCCTTCATGACCACCTGCGGCGAGGCCGTGTACGGCACCACCGGCGGCCCCTGGCAGCCTCTCGACGGCAAGTACGGCTACACGTACAAGGACAGCACCTTCTACGTGCACATGCTGTCCGGTTACAGCGGCACCTCGTTCACCACCCCGTCCATCGGGGACGCGAACGTGACCCGGGTCTTCGACGTGGCCTCGGGCACCGACCTGTCGTACTCCGTCAGCTCGGACGGCAAGGTGACGATCACCGGGATCAACCGCACCCGCATCCCCGAGGACAGCGTGGTCGGCGTGACCCTGGACCGGACGGTGCAGCCGGCCGACATCGCCGTGGGCAAGACCGCCACCGCCAGCAGCGCGGAGACATCCAAGGGCAACACCGCGGCCAAGGCCGTCGACGGCTCCACCGCCACCCGCTGGTGCGCCAACAACGGCAACACCGGGAACTGGCTGAAGGTCGACCTGGGAGCGACCAAGTCCCTCACCGGCGCCCGTATCGCCTGGGAGCTGGACGGCACCAACTACCGGTACCGCGTCGAGGGCTCCGCCGACAACACCACCTGGACCACCCTCGTCGACCGCACCGACACCACCAGCACCAGCCAGGTGCAGACCATGGTGCTCAGTGCCGATGCCCGCTACGTACGGGTGACGGTCACCGGCCTGCCCACCGGGGTATGGGCGTCCATCCGCAGCCTGGAGCTCTACGACCGGCCCTTCACCGCGGACCTGGGCACCTACAAGCTGGTGAACCGCAAGAGCGGCAAGGTGTTGGACGTCAGCGGTGCCTCCAGCGCCGACGGCGCCGGCATCATCCAGTGGCCCTCGACCGGCGGCACCAACCAGCAGTGGAAACTGCTGCCGAACAGCGACGGCTCGTACCGGCTGTCCAACGTCCGCAGCGGCAAACTCCTGGAGTGCCCGAGCGGTTCCGCGCAGGGGACACAGCTCGACCAGTCGGCCGACGCCGGAACCAGCAACCAGTGGTGGAAGCTGGTCGCCGCGACCAGCGGCTACTACCGGCTAGTCAACGTCGGCAACGGGCGGTGCGCCGACGTCAAGGACGCCTCCACGGCGGACGGCGCCCAGGTCATCCAGTGGCCCTCGACCAGTGGGTCCAACCAGGAATGGCAGCTCATCGCCCTGTAGCCGTCCTGTGAACGGCGTCCAGTGAGGGGCCGGTGCCGCACCGCGGCACCGGCCCCTCACCTCGGGGGACCGCTTCCTGTTCCCCCGCCCCACCTCGCGGTCCCGGCCCGGAGTCGGCGCGACCAGGCGCGTACGTCCCCGCACCTGGGGTGGTCACCCTCCCCGCCCGATACGCAATGGAGCCACCGCCATGGGCCTGTCCGATCTTCCGCTCGACCGCAGACAATTCCTGACAACCGCCGCTCTGGCGGCCGGAGCCGTCGCGCTGCCCGGCATGCTGGCCGGCAAGGCGACCGCCGCCGTGCCGCCCCAGGTCACCCTCCCCGACCGGGGCATCTACGACACAGGGACCGCGTCCTCGTGGACCGACGGTTTCGTGACCGGAAACGGTGAGTACGGAGCGATCCTCTACGGGGCGCCCACCCTGGAGAAGATCGTCGTCAACCACCACCGGTTCGTCATGCCCAACGGCACCCGCGACACACTGCCACCGGTGATCGCGGACCGCCTGGAGTCCGTACGGGACAAGGCGCTGGCCGGGGACTACTCCGGGGCGCAGACCAGCTTCGCCTCCGGCTGGAGCCTGCGCTGGACGCAGACCTACCACCCGGGCTACGAACTGCGGCTGAGCACGCCCGGTATGACCACTACGAACGACTACGCCCGGATCACCGACTTCCGCACCGGGGAGGTCACCCACACCTGGACCGACCAGTACGGCACCTGGAAGCGCCACGCCTTCGCCTCCCGCGCCGACCAGGTCATCGTCCATGAACTGCTGCCCGCGAGCGGGCGGACCGTCGACACGACCCTGAGCGTCGCCACAGCACTCGAAGGCGTCCCGACCAGTGTCAGCTTCGCCACGACGGCCACCGTCAGCGGCGCCGACGGCTATCTGAACCTGCGCGGTACCTACCCCTCGGGGCAGGGGGCGTACGGCTACGAGGGCGTCACGCGGGTCGTCGTCACCGGTGCGAACGCCTCGGTCACCGCCAGCGGCTCCACCCTGGTCGTGGCCCGCGCCACCAAGGTGCTGCTGCTGACCAAACTGGGCCGCTACGACACCTCCACCGGCTGGAACTCCCAGCCGCTGCACACCGAACTGGCCGCGCTCAGCGCGGACTACGCCACGCTGCTGTCCCGCCACGGCGCGCTGCACTCGGCGATGTACGACCGTTCCCGCCTTGACCTGAACGTCTCCGCCGCCGACCGTCAACTGTCCACCGGTGAACTGATCAGCCGGCAGAACAGCAACAGGGCCGTCATCGACCTGGCTCTGCTGGAGCGGCTCTACGACTCCGGCCGCTACTTCCTCGTCAGCTCCAGCGGCGTACTGCCACCCCGGCTGACCGGCATCTGGACCGGCACCTGGAACGGTGCCTGGGCGGACGACTTCACCACCGACGCCAACGTCAACTTCCAGGTCGCCGGCGGCAACACCCTCGACCTCACCGACGCCATGCAGGGCTACTTCGACCTGATCCTCGGACAACTCGACGACTGGCGTACCAACGCCAAGAACCTGTACGGAACCCGTGGCATCCACGCGCCCATCCACACCGACGGCGAGCACGGCCACATGCTCCACTTCAGCGGCAGTTTCGCCGGGCAGACATGGATCGGCGGCGCCGACTGGCTGCTCTACCCGCTGCTGGAGTACTACCAGGTCACCGGCGACAGCGACTTCCTGCAGAACAAGCTGGCCCCGGCCCTGATGGAACTGGCCCTGTTCTACGAGGACTTCCTCACCCGCACCGATTCGAACGGCAAGGTCGTCTTCGTGCCGTGCTTCTCCGTTGAGAACAAGCCCGGCAACAGCAACCAGTACCTGTCCATCAACGCCACCGGCGAGATCGCCGCCGGCCGGCACGCCCTCCAGGCCGCCATCGAGGCTGCGAACACCCTGGGCGTCGAGCAGGGCAGCGGACAGGGCGTGGCACGCTGGACGGCGCTGCTGGCCAAGCTTCCCGACTACCGGGTCAACAGCGACGGGGCGCTGGCCGAATGGGCGTGGCCGAGCCTGACCGACCACTACAACAACAACCACGCCCAGCACATGTACGGCGCCTGGCCGCTGCACGAGATCAACCCCGAGGACAAGCCCGACCTGGTCCTGAACGCCCGCAAGGCCCTGGACCTGCGCGGTGACGAGACGCAGGCCGCACATGGTGCCATCCACCGGGCCTTCGCCCGCGCCCGACTCAAGGACGGCCCCGGCGTCTACACCAACATGAAGAAGATCATCGGCAACGACATGCTGTTCAAGTCGCTGATGACCGCACACAACCCCAACCTGACGACGTACAACGCCGACGCCGCCAACGCCCTGCCCGCCATGATCTCCGAGGCGCTGATCTACAGCCGGCCCGGCATCCTCGAACTGCTCCCCGCTCTGCCCGACCAGTTCTCCAAGGGCACCATCAAGGGCGTGCGGGGCCGCAACCGGATCCTGGTCGAGAGCCTGAGCTGGGACACCGCGGCCCGTACCGCCACGGTCGTCCTCACCTCGGCCGTCACCCAGGACATCACCCTGATCTCCCGCCGCGGTATGACCTCGGTGACCACCACCGCGACGGTCGCCACCTCCTCCCTCGGCAGCCACGCCCGGGTCGTGTCACTCACCGCCGACACCAGAACGACCATCACCGTCGGTCTGCTCACCGGCACCTTCCGCCTGGTCAACCGCAGAAGCGGCAAGGTGCTCGACATCAAGGACGCATCGACCGCCGACGGGGCCTCGGTCATCATGTGGCCGTGGACCGGGGGCACCAACCAGCAGTGGCGGTTCCTGCCGAACCACGACGGATCCTTCCGCCTGGTGTGCGCCAAGAGCGGCAAGCTGCTCGAAAGCCCCGGCGGCTCGACCACCCAGGGACAGGCGCTCGGCCAGCGGACGGACACCGCGGAGGCCCACCAGTGGTGGAGACTCGTCCCGGCCGCGACCAGTGGGTACTACCGCCTCGTCAACGTCAGATCCGGGATGTCCGCCGACGCGGAGAACGGCGCCACGGCAGACGGCACCCGGATCATCCAGTGGCCCGCCAACGGCGGTTCCAACCAGGACTGGCAGATCGTCCCTCTGTGAGCCGACTACCGGGGTCAGGCGGCTGCCGCATTCGGGGCCGGCGGGTTTGGAAGAGGGTCCCCAGGCCCAGCAGGGGCGCGCTTCTCGGCGAGGGGCACCAGGTCGTGCGGGCCGTTCTTCTCGACAGGGGCAGCGTGTCACGGGTGCCGTTGGGCAGCACGAACCGGTGGTGGTCGCGGATGATCTCCTCCAGCGTGGGCGCCGCAGATCGCTCCGTACTCGCCGTTGCCGGTGACGAAACCGTCGGTCCACGAGGAGGCGGTCACCGTGTCATAGACGCCCCGGTCGGGGAGAGGCGAGCTGCGGCGGTACCGCGTCGGCCCCCTTGGCGGACAGCACTTCGGGCAGTGCGACGGGCTCCGGCCGTCAGAGCGACGGCGGTGAGGAAACGTCTGCGGTCGAGCGGAAGTCCGGACAGGCCCGTGGTGCTGACTCCAAGAGGAATGACGCGCGTGAGCACCGAGCCTCTGTCCGCTCTGGCGAGAGAAGACCGCACGTTCCTGTCGCCGCCCGGGCTCGCCGCGACGGCGACGTGCGGGCGGAGGCGTACCGGGCCGCCGCGGCGGCCCGGTACGCTTCTGGGCCGGACGGTCCCGCCGACCTCCCGCGCCAGATCGTCCACCGGCTCACTCCGGTGGCGCGGATCGCGGCGGTCAGTTCTTCGGGCACCTCGCGTGTGCCGCCTCGTATTCCTCGACACGGTCGGCGCGGACCCTGGTGTGCAGGGCGATCCTCACGACGGCTCCTTGGGCGGCGGAGGAACGGGCGTGCCGGCGGGTATCAGTCCTTCGGTGCGCAGGTCGTCCCAGACGGCGGCGGGCACGGGCCGCCGCAGCAGCGCGACGGTGTCGTGCACCTCATCGGCGGAGCGGGCTCCTGTCAGTACGCTCGCGACGGCCGGATGGCCGAACGGGAAGCGCAGGGCGGCGGCACGCAGCGGGACCCCGTGGCATTCGGTGACGGCCTTCAGCCGCAGCGCCCGGGCCAGGACGGGTTCCGGGACGGGTGCGTAGTCGTACGTGGCGCCCGGCCGCGGGTCGGTCAGAAGCCCCGAGTTGAAGACCCCGCCGATGAGCACACTCCTGCCCCGGGCGCCGGCCTCGGGCAGTACCTCGGCGAGGCCCTCCTGGCCCAGCAGGGTGTAGCGGCCGGCCAGCAGGACGACGTCGACATCCGTTTCGCGCAGGAAGCGGGCGAGCAGGGGGGTCTGGTTCATGCCGACGCCGATGGCCCCGACGACGCCTTCGGCACGCAGCCGCTCCAGCGCCGGATACGCCTCATCGAGAGCCTGCTCGGCGTGGTCGTCGGGGTCGTGCAGGAGGGCGATGTCGACGCGGTCCAGGCCGAGCCGCTGCAGGCTGGCCTCCAGGGAGCGCCGGACACCGTCGGCACTGAAGTCCCACACCCGGCGATGGGTCGCGGGAACGGCGAAGCCGCCCGCGAGGTCGTCGCCGTCGGTCTTCTGCGGCACCAGCAGCCGGCCGACCTTGGTGGAGACGGTGTACGCGTCCCGGGGGCGGCCGCGCAGCGCGGCACCGAGGCGTCTCTCGGACAGGCCGAGTCCGTAGTGCGGGGCGGTGTCGAAGGTGCGGATGCCCGCGTCCCAGGCGGCGTCCACCGTGGCGGCGGCGGCCTCGTCGGTGACCGGGTGGTACAGGTTGCCGATGCCCGCGGCGCCGAAGGCGAGTTCGGTGACCCGGACACCGCTGGTGCCCAGCGTCGTGGTTCTCATGAGGCTGTCGCCGGGCGGATCCGGAGGCCCTGCATGCCGCCGTCGACGGCGAGTGCGGTGCCGGTGACGCCGGCCGCGGCGGGACTGGCGAGGTACACGATGGCTGCCGCCACCTCGTCGGCGGTGACCAGGCGGCCCAGGGGCTGGCGGGCGTTGAGGGCGGCGCGTTCGGCGTCGGGGTCGTCGGCGGCGTCCAGCAATCGGCCGACCCAGGGGGTGTCGGCGGTGCCGGGGTTGACGCAGTTGACGCGGATGCCCTCGCGGACGTGGTCGGCGGCCATGGCCAGGGTCAGCGACAGCACGGCCCCCTTGGTGGCCGAGTACAGGGCGCGCTGCGGCAGACCGGCGGTGGCGGCGATGGAGCAGGTGTTGACCACGGCCGCGCTCGAGGAGCGGCGCAGATACGGCAGGGCGGCGCGGGTGGTGCGGACGATCCCGAGGACGTTGACGTCCAGGACGCGGTGCCATTGCTCGTCGGGGTTGTCCTCCACGGTGCCGGCCGCGCCGATACCCGCGTTGTTCACCAGGATGTCCAGGCCGCCGAGCTCGGCGGCAGCTGCCTGCACGGCGGTCCGTACCGACATGTCGTCCCTGACGTCGGCCTTGAAACCGAGCAACGGCGGCTGAAGCGCCGACGGGTCGAGGTCGATTACGGCGACCCGTGCGCCTTGCACGGCCAGCATCCGGGCCGTGGCCAGCCCGATACCGGCGGCGCCGCCGGTGACGAGGGCCCTGAGACCTGACGGCCCGGTCATGCGACCCGCTCCTGTCCGGCACGGTCGGCGGCCCAGAACGCACCGCTCGGATAGCGGAACTCGGTGATGGACTCGGCGTGCATGGTCGCGGAGAAGCCAGGTGCGAGGGGCGCCGCGTAGTGGCCGTCGTGGATCACCACGGGGTCGGTGAAGTGCTCGTGGAGGTGGTCGACGTACTCGATGACCCGGTTCTCGGTGGTGCCGGACAGGGCGAGGTAGTCGAACATCGACAGGTGCTGCACGAGCTCGCACAGCCCCACGCCGCCGGCGTGGGGACACACTGGTACGCCGAACTTGGCGGCCAGCAGCAGGATCGCCAGGTTTTCATTCACGCCGCCGACCCGGGCGGCGTCGATCTGCAGGACGTCGATGGCGTCGGCCTGCAGCAGCTGCTTGAAGATGATGCGGTTCTGCACGTGTTCGCCGGTGGCGACCTTCACAGGCGCGACACCCCGGCGCACGGTCGCGTGCCCGAGGATGTCGTCGGGGCTGGTGGGTTCCTCGATCCAGTACGGGGCGAAGGGGGCGAGCGCCTTGGTCCACTCGATCGCCTCGCCGACGTTCCAGCGCTGATTGGCGTCGATGGCGATCCGGATGCCGTCGCCGACGGCGGCTCGGGCGGTGCGCATCCGTCGGACGTCGTCCTGGAGGTCGGCGCCGACCTTCAACTTGATCTGGGTGAAGCCGTCGGCGACGGCCTGCTTGGCCAGCCGGGTGAGCTTGTCGTCGGAGTAGCCGAGCCAGCCCGGCGAGGTGGTGTAGCCGGGGTAGCCGCGTTCCAGCAGCACGGCCTCGCGCTCCGCCAGGCCGGCACGGCCTTCGGTGAGCAGACGGACGGCCTCGTCAGGTGTGAGGGCGTCGGCGATGTAGCGGAAGTCGACCTGGGACGCCAGCCACTCGGGTTCGGCGTGGGCGAGCAGCCGCCACAGCGGCTGCCCGGCGCGCTTGGCCGCCAGGTCCCACACGGCGTTGACCACCGCGCCGATCGCCATGTGCATCACGCCCTTCTCGGGACCGAGCCAGCGCAGCTGGCTGTCCCCGATCAGGTCCCGGTTGAGCGAGCCGGGGTCGGCGCACAGCTCGTCGGCGGAGCGCCCGAGCAGATGCGGGCGCAGGGCGTTGATCGCGGCGACCTGCACGTCGTTGCCGCGCCCGATGGTGAAGGTGAAGCCGTGGCCTTCGAGACCGTCGGCGGCGTCCGTGCGCAGCACCACGTAGGCGGCGGAGTAGTCGGGGTCCGGGTTCATCGCATCGGAGCCGTCCAGCTCACGTGAGGTGGGGAACCGGATGTCGTAGGTGTCGACCGCGACGATTCTGGCGGAGATTGCGGACAAGGGGGGCTGCCTTTCAGGCTTGGGCGAACGTCTGGCGCTGGCCGCCGAGTCCGTCGATGGCGAGTTCGACCGTGTCACCGGCGCGGAGGTAGGGGGTGCCGGGAAGACCGAGGGCCACACCCGCGGGCGTACCGGTGTTGATCACGTCACCGGGCTCCAGAACCATGTACTGACTCAGGTACGACACGATGTGTTCGACCGGGAAGATCATGTCGCGGGTGTGGCCCCGCTGTCGCTTCACACCGTTGACGCTCAGGTGCAGCGAGAGGTCCTGCGGGTCACTGACCTCGTCCGCGGTGACCAGCCACGGGCCGAGCGGGTTGAAGGTCTCGCAGGACTTGCCGAGGTTCCACTGCGAGGAGTACTCCAGCTGGAACTCACGTTCCGAGACGTCATGGCTGACGGCGTAGCCCGCGATCACGGACCGGGCGGCCTCCGGTCCGTCCAGGTATCGCGCACGGCGGCCTATGACGACCGCGAGTTCCACCTCCCAGTCGGTCTTCACGGAGCCGCGCGGGATCAGCACCTCGTCGTGCGGACCGACGACGGTCCCCGGGTCCTTCATGAAGATCACCGGACGCGGAGGTATCGCGGCGCCGGTCTCGGCCGCGTGGTCGCGGTAGTTCAGGCCGACGCAGACGACCTTGCCGGGACGGGCGACAGGCGCCCCGATCCGCAGACCGGCAGGGTCGAGCTCGGGCAACGACGTCTCCGCCACGGCGGCGCGCAGCCGCTCCAGTCCCCCGGAGCCCAGGAACGCGCCGTCGATGTCGGCGGTGACAGCAGATGCGTCGAGCAGCCGACCGTCCTCGGTACGGACGGCAGGCCGCTCCTTGCCGGGAGCGCCGAGTCGTAGCAGTTTCAACGGGAACAGCTCCCTTGCCTTGGGTTCGGTGGGTGACGACCGGCCGCGCCGGGCCGGTGGGGCCACCCCCGCGCCGGAGCCTGGAGGGCGGGGCGAGTGAGGAGACGCGGCCATGCGCCACAGTCATCGGATGTCTGGCGCATGGCGACTGTAGATGCCGGAACGGAGCATGGCAACGCAGTCCTCCGAGGAATGCCCTCCTTGCCATGCGTCAGAAAGGGAAACATCCCAACTTTTCCCGGCAGTGATCAATGGGAGGGCGGCACAGCCTCCGATGAATCCCCGATCCTCGCTCGGAACGCTCAACTGAATCGGAGTCCCGTGCAGAGCGTGCGCGGGGTGGTGGTCGAGGTGGACTCCGCGGTGTCGGGACCCTCGGCGCCCCGAGCGCACGGGGTCAAAGGCGTGCCGCGGCGGGGCGTTGTCGAATCGTAAGACGCCGTTCGCCGCTCCCGGCCGCAGATCGACTCGCAGAATATCCGCAGGTCAACGCCTTCAGGGAGGAGCTGGAACGACTTGCGGCCCCGCTTGGTCGCCACCGGGGAGCGAAGCCGCGCGAATCACCGGCGAAAGGCCCTTGTCAATATCGGCAACCTCGCCGTAACGTCCTCAGCGCCCGGTAGACATCGGATGAATCGGCGACTTCCTTGGATTCCGTCACCGCTTCGGGCACCAGCCTCACCCTCACCCCTCCCTTGAGAAGCGCGGTCCCGCTACGGCTCCTCGCGGATCCGCTCCTTCGGTGACCTTGCCCCTTCCCTCTCCCCCCGCGGGGAAGAAGTCGCCGCCTCGCCCCGTCGCCCTGCGGCTCCCTGCCCGGGCTTAAGGAGACAACACGGTCATGAAGCTCGCTCGTACTCGCTCCACCGCCGCAGTCGCCACCGCCGTCCTGGCGGTGCTGGCCCTCGCCACCGCCTGCAACCGGGAGAACACGGCCTCCACGCAGGCGTCAGGCGACAAGCCGGCCATCGGCATCGACCTGCCCCGTTCGGACTCCGACTTCTGGAACTCCTACGCGGACTACGTCAAGAAGGACATCGACAAGGACGGCATCAAGGCACTGCCGCTGAGCAACTCGCAGAACGACGTCACCAAGCTGGTCGCCAACGTCCAGGTCTTCGAGAACACGGGCGCCAAGGCCGTCGTCATGGCCCCGCAGGACACCGGCGCGATCGCCTCCACCCTCGACACCCTCGCGTCGAAGAAGATCCCCGTGGTCAGCGTCGACACCAGGCCCGACAAGGGTGACGTCTACATGGTCGTGCGCGCCGACAACAAGGCGTACGGCACCAAGGCCTGCGAGTTCCTCGGCAAGCAGCTCAAGGGCAAGGGCAAGGTGGCCGAGTTCCAGGGCGCCCTGGACTCCATCAACGGGCGCGACCGTTCCGAGGCGTTCGCCGCCTGCATGAAGGAGAAGTTCCCCAAGATCAAGGTCTTCGAGCTGCCCACCGACTGGAAGGGCGACGTCGCCTCGGCCAAGCTGCAGAGCCTGCTCGCCCAGCACCCCGACCTCAACGGCATCTACATGCAGGCGGGCGGCGTCTTCCTGCAGCCGACCCTGGCACTGCTGGAGCAGAAGGGCCTGCTCAAGCCGGCCGGTGAGAAGGGCCACATCAGCATCATCTCCAACGACGGAATCCCGCAGGAGTTCGACGCGATCCGCAAGGGCCAGATCGACGCGACCATCTCCCAGCCCGCCGACCTCTACGCCAAATACGCCCTCTTCTACGCACAGGCCGCGGCCGAGGGCAAGACGTTCAAGCCGGGCCCGACCGACCACGACTCCACGATCATCAAGCTCCCCAACGGCCTGGAGGACCAGCTGCCCGCGCCGCTGGTGACCAAGGACAACGTGGACGACAAGTCCCTGTGGGGAAACAACATCAGCCAGTGACCGATCGGCCGACGGCTGGGTGGAGGGACGGGCATGGTCCCGTCCCTCCACCTCGCTCGACACACCCTCCGTACTCGTACCCAAGGACGGTATCCACCATGGCGGACACCGCGACCGCCCCGGCGAACGGCACGGGCGGCCCGGCCCCGGTGGCCGAGGCGACCGGCATCAGTAAACGGTTCGGCGCCACCGTCGCGCTGCGCGACGCCCGTATCACCATCGCCCCGGGAGAGTCGCACGCGCTCGTCGGCCGCAACGGCGCGGGCAAGTCCACACTCGTGTCCATCCTCACCGGTCTCCAGCAGCCCGACACCGGATCGCTGCGCTTCGCGGGCGAAGCGGCACCCGTCCTCGGCGACACCGAAGCCTGGCGTTCCCGTGTCGCCTGCGTCTACCAGCGCTCCACGATCATCCAAGAGCTGAGCGTGGCGGAGAACCTCTTCCTGGACCGGCAGAGCCCCGCCGCGCTGAGGCCCATCCGCTGGAAGCAGCTGCGGCAGCGGGCCGGGCAACTGCTCGGCGAGTACGGGGTGGACATCGACCCCGCCGCCCGGGCCAGGGACCTCACCGTCGAACAACGGCAGTTCATCGAGATCGCGCGGGCCCTGTTCTTCGGCGCCCGGTTCATCATCCTCGACGAGCCGACCGCGAAGCTGGACGCCCGCGGAATAGGTCGCCTCTTCGACAAGCTCCGCGACCTTCAGCGGCAGGGCGTCGCCTTCCTCTTCATCTCCCACCATCTGCAGGAGGTCTACGACCTCTGCACCACGGTCACCGTCTACCGCGACGCGGCGCACATCCTGACCGCCCCCGTGGCCGAACTCGGCCACCAGGCACTGGTGGAAGCCATGACCGGTGAGAGGGCCGCCGGGGCGGCCGCGGTCGGCGCCACGCCCCCGCGGACCGACGCGGAGGAGCTGCTGACGATTGAGGGCCTGACCCTGTCCGACGCCTGCCGGGACCTGTCCCTGTCCGTGCGGGCGGGCGAAGTGGTGGGACTGGCCGGTGCCGCCGCCAGCGGAAACGTACAGCTCGGGGAGACCGTCGCCGGTCTGCACCGCCCCGACGCCGGCCGGATCTCGGTGGGCGGCCGCCAGGTCCGTACCGGCAGTGTGCCGGGGGCGCTCGCAGCGGGGGTCGGCCTGATCCCCGAGGACCGCCACCTCCAGGGCCTGGTCAACAACCGCAGTGTCGCGGAGAACGCGACCCTGACCGTCACCGACCAGCTGGGGCCGTTCGGCACCGTACTGCCCTCACGCACCAGGTCCTTCGCCCAGCGCATGATCCAGGACCTCGACATCAAGACCCCCGGTATGACGACCCCGGTCTCCGCCCTGTCCGGCGGCAACCAGCAGAAGGTCGTCGTCGCCCGCGCGCTGGCCACCGAACCCCAGGTCCTGGTGGCCATCCGGCCCACCAACGGAGTGGACGTCAAGTCCAAGGAGTTCCTCCTCGGCCGGATCCGCCAGGTCGCCGACGGCGGAAGGGCGGCCCTGATCGTCTCGGACGAGCTGGACGACCTCAAGGTGTGCGACCGGGTGATGGTCATGTTCCACGGACGCGTGGTCGCGGAGTTCGACCGCGGCTGGAAGGACGAACACCTGGTCGCCGCCATGGAAGGCGTCTCGGGAACGCCCGCCGCATCCCTCCCCGAACAGACCCATGAGCACGGAAGGTAGTCATGTCCGCCACCACAGATCTCACCGATCCCTCAGCGACCGTGGCGGAGAAGCAGCCCGCTGCGGCGACCGCATCCCGCCGCGGGCTCGACCTCGGAAGATTCCGTGACCTGTCGCTCGTCCCCGCCATCCTCGTGCTGGGCCTGATCGGCGTCATCGTCTCGCCGGCCTTCCTCACCGCCGACAACCTCATCGGAGTGGCCCAGCAGTCCACGGAGCTGAGCCTCCTGGTCCTCGCCACCGCACTGATCCTCATCTGCGGACGGATGGACCTGTCGCTGGAGTCCACGATCGGTGTGGCGCCCGTCATCGCCGTATGGCTGGTGCTCCCCACCTCCGGAGGACGCTTCACAGGGCTCGGGATGTTCCCCGAATGGACGGCCATACCGCTGTGCCTGCTCGTCGGAGCGCTGATCGGCGCCGTCAACGGCTTCCTCATCCTCAAGCTCCGCCTGAACGGCTTCATCGTCACCCTCGGCGGCCTCACCATGCTCCGCGGCCTTCAGGTGGCGCTGTCCGAGGGACAGTCCATCGTGGACCTGCCCTCGTCCTTCACCTACCTCGGCAGGGCGTCCTGGCTGGGCGTGCCGGCGGCCATCTGGATCTGCGCGCTGCTGTTTGCCCTCGGCGGTAGCGCACTGACCTGGCTGCGCCACGGCCGGGCGCTGTACGCGATCGGCGGCAATCCCGAGGCCGCCCGTACGGCCGGCATCCGCGTCAACCGGATCGTGTGGATCGTCCTCATCCTCGGCAGCGTCCTCGCCGCCTTCGCCGGCATCCTCTACAGCGGGCACTACGGCTCCGTCTCCGCGACCCAGGGCAGCGGCTGGATCTTCCAGGTCTTCGCCGCGACCGTCATCGGCGGGGTCAGCCTCAACGGCGGCAAGGGCTCGATCTTCGGCGCGCTCACCGGCGTCCTCACCCTGCAACTGGTCGTCAACGTCATGACGCTGGCGGGTGTACCCCCCCTGTGGAACCAGTTCCTCAACGGCGCGATCATCATCGTCGCGCTGATCATCTCCCGCTTCGCCTCCGGCGAGAAGCAGGAGTAGACACTCACGCGACGCGGCTCCGCGCGGACCCCGCCGAGTCCCTCGCGGAGCCGCTTCCTGTCCGACCGAGACGGAAAGTCAGCCCCATGGCGCTGCAGTCACCGGCGTGCTGGGCGCTCAGCTTGATCGTGGGTCGCACTCAACAGGGCTCGCCAGCGCGGTAGTTCGGTGAAAGGAACGACCAGGCACAGGACAGTCACCGTTACGGCGATCCACGTCCCCCACAGCGCCCACGCAGACGCTGCCGCCGCCACCAGATGGAGCACGACCAGCAAGATGGTGACGATGCCCGGCACCGCGACGGGCGCGTCTGCGCCGGGCCGGTCGCCCGGGGTGCTGAAGACGGCAGGCAGCCCGATCAGCAGCAGGACGGCGCCGATCGCCAGCGGGATGGAGTGCGACCACAGGGCCCAGGGGGTGCACACCCAAGCGGTCACCTCGCCGGCGAAGCGCATGCCGCCTCGGACGTAGTCGTGCCCCGGCCGTTGCGTCTTGGTCCTCATGGTGCTTACGGCGGCCTCCTGACCTCGATCGGCAAAGGGCGCCTCGGACAACGGCTCGGCCGGAGTCTTCCCGTTCACAGGTGGCTGTGGCGTGGACAGGGAGGGATCGGTGGCGGCCATGTCATCCTTCGGAGGCGTTTTCAGGAGGGTCGGCCTGGAAGCCGGCGATGAGGGTGTCGATGAGGAAGTGGAAACTCCGCGTGGCGTCGCGGGGCATCTGGAAGCTGTCGGCGCCCTCAAGGGTGACGAACCCGTGAAGTGCTGATCGCAGCGCCCGTGCGGAGTCGACTGTGCGCGCGTCGGGCAAGCCGAAACCGGCGAGGACGTCGAGCAGAACCTGCAGCGCCGCTTCGCTGACGCGGCGGTCCTCCTCGTCACCGGCCGCCGGAGCGGGGAGGGTGGCGGCGTAGCGGCCGGGATGCTCCAGGGCCCAGTGGCGGTAGCTGTCGGCGAACGCCCGGACCGCGTTAGGGCCGGAGCGGCCGACGCACTCCCGGGCCAGCTGATGGGCGAATTCGCGCTTGGCCTGGACGGAGATGCCGTGCCGCAGGTCGTTCAGGGAGCCGACGTGCTTGTACAGGGACGGCGGCCGTACTCCGAGCCTGTTGGCCAGCAGACCCATGGTCAGGCCCGCCCAACCGACCTCGTCGGCGAGCGCCGCTCCCGCCGCGACGACGGCGCTCGTGTCGAGGCCCGCCCTAGGCACGGGCGTGCGCTTCCAGGAAGGCCAGCATCAGGGACATTGTCTCCTCGGGGTACTGGTCGTGCGGGTAGTGGCCGGCTCCCTCGACCACCGCGAGCTTTCCGACACCGGCCGGCAACGCAGCCACGATCGCCTCGCCCTCGGCGCGCGGATCGACCCAGTCGGGGTCGAGCGAGCCCTGCACGATCAGGGCAGGGCACCGTACGTTGCCCAACTGGGCGCCGGCGTCGGTCGGCGCCGACTGCCCCATCTTCTGCATCGCCCGCATCCGGCCGGGCTCGCCCAGCATCGCCTCGATGTCGGCCAGCCGGTCGGTCCAGTCCGCCGGCTTGCGGCCCGGGTAGGCGTGGTCGAGGTAGCGGGACCACAGTCCCACGCTGCCGAACAGGCTGGCGCCGAGCAGCCGGAAGGCACCCTTGCGGTAGCTCTTCGAGCGGAAGTCGCCGAGCTTGATCGACTGCGCGCGTGTGAAGGGGCCCAGCTCGATGATGCCCCTGACCAGTTCGGAACCCTGGGCGGCTGCGATGGTGGCGGCGCCGCCGGAGATCGAGTGGCCGACCAGGACGGCCGGGCCGCTGTCGATGTGGCGGATCACCGCGAGCAGATCGCCCGCGATGTCGGTGCGCGAGTAGGAAGGCCATTGCGCGCTCGACTTGCCACAGCCCCGCAGGTCGACCGCGGCCACTCGATACCCCGCCGCCACCAGACGCGGCAGGACGAACCTGTACGCCGCGCGGCTGTCCCCCATGCCGTGGGCCAGGACCACCAGCGCGCCTTCTCCAGCGGCCTCGTAGGCGATGGTGCCGCCCGGGACGGAGACAAACTCGGCCATGACATCTCCCTGCTCGTTACGCGCCATAGCTATAAGCTAATGCGGCTAGCTAGAAGCTAATGCCAATAGCCGAGAGTGGTCAACCCTGGCCGGGTGCCAGGGGAGGACGAGGGGAAGGTCCAGGCTCGGTCCGGGGTGGAGCGGTAGGGGCATGAGTTGACGCACAGCTCGGCCGGATCCGCGTCGTCGTCATTCCGGTCATGCCGGTTCGGGACGTGCCTCCCCGATCCCCAGAGGGCTTCTGCGTGCTCGGGGCAGGCCTGCCCGCTCAGCGGCCGGTGCTGAAGCCGGCCAGTACTTGCCCAGTCCTCGCGCTCCGACGGCTGACCGGAAACGGACGCGATCAGGTCGAACCGGCGGAGACGGTCAGGCCGTTACCCCTGAGCAGCCCACCGTTTCGGCCGGGACATCACGCCACGCGACTCCGGTCCGTAGTACGTACATGATCCCGGCGAGTGTCGTCCGGTCGGGAACACGCGGTCGCCCGGGGCGGCGACGGCGCCGCTCAGGAGCAGGTGGCAGCAGCGGAGCTGCGCGCTCCCACGGGTCATCCGGAGCAGGATCATCACGCGTTCAAGGCGCATGTCGGCGATCAATCGCAGCAGCAGCGCTGGTGGCGGCGGTGGAGAGGGGCCTCGGCCGGCTGCCTGCCCACCGATGTTTCCCCGCCCCGCCCGTCGCTGGTCAGCACGGTTTCCGAGAGAAACTCAAGGATCGTTGAAGTAACCAGTACCCGGTGGGTACCTTCCTGGTCGACGGCGCTTTTGAGAGCGTTTCAGGGAGGCCATTGACATGCGGATCGTGTTGTTCGGAGCCACTGGGATGATCGGCAGCCAGGTCGCCGCCGAAGCGGGCGGACGGGGGCACGAGATCACCGGCGTCACCCGCGGCGGGAAGGGCGGCACCCGGGCGGCGGACGCGAGCGCCCCGGATACCGTCGCGCGCTTGGTGGCCGGGCACGACGCGGTGGTGCTGGCGGTGTCGCCGCCACGTGGCGGCAACGAGTCCACCGAGTCACTCCTGGAGGTGGGCCGGGGCGTACTGGACGGAGTCCGCAAGGCCAAGGTAGGCCGCCTGGTCGTGGTCGGCGGCTCGGGCGCCGTCGAGGTGGCGCCAGGTGTACGGGCCGTCGACGCCACCGGGTTCCCCGAGGAGTTGCTGCCGCGCGCACTCGCCCAAATCGCACTGCTCGAACTCATCCGGGACAGCGCCGATGACCTGGAGTGGAGCTACGTCTCCCCGCCCATGGTGCTGGAGCCCGGTGTGCGCACCGGTGTCTACCGGACAGGCGGTGGCCAGTTCCTCGTCGACAGCAAGGGCGACAGCCGGATCAGCATCAAGGACTACGCGATCGCCCTTGTCGACGAGCTGGAGAAGGGGGCACAAATCCACCACCCCATCCACGTCGCATATTGATTGAAAAGAGTAGGGGCAAGGTGGAAAAGGAAAGCATTTTCGTGCGCGTACGGTTCGATGTCCGAGAACAACGGAACGAAGAATTCGAGAAACTGGTGGTCGCGCTGTGCCGACAGGCAGACGACGAGCCAGGCACCAAAAGCTACCGGTGGTTCTCGGCCGAGGACGGCAGCTTTCTGGTGATCGAGGAGTACGTAGACTCCGCGGCGGCCATGGCGCACATGGAGAATGCGGCGGCACTGCTGGAACGTCTGACTAAATGCGCGGCAATTGGATCCGTGGAACTCCACGGGCCGATCGAGCCCGAGTTTCGGAAATGGGTGGGGTCGAATCCGCCGCCGACCACGTTCACGGATTTCCCGGGCCGCTGAAGCCGCCAAGGCCGCCGAGGCGCCGAACGCTTGGACAAACGCATCGAAAAGGAGATAAGCAATGCTTAAATTGGTCGATATCAATGATCATCAAGCCGTTCGCAACCTGAACAACATCGTGAACCTTCACGAAGTGATGATCAACCAGAGGCGGCCGGCGGAAGCCGTGGCGCAGTTCCTGGACCCGGGTTACATCCAGCACGACCCTCTCCTCACCACTGGCGCGGAAGGCTTGTCGAGTTTCTTCGACGATGTCCTCAAGGACCGCCCGCACGCTCGTTGGGTGGGGCATCGCATCATCGCGGTGGATGACTACGTGTGGGTTCACTCGAACTTTCTCAATCTCTTCAACGACGATTCGGACGACACGGGGATCGCCGGCGCGGACATTTTCAAGATGAACGCCGAAGGAAAGGCGATCGAGCACTGGGAGGTCCTACAGATCGTAGGTACTCCGGAAAACGCTGCGCCCTGGTTTGCGCCGGATCTTCCGGCTCTCAACAAGAACGGGCTCTTCTGAGTTCGAAGTGAGATAGAAGAGAGTTCAAAAGCGGCCCGCCATGCACGGTCATTGACCACGGCATCATGGTTTCGTGCATGGCGTGCCGTATTTCGCAGTCGCGCTGCCGCAGCGCGGCACGCCACGACTGGAGCTTCCATGGCCGATTCGTCCGCCGCCTGGATCGCCACCCACCGATCCGCTGTCATTAGTCCCCATAAGGACTTCACACTCTTCGAACTTCGCGGATTCGCCGACCAGACCGTACGTCAGCCGCTGCGAATCGCCGGCGGAGGTGAGGCCCTGCGTATACGCCTCAGCAACCGTTACGGAAAAGAGCCACTGGAGATAGCCGGCGCACACCTCGCCAGGCGCACCGAAGCAAGCGCGATCGTCCCCGCGAGCGACACCGTGCTGCGCTTCGCGGGCGCCGACACTGTCACGATCGGCGTGGGAGACGAGGTCGTCAGCGACCCCGTCGAGCAGAAGGTGAGCGCGGGGGAAGAACTCGTCCTCAGCCTCTATCTCCCGCACGACACGGGCTTGACCACCTACTCGGCGGTCCCCTACGACATCGGTTACGCGGCCCCCGGCAACCAGCTCACCGCCGCGTCCTTCACCGCCGCCGAGGAACTGGCCACCGGGCACTTCCTCACCGGTATCGACGTTCTCGCTCCGGAAGGCACCGCCATCGCCGTGGCCTTCGGGGACTCCTGGATCGAAGGCTTCGCCACCACGCCCGGCGCCGACAACAGCTTCCCCGCTCAGCTCGGCCGTCGCCTCCCCCACGGGTGGATCGTCAACCAGGGCATCTCCGGCAACCGGCTCCTCACCGACGGCATCGGCGAACACCTCCTGGCCCGTCTCGAACACGATGTGCTCGACGTGCCCGGCGTCAGCCACGTCCTCATCCACATCGGTCTCAACGACCTGGGCGTGCCAGGCACCCAGTCCTTCCCCGAACCCCCGGTCCTGCCGGCCCTCGACGACCTCATCGCCGGGTACACCATGCTTGCCGACCGCATCCACGCCGCCGGCCTCGTCGCCGTCGCAGCCACACTTGGCCCCTACGAGGGAACGGTGTACGACGGTGTCGACACCCCGGCCGGTCAGGCCCTGCGCCACCGGATCAACGACTGGCTGCTCGGCCCCGACCAGCCCTTCGACGCCGTCCTCGACATCGCCGCCGCGGTCGCCGACCCGGAGCGACCCGAGCGGATCCGCGAGGAGTACAACAGCGGCGACGGTCTCCACGTCAACGACGCCGGCGCGAAAGCCATCGCCGACGCCGTCGACCTGTCCTTGCTGCGGCTCGGAAACTAGCCCACGAACTCGTCCGCGAAGCGGGCGTCGTGGGCCTTGCGCAAGGACAGAACCTCGTCCACGTGTTTTGCGGCCCAGGCGTTGATCGGCTCCATGACGGGCCCCAAGGAGTGGCCCAGCGGAGTCAGTTCGTACTCCACGCGGGGCGGGACCTCAGCGAAGACCGTCCGGGTGACGAGGCCGTCGCGTTCCATCCCCCGCAGTGTGTGAGTGAGGACCTTGGGCGTCACGTGATGAAGCAGTTCGCGTAGTTCGCTGAACCGCTTGGGTCCGTCGCGCAGGTTCAGCACGATCAGCACCGACCATTTGTCACCGATGCGGTCGAGCACCAGCCGAGGCGGGCAGCAGATGTCCGAGTCGTTGGCGGCAGCCTTCATATCCGAAGGGTACTCAAGGATCGTTGAAGTAACCAGTACCCCATAGATACCTTCTTGATGACGGCGTGCTGGCGGCACGCACGATGAATTTTAGGCGGTCATGACATGCGCATCCTACTGTTCGGAGCCACCGGAATGATCGGCAGCCGGATCGCTGCCGAGGCGGGCAAGCGGGGCCACGAGGTGACCGGTGCCACGCGCAGCGGGAAGGACGGCACCCTCGCGGCGGACGCGAGCGACGTCGACACCGTCGCGCGCCTGGCGGCCGGCCACGACGCGGTGGTCCTGGCGGTGGCACCATCACGAGGCGGCATCGAGGCCTCCGAGTCGTTGCTGGAGGTGGGCCGCGGCGTACTGCACGGCGTACGCAGGGCCGGGGTGCGTCGCCTGGTGGTGGTGGGCGGCGCGGGCATCCTGGAGGTCTCCCCCGGTGTACGGGTCGTCGACACGCCTGGGTTCCCTGAGGACTTCCTGCCGTGGACCCTCGCCCAGGTGGCGCTGTTCGGCCTTGTCCAGGGGAACGCCGACGACCTGGAATGGACCTACCTCTCCCCGCCCGCGATGGTCGAGCCGGGCGAGCGCACGGGCGCGTACCGGATAGGCGATCACCAACTGCTCACCGACGGCGAGGGCAACAGCCACATCAGCACCGAGGACTACGCCGTCGCTTTCGTCGACGAGTTGGAGAGGGGCGAGCTCACCCGCCGCCTCGCCCACGTCGCGTACTGACCGGTTCCCACCAACGTAAGTTGACACGTCACCATGACGTGTCGTGTTAGTCGAGAATCAGCTCGGGTTTCTAGTGTCCTGAGTCTTTGATTCACTGAAGAAGTAGGCTGGGCTCATGGCGCGTATGGGTCGGCCGACGGTCGAGGTGGTCCTGACAGACGACGAGCGGGATACGTTGCTGCGCTGGTCGCGGCGGGCGACGTCGTCGCAGGCTTTGGCGTTGCGGTGCCGGATCGTTCTGGCCTGCGCCCAGGGTGGCTCAAATACCGTCGTGGGTACGGAACTTGGGGTGCACCCGGTGACGGTGGCCAAGTGGCGCAAGCGGTTCGCGTCCGATCGGCTTCAGGGCCTGTCGGACGAGCCGCGGCCAGGGCCGCCGCGCACGGTGAGCGACGAGAAGGTCGAGGAGGTCGTGGTGCGCACGCTGGAGTCCACCCCGAAGAACGCCACGCACTGGTCGACGCGGGAGATGGCCGAGGCCAGCGGCTTGTCGCAGTCCACGGTCTCCAGGATCTGGCGGACCTTCGGCCTCAAGCCGCACCTGGTGGACACCTTCAAGCTGTCCAAGGACCCGCAGTTCATCGAGAAGGTCCGCGACGTCGTCGGTCTGTACCTGGACCCGCCGGAGCGGGCGATCGTGCTGTGCGTGGACGAGAAGTCGCAGATCCAGGCGCTGGACCGGTCCGCGCCGGTACTGCCGATGATGCCCGGCATGCCCGAGCGCCGCACCCACGACTATGTGCGCGGTGGGGTGACGGCCCTGTTCGCCGCGCTGAACGCTGCGACCGGCGAGGTCATCTCCTCCATCCACCGCCGGCACCGCGCGGTGGAGTTCAAGAAGTTCCTGGCCAAGCTCGACAAGGAGGTGCCCGAGCACCTCGATGTCCACCTGATCTGCGACAACTACGCCACTCACAAGACCCCCGCGATCCAGAAGTGGCTGCTGGCCCACCCCCGGTTCCATATGCACTTCACGCCGACCAGCGCCTCCTGGCTCAACCAGGTCGTGCGACACGAAGTCGCTTGAGAAGAGTGGGAATCACCAAGGAGGTTCGACGATGTCGAAGGTGTAGACCCGAGCCAGTGCACAGGGCTCGTTCCCGCCTCAGCGTGCGTCGCGAGTGATCGCGGGGTGCGAAGCCTGAGGAAAGGTCCAAGGATTCCCGTTCCATCCGGGGATTACAGGCCGGGAAATGCCGGACGGGTGAATGCGAATGAACCCTTGATGATGCCTCGTCATGAGCACTCTCGCCGATGGGTTGTTTCAGCGGGAGATAGGGACTGGCCATTGAAAAGTGGCAGGCGCCGACCGGAGATATCTGACCGGTCGGGAGTGCACCGCCGTCCCCGGGGTGCAGAGGGCACCCTCCCCGGCAGCACCTCTCTCATGCGGAACGTGACAACCCCGATGGAGTCCAGGCAATAAGTTTCTGGCCTGGTAAGCCAACCGCAAGTAAGGCCCAAATCTCCAGCGGGCGCAGGAAGACCCAGCAAGCGAATGCCGGTGGCCGAAAGGCAGCAGGAAACCGGGAACCACATGCCGACACCTCCGTCGGCGGTTCCCGCATAACTGGCCGGATAGGGGCCGATACCCCGACCTGAAAGGGTGCTGACGTGGGTCTGGTGAGCTTGTGAAGGCACGAAGACCGAAGACACCGGAACCGAAGGAAAAGTTGGACGTCATGACGACACACGCGGCCGGGACGGCGCAAGCCGCAGCGACCGCCGTCGGCATAGCGAACGGACCGGAGGGCGAGATCACCGACTGGCCGTCGATCGACTGGCGGAGGGTCGAGGACGACGTACGGCGTCTGCGGCAGCGCATCTTCACGGCATCGCAGGCAGGAGACCTGGCCAAGGTCAGGAATCTGCAGAAGCTGATGCTCCGCTCCCGCGCCAACGCACTCGTGAGTGTGCGGCGGGTCACGGAGGTCAACGCTGGCCGCAAGACGGCGGGGGTTGACGGGAAAGTCGTCCTGCCGCCCCAGGAAAAGGCCGAGCTGGCCGACTGGGTCCAGCATGGCGCGGCCCCGTGGAAACCCAAGCCCGTCAAGCGGGTGTATATCGCCAAGGCGAATGGAAAACAGCGCCCGCTCGGAATTCCCGTGATCGCTGACAGATGCCTCCAAGCTCTGGCACTGAATGCGCTGGAGCCCGAGTGGGAGGCACGGCTGGAACCGAAGGTCTACGGCTTCCGTCCCGGCCGTGGCTGTCATGACGCGATTGTGGCCATCCACACGACGGCGTGCGGCAAGACCGCCAAGCGCCTGTGGGTGCTCGACGCCGACTTGAAAGCGGCATTCGACCGGATCGACCACGATAATCTGCTCACGTCGCTGGGTTCGTTTCCCGGAAGGGGAATGATCGCCGGATGGCTGAAGGCGGGCGTGGTCGAGAAAGGTTGGTTCGCCCCCACGTTGGAAGGAACTCCTCAGGGCGGGGTGATCAGTCCCGCGTTGTTGAATATCGCTTTGCATGGAATGGGAAAGGCCGCTGGAGTCCGCTACCAGACTCTCGGCAGCGATGCCGCGATTTTGGCGCGTGACTCACCGGTTCTGGTCGTCTACGCCGACGACCTCCTCGCCCTGTGCCACTCGCAGGAACAAGCCGAGGAGGTCAAGGCACGGCTCGCCGCGTGGCTCGCGCCCCGGGGACTGGCTTTCAACGAGGACAAGACGCGCGTTGTCCACCTCGATGAGGGCTGCGACTTCCTGGGGTTCAACATCCGACGCTATCGCGGCAAGTTGCTGACCAAGCCGAGCAACGCGGCCCTGTGGCGGATCCGGGAACGGCTCGCCGCCGAGATGCTGGCCCTGCGAGGGGCCAACGCCGACGCGGTGATCGCCAAGCTCAACCCGATCATCAAGGGCTGGGCCGCCTACTACCGGATCGGGGTGTCCAAGCGGGCGTTCAACTCGCTGGACGCCTACGTGTGGAGGCTGGTCTACAAGTGGGCCAAGTTCTCTCACGCGAACAAGTCGAAGCGCTGGGTGACCGACCGGTACTTCGGCATGTTCAACCCGTTCAGGTATGACAGGTGGGTGTTCGGGGACCGCACCAGCGGTTTCTACCTCTACAAGTTCGCCTGGACGCCGATCGTCCGGCACCGGATGGTGCCAGGAACGGCGTCGACCGACGATCCCACCCTGGTCGACTTCTGGGCCAAGCGGCGTCGCCGCGGCAAACTCCCGCTGGGCAAAGGCACCCTGCATCTATTGCAGAAGCAGGACGGCCGATGTCCAGTCTGCGGAGGGCTGTTGCTGCACGCCGACCACGAGCCGCAAACTCCCGACCAGTGGGAACAGTGGCTCAAGGTCACCCGCACGGCGATCCGGAAACACGCGATCATCGCTGATGCGGGCAACGGCAAGCCGGACAAATCCGCCGCCCCACGTCTGATCCACACCCACTGCCACCGTCGGCTGACCACCGGCATCGGCAAGTCGCCAGCACTTCTGACCAGCCCGCGAGCCATAGAGCTTGCTTGAGCCGGTTGCCTGGAAATCGGGCACGGCCGGTTCTGAGGGGGGACCGCTGCAGCAATGCAGCGGTCCTACCCGACGAGCGCTGGTTCGGCCTGCTGACGGACAAGCAGATACGGCGCGGCGTCCACAAGAACGTGCAGGCCCTGGAGAAAGACATCCGCTCCTGGATCGCCACCTGGAACGAAGATCCCCGACCTTTCGTCTGGACGAAGACCGCCGACGAGATCTTCGAACGCCTCGCCGGATATCTGAACCGAATCAAAGACTCAGGACACTAGTGTCGGACGGTGTAGCGCTCGATCTTGTCCATGTCCAGTTGCAGGCCGAGGCCGGGGCCGTTCGGCACGCGAAGGAGACCCTCCTCCGGCTGCGGATAGCCCCCCTGGAAAATTTCCCGGCACGGGTTGTCGATGAACATGTATTCAAGGGCGAGCAACGAGGGTGCCGCGGCGGCGACATGGATCGCGGCCAGCTGGGAGAGCCCACCCGAGAAACCCGTATGCGGGGCGAAGGCGATGTTGTGCGCGAAGGCCAGGGTCCAGATGTGGCGTGCTCCGGTGATCCCGCCACAGCGCCCCAGATCAGGCTGTGCCACGTCGATCAGCCGCCGTTCGATCACGTCGCGCATGGTGAAGATCCCGAAGTCGGTCTCGCCGCGCGCCAACGGGATCGAGGTCATCCGGTGGATCTGCTCGTAGCCACCGAGGTCGTCCATGAAGACGGGCTCTTCGAACCAGCGGATGTCCAGGGGCTCCATCGCCCTGCCCATGCGAATGGCGTCCGCCGCGTCGTAGGCACCGTTGGCGTCGACCACCAGGATCAAGTCGTCACCCACGGCCTCCCGGATGGCGCGGAGGGCGGTGAGGTCGGCGTTCTGGCCGCCCTCACCGGGCTTGCGGCCGATCTTGACCTTGAGCCGGTCGAAGCCGCGCTTCTGCTGCGCGATGGCCTCTCTGACCATGGTGTCGGGGTCGGAGATGTAGACCGAGGACGCGTAGACCGGAACCTGCTGTCGGCCGGCGCCTGCCAGCAGCTGCCACACCGACCGGCCCTCGATCTTGCCGACGAGATCCCACAAAGCGGTGTCGGCGCCGCTGACCGCCTCCATCACGACCCCGGAGACGTGTCCCCACGGGCGCAGTTGGCCGACCATGCGCACCCACAATCCCTCGATGTTGCGGGGGTCCTGGCCGACCAGCACGGGAGCCAGCAGCGACTCCACCGCCGTCGCGGTCATCGCTCCGCCGCGCCTGGCCAGGGCCTCCCCGTAGCCGATGTGTCCGCTGTCGTCCTCCACCTCGACGACGACCATGCTGTAGGTGTTGAAGTCGCCGGCGCCGAACACCACTCCGGCCGCCGGGGTCGCTTCCAAAAAGCGCGCGCTGACACGACGAATCGTCACGTCCGACCTTCTCCCTAATTGATTTTTTTCTGCCCTGCCCACACGTTAAGGAGACAAAATCAGCCCGGTCAACGTCCGCGAATAAATTTCGACGAGATGTCGAGTTCCGCTTCTCACGCATCGCATCGGAGTCGCGGACTTCTCATGCACCGAGAAGGATCGAGGCGCCTTCTCGAAGTGCCTGCTCAACGGGGATAAACAGTGACGCCTTCGAGATGTCCCAGTCGCAGCGACACTTTCTGTGCGGTCTCCCGAAGGGCGTCGAGAATCTCCGTGATCATCCGCTCCCGCGACCACCGAGCGCCCTCGACCGAGATCCCGACCGCCGCGACGACGCCGTCGAGGTTGCGGACCGGCAGGGCGATCGCGCGCAGGCCGTGTGCCACCTCCTCGTCCTGCATGCCCCAACCGCGGTCCCGGGTTTCCGCCAGGTCCGCCATCAGTGTCTCGGCGGTCCGGTGAGCACGCGGCCCGACTCCGGCGCGCCCCAGGTCCATGCCCGCCAGCACTCCGCTCAGCTCCTCCGGCTCCAGCGTCGCCAGCAGGGTCTTGCCCATGGCCGTACAGGTGGCCGCCAGCGAGGAGCCCACCGAGACATTGCCGATGACATAGTGCGACGTCTTGTAGCGCAACAGGTAGACGACGTCGCCACAGGAAAGGACGCCGAGATTGCATGTCTCACCCGTGCTCTTCCGAAGCTCCCTCAGCGGACCGCTCGCAGCCTCGACCACTTCGTTGCTCTGCAATGCCGCAAAGCCGAGCTTCAGGACACCCACGGCCGGTGTGAAGTTTCCGTCTTCGAGCTGCTCGACAAATCCAGAATCCGCCAGAGTGCGCAGAATACGGTAAGCAGTCGACACCGGTATGCCGGAAAGCCGTGCCACTTCGCTGGCGCCGAGTTGACGTCGTTGCGGAGTGAAGGAGGAAAGGACTTTCAGGCCCTTGTCGAGGGAGGAGATCCGGTAGCGCGCATTCATGCTCTCCGGCACGTGACCTCTTCGGTGAGCTGGGGGACGACGTCGAAGAGGTCGCCGACCACGCCGTAATCGACCAGGTCGAAGATCGGGGCCTCGGCGTCCTTGTTGATCGCCACGATCGTCTTCGAGGTCTGCATGCCGGCCCGGTGCTGGATCGCGCCGGAGATACCGGAGGCGATGTACAGCTGCGGCGAGACCGACTTGCCGGTCTGGCCGACCTGGTTGGAGTGCGGGTACCAGCCGGCGTCGACGGCGGCACGCGAGGCGCCGACGGCCGCGCCGAGGGAGTCGGCGAGCGCCTCGATGATCGCGAAGTTCTCCGCGCCGCCCACGCCACGGCCGCCGGAGACCACGATCGCGGCCTCGGTCAGCTCCGGACGCCCGGTCGACTCACGCGGCGTACGCCCGGTGACCTTGGTACCGGTCGCCTGCGCGGAGAAAGTGACCGACAGTGCCTCGATCGCACCGGCGGTCGGAGCCGCCTCCACCGCCGCGCTGTTGGCCTTGACCGTGATGACCGGGATGCCCTTGGAGACACGGGACTTGGTGGTGAAGGACGCGGCGAACACCGACTGGGTGGCCACCGGGCCCTCCTCGCCGGCCACCAGGCCGACCGCGTCGGTGATGATTCCGGAGCCGATGCGCAGCGCCAGGCGCGCGGCGATCTCCTTGCCCTCCGCGGAGGACGGGACCAGCACGGCGGCCGGGGAGACGGCCTCGTACGCGGCCTGCAGGGCGTCCACCTTCGGGACGACCAAGTAGTCGCCGTACTCGGCGGCCTCGTGGGTGAGAACGCGGGTCGCACCATGTTCGGCCAGCACCGCGGCCGTGTCAGCAGCACCCGCCCCCAGCGCCACCGCGACCGGCGAACCGATGCCACGAGCGAGCGTCAACAGCTCCAACGTCGGCTTGCGGACGGCGCCGTCCACGTGGTCGACGTAGACGAGAACTTCAGCCATGGATCCGTGAACCCTTCTCAGATGAACTTCCGGCTCGCGAGGCGGCATCACATGAATGTGCGCTGCGCGAGAAAGGCGGCGAGCTGCTTGCCGCCCTCGCCCTCGTCCTTGACGATCGTGCCGGCGGTGCGCGCCGGACGCTCGGCCGCGGAGGCGACGACCGTGTGGGCGCCCTCCAGACCGACGTCCTCGGCCTCGATGTCGAGGTCGGACAGGCCCCAGGCCTGCACCGGCTTCTTCTTCGCGGCCATGATGCCCTTGAAGGACGGGTACCGCGCCTCGCCCGACTGGTCGGTGACCGACACCACGGCCGGGAGAGAGGCCTCCAGCTGCTCGGAGGCGGCGTCGCCGTCACGGCGGCCCCTGACCGTGCCGTCCTCGACCGAGACCTCCGACAGCAGCGTGACCTGCGGAACACCCAGACGCTCGGCCAGCAGCGCCGGCACGACACCCATCGTGCCGTCCGTGGACGCCATGCCGGAGATCACCAGGTCGTAGCCGGCCTTCTCGATCGCCTTGGCCAGCACCAGCGAGGTACCGATGGCGTCGGTGCCGTGCAGGTCGTCGTCCTCGACGTGGATCGCCTTGTCCGCGCCCATCGACAGCGCCTTGCGCAGCGCGTCCTTGGCGTCCTCCGGACCAACGGTCAGCACGGTGATCTCGGCGTCGTCGGCCTCGTCGGCGATCTGCAGCGCCTGCTCGACCGCGTACTCGTCCAGCTCGGAGAGCAGGCCGTCCACGTCGTCACGGTCGACGGTCAGGTCATCGGCGAAGTGCCGGTCGCCGGTGGCGTCGGGCACGTACTTCACAGTGACAACGATCCTCAGGCTCATGTGACCTCCCTGACGTGAAGTGCTGTTCGTTCGGCCCGTCACGACGGTTGGTCGACGCCGGGCACGTCCCGGTAGACCTGGCCACGCTCCACCACGTTCTCCAGCAGGTCGAAGTACGTGTGGGTGTCGTCTTTCGGCGGCGTGGCCACCTGGCCCGGATAGCCGATGAGCTGCCGCACATCGGGATTGAGGAAATAGGCACCTGCCGTCAGCGTGCCGAACGCCTCGAATGCCGGGATGTGGTCCCGGTTGAGCACCTCGATGGCCTCGTCGGCAGGGAGGTCGCCGGCTGCCTGCAGGGCCTCGTTGAGGGCGGGCACCAGGTCCGGCCGGTATCCCAGGGCGTCGTCGAGCCATCTGGTCGGCACCTCTGCCTGGCTGGCCGAGGGCATGCCCTCGGCGGCAGGGATGAGGAGGTCCGCGAGCGAGGCGAACCGTTCGCGCTGGTCAGGAGTGAGCATGGAGAGCGCTCCTTAGAGAGTGACGGGCGCCGAGGACACGGTCTGGTCCCGGCGGTTGGCGATGAGGTGTTCGACCGAGCGGAGCGCGAGCGCCATGATCGTCGCTGTCGGGTTGACGCCGGACGATGTCACGAAGGTGCTGCCGTCGATGACGTAGAGGTTGGGCACGTCGTGGGCCCTGCCCCACTGGTCGATGACCGATCTGGCGGGGTCGTTGCCCATCCGGGCGGTGCCGAGCAGGTGCCACCCGCAGTCACGCATGAGTCTGGTTTCCGAGGTGGTGATGGCGCCCGCCGCCTCGTGGGCCTCACGCGCGCGGTCCACGTGGAAGTCGATGAGGCGGCTGGTGTTCTCGGAGCTCGTGTAGATCAGCTTGGGTGCGGGCAGGCCGTCGGAGTCGGTCAGCTCGGGATCGAGTACGACGCGGTTGGCCTCGTCGGGCAGGTCTTCGGCGATGATGCCCCACTCGAACGACCGCCCGAGGTTGGCCTTGACGTTGCGGTGGAAGTTCGCCCCCCACGACTCGTCGACCGGCCGGCCGCCGTACCCCGAGCGCATCCCGAGCGGACCGCCGCTGGGCATGACGTTCCACTTCGCACCGCGTACGAACCCGCGCGAGGTGTCGGTCTCGTAGAACTGCATCGACTCGATCGACTGACCGGCGGGGCCCAGCCAGCTGTCCAGCGGGTCCTCATACGTCCCGACGACGGCGCCGTAGGGGTGCATCATGAGGTTGCGTCCGACCAGCCCGGAACTGTTGGCCAGGCCGTCGGGGAAGAGAGCCGACGTCGACATCTGCAGCAGCCGCGGCGTGCCGACGCCGTTGGCCGCGACAATCACGACCCCGGCCTTCTGGCGCCGCTCGGTGCCGTTGCGGTCGATGTAGACGGCGCCGCTCGCACGGCCCTGCGCGTCGACGGTGACCTCGCTGACGCGTGCGCCGGTCACCAGCCTGGCTCCGGCCTTGAGGGCGTCCGGCCAGTGGGTGAGGTCGGTGCTTGCCTTGGCGCCGGCCGGGCAGCCTGTCAGGCAGGTGCCGTAGCGCAGGCAGCTGGGGCGGTGCCGGTACTCGCGGGACGGGATGGAGTTCGCGCCGGGCCACCAGTGCCAGCCGAGCCGGTCCATGCCCTCGGCGGCCTTGCGTCCGATCTTGCCGATCGGCAGAGGGGGCAGGGGATAGGCCGCACCCGGCGGGTACGCCGGATTGTCGCCGAGACCCGAGACGCCGACCTCGCGGTCCATGCGCTCGTAGAACGGCTGGAGTTCCGCGTAGTCGAAGGGCCAGTCGTCGGCGATCCCGTCGAGGGTCCTGACTCGGAAGTCCGAAGGGAGGAAGCGGCACCAGTGCGCGGCGTAGAGGATCGTGCTGCCTCCCACGCCGGAGTACATCAGCGGGTTGACGTCCGACTCACTGGTGTCGACGGGATAGTCCGCCGCGTTGGCGCGCACGTTGGGGTTGGGGTGCCACTGCTTCTGCTTGACCAGCTCCCACTCCGGCTTGTCGCCGGCGAAGGCACTGGGCGGAGTCCAGTCGCCCTGTTCGAGACACACCACCGAGAAGCCGCTCTCGGCGAGAGCCTTGACCGCCACCGAGCCGGATGCACCGGCCCCGATGACCAGGACGTCAGCGACGTCCGGGAGGTCGACACTCTGGTTGATCGTCATTGATCCCTGCACTTTCCGGGTTGAGGCGACATGCGCCAGGCCGCTCCCCCAAGGAGATCGGCGACGTCGTCCGGCCGAGCCGGCGAGGGACGTTCACCGCCACGGACGTTAAGCAGATGTTTCTCAGAGCGCAACCCCATGCTCGAAAAAGAAACAGCACTGCCTTCTTGGGACCAGCTCGCAGGTCGTCATAGCCCGCGACTGGGGCACGCCCACTGCTCCATCGTCCGCCGCCGAGCGCCAGGGCGTCGAGACTGGGGGCTGGGCTGGGGGTGGTCAGGTTGCGCGGACGCGACGGGGTCGGACGGTGGGGTTGACCGGCGTGCTGCCGCGATAGCGTCACCGCTCGCCGGCGCGCGCGGCGACGTCATGACGATGAGGCCCTGGTCTTCGACCCCGGCCTCCTCCAGCCGGAACCGGGCATCAGCGCCGATAGTGCCCACGGCGTATACGCCGTCCCACCAGAAGCTGCGGTCGACGGCGTAACCGGCAGGAAATGGTGGTCAGGTTGAGGACGCGGTCGGGTCAGACGGTGGGGTTGACCGGCTTGCTGCCGCGATAGCCGAGCCGCTCGCTGGCGCGCGCGGCGACGTCCATGACGAGGAGGCCCAGCTCTTCGACCCCGGCCTCCTCCAGCCGGAACTCGGGCATCATCGCCGACAGCGCCGCGATGGCCCTGCCGCTGGCGTCGTGGACCACAGCGCCCACGGCGCACACGCCGTCCCGCCAGTAGCCGCGGTTGACGGCGTAACCATCAGCCCGGTACTGGGCCAGGAGCCGCCGCAACTCGTCGGGATCCGCCACGGTGCGCCCGGTCGCTGCCTGCAGCGGCTCCTCGAGGTACGTCTCGAGGAGCGTGGGGTCGTCGGCGAGGAAGGACAAGCCTGCGGAGCTGGTGTGGGCCGGCCAGACCTCGCCCACCGAGGCGATGGAGACGACGGAGTGCTTCGACGGGATGGAGTCGACGCAGACCGAGCTCCTGCCCGCGAGCACCGAGAGGAGCACGGTCTCTCCGGTGCGCTCGTAGATCTCCTCCTCGGCCCAGCGCAGCTCGCGACGGATGTCGATGTGCCCGAAGGCCCAGGCGGCGAGCATCAGGCAGCGCGGGCCGAGGGTGTACCGGGTGTCGTCGAGCTGGACCACGTACCCCTTGTTCTGCAGCGTGCGGGCGATCCGGAAGGCGGTCGCCTTGCTGACGCCCATCCGCGCGGCCAGGGCCGTCGCACCCACCGGTCCGTCGAGCAGGGCCTCCATGAGCTCGAGAGCGCGCTCCACCGAGGCGATGCCGCCGTCATAGCTCATCGAAACAATCCTCCACTCCACTGCGCATGCGACCCGGTCACGTCGCCGACATGACTACATCGCGAAGCGCCTTACTGCGTCGTTCTGAAGGTCAAACCCTAGCCCGGGACGCTCGGGGACCAGAACGTGCCCCTCGGCGACGGCGAGACGGGTGTCCGGAGTGACCAACAGTTCGAAGTTGTAGATGTCCTTCTCCAGTGCGAAGTGTTCGACCGTCATGCAGTTCGTGATCGCCGCCGACAGGTGCGCATGCAGGTTCGCGTGCCAGTGGGGCGCGATGGGCAATGCGAAGGTCGCGGCCGCCGCGGCCACCCGCAGGAACTCCGTGACTCCACCCATGACGCCCGCGTCCGACTGGAGGATGTCCGCGGCGCCGCGCTCGATCAGGTCGCGGAACTCCCACCGGGAAGCGGCGATCTCGCCGGTGGCGATCGGTGTCCTGCTCCGGTCGCGCAGCCGCGCGTGGCCGTGCACGTCGTCGGGTGACAGGGGCTCCTCGTACCACCACAGCCCCGTGTCACCGGCCGCCTCCTCGAAAGCACGCAGCGCGCGCTCCGCCTCGGCGACCGTGCGGTAGGCGTTGTTGGCGTCGATCGCCAGGCGTCCGCGGCCCTCCATCGTCTTTACCGCGGCCTGCACCCGGGCCGCGTCCTCGGTGACTGCCAGCCCGCCGACCTTGATCTTGTGGTCGGTGAAGCCGCTCTCGATGTTGCCCGCGATCTCCCGGGTCACGGCGTCGGCCCAGTTCCCCTCCTCGGGCTGGTAGTACCCGCCCGAGGCGTACGCCGGCACCGACGCGGCACTGCCTCCCAGGAGTACCGCCAACGGCAGGCCGGCCCGCTTCGCGGAGAGGTCCCACAGCGCGATGTCGACCGCGGAGATGGCCCGCATCACCGCCCCCCGCCGGCCGTGCAGGAGCGTCTCCTGGTACATCGCGTCCCACGCCCCGACGATGTCGTCAGCAGGCCGGCCGAGGAGCGTCGGAGCGAGCATGCCGTTGACCGCTTCGGCGACGACTGCGCCGCCCGACGTGCCGGCGTAGATGTAGCCGATCCCTTCTTCCTCGGTGTCCTCACGCTTGACCCACACCAGCACGTAGTCGCGCTTGTCCAGAACACGCGTCGAGATGCGGGTCGGCCGCTTCACGGGGACACGCACAGCGACGGCGCGCACGGAAGTGATCTTCATCAGTTGTCTGCCTTTCGGGGTTCCGCCGGGCACCGGGGCATGAGGCGGTCGTGGTTGTCGACGAGGGGGAGAGGGCCTCGGTCAGAAGGGTGGGGTTGATCATGAGGTGATCGAGCTGGGTCGTGCTTCGGACGCGAATGGCGCGCGTCGGCCTGATCCGCGACACCGGCCGTCGTCCGGGCTGCCGTAACCGCCTCCCGTTCGGTGGCGAGAGCGATCGGGGTCAGAGCCCGTTGCCGGCCCGGACCTCACGCATCGGGAATCGCCCCCACCGCGAACGGCGGGTTCTCGCCCGACCCGTCGGTCATGAAGTCCAGGTCGGCGCCCAGGTGGGCCTGAGTGACGGTCTCGGCGTACAGCCGCCGCCAGCCACGAGCCGGGACCGTTGGGGCTGGCTGTTCGAGCCGTGGCCGCTCGAGTTCGTCCTCGTCGACCAGCAGGTCGATGCGCCTGTGGTCGACGTCCAGCCGGACGAGGTCGCCGTCCAGAACGAGGGAGAGCGGGCCGCCGACGGCGCTCGATACCGACGACCGGCCGCTCGAGGTTTTCGGAGCCGAACCCGGCCGCGGACAGGAACGCGCCCCTGAGGAAGCGGCTGAAGCCGACGTCGGCGTACGAGGTCATGCCCCGTTCGGCTCCGCTGGGTCCGGTCCTGGTCACCACACGTCCTGTTCTGGATGGCGTTGTTTCTGGTACTGCGGCGGCACTTGGCGGGTCGTTGGTCGTCCATCGCATGTAAGTGGCCCCGTGTACCTGCTCGCTCAGCTCATCGCTCCAGGTCACGACCGGCCCTTTTGGAACAGCGTGGTACCGGCCGCGTGCACGAACCCGTCGTCACTCCGCGCACAGCTCCCGAGCGATGTGCTCGCCGATCGGCAGGCACGCCGTCGCGGCCGGCGACGGCGCGTTGAGTACGTGCAGGGTGCGGCCGTCGCGCAGGAACAGGAAGTCGTCGACCAGTTGTCCGGCGCGCGTCACCGCCTGCGCCCGCACGCCCGCCCCGGATCGCCGCACATCGGCGGGGCGCAGGTCGGGCAGCATCTGCTGTGCCGACCGGACCAGGGCGCGGCCGGCCAGCGACCGTGCGATCTCCTGGACGCCGGTGCGCGCGTACCGGCGGGCCATCTTCCATGCCCCGGGATAGGACATCGACTCCCATACGTCGCGCGGCACCACGTCGGTCCAGCGGTAGCCCTCACGGGCCAGCGCGGGCACGGCGTTGGGACCGAGGTGGACCGTTCCGTCGATGCCGCGGGTGAGGTGGATTCCGAGGAACGGAAGCTCAGGGTCGGGTACCGGGTACACCAGGCCCTTCACCAGATGAGCGCGTTCGGGCACGATCTCGCTGTACTCGCCGCGGAACGGCAGGATGCGTACGCCCGGATCGATGCCCGACGCACGGGCGAGCCGGTCGCTGTGCAGGCCGGCGCACGCGGTGACCCGGGCGGCCTCGATCACGTCGTCGGAGGTGCGGACCCGGGTCACCCCTTTTACGGTGTCGATCGACGTCACCGTCACTCCGGTGCGGATCTCGCCACCGGCCGCGCGCAGGCAGTCGGCGAGTGCGGCGGCCACCAGCCGGTAGTCGACCGTGCCGGTCGAGTCCACGGCGAGGGCACCGAGGACGCGCAGGTGCGGTTCGCGTTCCGTGATCTCATGCGGGTCGAGCCGGCGCACGGGTACGCCGTTCTGCCGCCCGATGTCCAACAGTCGGTCCAGTTGCGGCAGTTCAGCGTCGCGGGTCGCGACGACCAGCTTGCCGGGCACGTCCATCGGGATGCCCTGCTCCACGCAGAACTCCTTGAGGGCCGCCGCTCCCTCGACGGCCAGCCGAGCCTTGAGCGAGCCGGGCTTGTAGTAGAGCCCGGAGTGGATGACTCCGGAGTTGTGCCCGGTCTGATGCACGGCCGGCTGGTCCTCCTTCTCCAGCACCAGGACGGGTCGGTCCGGTTCCAGCCGCTGCAGGGCGCGGGCGGTGGCCAGACCGAGGATGCCCGCGCCGATGACTACTGAGGGTCGCATCAGAACAGGTCCCACCAGACTTGGCGTTGCTGGGCCTCGGCCCCGGACTCCTCAAGGACGATCGAGCCGTTGCGGAGGACGTACACCCGATCGGCGATGGCAGCGAGGGCTTTCACGTTCTGCTCCACGACCAGCACGCTCATGGACCGTTCCTGTGCCAGCTCACGGATCGTGCGGAACGTGGCTTCGACGACCGCCGGGGAGATACCGAGCGACGGCTCGTCGAGCATCATCAGGCGCGGGTGGGCCATGAGCGCTATGCCGAGGGAGAGCTGACGTTGCTGGCCACCGGAGAACCGCCCGGCGATCGCGGTACGGCGATCGGCCAGCACGGGGAAGACCTCGAAGACCTCCTCCATCCGGCGACGGATCTCGCCCCGGTCGGATACTCCGGAAGCGCCGAGTTCCAGGTTCTGGTCGACGGTGAGGTCCCGGAAGATGGGCTGCTCGGCCGGTGTGATCGACATTCCACGGCGCACCATCTGAACGCTGGAAGCACGCTCGACCTGTTCGCCGTCGAACTCGATGTCGCCGGAGATCAGAGGCCTGATGCGGATCAGGGTCTTGAGCAGCGTGGTCTTTCCCGCGCCGTTGTGTCCGAGCACGCCGACGACCTCACCGGGCGCCACATGGACGCTCACGTCGGACAGGACACGGCGCTTGCCGTAACCGGCGGTGATGCCGCGGCCGGAGAGCAGTGGTTTCACGGCTCGTTCCACGGTCTGGTTGGTCATGTGATTCACGTCCCGAAGTAGAGTTCGGCGAGCTCGCGGCGGCCCATCAGCTCGTCCACCGTGCCCTCGGCGATGACCGCCCCCTGGTCGAGGAAGACCGCCCGGTCGGCCAGCCGCTGCACGAAGTGCACGCTGTGCTCCACCAGGCAGACGGTGTGGCCGAGGTCCCGCAGGCGGGCGATCCCGTCGATGACCTTCTCGACGCTGGCGGGGTCGACGCCGCTGGTCGGTTCGTCGAGGAGGAGCACGTCGCAGTCGGTGGCCAGGAGCCGGGCGATGGCGACGAGCTTCTGGTCGCCGTACGACAGCTCGCTCACCCGCAGGTGCGCGCGGTCGGCGATGCCGAGCAGCGCCAGACAGTCGAGCGCCTTCTGACGCACACGAACCTCCGCGGCCCGCGACGCGAACGGCCGCAGTACGAGTCGGCTGACGCGCTCACCGGGCTGGTCCTGCACGCCCATGGCCACGTTGTCGAGCGCGGTCAGCCGCTGGCACACGCGGACGTCCTGGAACGAGCGGGCAAGGCCCTTGTGGACCAGTCGGTGGGCCGGCTTGCCGGTCACGTCCTCGCCACGGAGGTACACCCGTCCCTCGTCGGCGCGGAGGGTCCCGCAGATCATGTTGAAGATCGTCGTCTTCCCGGCGCCGTTGGGGCCGATGAGTGCCGTGACCTGGCCCCGCTGGAGCGTGAAGGTCGCGCCGCTGACCGCTTTCAGCCCGCCGAAGCTCTTGGCGAGACCCTGGACCTGGACGATCGGTTCGCCCGACCGGCTTGAGGAGTCCTCCGCATCGGCGTGGGGCAGCCGGGCGAGAGCCTCCTGCTCCGTCGGCAGCATGGCGGGCGCTTTGTTCCGCCTGCCCGGCAGCCGGCCGCGTCCGATGCCTTCCGGGAGCAGGCCCTCGGGCCGCAGCCGCATCATCAGGACGAGCGCCGCTCCGTAGATGACGGCCTGCCACGGGATGGCGGAGTCGCCGACGTACTTGCGCAGCACCGGTTCGAGCAGCCCGAGCGCGATCGCTCCGACGACCGGGCCCCATAGGTTGCCGATGCCGCCGAGGACGACGACGGACACGATGAGGATCGAGTAGGTGAGGGAGTAGTTGCTGGGGACGACGGACCCGTAGTAGAACGCGGCCAGGGCGCCCATGCCGCCTGCGACGGCGGCGCTGATGCTGAAGGCGAGCAGCTCCGGGACAACGGGGTTCTTGCCGACGCTCGAGACCGCTGATTCGTGCTCCCGGATGCCCTTGAGGAGTCGTCCGAACGGCGATTCGCCCAGCCCCCAGCAGACGGCGACGGCGAGCGCGGCAGCGAGGAGCATCACCCAGAAGACCTGCTCAGGGGCAAGCAGTACCGTGCTGCCGATCTGGATGGGCGGGATGCCGGAGAGACCGTAGGGGCCGCCGGTGACCGAGTCCAGTACGCCCATCAGCTGGTTGGCGACCAGCTGGAAGGCGAGGGTCAGCAGGATCAGGTACTCCCCGCGGACCAGCCGGACCGCGGGGATGGAGATCACCAGGGCGGCCAGGAAGGCCATGACGACGGCTGCGATCAGCGCGGGGAACCAGTTCCAGCCGGCGCCGGTCTGCAAGCCCGCCGTCGCCGCCCCTCCCAGGTCGCCCGCCGTGGGCAGCGTCAGCCGGGCGGCGGTGAAGCCGCCGATGCCGAAGAAGATGGCGTGCGCCATGGAAACCCGTCCGGCGTAGCCGAGCAGGAGGTTCAGGGACACCCCGAGCGTCATGAGGATGAGGATCGAGATGGCGACGTCGGCGTAGTAGCTCATCAGGCGGCGGCCTTTCCGAGAAGGCCCTGCGGCCGTACGAGCAGGACGAGGAACATGGCGCCGAAGACCACGACGGGCCCGTAGTCGACCTGGAGATACAGCGCACTCCAGCTGCTGATCAGCCCGAGGGCCAGCCCGCCCAGAGCCGCTCCCCACTGTGATCCGATGCCGCCCAGGAAGGCGGCGATGAAGCCGATGAGTGTGGGCTGGAGCCCCATGGTGGGCGTGGCGACGCCCTTGGCGGTGAACAGCAGCCCGGCAACGCCGGCCAACAGGCTTCCGACGACGAACACCACCGAGTAGACGCGGCGGCCGTCGATGCCGACCGCCTCGGCCATGGTGGGATTCGTGCGCATCGCGGTGATGGACCGCCCGAACCGGGTCCGTGCGATGAACGTGGCCACTGCGGCGATGAGCAGCCACGCGATCGCGACGGTGACGATGTCGTGTCGCGAGACCGTGACCGAGCCCAGTCCGTAGGTCGGGTTGTCCGGCCGGGGAAGGGTCTGGTTCTCCGGCCCGAACATGAGCTGGAGCAGGTTGGGGAACGCGACGCTGATGCCGAGAGACACCAGGAAGATGGTCAGCAACGTCGCGTTCCGCCTGCGCATGGGCGCGTAGAAGAGCTTCTCGATGCCGAGCCCGAGCAGCACGGCCGCGATCAGTCCGACCGCGAGTGCGGGCCAGAAGGGCAGTCCCAGGGAATCGGCCGACCACACCGCCGCGTACGCCGCACCGGCGTACGCCACCGCATGGGCGAGGTGGAAGATCTTCGTGGTGGCGTAGATGACGCCGAAGCTCACCCCCAGAAGGGCGTAGGTGGACCCGACGACGACGCCGGACACGGTGAGCTGGGCCAAGAGAGTGAGATCCATGGTGCTCCTCGGTCGGTCTGGTCAGACCAGCGTCTTTGCCGGGTCTGCTCCCGAGGCGAGCTTGACGATGTCGGCGATCTTCACGGGCTGTCCGCCGACGACCTTGAACACGCCCATGGGCTTGGAGATGGTGTGGTCGGCCGTACTGAACTCGACCTCCCCGGGCGCGCTCGCGTCGCCCCCGTACAGGGACTTGAACTTCGGGTTCGCCACCAGCGCCTTCTGCAACGTGGTGGTGTCGGTCGCGTCACCGCCGTCCGCCAGGACGCGACGAACCAGCTCCCAGACGAAGAAGACCTCTTCGTAGTAGTTGGCCCCGTAGTACTCGGGGTCCTCGCCGAACATCTTCTTGTGACCGTCGACGAACACCTTGTTCCAGGGGTTCGGGTTCTTCGGGTCGTAGAAGTCGGTCGCGAAGGTGTACGTGTCGTACGCCGCACCGGCGACCTTCGCGGCCTGCCCGGTGAACTCGATGCCCATGATCGGCACCTTGACGTTGGCTTCCCTGAGCTGCTTGACGAGGTAGCCCACGTCGTCGCCGAAGCTGAAGGTCAGGATCGCGTCCGGACGGGCGGACTTGATGCGCGCGACGATCGAGCTGAAGTCGGTGGCACCCACGTCGTGCTGCTCGTTGGCGACGACCGAGCCGCCCGTGAGGCGCTTCCAGGCCGCGGGGGCGATGGTCTTGGCCCCCGTGACGCCGTTCTCCTGGGTGCCGATGATCGCCAGCTTCCTGGCCTTCGGGAACGTCTTGGCGATCCAGGCCAGGGCGCCGGGGCACGGGTCGTCGCCGAAGATCATCCGGGTCTGCCACAGGAACGGCTTGCCGACCTGGCCCGGGCTGGAGCCGCCGCCGTTGAAGGAGAGCAGCTTGTTCTGGCCGATCAGCGGGACGATCGCCTCGCTGGGAGCGCCGTACGAGGTCTGCAAAACCTTGATCTTGTTCTGGGTGACAAGTTGCCGCGTTGAGCTGAGCGCGGCCGGAACGTCACCGCTCTTGTGATCGCCGATGTGGATGTCGTACGTGATCCCGTCCGCTGCCTTGATCTGGGCCGCCGCGAGCTTGGCGCCCTGGCTCATCACCTTGCCGAAGAAGGAGCCCTGCCCCGTCATCGCCAGCAGCATGCCGGCGGACAGTGTGACTCCGGAGCCGCCTGCCTTGCCACCGGGTCCGAAGATGCCCTGCAGTGCCTTGCCCGCGCCGGGGTCGATCTTCGAGGTGTCGACCTTGGTCGGGGAACTGCCGCTGGCGCCGCCCCCGCCGCCACAGGCAGCGAGCAGTGCCGTACCTCCGAGGGCTGCGGCGCCCCCGAGGAAGCCACGGCGGGACACGTCTATGGAGGGGAAGCTGAGGTGCGACGGGCGAGCCGTCGGCTTACGTCTGCTCATGTGCGTTTCCTTAAAGAGTTGCCATGCGTGGTTGGAGTTGGTTCACCGCGTCGTTCAGGCGACGCCGCCGTCGATGACCAGCAGCTGGCCGGTCATGTACGACGAAGCGTCGGAGGCCAGGAAGAGCACGCCTCCCGCCACCTCCTCGGGAACGCCTTGCCGCCCGAGGGGGACGACCTGTTGGACGGCCTCCTCCTGCGAGTCGCGCCCGCCCATGAAGTCGATGGCGGGCTGGTTGAAGGGGGTGTCGATCCAGCCGGGGCACACGGTGTTGACCCGGATCCCGTGCGGGGCGAGCTCGGCGGCCAGCGCCTTGCCGAAGCCGACGATCGCGCCCTTGGACGCGGAGTACGCCGTCATGCCCGGCCCGCCCTTGATGCCGGCGATCGACGAGGTCAGGACGATCGATCCGCCTCGTTCCCGCAGATGCGGGGTCAGGTGCTTCGCGCCGAGGAAGCAGTGTCGTGGGTTCACCATGAAGAGGGCGTCCCACTCCGCGACCTCGAAGTCGGTGACGGCACCCGAGCGCTGCAGACCGGCGTTGAAGAAGCCGACATCGAGCCCGCCGAGCCGCTCGGCGGCGGTGTCGACCAAATTCTTCATGGCCGCCTCGGAGGTGACATCGGTCGGTACGACCGACGCCGCACCACCCTCCTTCTTGATGAGCGCGGCTGTCTCCTCGGCTCCGGCCACGTCGATGTCGCCGATGACCACGTGCCCACCGTGGCGGGCCATCAGGAGCGCGCAGGCACGGCCGATGTTGGCGGCCCCGCCGGTCATGACGATCCGCTTGCCCTTGAGTTGACTCAGGTCCGTCATGGCTCAGCCCGCCAGGGCTGCCGCGCCGGCGGCCGCGATCTCGTGGTCCTGGTCCGGCGTACCGCCCGCGACGCCGATGGCGCCGACCGGTTCGCCGTCGAGGGTGACGAGCACTCCGCCACCGAACGTGATGAGGGCCCTGCCCACCGCGAGGTGAGCGGTGTGGATCCCGAAGAGCGCACCGCCCGGCTGAGCGAGCCCTTCCACGTCACGTGTGTCGCAGCCGAGTGAGCGAGACGTGTAGGCCTTCGCCTGCGAGATGGCCGCGCTGGCCAGAAGCGCGCCGTCCATCCGGGCGAACGCGAGCAGTTCGCGCCCGTCGTCGAGCACAGCGATGGATGACGGCGATCCGATGTCGTTCGCCTTGGCCAGGCATGCCTCGAGAGCGGACTGGGCCTGGCTGAGGGACAGCGATCCCACGGGGTTCTCCTTAGGTTGGTTCTCGGGTTCGCGAAGCGGCCAGGGAAGTTGGCCGTGCGGTCAGGGAAGAACGAGCGCGACAGGGCGGACCGGTGAGCCCGTGACCCCCGCGAGCTTCAGCGGCAGACAGGCGAACAGAAACTCGTGGTTCCCGCTGGCGGCCAGGTCCTCGAGCTGGAGGTTCTCGACGATGTAGATGCCGGCCTCGTAGATCAGCACCACGTGGCACGGCAGCGATCCGAGCTCGGGATCACTGTTTTCGGGGACGTCGAACGCGACGTTGTCGGCGCCGCAGAGGTAGGGGTTCCTGGCTGCCAGCCACCGGGCTGCCTCCGGGCTGATGCCGGCGCCGGCCAGGTACTTCTCCGGCTTCGAGTAGCTACTGCCGGCGCCGGTGCGGATGAGAACGCAGTCACCGTCGCCGACAACCACGCCCTGGGTCCTCTCGGTCAGGGCCAGGTCGTCGGCCGTGACGAGGTAGCCCGGCTCGAGTGCTTCGACACCCATCGTCGCGGGGACGTCGAGGAGGACGCCGCGGCGGAATATCGGAGCGATCGTCTCGGCGCCGAGCTCGGTGAATCCGCGCGGCGTCTGGACCTGCGGGGTCACCTCCACACCGCCGAACATCTGCATCTCGACCGCCTGGTGGCACAGCGCGTCGATGTGGGTCCCGGAGTGCTCCTGCATCGTGATGGTGCCCGACGCGCTGGTGCGGACGCCTGCGCCGAGGGCCTCGTGGTGTCGGTGCAGCGTGTAGACGAAGCCCGGCCAGTGGGCCGGGAAGATCGGCGCCCCGACGTAACGCGGGTGCTCGAGCTCGAAGACCGCACAGAGCTCGAACGTGTTTACGAGGTCGGTCAGGGTGGTGCGCGGCTCACTCATGACGAGCCGCCTGCGGCAGTTCCAGGGGCTCGCCCGCAACGCTCCAGTGACCCTCTGCGTACTCCGCGACCAGGACCGAGATCCGCTCGGGACGTGACCCGAGCACGCGCTCGACAACTTTCGTGAGCTCCCGGACGAGCTCCGTCTTGACCGACGCGGGCCGGCCTTCGAGGAGATGCACTTGCAGCAGGGGCATGGCCGGAGACCTCGTTCTCGATGAGACGAAACGCCACCTTTGGCGTTTCGGTAGAGTAAACAGGGTCCGCCTGAAGAAACAAGGCTTGAAACTTCGATAACTTTGCGTGCTCGCGCGGAGCCAATCCGCTCAGCCCCTGTCAGGGCCGTACCGGTGTCGCAGAGCGCCTTGGCGGCCCGCGTACGTCGCCGTGCTGAGCGGCCGGACGCTTCCGGCTCCGCTGAACCAGGTTGGTCACGGAACCTGCCGGCGCGGGAGGAGACCGCATGGACGCTGCCGACCGGCGCACCATGACATGGCATGCGCTTGACCGCCGGACGGGCCGTCGAGCGGCGTTCGCGAGGTCCTTTGAGTCGCGCGCCGCGTCAGCCCTCGCTCGGACCGCATGACGCGTCGGTCGGCGCACCGCGGGTCTACGACCCGAAGGGCGGCGTGAGTTCGTCCTACGGGACGCGGGCACGTGCGAGCAGGCCGTGAGGGGCCGCTGCCCATCAGTCGAGAAACGTCCTCCGCCTGATCGAGCAGAAGCTGACCAGCGGAGGAGTGAACACGCCAGGCCGGCTGTGGCGCGGAGTCCGCTTCGACGGGATCACCGCGTTGAGCGAGGTGCTCTCTTCAGTGCATGGGCCTGATGGGCAAATGGACCCACTGAAAAGGGAACTGATGACACATCAGGCCTGCATGGCATCGCGGACTTCGGCGGTGTCGACGAATTGTTCGAAGCGGACGATGTGGCCGCCGCGGACGATGAAGTGGTGGGCGACGCGGACGTCGATGTCCTTTGCGGTGGCCTTGTTGGTGGCGGTGTAGCGGGCGAGGACGACGACGTTCTCCCCGTCGACGATGTAGGTGTCGTCGTGGGCGGTCCAGCTGTCCCAGTGCTTGCCGAGTTGTTCCATGACGGCGGAGGTGACGCCGTGGGGGGTGCGGTAGGTGCCGGCGAGGGGGAAGCCGGCCATCTCGGTCCACTCGACATCGTCGGCCAGTGTGTTGCGGAGGGCCTCGAGGTCGCCGTGGGCGGAGGCGAGGTATTGGCGTCGGACCACGTCGGCGGGGGCGGGGGAGGTGTGGAAGTCGGTTGTGTCACTCATGTGGTGGCCTTTCCGGGGGGCGGGGCGCGAGCGAGCGGGGTGCGTGGGACGGTCCGGTGCCGGGTGCCTGCGGCGCCCGGCACCGGACCGTGTCTGGGTGTGGGGTCAGCCCCAGGTCATTTCGCCCTTGGCGACCTTGGCGCCGAGCTGGGCGGCGATGAGCATCCCGCAGTCCGGGTAGCGGGCGACCAGCGCCTTGGTCAGCGCCTCACCGTTGTCGGCCTTGCCCAGCTCGTCCTCGAACGTGGTGAGGTAGTCGCGGGTGTAGGCGATGGGGCCGGCGTCGACGGTGGTGGTGGGCAGACGGTGGCCGGGGACGGCGAAGGCGGGGGCCAGGGCCGCCATCTCGTCGAGGAGCTCGATCCACACGGTGCGGGACTCGGGGGTGGCGGTGTCGGCGACCCAGACGTGCTCGTTCTGGAACAGCAGCACGCCGGCGACGATCGCGCGGTGTTCGGCCTGCCACAGGTAGTGGCGGTCGGGCAGGCCGGGGTGGCCGCCCTTGAGCTGGAACACGTGCCCCTCGAAGGTGATGTCGCCGGTCAGCTCGGCGAGCTCGACCAGGCGGGTGGGGCGGTTGGCGCCGACGGCTTCCCAGGCTTTGAGCTTGCCCTCGTACGCGGCTGCGATGTGCTCGATCACCAGTGGGGTGGCGAGGAGTTCGGCGGTGGGGAAAGCGTCTGCGATGACTTCGGCGCCCCAGTAGAAGTCGGGGTCGGCGTGGCTGATGAAGACCTTGGTGAGGGTCTTGCCGGAGTCGAGGATCTCGGCGACGAGGCGGTGGCCGTCGGCACGGGTGAACCCGGCGTCGATCAGGAAGGCCTGCTCCTCACCGGTGATCAGGGTGGCGGTCTTGTTCTTGGAGCCGACGGGGAAGTCGAGGTCGATGACCTTGAAGTCGAGGGTGCTCATGGCGATTCCTTCAGGGAAGAGGTGAGGGGATGGGCGGGGGAGGGCGGTCAGTGTGTGCCGACGAGAGCGGCCAGGCGCTGCTTGATCTCGTCGGCGGCGGCATGGCCGACCGCCAGGACCATGGAGCGCTCGCCCGTGACGGCCGGCAGAGTGGGGAAGCTGTGGACGCCCAGGGCTGCCGTCTGTGCGAGGCCGCCCTGGGCGGCGAACCTGCGGACGCCTTGCGCGGCCGAGTCCGAACACTGTCCCGGTCAGTTCGTTGATCTTGGCGTTGGCTCCCTGGGCGTACCCGAACTCGCGGATCGGTACCGGCGCGAGCCGGTGAACAGGCCGCCGGACACTACGTCCACTTCTGGAGCGGGGCGACATTGGACGCCAGTCCGGCCAGGGTCGGAGCGAAACCGTACGACCAGCCGCAGCGGACATCGAAGTCGTAGCCGAGCTTCATGAGCGGTGTGCCTCTCAGTTGCAGGATCCGCCGTCCGCGGGGCGGTTCACCAAGAGCCGGAGGTCTGCGGGGCGTGTCACGCGGTCATGCGGACTCGGTTGCGCTGGCTGCCCAGACCACTGATCGACAGCGTGATCTCGTCTCCGTCATGCAGGTAGCGGGCAGGTGTCTTGCCCATGCCGACTCCCGCGGGTGTCCCGGTGTTGATGAGGTCGCCCGCTTCGAGCATGACGAACTGACTGAGGTACCAGACCAAGTAGTGCGGGTCGAAGATCATGTCCGCGGTGGAACCCTGTTGCATACGTTCGCCGTTCACGCTGAGGGTCAGGCGCAGGTCCGCCACGTCGCCCACTTCGTCCGGCGTGACCAGGACCGGGCCGGCCGGGTTGAAGGTCGGGTACGACTTCCCCTTGAGCCACTGGCCGCCCCGTTCCAGTTGCCAACTGCGCTCCGAAACGTCGTTGACGGCCACATAGCCGGCGATGCTCTGGGCGGCTTCCCGCGGGTCGCTGACATGGTGTGCGCGCTTGCCGATGACGACACCGAGTTCGGCTTCCCAGTCACCCCGGTGCGCGTCGGCGGGAAAGACGATGTCGTCCGCCGGGCCGCTGAGGCTGTTGGGCGCCTTGCTGAAGACGATGGGCTCCGAAGGCAGGTCCATGCCTGTCTCGGCGGCGTGGTCACGGTAGTTGAGCCCGATGGCGTAGATGGCGTGGGGACGTGCGATGGGTGGTCCCATGCGCTGACCCCTCAGTTCGAGTTGCGGCAGCGCCCCCTCCACGACGGCTTCGGCGGCTCTCCCCATTCCGCCGCTCGCCAGGAAGGAACCGTCGATATCCGTCGTCAGCGGCCGGAGGTCGTAGCCTCGCTCGGACGACTCGGCCGTCAGCAACACCGGGATCTCGGACCCGGCAGCACCTACTCTGGCGAAGCGCATGGAACGTTCCTCTCTGATCGCCAAACGGTGAGGAGGATCGGGTGGTGTGGCGGAAGCGCACCACCCGATCCGAGGTCAGTCGAAGCTGGCGGCCTGCCGTTGGAGTTCCTCCAGCACCGTGGCGTCGTGGCCGTAGACCATGGTGGCGTCGTAGCGCTGCTGGAGTAGTTTCATCCAGCGGTAGCTTCGCCACCAGGAGTGCGAGTCGCGCCCGAGCCACCCCTGTGGGATCCCTTGTTCGAAGAGGTCCCGCACATGGAACAAGTCGCTGGTGAGCATGAAGGTGCCGGAGTTGTTCAGGTCCACCTGCATGGTCATGAGTCCGGGGGTGTGGCCTGGCATGTGGCGAAGGGTGATGCCCTCGAAGAGTTCGATCTCTTCACGGGAGATGGCCTGCCAGTTCAGTTGCCAGTCGAGATCCCCCGGGACGTACGCGCCGATGTCCTCCTTGGTGGCCACGGCGTAGTAGTGCTCGCGGATCTCCTGTTCGTGGGCGTAGATCGGGATGTTCTTGCCCCGGAAGTGCTCCAGGCCGCCGGCGTGGTCCAGGTGCAGGTGCCCCATCACCACCGCCTTGATGTCGTCGATGCCGTAGCCCGCCGCTTCGAGCGCCTTGTCGAGGTGGTGACGCTCCTCGTACACGTTGCGGGGGAAGGCCTCCCACGCCGGAGCGGGCCACTCCTCGCGTGCGTTCTGCGCGCAGCCCGTCTCGAACAGGATCGGCCCGGCCTTGGGATGCTCGATGACGGTCGCGATCACCGCGCAGTGGCGGAGCTGCGACGGAGCCTCGGGGTGGGAGAACGTCGCCGCGCCACAGCCGCGAATGAAGAACCCGTCGTCGACGTCCATCCGTCCCAGGTCCAGCAGGGACATCTTCGTACCCTTCATGGCCTCTTCCCCTTCTGGTTGTGCTGGTTGTTCCAACCGGACAGGAACTCGAGCAGCTCGGCGTTGACGATGTCGGGCCGCTCCTCCTGGCAGAGGTGCCCGCACTGCGGGATGGCCCGGCCGCGGACGGTGTGCGCCATCTGCTGCCACACCTTCAGTACGTCGAACGCCTTGCCGACCAGGTCGAAGTCCGCTCCCCACAGGGCCAGGACCGGGCAGTCGATCAGTTCGTCGGCGTCCTCCCGGTCCTGGGCGGTGTCTTCGCCTCCGGCCCGGTAGTCCATGCACGAACCGCGAACCGCACCCGGCTGCTGGTAGGCGCGCACGTACACCGCGATCTCCTCGGGTGTGAGCATCTCCGGGTCGTAGGACCAGTCGCGGTAGAAGTGCGTCAGCCAGGTCTCCTCGCGGCCCGCGATCAGGGCCTCGGGCAGGTCGGGCACGGCGAGGAAGGTGAAGAACCAGTAGCCCAGTCGCGCGAGGGCGATGTCGTAGGCCTCGGCCACCACCCGCGTGGGGATGTTGTCCATGACGACGAGCCGGTCGATCCGGTCACGGTGATCCTTCGCGAAGCGCGTACCGACCCTGGCGCCGCGGTCGTGGCCGACCAACGCAATCTTGTCGTGCCCGAGGTGGTCCATCAGGGCGATGACGTCGCCCGCCATGGTCCGCTTGTCGTAGCCGGAGGCGGGCTTGTCCGTGGCACCGTAGCCGCGGAGGTCCGGCGCGATCACCGTGAACCGTTCCGCGAGCACGGGAATCTGCTTGCGCCAGGCGAACCACGTCTCGGGAAATCCGTGCAGCAGGTATACAGGCGGACCGGAACCGGCGCTCACCCAGTGCTGCCTGATCCCGTTGAGCCGTGCGGTGTGGTGAGTGATACCAGTCGGTTCGATCATTCGGACTCCTTCGGCGGAACGACCGGGTAGTCGGGTGCCTCGCCCGCGAGCACGCGCACGATCTGTGTCGCCGCCTTGTGCTGGGACTCACGCAGCGCTTCCTCGGAGTAGTAGGCGATGTGTGAGCTCACGTGGAGATTCGGGATGTCGGAGATCGACGGGAGGTCAACAGGCTCGGTCGGAAAGACATCGAGCGCGGCACCACCGAGCCGGCCGTCGCGCAACGCGTCGGTGACGGCGGTCAGGTCGACGAGGCCGCCGCGGGACGCGTTGACCAGCAATGCGCCCGGTTTCATCGTCAGCAGTGTCTCTGTACCGATCAGGCCGGCCGTACCGGGTGTCAGAGGTGCGTGCAGAAGTACGGCGTCGCTGGCCGCCAGCAACTCCGACTGCTCCACCAGGCGGACCCGGTCGGGCACCGATCGTGCGTAGGGGTCACTGGCCAGCAGGGTCGGCCCGAGGGGTGCGAGTGTCTCCGCGACGAGGCGTCCGATGCGTCCGAAGCCGATCAGCCCGATGGTCAGCTCGGAAACCCGGCGCAGCGGTCGTACCCCTGCTACGCCCCATCCACCCGCGCGGACGTGCCGGTCCGCCTCGGGCAGCTTGCGCAGCAGTGACAGCAGCATCGCCACGGTATGTGTGGCGACCTCTTCGATGCAGTAGTCCGGCACGTTGGTGACCGTGATGCCCTGACTGTGCGCGGCCGCCACGTCGACGTTGTCCACACCGATGCCGTAGCGGGCGATGATCTTGGCCCGCTTCATCGTGTGGATCCGCTCGGCGGACAGGTCGAGAAAGGCGGTGAGGACGCCGTCGGCCTCGGGCAGCAGCTCGACGGCTTGGTCCGGGGAGTCGGCGATCACCAGCTCGTGGCCGGCCTCGGCGAGAACGTTGCGCTCGATGGCGGAGTCGGGGAAGACGGTGTCCGCGAGTACGATGAGCATATAGAGACTCTAGTTTATAAACTCTAAACGTCAAGGATTGTCGACAGAGAAGGAGGCGGAGGTCCCTAGATGGCACCACGCAGCAACGACGTCGCTTTGTCCTCCGGCATCAACCGCGAGCTGGTTGACCGCGTCCGTGCCCTGATCCTGACCAGGGAAATCCCTTCGGGCAGTCGCCTCCTGCCCAAGGACCTCCAGGAACGCTTCGGCGTCTCGGTGGTCCCCGTACGGGAAGCGCTGCGAACACTGGAGGCCGAGGGACTGATCGTCACCGTCCCACGCAAAGGCACCATGGTGACCCAGCTGACCTTGTCCGAGCTGGAGAACACGTACGCGATGCGCCGTCTCATCGAGCCGCCCCTGATGGTTCAGGCCACGGCGGACCGCACGATGGACGACATCGAACTGGCCACCACCTTGCACGACGAGCTGCACGAACTGAGCGGCGACGATGTCGAGCGGTGGCTTGATGTGCACCGCAGATTCCACGAGAGCATGCTCGCGCCCGCACTCAACCCGGTCTCCCGGCGGGTTCTCGGCCAGCTGTGGCTGACGTCCGAGCGTTACGTCCGTCTGGGGGTAACCGCGTTTCATGTCGATCAACCCGCGCAGCACGACCACCGCGCACTGCTCGACACCTTCACCGCAGGTGACAGTCGGGCGATCGACGCGGAGGCAGCGCGCCATCTCGATTTGGTCGAGGCGTTGATCAAGTCGTCTGTCGGGGACCAGTTGCACTAGCCTCGATCATCAGCGCCGAAGCGGCAGGGTCCCGCCGGTCGCTGTGACCGGTGAAGTCGGGGGCGAGCGAACTCATGCCGCCTACCAGCCGTCGCTGCTCTGCCGACCTGTCGGCAGAGCAGCGATCTGGACTCATCGACGATCGCGCACCAGTGTGTTCAGCGAGCGGTCGCGAGAATGAGTGCAAAGCCGGCGTTGGTGTCGGCCCAGAGCTGATTCGTACGGAGACCCGCTTCAGTCATTTCTTCCTTGAGTCCGTCTTGGGTGAATTTCGCGCTCCGCTCGGTGATCCATTCCTCTCCGCGCGCGAAGTTCACCGCCAGGTCAAGGCCTCGAATCTTGACGAGCTGTTCGACTCGGCTGCGCAGCCTCATTTCGATGTGGCTTTCCGTGCCGTTCCACACCGATACGTGGTCGAAGGCGTCCGGGTCGAAGTCGGCGTTCAGCTCGCGGTTCAAGACGTGCAACAGATGTTTGTCGAACTCGGCCGTGACGCCTTGAGCGTCATCGTAGGCGGTGATCATTTCCTGCTCGGTTTTGACCAGGTCGGCGCCGATGAGAAGGAAGTCTTCGGGGCGGAGGGTGTCTCGGAGCCCGCGGAGGAACGGTCCACGGGCAGGGCGTCGGAAATTCCCCAGCGTGCTGCCGAGGAAGGCGATGAGGCGTGGGCCGTCCTCGGGCAGCGTCGGTAGGACGAGGGAAGCCGTGAAGTCGGCGCGGAGGGCGTGCAGGCGGATCCCCGGGTAGTCCTGGACGAGTTGGGCGCTGGCCTGGTGGAGCGCGTCCGCACTGACGTCGACAGGGACGTAGTGCAGCCCGACCGGATCCAGTGCCTCGATGATCAGCTTGGACTTCGTCGAGCTCCCGGACCCGAGCTCGACAAGGCTGCGGGCTCCGGTCCGCACGGCGATGTCCTGGGCATGGAGTTGGAGCAGTCCCAGTTCGGCTCGCCACAAGGGGTATTCCGGCAGCTGGGTGATCTCCTCGAACAGCTCGCTGCCCCGGGCGTCGTAGAACCACGTGGGCGCCGTGGACTTCGGGGCGTGGGTCAGCCCGTCGCTGATGTCGGCGCGCAGTGCCTTGGCGTAGTGCTCGGCCTCGAGGGTGTCGGTGTAGCCGTAGGCCCGGGTGTCGGTCATGCGTGCCTCTCTTCGGTCGACGCCACATCGGCGGAGTGCCGGGATCGCAGTTTCCTTGTCGAGCGCGCAACGCCGGCGGCAGCGGGCACGCTCCCCATCACCGGGCCGCCGGGCACCCGGGGTGACCGACGGGACCGGGAAGCAGGCCGAGTTCGTCCCTTACCGATCCGGCTTCTCTGCCTGGGCTTGGGCACACGGGTGGGCCTTGCGGTGCGGACAACGGACAGGATGAACGACCCACGTAGCTCGGCGGTCACCCCGGCCGCGTCGTCGTACGCGGCGACGAGTACCGCCTCGTCCTTGACCAGGTCCGTGCCCAGCAGCAGCGCGTCACCGGGCGCCGGCAGCGCGCGGACGGCGGCCAGGAACGCGGCGCGCTCCACGGGCACCGGATTGCCGATGGTGCCGCCGAGGAACGCCACCAGGCGCGGTCCCGGGGTCTCGGGCAGTTCGAGCCCGGCGGTGAAGTCGGCGATCAGGGCGTGCACGTTCAGTCCCGCCCGGTCGACGAGGATCTCGCGCTCGGCGCGGGTCGGGTAGTACTCGGGCAACTCGGTGATCCGCTCGAACAGTTCACTGCCGCGCGCGTCGTAGAACCACTTGGGCGGCAGCGTCTTCGGGGTGCGGGTCAGACCGTCCAGGACGTCGGCGCGCAGGGCGGCGTCCGTGGCGTCCTCGGGCAGGGTGCGGGTGAGAAGGAACGGACTCACGCAGGGGGCTCCTTCGGAAGTACGGGTGAGGAGTCGTCGTGGGGGCGGGTGGCCTCCTCCAGCTCCTTGAGCGGGGTGAGCAGGACGTCCGTTCGGCTCGCCGCGAGCAGCGTGCGGTCCGGGACCTCCACCCAGTGCGGATCGTCGTCGTACGGCTCGGACGCCACGACCGTCCCGCGGCCGGGCTCGGTGAGATACCAGAGCGTGTCGCCCCAGGCCGTCGCGGCGATGGTCTCGCCATTGGTGAGCAGCAGATTGAGCCGTGACCCGGGGGCCGCCCGAGCGACATCCAGGACCGTGTCGGCCAGCGCCTGGCCCTCCGTGTCACCGGCCCGCAGCCGGTTCAGGACCAGGGCCCACACCAGCGCCGAGTCGTTGCGGGCCTCCATCGACAGCACCTCGACGGCCGGGAGTTCGGCGGCGAGCGGCGCCAGGGACCGGGGCCACCCGGCGACCGCCCCGTTGTGGCTGAACAGCCAGGGCCCGGCCGTGAACGGCGCCGCCGCGGCCTCGTCGTCCGCACCCGCCACCGTCGCGTCCCGTACGGCGGCCAGCAGCGCCCCGGTACGGACGACGCGGGCGAGGTCCGCGAAGGACTGGTCGCCCCAGATCGGTCCGGCCCGCCGGTACCGCCCCGGCACCGGGTCGCCCTCGGCGTACCAACCGACCCCGAAACCATCGGCGTTGACCGTCCCGTAGCGCTGCCGCCGGGGCGCCCACGACTGCCGGAACAGACCGTGGGGCGGGTCCACCAGGACCCGGCCCAGCGCCGAATCCGGCCCGAGGTAAGCGATATGACGGCACATCAGACGACCTCGGGGGAGGCGTCCCGCGCCGTGCGGAACCCGCTGAAGATCTGCCGCCGGATCGGATAGTCCCAGTTGCGGAACGTCCCCCGGCACGCCACCTGGTCCACGGCGAACGCGCCACCGCGCAGCACCTTGTACTCGGGGCCGAAGAACACCTCCGAGTACTCCTTGTACGGGAACGCCGTGAACCCCGGGTAGGGCAGGAAGTCGCTCGACGTCCACTCCCACACGTCACCGATCAACTGCCGTACACCCAGCGGTGATTCACCCACCGGATAGCTGCCGGCCGGTGCCGGGCGCAGATGCCGCTGCCCGAGGTTGGCGTGTTCTGGCGTCGGGTCGGCGTCGCCCCACGGGTAGCGGGCCGAACGGCCGGTGACGGGGTCGTGCCGGGCCGCCTTCTCCCACTCGGCCTCGGTGGGCAGCCGGCGCCCCGCCCAGCGGGCGTACGCGTCCGCCTCGTACCAGCACACGTGCAGCACCGGCTCGTCGGCCGGTACGACCTCGGTGACGCCGAATCGCCGCCGCAGCCACTGCCGGCCGTCGCGCCGCCAGAACAGCGGCGCGTGGATGCCGTGCGCACGGATGTGGTCCCAGCCCTCGGCCGTCCACCAGCGTTCGTCGTCGTAGCCGCCGTCCGCGAGGAACGCCTGGTACGCGCCGTTCGTCACCGGCGTGGTGTCGATGTGGAACGGCGGGACGGTCCGCCGGTGCGCGGGCCGCTCGTTGTCCAGCGCCCACGGCTCGGTCGAGGTGCCCATGATGAACTCCCCGCCGGGCACGAGGACTTCGGCAGGGCCCGTGAACAAGGGGACGGGCTGCGGGTCCGGTGCCGACAGCACGGCGGGGCCCCGGCGGAGCTGATGGGTGATCAACATCGTCTCGTCGTGCTGCTGTTCGTGCTGGGCGATCATGCCGAACGCGAAACCCGCGTCGGTCAGCCGGGTGCCGTGGAAGTCGGCGCTCTCCAGCACGTCAAGGGCCCGGCCGCGCACCTCGTGCAGATACTGCCGGGCCTCCTCGGGAGCCAGCAGCGGCAGCGAGGACCGCGCGGCACGCGGATGCTCGAAGGCGTCGTACAGCCCGTCGATCTCGGGCCGCATCGCCTCCCGCCCGGCGACGTTGCGCAGCAGCCACAGCTCCTCCTGGTTGCCGATGTGGGCGAGGTCCCACACCAGCGGGGACATCAGCGGCGAGTGCTGCGCGGTGAGATCGGGTTCGTCGACGGCATTGGTCAGGAGCGCGGTGCGGGCCCGGGCCGTGGTCAGCGCCGCCAGCGCGCGCTCCCGGAGTATGCCGGGGTCGGCGTCGGCCGTCGGGGCCGACGTCTCGGGTGCGGTCATGCGGGGAGGTCCTTCCCGTGGAACAGGTCGAGGAGATCGTCGGCGGGGCAGCGGCCCCGGGCCACATAGCGGTCGGTGTACGCCGCGACCGCGTCCCGCACCTCGGAACTCGCGCCGAGCCGGGGCAGCGCCTCGGCCGCCGCGGCGAAGCAGACGGCCGCCGCGTCCCGCAGTTCGGGATCGGCCAAACCGTCACGGGTGGCCGCGTCCCACAGCGGATTGCGCGGTGGCGGCTGCGAACCCGCCCGCTCGGCGAGGGGCTTGACGGTCCGATAGGCGATCTCCGCGGCCTCCGGGTCGTCGAACAGCGCCGCCGTCACGGCGAGCGGCACGATCCACCCGTCCTCGCCGGGCTGCGCGTCGATCATGCGGAGCTCCAGGTGGCCGCGCGGGCGCACCGGCGGGAACAGCGTCGTCAGGTGGTAGTCGAGGTCGGCGCGGCTCGGCGGGGTGTCGGATCTTGTCCACTCCCGGAACGTCATCGCCCCGGGCACCCCCCAGGGACCCTCGTCCGCCCGTACGCACATCACGGGCGCGTCCAGCACCAGCCCCGCCCACGCTCCGCGCGGGTCGCCGTCCAGCTCCGGGGCGTCGGTACGCGCCGGGTCCATCGCCGCCCACAGCGCCTGCCGGGTCGACTTCCAGCCGGTGATCCGGCCCCGCGCCAGCGGCGAGTGCGCGAACGCGGCCACCAGCACCGCGCCGAGCTGGTGCGCCAGCCACCAGCGCCGCCGGTGACCGAGGGGGCCCGGCTCCTCGAACCCGGCGTCGAGACACACCTGCACCGAGGCGGAGGAGCACATCATGGACCGCCCCTCGGGTCCGAAGCGGTCGAGATAGATCTCCATCGCGTCGTACCGGGGCTCGTGGAGGTAGCGGGTCGGGGAGTTCCAGGGTTCGTGGCCGAAGCCGCTGATGCCGAGATCCGCCTCGCGCAGTGTGGCGCGTACGGCGGCGAGGTCGGCCGAGACGGACCCGACGCACTCCATCAGGGAGGCGGCCGGCGCCGAGCTGAGCTCCAGCTGGCCGCCGGGCTCGACGGTCAGGGGTGAGTTCAGGGTCAGGGTCCGCAGTGCGGCGTAGGCCGCTTCGAGTCGTGCGGGTGTTGCCGGGAGCCGCGGATCACGCAGCTCGTGGACGTGCCATTCCAGTTCGACACCGAGGGTGCGGGGTGGACCGGTCTTGAAGCAGATGCCCCGTACCAGGGCCTCCACCTCCGCCTCGGTGACCGCGGAGCGTTGCTCCGTACAGCCACTCAGCGAATCTGACATGTCGGGATCCTCCTGAGATGCCCATCTCGTCGGCCAAGCCGTCGATCCGATCCCGATGGGGCGGACCGGCGGCGCTCGTCCCACCCAAAACCCTCGTGCCGCTTTCGCACAAGGGGACACATCATGACAATGCGGATTGTCGATCTCTGTTTTCGGGAAGTTCAGGCACCTCTTCCCGTACCCGTGCCGGATCATTCACACGAGGAAACCCCGTTGCGGTCACTCACCAGCATCGCCCAGGATGCGCCCATGAGCACGACGGGGGAGTACGCGCCGCTCGCGGCATGCGGGGTGGCGTCATGAGCGCCCGCCTACGGGGAATCGCACGCGAAACCGAGAGAATCGTCGCGGCCGGACGCTATCGCGCGCCCGCCGGCCATGAGGTGTCCCTCGCGGCCGAGGTGGAGACAGCGCGGGCCGGCACCCGCCTGTACGGCCCGGATCCGGTGGAAACACCACGGGTCAGCCCGGTGAAACCGACCATCGAGGTCACCGGCGAGAGCAGCCTGGAAGCGGCCCACCGACTGACGGCCACCGACGCCCCTGTGGCCGTCCTCAACTTCTCCTCCGCCCGCAACCCCGGCGGCGGCTACCTGAACGGCGCCCAGGCCCAGGAGGAAGCCCTCTGCCGGGCCTCCGCGCTCTACACCTGCGTCCGCGAGGCCCCCGCCTTCTACGCCCACCACCGCACCCACCGCGACCCGTTCTACACGGACCGTGTCATCCACTCACCCGCCGTACCCGTCTTCCGGGACGACCGCGGCGCCCTCCTCGACACCCCGTACACCACCGGCTTCCTGACCTCCGCTGCCCCGAACGCGTCGGTCGTCCTGCGTACGACACCGGAGCGCGCCCCGGAACTGCCGCGCGCGTTGGCCGTACGCGCGGAACGCGTCCTGGAGACAGCAGCGGCTCACGGCTACCGCCGACTGGTCCTCGGCGCCTGGGGCTGCGGGGTGTTCGGCAACGACCCGACGCAGGTGGCGGCGGCGTTCAGGGCCCTGCTCATGGACGGTGGCAGGTTCGACGGCACCTTCGAGCACGTGGTGTTCGGGGTACTGGACCGCACGAAGGGCGCGGTGGTCCGGAGCGCCTTCGAACAGGAGCTCAGCCCCCGCTTGTGAGGCGCGCGGGGCTGTGTCGATACGCGGCTCCGCCACGTGGGCGCCACAAGCCCCATCGACCCGCGTCCGGCGCCCGGCCTGTCGCCACCCGGCCTATCGCCATCCGTACCGTTCCCGCAACCGGAGCACAACGGAGTTGAACCGCATCCGGTCCAACGCGCACGCCTCCCGCCGCATCCCCGCCTCATGCAGCCGCAGCACCCGGTCGACATCCACCCAGGAATCCCGCCCGGACCGATCCCACGGCCCACTCCCGATCGGCACCCACTCCCGGTCCCCGTCATGCCGCTTGCTGGACAACTGCACGGCGAGCAACGTCCCGGCGGCCTCCCGGGCCACCACGAGCACGGGCCGGTCCTTCCCCCGCCCGTCGTTCTCCTCGAACGGCACCCACGTCCAGACGATCTCCCCGGGATCGGGATCCCCGTCATGCGCGGGCGAGTACTCGGTCCGCACCCGCCCGACATCACGGGGATCGGCCTCGGTGGTGGCGGTGGGGCCGTGGCGCCCGGGCACTTCTTGATCAGCGAAGGAAGTCACAGCCCACACGCTAACCCGCGCCCCTTCAGGGGCGCGGGGAACTGCGCGACAAGCCACAAGCAACCCGCAGCCGACGACTCACAGTCGGGACTGCGGCGCTACGACTCCCTGTCGACCTGCACCTTCTCCACGACCACCTTCTCCACAGGCACCCCATTGACTCCTGCCGAGCCGCCGGCGGGCACTCCGTTCTGGTTCATCGAGGACAGCAACTGTCGAGCCAGTCCCAGCCCCGTCCCACCCATCGTGAGCGCCTTGGCGAACACGTCCGCCATGCCGTCGGCCCCGTTGAGCAGCACCATGTTGTCGACGTTGCCGAACGCGGACGCACCGGCCCGCACGATCTCCGGCCACTGCTCGGCCAGTTGCTGCGCGATCACCGCCTCCTGGTTCTCGGCCAGCGCGGCGGCCCGCGCCTTGATGCCCTCGGCCTCGGCGAGCCCCTTCGCGCGCGTGGCCTCGGCGGCGGCGAGCCCCTTGGCCTGCCGGGCGGCGGCCTCGGCCTCACCCGAGATCTGGGTCGCGGTCGCCTCGGCGGCGGCCGCGAGTTCGGTCTCCTTGGCCTTGGCCTGGGCGGCGGAGATACGGGCGTCGCGCTCGGCCTCGGCGAGAGTCCGTTTCTCGTAGGCCTTGGCGTCGGCCGGCTTGCGGACGTCCGCCTGCAGCTGCTGCTCGCGCCGGGCCGCCGCCAGCTGCGCGACCCGGGTCTCCTGGACGACGACCTCCTGCAGGGCGGCCGCCTCGGCGAGCGGGCCGGCCTGCTTGGACTCCGCGGCGGCCTTGTCCCGCTCGGCCTGGTAGCCGGCCTGGAGGATCTCGCTGTCCCGGGTGGCCTCCGCCATCCGCGCCGCGGCCATCTGCTCGGCCTCGGTGGCGAGCCGGTTGGCCTCGGCCTGCGCGATACGGGCGTCCCGCTGGACGGCCGCCGCGTGCGGCATGGCCAGGTTCTTGATGTAGCCGGTCGGGTCCTCGATCTCGTGGATCTGCAGCGAGTCGACGATCAGACCCAGCTTCTCCATCTCCGTACCGCACGCCGCCCGTGTCTGGCCGGTCAGCTTGTCGCGGTCGCGGATCATGTCCTCGACCGTCAAACCGCCCACGATGGAACGGAGATGACCGGCGAACACGTTGTGCACCCGTTCCGAGACGCGTTTCTGCTGGTCGAGGAAGCGACGGGCCGCGTTGGCGATGGACACGAAGTCGTCGCCCACCTTGAAGATGACGACACCACGGATCTTCAGCGGAATGCCCTGATGGGTCACGCAGTCCACGGACAGCTCGGTCTGGTTCAGGTCGAGCGAGAGCTTGCGCACCGCCTGCACACCGGGCATCACGAGCGTGCCGCGCCCCGTGACGATGCGGAAGTTCATGCCCTCCTCCAGACCCTCCATCTTGGTCTTGGAGCCGGAGATGATGAGCGCCTCGTTGGGTTCGGCGACCCGCCACATCAGTTTGAACAGACCGATCACTACCAGGGCGGCTCCTACGGTCGCCCCTACGATCATGCCGACGAACATCGGCATACCCCCTCAGCCAGGTGCCCTTTCGGCACCGAACGTCGGGAGTGTCCCGCGTGGTTCAGCGGTGGTACAGGTATCGAGGGACCGTTGTTGCAGTCCTGATGCGAACCGGTGCCCGAAGGCCGACAGAGCGCGACCCGGGGACCCTGCGGACCGTCAACTGTCGTACGCCGCCGACACGTACACCGTGCGCGGCGGCAGATACTCCATCACCATCACGAGCGTCCCCGGCGCGATCCGGTCCTTCGCGGAGGCGGGGTACGCGAGAAAGTGCTCGGCGCCGCCCCGCACCCGGACGATCACCTCGCCGACGAGCCCGGGACCGACCGCACCGGTCACCCGTCCCATCAGCCCGACCATCGACGCTTCGACCATGGTCACAGCGTACGGGTCACATCGCGGGCGCCGAACCCGCTGACACCGCACGTGCGGTGGGCGGCTCACCCACCGCACGACCCGATCGGCTCACACCGCGGGTGAATCCGCGGTGCTCCGCTGCGGCGGCCACTTCTCGTGCCAGCGCTGGTCCGCCTCCAACTGCGCGGCCAGCGACAGCAGCAGGGGCTCGCTGTTCGCCGGGCCGAGCAACTGCGCGCCCACCGGCAGCCCGTCGTCCACGAACCCCGCCGGTACGTTCACGCCGGGCCAGCCCAGTACGTTCCACGGCCACGCGAACGGACAGGCCGCGATCATCGCGCGGTCGGTGCCGAGTCCGCCGAGGTTCAGCATGGAGCCGACGCGCGGCGGGGGAGCGGCGGTCGTCGGCGCCAGCAGCACGTCGTACGACGTGAAGAGCGCGCCGATCCGTCGGTGCAGCGTGACCTCCGCACGGCGGGCCAGCCGCAGGGGCGCCCCGCCGAGCAGCCGGCCGAGGCGGGCGGCGTCGAGGGTGCGCCGGTCGAGGAGGCCCTGCTCGGTGATGGCGCCGACCCGTTCGGCGATGCCGGCGGTGGCGCGCGGGATGAAGGTCAGCCCGATCTGCCCGTACCGGGGTTCCGCCTCCTCCACCACATGCCCGAGCGCGGCGAGCCGTTCCGCCACGGCCCGCACCCGCTCCTGCACGCGGGGGTCGAGCCGCGCGGGGAGCGCGGTGAACGGCGGCTTCAGGGACAAGGCGATTCTCAGCCGCCCCGGATCCCGCCGTACGGCCTCGGAGGCGTCGATGGCGGTCGGCCGGTGCAGGTCGCCCTCGTGGTTGCCGCTCGCCGCGTCCAGGAGGAGGGCGGCGTCGGCGACCGTGCGGGCGAGGGTGCCGTTGACGGTGATGCCCTGGAAGGACTCCGCGTGCGGCCAGGTCGAGATGCGGCCGCGCTGGGGCTTGATGCCGATGAGATGCGTCCAGGAGGCCGGGATACGCACCGAGCCGGCGCCGTCGGAGCCCAGCGCGGCCGGCACGAGCCCCGCGGCCACGGCCGCCGCCGAACCGCCGGAGGAGCCGCCCGGGGTGTGGTCCGGGTGCCAGGGATTGCGGGTGGCGCCGAAGGCCGGCCCCTCCGTGAACGGCCACTGCCCCAGCTCGCACGTGTTGGTCTTGCCGACGACGATCGCCCCGGCCGCGCGCAGCCGCCGTACGGCCTCGCCGTCCTCCGGCAGCGAGGGGAACTCCCCCTGGCAGCCGAACGCGGTCGGTTCGCCCGCCACGTCCATGTCGTCCTTGACGGCCACCGGCACGCCGAGCAGGGGCCGCCGCCCGCCCTGCGCCAGTTCCTTGTCCGCGGCGTCGGCCTCCATCAGCGCCGCCTCGGCCCGCACCCGGCGGAACGCGTTCACGGTCCCCTGACTCGCCTCGATCCGGGCAAGCGTCTTCTCCACGAGCGCCCTCGACGTCACCTCCCCGGCGGCCAGCGCACGAGCGCACTCCACGAGACCCGGCGCACGGTCGACACCCATTCGGAACACCTCCGGAAGCAGGATTTCTACCGAACGGTAACGTCCGCGAGGGCGCGACGGTACAGGCAGGACAACTTGCCTGACGGGGGCGGCGATTCGTCTCGGCATACGGGGCGCGGGGCGCGGGGGTGGGGCGGGGCGCGAGGTGCGGGGCGGCGGTGGTGGCGAGTGGGGCGGCGGCCGGGCTCGGCCGTGGTGCGCCGCGGCCGCCCGGTGCCTCCCGGGAAGCCCTGTCGCCGCCGTTCCTGAAGCCGTGTCGCCGTCGAGGGCGGTTGCTCAGCCGCCGCGGGCCAAGCGCCGCATGGTGAGGGCCAGATGGAGTCGGAGGCGGCCCTGGGGGTGCGGACGTGCCAGCCGAGGAGGGCCTCGGCGTGGGGCAGGCGGTCCTGGAGGGTGGAGTGGTGGACGTTGACGCCGGTGGCGGCCGCCCGCAGGCCGGCGGTGGAGGCGACCGCGTGGAGCGTGGCGAGCATCCAGGGTGAATCGGCGGCGGCCCGCTCCAAGTCCCGCATGCCCGGCGCCGGTTCGGCCCCCGGTGCGATTAGTTCGGCGAGCAGGGCGATCCCGCCGAGGTCGTCGGCGTGGACCACCCGCTCACCAGGGTCCTGCGCGCTGCACTCGGCGGTGAACCGCAACGCGGTCCGCGCGCCGTCCCAGGAACCGGGCAGGCCGAGCACGGGCACCGCGGGCCCGACACCGACCGGGCCGACAGGAAGGTCGGCAACCCCACCCGCCTGCCACAGCCGGGACGCATACGCGACGGCCTCGTCCCGGAGCGTCTCCCCGGACCCCACATCGATGAACGCCGGAGGCAATCCGCTCAGGTCCTTCGCCCGCGCAGGCGCCGCGTACTCGGAAACCTCGGGCCCACCCCGCCGCTCACCGAGCAGCGCCGTCCACCCGGTTTCGTTGGCCGTCCGGTCCCACCCCCCGCCCCGCCATCCGGTGGGCGGACGGCGTGTCGTTGCGGTCGTCGAGCATCGGGCACAGCAAACACCTGCCCGATCGGCCTGGGCCCCTTCCGGTCCCGCGTGAGCAACGCCGGCGCGGCGGTCAGGCCACCGCCCGCACTCGCCCCCGCGATGACGATCCGCTCGGCGTCGCCGCCGCTCTCTTCCGCGTGCTCGGCCGTCCACAGCAGGCCCGCGTAGACATCCTCGACGGGCGCCGGATGCGGATGCTCGGGAGCGAGCCGGTACTCCACGGACACCACGACCGCGCCCAGCTCCCGCGCCCTGGCCGGCGGCGCGTCCACCCCGACCCGGTTGTTGCCGACGATCATGCCGCCGCCGTGGATGTGGAGGATCACCGGCAGCGGACCCGGCGTGGTGGCGGCGGCCGGGCGGCAGATGAGCAGCGAGATCTCCGGCTCGCCCTCGGGGCCCGGCACCAGCCGGTCCTCGACCTCGAAGAACCCGTCCATGGTCAGCTCACTCGGAACCATGTCCTTGATCGCTTCCAGGGCAGCCGCAGCTCCGGATCGAACGGGGGCGGGATCATGGTCATGGCTTCTCCTCGATGAGCGTGACGGCAAGGCGCGTGGATGCCGTCGTGCGGCGGTGGTGCCCGCCATTCGCCGGGTGGCCCACCGGAAGCCGCCAGGCGTCACGGTCGGGGGGCGTCCGACCCGCGTTCGCACCCACATCGAACACACAGTTCACGCCATAGCTTTCGGGCGTCGCCACCACATGGCGCCCCCTCGGGTGGCCGGTCGACCGGACAGGGGAGGGAAGTCCCACGAAGGCCGCGCGTGAGCCGGCGCGCGTCCTCGGCCAGGCGCGAGGCCTTGTGCCGGTCGAGTGCCCCGGCCGGCGGATCGACCCGGCCACCAGCGCAACCCCCGGTGCCGCCGCGGCGCCACGGGACCACGGCGGGTCCCGGGCGGAGGCCGGGCACCCGCACACGGAGCGGCGCGTAAAGCCGACCGAACTCCCGTACGGGGCAGCCATCGGCGCACCTGTGTGGAGATGGCGTGAAATGGCCGCCCGGTTGAACAGATTTCGAACACATTCGCCAAACTGCCCAGCCACAAAGATCGGTGGCCCGAACCCGAGCTCCCGCGTGGCCGGTCCTCCCCCCGGCCGGAACGACCTTCACCGCTTCTGCAAGGATGCCCTCCTCATGGTGCAGATACCGAAAGAGCCCTCCTCGCCCTCGCCCCTGCAGCGATCCGTGCCCACGAGCGCCGATGTGGCACGACTCGCGGGTGTCTCACGCGCGACGGTCAGCTACGTCCTGAACAACACCAGCGCCGTCCGCATCAGCGAGCCCACGCGTCGCCGGGTCCACGAGGCCGCGAAGGAACTCGGCTACGTGCCTCACGCGGCGGCCCGCAGTCTGCGAGCCGGCCACAGCCGCCTGGTGCTGATGCCCACGCCGAGCGTTCCCATCGGCCCGCTCTACAGCCAGTTCATCAACGAGATCCAATGGGCCCTCAGCCGTCTCGACTACACCGTCGTGCAGCACGGTGGCATCGGCCTGCGCGGCGACGACGCGGCCCGCGCCTGGGCCGAGTTGCGCCCGGTCGCGGTGATCGTGCCCGGCGTCGGCATCGGCCCGCAGGGCGTGGCCGTCCTCAAGCGGTCCGGTGCCAAGGCCGTTGTCACCCTCACCCCCGAACCCGTCGAGGGCGCCCACGCGTTGATCCTGGATCACACGGGCGTCGGACACAGCGCCGGCCGGCACCTGGTCGAGCGTGGCCGCCGCCGTATCGGTGTCGTCGTGCCCGAGGAGCCCGGTTTCGGGGTCTTCTCCCACCCCCGCCTCGCCGGCGTACGACGCGCGGTACAGGGCACGGAGGCGACGGTCACCGAACTGCCGCTCGCCTACGACGAGGCGGCCGCGGTCCGGCTCGCCCGTGACTGGCGCTCCCTCGGGCTGGACGCGGTGTTCGCGTACAACGACGAGTACGCGATGCTGGTGATGCGGGCCCTGCAGGACGAGGGCATCGACATTCCCGGGGAGACGGCCGTGGTCGGGGCCGACGACACGATGCTCGGCCGACTGCTGCGGCCGCGCCTCAGCACCGTCCACCTGGAGCTGCCGTCCGGACGTCACCTCGCGGAACTGGTCGACCGCGTGGTGCGTGACCCCGCGTCGGTCCCCACGACCCACGACGTACTGGGCGCGAGGATCGTCCACCGCGAATCGAGCTGAACGGACAGGGCTGAACGGACGAGGCGGGACGGACGAGCGGGACGAACCCCTCGCCTCGGGGGCGCCTCATGCGCACGACGGTCGGTCTCACCGGGAACGGGGCGAGCGTGTCCGGACGAACACGGCAAGGCACAACTCCTCGACCATTACTCGGAGTTGCGCCTCGACCGGGTCCGGCAAGCGACCGGCCTCCAGTACGACACGATCAGGAGGCCCGGTGAACCGGTCGGCTCACTGACCGTTCTGCTCGACCTGCGCCTGCTGCTCGGCGACGGCCTTGCGGACCTCGGCCATGTCCAGCTTGCGGGCCTGCCCGATGACGTCGGTCAGCGCGGCCTCGGGCAGCGCGCCCGGCTGCGCGAACACGGCGACCTGGTCACGGACGATCATCAGCGTCGGGATCGACTGGATACCGAAGGCCGCGGCCAGCTCCGGCTGCGCCTCGGTGTCCACCTTGCCGAACACCAGGTCGGGGTTGTCGTCGGCCGCCTTCTCGTACACCGGGGCGAACTGCCGGCACGGCCCACACCAGGACGCCCAGAAGTCGATCAGGACGAACTCGTTGTCGGTGACCGTCTGGTCGAAGTTCTCCTTGGTGAGCTCCACGGTGCTGCTCATGGCGTGCATCCCTCTTCCTGGTATCGGTGCTCGGGGCGAGCCGCACTCGACAACGCCGCCCCGCGGTGGCGTATTCCGCGCGCGTACCCGTTTGGCCACCGCGCACACCACCAACCAGACTGACCCCATGACGGATACGGAGAACACCGAAGGCGCCGCAGGTGACGCGACGCCGACCGAGTACGACGTCGTGGTGCTCGGTGCCGGACCCGTGGGGGAGAACGTCGCCGACCGCACCCGCGCGGCCGGTCTGTCCACCGCGATCGTGGAGAGCGAACTGGTCGGTGGCGAGTGCTCGTACTGGGCGTGCATGCCCAGCAAGGCCCTGCTGCGCCCCGCGATCGCCCGCGCCGACGCCCGCCGCGTACCCGGCCTGCGCCACCTGGTCGACGGCCCGCTGGACACCGCCGAGGTGCTCGCCCACCGCGACTACGAGACCGCCCACTGGAAGGACGACGGCCAGGTCGGCTGGCTGGAGAGCGTCGGGGCGATCCTCTACCGCGGCCACGCGCGCCTGGCCGGGCCCCGCCGCGTGGTCGTGGACGCCCCCGACAGCGGCCGTCACGTCCTCACCGCCCGGCACGCGGTGGTGGTCTCCACCGGCAGCCGCGCCCTCCTGCCCGACCTGCCGGGACTGGCGCAGGCCGAACCCTGGACCAGCCGCGAGGCCACCAGCGCGCAGGCGGTCCCCGGCCGGCTGATCGTGGTCGGCGGCGGTGTCGTCGCCGTCGAGATGGCCACCGCCTGGCGGTCCCTCGGCTCCGAGGTCACCGTCCTCGTCCGCGGCAAGGGCCTGCTGCCCCGTATGGAGCCGTTCGCCGGTGAACTGATCGCCGACGCGCTCGCAGAGTCGGGCGTGGACGTCCGCACCGGCACGTCGGTGACGGCGGTGTCCCGCGAGAACGGGACCGTGGTGGCCCTCACCGGCACCGGCGACCGTCTGGAGGCCGACGAGATCCTCTTCGCCACCGGCCGCGCCCCGCGCACCGACGACCTCGGCCTCGATACCGTCGGCCTGGAATCCGGCTCGTGGCTGCCCGTCGACGACAGCCTCCGGGTGACGGGCAGCGACTGGCTGTACGCGGTCGGGGACGTCAACCACCGGGCGCTGCTCACCCACCAGGGCAAGTACCAGGCCCGGATCGCCGGGGCCGCCATCGCCGCCCGCGCGGCCGGGGTCCCGCTCCTGGAGAGCGACCCCTGGGGCGCCCACGCGGCCACCGCCGACCACGCCGCCGTCCCCCAGGTCGTCTTCACCGACCCCGAGGCCGCCGCCGTGGGCCTCTCCCTCGCCGAGGCGGAACAGGCCGGCCACCGGGTCCGCGCGGTCGACGTCGAGTTCTCCTCCGTCGCGGGGGCGGGCCTCTACGCCGACGGCTACCGGGGCCGCGCCCGTATGGTCGTCGACCTGGACCGCGAGATCCTCCGCGGCGTCACCTTCGTCGGCCCCGCCGTCGGTGAACTCATCCACTCCGCCACCGTCGCCGTCGCCGGTGAGGTCCCGATCGGCCGCCTCTGGCACGCGGTGCCCTCGTACCCGACGATCAGCGAGGTGTGGCTGCGGCTGCTGGAGGCGTACCGGGGCTGAACCGGCCGGTCCGCGCAACGCTGGGGCTCTCAGCCGCGCGGTCGCTCAGTCGGGCAGCAGGAAGCCCAGCGCCCGGGCGGCGTTGGCCGGAGTCGGGTCGTTCCAGCGGTCGGCCATCGCCTGGTTCGAGGAGAGGGAGCGCAACTCGGCGTGGTCGAGGTAGAGCGTGCCGTTGAGATGGTCCGTCTCGTGCTGGACGATACGGGCGGGCCACCCCGAGAACTCCTCGTCCACCGCCCGCCCGTGCTCGTCGAGCGCCCGTAGCCGCACCTTGGCGTGCCGGGCCACCACGGCCTGCCAGCCCGGCACGCTCAGGCAGCCCTCGAAGAACGCGTCACGGTACGACCCGACGGCCTCGTACGCCGGGTTGACCAGGACGCGGAACGGCTGCGGGACCCGGTCCCGGGCGAGCCGTACCTCCTCCGGGACCGGCGCGGGATCCTCGATCACCGCGATGCGCAGGGACACCCCGACCTGGGGTGCGGCGAGGCCGACGCCGGGTGCCGCGTGCATGGTGGCGCGCAGCGCGGCGACGAAGCGGTTGAGGAGGCCCGGATCCAGCTGCCCGTCGAAGGGTTCGGCGGTGCGGCGCAGTACCGGATCGCCCGCGGCGACGATCGGCAGCGGCCCCTCGTGGGCGAGGAGTTCCTCGACGCGGTCGCTCAGGGGCTGGGATTCGGTGCGGTCACGTTCAAAAGCCATCGGGCCAGGATGCCAACCGCGGTCGCGCGAGGCGAGGCGGCTCTCGCGGAGGCACCCGGGCGAGCAGGCGGACGACACCGGGCACTCGTGTGACCTACATCACATGAGGTGCCGGGAACTCGAAGCCCACACGCCCCGACTACTGAACCGCCACGACGTCCCCGCATCCCGGAGCACCCGCCGATGACCATCGCCCCCTCGACCGAGACGGACGAGCCCCAGAAGCCCGTCGCCAAGCCCGACGCCAAGCCCGACGGCACCACGAGGGGCTGGGCCACTCTCAGGCCTCTCGTGCTGCGGCTGCACTTCTACGCGGGCGTCCTCGTCGCCCCGTTCCTGCTGGTCGCCGCCCTGACCGGTGGGCTGTACGCCGCCTCGTTCTCGATCGAGGAGATCGTCTACGCAGACCGGACGACCGTCGCCGAGGTGGGCGACGCGAAGCTGCCGATCTCCGAGCAGGTGGCAGCCGCCCGCAAGGAACACCCCGAGAGAACCATCTCCGCCGTACGCCCTTCGCCGGAGGACGACGCGACGACCCGGGTGATGCTGACGGGCGTCGAGGGCATCGACGAGGGCAACACGCTCGCGGTGTTCGTCGACCCGTACACGGCTGAGGTGCGCGGCGCCCTGGAGCAGTACGGCTCGACGGGCGCGTTGCCGGTGCGGACCTGGATCGACAAGTTCCACGCCAACCTCCAGCTCGGTGAGACGGGCCGCCTCTACAGCGAACTCGCCGCCAGCTGGCTGTGGGTCATCTCGGGCGGCGGCCTCGTGCTCTGGTTCGCCCGCCGCCGCACCCAGCGCAAGGTCCGCGGGACCAGCGGCCGCCGCCGCACCCTGGGTCTGCACGGCACGGTCGGCGTCTGGGCCGCCGCCGGGTTCTTCTTCCTCTCGGCGACGGGTCTGACCTGGTCGACGTACGCGGGTGCCAACATCGAGATACTGCGCACCGAGCTGCACCAGGCGACCCCGGCCATCTCGGCCACGGCGGGCGACCACGGCGGTCACGACGCCGGTTCGACGGAGGAGGGCGCCGCCGCCGTGGAGGGGGACCTGGACAAGATCCTCGCCGCCGCGCGTGGCGAGGGTCTCGGCGACCCGGTGGAGATCGTGCCGCCCGCCGACGCGTCCTCCACGTACGTGGTCAAGCAGGTCCAGCGCAGCTGGCCCACCAAGCAGGACGCGGTGGCCGTGGACCCGGTGACCGCCGAGGTCACCGACACGATTCGGTTCGCCGACTTCCCGATCCTCGCCAAGCTGTCCCGCTGGGGCATCGACGGCCACACGGGCGTCCTGTTCGGCCTGGCCAACCAGCTCGTCCTGATGGCCCTCGCGCTCTCCCTGGTCGTACTGATCCTCTGGGGCTACCGCATGTGGTGGCAGCGCGGCCGGGCCTCGTCCTTCGGCCGGCCGATCCCGCGCGGCGCCTGGCAGCAGGTACCGCCGCAGATCCTGGTACCGGCCCTCGCCGTCATCGCCGTCGTCGGCTACTTCGTGCCCCTCCTCGGCATCCCGCTCGCCGTGTTCGTCGCGGTGGACGTCGTCCTGGGCGAGATCGCTCACCGACGCGGCAAGCGGTCCTACGGCGGCCGGTTGGAGGCGAAGCAGGACATGGCGGGGCGGAAGTGACGCGGGCCTCCTGAGGGAGGCGAAGCGGTGAGAGAGGGGCGCCTCGCGTGGGAGGCGCCCCTCTCTCGGCGTCGGTCCGTCCTCTACAGCCGCTCGAAGTCGCCCGCGAGCGCCGACGCGATCCGCAGGTGGGACTCCGCCTCGTCGTGCCGGGCCTGCCGTTCGAGCGTGCGGCCCAGCATCAGCCGGGCGTAGTGCTCCACCGGGTCCCGCTCGACGAGGACGCGCAACTCGGCCTCGGCGCGGCGCAGTTGGGCCGAGTGATAGTAGGCGCGGGCCAGCAGCAGCCGTGGGCCGGTCTGTTCCGGAACCTCCTCGACCAGCGGGCCGAGGACGCGCGCGGCGGCGGCGTAGTCCCTGGCGTCGAAGAACATCCGGGCGCGCTCCCAGCGCTCGGCGGGTGTTCCGTGGGTGTAGTACGTCGTGTCCACTGGTGGACCTCCTTCGACGGCGCACAACCCGCCCTGGCTATTGAATATTCCAGTACTTCACGACTTCACGACGTCATGTGACGGGGGCGGTCTCGGCGGCGGGACCTGGTGAACGTCTCCCGTCCGACGTCCGACGTCCGTGATCCTGAGCTGGGACGACGGGGCGTGACGGGCGGTCCCGCTCATGCTCTGTCAGCGTGCCGCCCTTCGGGATTGTCCTGTGACGGGCGATCTTGACCGTGTGCGCACCGTGCGAGAACACGACGACGAGCAGCCGTCGGCCCGACCGCCGCACCGGAGCGCCCACGTGGCCGACGGTGAGCGGTGCGAGGGGCTCCAGGGCGCTGAACCCCGCGTCGGCGAGGAACGCCTGAAGGGCGTCGGCCGGCATCCAGCGCCGCCGGGTACCGCTCGACGTCCCGGGCGTCCATGAAGGCGGCGATGTCGATGTAGTGGGCGTAGTCGCCGCTGCGGGTGTTCTCGCGTAGCCAGGTGATCGTGACGTCTGCCTGGTCATGGATATCGCGGGCTGCATAGTGGAAAGCGAGGGCGAGGTCCAGGACGAGTTCGGCCCTTCGACGCGGTGGTCGGCTCCGCCATATCGCCTTCCCGGCGGGCACTGACAGGCGAATACCGACACGCGCCGAGGTGACGTCAGGCGGGTTGCGTGGCGGGCGTTGCCGGAGCGGTCGCGGCCTTGCGGGTCTCTCGCATTATCAGCAGGCCGTTGACCACCATCAGCGTCGCGGTCAGGCCGTGGACGCCGAGCGCGGTGGCCACGGAGCCGTGGTGGGCCAGCACGGTGGTCATGTCGCCGTACGCGGCGAGGGCCTCCACCAGCAGCACCCAGCCCAGCGCCCGGCGGTGGCCCGTCACCAGCAGGATGCCCAGGACCAGGGCCAGGACGACGTCGCGGATCCCCTTGATGATCAGGAAGCCGTCGCCGTCGCCGGACGGCCGGCTCGGCAGGCCGAAGCCCGGCGCCGTCGTCTCCGGGCTCAGGATGAACTCCACCCCGAACCAGAGGATGAAGAGGACGAACGCGGCGACCAGGACGGTGTTGATCTTCTTCAGCGACATTGTTCTTCTCCTTGCGAGTCTTCGCCGGCTTGGTGAGCTTCGTGGAGCTTGCTGAGTCGCGTGGGGCCTGACCAGGCCGCGCGGACGCGGCTGATCGAGGGGGTGCAGTTTGTCGGGATCGCAGTTGTGGGATCTGAGCGGCAGCTGCATTCCCGGATGTCGGGAGTTCGGTGGCCCGCTGCCGCCCGGGGAGCGGGGTTCGTGCGCCGTCGGGGCGGGGGCCGGCCCGTGGGCTCAGACGAGGGCGGCGACGAGCAGGGTGAAGGCGGCGATGATGACGGCGACGCGGACGTAGTGGAAGCGTTCCCAGCGGCGCATCTGCTCCTTCCAGTCCGCGGGCCGGTTCTCGGGGGTCCACGTCTTGTTCCGGTTGTTGATCGGGACGAGCAGCAGCAGCGACATGACCACGCTGAGGAGCAGCAGCGCGCCGGCGGTGACGACGAGGCCGGCGCCGTGCTGGTGCCATCCGGCGATGGCCCAGACCGCGACGAGGACGAGCGAGCCGATGTACCAGACCGGCATCACGGCGCCGAGCATCCGGCCCCCGTGGGCGTGGCCGAGTTGGCCGCTGTCCTCCGGGAGTGCGTTGAGGATCGGGTTCATGACGAAGGCGACGGAGAACTCCACCCCCACCATCACGCCGACGACCACGGTGGTGACGACCTCGAGTGCGTTGAGCATGACGACCCCTCTGGGATATAGCGTTGCTAGCTGATGAGGCAACGCTAGTACTGCTGCCGCTCGATTGTCTAGCAGTGATAGGATCGAATCATGTCGGTACAGGAACGCAAGGAGCGGGAACGGGCGGCCCGCGAGCGCCTCATCGTGGCGACGGCCCGCGAACTCGCCGAGCGGCAGGGCTGGGACGCGGTCACCACGCGCCGGCTCGCCGAGCGCATCGAGTACAGCCAGCCCGTCCTCTACAGCCACTTCCGAGGCAAACGGGAGATCATCGGCGCCGTCGCCCTGGAGGGCGCCACCGAGCTGGCCGCCGCCGTGCGCGCCGCGACCGCCGCCGCAGACGGCCCGCGCGAGCGGGTGTACGCCCTCGCTCGCGCCTACCTCGACTTCGCCGAGCGCAACCCGGCGGTCTACGACGCCATCTTCCAGCTCGACGGCGGCCTGGCGTTCGCGCACGAGGACACCCCGGCACCTCTCAAGGACGCCTTCGCCGCGCTGCTGGAGAGCCTCGGCGAGGTCGCAGGGGACGGCGTCGACCCGGGGCTGTTCACGGAGACGTACTGGGCCGCCCTGCACGGCCTGGCCACCCTGACCCGGGCCGGACGACTGCCGCCGAAGGACACCGAGCAGAGGGTGGAGCTCCTGGTGGACCGGCTCGCCATGGTCTGACACGCCGTCCCGGCGGGCACGCAGCCGGGGTTCTCGGAGCCGCAGCCGGCAGCCCCGAGCGCCCGGCTGCCTGCCTGCGGCATCGCTTTTGGTCACTCGCGCCCACATGGCACAGCCGCAGATCGCCGGGCCCCGTACCCGGGGCGGGTGCCCGCCCCGGAAGCTGCGATGCTCATTGATCACGACCCGATACGAGCCTTTCAAGAGCTACGCGTCAGGCGAACGGCCCCTCCTCCAAGGGGACCTCATCCCACAGTGGTGACCATGCTGAACCGAGTAGCCGTCCTTTCCGACATTCACGGAGTCCTGCCGGCCCTGGAGGCCGTGCTCGCCGAACCAGAGGTGAGCGCCGCCGATCGCATCGTGCTCACCGGCGACATCACCGCCGGCCCGCAACCGACCCAGGTCCTCGACCGGCTGACCTCTCTCGGCGACCGCGTCGTCTGGATCAGCGGCAACGCCGACCGCGAACTCCTCGAATACCGGCGCGGCCAACGCGACTCGATCCCCGATCCGATCGCTCCCTGGGCCGCCGAACAACTACGCGAAGACCACATCGACCTTCTCGGCCGGCTGCCGCAATCACTCTCGCTGCCAGTACACGGCCTGGGGAAGGTGCTGTTCTGCCACGCCACTCCCCGGGACGATGAAGAGGTCGTCCTGGTCGACTCACGCCTCGACCGCTGGCGAGAAGTCCTCAGCGGGCTCGACACCGACATTCGCACGGTGGTCTGCGGGCACACACACATGCCGTTCGTCCGCCTCGCCCACGGCCGACTCGTCATCAACCCCGGCAGCATCGGCATGCCCTACGGACGGGCCGGCGCCCACTGGGCACTCCTGGGCCCCGGCATCGAACTGCGCTCCACGACCTTCGACATCGAGGCGGCTGTCACCCAGGTCACCCAGGACTCCTCCTACCCCGAAATCGCCGAGTGGGCCGACTACTTCCTCCACACGCGAGCAACCGACGCAGACGCTCTCGAAGCCTTCGCCCCTCGGGACGGCCGCAGCCACGCACCGTGACATCGCGCGCCCCGCCAAAGGCCGCCCACCCCGGAATTCCGACTACTCGATCAACGACTCATACCAGTACGACATCCATGAACGGGTCTATCAGGAATTAGGTGTGATTCGTCTGTTTGGCCTACGAGTTGGTGGGTGGGCTGTTCGGCCTACACTCGTCCGGCGGTAAGGCGGCCGTCGAAGAGGACGTCGAACTCGTTGAGGGCGGACTTCCAGCGGTTGTTCCAGCGCTGGCGGCCGCGGCCGGTGGGGTCGAGGGCGAGGGTGGCGAGGTAGAGGCGTTTGAGGGCGGCCTGCTCGTTGGGGAAGTGCCCGCAGGCCTGGGCCGCGCGCCGGTAGCGGGCGTTGAGGGACTCGATGGCGTTGGTGGTGTAGACGACCTGGCGGATGGCGTCGGGCAGGCCGAGGAAGGGTACGAACTCGCTCCAGGCCCGCTGCCAGGTGCCGGCGATCGAGGGGTAGCGCTTGCCCCACGTGGCGTCGAAGTCCGCGAGCCGTTGCCGGGCCTCTTCCTCGTTGACGGCGGTGTAGACGGGCTTGAGGTCGCGGGCGACCTCGGCCCAGTCGCGGCGCGATGCGTAGCGCAGGCTGGCGCGGATGAGGTGGACCACGCAGGTCTGCACGACGGTCTGGGGCCAGACGGTGTTCACCGCGTCGGGCAGGGCGCTCAGCCCGTCGCAGACCAGCATGAGCACGTCGCGGACGCCTCTGTTCTTGATCTCGGTCAGGATGGTCTGCCAGTACTTGGCGCCCTCGCCGCCGTTGCCGGCCCACAGTCCGAGGATCTCGCGGTAGCCGTCCGCGGTGACCGCGACGGCCACGTAGACCGGCCGGTTGGCGACGTGACCGTCCCTGATCTTGACGTGCACGGCGTCGATGAAGACGACAGGGTAGACCGGATCGAGCGGGCGGGTGCGCCATTCCGCCATCGATTCCAGGGCCTTGTCGGTGATCGTGGAGATGGTCTCCTTCGTGGTCGTCATCCCGTACGTCTGGGCGAGGTGGGAGACGATCTCGCCGGAGGTCAGGCCCTTCGCGGTCAGTGAGAGCACCAGGTCGTCCAGCGCGCCGGTGCGGCGGGCGTGCACGGGCAGCAGCCGGGGCCGGAAGGTGCCCAGCCTGTCTCTGGGGACCTGCACCGTCACGGCGCCGACCTCCGTCATGACCTTCTTGGCCCGGTAGCCGTTGCGCATGTTGCCGCCCGAGCGGGACCCGCGCCCGCCGACCCGGCCGGCCTCGGCGGCGAGGTGCTCGTCCATCTCGGCCTCCAGGGCGGCCTGCATCAGATGCTGGGCCAGTTCGGGCAGCAGCCCGCCCTCGCCCATCAGCCGCAGCCCTTCGCCGCCATGGACCTTCTCGGCCGCGAGCGCGGCCAGCTCCTCCAGCAATTCGCTGGACAGACCGTTCTCAGACACCGGCATCGACTTCACGTCGGCACCCTGGACACTGCCGTCGGCCACGGCAAGCGACACGCGGTCTACGGCCTCAATCAGGTGACCTGTCGTCGCATTCATCAGATGACTCCTTCGGGAAGGATCACACCTAATTCATGACACTCCCCCATGAACGCGATGCTCGACGAACTGTGTGTCGGCAGAGGTGTTTTCCGCGTGGGAGGTATCGGCTACTTGCGCCGCGCCCCGGCGCGGCCTGCTGCAAGTCCTCGGGCTCCGACGGCGCAGCGGTCCCGTTCTTACACGGTGAGCGGCTGTGTCCGCGGGCGATGCCGGTGACGCGTTCCGGCTTGACCTCGAGGTGAGGGGCCATGTCGGTGTAGCTGATGCCGTCGCGTTCGTTCTCCCTCGCCGGGCTGTACGAGGTCGTCCAGGTCTGGCATGCCCGTGAGCGGTCAGCCTTACCCGGTCCGGCTGTCGCCGCCCGCTGCCGGCGAAGCCGTCGGCTACATCACCGGCATCGTCCTCGACGTGGACGGCGGCGTCTCCATCGGATCCTCGATCCGGTAACGGCCGTGAACCCGGCGGACGAGCAGACGACCAGCCGCCGCATCGGCCTTCGTCGTCCGGCCCACCCACGCTCAAGGTCCGTAGTGACAACGCCACCCTGATCACCGACATGGTCAACAGTAGATGCGGTTGGCAGTTGTGCAATCACGTAGTGGTCTCGAGGTGGTCCTTGGGGCCGGGAGGTACGGATGCAGGCTGCGTTCGTCCCCGGCTGGGAGATGTCCGGAACGGTCCGTACCGACGGTGCCGGATTCCGTGCCGGTGACCGCGTGGCAGCCCTGCCGGTCACCGGTGGCTTCGCCCAGACGGTCGCTGTCGATGCGTCGAGACGGCGCGCCGACGGGCCCACCAGGACAGCTGCGGTGCGGTGGCCCCGTTGACGGCCCGGCCGCGCGCCTCCAGGCGCGCGGTGTTCCCCACGTCTGCCAGGGCGTCCAGCAGTTGACCCAGCCGATCCCGTCCGGCAGACGCGTCAATCTTCACCACCCTGTCCGGGCTACGGCCTGGCGACTACTCCGCTAGGGCGTTCCCCGTCCTTCCGTGTCTCGGAACCGGGTTGGTGCGGCAGGGAAGGTTTTCTGCTGGGTGGGAAGGAAGTCCTTTTCTCCGCACCAGCGGATGACGGTCCCGCCCATGCTGAGGCCTGAGCCGAAGGCTACGGCCAGGACAATGCTGCCGCGGCGGATCCGTTCCTGCTTCAGGGCCTCCCAGAGCACCAGTGGCACGCTGGCCCCTGAGGTGTTGCCCATCGAGGCAGCCGTCACCAGCGTTTTGTCGGTTGGCACCCCGACGCGTTGGAGGATCTTCGGGATCAGCCGCGGGTTGGCTTGGTGGAGCGCGATGAAGTCGGCCATGTGCACGTCGATGCCGTCGGCGGCGGCGATCTCGTGAATGAAGCGGGGAACGACGTCAAGTGCGAAGTCCCGTACCTCGGGACCATTCATGACAAGTACGTTGCCCCCGCTGAAGGCGTTGGCGTGCGGGTCCTGGCTGGGAATGCGTCGGACATGAGCGGTGTGGAACCACTCCGGCATCGTCCTCAGGAGCGTGGTTCCGATCCCTCGCCCGGCTTTACAGGGCTGCAGAAGGTAACAGGCGGCGCCGTCCCCGAAAATGGCCCGTGTGGTGCGGTCGTCCGTGGCGCAGACCCGGGTCACGACATCGGTGAGGACCACTGCCACGCACCCGTACTGCCCTGAGGCGACATAGCGGGCACCGACGTCCAGGGCGAACACCCCGCCGGCACAGCCGCCACTGTTGACGTCGAGGCAAGGGACGCCGTTCAGGCCGGCTTTGTGGGCGATGGCTGCGGCAGTGGCCGGGAACATATGGTCCGGGGTGGCGGTTCCGCAGAGCAGGAGATCCACCGCCGTCAGGGGAAGACCTGCGACGGTCAGGGCGTCGTGCAGGGCTTCCAGGCCGAGGTCAGACGCTTGCTGGTGAGGTGCGGCGATATGGCGCTGATAGATGCCGAGGCGTTCTTCGATCCATGCGGCAGTGGTGTCGAGGAGTCCTTCCAGCTCCGCGTTGTCCAGGGTTTCCTTGGGGAGGTAACCTCCGACGCTGCGGATACCCACGCCGGTGGGGAGGTGGGGGGTCATGGTTTGCTCCTTCAACGTGGGGGCATGCGCACGGCGCCGTCCAGTCGCAGGACCGCTCCGTTGATCATCGGGTTGTCGAGTACGTGGACCACCAGGGCGGCGAACTCGCCGGGATCGCCGAACCGATGCGGGTACACGGTGGTGCTGCGCAGGCTTTCCCTGACTGCGTCGGGCAGGATCCGGGTCTGCTCGGTCTCGAACAGGCCGGGGGCCAGCGTCACGCACCGGATCGACCACGGAGCAAGCTCTCTGGCAAGCGGCAACGTCATGCCGACGATTCCGGCCTTCGCCGCCGCGTAAGCGCTCTGTCCTGCCTGCCCGTCGAATGCCGCGATCGAGGACACGTTGACCAGGACGCCGCGTTCGCCGGCTACGAGCTCATTGGTCGTCATCCGCTGGGCGGCCAGCCGGACGACGTTGAAGCTGCCGGTCAGATGAGTCTCGATGACCCCTGCGAAATCAGGGAGGGGGCACGGGCGCTGACGTCCCACCGTTCGCATGGCCCGTCCTCCGCCGGCGCAGTTGACCGTGGCGCACAGTCGACCGAGGCCGACGGCAGCGTCGACCGCGCGTTTGACCGCCGCCTCGTCCGTGACGTCACCCGGGGTGAACACTGCCTTGGGGCCAAGCCGCTGGGCGGCGCGCTGCCCAGCGTCGGCATCACGGGCGAACAGCACCACGGCACGGCCGCTGTCCAGCACCTTCTGCGCAACGGCCAGTCCCAGCCCGCCTGTGCCTCCGGGCACCAGCACTACGTCATCCATCGGCGTCGCTGAAACGTCCGGGGAAGGGCGAGGCCACGCTCATGCCTCCATCGGCCACCACCACCTGACCCGTGATGTACGCAGCCGCCGGCGACAGAAGGAAGGCCACGAGCTGAGCTATCTCACCGGCCGTGCCCAGTCTCCCCAGGGGGATGCTGCGCACCATGTCGGCGTGATCCACACCCGTCGCGACAGAGTACGTATCCAGCGCGTCCGTCCTCACCAGGCCGCCACGCACCGCGTTCACGGTCACTCGCCGAGGCGCCAGCTCGCATGCCAGGTACCGCGTCCATGCTTCAAGCGAGGCTTTTTCTGCTCCCATCAGGGCATAACCAGGCAATGCCTGGGTGCTGCCCACTGACGTGAGTACGACGATGGCGCCGCCCTCGGTCATCAGACGAGCGGCTTCCTGAGAACCCCGCACGAAGGCGCCGGTGTTCATCTCGTGACTCAGCCGCAGGTGGTGTGAGGCCACCTCGGTCGCCTCGCGCAGTGGGGATCCTGCGGCGTTGGAGACGAAGTGATCCAGGCGTCCATAGGATTCAGCCACCGCGAAGAGTTCCCGGATGCCTGTCTCGGTGCCGATGTCTGCCTGCACGGCGACGGCGTGCCCTCCACAGGCGGCGATGTCCCGCACAGTGTTCTCTGCGGCAGCTGTGTCTCTGCGGTAGTTGACGACAACCGTCCCCCCGGTCCGGCCGAGCAGCAGCCCCACGGCACGGCCGATGCCCCGGGAGGCTCCGGTGATCACAGAAACGGTCTGCCTGCCCATTTCCCGCCTGCCGGGGCTGAGGTGGTCGCGGTTGTCAACGCTCGACGACGGCTCCGCCCCGGTCGGGACGCCTGGTCGAGTTGAGCCACGGGTTTCCTTCGTCACGGTTGGTGTCACGTCGCGGTTCCCTGGTGCGTGTCGGTCCGGCGTCGGTGCAGTCGCATGGAGAGTGTGTGGGGTGCCACAACCACTTGGCGGGCAGGGCGAACGGTTTGGCCCGGGGCGGGGCGTAGTTGCCAGCGGGTTGCGACGGTGGCGAGTGTGAGTGTCGTCAGAATGCGGGAGAAGGTGTCGGCGATGCATTTGCGGGGACCTCCCCCAAAGGGCACCCAGGTGCCGGGCGGAGGTTTGCCGATGTCCTGCCAGCGATCGGGGTCGAAGCGGTCAGGGTCGGGATAGAGATCGCCGCGACGGTGGAGCTGGTAAGGGCTGTAGATGACGGTCGTGCCGGCTGGGAGCGGGTGTCCGCCGAGGACCGTGTCGGTGGAGGTGCTCCGGGTGGCCAGTGAGTCCGGCGGAAACAGGCGCAGAGTTTCGGTGACGATCCGGCCGGTCAGTTCGAGGGACTCCAGATCGGTGAGTCCGGCAGGACGGTCGGCAAGAACGGTGTCGACTTCGGTGTGAAGCCGCGTCTGGACGCCAGGATGCGTACCGATCAGGTGCCAGGCCCAGGACAGCGCATTAGCGGCACTCTCCACCCCGGCCAGAAGGAAGGAAATGACCTGGTCGTGTACTTCGGCATCGCTCAAGTACACCCCGTTCGCGTCGGGGGCTGTCAGGACGGACATCAGATTCTCGCCGACTCCCGCCCGCGCGGACCGGAAGTCGGAGATCAGGGCGTCCGTGATCTGACGCAGATGAAGTCGGGCCCGCTCGTAGCGGCGATTGGCGGGCGTGGGGAGGCGGTGAATCAATGGCACCGGCCACATCAGACGCCGGGTGACGCCGGTGGCGAGGGCGTCGATGCTCGACTGCACGGTGGGAAAGCCGGACCTGTCGGTGTCGGCGTCGAACAGACACCGGACGGTGACCGCAGTAGTGAGCTGATGCATCGCAGCGGGCACGTCGAGGAACTGGCCGTTCTGCCACGGTGAGGTGAGCGCGGCGATCTCCTGGGCCATCACCAGGGCGTGACCTGGCATCCGGTCGCGGTGGAAGGCAGGCTGGATCCGCCGGCGCTGCGAGCGGTGTGCTGCGGCGGGGCAGGTCCCCAGGCCGTTACCACCGAACTCCCGGAGCTTGTCGTAGATCGGGCCGCCTTTGTCGAATGTGCGGTCCGCGACCAGGAGTTGGTGGACCAGGGTGGGGTGGCATACCGCGTACGCGGTCTCCGTGCCCAGCTTGAGACGCACAAGGTCGCCATGAGCGGAAAGTGACGCCAGGAAGTCGAGCGGCTTCCGGGCGAACAGTGGTGCGTGTCCGAGGAGGGGCAGTGCTCCTGGAAGGGCCGCCATTGTGTAGGACGGTGACACGGCTCCCGTCGTCTCTTGTACGGCGCCGAGTCGCGTGGGCACGCGGTCGGTATCCCGTCGCATAACAGTCCTTCCGCTCAGGCACGGGCCGAAGTGGCGGCGTGTGCTCGGTCGACTTGTGCCGATAGCCCGTGTGGACGAGGGCGCTGTGGTATCGGCGTGGCTTCATCACAAGTGGTGGAAGAACATGCCCCTTTGATCAACGCGGTCTCGTCGGGGACGTCACGCTCCCCGGCCTGACCTCACACGCACGAGGCAGCGGGCCAGGGTTGCCGCGGCTTGGCCACATGCCGAGGCCACCGGAGGCAAGCAGGTGTGGACGTGACCTTTTCCTTGGGCGAGTGGTTAGGCCCGCGTAGACCTGGGAGACATACACGCACGCGGGGGCCCGGTCGCACGCCTTCGCCCTGCCTTTGGTGACCATGTGATCCAACGCCCGAATACGCTTGACGGCTGCTTCCTCACTCACGAGCGAAGGCAGCCTGGTTTCCGGCCTTACGTAGGAATGGTTTTGCATGCGTCGGGATCCGCGCCGCAGGTAGAACGGGTGAGGGAGCAGATCGCCGGCCGCATCGAGCGGATGCCGGCACTGGCGTGGAGGATCACCAAGCGCGGGCGCCGGACGGTATGGGCGTGTGACCCGTCCTTCGACCCGCACGACCATGTGCATGAAATTCGTACTCCTGAAGGGCCCACGTCGCTCGACGAGACTGTGGACGCGCTCCTGAGTGCCCCGCTGCCCGAGCAGTCGCCGCGTTGGGGGGTCTGGCTCATCCACGGATACTGCGACCGTGAGTACGCGCTGTTCTACCGAGCTCACCACGCCGCCCAGGACGGGCAGGCGGCACTGGACGCTCTGACGGCGCTCTTCGGTACCGAGTCGCCCGCCCCAGTGGGCCTTGCCGCCGGGCGGGCACAGGGCCGTTCCTGGTGGCGCCGGATCCCGGCGCGTGCCATCACCCGGACCCTCAACGACACGGTGAAGGATCTGCGTCCCACGATGAGGTGGTCGCCGCAACGCGCTCTGACCGGCCGGCCACGGCTCCAGTCGGCTGTTGTGCCCTCATCGTGGCTCCGCGAGACAGGGCGGGCACTGGGGGCCGGAGGCAACGACGTCTGCCTGGCAGCCCTGGCGCAGGCGCTGCGCAGCTGGGTTCCGGAAAGCTGGATCGAGGACGACCAGCGTGGTCGCGAACTGCACGTGAGTCTTCCTGTCGGTCTGCGCGAGCCCGAGGAACGCTTCATGGTGGGCAACAGGGTCTCGGCAGTCCGCATCCCTTTGTCGTTCTGGGAAGACTCTCCGGCCGCTCGCGTAGCAGCCATCGCCCGTGCGACCGGCCCGGCCAAAACCGACGGCATGCGGCAAGTACTGCGGGCGCAGCTGAGACTTCCGGAATGGCTTGTGTACCGCTTCGTCCGGCACAGCGCCCAGGCAAGGAACGGCCTCGAAGCGTCCGGCCTGATGCGCCTTACCGGGCGGCTGGCGATGGGCACGGACCCGGTCGAGACGGTAGTAGCGACGCAGTTCCTGTACGGGGAACACCTCTTCGGAGTGGCGTTCCTCTCCTACGGGGACAAAGTCGTGGCCAGCGTCACCGTCGACCGCGCTCTGGACGACAGGGGCAACCTCGCCGCCCTGTGGGCGGACGCCGTGGAGCGCCTGTGGCACGAGACCGTCGTCAGCACTGAAGAGCCGATCCGGACGTCGGCGCCCCAGCCGTGATGCCCCCGGCCCGCAGTGATGCACACACAACCAGGCACTGCCGCAGGTGAAGTCCGCAATCCGGTTGCGGTACGAGGGAGGCAGACATGCCAAGCGCCTGGGCACAGGCGCAAGTTACGGTATCGGCGCGTGCCGATCTGACCGTGGAAGCCGACCTCGAACGTGTGGCCCATGCGGCGCGCGACACAACATCCTGGTCAACAACGCCGGCGCGGGCCTGGGCAGGTCCTTCGAGTACACCTCATGGGCCGACGAGCAACGCATGCTGACGCTCAACGTCGTCGCACCCACCAGTCTGCTGCACGCCGCCCTGCCAGCGATGTTGGGCCGCGGAACGGGCGGATCCTCAACATCTCGTCGGTGGGCCACGGGACCCGTCTGGCAGGGCACGACCTACGGTGCGTCGAAAGCCTTCGGCCTGGCACCGACCGAGTCACTGGCGTACTCCCGGCGCCTGCGCACCTCGCCGGTCACGGTGACCGCCCTGGTGCTGGGACACACCACCTCACGCTTTCACGAACGCGCCGGCATCGCTCCTTCGCCGCCGCTGCTGACCCTGCCTGGTTCGGCCGACGACTTCACCGTCCTCCACCACGGGGCGGTGAAGTCAGGCGGGAGCGATGGCGAGCACGGCGTTCTGGCCGCCGAAGCCGGCGGAGACGGAGAGCGCCACCTGTAGGCGTTCCTCCCGGCACTTGGTGGGGATGTCGAGAGCCACAGCCGGATCGAGATTTTCGAGGTTGGCGGTGGGTGGGACGAGCCCCTGCTCGACCGCCAGCACGGTCAGGACAGCTTCCACCGCGCCTGCCGCGCCCATCAGATGCCCCGTCACCGCCTTTGTGGAGGACACCGGCGGCCGATGAGGGAACAGTTCAGCCAGCACGGCCGCTTCCACCCTGTCGCCCACCTGTGTTCCCGTGCCGTGGGCATTGATGTACGAGACGTCCTCCGGCAAGACGCCGGCGCGGGCCAGGGCCTCGCGGACCGCTGACGTGAGCCCAGCCCCGTTCAGTCCAGGCTTCACCACGTGATAGGCGTCCGAGGAGGCGCCAAAGCCTTTGATGCGGCCCCTCACCTTTGCCCCGCGGGCCCGCGCGTCGGCCGTGCGCTCCAGGACCAGAACTCCGGCGCCCTCGCCGATGACCAAGCCGTCCCGACCGACATCGAAAGGGCGCACAGCTCTGGCAGGGTCTTCGAAATGGTGCGACAGTGCGCCAATCCGCTCCAGGCCGACGATGTTGAAGGGTGTGATCGCGGCCTCCGCGCCACCCGCCAGAACAATGTCACAACGGCCCAGCGCCAGCAGATCGAGCGCCGTGCCGATGGCAGTCGCCCCGGAGGCGCAGGCGGTGTTGACCGTAAGGCTCGGGCCCATGGCCGCGAACTCGATGCTCAACTGGGCAGACACCGAGTTGCTCAAGGACGTCGGCACCGCATAGGGGGATACGGCCTTTGAGCCCTTCTCCAGCAGCGCACGGTGTTCGGACTCCAGCATCTCGATCCCACCGTAGCTGGATCCCATGACCACCGCGACGCGAGCCCCGTTCCAGCGGGCCGGCTCCAGTCCGGCATCGCTCAGCGCCTCACGGGCAGCGAGCAGCGCCAACTGTGTGCAGCGGTCGGGCTTGCGGGACCGGGCCGGACCCAGTCGGGCAGAGTCGAAATCGACCACACACGCCAGATGGGGAACTGGCGTCAGTGGCCCCAGTACCGCCGTCGGCTGTCCGTCGCGGACCCGTTCCCAGCCGGTGCGCCAGCCATCACCAGCCGGAGTCAGCATGCCAAGGCCTGTGACGGACACGTCCTGGACGATCCTGCGGAAGGTCACCGCGCCGCCACGAGAGCAGCAACGTCCGCGACCGTACCGGCGGCCTTGATCTCCTCCTCTGTCACCTCCAGTCCCTTCTCGCGGCGCAGAACCAGGGCCAGTTCGACCACGGCAATGGAGTCGAGCCCCACGTCCTCCCGCGTGGCATCCAACTGGATATCCGGTTCGGAAATCCCAATAGAGATCATAATATTTTTCAGTTCATCGAAAGACATGTTTCTCTCCGGCCGAGAATGACAAAGAAGAGCTTCAACCTACCAGCACACGGCTCGGCAGAGATCTTCTGCAGGTGTGAATTGACCTGTGGACGTATCGAGATGGCATATTGCGTCGGGTGCGGAGGTCCGCCGGTTGCGCGGGCACGGAGGAACCCTGGAAGGCGTGCGCATGGACGTGCTGGAGAAGTGCCGGGCATGGACAGCGGAACATCGACGGGACGCTGGAGGGGACTGCTACTACCGGGCAATCAGCGAGACCTTCGACGGCACTGAGGTGGAATTCGAAGGCGCCCGGGTCATCATGGCGGCGTCTCACGACTATCTCGGCCTCTCCGCCGACGCCCGGGTTCGGGAGGCCGCTGTCAGGGCGGTGCGGCGCTTCGGTACCTCGTTGGGCGGATCACGAGCCGTGAGCGGCTCACTACGACTGCACGAGGAACTGGAGAACCGGCTGGCTCAGTTCCTGGGGCAGGAGGCCGCCGCGGTCCTTCCCTCCGGGTATCAGGCCAATCTGATGCTGGCTCCGCTGCTACAGGACGGCGACTACGTCTTCAGCGACCTTTCCAACCACGCCTCGTTGGACGAGGTAATTCGTTTGGGTGAAGCCAAGGAGCGAAAGTTCCTGCACAGTGACGTGGCACACCTTAAGGAACTGCTCGCGTCCGCCGCTTCAGAAGCCGGAAAAATGATCCTCACCGACGGTATTTTCTCCGTCGAGGGCGACATCTGCGTACTCCCCGAAATGATGAAACTGGCCGACGCCCACGGTGCGCACGTCGTCGTGGACAGCTCACACGACCTAGGAGTGCTCGGACCCAACGGCGCCGGAGTGGCGGACCACTTCGGACTGCGGCCCCTGCTCGTCACCAGTGCCCTGTCCAAAAGCCTCGCCTCCGTGGGCGGCGTCATCGCCGGGCCGACGGAAGTCATCCGGTACCTACGGTTCCACGCCCGTACGTCGATGTTCACCGCGGCCGCCTCACCCGCCAACGTCGCCGCCGCGCTGGCCGCACTGGACATCCTCCAGGCAGAACCGCAGCGCCGTGCGAGGGTCCTGGATCTCGCCGAGCAACTGCACAACGGTCTGCGGGCGCTCGGTTATGACACCGGTGCATCCGTCACCCCCGTCGTGCCCGTCCTCGTCCGGGGACGGGAGCGGTGCCTGCGCATGTGGCGGGAACTGTGCAGGGCTGGAGTGTTCACCGCTCCCATGACATATCCGGGCGTCCGGGCCGGTCGCGAGGTGCTGCGCATCACGCTGACAGCCGGGCACACGGACGAGCAACTGGCACGTTTGCTGGCCGCCTTCAAGGAAGTGGGGCGAAGGGAAGGCCTCATCCCTGGAACCTTGCATGAAGGGCCCGCCCCCGTACGGATCGTACGTCCGGCCACGCTCCCGACCACCCGCGCGGCCGCGGGCTAGAGATCTTCATGTGTTCGGGTTACTCGGGGTCGTGACGGTTGCCGTGGGCTGCGCCATGCAGGAGGGATGAGTATCCCGATGGCGGAGGGCTGAACGCCGAGGAGCGAGTTCGGCGTGAGCGGGTCCGGTTGGCGGCCGCTGATCTGATCGAGACCGGGGCCGGTGACCGGGAGGTGGCCCGGCAATTCAGAGCGACGCGTATGTCGGCGAACCGCTGGCCCCGGGCGGGTGGCGGGCCCTGGTCTCCAAAGGCCCCGGCGGCGCCCGCTGCAAGCTCGATGCAGGTCAACTGCGCAAGCTGGAGGGCGGTATTGAATGTCCAAACGGACCGAGCGCTGCGCGCCCTCACGCGCTGTGGGAGACGGCAGCCGCAGTTCGCACTTCGGCCTGTTCCCAAGGCCGTTCCGTAGTGGTGGGTGCGTGTCGGGGCGTACGGAATGGAGTCATGGGGATTACACGATCGCCCGTGTCGACTCAGACTCATCGAAGCCAACGTCGTCGTGCAGGCGCTCCACTGCGTCCGCCCACAGGGCGACAAGGCTGCCGACCTCTTCCTCGGCGCGGTCGAAGGCGACACTGGCGGCGACCTGGCCTTTGTAGGCGACGAACGCCATCTCGAAGAGGTCCTTGTACGGGAACGCGGCCGGAACCACCGTCTCGATCGGGTCGTCCCCCATCGCCAGCAGCTCTGGAAGGTGAACCAGACCGGACGTGATGAGGCATCCCGCAGCCTTGGCAGCGGCACGCCGAAAAATCCGGTAGACGAGCCACTCCGGAAGGCTCATCTGTGCCCGCAACGCACGCCGCATGCCCTCAGTTTTGACCGGGCGAGTCGCACGAGAGATGGCCGCGACACGAGTGGTCGCGGACTCCTCCCAGAACGACAAGGGGATCCGGACGGCCGCGAGTCTGTTGCCCACCGTGAACCGCTCCTCCGGCCTGCGCACCGAGATGGGCAGATAGGCATACAGTTCGCGTCCCCGCTGCCGGGGCGCCAGCCGGCTCTCAGGCATTCGGCTGCGTACCGCCTCCGCGAGGGCGGCCAGGCAGACGTCATTCGAGCTTGCTCCCAGCGCCCGGCCGGTATTTCGCAGCCATGACTCGGGCACGGCTGCCGATACGACCCGGGTCTCGCCGCTCAGGGGCCGCTGCATCGAGGAGCGCAGGGAAGGCCGCAGGCTCTTCATCGCATCGGTCAGAATCCAGGCGACGGCTTGCACTGGGATCCGCTGCCACCAGAACCGGCCTGCGTCCGGTACAGCGACGGCCGCCCGTGCGGGGGAGGCAGGCGGCTCCGTACCGAACAGGGCTCGCAGCGCGTCCACCATCGCCTGCCCGTCCTGCGCGGCATGGTGAGCACGGTAGAACAGAACGTACTCACTGTCGCAATAGCCGTGAATAAGCCACACTCCCCAGCGCGGCGACTGCTCATCCAGAGGGGCGCCGAGGAGCGCCTGCACGGCCTCCTCCAGGGCGGTGGGGCCATCCGGCGTCCTGACCTCGTGGACATGGTCGTACGGATCGAAGGCCGGGTCGGCTTGCCACACTGTCCGGCGCTCGCGTCTGGCCACCGTGCACGCCAGCGTCGGCATCCGCTCGATGCGAGACGCGATCTGCTCCTGCACCCGGCTCAGTTCCGGAGCGCGGCCCTGGGCATGCAGGACCATACCGAAGGTGGGGCGAAAATCGCTCAGCTCTTGCTCGTGCCTGATGAAACAGCCGTCGACAGCATTCGGGCGTTGGATCACTGGTCCACCAAACGAAGGGGCGACGGTGTACGGCAACACCCCCGCGACGGCATTACGCAGGGCTAACCGACCGCGCGGAGTAAAGGACACGATCCGGCTACAGATCCCCGACGCACGGAGACAGTCCCCAACTCGCCTACCGGAGCTGGCTGCTTCGTGCCTGTGACCAGCAGGGCCACGGTCATGAGCACCATCCACGCCGCCAGCACCTTGTAGAGGGTGGAGCTGCGCATACACACCGCCCAGGAGCAGTCAGGCCCACACCCCCAGCAAGTTTCCTGCCAGCAGGTTGACCGCGACAGGCCAGTGCGCGGGCAGTGGTGCCAGAGCCGTGAACTCCGATGAACTGTGGCACGAGGACCACCCTCAGCCGGCTGCGCGAGGCTCCATCCATCCCGGCCGGGTACCTCCTGGTCGCCCGCCCGGACACCGGTGCTTTCTTGAAGGGGCGGAAGTGGCGGCGGACTCTCTGGATGTCTCCGGTGAACCCCAACTCGCGTACCTCGTGGTGGAGCTGGGGGATGTCATGACGGCCCTCGCGCCAACGCTGGTGCAAGTAGGGCTTGTACTCGTCCAGGATGGAGGTCCGGTTCGTGGGCCGCGACCCGGCGGTAGAGGCCGGCCGGCGACTCGACCCGGACCACCCGCCCGCGGCTGCGTCTCACGAGCGCAACCCAGCGCCAGCCGCAAGGTTCAGAAGGCGTGCGCCATCAGCTCCGCGAACAGCGCGTGCTCGTCGACATCGAGGCCCCGCGAGCGGAACCAGCCGCAGATGTTGGCGCAGTCGCGCTGGAGGAAGCCCATCCCGTTGAGGTTGCCGACCAGGTCGACGATCTGCGGCAGGTCGATGATGACCAGCCGCTCGCCCGCCGCCAGGATGTTGTACGCCGAGAGGTCGCCGTGCACGAGGCCGTGCTGCACCATCGTCGCGAGCGCATCGGTGAGCTGCTCGAAGTACGCCGCCAGCAGCTCGGGTGAGGGTCGAGTCTGGGCGAGCCGGGGCGCGGTCTCGACGGCGCCGTCCTCGTCGACGACGGTGATCCACTCCATCAGGATCTCGGTGCCGTCGATCTGGACCGGGTAGGGAACCGGCAGCCCGAGGCCCCAGAGCCGCACCAGCGCAGCCCACTCGGACACCGCCCACTCGCCGGCCGCGACCTGCCGGCCGAAGGTGCTCTTCCGCTTGAGGGCCCGCTCGTCACGTGAGCGCTTCATCGAGCGGCCCTCGGTGTAGGACGCGGAGCGGTGGAAGGTCCGGTGCTCGGGAGAGCGGTACCGCTTGGCCGCCATGACCACGCCGGCGGCGGGGGCGAGCGGGTCGGCGCGCTCGACGAGGTGGACGTCGGCCTCCTTGCCGGTCTTGAGGACGCCGAGCTCGGTATCGATCGCGCCCTGCGAGGTCACCACCCAGTCCGGGAGCGGCTCGGGGCCTCGGCAGAGGGGTTCGACGCTGAGCCAGGTCGACCAGCGCTGGCCGTCATCGAGGTCGTCGTAGGAACGGAAGTCGAAGACGAACCGGTCATCGACGTCGCCCAGGTCGTCCGGCGGCGGGACGTAGTGGTAGGCGGCGGTGCTGAAGTCGTCAGGAAATGCCGGGTGCTGAGAGTGCTGCGAGAGATCGTCGTGAGACATCGCTGAAGGTGCTCCATGAGGTGAGACAGAGGCGGTCTGCGGGCAGGCCGAGGACAGTCGTGGTCACGGTCGTGCCTCCTCTCGTGGAGCACCGGGCCGCTCCCGGTGTCGCGCCCATGGTGAGGGGCGGACACCGGGAGCGGCAACCGAATAAAGCCGGCCCGCGTCGAGCGGCCCGAGCGGCGCCGTAGGTTTCCGGTGTGATCCTCCGGACCGGGCTCGTCCCGGCCCTGCTCGGGCTGACGTTGACCGGGTCGTTGCTGACCGGAACCGAGGAACTACTCGGCAGACAAACAGTCGCTGAGGAGCTGAAGAGTGTTATCGCAGGTCAACGGCTTGCTGAGATGTGTGCAGCGGCCGAAGCGACCCTAGCTGGCCCCCAAGGACCGCGGGTGCCGAACTGAGGCCGCGTCCACGTCGTACAGGGCGGCGCCGTCGTCCGCCAGACGCAGGTGCTGACGCCGACCGACCCCGAAGCCCTCGGGCGGGTTACCGGTGCCTGCTGACCTGGGCCCGGGCACGCCACAGGTCCCGGGGAGCGGTGACCTTCACCCGGAGGTCGACGAAGTCGGGTGGTGGCCGGAGATTCTTGATCATTCTCACGTTGTTCAGGAACGTCATGAGTCACGGCTCGCCTGGTTGCCGAGGCCCTGGTGCGCGGGGTGGCGGTTGGGCAGGCTAGTTTGCTCGGGTGAGTCTCCTCGATGATGTGGCTGAGCGCGACGGCTGGCGGTGCTGGGTGTGCGACGGACCGGTCGACCCCAACAAGTCGGTAAACGACCCGCTGGGGCCCAGCGTTGACAGTCGGACCGCGGACCGGAAGGCCAAGGTCGCCGAGCGGCTCGCGCACCGTGGGTGCAACACCCGCAAGGGCGCGGTCAAGGTGGTCATTGCCTGGCCGGACCGTCTGTACGTGCTCGAACCCGCGCCACTGATCGCCGTTGCCGAGAGGCTGGAGCGCAAGGGGGGCCGCGAGGTGGTGGGCCGTTGTCCGACCAGGCAGGACGCCCAAGAGGCGGCGGAGTGGCTGGTGGACCGGTTCTCCCGCCTGGTACCGGGGCTGCCGGTGACCGCCGGCATTGAGGCGGGCGGCGGCCAGTTCCTCGTCATCCTGGCCACAGGCCGCCGCTGATGTGCAATCACCAGCGCACACTCGCGTCGAGCTGAACCGTCGGTCCACATCGACCTGTCCTGGCACGAGCTGACCCACCGGCGCGTGGCGGGCTGCGGCTGGGTGACCGGCGGGTCGGCCGGGCGCCGGGTCACCAGGGGCGGGGCTGTGCCCGCTCGCGCCGGGGACCACCGTGGTTCCGCGACGGCCCCGTGCCTGCCTACCGATAGGTCAGCCGGACGACCGACCGGGCCGGCCTGCCGCACCGCGCGGGGGATGATGGGGATCGAATGACGGAACGCAAGGTCGGGAGCTTCCATGGCGAAGCGGTTTCATCAACCCCGTGAGGACGCGGAGTTCGATTTCATCCTCGGGATGAGCGGAGTTCCGGTCCTCGCATACTTCATCGGGACATGGCCCAAGGCAATCGAGCCCTGCCGGGTGATGGACCTCGTCGTGGGTGGCATCGCCGACGACTACACGGGCCGCCTGACGGCCGTCCGCACCGACATCACGCGTTGTCCGGCCGCAACCGAGCGATACGGGATCACCGGAGCCCCGTCCTACGTCCTTCTGAAGGAGGGCGAGGCGGTGGCGCACGGCACAGGACCTATGACCATCGCCGAGGTACGGGAGCTTCTGGACGGCCACCTCTGAGCGGCCCGCCGCGGCACTGCGGCCGCGACGCCCGTCACGCAAGCCGTGTAGGTCCCGGTGTCGACAGAGCCCGTAATTCCCCAGGTGCTGACCTGACCGGCGCGGCTGTTTGGTTCAGTGTCTGTTATGGAGACGCAGGTATGGACTTCACTGCTTGGTGTCGCGCTCGGGGGTGGATTCTCGTATCTGGCCCAGCTCACCGCCGGTCGGCAGGCCAGCCGTAGCGAGGACAGGCGCCAGACGGCTCAACTGGCGGAAACTCGCCGGACGGAACGGCTTGAGTTGTTGCGCGAGTTCATCAGCCTCACGCAACAGGGCATACGCCTCGCTGAAGAGCGGGAGAACGCCCCGGACCGGGACGCCGGCGCGACAGCCGAGTGGCGTGCGGCCGCGCAGGGCGTGATCGACCAGCTCTGGATGTGCGAGCGGATGATCGCGGTCGTCTTCCCTGCGGAGTTCTATCGCCGCGCTTGGGACTACGGGACCGCCGTGGACCAGGTCCTGTGGCGCGAGTACGAACACACTGAGGTCTCCCTGCATGACCATGTGAAAGGACCTCAGATCGCGTTCCTCGAAGCAGCCCATGCGGAGATCGGCTGATGGCTGGCGTTGATCAGTCGGTTTATCAGTGACTCGGCGACGACCGGGTTGGGGAAGCGCCGAAGTCCACGAAGCACGTCGGCCGCGCCCAGGTCGTCATCGGCGGCACCGTCCGCGAGACGCACGTGCTGTTCTTCACCGACGCCGAAGCCCGCGAGTGGGCCACCACCGGCCCGGCCACCACCACCGCGAAGAAGGGCGCCGCCGTCCCCAGCCCAACCCGCCCCCGTACTGCCCCAGAAGGCACTGACCGCCTGCCCACCACCACCGTGGACGACAACGCCGTCGACCCCGCCCACCGGCCCGGAGACACCCGCACACGCCACTCTCCCCGCCGCCCAGGCCCCGGCCGACACCATCCCGGCTGCGTCGTCGCCGGCGAACCCGGCCGCGGTCGACGACGACCAGGCGGTGGGGCTGCGCGAGGCCCACGAACATCACCTGCCGGAGATCACCCTCGCCGCCCTGCGTTACGTCCGCGCCCACGACCCGAGCCTCCCCGCCTTCGCCAGCAAGCGGGGCGCAGAGCTCCTCTACCGCGTCGGCGACCTCAAACGCTGGGCACGCAACCGGCCCCGCGCCGCCTCCGGCACCACCGACCTGGACTGACCGGCGACGTCCGGGAACCGGCCCTGTCCGCTCTGGCCGACAGGATCCCTCCCGTCCTGGAGAACACCCGGTTCACCAGGCACAGCACGGAAAAGGAACACCGCACCATGGCGAACACGACCGCGCTCCCGAAGGTGCTCCGCGTCACCGACCCGGGGGCCTGTGTGAGCAGCTTCAGGCGCTGCCCGCCTCTGCCGCACTGATCGGCATCAGCACCGACGGAACGGCGATCGCTGTCGACGTCGACCACGCACCGCACATCCTGGTCGGCACCGGCACCGGCGGTGGCAGCACGACCATCCTGCGCACCCTCACCGCACAGTTCCTGCACCAGGGCGCCCACGCCTTGGTCCTCGATGCCACGCGGATCTCCCACCTGTGATCGAAGGAGTTGCCGACGGCGACGCACTGACCTCGACGACGGCCGCCACGACGACGTGCCGCGCGGGCGGTTCCAGCCTGCTCGATCCCGCCGACGGAGAACGGCCGCGCGACGCCCTGGAGCTCGGCACCCGCCCGGTCGGCGAGGTCCTGGTGCCGCTGGCCCGGATGAGCACGGTCGACCACCGCGTCACCCCCCGCCCAGCTGGAAAAGGCCGCCGCCGGCGCCGGCTACTCCCGAATGCCCGTCTTGGGCCCGGGGAGCACGATCATGGGCTACCTGCACATCAAGGACGCCATCGGCGTATCCGAAGGGCAAGCCCTTCCCCCGCACCGCCCTGCATCCCGCGACCCGCGACCCGCGTGCAGATCGACACCCCGCTCGACGACGCCCTCACCGCGATGCGCTCCAACGGCACCCATCTCGCCGCTGTCACCGGTGACAAGGGCACCGTGATCGGCTTCGTCACCATGGAAGACGTCCTGTCCGAACTCGTCGGACCAACACCCGCATGATTGGCTTCGAACGAGTCTTCTGGCCCTGGGGCCCGGCTCGGGGGTCGCAACGTCCAACGACGTTCGACGTTGCGGCCCCGCCGTCGTGCGCGGGTATTCGACTCCGGCGTTCGCGCCGTCATGACCTGTGGGCGTCCAGATCGGCGGCGGGAAGCTGGGGCCGGTACTGGACGATGACGTATCCGTCGCCGATGACATGGCCGAACCCGGACTCCGGAGCGCGCTCGCCGGGTTCGGTGAAGTCCTTCGGGTGTCCGGTACTGCAGGTGAACGTCTCGGTGCGGTCGCGGACCTGGCAACTGCCCTGAGCCTGCGCCGTCTCGGATGTGTCGCCGAGGGCGACCAGCGTTGCGGCGGCCACCACGCCGCATGCCGCCAGAAAGGGCTTCGTTGTCCTGCCCCGCCGCTGGAAAGTGGAGTGCACGATCGGCCGGCGCATGAACGCACGCGACTACGAACGCCTTCCGCAGCACTCCCGAAGCCCATCTGAACTGGGCACTCATCACTCATCATCATGATGACCCGGCGCCTCACGGGCAAGAAACCTGCTCCCAACTGGACGAGGCGGCAGGCGGAACCTTCCCCCGACGGAGCCGAAAAGGGCTCATCGTAGAAGAGGGTGTAGTCGGGGGCTGTCGGTTTTCGAGGTCGCCTGCACGGATTTCCATGCTCGCCTGCTCGCCTGCCCTCCTGTCCGGGCGCGTGAGACGTGCGCCGAGGAACGAGCTATGCACCGTCGTTGCCATCGCGCAGGGAATGAACCATCCCCTGCAGGATCCGGAACGCGGCTGACTGCTCGGTCTCGGTCATGTCGGCCAGCATTCTGACCTCGACGGACCGAACCGCTACGGTCGCCTTCTCCAGGCTCCGTCGGCCGCGAGGCGTGAGCCGCGCGGGAAGAACCTTCCCTACGGGCGCCTCCGCAGGCCTGGTCACGTAGCCCTCTCGTTCCAGGGTCTGGAGCAGCACGTTCATCGTCTGCCGTGTCACGAACGCGCCACGCGCGAGCTCGGAGTTCGACAAGCCCGGCCGTTGAGCCAGCAGTTCGAGGCAGGAGTAGTGCGTCACGCTCATCCCGAGTGGCCGCAGTACCTCCTCCATGGCTGCGCGCAGGGCGCTCGAAGCCTCTTTCAGCAGGTAGCCCAGCGATTTGTCCAGGTCGACTCCGACACCCTTTTGACTCATGTCAGGATTCTGACATACGTTGGCCTGTGTCAGTAACCTGACACGAAGAGAAGGAGCATCACCATGCCCGCCACCGGCCCCGACTTCATCTCGCTCCAGGCGCGCGACCTCGACGCTTCGCAGATGTTCTACGAGCAGTACCTCGGCCTCGTCCGCTCGCAGGTCGGACCTCCGCACGCCGTCGTCTTCGAGACGAAGCCGATCGCGTTCGCACTCCGCGACGTCATTCCCGGCACCGACCTCGCATCCGTCGCTCAGCCCGGCATCGGTGCCGCGATCTGGCTCCACGCCACCGACGTCCAGGCCATCCACGACGCGCTCGTCGCCGACGGTCACACCATCGTCTCCGCACCGATCGACGGCCCCTTCGGCCGGACATTCACCTTTGCCGACCCAGACGGCTACCAAGTCACTCTCCACGACCGCGCCTGACAAGCCGCCACCTCTCCTACGTCCTGCGCGGCCGACCTCACCAGCCCGGCCTGGACGAACAGATCGTGCAGGCGGTCGTCGACGACTGCACCCGCCCGGTCAGCCGCCGCATGATGACCGGTGACCTGCGCATCCTGTACCCGCGCGATACCGAGGACGCCCAAGCGGTGCGGGCGGCAGACCCGCGCGATGCGCGAGCTCAACGCGAAGGCGTTCCCGGAGTCGGAGGCAGGCGAGGACGAACCGCGGCCTGCTCGGCGGCACCGCCATCGTTCTACGCCGCGGTCAGCGTCGCAAAGACCACGACATTTCCCTGGTAGCCGGTTTCTTCGGCGTATGGGCCCCCACAGGTGATCACGCGCAGTTCGGGCCGGTGGGAGCTGCCGTAGACCTTCTCATCCGGAAACGCCTTCTTGTCGTAGAGCTCCACAGCGTCGACCGTGAAGACGGCTGTCCGCCGGTCTGACCTGATGATCTCGATGGTGTCGCCCTTGGTCAGTCCTCCGAGGCGGTGGAAGACTCCGGGGCCTTGCGGCGTGTCGACATGTCCCGCAATGACGGCTGTGCCGACTGAGCCGGGAGGTGTACCGGCGCCATACCACCCGGCAAAGCCGGGCATATCGGCCGATGGCGGGCGCAGTGCTCCTGTTTCGTCGAGGCTCAGTTCCGTCATTGGGGCATTCACGCCGATGGCGGGGATTCGCAGCCGGACCGGAGCCGACGGGGGCAGGGGCGGCACAGAGGGATACCGGGTCGAGGCGGTGCTGCTGGGCCCGGGTAACACGGAGGAGGAGAAGGACTGCGCGGTCGAAGGTTGCGGAGGCTGTTCGCCCCGGAGGGCCGTGAGCACCAGCACCGTGCCCGCCAGTAGAGCGTAGGCGAGAAATTTGGCGGACGGGGTGGACGACGGGGAAGGATCGCCGGGCTCGCACCTCGGTTCCATCGCTGTGTAGCCTCCGCTTCGCGGCCGAAGTGAGTGAAGGCGGGAGATCCCCCCAACCCCCGGACACGGGCCTGGGGGCTGGGCCGGCAGGGCAGAGCGTCAAGCGCGGGCACCGGCCGGGGGACGGCGCATCTTGATCGCGCCGCCGGCGGCGGCTCCGGCGAGCAGCACCGCCCCGAGGGCAAGTTGCGTGCCCTTGTCGTTCGCCGCCCCGAAACCAGCGTCGATCGAGCCGCTGGGGTTGCCGGTGCCGACCCAATATGTGCCCGTGATCTTGACTCGCGGCGGGCACTTCAGGGTGATGGTGTAACCGCCGGGCGCGGTGCCGCCCGGCACCTTGAATTCGCCGGTCAGTACACCCTCCCGGTCGCCTGGGAGGAGGTGAAACTTGCCTCCTGCCTCAGACTCGCCCTTCCCATAGGTCTCCGAGCCGCAGGCTGTGGTGCTGACCGTGACGGTGGAGCCTGGGGTGGCGTGGCTCGGGCTGATGTGCATACCTGGATCACCGGTGGGGCCGTTCGCGGCTGCCGCGGCCGGGCTCGAGAGGCCGACGGTACCGAGAAGGAAACCGATGCCGATGCCGGCGCCTGCACACTTGATACGCATGAAGTTCCTCCGAGAAGCAGTGGCCGGCCGGAGTGCGCGGCGCCTTGTTGTGCTCCGCTCATGAGGAAACCGACAGACCGTCAGGGCTGCAACACGTATACGGACAGATGGGTCATCAGGCCAGGCCCAGCGGCCGCACTCCTTTGATCATTTACGCAGGTGAGCGCCCCTGAGGGCGAGGGTGGAAGAACGCACCGCACGGGCGACGAAGGGGCCGGCGTCCGCCTCCGGGGTGATCTTGAAAAGGCGCAGGACGCCCTGTGGCTGCCACTGCCGTCATACATCCTCCTGCGCGGCGCGTGACGGTGAAGCTCCCTAGGGCGCCGATATGACCTCATCCCGCGAGGCCAAGCTCTCGCCCGACCAGCTCGTCGGGGTTCAGCTCTGGCGAGTACGACGGCAGGACCCCTACCGTTTCGGACCAATAGCAGTCGTCAGGAAGGCCAGCCGCCTTGCATACGTCAGGCATTTCAGTGAGCGTCTGCGTGCCCGCGTAGTAGCGGATGGCGTCGGGATAGCTCTTGCCCTGCTCCCGGTACATCAGAACCTGGCCTACCAAAGCGCTGATCTGCCATGAGTCCCCCAAAGCAGCAGTCGGCAGGTGGAGGGCCCGATCGGTGCGAAGAGAGCTCTCCGGGAGGGTGAGCTGCATCCTGTCGAGTTCGGCGTCCCGGGCCTCGATGCGGAAGGCGTAAGGGAGTTGGGCTCGCAGATGCATTGCCATCTCGGCAAGCAGGCCGGGTTCGGCCGCGAGGAGATCCAGCAGAGTCTCGCGCTCGTCGGCCTTTGCTCCGGTCAGGGCGAAGGTGACGGGCAGGCCTTGGAGGGTGCACACGAGCTGCAGCCGCAGGCCCCGGAAGAAGTGGCTGTGACTGACGCAGTACCCGCACTCGGCCCATCCGGCCAGGTCGGAACGTCTGACGGTCGCGCGTGAACGGCCACATTCCACCGGTTGGAGTCCACGATCCACACGTCGTCGCTCCACACCGAGGTGTCGGTGGCCAGCAGCCGGGTGATGCGCCGAAGCAGTCCGGCGCTCTTGCGCAGTCGCTTGTTGTAGCCGGGCTGCTTGGGCAGGTACGGGAAGAGATGCCGCAGATGGGAACGGGCGTGGCGGAGCCACCTGGCCTCGGAGGTGAAGCCGAGCATGGCCTGCATCATCGCCAGTGTGACCAGTTCGGCGTCGGTGAGCTGAGGGGCGATTCCCACGGCCGGACGCCATGGCGCGAGATGCGGAGACGCCTTCAGCAGGTCGTCGGTCTTCACGCAGAGTGCGGTTGCGAGGGTGTCCAACTCTGTCTTCACACACTGACGTTGGACGCCCTCGTCCCATGCACGCAGCCGATCCCTTGAGGCCGGTCATTCAGGTGGTACGGCTGCTACTGCTCCTTGGCGGAGGGCCGTCGCACCTCGAAGTGGAAGCATCCGTATTCCAGTGCCCTGACGTGTAGGAGCACCACGTACGGATCGTTGAACGCATCGTCGAAGGCTGCATCGAAGCCAGTCGTGGCGTCGGCCGCAATCTCCAGAAGGCGGCCACCTGCGATATGGCCCCGGGCGTCATAGCGGCGCACGGTACGCAGTGCGCCTGGCCGAGCGAAGGGGTAGTTCTCGCCGGGGGTGAACCCGCCGCAGTCATCGGCATGGATGAAGACGGGACCCTGTTCGTCGTACGCGCCCGGATCGGCACCCCTCGTAGCGGCCCAGCGACGCAACGGGGCGTACGAAACCAGGGCGATCCGCTCGCCGAGCGTGATGGGGCGCAGGCAGCAGCGCAGCGGCGAGCCCGCGTCGTCGCCGGTCGCGATGTACGAGGCGCAGGGACGGCCCGCGTCGTCGACAATCCGCAGTTCCTTCAGGACGGCTGCGTCAACGGGGAGCACGGTGTATCTGGTCATGTGCCCATGCTGGACCGACACACGGACGGTTGCTGGCAGGAAACGGACGTCACGTTGTGCGCACCCCCGCTGAACGCAGGCCGCCTTGCCCATCGTGTTGGGCTTGGCTTGTGCCGCTGCCGTGTACTGGCGTGAAACGTGAACGCCTTGGTCGACATCACCTCCACGCAGTAGGGCCGAAGCCAGAAGATCGATTCCAAGGGGTCGGCGAGCGTAGGCGCAAGCCCAGGAAGCGAACGCAGTCGTACGGCCGGTCCGACGCTCCGCATACCTATGCCGTCTCCTCAACAACCCAGGACAGGTACGCTTCCGACCCGCCGGTCACGGGCAGCGTGATCCACTGAGGGATGTCGTACGGGCGCTTCTCGTGCAGCCATGCCTCCAGTGCCGGGAGACGGTCCGTCGTGGTCATGTACGAGATCCGCCACTCCTGCGCTGTCTCGACTTCCCCCTGCCACCAGTAGAAGGCGGTGATTGGCGCATCCCTGAGGTTCTCCGCTGCTCAGCATCTGCGCAGCGGTTCCATCGTGTGGGGACAAGGTCGCTTCGGGCGCCTCGGGCCGACATACGGCAGCATGCGCGCCCACGGCATCAGCATCAGCATCAGTGCCGGTGAGGCCCGCAAGCGCTTCGGTCCGGGGCGCGCCCGCGAACTGTACGACGCGTTCCAAGGCGCTGCCCTGGTTCTACAGGCGGCTGATCAATGTAGGCAAGCCACATCATCGCCACCCGGCCACCCGGTGAGGCACGCGCCAAAGAGTTGATCCCGAACGCCCTGCCTGCTGGTCGATTCCAGAACATCGGCCGCTGCGCCCGCCCCAAACGGGACAATCGCCTCTCTCCCGCGTGCTGCACGCCTGTGGGCGGTCGCTGCTGGTGTGGTCGGGGTGCCCGATCGGCTTGCCGCCCGCACCCCGGGCCGCCGTAGGACTCGGGTTCAGTCCGCGGTGATACGGGAGTTGACCCGCCGCATCCAGTCCCCGTCGGTGTGCCACATGGGGTGGTGCGGGGCCGCGTTGGAGGTCAGGAGGACGCCCTGGAAACCCGCGGCGAGGCAGCGGTCGACGACGAACTCGGCGATGTCCTTGCCGACGGCGTCCTCCTCGAAGCGCGTCAGCAGTGGGGTGTAGCCCACGACGCCTTCGCCGAGGACGGCGGGGATGCCGCGGTGGCGGGCGAACTCGGCGGCGGAGTCCACCCATCCGGCCAGGGTCTCCCGCATGGCCTGTCGGTGCGCCGAATAGTTCTCGTAGAGCCACAGGTCCCAGCGGTCGGGGTCGACCCAGTCGTGTGCGTAGAACAGTTCGCGCGGAATCCCCGTGGCGGCCAGCCGCCAGGGTTCGTCCGGCTGGTAGTCGGCGAAGGCGGGCGCGTCGGGGCGCAGCATGGCGGCCAGTTCGGGGGTGGGCCAGCCGGCCGTCTCGGGGGCCGCTTCGGTGCCGTGGCCGAGTCCCACCGCCTCGTACAGGGCGCCGAGCACGCCGTAGACGTAGAAGTGGAAGTGCGCGATCTGGGCCTGCTCCGGCAGGTCGTCGAGCTCGTCGGGCCAGGGCTCACCCAGCGAGTAGGTGACGGGGATGTCGGGGTGGCGCGCCTGCAGCAGCTTCACCGCGCGTTCGAGGGGGCCGCGCAGCCGGGCGTAGTGGCCGGGAGTGCCGTCGGCCGGCACCAGGTCGCAGTTGTCGACCTCGTTGTGCACCTCGACGTAGGCGACGCGGTCGGCCAGTCCGCGTTCGGTGAGGAAGTCCAGCAGCTCGGCCAGGGATTCGGCCACCGCCTCGGCTCGGTCCGGGCCGGGGACCGCGGCCAGGGCGCGGTGCCAGGCGTCGGTGTCGGCGAAGCTGGGGGACTGCTGGTACTCCCACGAGGACACGATCACCTTGCAGTCATGACGGGCGGCCGCCTCGAACAGCTCGACGAGCCGCCGGCGGCCGTCCAGCGGATAGCCGCCGCGCACGTCGTACCAGCGGGTGCGCTGCCCGAACTGCTCGCCCAGGCCGCGGACCTGGATGGACTCCGGGGCGTGGACGCGCCCGGAGAACAGCAGGAAGGGCATGGCGCAGATGCGGACGGTGTTGAAGCCCCGCTCCACCGTCTCGGCGAAGGCGCGGTCGAGGTCGGCGAACGGTTCGCCGGGGCCTGCCTGTGTGTACCAGCTGAAGTCCCACAAGGTGATGGCGAGCCGGCCCGTGGGCTCGCTCGTGGTTGTTCGCTGCGGTGTGGTGGTCATGAGGTCACCCGTCGTTCGTGTGCGGTGGGACGCCGTCGGCGGCTCGACGGCACCACGCTAGCTCAATTCATTATTTATGAATAATCCTTGACGAGGGTGGCGGGGTTGTCCAGGCTGTGGGGCGGACGAACACGTACGTGATCCGAGGAGCCGCCTGCCATGACTGAATCCATCCATCCGTCCCGGCGCACCGTCCCGTCCCGGCGCACCGTCGTCACGGCACTCGGCGCGGCCGCCTTCGTCGCCCTGCCGGCCTGGCCGGAGACGGCGCGAGCGGCGGACGGTACGGCCGCGGCCACCCCGAACGGCCCGGTGCTGGACACCCACCCCGCCATCGAGCCCTCCGGCACCCATGTGCGTGACGTCGGCGGCACCAACGTTGTCTTCCGGTACGGCGCGGTCCTCCCCGCGTTCGACGGCTGGCGCACCCATGAGCCCACTCGCGAGTACCTGTCCCTGGACAGGAAGTGGCGTTTCCGTTTCGACCCCGACGACCAGGGATTCGGCGAGGGCTGGCAGTCCGCGCGCCACGACGACAGGACGTGGGGCCGCATCGACGTCCCGGCGGCCTGGGACCTGCTGGACACTCCCGGATTCGGCTCGGAGACCGGCCCCTTCGCCCAGGGCACCGCGTTCAGCGACGGCTACGCCTGGTACCGCACGACCGTCGACGTGCCCGCGTCCTGGCGTGCCCGGCACGTACGCATCGCCTTCCTCGCCGCCGGGTACAGCGCCGAGGTCTGGCTCGACGGCAGGCATCTCGGCAAGCACGAGGGGGCCAACTCCCCCTTCGCGCTTCCGGTGGCGGGGGCGCTGAGACCGGGAACGCGTCAGACGATCGCCGTCCGGGTCTTCCGCCGGGCGAGCTACACCGACTACACGGACCCGACTCCCCAGCCGGTCACGGACGACCACGAGCTGCCGTACAAGCCGGTCGACTACTGGCCCTACGCGGGCCTGACCCGGTCGGCCTGGATCGAGGCGGTCCCGCAGGTCACCATCGCCAAACTGCTCGCCGTCGGCGCGAACGGGCGCCTTGAGGCACGCGCGGTCGTCGAGAACCACGGCGCCTCCGACTTCGACGGCCGGCTCACCCTGGATCCCGGCCGGGAAAGCGGCGGTCGGCCCGTCGTGGTCGCGGCCCGGATCGCGGCCCGGTCGGCGGGAGTGGTCCGCGTCTCGGTCCCGATACCCCACGCCCCGCGCTGGAGCCCGGCCTCGCCGCACACGCTCACCGCCCGCGCCACCCTGACCGCCGGGAGGCACTCAGGGGCGCGGGTGGACACGCTGTCCACCGGGTACGGCGTTCGCGAACTGACCATCGGCGACGCCCAGTTGCGGTTGAACGGCAAGCCTCTCTTCCTCAAGGGCCTCAACTGGCACGAGGAGACCGCCGCGCACGGCAGAGCGATGACGCCGGCCGAGTACGACCGGGAACTGGGCCATGTCACGGCAGTGGGCGCCAACTTCATCCGCAACTGCGTCTACAACCGCCACCCGTACGTCTACGACTGGGCGGACCAGCACGGCGTGCTGGTGATGGACGACATCGACACCATGTGGCTCAACACGGCCCAGGAGAAGCTGCAGACCGAACGCTACGGCCTTGCCCGCGCCCTGGCCCTGACCATGGCGTGGAACCAGCACAATCACCCGTCGGTGATCCTCTGGGGGCTGCAGAACGAGTCGGAGATCGACGCCGCCGGTGCTCCGGTCTACCGCGCCTGGCTCGCCGATCTCAAGGCGGCCGTGAAGGCGGTCGACCTCACCTCCCGCCCCGTGACCTGGGCGTCCAACACCAGCAACGACCCCGCCTTCGACCTCGCCGACGTGATCGGGTTCAACGAGTACTTCGGCTACTTCTACGGCAAGGACGCGGACCTCGGCCCCACGCTGGACGCGGTGCACGCGAAGTATCCCGGCAAGCCGATCCTGATCACCGAGAACGGCACCTGGTCCGTGGCCGGCACCCACGGTCCCGACACCACGCAGGGTACGGAGGAGTGGCAGGCGGCGAGCTTCACCGCCCACTGGACCCAGGTGGCCGCGCGCAGCGACTTCGTCGCCGGTTTCACCTACTGGGTCCTCAAGGACTACAAGCAGCGGGCCGGGTACAACCAGTCCTACAACGGCATCTCCGTCATGGGCCTGTTCACCTTTGCCGAGGAGCGGCCCAAGCTCGTCTACGACGCGTTCCGCGAGGCGGTGAATCCCAGGGGCAGGTGACCTGCCAGGGTGCGGCGGAAAGGGGAGGGGGAGGGGCCGTCCGCCCCCTCCCCCTTCCGCCTTCGAGCGCTCAGCCCTTGACACTGTCCTGCGTCATCCCGGACCGCCGGCAGCGCCGCAGCACGAGCGTTCTGGCAGCCGGGCAGGGGCCAATTGGGGTGGTCGGAGAGCATGACCAGCGGCTTGAAGTAGTTGTTCCAGATGCCGACGAACTGGAAGAGGAACACGGTCACGAGCGGGCGGCATCGTGCGCAGGACGAGGGTCCTGAAGATGCGCAACTCGCCGGCGCCGTCGACCTGTGCCGCCCCGTCGGTCGGTGATCGCATGGCCTCCGAGGCGAGACGCGTCGCGACGTACCACGCGTGTCCCTCGCCGAAGGAATGCCGGGTGACGGCCGCTGCCCGGGCCGACGACCCGGAGCCGAACTCGGCCACCACCGGGGCGCCTTCGGGCACGACGACCTCCGACCGCAGGCCGACGCGGCTGACCTACCCGTCTGACCGAAACCCGTGTGGGTGGCGGATGTCGACGGTCTCCGTCTCCGCCGGCGGGCCAGAACTCCTCGACGCGCAGGCCCAGTACCTTGCGCGGCGGCGCGGGATATCCGCCCAGGTGCAACCGGTCGAAGTCGTCGACGGTGCCGGAGTAGAACGACACGAGAAGCCGGCCGCCGCCGCGCACGAACTCGGTGAGGTGTTCGCCGTCCCGCTCCTTCGGCAAGTACAGGTCGGGCACGACGACCAGGCGGTAGCCGGACAGGCCGCTGTCGGGGGTACGACATCGCAGGCGACGCCCGCCTGGAACAGTGGCCGGTAGTGAGCGAGCGCGATGTCCATCTGGTTCAGCGCCAGCTCCCTCACTTCGCGGAGGTGCGGGTGTCGGTGCCGCCGTGCGGGAGCATCGCGGAGTGGTACTTCTCGGCGCCGCCCCTGGATTGCACCACGGGAAGCGGAGCACCGTGTCAGCGCCCTGGGCGACCGCCCGCGAGCTCCACAGGCGCATCCGCCCCGGCGGCTTGGGCCCGTTGCGATCGCGCCGGTTGACCGCTCTGGAGGCCTGCTCCATGAGCATCCATGGCTGTCCTTCGCGGGCGGAGCGGGTGACGTCGAAGATGAACCCCGTCGAGACGTGCGTGTCCTCGTCGCGCGGGTCCTGGTAGAAGTCGAGCGAGACGACGTCCTCCTCCGCGGCCCACCGGAAGGCGCCGACGGGCTTGTGTACATCGATGAAGCTCGTGGCGACCGGGAACACCCGGGGTGATCCTCAGCAGGACCCTCCTTCTCCGTCAGGTGGCACTGCGGCAGCGCGTCGTCGGAGAACCGGGCGAAGTCCAGTTGCTGGGCGGGGTTGGGGAAGGTTGTCGGGAGCATCGCGTCGAAGCTGTCGTGGTGCTGTGCCCGGAAGGCCGTCCACCAGGCGTCGTCGAGGGCCTCGATGTCGCCGTACCGCGTGGACGGCCGGCGCCGGAAGTCGGCTTACCAGCGTTCCTTCCGGAGTCCGGCGCCGTCCGGTCGGCAAGGGGCAGGACCGTCCGGTCCGGCTGCGTCAGCCCTTTACGCTGCCCTCGGTCAAACCGCTGCGCCAGAAGCGCTGCAGGGCGATCATGGCGATCATCAGCGGGACGACGGAGACAAAGGCACCGCCCACGGTCATTTGATAGAGCTGCGGTTGGCGGTCGGCGAAGGACTGCCACGACGTCAGACCGAGGGTGATGGGGTACAGCTTGGAGTCGGAGAGCATGACCAGCGGCAGGAAGTAGTTGTTCCAGATGCCGACGAACTGGAAAAGGAAGATCGTCACCAGGGCGGGGGTCATGATGCGCAGAGCGACGACCGTGAAGATGCGGAACTCTCCCGCGCCGTCGATGCGGGCCGCCTCCAACAGCTCGTCCGGTATGGATGCCGCGGCGTAGATCCGGCACAGGTACACGCCGAAGGGACTGACGAAGCTCGGCAGCAGTACGGCCCAGTAGGTGTTGGCCAGGCCTGCCTCGCTGAACAGCAGGTACATGGGCAGCGCCAGCGCCGTGGCAGGGATCAGGACGCCACCCAGCACGATGTTGAAGATCGTGTCGCGGCCGGCGAAGGAGAACTTGGCCAGCGCGTAGCCGGACATCGCGGCCAGAAGCGTCGCCACGCCCGCGCCGACGCCCGCGTACAGCAGGCTGTTGGCGGCCCAGCGCAGGTAGATCGCATCGTCGTAGGTGACCACCTGATGCAGGTTGCTCAGGAACCGGGGATGGGAGAACCACAACCCGAAGCTGCCGAACAGGTCGCCGGTGGACTTGGTGGACGCCACGACCAGCCAGTACACCGGGAGCAGGAAGTACCCGGCGGCCGCCACCAGCAGGCCGGTGACCAGGATACGACTGCGCGTGGTGACCCCGGTGATGCCGCCGCGCGGCGTTGTGCCGTCGTCGGAGGCCGGCGTCTCGCCCCTTGGCGGGAGTGTGCGGGCCGGTGTCTGGAGACTCACGCGTCCTCACCTCTCTTGTTGATCAGCCGCAGAAAGCCGAAGGAGAGCACGAACGCGGCGAGGGCGAGCAGCACTGCCTCGGCAGCGGCGAGGTGGTAGTTGTCGTTGGTGAACGCCTCGTTGTAGGCGCTGAGGTTGGGGGTGTAGGCGCTGTCGATACTCGATGAGACGGGCTTGAGCACCAGCGGTTCTGCGAACAGTTGCAGCGTGCCGATGATGGTGAAGACCGTGGTGAGGATCAGCGCCGGGCGCAGCAGCGGCAGTTTGACGTGCCGGACCGTCATCCACGCACTGGCGCCGTCGATGCGGGCGGCCTCGTACAGCTCCGCGGGGATGGTACGCAACTGGGCGACGAGAACCAGAACGTTGTAGCCGGCGAACTCCCACGTGACGATGTTCGCGATGGACCACAGAACCGTGTTTCCGCCCAGCAGGTCGACCGAGACACCCAGGTGGCGCATGCCGTCCACGAGAGGGCTGACTCCCGGAACGTACAAGAAGCCCCACAGGATGGACGCGATGACACCCGGAACGCCGTAGGGCAGGAAGAAGGCGGCGCGGAAGAACCGCACGCCTCTGGCCGAGGCGCTGTCCAGCAGCAGCGCGAGCCCGGCCGACAACGCGACCATCACCGGCACCTGGACGGCCGCGAACAGCAGTACGCGACCGATGCTGCGCAGAAAGGCGTGATCGGACAACGCGTCGGAGTAGTTGCTCAGCGCTACGAAGACGGTACGGCTGCCGCCGAGCCCCAGGGCTCCGGTGTGCTCGACATCCATGACGCTCTGGTAGACGGCGTAGCCGATGGGGAGGGCGAAGGTCAGTAGGAACAGCAGGAGGAACGGCGCGACGAAGGCGACGGGCGCCAGATTTCTGCGGCGGCGGGGCGCTCGGGTGGGCATCAGGGTTCTTTCTGGAGTCCGGAGCGGAGAACGGCGGCGGCTGTGTCGCGCCCCCCGGAGGTGGTCACTGGCCGGTGGAAACCTTCAGACCCTTCTTCTTCAGGTCCTCGACGGTCTGCTTCTGCGCCTGCTTGACCGCGGAGACGAACGTGCCCTTGCCGGCCAGGGCGGCCTGGAAGCCGTCGTTGAGGTGCTGGTAGGTGGCGTCGATCGTCGGTATCCACTTCCACGAGTTGTCGATGTTCTTGTCCGCCTCTGCGAAGACCTCGTTGTACTTCTGGCCTCCGAAAAACTGTGACGGCTTGTCCAGTGAGGAGCCCTTGTACCCGTCGGCCGCCGCGGGCCAGCCGTATCCGCCCTGCAGCAGCAGGTCGACGCTCGTGGGGTCGGTGTTGAGCCATTCGGCGAACTTCAGGGCCTCGGGGATGTGCTTGGCGCCCTTGAGGACAGCCGTGGAGGATCCTCCCCAGTTCGCGGACACGTTCGAGCCCTTCGTCCACTGCGGCATGGGCGCGACCGCCCATTTGCCGGTGGTCCGAGGAGCGTTTCCGCTGATGATGGCGTCGCCCCACTGGGCACTGACCCACGAGGTGATGGCACCGCTCTGCAGGTCCTTGTACCAGCCGTTGGCGAAGTCGGGTTCGGTCTTGATCACCTTCTTGCTGCGCAGGTCGTCCCAGAAGGCGGCGACCTTGAGGGTCTGCGGGGAGTCGATGTTCACCGACCAGGTGTCGCCCTTCACGCCGAACCACTTGGCGCCGGCCTGCCATGCGAGTGCGGTGAACCAGGCGGAGTTGCCGGCGGGGAAGGTGCTGATGTAGGCCTTCGGGTCGGCGTTGTGGATCTTCTGCGCGGCCTGGGCGAACTCGTCCCAGGTGGCGGGCGGCTTGATGCCCCACTTCTTGAACAGGTCGGAGCGGTAGAACAGGCCCATCGGGCCGGACGCCTGGGGGATCGCGTAGACAGCCGAGTTGAAGACTCCCTGCTGCCACTGCCAGTCCACGAACTTCGACCGGTCCTTGTCCGCGCCGTACTGCGACAGGTTCACCAGGCCGTTCTCCAGCAGGAACGAGGGGATCTCCTGGTACTCCACCTGCGCCAGATCGGGCGCGTTGCCGCTCTTGAGCGCGGCGCGCATCTTCGCGTAGCCGCCACTGCTGCCCGACGGGATCTTCTCCAGTTTGACGTGGATGTCCGGGTGAGTGGCGTTCCACTTGTCGACGGCCTTGTCGACACCGGGAACCCACGACCAGAACCGCAGGTCGACCTTCTGGCCGGGCTTGGCAGGTTCCTGGAGTGCGGGGTCCTTCGAACCGGTCGAACCCCCGCAGGCGGAGATCACCAGGGCGGCGGCGGCAAGGGTCACTGCGAGTGCGCCCCGGCTTCTGCGGAGGTGTGTGGTGCGGCTCATCGGAGGAGGTCCTTCCTCGCTTCGTACAAAGGTGTCTGTTGCTGCCGGTCAGTTTCGGAGCGGCATCGCCACCCCGTCAAGATATATTCATAATTAATTGAAACAGCTATGGTGGGCGCATAGGCAGGAGCGAGGGGAGACGCACGTGATGACGGAATGCCGCAGGATGACGGGGCGCGTGGCGGTGATCACCGGTGCCGCGCACGGAATCGGCGCGGCCACGGCTCGCAGACTCGCGGCCGAAGGGGCGGTGGTCGTGGTCACGGACGTGGACGACGCGGCCGGCAAGGCGGTCGCGGCAGGCATCACCGACAGCGGCGGACGCGCGGAGTACGTGCGCTGCGATGTGACCTCGGCCGCCGACTGGGAGAACCTGGCCCGACACGTCGCCGAGCACCGCGGCCGGCTCGACGTGCTGCACAGCAACGCCTACGCCCAGCTCAACAAGCCCGCCCACGAACTGAGCGAGGCTGAATGGGACGGCCAGATGGCGGTGCTGCTCAAGCCGGCCTGGCGGGCGATGAAGACGTTCGCGGCCATGCTGCGCGAGACCCGGGGCTCCGTCGTCCTGACCTCCTCGGTGCACGCGGTCATCGGCCTGCCCGGCCACGCCGCCTACGCCGCCGCGAAGGGCGCGCTGTGCTCGCTGGGGCGGCAGTTGGCCGTCGAGTACGGTCCGGACATCCGGGTGAACACGGTGCTGCCCGGACCCATCCTCACCGCCGCCTGGGACGGGATCCCGGAGCCCGACCGGACGCGCAGTGTGGTGGCCACGGCGGCCAAGCGGTTCGGACAGCCGGAAGAGGTGGCAGCCGCCGTCGCCTTCCTGGCGTCGACGGACGCCTCCTACGTGACCGGAGCCAGCCTCGTGGTCGATGGAGGATGGAGCGTCATGAAGGAGTCCTCGTGAGCGCCGCGCCCCGAGCGGGGCACCGACCGACAGGACCGATACGGAAACGGAGAACGTGGTGACCCATCCCCCCAAGGGGCTGCACGGCCAGGCCGTGGAGGAGCTGGGCCGGCGCATCATTCGCGGCGACTACCCGCCGGGCTCCGTGGTGGACCCGGCCAGGTTCGAAACGGAGTTGGGCGTCAGCAAGACCGTGGTGCGCGAGGCGCTGCGCGTGCTGGCCTCCAAGGGCCTGCTCGAATCGAAGCAGAAACGCGGTACGACCATCCGACCCCGCGCCGACTGGAACCTGCTCGACAGCGACCTGCTGCGCTGGCAGGGCAGCAGCGCCCCGACCGACGGCTTCCTGGAGGACCTCGCCGAGGTCCGCGCGATAGTCGAGCCCGCCGGAGCCCGCCTCGCCGCGACCCGCCGCACCACCTCCGACCTGGACGCGATGCGGCAGGCCCTCGACGCCATGGCCGCGGCAGGCGCGGACGCGGACGCCATGGTCGAGGCCGACCTGGCCTTCCACCGCGCCCTCCTGGAGTCCGCGCACAACGAACTGCTCAGCAGGATGGAGGTCGTCATCGAGGCCGGCCTGCGCATCCGCGACCGGATCGTGCACGGCGCCCGCCACTTCTCCGACTCCATCCCCGTGCACCAGGAACTGCTGGACGCCGTCGAAGCGGGAGATCCGGACGCCGCCGTGGCCGCCGTCGAATCCCTCCTGGCCCAGGCCTCCGACGACCTGGCGGCCGTACGGGCCCGGGACGACCACGACGACGTGGCGACCGACACGCCGCCTAAGGAACTTCCTTGAAAATCACCGGACTTGAGACGTTCCTCGTGGCCCCGCGCTGGCTGTTCCTGCGCGTCGCCACCGACGAGGGCGTCACCGGCTGGGGCGAACCCGTGATCGAGGGCCGCGCCGAGACCGTACGCGCCGCGGTCCACGAACTGGCGGACTACCTCGTCGGCCGGGACCCGCTGCGCATCGAGGACCACTGGCAGGTGCTCACCAAGGGTGGCTTCTACCGGGGCGGCCCCATCCTCTCCAGCGCCATCGCCGGCATCGACCAGGCCCTGTGGGACATCGCCGGCAAGACCTACGGCGTCCCCGTCCACCGCCTCCTCGGCGGCCCGGTACGCGACCGCGTCCGGATGTACGCCTGGATCGGCGGCGACCGCCCCAGCGACGTCGCGGAGCTGGCCGAGGAACAGATGAAGGCGGGCTTCACCGCCGTGAAGATGAACGGCTCGGCCGAACTCGCCCCGATCGACACCCCGGCCCGCACCGCCGAGGTCGTCGAACGCGTCGCCGCCGTCCGTGACGTGCTCGGCGACGAGCGCGACATCGCCGTCGACTTCCACGGCCGCGCCTCCACCGCCATGTCACGCCGCCTGCTGCCCCAACTGGAGCCGCTGCACCCGCTGTTCGTCGAGGAGCCGGTCGCGCCGGAACACTCGGCCAACCTGCGCAGCCTGGCGGAGTCCACCAGCATTCCCCTCGCCACCGGCGAACGCCTCTACTCCCGCTGGGACTTCCGCGAGGTCATGACCAGCGGCATCGCCGTCGCTCAGCCCGACCTCTCGCACGCCGGCGGCATCTCCGAGGTCCGCCGCATCGCGGCCATGGCCGAGACGTACGACGTCACCATGGCCCCGCACTGCCCCCTCGGCCCGATCGCCCTGGCCGCCAGCCTCCAGATCGCCTTCTCCGTACCGAACTTCCTCATCCAGGAACAGAGCATGGGCATCCACTACAACCAGCAGTGCGACCTGCTGGAGTACGTGATGGACCCCGAACCCTTCCGGTTCCGGGACGGCTACGCCGTCGCCTCCACCCGCCCGGGCCTCGGTGTCGAGATCGACGAGAAGGCCGTACGCCACGCCGCCGAGACCGGACACCGCTGGCGCAACCCCATATGGCGCGGGCCCGACGGGGCGTTCACCGAGTGGTGACCACCACCAGGCCGGCCCCCGCACCTCACGCACAAGGAGAGCCCGCTCCCATGAACCTGGTGGAATCGCTCCGAACCCACCGCCTGCTGGCGATCGTCCGCGGCAAGGACCCCGCCGCCGCCGTGCGCACCGTACACACCCTCGCCGAGGAGGGCATCGCGGCCGTCGAGGTCTCGCTGACCACCGCCGACGCCCTGACCGTCATCAGGCAGGCACGCGCCGAACTCGGCCCCGACGCACTGCTCGGCGCAGGAACCGTGCGCTCCGCCGCGGACGCCGCCCGTGCCGTCGACGCGGGCGCCTCCTTCCTCGTCACCCCGGCCCTGGTCGACGGACTGGAGCCCTACGGCGTACCCGTGCTGATGGGCGCCCTGACACCGACCGAGATCGAAACCGCCCTCGCACGTGGCGCCGCCGCGATCAAACTCTTCCCCGGCTCCCTCGGCGGACCCGGCTATCTGAAGGCTCTCCGCGACCCGTTCCCCGAGGTGCCCTTCGTGCCCGTCGGCGGAGTGGACGCGCAGGCCGCCCGCGACTACCTCGACCGGGGCGCCCTCGCCGTGGGCGTCGGCTCACCGCTCGTCGGGGACGCGGCCGACGGCGGCGACCTGGGCCAACTCCGAGCCCGCGCGGCCGAGTTCCGCACGGTGACCGTCGGGGAGAGGCCGTGACAACACCTGAAGTCGTGACCTTCGGCGAGACGATGGCGGCCCTCCGGGCCCAGGGCGCGCTGCGCTTGGGCGGCAGCCTCGGCCTGTCCGTCGCCGGAGCCGAGTCCAATGTCGCGATCGGCCTCGCCCGGCTCGGCCACCGGGTGCGCTGGGCAGGCCGCGTCGGTGCGGACGAACTCGGCGCGCTGGTCCTGCGCACGCTGCGCGCCGAGGGCGTCGACACCGACCACGCGGTCACCGACGACACCGGCCGGCCCACCGGACTGCTGCTGACCGAACCTCGTCTGGGAACGCTGACCCGAGTCAGTTACTACCGCGCGGGTTCAGCGGGTTCGGCAGTCGCACCGCACGACGTCCTGCCCGCGCTGGCCCCCGGGTCCCGCGTTCTGCACCTGACCGGCATCACACCGGCGCTCGGTCCGTCGGCGGCCGAGGCGGTCCTGGCCGCCGCCAAGACCGCCCGCGAGAGCGGTGTCACCGTATGCCTCGACGTCAACTACCGCTCCCGGCTGTGGACGTCCGACCGAGCCCGCACCGCCCTGCGACCGATCCTGGACCATACGGACCTGCTCATCGCCTCCGAGGACGAGCTGCCGCTGGTGCAGGAAGTGCCCGGTGCGGGCGAGTCCGAGGCCGTGCACGGCGTGCTGGCGGCAGGCGTCGCCGAGGTGGTCGTCAAGCGGGGTGCCCGCGGCGCGACCGTCTTCACCGCCGACGGCGCAACCGACCGTGCCGCGCGAGAAGTTGACGCCGTCGACCTGGTCGGCGCGGGCGACGCCTTCGTGGCCGGATACCTCTCCGGCCTCCTCGACGGCACGGACATCCCCGCCCGGCTGCACCGGGCGGTCACCACCGCGGCCTTCGCCGTCGCCACCCGGGGTGACTGGGAGGGTCTGCCGACGCGGGACGAACTCGGCCTGTTCGACGAGCCCGACGGCACGACCATTCGCTGACCCGGAGAACTGATCATGACATCTGCATCAGCACCGACGGCGGTCGTCGTGGACGGCGCGTACGAACTCGCCGAGGGCGGCCGCTGGATCGACGGCCGGTACGTGTACGTCGACATCCTCAGCGGCCGGCTCTTCGAACTCCGCGACGGCACCGACCCGGCGACCCCGCGCCAACTGGCCCGGCTCGACGTGCCGTTGGGCGCCGTCGCGCCGGTGGGGGACCGGCCTGGAGCGTGGATCGCCGCCGCGGGCACCGGCATCGCGCTGCTCACCTCGGACGGCGCACTGGAATGGCTGGACCGCCCCGAGGACCGCACCCCCGTCCCCAGCCGGATGAACGACGGCGTCGCGGACCCCGCAGGCCGCTTCTGGGCCGGCAGCATGGCCTTCGACGGCACCCCCGGCGCGGGTTCGCTCTACCGAACGGACCCCGACGGCACGGTGGTACGCGTCCTCGACGGCCTGACCATCGTCAACGGTCCGGCCTTCACCGCCGACGGCACGACCATGTACCTCGCCGACACGGCCGTCGGCACCATCCTCCGCTGCCGGGTCGACCCCGCCTCCGGCGACCTCGTCGGCGGCCCGGAGATCTTCGCCCGACTGCGCGACGGCGAAGGCAGCCCCGACGGGATGACCGTCGACGAGCAGGGCTGCCTGTGGGTCGCGATGTGGGGTGCCGGCACGGTCCGCCGCTACCACCCCGACGGTCACCTGCTCCACACCCTGACCGTGCCCGCCCCCCACCCCACGTCGGTGTGTCTGCACCCCGGCGGCAACCGCCTCTACGTCACCACGGCCCGCTACGGGGTGACGAACCCGACCGCGGCCTCGGGCGCGGTGCTGAGCGTTTCCGTACCGGTCGGAGGAACGGCGGCCTGCTCCTGGCGCCGACCGCGTCCGGCCACCACCGCCTGACCGCCCGGACGCACTGATCAGCGGCTCCGCCACAGCGCGAGTGACCGGCCCGCGCACCTGGGGTGGTGCCGCGGTCCGGTCACTTCGGCAGGTGGGTCAGCGGGGCTCGCGGACGACGGCGACGCCTCCCGGTGGGACGGTGACGGTTCCGGTGACCGGTGTGCCGGTGAGGAGTTCGACGCCTTCGGCAGGTGCTTCGGCGCCCTTTCCGGTGTGGTCGATGAGGAACAGGTAGTCGGCCCCCGCGCCCCGGCGCCGGACGACCTCGATCCCGGCGGGTGCGTCCTGCTCCGGTGTGACGCCGGCCTCCTGGCGGATGCGGTCGAGCAGGGCGGCGAGCGTGTCCTGGTCGGGGTGGGTGCCCAGATACCAGGCGGTGCCGTCGCCGTGCCGGTTGCGGGTGACGGCGGGGTGGCCGGCCAGTGGGCCGTCGGCGTGGGAGGCGACGGCCTGTGCGCCGGTGAGCCGGATGCGTTCCGACCACAGGTCGGCCGTGGCGCCCGACGCCACGTCGCCGGTCAGGCCGGTCGTCTCGCCCGGCAGCAGGGGGAAGAGCTCGTCGGTGACCACGCCGAGGACATCGCGGAACGCGCCGGGGTAACCGCCCAGGTACACATGAGTGTTCTCGTCGACCATGCCGCTGTGGAAGCCGACGGCCAGCGTGCCCCCGCGTTCGGCGAACCGGGCGAGGTTCGCCGCGGCTGCCTTTGCGACCAGGTACAGCGAGGGTGCCAGGACGAGCCGGTAGCGGTCGAGTTCGGGGTCGTCGGGGCGTACGAAGTCGACGGCGACCCCGGCCCGCCACAGGGGGGTGTACCAGTCCCGTACCAGGTCCTGGTAGCGCAGTGCGCCGCTGGGCTGGGAGGGCAGTTCCAGTGCCCAGCGGGCGTCCCAGTCCCATACGATCGCCACCTGTGCCGTGCTGGTGGAGTCCCGCACTTCGGCCAACGCCCGCAGGTCCGCGCCGAGTTGGACGACGTCGCGCCAGATCTGGCTGTCGGTGCCGGCGTGCGGCAGCATCGCCGAGTGCCACTGCTCGGCGCCCGCCTTCGCCGCCCGCCACTGGAAGAACGCGATGCCGTCGGCACCGTGGGCCACGTGCGCGAGCGCGTTGCGGCGCATTTCCCCGGGCCGCTTGGCGCGGTTGACGGGCTGCCAGTTGACGGCGCCGGTCGAGTGCTCCATGAGGAACCACGGGCCGCCCGCGAGCGAGCGCATCAGGTCGCCGTGGAGGGCGATGTCGACCTCGGGCTCCGGGTCGTCGGACAGCAGGTAGTGGTCGTTGGAGAGGATGTCCAACTCCGGTGCCCAGCGCCAGTAGTCGAGGGCGTCGATGGTGCGCAGGACCAGGAAGTTGGTGGTCGCCGGGGTATCCGGAGCGGCCCGGCGCAGTACGTCGCGTTCGGCGGTGCACAGGGAGAGCAGTTCGTCGGAGCAGAAGCGGCGCCAGTCCAGCTGGTGGGTGGGGTTCGGGGGAGCCGCGGTGGCGCGGGGCGGCAGGATCTGGTCCCAGTCGTAGTACCACTGGCTCCAGAACGTGGTGCCCCAGGCGTGGTTGAGGGCGTCCAGGTCGTCGCCGTAGCGGGCGCGCAGCCAGGTGCGGAAGGCGGCGGCGCTGGTGTCGCAGTAGCAGGCGTCGTTGTGGCAGCCGTATTCGTTGTGGATGTGCCACATGGCGACGGCCGGGTGGGTGGCGTAGCGCCCGGCGAGGGCTTCGGCGATCCGCAGCGCTGCTCGGCGGTAGGCGGGGCTGGACGGGCAGAAGGTCTGGCGGCTGCCGTACGACAGTGTGCGGCCGTCCTTGTCGACCGGCAGCGCTTCCGGGTGCTCGCGGAAGAACCAGGCCGGCGGTGCCGCCGTCGGTGTCGCCAGGTCTGCGGCGATGCCGTTCTCGTGGAGCAGGTCGAGGATCTTGTCCATGCGGGCGAAGTCGTAGACGCCCTCGGCCGGTTCGAGCAGCGCCCAGGAGAAGATGCCGACGCTGACCATGGTCACCCCGGCCTCGCCCATCAGGCGCACGTCCTCGGCCCAGACCTCCTCCGGCCACTGCTCGGGGTTGTAGTCACCTCCGTAGGCGATTCCGGGAATGCGAAGACGGCGTGCGGTACTCACTGGTGATGCTCCGGAAGGGGTGTAGGGGAGGGGCGAGTGGGGGTGTCAGCCCTTGTTGGCGCCCAGCGTGAGGCCGCTGACGAACTGCCGCTGGAGCAGGAAGTAGACGATCAGGGTGGGGATCGCGGTGAGCAGGGCTCCGGCGGCGACGAGGTTGTTGTCGGTGAAGTACTGGCCGGAGAGGTTGTTCAACGCCGAGGTGATCGGCATGTTCTCGCCGGTGGAGATGAGGACCAGGGCCCAGAAGAAGTCGTTGTAGATCCAGATGGAGAGCAGGGTGCCCAGGGCTGCCATCGCAGGGCGGCACAGCGGCAGCACGATCTGCCAGTACATGCGCCACACGGACGCGCCGTCGACGAGGGCGGCCTCGGTCAGCTCGTGCGGCAGCGAGCGCATGTAGTTGGCGAGCACGAACGCGCAGAAGCCGGACTGGAACGCGATGTGGATGAGGACCAGGCCGAGCGCGGAGTCGTACAGCTTGCCGGACATGGTGATGCCGGGCAGGTCGATGAGCAGGTACAGGCGGTACAGCGGGGTGATGATGACCTGCTGCGGGAGCAGGTTGCCGGCGGTGAAGACCAGCAGCAGGGCGAGGTTGATGCGGAAGTCGAAGCGGCTGACGTAGAAGGCCACCATCGACGACAGGAACAGGGTCACCAGCACCGCCGGCACGGCAATGAGCATCGTGTTGACGAAGTAGTGCCCCATGTCCGACTGCGTGAACGCGTTCGTGAAGTTGTCGAGGGTCAGCTTGTCGGGCCAGGAGACATAGCCCTTCTCGCTGGTCTCCGCGTACGGCCGCATGGCCGAGTACAGCGCCCACAGCAGCGGCGCGAGCCATGCGAGTGAGGTGCCCGCGAGGAAGAGGTGCAGCAGGATCCGGGCGGGGCGGACGGGCGTACGGACCTTGGCCGTGACGGTGGTGCTCATGCGCGCCGCTCCTTCCGGAAGGTGGACACCAGGTACGGGATGATCACGACGAGGGAGATCAGCAGCAGCACCACCGCGATCGCGGAGCCGTATCCGATGCGGCTGGACTCTCCGATGATGTTGTTGGTGACGAGGATCGACAGCAGTTCCGTGCCCTCGGCGCCCTTGTTGAAGACGAAGACGAGGTCGAAGGCGCGCAGGGCCTCGATGATGGTGACGACCAGGACGACGGTGTTCGTCGGGCGCAGGGTCGGGAAGATGACGTTCTTGAACGTCTGCCACTCGTTGGCGCCGTCCAGCGCGGAGGCCTCCCGCAGGGACGGGTCGACGCCCTTCAGGCCGGCCAGGTACAGGATCATCATGTAGCCGGTGTGGCGCCAGGACGCGGCGATGAGGATGGCCCAGAGGTTGAGGTCCGGGTCGCCGATCCAGTCGATGTAGTGGCCCGGCTCGTTGGCGCCGATCAGGCTGTTGATCAGGCCCGTGTCGGGGTTGTAGATCAGCTGCCAGACGAAGCCGATGACCGCGAGCGACATCACGACGGGCAGGAAGAAGGCCGTCTGGTAGACGCGGCTGAACCGGATCTGCTTGTCCAGCTGCACGGCCAGGAACAGGCCGAGCGGCGTGGGGATCAGGATGAGCGCCACGAACCAGATGATGTTGTGCTCGACGGCGGGCCAGAACTGCGGGTTGTTGGTGAACAGTTCCTTGAAGTTGTCGAACCCGACCCACTTGATCGAGTCGAAGCCGATGCCGTCCCAGGTGGTGAAGGCCAGCGCGATCGAGGCGAAGGCCGTCACCCAGACGAGGGCGACGTGCAGGATCGTCGGCAGACCCGCCATCAGGCCCAGCGTGAGCCTGTCTCGGCGGGTCAGCAGGCGCTGGTGACCCTGCGGAACCCGCCTCTTCGGCGTCGCGGCGCCCGGAGGCGGCGCCGGGGCCGCCTCCGGGATCTTCGTGGTCGTTTCGGAGCTCATGGTGTCGGTGTTCATCCGCTTCAGAAGGGGGGTCGGTCTCAGCCGGACGCGAAGATCGTCTTCTTCTGGCGCTCGATCGAGGACAGCAGGCTGTCGATCCCCTTGGGGTCGCGGATGAACTTCTGCAGAGCGGGCTGCATCACCGTGGAGGTGAAGTCGGGGCGACTGTCACGGTCCATGAACTGGGTGAGGTGCTTCGCCTGGCTGATCATCTCGTAGCCCTTCTTCTGAAGGGCGCTGTAGCCGGAGGTGTCGGCCTTCGTGGAGGCGGCGATGAGGCTCGGGTCGGCCTTCAGGTAGATCTCTTCGGCCTGGGCCGTGCCCAGGAATTCGAGCAGCTTGACGGACCCGGCGTGGTTCTTGGGCTTCTTGCTGAGCATGATGCCGTCGGTCGGCGCCTCCACGGTGTCCTGCCCGTACGCCGGGTCGATCTCCGGGAAGGCGAAGAAGTCGAGGTCGTCCAGGTCCGCCTTGTTGCTGAACTGCTGGGCCACGAACATGCCGAGCATGTACATACCGGCCTTCTTCGCCACCAGCGTCTGGGCGGCGTCCTGCCAGGTACGGCCGACCGCGCCCTCCTGGTGGTAGGGGAGGGTCTCGGCCCAGGTGTCGAAGACTTTGCGGACCTTCGCGTCGGTCCAGGAGGCCTTGCCCGCCATCAGCTCGACGTGGAAGTCGTAGCCGTTGAGGCGGAAGTTGAGCTGGTCGAAGGAGCCCATCGCCGGCCAGGCGTCCTTGTCGCCGTACGCGATCGGGACGAGGCCGTCCTTCTTCATCTGCCTGCACAGGGCGACGTACGCGTCCCACGTGGTGGGGACCTCGTAGCCGTACTTCTGGAAGACGCTCTTGCGGTAGAAGACCGCCCACGGGGACGTGGTGAGGGGCACCAGGTAGTACTTGCCGTCCTGACCCTTGCTCAGGTCATGCATGGCGCTGGGGAAGTTGTCCCCGATCGTCTTCCACACGTCGTCGATCGGAGCGGCGAGGCCCTTGGACGCGAAGAACTGCATCCGGTAGCCCGCGAACCACTGGAAGACGTCGTCCGGCGTGCCCTGCAGGTAGGTGTTGATCTGCTCCTGGAACGTGTTGTGGTCCTTGGTGTTGATGTCCACCGCGATTCCGGACTGCTTCGTGAAGGCCGCGTAGACGTCGGCGTACCCCTTCTTCGGGACGGCGTCGGACGCGTTGGAGCCCACGGTGACGGTCTTGGTGTCCGACGAGGCGGAACTGCCGGCGCAGGCGCTCAGCAGAGGGATGCCGGCACCCAGTACCGCGGCTCCGCCGAGTCCGCGGAGCACGGTGCGGCGGCTGGTTCCAGGCATGGACTGACCGGGGGAGGAACGGTGCATTTCGGCTCCTACTGGGCTGGCGGTGCCCAGGTATGGCACGTCAGCCGGACGGGGGTATGACGGAGAGTGGGTCGTCGAGGGACCGTTAGAGGGTCAGTCGAGAACCGGAATCCAACACAATCGAACAAACGCGATCGTCGGACGCCAGGAAGCGTGAACGCTCTGTGGACTCGCTGTCAAGACTTTCCGTCCGGGAATCCATGATGGACCGGGTCCGGCCATGAGCCCCACGCGTCGGCGGCCGGACCGGACGGGCGGGGCTGACATGGCTCGCCGTCGCACCGTCCCGGTCCCATCAATGGCCTCTTGAGCTGCAGGAATGCGTGCCGGGCGCGCATTCCTCGGAAGCCTCCGGCACCTCGCTCCGCCAGGCCGCGGGCCTCGACGACCGTCATGCCGGAGGCAAGTGGTGTTGCGAGAACTCTTGACGTGCGCTCGGTGGATGCGTACACATTGACCGCGCGGTCAGACCGCGCGGTCATGTAAGTGACCTCGTTCGATGGAGAACACACGGCCATGGGGAGACTTCATGACAACAGGGCTGGAGCGCGGTACCGGCTCCTCCGCGCCGCGCAGTGAGGACGTGGCCAGGCTGGCCGGCGTCTCACGCAAGACGGTCTCCCGGGTCCTCAACAACGAGCCGTACGTCTCCGACGAGTCCCGACGACGCGTCCTGGCGGCCGCCGAGGAACTCGGCTACCGGCTGAACCACGCGGCCAGGGCACTGGCCTCCGGCCGTACCCGCTCCATCGGTGTGGTCGCTCTGGGGACGGCCGGGTATGGAACCGCCTCCCTGCTCGTGGGCATCGAACAGGCCGTACGGGACGCCGGTTACGCGCTTCGCGTGCTCAACACACCGGACGGCAACCCGGAAAGCATCGCCGCCGCGCTGGAATCACTCCTGGAGCAGGGTGTGGACGGCATCGTCGTTTCCGAACCCATTGTCGAAGGTGAAGTCCCGCTCGGCGTCGACGTGCCGGTCCTTTTCCTCGGGGCCCCACCCGCCTTCAGTGCCGCCCGGACCCTGACCGCCGGCGTGGGCGCCCATCAGCTGGCGCGCGCGGCCACCGATCACCTCCTGGACCTGGGGCATCCGACCGTCCATCACCTCGCCGGGCCGCGGCGGTGGTACGCCACCACGGACCGTATCGAGGGATGGCGGGCGGCGCTGGCGGCCCGGGGCGCACATGAGCCGCCCGTGCTGAACGGCGACTGGTCGGCGGCCTCCGGGTACGCCGCGGGTCGCGAGCTGGCCGCGGACGGCGCGGTGACCGCGGTGTTCGCCGCGGGCGACGAGATGGCCATCGGCCTGATCCACGCCCTGCGGGAAGCCGGCTGCCGGGTGCCGGAGGACATCAGCGTCGTCGGTTTCGACGGAAACCCCGTCTTCGCCTACGTCTCCCCGCCGCTGACCACCGTCCGTCAGCCCTTCGAGGCCGCGTCACGGGAAGGAATCCGGCTACTCCTGCACGCCATCGAGAAGCCCGACACCGCCCTGCCGCCGGCGAACGATCCACCCGTCGAACTGATCGTCCGCGGCTCGACGGCGCCTCCGCGCTCCCTCTGACCAACCCCCGTACCACTGCTCCGGCGCAGGCCCGCTCGCCGGGGCACCCCACCTCTTCCATTCCGCGACTGTCGCGCCGCGCCCTCCGCTCGCGAGCCGCGCCCGGCAGCGTCGCCCGGTCGTCCCCCCCCGGACGACGTGCCCAACGAACCCCGCCGCGTCACTCTGGGCCGTTCCGAGCCGGCGGACATCGAAACACACCTTCCCCTTTCCCCTGGGAGCCGCAATGTCCTCAGCGCAGACAGGCGCCAGATCCGGCGCCGCTCCGCGTTCCCGTCCCCTCTCCCTCTTGTCCCTGGCCTTCGTCCTGCTCGTCGCGGCGATGACCATGGTCCTGCCCGCCGGCCGGGCGGACGCCCTGGCCCGCCCCTCGCAGACGATGTACACCCCGCCGTCGGGTGCGCCCTCGCCCGGGTCGCTCTACCCGCGGGCGATGCGTATGCAGCACAACGGCTCCGCCAACGGCACCATCCTCGCGACGTTCGAGCAGTACACCTCCGGCACACCGGTCCTCCCGATCTACCGCAGCACGGACAACGGCAACTCCTGGTCGAAGATCTCCGAGGTCGCCGACACCCAGAACGGCTGGGGCATGCGCTGGCAGCCGGAGCTGTTCGAACTGCCCACGGCGATGGGAGGCTTCCCGGCCGGTACCATCCTGGCCGCCGGAGCCTCGGTCCCCGCCGACCGCTCCGCCATCAAGATCGATGTCTACGCCAGCACCAACCGCGGACAGACCTGGACGTTCGTCAGCAACATCGCCACCGGCGGCCCGGCATACGACCAGAGCGGCAACGGCAACACCCCTGTATGGGAGCCCTTCTTCCTCTACGCCAACGGCAAGCTGATCGTCTACTACTCCGACCAGCGCGACCCCGACCACGGCCAGAAGCTCGTGCACCAGGTCACCACGAACCTCAGCACCTGGGGTCCGGTCGTGGACGACGTGGCGATGCCCACCTTCAGCCACCGCCCGGGTATGGCCACCGTCGCGAAGCTGCCCAACGGCAACTACGTCATGACGTACGAGTACGGCGGCTCGCCCTCGGGCAACTTCGCCGTCTACTACAAGATCTCCTCCGACCCGGAGGCGTTCGACTCCGTCACGGGCATTCCCCTGCGGTCGACGGACGGCGCGGTCCCCACCAGTACCCCGTACATCACATGGCTGCCCACCGGAGGTCCGAACGGCACGCTTGTCGTCGGCGCCTACAGCACCAGCGACCTGTTCCTCAACACCCAGAACGGCGCCGCGAACACCTGGACGCGTATCAGCTCCAACGTCGCCAACGGCTACAGCCGCGGCATGGTGCCCCTGTCCGACGGCCACAGCCTGCTCGTGCTCAGTGGCGGCAACGGAGGCCCCGACCTCTCCAACCCCGTCACCTACAGCACCATCGACCTGGGCGGCGGCATCTCGGACGGTGCCACCTACACCGTGTCGAACGCGGGCAGCAACCTCAGGCTGAGCATCGCGGGCGGCTCCACCACCAACGGCACGAACGCCACCCAGCAGAACGCCGACAACGCCACCGACCAGCAGTGGCGCTTCGTGCAGCAGAGTTCCGGCTACTTCGAGATCCTCAACGTCGCCAGCGGCAAGGTCCTCGGCGTGGAGAACCAGTCCACCACCAACGGCGCCAAGATCCTCCAGTGGGACGACAACGGCACCCTGGACCACGAGTGGGCCGTCTCCCCGCACCAGGCCGGCGGGTACAGCATCACCAACCGTGTGACCGGCAAATACCTGGAGATCCCGAACGCCTCCACCGCGGCCGGCACCGCCGCCGTCCAGTGGAGCGGCACCAGCTGCGCCTGCCAGCGCTGGAACCTCACCCAGACCGCTCTGCCCCCGCTGGGCACCGGGCAGTACGTCCTCGTCAACAAGAACAGCGGGAAGTACCTGGACATCCCCCAGGGTTCCACCGCCACCAACACCGCCGCCAACCAGTGGCAGAACTCGGCCTGTCTCTGCCAGCTGTTCACCTTCCAGTCCGCCGGCGGTGGAGCCTGGACCATCAGGAACGCCAACAGCAACCTGAACCTGGACATCCGTAACGGCTCCACCACCGCCGGAGCCGCCGTCGTCCAGAACACGCCGTCCGCCGCCGATTCACAGAAATGGACCCTCGTCGAAGCGGGCGACGGCTACTACGAACTCAAGAACGTCAGGAGCGGATTCCACGCAGGCGTCGCCCAGTCCTCCACCAGCAACGGTGCGGCAGTCGTGCAGTGGAACGACGTGAACGTCGACGACCAACTCTGGAAGATCGTCCGCATCAACTGAGTGACCGTCCGCGGAAGGACGTGTCAGACGGTCGTGCCGGTCACCGAGTTCCCGGACTCGGTGACCTGGTATGTCGCTTTGGCGCCGCTCCAGAAGTGGGTCCAGCCGGCCGGGCCCGCGTTGCTTCCGTCGTCGTACCTGGCCTCCAGCGTTGCCTCGACTCCGTCCTCCCGGTCGCCGACCAGGCTGGTGAGGACGGAGGGCGCCGGCGCCAGCTCGTTGCTGCGCTGCCTCCTGCATTCGCCGCTCCCCGGGAGGCGATTGAACGGCGGACCCACCGGGCTCAGGATGGGCCGCGGTCCCAGGGTGGGATTGAACGAGCTGAACCAGCTGTGGCGCTGCTTGTCCATGGCCGCCCGGGGGGCGATGCGCGGGAAGTCGCACCGCTGTCGACCGTGCTTGCCCACTCTTACCGGCCACCGTCTCCTACGGGCCACCGTCGCTCGATCGCTGTCCTCGTCCCCCCGCACCATCACATGCGTCGGCAGCACACCCTGCGGACGGTCATACCGTCTCCTTGCTTGGGTCGAAGGGTTCTTTGCGGTTGGGCCAGGCCGTGCGTACGGCGGGTGCCAGGGCCACGGCAAGGAACAACACCAGAAGGGTTCCGGAGATCGGGCGTGTGATGAAACCGGTCGGGTCTCCGTCGAACATCAGCAGTGAGCGGCGAAGTGAGGTCTCCAGCAGCGATCCCAGGACGAAGGCCAGCACGAGCGGGCCGGGGTCGAATCCGAGCTTCTTCATCAGGTATCCGATGACGCCGAAGAAGACCACCAAACCGATGTCGAAGACGCTGTTGTTGACGGTGTACGCACCTATGAGCGTGATGAGCACCGTGATGGGGGCGAGGATGGACGGGCGTATGCGCAGGATGCGCACGAACAGCCCGACCAGTGGGATGCTCATGATCAGCAGGAGGATGTTCCCGAGGTACATCGAGTTGACGACGCCCCAGAACAGCTCGGGATGCTCGGTGACAAGCTGTGGGCCCGGGGTGATGCCCTGGATCAGCAGGGCGCCGAAGATGACTGCCATGGTGGCGTTTGCGGGTATGCCCAGGGACAGAAGCGGGATGAACGACGATGTGGCGGCGGCGTTGTTGGCGGTCTCGGGGGCGGCCACCCCTTCGACGGCGCCGTGGCCGAACCGCTCGGGATGACGCGACCGGCGTTTCTCCAGGGCGTAGGCGGCGAGCGAGGCAAGTACCGCTCCGCCTCCGGGGAGGATGCCGAGAAGGAAGCCGAGGACGCCGCCGCGGCCGATGGCGCCGGAGGACCGCCGTAGGTCGGTCCGGCTCGGCCAGACGTTGGCGACGGTGGTCGGTGCGTGCACGACGCGGTGGCGCTCCTCCAGGGCGTAGAGGATCTCGCCGAGGCCGAAGAGGCCCATGGCGATGGGCACGAAGTCCAGGCCGTCAGCCAGCGACAGGCTGTCGAACGTGAAGCGTTCGGTGCTGGTGAATCCGTCGCGGCCCACGGTGGCCAGGAGCAGGCCGATGGTCGCGGTGATGAGGGCCTTGAGCATGCCGCCGCTGGAGACCGTGGCTACGAGCAGGATGCCGAGCAGGGCCAGCAGTGTGTATTCGGGCGGGCCGAAGTCCAGTGCGAACTCGGCGACCACGGGCGCGACGAGGGTCAGGGCGATGACCGAAAGGGTTCCTCCGATGAAGGAGCCGATCGCGGCGATGCCCAGGGCCGTGCCTGCCCGGCCTTGACGGGCGAGCGCGTGTCCGTCGAAGACGGTCACCACCGAGGACGCCTCGCCCGGCAGGCGCAGGAGTACGGAGGTGACGGTGCCGCCGTACTGCGCGCCGTAGAAGATGCCCGCCACCATGATGATCGCGGTCACGGGTTCCATGCCCAGGGTGATCGGGAGAAGAATGGCTATGGTCGCGGCCGGTCCCAGACCGGGCAGGACACCCACCAGCATGCCGATGAGCACACCGACGAGGCAATACAGAAGGTTGACCGGCTCAAGAACGACGGCGAAGCCGTCGAGCACGGGGGACACGTCCAACGGCCCTCCCGGACCTGTGGTGGTATCGGGTCAGAACAGGTGGGGGATGGTGACCTCGAGCGCGCCGACGAACAGCGCGTAGAGGACGATCGTGAGGACGAGACTGACGACGATGGAGGTCCGCCAGCTCTCCCGTCCGAGCACGCGGAGCCAGAAAAACGTCAGGAGCGCCGCAGGGATCTCGAAGCCGATGACGCCGACGACCGCCACGAACCCGACCATGCTGCCGACGGCTACGAGAACGAGAAGTCCGGTACGGGTGAACTGCTCGGCGTCGTCCATGCGCCGGGCATTGGCGGCCAGGAGAACACCGAGGACGGTCAGTGCCGCGCTCACGAGGGCAGGCCAGGTGCCAGGGCCGGGCTTGGCGGGGCTCCCGATGCCCAGGTCCAGCGCCCCTGTGAGCGCGGTGGCACCGAGAGCCACGACGACGACGGCCGTGACGAGCTGGGCCGCCGGGCCTGCCGCCGGTGGTCGATTCTCGTCGGCGGGCTCACCTGCGGCCGACGGGATCTCCGTGGGCGAGCTCATCAGTCTTCGCTCAGGTCGATCTTGTACTGGCCCGTGAGGTCGCGGTACTTCTTCAGCGCGGCCGTCCACTGGTCGATCACGGCGGGACCGTCCACCTCGTTGGGAGTGAGCAGTCGCTGCGTGTTGAAGTCCTTGTACTCCGCGTTGGCGAACGCCTTTTGGAACGCCGTTCGCAGTCGCACGACGACGTCCTTGGGGGTGCCCTTGGGGGCGACGATCGCGCGTGATTGCTGGACTGGGACGTCGTAGCCCGCCTCGACGGCTGTCGGGGTGTCCGGCATGTACGAGGGCCGCTTCTCCGCGAACGTCACCAGCGGGGCTATCTTGCCGGCCTTGATCTGGGGTTGGGCCTCGCCGAGTTGGATGGAGGCGACGTCGACCTGGCCGCCCATGACCGCGGTGAGCGTGGGGGCGCCGCCGTCGAACGGCACCGCGGTCGCGTCGACCTTCGCCTGGGAGAACAGCAGTGCCTGACTGAGGTGGCTGCCCGTGCCGACGCCGGTGGTGCCGTACTTGATGGCCTTCTTGGCGTCGACGATGTCCTTGACCGTCTTGAAGCCGGACTTGGCGCCGGCGACGAGGACGTAGTCGTCCTGGGAGAGGCCGGTGACGACCTCGTAGTCGTTGATGTCGACGGCTTCGTCGGCCGGGACAGCCAGCGGGGTTATGTACGCCAGAGAACCCACGAAGACCATCAGCGTGTAGCCGTCCGCCTTGGCACCGGCGAGCTCTTTCGCGGCGAGGGCGCCGTTGGCGCCGGGCTTGTTGAGCACGGTGACGGTCTGCTTGAGATCGGAGTCCGCGGGATCGGCGACCGCCCGCGCGGTGAGGTCTGTGCTGCCGCCGGCGTCCTGGCCGACGAGGAGGGTGATCCCGCGGTCCGGGAACGAGGCGTCGTCCTCGGACTTCTGATTGCCGACGTTCCCGCCGCAGCCGGCCAGAGCGAGTGAAACGGTGAGCATGGTTGCAGCCGCGATGCGGCGGCGCACCCGAAGGCTGTTCAGCATGAGTTCTCCCCAAGCGCGATGAGGGTGGTGGGGGTGCCGAGGTCCACGCTGTCGCGCAGCCTATGATCACCCTTCATGCCTGTCCAACTCCCTTAGTGCATAGGCTGATACCTTCTTTGCATGGGTTACACCCTGGAGCAACTCCGCGGATTGGTGGCCGTTGCCGAGGAGTTGCACTTCGGCCGGGCGGCCGCGCGACTGCGTATGACCCAGCCACCGCTCAGTCGCCAGATACAGAAGCTCGAGGCCGCCGTCGGCGTCCAACTACTCGAACGCGACAACCGTCATGTGGAGCTGACTCCCGCCGGCGAGGCCTTCCTTGTTGAGGCGCGACGCATCCTGGCCATCGCCGAGGCGGCGCCGAACCTGGCGCAGCGCATCCACTCGGGATCGCGCGGTGTGGTCCGTCTCGGCTTCACCGCGGCTTCAACGTTCGGCACGCTCGGCCACCTCCTCAACCGGCTGGAACAGCAGTTGCCGGATGTGCGCATCGAACTCTACGAGATGGTCACCCGCGAGCAGATCGCGGCGCTGGCCAGCGAGGACCTCCATCTGGGCCTCGCCCGCCCGCCGTTCGACTCCGAGCTCTTCGACTCCCGGCTGCTCCACCGGGAGGCCCTGATGCTCGCCGTGCCCGCGGAGCACAGGCTGGTCGACCTGGACCGACCCGTGGGCACCGAGGACCTCACCGGGGAGCCGCTGATCTTCCACTCGCAGCAAAAGGCCCGGTACTTCTACGACCTGATGGTGAGCATGGTCCCGCTGGCACAGGAACGCGTGGTGCACAGCGTCAGCCAGGTGCTCACGATGCTGTGGCTGGTGTCTGCCAACCGCGGTGTCGCCTTCGTCCCTGCCTCCGCAAAGTTGCTCCGCATCCCCAACGTTGCGTTCGTACCACTGGCTACGCATGTCCCCGAACCCGTGGAGCTGCATCTGCTGTGGCCCCGACACTCGCGCAATCCCGCACTCGCCCGCGCACTGATCGCCCTGGAGGACATCAGCCCCTAGTGCTGGATTCCTCATTCCCTGGGTATGTGTCCTGGTGGTGGGGCAGAAGCTTTCGGCCGGACGTGGCGCGAAGGGGGAGCGGCCGGGCTTTGCCGCGTGCGGACGGGGAGCCTCGGCGCCGGAACGACCGGTGTCACGACAGCAGCATTCGCGTCCATATCACGGCCAGGAACGCGCAGGCGAGCGCGAACAGGCTCTGACCGCGCACAGATACAGCTTGCCCTCGCCGGTTGCGTGCTCGGTGATGTCCGTGAGCCACTAACCTCGCCGTTTCGGTTGGGGTGCGGCTGAGGGTTGGGTAGAAACGCAAAAGTGCCTTCCTGAGCTGGGACGATGGACCTTGTCTAGGGGTTCTGTCGTCGCCAGAGGAAGGCACTTTCTGCGTGAAGGATATCGGTTCGCGGCCCCGGCTTGTGGTGTCCACTGACGGGTCGGGGGTGGTCGGGCACGCCGGAGCACGTTTGCTGGCGGACCTCGCCGAAGCGACCGGGCTGACGGCGGCGTATTCCACCGTGCTCCGGCCGCTTCGGCCGCGCGGCACCGGCCACGACCCGGGCCGGATCGCCACCGATCTCGCAGTGATGCTCGCCGACGGCGGCGAGGCGATCGCGGATCTGGCCGTTCTGCGGGACCAGCGCGAGGTGTTCGGCCCGGTGGCCTCCACGCCGACGGCTTGGCGGCTGCTGGCCGCCGTCGACGAACGCATACTGGACCGCCTGCGGTCGGCCCGCGCCGCAGCCCGGGAAGTGGCCTGGCTACAGGCCGCCGAGACCCGCACCGCGATACCCGCAGTGAAGGCCGGCGGACGCGAACTGCCCGGCCTGGTCCTGGACCTCGACGCCACGCTGGTCACCTGCCACTCCGAGAAAGACCAGGCCGCACCCACTTACAAAGGCGGCTTCGGGTTCCACCCGTTGCTGTGTTTCCTGGCCAACACCGGCGAGGCGATGTCCGGGCTGCTGCGGCCTGGCAACGCCGGAGCCAACACCGCCGCCGATCACATCACCGTGCTCGACCAGGCCCTCGCGCAGATCCCCGACGCCCATCGGCACGGCACCGACATCCTGGTCCGCACCGACAGCGCGGGCAGTGCGAAGGCGTTCCTCACGCATCTCCGCGCCTTGCGTGACAAAGGCCTTCACCTGCGTTTCTCGGTCGGATACGCGGTCACCGCACCGGTCCGCCGCGCAATCCGCGCCCTGCCCGAACAGGTCTGGCACCCCGCCCTGGACCAGGACGGAACACTGCGTGCCGGCGCCGAGGTCGCCGAGCTGACCGGCATGGTCGACCTGAACGGCTACCCGGCCGGAACCCGCATCATCGTGCGCCGCGAACGCCCGCACCCCGGCGCCCAACTGTCCCTGTTCGACCAGGACGAGGGCCTGCGGCACCAGGTCTTCCTCACCGACACCCCGTACTCCGGCGGCGGCTCGGCCCAGTTCCTGGAGGTCCGCCACCGTGGACACGCCACCGTCGAGGACCACATCCGGTGCGGCAAGACCACCGGCTTCGGACGCTTCCCATCCCGCCTGTTCTCCGTCAACGCCGCCTGGCTCGAGCTCAGCCTCGCGGCCATCGACCTTCTGGCCTGGACCCGCGTCCTGCTGCTGGACGGCGAACTGGCCACCGCCGAACCCAAGAAACTCCGCTACCGGATCCTGCACGTCGCTGCCCGTCTCACCCGCGGCGGCCGTCGCCTCCATCTGCGGATCGCAGCAACCTGGCCCTGGCGACACCAACTCGCCGCCGCCTTCCACCGTCTGGCCGCCCTACCCCGCCCCGCCAACTGACCAGCCACCCCGGCCACCTACGACACGAAAGACCTTGGAGAACCCGACCACCGCGCCGGGTCCCCACCATGCCCACCGCCCGATACCGCCTCGATCAACCCCACAGCGCCACCTCGTCACCCCAAGCGAAACAGCGAGGCTAACGGTTCGGCCCGTCCGCGGTGAAGTTCCGCCGCACCAGGTCATCGTGGACCGGTGGCCCGGCGTTGGCGTTCTTCCCGCGGCCCCTGCGTTTGCCGAAGGCACTCCACCAGCCGTTGTCCCGGCAGATCCGCCAGGCGGTCCGCTCGGCCATCGCCTCACCGGCGGCGCGGGCCTCGTCGATAAGGAAGCGGTGCCCCGAACTCGGGATCGTCGCGGTGCGCGTCGAACAGGGCGTTGGCCCGGTAAGCCTGGGTCAGTTCGGCGTCGGTGGCAGGCCGGGCCAGCCACCGGTAGCCGATCTATTTGGCGCCGCCGATATCACCCGCAGGGACCGCGGATCACCGAGTCGTTCGCGTAGCCCCCGCTCAGCCGCAGACCACGTCGAAGCGCCGGAGTTCCAGGCTTCGGCCAGCGGCACGACGCGGTGGATGTCTAGCTTGTGTGCGTCGTCCGGGCAGGGGGCGACGGGGCCGTTTGGTCCGCTACTGGTCCGGGAGAATTCGCTTGAGACGCCTATCGTGGCGCGATGTGCTGAGGCGATCGCGGAGAGTGGCGCAGGTGCAGAGGTTGCCTGGAGTGGAACGGAGTCTCCAGGCAACCGACTTGAGACTCTAGAAGAACCCAAGTTTCTTTGGACTGTATGAAACAAGAACGTTCTTCGTCTGCTGGCCGTACGGGCTTCATGTCGCAGTACATCGACGGCTTTGTGCGCCACGAGGCGCTGCATGACGTGCGGGGATGAAAGGACCCTGCCTCCGCTCAGTCGCAGCTGGGCGGAGTAGCTGAGGACAGTCCGACCCGGGAGACGCCGGTGAGGATGGAGAGCAGTCCTGACAACGACGGGACGGCCTGGCACTGCCAGACAGGTCGGGTCCGGCAAGCGATACGGAGAGGTGTACGCGAGGAACCGATGGTGTAAAGCCCCGTAAGCGATGTGCCGGCTCAAATCTGGTGGATATGGGCCGGGGTGCAGCGCGTGGCCGTCCTGGTTCGCCAGGAGCGGTCAACTCAGAAGCCGACCGGATCCGTCGGTGGTGAGGCCAGTGGAAAAGCCTGCGGCGTACCGCTGGCGATGCTGCCGGGGCAAAGTCGGACGCCTCCTTCGTGAAACGTCGTGCAGTGAACGTGGGAACCATCCGTGGTCGCCCGAACTCCGCGAAGCCATCGCGGTGAAGTTCCCCCCGCGAACTGGACAGCGGGTGTTTACGCTGCCGGGGCGAGGTTCTGCCTGAGCAAGGATCTCGTTTCGAGCGGGGTGACGTACCCGTAGTCGGGGTGTCGACGGAGCCGGCTGCGGTTGTACTCGACCTCGATGTAGCGGAAAACGTCGGCCCGGGCGGCCTTGCGGGTCTCCCACATGGTCGTCCCGATCTCCGCTTTCAGGATGGCGAACCAGCTTTCCGCGGCGGCATTATCGTAACAAGAGCCGACGCGCCCCATCGACTGCCTCATGCGCAACTTGCGTATTTCGCTGCGGAATTCGTCACTCGTGTACTCGCTGCCGCGATCCGTATGCATGACGCAACCCTGCTCCAGGCCGCCACGCCCGGCCGCCATCCGCAAGGCGGCGACCGGCAGCTCGGCGCGGTGGTGGTCGGCCATCGCCCAGCCGACCACCTCCCGCGTCGCGAGATCGATACAGGTCGCCAGATACAACTTCCCTTCCAGCGTGCTGAGTTCAGTCATGTCGCCGACGAGCCGTATCCCGGGCCGGGGCGCGGTGAAGTCCCGGCCGATCAGGTCGAGCGCGAACACCGCCCGCTTCGCCTGCCGGGTCAGGCCCCGCCGCCGACGGCGGGTGATCCCGACGATCCGGTGCTTGCGCATCAGCCGCTCGACCTTCTTGGAGTTCACCACCCGCCCGGCCCGCCGCAGGGCGGCGTGGATCCGCGGGGCCCCGTAGGCGCCGCGAGATCCGGCGTGAAGCACCCGGATCTCGCCCACCAGCACCTCCTCGGCCCGCTCCCGCACCGACCGGGCCGGCCGTGACGCCCTGTGCGCGTAGTAGGTGGAACGGGGCACTCCCAGCACACGTCACAGAAACGCAACGCTGTGACCTGCAGGATTACCCTCCGATGCCTTCTCCGCATCGATGAAACGACACCGTGCCACGGTGTCTACCTCATCTTGTCCTGCGCGAAGAAGGCGGTCGCTTTTCCCAGAACCTCGATCGTGGCCTCCTGCTCGCGAACCTTCCGCCGCAGCCGGACCAACTCCTCACGCTCCGCAGTGGTCAAAGCCCCGGCGGGTCCCTCACCGCGGTCGACCTTCGCCTGCTTCACCCACCCACGCAGCCCTTCGGGACTCACGCCCAGATCCCTCGCGACCTCGGTGACCGTCTTCTCCGAGGACAACGCCAAGGCGACCGCGTCCCGCTTGAACTCGGCCGTGTACCGCTTACTCATGTTGCTCTTGCTGCTCACTACCTGTGACTGCTTCCTCCGGGACCATCCGTCCCAGTATCAAGCTGTCCGGCTGGCAGGGGGAACCTCACGGAGATGGGCAGGCCCGTCGTCGGCTGATGGCCATGGGTGGGGCGGAGGCCCCGTAGTAGTCCGAGCGCGGGAAAGCCGCGCACATGGCGAAGGGGGCCAGCAATTCAGCAGCGGAAGAACTGGAATGTCAGGAGGATGTCGTTGGTGAATACCGACGAGTTGGAGCACGCCTTATTTCAGGCGGAGCGCCGGGTACTGAAGATCCAGACCAAGCTGCACTGTTGGGCGACCGATGATTCTCACCGTCGGTTCGATGATCTGTTCAACCTTGCTGCGCCACGAAAGCGCTCTGTTATATCCCCGGTTAAGCCGGGAGGAACTCGGAGGGATGTTCCTGGGTCCGATGGCTAACCTGAATCCGAAAGGTGCAGGGAACAATAGCATGCCAGAAAAGTAACGCTCGCGTTCAGGCATATGAAGCGAGGCGTTGCGGGACCCGTGCGATACGGATAAAGCTTGATTGCCTAGACCTCAATCTCCAGAAGGTGCAAGAACACGCCCGCCGGAAATAGTGCCTGATACCGGCGCCACACCCTGTATCGGCATCACGAGGTGGCTGATACATCCTCCGGGATGTGGAGCGATGCCCAACGAGGGCATTCAAGGAGATGAATGAGGATCCTAAGTCGCACTATCACGTATGACAGAGACGAACGTGGGATCACCTAAGGGGCGCGAGCCCTACGGTGACAGAGGCCCCGTAGTAGTCGTAGGAGTAACGCCCTACCGAGGGGGACGGGAAGGCCGTCCGCAGGGCCAAGGGGGCCAGGTGATCGGGTATTCGAAGACTGGGAGGTATGCGTAATGCAGAGCGCCGAAACAGTACTGAGTATCCTCCGTGATCGCGGTAGGCGTGGCCTGCCGTGCAATGAAATGTTCCGACAACTGTTCAATCCGCAGATGTATCTGATGGCCTACGGGCGCCTGTACTCCAACCATGGAGCCATGACGCCTGGGGTCGATGGAGAAACCGCAGACGGCATGTCGCTGGCAAAGATTGAACGCATCATCGACGCCCTGCGTCACGAGCGGTTTCGGTTTAAGCCAGCAAAACGGATCTACATCCCGAAGAAGAATGGGAAGCAGAGGCCGCTCGGCTTGCCTTCGTGGTCGGATAAGCTCGTCGGTGAAGTGGTCCGCCTCTTGCTGGAGGCGTACTATGAGCCGCGGTTTTCTGACCGTTCACACGGTTTCCGTCCCGGCAAGGGCTGTCACACTGCACTCAGCGAAGTGGCGGACCTTTGGACTGGCACGGCATGGTTCATTGAGGGTGATATATCAGACTGCTTTGGAAGCCTTGACCGCGAGGTCATGCTCTCGATGCTGGCTGAGAAAATCCACGACAACCGGCTCCTCCGGCTGATCGAACAGATGCTACAAGCCGGATATCTGGAGGATTGGGTATGGAACGAAACGCTCAGTGGAGCCCCACAGGGCGGTGTCGTTTCGCCGATCCTTTCCAATATTTACTTGGACCGGCTGGACAAGTTCATCGAAACAGTTCTGATACCGCAGTACACCAGAGGAGCTAGCAGGGCCAACAACCCTGCCTACGCAAGGGTACGAATGGCGGCGGTGCGCGCTCGAAAACGCGGCAATGTAACCGCAGCACGCGAGTTGCGTAAACAGCTACGGGGAACGTCCAGCAAGGATCCTCAGGATCCGGGCTACAGGCGACTCCGCTACTGCCGGTACGCCGACGACACCCTCCTCGGATTCGCCGGACCGAAGGTCGAAGCTGAGGAAATCAAGCAGCGTCTGGCACAGTTCCTTCGAGACGAACTCAAGTTGGAACTGAACCCGGACAAGACGCTGGTTACGCAAGCCCGTACCCGGGCAGCGTCTTTCCTTGGCTACGAGATCACTGTCCAGCACAGCGCGACCCGCCCGTCTGTTAACGGCAGCGTCGCTCTGCGCGTCCCACGACAAGTGATCAAATCCAAGTGTGTCCCCTACCTGAAGCACGGAAAACCCGAGCGCCGCACCGAGCTGTTCAACCGTGACGACCTCACGATCATCAGCACATACGGAGCGGAATATAGGGGTCTCGTCCAGTACTACCTGCTGGCCGGTGACGTCTGGAGACTGAGCCGGCTGAAATGGGTCGCACAGACCTCCATGCTCAAGACGCTTGCCGCCAAGCACCGTTCGACGGTGTCGGCGATGGCCCGCAAGTACAGGGCCAAGATCTCGACACCAGATGGACCACGGACATGCTACGAGGCCAGCATTCAACGAGCAGGCAGGAAACCACTGGTCGGAAGGTTCGGCGAAATCCCGCTGAAACGGCAGAAGAAGGCGGTACTACAAGACCGCCCGGTAGTCCGACCCGTTGCCCGCAAAGAGCTGATTACACGGCTCCGCCTGGGCAAGTGTGAACTGTGTGAGCAGATAGACCAAGTGGAAGTCCACCAGGTCCGAAAGCTCGCCGATCTCACCGAGTCCGGACGACCACAGCCCCCGTGGGCACAACACATGGCAAAGAAGCGGAGAAAAACCCTCGTGGTCTGCACCCGCTGTCATGAGGCCATCCATACGGGGCAACCCACCGCGCAATTCACGGAGTAGTCGCTGGAGAGCTACGTGCACCGAAAGGTGCCCGCGTGGTTCGGACCGGGGGCCGCTGGAGCAGGACCGTGGTAACACGGCACCTCGCCAGCGGCCTACCGGTGTTCGCCGATCCCGCTTTCCTGTTGGTCGCGTGGGACCGGGTGCGGGGGAACAAGGGAGCCAAGACGGCCGGGATCGACGGGCGCACTGCTTCGTCGATCGCATTGTCGGTTGGGGTCGATGAATTTGTCGACCGGGTGCGGGTCTCGCTCAGGGACCGCACTTTCCAGCCGATGCCGGTGCGGGAGCGGATGATCCCCAAGACGGGCGGCAAGTGGCGTCGTCTGGGGATCGCGACGATCACCGACCGGGTCGTGCAGGCATCTCTGAAACTGGTGTTGGAGCCGATTTTCGAGGCGGATTTCCTCCCGTGTTCTTACGGGTTTCGCCCGAACCGTCGGGCTCACGACGCGATAGCCGAGATCCGCCACCTCACCTCCCACTCCTACGAGTGGATCGTGGAGGGCGATATCAAAGCCTGCTTCGACGAGATCTCGCACCCCGCTCTGTTGGACCGGGTGCGTCTTCGGATCGAAGACAAACGCGTCCTTGCCCTGGTCAAGGCGTTCCTCAAGGCGGGCATCCTCGGAGAGGATCGCGTGCTGAGGGAGAACAACGCCGGTACCCCCCAGGGTTCGATCCTTTCACCGTTGCTCAGCAATGTGGCCCTCTCAGTCCTCGACGAGTTCATCGCCGACGGTCCGGGCGGTCCCTCGCTGACCAACGGCCGCAGGGCCAAGCGCCGGGCCCAAGGTCTGCCGAACTACCGTATTTCAAGGTACGCGGACGACTGGTGCCTGATGGTCTCGGGCACTCGGGCACACGCCGAGACTCTGCGCGATGAGATCGCCGCAGTTCTGAGCACGATGGGGTTGCGGCTTTCCGAGGAGAAGACCCTGATCACTCATATCGACGACGGCCTCGACTTCCTTGGCTGGCACATCCAGCGCCACCGCAAGCGAGGTACGGACAAGCACTACGTCTACAACTACCCGGCCAAGAAGTCTCTGACCTCGATCACCGGAAAGATCCGGACGTTGTGCCGACAGTCAACGCACCTGGAGTTCGATCACCTGTTGTACCAGCTCAACTCGGTGCTGCGGGGCTGGACCACGTACTTCCGAGCGGGGGTTTCCTCCGTCACGTTCTACTACCTGCACGCCTTCCTCTGGAAACGCGTCTGGTATTGGCTGCGGAGAAAGCACCCCCGCGCGACTTGGAAGGAATTGCGCCGCCGCTACTGCGGGGGCGGATGGTGGCCCAGCGGCCAGAAGGCAGTCCTCTTCGATCCGGAGAAAGTCACCACGCAGTGGTACCGCTTCCGAGGAACGAAGATCCCAAGCCCATGGCCGATCACCGGATGAGAAGAAGAACACGTCCCATCAGGACCTGTGGAGCGCCGGATGCGTTGAAAGGCGCACGTCCGGTGCGGGAAGCGGTTCGGGGAAACCTCTGGTGGAAACATCAGCATGGCGCCCCGGACCGACTTTCACTACAATCCCTGCCGCATCCAGAAACGCCTCGGCTACTCAGGTTGAACTCGTAGAGCCTGTGGGGTCGTGACGGTTCGTGATCCCTGCGGTACGACGGGATCGTGAGGTATGCGCAGAGGGGCGGGTATACGCCCGTCGAGCAGGAGAAGCGGGAACTGTTGAGGCTGGAGGCGGCCGAGCGGTTCGGGCGCGGTGATGAGGCCACGGTGATCGCGGCCGACCTGCGGGTCACGGAGCGCACGGTGCGGCGGTGGCGCAAGGTGTGGCGCGAGGGCGGGGTCGCGGCGCTGAAGTCGAAGGGGCCCGTGTCGCGGGAGCGGCTGTCGGTGCGGGAGTGGGACCGGCTGGAGGCGGAGCTGAAGCGGGGGCCTCTGGCCCACGGCTTCAGCGATGACCAGCGGTGGACGCTGGGCCGGATCAAGACCCTGATTGGCAGGCTGTTCCACAAGGGCTACACGATCCAGGGGGTGGCCAAACTGCTGAAACGGCACGGCTGGTCCTGCCAGGTCCCGGTGCGCCACGCGATCGAGCGCGACGAGGAAGCCATCGAGATGTGGAAGGACGAGGTGTGGCCGGAGTTAAAAGGACAGCGGCGGACCTGGGCGCCTACATCTGTTTCGAGGACGAGGCGGGCCAGGGGCTGAGGCCGCCGAAAGGCCGTACCTGGGCACCGCGCGGAGCACGCCCGGTGGTGCGGGTGCGGGGCCGGGGGAACGGCCGGGTCAACATCGCCGGCGCCGTCTGCTACCGGCCCGGCAGCCGCCCGCACTTCTTCTACCGGTTGCACGTCTACCACGGCCGCAAGGGTGAGCCGAAGACGTTCGCCTGGCACGAGTACCGTGACCTGATCATCACCGCCCACCAGCAGCTCAACGCCCCCCTGGTGTGGTGCTGGGACAACCTCAACGTCCACCTTGCCAAGGATCTCGCTGCCTTCGCCGAGGAACACGCGGACTGGTTACGGATCTTCCAGATGCCGTCCTACGCACCGGAGTTGAACCCCGCCGAAGGCGTGTGGTCGCTCCTCAAGCGCGCCATCGCCAACTTCGTCGCCCCCGACCTCAGCGGCCTCGTCCGCATCGTCAAACGCAAGCTGAAGAAGATCCAGTTCAGACCCCACCTGATCGACGGCTGCCTCGCCGGGACCGGACTGATCATCGAACCTTGGTGATCGCTCAGGCAGACACTACGAGTTCAACCTGAGTATCACAGCCCCATCGAGTTCGAGGAGAAACACTACGCCGACCAGGCAGCGGCCGAACAAGTGAACCTGAAACCACGTCGATCCGCCCTGACCAGCTGATCAGCCTCTCCCGCGCAGCGGGGGGAACCTCAGGCAGATGCCGACCGCGATCGGTGTGGGTCGCTTCAACGTTGTGATCGTCCTGGTTGATCTGCATGACGCCAACTGGATTCCTGACGGTGTCGAGGGCACGCGGTGCCGGGATGGTAGAGGGCTCGACGGCCCGAACACCGGCGCCGACTACCGAAGCCTGCTCAAAAACGACCTGCTACCCCTATGGGGCCCCGTGCCGCTGAGTGAGAACACACCCACGGGGATCGATGGGGAGTCGCTTGCGCGACTCCTTTCCGGGCGGGCGGCTGTCAGGCCTCGTCACGTCGCGCGGTCTGCAGGACTTTGTGGGTCACGGGAAAGATCGCGAAACCGGTCCGGTGGGCCAGGGTTCCCCACAGGCCCCGTGGAAGGTAGAGGGAGACGGCGATGGCGGCGGCGCCGATGACGACGAGGTACCAGACGCCGCTCTGGGCGAAGTACTTGTCGAGGAGGAAGTAGACGAGGGCGCCGATGACCGGGCCTTCGACGGTGCCGATGCCGCCGATGACGACCATGAAGATCATCAGGGCCGTGTACTGCACCCCGAAGATCTGTGAAGGCGAGGCCACCCCAAGGCTGTTGACGCAGATCACCGCTCCGGCGGCGGCGCAGCCGCCGGCCGCCGCGATGTAGATGATCCGCTTGCCACGCGTGACGTTCACGCCGAGCGAGCCGGCAGCGGTCTCGTCGTCTCGGATGGCCTGGAGATCCAGCCCGAGGCGGCTGCGCAGCGCCAGATACGTGCCCAGCACCGCCGCCGCCATCACGGCGAGGGCCAACCAGTAGGTGTACGCCTGCCGTAGCACCGGTTCGGCGGTGATGGTGGTGATGTTGCGGCCGCTCGCGGCACCGAGGGAGTCGAAGCGGACGACGATGAGGCGAACGACCTCGGCGATCACCCATGTCCCGACGGCGAAGTAGCCGCCGCGCAGCCGGAAGGCGATGTAGGACACCGGCCACGCGATCAGAGCGACGACCGCCGAGACGACGAGCGTGCCGGCGTAGACGTTGATTCCGTGGTCGTTGACGACGAACAGCGTGTACGCGCCGAGGCCGATGAAAGCCTGCTGGCCCATGGAGACCATGCCGGCGTATCCGGCGAGCAGGTTCCACATCGAGGCCAGGGCGATGAGGTAGCAGAGCTTCACCAGTTGGGTGGTGACGCCGTTGTCGACGACGTAGGGCAGGCTCGCCATGACCCCCAGGACGAGGAACGTCCCGGTCAGCCCGAGGACGGCGGCGCGGCCGCCGCGTCGGACGGCGGGGGGTACGGACGGGGCCACCGGGGCGTCGACGGCGGTGGTCTGGGCGGTCATGCGAGCACACTCCTGCCGAACAGGCCCTGCGGCCGGAAAACCAGAATCACCAGGAACACCAGATGCCCGGCGAGCAACGGCAGGTCGGGCGAGATCTGGGCGCCGACGGACTGCGCGATGCCCAGCACCATGCCGCCGGCGAGGGTGCCCCACAGCGAGCCGAGGCCGCCGATGATGACGACTTCGAAGGCGAACAGGACGTTGAGCTGGCCCTCGTACGGGGTCACTCCGCCCTGCCGCATGGTGTAGAGGGTGCCGGCCAGGGCGACGGTGGCGAAGGCGATGACACTGGTGAGGGCATAGACCTTGCGGTTGTCGACGCCCATCAGCCGGACGACGGCGCGGTCGTCGGCGGTGGCACGGACGATGCGGCCGGACTGGGTGCGGTAGAGGAAGACGTGCAGCGCGGCCAGGACGGCGACCGCCGCCACGACGGTGATCAGCGGGAACCAGCCGATGGCCAGGTCGCTGCCGACGCGGATGCTCGCGGTGCCGAGCGAGCCGATGTTGAGCGGTTTGGTGTCGTTGCTGAAGAGCTGGACAAGTACGTTGGGGATGATCACGGAGATGCCGAAGGTGACCATCAGGGGCGCGAACTCGCCGAGCCCCATGGCCCGGTCGAGCAGTGTCCGCTGGACGAGGTAGCCGAGGCCGCCGACGGCCGCCATCGAGACCAGCACGGTGAGCGCGACGGGGATGTGCAGGCTGACGGCGGCCACCGAGGCCACGTAGCCGCCGAGGATCATCAGGTCGCCGTGGGCGAGGTTGGCGACCCGCATCACCCCGAAGATCAGGGACAGGCCCGCTGCGGCCATGGCGAAGATGCCGCCGAGCAGCATGCCCTGTGCGATGGCGTTGAGCCACGTCATGGGGACGTCACCTCCAGGGTGCCGAAGTAGGCGGCCGTGACCTGCTCACGGGTCAGGTCGGCGGCCGGGGCGGTCAGGACGACGCGGCCCTCCAGGACGCAGGCGATGCGGTCGGCGACCGCGAAGGTGCGGGTCAGGTCCTGCTCCACGAGGACGACGGTGGTGCCCTCGGTGCGGATGCCGGGAAGCGCCGTGTAGAGCTGCTCGACGACCAGCGGCGCGAGGCCGAGCGACACCTCGTCGAGCAGCAGCAGGCGGGGGTTGCCCATCAGGGCGCGGCCGATGGCGACGGCCTGCTGCTCGCCTCCGGAGAGGCGGGCGGCCTTGCGGGTACGGCGGTCGGCGACGAGCGGCATCATCTCGTACACCTTCTTCAGGTCCCACGGGCCTTTGCGGCCGGTGGCGGCGCCGACCCGGAGGTTCTCCTCGACCGTGAGGGACGGGAAGAGCCGCCGCCCCTCGGGGACGAGGCCGATGCCCTTGCGGGAGCGGTGGATGTCGGGGAGGGCGGTGACGTCCTCCCCGTCGAAGCGGACGGTTCCGCTGAAGGGCTTGAGGGCCCCGGCGACGGTCCGCAGCAGGGTGGACTTGCCGGCGCCGTTGGCGCCGACAAGGGCGAGGAGTTCGCCTTCGGCGACGTCGAGGGTGATGCCGAAAAGAGCCTGGAAGTCCCCGTATCCGGCATCGATCGCGTCGAGGTGCAGCAGTGGGCTGCTCATACTGTCGTACCTCCCAGGTAGACCTCGGCGACCTCGGGGCTGGCGAGGACCTCGTGCGGGTCGCCGTCGACGCGGATGCGGCCGTATGCGAGGCAGACCAGCCGGTCCACGACCTGGACCAGGGCCTTGACGACGTGCTCGATCCACAGGATGGTCACGCCGGCCTCCTTCAGCGACAGGACGGTGCCGACCAGTTCGTCGGCCTCGCTCTCGGTGAGGCCGCCCGCGATCTCGTCGAGCAGGAGCAGTTCGGGGGCGGTGGCCAGGGCGCGGGCCAGCTCCAGGCGCTTGCGGCCGAGCAGCGGCAGGCCGCCGGCCGGCTTGTTGGCGACCGGGAGCATGCCGGTGGTCTCCAGCGCGGTGAGGGCCTGTTCGCGGGCGTGGGCCCCGCGCAGCCCGCCCCCGCGTTGGGCGCCGACCAGGACGTTCTCGAAGACCGTCAGATCCCCGAACGGGCGGGGGATCTGGAAGGACCGGCCGACCCCGAGCCGGCACCGTTGGGCGGCGGAGGCTCGGGTGACGTCGCGGCCCCCGAGCCGTACGGTGCCCCGGGTGACGGGTTCGACGCCCGAGATGGCGCTCAGCAGCGTCGACTTGCCGGCCCCGTTCGGGCCGACGATGCCGACGGCCTGGCCGCGCGGGACCGCCAGCTCGACGTCCTCCAGGACGTTGAGGGCCCCGAAGCTGACGGCCAGGTTCTCGACCTCCAGCAGCGGCTGGGGCACCGTCGCCGTCACAGCTCCCGGGCCTTGCCGTCGATCTTGGCCTCGGGGATCATCGTGTTGCCGACGATCTTCAGGTCGTACGCGCCGCCGCTGCCCTTGACCCACTGGGTGGTGACCACCGGGATGGCGGCGACGTTCTTGACCGGGTTGGCCGCGCCGCCCCCGGTCCAGTCGACGCGGCCGATGACCGTGTCCAGGCTGGTCTTCCCGAGCTGGGTGGCGACCGCCTTCTTGTCCTTGGGGTTCGCGTGCCGCAGGACGTCGCTCGCGATCTCGAACAGGGCGTGGTTGGGGCCGATCCCCTGGTTCCACCTGCGGCCCTTGGCCTCAGCGGACTTCTCGTAGCCGTCGGCGAGCTGCTGCGACGTCTGCCCGGTCAGGCTGGAGCTGAACGGGAACTGCGGCAGCCACCAGCTCACGGTGATCAGTCCGTCGCCCAGGCCGTTCGGCAGCGAGGCGACCGACGACTCGAAGAGGATGGCCTTGGCGACGGTGGCCACCTTCGGCTTGAAGCCCTGCTGGGCGGCCTGCGTCCAGAAGGTCGCGAAGTCCGGCGGCGTCGGCACACCCGCCAGGATCTGCACGCCTTCCTTCTTGAACGTCGCGATGATCGACGAGAAGTCCTTCGTCCCGTTCTCGTAGGCGCCCGGGTCGACGAAGGTGTAGCCCTTGGTCCCGGCCTGCGCGCGGTAGCCGGTCTTCTTGTCGCGGAACGCGCCGCCGTCGGCGTCGTTCGGCCACAGGACACCGACCTTCTTGTTGGTGTCGAACATCCGCCACGCGTCGCTCTCGCCGGTGACGACGTGCTCGATGCCGTCGAAGAAGTGGTACGTGTACGTGAACGTCTTCTGCGGGGTGCCGCCACGTCCGAAGAAGTACGCCTGCCAGGGCTCGATGGTCGAGATGCAGGGCACGCCCTCGCTCTCGCACTTGTTGGCGACCGGGTGCACGGTCTCCGGCGTCGACGTGACCAGCATCAGGTCCACGCCCCGCTGGGAGATCAGCTCGTTCGCGATCGTCGCCGCCTGCTGCGGGTCGGAGCCGGTGTCGCGGTCGAGGATCTGCACCTTGTAGGTCTTGCCGCCGTACTTGATGCCCTTGGCGAAGGCCGCTCTGGCCTGCTTGAGGATGTACTCGTCGGACTCGGTGAAGGCCGCGTACGCACCGGTGCGCGGGCTCACGTAACCGATCTTGATGACGTCGCCGGACGAGGATCCGGATCCTTTCAGGCCTCCGCTACAGGCGGCGATCAGCGGCGCGGCGCCCGCGGTGGCGGCGCCGAGCCCGAGGGCCCGCAGGACGGTTCGTCTGTTCGGCTGGTTCTTCGGCTGCTGCGCGGAGTGGTCCATGTGGTGACTCCTGGCTCCTTGTGACGGAGCGGTGAACGTAGGACTGCGCGGAGCCGGTGCACAGTGCATGGATTCGATATGAGAAACGGCGGCGACGCCGTTGTGAAACGGTGATGAAACGGGACCTGTTCGTCCGCGGTCTCTCCTTGCGAAACGGCTCCTTCACCAGCTGGGACCCCGCGTCTACGGTCCCGGCATGAACAGTGTTCGGCACGTGGAAGAGCTGCTCGCCCGCGCCGAGCGAACGGCCGGGCTGGGCGCCTTCGTCACGTTGTCCGCCGACCGGGCGCTCGCCGAGGCCCACGAGGCGGACCGCAGCTCGCCGCGTGGCCCGCTGCACGGCCTTCCGCTGGCCGTCAAGGACAACATCCACGTGGCCGGGCTGCCGAACACGGCGGGTTCCAGAGTGCTCGCGGACTTCGTACCCGCCCAGGACGCGGCAGCGGTCGCCCGGCTGCGCGAAGCCGGGGCGATCGTTCTGGGCAAGACGAACATGCACGAGCTGGCCTTCGGCGCGACCAGCGCGAACGGCCCGTTCGGCCCCGTACGCAACCCGGCGGATCCGGACCGTTTCGCCGGCGGGAGCAGCGGCGGCACGGCGGCGGCGATCGCCTGCGGAGCCGCACCGGCGGGCCTGGGGACCGATACCGGAGGCTCGGTGCGCATCCCGGCCGCGCTGACCGGCATCGCCGCCCTGCGACCGACCGCCGGCCGCTATCCGGGCACAGGGGTCACCCCGCTGTCCCGGACGACCCGCGACACGGTCGGCCCCATGGCGCCGACCGTCACCGTCCTGGCCCTCCTCGACGCGGTACTGGCCGCCGATCCGGCCCCTGCCGAACCGCCGCCCGCCCGTGACGTCACGCTCGCCGTCCCCGAGCACCACTTCACGGAGCCGCTGCATGCGCACACCGCCGCCGTCTGGGGGCACAGCCTGGACGTGCTGCGCCGCGCCGGGGTCCGGCTGGTTCCCGTACGGCTCGCGGACGTCGAGACAGCCGAAGAGCTGGCTGGATTCCCCATCACCCTGTACGAGGCCGCCCGGCAGCTGCCGGGGTATCTACGGAAGGCCACCGGACGCGACCTCGCCGACTGTCTGTCCCTGATCACCGACCCGGACGTCCGCACCGTCCTGGCCGAGGTCGTCCTCGACGGAGCCCCGAGGGCAGTCACTCCGGTGGAGTACGAGGCCGCGCTGCGGGTCCGCGAACGGGTGTTGGTCGAGGGCTACCGGCGGATCTTCCGGACGTCGGGCGCCGACGCGCTGCTGTTCCCCACCACACCGCTGCCCGCCGGGCTGATCGGCGAAGAGACCGTCCGGGTTCGGATCGGCGGCAGCCTCAGGCCGACATTCCAGACATACATCCGCAATACGGGACCGGGCAGCATCGCCGGCCTGCCCGGCATCACCGTGCCGGCCCTTCCCCGGCCACCGCTGGGAGGCGCCCCCGTTCCGGACCAGGCACTGCCGGTCGGCCTGGCCCTCGACGGGGCCTGGGGTACCGACCGGAAGCTGCTGGGCCTCGGCATGCTGCTGGAACAGCTCCTGAGAGCAGAAGCAGAAGCAGAAGGAGACCGGACACGGACATGACCGACGCCGTCAGGAGGTTCAGAGCCGCCGCCGTCCAGGCCGAGCCCGTGTGGCTCGACGCCGCTGGGGTGTGGCGAAGACCGTCGACCTCATCGCCGAGGCGGCCCGGGGCGGCGCCGCGATCATCGCCTTCCCGGAGGTGTGGATCCCGGGCTCCCCGCACTTCCTGTGGCTGGGACCGGTGGCCGGCCAGGTCCCCTTCGTCGGCCGCTGCCATGCCAACGCCCTGACGGTGGACGGCCCCGAGCCGACCGCCATCCGCCGGGCCGCCCGCAGTCATGGCATCACCGTCGCCCTCGGCTACAGCGAGAAGTCGTACGGCAGCCTCCACATCAGCCGGACGGTGATCGCCTCCGACGGCAGCGTGCTCCTGCACCGCCGCAAGCTCAAGCCCACCCACGTCGAGCGCGCCCTCTTCGGCGAGGTGACGGCAGCGACCTCAAGGTCGTCGACTCCCCCTGGGGCGGCTCGGCGCTCTCCACCGCGCCGAGCACGTCCAGCCGCTCAGCGAGTACGCCCCGTACGCGCAGGGCGAGGAACTCCACATCGCCTCCCGGCCCTGCTTCGGCCTCGCCGCGACTTCGCCCACCAGCTCAGCGCCGAGGCCAACACCGCCGCCACCCAGGTCTACGCCATCGAAGGCGGCTCCTTCGTCCTCATGGCGACCCAGGTGATCAGCCCGGCCGGCATCGACCTGTTCGCCACCACGGACGAGCAACGCCGCCTGCTGTCCGCCGGCGGCGGCTGTTCCCGGATCCACCGACCGGACAGCCGCATGATCACCAAGGAGCTGGACGAGGGCGAGGAGGGGCTGGTCCACGCCGGCATCGACCTCGACGCGATCGTCATCGCGAAGAACGCGTACGACCCGGCCGGTCACCACGCGCGCCCCGACGCGACCTACCTGGTCCACCATCGCGAGCCACGCCGAGCGGTCGTGCCGGGAGACCGAGGCAACCTTCTCCTAGCTGGAGGGTTCGGAAGGCGCGTAAGGTGCCGGTATGGGCGAAGCGCGAGGAAGCGGCAGCGAACCGGGCGAGCCGGATGCCCCCAAGCCCTCCGTTCAGACCCTGGACCGGGGGCTGCGGCTGCTTGAGCTGATCGCGCTGTCGCACGAGCCGCTGGCGCTGGCCGAGCTGAGTCAGCGGATGGGGCTGCACCGGTCGATCATCTACCGCCTGCTGCGCACTCTCCAGGACCACCGCCTGATCGCGCACACCCCGCAGGGATACGTGCTCGGCACGCGCGCCCAGTCACTGGGCCGCCGCACGCTCCCCGTACTCCAGCGGATCGCCAAACCCGAGATCGCCAAGCTCGCCGCCCGCGTCGGGCTGACCGCGTTCTTCGTCGTCCGCGACGGTGACGAGGCGGTCACTCTCGTCTCCGTCGAGGTGGAGAGCGCCCGCTCCCGCTCCGTCTACACCCCAGGTGACCGGCACCCCCTCACCCTCGGCTCTCCCGGCATCGCCATGCTCGCCGCCGAACCCCCGCGCGCCGACGAACGCCCCGAGATCACCCGGGCCCGCGCCGCCGGCTACGCCACCAGCCGCAGCGAGGTCGTCCTCGGCCTCGGCTCCCTCGCCGCCCCTGTCGTCTCACCCTCCGGCAACGCCGTCGCATCCGTCTCCATCGTGTACACCGTCGAACGCCCAGGTCACGCCGAGATCGAGGCCGTCCTCGACACCGCTCGGGTGATCACCGGGCGTCTGCACACGGCTCTGTCCACGGGGGCGGTCCTGCCGGGCGTCGGCTGACCCTTTCCCCTACCGCCGCTCTCGCCCCTCGCGGGCGCTTCGCCCGCTCAGGACGGCTGTGCCGGGCTCTCCCCCACCCTTCGGGCCGGGAGGTGCACCCTCCGCCTTGCCGGGGCACACGCCCGTGCCGGGTTCAGGGGGCAGCCCCGCGAACGCACCACGCCGCGGTCCGAGGCGGAGCCCATTGTTGAGCGGAGCCCGTTGTTGAGGGGAAGGCGAGGCGTTCGCGGGGATCTCGCATAGCGAACTCGCCTGTGGTCCGACGACGGGGGCCGCGCCTAGCGTCGCGTTCCGAAGTCCGAAAGGGGGACCGCGTGGCAACAGCCGGAACGGCCCGGACGATCAAGGACTCGACCTTTGAGGTCCTGCGCCAGTACGGACTCACAACGCTGTTCAGCAATCCGGGTTCGACAGAGGTCGGCTTCCTCGCCGACCTGCCGGCCGATATCGAGTTCGTCCTCGCACTGCACGAGGGTTCGGTGGTTGGTATGGCCACCGGATACGCGCTGAAGAGCGGTCGGCCGGCGCTGGTGCTGCTGCACACGACCGCCGGGTACGGCAACGCCGTGAGCGCGCTGGCGACCGCGCGGGCGAACCGGGCGCCGCTGGTGGTGATCGTCGGCCAGCAGGACCGGCGGCACCTCGCCCATGAGCCGTTCCTGGCCGGGCGGTTGGACGGGCTGGCCGGGGAGTACCCGGTGTGGCAGCACACCCCGGCGCGGGCGCAGGACGTGCCGGGTGCCATCGCCCGGGCGTGGCACGAGGCGCGGAACGGCCGGGGCCCGGCGGTGGTGGTCGTACCGATGGACGACTGGCATGCCGAGGCGGACCCGGACGCGGTCCTGGCCGCACCGGCGGCACTGCACGGGACCCGCAGCGCCGACGGCCCGGCGGTCGACGCACTCGCGGAGATGCTGCGCGGGGCCACCGCACCGTGCCTGGTGGCGGGCGCCGGGAACGACTCGCCGGAGGGGTGGGGGAGCCTGACGGCGCTGGCGGAACGGCTGGACTGCCCGGTGTGGCAGGAGTCGTTCGGGGCCCGGGCAGGCTTCCCGCAGGATCACCGGCTCTTCGCCGGGCACCTGCCCTCGGCCCGGTCGGGGCTGCGGGCGGCGCTGGCCGGGCACGACGCCGTACTGGCCGTGGGGGCACCGGTGTTCCGGCAGTATCCGTACGAGCAGGGCACCTTCGTGGCACCCGGTACCCGGCTCGCCGTGATCACCGACGACCCGGAGGAGGCCCACCGCAGCCCGGTGGAGCTGGCGGTGCTGGCCGACCCGGCTGACACCGTGCGGCGTCTGACCGTCGCGCTTCCCGCCGCCACGGGCACGCCCCGGCCGCCCATGAGGAGCCTGGCACCGCCTGCCCCGCCCGCCGACGGCGAGCCGCTGCGCGCGGCGCACGTGCTGGCGGCCCTGGCCGACCGGCTCGCCCCGGACGCGGTGGTCGTGGAGGAGACCCCGTCCAGCCGGCCTGACCTGCACGCGCTGCTGCCCGCCCGCGCCCCGTTCGGCTTTCTCAGCGCCGCCATGGGGGGCCTCGGCTTCGCGATGCCGGCCGCGATCGGCGTACGGATGGCGGATCCCGGGCGGCCGGTGGTGGCCGTCATCGGCGACGGGTCGTCGCTGTACTCGGTCCAGGCGCTGTGGAGTGCCGCGCACTACGGCACCGGCGTGCTGTTCGTCATTCTGGCCAACGGCCGATACGCGATCATGGACCGCCTCTCGGAACGCGCGGGCTCGGCCGCCCCCGCCTGGCCGGCGTTCGGCGAGTTGAGCGTGTCGGGACTGGCGCGCGGGCTGGGCTGCCCGGCCGAGCGGGTCGACAGCCACGCCGCCCTGCTGTCCGTACTCGACAAGGTGCTGCCGGACCTCGCCGGGCGGCAGAAGCCGCTGGTGCTCGAAGTGGCCGTCGAGGCCGATCCCGAATTCCGTTCGTAGGAGACAGATACATGATGAAGGTCGTCATCATCGGGGGCGCGGGCGGCATCGGCTCGTCCGCCGCGTTCAACCTGCTGTCCGCGCCGGGCACGTACGAGATCGTCCTGGTCGACACCAGGCCCAACATGATCACCAGCCATGTGATGGACCAGGAGAACGCGCTCGCGCTCGGCGCGACGCCCGACACCGTTCGCGGCGGCACGCCCGAGGACACGCTCGACGCGGACGTCGTCGTGCTCAGCGCCGCCGTACCGCTGCGGCTGAACTCCTCGCGGTCGGTCTTTCTCGCCGACAACGCGGCGATCGTCGGTCAGTGCTTGCGGCCCTTGAAGGATTCCGGCTTCGGCGGTGTCGTACTGATGCTGACCAATCCCGTGGACGCGCTCATGACCTGGGTGCACCGGCAGGGCTGGCTGCCTCGGCACCGGCTGATCGGCTACACGCTCAACGACAGCCTGCGCCTGCGCACCGGTATCGCGTATGCCCTGGGCATCCACCCCAGGAACGTCGACGCCTGGATGATCGGCGAGCACGGCGAGGGCCAGGTCCCGCTCTACAGCCGGATCACCGTCGGCGGCGAGCCCGTCGTCCTCACCACCGAACAGCGGGCAGCGGCCGAGGAGTACGCCGACAACTGGTACGCCCGGCATGTGGCGCTCGACTCGGGCCGTACCTCCACCTGGACCACTGGACTGGGCACCGCGCGGCTGATCGAAGCCATCGCGACCGACAGCGGGACCGTCCTGCCCGCGTCGGTCGTCCTGGACGGTGAGTACGGAGTGCACGGGGCGAGTCTCGGTGTGCCCGTGGAGCTGGGCCGCGACGGGGTACGCCGGGTTGTCGAGTGGGACCTCACGCCCGGCGAACTGCACGACATGCAGCAGGCGGCCGTACGAGTGGAGGCCACCGTGGCCGACCTGGACGACGTGTCCGCCGCCCGCTGAACGCCCCCCTCGGACGCGAAGCGACTCGCACCGACTCGCACCGACTCAAGGAGCAGTCGCAGTGACCGACCGGATATGCCGTGGGCGTCGATGCCTCGTTCGAGGTGGTCGGATCCGAGATCGCCCTGCGCACCTGCCTGGCCGCGACCCGACGCGGAGGGGCGGGTCGTCCTCGTCGACCCAGCGGCACACCGTACCGGGGCACCAGCCCCCCACCCACCCACCCGCCGACCGAACGGAAAGACAAAGATGACCACCGGACTCGTCCCCGACCTCTTCGCCGGCCAGTGCGTCCTGGTGACCGGAGGCACCTCCGGCATCGGCGCGGCCACCGCCGACCTGCTCGCCGAACTCGGAGCCGAGGTGCACGCCCTCGGGCTGCCGCCGGCCGACGTCGACGAACTGCCTCGCCACAAGCGAGTCGACATCGTGGAGCAGGACGTCACGGACCGGGACGGCCTCGTCGGCCGGATCGCGGCCTACGACCGTATCGACCACCTCGTCGCCTGCGCCGGGCTCAGCCGGGACCGCGACGAATACGACCTCGGATGGTGGGACCAGGTGCTGGAGGTCAACCTCACCTCGGCCATGGTCGCGTGCCAGGCGGCACGCCCGCTGCTCGCCAGCCAGGGCGGCAGCATCGTCACCGTCTCGTCGATGTTCGGTTTCTTCGGCAGCCGAGACAGGCCGGCCTACAGCGCCAGCAAGGGCGGCGTCTCCCAGCTGACCCGGTCCCTGGCTGCCGAGTACGCCGCGGACGGCATCCGTGTGAACGCGGTGGCACCGGGCTTCGTCACCACTCCGCTTGCCCGCGGTCTGCTCGACGACCCTGACGCCGCGCAGGCAGTGCTCGCGAGAGTCCCGCTCGGACGGTTCGGCCGGCCGCAGGAGATCGCGTCAGTGATCGCCTTCCTGTGCTCGCCCGCCGCCTCCTACGTCAACGGCGCGGTCCTCCCGGTCGACGGCGGCTACCTGGCCGTCTGAACCGTCCGGTACGCCGGAGTACGGCGCGCCCTCTCTGGACCGCTTTCACCCGGCCGCACTGGTCCGAGGGCCGGGCCTCTGGCTGCGGCCCATGACGCGGGTGCGGCACCGGAGTACGCTCAAGGCCGGCGGGAGAGGCAGGCGCCGCCGACGGCCCTCACGTCAGAGCAGGCGTCACGGCTCAGTTCGCTCACTCTCCTGCCGGTGGCTGTACTCACCCCGGCGCGGCAGCGAGTTGTTGTCGCCCCGGTATACCGGCCCCCGACCACACCGTTGTCGGATGTAGGGGTCGGAAAGGAGACTCAGGTGACCGTACCCATCGTCTCCCGTGTGTCCACGCAGTCGGTCGATCCGGCGGATCGTATCGACTTCTGGGAGGAACACAACCGACGGGCGCTGGTGGGCTTGACCTGCTCTTCCTACTCGGAGCAGGGTCTGCTGGCCACGGAGACGAACATCGAGCTGGGTGATCTGCGACTGGCCGAGATCTCCGGCAACGAACACGTCATCGAGCGGACTCCGCGGACGTGTCAGGCGCTGCCGAAGGACTCCGTCTTCGTCTCGTTGCTGACAGCGGGCCGCGGGGTGTTCTTCCACGAGGGCGGCTGCCACACCCTGCAGACGGGCGACCTGATCCTCTATGACACGCGCCGGTCGTACCTGTTCGGGTTTCCCACCCCGATGCGCCAGCTGTTGGTGGACATCCCCCGCGAGGTGTTCGCCACGCGGTGCGCCTCCGGCGACGTGTCGGCGCCGATGCTGCTCGGCAGGGGGTCGGCGGTCGAGGGTGCGCTCGCTTCCGCGCTGCAGGCGGTACTGGCCGGCTGGGCCACGGGGCCGGAGAGCGATGACTCGATCAGCACCCAGGACACTGTGCTGGACCTCGTCCGTACGCTGGCCGCACCCAGGCTGGATGGTGGTTCCGCGCCGCCTGCCGCACTCTCCCAGCTGGCCGTGGCCAAGGACTTCATAGACCGGCACCTGGCCGACCCCGGGCTGAGCGCAGGGCGGGTGGCCGAGGCGATCGGAGTGTCGGCCCGGCACCTCAGCCGTATCTTCCAGCCGACCGGGGTGAGCCCCTCCCGCCACATTCTCGAACAGCGGCTGGACAAGGCCCGGCAGGCGCTCGCCGATCCCGGCTCACGCCATCTGACGATCGCCGATGTCGCCCATCGCTGGGGCTTCGCCAGCCAGGCTCACTTCACCCGGGTCTTTCGGAGCCGTTTCGGCCGGACTCCTGGCAAGACGCGCCCGTTCCTCATGTGAAGGCGGTAGCCGCGGCGCCTTCGGCACCGTCCGGCCGGACCGCCGGACCGCCGGACCGCCGGACCCGGATCTGGTGGTCAGCGCGTCGAACGCCGGTGACCCTGTGGGTGCCAGTAGCCCGAGTTGTCTCACTTGGGTGCAGATCTGATGACCGCATGTGCTCGATCGAGGTGAACTCCCGCCCGTGCCAGAACGAGTCACGGACATTGATTGTCGGGTCGTAAAGGCCGGGCTTGTCGACGCCGGTCTTCAAGTTGTCCGGCACCAGCCGGCGCGGGACGCCGTCGAAGTAACGGAAGGCCGCGACGTGCGCCTCGGTCCACGCGTGCTGGTCCAGGTGCAGGACCGGCCGCACGAACATGTGCCGTGAGCAGGGCAGCACCATCACGAACGCCCCGTCGCTCGGATATTGACTTCCAAGCAGAAAAGAAGCCTTTGCTCGCACGTTTGTCATGCGGGGGTGCTCTGCGTGTTTCGTAGCGGTGCCGTCTGCGGTGCGCGACCATACGGACGCCGACATCACATTCATCGGCATGGTGCGTGGAATCACCGATCAGAAAGAAGGAAGACGTGTCCGGTAGCGAAAGCGAGAACCCGGCAATCGCCTCTCCGACCCCCACGCCGACTCGGCCCAGGACGAACCGGGACTGGTGGCCGAATCAGCTGGACCTTCAAATTCTCCACCAACACTCGTCCCGCTCCAATCCGATGGACGAGGACTTCGACTACGCGAGAGAGTTCGCGACCCTCGACCTCGACGCACTGAAGCAGGACGTCTTCGACGTGATGACGACGTCACAGGAATGGTGGCCTGCCGACTACGGCCACTACGGGCCGCTCTTCATCCGGATGAGTTGGCACGCCGCGGGCACGTACCGTATCGCCGACGGCCGGGGCGGTGGCGGCAGCGGCGCTCAGCGCTTCGCCCCCCTGAACAGTTGGCCGGACAACGCGAGCCTCGACAAGGCGCGCCGTTTGCTGTGGCCGGTCAAGCAGAAGTACGGACAGAAAATCTCCTGGGCCGACCTTCTGGTTTTCGCCGGTAACTGTGCCATGGAATCGATGGGATTCAAGACGTTCGGGTTCGGATTCGGGCGAGAGGACATCTGGGAACCCGAGGAGATCTTCTGGGGGCCCGAGGACATCTGGCTCGGAGATGAGCGCTACAGCGGCGACAGGGAACTCGCCGGCCCCTTCGGTGCCGTGCAGATGGGACTGATCTACGTCAATCCGGAGGGGCCCAACGGAAACCCGGATCCGATGGCCGCCGCCCGGGACATTCGCGAGACATTCGCGCGCATGGCGATGAACGACGAGGAGACGGTCGCGCTCATCGTCGGCGGCCACACCTTCGGCAAGTGTCATGGTGCGGTCGATCCCACGTACATCGGCCCGGAACCCGAGGCCGCACCCGTCGAGCAACAGGGTCTCGGCTGGTGGAACACGTACGGCGGCGGCAAGGGCACCGACGCGCTCACCAGTGGGCTCGAGGGCGCATGGACCTCCGAGCCGACCCGGTGGGACAACGGGTACCTGGACAACCTGTTCAGGTACGAGTGGGAGCTGACGACGAGCCCCGCCGGTGCCAAGCAGTGGACTCCCACGGATCCTTCGGCCAAGGGCACGGTGCCCGATGCTCATGATCCGTCGAGGAGGCACGCTCCGATGATGCTGACGACGGACCTCGCGCTGAAGCTGGATCCGGTCTACGGCCCGATCTCGAAGAGCTTCCACGAGAACCCGGACAACCTCGCGGAAGGCTTCGCCAAGGCGTGGTACAAGCTGTTGCACCGCGACATGGGACCCGTCACGCGCTACCTCGGCCAGTGGGTTCCCGAGCCGCAACTGTGGCAGGACCCCGTCCCCGAGGTCGATCACGAACTCGTCGTGGCCGAGGACGTCGCCGCTCTCAAGAGCAGGATCGTAGACTCGGGGCTGTCCATCTCCCAGCTGGTCACCACCGCTTGGGCGTCGGCGGCGAGCTTCCGCGGCACCGACAAGCGGGGCGGGGCCAACGGGGCACGGATTCGCCTCGCGCCGCAACGGGACTGGGAGGTCAACCACCTGCCCGAGGTGGCCGAGGTGCTGCGGAAGCTGGAGCAGATCCAGCAGGACTTCAACCGCTCACATGCCGGCGGCACGAGGGTCTCGCTCGCCGACCTCATCGTCCTGGGCGGGTGCGCGGCCGTCGAGCAGGCCGCGAAGAACGCCGGTTACGACATCACGGTCCCGTTCGCGCCGGGACGCACGGACGCCTCGCAGGAACAGACCGACGTGGAGTCCTTCGCCGTGCTGGAACCCAGGGCCGACGGATTCCGGAACTACGTCCGCGCGGGAGAGAAGCTGTCGCCGGAGACCCTCCTGCTGGACCGCGCCAACCTGTTGACGCTGACCGCCCCCGAGATGACGGCACTGATCGGCGGCATGCGGATCCTGAAAACCGGATACAAGCGATCCTCGCACGGCGTCTTCACTCACCGGCCGGAGACACTGACCAACGACTTCTTCGTCAACCTGCTCGACATGGGCACGGAGTGGAAGGCGTCGACTTCGGACGAGAACGTGTTCGAAGGCCGGGATCGCGCCACGGGCGAGTTCAAGTGGACCGCCACCGCGGTCGACCTCATCTTCGGATCACACTCTCAGCTCCGAGCCGTCTCGGAGGTCTACGCGTCCCAGGACGCGGGACACAAGTTCGTGCGTGACTTCGTGGCCGCGTGGGACAAGGTGATGACCCTCGATCGGTTCGACCTGGTCTGAACCCGATGTCCGGGCGAGGGGCAGGGACACTGGTTCCCCAGAGCTCCCGCAGCGCCTCTATGGCGGGCACGCGTGCTCCACACAGCACGCGGGCCCGCCGAGCCCAGAAGGCCACTCACACCAACCGGCCCCGGTCGTCAATTCTCCTGGAGCACGGAGAGAACGTTCCCGGCCGGGTCGGTGAACCACGCGATCGCCGCAGGACCGCCGCCACCGACACGGACGATGCCCTTCTCGTCGTGGTCGAATTCGCTGTAGCGCTCAACGTTCACGCCGCGCCGCTCCAGTTCACTGACGGCGGCCTCGATGTCGTCCACGGGGAAGTTGAGAAGCGTGAACGTCGCGGGGGTGTGCGTCTCCTTCGGATAGACGAAGACACGCGCGCCGCTGCCGAGTGTGAGGGTCAGCATCCTCATGTCCCCCTCCCCGGTCTCCTCGACCTGGAGACCGAGAGTCTCACCGTAGAACCTGCGGGCCTCGCCGAGGTCGTCGACCGCGAAGCCGCTGAACGCCTGCGACTGTCCGAACATGCCGTGTGTCTCCTTCACGGGTGAGCCAGCACAGGATCTCAGGGCACACCACACGGACCACGGCCAACGGCACGCCACGCGGTCGACGCCCGGATGGTCGTGCGCCCTTCACCCGCACGAAGCGATGGCCGGCCGCCCCGCCTGTGCTCCGTAGACGGACAGTCACCGGAGCCGATCACCATCGACCTCCTTGGGCACGCGGACGTGGAGACGACGAAACGGCACTACCTCGCGCCCGTCGCGCGTCTGCGACCGGAGTCGATCCTCGCGGTCGCCGAGAGCACCGATGAGGACAAGGACGTCGAGGACCTGGACGGTGTCTTCGCCCGGCTGGCCCGGGAGACGGCCGCCATCCAGGACAACGACCCCCTCGTCGCGGCCGCATGACCGGGCGGGGGCGGAAGCCGTCCTGCCGCCGGTCGGCCACCGCGTCGAGCCGCCGGCCCCGGAGAGCTTGGTGGTGACGGTTATCAACCGGGCCGGGCACCGCAGGACATTCGACTTCACTGGTCTCCCTGTCGCCGAGGCGACGCGGCGGCCCCTGGCGGCCTCCTTCGCTGCGCAGTCCCGCCGCTGGAACACGCACGGCACCGCACTGAGCTACGGGTGGTCAGGTGGCCTTGCAGCCGGCGTTCACACACCCGGGCAAGGCGCGAATCCGGATCCGGCCGACTCTCAGAACGTCATCCCACTCCGCCCCTGACCAGTTGAGCGAAGCCCCCTGCCGGCTGCCCGCCCGCTCTCAACCCGACAGGTCAAACAAGCGGTGGATGAACTCGCGGACGGCCGGCTCGCGCCGCCAGGGGGCGAGGGCCGTGTTGAAACTCGCGGACGTAGTCCTGGCCCGGGAGGACTGGACGCGGGTGAGGATGTCGACGGCCCCGTTCCTCAGCTCGAGACTGTGGTCAGCAGCTTATGCGGGGACACGTCCGGAGACGGTGACGCCGGCCTGGCGGAAGTCCTCAAGGGTGGCTGCCGTGGTGTCCTGGGCGACACCGACGGAGTAGTCCAGGCGTACGCGTGCCCGGAAGCCGGCCTTCACCGCGTCCAGCGCGGTCGCGCGTACGCAGTGGTCGGTGGCGATACCTACCACGTCGACGGCCTCCACTCCGCGCTCACGGAGCCAGTCGGCCAGAGAGGTGCCCTGTTCGTCGGCGCCTTCGAAGCCGCTCTTGGAGGCGCTGTGCGCGCCTTTGAAGAAGACGGCGTCGACCTTGCCGCTGGTGACGGCGGGGGCGAAGTTGGGGTGGAACTCGCCGCCTTCGCCTCCGGCTACGCAGTGGACGGGGAAGCTGTCCTTGAAGTCCGGGTGTTCGGAGAAGTGGCTGCCCGGATCGATGTGATGATCGCGGGTAGCCACGACGTACTCATAGTTACGCCCCGCACTGCGCTCGACCAGGTCCGCGATGGTCGAGGCGATCCGCGCACCTCCCGCGACGGGCACGCTGCCTCCCTCACAGAAGTCTTTCTGCACATCCACGATGATCAAGCCTCGGCTCGTCACGAACACCTCCAGATCGGTGGCACAGGAAAGGAACCCTTCGGGAATCCTTCCGATGCCGGCCGAGCATCGTCGCCGATTCCGGACAAGTTACGCCGAACGGATGATTTTGGGGAGCGAGGCAGCATGTACGCCGTCGTGGCGTCGGGCACCTGGTGCTGCACGGATACACCTCAGTGAGCGCCTCCGCTATGGGCCGTCGGCGCGGTGGGCCGCCCGGTTCTAGCGGGCGACAGCGTGTGCGTGCGCTTCGTCGAGCAGTTGTCGCAGTCTTGAAGCGGTGGGTGCGACGGCGGTGGTGAGCAGTGCCGGGCCGCCTGCCAATGGTGCGAGGACAGCGCACCCGTCCTCGGCGCCTTCGCCGAGCAGGACGACATCTCGTCGGACGTCGAGGCGCGGATCCACGATGAGGAGTTGGCCGACGGCGCGGTGTCCGTTCAGGATGGCCGGGCCGTCCCAGCCAGGTTCTGGAGCCCCGTAGGCCGTGTGCTGGTCGAGTAGTGGGCGTCCGGCGCGGTGGACCAGGATCCGGGTGACGAGGTGGCCTGGTTCCTCGTCGGCCCGGCCCAGGAGCTGTTCTTCTCGCAGCACCAGGTGTGAGGTGGCGGCGAGTTCGACGGTGTATGTCTGGTGCAGGTTGCTGCCGGCGGCGCTGATCAGGGGCTGTGGTAACCAGCGCAGACGGGCGTGTTCTCCGATGGTGAGGCGTACGTCGTAGGTGGCCGCGTCGGTGGTGGGGCCGCGCAGGGCGAGTGTGGCGGCGGCCGTGGTGATCTCCAGCTCGGCCCGGTCCTCGGCGGTGATGTCGAGGGTGAGCCGGTCGCCACCGAGCGGGGCGCTCATCGCGCCGATGATGCCCACTGTGGTGGCGTTACCGTGAGTGCGCAGGCGCCGCAGGTGGAAGGGGCCGTCGCTCTGCAGTTGCGGGAGGGTGGTGACGCGTCCGTTGTGCGCGGCGCGGATCCGGGCCGTGGCAAGTACGCCGTCGGGGTGTCCGGCGGGCTCCTGGGTGCCAGATGGGGGAAGGCCGGGGCCGGACGTGGTTCGAGCGGGGATGAGCTGGGGGGAGGGGCTCATACGGTTGCCCCGGCGCGCCACTGGGTGAGGTGGCCGGTGACCCAGTCGGCGACTTCGCGGATGCCGTTGTCACAGGTGAGGCTGGTGAAGATGACGGGGAGGTCGCCGCGCTGTCGTTTCGCGTCGCCGGCCATGGTGTCAAGGTCGGCGCCGACGTGCGGGGCGAGGTCGGTCTTGTTGATGATGAGGAGATCGGCGGTGGTGATGCCGGGGCCGCCCTTGCGAGGGATGTCGTCGCCGCTGGCTACGTCGATGACGAAGATCTGAAAGTCGGCGAGGCCTTTGGAGAAGGTGGCGGTCAGGTTGTCGCCGCCCGACTCGATGAGTACGAGGTCGAGAGGGTCGAGGGTTGCTTCCAGTTGCTCGACGGCTTCCAGGTTCGCGGAGATGTCGTCGCGGATCGCGGTGTGGGGGCAGGCGCCGGTCTCGACGGCGGTGATGCGCTCGGGCGGCAGGACGGCTTCGCGCCGCAGGTACTCGGCGTCCTCGCGGGTGTAGATGTCGTTGGTGACAACGGCGATGCACCAGCGGTCGCGCAGGGTGCGGCACAGCGCGGCGACGGTCGCGGTCTTGCCCGAGCCGACGGGGCCGCCCAGGCCGACGCGCAGGGCACGGCGGCTGCCGTCGGGTCGGGCCACCGAGACGCTGGGGGTGTGCTCGTGAGGCAGAGAGTGGTCGAGGTGCATGGCAACTCCGTCGAAAGACTCAAGTGTGGTTGTTGGTCGTCAGGAGGCGAAGAGACGGGCGGTCCAGGCGGCGTGCTGCTCTGCGGTGATGTCCAGCAGGGGTGAGGAGGCCGACGGCAGGGCGTCGAGGCCCTCGGTCATGGCGCGGGCTGCGGCGTCGGCTGCGGCTTGGGCGACGTCGTCGGTCTCGGGGCCGAGGCGGGCCAGCAGCCCGGAGGCATCGAGCGGGTCGAGGCTCAGCAGGCGCACCGCCGCGGTGGCCGGGCCGCCGACGTTCTCATAAGCGGCGGCGTAGGCGGCGTCCAGCGGGGTGAGCCCGGCGGCGCGGGCGGCGAGGCCCAGGACGACGGGTTGGTGGGCGCCCTGGGGACGTGCAGCGGCCAGGTGTTCGAGTGCGTCGGAGGGGAAGGTGGCGCGGGCCGCGCGCATCATCTGCCGGCCGAGCCTGCGGGCGACGGCGCGCAGTGCGGGGGCGGGGGTGCGTGCGTCGGCGGCGTCGTCGAGCAGCAGCGGGTCGTATCCGCCGGCGGCTGCGGCGGCGAGTCCTGCCGTGGTCAGGCCGGTGGTGTGCAGACGCCCGCGGCAGAACGCCTCCAGGCCGGGGGTGTCGTGGACGGCTTGGTGGGCGACGGCGGCCTCGACGCCGCCGGAGTGGGCGTGCCCGCCGGCGGGGAAGCGGCCGTCGGCCAGGAGGAGCAGGGCTGCGCGGCTCATGGGTGAGCGGCTGCCTTTCGCAGGATGGTGATGCGGCGGCCCGGGCGGACACATCAAGTCCGCCCGGGGCCCGGCCGCAGCGGCGGGGCCGGCGGCCGGGCAGGTGGCCGTTCAGAAGAGGAAGTACCGCTGTGCCAGAGGGACTTCGGTGACGTAAGAGCGCGGCACGGTGGCACCGTTGAGTTCGGTGCGGGCGTCGCTCGTGGTCGCGCCGCCGATGGTGACCTCGAAGCTGTTGTGGTCGACTTCGAGGCTGTCAGGCACCGTGTCGTTCAGCTTCATGTGCTTCTTCTCGACGCTCCGGGTGCTCTCGATCGCTTCGAACTTCTTGCCGAGCCCGAGACCGTCGTACGTGTTGTTCGAGTCGGTCCCGCCGTTCAGCCGGAGCGCCACCTGCTCGTCGGCCACGAAGTTCACCGAGTTCTTCCCCGGGGAGCGGCTGGTGGAGCCCCAGACCGGGCGCGGCAGGTAGGGCTGCGGCGTTGTGATCGACGCGTTGGCGTCGCCGACCTGCGCGTAGGCGAGCTGGCCGCCCTTGAGGAGCATGTGCGGTTTGACGCCGAAGAACTTCGGCTCCCACAGCACCAGGTCGGCGAGCTTCCCGGTCTCCACGGAACCGACGTATTTGGCGATGCCGTGGGTGATCGCCGGGTTGATCGTGTACTTGGCAACGTACCGGCGCGCGCGGAAGTTGTCGTTCGGCTGCAGCTGCTGGTCGTTGAAGGAGTGGTCCGTGTCGTCGGTGATCGTGCGGACCTTCGCGGCTTCGAGGTCCTCCTTCAGCGCCCCGTAGCGGCACTTCATGACGTGCGCGGTCTGCCAGGTACGCATGACCATTTCGCCGATGCGGCCCATCGCCTGGGCGTCGGAGGACATCATCGAGATGGCGCCCATGTCGTGGAGGAGGTCCTCCGCGGCCATGGTGGACGGCCGGATCCGGGAGTCGGCGAAGGCCATGTCTGCCGGAATCTCCGGGTTGAGGTGATGGCACACGATCATCATGTCGACGTGCTCCTTGACGGTGTTGATCGTCAGCGGACGCGTCGGGTTGGTCGAGGCCGGCAGGACGTTCGGGTCCTTGACCAGCTCGATCATGTCGGGCGCGTGACCGCCGCCGGCACCCTCGACATGAAAGATGTGGATGGAGCGCGCCTTCTTCGCCGTGAACTTCCCATCTGTGTCCCTGGCGTCGCCTGTGAAGGCTGCCCGCGTGCTCTCCAGGAACCCCGACTCGTTCAGTGAGTCGGCGTGCAGCGCGAGCTGGACGCCGCGCTCTTCGCAGACGTCCAGGGCCCGGTCGATCACTGCGGGCGTGGCGCCCCAGTCCTCGTGGACCTTGAAGCCGCAGGCACCGGCGTCCACCTGTGCGTTGAGTTCGTGCTTGTTCATCGTGCTGCCCTTGCCGAGCAGGCCGATGTTGACGGGGAACTCATCCAGCGCCTCGAAGAGCCGCCTGATGTGCCACGCGCCCGGTGTCACGGTGGTGGCCGTACTGCCCTCGGCCGGTCCCGTCCCGCCGCCGATGAGGGTGGTCACGCCCGAGGCCAGGGCCTCGTGGATCTCCTCGGGGCAGATGAAGTGAACGTGGGTGTCCACGCCACCGGCGGTGAGGATCCGCCCGTTGCCGGAGATGACCTCGGTGCTCGGCCCGACCACGAAACTCTCCGGCGTCACCGGAACCGGCACCGCGTTGCCGACAGTCGTACGGTTCGGCATCTCGAACCTGTGGCTCGGAATCGGATCCATCGTCTCGGGGTTGTACGCCTTGCCGATGGCGGCGATCCTGCCGTCACGGATGCCGATGTCGGCCTTGACCACGCCCCACCAGTCGAGGATCAGCGCGCCTGTGATGACGGTGTCCACGGGCCTGTGGGCCGTGGCGTCGCCTTTGCTGTTCCGCCCGTCCCTGGCGAGGTGCGACATCCCCATCGACTCGCGGATCACCTTGCCGCCACCGAAGATCATCTCATTGCCGCTGTACGAAGGGCCGCCGCTCCAGTCGGCCTCGATCTCCAACGTGAGGTCGGTGTCGGCGAGCCGGACCCTGTCCCGCGTGGTCGGCCCGTACAGCGCGGTGTAATCCGCCCGCGTCAGCTCATTGCTCGGCTTCGGTCGGCCCTTGCCAGGCTTCGGCGCCTGGCCACGGCCTTGTCCCTGCGGATTACTCATCGGATGATCCCTTCGCGCAGCCCCTGGATCTTGGTGAGGTCGCTGGTGTTGCTGCCGCCGGCCGTGACATCACCCTGGATCTGCACCAGTTCCACGCAGCACTCGTCGCCCGGTTCGAAACGTACGGACGTGCCCGCGGCGATGTTGAGCCGCCGGCCCCTCGCCGCGTCGCAGTTCCAGAGGCTGCGGTCTTGGGGGACTGTCTGCCCGGCGGGGACCTCGACGCTGACGACCTTCAGCCCCGGGTTGACCTCGGCGAAGTGATAGTGGGAGCCGACCTGAATAGGACGGTCCGACTCGTTCTTCACCTTGATCTTCGTCCTGCCCGGCCCCGGCAAGGTGGTGGCGTCCGTCTGCAGGTTGACGCCCTGCGTCTCCCCGTCGAGGTGCACGTTGAAGCAGATCGCGTCGTACCGGGAGACTGTGTCGTCGTCCTCGTCGCAGCTGACGGACGAGTTGCCGCTGTCGTCGCAGTCGACCGGGGAGCCTGGCTTGCGGGGCGGCTGGGGGTGCTCGATCTTGCCCGGGTAGACCTCGGGTTCCTCCGTGGCCTCCGGGATGGGGTCATGGATCGTGACCAGCTTGGTGCCGTCCGGGAAGGTCGCCTCCACCTGGACGTTCTTGATCATCTCCGGGACGCCGTCCATCATGTCGTCACGTGTGAGCACCCGTCGGCCCGAGTCCATGATGTCGCTGACCGTCTTGCCGTCGCGCGCCGCCTCGAAGACGTGAACGGTCAGCAGGGCCATCGCCTCGGGGTAGTTCAAACGCAGCCCCCGGTCGCGACGCTTTCCTGCCACGTCGGCCGCCACGTGGATCAGCAAGCGCTCCTGCTCATGCGGAGTCAAATGCACGATGACTCGTCTCTGTTGTTCGGATTGTGCGTGCGACCGGGCATGCCAAGGTCACGGACAACGCTTTCCGGATGGCGACGGGCGCCCTTCGAGCATCGGCGGGGAAGATCGGCGAGACGGCCAAATGGCGGGTGCTCCACACCATCTGATGAAACTGTGGAGCACCCGGTTTCACCCTGCTGGGCAGGACAAGCGACCTGGAGATCCGTCTCTACGGCCTTCCTCTCACGCGCCTTGGCGACTGGCGGTGACAGGACTGCCGGAGGCCGTGGTCGGCTTGGGCTGGTCGGACTGGGTGCTGCCCCAGGTGTTGGTGAGAAAGTTGGCGGGTGGGCAGTAATCAGCGCGGCGGGGACGGTCGGGCTTCTGCAGCGGTACCCGGCCTGGCTGAGCGGGGCGGCTGTGCGCTTGGTCGGGGTGGTCAGGCCGGCGGAGGTCCACAACTCCGGCTATTGGACGTTGCGGAATAGGAACCGGTGATCATCCCTGGCCCGGCGCGACTGCCCTTGCTCACGGTCCAAGCCGCTCTAGCCGGCTTCTCCCAGGTAGCTCAGGGCTTCGCGGAAGTCATCGAGGGCGGGCCCGAACTCGCGAGCGGCGGTGTGGAAGGTCGATCGGTCTGTGAGAATCTGGGCCAGTACCGGGGCTCCGTATCTCGGATGGTGCTGGACCAGTCGGCGAGCCAGGCCCACACCGTCATCGAACAGGGAGCGCACTTGCTCCGCGAACAGATGGGTACGGTGCTCCCAGTAGACAGCGGAGCGGATTGGTGAGTACGCGGTGTAGCCGGACCCCTTCGGCCAGGTGTCGCTCCGGATCTTCGGCGGCTCGAGGGGCAAGGGCGTCCACCGCTTCGCGCAGAGCGATGCGGCTGTCGAAGTAGCGCCGTTTGGCATCAGGGGACCACTGCATCGGCGTAGTTCCCGAAGGCGGAAGCGGCCCGCCTGCCGTCGGTGGCTCGCTGACGGGGCCGGCGGAGGACAGCTGAACCGCCCAGTAGGACGTCTGATAGCCGCTCCAGGATTTGCGCTCGCCGGGCGCGCTCAACGGCGGAACCCGGCCTTGGGCCAAGGCCCCTCCGCTGCTGCCTCCGAGCTGCCGTCCATGCCGTTGAAGCTGAGGGGGAGAATGCGCTGGCCCGCGGGAATGGCCACCCCTGCCATCCGCCGACGGGGCGTCGTAAGGAGGCGACCAGCGGGTCGAATGACCGTGGGCCGACTGCCTTGAGTCGTGGGTGAGCTCGGGGGTCGGGCGGGCGGTCGCCGAGTGTGGGTGTGGCAAGGCCGTCCACTGCCACCGTGGGGTACGGGACCCGTGGACATCCGGGTGTCGGACGGCGTCCGGCCGGCACCCGGATGTTCCAAGGAGGTTCGGGCGGCTACTTCTCCGTCAGCGGTGTGACGGCGATCTGGTCGATCACCGGGGCGTAGGGGGATCGCTGGTCGAGCTGGTTGTAGGTGTCGCCGTCGAAGTCGGGCAGTTCCTCGGCCGTGAAGGTGATCCGGTTCGTGCCCTTCTTCAGGGTGAGGGGGACGGTCAGGTCCCGGAAGCTGTTGAAGTGGAAGGTGGTCGGGAACAGGGCCCTGTGGGCCGGGCCGTTGTTGACCGAGATGTCGGCGTGGCGGGCGATCGGGTCGGGGTTGTAGTGGGTGGCGGGGAGCTGTTCGGCGTTGGAGTAGCGGATGGTCACCGCGTGCCGTCCGGATCTGGCGGCCACCACGTCGATGGTGAGGGCGTTGGCGGTCCCGTTGCCGATGTCGGTGACGGACTTGCCGCCTGCGGCGAAGGTGTACGCCTCGGTGGCCTTGGCGGCCCCGGAGGCGCTGCCGTCCTCCGCCTGGTAGACGGTGGGTACCAGCGTGCCCTGCGAGGGCGACACCCGCAGCCGGTCGAGGACCAGGTCGCGGGAGGTACCGGTGACGGTGATCTTGTTGATGCCCGCGGACAGGAACATCTTGACCGTCTCCGTGCGCGGCTTGCCGTTTCCGATCCGGGGGACGTCGAGTTCCTCGCCGTTGAGTGACAGGCTTGCCCGGCCGCCGCCGAGGTGGTCGAGGGAGACGGTGGCCTCACCGTCGGTGGGGGAGTGGACCCAGAAGGTCGCGGAGGCGTCCGCGGGCAGCGGCACCGCGCCCGGCCCGGAGGCCTCGGGGTAGCTGTAGCCGGGCCGGGTTCCGGTGAGCGTGGCGTACTCGGCCTCGTAGATCGCCGGCTGGGTGACGTGCTCGTCGCGCAGGGCCAGGTCGATCTTGTCGATGATGGCGTCGCCCTTGGTGACGCCCAGGTCCGCGTCCTTCGCGGAAAGCGTGATCCTGTGCTTGCCGGCGGTCAGCTTCACGGTGGTGTCGGTGTGCCCCCAGACCACCCACTTGTAACCGAGCGTCAGGCGCAGCTCCTGCGGGTCCTTGCCGTCGACGCGCAGGAAGACGTTGGTGGGGCCCTGTTCCTTAACCCGGCCGTCCAGGTTGTAGGAGTTGGCGAAGACGCTCAGGTCGTAGGCGCCGTCCTGCGGTACGTCCACGTCGAAGGCGAGCACGCCGTCGGAGCCGGTGCGCAGTCCGCCGACGTTGTAGTTGCCGCTTGTCGCGAACTTGCCGACGTTGGAGGGTGTGCCCTCGGGACCGTTCTTGGAGTAGCCGCCGCCGGTGTAGGTGGCGTTCTCCGCCTCGTAGGACTTCCGCCAGCTGACGGAGGGCTCGGCCGGCTCTCCGCCGTTTCCGCCGGGGGAGAGGATGACCTGGTAGGCGGACATCTCGTTCATGCCGGTCATCGGCAGGGTCACCGTGCCGTCCGCGCCGACGGTGACCTCCTGGTCCGCCAGTCGCTGGGGCTGGGCCGAGTCACCGACCTGCCCGGTCCACGGGATCTCCTGCACGGTGGCGTGCACCGTCGTCCCGAACAGCTTCGGGTCGATGTTGTCGAAGACGATGTCCGCGTCGCCGCTCTTGCCGCCGAAGATCGCCCGGGACTGCTTCTTGTCGGCGTCCAGCGTGGCCACGCCCTGGAGGGTGTACTGCTGGTTCGGATGGGGAGCGGTCACCTGGACGGTGTGTCCGGACATCTGGCCGTAGGCGTTGAACAGCCACCACTGGCCGTTGCCCTTGTTGGCGTCGACGGCCGAGTCGTTGAGGTTGCCGTCGATGTTCCAGTACGCCAGGTCGGCGTCGATCTTCGACTCCTCGATGGCGGAGACCCACTGGACGACCTGGCCGGGCACGGACAAGTGGTAGTTGTGGCCGTACTCGTTGACATTGATCGGCAGCGGGTCGATACCGACCTCCTTCTCCCACCGCCGGTACTTCGCGACGCTGGTGCGGACCGCGGCGGGGCTGGACAGCTCGTGCCAGGTCATCACGTCCGGGACGACGTCGTTGGCCTTGGCGTACTGCAGGAAGCCCTTGACCTGGTCGAAGAGGAGGGAGGTGTTCGGGCCCGCGATCCGCGCGTCCGGGTCCAGGCTCTTGATGAGGCGGTAGGTCTCCTTCCACGCCTCGAAGAAGTACTGCGGATCGTTCAGCCAGGAGACGTTGTTGTAGCTCCACGCGCCCGAGCCGAACATGTTCCCCTCGGGTTCGTTGAAGGGGACGTAGACGACGTGGTCCTGGTAGTCGCCTGTCGTCCTGACCTGGGCGACCTGCTTCCTGATCTTCTCCTTGAAGTCCGCGAGCCGCTCGGGGCCGTTGGCGCCCGGCCACTGGTACGGGAACCCGCGGTAGATGTCGGTCATGTAGATGTAGACGTCCTTGCCGCCGGAGTCCACGAACGGGGGCAGGATCTCCAGGGCGTCCGCACCCGGGTGCTGCGGACCGTCCTGCGCCTTGGTGGACACCGTGCGCAGGTTCATGCCCTCGATGAGGTTGCGGCTGGGCGCCCCGTCGCCGTAGATCCCGTACAGCGAGCCGCTCGCCCCGCCGTGGAAGGCACCGGTGTCGGTGGCCAGGTCGATGACGAGCTGTTCCGGACCGGCCGCCTGTGCCGGGCTCGCGGAGGGCACGGCGAGCATGGTGGCGAGGGCTGCGGCCGTGATGACGCCGGCTCCCGTCGTTCTCTGTCGTTGTCTCACTGAGGTCTCCGTGGATTCCGTGGCATCTCGGATGCTGGATCCGATGCGTTTCGTACGGGACGGGGCCGGTCCGTGCGGTGGTCTGGTCCGGCCACGTTCCGCCAGGGGCGAATCGGTTCGACATTGGGCCGCGCGACAGGAGTCGCCCCGGTTCACCGGCGCTCAGGCTCCGGGTAGCCGGACGCACTCGGCCGGCCTTCGGGGAGAGGACCGCGTGCCCTGGCGGCGGGTGTGCCGAGTCGGCGAGGCACCGCCGCCACGTACGAGTGCGACGGTCACTGGGTGGCATCCGCCGCCTGGAGGGGGAGCTCCGGGCGGCGGATGTATAGGGGGTATGGGCCCCGGCGACGCTCCGAGGCGTGGGTGGCGCCTCGATAGCGGTCTTGGCCTGTCGACGCTTTGTCGAACCGGTTCGGGGAAGCTAGCACCGGGGAAACCGGCCAGCAATACCCCCGACACGATTCTTTTCAGCCGCGTACGGCCGGCCGCCCTGACGGGGGAGGGGTGCTGCCGACCGCCGATTACGGCTCCTGGCCTGCCGGTAAGTGTGCGCAAGCCCAGGCTGGCCAGGAGTCATGCCTCCGCACACCGAAGTTTCCAGGCCGTTACGGAAAATTTCACACGGGGCGTTGACACCCGTCTTGGTTGCTCTTACCTTCACTTCACGCGAACCGGTTCGATGGTCGGTATCCGGCCGATCTTGTTCTCAGGAATCATCGAACCGATTCGACTGCTCTCTGTGAGGAGTCCCCGTGAACATCGGCGAGATCGCCAAGCGGGCCGGTGTTTCGCGGAGCACCGTGTCGTATGCCCTGAGCGGGAAGCGACCGGTGTCCGAGGACACCCGGCAGAAGGTCCAGCGGGTCATCGACGAGCTGGGTTACCAGCCCAATGCCAGTGCGCGGGCGCTGGCCAACGGCCGGACCAACACCATCGGTCTGGTCTTCCCCCCGGCCGGGAACCACTACACCGGCATGCAGCTGGACTTCATCGGCAGCGTCACCGAGGCCGCCGCGGCCTACGACTACGACGTACTGCTTTCTCCGAGCGGTGTGGACAGCGACCGCTCGTTCCAGCGGCTGCTGGGCGAGCGGCGGGTCGACGGCGCGATCCTGATGGAGATCCGACTGCGGGACGACCGCCTCGACCACCTCACCGCGGTGAATTTCCCCTCCGTCGCCATCGGCCGCACCGCCCACCCGGAGGGCAGCTGGTGGGTGGGCCTGGACCACACGGCCCTGGCGGCGGCCTGTGTGCACCACCTGGCGGACCTGGGCCACCGTCGGGTGGCCTTCGTCAACCGGCCCGAGCAGCTCCTACGGGCGGGGTACGAGTCCGCCCACCGGGGCCTCGAGGGGTTCACCAAGGCCGCGGCGGAACGCGGGCTGACCGTCCGGACGTACTGCTGCGAGGACGACGCCGCCTCGGGCCTCGCCTGCCTGGAACGGATCCTGCACGACGACCCCGCCACCACGGCCCTGGTCACCTTGAACGAGGCCGCGCTCGGCGGCCTCTACCGGGGGCTGGTCCAGGCCGGCCGCCATGTGCCGCGCGACTTCTCCGTCACCGGAGTGGTGGCCAGCAGATGGGCGGAGACGGTGACCCCGCAGCTCACCGCGGCGGACGTACCGGCGGAGCAGATGGGCCGCCTCGCCGTCGAGCTGCTCGTGGAGCGGCTCGACCACCCCGACGCACCGGCCCGGAATCACCTGCTCGCGCCGCCGATCTCGTTGCGAGCGAGCACCGGACCCACCGGCACCACTCCAGCCGACCCCGCTGCCTCCACGCACCCCTGACCGTCCTCCCGCACCCTCCCCCTTCAGCCTCCGCATCCCCTACCGGCCGGCCCGGCAGTTCACCCCCCGAGTCCGGCGAGTTCAGCAGCCACCGATCACCTGTCCCAGGGCACACCTGTGCCGATCCCAGGGCACGCCTGTGCCAATAACCATGAGGAACACGCCATGAACCGATCTGCCAGACGGCGTCTCACCGCCGCAGTTCTGACCGTCGTCACCGTCACCGCCGGCGCCAGTGCGTGCTCCTCCGGCTCGGGCGACACCTCCACGAAGGCCGCGGGCGGCGGTACGTACACGATCTGGGACCCGTACCCGCAGTTCAACAAGGGCTCGGCGTGGGCGAAGCTGCTGGACGACTGCGGCAGCAAGGCCGGTGTGAAGATCAAGCGGACCGCGTTCGACACCAGCGACCTGACGAACAAGGCACTGCTGGCGGCGCAGCAGGACAACTCCGCGGACGTCCTCATCGTCGACAACCCGGTCGTCTCCACCCTGGCCGAGGCCGGCCTGCTGACCACGACCGACGACAACAAGATCGACACCTCGGCCGTCGACGCCAACCTGCTCGGGGCCGGCCAGTCGGGCGGTAAGACGTACGGCACTCCGGTCGGCGCCAACACCCTGGCCCTCTACTACAACAAGGAGGTCCTCAAGAAGGCCGGCGTGGACATCGAGTCGGTGAAGGACTGGGACTCGCTGACGGCGGCGCTGGCGAAGGTCGACAAGGCCGGGAAGAAGGGCATCACGTTCTCGGCGATCGGGACCGAGGAGGGCAGCTTCCAGTTCCTGCCGTGGTTCTGGGGCTCGGGAGCGCAGCTCACCGACATCGGCTCGACCGAGGCGGTGTCCGCGCTGTCGCTGTGGAAGAAGTGGCTGGACAAGGGCTACGCCCCCAACTCGGTGATCAACAACACCCAGACGACCAGCTGGCAGGAGTTCGCGACCGGCGACTACGCGTTCGCCGAGAACGGCACCTGGCAGCTCGCCAACGCGCAGAAGGCCGGCTTCGACTACGGCGTCATCCCCGTCCCCGGCGCCGACGGCGGCAACGCGGCCGCCCCGACCGGCGGCGAGTTCGTCACCGTCCCGGTCCAGGGAGAAACCGGCCGCTACGCCACCTCTCAGAAGCTCGTGACCTGCCTGACCAGCACCGACAACCTCCTCGCCACCGACACGACCCTGTCGTACGTCGCCCCCACCACCGAGGTCCAGGACAAGCAGGTCGCGGCGAACGCCGAGCTGAAGCCGTGGGTCGACGCGGTCAAGGCGGCCAAGGGACGCACCAGTGACGACCTGGGCACCAAGTACCCCAAGATCTCCGAGCAGATGTGGAAGGCCGTCCAGTCCGCCCTCAGCGGGTCCCAGTCACCCAAGGACGCTCTGACGGCCGCCCAGTCCGCCGTCAAGTAACCGGGACTCCGGCCAGCCGATGAAGCACACCACACAGTCGACGGACCGCCGGCCCGTGCGCGACCGGAACGGAGCGGCGAACGCCGCCGCTCCGCCCCCGGCCGGCGCCACGGCCCGGCGCCGTCCCACCTCCCCACAGTGGGCCGCCTGGGCGTTCCTCGCCCCGGTCGTCCTCTACCTCGTCCTCTTCTACGCCTATCCGCTCTACCGCAACATCGACCTGAGCCTGCGGAACTACACCGTGCGCTCCTTCGTCCAGGGCGACGCGCCGTTCACGGGCCTGGCGAACTACCGGACCGTCCTCGACGACCCGGCCTTCGCCCCCGCACTCCTGCACACCGCGGTGTTCACCACCGTGTGCCTGGTCTTCCAGTACGCGATCGGCCTGGCGCTCGCGGTCTTCTTCCACCAGCACTTCCGGCTCTCGGCCACCCTTCGCGCCTTGTTCCTGGTGCCGTGGCTGCTGCCGCTGATCGTGTCGGCGTCCACCTGGTCGTGGATGCTGAACAGCGACTCCGGCATCGTCAACGCCGTACTGCACGCGGTCGGTATCGGACCGGTGAACTGGCTGACCTCACCGTCCTGGTCACTGGCCTCGGTGATCATCGCCAACATCTGGATCGGCGTCCCCTTCAACCTCGTCGTGCTCTACAGCGGCCTGCAGTCCATCCCCACCAGCCTGTACGAGGCCGCCTCCCTCGACGGCGCGGGCCCCTGGCGACGCTTCTGGAGCATCACCTTCCCGCTCCTTCGTCCGGTGTCCGCCATCACCCTGCTGCTGGGCCTGGTTTACACGCTCAAGGTCTTCGACATCATCTGGATCATGACCAAGGGCGGTCCGGCGGACTCGTCCACGACCTTCGCCACCTGGTCCTACCAGCTCGGCTTCGGCAACCTGCTGCCCGCCTTCGGCCCCGGCGCGGCCGTCGGCAACCTGCTCGTCGTCGCCGCCCTGGTCTTCGGCCTGGTCTACGTCCGAGTCCAGCGAAAGCAGGCGCTGTCATGACGAGTGCACAGACGGTCCTGAACCGGCGCCCCCGTACGTGGTGGAAGACGGTCATCGGTCTCCTGCTGACCGCGGTCATGCTGTTCCCGGTCTACTGGATGCTGAACGTGTCCTTCACCCGCGACCAGGACATGCGCAAGAGCCCGCCGGACCTGTTCCCCGCCCACGCCACGCTGGAGGGCTACCGGGCCGTCGTCGACCAGCAGTTGCCCTACCTCGGCACCAGCCTCGTCATCGGCCTGGGCACCGTGGCCCTGACCGTGGCGCTGGCCGCACCCGCCGGATACGCGCTGGCCAAACTGCGCCCGCGTGGCGGGGGAGTCCTCAACTTCGTCCTGCTGGCGGCCCAGATGATCCCCGGCATCATCATGGCGATGGGCTTCTACGCCATCTACCTCCAGCTCGGTCTGCTCCAGTCGATGCCCGGCCTGATCGTCGCCGACTCCACGCTGGCCGTCCCCTTCGCCGTACTCATCTTCACCGCGTTCATGTCCGGGATCCCCGGCGAACTGCTCCAGGCCGCGAAGACGGACGGAGCCGGTCCCCTGCGCACCTTCTGGTCTATCGTCCTGCCGATGAGCCGCAACTCGATCGTCACGGTCTCGTTGTTCGCCTTCCTGTGGTCCTGGTCCGACTTCATCTTCGCCAGCACCCTGGTCAACGGAGGTGCCCACGAGCCGATCACCCTCGGCATCTACCAGTACATCGGCAACAACAACCAGGAGTGGAACGCCATCATGGCCACCGCCGTCGTGGCCTCGCTGCCCGCCGCGGTCATCCTCGTCCTCGCCCAGCGCTACGTCGCCGCCGGCGTGACCGCCGGCGCAGTCAAGGACTGACGCCGGACCACCCGGCTCGCGCGCCCGCGGGTGCCGTGGCGCCGCCCGGCAGACCGCCGACCACCCCCACTCAAGAAATGAGTGCCGCCTTCATGACCGCCGCCTCATCCGGCCCGGCCTTCTCCGTTCACGACATCCCCTTCAGCACGCACGGATCCTGGTTCGGCATCTCTCCCGTGCTGGCGGAGAAGACGCGCGCCGAGGACCTCCACCTCGTCTCGCACCAGAACGGCATGCACGCCGTCCTGCGCCTCGTCCCCCTCGACGCGGCGACGGGCGAGCGGGCCGAGACCACCGTCCGGGCGACGCCGAGCCTGCTCAGCTGGACCGGCACGGACGGGCGTATCGATCTCGCCTACGAGTCGCCGGACACCGTCCGCGTGCGCGGCGAGGGAGTGGGCCTGCGCGTCACCGCGGCGGTGAAGGCCCTGACCCCCTTCAGCGGCACCTACTTCTACCGTGACCCGGTGGACGACGCGCATGTGTTCACCTCCTACGAGACCGGGCGCCGCTACCGGGTCACCGTGCTGTCCGGCACGCTTGCCGACGTGTCCGGTGCACAGACCCTGGGCGCAGGTGAGCGCGGTCTGACGGTCACCGCCGGGGCCGACGGCTCGTGGGAGGTCGCGGTCGAGGAACTCGACAGCGCGCGACAGCCCTTCCGCTCGTCGTCGACGTTCGGCGAGGTCATGGAGGCCGCACGGCAGTCGTTCGCCGAGTTCGTCGACACGGTCGCCCCGTGGCGCTCCGCCGCCACGCCGGCCGCCGAACTCGCCGCTTACGTGGTGTGGTCCGCGACCGTGCGTCCGGCAGGTCTGGTCACCCGGCCCGCCGTACTGATGTCCAAGCACTGGATGGACAAGGTGTGGAGCTGGGACCACTGCTTCAACGCCCTCGCCCTGGCCCCCGGATCACCCCGCCTGGCCTGGGACCAGTTCTCCCTGCCGTTCGACCACCAGGACGAGGCAGGGGCCCTGCCCGACTCCGTCACCCACTCCGAGGTCCTCCACAACTTCGTCAAACCGCCCATCCACGGCTGGACCCTGGGCCACCTGCGCAGGCGGCTCCCCGAGCCTCCCGGCCGGACGGAACTGGCCGAGGCGTACGACAGACTCGCGCGCTGGACGGACTTCTGGCTCACCGCACGGCGCGCACCTGGCGCGAGCCTGCCCCACTACCAGCACGGCAACGACAGCGGCTGGGACAACGCCACCACCTTCGACCCCCAACGCGTGGCCGTCACCGCCGATCTGGCCGCCTTCCTCATCCTCCAACTGCACGAACTCGCCGACCTGGCCGCCGAACTGGACCGGCCCGACGACGCCCACACCTGGACGCGTACGGCTGACGCGACCCAGGCCGCGATGCTCGACCAGCTCTGGACCGGCGAACGGTTCGTCGCCCGCGGTGTGGACAGCGACGACACCTGGAGCAGCTCCAGCCTGCTCGACCTGATGCCCATCGTGCTGGGCGAGCACCTGCCAGAAAGCGTCAGCGGTGTGCTGGCCGACCGGATCGAGGCTCATCTGACCCCGCACGGCCTGGCCACCGAACTTCCCACCTCGCCGCACTACCTCTCCGACGGCTACTGGCGAGGCCCGATCTGGGCCCCCGCCACGGTCCTCGTCGAGGACGGCCTGCGCCGCGCCGGCCACCGGCGTCTGGCGGACGAGATCAGCGCCCGCTTCCGCGCCCTGTGCGAGACCTACGGTTTCGCCGAGAACTTCGACGCCCTCACCGGGACCGGCCTGCGCGACCGCGCCTACACCTGGACCGCCAGCAGCTACCTCCTCCTCGCCCGCGACCACCAACAGCGCCGCGCGGACGCCGGGACCGACACCACCGTCGCCTGACCAGCGAAGCGACAACCCACCCACACGTCCGGCACGGGGGCCGGCGCAGCAACAACCAGCCGTACCCCTGAAGGGACGTAAGCACATGCCAAGAATCGGGCAAAGGCGCTCGACCGCGAGACGTCTTCTCCACGGCATCACCAGAACGCTGATTCCGCTGACCGTCATGGCCGGCGTCACCACCGTGACGGCAACACCGGCCGCCGCCGCCACCCCCACCCTCACCGTCGACCTGGGCACCACCACCGGAGCCCTCCACTACGGCGCCTCCGGCGCGCTGTACGGCCTGTACGGCCCGGACGTACCGACCAACAACCTCATCGAGGGGATGGGCCTCCAGACCGCCAACACGAAGGCCCAGGACGGACAGCAACACCCGGGCTCGGACGCGCTGGAGATCGCCAAGCCCTTCCTGGACAGCGGTGGCAAGGACGTCATGATCTACATGACGGACGTGTACCGCACGTTCAGCTACGAACGCACCAGCTACGCCGCCTACCAGGCAGCCATGAGGACCCAGATCGAGCAGGTGATGGCCAGCCCCTACAAGGACCGCATCGTCCTCGTCCCCTACAACGAACCCGACGGTATGTGGTTCCAGGGCATGCGTACCCAGGCCGGGCCGCTGGCCGCCTTCAACTCCGAGTGGCGCCAGACCTACAACTTCATCAAGGGCATCTGGCCCCAGGCGCGGCTGGCCGGCCCCAACACCTCCAGCTACACCGAGTCCTCCCTCAAGGGCTTCCTCACCTACTGCAAGGCCAACAACTGCCTGCCGGACGTCGTGACCTGGCACACCCTGGGCAGCCCGGAGGACGTGCGCAGCACCGTCGACAACTACCGCGCGGCCGAGACCTCGGTGGGGATCGGCTCGCACCTGCCGATCAACCTCAACGAGTACGCCTTCCGCTACCACCTGACCGACCCCGGCCAGATGGTCCAGTGGATCTCGGCCATGGAGGACAAGAAGATCGACGGCAACCTGCCGTACTGGAACATCAACGGCAACCTCGGCGACTCCGCCGCCGCCCAGAACACCCCCAACGCCCAGTGGTGGCTGTACAACTGGTACACCTCCATGAGCGGCGACACCGTCAAGGTCACCGGCGCCGAAAATGACGCCGCGTACACCCTCCAGGGCCTGGCGAGCCTGGACACGGCCAAGAAGCAGGCCCGCGTCATCCTCGCCGGGGGCGGCACCAGCGGTGACTCGAACACGGTCATCAAGAACATCGACCCCGCGGTCTTCGGCAGCACCGTGCACGTCAGCGTCTTCCAGGACCGCTACAGCGGCTACATCGGCGCGGCGGCCACCCCGACCCGGCTCTCCGACGCCGATGTCGCCGTGGGCGCCGACGGCTCGATCACCGTGCCCGTCACCCTCGACGCGATGTCCGCGTACGAGGTGATCGTCTCCCCGGGCGGCACCGGCAGCACCACCGCCTCCGACAGCACCTGGACGGGCACGTACGAGGCCGAGAACGCCACGCTCAGCGGCAGCGGCTACAACATCAACACCGAGGGCACCACCAGCAGGCTCGACAAGTTCGCCACCTCCGGCACCAAGGACGTCGGCGGCCTGCGCACCGGCTCGACCACGGTGATCTCCTTCCCCGTCTCCGTCCCCACCACCGGCGACTACGACCTGTCGGTGTTCGGCAACAGCTACGCCAAGGACGCCGACGTCAAGGGCCCGACGAACGTGTACGCGCGGGTCGACGGCGGCCCTTCGACCAGGGTCGACATACCGGTGGGCTTCCAGTGGGTGGTGTGGGGGCACAGCGACACCACCGTGCACCTCACCGCGGGCAGCCACACCATCACCCTGGCCACCACCGGTGACAACGGCGCGAACACGGTCGGCGACGCCATCGTCGACAAGATCGACCTGCGGTACAAGGACGCCGCGGTCCAGGGCACCACGCTCTACGAGGCCGAGCAGGCCAACCTCTCGGACAGCGGCACCGCCACCTACACCTCCCAGGGCCAGTCAGGCGCGGGCGCGGTGAACCTCACCTCCGGCAAGTCCGCCACGTTCTGGGTGTACTCCGAGCGGGACGGCTACGCGGACCTGACGGCCCGCTACCGCAACACCGGCCAGGCCGACCTCACCGTCAACGGCAAGGCGACCGACGACCAGACCCTCGCCGGCGCGACGACCGGCGCATGGTCCACCTCCGCCAACCGGGTCTACCTGAACAGCGGCATCAACAAGGTCAAGGTGACCGGCACCGGTGGCACCCTCGCCCTGGACCGCCTTGCAGTCACCCCGTTCAGCGCCACCAACGCCGTCACCACCAGCAACGTCGTCACCTACCAGGCCGAGAACGGCGCCCTCGCCGGCACCGCGGACGCCGACACCACCTACAGCCAGGCCAACGGCGGCGTCGTCACCGGCATCGGCAACGGAACCGCCAACTCCCTCAGCCTCAACGTCAACGCGCCCGAGGCCGGCACTTACGCCATGACCATGCGCTACGCCAACGCCGAGGAACTGCCCTCCAACCACTACAACCCCGACCTGTACGCCGAGCACGCCGACGTCAGCGTCAACGGCGGTGCCGCCAAGCGCGTCAACTTCGCCAGCACCCTGCACTGGAACCAGTTCAACGACTACACCGTCCCCGTCACCCTCACCAAGGGCACCAACACCGTCAGGTTCACCGCCTCACAGCTCTACGACTACGACGGCACCACGATCGGCAAGGTCTACTCCGGCGGCGGCAGCGACATCGGCCAGCCCATGCGCTCCAGCTCCGCGCCCCACCTCGACCAGGTCTCCTTCGCTCCGGCGAGTGTGCACATCGGCGCCTCGACCGGCTTCTCCTCCACGGCCGTCGCCCAGCACAGCGGGCTCTGCCTGGAAGACCCCGCCAAGTCCACCGCGGACGGCACCCAGTACGAGCAGAACACCTGCGGAAGCGGCCAGGAACAGCGCTTCGACTTCCACCCCGTCAGCGGCGCGACCGACACCTACACCGTCGTCAACCACTCCAGCGGCAAGTGCCTGGACATCTCCGCCTACTCCACCGCCAACGGGGCCGCCGTCCAGCAGTGGACCTGCCACGGCGACACCAACCAGCGGTTCACCCTCAGGCCCGTCACCGCGCTCGGCAACAGCCAGGACTATCAACTGGTCGCCGTCAACAGCGGCAAGTGTGTCGACGTCAGCAACATATCGACCGCCTCCGGCGCGAAGATCCACCAGTGGCCCTGCGACTCCGCGAGCACGCTGAGCACCAAGAAGAACCAGATCTGGCGCCTGCTCGGCAAGAGCTGACGCCCGGCATCCTGTGGGGTCCTCCGGTCGGTTCCGGCGGACTCCCACAGGTCAGCTTGAGCCCGACGCGTACCCGATGCCTCGCAAGTCGCGAGGCATCGGGTACGGCCGTGAGCGGCTCAGCGAGAGAGTGCCCAGCGCGGCAGGCGGCGTTCGCGGAACGCGCGCACGCCTCCACAGCGGGGAGCGGATGTAGCGCACCGCCTCGGCCCCGCCGTGCGGGCGGCCGAGGACGCCCTGGCGGCCGCCGGCTCTGCGGAGGCGGGTGTCCTTGCAGTCCATGTGGTGGACGTGGTCGGAGAAGCCGGTGACGAACGACATCACGTCGATGCCCGAGGCCTGGTCATACTCCGCTCGCCCGCAGGTTCTCGCCGTTCTCCACCGCCGCCTTGATTCGGCCCAGGGTGGTGCGCATTCCGGCTCGGTTGACCGTGGCGCGGCCGGCCGGCGGGATGCCGGTGAAGACCAGGCCGAGGAGTTTGGCCACGGGAGCGCTGCTGCCGGAGCGCAGGTCGTCCCAGTACTCCGTGACCTGGCTGCCGCCCTCACGGGCCTCGAAGCGGTAGCCCCACAGCGCCACCGGCATACCGAACGTCCGTACCTCGAAGGCGAATTCACGGTCCTTGTCGGCGCGTACGACGCGACACGAAGTGAACCAGATCCACACCCGCCGACGGTTGAAACCGATGAATCGCGACCCGACGTCGAACCGTCGGCTCGACGACCACACGCCCATGCATTCCGGGCTCCATGAGCCCATGCGCCGCACATCGCTCACCGCGCGGTATACGGATTCGGCGGGTGCGGCGACAAAGGCGCTCTCCTCGACCGTGTGTCTCTCCATCAACTCTCCACATGTGTACGGACGGGCAGGGAACGTACCCCACGATGGAGCATGCTGGGCCGCCGGGTCAGCCCTTCCGGGGAGATCGCCAGGTCCAGAACGGGGAAGCGCGCGAGGAGCCGTCCGAAGGCGATCTCGCTCTCGGCCCTGGCGAGCGGAGCGCCCACACAGTGGTGGATGCCGTGGCCGAACGCGAGATGGCCGGTCGCGGAGCGGGTGACGTCGAGTGCGTCCGGGTCGGGGTAGCGGGCCGCGTCCCGGTTGGCCGCCAGGAGCCCGACGAAGACGAACTCGTCGGCCGGAATGGTCACGTCGCCGACGGGGATCGCGTCGGTGGTGCGCCGGAAGTGACTGATGTTGGCAGACCCGTCGAAGCGCAGGAACTCCTCGACGGCGCCCGGCAGCAGCGACGGATCGGCGCGCAGTTCGGCGAGCTGGTCCGGATTGCGCAGCAGGGCGAGAGTGCCGTTGCCGATGAGGTTGACCGTGGTGTCGAAGCCGCCGACGAAGAGCACGACGGCGAGGGAGACGACCTCCTCGTGACTGAGCCGGTCCTCGCCGTCGGCCGCGAGGATCAGCGAACTGAGCAGCCTGTCGTCGGGCTCGGCGCGTTTAGCCTCGACGATCGCGCTCACCAGGGTCAGCAGCGCGTTCGACGCCTTGTTCACCACGTCCCGGTCGGCGTCGGAGGTCAGGATCTCGGATGTGTCGCGGAACTCGGCGCGGTCGCCCTCCGGGACCCCGAGCAGTTCGGAGATGACCGTGCTGACCAGGGGCGCCGCGTAGTCGGCGACGATGTCGAACTCGGTGCGGCCGGTCAGTGAGTCGAGCAGCTCGTCGGCGATCTCCTCGATCCTGGGGCGCAGTCGGTTCACCTGTCGCATGGTGAACGCCCTGCCGACGAGGCCGCGCAGTCGCGTGTGGTCCGGCGGATCCATGTTGATCATGGACTGCTGGATCGAGTGGGAGTAGTCGCGCTGCCGGCTCATGTCGGTCTGGTGGAGCTCGAAGAGATGCCCGGCGTCGGCCATGTTCTTGCTCAGCCGCGGGTCGGCGAGCAGGGCCCGGCCGTCCTCGTAGGAGGTGATCAGCCAGACCTTCAGACCGGTGGGCAGGATGGCCCGGTGGACCGCGCCCTCCTTGCGGAGCCGGTCGTAGACGGAGTGCGGATCGCGGACGAAGTCGGCGCCGAGCACCACGGGTTCGGTCGTGGGGGATGACATGGGTTGACCGCCTTTCACAGGGCTGTTTCTCGCGGGAGGGCTGTCCCAGGGGAGTCCCGGGCCTTGGGAGGGGCCTCGGGGGCTTGGGACGGTCGCGGTTCCTTGGGGATTCGGTCAGCGGAGACGGTCGCCGAGGCGGAGCGCGATCCGGTCGACGGTTCTCGTCATCCGGGCGGTGTCGAGGGGCCGTACCCAGATCAGGACGCGGTCGACGCCGACGGCCTCGTAGGCGTCGACATCGCGGATCTCACCGCCGAAAAGGGTGACGGGGAGGGGCTCGTCGCTCCCGGGCTTGCGGGCGGTCTTCTTGAACTCGGCGATCTGGTCGAGGACTCCGGGGCGGGCCATGGGGATCCACTCGTCGCCGTACGCGAGGACGCGCTCGGTGACGCCGGGGCCGTTGCCGCCGACGAGTACCGGCGGGTGGGGTGCCCGGACGGGCTTGGGCCAGGACGTGATGTCGGCGAAGTCGACGAACTCGCCGTGGTAGGAGGCGATGTCCTGGGTCCAGATCTCCCGCATGGCCTCGACGCGCTCCCGCATGACCTGCCAGCGGTCGTCGGGGTTCGTGCCGTGGTTGCGCAACTCCTGCTTGATCCAGCCCGGCCCCACCCCGAAGTTCATCCGGCCGCCGGAGAGCACGTCCACCGACGCGACCGCCTTGGCGGTGACGATGGGGTCGCGCTCCGGGACCAGCAGGATCGCGGTGCCGATCTGCAGGGTCGAGGTGGCCTGCGCGAGGGCGCCCAGGGCGACGAACGGGTCCATGCCGTTCCTGAACTCCGGCGCGAGGTTCGCGACGTCGTCCTTCTCGGGCGTGACAGCCGGGATGTGGGTGTGGTCGGGCACGAACAGGGACTCGAAGCCCCGGTCCTCCAGGAGGGGACCGAGGTCACCGGGCGCGATGGCGTCCCGGGTGGGAAACATGACGAAGCCGAACTTCATGACGGGCCGTCCTTCTTCAGCCCGCGTGGGCCGACGGGCCCGAGGGGGCTGCCGTGCCCGCCCGGGACGACGTGTACTCGGCCGCCAGCCGCTGCCGGCCGAGCTTGCCGCTGGGCAGTACCGGCAGTTTCTCGACGACGCTGATCTCGCCGGGATGCTTGTACGCGCCGATACGGCCGGACAGATGCTCCAGCAGCGCCGTCGGCTCGACCCGGCGCCCCGGCTCCGGTTCGACCAGCGCGACCGCGCGTTCGCCGGTGAGGGTGTCGGGTACGCCGAAGACGAGGGCGGCCGCGACATCGGGGTGCGCGGCGATCGCCTGCTCGATCTCCAGCGGCGAGATCGGATAGCCCTCGACCATGATCAGATCCTTCTTGCGGCCCACGAACAACAGACAGCCGTCCTCCCGTCGCCGGACGACGTCGCCGCTGGCGAGCCACTCCGTACGGTCGAAGCGGTCCACTCCGGTCCCGTTCCACGACCCGACGGGCCGGGACGGGGTGCGCAGCAGCAGTTCACCCGTCTCCTCGCCCTCCTCGCCGTCCTCAGTGTCGACCCGCACCTCCACACCGGGCAGCGGCCAGCCGATGGACGGCACGTCGACGGCTTCGATCCGCGGCTGTTCGATCACGGGCGCGGCGGTCTCCGTCATGCCGTAGACGCCCGTCAGGGAGGCCCCGAAGGTCTCCGCGAAGTCCCGGCTCAGCTCGATCGGGCAGGCGTCCCCTCCGGCCACACACCTCGTCCCCGCCAGGCCGGGCGCCGGTTCGGCGGCGGCACGGGCCTCGGCGAGCAGGGCGCGGAAGGTGGTCGGCGCGCCGCCGATCCAGCCGAAGCGGTGGGTGCGCAGCATGCGCAGGATGACGTCCGGGGTGTTCGTCGCCGTCAGGGCCAGGGGACGACCCCGGCGCAACGAGGTGAGCAGGACGAGGATGCCCCACGGGTTCATCAGGTTGATCATGTAGTACGTGGCGTCGGCGTGCCCGACGCCCTGAGCCTCCGTCAGGTCCAGGCCGGCTTCCAGGGTGGCCTGGGACAGCACGAGGCTCTTGGGCCGTCCGGTGGTGCCCGAGGTGTAGAAGATGGCGGCGAGTTCGTCCGGGCCGATGCCGTCGGCGGGGGAGGGGCCGTCCGCGAGGAGGCCGCTCCACGGCTCGGTCGTCGTGGTTCCCGAGGAGTCGAGGATCCACGCGCGCTCGATCGTCTCGCGCTTCTCGATCACATGCGCGCACGGCCCGTGGACCTCGGCCTCGCCGAGATAGAACCGGGGCGCGCTGTCTTCGATCAGCTGGTCCACCTCGCCCGCCGACAGCTTGTGGCTCACCGGCACGATCACCGCGCCGACCCGCAGACAGGCGTAGTAGACCGAGACCAGCTCGTACCGGTTGGAGAGGTGCACCGCGACCCGCTCACCCGTGCGCAGGCCGGCCCGCAGCAGCCCGGCGGCGACCCGGTCGGCGAGGCCGAGCACGGCCCCGTACGACACGGCGTCGTCGAGGGTGACCAGTGCGGGCGCGTCCGGTTGCCGGAGTGCGACCTGCTGGAAGTCCGAGAAGATTGACATGGGTTCCTCCGGTGGATCGCCGAGCGGGGGCCCCTCGGGACGGAGCGCCGCTGGTGCTCGTGCGGTCCGGGTCGAGGTCGTGGGGTGGTCGTTCAGCCGGCCGGGGTGGCCCGGTCGGAGCCGAGCAGGCCGGTGAGGGTGCGGGCGGTGTCGGTGACGTGATCGGTGAGCAGCCCGAAGTGGCTGCCCGGCGTGGTGGTGCGGGTCGCGAGCCCCTCCCACAGCCGGGCCCATGCGCCGTCGGGTGCGGAGGGCACTTGCCGGGCCGCCTGGACGAGGTGGACCGGGGCGTCCGGGGCGACCGGTGTCCAGTGGTTGCCGAACAGGTCGAGGTACCAGCCCATGGCGGTGAGCCCGGTGTCGTCGCGGGACCAGAACTCGCCCTGTGCCTCGGCCCACTCCCGCAGGATGTCGGCCGCCGCCGCGGTGGTGAGGGAGCCCGGCGGCAGTGTGTCGATCAGGACGACGGCCTCGGCCCGGATTCCACGCGCCGCAAGGCGGTGGGCCGTGGCGTGCGCGACGAGGCCTCCGGTGGAGAACCCGACCAGCGTGAACGGCTCACCTCCGGCGCACTCCTCGACGGCGGTGGCCACGGCCTCGGCCACGGCGTCGGCGGTGTCGGGCAGCGGCTCGCCCTCCCGGTACCCGGGCAGCTGGACGGCCGCCACGTCGTACCGGGTCTCCAGGGCGACGGCCAGTCGCTGGTAGGTGAGGTCCGCCGCGGCGGGGATGAACGAGTCCACACAGATCAGCGCGGGTCGTCCGGCCCGCCGCAGCCAGGTCGTGGCTGGGGTGTGCTCGGGCAGCGGGGGGTGGGAGAACGCCGGCCGCAGACGCGCCGCCGCCGCCAGCAGGCCCACTCCCTCGCCGACCCGCCCCTGGGTGACGGCCTGGCGCAACAGCGTGCCGAGGGTGCCCTCCTGCCGTTCCCGGCGGTCGGCCTTCGGCGCCGTGGGGGTGGCGGGGTCACCGATGTCGGCCAGCCGTTCGCCCAGGTGGCCCGCGAGGGCGGCGGGGGTGGGGTGGTCGAAGACCGCGGTCGCCGGCAGGCTCAGCCCGGTCGCCGCGGCCAGCCTGTTGCTCATCTCCACGGACGTCACGGAGTCGAAGCCCAGGGACCTGAACCCGGTGTCGGCGGCGAGGGCCCCGGGGTCGGGGTGGCTGAGGACGGCACCGGCGTGATCGGTGACCAGCTCCAGCAGGACCCGCCGTCGTTCGGCCTCCGGCAGCCCCGCGACCTGCAGGGCCACGCCGGGCGCCGTCGTCGGCCGGGACGCCGGGGGCGCGGTCAGGTCCGACAGCAGGTGTACGAGGCCCTGGGTCCGCAGCGCGTCCAGGTGCAGCCGCGCGGGGACCAGCGACGCCAGGTGGCTGTCGGCGCCGGTACCGACGGCGGCGTCGAACCGGGCCAGCCCCTCCCCGGTGGGGATCGGCGCCAGCCCGGCGCCGAGGACCTGGTGGATGCCGTCCGCGCCGAGCCGCTCACCCATCGCGGAGCGTTCCCCCCACATCCCCCAGGCCAGCGCGGTCGCCGGCAGCCCGCCCGCGCGGCGGTGGGCGGCGAGGGCGTCGAGGAAGGTGTTGGCGGCGGCGTAGTTGCCCTGCCCGGCGAGCCCGAGGACGCCCACCGACGAGGAGTAGAGGACGAACGCGGCGAGGTCCAGATGCCGGGTGAGCCGGTGCAGATGCCATGCGGCGTCCGCCTTGGGCCGCAGCACGCCGGTCACCTGAGCGGCGGTCAGCTCCCGCACGGGCCCGGGATCCACGGTCCCGGCGGTGTGCACCACGGCGGTCAGCGGATGTTCCCCGGGGACGGTGTCGAGGAGCGCGGCGAGGGCGTCCGGGTCGGCGGTGTCGCACGCGGCGACGGTGACCTCGGCACCGAGTGCGGCAAGCTCGGCCCGGAGTTCGACGGCGCCGGGGGCGTCCGGACCCCGGCGGCTCACGAGCAGCAGATGCCGGGCCCGGTGTTCCGTGATCAGGTGCCGGGCGACGAGGGAACCGAGGGTTCCGGTTCCGCCGGTGACGAGGACGGTGCCCTCCGGGTCGAGGGGGCGGGGAACCGTGAGGACGATCTTGCCGGTGTGGGCCGCGTCGCGCATGAGCCGCAGCGCCCGGGGAGCCTGGCGGATGTCCAGGGCGGTGACGGGCAGCGGGGCGAGGGTGCCGTCGCGGAACAGTTCGGCGAGGTGGGTGAGGGTGCCGGAGACATGGTCGGGGTCGATGAGGAGTTCGTACGGCCGACGGCGCTCGTCGGGGTGGTCCGGGACGCCGTGCGCGGTTCTGCCCAGGTCGACGAGGCGACCGCCGGGGGCGAGCAACCGCAGGGAGGCGTCGGTGAGTTCGCCGCTGAGGCTGTGCAGGACGACGTCGACGCCACGGCCGTCGGTGGCGGCCCGGAACTTCCGCTCGAAGGCGGTGTCCCGTGAGGAGGCGATGCGGGAGTCGTCGAGGCCGAGGGCGCGCAGCGTGGCGTGCTTGCCGGGGTGCGCGGTGGCGTAGACGTCCGCGCCGAGGTGCCGGGCGATCCGGACGGCGGCCATCCCGACCCCTCCGGCGGCGGCGTGCACGAGCACGGTGTCGCCGGGGCCGAGACCGGCGACGTCGACCAGGCTCTGCCAGGCGGTGACGAAGGCTCCGGGCACGGTGGCGGCCTCGGCGAACGTCCAGCCCTCCGGGACCCGGACGAGCGTGCGGTGGTCGGCGACCGCGAGGGTGCCCATGGCCCCGCCCGGGACCAGACCGGTCACCCGGTCACCGGGACGGAGGTCGTCCACGCCCGGTCCGGACTCGACGACCACACCCGAGATCTCGGTGCCGATCCGCCCGGGTCCGGGATACATGCCCAGCGGGATGAGGACGTCGCGGAAGCTGACCCCGGCCGCCCGAACGGCGACCCGGACCTGTCCGGCGGCGAGGGGCGCCTCGGACTCGGGGCAGGGTGCGAGCAGGAGGTCGTCGAGGCTGCCCGTGGGGCTTTCGCGGAGGGTGAGGTGCCAGGCCCGCTGCCCGGCGGGGGGTGCGAGCGTGGCCGCGAGGTCGGTCTTGGCCAGGCGGGGCATCTTCAACCCGCCGCGCCGCAGGGCGAGTTGGGGCTCACCGTCGGCGAGCGCGGTCGCCACCGCCGCCGGGACGCTCCGCCAGGACTCGTCGTGGCCGTCGACGTCGAGGAGGACGAAGCGGCCCGGGTGCTCGGTCTGCGTCGTACGCAGCAGTCCCCACGCCGGTGACTGGGCGAGGCCGGGGACGTCCTCCCCGGCCTCGGTGGCCACCGCGCCATGGGTGAGCACCACCAGCGTGCGCTCGTGGGTCCGCTCGTCGGCCAGCCACTGCTGGACGGAGGCGAGAAGATCCCGGGTGGAGCCATGGACGTCGTCCGGGATGCCCGCGGCGAGGCCTCCGTCGTCGGGGCGCTCGGCACAGCCCGGGTGGGCGAGGATCGTCACCTTGTGGTCCGGTCCGGTCTCCAGCGCGTCGAGGGCCTCGCCGACGCCCCCGAAGACCGGCGAGTCCGCGTCGGCGAGCGCGAGACCGTGCCGCAGCCGGGTCGCGTTTCCCTCGGAGACGATCCAACGGACCTCCCGCCGCGGCGCGTCGGAGGCGGGCACGTGCTCACGCCAGTCCAGGTGGTACGGCCGTGGGCCGCGGCCGGTCGCGCCGGTGCCGACCGGCCTGAGCTCCAGCGAGTCCACGGTGGCTACGGGCCGGCCGGTGGCGTCGGCCAGCCGGAGCGAGTGGCGGCTGTGACCGGACGGTGCCGAGGCGTCCGTCGTGGTCGACAGGTGGCCGCGTACGGCGGTGACGCCACTGGTGTCGTGGAGGGTCAGGCCGCCGAGGGAGAAGAGCATCCTGGGCCGCCGCTCGTCCTCGGCGTCGGGCAGGGTCGCGACGAGGCTCGCCTGGAGACCCGCGTCGAGCAGGGTCGGGTGGAGGGCGTGTCCGGCACGCGTCTCGGGGGAGTCCGCGGGCAGCGCGGCCTCCACGTACACGTCGTCGCCACGCCGCCATGCCGCCGTGATCCGCCGGAAGGCGGGCCCCAGGGTGACGTCCTGCTCGGCGAGGTGTACGTGGAGCGCATCGAGGTCGACGGGCTCCGCGTCGGCCGGCGGCCAGGCCCGCAGGTCGGGCCAGTCGGGGCGGGAGCCGTCATCGGGGGCGAGGACGCCGGTGGCGTGGCGGGTCCACTCCGGTGCCTGGTCGTCGAGTCGGCCGCCGTCGAGAGGCTCGACACGGTCGGCGTGGTCGGCCGGGAGGCGGAAGTAGAAGTCCGCCGGGCGCCTGCCGTCGGCCGTGGGCGGTCCGACGCGCACCTGGATGTCGACGGCGGCGTGGGCGGGCAGCGGCAAGGGCGTGTGCAGGGAGAGTTCGTCGAGGCGGCCGTGTCCGAGTGCGCTCCCGGCGTGCAGGACGATCTCGGCGGTCGTGGCACCGGCGATCGTCGCCGCGCCGCGCACCACGTGGTCGCTCAGCCAGGGGTGGGTCTCGGCGGACAGGCTGCCGGTGAACACCCGGTCCGCCTGCCCGGCGATGTCGAGCCGCGCCGTGAGGAACGGGTGCGTCAGCTGGGTCAGGCCGCCCGCCCTGACCTGCTGCCGGGACGGCGGGGTGCGCAGCCAGTAACTCCGGTGCTGGAACGGATAGGTGGGCAGCTCCACACGATCGGCACGGGGAACGTGGGGCAGCAGCCTCGGCCAGTCGAGTCCGGCTCCCCGGACGTGGAGTCGCGTCAGCGCGGCGCCGAGGACACGCGCCTCGTCACGGCGCTTGCGAAGGGTGGGCGTCCACGCGATGTCGGGCGCCCCGGAACGGGTGTCCTCGGTGGGGCCGGTCTGCCCCTGCCCCAGCGCGGTCAGCACGGCGTCCGGTCCGATCTCCAGGAAGGTCGTCGTGCCCTGGTCCCGCAACCAGGCGACGGCGTCCGCGAAGCGTACGGAGCCCCTCGCGTGGCGGGCCCAGTAGTCGGGCGAGCAGGCCTCGTCCGAGGTCAGGGCGGTGCCGGTGAGGGTGGACACGACGGGGACGGAGGGCGGCCGGAGGTCGAGTTCCGCGGCCGCACGGACGAGTTCGACGAGCACGGCGTCGACGTGCGGTGAGTGGAAGGCATGGCTGACGCGCAGCCGGTTCACGCGGCGGCCTCGGTCGCGCCACTCCTCGGCGACGCTCAGGACGGTGTCGCGGTCGCCGGAGATCACGGTCGAGGACGGCGCGTTGACCGCGGCCACGGCGACCTGCCGCTCATGACCGGCCAGCGTGGCCAGGACCTCCTCCTCACCGGCTCCGATCGCGATCATGGCCCCTGTGTCGGGCAGCGACCGCATGAGCCGCCCGCGTGCGCCCACGAGCCGGGCCGCGTCCGCCAGGGACATGACCCCGGCGACATGAGCGGCGGCGATCTCACCGATGGAGTGACCGGCCACGAAGTCGGGGCGGGGCCCGAGGTGTTCGACGGTCCGGTACAGCGCGACTTCGAGGGCGAACAGGGCCGCCTGGGTGAAGTCCGTACGGTCGAGCAGGGTGGCCTCGTCGGTGGTCTCCGCCTCGGCGAACATCACCTCGCGCAGGGGGCGCGGCAGGTGCGGGTCGAGGTGGGCGCAGGCCTCGTCGAGCGCTTCGGCGAACACCGGGGAGTGGGCGTGCAGTTCGCGGCCCATGCCCGCCCACTGGGAGCCCTGGCCGGAGAACAGGAACGCGGTCCGGCCGGTCACCGCGCGCACGCCTCGGGTGAGGCCCGCCGCCGGCCGGTCGTCCGACAGGGCGTCGAGCCCGGCGAGCAGGGCGGCGCGGTCCGGGGCGGTGACGACCGCCCGGTGGTCGAGGTGCGCCCGGGTGGTGGCCAGCGCGTGGCCCACGGCGTCGAGATCGGCGTCCGGGGTGTCCGAGGCGAGCCTGGAGAGCCGCGCGGCCTGGGCACGCAGCCCGCCGGCCGAGGCGGCTGACAGCGGCCACACGATCCCGGGAAGGGTCATCGGGGGAGCCGAGGACGGCATCGGTTCTTCCGGCGCTGCGGACGGAACAGGCTCGCGCCGCCCCTCGCCCTGAGCTGCGGCGGGAACCGACTCTCCGTGCGCCCTGTCCGGAGCCGTCACCGCGGTCGCCCCGCCCGACGCCGCCGACCGACCTGGTGCCCGGCCCGGAGCCGCCTCCGTGACCGGCGCCCCCCGGACGTCATCCCGCCCGGTGGCCTCCTCCAGCACGAGGTGGGCGTTCGTGCCGGAGATCCCGAACGAGGACACTCCGGCGCGCCGGGGTCGCCCGGAGTCCGGCCAGGTGCGGTGGCCGGCCAGCAGCCGTACCGCTCCCCTGGACCAGTCGACCTTGGCGGACGGGACATCGGCGTGCAGAGTCCTCGGCAGCTCGCCGTGGCGCAGGGCCATGACCGTTTTGATGACGCCGGCGACACCGGCCGCCGCCTGGGTGTGGCCGATGTTGGACTTCAGCGAGCCGAGCCACAGGGGCCGGTCGGCGGGCCGGTCCCTGCCGTACGTGTTGATGAGGGCGTTCGCCTCGATGGGGTCGCCCAGCGCGGTGCCGGTGCCGTGCGCCTCCACCGCGTCGACGTCGGACGGGGTCACGCCCGCGTCGGCGAGCGCCTGGCGGATCACCTGTTCCTGAGCGGGGCCGTTCGGCGCGGTCAGGCCGTTGCTGGCGCCGTCCTGGTTGATCGCGCTGCCCCGGATCACGGCGAGCACCGGGTGACCGTTCGCCCGGGCGTCGGACAGCCGCTCCAGGAGCAGCAGGCCCACGCCCTCGGAGAAGCCGGTGCCGTCGGCGCCGTCGCCGAACGCCTTGCAGCGCCCGTCCACGGCGAGTCCCCGCTGCCTGCCGAACTCGACGAACACCTCCGGGGTGGCCATGACCGTCGCGCCGCCGGCGAGAGCGAGCGTGCATTCCCCGGAGCGCAGGGACCGTACGGCGAGATGCAGGGCGGTCAGGGACGAGGAGCAGGCGGTGTCCACGGTGACGGCCGGCCCGTTCAGGCCCAGCGTGTAGGCGATACGGCCGGACGCGACGCTGGTCAGACCGCCCTGGAGGCGGTATCCCGCGACACTCGGGGCCGGCTGGTCGACCGGGGGCAGATAGGCCTGGGCCGCGGTGCCGACGAAGACACCGGTCCGGCTGTTGCGCAGTGCTGCCGGGACGATACCGGCGCGTTCGACCGTCTCCCACGCGGTCTCCAGCAACAGGCGCTGCTGCGGGTCCATCGCCAGCGCCTCACGGTCGGAGATCCCGAAGAATCCGGCGTCGAAACCGGCCGCGTCCTCGACGAACCCGCCCTGCCAGGGGCGGCCGTCGTCCGGGTCGGTCATCCGGTCGAGGTCCCAGCCCCGGTCGCCGGGGAAGTCTCCGACCGCGTCCGTCCCGGTGGCCACCAGCCGCCACAGCTCCTCGGGCGACCGGACACCGCCGGGCAGCCGGCACGCCATGGCGACCACCGCGACGGGTTCCCGCCCGGCGGAGACCAGCTGGAGGTTCCTCCGCTTCAGCTGTTCGTTCGCCAGCAGGCTGCGGCGCAGCGCCTCGGCAAGGTCGGGTCGGGGCACGGTCGACTCCGTCGTGTCGTTCACCGAGGATTCGGTACGGGTGGGTCCGTTCTGCGGTCGGGGCGTCATTCGGCGTCCTCCGCGGAGAACGCCATCGCGACGAGTTCGTCGAGGCTCGCCGTCCTGATGTCCTCGATGTCCTTGATGCCGTCGTGGTGGTCGCCGGGGGCCGTCTCGATCCCCGCGATCTGCAGGAGGGTTTCGAGCAGACCGAGTTCGCGCAGGCGCGCGAGCGGGATGGCGGCGATGGCCTCCTGGATCCGGGTGTCCTCCGGCGCCCGGGCCCCGTCGTCACCGGCGTCGGGGAAGAGTTCTCCGTCGAGGTGGCCGGCCAGCGAGACCGGGGTCGGATGGTCGTAGGTGAGGGTCGCGGGCAGCTGGAGCCCGGTGGCGGTGGTCAGCCGGTTGCGGAGCTCCAGTGCCGTGAGCGAGTCGAAGCCGGACTCCCTGAACGGCTGGTCCGGTGCCAGGGGCGTGGCCGCGTCGAGGCCGAGGACGGCGGCCGCGTGTGTGCCGATGAGGGACTGCAGCCGCCGCAGCCTGGCGTCGGGCCCGAGATCGGCGAGGTCGGTCCGCAGATCGGGGGCCGGTGCGGACACGGTGGCCGCCCGGCGGGTCCCGGCCGCGGCGGTCAGCCGCTCCAGCAGGGGGTGCAGCGTGCCGTAGGCGCTGTTGCTGCGCAGTGTCTGCTGGTTGAGGGGGGTCGCGGTGACCGCCGCGTACGGCAGTTCCAGGGCGGCGTCGAGCAGGGCGTGGCCGTACTCGGCGGTGATGGGCGCGAGGCCGGTCCGCGCGATGCGGGTGTTGTCGGCGTCGGTGAGGGCGCCGGTGAGGCCGGTGACCGGCTGCCACCAGCCCCAGGCGACCGAGGTGGCGGCCAGGCCCTGGCGACGGCGGTGGCGGGCGAGGGCGTCGAGGAAGGTGTTGGCGGCCGCGTAGTTGCCCTGGCCCGGGTTGCCGAGGGTGCCGGCGGTCGAGGAGTACAGGACGAAGGCGGCCAGGTCGAGATGGCGGGTCCGCTCGTGCAGATGCCAGGCGGCGTCGACCTTCGGGGCGAACACCCGCTGCAGGTCGTCGGGGGTCAGGTTGGGCACGGTGCCGTCCGCGAGGACGCCCGCCGTGTGGAACACCCCGGTGAGCGGATGTTCGGACGGTATCGAGTCGAGGAGGCCGCGCAGCGCGTCCGGGTCGGCGGTGTCGCAGGCGGCGATCGTCACCTGTGCGCCGAGTCCGGTCAGTTCGGCGCTGAGCCGGTCGGCTTCGGCCGATTCCGGTCCGCTCCTGCTGGCCAGCAGCAGGTGGCGGGCGCCGTGCGCGGTGACGAGGTGCCGGGCGAGCAGTCCGCCGAGGGTGCCGGTGCCGCCGGTGATCAGGACGGTGCCGTCGGGGTCCAGGGGGCGGGGCAGGGTGAGCACGATCTTGCCGGTGTGGCGGGCGTCCCGCATCAGCCGGAAGGCGTCGGCGGCCTGCCCGATCCCGTAGGCCGTGACCGGCAGCGGCGTCAGCACTCCGCCGTCGAACAGGCGGCGCAGCTCGGCGAGGATCTCCTCGGTGCGTTCGGGGCTCGCGCTGTCGCGCCGGTCGAAGGCCCGGTAGGCGAGGTGCGGGTGGGTGGCGGCCAGCTGCCCGGCGTCCCGGATGTCGGTCTTGCCCAGCTCGATGAACCGGCCCCCGGCGGCCACGAGATCCAGTGACGCGTCGGTGAACGGGCCCGCCAGGGCGTTGAGCACGACGTCCACGCCGCGCCCGCCGGTGACCTCCCGGAAGCGTTCGGCGAAGTCGAGCGTGCGGGAGCCCGCGATGTGCTCCTCGGCATAGCCGAGGCCGCGCAGGGTGTCCCACTTGTCGGGGTGGGCGGTGGCGAGGGGCACCGCGCCCAGATGACGGGCGAGTTGGGTGGCTGCCTGGCCGACGCCACCGGCGGCGGCGTGGATCAGGACCGTCTCGCCGGGCCGGATCCCGGCGAGGTCCACGAGGGCGTGGTAGGCGGTGACGAAGGCCACGGGCACACCGGCGGCCTCGGCGAAGGACCAGTCGTCGGCGATCCGGGTCACCATGCGGTGGTCGGCCACGACGACCGGGCCGAAGGCCTTCTCCGTCAGGACGGCGACCCGGTCCCCCACGGCGAGGTCCACGCCCGGCCCGGCCTCGGTGACGACACCGGCGGCCTCGGCCCCGGAGTCGTGCTGGACGGCGATGAGACCGAGGGCGGCGGCGGTGTCGTAGAAGTTGACGCCGGCGGCCCGTACGTCGACGCGGACCTGGCCGGGCCGCAGCGGGGCGTCGGCCTCGGGGGCCGGGAGCAGGGCGAGGTCGTCGAGCCCGCCGCCGCCGGTGGTGTCCAGCCGCCACAGGGGCGTGTCGGCGGGCGGTGTCAGCAGCTCGGCCGTGGCGGTGCGCGCCAGATGGGGAATGTACGCCTGCCCGCCCCGGACGGCCGACTGCGGGTGACCGGCGGCCAGTACGGCCGACAGCGCGGCCGGGGTGTCGGGGTGGCGGTCGGTGTCGATCAGGACGATCCGGCCCGGGTTCTCGTTCTGGGCGCTGTGCAGCAGGCCCCACGCCGGGCCGTGGACCAGGCTCGGCAGGTCGTGGGTGCCGGTGGCGACGGCGCCCCGGGTGACGACCGCCAGCACGGTCCGGGTGAGCTTGTCGTGGGCGAGCCAGGTCTGGAGGAGGTCCAGGATCTCCTGGCACCGGGCGCGTACGGCGTCGGGCAGGTCCTTCGTGCCGGCCGGGTCCGGTGCGGGCAGCGTCCAGACGACGGTCTCGGGCGGCGTGGCCCCCGCGTCGACGGCCGCGGTCAGCGCGGACAGGCCGGCGTAGCGGGGCAAGTCGCCGAAGGCGGCGGCAAGTTCAGGGCCCGGGTCGAGCAGTGCCCACGTACCGGTGTCGCGGGCGCCGACCGGGTCGCCGGGCAGCGCGGTCCAGTCCAGGCGCAGCAGGTCGTGCTCGGGGCCGGTGCGCAGCAGGCGGCGCAGATGGTCACCGGCGGTGGCCCGCAGGGTGAGCGCCTCGACGGTCAGGACGGGGGCGCCCGTATCGTCGGTGGCGGCCACGGCGACGGTGTCGGGCTTGACGAGGCGCAGCTGGACGCGCAGCCGTGTCGTGGCGGTCCCGGTGTGGGTGATGCCGCCGAATGTGAAGGGCAGCCTCGGCCCGGTCCGTCCGTCCGCCGGGTCGGCCGCGGTGTCGGGTACGGCGACGGGGTGCAGCGCGGCGTCGAGCAGCGCCGGGTGCAGGACGTGGCCGGTGGCCGCCAGGCCCTCGGGCAGGTGGACCTCGGCGTAGAAGTGCTCGCCCCGGCGCCAGGCGGTGCGCAGGCCGCCGAAGGCCGGGCCGTAGTCGTAGCCGGCCGCGGCGAGACCGGCGCGCAGGGCGGCCAGGTCGACCGGGTCGGCGTCGGCGGGCGGCCAGGAGGAGGGGCCGGTCTCAGGGGGCGGCCCGGACGGTTCCTCGCTCAGCCGGCCTGTGGCGTGCAGGGTCCAGGCGGGCGGGTCGGTGTCGTCCGTACCGTGGGTGCGGGCGTGCAGGGTCAGCGGCCGGTGGCCGTGCTCGTCGGCCGGCCCGATCCGCAGCTGCAGGTCCAGGGCGTCCTGCTCGGTCAGCACCATCGGGGCGTGGAGGGTCAGTTCGGCGATGTGGGGGTTGCCCGCCAGACGGGCCGCGTGCAGCGCCATGTCGACGTAGGCGGTGCCGGGGACGAGGACGACTCCGGTGGCCGCGTGGTCGGCGAGCCAGGGCTGGGTGTCCAGGCCGACCCGGCCGGTCAGCAGCAGTCCCTCGCCGTCGGGGAGATCGATCACCGCGCCCAGCAGCGGGTGCTCGGAGGTGCGCTGCCCCGCCGTCGCCACGTCCGCGGGCGGCGCGGCGGTGAGCCAGTGGCGGCGGTGCTCGAAGGGATACGTGGGCAGGTCGACATGACCGGCCGTCGGGTGTTCGGAGTTTCGGTCCAGGGCGTGGCCGTGGCCGTGGGCGTGCAGACGTGCCCGGGCGGCGGCGAGGGTGCCGGTCTGGGGCTTGGCGCGGTGGAGGGTGCCGGTGACGAGCGCGGCGGTGTCGAGGGTCTCCTCGATCGGCGGCACGAGGACCGGGTGCGGGCTGCACTCCAGGAAGGTCCGGTGGCCCAGCCCGGCCAGCGACCGGAGGGTGTCGGTGAGGCGGACGGTGTCGCGGAGGTTGCTGTACCAGTACGCCGCGTCCAGTGAGCCGCCGTCGAGCGGGCCGTCCTGGAGGTGGCCGTCGACCGTGCTGTGGAAGGCGACGGTGCTGGGCCGGGGGGTGACGTCGGCGAGCCGTTCGAGGAGGCCGTCGCGGAGGGGGTCGATGTGCCGGGAGTGGCTGGCGTAGTCGACGTCGATGCGCCGGGCCCGTATGCCCTCGGCCTCGCAGTGGCGCAGCAGGTCGGTCACGGCGTCGGTGTCGCCGGCGACGACGGTGGAGGCGGGACTGTTCACGGCGGCGACGCCGATCCGGCCGTCGTACGCGGCGAGCAGTTCCCCGGCCCGGTCGGCGCTCAGACCGACGGTGGCCATGGCGCCGGTGCCGGACAGCTCCACCAGGGCCTGGGCTCGCAGGGCGACCAGCCGGGCGGCGTCGGGCAGGGTGAGGGCACCGGCGATGTGGGCGGCGGCGATCTCGCCCTGGGAGTGCCCCACGACGGCGTCCGGGACGACACCGAAGGACTGCCAGAGGCGGGCGAGCGAGGTCATCACCGCGAACAGCGCGGGCTGGACGACGTCGACCCGGTCGAGGGCGGGCGCGCCCGGCGCGCCGCGCAGCACGTCCACGACCGACCATCCCGTGTACGGCCGCAGCGCCTCGTCGGCGCGGTCGAGGGCCTGACGGTGGACGGGGTACGCGTCGTACAGCTCCATGCCCATGCCGGGCCACTGCGAGCCCTGGCCCGGGAAGACGAACACGACCTTCCCGGGGCCCGAGGCGGGTACCACGCCCTGGACCAGGCCGGGGTGGTCCCGCTGGTCGCCCAACGCGCCCAGAGCTTCGAGGAGTTCGTCGCGCGAGTGTCCCCGGGCGACGGCCCGGTGGGCGAACCTGCTGCGGCTGGTGGCCAGCGCGTGCGCCACGTCCACGGGGTCGAGGTCGGGCCGGTCGACGAGGTGGCGGCGCAGTCGGGCGGCCTGGGCCCGCAGCGCCGTCCCGGTCTTCGCCGAGACGGTCCACATCACCTCGGTCGACGGGTCGGCGCGGCGCTCGGAAGCGAGGTCGGCGAGGTCCGCGGAGTCGGGTGCCTGTTCCAGGATGAGATGGCTGTTGGTGCCCGAGACCCCGAAGGAGGACACGGCGGCGCGCCGGGGGCGGTGGTCGGCGTCCGGCCAGTCCTGCTGTTCGGTGAGCAGCCGGACGGCGCCGGAGGACCAGTTGATGTGGGGGGAGGGCGCGTCGATGTGGATGCTGCGGGGCAGTTGCCCGTGGCGGAAGGCCATCACCAGCTTGATCAGGCCCGCCACGCCCGCGGCGGCCTGCGTGTGGCCGATGTTGGACTTCACCGACCCCAGCAGCACCGGTCGTTCCTCGGGCCGCTCGCGTCCGTAGGTGGCCAGCAGCGCGTGGGCCTCGATGGGGTCGCCGAGGCGGGTTCCGGTGCCGTGGGCCTCGATCACGTCGATGTCCTGCGGCGTCAGCCCGGCGTTGGCCAGGGCGTGCCGGATCACCCGCTGCTGTGCGGAACCGCTGGGCGCGGACAGGCCGTTGGAGGCGCCGTCCTGGTTGACCGCGCTGCCCCGGATCACGGCCAGGACGGGGTGGCCGTTGGCCCTGGCGTCCGACAGGCGTTCCAGCACCACCATGCCGACGCCTTCGGCCAGGCCGATGCCGTCGGCGGACGCGGAGAAGGCCTTGCAGCGGCCGTCGGGGGAGAGGACCCGCTGCCGGGAGAAATCGACGAGCACACCGGGGCCGGACATCACGGTCGCCCCGCCGGCCAGCGCCAGTTCGCAGTCGTCGTCGCGCAGTGCCTGGCAGGCCTGGTGGATCGCCACGAGGGAGGAGGAGCAGGCGGTGTCGAGGGTGATCGCGGGCCCTTCGAGCCCCAGGGTGTACGCGACCCGGCCCGAGGCGACACTCAGCGCGGTGCCCATGAAGGCATGGCCGGCCACGTCGTCGGAGGCCTGGTGGAGGCGGGGGCCGTACTCCTGGGAGATCACCCCGGCGAAGACCCCGGTGCTCGTGCCGCGCAGGGTGTCGGGGTCGATACCGGCGTGCTCGATCGCCTCCCACGACACTTCGAGCAGCAGCCGCTGCTGCGGTTCCATCGCGGTCGCCTCACGCGGCGAGAGCCCGAAGAAGCCCGCGTCGAAGTCCGCGGCGTCGTACAGGAAGCCGCCGTTGCGGGAGGAGATCTTCCCCAGTTCCCCAGGGGTGGGGTCGTACAGGCCGTCCGTGTCCCAGCCCCGGTCGGAGGGGTGCTCGCCGATCACGTCGCGCCCGGCCGCCACCAGGTCCCACAGGGATTCCGCGTCGGTCACCCCGCCCGGGTAGCGGCACCCGATGCCGACGATCGCGATCGGTTCGTCCGACGGGCCGCGACGGGTGCGGCGGGTTCGCGCGTCGGCCACTGCGGTCGCCGGGTCCTCGGACGCGAGGCCGAGTTCGTGCCGCAGGTGCTCGGCGAGCGCCGCCGGTGAGGGGTGGTCGAAGACGAGGGTGGTCGGCAGGTCGAGGCCGGTGGCCGCCGCGAGGGCGGCGGTCAGCTCGACCACGCCGAGCGAGGTGAATCCGATCTCCAGGAAGGTCTGGGTGCCCGCGGCGAAGCCGTGCCCCAGCACCCTGCCGGTCTCCGTGGCGATCAGGTCGACGAGTGTCTCGCGCTGTCTGTCCGGCGAGGCGTCCCGGAGGGCGGTGGTGTCGAGCAGACCGGCGGGCTCGGTGCCCGGAGTCCGCCGCTGCCGGCCCTCGTCCGCCTCCGTCGTCGGCTCCGCGTCCGTGTGCGTCACCGTCACCCGGGGCCGACTGACGACCCGTTCGTACGCCGTCTCCCAGCTGACCGGCACCCCGTTGACGAACGCGTGGGTGAGCGCCTGCAGGAAGCTTTTCCTGTCGCTCTTGCGGTGGTCCAGTGTGGGGATGACCGCGCCGGTGACGCCCGCTGCCCGAAGGGTCTCGCCGATGACCGTGGTGAGCGTGGGATGGGCGCTCACCTCGATGAAGAGCCGGTGGCCGTCGTCGATGAGCGCGCGTACGGCCTGCTCGAACAGGACGGTGCCGCGCATCGACCGGTACCAGTGGTCGCCGGTCAGGCTTGTGCCGTCGAGCCGCGTACCCGTGGCGGTGGAGTAGAACGAGGCGCGCGACGGGCCGGACGACGCGTGCGGTGCCTCCTCGGCCATCAGCTCCCGTAACCCGTCCACCTGGGGCGAGTGGCCGGCGACGTCGATGCCGGGCACCTTCCAGGCCCAGATCCCCTGCTCGGTGAGCTCCGCGAGGAGCTCCTCCAGGGCGTCGATGTCACCGCTGACCGTCACGTTCCGGGCGCTGTTGACGGCCGCGACACCGAGCCGGCCGCTCCACCGCTCGATCAGCGGGCCGATCCTGTCGACGGGCGCGGCGATCGACGCCATGGCCCCCCGGCCCTCGATACGGGTCAGGGCCGTGCCGTACAGCACGAGCAGCCGGGCGGCGTCCTCGGAGTCCAGCGCTCCGCAGGCGTGGGCGGCGGCGATCTCGCCGACGGAGTGTCCGACGACCGCCGCCTCCTTGAGCCCGTGGGCGCGCCAGGAGTCCGCGAGGGCCGAGGACAGGGCGAACTGGACCGGCTGGATGGTGCCGAGCCGGGTGAGTTCCTCTCCGGAGGCGAGCGCGGCGGCCGGGTCCCAGCCGTCCAGACGGACGGACAGCGCCCTTCCGTAGCTCTCGACACGGTCCCTGAACTCGGGCGAGGAGGAGAGCAGTTCCGTCGCCATGCCGGGTTGGACGGCGCCCTGGCCGGGGAAGACGAGGACCGGTCGCCGGGCCGTGCCCGCGGTTCCGGTGAGGACGCCCCGGGTGGGGCGGCCCTGGGCCAGAGCGGTGAGTCCGCGCAGGAGTCCGTCCCGGTCCGTCGCGAGGACCGCGCCGCGGTGGTCGGCGTGAGCCGTCGTCAGCAGACGGTGTCCCAGGTCCGGCAGCGCCTCGTCCGGGGTCGCCTCGACCCTCTCGCGGAGCCGGTCGGCCTCGGCCGCGAGCGCTTGAGGGGAATCCCCCGAGACAACCAGGGGTGGGTTCTGCAGTTCCATGGTCAGCCTTCGCTACTTGGCAACGGACTTGCGCCAGCCCAGGTGGGCGGCCGGGTGGACCAGCACACGGGCCGGCTGCTCGCTGCGGAGCAGGACCTTCGCGAGCCGCCGCCGGATCTCCTGGTCGTCGACGGAGTCGTCCGCGCAGTAGACGTCGAGGGTGAAGACGACCTCACCCGCGTCGTTCTCGTGGGTCCACGCCTGTGCTCCCCGTACGCCGGGGAGCGTCTCGGCTATCTCGCAGACCGACCGCAGCGAGACCTTCTCGCCGCGGCTGATGACATAACTCGGCCGTCGGCCGCGGAAGAAGAGATAGCCCTCGTCGTCCATCTCGAAGAGGTCGCCGGTGCCGATCGCGGTCCTCACGGGGCCCGGTGAGCCGATCGGGGTCCCGGTGTCACCGGTCGTCGGCCCGCCGCCGTCGGGCTGTGTGCTCGGCTCCCGACGCCCGACTCTGCGGAGCATCGCCGTGTCGGTTTCGACGACCAGCTCGCCGACCCGGTCCTCCGGGCTCTCCGTGCGCAGGCGGACCTCCACACCGGGAAGCGGGAGCCCCACCGAGGTGTGGCGCCGGGGCGGCTCCAGGTGGGCGGCCAGCGTGGACACGCGGGGACCCGCCTCGGTGAGGCCGTAGGTGAGGTAGAGCTCCAGGTTGGGGTTGTGCGCCAGCAGGTCCGCCACGGACGAGGCACCGAACGCGTCACCACCGACGGTGAGCCGACGTAAGGGTGCCGGAAGCGGGCGGCCCGTCCGGCGCCATGTCTCGACCAGCGCCGGCGTCAGCGAGGACACTGTGACCTCGTACTCCTCGATGGTCCGCCGGTAGCTCACCGGGGTGAACGGCGGGCCCGCGATCACCGCTCTGCCCCCGGAGACGAGGGTCCCGAGCAACTGGGCGACGAACGCGTACGAGTAGTGCGTGGGGAGGTTGATCAGGACGGTGTCGTCGGCGGTCTGCCCGATCGACCCCACGTGGCGGGCCGCGTTGCGGAGCAGCGAGTCCACGTGGTGCAGACAGCCGCTGAACACACCCGAGGTGCCGGAGGTGAGGAGGATGATCTCGCCGGGGTGGTGGGAGTGGCTGTCCGCGCCGGGCAGCGTCGCGAACTGGGCGATCCCGCCGATGAGGTGCGGGGCTTCGCCGTTCAGCAGCTCGGCCGGGATGCGCGGTGCCACGATGGCGTCCGCTCCGAGGGCCCTGGCCATCCGTTCGATCCTGGACGGCGGAGCCGACGGCGGCAGGAGCGCCGGAACCGCGCCGTGGGCCAGCAGGGCCAGCACCACGGCGGTGAACGCCCCGCCGTTCGGCATCGCCACCATGACGGTCCGTCCGGGCTCGACGCCGAGCGCGCGCAGTTCGTCCACCACGAAGTCGAGCGTCGGGAGCCGCGCCTCGGGCCGGTCGGCCTGGACGAGGTGGTGGAGGAAGTGCTGTACGGCGCTCGCCTCGAGGGTGCCAACGGTCTTCACATCAGTCCTGCCGTCGCGTCCGGGGTGAGGAGCGTGCTGGTGACGCGGTGACCCGACGCGTCGGCCCGGTGGGCCGTCACGATCACATGGGTCGCGGAGCCCTGGCGCAGCCAGGCCCGGGCCACGGCCATCGCGGGTGGCAGGCCCTTGTCCGGGGGCATCGACAGGGTCATGGTGGGTCCGCTGAATCCGAGAAGCTGGGAGGGGAGGCTGCAGATCGAGCCCGGATTGGCCCCGGAGAAGCGCAGCGGCGAGATACGGCCTGCCGGAATCGCCTCGGCCAGTTGCCGCATGGTGTGTGTGGTGCACTGATCGCTCACGGCGATGTGTCCCACGGCCTCCTTCACCGACGCGTCCGACGGTGTGAAGTCCCCGCCGCAGGCGCCGAGCGCCTGCTCCACGGCGTCGAGGACGAGCCAGGAGAGGGGGTCCGCGTAGAGGGATGCCTTCCGCTTCGGCGCGGCGGACAGGTCGGCTGCGACGGCGACACCTTCGCCGACGGCTTTCATGCCGTACGTGTGCGGGTCGGCGAGTGCGTTCATGGCGTCGCGCTCCCCGGCCCCTGCAGGACGAGGCAGGTGTTGAAGCCGCCGAAGCCGAGCGTCACGCTGATTCCGTACCCCTGGTCGATCTTCATGGGCTGTCTGGCCGGAACCGGTAGCCCGAGCTGCGGGATCGGTTCCCGGAGGCCGTGGACGGGGGGTGCCATCGACGTGGCGAGGGCCTGGAGCACGGCGACCGCCTCAATGGCGCCGGTCGCGCCGAGGGTGTGCCCGAACGCCCCCTTGGTCGCGAACACGACCGGTGGACTGGGTACTTCGGCGAACAGGCGGGCGTAGGCCCGGGCTTCCACGTCGTCGTTCACCGGTGTTCCGGAGCCGTGTGCGTTGACGACGGAGACGTCCGCCGGGGTGATGTGGGCTGTACGCAGGGCGCGTTCGACGGCGAGGACGACGTTCGCGCCGGACGGGTCGGGGGCGACGGCGCTGGCCGCGTCGTTCGACGATGCCGCGCCGGCGAGGACTCCGCGCGGGCGGGCGCCCCGGGCACGCGCCCGCGCCGCGGGCTCGAGGACCAGGAAGGCCGCGCCCTCACCGAGAACCGTGCCGTTGTGCCGCGTGTCGAAGGCGCGCAGCCCGTCGGGGGACATGGTGCCCAGACGTGAATGCCCCAGCCGCTTGCCGAGGGTGAGCACATCCGCCCCACCGCACACGCACAACTCCGCGGCGCCTTCCTGGAGAAGGGCGAGACCGGTCAGGATCGCGTCGGATCCCGCGGAGCAGGCGGTGGTGACCGTCACGGGTTCCGCCGTCAGTCCGGCGTCTCCCGCTGCCGCTGCCGACCACTGGGAGAGGGAAGCGGTTTCCGCCTGGTCGAGGTGAGCGCCGTAACTGGTCCCGAGGACCGGCACGAGCGCCGGGTCGTCCGGCTCGATCCCCGCGTCCGCCAACGCCCTGGACAGCGTGGTGCGCGTCAGTTCGTGCTGGCGGTGCGACGCGGGGGAGTCCAGCGGAACGCCGGGCACGACGGCCGCGTCGGCGTTACGCAGCGGCAATGGGGAGACGACGTCGGTGATTCCGGAGGCATCGTCGAGAAGTAATTCCCATACGGGGTCCAGCGCCGACCCCAGGGCTGTGGTCCACGCCATTCCCGTGACCCAGATCCGGGAATCGGGGTTCACCACAGTTGCTCACCCAGGTCGGTGACCTTGGTGCGTACCAAGCTGCCCCGGGTCATGGCGACCGGTTTGCCGGAAACCTCCGCCCGGCAGGCGAAAGTGAGGAAATTCCCACGAAGGCTCTCACAGGTCGTGTTGAAGACGATTTGGTCACCGGGAACGACGACATGGGTGAATCTGGCTTTGACCGACCCGATCAGGGTGATTTCGTCGTCGGCCAGCGGCGAGGTGGACAGCTGGGCCAGAATGATCGCCGACTGGGCGATCGCCTGCATCATATGGCTGGCCGGAAAGATGGCGCGTTCGGGGAAGTGGCCGGAGATGGCGTCCGTCTGGCCGGAGACGGCCATGAGGCTCTTTACGTATTCGCCGGGTTCGTAGTCCAGAATTCGGTCGAGGTACACCATCGGGTGGCGGTGCCGCAGCCAGCTCTTGAGTTCCGTGAACCCCATGGTCCTCGGCTGGCGCTCCTTGACGTCGGTCATCTCGGTCATCGGCTGCCGGCTCCGTCCGGGACCGGCGCGCCGAGGCGTTTCACCAGCAGTGTCAGGTCCCGCACCGTGGAGAAGTTCTCCGGTACGAAGTCCTCGTCCGGGATCGTTATGTCGAAGGCATATTCGCACTGGGCGCGGAGTTCGGTGAATCCGAGCGAGTCGAGACCGAGGACGTCCCGAAGGCCGTCGTCGAGGCCGATCTCGGCTTGTGGAACACTCACGAACAGATCGTCGACCAGGATTCTCTTGACGGTTGCCTCAATACTCACGAGTAGTCTCCAGGATTGCCGACCGGGGCGGGCTGGGAAACGGCGTGGCCGACGCCCGCACTCCACCGGTAAAAGCCGGGCTCAGGTCGCTCGTGACGGCATGAATGAAAGAACATGCGAGCGATCGGAAAACTGACCTCTCCGGTGAGAACGGTGCGACCTTACAAGCTTCAAGTAGCGGGCGGCGACTACGGAAACCCTTAGTCCCTGTCGGCAAAACAGCCCAAATCGGACCGTCGCTCCGCGTCGGGCCGGGCGGCTTTCGGGTTCCTGAAAAAATGCGGATTTGCTACCGGTGGGTTTATGAAAGTCGCCGCGAGCAGTCCGCCGGCGCGCCGCCGACCCGTTCCGTCATGGCTTTCCTGCGCGTCCTCGGCGCGCCGAGGACGCGCAGGAAAGCCACGCAGCACACGCGCCACAGTGGCATACCAATCGGTACGTGTCGCGGTGCACAGTGACACCCTTGACCAAGTGCCGCTCCAACAAGGCAAACTGATCCGGCATCACCCGTCGGGCGGCACCACGGCCTCGCTCGACGCTGTTCCCGGCCGCCCTGCGACGGCCCTCCGGGCAGGAGAGACACAGCCATTTCACCCCCCTAGCGACACACCAGCGTCGGCACGGTTCCGTCCGCCCTGCCCGAAAGCGTTTGTCACCGGAGCCCCCGCGGCCCAGGTGCCGCAGACCCGGACCTCCGACGGGCCCACGGCTGCGACACCGCGGTACTGCGCGGCGGACACCCCCCCCGTACCACCAGGAGACCTCGCATGACTGCGCCGCCCCCACGGCGGTCAGACGGCTTTCCCCCACTCCTACCCCACCCCCCACTCTCATCCCCACCCCACCCTCGTCCGACGGACGCGAACGGGGATCACAGAACGACGTTCGGACGGGCCGACAGCCCGGCGTACCACCGGTCTCCCCACCCGGCCCCGATTCCCCACACGACGGAAGAGACGAGGACACCCCCGTACCGGGCGGTCCACCGGCGCCGGCCGAACGCGGCGCACCCGGGTCTCTTCCGGCCACCCCCCGAAAGAGGTACTGCCTTGTCCACCCTGCCCAAGGTCACGACCCTGGACCTGGACCCAGCGCCCCCCACGGCGAAACCCGGGGACCTGCCGGCACCCGACATCCCCTCGGCCCTCGCCGCGACACTGGGCATCGTCCATCTCGACGTCGAACTCCGGGTCGTGGAGGCCAACGACACGTTCTGCGAGCAGTTCGGGCTCATGCCCTCCGAGGTGCGGGGGGTGCCCCTGTCGCGGTTCTTCCACCCGACGGCCGGGGCGAGCCTCCAGGAACACTTCTCCCAGCTCGTCACGGGGCGGCACGGTGACTTCAGCATCCCCACGACGCTCGTGGACGGGAACCTCAGGGACAGGGACTGCCTGGTCACGGGCATCGCGCTGAACAGCGTCCTGCATGTGTACTGCACCGAGTGCGCCGCGGTCGCGCTCATCGTCCCGGACACCGTCCACAGCCCCCCGCTCGCGCTGGCCGCGGCGCCCGCGGCGCTCACCGAGGTGCCCGGCCGCGTTCTGGAAGGGGTGGCCGCCGGGTTATCCACCCAGCAGCTGGCCTCTCGGCTCGGCCTCAGCAGCCACGGTGTCGAGTACCACATCAGCGCGATGCTGAAGAAGCTGAAGGCACCCAACCGCTCCGCGCTCGTCGCCCGCGCCTACGCGCTGGACATCCTCGTCCCGCACTGCTGGCCGCCCCGGGTCAGGCCCCAGTACATGGCACGGTTCCAGGTCGGGACGTCCGCCTACGCGGCAGCGGCCCCCGTGTCGGTGGAGCGCACCCGGGTGCGCGTTCCCCGCCGGTCCGACGACCTCACCGAGGCGCGACGGCCCGCACCCGTGCTCGCCGACGGCGACAGCCACCCGGAACAGGAACGCGCATGAGCCGGACACATCCCCGAGCCACCTCCCGCCACCGCCGTACGGGGCCTCGCGCCGCCGCCGTCGCGGCAGGGGCCCACGGCGAGCGCCGAACGAACGGAGCCGGTCATGGACACTGACACCCACCGGGCGGACATCGACGTGGTGGCGGCCGGGGCCGAGGCCGTGAGCCGCAACGCCGACATCATCAGCGAACGGGAGCAGGCGGCGTTACGTGCCGCGACCGTGCTGGTCGCGGGGTGCGGCGGCGGTGGCGGGGTGGTCGAGCCACTGACCCGGCTCGGCGTGCTGCGCTTCCGCCTCGCCGACCCCGACCGCTTCGACGTCTCGAACCTGAACCGGCAGGCCTGCGCACAGGCCGATGTGGGCCGCTCCAAGCCCGAGGCGATCGCCGACCGCGTGCGCGCCCTCAACCCGTCGGCCGACGTGACCGTCTATCCCCAGGGGCTGACCCTGGAGAACCTCGACGAGGCGCTCGACGGCGCCCACATCGTCTTCGACGGAATCGACCCGACGATGTCGGCCTGGGTCAAGTACCAGCTGCACGAGCGGGCGGCCCGGCGCGGCATCCCCGTCCTGGCGGGCATGGACTTCGGCGGGAAGCCGACCCTGTACGTCTTCGACTACCGGCGCAATCCGGTGCCGTTCTACGGCAGGGCGAGCGCCGAGGCGCACCGCGAGAACCGCCTCTGGGAATCGATGCGGTGGACCGGCAGAACCCATGTCCCCAGCGACTTTCTGCCCATCCAGGCCGACCGGTTCGCCAACGGGGGCACCTGGCCGCAGATCGGCTACTGCGTCCTCGGTCTCGCCACACTGACCACCAGGACGGTCGTGGACCTGCTGATGAACCGCAGAACGCGGCACGTCGTCACCATGGACGTGCACGCCGCGGTCATGTCCCGCCCGGCCGCCCTGATGCACCGGGCGCGGATGCCGGTGGAGCTCGTCAAGACCCGTCGGGCGCTACGCGCCGCGGCCCGGCGCGGTCCGCGCCCGCGGGAGGCCGCGCCGCAGCCGCCGCGCCCGCTGCCCGAGCGGCTCGCCACGGTGCTCGGCGGCGCCCGGCTCGCCCCTTCCGCCTACAACGCACAGCCGTGGCGGTTCGAGCTGCTCGACGACCGCACGGTCCGGCTGGCACCCGACCCGGAGCGCTGGCCCGCCGCCGACCGGCACCCGCTGGGCTGGGCGGAGAGCCTCGGCTGTGCGCTGGGTTCCATGACCTACCTGGCGCACGGTGAGTGGGAAACCCGGCCGGCCGACCAGGGCGGCGCGCTCGAATCCGTCGGCCGGTTCCACTGCGACCGCCTCCGTGACGACATCCTTCCCCGGCAGGGAGCGCTCGGCCTGCGTGCCACCCATCGCGAGGACCTGCTGCGCACCCCTCTCGACCAGGCCACGGCGAAGCGGATCGAGCTGCTGTGCGCCGAGCGGAACCTCACCCTGGACACGGTCACCGGGCCCACCGCCCTCGCCCGGCTCGCCCGGACGGAGCTCGACTCGGCCATGGCCGCCGATCCGGCGCGGGACGTCGAACTCCGGGCCTGGCTGCGCGAACGGGCGCGGACGGGGAGCGGCCGCCGTTCCTTCGGGGGCCCGAGCGACCTGCTCGACCGCTCGGGTGCGACCGGGGCTCTCGCCCGCGCCCTTCACAGCGACGCGGTACCGCACGTGTTGGCCCGTCCGCTGGGCTCGGCGGCGGCGAGCGGACAGGCACGGAGGCTGCGCAACTGCGGAGCCGTGCTCGTCCTGCGCGGTCCGCGCAGGACCGTCGCCGACCGCCTGGAAGCGGGAGCCACGCTGATGCACATCTGGCTCACCCTGACCGAGGCCGGATACGCGGCCCAGCCGCTGCGGGGCGAGCTCGGCCGCCCATCGGCCGGACTCGGCTCCGACGGGGACAACGAGATTCTGGCGGTCCTGCGCACTGGACGGGCCACGACCACACCGCTGCACCAGGTCACGCGCTGTCCGGTCGAGGCCTCCGTGCGGTGGGCCGAGTAGCCCGATGCCCGTCGGGCCCCAGCCGGGACACGGTGGGGACCCGGGCCGCCCACTGGCGGCCCGGGGCCCCGCCGCCGCTCGCGCCGCTGCCCTGACCCGTTGACCGACGGCCGGCCCCGCCCTACCGGGAGCCGCGCATCAGCCCACCTGAGAGTCGCAGCGCATCAGCCGCGCCACCCACGCCTTCGCCTTGTTCGGTCGCTGCGACTCGCGTACCCACCCCCTCATGCCGGCCCGCAGGGCAGGACGGGCAGCGCGGCCAGACGCCGGTGCAGGTAACCGCCGCCCCACGCCAGTTCGTTCAGCGGAACCGCCGGCTTCAGCCGGCGCCAGCGGCCGAGGATGCCGGTCAGGGCCACCGTGAGTTCCAGGCGGGCCAGCGCCGATCCGGGACAGTAGTGCGGACCCAGACCGAAGGTCAGGTGGCGGCCCGCGGTACTGCGGCCCGGGTCCAGGGTTCCGGGGTCGGCGTGGCATCGCGGGTCGTGATTGGCCGCCGCCACGGAGAGCAGGACACCGCTGCCCGCCGGAATGACCGTGTCCCCGAACCGGACGTCCTCCAGCGCCACCCTCTTGGTGCTGAAAGGGCCCGGGGTGTCCCAGCGCAGCAACTCGTCCACCGCGCGCGGAATGCGCCACGGCTCGTCCCGCAGGGAGTCCTGCACGTCGTGGTGGCCCAGCAGCGCCACCACGCTCATGCCGATCGCCTGCACCGTGCTGTCGAAGCCGGCCAGCAGCAGCATCGCCAGGAGGGAGGCGACCTCGTCCTCGGTCGCACCGCCCTGTTCGTGCCATGCCGCGAGGACGCGGGAGACGACGTCGTCCCCCGGCGCGGTGGCGCGGCGGGCCATCTCGCCGCGGACGAAGGCGTCGATACGGGCCACGCTCTCCTCGACGGCGCCGGCGGTACAGCCCGCCTTGTCCGCGAGGCGCGCCACCGGTTCGTACAGTGCGGCCCGCTCCTCCTCCCGCACCTCGAAGACCTCGCACAGCGACCGGAAGGCGAACGGGCGCGCGAAGGCGTCCATCAGCTCCACCGGTCCCTGCCCGCGGGCCGCGTCGGCCGCGTCGAGGAGTTCACCGGCGGCCTGTTCGATGCGTTCCCGGTGGGCGGCCATGCGTGCCGGGGTGAGGGCAGGCGTCGCCAGGCGGCGGATCCGCGTGTGGTCGGGCGGGTCGTAGTTGACCAGCGTCACGTCCAGGGCGCGCCGGCGCACGCCGGGGTCGGGTACGCGGCCGCCGCTCAAGGAGAGGCGGGGGTCCAGGAATCCGGCCCGTACGTCCTCGGCGCGGGTCACCAGCCACGCCGGCCGTCCGGCGGGCGTCCTGATCCGGGCCACGGGACAGGTCTCCCGGATCTCGGCCAGCGTCTTGTCCGGCCGGGCCAGGAACTCGGCCCCGAGGGGCTCCGGCAGCCGCTGCTGTCCTGCCGGTGCGGCCGTGACGGCGGGCTCGGTGTCCATACGGAGGCGTCCTCTCGCGGTCGCGGGGTGTGCGGCGGTCACCGTAGGAACGGCCGGTTGCCCGCCGGTTCGCGCCCGGTGCGATTCCGGTATGCCTCCGCGCCCCGCCGTACCACCCGGAGCACCGCACGACGGCCTCGCCCGTGCCGCGGTCCCGGTACGGCACCGCGGGCGGCGCCGGCGCGCCCACCAGGAGGATTCACCGCGGGCCAACCGGCGGTGAACCGGTGCCGAACCCCCTGCTCCTAGCTTCCTGCCGGTCGGCGCAGTGCTGCCGTCCGTCGTCCCGAACGCCCGTCGTATGGAGGACCATCATGGCCGAGAACGTCGAGCCCAACGAGGAGACCACCGAGACCCCCGCGGAGGAGACTCCCGAGGTCGTCGCGCACGCCGCGTCGAACCCGGCCTGGTGCGGTGTGCACCAGGAGTCGGTCGACGAGCCCGAGGTGGTCGCGCACGCAGCGTCCAACGTCGCCTGGTGCGGGATACACCAGGAGTCCGTCGACGAGCCCGAGGTGATCGCGCACTCCGAGGAGGGCGAGGACACCCCGTGGTGCGGCGTCCACCAGGAGCAGAGCGCCTGATCGGGTCATCACCGGGCCGGTCCTTGTCGGCCGCGGTGGCGCACGACGCCACCGCGGCCGGGCCGCGCCCCCGTCCATCTCCCGCCCCCGCCCCGGAGGTTGCCGTGCCCGGTACACAGTCCGTCGCCGTCCCCACCGCCGGGGCCCGTCTGATCCGTGCCGACAGGGGGTGGTGGTTCCTGGGCGCGGGCGGATACGCCCTGATGCGGCCCGGCCAGGTGGAGCCGGACGGCACCCTGCGGCCCTCGGCCGAACGCTATCTGCGGGAGGCGGGGCTGTACGACATACAGCCCTACACCTCGTACTCGCTGACCGTGCTGACGAGCACGGACTGCAACCTCGGCTGTGGCTACTGCTTCCAGAACACCGCGCAGGACCCGAAGGGCGGCAGCCGGCCGCCGCGGATACGTCACGCCCGCCTGACCCCCGAAGCCGTGGGGCAGGTGCTGGACTTCACCCGCGAGCGCATGGCCGCGGCGGGTATGGACCGGCTGTCGCTGCTGCTGTTCGGCGGCGAGCCGCTGCTCAACCCGCGGGGCTGCCGCGACCTGCTCACCAGGGCCGGGAAGCTGGGCGCCCTCACCGCGTCGATGACGTCCAACGGCACGCTGCTCACACCGCTGATCGCCAAGGAGCTCAACGCGGCGGGCCTCGGCTCCGTACAGGTGACCTTCGACGGCGACCGGCCCGACCACGACGCCATCCGGGTACGGCGCTCCGGGGGCGGCACCTTCGACGTCATCGTCTCCAACATCGCGCGCGCCATCGAGAAGACCTCCCTGCGCTGGATGCTGCGGGTCAACGTCTCGCACCTGAACCGGCACGGCGTGGACGAACTGGTCGAACGGCTCGGCACCCACCTCGATCCGGCCCGCTGCGGCATCCACTTCGCACGCGTCGGCGACGTCGGCGTCGGCTACGCGAACAACCTGCAGCACGAGAACGGCCTCGTCGACGACTTCGTCCGCTGGCACGCCCGCGCCCTGGAACTCGGCTTCACGGTGGCCCGTCCGCGCGCCCATGTCCCCTGCCAGGCCTGCTCCTTCACCGACGGCCGCTACGGTGCGGTCGTCAACGCCGACGGCGTCCTCGCCAGCTGCTGGGAGACCGCGGGCAAGCCGGGCATGGAGGTCGGCACCATCGCCGACGGCTATCTCGGCGCCGAACAGACGGAAGGCCGCTGGGTCAGCTGTCACGACCACTACCAGTACGACGAGGAGGCGGCTGTCCGCGCCGTCTTCCAGGACCGGGTCGACGCCGGCGTCCTGGACTGCCTGGACGCCGTCGGACGGCTGGGATGAAGGGCGCCGGCATCCTGCGCACCAACCCCGACTTCCGCCGCTTCTGGCTCAGTTCGACGCTGTCCACCCTCGGATCCCAGCTGTCGCTGCTCGCCTTCCCGCTGCTCGTACTGTCCATCGGCGGCAGCGCCGCACAGGCCGGCACGGTCGCCACCTGCTCGCTGGTGACCCGGACGCTGCTGCGCCTGCCGGCGGGCCATCTCGCCGACCGGCTCGACCGGCGGATGATCATGGTCGGGGCCGATCTGGTACGGCTCGTGGCGCTGGCCAGCATTCCGCTGGTCTCGGCACTGGGAGACCTCGGACAGGCGCATCTGCTCGCGGTGGCCGTGGTCGAGGGCGCGGCCACCGCGCTCTTCGCACCGGCCGCCATGATCGCTGTGCGCGACGTGGTGCCGGAGAAGGATCTCACCGACGCACTGAGCCGCAGTCAGGCCGCCATGGCGTCGAGTTCGCTCATCGGCCCCTTCCTCGGCGGCTGGCTGTTCACGCTGGACCCGATCCTGCCGTTCGCCGCCGACGCCCTCTCCTACGGGCTGTCCGCCGTGCTGCTGCTGCGGATCACCGCCCGGCCTCCCCAGGAGATCGCGGAGAGCGAGCGCGACAACCGGCTCACGGCCGGGCTGCGGTGGCTGACGCGCCAGCGGGCGCTGCTGGCCGCACTGCTCTTCGCCGCGGGCATCAACATCGTCTCGGCGGCGGCACAGACGACCATGGTCGTCTCCCTGCGGCAGAGCGGCGCCGGCGGGACGGCGATCGGTGCGGTGATGGCCTGCGCGGGCGTCGGGGCGATGCTGGGCGCCGCCTCGGCGCCATGGCTGATCAAGAGGATCCCGGCCGCCCGGCTGTTCCTGCTCATCGGCGCGGTCTGGGCGATCGGCCTCGCCGTCTTCTCCGGTACCACGCACCCCTGGACGATCGGCCCCGTGCTGGTCGTCGTCGTCTTCTTCAGTCCGCCGGCGGGCATCGTCGTCGGCCGCGCGATGCTGGTGCTCGCACCCCGCGACCTGCTCGGCAGGGTCAGCACGGCGACCGGGCTCCTCATGGCCGGTCTCGCTTCCCTCGGACCGCTCCTGGCGGGCTCCTTCGTGGATTCCCTGGGTGCGAGCCGCACCTGGCTGGCCCTGGCCGGAACCGCGGCGGTGGTCACGGTGGTGTCGTCGGTGCCGCTGCTGTGCGAGACCAGCCTGGACGCCGTGGCGGACGACGCGAAGAACGCCGAACCCGCCGGTCGGCCCCCCGCCCTCAAGGATCTTCCGGCTCCCACCGGCCCCAAGCCTCCCGCCGGCCTCAAGGCTCCCGCCGGCGCCCCGGACTCCGCGGACCCCGTCGGCGCCGGCCTTGCCGACCGGCCGGCGGTCGAGGCGCACGGGGACCCGGCCGCTCCGAGCGGTCCGGGACCGGAACCCGGGCCCGTGGACCCGGTTGCCTCGCCTCCCGTTCCCGTCCACCGCCCGCCCACCGGCGCGGCCTGAGCCCCGTCGCTCGTCCGCAGGTGCGCGACAGGGGTGACTGAGCTCCCTCGCCCCTCCGCCCGCCCACCGGGGGCGCCCGAGGTGCCTCCTCCCGTGACCGACGTGATCCGTTCTCCCTGGAGCGCCGCGATGACCCAGTCCCCGCCCCGCGACGCCAGGCCGGCGCGCGCCCGGTACCCCTACCCGCCCGCCCCTCGCAGCGGACCGGAGGAGGTCGTCCACGGACTGCGGGTGGCCGACCCCTACCGCTGGCTGGAGGATCCGCGGGACCCCGCAACCGCCGAGTGGTGCGCCGCCCAGGAACTGCTCTACGCGGACGAGCAGGCACGCTGGCCGGCCCGGGACGAGCTGCTCGTGCGGATGACCGCCCTGCTCGCCGGCGGTGGCGCCCGGCCGCCGGTGGTGCGCGGCGGACGGGAGTTCCAGCTGCGCAGGGAACCGGGGCGCGACCTCGCCGCGCTGACCGTCCGCGAGGCCGGCCGGACCCGGATCCTGCTCGACCCGCTGGACGCCGACCCCTCAGGTACGACGCTGCTTGACGCCTGGGAGCCGTCATGGGAGGGCGACCTGGTGGCCGTCCAGCTGTCCTCGGGCGGTACGGAACACTCGGTGCTGCGGGTGCTCGACACGGCGACGGGCGAGACGGTCGACGGGCCCGTGGACCGGGTCCGCCGTTCCCCCGTGGCATGGCTGCCGGGCGGCCGGGCCTTCTACTACGTGCGCCGGCTGCCGTCGGAGCACGCCGCCGGCGGGGCGGGACCCCGTCGCCGCGTGTATCTGCACCAGGTCGGTGCGCCGCCGGACCAGGACGCGGAGATCTTCGGGGCCGGGCGGTCGGCGACCCAGTACTACACCGTGGCCACCGCCCCCGACGGCCGAATCCTGGTCGTCGGCGCCAGCGAGGGCACCTCACCGCGCACCGACCTGTGGACCGCCGACCTGACCAGGACCGGTCCCGACCGGCCCGACCTGCGCCGCCTTCAGCACGGCGTCGACGCCCACACCGCCGTCCGCCTCAGGCCGGGCGGAGGACCGCTGCTGGTGAGGACGACCGCCGGTGCCCCGCGCGGCCGGATCGCCGCAGCCGCGCGCGATGCCACGGACCCCGGCCACTGGCGCACCCTGGTCGCCGAGCAACCCGGCACCGTACTGCAGGACTTCGCGGTCCTGGACGGCCCCGCACTGCACCGGCCGCTGCTGGTGGTCGTCCGGACCCGGCACGCGGTCGGAGAGATGACCCTGCACGACGCCCGGACCGGAGCCCGGACCGGAACCGTACCCCTGCCCGGACGGGGCACGGTGACCCGCCTGACCACACGTCAGGAACCCGGCTGCGACGTGTGGTTCGCGTACACCGACCACGTCACACCCTCCGTCGTCCTGCACTACGACGCCGTCACCGGACGCCTGAGCCCCTGGACGGGCGGCTCCCCAGTGGCGGCCCCCGCCGAGGGCGTGCGCGTCACCCAGGAGGTCGTGCGCTCCGGCGACGGCACCGAGGTGCGCATGTTCGTCATGTCCCCCACGGGCCGCCCCGACAGACCCCGCCCCGCCGTCCTCACCGGTTACGGCGGCTTCGGCGCCTCGATGACCCCCGGCTTCACCCCGCAGGCCGTGCCCTGGGTGCGTGCGGGCGGGGTGTACGCGGTGGCCTGTGTGCGCGGCGGGGGCGAGGAGGGTGAGCAGTGGCACCGGGCCGGGCGCCGCGAGCACAAGCACAACACCTTCGACGACTTCGACGCCGCGGCGGACCAGCTGCTCCGTGACGGATGGGCCGCACCCGGCCGGCTCGGCGTCCTCGGCAGCTCCAACGGCGGCCTGCTGGCCGCCGCCGCGCTGACCCGCCGGCCGGAGACCTACGCGGCCGTCGTGTGCGCGGCGCCCCTGCTCGACATGGTGCGCTACGAGCTGTCGGGGATGGGGGCGAGCTGGCGCGACGAGTACGGCAGCGCGGCGGACCCCGCTCAGTTCGCGCGGCTGCTCTCGTACTCGCCCTACCACCGGGTGCGCGAGGGCGCGCGCTACCCGGCCGTGCTGCTGGCCGTCTTCGACGGCGACACCCGGGTCGACCCCGCGCACGCCCGGAAGATGTGCGCCGCCCTGCAGTGGGCCGGTACGGGTGACGGGCCGGTCGTGCTGCGCACCGAGCGCGGCGTCGGCCACGGCGCGCGCGGTGCCTCGCGCAGCGCCCGCCTCTACGCGGACGTCATGGCCTTCCTCGCCCACCACCTGGGCCTGCCTCTGCCGGGGGACGGCTGACATGAAGGTGCTCCTGTGCCCGCTGAACGACCCGGGCTACCTGTACCCGGCCCTCGCGGTGGGCCGCGAACTGCGCCGCCGCGCCCACACGGTGCACGTCCTGGCCGGGCCGCCGGCCGCTCCGGCGGTCACCGAGGCAGGCTTGGAGGTATCGGCCGTCGCGGACGCCACCGCGCTGTCGGTGGCCCACTGGACGGTCCGCGGCCCCGAGCAGTACACCGTGGTGTCGCGGGCGGTCCGGCGGCTGCGGCCCGACGTCCTGGTCACCTCCGTGCTCTGCCACGGCGCGCTCGTGGCCGCCGAGGCCGCCGGCCTGCCGGTGGTGGTCCTCGGACTGGCGGCACATCTCTGGCCCTACCGCGGTGACGCCGGCCCGGCGGACGCGCACGGCCGCGAGTGGCGGCTGACGGAGACCCTGAAGCACTACGCGGCGGTACGAGAGGCGGCCGGCCTCGCCCCACGCCGCGACCGGTCCCCGGACACCCCGCTGTTCGGCGCCGCCTTCCTGCTGCGCGGTCACCCCGTCATGGAGGCGCCCGGCGGCGAACTGCCCCCCGCCGTACGGCATGTCGGTCCCTGCTGGTGGGAGCCGGAACCCCTGGTGGCCGAACCGCTGCCGGATTCCAAGCCCCTGGCGTACGTGCATCTCGGCCGGACCTTCGGAGGCGCCGCCCTCTGGCCGCGCCTCAACGCGGCCTTCACCTCGGGCACGCACCGGGCCGTCGTGGAACTGGGACGGTCGGGCGCCCCCGAGGCCGCCGCGGACGCCGACCTGATCGTCGGCCGACGCCCCTGGATGGGACCCCTCGTCGACCGGGCCGACCTCGTCGTGACCAATGCGACGTCCGCCCCCGTGCTCGCCGCCCTCCTGCGCGGCAAGCCGCTGCTCGTGGCCCCCAACGGGTCGGAGCAGCAGGTCCTCGCCGCCGGCTGCCTGCGCGCCGGCGTCGCCCGCAGACTGCCGGAGCCCGGAGCTCCCGCCGCGGACCTGCGTGCCGCGGTCGCGGAAACCGCCCGCGACACCGAACTGCGTGCGCGCGCGGAGGAGATCGGCGGTCTGCTCGCCGACGGCAAGAGCGAGACCCGCGCCGCCGACGCCGTGGAATCGGCGGCCCGCTGACCCGGTCCCCGTCCCCGGCGCGCGGATCCGCCCCCTGTCCGAAGGCCGCGAGGCGGCACCCGGGCCGCGAGGCGGCACCCGGGGCGTGAGGCCGGAGGCCTCCCGAAGGCTGTGGTGCTGTCCTTCGGGTGGGGAGCCGGGTGCTGTTCGAAGGGCTGCGGCGCCGTCCTTCGAGTGAGGAGCCGGGGGTGTCCGAAGGCGCGTTGTTGTCCTTCGGGTGGGGAGTTGGGGCTGTTCGAAGGTGCGGTGCCGCCTCCCGGGTGGGGAGCCGGGGGCTGTCCGAGAGTGCGGCAGCCCCCGGGTGCTTACCCCTCGTGCGGCGCCTGCGGCTGCACTCCGTCGAGCAGTACGTCCCGAAGCGAGGCCAGCAACTCCAGGCCCCGCGCGCGGACGGCCGACGGGGTCTCCTCGTGGCGCCGGTCGGCTATGACCGCGAGAGCCGCCGCGGCCTGACGGGCGAAGAGTGCGAGAAGATCGAGTTCGGAGAGGCTGGAGCGGGACTGCTCGGCGGGGTCGAGCACTTCGAGGACGCCGAGCACCCGGTCGCGATGGGCGAGCGGCGCCGCCATCAGCGCGTCCGGCACGTACCCCGTCGACTTCGCGACGTCCCTGGCGAACATGCCCTGTTTCCGCAGGTCGTCCGCGATCATGGGCTCGCCCGAGACGAGCACCCAGCCCGCCAGGCCCCGGTCGGCGGGGAACCGCGAGCCCACCAGGGACCCTTCGCCCTCCCCGGCCACGGCCTGGAAGACCAGCTCGTCGGTGCCCTGGTCGTGCAGCAGGACGGAGCTGGCCGCGGCGCCGAAGATGGCCCGCGCTGTCTCGACGACGGACTGCAGCAGATCGTGCTCCGCGCTGCCGACGCGTGTCGCGGGGCCCACGCCTGCGGCGGGGACGAGGCCGGGGGACTGGCTCATGATTCACCTCGGGTTCCTGGTTCGCCGATGCGCACGTTCGCGGCGGAGAGGTAGAGCGCGTGTTTGATCTGAAACGGTGTCAGCTTCGGGTGGGTGCCGAGCAGGCGTGCGCACATCCCGCTGATGAAGGGGGTGGCGAAGCTGTTGCCCGTGGTACGGATGGTTCTGCCGCCCGTCCAGGCCACCTGCACGTTCTGGCCCGGTGCGAAGAACTCCACGGGTGGTGCGGGGTTGTAGAGGAAGAGCCCGGAGTCGTCCTCGCGGTGCGTACCGACCGAGATGACCGACGAGAACCGCCAGGGGAAGCTCTCCACCGGTGTGTTGTGGGCGGACGCCACCAGCGTGGTGCCGGAGAAGAACGCCTGGTCGGCAAGGGACCGCAGGGTCTCCAGAAACTTCGGACGGGTCGTGGACAGACTGAGGTTGATCACGTCGAAACCCTGCTCGACGGCCCACCGCAACCCGGTGAGCAGGGCTTCACCGCTGCCGGTGAAGCCCTCGCCCAGCACCCGCACGCTGTACAGCTCGCAGTCCGGTGCCACGCGCCGGACGATGCCGGCGCACGCCGTCCCGTGCCCGCAGCCGTCGCCGGCGCCGTCGGGCAGCGCGCCACTGTCGACGACGCGCAGGGTTCCGTCGGGGGCGGGCGCCACCTCGTAGGAGCCCTGGACCGTACCGACCGACGGGTGGCCGCACTCCACCCCGGTGTCGACCACGCACACACGCACCCCGCCGCCGTCCGACCACGCCGAGGGATCGGCGGGCAGCGCCGGCACCGTGTCGGCGAGCATCGTCAGGTCCTCGGGAGAGCGGTCACGCAGGCTCCAGGTGAGCCCTCCCGCCGTTCCTGTGGTCATACGGTCCTGCCTTCCCGTCCGGCCGGGCGGTCCGCGCCCCGGACCGTGGCCGTCTTCTCGTCGGCGAACAGGGACGCGCGGTCCATGCCCAGCCGGTGCCCCTTGGCGGCGAAGTGCCGCAGCGCGGTGCGCGCCTCTCGCGCCGCGTCCGCGGGCAGACCGAGCGCGCGCAGCGTGTGAGCGAGGTCGAGGGCCGCGGTGCCCCGGACGACCGGGGAGTCCGTGTCACCCGCCGCGGCCACGGCCCGGCCCGCGCAGGCACGTGCGGCGTCCGGTTCCCCGGCGAGTGCCAGGGCACGGGCCCGCAGCCCGTACGCGTCGGCGGACTCGGCCGGAGGCAGGCCGGCCAGCCGGGGGTCCGGCAGAGCCAGCGCCTCCGCCGGCTCCCCGCGGTCCAGCAGGATCCGCGCCCGCTCGCGGGCGATGCCGGGCAGGGCACCCGTGGCGCCGAGTGCGCGGCCCGCGTCGGCGGCCTCCGCCAGCAGGGCGAGACTTCGGGTCGGCGTACCCGTCAGGGCCTCGACCTCCGCGGCGAACAGCGGGACGAACAGCGCGCTCTCGGCGTAGCCGAGGCCGCGGGCGAGGCGCGCGGCCTCGGCCAGCCGCTCGTGCGCCTCGTCGTGCCGGCCCTGCAGGGCCAGGAGCACAGCCAGCGGGCAGCCGAGGGTGGCCCGGACGGTCGGCCGGCCGGCGCCGTGGACCGTCAGCAGTTCCTCGCAGCGCGCGACGGCACTCGCGACAGGGGTGGGGCCGCGCCACAGGGAGATACCGACCGCACCGAGCGCCAACGCCCGTTCGGGTTCGGCGTCGGCGCGGTCGGCGTGGTCCAGGGCCCGGTGGAGCAGCGCCTCGGCCTCGGCGTGCAGTCCGCGCCGCTGACGGTCCTGGGCGATACGGACACAGGCACGGGCGATGCCCTGGTCGTCGCCCGTCTCCGTGAACAGCGCGAGCGCGGCCTCGGCCACGTCGGCCGCGGCCCCGTGCCGGGGGTCGAGCGCGGTCAGCGCGAGCCGGGCGTGGGCGGCGCCCAGCGGATCACCGGCCCGGTCCGCCGTGTCGAGCGCGTCCGCCAGCAGTTCCCGGCCGCGCTCCGGCTCGCCGCGGGCGACCTTCGTCTCGCCGAGCCGCCTGGCGGCCTCGCCGGCGACGGGCTTGCCGGGAGCGGCCAGGGCCAGGGCCTGGGTGAGGAGATCGTCGGCCCACGGCAGGTCGGAGCGGGCCAGGGCGGCTGCTCCGGCCCGGGTGAGCAGCCCGGCGGCGCGAGCACGCAGCGCGTCGGTGTCGCCGTCGTGGATGCCCAGTTCGGTGAGCAGACGGTGGGCGCGGGCCAGATGGGAGCCGACAGCCGCATCGCCCGCGTCGTGTCGGACGAGGACCCGGGCGGCGTGCTCGTGACGCCGGGCCCGTACCTTCTTGGCCATCCCGCGGTACGCGGTCTCCTGCACCAGGGCGCTGCCGAACCTGAGCACGGAACTCGTGGACAGGGTGCGGCCACCGGCCTCGATGAGCCGCCGTCGCACGAGGCCGCGCAGCAGACCGCCGGGGGACCGCGTGGGGTCGGCGGGCTCGTCGGCGGTGGCCAGTTCGGTCAGGTCGGCGCGGTGGAACTCCCGACCCAGGACGGCGGCCACCTGCAACAGCGTCCGCTCCTCGGGCGGCAGCGCGTCGATGCGGGCGCCGAGCAGGGCGTGCACGGTGAGAGGCAGGTCGTCGCACTCGGCCGCCATGGCCGTCAGATGCTCCAGGTACAGCGGATTGCCCTCGGCGCGGTCGAGTACGCCCTCCAGCACGCCCTGCCGGTGGGCCGCCACCTCGACGAGCCCGTCGGCGAGGGCGGCGGCCTCCGCCCGGGTGAGCGGCGTGAGCAGCAGCGACGCGGACCGCATCCGGCCGCTGCCCCAGCCGGGGTGGGTTTCCAGCAGCTCCGGACGCGCGACGCACACCACGGCCACGGGGCAGCGGTCGAGTTCGTCCAGCAACCGGTCCGCCATGTCGAGCAGCGGCCCGGACGCCCAGTGACAGTCGTCCAGCACCAGAACCACGGGTCGCTCGCGGGACAGCCCGTCCAGCAGGCAGGCCAGTGCCATGAGGGTGTCGTCCGCCGAGGGGCTGGGCGTGCCGTCCGCGAGCAGGCCGGCCCGCAGCAGGCGCAGCGCCTGCTCGGCCTCCGTCCGCTCGTGGTCCGGCAGCGCGGAGAGGGCGGAGTCCCCGCCGACGGCCGAGAGCACCTGGCGTACCGCTTCGGCGAGCGGAGAGAGCGAGCCGGTCTCGCCGTAGGGCCGGCACCGGCCCTCGCCGTACACCGGGCAGTCCCGCAGCCACTCGCGCAGCAGGCGCGTCTTGCCGAGACCCGCCTCGCCGTAGACGGTCACCAGGTGCGAACGCGGATCCGTCCCCAACTTGCGCAGCAGCAGGTGGAGTTCGGCCAGTTCCTGCGCACGGCCGATGAAGGGGGTGTCGAATCGGCGGACCCGCTCCGGGTCGTCCTCGTGCAGGGCGACCAGGCGGTGGGCCGGGACGGGAACGCCGACTCCCTTGAGGGACAGCGACCCGGCGGGTTCGGTGACCGCGGAGGGACCGGCGGCGCGCAGCGTGGCGGGGCCGATCAGGATGTCCCCCGCGCCGGCGTGCTGTTCGAGACGAGCGCCGATGTTGACGACCTCGCCCGAGACCAGAGCCTGCCGGGCGGCGGGATCGACGCACACCACCACCTCACCGGTGTTCACACCGATGCGGACGGCGAGCCGCACGCCGTGCTCCCGCTCCAGCTCGGCGTTGAGTCCGTCGAGGCCGGTGACCATTCCACGCGCGGCGGCCAACGCCCGGCGGGCGTCGTCCTCGTGGCGCACGGGCACCCCGAAGACCGCCATCACGGCGTCGCCGATGAACTTCTCCACCGTGCCGCCGTGTTCCTCGATCCGCGTCCGCATCAGCGCGAAGTACCGGAGTGTCACCGTGCGCAGTGTCTCCGGGTCGAGCCGCCCGGACAGGGCCGTCGACCCGACGAGGTCGCAGAAGAGCACGGTCACCACCCGGCGCTCCTCGGCCGTGGCGGAGTCGCCCGCGGCCACGCACGCGGTTCCGCACCGGGGGCAGAACGCCGCGCCGTCCGGCGGGGGTTCAGGACACCGGGGGCACTTCACGCGCGCGGTACCGGTCATCAGAACAGCGCTCCGCCGGCGATCTCGCTGTGCGCCTGCACCTCCGGCTCGGCCGCGTCCAGCCGCTCCTTCAGGCCCAGCAGCAGGGTCAGCTCCTCCGCGCTGAGGTCCTGGAGCACCTCGCGCTGCTCGGGGGAGAGGCTGTGCAGCGGGAACCCGGCGTCCTCCAGCGCGCGGAGGCGGTCGCGATCGGGTGCGGGGTCATTCATGGGGGCTCTCCCATTCGGTCGGTGCCGCGGCGATGCGGTCGAACAGTTCGGCGAGGGAGCCGACCGTGTGCAGCGCGCTGACGGCGACCAGGGAACGCTGCGCGGCGTCCAGGGGCAGCCGGTCGATCAGCCGGTCCAGGTCCGCGCTGTGTCCGTCGTCGAGGTCCGCGTGCAGGCGTACGGTCTCGAAGGCGGCCTGCGGCAGCCCGGTCTCACGTGCCAGCCGGCCGGCCAGGCCCGGCGCGGGTGCGTTGCCCTCCAGTACCGCGATGTAGCCGAGCAGGGCCACCGGATGGCTGTGTTCGAGCCAGTAGTACTGCGCCCCCACCAGCGCGGCCACATGGGCCGGCGGCACGGCGTGGGTCAGCTCGCCCGGCTCCGTCCCGGTCGCCGCCGCGTCGGCGAGCAGCCAGTCGTCGTGGCCCCGTTCCTCCTCGGCGTGCGCCCGCAGGTACCGCGCGAGAGGCGGCGCCACCTGGTCCTGCGGCAGCGCCTCGCACCGTGCGGCGGCCCGCTCCATCAGCGGTACGGAGGCGCGGATCACCTGGTGCATGACGCACAGGTAGCGCCGGTAGCGGCCGGGGAGCCCGGAGCCGGAGCGCCACATGCGGGCGGTGGCGGCCCACAGCACGGGCTGCACGAGGGACAGTTCGAGTCGCAGGCTCGCGACGGCCGACGGGCTCACCCGGGAACCTCCTCGTCCCCGGCACCGCCGAGCAGCACGAGCGGTGCGTACCGCTCACTTCCGTACCGTCGCAGCAGCGAGGCGGCCCCCGCGTCGTGCTGGAGCCGGGCGCCGAGCACGTCCATCGCGCCGGCCGCGGGGCGCGAACCGGACCGTTCGGCCGCGTCCAGAGCCGCGGGCCGCCCGGCCAGGCCACGGCAGTCCGTACACGATCCGACTCCGGCGGTACGGATGGTGCGCAGCACGGGTGACGCCTGGCAGCGGCGCCGTATCGCGGCCCAGTCGTCCTCCGCGATGTGCCCCAGACGCAGGTGCTCCGGAACCGGCCGGGCGTCCACCACACGCTGGTTGCAGCAGGCCGCGACGGTGCCGTCGAAGGCCACCACCGGCCAGGCCGCCATCGCGCACGGGGCCGGGGGCGCCTCGAAGAGACCTTCGTCCACTGCGCCCCGGAGCGGGACCGTGCGCGCGGCCGCCCAGCCCGCCGCCCGTCCCACCGGCCGGACGTGATTGACCAGTACGGCTGCCTGGTCCCGGAATTCGGTGCGAATGGACGTGGTGATGTCCGCGAGATAGGAATCGTCCGCCGCGGTGCCCGCCACGTGGAAACTCACGTCGATTCCGCTTTCCCTGATGCGGTGCATCGCACGAAAGACCGCCGAGCGCGGTACCTCACGTTCGTGGAACACGTCGACGCTCGCCGAGAAATGGGTGACGTCCCGCAGGGCGCGCATGATGCGGGCGGGCACCCGGCCGTCGGCCGCGAAGAACATGCCGCTGAGTACCGATGTCCGCGTTCCGGCCGCCGCGGCGAGTGCCGCGAGGTCCGCCACGAGCGCGGGCCGCAGCAGCGGCTCACCGCCCGTGAGCATGAGGACCTCCGGACGGTGTTCGGAGGTGAAGCCACCGACGAAGCGGCGCAGCGCCTCGGCCGGAGTGTCCTCGCCGCGGGGCCCCGACGAGGTGGAGCAGTGGGCACAGCTCAGCGGGCAGCGCCTGGTGAGGGTGGCGAGGAGTCCGGCTGCCGGTACCGGACGTAGCGCGATGATCTCCGCCAGTCGCATCTCGTCACCTCCGTCGGTCACCGGGATGTGCGGCCTCAGCGTGATGGGCGCCGGTTCGGTGGTGGTTGGCGGGCGGTTCGGGGCCGGTACGCGGCGCAGGGCTGACCGGCCGTGGGACGGAAGGGAGCGCGGCGCGCCGATTCGCGGCGGTTTGTATGCTTCTTCGCCCTTTATTCCGGCGGGTGCGTTGCTGCATGCACCTTGAGCCATTCTCGGGTCCATGGCCCCGGCCCCGGCTTGTGCGCATGCTGTGCAGGCCGAAGGAATTCCATCGAATTCCCGAAGTGTTCACGGCTCCTCGCGGATTCCCTCACTCCTGCCGCTCCTCGGAGGCTTTCGTGTACGGAATTGTCTTTCTCTGCCAGAACTCCGACGACACCGGATGGGGAAGGGGCTGAGAGGGAAAGATGGTCGATTCGCTCACGGAAAGCCGAGGCATGGCGTCGGGTCCTGTGATTCCGCGAGAGCCCGCCGGTGAAACAGACAGTGAGAACACCACAACCGCCCTTCTGCGACTTACCCTCCTCGGCCCTCTGCGGGCCTCCCGCGGCGGTCTGCCGCTGGCGCTCGGGCCGCTGAAGCAGCGCCTCGTCCTGGCAGTCCTGCTCACCCGCCCGAACACACCGGTGTCACTGGAGGAACTGACCGACGCCGTCTGGCCGGACGATCCGCCCCGTACGGCCCGCAAGAACCTTCAGGTGTACGTGTCGACCCTGCGCCGGGTGCTCGACCCCGACGACCTGGGCCGGCTGCGCCACGGTCCCGGCGGCTACGTTCTGCACCTCACCGCGGAGGAATGCGACACCCTGCACTTCGAGGAACTGGCCCGGCGCGGCGACGCCGAGGTGCGCGCCGGCACGCCGAGCCGCGCGGCCCGGACGTACCGCAGGGCGCTGGACCTGTGGCGGCACGACCCCTTCAGCGACCTGGCCTCCTGCGCCGATGTGCTGCGGGCCGCCGTCGAACGCCAGCATGCCCGGCGACTGGCCGTCTACGAGGCCTGGGCGGAAGCCCAGTTGGAGATCGGGGATCCGGGCCCGGTCGCGGACTCCGTGGACGAGATGGTGAGCCGCCACCCGCTGCGGGAACGGCTGCGCGCCGCCCAGCTCACCGCGCTGTACCGGGTCGGCCGCCGAACGGAGGCACTGGCCGCCTACGACGACTGCCGTCAGCAGCTGTCCCGGGAACTGGGCCTGGCACCCGGTGCGGCGCTGCGGGGCGCCTACCGCTCCCTGCTGGACGAGATGGCCCCGCCCCGGCCGCGCGGCGGCCCCACCGGGTCACGGCTGCTCCCGCCGGACCTCGCCGACTTCACCGGGCGCACATGGGAACTGGACGCTGTCACAGCGCGGTTGGACACCGAGGGCGGACCCCCGGTACTCCTCACCGGCGCGGCCGGCGTCGGCAAGACGGCCTTCGCCGTGCACATCGCGCACCGTCTCGCCGCGCGCTACCCCGACGGCGTGGTCGCCACCCGGCTGTGCTCCGAGGACGGTTCCACGCGCCCATGGGCGTCGGTGCTGGCGGAGCTGGCCCGCTCCCTGGGCTGCACCGAGCGGCTGCCCCCCGGCCGGGAGGAGGCCGCCACCGTATGGCGCTCCTGGCTGTCCGGGCGCCGGATCCTGCTGCTCCTGGACGACGCGCCCGACGCCACCGCCCTCGGCCCACTGCTGCCGCCGTCGGGCACCGCCGCCGCGCTGGTCACCTCGCGCAGCCGGCTGCCCTGTCTGGAGTCCGCGCACCGGGTGGAACTCCCGCCGCTGTCCACCGAGGAGGCCCTGGATCTGCTCGGTGGAATCATCGGGCGGACCCGGCTGGCCGCCGAGCACCCCGCCGCGGCACGCGTCGTCGGCGCCACGGGGCTCCTCCCGTTCGCCCTGCGAGCGGCCGGAAACCGCCTGTCGGTGCTGCGCCACATGCCGCTCGGTCAGTACGCGGACCGTCTCGAACATCCCCTGGAGGCCCTGGACGAACTCGCGTCCGGCGGCCTCGGGGTCCGCGCCCGTCTCGCCGGGGCGTGGGCCCGGCTGCCCGCTCCCGCCCGCGACTCCCTCCACGCGCTGGCCGCGCTGCCGGACTCGTCCTTCACCCTCCCCGCCGCCGCCCGCGCCCTGGGCAGGGACGGACGGGACGCGCAGCGTGCCCTGGAGGAACTGATCGACGTCGGCGTCCTGCCACCGCCGTCCCTGCCCGAGGTGACCGCGCACCTGGCCGCGGTCCCGGACGCCGTGCGCTACGAACTGCCCTGGCTGACCCTGCTGTTCGCGCGGGAACAGGCGGCCGCGTCAGGAGAGCGGCGCCAGGCGGTGTCCGCGACGCCGTGGGAGCAGGATCAGGCCGACGGCGGCGGCCACGGGTGCGGGGGCCCTTCGCGAGTCGTGGCGGGCGAGGGTGGCTCCGCGCTGCCGAGAGCGGGCCGGGCGTGCGGCGGCGGTACGGCGGCGGAGGGCGCTGTCGGGGCGGCGGTGGGTCCTGCCCTGTACCAGGCATGACGAGGTACGACGTCCTCCCGGCGAGCACCTCGCTCGACGGGCACGCTCCGGTGACGCGCCGGCCACGGCGTGCCCCGTCCGACGCGGGGCCGGGGCCGCCTTTCAGGTCCGGGCGGGATCCGGCCGGGGACCCCCTCCGACCGGCTCGGGGCCGGTCCGGAGGGGAGGGGGCCGGGCGGGCCGCTGCCGGTCCGGCGCGGTCGGCCCACAGCCCCCCAAGGCTCTCCCCGGCGGGGTTCTCAGGTACCGCCCGCGGCCGCCGAGGCCGGACCGGAGGACTGCACGCGGGCCAGATACCCGGCCTGGAAGCGGCTGGCCGCGCCCAGCTGCTCCATGATCTCGGCGATGTGCTTGCGGCAGGTGCGCAGCGACATCCCCAGCCGCCGGGCCACCATCTCGTCCTTCATGCCCTCGGCCAGCAGCCGCACGATGGCCTGCTTCACCTCGTCCCGCGCCGAACTCTCCGTCCAGGCCGGCTGGTAGGGCTCGGCCAGCGACCAGGCGTGATCGAAGGCCGCGCAGAGATAGGAGACCGTGGACGGCTCCTGGATGGCGATGGCCGCGTCCAGGTCGTCCTGGTGCGGGATGAACACCGTCTCCCTGTCGAAGGCGACCATGCGGCCGAACAGTTCGCTCAGCGTCCTGATCTCGGCGCCCTCGTCGGTCATCCGCCGCGCGTACTCCTGGGTGGGCAGGTGGTAGCGGGCCGTGTGCTGGTACAGCGTGCGCATACGCACGCCTCGGCGCAGCATGTCGCGGTCCTGTACGAACGCCTGCTCCAGCAGCGCCGGGGAGCGGCCGCCGCCGGGGTGACAGGTGCGGACCTCCTGCCGGCACCGCATGGTCGCCTCGGTGATCATCCCGACGACGGTCTTCAGGTCCGTGACCTCCGTCAGCGGCGCCCGTCCCCGCCCCTGCCGCCGGCCTTCCGCGTAGAAGGGCGTCAGGAGGGACAGTTCGGCCCGCAGCCGGTCGATCTCGGCGAGCTGCCGGCGCAACCCCGCCTCCCTCGGCGCGACCAGCGCGGCGAGGGCCGTGTCCGGCGCCACCGCCACCAACTGGTCGGGTTTGCCGGGCAGATGGCGCAGCAGCAGCAGTTCGGTCAGCCTCGCCACCGTCGAGGCCGCGCGGCTCTCCGGCAGCCCCAGCGTCGCGCCCAGCGTCCTCGCGTCACACGACCCCTGGTCGCTCACCCAACGGAACATCCGGACTGCGTCCTCGGACAGTTGCGCTTCGTGCGACGGCCACCCGGCCGCCGTACGAAGGCCCGGTGTCGTGCCGTCATCACCGATGCCGCCCACCCAACCCCCTCATCAGCCAGATGACCCCAACAGCCCCTGCTGCGTCCATTGTTCAGATGTGCGATGGATATTCCCAGACCCCCTCGGAAGGCATCACTGTGAAACGGGCCAAAGGCGCATTCGTCCTGCTCCTCGAACGCCTCGCCCTCCTCGGCGACCGGGTGCGCGCCCGGCAGCGCCGGACCGGTGGTGACGGAGTCGCGGCCCGCGACATCCTCGACCAACCTCCGCGGCCGGTGCGCGGCGACGACGACTCGCCGACCGTTCCCACCCCGCACTGGTGACCGGCCCGCGACAACGAAGCCCCGGTGGGCACACCGACCGTGCCGTGCCGGCCGTTGTGCCACGTTCTCTCCGAGACCGTACGCATGGCCGGGCGTACCCCGTACGGCTCCGCGCCGATCGGTGACCGCGGGCTACACACCCCTGGGAAGCGTCATCGAGCGGACCCGGGTCAGGCGCCCTCGCGTGCCGCGGCCACCACGGGCCGCCCCCCGGTCCCCGGCAGCGGGGTCGGCGCTGCCTCCCCCTCCAGTACGGCCTCGATATTGCGCGCCGCCAGCTCGACCATCGCCGCGCGCGTGGCCTGCGTCGCCGACCCCACATGCGGCAGCACCACCAGGCGCGGCTCGGCGAACAGCGGATCGGCGGGATCCGTACGAGGCTCGTCCACCATCACGTCCAGCCCCGCCGAGTGCAGCTTCCCGTCGCGCAGCGCGGTGAGCAGGGCCTGTTCGTCGACGATTCCGCCGCGTCCGGTGTTGACGAGCGTGGCGGTCGGCTTCATCAGCGCGAGCTCCGGTGCGCCGATCAGGCCTACGGTCTCGGGCGTCAGCGGAGTGTGCACGGACACCACGTCACTGGTCCGCAGCAGCTCCTCGAAGGTGACCCAGCGGGACAGCTCGTCGTCCTCCTGGCGGCGCGGATGGTGGTGCTGGACCCGCATCCGGAATCCGGCCGCCCGGCGCGCGACGGCCTTGGCGATCTGCCCGTAGCCGATCAGCCCGAGTGTCGCTCCCTGTACGTCGAGCCCCAGGAAGGCGTCCATCCTGAAGGCGCCCCACTCGCCACGCCGCAGCGCGTCCACGCTGGCGCCGAGGCGCCGCCGGGCCATCAGGATCAGCGCCATCGCCACGTCCGCCGTGGTGTCGGCGAGCACGTCGGGGGTGTGGGTGACCACCACACCGCGCGCGGCGGCGGCACCGACGTCCACGCCGTCGTATCCCATCGACGCCAACGCCACGACCCGGAGGCCGGGGCCGGCCGCGTCCAGCAGAGCGGTGTCCACCCGGTCACTGCCCAGGACGAGGAGCCCGGAGCAGCCCCGGACCAGCGCGCCCAGCTCCGCGGAGGTGGGCGGGGCCGTCCCCTCCCACGAGACGACGTCGTACCGCGAGGCGAGTCGCCGGACGGCGGCTCCCGGCAGACCGGCGCGGCTCACCGCGACGCGTGGACGGGGTACGGGTGTGCCGGACATGCTGAACTCCCAAGACCTGAGGGGACGTTGGCGGAGAAGGGGAAGCGCGCGGGCTGGGCAGGGGGTGGCGCCTGGCCGGCCCGGGTCAGGGAGCTGTCGTAGGTCCGAAGTCGAGAAGCACCTTGCAGGAGCGCGCCGGATCCGCCGCCAGCTCGAACGCCTCGCCGACGCGGGCCACCGGGAGTACGGAGGTCACGACCGGGTCGACCGGGAGGCGGCCGTCTGCCAGCGCCCGGAGCACCTCGCCGAGCTCGACGTCGAAGCGGAAGGAGCCGACCAGTCGCAGTTCCCTCGTGATCACCGCGTTGGCGGCGACCGGAGTGTCCCCGGGCGGGAGCAGACCGAGGCCCACCACCAGTCCGCCCCTGTCCACTCCGTGGACGCAGGTGCGCAGCCCGGCGGGGTTGCCCGACGACTCGATGGCGATGTCCGCGGCGAGTTCTTCCAGCGCTGCGGCCTCGGGTCCGCCGACCCGTACGGTCGAGTCGGCGCCCACCCGCTTGGCGACGGCCAGTGGCGCGTCATGGACGTCGGTCACGGTGATCTCACCGGCGCCGGCGGCGCGCAGAGCGGCGACCACCAGACAGCCGATCGGTCCGGCGCCGGTGACCAGGACCCGTTTCCCGCGTACGTCGCCGGCCTGTCGTACCGCGTGCCAGGCGACCGCCGCGGGCTCGGCGACCGCGGCGAGCCGCAGGTCCAGGCCCTCGGGCAGCGGCAGGACGCGTTCCGCGGGTACCACCAGGACATCGGCGAAGCCGCCCTGGACGTGGGGGTCGCGGGCGGCGCTGCCGAGATAGCCGGTGTCCAGGCAGGTGTTGCGCCGTCCCGCGGCGCACTGCCGGCAGGTGCCGCAGGAGGCCAGTGGGTGGACGGCCACCGGGGTTCCGGGCGGCGGGGCCTGTGTGCCGGGGCCCGCCGCGCGTACCCGGCCGACGATCTCGTGACCGAGGATCAGCGGTTCGCGCAGGCGGAACTCACCGACGGCGCCGTGCCTCCAGTAGTGCAGGTCGGAGCCGCAGATCCCGCCGTAGCGGATGTCGACCGCCACCTCGCCGGGGCCGGGCTCGGGTACCGGCCGCTCCTCCAGGCGCAGGTCGCCCGCCCCATGGGCCACGACCGCTCGCATCGTCGCCGCGTCAGCTGGGTTCATGTCCTTGATCCGTTCTCAGATGACCGCGGTCAGACCGCCGTCGACGGCGATCACCTGGCCGTTGACGAAGTCCGACGCGGGGGCGGCGAGCCACACCAGCGTGCCGACGAGATCCTCGACCGAGGCCCAGCGCCCGGCCGGGGTGCGGCCCCGGATCCAGGTGTCGAAGGCCGGGTCGTCGACGAGGGGGCGGGTGAGTTCGGTGACCACATAGCCGGGTGCCAGGCCGTTGACCGTCAGCCCCGATCCGGCCCACTCCGCGCACATGCCCCGGGTCAGCATCGCGAGGCCGCCCTTGGAGGCGGCGTACGCGGCGATGCCGGGACGGGCGAGCCAGGTCTGTACGGAGCAGATGTTGACGATCTTTCCGTGGCCGCGCCCGACCATGCCCTCGGCCACCGCGCGGCCGACCAGGAAGGCGCTGGTGAGGTTGGTGTGCAGGACCCGCTCGAAGTTCTCGGCGGACACCTTCAGGAGTGGTTCGCGGTGCTGTACGCCGGTGTTGTTGACCAGGATGTCGAGCGGACCGATCCGGTCCTCGATCTCCTGGACGGCCGCCCGCACGGCCGTCTCGTCGGTGACGTCGAAGGGCACGGCGTGCACCTTGGTCCCGATGCGTTCGGCCAGTTCGGCGCGCGTGCGTTCCAGGGCCTCGGGGTCACGGCCGTTGAGGACGAGTTCGGCGCCCGCCTCGGCCAGTCCCGTCGCCAGGGCTGTTCCTATGCCCTTGCTGGAGCCGGTGACCAGGGCCAGCCGACCGGAGAGGTCGAACAGCGCGGGCCCTGATGCCTGGGCCGAAGTCCTGCCCGGTCCCGTCATGAGTGGTCTCCCGTCGGGCCGATTCCGTATCCGTAGTAGTGCATGAGCGCGGCGTTGTCGGCTCCGCCGTGGCCCGCGGCGGTCAGCCAGCGGTGCAGTTCGGCGACCGCGGTGGTGACCGGGAGCGGCACTCCGGTGGAGCGCGCGTAGTCGCGGGCGGCCTCCAGGTCCTTGACCATGTTGTCGACCCGTCCGGTGGGCGTGAGGTCGACCTCGGCGAACTTGACGAAGAATTCCTGGAACAACGCGGAGTCGGCCCTGCCCCCGGTGAGCGCCGTCCGTACCTGCTGTGGCGGCAGACCGGCCGCTCGTATCAGCGCGGCGGCCTCGGCGAGGGCGGCGAACCCGCAGCCGACGAGCACTTGGTTGACGGACTTCACCAGCTGCCCCGAGCCGGCCGGGCCGAGGTGGGTGAGGCGGGCGGAGAGCGCCCGGAGCACGGGCAGTGCCCGCTCCACGTGTGCGTCCTCGCCGCCGAGCATCAGGGTCAGCTCACCCTGTTCCGCGCCTGGCGCGCCGCCCGACAGGGGGGCGTCGACCCAGCCCGCGCCGAGCTTCGCGGCCCGTTCGGCGAAGGCGCGGGTGCGCCCGGGGTCGATGCTGGACATGTCGATGACGAGGACGCCGTCGGGAGCGGCGGCGAGGACGCCGTCGGGGCCGAAGACCACCTGTTCGACGATGTCCGCGGTGTTGAGGGAGAGGATCACCACGGAGGACGAGGCGAGAGCCGCCGCCGACTCCGCCGGGTCAGCCCCGGCGCCGGCGACCTCCGCCACGGCGTCCCGCCGGACGTCATAGACCCGCACGGCGTGCCCGCACCGCAGCAGCCTGCGGGCGATCGCCGATCCCATGACGCCGAGACCCGCGACCCCGACCTCCGCATGTCCTGACACTCGGACCCACCTCCTGAACGAAATGCTGTACTGAGGCCAACATGTTGAACCCAAGGGGAGGGGTAGTGCAACTCTGAGGCGGTATCGACGTGTAAACGTCCAGCATATTGGCTTCGGTGCCGCATGCTGTTACGGTCCCCAGGGGCCATCGCCGACCGACGCCGCGCCCTGAGACAGCCGCTCCCGCGCCCTGCCCCCGGGCGCCGGACCGGCACCCGGGCGACCCATGGCGGGAACGCCGGGTCGAGACGGAAACGGAGGCCACGACCGTGGTGAAGGACGAAACCCAGGTAGTGCTCGGGATCGACCTGGGCACCACCGCGACCAAGGTGGTCGCGGTGGACGGGACCTACCGGGTCGTCTCCACCGTCGAGCGTCCCGCCCCCCTCCTCACGGGCCGGCACGGGGAAGCCGTCCACGACCCGGAGACGGTGCTGGCAGGGGCCGTCGACGCGATTCGGGAGAGCGCGGAAACCTGCGCCGGACGCGGTCTCACGGTGGTCGCCCTGTCCTTCAGCGCGGCCCTGCACACCCTGCTCGCCCTCGATTCCTCCGGCGAACCGCTGACCCCCGCGCTGAGCTGGGCGGACACCCGGGCCGCCGACACCGCCCGCGGCCTGCGGGCGGCCGGCAGCGCCGACGCCCTGCACCGGGCGACCGGAACCCCCGTCCACTCCATGGCCCCGCTCGTCAAACTCGCCTGGTTCACGGCACACGAGCCGGGACTCGTCCGGCGTACGGCCACCTGGTGCGGCCTGAAGGACTACGTCCTGTCCCGGTTCACCGGCAGGCTGGTCACCGACCTGTCCTGCGCCTCCGCCACCGGCCTGCTGGACCTGCGCACCACCCGATGGCACGGCCCCGCCCTCGACATCGCCGGGGTGGGCGCCGACCGGCTGCCCGAACCGGTACCGCCGACCGCCGTGTTCACGCTGCTGCCCGAGGCCGCCGCCAGGCTGGGCCTGCCCGCCGGGCTGCCCGTGGTGGCGGGTGCCGGGGACGGTCCGCTGGCCAATCTCGCCGTCGGTGCCACCGCGCCGGCCACCGCCGCGCTCTCCCTCGGCACCAGCGGCGCCCTGCGTGTCGTACGCGACCGGCCGGGCGTGGACGAACGCTGCCGGGTGTTCTGCTACTACCTCGCGGACGGGCTGTGGGTGCTCGGAGGCGCGGTCAGCAACGCCGGGGTCGTCGCCCAGTGGGCCGCCGAGTCCTTCGGCGGCGTCGACGTCGGCGATCTGCTGAAGGAGGCGGCCCAGGTGGAGCCCGGCGCCGAGGGGCTGATCGGCCTGCCGCACCTGCTCGGGGAACGCGCGCCCTGGTGGGATCCCGACGCCCGCGGCGCCCTGATCGGGCTGCGCCGAGGGCACGGCAGGGCCCACATGACCCGGGCCATGATCGAGGGGGTCGGGCAGCAACTCGCCCTCGTACGCGACTCCTTGCTCGCCGCCGACGCTCCGGTCACCTCGATACGGGCCACCGGGGGCGCCCTGCGCTCCCCCCTGTGGGCGGAGATCGTCGCCGCCGCGCTCGACATGCCGCTGGAGATCACCGACGACACCGCGGGCTCCGGATTCGGCGCCGCGCTGCTCGCCCGGCACGCGCTCGGAGACCTGCCCTCGCTGACCTCCCCGGTGCCCGGTGCCCGCACCCACCGCACCGTGGTGCCCGACCCGGTGGCGGCACGGCGGCTGGCGAGGACCCGCGGACTCAGCGAACAGCTTTACCAACTCCTGCGCGAGGTGCGGTGACCGCACCGGTGATCACGGCTCCGGCGTCCCGCCGCAGCCGTACGGCTTCCGCGACCGCGACCGCGACCGCGATCAGAGGAAGCGAGGGGCGCGACCGGGCCCGCCGCTCGCAGCGCTGAAGCGCCGAAGGCGACCCCGGGCCCGGTGGCGAGCCGCGTCGGCGGACCGGGCAGGGTCGGAAGGGCGATCGCGCGCGGAGATCCGGCCTGCGGGTGGAGCGCGGCCCGGGCGGAGACCCGGCGGGCGCCACAGCGGTCGGCGGCCCGGCCGCTCACCGGGATGACCACGGCCTGCGCGACGGGATCGCCGTCACGGCGACGCCGATGTCGGCCGGCCGCACTTCGAAGGGGTGCCATGCCGGGGGCGGCCGTCGAGATGATCGTGCCGTCCGGGTTCTCCCGAAGGAGGCCCGGCGACCAGCGGCGCCGGTCCCCGGCGACCAGCAACGCCAGTCCCCGGCGGCCCGCTTCCTCACCCTTCCGGCCGCCCCCGCCGCTCACCCCTTCTCTGCGGTGACCGTGTCCGCGCCGTGCACCGCGTGGCCGCCGAACTGCCGGCGCATCGCCGCGAGGGCCTTGAGCTGGTCGGCGTCCGGCTTGCGGGAGGCGAAGCGGGCGAAGAGAGCGGCGGTCATGGCGGGGGCGGACACGGACAGACGTACCGCCTCCTCGACCGTCCAGCGGCCCTCACCGGAGTCGTCGACCCGGCCGGAGAGGGTGGCGAGGCCCGGGTCCTCTTCCAGGGCACGTACCAGGAGGTCGAGGAGCCAGGAGCGGACGACCGTGCCGTGCCGCCAGGAGGCGAGCACCTTGGGGACGTCGGGCACGTACTCGCTGGCCTCCATCAGTTCGTAGCCCTCTGCGAGCGCCTGCATCATGCCGTACTCGATGCCGTTGTGGACCATCTTGGAGTAGTGACCGGCGCCGACCGGGCCCGCGTGGCACAGGCCGTCCTGGTCGGGGGCGAGCGACTCCAGCAGTGGCCAGACGCGCTCCACGTGCTCGTCCTCGCCGCCGCACATCACGGCGTAGCCGTTCTCCCGGCCCCAGACGCCGCCGCTGACGCCGCAGTCGACGTAGCCGATGCCGTGCCCGGCGAGCATCCGGGCGTGCTCGGTGTCGTCGCTGAAGCGGGAGTTGCCGCCCTCCACGATCACGTCACCGGGCGACAGCAGTTCCGCGAGCTGCCGCAGGGCCTGACGGGTCGGGTCGCCCGAGGGCAGCATCAGCCACACCACACGGGGGCCGGCGAGCTTCGCGACGAGTTCCTCCAGGGAGTCGGCGTCGCGGTCGGGGGAGGTGCGGCTGTAGCCGAGCACCTCGTGGCCGCGGTCCCGCCAGCGGGCGGCCATGTTGCCGCCCATGCGCCCGAGGCCGACGATTCCTACCTGCATGTGTCTTCAGTCCTTCGTGGAATGAGTGGAGTGAGGTGAGTCGGGGAAGCCGCCGCGCAGCAGACCGAGGACGACGCTGTTGTCCAGGTCGCCGAGGCCCTGTGCCTCGACGGCGGCGTACAGCTCGGCGACGGTCGTGGACAGCGGCAGCGCGACTTGGGCGTCGGCGGCGCTGTCCAGGACGAACCCGAGGTCCTTGTGGAGGTAGCGGGCAGGCCCGGACGGGGTGAAGTCGCCCTCGGCCAGGTGGTGCCGCTTCTGGGCGAGCACCTCGGAGGAGGCGAGCCCGCCGGCCAGTACGTCGAGCAGCGCGGCCGGTTCGAGGCCGCCCCGCTCGCCGAGCAGGACGGCCTCGGCGAGCGCGACCAGGGTTCCGGCGACGACGAGCTGGTTGCAGGCCTTGGCGAGCGAGCCGGCGCCGGTGTCCCCGAGGCGCCGTACGGTCGATCCCATCGCCTCCAGATACGGGCGGATCCGCGCGACCGCCTCCGCCGGGCCCCCGCCCATGATCGACAGGGTGGCGTCGCGGGCGCCGGTCACCCCGCCGCTGACGGGGGCGTCGACGACCGTGACGCCCTGCGGGCGCAGCTTTTCGGCGAGGGTGCGCACCGCGACGGGGGAGACGGTGCCCATGACGACCAGAGTGTCCATGACCGGCCGTCCGGAGCGCAGTCCGTCCGGGCGGTCCAGCAGCTCGATCACCTGGGGGAGGTCGGGGAGCATGGTGAGGACGACCGGTGCGGCTGCGGCCACCTGCTCCGGGCTGTCTGCGGTACGGCAGCCCGCGGCGGCGGCGGCCTCCAGCGGGGCCCGGCCGCGGTTCCAGGCGATCACGTCGAAACCGGCACGGGCGAGGTTCACCGCCATGGGCAGTCCCATCGCGCCGAGCCCGAGGAAACCGACGGTGCCGGCGGTGCCGACGTCGGCGACGCTCATGCGCCGGCTCCCGCCGGAGTGCCGTGGCGAGCCGTCAACTCGGCGAGGCGGCCGATGAGCCGGGGACTGTCGACCACATCCCGGTTGACGACGAACGGCGGCACCCGGCCCGCCGCCACCTCCAGCACGGCCCGGACGGCGCTGCCGCCGTTCCCGGCCGACATCTCGTCGGTCCACGCCAGGGCGTGCGGGCTGAGCACGACGTTGTCCATGCCCAGCAGCGGGTTGTCGAGGGCCGGCGGCTCGCTCTCGAACACGTCGAGTCCGGCGCCCCTGATACGCCGTACGCGCAGCGCCTCGATCAGCGCGGCCTCGTCGACGATGGGACCGCGAGCGACGTTGAGCAGGACGGCCGTGGGCTTCATCAGGGACATCCGACGCGCGTCGACGAGATGACGGGTCTCCTCCGTCAGCGCGCACATCACGATCACGGCGTCCGCCTCGGCCATCACGGTGTCGACGTCCGCGAGCCGTACGCCGAGGCCGGAGGCAACCTCCGGCGGGCAGTACGGGTCGTACGCCACGATGTCGGCCTCGAACGGCCGCAGCAGCCCGACCAGATCGCGGGCGGTGTTGCCGAGGCCGATCAGGCCGACACGGCGGCCGGTGAGCCCGAGGCCCATCCACTGTTCCTTCTCGGCCCACCGCCCCTCCCGTACCAGCCGGTCCTTGGCGGTCACGTTGTGCAGCACGGCCAGGAGCAGGGTGAGGGCGGCGGTGGCCACCGGGCGCCGGGCACCGTCGGGGGTGATGGTCACGAGGGCGCCGTTGCGCGTGCACGCGCCGAGGTCGACGGTGTCGTAGCCGACGCCGAAGCGGGCGAAGAGGAGCGGGGGGCGGCCGGCGCCCTCGAAGGTGCGCGCGGTGACGGCGGGGCCGGCGAACAGGACGGCGTCCAGGCCGTCGACGTCCTTTCCGAGGAGTTCCCCGGTGTCGCGCGGCAGGTAGTGCCAGTCGATCCCGGCGGCGTCCAGTTCGCCGAGCCGGATGTCGCCCCACACATTGCGGCCGTCCGCGTCCAGGAAGTCCCGGCTGACGCCGACGGTGAACTCCGTGGCCGATGTGGCGCCCATCACAGCACCGCGATCGGGTTGACCGGCGAACCCGTGCCGCCCGGGACGTTCAGCGGGGCCACGACGAACAGGAACTCGTAGCGGCCGGCCTGCGCGCAGGCCGCGGAGAGCGCTTCGAGGTCGAGGTTGTCCAGCAGTGGCACACCCATGGCGGTGATCGCCAGGGCGTGCACGGGGGAGTGCAGCCCTTCGACGGGGGAGGGCCGTACGTCACTGTCGCCGTCGCCGCCGAGCAGCGCGATCCCGCGCTCGGCGAACAGTGGCATGGCGTCCACATGGAAGCCGGCGCTGGCGTTGTCCGGATTCCAGGCGCCGAGTTCGGCCCGGCGCCGGAAGTGGCCGGAGCGCAGCAGTACCGCGTCGCCGTCGCCGATGGTGACGCCGAGGGTCTTCTCCGCGGCGATCACGTCGTCGGCGTGCACGGCCCGGCCGGGCTCCAGCCAGTCGGTGCCGAGCACGGCGGGCATGTCGATCAGTACGCCCCTGGTGACCAGCGGGCCGAGCGCGGAGACGGAGCCGAAGCGGGCGCCGCCCGCGTCGACGACCTCGCGTGCGACGCGGCCGTCGTAGAGCTGTCCGCGGTAGGCGATGTGGGAGAGCGCGTCGAGGTGGCTGACGCCCTTGCCGTGGTAGTCGACGGCGATGAAGTCCTTGTGACAGGACGGTTCGGGGGCCTCGACGTCGCCGAGGTCGGACATGTAGTGGAGGGCGGGCTTGCCGTTGTCCGGGCCGGGCGCCGTGTTCCACGGCAGGGCCGTCGGGACGGTGGTGCCGGTGCGGACCAGGGCGGTGGCGCGGCGTGAGTGTTCGGGGGTGACCCGGTTCCAGGCGCCGCGGTCGGCGTCGGCCGGTGCCCAGCGGCCCCAGGTGCTCAGCTCGTCAAAAAGTGTGTCGAACCGCTCGCGGGACATGGCGGGTCCGTTGTCCGGTTCGCGGCCGGAAGCGTTGTCGTCGGGAGAGGGGTGAGGCGGATCGTGCGGGCTGCTGGTCATCTGCTGCTCAGCGCTCCAAGGCTCGCAGGGTGTCGTCGGCCGGCCCGGAGGGGCGCGCTACGGTCGAGTGGTCCGGAGGGATGCGGAGAATCTCGACGGCAAAGCGTGCGCCGACGGCATTGTCGTTCGGGGGCACACGAGAGACAATAGCCAATATGCTGAACGACGAACAGAATGATGGGTGGAGTTACTGGTGAGCGCAAGTGACCCGGGTAGTCTCGTCCCCGCTGTGACGCGGGCCGTGGCCATCCTCGACGCACTCGGCGAGGCGGAGGGCCGCCCGCTGTCGGTGAGTGAGATCGCGCGCGCCCTGGACCTGCCGAAGTCCTCGACGGGCAATCTGTGCGCCTCGCTGGAGGCGGCCGGGATGATCGCGCGCAACGGCTCGGGCTTCGGTCTGGGGCGCAAGCTCGTCGAGCTCGGTGGCCGCTACCTGGCCACCGTCGACCAGCTGCGCGACTTCTACGAGCTGTGCCGGCGCAGCTCACACATCTCGCGGGAGACCGCGCGGGTGGCCGTACTCGACGGCCTGGACGTCCTCTACCTGGGGCGTTACGACGGCACGCAGCCGTTGCGGCTGACCGCCAACATCGGCGACCGCTTCCCGGCGAACTGCACGGCCACCGGGAAGGCCATTCTGTCCACGCTGGATCCGGCGGTGGCCGAGGACCGGCTGCGCGGTCGCACCCTGCCCGCGCTCAGCGAGCGGTCCATCACCTCCGTGCCCGCCCTCATGGCGGACCTGGCCGAGACCCGGGAGCGCGGCTACGCGGTCGACGACGAGGAGGCTACGGCGGGCATCCTCTGCATGGCCGTGCCGGTCAACGGCTTCCGGACGGACTCGGCGCCCTTCGCGATCAGCGTCACCGTGCTCAAGGCCCGGCTCGACGACGAGTTCCGCGAGGCGCTGCTGAAGGATCTGCGGACCGTCGCGGCGGGGCTGGAGAACCCCATGCTTCCCCAGGGGGCGCCGGTGGGTCGCGACTGAGGTCGGGGGCCTGTTCCCGGCCCTCTCGACGACTACCCCATGGCGGCCGTACGGAGATCTTTCCGTGCGGCCGTCGTAACTTTGGGGCAATAAATCCTTCCGGACCTATTGACCAACATGCTGGCGGCTGTACAGGATTCTGGTCGAGCCGACGGAATGGTCCTCGGCTGGCAGATCCCTTCGGAGAAGCCCGTGTATGACGCTCCCGATGACACAGCTGACACAGCTGACACAGCTTCACACCGGCCCCTGGTCAGCATCCGGGGGCTGCGTAAGCGATTCGGCGGCACTCTCGCCCTGGCCGACGTCGACCTCGACCTTCACCCGGGCAGGGTTCTCGCCCTATTGGGTCACAATGGTGCAGGTAAGTCCACACTGATCAAGATCCTGGCCGGGGTGTACCGAGCCGACCACGGCGAGGTCACCGTCGCCGGTCATCCGCTCGGCACCGACGCCGCCGCCGCGGAGATGTCCTTCATCCACCAGGACCTCGGTCTGGTCGAGTGGATGACGGTCGCCGAGAACATCGCCCTCGGCACCGGATACCCGCGCCGCGCCGGGCTGGTCTCCTGGCGGCAGGTCCGCCGGCGCAGCACCGAGGCGCTGGACATCGTCGCAGGCCACCTCGACCCGGACGCCGCGGTCGCCGACCTCACCCGCGCGGAGCGGTCCCTCGTCGCCATCGCCCGCGCCCTGTCCACCCGGGCCCGGCTCATCGTCCTCGACGAACCCACCGCGAGCCTGCCCGCCGCGGACTGCGCCCGCCTCTTCGACGTCCTGCACACCCTGCGCGACCGAGGCCACGGCATCGTCTACGTCAGCCACCGGCTCGACGAGGTCTATCAGGTCGCCGACAGCTTCGCGGTCCTGCGCGACGGCCACCTCATCAGCCAGGGCCGTCTCGCCGACCACGGCCCCGAGCGCATCGTGCGCGACATCGTCGGCCACGAGGCGGAGAGCCACCGGCCGAAGCCCGGCCCCAAGGCCGCCACCGGAGAAGCTCCGACCGTGCTGCGCCTCACCGGCGTCACCACCGAGGGCGCCGGCCCGGTCGACCTGGAGGTGCGCGCCGGGGAGGTCCTCGGCATGGTCGGCCTCACCGGCGCCGGCCACATGGACCTCGGCCGTGCCCTCGCCGGTTCCCGGCCGATCCAGGACGGTGAGGCACTGCTCGACGGCAAGCCCTACCGGCCGGGCTCGCCCGCCGCGGCCGTCGACGCGGGCATCGGCTTCGTCACCAGCAACCGCCAGGAGGAGGGCTGCGCCCTCGAACTCACCGTCAGGGAGAACTTCCTGGCCAACCCGCGGGCCGACAGCCGCTCCCCGTGGCGCTGGATCAGCCCGGCACGCGAGCGTGCCACGGCGACCTCGCTGGTCGAGAGGTTCGGCGTACGGCCCGCCGACTCCGAGGCACCCATCGCGACCCTCTCCGGCGGCAACCAGCAGAAGGTCATGATCGGCCGCTGGCTGCGCCTCAGCAGGCGCGTCGTGATCCTGGAGGAGCCGACCTCGGGAGTCGACGTCGGAGCCAAGGCGGAGATCTACCGCCTGCTCGACGACGCGCTCGCCCAGGGACTCGCCGTCCTTCTCATCTCCACCGACTTCGAGGAAGTCGCCGACGTGTGTCACCGCGCCCTGGTCTTCGTACGAGGCACCGTGACCGCCGAACTCAGCGGTGAGGCCCTCACCGTCACCGAACTCACCCACGCCGCGTCGGCCATGCCGGCGCTGACCGGAACGGCGGACAACTGATGGCCACCGAGACCGAATCCCCCCGTGGGCCGGCCGACCACGGCACAGGCCCACAGCGGGAAGGTTCCGCCGGGGACGGCGCCCGCAAGGCGGCACCCCGAGGGCCGCGCAGGCAGTCACCCGGCGGCACCGACAAGGGCACGGGCAGCGGCACCCTCGCCGCCCGGCTGCGCGGCGGCCACCTCATAGGCACCTACGGCCTGTTCGGCCTGACCGTCCTACTGTTCGTGATCTTCGCGCTGGTCCTGCCGGACACCTTCCCGACGATGGACAACGCCTCGTCGATCCTGTCCAACCAGTCGATCCCCGCGATCCTCGCGCTCGGCGCGATGATCCCCATCGTCACCGGCAAGTTCGACCTCTCCGTCGGCTACGGACTCGGCTTCTCGCACGTCCTGGCCATGCAACTCATCGTGAACAGCGGCTGGTCCTGGCCGATCGTCTGCGTCGCCGTCATCGTCGGTGGCGGCATCGTCGGCGTACTCAACGGCCTGCTGGTGGAGTTCGCCAAGATCGACTCCTTCATCGCCACCCTCGGCACCGGCAGCCTCCTGTACGCCTGCACCGGCTGGATCACCGACGGCGCCCGGATCGTGCCCGGACCGGGCGGTCTGCCCCCGGCCTTCACCGACCTGTACGACTCCACGTTCCTCGGCCTGCCGGTCCCCGCCTTCTACGTCCTCGCCCTCGCCGTCGTGCTCTGGCTGCTGCTGGAGCGCCTGCCGCTCGGCCGCTACCTCTACGTCATCGGCTCCAACGCCCGCGCCGCCGACCTCGTCGGCATCCCCACCCGCCGGTACGGCATCTACGCCTTCGCCGGCTCCGGACTCGTCGTCGGCTTCGCGGGTGTCCTGCTCGCCGCGCAGCAGCAGATCGGCAACCCCAGCGTCGGCATGGACTACCTGCTGCCCGCCTTCGTCGGTGCCCTGCTCGGCTCCACCGCCATCAAACCCGGCCGCGCCAACGCCGCCGGAACCGTCGTCGCCGTCGCCATCCTCGCCATCGGCCTGGCCGGCATCCAGCAGCTCGGCGCCGAGTTCTGGGCGACCTCCCTGTTCAACGGCGGCACGCTGCTCCTCGCGGTCGGCCTGGCCGGCTACTCCGCCCGCCGCCGCCTGCGTGCCGGCGCCACCGCCACCCGCCACTCACTGTCCGCGTCCGGGACGGAGCCCGGGACGCATCCGCAACCCGGGACGGTGCAGGCGACCCCGGCCGCGACCGGTTCGCCATCGACCGGTTCGCCGTCGACCGGACCGTCCGCCGATGCCGATGCCGATGCCGATGCCGATGCCGATGCCGATGCCGATGCCGCTTCCGAAGACGACGCGCCGCACACCCCCTGACCGATCCGAATCGCCGCACCCGCCCGTCACCCCGCTGCCCTCCCTCCTCAAGGAGCACCCCCGTGTCGTACCACCCCACCCGCAAGGCAACCATCAGAGCCGTGGCCGCCCTGGCCGTGCTCACCGCTTCCGTCTCCGGCTGCTCCCGCGGCTCCGACAGTGCCGGCTCCGCCGCCGTCGACGGGCCCTCGAAGGCCGGCTGTCCGGCCGTCCTGGCGAAGGCCAAGAAGGCGGTCGAGGGCGCCGAGTCCGTCGACGCCGCCTGGGGCGGACCGACCAAGGGCCCCAAGGCGGTCGCGGGCAAGACGATCGTCTACGTCGCCCAGAGCATGACCAACCCCGGTGTGGCGGGCGCCGCCGAAGGGGTCAAGGAGGCCGCCAAGGCCATCGGCTGGAAGATGCGGATCATCGACGGTCAGGGCACCCCGGCCGGTATCCAGGCCGCCCTCAGCCAGGCCGTCGCCGTCAAGCCCGACGGCATCGTCCTGTCCGGCTTCGATCCCAAGTCGACCACCCAGCAGGTCGCACAGGCCGACGCCGCCGGTATCCCGCTCATCGGCTGGCACGCCGTCGGCACCCCCGGCCCCAGCACGGACCCCAAGCTCTTCAGCAACATCACCACCAAGGTCGAGGACGTCGCGAAGATCAGCGCCGACTGGATCATCAGCCAGTCCGACGGCCGCGCCGGCGTGGTCGTCTTCACCGACGCCTCTATACCGTTCGCCAAGGGCAAGTCGGACCTGATCGAGAAGGAACTCGCCACCTGCTCCGACACCAAGGTGCTCTCCACGTCCAACATCCCGATCGCCGACGCCAGCAGCCGCACCCCACAGGAGGTCTCCGCGCTGCTGTCCCGCTTCGGCACCAAGTGGACGCACTCGGTGGCGATCAACGACCTGTACTTCGCCGACGCGGCTCCCGCGCTGCGGGCAGGCGGCAAGCAGGGCGACGGTGCCCCCTTCAACATCGGCGCCGGTGACGGCGACCCCTCGGCCTTCCAGCGCATCAACAGCAAGGAGTTCCAGTCGGCCACGGTGCCCGAACCGCTGTCCGAGCAGGGCTGGCAGATCGTCGACGAGTTCAACCGCGCCTTCGCCGACAAGCCCGCCAGTGGCTACATCGCACCGGTGCACATCACCACGGCGGCCAACAGCGGCGGCGGCTCCTCATGGGACCCGGAGGGATACCGCGAGGCGTACCAGAAGCTCTGGGGCAAGTAGGCGACACCACACCTCCCCCGGCACGTCCCTCCCGTCCCTCCCCGGCGGGAGGGACGGGTGGGGCCTCGCCCTCGGCCACGGCTCCCCTCCACTTCTGCCTTCCGGCCTCACGTGCCGTGCGTCCTCACGTTCCTTGCGTCCTCACGCGCCTTTCGTCCTCACATGCCTTCTTCCCCGCACAGCCACAGGAGTTCACGCGTGAATCCGCACCCGACCGCAGCCGCCTTCGCGTGGACCGCAGTGGACCAGCGGGCCGTCGACACCGCCCGTGTCCTGGCCGCCGACGCCGTACAGAGGGTCGGCAACGGCCATCCCGGTACGGCGATGAGCCTCGCGCCCGCCGCGTACACCCTTTTCCAGAAGGTGATGCGCCACGATCCCGCCGACCCCGACTGGGTGGGCCGTGACCGGTTCGTCCTGTCCGCCGGCCATTCCTCCCTGACCCTCTACATCCAGTTGTACCTGGGTGGTTTCGGCCTGGAGCTTCAGGACCTGGAGTCCTTCCGTACCTGGGGTTCGAAGACGCCGGGCCATCCGGAGTACGGGCACACCAGGGCCGTCGAGACGACGACCGGGCCGCTGGGGCAGGGTGTCGCCAACGCGGTGGGGATGGCGATGGCCGCCCGCTACGAGCGCGGCCTGTTCGATCCGCAGGCCGCTGTCGGTGATTCGCCGTTCGATCACCACATCTTCGTGATCGCCGGTGACGGCTGCCTGCAGGAGGGCATCTCCGCGGAGGCGTCCTCGCTGGCCGGTCACCAGAAGCTCGGCAATCTGGTCCTGCTGTGGGACGACAACCACATCTCGATCGAGGGTGACACCGAGACGGCTGTCTCCGAGGACACCGCCGGGCGGTACGAGGCCTACGGCTGGCATGTGCAGCGTGTGGAGCCGAAGGAGAACGGCGACCTCGACCCGGCCGCGCTGTACGCGGCGGTCGAGGCGGCGAAGGCGGTCACCGACCGGCCGTCGTTCATCGCGATGCGCTCGATCATCGCCTGGCCCGCCCCGAACGCGCAGAACACCGAGGCCGCGCACGGCTCGGCGCTCGGCGCGGACGAGGTCGCGGCCACCAAGCGGGTCCTGGGCTTCGATGCGGAGAAGAGCTTCGAGGTCTCCGGCGAGGTCATCGCGCACACCCGCGCCCTGGGCGAGCGGGGCCGTGAGGCCCGTGCCGTCTGGGACAAGCAGCTCCAGGAGTGGCGCGACAACAACGCCGGGCGGGCCGCGGAGTTCGACCGGATCAGCGCGGGCGAGCTGCCCGGGGGCTGGCAGTCGCACCTGCCGGAGTTCGAGACGGGCAAGAGCGTCGCCACGCGTGCCGCGTCCGGCAAGGTCCTGCAGGCGCTCGGCACGGTGATCCCGGAGCTGTGGGGCGGCTCCGCCGACCTCGCCGGTTCGAACAACACCACGATCGACAAGACGTCGTCCTTCCTCCCGGCGGACAATCCGCTGCCGGAGGCGAACCCCTACGGCCGCACGATCCACTTCGGTATCCGTGAGCACGCCATGGCCGCGGAGATGAACGGCATCGCGCTGCACGGCAACACCCGTATCTTCGGCGGCACGTTCCTGGTCTTCTCCGACTACATGCGCAACGCCGTGCGCCTGTCCGCGCTGATGCACCTGCCGGTGACGTTCGTGTGGACACACGACTCCATCGGTCTGGGCGAGGACGGCCCCACCCACCAGCCCGTCGAACACCTCGCCGCGCTGCGCGCGATCCCGGGCCTGAACGTGGTCCGCCCGGCGGACGCCAACGAGACGGCGATCGCCTGGCGCGAGATCCTCAAGCGTTACACCAAGGAGTTCGGCAAGGGCGCCCCGCACGGCCTCGCGCTGACCCGTCAGGGCGTGCCGACGTACGAGGCCAACGAGGACGCCGCCAAGGGTGGTTACGTCCTGTTCGACGCCGAGGGCGGCGACGCCCAGGTCGTGCTGATCGCCACCGGGTCCGAGGTGCACGTGGCCGTGGAGGCCCGCGAGCAGCTCCAGGCGCAGGGCGTGCCCACGCGGGTCGTGTCCATGCCGTCCGTGGAGTGGTTCGAGGAGCAGGACCAGGGGTACCGGGACAGCGTTCTGCCGCCGTCCGTCAAGGCGCGTGTCGCGGTCGAGGCCGGTATCGGTCTGACCTGGCACCGGTACGTCGGCGACGCCGGTCGCATCGTCTCCCTGGAGCACTTCGGTGCCTCCGCCGACGCCGAAGTCCTCTTCCACGAGTTCGGCTTCACCGCCGAGAACGTCGCAGCCGCGGCACGCGACTCCCGCGCCGCCCTGGCCGGCCACCGCGATGACCAGCACCAGTAGGAGAAGCTCTTCCATGACCGACGACGTACTCCAGCGCCTCTCCGACGAAGGTGTCGCGATCTGGTTGGACGACCTGTCCCGCAAGCGGATCACCTCCGGCAACCTCGCCGAACTCATCGAGCGCAGGCATGTGGTCGGCGTGACCACCAACCCCACGATCTTCGAGCAGGCGTTCGGCAGGGGTGACGACTACGCGGACCAGTTCCGCGAGCTGGCGCTGCGCGGTGTGACGGTTTCCGAGGCGGTCCGCATGATCACCACGGCGGATGTCCGGGAGGCGGCAGACATCCTCCGCCCGGTGTTCGACGCCACCGGCGGCCGAGACGGCTGGGTCTCCATCGAGGTGGACCCGCGCCTCGCGCACGGTACGGCGGCGACCGTTGCCGAGGCCAAACAGCTGGCCTGGCTCGTGGACCGCCCCAACACCCTCATCAAGATCCCGGCCACCAAGGCGGGTCTTCCCGCGATCACCGAGGTCATCGGTCTCGGCATCAGCGTCAACGTCACGCTGATCTTCTCGCTGGAACGCTACCGCGAGGTCATGCACGCCTACCTCGCCGGCCTGGAGAAGGCCAGGGACCGAGGTCTGGACCTCTCCGCGATCCACTCCGTGGCCTCCTTCTTCGTGTCCCGCGTCGACACCGAGATCGACAAGCGCCTCGACGCCATCGGCACCCCCGAGGCCAAGGAGATGCGAGGCAAGGCAGCCGTGGCCAACGCCCGCCTCGCCTACGAGGCCTACGAGGAAGTGTTCGGCTCTGCCGACGGATCGACGCAACCCTTCCCCCGTTGGGCCGACCTCGACCGGGCCCCGGCCAACAAGCAGCGTCCCCTGTGGGCCTCGACGGGTGTCAAGGACGCCGCCTACCCCGACACCCTCTACATCACCGAACTGGTCTCACCGGGCACGGTCAACACCATGCCGGAGGCCACCCTCGATGCCATGGCGGATCACGGCGAGATCACCGGCAACACCATCGCCGGGACATACGAGCAGGCCCGCGCTGTCTTCGCGGCACTCGCCGAGCTGGGAATCTCCTACCGCAATGTCGCCCAGGTCCTGGAGACCGAGGGGATCCAGAAGTTCCAGCACTCCTGGGACAGCCTTCTGAACGCCGTGCGGCACGCACGGCCGACCAAGGCGCTCGCCGTGGCCGACTGAGGTGGTCAGGCGGCTTCGCCGTCCGAGCCGGGTGTGTGACGGGCCGGCAGCCGGGCGAGCGGCGCGTCGCCCCTGCCACTCGCGTCGCGCCGGCCACTCGCGTCGTGCACGGCGACGGCCGGGTCCCTGCGTGGCGGCCTGCCGCTCCCCGTCCCGGTTCGCGCCCGGGAGGGTCAGTCGGCGGAAGGCTCCTCCCAGACGACGGTCAGTTCGTTGCGGTGGCCGAAGCGTTCGAGGTGGCTGCCCACGACCTCGCGGATGGTGCTGAGCGTGGACGCGTCCGGCGCGGTCACGCGGAGCAGGAGGTGGTCCTCGGCGGGCTGGAGCAGGACGTCGGTCTGCTCGAAGGTGAGGCGGTGCCCCCCTTCGGGTGTCTCCTCGGCGGGGATCTTCCGGCCGAAGTGCGAGGCGAGCTGCTTGGCGTAGCGCGGGGCGGCGTCGGTGGAGGCGCGACCGAGGGAGGTGGGCATGGGGGAACTCCTGGGTCCGAGCGAACGATGTGATCGGCCTCCCGGAGCGGTGAGCGTGGCGCGGCCGTCCAGGGGTCGGCGTGTGCTTCAAATTTGAAACCAGCCGTTGTTCGACCATAGTCCCGCCTGCTTCACCTGTGAATCGGAGCGCCTGTTGCGTGGATCACATCAGGGTGGGTCGGCGGACCGGAGGAAGCCGTCGTGGCCGGATATCCCTGGGGCGACGTCGGCCGGCGAGGAACGGCAGACTGCCCGCATGACCCTCCACTGCGCAGTGCTGGACGACTACCAGGGCGCCGCCCTGACCATGGCCGACTGGAGCCCTCTCGCCGACCGGGTCGAGGTGCGCGCGCTCCGCGAGAACATCACCGACCGGGACCGGCTCGTGGCCGAGCTGGCCGACTGCGAGATCGTCGTGGCCATGCGGGAACGCACCCCCTTCGACGCCGCCCTCCTGCGCCGGCTGCCGCGCCTGCGCCTGCTGGTGACCACCGGCATGCGCAACGCCTCGATCGACCTCGCCGCGGCGCGGGCCCAGGGCGTGACCGTGTGCGGTACGGCGAGCAGCCCCACCCCGCCCGTCGAACTGACCTGGGCCCTCCTCCTCGGCCTCGCCCGCCGCATCACCGCGGAGAACCGGATCCTGCGGGAAGGCGGCCCCTGGCAGTCCACCGTCGGCCAGGACCTGCACGGCCGCACGCTGGGCCTGCTCGGACTCGGCAAGATCGGCACCCGGGTGGCCCGCGTCGCCACCGCCTTCGGCATGGAGGTCCTCGCCTGGAGCGAGAACCTCACCGCCGAACGAGCGGCCGAGACCGGCGCCCAACTGGCCGACAGCAAGGAGGAGCTGCTCCGGCGCAGCGACTTCGTGTCGGTCCACCTCGTCCTGTCCGACCGCACCCGCGGCCTGCTCGGCGAGCCGGAGCTGCGCACCATGCGCCCGCACGCCTACCTGGTCAACACCTCCCGCGCCGCCATCGTCGAGCAGGCCGCTCTCGTACGTGCCCTGCGCGAGGGCTGGATCGCCGGCGCCGGTCTCGATGTCTTCGAGACCGAGCCCCTCCCCGCCGACGACCCCCTGCGCTCCCTGCCGAACGTGCTCGCCACCCCGCATCTCGGCTACGTCACCGAACGGAACTACCGCACCTTCTACACGGAAGCGGTGGAGGACATCACGGCCTTCCTCGCCGGCGCCCCCGTCCGGCCCCTGACGCGCGGCTGAGGCTGAGGGGCCGGAGCCAGGCCGTACCGGTGGGCGACACCGTCGGTCTTCAAGAACCGGCGTCTACAACCACGGCTCCGGTCGCGCCGAGGCCCGTTTCCGCGACGTCGCCCACTGGACGCGCTGACCGCGCCGGGTGCCGGACCGCGGGGCCGGGTGACGTGCACCCGGGCACAGGCGCGCAGGTCACCGCCCAGTAGAGTGCGCCTCTGTCGTCCCGAGAGCCGCCCCCGAACCGCCGAGGTACCCACGCAGTGACCCCCGCACGACCAGGACCGCCGTACGCCGTCACCGTCGTCGGGCTCGGCGCCGACGGCTGGCGAGGCGTCCCCGACGCCTCCCGGGCGGTCCTGCGTGACGCCGAGGTCCTGATCGGGGGCCCGCGCCAGCTCGACCTGCTGCCCCCTGAGTGCGCGGGCGAGCGGATCACCTGGCCCTCGCCTTTGCGTCCCGCCGTACCCGCCCTGCTCGCCGCGCACGCCGACCGCCGGATCGCCGTACTGGCCAGCGGCGACCCCATGTTCCACGGCATCGGCCGCGCCCTCGCCGAGGAGGCCGGTGACCGGCTGCGCGTCCTGCCGCACCCCTCCTCCGTCTCCTACGCGACCGCCCGCCTCGGCTGGCCGCTGGAGGACGTCGAGGTCGTCACGCTCGTCGGCAGGCCCGCCGCCCGCCTGGCCGCCGCCCTGCACGACGGCCGACGGCTCCTCGTGCTCAGCGCGGACGCCGGCACACCCGCCCAGGTCGCCGCCCTGCTGCGGGACCGGGGCTTCGGGCCGAGCCGGATGCGCGTCCTGGAACAGCTCGGCGGCGAGCGGGAACGGACGAGTGACGAGACCACCGCCGACGACTGGACGCGGACGCACCCGCCCGGCGACCCCCTCAACATCGTCGCCGTCGAGTGCCGCCGGACCCCGGACGCCCTGCGGCTCGGCGCCGTACCCGGCCTCCCCGACGAGGCGTACGAGCACGACGGGCAGCTCACCAAGCGGTATGTGCGCGCCGCCACGCTGGCCGCGCTCGCCCCGGCGCCCGGCGAACTGCTGTGGGACATCGGCGGCGGATCGGGCTCGATAGCCGTCGAGTGGATGCGTACGCACCCCTCCTGCCGGGCGGTCACCGTCGAACGCGACCCGGAGCGCGCCGCACGCATCACCCGCAACGCCGACCGGCTCGGCGTGCCCGGCCTGCGGGTCGTCACCGGAGCCGCGCCCGCCGCGCTGGCCGAACTGCCCCCGCCGGACGCCGTGTTCATCGGCGGCGGACTCACCGCGCCCGGCCTCCTCGACGCCTGTTGGGCGGCGCTGCCCGTGGGCGGACGACTGATCGCCAACACCGTGACGCTGGAGTCCGAGGCCCTGCTCGCCGCTGCCCGCCACCGCCACGGCGGCGAACTGGTGCGGCTCGCGGTGGCGCACGCCGTGCCCGTGGGCGGCTTCACCGGGTGGCGGCAGGCGATGCCGGTGACCCAGTGGGCGGTCCAGAAATCCCTCGACACCGTTGACACCGTTGACACCGCTTCGGGAGCAGACAGATGACCGTGTACTTCATCGGCGCCGGCCCCGGTGCCGCCGACCTGATCACGGTCCGTGGCGCCCGTACGCTCGCCGCCTGCCAGGTCTGCCTGTACGCGGGCAGCCTCGTCCCGCGCGAACTGCTGGCCGAATGTCCCCCGGACGCACGGCTCGTGGACACCGCCCAGCTCGACCTGGACCAGATCACCGCCGAGCTGGTGCGCGCCCACGGGGAGGGCCACGACGTGGCCCGGCTGCACTCCGGGGACCCGTCCGTGTTCAGCGCGGTCGCCGAGCAGATGCGGCGGCTGGACGCGGCAGGGGTGCCGTACGAGGTGGTGCCGGGCGTGCCCGCGTTCGCGGCGGCGGCCGCCGCGCTGAAGCGGGAGCTGACCGTGCCGACCGTCGGTCAGACCGTCATCCTCACGCGGATCGCCCAGCGGGCCACGGCCATGCCGGAGGGCGAGGACCTGGCCACCCTCGGACGCAGCGGCGCGCTGATCGTGCTGCACCTGGCCGCCCGTTACGTCGACCGGGTCGTCGAGGAACTCCTCCCGCACTACGGTGCCGACTGCCCCGTCGCGGTCGTCGCCTACGCCTCCCGCCCCGACGAGCTGATCCTCCGGGGCACGCTGGACGACATCGCCGGGCAGGTGAAGGACGCGGGTGTGCTGCGCACGGCTGTGATCATGGTCGGGCGGACGCTTGGTGCGCAGCAGTTCCGGGACAGCCACCTGTACTCGCCGGAACGGGACCGGCACAGCTGCTGAGCGGGCCTGTTGGGTTCGTTGTCGGGTGCGGGCCCGGTGGGCCTGAAAAGCACAGGGCGCAGCCCCGGTTTTTCGGGGGCGCGGGGAACTGCGCGAGAAGCCCCCACCGGGGCCCGCAGTCGCCGACGAACCCAAGCCACCCGAGCCCGAAGGCGCCCCGGTACCCGGTGTTAGGCTCACCTCGCCTCCCGCGGGGAAAGTCCGGTGAGAACCCGGCGCTGACCCGCAACGGTGTGCGCGACGGTCGAACAGCCCGTCGCGCGAGCCCGATCGCCCGTGGGTGGTGCGACCCGTTGAACGCTCGCCGTGGACTGCGAGAGGGGACCGCACGGCCCCCGCGCCGTACGGGCTGCTCCTGACCGACGTCCCATCAGGCGGCCCAAGGCGAAGGACCGCTCCGACCGTGCGCCGCAGCCCCACCCCCAGCCGCATACCCCTGCCCCCACTGGTCCTCGGTCTCGGCCTGCTCCTGCTGTTGTCGCTCGTGGGCGGCACCGGTCTGGGCGCCGCCGGGATCGGATGGACGGACGTCCTGCGGTTCCTGTGGGCCGGGCTCACCGGTGGGACCGTGCACGCCGGGGACGCCGCCTCGTACACCATCGTCTGGGAGATCCGGCTGCCGCGCGTCGCGCTCGGTGCCGTCGTCGGCGCCGGGCTCGCATCCGTCGGAGTGGCCGTCCAGGCGATCGTGCGCAACGCGCTCGGCGACCCGTTCGTGCTCGGCATCTCCTCCGGCGCGGCGGTGGGCGCCAACGCGGTCATCCTGCTCGGCGCGTTCGCCGGGCTCGGGATCTGGGCCCTGTCCGTGTCGGCGTTCCTCTCCGCGCTCGCCGCGATGGCGCTGGTGTACGCCGTGGCCCGTTCGCCCCACGGGCTGACCCCGCTGCGGCTGGTCCTGACCGGTACGGCACTGGCGTACGGCTTCGAAGCCGTCACCACGGTCATGGTGTTCGGTGCCGACCGCGGCGAGGCGGCCCGGTCGGCGCTGATGTGGCTGCTGGGCAGCCTGGGCGGGGCGACCTGGGCACAGGTACCGCTCGCCGCCGTGACCGTGGCGGCGGGGTGGGCGTGGCTGCGCCGGCGGGCCGAATCGCTCAACGCCCTCGCCATGGGCGACGAGACCTCGGCCGCGCTCGGCGTCCGGCCGGAGCGGCTGCGCCGGGAGCTGTTCCTCGTCACCGCGGCCGTGACCGGGACCGTGGTCGCGGTCAGCGGGGCCATCGGCTTCGTCGGGCTGATGGTGCCGCACGTCGTGCGCATGCTGGTCGGCGCCGACCACAGAAAGGTCCTGGCGGTGGCCCCGCTCGTCGGCGCCGTGCTCCTGGTGTGGGCGGACGTACTGTCCCGGCTGCTGCTCGCCCCCGCCGAACTGCCCGTCGGAGTGATCACCGCCGTGGTGGGGGTGCCCGCCTTCCTGCTGCTGATGAGGCGCGGCGGCTACGCGTTCGGAGGCCGCTGACCATGCGACTCGACATCGACGGAGTGACGGTCGAGGCCGCCGGGGCCCGACTGGTCGACGACATCCGGCTCACCGCCGACAGCGGGGCGTTCGTCGGACTCGTCGGCCCCAACGGCAGCGGCAAGTCGACGCTGTTGCGCTGTGTGTACCGGGCGCTGCGCCCGGCCGCCGGCGTGGTACGGCTGGACGGCGAGGACACGCACGCGATGCCGCCCCGGGCCGCCGCCCGGGTGCTGGCCGCGCTGCCGCAGGAGTCGTCCGCCGAGTTCGACTTCACGGTCGCCGAGGTGGTCGCCATGGGCCGGCTGCCGCACCGGGACCGGACGGCCGCCTCCGACACGGAGATCTGCGCGCGGGCGATGGGCCGCACCGGTGTGGACCACCTCGCCGACCGGGGGTTCCTGGCCCTGTCCGGGGGCGAGAAGCAGCGCGTCCTGCTCGCCCGCGCGCTCGCCCAGCAGCCCCGGGTGCTCGTTCTCGACGAACCCACCAACCACCTCGACATCGCCCACCAACTGGACGTGCTGTCCCTGGTGCGGGACAGCGGTGTCACCGTGCTCGCCGCTCTGCACGACCTCAACCTGGCCGCCGCGCACTGCGACGTCCTGTACGTGATCGCGGGCGGCCGGATCGTCGCCTCGGGCCCGCCCCACGACGTCCTCCACCCCGACCTGCTCGCCGAGGTGTTCGGGGTCCGCGCGCATCCCGTAAGGCACCCGGCGACCGGCGCCGTCCAACTCCTGTTCGACCTCCTCCCGCCCACCACCTGAGGACCCCCATGCGCAAGCTGCTCGCCGCCGCCCTCTGCCTCGCCGCGACCGCCACCGGATGCGGCGCGACCGTCGAATCCTCCACGGACGCCAAGTCCAGGTCCGCCGAGACGGCGGTCACTCTCACCAACTGCGGCCGGAAGGTCACCTTCGACAAGGTCCCCGAGCGCGTCGTCACCAACGACGTCGGGATCACCGAGCTGATGTTCGCCCTCGGTCTGGAGGACCGCATGGCCGGGTTCGCCATGCCCGACGACAAGGGCGATCTGAGCGGCGTGCCGTGGAAGGACGGCTACGACAAGGTGAAGTGGCTGTCCAAGGACCAGCTCACCAAGGAGAACGTCCTCGATGCCCGAGCCGACCTCGTCTTCGCCGGCTGGAACTACGGCTTCCGCGAGGACGCCGGCTTCACTCCCGACACCCTGAAGAAGCTCGGCGTGCCCTCGTACATCCTCACCGAGTCCTGCCGCAACGGCCGGACCGAGACCTCACGCGGCATCATGCCGCCCCTGGACGCCCTCTACACCGACCTCACCAACCTCGGAAAGCTGTTCGGCGTCGAGAAGCGGGCGGCCACGCTGATCGCCGGCTTCAAGAAGCAGATCGCGGACGTACGGGCCGAGGCGCCCGCGAAGAAGCCCACGGTCTTCCTCTACGACAGCGGCCAGGACCAGCCCTTCACCTCCGGCCGCTACGCCGCCCCCGAGCAGATCATCACCGAGGCCGGCGGGGTCAACGTCATGCACGACGTCGAGGACTCCTGGACCACCGTCGGCTGGGAGAGCGTCGTCCAGCGGGACCCCGACACCATCGTCATCTGCGACTACGGGGATGTCAGCGCCGAGCAGAAGAAGAAGTTCCTGCTCTCCTACGCCCCGCTGCGCGGCGTCTCCGCGATCAGGCACAAGCGGATCTTCGTCCTCGACTACGTCGACCTGGTGGAGAGCCCCCGCAACCCGTCGGCCGTCGCCCGCCTCGGCACCTACCTGCGCACGGTGGCCGGACAGGAGTGACCGAGGGCGCTAACCGACCGTGCTGCGGCCCACGACCGTGCCCGCCCGGTCGATGCAGATGACGTCGACCGCGACCGGCGCGCCCCGGAGCACGGCCAGTGCCTCGTCGCGGGCCGTCGTCGCCACCAGGTCGCCGAGCGGCACCCCGGCCGCCATGCACAGCTGGAGCGCGGCGAGCCCGGTGTTGGCGCCGGCCACCTCGGCGGCCAGCGCCTCGTCCGCGCCGCCGCGCCGGGCCAGCTCGGCGAGGAAGCCCTTGTCGACCTGGGAACGGGCGGAGTGCAGGTCGAGATGGCCGGCGGCGAGCTTGGAGAGCTTGGCGAAGCCGCCGCAGATGGTCAGCCGGTCGACGGGATGCCGGCGCACGTACTTGAGCACCGCGCCCGCGAAGTCACCCATGTCGAGCAGCGCGTCCTCGGGCAGCGCGTACTCGGCGACGACCGTCTTCTCCGACGTCGACCCCGTGCACCCGGCGACATGCCTGCGCCCGGCCGCCCGCGCCACGTCCACGCCCCGCCGGATGGAGTCGATCCACGCCGAGCAGGAGTACGGGACGACGATCCCGGTGGTGCCGAGGATCGACAGTCCGCCGAGGATGCCCAGGCGGGGGTTCCAGGTGGAGCGGGCGATCTCCTCGCCGTGGTCGACGGAGAGGGTGATCTCGACATCGCCGGTGCCGCCGTGCCGGGCGGCGACCTCGGCCACGTGGTCCCGCATCATCTGCCGGGGGACCGGGTTCACCGCCGGTTCGCCGACCGGCAGGGGCAGGCCGGGACGGGTGACCGTCCCGACGCCGGAGCCGGCCCGGAAGACCACCCCTGCCCCGGCGGGCAGCCGCCGCACGGTGGCCCGGACCAGAGCGCCGTGCGTGACGTCCGGATCGTCGCCCGCGTCCTTCACGATCCCCGCCATCGCGCTGTCGCCCGTCAGCCCCTCGACGGCGAGCGCGAACGACGGGGTCTGCCCCTTCGGCAGGGTGATGGTCACCGGGTCGGGGAACTCGCCGGTCAGCAGCGCCGTGTACGCGGCCGTCGTGGCGGCGGTCGCACAGGCACCCGTGGTCCAGCCGTGCCGCAGACCGGTGTGCTTGAGTTGGGCCGCGCGACCACCCTTGGCCTCGCCGACGTCCTTCCCCGCACCTACGTCCTTCCCCGCACCTACGTCCTTCCCCGCACCTACGTCTTTCGCTTCGCCGATGTCTTTCGCTTCACCGCTCATGAACGGACCCGGACTTCCATGCACGTACTGATACTCGGCGGAACCACGGAGGCCCGCCGCCTGGCCGAGCTGCTGCACGGCACGCCCGGCCTGCGGCTGACCAGCTCCCTCGCCGGACGGGTCGCCAGCCCCCGGCTGCCCCCGGGCGAGGTCCGCGTCGGCGGCTTCGGCGGGGCCGAGGGGCTGGCCGCCTGGCTGCGCGAACACGGGGTGGACGCGCTCATCGACGCCACCCATCCTTTCGCCGGGATCATGAGTTTCCACGCGGCACGGGCTGCCGCCACCACCCATGTTCCCCTGCTCGCCCTGCGCCGGCCCGGCTGGGTCCCGGCCGCCGGCGACGACTGGCACGACGTCGGCTCCCTGGCGGAGGCCGCGCGACTGCTGCCCACGCTCGGCCGGCGCGTGTTCCTCACCACCGGCCGCCTGGGCCTGGCCGCCTTCGCGGCCCTGGACGACCTGTGGTTCCTCGTACGGTCCGTCGACCCGCCCGAGACCCCGCACCCGGCCCGGATGGAGGTGCTGCTCGACCGGGGCCCCTTCACCCTCGACGGGGAGCGGGACCTGCTGCGCCGCCACACCGTCGACGTCGTCGTGACGAAGGACAGCGGGGGAGCGGCCACCGCGCCGAAACTGACCGCCGCCCGGGAGGCCGGGGTGCCGGTCGTCGTGGTGCGCAGGCCGCCCGTGCCCGAGGGCGTCACCGTGGTGGCGGACCCGGAGGCGGCTGCCCACTGGGTCCAACAGCGCCTTCCGGCCCGCTGAACCCCGGCGGCAGCCGCACGCGGCACCGCCCCGCTCACGCCTCCGGATACCGGCGGGGCGTCCAGACGATCCGCTCGCCGTCCCCACGCCGTACGACCTGGGTCTGCGAGGAGCCGACCAGCAGGATCGTGCGCATGTCGACCTCGGCCGGATCCAGGTCGGCCAGCCGTACGATCCGTACGCGCTCGCCGGAGCCGCCCACGTCCCGCGCGACCACCACCGGGGTGTCCGGCGCCCGATGCTCCAGCAGCAGCTCGCGCGCCTTGCCCACCTGCCACACACGGCTGCGCGAACCGGGGTTGTACAGGGCCAGCACCAGGTCCGCCGAGGCCGCCGCGCGCAGCCGCTCGGCGATGACCTCCCACGGCTTGAGCCGGTCGGAGAGGGAGATCGTGGCGTAGTCGTGGCCGAGCGGGGCGCCCGCGCGGGCGGCGGCCGCGTTGGCGGCGGTCACCCCCGGCAGCACCCGTACCGGGACGTCCGTGTACTCCTCCCGCGAGGCGACCTCCAGTACGGCCGTCGCCATGGCGAAGACCCCCGGGTCGCCACCGGAGACGACCGCGACCCGACGCCCGCGCCGGGCCAGATCGAGGGCGAACTCGGCGCGCTCCGACTCGACCCGGTTGTCCGAGCCGTGCCGGACCTGGCCCGCGCGCCGCGGCACCCGGTCCAGGTAGGTGGTGTAGCCGACCAGGTCGTCGGCGGCGGCGAGCGCGCCCCGCGTCTCCGGAGTCAGCCACAGCGGACCGGCGGGCCCGGTCCCGACCACGACGACCTCACCCCGCTCCCGCGCCTGGGGCCGCTCGGTGTCGACCCGGCTGGGCAGCACGGCCACCGAGAAGTACGGCACCGACTCCGGTTCCACGTCCGCCAGTTCGGCGATCCGCTCCCCGGGCATGGTGGCCCGCTCGACATAGCGGGCCTCGCCCAGCCGCCCCGAACTCTCCAGCGCGCTGCGGACCTTGGTGAAGGTCCGCCCCAGCTTCATCACCACGGCCACGTCCGTCGCGGCGAGCCGTGCGGTCAGTTCCTCCTCGGGGAGGGTGCCCGGCAGGATCGTCAGCACCTCCTCGCCCTCGACGAGCGGCGTCCCCAGACGCGCGGCGGCGGCGGACACGGACGTGACTCCGGGGACGACCTCGGTGTCGTAGCGGTCCACGAGCCGCTTGTGCATGTGCATGTAGGAGCCGTAGAAGAGCGGGTCGCCCTCCGCGAGGACCGCGACAGTGCGCCCCGCGTCGAGATGGGCGGCCAGCCGCGCCGACGCCTCCGCGTAGAACTCCTCCATCGCGCCCTTGTAGCCGCCCGGATGGTCGGTGGTCTCCGTCGTCAACGGATAGACCAGCCGCTCCTCGATGTGGTCGGCACGCAGGTGCTTCTCCGCGATCGAGCGGGCGATGGAACGGCCGTGGCGGGCGCTGTGATACGCGATCACATCCGCCTCGGAGATCACCTCGACGGCCCGGACGGTCATCAGGGACGGGTCACCGGGGCCGAGCCCCACCCCGTACAGCTTGCCTTTCACTCTTCCTCACTCGCGATCGCGTTGAGCGCGGCGGCGGCCATGGCGCTCCCGCCACGACGGCCGCGTACGACGATGTGCTCCAGGCCCGACGGGTGCGCGGCGAGCGCCTCCTTGGACTCGGCGGCGCCGACGAACCCGACCGGCACGCCGATGACGGCGGCGGGCCGGGGCGCGCCCTCCTCGATCATCTCCAGGAGCCGGAAGAGCGCGGTGGGCGCGTTGCCGACGGCCACGACCGACCCCTCCAGCCGGTCCCGCCACAGCTCCAGCGCGGCGGCGCTGCGCGTGGTGCCCAGCTTCGCCGCCAGCGCGGGGACGGCCGGGTCGGAGAGCGTGCACAGCACGTCGTTGTCGGCGGGCAGCCGCTTGCGGGTCACTCCACTGGCGACCATCCGGACGTCGGTGAAGATGGGCGCCCCGGCGCGCAGGGCCGCACGGGCACGGGCCACCACGTCGGGCGTGTACGCCAAGTCCCGTACGAGGTCGACCATTCCGCAGGCGTGGATCATCCGGACCGCGACCTGGCTGACATCGGCGGGCAGGGCCGCGAGGTCCGCCTCCGCGCGGATGGTGGCGAAGGACTGGCGGTAGATCGCCGGGCCGTCCTTCTCGTACTCGTACGTGGTCACGGTGGTCTTCTCGCTGCTCTCGGTCGTCATACGGGTGTCGTCGGTGCGGGTGTGTTCGTGCGGGTCATGGGGTGATCGCCGCCAGGGCGGTGGCGAGTCGGCCGGGGTCGGCCATGGACGTGGTGCGCGGTTCCTGCCCGGGGGCGGTGCGGGAGAGCCGGTAGCCGCCGTCCGGCACGGCCACCACGTCGATCCGTTCGCCCCTGGGGTGCCCGCAGCGGCGTTCGCAGCCGGACCAGTACACGGGGAGGACGCCGTGCCCGGCCGCGTCGAGGCTCGCGGTCGCGTCCGCCCGCACGTCCGCAAGGGACTTGGCGCATCCGGGCCGCCCGACGCAGGCGCCGACGCGGAGCCACGGGGAGGCGGGATCGGTGACGAGACCGGTCACGGAGAGCCGTGCGAGCGCTTCGGACGCCTGTTCCTCGCGCATGCCCGGCGTGGGGACGACGACTCCGCGCCAGGGTGTCAGTCGCAGTTCACCGCACGGGGTCGTGGACGCGAGGTGCGTCAACTCCCGCCACTGGAGGGCGGTGAGGCGCCCGAGGGGTGCGTGTACGCAGAGGGCGTCGCCGACCGTGCCAGGAAGCGGGCCCCCGGCCCCGGTCGTCCCGGTTCCGGTCCGGGACCGGCGCACGGCGTCGATGCCGTCGGCGGCCAGACGGCCGTGTACCTGGCGGAGCAGCCCGTCCTGGAGTGGGAGTTCGGTCACACGCCAGACCCGGGATCCGCTCTCCCGCGCCGCCGCCAAGAAGGTCTCGGCGGCGGCCAGCGCGGCACGGGGCGCCTTCTCGGCGGGCACGGACAGGGCCTCGTCGGCCGTTCCGAGGGCCAGCAGCGCACCGCCGTCCTCGGCCGCCCGCACGGTCACATCGGCGTCGAGCCCGGCCACGTCCCCGCGCCCGTCGTCGAGCGCGAACAGGAACCGGCCCGACAACTCCCGCGCCGCGTCGCTCGCGCACAGCCCCGCGTCGAGCGCCGACAGCCAGGGCCGTACGTCCCGCAGGCCCCGCCCGTCGAGCCCGGACAGGGGCGAGGCCACGATGTTGCGCACCCGCTCGTGCCCGGCGGAGGGAAGCAGCCCGGCCGCGTCCAGCGACTCGGCCAGCTCGCCCCCGCAGCCGTCGGCGAGTCCCCGCAGCTGCACATTGCCGCGCGAGGTGAGGTGAAGATCACCATCGCCGAGCCGCCGCGCCGCGTCCGCGAGCGCCTCGGCCTGGCGGACGGTCAGCACACCACCGGGCACCCGGACCCGGGCCAGCGCCCCGTCGTCCGCCGCGTGCAGCCGCAACGTCCCCGGGCAGGCGTCGCCACGGTCCCGTGTGACCGCTGTGGCCTGGGACGATGAACGGACGGGAGGCGTGGACATGGCGGCGAGCATACCCACCGGCACAACGGACGTATCCTCCGCCCTTTTGAGGCGACCCTTACTATGCTGCTTGGTGGATCATCCGGTCCGCCGACGCCACCATGGCGATCAGGGGAGGAAGCCGGTGTGAGTCCGGCGCGGTCCCGCCACTGTGAGTCCGTCCCAGGAGGGGCGGGCGAGTCAGGAACTCCCTTCCCCGTACCCCTCGGTCCCGCCCGAGCAGGGGAGACTCCGATCCGACACCGCCCGGGGCGCGGACCCCGAGGAAGGCCAGCAGCCGCATGCAGCCATCGTCCGGGGAGCGCTCGACGCAGCCCCACATCCTGCTCCTGTCGACGTCCGACACCGACCTGCTCAGCGCCCGCGCGGCCGACGGCCCGGTCCCGTACCGCTTCGCCAACCCCTCCCGCCTCGCGCTGGACGACCTGCCGGCCCTCCTCGACGGCGCCGGCCTGGTCGTCGTCCGCCTCCTCGGCGGTATCCGAGCCTGGCAGGACGGCCTCGACCTGCTGCTCGCCGACGGCCGCCCGGTCGTCGTCCTCACCGGTGAACAGGCCCCCGACGCCCAGCTGATGGCCGCCTCCACGGTCCCCGTCGGCATCGCCGCCGAGGCGCACGCCTACCTCGCCCACGGCGGCCCCGCCAACCTGGAGCAGCTCGCCCGCTTCCTCTCCGACACCGTCCTGCTCACCGGGCACGGCTTCGACGCCCCCGCGCCGGCTCCGTCCTGGGGCCCGCTGGAGCGCACCCCACGAGAGGGCACCGACGGCCCGACCGTCGCCGTGCTCTACTACCGGGCCCACCACATGAGCGGCAACACCGCGTTCGTGGGCGCCCTGTGCGAGGCGATCGAGGACACGGGCGCCCGCGCGCTGCCGCTGTACGTGGCGTCCCTGCGCGCCCCCGAGCCCGAGCTGATCGAGGAACTGCGGGCCGCCGACGCCATCGTCACCACCGTCCTCGCGGCGGGCGGCACCAAGCCCGCCGAGGCGTCGGCCGGCGGCGACGACGAGTCCTGGGACGCGGGCGCCCTGACCGGTCTCGACGTGCCGATCCTGCAGGCCCTGTGCCTGACCGGCTCGCGCGCCGCCTGGGCGGAGAGCGACGAGGGTGTCTCCCCGCTCGACGCGGCCAGCCAGATCGCCGTCCCCGAGTTCGACGGCCGTCTGATCACCGTCCCGTTCTCCTTCAAGGAGATCGACGAGGACGGCCTCCCGGCCTACGTCGCCGACCCCGAGCGCGCCGCCCGCGTCGCCGGAATCGCCGTACGCCACGCGCGACTTCGGCACATCGCCAACGCCGACAAGCGTCTCGCGCTCGTCCTGTCCGCCTACCCGACCAAGCACTCCCGCATCGGCAACGCGGTCGGCCTGGACACCCCCGCCAGCGCGGTCGCCCTCCTGCGCCGACTGCGCGAAGAGGGCTACGACTTCGGGGGCGCCGACGTCCCCGGGCTGGCCTCCGGCGACGGCGACGAACTGATCCGCGCGCTCATCGAGGCCGGCGGCCACGACCAGGACTGGCTCACCGAGGAGCAACTGGCCCGCAACCCGGTCCGTATCCCCGCGGCCGACTACCGCCGCTGGTACGCCACGCTCCCTGCGGAACTGCGCACCGCCGTCGAGGAACACTGGGGCCCGGCGCCCGGTGAGATGTTCGTCGACCGCAGCGCCAACCCGGAGGGCGACATCGTCCTCGCGGCCCTCCGCTTCGGCAATCTGCTGATCCTCATCCAGCCGCCGCGCGGTTTCGGCGAGAACCCGATCGCGATCTACCACGACCCGGACCTCCCGCCCTCCCACCACTACCTGGCCGCCTACCGCTGGATCGCGGCCCGTGCCGACGACGGCGGCTTCGGCGCCGACGCGATGATCCACCTCGGCAAGCACGGCAACCTGGAGTGGCTGCCCGGCAAGAACGCGGGCCTGTCCGCCGCCTGCGGCCCCGACGCAGCCCTCGGCGACCTCCCCCTCGTCTACCCCTTCCTCGTCAACGACCCGGGCGAGGGCACCCAGGCCAAGCGCCGCGTCCACGCCACCCTCGTCGACCACCTGGTCCCGCCGATGGCCCGCGCCGACTCGTACGGCGACATCGCGCGTCTTGAGCAACTCCTCGACGAGTACGCGCAGATCTCCTCCATGGACCCGGCGAAGCTCCCGGCGATCCGCGCCCAGATCTGGACCCTCATCCAGGCCGCCAGGCTCGACCACGACCTCGGCCTGAACGACCGCCCGGAGGACGACGGCTTCGACGACTTCCTGCTGCACGTCGACGGCTGGCTGTGCGAGGTCAAGGACGCCCAGATCCGCGACGGTCTGCACGTCCTCGGCAACCCGCCCACCGGCGCCGACCACGTCAACCTGGTCCTCGCCGTCCTCCGTGCCCGCCAGATCTGGGGCGGCACCACGGCCCTGCCCGGCCTGCGCGAGGCCCTCGGCCTCGACGAGTCCGCCGCGACCCGCACGACCGCCGACGAGGCCGAGGAGAAGGCCCGCACGCTGGTGCAGGCGATGGAGGACGCGGGCTGGGACCCGGCCGCCGTCCCCACCGAGCACGGCGAACAGGTCGCCGCGATCCTGGAGTTCGCCGCCCGCGAGGTCGTGCCCCGGCTCGCCGCGACCACGGCCGAACTCGACCACAGTGTGCACGCCCTGAACGGCGGCTTCGTCCCGGCGGGCCCCTCGGGCTCCCCGCTGCGCGGCCTGGTCAACGTCCTGCCGACGGGCCGCAACTTCTACTCCGTCGACCCCAAGGCCGTCCCCTCCCGCCTCGCCTGGGAGACCGGCCAGGCCCTCGCGGACTCCCTGCTGGAGCGCTACCGCGCCGACAACGGCGAATGGCCCACCTCCGTCGGCCTCTCGCTGTGGGGCACGAGCGCCATGCGCACGGCCGGCGACGACGTGGCCGAGGCCCTCGCCCTGCTCGGCGTCCGCCCGGTCTGGGACGACGCCTCCCGCCGCGTGACCGGCCTGGAGGCCATCCCGCAGGAGGAGCTGGGCCGTCCGCGCATCGACGTCACCCTGCGCATCTCGGGCTTCTTCCGCGACGCCTTCCCGCACACCATCGGGCTGCTCGACGACGCCGTACGTCTCGCCGCCTCCCTGGACGAGCCGGCCGGGACCAACCACGTCCGCGCCCACGTCCAGGCCGACCTGGCGTCCCACGGCGACGAACGCCGGGCCACCACCCGTATCTTCGGCTCCCGTCCCGGCACGTACGGCGCCGGCCTGCTCCAGCTCATCGACTCCCGCGACTGGCGCACCGACGCCGACCTCGCCGAGGTCTACACGGTGTGGGGCGGCTACGCCTACGGCCGGGAACTCGACGGGCGTCCGGCCCGCGAGGAGATGGAGACCGCGTACAAGCGGATCGAGGTCGCCGCGAAGAACACGGACACCCGTGAGCACGACATCGCCGACTCCGACGACTACTTCCAGTACCACGGCGGCATGGTGGCCACCGTCCGCGCCCTGCGCGGCACGGCCCCCGAGGCGTACATCGGCGACTCCACCCGCCCCGAGACGGTCCGCACCCGCACCCTCGTCGAGGAGACCTCCCGCGTCTTCCGCGCCCGTGTCGTCAACCCCAAGTGGATCGAGGCGATGCGCCGCCACGGCTACAAGGGCGCCTTCGAACTCGCCGCCACCGTCGACTACCTGTTCGGCTACGACGCCACCACCGGCGTGATCGCCGACTGGATGTACGACAAGCTCACCGAGACCTACGTCCTGGACGAGACCAACCGCGAGTTCCTGCAGCGGGCCAACCCCTGGGCCCTGCACGGCATCGCCGAACGGCTGCTGGAGGCGGAGTCGCGCGGCATGTGGGAGAAGCCCGACCCGGCGGTGCTGGAGGGGCTGCGTCGGGTGTACCTGGAGGCGGAAGGGGACCTGGAGGGCGGCGAGGACTGACGGCCACGAAACCGGCGGTGCGGGGCGTCCTCGGCCGCCGGTTTCAGCGTCGGTCCCCGGCGGCCCGTACGAGGGCGTCGAAGAGGGCCTGTTGCGCGGTGTCCTCGTGGGCGGTGTCCTCGGGGTGCCACTGGACGGCGGCGAACCAGCCGGGGGCGCCCCGGAGTTCGAGTCCTTCCGCGGTGCCGTCGGCGGCGCGGGCGGTGACCTCCAGACCCTCGCCCAGCCGGTCCACCCGCTGGTGGTGGTAGCAGGACGCCTCCACCTTCTGCGCGCCGGTGGCCCGCTCCAGCACGGTTCCGCGCCGGAGCGCCACCGGGTGCGCGAGGTGGCGGTGTTCGCGCTCCGGGCCGCCCATGTCCTGTTCCAGGGTGCCGCCGAGGGCGACGTTGACGACCTGCAGGCCCCGGCAGACCGCCAGCAGGGGGATGCCCGAGTGCAGGGCGGCGCGGGCGGCTTCGAGGTCGAAGGCGTCCTGTACCTCGTCGACGTCGTACACGCTGTCGTGGGTGTCCGTGGCGCCGTAGCGGTACGGGGCGAGGTCACCGCCGCCCGGGAGGAGGACGCCGTCGAAGCGGGCGAGGCGGGCGGCCACGTCGCCGGCGGCGGGGTGGATGCTCGCGGGTTCGCCGCCCGCCCGCCAGACGGCCTCGATCAGGGCGCGGGCGTTGACCTCGGCGGCGTACCGCAGTGCGGAGGTCGTGGCGGAGAAGCGGGCGGGTACCGCTATCAGGGGCCGGGTCACAGCTGGATCCACGTGGTCTTCAGCTCGGTGTACTTCTCGATGGCGTGGGCGGACTTGTCGCGGCCGTTGCCCGACTGCCTCATCCCGCCGAAGGGCACGGTCAGATCCCCCTCCTCGTAGCAGTTGACCCAGACCGTGCCGGCCCTGAGCGCGCGGGAGACCTGGTGGGCGGTGGACAGGTCGGAGGTCCACAGGCCGGCGGCGAGACCGTACTCGGTGTCGTTGGCCAGCCGTACGGCCTCGTCGAGGTCGTCGAAGGTGAGGACGGACAGGACGGGGCCGAAGATCTCCTCGCGGGCCAGCCGCATGCCGGGGTCCACCCGGTCGAAGACGGTGGGCCGCAGATAGCTGCCGCCGGTGTCCGTCAGGGTGCGCTCGCCGCCCGCTCGCAGTCGCGCGCCTTCGGCGACACCCGTGCCGATGTGGCCGAGGACGCGCTCCAGATGGGCCCCGCGGACCAGCGCGCCCATCTCGGTGGCCGGGTCCAGCGGGTCGCCGACGCGCAGTTCCCGGGCGCGGGCCACGATCGCCTCGGTGACGCGTTCGGCGACGGAGGAGTGCACCAGGAGCCGGGACGGGGCGGTGCACATCTCGCCCTGGTTGAAGAAGATGCCCCAGGCGGCGGTGGCGGCGGCCTTTTCCAGGTCGGGGGCGTCGGGGAGGATGATGTTCGGCGACTTGCCGCCCAGCTCCAGCCAGACCCGCTTGAGGTTGGAGTCGGCGGCGTAGCGCAGGAAGTGCCGGCCCACGGCCGTGGAGCCGGTGAAGGCCAGCACGTCCACATCGGGGTGCAGTCCGATCGCCCGCCCGGCCGTCGGCCCGTCCCCGGTGACGACGTTGAGGACGCCCGGCGGCAGTCCGGCCTCGGTGGCGATCCGGCCCAGCAGCAGGGCGGACAGCGGGGAGTTCTCCGAGGGCTTCAGGACGACCGTGCAGCCGGCGGCCAGCGCCGGGGCCACCTTCCAGCTCGCCAGTGTCAGGGGGAAGTTCCACGGCACCACCGCGCCCACGACACCCGTCGGTTCGCGGGTGACCAGGGCCAGGGCGTCGGGGGAGGTGTGGGGCGACTCGTCGGTGAGTTTGTCGGCCAGCTGCCCGTACCAGCGGAAGGTGTTGATCGCGGCGCGCAGCTCGATGTCGTGCGCTTCCCTGAACGGCTTGCCCATCTCCAGGGTGATGGTCAGGGCGAGCTCCTCCCGCCGCTCCTCCAGGAGTTCGGCGACGCGGAGCAGGATCCGGCCTCGGTCGGCGGGTGCCAGGCGGGGCCAGGGGCCCGAGTCGAAGGCGCGGCGGGCGGCGGCCACGGCCAGGTCGACCTCGGCGCTCCGCGCGTCGGCGACCTCGACGAGGACCTGACCGTCACGGGGTGACACGACGGCGAAGGAGGCGCCCCCGCCCGGCTCGTCCACCCCGTCGATGTGGTGCTGGTCGGGCAGATCCAGTTCCTTGGCGCGACGGAGCAGGTCGTCGTGGGCGAGGGCGGCGGGCATCAGCTCTCCTCTTCCTGTCTTTGTGCGGGGTTCTTTGTGCGGGGTTCTTCGGGCGGGGGCTCTTTGTGAGGGTTCGAACCGGTGAAGGTGCGTGGCGGTCAGTCCGCGATTGTCCGGCGGTCCCGGGTCACCCGTGCCACGACGAGACCCAGCACCAGCACCGCGGGGACGGTCAGTTGCAGCCACACGGCGGTGGCCCGGTCGCCGCCGATGAGCGTGGTGAAGTTCTCGATGATCAGCCAGATCGCCCAGGCGATGCCGAGCGCGCCCAGGACCGGTGCGATCAGCGTGTTCCACGGCCGGGTGTCGGCACGGGTGCGGCGGAAGAAGACGACCACGGAGACGGAGGTCAGGAAGTACAGGAGCATCATCGCCAGGACTGCCACACCGCTGAACCAGGAGAAGAGCGTCAGCACGGGGTCCTTGCCCAGGAGCGCGAACGGGATGACCAGGGCCGCCGCGATCACGGTCTGGACGAGGCCGGCCGCCCAGGGGGAGTGGCGCCGGTTGAGCGAGGTCAGCCCGCGCGGCAGCAGACCCTCACGGCCCAGGGAGAACAGGTAGCGGTTGGCGGAGTTGTGGAACGCCAGGATGCCCGCGAACAGCGAGGTGGCCAGCAGGACGGGCAGCACGTCGCCGGTCCACGCGCCGAACTCCGCCGCGATGGGGGCGAAGACCCAGCCCGCGGCGTCACCGCTCTCCAGCGCCTTGCCCGCCTCCGCCATCGCCTGTGCCGCGCCGTGCGCGGAGACCAGCATCCACGAGGTGAAGGCGAAGAAGCCGGTGACGACCGCGACCGACAGATAGGTGGCGCGCGGCACCGTCTTCTTCGGCTCCCGGGCCTCCTCGCCGTAGATGGCGGTCGCCTCGAAGCCGAACATCGATGCCACGGCGAACATCAGCGCCACACCGGGAGCGCCCTGGAGCGCCGCGTCCGGCGAGAAGCTGTCGGCGAGGCCGAGCCCTTCGGGGCCGCCGCCCTTGAAGAAGGTCACGAAGGCGAAGGCGATCAGGATGCTGAACTCCGCCAGGACGAACACGGCCAGGAGCTTGGCGCCCATCTCGATCCCGGCGGCGCCGAGGACCTGGACCACCACCATGGTGACCAGCGCCCACACCCACCAGGCGATCGTCACGTCGGCGTAGTGCTCGACGAGGCCGCTCACCGTCGCGCCGTAGAGCCCGTACATCGCGGCCTGGATGGCGCAGTAGGCGAAGAGCGCGACGCCGGCGCTGCCGGACCCGGTCGAGCGGCCCAGGCCCTTGCCGATGTACGTGTAGAAGGCGCCGGCGTCCACGACGTGGCGGCCCATGGCGACGAAGCCGATGGAGAACAGCAGGATCACGACGCCGGCGGCGAGATACGCGGCGGGGACACCGGCCCCGTTGCCGATGACGACGGCGATGGGCACGGCTCCGGCTATGCCGGTCAGCGGGGCCTGGGCGGAAAGGACGAAGAACAGGATGCCCAGGACGCCCAGGGAATCGGGCTTGAGCCTGCCTGCCGTGGATGGATCCTGCGAGCTGTGCGGGGCGACCGCCGTCTGACTGTCCACTCGGATCACCTGTCGGGGACGGGGAGGGATGGATTCGTTTAGACCCAAACGAGTTGCCTCATCGTGAGCCCGAACTATCCGTTTGGCAAGGGGTCCCGTGAAGATTTCCGCCGGGTTTTCCGGTCCCGCGCCGGGACGCCGAAAAGCCCCGGACGCCGCACGTCCGGGGCCGGAACCGCTGAGGTCAGCGGCTATGCGTGGGCGTCGCCGGCTTCGTCGGCGGCACGGGTTCGGTGGGCGCCGCCGTTGGCGTCGAGCAGCCGCAACAGGGAGCGCAGCTCCTCCAGAGCGGCGTCCGTGACGTCGGGCTCGCCGAGGACGAGCTGATGCAGGACCAGACCGTCGAGCGCGGCGAAGACCAGCCGGGTCAGCGCCTTGTCCGCGCCGGCCGGCAGCATCCGGCCCAGCTCGCGCCGGGCGGCGTCGAAGTACTCGTCGTACAGCTCGCGGATCTGCGGCAGCAGCTCCGGCCGGCGCCGGGATTCGAGCAGCAGCTCGTACTGGAAGGCCTGGGTGTCCGGGTCGGCCGTGACCATCTCGGACAGCCCGGTGGAGAAGTCCGCGACCTTGCCGGTGCCCGGTTCGAGGGAGCTGGTGTTGAGCGAGGTGCGGATGGTGTGGGCGAGGGCCTCCTCGATCAGGGCGTCACGCGACCCGAAGTGGTGCACGACGAGCCCGTGGGTGACCCCCGCCTCCTCCGCGACGGCCCGGTAGGTGAGCCTGCGCAACCCGCCCCGCGCCACCACGTGCACGGCGGCGTTCAGCAGAGCCTCGCGTCCCTCGCCGTAGTTGAGGCGCCTGCGTGGCCGTCGACTCTTCGGGGCGTCGGCGGCGTCGGCGGAATCGGTCATGCGCGTGACCCTACCCGCCTGCCTCCCGCCCGCCACCTGCCCGTGACCGCGCCCGGACGTCACCGCCGGGGCGGGCGGACGCCACGGAACTCCCAGTCGCCGCCGAGCGCCGTGGAGAGGACCTCCTCGGACTCGGTGGGCTGTGCGCCGACGTCGGTGCGGACCGGGGTGGGGCCGGTGACGATGTGGTTGGTGAGCCGGCCGAGGCCCTCCACCTCCACCTCGACGACGTCGCCGGGCTGTACGGGCCGGGAGTTGGCCGGGGTGCCGGAGAGCAGGACGTCCCCCGGGTACAGCGTGATGGTGCGGGCGATGTCGGCGACGAGATAGTGCATGTCCCACTTCATCTCGTCCGTCGAACCGTCCTGGACGACCTCGCCGTTGACGTACGTCCGCAGCCGCTTTCCGTGGAAGTCCCAGTCGGTGACGAGCCCGGGACCGAGCGGGCAGAGGGTGTCGGAACCCTTCACCCGCAGCATCGAACCGGCGTCGGTGTCACGGAAGTCGTGCAGACCGTAGTCGTTGGCGACGGTGTACCCGGCGATGTACTCGCCCGCGTCCTGCGGCGCGATGTTCCGCGCGGTCCTGCCGATGACGATGGCGACCTCGCCCTCGTAGTTGAGCCACTTGCAGCCGTCGGGGCGGACGACGGCGCCCTTGTGGCTGTTGAGGGAGGAGGTCGGCTTGTGGAAGTAGGTGGGCGTGTCCGGGAGTCCGATCCGGAACTCGTCCACGCGGCTGCGGTGGTTGAGGTGGACGGCGATCACCTTCGACGGCACGACCGGCGGGAGGTGCCGGGCCTCCTCGGTCTTGACGCGGCGGCCGTCCCCGGCGACCAGTTCGTCGCCGTCGACGGTGACCTGGACGGTGGCTCCGTCGAGGAGGATGCGGCGGTACTCGGGCATGGCGGGCCTTCCTAGGGGAGTCGGTGCGGAGTGCCGGTCCAGCCGGCGGCCGGGCGGTCGAACCACAGGTGCACCTGACCGGTGCCGATGGAGTTCTCGTACTCGCCGTACTGGCGGCCCTTGGCGACGCAGTCCTGTTCGCCCAGGGCGCCGGCCAGCATCAGGTAGTGGAAGAACTTCGCCTCGGGCTTGTGCTTCCAGAACTCGTCCATGGTGTCGAGGACCTTGTCGTGCCGGCCCTCCTTGAACCAGGCGATCCGTTCTTGGTCGGCCGCGCGCGCCTCGGGCGTGAAGATGTGCGCCGGGTCGCCGGCCTCGTGGTCACGCAGCTCGCGCAGCGGCCAGAAGGTGTGCGACAGCGCGCCCGAGGCGATGACGAGGACCCGTCGCCCTGGGGTGGCGGCGATCCCGTCGGCGAGCGCCCGCCCCAGCCGCAGATGGTCCTCCATGTCGCCGGTCTGACAGACCCCGATGCTCACCCACCGCTTGTCGGGCAGACCCTCGCCGAGGAACTTCCACAGGTTGATCGTGGCGTAGTAGATCGGCAGGTACTCGTCCTCGATCGCGGTGATCCAGGTGCCGTGCTTGTCCGCGAACCTCTCGATGTTCAGGGCGAGTTCGGGATCACCGGGGAAGTCGTACGGCATCCGGCACATCCCGCGCGGCAGCTCCTCGGAGGTGAAGAGACCGGCCCGGCGCTGCTGTGCGGCGACGACGAACTCGACGGTGGTCGCCCAGTGCGAGTCGAGGACGACGACGGTGTCGTAGTCGTTGGCGGCATCGCGGTCGAAGACGTCCCGGCGCAGCTCCTGGAGGCCGGTGACGAGGGTGATCTCCTTGCCCCCGTTCAGCTCCAGCCGGTCGGCCTCCGGCAGGACGATGGTGGGGACATGGGCGAGGAGCCCCGCCCCGACGATCTCACCCATGGTTGTTCCATCCGTTCGGCGCGGTCACGGTGTTCTTCACGTCGCAGTAGAAGTCGAAGCTCCAGGTGCCGCCCTCCCGGCCGACCCCGGAGTGACGGGAGCCGCCGAAAGGAGCCCGCAGATCACGGACGAAGAAGCAGTTCACCCACACCGTGCCCGCCACCAGCCGCTCGGTCACCCGCGAGGCGCGCTCGGTGTCACCGGTGGCGAGGGTGGCGGCCAGTCCGAAACGGGTGTCGTTGGCGAGCCGGACCGCCTCGTCCTCGTCGGCGAAGGTCTGGAGCGTCAGGACCGGCCCGAAGACCTCCTCCTGCACGATCTCCGAGTCCTGGGCGACATCGGTGAGCAGGGTGGGCGCGTAGTACTGCTCGCCCTCGCGGTGCCCACCGATGACCGCACGGGCCCCGTCGGCCACGGCCCGCCGCACGAACCCGTCGATCTTCTCCAGCTGCCGGGGATGGATGGTGGGCCCGATGTCGGTGGCCTCGTCGCGCGGGTCACCCTGCTTCAGCGCCGACGCCTTCTCCACGAACCGCCGGGTGAACTCCTCCGCCACCGACTCCTCCACGAGGAACCGTGTCGCGGCCAGGCACACCTGCCCGGCGTTGTCGTACTGCTCCACCGCGAGGTCCACGGCCAGGTCCAGATCGGCGTCCGCGAACACCAACAGCGGTGACTTGCCGCCGAGTTCGAGGCTCAGCGGGGTGAGGTTGGGCGCCGCCGACCCGGCGATCCGCCTGGCCGTCGGCACCGATCCCGTGAAGCTGATCCGGCGCACGTCCGGGTGCGAGGTGAGCGCGTCACCGATCTCAGAGCCGTACCCCTGGACGACATTGAGCACCCCGGCGGGCAGCCCCGCCTCGGCGGCGATGTCCGCCAGCAGCGACGCGGTCAGCGGGGTCCACTCGGCGGGCTTGAGGATCACCGTGTTGCCGGCGGCGAGGGCCGGGGCGACCTTCCAGGTGGCCAGCATCAGCGGCGCGTTCCACGGCGTGATCAGCACGGACGGCCCAGCCGGGTCCCAGCTCACCCGGTTGGTGTGCCCGCGCGTCTCGAAGTCCTCGTGTTCCAGCGTCAGCAGCCGGTCGGCGAAGAACCGGAAGTTGTGCGCCACCCGCGGCATCACACCCCGCCGGTGCGACCGCAGCAGCGCCCCGTTGTCGTTCGTCTCGACGACGGCCAGCTCTTCGAGCCGCTTCTCGACCCCGTCGGCGATGGCGTGCAGGACCCGGGCGCGTTCGGTGCGGGGGGTGGCGGCCCAGCCGGGAAAGGCCTCACGGGCGGCGGCGACAGCGGCGTCGACCTCGCCGGGACCGCCACGAGCGATCTCGCCGAGGACACGACCGTCGACGGGGGAGACGTCGGTGAAGGTCTCGGCGGAGGCGACCCGCTGTCCGCCGATCCAGTGCCGGGTGTCGACGGAGACGCCGGCGACGACGATTTTGTCAGACATGAAAGGGGATTCCTTCTCGGGATAGGGACGGACCCGCTCACCTGGGTGCGCGGGGCTGGGTGGATATGCGGCTCCGCCGCGTGGGCGCGACCAGCCCCCGACCACCCGCGTTCGACGACGGGCCTACTCGGCGCTCGCGCCCGACAGCCCGGACTCCAACAACCGTCCGCCGTCCCAGACGACCCCCACCTGCCGGTAGTACGCGGCGATCGGCTCACGGATCTCCAGGCGGGCCAACTCCTCGGTCGGCGCCTCGAACAGCTCCAACTCGGCCTCACCCACCCACGGCCGACCCCCCTCGAAGGAAGCCGCCCCGGTCTCGATCAGCTCATCGAGGGCCAATCCCTTCCCCTTCTCGATGGACGGCAGCCACCGGTGATGAGCCATGGGATGCGCGTTCACGAACCCGTTCGTCTCGGCCGGCTCCCGCAGCGTCACCACGGTCTGCGCGAGCCGCCGGTCCGCCGCCGCCAGCGTCGCCCCGAATCGCGCCCCCGCCTCGATCCGCGGCGCGGGCCCCAGCGGATGGGGCCGCGCCTGGTGGATGGACCCGAGCTTCTTCGGATATCCCTGGTGCAGCCCGCGGGCGATCGCGAAGTCCTTGTCGACCCAGATGTAGACGCACCGCGAGTACGTCCGCCCCCTGTACGCGCAGCGGACGACCGCGAAGGCCTCCTTGTACTGGGAGAGCACGGGGTCGAGCAGTTCCGCCCCCGACGCCGAGCAGGACTGCCAGTCGGCCCAGATCAGCGCGACCGCGCCGGGGTCCTCGTCGGCCAACTCCAGTGGCTCCGGCAGCAGTTCACGCACCCGCGCGGGGTCCGTGCGGTACTCGACGGTGAGCAGGTCGCCCGAGTAGCGCCAGGGCGGGGAGGGGATGAGCGACGAGCCGCCGCTCGCCGTCTTGGGGTGGAAGTATCCACGGACACTGGTCATGGTCAGGAGGGTCCTTACGCGGTGAGGGCGGGCTGCTTGAGCAGCTCGGCGCGGTAGCGGGCGGCGGCGGACACGGTGGCGGGGCCGCCGAGCGCGACGACGCCGACCAGCCGGCCGTCGTGGTGGTAGCCGACCAGGACGTCCGCGGCCGGGTCGCCGTCCAGGACCCGTACGTCGTCCCGGCCGAGGACCGGCGCGCCGAAGGACTGGAGCCGGAAGTCGTGCTGGTCGCTCCAGAAGGTGGGCAGCGGTCCGAAGGCAGCCGACTGCGCCTCCGCGCCGGTGAGATGGCCGACCAGCACCTTCGCCGCGTGCTTGGCGGTGTCCGTGGGAATCGACCAGTGCTCGACCCGGCGGGGTACGCCGTCGTAGCGGGCGTTGGGGAAACGGGCGACATCGCCGACGGCGACCACCTCGGGCCGCCCGCCGACCCGCAGCTGCTCGCAGGTGAGCACTCCGTCGGACAGGTCGAGGCCGTTGCCCTCCAGCCACTCGACGTTGGCGACCGAGCCCACCGACTCCACCACCACGTCGGCGGGCAGTACGGTCCCGTCGCCGAGCACCACACCCGTGACCCGCTCCTCGCCCTCGAACCCGGCGACGCCCGTGCCGAGCGCGAACCGCACCCCGCGCTCCTCGTGCCGGCGCAGCAGCGTGCGACCGAGCAGCTCACCGAGCGGACCGACCATGGGCAGCGGCAGCGGATCGACCACGGTCACCTCGGCGACCCCGAGGCCCACGGCCGTGGCGGCGACCTCGCAGCCGATGAACCCGGCGCCGATCACGACCACCCGGGCACCGGGCCGGGTCAGCTCGTCCCGCAGGCCCTGCGCGTCGGCCACCGTACGGACCGTGTGGCGGCCGGCGAGCGGACCGGAGCAGCCGAGCCGACGCGGCCGCATACCGGTGGCGACGACCAGACCGTCGTACGACAGTGTCGAGCCGTCGTCCAGCTCGACGGTCCGCTCGTCGAGGCGCGCGGCGGCGACCCGCGTGCCGAGCCGCCACTCCACGTCGGCCACGCTCGCGCGGGGACGGAAGGCCAGAGACTCGAAGGGCGCCTTGCCTGCCAGCACCTCCTTGGAGAGCGGGGGCCGGTTGTAGGGCATGTGCGGCTCGTCGCCGACGACGGTGACGGCCCCGGTCCAGCCCGCCGCCCGCAGCTGCTCGGCGGCCCGCAGACCCGCCATGGAGGCGCCGGCGACGACAACGCGTGTGCTCATCTGCTCAGGCCTCGATCCGGATGGCCTGGAGCGGACAGACGTCGGCGGCTTCCTCGACCTCGTCGAGCAGCGCGTCGTCGGGGTCGCTGACGTAGGCCAGGCGCCCGTTCCCGTCGAGCTGGAAGACGTCCGGGGCGGCGAACACGCACTGTCCGTGGTCCTGGCACTTGTTCATGTCGACGACGACCTTCATGGGGACCTCCAGCTCGTTTGGCTTCAAACAACATAGAAAGTCGTCCACTCCTGGTCAATACCTGTCCAGGTGGATAATTTTTTGTGGCCGGCCCCTTGCGGGCCGATGGAGTCGTTCTTATCGTTTGGAATCAAATAATTGGCCCCAGTCGTCGAGGAGACAACGGTGAGCGCATCCGAAACGCCGCCCGTCGGGCACTACGCCGTCGGGCACTACCAGGAGCGACTGGCCGCAGAGGGCATCGACGTGGTCCGGGTGACCTACCCCGACCTCATCGGCACCGACCGGGCCCGCGATGTACTGCTCGACCAGCTGCCGACGGCCTGCGAGCACGGACTCGCCTTCTGCCGGGCGGTCTACCACACCTCACCCCAGGGCAACGTCGTCCCCGTGCCCGGAGGCCTCGACGCCGGCCTGCCCGACATCCATGTGCGCCCGGACCTCGACACCCTGCTCGCCCTGCCCTGGGAGCCCGGAGTCGCCACCTGTCTCGGCGAGACCATCGACCCGGCCACCGGGGCACCTGCCCCCGAGTCCCCCCGCGACCTGCTGCGCTCGGTGCTCGCCCGCTGCGCCGAGCAGGGCCTGCGCCCGGTCGTCGGACCCGAACTCGAGTACTTCCTCTGCGACGAGGACCCCGCGTCCCCCAGCGGCTGGAAGCGCTACTCGGGCGCCGCCGGCGCCGTCTACACCGCCGGCCTGCGCGCCGACCCCGACAACCACCTGTTGCGCACCCTGCGCCGGCTCCGCGACCTGCGCATCGGCGTCACCAACGGCAACCACGAGTTCGACGGCGGCCAGTTCGAGATCAACCTGACGCATTCCGAGGCCCTCTCGGCCGCCGACCGCTCCTTCCGCTTCAAGGCCGCCGTCAAGGAACTCGCGCGCAAGGAGGGCCGCCTCGCCACCTTCATGGCCCGGCCCTTCAACGACGCGGGCGGCTCCGGCTTCCACATCCACCTGTCCTGCGACGACGAGCGGGGACACAACACCTTCGACGACCCGGCGGGCCGGTACGGGCTGTCCGACACCGCCCGCCACGCCATCGCCGGCGTCCTCGCCCACGCCCCGGCCCTCGCCGCCCTCGCCAACCCGACGGTCAACTCCTACAAGCGGTTCGGCCCGGACACCCTCGCGCCCTGGCTGATCGACTGGGGCCTGGACAACCGCAGCGCCATGGTCCGCATCCCGCCCGAGCGCGGCTCCGGCGCCCGTCTGGAACTGCGGCTCGGCGACGCCGGAGCCAACCCGTATCTGCTGATCGCGGGCACGCTCGCCGCCGCGCTGCTCGGCGTCCGGGCCGGCGCGGAGCCCCCCGCCCCGCTGGAGGGCTACGGCTACGACACCGCCCGAGCGGCCGTGCTGCCGATGAGCCTGCCCGCCGCCCTCGACGCGCTGGAGGCGGACACCGCCCTCACCGAGCTCCTCGGCAAGGACTTCACCACCTCGTACCTCACCTACAAGCGCGATGAGGTCGCACGCTTCCAACGGCACGTCACCGACTGGGAGTTCACCGAGTACGCCTACCACCTGTGAAGCCCGGGAGAACCACCGCCATGACCACTTCCGCCCACCTCCCCCCCGCCCTCGTGCGCGAAGCCGTCCAGGAGCCCATGCCGCTGGACGACGTGGACCTCGCCGACCTCGACAACTTCACCGACGGCGTCACCCCGTGGCGCATGTTCCACACCCTGCGCCACGAGGACCCGGTGCACTGGCAGCCGGAGGAGGCCCCCAACTCCGGCTTCTGGGCGGTCACCCGGCACGCCGACATCGCCCGCGTCGACCGCGACGCCGAGACCTTCACCTCGACGAGGTTCGTCAACCTCGAAGAGGTGGACGACGATCAGATCAAGACCCGCGCCTCCATCCTGGAGCTGGACGGCGTCCGCCACCGCGCGCTGCGCAGCGTGATCCAGCGCCAGTTCGGCGCGAGTGTCATCAACAGCTACACCGACTTCCTGCGCGGCCTCACCGCCACCACCCTCGACGCGGCCCTCGCCAAGGGCACCTTCGACTTCGTCGCCGACGTCTCCGCCGACTTCCCCATCAACGTCCTCGCCCGGCTCCTCGATGTCCCGCCGGAGGACAACCAGCGGCTCATCGACTGGGGCAACCGCATCATCGGCAACACCGACCCCGACTATGCCGACGTCCTGCTGAACAGCGCGGAGAGCGAGCAGTACCGGCACCTGCCGTTCCGCTCACCCGCCTCCCTCGAAGTCTTCGAGTACGGCCGCGAACTGGCCCGGCAGCGACGCGGCGGCGACGGCACCGACCTGGTCTCCAAGCTGGTCAACACCACCCCGCGCGACGGCGTCCCGCTCTCCGCGCAGGACTTCGACAACTACTTCCTGCTCCTCGTCGTCGCCGGCAACGAGACCACCCGCCACACCATCACCCACTCCATGCTGGCCCTGCTCCAGCACCCGGAGCAGCTCGCCCGCCTCCAGGAGGACCCGTCGCTGATCCCGACGGCGACCGAGGAGTTCCTGCGCTGGGCGTCCCCCGTCTACCACTTCCGCCGCACCGCGACCCGTGACGTCGAACTCGGCGGCAAGCAGGTCAAGGAGGGCGACAAGGTCGTCATGTGGTACGCCTCCGGCAACCGCGACGAGGAGGTCTTCGGCAACCCCTACGACCTCGACGTCGCCCGTGCCGACAACGACCACGTCACCTTCGGCAAGGGCAGCCCGCACCTGTGCCTGGGCAACCTGCTGGCCCGCACGGAGATCCGCATCATGTTCGAGGAGCTGATCCCACGCCTCGCCGACATCCGCCTCGTCGGTGACGTCCCGCGCGTCCGCTCCAACTTCGTCAACGGCATCAAGAAGCTACCGGTCGAGGTGACCCTCGCCTGACACACTCTCGGGCACCGGTGGGGGAGATGCCCGCCGGTGCCCGAGTCACTCCGAAGCGTCGCGCTCTACCGGCGCGCTCCGGTGCGGGTAGGGCCCACGTCGACTTCGTGCACTCCGCCGAGGGCAGAGGCGTACGACAGGCACTAGCCCTCCCGCCCCCACGGCCGCAGCTTCTCGGGGTTGCGGACCGCCCAGATGTGGGTGACGCGTCCCTCGGAGATGCCGAACGAGGCCACGGTCATGACGACGCCGGCACGCCGGGCCACCAGGCCCGGTACGCCGTTGACCGACCGCTCCAGGAGTTCGAGCCCCGGAGCCCTGTCGGCGATGGCGGCCATGTACTCGGCGATGCGCGCGCCGCCCTCGACCGGGCGCAGGACGGTGCCGACCATGCCGCCGCCGTCGGCGGTCATCACGGCGGCCGGGTCGAGGAGATTGACGAGGGCCGCGATGTCCCTGGTCTCCCACGCCACTTTGACGCGCCGCACCACGTCGGATCGGCCGGTCGCCGTCACCGGAGCGCGCGCGCCGCCGACCCGTCGTCGGGCGGAGGCCGCCAGCTGCTTGCAGGCCGCGGGCGTCCGGCCAAGGACGTCGGCGATCTCGGCGAACGGGTACCGGAAGACGTCGTGCAGGACGAACGCCACCCGCTCGGCGGGCGTCATCGACTCCAGGACGACGAGGAAGGCCATGGCCACCGACTCGTCCATGACGATCTGGTCGGCGGGGTCCGCGGGACCGGTGGGGCCGACGCCGTCCGTGTGGTCCCGCTCGGTGCGGTCGGGCAGCGGCTCGGGCAGCCACGCGCCGACATAGCGTTCACGGCGGGCCCGCGCCGAACTGAGCAGGTCCAGGCAGATACGGCCGGTCACCGTCGTCAGCCAGGCGCCGGGGGACAGGATCTCCTCCTGCCGGCCCCGTGGCAGCCCGTACCAGCGTGCGTAGGCATCCTGTACGGCGTCCTCGGCCTCGGTCACCGAACCGAGCAACCGGTAGGCGATGTTGACCAGTTGGCGTCGCTCGCCTGCCGTCCCGTCCGTGCCGGCCCCCATAGTCCCCATGCCTTCGGCCGCCCCCCTCGCCTTACCTTTCGCGGGCTCGCGTCGTCGTACCGGTGAGACCTTATCGATCTACTGCCCGAGGGCGGAAAAGGGGACTGTGGCATGGCCACTCAGGTGACGGCGACGGCGAACGCACAGCGCGGCTCCTCGTTCCTGCGGATCGCGATCGCCCTGCAGACCTTGACCATCTTCCTCCAGGCGGTCTCCGCCGGACTGCTGCTGACTTCGTCCTACGGAGAGACGCTGCACAGTGTCGGGGCCCGTGTGATGTACGGGGCGTCGATGCTGTACGTGCTCGCGGCGGTGCTGGCGTGGAAGCCGGGCGGCGGCTCGCCCCGGCCGGTCCGGCACGCGTCGGGCTTCCTCGTACTCGCCTCGGTCCAGGTCGTGCTCGGTATCGCGCACGTCCCGTCGGTCCATCTCCCCCTGGGCGTCCTGATGTTCGGTCTGAGTGTGCTGGCGCTGGCCCGGCGTTGAGCCTGCCCAGAGCACTGGCTCATGGGTGCCCTTCGCCGTGTGCGGCCTGTGGCCGGCCAGTTCGCCCGCTTACTCACCCACCCACCCACCCACCCGACCGGAGCGGGCACAGGATGTCGGGTGCGGCAAGGTGGCTTCTTCCTAGCGTGGTGAGCGAAAGGAAGGAGACCGGGGTGCTGGAGCGGCTGAACCAGGCCATGGAGCACATCGAGCGCCATCTCGACCAGCCGATCGAGGTGGCCGACCTGGCACGGATCGCGGTGACGTCGGAGTACCACCTGCGGCGGCTCTTCTCCGCGCTCGCGGGCATGCCGCTGTCGGAGTACGTCCGGCGCCGACGGCTCACCGTCGCCGGCGCCGAGGTGCTGGCCGGCGAACGGACCCTGCTGGAGATCGCCGTGCGCTACGGCTACGGCTCGGGGGAGGCGTTCGCACGGGCGTTCCGTGCCCTGCACGGCGTCGGCCCCGGTGAGGCCCGGCGGACCGGCGCGACGCTGCGGTCCCAGCCCCGGATGTCCTTCCGCCTCGTCGTCGAAGGGAGCAGCAGCATGCGATACCGCGTCGTGGAGAGGGAGGAGTTCCGGGTGGTCGGGAGGAGGACCCGGGTCCCGCTCGTGCACGAGGGTGTGAACCCGGCGATCGCCGACTTCATCCGGAGCATCGGCCAGGAGACACTTCGGCAGATCGAGAGCCTGTCCGATCAGGAGCCGCAGGGGATCGTCTCGATCAGTGACAACATTGCCGAGAGCCGGGCCGAAGGGACCGAACTCGACTACTTCCACGGGGCGGTGACCCGCGCCACCGCGCCCGACGGCATGGACGAGCTGACCGTCCCGGCGGGGACCTGGGCCGTCTTCGAGAACTCCGGACCGTTCCCACAGGCGCTGCAGTATCTGTGGCGGGACGTGTTCACGCAGTGGTTCCCGTCCAATCCGTACCGGAGCCGACCGGGCCCCGAGATCCTGCGGACCCGGCTGTCGCAGGACGCGGCGCAGGCGGACGCGGAGCTGTGGATTCCGGTGGAGCGGACTCCGCTCTGAGCGCCGGCGCGCGGCGACTTCGCGTCGTCGCGCGCCTCCCCTCCGGTCGTCGTCCGCCGGTAGCGTGAAACGACGTCGACCTGAGGTGGGGACATGAGGGCGATCGTCGTGGGGGCGGGTATCGGGGGACTGGCCGCGACACTGAGTCTGCGGCGCGCCGGGTGCGACGTGACGCTCGTCGAGCAGGCGCCGCGGTTCACCGAGATCGGCGCGGGGATCCAGCTCGCGCCCAACGCCACCCGCGTCCTGCGTCGGCTGGGGCTGCTCGACGTGGTCGCCGCCCGGTCCAGCCGGCCGTCCCGGCTGAGCTTTCGCACCTGGTCCGACGGCGGTGAGATCTGCGGCTTCGCGCTGGGCCGCGAGGTCGAGGACGCGTTCGGGGCGCCGTACCTCCAGGCCCACCGGGCCGACCTGCACCAGGCCCTGGCCGCCGCCGTGCCGCCCGAGTCGGTGCGGCTGAACACCGTGGTCGTCGGCATCGAGCAGGACGGCGGGTCCGCGCGGGTGACGACGGCCGACGGGGAGCGCCTGGAGGCGGACCTCGTCGTCGCCGCGGACGGCGTACGTTCCCGGGCCCGCCAGTGGCTGTTCGGCGCCGACGAGGCCCTGTTCTCGGGGACCGCCGCCTACCGGGCCCTGCTGCCGGCCGACGAGGTGGCCGGCCTGGACCTCCCGGAGTACGCGCTCTGGCTCGGGCCCGGACGGCACTTCGTGCACTACTGGGTGCGACGAGGGGAACTGCTCAACGTCGTGGGCGTCATCGAAACCGGGGCGGCGCAGGAGTCGTGGACCGCTCGGGCCGAGCCGGGGGAGTATCTGCGCGCGTTCGAAGGGTGGGACCCCCGGGTGCTCGACGTCCTCGGACGGACGGGGACGGTGCTCCGCTACGGCATCCATACCCGGGCCCCGCTCGCCCGCTGGAGCTCCGGGCGCGTGACCCTGCTCGGCGACAGCGCTCACGCGATGGTGCCGTTCCAAGCCCAGGGCGCGGCCCAGGCCCTGGTCGACGCGGCGGTGCTCGGCGACTGCCTCGCGGACGCGGCACCGGCCGACGTACCCGACGCGCTGGACCGGTACGTCGGCCGGCGGCTGGCCACCGCCACGAAGGCGCAGGCCGGTTCGGCGAAGGCGGGTGAGGACTACCACCTCCCGGACGGGCCGGAGGCACGCGCCCGGAACGCCCGCCTGGCGGCGCAGGCGGCGGAGAACGAGTTCGGCCCCCATGCGGGCGCGTGGGGAATCGACGCTTTCGACGAGCGGCAGGCGTCGTAGATCGGGCCCGCCCCCACCGTGAGGCGAGCCGTGGTGGAGGCGAGTCGGCTCAACCGGGGCCGCGCCCACCGGTGGGCGCGGCCCCGGGTCGAGGCAGGGGCGTCCGTCAGACGGCTGCCGATGCCGCGTGCAGATTCTTCGCCGCCAGGGCCAGGCCCTCCGTCTGGGAGTAGGCCGCGTCCTCGTGCTCGATGTTCACGGCCATGTCCGGGTCGATGTCGGCGAGGGCGCGCAGGAACTCGGTCCAGAAGGGGACGTCGTTGCCCTCGCCGACGGCGACGAACTTCCAGGCCGGGTTCTCGGGCCAGGCGTTGCACCAGAAGCCGTAGCCGGTGGGGACCTTGCCGTGCGCATCGGCGGGCACGCGCGTGAACGACGTGTCCAGGACACCGCGGATGTCGGCGCCGGGGCAGAGCGTGGCGTCCTTCGCGGCGGCGTGGAACACCAGCGGGCCCAGCCACTTGACGGAGGCCACGATGTCCATGCCCTGCCACATCAGGTGCGAGGGGTCCATCTCCGCGCCGACGTTCGTCAGACCGCCCTCGTCGACGAGACGCTTCAGTGTGACCGGGGAGAACACCACGTTGTGCGGGTGCATCTCGATGGCCACCCGGATGTCGTTCTCCCGGGCGAGCGCGTCGATCTCCTTCCAGAACTCGACGGCCACGCCCCACTGGTAGTCCAGGACGTCCATGTAGACGCCGTCCCAGGGGTTGACGACCCAGGAGGGGTACTTGGCGTCGGGGTCGGAGCCCGGTGTGCCGGACATGGTGACGACGTGCTTCACGCCGAGCAGGCCCGCGAGGCGGATGGTGCGGCGCAGGTCGTCGGCGTGCTTGGGGCCGACACCAGGAAGCGGGTTGAGCGGGTTGCCGTTGCAGTTGAGGCCGGTGAGTTCCATGCCCCGGTCGGCGAAGGCCGCCAGGTACTCCTCGCGGGCCGTGGCCGAGGACAGCAGCAGGTCGACCGGGCAGTGCGGGGAGGGGATGAAGCCGCCGGTGTTGACCTCGACCGAGGTCAGACCGTTCTCCTTGAGGATGTCGAGGGCCTCGGGGAGTGTCCGGTCGTGCAGGCAGGCGGTGTAGGCGCCGAGCTTGAGGGCCATGTGTCCTTTTCCTTCTCTACGGGCTCTACGAGCTCTACGGTGGTCAGGCGACGGGCGGGACCGCGACGGCGGTGCCACCGGCCCGGGAGGACTCGACGACGGCCTTGATGATCTCCATCGTCCGCAGCGCGTCGGCGAACGTGGCACAGGCCGGCAGCGGCTCGGCGACCCCCGCGACCTGGTCGAGGAAGGCGCGGGCCTGGTAGATGAAGTTGTCGCCGTTGCCGGCACCCACACCGGCCGCCTCCATGGGGACGCCGCCCGCGAAGTACGGCATCTGCGGTCCGGCGATGATCTGCCGGGCGCCGCGCGTACGGCCGTCGGGCTGGGCGTCGTCGAAGAGGTACTCGGCGGGCCGGTGCTGGTCGAACGCGGCCCGGCCGCCGAGGCCCAGGACGTCGAAGAAAAGCCCGTTGGGCAGGCCGAAGCCGGTGCGCGTCACCGAGAACGTGCCCACGAGCCCGGACTCGAAGCGGGCCGTGAACGACGCGGTGTCCTCGTTCTCGACCTCGCCGAACTCCTCGGAGACCGGTGCGGCGTTGTGCCCGACGACTGCGCCCAGCGGCAGCGGGCGCTTGGGGATCTGCGTCGACAGCATGGCACCGGAGACCGAGGCGATGGGCCCGGCCACGTACTCGGCGGCGTCGATGACGTGCGAGCCGACGTCACCCAGCGCGCCGGAACCCGGGCCGCCCTTGAACCGCCAGCTCAGCGGGCCGTTCGGGTCGATCGCGTAGTCGCACCAGTATCGGCCGCCGAACAGGGTCAGGTCACCCAGCTCGCCGCGCTGGACGTGGTCGCGGATCGCGGCGATGCCGGGGGAGCGGCGGAAGGTGTAGCCGACGGAGGTGACGACCTCGGCGGAACGCTCCAACTCGGCCATCGCACGGGCGTCTTCGAGCGACCCGGCCAACGGCTTCTCGCACAGCACGTGCTTGCCCGCCGCGACCAGCGCCTCCGCGATCGGCCGGTGCAGGGCGTTTCCGACGACGATGCTCACCGCGTCGATCGTCGGGTCCTCGACCACGGCCTCCCAGCTGGGAAGCGCCTTCTCGAACCCGTAGCGGCGCGCGGCGTCCTCGCCCAGCGCGACATTGGCGTCGGCTATCGCGGCCAGCCGGACCGGCGGCAGCCCGGCGCCGAAGACCGTGTTGACGTTGCGGTAACCGGAGGCATGGCTGCGGCCGGCCATACCGGCGCCGATGACCGCGACGGAGATGGGCTTGCCCGAAGTCGTCATGGGGGTGCCTTTCGAAAAGTCCCTGTGGGGGAAGGTCAGCTGGAGGTGGGGAAGTCGAAGCCGGCGGTCACCTGCTGGGCGGGCTGGGGCCAGCGGGTGGTGACGACCTTGGGGCGGGTGTAGAAGCGGATGCCGTCGGGGCCGTGGATGGGGGAGTCGCCGATGAGGGAGTCCTTCCAGCCGCCGAAGGAGTAGTACGACATCGGCACGGGCACGGGGACGTTGATGCCGATCATGCCGACCTTGATGTGGCGCTGGAATCGGCGGGCGGCTTCGCCGGAGGCGGTGAACAGGGCGGTGCCGTTGCCGTACGGGTTGGCGTTGATCAGGTCGATCGCCTGGTCGAGGCTCTCGGCGCGGATGACGGCGAGGACCGGCCCGAACAGCTCCTCCTTGTAGGCGTCCATCTCGGTGGTGACGTGGTCCAGGAGGGAGGGGCCGGTGAAGAAGCCCTCCTCGTGGCCGTCGACCTTCAGCCCACGCCCGTCGACCACCACCGTGGCCCCCTGCGCTGCCGCGCCGCCGACCGCGTTCTCGACGCGCTCCTGCGCGGCCCGGGTGACCAGCGGGCCCATCTCGGTGCCGGGCTGGTCGCCCGGGCCGACCTTCACCTCGCGGGCCTTGCGCTCCAGCACCTCGACCAGGGCGTCGGCGGCGTCGCCGACCGCCACGGCCACGGAGACGGCCATGCAGCGCTCGCCGGCCGAGCCGTAGGCGCCGGCGGTGATGTGGTTGGCGGCGAACTCCAGGTCGGCGTCGGGGAGGACGACGGCGTGGTTCTTGGCGCCGCCGAGGGCCTGGACGCGCTTGCCGTGGGCGGTGGCGGTCTCGTGGACGTACCTGGCGATCGGGGTGGAGCCGACGAAGGAGACAGCCTCGATCCGGGGGTGGGTGAGGATCGCGTCGACCGCGTCCTTGCCGCCGTGCACGACGTTGAAGACACCGTCCGGCAGCCCGGCGCGCCGGTAGAGGCCGGCGACGAAGTTCGCCGCGGACGGGTCGCGCTCGCTCGGCTTCAGGATGAAGGTGTTGCCGGTGGCGATGGCGATCGGGTGCATCCAAAGAGGCACCATGGCGGGGAAGTTGAACGGTGTGATGCCCGCGACGACTCCGAGTGGCTGGCGGAAGTCGTGCACGTCCACTCCGCGCGAGACCTGGTCGGAGAAGGATCCCTTGAGGACGTCGCCGAGGCCGCAGGCGTACTCGACGACCTCCCGGCCGCGGGTGATCTCGCCGCGCGCGTCGTCGACGGTCTTGCCGTGCTCGGCGGAAATGATCCGCCCGAGTTCCTCCTCGTGCTCGACGAGCAACTGCCGCAAGGCGAACATCACCTGGGTGCGCTGGGACAGCGACGACTCCGACCAGGTCTCGAAGGCGTTCGCGGCGGCTGCCACGGCTGCGTCCACGTCGGCGCCGCCGCCGAGGGCGACGCGGGCCTGCTCCCTGCCGGTGGCCGGGTTGAACACGGGCGCGGTCTGTGGCCCCGTACCGGCGGTGGGGGAGCCGTTGATCCAGTGCTGGATGGTATTCACGGTGCGGGTTTCCTTTACGGGGACGGGACTTACAGGTAGTGCCGCTGGTCGCGCTTGTGGGCGGCGTACGTCTCGTACGCGGTGCGGGTGGAGTCCAGGGCCGAGGTCTCGCTGACGGGGACGTCCCACCAGCCGTGGCCGGGCGGGTTGGGCCCGTAGAGGTCGGTCTCGACGTGCACGACCGTGGTGCGGGTCGCGGCCTTGGCCTTCTCCATCGCGGCGCGGAACTCGTCCACGGAGGTGGCGTGCAGGACGTACGCGCCGAGGGAGGAGGCGTTGGCGGCGAGATCGACGGGGAGCACTTCGCCGTCGAGCTGTCCCGAACTGCCGTCGCGGAAGCGGTACTTGGTGCCGAAGCGCTGCGAGCCCAGCGACTCCGACAGGGCGCCGATGGAGGCGAAGCCGTGGTTCTGGACGAGGACGATGATGGTCTTCAGCCCCTCGGAGACCATGGTCACGATTTCCTGGGCCATCATCAGATAGGAGCCGTCGCCGACCAGGACGACGACCTCGCGGGAGGGGTCGGCCATCTTGGCGCCGACGCCGGCGGCGACCTCGTAGCCCATGCAGGAGTAGGCGTATTCGACGTGGTAGGCCTTCGGGTCCCGGGCCCGCCACAGTTGCTGGAGGTCGCCGGGCATGGAGCCGGCCGCGTTGATGACGACGTCACGGTCACCGAGTACGTCATTGAGCGCGCCGAGGATCTGGGTCTGGGCGGGGAGTGCGCCGGTGTTGCGCTCGGGGGCGAAGCACTCCTCCTCGATCTCCCTGGTGCGGGCGATCAGTTCTCGGGTGCGGCGGCGGTAGGAGGGGTCGACCTCCCAGTCCGTCAGCACGCCCGCGAGAGCCTGGATACCGAGGCGGGCGTCGGCGACCAGCGGCTCGGCGGAGTGCTTGACCGCGTCGAGGCGGGCCACGTTGAGGTTGACGAAGGTGACGCCGGGGTTGCCGAAGACGGTGTGGCTGGCGGTGGTGAAGTCGGAGTAACGGGTGCCGATACCGAGGACGACATCGGCTTCCTTCGCCAGCTCGTTCGCGGCGTAGGAGCCGGTCGAGCCGATGCCGCCGACCGCGCAGGGGTGGTCCCAGGCCACCGCGCCCTTGCCTGCGTGGGTGTCCGCGACCGGGATGCCGGTGGCTTCGGCGAAGGCCCGCAGCTGGGTCTCGGCGCCGGAGTACACCGTGCCGCCACCGGCAACGATCAGTGGCTTCCGCGCGCCGCGCAGCAGCGCGGCGGCCCGCTCGACCGCAGCGGGTTCGGGGACCGGGCGGCCTACGTGCCAGACGCGACGGCGGAAGAAGGAAAGCGGCCAGTCGAAGCCTTCCGCCTGCACGTCCTGCGGCAGCGCGAGGGTGACGGCGCCGGTTTCGACGGGGTCGGTGAGCACCCGCATCGCGGCCAGCGCGGCCGGGATCAGCTGCTCGGGGCGTGAGATGCGGTCGAAGTACTTGGACACGGCACGGAAGGCGTCGTTGACGGTGACGTCCCCGCCCCGGGTGTCCTCCAGCTGTTGGAGGACGGGGTCGGCGGCACGGGTGGCGAACATGTCGCTGGGCAGCAGGAGTACGGGGATGCGGTTGGTCGTCGCCAGCGCGGCACCCGTGATCATGTTGGTCGAGCCGGGCCCGGTCGACGCCGTGCAGGCGAAGGCCGCCAGCCGGTCGCGCATCTTCGCGTACGCCACCGACGCGTGCACCATGCCCTGCTCGTTGCGCGCCAAGTAGTAGGGCAGGTCGGCCTCGCCGGTCGCCGCGGCCTGGAGGAGGGCCTGGCCGATGCCGGCGACGTTGCCGTGCCCGAAGATGCCCCAGACGCCGGGGATGAGGCGGTGCTCCTGGCCGTCGCGCTCGCTGTACTGATTGGCCAGGAAGCGCACGAGGGCCTGGGCGGTTGTCAGTCGTACCGTGTTCATCGGTTCTCTCCGAAGGGCAGCCGGTCGTCGACGTCCTGCGCGGCCCAGGTGCCGCGCACCCAGCCGTGCGCGGGGTCGTCGCAGATCAGCCAGGCGCGGTCCTGCCCGGGACCGGCCATGACGTTGAGGTAGTACAGGTCGTAGCCGGGCGCGGCGACGGACGGGCCGTGCCAGCCGTGCGGGATGAGGACGGTGTCGCCGGAGCGGATCTCGGCGAGCACGTCGATCGGCCGCTCGGCCGTCCCGTAGACCCGCTGGTAGCCGAAGCCGTTCCCGTCGCCGGCGACCTCGAAGTAGTAGATCTCCTCCAGCTCCGACTCGACCGGGTCGCCGGCCTCGTCGATGCGCACCTCGTCGTGCTTGTGCGGCGGATACGACGACCAGTTGCCACCGGGGGTCAGTACTTCGCACACCAGCAACTGCTCGGCCTCGAACGTGCCCGGCAGGCAGTAGTTGTTGACCTGCCGGGAGCACGCTCCGGCGCCGCGCAGTTCGACGGGCACGTCCTCCTTGCGCCCGTACCGGGCGGGAAGGCCGTTCCGCCCGGTACGGGCGGAGGGCAGCGCGAACCGTCCCCCGGACGCGCTGCTGATGAGAGTCTGCGACCCGCGCGGCACATAGGCGAAGTCGGTGGCCGAGGCGAACACGCCCGTTCGACCGGCCAGTTCGAAGGCCTTGCCGTCCGTGGTGACGGTGCAGGAGCCCGTCAGCGGTAGGACCAGGAACTCGGAGTCCCCGGTGGACAGGGCATGTGCCTCGCCCGCCTTCAGAGTCAGCACCCTGAGGCCGGAGTATCCCCAGCCCGCCGACTCCGGCGTGACCAGGAGGTCGTACGGGCCGTCGGCGGAAGTCCCCCTCGGCAGGTGGTACCTGTTCGCGTCGCTCACAGCAGGCTCACCGCCCGGTCCACGGCTCCGGCGACATCGCCGGACGAGGGGTAGAGCAGGGAGCGGCCGACGACCAGGCCCTGCGCGGTGGGCTGCTTGAGTGCCTTGCCCCAGGAGGCGAAGGCCGCGTCGGCGTCCTTGACCTCACCGCCCAGCAGCAGCGCGGGCAGGGTGGAGGAGGCGAGGACGCGTTCCATGTCGTCGACGACCGGCAGCTTCAGCCAGGTGTAGGCGGTGCGGCGGCCCAGCCCGGAGGCGATGGTGATGGACTTGGCGACGGCCTCGGGGGAGAGGTCGTTGCGGATCTTCCCGTCCTGCCAGACGGAGAGGAACGGCTCGACCATGGCTATCAGTTGACGGTCATTCAGCTCATCGACCGCACGGGCGGTGTTCTCCAGGATCGACGGGGTGGCCGGGTCGTCGAGGGCGATGCGGGTGAGCATCTTGCCGCCGTCGAAGCCCATCGCGGCGATGGTCGCCGCGTCGTACCCGGTGAATCGGTCGTCGATCTCGAAGACCGAACCCGCGAGACCGCCCCGGTTCATGGAACCGAAGACGCTCTTGCCGTCGAGGACACCGAGCAGCAGCAGGTCCTCCAGGATGTCGGCGGTGGCCAACGCCCCCGTCACACCAGGCCGTTCCAGCGCCACACACAGCCGGTCGAGCAGCTTGAACCGGTCGGCCATCGCGTTCGGGTCGCCGCCGACGCCGTTGGCGCCGCGTGCGGGGTGGTCGGCGGCGATGATCATGGCCTTGCCGTGCTCGCCGAGCAGCGAGGTCGCCTTCACACGGCGTGCGGCGGCCGTCGCGATGGCGCCGGGGTCACCGACGCGGGCCCCCACGATCCGGCTCACGTTGTCGGGCAGCATGGCGTCACACCTCTCGTTCGGCGGATGCGAGGGCTGCCTCGCGGAGCTTGGCCTCGACCTCGGCCTCGGTGGGCATGGCGTCGGAGCAGGACAGCCGGCCCGCCACGATCGCGCCGGCCGCGTTGGCGAAGGACACCGTGCGGCGCGTGTCCCAGCCGGCCAGCAGGCCGTGGCACAGCGCGCCGCCGAAGGCGTCACCCGCGCCGAGGCCGTTGACGACGTCCACCGGGACCGGCGGGATCTCGATCATCGAGCCGTCGCGGCCCATGGCCAGCACGCCCTTGGGGCCCTGCTTGACCACGGCCAGCTCCACACCGGCGGCGAGCAGTGCCTTCGCGGCGGCGTACGGCTCGCGTTCCCCGGTCGCCACCTCGCACTCGTCGAGGTTCCCGACGGCGACCGTGGTGTGGCGCAGGGCCTCGGCGTAGTACGTGCGGGCCTCGGCCGGGTCCGACCAGAACATCGGCCGCCAGTCCAGGTCGAAGACCGTCGTGCCGGCCTTCGCCCGGTGCGCCAGCGCGGCGAGGGTGGTCGAGCGGCTCGGCTCCTCGCTCAGCCCGGTCCCGGTCATCCAGAGGACATGGGCGTCGCGTACGGCCTCGAGGTCCAGCTCCTCCGGACGGATGTCCAGGTCAGGGGCCTTGGGCAGTCGGTAGAAGTACAGCGGGAAGTCGTCCGGCGGGAAGATCTCGCAGAACGTCACCGGCGTCGGCGCGATGTCCGACGTGCTGACGAAGCCGGAGTCGACGCCGTATCCCTCCAGCGCCTGCCGGACGAAGTCCCCGAACGGGTCGCGGCCGGTCTTGGTGACGACGCTCGCGCTGTGCCCGTAGCGGGCCGCGGCGACGGCGACGTTGGTCGGGCTGCCGCCGAGGTACTTGCCGAACGAGGTGACCTCGGCCAGTCCCACGCCGGTCTGAAGGGGATACACATCCACTCCCACACGGCCCATGGTCAGCACTTCGTACGGCATAACAGCGGTTTCCCTTGCTCAAAACGAGACTTAAAGCGCTTTAAAAGCGCCTGCGGCGAGAACGATGCCTTCGCCGACATGTCATGTCAATAGGTTGTCGCGACAGCCTGCTCGGACCTGGTTCGCCATCGCGGACGGTCAGGCTGCCCAGGCCCGAGCCCGGGGCTTCAGGACCAGGTGGCCAGGTACTCGTCGATCTTCTTCCGCATGAGGACGGACGACTCCTTGGCGCGGTCCTCCCAGGCGAAGACGCAGGACGTGAGGGTGCCGTCGAACCCGTTCGTGCGCAGTTCGCGGAAGAGTTCGTCGAAGTCGACCTCGCCCTGGCCCATGTCGAGGTGCTGGTGGACCCGTGCCGTCGTGCCGGGCGGGTTGAGGATGTAGCGGTTGCCCGAGGAGGCCGTGTGGTCGAGGACGTCGGCCAGATGGACATGGGTGAGCAGGTCGCCCGCGCGCTTGATGATGCCGGGGGCGTCATTGCCGATGTGGAAGGTGTGCGGGGCGCAGTAGAGGAAGCTGACGTTGGGGTGGTTGATTCCGCGGATCAGGTTCACTGCGTCGTGGCCGTCCTCGACGAAGTCGTCCGGGTGCGGCTCCAGGGCGAGCTTGATGCCTTCCTGCTCGAAGAGCGGGAGGAGTTCGTCCATCGACTTCCAGAACTGGGCCTCGCTGCGGTCCGGGTCCTCGGGGCGGCCGTTGAACTCGGAGATCATGCTGTCCACGCCGAGGTCCGAGCAGATCTGGATGGACCGCTTCCAGTAGCGGACGGCGGCCTGCCGGGCGTCCTCGTCGGGGCCGGACCAGCGGAAGAGGGGCAGGAGGGAGGAGATCCCGACACCCGCCGCGTCCAACGCCTTGCGGAACTTCCGTACGGTGGCGTCGTCCACGCGCGGATGGCGGAAGAAGGGGATGAAGTCCTCTCGGGGGGAGAGCTCGATCCACTCGTAGCCCAACTCGGCGACCACCGCGGGCAGTTCGAGGAGCGGGACATCGCGGATCATGTACGGGTCGAGGGCGATCTTCACGACGGGGTGCCTTCCGAGGTGTCAGGGGATGACGGTGGAGCGTCTGGGCCGGGTCACGTGGTCGGTTCGGACGTTGCCGCCACTGGGGCGGTGAGGTCTGCATCCTCGGGGAGTTCGTCGACGTCGACGCCGCGTACCTGGGCGAGTTCGTGTTTGAGGGCGGCGAGTTCGGTGCCGCCGGCCATGTGGTTGGTGAGTTCTTCGAGGCTGACCTGGTCGCGGGCGGCGGAGAGTTCGAGGGTGCCGAGGCGCAGGACGCTGAAGTGGTCTCCGACCATGTAGGCGTGGTGCGGGTTGTGGGTGATGAAGATGACGCCCAGGCCCTTGTCCCGGGCGGCGGCGATGTACTTCAGCACGACGCCGGACTGTTTGACGCCGAGGGCGGCGGTGGGCTCGTCGAGGATGAGGACGCGGGCGCCGAAGTAGACGGCGCGGGCGATGGCGACGCACTGGCGCTGGCCGCCGGAGAGGGTGCCGATGGGCTGGTCGAGGTCGTCCAGGACGATGCCCATGTTCCGCAGTTCCTCGTCCGCGGTCTTCTTCATCTTCTCGATGTCGAGACGGCGGATCGGCCAGGGGCCCTTGGTCATCTCCGAGCCGAGGAAGAAGTTGCGCCACACCGGCATCAGGGGCACGGTCGCCAGGTCCTGGTAGACGGTGGCGATTCCGGCGTCCAGGGCTTCGCGCGGGGTGGAGAAGCGCACCGGCCTGCCGTCGATGACGAACTCGCCCTCGGTGTGCTGGTGCAGTCCGGAGATGATTTTGATGAGGGTGGACTTGCCGGCGCCGTTGTCGCCCAGCACGCAGGTGACCTTGCCGGGGTGGACGGTGAGGTTCACGCTGTGCAGGGCGCGGATGTTGCCGTACGCCTTGCCCGCGTCACGCAGTTCGACGACGGGGGTGCCGTCCTGGGGTTTGCCGTCGGTGAGGACGGCTTCGTTCGTGGTTGTCATGGGGTGGTTCACCTCCGGGTCGCTTGGCTGCGGACCCACAAGTTGACGAGGGCGGCGATCAGGAGCATCACGCCGAGGAAGGCCTTGAACCAGTCGGGGTTCCAGTTGGCGTAGACGATGCCCTGGTTGACCATGCCGAAGATGAAGGCGCCGATGACCGGGCCGACCGCGGAACCGTAGCCGCCGGTCAGCAGGCAGCCGCCGATCACCGCGGCGATGATGTACAGGAACTCGTTGCCCACGCCCTCGTTGGACTGCACCGTGTTGAACGAGAACAACAGGTGCATGCCCACGAACCAGGCCCCGGCCCCGACCCCCATGAACAGGGCGATCTTCGTGAAGTTCACGGGTACGCCGACGGCCCGCGCACTGTCCTTGCTGCCGCCGACGGCGAAGATCCAGTTGCCGAACTTGGTGCGCAGCAGCAGCCAGGTGGCGATCGCCGCGAACACCAGCCAGTAGAAGATCGTGATCTTGAGGTCGACGCCGCCGATCGACACCTCCGAGGCGAAGACGCTCTTCGCCTGGTCGAAACCGTCCATGTCGGCGATCGAGTCGGACGCCACGTTGCCCGTGAAGATCTTCGTGACCGCGAGGTTGGAGCCCTGGAGGATCAGGAACGAACCCAGCGTGACCAGGAAGCTGGGCAGCCCGGTCCTGATCAGCAGCCAGCCGTTGAACGCGCCGACGGCGAGGGACACGATCAGCGCGACGATCACGCCGGTCCACACGTTCACCGTCAGCTGGAAGGTGACAATCGCGGCGGTCAGCGCGGAGGTGGTGACCGCGACACCGGCGGACAGGTCGAACTCCCCGCCGATCATCAGCAGGGCCACCGGGATCGCCATGATGCCCATGACGGAGGCCTGGTAGAGCACGGTCGCCAGCGAGCCGGCCTCACGGAACGACGGGGCGGCGGCGAAGAAGAACGCGTACACACCGATCGCGGCGATCAACGCGCCGACCTCGGGGCGGGCCAACAGGCGTCGGCCCAGGGAGCGTTGTGCGGTACGGCCGTCCTTCTGGGCGGCCGGCGGAGCCGGCGACGAGGAGGAACTCGTCGCCGGTGCCGTTGCTTGGGTCATGATCGGATCACCGGGTGCCCTTCGCGGCGAACTTGGCGATCGTGTCGACGTTGCTCTTCTCGACGAAAGCCGGACCGGTGAGGACGGGCGCCTCACCGCCACTGCTGTAGTTGCCGTTGTTCTTGTAGAGCCACAGCGAGTCCACCGACAGGTAGCCCTGCAGGTAAGGCTGCTGGTCGACGGCGAACTCGATGTCACCGCCCTTGATCGAGTCCGTCAGCTCCTTGTTCAGGTCGAACGTCGCGACCTTCGCCTTGCTGCCCGCATCCGAGATCGACTCCACCGCCGTCAGCGCGAACGGGGCGCCCAGGGTGACGACCTGGTCGATCGAGGAGTCCTGCTTGAGCTTGGCCGAGATGGTGGACTTCGTCGCGGGCATGTCGTTGCCGTTGACGTAGAGGTTCTCGGTCTTGCCCTTGAAGGTCTTCTTCACGCCGGCGCAGCGGGCCTCCAGGCCCACGTGCCCCTGGACCTGGACGACGCAGAGCGCGTGCTTGGCGCCGTTCTCGTTGAGCTTCTTGCCGAAGGCCTCGCCGGAGACCGCCTCGTCCTGTCCGAAGAAGGACAGCAGCCCCTGCTCCTTCCACACGTCCATACCGGAGTTGAATCCGACGACGGGGATGCCGGCCTTCTGCGCCTTGGCGATGGCGTCCTTGAGGGCGTCCGGCTTGGCGAGGGTGACGGCGATGCCGTCGACCTTCTGGTCGATCGCGTTCTGGATCAGGGTCGCCTGGCCGCTGGCGCTCTCGTCGTTGGAGTAGATCAGCTCGACGTTGTCCTTCGCGGCGGCGGCCTGGGCGCCCTTGCGGATGATGTCCCAGAAGGTGTCGCCGGAGGGCGCGTGGGTGACCATCGCGATCTTCATACGGGGGGTGTCGGCCTTGCCGGCCGCGGCGTCCGCCCCGCCTTCCTCGGCGTCCTTGCCGCCGGAACTGCTGGAACAGCCCGCGAGGACCAGGGTGGCCGCGGCGGCCACGGCCATGGCCGAGGCGGTTCTGCGGGAGCGGGGAAGGGATGTGCGGTTCATGATGCGTGCACCTCACTGTGCAACTGGGAGGGTGAGTGGAACGGCGGCCGTGGGGGAGGTCCGCGAGGAGCGACGAGTGACGTCGTCGGAACGTCAGAACAATTTAAAGCGCTTTAAGTTCTGGTACTATCAGCTTGTTTTGTGAGCGTGTCAAGGGTGTTGCGCCAGCAGATTTCGCAGGGGAGGCACAGGTGGGCGACGGCGATTCCACACGTCACCGCAACGGCGCGAGCAAGCGTCCCCGGCTGGAGGACGTGGCCGCGCGGGTGGGTCTGTCCACCGCGTCGGTGTCTCTGGTGCTGCGTGGTGTGTCCGGCCCCAGTGAGCAGACGCGGCAGCGTGTCCTCAGGGCGGCCGCCGACCTCGGCTATCAGGTGGACCGTACGGCCAGCATGCTCGCCAGCCGACGCAGTCGGCTCCTGGGTGTCATGATCGACATCTACAGCCCCTTCCACGCCGAGCTGGTCGAGCACCTCCACACGGCGGCCGAGGAGGTCGGCTACGACCTGGTGCTCAGCACCCAGACGCGCACCCGCGACGAGCGCACGGCCGTCGAGACACTCCTCGCCTACCGCAGCGAAGCCCTGATCCTGCTCGGCCCGACCGCCCCCACCGCGACCCTCGTCGCCCTCGACCGCAAGTCGCCGGTCATCGCGGTCGGCCGCAGGATCTCCGACGCCGCCCTGGACGTCGTACGCACCGCCGACGACGACGGGGTCGGGCAGATCGTCGACCACCTCGTCGGGCTCGGCCACCGCGCGATCACGTATGTCGACGGCGGCAAGGGCGTGATCGCCACCGACCGTCGCCGCGGCTATCGCGGCGCCATGCGCCGCCACGGCTTGGACGAGCATGTCAGCGTGCTACGCGGCGACCACACCGAAGCGGCGGGCGAGTGGGCCGCGCGCCGGCTGCTCGAAGCCGGCGAACTGCCCACCGCTGTCATCGCCTTCAACGACCAGTGCGCCATCGGCGTCCTGGCCGCCCTGGCCCGTGCCGGGGTCGACGTCCCGGGCCGGGTCTCCGTGGTCGGCTACGACGACGACACGCACTCCCGGCTGAGCTGCTTCAACCTGACCACGGTCAGCCAGGGGGCCGAGGAGCAGGCCCGGCACGCGGTGACCGCCGCCGTCGAGCGCCTGGACGAGGACCGCACGGAACCTCGCGAGGTCGTGCTGACCCCGCGTCTCGTCCTCCGGGGCACGACGGCGAAGCCTGTCTGACCCGGCTCGGCCCTATGCGGCCGACTGCCTGGGGGAGCGGGCCCAGAAACCGGACCGCCCCGCAACTCGGTCACCAGCTTCTCGCCGCGCTCCTCGACCTCGAAGATCCGGGCCAGATCGCGCACTTCGCCGTAGATCGCGTCCATGGTCAGCGGCTCGGTGCGGACGCCGTCGCCGTCGCCGCTGTTGTCCTTGCCGACGCAGTCGGAGGGGGAGAGGCACGTGGGGACGCCGAGCCTGTCGAACTCCGCGCGCGTGGCCACGCAGGTCAGCGGCCTGCCCGAGGGAGCCGCGTTTCCCTGATGGCTCGTCAGCCGGCCGGTTTCCAGCCCGGGATCGTCGGTAGGACCTTCTCGGCGACACGGAACAGGGCCTCGTCGTCGGGAATCACGGAGTCCTGGCGCCAGACGACGAGCTCGTACGTGCTGCCGCTGTCCTTCGGGTCGGTCGCGACCAGCAGCCGACGGGCGACGCCGCCGGGGCCGGACTGGGGGTCGCTGCCGTCGCCCCCGAAGGAGATGGCGAGGGTCCGGTCCGAGTAGAGGACCGCCGGGCGCCCCAGGACGGTCCTGGTCTCGGCGCTCGCGCCCAGGTACCCGACCGACTCGGCGACCGGCAGGTCCTCGTAGGACGCCGAGAGCTCCACGCTGTAGGTCTCCAGCGTGACGGTCGCCTCGGGGGTGACGGTCTTGGTGCCGTCGGCCCAGCTGGACTTGCTTTCACCGCCCGACGCGGTCACCGCCTGATCGGTCGGCGTGCCGAGGAGTTCGGGCAGGTCGGATCGGTTCAGCGCGGTGCAGAGCTGCGCGCCGGAGACCTTTCCCCGCGATGCCGGTGAGGCGTCGTCCGAGGACGAGCAGACAGCCGGTCCCTGGGAATCGGGCGTCTGGTCGAGGAGGTCCCCCAGCAACCACATACCTCCCAGAATCACCCCGACGGCCGCCACCGCCGAGAACACCTGGGCCCCCGTGCCCATTTCCTTCTTGGAGCCGGATCGGGGATCGGCCCCGAAATCCCCTCCGGAAACCGCTCCCGAATCCGGTCCGGAAGCCGCCCCTGAATCTGCTCCGGAAGCCGCTCCGGAATGCGTTCCGGAATCGGCGAAATCGTCGACCATGTCCCCCGTGCCCCCACCTTGATGTGCACACGCCTCACGCGCGCCGGGGGAGCCTAACCGGTGGCGAGAGCGAGGGGAAACGGGATTCCGCCGACGGCGCCGTTCACGACGTGCCGTGCGGCGCCGCGGCGGTGCTCCGTGCGACGAGGCGCGGCGGGAACGTGTGAAGGAGGTCCGCTCGGGGGAGACCGAGGCCACGTTCGACCTCGTCGGAAAACTGACGGTTCGACAAGGGTGACGTCGCCGAGGTCGCCGAGGTCGCCGAAAGGAAGGAACGGCATGTCCCAGCAGGGCTCAACCGGTAATCAGCACGGCTCACTCGGTGTCGCCGTCATCGGCACCGGCCGGATGGGCGCCGATCACGTGCGCCGGCTCACCGAGGTGATCAGCGGCGCCCGTGTGGCCGCCGTCGTGGACCTCGACAGCGACCGGGCCAAGGCGATCGCCGCCGGCGTCGAGGGATGCGCGGCCTACGCCGAGACCGCCGAGGCGCTGGCCGCACCGGGCGTCGACGCCGTCCTCGTCGCCTCCCCGGGTCCCGCCCACGAGGCGGCCCTGCTCACCGCCTTCGAGCACGACCTGCCGGTCCTGTGCGAGAAGCCCCTCACCACGGAGCCCGCCTCCGCGCTGCGTCTGCTGGAAGCCGAACAGCGATTGGGCCACCGCAGGGTGCAGGTGGGTTTCATGCGCCGCTACGACCGCGAGTACGTCAAGCTCAAGTCCCTGCTGGACAGTGGTGAGCTGGGCCGGACACTGCTGCTGCACCAGCGGCACCGCAACGCCGAGGCCCCGCCCGGATTCACCGACGCCATGGTGATCAACGACTCCGTCGCCCACGAGATGGACGTCACCCGCTGGCTGCTCGGCCAGGAGATCACCGCCGTCACCGTGCTGCGGCCACGGCCGTCCGCGCACGCCCCCGAGGGCCTGAACGACCCGCAGTTCGTCGTCTTCGAGACCGACGGCGGCGCCGTCGTCGACGTGGAGATCTTCCTCACCGCCCGCTACGGCTACCAGGTCCAGGCCGAGGCGGTCTGCGAGAACGGCACGGCCCGCATCGGTGACGGACACGACATGCTCGTCAACGCGGCCGGACGCTGGGGCGGCACGGTCACCCCGAGCTACATCGAGCGCTTCGAGGACGCCTACGACCGTCAGGTCCAGGCATGGGTCGACGCCACCCGCCGCGGCGAGATCACCGGGCCCAGCACCTGGGACGGGTACGCCGTCGCCGCGATCTCCGAGGCGGCCGTCCGCGCCCAGACCGAGGGCGTCCGCGTCGAGGTCGATCTCGTCGAACGCCCCGACCTCTACGGCTGATCTGCGACGGCTCCTTGGGTCAGAGACATGTGATGTCTCCTTCGGCTTCGGCCGAAGTGGATGCACCCCACGCCCCCCACACCCGCCCCACGCCCCCCACGCCCGCCCAACAGTGGACGTGGGGCACCGGCACCAGCCTGCTGTGGACCTTCACCGAGGTCCGACGCCACTCACGCCTCCCCGGACAGATCCAGCAGCACCTTGGAGGCGACCGTGCGGTCCTGAGCCGTGTCGAACGCGGCGACGGACCGCTCCAGCGGGAAGGTGTGCGTGACGACCGGGTCGACAGGGAGGCCCTGGGCCAGCAGGGACAGGGCCTCGTCGAACTCGGTGTCGAAGCGGAAGGACCCGCGCAGTTCCAGTTCACGGGTGACCGCGACATTGCCGAGCAGCCCGATCTCCCCGGGCGGCAGCAGCCCGAGCATGACCACGGTTCCGCCACGCCGTACCCGCTCCACGCAACTGCGCAGTCCGGCCGGTGCCCCGGACGCCTCGACGGCGATGTCGAAGACACCGGCCCAGGCGGGATCGGCGGGCCGGTCCGCCCGCGCGGTGGCGGTGGCGCCCACCTCGCCGGCGATCCGCAGCGGCTCCTCGTGGAGATCGCTGACGACGACCTCGGCGGCGCCCGCGTGCCGCAGCACCGCGACGACCAGACAGCCGATCGGACCGGCGCCGGTGACCAGCACCCGCTTGCCCTTCACCTCACCCGCCCGGCGCACGGCGTGCAGCGCCACCGCCAGCGGCTCGGCGAGCACGGCACGGCGCAGGTCGAGTCCGGGCGGCAGCTCCCGGACCTGACCGGCGGGCACGGCGATGACCTGGGCGAACCCGCCCTGCACGTGCGGAGTGTGGGCCGCGCTGCCCAGATAGCGGGTGTGCGGGCAGATGTTGCGCGTGCCGCGCGCGCACTCGGGACAGACCCCGCAGGGTGTGGCCGGATGGATCGCGACGGCCGTGCCCACCGCCGGAGCGGCCGGCCCCTCGACCCCGGGCCCGAGCGCGGCGACATGGCCCACCACCTCGTGGCCGAGCACCATGGGCTCGCTCACGGCGAAGTCGCCCACCCGGCCCCGGTGGTAGTAGTGCAGATCGGAACCGCAGATCCCGCCGAGCGCGACGGCGACCGCGATCTCACCGGGCGCGGGACCGTCGTACGGCCGCTCCTCGACCCGGAGATCGCCGGCTCCGTGGACAACGCACGCGTGCATGGGGACTCCTTGGGGGGTCGGCCGGGTCACAGGACAGACAGCATGCCGCCGTCGACGTACAACAGCTGCCCGTTGACGAAGTCGGAGGCGGGGGAGGAGAGGAAGAGCAGGGCACCGACCAGGTCCTCCACCTTGCCCCAGCGGCCGGCGGGAGTGCGCCCCCGCACCCAGGCGCTGAACTCCTCGTCCGCGACCAGCGCGGAGGTGAGTTCGGTGTCGAAGTAGCCGGGACCGATGCCGTTGACCTGGATGCCGTGCGGCCCGAGGTCGGCGCACATGCCCTTGGTGAGCATCTTCAGGCCGCCCTTGGTCGCCGCATAGGGGGCGATGCCGGGGCGTACCGCCTCGCTCTGCAGCGAGCAGATGTTGATGATCTTGCCGTGGCCCCGGGGGACCATGCGGCGGGCGACCTCGCGGCCCACGAGGAAGGCGCTGGTGAGGTTGGTGTCGAGCAGGCCGTGCCAGTCCTCGTCGGTGAAGTCGAGGAACGGGGCACGGCGTTGGGCTCCGGTGTTGTTGACCAGGATGTCGATCGGTCCGGCCCGGTCCTCGATCCGGGTGACGGCGGCGGCGACCGCGGCGGAGTCGGTGACGTCGAACGCCTCCGCACGGACCGCCTCCCCGAAGGTCTCGGCCAGCTCCTTGCGGGCGGTCTCCAGGGCGACCGTGTCCCGGCCGTTGAGGACGACCGTGCAGCCGGCCTCCAGGAGGCCGACGGCCAGCGCCCGGCCGATGCCACGGCTCGACCCGGTGACCAGAGCGACCTTGGCGGTGACGTCGAAGAGGGGGTGGCTCATGCGGACCTCTCGGCTGTGGCTCGGTGTGGCGGGCGACGGGGACTGCCCGCCGGCGGAGCCGAGCAGTCTGCGGACCGCTCCACGCGACCCGCCAATTTCCCACTGAGCGGAAAGGCTGTCTGCTCAATGGAAAGCATCGTCGGCGTGGCAGGGGGTCGATGTCAACCATCGGGTGGCGCGTCGTGGGGCTGTGGATGGCACCGCTGAGTGGGAGGTCTTTCCATCCAGTGGTAATTTGCCGCCGTGAGCAGCAGCGAGGTACCGGCGGATGTCGTCGGACGGGCGATCCGGCTGCTCGTCCTGGTGGGCGAGCACCCGCACGGCATCACCCTGTCCGAACTGGCCCGAGCCAGCGGCGTCCCCGTCAGCACGGCCCACCGGCTGGTCAACTCCCTCTGCCGCGAGGGCCTGGTGGAGTTCGAGACCGACGGCAAGCGCTACAAACCCGGCCTCAAGCTCTTCCAGCTCGGCCAGCAGGCCGGTCAGGTGTACGGATTCGCCGGCACCGCCCTCCCGGTGATGCAGCGTGTGACACGGCAGACCGAGGAAGCCACCCTGATGTCCGTCCTCGACGGCACCCGGCAGCTGTACGTGCACTACGTGGACGGCCCCCTGCCGGTCGGTGTCCGCAGCGAGCCGGGCCGCCACGGGCCGCTGCACTGCACCTCGATGGGCAAGGTCCTCATGGCCTTCGCCCCCGACGACGTACGCGCCGACCTCCTGGACCGCGTCGAGCTGACCCCGCACGGACCGAACAGCGTCACCGACCGCGACGTCCTGCGCGCCCACGTGGCCCGCGCCGCCGAACTCGGCTACGCCACCGCCGACGAGGAACACCACGCCGGCCTGCGCGCCGTGGCGGTCCCGGTGCTGCGCCCCGACGGCACCGTCTTCGCCGCCCTCTCCACCGCCGCGCCGGCCTTCCGCCGCGGCCTGGACGACCTCGTCGCCATGGTCCCGCTGCTGCGGTCGGCGGCGGCCGAGCTGGGCGTCCGGCTGCCCGCCCGCTGACGCACCCTCCCCACGGGCCCCGGGGGAGGGGATCCTCGTTCCTGAGGGCGCGTGGGCGCGCCCCTGGCCGGGAGGGCGGGCGGACGGGCATGGGCAACCACGACGGGCAACTCGACGGAAAGACCGCGCTGATCACCGGGGCAGGCACCGGCATCGGCCGGGAGACGGCGCTGATGCTCGCCGAGGAGGGCGCGACGGTGGTCCTCGTCGGACGCCGCCAGCACATCCTCGACGAGGTCGCCGCCGTCATCGAGGACGCCGGAGGCGCGGCGTTCACCCACTCCACGCATGTCGAGAACGCCGACGAGGTCCGGGAGTTGGTCGACTGGACCCGGGACGCCGCCGGGCCCGTCGACATCCTCGTCAACAACGCGGGCGGCGCCAGCAGGGTCGTCGACGTCCGCTGGATCGGCGAGGACGAGTGGAACGCCGTCCTGGGCGTCAACCTGACCGCCGTCTACCTGCTCACCCGGGCCGTCCTGCCGGACATGCTGGAGCGCGGCGGCGGCTCGATCATCACCATCTCCTCGCTCGCCGCGATCCGGCCCACCCTCCTCGGTGGAGCCCCCTACGGCGCGGCGAAGGCCGGCGTGCGCAACTTCATGACCTATCTGCACAACACCTTCCGCAACGACCTGATCCGCGCCACCCGCATCCTCCCCGGCGAGGTCAACACCCCGATCCTGGACAGCCGCGCCGCCCCGCCGAGCGAGGAGCAGCGGGCGGCCATGGTGCAGCCGGAGGACGTGGCACGGGCCGTACTGCTGTGCGCCACGCTCCCGCAGCGGACGGTCGTCGAGGAGCTGGTCATCGCCCCGACCCTGCTGCGGGACACCTCCGCCGACGTCGAGGCGAGCCGTTGGATCGGCGCCCCGGAGGACGCCCGCCCCACGGGGTGACCGGGGTCAGGGCCGCGGCGGCCGTCCTGAACAGGGCTGCGTGGAGGCGGGGTCCCCGGCGGTGCGGGTCGTCTCGTTCGCCGCTCGCGGCGGTGTCTTCTCGTCGGGGCCCACACCGGAGGGCGTGTCCCCGTAGCCGAGTGGAAGGACACGAACGGCCCGCCCGCCCGTACCGGGTCCGGTCGTCCCACGGTCGGCTGATCCGGTCGTCCGATCCCATGCCTGCCTACGAAAACGTCCGGGCCGGCCCCGCGAGGGGCCGGCCCGGACGCCGTGATCGGGACGATCAGACCAGGTCGAAGCGGTCCAGGTCGGAGACCTTGGCCCAGGCCGCGACGAAGTCCTTCACGAACTTCTCCTTGGCGTCGTCGCTCGCGTAGACCTCGGCGAGGGCACGCAGCTCGGAGTTCGAGCCGAAGACGAGGTCGGCACGGGTGCCGGTCCACTTGACCTCGCCGGTGTCCGCGTCACGGCCCTCGAAGAGGGTCTGGTCCGCGGAGGTGGACTTCCAGGCCGTCCCCAGGTCGAGCAGGTTGACGAAGAAGTCGTTGGTGAGCACACCCGGGGTGTCGGTGAACACGCCGTGCGAGGACTGGGCGTGGTTGGTGCCCAGGACCCGCAGACCACCGACGAGGACCGTCAGCTCGGGGGCGCTCAGGGAGAGCAGGTTCGCCTTGTCGAGCAGCAGGTACTCGGCGGGAAGGCGGTTGCCCTTGCCCTGGTAGTTGCGGAACCCGTCGGCCGTCGGCTCCAGCGCGGCGAACGACTCCGCGTCCGTGTGCTCCTCGGTCGCGTCCACGCGGCCCGGGGTGAACGGAACCACGACGTCGTGACCGGCGTCCTTGGCGGCCTTCTCCACCGCGGCGGCACCGCCGAGGACGATCAGGTCGGCCAGGGAGACCTTCTTGGCGCCGGCGTCGAACTCCGACCGGACGCCCTCCAGGACGCTCAGGACGTGACGCAGGTCGTCCGGGTTGTTGACCTCCCAGCCGCGCTGGGGCTCCAGGCGGATACGGGCACCGTTGGCGCCGCCGCGCTTGTCGCTGGCACGGAAGGTGGAGGCCGACGCCCAGGCGGTGGACACCAGCTGCGAGACGGTCAGACCCGAGGCGAGGAGCTTGGCCTTGAGCGCCGCGATGTCGGCGGCGTCGATGACCGCGCCCTCGGCCGCCGGCAGCGGGTCCTGCCAGATCAGCGTCTCCGCCGGGACCTCCGCACCGAGGTACAGCGACTTCGGGCCCATGTCACGGTGGGTCAGCTTGAACCAGGCGCGGGCGAAGGCGTCCGCGAACTGGTCCGGGTGCTCGTAGAAGCGACGCGAGATCTCCGCGTAGATCGGGTCGAAGCGGAGCGACAGGTCGGTGGTGAGCATCGTCGGGAGCTTCGTCTTCGACGCGTCGTGGGCGTCGGGGATGATCGCCTCGGCGTTCTTCGCCACCCACTGGTTCGCGCCGGCCGGGCTCTGGGTGAGCTCGTACTCGTACTCGAAGAGGTTCTTGAAGAAGTTGTTGCTCCACTGCGTGGGCGTCTCCGTCCACGTCACCTCCAGGCCGGAGGTGATGGCGTCGCCGCCCTTGCCGGTGCCGTGGGTGGACTTCCAGCCGAGGCCCTGCTCCTCCATGGAGGCGGCCTCGGGGTCGTTGCCCACGTTGTCCGCGGGGCCGGCGCCGTGGGTCTTGCCGAAGGTGTGGCCACCGGCGATGAGGGCGACGGTCTCCTCGTCGTTCATCGCCATGCGGCGGAACGTCTCACGGATGTCGCGGGCCGCGGCGAGCGGGTCCGGGTTGCCGTTGGGGCCCTCCGGGTTGACGTAGATCAGACCCATCTGGACGGCGCCGAGCGGGTTCTCCAGCTCGCGGTCGCCGGTGTAACGCTGGTCGTCCAGCCAGGTGGTCTCGGGACCCCAGTACACGTCCTCGTCGGCCTCCCAGACATCGGCACGGCCGCCGCCGAAGCCGAAGGTCTCGAAGCCCATCTGCTCCAGGGCGACGTTACCGGTGAGGATCATCAGGTCGGCCCAGGAGATGGACTGGCCGTACTTCTTCTTGACCGGCCACAGCAGACGGCGGGCCTTGTCGAGGTTGCCGTTGTCCGGCCAGCTGTTCAGCGGCGCGAAGCGCTGCTGACCGCGACCGCCACCGCCGCGGCCGTCGCTGATGCGGTACGTACCGGCGCTGTGCCAGGCCATCCGGATCATCAGCGGGCCGTAGTTGCCGAAGTCGGCCGGCCACCAGTCCTGCGAGGTGGTCAGTACCTCGGCGACGTCCTGTTTCACGGCCGCGAGGTCGAGGTTCTTGAACGCCTCGGCGTAGTCGAACGTCCCGCCCAGCGGGTTCGCCACGACGGGGTCCTTGGCGAGGATCTTCAGGTTGAGCCGCTCCGGCCACCACTGACGGTTGCCGCCGCCCTGGGTCGGGTGCGCGGCGCGCCCGTGGGCGACCGGGCAGCCTCCCGTCTCCTCGGGCTTGGGGTCTGTGACGATTGCGTCGTGGTTCTCGGTCATCGGGGGGAGTCCTTCCGGAAACGGGGTCGATCAGGGTGCTGAAATGCTGGCTTTGGCTTGAGAACACCGGGGACACAGCCCCCAGTAGATGACCTCGGCCTCGTCGATCGCGAAGCCGCGGTCGTCGGAGGCGGTCAGGCACGGGGCATGCCCGACCGCGCAGTCGACGTCGACCACGGCGGCGCACGCGCGGCACACGAGGTGGTGGTGGTTGTCCCCGACGCGGCCCTCGTACAGAGCCGGGCTGCCGGGTGGTTCGAGGCGGCGTACGAGCCCGACGCCGGTGAGCGCGTTCAGAGCCTCGTACACGGCCTGGAGCGATATGTGGCCCACACGATCGCGCACTCCTGAGGCGATCGCTTCGACACCGAGGTGGTCGCCGTCCCGGACGGTTTCCAGCAGCGCCACGCGCGCGGCCGTCACCCGCAAGCCGGCACCGCGCAGCTCCTCGGCGGTGTTCGGAGGCTGGGATGCGGTCATGGCGACCAACCTACCCTCATAAACACGAACAGTTCAAGAAAATGAACCATCCAAGTTTGTTCCGCCGCCCCGGCCACCGTCCGTGACCGCCGTACGGGTCCCAGGACACGGCCCGTACCGCCTCCCACCTGGGGCGACTCCTGCCTGGCCGGGCCGAGAGGCCGTCAGCCCAGGGGGAGCAGGACGATGGCGATCGCCGTGCTGACGAGTCCGACCGCCTGCCGCGGGGTCACCCGTTCGTGCAGCAGGGTCAGGCCGAGGACCGTGGGGACGGCCGGGTACAGGGAGGCGAGGACGACCACGACGGACAGCATCTGCCGCTGGGCCGCCCACAGGTAGAGGATCAGCGCGAGCGCGGCGCCCGCCCCGATCGCGCCGGCCTTCCCCCACACCTCCGGCGGCCGGCGGAACCGCCCCCCGTGCCGCCACAGCCACGGGAGCAGGAGAACGACCGCTGCCGCCCGCCCCGCGACCACCGGCCACACCCCGCTCTCCGCGCCGGCCCGGGCCGGCCCGAGATACTGCACCGCCACACCGAGGCCGGCGACCAGCCCGTCCGAGGCCGCCCCCGTCCGAAGCCCGGCGGACCCCGCCGGGCCCCCCGCGTCGGCGGACCTGGTCCCCTTCCCGGTGGTCCTCGCCGCGCCCCCGCCCGACACCAGCCACAGCGCCGGCAGCGTCACGCAGATGCCCAGCCAGGCCACACCGGCGGGCCGGTCGCCGAGCAGGGCGACCCCGCACAGCACGGACAGCGCGACCCCGGTCAAGGCGTTGACCGGCACCACCACGGTCATACCGCCCCGGCTCAGACCCCGGTTCAGGAACGTCATCGCCACCCCGCTCCCGACGCCGGACAGCGCGCCCCACAGCACATCCGCCGGCCGCACATCCGGTGCCGCCACCAAAAGCGCCACCACGAGCGCCGTCAGGAGGCCGCCCGCCTGCCCGATCAGGGTGACCACGGCGAAGTGCACCCGCCGGGACAGCAGCCCGCCGGCGAAGTCGACGATGCCGTACAGGGCGGCGGACGCGAGAGCGAGGAGGGCGGCCATCATCCGTAAGTGCCCCCCATGGGGCAATCCATGAAAGATCCAGGACGCCGGGGGTACCCGGCATTGAGTTCCGAGCCGTTGTCCGGTGAAGGAGGTGGCTGCGGATGACCCCCACCGACCATGCGCGCGACCGGCGGACCTACGACGCCGAGCCGTATCTCCCGAGCCGTGGCGGTCTCGCCGCCCACCGCCGGGCCGCGGCGGACTGCCGGGGCTGCCCCCTCCACGAGAACGCCACCCGGACGGTCTTCGGCAAGGGGGACGAGTCCGCGCGGATCCTTCTCGTAGGCGAGCAGCCGGGGGACCAGGAGGACCGGCAGGGCGAGCCCTTCGTCGGCCCCGCCGGGCAGCTGTTGCGGCGGGCGCTGGAGGAGGCCGGGATCGACATGGACACGGCCTACGTGACCAACGCGGTCAAGCACTTCAAGTTCACCCGTCCACCGGGCGGCGGCAAGCGCCGTATCCACAAGGCCCCGGACCGGCGCGAGGCCGCCGCCTGCCGCCCCTGGCTGCTCGCCGAGCTGCGCCTGGTCCGGCCCGAGATCGTGGTGGCCCTCGGCGCGACCGCCGGCCGAACACTGCTCGGCAACTCCTTCCGGGTCACCAAGGACCGCGGCGCGCTGTTGCCCATGCCCCCGGACGGATCCCATGGGCCGTACGCAGTGGCCACGATCCACCCTTCCGCCGTACTCCGCGCCGACGACCGCGAGGGCGCGTACGCGGGACTGGTGTCGGATCTGAGGGTGGCCGCCGAAGCGTTGGCCAAGAGTGAGCCGTAGTGCCCGCGTCGTCGTTCCCGCGTCGTCATCGCTGTGCCGCGACGCTCACGGCTTGCGCCCCACCCCGCCGAAGCAGTCCACCTCCCACGGCTCGTCCGAGCCGCCCCGCTCGGACCGCCACCGGGCCACGGAGACGAGCCCGGGTTCCAGCGGTTCCAGCCCGTCGAAGAAGCGGGTGAGCTGCTCGGGGGAGCGGTTGACGCGCGGGTTGTCGCTCGTTTTGTTCCAGTGCTCGACCATGCTCCGCATCGCCTCCGGCCGGTACACCTCCGTGCTGTCACCGAGCACGAGGTGGCTGCCGGAGGGCAGGGCGTCGAGGAGCCGGGTGACGATGCCGTACACGCTCTCGTCGGGCACATGGGCGGTGATGCCGAGCAGCAACAGGGCGACCGGGCGGGCGAGGTCGAGGGTGTCGGCCGCGCGTTCGAGGATGGTCTCCGGGTCGCGCAGATCGGCCGAGACGAAGGCGGTGGCGCCCTCGGGGGTGCTGGTGAGCAGGGCGTTGGCGTGGGCGAGGACGGTCGGGTCGTGGTCGACGTAGACGATGCGCGCGTCCCGGGCCGTGCGCTGGGCGACCTCGTGGGTGTTGTCCGCGGATGGCAGCCCGGTCCCGATGTCGAGGAACTGGCGTAAGCCGGCCTCCTCGGTCAGATGAGTGACCGTTCTGCGCAGGAACGCCCGCTGGGCGCGGGCGATGTCGACGATCTGGGGGTTCACCCCACGGATCTCGTCACCGACCTGCCGGTCGATCTCGTAGCAGTCCTTGCCGCCGAGCCAGTAGTTCCAGATCCGGGCCGAGTGCGGAACACCGCTGTTGATCGCCGGACGGTCAAGTGGCATGGAAACTCCCCGTGTTGGCGCGTGTAGACGCCACCAACCTAGCAAGATCGCCACGTACGTGACCGGCGGACAGCCATCGGAACGACCGCCCACCGTCGAGATCCGGCCGACCGCGGCCTGCGGGCTTCCCGGCCGCGCTGCCACGTCCGGGAAGCCGAGTCCAAGTCCTGGTGCTAGCCGCCGTTTCCGGTCACCAGCACGACCTCCAGGGTGCGCGGTCCGTGCACCCCCTCCACCCGGTCCAGCTCGATGTCACTGGTGGCGGACGGCCCGGAGATCCAGGTCAACGGGCGGGCCGGGTCGAGGCGTTCGAGGGCCTGCGGCACCGACGACACGACCTGGTCCGGTACGCGGACGACACAGATGTGGTGGTCGGGCACGAGCGTGATCCGGCGGCGGCCCTGGTCGGGGGAGCCGTCAAGGACGATCGTGCCGGTCTCTGCGATGGCGAGGGCGCAGGCGGTGACGACGCTGTCGACCTGGTCCAGCTCGTCCGCAGTGCTCTCCCGCCGGTCCGGCACCCGCGTCACGTCGGTCGCCGACAACCATTCCTCACGCAGCCCCGGCGGAGACAGCACCGACTTCGAGCCGTGCTCGCGCAACAGCCCCGCGACGACCTCGGCGAGCCCGTCCGCGTCCGTGCGGTGCACGATCGCCCGGTAGTCCGCCAGGTTCTCCGCCAGCAGCTCCACCGTCTCCGCGACGCTCAGCGCTCCGTGCTCACGGAGATAGTCCCGCGCGACCGCCTGCTCGTACTGGGGGTCCCTCCCAGGCCCTTCAGGCACTGGGGGAGTGTCGTCCCGTGGTACGTCGGCGAGGGCGCGCCGCACCCGGCCCAGGATCAGATCCCTGCTGCTCACTTGCCCGTTTCCTTTCCACCGTTCGTACGCTGCCACCAGTCCCGGAAGGGCTCGGCCGGCAGCGCGGGGAGGTCGCGGCTGGCGCTCCACGCCTTGCCGGGGCCCGGCAGCGTACGGGGATGGAAGCGGCGGGTGCGGGACGCCAGCCGCTGCCCGGTGCGCAGCGCGCCGGGGTGGCTGAACGCCCAGCGGGCCGCGCGCATCGCCGCCCGCTCGGCGGCGTGCCCCTTCGCGGGCTTGAGCACGACCTTGTTGCCCTGCTCCGTCACCGGGCCGCCCTGCACGACCCGCTCCCGCAGATGCACCAGCACCTCGGGGATGTCGATGGCGACCGGGCACACCTCGTAGCAGGCGCCGCACAGCGAGGAGGCGTACGGCAGGGAGGCGTCGATCTCGCTCCCCGTACCCCGGAGCTGGGGGCTGAGGATGGCGCCGATCGGGCCCGGGTAGACCGAGCCGTACGCGTGGCCGCCCGCCCGCTCGTACACCGGGCAGACGTTGAGGCAGGCCGAGCAGCGGATGCAGCGCAGGGCCTGGCGGCCGACCTCGTCGGCGAGCGTGTCGGTGCGGCCGTTGTCGATGAGGACGAGGTGGAAGGTCTGCGGGCCGTCCTCGGCGGTCGTGCCCGTCCAGGTCGAGGTGTACGGGTTCATCCGCTCGGCCGTGGAGGAGCGCGGGAGGGTCTGCAGGAACACCTCCAGGTCCCGCCAGGTCGGGACGATCTTCTCGATGCCGACGACGGAGATCAGGGTCTCGGGCAGGGTGAGGCACATCCGGCCGTTGCCCTCGGACTCCACGACCACCAGCGTGCCGGTGTCGGCGACCATGAAGTTGGCGCCGGAGACACCGACCTTGGCGCGCAGGAACTTCTCCCGCAGATGCAGCCGCGCGGCGTCCGCCAGCTCGGCGGGTGTGTCGGTGAGACCTTCGGGGGCCGGGCGGCCCCACTCGCTCATCTCGCGCGCGAAGATGTCCCGGATCTCGCCCCGGTTGCGGTGGATCGCCGGGACGAGGATGTGTGAGGGCCGGTCCTTGCCCAACTGCACGATGAGTTCGGCGAGGTCGGTCTCGTAGGCGTTGATGCCCTCGGCCTCCAGCGCCTCGTTCAGCCCGATCTCCTGCGTGGCCATCGACTTGATCTTGACGACCTCGCTCTCCCCGGTCGCCTTGACGAGATACGTGACGATCCGGTTGGCCTCGTCCGCGTCGGCGGCCCAGTGGACCGTGCCGCCCGCGGCCGTGACCGCCTCCTCCAGCTGCACGAGATACCGGTCGAGATGACGGAGCGTGTGGTCCTTGATCTGCTTGCCGGCCTCGCGCAGCGCGGCCCAGTCGGACATCTCCGCGACCGCGGCCGCGCGTTTGGCCCGGATGGTGTGGGTGGCGTGGCGCAGATTGCCGCGCAGGGTCGTGTTGTGCACGGCTTCGTGCGCGGCCTTCGGGAAGGCCGGCATACCGACGAACGTCCCGCTCATACGAGGGGCTCCTCTTCCGTGCTCGCCAGGATCTCCGCGATGTGAACCGGCCGTACGGCCGTGCGCAGCCGGGTCATCGTGCCGCCGATGTGCATCAGGCACGAGTTGTCGGCCGCGCACAGCACCTCGGCGCCCGTCGACTCGGCGTTGCGCACCTTGTCCGTGCCCATGGCCGCCGAGACATCGGAGTTCTTCACGGCGAACGTACCGCCGAAACCGCAGCACTCGTCGGCGCCCGGCAGCTCCACCAGCTCCAGCCCCTTCACGGCCCGGAGCAGCCGGTGCGGCCGCTCGCCGAGGCCGAGGCTCCGCAGCCCGTGGCAGGTCGGGTGGTAGGTCACCTTGTGCGGGTAGTACGCCCCGACGTCGGTCACGCCCAGCACGTCCACCAGGAACTCGGTCAGCTCGTAGGTCTTCGGCACGACCGGCGCCAGCGTCCGTGCCAGGGTGTCGCCGCGCCCCTCCGCCCGCGCGCGTTCACCCATCCGCGGATACAGCTCCCGCACCATCGCCCCGCATGAGCCGGACGGCGTCACGATCGCCTCGTAGTCCCGGAATACATCGGAGAACTGCCGGGCCAGTGGTTCGGCCTCCCGTCGGTACCCGGTGTTGTAGTGCGCCTGTCCGCAGCAGGTCTGCCCCATCGGGAAGTCGACGTCGACACCCAACCTGGTCAGCAGTTTCACCACGGCCCGGCCGGTGTCCGGGTAGAGCGTGTCGTTGACACAGGTCAGGAACAGGGCGACACGCATCGCGGCTCCTCGGGGGTCGGTCATCGGATGAGTGCAGGGTACGACGTGAGCAGGCGGAGGGCGAGAGGCACCGAGCGCCGATCGCCGGAGAGGGCGAACCCGCGAGCGGACCGCCGCCGGGAACGGCCCGCTGGAAAGGGTCCGCCGGGATCGGCCCGCTGGAAACGGTCCGCTGGGATCGGCCCTCAGGAAACGGCCCCTCAGGGGGCGTCCGGCTCACCTTTCGGTGAGCCGGGCCTCCGCCGCGCGCCAGGCCGCCGGATCGCCCTGGGGCTCGTACCGCACCAGCGGCTGGGTGTCGGCGAGGAGTTGCCGCATCGAGGCCCGGTCGCCGACCAGGCCGTGGGTGCGGGCCTGGACGAGGACGTTGCCCAGGGCCGCCGCCTCCGCCGGTCCCGCCACCACCGGCAGCCCGCAGGCGTCGGCGGTGAGCTGGCAGAGCAGGGCGTTACGGGTGCCGCCGCCGACGATGTGAACGACGTCCACGGGATGGTCGGCGAGGGCCTGGGCCTCGGTGACGGCCCGCCGGTGGGCGAGGGCCAGCGAGTCGAGGATGCAGCGGGTGATCTCGGCGGGCGTCTCCGGAACGGGCTGTCCCGACGCCCGGCACGCCTCGGCGATCCGCTCCGGCATCCGGCCGGGCGCGAGGAACGCGGCGTCCCCGGCGTCCACGACCGACCGCAGCGCGGGCACCGCCGCGGCGGCCCGCAGCAGCTCGCCGAGATCCGGGTTCCCCCACTCCCGTACGCATTCCTGGAGCAGCCACAGCCCCATGATGTTCCGGAGGTAACGGACCGTGCCGTCGAGCCCCAGCTCATTGGTGAAGTTGGCCGCCCGGCTCGCCTCGGTCAGCACCGGCGCCTCCAGCTCCAGGCCGGCCAGAGACCAGGTGCCGGTGCAGATGTACGCGAACCGCTCACCGGTCGCCGGGACGGCGGTCACCGCCGAGGCGGTGTCGTGCGACCCGACCGTCGTCACCGGAACCGGTCCTGTCAGCCCGGTCTCCTCCAGCACCCGCCGCTGAAGCAGTCCCGCCGGATCGCCGGGCCGCCGCAGCGGCGCGAACAGCTCCAGGTCGACCCCGAGCCGTGCCGCCACGTCGTACGACCAGTCGCGCGTGCGGGGATCGATCAACTGCGTCGTCGAGGCGTTGGTCAGCTCGGTGCCCAGCTCACCGGTCAGCCAGTACGTCAGCAGATCGGGGATGAGCAACAGCTTCTTCGCGTAGGCGAGTTGGGCGGAGGACCGGGCGGCGACCAGCTGGTACAGCGTGTTGAAGGGCGCGTACTGCAACCCGGTAGCCGCGTACAGCTCGGCGGCGGGCACGGTGGCCCACACCTTCTCCGCGACACCCTCGGTACGGGCGTCCCGGTAGTGCACCGGATTGCCCAGCAGAGCACCGTCCGCGTCCAGAAGCCCATAGTCGACGGCCCAGCTGTCGATCCCGACGGAGTCGACCTGCCCGGCCGCCCTCAGCCCGTCCAGGACGCCCGCGTACAGCGACAGCACGTCCCAGCGCAGCCCCTCGGGCGTGCGCACCGGGCGATTGGGGAACCGGTGGGCCTCGACCAGCTCCAGCGAGTCCCGCCCCGCGCGGCCGACCATGACACGCCCACTGGACGCACCGAGGTCGACCGCCGCGTACGACTTCACGGAGCCGCTCGTCGCCTGCGTGCTCATCGGAGGAAGGCGGCGGCCACGCCGGCGTCGACCGGGATGTGCAGACCGGTGGTGTGCGTCAGCTCCCCGCCCGTCAGCGCGAACACCGCGTTCGCCACGTGGTCCGGCAGCACCTCGCGCTTGAGGATGGTCCGCTGCGCGTAGAACTCGCCCAGCTTCTCCTCCTCGATCCCGTAGGTCGCCGCGCGCTGGGCACCCCAGCCGGCCGCGAAGATCCCGGAGCCGCGCACCACACCGTCCGGGTTGACCCCGTTGACGCGGATGCCGTGCTCACCCAGCTCGGCGGCCAGCAGTCGCACCTGGTGCGCCTGGTCGGCCTTGGTGGCGGAGTAGGCGATGTTGTTGGGTCCGGCGAAGACGGCGTTCTTCGAGGCGATGTAGATGATGTCGCCGCCCAGCCCCTGCGCGATCATCACCCGGGCCGCCTCACGCGACACGAGGAAGGAACCGCGCGCCATGATGTCGTGCTGGAGATCCCAGTCCCTCGCCGACGTCTCCAGCAGCGGCTTGGAGATCGAGATGCCCGCGTTGTTGACGACGAGATCGACACCGCCGAAGGCCAGCGCGGCGGCCTTGAACGCCTCACCGATCTGCTCCTCGTCCGTCACGTCGACGGTCACGGCGACGGCCTTGTCGGCCCCGCCCAGCTCCTCGGCGACGGAAGCGGCGTTCTCGCCGTTGAGATCGGCGACGACGACACAGGCACCCTCGGCGACCAGCCGCTGGGCGATGGCCTTGCCGATCCCGCTCCCCGCACCCGTGACGAGCGCCACCCGCGTCGCGAGCGGCTTCGCCTTGGGCATCCGCTGGAGCTTGGCCTCCTCCAGCGCCCAGTACTCGATGCGGAACTTCTCCGACTCCTCGATCGGCGCGTACGTCGACACGGCCTCGGCGCCCCGCATCACGTTGATCGCGTTGACGTAGAACTCGCCGGCCACCCGCGCGGTCTGCTTGTCCTTGCCGAAGCTGAACATGCCCACGCCCGGGATCAGCACGATCGCCGGGTCGGCGCCGCGCATCGCGGGGGAGTCGGGCTCGGCGTGCCGCTGGTAGTAGGCGGCGTACTCGTCCCGGTACTCGGCGTGCAGTTCCTTCAGCCGTGCGATCGCCGTGTCGAGATCGGCGGCCGGCGGAAGGTCCAGCACGAGCGGCCGGACCTTCGTACGCAGGAAGTGGTCGGGGCACGAGGTGCCCAGGGCGGCGAGGCGCGGGTGCTCCGCGCTCGCCAGGAAGTCGAGGACGACGTCCGCGTCGGTGAAGTGGCCGACCTGCGGCCTGTCCTGCGAGGCGATCGCCCGGACGTGCGGCGCCAGGGCGGCGGCCCGCTCCCGGCGCTCCGAGGCGGCGAGCGCCGCGTACCCCTCGACGGCGGGCCCGAACGGCTCGGCCTTCCCCCGCTCGACGAGGAACCGCTCGGCGGTACGGATGATGTGCAGCGAGTTCCTCTCGCACTCCTCGGCGGTCTCGCCCCAGGCGGTGATCCCGTGTCCGCCCAGCACACACCCGATGGCCTGCGGGTTCTCCCGCTTGATCGCCGCGATGTCCAGCCCGAGCTGGAAGCCGGGCCGCCGCCACGGCACCCACACCACGCTGTCCCCGAAACACTCGGCGGTCAGCTTCTCCCCGTCGGCCGCGCAGGCGAGCGCGATCCCGGAGTCGGGGTGCAGATGATCGACGTGGGCGGCGTCCACCAGCCCGTGCATGGCGGTGTCGATGGACGGCGCCGCCCCACCCTTACCGTGCAGGCAGTAGTCGAACGCGGCCACCATCTCGTCCTCGCGCTCCACCCCCGGGTACACGTCGACGAGCGCCCGCATCCGGTCCAGCCGCAGTACGGCCAGCCCCGCCTCGGTGAGCGTCCCGAGGTCGCCCCCGGACCCCTTCACCCACATCAGCTCCACATCACCCCCGGTGACGGGATCGGTGTCGGTCCCCTTGGCGGACGTGTTGCCGCCGGCGTAGTTGGTGTTACGCGGATCGGCACCGAGCCGACGGGACCGGGCGAGAAGAGCGGCAGCTTCGGGATGGGTTGCCATGCGAGATCAATCCTTACGGTGACGTGTGACTAGAGGGTGCGAGAGAGAGGGGCGCGGGACCGTGGTCGATATGCGGCTACCGCCGCGTGGGCGCGACCGGTCACGAACCGGCCCGCAGCGCGGGACCGACGGAACCCGGCGGACGAGATACGGCAATCGGCTTCAGCCCGGCGCAGCGGTCACGCCCCCCAACCGGCCTGCTCTCCACCGACCCGCTCCTCAACGATCTTCGACGCCCACCCGGACCGGCGGTACGCCCCCATGGGGTCGGCATCCAGCCCCATCTCCTCGCGCACCTCACGCAGCAACGGCCGCACATCCGTGTTGTACGCGTCCATCAGCACGGCGTTGGCCTCCAGCACGTCCCCGGCCTGCTGAGCGGAGCGCAACGCGGCGGTGTCCACCAGCAGTGCCTTCGCCGTGGCCTCCTGCACGTTCATCACCGACCGGATGATCGCCGGGATCTTCGCCTCGATGTTGTGGCACTGGTCGAGCATGAACGCGACCTCGGGAGTGAACCCGCCGCCCCGCACGACCTCGTACATGATCCGGAACAGCTGGAACGGGTCGGCGGAGCCCACCATCAGGTCGTCGTCCGCGTAGAACCGGGAGTTGAAGTCGAACGCGCCGAGCTTCCCCTCGCGCAGCAGCGTCGCCACGATGAACTCGATGTTGGTCCCCGGCGCGTGGTGCCCGGTGTCGACCACGACCTGCGCCTTCGGCCCGAGCTTCAGGCAGTGGGCGTAGGCGGTGCCCCAGTCCGGCACGTCGGTCGCGTAGAACGCCGGCTCGAAGAACTTGTACTCCAGCAGCATCCGCTGCTCGTCCCCGAGCCGCGCGTAGACCTCGGCGAGCGCCTCGGCCAGCCGGTCCTGCCGCTCACGGATGTCGTCCTGGCCGGGATAGTTCGTACCGTCCGCGAACCACAGCTTCAGGTCCTGGGACCCGGTCGCGTCCATGATGTCGACGCACTCCAGCAGATGATCGACGGCCTTGCGGCGGATCGCCGCGTCCGGGTGGCAGACGCTGCCCAGCTTGTAGTCGTCGTCCTGGAAGGTGTTGGAGTTGATGGCGCCCAGCTTCACGCCACGCTCCTGCGCGTGCTTGGCGAGGGCCGCATAGTCCTCGACCTTGTCCCAGGGGATGTGCAGCGCGACGGTCGGGGCCACGCCGGTGAACTCGTGGACCTTCCCGGCGTCGTCCAGCTTCTCCCAGGGATCGCGCGGAACACCCTGTTGGGCGAACACCTTGAAGCGTGTTCCGGAGTTTCCGTACGCCCACGACGGCGTCTCGATGGCCTGGGTCTTGAGGGCGGCCTTCACCGCGGCGAGCTCGGTCACGTCAGGGCTCCTACCGGCTTCGATGTCTGAAACGATTCAGTACCGGAAACTATGAGCGGCTCGCCGGACTGTCAACCCCTGGGCTGAATATCGTTCGCCGTGACCCTGTTGTGACCACTTCTATCGAAAGAATTTCGACCGAACCCCATTGACGTGACATGCGTGTGATGCCTAACGTCCCGGCAACCCAGTTGAAACCTTTCACGACGCACTGAGGCAGCTTCACCGCTAGCCACCGGCCGTCGTCGAGGAGCCCCCATGACCCACCGGTCCGACACGGGTCCGGCCCCCGTTCTCGCCTTGAAGGGCATTTCCAAGTCCTTCGGCGCCGTCCGCGCCCTGCGGGACGTGTCCTTCGAGCTGTTCCCCGGCGAGGTGCACGCAATCGCCGGGGAGAACGGCGCGGGCAAGTCGACCCTGATCAAGAGCCTCGCAGGGGTGCACCGACCGGACTCCGGTCAGGTGCTCCTCGACGGCGAGCCCACGGTCTTCCACGGCCCGGCCGACGCCCGCGACGCGGGTATCGCCGTGATCTACCAGGAGCCCACTCTCTTCCCCGACCTTTCGATCGCCGAGAACATCTTCATGGGCCGCCAGCCGCGGCGCGCACTCGGCCGCATCGACCACAGGGCCACCCACGTGGCCACCCTCGCCCTGATGCAGCGGCTCGGCGTCGAACTCGACCCCGACCGTCCGGCGCGCGGCCTGTCCATCGCCGACCAGCAGATCGTCGAGATCGCCAAGGCGCTGTCCTTCGACGCCCGCGTCCTGATCATGGACGAGCCGACGGCGGCCCTCACCGGCAGCGAGGTGGCCCGGCTCTTCGGTGTCGTCCGCACCCTGCGCGAGCAGGGCTCCGCCGTCCTCTTCATCTCCCACCGACTGGAGGAGATCTTCCAGATCTGCCAGCGGGTCACCACCCTGCGCGACGGCGCCTGGATCTCCAGCGAACCGACCGAGGGCATGACCGAGGACGACCTGGTACGCCGCATGGTCGGCCGCGACCTGGCGGAGCTGTACCCGAAGCAGGAGGTCGAGCCGGGCGAAGTCGCGCTGAGCGTGCGTCGGCTGACCCGCGAGGGCGTCTTCACCGACATCTCCTTCGACGTCCGCCGCGGCGAGATCGTCGGCCTGGCCGGCCTCGTCGGCGCCGGCCGTACGGAGGTGGCGCGAGCCGTCTTCGGCATCGACCGCTGGGACGCGGGCGAGGTCGACCTCGGTGGCAAGGCGCTCACCAACGGCGCCCCGTCCCTCGCGATGGCCGCCGGGCTCGCCCTGGTCCCCGAGGACCGCCGCGCCCAGGGCCTGGTGATGGACATGTCCATCGAGCGGAACATCGGGCTCACCGGACTCCGTACGGCCGTGAAGGCCGGGCTCGTCGACCGCGGCGCCGAACGCAGCCGCTCCCTCGACTGGGCCGTCAAGCTCCAGGTGAAGTACGCCCGGATCGCCGACAGCGTCAACACGCTGTCCGGCGGCAACCAGCAGAAGGTCGTCCTCGCCAAGTGGCTCGCCACCGGGCCGAAGGTGCTGATCGTCGACGAGCCCACCCGGGGCATCGACGTCGGTACGAAGGCCGAGGTGCACCGCCTCCTCAGTCAGCTCGCCGCCGACGGGGTGGCCGTGCTGATGATCTCCTCCGATCTGCCCGAGATCCTCGGTATGGCCGACCGCGTGCTCGTGATGCACGAGGGCCGGCTCACCGCCGAGATCCCTCGCTCCGAAGCCACCGAGGAAACCGTGATGGCCGCAGCCACCGGGAGGGCCGCCGCATGACGGTGACCACCCCTCAGAACACCCCCGTCGCCGAGGTGCCCAAGTCCAGCGGCACCCGGCTCGTGGACCGCGTCTTCAAGATGCGTGAACTCGCCATCCTGGTCGTCTTCCTGGTGATGATCGTCGTCACCCAGCTGGGCAACAGCGAGTTCCTCACCGAGCAGGGCATCAAGGACCTCCTGCTCAACGCGACCATCCTGGTGCTGGTCGCCGTAGGCCAGTCGCTGGTCGTCATCACCCGGAACGTCGACCTGTCGGTCGGCTCCACCCTCGGCATCAGCGCCTTCGCCGCCGGCATCTATCTCCAGGGCGGCGGGAACCCGGTCGTGGCCGTGCTCCTGGCGGTCCTGCTGGGCATCGGCTTCGGCCTGCTGAACGGTCTGCTCGTCAGCCTCGGCCAGGTGCCCGCCCTCGTGGTCACCCTCGGCACGCTCTACATCATCCGGGGCATCGACTCGATCTGGGTCGGCTCCCGCCAGATCACCGCGTCCGCCCTGCCCGACGGATTCATCGACTTCGGCTCCGGCGGTATCTCCGCGGTGCCGTACCTGGCGCTGATCGCGGTGGTGGTGCTGGTGGCCACGGCGTACTACATGAAGCACTTCGGCAGCGGCCGCGAGCTGTACGCCCTCGGCTCCAACCCGGAGGCCGCCCGGCTCGCCGGCATCCCGGTCCGCAAGCGGATCCTGGTCGCCTACACCTTCTGCGGCGCCCTCGCCGGCCTCGCCGGAGCGCTCTACCTGGCCCGCTTCGGCAACGTCGACTCCAGCACCGGCAACGGCTACGAACTCACCGTCGTCAGCGCCGTCGTGGTCGGCGGCGTCGTCTTCACCGGCGGCTCCGGCAGTGTCTACGGCGCGGCGCTCGGCGCCCTCCTGCTGACCTCCATCAACAGCGTGCTGCCCGCCCTCGGCGTCAGCTCGGTGTGGGTGCTGGCCATCAACGGCATCCTGCTCATCCTCGCCATCGCGGTGGACCGTGTGGTCGCGCTGCGGGTGGCTGCAGCCCTGAAGAAGAGGAACGCCCGCCATGGCTGACTCCACCCTGTCGCGCGCGAGCCGCTGGTCCGCCCTGAAAAGGTGGGATTCGGCCGTCGGTGCCACGTTCATCGTCGTGCTCCTGCTGTCCTTCTCCACCGTGGACGGCTTCGGCAACGCGCTCAACCTGTCCTTCCTCATCGGCAACACCCTGCCGATCGCGCTGGTCGCCCTCCCGATGACCCTCCTCGTGGTCTCCGGCGAGATCGATCTGTCGGTCGCCTCCACCGCCGGCCTGTCCGGCGCGGTGATGGGCGTCCTGTGGAACCAGGGCCTGACCATCGAGGCGATCATCCCGATCTGTCTCCTCCTCGGCGTCGTCTGCGGACTGATCAACGGCCTGCTGGTCACCCGGCTCGGCCTGTCCTCCCTCGCCGTCACCATCGGTACGCTCGCCGCCTACCGGGGCATCGCGCAGATCGTGCTCGGCTCCGACGCGGTGACCGACTTCCCCACGCAGTACCTCGACTTCGCGGCCGGCCGGATCGGCGACAGCTTCGTTCCCCGGGCACTCATCCCCTTCCTGGTGCTGCTCGTCATCGCCGTGATCGTCCTGCACGCCACCCCGTTCGGGCGTTCCCTGTTCGCGATCGGCGCCAGTGAGGAGGCCGCACGCTTCACCGGCATCCGTGTCAAGCGCCAGAAGCTGATCCTCTTCACGGTGACCGGCCTCATGGCCTCCCTCACCGGCATCTTCTGGGCGCTGCACTACGCCAGCGCCCGCTACGACAACGCGACCGGACTCGAACTCTCCGTCATCGCCGCCGTGTTGCTCGGTGGCATCGACTTCGACGGAGGCAAGGGGACGCTCGGCGGCGCGATCGCCGGCGTGTTCCTGCTCGGCACCCTGCAGAACGTGATGAGCCTGCAGGACGTCTCGGCGCAGTCGCAGATCGTCGTCACGGGTGTCCTGCTCGTGCTGTCCGTGCTCGGTCCCCGGGTGGCGAGGCAGGTCGCTCTCGCTCGGGCCGGCCGAAAATCCGCGGGTGGCTCCGTCGGAAAGACCGTTGGAAGGACGGTCACCTGAAATCTGCCGGTCGTTCGTGGCTGGTCGCGCGGTACCCCCGCGCCCCCAAGAAGCAGTTCCCCGCGCCCCCGAGAAAACGGGCGTGTCACACCACTCCTCCTCGTAAAGGAACCCTCGTCATGCGCAGAGCAACCCTCCGTCGTTCCTGTGCGGCGCTCGCCGCCGTCACCTCCTTCGCTCTGGCCGCCACCGCCTGTGGCGGCACCACGAAGACCGACGTCAAGGACGACACCGCCACCGCGGCGGCCACCGGCAAGGCCGACCCGAACGCCGAGCTGAAGAAGGGCCTGACCGTCGGCTTCCTGCCCAAGCAGGTCAACAACCCGTACTTCACCTCCGCCGACAAGGGCGGCGAGGCGGCCCTGAAGGAGCTCGGCTCCAGCTACAAGGAGGTCGGCCCGTCCAGCGCCACGGACACCTCCGGCCAGGTGAACTACGTCAACACGCTCACCCAGCAGCAGGTCGACGCCATGGCCGTCTCCGCGCAGGACCCGGGCGCCCTGTGCACCGCGCTCAAGCAGGCCATGAGCAACGACATCAAGGTCGTCACCTACGACTCCGACACCAAGCCGGAGTGCCGTAACGCCTTCGTCTCGCAGGCCAGCGCCGAGGACCTCGGCCGCACCGAGGTCCAGCTGCTCGCCGAGCAGATCGGCTTCAAGGGCGAGATCGCCGTCCTGTCGGCCGCGCAGACCGCGACGAACCAGAACGTCTGGATCGACTTCATGAAGAAGGAGCTGGAGGACCCCAAGTACAAGGACATCAAGCTGGTCAAGGTCGCCTACGGTGACGACGACGCCCAGAAGTCCTTCCAGCAGACCCAGGGCCTGCTCCAGGAGTACCCGAAGCTGAAGGGGATCATCTCCCCGACCACGGTCGGCATCAAGGCCGCCGCCCAGTACCTGTCGGGCTCCAAGTACAAGGGCAAGGTCAAGCTGACCGGCCTCGGCACCCCCAACGACATGCGCAAGTACGTCAAGGACGGCACCGTCGAGGGCTTCGAGCTGTGGGACCCGGCGAAGCTCGGTGAGCTGGCCGCCCGTACCGCGGTGGCGCTGGCCTCCGGCCAGATCACCGGCAAGGAGGGCGAGACCTTCACCGCCGGTGCCATGGGCGAGTACACCATCGGCAAGGACGGCGTGATCAGCCTCGGCAAGCCCACCGTGTTCAACAAGGCGAACATCGACAAGTTCGACTTCTGATCACCGAACCGGCGTTACAGCCACCCCCCTCACCCCAGGAGCGGTATCTCATGCAGCGCGTCTGCTTCCTCCTCAAGGTCCGTCAGGACCGGATCGACGAGTACCGCGAACGGCACGCAGCCGTGTGGCCGGAGATGCTTCAGGCTCTCTCGGCCACCGGCTGGCACAACTACTCCCTCTTCCTGCGCGACGACGGCCTCCTCGTGGGCTACCTGGAGACCGAGGACTTCCAGGCGGCACTCGCCGGCATGGAGGCCGCCGAGGTCAACGCCCGCTGGCAGAAGGAGATGGCGCCGTTCTTCGAGTCCCTCGACGGCGCCCGGCCCGACGAGGCCATGAAGCCCCTCACCGAGGTCTTCCACCTCGCCTGACCCCCGCAGGTCGCAACACCCTCCCCCTCCCCATTTCGCTCGACAATGGAGTCCCCGAGATGAAGAGACGTACGCTGCTCGGCGCCGCACTCGCCGGCGCCGTGGTGAGCCCCGTCCTCGGCGCCGCCACCGCCCGTGCCGCCGACCCCGGCCCGTCCGTCAGCCAGACCGGCAACACGCTGCTCGACAGCCAGGCCATCTTCTTCGTGTCCTACGACGGCCTGGTCAACAACAACTCGTTCCAGAAGAACGGTCTGCTGACCTACAAGGGCTACCAGTACGCCGTCTGGTACACCGCCGACCGCAACGCCGTCGTCGGCCGCCGCGTCCTGGGCTCCAGCACCTGGTCCACGGTCCAGGTCGGCCACACCCTGCGCTACAACGACTCCCACAACGTCATCTCCATGGGCGTCTCCAAGGTCGACGGCCGTCTCCACCTCAACATGGACTCGCACAGCGACGGCTTCACCTACGTCAAGTCGGTCGCCGGCCTCATGGACAACCCGGCGGGCCTGAGCTGGACCACGAGCCGCTTCGGCGCCCCGCAGTCCACCCTCGACGGGCTGGCGCTCACCTCGCAGTTCACGTACCCGCAGTTCGTCTCGATGCCCGACGGCAAGCTCCAGCTGAGCTACCGCGTCGGTATCTCCGGCAACGGCCGCAACGCCATCGCCGAGTACAACGGCACCTCGTGGACCAACCTCGGCGAGTGGACCAGCTCCACCGGCACGTACACCAGCGAGCACGGCTCCAGCACCGTCCGCAACATGTACCTGCACGGCATCGACTACGACAAGAACGGCCGGCTGCACTCCTTCTTCACCTGGCGCGAGCAGAACGGCGCCGTGATGTGCAACGGCGGCGGCATCACCAACCACGACACCGGCTATGTCTACTCGGACGACCTCGGCCGCACCTGGCGCAACAACGCGGGCACCGCCGTCGGCACCACCGGCGGTTCCGACAAGGTCTCCGTCACCGACAGCGGACTGGTGATCGACGCGCTGAACCCGGACCACTCCCTGATGAACCAGGAGAGCCAGGCCACCGACTCGGCCGGCCGGCCGCACGCGATCATCAGCTACGTCCCGGGCCGCTTCGGCCAGTGCACGACGAACTACGTCACCAACCGCACCGCGAACGGCCGCGCCTTCCACGTCCGCAAGAACTCCTCCGGCACCTGGCAGAAGACCGAGATCCCGGTCGCGCTCGGCTCCAGCCAGCGCACCAAGCTGGCGCTGGACAAGTACAACAACGCGTACGCGATCCTGCCCTTCGGCCGGATATGGGGAGCGTCGGCCTCCTCCGGCTACACCGACTGGAAGGTGCTGTTCGACGCCAGCGGCCTCAACGCCTTCGGCGAGGTCGTGTTCGACGAGAGCCGCATCGCCCAGGACAATGTCCTGTCCGTGATGTACCAGGTGAAGTCCAGCGGTACGACGCCGTCGGCGCTCCGTGTCGTCGACTTCGCCCTGCCCGCCTGATTCCCGCACCCAGGGCAACGATTCTGCCGCCTGACCGGGCCGTTCAAGTAGCGGCCCCGACGGTAGTGTGAACGTATGCCCGCCGCTCCATACCTTCCTGGAGGTCCCCGTACGATGTCGCAGCCGGTGGGTATCAAGGACGTCGCCGCAGCCGCCGGAGTCTCCGTCGGCACGGTTTCCAACGTCATCAACCGGCCCGACTCGGTGGCCTCCGGGACCCGGGCCCGGGTGCAGGCGGCGATCGACCGTCTCGGCTATGTCCGCAGCGAGTCGGCGCGCCAACTGCGGGCCGGGCGGAGCCGGATCATGGGGCTGCTCGTGCTCGACATGGGCAACCCCTTCTTCGTCGACGTCGCGCGTGGTGCCGAGCGGGCCGCGCGCGACGCCGGACTCGGCGTGATGGTCTGCAACAGCGCGCAGAGCGCGGGCGAGGAGTCCGACTACCTCTCTCTCTTCGCCGAACAGCGGGTGCGCGGAGTGCTGCTCACCCCCGCCGACGCGACCGGACGCAACATCGCGGCGTTCCGCCGCCACGGCATCCCCTTCGTCCTCGTCGACCGGGTCGCCGAGGGCACCACCGAGTGCTCGGTCTCCGTCGACGACGTCGCGGGCGGCGCCCTCGCCGTTCGTCACCTGGTCGACGCGGGCCACCGTTCCATCGCGTACGTCAGCGGACCGGCGGGCCTCAACCAGGTTCGCGACCGCCGTACGGGCGCCCTGAACGCCCTGCGTGAGGCGGGACTCGGCGCCGACGCCCTGCGGGAGTTGCCCACCGAACGCCTCGACGTGGCCGCCGGCCGGGACGCGGGCGCCCGCCTCCTCGGCCTCGTCGACCGCCCCACCGCCGTCTTCTGTGCCAACGACCTGCTCGCCCTCGGCGTGCTCCAGGCCATGTACGCGGCCGGGGTGAGCGTCCCCGGGGACCTCGCCATCGTCGGCTACGACGACATCGAGTTCGCCGCCGCGGCCGCCGTCCCCCTCACCTCCGTACGGCAGCCCGCCGTCACCATGGGCGCCCTCGCCGCCGAACTCCTCCTGGAGGAGACCGAGGCCGAGACCGCGCTCCTCCGGCACGAGCACCGGCGGGTCGTCCTCCAGCCGGAGTTGGTGGTGCGGCGCTCCAGCCTCTCGGCGCGCTGAGCGCCGGTTCAGCGGCCGCACACCGACGGCGGCCGAGGTGCTGATCCCCGGTTCAGCGGGAATTTCTTGATCCACGGGGTCGGCCGGGCGAAGAATCTGTGTTGGACTGGACCACGGCCTGGAATCCGTCCGCTCAGGGAGCCCTGTTGTCCGTCAGCTACCGGCAGCCCGGTGTCGTCCTCACCGACCGCCGCTTCACCGTCCCCCTCAATCACGACGACCCGGCGGGGGAGCGGATCGAGCTCTACGCGCGCGAGGTCGTCGCGAGCGACAAGGCGGACGCCGAACTGCCCTGGCTGGTCTATCTGCAGGGCGGCCCCGGCTTCGGGGCCAACCGCTTCGTCGGCCGCGAGGCGTGGCTGGACCGGGCCCTGGAGGAGTACCGGGTCCTGCTCCTGGACCAGCGCGGCACAGGTGCCTCGACCCCCGCCAACCGCCAGACCCTCCCGCTGCGCGGCGGCCCCGTCGAACAGGCCCACTACCTCGCCCACTTCCGCGCCGACTCCATCGTCCGGGACTGCGAGGCCATCCGCCCCGAGGTCACCGGCGGCGCCCCCTGGGCCGTCCTCGGCCAGAGCTTCGGCGGCTTCTGCGCGGTCACCTATCTGTCCGAGGCGCCCGAGGGCCTGAGCACCGTCCTCATCACCGGCGGACTGCCCTCCCTCGACGGGAACGCCGACGACGTCTACCGGGCGGCCTACCCGCGCGTCGAACGCAAGGTCGCCGCGCACTACGCCCGCTATCCGCAGGACGTCGAGCGGGCCCGGCGGATCGCCGAGCACCTGCTCCAGCACGACGTCGTCCTCCCGAACGGATACCGGTTCACCGTCGAGGCGTTCCAGTCCCTCGGCATCCTCCTCGGCCGCGGCGACGGCAGCCACCGGCTGCACTTCCTCCTGGAGGACGCCTTCGTCCGCGCCCCGCGGGGCCCCGTCCTCGCCGACTCCTTCCAGGAGGAGGTCCAGGGCCTGCTGTCGTACGCGGGCCACCCGCTGTACGCACTCCTCCACGAGGCTTGCTACGGGCAGGACGCGGGCCACACGGGCTGGGCGGCGGAGCGGGTGCGCCGCCAGTTCCCGCAGTTCGACGCCGCCAAGGCGCTGACCGGCGACGGCCCGGTGCTGTTCACGGGAGAGTCCGTGCACCCCTGGATGTTCGACAACGACCCCGCCCTGCGCCCGCTGCGCGAGACCGCGCGGGACCTGGCCGAGGAGCGGGGCTGGCCGCACCTGTACGACCCGGACCAACTCGCCGTCAACGAGGTCCCGGTGGCCGCCGCGATCTACCACGACGACATGTACGTCGACACGGCCCACTCCCTGCGGACCGCCCGCGCCATCCGGGGCCTGCGCACCTGGGTCACGGACGAGTTCGAACACGACGGCGTACGGGCCGGGGGACCACGGGTGCTGGACCGGCTGCTGGCGCTGACCCGGGACGAGGAGTGAGCGACGGCGGGTGAGCCGGGCGGTGCCAGTCCGCCCGGCTGTCGGTGACGCGGGTTACTGTGCGCCCATGACGGATCCTCAGAAGGACCAGCTCAAGCCCATGCCCGACGACTGGCGGCGCGCCCTCGCCGTCGTGGCCCACCCGGACGACCTCGAGTACGGCTGCTCGGCGGCGATCGCCGCGTGGACCGACGAGGGCCGCGAGGTCGCGTACGTCCTGGCGACGCGCGGCGAGGCCGGCATCGACACCCTGGAGCCCGCCCGGTGCGGCCCGTTACGTGAGAGGGAGCAGCGGGCGAGCGCGGCCGTCGTGGGTGTGTCGGAGGTCGAGTTCCTCGACCACGAGGACGGCGTCATCGAGTACGGGCTCGCCCTGCGCAGGGACATCGCGGCCGCCATCCGCCGCCACCGCCCCGAACTGGTCATCACCCTCAACCACCGCGACACCTGGAGTGGGGTCGCCTGGAACACCCCCGACCACGTGGCGGTGGGCCGCGCCACCCTGGACGCCGCAGGCGACGCGGGGAACCGCTGGATCTTCCCCGAACTCGTCGAACAGGGCCTGGAACCCTGGGACGGCGTCCGCTGGGTCGCCGTCGCCAGTTCCTCCCACCCCACCCACGCCGTCGACGCCACCCCCGGCCTCGACCGTGCGGTCGCCTCCCTCCTGGAACACCGCAGCTACATCGAAGTGCTGACGAAGGAGGACCCCGAGACGTATGTCCGCGACTTCCTCACGGGGTACGCGCGGACCATGGGGGAGCGGTTCGGCGGCAGGCCGGCCGTGGCCTTCGAGGTGTTTCCCCGGTGACGGGCGAGCCGGGCGGGGTGCGGTTGGAGCCCTGGTCCCCGGACGACTTCTGGCTGCTCCGGCGCATCAACACGCCTGGGATGACCGAGCACTTGGGTGGGCCGGAGACCGAGGAACAGCTCGCCGCCCGGCACCGCCGCTATCTCGCCGTGGCGGCCGGGCGGATGTACCGGGTCGTGTTGGCCGGCACCGGCGAGACCGTCGGCTCGATCGGCTACTGGGAGCATGACCGGCAGGGCGAGACGGTGTGGGAGACCGGATGGGGTGTGCTGCCCGAGTTCCAGCGCAGGGGGCTGGCCGTACTGGCCGCCCGGGAGGTCGTCGGGGTGGCGCGGGACGCGAACACCCACCGCCATCTGCACGCGCTGCCCCGTGTGGAGAACGCCGCGTCGAACGCGGTGTGTCGCAGGGCGGGATTCACGTTGCTCGGTGAGGTCTCCGCGGAGTACCCGAAGGGCCACTGGAGCGTGTCGAACGACTGGCGGCTGGATCTGGGGCGGGACGCCGACGTCCGGCAGGAGTTCGCCGATGTCAGTCGAAGACGATCATGAGGCCCCTCGGCAGCCGCGAATTCATCGGTGAGTTCTCGTTAGGGTGAACCGTATGGAACAAGGATCCGGTGAGGCTTTCGACCCGCATGACCTGCGCGATCTGCGCGCGGACTGCGGCAGCTGCTTCGGTCTGTGCTGCGTCGCCCTGCCCTTCGCAGCCTCGGCCGACTTCGCCGTCGACAAGGCCGCGGGCAAGGCGTGTGGCAACCTCCGGGACGACTTCCGGTGCGGTATCCACACCCGGCTCAGGGACGAGGGCTTCAACGGCTGCACGGTCTACGACTGCTTCGGCGCGGGGCAGAAGGTCTCCCAGGTCACCTTCGGGGGCGAGAACTGGCGTACGGGCGGCCGCGAGCACGCCCGGCGCATGTTCGACGTCTTCCCGGTCGTACGCCAACTCCACGAACTGCTGTGGTACTTGACCGAGGCGCTGACCCTCCCCGCCGCCGGCCCGGTGCACGCCGATCTCCGTCGGGCACTGGACGAGACCGAGCGGCTGACCGGGGGGACGGCCGAGGAGCTGGGGGAGCTGGACGTCGCCGCGCACCGGCAGCGCGTCAACGAGCTGTTGCTGCGGGTCAGTGACCTCATGCGAGCGGGCGCCGGGCGCAAGCGGAACCGGCGCGGCGCCGACCTCATGGGTGCCCGCCTCAAGGGTGCCGATCTCAGAAAGGCCAACCTCCGGGGCGCCTACCTCATCGCCGCCGACCTGACCGGAGCCGACCTGCGCGGCGCCGACCTGATCGGTGCCGACCTCCGTGACACCGACCTCACCGACGCGGACCTGACCGGCGCCTTCTTCCTGACCCAGCCCCAGCTCAACGCGGCACGCGGCAGCACCGGCACACGGCTGCCGACGTCAGTCACCCGCCCCGGTCACTGGACAGCGTGACGGCGACGACGGCGATGAAGGCGACGACGAAGGCGACGGCGGCGCCGACGACGAGGGCGGCGGCGGTTCCTGCGGGGTGTCCGGCGCCGCACCCACCCGCCGCTCCACGTTGAGCCGCAGCCCGTCCGGCATCAGGGTCAGCCGCTCCGCCACCCGCAGCCGATAGTCCGGCTCCGGCCTCAGCTCGTACCGGCGCAGCAGCAGCCCCAGCACCAGCGTGGCCTCGTGGAGCGCGAACTGACGGCCGATGCAGGCCCGCGCACCCGTGCCGAACGGCTTGAACGTGTGCGGGGCCCGACCGCGTACGGCCGCCGCGTCGAACCGGTCCGGGTCGAACCGCTCGGCGTCCGCGCCCCACACCTCCGGGTCCCGGTGCAGCATCGCCGTCAGCACCAGCGCCCAGGCGCCCCGTCGCATCGGATGGACCCCGCCCAGCACGGTGTCCTCGCGGGCCTCCCGCGAGAAGGCCGGCGCCGTCGGCCACAGCCGCAACGCCTCGTCCAGCACCCTGCGCACATACCGCAGCTTGGCCACCTGCTCGTAGCCGGGCCGCACGGTGTCGCCCCACACCTGCTCCACCTCGGCGCGGGCACGGGCGGCCAGGTCCGGATACCGGGCGAGGTAGTGCAGGGCGAACGAGAGGGCGCCCGAGGTGGTCTCGTGCCCGGCGACCAGGAAGGTGATGACCTGCCGACGGACGTTCTCGGCGGACAGCCGCTCCCCGCTCTCCGGATGCGCGGTCTCCAGCATCCGGTCGAGCAGGTCACCGCCACCGGCACCCCGACCGCCACCACCGCCACCGGTGCCCTTGCCACCGGAAGACCGCCGCGCCCGCACCACCGCGTCGACCGTCTCGTTCAGGTACGCCATGTCCGCCCGGTTCTGCCGGGCGGCGCTCCGCAGCAGCAGCGGGACCAGCGGGTCGGGGACGACGTTGCGGCGCTGTGCGTACGTCAGGGTGCCGACCATGGCGGCGACGAAGGGGTGCGGGCGGGTGCGCTCGAAGGAGCCGAAGTCGTGGCCGAAGCCGGTGCGGGCGATCGTCTCCAGCGTCAGCTTGGTCATGTCGCCGGGTACGTCCACGGTGTCGCCCGCCGTGCCCGCCCGGTCCCAGTGCTCCATCAGCCGCTCGGCGACGTCGAGCATCATCGGGTGGTAGCCGGCCATGGCCTCCCGGCTGAAGCCCGGAGCGAGGACATCGTGTGCGAGCTGCCAGTTCGGCTCGTGGTTGTACGCCGTGAAGAGCCCGTCCCCGGCCACCGGCCGCAGATTGGCGACCCCCACGCCCACATGCTTGGCGAACCGCGCCTCGTCCGCCATCTCGGCCGCGAGCCCCGCGCCCCCGACGAACACGATCTCCTTGCCGAACGCCTTCCGCCGGAAGATCGGCCCGAGCCGCCGCCCGAGGCGTACGGACTCCTGGACCGGCGTACGCACGTTCGTGCCGAGCGCGTCGCCGATGAGGGGGAGCCGGTACGGCGGGTGCGGTATGCGGCTCAGTTCCGGCCAGCCCAGCTCCGCGCTGCGGAAACCTCTGACAGTCGTGGTCCCCGTCGTCGCCGTCATGACCACATCTCCCTCGCGCGTACGCCGTGCCGGAGCCGTCGCAGCTGTTGTACTCGGGTTCAATAGCGGGATCAGTCTCGTCCTGTTGTTGAACCCACGTCAAGTAAGGTGACGGTATGGCAGCCAGGCAGGGAGAGCGCCCGCGTCGCCGGCTCGGCACCGAGGAGCGGCGGGAGCAACTCCTCGCGGTCGGGGCGCGGCTCTTCGCGGAGAGCCCGTACGACGACGTGTGGATCGAGCAGGTGGCCGAGATCGCCGGCGTCTCCCGCGGGCTGCTGTACCACTACTTCCCGAACAAGCGGGTCTTCTTCGCGGCCGTCGTGGAGCGTGAGAGCGAGCGGATGCTGCGGATCATGACGCCCGCCCCGGGCCGGTCGGCGCGCGAGCGGCTCGCCAACGGGCTCGACGCCTTCCTCGCGTACGTCGAGGAGCACGCCCACGGCTTCCGCGCCTTCCACCGTGCCGACGCCACCGGCGACCAGGCCGTGCGCAAGGTCTATCAGCGGGCGCTGGCCGTGCAGGAGGCGCAGATCCTGGCGGCGCTGGCGTCGGACGCCGAGTTCGGGGCGGTGCTCGACGGGCGTCCGGAGATGCGGCTCGCCGTGCGCGGGTGGCTGTCGTTCACGACGGCGGTCTGTCTGGAGTGGCTGAGGGGTTCGGAGCTGTCCCGCGAGCAGGTGCGGGACCTGTGCGCGCGGGCGCTTTTCGGGGTCATCGCCGCGTGAGTCCGTTCGCCGCGGCGAACGGAAAGTCCATGGATCGGCCCACGGTGGTTGGCGTACGCCCTGATCTTCGATAGGTTAGGCAAGGCTTACCTAATGGAGGTTTGGGATGGGTGACCGTCACATCTGGACGGCCGCGCCCGCCGCGGCGGAGCGTGCCCGCTCTGTGCTCGCGGCGGCGTGGTCCTGCGCGGTGACCGCCGAGGGCGGCCGTGAGGAGTTCGTCGGCGCGCACACCGTCACCGAGGACGGCCGGGTGATCCTGTGCGTCCCCGAGGACAGTACGCTCGTCGCCGCCGCGATCTGCGCGCCGCGCGGCGAGCCGTCGGCCGTGCTGGAGTTCGCCGACGTGGCACCCGTCCCCGTGCGCGACCGTATCCGGACCCGGCTGTGGATCGCCGGCTGGTTCGCGCCCAAGGACGGCGACCTGGTGTTCCGGCCCACCCGCATCGTGCTGCGCGAGCCGTCCGGCGCGGTCGTGGTCGACCTCGACGAGTTCGCCGCCGCCCAGCCGGATCCGCTGGCCATGGCCGAGTCCCGGCTGCTGACCCATCTCGCCGACGCGCACCCCGACGCCGTCGAGCGCCTCACCCGGCTCGTCCCGCACGACAGCCTGCACGGCGCCGTACGCGTCCAGCCGCTCGCCGTCGACCGGCACGGCCTGACCCTGCGCATCGAGCGGGTCCGCGGCAACGGCGACGTACGCCTGACGTTCCACGAGCCCGCCGACGACATGGCGCAGCTCACCGAGCGGATGCACATCCTGCTCTCCCGGGCGAGCGCCGCGTCCTGCCCGCGTGCCCTACAGCGGCAGCGCACAGACGGCGACGGGTGACGCGAACGGCTCGCCCGCGCGCCGCAGTTCACCGGTTCCGGGGTCGACCCGGAAGACACTGACCGCGCTCGACCGCTGCAGCGCGGCGAACAGCAGGCCGCCGTCCGGCGAGAGGGCGATCTGGCGCGGGAAGTCCCCGCCGACCGGCACGCTGTCGAGGAGCTTCAGCCGTGCGCCGTCCGCCTCGACCGCGTAGCGCGTCAGGCTGTCGTGCCCCCGGTTGGCGAGATACGCGTGCGAGCCGTCCGGCGTCACGACCAGCTGCGCCGGGTAGTTCGTGCCCGAACCCGTGCCCGTCGACTGCGGGTCACCGGGGGTGAGCCGGCCGCTGCCGGGGTCGTAGGCGCAGACCACGACCGTGTTGTCGACCTCGTTGGCGAGATAGGCGTACCGGCCGTCGGGATGGAAGGTGAGGTGCCGCGGCCCCGCACCCGACCGGGTGCGCGCCCGGGAGACCTCGGTGAGCGTTCCCCGGGACTCGTTCAGGCGGTAGGTGTAGACCGTGTCGGTGCCCAGATCGACGGCCAGGACGTGCCCGCCGTCCGGGCTCGTGATGACCTGGTGCGCGTGCGGCCCGTCCTGCCCCGGGCCCGGCGCCGGACTGCTGTGCACGACCAGATCCGTGCGCTCGCCCAGCGCCCCCGAGTCCTCGACCGGGTGCACGGCGACACTGCCCGAGCCGTAGTTCGCGCTCAGCAGCCACCGCCCGCTCGGGTGCACCGACAGCTGGCACGGCGCCTCGCCGCCGCTGCTGCGGGTGCCGAGGACCTTGCGGTCGGACAGGCGCACGGCGGTCACCCCGCCCTCCGTGCGCTCGTTCACGGCGTACAGCGTCCGGCCGTCCGGGTGAACGGCGAGGTACGAAGGGTCGGGGACACCGGTGATCGTCCCCTTGCCCGTGACCCGGCCGCTGCGGGTGTCGTACGTCGCCACGCCGATGCCGGTGCCGCCGCCCTCGACCGAGGTGTACGTACCGATGTACAGCGGCCGGGGGCCGGTCCGGGTGGGCGCGGGGGAGGGCGTGGCGGTCGCGGACGCGGTTCCCGCCCCGGCCTCCGCCTCCGGCGAGGGAGCCGTCGGAGCGTTCCGCGCGGGGGAGGACGACGTGGGGCCGGCCGTCCCGTCGGAGCCCGCGCAGCCGGCCAGGGTGGCCGGTACGGCCGCTCCCGCCAACAGCCCCAGGACGTGGCGCCTGCTCCAGCCGCCTCGGTCCCCTGCCGCCTCACTCGTCATTCGTGCACCTCGGGTGTCGCTCGTCTCGGCCGTCACCACCTTGACGGGTACGAGCGCCTCCGCGCAAAGGCGACGGCGGGCGTCGCGCGCCATGCGACGCCCGCCATCGCGTCGGCTGTCGGGACCGGCTACCAGTCGCCGTCCTGGATCGGCTTGCCCGGTGCGTCACCGAGCGGCTTGACCTGGCCGGGGGCAGGTGCCTGCCACGGGTCGAGGTCGTCCCCGAGCCAGCCGCCGACGGGCTTCACCGTGCCGAGGGCGTCGGCCGGGTCGAGGTCGTGGCCGTCCTGGTCGTAGTAGTCGAACCAGGGGAGCCCGGCCCGTGTGTAGGCCGCACGGTCCACGGGTGACGGCGGCGGGGCCTCCCCGGTGATCCGGTGCCACTCGGGCGGCGTGACCAGGTGCACGAAGACCCGCCCGGCCGGTGTCCCGGCCCAGCTGCCGCGCGGCCGGGTGTCCTGGTAGACCTCCTGGCGCATCGAGCCGCCGACACCGAGGCCCATCGCGGCAGGCGCCCGGGGCGGGGCGGCGGGAGCGCCGGGCCTCGGGGCCGCGCCGGGAGCCGCCATGAACCCGCTGGACCGGGGCGGCACAGGTGCGGCACCCGGCGGCGGCATCGGGACCGGGCCCGTGCCGCCGAAGACGTCGTAGGCACCGAGTTGTCGCAGGCCTCGCTCCCGCTCGGCGCGCAGCCGCTCCTCCTCCCGCCACAGGGCGAGCTGCTCGTCGTTCAGCGGGAACGACTGCAGCTGGACCCCGCCGAACACCTCCTCGCCGGTGACCTGGCCCTCGACCGTGGCGCCGAGCCCGAGCGGGACGGCCACGAACTGCCTGACCGTGCCCTTGCCGGAGTTGATGCCGTCGAGCCACGGCTGCCGCGGCAGCACCACGTAGTTCTGTGGATCGCGTGCGAGCGTGCCGCTCCACGGCTTGCCCGACACCGCGCACACCTTGCCGACGCCGACCTGGAGCGCGGCCGGTTCCGTGGAACCGCCGAAGTGCAGCCACATCGCCTCGCGCAGATACACGGGGAGCATCACACCGCCGCGCGCCCGCATCTCCTCCGGAGCGGTCCGTGGGTGGTCCTCCACCCGCCGGATCGGGAAGTCGCCCAGGCCGGGCGGGAGTTGGTGCGTGCCCGTCTCCGGCAGGCGCAGGGTGCGCTTGAAGCGCACCTGCACACCCCCCGGCAGACGCAGAGTGGTCCCGTCGATCCGCACGGCGCCTTCGGTCATTCCGTACGCCCCCTCGATCTCGTGTGGTGCCTCGTCACTTGCTACGGCGTAACTCGATTCGGCGTCACTTAGTACGTCCGGCGGGGCCGGACCGGTTCCGCTGGAGGAGGCGCGGGACGCGCACGCGGTCGCGCAGGCGCGTGAGCCGGGGGGAGCGCTCGCGCTGTTCGCGGGTGCAGCGGTCCAGTTCCTCCAGGAGCCGCTGGGAGCGGTGCTCGGTGTCCAGCTCGTCCAGTATGCGATTGACCTCCGTCAGCACGGCACCGTGCAGATGCCATTGGCCGGCGTCCCGCTGGACGTCCTCGAGGAGCAGCTGGGCCAGCTTGTCGCGGGTCGCGGTGGCCGCCGACAGCTCGGCGGTGAGCCGGCCCTCCGCGGACTCGGCGCTACGGCTGACATCGGTCGTGACCAGCACCGCGAAGCTGACCACCGCGTCGCCGATCTCGGCGAGCAACCGCTCGACGGCCGCCCCCACCTGGGAGGAGAACAGTGGACTCGGCTCCCGCTCCTTGGCGAGGTCGGTCAGGGTACGGGCCAGCACCCGCAGGACCACCGTGCAGATCTCCAGCGTGTCCAGCCCGGTGCGCAGCACGACCCGGTGCAGCAGACCCTCCCGTACGCGCGGATTGAGCTTCAGGCTGTCCTCGGCCTGCTGGAGGGCCGCGTCCACCTCGACGATGTCGAAGTCGAGTTTCCTGGCCTCGTGCAGCCGGGCCGCCGCGGCCTCCGCCGGGGTGCGGCCCGCGGCCTCCTCGCCGACGCGGATCATCAGCCGCCGCATCCGCCGGGCCAGGTCCTCGATGGACTCGCCGGCCGCCTCCACCCACACCGGGGGAGCGAGCAGGAGGTTGAAGGCGAGCCCGACGACCGCGCCGATCAGCGTTTCCAGGACCCGCGCCCACGCCGTGTCGCCGACCCTGGTCACCCCGAGCACCAGCATCGCGCTGATCGCCACCTCGGGCACGAACTCGCTGACCCGCACCAGATGTCCCACCGCGAGCGAGGCCAGGATGATCAGGGCGAGGCTCCACCAGGTGAGGCCCACCAGGACGCTGAACCCGATGGCGATGACGACGCCGGCGACCACCGAGTTCACCCGCCGGATACCCGTGGTGAGCGTGGCGTAGAGGGTCACCTGCACGACGAGGAGCGCGGTGAGCGGAGCCGTCAGGGGCGCCGCCTCCGAACTGACCTGCAGCGCCACCACATAGGCCACGGTGGCCGCCGCCGCCGACCGCACCGACTGCACGATCACCGGGTCCTGCCGCCATTTCGCGACCCGCTCGCCGATCAGGCCCCACACACCACGTACGTCTCGCATCCTTGCGCTGTTCCCGTTCCGCCGCTCCACCGAACTCCTGATCGAGGACAGTACGCCGGAGGCGGGGGCACCCTCCTCTCCGCGGGAGAAGGGGTGTGCTCAGTCGTACAGCTTCTCGAGGAACGCGGAGAGATTGCCCACCGTCCGGGCGATCTGCTCCTCCGGCGTGAGGCTCTCCTCGAACCGGCTCCCCGTGTCGAGCGCCTTCCTGCCCCGCACATACAGCGAACAGGCCAGGTCGGCGCACATGTACAGGCCCACGGAGTTTCCCTCGCGTCCGGCCGCGCCCGCCTTCCGGGCCGTCATCAACGAGACTCCGCCGCCCCGGTGGGTCGTCAGACACAACGAGCACATGCTCCGATGGAGAAAGCCGCGCTGTGCGGAGGGAAAGCGCAGGGTGACACCGAACGGCCGACCGGCCCGCTCGGTCACGAGGTAGCTGCGGTCGGGCGCGCCCGGGTCCCGCCAGCCGAGGAAGTCCAGATCGTCCCAGGGTCGTTCCTCCAGATCGCGAGGCAGGGAGATCCGCTTCGCCTCGCCCTTGGAGCAGTTGACGAACGAGCCGCGGATGTCCTGCTCGGTGAGCGGCTTCATGGTGGTTCCTCCAGAAAGTGGCGATCGAACAACAAAACCTAGGGGCCCTAGGTTTTCGCCTAAGTTACTCGGGCCATTGGGGGAGGCCAATGGATTTTCGTGCGAGGGCTACTCCGCTCCTGCTCCGCCCAGGTGCTCGTCGGTGGCCACACGCCGGGCGTGCGCACGCCCGACGTGTATGCCCGGGCCACCGGTTCGGTGCGGCCGGTGGCGGTCCAGCGGGCGGAGAGGCGGAGGGGTGGTGGTTGGCGCCGTCGACGGTCGGGCCGTTCGTGAACAGGGGTTCAGCCGTGCGGGCCCACCTGGCAGAGTGGGGCCCGCACGGCTGCGGACGACGCGACGAGGGGGACCGGAGTGGACGACGGGGAGCGGGCACGGCTCGTCCTGGCGGCGGCGGGGCTGCCGCCGGAAAGCCTCGCCGAGCGGCTGCCGCTGAGCGGCGGCACGTACAACACCGTCGAGGAGCTGCGCCTCACCGACGGAACCCGGCTGATCCTCAAGATCCCCCCGCCGTCAACCACCCCCCGCCTGGCCTACGAGAGCGAACTCCTCGGCGCGGAGGCCGAGTTCTGCCGGGCCGCCGAGACCGTCGGCGTCCCCGCGCCCCGGGTGGCCGGAGCCGCCCTCGACGAGACCGCCCCGACCGGCCGCCACCTCCTGCTCACCCACTGCCCGGGTGGTGGATGGGACGGTCTTGAGCATGGTCAAAAGGCTCTGCTGCGGCGGGAGTTGGGCGGTCTGGTGGCCCGCCTCCACGAGGTGACCGGCCTCGGCTTCGGCTACCCGTCCGGCGCGTTCGGCCCCCTCACCACCGACTGGCGCACCGCCTTCGCCGCCCTCTACGACGCCATACTCGCCGACGCCCGCCACTTCCGGGCCTGGCTGCCCCTTCCCGTGGACGAGGTGGCCCGCACGGCGGAGGCCGCGTACGACGCCCTCGACGAGGTGACCGTGCCGCGTCTGGTCCACTTCGACCTGTGGCAGGGCAACATCCTCGTCGAGCGCGGAAAGTCACCGCGCGTCGGCGGCCTGATCGACGGCGAGCGCATGTTCTGGGGCGACCCGGTCGCGGACTTCGTCTCGCTGTCGCTGCTCGGAGACATCCGGCAGGACGCCGACTTCCTGGCGGGTTATCAGGAGGCGGGCGGAGCCGTCGAGTTCACGCCGTCGGTGCGCCGACGGTATGCCCTCTACCGCAGCTACCTCTACTTGATCATGCTGGTGGAGGCGGTGCCGCGCGCCCTGGACGACGAGCAGGTCGCGTGGCGGCGGGAGGCGGTGGCGCCGCAGCTGACGGCGGCGCTGGATGAGCTGCGCGACCTTGCCTGACGCACCTGGTTTGAGTCGATCAGGCCGAGGTACCCGCGTCCGGTGCACGACAGGAAGGAGCACGCCGTGACCGATCACCGGCCGGAGGGTCCCGGCGAGCACGGGGATCCCGTCCCGAGGGACCTGCCCGATCAGCAGGCGAACGAGGGCGAGGACCCGTGGGAGGTGGCCCCGACGCGTGCCACCGAGGACGAGCAGGACGAGGGGGCGGCCGGCGAGGCCACCGACGTGCCCGACACGGACGAGGCCGGTACCGGCCGGCAGGGCGCGACGCGGTCGGGTGGCGTCGACCCCGAGCAGCCGGTACCCGACGAGCCGTCCGGCTGACCGCCCGTCCTTCGTTCCGAAGCGTCCCTGGCTACCCACAGACTCGGCGCCTCCCCGGTGGGATCCGGGGAGGCGCCGTCACGTGCGAGTACGCCGGCCCACGCCGGTCTGGTCGTACGACGAGACCGGCGTACTCGGCCTCAGCCCACCTTTCGCCCCCGGAGCGGCTCGGTCCGCTCACCGGCCCCGTGCCGCAGCCCCTCCAGGAACTCCTCCAGCACCTCCACCGCCGTACGCTGCGGTTGCCAGCCCAGCTCGTCGCGGGCCTTCGAGGAGTCCATCAGCGGCAGCCGCAGGACGGCGTCGAAAAGGTGCGGTGAGGCGGGCAGCAGCCGTAGGTTCCACGCGGCGGCGACCGCCGAGCGGGCCGCGACCCGGGGCAGCCTCATCGGACGGGAACCCAGCACCTCGCTGAGCAGCGCGGCGTCCACGGGCGACTCCGCCGCGAGGTTGAAGGCACCGTGGACGCCGGTGTGCAGCGCCAGCCGGTACGCCTGAGCGGCGTCGTCGGTGTGCAGTGTCTGCACCCTCAGCCCGGGGATGTCGGGCAGGAACGGCAGCAGCTCCGGCCGCGCCAGCGGCCCCGGCAGGAAACGCCCGCCGAAGATGCGGCGCTGCTCGCTCGCCGACTCCCGCTTGAACAGGAACGCGGGCCGCATCCGCACCACCCGCACCCCGGGATGCTCGTGCTCGAAGGAGTCCAGGGCACGCTCCAGATAGGCCTTCTCCCGGCAGTACGCGGCGTCCGGCCACCCGTGCGTGGGCCACGACTCGTCGACCGCGTGGTCCTTCGGCCCCGGTGAGTAGGCGCCGACCGACGAGGCGTGCACCAGCGTCGGGACCTTGGCCGCCGCCACCGCCTCGAACACCCGGATGCTGCCCAGCACATTGGTCCGCCAGGTCGAGGCCGGGTCGTGCGTCGGCTGGAACGCCCAGGCGAGATGGACGACCGCGTCGGCGCCCTCGAACTCCTTGACCAGATCGGCCTGCTCGGATGCCAGGTCCACGGCCGACCAGTCCGTCTTCGCGGGCGCCCACTCGGGGACCCGCCGGGCCAGTCCCCGTATCTCGCCGACCCGCGTGTCCTCCGAGAGCAGACGCACCAGACTCGTTCCCACGTTGCCGGTGGCGCCAGTGACCACGATCCTGCCGCCGGATTCTCCGTTCACCGCTGACTCCTCTCGCGCGCTTCGCACCTTCACGGCCGCCCACGAGTACCCGGTCCCCCCGGATGTACGCGATCGCATCCGGACACACTCGCCGGGGCCCGGCCCGGCCACCGCCCTGGCCGGTTGTCGCGGGAACCGGGCGGCCCCACGAGACCATCACCCCATGACCGAGATCATCCTGATGTCCGACCCGAAGGTGGCGGCCGTACCCGTCCACGACTGTGACGAGCCGCTCGTCGACGTACGCCGCGCCGGCCCCCTGCTGGTCGACGAGCGCAAGGCCGACGCCACGGGCGCCTACGCCCACCTGCGCGCGGGCGTGCTCGACCGGCTGGTCGAGGCCCAGTCACTGCTGCCGGACGGGCTGCGCCTGCTCTTCGTCGAGGGCTACCGGCCGCCGTCCCTGCAGCGCGAGTACTTCGAGGAGTACGCCGCCGAGCAGCGCGCCCTGCATCCCGACTGGCCCGCCGACCGCATCCGCGCGGCGGCCAGCCGCTATGTCTCGCCGCCCGAGATAGCCCCGCACTCCGCGGGCGCGGCCGTGGATCTGACCCTCGTCGACTCCGACGGCCGTGAGCTGGACTTCGGCACGCGGCTCAACGCCGACCCCGAGGAGAGCGCCGGAGCCTGCTACACGGGGGCGGACGGCATCCCCGCCGAGGCCCGCACCCACCGGGAGACGCTCGGATCCGCCCTCACCGCGGCCGGCCTGGTCAACTACCCAACCGAGTGGTGGCACTGGTCGTACGGCGACCGTTACTGGGCCCTGCTGACGGGAGCGGCGGCGGCGCTGTACGGGCCTCGGGAACTCGGCGCCTGAGCGTTTTCCGCGGTGCCTGAGCGCTTCCGAACCGGGCGAGCGTGTGCGGGAGAAAGAGGGAAGCCCCGACCGGGACGGGGGAATCGCGGTCGGGGCGGTCTGTGTGTGGGTGCGGATGGCGGTCGCCTCTCGGCGAAAGGCTCCACAGGGCTTCAGCCGAACGATCGTCCCTGTGGGCAAAAGGTGAGGCCCGGGGACACTGTCCCATCCACACCCACGGCTGGTTCAACGGGAAAGTATCAGCGGGTGTTCCATCCGTATCCGGACATTGCCGGTGATCTGCATCACGTCGCGCGAGGTCGCCCACAGTGGCTTTCACCAGGTCATTCCTCCCGGCCGAGCGGACTCTGCTCCAGTGCGGCCAGCACATGGGCCGGATCGCGGAACACCGCCTCCGCGCCGGCTGCCTCCAGCTCAAGCCGTGGGATGCCGCCGCAGAGCACCGCCACACAGCGCACCCCCGCTCGTGCGCCGGCCCGCATGTCCCAGACCGTGTCCCCGACGAACACCGACCGTTCGGCCTCCGCCCCGGCCACCGCCAGGGCCTGCTCGACCGGATCGGGCGCAGGCTTCCCCTCGGCCACGTCATCGGCGGTCGCCGTCGCCAGGATGGCGTCGTCGGCCCCGATCGCCCGCCGCAACGCGGCCAGCTCCGTCCCGCTCGCCGAGGTCGCCAGCACCACGCTCCAGCCCTGCCCGTCGAGCCGCCGCAACAGCCGCCCGGCGTCCGGCAACGCGGGCAGCCGCTCGAAGTACGTCCCGTACAACGCCTTGTGCGCGGCACTCAGCGCGTCCTTCTCCGCCGGGTCCCGCTCCTCACCCAGCAGATGCGTGACCAGATCACCGGACGGCAGCCCCACCGCCCGGTGCACGTCGTGCATGGCGACGTGATGCCCACCCTGCCGAAACGCCTCCCACCAGGCGACGACATGCAGATGATTGGTATCCACAAGGGTCCCGTCGACATCAAAAACAGCAGCCCTGCCCATGCGGCACCTACCTTCCGGACGAGACGTTCACTTTCTGCTGCCGAAGAGGGCCGGCGCCCCGACAGGGGCGCGGGGAACCGCGCGACAAGCCACGACGGACCCGCACTCGCCGAACCCACCGGACCTGACCGACCGAGCCCACCGGACCGGACCGGACCGAGCCCGCCGAGCCCCTAGGCACTCAAAACCCCCTCCGGAACCTCCCGATCCCGAGCCCACCCCAACACCTCCTCCGCCCCCCACGTGGTCACCACCCGGTCCGTCGGCACCCCACACTCCTCCGCCCGAGCGCACCCATGCACCTGCCACGTCAGCTGCCCCGGCGCATGCGCGTCCGTATCGATCGAGAACAGCACCCCCGCCTCCACAGCGGCCCGCACCAGCCGCCGGGGCGGATCCAGCCGCTCCGGCCGGGAGTTGATCTCCACGGCCGTCCCCGTCTCCGCACACGCCGAGAACACCGCCTCCGCGTCGAACTCCGACTCGGGCCGCCCCCGCCCCGTGACCAGCCGCCCCGTGCAGTGCCCCAGCACATCGGAGTGCGGGTCGCGGACGGCGGCGACCATGCGCCGGGTCATCGCGCGCGCGTCCATCCGCAGCTTGGAGTGCACGGACACCACCACCACGTCGAGCCGTTCCAGCAGCTCGGGCTCCTGGTCCAGCGAGCCGTCGTCGAGGATGTCGCACTCGATGCCGGTGAGCAGCCGGAACGGCGCCCACGTCTCGTTCAGCGCGGCCACCACGTCGAGCTGCTCCCGCAGCCGCTCCGTGGACAGACCCCGGGCGACGGTCAGCCGGGGGGAGTGGTCGGTGAGCACCGTCCACTCGTGGCCGAGGCGCGCGGCGGTCCGGCCCATCTCCTCGATCGGGCTGCCGCCGTCCGACCAGTCGGAGTGCACATGGCAGTCACCCCTGATCAGCTTCATCAGCTCCGCGCCCGCACCATCGTCGGTGAGCGGGGCCTCGGCCCCCTGCTCCAGCTTGCGCAGATAGCCCGGCACCTCCCCGGCCAGCGCCTCGCGCGCCACCTGCGCGGTCTTCGGCCCGACGCCCTTCAGAGACTCCAGAGAGCCGGCGGTCGCCCGTTCGGCCACCTCGTCCGCAGGGAGCGCGCCGAGCACGGCCGAGGCCGTACGGAACGCCCGTACGCGATAGGTGGGGGCCCGGTCGCGCTCCAGCAGGAAAGCGATCCGGTCCAGGGCCTCGACGGGATCCATGGCACCTCCAGCCCTCCGCTTCCAGCGTCGCCCAGCCCCCGGGTACCCGCACGGCGGCCGTACGATCAGGGGCGGCCGGAGACTCACCCGCCCGGCCCACGCCCGGTCACCGAGGCCGGAACAGCTCTACGCTCTAGACATGACCGAAAGTGCGAGCCCCTACATTTCCCACCCCCGGGTCATGGTGCTCGGGGTACAGCCCGGCACGCCGCCGTTCCGGATCGTGGAGATCGACGGTCAGGTGATCGGCGAGGCGAAGACGTTGACGGACGTGCTGCGGGCCGCGGCGGCCTTCGGGGTCGTCGTCCACGACCTCGACGACCCCGACCAGGTCCGCTGGGTGGGCGGCGACAAACTCACTTGGACGCCGCGCTAGCACCTTTGCCCCGGCGGCTCACGCGCAGGCGCTGTGCCCAGGCGCCGCGCGGCGCCTTCGGCTTGACCGGCGCCTTCCGCCGGGCCGATGCCTTCGGCTTGACCGGTGCCTTCGGCTTGGCCGGTGCGGCCTTCGGCTCGCGCGGGACCCGGGCGTGCACCGCGCGGCCGAGCCGTCGGCCCAGCAGCAGATAGCCCAGCAGCGCGCCCGTCGTGTTGAGGATGACGTCGTCGATGTCGAACGCGCGTCCGGTGACGAGCGCGCCCTGCACCAGCTCGACGAGCAGCATCACCATCGCGGTCAGGGCGGGTACGCGCAGCAGGCCGCGGGCGCCGGGCGCCAGCACCGGCAGCAGGATCCCGAACGGCACGCCCAGCAGGATGTTCCCGCTGATCTGCTTGATCGCGTCGCGCGGGTCGGGGTGGTGCCAGTAGAGCCGCAGGGAGCTGCCGGGGCGGAGGTTGCTGTGGGTGAGCGCCTCGGACGCCGGGGACGGTTGGAGGGTGAGCCCGGCCAGCACCATGCCGAAGGCCACCATGGCCATGAAGGCCAGTGCCATCGCCAGGAGCCGCAGGGGCAGCGGGAGTGGTTGTCGACCGTCTCCGGCCGCCGGGGGACGGCGGCCGGAGGCCGTGGAACGGGAACGAGACGTGGTGCCGGCCATGCGGACCCTCCCGATTTCAACTGCCCTCTGTCCCCAAGCTGTTACCCCTGAACAAGTCCACGACTCCCAGCCGTACGACCCGGTGCGGGAAGTCTTCTGTCGGCCTTCGCGTGTTTCCCTTCGCTCTCCCTGGGCACTCCGGGCTGGGAGCGACAGGGGCCCGCTCCCGTTCGAGGGGCGCCGGAAGGCACCCGGGAGTGGGAGGGCGCGGGAGGGCGCGGACGTGCGGAGGCGGCGGATGAGCCGACGTACGACGCGCCCTCCCCGAACTCGGGGAGAGCGCGGCCGTCGAGCAGGCTCCCTGAGGCCGGCCGTCCGGCAGGCCCCATGAGGACGACTCAGGGCCCGTCGAGACCCGTCGCAACCCGTCAGGACCTGCCAGGACCTGCCAGGACCCGTCAGGACCCGTACGTCACCTTCACCTCCTTGAAGCCGAGGGACGTCAGGAGCCCTTCGAGCATGTCGGTGGTGTTGGCCTCGGCACGGTCCGTGAGCTTGCTGTCCTTCGCGGCGTCGCCGATGTGCTTGACGGCGAGGCGCTGCACGGCCTGTTCGCCGTTGGGGTTGTCGGAGAAGACGTCGCCGAGGCGGTCGAGCAGCCCGCGCTGCTTGGAGACGGCGTAGGAGTGCTCGGTGTCGAGGGCCGGCTCGCCGAGCCGTGCGTGCGGGAGGTTGATGGTGGCCGACGTGCGGTCCTTGTCGACCTTCACGTCGTTCTCGCCGACCTTGCCGAGGTCGACATAGGCGTCGACGGTGCCCGCACCGACGTAGAGCGTGCGGGTGCCGCGGATCGCGTCCGGCAGGTATTTGGCGTCCTTCTCCAGGTCGACGACCACCTGGAAGTTGCCCGAGGCGGCGTCGTAACGGCTCATGTCCTGGATGGACTTCAGGAGTGTGGGCCCCGAGCGGTCGTGCTCCTCGGTGCCGAACACGTCCTCCAGCCCCCCGAAGACCAGCATCCTCAGTGCGGCCAGCAGCACCACGACGAGGATGACCACGGCCGTGAGCAGCTTGGCCCAGCCGGGCAGACGCGTGCGCTTGATGGACGTCGTCATGTCGACGCCTCCTTCCTCCTTCAACGAATGCCCGCAAAGTGCCTGAGGGAACGCTGAGTTGGTGATTGTCCGTACTTCGGCGTAGACGGGGGGTGCGATGCGTCCGGGCCGCCGTACCGAATCGGCGTACGCCGGGCGGCCGGGTGTACACCGGGCGGCCAGTAGCATGAGCCCGCAACCCGTAATGATCATGTTCATGCGAGGAGCCGACCGTGCGTGACATCGCCGTCTTCACCGGCAGTGCCCACCCCGAGCTCGCGGACGAGGTGTGCGCGCACCTGGGGGTGCCGCTGAGCCCGTCCCGGGTGAGCCGCTTCGCCAACGACTGTCTGGAGGTGCAGCTCCAGGCCAACTGCCGGGAGAAGGACGTGTTCCTGGTCCAGCCGCTGGTCGCGCCGGTCCAGGAGCATCTCGTCGAGCTGCTGCTCATGTGCGACGCGGCGCGCGGCGCCTCGGCGGGCCGGATCACCGTGGTCATGCCGCACTACTCGTACGCCCGCTCCGACAAGAAGGACGCGCCGCGGATCTCCATCGGCGGACGGCTGGTCGCCGATCTGATGGTGGCGGCGGGCGCCGGCCGGGTCCTCGCCATGACCCTGCACTCACCGCAGGTGCACGGCTTCTTCTCGGTGCCCGTCGATCATCTGCACGCGCTGCGCGAACTGGCCGCGCACTTCCGGCAGTACGACCTGACGCGTACGACGGTCGTGTCGCCGGACCTGGGCAACGCCAAGGAGGCGGCGGCGTTCGCGCGGATGATCGGCGCTCAGGTCGCCGCAGGCGCCAAGCAGCGGTTCGCGGACGACCGGGTGAGCATCAACTCGGTGATCGGCGAGGTCGCCGGGCGGGATGTGATCGTCCTCGACGACGAGATCGCCAAGGGCAGCACGGTCATGGAACTCCTGGAACGGCTGCGGGAGTTGGGGCCGCGCTCGATCCGGGTGGCGTGCACGCACGGGCTGTTCGCGGCGGGTGCCCTGAAGCGGCTGAGCGCGCAGCCCGACATCCTGGAGATCGTCTGCACCAACACCGTGCCCGTCCCCGTGGACGAGCGCACCGACAAGCTGAGAATCCTCTCCATCGCCCCCGCGCTCGCCGAGGCCGTGCGGCGCATCCACAACGGCGAGTCGGTCAGCGCCCTGTTCGACGCGCCGTCGCGCGAATAGGGCGACCAGGGCCGCGGGGCGGGGTCATAAGGTGCCGGACGCGGTGCCGGACGCGGCCTCGGGCTGCTCCAGGGCCGCGTCCAGTGACGGGGCGGGCGGCAGCAGCCGGGCCAGGCCGGTGACCTTGAGGACGCGCAGGGTGAGCGGGTGGGTGCAGACCAGGCGCAGCTCGCCGTCGCGGTCGAGCACCCGCTGCCGGGCCCGGTAGAGCAGCCGCAGGCCCGAGCAGTCGAAGAACTCGACGTGCCGGAGGTCGATCACGATCCGGGCGCCGGTACGGCTCGTCGCCGCGTCGAGATGCGGAATGATCTCCACGGCCGCCGCGATGTCGATCTCGCCGTGCAGTTCGAGCACGGTGCGGCCGCGCTCCGTGCGGACGCTCAGGTACCCGGTCGCGGGTGGAGTGGGGTCGCTCGACACGACGGCATCGCCTCCAACCGGACTGTGTGAGGACAGACGTGTGGGCAAAACCCGTCCCTGCCCTGCAAGTTACCCTCGTCAGGGTGAATTTCAGCATGTTCGATTGACATATGTCTTCGAATTCTCCGGCAATCTGTCCGGAGTTTTGCGCAGAGCCCTCTACGACAGGGAGTGCCACGCCTTCGACAGTGCCTGCCGGAACTGGTCGGCCTGGTGCGCGGTGAGGTCGCCGATCATGCGTTCTTCCAGGTCACGCATGGGCTCGGCATAGCGGGCAAGCAGCTCGCGCCCCTCCTCGGTCAGCAGGATCAGCAGCTCGCGCCGGTTGCGCGGATTGCGCTCCCGGCGCACGAGTCCGCGATTCTCGAGGCTGCGTACGAGATCCGCGGTGGACTGGGCCGTGACGAACGAGTCGCGGGCGAGCTGGGCGGCCGAAAGTCCGTCGTGCCGCTCCAGGACGGTGAGGGACGTGTACTGCAGGGCCGTGATCCCGGCCGGCTTGACCAGCTCGTCCAGGCGCGAGCGGACAACGAGCTCGACCTGCTTGACCATGTAGAGGAGGGAGGGGGGTGTCTTGGTGCCGACCATGACGGTCAGCGTAAGGCATTGACAGGAAACCTGTGTGTAATGAAACTGCGAACCAACAGGATTCCTGTTTGTTTAAGACGTAGTGATCAAGGCTGAATCAAGGCTGAGGAGTGGGCAATGACGACCACCTTCGAGAGCGGACCCGGGCGGCTGTTCATCGGTGGACAGTGGCTCGAGGCGGCCGACGGGGCACGCGCCGACGTGATCGACCCGTCCACGGGACAGGTGGTCACGACGGTCGCGGAGGCGGGCGCCGCCGACGTCGACGCCGCCGTGCGCGCCGCGCGCGAAGCGTTCGACAGCGGCACGTGGTCCGGGCTGAGCGGCCGTGAGCGCGGCCGGATCCTGAACCGCGTCGCCCAGCTGATCCGGGAGAACGCCGACGAGATCGCCGCCGTGGAGAGCCGTGACGTCGGCAAGCCCATCACTCTGGCCCACGCGGTCGACGTGACGAACGCGGCCATCGACTACGAGTACTACGCCTCCCTCGCCTGGTCCCTGGACGGCTCCGCCCGCGACGTCCCGAACAATCGCCTCGCCTACACCAAGCGCGGCCCGATCGGTGTGGTCGGCGCGATCACCCCGTTCAACTTCCCGCTGATCCTGGCCGGTTCCAAGATCGCCCCCGCGCTCGCGGCCGGCAACACGGTCGTGCACAAGCCGGCCGAGGAGACCCCGCTCAGCGCCCTCTACATGGCGGGGCTCCTCAAGGAGGCCGGTGTCCCGGACGGCGTCTACAACGTGGTCACCGGCACGGGCCCGGTCGCGGGCGAGGCACTGCTGCGCAACCCCGGCGTCGACAAGATCGCCTTCACCGGATCCACCGCGACCGGTCGGCACGCGGCGAGCGTCGCCGGCGAGGGCCTGAAGCAGGTCACGATGGAGCTGGGCGGCAACGCGGCGCACCTCGTCTTCGAGGACGCCGACATCGAGAAGGCCATCGGCGCCATCATCAAGGGCTTCGTCTTCAACACCGGCCAGTTCTGCATGGGCGGCCCCCGCCTGCTGGTCGCCCGCTCGGTCCACGACACCGTGGTCGGCATCCTCGCCGAAGCCGTGCCCGGCGTGCCGATCGGCGACCCCCGGCAGCCCGAGACCGTCATCGGCCCGATGGCGGGCGAGAGGCACCTGAAGAAGGTCGAGGAGTACGTCGAGCTGGCCCGCAAGGAGGGCGGCCGCATCGTCTGCGGCGGCGAGCGCCTCGACCTGAACGGCGGCTACTACTACAAGCCCACCGTCATCGCCGACCTCACCAACGACTCCCGGGTCGTCCAGGAGGAGGTGTTCGGGCCGGTCCTGACCGTGCAGCCCTTCGACTCCGAGGACGAGGCCGTCGAGCTGGCCAACTCCACGCCGTACGGCCTGGCCTCCGGCATCCAGACCACCGACCTCACCCGTGCCCACCGCGTCGCCGACCGCCTCCAGGCGGGCATCGTCTGGATCAACGACTGGCCGATGCTCGACCCCGCCGTGCCCTTCGGCGGTGTGAAGGCCTCCGGCTTCGGACGCGAGTACGGCCCCGAGGCGCTGGAGTCCTACACCAAGGTCAAGTCCGTCGTCGTCTCGCTCGACTGAGCGCCTCCCCGGGATCACTAGTGAGCCGCGGACCGCTCCGGCGGCTCACGGACAGACAAGGAGTCATGAGAATGTCCACCACCACACGTGCCGCCGTGGTCGAGTCCGGGGGCGCTCCCTTCACCCTCTCCGAGGTCGTCCTCGACCAGCCGGGACAGGGCGAGGTCCTCGTCCGCATGGTCGCCGCCGGTCTGTGCCACACGGACCTGGGGGTCGCCAGTGGCGGGCTGCCCTTCCCGCTGCCCGGCGTCCTGGGCCACGAGGGCGCCGGTGTCGTCGAGGCCGTCGGCCCCGGTGTCACCTCCGTCGTGCCCGGCGACCACGTCGTACTGTCCTTCACCTCCTGCGGCGGCTGTCAGAACTGCCGTGACGGGCACCCGGCGTACTGCGCCACCTGGCTCCCGCTGAACCTGCTCGGAGGGCGCCGCGCCGACGGCACCAGCACCATCAGCCGCGACGGCCAGGACCTGGGCGGCCACTTCTTCGGCCAGTCCTCCTTCGCCGAGCGAGCCCTGGTCGACGAGCGCGGCCTCGTCAAGGTCGACCCGGACGTACCGCTGGACACCATCGCCCCGCTCGGCTGCGGCGTCCAGACCGGCGTCGGCGCCGTCTGGAACGTACTGGAGCCCCGGGCGGGCAGCACCCTCGTCATCCTCGGCGCCGGAGCCGTCGGCCTCTCCGCCGTGATGGCCGCGGCCCTCACCCCCGCGACCACGGTCATCGCCGTCGACAAGGTCGGCGAACGGCTGGAGCTGGCCAGGGAACTGGGCGCCACGCACACGGTGAACGGCGGCGAGGTCGCCGACCTCACCGAGGCGATCATGGAGATCACCGGCGGCCGGGGCGCCGACGGTGTCGTCGAGACCACCGGCAGCGTCTTCGTGCTCCGCAAGGGCGTCGACGCCCTCGCCGCGCGCGGCACCCTCGTCATCGTGGGCGCCCCGCCGTTCGGCACCGAGGTCTCCCTCGACGTCAACGGCATGCTGGGCGGCAAGCGCGTCGTCGGCCTCACCCTCGGCGACAACGAGATCCAGACCGCCATCCCGGTCCTCGTCCAGCTGGTCAAGGAGGGCAAGCTCCCGCTCGACCGGCTCATCAGCCGCTACAAGTTCGAGGACATCGACCAGGCGGTCGCCGACATGAGCGGCGGCAAGAGCATCAAGCCCGTGCTGACGTTCTGACGGATTCCGACGTCCCGAGGAGCCATCTCCCGCCGGGGCACGTCCTCCCCGCGTGACCCCGGCCCTGTGGGTGACCCGAACACCGGGTCACCCACAGGGCCGTCGCACGTCCCGGGCCTCTTCGGGGGTGCGCTCACCGGCTGCGGTGCAGCGCCACCAGCAGCTGCCACGCCTGGTCGGCGATCTCCTCGGGCGTGCCGTCGAGGAGGCCGTGCAGCCAGTCGGCGAGGACCCCCGCGAAGGTGGCCGCCACGGCGGAGGCCACCAGCGGGGCGTCCGCGGCCCCCGCGAGCTCGCGTTCGCGGAGGCTGTAGGCGCGCAGGTCCCGGTGGAGGACGCGGCCGAGCGGCCCGCCGCCACCGGGCGCCAGCAGGGCGCGGTACAGGGCCGCGTGCGGGGCGAGGCCGGCGAAGAACTCCGGCAGCGCCTGCGGCGCCCGCACCGGGTCGGGGCGGCCGCGCCAGGCGTGCAGCGCCTCCACGGCCTCCCGTACGACATCGGCGCAGGCGTCGACGGCCAGCGCCTCCAGGTCCGGATAGTGCACGTAGAACGTGGCCCGGCCGACGCCCGCCCGGCGGACCAGCGCGGCCACGCCGATCTCGTGCAGCGGGTGCCGGGCGCACTCGTCGAGGAGGGCTTCCCGCAGCCTGGCCCGGGTGCGGGCGGCCCGGGGGTCCTCCGTGGCCCTGGGGTCCTCCGGCGTCATCCCGCGACGAGGACGGCGGCCAGGGCGAGCGCGCCGGGGAGTGCCTGGGCGAACAGGATGCGGCGGTTGGCGGTGGCGGCGCCGTACACACCGGCGACGATCACACAGGCGAGGAAGAAGATCTGGGCGCGGTAGCCGGTCGGGTCACCGGCGATCAGGCCCCACACCAGGCCGGCGGCGAGGAAGCCGTTGTAGAGCCCCTGGTTGGCGGCCAGCGAGGCCGTCCGCTTCGCCATCTCCGCGTCCAGCCCGTGGAACGACATCCCCGGCTTCTTCTGCCACAGGAACATCTCCATCACCAGGATGTACGCGTGCAGCACCGCCACCAGCGCGACCAGCACGTTCGCCAGGATCTCCATGGTCAACAGTCTCCGTCGTTCATTCGTCGCATCGGAACTTCTTGGACAGGTGTCCACTATAGCTGGACGATTGTCCAAGAAGCCACCCCGGGTGTCCGTGACCGTCGTCGGCGGGTTGTCGGACCCTCCCGCTAGGTTCCCGTCCATGAGTGAGCAAGAGGTGATCGTGCGGCGCGCCCGCGCCGAGGACGTACCGGGGATCGTCGTCTCCAGCTCCTGGCTGTTCGCCGAGGACGGCGGGGAGCGGGACCCCGGCCTGAACGTGGACTGGCCGCGCACCCACGGCGCCGAGGCCTTCACGGCCTCGCTCCACGACCCCGGCCGGCTGCTGCTGGCCGCGCTGCACGACGGGGAGGTGGTGGGCCATCTGTCGGGATCGATGTCCGGTCCCTCCGCCCTGCGCCCCGTCGGATCGGCCACCCTGATGGCGCTGTACGTCCGGCCCGAACACCGGCGCGCCCGGGTCGGGGCCCGGCTGGTCGACACCTTCCTGGTGTGGGCGCGGGAACAGGGCGCGGTGCACGCGGAGGTGACCGCCTCGGCGGCCAACGCGGACGGCATCCGGTTCTACGAGCGGGAGTCGTTCCGGCCGCAGGCGCTCACACTGCGGCTGAACCTGTAGCCGGCGGGTACCCGGGGAGCGTATGGGCGGCGGCGGAACCGTCCCCCGCGCCCGGATCCCGTACGGAGGAGACATGGCACTGGTACAGGCGGGCCTCGTGGTGCTGGACTGCGCCGAGCCGGAGAAGCTCGCGATGTTCTACCGGGAGCTGCTCGACGGGGAGGAGACGGACGCGACGGCCAACCGCGTCGAGATCAAGGGTGCCTGCGGCGCCCGGCTGGCGTTCCGCCGGGACGTCAACGCCACCCCGCCGAGCTGGCCCCGCCCCGAGAACTCCCTCCAGGCCCATCTGGACTTCTACGTCGACGACCTGGACGAGGCCGAGCGGCGGATCGTGTCCCTCGGCGGACGTCCGGTGGAGACGAAGGAGGCGGCCGGGCCGTTCGAGGAACGCGGATACTCCGACCCGGCCGGCCACTCCTTCACCCTGCGCCGCGAACACTCCACGGCCCCGAAGCAGGGCTAGCGCGGCCAGGGCCTGTCCGGTGACCCGGGCCGACGGGTCACCGGACAGGCCCCGAACGTCAGTCCCGGCCTCCCTTCTCGGCGGCCGGCCACACCCCGGTGGATCGCTCGATGACCTTCGCGCCCGTGCGGTCCACCGCGCTGCGCACGACCGCGAAGATCGCGCCCTGCACGGCCGCCGCGATCAGCACCTCGCCCCAGCCGCGGTCCCGGTCCAGCGCGTCGGGCGCGTCGTCCTCGTGCCGGATCAGCTTCCAGGTCTTGCGGAACGCCACCGAGGCCAGCGCGCCACCCAGCCAGCCGAGGGCGAAACCGAGCGGCTGGTAGGCGAGCGGAAGCTTCTTCTTCTTGGACATGTGGTCCTCCTCCTACGTGTAGCGATGTCGCGTGCGGCGATGACGCGGGTCAGGGACGACCCCGCGGGGCCACGGCCTCGGCGGCGGGCACCGGCCCCGGTGGTGTCCCGTCCCCGAACGGGCTGCCGCCCAGATCCTCCCGGCCGTGGGGCGTGAGCCAGCCCGCCAGATCGGGCCCGAGCGGCACCACGGCGGTCGGGTTGATGCCCGTGTGCACCAGGTAGTAGTGCCGCTTGATGTGGTCGAAGTCGACGGTGTCGCCGAATCCGGGGGTCTGGAAGAGATCACGGGCGTACGCCCACAGCACCCTGTCCTCCGTCAGCTTCCGGCGGTTGCACTTGAAGTGACCGTGGTAGACGGCATCGAAACGCACCAGTGTCGTGAACAGCCGGATGTCCGCCTCCGTGATCGTCTCCCCGACGAGGTAGCGCTGCCGAGCCAGCCGCTCCGACAGCGCCTCCAGCCGCCGGAACACCCCGGCACAGGCCTCCTCGTACTCCTCCTGCCCGGTGGCGAAACCCGCCCGGTACACCCCGTTGTTGACGTCCTCGTAGACCTCGGCCATGACGGCGTCGATCTCGTCGCGCCGGGCCGCCGGATACAGGTCCGGCGCGCCCTCGCGGTGCAGGGCCGTCCACTCGGTGGCGAGGTCGAGGGTGAGCCGCTGGTAGTCGTTGGTGACCAGTTCACCGCTCGGCACGTCCACGATCGCCGGGACGCTGACCCCGCCCGGATAGTCGCTCTCCCGGGCATCGTAGGCCTCCTTCAGGAATCGGATGCCGAGCACCGGGTCGCGGCCGTCCGGATCGAGCGTGAACCGCCAGCTTCGGTCGTCCTGGACCGGGTCGGCGACGGCCATCGACAGGGCGTCCTCCAGGCCCAGCAGCCGCCGCGAGATCACCGCTCGGCTCGCCCAGGGGCAGGCCCGGCTGACCACCAGCCGGTAGCGGCCCGCCTCCACGGGCCATCCGTCCCGGCCGTCGGCCGTGATCCGGTCCGCGAAGTGGCTCCTGGACCGCTTGAACGCCTTCCTCCCGTACGCCTCGTTCCCCTCGCCGACACTCATGCCGTCCGACCTCCCGGTCCGTCCGGATACGTATGCCCTGATGGAGTTCCCCGATTTCCGCGACACCCACGGTGTGAGCGCGACCGGTCGGGGCAGTCGGCGAAGGTGACGCGGACACCAGCAGACACGGAGACGACGAACGACCGGGAAGGGGCGGTTCTCCAGGGGCCGGGGACCCGGGCGGAGAGCAAGGCACAGGCGGACCACAGGACCCGGATCACCGTTCTCGTCGCCCTCGGCGCCAACCTCGTGATCGCCGCGGCCAAGACCATCGGCGGACTCGTCGCCGGATCGCCGGCCCTCCTTTCGGAGGCCGCCCACTCGGTCGCCGACAGCCTGAACGAGGTCTTCCTCCTCGCCGCGCTGCGCCGAAGCCGCCGCCCCGCCGACAGCCGGCATCCCTTCGGCTATGGCAAGGAGCGCTTCTTCTGGTCCCTGCTCGCCGCCGTCGGCATCTTCGTGATGGGCGGCTGCTTCTCCTTCTACCAGGCGGTGCACGCCCTGACGGCCGGGAGCGCGGAGTCCTACGACGGCTATGTCGTCGGCATCGCCGTCCTCGGTGTGGCCCTCCTCTCCGAAGGTGCCTCACTGCTGCGTGCCCTGCACCAGGTGCGGGGGCAGGGCGGCGTCGACGGACTCCGGGACCCGGCGCTGCGGACGGTCGTCGCCGAGGACGGCACGGCGGTGCTCGGCGTGACCCTCGCGATCGCCGGGATGGCCCTGCACATGGTGACCGGCCAGGTGATCTGGGAGGCGTCCGCCTCGTTCGCGATCGGGGCGCTGCTCGTGTACGTCGCCTACTGGCTCGGGCGGGACGCCCGCGAACAGCTCATCGGGGTCGCCGCGGACCCCGAACCCAGCCGGAGGATCCGCTCCCTGCTGGAGGCGCAGCCCGAGATCGACAGTGTCGAGGCCCTGCTCACCATGCGACTCGGCCTGGACTCCACCCTTGTCGCGGCCCGCGTCGACATCGTCCCCGGTCTCGACAGCGAGGAGGTCGAGGAGGTCGCCGTCCGCATCAAGGGCTCCATCGCCCATGTCGTCCCCGAGGCCGACCAGATCTTCCTCGACGTGACGGACAGGACGGGGCCGGGGGAGCGGGCAGGGGAAAGCCCCGCCGCGACGGGGGAACGCGGCGGGGCCTGAGACTCGGGTGCCCGGTGCGCGGGGGATCATGCGGGACGCGTCGAAAGTTCTTTCGCCGCGCTCCCCGGCCCCCGCGACCCGCTCCTACCGCGGGTGAGCCGTCCGGTGACTCGTCCGGCGCGGCGTCACGCCTTCGCCGGCTCCAGTACGAAGACGGGGATCTCCCGGTCGGTCTGCTTCTGGTAGTCCGCGTACGGCGGGTACGCCTCGACCGCCCGGTCCCACCACTCGGCCTTCTCGTCCCCGGTGACCTCGCGCGCGGTCAGCTCCTGGAGGGCGGGCCCGTCCTGGAGGTCCACGTGCGGGTCGGACGTGAGGTTGTAATACCAGACCGGGTGCTTGGGCGCGCCGCCCTGTGAGGCCACGACCGCGTACCGCCCGTCGTGCTCCACCCGCATCAGCGGGATCTTGCGGAGCTTCCCGCTCTTCGCGCCGCGCGTGGTGAGCACGACGACCGGCAGGCCCGTGTCCATCAACGTCGTCCCCTGCGTGCCGCCCGAGCTCTCGTACAGCTCGACCTGCTCGCGCACCCACTGCGTGGGGCTGGGCACGTACTCGCCCTCAAGTGGCATGGCAACCGTCCCTTGCTGTCGCGTACAGATGTCCTTTGCATTCAACACCTGTCTCTCCAGGAAACATCGTCATCGCGCCACGCGCGCACGGGACCCGCTGCCCGCCGTCACGGACCGTGTCACGCACCGGGTGACGGCCCCAGCATGAGCACCGCCAGTACCGCGATCACGGCACTCGACAGGAGTCCCGTCACCAGCCGCCCCCGGTGTCCGGTCAGCGCGCGGCCGAGCAGCGCGCCACCGCCCGCGAGCAGCAGTTGCCAGCTCGCGGAGGCGAGGAAGGCGGCGAGCACGAACACGGTCTGTTCGAGGGGGCCGACGGCGTCGGTGGCGCGGCTGCCGAGCACGAGCGCGGCGAAGTAGACGACCGTGGTGGGGTTGAGGAGGGTAACCCCCAGGAGGGCGGCGTAGGCGCGTGCCGGGCTCACCGGATCCTGCCGCGGGCGGGTGGTGAGCCGCCGGGCGCGGTACTGACGCAGGGCCGTGACCGCGCCGCGTACCGCCAGCGCGAGGAGCACCAGGGCAGAGGCCCGGCGAAGGGGCACCAGCACCGGTTGCAGGGTGGCCGCGAGGGCCGTACCGCCGAGGGTGGCGAGCAGGGCGTACAGTCCGTCGGCCGTCGCGACGCCGAGCGCGGCGCAGGCTCCGGTCCGCAGGGACGTGCGGGCGGTGAGGGAGACGAGGTAGGTCGCGACGGCTCCGACGGGGATGGCGATGCCATAGCCGGCGAGGAGGCCCGCGACGAGCGCGGCCGTCATGACCGGGGCGGTGTCGGTCCCCACGGTCGGCCGGACTGCTGCTGCCCCCGCACCGGCGAGGCGGTGGCGAGGGTCAGCGGCAGGAAGGCGTCGGTGATGAGCATGGGCAGATCCTGGGGCCGGACGCTCCGGCCCCGCAAACGAATTACCGCCGGCTGTGGCGTGGTCGATTCACCGGCAGCTCTTGACCTCGGTTTCCGCCCCCGCATATCTTGTTTGAACCCAAACGAGATGAGTGGAGGTGGCGGCGTGGGCGGACAGGGGCGCCACCGCCCGACGGGACCTCAGGCCTTCGGACGCCGGCCGCTGCGACGGGGTGCGGGCTCGGCGCCGTTCAGCAGGGTGCGGCGGCGCTCCTCGCCGTGCTCCTCGACCTGGAGCACGACACCGCGCAGCCCCTCCGCGAGGCTCCGGCACTCCGTGTCGCTGAGCTGCCCGGTGACGAAGGCCTCCTCCTCGTTGAACGCCGGGAACACCCGCCGCATCAGCTCCTCGCCTTCGTCGGTGAGGGCCAGCAGCACCAGCCGTCCGTCCGTCGGATGGGCCGACCGCCGCACCAGCCCACGCGACTCCAGCGTGCGGGCCACCCCCGTGAGCGTGCCCTTGGAGATGCCCGCCTCCTCCGCCACGTGCCGGGTCTCGGACTCGCCCCACACCCACACGACCCACAGCACCACGAAGGCCGTCCAGGTCAGGTCCGAGCCGCGCAGTACGGAGTTCTCCAGGTGCTGCCGCACCGCCGAGGCGGCCCGGTAGATGTTCGCCACCGCCGCCATCTGGTCCCGGCGGATGGGGAAGTCCCCCAGCTTCGCCGCGGCGAGCTTCTCGGCTTCGGTGATGGATCGCTGGCCGGGCACGGGCGCTCCTTCGGTCTCACGGCCGGACCGGACGGCCGTACGCGGCCCTTCCGGTTCCGGCACTTCGTTCGTGCGGACATTCGGTCGTTCGGTCATTCGGGATCAAATTGTACGGAGGAGAGGGAATCCACCATGAGCACCACCCCCCGCATGCTGCTGGTCCTCAGCGAGAACTGGACACTCACCGGCGGCCGGGCCGACCTGCCCGCCGCCGTACGGTGGGCGCGCGAGGCCGAGGACGCCGGATTCGACTCCGTCATGGTCAGCGAGCACATCGTGCTCGGCCCCGACGCCGCCGCCGACGGCATCATGGGAAACCCCCGCGACTACGCCCTCCCCGGCAACCAGGACCCGTACACCCCCTGGCCCAACTCCCTGCTTCTCCTCGCCTCCATCGCCTCCGTCACCGAACGCCTGCGCCTGGCCGCCGCGGCCGTCCTCGCCCCGCTGCGCCACCCCCTCCTCATGGCCAGGGAACTCGGCACCCTCGACCTGCTCAGCGAGGGACGGCTGCTGGTGCAGCCCACGGTCAGCTGGAGCGAGGACGAGTACGACGCGCTCGGTGTGCCCTTCGGCAGGCGCGGCCGGCTGCTCGACGAGCACCTGGACGTCTGGGCGAAGGCCTGGGGGCCGTCCCCGATCTCCCACGACAGCGAGCACTACCCGTTCCGGGACGTCTACTTCGAGCCCAAGGCGTACCGCCCCGAGGGCCCGAGGCTGTGGTTCGGCGGGCAGCGCCTGCACGGTCCCGTACTGCGCCGGCTGGTCCGGTACGGCCACGGCTTCCACCCGCTCGGGCGGCCCACCCCGGACGACCTGAAGGCGCTCGACGAGGCGATGGCCGCGGCCGGACGCGACGCCGCCGACCTGGAGATGATCGGCGGCACCCAGGCGGTCTTCCCCGACGACCACGCCCCGGCGGACCTCGGCGCGGCCCTCGCCTCGATACCGGAACAGCTGGAGCAGGGCTTCACGACCTTCTGCGTCAAGCCGAACCAGTTCATCGACGACCCCGACGGAGTGGGCGCCTTCTGCGAGGAGGTCATGCGGCGGGTGACGGCGCTGACGGGCTGACGGGTGACGGCGCCGACGGGCACGGCGAGGCCGGCGCCGCACTCGCGGCGCCGGCCACCTCTCGCACATCGGCTCAGCGCTCGAAGACGACCTCGCCGTCGAACACCGTCATGTCCACCTCGACACCCGTGATGTCACGCGGGTCGAGGTCCAGCAGCGGCCGGTCCAGGACGCACAGATCGGCCACCTTGCCCACATCCACGGACCCCTTCCACTCCTCGGCGAAGTCCTGCCGCGCGGGATTGATCGTGTACGCCCGCAGCGCCTCGGCGAGTTCCACGCGCTGCTCGGGACCGCTGACCCGGCCGCTGGCCTTCGACTCGCGCAGCAGCATCCCGGCGACGCCCTGCCGCCAGTCGGGCTCGGTGATCGGCGCGTCCGAACTGGCGCACACCGCGACGCCCGCGTCGAAGGCCGAGCGCGCGGGCCACTGGTACGCCGACCGCTGCGCGCCCACGACCTCCGCCATCAGGTCGGAGATCGTCCACTTGATGGCGGGGTTCATGTTCACGCCGTAGCCGTGCTCGGCCAGCCGGGCGATGCTGTCCGCACCGATGAAGTCGCCGTGGATGACGTAGTGCCGGGCGTCGGGGCGTGGCACGGCCCGCTGTGCCGCCACGAACGCGTCCACCACGAGATCGATGGCCCGGTCGCCGGTGACATGGACGCCCAGCTGGTATCCGGCCTCATGGGCGACGCGGATCATCTCGAACAGCTCGTCCACCTGGAGTTCGGGCGTACGCCCGTGCACACAGAGGGAGCCGTGGCCGCCGTCGAGATAGGGCTCGTTCATCCAGGCCGTACGGTTCGGGGGCACCCCGTCGGCGAAGATCTTCACGCCGATGGCGTTGAGCAGCCGGGGGTCGGCGGACTCGGGGCGGTGGAGTTCGGCGAGGCCCTTGCGGACGCCGTCGGCGGAGCCGCCCATCGGCGCGGGCAGGAGGAGGACGCTGACCCGGGCGTGCAGACCGCCGGTCGCGGCCAGGTCGGCGTACGCGGTCCAGTTGTCGGTGCTCAGCCCGCCGAACAGGGTCTCGGAGCCGCCGGGGCCGAGCCCCGGCTCGGTGTAGCTGGTGATGCCGCGGGAGTGGAGTTCGGCGACGACCTGCCGGATGGCCCGGCGGCGCCGGGCGACGGTGGGGGAGGGCAGCGCGGCCTGCAGCAGGACGCCGGCGGCCTCGCGCAGGATTCCGGTGGGCCGGCCGTCGGCGTCCCGGTCGACGACCCCGCCGTCGGGCGCCTCCGTGCCGGCGTCGATCCCGCACCGGCGCAGTGCCGCGCTGTTCGCCCACACCATGTGCTGCGAGAAGTCGGTCAGACAGACGGGGTGGTCGGGTGCCACCGCGTCCAGGTCACCCCGGTGCGGGAGGCGCCCCGGATCGGCGAGGCACTCGGCGAGGTAGCCGGGGTCCCAGCCCAGGCCGACGATCCACTCGCCGGGCGCCGCGGCCCGCGCCGCCGCCCCCACGACCTCGGCGATGTCGGCGATCGAGCCGACCGCCGGATGGCCTACGCAGAGGGAGAACGGCGGCCTCGACAGCCCGTACGCGGCGCCGTGCAGATGCGAGTCGTTGATGCCCGGCAGCACGGTCCGCCCGGCCAGCTCGACGATCCTCGTCGCCGGCCCGGCCAGGGCACGCATCTCGGCGTCCGTGCCGACCGCGACGATCTCCCGACCGCGCACGGCCACCCCCTCGGCGACCGTGAAACCGGCGTCGACGGTGATGACCTGACCGCCGGTCAGGACGAGGGTGGGGGAAGTGTCGCTCACGAGGACCTCTCTGGGGTGTCTTGGTGCGGTGGAGGACAACAAGGCCGTGGGGCGCCGGTCACCGGGTCGCTCGTGGGCCGAAGTAGGCGAGCGCGGCGCCCGCCACCAGGGCCACGCCCTGGGCCATCTGCTGCCAGAACGTCGGCACGCTCATCAGCGTCAGCCCGTTCTGCAGGCAACCCAGGAACAGCACGCCGAGCAGCACCCCGAGAACCGAACCGGATCCGCCGCTCAGCGCGACCCCGCCCAGCAGCACCGCCGTGAGCACGGTCAGCTCGAATCCCGTGCCCGAGGTGCCCGCGACCACGCTGTCCAGCACGGACGCCTTGATCGCCCCGGCCAGCGCGGCGGCCGTACCCGTGACCACGAACAGCGCGAACGGCGTACGGCGGACATCGACGCCGGAGAGGTAGGCGGCCTCCCGGTTGACGCCGATCGCGAACACATGCCGTCCGGTCGGCGTGTACGCCAGGAACAGCGCCCCGGCGACGAGGACGGCGGCCGCGACGACCACGGGCGCCGCGATCCCGGCGATCCGCGCCCCGCCCAGCCACGCGAAGCCGTCGCCGAAGCCGCTCAGCGGCAGCGGGAAGAGCTGCTGTGCCAGTCCGCGCACGGCCGCCAGCATGCCCAGTGTCACGATGAACGGAGACAGCCCCAGATAGCAGCAGAGCAGCCCGTTCACGGCACCGACCGCCGCGCCGACCGCCAGCGCCCCGACGACGGCGACCACGGGCGACTGGGCCTGCTCACCCGCGAGCCAGCCCGCCGTCAGCGCGCCGAGCGCCAGGGTCGAGCCGACCGACAGATCGAGGTAGCCGCTGATGACCAGCAGGGCCAGGGGGACGGCGACGATCGCGAGGGCGGCCGCGTCGGTGGCGATCCCGCGCAGGTTGCCGGGGTCGAGGAAGCTGCCGGTGGACAGCTGGAACACCAGCACCAGCAGGGTGAGGACGACGAGCAGAGGATTGCGCCGCACCGTCGTGAGCCCGTGCGCGGCCAGCGCGCGCGGGCCGGGGACGACGCGCTCGGCGGCGGTCACGGTGGTCATGCTGCTCCTTCGTGGGGGAGGGTGGGCGATGCGGTCGGATCGCCGTCCGACGCGTGGTGCGGCTGTCGTGCGGCCGGCCCCGCGTCGTGGACGGCGGCCAGCAGGGACTCCTCGGTGAGGTCCGCGCCGCAGAGTTCGGCGACGATACGGCCCCGGTCGACGACCAGACAGCGGTGGGCCAGGGTCGCCGCCTCCTCCGGGTCGCTGGAGGCGAACAGCACGGCCGTGCCGCGCTGTCCGGCGAGCGAGGACACGACGTCGTAGATCTCCTGACGGGCGCCGACGTCGACGCCCTGGGTCGGCTCGTCGAGGAGCAGGACGTCGACGGACCGGGCCTCGTTGATCCACCGGCCCAGCAGCAGCTTCTGCTGGTTGCCGCCGGAGAACGCCGAGGCCGGCAGCCCCGGCCGTGCGGGCCGCAGCCCGACCGCCTCGGCGAGCGAGCCGAACACCCGCCGCTCGGCCCCGAGCGCCCGCACCCCGTGCCGGGCCAGCGTCCGCACGCTCGGCAGCAGCACGTTGTCCTGCGCGCTCAGCCCCGCGAACAGCCCCTGTGCCCGCCGGTCGGCCGGCACGAGCGCGATCCCGGCGGCCAGCGCGTCGGCGGGGCGGACCGGCGCGACGGCCCGCCCCCCGACGCGCACCGCCCCCTCCAGAGCCCGCCGCCTGCCGAACAGGGTCTCCAGCACCCGCGTACGGCCGGACCCCATGAGCCCGTACAAACCCACGATCTCGCCTTCGCCGACGGTCAGGTCGACGGGACCGAAGCCGGGGCCGCGCAGGCCACGGACGGTGAGGCGGGCGGGGGAGGGAGTACCGGGGGAGGAGAGGGCCGGAGCTTCACCACCGGGCGTGGCGGTCCGGCGCGTCGCCGACCCGCCCGCGCTCGGCGACGGGCCGCCGGAGCGGAGGGGGCGGTCGTCCGCCTCCGCCGAGAAGTGGCCCTCGCGGCCGCGGGGCCCGGCGGGGCTCGGTTCGCCGTGCGGGGCGTCGCCGCGGTCCGGGCCGACCGCGGCCTCGGGGGCGGTGGCGTCCGCGGTCCCGCTTGCCGAGCCACCGGCCGCACTCGGCCCGTTCCCGGCGGGTACCGCCGACCCGGCTCCCCGGCTGCCCGTGATCGCCTCCACCAGGTCCCGGCGGTGGTGGCCCCCCGTGGCCGTGTGATGGGCGACCCGGCCGTCGCGGAGCACGGTCACCGCGTCCGCCAGGCGTTCGACCTCCGCCAGGAGGTGGGTGACGTAGACGATGGCGAGGCCCTGGGTGCGCAGGTCCTCCACGCGGGTGGCGAGGGCCTCGCTCTCGGTGCCGGAGAGGGCGGCCGTGGGCTCGTCCAGGACCAGGACGGACGCGCTGCGGCTGAGGGCCTTGGCGATTTCGACCAACTGCTTCTGGCCCATGGGCAGTTCACCCACCCGGTCGCGGGGCGAGCAGCTCGCGGCGACCCGGTCGAGGAGTTCGGCGGCCACCTTCTCCTGGGCCCGGCGGTCGATGCGGCCGTACCGGGTCCACTCCTGGCCGAGGAAGATGTTCTCGGCCACGGTCAGGGAGCCCACGACGCTGAGCGTCTGGAAGATGATCGCCACCCCGGCCGCGATCGACTCACGCGGACTGAGCCGGGCGTACGGGACGCCGCCCACCTCGATCGTCCCGGCGTCCGGCGGGAACGCGCCGCCGAGACACTTGATCAGCGTGGACTTGCCGGCGCCGTTGTGCCCGAGCAGGGCATGGACCTGCCCCGCGGGCACGGTGAGGTCCACCTCGTCCAGCGCCCGCACACCACCGAAGGACTTGCTCAGGGAGGTGATCCGCAGATTCGGCGGATTGGCTGTCGCGGCGGTGTCGCTCATGTCGGCCATCGCGCGGCCCTACCCGTTCTGGGCGAGCAGCGCGTCGATCTCCGCCGTGTCGCCGCGCTGGATCAGCTTGACCGGCACCTCGACGCTCGGCTTCGCCTTTCCGGCGGCGACCGCGAGCGGTACGTCGACGATGGCGTTGGAGATGTCCAGCGGTGCGAGGGCGGAGGAGGCGCGGTAGAAGGTGCCCTGCTTGATGGCGAGGAGGGAGGGGGCCGAGCCGTCCTGGCCGCCGACGAACGTCTTCCTGTCGCCGTTCTTCCGCCCGGCCTGCTGCAACGCCTTGAACCCGCCGTACGCCGCCGCGTCCGTGATGCCGAGGATGATGTTCAGGTCGGGGTGCTTGGCGAGGAGGGCGTTGGACTTCGACAGACCCGTGTCGGGGTCGATGGCCTGCTCCTGCGCCACCACGTCTACACCGGGCGCGAGCTTCGTGAACGCGTCGATCATGCCCTTCGTACGCTCCCGGCCCAGCTCGATCGTGTTGTCGACCAGGAACGCGATCTTCCCCTTCCCGTTCAGCTCTTCGTCGGCCCACTTCGCGGCCGACTCGCCGAGCAGCGTGCCGCTCTCGCGGAAGCTGAACCGGATGTCGGCGCTCTGGTTCTCCAGCGTCCCGCCGTACGTCACCCAGATCAGGCCCGCGTCGAGCGCAGCCTTGGCGATCGACTCGGTGGCCTCGAAGACCATCGGGAACGACACGATCGCCTGCGTCTTCCGCGCGACCCAGGTGTTGAGGTTGCTGGCCTGGGTGTCGGGGTTGCTCGCGTCGCTCGTCGTCAGCAGCTCGACGTCGTGCTTCTTCGCGGCGGCCGTCGAGAGCTTCACCAGGGTGCTGTAGAGCGGGATCTGGGTGAAGGGGTAGTCGAGGCCGATCTGCGTGAGCTTCTTCGCGGAGGGAGACGCGCCCGCCGCTTTCGCCGAACCGGAGCTGCTCTCCGGGGCGCTGCAGCCCGTCGCGGCCAGTCCGGTCGCGGTGAGCGCGCCGGCGGACCACGCGAGGAACTGCCTGCGTGAGGCCGGGGTGACGGAAAGGGGGCGTCTGGTCATGGCGGTGATCTCCAAGGGGGACGGGGCCCGTCAGCGGCGGGCATCATGCTGTGCCGAACAGAAAAGACCCCCGCGCCCCGGCCCACCATCCGTACAAATACCGAGTGCGTACGGCGGTGGGACCTGGGAGTGCGTACGGCGGGGGGACACGAACGCGTACGGCGGGGGAGCGGCGGCGGGCTTCCGGGTCACGGATCGGTGAATGCCTTGTCCACCGATCCGCACCCCTCTATCGTTAGGGCCCAAAAGACCTCTCCGGTCTCGGGGCGGCCCCGGGAGGCTCGCATGCTCACCCACCACCAGATCGCCGCCGCCACCCGTATCGGCATGCTCACCCGCGAACGCGACACCGCCTCCGCCTGCGCCGAGGCCCTCCACGAACTAGGCCGCGCCCTGCCCCTCGACGCCGCCACCCTCCTGGAGATCGACCCGATCACCGGCACCTACGCCCAGGTCGCGGGCGTCGGCTACGACGCCGACGTCTCCGCCGCCCTGGCCGCCGAGTTCGTCGCGACCCCCTGGTACGCCAACGTCCTGCGCAGCGAGATCCCGCCCTCCATCTGCGAGGACGTCGAGGACCCGGGCGAGCGCTACCGCGACGGCTGGTTCTACGCCGAGCGCATGCGCCCGGCGGGCGTCCGCGACGCGGTGACGGGCGCCCTGCGCCACCGCGGCCGCCTGGTCGGCCTGATCACCCTCTCCACCGCGACCCCCGACGCCTACGACACCGGGACCCGCCATCTGCTGGCCTCCCTGCTGCCCGCCCTGGGCGTCCTCGCCGACCCCACCGCGCACGCGGGCGACCTCCCCGACCTCCCGGCGGAGGGCGGAGCGAGCCTGGTCGTCGCCGACGACACCCTCGAACTCCCCGGCCGGGACCCCGCCGCAGTCCTCCAGGACACCGAGTTCCGCCGCCTCCTGCGCGCCTTCGCCGACTCGCACGGCACCCGGCTGCGCCTGCTCTGGCCCGTCGGGTCCGACTGGTACCGGGTCACCCTCCGCCGCCACACCCTCGGCTCGGCCGTCGTACGCCGGGCGGTCCTCGTCCACGAGACGCCCGCCCCGCTGCCGTACGGGCTCAGCCCCCGCGAGCTGGAGGTGCTCACCCGGGCGGCCACCGGTCAGACGAACCAGGCCATCGCCCAGGCGCTGTTCCTGTCCCCGCGCACCGTGCACACCCACGTCGAGCATCTGCTGCGCAAGACCGGCGCCGCCTCTCGCGCCGAGGCCACCGCCCTCGCCGTACGCGACGGACTGCTCCGGCCGACCGCCGACGACGTCGAACGCTTCGTCGAAAGGTGACCCGGGGGCCGAGCCCGGTTCTATAGGGTTCGACGGTGACTGCGACTGGAGACGCGACCGGAGCCGGGTCCGGGCAGGGCGGGAAACCCTTCCTCTACGTCGTCGTCTGCGCGGCCGGGATCGCCGTGGAGGTCAGCAAGCTGATCACCGCCGCGCAGGAGCGCGACTGGGAGGTCGGGGTCATCGCGACGCCCGTCGCCATGGGCGGCTTCTTCGACACGGCGGCGGTCGAGGCGCAGACCGGCCGCCCGATCCGTTCCGCCTGGCGGCGGCCCGGCGACCCGCGCCCCTTCCCACCGCCGGACGCCGTCGTGGTCGCGCCCGCCACCTTCAACACCGTCAACAAGTGGGCCGGGGGCCTGGCCGACACCCTCGCGGTCGGCACCCTGTGCGAGGCGTACGGCCTCGGCGTCCCCATCGCCGTCCTGCCCTGCGTGGCCGACGCGCTGGCCGCACATCCGGCGTACCGCGCGAGCCTGGAGCGGCTGCGCGGCATGGGTGTCCGCTTCGGCGACCCCTACGCCGGCGGGGCCGAGGAGGACGGCGGGCGCGGGGAGTTCCACTGGGAACGGGCACTGGACCTGCTGGAGGCGGGCGACGACGAGGGCACGGCCGTCAGACGCTGAGCTCCGTCGCCGTCCCCATCGGCAGCCAGCGGAAGACGTCGCGCACCTCGGCCGGAGCCTCGGAGAGCGTCCGCTCGGCCGCCGCGCGGGCTTCGCGGAAGTGACTCCACCCTTCGTAGTGCACCGGCACGACGGTACGGGGACGGAGCAGCCGGCAGACGCTCACGGCCTCGGCGGCGGTCATCGAGTAGCGGAGCGGGCCGGTGACCGGGAAGCCGACGCCACCGAGATGGAGCAGGGCGGTGCCCACGGTCAGGCGGCGGCCCACCTCCCGTACGCCCTCGAAGAGGACCGTGTCGCCGGAGATCCACAGCACCCCGTGCCGCTGGCCCGGCCAGCCGAGGGCGAAGCCGGTGACCTCGCCGACGACCGGGCGGGACAGGGGCGGGCCGTGCCGGGCGGGGGTGGCGGTCACTTCGACGGTCGTGCCGTCGGAGGAGGAGAGCTTCCAGGTGTCCCAGGGGCCGAGTCCGCGTGCGTTGCCGCCCAGCCGTCGGGCCCCGGACGGGGTGGTGAGCACGGTCTGCGTGCCGGGGAGCAGGGCGCGGCCGGCGTCGTCGAGGTTGTCGCCGTGGTGGTCGTGGGTGAGCAGCACCGCGTCCAACGGGGGCAGTTCGGCGGCGGACAGCGCGGGTCCGGCGGTCTTGCGGGACGACGTGCCCCAGCCGAAGGCGTAGCGGCGGCCCGGCGTGTCGAACGTCGGGTCGGTGAGCAGACGCAGCCCGCCGATCTCGATCAGGGTGGTCGGGCCGCCGATGTGCGTGACGCGGACGCCGGTCATACGGAGGTCCCTTCCGGAACGGTCCCGGGGCGGCCGAATAGCCGCCCCGGGTGTGGCGAGGACTACCGCGCGTGCGAGACCGCCCAGTCGAGGGCCTGGTCCGCGATCGCCTCCCAGCCGGGCGCGGCGGGCAGCAGATGCGGCATCCCGGGGTACTTCTTGACCTCGGTGACCGTGTGCGACTTGTAGTGCTTGGCGTTGGACTGCTGCACCTTGGGCGGCATCAGATGGTCCTTCTCGCCCGAGACGAACAGCAGGGGCGCCCGGTCGTCGTTGTGGTAGTTCACATAGGTGCTCTGGTGGCCGGGGCGCAGGGTGGCCAGGGCGCTGTCCCAGAAGATGCTGCCGGACGCCGGGACGGCGTACCGCTCGTACAGCGCCTTCGACTCCTCCTCCGGGAAGGTGTTGGTGAAGGCGTAGTGCCACTGCTCGAAGGTGAGACCGACCGCGCGGTGCCGGTTGGCGGGGTTCTTCAGCACCGGGAACGCCGACTTGATCTGCGTCAGCGGCAGCACGGCGACGCCCTCGGTGGGCGCCGAGTTGATCGCCACGCCGGCCGCGCCGAGGCCCCGGTCCAGAAGGAGCTGTACGAAGACACCGCCCGCGGAGTGGCCGATGAGGATCGGCGGCCTGTCGAGGCCCTGGACGAGGGTCACCAGGGTGTCCACGATCTGGGCGACCGTCACCTTCTCGATCGGGGTGGTGTCGGCGTTCAGCGACTCGACCTCCACCTCGAAGCCCGGGTAGGCCGGTGCGAGGACCCGGTAGCCGCGCTTCTCGTAGTGGGCGATCCAGTGCTCCCAGCTCCGGGGAGTCACCCAGAATCCGTGGATCAGGACGATCGTGTCGGGACTGCTCATCGTTTTCCTTCCAGGAACTGGAACGAGGTGAACAGGAGAACGGGACGAACGAGGAGAACGGGATGAACGAGGGGAACGGGACGATCAGGGCCTGTGCGCTCAGGAGTTGAGGAACTCCAGAAGATCCGCGCCGAGTTGGTCCCTGTGTGTGTCCGTGATGCCGTGCGGGGCGCCCGGGTAGACCTTCAGCGTCGCGTTCTTGATGCGGGCCGCCGACGCCTTGCCACCCACCTCGAACGGCACGACCTGGTCGTCGTCGCCGTGGATGACGAGGGCGGGCACGTCGACGGCGTCGAGATCGGTGCGGAAGTCGGTGGCGGAGAAGGCGGCGACGCTTTCGTACGCGTTCCGGTGCCCGGCCTGCAGGCCCTGGAGCCAGAACGCGTCCCGCACTCCCTGCGACACATGGGCCCCGGGCCGGTTGTCGCCGAAGAACGGGCCGTCGGCGAGGTCCCGGTACAGCTGCGACCGGTCGGCGAGCGACCCGGCGCGGATCGCGTCGAACACCTCGACGGGCACGCCGCCGGGGTTGTCGTCGGTCCTGAGCATGAACGGCGGCACGGCGGAGACCAGCACCAGCTGCGCGATGCGCCCGGTGCCGTGCCGGCCGATGTAGCGGGCCACCTCGCCACCGCCGGTGGAGAACCCGACGAGCGTGACGTCCCGCAGGTCGAGGGTGTCGATCAGGGTGGCCAGATCGTCGGCGTAGGTGTTCATCTCGTTGCCGTGCCAGGTCTGGGTGGACCGGCCGTGACCGCGCCGGTCGTGCGCGACGGCACGGAAACCGTGCGTGGCCAGGAACAGCTGCTGGGCCTCCCAGCTGTCGGAGTTCAGTGGCCAGCCGTGGCTCAGGACGACCGGGCGGCCCTGACCCCAGTCCTTGTAGTAGATCTGTGCTCCGTCGGCTGCGGTGACGTACGGCATGGCGTGCTCCCGTCTGCGGGCGTGTCCGACCCGTGCATCCTCCGGCGGGCCGGGGCCGCGCCGAATCCTGTGGAACGCGTAGTCGTGACGCGTGGTCGTGCCCCGGGGCCCGACGCTGGGCCGAGGCCCTCCACCCCGCCACCGCGGCCTCAGAGCTCCGGGACCCGCGACAGCTGCCGCCGCGAGGTGACGTCGAGCTTCCGGAAGATCTTCCGCAGGTGGTAGTCGACCGTGCTCGCGCTGATGAACAGCCGGGCGGCGATCTCGGCGTTGGTCGCGCCGTCCTTGGCGAGCCGCGCGATGGTCAGTTCCTGCGGCGTCAGCGCGCTGCCCGCCCCCGCCGGCCCGCGCCGCGGATGCTCCCCGGTCGCCGCCAACTCCTGTGCGGCGCGCGCCGCGTAGCCCCTGGCCCGCATGGTGTCGAACATCGCCAGGGCCGTACGCAACTGCTCACGGGCGTCCTTGCGGCGCTTGCGGCGGCGCAGCCACTCGCCGTACAGCAGATGGGCGACGGCGAGGTCGGCCCGCGCGCCGCTGCCGGAGAGCAGGGAGATCGCCTCGCGGTACAGCGGGTCGGCGTCGCCCGCGGGCGCGAGCAGCGCCCGGCAGCGGGCGAGCAGGCCGAGCGCCCACGGGGTGCCGGTGGCCGTCGCCCGCGCGGCGAGGGTGCGCAGGGCCGCCGTGGCGAGGACGCGGTCGCCGCAGCGGACGGCGGCCTCGACCAGGTGCGGGAGGAGCCGGGAGTGATGGGCGAAGGTGTCGTGGCCGGTCAGCTCCTGGGTGATCGCGCGGGCTCGCGCGTAGTCGCCGGAGCCGAGGGCGTGCACCGCCATGCCGATGCGGGCGATGGACTCCACCGCGCCGTTGCCCAGCCACGTACCGGCTTCCATGGAGCCGCGCAGGACGGCCTCCAGCTCGTCGGTGTCCGCATGCCAGGCGAGCAGTTCGGGGTGCCGGTAGATGGCCCACGTGTCGTCGGTGGCACCGATCGCGGCCCGTATCTGGTGGCCCTGGGCGTGCAGGTCGTCCGCGAGGGCCAGTTCGCCGAGGTTGGTCTCATGCATCACCGAGCAGTACAGGGCGGTGTCCAGCTGTGGCAGGGCGCCGGTGCCGCGGGCGACATCGGCGGCCCGCAGCATGACCGCGCGCTGGGCCTCCTCGTCCCACAGCATCATCGTCAGGGTGGTGGTGGGCAGATAGGCGCGGAGCACGTCCTCTTCCGAGGTCCGAGGGTCCCGCAGCATCTCGTGGGCCTGCCGCATATGGGGCACGGCCTGCTCGTAGCCGTCGGTGACGAGGACGGCGAAGGCACGCAGCACCAGGTCGACGCCGGTCGCGGGCGCCGTGCGGGGCAGCAGGTCGTCCACGGCGCGCGCGATGTCGGCGACGGTCGCGTCCCGCATGAGGTGCTCGGAGGTGATCGCGCCCTGGACCGCCCACAGCAACGCCTCCCGGGCCAGCTCCGGAGCCCCGTCGGTGAGGGTCCGCGCGGCGCGCAGACACAGTGCGGGCGCCGCCGCGAACGAGCCGGCGTCGCCGAGCAGCGTCACCGAGTGGGAGCGCACCAGCAGGGCCCGGCCCCGGCCCACGTCGCCCAGGAGACCGACGTCGACGGCGTCCAGCAGCGACTCCGCCTGCAGCGGCGCCCCCGCCGACATCGCGGCCTCGGCCGCCGCCAGCAGCCGGCCGGCCCGCGCGACATCGCCCGGGGTCAGCTCGGCGGCCCGGCTGAGAAAGGTGGCGCGAGCCGCGTGGCCGCCCCGCGAGCCCGCCCGGTCGGCCGAACGCTCCACCTCGGCGGCCACCGCCTCGTCCGGCCCGAGGGCGGCCGCCGCCAGATGCCAGGCCCGCCGGTCGCGGTCGGTCGGCCGGTCCGTCACCTCGGCCAGCGCCCGGTGGGCCCGCCGCCGCTCCACGCTGGTGGCACCGCCGTACACCGCCGACCGCACCAGCGGATGCCGGAACTCGACGGCGGTGCGCAGCACCACCAGCCGCGCCGCCTCGGCCGGACCCGAGTCCTGGGGCCCGATCCCGAGCCGCCGCGCCGCACTCGTGACGTACCCGAGGTCGCCGCCGAGCGCGGCGGCCGCCAGCAGCAGCCAGGTCTGTGCCGCCACCGGAAGCTCGCGCACCCGCCGGAGATAGTGCGCCTCCAACCGGCCGCCCAGGGGCAGCGGTTCGGGCAGGGCGAGGGAGCCGGAGAGCTGGTCGGCGGTCAGCTCCTGCCCCAGGTCGGCCAGCGCCAGCGGGTTCCCGGCGGTCGCGGTCACGATCCGCCCGCCCACCCGGGCGTCCAGAGGCCCGGCGACGGCCTCCCGCAGCAGCTCAAGCGCGAACGGCTCCTCAAGGCCGGCCACTTCGGTGACCGGCAGGCCCGCGGGCGCCTCGAACCCGGTCCGGGCCGCGAACAGCAGCCCGACCCCCTCCGCGTGCACCCGCCGCCCCACGAAGGCGAGGACGCCCAGCGACTCCTCGTCGAGCCACTGCGCGTCGTCCACACAGGCCAGCACCGGCCGCCGTTTCGCGGCCTCCGCGAGCATCGTCAGCGTCGCGAGTCCCACCAAGAACCGGTCGGCGGGCGGCCCGTCGGCCAGCCCGCACGCCACCCGGAGCGCCTCGGCCTGTGACGGCGGCAGCACACCGGGCTCCTTCAGCCCGTCCAGGAACGGCAGGAGGAGCCGCTGCAACGCGGCGAACGGGAAGCCCGACTCCGACTCCACGCCCGCCACCCGTAACACCCGCAGGTCGGCGGCCTCCCGGCCCGCGTGATCGAGCAGCACCGTCTTGCCGATCCCGGCGTCGCCCCGCAGCAGCACGACCCCGCTCAGCCCCTGCCGAACCTCCGCCACCAGCCGGTCGAGCCGCTCACGTTCCCTGACCCGCCCCTTGAGAACCACGCCGACGCCCTTCAACGGGGGCCTTCCGTGAAGGCCGTATGAGGTTTTGGTGGAGCCGCCTCATTCAAGCAGCGCGCGGACCCGCCGCACCGGGGCATCGGGCGAGAGCGGTACGAGGTGATCGACCTGTGACGGATGAGGTCCGTTCAACCGAACGATTGAACGCGTCAGCGGCTTCCGGGCGACGCGCGGCGGACGCCGTCGATCACAGACTTACGGTGCCGCCGCAGCGGCAGCGCCGTACGAGTCAAGCCCTGGAAGGACCTTCCCCCACATGGCCAGCAGTTTCAGCAGGCGACGCATTCTCACCACCGGAGCGGGCGCCGCGCTCGGCGGGCTCGTCGCGACCGGCGCCGCACAGGCCGCCACCGCGTCGGCCGCCACCGCGTCGGCGGCCACCGCGTCGGCGGCCGGCTCCCGTACGGCGGCGTCGGGCCCGGAGGAGACCCGCTCGATCGACGAGCTGTACCGTGACGCGGTCGCCGAGGGCGGCAGGCTCGTGATCTACGCGGGCGGCGACACCGCCACCCAAGGGAACTCCACGGCCCAGGCGTTCCGCACGCGCTTCCCTGACATCGACCTGACGATGGTCGTGGACTACAGCAAGTACCACGACGTCCGCGTCGACAACCAGCTGGCGACCGACACCCTGGTCCCCGACCTCGTCCAGCTCCAGACACTGCAGGACTTCACCCGCTGGAAGAGCCAGGGCAAGCTGCTGCCGTACAGGGCCGCCGGTTTCTCCAAGCTGTACAAGGACTTCCGCGACCCGCAGGGCGCCTGGACGGCCGTCGCCGTCATCGCCTTCAGCTACATGTACGGCGTCGACGCCGTCGCCGGTGACGCGCCCAAGTCGCCGTACGAGCTGGTCGACCCGCGCTGGAAGGACGCCATCGCCTCCTCCTACCCGCACGACGACGACGCGGTGCTCTACCTCTTCTCCCTCTACCAGGAGGCGTACGGCTGGGACTGGATCGCGAAGTTCGCCGCGCAGAAGCCGCAGTTCAACCGTGGTTCGCACACCCCTGGTGTCGCGGTCAACGGCAGGCAGAAGGCCGTCGGCGTCGGCGGGTCCGGCTCGCTGACCGCGCCTCCGACCGCCGCGACCCGCTTCGCCGTGGCCGACGGGCACCCCTTCATGGCCTGGGGCCAGCGCGCCGCGATCCTCAAGAAGGCCGCCAATCCCACCGCCGCCAAGCTGTACCTCAACTGGGCGCTGTCCACCGAACGTCAGCAGGCCACCTTCAACGGCTGGTCCGTCCGCACGGACGTCACCCCCGCCGGCGGCCTGAAGCCCATCTGGACCTACCGCAACGCGCACCTCGACGGTTTCCCCCGATTCATGGAGGACCGCGCCCAGGTCGAGCGCTGGAAGCAGACCTTCGCCCTCTACTTCGGCGAGGTCAAGGGCGACCCGACGCCGGGCTTCCTGGGCCTGCACCCCGGGCGGTAACCACCCCGCCGGTCACGGCGGGTACGCGCATTCCTTTACCCCGGTCACACGTGTCCCTGTCTACACTCGGCTGGCCCCGCCAGCCCCGTGCCCGTCCGGACCGTCGCAGAGGGAATCGCCGCCGTGCCCGCCTTCGCCGCCCCCGCCTTAGTCCACCGAGGTCCACTGTCGCCGCGACGGCTGCCGGACCTGCTGTTCCTGACCGTCGTCATCGGCGGAGTCGTCCGCCTCGTCGACCTGAACTCGGCCCTGTGCTGGGAACTGGTCCCGCTCATCACCCTGTTGGCGGTCGGATACGTGGGCGGGCTCGCCCTGTGGGACCGGCTGGGGCGGTGGGGCCCCCTCTGGCTCGGCACGCTGCTGACGCTGTGGTGCCGGGCCTCCTGGGAGATGCCGGCCCCGACCGCCACCGCCTACACCTGGCTGGCGCTCCCCCTGGCGATCCTCGCCCTGCGCATGTTCACGGGCCGCACGGCGGTCACCGTCGTCGGCGTGATCACCGTGCTGCTCGTCCTGTTGACCGCCCGGACCTCCGGGACCCTCCACCCCGAACTGGTCGTCCCGCCGGCCGCCGCGCTCTGGGCCACGGTCGCCCTCTACCGCACGCAACAGCGACTCCTCGGCGAACTGCGGTGCACCCGGGCCGAGTTGGCGCAGGGTCAGCGCGAGGCCGGCCGGCTCGCCGAGCGCGCCCGGATCGCCCGCGACCTGCACGACACACTCGCCCAGGAACTCGCCGGCAGCCGCATGCTCCTCCAGGCCGCCGACCGCGACTGGGACCGCCGCCCCGACCTCGCCAGGACCCAGGTCCGTACGGTCGTGGACGCGCTCGGCGCCAACCTCGCGGAGACCCGCACCATCATCAGCGACCTCACCCCGCCCGCCCTGCAGCACGACGACCTCACCACCGCGCTGCGCACCCTCTGCGCCCGCGACACGGCCACGCCCTCACGGGTGCTGTTCCGCACCGAGGGCGAGCCGGGCGACCTGACCGCCGACCGGGCCGCCGCCCTGCTCCGCGTCGCCCAGGGTCTGCTGGCCAACGCCTGTGAGCACGCCCGCGCCCGGCACGTCTGGGTCACCCTCGACCACCGCGACGACACGACCGTCACGGTCGAGGTACGGGACGACGGCTTGGGCTTCGACCCGAGGGCGGCGACGGCGATGCCCTGCGACCGGGGGCTCGGCCTGACCGGCGGCCGGGAGCGCCTGGACGCCCTCGGCGGCTCGCTCACCGTCCGCAGCGCACCCGGCCGCGGCACCCTGGCCCGCGCCAGCCTTCCCGTGGGCGCCGCCCTCGCCCTGGCCGGTCCGGCGGGCAACCGGTGAACGACCCGACCGGCACCCCGCTGCGCGTCCTGATCGTGGACGACCACGTCGTCGTACGGGCCGGGCTGCGCGCCCTCCTCACCGGCGAACCCGGCTTCGACGTCGTCGGGGAGACCGGTGACGGCGAGGAGGCCGTACGGCTCGCCGCGCGGCTCGGCCCCGACGTCGTGCTGATGGACCTCCGGCTGACCGACGACACGACCCCCGGCACCCGGGTCAACGGCCTCGACGCGACCCGGCGGATCACCGCCGGGACCCCCGGCAGCCGGGTCGTCGTCCTCACCAGCTCCGGCACCCAGGGCGACGTCGTACGGGCCATGGAGGCCGGCGCCCGGGGCTACATCCTCAAGGCGGGCCCGCCCGAGGAACTGTTCCGGGCCGTGCGTGCCGCGGCGGCCGGCGGCATGGGACTCGCCCCGGAGGCCGCCGGACACCTCGCCGGTCACCTGGCCGATCCGGGCACCGCCCTGAGCGGCCGGGAGATCGAGGTCGTACGGCTGCTGGCGCTGGGCCACAGCAACCGTGCCATCGCCGCCTCCCTCCACCTCACCGAGGCCACGATCAAGACGCACCTGGTCCGCGTCTACCGCAAGCTCGGCACCGAGAACCGGGCGAGCACGGTGTCCGAGGCGGTCCGGCGGGGGCTGCTCGAACTGGGCTGACCCGGCAGGCACGTTCTGGTCAGTGGGCGCCCAGCGGCTCGAACTCCGTGCCGCACGGGCCCGCCCCCTCGCTCTCCGCCAGGGGCACCGGGGCGCCGCTCATCGTCAGCACGTCGTAGTAGCGGCCGATGCGTTCGGTCGAACGGCCCACGTAGTGGCCGATGAAGGAACGCCGGAAACGGTCGGTGGTGCGGTTGGGCTGGGAGCCGTGGACGAGGCTGCCGTTGAAGAACAGGACGTCCCCCGGGGCCATGTCGACGGGCACGGAGGCCAGACCGGGCGGCGGCGGAACGTACTCACGGACGAAGGACACCTCCGCGTCCGCCTCCTCCGGGCAGAAGAGATCCATGCGGTGCGTCCCCGGCACGACCTCCAGACCGCCGTTGGCGCGGTCGATCACATCGCAGGCGATCCACGCCGCCACACACGTGCCCGGTTCGACCCGCAGATAGAAGTTGTCCTGGTGCAGCGCCTGCCCCCGGGCGCCCGGCGGCTTGAAGTAGAACATGCTCTGCGCGGCCAGGACCTCCTCACCCAGCAGCCCTTCGAGGATGTCCCGCAGCCGCGCGTCGAGGAGCACCCGCAGCGACAGTTCGTCGATGCGGTGCGGGTGCATCACCCGGGGGTGGACGTGCAGCGGGTCGGCCGGGCCGTCCGCCGCGGGAGGGCGGGGCTGGAAGTGCCCCGGGATCGGGCCGCCCTCCCGCAGGGCCGCGAACCGGTCGCACAGCTCCTCGATCTCGGCGGGCGGGAACAGCCCCCGCACCACCAGATAGCCGTTCTCCTCGAACTCCGTCTTGCCTGTGACTGTCATCCGCGCGTCCCTTCCCTCCGTCGTCGACCGTGCTCCACGCTAGGTCCGAGCGCCTTTCGGGAGGATGCCTGTGCGTGCTGACGACGTGCCTGGAACTGCTGCGCGGGCGGACCCGTCGCCGCCGCCCGGCCAGGTGATCATCGGGCGATTCGACCAGCTGCCGCCGTACGCCGTGAACCGGCCGCGCGGCGCGGACAGCTGGCTGTTCACCTGGACCACGGGCGGCGGCGGCCTGCTGCGGCAGGGCACGGCGGAGACAGCGGCGGCCCCGGGCGACCTGGTGGTCCTCGGTCCGGGGGTGCCGCAGCACTACACGGTCCGGCCCGGCGCCGGGCACTGGGCGTTCTGGTGGGTGCACTGCCAGCCACGGGCGTCCTGGACGGCCTGGCTGCGCCCGTACGGGACCGGCGACCGGCTGTACGCCGTGCCGTCGGCCCCCGGCGGCACCCGCGACCGTGTCGACGCGGCCTTCCGCCGGATGCTCGCCGACGCCCGCTGGACCGGCGAGGGCACCCCGCCGGAACTCGATGCCGCCACGCCGGGCGGCGGGCACACACCGCCGGCGTCCGGCACCGCCACGCCGGTCGGGGACGGCACACCGCCGGCGCCCAGGGCCGCCCCTCCCGGCGGTGAGGTCGCCGTGGCGCACGGCACGGCGGCCCGCGAACTCGCCCTGTGCTCCCTGGAGGAGGTCGTGCTGCTCACCGCCGCCCGGTCCGAGCCGCGCCGGTCGGGGGCGGACCCGAGGATCCGCCGGGCGGAGGACCTGATCGCCGCCGACCCCGGAGCCCCGCACACGGTCCGTTCCCTCGCCGAGTGCGTCTCCCTCTCCCCGTCCCGCTTCGCGCACCTCTTCACCGAGCAACTCGGCCACTCCCCCATGCGTGCCCTCCGCCACGCCCGCCTCCGCCACGCCGCCCGCCTCCTGGAGGCCACCGAACTGCCCGTGGAGCGCGTGGCCGCCGCCTCCGGGTTCGGCAGCCCGTTCCACTTCAGCCGGGTGTTCCGACAGCGCTACGGGGTGCCGCCGGGGGAGTACCGGCAGGGGCTGCGGGACCGCGACTGACGGAGCCTCTCGCCGGCGCGGCCGGTCGGCTCAGCCCCCGAAGGCGAGCAGCGACAGCCACAGCGCCACCACCGAGGAGAGCAGCGCCGCCGGGACGGTGAGGAGGCCGAGGCGGGTGAACTCGCCCAGGTCCACGTCGTGCTCGTGCTGGTGGACGATACGGCGCCAGAGGAGGGTGGCCAGGGAACCGGCGTAGGTGAGGTTCGGGCCGATGTTGACGCCGAGGAGCACGGCGAGGACGGCGCCCGTGCCGAGCGGGGCGGCCAGGGGCACCAGGACGAGGACCGCGGGCAGGTTGTTGATGACGTTGGAGAGGAGGGCGGCGAGGGCGGCGACACCGAGGAGGGCGAGCAGTCCGGTGCCTGAGGGCATCACACGGCCGAGTGCGTCGGCGAGGCCGTTGTCGACCACCGCACGGACCACGATGCCCAGCGCCAGCACGAACGCGAGGAAGGGCAGCGAGACGGACCGCAGCAGCGCGACCGGGGCGGTGGTGCGGCGGACGAGCGCGCGGACCGACAGCACCACGGCCCCGGCCAGCGCCGCCCACACGGGCTCGATCCCGAGCGCGGACGTCACCACGAACCCGGCGAGCGTGCACACCACCGTGACCAGCGCGAACATCGGCAGCTCGGGCGCCTCGACGGACTCTTCGACGGGTGGTGTCCGGGCGTCCAGGTCGGCTGCGAAGAACCGGCGGAACACCACGTACTCGGCGGCCACGGCCACCGCCCAGGGTGCCGCCATCAGCAGCGCGAACCGGGTGAAGGTCAGCCCGCTCGCCGTGAACGCCAGCAGGTTGGTGAGGTTGGACACGGGCAGCAGCAGCGAGGCCGTGTTCGACAGATGCGCGGTGGCGTACACATGCGGCTTGGGGCGGGCGCCCAGCCGGGCCACGGTCGCGAACACCACCGGGGTGAGCAGCACGACCGTCGCGTCCAGGCTGAGCACCGCCGTGATGCCGGAGGCCAGCGCGAACGTCGAGCCCAGCAGGTGCCGGGGCCGTCCCGCCGAGGCGCGCGCCATCCACGCCCCGCACGCCCGGAAGAGCCCCTCGTCGTCGCAGAGCCTGGCCAGCACGAGCACGGCGGCCAGGAAGCCGAGCACCGGGCCCAGCAGTTCGGCCTCGGCGCGGGCGTGGTCGAGGGAGACGGCACCGGCGGCGACCGTGATCCCGGCGGCCGGGACCGCGACCACCGCCTCCGGCAGTCCGAACGGGCGGGCGACCGCGCAGCCGAGGACGACGACGAGCAGGACGACGGACAGGACCTCGGCGAGGGCGGTGTTCACGGCAGGGCTTTCGGGACGTTCGGCGGCGCGGGGACCGGTGCACCCTACAGCTGTCCGGTAGCGCCCGACGAACGCCTGTACGACCCTGCGATGAGGCCCATCTCACTCCCCGCGGTGAAGCCTCACGACGCGGCCCCTCTCACTCCTCGGAGAGTGTCAGCTCCGCCCAGATCGTCTTGCCGTCCTCGGTGTGCCGGCTGCCCCACCGCTGGGTCAGCTGGGCCACCAGCAGCAGGCCGCGCCCGCCCTCGTCGAAGGTCTTGGCCCGACGCAGATGCGGGGCGGTGCCGCTGCCGTCCGACACCTCGCAGATCAGCGTGGTGTCGTCGTGGATCAGGCGCAGCTGGATCGGCGGGACGCCGTGCCGGATCGCGTTGGTGACCAGCTCGCTCACCACCAGCTCCGCCGTGAAGGCCGACTCGCTGATGCCCCAGAGCGCCATCTGCGTCAGCACGTACTGGCGGGTGCGGGCGACGAACGCCGGGTCGGCCGGTATGGACCAGGTCGCGACCTGTGCCGCCTGGAGCCCGCGCGTACGGGCAAGCAGCAGGGCCACGTCGTCGGGGGCGCCGTTCGCGGGCAGCAGGGAGTGGATGACGTCCTCGCAGATGTCGTCCAGGGAACCGCTGCGGCCGGACAGCGCCTCGGCCAGCAGCTGCTGCCCGGTGTCGATGTCCCGGTCCCGGGTCTCGATCAGGCCGTCGGTGTAGAGGGCGATGACGGTGCCCTCGGGCAGTTCGAGTTCGGCGGACTCGAAGGGCAGTCCGCCCAGGCCCAGGGGCTGTCCTGACGGCACGTGCACCTCCATGGGCCGCCCGTCCGGGTCCAGCACGACCGGCGGCGGATGCCCGGCACGGGCGAAGGTGCAGCGGCGGGTCACAGGGTCGTAGACGGCGTACAGGCAGGTGGCACCCACCTCACCGGTCACGCCGTCGCTGCCGGCCTCCGCGGACAGCCGTACGACGAGGTCGTCGAGGTGGGTGAGCAGCTCGTCGGGGGCGAGGTCGACGTCGGCGAGGGTGCGTACGGCGGTCCGCAGGCGGCCCATGGTGGCGGAGGCCTGGATGCCGTGGCCGACGACGTCGCCGACCACCATGGCGACCCGCATCCCGGAGAGCGGGATGACGTCGAACCAGTCGCCGCCGACCCCGGCCTGCGCCGCCGGAAGGTACCGGGAGGCCGCCTCCAGTGCGGGCATGCGGGGGAGGGTCTGGGGGAGCAGGCTGCGCTGCAGGGCGAGGGCGGTCTCGCGTTCGCGGGAGTAGCGGCGGGCGTTGTCGATACAGACGGCGGCCCGGGCCGTCACCTCCTCGGCCAGCAGCTCGTCGTCGGCGGTGTACGGGTCGAGCCGCTGGAAGCGGGTCAGGACCGCCACCCCGAGGGTGGTGCCCCGGGCCCGGATCGGCACCGACATGGTGGTGTGGACGCCCAGCTCCTTGACCCGCGCGCCGCGTATCGGGTCCCAGGAGAGCCAGTCCGACAGCGTGTTCGCCGGGTCGGTCGCCACGATCGTGTGGCCGACCGACAGGGACGCCGCCTGCGGGGAGGTGGCCGGGTAGACGTCCGTCCGGCCCACCTCGACCACCGCCTCGGGGCAGCCCGGGGTGACCGACTGGTGGGCGGTGCGGCGCAGGGTGAACGGCGGGGAGAGCGGGCCCTCGTGCGGTTCGTCGCCGTGGTCGATCGACTGCATGAGGTCGACGCTGACGAAGTCGGCGAGGACCGGGACGCACACATCCGCCAGCTCCTGGGCGGTGCGCTGGACGTCGAGCGTGGTCCCGATGCGGATGCTCGCCTCGTTCACCAGCTGCAGCCGCTGTCGGGCCAGGTACTGCTCGGTGATGTCGTGCCCGGTGACACACACCCCGATCGGCACCCCGGAGTCGTCGGTCAGCGGGGCGATCGCCGCCGACCAGGCGTGGGCGCGGTTCTCGTCGGCGGCCCGCAGGAAGGTCTGCACGTCCTTGCGGCGGCCCTGGGCGAGCACCTCGCGCAGGTGCCGCTCCAGCTTCTCGCCCTGCCGGCCGCCCACGATCTCGGACATGTGCAGCCCCCGGAGGTTCTCCTCCCCCATCCCCACGGCGTCCGCCATCACGTCGTTGATGCCGCGCAGTCTGAGCCGGTCGTCGAAGACCGCCATGGCGCACGGCGACTGGACCATGATCGCCGCCGCCAGCGGATCGTCCCGCACCAGCGGGCCGGGATCGTCCAGGGGACAGAGAACCAGCCAGCCGCCGCTGCCGTCGCCGTCCTTCGAGTTACGGCGGTGGGCGAGCAGCCACGCGGTCACCGTCCGGCCGTCGTGGTGACGCAACGCGAGCGTGCCGCTCCAGTTGAGGCTGCCAGGCTGGGGCGCCCGGAGAGAGCCCCCCGGGGCCAGCAGCTCCTCGGCGGGGCGGCCCACGACGTCGGCCGCGGGCCAGCCCAGCAGGCGTCTCGCGCCTTCGTTCCACTCGACGACCGTGCCGTCGCCGTCCATGGCCGCCCGCGCCGTGGCGGCACCGTCCAGGGCATACGCAGGGATGTCGCCGTGCGTTACCTTGCGGCTCCTCATCGTCGCGAGTTCCATTTCGCCGGACCGAACGGGCTTACGGGTGAAATCCAGCCTATGCGTTCCGCCGGAAAAGCGGACGGGAAACCGCACCTCCGTGCGATCTGTCGCGCCGGTGTTCGTCGAGTGACGCGAGGGGCTCTTGACGTCTCTGGGGCGCTTCGTCAGATTCTGTTTGGTCACGATCACTTGTGATTGCTTGTGGGGCCTCGCGCTTCTCGGCTCCAGGAACGTCGACCCGCACGTACGACGAAGGGAAACACCATGAACGTCACGCGCAGGTCCTTAATCGTCGCGGGCACCTCCGCCCCGATGGTGGGAGCGCTGGCGGGCACCGCGTCCGCCGCGCCCCGGGCGAGATCCTCGTCCGCCGGCCGGGCCGTCCCGCTCCGGGACGGCTGGCGCTTCGCCCTCGTCGACCCGGGTGGCCTCACCGACCCGACCGGCGAGTACGCCGACGCCGCCGAACCCGGCTTCGACGACTCCGGCTGGCGTCAGGTCGCCGTCCCGCACGACTGGAGCATCGAACTCGCCCCGACCACCCGGTACGGCACGACCAGCGGCACCGGCTTCTTCCCCGGCGGCCTCGGCTGGTACCGCAACACGTTCACGCTGCCACCCGCCCTCGCGGGGAAGCGGATCTCCGTCGAGTTCGACGGCGTCTACATGGACTCGTACGTCTTCTGCAACGGCACCGAGGTCGGCCACCACCCCTACGGCTACACCGGCTTCGCCCTCGACCTCACCGACCTGCTGCACACCGACGGCACCACCGAGAACGTCATCGCGGTCAAGGTCCAGAACCGGCTGCCCAGCAGCCGCTGGTACTCCGGCAGCGGCATCTACCGCGAGGCCCGCCTCGTCGTCACCGAGCCGGTGCACGTGGCGCGCTGGGGCACCCACATCACCACGCCGGACATCACCGAGGAGCGCGCCCTCGTCCGCGTACGGACCTCCGTGGTGAACGCCTCCGGCGCCGCGGCGGACGTGGAGGTCGTCTCCCGCGTCGTCGACCCGCGCGGCCGCACGGTCGCCCGTGCCTCCTCCACGGTGGCCGTCACCGGCACGGCGACCGAGACCCACGAACTCACCGTCCCCGAACCCAGGATGTGGGACTTCGCGGCCCCGCACCGCTACACCCTCAGGACCGAGCTGCGCGTCGGCGGCAGAACGACCGACACCCATCGCACGCCCTTCGGTATCCGCAGCTTCCGCTTCGACCCGGACGAGGGCTTCCACCTCAACGGCACCCACCACAAGATCAAGGGCGTCGATCTCCACCACGACCTGGGCGCGCTCGGCGCCGCCGTCAGCGCCGACGCGATCCGCCGACAGATGACGATCATGAAGTCGATGGGCGTCAACGCCTTCCGCACCTCGCACAACCCGCCCTCGCCGGAGATGATCGAGGTCTGCGAGGAACTGGGCATCGTGATGATGGTCGAGGCCTTCGACTGCTGGAGGAGCCCCAAGACCCGCTACGACTACGGCCGTTTCTTCGACGAGTGGGCCGACCGCGACGTCACCGAGATGGTGCTCGCGGCCCGCAACTCGCCCGCCGTCCTCCTGTGGTCGATCGGCAACGAGATCTCCGAGTTCACCTCCACCTCCGGCCTCGCCATGGCGGACCGGCTGATCGCCGCCGTCAAGGCCGCCGACGACACCCGCCCCGTCGTCATCGGCTCCCACCGCCACCGCAGCGTCCCCGCCCCCGGTACCCCGGGTGACCTGATCCTGGCCAAGCTCGACGGCCTCGGCCTCAACTACAACACCGCCAGGTCGGTGGACGCCCTGCACGCCCGCTACCCGAACCTGTTCCTCTTCGAGTCGGAGTCGTCCTCGGAGACCTCGACGAGAGGCGTCTACCAGGAGCCGAAGCATCTCAACACCGGCGAGAACCACACCCCCGGCAAGCGGGGCGTCTCGTCCTACGACAACAACCTCGCCTCCTGGACCATGAGCGGCGAGTACGGGCACAAGAAGGACCGCGACCGGAAGTGGTTCGCCGGCCAGTTCCTCTGGTCGGGCATCGACTACATCGGCGAACCCACGCCGTACGACGTCTTCCCGGTGAAGGCCTCCTTCTTCGGCGCGGTCGACACGGCCGGCTTCCCGAAGGACATGTACTACCTGTTCCAGAGCCAGTGGATCAGCCGGCCGATGGTCCATCTGCTGCCGATGACCTGGAACCACGACAAGGGCGACACCGTCGAGGTGTGGGCCTACTCCAATGTCGACACCGTCGAGCTGTTCCTCAACGGAAAGTCGCTCGGGACACGGAAGTTCGACGAGAAGAAGACCGTCGACGGACGCCCCTACCTGGAGACCACCGAGGCGACAGGAGATGACAAGACCTTCACCGGCGGCCCGTACCCCGGCAGCTACACCAGCCCCAACGGCAGCGCGGGCAAGCTCCACCTCACCTGGCAGGTGCCGTACGCGCCGGGCGAACTGAAGGCCGTGGCACGCCGGAACGGCAGGACCGTCGCCACCGACGTCCTGCGCACGGCCGGTGCGCCGCACACCGTGCGCCTGACCGCCGACCGCAAGTCCCTGAGGGCGGACGGACGTTCACTGGCCTTCGTCACCGCCGAGATCGTCGACGCCCGGGGCGTGGTGGTGCCCGACGCCGAGCAACTGATCTCCTTCGACGTACGGGGAGGCTCCCTCGCCGGACTCGACAACGGCCGCGAGGAGAGCGCCGAGCGCTACCAGGCCACCACCCGGACCGCGTTCGGCGGCAAGGCCCTCGCGATCGTCCGGGCCGGGGTCGAGCCGGGCACGGTCACGGTGACGGCGCGGGCAGAGGGCCTGCGGACCGGGAAGGTCGGCGTCCGGGCCGCCTGGGCGCGCGGCGGGGCGACGACACCGGCCGCCGAGTTCGAGCCGGATCACCCAGCCGCCGCCGACCACCCCTTCGCCGACGCCAGCTACTCGGGCCGCCCGGACACCCTGCCCGCCGCCATGCTCGACGGCGATCCCGCCACCGGCTGGTCCAACGCCTTCCTCAAGGCGGCCACCGCCCTGCTGCCCGCGTTCGGCGGAGCTCGGCCCGAGGACTGGGTGTCGGTCGACTGGGGGCGGGCCGGGACGGTCGGCCGGGTCGAGGTCTCCTTCACCGTCGACGCGGGGCACACACTGCCCGAGGCCGTCGGCGTCGAGGTGTGGGACGGCCGACGGTACGTTCCCGCCGAGGGTACGAAGGTCGACTGGGCCACGACGTCCGACGCCCCCACGGCGATCACGTTCGCCCCGCTGCGCGGTACCCGTGTCCGGCTCACACTGACGAGCCGCCATCCGGGCGAGGCGCGCGGCGCGGTGCGGATCAGCAGACTGGACGTTCTCGCGGTCTGACCGCGTGGAAGGACGCCACTTCGCTCCGGACGGGAGATCAGGAAGGAACCAGTCCCGTCCGGACCGTTGACGATCTGTCATGTCTCTAACAGCATGGCCAGCGACCGCATCTGGGAGCGCTCCCATGCCCTGTCGTCCCACGCGCCATCCATCCGTCACCGCTGTGCGCCCCCACCTCCCCCGAGGAGCCCAGACGTGAAACGACGCAGAACCACCCTGCTCGCCCTTACGGCCCTCCTCGCGGCGGCGCTCACCGCGCTGCCCACCGGCCCGGCCCAGGCAGAGGAGGTCGAACAGGTCAGGAACGGCACCTTCGACACCACCACCGCCCCCTGGTGGACGACCGGCAACGTCACCGCGGGACTCACCGACGGCCACCTCTGCGCCGACATCCCCGGCGGCACCGCCAACCGCTGGGACGCCGCCGTCGGCCAGAACGACATCACCCTCGTCAAGGGCGAGTCGTACCGGTTCCGGTTCTCCGCGTCCGGCACACCCCAGGGCAACATCCTGCGGGCCATCGTCGGCCTGTCGGTGGCCCCGTACGACACCTACTTCGAGGTGAGCCCGCAGCTGAACGTCTCGGGCGACTCCTACTCGTACACCTTCACCTCGCCCGTCGACACCACGCAGGCCCAGGTCGGCTTCCAGGTCGGCGGCAACGCCGCCCCGTTCACCTTCTGCACGGACGACGTGTCGCTGCTCGGCGGGGTGCCGCCGGAGGTGTACGAGCCCGACACCGGGCCCCGGGTGCGCGTCAACCAGGTCGCCTATCTGCCCGCCGGGCCGAAGAACGCCACCCTGGTCACCGACGCCACGGCGAAGCTGCCCTGGAAGGTGAGGAACGCGTCGGGTGCCGTGGTCGCCCACGGGCAGACCACCCCGCGCGGCCTCGACGCCTCCTCCGGGCAGAACGTCCACTCGATCGACTTCGGCGCGTACCGCAAGCGCGGCACCGGCTTCACGCTGGTCGTCGACGGCGAGACCAGCCGCCCCTTCGACATCGACCCGAGCGCCTACGAACGGCTGCGGCTCGACTCGCTGAAGTACTACTACACCCAGCGCAGCGGCACCCCGATCAGCGACGAACTGCGCCCCGGTTACGGCCGTGCCGCAGGCCATGTCGATGTCGCACCCAACCGGGGCGACGGGAACGTGCCCTGCCAGCCCGGTGTCTGCGACTACACGCTCGACGTCACCGGCGGCTGGTACGACGCCGGCGACCACGGCAAGTACGTCGTCAACGGCGGCATCTCCACCTGGGAGGTGCTGAGCACGTACGAGCGCTCCCTGCACGCCCGTACCGGGAAGTCCGAGAGGCTCGGGGACGGTTCGCTGAACATCCCGGAGAGCGGCAACAAGGTGCCGGACCTGCTGGACGAGGTCCGCTGGCAGCTGGACTTCATGCTCAAGATGCAGGTGCCCAAGGGGCAGCCGCTCGCCGGCATGGTCCACCACAAGATCCACGACGAGCAGTGGACCGGCCTGCCGCTGATGCCCGCCGACGACCCGCAGAAGCGCGAACTGCACCCGCCGAGCACCGCGGCCACCCTGAACCTGGCCGCCACCGCCGCACAGGCGGCCCGCCTCTACCGCCCCTACGACCGCGCCTTCGCCGCGAAGGCGCTCGACGCGGCCCGCACGGCCTGGGCCGCGGCCCGGGAACATCCGGCGGTCCACGCCTCGGAGAGCGACGGCATCGGCGGCGGCACCTACTCCGACAGCAACGTCACCGACGAGTTCTACTGGGCGGCCGCCCAGCTGTACCTGACCACCGGTGAGAAGGCGTTCCAGGAGTACGTCCTCGCCTCGCCGGTGCACACCGCCGACATCTTCGGTCCCGTCGGCTTCGACTGGGCCCGCACGGCCGCCGCGGGCCGCCTCGACCTCGCGACCGTGCCGAACGGGCTGCCCGGCCGCGACAAGGTCCGTCAGTCCGTGCTCAAGGCCGCCGACCGCTACCTGGCCACGCTGAAGGCCCAGCCGTACGGCATGCCGTACGCGCCCGACAGCAACCTCTACGACTGGGGCTCCAACCACCAGATCCTCAACAACGCGGTCGTCGTCGCCACGGCGTACGACATCAGCGGGGCGGCCAAGTACCGCGAGGGCGCGCTGCAGAGCATGGACTACCTCTTCGGCCGCAACGCCCTCAACATCTCCTACGTCACCGGCTACGGCGAGGTCGACGCCCGCAACCAGCACAGCCGCTGGTACGCCCACCAACTCGACCCGGACCAGCCCAACCCGCCGGCCGGCACCCTCGCGGGCGGCCCGAACTCGTCCATCCAGGACCCCTACGCGCAGAGCAAACTGCAGGGCTGCGTCGGTCAGTTCTGCTACATCGACGACATCCAGTCCTGGTCGACCAACGAACACACGATCAACTGGAACGCGGCGCTGGCGCGCATGGCGTCGTTCGTCGCGGACCAGACCTGATTCCTCCGCGTGACCGTGTGACCGTGTGACCTCGTGCGGCCGACGCCTGGGAACGGGCGTCGGCCGCACGGCTGCGGTACCGCAGGTCATGCCCTGTGACCTGCGACTATTTACGAGTAAGTACCCGCGAGGTAACGTTGGCGCATGCCAGCTCTGAATGTGGAGTTCAGCGACCGCGAGCTAGAGGACCTGCGGCAGATCGCCAAGGAGCGCGGTACGTCGATGAAGGCGCTCGTGCGCGAGGCGGCCGCGGCCGACATAGTGCGACACCGGGCGCTGAAGGAGGGCGCGGAGGCCTTCCGCCGATTCTTCACCGCGCACGCCGACGAGTTCGCCGCCGCCTTCCCGGACGACGAACCCGCCGCCAAGATGAAAGGGCGGGCCGTCTGACCGATGGCTTCCGTCATCCACATCGACGTGCCCTGGCTGCTCCAGCGGCACGAAGAGGTCATGCCCGAGCAGCCCAGCATCAACGACTTCTCCGCGCTCGTCGCGGCTGTGGCCCGGCACCGCGTCGACCCGCCGCGCCTCGGTGTCGACTCCGACCCGGCCTGGCGGGCCGCCGCGCTGCTGCACACCCTCGCGATGCTCAAGCCCCTGCCGGCCGCCAACGTCCGCTTCGCCTGCGCGACAGCCGTGGCGTACATGTTCGTCAGCGGTGTCGGCATCAACCCGCCGTACGGGGCCCTCGTGGACCTCGCGCGCGATCTGATCTCCGGGACGACGGACATCTACGGGGCCGCGGACCGGCTGCGGTCCTGGCAGATCTGACTGGCCGGGAACACCCGTCCCCGGGGCCGCCGACCGAGGGCGGGAGGATCAAGGTCGGCGGCCCGTTTCGCGCGGGAGAGCCGCCGTTCCGCGCGGGGCCTTCCGAGTTGGCCGTCTCGATTGAACAACGGACCATCGGTGCGCCGGGAGCGTGCGCGGGCCGCCGGGATGTGCGTACGATTCACACGGGGTGCTTGAAGCCTTGAGTATTCAAGGGAAGCGGAAGGGTTCGTTCTGCGAAGCGGAAGCATTGGTACCGGTCATCTGACCTGCTTTTAGTGATGCGGATGTTGCACGAGTGCCTTGTTAGCCATGAGTAACTTGTGCAAGGGTGAACTTCCTGCGCAGGGGCAATGGCCCGGCCGGAAAGGCCATTTGGCTTTTGCGGTCGCCGAAGGGCCCAAAAGGCTCAAGGAACACAGCCATCGTGCGGCTCGGTCCCCGGCCGCTTTCCCGGCGCCCGCCAAAAAGGTACGCACCAATCCAGGGCCCTTTTCGGCGGCCACAACTCCGTGTGCCATCTTGTGCCTTGGAAGGAACCCCCTCTGTGCACACCTCCCACCCTCCCCGCCCCACGTATCCGCCCGCTCCCGGCCCGGTCCCCGGAGAGTCCGACGAGACTCTCGCCGCCCGGCTGAGAGGCTGGCCGGAAGGTGGCACCGGCGACCCCGTCGCCCTGCTGATGGCACGCCACTGGCAGTCGACGTACGACTACGCCGTCATCTGTCTCGCCACCCAGTCCAGTGTCGCCTCGATGGTGACCGCGACCGCCTTCCACCGGGTGCTCGACGGGCTGATGCGGGGCGAGTCGGGCGTCGCCCTGCGGCCCCGGCTGCTGGTGGCCGCGCGTGACACGGTCAAGGAGTGGTCCGCGGAAGGCGGTGTCTCCCATGTGCTGCCGGACCTGAGGAAGCCCGCCGGCGGGCGCGGGATGCGGGCGGCGAAGTCCATGACGCCCGAAAATCGCAAGCTCATCGAGCGCTCTTTCCAGGCACTTCCGGCGGTCGCCCAGTGCCTGCTGTGGCACACCGAAGTCGAAGCCGAAATGATAACCATACCCACTGGTCTGCTGGGGCTGGACGCCGACAGCGCGACGGCCACGCTGGAGCAGGCGCGCGACAAATTCCGGGAGGGCTGTGTCCGCGCCCATCGGGAACTCGCACCGTCCAAGGACTGCCGCTTCTACAACCGGCTGCTGGACGTGCCGATTCGCCGCGGCGGCGCCCTGCTGCCCGATGTGCAGCAGCACCTGCTGGAGTGCCGCTACTGCCGTTACGCCGCCGAGCAACTCAGCCATTTCGAGGGCGGGCTGGGCGGGGTCATCGCCGAGGCCGTACTCGGCTGGGGCGCCCGGCGCTATCTCGACTCCCGGCCCGGCCGCATGCCGCAGAAGGGGAACACGAGACGTCCGGGGAACGGCGGCCGGCACCGCCTGCTCTCCCAGATCCCCGAGCAGCGTCGCCGGATCACCTCCGGAGCACGCAACCCCAGGGCCCTGATCACCGTCGGCGTCTCCTCGGGCGCACTGATCGCGGCCATCCTGGGCGCCACGTTCCTCTCGGACGACGGCGGCGGAGCCGATCCCACCGCCTCCACCAGCGCCACCGGAGGCGTCGCCACGGCTCCGGACACCGGCAACGACACCACCACCGACACCGGCTCGCCGACCCCGCCCGCCATGACCGGACGGTCCGCGGCACCCCAGCAGACCCGGCTGCGCAACCAGGCCGCCGACCTGTGCCTCGACATCCACGGCGGCAAGGCCGAGAAGGGCGCCTCGACGGAACTCGCGGTGTGCGACTCCGGCTGGACCCAGAAGTGGTCCTACGAGGAGGACGGCCTCGTGCGCAGTGTCGCCAACCCCGAGCTGTGCCTGGACTCCCAGGTGGACGCCGGTGTCGTCGTCCTCGGCACGTGCGCCGACGAGCACTCCAAGCGCGGTGACGACGTGCGCTACGACCTCACCGTGCAGGGCGAGTTGCTGCCCCGCTGGGGCGAGGGTCTCGCCGTCGCCCCCATCGGCACGGACGCCGGGGCCGACATCGTCGTCAAGGCCCGGGACCACTCCGGCCGGCAGCGCTGGCTCACCGACGGCGTGATCGCCAGCCCCGAGTCCCTCTCCGTCTCCGGCTCCGAGGCGCCCACACCGGAGACCGAGCCGGTCTCCCGGAAGCCGGACGCGGACGACGCCTCCCCGGCCCCGGGAGCGGAACGGTCCGGTTCCGCCGAGCCGAGCGCCTCCCCGGAGGCCGGACAGGGCGGATCGATCCTCTCGGTGGGCGACGACACGAGCACGGATACCGGTGGGGAGTCCGCCACCGGCTCCGGCTCCGGCTCCGGCTCCGGCTTCGGCTCCGGTTCCGGCTTCGGCTCCGGTTCCGGCTCCGGCTTCGGTTCCGGTCCGGTGCTGCCCCTGACGTCTGTCGACATCCCGAACCTTCTGACGGGACTCGGTCTGTAGGAGGAGGACGGGGGGCGGCGGGTGCGGTTCGTGCGGGGAACCCGCGAGAGAAGCCCCACCTGCCCCCGGACGACGACTCACGCGACGGCTCACCGCAGGGGGCGAAGGGGTGCAGCCCCTGGATGGAGGCACCTGCCGCCAGAGCGAAGTCGGGAGCGGGGGAGGGGGAGGGACGGGGGCGGGCGGCGGGCGCGCAACGGCTGTCAGGCGTCACCGACGAGGCTGTCACGGTCGATCGAGGCCGGTGTGCGATGGCCGGACAACGCGAGCGTGAGGTCGAACTCGGCGAGCAGGCAACGGATCACATGCTCCACGCCCGCCCGGCCGTCGAGGGCGAGACCGTAGACATAGGGCCGGCCGAGAAGCACGGCATCCGCCCCGAGCGCCATTGCCTTGAAGACGTCGTCACCGGTGCGCACGCCGCTGTCGAAGAGCACGGTCATCCGCTCGCCGACCGCTCGGGCCACACGCGGCAGCGCGTCGGCCGCCGCGACCCCGCCGGCCACCTGCCGGCCGCCGTGGTTGGACACGACCACCCCGTCCATCCCGGCGTCCGCGGCGAGCCGGGCGTCGTCCGGGTGCAGGACGCCCTTCAACACGATCGGCCCGTCCCAGTGCTCGCGCAGGAACGCCAGGTCGGGCCACGTCTTGCCGGGGTCCCCGAACATGCCCGCGAAGTGCAGCACCGCCGCGTTCGGGTCCTCGTGGACCGGCTTGGCGAGACCCGCCAGGAACGCCGGGTCGGAGAAGTAGTTGGCGGTGCCCACGCCGTGCAGGAACGGCAGGTACGCCCGCTCCAGATCACGCGGCCGCCAGCCGAGCAACGGCGTGTCCAGGGTGACGACGAGCACCGAGTACCCCGAGGCCTTCGCCCGTTCCAGGAAGCTCCGGGTGACCTCACGGTCCTTCGCCCAGTACAGCTGGAACCAGCGCTCCGCGTCGCCCAGCACCTCCGCGACCTGCTCCATGGGAGTGCTGGACGCCGAGGACATGATGTACGGCACTCCCTGCGCGGCGGCGGCCCGCGCGGCCGCCGACTCCGCCTCCGGGTGCACGATCGACAGCACGCCCACCGGGGCGAGCGCCACCGGCGCGGGCAGCGCACGGCCCAGTACCTCGACGGACAGGTCGCGTTCGCTCACGTCTCGCAGCAGCCGTGGCACGATCCGGTGCCGCTCCAGCGCCGTCCGGTTGGCGCGCGCCGTGCTGCCGTCCCCCGCGCTGCCCGCCACATAACCGACCGGCCCCGCACCGAGCCGGTGCTCGGCCAGCTCCTCGAGCCGGGTCAGATCGGTGGGCAGCCGTGGCACGGCCCCGCCCATCCCGCCCAGGTAGATCTCGTACTGGAAGTCCGCCCAGTGCTTCGCCATCCGTCCGTCCTGCCCCTCACCGTCGAGAACGCCCCGCGTCGTCGACGATCCTGACGAGCCCGGCGGGCGCCGTCCAGAGCCGTGTACACGGACACGCGCACGGCCGGAGTCCTGAGTTCGGCGTACCGGGGGAACAGGCCGAGCAGATGAGGAACGGGACCGCCGACACGGCCGGACCACGGAACGCTGCTGTCGACGTCGCCCGTGCCCGCCGCGCTGACGGGGGCAAAGGTCTGAAATGCCTCGGGGGCGTACCAGCCGCGCAGGGGGGTGACGTCAAGGATGCGCGTCGAGCAGAAGCAGAGGGTGCTTCATCCATTCTCCGGAATCGAAGTGGATGAATCATCCACCGTTCCCGTTCGGGCGGGGGCCGTTCGGGCGGTTGTCGCGAGCGGAATCGGAATGTTTCAGGCCGATTGCTCAGCCGTGGAGATCCGGCCATTCATGATCATGGAGCGATCGAGAACCGCTCAGAATCGGGGTTCGCATGGTCGAACTCCGTGACTTCGAGCCACTGATTCAACACTCAAAGTTACTGAAACCGGTGGGGTCGATGTGTGCTCCGGGCCAGGACCCGGCAGACTCGCGCTCGCCGATCCGGCACCGTCCGGGCAGGCTCCGTACACGCGACAGATGTGACGGGGCCGTCCGGGCACTCCTGCAGAGCGGAAGGATGCACACCATGCCGAAGACCGCGCGTTGGGCAGCGACTCTCACCCTGACGGCCACCGCCGTCTGCGGTCCCCTCACGGGCTCCGCGCTCGCTGCCCCCGAGCCCGCCGCGTCGGGGCTCTACGCCCCCTCGGCCCTGGTCCTGACCATGGGCCACGGCGAGACCGCGGCCGCCGTCACCCCCGAGCGCGCGGTCACCCTGACCTGTGCGCCGAAGGCCTCCGGCACGCATCCGGCGGCTGTGGACGCCTGCGCCGAACTGCGCCGCAGCGGCGGCGACTTCGGCGCCCTGGCCGGCCGGGCCGGGGTGATGTGCAGCAAGCAGTACGACCCGGTGGTCGTCACCGTGCACGGTGTCTGGCAGGGCAAGCGCGTCGCGCACGAGCGCGTCTTCGCCAACGAGTGCCTGAAGGACTCCGCCGCGAGCGTCCTGTACGCCTTCTGAGCGTTTCCGTGGACGAGGCCGCTTCGGGCGGCCGACAGACCGGGGTTGCGTGATCCCGTGAGTGATGAGCGAGGGCACGTGGCTGGGGAGCGCGAGCCCTGTCGCGGTGTGTCACGCGATCCCGTCCGGGGGCCGGCCGAAGCGGAGTGGGGCCGCGGCCGGCCCCCGGCATCACCTGCCGGGAACTCTCAGCCGGTCATTCGGAGGTGACGGTCCACCGACCGACCTCCTGGTGACCGGAGTCGTACAGAGGCTGGCCGTCCCCGGGTTCGATCTCGCAGTGCCGGAGGTTGCCGCCCCAGTAGCGCAGGATGCGCTCCAGTTCCTGGACGGTGGTGCCCTCGTCCCAGTCCGTGCCGTCCAGGTCGACTTCGAGAAGGAACTTCACTTCAGGCGTCTCCACTTCTGTATCGCTCGGATTCCGTGCCGGCGTCGGCCGGAACGGAGTGTGCCTGCCGCAGGTCCTTCAATCGTTTCATTGAACTGCTACTTGAGACTTGGCCGTTGCGGGGGCGGTGGCGGGGGTGACGGAGGGGGAACGGGAGGAAGGTCCGGGAGCGGCGGGAAGCGGCCCAGCAGCCGGGCGGCGCGCAGGAGTCGGTGCATCCGGGGCTGGTCGGAGACGAGACGGAGCCGGCCGCCGCGTGCCGCGGCCGTGGCTTCCGCCCGGCACAGCACGCGCAGGCCCGAGCAGTCGAAGAAGGAGACGTGCCGCAGGTCGACGAGCACGTCCGGCTCGGCGGGCCCGGTGGTGGCGGCCGTCAGATGCTCGGCCACGAGGCCCGCCGACGCCACGTCGATCTCGCCCGAGACCTCGATCACGGTGAACGGGCCGATCCGCAGGGTGCGGGCGTACGGGTTCGCTGCTGCTGCCCCCGGCCCGGGGCCGGGCCCGGTGGCCGCGCCCTCGGGCCGAGGGGCGGCACGGTCATGGGCATCCGGAGTCATGGCGGCTCCACCTTGTCAGGGGTAGGGCGCATTAGATCCCGTTAGCTACCCCGACGCGGAGCCGGCCATCCCTTTCGCGACTGGCGCAAGATCTACAACACTCGAAAAGGTGAATTCCCCCTTCCATGTATTGACATTGCTGGGCGGTGCGATCCAAGGGGTTGCTGTCCCGCCGGCGTTCGGGCCCGTCAGTCGTGGTGGGACTCCTCCTGTGCCCGCTCGTTGGGCGTGATCGCGTCGCCCGCCTCGCCCCGGCGGCGGCGCCGCTGCTCGGAGTCGGTGACGCGGGTCTCGGTCCGCTCCGCCTCGTGAAGGATCTCGTTGAGGGCTGTGTCGGGCTTGTCGTCCGGGTTCCGCTCGTCCTGGTGGGTCATGGGGTGCTCCTTCTCGGTGGGTTGGGGTCAGCGGGCCGGTGCGGCGATGCGCAGGGGCACGGGGCCCGCCGCGCTCGCACCGGCCGACCCGATGCCTTCGACGTCCCGCGTCACCTCCGACCACCACGCCGGGCCGTCCTCGATGTGCCGCAGCAGTACGCCTTCGCGGATCGCCCAGGGACAGATCGTCACGACCTTCAGGCCGGCGAGCTTCATGGTGGTGTGCCCGACCAGCGCCCCGGCGAGGCTCTGCGTCGCCCGTGGCGCGGAGATGCCCGGGAGGGCGGACCGCTCGGAAGCGGGGAGGGAGGCGAGGCGGGTGATGGCGGCTCCCAGGTCCGCGCACCGCAACTCCCTGTGCACGAAGGGCCCGTGGCGTCCCGGCGCGGATCCGCACAGCCGGGAGAGCTGCTGGAAGGTGCGCGAGGTGGCCACGGCGGTGCGCGGCCCCTCCCAGCGGATGCGCGCGGAGACGTCCCGGAGTTGATGGCGGACCTTGCGCCGCAGCGCCTTGATGCTCTCCGGCGACGGCGGGTCCTGCCCGTCGAAGAACTCATGGGTCAGCCGGTTCGCGCCCAGCGGCAGCGAGGCCACGAAGTCCGGCAGCCGGCCCCGCCCGAAGGCCACCTCCAGTGAGCCGCCCCCGATGTCCAGCAGTGCGAGGGGCCCCGACCGCCAGCCCATCCACCGCCGCGCGCCGAGGAAGGTGAGCTCGGCCTCCACCTCGCCGGGCAGGGTGCAGATCGGTACCCCGGTCGCCGCGCGCACGGCCCGCAGTACGTCCTGGCAGTTCGGCGCGGAGCGCACCACGGCGGTCGCGAACGCGAGGGGCGTCGCCGCCCCCCATCGCTCCGCCGTGCGGGCCGCGGCGGCGACCGCGTCGCACAACTGCCGTACGGCCTCGTCGGGCACGTGACCGCCGGGAGGCACCTGCTCGGACAGTCGCATGCGCCACTTGGCGGTGTGCACCGGCAGCGGCACACCGCCCTCGGCGTCCGCCACCACGAGTCTTACGGTTTTCGAGCCCACATCCACCACACTCATCCGCATGACCGACGGAGTACCCGTTGGCCGCCTCGGCACGCGTGTCCCGCCCGACGGCCGGTGGTTCATGGTCGTTTACCGGCCGACCGGGCCTCGTCGCTCACGCCCGGCGGACGGGCCGGCCGCTCGCCCGCGGCGGGGGGTCGGCCGGTCGCACCCCTGTTCAAAATGATCAGCCTTATTGCATATGATGTGCAGGTGCATCACTACGACATCAGGGTGGCGGGGCCCGGCGAACTCGACAGCGCCCGCGCGGTGATGCTCGACACCGTCCACCGCGACTTCGGCACGGGCTATGTGCCGCGCTGGCACGGGGACATCATCGATCTGCGCGGCGCGTACCTCGCTCCCGACCGGCATGTGCTCCTGGTGGCGGTCGACGAGCGTGACGGCACGGTCGTCGCCACCGGCGCCCTGGACTCCCGGGGTCCCGCCCATCCGCCCAACCCCCGCTGGCTGGCCGAGCGTTACCCTTCCGGCGAGACCGCCCAGCTGCGCCGTGTGTATGTGCGCGCCGAGCACCGGCGGCGCGGGCTGGCCCGGCGGCTGGTCGCCGCGCTGCTGGACTTCGCGGCGGCCGACGGGGGTTACCGCTCCGTCTATCTCCACACCGACCCCGGGGTGCCCGGCGCCGAGGACTTCTGGCGCTCGCGGGGCGTGGCCGTGTGCGACGAGCGTGAGGTGACGGGAGAGCGGGTCGTGCACTTCGAGATCCCGGTGCCCGAGGCCGCCCGCACCCTCGCCGGTTAAATGAAAATCATTCCTATGTAGGCTGCGTCGCGTTCCCCAGCCGCCCCGTCTCCCACACAGAACCAAGGACCATGCGCTCTCCCCGTCGCCGTCGCCGTCGCCTCGCCGCCGGCCTGCTCCTCGCCCCCGTGCTGACCGGTTGCTTCGCTTCGGGCGGTGACACGTCCGACGACCCCTCCGCCGGCGGGTCCCGGCTGCGCGTGGCCCTCGCCTTCCCGCCCGCCGAGAACTTCTCCCCGTACGGCGCCGACGCCACCCTCCTCAGCCGGCTGGGCGTCACCGAGGGCCTCACCGAGCTGGACGCCAACGGTGCCGCGGCCCCGGCGCTCGCCGAGTCCTGGACCCGCGAGAACGACCGGAACTGGCTTTTCACCTTGCGTGAGGCCACCTTCCAGGACGGCACCGAGGTCACCCCGGCGACCGTCGCCGCCGCCCTCACCCGTGCCACCGAGGCCGAGCCGGTCACCGCCGCGCTCACCGGTGTCGAGCTCACCGCGAAGGCGAGCGGCGACCGTCAGGTGCGCGTCACCACGGGAGATCCGGACCCCGCCCTGCCGCTCCGGCTCACCAGCCCCGGCCTCGCGATCCTGTCCGCCAAGGCCTACGGCGGCAGGCGGGTGAACCCGGTCGGCACGGCCACCGGCCCGTTCGAGGTCACCGAGGTCACCGGCACCACCGCGGCCACCCTGGACCGCTTCGACGCGTACTGGGGCGGCCGTGCCCAGGCGAGCGGCATCGACGCCAGGTTCATAGCCGACGGCTCCGCCCGCACCAACGCCCTGCGCACCGACCAGGTCGACATCGCCGAAGCCGTCCCCGTCTCGCAGGCGTCCACCCTGGACAAGGGCACCCGCCGCGAGACGGCCACCACCCGCACCACCAGCCTCCTCCTCAACACCAAGACCGGCGCCTTCAAGGACCCGGAGCTCCGGGCCGCCGCCCGCGAGGCCGTCGACGGCTCCGTCCTCGCCAAGGACGTCTACGAGGGCTACGCCGACGCCGGCGTGGGCATCTTCGGACCCGCCGTGACCTGGGCCGCCGGCAAACAAGTCGAACCGACCGGCCGCGCGAGGGCCGTCGACCCCGACGGCACCTCCGTGACCATCGCGACGTACGACAACCGGCCCGAACTGCCCGAGGTCGCCCAGGTACTGCAACAGCAGCTCCAGAAGGCCGGGTTCGAGGTGAGGCTGGAGGTCCGCGAGTACTCGCGGCTGGAGAGCGACGCCCTGGCCGGGAAGTTCGACGCGTTCGTCGGCGCCCGCAACTCCCTGCTCGACACCGGCGACCCCGTCTCCATCCTCGCCGGCGACTTCACCTGCGACGGCGGCTACAACCTCGCCCTGCTCTGCGACCAGCAGGTCGACCGGGCCGTCGCCGCCGCCGAGAAGGAGTCCGAGACGGCCGAGCGGCAGCAGGCGGCCATGAACGCCGAGGCGGCGATCCTCGGCACCGACGCGACCGTCCCGCTCGTCCACCAGCAGATCATCACCGGCGTCGCCACCTCGGTACAGGGCGTGACCCTCGACCCGTACGAGCGCACCCTCATCGGAACGGGGACCCGGCGCTGATACGGGCACTCTGGCGGGCCCTGCTCGCCGCCGCGCTGCTGTGCGGGATCGGCCTGCTGCCGTGGCTGTCGCGCACCGACCCGGCGCTCACCGTCCTCAAGGCCCGCTCGGCCGAACGCGACCCGACGCCAGAGGTACTGGCGGCCGTCCGGGACGAACTCGGCCTCGACGCGGGACCGTCGAAGCTGCTGGGGGAGTGGTTCGGCGGGCTGGCGCGCGGTGACGCGGGCCGCTCGTGGATCTCCGGTGCCGAGGTCACCCCCTCCGTCGTCCAGGCCCTCGGTGTCTCCCTGCTGCTGATGGCCGTCGCGCTCCTCGTCGCGGCGGCCACGGCCGCGGCGGTCTGCGCCCGCACCCTCCGGCTCGGCGCGCACCGCCGCCTCGACGACGGGCGCGGCGGCGGCAGCGCGGCCGCGATGCCCGCCGCGCTGCCCGAGTTCCTCACCGCCTCCGTGCTCGCCGTCGTCGTCGGGGTGCACCTCGGCTGGCTGCCCGCGCTCGGCTGGTACGGGCCGCGATGGACGGTGCTGCCCGCCCTCGCCCTCGGCCTGCCCGCCGGCGCGCTGCTCGGCCGGATGCTCGACGACCTGCTGCCCGGCGCCTTCGCCGAACCCTGGGCGCTGGCCGCCGCCGCCCGCGGCATACCCGGGCGGGCCACCGCCCGCCAGGCCGTCCGCCGTTGCGTACCCGGACTCCTGCCCAACATCGGCCTGTTCGTGGTCGGTCTCACCGGCGGCGCCGTCACCGTCGAGCAGATCTTCGACATACCCGGCCTCGGCCGCACCACCCTCCAGGCCGCCCTCGCCCAGGACCTCCCCGTCCTCCAGGCCGGCACCCTCGCCCTCGTCCTGCTGGCCGCCCTCGCCGGAGCCCTCGCCCGCCTCGCCGCCCGTCTCCTCATCGGTCCGGCCCTCCGCGACGGCGCGCTCCACTCCCTGCACCGCCCGCAGCCGTCCGCGCCACGCCGGACCCCGCTGCTCCACGGCACCCTGCTCCTCGCGGTCGTCGCGCTCGGCCTGACCCGCGACCCGCTCGCCCTCGACACCGGAGCCCGGCTCCAACCCCCGTCCTGGTCCCACCCGTTGGGCACCGACGCACTCGGCCGCGACCTCCTCGCCCGCATCGGCCACGGGGCGTTCACCACCCTTGCCCTGGGCGTCACGATCAGCGCGGCCGCACTGCTGACGGGCGTCCTGCTCGGGCTGCTGCCCCGGCTCTCCGGGCCCCTCGTCGACACCGTCAACGCCGTGCCGGCGGTCCTCGCGGGCCTCCTCGTCGCCGGAGTCGCCGGCAGCGGAGCGGCGACACCCGCGCTGGCCGTGGCCGCCGTCGCCTGGGTGCCGCTCGCCGCGCACACCTCCGCCCTGCTCGAACAGGAGCGGGCCACGACGCACATCACGGCCACCAAAGGGCTCGGCGCGGGTGACGGCTATCTGCTCCGCCGCGAACTGCTGCCCGCCGTCCTGCCCCCCGTCGCCCGCCACGCCCTCCTCCGGCTGCCCGGCGTGGCCCTCGCCCTGACCTCCCTCGGCTTCCTCGGCCTCGGCGCGCAGCCGCCGGAGCCGGAATGGGGCCTCCTCCTCGCCGAGAACCAGCCCTACGCCGAACGCGCCCCCTGGGCCGTCCTCGCCCCCGCCACCGCCCTCGCCCTCCTGGGTGCGCTGGCGGCCACGGCGGCGGGCGGGGTGCGAGGGCCACGCCGTCCGCTCGCCCGGGCCGTACGGCAGCCGAGACCCGCCGCCGCCACGACCGTCGGAGAGACCGGATGACCGTGCCGCCCGAGAAACGACCGAGCGGGACGCCCCGGCGTCGACCGGCCGGAGAAGCGGCCGAGACGCAAGCGCCGAGCGAGGAGCGGGAGAACCAGGCGGTGAGTGAAGGGTCCCAGAGGCAGGTGACGAGCAAGCGGTGGGCGCCCGATCAGCGGGCGGCGAACGGGACGTCGGAGGGGCGGGCGGCTATCGAGACGCCGATGGGGCGGGCGGCTGACGGGACGCCGGAGATGCGGGCCGCGAACGGGGTGCCTGTGCGGCGGACGGCGGGCGACGCGTCCCGACAAGGGACGTCGGGTGGGGTGGCCGAAGCGCGGGTCGCGAGCGGTGCGGCCGGGAAGAACGCGGCCAGGCTTTCCCGCCGGAGTACCTGGGCCGAGCTCAGTCCCCTTCTGCGGCTGCTGATCCTCACCCAGCTCGCCTTCAACGTCGGCTTCTTCGCCGTGCTGCCGTTCCTCGCCGAACATCTCGGCACGGCGATAGGCATGGCCGGCTGGATGGTCGGCTTCGTGCTCGGGCTGCGGACCTTCAGCCAGCAGGGGCTGTTCGTGGTGGGTGGTGCGCTGGCCGACCGGTACGGGGTACGGCCCGTGGTGCTGGCCGGATGCGTGCTGCGGATCGCCGGGTTCGCGTGGCTCGGGTACGCCGACGAGGACTGGTCGGTCATCGGTGCGGTCCTGCTGATCGGCTTCGCCGCCGCGCTGTTCTCCCCGGCAGTCGAGTCCGAGGTCGCCCGGCAGGCGGTGGTCTGGGAGGAGTCGGGAGGCGGCCCCCGGACGAGCGTGCTCGCGCTGTTCACGGTGGCGGGGCAGGCCGGGGCGTTCGTCGGGCCGCTCATCGGCGCGCTGCTGCTGGCGGTCGACTACCGGGTGGTGTGCCTCGCGGGCGCCGGGGTCTTCGTTCTCGTCCTGGCCGGACATTTCTGGCTGCTTCCGCAGCACATTCCGGGGCGGGAGCGGGTCGCGGTGAAGGGGGGTCTCGGCGGGCTGCTGCGCAACCGGCGGTTCCTGGCGTTGTGCTGCGCGTACGGGGCGTATCTGCTGGCCTACAACCAGCTGTACCTGCTGCTGCCCGGTGAGGTGGAGCGGGCCACGGGGTCGCAGTCGGCGCTGGCCTGGCTGTTCGGGTTGTCGTCGCTGCTGGTCGTGACGGCCCAGCTGCCGGTCACGCGGTGGGTGGCGGAGCGGCTGGATCTGCGTCGGTCCATGACGGTGGGGTTGGTGCTGATAGCCGCCGGGTTCGGGGTGGTGGCCGTGGCGCTGCCTGCCGGGTGGACGGGGGGTGTGGGGTTGTTGCCCGCCGCCGGGTTCGTGGTGTTGTTGACGGTGGGGCAGATGTTGGTGGCTCCGGCGGCGCGGGCGTGGGTGCCGGATCTTGCGGCCCAGGGGCGGCTCGGGCTCTATACCGGGGCGATGTCGTCCGTCTCGGGGTTGATCGTGTTGGTGGGGAGTGCGGGGGCCGGGGCCCTGACGGATGTGGGGGTGCCGGGGGCTGTGCCGTGGGTGGTGCTCGCGGTGGTTCCGGTCGTGTCTGTCTTGCTGCTGCCGCGTCGGTCTGTGCGGCCGTAGGGGCTTCCCCTCCCCAGGGGCGCTGCCCCTTCGACCCCGTGGGGCCTGTTGTCGGGTGCGGGTTCGGTGGGGGCTTCTCGCGCAGTTTCCCGCGCCCCTGAAAAGCAGGGGCTGCGCCCCGTGCTTTTCGGCCCGAAAGGGCCGTAGGCCCTTCAGGGGCGCGGGGAACTGCGCGAGAAGCCCCACCGGACCCGCGGACGGGGGTCGAAGGGGCGCAGCCCCTGGGGAGGGACGGGTAGGGGCGGCGGGGGCGATGAACCCCCTCAGGCCATCTGGCGACGCACCAGCTCACTCAGTCGCCCCCCGCTGTCCGCCAGCAACCGGGCCGGGGCCCCCACCTCCGCCACCCTGCCGTCCTCCATGACCACCACCCGGTCCGCGTCCATGACCGTGGACAGCCGGTGGGCGATCACGACACGGGTGGCGTGCAACGCCCGCGTGCTCTCGATGACCGTGCGCTGCGTCTCGTTGTCCAGGGCGCTGGTGGCCTCGTCGAAGAAGAGGATGCGGGGACGGCGGATCAACGCCTGGGCGATCATCAGGCGTTGGCGCTGGCCGCCGGAGACCGCGCCGCTGCCCTGGACGATGGTGTGCAGGCCCATCGGCATACGCCGGATGTCCTCGGCGAGGCCCGCCATCTCGGCCGCCGCCATCGCCTCCTCGGGCGTGAACGGCTCGGTGCCGCAGATGACGTCCAGGATGGAACCGGTGAACGGCTGGGCGTGCTGGAGAACGACACCGCACTGGCGGCGTACGGCGGACTGGTCCAAGGCGCCCAGATCCTGACCGTCGTACAGGACGCTCCCGGAGACCGGCTTGTCGAAGCCGATGAGCAGGCGCAGCAGAGTCGATTTTCCGCAGCCGCTCGGGCCGACGATCGCCACGAACTCCCCGGGTTCGATGGCGAAGGACACGTCGTCCAGCACCAGGGGGCCGTCGTCCGCGTAGCGGAAGGAGAGCCGACGGGCCTCCAGCGCGCCGGACAGCACCCCGGGGCGGGTGCTCGCCGTGCTGACCTCCGGGGTCGCCTCCAGCACCGGCTTGATCTCCTCGAACAACGGCAGCACGGCCACCGCCGACACGAACGCCCCCGTCAGCTGGGTGACCGAGGTGAGCAGCATCGTCACCGAGGTGTTGAAGGTGAGGAACTCCGCCGCCGACATCGAACCCCGGGCCGGGCCCGCCAGCAGCATGAACATCAGCAGGGTGCAGAGCGGGAGATACACCGCGCCCAGCACCGTGTTGAGGTTCTTGATCCCGCCGACCTTCTGCTGGAGCTCCCGGCTGCGCGCGAACTCGCCCGCCCAGGCCGCGTACGCGTAGTTCTCGGCGGCGGCCACCCGCAGCTTCGGCAGGCCCCGCAGGGTCTGGAAGGCCTGGTTGTTCAGCTTGTTGCCCAGGACCACCAGGCGGCGCTGCCAGCGGACCTGCCACAGGCCGAGGCCGAGGAACACGGCGGCCACGATCACCAGCATGCCGATCGCCGCCAGAGCCATCGGAACGCTGAACCAGAGCAGCAGACCGAGGTTCACGGCGCCGACGGTCACCGACTGGGCGACCACCGGCCCGACCCCGGCCAGGGTGCGGCGGATCGCGCTGATGCCCATGGCCGCACTGGCCAGTTCACCCGTGGAGCGGGAGGCGAAGAACTTCGTGGGGAGTCTCAACAGACGGTCCCAGACCGCCGGTTGGAGGGTCGCCTCGATACGGCCCTCCATCCGGAGGATCGTCAGGTTCTGCAACAGCAGGAACGCGGCCGACACCACGCTCGCGAGCATGATCGCCAGGCAGACCCGCACGATCAGGTCCTCCTGCGCCTTCGGGACGTACTCGCCGAGGATCCTGCCCGTCGCGACGGGGACAAGGGAGCCGAGTACCACCGTCACCAGGCCGCTGAGCAGCAGGCCCGTCATGTCACCGCCGGTGCCGTGGAGGCTGAACCGCATCAGGTGCAGCGGGCTCAGCACCCGTTCGGGCAACGGCCGGTAGAACATCACGGCACGCGGCTCGAACTCCGCCGCGTTCGCCTTCTCGATCGGCGTCTCCCGCCCGGACGACGGCTGCACGGACACATAACCGCCGCGCCGCCACAGCAGCGCCACCGGCGCGCCGGACAGGGCCCGGTGCCCGACCAGCGGGCCCACGTTCTCCCGCCACCAGCTCCCGGCGAGACGTACGGCACGGACCCGGACCCGGGAGGCGAGCGCGATGCGCTCCACCGGGTCGAGCCGATCGCTCTCGGTGCCGCTCCGCGCGGGCTCGGAGAGGGTGATCCCGGCCGCCCGGGCGACGAGCCCGCAGGCCGCGTACGTCGCGTCCGCGTCCGCCGTGGTCGTACGCCGGGCCGCCGAGGACTTGCCGATGGAGGCGAGCAGCGTGCGGTCGGCCTGGGCGCGCACGGCCTCACCGGCCTTGATACCGGCGGCCGTACGGTCCTCGTGGGTGCGTTCCAGCTGCTCGATCCAGCGGTCCAGCGTGGCCAGCAGCCGGTACTGCTGGTCGACCATGCTCTGCCAGACCCCGGGGTCCATCAGCAGGTCGGCCGCCGCCTCCGCCCCGTACAGCGAGCCGTACTGGACGCTGCCGGGCGGCACCCGCATCCAGAACACGTCGTCGTCGGTGGGCGCGGCGGCCTGCTCGGTGGCCATCGGTGCCTGGAAGAGGATGGACAGGCCACGGCCGACGCCCAGGGCGAGCGCGTATTCGAGGGTGCTCGTCCGTGGCGGCACCAGCTGGGGGTTGCCCCACGCGTCGTACGACCAGGTCTCCGTGTTCACCTGCTGGTACAGCTCGCGCAGGCCGATGCGCCGGACCACGCAGTCGCGCAGCGGGCGGGCCACCAGGGTGTGCTGGGGCCCGGTGACCGGGCCGAGCAGCAACGCGCCCGCTTCGAGGCGGCCCAGGTGGTGCCAGTGGCCCTGCTCGACGGCGTCGACCGCGAACAGGTCCAGGGCGCCGGAGGCCACCAGCCACAGGGTCTGCGGGCCTTCGAGGTCCAGGCGGGTGTGGCCGGCGCAGTCGAGGGGCGTGCCCATGGCGCCGAGCGCACCGAGGACGAGGTCGCCCTCGTGGCCCTCCTGACCGCCTCGGCCCCCGTGCCCTTCGGGTACGGAGTTCATCTCATCGCTCCCTGACCAGCTGGGCGTACGCGCCGCCGTGTGCCATCAGCTCCTCGTGCCGGCCGCGCTCCACGATCGCGCCGTGCCGCAGGACGACGATCTCGTCGCTGTCGCGGACGGTGCTGAGCCGGTGGGCGATCACCACACAGGCGCAGCCGCGCTTGCGCAGGTTGTCCATGACGGTCAGCTCGGTCTCCGCGTCGAGCGCGCTGGTCACCTCGTCGAGGACGAGGATGCTGGGCCTGCGGACCAACGCCCGTGCGATCTCCAGGCGTTGCCGCTGACCGCCGGAGAAGTTGCGGCCGTCCTGCTCGACCCGGCTGTGGATACCGCCCGGACGGCGGGTCACCACGTCGTACAGGGCCGCGTCCCGCAGTGCCTCCACCACGGCCTCGTCGGGGATCGACGGGTCCCACAGGGCCACGTTGTCACGGACCGTGCCCTCGAAGAGGAACACCTCCTGGTCGACGAAGGAGACCGAGGCGGCCAGAGCTCCCCTGGGGATGTCCTCCAGACGGCGGCCGTCGATCCGGATCACCCCCTCCCACGGGGTGTACAGGCCCGAGATCAGTCTCGACACCGTCGACTTGCCGCTGCCGGAACCGCCGACCAGCGCCACCTGCCGGCCCGGCCCGACGGTGAGGTCGAAGCCGGTGAGCAGGGGCTGGTCGAGGGGGCTGTAGCCGAAGGTGATGTTCTCCAGCTCGACGTGGCCCTGAAGGCGGCGGGTGGATTCGGCGGCGTCCGGGCGGGCGTACAGCGGGTCCGCCCGGAAGTTCTCGACGTCCTTGAGGCGGGCCACGTCGGCCGCGAAGTCCTGGATGCGGCCCGCGACGCCGTTGAGGCGGGTGATCGGCGCGGTGAACCGGGTGACCAGCGCCTGGAAGGCGACCAGCAGCCCGACGGATATGTGGCCCTCGACCGCGCGCATACCGCCGATCCAGAGGATGAGCGCGCTGTTGAGCGTGGCGAGGGTCGGGGCGACGACCCCCAGCCAGGCGCTCGGCACCCCGAGCCGCTGCTGCTCCTCCAGCGTGGTGGCGTGCTGCCCGGCCCACTTGCGGAAGTAGCCCTCCTCGCCGCCGGTCGCCTTCATCGTCTCGATCAGCTGCAGCCCGGTGTACGCCGTGTTGGTGAGCCGTGCGTTGTCGGCGCGCAGCTTCGCCGTACGGGTCGCGCGCAGCCGGATCACCACCCGCATCGCCACCACGTTCAGCAGGGCCACCCCGATGCCGACGAAGGTGAGCTGCGGGTCGTACGTGTAGAGGAGCACGGCGTAGAGGACGACCACGACCGCGTCCACCCCGGCGGCCGCGAGGTCGCGGGCCAGGGTCTCGGCGACCGCGTCGTTGGACTGGAGACGCTGGACGAGGTCGGCGGGGCTGCGCTGCGAGAAGAAGGTGACGGGCAGACGGAGGAGGTGCCGCAGGAATCGGGCGCTGGACAGGGTCGAGGAGATGAGGCGGCCGCGCAGCAGGTTGGCCTGTTGCAGCCAGGTCAGCAGGACCGTCAGCAGCACGCACGCGCCCATCGACGCGAACAGCACGCCCAGCAGGGAGGTCTGGCCGCCGATGAGGAACATGTCGATGTAGGTGCGGCTCAGCGCGGGTACGGCCGCGCCGACCGCCACCAGGAGCAGGCTCGCGAGGACGGCGGCGGGCAGGGTGCCCGAGGTGCCGCGCATCCGGGCGGGCATGGCGCCCAGCACGCCGGGCCTGCGGCCGCCCTTCTCGAACTCGTCGCCGGGCTCCATGACGAGGACGACCCCGGTGAAGCCGGCGTCGAAGTCCTCCATCGGCACGAACCGGCGGCCCTTGCCGGGGTCGTTGATGTGGACGCCGCGCCGGCCGAAGCGACGCCCCATGCCGTCGTAGACGACGTAGTGGTTGAACTCCCAGAAGAGGACGGCCGGCGCCTTCACCTCGGCGAGGGCGGCCACGTCCATCTGCATGCCCTTGGCGGTCAGGCCGTAACCGCGGGCCGCCTTGAGGACGTTGCTGGCGCGTGAGCCGTCCCGGGAGACACCGCAGGCGATGCGCAGCTCCTCCAGCGGGATGTGCCGTCCGTAGTGGCCGAGGACCATGGCGAGGGAGGCGGCGCCGCACTCCACGGCCTCCATCTGCAGAACGGTCGGCGTGCGGACGGTCTTCTGCCCGCCCTTGGGCACCGGGCGCTTCTGCGGGGCGGCCTTGCGTCTGCCGCGTGTCGGTGGCCGGGCGGTGTCCTGGGATGCGGTCACGGGAGCAGCCAATCGACGGGACGCTCGTCGGCCAGACGGATCGAACCCGTGGCCATGGTCATGGAAGTCAGCTCGAACGGCGGCCCGTCCTTCGAGGACCACCTGTAGCCCGACTCCGTCGAGGCCCTGCGGTCGAGCCGTACGGTGACGGCCACCGGCCTGCCGTTCCTGGTGAACTGCTCGCCCAACTGGCTGTCACCGAGGAACGCGCCGATCGACTGCGGGGTCTGCGCGGTGCGGTCCACCTTCTTCACATGGCCGCGCAGCACGCCGTACCGCTGGGTGGGCGCCGACTGCACGGTCAGGTCCACGGCGGCGTCCTCGGGGATCGAGGCGGCGTTCCCGGCGGGAACGTACACCGTCGCGAAGAGCGGGTCGTCGGCGTCGGTGACCTTCTCGATCGCCGCGACGTCGGTGCCCGTCCGGATGATCTGGCCGATCGTGGCGGCGAGCGTGGAGACCCGGCCGGCCGCGACGGACCGTACGACGGTCTCGCCGTCGGTGGTGGCGACCTTGAGGACGGGGGCCTTGGCGGGCAGCCGCTCGCCCTGCCTCGCGAGCACGGCGGTGACCTGGCCGGCCACCGGGCTCTGCAGTACGTAACTGCCCTGCCCGTGGGTGAGGACGGCGGGGGCGCTGACCGTGGACGTGACGGAACCCGTGACGGCCCACACGGACGCGGCGGCCATGGCGACCACCGTGACGGACAGCACCAGCCAGCCCTGCGGGCGGGCGAAGCGCACCGGGAGGTCGAGTTCCTCCGGTGACTGGAGCTTGGCGAGGGCCTGCTGGCGGAACTGCACGGGACTTCCCTCACCTGTGCGACTCGGAACAGCGGACTTCCGGGCAACCGAGAGTCCCGGAACCTGTCAGGTGGTTCCGGGACTCAGCGGCGCGAGGGCTCGATCAGAGACCGGCGACCAGGCCGGTGACCGGGGCGGTGTTCAGACCGGTGGCACCCTCGACGGTGCCGACGGCCGTGTTGACCAGGCCGGAGACCGGGGCGATGCCGTCCACCAGGCCGGTGACGGTGCCGACGGCGTTGACCGACAGGCCACCGGAGACAGCGTCGAGGGCGGCGTCCGAGATCTCGGCGGTCTCAACCTGGGGGGTGGAGTTCATGGGGGAACTTCCCTTCGTATAGCTCTTCATTAGGGGGGAGCGGCCCCCTTCTGGGGACAGAACGACGGCCGCGCACGTGGGTGCCCATCTCTCGTTTCCGAGAACTCGGCGGCCCCCGCGGTGCGATGGATCAAAGCAGATCGCCGCCGCGCACTTCCAATCAACATGGCCTCCCACCAGCGCACTTGGTGGCCATGACGGTTTATCCGTGCAGGCTTGCGCACGCCTTGGGGGCTGCTTCTTCACACGGATCGCGGCATCGTCATACGCGGTTCGTTGTCAGCCGGAAAACGAATGGGACAGTCCGCCTGAAAGGCGCGGCGCACGCGTCACCCCTGTGCAGAACTCCTGTCGGCCGTGACCCCGCTGGGCATTCGGTGTGGAGATTTCCCGAAGCCGGTTTCCCGGCCGTGGAGGTGGACGGACCGCTATCGACCGGTCGCTGAACGTGTCGTTCCGAGAGTGGGGTGCCGGCATCACGGAGCCCGCGCGGGAGGGTGCGGGCGGGAAGTCGTGACATGGCGTGCGAACTGGGGGCGTAGCGCTCTTTGCGAAATGGAAGATCGGAATCTTTTTGCGGAGCGTTGAACACCCCGCCGGAACCATGCGTACCAACTGGCAACCAGGCGCCCCCAGTTCACCCGCCGGACGGCGGCACGGACCCCGTCCCCAGGAGGTCAAGAGTTGAGTCACAAACGAGCCACCAAGCGTAAGGCGTTCATAGCCGCAGGCGGCGTGGCGGCGCTCGGCGCGGCAGCCCTCATCCTGCCGAACGCGATGGCGTCGCAGACGGATGCGAAGGACGCTGCCCCCAAGACGCTCGCCGCGAGTGACGCCTCGGACCTCGCCTCCCAGCTCCAGGAGTTGCTCGGTGACGCGTTCGCAGGCGCGTACTACGATTCGAGCGAGAAGCAGCTCATCATCAACGTCATCGACGGCCTTCAGATCGACGGCGACGACAACAACGTGATCATCCAGGCCCAGTCGGCCGGCGCGGAGGTCCGTGAGGTCGAGAACAGCTGGTCCGAGCTGCAGAAGGGCGCGGCGACGCTGAAGGAGGAGGCCAGCGTCCCGGGCACCGCCTGGGCGATCGACCCCCGCACCAACAAGCTCCAGGTCACCGCCGACTCCACGGTCACGGGCGAGAACTGGGACACCATCGAGTCGTCCGTCAAGTCGCTCGGCTCGGGCATGGCGACCATCAAGAAGTCCGCCGGCACGTTCAAGACCTTCCTGGAGGGCGGCGACGCCATCTTCGGCGGCGGCGCGCGCTGCTCGGCAGGCTTCAACGTGGTCAACGCCGAAGGTGCCCCGGCCTTCCTGACCGCCGGTCACTGCGGTGTCGCCGAGGCCGAGTGGTCCGAGGAGGAGGGCGGCGCCCCGATCGCCACGGTCGACGCCGCGACCGCCACGTTCCCCGGCGCCGGTGACTTCGCCCTGGTCAACTACAACGACCCGGCGACCCAGGCGGCCAGCACGGTCGACCTCGGCAACGGCCAGACGGTCAACATCAACGCGGCCGGAGAGGCCGCGGTCGGCCTCCAGGTCTTCCGCATGGGCAGCACGACCGGTCTCGCCGACGGCCAGGTCACCGGCCTCGAGGCCACGGTGAACTACCCCGAGGGCACGGTCACCGGTCTCATCCAGACCGACGTCTGCGCCGAGCCCGGCGACAGCGGCGGCTCGCTGTTCACCGAGGACGGCCAGGCCATCGGCCTGACCTCCGGCGGCAGCGGCGACTGCACCGTCGGCGGTGAGACCTTCTTCCAGCCGGTCACCACCGCCCTCGCGGCAGTCGGCGCGACCCTCGGCGACGCCGGCGCGGGCGCCGGTGAGGAAGCCGCCGGCGGTGCCGGTGACGCCGCGGGTGCGGGCGAAGAGGCCGATGGCGGCGCCGCCGCCGGTGCCGCTGCCGGTGCCGGTGAGGAAGAGGGCGCCGCGGCAGCGGGCGCGGGCGAGGAAGAGGGCGCCGCCGCAGCCGGTGTGGGCGAGGAAGAGGGCGCCGTCGCCGGTGCCGGTGGCGCCGGTGCCGCCGGTGTGGGCGACGCGGCCGGTGCCGGTGACGACGCCGGTGCCGGTGCCGACGCCGGAGCGGGCCAGCAGCACGACCAGGGTGTCGAGGAGCAGGGCGTCGACGAGCAGGGTGTCGAGGAGCAGGGTGTCGAGGAGCAGGGCGTCCAGCAGTAGGCGGACGCCACCCCCACACGTGGACGACGGCCCCGGGATCAGCGGCCACTGACCCCCGGGCCGTCGCCCCACGGCCCACCTGTCGGCCCCACCTGAGGGCTCCGGCCGACAGGTGGAACGGTCCGGCCCTCCGGCGGGAGGGTCGGACCGATTCGTTCTTTCTTGCGGCTGGGCTCGGGACCCGCACGGTCGCAACCCATCAGCGGCCCACAAGGGGCGCGGGGGAACTGCGCGACCAGCCACGACGAACCAGCAGCCGACGCATCAGCAGCAGCCGACGAACGACCCGCAGAACGCGCCGTCACCCGCCGTCACCCGTCACTCGCCGTCACACGCAGCAGCAACAACGCCACATCGTCCGCCCGCTCCTCCGCCGCCTCCGTCTCCCGTACGAGAGCGTCGGCGAGCGAGTCCAACGGCCGTTCCCCGGCCGTCGCCAGCCGCTCCCCGAGAGCCGCCAGCGCGTCCTCGATGTCGACCCCCGGCGACTCGATCAGCCCGTCCGTGTACAGGGCCAGCACGGACCCCTCGGCCAGCGCCACCTCGGTCGTCGGATACGTCGCCGCCGCGTCGATGCCCAGCAGCGGACCACCCGCGAGGTCGAGCACCCGCACCCTCCCGTCCGGCCGGCGCAGCAACGGCGGCGGATGCCCCGCCCTCGCCATGACGGCCGTCCCGTGCTCCGGATCGAGCCGCAGATACAGACAGCTGGCGAACAGCTCCGAACCCAGGTCGATGAGCAGCCGGTTGGTGCTGCTCATCACCTCCTCCGGCGCCTGCCCGACGGTCGTGTACGCGCGGACCGCCGTCCGGATCTGCCCCATCAGGCCCGCCGCCGTCACGTTGTGCCCCTGCACGTCGCCGATCACGGCGGAGGCACGCCCGTGCGAGAGGACCAGGTCGAAGAAGTCGCCGCCGATCTCCATGCCCCGGGTGGCGGGCAGATAGCGCGAGGCCGCCTCGATCCCCGGGATCGACGGCAGTGAGTGCGGCAGCAGCGCCTGCTGCAGCCCGTGCGCCAGCTGATGCTTGGCGTCGTACAGCAGCGCGCGTTCCAGCGCCTGGGCGATGAAACCGCTGAGGCTGGTCAGCACCGCGCGCTCGTCGGCGGGGAACGGATGAGGGTCCGCGTACCCGAGCACCCAGGTGCCCACCGGCCGCCCCGACGCGATCAGCGGGATGTACGCCCAGGCGGCAAGTCCGTCCGGGGGGTCCTGCCGCATCGGATAGAGGCGCTCCAACTGCTGCCGGGTCTCGAAGAAGGCGGGCACCCCGGTGGTCAGGGCGTGCGCCCCGGGCATCGGCGCGGTGAGCGGCATGCCGTCGAAGCGTTCCACGAGGTGCGGGTCGGCATAGCCGCGGTGTCCGAGGACATGCAGGCGCCCCGCGCGCGAGCCGAACATCACGAGGGCCTGGCTGCCGAGGGCCGGGGCGATCTCGTCGGCGACCAGTTCCACCACGTCCTGCACGCCCACCGCCTCGGTGAGCGCGCTCGCCAGCGCCAGTACGTGGTTGGTGGTCACCAGCCTGCCCGGCCCGTCGTCCTCCAGCCGCGCCGCTTGCTGGGCCTCGGCGACCGCACGGGCCCGCGAGATCCGTATGCTCAGCCCGTTCGTCCCCGGATACAGCCGGAACGACAGCCAGTCGCTCGGCGGTCTGAGCGCCACGAACGACGTCACGTGCTGGCTCATCAGCGCCGCCCGGTACCGGTCCTCGTACGCGGGATCGTTGAGCCACGGCACCGACGCCCACAGCTGGGTGCCCAGCAGTGCGCTCACCGGGATGCCGAGCAGCTCGGCCGTGGCCGCGTTGGCGAACGTGATCCGCCCGTGCAGATCGAGCGCGCACATCCCGTACGGCAGCCGCGCCACCATCCGTGCCGCCTCCACCGTGCCGAGCGTCCCGGCGACCATGGTCGCCGACGGCGCCGACAGGTCCGGCTCCGGCAGCACCGGACGGCCCTCATCCTCGGCGCGCCGCAGCCGTTTCGCGAGCCGGTCGCAGGCCGAGGTCAGCTGGTCCCGCTCGCGGTCGCTGAGCTCCGGCGGGTGGGAGCCGGGCCAGGTCAGGAAGACGGCGCCGTAGGTGGCGTCGCGGGTCGCCACCGGGAGGGCGGCCAGGGCGAAGGGATAGGGCAGGACCACGGCGATCCGGGGATAGCGGCGGGCCATCTGCTCCTCGCCGCTGACCCACACCAGCCGTTGCCCCCGTACCGCCTCGGAGACCGGGACCGGCGCGCTCAGTCCCACCCGTTCCCACGGTGCGGCGAACGACCTCGGCAGCCCCGCCATGACCGCCATCTCCAGGACCGGCTCGTCCGGCGTCAGCAGATACACCGCCCCGGAATGCGCGCCGACGTCGTCCATCATCGCGGCCAGCGCCAGGGACAGCAGCGGATGGCCGACGCGGGTCGTCTCGACGGTCGTCCGCCCGCCGGACGCGTGGACGTCGGACATCCCGACCACCTCCTCGCCCGGCCGCGCGACGGTTCCAGGGTCAAGGCTCCTCCTTGGGGGCCGCCCGCGCACGGCGAGCGCCCCGCGCCGGACGAACGGCCCCACCCCCTCTTGCCCGGCCCATGCCCCCTCGCCTGAGGCGCGCACTCGCGCACGGGCGCCGCGAGTGCGCCCCTACGCACCCCGATGGCTGGTTCTTCGCGCCCGGACGTGGTCGGGGGCGCCAACAACGGGCACGCGCTGAGGCGGAGGACATCGGTGGCCGGCAGGCGGAGGGCGAACGTGATCGGGGTTGGAGCTGCTGCCTCTGGAGTGCGTTCAAGAGCGTTCTGGTGAGCGGGAGTGAGTACCGTCCAGGCCGGACCAGGAGTCCAGCCCCGACCTGGCGGTGAGCGCGCACGGGTCGATCTCGGCGGCCGGACCGCCCAGCCGGGCCGTCATCCGCCGAGCCCCACTGCGTCCGTGGCGTCCCGCGGCTCTGCCTCGGGAACGCGGGCCGCGTACTTGGCGTTGCGCAGACGCAGGAGGTGCGGGCCCGGCACGAACTTGAACGGATGTTCCGGGGCATGCGGCAGTCCCACACGATCGCCGCGATCCGGTCCGCGTTCGCCCGGGTGGCGGAGGCGTGCACCTTCCATCCCTGGGTGGGTCCGGGACGGGGCAGCTCGCCGTCGTCGACCGGGGTCAGCGTCAGCCAGTCCCCGATCCGGGCGGCCCGCCGGCCCTCGGGGACCGCCCGACCGGCGGTCTCGTGGCCGGGAGCCGCCGTGCCGTCGCGGTCACCGGCCGAGACCCGGTCCGGTGTCTCGCAGAAGTGTCTGTCGGCGAGCGCGTACGCCTCGTACCGCTTGTCCATACGGGTTTCCCTCGGGTCCTGTGCCATCGCCCCCTGGGCCAAGTGATGACGAGCCTTCCAGCCCGCCGGAGCGCCCGACAGTCACGGCCGCCACCAGTGACCCGTCACGCCTGTCACGCGCTCACCGTGCGGAACGCATACGTAAAGATCTGTTCGGTGTCTTTCGAATCCGGGCGGCGCGGAGCGGGTCTCCGGCCCCTCCCCGACCTCGCGGAACGGTCCCAGGGGCTGCGCGAGCGTGCTGGAAGCGCTGTAATTACGGACGTGGTCAGTGCAGGCGCTGCGGAACGCGGAACGAGGACGCTGCGTGCCGAACTCGCGCTCAAGTCGCTCGGTGGCGACCTCGATCCGCACGAGCGGCTGCACGCCATCCTCGAACAGGTGCTCGTGTTCACGAGTGCGACCGTCACCGCCGTGTACCTCCCGGACGGCGAAGGCGACGCGCTGCTGCTGGCCGGCTCGGCCGGCGTACCGAGGAGCCTGTACGGGCTCCGCGACAGCTACCCGGCCGCAGGGGCCGCCCCGGCCGCCGAGGCGTGCCGTACGGGCCGGCCGCGCTGGCTCGTCTCCGCCGACCTCCAGCAGGACGCCGACGTGCGCCGCGCCCACGCCGAGGACTTCTCGCTGGGCGTGCTGCCGCTGCGCGAACGGGGCTGCCTCGTCGCCGTCGGAGACGGCACGGACGCCTTCGACGCCGAGGACCGGCACTGCCTCGACCTGCTCGCCGAGGCGGTCACCAGCACCGCCCCCGCCAGGCCCGCGGGGCCCGGCGCCTCGTTCGACCTGGCCATGGACACCGGGCGGGTCGAGGTCGACGACGGGCTGCTGGAACTGTTCGGCATGGGCCCGGACGACTTCGACGGCCGGGTCGAGACGCTGATCGCGCTGACCGTGCCCGAGGACCTGCCCGCGCTGATGTCCGTCGTGGAGGCGGACCACATGTCCATCGGCGACCGGGAGCTGGAGTTCCGCATCCTGCAGCCCTCCGGCGAGCAGAAGTGGCTCAGGCTGCGCGGCCGCATCCTGCCCGGCGGCGAGAACCGGCCCGCCCGTCTCGTCGGCACCGTCGCCGACGCCTCCACCCTGCGCACCGGCCGCGGCGACGTGGCCCGCATCCAGCGCCTCGCCGCCGCCCTGGCCACCGCCGGCACGGTCCGTGACGTCAGCCAGGCCGTGGTGACCGCCCTGCGCAAACCGCTCCGGGCCGACCGGATCGCTCTCGCCGAGCTGGAGGGCGACCGCCTGGTCGTCACCGTCCTCGATCCGCCGCAGCCGGAGATCTGGCCCGAGGTGTGGCGCTCCGAATGGCGCTCCGAATGGCCGGACGCGCCGGTACGCACCATGCCGACCCTCGCCACCGCGCTGCGCGAGGGACGCGCCGGGATCTGGCCCGCCGGGGCCGATCTGGAGCCGGCCCTCGCCGGCGTCGGCCCAGGCGGCCTGGCCGTCCTCCCGCTGCCCGCCGGGGGCCGCATGGCCGGGGCCTGCCTGATCGGCTGGGACAACCCCCACGACTTCGGCCCCGAGGAGCGCGCCCTGCTCACCGCCGCCTCGGGCCTCGCCGGGCAGGCCCTGATGCGCGCCCACGCCTTCGACGCCGAACACGAACTCATCGGCATGCTCCAGCGCACCCTCCTCCCGCGCCGCCTGCCCCAGCTGCCCGGCGCGGTCGCCGTCGCCCGCTATCTGCCCACCACCGCCGGTCTGGAGGTCGGCGGCGACTGGTACGACGTCATCCCGCTGCCCGACAACCACGTGGCTTTCGTCATCGGCGACGTCCAGGGCCACAACGCGGGCGCCGCCACCCTCATGGGCCAGATGCGCACCGCCCTGCGCGCCTACGCCGTCGAGGGGCACCCCCCGGACGTCGTCGTCTCGCACGCCAACCGGCTCCTCGTGGACATGGAGACCGACCTCTTCGCCACCTGCTGCTATGTCGACATCGACATGGAGGAGGGTTCCGCCTGGTACGTGCGCGCCGGACACATCCCGCCAGTGCTCCGTCACCCGGACGGCACCACCGAGATCAGCGAGGCGGAGGGCGGACCACCGCTCGGCGTCATCATGCGGGCCGACTTCCCGATGAGCCCCCTGCGCCTGGCCCCCGGCACCCTGCTGGCCCTCACCACGGACGGCCTCGTCGAGTCCGCCGACGTCGACGTCGAGGACGGCCTCGACCACCTCGCCGCCGAACTGTCCGCCGCCGACCCCGCGCACCTCGGCGTGGTCGCCGACACCCTGCTGCGCGGCGCCAACCGCGACGACGACGTGGCCCTTCTCCTCGTGCGCTACGACGGCATGGCCCTGCGCCCCCAGCGCGAGAACTGGAGCGTGTGGCGCGTCCCGCAGGCGGTCGGGCAGGCCCGTCGCTACACCCGGCGCGTGCTGCGCCGCTGGGACGTCGAGTCCATGGCCGACACCGTGCTCCTCGTCGTCTCCGAACTCGTCACCAACGCCCTCGTCCACACCGACGGCCGGGTCCGCCTCGACCTCACCCTGCTGGCGGACCGCCTGCGCGTCGCGGTGGCCGACTCCTCACCCCGTACGCCGATGAAACCCACCATCATCGGCTGGGAGGCCACCGGCGGCCGCGGCATCCTCCTCGTCGAGGCCGTGTCCTCCGCCTGGGGCAGCGTCCCGGTCAGCGGCGGCAAACAGGTGTGGGCGGAGATCCCCCTCGAGTGAGCCCGACGGGCCGGGGCAGGCCAGGGGGCGAGCCGATGTCGGGCAGCCGCAGGCGGCCGCGCGGCGGGTGCCGTCCGCCCTGAGAAGGCGGGCTGTTCGGTGCCGTTTCGGGCGGGGGTGATGATTCACCGGCCCGCCGGGCAGTGGTCCGGATGCGGGGCCTTCACCCGCGCACGGAACTCCCCCACGGACACCGTCTCCGGCATGGGCATGGGCATGGGCATGGGCATGGGCATGGGCATGCGCGGCGCCGTACCTCCGTCGAGTGCGGTCCGCCACCGGATGGCACCCTGACTCCGTGCGCCTGCTGCTGATGTCCGACACCCACCTGCCCAAGCGCGCGAAGGCGCTGCCCGAGCGACTTCTCGCCGAGCTCGCGGAGGCCGACGTGGTCGTCCACGCCGGTGACTGGGTCGACGAGGCCACCCTCGACCTCCTCCAAGCCCGCTCCCGCCGACTGATCGCCGTGTACGGCAACAACGACGGCCCCGCCCTGCGCGCCCGCCTCCCCGAGGTGGCCCACGCCGGACTGGCCGGCCTGCGCCTCGCCGTCGTCCACGAGACCGGCCCCGCCCAGGGCCGCGAGCACCGCTGCGCCGCCCGTTTCCCCGACACCGACGTCCTCGTCTTCGGCCACAGCCACATCCCCTGGGACACGACCACGGCCACCGGCCTGCGCCTCCTCAACCCCGGGTCCCCGACCGACCGCCGCCGCCTGCCCCACTGCACCTACATGACGGCGACGGTGGCGGAGGGCGCGCTGACGGACGTACACCTGCACCGACTGCCACCCCGGACCTGACCCCGGCCGGGCCGCCGATCGACCGCCGATGTTCCGCCGACGGTTCTGCCGTCGCGGTCCTCGACTGTCGTCCTGCTGTTCAACCGCTCGGATCCGGCGGATGGATCACCCCGGTCGTCGCCGTCAGCGGCACCCCGCTGCCGCCCCAGCGGAGCGCGACGATCTCCGCCGCCACGGACACGGCCACCTCCTCCGGCGTACGGGCTCCGAGGTCCAGGCCGACCGGGGAACGCAGCCGGGACAGTCCGGCCGCGTCGAGCCCGGCCTCCCGCAGCCGCCGCATCCGGTCGTCGTGCGTACGGCGGCTGCCCATCGCCCCGATGTACGCGGCGGGGCGGCGCAGCGCCTCCTGAAGGAGCGGCACGTCGAACCTGGGGTCATGGGTGAGAACGCAGATCACCGTGCGGTCGTCGGTGGGGGTGCCGCGCAGATAGCGGTGCGGCCAGTCGACGATCACCTCGACGGCGGCGGGGAAGCGTTTCGGGGTGGCGAAGACCGGGCGGGCGTCGCAGACCGTGACGCGGTAGCCGAGGAAGTCCCCGATACGGGCGACCGCCGCCGCGTAGTCGATCGCGCCGAAGACCAGCATGCGGGGCGGGGACGCGAAGGAGTGCAGGAAGACGGTGACCGAGTCCTCGCGCCGTTCGCCGTGCGGCCCGTAGTGCCGCTGCCCGGTGGCGCCCTGGGCCAACTCGCCCCGCGCGTCGGCGGCCACCGCCGCGTCCAGCCCCGCCGAGCCGAGCGTGCCGAGCGTGCCGTGTGCGAGGGGTGTGCTGGGCGTGCCGTGTGTCCCGTGCAGGGGGGATGTGACGGGTGCGCTGTGCGCGGCGGGTGTGCCGGACGTCGCTTCCGGCCCCGGCCACACGGCGAGCGTGGCGCCGCGCGGGGCGAGGCCGTCGAGCACGGTCGCGACGGTCACCGGGTGCCCCGCGTCCACGGACTGCACGACCCGCCCGAGCGCCGGGTCCTCTGCCGCCGTCACCCGCCGCACCAGGAGCGTGATCTCCCCGCCGCACGTCAGCCCCACGGCGAACGCGTCCTCGTCGCTGTACCCGAAGGTCTCGATCCGCGACTCTCCGGACGCCACGACCTCCTGGGCCAGCTCGAACACCGCACCCTCCACACAGCCGCCGGACACACTGCCCACGACCTCGTCGCCGGGCCCGACCGCCATGGACGCCCCCGGCCCGCGGGGGGCGCTCCGACTGACCGCGACGACCGTGGCGAGGCCGAAGGGGGAGCCCGACGCGTACCACTCGCCGAGCGCAGGGAGGATCTCACGCACGGTTTCGCTCCTCTCACCGCCACCACCCGTGCCTCCAGCGTCCAACAGTCCGCTCCCCACCGCCTGCCGCCAGGATTTCTCGCCCCGCCGCCCGAAAAATCGTTGGCGAGTGCGCGAACCGCTCTGCTTCACTGCGCCGAAGCCCCCAACCGGTCAAGGAGCCCCGATGCGCACTGCGTTCATGTCCACCCAGGAAGGAATGACCCCCATTTCGAAGGACATGACGCTTGTCACGCACGCTCAACCTCGGCATCCTCGCGCACGTCGACGCGGGTAAGACCAGCCTCACCGAACGCCTGCTGCACACCGTCGGAGTCATCGACGAGATCGGCAGCGTCGACGACGGCAGCACCCGCACGGACTCCCTCGCGCTGGAACGGCAGCGCGGCATCACCATCAAGTCCGCCGTCGTCTCGTTCGAGATCGACGACCTCACCGTCAACCTCATCGACACGCCCGGGCACCCCGACTTCATCGCCGAGGTGGAGCGCGTCCTGAACGTGCTCGACGGCGCCGTCCTCGTCGTCTCGGCCGTCGAGGGCGTCCAGGCACAGACCCGTGTCCTGATGCGTACCCTGCGACGCCTGCGCATCCCCACGCTGATCTTCGTCAACAAGCTCGACCGCCGGGGCGCACGCCACCAGGACCTGCTGGAGACCATCGCGGCACGGCTCACCCCGGCGATCGTCTCCATGGGCGAGGTCGGCCGACTCGGCACCCCCGAGGCCCACTTCACCCGGTACACCCCCCTCCCGCCCCGGCTCCTGGAACTCCTCGCGGAGCACGACGACGACCTGCTCGCGGCCTACGTCGATCACGTCGATCACGTCGATCACGAGACGCCCGTCCCCGCCACCCGGCTGCGCGCGACCCTCGCCGCCCAGACCGGCGAAGCCCTGGTCCACCCGGTGTTCCACGGCTCCGCGATCACGGGCGCGGGGATCGGTGAACTCATCGACGGAATCCGCGAGTTGCTGCCCGCGACCGGCCGACGAGACGCAGGCCACGGAGACGAAGGAGAAGGCGGAGGAGACCGAGGAGACGGAGAAGAGGACGGCCCGGTCTCCGGCACCGTCTTCAAGGTCGAGCGCGGCCCGGCCGGGGAGAAGATCGCCTACGTGCGGATGTTCACCGGGACGGTACGCACCCGCGACCGGCTGCCCTTCCGTGACGGCGCGCTCGAAGGCAAGGTCACCGCGATCAGCGTCTTCGAGGGCGGAGCGGCCGTTCGCGCCACGGCCGTGTCGGCGGGCCGGATCGCGAAGCTGTGGGGCCTCGCCGACATCCGGATCGGCGACACCCTCGGCGTACCGCGCGAGCGGGCGGCCGACGGGCACCACTTCTCCCCGCCCACCCTCGAAACGGTCGTCCTCCCCGCCCGTGCCACGGACAGGGCCACCCTTCACCTCGCCCTCACCCAACTGGCCGAGCAGGACCCGCTGATCGGTCTCCGCCACGACGACCTCCGGCAGGAGACCTCCGTGTCGCTGTACGGGGAGGTGCAGAAGGAGGTCGTGCAGGCGACGCTCGCCGACGAGTACGGCATCGACGTCACCTTCCGCGAGACGACGACCATCTGCGTCGAGCGCCTCGCCGGCGTCGGCGCGGCCGTGGAGTTCAACAAGAAGGACGGCAATCCGTTCCTCGCGACGGTCGGGCTGCGGGTGGAGCCGGCGCCGGTCGGCTCCGGGGTCGCCTTCCGCCTGGAGGTGGAGCTGGGGTCCATGCCGTACGCGTTCTTCAAGGCCGTCGAGGACACCGTGCGGGAGGCGCTGGAGCAGGGCGTCCACGGCTGGCGGGTCCCCGACTGCACGGTCACGATGACGCACTCCGGCTACTCGCCCCGGCAGAGCCACGCCCACCAGGGCTTCGACAAGAGCATGTCGAGCACGGGCGCGGACTTCCGCGGACTGACCCCGCTGGTGCTGATGGACGCGCTGCGGCGGGCCGGCACCCGCGTCCACGAGCCGATGCACCGTTTCCGCATCGACGCCCCGGCGGACACCCTGGGCGCGGTCCTGCCGGTGCTGGCCGCGCTGCGCGCCGTACCGCGGGACACCCGGACGAGCGGGACGGCCGTACGGCTGGAGGGGCTGGTGCCTGCCGCCCAGGTGCACGGACTGGAGCAGCGGCTGCCCGGACCGACCGGTGGGGAGGGCGAGTTGGAGACGGTCTTCGACCACTACGCGCCCGTCGGCGGTACGGCCGTCCCCGAACGGCCGCGCACCGATCTCAACCCCCTCGACCGCAAGGAGTACCTGCTGAACCTGACCCGGCGGGTGGGTGTCTGAGCGGCGCCGGAGGACCACGCGGGGGCCTGTACCGGGCCCCCGCGCGGGCGCACAAGGCCCCACTGAGTCGTGCGGGGCAAAGAATCGGCCGTGACAGGTGAAGTGCTATGTGAAAACGGGTACTTACTCGTGCGTCAGTTGCTATTGACGGCTCGCCTGCCCATTGGGACGGTAGTGACATGTCGAATGTGTCGGACATGTCAAGATTGCGCACCCGTCTGCTCGGTGTCCTGCTTCTCGTCACCGGCTTCCTGACCACGGCGGGCCCCACCCAGTCCGCCTCCGCTCTCACTGACGAACTTTGGTTCGACTCGCAGGCCGCGGCCACCCTCACCGTGGAGGGCGGCCGCTTCAAGGACGGACTCGGCCGCGAGGTCGTCCTGCGCGGCTACAACGTCTCGGGTGAGACGAAACTCAAGGAGAACAACGGTCTGCCCTTCGCCTCGGTCGCCGACGCGAAGAAGTCGGCGACCGCCCTCAGGGCACTCGGCGGCGGCAACTCCGTCCGCTTCCTGCTGTCCTGGGCCTACGCGGAACCGGTGCGCGGGCAGGTGAACACCACCTACCTCGCGGCGGCCACCGCACAGATGGGCGCGTTCCTGGACGCGGGGATCCGCGTCTACCCCGACTTCCACCAGGACCTCTACTCCCGCTGGCTGTTCGACTCGGACAGCTGGTACACCGGCGACGGCGCGCCCAAGTGGGCCGTCGACCTGGGTGACTATCCCGACGAGTACTGCGGGATCTGTCCGTTCTGGGGCCAGAACATCACGTCCAACGCGGCCGTGACGGAGTCGACGTACGACTTCTGGCACAACGCCTACGGGCTTCAGGACTCCTTCCTGGACACCGCCCAGAAGACGATGACGTACGTGAAGTCGAACCTCACGTCCGCCCAGTTCCAGGGCGTCGTCGGCTTCGACCCGTGGAACGAGCCGCATCCCGGCATCCTCGACTCGGGCCAGACCAGCAGGACGTGGGAGAAGGACGTCCTGTGGCCGTTCTACGTCAAGTTCCGCTCCCGGATGGACGCGGCGGGCTGGCAGTCCAAGCCGGCCTTCGTCGAGCCGAACCTCTTCTGGAACGCCAACATCGACTTCCAGAAGCAGGAGGGCGGACTCCTCGACGCGGGCACGATCGGACCGCGCTACGTCTTCAACACCCACTTCTACGACCAGAAGGCGATCTCCGGCGTCTTCATGTGGGGCAAGGCGGAGAACGGCCAGTACGTGAACGACTTCGGGACCGTGCGTGACCGGGCCACCGCCGGCGGCACCACGGCGATCATCAGCGAGTTCGGACACCCGCTCAACGGCTCGGTCTCCGACAAGGCGCCCACGGTCTACAAGGCCATGTACCAGGCGCTGGACTCCCGGGTGAAGGGCGTCAACTGGTGGTCGGACCCGGCCTCCTCGGGCCCGGTCCTGTCCGGCTCCCAGTGGCAGTGGGACATCTACTGGGGCCGTCACCACGAGCTGATGAACGACAACCCCGACGAGGTGCAGGTCGAGGGTGACGCCTGGAACGACGAGGATCTGTCGGCCGTGCGTCTCGACGACTCCGGTACGGCCGTGCTCCGCCAGGACGCCCGGATGCTGGACCGGATCTACCCGAGCGCCACGGCGGGCAGCACGGTCGCCTTCACCTACGAGGACCGGTCGCGCGACGGCTCCACGACGCTGACGTGGAACCCGGTGCCCAGCTCACTGCCGAACGTCTCCTCGCTCGTCGGCTCGGGCCAGTACTCCCTGCTGGTCTGGCGCTCGGACGGCAGTACCGAACCGACCGAGCTGCACCTCCCGGCGTCCTTCCCCACCGCGTCCACCACGGTGGTCTCCGACCTCGGGGTCACGGCGGCGCCGCCGGCGTACACCACCTCGACACCGATCGCCGCCGCCAAGGAACCGGGCGGCACCGGCAGCCGCCGGCTGCTCCTCACCGCCGCCGACACGGGCAAGCTCCACTACGCCCTGGTCACCAACGGCGCGACAGCCCCGTCCGCCACGCAACTGGGCGCGGCACGGACGGAGCTGTCGAACTGGCTGACCTCTGAATTCAGTTAGCCGAGGTCCCGGTCCAGTCGGCGGGCACACGCGCGAGACGCACTCGCTGCGGGTGGTCGCCGACTGCGACGGACACGGTCTTCTTCCCGGTGGCGAAGTCGATCGCCGTGACCTGGTCGGCGCCGCTCTCGGAGACCACACAGGACTTGCCGTCACCGCTGACGGTCGACCAGTACGGCTTGGAGACGGGGACGAGCGGCCCTTCCTGGAAGGTCGCGCGGTCCACGACGGTCGCGTAGTCGTCCATCGTGCCCGCGATGCACAGCTTCGTGCCGTCCGGCTTCATCGTGAGGCCGTGGTGGCGCGAGTCGTTGACGAAGGTCGTACGGTCGTCGCTGACCCCCGCGGACTTGGGCAGGGTCTTGGTGCGGGTGATCTTGTCGGTGGCGATGTCGTACTCGAAGAAGCCGTTGAAGAACGACACCTGGAAGTACAGCTTCGTCTCGTCGGGCGAGAACGCGGCGGGCCGGACCGCGTCCGAGTAGTCGCTCAGCCCGATCGCGTCGAGGCGTGCCCGCATGTCGATCACCTTGACCTGCTGGAAGGTGGTCGTGTCGACGACCGTGATCTTCCGGTCGCCCTTCGTCCAGTCCAGCCAGGGCGCGTCGGTCTGCGTGTTCACATCGCCGATCGCCATGTTCCAGACGTACTTGCCGTCGCTGGTGAAGATGTTCTCGTGCGGCTTGTCGCCGGTCTTGAACGAACCGAGCTGCTTGCCGGTGACGATGTCCAGCACATGCACGGTGTTCGCCGTCGAGGCCGAGACCGCGACGCGCTTGCCGTCGGGGGAGACCGCCATGTGGTCGGAGCGGTAACCCGACACCGGGAAGCGCCAGTTGATGGCACCGGTCTTGAGGTCGATGGAGACCACGTCGGCGAAGCTCGGGCGGGAGACGACCATCGACGAGCCGTCCGGCGTGGAGTACATGTCGTCCACGTACTGGTCGTGGCCCTCACCCACGCTGTTGCGGATCGTCATGTAGGCGATCCACCTGATCGGATCGGCGTTGATCTCGGCGATCCGCGCGTCCTTGTCGGGGATGACGTTGACCCGGCCGACCTTGGCGAAGTCGCCGGAGGACTTGATGACGTCCGCGGTGCCCTCCCAGTTGTTGCCCACGAACATCACCTCCCGCAGATCGGCCGCGGCACTCGCGGGGGTGGCGGTCGCGGCGCCGGAGGCCGTCAGGGCGAGAGCGGCGGCGACGGCGCCGAGGTGGCGGTTTCTGCGGCGGCGGGGGGTGCGGGTGTCGGACATGGTCGGTTCCTCCTGCTTGCTCAAGGCATGACAACGAGCTCAAGGGGCGTGAGGGAAGAGACGGGAAGCGGGAAGTCTGAATACAGCTGCGTTCAAATGAACTTACTGGAAAGTAAGGAACGGTCCCGCTTCACCACAAGACCTAGGGGCACGACAAAATCGAGGGACGGCCGATCCGGCCGTCAATGAGCGAGGTTCGCCAGTTGGATTAGCGCATCGTAGTGATCCCGTGGCAGACTGTGACGCGCACGCCCGGCGCCCAGGCGACGTCGGGCACCCTCCTCGGCGTGGCCTCACCGCCAAACCGACCAGCGTCCGGAGGGACGTGCCACGCGGGCTGGCGACTCCGGTCTACGGCACCAGGGTACGAAGGCGATTGGCGCAAGTCGCTGAGCAACGCTCAGTTTCGCTGAGCCAATCAGAGACGCTCAAACAGCCCACCGGCTGTTACGGGGGCTGGTTTGCCGAGGCGGGACCGTCCTGACCGGTCTCGCCTCGGCGGACGGGCAGTCGATCGCCGAGCGCGCCACCGCCGCGTTCCGTGCCTACGCCGCGAACGTCACCGGTGACCCGCGCCGACTGCGCATCACCTTCACCGAGATCGTCGGCGTCAGTCCCCGCATGGAGCGCCAGCGCCTCGAACGCCGCTCCCGCTGGATCGACTTCATCTGCGCCGAGGCCACCGCCGCCGCCGCCGGGCGCGGCGAGGCCGTCCACCGCGACTACCGCATCGCCGCCGCCGCCTTCATCGGCGGTGTCAACGGCCTCCTCCACGACTGGCAGGCCGGCTGGGTCGACGCCCCCCTCGACGAGGTGGTCGACGAACTGGTCACACTCCTGCTGGGGATACTGCGGCCGCCGGGATGGCGACAGGGGGAGGCCTGACGCAGGAGGCCGGCGCCGTCAGGAGAGCCGGTCCACCGCGGCCAGGACCGGCTTCACCCCGTCCTCCGCGCGCAGTTCCCCGGCCAGCGTCCGGGCCCGGCGGCCGTACGACGGGTCGCCGGTCGCCCGTCGCAGCGCGGCCTCCAGCGCGGCGGCCGTGAAGCCGCGCAGCGGTACCGCTCCGGGGGACACCCCGACGGCGACGAGGCGGGCGGCCCAGAAGGCCTCGTCGAACTGGACGGGCACCGGCACGGCCGGGACCCCCGCGCGCAGACCCGCCGCCGTGGTGCCCGCGCCCGCGTGGTGGACGACGGCCGCCATCCTCGGGAAGAGCAGGGAGTGCGGCACCTCGCCCACGGTGAACATGTCCTCGCCCTCGCCCCGCAGTTCGCCCCAGCCTCGCTGGATCACCCCGCGCAGCCCCGCCGCCCGCAGGGCCCGTACGACCTCGCCGCTCGTCCGCTCGGGATCGGGCACGGTCGCGCTGCCCAGGCCCACGAAGACAGGGGGCGGTCCGGCGTCGAGGAAGTCCAGCAGCGGCGCGGGCAGCCGGTCCTCGCGGTCGTACGGCCACCAGTAGCCGGTGACGTCCAGCCCGGCCCGCCAGTCGCCGGGGCGGGGCACCACCCGGGGGCTGAAGCCGTGGAACACCGGCCAGCCCAGCCGCTCCCGGGTGCGACGCGCGGCCACCCGGCCGGTGTGCGGCAGCCCGTACTCGGCGCGCAGCCTCCGCACCTCCTCCGTGAAGATCCACTCGACGGCCGTGTTCACCGCGTGTCCGGCCGCCCGGTTGCCGACCGGGCCCCAGGAGCGGACCCCGGTCATCGGCGGCGCGAACTCCCGTGTGGGTTCGAGAGGTTGGAGGTTCACGCCCAGGCTCGGGACCGACAGGCCCTGGCCGATGGTGTGCCCGAGCGGTGCGAGGGTGCCGGCCAGCAGCAGGACGTCACTGGCACGGGCGGCGGCCACCAGATCTCCTGCCATCCGCCCCACCAGGCTCCGGGCCATCTCCGCCGCCCGGTACAGCTTCCCGGCCCCGGTGGAGCTCCGGTGCAGCCCCTGCCCGCGCTCCGACTCCAGCTCCTCCCGCGGATCCACGGGCAGGGAGTGGAAGGAGACCCCCGAGCCGGCCACCAGCGGCTCGAACCGGGCGTGCGTCACCAGCGTGACCTCGTGCCCGGCCCGCACCAGCCCGTGTCCCAGCCCGGTGTACGGAGCCACGTCACCCCGGGAACCCGCCGTCATGATCGCTACACGCACGCCCGACAGTATGGCGTCGGCCGCCACGGCGAGGCAGGGGTCCGTACCGCGATGACCCGAAAAAGCCCTTGTCCGAAACCGCCTGCGCCGGTCGGGGGAGAGGGCGAGGCAGTGGAACCTGGCGACCGGTTTCTCCTTCTACTCGTCCCAGGCCTGGATCATGGTGTGGTCGATGATCTTGCCGTCGCGCAGGGAGACCATCGAGCTCGCCAGGACCCGCACCCCGTCGGGGTACAGGCAGGACTCGGTGAAGGCGACCTGGTCGCCCTGGACGACGCACTGCTCGACCTTGTGGGTCATCTCCCGGCTGCAGACGTCGTCGTACATCGCGCCGATCTGGGCCCGGCCGTGTATGACCTTGGGGTGGCTGGGCTGGGTGTTGCGGTCGACGACGCGCATCTCGGCGTCGTCCGCGTAGAGCGACGTCAGGGTCGCCGCGTTCGCTTCCTCCGTGCCCCGGCGCAGCGCTTCGGTGTCGAAGGCGGGGCTCGTCGAGGTGCCCATGGGTGACCTCCTTCGAAGGCCGTGGCCCGGCATGGGGTAGCGGGCCGCGAAAGGCCTCTCCCTCCAAGGCTCCTCCGCCGGGCGTGGCCCGGCAAGTGCGGCGGAGGGCGTGCGCCTCACGGGTGAGCGGCCGTGACCGACCGGGGCCGGGGACCGCCCCTGAGGGCATGATCTCAACTCGACGTATCGTCGGTTCAACCCGATGACCGCGCTGGACTCGCTCGCCGTCAGCGACCTCCCCGAGGAGCGGAAGGAGACCCTTCCGCGTCCCTCGCAGCAGCTCAAGAGCCTCAACCAGGTGCACGAGGTGAACCGGCTGAACGAACTGCACCAGGTCACCGACATGGCCGCGCCGGCCTACGGTCTGCTGGGCGCCATCCAGTAGTGAAGCCGGTCGAGAGCCCTGCCGCACGGACACCGCGGTGGGGCTCTTGACATTCCCGGGGGTCGGACAGAGCATCACGGAACAGTAACGTAATTGAATTTCGCACTACGAACGCTCGTGAGCGATCATGCTCGATCACGTACCGTCGTCGATACGTACCCCGAGGAAGCCGCGCCATGGCCATAACCCGTGACCTTATGATCGGCGGCAAGGACGTGCCCGCCACGTCCGGCCGCACCGCCGAGGACCTCGACCCGTACACGGGGGAGGTGTACGCGACGGTCGCGGCGGCCGGGCGGGAAGACGTCCGGCGGGCCGTGGACGCAGCCGACGCCGCGTTCGAGGAGTGGGCCGCGCTCGCCCCCTTCGCCCGGCGCGCGATCTTCTTCAAGGCCGCCGAACTGCTGGAGGGCCGCGGCGACCAGGTCGCCGACATCATGGCCCGGGAGGCGGGCGGCACCCGGCCGTGGGCGTACTTCAACGTGGCGCTCGCGGCGAACATCCTGCGCGAGGCGGCGGCCGCGATCACCGCTCCGCGCGGTGAGGTCCTCGGCACCCAGAAGGAGGGCGCGTTGAGCCTCGCGATACGCGAACCCCTCGGCGTGGTGGCCGCGTTCGCGCCGTGGAACGCGCCGGTCATCCTCGGTGTACGGGCCGTCGCGGCGCCGCTGGCCGCCGGCAACACCGTCGTCGTCAAGCCCAGCGAGGACGCGCCGATCGCCTGCGGACTGCTCGTCGCGGACGTGTTCCGGGAGGCGGGGCTGCCCGACGGCGTGCTCAACGTCGTCACCAACGCGCCCGAGGACGCGGCGGAGATCGCCGAGGCACTGATCTCGGACGAGCGGGTGCGCGCGGTGAACTTCACCGGCTCCACCGGCGTCGGCCGCATCATCGGCGAGCACGCGGCCCGTCATCTCAAGCCCGCAGTACTGGAGTTGGGCGGCAAGAACGCCGTCATCGTGCTCGCCGACGCCGACGTGGACTACGCGGTCGACGCCGTCACCTTCAGCGTCTTCATGAACGCCGGACAGATCTGCATGTCCGGCGACCGCATCCTCGTCCACGAGTCGCTGGCCGAGGAGTTCGCGCGGAAGTTCACCGCCAAGGTCGCCACCCTCCAGGCTGGTGACCCGAACCACCCGCACACGGTGGTCGGCCCGCTGGTCAGCGCCGACGCCGCCCAGCGGATCGCCACGCTGGTGAAGGACGCCGTCGCCAAGGGCGCGACGGTGCTCACCGGGGGCGGGCAGCCGGAGGGCGCGGTGCACCCGGCGACCGTGCTCACCGACGTCCCCAAGGACGCCGACCTCTACTACCAGGAGTCCTTCGGACCGCTCTGCGTCCTTCAGACGTTCACCGCCGACGGCGAGGCCGTGGCCCTCGCCAACGACACCGACAACGGCCTGAGCTGCGGCATCATCACCGAGAACGCCACCCACGGCCTGGCTGTGGCCCGCCGGATCCGCACCGGCATCGTGCACGTCAACGACCAGTCGGTGGCCGACGAGCCGATGGCCCCCTTCGGCGGTGTGAAGGCCTCCGGCTACGGGCGCTTCGGCGGCCGGTGGGGCATCGAGGCCTTCTCCAACACCCGCTGGGTGACCATCGCCACCCAGCAGGCGCACTTCCCGTTCTGACCGAGAACGACGTCAGCCGGCGGTCGCGAGGAACTGAGTGGCCGCCAGCTCGGCGTACAGCGGGTCGGCGGCCACGAGTTCACGGTGGGTGCCGACCGCGCGGACGCGGCCCGCGTCCATGACCACGATGCGGTCGGCCGTCGTCACCGTGGACAACCGGTGGGCGACGACCAGCACCGTGGTCGTACGGGCCACGTCGGCGACCGTGTCGCGCAGCGCCGCCTCGTTCACCGCGTCCAGCTGGCTCGTCGCCTCGTCGAGCAGCAACAGCCGTGGACGGCGCAGCAGGGCGCGGGCGATGGCGACGCGCTGGCGCTCACCGCCGGACAACTTGGTGCCCCGGTGGCCGACCAGGGTCTCCAGACCCTGGGGGAGCTTGGCGACCATCGCGTCCAGCCGGGTCGTCTTCAGCACCCGCGTGAGGTCGCCCTCGTCGGCCACCGGGTTGCCCAGGAGCAGGTTGTCGCGCAGGGTCCCGGACAGTACGGGCGCGTCCTGCTCGACGTAACCGATCGCGGACCGCAGCCGGGACAGCTCCCACTCGGCGACATCGCGGCCGTCGACCGTGATGATGCCCGCCTCGGGGTCGTAGAACCGCTCGATGAGCGAGAAGACCGTCGTCTTGCCCGCGCCCGACGGGCCCACGAACGCCGTCATGCCCCGGGCAGGGACGTCGAAGGTCACCCCGTGGTGGACGTACGGCAGATCGTCGGCGTACCGGAAGCGGACCTCGTCGAAGGCGAGCGCGGCGGGTGCCGCGTCCGGGGACGGCAGCGGTGCCGGGCGGGCCGCCGGTTCGGCGGGCAGGCGCAGCGCCTCCTGGATGCGGGAGAGCGCGGCGGCGCCGGTCTGGTACTGGGTGATCGCGCCCACGACCTGCTGTATCGGCGACATCAGATAGAAGACGTACAGGAGGAAGGCCACGAGCGTCCCCACGTCGATCGCGCCGGTCGCGACGCGGGCGCCGCCCACCGCCAGCACGGTGATGAAGGCGATCTGCATGGCGAGCCCGGCCGTGTTCCCGGCGGCGGCCGACCACTTGGCGGCCCGGACGCTCTGCCGCCAAGACTCCTCGGCAGCCGCGTGGATCGTCTCCTCCTCACGGTGCTCGGCACCGGACGCCTTCACCGTGCGCAGCGCGCCGAGAATGCGCTCCAGGGAGGCACCCATCGCGCCGACCGCGTCCTGTGCCGCCCGGCTGGCCTTGTTGATACGGGGCACGATCACCCCGAACACCACACCCGCGCCCACGATCACACCCAGTGTGACGGCCAGCAGCACCGGGTCCACCAGGCCCATCAGCACCACCGTGGCGACCAGCGTCAGCCCGCCGGTCCCGAGGCCCACCAGGGTGTCGGTGGTGACCTCACGCAGCAGGGTGGTGTCGGAGGTGATCCGCGCCATCAGATCGCCCGGCTCGCTGCGGTCCACCGCGGTGATCCGCAGCCGCAGCAGATACGAGGACAGGGCGCGCCGCGCGCCGAGCACCACCGACTCGGCGGTGCGCCGCAGGACGTACGAACCCACCGCGCCCACGGCCGCGTTGGTGACGACCAGCACGGACATGAGGACCAGTGCCCAGGTGATGGTCCGGTCGTGCGAGAGGTCGTCGATCAGTTCCCGGGCCACCAGCGGCAGCGCGAGGCCGGTGGCGCCGGTGAGGAGGGACAGCAGTGCGCCCAGCAGGAGTGTCCAGCGATGGGGTCGTACATAACCGAGCAGCAGCCGCCAGGTGGGCGGCTGCCGCTCGGCCGTGGTCTCAGGGGTGCTCACGTGGCTCCTCGGCAGGTCGGGCGGGGAGTGGGGACCGGGGGCGGACGTTCAGCCTACGTCGGGGACACGGGACACCGGGAACGACTTTCAACCGCCCAGCAGCACCCTCCGGTCACCTCGCCCCCGGAGGCCGGGGCCGCGTCCGCTACCGCGCCCATCAGCCCGGTCCGGGCGCCGCCGTGGACCAGCCGGAGTCCGGCCCCGGCGAGCGCGTCACCCGGTTCGGCGGCGGTCCGCAGATGCTCCGGGCGGTGTCCGGGTGAGGCGCCGCAGAACACGGTCACGCCGGTCACCGCCACAGCCCGTACCCCCGCGTGAGGATCCGGTACGGGTCGTACTGGCCCTTGGCCCGTGCGAGACCCTCGTAGGCGCGCCCGAAGTGCGCCCGCCAGTCCTCGGGACCCATCGGGACGGCGCCGGCCGGGTGCAGCACGCCGCCGAACTCCCGTGCCCGCTCGTACACCGACCGGTTGGCGGCGATCAGCCGCCGTACGCCGTCCGGGTCCTGCGGCGGTGCCGTACGCATCAGGGAGAGCAGGCAGAGGCGTTCGCCCGGTGGCCTGCGCAGCAGCGGGGCGGCGGCTTCCACCTCATACGGCCGGGCCTCGACGGCGTCGTCCTCGCCGTGGGCGCCGCCCTCGGCCCCGTGTTGCGCGCCACCGCCGGACTCGACCTCGCCGTCCGCTGCGCCGCCACCATCCGTCCCTTCGACGAGATCGGCCTGCGCACGGCCGTCCTCGCCGCCGACCACGCCGATGTCGTCCTCGTCGAGCCCTGCCTGCCCGGCACCTCGACCGGCCGGGTCGCCGAGACGCTCGTCCACGTACCGCGCCGCCAGCCGGCCCTGGGCGACGCGGACGGCCTGGACGAGAACGGGATGGCCCGGGCCGTACGGGACTTCATGCGCTGCGGGAGCGGCTACCGCGTTCCGAGTGCGGCGAGCGTGGCGTCGAGGTCCGTGGCGCGGGGGCGGTTGTGCGGCAGTCTGCTCAGGATCGCCGCCATGCCGCAGGTGTCGGTGAGCGCCGAGACGACGAGGCCGCCCGCGACCCCCGCCGACAGCAACTGCCAGGCCGGGTGCAGCAGTCCGAGGCCCAGCCCGACGAGGACGAGCGCACCGGCGGTGAACCGTACCTGACGCTCCATGGCCCAGGTGGCTCGCACCCCGCCGGACGGGCGGTGCAGCTCGTGACCGCCGGCTGTCCAGGCGTTCGTACCACCGGTGAGATCGGCGGCCGTGACGCCGTGTTCGGCGAGGAGGGCGCAGGCCTTCTGGGACCGAACGCCCGACCTGCAGACGACCAGCAGCTCGGCGTCGGACCCCTTGAGGGTGGGCAGCGCGCGCTCCAACTGGTCGAGGGGGACATTCAGGGCTCCGGGAACATGTCCGGAGGCGTACTCGCCAGGGGTGCGGACGTCGACGACGGTCAGCTCGGACAATCGTGCTCGGGCCTGGTCGACGCCGAGCCGGCGGGGAGTGGGCATGAGGGCTGCGATCCTTTCCTGCGGGGGGCGGTAAAATACCCCCAAGGGTATATAGAGGAGTTGAGTGGTCGTGGAGCTGCAGTTCGAAGGCGATGAGCTCAAGTCGGTGCTGAACCGGCTGCGGAGAGCCCAGGGACAGATCTCCGGAGTGATCAAGATGATCGAGGACGGGCGCGACTGCGAGGACGTCGTCACACAGCTCGCCGCCGCCTCCCGTGCCCTGGACCGGGCAGGCTTCGCGATCATCGCCACCGGGTTGCAGCAGTGCCTCACCGACACCGACAAGAACGAGCGGAACGGGGAGACGAACGAGCAGATGCGTGCGCGGCTGGAGAAGCTGTTCCTTTCTCTGGCGTGAGGGGGACGGCTCTTGGCTCGGGTCGTGGCTCGGCCGGACTACGTGATCGCGTCGATCAGCATGAACGCGGCCACGGCCAGCAGCACCCAGGCGAAGATCCGCCGGAGGGTGTCCCCGGAGACCTTGGCCGCCAGTCGGCGACCGTCCCAGGCGCCGAGGACCGCAGCCCCGGCGAAGGGTGCGACGACCGCCCAGTCGAGCCCCTCGGCGGCACCCGTCCGGCCCGCGAGCGCGGCGAACGAGTTCACGGTGATGACGAGCAGGCTGGTGCCGACGGCGTCGCGCATGCGCAGGCCCACGACGCTCACCAGGGCCGGTACGGCGAGGAAGCCGCCGCCCACCCCGAGGACACCGGTGACCCCGCCGAGCCCCGCGCCGGACAGGGCGACCCGGCTCGGCCGTACCGTCGACTCCTCCCGCCGCGTCCCCGAGGGGCGCAGCATGCGGTACGCGGCCACCCCCGCGACCAGGGCGAAGGACCCGGTGAGCACGGTGGGCGGCAGCTCCGCCGACAGTGCCCCGCCGAGCGCCGCGGGCACCAGTCCCGCCGCCGCGAACAGGGCCCCACCGCGCAGGTGCACCGTGCCCGCCCGGAGGTGCGCGGACAGCGCCGTCGCCGAGGTGACGCTCACGATCACCAGACTCGCGGTGGCCGCCGAGGCCGGGCCGAACCCGAGCAGATAGACCAGCGCCGGCACGGCGAGCACACTCCCGCCCCCACCCAGCGCCCCCAACGAGACCCCGATCACGCCCCCGGCGAACAGGGCGAGAACGAGAGTGGTCATACCGCGGGGGCACCGCTCGACGCGGAGGTGGCGAGGGGCTCCCCCGGTGCCGGGGTGGCGCCGGACGCGTGCGCCTCCGGTGCCGAGGTGGTGCGGGTGGTGGGCGCCCCGGGAGTCGGGACGGAGTCCGCCGGGGGCGGCTCCGTGTCCGGGGCACCGCAGGTCACGGTTGTCCCGGTGGCCGGGGCGAGGTGGGCCGTGGGCGACCCGGCGGCCCGGGCGGTGGGGATCGTCGGCGGCTCGGCGGTCGGTGTCGTCCTGGTCATGGGCAGTCCGGCGTCCGCCGCCGACGCGAAGCCGTCGTCCACGGCCACGACGTGTCGGCCGGCCGCGTCCAGCAGTGACGCGGCGATGGCGGCGCGCATGCCGCCGGCGCAGTGGACCCACACGGTGCCGTCGGGTATCTCCGCGAGCCGGTCGCGCAACTGGTGCACCGGTATGTGCACCGAGCCCGCGACATGGCCCGCGGCGGTGCGCTCGGAGGCGCGGCGGACGTCGAGGATCACGGCCGCACCGTCCGCGTGGGCCTTGGCCAGGTCGACGAAGGTGGCGCGTCGGAAGGAGCGTGGACGCTCGCCCCGGCGCAGCCAGTCGGCCGGGGCGCCGGTCGCCCCGGCGGCGGGGCGGTCGATGCCGACCCGCACCAGTTCCCGCTGGGCGTAGGCGAGTTGGCCCGGGGAGTCGGCCAGTAGCGTCACCGGCCTGCCCCACGGAAGCAGCCAGGCCAGATACGTGGCGAGCTGCCCCTCCGCCTCGAAGTTCACCGCCCCCGCGACATGCCCCTCCGCGAACGCGACCCGGTGGCGCACATCCACCACCCACTCGCCCGACGCCAGCCGCGCGGCGATCTCCTCGGCGCCGGCCGGCGCGGGCGGCGTCAGATCCACCGGCGCCGGCCCCCGCGCGTTGGCGGGGCCCATGTGCGCGTAGTACGCCGGTATGTCGTCGAGGCCGGCCAGCAGTTCGGCGACGAAGGTGTCCGCGTCCTTGACCAGGGCGTCGTTGCCGACCCGCTCCCGACCGACGGTCGTGGTGTCGCCCGCCGACCGCCCGGCGGAGCAGAAGCTGCCGAAGCCGTGCGTAGGCAGGACGGCCGTGTCCTCCGGCAGCCCCTCGGTCAGCCGGTGCGCCGACGCGTGCTGCGCGCGGGCCAGCTCGCCGGTCAGCCTGGGCTCGACGAGATCCGGACGCCCGACCGTGCCGATGAGCAGGGACCCGCCGGTGAACGCGGCCACCGCCACGCCGCTCTCCTCCAGGACGTACGCGGTGTGGTGCGGGGTGTGTCCGGGCGTGGCGACCGCGCGCAGCGTCAGATCCGTGTCGATCTCCACCACGTCGCCGTCGTGCACGGGCACCCGCTCGTAGGTGACCCGCGCCCCGGCGGGCACCAGGTGGGCGGCGCCGGTCAGCCGGGCGAGTTCCGGTCCGCCGGTGACGTAGTCGTTGTGGATGTGGGTCTCGACGACGTACGCGATCCGCACGCCCCGCCGGGCGGCGGCCGCGATCATCCGGTCGACGTCGCGCGGCGGATCGACCGCCACGGCCCCGCCCGGACCGCCTGCCAGATAGCTCCGGTTGCCCAGCCCCGGCACCTCGATGGTGTCGACGAAGTACACGGCAGCTCCTCTCCTCGTCACTCCCGAATTACCCCGGGGGGTATATGTGCAACCGTAGCAGAGATACCCTGGGGGGTATTCATGTGCTTCGGGGCGCAGCGGAGGACCCCTTCTCGTGCGGTGTCGCGGGTCACCTTTTCGGCCATGGTTCCGCCCGCCGCGGAGGCCCTACTCGCTGGTCGGTCCGTAGGGTGACCATGGGCGGGCGACCGTCCGGTCACGGAACGACGGAAGGGTTCACCATGGCGCAGGAAGTACGCGGCGTGATCGCACCGGGCAAGAACGAGCCGGTGCGGATCGAGACGATCGTCGTGCCCGACCCGGGGCCGGGGGAGGCCGTGGTGAAGGTGCAGGCGTGCGGCGTGTGCCACACCGACCTGCACTACAAGCAGGGCGGCATCAGCGACGACTTCCCCTTCCTGCTCGGCCATGAGGCCGCCGGCGTGGTGGAGTCGGTCGGCGCGGGCGTCACCGACGTCGCCCCCGGCGACTTCGTCATCCTCAACTGGCGTGCGGTGTGCGGCAATTGCCGGGCCTGTCGGCGCGGGCGCCCCTGGTACTGCTTCAACACCCACAACGCCACCCAGAAGATGACCCTCGCCTCGACCGGCCAGGAGCTGTCCCCGGCGCTCGGTATCGGCGCCTTCGCGGAGAAGACGCTGGTGGCGGCGGGGCAGTGCACCAAGGTCGACCCGGCCGCCGCCCCGGCGGTCGCCGGACTGCTGGGGTGCGGGGTGATGGCCGGTATCGGCGCCGCGATCAACACCGGCAACGTCGGCCGGGGCGACACCGTCGCCGTCATCGGCTGCGGCGGAGTCGGGGACGCGGCCATCGCCGGGTCCCGGCTGGCGGGCGCCGAGAAGATCATCGCCGTGGACATCGACGACCGGAAACTGACCACCGCCAAGAGCATCGGCGCCACCCACACGGTCAACTCCAAGGACACCGACCCGGTCGAGGCGATCCGTGAGCTGACCGGCGGCTTCGGGGCCGACGTCGTCATCGAGGCGGTGGGCCGCCCGGAGACGTACAAGCAGGCCTTCTACGCCCGCGACCTGGCCGGCACGGTCGTCCTCGTCGGCGTCCCGACCCCGGAGATGAAGCTCGAACTCCCCCTGCTCGACGTCTTCGGCCGTGGCGGCGCCCTGAAGTCCTCCTGGTACGGCGACTGCCTGCCCGACCGCGACTTCCCCATGCTGATCAACCTCTATCTGCAGGGGCGCCTGGACCTGGAGGCGTTCGTCACCGAGACCATCGGACTCGACGACGTGGAGAAGGCCTTCGAGCGGATGCACGGCGGCGACGTCCTGCGCTCGGTGGTGACGCTCTGATGGCCGCCCGCATCGAACACCTCGTCACCTCGGGCCAGTTCAGCCTCGACGGCGGCACCTGGGACGTCGACAACAACGTCTGGCTCGTCGGCGACGACCACGAGGTAGTCGTCATCGACGCCGCCCACGACGCCGACGCGATCGCCGAGGCCGTGGGCGACCGCAGACTGGCGGCCATCGTCTGCACCCACGCCCACAACGACCACATCGACGCCGCCCCCGCCCTCGCCGAGCGCACCGGCGCGCCGATCTGGCTCCACCCGGACGACCTGCCGCTCTGGAAGCAGACCCACCCCGACCGGCTGCCCGACCACTGGCTGGCCGACGGGCAGGTCATCGAGGCCGCCGGAGCAGACCTGACCGTCCTGCACACCCCCGGCCACGCACCGGGCGCCGTCTGCCTGTACGACCCGGGCCTCGGCACGGTCTTCACCGGAGACACCCTCTTCGCCGGCGGCCCCGGTGCCACCGGCCGCTCCTACTCCCACTTCCCGACGATCATCGACTCCATCCGCGACCGCCTCCTGGCCCTCCCAGTCGACACGGTCGTCCGCACCGGCCACGGGGACACCACGACGATCGGCGCGGAGGCTCCGCAGCTGCAGGAGTGGATCGCCCGCGGACACTGAGAACCAGGCTCCCCGCGCCTCGCCCCGAAGGGGCGCGGGGAACTGCGCGACAAGCCACGACGAACCCGCAGCCTCCCTGTCACGCGACCGATCGAGCTCTTGGGAGCCGACAGGGAAATCCCGACAGAAGATGTCCGGCTTCCACGACACCCTCGTGTCAAGGACGCCGAAACACCCCCGGCGTCCGCCAAAGTGACACCCGTACGCACAGGAGGTCGGACATGTCGAAGCCGCTGGACGGCAAGGTCGCACTCGTCGCCGGAGCCACACGCGGGGCCGGGCGCGGGATCGCCGTGGAACTGGGAGCGGCCGGGGCGACGGTCTACGTGACCGGGCGCTCCACGCGCGAGCGGCGCTCGGAGTACGACCGCCCGGAGACCCTGGAGGACACCGCCGACCTGGTCACCGAGGCCGGCGGCCGGGGCATCGCCGTACCCACCGACCATCTCGAACCGGCGCAGGTCCGGACCTTGGTGGACCGGATCGCCGAGGAACGGGGCCGACTCGACGTGCTCGTCAACGACGTCTGGGGCGGCGAGAAGCTCTTCGAGTGGGACGCGCCGGTCTGGGAGCACGACCTCGACAACGGCCTGCGGCTGCTGCGCCTCGCCGTCGAGACCCACGCCATCACCAACCACCTCGCCCTGCCCCTGCTGCTGCGCCACCCCGGTGGCCTGGTGGTGGAGATGACCGACGGCACGGCCGACTACAACGGCGCCAACTACCGGAACTCCTTCTTCTACGACCTCGCCAAGGCGTCCGTCCTGCGCATGGCGTTCGCCCTCGGTCACGAACTGGGCCCGCGCGGGGCCACCGCCGTCGCGCTCACCCCCGGCTGGCTCCGCTCGGAGATGATGCTCGACGGGTTCGGCGTCACCGAGGACACCTGGCGCGACGCCCTCGACCGCGTCCCCCACTTCGCCATCTCCGAGACGCCCCGCTATGTCGGCCGGGCCGTCGTCGCCCTCGCCGCCGACCCCGAGGTCGCCCGCTTCAACGGCGAGTCCCTCTCCAGCGGCTCCCTCGCCCGGACCTATGGCTTCACCGACCTCGACGGCAGCCGGCCGGACGCCTGGCGCTACCTCGTCGAGGTCCAGGACACGGACAAGCCGGCGGACACGACCGGCTACCGCTGAACCGCGCTCACACCCGGTCCGGCGGTACCGAAGATGGTGCCGGCGTCGGTGTGGACGGCGGCGCGGGCCTCGCGGTGGCTGTCGCCGTCAGTTGCCAGCGGGCCGAATGGCCGGGTGGCAGCGCCAGGTCCTCCCGTACGGCGGTGTAGTAACCCTCCCGCCCGGCGCGCTGCCGTTCCAGCAGGGCCTGCCAGGCCCGCGGGTCCCGGGTGCCGGCGCGCAGGAACTCCTCCATCCTCATCACCGTGACGACCCAGGCGCGGGCCTTCTCCACCACCTCGGGGCTGCCGAGGAGCAGCATCGCCTCGCCGGAGGGGTCCCGGGCGACCGTGGCCTCCGCCATGAGGGGCGCGGCCTCCTCCGGCGACAGGGGGTGGGGGTGCGGGTCGTTGCCGAGGTGGGAGGCGACCCGGTAGGTCAGGGTGACGGACTGCTTCAGGGCCCGTGCCCAGTCGGCGTACACCGTGAGCCGCCGCTCCTCCCAGCGGGTCGCCCGCTCACGCCGGAAGCGGACCTGCTCGCCCCGCATCACCACCAGATACGAGCCGAGCGCGCCCATCACCACGCCGAGCAGAGCCGGGAGTTGCTGGATGAAGGTCGACATGAGAGGACGGTAGCCGGGTCGGAGATCGCGTCGCACCTGTCCCCGTGATCTGCCGCGCAGTACGTTCTGCCGTATGCATGCGACGGGACGCTTCGAGGGGTACGGGGTTCTCATCACGGGTGCGGCGCGCGGGATCGGTGCGGCGACGGCTCGGCGGCTGGCCGAGGAAGGGGCCCGCGTGCTCGTCACCGACGTGGACCTGCCGGCGGCCGAGAGGACCGTGACGGAGCTGCGGGGCAAGGGGCTGGCCGCCGAGGCGTACCGGTGCGACGTCGGGGACCGGGAGTCCGTCGAGGCTGCGATCACGCACGCGGTGGCGGCCCTCGGCTCCCTCGACGTCCTGGTCAACAACGCCTTCGGCTGCACCCCGGACGTGCCGCTCTTCGAAGACACCCCGGACGACACGTGGGCCCGCGACCTCGACCTCACCCTGACCAGCGCGTTCCGCTGCTCCCGCGCGGCCCTGCCGCACCTGGTGGCGTCCGGGCGCGGGGCCATCGTCAACATCGGCTCCGTCAACGGCCTCCAGGACTTCGGCAACCACGCCTACAGCGCCGCCAAGGCCGGCCTCATCTCCCTCACCCGCACCCTCGCCGGCGACGCCGCGCCCCGAGGTGTCCGCGTCAACCTGGTGGCCCCCGGTACGGTCCGCACCCCCGGCTGGGCGGGCCGCGAGTCCCATCTCGACGACCTCGCCGAGATCTACCCCCTGGGGCGCGTCGGCGAGCCGGACGACATCGCGGCGGCCGTGGCCTTCCTCGCCTCCGGCGACGCGGCCTGGATCACCGGCACGACCCTGCGCGTGGACGGCGGACTGCTGGCCGTCAACACCGCTTTCGCCGGGGCGGCACAACGGTGGAGGGCGGAGGGAGAGGCATAGCCAACGAGGTCCACCGCAGCGCCCTGAGGGGGTGCGGGGCTGTGTGGGACATGCGGCTGCCGCCGCGTGGGCGCGACCAGCCACGGACCACCCGCAGCCGACCGGCGAACGAACCCCCGACGGCGCTCGACTCACCCCATCGCCGCAACGATCCCGTCCCAGAACCGAGCCCGCGCCTCCAACGCCAGCACCGCCGTCTCCACAGCCTCCTCCCACCGCCCGTCCACCCCGCCGCACAGATCTGCCACCATGGCCATCGCCATCGGTGTGTGCTCCTCCCCGTCCACCTCGATGTGCCGAGCGAGGTAGTCGCAGAACAACGGGAACCGCTCCGTGCCCTCCTTCTTGATCACCTGGTCGAACATGTCCGGGATCAGATCCTCCCGGGAGAACGCGAAGGCGGCGGCCCGGCAGTGCAGCGGCCGTTCCCCGATGATCTCGAACGTCGTGCGGACGAACTCGGCCGCGGGGCCGGGAACCTGGGCGACCCGCAGTGCCGCGGGCACGTCGTGGCCCTCGCCGATGAGCCCGAGGAACGTGTCGAGGCGGGAGGTGTCCGCTCCGGCCTCGGCCATGCCCGAGCGGTACAGCTCGAAGTGACTGGTGAACCCGCCGTTCAGCTCGTCGCTCTCCTCGACCAGAACGATGTCGTTGATGAGCCGCCGGCTGACCTCGGACCCGCGCGGCACCCAGGGGACGTCCACACAGGTCAGGTCCCGTTGGAGGGACTTGAGGAGGGACATGAAGTCCCACACCGCGAAGACGTGGTGCTCCATGAACACCGCCATGTCGGAGCGGCTTTCGACGCGCTGATAGATCGGATGCGCGGTGACTTCTTTCCGTACGGGCTCGATCGCGGAGCGCGCCCGGTTGATTCCCTCGTGGTTCATATCCCAGTCGTACCTGGACATGACTCTCCTTCATTTTCGTGCAATTCCCCCCGATCCTCCTGGCGATGGTGCGCCTGTTTCGCTGGCGCGGGCAACCGCTTCCGAGAATTACCAGAAGTTACCCGAACGTAATACTCGACGAAAGGCGTCAAGGCACCTGAAAGACCGTCATAGGCGTACGATCCGGACACCTCGAAAAAGTTCGTTGAAGATTTGAACGGGGTCTCGGTTCTTCTCGTATTCGACACCGTGAGCAGGAATCCCGTTACCGTCACCCTCGCATACCACGTGGTGCCGGGGCGTGAGGCCGACTTCCACTCCTGGGGGTGGGCCGCGCTGCGTACGAGTGCGCAGCAGCCGGGTTTTCTGGGGGGTGGCGTACTCGTCGACGGAGAGGCGGAGTGGCATGTGGTCTACCGCTTCGACAGCGAGGATACGGCTCGGACCTGGGAGAACTCCATGGTCTGGGCGGAGTGGTCGGCCCGTGCCGATGGACTGGCCCGGGAGACCGGTCGCCGGAGCATCGCGGGTTCCAAGGCCTGGTTCGACTCCCAGACCGCCCGGGCCCCGGCCGGCCCCCCGGGGCCACCCCCGAAATGGAAACTGTGGTTGGTGAATATGAGCGCGGTCTTCCCACCGGTGCTCTTATTCAACCTGCTGATACTTCCCTATCTCAACGACCTGAATCCACTTTTTCGTACACTTCTGCTGTGTCTGGCCGTGACAGCCATCGTCACCTGGATTCTCATGCCGAGACTCCAGCGATTCCTGAAGAAATGGCTGTATCCGCCGCTGCAGGCGCTGCGCGGCCGGCACAAACGACGGACCGCCTAGGTTCGAGAACGATCAGAGGGGGGTGGGCGGGTGAAGACCCTGCTCATCGACAATTATGACTCGTACACGTACAACCTGTTCCAGCTGATCGCCGAGGTCAACGGCGAGGAGCCGGTGGTCGTGCTCAACGACGCTCCGGCGGGCGACATTCCGGAGCTGCGGGAATTCGACAACGTGGTGGTGTCGCCGGGACCCGGCCACCCCCTGGAACCGCGTGACTTCGGTATCGCCGCGCAGGTGATCACGGAGGCCGGGATCCCCGTACTGGGCGTCTGCCTGGGCCATCAGGGCATCGCGGTGGGGGAGCGCGCCGATGTCGAGCCCGCCCCGTGGCCGCGCCACGGGCACCTGTCCACGGTCCGGCACGACGGCCGTGACCTGTTCCGGGGCCTGCCGCAGAACTTCACGGTCGTCCGCTACCACTCGCTGTCCGTGCGCGAGCCGTTGCCGCCGACCCTGGAGGCCACGGCCTGGTCCGAGGACGGCGTCCTGATGGGTCTGCGCCACCGCGAACGGCCCCTGTGGGGCGTCCAGTTCCACCCCGAGTCGGTCCTCACCGACCACGGCCACCGCCTGCTGGTCAACTTCCGTGACCTCACGGAGGAACGGGCCGGCAGCCCGCGTACGCGCAACACCGCGGTCATCCCCCTCAACGGTGCGATCCCCCGCCCCCGGCGGGCCCCGGGGCCCGCCTACCGGCTGCACACCCGCCGTATCGCCGGCGCGATCGACGCCGAGGCCGCCTTCACGCGCATGTACGCCGACGCGCCGCACGCGTTCTGGCTGGACAGCTCCCGCGTCGAGCGGGACCTGTCGCGGTTCTCGTTCTTCGGTGACGGTGCCGGACCGCTCGCCGAGGTCGTCCGCTACGACGTCGACAGCGGCCTGTGCGAGATCGAGCGGCAGGGACGGCCCACCCGCCGGGTCCAGGCGAGCGTCTTCGACTACCTGAAGCGGCAGCTGGCGAGCCGCAAGGTCGACGCGACGGGCCTGCCCTTCGACTTCACCGGCGGCTACGTCGGCTACTTCGGCTACGAACTCAAGGCCGACACCGGCTCCCCGAACCGGCACAAGGCCGAAACCCCGGACGCCTCCTGGCTGTTCGCGGACCGACTGATCGCCGTGGACCACGAGGAGGGCTTCACCTACGCGGTCTGCCTGTCCGAGGACACCCCGGCGGCGTCCCGCGAGGCCGGCGACTGGCTCGACACCGCGCTGGCCCAGCTGACCTTCGTCGGCTCGGACCCCACGGTCCCCCTGCGGGCGGCCACATCTCCCTACCCCCGCGCGGCCGAACCCTGGCTCGTCCGCGACCGCGCCACCTACCTCGCCGACATCGAGGCGTGCAAGGCGGAACTGAACGCGGGCACGAGCTACGAGGTCTGTCTCACCAACGCGGCCCGGTTACCCGCCCCCTACGACCCGTACGACTTCTACCGGGTGCTGCGCCGCATCAACCCCGCCCCGTACGCCGCCTTCCTGCGGTTCGGCGACCTCGACATCGCGGGCTCGTCCCCCGAGCGCTTCCTGCGGATCACCCGCGACGGCATCGCCGAGGCCAAGCCCATCAAGGGCACCGCCCCCCGGGGCGGCACCCCGGAGGAGGACGACCGGCTGCGGGACGAACTGGCGGCGGACGCCAAGACCCGCGCCGAGAACCTGATGATCGTCGACCTGCTCCGCAACGACCTGGGCCGGGTCTCCCGGACCGGCTCCGTGAAGGTCACGCGTCTCATGGCCACCGAGACGTACGCCACCGTGCACCAGCTGGTCTCCACCGTCGAGGGCAGGCTGCGCGAGGGCACCGACGCCGTCGACTGCGTCCGGGCCTGCTTCCCCGGCGGATCGATGACCGGGGCGCCCAAGCTCCGCACGATGGAGATCATCGACTCGCTGGAGACCGAGGCGCGGGGCGTGTACTCGGGAGCCCTCGGCTACCTCGGATGCAGCGGCGGCGCGGACCTCAACATCGTCATCCGTACCGCCGTGTTCCAGGGCGGCCGTATGCATCTGGGCGCGGGCGGCGCGATCGTCCTCGACTCCGATCCGGCCGCCGAGTACGACGAGATGCTGCTGAAGGCCGCGGCACTCATGCGGGCCCACCGGGAGCACGCCTCCGCCCCGGCCGTCACCGAGGAGCCGACGCGATGACGATCACGACGACATCCCCCCAGCCCGTCCGGCTCCAGGCCGACGCCGCCGCCCCCGGCAACCTCGCGGCCCACCTCGCCGCCCTCGCCGAACGCCGCGGCTGGGCCGACCGCCCCGCCTTCCGCCAGGGCCACCGGAACTACTCCCACAGCGAGGTGCACGACCTCGCGGCCCGCGCCGCCACCGTCCTCACCGACCACGGAGTCCGCCCCGGCGACCGCGTCCTCCTCGCCCTCCCGGACTCCGTCACCTGGGTCACCACCTTCCTCGCCCTGGCCCGCCTGGGCGCGGTGGCGGTCCTGGTCAACCCCGAACTCACCCCTCCCGAACTCCAGTTCATGGCGGCGGACACGGAGGCGGTCCTGTGGGTGACGGGGCCGGGGCTGGAAAGCCCCGCACCGGCGCTCAACAGCGTGCCCCGTCAGGGACGCGGGGCCGTGGCCCATGCGGCTCCGCCGCGCGGGCGCGACCAGCCGGGAACGGCCCGCGGAGTGAGGACGGCCGCCCCGACCCCCCGTCTCGGCGCCGACCAGCTGACCGCTCTGTGCGCCACGGCCACCCCCAGGCAAGCGGCCCACCCGGTCGACGCCCACACCCCCCTCTACATCCAGTACACCTCGGGAACGACCGGCCACCCCAAGGGCGTCGTCCACGTCCACGGCGACCCCAGGACGTACTACGACCTCATCGGCCGCCGACTCCTGCGCGTCACCCCGAACGACGTCACCCTGTCCGTCTCCCGGCTGTACTTCGCCTACGGATTCGGCAACGCCCTCGTCTTCCCGCTCTTCTCCGGCTCCTCCGCCGTCCTCGCCGACCGCCGTCCCACCCCCGCGGCGGTCGACGAACTCGTCGCCCGGCACCGAGTGACCCTCCTCTACTCGGTGCCGTCGGCGTACGCCGCCCTGGTGGCCGACCGGGCAGGCGGCCACGAGGACTGCTTCGCCTCGGTGCGCGCCGCGGTGTCGGCCGGCGAGGGCATGCCCGCCGGACTCGGCAAGCAGGTCACCGAACTGCTCGGCGCGCCCGTCCTCGAACAGATCGGCTCCACCGAGGCCGGACACGCCTTCTGCGCCAACAGCTTCGACCACAACCACCCCGGCACGGTCGGCCGCCCCGTCCCCGGCTTCGAGGTCGAACTCCGCGACCGCGCGGGCGCACAGGTCCAGGACGGCGAGGCGGGCGAACTCTGGGTGCGCGGCCCGACGGTGACTCCCGGCTACCTCAACCGGCCCGAGGAGACCGAGCGCACCCTCGTCGGCGGGTGGCTCAACACCCGGGACCGGGCCGTCCGCGAAGCCGACGGCACCTACCGGCATCTGGGCCGGGCCGACGACATGGAGATGGTCGGCGGCATCACCGTCTCCCCGCTGGAGGTGGAGGCCCTGCTGCGCACCCACCCCGGGGTCCGGGACGTCGCCGTCGCGGCCGTCACCGACGAGCGCGGCGCCAGCAGGCTGCGGGCCTTCGTCATCCCCGTCCCGCCCATCGGGGTGGGTCTGGAGGCCGAACTGATCTGCATGGCCCGCGACAGGCTCGCCGCCTTCAAGGTCCCCCGCAGCGTCAGCTTCGTGCCCACGCTGCCCCGCACCGCGACCGGCAAGCTCCGCCGGCACCTCGTCCGCCAAGGGGCGTGGTGAGCATGGCCGACACCCTCATCCCCGCAGAAAGGTCCGGTCCCATGCGAGACCAGCTCCAGGCCGACCGGCAGCCCGCCCTCGTCGGTGGCCGTGGCTTCTACCTGGGTTCGATGTTCAGAGAGGCCGCCGACCGTCACGGGCACGTCTTCGTCACCCTGGACCGGCCCCTCGACGTCAACCCCGACATCGGTACCGACCTCGCCTACACGACCCTCGCCGATGTGGTCGACGAACTCTCCGGCCGCCTCTGGGAAGCGGGCGTGCGCCCCTCCGAGGAGGTGGTCGTCCACAAGACGGACAACGTCGACATCGTGCTGCTGACCTGCGCGGTCTCCCGTATCGGCGCCGTCCCCGTCCTGCTGTCGCCCGGCCTCGCGGGCCCGGTGGTCGGACAGCTCCTCGAACGCCTCCACCAGCCCTGGCTGATCACCGACCGGGCCAAGCTCGAAGGCCCCCTGAAGGACGTCGGACTCACCGGCCTGGTACGGCGCACGCTCTCCGTCGACGACGCCCCCGGCGCCGAACCGCTGCAGAAGTACGCGGGTGCCCCGACCCCGGCCGCCGTCCGCCTCCACCCCCGCGACCCCTCCCTCATCACCCACAGCTCCGGCACCACCGGCCTCCCCAAGCTGGCCGTGCACTGCCCGAACACCATGTGGAACCGGCTCGTCCCGCAGAAGGCCATGGGCTGGCCCACGCGCGGCGAGACCGCGGCCCTGCACATGTCGTTCGTGCACTCGCGCTTCTACCACCTGCTCGGCGTCCTGCTGCACTTCGGCAGCCCCCTGCTCCTGATCGTCGACCCGGAACCGTCGAACGTGGGCCCGCTGCTCGCCCGCCACCGCCCCGGCATCGTCGAGACGCACCCCAACACCTTCGTCCTGTGGGAGGAGCTGGCCGACGCGCCCGGCGCACCGCTGTCCCGCGTCCGCTCGTACGGCTCCACCTTCGACGCCATCCACCCGCGCACCGTGCAGCGACTGCTCGACGCGTCCAAGCGGCGCTCGCCGTGGCTCATCCAGCTCTACGGGCAGAGCGAGACCGGCCCGGTCGCCTTCCAGTGGTTCACCCGCCGCAGCGCCGCCCGCGCCGACGGCCGCCGGGTCGGCATCGGCATCCCCGGCTTCACCCGCGTCCGCGTCGCCGACGACGCCGGGCGGCGGGTCGCCCCCGGCACCGCAGGCCGCATCGAGGCCCGCACCCGGGGCCGCATCCTCACCTACATCGGCGCCCGGGAGCGCTATCTGCGTCAACTCGACAGCGGCTGGTGGCAGATGGGCGACATGGGCTACCAGAGCCGCTGGGGCGCCCTCCACCTCATCGACCGCGAGATCGACCAGATCGACTCCGTGCACAGCAACCTGGAGGTCGAGGACACCCTGATGTCCCGCCTGGAGGAGCTGCGCGAGGTCGTCATCGTCCCCGGCGTCGACCGTGAACCCGTCCCCGTGGTGTGCGTACGCGGTGAACGCCCCCTGGACCTGCGGCGCTGGCACGAGGCCACGGCCGACCTGCCCACCATGGCCGAGCCCCGGCAGTGGCGGTTCGAGGAACTGCCGATGACGTCCACCTGGAAGGTCAAGCGGGTCGAGATCACCCGCATGCTCACCGAGAGCACCCGCGCATGACGCCCCCCGCCCCCGTTCTGGTCGTGGGCGCCGGCCCCGTGGGCCTCTCAGCCGCCCTCGCCCTGCGCGCCCACGGCCTCCCCGTCACCCTGCTGGAAGCCGACCCCGAGGGCCGCCGACGCCCCGGCAGCCGCGCTCTGTTCGTGCACCGCGAGACCCTGGAACTCCTGGAGGGGATCCACCCGGGACTCGCGGTCGAGATCGCCGCGTACGGCCGGACCTGGCACACCAGACGCACCCTGTACCGGGGCCGCGAGGTGTACGCCCGCACCTTCCCGCCGCCCACCGGCACCCCGCCCTTCACCAGCCTCCGCCAGGTCGACACCGAGCGCTTCCTGCTCGCCGCCTGCCAGGACGCCGGCGTGGAGTTCGTGTGGGACGCGCGGATCACCGGCGTACGCACCGACCCGGACGGGCTGACACTCACCGGTGAGGACGGCCGTACCTGGACCGGCACCCACGCGGTGGCCGCCGACGGCGCCCGCTCGGCCGTACGGCGCGAACTGGGCATCCCCCTGGAGGGCACCCACGGCGAGGGCTTCCACGTCGTCGCGGACATCGCCGACATCCCCGGTGCCGAACTGCCCCTGGAACGTGTCTTCCACTACGAGCATCCGGCGCTCGGTGGTCGCAGCGTCATGCGGGTGCCGTTCACCGGCGGCTTCCAACTCGACCTGCAGTGCCGGGACGACGACGCGACGGAAGAGTTCGGCACCGAGGCGGCCGTACGGCGCTGGCTGCCGGAGGTCGTCGGCGACGGGTACGCCGAGCGCGTCCTGTGGGTGTCCACCTACCGCTTCCTGCGCAAGGTCGCCGCCGTCTTCACCGACCCGCACCGCCGGGTGCTGCTGGCCGGCGAGGCGGCCCATCTCTTCCCGCCGTTCGGGGCGCGCGGCATGAACAGCGGCATCGCGGACGCCGTCGCCGCGGCCCGGGCGATCGCCGACGGCACGCCCGAGGCGGTCGACTCCTTCGCCGAGGTCCGGCGTTCGGCGGGCCTCTTCAACAGCGCCGCCGCCGGCACGGCCCTGGACCATCTGCGGCCCCGGCGCCGTATCGTCCGCGTCAAGCAGCGGGCGGCGGCGGCCCTCGCCCCCGTGGTGCCCCGCTGCGGCGCCTGGCTGGAGCACGCGCCCTACGGACCCCGGCACGGCGCCCCGGCCGTCTCGGGCCGCAAGTACTGACCCGGAAGACCGACAGGAGCACCGAGTGACACAACCCGCCATCGTGGAAGGTCTGTTGACCTGGTCACCCGAACACGGCCTCGTCCCCGGCCAGACACAGGGCGGACGCCTCCTCGTCGCGGACTCGTGGCTGCTGCGCGACGGACGGGTACGCGGCTTCGACCGGCACCGTGAACGGTTCCTGCGGTCCTGCGGCGAGTGCGGCGCACCGCCCCTGGGACAGGTCGTCGACTTCTGGCAGGACATGACCTGTGCCCTGCCGCGCACGGGGGTGTGGTTCCCCCGGGTCGAACTCGCCTCCGGCTCACTGGAAATGAGGCTCCTGCTGCGCCCCGCGCCGCCCCTCACGGCAGAGGTCCGTGTCTGGGCGGCCGGCCAGCCCGACCCGCGTACCGTGCCCCGCCGCAAGGGGCCGGACCTGGACGCCCTGGCCCGCGTACGCAGACGGGCCGCCGGTGCCGACGCCGACGAGGCCGTGCTCATCGCGCCCTCCGGCCTGGTCCTGGAGGCCGCCAACTCCAGCCTCTTCTGGTGGGAGGACGACGCCCTCTGCCTGCCGCCGCCCCGCCTGCCGCTCCTCGCCGGCGTGACCATGGCCCTCGTCCAGGAGCGGGCCGCCCGTACCGGCGTCCGGGTCGCCCACCGCGAACGCTCCCTGGCCGAGCTGGCCGGCCGCGAGGTGTGGCTGGTCAACGCCCTCCACGGCATCCGCCCGGTCGCCGCCTGGACCGGGCGCCCGATGACCCCGGGCCAGGCCGTCCACGCCCCGGAATGGCGGAAATGGCTGGACAGTCTCTTGGAGCCGCTGCCGGACCACTGAATTCGCAGCGATATCCGGGCGCGAAGAAGCGCCGGGCCGAAAGGATTCGGCCCGGCGCTGAAAGTCGTTCCCTGAATATTCGGAGAAAGTATTCCCAGGAGCCTCGGGAGAGCCTCGGGGCTACTTCTGAACCGGCTGGTAGGCCCCCGGAACCATCCGGGTCGCAATGGCGATCCGGTTGTACGCGTTGATCACGGTGGCCGCCCAGATCAGCGCCGCGACCTGCTCCTCGTCGAACACGTCCGCGGCGGCCGCGTAGACGTCGTCGGGCACCTGACCGTCGGCGACCAGGGTCACCGCCTCGGCCAACGCCAGGGCCGCGCGCTCGCGGGCGGTGAAGAACGGGGTCTCGCGCCAGGCGCTGAGCGCGTAGATCCGCTGCTCGGTCTCGCCCTGCGCGCGGGCGTCCTTGGTGTGCATGTCCAGGCAGAACGCGCAGCCGTTGATCTGCGAGGCGCGAATTCTGATCAGTTCGAGAATCTCGGACTCGACCTTCGCGTCCCGGGCCGCGGAAACGGCGGCACCGTGCAGGGAACCCATCGCTCCGGACACGTCGGGAGTGATTTTCTTGAGGGCCACACGAGATAGGGAATCGCTGTTGCTCATGGGGAGAACTCTATATCCGAATTCCCGGCTGTGTAACTGTTTCGTCTCGACATGGCCACTTCCACAACCGTCGGCCCGGATCGTCTGTCTAGGTAGACAGGAGCAGCAAAGCGCGGCGAAGGGGAAAGGTCGGCCATGGGGGACATAGGCAGAAGAGGCGCAGTCGCACTCACCATCACCGGACTGCTGACACCGCTCACGCTGGCGTTGGGCGCCGCGCCCGCGCAGGCGGCGAGTTGTACGACGTCGACGGGTCCGTACCAGAAGCAGGTGGAGAAGTTCCTCGGCCGGACGGCCGACGGGAAGCAGTCCACCGGCGACTGCAAGGCGATCCAGGCATTCCAGACCAAGCACGGCATCACACCGAACATCGGGTACGCGGGATCCGTCACCTGGGGCGTGATGGACCTGATGAACAAGCAGAAGGCCGTCGGCAAGGACCCGAACAAGGCGGGCAAGTGCCCGACCAACAAGGGCCGCATCGCCTGCGTGAACCTGACCCTCCAGCTCAGCTGGATCCAGGACGGCGGCAAGCTCGTCTACGGGCCCGTGCCGGTCCGCACCGGCCGCGACGGGTACGAGACCCGCACCGGCCTGAAGACGATCTACTGGCGGAACATCGATCACGTCTCGTCGATCTACAACGTGCCCATGCCCTACGCCCAGTTCTTCGACGGCGGTCAGGCCTTCCACTCCGTCGGTGTCAGCATGTGGAACCCGCCCGGCTCCCACGGCTGCACCAACATGACCAAGACCGACGCCAAGAAGTACTGGTCGCTGCTGAAGACGGGCGACGACGTGTACGTGTACGGCCGGAAGCCGGGCACCTGACAGGGAACCAGGGGCCCGGCCCGTCGGCCGTGGTGGGACGTCACGCCTCGGGGGCGTCCCCGAAGTCCGGGATCTCCAGCCTGACCCCGCCCTGCCGCGCGGACTCGTGCGCGACGATGCCCGGCAGGGTGTAGCGGGCCGCCACCCAGGCGTTCACCGAGGGCAGCGTCCGGGTGTTGACGGCGGTCACGAAGTCGTCCACCAGGAAGTGGTGGCTGCCCTCGTGCCCGTTGTGCAGCTGGTCGAACTCCCGCGGCAGCCGCGCCCGGTCGTGCACCGGCGCCGACCCGGACGTGAAGGCTGCCCGCAGATCCGGCGCGATGTGCTGGAGCGAGGGATCGTCCGGGGACAGGGTGGGCTTGGGCTCAAGGAGCTCGCTGATGTCCGTCACCCCCTTCTTGTCCTGCCAGAACGCCACCGTGGCCAGCTGCTCCATGCTGGCGTCCGTGCCGAAGAACCGGAAACGCGACTCCCGGATCTGCGAGGGGTAGCCGACCCGCCGGAACTCGTTCGTACGGAACGAACCGCCGCCCGCCACCTCGAACAGCGCGGTCGCGTTGGAGAAGTCGTTGCCGAACTGGCTGACCTCCTTGTCGAACACCCCGTCCCCGCGCCCGTCCACGACGCCGATCGCCGATACGCTCACCGCGTGCGTCTGCCAGGCGCCCAGCACCCCGCCCACCGAGTGCGTCGGGTACAGCAGCGGGGGATAGCTCGCGGTCCGCTTCCAGTCCTCGCCGCCGCTGTACTGGTAGGCCTCGTAGAACCCCAGGTCCATGTCGTGGACGTAGTCGCCCTCGGCGTAGAAGATCCGCCCGAACGCGCCTTCGGCTATCTGGTTGCGGGCATGCACGGTCGCCGGGTTGTACTGACTCGTCTCACCCATCATGTACGTCAGCCCGGTCGCCCTGACCGCGTCGATGATCGCCGCGATCTCGTCGGTGGTGATCGCCATGGGAACCGCCGAGTACACGTGCTTGCCGGCCCCCAGTCCCTGGAGCACCAGCGGCCCGTGCGTCCAGCGCTGGGTGAAGACGGCGACCGCGTCGACCGCCGGCGACTCCAGCATCGCCTCGTACGACGGGAAGGTGCCGGCCAGTCCCTGCGTGGCCACCAGTTGTTCGGCCCGCTCGGGCAGCAGGTCGGTGACATATACGTCACCGACGCCGGGGTGGGCCTGGAACAGCGTGGCGAACTGGCCGGAGAACTGGCCGGCGCCGACGATGCCGAGGGAGAACGTCATGTGAGGAATGTCCTTCACTGGTCGAGAGTCGCTGGTCACTTACTTTTGTCTCGAAAGAATTGTCGCGTCAAGAGGCAGCGTGGAGATCTTTTGACGGCCTGCGGATGCGGCTAGGATGAGCTTGTTGTTTCCGATGCGGAAGAAACCTGGTGTGGGAGTGTGACCCTCATGACCGCACTCGCTGCCAGCTGGCTGCCACTCAGTTCCGGTGAACGCGCGGTGGCGATCGAGGTGCTCGTGCACGGCCCGCTCTCCCGCACGGAAATCGCCCAGCGGCTCGGCCTCTCCGCGGGCAGCCTCACCCGGCTGACCAAACCGCTGATCGAATCGGGCCTGCTGGTCGAGACAGCCGAGGGCGCCGTGCTCCCCGAGGTCCGCCAGGGGCGCCCCTCGCGGCCACTGGACATCGTCGCCGAGTCCCGCTCCTTCATCGGCTTCAAGATCACCGACGACATGGTGTACGGCGTGGTCACCACGCTCCGGAGCGAGATCGTCACCCGGTACGACCGTCCGCTCACCACCCATGAGCCGGAGCGGGTCGCGGATCTGCTCGCCGGGATGGCCGCCGAACTCGCCCGCGCCCACCCCTCGCTCGCCGGTATCGGTATCGGTGTCGGCGGGTTCGTCCGGCACCGCGCGGTGGTCGGGGAGTCGCCCTTCCTGTCGTGGCGGGACGTTCCGCTGGCCGAACTCGTCGAGGAGCGCACCGGGTTGCCGGTGGTCGTCGAGAACGACGTCGCCGCGCTCGTCGAGGCCGAGACCTGGTTCGGCGCGGGACGCGGGCTCGACCGGTTCGTCGTCCTCACCATCGGCGCCGGCATCGGCTACGGGCTCGTCCTGAACGGAAAACGGGTGGCGTACGCCGAGGAGGACCGCGCGTTCGGCCGCCACTGGATCGTGGACCCCTCCGGCCCGCTCACCCCCGACGGGGAGCGCGGCAGCGCCGTCTCACTGCTGAGCATCCCCAGCATCCGGTACCAGGTCCGGGCGGCGACCGGGTGCGAGGTGACGTACGAGGAGATCCTGGCCGGCGCGGCCGAGGGTGAGCCGATGTGTGTGCGGGTCGTCGGGGAGGCGGGGCGGGCGCTGGGGACGATGGTGGCCCAGATCGCCAACTTCGTGATGCCGCAGAAGATCCTGCTCGCGGGGGAGGGGGTGGGGCTGATGGAGGTGGCGGGGGAGGCCGTGGACAAGGTCGTCCGGGCTCATCGGCATCCGCTGGCCGCGCCCGTCCCGTTGGAGACGAAGGTGTCCGACTTCCATGACTGGGCGCGGGGGGCGGCCGTACTGGCCATTCAGGTACTCGTGCTCGGGACCGTGGAGCTGTAAACGCAGAGTGATCAGCTTCACGGTCCGTAATGTCTGAAGTGGGATCTTTACTCACATGGGCTTCACGCCCGAGGACATATGGTTTACACCATGTCCACTACCCCTGATGTCGTCCTGGAAAGAGCGGAAATACCGGTGCGAACGGCCGCCGAGGTCAACGAGGAGATCCGGGCGCTCTGGTTCCGGAGCGGTGGGACATTGAACGCGGAGCAGCGGAGTGAGTACGAGCGGCTCGTCCTTGAGTGGGCGGCGCGCTCCGCTCAGTGAACCGATGCGCATCAGTGAACCGATGCGCTCCGCCGGGTGAGCCGACGCGGGTTCCGTCTGCCGGGTTCGGGGGCGCGCCCAGCGGGCGCGCCCCCTCCTCCAGGAAGCTTTCAGTTCCAACTCCCTGAATACTGGCGGCGGTATGCCTGCCTGTCCTGTTCTGTGCGGATGAAGCGGGTTGCCGCCAGGGCGACCATGCTGCCGGCGATGACCAGGAGGCCCGGCCCGACGTTGCGGGGGTCGGCGAGGCGGTCGAGGAGGTCGGAGGCGGCGCCGATGGACTCGACGGGCTCCACGGAGCCCGGTTCGGCCCCGCCGGGAGCGGCGGCACCCTGGGAGTCGTCGTTCGAGGAGCCGTCGGCCGCGGCGGTCGGCTGGGCGGCGGACTGGGGCAGGCCGGTCAGTCGGACACCGAGGTCGTCGAGGGCGTCGGACAGCGGCTGGAAGAACGTCGTGCCGCCCGCCTCGCAGTCTCCGTTGCCGCCCGAGGTCACCCCCAGTGCCACACCCTCCGAGAACATCGGGCCGCCGCTGTCGCCCGGCTCGGCGCAGACCGTGGTCTCGATGAGGCCGCTGACCGTGCCCTCGGGGTAGTTGACCGTCGCGTCGAGGCCGGTCACCTCGCCGTTGCGGAAGCCGCTGGTGCTGCCACTGCGGAACACCCGCTGGCCGACTGCCGCCTCACCGACCGAGGTGATGCGCACCCCCCGGCCGTCGCCGACCGAGACGACGTTGGTCTGGTTGCTCGGCGCGTCCTGGAGGTACTGCACGAGCGAGAAGTCACTGCCGGGGAAGTTCGACTCGGTCGTCCGGCCGATCTCCTGCCGGCCCTGGTCGTCCCCGAACCACACGGAACCGGCGGGACCGCAGTGGCCGGCGGTGAGCATGAAGTCGTTCTCGCCGTCGGTCACGTTGAAGCCGATCGAGCAGCGTCCGCCCGTGCCGAAGATGGGCTGGGCGCCGTTGAGCCGCATCGTGTACGTGCCCTCGGTGCGCTCCATCCGCACGGACCCGCCGATCTCCTCGGCGAGGTCGGTCAGGCTCGCCCAGTCCTTCTTGGAGACGGTACTGTCGGCCCGCACCACGACCTCGTTGGAGGCGGGGTCGACGGCCCAGGAGGTGCCCGACACCCGGGGCGCCGTACGAAGCGCCTCCGTGGCGGACTTCAGGTCGTCGCCGCTGTACTCGACCATCTTGGGCCGGGCGCCCGCCTGCTTGACCTCGACGGCCGCCTTCTCGTCGGTGACCGCGACGACGGGGCTGCCGTCCTCGGCGATCCAGGTGCCCGCCGTACGCTCCGAACCCAGCTCGGTCAGCAGACCGTTTCCGGTGCCGGACGCGGCGAGCACCGAACTTCGGGTCGCGGGGGGAGAGGTGGTGGGTTCGGTCGCCATCGCCGCCTGCGTGACCATCAGGGTTCCGCAGATCAGTCCGCCGGCGGCCGTCAGCCGCGCCACCCGCTTCACGACTCGTCGTCGTGCGTGCCTCATTGCCTGGCTCCCGAACCCCGTCCGACACGGTGTCAACACCGCCAGGGCGTCCGGTCCTTGAGCGCCCTCCTTTCATACGTGCGGCGGTCGGCACATGTTCACCAGTGCGCGTCGACGTATCCCAACGTCCGGTTCATGGCGATCGCCCGCGAGTTGGCCGGATGGTGCACCGTGCGGACCGTGCTCACCCCGCAGATTCCGGCGAACCCGATACCGAAGGTCTTCATGGCCATCGAGATGCCCCGGCCCCGGTGACGGACGCGCACCCCGGTCATCTCGTTGAACACGAACCCGGACCTCCGTCGGTCGGAGGTGGCGGCCATGCCGATCCACCGGTCTCCGTCGATGGCCAGGACGATGCCGCGCGGATCGTAGGCGGGCACCTCGAAGCGGAGCCGGTGGTACTCGTCGTACTCGAAGAAGGGGCCGCGCTCCGGGATATCGGCCGAGCACTCCTTGTTGAGTTCATACAACGCCCTGCGGTGCTGCGGGGTGTCGCCGAGCTCGGAGAGCGTTGTCAGCCGGATGCCGGAGGTGCGGCACTTGTCGACGTACGGCTGGAAACGTGCCAGGTCGAAGTCGGTGACGTCCAGTTGGAGCCTGACCGGTTCCGTCGTCATCAGCGCTTTCCTCCCACTCCGCAGTACATGGGCACCATCGCAGGTTCCCCACAATCGGGATCGCCGGTGGTCGCCGGCCGCCAGTGTGTGCACGAGACGATGCCCGGTTCGAGGAGGTCGAGCCCGTCGAAGAACCGGGCGATCTTCTCCGGTGTGCGCTGGGTCAGTGGTGGGATGCCGTGCTCGTTCCACCAGGCGGCCGCGACGTCCACGTCGGGCCACTCCGGGCCGGTGATGGTGTGCGAGAGCACCAGATGACTGCCGCAGGGCAGGGCGTCCAGCAGACGGCGCACGATGCCGTACGGGTCCTCGTCGTCGCGGACGAAGGCCAGCACGTCCAGCAGCAACAGCGCGACCGGCCGGGTCAGGTCCAGGGTGCGCGCCGCGTGTTCGAGGATCGAGTCGACGTTGCGCAGGTCCTCGTCGACGTGGTCCGTGCGGCCCTCGGGCGAACTCGTCAGCAGGGCGCGGGCATGCACCAGGACCAGCGGGTCGTTGTCGACGTACACGATCCGGGCGTCCGGAGCGATGTGCTGGGCGACCTCGTGGGTGTTCTCCGCGGTCGGCAGTCCGGATCCGATGTCCAGGAACTGCCGGATGCCCACGTCGGCGGCCAGGTGACGCACGGCCCGCCCCAGGAACTGCCGGTCCGCGCGGGCGTAGTCGTCGATGCTCGGAAACAGCCGGCGTATCTCGTCCCCGGCCTTCCGGTCGACCTCGTAGTAGTCCCCGCCGCCGAGCCAGTAGTTCCAGATCCGCGCCGCGGCCGGCCGCGTGGTGACGATGCGGCGGTTCAGCGACGAGGAGGGGAAGTCCGAGGCTGCCGGGTTGTCCGTCACGGCGTCAACTCCTGGATCTTCTGTGAAAGTGCTTCATCCAACCGGCAATGTAGACCTGTCGGTTGGCCTTTGCCGAGACTTCGGCGATCTTCACAGGGGCGGGGGTCCACCGGTCTCCCCGAGCGCCGCCCGGCTTCACGCGAGAGCAGCCGAACAACGATCGTCGCGACCCCTCTACTAATCAGTAACTCTTGGGTAGTCTCCCGGCCATCAATGGGCATGACCATGGCGAGCGCGGCGAAGGTTCCATCGACCTCGCCGCTTTGACATGAGAAAAAGGGGACGAACATGACAGCAAGCGGTGTGGGACGCCGCATCACGACGGTCGCCGCGGTGGCCGTACTGGGTCTGGGTGCTTCGGTGACTGCGGCGGTTCCGGCCGTCGCGGCGCCGAGCGAGGCCGCGGCCAGCGCGGCGGCAGCCGCCGAGGTGGACTACGCGACCTGGCAGGCGGACGTGAAGGCCGTCATCGACACGGCCACTCCCTACATACAGCAGCGCACCGCGAACTCCTCGGGGCAGAAGCTCGCCGTCGTCTTCGACATCGACAACACGACGCTGGAGACGCACTACGCGCCCTGGTACCAGCTGCCGACCCCGGCGCTGAAGCCCTCCCTGGCACTGGCCAAGTACGCCAAGTCCCGTGGGGTCGCCGTCTTCTTCGTCACCGCCCGGCCGGGCATCATCGAGAGCGTCACCAAGTGGAACCTGAAGACCGTCGGTTACCCCGTCGACGGCCTCTACGTACGTGACCTGCCCGATCTGTTCGCCGAGGTCTCGGCCTACAAGACCGCCTCGCGCGCGGACATCGAGTCCGACGGCTACGACATCATCGCCAACGTCGGCAACAACACCACCGACCTCGTCGGCGGCCACGCCGAGCGGACGTACAAGCTGCCCGACTACGACGGGCTGCTCGACTGACGCCGCTCCACCGTTCGTTCCTGGGGAGACGGCCGCCGGTGCCCGCCGGCGGCCGTACACCTAGACTCCCGCCATGGCCGACGACACCTCGCTCGACGCGCTCGGCGCGGGCAAATACCTGCTGATCACCACCTACCGCAAGAACGGCACGACCGTCCCGACGCCGGTGTGGGTGGTACGGGACGGGGACGCGCTCGGCATCTGGACGGTCGCGGACTCCTGGAAGGTCAAACGCATCCGGAACCGCGCCGACGTCCTCGTCGGCCCCTGCGATGTGCGCGGCAACCCCACCGGCGACTCCGTCCCCGCCACCGCCGAGATCCTCGACGCGGCCGGCTCCGCCGCCTACCGGGGGCTCATGGCCCGCAAGTACGGCGTCCTCGGCCGCCTCACCCTCCTCGGCAGCCGACTCCGCCGGGGCGCCGAAGGCACGATCGGCATCCGCGTCACGCTGACGAAGTAAGCCTCTTCAAGACCCCCTTGAGTCTTTTCCGCGCCCGCGGGCGGCCCGTCATGAAGGGTCGCCCGCGTGCCCCGTCCGCCACGCCCACGCCGCGATCTCCACCCGGTTCCGGGCGGCGAGCTTGAGCTGGATGCTGCCGAGGTGGGTCTTGACCGTGGAGAGGGAGACGAACATCGAGGCGGCGATCTCGGCGTTGGTGTGGCCCAGCGCGACCAGGCGTACGACGTCGAGCTCCCGGTCGGTCAACGGCTCCTGAGGACGCGGGGCCCGGGGGCCGGGCGCGGCCTCCTTCTCCGCCGTGAGGTGCTTGAGGAGCCGCACCGTCACCGACGGCGACACCAGCGAGTCGCCCACCGCCGCCGCCCGTACGGCCTCGGCCAGCAGGGTCGGCCCCGAGTCCTTGAGCAGGAAACCGCAGGCACCGCCGCGCAACGCCCCGTAGACGTACTCGTCGAGGTCGAACGTCGTCACCACGACCACCCGCAGCGGATCGGACACGCCTGGACCGGCCAGCAGCCGGGTCGCCTCCAGGCCGTCCAGCTTCGGCATACGGATGTCCAGCAGACATACGTCGGGCCGCACCTCGCGCGCCAGCCGCACGGCCGTCTCGCCGTCGGCGGCCTCGGCCACCACGGTGATGTCCGGCTGCGCGTCGAGGAAGAAACGGAAGCCGGTGCGGACCATGTCCTGGTCGTCGGCGATCAGGACCCGGATCGGGCTGCGGTCGTTCATGGGCGCATCATGCCTGAGAGGAGAGGAGAGGAGAGGAGAGGCAGGGCGGGGCGGGGCGAGGCGAGGGGGGAACCTGGGAGGAGTGGGGGAGAGGGGTCAGTCGGGGTCCTGGGCCCGTTCCGCCGTCACCTTGCGCAGCAGCGGCCGGCTCCCGGCGAGCGCCGCGAACATGGTGAGCGTGCCGAGGCCGACGCAGAGGGCGAGCCGCACGGCCCCCGACGCGTCCGGCTCCAGGTGGAACATCTCGTTGACCTTCATCCCGGCGTAGATCCCGGTCGCCGTGGTACCGCCGGCGAGCACCACCAGGGGCAGCGCGGTCTCCCGCATCCGCGCCCGGTCCAGAACCTTCAGCGGCGTACCGGCCAGCCGCAGCAGTCCGTACACCCGGCGCCGGTCGAGCACCGTCGCCGCCGCGGTGAGCCCGGCGGAGGCGGCGGCGACCAGGAAACCCAGGGCCAGGACCGCGAGCCCCATCTCGCCGATGAGCCGGGTCGTCGTGTCGCCCTCGGCGTTGACGTAGTCCTGGGTGAACGGCAGGTTCCCCGGGGAGAGGGCGGACAGCGCGGTCGACGCGGTGTCCAACTGTTCCTGACCGCCGCGCACACGGACCACGACGCCCCTGTCGCCGTTCAGGATGCCGTCCCACGCGTCGGCGTCCGGTGTCTCCACGCTCGCCCGGACCCCGGCCTCGGCGAGCAACTCCCGTGCTTGTGCGGCGAGTTCACGCGGCTTTCCGTGCTCGGCGCGGATCGCCACCTGCTGCGGATAGTCGTAGCCCACGAGGCCGACCTGGCCGACGGTGAAGAACCCGGCGACGAGGCCCGCGAGGACCAGACCGCTGACCGTGCGCCAGGCGCCGCGCGGATCGTCGCTGAGTCGGCGGGCGGCCAGCAGTGTCGCCGGGCGGCGCGCGAAGTGGCTCAGCAGCCGGCCCAGCATGTCGACGACCCAGGGGCCGAGGGTCCAGAACGCCCCGTACACCAGGACGATCAGCGCGAGCGACTGGCCGGCGGTCAGTCCGCCGCCGTGGGCGGTCATCGTCACGTACAGCCCGATGGCGACGAACAGCACCAGCCGGATCAGCTTCGTCCGGCGCGGATCGGCCTGCTGGGCGACGCCCAGCGGGGAGCGGGCCACCCCACGCAGCGTGGTCGCGGCACTGACCGAGGTGAGGACGGCCACGAGCGCCACCACCGCGAGCAGCCAGGGCAGGCCGACCCACAGCTGTCCGGCGTACCAGGTGCCGATGCCGTACGGCACTCTCGCGAGGACCGGCAGCAGCAAGGTGTACGCGACCGCGCCGAGAAGGCCACCGGCCAGACCCACCGCCGCCGACTCGGCGCCGGTCATCGCCAGGATCTGCCGAGGTGTCGCTCCGGCCAGACGCAGGGCTGCGAGCCGCTGCTCACGGCGGGCGGCACCGAGGCGTCCGGCGGCCGAGGCCAGCACGATCACTGGGACGACGAGGAGGGCGCCGCCGAGCACGGCGGCCTGCTGGTCGAAGGAGGTGAACATGCTGGGCCTGGCCCCGGTGAAGTCGTCCACGCGGGCGCGGGCGGCGAGGGTGTCCAGGGCGCTGCCCCGCGCCGCGTGGGTGATCGCGGGGTCGGTGGGGGTGCGGCCGATGACCGCGACGAGTTCCTCGGGGGCGGCGAGACCGGCCTCGCCGATCGTGCCGTAGTCGGCCTTCGTGGGGAAGCGGTCGGCGAGTCGCTTCGCGGGCAGCTCGCGCATCAGCTTCGCCAGGGCGGGGGAGAGGAAGGTGCGGCCGGGGGAGGGGAACCGGTCCAGGCCGGGTGGGGCGGGGGTCGTCGGTCGGTCCGGGAGCTGGGCCAGGGAGACGACGGTGACGGGGTGGTGGTTCACGTACGTCGTGCCGAGGGTCTGGACGGCGGTGGCCTGCTTCGCCGATACGGCGTCGGGGGTGCGCCAGGCCGTTCTGTCGGCTCGGGTACCGGAGCCCAGATAGGCGGCGAGCAGTGTGAGCAGGACCAGGGCGCCGGCCGCAGCCGCGGCGGCGGAGAGGAGGTGGCTCTGCAGGCCGCGCTTGCCGGAGGAGCGGGCCAGGTGCCAGGTGAGGGGGAGGACGGGGGAGCGCATCTTTTCTGTCTCCGGGGGAGATTCGGGTGTTTACGAGCTGCGGCGGATGGGTGGGACGGCGGGTGCGGGTGCGGGTGCGGGTGCGGGTGCGGGTGCGGGTGCGGGTGCGTGGGGGCTGGTCGCGCCCACGCGGCGGAGCCGCGGACCGACGCAGCCCAGCGCCCCTTCGCTGACCAGGGGTCACATGTCAGGCCACCGTGTACTGGCTGTAGCCGTTCACCCGGCCGTCCCGCACCTGGAGGATGCGGTCGCAGTGGGCGGCCACCTCCGCGTCATGGGTGACCATGACCAAGGAGGCACCCTGGTCGCGGGTGACCGAGGTGAGGAGGCGGATGACCTCCTCACCGGTGGACTGGTCGAGGGCGCCGGTGGGCTCGTCGGCGAAGACGACGTCGGGTTCCACGGCCAGGGCGCGGGCGATGGCCACACGCTGGGCCTGGCCGCCGGAGAGCTGGCCGGGGCGGCGGTGCTCCAGACCCGCGAGACCCAACGGGGCGAACCAGCGGCGGGCCCGCAGCACGGCCTGGCGGCGGGGTATGCCCTCCAGCATCAGGGGGAGGGCGACGTTCTCCTCGGCGGGCAGCTCGGGCAGCAACTGGCCGAACTGGAAGACGAATCCGAACCGCTTGCGGCGCAGGGCGCTGAGCTTGTTCTCACCCCAGTGGTCGATGCGTTCGCCGCGCAGCAGCACCTGGCCGTCGTCGGGGCGGATGATCCCGGCGAGGGTGTGGAGGAGGGTCGACTTGCCCGAGCCGGACGGGCCCATGATGGCGAGGGACTCGCGCTCGGCGACCGCCACGTCCACCCCGGCCAGGGCGGTGGTGGGGCCGTACTTCTTGACGAGGCCGTTGCCGGCCAGGACGGTGCTCATGAGGGTGACGGATCCTTTGCTGATGGTTCCTGACGGTCTTTTCCGGTCGGACTAGGCGCGCTCGAACTTCCAGGTGACGCTGGAGGAGTCGGCCTTGACGACGGTGACGGGGATGGACAGGTCCTTGCCGCCGCCGTCCTTCGCGGTGCACGTCACCTTGGCGCCGGCCACCGCCTTGAGGTCGGGGCACTTCAGGTCGGACGTCTCACCGCCGATCCAGGGCAGCGGGCTGTACTTGGACGCGATGCGGCCGGCCGTGATGGAGCCGCTCAGCCCCTTCTGGCCGTCCACGGTCACGGCGCTGTACTTGTCGAGCCCGGTCGTGGACTCCGTACCGCTCAGCGCGTAGGTGAGGGCTCCGCCGCCGACGGCCACGGCCGCCACCGCGACGCCGGTGATGATGAAGGGCTTACGTTCCATGAGGTGCTCCTGGTCGAGAGAGACGGGCTTGCGGCACCCAACTTCTCCCGACGGCGGGGGCGCCCGCCTCGGCCGAACGGCCAGGCTTCACGGACCGCCGGACGCACTTCCTCAGCCGTACGGCCGATACGGGGGCCGGCGGGGCTGCCTACTGTGATCCGCGTGAACCTCGTGCTCGACACCAAGGAACCCGCGGGCGGCGCCATCGCACTGCCGGTGCGCCCCGCCAAGCCGGGCTGCGTACGCGTCGGTGGCATCGTGGCCCTGCTCCTGGCCTGCGGCTCCGACTTCCTGCTCCTGGGGGCGGAGGGGGCCACCACCTATCTGTGGCTGCACCTGTTCGCCCTGACCGTCGGCCTCGTGGCGCTGCTGTGGCCCGAGCGTCGCAGGCCCGACTGGCTGACTCCCCAGGTGCGCACGGGCGCCCCCGCCCTCGCCACCCTGGCGAACGTGGTGACCCTGCTCGTGGCTCAGGAGAAGGGCGGCTTCGGCCTCGGACAGTCGATCGTGCTGCTGTGTCTGCTGGTGGTCGCTCTCCGCAACTGCCCGCCCGGCTGGGCGCTGACCTGCGGACTCCTCGACAGTGTCGCGCTGCTCGCACTCCCGCTGCCGTACTACGCCGTCGACCCGGACGCCAGCCTCGTCGGTGTGACCGCGCTGTTGTCGCTGGCCGGCGGCGTCACGGCCGGTATCGCCGCGTATCTGCGCACCCTGGACAACCGCCGGACCCAGATCGTCACCGAGACCCGCCGGGCGGAACGCCTCGCCATGGCCGCCGACCTGCACGACTTCGTCGCCCACCACGTCACCGGGATCCTGGTGCAGACACAGGTCGCGCGGATGATGGCCGGCGCCGAAGCCGAGAGAAAGGCCGGCACCGAAGCGGCGAGAAGCGTGACGGGCGTACCCCCGGACGAGGCCTGGGGGAGGCTCGACCCCGTCCTCGCGGGCATCGAGCGGGCCGCGACCGAGGCGCTGGCCTCTATGCGCCGTACGGTCGGCGTCCTGCGGGACCACGAGGACGCGAGCGGCACCGCCGACCGGCGCCCGGTCGGGGATCTGGCCGGCATCGGCGAACTGGTGCGCGGCTTCGGCGGTGTCGGCGGCGTCGACGGACGCGCTGCCCTGCTGCGCCACGATCCCGCCATCCCCGACGACCTGCCGCACGAGGTGCAGGCCGCCGCCTTCCGCGTGGTGCAGGAGGCCCTGACGAACGTCCGACGGCACGCCGCCGACGCCACCGAGGTCACCGTCGCCCTCCGCTACGCCCACGGTGACCTGGAGGTCTCGGTGCGCGACGACGGGCGCGGCAGCGCCCGGCTGCCGGAGGCGGCCCGGGGCGGCGGCTTCGGCCTCGTCGGTCTCACCGAACGGGTCACCGCGCTCGGCGGCCGGATCCGGGCCCGGCCGCGCGAGGACGGACCAGGCTGGGAGATCGTCGCCGTGCTCCCGGCCGCTCCCGTGAGCGCCGGATGAGCTGAACCTCCCGGCCCGGCTTGCCGTATCTCCTTTCGGGGATGGCGGGAGACCGCGTGCACGGAAGGAGAACAGCGTGTCGAAACCGCCCGAACAGGGCCGGACGGCGAAGCGACCCACGATCGAGCCCACCTACGTCATGCGCCGACGCAGGACCGAGGCCCTGGCCGAGCTGCTGCGTGAGTTCGAGCAGTTCAAGGGGACGACCGCCCCGGACGACGAGTACGAGACCGTCGCCGTACCACCGCCACCGGCACAGACACCGCCACCGGCCCCGGCCCCGGCACAGACATCGGCACCGACGTCCGCACCGGAGGTGAAGCCCGCTCCCGAGCGGATTCTGCCCCGGGTGGAGTACGAGACCGAGGAACTGCCCCCGGTCTTGGTCGGCGAGGACTTCGGCTCCGGCACGGTCCCGCGGCGCGTCGAGCGGCGGCAGCGGCAACGGCGGCGCGCGGTGCCCGGCGGCGGATCCGGCCTGAAGCGCGCGGCGGTGGTCGTCGGCGTCGGCGCGGCGGCCCTCCTCGGTTTCGGCGCCGCGCTCCTGCTGCCCGGCGGCGACACGGAGAAGGAGGCCCGCACCGTCACCCCGACGCCGACCCCTTCGGCGCCCGCGACCTCCGCCCCCGCCCGCAACGACGACGTGGACCCGGACGGCGCCGGCACCCTCCGCGAGGGCGACAGCGGCCCCCAGGTCTCCGAACTGCAGAAACGGCTGCTCCGCATCCCGAATGTGTACGACAAGGGCTCCACCTCCGGTCAGTACGACGCCGTACTGAAAGAGGCGGTGGCGCGCTTCCAGCTCTGGTACGGCATCCGGGGCGACGAAACGGGCGTCTACGGCAACGACACCCGCCAGGACCTCGAATCCCGCACCCCGCTCTAGTCCAGCTCCAGGGCCTGTCGTTCGGATCACGCCTGGGCCGCGGGGCCTGGTGCGCACATCTGCGGTGTTGTCGTCGGTCAGGAGGCGCCGTCGCCCGAAATCGGCGTGATCCGAGCGACAGGCCCCAGCCTCACGGCGGGGCCGCGTACCCGGTCCGTCACGGCGGTATCCGGGTTGTTGCCCCGCCTCGGACGGACCATCCTGGCCATATGGTGACGAAGGCGTCCGGCGCGTCGCGGGCTGCCACGGCCGGTGAGGCGATGGCGGTGGTCGACGCGCGCGGCCTCGTCGCGGGGTGGAGCGAAGGGGCCCGACGGCTCACCGGGTACGGCGCCGGGGACGTGACCGGGCGGCCGGCGGCGGACCTCGTCGACGGGGACGCGGCAGCGGTGTGGAGGGCGCTGCTGACGCACGGCGACGCGGTGGTGGACCTGCGCTACCGGGACGGGCGGCGCCAGAAAGTGGCGCTGCGGATCTGCCCGCTGCGGGGCGGGGAGGGCGAGCGGCGGAAGTTCGTCGTCACCGCGACGCCGGACCAGAACGAGCGCGGCCTCGGCGAGCTGGCCTTCAAGCAGGCCTCGATGTCCATGTCCGTCTTCGACACCGGGCAGCGCTATCTGCGGATGAACGACTGGGCGTGCCAGGTCATGGGCCAGCCCGAGGAGGAGTTCCGGCACCAGTACTTCCCCGACACCGTGGAGAACGCCGAGCACAGCCGGGGCTTCCTGCGCCACCTGGAGATCGTCGTGGAGACCGGCGAGCCGGTCCACTACGAGAGCTGGACCCGCTCGCCGTCCGGCCGGCGCATGCACGCCTGGAGCTTCGAGATGTGGCCCGTACGGGACCGCTCCGGCGAGCTGATCGGCACCGCGCTCGCGGGGTTCGACAGCAGCGAGCAGTTCTGGGCCCGCCAGCGCCTCGCGCTGCTGAACGAGGCCGCCGGGTCCATCGGCACCAAGCTCGACGTCGTCCAGACCGCCCGCGAACTCGCCGAACTGGTCGTGCCCCGGCTCGCGGACTTCGCCAGCGTCGACCTCCTGGAGTCCGTGCTGCAGGGCGAGGAACCCGAGCCGGTCCCCATGGACAGGGGGGTGCGGCTGCGCCGGGCCGCTCATTACTCCCGTACGCCCGGTGCCCCGGAGGCGGCGATCGGTCTGGGCGCCGCCGATGTCTACCCGCCCGCCTCGCCGCCCGCCCGCGCCCTGCTCACCGGCGAGCCCGTGCTCACCCGCACCGGCGACACCTCCCTCGACTCCTGGTTCGCGCGGCACGGCGCACGCTCCGCCAAACTCCAGGAGGCCGAGGACCATGACCTGTCGCTGATGGCCGTACCCCTCGTCGCGCGTGGCACGACCCTCGGTGTGGCCGTCTTCGTCCGCATTCTGACGCCCGAGCACCCCGACGCCTTCGACCAGGACGACATGTCGCTCGCCGAGGAACTCTCCAGCCGGGCGGCGGTCTGCGTAGACAACGCCCGCCGCTACACCAGGGAACGCACGACAGCGCTGGCGCTCCAGCGCAGCCTGTTGCCGAAGACGGTCGCCGGACAGGCGGCCGTCGAGTTCGCCTCCCGCTATCTGCCCGCGCTGTCGCAGGCCGGGGTGGGCGGTGACTGGTTCGACGTGATCCCGCTGTCCGGGACCCGGGTGGCGCTGGTCGTCGGGGACGTCGTCGGCCACGGCATCCACGCCTCCGTCACCATGGGCCGGCTGCGCACGGCCGTGTGGGCGCTCGCCGACGTGGACCTGCCGCCCGACGAGCTGCTCACCCACCTGGACGACCTGGTCGAGCACCTCGCGGCCGGTGACGGCACGGGTGACGGGGAGATCGGCGCCACCTGTCTGTACGCGGTGTACGACCCGGTGGACCGCAGCTGCTCGATCGCCTCGGCCGGGCATGTGCCGCCCGTGGTGGTGCGGCCCGACGGCAGTGTGGAGGTCGTGGAGGTGGTGGCGGGACCGATGCTCGGCGTCGGCGGGCTGCCGTTCGAGGCGAGGGAGCTGGCGCTGCCCGAGGGCTCGGTCCTCGCCCTCTACACCGACGGTCTGGTCGAGGCCCGCGACCGTGACGTCGACACGGGCACCGCCGCCCTGTGCGCCGCGCTGCGGGGGTCGGTGGCCAGTCTGGAGAGCGCCTGCGACGCCGTACTGAAGGCGCTGCTGCCCGACAAACCGGCCGACGACGTGGCCCTGCTGCTCGCCCGCACCCGTGCTCTCGACGCGGAACAGGTGGCCGTCTGGAACCTCTCCGACGACCCGGCGCTGGTCGCCAACGCGCGCAAGCTGGCCACCGACCAGCTCACCCGCTGGGGCCTGGAGGAGGCCGCCTTCGTCACCGAACTCGTGGTCAGCGAACTCGTCACCAACGCCATCCGCTACGGGGGAGCCCCCATCCAGCTGCGTCTGATCCGCGACCGCGCCCTCATCTGCGAGGTCTCCGACGCCAGCAGCACCTCACCCCATCTGCGCCGGGCCCGCAGCTTCGACGAGGGCGGCCGCGGCCTGCTCCTCGTCGCCCAGCTCACCGACCGCTGGGGCAGCCGCCCGAGCGGCGCGGGCAAGACCATCTGGGCCGAGCAGGCCCTGCCGCCGAGCCTGTGAACGACTGTTGGGGGCGGCTCACGCCACCCCCAACAGCCTTACTGGCAAGGGAAGTTACATCTTCCGCAGGCGGACCGACACACCGTTCGCCGTGACGACCTGCTCGGCCGTCCAGCCCTCGACGGCCACGGAGACCTCGGCGAACCGGCCCTGCAGCGACCGCGCCTCGATGACGGCCACCGTGTCGCCGGAACGCGGTGCCTGCTCGGCGTCGAAGCGGACCACCAGCCTGCTGCCCCGCTCCAGGACCGCGCGCCTGTCCACCGCGAGGGCCGGGTCGGTGCCCCGGTCCAGCGTCACGTCGAGGACGCCGGCCTGCGCGTAGTCGCCGCGTATGCGGACGCTGTGGTCGCCGGTGGCCAGCGTGCCGCCCTTCACCCGCAGGTCACCGCGGCCGAAGGCCTCCGTCGAGCCCGCCGCGAGGACGCCGGCCTCCACGACGGTGTCGCCCTTGTACCGGTTGGCGCCGGCCAGCGTCAGCGAACCGCTGCCCCGCTTGACGAGACCGCCCGAGCCGTCGATGTCGTTGCGCCAGGTGTCGGCCGCGTCGAAGCCGCCGAGCGCGGCGTCCAGCGTGACGGTGACGTCCGAGTCGAAGACGCCGTAGCCGTCCGCCGCCGCGAACAGGTTGAGTCGGCCCCACTGCTCCCAGCCGTCCAGCAGGACGTACCCGGCCGGCAGTGCGGTCGTGCGCAGCACCTCGCGCCGCTGCGCCGCGTCGAGGTACGGCAGGCGGGTCTCCAGCAGGACCTCGGCGCCCTTCGGCACGGTCAGATCCTCGCCACCGCCGCGCCGGCGCAGCACATACGCCAGCTTCGGCTCGACCACACGGGCGTTGGCCCGGCGGTCGGCGTACCGGTCGTCGGCGTCCGAGTGCGCGTAGTCGAACAGCGTGTCGGCGGTGGTGCCGGTCTTCGCCTGGAAGTACTCGGCGGCCTGCTTGCGCGCGGCGGCCTTGAGCGCGGCGTTCTTCGGGTCGGCGAGCGCGGCGGCGGCCAGCGCGGTGGCCATGACCCGGCCGCCGAGGACGTCGACCGTGGAGTGCATGCCGGACATGATCCGGGTGTGGCTCAGCTCGAAGGCGCGGGTCACGATCTCCTGGAAGCGCTCCGGGACCGCGTACGCGAACGCCAGCGCCGCCAGGTGGAAGGCGTTGGTGTGGCCGCTGGGGAAACCGCCGTCCTCGGCCGGGTTCTCGCCGCGCTGCCGCAGCAGCTGCGTCACGACGACGACCTCGGAGTCGTAGACGGGGAACCCGAGCTCGTCCTTCTCCCCGGTGTCGACGACCTCGCTGTCCTCGTTCATCCGCCACGGACGCGGGTACTGGAAGGTGAACTTGGCGGGGTTGCCCGAGGCGAACGGGCCGCGCACGGTGTCGACGAGTCTGGCCACCTGGCCGAGGTCCGAGTCGTACGAGCCGGCGCCCAGCGCGGAACCGGCGGGCGAGCCGGCGGGCACGGCGTCGTTGATCTTGGTGGCCGGGATGCCGTCGGGGGCGGCGGTGATCGAGGTGACCGCCTTGGCGCCCGAGCGGTACAGCCCGGCCAGCGGGCCGAGCGCGCCGATCATGGCGTAGCTCTGGTGCTGCCGGTCGTAGACGAACGCCTCGCGGGCCTGTTCCTCCGTACGGCGGCCGGTGAGGCGCGCGCAGTAGCGCATGTTGTCGCGCAGGATCTCCGGCAGCAGGGGGGTGCCGGTGTTCCAGGCGCTCCCTGTCTTCCAGATCTCGGCGAAGCCGCCGAGCGCGCGGACCACGGCGTTGGTCTCGGGGGTGAGGTTCGCCGTGATGTTGGTGGTGTAGTCGTCGACGAACGCGGCGAACGCGGTGGCGGCCTTGGCCTCGGGGGCCTGCCACAGGTTCGCGACGGTCGGAGCGGCGATCAGGCCGGCCGTGACGCCGAGGGAGTTCCGGAGGAAGACGCGGCGGTTGAGCGTGTGGTGCCCGGCAGATGACGGCATGGAGCGCCGCTCCTTTCGCGAGGTGGTGATCGGGTGCGGGCTGAGCGTGAGGTTGACGAATGACCGGTTGGTGTCCGGCCGGCGACCGGACGGTGATCAGCGGGTGACCGGTCGGAGGAGAGTACGTGAGAATGCCAACGCCCCTTCGACCGGGGGCACTTGGAGCACATGCGGTCGCGCGGACGGTACAGCGTCCAAGAGCGCTTCGGCGAATGCGGAGTACAGGGCGGGCCTGGAGAGGATCGTCCCGCCGGCCACCACCACGTCGTCCACCGCGACCCCGCGGGCGGCGAGCCGCGCCACGAGCGAGGCGAGCGCGCGGCCTCCGTCGGCGATCACCCGGTGGGCGAGGAGGGAACCCTCCTCGGCGGCCTCGAACACCACGGGCGCGTGCCGGCCCCAGTCGGCGGACAGGTCCGTGGCCGCCTCCAGCGCCCCGCCGAGAGCCGGGACCTCGCTGACCGCGAAGGCGGCGACGAGCCGGTCGGCGAGCGCGTCGGGCGCCTCGCCCCGGTCGTGTGCCGCCCAGACGGCACGGGCCGCCTCGCGGACGAGACCGGCGGCGCCGCCCTCGTCGCCGAGGACCGCCCCCCATCCGCCGACCTGCACCGTGGTGCCGTCGGCGGACCGGCCGACGGCCACGGAACCGGTGCCCGCGACCAGGCCCACGCCCCTGTCGAAACCGGCGGCGGGGGCGAGCAGTTCGGCGTCCCCCACCACCAGGCACGGCACCTGAAGCCGTTCCTGGAGGGCGAGACGTATCCCCTCGCACTGCCGGGGTGTCTCGCAGGCGTGAGCACCGACGGCCACGGCGGACGGGAGGGTGTGCGCGGGCAGCGCCTCCTCGACCAGCGTGGCCAGCCATGCGGTCGCGGCCGCCGGGTCGTGCGGCCGCCAGCCGCGGCTCGTGCGGACGTGATCGGCGACGGAGTCCGTCCCCGTGACAGCACGGAGATGGGTCTTGGTGCCGCCCACGTCGATACCGACCGCGACGGGCCCGGAGTCCTGCACGAAAGGCCTCTTTCGTCGTTGCGTTGCGATGGCGCAGCGACGGCTGGGCGAAACCGTGCCTGGACACACAGGGTCTGTGGGGGGGTGCTAGGGAAGCCCCGGGACGGGCCTCTGCTGGTGCGGTAGGCGAGTACCGCTTGACTTCGTTAGGAAATTAACTAACGAATTAGAGTGCGTCAAGGGTTAGGACCCGGTTACCGCACGACCGTGCGGCCGGATGATCGCGGCACGACTGGGGAGAGCATGCAACTGAGCGAGAGCGCCCGCGCTGTCTTCGCCGTACTGGCCGCGTCGAGCACCGCCACCCGCCCCCAACTGGCCACCGGGGCACGGCTTTCCAAGCCGACCGTCTCCACCGCCGTCGCGGAGCTGGAGGCCGCCGGTCTCGCCGCCCGCTCCGGCACCCTCAACGGCGGAACCGGCAGGTCGGCGGCCGTATACGATCTCGGCCCCGCCGCCGGCGCCGTACTCGCCGTCGACCTCGGACCCAGCGTCACCCGGGTCCGGGTCTGCGCCCTGGACGGCACGCTGCTCGCCGAGGGCACCGGCCTGCGGGCGGACACCGTCGACGTGGTCGCGGAGGCCCTCGCGGTGCTTTCGGCCGGCGCGCCGCTGCGCGCCATCGTCGTCGCCGTCGGCGACGTCACCACCCAGGGCCGGGAGGGCGCGGCCGTACGGCCCGCCACCGCCAAGGCCGGCCCCATCTTCGACGCCCTGACCGTGGCGCTCCCGCCGGGAGTGCCCGTCCACGTCGAGAACAACGTGAACTGCGCCGCCCTGGCCGAGCTGCACGAGGGCGCCGCCCGAGGCCGGGACACCTTCGGCTATCTGCGGATCGGCGTCGGCATCGGTCTCGGTGTCGTCATCGGCGGCCAGGTGCTGCGCGGCGCGAACGGCGCCGCCGGTGAGGTGGCCCGGCTGCCCTACCCGTGGGACGCCGACCGGGAACCACGCCACGAGGGCCTGGAGGCGCACATAGGAGCGGGTTCCCTGCTGCGCCGGGCGGCGGGCGCCTGGCAGGGCGTGGACGACCCATGCCCGGACACCGTCGACGGGCTGTTCGCGCTGGCCGACGCGGGACACGCCACGGCCTGCGCCGTCGTCGGCCGGCACGCCGCCGACGTGGGCAGACTCGCCGCCGCGGCGACCGCGGTCCTGGATCCCGGCCTGATCGTGCTGGGCGGAGCCGTCGGCTCCAAGCCGCGGCTCCTGCCCGGAGTTCGGGCCGAACTGGCCCGGCTGAGCTGGCCCACCGAGGTCGTGAGCAGCGCGCTCGGCGACAGCGGCACTGTCGTGGGGGCCAGTCGGCTGGCCGTGGCCCGGGGAATCCAAACCGTGACCGGAGGGGCGGCGGTGAAGCATTGACGGACTCCACCGGCATCTGCCAATGTCCGGACAAGCGCTTTCTAAGTCGGCCGGGACGCCGACTTGGGGTGAGCCTCCCGCCCGTACTCGACGTACGGCAACCGCACGAGGGCGTGCCCGTGCGGTGGCGGCCAGAAGGCCGGGGATCCCGCCCCGCGTGGACGACGCGGCCGGGCGAGGCCGCGCCCCCCGGAAAGCAGCTTTCCTGCAAAATGCACCCGTGCCGCCTCGGTCGGCGCCGTGCTCTGTCCCCTACCGAAAAAAAGGGATCGAAGATGACCACTGTGGGTGTGCGGCGCTCAAGCCGACTCGGCCGCGGCGGTATGCGCCGCCTGGCTCCCCTCGCTGCCGTTGCCACGGCAGGTGCCCTGCTGCTCTCCGCCTGCGGAGGGGGATCCGACTCGGGCGGGACCTCCAAGTCGCTGACGTTCTGGATCTCCACGGTTCCGGGGCAGGACGCGGGCTGGAAGAAGATGGTGGCGCAGTACGAGAAGGAAACCGGCGTCAAGGTCAAGCTGGTCAACATCCCCTACGACGGCTACGCGACGAAGCTGCGCAACTCCGCGCAGGCGAACTCGCTGCCCGACGTGGCGGCCGTGCCGGCGCTCGACCCGATCTGGTCGAACAAGCTGATCGACCTCAGCGACATCGCCAACAACAAGACGAACAAGATCAACGCCAACTTCGTCGCCAAGGACTCGTCCGGGAAGGTGCTGTCCATCCCCTCGGACGTCACCGCGTCCGGCATGTTCATCAACAAGTCGCTCTTCGAGAAGGCCGGCGTCGACTACCCGACCTCGCCCGACAAGACCTGGACCTGGGACGAGTTCATCAAGGCGGCGGACAAGGTCCGGGAGAAGACCGACGCCAAGTACTCCCTGACGTTCGACCAGTCGCCGTCCCGGCTGCGCGCCATGGTGTACGAGATGGGCGGGCAGTACGTCCACGCCGACGACTCCGGCAAGTTCTCGGTGGACGCGGCGACCAAGAAGGCCGTGAACACCTTCGTCGGATGGAACGACGACAAGACCATGCCGAAGTCGGTGTGGACCAGCGGCGCCGACCCGTCGGCCATGTTCCAGAGCGGTGACGTCGTCGCCTACTGGTCCGGCGTGTGGCAGGTCGCCGCCTACGCGGAGAGCATCACGAAGTTCGAGTGGGCGAGCATCCCGACTCCCGCCCAGCCGGTGCAGGCCAGTGACGTCAACAGCGGCGGCATGACGGTGGGCTTCAACAACAACGCCGACGCGGCCGCCGCCGCGGAGAAGTTCCTGTCCTGGCTGTACGAGCCCGACCACTACCAGGCGCTGTGCGAGGCCTCCGGCTTCCTGCCGGTCGAGACCGGTCTGAACCCGAAGTACCCCTTCAAGTCCGAGGCGGCGCAGGCGGCGTTCAAGCTCTACAACGAGTCCATCCCGCTCTACGACCCGATCTCCGGCTACTTCAGCGGCGCGCAGACGAACTGGGTGCTGAAGGGCAAGAGCCTCGCCGACGACCCGACCAAGGCGGAGCTCGGCAAGGCGATCAACGGCGAGCAGTCGGCCGACAAGGCCCTGCAGAACATCGTGGACGGCTACAACCAGCAGGTCGGCGGCTGAGTGTAGGCAGGCAGGCCCGGGCGGTGGGGTCGAGACACCGCCGCCCGGGCCCGCGGACCCCACTCCACGTGATGCCGGGCTCATGGCCTGAGCCCCCAGGACCCATTCCACCAGCACGGAGTCAGGAAGATGACAAAACGCGCCTCGGACGCTTCGGACGTGTCCGTGAGCCCGCCCAGGAGACGAAGCAAGTACACCCTCGCACCGCTCGTCCTCATCACGGGCAATGTCGTGCTCTTCGCGCTGTTCTTCGTCTGGCCGGCGGTGATCGGGCTCGTCTACTCCTTCACGAACTACACGGGCGTAGGGGCGTTCCAGTTCGTCGGACTGGACAACTACCAGAAGCTGCTCGGGGACTCGACCTTCTACGCCGCGACGACCCGCACGCTGCTGTACACCGTGCTCTTCGTTCCGCTGAACTTCGTGTTGTCGCTGCTCATCGCCAACGTGCTGGTGAGCAAGCACGCCAAGGGCGCGTCGGTCGCCCGCATCTTCTTCTTCATCCCGTGGCTGCTGTCGCCCATCATCGTGGGTGTCCTGTGGCGATGGCTGTTCGGTGAGAACTTCGGACTGGTCAACTACCTCATCGAGAAGGTCGGCGGAAGCGCCGTTCCATGGCAGTCGAACGCGGACCTGTCACTGATCGTGGTCGTGGTGGCGGCAGCCTGGGCCTGGACGGGCTTCTCCATGCTGCTGTTCATCGCGGCGATCAAGAACGTACCGACGTCGTACTACGAGGCGGCGGCGCTCGACGGCGCCGGTCCGTGGCGCCAGTTCATCAGCATCACCCTGCCGAGCATCGCCCCCACGTCCTTCATCGTCATCCTGCTCAACACGATCCACGCGATGAAGGAATACGCGGTGTTCGCCTCCCTCAACAACGGTGGACCCGGAACGTCGAACAACCTGCTTGTCCAGTACATCTACCAGACGGGGTTCAAGACGGGCCAGATCGGCTACGCGAGCGCCGCGTCGTTCGTGCTCATGCTCATCCTGATGGCCGTCGCGATCATCCAGATGATGGTCAACCGGCGGGTGGAGAACCGATGACAACCACAGACATGCCGCGCAAGGTCGACGCCGACTCCGTACGGGCCGTCTCCAAGAAGAGGCCCCGTGGCTCGGCAACCGGAGGGTTTCGGCGCGCGATCGCCCCGACGACTCTGCTGTGGGTCCTGGCGGGCCTCTACGGGCTGCCGGTGCTGTGGTTCGTCCTCAGCTCCCTCAAGCCGGCGGGAGACCTGTTCTCCCTTCCGCTGACGCTGTTCCCGGACGACCCCACCGTGTCGGGTTACAAGGAAGCGTGGGCAAGCTCCAACTTCTCCGGGTACTTCATCAACACGATCATCGTGTGCGTGATCGCGACGATCCTCACGGTGGGGGTCAGCTGCTGCACCGGGTACGCGCTGGCCAAGTACGACAACAAATGGCTCAAGGCCTTCTTCCTCTGCATCCTGGCCACCACGATGCTGCCGGCCGAGGTCATGCTCGCCCCGCTGTTCCTGGTGGTCCGCGACCTCGGCTTCTACAACTCGCTCTCCGGCATCATCCTCCCGGCCCTGCTCACGGCGACCGGCTGCTTCATGTTCCGCCAGTTCTTCCTGACAGTCCCCGACGAACTCATCGAGGCCGCCCGCATCGACGGTGCGAAAGAGCTGTCGATCTTCATGCGGATCATGGTGCCGCTCTCCCGGCCCATCATGCTGACGCTCGCCATCCTGTCGTTCCAGTGGAGGTGGAACGACTACATCTGGCCGCTGCTGATGCTGAACGACCCCGAGAAGTTCACGGTGCAGATCGGCATCCAGAGCCTCGTCGGCGCGCAGAACATCAACTGGTCGGTGCTGCTCGGCGGATCGGTCATCTCCATGGTCCCGCTGATCGTCGTCTTCCTGGTGTTCCAGAAGTACGTCATGAACGCCGACATCAACGCCGGACTGAAGGACTGACCTTGCCCACCCCGCTCGACCACGAGTTCGTCCGGTCGGCGGCCCGCGCCGCCGACCGGCTGGCCGCCCCGCTCGCGGCCCGCCCCGACGAGGAACCCGCCGGTGTGCCGCACCGCGGCCTGGCGCGGCGGGTCAAGACCCTGGTCGCGGCATACCGTTCCCCGGACTCCGCACTGCACGGCAGCGGCCAGGCCGTCGCCGCCATGACGACCCACCTCCGCGCCCTGCGGGCCACGCAGACCACCACCGGCCTCTTCGCCGGCGGCGACAACGTGCAGTCACCGCCGGACTCCGCCTTCACCGTCAACGACGTGTGCGACGCGCACGTCCTCGCCGCCGGCGCGGGGCCGGAACTGCGCGACGTCACGGCCGCGCTCGCCGAGATCGCCGGCGCCGCCTTCGGCAGTCTCCTGACGGGTGGGGTGCACACCCCGAACCACCGCTGGGAGCTGTGCGCGGCGCTGGCCCGGCTGCACCGGTCGTTCTCGGACGACCGGCTGCTCGACCGCGTCGAGGAGTGGCTCGCCGAGGGCGTCGACATCGACGCGGAGGGCCTGTACTCGGAACGGAGCGCCAACTACGCGGCCCACGTGTCCAACCCGTCGCTGCTGCTGCTGGCCGAAGTGCTCGGCCGCGCCGACCTGTTGTACGCCGTCGAACGCAATCTCGCCACGACCCTGGACCTGGTCAGGCCGGACGGCACGGTGGAGACCGTCCACTCGCGACGGCAGGACCAGAACCACCCGTTCCCGCTGGCGCCCTACCTCCCGCACTACCGGCTGCTCGCGATCCGCACCGGCCGGGGCGACTTCGCCCGGGTGGCGCGGCTGGCGGCCGTCGGCGGTATCGACGACCCCGACCTGCTCGCCGAGACCCTCCTCACCCCGGACCTGTGCCGCGCCCTGCCGGCCCCGACCGCGGAGACCCTTCCGCGCGACCGGTACCTCACCAGCGCACGCCTCGCCGCACGCGCCTCGGCCACCGCGCACACGGTGGTGTACGGCGGCTCCGACGTGCCCGAGCACCGGCGTATCCGCTCGGGCCTCGCCTGCAACCCCACCTTCCTGCGCCTGTTCGCCGGCGACGCCGTCCTCGACGCGGTCCGTCTCTCGCGGGGGTTCTTCGACCTGGGCCCGTTCCGCGCCGCCGAGATGCGACAGCCCGCCGACAACCGGTACCGGCTCACCGAAACCCTCACGGCCTCCTACTACCAGCCGCTCCCGAAGGACGAGAGGCGGGACGACGGTGTCTACCGGCTGGTGGACGACGGACGTTTCTCGGCCTCGATGGCCTTCCCGGACCGGCCTCGGGACGAGGTCTCCCACACGACCCGCGTCGAGGTGGACCTGCGGGAGGACGGTGCCGACCTGCGGATCGACATCAGCGGACCCCGGGTGCCCTGGTCCCTCGAACTGACCTTCCGGCCGGGCGGCGTGCCAGAGGGCGCCGTACCGATCGGCGACGGACGCTGGTGCCTGACGAACGGGCCGATGACCTACCGGGTCGGTGACGACGAGATCCTGGTCGAGGCCGGCATCGAGGCAGGCGAACCGCTTGCCGGGCCGGACCGGAGCGAGGTACTGCGGTACGACCCGGGTCAGGACTACTCCGTGGTGGGCGGCACCGATGCGACGACCGGGAACCGTGTCTACATCGGTGGACTCGGCCCGCACACCCTGACCGTCGCACTGCGCGCCCGCCGGCTTGCACCCGTCGTGTGACTCCGCCGAACCACGCCATGGCCACCCCAGGCATGAAGGGCTGATCCCGGTGCACCTCACGTCCCCTCCCGTGCACCTCACGCACCAGCGCGGCCCTCTGCACGACCTGCCCGACACCCCCGAGGCGTACGACGCGGTCCTCGCCGACGTCGTCGAGCAGGCCCTCGCGCGTCACGCCCGAGGGCAACCTCGAACACCCCGAGAGTCCACACGGAGGCGTTCACGGCCGTGATCGGTGACCCGGCGGGCGACGAGCGGGGCGAGCCGACCCTGACGCTCCGCGCCTGAACACCGGCCTCACACCAGCAGCCCGACGTTCCTGACGACGTCGGGCTGCTTCATGTCTACGCCTCCACCGTCGGCATCGCCGACGCCGGCACCACCAGGTCCGCGCGACGCCTGCTCGCCGCCACCAGGCCGGCATTGCGCTGGTCCGTGCCGAGGACCCAGGCGACCGCCTCGTCGTGTCCCTTGCCGAACTCCACGTGCCGGGCGACGAGACGGCGTACCCGCTCGGTCTCGTCGAGGTCGCAGAACCAGACCTCGTCGAGATGGGAGCGGACGCGGGTCCAGGGCCCGTGGTCCAGGAGAAGGTAGTTCCCCTCGGTGACGACAAGGCGGGCGGTGGGCGGCACCGGGATCGACCCCGCGACGGGCTGCTCCAGAGTGCGTTCGAATCCCGGCGCGTAGACGACGTCGTCCTCGTCACCGCGCAGCCTCGCCAGCAGCGCCGCGTAGCCCGCCGCGTCGAACGTGTCCGGCGCGCCCTTGCGGTTCCGGCGGCCGAGGCGGTCGAGTTCCGCGTCGGCGAGGTGGAAGCCGTCCATGGGGACATGGGCGACCCAGGGTTCGCCGTCGCCGTTGAGGCCCCGGGTGAGCCGCTCGGCCAGGGTGCTCTTCCCCGCGCCGGGGCTGCCGGCGACACCGAGCAGGGCCCGGTGGCCGGGGCGGACCAGGGAGGCCGCCCGGTGCAGCAGATCGTCGAAGGTCAGGGGCATGCGGACGACGGTAGACCCGATCGGGCGTACTCGGGCCGGTACCGGGCAGACGGGCACTGCTGCCGGAGCGAGCAGAGCGGAAGGTGCCGGATGAGCGCGAGACCCTGGTCGGAGACTGACGGCGAGGACGAGGTGGTACGGGAGGAACTGGCGCGGCTGCGCGCCGAGGTACGGCAGCTGCGCACCCGGACGGAAGGCAGGCCCCTCATCGCCGAGGCCCAGGGCATGCTGCGGGAGCGTTATGCGCTGCCGGACGGCGAGACCGCGTTCGCGCTGCTGCAGCGGTCCTCGCAGCAGTACAACGTCAAGCTGCGCACCCTGGCCGAGGCTGCGGTGAGCGTGCCGCGCCCGGACGGCCGGAGCGCCCTGTGGTTTCCCGGCCGGGCCCGTCAGGCGGAGCCGGCACTCAGCTTCGCGGAGGCACGCGACCGCCGTGTCGGACGCGGCAACCGGAGCGAGGTCCTGACTGCCGCCCTCAGTCAGACCCTCTCCGTCGTCGGCACCGACATGGGCAACGTGCAGATCGTCGACCGGGCCAAGGGCGGACTGCGCATCGAGCGGCACACGGGACACACGGAGGACTTCGTCGACTTCTTCGCGTACGTCGGCGAGGAGGGCACGTCCTGCGCCAAGGCCGCGCGGGACGTCGCCCAGGTCACCGTCCAGGACGTGGCGACGGACCCGGTGTTCACCGACGACGCCCGCGCGGCGATCCTGCACGCGGGCAGTCGCGCCTGCCACAGCGTGCCGCTGACCACGTCCTCCGGACGGTGCGTCGGTATGGTGTCGGCCCATCTCGAACGCCCGCTGCGGGGTCTGACACGCCCCCAGCTCAAGGCGTTGACCGTCGTGGGTGCCGAAGCCGGCGAGTGGCTGTCCTGGTACGACCGGACCGTCGTCCTCGACGCCCTCGAACACCTCCACACCCTCGGCCGCGCTCACGGCGGCGCCCGCATCAGCCGACGATGACCGGTCTTCCACCGGCCCGGCCCACTGACTTCCGCCGCGCGGGGAACCCCGACCCCATGACAGAGACGACCGAACCGACCGGACTGGGCCTGCCCGAACACATCCGCGCCCGGCGCGGTCACCGAAGCGCTCCGCCGGCGCCAGAAAACCCTGCCCGCCGCCCGCGACCGCGCGGCCCAACTCGGCCTGAAGGGCGCCGCGTTCCCCTGGCGGACCATCGACGGCTCGGAGCGCTCCGCGTACTGGCCCGCGGGCACGGCCGCCTTCCACGTCAACGCCGCCGTCGCCGACGCCGTGGTCCGCCACACCCTCGTCACCGGCGACACCGACTTCGAACGCGACACCGGCGTCGAACTCCTGGTGGAGACCGCCAGGCTCTGGCGTTCCCTCGGCGACCACGACCACCACGGCGCCTTCCGCATCGACGGGGTGACCGGCCCCGACGAGTACAGCGCCGTCGTCGACGACAACACGTACACCAACCTCATGGCCCGCGGGAACCTCCTGGCCGCCGACGCCGTCGAACGCCACCCCGACCGCGCCGCGCGCCTCGGAGTCGACGACGAGGAGAGCGCCGCCTGGCGCGACGCCGCCCAGGCCATGTACGTCCCCTACGACCGCGAACTGGGCGTCCACGAACAGCACGCCGGGTTCACCCGCCACCAGCGCTGGGACTTCGAGAACACCGGGCCCGACCAGTACCCGCTGATGCTGCACTTCCCCTACTTCGACCTCTACCGCAAACAGGTCGTCAAGCAGGCGGACCTGGTCCTCGCGATGTACAAGTGCGGCGACCGGTTCGACGACGACCAGGTGGCCCGCAACTTCGCCTACTACGAGCCCCTCACCGTCCGCGACTCCTCCCTCTCCGCCTGCTGTCAGGCCGTCGTCGCCGCCCGGGCGGGACACCTCCGACTGGCCTACGACCATCTGACCGAGTCGGCGATGATGGATCTGGCGGACCTGGAGGACAACACCCGCGACGGCCTCCACATCGCCTCCCTCGCCGGCACCTGGACGGCGCTGGTCGCCGGCTTCGGCGGGATGCGCCACCACGGCACGACCGTCGGCTTCGCACCCCGCCTCCCCGAGCGCCTGAGCAGGCTCGCCTTCAACGTCGGGCTGCTCGACACCTGCCTTCGCGTGGAGATCGAACCCCGCCACGCCACCTACGAACTGCTCTCCGGCGACTCTCTGACGATCCGCCACCACGGCGAGCAGGGCGCCCTCGACGGCGACAAACCCCTGCGTCTGGACATCCCCGCACCGAAACCACCCGGCCCGGCGCCGGAACAGCCCCCGCACCGGCGCCCGGGCCGCCACCGGAGGCGGCCGGGCTGAGACGCGGGTGCGGGGCGCGGGGTGGGGGGTGTGGATCGGCCGTCAGCCGCAGAACGTGGACTCCAGCGTGCGGTTCACGGTCGTGTACACCGTGCCGTTGTTGGACGTGTTGGCGAACGACGTCACACTGCGCTTGCCGGTCTTCGAGGTGAACGCCCAGGTGTAGTAGCCCTGCACCGTCCCCGTGTGCCCGTACACCGAGACCCCGCACGACAGATCACGCCGGCGCAGCCCCAGCCCGTACGCCTGGGTGCTGTTCACCGGCGTCCACTTCAGCATCTGCTTCAGCTGGGCGGCCGAGGTGAGCTTCCCCCGCACCAGCGCGGACATGAACTTGTTCAGGTCCTTGGCGCTGGACACCAGGGCCCCCGCGCTCTGCGCCCACGACGTCGTCTGCAGCGTCGAGTCGATCTTCCGTCCGGTGGAGTCGGCGGTCATGTAGCCGCGGGAGTACGTGCCGGGGATCGTGTTCTTCGGGTGGACGTAGAACGTGTCGTCGAGCTTCAGCGGCTTGATGACGCGGTTCTGGTACTCGGTCGCCACCGGCTTCTTGGTGATCTTCTCGATGAGCATGCCCGCGACCACGAAGTTGGCGTTCGAGTACGAGTAGACCGCGCCCGGCTTGTTGGTGAGCGGCTTGGCGAGCGACAGGTCCATCAGCTGACGGTAGGTGTAGACCTTGTTCCGTACCTTCTCGAAGCCCGACACGCTCGGGGAGAAGAGGGTGTTGGCGTAGTCGTACAGCCCGCTGCGGTGGCTGAGCACATGACGCACGGTGATCTTCTTGTCGGGCAGCAGCCCCGGCAGATATGTGTCGACCGAGGTGTCGAGCTTGATCTTGCCCTCGTCGACCAGCTGCAGCAGGACCACCGCCGTGAACGTCTTGGTGACGCTGCCGACGCGGATACGGTCCCCGGTGCCGATGGCCCGCTTGGTGGACCGGTCGGCGACACCTTCCGCCAGATGATGCACCGTGCCGTTGTCGTCGATCCTCGCGAACGCGCCCGGCGCCCCTTGTGACAGCGCCGTGCGCAGCAGTTTTCGCAGCCCGGTCGTGTCGGGCCCCGCCTGCGGGGCCGCATGGGCGGGGACCGTCAGGAGGGACAACACGACCGCGCCGAGCGTCGCTACGCCCGTGCCCACCGTTCTCGAAACCATCTGATTCGTCTCCCGTTGCATTCCGTCATCGACAGGTGCATTGGAGTCGAGTGATCACGGAGAATCAAGTAGCCCGGTGCGAGGGCGAGTTGAGAGACTCGAAAGAGGGACAGTTGCGGTGGGTCGGTTTCAGCCGCCGAAGAGCTGGGTCCAGTACGTGCCGGCCGCGCCGCCGCCCGCGAAGCCGATACCTATATGGGTGAAGCCGGGTTTGAGGATGTTCGCCCGGTGTCCGGGGCTGTTCATCCAGCCGCGCACGACCTCGTCGGCGGAACGCTGGCCGCACGCGATGTTCTCCCCGATGGACCGCCGGGTGGAGCCGGCCGCCGCCGCGCGGTGCCACGGTTCGCTGCCGTCGGGGGAGGTGTGCGCGTAGAAGGCCCGCGCCACCATGTCGGCGCTGTGCGCCTGGGCGGCGTTCGTGAGGAGGGGGTCGGGGGAGAGCGGCGGCAGGCCGGCGGCGGCTCGTTCGGCGTTGGTGAGGGTGATGACTTCGGCGGCGGTCTGCCGGAGTCCGGCGGGAGAGAAGGGGTGGGCCCAGAGCGCCGTCCAGAACTCGGTTCCCGAGCGGGGATCGGTGATGTGTGCCAGGCCCGTCTCGCTGTACGCCGGTTCGTTGAGAGTTCGCCTGGCCTGTTCGGTGGAGAGGCAGTAGTCCACGAACTCGGCGGGGGTGCGGGGGCCGGAGACCAGGTGTTCGCCGATGGTCAGGTAGGTGTAGCCGGTGGCGGTGACGCGTTGGTAGACGGAGACGCCGTCGCTGCCTTCCGAGGCGAGCCGGCCCTGTGCGGCCATCGCGGTGGCGTGGGCCCGGGCCGCGGCGGACAGCTGGGTGTTGAGGGAGACGGGTGGGGAACCCGCGGTGGCGCGGGTGGAGTTGACCAGGCCGAGAAAGCCGTCGGGGGTGGCTGTCGACGGGGTGGTGTGTACTGTGCGGACCGGCGAAGGCTGGTCGCGCCCACGCGGCGGAGCCGCGTGTGGCACGGCCCCGCGCTCCTTTCGGGGCGCTGACGCCGACCGGGATCCCGATGCGGGCGCATGCGTGGGCACGTCCTCCAGCACATGCACACCGAAGTCCCTCGCGACCCCCGCCAGGCCGTCCGCGTAGCCCTGCCCCAGTGCTCGTAGCTTCCAGCCGGGTCCCTTGCGGTACAGCTCCGCCAGGAGCAGTACGGTCTCGCGCGCGGGCCTCGGTGGGGTGAAACGGGCGATCGTACGGCCGTCGGGACCTGTGACGAGCAACGTCGGCGCGGGCAGGTGGCCCAACGGCGTGTCCGGGACGGCCGGGCTGATGGCGACGGTGAGGCGGGTCGCGCCGGGGCGCAGGGCGGACGGGTCCACCGTCAGGGTCTCGCCGGTAAGACGGGCGCCCGGCGCTGTCGGCTGGTTGTAGAAGACGAAGTCGGCGTCGCCGCGGACCTTGCCCGTGTCGTCGGTGATGAGGGCGGACACGTCGAAGGGGCCCGGCACCCTGATCGTCAGGGTGCCGCCCGGCAGGGGGAGATTGCCCCCGGGTATCAGCTCGCTCATCGGTGCCGTCCGTCGCAGTGACCGTCAGCCCGACAACGTCTCACCCCCGCAGAGCGGTTCCCGTGCCCTCCTGCCGCTCGGTGGCCGGGGCGTCCTGGCGTCCGGAACGCATCGTCTTCAGGGCCAGCAGGAGGACGCCGATGTCGTCCAGGTAGACCGGGTCCGGTACGAGGTCGGTCGGGAGGACGAGATAGATGACGGCGCCCCAGAAGACCCACTTGGGGCCGGTGGGGAGTCCGGCCCGGCTCAGTTCGCGTCGGGTGCGTACCAGCCGTAGGAGCAGCCACACGGCCGCTCCGAGCAGAGCGGCCGCGACCAGCGCGATCGCGACGATCACCCATGTCCAGGAATCCATCGGTCCGCCCCTCAGTGGGGCCGGGCGGTGTGCCCGGCCTGTGCCCTGCCCATCGTCTTCCCTGCGGAGGCGCCGTGTACCGCGGCGCGCGGGGGCGTGGCCGGGTCAGTGCGAGGCGCGGGCGAGGTGGTGGTCCACGAGGGCCTGGCTGACGGCCCGGATGGAGCGGGCCATGTGGTTCAGCTGCATGACCTCGGCGGCGTACATCTTGATGGTGTGCTCGATGACCGACTCGGACATGCCGAGGCTGGGCAGCTCCGAGCGGGCCGTCTGCAGGGCGGTGCGGGCGACCCGGATCTCGTGCTGGACCTGGATCTGGGCGTGGCGGGCGAGCAGCACGGGATGGCGCATCATCGCCGGGTAGCTGCCGTATCGGGCCGGCACCAGCTCGCGCAGCCACTTGGCCGCGGACCTCTCCCAGTCGTAACTGCCCGGTGTCTTGACCTGACACGGCCAGTCCGTGCGGATGGGCGAGGAGGTGAGGGCCATGTTCAACGCTCCGGTCTTGCATCGACGCCATTGGGTGCAGCGGGTGGTGGAGTCTGGGCGGCCCCGGCATAGGGGATGGCCGGGGCCGCCTCACCCGGGGCGCCGTGGCGGGTAGGAGCGGACGGACCCGGGTGGACGACGTGGCCCGGGGTTCCCCGGGTCACGATCCGCGAGCAGTATTTATATATACCGATGAGTTTGCAAGAACATGGAAAAATTCATGCCGGGAAAGGCACGAAGAATCAGCTGCTGTCGTGCCATGTGGGGAGAACGGGATCAGTCCCTGAGGAAGAACTGATGCTGCTCGGAGACCTGCTCGTACGCCTCCAGTCGGGCCTGGGTGCGCTCGGGGTCGGCGTCGGTCATGGCCTGGAGCAGGGCGGAGGACATCATCACGGGGGCGGCGTAGGAGTCGAAGACCAGGCGTGAGCCGGTGCCGGTGGCGAAGACCGCGTCGGCCTCGTCCGCGAGCGGCCCGAGTGCCAGATCGGTGACCAGGGCCACCTTCAGCCCGGCGCCGTGGGCGACGCGCAGCGCGGTCAGGGTCTCCTGCGCATGCCGGGGCATGGAGAACGTCAGCACCCAGGTGCCGCCCGCCTCCCGGGACTGCAACAGGGCGTCGTAGGCGACCGTGCCGCCCTTCGTCACCAGCCGGACGTCGGGGTGGATACGGCGGGCGGCGTACGCGAAGTACTCGGCGAGCGCCCCGGAGATCCGCAGGCCGAGGACGGTCAGCGGTGCCGAGTGGGACAGGGCGCGGCCTACCTCGATCACCTGGTCGGGGTCGGCGAAGTCGCGCCGCAGGTTCTCCAGGTTCTCGATCTCGGCGTCCACGGCGGCCTGCAGTTCGTTGCTGCGGTCCGCGGCGGAGATGCCCGGGGCGCTGCCGAGGGTGGCGAGCGCGATGGCCTGGAGCCGCTCGCGCAGCGCGGGGTAGCCGCTGAAGCCGACGGCCGCGGCGAACCGGGTCACCGAGGGCTGGCTCACGCCGACCCGCTCCGCGAGATCCGTGATCGACAGGAACGCGGCCTCGGTGATGTGCTCGATCAGGTACTGGGCGATCCGCCGCTGCCCCGGGGAGAGCCGGGGGCCGTCGAACAGTTCCCTGAGCCGGGACGTGGGCGACTGCTCGGTCTCCGGGGTGGCCCGCCCGGACGTGATCGCTGATGCCTGCGCACGTGCCTGCTGCGGCGATGGCACCCGCGCGCCTCCTTCGTCTCCCACGAGTACAGAACATAGCCCACGGCCCGTGCGCCCCCGGGCGGATCGGGTCACGCCCTCGGCGGCGGGCGGGGGCCGGGCGTCCGCGCCGTCGGCGGAGCGCCCTCTCGTGCGACCTGCGAGAACCCCGTTTCGGGCACACCATGGGGGTACCCGGGGTACCCGCACCCTGTCGCTCACACGAGGGAGAAGGCTCGTGACCCTGCCCAGTCTGCCCGTGTCCCAGGTCGAGGTCGTGCTCTGCGACTGCTCGGCCCAGGACGCCGAACGCGTCTTCGCCTGTCTGCGCGCCCATTTCGAGACGGACCGGCGCTCCGACGACCCGCCGCACGAGACCGGCACCGACCGGCCCACGATGTGGACCGGCATGTACGACACGGCCGCCGCCGTCCTCTCCGGCGCGGGACACCCCGAGCCACCGTCCGCACCCGTCACCGTCGAGGTACAGGGCAGCCCGCCCGCCGTACGGCTGCTGCGGGAGGCCCTGGAGGAGGCGTACAGCGTCCGTCAGGTGGGCGTGGACGCCGGTGACCAGGAAGTTCAGCTCCAGCTGCGGGTCGAGGGGCGGGAGGGGCGCGGCTGATGGCGACTCTGGGGGTGGGGCGCGGGCGTGCCGCGCGGGGTTCGGTGACGGAGGGCGCGGCGCGAGCCGGGCTGACCGCGCGTGGCGTCATCTATCTGCTGGTCGGGGCGCTGGCCCTGCAGATCACCTTCGGCGGAAGCTCGGAGCAGGCGGACCGCCAGGGCGCGCTGGCGGAGATCGCCGAGAAGCCGCTGGGCTCCGTGATGCTGTGGGCCCTGGGCATCGGCCTGGTCGGCATGGCGCTGTGGCGGCTGTCGGAGGCCGTGTTCGGCGCGGCGGGCCCGGACGGCCGCAAGTGGACCAAGAGGCTCGCGTCCGCCGCGCGCTTCGTCTTCTACGCCTTCGTCGCCTACTCGGTGCTGACCTTCGCGGCCGGCGAGGGCAGCGGCGGCGGTTCCGGCGACGAGCAGTCCCGGGACGTGACGGCACGGGCCCTCGACCTCCCCGGCGGCCAGTGGCTCGTGGGCGCGGCGGGCGTCGGCGTGATCTGCGCCGGCGTATGGATCGGCGTACGGGCCGTGATGCGCTCGTACCACAAGCACCTGCGGCTCGGTGAGATGTCCCCGCGGACCCGTCGACTCGTCGACGTGACCGGCGTGGGCGGCGGGGCCGCGCGCGGCCTTGTGTTCGCCACGGTGGGTGTCTTCGCCTTCCGGGCTGCGATCGCGTACGAACCGGACCAGGCCAAGGGCCTCGACGACACCCTCCGCTCCTTCGCCGAGGCCCCCGCCGGTCCAGCGCTCCTCGCCTGCGTCGCGGCCGGACTCGTGCTGTTCGGACTGTTCTCCTTCGCCATGGCCCGCTGGCGCAAGGTGTGAGGCCGGTGTGAGGCGGGTGAGCGGCAGCCCCGGTCGGAGGACGAGGTGTGCGGCCTCCGGCCGGAACGCGGGATCCGGTGACGGGAGCCGGGCACCGATTCGCTTACGGGAACAGTCGGTCGAGCAAGGGGTTTCCGTGGATCCGGTGCGGATCGAGCCGGTCACGAGCATCAAGGGAACATCGACCCAGCCGGGAGGACGCGTGACCGAGGTGCAGGGTGACCAGGGCCGAGGTCGGGACGAGACCGAGGACGAGCGCGCCGACCGCCGCTGGAGCGAACTCATCCAGGAGGTGCGGGTCGCCCAGACCGGTGTGCAGATCCTCTTCGGCTTCCTGCTCACCGTCGTCTTCACCCCGCGCTACGAGGATCTGGCGCAGACCGAGAAGACCATCTACATCGTGACCGTCGTCCTCGGTGCCGCTGCCACCGGTGCCCTCATCGGCCCCGTTTCCTTCCACCGGATCGTCGCCGGGCGCCGCATCAAGCCCGCCGCCGTGCAGTGGGCCGCACGGCTGACCGTCGTCGGCCTGATCCTGCTCCTCGCCACCATGACGGCGGCACTGCTGCTGATCCTGCGCGTGGCCACGCACGACGAGTTCGTCCCCTGGCTGGTGGGCTCCGTGCTCCTCTGGTACCTGCTGTGCTGGTTCGTGCTGCCGGCGTGGATCCGCCGCCGTCACGCCGACGACTGACACCGGGCGAAGGGCCTGCCGGGGACCTACGGCGGATGCCGTCAGGCCTTGCACTGACGGCGGACGCCGTCAGGCCACGCACCGGCACCGGACGCCTCACGCCGTGCACCGATGGCGGATGCCGTCAGGCCCTGCACCGACACCGAATGCCGTCACGCCTCGCACTGAGCCACCGGACGCCGACGAGTGCTACCGGCCGCCGTCACACCGGTGGGTGACATCCCCGATGGCGTGAATGGCGGTGTTGCCCGTGGGCCGTGTGGTGCGCGAGCGTGCGATGTCATGGACCGTGACCAGAGTCACCGCACCCCGCCCCTGACCCGCCGTCAACTCCTCGCCGCCACCGGGGCCACAGGGGCCGCCGCGGTCCTCGGCGCCGCCACACCCGCCGTCGCCCGGCCCGGCACCCCCGGCACCGGCCTCTCACTCACCTTCACCCGGGCCACCAACGGCTCGGCGACCCTCGCATCCACCGGCGACACCCTGATCGCCGAGATCCAGAGCGGCCTGTGGTCCCTGCCGCGCGGCGGCGGCAAGGCGGTCCCCCTCACCCCGGCCGGCCTCGAACCCAACCGGCCCACGCACTCCCCGGACGGCCACCTCATCGCGTTCTGCGCCTACCGGGGCGGCGGCTTCCACATCTGGACCATGCGCCCCGACGGCACGGAGCTGAAGCAGCGCACCGACGGCCCGTGGGACGACCGTGCCCCGGCCTGGTCGCCCGACGGCACCAGGATCGCCTTCGGCTCCGAACGCGGCGGCGACCCCGTGGCGGGCAGCCCCTACCGCGTCCACGTCCTGGACCTCGGCACCGGCGCCGTCACCCGCGTCACCGGCCTGTCCGGCCAGGACGGCCCCCTCCAGGACGCCAAGTGGGAGGACTTCGACCCCACCTGGTCACCGGACGGAACCCGGCTGCTGTTCGTGCGCGCGAGGGTCGTCACCACGGGCACCACCCCGACCGTCGAGTCCCGCACCATCGCCGCCGTGGCCGCCGACGGCACCGGCCCGGTGACCGTCGAGCACACGGAGACCGCCGCCGCCCAGGTCATGACCCCGGTCCTCGCCCCGGACGGCCGTCTCGCGTACCTGCGCACCACCACCTCCCCGAACGGCTCCTGCACCCTCGTCGTGGCCGGGGAGCCCGTCCCGGTCGACGGCGACATCGCACCCGTACCGCCCCGCTGGACGGCGGAGGGAGAGCTGCTGCTCACGCTGGACGGCCGGTTCACCCTCGTACGCCCCGAAGACCCCGCGCGGCCGGAAGAGATCCCCTTCGAGGGGGTCCTCCCCGTGGACCGGCCGCGCTACCGCCTCAAGGAGTACGACCTCGGGGAGGCACGCGTCCGGCCCGCGCGCGGCATCCACCTGCCCGCGCTCTCACCCGACGGCCGGAGCATCGCGTTCGCCGCCCTCAACTCGCTCTGGCTGGCCGGTACTTCGGGCGGGCGCCCGCCGAGGATGCTACGGAAATCGCCGCCCACCCGCTGGCTCCTCGCGCCCGCCTGGGCGCACGACGGAAGGTCCCTCGTCTACGCCGACGACCGCGACGGCCTGCTCGGCGTGTACCGGCACGATCTGGCCACCGGCGAGGAGACCGCCCTCGCCACCGGCGGCCGGGTCATGCCCGCCCTCTCGCCCGACGGGCGGCGGCTCGCATGCCTCGACATGGCCGGACGGCTCGTCGTACGGGACCTGGCGAGCGGCGAGGAGCGCGTCCTCGCGACGCCGCTCGGCGGGGGTGGGATCCCCGGCAGGCCGAGCTGGTCGCCCGACGGCCGGTACCTCGCGCTGTGCGATCGCAACCGTCTCGGCGCCCGTTTCCGCGAGGGTTACAACCTGATCCGGATCGTCGACGCCACGACCGGCGCCGACCGGCTGCACGCGGTCGCGCCCCACACCTCGATCGCCGACCGGTACGACTCCGGGCCCGTCTGGTCGCCCGACGGCCGCCGGCTGGCCGTGATCGTCGAGTCCGCGCTCTGCGTGCTGCCCGTGACCCCCGACGGCACCCCGCGCGGGAAACTCCGCACCCTCACGACCGAGCCCGCCGACCACCCCACCTGGTCCGGCGACTCCAGAACCCTGCTGTACCAGTCGGGCACCCGCCTCCGTCTCGTCGATGTTTCCGGCGGTTCCGGCGACCACGCCCGGACCGTCCGCGTGCCGCTCGACCGCACCCGGCCCACGCCCGCCGACACCGTCGTCCACGCCGGGCGCCTGTGGGACGGCACCGGCGACACGGTCCGCGACGACGTCGACATCGTCGTACGCGGCGGCCGCATCACCGCCGTCGAACCCCACAAGGGCAACCGCCGGGCCGCTCTCCGCCGCGTCGACGCCTCCGCGCACACCGTGCTCCCCGGCCTGTGGGACACCCACACCCACCCCTGGCAGAGCACCTACGGCAGCCGCCAGGCCACCGGACAGCTCACCTACGGCATCACCACCGCCGTCTCCCTCGGCGGCTTCGCCTACGAACAGGTCCGCATCCGCGAGGAGGTGAACGCCGGGCGGCTCGCCGGGCCCCGCCTGCTGACCACCGGCGAACTCCTCGACGGCGCACGGGTCGCGTACAGCATGGGGCGCGCCCACCGGACGAAGGCGGGACTCCGCCGCACACTGGAGCGGGGCGCGGCGCTCGACTGGGACTTCGTCAAGACGTATGTACGGGCGCCCGGTTGGGTGATGAGCGAGGCCGCCCGCTTCGCCCACGAACGTCTCGGCGTCCGCACGGGAGGCCACCTCCTCTCGCCGGGCGTCCAGCTCGGCCAGGATCTGACGACCCATCTGCAGGCCACCCAGCGCGCGGAGTTCGGCCATGCCATCACCGCGAGCGGGCGGGCGTACGAGGACGTGGTGGAGATCTATACCAAGCAGGGCGTGGACTTCTCACTGATCGCCACCCCCTTCACGGCGGCGCCCCTCATGGGCGCGGATCCGTCCCTGGCCGACGACCCCCGGGTCACGGTCGTGATGCCGCCGTGGGACGCCGCCCTGGTACAGCAGGGTGCGGGGATTCCGCCGACGCCCGCGCAACTCGCCGCGCTGCGCACCGAGACCGACATCTACCGGCGGATTCTCGCGGCCGGCGGTGTCGTCGCCCTCGGCACCGACCAGCCGCTCGGCCCTGTCGGTCTCTTCCTCCACCTCGCCCTGCGTGCCCTGCACGACGGCGGACTCACCCCGGCCGAGACCCTGCGCACCGCCACCGTCCTCCCGGCCCGGCTCTTCGGTCTCGACGACGACCTCGGCACGGTCGAGACGGGCAAGCTCGCGGACCTGACCGTCGTCGACGGCGACCCCTTCACCGACTTCGCCGACCTCGTCCGAACGGTGTCGGTCCTGCGGGGCGGAATCCCTTACACCACCGAGGAGTTGGTGGCCGCGTACCGGCCCACCACCCGGCGCGCGAAGGCCGCCGGGACCGAGGAGGACTGGCTGGAGGTCGGCCGGCTGATGCGACAGGACAGCTGCTGCCACGACGACCACTGAGGGAGGTCGGGCTCGGGCCCGGGGTCCCTCGGCCGGCAGCCGCAGGCCGAGGGACCTGCGGCGGTCTTCTCCGTGCCTAGTGGTCGGTGTCCTTGCCGATGAACAGCTCCGCGAAGGTGGACGCGGCGGCGGGGGAGCCGAGGACGCGACGGAGCCGGGCGGTGGCGGCACCTGCCCGGAACGCGTCGCCGGACGACGGCCCGTGCAGCAGCTCCGCCAGCCACTGCGAGAACTCCTGGTAGTGCCAGACCCGGCGCAGACAGGCCTCCGAGTAGCCGCGCAGCCCGCTGTCGTCCCCCTTGCCCAGGTGGGCGATCAGGGCGTCCGCGAGGAGCAGGGAGTCGTGCAGCGCGAGGTTCATGCCCTTCGCGGCGACCGGCGCGACGAGGTGGGCCGCGTCGCCCGCGAGGTACAGCCGGCCGTACGCCATCGGCTCGGTGACGTAGTTGTGCATGTCGAGCACCCGCTTCTCCACCAGCGGGCCCTCGGTGAGCGGCCGGGTGCCGGGCACGGCCAGCCGGGCGTGCAGCTCGGACCAGACCCGCTCGTCCGGCCAGTTCACCGGGTCGTCACCGGCCGGGACCTCCAGGTAGTAGCGGGTGACCTCGGGGCTGCGCGCCATGTGCCCGGCGAAGCCGCGAGGATGCACACCGAGGATCACGCAGTCGGACGACGGTGGCGCCTCGGCGAGCAGTGCCAGCCACCCGACCCCGTGGTCGTGCCGGGCGACCGTGACCTGCTCGGCGGGCAGCGCGGTCCGCGTGACACCGCGCGCGCCGTCGCAGCCGGCGACGAACTCGCAGTGGAGGAGACGTCGTTCGCCGGTCGCCGGATCCACATAGGACACGGACGGCCGCTCGCCGTCGATGTCGTGCAGTTCCACCTCGCGCACACCGAAGCGGATGTCGCCGCCCCGGACGTCCGCGTACTCCCTGACCAGGTCCGTCACCAGGAGCGGCTGCGGATACACGTAGTGGTGGTGCCCGGTGATCTCCGTGTACGGGAACCGCCGGCGCTCACCGGCGAAGCGGAACTCGAACTCGGTGTGCACCGGCGCCCGTTCCACGAGCCGGCCGGCCAGCCCGCGCCGCTCCAGCGCACGCACCGCCCACTCCTCCAGGAACCCGGCCCGGGGCCGCCGCTCGATGAACTCCCGGCTCTCGGTCTCCAGCACCACACAGACCACGGAGGCGGCCCGCAGGATGTTGCCGACGGTCAGCCCGGCGGGTCCCGCACCGACGATGACGACGGCGGTGCGCTCGGCCGCGGAAGGGTCCGAGGGAGAGGTGGGGGTGGTCATTCGAGCATTATGCCGGGGCGGGCAGCCGGGGTCACCGCAGCCCGAACTGCCGCGCCCAGTCCGTGACATCGGCCGTGGTCGCGTTGCCGCCGCAGACCACGAGGCCGAGCCGGGCGCCGTCGCCGACCCGCTCCAGCACCTGCCGGGCCGCGGGCAGCAGGCATCCGGCGGCGGGCTCCGTCCACACCTTGGCGTGCTCGGCGAAGTCGAGGACGCCCTGTACCGCCTCGGCGTCGGAGACCACGAGGACGTCCTCGACGAGGGCGGCCACATGGTCGTAGGTGAGCTGGGAGGCGGAGGGTGCGCTGAGTGTGGTGACGATGGAGGACAGGGGGACCGTCACGGGGCCGCCCGCCGCCAGCGCCCCCGTCATGGCCGTGGCGCCGACGGTCTCCACGCCCCAGACGCGGACGCCGGGACGCAGGGCCTCGAAGGCCGTCGCGACACCGGCGACGAGTCCGCCACCACCGATGCTGACGAGCACGTCGGTGAGCGCGCCGGACTCCCCCGTCTCCTCGGCGTCCTCGGCGAACTCCAGGCCGACGGTGCCCTGACCGGCGATCACCAACGGGTCGTCGAACGGGTGGACGAGGGTGAGGCCCTCCGAACGCAACTGCTCGGTCAGCGCGAACGCCTCCGCCATCCCGTCGGTGAGCCGCAGCGACGCACCGGCCGCCTCGACGAGGTCGGCGGCGCGCTTCGGGGCGGTCCTCGACATCACCACCGTCGCCTTGATGTGCAGCGCGGCCGCCATGTGCGCCAGTGCGATCCCGTGATTGCCGCCGCTGACCGCGACGACACCGGCCGCCCGCTCGGCATCCGTCAGCGCCAGCAGCTTCGCCGTCGCGCCCCGGGCCTTGAACGAGCCGGTCCGCTGCAGCAGCTCCAGCTTCGTGGTCACGGGGACACCGAGGAAAGCGGTCAGCCCCGGGCTAGGGGCGGTCGGCGTCCGCACGACATGACCGGCGATCCTCGCGGCCGCGTCCTGGATCTCGGAGATCCCGATCAACATATTTTTTTGTTCCGTTCCGTGGTGATGTGTCTGCGGGTTCGGTGGGGGCTGGTCGCGCAGTTCCCCGCGCCCCTGAAAAACACGGCTGCGCCCGTGCTTCTCGGCCCGCAGGGGCGTTGCCTTTCAGGCCGACAGGGCCTGGTCCTTACCGAACACCCGCATTCTCGCGCCATGTCACCGCAGGGCCTCGGTCCAATTCTCCGGTACCCGCCCCGCAGGCCCCGGCACCGGCTGGTCGGCAGGATGGCTGAGCGGCGGCGCGAGATCGGGCCCCGACTCGTACATCTCGGAGGTCTCGTAGTTCCACAACCAGGTCTCACCGGGCTCGTAGCTCTGGACGAAGGGGTGCCCGGCGGCTCCCGCGTGGGCCGTGGCGTGCTGCGACGGGGACGAGTCGCAGCAGCCGATGTGGCCGCACTGGGCGCAGCGCCGGAGGTGGAACCACCAGCCGCCGGCCGCGTCGCACTCCACGCATCCGTCGCCGCTCGGCGGGACGGCGGGGTCGATTCCGGCGGGCAGGGTCATGAGGTCTCCTCGGACACGTCGGGATCGTGGTGCGGGCGGTCGGCGGGGTCGTCGGCGAGCGTGAGGTCCAGGTCCGTCGCCGGTGCCGTCAGCGGCAGGAAGACCTGGAAGCGGGTATCGCCCGGCTGTGACCGGACCTCGATGTGGCCGTGGTGCTTGTTGACGACGATCCGCCAGGAGATGTCGAGGCCCAGCCCGGTGCCCTGCCCGACCGGCTTGGTCGTGAAGAACGGGTCGAAGATCCGGCCCCGGATGTCCGCCGGGATGCCGGGGCCCGTGTCGCGGAACTCGACCAGCACCTGGTCGCGATGGTCGAGCGCCGTCCGGACCGTCAGCGTGCCCACGCCGCCCGTGTCGTTGATCGCGGAGACCGCGTTGTCGATCAGGTTCGTCCACACCTGGTTCAGCTCACCCGGATAGGCGGGGATGCGGGGCAGCGTGCGGTCGTACTCCTTCACCACCGTGATCCGCCGGCCGATCTTCCCGGACAGCATCAGCAGCGTGCTGTCGAGGAGTTCGTGGACGTCGGCGTTCTGGTAGGGCGCGCGGTCGAGCTGCGAGTACTGCTTCGCCGCGTCGACGAGCCGGCTGATCCGGGTCGTGGAGTCCTCGATCTCGTTCATCAACAGCTCGGTCTCGACGGTGTAGTTGAGCCAGCGGACCGCCCCTTCGAGGGTGTTCTCGTCCACGGCGGCCGCGACCTGGTCAAGCCAGGCGGTGTCGAGTCCGGCCTGCACGAAGTTCGGGGCGAGCTGCCAGCCGCCCGCGATGCCGTGGTCGTCGAGCCAGTCCGTCAGCTCGTCCTCCCGGTCGGAGGCCTCCAGCGGACTGAGCGGGGTCGCCTTGGCGACCTGCTCCGCCGTCCGCTCCTGCAGATCGACCAGCGCCTCCAGCATGACCCGCTTGTACGGCCCGGCGGCGATCACCCCGAGCTTGTGCCGCATCCCGGCCACCCGCTCCCGCAGCGCCGAGGTGGCCCGAACGGCCGCCGCGGCGGGGTTGTTGAGCTCATGGGTGAGCCCGGCGGACAGCGAGCCGAGCGCCAGCAGCCGTTCGCGTTGGTTGATGGTGCGCTGGCTGCTCTGTCCGCCGAAGAACAGGCCCTCCAACAGGTGCACGGCCATGGGGAACCAGTCGTGCATGATCTGGGAGAAGGAGGCCGCGGGCAGGACGAAGAACCGCGAGGGGACCGTGACCCGCATGGAACCCTTGTAGTGGGCCTGGTCGCCGAGATACGCCTGGAAGGCGCCCGCGTACGCCCCTACCTGGGAGCTGCGGCTGACCTCCACGTCGTCGTCGCCGACCTGCCGCGACAGTACGACCGTGCCTTCGAGGAGCACGAAGAAGCAGGTGGCCGGCTCGCCCTCCCGGTAGACGTGACCGGGCTCGAACCGCTCCACCCGGCCCTCACGGCACAGCCGGTCCAGCTGCTCGTCGTCCAGCTTCTCGAACAGGAACAGCCTGCCCAGCTCGGCCCGGTCGCACGGCGACGGGTGCCCGCTCACGACGACACCCCTACGGTTCCCACGGCCCTCATGACTGCTCCAGATACCTGTGCACCAGCATTACGGCCATAGCTCCCTCTCCCACCGCCGACGCGACCCGCTTCGCGGACTGGGAGCGCGCGTCCCCGGCGACGAACACACCGGGCACATTGGTCTCCAGGTGGTACGGCGGCCGGTCCAGCTCCCAGCCCGCCGGCGGACCCCCGTCACTGGTCATGTCGGGCCCCGCCACGATGAACCCGTGCTCGTCACGGAGCACGGTCCCCTCCAGCCAGTCGGTGCGCGGCGCGGCCCCGATGAACACGAACAGCCACTGCGCGTCGACGAGTTCCTCACGCCCGCTCGCCAGGTCCTTCAGCGTCAGCTTCTCCAGCTGGTTCGTGCCGTGCGCGGCCTCGACGACCGTACCGGGGCGCACGAAGATGTTCGGCGCCTCGGCGAGCTGCTGGATCAGGTAGTGCGACATGGACGCGGTGAGCGAGTCCCCGCGTACGAGCAGGGTGACCGACTTGGCGCCGCGGGACAGGTACATCGCGGCCTGTCCGGCCGAGTTGGCGCCGCCCACGATGTACACGTCGTGCCCCTGGCAGCCGGCGGCCTCGGTGAGCGCGGAGCCGTAGAACACACCGCAGCCGGTGAGGTCCGCGCAGCCCGGCGCGGCGAGCTGACGGTACGACACGCCGGTCGCCAGGATCACGGTGTGCGCGGCGACCGCCGAACCGTCGGAGAACCGGACGGTCCGCGCCGCCCCGTTCACCTCCAGGCCGCTCACCTCGCGCGCGGTGAGGACCTCCGCCCCGAACTTGGTGGCCTGGCGCCGGGCCCGGTCGGTGAGCTGGCCGCCGGACACCCCGTCGGGGAACCCGAGGTAGTTCTCGATACGTGAACTCTGCCCGGCCTGCCCGCCCGTTGCCGACCTGTCGACGAGTAGCGTCCGCAGCCCCTCGGAGGCCCCGTACACGGCCGAGCCGAGCCCGGCCGGTCCGCCGCCGATGACGACCAGGTCGTAGAAGTCCTGGGCCGGAGTCGTCGCCAGCCCCACCCGCTCCGCCAGCTCCGGGTCCTCCGGCGCGACCAGCGGCGTACCGTCCGGGGTGACGACCAGCGGCAGCCGCTCGCCGTCCGTACCGGCCGCCGCGAGCAGCCGCCGCCCTTCCGGCTCGTCCGACGAGTACCAGCGGTACGGCACCTGGTTGCGGGCCAGGAACTCCCGTACGCCCGACGACCGTGCCGACCACCGGTGCCCGACCACCTTCGTGGTGCCCACACGGGTGCGGTCGGCGGCCCGCCAGGCCTGCAGCAGGTCGTCCAGGACCGGGTAGAGCTTCTCCTCCGGCGGGTCCCACGGCTTCAGCAGGTAGTGGTCGAGGTCGATGACGTTGATCGCGTCGATCGCCGCGCCGGTGTCGGCGTACGCGGTGAGCAGGACGCGCCGCGCCCCCGGATAGACGTCCAGCGCCTGTTCCAGGAACTCGATGCCGTTCATCTCCGGCATCCGGTAGTCGGCCAGGATCACCGCCACCTGGTCCCCGCGCAGCTTGAGCTCCCGCAGGGCCTCCAGCGCCGACTGCCCGGACTCCGCCCGCACGATCCGGTACGACTCGCCGTACCTGCGCCGCAGGTCCCGGGCCACCGCACGGGACACCCCCGGATCGTCATCCACGGTGAGGATCACGTTCCGTGCCGGACCGACAGCCTGAGTCATACGCCTCCACCCCGAGCCAATGAACCCATCGTATGTTCGACCGTCCGGGTTCGCTAAATCCGGGACAGCCGCAGGCCCGGGGTCCTGGGCAGGGGCTTCAGCTCCTGCGCGCGGCCAGTACGCAGAACTCGTTGCCCTCCGGGTCCGCGAGCACGACCCATGGCTCGTCACCGCTCTGTCCGATGTCCGCGTGCCGGGCGCCGAGCGCGAGGAGGCGGGTGACCTCCGCCGCCTGGTCGACGGGGCGGAAGTCGAGGTGCAGGCGGTTCTTGACGGTCTTGGCCCCCGGATCGAGCCCGAACAGGAGACCGGGAAGGCGGTCCGGGGCCGGACGGATCTCGTACTCCTCGGGGGAGTCGTCCACCACCACCCACCCGAGCGCCTCCGCCCACCAGCGCCCCAGGGCCACGGGGTCCGCCGAGTCCACCACGATCTGCTCCCACTCCAAGGTCATGCGGCGAGCGTAGTGAAGACTGAACCGTCAGCCATGAAGAGACACAGAGAGGTGGCCGATGACGACGCGCCCGATCACCGCCGCAGTGGACGGCACGCCCGAGAGCCTTGCCGCGCTGGCGTGGGCCGGCCGGGAGGCCGTACGCCGGGGCCTGGCGCTGCGGGTGGTGCACGCCTGGCGGTGGGAGCCGCACGAGGTGATCAGCGTGGACCGGGACGGACAGGCGCGGTGGGCCCGGGAAGCGCTCGCGAAGGCGGCGCGGGGCGTCGCCGAGCGGCATCCGGAGCTGGCGGTGACGACGGAACTGCTGGAGGGCCCGCCCGTCGACACGCTGGTCGGCGCCGCCGGGCACGCCGAGACGCTGGTGCTCGGTTCGCGCGGGCACGGCGCGCTGGTCGGCTTCCTGCTGGGCTCCGTCGGGCAGCAGGTGATCGTCGAGGCGCCGCGTCCCGTCGTGCTCGTCCGCGCCGAGGACAGCCCGGCGGGCGAGGCCGGCGGACGTGAGGTCGTCGTGGGGCAGCAGGGCACACCGGAGGACAGTGCCGACGTCCTGCGGTTCGCGTTCGAGACGGCGGCGGCCCGCGGAGCGTCCCTGCGCGCGGTGCGGGCGTGGGCGCTGCCGCCGCTGTACGCGTACAGCCCCGGCTCGCTGAAGCTCCTCGACGAGGCCGGCGGCCTGGAACCCTACGAGAGGAAGGCCCTCTCCACCGCGCTGGAGCCGCTGCGGGAGCGGTTCCCCGAGGTGCCGGTCACCCAGCACGTCGAGATGGGCAGCGCCGGGCAGGTCCTCCTGTCCGTGGCGCAGCGCGCCCAGCTGATGGTGGTCGGACGCCGCGCCCACCGTACGGCCGTCGGCGCCCGCATCGGCTCGGTGGCCCACGGTGTCCTGCACCACGCGCACTGCCCGGTGGCCGTGGTCCCGCACGAGTAGGCCCGGCCGGTGACGCCGGCCGCCCCGCGGCTCACCCGGTGGCGACGTCCTCCGCCGGCGGCGGCAGCAGCGCCAGTGTCCTCGGCAGGACGTTGTCGATGAAGTCCTTCACCGCCGTGTCGAGGCCGATGTCGTGCTGCGCCCGCTCGGACAGGTACCAGCGGTGTTCGAGGAGCTGGTGGTAGATCTCCGCCGCGTCCATCGAGCCGCGCAGTTCGAGCGGCACGGCCCGCACGGTCGGGCGGAACACCTCCCGCACCCAGCGGTGGGCCAGCACCTCGGGGCGGGCACCGAGGGGGTCGCCCGGGGCGTAGTCGTCCTGGGTGGCCATCCAGCTCTCCAGGTCGTTCAGGAGCCGCCGGGCCTGGTTCTCCTCCGTGTCCAGACCGGTCAGCCGCAGCAACTGCCGCTGGTGGTGGCCCGCGTCGACGACCTTGGGCACGAAGGTCACCGTGTCACCGTTGTCGGCGTGCTCGATCTGCATCTCGGCGACGTCGAAACCGAGTTCGTTGAGCCGGCGGATCCGGCGCTCGATGTAGTGATACTTCCCGGCCGGGTACACCGACCTGCGCGTCAGCTCCTCCCACAGCTTGTGGTAGCGGGAGCAGATCTCGTTGCCGAACTCGATCGGGTCCACCGACGGATGCAGCGCCCCGGACGCCTCCAGGTCCAGCAGTTCGCCACTGATGTTCACGCGGGCCAGATCGAGGTCGTACTCCCGCTGCCCGGAGCTGAGTTGCGCGTGCAGGTCGCCCGTCTCGGCGTCCACCAGGTACGCGGCGTACGCGCCCGCGTCCCGCCGGAACAGCGTGTTGGACAGCGAGCAGTCGCCCCACGCGAAGCCGGTGAGGTGCAGTCGCACCAGCAGGACGGCGAGGGCGTCCATCAGCCGGTGCATGGTGGCCGGACGCATCGTCGTCTCGAACATCGAGCGGTACGGCATCGAGCCGCCGAGGTGCCGGGTGATCAGCACGGACTCCAGCGGCCCGCCCGCGTCGTCGGTGCGGCCGGTGACCACGCCGAGGGCGTCCACGGCGGGGATGCCGAGCCGGTCCAGGTCACGCAGCAGCTCGTACTCGCGCAGGGCGGGTCGCTCGGCGAGTTCCTTGACGGCGACGACCTCGTCGCCGGCGCGGGCGTAGCGCACCACGTGGCGGGAGATACCGCGGGGGAGCGGCACGAGATGGTGCTCGGGCCACTCCTCCAGCGGCACGTGCCACGGCAGTTCGAGCAGCAGCGCGGGGTGTTCCGGGTTGGTGGCGCTGATCTGCAGTGCCATGGGTCCTGGTCCTCTGCCTTCGTCTCACGGTGGTGCGGAGTGCTGACGGGCGGCGGTCTCCCGCTTCCGCCCGGAGCATCTCCGCATCCGGAGGACCGTTTCGTCAACCGCCGCCCGACCCGTGGTCAGGTCGGTCGGACAGCGGGCCGGTCCGGTCAGGCGGGGACCGGCGCGGTCGGCTCCTCCTTCGGCCGCCGGAGCGCGGACCGCACGTTCCACGCGCCCACACCCAGGCACACCAGCCCGGTCGCGCCCGGGTACAGCCAGACGCCGTTGTCCCGCTCGACGGCCGTGGTCGACGACTCGTCGTCCACGTAGACGGGCACCAGCCCGGTGGGCTTCGTCGCGAACGTGGTGTCCACCTCGACCGCGGGGATGAGGAAGGAGTCGTCGTCGGCCCGGAAGGACCCGCTGCACTTCCACTCGTCGTCGCCGCGCGACTCGGACACCTCGCACCGCGAGACGACGAACTGCCCTGCCACACCGTTCAGTCGGGTCTCCAGCCGGAGCACCGCCGCGCCGAACAGAAACAGCCCGCCGCCCAGCGCCACCACCGTGGTGAGCAGCTTTCTCGGCCCCATACGTGCCACTGACAGTCCCCCGGTTCTCTCTGTTCGATTGTTCGAAGTCCGGGGCAGCGTAGTGGACCGGCGGGGCGGGGAGTGACGGGTTTCGTCGTCAGCGCCGGGCGCGGCGGAACACGTTGTCGGAGTCCGAGTCGTCCCAGCCGGCGACCTCCTCCGACGCGGTGCGGCGGGTGGCCCGCGCCGAGGTCGCGTACATCGTCTCGATCTCGGCCTCGTACCGCTGCACGATCGTGTCCCGGCGCAGCTTCATCGACGGGGTGAGCATGCCGTTGGCGAGGTCGAAGGGCTCCGGGAGAATGCGGTAGACGCGGATCGACTCCGCGCGGGACACCGTGCTGTTGGCCGCGGCGATCGCCCGCAACACCTCCTGCCGCAGCGCGTTCTCCTCCCGCGCCTCCCGGCCCAGCAGCTCACCCGGCGCGGACAGCGACCCCCGCCAGTGGGCGAGGAACTCCGGGTCCAGGGTGAGCAGGGCACCCACGCAGGGCCGGTTGTCGCCCACGACCACCGCCTGGTGGATCAGCGGATGCATCCTCAGCTGCTCCTCCAGCGGCGCCGGGGCCACGCCCTTGCCCCCGCTGGTGATGATGATCTCCTTCTTGCGGCCGGTGATCGACAGATACCCCTCGTTGTCCAGCCGCCCGATGTCCCCCGTGGCCAGCCAGCCGCCCTGGAGCGCGGCCCGGGTGCCCGCCTCGTCATTGACGTAGCCCTGGAACACCGACGGGCCGTTGACCAGGATCTCGCCGTCCCGGGCCACCCGGATCTCCGTCCCCGGCAGCGGACGGCCCACGGTGCCGAACTTCTCCCGGCCCGCCGGCTGGGCGGTGATGCCCCCGGCGGTCTCGGTGAGGCCGTACCCGTCGTGGACGAGGATGCCGATGCCGGCGTAGAAGAGCGTGAGGTCCCGGTTGAGGGGGGAGCCACCGGAACAGCCGCCGCGCACCCGGCCGCCGAGGGCCGCGCGCAGCTTGCGGTACACCGTCTTCTCGTAGAAGGCGTGTTGGAGCCTCAGGTCCATGGCGGGGCCGGGGCCCGTGTCCAGCCGCTGCCGTTCGACGGCGAGGGCGTGATCCTGCGCGGTGCGCACCGCGCGCTCGAACAGCGTTCCCCGGCCCGCCTGTTCCGCCTTGAGCAGGAAGTTCTTGTAGATCTTCTCGAAGAGATAGGGGACACCGAAGAGGAAGGTCGGCCGGAACGACCGCAGCGCGGCGGACAGCGCCTCCTCGGTCGACTCCGGCTCGTGCGCGAGGAGCAGCCCGCCCCGCAGACACATCCCCTGGATCATCAGGCCGTAGACGTGCGAGAACGGCAGGAACGCGAGGATCGCCGGCTGTTCACCCGGTGCGGCGGCGGTCTGCCGCCACCCGTCGAGCAGGACGTCGCAGGGGCTCGCCAGACTGCGGTGGGAGAGCGCGCAGCCCCGGGGACGGCCGGTCGTCCCGGACGTGTACGCGATCACCGCGGTGGAGTCCGGCATGACGATGCGGCGCAGCGAGTTCACCGTCGCGTCCGGGACGTCCCGGCCCGTCTCGACGAGTTGAGGCAGGGACTCGGTGTCCAACTGCCAGACGTGCCGCAGCAGCGGGAGCTTGGCACACACCGAGCCGACCGTCATCACGCCCATCTCGTCCTCGACGACCACGCCCACACAGGCCGCGTCCCGCAGGATCCACTCGATCTGGTCGCGCGACGACGTCGGACAGATCGGCACGATCTCGGCGCCCACGGCCCACAGTGCGACGGCGAGGACCGTCCACTCGTAGCGGGTTCGTGCCATCACCGCGACCCGGTTGCCCGGCCGGATCCCGGACGCGATCAACCCCTTGGCCAGCTCGACCACTTCGTCCCGCGTCTCGGCCGCGCTCACCCGTGTCCAGGTGCCCGGGGAACTGGTGTCGCGGCGTGCGATCTGCGGCAGAGCGGGATCAAGGTGCGCCGTGTCGAACAGCGGATCGGCCAGCCCTCCGGTCATGACCGGGCCTGTCGGTCGAGCAATACCGAAGTTGGCCATGCGACGCTCAGAACCTTCCCTGCACGCGACCTCGCCGAGCGGTGCGCCAACCGGCGGTGATCGAACGTAGCGTACGGCGCCGACACCCGCGCGGGGAATCGGCAAGTCGGCCGCCGCATATCCGCACAGTGGGCTGTGAACGTGATGTGCGGCACGTGCCGGAGCCCCGTCGCGGGGCCCTCCCGGGAATCGTCGCTGCACACGGCTTGATCACGTCTGACCGGCGGTGATGTCCCGAACCCGGACCTCTGAACGGTGTGGCACTGTGGTGCGCGCGAACGCGGGAGGTGTCCCGCCGATGTGGAGAGGTGGACGGTGCGCGAGCCCAATGTGATCGGGGACTGGCAGGAGTACGACGACGATCTGGCCGGCCTGCGCGTGCGTGTCCACGGCGTGGAGTGCGCGGAACCGCCACGGGGTCGCGACGACGCCGCCGAGGGCCTGACGTACTTCCGGTTCCGGGTGACCGTGGAGAACCGCGGTGCCGAACACGTCGGCCTCCACCTGGAGGACGGTCAGCTCGACATCCGCACCGGACCCGACGGCGAGAGCGCCTTCCTCGACTGGCGCAACTCCCGGTTCATCGAGGGCTTCGACCTCTACCCCCTGCGTCGCGCCACCTCCGTCCTGTACGCGGCCGCCGCCGAGGCCCACCTCACCCAGTTCGACATCCAGGTCCAGCTGCGCGTCGACGAGGAGTGGGCCGAGCGGTATCTGTGGTCCGGCGGCATCGGTGTCGACGAGGAGCTCCTCGACCCGGCGGCCGCCACGGGCCGGGAGGGTATCGCCGGGCAGATCAGCGCCTTCCTGCACGAGGAGGCGGAGCGGGGCGCGGCGGGCTGAGCGACACGCCGCGACCCACCGGGTCGCGGCTCACCGGGGCTCGGGCCGTCACCGGGTCCCGGCGGGAGTGCGGTCGCGGGCGCGGGTGACCAGCCGCTTGAGCAGCGGCCACGCCAGCAGCACGGCGATGATCGCGTACACCGTCACCGAGAACGGCGTGTTCACCAGGCCGCTGACGCTGCCGTCGCTGATCTGCAGGGCACGCCGCAGCTGCTGCTCGGCGTTGGGCCCGAGGATGACGGCGATGACGGCGGGCAGCACCGGCAGGCCGTAGCGGCGCATACCGAACCCGATCAGGCCGATGACCAGCAGGATCACCAGGTCGATCACCTCGCCGCCGACCGCGTACGCGCCGACCGCCGCGAAGAAGAGGATGCCCGCGTAGAGATACGGGCGCGGGATCCGCAGCAGCTTCGCCCACAGCGGGGCCAGCGGCAGGTTGAGCGCGAGCAGCAGCACCATGCCGACGAAGAGGGAGGCGATCAGACCCCACACCAGATCGGGCTCACGTTCGAAGAGCAGAGGGCCCGGCTGGATGCCGTACTGCTGGAACGCGGCCAGCATGACCGCCGCGACCGCCGTCGTGGGCAGGCCGAGGGTCAGCATGGCGACGAGGGTGCCCGCCGCCGAGGCCGAGGCCGCCGACTCCGGGCCCGCCACCCCCTCGATGGCGCCCTTGCCCCACTCGTCCTGGTGCTTCGACAGCCGCTTCTCGGTGACGTACGACAGGAAGGTGGGGATCTCGGCGCCGCCCGCCGGGATCGCGCCGAACGGGAAGCCGACGAACGGGCCGCGCACCCATGACTTCCAGCTCCGCCGCACATCCGAGCGGGCGAGCCACGGCCGGCCCACCGGGATCGGTTCGGGCGGACTGCGCCGCAGATGGGCGGCGACCCACAGCGCCTCGCCGATGGCGAAGAGACCGACCGCGACGATCACCACGTCGATGCCGTCGGCGAGCTGGAGGGAACCGAAGGTCAGGCGCTGCTGGCCGGTCATCTGGTCCAGGCCCACCAGGCCGATCGTCAGACCGATCAGCAGGGAGGCGAGCCCCCGGATCCGGGACGAGCCCAGCACGGACGTCACGGCGATGAACGCCAGCACCATGATCGCGAAGTAGTCGGGCGCGCCGATGTCCACCGCCAGTTCGGCGACCGCCGGCGCGAGCGCCACCAGCAGGATCGTGCCGACCATGCCGCCCGCGAAGTGCCCGATGGCGGCGGCCGCCAGCGCCTGCGCGCCACGCCCCGACCTGGCCATCGGGTTGCCCTCCATGGCCGCCACCACGGCCGCGCTCTCCCCCGGGGTGTTGAGGAGGATCGAGGTGGTGGAACCGCCGAACATCGCGCCGTAGTAGATGCCCGCGAACATGATGAACGCGCCGACCGGGTTCAGCCCGTAGGTCACCGGCAGCAGCAGCGCGACCGCCATGGCGGGGCCGATGCCGGGCAGCACGCCGATGGCGGTGCCCAGCAGGACACCTATCGCGGCCCACAGGATGTTGATCGGCGTCAGTGCCGTGCCGAAACCGTCGAGGAGTGAACTGAGGGCGTCCATGTCACAGCACTCCCATCAGCGGGCCGCCCGGCAGCGGCACCCCGAGCAGGTTGTCGAACACGGCGTACGTGACCAGGGAGATGACGGCCGCGATCAACGGATCGCGGTCGAGGCGCCGGCTGCCGAGGGCGTAGGCCGCGCCCCAGAACAGCAGGGCGCCGGCCATGGGGAAGCCGAGCGGTTCGATGAGGACGGCCGCGCCGAGGAACACCCCGGCGAGCAGCAGCACCGTGCGCCAGTCGGCGGGCTCGGACAGGTCGATGTCCTCGCCGGTCTCGGCCTGTCCCGCCCGTCGCCCGACCACCACCCCGGCAAGACGCGCTTCGCGCGGCACCCCTGTCCCGCCGCGCAGCACGTCCACGGCGAGCAGGGCGGCGATCAGCAGCAGCCCGGCGCCGACCACGATCGGCACGGTCTTCGGGCCGACGGGACCGCGCTGCGCGATGTCGACGTCCATGGTGAGCGCGTCGGTCAGGACCAGGATGCCGAGGGCCAGCAGCAGGACGCACACGCCCAGCTCGGAGTGGTCGCGAAGCCAGGAGCGGCGCTCGGCCGCGGGCGCCGGGGGAGTGCCCGTGGTCTCCATGTCCGTCATCGCAGTCCCAGCTCCTTCAGCACCGACACCACGCGCTTGTCCTGGGCGTCCAGGAACGCGCCGAACTCGTCGCCGGTCAGGAAGGCGTCGTCCCAGCCGTTCTGCTTCATCGACTGCTGCCACTCCGGCGAGCGGTGCAGCTCCTCGATCAGCCGGGTGAGCTTGTCGCGCTGGGCCTCGGTGAGGCCGGGCGGGGCGACGATGCCCCGCCAGTTGGTGAAGTTCACGTCGTAGCCCGCCTCCCGGAGGGTCGGCGCATCCAGCCCGGCCACCCGCTTCGGGCCCGTCACCGCGAGCAGCCGCAGCTCGCCCGCCCTGATCTGGTCCAGGTACTCGCCCACCCCGGACACCCCGAAGGCGACCTTGTCGCCGAGGATCGAGGCGAGCAGCTCACCGCCGCCGTCGAAGGGGATGTAGTTGACGTCCTTCGGCGCGATCCCGGCGGCCTGCGCCATCAGCATCGGCGCCAGATGGTCGGGGCCGCCCGGCGCCGACCCGCCGCCCACCGGCAGCTTCCCGGGGTCCTCCTTCCACGCCCCGACCAGCTCGTCGATCGTCTTGTACGGCGAGTCCTTGGCGACCACCACGACGTCCTGCTCCTCGGTGAGGCGGGCGATCGGCGTGGTGTCGGCGAGGGTCTTGGGCGCGTTGTTGGAGCGGACGGCGCCCACGACGCCGAGACCCATCGACATCGCGAGCTTGCCGTTGCCGTGCTCGCTCACCAGCCGGCTCAGGCCGACCGTGCCGCCGGCGCCGGGCAGGTTGAACACCTCGATGTTGTGGGTGAGCCCGGCGTCCTCGGCGTTCTTCGCGGCCGTCCGGGCCGTGATGTCGTAGCCGCCGCCGGGCGTGTTCGGCACCATGAAGCGCAGGCCCGGGATCTGGGTGCCGGTCTCGCTGCCGCCGCCGGTCGTCAGCAGCGGCGGCCCCACGAGCACGAGCACGGCCGCCCCGAGCAGGGCGAGAGGGGTGCGCAGCCGCACGAATGACACCACCTGTCGGTTGGGTCCAGGGCGAAAGTGACCTGGGCCACATCGTGCCCGCGTGGGGCGGGCCCGACTCCCTTGCGGAAGCAACGGAGGTTGTGGTCGTAGTGGTCACGGCCCCTGTCACTGTATGAGCACGGCCCGCACACCTCTCTTTCCCGGACCGCACGCGGGCGCCATGATTGTGCGACCCACCGCACAAGGCGGCGCCCGAGCCGCGGGACGCCCGACGTGGCGTCGGCACGAGAGACGCCCGGGAGACGCCCGGGACGGCGTCGGCACGAGAGACGAGCGAGACGCCCAAGACGGCGTCGGCACGAGAGAAGAGTCCGTCGTGGTGTTCCGTCGCCATACCCTCGCAGGCGAGATGCTGGTCCTCCAGCTCGCCATCGTCGTGGTGGTGCTGGTGGCGGTCGCGGCGGTCTCGCTCACGCAGTCGGCGGCGACCTTCAACCGGGTCGAGGGCCGCCGGGTCACGGCGCTCGCCGAGCAGCTCGCCGCGAACCCCCTGGTCCGCGACCGGCTCGCCCAGCCCGTCGCGCACGAGGCGCTGGCTCCCCTGGTGAACTCCACCCAGACCCAGTCGGGGGTCACCTCCGTCACCGTCGCCGACGCCGACGGCCGGATCGTCAGCTCCACCGACCCCACCGTGATCGGCGACACGATGCCCACCGGCCGGGGCGCCGTCGCGGGCCGCGGCTGGTCCGGCTCACTGAGCTTCGACGGCAGCCGCGAACTCGTCGCCCAGGTGCCCGTGCTCGGCGCGACGACGAACGACAACCTCGGCCGGCTCCTGGGCACGGTGATGATCGGAGAGGCCTCCCCGACCGTGTGGCAGCGCCTGAGCGGCGCCTCCTCGTACCTCCTCGCCTACCTCGGCATCGCCAGCGGCCTCGGCCTCGCCGGCTCCTGGCTGCTCGCCCGGCGCGTCAAACGGCAGACTCTCGGCCTGGAGCCCCAGGAGATCGCCGGCCTCGCCGAACACCGCGAGGCCATGCTCTACGGCATCGCCGAGGGCGTGATCGCCCTGGACCCCCAGCACCGGCTCACCCTCGTCAACGAGATGGGACGCCGCCTGCTCGACCTGCCCGAGGACTGCGTCGGCAAGAGCCTGACCGACCTCGGCGTGGAGGGACGGCTCCGGGACGTCCTGGTCGGAGCGCAGGAAGAGGCGTCGCCCCACCAGCGCGACGAGGTCGTCATACGCCGGGGCCGCGTCCTGGTGATGAACCGGATGACCGTCACCAAGGACGGCCGCCACCTCGGCTCCGTCACCACCCTGCGGGACCGCACCGAACTGGCCCGTCTCGAACGTGAGATCGTCTCCTTCCGCAGCTCCTCCGAACTGCTGCGCGCCCAGGCCCACGAGTTCGCCAACCAGCTGCACACCATCTCCGGGCTCATCCAGATCGGCGAGCAGGACGAGGTCGTCCACTACATCCGCGCCCTGAGCCGGCACCGCCACTCCCTCGACGTCACCCTCAGCCGCCGTGTCCGTGACACGGCCGTCGCCGCCCTGCTCATGGCGAAGACGGCCCTCGCCGCCGAACGCCGGGTCACCCTGCGGATCTCGGACGGCACCGCACTCGACCGGCTCGCCCCCGAGGACGCCGCCGACGTCGCGACGGTGGTCGGCAACCTCGTCGACAACGCCGTGGACGCGGCCGCCACCACGACCGCGCCCGACGACCCCGAGCGCTGGGGCGGCACCGACCGCCGCGAGGCCTGGGTCGAGGTGGAACTGCGGCAGGACGCCTCCAGCGTGGAGATCGTCGTCCGCGACTCCGGCCCCGGCGTGGCCCCCGAACTCGCCCGCGAGGTCTTCTCCCACGGCTTCACCACCAAGGCCGCGCGGGAAGGCGAACGCGGCATCGGCCTGGCCCTCACCCGCCTGGTCTGCGAACGCCACGGCGGTGAGATCTCGGTGACCAACACCCCCGACGGTGCCATGTTCACCGCCCGCATGACCGTCAGCCACCTCGCCGACGCGGTGGCGGAAGGAGCGACACCATGAACGGCAGCAGCCCGCCCGGCACGATCGACGTGCTCGTGGTCGACGACGACTTCATGGTGGCCAGGGTCCACCGCACCTTCGTCGAACGCGTCGAGCCGTTCCGCGTCGTCGGCGTCGCCAGCACCGGCGAACAGGCGGTCGCGGCCGTCGAGGAACTGCGCCCCGACCTGGTCCTGCTCGACCTCTACCTTCCCGACGGATTCGGCCTCGACGTCATACCTCGGCTGCGCACCGCGGGACACGACTGCGACGTCATGGTCATCAGCGCCGCCCGGGAGGCCGACAGTGTGCGCCGCGCGGTCCGCCACGGAGTCGTCGACTACCTCCTCAAACCCTTCGAGTTCGAGGAGCTGCGTTCCCGGCTCCAGCGGTACGCCGCCCAGCGCGGCCGCCTGCTCACCACCGTCGTACGCGGCCAGGCCGACGTCGACCGCGTCCTCGCCGGCGCCACCGCACCCGCCTCGGCGGCCGGCGTTCTGCCCAAGGGCATGAGCGTCGAGACCGCCGAGCTGATCGAAGGCACCCTGCGCGGCACCGACGGCACGCTCTCGGCCACCGAGTGTGCCACCCTCACCGGCATCTCCCGCGTCAGCGCCCGCCGCTACCTGGAGTACTTCCACGGCACCGGAAGCGCGGACGTCTCCCTGCGCTACGGAGTGGCCGGGCGACCGGAGCGGCGGTACAGCTGGCGGGTGTGACGGCATGCCCCCGGGGAGCTACAGCCCGAGGTGCCGACGCACGACGTCGACGACCTCCCCCGGCCGGTCGTTGAGGTAGAAGTGGCCGCCGGGGAACACACACAGCTCGGTCGGCCCGCCGGTGTGGTCCGCCCAGGCACGCGCGTCCGCCACCGGGGTCACCGGGTCGGCGTCGCCGGTGAGGACGGTGACCGGGCAGGTCAGCCGGTCGCCGGGGCGCGGCTCGTACGTCTCCAGGGCCTTGTAGTCACCGCGCAGCGCCGGCAGTACGAGCTGCAGCAGCTCCTCGTCCTCGAGGACCTGGCCGTCGGTGCCGTCGAGCCGGCGTACGGCCTCGATCAGTTCGGCGTCGCTCGCCCTGTGCAGTCGCCTGCCGTCCCGGGGCGCGGAGGGGGCGCGCCGCCCCGACACGAACAGCCGGACCGGGGCCCGGCCCGCCGCCTCCAGCTTCAGCGCCATCTCGTGGGCGACCACCGCGCCCATGCTGTGCCCGAAGAGGGCGAGCGGACGGTCGTCCCCGCCGACGGCCTCGACGATCCGCTCGGCCAGCTCCCGGACGCTCTCCGACGGCGGCTCGGCGTAACGGTCCTGGCGCCCCGGATACTGCGCGGCCAGCACATCGGCCCCGGGCGCGAGGGCCTGCGCCATGGGGAGGTAGTAGCTCGCCGAGCCGCCCGCGTGCGGCAGACACACCAGTCTGACAGCCGCTTCGGGCGCGGGCCGGTAACGACGTATCCACACACTGCTGTTGACCGCTGAGGTCATGGACTCACTCGCTTTCCTGTTCCTGTTCCCTGTCGTGCCTCCATTGTCGGTACGCGTTCCAGGACGCCGCCCGCGAAGACGTCGTACAGCGGCAGCGTTTCGAGGTGGACGTACCCGATGTGGCAGTCGCAGACGGACAGCGGGCACGGGCGGGGCGCGAGTGCCGTGCGGAAGGAACCGTCGTAGAGGTTGCCGAGTTCGGCCTTGACGAAGTGGCAGCGCCGCACCGTTCCTTCGCCGTCCACCGACACGACCGTCGAGCCGGTACGGCAGGCGCGGCCCGCCGAGCGGTGCGGATGGCGGCTGAACGGGAAGAGGGGGTCCAACCCGCTCCACACCGCGGCCTCTTCGTCGGTGTAGGTGTGCCCCTCGGCGGCGTTCACCCATAGATACACCTGCTCCGGCAGCTCCCCGCGCAGCCGGCGGGCGTGCTCCAGATGCTCGGGCAGTCCGACGATCCCCACGCTGAAGCGGATCCCCGCCCCGGCCAGCCTGCGGGTCTTGTCCAGGAACCGCTCGTACGGGGTCTCCCCCGGGTGGTACGTGCACCACAGGGCCACGGTGTCCGGGTCGGCCCGCTCCAGCCACTCCGTGCGGCAGCTGAGGTTCGTCTGGATCGCCACCCGGTCGATGTGCGGCTCGTGGGAGAGGTCGATCAGGGCCTTCCGGTACCAGGAGCGCACCAGCCCCTCGCCCCACGGCGTGAAGAGCACCGAGAGCCGGTCGCCGGTCTGCTCCCGTGCCCAGGCGGTGAACCGCTCCAGGGCCGCGCGGTCGGCCCGCAGTCGGGCCGTCGAGTCGCGGCGCTTGGCGAACGGGCAGTAGGGGCAGTCGTAGTCGCAGGAGGCGAGAGGGCCGCGGTAGAGGATCGTCAGGTCCATGGGTGCCGTCACTTCAGCTCGTACCCGGCCATCGCCGCCCGTACGGCGGGGGAGAAGAAGCCGGGCCCGATGGCGTCCGAGTGGGCCAGCCCCTCGGCGGAGAGTTTCAGCAGCCCGCCGTCCGCCTCCGCCAGCCAGCCGCGCGCCACCAGCAGGTCCAGTTCCACCGGGAAGTCCGTGTACGGGTCCGACCCGAACCGCTGCCGGTACTCCGTCACCGGCAGCCCCCGCGCCTGGAGCAGCGACTGCAGCAGATGGCGGCGCCGTGCCTCGTCCTCGTCGACCGCACGGCCGTGCACGGCCCTGCTGAAGTCCTCGGTGGCCGTGTAGTCGTCGATGATCGTGCGGATCTGGCCCATGCCGACCGCGTAGTCGAAGGAGTAGTGCAGCTTCGATGTGTACGAACGGGCGCCGCAGCCCAGGCCGATCATGCCGTCGGTCTGGCAGGCGTAGTCGTCCGGGCCCTGCGGCGGCGCGTCCGTACGGCGGAACATCCGCATGGAGACCTGCTCGTAGCCGTGCGCGAGCAGATGGTCGCGGCCTTCGCGGTAGCGCCGCAGCCGGGCCTCGTCCCAGTCACGGTCCGCTACTGCCGGGTCCGCGTTGCGGCCGAGGCCCGTCAACGGGCGGACGTACAGCGGATACAGATAGATCTCCTCCGGCAGCCAGGCGAGGGCCGCGTCCAGCGACAGCCGCCAACTGGCCGCCGTCTGCCCGTCGATGCCGTAGATCAGGTCGATGTTGAGGACCGGGATGCCCGTGTCGCGGACACGCGACAGCGCCGCCTCCACATCGGAGCGCCGCTGCGGGCGTACGGCCGCCCGCGCCTCCTCCGCCACGAAGGTCTGCACGCCGAGGCTCAGCCGCGTGGCGCCCCGCTCGGCGAGGACGGCCAGCCGGTCGGCCGTCGCCGTGGCGGGGGAGGCCTCCACCGACAGTGGGATCGCCCGCAGGTCCGCACCCAGGTGCCGCTCGGCGATGTCGCACAGCCGCTCCAGCTCGGCGGCCTCCAGATAGGTGGGGGTGCCGCCGCCGAACGCGGCGTTCGCGAACCGCGCGGGCTCCGCGTCCCCGAGCGCCTCCCGCACCGCGATCGCCTGCCGTTCGAGGGCGTCGAGGTAGCGGCCGGTCAGCCCGTCCGGCGCGCCGATCCGGGTGAAGAGGTTGCAGAAACCGCAGCGCACCTCGCAGAACGGTATGTGCGCGTACAGCGACAGCGCCTGCCGGGACTCCCCGGCCCACAGGTCCGCGAGCCGTGGGGTGCCGGGCAGCTTCCGGTAGGCCGTCTTGTGCGGGTAGGCGTACACGTAGTGCTGGTACGGCCGCGCCGGTGCGGGGGCGGCGGTGACAGCGGTGGTCGTGGTGAGGGTCATGCGGACGGCTCCAGGAAGAAGTGGCTGTAGGGGACGGTCCACACGGCCTCGTGGCCGAGACGGTGCCCGGTGTAGCCGTCCTCGCCGTATGTCGTCCCGTGGTCGGAGCAGACGACGGCGAAGCAGCGGCGCCGCGAACTCATCGCGGCGAAGAGCCGCCCGATGTGCCGGTCGATGTAGACGAGGGCCGCCGCGTGCGTGACCAGGCTGTCGCCCGCCTCGCGGGTGGCGCCCGGCAGATGGAACCAGTTGGGCTGGTGCAGAGCCGAGGCGTTGAGGAACAGGAACAGCCGCTCCTCGGCGGGCAGTTCGGTCACGATCCGCTCGGCGCGGGCCACCTGGGACTCGAAGGACGTCGGCGACGCCACGGAGAACTCGGGCTCCCAGTGGCTCTCCTGGAACAGGCCCGGCAGGACGCTGCCGAGTGCCCCCTGCTTGTTGAAGAAGCCGACACCGCCGACGCACACGGTGCGATAGCCGTGCTCGGCGAGCGCCGACACCAGGTCGGGGTTGTCGAAGACGAAGGTGCGCCGCTCGGTGGTCTCGCTGCCGGCGAACCGGCTCGCGAAGAGCCGCGGATGCGGTCCGGGCGCCGCCGGGGTCGGCAGGAAACCGGCGAACATCGCCTGGTGCGAGGCGTAGGTGAAGCTGCCGGGCGCGTGCCGCTTCTCCCAGGTGCCGCCCGGCAGGTGGGCGGCCAGGTTCGGCAGCCGGCCCTCCGCCGCGAGCGCCACGGCCACGTCGTACCGCAGGGTGTCGAGGGTGAGCAGCAGCAGGTCGTCGCGGCCCACCACCTCGTTCATGTCGGGTGTCCGTACTGCCTCGGGTGTCCGCGTTGCCTCGGAAGGCCGGTGGGCCGTGTTCGCCGGGCCTGCGGTGTCAGCCGTGTCCGCCGGGTCAGCCCGGCCTGCGGTGTCAGCCCTGTCGGTCGTGTCAGAAGGGTGCATGGTCTTTCCTTGCCTGGGGGTGGTGCGAGGGGGCCGGGGACAGCGCGGCGCGCACCGCCGCGAGCTGCGCCGCGTAGGTGTCCAGGCCCTCCGCCGGGCCGCCCGGCAGCCCCGTCAGGCGGGGCAGCAGATCGCCGAACGCGTTGACCTCGCCCACGGCGAACCGCCGCCAGCCGATTGCCGGCAGCAGGTCCACTCCGACGCACAGGGTGGCCGGGAAGCAGGCGGCGGCCCGCTCACAGATGTCGAGCGCCTGCCGCCAGCGGTCGCCCGCCGCGTCCACGACCGACGTCAGATCGCCCCGGACCCCACCGAGATGGAGATTGGTCATCGGGAAACGGCTGGTGCGGACGACTGCGTGCGTGGCCCGGCCCGCCACGACCAGGACCCGCAGGTCGGCGGACTTGCCGTGCGCGGACGCCTTCGGGAGCCAGCGCTCGATGTGCAGCCCGTCGGCCGCGAGGGCGTCGACGATGCCGGCGATCTCCCGCTCGTCCGAGTAGCGCCGTACGCGCAGCGAGTTGTGCAGCCGCAGCGGGGCGCGCAGCCGGCCGTCGGAAGCCACCTCCACCGAGGTGGTGGCCCTGATCCGCCCGCTCGACGACGACTCGATCGCCAGCACCCCGGACGCGGAGGACCCGTGGGCCGGCTTCACGAAGACGCGCGGCATGCCGTGCTCCCGCATCGCCGCCCGTACGTCGTCCCAGCCGCGCACCGGCCGCGCGTCGCCCGAGGTGGGCGACGGCGGCACCGGGACCCCGGCCGCGTCGAGCCGGGCGTGGCACAGCCGCTTGTCGAACAGCACCGGCAGATCCGCCGGATCGTCCAGTCGCAGCCCGCCCCGCAACGACCCCACCGCGGCCAGGAAACGGGCGTACCAGGTGGCCGAGCCCTCCACCCGCGTCGGATCGTCCACGCCCCGCAACAGCCGGTCCACCTCGGCGTTCTCGCCCGGCGAATCCAGCCGTACGAGCTCGTCGTCGGCGAACTCGTGACCGCCGTCGCGCAGCACGTCCCGCCACTCGACGACACGCGGCGTGCCGACACCGGCCGCCTCCGCCGCCGCGACGAACAGCCCGACCCGCCGGTTCTCCCCGTTGCCGACGACCACCCACCTGTACGGGCCGGGCCCCGCCCCCGCCACACCGCTCCAACCGGACACACCATCCCCCTTTGTCTCGCTCGCGAGCGCCTACGTACTCACTCGCCCACCGCGACGAACCGCCAGACCGTGCCGTCCTCCTCCTCATCCGACTCGGCGTCGTCGGCGTCGACGTCGACCTGGACCCCGGCGGCCTCAAGGGAGTCCCGGAGGCGGTCGCGTATCGCCGTGCTGAGGTAGTTGTGGTGCAGGTCCAGCGTGGTGAGGTGGGTGAGCGGCTGGCCCGTGAGCAGCGCGGTCGCGCCGTCGTCGGTGAGGACGCCCATCGACACGTCGAGGACGTCCAGGCGGGCCACCACCGGGGCCGAGGCCAGGGCCGCGCAGATGTCGTCCTGCATCTCGCTGTTGCGCAGCGCCAGATGCTTGAGGGCCGGCAGCCGGGTGCCCGCGAGGATCGGCGCCAGGTCCGCCACCTCGGAGTCGCCGCCGTACTCGGCCGTGCCCAGCCACAGGTCCAGCTCGACGAGAGCCGGCAGATCGCTGCCCGCCACACCCCGGACGGCCTCGACGGGCATGCCGCCGGTCTCGACCGTCAGCGTCCGCAGCCCCTCGTGCCGCACGGCCGGGAAGACGAGCCCCTGGCCGCCGCGCACCCCGAACTCCTCCAGCTCGGGGAAGGCGTTCAGCAGCGGGCCCACATCGCCCTGGTTGATCCAGGAGATCTCGCACTCCTCCACCACCATGTCGCCCAGGAACAGCGCGCGCAGCGCGGGCAGCCGGTCCTTCTCCGCGACGAGGGCCTCGACGATCTTCTCGGGGCCGTTGTCGTACGCCTCGCTCCAGGACCCCACGACCAGCGCCCGCACCTGCGTGGTGTCGACCGAGGCCAGGAACCGCGCGAACGCGTCCTCCCACTCCTCCTCGCTGTCGTACGAGTCCACGGCGATGCTCCAGGCCACCGACTCGGGGGCGGGCAGGTGCCCCGCGCCCTCCGGGCCCTTCACCGACGTGGGGAAGCGGTGGACCGGCAGGCCGTGGAAATCCTCCAGATGGCTCCCGATGGTCATGTGCGCCCCGCCCCTTCGTTCCATGTCCATGGGCGGCAGCCGAGTCCGTGCACGGTCCGCCCGTTGCGCACCCGGAGCGCACAGCGCCGCCGGGTAGGGGAGTTCTACCAAGTCCGACTGACATCGTGTGCGGCGGACCCCCGTCCTGTGGACAAACACTCGTGCGCGGCCCGACGAACAGCCGTCCGCGGGTCGATTGTCAGTGGCTGCCTCTACGGTTTTTTCGTGGCACGGCGAGTGCCCGATGGAAGGGAGACCCATGTACCGGCAAGGAGACGTCCTCATCGCGCCGTTGGCGGAGAGCGCGGTGCCCGGCAGTGCGCTCGACGCCGTGTCGGAACCGCGCGACGGGCGCGGCCGGCTCGTCCTCGCCCTCGGCGAGGTCACCGGTCACGCCCACGCCGTGGTCGGACCCGGCCGTCTCGTCCGCGAGGTGAGCGTGTTCGGGCCGATGCTGCTGCACGTGCCGGAGGGCGCCCGCGTCGTCCACGAGGAGCACGCGGCCATCTCCCTGCCCAAGGGCTGGTACCGGGTCGTACGGCAGCGCGAGTACGTACCGGGGTCGGTGCGGATCGTCGCCGACTGAACCCGTGAGGGAGACGGCGGCCGTGGTGTGCGGCAGCCCGCAGGTGACAAGCATCGGGACACAGGAGGAACGGCGTGACGGAACAGGCGAGTTGGCGGGCGGTGGCGGCGGCCACCGGCGCGGGCGACCGGGCGCGGACCGAGGCGGGCGTACGGCTCGCCTACCGGCGGGCGGGGCTGCGGGAGCCCGAGCGGATCGTGTGGGCCCGCTCGCCCCTGGAGGCGGTACGCCTGCTGTCGGGAGCATCGGCAAAGGACGGTGAGGCGCTGCCGGCGACCGGGGCGAGCGTCCGTGACGCCGTCCGCAACAGACCGGTCGCCGCCGAACGGGCCCGGCTGCACACCCGGCTGGGCCCCACCGGCTGGAGCGACCACTGGCGCGCGACGGGCGCCGACCTCTGGGAGACGACCCGGCCGCTCGTCGACCGCGTCCGTACCGGCGTCGTCGAGGCCCTGGCCCCCGCCGACCGCAAGGCGGAGACCGGCATCCGCCTGCTCCTCCTGGACGCCGTCCTCGGCCAGCACGACGCGGCCTGGCTGTCCGCCTTCGACGGGGCCCCCGGTCTCGACGGACTCGCCGAGGTGGCCCGCACGGCCGGCTGGTGGTGGCCCTACGAGAACGTCGCGGTCGTCGCCGAGCGGCCCGTGGAACTGCACCGCGACGAGGCGGGCCGCCTGGACCGCGGCGACGGACCCGCGGTCGCTTACACCGACGGATTCGTTCTGTACGCCTGGCGCGGGCTGCCCGTCCCCGGAGCGTTCCTCGACCGGCTGGACGCGCTGACCCCGGCGGAGATCCGCGGGGAGGAGAACGCGGAGCTGCGCCGCGTGATGCTCGAGTACTACGGCTACGACCGCTACCTGGAGGAGTCCGGGGCGAAGCCGGTGCACCGCGACGAGACGGGTGTGCTGTGGCGGACAGCCCTGCCCGGTGACGAGGACGTGGTGATGGTGGAGGTCGTCAACTCCACGCCGGAGCCGGACGGCACGAGCCGTACCTACTGGCTGCGGGTGCCGCCCACGACGGCCACGGCCCGCCAGGGGGTGGCCTGGACGTTCGGGCTGAGCGCCGAGGCGTACGAGCCGCTGCGGCAGACCTGAGCCGCGCCCCGACCCGCGCTGCCCGCCGAGGTCACTCGAATCGGGAGGTGTCGCCCGCGCCCTTGCGGATGATCTCCGCCTCGCCGCTGGAGAAGTCGATGACGGTCGTCGGCTCCGTGCCGCAGTCCCCGGAGTCCACCACCGCGTCGACCAGGTAGTCGAGGCGCTCCTTGATCTCCCAGCCCTGCGTCAGCGGCTCCTCCTCGTCGGGCAGCAGCAGGGTGCTGGAGACGAGCGGCTCGCCCAGCTCCGCCAGCAGGGCCTGGGCCACGCGGTGGTCGGGGATGCGCACACCGACGGTCTTCTTCTTGGGGTGGAGGAGCTTGCGGGGCACCTCCCTGGTCGCGGGGAGGATGAAGGTGTAACTGCCGGGCGTCGACGCCTTCACGGCGCGGAACACGTCGTTGTCGACGTGCACGAACTGTCCCAGCTGCGCGAAGTTCTCGCACACCAGGGTGAAGTGATGACGGTCGTCGAGCTGCCGGATCGTACGGATCCGCTCGATGCCGTCACGACTGCCCAGCTGGCACCCCAGCGCGAAGCAGGAGTCCGTCGGATACGCGATGAGCCCACCCTGACGGATGCTGTCGGCCACCTGCCCGATGGCACGTGGCTGGGGGTTTTCGGGATGAACGTCGAAGTACTTGGCCATCCGTCGAGCTTATGCCTCCGGGGGGCGCGCGCCCGCTGTCGGGGCCGCAGGCCCCACGAAGGGGCGCGGGGAACTGCGCGACCAGCCACGAACCATCCGCAGTCGAACCACGGTCGCACAGTCCCCCACGCTCTTCGCGAGCGCTACGCGCCGCTGGCCCGCAGCATGTCCTCACGCTCGACGATCTTCACGCGCGCGCGGCCCTGCGGCTCACCCAGCGCCTTCTCGGCGGCGTCGAGCTTGTACCAGCCCTCCCACGTCGTGAAGCGGACGTTCCGCTCCGCGAGGAAGGCGTCGACGTCCTCCGGGGCGGGCGCGGACGGCTCGTGCAGCCGGCCGTTCGCGAAGTCGTCCAGGAGGTTGGCGACGGTCTCGTTGGCGTCGCCCTTGGTGTGCCCGATGAGGCCCACCGGACCGCGCCGGATCCAGCCGGTGACGTACGTCGACTGCAGGTGCGCGCCGGTCTCCTCGATGACCCGTCCGCCCTGGTCCGGGACGGTGCCGGTCTCGACGTCCCAGGGGAGCTTGGGCAGCTTGTCCGAGAGGTAGCCGACCGCGCGGTAGACGCCGGTGACGTCCCAGTCCTTGAACTCGCCGGTGCCCTTGACGTTGCCGGTGCCGTCGAGGGCGGTGCGCTCGGTGCGCAGGCCGACGACCTTGCCGTCCTCGCCGAGTATCTCGGTGGGCGACTCGAAGAAGTGCAGGAACAGCTTGTGCGGGCGGTCGCCGGTGTCGCGGATCGCCCAGTTCTCCAGGGTCTTGGCGACCATGTCGGCCTGCTTGTTGCCGCGCCGGGTCGCGATGGAGCCCTCGTCGTAGTCGATGTCCTCGGGGTCGACGATGACCTCGATGTTGGGGGAGTGGTCCAGTTCCCGCAGCTCCATGGGGGAGAACTTCGCCTGCGCCGGGCCGCGGCGGCCGAAGACGTGGACCTCCAGCGCCTTGTTGGCCTTCAGCCCCTCGTAGACGTTCGCGGGGACCTCGGTCGGCAGCAGTTCGTCGGCCGTCTTGGCGAGGACGCGGGCCACGTCGAGGGCGACGTTGCCGACACCGAGGACGGCGACCTTCTCGGCCTCCAGGGGCCAGGTGCGCGGGACGTCGGGGTGGCCGTCGTACCAGGAGACGAAGTCGGCCGCGCCGTACGAGCCGTCGAGGTCGGTGCCGGGGATGTCGAGCGCGCGGTCGGCCGTGGCGCCCGTGGAGAAGATCACGGCGTCGTAGAACGCGCGCAGATCGTCCAGGTTGATGTCCGCCGGATAGTCGACGTTGCCGAAGAGTCGGATCTGCGGCTTGTCGAGCACCTGGTGCAGGGCGGTGATGATGCCCTTGATACGGGGGTGGTCGGGGGCCACGCCGTAACGGATCAGTCCGAACGGGGCGGGCATCCGCTCGTAGAGGTCGATGGACACACCGGGCTCGGTGGCGACGTGGGACTTCAGCAGCGCGTCGGCGGCGTAGATCCCGGCGGGTCCGGCTCCGACAATGGCTACCCGCAGAGGGCGGGGCATGTTCAGGTTCCCTTCGAGCGGAAGAAAGCGACTCGACGGCAACCCTAAACTAAGGTAACCCTTACCAGGTACACGGGTCGGGTCTATGACCTCATAAGGCGATCTTATGCCATGCGAGGGAATGGACGGACGGCAGGGGAGGGTCGGGGACCGGCGCCGGACAAGGACGTCGACGCGATGTGTTTGCCGGGGCGATGAACGGCAACGCGGTCTCCATGAATCGATCGAACAAGGACCCGAACAAGGACCCGAACGAGAACTCGGCGTCCGCCGAGACGGCCGCGGCCAAGGCCCGCCGGACCACCGCCAGGGCGACGGCACCGGCCACCAAGGGCGCGAAGACGGCCGCGATCACGATGGACGACGCGGCGTCGTCCACCAAGGCCGGTGCCGGACACGCTGCCGACGCGACCAAGCGCGCGGCCGACAGTACGAGTGCCGCCGTGCACAGCGCGGTGAAGGGTGTCGAGGCGGGCCGCCAGGCGGTCGTCCAGGCATCCGGCCAGGTGGCCGCCACAGCCAGGACGGCCATGACCGTCATCGCCCACCGCAAGCTCGTCGCCGCCGGTGTCGGCGCGGGCCTGACGGCCCTGACCGCCGCCTCCTACGCGGTCGGCCGCCGCTCAGGACGCCCCGCCCAGGGCCCGCTCACCCGGCTCACGGGCGGCCGCATCTGACCCGCCCGCCGTGCCACGGAAGCCACGCGCGGGAAACGGCCCACCGGCCGCTTCCCGCGCGACGGCATGGCGCGCCCGACCGCCCTACCAGCGCTCCTCCACCTGCTCCTTGACGCGCCGGTCGTACAGGTCCCGGATCGCCGTGAGCGTCTGGTCGGAGAGTGCCGGCAGCGCGGCGGCGGCCGCGTTGGCGCGGGCCTGGTCCGGGGTGCGGGCACCCGGGATGACCGTGGTGACACCCGGCAGTTGGATGATCCAGCGCAGCGCCAGCTGGGCCGGGGTGTAACCGTCGGGAGCCAGCGCGGCGAACTCGACGGCCGCCTCGACGCCCGTGCCGTAGTCGACGCCGGAGAAGGTCTCGCCCTGGTCGAAGGACTCGCCGTGCCGGTTGTACGTGCGGTGGTCGTTCTCCGCGAAGACCGTGTCCTTCGTGTACTTGCCGGACAGCAGCCCCGAGGCCAGCGGAACACGCGCGATGATCGCCACCCCCGCCTTCTCGGCCGCCGGGAGGACGTCGAGGAGCGGCTTCATACGGAACGGGTTGAGGATGATCTGCACGCTCGCCACGTTCGGCCGGGCGATCGCCGTCAGCGCCTCGGCGCAGGTCTCCACGCTGACGCCGTACGCGGCGACGCGCTCCTCCTCGACGAGGGTGTCCAGGGCGTCGAACACCTCGTCCGAGGAGTAGACGGGCGTGGGCGGGCAGTGCAGCTGGACCAGGTCGAGACGGTCCACACCGAGGTTGCGGCGGGACCGGTCGTTCCAGGCCCGGAAGTTGTCGAGGACGTAGTTCTCGGGGATCTGGTCCGCACGGCGGCCCATCTTCGTCGCGATGAACACATGGAGGTCGGGCCTGCTCCGCAGGAACGTGGCGATGGTCTGCTCGCTGCGCCCGTCGCCGTAGACGTCGGCGGTGTCGAAGAAGGTCACTCCTGCCTCGGCCGCCGCCTCCAGCACCGCCAGGGCTTCCTTGTCGTCGACGTCCCCCCAGTCGGCGCCCAGCTGCCACGTGCCGAGACCGACGACGGATGCGTGCTGATCCGACCTACCGAATGCGCGTTCTTCCATGGCGTCAGTCTGTCATCCGTCCTGTCCTCCGCTCCGCATGGTCAGCGGCATGGTCAGCGGCATGGTCGGTCGGCGTGGTCAGTGCGGGAAGACGCGCGGCTGGCGCTGCCGGGGCAGCTCGTCCCGGAACTCCTCGACGGCCGAGCTGATCTGCCGGGTGAGTTCGGTCTTCTCCAGCCGGTCGAGGTAGAGATTGCGGCGGGCGAGTCCCACCGCGTCCACGCAGAAGTACAGCGCCATCAGCGGGTTGATGAACAGTTCGCTGTTCCGGGTCCGGTCGGTGAAGCGGACGTCGCCGAACTCGCCGCGCACGGCGGCCGCGACGGAGCCGTTGACGATGCTCGGGTGGGTCGGTGTGCACTGTTGCGCGTGGGCCACCGCGTCCAGGTAGAGGGCGCCCTCACGGCTGTCGCGGGGCAGTGAGAACGCGCCGAGGTAGGCGCCGTCGCGCTCCAGCGCGGCCAGGTTCTCCAGGACCAGCGAGTGGTTGACCCCGTGGTAGGAGTCCACGCCGAAGCCCAGGCAGGCCACCAGCCGCTCCGGGACCTCGTCGAGACCGGCTACGGCGCCCAGACTCGCCATGTCCTCCTCCGGCGTCCCGAGCCCGTGCTCGTCACCGCGCATCAGGATGTCGGTGCCGCCGTCCACCAGGACGACGGCGTCCACCCCGCCCAGATGCTCGATGAGCGCGCGATAGGCGGCCCGCAGGGGGGCCACACCCGTACGGGACAACGCGTACACCGTGCTGGGCAGCCGGTGCAGGGCCAGCCACTGGGCCAGGGCACGCTCGGGGAAGTAGTCGCCGCGGAACGTGGTGTCCGGGCCGATGGCAGCGACGTCAGGCTCCAGCCACACGTCCTGGCTCAGGCCGTACAGATCGGCGAAGGACAGGTTCGCGAGATGGACCTCCTTGCCCGCCGACCGTAGGGAGAGGGCCAGCGGCAGGCCGGCGTAGACGTCGAAACCGCCACCGGCACCGGCTATGAGCACGCGCCGCGCGTCGCGCAGCCGTGTGAAGAACGGGGGTTGCTGGAGGGAGAACACCGGGGGAAGTTAACAGGGTGGTGCGGGAGCCGCGCGCGATTTCCGGGACCGCCCCTCGGACATGACCACATGAGCAGGCGCCGACGCGGCTGCCGACCGTCGGCCGCAAGGACCGTCAAACCCCACCATCGTCGGCCCCCGTGACCGTCGGCCGCCACGGCAGTTGACCCGCCGGTACGGCGGCCGCGAGCGCCGCTCCTCATATACGTCGGCGCACGACAGTGACGCGGGGCCGGACCGCCGGATACCGTACCGGTCAGTAACCGGATGGAACCGGACCGGACCGCACCGCAGGAGGCCCCATGCCGCAGCTCGAAGTCGACGGCGCCGCGCTGACGTACGACGACGAGGGCCCCCGCGACGGCGACGGCGTGCCCCTCGTGTTCGTCCACGGCTGGACCGCGAACCGGCACCGCTGGGACCACCAGGTGGCGCACTTCGCCGGGAAGCGGCGCGTGATCCGGCTCGACCTGCGTGGGCACGGCGAGAGCCGCGGCGCAGGAGTGCGCACGATCGAGGAGCTGGCGAGAGACGTGCTCGCCCTCCTCGATCACCTGGAGGTCGAGCGGTTCGTCCTCGTCGGCCACTCCATGGGCGGCATGATCTCCCAGACCATCACCCTCGCCCACCCCGAGCGGGTGGAGCGCCTGGTGCTGGTCAACTCCATCGGCCGTATGACCTACAGCCGCGGCCGTGGGCTGCTGATGGCGGCCTCCTCCCGCGTCCCCTACAAGCTGTTCGTGGCCGCCAACATCCAGCGGGCCTTCGCCCCCGGCTACCCCCGCGAGGAGATCCGCGCATACATCCGCGCCTCCGCGGCCACCCCGCGCGAGGTCGTCATGACCCTGTACGGCGCCATGCGCGCCTTCGACGTCCTCGACCGCCTCGGCGAGATCAGCACCCCCACCCTCCTCGTCCACGGCTACCACGACATCCAGCTCCCCGTCTCCCAGATGCTCCGCATGGCCAAGGCCTGCCAGGACGCCGAAGTGCGCATCCTGGACGCCGGTCATGAACTCCCCGTGGAGAAACCGGCGGAGCTGACCGCCACCCTCGACCGCTTCCTCACCGGCACCCGCCCCTGACCCCGCCACCGAATGCGGACCGGCCGGGCGTGGTCACATCGCCGTGCGCGACCGTGCCCGCCCCCGGCCGAGGAGGCCGCCGAGCGCACGGAGCCACGCGAGTACGGCGCCGACGACCGCGCGGGTCCGGGGCAGGCGGTCGATGTCCGCGGCGAGGGACAGGGCCGCGCCCGTCCAGGCGAAGCCGAAGGACCAGACGGAGAGCCACTCGCACAGGTACAGGGGCGTGATCAGCCAGTGGTCGCCCACCTTGGTGACCGCCGCCGCGGCGGCGAGCGCCATGAAGACGAGGATCAGTACACCGGCCACGAGGTAGGGACGCCGCACATAGGACCGTTCCTTGATGCCCGGCGCCCCGTACATGAAGAGGCAGAAGGCCGCCATCGCCGTCAACAGGGCGATGGCGAAGACCTGGTGGAACACGGAGACCGTCTGCTGGCCCGCGTCGCTCCCGGATCCCGGCGCGGTGGGGAAGAGGGCGACGCCGAGGGCGAAGAGTCCGGCGACGGTGCCCAGGACGTCGTGGAACCTGTTGAAGCGGTACACGACCAGGAAGATCCCGAGGGCGCACAGCCCGCCGACGAAGATGTCACGGGTGCTCGTGTAGTACGAGCCGCTCATGGAACCGGGCCAGACGTCCTCCCCGGTCCTGCCGTCGAGCCGCGCCGCGATCCAGTTGCCGGCCGGCAGCGCCAGGGGCAGCGCGACACCGATGACCCCGACCCCCATGCGCAGCCGCATGACCGTCCGCGCGTCCTGATCCTTCTTCCCGGCCGCCACCCTGCGCCGCAGGTTCTCGGCGGCGCTCCCGTCCGTCGCACTCACGGGCACCTCCTCGCGCTCGCGAAACGCGCGAGGCGAAGGCACGCCCGCCATCGGTCGATGTCCGGTATCAGTCGAACATAAACTCGAACGCGAGTGCGCGTCCCGTGCCTGTCAGCCGGTCAACTGCCCTTCCGCGGCCACCAGTAGTTCCGTCACCCGCAGAGCGAAGGCGGCGTCGCACGGATGCGGACGGCCACTACGGGCGGCCGCCAGCAGCGCGTCCCCCGCCCGTACGAGAGCCGGAACGGGACCTTCGTCGGACGTGGGCAGTACGGTCGTCCCGGCCCGGCCGCGCAGCTCGACCGTGGCGCCGGAGGCCGCGGGCGGGGCGGTGAGGCTGAGGGTGACCGTGCTGGACGCCCCGCCGGTGTGCAGGAGAATGAGATGGACGGTGTCCTTGGGCCCGCGCACGGCGGCGGCCACCTTCTCCACGTCCCCGAGGACCGGCAGCAGGACGGACAGGGCGTGCGGACCCACATCCCACAGGCCGCCCTTCTCCCGCCGCCACGGCGAGGCCGCGAAGGGGCTGTCGCTCTCCTCGTCGAACAGCGATCCGAACCACTCCGCACGGGCGGTGAACCAGCCCCGGTCGGCGGCATGTTCGGTGATCCACGCGTCGATCGCGGTCTGGAAACGGCCGGTGAAGAAGACGACCGACGCCACTCCGGCCTCCTCGACCGCCGCGACGACGGCCCGCCCCTGCTCGACGTCCGTCGACAGCGGTTTGTCCAGCAGCAGATGGCAGCCGGCCCGGGCCGCACGCACCGCGAGCGGTGCCTGGACGGAGGGCGGCAGCGCCACAGCCACCGCGTCCACGTCGGCGAACAGGGCATCGACGTCCTCGTACACGGGCAGTCCGCCGTGCCGGGCGGCGAGTTCCTTGGCCGCCTCCGGCCGCCTGCCCCACACCCCCACGAAGTCCAGCTCCTGGTGCGCGCTCAGTGCGGGGGCGTAGGTCATCTCGGCCCACGGTCCTGTTCCGAGCAGTCCGATACGCATGTTCCGGTCTCTCCTTGCGTGTTGGGGGCCGTGTCTCTCGGAACAGGGCCTCTCGACGACCGTCAGGGCAGCGCCTGTTCGGTCCAGATGGTCTTGCCCGTGGGGGAGTAGCGGGTGCCCCAGCGCTGGGTGAGCTGGGCGATGAGGTAGAGGCCGCGGCCGCCCTCGTCGGTCGTGGCGGCGTACCGCAGATGGGGCGAGGTGTGACTGCTGTCGGTGACCTCGCAGATCAGCTGGCGGTCGTGGATGAGGCGGACCCGGATGGGGCCGCCGCCGTACCGGATGGCGTTGGTGACCAGCTCGCTGAGGATCAGCTCGGTCGTGAACTCCAGCTCCTCCAGGCCCCATTCGGTCAGTTGCCGGGTGGCGTCGGCGCGCGCCCGGCGGACCGCCGCCGGGTCGCCGGGCACCTCCCACTCGATGACACGGTCGCTGTCCAGCGCGCGGGTGCGGGCGACGATCAGCGCGATGTCGTCACTCGCCCGGCTCGGCGGCAGCGCGTCGAGCACGGCCTCACAGGTGCCCTGCGGTGAGGTGTCGGCCCCGGTCAGCGCGGTGCGCAGTAGTTCGAGACCGTCGTCGATGTCCCGCTCCCGGTGCTCGACGAGGCCGTCGGTGTACAGCACGAGCCGGGTGCCCTCGTCGAGTTCCAGCTCGGCCGTCTCGAAGGGCAGTCCGCCCAGACCGAGCGGTGGACCGGCCGGTACCTCGGGGAACTCGACCGTGCCGTCGGGGCGGGCCACCGCCAGCGGCGGATGACCGGCCCGGGCGACGTCGCAGCGCCGCGAGACCGGGTCGTAGATCGCGTACAGGCAGGTCGCCCCGGTGATCGGGGCGGTGCCGTCCAGGGCCGCCTCGTCCTGGTCGATACGGCTGACCATCTCGTCGAGCAGCCCGAGGATCTCGTCCGGCGGCAGGTCCAGCGCGGTGAAGTTGTGGACCGCGGTACGCAGCCGCCCCATCGTGGCCGCGGCGTGCAGCCCGTGGCCCACGACATCGCCCACGACGACCGCGACCCGGGTGCCGGACAGGGGCAGTACGTCGAACCAGTCCCCGCCCACCCCGGCCTGCGCGGGCAGATAGCGGTAGGCGATGTCCAGGGCGCTCTGTTCGGGAAGGTTGCGCGGCAGCAGGCTGCGCTGCAGGGTCTCGGCCATCGTGTGCTCGCGTGTGTAGCGGCGCGCGTTGTCGATGGAGACCGCCGCGCGGGCGACGAGTTCCTCGGCGAGGGCCAGCTCCTCCTGGTCGAACGGCTCGGGCTTCTCCGAGCGCCAGAAGTTGGCGACACCCATCACCAGCTGTCCCACGCGCAACGGCACGGTGATCAGCGAGTGGATGCCGTACTCGACGACCTGCGCGGACCGTTCGACATCCTGCGCCTGCCAGCCGGATGCCCCGCTGAGGTCGGCCACGAGGGTCGAACTGCCGCTGTCGATGCTGCGGGCCTGCGGCGAGGAGGGGACGAGGTCGATCCGCTCGCCCACCTTGTACAGCGGCGCGTCCTTGCGGATCCCGCTGCACGCCGTACGGCGCAGGGTGGTGACCGTATCGGGTTCGTCGCCGCTCAGCGCCGCGGGGGCCAGGTCCACGGTGACGAAGTCCGCGAACCGGGGGACGGCCACCTCCGCCAGCTCCTCGGCGGTGCGGGTGACGTCCAGGCCGGTGCCGACGCCCACTCCGGCGTCGTAGAGCAGCCTCAGGCGCTCCCGGGCGGACTCCGCGCGGCCGGACAGGGCGCGCAGCTCGGTGGAGTCGCGGAGCGTGGCGACGCTGCCGGACGGCTCCCCCTGCAGATCGGTGGCCCGCTGGTTGACCGCGAGCAGCCGGTCGCCCACCAGGTGCACCTCGTCGTTGGCGACGCGCCCCGAGGTCAGCAGGTCGGCCATGTGTGATTCCAGGCCCAGGGCGTGGACGTCCTGCCCCTCGGCGTCTGCGGGCAGATCGAGCAGACGGTGCGCCTCGTCGTTGGCGAGCAGCAGCCGGCCCCCGCCCCCGACGATGATCACGCCCTCCCGCACGGCGTGCAGCACCGCGTCGTGGTGCTCGTACATGCGGGTCATCTCGGACGGACCGAGGCCATGGGTCTGGCGCAGGAGCCGCTTGCTGACGAGCGCCGTGCCCGCCGTGGCCAGGGCGAGGGCCGCCGCGGCGGCGGCCAGCACGAGGGGCAGCTGCTGGTCCGCGACCCCGCCCACGTTCTCCGTGGTGATCCCGGCCGAGACCAGGCCCACGACCTTGCCGTCCGGATCCTTGATCGGTACCACGGCCTGGACGAGCGGGCCGAGGGTGCCGTTGACCTCCTCGGTGAAGGACTCGCCCTTGAGCGCGGGTCCGAGGGTGCCGACGAACTGCTTGCCGATGCGGTCCGTCTTCGGATGGGTGTAGCGGATCCCGTCGGTGTTCATCACGACGATGAAATCGACCTTGGACTGGATCCGGGCGGCCTCGGCCCTCGGCTGGAGCACCGCCGTCGGATCGTCGCTGCTCAGTGCCTCCCGGGTGCCCGGCGCGTTGGCGAACGTCTCCGCCACGGCGAGCGAACGGTTGTGCGCTTCCTCGCTGCTGTCGTGCCGTACCTGCAGGACCAGCGCGACCACGGCCGACACGACCAGCACCAGCACGATCACGACCTGCAGCAGGAACACCTGCCCGGCGACACTGCGCCCGCCCAGCGTCGACCGTAGCCCCGCGAGCGGGCCCTGTCCGGCTTCCGGCTCCCGACTTGCGCCGCCGTCGGATCCGTGCGGCACCCGCCGGGCGCGGTCGTCCCGGCCCTGCGCGGGCCGACCCTTTGGGCGGCGGGTCGATTGAGAGCGAGATCGACCCAGGAGACGGACCATGTGCCCATGTCTACACTGCCCCGCGCCCGGAGGCGAGAGGGGGTCACGCGCTGTCACGGTCCATGGCGCCGGCAGCACGGTGCACAAGGCGTTCTCCACCGCTGTGACCACCTGGGACGTGCCGCTTCCTGTCGGGTTCCTGTGAATTCACGAGACGTTTGAACGCACGGCGGTCCGGCTCCGTATTTGGCTGGGGTTTTCCCTGCCCGGATCCGACCACGACGTTGTAGGAGCTATCCGTGGGACGTACCACCAGGCGCAGACGCCCATCAGGAGCACGGCGCGCGACCTCCGCCGCGATCGCGCTGATCTTGGGCGGAGGCGGGCTCGTGGTCGTCAACGTCTACGCGTCGGCCACCGAGGGCGACCCGACGGACGACTCCGTCCAGCAGGTCAACTCCGCTGCCGGCACGATCGACTGCCCGGACGTCGGCGACGGACTGACGGAGGTGCCCGAAGGAGCACGGGCCGAGGTCGACAAGGAACTCGCCGCCCTGGACCAGCAGACAGCCGAGGCCTACCAGCGGTTGCAGAACTCCGCGCAGGCCCAGCAGCAGGACGGCGGGTTCGCCGACAACGCGATCATGAACCCGCTGAAGGAGAAGCGGGCCGCGACGATCGAGCGGATCGCGATCGCCATCGACCGCGTCGGGGACCGGCCCGACGGACTCGACTCCCTGGCCGCCTGCCAACTGCGCCCCGCCGAGAACCAGAACGCCGGCCAGGACGGTGGCGAGCAGAACGGCGGCGGTCAGGACGACGGCGGCGACGGCCAGGACCAGGGCGACCAGCAGGGCGGCCAGGGCCAGCAGGGCAACGGCGGTCAGGCCGGCAACGGGCCGGTGGCCGCGGACTACGCCGACATCAGGTCCGTCCAGCCGAACGCCGGGAACCGGAGCGGGCAGCAGAACGGCTCCACCGGCTCGTTCAGCACCGCCTGCGGTGTGAACGCCAACGGTGTGTTCAACTCCGACAACGTCATCGTCGCCCCCGGTGTGTCCAACGGCGCCCACCACTTCCACGACTACGTCGGCAACCAGGACAACAGCGCGTTCGCCGGCGACGAGGACCTCGCGGCCGCCGACACCAGCTGCGAGAACCAGGGCGACAGGTCCTCGTACTTCTGGCCGGTGATCCGGCTGCAGAACGGCACCGCCGAGCAGGACGCCAACTCTCCCGGCGGTGGCATCGAGGGCAACGCCGGTCAGATCGTGACGCCCAAGGACGTCACGATGACGTTCGAGGGCAGCCCGCGCGGCGACGTCACGGAGATGCCGCGGCTGCTGCGCATCATCACCGGCGACGCCAAGGCCTTCGTCAACGGCCCGGCCAACGTCAACGCGTCCTGGAGCTGCACCGGCTTCGAGGACCGCCAGCTGAAGGACAAGTACCCGCTCTGCCCCGCCGGCAGCGACGTCGTGCGTACCTTCGAGTTCCAGAGCTGCTGGGACGGCCGCAACATCGACAGCGCCAACCACCGCACCCACGTGGCCTTCGCCGCCGCGGACGGCAGCTGCGCCGCCGGCTTCAAGGCCATTCCGCGGCTGGTCCAGCGCATCGTCTACGACGTCGACGCCCCGAGCCTCCAGGACGGCGGCCGTACGACCCCGCTGTTCGCCGTGGACTCCTTCCCCGAGCAGCTCCACAAGCCCGTCACCGACCACGGCGACTTCATCAACGTCTTCGACGAGGACCTGATGCGGGAGATGGTGGACTGCATCAACGGCGGTCGCGAGTGCGACGCGGCCGACGTCGGCGGCGGCGGCCAGGGCAATGACGGTGGCCAGGACAACGGTGGCGACCAGGGCGGCGACACCGGTCAGGGCGACGACCAGGATCAGGGCCAGGAGCAGCCGGGCAACGACCAGGGCCAGGACGAGGGCCAGGACGAGGGCCAGGACGAGGGTCAGAACCAGGACGAGAACACGGCCGAACCCACCCAGACCGCGCAGGCCCCCGGCGCCGGGGACGACGAGGCGAACCAGGGCGGCGACAAGGAGCCCCAGGTCCTCGGCTCGGTGAAGGCGACCCAGCGCGGCAACGCCGCCGGGGACGAGGGCGCCGACGAGGGCGCCGAAGAGGGCGCGGACGACGGCGGTGACAACGGCGGCGCGGTCGTGGCCCCCGAGCAGACGACGCCCGTCGCCAACATCCCGTCGGCCGCCGGCCAGCCCGGCTCGCAGGGGTCCGAGTCGGCGACGGGCGACCTCGCCGAGACCGGGGCGCAGTTGTGGCCGGCGATGATCGGCGGCGTGGCCGTGCTGGCCGGCGTCGTCCTGCTCCGCCGGGTCAGGCGCGAGGGCTACTGACCCCGAAGAACCGTCCGGATGCGATCCCCATGCTCCGCCAACCCTGTTGATTCGAACGGGACTTGTTCCAGTATCGAATGACTTGGGGCGGAGCATGGCGGAGTTCTGGGCCCGGCGGCTGCCGCTGCTCGCCGATGTCGCGTCGGCCGCCGTGGTGCTCGTGGCCATGGTGGCCGTCCGGCTGGGCTCGGGAAGCGGCACCGACGCCCCCTGCCCGTGACGGTCGCTCTCGGCGCGGTGATCGCCGGAAGCCTGGCGGCCAGGCGCCGCGCCCCACCGGCGGGGTACGTGGTGGGCACCGCCCGGCCGGCGACGACGGCGCCCTCGGCCTCGCCCTCGCTCTCGGCGTCGAACTGCCGCTGCCGTGACCACCACCCGGGCTGCCGCGGCCATGATCGTCCGGGTGCTCCTGACCGACGACGCCCGTCGACCGGGCGGCCCCCGCCCGTCGCGCCCCGGATCCCGGACCGGACGCGGAAAAAACCCCGCCCGTCGAGCGAACCGGACGGTGACCCCCGTGCGTCAAGAGGCTGTGGGGACTGTGACTTTCACGCGTCGGCGGGCGGGCGAACGATCTCTTCGCGCCACCTCTCGGGCGTGGTCACGAATAGAAGTCGATCTCTGTCGGCGCCCGGGAATCACCTGTCGCCGCATCGAGTTTCGGCCGTACACTGACAATTCGTAAGCATGCGGGTGGAGTTGACGGGGGGACCCGAGATGTCCGGGGATCAGTACGGCGTAAGGGACCAGGACGGCTGGAGCCACAGCTACGTCGTGCCGCCGGTGCCGCCCATGCCGCCGGGACCGCCGCCCGGCCCGGCGGACGGCTGGCGGGCCGTCGGGGTGGGCCTGCTGAACCTCAGCGGTCTCGGGCTCGGCTACGCCCTGATGCGCCGGCCGCTCCTGACGCTGCTGTGCTGGGCGGCCACCGGCCTCCTCCTCTTCACGGTGCTCCCGGCCGACCCCGACGGCGTCTCGGGCGCGACCCTCACCGTCTACGGCCTGTTCCTGCTCCTCGTGGCCGCCCACGGCGCCTTCCTCGGTCTGCGCAACCGCCTGGTGTGGCCCGCGAAGTCCCCGCTCGCCATCGCGCTCGGCGTCCTTCTCCTCGGCGTACCGGTAGCGAGCGGTCTGCTGTACGAGACCGCGCGGAAGGAAGCCGTCGAGGAGATGCTCCTGGACCGGCTGGAGAAGGCCGACGACCTCGTGGACAAGGCCTCCGGTGGGACCTTCTCCACGACCCAGTCCGAGTTCCGCAGGGCCCTGACCGCCTACGACGACCTCCGTACCGACCACCCGGACTCCCGGGCGGCCGAGAAGGTCCCGGACCGGCTGAAGACCTTCTACACGACGGTCGGCGCCCCCTACGAGAAGCAGGAGTACTGCGCCGCGGTCGCTCCCCTCGAATACCTGCGCACGGTCCCGCAGACCGTGAGCAAGCAGGACCTCGGCTCGCTGGCCGCCTGGCCCGACGACCGGCTCGCCACTTCGCTGTACGAGTGCGCCTCCGGCAGCCTGGCGGGCAACACCGCGGGCTGGCAGGACCAGTTCAGGGACCTCCTCACCACGTTCCCCGAATCGGACCAGGCGGCGAAGGTCGAGCCCGACGTCAAGGCGGCCGTCGACAAGGCCGTCAAGGCTGTGAGCGGCGACGACCCGTGCACCGCCGTGGACCAGCTGGGCACGCTCGGCGGCCAGGTCAAGGCGCTGCCGGGCGACAAGGCGGGCGTGGCCGACGCTCTCGCCGCCGACGCCGGACGGGCCGAGAACGCCGCGTCCGCGGGCGTCTACACCTGCGGCGTGGACCAGTACAAGGACGGTGACTTCGCCGAGGCGGTGACGTCGATGAACGACTTCGTCGACGCCAACAAGAAGCACAAGAACGCGCCGCGCGCGAAGAAGATAGCGATCGCCGCCGAGATCGCGCAGGAGGTCCCGGCGGCCGGCAAGAAGCTGCCCACGACGCGTTCCGGCGGCAGCATCTCCGTCACGGTCAAGAACGACAGCCCCGACGAGATCCAGGTCATGTACACCGGCCCGGTGACCGGCACCTTCACCCTCAAGGGCTGCGGCACCTGCTCCAGTTACGACTGGAGCAGCACCCTGGTCACCGGCTTCAAGCCGTGCAGCGGCAACGACAACTACCCGCAGCGCACGATCAGCCTGCCGGTGGGCACCACGTACTTCCTGCACAAGCCGAAGGGCGAAAGCGCGTCCAGCGCCGCCTCCGACACCGCCAAGCTGGAGTCGGGCTACATCTACACGGAGTGCGCCTACGTGACCTCGGGCTACGGCCTGGACTCCTGACGCACACCCGGTGACCGGAGGGCCGCAGGCGCGGCTCAGCTCCTGCGGCCCTCCACCCACCCGGCGACATCGTCGAGATCCTTCGCGACGGCCCTGCGCACGGCACGGGCGCCGACGGAGCCCATGACCTTGGCGAGCAGGCCCGCGACGGCACCGGTCGACTCCGCCGAGAACGTCATCCGGATCGTCGTCGACTCAGGTCCGTCCGTCCGCAGCACCCACTCCGAGACATAGCGGGAGCCGTGCGACTCGGCCTCCACCACATAGCGCTCGGGCGGCTCGCTGACGGTCACCCACATCTCCTCGGTGGCGTCCTTGCCGAACATGCGGCGGGTCTCCCGCCACCGCGTGCCCACCCCGAAGCCCCCGTCCGAGAGGACCTCCACCCTCGTGACACCGCTGAGCATCCGATCCATGCCGCCGAGGTCCGTCAGGGCCTCCCACACCCGCCCCTGAGAAGCGGCGACCCGCCGCTCGACTACGACACTTCTGCTGGTCATGACTCCCATGAAAGCACCGGGCACCGACCCCCGCCCCGTGACGGCCGCGGCCCCGGCCGGTTCGCCAGGTTGCGTAGTCGGGGTGCGTAGTTCTACGGACGACCGCGCCGGAGGCGTTCTGAGAGGCTTGGATCTTCAGGTGCGGCCGGGGCCCCCGCGGCCGCATGGAAGGGGTCGGGCCGCGGGTACTTCTCCTCCACGCGTTCGAACACGACACCCTGCCGCCCGGTCCGGCGGCCCTGTCGGGCGAGCTCCGTCTCCGCCGCCGCACCCCGTCCACCACGACACGAGGAGAAGCCGATGACCGAACGTCCCGAGGGCGCGCCGGCCCAACCGCAGCCGCAGGACCAGCCGTCCGCGTCCCCGGCCTGGCCGCCCCCGGCACAGCCCGACCCGCGGGCAGCCACGCCTCAGCAGGCCCCGCCCGCAGCGCAGTCCCAGCCGGAGGGGCCGGCTCAGGCGCCGACGCCGACCCAGGCGGAGATACCGATCCCTGCGCAGGTACCGACCCAGGCGGCGACCCCGAGCGCCTACCCCTACCCGAATCCCCAGTCACCGGCCGGCTACGGCCCCCCGGTCGCGCCACTGCCGGCCCAGGCCCATCCGTACGGCCAGCCTGCGGGCGGATACCCGCCGAGCGGCTACCCGCCCCTCGGCGCCCCGCCCGCGACGGGCGCCGGCGGACGCGCCGTGCTGTGGGTACTGGTGGGCGCGGTGGTGGCCTCCGCCGCGTGGGCCGGCGGTGTCTTCCTGCTCGGCAAGGACGACACGGAGGCGGACCTGCGCGGGTACGAGGCCAAGTCCAACCTCTGTTCTTCGGTGGAGTACGCGTCGTTCAAGAACGAGTACCCGGAGGAGGACGACGCGCCGGTGAACAACTCCCTGGAGCACGAGGCCCTCGACCAGAGCTACTGCAGCATCTCCCTCAAGACATCCTCGACCTCCTCCCTCTCCGACGCGTACTTCTCGGTCCAGCTGGACCTCCACAAGAAGACCGACCCCGGCCCCGAGTTCACGGCCCTGTGGTCCGAGTACGACCAGCGGTACGAGGACTACGACGTGGACGAGGTCTCCGGCTTCGGTGACGAGGCGTATCTCGTCACCGAGGACACCACCTCCGGCGACGACACCAGCGGCAGCCGGTCGGCCACCCTCGCGGTGCGCGACGGCTGGATGACGTACGAGATGAGGTGGAGCGCCTACGGCTCCACCTACGACGACGTGGCGATGCCGGAGGTGAACGACGTCGTGGAGTGGCTCAAGAGCGACACGAACGCGACGCTGGACAACCTGCGGGACTCGGACGGGATCTAGCTGGTACTGCAACGGTGCTACTGGGGCACGGGATCCAGGGCCGGCCGACGGGAGCAAATCGAGGCCGCAGGGCTCGAACGTGCGTGCGGACCGGACGGAGGCGGGGCGCGCACGCCACCGCCTCCGGCCCCTCTCGCACCTGGCTCGGCTCAGTTGTCCTTCGCCTTGGCGTAGTCCTTCGCCATCTGGCCGGCGAAGTCGTACACCAGGCACTGCTCGTCGCCCACGACCCACGCGTCGTGCCCCGGCGGGCACACGAAGGCGTCGCCCGGTCCGAGCTCGCCCTCACCACCGTCGTCCATGCGGATGTGCATGCGCCCCCGGACCACATAGCCGTTGTGGTGGACCTGGCAGCTCTCCGTGCCCGCGATGGGGGCGACGGACTCCGACCAGCGCCAGCCCGGCTCGAACGTGGCCACGGCGAAGTCGAGCCCCGTGAGGTGCACGGCCTCCAGGTGACCCCGAGGGAAATCGCGCCGCTCGTCCGGCTTCTCGACCGTCTTGATCTCCAGCATGACGGCTCCTTCCGCTAGGCCGTCCCACCTTCCCATCGTCCGCCTGTCAAGCCGGGGCCGCCAACCGGGGGGACGGTTCCCACCGGAGGTGCCGGGCCACCGGGAGCGTCGTGTAATGGGGTCCGGGAGATCGCTCCCGTGGGAGAGACGATGCGCTCAGGTCGTTCCGGTGGGGAAGGCGGGGCCAAGGCCGCGGGCAGGCTGCGGCGGCTCGGCGAGTGGTGCGCCCGGCACTTCGTGGTCGTCATCGTCGCCTGGCTGGTCGCCCTCGCGGCCCTGCAGGTGCTGAACCGGTCCTACGGCGGCGACTACTCGGACGACTTCGACCTCCCGGGCGTGCAGTCCACGGAAGGCCTGGACGTCCTGGAGAAGCACGATCCGGCGGCCGGCGGCTACAGCAGCCAGATCGTCCTGCACGACAAGGACAAGGCGCTCACCTCCCTCGGCTCCCAGATGTCCGACACGGTCGACGACCTGCAGAAACTTCCGCACGTGCTGTCGGTGCAGAACCCGCTCACCGCACCTTCCACACAGCCGTCGCAGTCGTCGTCCCAGTCGCAGCAGCCGAACGTCGGCCCGCTGTCGTCCGACCAGAAGACCGCGTACATCACCGTCCGCTTCGATGTGCAGCCCTCGACCCTCAAGGACAGCTACCTCGACGGCGTGGACGACTCGGTCCAGCCGCTGCGGTCGGCGGGCGCCGAGGTCGAGTACGGCGGACCGCTCGGCGAACTGGCCCGTCCCGCGGCCGACGACCGGGTGAGCGAACTCATCGGGTTCGCGGTGGCGATCGTCGTCCTGCTCGTCGGCTTCGGCAGTGTGATCGCGGCCGGTCTGCCCCTGGTGACCGCGCTGCTGAGCGCGGTCGGCGGCCTCGCCTGTCTCGGGCTGCTCGCCTCCGCCTTCACGTTCGCCACCGTCTCCCCGACCCTGGCGACGATGATCGGCCTCGGCGTGGGCATCGACTACGCCCTGTTCCTGATCACCCGTCACCGGCAGAACCTCATGAACGGCGCCGACCCGGTGCGCGCGGCCGGTTACGCCGTGGCGACCAGTGGCCGCGCCGTCCTCGTCTCCGGCTGCACGGTGATCATCGCCCTGTGCGGGCTGTACACGTCCGGGGTGAGTTTCATCGGGAAACTCGGCCTCGCGGCCGCCGTCACCGTGGTCTCGGCGGTCATCGGCGCCCTGACCCTCGTCCCGGCCCTGCTGGGGCTCATCGGCCGCCGCATCGACCGCTACCACGTGCGCAGGCCGGTCGCCGAGACAGGCGTCGAGGAGGGCGCCGAGATCGAGGGCACCTGGCACCGCTATGCCCAGCGCGTGGAGCACCGGCCCTGGCAGTTCCTGGCCGCGGGTGTCACGACCATCGCGATCCTCGCCATCCCGGTCTTCTCCATCCAGCTCGGCCACATCGGCGACGGTGCCGACCCCACCTCCTTCACCGACCGGCGCGCCTACGACCTGATGACCGACGCCTTCGGCCCCGGCTCCAACGGCCCGCTCACCGTCGTCATCGACCAGACCTCCGTCCCGTCGTCCGACCGCCAGAGCCTCCAGAGCACCGCGCAGAAGAACCTCGACGCCGTGGAGGGAGCGCACGCGGTCACCCCGCTCTCCGTCACCCAGGACGGGGACGTCCTCGTCGGCACGGTCTACTCGAAGGAGTCCCCGCAGAACGCCGACACCACGGACCTGGTGAACCGCCTGGTCGACGACACGCTGCCCGCCTCCGTCTCCGGAACCAAGGCCGAGGGGTACGTCACCGGCACCACGGCCGCCCAGGTCGACTTCCGCGACATCGTGGCGAGCCGACTGCCGCTGATCATCGCCGTCGTCGTGGCCCTGGCCTTCCTGATCATCCTCATCGTCTTCCGGGGCCTGCTCGTCGCGTTGAAGGCGGCGGCTCTCAACGTCCTGTCCATCACCGCCTCGTACGGTGTGGTCGTCGCCGTCTTCCAATGGGGCTGGGGCGGCCCCGCCCTGGGTGTTTCCGGCAAGGTGCCCATCGAGAGCTACGTCCCGATGATGATGTTCGCCATCATCTTCGGGCTGAGCATGGACTACGAGATCTTCCTGCTCTCCCGTGTCCACGAGGCCTGGCTGCAGACCGGCGACGCCCGCGCCGCCGTCGCCCACGCCCTGGAGATCACCGCGCGCGTCATCACCTGTGCCGCCCTGATCATGGTGAGCGTCTTCGCCGCGTTCATCATCAGCGACAACATCGTCGTCAAGATGCTCGGCCTCGGCCTCGCCGTGAGTGTCCTCATCGACGCGACGGTCGTACGGCTGCTCCTCGTCCCGGCGGTGATGACTCTCCTCGGCCGTCACGCCTGGTGGACCCCGCACTGGCTGGACCGCGTGCTGCCGCACATCGACGCGGAGGGGAACACGGCCGAACGGCCGGTCCCGCAGGCGCAGGACCGACCGCTCAGCAGCTGATTTGCTTCAGCGCGACGTTAGTTGACGGTGCGTCAGAACGTCAGCTTCCAGCTGTTGATGTAACCGGTGTCGAGGCTGGCCACGTCCTGGACCCGCAGTTTCCAGGTGCCCGCGGCGGTCTCGGAGGCGGCGTCCACCGTGTACGTCGCGACCACGTTGTCGGCCGAGTCGGACGAGGCGGAGTTCTTCAGCCGGTACGCCGTACCGTCCGGGGCCACGAGGTCGATGACCAGGTCACCGCGCCAGGTGTGGACGATGTTCACGTCCACGGTGAGCGCGCTGGACGCCGCTCCGGCCCGGTTGACGTTGATCGGGGACTCGACGGTGGAGTTGTCGGGGATCTGGTAGTCGGCGGTGTTCTCGAACACCGACTGGTTCCCCTCCTCGTCCACGCGCCAGGCGAAGCTCGCCGTACCGGTCTCGTCTGCCGCGTCCGTCACGGTGATGGTCGGCGTCCAGTTGCCGGCCGTGGTCGGCGTACCCGAGACGCGGCCCGTGGCGGCGTCGATGGACAGCCCGTCGGGCAGACCGGTGGCCTCGTACGACAGGGCGCCGGCGTTCGTGGACGACGCCTGGACGTCCAGCGTGACGGCCTGGCCGGTCAGGGAGTACTGGGCGGCCGGCGGGACCACCGTCACGCCGTCGAGGATCCGGGAGCCGACGTTGATCGCGGCCCAGGCGTTGGCGGTGTTGTTGTAGGTCACCGAGCCGAGCCCGTACAGGTCGGCGGCGGCCTGCAGGGTGGCGGTGCGGGCGGCCGCGTAGTTGGTCGTGGACGTCATGTACGTGGTGAGCGCCCGGAACCAGATCTTCTCGGCGGCGTCCCGGCCTATCGGCGTCACCGGAAGCCCGTCGAAGGTCGGCGAGTCGTAGGAGACGCCGTTGACGACCTTCGCGCCGTTGCCCTCGGAGGCCAGGTAGTACCAGTGGTTGGCCGGGCCCGAGGAGTAGTGGACGTCGACGTTGCCGAGCGTGGAGGACCAGTAGTCGCGCGAGGAGCCGTCCCTGCTGGGCTTGTCCATGTACCGCAGCGGCGTGCCGTCGCCGTTGATGTCGATCTTCTCGCCGACGAGGTAGTCCCCGACATCGCTGGTGTTGCCGGCGGCGAACTCCACGGCGGCGGCGAAGATGTCGGAGGTCGCCTCGTTCAACCCACCGGACTCACCGCTGTAGTTGAGGCCGGCGGTGACCGAGGTCAGACCGTGCGTCATCTCGTGCGCGGCCACGTCGATCGAGGTGAGCGGGTTGGCGTTGCCCGACCCGTCGCCGTACGTCATGCAGAAGCAGGAGTCCTGCCAGAACGCGTTGACGTAGTTGTTGCCGTAGTGGACCCGGCTGTACGGCGCGACCCCGTCGTTGCGCAGCCCGTTCCGACCGTGGACGTTCTTGTAGTAGTCCCAGGTCAGCGCGGCCCCGTAGTGCGCGTCCGCGCCGGCGGTCTCCAGGTCGGCGGCGGTCCCGTCGCCCCAGACGTCGTCGGTCCCGCTGAACAGCGTGCCCGTCCCGGACGAGCCGCGGTTCAGGTTGTACGTCCGGTGGTTGCCCCGGTCCGCGTCGGTCAGTGTGTACGACGAGCCCGACTGGCTGGTGCCGAGCGTGACCGAGCCGCTGTAGCGGGTGTTGCCCGTGCCGGTGTGCACGGCCTCGTACTCGAACAGCTTCTTCCCGGTCTGCGCGTCGGTGATGACGTGCAGTTCGCTGGGTGTGTCGTCGTGCTGGAAGCCGCTCACGACGGTCTCGTATGCGAGGGTCGGCGTGCCCTTCGCGGCCCAGACGACCTTGCGGCTGCTGTCCGCCTCGGTCTTGGAGGAACCTTCCTCCTTGGCCGCCGCGAGCGCCTGCTTCTCGGCCGCGGCCCCGGTGATCCCGGCGCTGAGGTCCGAGACCTTCAACTCGGGCTTGTAGGCCCGGGTGACACTCTCGACCGCGCCGCTCTTGGCGGCGTGGACGACCAGGTCGCCGCCGAGCACCGGGAGTCCGGCGTAGGTGCGCTCGTAGCGGGTGTGCACGGTGCCGTCGGCGTCCTTGACGACGTCACGGACCCGCAACTCCTCCTTGCCGCCCAGGTCAAGGCGGTCCGCGGTGGTGTCCGTGGCCTTCTCGGCCTTGCGGATGAGGGTCTTGCGCTGGGCGGGAGTGAGCTGCGCGGGCAGGGCCCCGCGGTCCGGCTTCGCGGCCGCGGTACGGGCGGTGCCTTCGCCGCCGTCACCGCGTGCCATCGCCGGGGCGCCCGGGACGGCGACGGCGAGCATCGCCGCCGCGACAACGAGGGCGGCCGTGGCCGTGGTACGTCTGTGGGGGGTGGATCTCACGCGAACTCCTTAGCTGCGGCCGACGTTGGACGAACGGCCGTACGAAGGACCCGGTGCACGGGTCGAGGCACCGGGTAGTGCAGGGAGTACTGCGATGCGGGTGCGCGTGCGCCGTCGTGAGACGGGATGGACACAGAGTGACAGACGCGAGCCAGGTATGTCAGGGGCATATCAAGTCTTTGGCCGGAAACTGATCGATCATCGACCATTGGTGACCTGGCGCTTCCCGGCGGCGGCGCTCGGAGTGGGGCGTACGCGGTCGTCGGCACTCACCGGCCCTGCTCGGGAGCCCGAAGACAGCAGAGCGGGCCTGGATGGTGGTGAAACCCCCCAGACCCGCACCACTTCACATCACGGCATCACGGCGTGACAGTTTCGGGGCAATGCGGCATCACGGCTTGCGGGCGAGGCCGCCGTGTTCGGCGACGACCTGCGGGGCCGGGTCGGTGGTGTCCGGGCGCCAGAGGGGGACCGAGACGACGCCGGGGTCCAGGAGTTCCAGGCCGTCGAAGAACGAGGTGATCTCGTCGACGGTGCGCAGGTTGTACGGCACGGCGCCGCTCTCGTTGTACCCGTCCTGGGCCCGTTCGAAGACCGGGTCGATGCCACGGGAGCCGTCGTTGATGGAGAGGTAGCTCCCGGACGGCAGCGCCCCCAGCAGACGGTCGATGATGGAGCGCGCCCGGTCATGGTCGGCCACGTGGCCCAGGATGTTGCTGAGGATCAGCGCGGTGGGCCGGCTGAGGTCCAGCGTGTCGGCGGCGGCCGCGAGGATACGGTCCGGGTCGAGCACGTTGGAGTCGACGTAGGCGGTCGCCCCCTGTGGCGTGGAGTAGAGCAGGGCACGGGCGTGGGCCAGGACCATCGGGTCGTTGTCGACGTAGACGATCCGGGTCTCGGGCGCGATCCGCTGCGCGACCTCATGGGTGTTGTCGGCGGTCGGCAGACCCGTTCCGACGTCCAGGAACTGCCGTATGCCCGCCTCGGCGACCAAGTACGTGATGTTGCGGCGCAGGAAGGCGCGGCTGCTGCGGGCGATGGTCACGATGCCGGGGAAGACGGCGGTGTACGCGTCACCGGCCTGCTCGTCGACGGGGTAGTTGTCCTTCCCGCCCAGCCAGTAGTTCCAGATGCGGGCCGAGTGGGGCACCGAGGTGTCGATCTTCTGATGCGCCGCAGGTCCGGGCGTGGTCGCGTGGTCGGTCATGTCTACCGTCCGTCTTTCAGCCGAAGCGAGGAGTTTCAGACACAACTTACGTCCCGACACCCGTACTCCGTACGTCAGTTCACATTTCCGGTGGGCCCGAACAGGGGAACCCGGTCCTGAGAAACGAGTTTGACGGTGCCGCGCTGCTCGGGGACGATCGCACGCCGTGACGAACAGCAGTGAGCAGGACCGGTTCACCCAGGACGGAAACCCTTCCGCGCCCCGCCCGCGGGCCTTGGTCACCGGCGTGGGCCGTACCGCCGGTATCGGCGTCGGCATCGCCCGTCGGCTGGGTGCGTCGGGGTGGGACGTCGCCTTCACCCACTGGCCGCCCTACGACGACCGCATGCCCTGGGGCAGGGAGTCCGGGGCGACGGAGGTGATCAGTCGATCCCTGGCCGCACACGGCGCGTCCGTCACGGCGGCGTCACCGCGTTGGTCATGTGTCACTGCGAGTCGGTCGACTCCGGTCTCCTCGACACCACCGTCGAGAGCTTCGACCGCCACTTCACCGTCAACGCACGCGCCACCTGGCTGCTCATCCGTGAGTTCGGGCGCCGTTTCGCGGTTGAGCCGGGGAGCGGCCGGATCGTCAGCCTCACCAGCGACCACACCGTGGGCAACCTCCCCTACGGGGCGAGCAAGGGAGCCATGGACCGGATCACCCTCGCCGCCGCCCATGAACTCGCCCACCTCGGCGTGACCGCCAACGTCGTCAACCCCGGCCCGGTCGACACGGGCTGGATGACCGAGGAAGTCCGGGCACACTGCGTCCGCGCCACCCCGCTCGGCCGCCTGGGCACCCCACAGGACACCGCCCACCTCGTCGACTTCCTCTGCTCCCACGAAGGTCAGTGGATCAACGGCCAACTGCTCATGAGCAACGGTGGTTCTGCCTAGAGCGCGGCTCTTTCGGGGGAGGGTCTGCCCGGTGGCCCGGTGGCCCGGTGGCCCGGTGGCCCGGTGGTGCGTTGAGAGGGGGCGGGCGGGAACTTCTTGGATCGAACTGGCGTCCATCTTGTTGAGGCTGAACGCACCTGGTGCGCGACGGAAGCAGGGTTGCCATGACGACGAACGACCCGACCAAGATCGAGACCACGCTGGCTGACGGCCGGCGCATGACCCTGTCGCTGCCTCCGACGGACGCGGAATGGGCCGCCGACGGAATCAAGGCCCTGCGCCCCGTCCCGCCCACGCACACCGGCCGCGGCCAGGACCCTCCGGCTCTGCCCGAGCGCCCCGCGCTTCCCCTCGAAGTCGCCCTGCTCGGCTTCGCCTTCTAGCAGGCTCCTCCTACGGACGCGCGAACCGGTCACCGGCGGCGGTACCTCGTCGGTGTCGCCGATCCCGACTCCCCCGAACTGCGTGTCGACGGAACCGGCAACCTCGCATGCGGGAATGGTCCGACGACGACCGACGAGTTGGCCGACGCGGTCGCCACCGGGCCCGGGACCACGCGCGCCCGGCTCCGTGACCGCGCGGGCGGGGTTCGCGGCCACCGAACTGCGGCGTCGGCCGCCATCGTGAGATCGGACCGCAGGTCACGCCGTACTGCCCGGCACCCCTGCTTCGCGCAGGCGGGAACTCGGTGACGGTCCTCGAAGTCGAACGACTCGGCTGGGAGCAGGAGTTGCGGGACCGCCCCGAGCTGGGACCGCCGCAGGAGTACGTCGAGGAGTGCGACCGACCCGAGTAGCGTGCGGGTCCGCACGGACCGGGCGGGTGAAGGGAATCGACATGCCTGAGGGATGGGAGTGGGACCGCACGCTCTTCCAGGGAAGCGCGGCCCACTACGGGCGAGGCCGGCTCCCGTACGCTCCCGGCTTTCCCGACGCCCTCGCCGAGGCGCTAGGTCTGGACGGCCGGGGCGGACTCCTCGACGTCGGCTGCGGCCCGGGGACCGTGCTGCTGCCGATGGCACGGTTCTTCACGGAGGCCGTCGGCGTCGATCCGGACGAGGACATGCTGGCCGAGGCCGAGCGACAGGCCGGACATCGAGGGGTGACCAACGCGCGCTGGGTGGCCGCCCGTGCCGAGGACCTGCCGGCGGGACTGGGGGAGTTCCGGGTGGTGGTGTTCGCGCAGTCCTTCCACTGGATGGATCGCGACCGGGTCGCGGCCACCGCGCTGGACATGCTGGAGCCGGGCGGCGCGCTCGTCCACGTGAGCGACCTGAAGGACTCGCCCCCTGAGCCGGCGCCGCCGCCCGCGCTCGGGCCGCCGTACGACCGCATCGCTGACCTGGTACGCCGGTACCTGGGCCCGGTGCGCCGAGCGGGGCAGGGCGTGCTCGTCAACGGCACGCCGGGCGGGGAGGAACTCGTCATCGAGCGCGCCGGTTTCGAGGACTTCGCGCGACTTGTGGTGCCGGCCGGGGACGTCGTCACCCGTACCACGGACGACATCGTCGCGTGGACGTTCTCCCGGTCCGACTCGGCGCCGCATCTGTTCGGCGACAGGCTCGCGGACTTCGAGCGGGACCTGCGCGCGCTGCTGGAGGAGACGGCCCCCGACCACCGCTTCGCGGAACGTCTTCCGGCCACCGAGATCAGGACTTGGCGCAAGCCTCTGCCGTGAGCCGTGAGCCGTGAGCCGTGAGCCGTGAGCCGTGAGCCGTGAGCCGTGAGCCATGGCGTCAGCGGCGGGCTGGCGGCGCTGTCGTTGGGACTGTCGGTGGCCGCTGTCGGTCTCGGGCGGTCTCGGGGCCGGGAGAGATCTAAGGGCCATGCCCGGGGCGGAGGTGTGGAGGAGCGGGTCGGGTACGCTCGGCGGTCCGGGGCGCCGACAGACTCGGGCGTGGACCGGCGACCGCACCCACCGCGATCGTCCGGGACCCGCGTGCCCACCAGATCCTGCAAGGAAGCGACGAGATCATGCGCGTCAGCGTGGCCCGAGGCCTGACGGAGGCCTGCCGATGACCGGCGGCGAAGAGCCCGTCCTCCTGCACACCGTCGGCCGGGCCGCTCACATGACCCTCAACCGTCCGAGGGCCCTCAACGCCCTCAACCACGCCATGGTGCGGCGCATCGACGAGGCGCTGACCGCCTGGGAGCACGACCCGGCCGTGGAGACCGTCGTGATCACCGGCGCGGGGGAGCGCGGCCTGTGCGCGGGCGGCGACATCCGCGTCGTCCACGACGACGCCCGCGACGGGGACGGCACCGCCTCGGCCGCGTTCTGGCGGGACGAGTACCACCTCAACGCCCGAATCGCCCGTTACCCCAAGCCGTACGTCGCCGTCATGGACGGGATCGTGATGGGTGGCGGCGTCGGTGTCTCCGCGCACGGCAGCGTCCGCATCGTCACCGAGCGGTCGAGGATCGCCATGCCCGAGACCGGCATCGGCTTCGTACCGGACGTCGGCGGCACCCATCTCCTGGCCCTCGCGCCGGGCGAACTCGGCACCCTCCTCGCCCTGACGGGCGCGCAGATCGGCGCCGGTGACGCCCTGCTGTGCGGACTCGCCGACCACTACGTACCGTCCGCGTCGCTCGGGCACCTGCTCGACGACCTCGCCGAACTGCCCGTGAGGGAAGCCGTCGCCCGGCAGGTGGGGCAGCCGCCGCCCGGCGAACTGGCCGGTCAGCGGGAGTGGATCGACTCCTGCTTCGCCGCCGACACGGTCGAGGAGATCGTCCGGCGGCTCCTCGCCCACGGCGACCCGGCCGCGAAGGAGACCGCCGAGACCCTGCTCGCCAAGTCGCCCACCGCGCTCAAGGTCACCCTGGCCTCCATGCGCCGCGCCCGCCGACTCGGCTCCCTGGAGCGAGTGCTGGAGCAGGAGTACCGCGTCTCCTGCGCGGCCCTGGCCAACGCCGACCTGGTCGAGGGCGTCCGCGCCCAGGTCATCGACAAGGACCGCAACCCCCGCTGGTCCCCGGCCGCCCTCGCCGACGTCACCGACGCCGACGTGGAGCGCTACTTCCAGCCGCTCGGCGACCGCGAACTCGGTCTCGCCCGGCTCGACGACCCCGCAGGGGAGACGGCCCGGTGAGCGAGCCCGGCCGCCCACCGCCGTACGCAGAAGCCGTGCACCGCCGTGCACCGGACGACACGCGTCCTCCCCGCTCCCAGTAGGCTGCAGGCGTGACCGACACCCCCCACGGCATACGGATCAGGCCGGGTGGCCCGGCCGATGCTCCAGCCGTCCTCGGCATGCTCGACGCGGCGGTGGCCTGGATGAACGAGCGTGGCAACACCGAACAGTGGGGCACGATCCCGTACTCGCGGCGGCCCGACGGGGCGGCACGGGTCGAGCGGTACACCACCGAGAACACCCCGTACATCGCGGAGCTGGACGGAACACCCGTCGGGGCCTTGGTGCTGGACTCCGGCCCCAGCCCGCAGATGCCCATCGCACCGGCCGGGGAACCCGAGCGGTACGTCCGGCTACTGGTCTCCGACCGCCGCCACGCGGGGCGGGGCATCGGCGCGGCCCTGCTGGCCCACGCCGCCGAGGAGACCCGCCGGGCCGGCGTACGGCTCCTGCGGGTGGACTGCTGGGCGGGCGGCGGCGGCCAACTCGTCGCGTTCTACGAACGCAACGGCTTCACCCCCACCGACCGCTTCCTCTCCGACACCTGGCCGGGCCAGGTACTGGCCCGGCGCGTCGACTGACCGGGCCGCCACGCGTCACCGACCGTTGTCGCCGAGCGTCGTGATCGACCACCGGTCGATCCGGCAGGTCCGGGCGAGGGTCAGTGGGGGATGCCGTCGATGAGGTCTCGCGCGCCCTGGCGGAGCAGGGCGACGGCGACGGAGGTGCCCAGGGTCGCCGGGTCGAGGCGGCCCGCCCATTCGTGGGCGTTGATGACCGTCTTGCCGTCAGGGGTGAACACGGAAGCGCGGAGGGAGAGTTCGCCGCTGCGGTCCGTCCGGGCGAACCCGGCGATGGGGCTGTTGCAGTGGCCCTGCAGGACATGCAGGAACATCCGCTCGGCGAGGGTCTCGCGGTGCGTGTCCGGGTCGCCGAGGCCGCTGACGGTGTCGATGGTGAGGGCGTCGCCCTCCCGGCACTGGAGCGCCAGAATGCCCGCGCCGATCGGCGGCATCATCGTCTCGACGGACAGGACCTCGCTGATCACGTCCGCGCGGCCGATCCGCTCCAGCCCGGAGACGGCCAGCAACAGCGCGTCCACCTCGCCGGCGGCGAGCTTCTGCAGGCGGCGGTTGGCGTTGCCGCGGAACGGCACGCACTCCAAGTGTGGGTGGGAAGCGGCGAGTTGCGCCGTACGCCGTACGGAAGAGGTGCCGATACGAGTCCCTGCGGGCAACTCGTCCAGGGTGCGCCCGGCGGGGTCCACAAGCGCGTCACGGATGTCGTCCCGCTTCAGGAACGCGGCGAACATCGTGCCGGCGGGGAGGGGCCGGTCGGCGGGAATGTCCTTCACACAGTGCACGGCGAGATCCGCCTCGCCCGCGACGAGAGCGGCGTCGACCTCCTTGGTGAACGCCCCCTTGCCCTCGACCTGGGAGAGATCGCCCATCCACTTGTCCCCGGTCGTCTTCACGGGGACCACTTCGGTGCGCAGCGCCGGGTGGAGCACGGCGAGTTCGGCGCGTACACGCTCCACCTGGGCCAGAGCCATGGGCGAGTCTCGGGAAACGATGCGAATCAGGTCCTGCGACATAAAGGCACGATAGCCCCTCGGGCCCGGCCCCCGTGACCACCCCCGCCCCCACTCCCGGCCCCGTTCTCGACGCCGGTGCCGCCCCTCACCCTTGACGACCAGCTCGGACGGTCGGCCTCGACGTCCCGTCTCACACATCCGCCTGCTGGTACTGCCCGAGAAAGTCGAACTCCCGGTCGACCGTGCGGAACAGGAACAGCGCGTCGTGGTTGTATCCGTTGTCCGAGGTGTACGCGACGGTGCGGCTGATGCCCTTGTAGGTCACCTCGCGCATACGGCGAACGATCGCGCCGCGTTCCGTCAGGGGCGAGTCCCCGCTCACGCACGCCTCGGCCAGGAACAGCACCGCGTCGTACGCCTCCGCCGCGTACCAGCCCGGGCGCTCCCCGTACCGTGCCTCGTACGCCTTGTTGAACGCGCGGGCCGCCGGGGTGGCCCTCGGATCGATGAACGTGGTGGCGAACACCCACCCGTCGGCGGCCGGGCCCGCGCTCTTCAAGAACCTTGTACCGAAGGCGCGTTGGGTCGCGACCCGGGCCCCGGAGAAGCCGGCCCCGCGCAGCGCCGCCGCGAAGGCACCCGCCCGCTCCTGGCCCCCGCTGAACACGACCGCGTCCGCGCGATCCGCGACGACCTTCCCGGCGAGCGCCGTGGGGTCGAACTTCCCGGCGGCGACGCTCGTGACGCTTGTGTCCCTCCCGTCACGGCTCAGTGCGCGCTGGATGAAGTTGCAGAGGGTCCAGGCGAAGTCGCCCTCGGCCCGGTCGTCGACCAGGAAAACCTTGCGGGCGTCGGTCTTGCCCGAGAGATAGACGTTGCACGGGGCGGCGAGCAACTCATCGGTCGGCGACAGTTGCGCATGCGAACGCAGCGTGGACAGGCCGGCCTCCCTGACCTGCGCCGACACCCCCACCGAGACGGAGACGACGGGCAGTACGGCCTTCGTGTACGTGGTCTCCGAGGCGAGGAAACAGTCGTCCGTGGTGGGCCCCAGCACCGCGAGGACCCGCTTGTCCGCCACCAGCCGTCGGGCACGGTCCAGGGTCCGGTCGGGCTCGCCCCCGTCGTCGTACGCCCGCAGCCTCAGCCGCAACGGCCGGCCGGCGTCGGCGTTGACGCGCGCCACGGCCAGCCGGGCGCCGTTGAGCTGGGCCCGCCCGACCTCACCGGTCGCGCCGGAGAGGTCGCCCTGGAAGGCCACGGCGAGTTCGGTGCGCGGGGCGGACGAGGGTGAGCCGGCCGCGCCGGCCTTCCGGCTGCCACGGTTGCTCCACCACCAGGCCCCGCCGCCGGCCGCCAGCACCCCCGCCGCCCCCGTGGAGCCGAGCGTCAGGAATCCGCGGCGACTCGTGCCCGGGCGACCGGCATCCGGTTTCTTCAGGGACGTCACCGTCACCGCGTCCGAGCCCACCGAGCCCGCCGGGCCCACCGGACCCTTCGCGACCGCGACCGCGCCTCCCCGCGCGGTCGAGGCCGGTGCCGACACCCGGGTCGGTTCGATCGCGCCCATGGCGAGCACCGTCGCGGACCGGTCCGCGATCAGCCGGGTCACCGGCTCCGGCAGCCACCGCTCCCGGTCGGCGGGCACGGCCGCGTCGAGCGCCGCACCGACCTCGACGGCGGTCGGCCGCCGCGCCGGATCCTTGTCCAGACACGCCCGTACGATCGGCTCCAGCGCCTCCGGGAGGCCGGGCAGCTCCGGCTCGTCGTAGACCGTGCGCAACAGCATCGCCGCGGCAGCGCCGCCGCCGAACGGCCGTACGCCGGTCGCGGCGAAGGCCAGGACGCAGCCCAGCGAGAAGACATCGCTGGGCGGGCCGACCCCCGCGCCGCGCGCCCGAGCCTGTTCGGGCGACAGGAAACCGGGGGAACCCACGACGACGCCGGTCGACGTGAGCGCCGTACCCTCCGGCGTGCGCGCGATACCGAAGTCGATCAGGCGCGGACCGTCCGGGGCCAGCAACAGGTTGCCCGGCTTCACGTCGCGGTGCACCAGCCCCGCCCGGTGGACGGCGTCCAGTGCCTCGGCGAGCCGCATCCCCAGCACGCACACGGATGCGGGGGACCACGGCCCGTGACCCTCCAGCGCCTCCGAGAGCGAGGGACCCGGTACGAACGCGGTCGCCAGCCACGGATCCTCCGCGTCGGCGTCCGAGCCCAGCAACGGGACCACCCAAGGGCTGTCCACCTGCCGGGCCACCTCGATCTCCCGGCGGAACCGGGCCCGGAACCCCGGGTCGTCCGCATAGGACGCCCGTACGACCTTGACCGCGGCGAAGGCCCCGCCCGGCGCGCGCGCCAGGAAGACGACGCCCATGCCGCCGGCGCCGAGCCGCCGCAGCAGGCGGTAGTCGCCCAGCCGCGACGGATCGGCGGTACGCAGCGGCTCCATCAGGCTGTCAGCGGCGCGGGGCCGCCGTACACGAACGCCCCGTCCTCGACACGCCAGAGGTAGCCTCCGGTGCCGTCGATGGCCGCCACGCCGTTCTTCTGGAACCCGTACGTCCTGGTGACGCCCTGGTACTTGGCGGCCCGCAGCGCGGCGAGCAGTTCCTCGCGGGTACGGCTCTTGGACGGGAGGTCCCCGAGCGACTTGAGCACCATCGAGGTCACGTCGTAGGCCTCCGCCGCGTACCGGGGCGGTGCCTTCTTCCAACGTTTCCGGTAGGCGCTCACGAACGCCTTCGCCTCGGGGATGCCCGTCGGGTCGACGACCGGTGCGACGATCGTCCACCCCTCGGCGGCCTCCTTCGCGGCCGTGAGGAAGCGCGGGTCGAGCAGGGCCGGTCCGGAGGCGCGGGCACCGGAGAAGCCGCGCTCGCGCAGCGTCCGGGCGAACGACGCGGCCCGGTCGGGCAGACCGGCGAAGGCGAAGGAGTCGGTGTCGGCGGCCAGCAGGTCGTCCACCGTGTCACCGAAGCCGGACCGCATGATGCCGACCACGCGGGGCAGGAACGGCTGCCCGGCCGATTTCAGTTGCTTGCTCAGGTTGCTGCTGACCTCCCAGCCGTAGTTGTCGGCTGCCCGGTCCACGACGACACCGACCCTGCGCGGGTGGGTGCTCCGCAGGAACGGGTCGATGAAGAACGGCAGCAGCGAGTCGGTCAGTCTTGCGTGCAGGAACGAGCGGAAGCCCTGCCCGGTGAGGGAGATGGCGCCGGGGGACACCGCGATCACGGGCAGGAGGGCTGCGTCGTACGCGGCCAGCGCGGACTGGGCGGTCGCGTCCGTGGTCGGGCCGACCACGGCGAGGACGGAAGGGTCGTCGGCGAGTCGCTTCGCGAGCCGGGCCGACTCGGCCGGGTCGCCGGCGTCGTCCACGGCCCGCACGTCCACCTGGAAGGGGGCGTTGCCGCGCGCGTTGAACTCCTCGACGGCCAGCCGCAGTCCGCGTTCCTGGGCCTTGCCCGTGGCGCTCTGGCCGCCGCTGAGGTCGCCGTGCAGCGCGACGGTGTAGGCGGGGCGCCGGGAGGCGGCGGCCGGCTTCTTGTCGCCCGAGCCGTCGTCCCGGCCCAGGGCCCACCAGGTCGTGGCGCCGCCTGCGGTGAGGAGCGCGCCCGCGCCGGCGAGCAGGATGCGACGCCTCGCGGGGGCTTCGGGCGTGTCGGTGGCCGCCGTGGGCCGGGTGTCGTCGGTGCCGGAAGCCGGGGACGCGGTGTCGTCGTCGGAGGCGGAGCGCCGCGGACCGCTCCCCTTCGGGGACCCGCCGCCCGGGGCGGTGCCCGCGCGCGAGGTGCCGACCGAGATCTCGGTGTGGTCGATGTCCGGCAACGCGAGCGCTTCGGTCGAACGCCGGGCGATCAGCCTGATGACCTCCTCGGGCAGCCAGGAGGCGGGGGCGCCGCCGGGCGTATCGGCGGGGGCGTCAGCGGGCTCGGCCGACGTCTCGCGGACCTCGGCATCGCGGACCTCGGCTTCGGCGTCCGCACCCTCGGCGGCCTTGGTGCCGTCCGCACCCTCGGCGTCCGCGGCCTCGACCGGCGTCTCGGCGGGTGCCTCACCGGACCCCGCTCCCGGGCCGTCCGCCGCTCCTCCGGGAGCCGAACTCTCCATCCCCTCCCCGTGAACCCCACCCTCCGCGGGGTCTCCTGGCAGCAACTCCCGTACGACCTCGTCCACCTCGGGCCGGAGGGACGGGTCCTTCTCCAGGCAGCGGGACAGCAGGCCGGACAGCGCGACGGGGACGCCGTCGAGGTCGGCCGGGTCGTGCACGGCCCGGTAGAGGAGCGCGTCGAGTGCCCCCGCACCGAACGGCGGGCGGCCCGTCGCCGCGAACGCCAGAACACAGCCGAGGGAGAACACGTCGCTGGGCGCGCCGATGGTCTCGCCGCCACGCCCCTCGGCCTGCTCCGGCGAGAGATAGCCGGGCGTACCGACCACGAACCCCGTCGCCGTGAGGGAGGTGTCCTCGGGGGCCCTGGCGATGCCGAAGTCGATGAGCCGGGGCCCGTCCGGCGCGAGCAGGACGTTGCCCGGTTTGAGGTCCCGGTGGACGAGCCCCGCCCGGTGCACCTCGCCCAGTGCCAGCGCCAGCCGGCCCCCGAGGATCCGCAGCCCGTGCTCGGTGAGCGGCCCGTGCGCGGCCACCGCCTCGGCGAGGGACGGACCGGGCACGTACGCCGTCGCCAGCCAGGGCGCCTCCGCGTCCGCGTCGGCGTCCACCAGCGGCACCGCCCAAGGGCTGCTGATGCGCCGGGCGACCTCGACCTCACGCCGGAACCGTCCGCGGAACCCCGGGTCCTCGGCGTACTCCGCCGCCAGCACCTTCAGCGCCACCAGCGAACCGCCCGGCGTACGCGCGAGGTACACCACGCCCATGCCGCCGGCGCCGAGCCGGCCGAGCAGACGGTGGTCGGCGATCCGCGCGGGATCGGAAGAACGCAGCCGCTCCATCAGCCCTCGCCTCCGCCCAGCTCGTATGCCACCCGGTCGAGCATGGTGACGGTGCCACGGGTCACGTACGGCTCCAACTCTTTGACGGTGTATCCCTCGGCGCCCTTCAGCGACACCGTTACGGTCACCTGGCCGAGCCGAGTGACCATCCACCGGTACATGGCCTCGCTGCCGCCGGTCAGATAGACGCCGTCCTCCAGGATCGAGTCATCGGCGTAGTTGTTGTCGCGTATGCCGCGGGGGGTGCCCACGGACATCAACTTCGCGATCCGCTCGTCGGCGCGCACCTGCTGCTCCGGGCAGCGGAGCGCCTCCTCCAGCATTTCGGACAGATGGTCGTCGGCGCCGAGCACCGTGGTGTGCACGGTCACCGTCGCCGTCACCTTGACCGTGCCGCGCTTCCCCGTGCCCGGCAGTTCGCTGTAGAGGGACAGCGAGGCGAGCACACCGTCGGGCAGTGCCCGACGCTGCCACCGGCACTCCTCGTCCAGCACGGCGGCCGTGCCTTCGGCGCTGCGGGCGAGGGGTTGCGCCCGGAAGCCCGCGCCCCAGTCCTGCGGCCGCATCGCGACCGCCTCCGCCAGTACGGCGCCCTGCCGCCTCGAGCGCGGTGCGCGATCCGGGTCCGCCTCGAAGGGCGTCACGGACGGTGTCGCCGACGGCTTTCCGCCGTCCGCCGACACCTGCCCGTTCGCGGAAGCGGAAGGCGTCGGGGACCCCGACGCCTTGGTCCCGGGCTCGTCCGCCCGTTCCGACGCCCCCACGCCGCAACCGCCGAGCAGCACCGCCGCAGCGGCCCCCGAGGCGACGGCCCTCAGCCGCCAACCACCTCTTCGTCCAGCCGACTTGTCGTCCATCCCCGTCCCCTCCACCGCGATACCCCGTGCGTGACCGGTGATCGTACAGAGGTACGCAATCCCGGCGGGAGCGGTTCCCGGGAGTCTCTTCGCACACGCCTGAACCATTGACGTGGATGAGGAACCGCTCCATTCTGAACGCATGTTCAGAACATTTGTTCAGAACGCGGGCCGTGACGCGGACAGTTGCGGCGAGGAGGGCACCGGCGGGCGGGCCGGCGGCTTCACCGGCGGCTGTGCCGATGTGGCCGTGATCGGCGGCGGGATGGCCGGCATGGCGACGGCGCTGCGCCTGCAGGCGGCGGGTCTGTCCACGATCGTGCTGGAGGCGCACGGGCACGCGGGCGGCTGCGCCGGCTACTACCGCAAACGCGGCTTCTCGTTCGACGTGGGCGCGACCACCCTGGTCGACTTCGGCCCCGGAGGTGTCGGTGGTGAACTTCTCGACAGCGTCGGGATTCCACCACTGGACGCCCAGGAACTGCCGGGCTACCAGGCACATCTGCCGGACCGCCGGATCGTGCTCCACCGCGATCAGGCCGCCTGGCACGCCGAACGGCTGCGCACACTCGGCGACAGCGAGCGGCATCGCGCGTTCTGGGACCTGCTCGACCGGCTCGCGCACACCTTCTGGCGGGCCAGCCGGGCAGGCATACGACTGCCGGTCCGCGGCCCCGCCGACGCCCTCCATGACCTGCGGGCGGTCGGCTGGTCCGGACTCCCGTACACCCGCCACCTGAACCGAACCCTGGGGGACGCGCTGCGCGACCACGGCCTGCGCGCGGACGCCGCGCTGGTCGGGCTGCTCGCCATGCTGGTCGAGGACACCGTCCACACGGGTGTCGACAACGCGCCCCTCATCAACGCGGCGCTCGGCGTGACCATCCGGGGTGCGGGCCTCAGTCGGCACAACGGCGGCATGCACGGCTTCTGGCGGGTGCTGGTCGGGCGCTACAGAGAGCTGGGCGGCTCGCTCCGGACCGCCTGCCGCGTCACAGGAGTCCAAGGTACGCCCGGTGCCTATCAGTTGACGACCCGTCAAGGTGACCTCCACGCCCGCCGGATCGTCTGCGCGGTCCCCGCCGCCACCACGGCGACGCTCTGCGCGGGGCTCCCCGTCGCCCGCGCGCTCCGGAGATACCTGCGACGCGACGCGGACGCCCTCGGCGGCGCGGCCGTCGTCTTCCTGGGCGTTCCCGAATCCGAGGTCACCGACCAGAAACTGACGCACCATCAACTACTGCAGTCCTACGACCGTCCCCTGGGCGACGGCAACAACATGTTCGTCTCCGTGTCCGCACCCGGAGACCCACTCAGCGCACCGCCCGGCCATCGCGCCGTGATGATCTCCACCCACACCGACCTCGCCGACTGGCGCGACCTCGGCCCGGCGGAGTACGAGCAACGCAAGAAGGAGACCGGGGAACAACTCCTCGCCCGGGCGCGGCGGGTGTACCCCCGGCTCGGGGAACGTGCCGTGATCGCCCAGACCGGAACGCCCCGAAGTTACGAACGGTTCGGCTTCCGTCCGCAGGGCGCGGTCGGCGGCGTACGCCAGCGCCTGGCCAACACCAACCAGCACGCGATACCGCACGACCTCGGCGGCCCCGGCCTGTGGCTGGTCGGCGACTCGACCTGGCCGGGCCTCGGCACGGTCGCCTGTGTGCTGGGCAGTCGCATCGTCGCCGAGGGACTGCTGAAGGAGAGGAGACGCGCCGGATGACTTCGTCCGACCACCCAGGACTCACCGGACCCTCAGGACTCACCGGACCCCCAGGTCCTCCGGTCCCCGGTCTGCCGACCCTGGCCGAGCTAGGCGAGGATCTGCTCGTCACCACGCGCCGGCAGCGGATCGTCGCGCTGGTCCGGCCGGGCGCCGGAGCGCTGGTCTTCGCCGGCGCGGTGTGGCTCGGCTGGTGGTGGCTGACGCCCGTGATCGTGTTCGGGATCTTCGTCGCGGTCGTGACCGTCACCCACGACGTGGTGCACCGCACGATCGGCCTGTCGCCACGGGCCGCCGACTGGGCGCTGTTCGCGATGGGACTGGCCCTGCTGGAGAGCGGCCACGCCTACCGTGCCACGCACACCCAGCACCACCGCCTCTTTCCGCATCCCGACGACCCGGAGGGCCATCCCGCCGAACTGTCCCTCCTGGGCGCGATCTGTTACGGCCCCGTCTTCCTCGTACGTCTCTGGTTCTGGTCCTACCGGCGCGGACGGGACCGCCGCTGGCTGCTGGCGGAGGCCGTGGCTCCTTTCGCCGCGCTGGTCGGGGGAGTGCTGCTCCTGCCGTACACGCCGGGGCTGCTGGTCTATACGGTGATGGCGATCGTCGGGAGCTGGGTGTACCCCCTTCTGACGGTGTATCTGCCGCATCACGACTACGGAGACACCCCGTTGACGCAGACCCGTACGCTGCGCGGGAGGATCATCCTCGCCGTCTTCCTGGAGCTGACGTACCACTTGGAGCACCACCTCTACCCCCGGGTGCCCAGCCACCACCTCCCGGAGCTGGCACGCAGACTCGAAGGCCACTTCGCGGCGCACGGAGTACGGCCGGTGCGCGTTGTCTGACACCCGTGGCACCCGGGACCGCGTCCTGGAAGCCGCTCTCGTCTGCCTGGTCCGCAACGGCTACGGCGGGACCACCGCGCGGGCGATAGCGCAGGCCGGCGGCTTCGCACCCGGAGTGATCTACTACCACTTCGCGGACCTGGACGACCTGCTGGTGGCGGCGCTGGAACGGACCAGCGGAGCCCGCATCGACCGCTACCGGGCCGAACTGTCCGGCATCGACCGCGCCGTGCCCGCGATCGCACGGCTGCGCGAGCTGTACGACGAGGACACCGAGACCGGGCACATCGCCGCCGTCCAGGAGCTGTACGCCGGGGCGAGACCCGGAACACGGCTGGCCGCCCAACTGGCCCTCGAAACCCGGAAATGGGAGGACCTGGCCGAGGAACAGCTCACGGTGCTCCTGCGCGGCAAACCGCTCGCGTCCGTCGTCCGGGTTCGCGTACTCGCCGGCGCCGCGGTGGCCTTCTACCTCGGCATGGAGACCCTCACCCACCTCGACGGCGACCGCTCCCGCCCGGCCACCCTCTTCGCCCAGGCAGCGCGGCTCGCCGCGATCTTCGACCGAGTACCCCGTCTGAAGAGACGTGCGCGCCGGGTGAGATGAGCGAACGGACGAGAGAGACGGATGGACGAGAGAGACGGATGGATGAGAGAGACGTACGGATGAAAGGGACGTACGGATGAAAGGGACGTACGGATGAGGTGGACGAACGTGAACGCACCGGTTCAGCCGGACGAAGGAGAATCCGTGGCCCGGCACCACCGGCCCCCGGCCCCCACCCCGAGGCTCGCCTTCCGGCAGATGACACAGGACGACCTCGACGACATGGCCGCGCTGCTCGGCGACCCGGACGTGATGCGCCACTACCCGCGCCCCCGGACCCGGGAGGAGGCCCTGGCCTGGATCGACTGGAACCAGGGCCTCTACCGGCGGCAGGGATACGGACTCTGGCTGGTCACCCTCCGCGCCACCGGCGAGTTCGTCGGCGACTGCGGTCTGACACCGCAGGAGATCGAGGGAGTCACCGAGTTGGAGGTCGGCTACCGCGTCCGGGCCGACCTCCAGGGGCACGGTTACGCCACCGAGGCGGCGGCAGCCTGCCGTGACCACGCCCGCGACGTCCTGCACGCGAAGCGACTCGTCGCGATCATCCGCCCCGACAACCGCCCGTCCCAACGGGTCGCGGAGAAGATCGGCCTCCCCTTCGAACGCGACGCGATCTCCCGCTCGGGCCTCCCGGTCCACATCCACGCCACGCCCCTGTGACGGCCACCGCTCCGGCTTCTCGGCCCGCGCCTCCACGCCTCCGCGAGCGAACAGGAGCTGATGCGGGGCCGAACGGTTTCACCGCGCGTCACCCGTCGCCAACCTGCCCTGCACGGTGGCGGGTTCGTCGGCACCCGAAGCTGTGCCCGACCCGCCGTCACTCCGGTGAATCAGTGCCACGCCGATCACCGCGAGCAGGGAGGCCGCCGACAGTGTGTACAGGCCGCCGTTGGTCGTGCCGGTCGTGTCCTTGAGGTAGCCGAAGAGGGTGGGGGAGACGAAACCGCCCAGGTTCCCGAGGGAGTTGACGACCGCGAGCCCGGGCGCGGCGATCCTCAGGTCGAGCCCCGACTGCGCCATCGGCCAGAACAGTGTGGCCGCGCACTTCCCGCCGACCGCGGCCAGCGTGATGGCCGCCAGGCCGAACCAGGGGGAGCCCAGCGTGGCCAGGAAGGTGCCCGTGGCGGACAGGACGAGCGCGGCGGCCAGGTAGGGGCGGCGGTCGGGGGCGCGGTCGGTGAACCGGCTCATCGAGTACATCGCGATCACCGCGCAGATCCACGGGATCGCCGACAGCAGGCCGATCTGGAACGGCGACAGCCCCCCGATCTCCTCGACCAGACTGGGCAGCCAGAAGGTGATGGCGTACCCGGTGAGGGCCATCGCGAAGAACACCGTGGTCAGCAGTGCGACCTGAGGGTGGACCAGCAGCTTCAGCCGCGACACCCTGGGGGCCCGGCTGCGCGCCTCCTCGTCCCGTGCGACCGCCGCGCCCAGCGCGTCCTTCTCCTCCGCCGTGAGCCACTTGGCGTCCTTGATGCGGGAGACGAGGAAGAACCCGGCGACGAAGCCGACGACGATGGAGAACAGCCCTTCCAGCACGAACATCCAGCGCCAGCCGGCGAACCCGCCGACGCCGTGCAGCTCCAGCAGCGCCCCCGTGACCGGGCCGGTCACGATGTACGCCGTGGCCGAGCCGCCCAGGAAGATCGCGCTCGCCCGGCCCCGGCTGGAGTCCGGCAGCCACTGGGTGAAGTAGAGGAGGACCCCGGGGAAGAAGCCGGCCTCCGCGACACCGAGGAGGAAGCGCAGCCCGTAGAACATCCATACGTTGTGGATGAAGCACATCGCCACGATCACCAGACCCCAGGTGATCATGATGCGGGTCAGCCAGACGCGGGCCCCGAACCGCTCCAGGAGCATGTTGCTGGGCACTTCGAACAGGGCGTATCCGATGAAGAAGAGCCCCGCGCCGAGTCCGTACGCGGTGGCGCTCACCCCGACGTCGGCCCGTAGCTCGTCCTGGACGAAGCCGACGTTCGTCCGGTCCATCTGATTGATCAGCAGCATCAGGACGAGGATCGGCAGCATGCGGCGCAGGAACTTGCCGACAGCACGCCGTTCGGCGTCGGGTATGACGACTTCTGACATCGTTGTCTCCCTCTGGTGGTTCACATGTGTGAACCACCATCACGTACGTAGGAATGCGGGAACCTTACGGAGGGCTCGCCTCCGGGTCAATGGGCTGGTTCCGTAGTCACGTATGTGAACTAGAGGGTGAGGGTGCTGTGGGGGAAGGGAGGTCAGTCGGCGTAGATCCTGCCCTGCTTCACCACGAAGTGGGCGGGGTCGGAGCAGCCGAGCGAAGGGGTGAGCAGCAGGCTCACGGTGAGCGGGGCGGGCTCGGTACTGGCGGTCGACAGCTGACAGACGGCACCCTTGCCCGTGAGCGGGTACCAGAACCAGCCGTCCATGTCGCCGACGGTCGCGCGGTCCGATTCCTTCCAGGCACCGGCGGACCGTGTGTAGACCTGCAGGCGCACGGAGGCGGCGTACTCGTCCTCCGTCGAACGCAGCGCCGTCAGAGTGATCTTGTAGTCGGATCCCAGGACGGACGAGGCGATCTGCCGTGTCTTCGGCGCGGCGGAGTCCGCGTTCGACGCGCCGGCGCCGGCGGCTCCGAGAGCGGCCGCCAGCAGGACGGTGAGGGCCGCGGCGGTGCCGCGACGGGTGCGGGTCGAGTTCATGTGTTCCCCCGTGGAACGAGTCGGGACAAAGGGTTGGATTGTGCCGTTCGGTGATGAAGACGAGTCAAACGGTTCAAAGGTTGTGCTGTGGCCGCCGCCGTCCTCAGGCCGAGTGGATGAGGAGCAGGGCGATGTCGTCGCTGCGCGGAGCGGAGCGGCAGGCGTGCTGGACGAGGGTGTCGGCGACGGCGTCCATGGAGCGGACGCCGGCCGGATCGGCGCGGGCGAGTGCGCGGGCGAGGTCGTCGACCGCGTCGTCCATGTCGATGCCGGGGGCCTCGACGAGTCCGTCCGTGTAGAGGGCCAGGACGGAGCCGGGCGGCAGCGGGATCTCGGTGGACGCGTAACCGGCGTCGGGGTCGATGCCGAGGAGGAGCCCGGGTGGCAGGTGGAGGGGTTCGGTGCGGCCGTCGGGGTGGCGCAGCAGCGGGGGAGGGTGTCCGGCGTTGGCCAGACAGGCGGTGCGCCTGCTCAGGTCGAGGTGGACGTAGAGGCAACTGGTGAACAGGTCGGGGTCGAGGTCGGTGAGCAGACGGTTGGTGCGGGCGAGGACTTCGTCCGGGGCCGCGCCGGCGGTGGCGTGGACGGCGGTGCGGACCTGTCCCATGAGTGCGGCGGCTTTGACGTTGTGGCCCTGTACGTCGCCGATGGTCGCGGCGGCCGTGGTGGGGTCGAGGCGGATGAGGTCGTAGAAGTCGCCGCCGATGTCCATGCCCCGGGTGGCCGGGAGATAGCGGGCGGCCACGTCGAGACCGGCGACGTGGGGCAGGGTGTGGGGCAGCAGCCCGGCCTGGAGATTGCGGGCGAGCTGGTGCTTGGCGTCGTAGAGCCTGGCCCGGTCCAGGGCCTGGGCGATCAGTCCGGCGGTGGAGATGTGGGCGGCCCGCTCCTCCGAGGTGAAGGGGTGGGGCTGCTCGTAGGCCAGGACGAGGGAGCCGACCGGGCGCCCCGAGGTGATCAGGGGCAGGAAGGCCCAGGCGGCCATGGCGTCCTGGCGGACCGCCGGGGGGTAGGCGCGCTTGAGGTCGGCGAACGTGTCGAAGAAGGCGGGGACGCCCGTGGTGAGGGCGCGCACGGCGGGGGTGTCCGAGGTCAGCGGGGCGGCGTCGAAGTGCTCCATCAGCTCGGCGGTGTAGCCGCGGTAGCCGATGATCCGCAGTCGGCCGTCCTCCGCCGTCATCAGGGCGAGCGCCGCCGCGCCGAACGCGGGCAGGACCTGGTCGGCGACCTGGTCGACCACGTCGCGTACGCCGACGGCCTCGGTGAGCGTGGCGGCCAGATGCATCAGGTGGTACAGGACGGTGGCCCGCACCGGCGCGACGGGGGACGACGGACGCGACCGCTGAGGGGCTGTGACCGGGGCGTGGGCGTGGGCCGAGTGCGTGGGCGCGATCCGTACGTTGATCCCGGACGCGTCCGGCACGAGACTGAACGACAGCCACCGGTCCGGGGGGCGCAGGGCGATGAAGGACACCGGTTCACGGCTGAGCATGGCCGCCCGGTAGCTGTCCTCGGCGGTCGGATCGTCCAGCCAGCGCAGCGCCTCCCACGGCTTGGCGCCGAGCAGATCGGGGATGCCGACGCCGAGCAGTTCGGCGGCCCTGGTGCTGAGGAAGGTGATCCTCCCGTTCACGTCGAGCGAGCAGCAGCCGCCGGGAATGCGCTCCGCGAAGTCGACGGCGGCCTGCGCCTCGGCCGGTCCCGCGATACGGGACCGCGGCGGGGGCAGCATCACCGGCTCGGCGGCCGGCCGTACCGGGTGGCCGCTGTCGGCCGCGCTCCGCAGGAGCAGCCCCAGCCGGTCACAGGCGCCGGCGATCTCCTCCCGCTCTCCGGGACTCGGCCCCGGCGGGTGCGAGGCCGGCCACTGCAGCACCAGGCCGCCCCAGGTGTCCGTGCCCGTGGTGATCGGCGCGGCGGCCAGCGTGAAGCGGTACGGCACGACCAGCGCCAGCCGTGGATAGCGGCTCGCCAGCTCCTCCTGCCCGCTCACCCACACCAGCCGGCGCTCCCGCACGGCGTCGGACACCGGGGAGGAGCCCTTCAGCGCCACCCGTGCCCAGGGCATGGAGATCTCCCAGGGGACCCCGCCCAGCATTGCCAACTGCAGCACCGGATCCTCCGGCGGCAGCAGATACAGCGCCGTCACCGACGTGCCGCTCTCCCTGGCGACCTTGATCAGAACGGACTCCAGCGCGTCCGGACCGACGAAGCCAGGACCGGGCACACCCTCACCTCCCCCGGACCGGTCCGGGGGAGCGAACAGGCAGCCGCCGCATATCACCCATATGCGGACCATACGCCCACCGTGCGGCGGCAGCATGCCGATGGAGCCGCCCATCGGTGCCCGTTGCCGCGAGGCGCCCGACACGGCGATGATCGGTCACCGGGCCGTGCCGAACGTCGTAGGTCCGGTCACTGTGCCGCGCCGTAGGTGCCGGTCTGCTGATCGGGCAACAGTCGCCCTGCCGACGGGAGGCGCGCCTGACGCGGCGCGGCCTCGACCCCCGTCAGCGACTCCTCGCCGCTGCGCATGTGAGTCTCCGACGGAGCCCTCGCTGCCGGCGGAGATCCTGCACGGCTGCGCGCGGCGCCTGGGCCGCGCGGTGCTGGAGGGCTTCGGCATGTCCGAGACCGGTCTGGGTCACGTGCAACCATCCGGCCGGGTAGGTCCGCAAGGCGAGTCGGGGACCGGGAACCGGACGTGTGCCCTTCGCCTCCCTGCCCGGTCAGACCGGGCCACCGCCGAAACCGATCTCGTTCCCGTCCGGGTCCTCGTACGTGACCTTGCGTACGCCGTTCGCGTAGGTCTCGCGGGTCCTGGGTCCCAGACCCCGACCGGCGATCCCGGCGACGCGGGCGTCCAGGTCGTCGACGAAGACGGTGTGCAGGGCCTGGCCGCCGCGTCCGGGACGGTGCTCGATGTACACATAGCGGTGCTCGGCCAGTTCCCACACGGCCTCCGAGTCGTTCGGGAAGAACGTCGGCGGGGAGCCGAACAGACGCTCGTACCAGGAGAGCGCCGCTGTGTAGTCGTTCACGGGGATACCTGCGAAGAGGACGACGGGCATGACCCCATGGTAGGTCCGAACGACCGGCATCAGGCTCCGATAGTGGCGGCGATGATGGCGGCGAGACGGTCGGGGACGGCGCGGTGCCCCTGGTCGTCGGGGTGGACGGAGTCGGTGAGGTCGCCGGAGCCCAATCGGCCCGATGTCACGCTTCCCCACGCTTCACCCCACCGACCGGCGCCGGCGCCTCGTTCAGGTGGCGCTCCGCGGCTCCCCGCATGAATGCCCGGTCGGGGAAGTCTCCGTCGGGCAACCGGAGTGGACCCGCCGTCAGCGACAGCCGCTGGGTGAGCGTGTAGAGCGCGACCCGGCTCTCGTAATCAGGACGGGGTCGTCGTCCCGGTCCACCGGCACATGGTCCGGCCCAACTCGCCATGGACGACCGCGTACTCGCTTCCCGGCCGCGCCGCAGCGGCGCGGCCGCGCAGCCCCGCTCCTCCATCTGGTCGGCGGCGTCGCGATCCTCCGGTCACGTGATGCCGCCTCGGTGAGGCAGCGCGGCGTCGCCAGTGAGGCGCTCGACCGCCTTCAGCCGTCGCCCGTCACCCAGTGCGGCCCACGCCGCCGCCCCGCCAACCGCTCTCGCGTCACCTTCCGAGGTGCCACGCCCTTCGCCCACCTTCGCGCTCGGCCATTTGGCGCCCGTCACTTGGGCGCCCTACGCGAGGCCACCGCACGATGCCGAACGATGTGTTCCGCGGTCTCAGGCCGCGGCCCTGCTGATGAGCTCGCCGATCCGTGCCTCCGTGGCGGCGGTCAGTTCCGTGAGGGCGTACGTGGTGGGCCACAGGGTGCCTTCGTCGAGCTGCGCCTGGTCGCTGAAGCCGAGCGTGGCGTACCTCGACTTGAACTTCTGCGCGCTCTGGAAGAAGCAGACGACCTTGCCGTCCCTGGCGTACGCGGGCATGCCGTACCAGAGCTTCGGCGAGAGATCCGGGGCGGTGGACCGGACGATCTCGTGCAGCCGTTCGGCGATCACCCGGTCCGCGTCCGCCATTCCGGCGATCTTCGCCAGCACATCGCTCTCCCCGTCCGCCTTGGCCGTGCGCGGGCCGCGACGCGCGGACGTCTTCAGCTCCTGGGCGTGCTCCTTCATCGCTTCGCGTTCCTCGGCCGTGAACCCGTCGAACTTGGCCTCGGCCGTGCCGCTGCTCCGGGTGGACTTCCGTGTGTTCGTCATAACGGGATTCCTCTCTCGCATCTCGCACTGTCTGATCTGATCGTCGATTTCGTTTCCTGGATGTCGCCCCGGGGGCGCGCCGACTCGTTTCGGGGACGCGCCATCGCGGTGGTTCAGACGAGCCAGCGGCCGTCGCGCATCAGTTCACGCCCCGTCAACTCGTCCGCCTCGCGCCAGGCCTGGACGCGGCGCGGGGTGATACGGAACCAGCGGTACGGCGTGGCCGATGCCCGGGGGTCGAAGCCGGTGCGCGCGGCGAACCGGTCCCCCCGCTCCCGCGGCAACGCGTCGATCCGGAGGACCTCGACCTCGCCCTCGATCATGACCACGTCCCGGGTCGGGCCCAGCCCCAGCCGAGTGGTCCGGGTCGCGGCCAGGTTCCCGCCGGTCGGACTGTCGGCCGGGGTGGCCACCAACAGCGTCCCGCCGTCCCAGTCGAAGGACAGCGGCACCAGATACGGCACACCGTCCACCGAGGCGCTGGCCACCCAGACGTCGACGTCATGGGCGAGCCGGTGTTCGGTGTCGCGCCGACGCTCCGTACGGGGACGTGGGCCGGTGGACGAACTGGTCATGGTCACTCGGTGCTCCTCGGTTCCGTGGTGGCGGGCCGCGATCCTCCCGGAGTGTCCGCCAGGTGCGATCGCCGTGCTCACAGCCTCTCCCCACCGGGCCACGGCCCGCCTCCGTGGTGAGCACGGAATCCACCACGGAGACGCCACGGATCAACGGATAATGGGCCGGTGTCCAGTCCAGTGATCTCGGCTCGTGAAGCCGAAGTGCTCGCACTGCTCGGTGAGCACCTCAGCAACGCGGAGATTGCCGCGCGGCTGTTCATCTCCGTACGCACGGTCGAGTCACACGTCTCCGCCCTGCTGCGCAAGCTCGACGAACCGGACCGGCGGGCGCTCTCCCGCCGCGCGGCCCGACTCGCCCGTGCCGAGCGGCCCAGCCCGGCACCCACCCTCCCCGCACCGCTGACCGCGTTCATCGGCCGGGTCCGGGAGCGCGCAGAGCTGGCCGAGGCGGTGAAGACGCGCCGACAGGTGACGGCGGTCGGTCCGGGCGGAGTGGGCAAGACCCGGCTCGCGCTCGCGGTGGCCGCCGACACGGCCGACGACTTCGCCGACGGGGTGTGGTTCGTCGACCTGGCCCCGGTCACCGACCCGGCGCGGGTGGGGGCGGCGATCGCGGCTGCCGTGGGCGTGGGCGAGCAACCCGGGCGCGGTGTCGACGAGTCGGTGCTGGCCGCCCTGGCGGACCGCCAGGCACTGCTGGTGCTGGACAACTGCGAGCAGATACGCGACGGGGTGGCGCCGTTCCTGGAACGGCTGCTCATCGCCTGCCCGAAGGTACGGGTCCTCGCGACGAGCCGGGCCCGGATGATGGTTCCGTTCGAATGGGTCTTCCCGGTTCCGCCGCTGTCCTGGGACGGCGGCGCCGAGTCGGACGCCGTGACCCTGTTCATGGAACGGGCCGCGGCGGTCGGCCTGCCACCGGAACCGGCCGTACGCGACCGGATCGCGGCCATCTGCGAACGCCTCGACGGCATGGCGCTGGCCATCGAACTGGCGGCGGCACGATGGCCCACCCTCGGACTGGACGGTCTCACGGCCGGTCTCTCCGACCAGCTGCGGATTCTCGCCGGAGGTCCCCGCGCGGACGACCGGCACCGATCGGTGCGGGCGGCGCTGGACTGGAGCCACGACCTGCTGGAGCCGCCGGACCGGGCGCTGCTGCGCCGGATCTCGGTGTTCGTCGTGCCGTTCACCGCCGACGCGGCCACGGCCGTGGCCGGGTTCGCTCCGCTGGACGCGGCCGCGGTCGCCGACGGGCTCGGCCGGCTCGCCGAGCAGAGCCTGCTCACCGCGACACCGTCCGCGACCGGCACCCGCTACCAGGCGCTGGAGACCATCCGCCAGTACGGGACCGAGCGGCTCGCCGACACCGCCGAGCTGACGGATGTCCGGTCCCGCCATCTGAACTGGTGCCTGACCGGCGCCACCATCCTCACCGGAGCCGGAGCCGGAGCCGGAGCCGGAGCCGGAGCCGGGGTCGGGGTCGGGGTCGGGGTCGGGGTCGGGGGCGCGGATTGGCGCGCCCGCTTCGACGCCCTGGCCGACGACCTTCGAGCGGCCCTCGCCTGGGCCGCCGAGCGCCCGGAACAGCGACCGCACGCCCACCGCCTCGCCCTCACCCTGGCCGAGCTGACCTTCACCCGCAATCTGCTGGGCGAGTCCCAGCAGCGGTACGAGCAGGCGGCGGAGCTCGCCGGTGAGGTCGTCGGCGTGGGGGACGTGATCGCTGTGGGCGACGCGTTCGGTGGGAGTGACACCATTGGTGCGGTTGGTGCGGCTGGTGACGTGACAGGTGGTGCCGGTGACGCGACCGGTGCTGCCGTCGCTGCCGTGGCGTTGCGGGAGGCCGCCGGGGTGGCCGGCTGCCGCAGGCTCGGCGACGACATGTTCCGCCTGCATCGTGGCGCCGCCGAGGCCGCCCGCCGGGCCGGCGACACCACCGGTGCGGCGCGCGACCTGGCCGACGCCGCCACCGTCGCGTACCGCTTCTCCAGCGAGTTCGCCCTGCTCCCGGCCGTGGACGAGGTGAGCGCCCTGCTCGCGGAGGCCCGGCGACACCTGTCCGGCGACGTCGTCCTGCCGGCCGGCCCGTCGGCCGGTCCGCCGACCGACCCGGCCGCCACGGCCGCCCTCGCCCTCGCCGAGGCGGCGGTCCTCGCGGATGCGTTCGGCGCGGTCCAGGGGGACGTGGACAACACCGCGCAGGAAACGGTCCGTTACGCGGAACGGGCCGTCGAACTCGCCCGGCGGGCGGGCGACCCGGTGGCCGAGTCCGCCGCCCTCGACGCGCTCTCCGGCGCCCGGACCTGGGCCGGTGACTCCTTCGGCGCGGCGGCCGCCGCCCGGCGCCGCATCGAGATCCTGGCTTCGGTACCGCGTACCCCCGCCGCCACACACGAGCGGATGGACGCCCTCGCCATGGCCGCCGGAACGGCTCTCGGCGTGGGCGAGCTGCCACAGGCCCGCAGATGGGGCAGGCAACTCGCCGACCAGCCCCTGTTCGCCGAGGTGCAACACCACGCCATGTCCTGGCTCCTGGTCGCGGACGCGTTCGCGGGCAACGCCGCCGACGTACTCACCGGCAGCGAGCGGTTCCTCGACGCGTGGCGGCGGAGCGGACGGCAGCGGTCGTTCTCGCTCGGCCCGGCCGCCGCGTCGGTCGCCATGATCCACGGCCTGCGCGGCGATCACGACGCACGGGCGAGCTGGCTCGCGATCGTCGACGCGGCGGGCACCTCGGCGGAGCATCACCACGGCTACGGCGCGGTCTTCGACGCCATGGTGCTCCTTCACCACGGGGACCCGGACGCGGCCCTGGAACGACTCGCACCGGAACCGGAGCAGGTGTGGAAATGGGTCTCCTGGATCTGGCTGCACTGGTACGTGGGCCTCCGGGCCGAGGCTTCCGTCCTCGCCGGCCACCCGGCAGCCCCGGACCGGGTCGCCGCCGCGCGGAGCCTGGTCGCCGGCAACCCCGTCGTCACCGCCCAACTGGACCGCGCGCAGGCACTCCTGGACGGCGACCCACCCCGCCAACTCGCCGCAGCCACGGCATTCGACGCGGCGGGCTGCCCCTATCAGTCGGCCCGCACGCTCCTCCTCGCCGGGAACGGCCACACCGCCGCAGGCAGGACAGCACTCGCCGGCCTCGGCCTCGCGGCGCCCGGCTCCCGAGCCTGATCCGAAGGCGTCAGCGGCCCTTGCGTACCCGGGCCGCCGCGCGGGCCTCCGCCGCCTTGCGGGCATCGGCGGTCTTGCGGGACTCCTTCGCGGGGCCCGGGCGGGTGCCGAGGCCGCGGAAGGAGGCGTTGCCGCCGGTCGTCTTCGCGCCGACCGGAGGGCGCTTCGCCCCGGTGATGGCGGTCAGCTTCTCCTCTCCGGAGCGCACCTGGGTGACCGTCGGCCGGATCCCGGCGTCGGACATCATCCGGTTCACATCGCGCCGCTGGTTGGGGGTGACCAGGGTGACCACGCTCCCGGACTCCCCGGCGCGAGCCGTGCGCCCACCACGGTGCAGGTAGTCCTTGGCGTCGGTCGGCGGGTCGACGTTGACGACGAGGTCGAGCGCGTCGATGTGAATGCCCCGCGCCGCGACGTTGGTGGCCACCAGCACGGTGATCTCACCGCTCTTGAACTGGCCGAGCGTGTGCATGCGCTGCGGCTGCGACTTCCCGCTGTGCAGGGCGGACGCCCGTACGCCGCTGGCCCGCAGGTGGCGGGTGAACTGGTCCACGCCGGCCTTGGTGTCCAGGAACATCAGCACCCGGCCGTCCCGCGCGGCGATCTCCGTCGCGGTCGCGTACTTGTCGGCGGCGTGGATGTTCAGCACGTGGTGTTCCATCGTGGTGACCGAGCTCGCGAGCCGGTCGACCGATGCGAGCACCGGGTCGTTCAGGTGGTCACGCACCAGCTGGTCGACGTTGCGGTCGAGGGTGGCCGAGAACAGCAGCCGCTGCCCGCCGGAGGGGAGCTGGTCCATGATGTCCGACACCTGCGGCAGGAATCCCAGGTCGCACATCTGGTCCGCCTCGTCCAGCACCGTGGTCCGCACGTGGTTCAGGAGGCAGTCGCGGCGCGAGACCAGGTCGGCCAGCCGCCCCGGCGTCGCGATGACCACCTCCGCTCCGGTCTTCAGCAGCGCCGACTGCCGGTTGATCGACAACCCGCCGACCACCGTCGCCAGTCGTACGTTCAGCACCTTCGCGTACGGATCCAGCGCGTCGCTCACCTGCTGGGCGAGTTCCCGGGTCGGTACCAGGACCAGCGCGAGCGGCCGCTTCGACTCCGCTCGCACGCCTGCCGTCCGGACGAGCAGCGCAAGACCGAAAGCCAGCGTCTTGCCGGAGCCGGTGCGTGCGCGGCCGAGGACATCGCGGCCGGCCAGCGCGTTGGGCAGCGTCGCCGCCTGGATCGGGAAGGGCTCCGTCACCCCGAGGCCGGTCATCGTCTTCGTCAGCTCAGGCGGCAGCCCCAGCGCGTCGAAGGACTCGGCCGGCGGCAGGCCCGGGGCCACCGTCCGCGGCATCGAGAGTTCGCCCTGCGGCGCTGTCGCCTGCCGGGGCTTGCCGACACGGGGGAGCCCAGAGGCCGACGGCTTCGCGTTCATGGGGAACCTTTCTGATCCGACGCCCGGAACACGCCGGGGCCCGTACCCCAAGGTACGGGCCCCGGCGGTGTCGAAGCGTGCCCCCATTTTACCAGCGGGCGCCCGTCTGCCCGCCGGTCCGGTCGCCCCCGCACCGGGCGCGGGACTGTGGCCGCCTCATGACATGCAGACGCCTGATCGTCCGGGCGCACCGGCAGGCCGCCGCCGGCTAGAAGCTGCCGTAGTTGACCTGCCACGTCGGCAGGCCCATGCGGCGCCACACGGCGACCACCCGGTCGCGGTCGTCGAGAGAGACCCGGACGGCGAAGCGGTGGCGTACATGCCGGTCGAAGAGCTCGGCCTTGACCACGTCGTCGCGGCGCTGGTCACCGGCGGCGCGCATCCACAGCTCGTCGTACGGGACCTCGTGCGCGCGCAGCCAGGCCTCCGTCCGGTCGCGGTGCTCCTCGCCGCGTCCGGAGAGCAGGACGACGACATCGCCGTCGGCACCGCGGAAGGCGCGCAGCGCCCCGCGCACCGACACGTTGAGCGGGTCCTCCTCACAGCGCGTGAAGTCGTAGGCGCCCCGGTCACCCCTGAGGGCGAGGGTGCCGTCGATGTCACACATGACCGCCGAGGGAAGCGTCGGATCGGCGGTGTACGGCTCGACGGGGGGCTGGTCGTTCAGCCACTCCGCGGTGAGCCGCCAGCCGCCCCTGCGGGACTTCGCGTGCTTGTCGGCGAGGATCCGGATGATCTCCTCGCCGACCGGCCGCTCCCGCTCGGCGTCGCGCCGCAGGCACTCCTCCACCGGCACGTCGGTGAAGTCGTGCACGACGAAGGTGGCCAGCCCCGCCACCGCGGCCTTCAGCCGCTTCGGGATGTGCGGTGTCATGTGCGTGTTGTCCACGACGACGTCGAAACCGCCGTCGACGGCCGCCCGTACCGCCGCGTCCTGGATCGCCAGCACGGTCTGCTCGTGCGCGTACGACCGACGCTCGGACCCCTCGGGCAGCGGGACGTCGAGCATCGCCCGCAGATCGTCGAGGTTGACGCGGCGCAGCCGCCCCTCGGACTCCGCCTGCAGCTTCCGCGCGGCCGTCGTCTTCCCCGAGGCGGGGAGCCCCGTCATGACGTGTACCACGGGCACGGTCAGTTCTCCTCGTCGTTCTTGAAGGGGTCGGACGCCTCCGGCCGGGTGGCACGGTACGTCACGAGTTCGGTGGGTCGCTCGTCCAGGCGCAGGAACATGGCGGGACGTACGGCCGCGTCGGGCAGTTCCCGCACCGCGCGGGCGAAGGCCCCCCGGTCGTCGGCGAGGTGCGTGAGGGACCCGAACGCCTCGTCGATCGCCCGCTCGCGGCCCTCCACCTGCTTCTCGATGCCCGCGACGACACCGCGCACCCAGGCGTCGAACTCGTCGGGCACCTGCTCCAGCAGCGCGTCCAGGGGCCGGCCGCCGGACGCGACGATGTCCTCGGCCGAGCAGCCCAGCGCCTGCGCCACCTGCTTGGCCGGCAGGCCCGCGAACCGCTGGATGCCGTGACCTCGCCAGATGTCCCGCTCGGTCACCCCGGTGAGCACCTTGTGAAGCCGCACGTACTCGGCGAACTTGGCCTTGGCCCGTACGCCCGACGCGAAGCGCAGCACGAAGCCCTCCGCGTCGGTGCCCGTGGCCGCCAGGCCGCCGGGCAGCCGGTTGCCCTCCGTCATGGCCAGCAGCTCGGCGAGCGGCAGGGCGGGCCGGACGGTGACGACCGAGCCGATGCCGAGCCAGCCGGTCGCGGCCTCCGCGAGGGCGACCTCGGTGCCGTCCTTCGCGAACGCGGCCAGCAGCACCACGTCACGCCGGTCGCCGTAGTCGACGACGATCCGGTTCTCGGGGTACAGGATCTCGGCGAGGTAGGTCACCCCGGGAACGAGACCGGAGGTGTCCTTCCCGTCGAGCAGCCGCTGCGCCCAGGTGGCCTGGACGCTGACGAACGAACCCTTGGACGCGACCCGCCACCGGCCGGCGTAGTGGAACACCACCGCCAGACTGCCGTCGACCTTGTCGTACACCTCGAACGGCTCGTCCGGGAGGCTCGGGGCATACGGCTGACCGGCCTCGTGCTCACCGACGTTGAAGAACTTCGGCAGCGGAAGCGCGACGATCTCACCGGTGCCGTCGTCGGCCACGAGACCGCGGCAGCGCGTGGTCACCCGGTTCCACACCCGCTCGTACTGGCATGTCCTCGTGTACGTGTAGATGGACAACGGCAGTTCCGGGTGCGGCTTGCGCGTGACGTGCCCCGCTTCGAGCGCCGCCGCAAGCTCCTCCGGCGGCAGCAGCTCATGAAGAGTCAGGTGGGCCTGGCTCATGTGTTCCTCCCCTTGCTGGTCCCTGATTGTCACGTGGGGGAGCCCCCGAGCACACCGGGTTTTCCACCGGCCCGGGGCGAGGAGTCACAGGTCACAGCATGCGCGCAGGCCGAGGAGCCCCCGTCTCAGGAGCCCTTCGCCTCCCGGGCCTGCCGCTCCAGGAACTTGATCAGCCTGACCTCGCTCCGTACGAGGCGTTCCCGCTCGTCGTCGGGCAACGAGGCCAGCGGGTCGACGATGACCTGTGTGCGGGGCACATGGACCATCGAGCCGCAGTAGATCCGGCAGCCGGTACACCAGGCGAGCCCGACGCACCGCTCGAACGCGGCGGACTCGGGCGGGTGACAGCGGTACTTGTACGAGCGGACAGGCGTCCGGCAGTCGGCACAGACGCGCCGGTCCCCGTCGGCGACCGTGTCCCAGGTCCCGACCTTTCGCCAGATCAGCCGCTCGTTCCGTGCTCTTCAAGTCGTCATGCCGACCATCGTCCCCCATGACGCCGCCGTCGCGCGGTGCTCAGTCCGTCCGGCCGAGGAGCACGGTGCGGGATCCCGGGGCGAAGCCGGCGAAGGACTGCTCCCAGGACTCGCCGGGCCAGTGGTAGGTCACGCGGCCCTCCGAGGGCCGGTAGTGGGCGGTGTGGATCGTTCCCAGCCCCTCGTCGTACGCGTACTGATACAGCGGCGGCTTCAACATGGCTGCCACGTCCGTCCCCGTGGCCCGAACGGTCTCCAGCCGTTCCTGTGTCCGGGAGAAGTGCTCCTGTTCATCGGGCACGGGCAGGTGCTGGTGGTTGGCTGCGCAGGCGTCCGGTGCCTCGGTCAGTGGGATGTCCGGTCCCACGAACACCGTCACCGCACGGTCGGGGTCGACGAGGGTGACGTTCTGCGGGATCCCGATGGGTATGGTCCGCAGTCTGCCGACCGCTTCCTCGACGGTGTCACAGGTCTCCAGCAGATAGCGCAGCACGATGAGGATGGCGAAGCCGGGACCGTGGACGAATCGCCCGCCGAAGGTGAGCGAGACCGCGAGCCCGGCGTCGTTCATCCCGTCCAGCAGGCCCCAGCCCGCCTCTTGCATGCCGATCACCGGCCGGAGGAAGTGGGAGGAGACGATCGTGCCCTCGCACTCGGCGGGGCTGAAGTCGTAGTTGCGCAGCAAGGCGCCCTTGCCGCCGATCTGGGTGCAGCCCGAGAAGAACGGGCGTAGGGCGGCGTGGGTGAGGAAGGTTTCCCCGCCGGGCCGGTCCAGCTGACGGGTGAGCCGGTCGAGCACCGGGACCAGCTCCGGCATGTGCTCCTCGAACAGCTTCCGGGCACGCTTGGCCCCTTCGGGAGTCCGGCCCTCCTCGCTCGTCCAGCCCTCGGCGGCCGACCACAGCCCCTGGGTGTGCGAGGCCCACCGCCCGTCACCGCCGTCACCGACGTCAACCGCGCGAAAGGTCATCTGCTGGCGGTTCATGACTGCCGCTCCCTCGGGGTCTTGGGGTCAGGTCCGGGCAACCTAGCCTATTTCAGGGGCAGTTAAGCAGTTCAGCGGATCAGCAGGTCGGCGTGGCTGTGGGAGAGCGCGAGGGACGGCTCGTCAGTGCGCTGTCCGTGAGGCGGAGAGCCGGAATGGGCGTCAAGGTCGTGCCCCCTGTTCAGCAGTCCAGGTGAGCTTGCGAGTTCCGTCGTGACGGTATGGGGAGATATGCGGTGAATCCATCCCAGAGCTCCCGACTCGGCCCAAGGTGATCGCTCATGCCCCGAACCACACCCGCAACCACAACCACACCCGCGCCGTCCGCTTTCCGCAGCCCGCTCCTGACACAGAGCCCGGTCGACATCCGCGCCCAGGACACCTACCCCTGCGCCCTGCCGCCCCTACGGTTCCACCACCCGACGGGACTTGACCTGCGCCTGCACTTCGACGGTCCGGGCAGGCGCAGGCCCGAGAGCGGCCCTCGTCGGAGCGGCCGGGCCGGATGCGTCCGGGACGACGAGGGTGCCGTCAAGGCCGAGCCGCCGCCCGGTGAAGAGTGCCTGTTGCGGGTGGGCTCGGACCGCTACGAGCTGGTCGACGTGCACTGGCACATGCCCTCCGAGCACACCGTCGGCGGCGTGGCGTTCCCGATGGAACAACACATGAAGTACCGGCGCGTGACCGATGACGTCGGCCCGGCCGAAGCGGGGGACAGCGGCTACACGGTCGTCGGCGTCTTCGTCCACCCGGGACAGGCCAACGACTCCCTGGACCGCCTGCTGACCTCGGCCCGCCGCGACGAACGGCCCTGGGCGGTCCCCGATGTCGAACTCGACGCACTGCTGCCGCCCTGCACCGAGTCCTACCGCTACCTCGGCTCCACCACCGTCTGCCCTTACACCCCAGGAGTGCGCTGGAACCTGCTGACCCACCCCGTCCAGGTCTCGGTCACCGCTCTGGCGCACTATCGGAGGCTCTTCCCCAGGGGCAACGCCCGCGCGGTGCAGCCGCTCGGCGACCGACGGATCGCTGTCGACCGCCACCGGTGGTGGTAGCGGCGGCAGCGGCACGGACGCTCAGCGGGCCCTCGGCCCTGCCCGGTGCGTCGCCTCCGGTCGGGACAGCGTCAGGCGTGGCCAGTCGTGGATGTCGCGTCGCAGCTGGCGGTCGTGTGTGGCGACGACGACGGCCGCGTCCGTGGCGTGCAGGGCTTCGGTGAGTTCGTCGACGAGGGCGATGGACAGGTGGTTGGTCGGCTCGTCCAGCAGCAGGACGTGCGGCCGGGCGGCGAGTGCCAGGGCGAGGTCGAGACGGCGCTGCTGACCCGTCGACAGTTCGGCCACCGGCTTCCCCGCGTCGCGTGAGCCGAGCAGACCCAGCGCCCCGAGCCCCACGACCTCGCCCTGTGCGAGGACCCCGGCGGTCACCAGCCGCGCGGTGTGCGCCTCGTAGAGGTCGCGGGCTCGTCGCCGCGTCGCGGGCGGCGACTCCTGGCCCAGGAGATGCAGACGTACGGTGCGCGCCCGGTGTACCCGGCCCATGGTGGGCGCGATCTGCCCGGCCAGAACGGACAGCAGCGTGGACTTGCCGGCTCCGTTCGGTCCGGTGACGGCCAGCCGGTCGCCGGACGCCACCGCCAGGGTGGTCGACCGGTGCAACCGGCCGTGGACGCTCACCTCGTGTGCGCGCAGCAGCAGGACGCCGGGACGGGCGGGGAGTTCGGGCATGTGGAAACGCCGCGGTGGTACGGGCGCGGTGACCTTGTGGCGTTCCAGGTCGTCCTGGCGGCGGTGCACGGAGCGGGCCAGGGCACCGGCCCGGGTGGCGCGCTGGTGCCTGGGGGTGCCCTTGTCCGGACGCCAACTCGTGCTCAGCCGGTTCTGCGCCTCCGACAGAGCCTGCTTGAGGCGGACCTGTTCGGTCTGCTGCTGCTCGTACTCCGCCTCCCACCGGATCCGCTCGGCCTCCCGGCCCTCGCGGTAGCCGGCGTACCCGCCGCCGTAAGCCTGCGGGCGGCCGTCACGGGTGGGGTCGAGGTCGAGGACCGTGGTCGCCACGTCGGACAGCAGCGCCCGGTCGTGGCTGACCACCACCACACCTCCGGGGTGGGCGCGCAGCCTGGCGGTCAGGTACTCCAGCGCCGCCGGATCGAGGTGGTTCGTCGGCTCGTCCAGCAGCAGGAAGTCGTACTCGGCGCCCAGCAGACAGGCCAGCCGGACCCGATGGCGCTGGCCCACGGAGAGCGTGGAGAGCGGGCGGGCCCTGTCGCTGACGGCACCGAGTCCGGCGAGGGCGACATCGACGCGGCGGTCGGCGTCCCAGGCGTCCAACGCCTGCGCCACCTCCAGCGCGTCGGCGTACTCCTGTACCGCGTCGGGCCGTTCCTCCGTCAGGGCCACCGCGGCGGCGTCCAGGCGCCGGAGGGCGGCGCGGGCATCGGCGAGGTACTCGTCGACGACGTCGCCGACCGCGCGCTCGTCATCCGCCGGCATCTCCTGCTCGGCCAGGGCGAAGGTGCCCACACGGTGGACCTCCCCCTCGTCGGGGGCGAGCGCACCGGCCAGGACATGCAACAGGGTCGACTTACCGCGTCCGTTCTCGCCGACGACGCCCCAGCGGGATCCCGGGGACACCTTCATCTCGACGTCGTGCAGCACGGTGCGCCCACCACGGTCGACGCGGAGACCGGCGCAGGTCAACTGAGCCCGGTCGCGGGCAGGCAAGGCTGTGGCAGTCACGTTCTCTTCCTCCGGAAGGAGGCACACGTCACCCAGGGATCACGCGAAAGAACACGGGATCACAGGGGAGTGCACCGACTCTGACGAACGACCCGGCCCGACTCGGAGCGGGGGTCGCGGGCGAATGCGTGGCTCCCGGCTCTTCACGTGTGTGACGGCCCGTGGGCGAGGACACGGTCGTGAGGAGCGGAGCCGACGGCCCGGTCAGATGTAGAAGACGTAACTCATGCGTCGAGCGTAACAACGTGCCCGAGCGGACGGCCACCGAAATATGAGCCGGAGGCGCCCGCGGCCCCAGGCAGAGTCACGGCATCGTTCAGGCCCGGCATGTGACGTCCTGGGCGGGCAGCCGGCCCGTGAGCAGGTAGGTGTTCACAGCGCGGTCGGCGCAGGCCGGGGTGACGGGGGCGCCGTACACGCCGTGGCCGGTCATGTCTGGGATTCCGGGACCCGTACGACGATGTCGGCGGTCCGGTCCGTCAGCCCCAGCTGACAGCTGAGCCTGCTGCCCGCCTCGCGGGGTGTGGCCGTGCAGTCGAGGAGTTCGTCCTCGTCGGGGGTGACGGGGGAGAAAGGGGCCGGGGTGGCCTCGTCGAGGTCTACATAGACGTGGCAGGTGGCGCACATCAGGTTGCCGCCGCACTCGGCGACGATGCCGCGTACTCCGCCCGTGACGGCGCCACGCATCACGGTGGTGCCGGGGACCAGGTCGAGGACGGTCTCGGTGCCGTCCGGCTGGGCGTAGGTGACTTTCGGCATGGTCGGCTCTTCCTCTTGTGCGGGCTTGTGAACGGGCTTGTGAACGGGCTCTTGTACGGGCGGATTCCGGGGTCAGCTGTTCCAGGTGGCGCCGAGCCGGAGCGGGCCCCGGAAGACCCAGCCCTCGAAGGGCACGGCCTCGTCGGTGAGGCGCAGACCGGGCAGGGCGCCGAAGAGACCGGGCAGGGCGATCTGGGCGACGGCGGCGCGGGAGACCCAGGTGCCGAGGCAGAAGTGCGGGCCGCCGCCGAAGGCGATATGGCCGGTCTCGGCGCGGTGGATGTCGAAGCGTTCGGGACGGTCGAAGACCCGTTCGTCGTGGTTGCCGGAGGCGATGACGATGCCCAGCTTGTCGCCGGGCTCCAGGACGCGTCCGGCGAGATCCGTGTGCGTGGCGACCCGGCGCGGGTACATGCCGATGGGCGAGACCCAGCGGACGGCTTCCTCGAACACCCGCTTCCACAGGGCGGGTTCGGCCTCGACGTCGCGCCGCTGCTCGTCGTGGGTGAGCAGGGCGTACGTGGCGGTGGCGATGGAGTCGCGGGGCTCGTTGAGGCCGCCGCCGAGGAAGACCCTGATGTTGGTCCGGATCTCGTCCTCGGTCAGTGGATCGTCGGCGTGCAGCATCGCGGAGACGACGGACGGGTCGGGGTCGCGGCGCAGGACGGGCAGGATCTCGTCCATCGCCGCGTCGAGGTCGGCGACCGCGCGGGCGCAGCGGGCCCAGATCTCCGGATCCTCGCCGTAGTTCCCGGCGGCGTCGATGATCGCCTGCGACCACTGCCGCATGTCCTCGTCCCCGACCCCGCGCAGGCCCAGCAGGGCGGCCAGGTTACGGGCCGCGATCGGTCCGGCGAAGTCGGCGAACAGGTCGCCCTCGCCGCGCTCGGCGAGTACGGAGAGGAGGTCGGCGGTGTTGCGCCGGAACACCGGGAGCCAGTGCTCCTTCACGACTCTCGGCCGCAGCGGTGGCTCGGCGGCCCGGCGCAGCCGCTGGTGGGCGGCACCGTCCTGACGCAGCAGGGTCTCACCGATCGACCTTGTCATCAGGGAGGGGTTCTCCGAGGACAGGAAGATCTCGGGGTGCCGTTCGACGTGCATGATGTCCGCGTGCCGGGTGACCAGGTAGCGGCCCGCCTCCGGCACCCGGGCCACGGGGTCGTGCTCCCGGAGGTACCGGTAGGCGGGGTAGGGGTCGTGCCGCAGGCGGCTCAGACCGATGTCGTGCTCGGCAGGTTGACCGACGGTCGTCGCCATCGACGGTGTCCTTTCTGGACTGCCTCTGTCACGCTGCCGACTGTGACCGACGGGAGAGCCCCTGGTAAGCCCGGGGAATCGCGGTTTTCCTGATGTGGTTCATCAGGAAAACCCCGCTTCGGCGGTGGTGCCGACCGCACGGGACGCGGGGCAGTATGTGACCGCCGACCTCCCACACGGACCATCGAGGGGGCGGGAGCCGGAACGCGATCTCCGCACCCACCATGGTGGCCCGGTGAGCGGGCGGGACCCCGGGCCTCCTCGCCCCGATCGCAGTCGGGCAGTCCGAAGCAATCTGCCATCGGACTGGCCGTAGCGAAGAACCGCGACGGCTGCTCCGGGCACCGACGTCATCTGCCCCTGAACCCTTCCGGCTCCCCCGGTCAGGAGGCCGGGCTGCGCCGCAGAACCTTCCCGTGGGCGTCCGCGTCGAGCGAGGCCCCGCCGTCGGGTCCGGTGACGGTGACGCGGAGGGTGAGGGAGCCGGTGAGCTCGTCGGCGGTCAGTTGCCAGGTCTGGGGAGAGCCGACCCCGAGTGTGGTTCTGGCCTCCTGGACCAGGGCGGGGATGCGGTCGTAGGGCAGGGAGTCCAGGTCGAACCGGGGAGCGGCCGTACCGGTCGGAGCGAACACGACGGACAGCAGCCGTTCCTGCACGACGACCGTGAGCGCCTCCGGCGCGTCCTTGTCCTCGCTGCCGTCCTTGTCGCTGTCCGTGGCCTCCTTGGTCAAGGAGGCCACAGAGCGGCGCAGTTCGCCCTTGTCGAGCAGGGACTGCCCCGGGCCGAGGGCGACCGTGGCGGACATCGACGACGTCGTGACCGTGGTGGACGACGTCGAGGAGGAGACGGACGGACCGCGAGAAGAGGACGGACCGGGAGAAGCGGACGGCTTCCCGGAGTCGGCCGGATCGAACAGGTCCGCGCGGAACAGCAGGACCACGGCGGCGGCCCCGAGCACCAGTCCGATGAGGATCAGGGTGCCGAACGCACAGCCCTCCGGGGGCTCTTTCACGACGGCGGACTCGGGCGCGGAGTCCATGCGGGCTTCGGCCGCCCGGCCCTCCCACTCAGGTGTGGGCCGCTGGACGATCCGGGTCCGCCACGGCCGCTCCGTCGGATACTCGACCACGAGGATGCCGCGTGGCCGGTAGTCGGGGAGGTCGACCAGATTGACGGCCTGGGTGATCTCGACGCGGAACGCCGGGGAGTCGTCCGGAGCGACCGTGAGAACGAAGTCGATCGGTATGTCGCCCGTCTCGCTCGACCTCGCGCGCAGGCTCTCGATCATCGCGAGGGCCGTGCGAGGCACGACGGCCGCCTCGCGGGCGCGTCTCGGCGCGCCCGCGAGGCGGAGGAGCACCCCGTACACCACGGGCAGTCCCAGGCCCGTCACGAAAAGAGGGACGCTCTCGATGACGACGCCGACGACCAGAGCGGCCAGAGCCACCCCGCTCACGCCACCCGTCAGGAACCCGCGAGCCAGGGCGACCGGCGTGGTGTGGGTGGGAGCCGGCACCGTGGTGGTCGTCATACGGGCGATTGTGCCGCGCCCAAGTGAGCGCGGGAAGAGCAGTTGGCAGCCGTTGCCGGTCGCACCGGGCAAGTGGGACACCGCTCACTCCACTTGGGCTCGGTACCGCCTCACCGGGCCACGGTCGCCAGCACGTCGTGGCCCAGCCGCTGGACGACATCCGTGGCCAGCCGGTGTCGTACCAGCTTGCCGTCCCGGGTGGAGCGGACCAGGCCCGCGTCGCGCAGGGTCCGCAGGGCGCGGGAGACCTGTGGTTCGCTGGAGCCGAGGCGGGCGGCGAGTTCCGAGGTGGTGATGGGCTCGCCCAGCAGATGGCGGCACAGCTCCATCCGGGCCGGGGAGTTCAACGCCATCAGCCGGTCGTGCAGATCCCGCAGCGTCAGCTCCCCGGCCGGTGTGGTGCCCCGCGCCGCGTACTGCACCACGACGCACGACCCGCGCTCGTTCTTGACCGTCAGATGCGGCCACACCCGGGCGGACGGCACGAGGACGAGGGAGCGCGGAGCCACCTTCACCTCGTCGATCTGCAGCTTGTCCAGCCGTACCCGCTCCCCGGGCCCGACCCGGGCCGCGGTCGGCAGCAGCTCGGTGAGCACCTCGGCGGGCGAGCGGAGCGGGGCGGGGGTCCCCCCGGCCGACGGCTGGGGGAGGGGCGCCAGCCGGCGGCGTACCGCCCGGGCGTGCTCCTCCAGGGCGGGCCGCAGGGTGCGCCAGTCCTCGGCGAAGAACGCGGTGTCGGCCGCCCGCACCACCGTCAGCAGCCGGTCCCGCAGCTCCAGCGGCGCCACCACCAGCAGGCGCGCCAGCTCACCGCGGGCGTAGGAGCGACGAAGGCAGCGGCGTACGTAGTCCTCCGCGACCGCGGTGCCGACGCGCAGCTCATGGGCCGGCGGTACGGGCTGCGCGTTGGTGCCGAGGACGCCGGGTGCCACCAGCCGCAGGAAGTCCTCGGCCGACAGCGCCGAGATCGCCGTCAGTTCCTCGTCCAGGTCCGGCGGTGGCGGCAACGTCCTGGGAAAGAACAGGCGGCAGCGGTAGCGGGCCCACAGTGGAGCGAACACGGACAGCTCGTCGCGCAGTTCGGGGCCCGCCGCGGCGGCGCGGGCCGTCCAGTCGGCGGCCTCCGGGTGATGCTCGGGTTCGGCGAGGATGTGCAGGCTCGCCATCAGTTCCGACAGCGCGGAAGGCCCGACCGCGAGGTCCGCGGGGCCGAGCCCTCCGAGGTCGAGGACGATGCTCACGCTGTCAGCGTACGGCGGAGGTCACCGCACCGGGGCGCCCGGACCGAGCGGGATCCCCAGCGCGTACCAGGCGAAGAACAGCAGCGTCCACACCACGAGCATGACCATGGCGATGGGCAGGGTGAAGGAGACCAGGGTGCCGATGCCGGCCCTGCGGCGGAGGGTCTGCAGATAGCCGACGCAGAGCATGAACGACGTGCTCATCGGCGTGATGGAGTTCGTGCAGGAGTCGGCGATGCGGTAGAGCGCCATGGTGGTGGCCGGGCTGGTGCCGAGCAGCATCAGCATCGGCACCAGCGCGGGGGCGACCAGGGTCCACAGGGCGGAGCCGGAGGTGATGACGAGGTTCATCAGCGCGACCGTGACGATCAGCAGGGTGAACAGCAGCAGTGTGGGCGCGCCCAGTTCCCTGAGGAAGTCCGCGCCCTCGACCGCGACGACCGTGGCGATGTTGGTCCACTTGAACAGGGCGAGGAACTGGGACACGGCGAAGAAGAGCACCAGCAGCGGCGCGATGGAGCGCACGCCCTCCGCCATGAACTCCGGTATCGCGCGGCTTCCCCGGATCTGCCCGGTGAGCCGCCCGTACACGGCGCCGACGAGCAGGAAGAACACAGTGAGGAAGACGGAGATGGCGTTCATGAACGTGGACTCCACGAGCGCGCCCCCCTCACCGCGCAAGGGTGACGAGGATGGCAGCATCGCGAAAACGATCAGTGCGGCGTAGCCCAACACGGCCAGCCCGGTCAGCCGCAGGGCGCGCAGCTCGGTGGCGTCGTCGACGTCGGCGGCGACCACCTGCCGGGCCGCGACGGCCTCCAGGTCGGCGTCGGGCGTCAGATGGTGCTCGCGTTTGGCGAGGAACCGGTCCACGACCAGGGCGATCGTGCCGGCCAGCACGAACGCGGAGACGGTGGTGAAGTACATGTTGTCCGTCGCACGGACCACCACGTCCTTGTCGACGAGCCGCGCGGCCTCCGTGGCCACGGAGGCGTACAGCGCGTCACCGGGCGCGATCAGCGGATTGGCGTCGCCCGCGGCGTTGATGGAGACGAACGCGACGATCATGCCGAGCATGGGGGAGCGTCCCACCGCCCGGAAGGCCACCGCACCGAGTGGGATGAGCACCACGTACGCGGAGTCGGACAGGAACTTGCCCAACACGCCGCCCAGCGCCACCCCCAGAACGACCGTGCGCGGGGACAGCCCCGACAGCAGGCGGCGGGCCAGCGCCTCGAAGAGCCCCGAACGCTCGGCGACCGCGACCCCCAGCATCACCATCAGCACCGTGCCGAGCGGGCCGAAGGTGACGAAGGAGTCCTGTGCCCCGGTGATCAGATCCCGTACGGCGTCCGCCGACAGGGCGCTGCGCACGCCGATCAGGTCACCCGAGGAGGGGTCCTCGACCCGCAGACCGGAGGCGTGCAGCGCCCAGCTGACGACGGCGACCATCGCGCCCAGGAGCCAGAACAGCCAGAACGGGTGCGGCAGCGCGTTGCCCGCGCGCTCGACCAGGTCGAGGAGTCGGGAGCCGCGGCTCCCCTCGCCGAACTCGGTGTCCGGCACCTCCTCGGCGCGGCTGTCGGGTGTTCTCATGGCGGCCTCCTGTGCGGACGGGACGGGACGGGGACGAGTGGGAAGGGCGTGGGGGGAAGGGGGCGGGGAACGAGGGCATGGCGCGGCCGCGCCGCGAACAGTGCGCAGGGGACCCGGAGTCGCACAGGAGTCGCACACGATCCGTCGCGACGGCACGCGGGGCGTTGCCGGGTTGCGCTGCACAGTAGGTCCCGTGTGCGGTCACGTCACCGTCCGGCGGAACAGTTGACCTGATGGGGTCAAGTGATCGCCATGGCGGGGGCCACTGCCTAGCGTCACGGGAGTGACCTGGTACGACACCTCCCTCGCCCACCGCCCCGAACCCCTCCAGGGCGGCGCCCTGTGGCGCCGCACCCTGCGCGTCCCCATGCGGGACGGCGTCCGTCTCGTCGCCGACCTGTACTCCGCCTCCGCCGAGCCGGAGGCGACGGCGCTGCCGGTGCTTCCCGTCCTCCTCGAACGCACTCCGTACGGCCGGCGCACACGACGTGATTCGGACCAGGACCGCGCCGACGCGCCCGTCCCGCGGCCCGAGGACATCGCACGGCACTTCACCGAGGCCCGCTACCACGTCGTACGACAGGACTGCCGGGGCCGCGGCGACTCCGGGGGCACGTTCGTGAAGTACCTCGGCGAGGGGCCGGACGGCGCGGACACGATCGCCTGGCTGAGGGACCAGCCGTGGTGCGACGGCCGGGTCGTGATGACGGGGGTGTCCTACTCCGCCCACGCCCAGGCGGCGGCCGCCGCCGAGGGGGCACCGGGGCCGGCCGCCATGTTCCAGGACTCGGGCGGCCTCTCCAGCGCGTACGACGCGGGCATGCGGATGGGCGGCGCCTTCGAACTGAAACAGGTGACCTGGGCCCTGCGGCACGCACGGCACAGCCCGGAGGCGGCGGCGGATCCGGTACTGGCCGAGCAACTGCTGCGGGTGGACGTGCCGGGTTGGTTCGGCGCGATGCCGTGGCGGCCGGGCTGCACCCCGCTGCGGCACCTGTCGGCGTACGAGGACTACCTCTTGGAGCAGTGGCGGCAGGACTCTTTCGGCGACTACTACCGCAACCCGGCCCTCTACGGGCGGGGCTTCTACGAGCGCTTCCCGGACGCGCCGAGCCTGCACATGGGCAGCTGGTACGACCCCTATGTCCGCTCCACCATCGAGAACTTCACCGCCCTGAGGGAACTGAAGTCGGCGCCTTCCTACCTGGTCATGGGCCCGTGGACCCACGGGCACCGCTGCGAGACGTACGCCGGAGATGTGGACTTCGGCCCACGGGCGACCCTGGACGGCAATCTGGCCCCGTCGTATCTGGAGTTCCGCCGCCGCTGGTTCGACCGGGCGCTGGGGCGGGGCAATCCCGAGAGCGGAGCGGACCTCCCCGTCGTCCAGTACTTCCTGATGGGCGGCGGTGACGGGCGACGGGACGCGGCGGGGCGGATGCGGCACGGCGGCGCATGGCGCACCGACACACGGTGGCCGCCGGCGTCGACGGCCCTCGTCGCGCTGTACCTCACGACCGACGGAGCCCTCACCACGACCCCGCCCTCCACGGCCGCCGCGTCGGTGACCTACGACTTCGACCCGCGGCAGCCGGTGCCCACGATGGGAGGCCAGGTCACCTCGGGCGAGCCGGTGATGACGGGCGGGGCGTACGACCAGAACGCCCCGGACGCCCGTGTGTACGGGGCCCGTGAGCCGTACCTGCCGCTGGACGCCCGCCCGGACGTGATCAGCCTGAGCACCCCGCCGCTGGAGCGTGACGTGGTGCTGGCCGGCCCGGTGTCGGCGAGGCTCCACATCTCCACCACGGCCCCCGACACCGACTTCACCATCAAACTGATCGACGTCCACCCGCCCAACGCCGACTATCCGCACGGCTTCGCGATGAACCTCACCGACGGCATCGTCCGCTGCCGCTTCCACCGCTCCTACGAGGAGCCGGAGCCGCTCGTCCCGGGTGAAATCTACGAGGTGGAGATCACCGCCCCCGACACGGCGAACCGCTTCGCCGCCGGCCACCGCATCCGGCTCGACGTCTCCTCCAGCAACTTCCCCCGCTTCGACGTCAACACGAACACCGGTGAGCCGGAGGCCGGTGCCCGCCGCACCACCACAGCCGTGAACACCGTGCACATGGATGCCGTGCGCCCCTCTCACCTGCGGGTGTGGCTGGAAGGAGGCGTGGCCGCGCTCGGGTAGCCGGACCCGGCCGTCATGACGCCGCCCGGCGCCCGTGGTTACGCGGCGAGCGCGGCCGGTTCGCCCAGGTGCGCGGCGGCCGTGCGCCAGGCGGCTGTCACGGCCGCATGCGCCTGCCGCGTGTTCGCGGTGTGGTCGCCGGTCAGGGTGAGCGGTGCTCCGACGTGGACGTGCAGATCGGGGCGGCGCAGCGGGGCGGTGACCAGCCCCGCGAGTTGCTTGGCCGTGCCTCCCGAGGTGACCCGGCGTGCCCCGGCCTGGCCGACCGGGACGACGGGCGCGCCGGTGCGTTCGGCGAGCCGGGCCAGACCGCTGCGGAACGCACCGGGCGCGGCTTCGGCGGAGTCCTTGCGCAGCGGAATCCCGCCCTCGGCGTAGATCAGGACGGTCCGGCCCTTCGCCAGTGCGGCGGCGGCGAGGTCGAGCGCGTCGGCGGCACGCGGGTCTCCGCGGTACACGGGGACGTACCCGTCGCGGGCGAGCGCACGGCCGAGCAGGGGGATCCGCCACAGGCCTGCGGCGCCCATGGCGACCGGCTGGACACCGAGGCGGTGCAGCGCGGCGAGCACGATGGCGGGATCGGCGAGCGAGGTGTGGTTGGCGGCGATGATGCTGCCCGGCGCCACCGCGGATCCGGCGTCGACGGTCACCGTGAGATGTCCGACGGCGGGCACCAGGACGTCGGCGAGGCGGCTGAACATGGGATCTCCCGGGCTTGACGAGGTAGACCCCCATCGTCGGCGCGCACGCCGCGCGAAGCCTGAGTGCTCCTACTCAACTCCGAGGGCGCCGGTACCCAGGCGGCGCGCGGCTTCGTCCCCAGGCCGAGATCATCGGGAAGGTCGTCAGGTCCAGGCCACCGCCGCGATGTTGGTGAGGTGGGTGTAGATCTCCGTCGGTGTCGCGTAGCCCCTGGTTACCGAACGGTCGAGTATCTGTCGCACGGTGGCCGTCTCCAGCGCCGCGCGGGCCGCGCCCGTGACGGGGAAGCAGGCGCCCGCCCGGACGTTGGTCAGGCCCGCCTCGCGCGACAGGTATGGGAGGCGGCGGCCGTGGCGGAGCTTGTTGGCCGACCGCGGAGCTTGTTGGCCGGCCCCTGCTGAGGGCCGGACTCGTCGGGGCAGATCAGGGGCTGGAGCGCGGGGTCGGCGTCCGCCGGCAGGATCCACCCGCCGGGCACAGGGCATCCGGCATCACCCGCAGGGCCCGCTCGCGGTCGGCGACGTGGACGAGGGCCAGTCGGGCGTGGACGAGGTCGAAGGGGCCGTGCGGTGGCTCGTCGGCGGCGACGTGGTGGCGGCCGTGATGGCCACGCCCGGGGCCTGGAGGAGGGCGTTGCCGCCGACATGGTCGGAGTGCCAGTGGGTGTTCACGACCAGGTCGACGCTCCCGGCGAGCGCGCGGGCCCAAGCGGAGCTCTCCTCGGCGTGCCTGGCGAACCCGGTGTCGATCAGGGCTGTTCGCGTTCCGTGCGGCATCAAGGTGTTGGCGTTGGGGAAGGGGCGTCGCCACCACGTCCGCCAGGCCGGCAGAGATGACTGCGGGTTCACTCGACGGGCCTTTTGACGCGGATAAGGGTCTGCTGGCCATGGGCGACGAGCTTCCGCTCGCCGTCGGCCCGGACGCCGTACACCTCCAGTTGGCACACGGTCAGGGTGCGTCCGGGCTTCAGGACGATGCCGATCGCTTCGAGGTGGTCGCCGACGGCGGGCGCGAGGAGGTTGATCTTGTACTCGACGGTGAGGACCTCGGAGTCCTCGTCGGCCAGCGTGAGCGCCGCGTAGCCGCCTGCGCTGTCCGCGATGGCGCTGGTGGCGCCTGCGTGGACGTAGCCGTGCTGCTGGGTCACCTCAGGGCGGGCCGGGAGCACGATGTGTACGCGGCCACATCCGATGTGGGCGAGGCGCGCGCCGAGGTGGGTCATGAGGCCCTGGTGGTCGAAGCTGTCCCGGACGCGCTCGAGGACCGTGGGGCTCGCCTGTTCCTGCTGCGTCTGGCCTTCCATGTACATGCTCTCTTTCAAGTCCGTGTCGGGTGGAGCGGACGGGTTCCTCAGCCGGTCAGGCGTTCCACCAGCAGGAACCCGCCGATGGCGATCATGAGAGCACCGCTGATGCGGGTGACGCCCCGGGCGGCCGAGGGCCGGGTCCTCAGGACCGTGCGGGCCAGGACGCCGACGATGAAGTAGACGACGGCGCACGCGGTCAGGTGCAGCATGCTGAGGAGCCCGGTCTGCGCGGCGACCGGCCAGCCGCCGACGGTGTCAATGAACTGCGGGAACAGCGAGAAGTACAGCAGCAGAGCCTTCGGGTTCAGGCCGCTGATCCCGGCCCCCTTGAGCATGACCCGCACCCGGGAGGTGTCCGTGTTCTCTCCAGCGGTCGTCTTCTCTCCAGCGGTCGCCGGCACGGCCGACCGCCTCAGAACACCCCAGCCCAGCCAGAGCAGGTAGCCGCCGCCCGCCACCGTCAGGGCGGTGATTGCGGCCGGGAAGCTCGCCACGATCACCGCCAGGCCCGCGACGGCCACCAGCGCGTAGGCCGCGTGTCCGGCGACCAGTCCAGTGACGGCGGGTATGACCGAGCGTTCCCGCAACCCGGCCGAGATCGCGTAGGCCCAGTCCGCGCCGGGGGTGAATACCAGCAACAGGTCCACTGCCAGGAAGGCCGCCAGCGTCGTCGTTTCCATCGATCGTTCCCTCTCGTGCTTCTCGCCCGAGGAGGGAAGACTAGGCCGGATATGGCCAAAGATGTTTGCTTCTTTACTCCATGATCGTCCTATGTGAGGGAGAATCTTCTCCATGGATGCCCTGGACCGGAAGATTCTTACTGAGCTGCAACTGGACGGCCGTCTCACGGTCACCGAGCTGGCCGCTCGCGTGCGGCTCAGCGTCTCGCCCTGCCACCGTCGCCTGCGCGACCTCGAACGCGAGGGTGCGATTCGCGGCTACCGGGCGGTAGTGGATCCGGTCGCCGTCGGTCTGAAGTTCGAAGCCCTCGTCTTCGCCACCCTGCGCTGGGAGACCCCCGACACCGTCGCCGTCTTCGAAGAGGCTGTCGCCGACATCCCGCACGTCATCCAGGCCCAGCGTCTCTTCGGCGAACCCGACTACCTCCTGCGCGTCGCCACCACCGACCTGACGGCCTTCCAGCAGCTCTACGACCAGCAGCTCGCCCGGCTGCCCGGCGTCCAGCGCCTGACCTCCACCCTCGTCATGAAGAACGTCGTTCAGGACAGGCCGCTGCCCGAGTAGCCGCTCGTCAGAACGGTGGTCACCGACACCTTCGGCCGTGGTGGCAGTCCGGTCCGTCCACCCGCCGTCGATCACCAGTATCCGCAGCCGCGGATCGGTGGAGGTGAGCAGGGAGCGGATGGTGGACCCGATCCCCGCCTCCTCGTTGCGCGCCGGGACCAGGACCGTCAGGTGACGCCGTCGCCGTCTCCCAGGAACTGCTGAAGGGCCCCTCCCGGGTCGCCCCGATCGTCGACCCCGAGGTCACCCGGCTCGGCGGCGGACGCCAGGTGTGGACCCAGCCCGTCCCCGAGGCCCTCGCAACGCTCGCCGCCCTCGCCGACGCGAGCAGGGTCACGGTTCCCGTCGATCGTTGGCTGCCCCTGGCCGACGCCGCCCGACGCCCTCCACCTCAGAGGGACCGGCGGGTCGGCGGCGAGATCGTGCCGGACGTCGGCCGACGTTCGCCATTCCCGGCTCGCCTGCCTGGCTCGCCTGCCCGGCCGGAAGCGGCCGGGCAGGCGTTTTACGCGCTGATCGCGAGTTCCCCCCGGCGGACGCCGTGCGAGAGCGGCAGCCCGGCGGCGAGCCGTTCGAGTTCTTCCACGACGGTGCCGCCGAGCCGGGCCAGCTCGTTGCCGAGGGAACCCGCGATGTGCGGGGTGAGGAAGACGTTGGGCAGGCGGTAGAGCGGGGAGTCTGCGGGCAGTGGCTCCGGTTCGGTGACATCGAGCACCGCGCTGATCCGGCCGCCGACCAGCTCGTCGGTGAGGGCCCCGGGGTCCACGAGGGCACCGCGCGAGGTGTTGATCAGTACGCCGCCGTCGGGGATCAGCGCCAGTCGTTCGCGGCTCAGCATCCGGTAGGTCTCCGGGATGTCGGGTGCGTGCACACTGACGACGTCGCTCGCGCGCAGCAGTTCGTCCAGGGACAGTGACACCGCGCCGAGCGCCTTCGCCCCGGCCTCGTCCACGTAAGGGTCGTACAGGCCGACCGCGAGGTCGAACGGTCGTAGCAGCTCCAGCACCCGGCGGCCCACACGTGACGCGCCGATGATCCCGACCCGTCGGCCCAGGTTGCCGACGGCCGCGTACTCGTCCGGTGCCGGGTAGGAGTGCTCGGCCCGGAAGCGCTCCCGGAGCCCGAAGGCGTCCTTGCCGGCGAACAGGATCGCGGCGAGCGTGTACTCGGCCACGGGGAGCGCGTTGGCCCGGACGGCGCTGGAGACGGTGAGTCCCCGCTCCCAGACGGCCTCGCCGATCAGGCTGCGCACACTGCCGGCGGCGTGCAGCACGGTCCGCAGCCGGGGCGCCGCGGCCAGCGCGTCCGCGCCGACGTGCGGGCAGCCCCAGCCGGTGATCAGAACCTCGGCCCGCGCCAGGGCCCGTGCGGCCGCCGGATCGGTGAAATCCCGGACGACGAGAGCGGGGTCGATCGTCACGAGCCGCCGCAGCCGCGTCATGAGGGGCGACGGGAACAGCTCCGGCAGATGCGCCGGGTCCATGGCGAACACGGCAGATGGAAGCGGTTGCGTGGACATGGCGCTCCTGCTTGGGCACGGGGGCGGGGAGAGGCCGGAGACGACCTCGCTGGAGTAAACGGTTACCACGCTAAAGAGCCATCAGCCCTTAGGTCAATGTTCAACAAGGGGCGTCGCTCGATCGGGATCACTGCTCACCCAAAGTGATATCGACAGGAAAAATGCAGGTCGAATCAGTCCGTCGGCAATGCTGTTGAAAGTTCGACGAAACAATCCGGCCTGGCCCTCTTGTGGTTTCGGCCACTCACGCCCTACGGTCCCACAACAACCGGTTACTACTCCTCGGGAAGCGCCACCGCGTTCCTGCCTTCCCTGCCTCACCGCTGACCGCGCCGGTTCCCCCACCCCAAGCGCCGTCCTGTCCGTCCGTGGAGGACCGATGTCCCAGTTCCGTGCCAGAGCCCTCGCCGCAGCGGCTGCCGCGGCATCCCTGTCCCTCCTGCTGGCCGCCTGCGGGGGCGGCGACTCCGAATCCGACTCCGCCACCGAGGCCACCAAGGGCAAGGTCACCCTGGAGTTCTGGAGCTGGACCGACGGCATCGAGGCCCAGACCAAGGTGTGGAACAAGGAGCACCCCGATACACAGGTCAAGTTCGTCAACCCCGCGGGTGAGACGGCCTACCAGAAGCTGCGCGCCGCGGTGAACGCCGGCACCGCCCCCTGTCTGTCGAAGATGGACGGGATGAACCTGGCGAACTTCGCCGCGGACGGCCTGCTCACCGATGTCAGCAAGGTCGCCGGGCCGTACAAGGACAAGTACACGGCCGCCGCGTGGAACGCGGTCAGCCCGGGCGGCACCACCTTCGGCATCCCGATGGGCTCCTCGCCGCTGTTCACCGCCTACCGTGCCGACCTGTTCGAGAAGTACGGCATCGAGGCGCCGAAGACCTGGGACGACCTGATCGCGGCCGGCGAGAAGGCGCAGAAGGAGAACAAGAAGGTCAAGATCTTCAACATGGCGGGTGAGGACCCGAGCACGCTGGTCGACCTGTCCTGGCAGGCGGGTGCCCAGTGGTACAAGGTGGACGGCGACCACTGGGTCGTGGACTTCACCTCGCCCGAGGCGCTGAGGGCCGGTGACGTCGTCCAGCGGCTGGTCGACAACGACCTCGCCTCCGGCGCCTCCTACGCCGACCCCGGTGTGTTCAAGACCTGGGACCTCGGCACGACCATCGCGATGACGACCTCGACCTGGCAACTGCCGATCTACAGCACCAACTTCCCCAAGTCGCAGGGCAAGTGGCAGTTGGCCGACGCTCCGGTCTTCGACACCGCCGAGCCGCGGACCTCGAGCAACTTCGACGTCCTGGCCGTACTCAAGGGCTGCGCGTACCCGGACCGCGCCGCCGAGTTCGCCGCCTGGCTGTCCAGCGGCAAGGAGTCGCTGACCACGCTCACCGACCCCGCCTCCAAGTCCGGCCTCTTCCCGGCGGTCCCGGACGTCACCCCGTACGTCGACAAGATCATCCCCACCGAGATGTTCAACGGGAAGTCGGACAGCGCGAAGGTGATCACCGACGCCGCCTCCCGGGTCGGCGACCAGTGGCAGTACGGCCCGAACTACGCGGCCATGTACTCCGAGATGCAGAAGCAGTGGGGCAAGGTCATGAAGAAGGAGATCACGGTCGAGGAGATGCTCACCAGCATCGAGAAGTGGACCGTCGACGACCTCAACGGCAAGGGCGTCAAGGCGGTCGCGGGCAGCTGACCCCTCCCGCCGGGAGCGGCGCGGACGCGCCCTGCCGAGCGACAGCCGACCCACCCTCACCCGGAGACATTGGAGACACCCGTGTCCACCCTGACGCGACCGGCGAAGGCCGCGACCGACTCCCCGGCCCGGCGGCCCTCCCCCCGCCGGGCGGGGAGGCGGGGAGCCTACAAGGGGCTGCTGTTCATGCTCCCCTTCCTGCTGGGCTTCCTCGCCACCTATGTCGTCCCGATCGGTTACGCCTTCAGCCAGAGCCTGCACGAGAAGAAGAGCAGCGGCCTCGGCTTCGGCCCGACACGGGTCGTCTACACCGGCTTCGCCAACTTCGCCTCGGTCCTCGGTGACAGTGCCTTCTGGGCGAGCATGGGGCGCACCCTGCTGTTCGGCGCGGCGCAGATCACGGTGATGCTGGGCATCGCCCTGCTGCTGGCCCTCCTGCTCGACGGAGTGGCGGCCCGCGCGGTGCGCTTCTTCCGCGCCGCGCTGCTCATCCCGTACGTCATCCCCGCCGTGGTCTCCACCCTCATGTGGCTGTTCCTCTACAGCCCGACGGGCAGCCCGCTGCTGGACATCGCGGAACGCGCCGGCACGGAGATCACGTTCTTCGGCGGCCTCAACACCTACCTCTCGCTGGGCAATCTGCTCACCTGGCAGGGGATCGGCTTCAACATGATCCTGATCTCCGCCTCGCTGCAGGCACTGCCCCGCGAGCTGTACGAGGCCGCGCGGCTGGACGGGGCGCGGGAGTGGCGGATCGCCTGGTCGATCAAGGTGCCCAACATCACCGGGATCCTGGTGCTGACCGGCATGTTCTCCCTGATCAGCCGGCTCCAGCTGTTCGGTGAGCCGCTGATCATGCGGCAGATCGCACCGGAGTCCATCAACACCGACTTCACACCGATGATGGAGATCTACGACAAGGCCTTCAAGGTCGGCGACTACCAGTACGCCGCCGCCGAGTCCCTGGTGCTGGCCGTCGTCACCGGCATCCTCGCCTTCGTCTTCTACCGCGCCACGAACAGGAAGATGTCATGAGCGGTGTTGCCTCCGGGGGCGGCGTACGCCCCTCCCGCCGCGCGGTGGTGCTCACCACCGGTCTGCTGGTGGTCTTCCTGCTCTACTCGCTCGCCCCGACCTGGTTCCTGATCGTCTCCGCGACCAAGGACCAGACCGACCTCTACTCCACCTTCGGGCTGTGGTTCTCCTCCAACCACCTCGGCGACAACCTCCAGGACATCTGGACCTACCACGACGGGGTGTTCGTCCGCTGGCTGGGCAACTCCGTCCTCTACTCCACCCTCGGCGCGGCGGGTTCCACCCTTGTCTCGCTCGCCGCCGGGTACGGCCTGTCGAAGTTCGACTTCCGCGGCCGGGGCGCGCTCTTCGCCGTCATCGTCGGCGCCTCGCTGCTGCCGAGTACCCTGCTGGCCTTTCCGCTGTACCTGGTGTTCTCCGAGATCGGGCTCACCAACACCATCTGGTCGGTGCTCATCCCGTACTTCATCAACCCGTTCGGGGTCTACCTCGGCAAGGTGTACGCCGACACCTCGGTGCCCACCGAGCTGATGGAGGCGGCCCGCATCGACGGCGCCGGTGAGCTGCGGATCTTCTACGCGGTCGCGCTGCGGCTGATGAGCACCGGCGGCATCACCATCTTCATGCTCGAGTTCATCAACATCTGGAACAACTTCTTCCTCCCCCTGTTCATGCTCAACGGCGAGCGCACCTTCCCCGTCACCCTGGGCCTCTACTCATGGCTCCAGCAGGCGCAGACCGCACGCGACATGAACACCCTCGTCCTCACCGGATCCCTGCTGTCGATCGTTCCGCTCGCGATCTTCATGTTCACGCTCCAGAAGTACTGGCGCAGCGGAATTCTCATGGGCAGCCTCAAGTAAGAAGGATCAGAGCCGTGTCCAACGCTCCCAGAAGACGTGAAGTGCTCAAGTACGCCGGGACGACCGGTGTCGTCGCCGCAGGCCTGGGCCTGCTGACCTCCCGGCCCGCCGCCGCGGCACCCCTCACCGGGCCCGACGCGTCAGCGGCGTCCGAGAAGGCCGTCAGCAAGCCCCTGGACATCGTTGTCTTCGGCGACGCCGACTCGGAGGCCGCGCACGGCCTCACCGCCACCCTCTCCGACACCGTCACCGGCGGCCTCGGCCAGAGCGCCCGCGTCCTCAACCCCACCGCACCGGCGAGCTACTGGGGCGGCACGCTCAAGTTCGACGTCGCCGTCAGCCCGGCCGACACCACCTATGTCACGGTGCGCCTGTGGGGCGACGACCACGACGACACCTCCGGACAGGCCGGCTCCGGCACGAACATGTGGCGGCTGCAGCTCTTCGTCGACGGCCTCCAGGTCGGCCACCAGGACGAGGGCGCCGTCGACAGCCTCGACATCCTGGACACCGCGCCCCGCACCCCGGGCCGCTTCTTCTTCCACACGCTGCCGCTGCCGGAGAGCACGACGTCCGGCAAGAAGCAGGTGACGCTGGAGATCCGTGCCATGGGGCGCATCTGGTCGTACGGCCAGAACCCCGAGCAGCTGTACCGGACGATGACGACGCCGTCGCGCGGCATCTACCGCGTCTACACCCACACCGAGCCGTACTTCGTACCACCGAAGGGCGAACCGCAAGGTCCCGCACCGGAGTTCGAGCCGCGCGCGGTCGAGGACGCCGAGGTGCTGGAGGCCGTGCGCCGGCGCGTCGCGAAGGACCAGAAGTTCTACCTCACCACCGCGAACCCGGCCGGCATGGACGCCTTCGCGTTCCAGACCCTCGCCGAGGGCTACCTCTGGTCCGGCAGTCCCGCCCACCAGAAACCGGCCGCCCTGGACCGTGTCCTGCGGGCCATCGACGGCCGCTACACGGCCTGGAAGTCCGACGCCTCGGTCCTCACCGGCTCCGACCAGCAGTGGCAGGGCTTCGGCCGCGTCGGCCTGACGCTGGCCCTCCTGTGGGAACACCTCGGCGACCGCCTGGACCAGCGGGTCACCGGCTCCCCGTACGAGATCACCAACCCGGACTTCGAGGAGGGCGACGAGACCCCCATGGGGTGGCAGGCACCCGGCTGGGGGCAGACCTCCGGCGCCACCTGGTCGCGGGACACCACGGTCTCCCGCGCCGGCTCCGCCTCGCTGAAGCTCCAGGTGCCCGCCGCCGGCGGCAACATGTACACCTACTCCAGCCCCAAGACCCGTATAGGAAAGGGTACTTACACCTACGCGGCCTGGATCCGGACCGAGGGCGTCACCGGGACCGGCGCGCACATCGACCCGCTGTTCTACGACGCCGACGGCAAGCTCGTCGGCAGCGGCCACAAGAAGTTCGCGACCACCGGCACCCACGGCTGGGAGTACGTCTCCATCGACCTGGAGACCCCGTCCGGCGCCACCCAGGTGGAGATGCACCTGCGGCTGTCCGGCCCCGGCACCGCCTGGTTCGACTCCGTCGAACTGATCGGGCCGGCCGAGCTACGCAACCCGGGCTTCGAACAGGGCACCGCCACCGTGCCCCTGGGCTGGACCGTGCCCAGCTGGGGCAGGACGGCCGACGCCACCTGGTCCCGGGTCACGGACGTCTCCCGCGCCGGCTCCGCCTCGCTGAAGCTGGCGGCCACCGCGTCGAACGGCTTCGTCACCGCCTTCAACACGGCGAAGTTCCAGGTCGGCGAAGGTACGTACACCTACAGTGCGTGGATCAGGACGGACGCCGTCACCGGCACGGGCGCCCACATCGACCCGCTGTTCTTCGACAAGGACGGCACGCTCGTCGGCAGCGACCACCGGAAGTTCGCCGCCACCGGCACCCACGGCTGGGAGCAGGTCTCGATCGACCTGGAGACCCCGTCCGGCGCCACCCAGGTGGAGTTCCATCTGCGGCTGTCCGGCCCCGGCACCGCCTGGTTCGACGACCTGACCGTCACCCCGCCGAAGAGCGCCGGCACCGCCGAACAGCCGGTGCGCCGCGCCGCGTACACCGACATGCTCAAGTCGAGCCGGGACTACTGGCGGCAGCACTTCCCGCACTACACCAACCAGTCCCAGATCTGCGCCATCGGCCTCTACCAGGCCAACCGGGGCCTGAGGCTCCTCGACCCGGACCTCGCACTGCCGGAGGACAGGGCCCGCGACTACATGTACCAGTCGCTCGGCATGAAGCCCTACCTCGGCCGCGAGGACAAGGACGGCAACCCGACCAAGCCGCTCGGCGAGACCTACCACCAGGTCACCAAGGCGGGCCTGACCCGCGAGTTGGGCTATGTGGGCAGCTACGGTGAGGTCATCGACTGGCTGGTCATGATGTACGAGTCCGTCACCCGCGGCCACGACGCCCAGGAGGCGCCCGAACTGCGCGAACAGATGATCAAGATCATCAAGGCGCGCGGCCGGTTCCGCGTCGTCGACGTCGACGAGACAGGCGCCCGCGTGTCCCGGATCGAGACCGTCATCGGCTGGCGCAACGAGGTCTACCCCGGCGAGATCGCCTACGCCTCCCGCACCGCCTGGGACTCCAACCCCGTGATGTCCGCCGCCGTCTTCAACGACCCCGACATCGTCGGCTGGACCCAGGAGATGGTGGACGACGGCCAGTTCTACCGCCAGCTCGATCTGCTCATCAACCACACCTGGACCCGCGTCGGCCTCGCCGCGCTGCGCCTGGTGTCCCGCGACTGGGACGCCTTCCAGGCCCTCGCGAACCGCCCCGCCCGCATCCCCACCGCCTGGGAGCGGCCCGACTTCGTCTTCGCCGACGAGGAGAACGGCTGTCTGGCCGTCAAGAACGGTGAGGAACTGCTCTTCGCCTCCCTCTACTGGCGGTCCCGCCAGGGCGTCAACGACTACGCCCGCGTCCACCACCTCACGCCCGTCGACCAGCGCTCCGCGACCGTCCGTCAGCGCTCCGCCGGCACCACCGACGAGACGTTCACGGCCCGCGACTGGATCCTGTGGGACTACGCCATCAACGACCCCGGGGCCGGCCACCTCCCGCCGGGCGGCTTCCCGCCGCCGGGCGACCCCCTCCACCAGTCGCAGGAGGGCGACGTCTACCACCTCGCCCGGGTCCCCGACGACATCCCCGACCCCACCCTCGGCGTCCACTTCGACGGCGTGGAGACCATGCTCGTCGGCCGCGCGCCGTTCTACCTCTGCGAGTACGGCGACTACCTGATCGCCATGAACACCACCACCGACCAGACGTTCACCCTGCCGGCCCGGCAACAGTTCGGCCCGGCCCGCGACCTCGCCACAGGCAGGACGATCGGCGCCGGGCAACGGCCGAAGCTCGGCCCCCTCAGCACCCTGGTGCTCCACCGGGGCCGCTGACCGGCCAGGGGGGCCGGTGCGGTACGGGGGACCGCACCGGCTCCCCGCCCTCTTCCCCATCCCCGCACTCCACGTCGCTCTCCTCCGCTTCCCGCACTCAACGTCGAGTGAAAGAGGACAGACAGCCCATGACAGAGCCGCGACCTTCCACGACACCCGGCGCACCCAACCGCCGCCGCTTCCTCCAGATCACCGCCGTCGGCGCCGGCACGGCCGGCTTCGCCGGAGCGTCCCTCGCCGGGGCGAACCAGGCCGCCGCCGTCACCTCCGGCCTGACCACCCTGACCCACCCCGGCGTACTGCACAGCCGAGCCGACCTCGACCGGATGCGCGCCAAGGTCGCGGCCGGCGCCGAGCCCTGGCTGGGCGGGTACAACGTCTTCAAGGACGACTTCTTCTCCCGCTCCACGTACACCGTGGCGGGCGGCCGGGCCACGGTCACCCGCGACCCCGCCGGCGATTCCGGCAACGCGGAACTCTGGTACGACTGCAACGCCGCCTACCAGAACGCCCTCATGTGGTACCTGACTCGCGACACCGCGCACGCCACCAAGGCCCTGACCATCATCAGGTCCTGGACCAACGCCCTCCAGGAGATCAACGGCAAGGACGCCGAACTCGCCGCCGGGATCTACGGCGCCAAACTCGCCGCCGCCGTCGAGATCATGCACTACACCGGACCGGCGGGCAGCTGGACGGCTGCCGAACTCGCCGACACGGTCGCCATGTTCGAGAACGTCTTCGTCCCGCTCATCAACGTCTACGGCGACGGCGCCTACGGCCTGATGGGCCTCAAGGGCATGATGCAGATCGCGGTGGCCTGCAACAATCTCGCCCTCTTCGACAACGCGTACAACGCCTTCATGACGCACAGTTGCTGCGGCCTGACCAAGCTGATCCAGTCCGGCACCGGCCAGTGCTGCGAGTCCGGCCGCACCCAGGGATACGCCCAGCTGATCCTCGGCTCACTTGCCGAGATCTGCCAGACCGGCTGGATCCAGGGCCTCGACCTGTTCGGCGCGTCCGACTCCCTGCTGCTGTCCGGCTACGAGTACACGGCGAAGTACAACCTCGGCAACACCGTCCCCTACGACGCCACGTTCGGGCGCTGCGACTGGCACTGGTCGAGCATCTCCACCGACGGGCGCGGCACGTACCGCAACATCTACGAGATCGCCTACAACCACTACGTGAAGCGCGCCGGCAAGTCCGCCCCGTACACCGCCCAGGTGGCGAGCGGGCTCCGGCCGGAGGGCGCTCCCAACCAGTGCGACCACCCGGGTTTCGGCACCCTGCTGTTCACCCTCTGATTCCTCACCACGGAGTTCTTCGTGATCCACAACCCCGTCCTGCGCGGATTCGAACCCGACCCCGTGATCCTGCGGGTCGGCGACGACTTCTACATCGCCACCTCCACCTTCGAGTGGTACCCGGGTGTTCGCCTCCACCACTCCCGGGACCTGGTGAACTGGCGGTCGCTGGGCGGGGTCCTGGACAGCCGGCGCTTGCTCGACCTGACGGGCGTCCCCGACTCCGGCGGCATCTGGGCGCCCGGACTCTCGTACGCCGACGGCCTGTTCCACCTCGTCTTCACTGTGGTCGACACCTACGCGGAGGGCTGGAAGGACCTCCCGAATCACGTCATCACCGCCCCGTCGATCGAGGGGCCGTGGTCGGACCCGGTGCCGCTGCACGGCCGGGGCTTCGACGTGTCCCTGTTCCACGACCGCGAAGGCACCGGACGCAGTTGGCTGGTCAACATGCGCTTCGACTGGCGGCCGGAGCGGGAGTCGTTCGCCGGGATCGAACTCCAGGAATACGACCGCACGGCACGCAAGCTGCTCGGCCTACCCCGGACGATCTCCGTGGGCACCGCCGCCGGGGTCGCCGAGGGCCCGCACCTCCACCACCGGAACGGCTGGTACTACCTCGTCCACGCCGAGGGCGGCACCGGCTACGAACACGGGGCGGCGGTCGCCCGCTCCCGCGATCTGTCCGGGCCGTACGAGCCCGACCCCGCCGGACCTCTGCTCACCTCCCGGCACGATCCGACCCTGGAACTCCAGAAGGCCGGGCACTGCTCGCTGGTCGAGACCCGGGACGGCCAGTGGTACGCCGCGCACATCACCGCCCGCCCCTACGGCGAGCGCGGCCGGTGCGTACTGGGCCGCGAGACCGCCCTGCAACCCGTGACCTGGACCGAGGACGGCTGGCCGCGCATCGCGGGCGGGGTCCCCGCGGTCACGGTTCCCGCGCCGGGCCTCCCGCCGGCCCCCGTGCCCGAGCCGCCCGCCACGGACCACTTCGACGCCCCCACGCTCGGCCCCGACTGGTCCACCCTGCGCCGCCCGGCCGGCCCGGAGTGGGTGGAGCCGATGTCCGGGCGGCTCCGCATCCGGGGCGGCCAGTCCCCGGTGGGGCGCCGGACACCCAGCCTGGTCGCACGGCGGGTGACGGCGCGGCGCTGCTCGTTCGAGACGGAACTGACCTTCGCGCCGGGCTCCTGCGACCACATGGCCGGGCTGACGGCCTACTACAACACCCGCAACTGGCACTACCTGTACGTCACGGCCGAGGACGACGGCTCCCCGGTGCTGCGGGCCCTGAGCTGCGAGGCCGGAAAGCTCACCGCGCACCCGCCCCGGATCCCCCTCGAACCCGGTCACCCGGTCGTCCTGCGCGCCGAACTCGACGGTCCCCACCTGCAGTTCTCGTACGGTACCGGCGGCGAGGGCGCTCAGGCGGCGGCGGGGCCGGTCCTCGACGCGACCGTCCTGTCGGACGAGCACGCCGACGAGTTCCACGAGGGACAGCTGAGGGTCCTGGGCTTCACCGGTGCGATGCTGGGACTCTGGGTGCAGGACCTCGACGGCTCCGGCGTGCACGCGGACTTCGCCCACGCCACCTACCGCACCATCCCGGACGCCCACTCATGACACTCCTCGACCTCGGCCGCATCCACCTCTTCTGCACCTCCCTCGGTCCGGACGACGCCCCCGCACTGCTGCTGGTGCACGGCTGGGGCGGCGACGGACGGGAGTGGTCGCCGCACGCCGAGGCACTGGCCGACCGGTTCCGCGTCCTCGTCCCCGACCTGCGCGGCCACGGCCGCTCCGAGGTACCGGACGAGGGCAACACCCCGGCGGAGATGGCGGAGGACCTGGCCGCGCTGATCGACTCCCTGGGCGTCGGGCAGGTCGTCGCCGTAGGCCATTCCATGGGCGTCCAGGTCGTCAACCTGCTCGCCATCGGCCACCCGCGGACCGTACGGTCGGTCATCGCCCTCGACCCCGCGCACGGCGCGCACGAAGCCGAGGTCGCGACGATCCCCGCCCGCCTCGCCGCGTACCGGGAGCACGGTGGCCGCGCCGCCGCCGCCTTCGTGGCCGGCGCCTTCTCCGCGCAGGCCCCGCCCGGCCTGCGTACCGCGCACCTCCGCACCGTGCTCGGCACACCGGACCACGTCATCGCCCAGGCCTACGCGGGCATGTACACCGACCCCGGCGCGGTGGGCGCCCGCCCGCACAGCGAGGCGCATCTGCGCCACCGAACGCAACCGGCGCTGACGGTGTGGACGTCCGAGCAGGCCGCCGAGTGGGAGCGCGGCACACTGCGGGTGCCCGGCTCACGCGTCGAACACTGGCCCGACACCGGTCACTATCTGCACGAGGAGCGGACCGAGCGCACGATCCGGCTCATCCGTGACTGGGCGAGCGGAGAGACACCCGGCTGACGGTGTGGCTTGCGCGCTGGGAGGGCAGCGAGGCCCAGCGGATACGGCCGCCCTGCTGCTCCTCGGCCGCCGGATCCAGGACGTGATCTTCCGGTCCCGGCAGTGGCACACCCGCGTGCCGGGCTGGTTCTTCCGCCGCTTCGAGAGCGCGGACCGGGCCGACTTCCAGGCCGCGACGCAGGACCTGCGGAACATCGTCGCACGCGCGACACCACAACCCGGCTGACACCGTGGCGACTTGGTCGTGCCCATCAAGGTGAGCGCGTGGCGGGAGGCTGTGGGGCAAAGGTCTTCGAACTACGGCCACATCCCGGCCGGGAGCCCGCCGGGACCGTGCAGGGCCCTGTTCTCGGCTGATCCGAGGTCCCCGATTCCGGTACGGCATAATTCAAGGTCAGATCGTTCTGGTCTGTGTGGGGAGGAGGCTGGCGACGATGGTCCGGCGCGACACGGTCTTCTCCCACGCCGCCCTCCGGTACGTGCACGGGGTGATCGGCGCGATGGTGGCGGCGGCGGTCCCGGGGATGGCGCTCGTCGTCCTCGTCCTGCGGATGCTGCTCGCCCAGGCCGTCACCCGCGTCGTCGAGGCGACGCGGATGCGTGCAGAACTGGCCGAGGTGATCTGATGCCGATCGCCGTCGACATCGACGTGACGCCGGCCAGGAGAAAGATGCCCGTGGGGGAACTCGCGGAACGCGTCGGGATCACCCCCGCCAACCCGGCGGTCCTCAAGAACGGCCGGGCCAAGGCGGTCCGCTTCACGACCCTCGCCGCGCTCTGCGAGGTGCTCGAATGCCGGCCGGGAGACCTGCCGCGCCGGGAAACCGGCGATACCGCGGACAGCGGCCGATCATGACCGATCGCGCGGGGCGCCCGCTGCTCTTCCTGGACATCGACGGAACGCTCCTGCCCTACGGCGGAGCACGGCTCCCGTCAGCCGCCGGGGAGTGGGACGACTGGCAGCACACGTCCAATCCCCAACTGGCGAAGATCGACCTCACCCACGGGCCGCGCCTGCTGGCTCTGCCCTGCGTTCTGATGTGGGCCACCGCATGGATGGACGACGCCAACGAAGTGATCGCCCCGCTGCTCGGGCTGCCGGAGCTTCCGGTCGTGGACCTGCCTCAGGCGCCCGACGCGTACGGCGCGGACCTGCTCCACTGGAAGACCCGCGCCCTCGTCCGAGCGGCGGCCGGGCGCCCGTTCATCTGGGCCGACGACGAGATCACCGGCCTGGATCGCGCCTGGGTGTCACGGCACCACCGAGGGCGGGCCCTCCTCCACCGCGTCGAACCCGAAGTGGGCCTGACGACTACGGATTTCCTCGTGTTCCAGAGGTGGTTGGGCGGCCTGTGAGGAGAGCCGAACCGGCTCTCCTCACAGGCCCTGGGCCTTGCTACCGGACCAGCTTCCAGTCCTGGGAGCCGTCCGTGGTGGCGTTCTGCAGGGTGAGGGATGCCCCGGCGGACGCACCGGTCAGGTAGAGGTCCTTGTTCTTGACCGACCGCAGCTTGACGTGACCGTTCGCGGACTCGACGACGGTCCACGTGCCCGTGGTGCTGTCGTCGACCCACTGGCCGATCCGCTGGCCGGCCGTCGCGTTGCCCGTCCAGATCGCCGCCGCCCGGCCACCCGACTTGTTGAGCAGCGTCACGCCACCGTCGGACTTGGTGACGACATGCCAGTACTGGGTGTCCGGGTCCGCCGCCGCTCCGGCGTCTTCGAGGACGACGTCGGGGGTGTCCCGGTTGCCGATGTTCGCGTCGGTGGTGTTGTTCCCGGTGCCGATCACCTGGCCGGTCTTCCGGTTCACCAACTGCTGGTAGACGCCTTCGGAGTCGCCGAGATCGACCTCGGCGTGCGCGATGGTCGACGTGCCCTGGTTGTTGAGGATCACGATGCGGCCGGTGCCCTCCACGTACTGCAGGTTCCGGCTGTAACCGGCCCGCGACGTCGTCTGGTACTCCTTCCACACACCGTCGGTGCGTCCGCTGTCGTTGACCCAGACGTTGCCGCTGCCGGCGGCGTTGTACACCAGGCGCCCGTCGGGGAGCCGGATGAGGACCGGACTGCCGCCCGCCGCGAGAGGACGGGAGCCGGCGACGACCGGCAGCGCGTCGACACCCATGCCGGTGGGGGAACCGCGGAAGAACTTCAGCGGGTCGTCCGAGATCCGGTACCGGGTGTTGGCCCCGCCGGCCCAGTACTCGTAGGTGAGCAGCCACTTGTCGTCCGCCGTCGGGACGATCGTCGTCATACCGGGCCGGCCGCCGCCGATCTCCGTCTTGCCGCCACCCATGTCCTCCGTCAGCCCGGCGATGTCGACGACGGGCTCACTCCACTTCTTGCTCTTGCCGTTCCAGGTCTTGTGGACCAGGATCTGGCCGTGCGAGTCCTTGGCGGTGTCGTTCGCCGGGTCGAGCTTCGGGACACCGGTGGCCGGATCGAAGCCGATGTAGTCGTTCTCGTCGGAGTAGTAGCAGACGAGCTTGCCCTTGCGGACCATCAGGTACGGCTCCCAGAGGGGATCCACCTGCTTGTGCTTGTTCGCGCTCGCGATGTTCTGGCCGACCGCGCCCGCGCTGCCGCCCTGCCAGCCGCCGGTCGCGACGACGTTGACCACCTGCCACGTCACGCCGTCGTCGGTGCTGGAGTACAGGGCGATCGCCATGTCGCCGCGGTCCCCGTCGTTGGACGGCGTCCAGTTCGGGTCGGCCGCCTTGTGCTCCTTGTAGTACTGGTCGTCGCCCGACACGACACTCGCCAGGAGCAGCGTGCCCGCCTTCAGATCGCCGACGCGCTCCGGCAGCACGTACAGGAACGGGTTCGTCCAGTTGCTCGTGTACTTCGCGTAGCGGGGATCCGTCGACAGGTACGCCGGGGCCTTGACCTCGGACAGCGGCTGCCAGGTCGTTCCGTCGTCGTCGCTCTTGTGGATCGGGAGGGTCTGCCGGTCGGCGCTTCCCGTCGCCGTCACGACGGTGGACTTCTCGAACGACGCGACCAGGCGCCCGCTCGGCAGCTGCGCCGACTTGGGGTAGACCGCGCAGTTGAACCGCCCCTTGAGGCACGGTTCGCTGCCGAGCTGGTACACGGTGCCGCCCGTCGGGTTGTACGCCTGGGCGGCGGTCATCGGTATCGCGAGCATCGCCGATGCTCCGACGACGCTGCCCAGCGCTCTGCCGAGTCTTCTTCTGTGCACAGCCACTCCTTCGGGGATGGAACAGGGACGGTCGGGGGTCTCGGGGCCCTCAGGCCTCAGGCCTCAGGGGTCCGGGGCTCGGGTCTCTTCAGACCTCGGTGTCGGTGGAGACGAGCACGCGCACGTCCCACGGCCCGAGTTCCAGCGACGCTCCCGCCGGGACGGACGTGCCGGTCAGCGCGTCGGACAGGGACACCGGAGCAGGGACGCCAGCGGGCTCCCAGGCCCAGTTGTGGACGATGTGGACGCGGCGGCCGTCGGGCGAGGTGCCGGTCGTCGCGGTCACGGACGCCGGGAGGTCGTGCCAGGTGTGGCGCGCGGACGGTGTCAGCCACTCGGCCAGCGCCCGGCCGAGAGCGCGGCCGGGGACCGTGCCGACGTACGTGACCTGGCCCGCGCCGTGGCGGCGGGTGGTGACGGCGGGCCAGCGCCCGAAGTGCGGGTGGTCGTAGGTGACCAGCACCTCGGCGTCGGTGGTGGTCAGGCCGTCCGCCCAGCGGGTCGCCGTGGCGCCCTCCGGGAGGTGGAGCGGTCCGCCGGGCACCGGTCGCACCGGCACCTCCCGCGCGAGGTTGCTGAACTCGTCGTAGCCGACGCCCGCGGCCTCGGTGAGACGCCCGGGGGCCCGTTCGGTGCGTGCGCGGGCCTCGTGGTCGGCGTAGCCGGTGCGCGGGCCGAGGACGAGGTGGCCGCCGGCGTGGGCGTAGGCGGCGAGCCAGTCGAGGGTCGAGTCGGCGGCGATGTACAGCGCCGGGACGACGAGGACCGGGTGGCGGCGGACGGCCTCCTCGGGCGACAGGCCCTCCCGGTCTCCGCTCGGGTCGTGCAGCTGACGGGCGTGCACGATCCGGACCTGACGGCCCGCGTCGAAGGCGCCCCGGTAGAAGGGGTCGAAGATGCGGTGGTAGGCGGTGGGGTCGGGCTCGCCGTCCGGCTTGGCGAGCGGCGGGTACTTCTGCATGAGCCACTTGCTCGGCGTCGAGTACACCATCGTGATGTCGGCGTCCGGTTCGAGTCCGGCGACGAGGGAGCCGGCCGTCTCGAACTCCGCGCCGAGGCGGGCGAGTTCGGCGTACGTGCGGCCGGGCTGCCCGGTGTGGGGGAGGATGCCGCCCCAGTAGGTCTCGGCGCCGAAGTGCAGGGTGTGCCAGTGCCAGTACTCGATCATCCGGGCGCCGCGCGAGACGAGCGCCCAGGCGGCCTGCCGCCACTGGCCGTCGTATCCGGGGCGGTTGTCCCAGGCCATGCCGATCGAGCCGGCGTTGGTCTCGGTGACGAGGAACGGCTCCTGGCGGGAGGAGAACATCCAGTCGGCGGTCTGGTACAGCGACCACACGCCGGTGGTCTTCCACTTCTGCTCGTGGCCGTCGGGGGTGGGGTCCGGGAGGAGCAGGCCGTCCTGCATGTCGTAGTACGGGTTGCCGGAGGCGACGTCGAGGCGGTCGGTCATTTCGTCGTCCTCGACCCCCTGGCGGGTGTACGAGATGCAGGTGGTGACGAACTGCTCGGGCGCGGCGTACTCGCGGACGAGGTCGGCCTGCCAGCCGATGAAGTCGGTGACCTGCTGGGCCTGGAACTCCCGCCAGGCGACGTCGTACTGCGGCTGTTCGTTGCCGTCCGGCGTCCACAGGTCGGCCCAGGTCGACAGCCGGTGGGACCAGTAGACCAGGCCCCATTCACGGTTGAGGGTCTCCACGTCGCCGTACTTCTCCCGCAGGTGGTCCACGAAGCGCTGGAAGACGCCGTGGTTGTGGAAGAGGTGCAGACCGGGTTCGTTGTCGACCTGGAAACCGATGACGGCGGGGTGGCCGGCGTAGCGGGCGACGACTTTGCGGATGACCCGCTCGGCGTGGAAGCGGAAGGCCGGGTGGGTGAAGTCGATCTCCTGGCGGGCGCCCCAGCCGATGCGCTCGCCGGTGCGCCGCTCGCCGGTGATCTCCGGGTACTGGCGGGCCAGCCACGGCGGCGCGGCGTACGTCGGGGTGCCGAGCACGACGGAGATGCCACGCTCATGGGCACCGTCCAGGACGGGCTGGAGCCAGTCGAGGTCGAACGTCCCGTTCTCCGGCTCCCAGGTCGACCACACCGACTCACCGACCCGGATGACGGAGACATGCGCGTCGGCCATCAGGTCCAGGTCGGTCTTGAGGCGTTCGGCGGGCCGCTCGTACGGCTGGTACTCGTGGTAGTACGCGGCGCCGAACAGGACGCGGTCAGGCAGAGCCGCCATGAAGAAGAACCTCCGAGAGAAAGAGTGGGGGGAATGGTACGAGGGCTGTGTGCCCTACTGCTTGACGCCGCCGGTGGCCAGACCGCTCTGCCAGTACCGCTGCAGCATCAGGAACGCCACGACGAGCGGGACGATCGAGATCAGTGAGCCGGTCACGACGAGCGCGAGCATGTCGCTGCTGGCTCCGGCCCCGCCGTTCTGCGCCTGCGCGGCCCAGGAGGCCAGGCCCACGGTGATCGGGTACAGGTCGGGGTCGTTGAGCATGATCAGCGGCAGGAAGTAGTTGTTCCAGGTCGCCACCAGGGTGAACAGCAGGACCGTCACCACGCCGGGACCCATCAGCCGCAGCGCGATCCCGAAGAAGATCCGGGCCTCGCCGGCCCCGTCGATACGGGCGGCCTCCAGGATGCTGTCCGGGACGGCGTCCTCGGCGTAGACGCGCATCAGGTACAGGCCGAACGGGTTGACCAGCGAGGGCAGGATGATCGCCCAGGGGGTGTTGGCCAGGCCGGCCTGCGCGAACAGCAGGTAGGTCGGGATGGCCAGCGCGGTGGTCGGCACCATGACCGCGCCGAGTACCAGGTTGAAGGCGGCCCGGTCGCCGCGGAAACGGTACTTGGCGAAGCCGTACCCCGCGGCGGCCGCGAGCAGCGCGGCCCCGACCGCGCTGACTCCGGCGTACATGACCGTGTTGAGCAGCCAGTGCACGAAGACGCCGTTGTCCTGGGTGAAGGTCTCCTTGATGTTCGTCAGCAGCTGCGGGGCGTCGGAGAACCACAGGCCGAAGCTGTTGAACAGGTCCTGGGTGCTCTTGGTCGAGGCGATCAGCAGCCAGCACAGGGGGAGGAGGAAGTAGGCCAGGGCGGCCAGCATGGCGATCGTCAGCGGGGTGCTGCGGCGGGCCGGGCGGCTTTTCCGGTAGGCGATGCGCGTCGGCTTCTTCGCCTTCGCGGCGACCGTGGGCGCCGGGGTGGTCGTCGTCACGGGGTCCTCCTGCGGTTCGCGGTGAGCAGGACGCCGTAGGAGGCGATCACGATGACGAGTCCGAGGAGGAAGGACACCGTGGCCGCGTAGTTGACCTGCTGGCCGGTGAAGGAGAGCGTGTAGGCGTAGAGGTTGGCGGTGTAGGAGCTGCTGATCACGTCTGGGGCGATGTCCTTGAGCAGTTTCGGCTCGTTGAAGAGCTGGAAGCTGCCGATCACCGAGAAGAGCAGGGTGAGCAGCAACGCCGGGCGGAGCGCGGGAAGTTTGATGGACCAGGCGATACGCCAGGCCCCGGCGCCGTCCATCGCGGCGGCCTCGTACAGCTCCTCCGGGATCGTGCGCAGCGCGGCGTACAGGATGATCATGTTGTAGCCGACGAACTCCCAGGTCACGATGTTCGCGAGGCTGCCGAGCATCCAGCCTTCGCTGAGGAAGGCGGGGACCGGCAGGTCCAGGTTCCGGCTCAGCTGGGCGAACGGGCCGAAGTCCGGGCCGTACAGATAGCCCCACATGAGCGCGGCGACCACGCTGGGCACCGCGTACGGGACGAAGATGCCCAGCCGGATCACGCGCGACATGCGCAGCAGGCCGCTGTCGAGCGCGAGGGCGAACAGCAGGGCCAGCAGCAGCATCACGGGGACCTGGACCACGAAGAACAGCGCCACGCGGCCGACTCCGTGCAGGAACTGGGAGTCGCCGAAGGCCTGGACGTAGTTGTCGAGGCCGACGAAGACCGTCCCGCCGATCAGACGTGTCTGGAAGAGACTGAGATAGGCGGCGTAGCCGAGCGGGGCGAGGAAGAGCAGCAGGAACAGCACCAGGAACGGTGCGACGAAGAGTGGTCCCGCCGAGCGGGTCCGGCGTGTGGCGGCCATCTCAGCTTCCCTTGACGGTGAAGCCCTGGTTCTTGGCGTACTTGGTGAGCCGTGACTGCCAGCTGCCGAGGGCGCGGACGGTGTCGGTCTTGTCGGCGAGGGACTTGCCGACGGTCTCGGTCCAGTCGGTCGCCGCCTGGTCGAGGAACGGCGGCCACTGGAAGGAGGGGTCCACGGTGGCGCTGATGTCGGCGAAGACCTGGTTGACCTTCTGGCCGCCGTAGAAGGACGGCGCGTCCGAGACGAACTCCGTGTCCGTGAGCAGGGCCTTGGTCGCCGGGAAGAAGAACTGCTCGGTGGCGAACATCTTGGTGGTGGCGGGGTCGGTGTTGAGGAACTGCGCGAACAGGGCCGCCGCGATGGGGTTCTTGGTGGAGCGGATGACCGAGGTGGTCGAGCCGCCCCAGTTGCCCGCGCTGGGCTTGGCCGCGTCCCACTGGGGAAGCGGGGCCGCGCGCCACTTGCCGGCGGTGGCCTTGGCCGAGCCGGAGAGGAAGGCCGGGCCCCAGGCGGCGGTGATCCAGGTGGCGTACTTGCCCTTGTTGAGCCCGGCGTACCAGCCGTCGGTGAAGTCCGGATCGGCGCTGATCACGCCTTCCTTCGCCAGACCGCCCCAGTACGCGCCGAGCTTCTGGGAGACGGCGTCGTCGACGCTGATGGTGATGTCGCTCTTGCCGGAGGTGGCGTACGGCTTGGCGCCGGCCTGCCACAGCAGTCCGTGCCAGGCGGCGGGCTGGCTGGGGGCGAGGTTGGTGAGGTAGACGTCGGGGTCGGCCTTGTGCAGCTTGCGTGCCGCTTCGGCGAACTCGTCCCAGGTGCCCGGCACGTCGATGCCGTGCTTGTCGAAGATGTCCTTGCGGTACAGCAGGCCCATCGGGCCGGTGTCCTGCGGGATCGCCCACACCTCGCCCTTGGCGCCGCTGACCTGGCTCCACGTCCAGTCGACGAACGTGTCCTTCAACTTGGCGGCGCCGTACGGGCGCAGGTCCAGCAGGCTGTCGGTGATGGTGAACGTGGGGATCGCCTGGAACTCGATCTGCACCATGTCCGGGGCGCCGCTGCCCGCCTTCAGCGCCGTACGCAGCTTGGTGTACTGCGGGGTGCCCTGGCCGGCGTTGACGACCTTGATCTTGATCGCCGGGTACTTCTTCTCGAAGAGCGCGATCTCCTTGGCGATGTTCGGGACCCAGGTCCAGAACGTCAGCTCGGTCGGCGTCTTCATCGCCTTGTCGATGTCGGCCTGGCTGACCGCCTCGGCGGAGCCGGAGGAGCCGCCGGAGTCACCGCCGCCGCAGGCGGTGAGGGCCGCCCCGAGCGACAGGGCACCCGTCGTCGTGAGGAACAGGCGACGGCTCATCGCGGACGAGGCGAATGTGGACGCGTTTCTGGGCATGGTGAACTCCAGCCGATGGCGAAGATGGCGGCACGCCTGATGAAGGCGTGCGGAGGTGTGTGGGTTGCTTCGGGGTGGACGCGAGGACCGGGCTCGAAGGCCCGCGTGGTCGGGATCGCGTCCGCGTGGACGCGGCCGACCGTGTACCGGGTGCTGCTGGTACGGCGTCGGATCGCGGCCGGAACGAACAGGGCGAGGTGTCCGGGCAGACGTGGAGAGGCGACTCGTGCACGCTGCTGGATTCGGGGGGCGGCCCTACGTCGACCGTGTGAGGGGCGCGCCGGAGTGGCGGGGGCGTGACGGTACAGCGGCTCGTTCAGGGGTCACGCGCCGGCCGTGCGTGGTGCGGTCCGGGCTGGCGGCTGGCGGCTGGCGGTCAGTGCTGTAAGGCGGCGCCTCCGTCGGGCTGCGGCGGGGCGGGCGTGCCCACGCGGACGCGGGAGGCGGTACGCCGTCCGCGGGCCGGGGTCGTCCGGCTCGGCGGTGGCGCGGTCGAGGCGCGGACGACGAGGTCGACCGGTGGGTCGCTCGGCGGCAAGGGGTCCGCGTCGGGGTTCTCGATGGCGTGCACGAGACGCTTGAGCCCCTCCTGCGCCACGGCGTCGAACGGCTGCCGCACCGTGGTCAGGGGAGGAGTCACATAGGCGGCGACCGGGATGTCGTCGAAGCCGACGACGCTGACGTCCTGCGGCACCCGGCGCCCGGCCTCCGCCAGCGCGCGGATCAGACCGATCGCCATGTCGTCGTTGGCGGCGAAGACCGCCGTGACGTCACGGTTCTCGGCCAGTTCGCGTCCGGCCGCGTATCCCGACGCGGCCGACCAGTCGCCCCGGACGACCTCGGGCAGGTCTTTCCCCCGTGCCGTCAGCGTGGACCGCCATCCCTCCAGACGGTCCCGGGCGGCGTACCAGCGCTGCGGGCCCGCCAGGTGATGGACCGTCGTGTGGCCCAGCCCCAGCAGGTGTTCGGTGGCGGTACGCGCCATCAGGTCGGCGCCGTCACCCACGTTCAGCACCGCGGGCGCGGTGACGAACGGCGGTGCGCCGATGACCAGCACCGGCACGGCGACACGCGGAGCCATGCCGCCGTTCTCTGCCGCCTCGTCTATCGGCTCGGAGATGACGATGCCGTCCACGCCCTGGTCGAGAAGCGAGTCCACGGCCCCCGCGATACCCGCGGGGTCGCCCTCCATGGTGTTGACCACGCGGAGCGCGTAGCCGGTGTCCCGGACGACCCGCTCGACGCCCATGAGCAGCGAGGCGGGACCGTACAGAGCCGTCCCCAGCGTCACCACCCCGATGGAGCGGGTCCGCCCCGAGGCCAGTGCCCGGGCGGCGTTGTTACGCCGGTAACCGAGCTGCTCGGCGGCCTCCGTGACACGTCTGCGCACGTCCGCGGAGACGTACGGCTCGTCGTTGAAGACCCTCGACACGGTCTTCTGCGAGACCCCGGCCAGCCGCGCCACATCCGTACTGCTCGGTGCCGCGGGGCCTGCGCCCCGCCCCGTACCTCGCGTCATGATGCCTCCCGGTGACCGTCACGAACAGTCCAATGATGTCAGACATCACCTCTCTGACTGCGCTGTCATGTCTGCGTAGTCATGTCTACGCAGTCACACGACTGTCGTCAAGAGTTCGGCATGCATCCGTTATGCGGGCGTCACAACGCCGGGAGACGTCGGCATCACGCGTCGGGAGCCGCGTGCACGCGCACCCCGTCCACAAAGGTCTCCAGGACCCGGGTGGCCGCGATGTCCCCGGGCGGGCCGCTGAACGGGTCGCGGTCGAGGACGACCAGATCGGCCGCCCTGCCGACGGTGATGCCGCTCGTGAGCGCGTCGAGATGGTTCGCGCAGGCGCTGCCCGGCAGCGCGAGGCCGACGACCAGGCGTGGCAGGACGTCTACCGAGGGCTGGACCCGGCGTCGTACCCCGACCCCGCCCTGACCGCGGTGCGCCAGGACCCGCGCACCGTGGGTAAGAGCTCCTTCGAGGAGGCGTCGACCTCCTGCTCGAAGCACTGTCGGCCCGCGCGCCTGCGAGACGGCCTCCGGGCCCCGCCTCCCCTCCTTCCGGTCCGGCCCGAACGCGAGGAGACCGCCCGATTCCGGCCGGATGAATCCGCTGTTCCGGGACGCATTACTGAATATCGGTGCCGCCCTCTACGGTGGAGATCCGGATGCCGACGAGGCGGTGGGGGAGGGCGACGGGCGTGCGTAGGGTTCCACCCGAGATGTTCCGGTTCACGACGGTGGAGCGGTCCGATCTGTACGGGGCGGTGCTGGACGCCTTCGGTGCGGCCGGCGAGCACCTGGAGACGGCACTCGGACTCGACGCGGTCCGCGAGTGGCTGCGCGGGGTGGGCTGGGCGGCGCCGGTCGAGGACGACGAACTGCACGAGGCACTACGGAGACTCGTGCAGTGGGAGCTCCTGGACGTGGTGCACAACCACGCGGAGAACTACCGCACGGCCGAGGAGTACGAGCGCCGCAACCTGCAGTACTCGCTGACCCGCCGGGGCGAGGCCGCCCTCGCCGGAGTACGGCACGCGCTGGAGGTCCTCGCCTCCACGGGGGCGCTGCAGACGGCCGTGCTGGAGGCGATCGCAGACCGGCTGGACGAACTGTCCCTGCTGTCCGGCGAACCCGCCTCGGCCGATCGCCGGATCTTCAGCACCCTGCGCGAGCTGGAGGGGCATCTGGAGGCCCTGGTGGAGAACACCAAGGCGTTCAACGGCGAACTCCAGCGGCTGCTGCGCGCCGAGAGCGCGGACCTTGAGGTGTTCCGCGAGGTCAAGGCCGCCACGGTCGCGTATCTGCAGGAGTTCCTGGTCAACCTGGACCGGCGCGGGCAGACGGTCGCCGCCGCCGTGGCCCGCGTGGAGGAGCGGGGGATCGCGGTGCTGCGCGAGCGGGCGCTGCGCGGGGCCGAGTTGCCGCCGGTGGCCGGGGAGGACCCGGCGGCCGGCTGGCTGGAGAGCCGGCGGGCGCGCTGGGTGGGGCTGCGGGCGTGGTTCCTGCCGGACGACGGGGCGCGGCCCCGGATCGAGCAGCTGCACGACATCGCCCGGCGGGCCATCGTCTCCCTCCTGCAGGTCCTGGAGCGGATCAACGAGTCACGGCGCCGCTCCTCCAGCGCCGTGCAGGACTTCCGGGAGCTGGCGCGCTGGTTCGCCGCGGCCCCGGCGGAGGAGGACCTGCACCGGCTGTGGTCGGCGGCCTTCGGGCTCGGCCCGGCGCGCCACGCCCACCTCGCGCACCCCGACCCGGAGCTGATCCCGTCGTCCCGGTCCTGGGCCGAGGCCCCGCCCGTGGAGGTGTCGGCGCTGCTGCGGACCAGCGGACGGACGGAGCGCTTCACTCGCACGGCCAGGGTGCGGGACGTGGCGGCGGTGAGGGCGGAGCGCGCCGAGCGGGCTCGCGCGGAGCGAGCGGAACTCGCGCGTGCCTGGCGGGCGTTGGAGACGGACGGACCCGTGCGACTGTCCTCCTTCGGTGAACTGGACCCCGCTGTCTTCGACCGGCTTCTGGACCTGCTGGGCCGTGCCCTGTCCGCCCGGCCGGACGCGGGCGGGCTGCGGCGCGCCACCACCGGGGACGGCCGGGTGGAGATCGCACTGGCCGCGCATCCCGACGGCCGGACCGCCCTGCTGCGCACGGCGAAGGGTTCGCTGGCCGGACCGGACTACGTCGTCCACATCACGGAAGCGGGAGGAGCCACCGCCTTCCCGGCCCTCGGCGCCGCACGGCGGGAGGCGACGGGATGAGCACCCTCGCCAACCAACTGGCCGCCGCGGAAAGAGAGGAGGTCACCCGCGCCGTGCGCCTCCTGCTGGCCCGCCCCCTGCTCACCGAGGCCTCCGACCCGGCCGGCTTCGAGCTGGTACGTCGGCGTCGTGAGCCGCTGGCCCAGTGGTTCGACTACACCTGCGGCTGGAGCCTGGTGGTGGAGCCCCGCCGGGGCTACGCCCGCCTCGCCAAGGTCCGCGCCGACCCGGACGACTCCCGCCCGGCCCGCAGAGCGCGTTCGGGCCGGGCCCCGTTCGACCGCCGGCGTTATGTGCTGCTGTGCGTGACCGCGGCCGAACTGCTGTCGATGCCGATGACGACCATCGGCATGCTCGCCGACCGGGTCGTCCGGGCCACGGTCGCCGACCGGGCGCTGCCCGCGTTCGACCCGGTCCACCGCGCCGAGAGGATGGCGTTCGTCGACGTGCTGAGGCTGCTGGAGTCGTACGACGTGCTGCGCGCCGTGGACGGGGCGACCGAGGCGTACGTCGCGTCCGCGGAGGCGAAGGTCCTCTACCGCGTGGACACCACGCTGCTGATGCGGCTGCCCGCGGCACCCGTCGGCGCCTCCCGCCTCGCCGTGCCCCCGGACGAGGTGCCCGCGCGGTTCGGGGAACTCCTCATGGGTCTGGTGCGCGAGCGACGCTACGGCGGCACGGTCGCCGCCGCCGGGACGGCGGACGAGGAGGAGCACGGCGAGACGGCCGCCACGGACGCCCAGCGCAATCTGAGGTTGCGTCACTCGGTGTTGCGCCGCCTCTTCGACGACCCCGTCCTGTACCGGTCGGACCTCGCCGACGACGAGCTGGCGTACGTCACCTCCCTGACCGGACGCCAGATCCTGCGCCGCTCGGTCGAGCAGGCCGGGTTCCTCCTGGAGGAACGCGCCGAGGGCTTCCTGCTCGTCGACCCGGACGCGCTGGCCACCGACGCCCGTTTCCCCGACGACACGTCCACCGCGCGGGTCGCCGCACTGCTCCTTCTCGAACCACTGTGCGCCGCGCCCGCCGGGATGCTCCCCGAGCAGCTCGCCGAGGCCGGCACGGATCTGCTGCGCCGCTTCCCGCGCTGGGCCAAGGCCTATCAGTCCGAGGACGGCGCGGCCCGGCTGACCGACGACGCCGTACGCGTCCTGCGTGACGTAGGCCTCGCCCACCGGACCGGGGGCCGTGTCGTGGCGCGCCCGGCCGCGTACCGCTACCGCCTGACGGGGACGACGAGTTCGGAACCGGAAGCAGAGAGAGACAAGCAGTGAGCGTGACAGAGCTTCCCTTCCCTCGGCGGCCTGAGTTTCCCCTTCCCCCGCGGCCGGAGTCCACCGAACCGGCCGGGACACCGGCGCGGGCGGCGGACACACCCGGCAGCCGCTGGCAGCCGCACCGCGCGGGCATCCTCAACGTCTGGCGCTACTACGACGAGACCTTCACCTTCCACCAGGGCCGCCTGCTGCTGCGCGGCCAGAACGGCTCGGGCAAGTCCAAGGCCCTGGAACTGCTGCTGCCCTTCCTCTTCGACGCCAGCCTCCGCCCCAATCGCCTCTCCACGTTCGGCGGTTCGGAGCGCACCATGCACTGGAACCTGCTGGGCGAAGGGGCCTCCGGGAAGACCCGCGTCGGGTACGTGTGGATGGAGTTCCGCCGTGTCGCCGACGACGGCACCGAGCGCTGGTTCGGCTGCGGGGCTCGCCTGCAGGCGAGCGTGCACACCACCGGGGTGCACGCCGACTACTTCACCACCGGCGCCAGGATCGCCCACCCCGACGGTGTGCTCCTGGTCAACGAGGCGGGACAGCCACTGACCCGGGCCGCCCTCTCCGAAGCCCTGCGCGACCGCGGCGACGTACACGCCTCGGCCACCGACCACCGCACGGCCGTACGACGTGAACTCTTCGCCGGCATGGGGGAGCAGCGATACGAGTCGCTGCTGTCCGCCCTGCTCCAGCTGCGCCAGCCCAAACTGTCCGAACGGCTCGACCCGTCCCTGCTCTCCACCTTGCTGTCCCGGGCCCTCCCGCCCCTGGGCGAGGGCGAGATCGCCGAACTCGCCGAGGGCTTCGAGCGGCTGGACCGCCAGCGGGAACACCTCAAGCGGCTCGACGACGAGGTGGCGGCGGCCGAGACGGTCGCATCCCAGCAACGCGGCTACGCGCGACGGGTTCTGCGCGCCGGTTCGGCCGCGCTGATCTCGGCGACCACGGAGATGGACGACCTCACCCGCGTCGCCCGGCAGAGCGCCGAGCAGCTCGAACAGGCGCTGACGCAACGCGAGTCGGCCCGGACCCTGCGCGCGGAACAGGAACTGCGCGTACACGCCCTGGAGGAGACCGTCGAGGGCCTGCGGGAGAGCGACGCGTACAAGCAGGGCGAGGAACTGGACCGGCTCCGCCGCCGCAGCGAAGAAGGGGCGGCCACCGCCGGACGGCAGCGCGCCCTCGCCCGGACCGCCCGGGCCGGGGCGGAGGAGGACCGCAGGCACGCCGACGCGGCGGCGGGCCGGGCCCGCACCCTCGACGAGCACGCGCGCGAAGCCGCCGAGGAAGCACGCCTGGCGGCCCGTTCGGCGGGCCTGGAGTCCCTCCACCACGAGGCGCACGCGATCCTGCGCACGGACCCCGCGGTGCCCCTTCCCGACGGCACACGGCGTGCGGTGGGCGACGGCCGGCCCGAGGACTTCGACGCCACCTCTCCGGCGGGCGAGAACGGGGCCCGGCAGGCGCGTCGGCTGCTGCGGGGCGCGGTCACCGCCCGACGGCAGCAGGTCGCCCTCGTCACCGAGGCGATCGACGACCACGATCACGCGGTACGCGACCGGGGCGCCGCCGAGGACCTGTTGGACGAGGCCCGTGCCCGGTTCGCGGAGACGATCGCCCGGCGGGACGAAGCCTCCGCGGCCCGGGACGACGCCCTCGCCGCACAGGCGGAACGGCTGCTCGCCTGGGCCGGGGGCTGCACGGAACTGCGCATCGCCGACCCCGGGGAACTGGCGGCCGCAGCGGCGACCGAGGCCGAGGTGACGGCCCTGGCCGAAGCCGCCGCACGCCCGCTGGAGCAGGAGATCGCCACCGCGGAGGCCACCGCCCGAGCCGCACGCCAGGGCCTGCGGGAGGAACGTGGCCGACTCGCGGAGGAGATACGACGCCTCAGCGGCGAAACCGACCTGCCGCCTCCGCCCCCGTCCACCCGCACCACCGTCCGCACGGCGACGGCGGGAGCACCCCTGTGGCGGCTGATCGCCTTCCGTGAAGGCGTCCCGCTGCCCGTCCAGGCCGGGGTGGAGGCCGCCCTGGAGGCGTCGGGCCTTCTGGACGCCTGGGTCAGCCCCTACGACGGGATCCGACTGCCGGGTCACGACACCCGCGCCGAGGCCGCCCTGGCCGTGACCGTGCCGGGGCCCAGCCTGCTGGAGGTGCTGAGACCCGAGGAGGGCATCCCTGTCCCGGTCGACACCGTGACCCGCCTCCTCGCCGGTGTCGCGTACGGCCCGGGTCTGCCCGACGGCCACTCCGCGGCCGTGTCGGCCGACGGTGCCTGGCGTCTGGCCCTCGCCACCGGCTCCTGGAGCAAGCCGGAACCGGCCCACATCGGCGCCCTCGCCCGGCAGCGGGCCCGGCAGCGCAGGATCGGTGAACTGACCGACCGTATCGGCGGGACGAACGCCTCCCTCGCCGCGCTCGACGACCGGTCGCGCGGCCTCGCCGCCCGCCGCGCCCGGCTGGACGCCGACCGCGCCGCCCGCCCCGACCACCGGGAACTCGACGCACGGGGGCGGGACCGGGACCGGGCCGAGGAGAAAGTGGCCGCCCGGGACGACGCCGTACGCGACGCCGCCGGGCGTCTGGCGCGGTGCGAGGGCGCGGTGGCGGGCGCTCTGCGCACGCTCAGCCGCCAAGCCGCGGAACACCAACTCCCCACCGACCGCGGCCGGTTGCGCGCACTCTCCGCCGACATCGACAGGTTCCGGGACACCGCCGACAGCTGGGTGGACGCCCGTCTCACCGCGACCGCCGCGGCCGACCGAAGCCACCGGACGGCCGCGTCGGCGGACCGTTCGCGCCGGGCGGCCGAGGAACGGGCCGAGGAAGCCGCTGCCGCCGAGGCCGAGGCGGCGGGTCTGCGGGCGCGCCTGGCGGCGGTGGAGGCCACCGTCGGCGAGGACTACCGGCAGATCGTCGCGCGCATGGCCGAGGCGCGCGAGGAACTGCGCCGCTGCAGGGAGGCGGCGGCTCGGGCGGCCGATCTCCTGCTCCGCCTGGAAGGGCGGATCGGCGGACTGCGGGCCACCAGCGGACAGGACACCGAACGACGGGAGCAGGCCGTCCTGGTCCGGGACCGCGCGGCGCACCGGTTCCGGCACCTGTGTCTGGTCGGGCTGGCCGAGGACGCCGGCATCGCACCGGGACCCGACGCCGGGGACGGCACCAGGGCCACCCTGGAGGCCGCCCGCGCCGTCGCGGCGAACTGGCCCGGAATCCCGCACGCCCCACGCAACCTGGGCGACGCGGCGACCCGTCTCTCGGAAGCGGTCCACGAGGCCCGCCGACGCCTCGGCGCCCGTGCCGACCTGGACCTGGAACCCGACGACGACGTCCAGCTGTTCACCGCCACCCTGGACGGCGTACGCGTGGGGGCGACGGGCCTGCGCACCACGCTCACCCAGGAACGCGACCGCAGCCGCGACGACATCACCACCGGCGAGCGGCGCCTCTTCGACCAGATCCTCACCGGCGACATCCGCCGCCACCTCGCGGTCCGCATCCGTCAGGCCGGAGAACTCGTCGACCGCATGAACGGGCACCTGGAGCGGGTCCGGACCGCCTCCAAAGTCGCCGTCCAACTCGTCTGGGACGTCCGTCCGGATCTTCCGGACAGCACCCGCACCGCCCGGCAGCTGCTGCTGAAGGACCCCGGTCGGGTCACCGAGACCGACCGGGAGGCCCTGCACACCTTCTTCCGCGCCCGTATCGGGGAGGCCAAGGGCAGTGACACGGCCGCCAGCTGGGAGGAACAGCTCGGCGAGGTGCTCGACTACACCGCCTGGCACCGCTTCACCGTCCGTCTCGACCGGGCCAACGGCACGGGCTGGCAGCCGCTGACGAAGAAGCTGCACGGCGCGCTCTCCGGCGGCGAGAAGGCCATCGCCCTGCACCTGCCGCTGTTCGCCGCCGTCGCCGCCCACTACGAGGCGGTGCCGCTGGCACCCCGGCCGATCCTGCTGGACGAGGTCTTCGTCGGTGTCGACACCGTCAACCGCGGACAGGTCTTCGCCCTGCTCACCGCGCTCGACCTGGACCTCATGGTCACCTCCGACCACGAATGGTGCACCTACGGCGAGCTGCCCGGCATCGCCGTCCACCAACTCCTCACCGACGGGCACGACGACGCGGTCACCAGCGCCCGTTTCGTCTGGAACGGCACCGACCTGGAGACGGGATGACCCCACGCGAACAGGCCCTGGGCGAACGCACCCTGCGCCGGCCCGAACTCCGCACGCTCTGGCACACGGTCCACCGCCGGCTCTCCTCCGGCCGCCCCGTCACCCGGGTGCGTCTCGGACCGCTCGACGACGCCCAGCGCGAGGCCCTCGCCGACCTGCTCGGTCTGGACCGGCTGCCGGACCCCGCCCCCTTTGTCGCCCTGGCCCGCCTGGAGGAGGCCGTCACCGAACTGTGGGGCCGGACGGTACGCGAAACCGTCACCGAACTCGTCGGTCCCCTCGACGACCGCGCCGGCGAACGACGCCGCCAGGAAGGCGAACGGGCCGAACTGTGGGCCTGGTTGGACGGTCACGCCATCGTGCGGGCCCAGCCCGCGCTCGCCGACTGGGCCGCCTCCTGCCGAGCCGCCGGCCTGGTCGGCGGCTCACCGGAACGCACCCGGTCCCAGCTGACCGACGCACTGACCGTGCTCGCGGCGCTGCCCGCCGAGGCGGAGCCACTGCCCGTGTTCGCGGCCCGGGTCCTGAGGGGCGACTCGCACGCCCTCGACGACGGCACGCGCCTGTCCGCCCTCGTCCTGCGCGCGCTGGCGGCCCTCCACGACAGCGCCCCGCCGCGGTCCGCGGCGGACCGGCGCGCCTTGTGGACGCGTGCGGGTGTCGCCGACGACGATCTGTCCGCCACCGTTCTCGTCGGCGGACTGCGCCCGTCCGGCGACGGCCCGCTCGCCCGTGTGACCCGCGTCTGCGCCGAGGCCGGACAGGGCGCCGCCCTGACCCTCGCCCAACTGCGGGCCCCGGGCGAGTTCGCCCTCGCCGCGGAGCCCGCGCCCGTCGTCCACGCCGTCGAGAACCCCAGCATCCTGGCCCTGGCCGTACGCCGCTTCGGCCCGGCCTGTCCGCCGCTCGTGTGCACGTCCGGCTGGCCCAACAGTGCGGTCGTCCACCTTCTCCGCCTCCTCGCGGACCACGGCGCGACCCTCCGTCACCACGGCGACTTCGACGGCGAAGGCATCCGTATCGCCGCGTATCTCCTGGACAAGACACCGGCCCGGCCCTGGCGCATGGCGGCGGCCGACTACCGTGCCGCGGTCGCCCGCACCCCGAACGGCCCCGGGCCCGGCCGTCTCACCGAAGCACCCTGGGACCCCGAACTGACCCCCGCCATCCTCGGCCACGGCACCGCGGTGGTCGAGGAACTGGTGGCCGACGTCCTGCTGGTAGACCTCGCCGCGGTGGTACGGGCCTGAGCCCGCCGGCCTCGCCGCCCGCGGTGACGACGCGCCGCTCATCGCCGCAGGCACGAACGCGCCCTCACAACCATCCCGGGCCGCACCCCGGCACCGGCGCAGCACGCGACACCGCCACCACTCTCCGCGCCGCCGACCGGACGGTCCACCGCACCCTGGCCCGGCCGGCCGCGATCACCCTCCGCCGTCGGCCGGTCAGCCCACGTGCACCCGGGGGCGGCGGGACCGGTTGCGTTCGGCCTCGCGCAGGACCTCTCGGGTGACGGGGGCGACCTCGCCCTGGCCGAAGAGGAAGAAGCGGAGGAAGTTGGCGAAGGGGCCTCCTTCCGTCCACTCGAAGTAGATGTGCGGTATCGCGCCGGTCGTGTCACGGACGTGCAGGAGCAGGGCGGCCAGGGCGTTGGGGATCGAGGAGGATTCCAGCGTCAGTACGCGGTAGCGGCCGTGCATCACTTCGCCCCGGACCGTCAGGCCCGCCTCGAACTCCGACGGGTCCGTCACCGTCACCTCCACGAAGACGAAGTCCTCGGCGGTGGGGACGTCGTTGTCGTGGCGGATCTGCTCGATCTTCTCCCGGTACTCGGTGAGGTCACGGTGGTCGGGCTCGTTGGCGATGAAGCGGATCTTGCGGTGGGAGATGTCCCGTACGAAACGTTCCGCCATGTCGTCCAGCCGCACACTCGTCACGCGAAGCTCGAAGGCGCGGGCCAGGCGGGAGAGGAGCGAGACCAGGATGATGCCGGCGATGAAGCAGGCGCCGATCTTCACACCGTCGGGGCGTTCGATGACGTTCAGGACGGTCGTGTAGAGGAAGACCGCCGAGATGACGCCGAAGGCGATGGTCCAGTTGCGCTGGCCGGCCTTGCGGGCGGCGATGGTCACCGCGATCGCCGCCGAGGAGATGAGGACCAGGACGCCGGTCGCGTAGGCGCCGCCCTGGGCGTTCACGTCCGCGTCGAAGATCCAGGTGACGAGGAAACCGACGAGGGTGAAGACGATGACCATGGGGCGGACCGCGCGGGCCCAGTGCGGGGCCATGCCGTACCGGGGGAGGTAGCGCGGCATCAGGTTCAGCAGACCGGCCATGGCGGACGCGCCCGCGAACCAGAGGATGGCGATCGTGGAGACGTCGTAGACCGTGCCGAACACGTTGCCCAGGTAGTCGTGCGCCAGATACGCCAGCGCGCGCCCGTTGGCGTCGCCGCCCGGCTCGAACTCCTTCTCCGGGATGAGGAGGGTCGTGATGAAGCTCGTGCAGATCAGGAAGACGCTCATGATCACGGCGGCCGCGGTCAGGAGCTTCTTCGTGTCCCGGATGCGGCCCTTCGGATGCTCCTCCGTGTCGCCCGGCTCTCCCCGCACATGCGGCATGACCGCCACACCGGTCTCGAACCCGGACAGGCCGAGGGCCAGCTTGGGGAAGACCAGGAGGGCCACGCCGATCATGGCCAGAACGTTTCCGTGCTCGGCGGTCAGTGCCGTCGACCAGTCGGTGACGACATGGCCCTCCGTGACCACATGCCACAGGCCCACGGCCACGACCACGACGTTCAGCGCGAGGTAGGCGCCCACCAGGACCACCGCGACGCCGATGGCCTCCAGGAAGCCCTTGAGGAAGACCGCGCCCAGCAGGGCGATGAGGATGAGTGTGATCAGGAGCTGCCGGTCGTGCAGGGCGTCGGTGAGGTGAGGGTTCTCGATCAGGTGGGTCGAGGCGTCGGCTGCCGAGAGAGTGATCGTGATCAGGAAGTCGGTCGCCGCGAAGCCCAGCAGGGTCAGGACGAAGAGCTTGCCCTTCCAGAAGGTCAGCAGGCGCTCCAGCATCGCGATCGAGCCCTCGCCCCGGGGGCTCTCCTCGGCCACGCGACGGTAGACGGGGAGCGCGCCGGCGAGGGTGACGATCACGAGGACGATGGTCGCCACGGGGGAGAGGAGACCGGCGGCGAGGGCGGCGATGCCCGGCTGGTAGCCGAGGGTGGAGAAGTAGTCGACGCCGGTCAGGCACATCACCCGCCACCAGGGCTGACCCTGGTGCGCGGGCTCCGGATCGGCGTGTGCTCCGGTGTGGCCGCCGCCCTTGCCCATATCGGACAGGCCCTCCAGCATCCATGCCCGCAGGCGGCTGGTACGGGTGTCCACCGTGGTGGCCATGAACGCTCCTGACGTGCGGTGATACGAACGTTTCCGGCCATCGCAAGACCGCCGCATCAGCGTAGGCAACGCGTGATGCCCAGGCCATGGGAAGAGGGGCCGGGCGGCGTCAAGACCGCGTTAAGGTCTGCGCCGACGCAGTCCCCGCCGTCGAGTCGCTGCCCCGCTTCATCCGCGCGCCACCCGCTGTCTCCGGGGCGCGGACGCCTGCGCGTAAGAGGTCCGTCAAAGGTGCCGGTATCGCCGTCAGGGACGTGTCAAGGCCGATCGATTCCGGCGAGGGAGGGCGTTTCCTTTCATCGTCCGCTTCTCTTCCGAACCTCTTCCAGCTCTAGGAGTTCGCGATGGCCGATGTGGCCTTCGTCGTCGTCACGGTCGCGGTGTTCGCGCTGGTGGCTCTGGTCGCCAAGGGGGTGACCCGGCTGTGACCGTCGAGAACGTCGTCGGCCTGGTCGTGGCCGTCGCCCTGCTGGGCTATCTCGTCCTCGCCCTGATCTTCCCGGAGAGGTTCTGAGCACCGTCATGGGTCCCGTACCTGCCGGCATCCTCCAACTGCTCGCCCTGATGGCGGCGCTGGCCCTCGCCCACCGTCCCCTCGGCGACCACATGGCCGGGGTCTACTCCTCCGACAAGCACTGGCGCGTCGAGAAGTGGCTCTACAGGGGCATCGGCGCCGACCCCGACACCGAGATGCGCTGGCCCGCGTACCTGCGCGGCATCCTCGCCTTCTCCGTCGTCGGCGTCCTCTTCCTCTACCTCCTCCAACGGCTCCAGGGCGTCCTGCCCGGCTCGCTGGGCTTCGCCTCCATCGACCCGGACCAGGCGTTCAACACCGCCGCGTCCTTCGTGACCAACACCAACTGGCAGTCGTACTACGGCGAACAGGCCATGGGCCATGTCGTGCAGGTCGCCGGTCTCGCCGTACAGAACTTCGTGTCGGCCGCCGTCGGCATGGCGGTGGCCGTGGCCCTCGTACGGGGCTTCGCCAGGTCCCGAAGTGGTGAACTCGGCAACTTCTGGGCCGACCTGGTGCGCGGGGTCACCCGCATCCTGCTGCCGCTGTCGCTGATCGCGGCCGTCGTGCTGGTCGCCTGCGGCGCCATCCAGAACTTCTCCGGCATCCACGAGGTCGGACAGTTCATGGGCGGCTCGCAGCAGTGGAACGGTGGCGCGGTCGCCTCGACGGAGGCCATCAAGGAGGTCGGCACGAACGGCGGCGGCGTCTTCAACGCCAACTCCGCCCACCCGTTCGAGAATCCGACGCCCTTCACGAACCTCCTCGAGATCTTCCTGATGCTCGTCATCCCCTTCGCCCTCACCCGCACCTTCGGGACCATGGTCGGCAGCGTCAAGCAGGGCTACGCGATCCTCGCCACCATGGCCATCATCTGGGTCGGGTTCGTGGCGCTGATGATGTGGACCGAGTTCGCCCACCACGGCCCGGCGCCGCAGCTCGCCGGTGGCGCGATGGAGGGCAAGGAGGTCCGGTTCGGTGTCGGCGGTTCGTCCCTCTTCGCCGTCTCGACCACGCTCACCTCCACGGGTGCGGTGGACTCCTTCCACTCCTCCTTCACCGGCCTCGGCGGTGGGATCACCATGCTGGGCATGATGCTGGGCGAGATCGCGCCCGGCGGCACCGGCTCCGGCCTCTACGGCATGCTCATCATGGCGATCATCGCCGTCTTCATCGCGGGGCTGATGGTCGGCCGTACACCCGAGTACCTGGGCAGGAAGATCGGCACCCGCGAGATCAAGCTCGCCGCCTGCTACATCCTCGTCACGCCCGCGCTGGTGCTCGTCTTCACGGCGGCGGCCATGGCACTGCCGACACCGGGCCACTCCATGACGAACTCCGGCGCGCACGGATTCTCCGAGATCCTCTACGCCTACACGTCCGCGTCGAACAACAACGGCTCGGCCTTCGCCGGGCTGAACGCCGACACCGAGTGGTTCAACAGCACCCTCGGTATCGCGATGCTGCTCGGCCGGTTCGTGCCGATGATCTTCGTCCTCGCCCTCGCCGGTTCGCTCGCGGAGCAGAGACCCGTGCCGGTGACGGCGGGCACACTGCGTACCGAAAAGCCCCTGTTCACAGGGTTGTTGGTGGGTTCGATCCTGATCATCGCCGGGCTGACCTACTTCCCGGCCCTCGCGCTGGGCCCGCTCGCCGAAGGGCTGGCGTCATGACCACCGACGTAACGAAGCACGAGGACGCGATGTCCACACTCACTCCAGCCCGGGCGCCGCACGGCGACGTACCCAGCGGGCACCGGTCCGGCGAGGGCCGGGGCGGTGCCGGGCTCTTCGACCCCAGGCAACTGGTCAGGTCGCTGCCGGACGCCCTCCGCAAGCTCGACCCGCGTGTGATGGTCAAGTCGCCCGTCATGTTCGTGGTGTTGGTCGGGTCCGTGCTGACCACGCTCTTCTCGTTCAGGGACCCGACCGACTGGTTCGGCTGGACGATCAGTGCCTGGCTCTGGCTGACCGTGATCTTCGCCAACCTCGCGGAGGCGGTCGCGGAGGGGCGCGGCAAGGCGCAGGCCGACACCCTGCGCAGGGCCCGGACGGATACCGTCGCCCGTCGGCTCTCCCCGGACGGAGCGAGCGAGGAACGCGTGCCCGGCACCGGACTCCGCGTCGGCGACCGCATCGTCTGCGAGGCCGGCGACATCATCCCCGGCGACGGTGACGTCGTCGAAGGTGTCGCGTCGGTCGACGAGTCGGCGATCACCGGCGAGTCGGCCCCGGTCATCCGGGAGTCCGGCGGTGACCGGTCCGCCGTCACCGGTGGGACGAAGGTCCTCTCCGACCGCATCGTCATCAAGATCACGACCAGGCCCGGTGAGAGCTTCATCGACCGGATGATCAGTCTGGTCGAGGGCGCGGCCCGGCAGAAGACGCCCAACGAGATCGCGCTCAACGTCCTGCTGGCGTCGCTGACGATCGTGTTCCTGCTGGCGGTGGCGACCCTGCCCCCGTTCGCGGACCACGCGGGCACGCACCTCACGATGGTCGTGCTGGTGGCCCTGCTGGTCTGTCTGATCCCGACCACCATCGGCGCGCTGCTGTCCGCCATCGGTATCGCCGGTATGGACCGCCTCGTGCAGCGCAACGTCCTGGCGATGTCCGGACGGGCCGTCGAGGCCGCCGGTGACGTCTCCACACTGCTGCTCGACAAGACCGGCACCATCACGCTCGGCAACCGCCGGGCGGCGGAGTTCGTGCCGGTGACCGGGACGCCGGAGGCCGACCTCGCGGACGCCGCCCAGCTCTCCTCGCTGGCCGACGAGACGCCCGAGGGCCGTTCCATCGTCGTACTCGCGAAGGAGAAGTACGGTCTGCGTGAGCGCGTGCAGGGCGAGCTTGCCGGCGCCGAGTGGATCGCCTTCACCGCCCGGACCCGGATGTCGGGTGTCGACGTCGACGGGCGCAGGGTCCGCAAGGGCGCGGCCGGTTCGGTCGCCGCCTGGGTGCGGGAGCGGGGCGGCACGGTCGCCGAGGACGCGGGCGGGATCGCCGACCGGATCGCCGGGGCGGGCGGCACACCCCTGCTGGTGGCGGTCGAGGACGCCGACGGAGCACGGGTGTTGGGCGTCGTCCACCTCAAGGACGTCGTCAAGGACGGCATGCGGGAGCGGTTCGAGGAACTGCGGCGCATGGGCATCAGGACCGTCATGATCACGGGCGACAACCCGTTGACCGCGAAGGCGATCGCCGAGGAGGCGGGCGTCGACGACTTCCTCGCCGAGGCCACCCCCGAGGACAAGATGGCCCTCATCAAGCGGGAGCAGGCCGGCGGCAAGCTCGTCGCGATGACCGGCGACGGCACGAACGACGCGCCCGCGCTGGCCCAGGCGGACGTGGGTGTGGCCATGAACACCGGGACCTCGGCAGCCAAGGAGGCCGGCAACATGGTCGACCTCGACTCCAACCCGACCAAGCTCATCGAGATCGTCGAGATCGGCAAGCAACTCCTCATCACCCGGGGCGCGTTGACGACGTTCTCGATCGCCAACGACGTCGCGAAGTACTTCGCGATCATCCCGGCGCTGTTCGCGGCCGTCTACCCGGGCCTGGACAGGCTCAACATCATGCGGCTGTCCTCGCCGGACTCCGCGATCCTCTCCGCGGTCGTCTTCAACGCGCTGATCATCATCGCGCTCGTGCCGCTCGCCCTGAAGGGAGTGCGGTACCGGCCGGTCAGCGCCGACAGGCTGCTCCGCCGCAACCTCGCCGTCTACGGTCTCGGCGGTCTCGTCGCGCCCTTCGTCGGCATCAAGATCATCGACGTACTCGTCTCGCTCATCCCCGGGATCGGCTGAAGGACATGAACACCTCCCTTGCGAACACCGTCCGCCTGCTGGGGGCGGGCCTGCGGGCCCTGCTCGTGCTGACGCTCGTCACCGGGGTCGTCTACCCGCTGGTCGTCACCGGCTTCGCCCAGGCCCTCTTCCACGACAAGGCGGACGGGTCCGAGATCAAGGACCACACCGGCCAGGTCGTCGGCTCCTCGCTCATCGGGCAGGCGTACGACCTGCCGCTCAAGAAGGGGCAGGAGACCCCGGAGGCCGACCTGAAGTGGTTCCAGGGCCGCCCCGCCAACGGCCTCGGCACCAACAGCGTCAACACCCGGTACAAGCTCATCCTCTCCGGTGCGACCAACCGCTCCGCCGACAACGAGGAGCTCATCCGGTGGGTGAAGGACGCCAAGGCCGCCGTGGTCAAGGACAACTCCGTGACCGGCTACACGGTCGAGCCGTCCGACGTGCCCGCCGACGCGGTCACCTCCTCCGGTTCCGGCCTGGACCCGGACATCTCCCCGCGGTACGCCGACCTCCAGATCCACCGGGTGGCGGAGAAGAACGGGCTGCCCGTCGACCAGGTGCGCGAACTCGTCGACGAGCACACTGACGGCCGCACCCTCGGCTTCATCGGTGAGCCCCGCGTGAACGTCCTCGAACTCAACATCGCGCTCAAGGCACTCGCGGCGAAGAACTGACGGAGCCACCCGACTCACCCGGCGCGCGGTCGCCACCGAACGACCCGCGCGAGCGGCAACGGATCTCCGACGCCGGGTACGACGAGACCGGCAACGAGGGGGGCCGGCTGCTGCGGGCGCCGGCCGACGGGCCTCGTGAGGGAGGATCCGACCGGCCGTGAGACGGGGCGGGTTCGTCCCATGACTCCATCGAGGGGGCGTACGACAGTCACTCACCTTCCCATCGGGCTCCGACAGCAACTCCCGTACGCGCCAGACTCGGCACGTGCTCGGTGAACCGTTCGGGGCGTCTCGTCCGATGAGGGGGTGTGAGCGAGATGAAGCGAGGGAGTCCGGGTGACGCCGAACTGTTGCGGGCGGTCGCGGACGGGGACCGTCGGGCCTTCGAAGAGCTGTACCGGCGCTACGCACCGTGGCTCGTGCTGCGGCTGCGCGGACGGTGTGCAGACCCGGCGCTGGTCGACGACGTCGTACAGGAGACGTTTCTCGACGTATGGCGGGGAGCCGCCCGCTACCGGCGCGAAGGTGACGTGGCGGGCTGGCTGTGGCGGATCGGCTCACGCCGCCTCGTGGACGCGCTGCGGGGCGACGGGGCCCGCGGCCGACTGCGGCAGGCGCTCGCCCGGCTGCGGCAGCGCGACGAGGTGTCGGCCGAGGAACACGTGCTGGCCCGGGTGCGGCACGGAGACCTGGCGGGGTCGCTGGCCGAGCTCTCGCCGGAGCTGCGGGCGGTGCTGCAGGCCACGGTGATCGACGGTCTGACGACACGTGAGGCGGCGGTCGTGCTCGGCATTCCCCCGGGCACCGTCAAGACCCGGGCCATGCGCGCCCGGAAGCAACTGCGGGAAGGCCTGACATGAGCTGGCACGCCGATGACGGGGACCTGCGGGAGTACGCCGACGGAGTGCTGGCGGCGCCCCGGCTGTGGTCCGTCGAAACGCACCTCGCCGCCTGCGCCGACTGTCGCACCGCGCTCTCGGTCCATGTCCCGCCCGCCGAGATCAGCGCGGGCTGGGCCCGGCTGGACGCCGAACTGGACGCCCCCAGGCCGGGCTTCGCCGAATCGCTCCTGATCCGGGCCGGCATCGCCGACCACACCGCGCGGCTGCTCGCGGCGACTCCGGTGCTGCGCCGCTCCTGGCTCGGCGCGGTGGCGCTCACCCTGCTGCTCGCGGTCGGCGTGGGACTGGCCGCGTCGCCGCTGATGCTGCTGGCCACGGCGCCACTGCTGCCGCTGGCGGGGGTGGCGCTGTCCTTCGGGCCGGGACTCGACCCGACGTACGAGATGGCCGTGGTCGCGCCGATGCACACCTTCCGTCTGCTGATGGTGCGCACGGTCGCGGTGCTGTCGACGACGACGGTGCTGAGCGTGCTGGCGAGTCTGGCGCTGCCGTCGTTCGGCCTGGCGGCGCTCGGCTGGCTGCTGCCGGCGCTCGCGCTGACCACGACGGGCGTCGCGTTGACGGCCCGGCTGGGGCCCGTCCTCGCACCGGCGCTGGTCGGTGCCGGCTGGACCGCCCTGGTGGTACTGAGCCGGCTGCTGGCGTCCGGCACGCCGCTGCCCTTCACCGCCGAGGGGCAGGGCGCGGCGGCGGCGGTCGCGGCGGTGGCGACGGTGCTGCTGGTGGCGGCGCGGGACCGCTTCGACAGCGGTCGTCCGCTCGGTCCTTCCTTCCGATCCCTTCGATTCGCAGCCAGGAGGCTGTCATGACACGACCCACGGTCTCGGCCTCCGGGCTGACCCTGAGCTATCGCGGCACCAGAGCGGTGGACGACGTGACGATGCGGCTCTCCGAAGGTGTCACGGGCCTGCTCGGGCCGAACGGGGCGGGCAAGACGACGCTGCTGCGGATCCTGGCGACGGCGACGCCGCCGGACACCGGCGCCTTCACCGTCCTCGGGCACGATCCGAGCACGGTCCACGGACGGCAGGACGTGCGAAGGGTCCTGGGCTATCTGCCGCAGAACCCGGGATTCCATCCGGACTTCACCGCCTTCGAGTTCATCGACTACGTGGCGATCCTCAAGGAACTCACGGACCGGCAGGCCCGGCACGCCGAGGCCCGCCGCGTCCTGGACGCGGTCGGTCTCGCGGATGTGCGGGGCAAGCGGATACGGCGGCTCTCCGGCGGTATGCGGCAGCGCGTGGCCCTGGCGGCGGCCCTGGTCGGCGACCCGGGTTTCCTGGTCCTGGACGAGCCCACGGTCGGACTCGACCCCGAACAGCGCATGCGGTTCCGGGAGTTGATCGCGGAGGCCGGCGAGGGCCGGACGGTGCTGCTGTCCACGCATCAGACGGAGGACGTGGCGATGCTGTGTCACCGGGTGGTGGTCATGGACAAGGGCCGGGTGCGGTTCGACGGCACGGCCGCCGACCTGACGGCGGTGGCGGACGGCCGGGTGTGGAACAGCGGGGAGCGGCAGCCGGGCGCCAGAGCCGGGTGGCGCACCGGGACGGGCGAGTTCCGCAACGTCGGGGACCCGCCCGCGGGCGCCCGGCTGGTCGAACCGACGCTGGAGGACGGCTATCTGCTGGCGCTCGGCGGCGAGCCGGTGGCGGAGGTGACGGCATGACGGCCGTGGCGGGGACACGGGTCGCCGCGCCGAAGCCGCCGCCGATGCGGGTCCAGGGCCGGCGGCGGGCGGTGCTCGCGCTGGCCCGGGTCGAGGCGCGGCGCCTGCTGCTGCACCCCCTGGTGCTGTCCGCCCTGGTGGCATACCTGACGCTCCTGCTCTGGCCGAGCGGTGAGTCGGAGGACGCCTATCCGGTCCTGCAGGACATCGACCGCGAGACACAGATCGGACAGCTGCTGCTGGGGCTGGCGGTGATGATCGCCGTGAACCTGGCGGTGCTGCGCTCCCACCGGCGGGGCACGGACGGGTACTTCGGCGTGCTGCTCCTGCCGCCGTGGTGGCGCACGGTCGCGCATGTGCTGTCGGTGCTGCCGACGGTGGTGGTGGGGGCGCTGATCGTGGCCGGGCAGTTCACAGCCGCGGCGCTGAAGTCCGGGGCGGTGGGCCACGGGTCGGTGTCCGAGCTGTCGACCGGGCCGCTGCTGATCCTCCTGCTCGCCGTCCTCGGTGTGCTGCTCGCCCGGCTCGTCCGGTCGGCGTTCGTGGCACCCCTGGCCGTCGTCGCAGTCCTGGCGGGCACCATGGTCTTCGCCGCCGACTCGCGGAGCCCGGCCTGGCTGCGCGGGCTGGCCCCCCTGGTGTTCGACGAGGGCGCACGGCCACTGCCGTCCGACCTGCTGGGGCGGCCCGCGGCATGGCACGCGCTGTACCTCCTGGCGCTCGCGGTGCTGCTGGGGGCGGGCGCGGTGCTGTTGAGCGGCGGCCGGACGCGGGCCGTACGAGCCACCGCCCTGGGGGCACTCGGCGCGGTCGTGACCGCCGTGGTCCTGCAGGGCACAGCACCGACGGAAGCGGTGCGCGAGGCGCGGGAGGTGGCGACCCGTGACCCGGCGGCGGTGCAGGACTGCGAGCGGCGCGGGGCGACGACGTACTGTGCCTTCCCCGAGTTCACGCCCTGGATCGATGAGTGGGCCCGGGTGACCGACGAGGTGCGGTCGCTGGCCGGCGCACCGGACGCGACACGGAAACTGACCGTACGACAGAAGGTCGCCGCGCTCGACGGACCGTCGGGCGACAGGGAGATCTCACCCGCCGCGCCCGGCGAGTCGACGGTGACCACGGCGTGGGGCGGCGAGCGAGAACTGGAGTTCGCCGCGAGCGTCGCCCGGGGGCTGGTCGTGGGGCACGAGCGTTACGAGGGAGTGCACTGTGACGCGCGGGGCGTATTGATGGTGTGGCTGGCGGTCCGCGCGACCCGGGACGGCGAGGCCATGTTCGAGGACACCGGCAACGGGCTCAACAGTCCCGGGGTGATTCAGGCTCCGGTGACCGCGGTCGCCCTGCGGGGCCGTGAACTCGCCGTGGTCCAGCGGCTGTTGGCCGAGCCACAGGCAGAGGTGGACCGCAGGGTGAAGGCATCCTGGGCGGAGCTCTCCGCCTCCGGCACGACCACCGACCGCGCGGCCGCCCTGCTGGGCGTCACCGCCCCGGCCGAGACCGCCGACGACCGGGAGTACCAGTGCGCATGAGGCGGTGGCTCCTGGTGGTGGCGGCCCTGGTACGGCCCACGGCGCGGTCGCTGCCGTGGACCCTGTTCGCCGCCGGCTGGGCACTGGGACTGGCCATCGCCGCCGTACCGGTGCTCTTCTCGACGGACCTCCCGGCGGAGGTGCTCGTCAACCTGGTGCGGACGGCCGCGCTGTGCGGGGCGGTGGGGATGGCGTTCGTCCTGGACGATCCGGCCCGGCACACCACCGGCGTCCCTCCTGTGCCGCGTCCGCTGCGGCAGGCGTTGCGTGCGGCCGTCGTCCTGCCGGCGGTGGCGGCCTGGTGGATGGCGGTGCTGGCCGTCCTACGGGCGGGCGCCGACACCGGGGAATGGGCAGCGATGCCGTGGGGGGCGGTGACGGTCGAGGCCGGCACGCTGTGGGCGCTGGCGCTCGCACTGGCCGCGGCGACGGTGCGGTTCACCGCCATGAGCGTGCCGGGGCCGGCCGTGGCGGGCGCCGTGCTGGCGCTGCCGGTCACAGCCGGCGCGCTCCTCCCACCCCGCTTCGCCCTCTTCGTACCACCGGGCGACCCGCGCTGGGACGACGCCCACGTGTTGTGGGCCGGTGCTCTCGCCGCCGTCCTCACCACCTGCCTGGCATGCGCCCCGGAACCACGCCGCCGCTTCTCCGGCACGCCCCGGCAGCGCCGCGGGAAGGCCTGACCGCCGGCATGGCGAAGACGGCTGACCACGCTCCACCGCCCCGAGACCGGGTGGGCTAGGGTCCTGGTCCTCGCGCCGCCCCCTCGAAGGAGTGTCATGTCGTTTCCCGAGCTTCCCCGGCCCACGCCTGGTGAAGTGCTGTTGGTCAGCGCGTGCTGCGAGCACGACAAGGCTTTGTGGGGCGGACTGCTCGACGAGGTCGGCGGCCGACGGGAAAACGATGTGCTTGTCCTCGGGGGCGGCGGGGTGCGGCTCCGCCCGGTGGAGGGGAGCGGGTGGGAGAACCTGCTCGGCGGCAACGTACCGGCGCTCGTTCCGGGCGGCGGGCTCGGATCACCGGTCGTCGTCCTGGCGGACATTTCTGTGGTCTACGGCGGGGACGGGCCGTTGCTGGTGGACCTGGCGGGGATACCCGGCCGCGGTGTCCGGGTCCCGTCGTCCCGGCTCGGCGAGATCCTGGCCGCGCTGGCGGGCGGCACGCTCGCCTTCGACGACCTGGTGCGCGGCATGGACAGGCGCGGCATGTACGAGGGCGACGGCGGCCGACCGGCCCACCCGGTCCCGGTCTTCCCCGCGCCGACGCTGCCCTCGCGCTTTTCGTTCCCGGCGCTGCCCTCGACCGAACAGGCCCTGCTGGTCCGTACCTCCTTCGACGACGAGAAGGGCTGGCGCACGCTGCTCGACGAACTCGGTGGTGCCGACGAGGACGGCTGGATCGGCACGCACCTGGACCCGGACGAGATCGACGTCGACCACTTCCCGTTGGAGGCGCTGGTCGTCGACGACCGGGCCTTCGAGCACCTCGGGCCGGGCCAGGTCCCCGCGCTGGTCCCGCCCGGGGAGCGCACAACGCTGGTCGCGCTCGCCGACGCCAGGACCTTCGCCGACCCCGACCGGCCGCTGACCGTTGTCGACCTGTACTGCACCCCGGGACATTCCACCCTCCTTCCGTACGGCGTGGTCGGCTCGTTGGTGTGCAACCTGGCGATGGCCAACATGGACTTCCACGAGTTCGTGGCCGTGGAGGGCGCGGAGCCGTGGTGGGAGAAGCGAGCGCGCCGCAGCCGCTGACGCCGGACGACGCGGGACGGTGTCGAACAGCCGCGAGCCCCGGGGTGCACAGGTCCACCAGTACGCCGCACGTCGTACCTCACTGGAAGGCCGGTACGACTTCCCTGAAGCCCCGTACAGCCCCGCACAGCTCCGCCGCCTCGTCGGACTCCCGATGCGCTTCCTGACGGTGACGGCCTTCGGGGACAGCCCCAGCGCTGAGACCGAGCGCCGTCGGAACCGGTATCGCCCGCTGCGCAGTGCCGGTGCGGTGACCGCCATCTGGCGGAGGCCACACGTTTCCCGCCCATCCATGTCCACGAGGCGGCGCCGTTCCGAGAACGTGGCGGCTGGACGCGGGCACAGGGCCTGGAGCGAACCGGCGCCCGGATCGTCGTCCGCGGCGGCGCGGGTGCGGACATGCGGACATCGGCCGGACGGGAGAGCCTTGGCCGCACCACCCGGAGGAGAGCGATCATGACCCGACCGGTCCACGAATCGTCGCGCGGGGTGCGCCGGATCACCCTGGACGCCGCAGGGGTGCCGCTGTCCGCACTGCTCGCCGAGCCGTCCGACGGCTCCGCGCGCGCTGTCGTGGCCGCCGTGCACGGCGGCGGCATGAACGCGGGCTACTTCGACTGTCGAGCCCATCCGCGGCAGTCGCTGCTGACACTGGGGGCGGGCCTCGGCTACACCGTCCTGGCCGTGGACCGGCCTGGCTACCACCGCTCCGCCGCCCGGCCGGCCGAGGGACAGGACCTGGCGGAGCAGGCCGTCTCCCTGCGCGCGGCTCTGCGCGACTTCGCCTCCTGTCATGCCACGGGCGCGGGCCTGTTCCTCCTCGCCCACTCCTACGGCGGCAAGGTGGCGCTCACCGCCGCCGCGGACCCCACCGGTCTGCCGCACCTGCTCGGGCTGGACATCTCCGGATGCGGCCACGTGTACGCCGTCGAGCCGCACGAGCTGCCGACCGGCCGCGACGACAGCGGCCGGCTGCGCCGGAGCTGGGGGCCGCTGCGTCTGTATCCGCCGGGTACCTTCGCGGCGATCGGCTCGGTCGTCGAGCCCGTGCCCGCCCTGGAACGGGCGGAGCTGGCCCGCTGGCCGTCGCTCTTCCGCGCCACGGCGCCCCGAGTCCGCGTGCCCGTACGGCTGACCTTCGCCGAGCACGAGGCGTGGTGGCGCCATGACGACGCGGCCCTCACCGATCTGGCCGCGTGCTTCACGGCCGCCCCGCGCGTGCACGTCGATCGTCAGCCGGCGGCCGGGCACAACATCAGCCTCGGCTGGGCTGCCCGCTCGTACCATCTGCGCGCCCTGGCGTTCCTCGAAGACTGCCTGGTCTCCCGCGAAACGATCCTCACTCGGCCCCCCGCCGTCCGCCCCCTGCCGTCCGCGACGGCCTCCTGACCGTGTCAGGTGTGCTCGGGACGGCCTGGGTCCGCGCTCGCGCCGACGGCCGGCCGGTCGTCCGGGCAGGAGCCCTCCTTGCCGGGTCATACGAGTGAACCGGCGAGGGACTTGGATCGCGCCGTCGCCGGCGGCGGAGTACCGGAGAGGGCGGCCCCGCCCGTCCCGTACGTCGATCGGGGGCGTAGCCGCAGTCCCGCGGGAGTCGCCGCCGTACTCGGGGGAGAAGGTGGTCGGCAGGTGCGGTCCGCCGTCCGGGCCGGGCGCCAGGAAGTGCGGGTGGTAGTTGATCGGCGCGCAGGAGGCCGACGCCGTCACCCGTCGGGGCGTCGGCCGCGCCGATGACGAGGTTTTCCCGGAACTCGCTCAACGTCCGTGTGATCGCGTCGAGTTCGAGATGTTCGGGATGGTTGGAGCCGTGGACGATCAGTACTCCGGCTGCGCGTTGAGGTTCCACCACGAGCGGTGGGGCGCGGCCAGGGCGGAGCAAGGCAGTCGGGCCGCGGCGCGGCCCGCGGCGAGGGCCCGGCCCAGGGCCGTGGTCCAGGGCCGTGGTCCGGGGATACGAGTGCGCGACGTGCACGGTGGGGTGCCAATGAGGTGAGGTCGGAGACGCGACTGTTCCGATGCACTGCCTGTGAGTGGGCCTACCCTCCCCGCATCCATGCCCGGGTGCCGAACGCGGCACACGCCCGTGAGGCCACCGAGGCCGCTCCGCGCAGTGCCTCGGCGAAGCCTCGTGACGTCAAGTCGTCCCGCACCGCGAGGTGATGGGCGAGCGCCCCGTGCAGGACGTCTCCCGCGCCCAGCGTGTCCGCCACCCCTACCTCAGGCACGGCCACCGTGCCCCCGCTGTCGGGCCCCGCCCACACGATGGGCTGCCCGCCCCGGCTGACCGCGGACCAGCCGACCCCGTGGTCCCGCAGGAACCGCAGGGTGTCCGTCGGCGTGCTCGCCGACGCGGCCGTCGGGATGTCGGTGGCGGGCGGGCGGAAATCGGCCGAGCAGACGGCCACGTCGATCCACGCCAGCAGCCGCTCCGTACCGGCCTTCCAGCTGCCCCCGTCGAGAACGGTCCGGCGTCCGGCGGCACGCGCCGCGCGGGCGGCGGCCACGGCCAACTCAGGGTGGTGGCCGTCGAATTCGACGATGTCGCAGTCCGTCACCAGGGTGTCGAGATCGTCGGGCGGGGCGAGCCGGTACGCCGTCGCGTTGGTCGAGGCGACGGCGCGGTCTCCGCTGGACGCGGTCACCAGAACGGACGACACGGCGGGCGGCTCCACCGAGTCGGCCGCCAGATCCACCACGGTCACGCCCAGCCGGTCCAGGTCCGCCACGACGGCGGTCCCCAGCGGATGGCAGCCGATCGCGGTGAGCAGCGTGGCCGCGCCGCCCAAGTGGGCGAACGCGACGGCCGCGTTCGCGGCCGGACCGCCCGCGGCCACGACCTGCTCATGAGCCGTCAGCTTCTCGTTGGAACCCGGCACACGGTCGACGAGCTGGATCACATCCAGCGTGCACAACCCGACGAACAGCCCTCGAGGACGCCTCCGTGACCCCGCCGCCGCATCCTCTGACGCCACCAAGGTGTCTCCACTCTCCGGTCGCGGTGCCGACCCGCCGACCACCACGGCAGCCCCTGCGACCGCCGGTCCTCTCGTATGAAAGCGGATCAGCAGGGGGCACGGCGAGAAGGAACCCGTGGCATGGCTGGGGACAACGCGTTCACCACATCGCCGTGTCACACCAGAGCCCCCGGGCCCCAACACCCCCGCCCACCGCTCCCACCGCACAGAGGCTCGTGCAACCGGGCACCGGCGCCGCATGTGGCGTGGCAGGGTAGGGGCTCGGGCGTTTCGGGTGGTCGCGCGCCATGCGAGGCGGGCCCGGCGCACAATGAAACCTGAAAGCAGTGCCTCGCAGTCGATCTGTGAGCCCCTGGACGACGGCTCCGGTCGTACGGAGAGAGGAAACGATGGGCGAGCACGGTGTCGCCTCGGCCGCGGTCGACGCCAGGGGGCTGGTCATCGCATGGAGTGCGGGCGCCCGACGGGTCCTCGGGTACGAGCACGGGGAGGTGGTCGGCCGCCGGGCGGCCGACCTGCTGGCCGATGCCCTTCCGGCCTCGGCGCGGAGCCGTCTCGCCGAGCCCGCCGAATGGCGGGGCCCCGTACACGCGCGGCATCGGGACGGTCACGGTGTGGAGCTGGAGCTGGAGGCGCACCCGCTCCTCGGCTCGGCGGGCGAGAACCAGTGGTTTCTGACGGCCACGGTGCCCGAGCCGGCCGCGCGGCTGCGGCGGTGGGCCCTTGACCAGCTTCCCGTGCCGATCGCGCTCTTCGATCAGGACGGACTCGCGGTGTCCGCGAACTCCGCGATGGAAGGGGTGATGGGCAGGCCGCAGAAGGACCTGCTCGGTCGACGGGTGGGGGAGTCGGTCGACGGAATGCGACGGATCCCGGGCTTCGAGGGACTCGACGAGGCGGTGCAGCACGTACTGCGGACGGGCGAGCCGACGCCGTACGAGGCATGGCTGCGCGCACCGGGCGAGGCCCGTGAGCACGCGTGGCTGGTGTCGCTCAGCCCGTTGAAGGACGGCTCCGGAGAGGTCCGGGGCATGTGCCTGGCCGCGATCGACAGCACCGAGCAGTTCCTGGCCCGCAGGCGTCTGAGCATGCTCAACGAGTCCGGCAACCGGATCGGCTCCACCCTGGACGTGACACGCACCGCCGAGGAGCTCGCCGAGGTGTGCGCGGACCATCTCGCCGACTTCGTCGTCGTGGACCTGCTGGACTCGGTGCTGGAAGGGGAGGAGGCCACGCCGTCGCCCGGCACCGCTCCCCTCGTCTTTCGCCGTACCGCCCAGCGGTCCGTGCTGGAGGGCTGCCCCGAGGCCGTGATCCCGGTCGGGAGCAGGCACACCTACGCCGAGGGGTCGCCGCCGGGCCGCGCGCTGACCACCGGCCGGGCCCTGCTGTACGAGGTCGACGACGTCACCGGGCTGCCGTGGGCGGGCTCACCGGAGCGTGCCCGCAGTATCGAGGTCCACGGCATCCACTCCATGATGGCCGTGCCCCTGCGCGCCCGAGGCATGACCCTGGGCCTGTCGGTCCTCGCCCGCCACCGCACGGCCGAGCCCTTCGGCCAGGACGATCTGCTGTTGGCCGAGGAGCTCGCCGCCCGCGCCGCGGTCTGCGTCGACAACGCCCGCCGCTACACCCGCGAACGCGCCATCGCCCTCGAACTGCAACGCAGTCTTCTTCCCCACCGCGCGCCTCTGCAGGCCGCCGTCGAGGTCGCCTCCCGCTACCAGCCGGCCAGCACGCGCGCCGGGATCGGCGGCGACTGGTTCGACGTCATCCCCCTGTCCGGAGCCAGAGTGGGGCTCGTCGTGGGCGATGTCGTCGGCCACGGTGTGCAGGCGTCCGCGACCATGGGCCGGCTCCGCACGGCCGTCCGCACCCTGGCCGACGTGGACCTGGCGCCGGACGAGCTGCTCACCCAGCTCGACGACATCGTCCTGCGCCTGGACTCCGAGCGGACGGCGGACGAGGCCGAGGACGCGGAGAGCCCGGGCGAGATCGGGGCCACCTGCCTGTACGCCGTCTACGACCCTGTCTCGCGCCGCTGCTCCATGGCCAGGGCCGGTCACCCGCCACCGGTGCTGATCGGCCCGGACGGCGAGGCCGCGTTCCTGGACCTGCCGATCGGGCCGCCGCTGGGCGTGGGCGGTCTGCCCTTCGAAACCGCAGAGTTCGACGTCCCCGAGGGCAGTGTGTTCGCCTTCTACACCGACGGCCTGGTCCAGGCGCCGGACCGCGACCTGGACGACGGACTCGCGCGGCTGCGCCAGGCTCTGCGCGGCACGGACCGTCCCCTGGAGCAGACGTGTGACGCGGTGCTGCGGAGTCTGCTGACGGAGCGGCCCGTCGACGACGTGGCCCTGCTCCTGGCCCGGACCCGGGCACTGGACGCCGACCGGGTCGCCACCTGGGACGTTCCCGCCGACCCCGCGTTCGTCGGCCATGCCCGCAAGCTGGCCTGCGATCAACTGGCCGCCTGGCGGCTGGAGGAGGCCTCCTTCGTCACGGAACTCATCGTCAGCGAGCTGGTCACCAACGCCATCCGCTACGGCGGGTCCCCGATCCAGCTGCGGCTGATCCGCGAGAACACACTGATCTGCGAGGTCTCGGACTCCAGCAGCACCGCTCCGCACATGCGCCGGGCCCGTGCCTTCGACGAAGGCGGCCGCGGCCTCCTGCTCGTCGCCCAGCTCACCCAGCGCTGGGGCAGCCGCCACACCCGCACGGGCAAGACCATCTGGGCCGAGCAGGCTCTCCCCGACGAGTAGCGGAACGCGTAGACCCCGAGCAGCGCCGACGACGGCGGAACTTCTTGACCCCTGGTCGGCGCTCCACGATGCTGTGTTGCGGTAGGCGCGATGCGTACCGTAATAAGCAACCGCAGACTCAGGTCTCGTTACTGCCGAGGAGTGGCCATGGCTCACCAGGTCCGTGCTGTCGTCGCGCGGGGCAAGGGCGCCCCCGTCAGCCTGGAAACGATCATCGTGCCCGACCCCGGCCCGGGGGAGGCGCTGGTGAAGGTCGAGGCCTGCGGGGTCTGCCACACCGATCTGCACTATCGGGAGGGCGGCATCAACGACGAGTTCCCCTTCCTGCTGGGCCATGAGGCGGCGGGCGTCGTGGAGTCGGTGGGGGAAGGTGTCACCGATGTGGCCCCCGGTGACTTCGTCATCCTCAACTGGCGTGCGGTCTGCGGGCAGTGCCGGGCCTGTCTGCGCGGACGCCCGTGGTACTGCTTCAGCACCCACAACGCGAAGCAGAAGATGACGCTGCTCGACGGCACCGAGCTGTCGCCGGCGCTGGGCATCGGCGCCTTCGCGGAGAAGACGCTGGTGGCGGCGGGGCAGTGCACGAAGGTCGACCGGGCCGCCTCCGCGGCCGCCGCCGGCCTGCTGGGGTGCGGGGTGATGGCCGGCATCGGCGCGGCCATCAACACCGGCAACGTCGGGCGCGGTGACAGCGTGGCCGTCATCGGCTGTGGTGGCGTCGGGGCGGCCGCGGTCGTCGGATCGAACCTGGCGGGCGCGGCGAAGATCATCGCGGTGGACATCGACGACGCCAAGCTGGACACCGCCAGGAAGCTGGGCGCGACCCACGCGGTCAACTCGAAGAACACCGACCCGGTCGAGGCGATCCGTGAGCTGACCGGCGGCTTCGGGGCCGACGTCGTCATCGAGGCGGTGGGCCGCCCGGAGACGTACAAGCAGGCCTTCTACGCCCGCGACCTGGCCGGCACGGTCGTCCTCGTCGGTGTGCCGACCCCGGAGATGAAGCTGGAGCTGCCGCTGCTGGACGTCTTCGGCCGCGGTGGCACGCTGAAGTCCTCCTGGTACGGCGACTGCCTACCCTCCCGTGACTTCCCGATGCTCATCGACCTGTACCTCCAGGGCCGCCTGGACCTGGACGCCTTCGTCACGGAGACCATCGCGCTGGACGACGTGGAGAAGGCCTTCGAGCGGATGCACGGCGGCGACGTCCTGCGCTCGGTAGTGGTCCTCTGATGGCCGCCCGCATCGAACATCTCGTCACCTCGGGGACGTTCTCGCTGGACGGCGGCACCTGGGACGTCGACAACAACGTGTGGATCGTCGGCGACGACACCGAGGCCGTCGTCATCGACGCCGCGCACGACGCCGGAGCGATCGCCGAAGCGCTCGGCGGGCGCACCCTGCGGGCCATCGTGTGCACCCACGCCCACAACGACCACATCGACGCGGCGCCCGAACTCGCGGCGCGCACCGGCGCCCCGATCCTGCTCCACTCCGACGACCTGCCGCTGTGGAAGCAGACCCACCCCGACCGGACACCCGACGGCGAACTCGCCGACGGTCAGGTCCTCACCGTGGCGGGCGTCGACCTGACCGTGCTGCACACGCCCGGCCACGCTCCCGGAGCGGTCTGTCTGTACGCGCCGGGCCTGACGGCGCTCTTCAGCGGCGACACCCTGTTCGCGGGCGGTCCGGGGGCGACGGGACGGTCGTACAGCGACTTCCCGACCATCGTCGACTCGATCCGCGACCGGCTGCTGACGCTGCCCGGCGACACCGTCGTCCACACCGGACACGGTGACACGACCACCGTCGGCGCGGAGGCCCCGCAGCTCCAGGAGTGGATCGACCGCGGCTTCTGACCGCCCACGCGACGACCCACGCACGACCCACGCACGGCGCCCGTACCGCCTGTTCCCGCAGGTGGTACGGGCGTTTGGGCTGCCCTGACGACGGCCGTCGCACCCGTCCGAAGCGGGCCCTTCGACGCCTTGACAAGGATTCTGGGCGACCTCAAACTGTTGTTGCGCTTACCGCAATCCGTTTCGCTATACGCACCCGAGGTGTCATGATGATTCCCGCGTGCCGTCTCGCAGATCTCCCGCGAGGCGAGGCCCTCCGGCTCGACATCGACCCGCCGGTCTCGGTGTTCCACACCGACGACGGCGAGGTGTTCGCCATCGACGACACCTGCACCCACCAGGACGCCTCGCTCGCCGACGGCTGGCTGGAGGGCTGCGAGGTGGAATGCCCGCTGCATGCTTCGAAGTTCGACCTGAGGACGGGCGCCGTCGACTCCCCGCCGGCCAAGCTTCCGGTCCGGACCCACGAGGTCGTCATCGAGGACGGCATGATCCACGTCCGGGTGTCCACGGACGCCCCCAACCTGCCGCCCTGCGTCGCGGCCCGGCTCGCCGGAGGTCCCGCGTGAGGACCGTCGCCGTCGTGGGCGCCTCGCTGGCCGGTCTGTCGGCGGCGCGCTCGTTGCGGAAACAGGGCTACGACGGACGGCTGGTCGTCATCGGCGACGAGGCCCACCGTCCGTACGACAGGCCCCCGCTGTCCAAGGAGTTCCTGGCCGGCGACCTCGGCGAGTCCGACCTCGCCCTGGAGACGGACGGCGAGGACCTGCGGGCGGAGTGGCTGCTCGGAGTCCGCGCCACCGGCCTGGACCGTACCCGGCGTGCGGTCCGGCTCGCCGACGGCAGGGAGATCCAGGCCGACGGCCTCGTCATCGCGACCGGCGCGGCCGCCCGCCGGCTGCCCGGCTCCGAGGGCCTGGCCGGAGTCCACGTCCTGCGCACCCTGGACGACGCCCGCGCCCTGCGGGACGAACTGGCCCGGGGCGGACGGCTGGTCGTGATCGGCGGCGGATTCGTCGGCGCCGAGGTCGCTTCCACCGCCCACGCGCTCGGGCTGGAGGCGACGGTCGTCGAAGCGGCACCCACGCCACTCGCCGCCCCGCTCGGCCAGGCCATGGGCAGCATCGTCTCCGCCCTCCATCTGGACCACGGCGTACGGCTGTTGTGCGGCGTCGGCGTCAAGGGCCTGAGCGGGGAGCGCAAGGTCGAGGCCGTCCTGCTGGAGGACGGCCGCAGCATCCCCGCCGACATCGTCGTCGTGGGGGTGGGCGCGTCCCCGTGCGTCGACTGGCTGGAAGGATCCGGCGTCACGCTCGACAACGGCGTGAAGTGCGGCGCGGACGGCCGCACCAGCCTGGCCGGCGTGGTCGCGGTCGGTGACTGCGCCTCCTGGTACGACCCCCGCGCGGGCCACCATCGCCGCGTCGAACACTGGACCGGCGCACAGGAACGCCCGGCGGCGGCCGTCGCCACCCTGCTGGCCGGGGGAGCGGTGGAACCGGGTGTGCCCCGGCCGCCGTACTTCTGGTCGGACCAGTACGGCGTCAAGATCCAGTTCGCCGGTCACGCGGCCGGCGCCGACAGCGTGACGGTGGAGGAAGGCGCACCCGACGACCGCAACGTCCTGGCGGTCTACCGGCGCGCCGGCCACCCGGTCGCCGTGCTCGGGATGAACCAGCCCCGGCTGTTCACCCGTTGGCGCAAGCAGCTCGCCGCGGCCTCCTGACCCGGCACGCGTTCCATCCCACGCTGCGGCCTTCATGGCACGCGGCGTCGCTTTACCCCCGACACCGTCCGGAGTCGCTCTTCCCGGCGCGTGACCGCCCGATCCACGACGTTCCTCCGAGGAGTGCCCTGTGACCTCGACCAGCCTGCCGGACAGCCTGATCGCCACCCTCCCCGGCTCCTCCTACACCGATCCCGCGATCTTCGCCCTGGAACAGGAACGCGTCTTCGAGACGATGTGGTTCTGTGTCGCGCGCTCCTCGGACCTGGGGAAGCCCGGCGCCTTCCGTACCGTCGACGTGGGCCGCGAGAGCATCCTGATCACCCGAGCCCGGGACAACTCCATCCGCGCCCACTTCAATGTCTGCCGGCACCGTGGGGCCAAGCTCTGCACGGAGGAGAGCGGCGAGGTCAAGCGGGCCTTCCAATGCCCGTACCACGCCTGGACCTACGGCCTGGACGGCAAGCTCGTCGCGGCGCCCAACCTCACCAAGATGCCCGACGTCGGCCGCACCGAGTACGGCCTGGTGAGCGTGGCCGTCCGTGAATGGCTCGGTTACGTCTGGGTCTGTCTCGCCGAGAACCCGCCCTCCTTCGAGGAGGACATACTGGGCGCGATCGTCGAGAGGCTCGGCGACGTCGAGGCGATCGAGCGCTACGACATCGACAACCTCTCCGTGGGCAAGCGGATCGTCTACGACGTCAAGGCCAACTGGAAGCTCATCATCGAGAACTTCATGGAGTGCTACCACTGCGCCACGATCCACCCCGAACTCACCGAGGTGCTGCCCGAGTTCGCCGACGGCTACGCGGCCCAGTACTACGTCGGGCACGGCGCCGAATTCGGTGAGGAGGTGCAGGGCTTCACGGTGGACGGCTCCGAGGGACTGGACCGCATTCCCGGCGTCGCCGAGGACCAGGACCGCCGCTACTACGCGATCACCGTCAAGCCGCAGGTCTTCATCAACCTCGTCCCCGACCACGTGATCTTCCACCGGATGTACCCGGTGGCAGTGGACCGCACGATCGTCGAGTGCGACTGGCTCTACCTCCCGCACGTCGTCGAGAGCGGCAAGGACGTCAGCCGGTCCGTGGAACTCTTCGACCGGGTCAACCGGCAGGACTTCGAGGCGTGCGAGCGCACCCAGCCCGGAATGCACTCACGGCTGTATGCCAAGGGCGGGGTACTGGTGCCCAGCGAGCACCACATCGGCGCCTTCCACGACTGGGTGACCGAGCGCCTGGGCGGCGGCTCGCAGTAGCCGGGAAGGTCAGCCCAGGTAACCCATGCGGTGGCTGATCTCCTCGGCGCCCTTGACCAGCACCGGGGCCAGCTCGCGCATCCGCTCCTCGGTGAACCGGTACGAGGGTCCGGAGGCGGTGAGGGCCGCGATGACGTCGCCCTCCCGGTCGAGCACCGGCGCGGCCATGGCGTGCAGACCGATCTCCAGCTCCTCCTGGGTCCAGGCGTAACCGGCCTCCCGTACCTCGACGAGATGCTTCTCGAGCTTCGTCTTCGAGGTGATGGTGTGCGGTGTGACCTTCTTGAGGCCGGAGTCGGCAAGCAGCGCGGCACGCTGCTTGGCGGGCAGGTAGGCCAGCAGGACCTTTCCGCTCGACGTCGCGTGCAGCGGCGTGAGCTGGCCGACCCAGTTGTGCGCGGTGACCGCTCCGGGGCCGCGCACCTGGTAGAGGTTGACCGCGTAGTGCTCCTGCAGCACCGCGATGTTGACGGTCTCGCCGATCTCCTCGGCCAGGGTCTCGCAGACCGGCCGGCCCTGCTGGGTGATGTCGATGCGTCCGGTCACCGCACCGGCCAGGCGTACGATGCCGAAGCCGAGGCGGTACTTGCCTCGCTCGCCCGCCTGCTCCACCAGGCCGCGCGCCTCCAGGGCGCCGAGAAGGCGGAAGGCGGTGGACTTGTGTACGTCGATTTCTGCGGCTACTTCGCTGACGCCCGCCTCGCCCCGGTGGGCCAGGATCTCCATAACGCTGATGGCGCGGTCCACGGACTGCACTCCGCCGGCCTGCGAGTTCGAGGTTTCCGTGTCGTTGCTGTAGTTGCTCACAGTGAAACTATACGCGTAGTAAACAACGCCATCGCAAGCAACGGCAACGAAATAATGGCCTTGCAGGTTGCGTTGTTCGCAACCTGGTGCGTATAGCGCTACTCGACTAGCATGCTCGCGTATCTACGGCGCGAGCGAGACGAGGCACCATGGCTCCCTTGCAATACGACTTCGTCATCGTCGGCGGCGGATCAGCCGGCTGTGCATTGGCGAACAGACTCTCCGCGGACCCGGCGAACCGGGTGCTGGTCCTGGAGGCCGGCCGGTCCGACTACCCGTGGGATGTCTTCATCCAGATGCCCGCGGCGCTGACCTATCCGATCGGCAGCCGGTTCTACGACTGGAAGTACGAGTCCGAGCCCGAACCCCATATGGGCAACCGGCGCGTCTACCACGCCCGCGGCAAGGTGCTGGGCGGCTCCAGCAGCATCAACGGCATGATCTTCCAGCGCGGCAACCCCTTGGACTACGAACGCTGGGCGGCCGACGCGGGGATGGAGCACTGGGACTACGCGCACTGTCTGCCGTACTTCCGCCGCATGGAGAACTGTCTCGCGGCCGACCCGGACGACGAGTTCCGCGGCCACGACGGCCCGCTCGTCCTCGAACGGGGCCCCGCGACCAACCCGCTCTTCGGCGCCTTCCTCAAGGCCACCGAGGAGGCCGGCTACGCACCCACGGACGATGTCAACGGCTACCGGCAGGAAGGCTTCGCCAAGTTCGACCGCAACGTCCACCGCGGACGTCGGCTCTCGGCCTCGAAGGCGTACCTCAAGCCCGCCACCAAGCGGCCCAACCTGACCGTCAGGACCCGCGCCCTCGTCACCCGCGTGCTCTTCGAGGGCAAGCGTGCCGTCGGTGTCGAGTACCGGCGCGGGCGCGGCGCCCCCCAGCAGGTCCGCGCAGGGGAGGTCATTCTCAGCGGCGGCGCGATCAACTCCCCACAGCTGCTGCAGCTCTCCGGCGTAGGCAACGCCGAGGAGCTGACCGCCCTCGGCATCGACGTCGTCCACGACCTCCCGGGCGTCGGCGAGAACATGCAGGACCACCTGGAGGTGTACATCCAGTACGCCTGCAAGCAGCCGGTGTCCATGCAGCCGTACCTGGCGAAGTGGCGCGCACCCTTCATCGGGCTCCAGTGGCTCTTCCGCAAGGGACCGGCGTCCACGAACCACTTCGAGGCCGGCGGGTTCGCCCGCAGCAACGAGGACGTCGAGTACCCCAACCTGATGTTCCACTTCCTGCCGATCGCCGTCCGCTACGACGGCTCCTCGCCGGCCGGCGGTCATGGCTACCAGGTGCATGTGGGGCCGATGTACTCCGACGCCATCGGCTCGGTGAAGATCAAGAGCAAGGACCCGCGCGAACACCCCGCGCTGCGGTTCAACTACCTCTCCACCGAGCAGGACCGCCGCGAGTGGGTCGAGGCGATCCGCGTGGCCCGCAAGCTCCTCAGCCAGCCCGCGCTCGCCCCGTACAACGACGGGGAGGTCTCGCCCGGCCCGCAGGTGGAGTCGGACGAGGAGATCCTCGCCTGGGTCGCGAAGGAGGGCGAGACCGCCCTGCACCCGTCCTGCACCTGCAAGATGGGCCCCGCCGGCGACGAGATGGCCGTCGTCGACCCGGACAGCCTGCGGGTGCACGGCGTCGAGGGGCTGCGCGTGGTGGACGCGTCGGTGATGCCGTACGTCACCAACGGCAACATCTACGCACCGGTGATGATGATCGCGGAGAAGGCCGCCGACCTGATCCTGGGCAAGGAGCCGCTGGCGCCGTCCAAGGCCGCGTACTACCGCCACCGCGACGTGCAGCAGAAGCAGGCGGGGTAGACCTTGGGCGCCGCAGGGCTCCGGGCGCTGCTGGACAGAGTCCGTTACGAGGTGCTGCCCGCGAAGGCGACCGAGGACAAGGTCCTCGCCCATGTTCCGCGCGACGTCGTCGTCACTGTGACGGCGTCGCCGGTCAGGGGCCTGGAACCGACCCTCGACCTGACCGCCCGGCTCGCGGCGCACGGCCGCCGTGTCGTCCCGCACGTGCCCGCGCGGCTGCTGCGGGACGACGCGCACCTGAAGGACGTCGTCGACCGGCTCCGTGAGGTCGGCGTGGAGGATGTGTTCGTCCCGGCGGGCGACGCCGACCCGCCTGCCGGGGTCTACGACGGGGCGCTGCCGGTGCTCCGCGGGCTGAGCGAGCTGGGGGCGCCCTTCGCGCACGTCGGTGTCACCGGTTACCCCGAGAGCCATCCGCTCATCCATGACGACGTCACCGTCCAGGCGATGTGGGACAAGCGCGAACACGCCACGTACATCGTGAGCAACCTGTGCTTCGACCCGCGCGTGCTCGGGGAGTGGATCGCCCGGATACGGGGCCGGGGCATCGCTCTGCCCGTCCATGTCGGAGTCGCAGGCCCCGTGCAGCGGGCGAAGCTGCTGTCCATGGCGACGAAGATCGGCGTGGGCGAGTCGACGCGCTTCCTGACGAAGCACCCCTCATGGTTCCTGCGGTTCGCGACGCCCGGAGGGTACGCCCCGGAGAGACTGCTGACACGTACCGAGGAGGCGCTCACCGGGCCCGCGGCGGGGGTGGCAGGGCTGCACCTGTTCACGTTCAACCAGATCGCCGAGACGGAGGCGTGGCGCCGCGCGCTGTTGGAGCGCCTCGGCGGCTGAGGGCGCCCCACGGCCGTATACGAAGACGGACCGGTCCGGAGCGGCAGGACAGGGCAGTGGGGCGGAGCTGGAAGGCCGGCTCCGCCCCACTGTCCTGTCCTGTCGCTCAGCGGAAGACCACCGTGCGGTTGCCGTCCACCATGACGCGGCTCTCGCTGTGCCATTTCACCGCGTGGGCGAGGACCTGTGCCTCGACGTCCCGGCCGACGGTGACCAGGTCCGCGGGGTCGAGCGAGTGATCCACCCTGACCACGTCCTGCTCGATGATCTGCCCCTCGTCCAGGTCCGAGGTCACATAGTGTGCGGTGGCGCCGACGAGCTTCACCCCGCGGTCGTAGGCCTGGTCGTACGGCTTCGCGCCCTTGAAGCTGGGGAGGAACGAGTGGTGGATGTTGATGGCCCGGCCCTCGAACTGCTTGCACAGGTCGTCGGAGAGGATCTGCATGTAGCGGGCCAGCACCACCAGGTCGATGTCCAGTTCGCCGACCAGCTCCAGCAGGCGCGCCTCGCCCTCGGCCTTGGTGTCCCTGGTGACCGGGATGTGGTGGAAGGGGATGCCGTAGGTGTCCGCCAGCCCCTCGAAGTCCCGGTGGTTGGAGACGATCGCGGGGATCTCGATGTTGAGGGAGCCGGTGCGCGAGCGGAACAGCAGGTCGTTCAGGCAGTGGCCGAACCTGGACACCATGATGAGTGTCCGGGTCGGGGTCGACGCCTCGCTCAGGACCCAGGTGATGCCGTACGCCTCGGCCACGGGACCGAACCGGTAACGCAGAGTTTTCAGGTTCGCGTCCGGGTCGGAGATGTCGAAGTGGACCCTCATGAAGAAACGGCCCTGGAGACGGTTGTCGAACTGCTGGCTCTCCAGGATGTTGCCCGAGTTCCTGACCAGGAAGCCGCTCACCGCGTGGACCAGTCCGGCGCTGTCAGGACAGGAGAGGGTGAGGACGAACTCACGGCCAGGTTGCGGTCGAGGGGACATGACGGCCTCCGTCGGTGCGTATTGCACAACATGGTGAGCGATACGCAACATGGTCGGCTCGACGCCGCTCGCGGTCAAGAGCGGCCGGGGAAGTGCTCTCATGGTGAAATCGTCATCAGTCAACCCCTTGACGTACCTCTATGGCATTCGCAAAGGTGTTCCACCACAAGCAATTGAATGCACGATGCGCAACGCATTTCAGCTGAAGGGCTTGGCGCGTGGCAGAACTGTATGTGGCTGGGGAATGGCGGGATCCGGTGGCCGGAGGGCGCCGGGAGATCCGCTGTCCCGCTGATGGCACGCTCACCGCGACCGTTTCGGAAGGGACACGTCCCGACACCGAGGCGGCGATCGCCGCGGCCCGCGGCGCCTTCGACGAGGGACCCTGGCCGAACACCCCCGAGCGGGAGCGCGGAGCGTTGCTGCTGCGCACCGCCGACCTCATCGAGCGCGACACCAAGGAGTTCGCCCGCGCCGAATCCCTGGACAGCGGCAAGCGGTTCGTGGAGAGCGAGTACGACATCGCCGATGTCGTCTCCTGCTTCCGGTACTACGGCGGCCTCGGCGGCACCGACGCCGGCCGGGTCATCGACACCGGACGCGACGACGCCGTCAGCCGGGTGATCTACGAGCCCATCGGTGTCTGCGGGCTCATCACTCCCTGGAACTACCCGCTGCTGCAGGCCAGTTGGAAGGTCGCCCCGGCCCTCCTCGCCGGCAACACGATCATCCTCAAACCCAGCGAACTCACCCCCTCCACCTCGATCCTGCTCATGCGGGCATTGGAGGAGGCCGGACTCCCGGCCGGCGCCGCCAACCTCGTCCTGGGCACCGGACCCGAGGTCGGCGCCGCCCTCTCCGAGGACCCGCGCGTCGACATGGTCTCCTTCACCGGGGGACTGGAGACCGGCAAACGGATCATGGCCACCGCCGCGGCGACCGTGAAGAAGGTGGCGCTGGAACTCGGCGGCAAGAACCCCAACGTGATCTTCGCCGACGCCGACTTCGAGACGGCCGTGGACTTCGCCCTCACAGCCGTGTTCCTGCACTCGGGCCAGGTCTGCTCGGCCGGCGCCCGCCTGATCGTCGAGGACTCGATCCACGACGCCCTCGTCGACGAGGTCGTCCGCCGGGCCCGGCAGATCCGGCTCGGCGGCCCCTTCGACCCCGAGGCCGAGACCGGGGCGCTGATCTCCGCCCAGCACCGGGAGAAGGTCGAGGCGTACGTCGCGGCGGGCCTCGCCGAGGGCGCCGTACTGCGCTGCGGCGGCGCACGGCCCGACGACCCGGCCCTCGCGGACGGCTACTACTACCCGCCGACCGTCCTCGACGAATGCCGGCAGGACATGCGGGTGGTGCACGAGGAGTCCTTCGGGCCGGTGCTCACCGTGGAGCGCTTCACCGACGAGGACGACGCCGTACGCATCGCCAACGACACCGAGTACGGACTCGCCGGAGCCGTCTGGACGCAGGACGCGGGCAAGGCCCAGCGGGTCGCCCGGAGGCTGCGCCACGGAACGGTGTGGATCAACGACTACCACCCCTATGTGCCGCAGGCGGAATGGGGTGGCTTCGGGCATTCGGGCGTGGGCCGGGAGCTGGGACCGACCGGTCTGAACGAGTACCGAGAGCCCAAACACATCTGGCAGAACATCCAACCCCGGCCGCAACACTGGTTCCGCGGCTGAATGCCGAGAAGAGGCCGATCGTGACCCCAACACAGACCGAGGCGCCGGAGCGGCGCAGCACCCCCGAGGACTCGGACGGTACTCCGGTCATATCCGTGCGCCGGCTGTGGAAGGTGTTCGGGCCGAAGGCCGACCGGGTGCCGGAGTCCGAGGAACTGTGCGGCCTCACCCGCCGCGAGCTGATGGACCGTACGGGATGCACCGCCGCCGTGCGCGACGTGAACTTCGACGTCCGCAAGGGCGAGGTCTTCGTCGTCATGGGTCTGTCCGGCTCCGGCAAGTCCACGCTGGTGCGATGTCTGACCCGACTGATCGAACCCACCGCCGGGGAGATCGTCTTCGAGGGCGAGGACATCCGCGAGGCCGACGCCAGACGCCTGCGCGACCTCAGACGCCGTAAGTTCTCCATGGTTTTCCAGCACTTCGGGCTGCTGCCCCACCGCCGTGTCGTGGACAACGTGTCCTTCGGGCTGGAGATCCGCGGCATGAGCAAGGCGGAACGCATCAAGCGGGCCCTGGAGGTCGTCGAACTCGTGGGCCTCTCCGGCTACGAGAACTCCTACCCCGACCAGCTCTCCGGCGGTATGCAGCAGCGTGTCGGCCTGGCCCGGGCACTGGCCGGCGACCCGGACGTCCTCTTCTTCGACGAACCCTTCTCGGCACTCGACCCGCTGATCCGCCGCGACATGCAGAACGAGGTCATCCGGCTGCACCACGAGGTCGGCAAGACGATGGTGTTCATCACCCACGACCTCTCCGAGGCCCTCAAGCTCGGCGACCGCATCCTCATCATGCGCGACGGCAAGATGGTCCAGTGCGGCACCGGCGACGAACTGGTCGGGGCCCCGGCCGACGACTACGTACGCGAGTTCGTCAAGGACGTCCCGCGCGCCGACGTCCTCACCCTGCGGTGGATCATGCGCCCGCCGAACGACGGCGACGCCCTGGACGGTCCCGAACTGGGCCCGGACGTCGTGGTGCGGGAGGCCACCCGGGCGGTCCTGGCGGCCGACAGGCCCGTCAAGGTCGTCGAGAACGGTGAACTGCTCGGCATCGTCGGTGACGAGGAGATCCTCGCGGTGGTCGCCGGGCAGGAAGGCGGCGTCTGATGACCGTCGCCGTGGAGAGACCCGAACAACCGCAGAAGCCGGAGCAGCCCCGGAAGACGGACTCCGCGCCCCCGGCCGCCACCCCCGCCGCCCGCGTGCGCCAGGTCGGGCGCGGCACGGTGGTGGCCGCGATCCTCATCGCCTGGCTGGTGCTCTTCGCCGTGCTGCGCGGCAAGCAGACGCTCACCCTCGCCGCCGCCGACCTCACGGACCTGCACCGGTGGATCAACGACCTCAACGACTCCATCGGCGCCAACCGGAACTCCAACCCGCTCTTCCTGTACTTCTTCAACGAGATCCGTCTCGTCATCGACACCCTGGTGACCTTCATCCAGGAACTGATCTCACAGCCCTCCGCCGACCGCCCCCTCCCGCAGATCGGCTGGCTCGGCGTCGTCGGCATCACGGGCTACGTCTCCTGGGCCGTGGGCAACTGGCGGGTGGCGCTGCTCGCCGTGGCCGGCTTCACCTTCTTCGGACTGCAGGGTCTGTGGCAGGAGAGCATGGACACCCTGGCGCTCACCCTCTCCGCGGTGTTCGTGGCGCTGCTGTTCGCGATCCCGCTGGGCGTGTGGGCGGGGCTGTCCGAGCGGTTCAACCGGTTCGTGACGCCGTTCCTGGACTTCATGCAGACGATGCCGACCTTCGTCTACCTGGCCCCGCTGACCCTGTTCTTCCTCATCGGCGGCGCCTCCGCCACGATCGCCACCGTGATCTACGCGGCGCCGCCCGCGATCCGCATCACCGCGCACGCCATCCGGTCGGTGCCGGAGACCACCGTCGAGGCGGCCGACTCACTGGGTGCGACACGGTGGCAGGCGCTGCTGAAGGTCCTGCTGCCGATGTCCAAGCGGACCGTGGTGATGGGCGTCAACCAGTCGATCATGGCCGCTCTGGCCATGGTGACCATCGCCGCCCTGATCGACGCGCCCGGCCTCGGCAAGACCGTCCTGCAGGCCCTGCAGTCGCTCGACGTGGGCACGGCCTTCAACGCGGGACTCGCCATCGTCGTCATGGCGATCGTCCTCGACCGGGTCACCACCGCCGCCAGCGTGCGTCAGGAGACGGCCCGGAGCTCGGCCGGCCGGTCCGTCGCCTGGCGGCGCCCGCTCCTGGCCGCCGGAGGCGTGGTCACGGCCGTCCTCGTCTACATGTCGCACACCTACGTGTGGGCCGCCGAGTTCCCCGGCGAGGGCGGCCTCGGCAGCTCCATCGCGAGCGCGGCGGACACCACGACCACCTGGGTGCAGGACAGCCTCTCCGGGCTCACCAACGCCTTCCGCGACGCCATCACCAACGGCCTCCTCAACCCGTTCCAGTCGCTGCTCACCGACTCCCCGTGGTGGCTCGTCGCCGCGGTGCTCATCGCGCTCGGCACGGTGCTCGGAGGCTGGCGCGCCGGCGTCACCGCGGCCGTGTGCCTGGGTCTGCTGCTCGGCACTGGCCTGTGGTCGGACAGCATGACCACGCTCGCCTCGACGCTCGTCGCGACGGTGCTGGTGATGGTGCTCGGCATGGCCTTCGGCGTGTGGATGGGGCGCAGCGCCCTGGCGGACCGGGTACTGCGGCCCACCCTGGACGCGGCGCAGGTCATGCCGCCGTTCGTCTATCTCGTGCCGTTCCTCGCGCTGTTCGGCGCGACCCGCTTCACGGCCATCGTCGCCGCGATCGTCTACGCCGCTCCGGTCGCCATCAAGATCATCGCGGACGGGGTACGGGCCGTGCCCGCGGCCACCGTCGAGGCGGCCACCTCCGCCGGGTGCAACACCTGGCAGATCATCACCAAGGTGCAGCTGCCGATGTCACGCAGTGCCCTGACACTCGCGACCAACCAGGGCCTGATCTATGTTCTGTCGATGGTCGTGGTGGGCGGCCTCGTGGGAGCGGGCGCCCTCGGCTACGACGTCGTGGCCGGATTCTCGCAGGGGCAGCTGTACGGGAAGGGGCTCGCGGCGGGTCTCGCCATCGTCCTTCTCGGAGTTATGTTCGACCGGATCACCCAGGCCGCGGCGCGACGCGTCAGCGCATAAGGAGCACCGACCATGTCAACACAGATACGACAGTGGAGAGCCGGCGTGGCCGGACTGGCCGTTCTCGGCCTCGCCCTCACCGCGTGTGGCGGTGCGAAGGTCGGTGACAGTTCCTCCTCGGGCTCCGACAGCTCGGGCGACTCCGGCAAGTGCGGCACCTTCAACCTCGCCGTCAACCCGTGGGTCGGCTACGAGGCGAACGCGGCGGTCGTCGCGTACGTCGCGGAGAAGGACCTCGGCTGCAAGGTCACCAAGAAGGACCTGAAGGAGGAGATCGCCTGGCAGGGCTTCGGGACGGGCGAGGTCGACGCCGTCATCGAGAACTGGGGCCACGACGACCTCAAGAAGAAGTACATCACCGACCAGAAGACCGCCGTCGAGGCCGGCGCGACCGGCAACAAAGGCCTGATCGGCTGGTACGTGCCGCCGTGGCTGGCGAAGGAACACCCCGACATCACCGACTGGAACAACCTCGACAAGTACGCCGACAAGTTCAAGACCTCCGAGTCGGGCGGCAAGGGCCAGCTCCTCGATGGCGACCCGTCGTTCGTCACCAACGACGAGGCCCTGGTGAAGAACCTGAAGCTGGACTTCAAGGTGGTGTACGCGGGCAGCGAGACCGCGCTCATCCAGGCCTTCCGCAAGGCGGAGAAGAACAAGGAGTGGGTGATCGGCTACTTCTACGAGCCCCAGTGGTTCATGGCCGAGGTGCCCCTGGTCAAGGTCAAGCTGCCGGAGTACAAGACGGGCTGCGACGCGGACGCGGAGAAGGTCGCCTGCGACTACCCCGTCTACGACCTCGACAAGATCGTCAGCACGAAGTTCGCCGAGTCGGGCAGCCCGGCCTATGACCTGGTCAAGAACTTCACCTGGACCAACGACGACCAGAACACCGTCGCCAAGTACATCGCCGTGGACAAGATGACGCCCGAGGCGGCGGCCAAGAAGTGGGTCGACGCCAACCGCGACAAGGTCGAGGCCTGGATCAAGTAACCCGGGGCGGGAACCGGTCGAACATGCCCGGTGGGCGGCGTGCACAGGTGTGCGCCGCCCACCGGGCATCGCCGTGTTCGGGGCCGTTCCGAGGACCGGGTTCAGTGCCGTGTTCAGTGCCGTGTTCAGGGCCGTGTTCCGTGCCGTCTTCCGCGGGTCACGGACCCCTTGACACCCCCTCCCCGAGACAGGCACATTGAGTTGCGCAACCTGAACCATGTTGCGCAGACAGCAACTGAACCGGCTGGACTGGCTTTCAATCGGAGGTGCGGCGATGGCGGGACCCCGAGTGGTCATCATCGGAGCGGGAGTCGTTGGCGCGGCCCTCGCGGACGAGATCTCCGCGCGCGGCTGGACCGAAGTGACCGTGGTCGACCAGGGCCCGCTCCCCGCCACCGGGGGCTCCTCGTCACACGCCCCGGGCCTGGTCTTCCAGACCAACCCGTCCAAGACCATGACCGAACTGGCACGCTACACCGTCGAGAAGTTCTGCTCCCTCGACGTCGACGGCAAGCCCTGCTTCCTGCAGGTCGGCGGCCTCGAAGTGGCCACCACCCCCGAGCGCCTGACCGAACTGCACCGCCGCCACGGCTGGATCACCGCCTGGGGCATCGAGTCCCGCCTGCTGAGCGCCGACGAATGCGTCGAGCAGCACCCGCTGGTGAACCGCGACAAGGTCCTCGGCGGCCTCCTGGTACCGACGGACGGACTCGCCAAGGCCGTTCTCGCCGTCGAGGCGCAGATCCGCCGGGCCACCGAGCGCGGCGTGAACTTCCTCGCCCGCCACGAAGTCCTCGACGTGCTCCAGACCGACGGCGAGATCACCGGAGTCCTCACCGACCAGGGCGAGATCCCCGCCGACATCGTCGTGTGCTGCGCCGGCATCTGGGGCCCGAAGATCGCCCGCATGGTCGGCATGAACCTCCCGCTCACCCCGCTCGCCCACCAGCTCGCCTGGACCGGCCCGGTACCGGCGCTGGCCGGCCAGACCGAGGAGGCGGTCCGGCCGATCCTGCGGCACCAGGACGCCGACCTCTACTACCGCGACCGCTTCGACGGCATCGGCATCGGCTACTACGGCCACCGCCCGATGCCCATCTCCGCCGACGACATCCTCTCCGTGGACGAGGCCGACGACATGCCGTCGGTCCTGAAGTTCACCGAGGAGGACTTCGCCGACGCCTGGACCGAGACGCAGTCCCTGCTGCCCGTGACGGCGGAGGCCAAGGTCGAGGAGGGCATCAACGGCCTGTTCTCCTTCACCACCGACGGCTACCCGCTCCTCGGCGAGTCCCCGGACGTCAAGGGCTTCTGGGTCGCGGAGGCCGTCTGGGTCACACACTCGGCGGGCGTGGGCCGGGCCGTCGCCGAATGGCTCGTCGACGGCTACTGCTCCTCCTTCGACCTGCACGAGTGCGACGTCAACCGCTTCGAACCGCACCAGCTGTCCCCGGAGTACGTCCTGGCCCGCGACTGCCAGAACTTCGTCGAGGTCTACGACATCCTCCACCCCCTCCAGCCCTCCGGGCAGCCCCGCCCGATCCGCACCAGCCCCTTCCACGCCCGCCAGCAGGAACACGGCGCCGTCTTCCTGGAGGCGAACGGCTGGGAGCGCCCGCAGTGGTACGAGGCCAACGCCGCACTGCTCGAAGGCCGCAACATCCCCACGCCGAACGACTGGGCCGCGCAGTACTGGTCGCCCATCGTCGGTGCCGAGGCCCAGGCCACCCGTGAGACCGTCGCGATGTACGACATGACGGCCCTCAAGCGCCTGGAGGTCACCGGCCCCGGTGCCGCCGCCTTCCTGGAGCGCCTGGTCACGAGCAAGGTCGCCAAGTCCGTCGGCTCGGTGACGTACACGCTGCTGCTGGACCACGACGGCGGCATCCGAAGCGACATCACCGTGGCCCGTCTCGCCCGCGACGTCTTCCAGGTCGGTGGCAACGGCAACCTCGACCTCGACTGGTTCACCCGCCACCTCCCCGCCGACGGCACGGTCCAGGTCCGCGACATCACCCCCGGCACCTGCTGCATCGGCCTCTGGGGCCCGCTCGCCCGCAAGGTCCTCCAGCCGCTGACGGACGAGGACTTCTCGGGCGACGGCCTGAAGTACTTCCGCGCCAAGCGCGCCCACATCGGCTCCGTCCCGGTGACGGCCATGCGGCTGTCGTACGTCGGTGAACTCGGCTGGGAGCTGTACACCACGGCCGACCTGGGACAGAAGCTGTGGGACACCCTCTGGGCCGCCGCCCAGCCCCTCGGCGGCGTCATCGCCGGACGCGGCGCCTTCAACAGCCTCCGCCTGGAGAAGGGCTACCGCTCCTTCGGCACCGACATGACGTACGAGCACGATCCGTACGAGGCCGGCGTGGGCTTCGCCGTCAAGCTCGACAGGGACGACTTCATCGGCAAGGCGGCGCTGGAACGCCGCGTCGGCGACGTCCGGCGGAAGCTGACGTGTCTCACCATCGACGACCCGCGGGCGGTCGTCATGGGCAAGGAGCCGGTGTACGACGGCGACCGGGGCGTCGGCTACGTCACGAGCGCGGCGTACGGCTACACGATCGGCAAGGGCATCGCCTACGCGTGGCTCCCGGTTGAGCTCGCGGTGCCTGGGACCGCCCTGCACATCGGCTATTTCGACCAGCGAGTCGAGGCGGTCGTGGCCGAGGAGCCGTTGTTCGATCCGTCGATGTCCCGTCTTCGTGGGTGAGTTGTCCGAAGACGGTGCCGGGACGGGTTGTCGGGCGGCCGCGGGTTCGTCGTGGCTGGTCGCGCCCCGCGGCGGAGCCGCAGATCGACACAGCCCCGCGCCCCTGGAGGGGCGCTGTGGCTCGGGTTCTTGGAAGGAGTGCCGTCGGTGAGCGCACAGGTGCTGGACGGGAAGGCGACGGCTGCCGCCATTCGTCGTGAACTTGCCGAACGCGTAGCCAAGTTGACCGCTGCGGGTGGGCCACCGCCCGGGCTCGGGACGGTACTCGTCGGGGACGATCCCGGTAGCCGTGCCTACGTCGGAGGCAAGCATCGGGACTGTGCTCAGGTGGGGATCGCCTCGATCCGGCGCGAGCTGCCCGCCGACGCGAGTCAGCGGCAGGTCGAGGTTGTCATCGACGAGCTGAACGCCGATCCGGCCTGCACCGGCTACATCGTGCAGCTGCCGCTCCCGCGCCACCTGGACGCCAACGCCGTACTGGAGCGCATGGACCCGGCGAAGGACGCCGACGGCCTGCACCCGGTCAGCCTCGGGCGGCTCACCCTCGGTGTCGAGGCCCCGTTGCCCTGCACCCCGCGCGGCATCGTCGAGCTGCTGCGCCGGTACGAGGTGCCGCTCGCCGGAGCGCGGGTCTGTGTGATCGGACGTGGCATCACCGTGGGACGGCCCCTCGGCCTGCTCCTCACCCGCAGGTCCGAGAACGCCACCGTCACCCTCTGCCACACCGGAACCCAGGGCCTGGCCCGGCATGTACGCGAGGCGGACATCGTCGTCGCGGCGGCCGGCTCACCCGGACTGATCACCAAGGAGATGCTGCGCCCCGGCGCGGCCGTCCTGGACGTCGGTATCACCCGCACCGAAGACGGGCTGGCCGGCGATGTGCACCCGGACGCCGCCCAGGTCGCCGGATGGCTCGCGCCGATGCCCGGCGGCGTGGGACCGATGACGCGGGCGATGCTCCTCGCCAACGTCGTCGAGGCCGCCGAGAGGAACGCGAATCCCGTATGAAACCGAACGCCCGCACGGCTGCGAACGCCCGCATGAACGCGTCGGCCCCCGGCCGTCCGCTCCGCCCGCACCCCTCACACGACGGAGACGTCCGATGAGCCCCCGTACCCCCGGCGCCGAGCTGCCCGAACACCCCGACTGGCTGTGGCGCACGCCGGAGCCGAAGCGCTCGTACGACGTGATCGTCGTCGGCGGCGGCGGACACGGCCTCGCCACCGCCCACTACCTCGCCAAGAACCACGGCATCACCAACGTGGCCGTGCTGGAGAAGGGCTGGCTGGCGGGCGGCAACATGGCCCGCAACACCACCATCATCCGCTCCAACTACCTGTGGGACGAGAGCGCCGGCATCTACGAGCACGCGCTCAAGCTGTGGGAGGGCATGGCCGAGGAGCTCGACTACCCGATCCTCTTCTCCCAGCGTGGGGTGCTGAACCTCGCCCACAGCCTGCAGGACGTACGCGACAGCGTGCGGCGGGTGGAGGCCAACCGCCTCAACGGCGTGGACGCGGAGTGGCTCGACGCGGACCAGGTCAAAGAGGTCTGCCCGATCGTCAACATCTCGCCGGACGTGCGCTATCCGGTGATGGGCGGTACCTACCAGCCGCGCGCCGGCATCGCGAAGCACGACCACGTGGCATGGGGCCTGGCCCGTTCGGCGGACGCGGCCGGCATCGACATCATCCAGAACTGCGAGGTCACCGGCCTGGACGTGGTCGGCGGCAGGGTGGTCGGAGTACAGACGACCCTGGGCCCGATAGCGGCGGGCAAGGTGGCGCTGTGTTCAGCGGGCCACACCTCGGTGCTGGCGGCGATGGCGGGCATCGAACTCCCGCTCCAGAGCCACCCGTTGCAGGCGTTGGTCTCCGAACTCCTCGAACCCGTGCACCCGACGGTGGTGATGTCCAACGCGGTCCACGTGTACGTCAGCCAGGCGCACAAGGGCGAGCTGGTGATGGGTGCGGGCATCGACTCGTACAACTCGTACACGCAGCGTGGCGCGTTCCACATCATCGAGGAACAGATGTCGGCGGCCCTGGAACTCTTCCCGGTCTTCGCGCGGGCCCATGTGCTGCGTACGTGGGGAGGAATCGTCGACGTGAGCCCGGACGCGTCACCCATCGTCGGCCTGTCCCCGGTCGACAACCTGTACTTGAACTGCGGTTGGGGAACGGGCGGCTTCAAGGCCACCCCGGGCGTCGGCTGGGTCTACGCCCACACCATCGCCCACGACACCCCCCACCCCCTCAACGCCCCCTTCTCGCTCGACCGTTTCACCACCGGCGCGCTCGTCGACGAGCACGGCGCGGCCGCGGTGGCCCACTAGGGAGCCCAACCATGCTGCTCATCACCTGCCCGTGGTGCGGGCCCCGCGACGAGGCCGAGTTCCACTACGGCGGCCAGGCACACGTGCCCTACCCCGAGACACCGTCGGCCCTCACCGACGAGGAGTGGGCCCGTTACCTCTTCTTCCGCGACAACCCGAAGGGCCCGTTCGCCGAACGCTGGAGCCACGCGGCGGGCTGCCGCACGTGGTTCAACGCGGTACGCGACACGTCGACGAACGAGATCCTCGCGGTGTACCGGGCCGGGGAGCCGCGCCCGGCCGCGGAGGAACCGAGGCGTGCGGCGAGCTCTGCGCCACGCGCGGCATCTCCGGGCCATGCGGCGACCTCTGAGTCACGTCCGGCGTCTCCGGATCGCCCGGCCGCTTCCGAGCCGGGTCCGGCACCATCAGCCCGTCCTGCGTTCGAGGACGAGGCCGTTCAGGCCGAAGGAGGGTCTGGGGGCGCAGCCCCCAGGGATGGGACGGGTAGGGGCGGCGGGGGCGAAACTCAGCCCTTCCGCCTGACCACCGGTGGCCACGTCGACCGGAACGAACCCCTGACGTTCGTGTTCGACGGAACCGCATACCAGGGCTACCAGGGCGACACCCTCGCCTCCGCCCTCCTCGCCAACGGCATCATCCAGACCGGCACCAGCATCAAACTCGGCCGCCCCCGAGGCATCTTCTCGGCCGGCGTCGAGGAACCCAACGCGGTCATCCAGATCGAGGCCCCCTTCCCGGAGCCGATGCTCCCCGCGACGACCGTCGAGCTGTACGAGGGCCTCGTCGCGAGCAGCCTCCCCGGCCAGGGCCGCCTCGCCACGGAACCGGACCCCGCCCGCTACGACGCCGTACACGCCCACTGCGATCTGCTGATCGTCGGCGCGGGCCCGGCCGGCCTCGCGGCGGCCGCGGCGGCCGCGGACAGCGGCGCCCGAGTCATCCTCGCCGACGACCAACCGCACCTGGGCGGCAGCCTCCTGGGCACCGGCGAGCACCTCGACTGGTCCGAGGAGACCGCCGCACGACTCGACGCCGCCCCCGAGGTCCGCGTTCTGCGCCGCACCACCGTCTTCGGCTACTACGACGACAACCACCTCCTCGCCGTGGAACGCCGCACCAACCACCTCGGCGCCGAAGCTCCCGAGAACGTCTCCCGCGAACGCGTCTGGCGCATCCGTGCCCGCCGCGTCGTCCTCGCCACCGGCGCCCACGAACGCTCTCTCGCCTTCGCGGACAACGACCGCCCCGGCGTGATGCTGGCCGCCTCGGCCCGCGCCTACGCCAACCGGCACGGCGTCCTGCCGGGCCGCCGGGCGGTCGTCTTCACCACCAACGACAGTGCCTACGCGGCGGCCCTGGACCTCGCCGCGGCGGGCGTGCACATCGCGGCGATCGTCGACACCCGCCCCGAACCGGGCCAGTGGGCGAGCCGCGCCCGCGAGGCCGGCATCGAGGTGCTGGCCGGGTACGCCGTCACCGGCACGGAGGGCGCCCCGCGCCTCACCGCCGTGACCGCCGGCCCGTACGGAGAGCCCGCGGGGCAGCGGCAGTTCGCCGCCGACCTCCTGCTGGTGTCCGGCGGCTGGAACCCGGTCGCGCACCTCTTCAGCCAGGCGGGCGGCAGACTGCGCCACGACGAGACGCTGGGCTCCTTCGTCCCCGACACCTGCCGTCAGGCGGTCGAGGTGGCGGGCGGCGCGAGCGGCGTGTCCGACCTCGCCGGGGTCCTCGCGCAGGGCGCGGCCGCCGGTGCGCGCGCGGTCGAGGCCGAGGGCTACACCCCGGTTTCCCCACGCCTTCCGGACGTGGCCGCCCAGCCGCAGCCGACGCCGCCCATGCACGTGTACACCGTCCCGGACACCTCCGGGGCCCCCCGCTTCGTCGACCTCCAACGCGACGTCACCGTCGACGACCTGGCCCGCGCGACCGGCGCCGGCATGCGCTCCGTCGAGCACACCAAGCGCTACACCACGGCCGGGACGGCCAACGACCAGGGCAAGACGTCGGGTGTCCTGGCCAGCGGCGCGGTGGCCGAACTGCTCGGCGTGGACATCTCCGCGCTCGGCACGACCACGTTCCGGCCGCCGTACACGCCGGTCTCCTTCGCGGCGCTCGCGGGCCGTGACCGCGGCGCCCTGAGCGACCCGGTCCGCACGACCGCCATCCACGAGTGGCATGTCGCACACGGCGCCCTGTTCGAGAACGTCGGCCAGTGGAAGCGCCCTTGGTACTACCCGCAGGACGGCGAGACCATGGAGACCGCCGTGCTGCGCGAGTGCGCCGCCGCCCGCGACGGCGTCGCCTTCATGGACGCCTCCACGCTCGGCAAGATCGACGTCCAGGGCCCGGACGCCGCCGTCTTCCTCGACCGGCTCTACACGAACATGATGAGCAGCCTGAAGGTCGGCATGATCCGCTACGGCGTCATGTGCCGCCTGGACGGCATGCTCTTCGACGACGGCACGGTCATCCGCCTCGCCCAGGACCGCTTCCTGGTCACCACGACGACCGGCAACGCGGCCGCCGTGCTGGACTGGATGGAGGAGTGGCTGCAGACCGAGTGGCCCGACCTGAAGGTCCACTGCACGTCCGTGACCGAACAGTGGGCCACCGTCGCCCTCGTCGGCCCCCGCTCCCGCGACGTCCTCGGCACACTCGCACCCCAACTGGCCGTGTCCAACGACGACTTCCCGTTCATGGCCTGGCGCGAGACGACCGTCGCCGGCATCGAGGCCCGGGTCTGCCGGATCAGCTTCTCCGGCGAACTCGCCTATGAGATCAACGTGTCACCGTGGGACGCCCTCACCCTCTGGCAGGCGCTGTACGAGGCCGGAGCCCCGCACGGCATCACCCCGTACGGCACCGAGACCATGCACGTCCTGCGCGCCGAGAAGGGCTACCCGATCATCGGCCAGGACACCGACGGCACCGTCACCCCCCAGGACCTCGGCATGAACTGGGTCGTCTCGAAGAAGAAGCCCGACTTCATCGGCAAGCGTTCCTACGCGCGCGCCGACACCCTCCGCGCCGACCGCAAGCACCTCGTCGGCCTGCTCCCTGAGGACCCCGGCACCTTCCTCCCTGAGGGCACCCACCTGGTCGCCGACAGCGTCCTGCCCGCCCCGCCCGTCCCGATGCTCGGCCACGTCACCTCCAGCTACCGCAGCGCCGCCCTCGGCCGGACCTTCGCGCTCGCCCTGATCAAGGGCGGCCGGGACCGCATCGGCGAGCGGCTGTACGCCCCCGTCGGCGACCGGCTGGTCCCGGTGACCGTCGCAAGCCCCGTCCTCTACGACCCCGAGGGAGCCCGCCGCGATGGCTGACACCGCACTCACCGCCCCGCCCCGAAGCCCCCTGTCCCACGCCGCCGACCGTCTGGCCGCCGCCACCCGCACCTCCGGAGGCGCGGTCCGGCTGGCCGAACTCCCCTTCCTGACCCAGCTCGACCTCCGCCTCGACGCCAAGGGAGCGGCGGCCGACGCCATCGGCCTCGCCCTGGACCTGCAACTGCCCCTGGAACCCAACACCGTCGTACGCGCCGGGCAGTTGACCGCGCTGTGGCTGGGTCCGGACGAATGGCTGCTGGTGGGCCCGCCCGGCGGCGCGCAGGAACTGGAGAGCCGGATCCGCACCGCCGCCGGGGACGAGCCCATCTCCGTCACCGACGTCTCCGCCCAGCGCACCACCGTCCTCGTCGCAGGCCCCCGCGCCCGCGACCTGCTGTCCCACGGCTGCGCCCTGGACCTGCACCCACGCGCTTTCGGCGCCGGACGCTGCGCCCAGACCACCCTCGGCCGCACCCAGATCATCCTGATCGCCCGCGACGAACCCGGGTCCGGCTTCTGGGTACTGGTCCGCTCATCCTTCGCCGAGTACCTGATGGGCTGGCTGCTGGACGCGGCGACGGAATACAGGGTGGCCTGACTCGACGGCGTGGGCACACGCAGGTCAAGGCCCACTCCCTCAGCACTCGATGATGTTCACCGCAAGCCCGCCCCGCGCGGTCTCCTTGTACTTGACGCTCATGTCGGCGCCGGTCTCCTTCATGGTCTTGATGACCTTGTCGAGGGAGACATGGTGTCGGCCGTCGCCCCGCAGAGCCATACGGGCGGCCGTGATGGCCTTCACGGCGGCCATGCCGTTGCGTTCGATGCAGGGGATCTGGACGAGGCCGCCGACGGGGTCGCAGGTGAGGCCGAGGTTGTGTTCCATGCCGATCTCGGCGGCGTTCTCGACCTGTTCGGGGGAGCCGCCGAGGACTTCGGCGAGGGCTCCGGCGGCCATGGAGCAGGCGGAGCCGACCTCGCCCTGGCAGCCGACCTCGGCGCCGGAGATGGAGGCGTTCTCCTTGAAGAGCATGCCGATGGCGCCGGCGGCGAGCATGAACCGCACGACTCCGTCCTCGTCGGCGCCCGGCACGAAGTTGATGTAGTAGTGCAGGACGGCGGGGATGATGCCGGCCGCGCCGTTGGTGGGGGCCGTGACGACCCGGCCGCCGGCCGCGTTCTCCTCGTTCACCGCCATCGCGTAGAGGGTTGCCCATTCCATGGCGTGCGTGGCCGGATCGCCCGCGGCGCGCAGCGCCCGCGCGGTGAGGGCGGCGCGGCGACGGACCTTCAGGCCGCCGGGCAGGATGCCCTCGCGGGTCAGGCCCAGTGAGACGCAGGCCCGCATCACCTGCCAGATGTCGAGGAGTCCGGAGCGGATCTCGTCCTCGCCGCGCCAGGCGCGCTCGTTCTCCCACATCAGCCCCGAGACGGACAGACCGGTTTCGTGGGTGAGCCGGAGCAGGTCGTCGCCGCTGTGGAAGGGGTACTTCAGCACGGTGTCGTCGACCTTGACGCGGTCCGCGCCGACCGCTTCCTCGTCGACGACGAACCCGCCGCCGACGGAGTAGTAGGTCTTCGACAGGAGTTCAATACCGTCCGCGTCGTGCGCCCGGATGGTCATGCCGTTGGCGTGGTACGGCAGCGTCTTGCGGCGGTGCAGGACCAGGTCCTTGTCGAAGGCGAAGGCGATCACCTGGGCATCGCCGGTCTCGACGCCCAACAGCCGCAGCGTGCCGGTCGACTTGATCCGCTCGACATCGTGCTCCGCCCGGGTGATGTCGACCGTGTGCGGCTCGTTGCCCTCCAGGCCGAGGAGTACGGCCTTGGGGGCGCCGTGGCCGTGGCCGGTGGCGCCGAGCGAGCCGTACAACTCGGCGTGGACCGTGGCGGTTCGGGCGAGTAGGCCGTCCTCCTTCAGGCGGACGGCGAACATGCGGGCGGCGCGCATCGGGCCGACCGTGTGGGAGCTGGACGGGCCGATGCCGATCGAGAACAGGTCGAAGACCGAGATGGCCACGGTGACTCCTCAGAACGGGGGGTGGGGCACACGGGTCCGGGTGCCCCACCGGGGTCTTACTTGGCCAACCCGGGGTAGAGCGGGTGCTTGTCGGCCAGTGCCTTGACCCGGGTTTTGAGGGCTTCGGTGTCGTAGGACGGTTTGAGGGCTTCGGCGATGACGTCGGCGACCTCGGTGAAGTCCTCGGTGGTGAAGCCGCGGGTGGCGAGGGCGGGGGTGCCGATGCGCAGGCCGGAGGTGATCATCGGGGGGCGGGGGTCGTTGGGGACGGCGTTGCGGTTGACGGTGATGCCGACCTCGTGGAGGCGGTCCTCGGCCTGCTGTCCGTCGAGTTCGCTGGCGCGCAGGTCGACCAGGATGAGGTGGACGTCGGTGCCGCCGGACAGGACGTCGACGCCGGCGTCACGGGCGTCGGCGGCGGTCAGCCGCTCGGCCAGAATGCGGGCGCCGTCAATGGTGCGCTGCTGGCGCTCCTTGAACTCCTCCGAGGCCGCGACCTTGAAGGAGACGGCCTTGGCGGCGATCACGTGTTCCAGGGGGCCGCCCTGGAAGCCGGGGAAGACGGAGGAGTTGAGCTTCTTGGCGAATGCCTGCTTGGCGAGGATGATGCCGCCGCGGGGGCCGCCGAGGGTCTTGTGGGTGGTGGAGGTGACCACGTCGGCGTGTTCGACGGGGTTGGGGTGCAGTCCGGCGGCGACCAGGCCGGCGAAGTGTGCCATGTCCACCCACAGGTACGCGCCGACCTCGTCGGCGATGCGGCGGAAGGCGGCGAAGTCCAGTTGGCGCGGGTAGGCCGACCAGCCGGCGATGATCACCTTGGGGCGGTGTTCCTTGGCGAGCTGCTCCAGTTCGGCCATGTCGACGAGGCCGGTGGTGGTGTCGACGTGGTAGGCGACGACGTTGAACTGTTTGCCGGAGAAGTTCAGGCGCATGCCGTGGGTGAGGTGGCCGCCGTGGGCGAGGTCGAGGCCGAGGATGGTGTCGCCGGGCTGGGCGAGGGCGAAGAGGGCGGCCTGGTTGGCGGAGGCGCCGGAGTGGGGCTGGACGTTGGCGTATTCGGCGCCGAAGAGGTCCTTGAGGCGGTCGATGGCGATCTGTTCGGTGACGTCGACGTGTTCGCAGCCGCCGTAGTAGCGGCGGCCGGGGTAGCCCTCGGCGTACTTGTTGGTGAGGACGGTGCCCTGGGCCTCCATGACGGCGACGGGGGCGAAGTTCTCCGAGGCGATCATTTCCAGGGTGGACTGCTGGCGGTGCAGCTCGGCGTCGACGGCGGCGGCGACCTCCGGGTCCAGCTCGTGCAGGGGCGTGTTCAGAAGCGACATGCGAACGACCTCGTCATCTCAGCCGGCGGTGCGTATTGAGCAACTTGTCGAGCGATACGCAACATGGTCCAAGAGGTCGGGGGTCCGGTCAAGGGCGTCGACGCGGAACCGACTCCCCGCCGACGCGATGCGTCGGCACTGCCCGAGCCGGGCCCTGCCCTCGTCGAGGTCGGCCGCGACCCACGTTCCGGATGCGGACGATTCCGTCGAGGTCGCGCACCGGGCAGCCGCAGGCGGTTGCCTGCCGGGTCGATGATCTCGGTCGGCGGGACACAGCGAAGCGCCCGGCCCGTCGACCGTGACGGACCGGGCGCCTCGCTGTTCAGCTCATCGCGGCTCCCGTGCGTACGGCGCCACGGTGATCCGGTCGATCAGTGGAGCGTCGCGGGAACGGAGCAGGACCCCGGGGAAGGTGTCCGAGGCGTAGGTGGTGCCGTCGAAGTTCGGCAGTTCCTCGGAGCTGAGTGCGACGGTGTTCCGGCCCTTCCTGAGGTGGACCGGGACGGTCAGCTCCCAGAAGTTGTTGCGGTGGAAGCTGTGCGGGAAGCCGACGCGCCGCGGCTCGCCGCCGTTGACGGTGATGTCGGCGTGGCGGGCAAGCGGGTCCGGGTTGTAGTGGGTGGCCTCGGACTGCTCGGGGTTGGAGTAGCGGATGCGCAACGCGTACAGGCCGGCCCGGTCCGCGGTGACGCTGAAGGTCGCCGTGTTGCCGTTGCCCGGGTCGCCGCCGATCCCGGTGATCGCCGTCCCGCCGGTGGCCAGGGAGAGCGGGGTGAGCGTGGCCGAGCCCGCGAGCTTCGCGTCCTTCGCCTCGTACGTACGCGCCGGGAGCGTGCCCTCTGTCGGCGTGACCGTGAGACGGTCGACGAGGGTGGTGGCCGAACCTCCGGTGACCGTCACCTTGTTGACACCGCCCGACAGGGAGACGGCCACGCTGCTCCTGTTCCTGGCCAGGCGCAGGACGTCGTGCCCGTTGACGGAGAGCCGGGCGTTCGCCGCGCCGAGGGTGTCGACCCTGAGGGTCGCCTCGCGGTCCGCGGGGGAGTAGACCCAGAACGTGGCGGTCTGGCCCTTCGCGAGCCGGACCGCGCCCGAGCCGGTGGCGGGGGTTCCGGCCCGCTTCGGCAGGTCGTACACGGGCTGTGCCCCGCCGGCCGGCCAGGCCAGCTCGCCCTCGTACACCTGGGTGGCGGCCGAAGCCTCGGGAAGGGAGAGGGTGAGACGGTCGACGATGGCGTCACCCGCCGTGGCTCGTGTGCCGTCGAGGCTCTTCGCGGCGAGCGTCAGGGTGTGCCTGCCCCTGGTGAGGTTCACTTTCGTGTCGGTGTGGTCCCACACCACCCACTTGTAGCCGAGCGGCAGGTGCAGCTCCTGCTCGCTGTCCGCCGCGCCGTCCACCCGCAGGAAGACATTGGTGGGGCCCTGCTCCTTCACCTTGTCGAAGGTGTTGAGGGAGTTGGCGAAGACACTCAGGTCGTACGTGCCGTCCTCGGGCACGTCCACCGTGAAGTCGAGGGTGACGTCCGAACCGGTGCGCAGGCCCCCCACGTCGTAGCCGCCGGAGGTGTAGAACTTCGACACATCGCGCGGGGAGCCCTCCGGACCGTTCTTCGAGTAGCCGGACCCGGTGTGGGGGGCGTCCTCCGCCTCGTACGACGCCTGCCAGGACGCGGGCGGGGACTGGGTGCGCTTCGCCTTCCCGGCCGGGCTGAGGACGATCTCGTACGCCGACGACTCCTTCAGCGCCGGCAGTCCGCCGTCGCCGAGTCCGTCGCCGAAGCCGACGACGACCGTGCCGTCGGCGCCGACCCTCAGATCCGTCTCGGTGAGCAGCTTCGGGCCGGAGGAGTCGCCGACCTGTCCGCTCCACTCGATCTCCCGCACCCACGCGTGCACGCGTTTCCCGAAGAGTTTCTCCGGGATGCCCGCGAAGGTGATGTGGCCCTTGCCGGTGGACCCGCCGAAGATCAGCCGGGCCTGCTTTCTCTTCGCGTCGAGTGTGGCGACGCCCTGCATGGTGTAGTTCTCGCCGGGGAACGGCGGGGTCACTTCCACCGTGTGCCCGCTCATCGAGGCGTACGAGTTCAGCAGCCACCACTGTCCGTTGCCTCGGCCCGACTGCACCGCGGAGTCGGAGAGGTTGCCGTCGATGTTCCAGTACGCGATGTCGGCGTCCACCTTGGACTCCTCGATCGCGGACACCCACTGGATCATCTGGCCGGGGACGGAGGTGTGGTAGTTGAAGGCGTACTCGTTGATGTTGACGGGGAGTTCGGTGCCTTCGTTGTCGGTGCCCTCGAACAACTCCTTCTCCCACGCCCGGTACTTGGCGACGCTCTCGCGCACCGCCTCCGGGTGGCTCAGCTCGTGCCAGGTGATGACGTCGGGGAGGGTGTCGGCGGCCAGGGTGTGCGTGAGGAAACCCTTCACCTGGTCGTACAGAACGCTGGTGTTGGGGCCGGCGATGCGGGCGCTGGGCATCCTGCCCCGGATGAGCCGGTAGGCGTCGTCCCAGGCGGCGAAGAAGTCGTCCGGGTCGGTGAGCCAGCTGACCCGGTCGTAGCTCCACTCGCCGGTGCCGAACATGTTGCCCTCGGGCTCGTTGAACGGTACGAAGACGATGTTGTCCTGGTACTTCTCGGGCAGTTGCAGGACCTGGTCGACCTGCTCGGCGATCTTCTCCTTGTAGAGCTCGGTCTTCTCCTCGGGGGTGTCGCCCGGCCACTGGTACGGGAAGCCGCGATGGATGTCGGTCATGTAGATGTACACATCACCGTCGGTGGAGTCGGCCAGCGGCTTCACCACCTCCAGCGCGTCGGCCCCCGGGTGCTGCGGGCCGTCCTGCGCCTTCGTGGAGACCGTGCGCAGGCCCATGCCCTCCATGAGGTTGTTGGTGGGGACGTCCGGTCCGTACACGCCGTAGAGGGTGCCGGAGGCGCCGCCGTGGAACGCGCCGGTGTCCGAGCCGAGGTCGACGGTGAGCTGCCCCTCGCGGACCACCGTGACGGTCGCCTTCACGGCACGCCCGGCCGCGGTCCCCGCCACGGTGAACGTCCCCGGCCGCTCGTACTTCTCGGACGGGACGGCGTCCCAGGTGACCGGGGTGTCGCGGTCGTAGCCGTCGGAGAAGGACGAGCGGACGGCGGCGGGGAGGGAAGGGGCGGTTCCGGTAGTGGTGCGGACCTCGAAGGACGTCTTCGAGGGCTCCTGGACGGTCGGCACGTCACCGACGGTACCGGCGACCTGTTCGGGGCTGAGTGCCGAGTGCCACACGGCGAAGTCGTCGATCGCGCCCTTGAGCAGCGGATCCGGCCAGAAGGACTTGCCGATGAAACCGGCGGCCGTGGCCGAACCGTCCAGCAGGTCCTTCGCCCTGACCCCGGTCTCGGCGGAGGAGACCGCCACGCCGTCGAGGTAGGTGGTGACCTGGCCGGCGGAGGTGTCGAGGGTGACGGTGACGGTCTTCCACGCGTCGGCGGGAAGCATCGCGTACCCGTCGACCTGTGCTTCCGCGCCTCCGCCACCGGTGGTGACGGCCGTGCGCAACAGTCCGTCGCCGCCGTACGGGGTGGCGAAGAGGTACTTGGTCGTGTTGGTGCCCAGGTCGAAGATCCGCTGCCAGGACGACCTGTCGCCGCTCCACTTCACGCGGGCGGAGACCGTCAGGTCGCTCGCGTCGCCGAGCACTTCGCGCGGCAGCCGGACGTACGCGCCGTCGGAGGTGGGCGCTCCGCCGGGCAGGGCCAGTGCCGTGCCGCCGTCGGGGCCGGCGACGGACCGGGCGGTGGAGCCGTTCACCAGGGTCGCCGTCAGGCCGTTGCCCGAGCTGTCGGTGATCCGGCCGGAGGCGAGGTCGTCCTCGTCGAAGGTGTAGCGGGCGGCGGGCTGGGGCGTCTCGGCCGCCTGCGCGGGGAGGGCGGGTGCGGCCAGCAGGCCCGCGCCGAGCGTCAGGGCCACGGCGGCGGGTGCTCGGCGCCGGGCGGATCTGTCAGCGGATGGCATGGATCGCGTCCTCAATCCTCGGGAATCCTCGGGTGACGGGGTGCCGGTCGGTCCACCTCGGGCGGCTGTTCGTCCACGCGTCGGTCCACCTCGGTCGGTCGCTCGTCCACGTGCCGTGACCGATGAGGCGGCGCGTAAGTGGTCCGGGGCGCGCGGAGCGGCCCGCACGGGTGCCGGAAGGATCACTTCATCGAACCGGTTCGGCGAAGCTAGCACCGGGACACCCGACCAGCAATCCCTCCAACCCAAAGGATTTCCGGGCCCTTTGTAGGGATCACGAGTGTGCGGACAGGGTGTTGACAGGTGCTCCGGCAGTTTCTACCTTCACTTCATGCGAACCGGTTCGACGACCGGTGAGCGCCCCTCGTGCCGTCCCACTCCCTCGCGAACGCCGGGCGGTACTCTCTTCGGAGGTTCCGAACCGGTTCGAGGAGTTCAAGCAAGGAGTCGGCGTGAACATCGGTGAGATCGCGCGGCGGGCCGGTGTCTCGCGCAGCACCGTGTCCTACGCGCTGAGCGGCAAGCGCCCGGTCTCGGAGGACACACGCCGGAGGATCCAGCGGGTCGTCGACGAGCTGGGCTACCGGCCCAGTGCCAGCGCCCGCGCCCTGGCCAACGGCCGGACCAGCACGATCGGCCTGGTCTTCCCACCGGCCGGCAACCACTACACCGGCATGCAGCTGGACTTCATCGGCAGCGTCGTGGAGGCCGCCGCGGCCTACGACTACGACGTGCTGCTGTCCCCCAGTGGCGTGGACAGCGACCGTTCCTTCCAGCGGATGCTGGGGGAGCGGCGGGTCGACGGCGCGATCCTGATGGAGATCAGGCTGGAGGACGACCGGGTGGACCACCTCACCGCCCTGGACTTCCCCTCCGTCACCATCGGCCGCACCGCTCGCCCGGAAGGCGGTTGGTGGGTGGGCCTGGACCACACGGCCCTGGCGGCGGCCTGCGTGCACCACCTGGCGGATCTCGGCCACCGCCGGGTCGCCTTCGTCAACCGGCCCGAGCAGCTGCTGCGGGCCGGATACGAGTCCGCGCACCGGGGCCTGGACGGTTTCACCAAGGCCGCGGCCGAGCGCGGGCTGACGGTCCGGACGTACTGCTGCGGTGACGACGCCGCCTCGGGTCAGGACTGTGTGCGGCGGATTCTGCACGACGACCCGGCCACCACGGCCCTGGTCACGCTGAACGAGGCAGCGCTCGGCGGCCTCTACCGGGGGCTGGCCCAGGCCGACCGTCATGTGCCGCGCGACTTCTCCGTCACCGGGGTCGTGGCCAGCAGGTGGGCGGAGACGGTGACCCCGCAGCTCACCGCAGCGGACGTACCGGCGGCCGAGATGGGCCGCCTCGCTGTCGAACTGCTGGTGGAGCGGCTCGACCATCCCGACGCGCAGCCCCGGCACCACCTGCTGGCCCCGCCGATCTCACTGCGGGCCAGCACCGGGCCCGCCGGAGTCCCACCCATCGCGGACACCGGGTCCGGCACAACACCCTGACCGCATCTCAGGGGTGATCGAGGCCGGAGCGAAGATCAAGCGGACCGCCTTCGACACCAGCGACCTGTCGGACAAGGCACTGCTGGCGGCGCAGCAGGACAACTCCGCGGACATCCTCGTCCTCGACAACCCGGTGGTGCCGACCCTGGCCGAGGCGGGGGTTTGGAACTGCTGGCGTTGGAGTGCGTTCAAGAGCGTTCTGGTGGGCGGGAGTGAGTGTGGGTGGGCTGTGTCGTGTCGTGCACCTCGGCCGTGGGGACGCTGCCGGCCGGCCTCCCCGGACTGCTCACGACCGCGGTGACCGGACCGTCGGTCTGGGGCGCCGCGTGCGTGGTGGCCTGGACCCCGTACGCCGCCCAGGCAGCCGCCCTGCTGGAACAGGAACGGGCCAGCGGCCACCTGCTCGCGTCGATCTCCTTCGGAGCGGGCCCCTCCTACCTCCTGCGCCACCATCTCCTGCCCGCGGTCCTGCCCGCGCTGGTACGCAACGCCCTGCTGCGCCTGCCCACCACGGTCCTGCTCCTGGCCTCCCTCGTCCTCCTCTCCGTCCTCTCCGTCTCCGCCACGGCATGGGGACGCACCCGAACCCGACCCGACACCGAGCGGCCCGCTCCCGCCTGACCGGTGACGAGCCTGGGCAAGGGGCGACGATGCGGTGCCTCGTCCCCGTACCAGGTCTGCGCGAATTCCTGGCCGAAGGTCTCTTCACGGGGCGGGCCCTCCGGAAAACGATGACGGAACGTCATATCCGTGCGGGTCGGGAGAGTCGATGGCAGCACAGCGCGCACCTCGTGAAGAGGAACAGCCCCGCAAGGGTTCCCGCTCGGCCCGGCCCGCCCTCCCGTCTCCCGCCGGTCGGCTGCCGGCCGCCGGCCGGGTGGGCTCCTCGGACCCCGCGCGGCTGCTCGCCCTCCAGCGTCTCGCCGGGAACGCCGCCCTCGGACAGGCCATCCAGCGGGAGCGCGCCGCGGACCGGGAAACGGAGCGGACGTCCGTCCAGCGATCGGTGCAGGACGCGCTGCGCGGCGCCGGACAGCCGCTCGACCCCGCGACCCGCACCGACATGGAGGCCCGTTTCGAGGCCGACTTCTCCGACGTACGCCTGCACACGGACCGCGCGGCACAGGAGTCCGCTGCCGCTCTCGGAGCCCGCGCCTACACCGCGGGCAGCCATGTCGTCATCGGCGAGAGCGGCGCCGACCGGCACACGCTCGCCCACGAGCTGACCCATGTGATCCAGCAGCGCTCGGGCCCGGTCGCCGGCTCCGACCGGGGAGACGGGGTGCGGGTGTCCGACCCGGGCGACCGCTTCGAACGTGAGGCCGAGGAACAGGCCACACGTGTCCTGGGCGGCGCCCCGCCCGCACACGCGGGACACGAACCGGAGGGGCACGCGGGACACGGGCACGCGTCCGAACCGGGAACGGCGGTGCAGCGGATGCCGCTGCGCGCCACCGCGGCCGCGCAGGAAGACCAGCGCGACCAACTCGCCGACCTCGTCGCGATGTGGGTACCGGACGAGGAGTTCGACGCCGACGGTCACCTCGTGGAGGTACCGGATCGCGCCTACTCCGGGCAGCGCCGGGGCTACGGGACGGACGCGCTGCGCGTCGAACGCACCGCTGCTCTGCCCAGGGCCTCGGCGAGCCGCCGGGGCGGCACCCTGCAGGACAGCTGGGAGGTCGAGTACCAGACCTCGTTCTACGTCTACCGCGTGGAGCTGATCAACAGCGATGCCCAGCGCAGTCCCACGCTGATCGACCCCGATCGGTCCTTCCGTATCGTCCGGATGACCCCGAAGGGGTCGGGCGGTCGCTCGATGGGACGGACCTACCGGTTCGGCGACTACTGGGACATCAACCCGGCGTACGCGGGCCATGAGGACCTCGAGGCCCTGGCCGGGCAACGGAGACTGGACGAGGACGACCGCGTCGGCGACACCACCGGGCTCGTGCAACTGCCCACCGACCCGAGCGAGCCCTTCGTCTTCTACAAGCGTGCCATCGTCGACCCCAGCTTCACCTACGGGGACGGAACGTCCAACAACAGCCGCCGATTCTTGAGCAGGCAAGGCTTCGACGCCATGGCCAACCAGGCCGAGGAGGACGGGCGGGGGAAGCTCCGAAGGCAGGTCAGGGTGTCCAAACCGCCGTCGGTGGACCGCCAGAGTGCCGGGCGCAACCCGGCGGCGGCGATGGGCAGCATGGCCGCGCACAGCCTGATGCCGACGACCGGCCGCGGGGGTGCGGCGGGGCGGCGCGCCTCGCACGAGTGGTGCCATCTCATCGGCGACGGCGACAACGGCCCCACCGAGTTCCGCAACCTGGTCGTCGGCACCAACGCGGTCAACACGGAACAGCTGGCCATGGAGACGGCACTGCGGGACTACCGGGCCCGGTTCCTCGGGCTCGGCTACGCGATCCGGCTGACCGTCGAGGCGCTCCTCGAACGGACCGAGGCCGCGTCGCCGGCCGTACCGGGCGGTCCCTACCACCGGGCGAACTGGATCAGCTTCATGATCGACATCGTCGAGGACCCCGGTCGCGGTGCCCGCAGCTCCGCGGTGGACAGGGCGCCCTCCGTGGGCGGGACGGTGCACCGGCAGATCATGGACGGGCAGCGCGGCACCATCACCGAGTCGGAGTTCACCAGCCTCCACAACAACGTGCGCAACAAGCTCCGCGAGACGCATGCGAGGCTGCGGGAGCAGCAGGAGGAACAGCAGCGCGGACGGGCCTCACGCTACGGATCGCCCATGTCCATCGGCTCCTGACAGGTGCCCGAGCGGGCTCGGCGGCCGGGTCCCGACGCCGAGCTCAGGATGTGGCGGTCACTTCGGTGACTTCGGCCGCTTCGGCGGCGCCGGCCACTTCGTCCTGCGCCATGCGCAGGAAACGCCGGATCGCTTCGGCCGACATGTCGAGCGCCTCGGAAGCGGACTGCTCATCGCCGAACATCTGCACGGCCTCGGTGACGGCCACGGCCAGTTCGGCTTCTGCCTTGCGGACCTTGACCTCGGCCTTGTCCACGGTGTCGACGACCGCCAACTGGCGGCGCTGCTTCTCCTGGAGTCGCTGTTTGCGGGAAAGTGTCTTGTCAGAGTTCTGCACAGTCATGCCCAAGATCATAATTGCTCGGACACGCACCCATGAAATCGTCAACTCACCTGCCACGCGGCGGTGTTCATGAGCACGTGAACATGCTCAGAAGGGGGATCATGCGTTCTCTGACCTTCGTCTTCGGTACGGGGCGCAGCGGCTCGACGGCGCTGTCACGCATCCTCAACGCCCACCCGGACGTGCTGAGCCTGAACGAGTACATGGCCTCGGTGGGTGACGCGGCCTTCCCCCGAGGGAAGGTGGACGGCGAGGAGTTCTGGCAGGCGCTCTTCCGGCCGGCGCCGCATTTCGAGCGGATGATCCGCAGTGGGCTGCCGCTGCCCGAGTTCCTCCACACCCGCCGACCCGGCAGATACTCGGCGCGCACCGCGGGCATTCCCGCGCTGTCCCTGATGGTGCTGCCCCACCTCACCGACGACCCGGACGGACTCCTCGACGAACTCGGCGCGGCGGTGACCCGGTGGCCCGAGCGCACCGCGGCCGCACACCACCGGGCCCTGTTCGGGCTGCTCTGCGCCCGCTTCGGACGTACCGCCGTCGTGGAGCGCTCCGGCTACTCGACCGGCTGGGCACCGGGACTGCGGGAGACCTTCCCGGACGCGAAGTTCGTGCACATGTTCCGCGACGGCCCGGACTGCGCCCTGTCCATGAGCCGTCATCCCGGATACCGCGTGATCCACCTGCTCCGCGAGATCAAGACCCGCTCCGGCGTCGACGGCTTCGCCTCCCTGACCCCCGAGCACATCCGCGCGCTGCCCCCGGACCTGGCGCCCCTGCTCGACGAACGCTTCGATCCCGCACTCGTGCGCGACCGGCACATCCCCGTACGGACCTTCGGCGCCCTGTGGTCCGAACTCGTCACCGAGGCAACGGAGTTCCTCGCCGGGCTCCCCGCCGACCGGCGCACCACCCTCGCCTACGAGAACCTGCTGGACCACCCTGCCGAAGAGCTGACCCGCCTGGCGGGCTTCGTCGGCGTGGCCCCCCTGCCCCAGTGGCTGCACACTTCGTCCGCCCTGCTCGACCACAGCCGACGCGGCTCCGCCCGAAGCCTGCCCGCCGCCGAACTCGCCGGACTGCGGGCCGACTGCGCCCCGGGTACCCACGTCCTGGAGGGGCGACCGGTCACCTGACGCCCCTCCCGCGCTCGGTCGGCGAACAGGTGGAGCGGGGAGCGGGCGTCTCCGGCATAGCGTTCACTGTCACTCATTGCAATGATCGACGCGAAGCGTGTTGCATTAATCGGAAATCCGTTGCAACGAAATTGCGCCCTCAACCTGCTGTTATTGCTTACAAGCGCAACACTGACGTTGCTGAATGCGTGAAGGCAACGTAGCGTTTCCATAGTCAGAAACAACGGACCGATGGCTTCGCAGGCCGAGAGGTGCGTGTTTCGCGGAGGAGTGAGCGAGCAAAAGGGGTCGGGCCATGGAAACAGCGCAGAGTCGGCGGCAGGCCGCACCCGGCGCGCTCACCGCCTTCGCCCGCTTCGTGCTCTGCGGCGGCGGAGTGGGGCTCGCCTCCAGCTTCGCGGTGGTAGCCCTCGCCTCCTGGATTCCCTGGGTCCTGGCCAACGCCCTGATCACCGCGGCTTCCACGCTCCTCGCCACCGAACTGCACGCCCGCTTCACCTTCGGTGCGGGCGGGAGCGCGACCTGGCGCCAGCACGCCCAGTCGGCCGGTTCCGCGGCGGTCGCGTACGCCGTGACCTGCGTGGCGATGCTTGCCCTGCAGCAGTTCGTGGCGGCACCCGGTGCGGTGGTCGAGCAGGTCGTCTACCTGTCCGCCTCCGCTCTCGCCGGCGTCGCACGGTTCGCGGTGCTGCGCCTCGTCGTCTTCGCACGGAACCGCTCGCAGGCCGCGGTCACCGTCCACGCCCCCCGCCCCGTCCACCCGACCGTGGCCCGCGCCGCGGCCCCCACCGGCCCGGCTGTGCTCTGCCGCGCCGCCTGACCGTGCCAACCGCGGCGCGGCCGGCTCCATGCTCCGGGGCCGGGTGGTGGCCCTCGCCTCGGTGAGGGCCACCACCGCCGCCCGCCGCCGCTGGTCCCGGCGCGCCAGGTCTATGTGAGGGAGCCGCCTCCCGCGTAGGCGATGTTCGGCCGGGGCGGCCGGGCCATGCCGGCCCCGAGGAAGTAGTCGAGTTGATGGGACTGCAGGTAGCCCTTGAACGTCATGGCGTTGCGGTAGGCGGGGTTGTGGGCCGGGGTGTACAGCCGGGTGGTCGTGGGCTGGTTCGTGGTGAAGACGATCAGCTCGTTGTAGGACGCGTTGGTGTACACGGCCTCCTCGCGCCAGTCGCCGAGGATGTCGCCGACGAGGGTGGGCCCTCCCTGCGCCGCCGTGACCGCGCCGTGGTTCCAGGTGCTGACCAGCCGGGGCAGACTGCCGCTCGGCGACGGGTTCAGCGGGTTCCACTTCTCGATCTTGCCGTCGTTGAGCAGTTCCATGGTGAGGTCGCCGTCCCACCACAGGCCCAGTTGGGGCCACGGGCGCAGCGAGGTGTTCGGTTCGGTGAGCCGGTTGGCGGGTGCGTTGTACAGACCCGAGAAGGACCAGACCTCCATGCCGGGGAAGCGCGCGTCGATGTCGCCCGCCATGCCGCGTCCGACATCGGCGGGGCCACCGTCGTGCCTCCAGATGACGGAGCCGCTCGCGGCGTCGTAGTAGTACTCCAACAGGCCGCTCGGGTTGTCCTGCTGGACGCCGTAGCCTTCGAGCCCGGGACGGCTGGGGTCCATGTCGGCGATGTGGAAGCGGTCGCCGTGGATGATGCCCTGGGGGCCCATCGAGTAGCGCAGGGTGCCGTCGCCGTTGAGCACGAACCCGATCTCGGCGACCTCGTCCGTCCCGTCGCCGTTGACGTCGATGGCGCGGGTGTTGTGACCGTCGGGCGCGTTCTGGCTGCCCCGCAGCCACGTCCACTCGGGCCTCAGCGCACTGCCGGTGAACCGCCAGGCGGCGACCATCAGGTTGAAGGCCCCGTCGTCGCGCCGGTTCTTCATGTAGGCGACCAGGCTCGGTGTGGTGCCGTCGAGATACGCGACTCCGAGACGCGCGCCCATCGGGCCGTCCCCCAGGTAAGTGGTCGGCACCGCTGCCCAGTTGCGCAGCGCGCCGGTCCGGCCGTCGAGGACGGCCATGAACTGACGCGCGTCGTCGGCGTGCGTCCAGGTCGTCCCGTCGCCGAACCTGACGCCGTCGGCGATCTTCAAAGCGACCTCGGCACGGCCGTCGCTGTCGAAGTCGTACACGGTGACGCCGTCCCAGTGGCCCACGTCGATCGCGGACGACCCCGGTTCGATGTTGTCCTGGTTCTGGCTGTTCGGCCCCATGTCGACCTCCCAGAGGAACTGCCCGCGGCCGGTGTACGCCTCGAGCTTCTGGGGGGAGGTCTGCCGGTCCAGGACGTAGTCGTACTCGCCGTCACCGTCGAGGTCGCCGACCCAGACGAACTTCACCGGACCGCCGGAGCGCAACGGCACGCGGACCACGGGCTCCGTGGCGTGATCGGCCGTCAAGGTGAAGGACCCGCCGGGCGCCTGCTCCTGACCGCCCACCACCGGAACGACCCGGTAGCTGTTGGACCGCGTCAGGTCGGCCGTGGAGTCCACGTAGTTGGTCCCACCCGTCAGGACGCTCGGGTTGAGCTTGGCGTACGCGCTGCCGCCGGTGGACCGGTACACGTTGAAGCCGATGCCCTCCGGGTCGAGTCCCAGCAGCCGCCAGGACACGAGCACCTGGGTGCCGCTGGAACGTACCGCCACGACCCCGCGCCCGAGGTTCTCCATCATCCGCGCGGCCTGAACCGTCCCGTCGCGAGCCACGGCTGCGCTGGGGACCGGGGACGTCTCGGACGAGGCGAGGCTCGCCTGCCCGGGGGCCAGTGCGGCACAGACGGCCAGGACCACGGACAGGCCGAGGGATCTCTGCCGGACAGACCGCGACCGTAATGCCATGTTCATGACAACCTCCTGTGACTCGCGGTTGCTGTACGGGGCGTCCGCCCCCATGGGGTTCGGCCCGAACGCGGAACGGAATCCCTGGAGAGTTGAAGCGTTTACACGCTTGTGATGGAAGCATCGCGAGAAGTGGGCGTCAAGGTGCTCGAAGTGACAACGTCCCTTCAGTTCACGGACGTTGCGGCCCCTGTTCGTACGGTCGGTCGTCGAATGGAAACGCTTTCACGCCGGTACTGCCGCAAGGGAGCTGCGGCCCCGCCCTCGCGGGACCCGGACGGGACGGAACCGAGGTGGCGGCGGGAACGTTCGGGCGGGTCGTCTCGTTGCCTTCGAGTCCGTCCTCGTCGTACTCGTTGGGAGTATCGTGCCGAAGCCCACACCCGCAACCTCCGCAGTCCTCCCCGCACTTCCGCCCCTGAACGCGCAGGCCGAGAGACTCATCGAGCTGGGTGTGCACGAGCTCGCCGGACTGCCCGTCGACGAGCTTCGTACCTTCGCCGAGGCCTTCGAGGCGACTGAGGCACCCGGGTCGGGCCACGGCGTACTGCTCGCGGTTCGCCCCGACCTCGTCCCCGCCTCCGCCCTCGCCCTGCTGCTTCGAAGGGACGGCAGGCCGGGATTCGTCGTCACCGACATGCCCGACGTCGACCGCTTCACGCCCTGCGCCATCGAGCAGCCTGACGCCCCTCTCTACCTCGTCACCGGCCTCGACCGCGGTGACCACATGGCCAACTGGAGCCCGGAGGAGGCACTGCCGGCCCTCACCAAGGAGGACCGCACCCCGCTGCTGCTCACCGAAGGCATCCACTGGGTGCTCCAGCAGCCGGCGGTCCTTGAGCGCAACCGCTGCTTCATGACCATCGGCTCCCGGCTGCGCAAGACAGACGGCACGCTGGACGCCCGCACCCCGGCGATCTGGATCAGCAACGGCACCGGGCGGGACGGCGGAGAACGCCGCAACGCCCCCAAGGTCGGCTGGTGCTGGTGGGGCAACAGGCACACCTGGCTGGGCTTCGCCTCCGCGACGAGCCGTGGGGTCCGGGACCTGTAAGCACCTGTGATCATGCGACGGGGCGGGGAAAGCGCAGCACCACGCTTGCTGACAGCACCGAACCCGGTCAGGGGGTGAAGACCTCGTCGAGGCGGTCGATGGAGCCGTCGCCGCCGAGGTGGTAGGTGAAGACCAGGCCGGAGTTCGGGTGGGCCTCGAGCCAGTCGAGGAACTCCTGGACGCCGATGGGCTGGTTCTCGGTGCTCTCCACGATGGGGTTGGTGACGGTGATGGCGGCGGCCTGATCCATCGGGATGAACGTCTCCTTGCCGACCGTCTCGAACGGCGCGCCGTCCGAGTCGGGGGTTCCGCATCCCCAGTTGCCGTGCTTGACGATCAAGCTGAGGAACCCCCCTTCCGGGGTGTAGCGGTAGACCGCGATCTCGTCGGGGGAGATGGGCATCTTGTGGTCGCAGTCGTCGGCTTCGCCGTCAGTGCCCGCTGAGCCCGTCTGCGTGGCGGCCGGTGGCTTGGAGGTGACCGCGGCGTCCCCAGTGGTCTTGCCCCCGCTGCTCGCGTCCGTGGAAGCCTTAGCGTCGGGCTTCTTGCCCGTCGTGTCGGCCTGCGCCCCCGTCTTGTCGCCGGTGCCGCTCGTTGCCGTCGCGGTCGACTTCGCGTCGCCGGCGGCATCCGCCGTAGCGCCGTCACCGGAGCAGCCGGTGAGGCTCAGCGCTCCTGCCGCGCACATGCCCAGCACAGCTGCCTTGACGGCGCCCGGTCTACGGCGGCTCTTCCTCGGCGTCAGGTTCGTCATTCGTCCCCCATCTTGGGTGTTCGAGGTCTCCGCGAGCCTCGTCGGCTCGGGAGCAAGGGACGAGTTTCAGCCGTCGGCAGTTGCGCGTCCTGGCTAGATTGTGCACGTTGACGTCAATGGGGCGGATCGGCGGGTTCCGAACTGCGCGCCGAGCGACACCCAGGAGAGCGGGACAAGCGAACAGGGGCAGGTCACGGCCCCCGCGGTGGGAGCCGGACGACCGGTCGAGGCCGCGGGCGCCGGGGCCGGGTGTTCGTCCGGGCGCTCCCCAGCGACTGCCGGAGCGTGTGTCGGGTCAGCGGTCCGGGGCCGGTCCGCGGCTGCGCGGTCCGGCCCCGCCGCGGGACGTCACGCCTCGCAGGCGCTCTTTGTGTCGCTCGTGTCGGCGGTGCAGGTGTCGGTGTTGGTGCCCCCGTTGAGGGAGTCGTTTCCGAACACGCCGTCCACGGCGTCGAGGGTGTCGTTACCGGCCCCTCCGCTGTGCGTGTCGCCGCCGGCGCCGCCGACGAGGGTGTCGTTGCCCGTGCCGCCCACGAGGAGGTCGTTGCCCCCGAAGCCGGACAGGATGTCGTTGGCCGTGCCCCCGGTGAGCGTGTCGCCGAACGGGCTGCCGTAGATGATCTCGACGTCCGTGAGGACGTTGTCGCCCTCCCCGCCGATCCCGTCGTCGGCGGCGTTGTCGATGTCCACCACGACGCCGGAGCCGCTCTCCAGGTAGCTGGCGACGTCGCTGGCGCCGCCCCCACCGCTGAGCCGGTCGGCGCCGGTGCCGCCGATGAGGAGGTCGAAGGTGACGCCGCCGTTCAGGGTGTCGTTGCCCGTGCCGCCGTTGAGGATGTTGCTGCCGGGGCTGGGGCCGCCGTTGATGACGTCGTTGCCGGACTCGCCCTTGAGGTCACCGCGGACGTTGCCGGTCTTGGTGATGATGTCGTTGCCGTCACCGGCGTTGACCACCACCGTGTCGTTGTTGAGGTTCACCGGGCAGACCACCGAGCCGTTGCCCTGGACGGAGCATCCGACTCCGGCGGTCAGGGTGTCGGAGGTGTCCTGGATGACGACGTTGCTCCCGGACAGGCTGACCGTGATGTTGTTCGCGCGGCCCGCCGCCGCGTTCACGACCACGTTGGTCCCGCTCTTGAACACACCGGTGGCCGCGCTCGCGGGCCCTCCGGTCAAGGTCACCGCGGAACCCGCCATCGCCGTGACCACCATGACCCGGAGTAACGCTTTTCTGCCCATGGGCTTCCTCTCGCTCGCGTGAATCGACCTGGCCGCGCACCACCGGTGCGGCGAACCGGTTTCACGGTGCCAGGCGGAGCCGGGCGGTACATGGGGGAACGGCCCCCATGTACCGCCCGGGTGGTGGCGTGGAGCGGGACGGGGGCGCAACCGTGGCAGAGAGGGGCAGATGCCGGTACCCGCCTGTCGGGGCACCGCCGACGCGGCGTCGCGCTCATGGCGGTCGGACGAGCGGCCGGACACGGGGATCACTTCGTCGGCGTCCGGACAGGCCGGCTCCGCTTCACGCGTCGTAGATGTGGAAGCCGCGGCCGCTCTTGCGGCCGAGGTGGCCCGCGGCGACCATGCGTCGCAGCAGGGCGGGCGGTGCGTACAGCGGTTCCTTGAACTCCTCGTACATCGACTCGGCCACCGCCTGCGCGGTGTCGAGGCCGATGAGGTCGAGCAGGCGCAGAGGGCCCATGGGATGGGCGCAGCCGAGCTCCATGCCGCGGTCGATGTCGTCCGGGCGGGCCGCGCCCGACTCCACCATCCGTACCGCGCTGAGCAGGTAGGGCACGAGCAGGGCGTTGACGACGAATCCGGAGCGGTCGGGTGCCTGGATGACCTGCTTGCCGAGCAGGGCGGCGAAGTCACGGGTGCGTCGCACGGTCTCCTGGCTGGTGGTCAGCGCGGGGATGAGCTCGACCAGTTGCTGTACGGGCACGGGGTTGAAGAAGTGCATGCCGATGAGTTGCGCGGGCCGTTCCGTGGCGACGGCGAGGTCGACGATGGGCACGGAGGAGGTGTTGGTGGCGAGGATCGCCAGCGGGTCCTCGACCGCCTTGTCCAGGGCGCGCAGGACGTCGGTCTTGATGTCGCGGTTCTCGGCGACGGCCTCGATGACGAACTGGCGGTCGGCCATGTCGCTGAGGTCATGGGTGAAGGACAGTCCGGCGAGGGCGTGGTCCCGCTGCCGTTCGCTGAGCTTGCCACGCCGTACGCCCCGGTCGAGGGAGGCGGTGATGCGGCGGCGGCCGGCCTCGGCGGCGTCGTGGGTGGCTTCGGCGACACGGACGTCGATGCCGCTGTGGGCGGCGACTTCGGCGATGCCGGAGCCCATGAGGCCGCAGCCGACGACGCCGAGGCGGGTGACGGGATCCATCCGGGATCCTCTCTGAGGAGTGGCCGCGCGAGTGGACGCGCGGCGGTCTTCCGGGGCTGGGTTCAGACGTTGCGGCGGTACTGGCCGCCGACTTCGAAGAACGCCTCGGTGATCTGCTGCAGCGAGCAGACCCGGGCGGCTTCCATGAGGACGGCGAAGACGTTGCTGCCGCTCACCGCCGCGTCCTTGAGGGAGGTCAGGGCGGCGTGGGCCCGGTCCTGGTGGTGGGCCTGGTACTCCCGCACGCGGCCCAGCTGGGACTGCTTCTCCTCCTCGGTGGCACGGGCCAGTTCGATGACGCCGGGCTCGGCGGTGTCGGCGTGGGGGTTGCGGAAGGTGTTGACGCCGACGAGGGGCAGGGTGCCGTCGTGCTTGCGCTGCTCGTAGAGCATCGACTCGTCCTGGATACGGCCGCGCTGGTAGCCGGTCTCCATGGCGCCGAGCACGCCGCCGCGTTCGCTGATCCGCTCGAACTCCAGGAGGACCGCCTCCTCGACCAGGTCGGTGAGTTCGTCGATGACGAACGAGCCTTGGAGGGGGTTCTCGTTCATGGCCAGACCCCACTCCCGGTTGATGATCAGCTGGATGGCCAGGGCCCGGCGTACGGATTCCTCGGTGGGGGTGGTGACCGCCTCGTCGTAGGCATTGGTGTGCAGGCTGTTGCAGTTGTCGTAGATGGCGATGAGTGCCTGCAGGGTGGTGCGGATGTCGTTGAAGTCCATCTCCTGGGCGTGCAGGGAGCGGCCGGAGGTCTGGACGTGGTACTTCAGCTTCTGGCTGCGCTCGCCCGCGCCGTAGCGCTCCCGCATCGCCACGGCCCAGATGCGGCGGGCGACCCGGCCCAGCACCGCGTACTCCGGATCCATGCCGTTGGAGAAGAAGAACGACAGGTTCGGGGCGAAGTCGTCGATGCGCATGCCCCGGGCGAGGTAGGCCTCGACGTAGGTGAAGCCGTTGGCCAGGGTGAACGCCAGCTGGCTGATGGGGTTGGCCCCGGCTTCGGCGATGTGGTAGCCGGAGATGGACACCGAGTAGAAGTTGCGGACCCGGTTCGCGATGAACCACTCCTGGATGTCGGCCATCATCCGCAGGGAGAACTCGGTGGAGAACAGGCAGGTGTTCTGGCCCTGGTCCTCCTTGAGGATGTCGGCCTGGACCGTGCCGCGCACGTGCGCCAGCGCGTGCGCGGTCAGTTCGGCCGCCTCCTCGGGCGACGGGTCGCGGCCCTCGACGGCGCGGAACCGTTCGGCCTGCTGGTCGATGACCGTGTTGAGGAAGAACGCCAGGACGGTCGGGGCGGGCCCGTTGATCGTCATGGAGACCGAGGTCGTCGGCGCGACCAGGTCGAAGCCGTCGTAGAGCGCCTTCATGTCCGCCAGCGTGGCCACCGACACTCCGGAGGTGCCGACCTTCCCGTAGACGTCGGGACGTTCGTCGGGGTCGCGGCCGTAGAGGGTGACCGAGTCGAACGCGGTGGACAGGCGGGTGGCCGGCTGGCCTTCGGAGAGCAGCTTGAAGCGCCGGTTGGTGCGGAACGGGTCTCCCTCGCCGGCGAACATCCGTGCCGGGTCCTCCCCGTCGCGCTTGAAGGGGAACACCCCGGCGGTGAAGGGGAAGTGGCCGGGGAGGTTCTCCCGGCGCCAGAAGCCCACGAGTTCCCCGTGGTCGGTGAACCGGGGCAGCGCGACGCGGGGAATCGTGTTGCCGGAGAGGGACTCGCGGGTCAACGGGGTGCGGATCTCCTTGTCCCGGACCTTCACCACCTGTTCGTCGCCCGAGTAGGAGGCGATGACGGCGGGCCACGTCGCGATCTGCTCGCCGACGTCGTGCGGGAGCCGCCGGCGGGCGTCCTCCAGCAGTGACCGCACGTCGTCCGTGTCGAAGCCCGCGTCGACGAGTTCGCCCCGGACCGCGTCCAGGCGCTGCACCCGACGCGCGGCCTCGGCCAGCCGGCTGGTCTCGGCGTGGTAAGTGCGGACGGAGTCGGTGATCTCGGCGAGGTAGCGCACCCGGTCGGCGGGGACCACCTGCCGGATACCGGAGGAGTGCTGGACCTCGACCGGTCGCAGTGTGCCCTCGGGCAGCGGCAGCCCCTTCTCGGCCAGGGCCGTCTTCACCCGCTGGTAGAGCGCGGTGACGCCGTCGTCGTTGAAGGTGGCCGCCGAGGTGCCGTACACCGGCATGTCCTCGGGCCGCATGCCGAACGCCTCGCGGTTGCGGACCAGTTGACGGCCCACATCACGCAACGCGTCCTTGGCGCCGCGCCGCTCGAACTTGTTGATCGCCACGACGTCGGCGAAGTCGAGCATGTCGATCTTCTCCAACTGCGAGGCGGCACCGAACTCCGGCGTCATCACGTACATCGAGGTGTCGACGAACGGCACGATCGCCGCGTCGCCCTGGCCGATGCCCGGCGTCTCCACGATCACCAGGTCGAACCCGGCGGCCTTGACCACGTCGATCACGTCGGGCAGGTGCTCGGGCAGCTCACGGCTGCCGCGGGTGGCCAGGCTCCGGAAGAAGATCCGGCTGCCGTCGAGGGAGTTCATCCGGATCCGGTCGCCGAGCAGGGCACCGCCGCCCCGGCGGCGGGTCGGGTCGACCGCGATCACGGCGATCCGCAGCTTGTCCTGCTGGTCGACGCGGAACCGGCGTACCAGCTCGTCGGTCAGCGAGGACTTGCCGGAACCGCCGGTGCCGGTGATGCCCAGGACCGGTGTGACCCGGGACGAGGCGGCGGCCCGCAGCTGGGCCAGGGAATCCTTCGGCAGCTTCCCCAGTTCGGCTCCGGTGATGGTACGGGCGATCGCGAACCGGTCTCCCGCGAGTACGGCGGCGACGTCGGCCGGCTTGCCGTCCCACAGGTCGAAGTCGCAGTCCCGCACGACCGAGTTGACCATCCCGGCCAGACCCATCCGCTGACCGTCCTCCGGGGAGAAGATGGTCACCCCGCTCGCCCGCAGCCGGGCGATCTCCTCGGGCACGATGACGCCGCCACCACCGCCCACCACACGGACGTGGTCCGCTCCCTGCGCGCGGAGCGACTCGACCAGGTACTCGAAGTACTCCACGTGTCCGCCCTGGTAGGACGAGACCGCCACGCCGTGTGCGTCCTCCTCCAGCGCCGCGTCCACGACCTCCCGCACCGACCGGTTGTGTCCGAGGTGGATCACCTCGGCGCCCTGGGACTGCAAGATCCGCCGCATGATGTTGATCGACGCGTCGTGTCCGTCGAACAGGGCCGAAGCCGTGACCAGACGGACGGGGTGCACGGGGTGGTGCAGGTCGCTCATGGGGGCCTTCCCGGACGGGTCGCTGTCACTCTGCTGCAGAGATACTAGGACGTCCTAGTAAATTGTCGGGAGTGGCGGCGACGATGTGAGCAGCGGCACAGGGGCCGTTCGAGCGGGCCCCTGGTCACAGGTCGAGGACCAGGCGGGGCTCGCACGAGCGGGAGACGCAGATGAGCATGGTGTCGCCGGCGGCCCGCTCGTCCTCGGTGAGCAGGGAGTCGCGGTGGTCGGGCCTGCCGTCGAGTACGTCGGTCTCGCAGGTGCCGCAGGTGCCTTCCCGGCAGGAGAAGTCCACCGCGACACCGGCCTCCTCCAGCGTTTCGAGCACCGAGCGGTCCGCCGTCACCGTGAGGGTCAGCCCGGAGCGGGCGAGCTCCACCTCGAAGGCCTCGGCCGGCCCGGCCCCGAGCACCCCGGTCGCCTCGGCGGGGGCGAACCGCTCGACGCCCAGCGTGCCCGGGGGCCAGTCGGCGGACTCCTCCCGCACGGCCCGCAGCAGGGGCTCGGGACCGCAGGCGTGCACCAGGGTGCCCGGCTCGGGCGGGCCGAGGAAGGCGGCGAGGTCCAGCAGGCCGTACTCGTCCTGGGGGCGGATCAGTACGCGGCCCCCGTACGGGGCGAGACGGTCCAGGAACGCCATGGAGGTGCGGGTGCGGCCGCCGTACAGCAGACGCCAGTCGGCCCCCGCGGCCTCGGCGGCCTCGACCATGGGAAGGATCGGCGTGATGCCGACGCCGCCCGCGACGAACAGATGGCGTGCGGCGGGCCGCAGCGGGAAGTTGTTCCGTGGTCCGCGGACCCGGACGGTGCTGCCTTCGCGCAGGCGGTCGTGGACGTACGCGGAGCCGCCGCGGCCCTCCGGTTCGCGCAGCACGGCGATCTGCCAGACCCCGCGTTGCTCCGGGTGCCCGCACAGGGAGTACTGACGGATCAGAGCGCCGGCCTCGCGGTCGTCGCCGTCCAGGAGTACGTCGATGTGGGCGCCCGGCGTCCAGGCGGGGAGTGCCTCGCCGTCCGGGCGGCGCAGGGTGAGGCAGAGGACACCGTCGGCGGCGGGGGCGCGGGTCGCCACGGTGAGGATCGTCCCGGCCAGGGGCAGTTGGTCGTTCATGGTGCGTCAGCTCCGGGGTTCAGGCCTGTGCCGGCACGTGCAGCAGCAGCGCGTCGCCCTGGCCGCCGCCCCCGCACAGGGCAGCCGCTCCGGTACCGCCGCCGCGTCGCCGCAGTTCCGCCGCGAGGGTCAGCACCAGGCGGGCGCCCGTCATGCCGACCGGGTGGCCGAGGGCGATGGCGCCGCCGTTGACGTTCACCCTCTCCAGGGGGATGTCCAGCTCTCGTACGGAGGCGAGGGCCACTCCGGCGAACGCCTCGTTGATCTCGAACAGATCCAGGTCGGCGGCCTTGAGCCGGCCCTCCCGGGACAGTGCGTCGCGGACCGCCCCGGCCGGCTGGACCACCAGAGAGGGATCGGGGCCCGCGACCGTGCCGTAGGCGCCGATCCTGGCCAGTGGGGTCAGGCCCTCCCGCCGGGCGCGCTCCGCGCTCATCACGACGACCGCCGCGCCACCGTCGGAGAGCTGTGAGGAGTTGCCCGCGGTGATGGTTCCCCCGTCGGAGAACGCGGGTCGCAGGCGCCCCAGGCTCTCGGCGGTGGTTCCCGGCCGTACGCCCTCGTCGGTGTCCACCACCGTCTCGCCGTGCCGTCCCGGCACCGCGAACGGGACGATCTCGTCGGTCAGCGCGCCGGACTTCTGGGCATGGGCGGCCCGTTGGTGGGAGAGCGCGCTGTACTCGTCCTGCTCCTCGCGGGTGAGCCCGAACGGCTGCTGGTACCGCTCGGTGGCCGCGCCCATGGAGACGCCGTCGAAGGCGCAGACGAGGGCGTCGCGGTCGAGAGCGTCCTCGACGGCGGCGGCACCGTACTTCCAGCCGGTGCGCGCCCCGCGCAGCAGGTGCGGGGCGCCCGACATGGACTCCATGCCGCCCGCGACGACCACCTCGTGCCGGCCGGACGCGATCATGAGGTCGGCCAGGGCGATGGCGTGCAGACCCGACAGGCAGAGCTTGTTGACGGTGCTCGCCGGGACGGAGAACGGGATGCCGGCGCGGATCGCGGCCTGCCTGGCCGGATTGGGGCCGGCCCCGGCCTGGACGACATGGCCCATGAAGACGGCTTCCACGGCGGCCGGGTCCAGGTGCGCGGCGGCCAGCGCCGCGCCGATGGCATGGGCGCCGAGGTCGACGGCGGACACGGTGCTCAGGGCGCCCATCAGTCTGCCGATGGGCGTTCTTGCTCCGGCGACGATGACGGATCCGGGCATGGCCGGGACCTCCTGCGGGAGTGGGGCGGGTCGGCCCGGGGGACGAGAGGGCGGGTCAGCCAGGGGGCGAGAGGGCAGGTCAGGCGACCGCGTCGGCGGCACGCTCGGCGATCATGTGGGCCGTCTCGTTCACCGAGTGCAGGACGATCCGGCCGCCCGGCAGCCGCCGCACCCTGCTGACCGAGGTGTAGCCGGGGTGGAACCAGAACATCGTGGGCAGCCCGAGCACCGTCGCCAGATAGGTGTTGGTGATGCCGCCGTGGCACACCACCGCGACCCGCCCGCCGGAGTGGGCGTCGAAAACGGTGTCCATGGCCCGTGCGGCACGCGCGCGGAAGGCGTCCCAGTCGAGATCGGGCACGAAGTCCTCGTACCGCCCCTCGGCGAGGGCCGCCGCCCGGGGATCGTCGGCGCCGATCTGCTCCGGTGGCGTGTAGGGGTGGGAGACGTCGGTGTCCCACTCGCGCAGGTCGTCCAGCACGGTCGCGGTCATGCCCGTGAGCCGTTCCAGGGGTGCCACCGTCTCGCGGGCGCGCTGGAACGGGCTCGTGTACAGGGCGTCGACGTCCTCGTGCACCAGCCAGGCGGCGAGGCGCTCCGCCTGGCTGGTGCCCTCCGGCGACAGCCCCGGGTCGTACACGCCCGCCACGGGGAGGCCGTGCCGGATGAGGAGGAGTTCGGTCATCGATGATCCTTCGTACGAGGAGTCGGGGGGTGCCGGGCGATGTCGGGCGATGTCGGAGGGTGCCGGGGGGTGCCGGCCGTCGTGGGGCGGCCGCTTCAGCCCGCGATGGTCCGCTCGGAGTGCCAGTAGGGGCGGCGCATGGCGCGCTTGTCGAGCTTGCCCATCGCGTTGCGCTGGAGTTCGGGAACGAACTCGTAGGACTTCGGGCACTTGTAGGCGGCCAGCCGGTCGCGGCAGAACCGGTCGAGTTCCTCGACCGGCGTCTCGTCCGCGGCTGCCACGACCAGCGCCCGCAGCGACTCGCCGAAGTCCGGATCGGGCACGCCGATCACCGCGACCTCGACGACCGCCGGGTGCTGCCGCAACACCGCCTCGCTCTCGGCCGGGTAGAGGTTGACACCGCCGGAGACCACGACGTCCGCGGCCCGGTCGGTGATGAAGATGTAGCCCTCGGCGTCGACGTAGCCGATGTCGCCGAGGGTGAAGACGCCGGGGGAGAGGTAGGCGGACTTCGTCTTGTCCGGGTCCGCGTGGTAGCGCACGCCCTGGTCCTCCGGTGCGCGGAACGCCAGCAGTCCCCGTTCGCCGGGCGGCAGCGGCCGGCCGTCGTCATCGGTCACCAGGACCTCGAACGGGGGCCGGACGCGCCCGACCGAGCCCGGATGGACCAGCCACTCGGTGCTGCTGATGCGGGCCACGGTGCCCGCTTCGCTCGCCCCGTACGACTCGGTCAGCACCGGTCCGAACCACTCGATCATGGCCCGCTTCACGTCCGGTGGACACGCGGACCCGGTGTGGGAGACCTGCGTGAGGCTGGAGACGTCGTACCGGGCACGTGTCTCCTCCGGCAGGGCGAGCAGCCGTTGGAAGTGGGTGGGCACCATGACCGTGGAGGTGACCCGCCACTTCGCGACCCGGCTCAGGAAGAGCGCCGGGTCGTACCTGCCCAGTACGACCACCTGTTGCCCCGCCGCCAGATGGCGCAGTGCCGTCAGGGGCGCGTTGTGCTGCAGCGGGCCGCACACCACATGCGGGCCGGGCGGGAATCCGGACCGGGCGGACACCGCGGCGAGATAGGCGGAGCTGTCGGCGACCGGACCGCTCACCCAGCGCACCTCGGTGCCGCGCGCCCGGCCGGTGGTTCCCGAGGTGTAGACGAGGGGCGGCCGGGCGGGCCGGTCCGCGGGAACGGTCCGCCCGGCGGGCGTGGCCGCCAGCCACAGGTCCCAGTCGAATGCGTGCCCGATCGCCGGGGTCCCGTGCAGCACCAGCGGCAGACCCAGTTCCCGGGCCGCGTCCAGGGCGGCGCCGGCGCCCGCGGGTCCGGCGATGATGCCGGTCGCGCCCGCGTCGGTGATCTGGTCCACGAGTTCGCCCGACGTCAGATTCCGGGACGAGGCCACGGTCCCCACGCCGACGCGCAGTCCGGCCAGATGGGCCACCAGTGTCGGTATGGCGTTGTCGCCGAGCACGACGACCCGGTCGTGCGGACCGGGCGCGAGCTCCAGCAGTCGTGCCGACGCCCGCGCCAGCTGGTCCGCGAGCCCGGACCAGGACAGCACCTCCCAGTCGTCCACCAGGGCGGGTTCCTCCGGGGTGTTCCGGACGCGACGGTCGAGTGGCAACTGCGACATGGCTCCTCCGGGCGGCTCCTCGGGCGTCTCCCGCATTCAGGGAGAGCCGATGCGGAGACTGTAGCGTTTATCAAGAAAGTACGGAACACTCAGAGTCGGGCCGAGTGCATCTCCGCATGGTTGAGGGGATGCTTCGGTCGCTTCCCTGGTCACTGTTACTGCAACTGTCATCTGGTAAGTGCCGTTCCAAGGAGGAGCCATGTCCCCGCCCGACCCGGACGCGTGGCGCGCACAGGTCCGACACTGGCTGACCACCGTGCTCGAACCGGCGCGAGCGCCGGAGACGACCGGAGAGGCGGCCGACCTCGCCGTGTTCCACGACCTCCCCGAAGCCGAGGAGCGCCTGCTGCTGGAGCACTGCCGCGCCTACCAGCGGGCCCGCTTCGACGCCGGGTACCAGGCGCTGACGCTGCCCGCGGACCTGGGCGGGGCGGGCCTGACCGCCGCCCACGTGGCGGCCTTCGCCGAGGAGGAGTCGGCCTTCGACGTACCGCCGTCCACCGAACTGATCAGTGTCACCGTGCGCCTGGTCGCGATGGCCGTCTCCCTGTTCGGAACGGCCGGGCAGCGCCACGACTTCGCACGCGCGTTCCTGCGCACCGACCTGCTGGCCTGTCAGCTCTTCAGCGAACCCGGCGCCGGCTCCGACCTCGCGGCCGTGCGCACCCGCGCCCGGCAGGAGGACGGAGGGACCTCCCGCTCGACCGAAGCCGGGAGCGGGGAAGCCGGGAGCGGGGAGGACAGGAGCGGGGCAGAAGGGAGCGGGGGCGACTGGGTGATCGACGGCCAGAAGGTGTGGACCTCGGGAGCACAGTTCGCCGACCACGGCCTGCTGCTCGCCCGCACCGATCCGGACGTCGTCAAACAGGCGGGCATCACCGCCTTCCTGGTCCCCATGGACGCCCCCGGTGTGGAGGTGCGCCCCATCCGCCAGATGAGCGGCGGCGCCTCCTTCAACGAGGTCTTCCTCACCGGTGTCCGCGTCCCGGACCGCCTCAGGATCGGGCGCCCGGGTCAGGGCTGGGAGGTCGCCACCACCACCCTCGGCTTCGAACGGACCGCCTCGGGCAGCGGCAACCGGCGCAAGGGCGGCACCTTCACGGATGTGCTCGCCCTCGCCCGCTCGCTCGGCCGCACCGACGACCCGCTGGTCCGTCAACGCCTCGCCGACCTGTACGTCCGCACCGCACTGCGCGCCGCCACCGTGGACCGCGTCGCCAGAACGAGCGCCTCCGGCGGCCGTCCCGGCCCCGAGGCGTCACTGACCAAGCTGATGGCCTCCGACCTGCTCACCCGCACCGGGCAGGTCGCCGCAGACCTCATGGGCGCCCGGATCTCCGCCGACACCGGAGAGCCGGGCACGTTCGCCTGGACCCGGCATCTGCTCGGCGCCCCCGGCTACCGGCTGGCCGGAGGCACCGACCAGATCCAGCGCAACCTGATCGGCGAGCGCGTCCTGAGGCTGCCGTCCGAGCCGCGCGTGGACCGGGTGCCGTTCTCGCGACTCACCGACAACTGACGGACGCCCCACCCGCAACTGACAATCACGAAGGAGTGACACCGATGGATCTGGGACTGACAGGCGCGAAGGCACTGGTGACCGGCGCGAGCCGGGGCATCGGCCGGGCGATCGCCGGAACCCTGGCGGCCGAGGGCTGCGCGCTGGCGCTGTGCGCCCGGGGCGAGGAGGAGCTCGCCAAGGCCGCCGCCGAACTGCGCGCCGAGGGCGCGACGGTGTTCGCCGAACCGGTCGACGTCACCGACCCGGACGCGCTCGCGGGCTTCGTGGAGCGGGCGGCCGGCGCACTCGACGGCCTGGACCTGCTGGTGTCCAACGTCTCGGCGGGCAACATCAAGGGCCCCGAGTCCTGGGAGGCCAGCCTGCGCGGCGACCTGATCCCGTTCGCGGGACTCGTCGAGGCGGCCCTGCCGTACCTGGAGGCCTCCGACCGGGCCGCCGTGGTCGCCATCGGTACCACCAACGCCTCCGACACCGCCCGGCCCGCCGGCGCCAACTCCTACTCCGCCCTGAAGGCCGCCGTCGTCCAGCACGCCTCGGCCCTCGCACACGCCCTCGCACCGAAGGGCATCCGCGTCAACACCGTCTCGCCCGGCCCGATCGACTTCCCCGGCGGAGCCTGGGAGACCATCCGCACCAGCCGTCCCGAGGTGTACGAGGAGGTCCTCGCCAAGCTGCCGATCGGCCGCTACGGCACCGCGGAGGACGTGGCGGCCGCCGTGGCGTTCCTGCTCGGCCGGACCGGTTCCTTCTGCGTCGGGGTCAACCTCGTGGTGGACGGCGGGCTGCTGACCCGCGTCCAGTACTGAGCCGTGACGGGCCCGGCCGGCCGGCTGGACGCCGTACTGGTCTGCGGCGGCAGGTGGCACGACTTCGACCACGCGCGACTGCGGCTGCTGGAACTGCTCGGCGCGCATCCGCGGGTGCGTACGACGGTCTTCCAGGACTACGCCTGTACCGCCGCGCTGGACGGGGCGGACCTGCTGGTCACCTACACCTGCGACGTCCGGCCCGGCCCGGCCGAGCGGGCCGCGCTGGCACGGTTCGTCGAGCGGGGCGGGCGCTGGCTGGCCCTGCACGGCACCAACTCCGTCATCGAACCACCGGCTTCCGGCGGACCGCGGGTGTTCACCACTCCGCGGCTCCTCGGCGAGGTGGCCGTGGTGCTCGGCAGCCAGTTCCTGGCCCACCCGCCGATCGAACCGTACGAGGTGCGGGTGACCCGGCCCGGCCATCCGCTGGTCGCCGGGATCGAACCGTTCACGGTCACCGACGAGCTGTATGTGTGCGAGTTGCACGGGGAGTTGGAGGTGCTGCTGCACGCCGACTACACGGGCCCCTGCCGCGGCTTCGCCGAGGGCGACACGGTGGCGCTCGACGACGTGCCCCGGCCGGTGCTGTACCTCAAGAGGCACGGCCTCGGCGAGGTCTGCTACTTCACCCTCGGCCACTGCCGGGGCCGTTACGACATGCAGGATCTCGGCGTGGCGGACACGGGGCGCGAGGATCGGGGGCCGTGGGGGACGCCGGAGTTCCTCACGGTGTTGGGGCGCTGTGTGGCGCGGGCGGTGGGTGGCTGAGCGCGAGGGGGCGGGCGGCTGAGCGGGACGGGTCGGGCCGTGGGTCCGGTGGGGCTTCTCGCGCAGTTCCCCGCGCCCCTTGAAAGGGGCGCGGGGTGCGCGAACGGGGTCCGGGGCGGAGCCCCGAGGGAGGGGACGGGCAGGGGCGGCGGGGGCGAAAACCCTGCCGGGCCCAGCCCTCTCGCTCAGCCCTGCGGCAGCACCACCGCCCGGCCGTTGATGTCCCCGGCATGCAGGCGCTCGTAGGCCATCGGTGCCTCCTCGAGGGAGAAGGTCTCGACGTGCGAGGAGACGAGCCCCTGCCGCGCCAGCTCGACGACCTCCATCAGCTCCGCGCGGCTGCCCCAGTAGGGGAACGAGGCGGACACCTCGAACGGCAGCCCGCCGCCGAAGCCGACCGCCAGTGTGCCCCCGCCGAGTCCGACGATCGTCACATCGCCCTCGATCGCCACGGTCGCGGCGGCGACCGCCAAGGTCGCCGTGGCCCCTACGAAGTCCAGGACCACCTCCGCCCCCGTCCCCCCGGTGAGCTCCCGGATCCGTCCGGCCGCCGCGTCGTCGGAGAGCAGCACCTCATGGGCGCCGACGGTCCTCGCCAGCTCCAGCTTCTCCTTGCTCAGGTCGAGGGCGACCACCCGGGCCGGCGTCAGCGCGCGCAGCAACTGCACGGCGAGATGGCCGAGTCCACCGACGCCGATCACGACCGCGGTGCTGCCCGGTACCAGCTTGGGCAGCGACTTCACGATCGCGTGATAGGGCGTCAGCCCGGCGTCGGTGAGCGGTGCGGCCTGCACCGGGTCGAGTCCGTCCAGTGGAACCAGATGGCGGGGCGATCGCACCAGCATGTACTCGGCCAGGGCGCCGGGCGAGCCGAGCCCGGGTGGCAGAATGCCGAGCCCGGCCGCGTGCGGACAGCAGTTCTCCTTGCCCACGGCGCACTTGTGGCAGCGACCGCAGCCCCACGGGCCGTACACCGCCACCGCGTCGCCCTCCGCGGGCCCCTTGACCCCGCTGCCCACCGCCGCGACGGTGCCGACCCCCTCGTGGCCGAGCGTCATGGGCAGCGGGTACGGGAACTGTTCCTCGGGCCAGCCCATGACCGCCAGGTCGGAGTGGCACAGCCCCGCCGCCGTCACCTTCAACAACACCTGGCCCGGGCCGGGTTCCGGCACGGGAACGTCGACGACCTCGGGGGCTTGCCCCACCTTCCGGTACTGCACAGCCTTCATTCGTTGTTCTCCTTGCTGGGAGCAGGCGCGGCCGTGCCCTCCGGGGGAGCCTCGGGGCCGGTATCCGAGGGGTTCCCCCGCCGGCGGCGCAGGACAGCGGGCAGGGCGATCCGGCCACCCGTCAGGACCAGCGCGACGATGAGCACCGAGCCCGTGAACAGGCTCGCGGCCCACTGGGCGCTGGTGGCGAGCCCGAGGCCGGTGATGCCGGTGCCGAGCAGCAGGACCGCGAGGACCGTGCCCCAGGCGTTGAAGCGGCCGGCGCGCAGCTGGGTCGCCCCGACGAAGGCCGCGGCGTAGGCCGACAGCAGATACGGGGTGCCCGCGGTCGGCGATCCCGATCCGACCGAGGACGCGAAGACGATTCCCGCGAAACCGGAGAGCAGCGCCGAGGACACCAGGGTAAGGAAGCGCAGCCGGTCGGTGCGCACCCCTTGCAGCCGTGCCGCGTCGGCGTTGAAGCCGGTCGCGTACAGCCGGCGCCCCGTGGCGGTGTGTTCCAGCAGGAACCAGATGGCCGTCGCGGCGAGCAGCAGGTAGAGCACCGGCAGCGTGATCCCACCCGCGTCCAGCTGGGCGATGCTCGCGAACGGCTCGGCCAGCAGACGCACACCGGTGATGGAGCTGTCGTTGGTGACCATGGTGATCAGCGACTGGATCAGCGCACCGGTCGCCAGGGTGGCGATGAACGAGTCGACGCGCAGCACCACCACCACGATTCCGTTGACGACCCCGACCAGGAGCGCGGCGGTCATCGCCAGGGCGATCGCGGCGGCGGGGCCGAGCCCGGTGGAGACCAGGAAGTAGGCGGTCAGCACGCTGGTCAGCGACATGGTGTAGGCGACGGAGAGGTCGAAGACCCGGGCGGCCAGCGGCATGACGACGCTGAGTGCCACCAACCCGGCCACGGCGTTGCCGTTGAGTACCTGCTTGACCGTGGTGACGGTCGGGAACGTCTCCGGTGCCCAGACGGAGAAGAGCACGGCGATGACCAGCCACACGTACACGGCGCCGATGTTCCGGAACGACAGGAACGACGACAGGGACGACAGGTCGGACGCCGTCCGCCGGACCCGTGCGGCCTGGACGGGCACCGCCGGCCGGGTCGGGGTGGATGTCATGTCACTCGGTCCCTTCCATGGCGTGCACGAGCGCGGCCTCGGTGATGTCGCGGCCGCTGAGTTCCCGTGCGATCCGGCCGTCCCGTACCACCAGGACGCGGGTGCACAGGGCGAGTAGGTCCTGTGTGTCGGACGAGGAGACGATGACGCCCATGCCCTCCTCCGTCCGACGCTCTATCAGGTCGTACAGCTGCAGCCGGGTGGCGATGTCGACGCCCGCCGTGGGTTCGCACAGCGCCAGCACCGGCGGGCGCTGTGCCAGGCAGCGGGCCATGACGACCTTCTGCTGGTTGCCGCCGCTCAACGTCGTGATGCGGGCCCCGCGGCCCGCCGTGCGCACCCCGACCCGCTCGATCCAGTCCTCGGCGAGGGCGGACTCACGGCGCCGGTGCAGCCGTCCGCCCCGGGCCCGGAGCCGGTGCAGGAGGGGGAGGGTGAGGTTCTCGCCGACCGAGAAGTCGCCGATCACTCCCTCACCCGCCCGGTCCGCGGGGACCAGGGGAAGGCCGAGTCCGTCGGCGTGGCGCGCGTCGGTCCAGCGTTCGGAGCGCTCCGGTACCCGCAGCCTGCCGCTCACCTGCCCGGAGTGGGCGCCGCACACCGCGTACGGCACGATCTCGTGGCCGGAGCCGACCAGTCCCGTGATGCCCAGCCGCTCACCCCGGGCCAGGTCGAAGCCGATTCCCCGCAGGGGACCGGCCCACAGGTCGCGGACCTCCAGTACGGCCCCGGTGGCCCCGCCGGTGGCGGAACGGGGAGCCGGGCGGTGGTCGGTCTCCGTCTCCTCGCCCGCCATCAGCTCCGCCAGTGAGCGCGGGGTGAGTTCGGCGACCCGGCGCGTGGCGATCCGGCGCCCGCCGCGGATCACGGTGACCCGGTCGGCGAGCGCGAAGATCTCGTCCATGCGGTGCGAGACGTACAGCACGCCGGCGCCGGCGTCGCGGACCTCCCGCACGATGTCGAAGAGCCGGGCCACCTCACCGGGCGGCAGCACGGCGGTGGGTTCGTCGAGGACCAGGACACCGCGGCGGCCCTCCCAGCCCTGCAGCGCGGCGGCGATGGCCACCACCGCGCGCTGGACGGGGGTCGCGGTCGTCAGGGGGCGGCGCACGTCGAGGCCGAGACCGAACCGTTCGACCAGTGCGGTCGTCCGGCGCTCCATCTCCGGCCAGCGGATGTTGCCGAGGGCGGTGCGGGCGAAGCCGCTGCTGAGCGCGAGGTTGTCGATGGCGCTCAACTCGCCGACCAGTCCCAGTTCCTGGTGGACGAAGCGGAGCCGGTCGTGCCGGGAGGCGGTGACCTGGCCGAGGTCGAACGGCTCGCCGTCGAGTTCGGCGACGGCTCCCGGCTCCGCGTGGTGGTATCCGGCGAGGATCTTGATGAGGGTGGACTTGCCGGAGCCGTTGGGGCCGATCAGGGCGTGGATCTCACCCTGCGCGACCTCCAGGTCGACGTCATCGAGTGCCTGGGTTCCGCCGAATCTCTTCGACAGGTGGGCCAGCCGCAGCACCGGCCGGATCAACTCAGCCCCCACAGCGCCTTGAACTGCGCCTGGTAGCCCTCGACGATCGGGAAGTCGCCGTCGGCGGAGGGCAGATTGTCCTTGGTGACCAGCATGTTCGGCAGCTCCGCCTGCTGGTCCACGTCCATGGACCGGCCGGTGAAGTGCCGGGCCAGCGCGTCGGCCTGGAGCCAGGCCGTCTCGTGGGAGTTCAGCGCCATCGCGCCGTCGCTGAGGCCGCTCTGGATGTACTGGTAGTTCTGCGCGTCACCGACGTTGACCACGAGGTGCTTGCCGGTGAGCCCCGCCGTCTTCAGCGCGGCCGGGACGCCCACGTTGAGCAGGCCCAGGGAGAAGACGACGTGGGTCACCTTCGGGTGCGAGCGGAGGTACGACACCACCCGGTCGGGCATGTCCTTGCCGACCGCGGTGATCGGCACGTCGACGTTGTCCAGCGCACAACCGTCGCACCATTCCTCGTACTTGGCCGCGAAGGAGTCCTTGACGGGCTTGAGGATCGTGTAGGCCGGCAGATCGAAGTACACGGTGTTCGCCTCGGCGCCACTGTCCGACACCACCCACGAGGCGAGCATCTCGCCCTGGACACCGACCTCCTTCGGCCCGTTCTTCAGCAGGGAGATGCCGTCGCCCACCACGTCGTCGGCGTTCGACTGGATGACGGGGATGTCGGCCGCCTTGAGCCGCGCCAGTTGCTTGGCGTAGACGGCGCGCGGGAATCCGGAGGCGATGACGGCGTCGGGCTTGTCGCGCAGGGCCTGCTCGTAGGCGGCCTGGACGGACTCCGGGGTTCCCTGGGTGGCGATCTGCTTCACCTTCCAGCCGAGTTCGTCGGCGGCCTCGGTGAAGAAGTCGGCGAGGTCCTTGCAGGACTGGACGCCGCACAGGATGAAGTCGATCTCCTTGCCCTTGGGGATCTTCTTGCCGACGGGCTGGGTGACGGGGATCGAGGCAGGGCGTTCGGAGAATGTCTTCAGGGCCGCGCGGGCCGCCGTCAGACCGGGCGAACCCGGTGCCGCCGCCTGGGATGTGCCGGCGGCCGGCGTCGTGTCGGAACCGCACGCCGCCAGCGTGAGCAGGGCGGTGACGGGCACGATCGCGGTGAGGGCGCGGCGGACCGCGCGACCGGGTGTGGAACTCATCGTCGAGTACTCCCGTGGTGTGGCGCCTGTGCTGCCGTGGCCCGCGTCGCTCCCGCGTCGGCGGTCGTCGGCTGCGTTCAGGCGGATCTGGTGGCGGCCCCGGACGGGGCGGCACGCGTGGGGTGCTGAGGGAAGCGGGCTGTGTCGGTCGCCGGAGTGGGGTACGGCGCGGGCCGGCGGGGCGACCCCGCGGCGCTGTGTCCGGGACGGACAGACGTCCACAGACGTCGCCCGGACGAGAAACTTATGAGGCACTACAGTCTCAAGTGCGTCGGAGTGTGACATGTCGCAGCGGGCTTGGGGAGGGGCCTGTCGCAAAAAATTCCAGGCCCGGCGCGGGTGTCCGGGATGACCTCGGGTGATGTGGCTCCGCCCGCCGTCGTGAGTGTTGCTCCGGAGTGCGACAGATAACTACACTCATTCTAAAGTTTCTGCCGGAGGAGAGATGATGGACGAAACGTCGGAGTCGGGCACCGCGCGGTGCCCCGGGCCCAGCGTCCAGGACTACCTCGACCAGGACAGCCGGCCCGTTCCCGCCGCCCTGAGGTACGAGAGGAACGACTACCTCGGCAGCGAGGACATCGACGCCGGCCGCTTCACCTCCCGCGCATGGGCCGAACGCGAGATGGAGCAGGTGTGGCGGCGCGTCTGGCAGTTCGCCTGTCTGGAGAGCGAGATCCCCGAGGTCGGCGACCACGAGGTCTACGAGATCGGCGAGGACTCGCTCATCGTCGTGCGCACGGCCCCCGACGAGATCCGGGCCTTCGTCAACGTGTGCCTGCACCGCGGCCGCAAACTGCGTACCACCGGCGGCAATGTGAGTGAGTTCCGCTGCCCGTTCCACGGCTTCGCCTGGAACCTCGACGGCACCATGCGGACCCCGCCGTGCGCCTGGGACTTCCCGCACGTCAGCCCGGAGAAGTTCGCACTCCCCGAGGCCCGCGTGGCCACCTGGCGCGGCTTCGTCTTCCTCAACATGGACCCGTACGCGGAGCCCTTCGACAGCTACCGCGGCACTTTCGACGAGTACTACATCTGGCCGCTGGAGAACCGGTACAAGTCGCTGCACATCGCCAAGGTGCTGCCCTGCAACTGGAAGATCGCGCAGGACGCGTTCATCGAGTCCTTCCACGTGATCGCCACCCACCCGCAGATGCTGCCGTGGCTCGCCGACGCCAACTCGCAGTACGACGTGATGGCGGACCAGCCGAACTGGAACCGCATGATCAACATCCAGGGCGCGCCCAGCCCGCACGTGGCGGACTTCGTCACGGAGGAGGAGGTCCTGGAGACCTTCTACGACTCGCGCGCGTTCTACTCGGCGGCCCAGGGCCGTGACCTGGTGAGGGGCGAGGGGGACGAGCTGCCCGCGATCCCGCCCGGCGGCACCGCCCGACAGGTCCTCGCCCAGCGGATGCGTGAACAGCTGGCGGCCACCTCGCCGCAGGACTTCTCGACGACCCCCGACACCGAACTGCTGGACGCCATCAACTACCTGCTGTTCCCCAACTTCAACCCGTGGGGCGGCGCCAAGTCCAACATCATCTACCGCTTCCGGCCCAACGGGCTCGACCCCGACTCGTGCACCGCCGAGATCATCTTCATGTCGGCCCCGAAGCAGCCCGGCGAGGTGCCGCCGCCGGCGAAGATCCGCTGGGTGGCGGAGGACATGCTCTTCGCGGACATCCCCGAACTCGGTGTGCTCGGGCCCGTCTTCGACCAGGACTGCGAGAACCTGCCCTACGTCCAGCAGGGCCTGAAGGCGACGCGTAAGCCGGGCATCACCCTGGCCAACTACCAGGAGAGCCGCATCCGCCACTTCAACCGGACGCTCGACCACTGGATGGAGAAGTGACCCACCGCGTGGCGGTCCGGCCCTCCGACGTCGAGATCGAGGTCCGCGACGGCGAGGACCTGTTCAGCGCCGCCGGGCGGCTCGGCTACCGCTGGCCGACCATCTGCGGCGGCAAGGGCACCTGCCGCACCTGCTTCGTCCGGATCGAGGAAGGCGCCGAGAACTGTTCCCCCGTGGACCCGCTGGAACGCGAGGGTATCGAGGCCCTGCGCAAGCCGGTGGACGGCCTGACCCGGCTCGCCTGTCGGCTCCGGGTCGAGGGCCCGGTGACCGTGACCAAGCGCGGCGTACGCCGCCGAGTGCAGGAGTGAGGGCCCCATGCCCAAGCAAGTGACCCACCCGCTGACCGGGCATGTGTACCGGCTCACCGAGGACGGCCTGGTCGAGGTGACCGACCCGAAGACCGGCGCGCGGGGCGTCTTCGACTTCCAGGCCCGCTGGCAGTCGGGCGAACTGCGCCACGCCGACCTGCAGATGGCCGGCTGGGTGGGCCGCCTCGCCCGGCGGCGCGCCGCCCCGCAGCCGGGGGAGTGAGCCGGTGACACCCCGGACCACGCGGGTGGTCTGCCTGGTGCGCCGGCCCGACGGGGAACCGGTGCCCGGCGACTTCGCCGTCGAGGAGCGTGTCCTGCCGCCCGTCGGCGAGGGGCAACTGCTCGTCCGCAACCTCTACATGAGCGTCGACCCGTCCATGCGAGGGCGGCTGGAGAGCACCGAGAAGCACTACACGCACAACTTCACCCCCGGCTCGCCGCTCGACGGCCGGGCCCTCGGAGTCGTGGAGGAGAGCCGCAGCCCCTCGGTGCCGGCCGGCGCCTATGTACGACACCAGCAGGGCTGGCGGGAGTGGGCCGTACTGGACGGCGCGGACACCGACGGCGCGGATCGCATCGACCCGCGCCTCGCCCCGCTGCCCACCTGGCTGGGACTGCTCGGCCAGACCGGCTTCACCGCCTACGCCGGCCTGACCCGGATCGCCGCACTCCGCCCCGGTGAGACCGTCCTAGTGTCGGCGGCGGCCGGAGCCGTGGGCACCGCGGCCGGCCAGTTCGCGCGCCTGCTGGGCGCGGACCGTGTCGTCGGGACCGCCGGAGGACCGGACAAGTGCGCCCTGCTGGTGAGGGAGTTCGGCTACGACGCCGCTGCGGACTACCGAGCCGAGCCCGTCCGCGAGGCGCTGGCCCGGCTGGCACCCGACGGCGTCGACGTCTACTTCGACAATGTCGGCGGTGAGCAACTGGCCGCCGCCCTGCACGCGTTGCGCACCGGAGGACGGGTCGCGCTGTGCGGCATGATGTCGCAGTTCGGCGGCGAACGACGGCCGGTGGACATCAACCAGTTGATCCAGGCGGTCCTCAAGCGGCTGACGTTGCGCGGCTTCATCGTCCGCGACCACGAGGACCTGCGGCCGGAGTTCGAGCAACGGGTCGCGCACTGGCTCGCCGAGGGCCGGATCACCGCGCGCGAGACGGTCGTCGACGGCCTGGAGAACGCGCCCGGCGCGCTGCTGTCCCTGCTGGGCGGCGGCAACGTCGGCAAGATGCTGGTGCGGCTGGGAGAGTCAGCGCATGGGGCGTGACGCGGCGACGGTGTGGGCCTGCAGGGAGACCCCGACTCGCGTCAGCCCGGCCACGGCCGCCCGGAAGTCCCTGATGTGCGGGGTGGCGAAGTGCTCGTCGAGGGCTTGCTGGGAGACCCACCGCTCGTACACACGGATCCGCCGGCCGTCGCCCGGGTCCGCGGTCATCGCGTAGTCCAGGCAGCCCGGCTCCTGCTCACGGGTCCGGTCTCCGAGCACGACCAGATGTTCCAGCATCCTGTCGCGATCGCCGGGCTCGTAGTCCATCCAGCCGGCGACGATGACTTCCCCTGCCATGCGGTGTTCCCCTTCGTGGTCATGGTCATAGTCATGGCCATGGGCACGCCGCCCCGTCGTGCGGAGCGGCGTGCCCACCCGATGTTCAGACGCCGAGCGGCGCCGTGACGCTGTCCACGGTGACGGTGCCCTTGCCGCCGTCGACCGTGATCACCATGCCGTCCCGCAGTTTCCGCGTGCCGCCCTCCACGGAGATGACGGCCGGGATGCCCAGCTCCCGGCAGACCACCACGGCGTGGCTGTTGAGTGCGCCCACGTCCACCACGGCCGCTCCGGCGACCAGGAACAGCGGCGTCCAGGCCGCGTCCGTGATCGGCGCGACCAGCACCTCTCCCGGCTCCAGGGCCTCGCACGAGGCCGGGTCGGTGACCACCCGGACCCTGCCGGTGTACGTGCCGTGGCTGCCGCCCACGCCGCTGAGCACGTCGCCGTCGACGGCGGCCTCGGTGCGTTCCTCGGCGCGTCGCGGCCAGGTGTCGATCCCGGTCCGGCTGTCGTCGGCGATGAAGAACGGCGGCTCCAGTTCGTGCAGGGCGGCGTACTCCCGCAGCCGCCGCGTGATGACCGGTCCGAACGGCTCAGGGTCGGTGACGTAGTCGTCGAGTTCGGTGTCCAGCAGCATCATCACGTCCTCGGGCTTGGCGAAACGCCCCGCCTCGACGCCGCGGCGGCCGAGCTCCCGCAGCGCCATCCGGATCTCGTTGACGACGGTCACACAGTTCGCCTTGGTGCGCTCGCGGGCCGGGATCCACACCTGGGAGGCGTGCATGCCGGCGTCGAACATGGGCTGCGCGTCCTCGGGCAGCGCGGCCCGGATCTCGCGCGCGGTCCGCTCGCGACTCTCGGTGAGCCGGGCGCGCCGGGCGGCCGGGGAGTCGCCGTCGGAGCTGTGCCGGATGCGGTCGACCAGGGCCAGGGCCTGGACGGGTGCCGCCTCCCAGGACAGCGCGTGGATGTCCCACTCGTTGGGGCCGCGGTCGCCGGACGCGGCCAGGAACTCCTCGAACGCGTCACGGAACGCCTTCACGTCCCCCGTCGCCCCGTCGAGCGCCCGCTCCACCGCGGCGGGTCCCTGGTCGAACTGCGCGGTCAGCTCCGCCGACGCCGCGACCTGGCGGGACAGTGCCCACAGGCCGTCCGAGGGGGAGGCCGAGTCGACGTCGCCGAGACCGCCGATGAGGTCGAGCATGGCGTCGGGGCGGTCCACGCTCGCGCACAGCGGTCCGAGGATCGCGGGTCCGACGGACGCGGGCAGCGACGACTCGACGTGCCGTTGGAAGGTCGTCTCCACGTCGTCCAGCAACGACCTGGCGTGCGCGACGAGTCGGGCGTCCGACAGCCCGGACGGATCCGGACGCTCGCGGCGCAGACGGCGCAGCCGTTCCCGGTCGGCGTCGGCCTCCGGGAAGTTGCCCTGGCCGAGCATCCGCTGGAGCGTGCCGCCGGCCTTGGCGGTCAGTTCGGGGTCCTGGTCGTCGGGGTGCGCCGCGTACACCGGGGTGTCGGAGCGCTGGCCGACGAAGGCGGCGTCGATCTGGTCCGCCGTCTGTCCCATACGGATGCCGAACAGCCGCATGTGCGACAGGTTGAGGTAGAAGTAGCCGCCGAACATCCCGACGAACGGCGGTCGGGGGCCTGCCACCTCCTCCTCGTGGTAGATGCCGAAACCGACGAATCCCTTGCGCCAGCCGTGCAGACCGCGCCCCCACACCAGGGTCCAGCCCAGCGGGCTGGCCGGCTCCGGAAGGGTCTCGCCCGCATTCGCCCGGGTGTAGTGCGGCAGCCGCTCACTGCGCTGCCAGTCCGTGATCCAGCTCTTCATGACCGAGGGTCTCCCGCTGTCCGTGCCTGTGTCCGCCCCTGCCCGTCCCCGGCCTACCACTGCGCCGTGCCGCCGTCGACGCTGATCAGCGTGCCGGTGATACCCGCCCCGGCCTCGCTCGCGAGCAGCGAGGCGACCGCCGCGACCTGCTCCACGGTGGTGATCGTCTTGGTGGCGGCATGCTCGGCGAACCGGCCCAGCCACTCCTCGTACGAGATGCCCTCGGCCGCCGCCGCGGCGGGACCCGCGGCCCGCATGAGGTCGGTGTCGACGGCGCCGGGGCAGATGGCGTTGCAGGTGATGCCCTGGGTTCCGTACTCGAAGGCGGTCGCCTTGGTCAGGCCGTGGATGGCGTGCTTGTTGGTGATGTAGTGGCTGATCGCGGGCTTGTTGGCCTGCTTGCCCTCCACCGACGAGATGTTGATGATGCGGCCCCAGCCGCCCGCCAGCATCTTCGGCAGCGCCCGGCGGGTGCCGTAGAAGTAGCCGTTGATGTTCAGGTTGAGGGCTTCGTGCCACGCCTCGTCGCTGAGCTGGTGGATGGGGGCGAAGCCGGAGCTGCCGCCCACGTTGTTGACCCAGATGTCGAGCCTGCCGAAGCGCTCGGCGGCGAAGTCGGCGAGGCCCTCGATGTCCTCCTGGCTGTTGGCGTCGCAGGGGTGGAAGACGGCCCGGTCCCCGGCGCCCATCTCCTCCAGGGCCTGCTTGCCCTTGATCTCGGAACGGCCGCTGACGACGACCGTGGCGCCGTCGGCGAGGAAGGCCTCGGCGATGGCGCGGCCGATACTGCGCGTGCTGCCCGTGATCACCGCGACACGTCCGTCGAGGCTGCCCGTAGCCACCATGGTGTTCTCCCGCGAGTCTTGTTGGTTGCTCACCTGGCGGCCCTGGGGGCTGCTGTCGCGCCCTTGTCCAGGTGTCGGTGAATGGTGCGGTGCAGGTGCTGGAGTCCGGGCTCGTTGCGTCCGAAGACGAAGTCGGTCCCGTCGAGGGCCTTCAGGCCCTGCTGGACTCCGTAGGTGGTCGCGTAGTCCTCGTCGCGGACCACCTCGTGGAACCATTCGCCGAACCGGTCGGCGACCTGGCGTTCCTCGTCGGTGACCGCCGGTTCCCGCAGCAGGATGATCTGCTGGGTCACCGACTCGGTCGCCGTCCGGGGGAGTACGAGGGACACGGCGATCTTCTGGCGCCAGCCGCCGGCGATGGCGAGGCCCGGGAAGAGCCAGTAGATGGGGCCGACACAGTCCCCGGGGTCACGCTGGTCCGGCGGCAGCTCGACCGCCTGTGCGATGGGGCGCAGGGCCGGTGCGATGCGCTGGTGAGGGCCCCAGGTGTCGTGGGCCATCATGTTGGAGAGGTTCGTCTCGAACACCGTCTTCGGGTGCAGCGTGGCGAAGTGGTACGTCTCCAGATACCCGTCGAGGGTGACCTTCCAGTTGGGACTGGTCAGTGCGCTGGTGGAGTAGTGGTGGCACTCCGCCAGCCGCAGGCCCTCCAGCAGCGGCAGCAGATCGCCCAACCAGCCGTCCAGGTCGGGCTCGGCCGCCGGGTCGAGCGAGACGAAGACGATGCCTGCTCGCTCCCCGGCGGGGAGCCTGACGAGACTGCGGCCTTCGCGCGGAACCTCACCGAAGGTCTTCTCGGCGTGCACGCCCCGCAGCTCGCCTGCCAGGTCGTACGACCAGGAGTGGTACGGGCAGGTCAGCCGCTTGGACACCCCGCAGCCGGGTTCGAGGAGCTTGGCTCCCCGGTGCCGGCAGGCGTTGATCATCGCGTGCACGGTGCCCTGTCGGTCACGGGTGATCAGCACGGGGATGCCGAGCACGTCGATCGCCTTGTAGGTGTTCGGCCCGGGCAGCTCGCAGGACATGGCGAGCGGCAACGGGACGCTCCGGTGGACGGCGTCCGTCTCGCGCTGCCAGCGGTCGGCGTCGAGGTAGTTGGCCACGGGTTCCGTCCACTGGCCGTCCGCCTGGTGCGTGGTGTTGTCGCGGTAGTGCGCCATCACCCGCTCGACGAGTTCCGCCGCCTCCCGCCGCATCGTCTCGGATGCCGCGTCGGTGGATCGGTCCTGACTGATCCACGACGAGTATTCGGGGGTCGAGGGGGCGGACGGGGCGGAGGACGCCGAGACCGGCGACCCGCGCTCGGCGCCTGCTTCCCGAATCTCCGGCGAACTGGTCTGGACCACGATGTCCTCACAATCCTCCCAGCCGCGAGCCGGTGACCGGCTTCTGAATGCGACAGCTGGGTTGTGTCCGAAACGACAACAGGACTTAGTGTGCTCTGTCAATAGAAAGTGTCGAAGTCGGCGCTCGGTGTCCCGTGGGGGTGGGTGTGATGGTCGTGACCCGGCCGTTCGAGGTGGGTGTGGTGGTGCGGGATCTGGAGCTGATGGAGCGCTTCTACTGCGACGTCATCGGGTGTCGTGTCGAGCGCCGCTCGCGCATACCGGAGTCGGTCGGTGGCCCTGCCGGGCTCGGCGGCGAGCTCGTGGTCGTCTGGCTGCGGGTGCCCTCCGGGGGGTGCGTCAAGTTGATCCTTCCCCGGTCGGGCGCGGTGTCGGTGGGGGTGACGCCCTTGTCGACCGAGCGTTCGGGGCTGTCGTATCTCACCTTCCACGTGGACGACTTGGACCCGGTGGTGGAGGTGCTGCCGACCGCGGGTGCCCGGCCTCTGTCGGACCCGGTCGTCGTCCTCGCGCGCGGCCGGCGGATCAGCTTCTGGTCGGATCCGGAGGGCAATGCCGTGGAGTTGGTGGACGCGCGCGGCGGCAACCCGACTCCGGGGCATAGTAATTAGAGACGCTGTTCAGTAAGGTGCCCCGTGCTGGTTACTGTAGACCAGCACAAGTAAGTCCGTTTGCTTGGCAACCTCCCTCGGACGAAGAGGCGGACGATGGCTCAACGAGCGTCGACGGCGTCGAAGAAATCCCCGCAGGTCAGCCCGCCGGTCAGCCCGCAGGTCAGCCCGCCGGTCATCAAGGATCTGCACGAGCGCATGGTGCGCATCCGGCTGTTCGAGACCGAGGCGGGCAAACTCATGGAGGCGGGCAAACTGCCCGGCTTCCTGCACCTCTATGTCGGCCAGGAAGCCGTGGCCGCCGGAGTGATGACCGCCCTGCGCGACGACGACCAGATCACCTCCACCCACCGCGGCCACGGGCACGCCGTCGCCAAGGGCGTCGGCTTCCGCGCGATGTACTCCGAGCTGTACGGCCGGGTCACCGGCGCCTGCCTCGGCCGCGGCGGCAGCATGCACATCAACGACCTCACCCGCGGCATGCTCGGCGCCAACGGCATCGTCGGGGCCGGCGTCCCGATCGCCGTGGGCGCGGCCTTCGCCGCCCGCTACAAGGGTGAGGACAGCGTCGCCGTGACCTTCTTCGGCGACGGCGCCACCAACATCGGCGCCTGGCACGAGGGCGCCAACATGGCCGCGATCCTCGGCCTGCCCGTGGTCTTCGTCTGCGAGAACAACGGCTACGCCGAGTTCACCCCGCAGTCCGCGCACATGCTGATCACCGACGTCGCCGACCGGGCCGCCGCCTACGGCATGCCCAGCGTCATCGTCGACGGCATGGACGCGGTCGCCGTCCACCGCGCCGCCACCGAAGCCGTCGAACGGGCCCGGCGCGGCGAGGGTCCGATGATGATCGAGGCCAAGACCTACCGCTTCTTCGACCACCAGGGCGTCAAGGGCCTGCGGCACCCCTACCGCTCGGACGAGGAGGTCGCCGAGTGGAAGACCCGCGACCCCATCGACCTGATCGAGGCCCGGGCGGTCGCCGACGGCACCGCGACCCGTGCGGAGCTGGACGACGTATGGCAGCGCACGCGCGACGAGATCGCCGAGGCCATCGCGTACGCCGAGTCGAGCCCGCTGCCCGACCCGGCCGACCTGCTGCTCAACGTCTACTCGGGATGACCGCCATGACCACCACCACCGAAGCACCCGCCGTCGCCTCCGTGCCCGCCGCGCGCAGACTCAGTTACGTCAAGGCCTTCAACGAGGGTCTCGCGCAGGCCATGCGCGAGGACGAGAACGTCTTCGTCGCCGGCGAGGACGTCGCCGGATACGGCGGCGTGTTCCGTATGTTCGACAACCTGCTCGACGAGTTCGGGCCCCGCCGCATGATCGACACCCCGATCTCCGAGGCCGCCCTGGTCGGCCTGGGGGTGGGAGCCGCCGCCCGGGGCCTGCGACCCGTCGTCGACCTGATGTTCATGGACTTCATCGGTGTCTGCCTCGACCAGATCGTCAACCAGGCGGCGAAGATGAAGTACATGTTCGGCGGCGGGTTGTCCGTGCCGCTGACCATCACCACCGCCTCCGGCGCGGGCCTCGGCGCCGCGGCGCAGCACAGTCAGAGCCTGGAGGCCTGGCTGGCCCATGTGCCAGGCCTCAAGGTGGTGATGCCGAGCGACGCGTACACCGCCAAGGGCCTGACCGTCTCGGCCATCCGGGACAACAACCCGGTCGTCGTCATGCTCAACAAGGTCCTGCTCGGCAGCACCAGTGAGGTGCCCGAGGAGATCTACGGCATCCCGCTGGGCCAGGCGCACACCGCGCGGCACGGCTCCGACGTCACCGTCATCGCCCTCGGCCGCATGGTGGGGGAGGCACTCGCGGCGGCGGAGGAACTCGCCGCCGAGGGCGTGGAGATCGAGGTGATCGACCCCCGCACCGTGCAGCCCCTGGACACCGAGACGATGTTCGCCTCCGTCCGTCGCACCAACCGGGTGCTCGTGGTGCACGAGGCCGTCACCTTCGGCGGGCTCGGAGCGGAGATCGCCGCCCAGATCCAGGACGTCGTCTTCGACTACCTCGACGCGCCGGTCCTGCGGATCGGCGCCCCCTTCTCCCCGGTGCCCTTCTCTCCCGTCCTGGAGAAGGCGTACGTGCCCGATCGCGCCCGCATCGCCCAGGGCTGCCGGCGTCTCCTCGAAAGGTCGTGACCGACGTGGCGGTCGAGATTCTGCTGCCGAAGATCGGCCTGACCATGCAGGAAGGCACGATCGACGAATGGCTGGTGCCCACCGGCGCGGCCGTCGCGGAGGGCGACGCACTCCTGCGGCTGGCCACCGACAAGGTCGACGTGGACGTCGAGGCGGAGGCCGGGGGACTGTTCCACCCGGTGGTCCCGGCGGGAGCCACCGTGCCGGCCGGGGCGCTCATCGGCTGGCTGCTGGCCGAGGGCGAGCAACCTCCGGGGGCGGCGGGCGCGCCGACACCGACCGGAACAGGGGCCGGCACGGACACGTCCGCCGGATCCGCCCTGGACGGCGACCCTGCGGGCCTGGGCGCGCTGCCCGCCGGCGGTGGTGCGGGTGCGCCTGGCGCGCCTGGTCTGGGCGGCGGTGGTGGGGGCGGGTCTGCTGTGCCCGGCCTGGACGCCGGCCTTGCGGGGCTCGGCGCGCGGCCCGCCGCCGGTGGTGCGGGCGCGGCTGCCGTGCCTGGCCCCGGCGGCGGTGCGGGTACGGGCGCCCCGTCGGCCCTCACCCGCATCGGTGCGGGCCCCGACACCGGCGCTGCTTTCGCGGCGCCCTCCGTCAACGGCAACGGTGGCCGCCTGCCGGCCTCGCCGAACGCCCGGCGCGTCGCCGTGGCCGGCGATGTCGACCTCACCGCCGTACGAGGCACCGGGCCGGGTGGCCGGATCGTCTCCGAGGACGTGGAGGAGTTCCTCGCGGCTCTCCCCGGCGACCTCGCCGCACCGGTCCCGCCGGGCGACACCGGCATCGGTACCTCGCCGCTGGTCCGCAAGCTGGCGAAGGAACGGGGCATCGACCTCTCCGGCATCAACGGCACCGGGCCCGGAGGCCGCATCCGCAGGCATGACCTCGACGCCGTCACCCCGGCGCCTGTTCGCCGTGACGCGGCGGCTCCTCAGCCCGGCGACGTCCTCCCGCTCACCGGGATGCGCGGCACCATCGCCCGCAGGATGCACGCCAGCCTGCAGGAGATGGCCCAACTGACGCACGGCTACGAGGTGCGGATGGACGCCGTGGTGTCCCTGCGGGACCGGCTCAAAAAGGAGTGGGCCGACAGCGAACTGCCGGTGCCCACTCTCAACGACTTCCTCATGAAGGCCGCTGCCCTGGCCCTGCGTGCGCACCCCCTGCTCAACGCGACGGTGCGCGAGGACGGCGTCCATCTGCTCGAAGGCATCCACCTGGGCTTCGCGGTGGCCGTTCCGGGCGGCCTCATGGTCCCCGTGATCGAGGACGCGGTGGCGCTGCCGCTGCCCGAGATCGCCCGCCGGTCGAGGGCCCTGGCCGAGGCCGCGCGCGAGGGGCGGATCTCTCCCACCCAGCTGGAAGGGGCCACCTTCACCGTCACCTCGCTCGGCGGATACGGCGTCGACTTCTTCACCCCTGTGGTCAACCCCGGCAATGTCGCGATCCTCGGGGTGGGCAGGCTCAGGGACGGTGTCGAGTGGGTGGACGACCGGCCGCTGCGGACGCGGGTGCTCACCCTGAGCCTCACCTTCGACCACCGTGCCGTCGACGGTGCGCCCGCCGCCGAATATCTGCGCACGGTCGGTGAGCTGCTGAGCAAACCCCTCCGCCTGCTGGTGTGAACCGGGCGCCCCATGTGACCTACGACTGTGACCTACGACGTCTACGAGGCCCGGGTGGCCGGGTCGGCGATCCGCTCCGCGAGATCGCCGACCTCGCGGACGAAGGAGCGGTGCCCCAGCGACCGGTAGACGTCGTCGCCCCGGACCTGCGAGATCGCCGCGGTCTCCAGCAGCGCCAGCAGGCCCAGGCCGACCACCGCCGCCTCGGCGTCGGAGACCGCCCCGCGGGCTCTACGGATCAACCGCACCAGCTCCTCCAGCAACTCCGTACGGCTCTGCTGGCGCAACGCCTCCGCGTCCTGGCTCATCCCGGCCGACGACACGAAGAACACCGTGGCGGCGGACCGGTGCTCGCCCATCCAGGACAGCAGCGCGGTGACGGACGCTCCGATGTCCGAGCCGGGCTCGTGGCGCTCCGTGATCGCCTGCAACTGCTCGCGCAGCGCGGCGGCGAACGCCCGCATGGCCTCCGCCAGGACCTGGTCCTTGGAGGAGAAGTGGTAGTAGACCGCCGCCGACGTCATCTCGGCACGAGCGGCGATGTCGGCCACCGTCACCTCGTCCGGCGGCTGGGTGGCGAACAACTCCGTGGCCGCCTCGATCACCCACTGCTTGCGCGAGGGGCGGTGAGCGGCGCGGGTTCCGGATGTCGTCATACTGTCAAGTATGCCGGGACCTCGGTGGCCCGGAGGCCAACATGCGGCGGGAATTGTGCGGATCAAGCGTCGGAGTTACTGGATACACTGATCAGTACGCAGGGCCCACGGAACGGGGTTCACGCCAGTCGGCAGGGAGCATGATGGCCACCACGAAGAACGGCAAGCAGCCCGCCCACCGCCCCTCGCGGCGGCTGCACATCATCACCGCCGCCGTGCGGGTGTTCGGCCGCAGCGGCTTCGCGGAGACCAGCATCCAGGACATCGCCGACGAGGCCCAGGTGGTCCCCACCGCCGTCTACTACCACTTCGACGGCAAGGAGGAACTGCTCGAACTCGCCATGCGCCGGGTCTTCGACCAGCTCAACGCGGTCGTGGAGGCGGCCCGGCCGGAGTCCGAGCCGGGTGACGCGGAGGGCCTGGTCCGCGTCATCGACGCCGTGTGGGAGTGGGTGGAACAGAACCCGGACGAGGCTCGGCTCTACCAGGTCCAGGTGGCCTCCGCCAACGGCAGCGTCAAGGTGCTGCGGGACGAGTTCGAGCAGCGGCACATCCAGCGTGGCTACGACTATCTGCCCGAGGGCACCACGCGCAGCCCCCGGGCGGCGAAGGCCCGGCACGCGGCACAGGCGCTCGCGGTCCGCACGCTGATCAGTACGACCATGCTGGTCACCGCGCTGCGGGCGGAGGGAGGACCGCTGTCCCAGCTGCCCTCCCAGTCCGTGCTGGAGGCGGTCAGGGAGCTGGCCCTGCGCATCGTCGCCACCGAGCAGGAGCAGACGCAGCCCGCGCAGCCGAAGAAGCCGGCCACGTCACGCACCTGAGACGATTCACCAGGGCAGTGGCCTGCGGTCGGCGAACAGCCCGCCCGTCGTCCCGTCGCCCTCGGGCAGGGTCGCCAGCCAGACCGGGGTGTCCGCACCCTCCTCCGGCCCGCGCGGGGCGGACGGGCCGCCCATACCGCTGCGGGTCCAGCCGGGGTCGGCGGCGTTGACCAGGACGCCTGTGCCGGCCAGTTCGGCCGCGAGCATCCGGGTGAGCGCGTTGAGCGCAGCCTTGGAGATCCGGTAGGCAGGGCGCCGCCCGGAATCCATCAGCGACAGCGAACCGTACGAGCTGGTGACGTTCACGACCCGGCCGTATCCGGCTTCCACCATGCCAGGTACGACAGCCTCCGCCACGCGCCAGGCGCCGGTGAGGTTCGTGTCCAGGGTCGCGCGCAGGATCTCCTCGTCGAGGTACGGGGGCCGCAGTTCCCCGTCCAGGGACACCCCCGCGTTGTTTACCAGGATGTCGACCCCGCCGGTCAGATCCCGTGCCTCACGGACCGCTTCGTCGACACTCGTCGCGGAGGTCACGTCCAGGGTGAGCGGCAGTGCCGCCGGGCCGATGGTGCGGCACGCCTCCTCGGCGGCCTCCCGCTTTCGCGCCCCGACCAGGACCCTCAGGCCCCGGTCCGCGAGCTGTCGGCCGATCTCCAGGCCGATTCCGCTCGCCCCGCCCGTCACCAGCGCGGTTCTGTCACCGTGCCGCATGGCCCGCCCCTCGCCTCTCATACCGTCAGGACCGAGCACGCGCTGATCCCGGGCGCCCCGTACACATGGGTGAAGCCCACCCGGGGAGTCCCCGGTACCTGCACACCCGGCGCCCGGCCCTGCAACTGCCGTACGACCTCGTGGAACTGGCGCAGCCCGGAGGCGCCCACCGGTTCCCCGCCGGCCAGACAGCCGCCGTCGGTGTTGACCGGTATCCGGCCCGTGGGATCGGTGGCGCCGGCCGCCAGCAGTTCCTCCTGCTCGCCGTGGCCGCACAGCCCGGTCTCCGCCAGGTGGATCAGCTCCGAGCCGCTGTCGGTGTCCTGCAACTGGGCGACCTGTACGTCGGCGGGCCGCACCCCCGCCGTACGGAAGGCCGCCTCCGCGGCGTCGATGCTCGGGCTGTGGTGCGGTCCGGGCGGCAGCCAGGGCGAGAACACCTCGAACGAACCGAACCGCCGGGTCCGGAAAGCCAACGACGCCAGTTTGACCGGTCGTTCGCACAGGTCGAACGCACGGTCACCGAGCGCCAGCACCACGGCCGCCGCGCCCTGTCCGGGCGAACAGAACATGTACTGGGTGAGCGGGGGACTGACCTCGGCGGAGTCGAGGATCTCCTGCTCCGTCAGCGGCTTGCGCCGCCAGGCCAGGGGGTGGTGGGAGCCGTTGCGGAAGGCCCGCGCGGCGACCATCGCCAGTGCCCGCTCCGAGACCCCGTGCTCATACAGGTACCGCTGGGTCTTCAGCGCGAAGAACTGGGTCGTGAGCATCATGCCGGTCTCGGCGTACCAGTCGCCCAGGCCGTAGCGGGCCGCGGAGACGTGGAACGCGCCCCGCTCGTGCTTGTCGAACCCCACCGCCAGTCCCAGGGAGGCCTCGCCCGCGCGCAGCGCGTTGGCCACCGCGAGCACGGTGGAGGCGCCGGTGGCGCAGCCGTTCTGCGCGTTGACGAACGGCACACCGGTCAGGCCCAGGCGTCCCACCAGTGTGTCGGGCTTGCCGGACACGTCGGAGCCGCCGGCCGCGAAACCGATGTCCTTCCAGGAGACCCCGGCATCGGCCAGCGCCTCGCGTACCGCCCGCTCGGCCATGTCCATCCCGGTGACGCTTTTGTCGCGGCCGAAGCGATGCATGCCGCATCCGACGACGTAGACGTCCTGGGTCCGGCTCATCGCTCTTCTTCCTCCTCCGGGCGGAACGCGAAGGTCAGGACCTCGGTGCCGTCGTCGTCGTGATACGCGGGCACGGTGGTGAGCCGGACCGGGAGTCCGATCCGTATCCGGGCGCGGGGGACCGCCAGCCGTGCCTCGACCAGCACCTCGCCGAGGTCCACATAGCCCACGTGGTAGGGCCGGTGGGCGCCGGTCGGCGGCCGGTAGGGCGGCTTGGGCGGGAACGCCTGGAGCGTCCACGACCACACCCGCCCGCTGACCGGCAGCACGTGAGCGGACATGGGTCCCTCCGAGCATCTCGGGCACGAGTCCTGTCGGGGGAAGACGACGGTGCCGCAGCCGGCGCAGCGCGCGCCCGCGAGGCGCAGTGAGGCCCCGTCGGCGGCATTGTCGAACAGCGAGTCGTCGATGAGTCGGGTGGTCATACCGGTTCCGCCTTCCACGTCACCAGCTCAGCAGCCCGGCCAGCCGTTCCCGGTGGTGCTCGGCGCCGCCCAGCAGGACGGCGTCGGACTGGGCCCGCCGGAAGTACAGATGTGCGTCGTGCTCCCAGGTGAAGCCCATGCCGCCGTGCAACTGCACGCACTCGGCGGCGACGGACACGAAGGCGTCACAGCACCACGCCTGGGCCACCGCCGCGGCTTCGGCCAGTGCTTCGGGAGAGGAGGCCACCCGGACGGCGCGTGTCACCGCCGACCGTGCGCCCTCGACCCGCAGCAGCATGTCGGCGCAGGTGTGCTTGACCGCCTGGAATCCGCCGATCGCCCTGCCGAACTGGGTACGCTCCCGCACATGGGCCACCGTCATGTCCAACGCCGCCTGCGCGCCGCCGAGTTGCTCGGCGGCCAGGGCGACCAGGGCCACGTCCAGGGCCCGGGAGACGACATCCTCCCCCTCGCCCCCGGCGGTCAGCGTCCGGACCCGGGCGCCGGAGAGGGTGACCACCGCCTGGCCCCGGCTGAGGTCCAGGGTGGGGACCCGGCGCACGGTGACTCCCGGTCCGCGCGGGTCGACGAGGAAGAGATCCACGCCGTCGGCCCCGTCGGCGGCCACCACCAGCGCCTCGGCATCGGCGCCGTCGAGGACGAACGGCGCGGTGCCGTCGAGGACCGGGACTCCGCCCTGCCAGGAGACGGCGACCGGCACGGCGTCGGGCCGCCAGGTCCCGTCGGGCGCCGCCACCGCCAGGGCGTGGACCGTGCCCTCGGCCAGCTCGGCCAGCGCCTTGTCGGCCGTTCCGCAACCGGCGAGCACCTGCCCGGCCAGCACGGTGGAGGACAGCAGCGGCACCGGTGCCAGCGTCCTGCCCAGCTCCTCGCAGACCACGGCGATCTCGGCGAGACCGCCGATGCCTCCGGCCGGCTCGGGCAGCCCGAGGGCCGCGAGGCCTACCTGCCGGCCGAGGGTGTCCCACAACGCGGCGTCGATGCCGGGGGAGTGCTCGGGCAGCCGACGCACCGCCGTGGTGCCTCCGGCGTCCGCGCACACCGACCGTACGGTCTCGCGCAGGTCGTCCAGTTCGGCGTCCGACAGGGCCGGGCCGCCCGTCACGGTGCTCGTCATCGTGCGCTCCCGCTGCCGCTCTCGTCATGCCGCACGCGCCGGGCACTGTGCGCGGCCGCCATCCGGGCCACCGGCACGCGGTGCGCGGAACAGGAGACGTAGTCGAGGCCGAGGTCGTCGCAGAGCGCGATCGACTCCGGATCCCCGCCGTGCTCCCCGCACACGCCCAGCTTGATACCGGGCCGCACGCTCCGTGCCCGCTCGGCGGCCAGGGCGATGAGGGCGCCCACCCCGTGCGGGTCGAGTCGCGCGAAGGGGCTGGCCGTCAGGAGGCCACGCTCCTGATAGGTGGCGAGCACCTGGCGCTCGACGTCGTCCCGGGAGAATCCGTAGGTCAGCTGGGTGAGGTCGTTGGTGCCGAAGGAGAAGAACTCGGCGTGTTCGGCGAGTTCACCGGCCAGCAGCGCGGCCCTCGGGGTCTCGATCATCGTGCCGAGCCGGTACGGAACCTCCACACCGGTGCGGGCGGCGACCGCCTCGGCTGCGCCGCGCACGTACGCGGCCGCGGCGGCTAGCTCCTCGGGCAGGCTGACGAGCGGGATCATCACCTCCAGCTCGGGGCGGACCCCGGTGGCGGCGACGTCCGCCCAGGCGGCGAAGAGCGCCTCGGCCTGCGCCGGGTAGAGCCTCTCGTGCAGCAGCGCCAGCCGGACCCCGCGCAGCCCGAGCATCGGGTTCGCCTCACGCAGTGCGGCGGCCCGCTGCTCCTCGGCCGAGTCCCGGGCATGGCCGGGGGCCGGCAGGAACTCGTGCAGCGGGGCGTCCAGCAGGCGCACGGTCACCGGGCGGTTCCCGACCGCGGCCAGCAGAGCCCTGAAATCCTCGTGCTGAGCGTGTTCCAGCGCCACCAGCGCCTCGTCGCGGGCGGCCGGGTCGGCGGCCAGGATCACCCGGCGGATCAGCGGCAGCCGGCCGCCGAGGAACTGGTGCTCCGTACGGCACAGCCCGACACCCTCCGCGCCCAGGGCGAGGGCGGTGTCGACCTCGGCGGCGGTGTCGGCGTTGGCCCGCACACCCAGTCGGCGCATGTCGTCCGCCCAGGCGAGCAGGGTGGACAGTTCGGGCGGCGGTCCGGCCACACTGACGTTCAGCGTCCCCGCGTAGACGGCGCCGGTGCGGCCGTCCAGCGAGACGGGGTCGCCCTCGCGCAGCAGCCGCTCCCCGATCCGCACCGTTCCGGCTGCCCGGTCCAGGCGCAGCCCCTCGGCGCCGCACACCGCGGGTTTGCCCGCGCCCCGCGCCACCACGGCGGCGTGCGAGGCGATACCGCCACTGCCGGTCAGTACGGCGGCGGAGGCCAGCATTCCCGGCACGTCCGCCGGGGTCGTCTCCTGGGCCACGAGCACGACGGGGGTGCCGTCCGCGCCCAGTTCGAGGGCCCGCTCACTGGACAGCACGACCACACCGGTCGCCGCGCCGGGGGAGGCGGGCAGCCCCTTCACCAGAAGGTCCTCGCCGCCGGTCAGCCGGAGCTGGGGGTGCAGCAGTTCCTGCACCTGCGCGGGGCCGATCCGCAGTACGGCCTCCTCGTGGCCGAGTGCGCCGTCCTGGGCCAGGTCGGCGGCGAGGCACACCGAGGCTCGCAGCGGCGGCCGTTGCTGCGCGGAGGCGGCGAGCAGGGAGATCTCGTCGTCGCGCACCTCGAAGTCGACGGAGACGGGCGCGCGCAGATGACGTTCGAGGGTGAGCAGGGAGTGCTCCAGCAGAGCCGTTCCGCCCGTGAGGCGGTCCAGCGGTTCACCGGTGTGCGGTGGTGGGGCGCTGCGCCGCACCCCCCGGAAGAACGAGCCCTGGGGGGAGAGACGGCCCGTCCCGGGATGGCGGCTGACCGCCGTGCCGTAGCCCGAACGGTCCGCCGGGCCGATGCGCAGTGCCTGTACGTGCAGGGCGACACCGAGATCGGCGGGGAGCCGCTGTGCCTTACGGGATCTCCTCGCTCGCGGTGAGTCCCACCGTACGAGAAGGGCACGGGCGGCCAGGGCGAGCTGCTGGGCCGGATCGTCGGGGAAGGGCTGTGAGCCGTGCCGCGCGACCAGGGACAGCAGTGCGTCGACCCGTGCCCGCGGCTCGGGAGTGTCGAGGAGGGCGTCGTCGAGCACCGCGCCGGGTACGTCGAGGGCGTGCTCGGCGATCATTCGCACGGTGGCGGCCCACACCTCGTACAGCGCGTCCGCGCGCCCGATGACGGCGCACAGACTGTCGGCTCCCGCAGAGGTGACACCGAGACAGGCGAGGTCGGGCGGCAGTCCGGCGATCTCGGTCGGGGCGCTCGCCGACAGGCGCAGCAGCAACGGGCGGGCCGTGTCGCCGATCCGTCGCCCCGACAGCTGTTCGATCAGGTCGACGGCGGCTCGGGCGGTGCCGGGTTCACGCAATGACGCGGCGGCGCCGGCCGGCACGGTGAGCCCCGGGACGACGGGCAGCCCGAGGGCCACCAGCCGGTCCATCGCCGCGCCGTGAGCACCCAGCTCTTCGGCGTCGAGCCCCCGGATGCGACCCTGCCCGTAGGGCACCAGGACGCGGCCGGGAACCTCGGACGGTGAGAGGGCGGCTTCGGACTGTGCGAGGGGAACCTCGGACGGTGCGTGCGGGGCCTCGGACTGAGCGAAGGGGGCCTGGGACGGTGCGAGGGGGCCCGGCTCGCGGTCGGTGACGCTCAACTCCGGCCCCTGGTGACCAGCTCTTCTTCGCGGACCTCGTCCTCGGCTCGGCTGATCCCCAGCACGAGCAGCAACTCCTGGTGCAGCCGCATCCACACGGTGTGGTACGAGTCGCACAGCGGCGAGGCCAGCCACTTCACCTCGCCGTCGTCGAAGCGGTCGAGGGCTTCGTCCAGGTCGGTCAGATACCGCGCGCTGCCTTCGAGTGCCTGCTCCAGCCTGCGCAGGACGGGCTGGATGGCCTCGTGCACGTCCTCCAGCGACTCGCGCACCCCGGCGTCGTAGACGGTGTCGGAGTGGTCGTTGGCGGTGCCGTCGGGGCGGCACTGCCATGCCGTGCACACCTCACGAATCTTCCGGTTGACCGGCAGGAAGGCCTCGTACGCCGTGGTGATCTGCTTCTCCCGCGCCGAGCCCGGCGGGATCCGGAGGATCCGTGCGGCGGTGGCCTTGGCCCGCTCGGTCGGCAGCACGAGCGGACCCTTCACCATCGCCAGCCCGGCCTCGACCAAGGGGAGGTGCTCCGATTCGGGCCTGGCGCGCCACATGCCCCGCAGAACGAGGTCGACGACGGCCTCGGTGAGCGCCTCGTCGGGAGCGTCCGGAAGGTCCACGGCACCAGCTTGCATCGCCACACCTTTTCCCCGGTTCTGTGGTGACCGGTTCCTCGGTTCTGTGTTGCCCGGAGGTTACGCTCCGGCGGGCCTGTTAGTGAAGAGGGATTCAAGAAACACTTTCCGGTTCCCCGAGCCGGAGCGGGCTGTCGCCCGTCCGGGCGCGGCCCCGGGCGGCGAGGAACGACGCCATGCGTTCCTGTGCCTCCGGCCCGTCCGCCAGGGCGGCGATCTGCCGCGCCTCCTCGGCGAGGTGGGAGCCCAGTGCGGACCCGCCGCTGCCGCGCAGCAGGCCCTTCGCGGCGCGCAGGGCGTCACCGGCGCCGGCGGCCAGCCCGGCGGCGGTCCGGTGTGCCGACGCGTCCAGCTCCTCGTCGTCGACGGAGCGGGAGACCAGACCCCACCGTTCGGCGTCGTCCCCGGTCAGGACCCGGTTGGTGAGGATCAGGTCCGCCGCCAGCCGGGGGCCGACCAGGCGCGGCAGGAACCAGGACGCTCCGCAGTCCGGGGTGAGCCCGACGTCCGTGTACGCCAGCCGGAACCGTGCGGACCGGGCCGCCAGGACGATGTCGCCCACGAGGGCGAGACCGACCCCGCCACCTGCGGCGGCGCCGCGCACGGCGGTGACCACCGGCACCGGCAGTTCGTGCAGCGTCTGTATCGCGGCGTGCGCAGCGGTCGCCACGGCATGCACGTAGGCACCCGTCCCTTCGCCGAGGCCGGCGAAGGCGCGCAGGTCACCGCCCACACAGAAGGTCCCGCCCGTCGCCCGCAGCAGGACCGCGCCGCCGGGGTCCGCGGCCACCCGGGCCGTGGTGTCCCGCAGCGCCTCGGCCGTCGCCAGATCCAGGGCGTTGCCGCGCCCCGGATCGTCCAGCCGCACTTCGACGACTCCGTCGGGGTGGCGGACGACCCGGACCGGCTCGGGACACACGGAATTACTCATAGGACGTCTCTTCTGTCGTCTTCCCGTCGCCGGGCTTCTCACGGCAAGATACTGAAGACGCTATACAGTTTCTAGAACGCGGCGGGAACCCGATGCCCGTCCGCCCCTCGGCGGGAGGCCCCGTGCCCATCCAGTTCGACGTAGATCCGGCTGTCGCCCAACTTGCCGCATCCACTTCCACGTTCGTACGCGACCTGGTCATCCCGGCCGAGCGCGCGTGCGGCGGGTCCGTCCACCACGCTCCCGAGGACCTGCGGGAGACACTGCAGAAAGGCGCCCGTGAGGCGGGTGTGTTCGCTCCGCACGTGCCGACCCGGTGGGGCGGCCACGGACTCGACCTGCGCGGGCAGGCGCTGGTCTTCGAAGCGGCGGGCTACTCGCTGCTGGGCCCCCTGGCGTTGAACTGCGCGGCCCCGGACGAGGGCAACATGCACCTGCTGGAGAAGGTGGCCACCGAGGACCAGAAGGAGCGCTATCTGCGCCCGCTCGCCGCCGGCGAGGTTCGGTCCTGCTTCGCCATGACCGAACCGGCCCCGGGAGCCGGCGCCGACCCCCGCTCCCTGCGGACCACCGCGACCCGGGTTCCCGGCGGGTGGCGCATCGACGGGCGCAAGTGGTTCATCAGCGGGGCCCGCGGCGCCGGCTTCGCCATCGTCATGGCCCGCACCTCCGGCAGCCCCGGCGACCCGGGCGGCGCCACCATGTTCCTGGTCGACGCCGGGACTCCCGGCATGAGCATCGTCCGGGACATCGAGACCCTGGACGAAGGGCTCTTCGCCGGGCACAGCGAGATCGTCTTCGACGAGTGCGTGGTGGACGACGACCAGGTGCTCGGCGCGGTCGGCCAGGGCTTCGCGGGCGCCCAGGTCCGGCTCGGCCCCGCCCGGATGACGCACTGCATGCGCTGGCTGGGAGCCGCGCGGCGTGCCCAGGACGTCGCACTGGAACGGGCGGGCAGCCGCATGGCGTTCGGCTCCGTCCTGGGGGACCTCGGCATGGTGCAGCAGATGCTGGCCGACTCCGAGATCGACATCGAGGCGAGCCGCGCCCTGATCCTGCGCACCGCCTGGGAGCTGGACACAGGCTCCGCCGCGGCCGCGCAACTCACCTCGGTGTCCAAGACCTTCGTGGCGGAGGCCGTGAACCGCGTGGTCGACCGGGCGGTGCAGATCTGCGGAGCGCTCGGCATCTCGGCCGCCGACGCCCCGCTGGCCCGTCTGCTCAGAGAGGTGCGACCCTTCCGGATCTACGACGGCCCGTCGGAGACACACCGTTTCGCCATCGCGCGACGGGCCGTGCGGCCGTACCGGCAGCCGAACGCGGGTGCCACCGGCTCGTAGCAGTGCTCGCACCCGTGCTTGCCCGCATGACCGCCGATGCCATCGGCCGACCGGCCGGCCAGGCTGACCGACCGACCAGCCGACTGGCGGAGTCGCTCGGCAGGCTCGACGCGCCGGTGCGCAACGGGAGCGCGGGAAGCGCGGGAAGCGTCAAACGATCAGGGTCACCGCCATGCCGATGAGCCCGATCGCGATCAACGCCGCCACGATCATGATCAGGACGATCGGCATCGGTCCCCACCCCTTGCGCAGCTCGGGCGGCTCCGGATGCGAGATGCCAGAGGTGCCGCCTTCGCCAGGTGGGGTCTCACCGGGTGCCATACCGCCGCTCGGTGCGGCTCCCGGGATTCGCCGCGGGTTGGGATCATGAGTGGTCATGGCGCACCCCTCCTTCCGTGGAGTGGACGGTGCGTACCGACACGCGCGTCGCGTACGGCGGTGACGCGCGCTACGGCGGTGGTCAGCTGCTTCTTCGTGGGTGCGGGCAAGGGGTCGCCCGTCACGGAGTCCACCAGCCGCTGAGCTATTCGGTGCAGTTTGGTGTTGGTGTTCTGGGACGTCATGACCAGGGCGTCCCACGCTTCCTCGGGGGTGAGTCCGAAGGCGGCCATGATGATGCCGCGTGCGAGGTCGATGGTGTCCCGGGTCTGCATGGCCCGCCGCAACTGCGCGACCTCGACATGCGGATCGGGCTCGGGATCGGCCGGCTGCGACGGGGGTGGCTCGGCGTCAGCCGCGTCGTCTTCCCTGCCCGAGGTGTCGTGCTCGGTGAACAGCGACAGGGTGTCGGTGAGGGTGAGGATGCGCTCGGCCGCCGGGCTGAGGTCGCGGATGACGGCCGTCTTGGTATGGTCCAGGGCCTGCCGGCGGATGCTCAGCAGGGCGTTGAGTCCGGAGCAGCCGCAGAAGTCGACGCTGCTGAGGTCCAGGTCGATGCCGCGATGGGAGTGGGCGAGGGCCGCGAGCAGGGACTGCCGCAGCTGTTCATGTGTGCCGAGCTCGAGGTTGCCGCACACCGTGACGACCATCCGGTCGCCGTCGGGGTGGCTGTGGATCGTGAGGTACGGCAGCCGTTGCGCATCAGCGGGCCCGGGCACTCTCGCGCGGCCGTCGACCTCGCTGATCGGCCTCGACTGTGCTGACTCCCGCATGGCCCTCTCCCCTGGCGTACTCGCGGCGGGTTCTCCGGAACCAGGTTCACCCGCGCGTAAAAATACGTCAAGAGATACAGGAACTATGATTCAGGTATTTATAAGCGTGAACCTGTGGGCGTAAGCTCTCCTCCATGGTTGGAGCACCAGAACCCCATGCGGGGTGGACGTTCATCACGAATCATGCGCGGGTACTGGCCGCCATAGCCGAAGATCAGACCATGCGAGTGCGTGACATCGCCGCCCGCTGCAGGCTCACGGAGCGTGCCGTCCAGAAGATCATTTCTGATCTGGAACAGAGCGGCTTCCTGTCCCACACGCGCGAAGGGCGCGGCAACACGTACCAGATCAAGCCGGGCACGGCGCTCCGTCACCCCGCGGAGGCCGGACTCACGGTGGCGGCCCTGCTCACCCTCCTCGCCCGCGTCGACACCCACCGCACCGCATCACGCGATGGGGGTCACCCCGCCGTCGAGGACGCCTGAGCCCTTCGGACCGCTCCTGAGCACCGAGGACCTGCCATCCCCCGGCTCACTCATGAAGGACTCCCTCCACCGGCGACGGCCATGCTCACCGCCGACGCGGCTCGTCCTTCCCGGCCGGTGTCACCCGGCGATGTGCCGCTGCATCCAGTCGGCGGCGGTCCGGCGGAAGATTCTCCGGCTGTCCGCACGGAGGAAGTCGTGGCCCTCGTCGCGCAGCATCAGCACTTCGGCCGTCAGACCGCGCTCGCGGGCCGCGCGTACGAACTGCTCGGATTCGCCGAGCGGCACATTGGTGTCGTGTTCACCGTGGACGGCGAGGAGCGGCACACGCAGTGCGTCGACCCGGGTCATCGGGGACAGCGCGTGCAGCAGTTCACGGTCGTGTTCCGGGTGCCCGTACTTGTGCGCGGCCGATTCCGCGATCCACGGCTCGGTGCCGGCGTAGAAGGTCGCGAAGTCGGACATGCCGCAGGCCGCGACACCGGTGCGGAAGAGGTCCGGGTGCCACACGAGGGAGGCCATCACCAGGTAGCCGCCGTACGAGCGGCCCATGACGGCCAGCCGCCGCGGATCGGCGAGCCCCGCCACGACGACGTGGGCCGCGCAGTCGGCGACGTCCTCGATCGCGGCGAACCGTCCCGTGCCGAGGTCGGCGTCGACGAACGACCGGCCGTGCCCCGACGAGCCCCGCACATCGGGAGCGAAGACATCGAGCCCCCGGCCCAGCAACTCGTGGTAGAGCGGGTTGAAGACGGGCCGTTCCTGCTCCTCCGGCCCGCCGTGCAGATGGACCACGCAGGGTGCGGGCACGCCGGGACCCCGGCCCGGCGCCCGGTAGTACCAGCCGTTCAGCGGCAGTCCGTCGCGTGCCGCCAGCCGCAGCGGTACGGGACGCACGGGCGGACGGCCGGGCGGGACGGCGTCCTCGTCACGGGACGACCACTCGGTCCGACGCGCGGTGCCGTCGGAGAACCACCACACACCTGGCCGCCGCTGCGAGCCGGACAGCGCCAGCACCAGTCCCGCCCGGCCGCCGACCCGCGGGATACGCGTCACCACCTCGTGCGGCAGCGACACCCTCTGCCGCGAACCCACCTGGGCGTCCCCGCCGGATGCCGACGTGACGGCGGTGACCTCCAGCTCACTTGCTCCGCGTACGTTCCAGGCCAGGGCCGCGGTGCGCCCGTCGTGGCCGAGGGCCAGCAGTTCCAGTCCGCAGTCCTCGCGCTCCGCGGCGACGGCCAGCCCCAGCTGCTCCCCACCGGGACCGAGGCGGACGGCGAACAGCGCGGCGAACTCGCGGAACGCGTCACTGCGCAGCCACAGCGTCGTGCTGTCCGGGGAGAACCGGCCGATCCACGGATCACCGTCGGCGACCGGCAACGCGAAGGTGGTCCGCAGATCGGTGGTACGCACGACGAGCGCTTCGCGGCGGCCGCGTGGCCCCCGGCGCAGGAGTGCCAGCCGTCCGTCCCGGCTGATGTCGCACACGCGCAGCGTGGCGGCGCCCCGTTCGACCGCCAGCAGGGCGGGGGCCGCCACACCCAAGGGGTCGACGAGGTATGCGGCCAGCCCTCCGCCGGCAGTTCTCTCCGGGGCGTCCCTGGAGGTTTTCCCGTGATGCGCGTCAGTGCCTCGCGCGTCCCGGCTGACCTCGTCATCTGCGGAGACGGATTCGGCGCTCGCTCCGTCCGGCGACTGCGACTGCGACTGCGACGTCGACTGCGATGGCGACTGCGACGGCCCGGCGCTGGATGTGCCCCTGCCTGAGCCCCTGCCCGGGCCCGGGCCCGGGCTCGTGTCCGCAGGTAGTGGATCCAGCGCGGTCCCGTCGTCTTCACCTTCCGGGACTTCCCGGACGCGGGCGGCGGGACCGGCATCGCCGTAGTGCGGGCCGCCCAGCAGCACGGCCCGGCCGTCCCTGGCGGCCCAGCCCGCCGGACGCCGCTCGGTGTACGTCTGTGGATCGGCGAGGCCCGGCTCCGTGAAAGCGGGCCTCTCCTCCGTCTCGGCCTCGTTCGGCGCGAGAACCGGCTCCGCGACGGTGACGGCGACGCCCGCCCCGTCGTGCTGCCAGCAGCCCAGGTACGCGGAGCTGCCGGGCTCGGCACCGGCGAGGATGCGGCGCCCGGTTCCGTCGGGGCGTACGCACAGCACCCGGGTGTGTTCGCCGCCTCCCGGGGCGGTCGTGTAGGCGATCCAGCGACCGTCGGGCGACCAGGCCACCTCTTTGACGGGGTGGGGATCGGAGTCCAGCAGATGGATCTCATGTCCGCCGACCGGGCCGGTCCACAACTGCGGCACCCCGCCCCGGTCGCAGATGAACGCGACGTGCCTGCCGCTCGGGTCCACCGACGGATACCAGCAGCCATGCGATTTCAGCGGCTGCGGTGTGTCCAGTGGCCCGGCGGTCTCGGGCAGTGGGACCGGCGCCGGGGCCATCGAGGCCGCCATCGCTCCGATGGCTGCCATCGGAGCGAAGGCCGACACCGGAGTATTGGCCGACATTCGCGTGTTGGCCGTCCCGGCGTGGCCGCCGACCTCCCCGGCCGTCACCGCGGAGGTGGCGGTGCCGTGGCCCTCGGATCGCCACGGCACCCCGTCGACGACGTCCTCGCCGACGGGGGCGTGGGAGGGGGACCCCGTCGGCGGATACGACGGGGCCTCCGTCGCCGGACGTGGGGGACGGGTCCCCTGCGCCCCGGTCAACTGATCCCGTGGGTTTGCAGCCATATCTCCAGCAAAGCTACCTGCCACAGCGCGTTCGCCCCACGCCTGGTTCGGTGCTCGTCCGGCCCCGACAGCAGTCTGGCCACGTACGCGTCCTGGAAGACGCCCCGTGACCTGGCCTCGGGTGCCGACAGAGCCTCACGGACCCGCCCCAGCACAGGGCCCGCCATGTGTTTGACGGCGGGGACCGGAAAGTAGCCCTTGGGCTGGTTCACGACCTCCGAGGGCAGGACCCGGCGGCCGGCGGCCCTGAGGACCCCCTTGCCGCCGTCGGCGAGTTTCAGCTCCGGCGGACAGGCGGCGGCCAGCTCCACGAGGTCGTGGTCGAGGAACGGGACCCGGGCCTCCAGCCCCCAGTCCATGGTCATGTTGTCGACGCGCTTGACCGGGTCGTCGACGAGCATCACCTCGGCGTCGAGCCGCAGCGCCGCGTCGAGCGCGGTGTCGGCGCCCGGGCGGGCCATGTGCTCCCGTACGAAGCGGTCGGACACGTCGTGATCGGGCAGCATGTCGGGCCGCAGAATCCCGGCGAGGTCATCGTGGGACCGGTCGAAGTACGTCTGCGCGTACGCCTCGGGCGCCCGCTCTCTCGGGACGGCGGCCATGTCCGGGTACCAGTGGTAGCCGGCGAAGACCTCGTCGGCGCCCTGACCGCTCTGGACGACCTTCACCTCCTTCGCCACCTGCTCCGACAGCAGATGGAAGGCCACCACGTCATGGCTGACCATCGGCTCGCTCATCGCCTCGATCGCCGCGTCCAGCGCCGTCGACACACGGTCCGAGGGCACCATCAGCTGGTGGTGGTCCGTCCCGAAGTGCCGGGCCACCAGGTCGGAGTAACGGAACTCGTCGCCCTCCTCACCGCCCTCGGACTCGAACCCCACACTGAACGTCGCGAGATCGCGCTGCCCCTCGTCGGCCAGCAGCGCCACGATCAGGCTGGAGTCGAGACCGCCAGACAGGAGGACACCCACGGGTACGTCGGCGACCATGCGCCGGCGTACGGCGGTGCGCAGCGCGTCCAGCACCAGGTCCCGCCAGTCGTCCGCGCCCAGGTGCTCGTACTCGGGCAGACGGGTGTACCGCGGCTGCCAGTAACGGATGTCGTGGTGGCGGCCGTCCGGCTCCAGGACGCGCACGGTGGCCGCGGGCAGCTTGCGTACTCCGGCGAGGACGGTGCGGGGCGCGGCCACGGTGGCGTGCCAGCTCATGTACTGGTGCAACGCGACCGGGTCGAGCGAGGTGTCGATACCACCGCCCGCCAGGAGGGCCGGCAGCGAGGAGGCGAAACGCAGTCGCCCTGGCGCCTCGGCCAGGTAGAGCGGCTTGACGCCGAGCCGGTCACGGGCCAGCACCACTCGCCCGGTGGCCTGTTCGACGATGACGAAGGCGAACATGCCGTAGAAGCGGTCGACACAGGCGGTTCCCCACTGCTGGTACGCCTTGAGCACCACCTCGGTGTCGGAGCCGGAGAAGAAGCGGTGGCCGAGACCGCGCAGCTCCTCACGCAGCTCCTTGTAGTTGTAGACGCACCCGTTGAAGACACCGGCGATCCGCGCCGCGGGGTCGGTCATCGGCTGGGCCCCGCACTCGGACAGATCGATGATCTTCAGCCGGCGGTGCCCCAGCGCGACGGAGCCCTGCGACCACAGGCCCCTGCCGTCCGGTCCCCTGGGGGCGAGGCGGTCGGTCATGCGCTCCACGGCCGCCAGGTCGGGCCGTCCGCCGTCGAAACGGATCTCGCCGCTCAGACCGCACATCAGGCCGCACCCCCTCGCAGAGGGCGACAGCCGGCCGTGCTCGGAGGCGGAGCCGTGAGCGAGCACGAGCCGCTCGGATTCGCATTCGTGTCGGTCTTGCTGCTGGGCATGCGAGCCACTCTCCTTGATCACAGGCGGCACCGCACCACGGGGCGGACGACGGCCTCTCCGTCCAGGTTCTCCGCGCCGAGGCATCTTGTCGCGGGCAACGGCGGTGCCTGCCTTTCTGCACGACCGCCCGGGTCTCAGCCGCCGAGGGTCCCCACCGAGTACGGTGCCGGGGCCCCGGGCGGGGCGGCATCGGCCACCGCGACGGGTCGGCGGACGGCCTTGTCGGCGGGGCGCTTCCCGCGCTCGCCACGGGTCTCGGCGACCAACGTCCCGACGCAGGCGAGCAGGCCCTCCTCCTTGGCCACCCCGCGCAGGCGGTGGGCCGCGCTGCCCCGGGTCAACGCCTCCTGCGTGAGCGTGCGTACGGTGTCCCAGTCGCCGAAGGCCTCCAGGGTCGGGCGCAGCCGCCGGAGCATGCCGCGCAGGACGGTGGGGGCGGGTGCGGCGAGGCGGGTGACCGGGTCGACCAGGTCGCCCTCCAGGCCCGCCTGGGCCGCACGCCAGACCGCGGACCGAAGCCATGCGTGCTCGCCGTCACAGGCCTGCCCCGGCTCCTGCAGCCGCCTCCGGGCGTCCTCGACCAGGGCGCGGAACAGCCCGGTGATGAGCACGACCGTCTCGGGGCGGGGACAGGCGTCGCAGATGCGCAGTTCCAGCGTCCGTTGGTGCTGGCTCGGCCGTATGTCGTAGTAGATCATTCCCGGATCCGTGATCACGCCGGAGCGGATCAGACCCTCGACCGCGGCGTCGTACTCGGCGGCTCCGGCGAAGCAGCCGACCGGCCCGGCGGTGGGCCAGCGCTGCCACAGCATCGTGCGCCAGCTCGCGTATCCCGTGTCGGCGCCGAGCCAGAACGGTGAGCTGGCGGACAGCGCCAGCAGCGGTGGCAGCCACGGCGAGACGGCACACATGATGCGCACGGCCGTGTCGCGATCGGGTACGTCGACATGGACCTGCGCGCTGCACACCAGATGCTCGTCGGCGACCTGCCGGTACTCGTCGACCATGTGCCGGTAGCGGAAATCGGGGGTGGGGTCACCGGACGTCACCCGCGCGAACGGCACGGTCCCGGCCGCGACGACGGCCAGCCCCAGCCCGGAGGCGGCCGCGTCCAGCCGTCGCCGCGCCCCGGACAGATCGGCGTGCAGGGACTCCAGGGAGGCGTGCACCTGGCTGTTCCACTCCACCGACGACCGCTGCAGCTCGTTCTTGAACTCGGATCTGCGCAGGCGACCGAGAACCGCACCGGCTCCTGGTACCAGCCGCCCGCTCTCCGCGTCCAGAACATGAAACTCTTCCTCTACGCCTACACGAACGGTCACGGCTTCTCCCTCATCCGTTACCCGAGATCGCCCGCCGGGCCGGAGCCCCGCCGACGACCGCTGCGTACCGCGAGTTCCCGACAAATGCCCGGATAAGCCTCACCGATGCCTTCTGCTGATCGCCGTACACCGACGGACAGCTGCGGAACGGGTCCAGGAAGAACGGTAACCCCGCAGGTCAGCGCCCGCCTTCGCTGGCCTTTGCCGACTGGGGGAGGGCCTTGGCTCCCAGGGCCGAGCTGCCGCGTCCCCTCCCGCTGTGCCCGGTCGAACCGCCCGCCGAACACGCCGCTCCGTCACCGCCGGACACGCCGCGTCGTCAGCCTCGACCACCGTCCGTGCGTCGTGGGGTTACCTGGTCCAGTCGTATGAGCCGCTGGGTAGCACCGGGTGGGAGTGGGAGACAGATGCGCGTTCCGATGACGATTGCCGACTTCCTGGACAGGGCGGAGCTGGGGTTCGCCGAGAGTCCAGGCGTGATCGACGAGCCGAATCAGCCCGCGGTGCCGGTGGCGCCGTCGACGTACGGGCGGTTGGGCGAGCGGGTGCGGGCCTGGCAGGCGGGGCTGGACGCGCTGGGGGTGGGGGAAGGCGAGCGGGTGGCGGTGGTCAGCCACAACTCGGCCCGGCTGCTGGAGCTGCTGTTCGCGGTGCCGATGAGCGGGCGGATCTGTGTGCCGGTCAACTTCCGTCTGAAGGCGGAGGAGATCGAGTACGTGGTACGTCAGAGTGGCGCCTCGGTGCTGCTGGTCGATCCCGAGGTGCGGGACACGGTCGCCGGCGTCGAGGTGGCCCACCGGTTCACGCTGGGGGAGCAGACGGAGACGGAGCTGATGCGTTTCGGGGTGGAGCCGCGGCGCTGGTCGAGCCCGGACGAGGACGCCACCGCGACGATCAACTACACGTCGGGAACGACCGCACGGCCCAAGGGAGTTCAGCTCACGCACCGCAACATCTGGGTGAACGGACTGACCTTCGGTCTGCACACCCGGGCATGGGAGCGGGACGTGTACCTGCACACGTTGCCGATGTTCCACTGCAACGGCTGGGGGATGCCGTTCGTGATGGCCGGGCTCGGCGCCAAGCAGGTGGTGCTGCGCAAGGCCGACGGGGCCGAGATCCTGCGCCGGGTGGACGAACACGGCGTGACGTTGATGTGCGGCGCGCCGGCGGTGTGGAACGCGGTGCTCGACGCGGCGGCGGCCTGGGAGGGCCCGATGCCCGGGCGCGACCGGGTTCGGATCGTGTGTGCGGGAGCGCCGCCGCCGAGCCGGATGATCCAGCGGGTCGAGGAGGAACTGGGCTGGGAGTTCACCCAGATCTACGGCCTGACGGAGACCTCTCCGCTCCTTACGTTCAACCGCGCGCGGCCCGAGGACGAGGCCCTGCGGGGCGAGGAGCGTGCGCGGAAGCTGTCGCGAGCGGGGCTGCCGGCGCTCGGTGTGAAGCTCGAAGTGGCCCGATCCGGTGAGGTGTTGGCGCGGTCGAACGTGGTCCTCGACGCCTACTGGGAGAAGCCGGAGGAGACGGCGGCCGTGCTGGAGGACGGCTGGTTCCACACGGGCGACGGCGGGACCATCGACGCCGGGGACGGACATCTGACGATCTCGGACCGGAAGAAGGACGTCATCATCACCGGCGGTGAGAACGTGTCGTCGATCGAGGTGGAGGACACGATCTTCAGCCACCCCGGGGTGGCTGAGGTCGCGGTCATCGGAGTGCCGGACGCCAAGTGGGGCGAGACGATCAAGGCGCTGATCGTCCTGGCCGGGGGAGCGGCGGTGAGCGAGGCGGAGATCATCGCGTACTGCAAGGAGCGGATGGCGGGGTACAAGGCGCCGACGAGTGTGGAGTTCCGGGAGGCCATCCCGAGGACGGCGACCGGGAAGATCCAGAAGTTCAAGCTGCGGGAGCCGTACTGGTTTGGGCGTGGCCGGGGCGTCAACTGACGTTCCGGCTCGCGCGACGGTCGGCTCAGCTCTTGCGGATGCCGTCGGCCATGTCGGCTCGCAGGGGCCGGTGTCAGGAGCGGCGGCCAAGGGCGATGTACGTGTTGCCGAAGAAACGGAGGCCGGTGCTGACCTGTTCGGCCTGTTGGAACGCCGTGTCCCAGCGAGCGATGTCGTCCGGGGTGACAAGGCCTTCGGCGAGCAGGGCGTCGCGGGCGGCCCAGGCGGGGCCGCGCATGCCGGGCGGGGGTGTCATGACGTTGATGTGGCCCTCGTAGGCGATGACTTCGAGGCCGGCCTTGGTGAGGAGTTCGTCGAGCCGGGTGCCCACGGCGAGGTCGTTGCCCCGGCGTCGGTGCAGTTCTTGATAGCGCTCGCTCATCTCGTCGTACGCGGCGGGGGCGCCCCGCAGCCGGAAACCGGTCGCGTCGATGTCGACGAGATACACCACGCCGCCGGGCCTGGCCAGTTCGGCGAGGTGGTTCACGATCGCCTGCTCCCGGCCGCCGTTGTGGGCGAGGACGTGCCGGAGCATCACCACGTCGAACGTGCCCTCGGCCAGCGCGGTGGCGTCGGCGGAGCCGGTGGAGGTGTGCACGGGGACGCCGGAGCGTTCGGCGAGCGCGGCGGCGACGGCCAGCGCGTCACCGTCGCGGTCCACCGCCCATACGGCGCCGCCGGGGGCGGCGATGTCCGCCAGCCGCACCGAGAGCGCGCCCGGTCCGCACCCCACGTCCGCGATCCGCGCCCCGGGCACCACCCCGGCGGCCGTCCACAGCTCGCGTTCACGCCGCTCGGCGATGTCGGCCATGAGCCGGTAGCGCGCGATCTCCGAGTCGTCGAGGGTCAGTGAGTAGTCGGCCACGGGGGGTTCCTTCCACGGTGCGTCGGTGGCTCATTGTGGTCGGCGGGGAGGCTGTCGCAGACCATGACGCACAGGGTGTTCCGCCGGTTGACGGAAGGGGGGTGGTCGCCGTGGAGGGGTCGGGTCGCACCCGGAAGAGCGAGTCGGAGCGGCAGGCGCCGTCAGACACCTACGGGCGCGAGGACGATGTCGAAGCGCACTCGGCTCCACGTGCCGTCGACGACGCTGCCGGCGGGTGGCGGCTGACGGGTGGCGGCGGCCCTGCGCTCGAAGCGTTTGACATGCGACACCAGCGTGCGCGCCCTCTCGTGGGACACCACGCGATCAGCATGACCCGGGAAGCGCCGAGCGCCTCGGCCTCCGTTCGCCACGGCGCAGGGCGACCCCCCGGCCGCCGCGAACACCACCCGCTGGAAAGAGGCCCTCGTGGGCGAACCTCATCGCTCGGCTGGGCACTCGACGAGGGGTCTCCCAGGCGGGTCGTGCCCTGCGAAAGCGGCTCTTCCGGCGTCGGCGGACGTCTCAGAACATCGCCTTGATGATCCCCACGGTGCGCGCCAGGTGCGGCTCGGAACGGTCGGCGCGGTGGGCCACGGCCAGCTCCACGCGTGCGTCGGCCCCGGCCAGCGGCAGGTAGGCGACGCCGTCGAGCGTCAACGCCGTCACGGGCTCGGGCACGACCGCGACGCCGAGGCCGCCGGCCACGAGCGTGACCAGCGTCGAGGTCTCGCCGACCTCGTGGCGGATGTGCGGCTCGACACCGGCGTCGCGCAGAAGGCCCAGGACGACGTCGTACATCACCGACCGGCGGTCGGCGGAGTGCACGATCAGGTCGGCGCCGGCGAGGTCCGCGACGCGAAGGCGTGACCGGCGGGCGAGCGGGTGGTCGACCGGTACGGCGACGACGAGCCGGTCCCGGCGCAGCGTACGCACGGTCAGGGAGAGGTCGGCCACCGGAGGACGCAGGAGCGCGACATCGATCGTGCCGCTGCGCAGCGCCTCGACCTGGTCGGGCGCGAGCATCTCGCCGCGGAAGGAGAAGTCGACGCCGGGAAGCTCCTCCGCGAGCCGCCGCGACAGCGCGGGCAGGACGCTGTAGGTCGCCGAGCCCACGCACCCGATCGCGAGGTGACCGACCGTGCCGGCGGCGACGCGCCGTGCGTGGTGGGAGGCCTCGTCGACGTCGGCGAGGATCGCGCGCACCCGCTCCAGGTAGGCCCGGCCGGCCTCGGTGAGGTCGACGCGGCGCGTGGTGCGGTGGAGCAGTTCGACGCCGAGCTCGGCCTCCAGCTGGCGGATCTGCTGGGAGAGCGGCGGCTGGGCCATGTGGAGCCGCTCGGCGGCGCGACCGAAGTGACGCTCCTCGGCGACCGCCACGAAGTACCGAAGATGACGCAGATCCATATGTCATCCATATCAATCGGCTTGGATATACATACTTCAGAATATCGCGGCCCGGGACTACCGTCGCTGCCATGAGTGCTTTCATCTACGCCGCGACGCGGACCCCGTTCGGCCGCTTCAACGGTGCGCTGGCCGGTGTCCGCCCCGACGACCTCGCCGCCGCCGCGATCACCTCGACGCTCGCCAGGGTGCCGGACCTCGACCCCGCCGCGATCGGCGACGTGGTGTGGGGCAACGCCAACGGCGCCGGCGAGGACAACCGCAACGTCGGCCGCATGGCGGCGCTGCTCGCCGGGCTTCCGGTGAGCGTGCCCGGCACCACGGTCAACCGGCTGTGCGGTTCGAGCCTCGACGCGGCGATGACGGCGAGCCGGACGATCGAGTCCGGCGACGCCGAGGTGGTGCTGACGGGCGGCGTGGAGTCGATGACGCGCGCGCCGTGGGTGCTGCCCAAGTCGGCGAAACCGTTCCCGGCCGGCGACGTCACCGCGGTCTCGACCACGCTCGGCTGGCGGCTGGTCAACCCGCGGATGCCGAAGGAGTGGACGATCAGCCTCGGCGAGGCCAACGAGCAGCTGCGGGAACGTTTCGGGATCTCCCGCGAGCGGCAGGACGAGTTCGCCGCCCGCTCCCACCGACTCGCGCACACCGCGTGGGAGTCGGGCTTCTACGACGACCTGGTGGTGCCCGTCGAAGGCGTCGACCTGACCCGCGACGAGAGCATCCGAGCCGGATCCACGCCTCAGGTGCTGGCCGGTCTCAAGCCGGTCTTCCGTACACCGGAGCAGGGCGGCACCATCACCGCGGGCAACGCCAGCCCGCTCAACGACGGCGCCTCCGCGGTGCTGCTGGGCAGCGAGCGGGCCGCGGCCACGATAGGGGCCGACCCGATCGCCCGTATCGCGGGCCGAGGCGTGATGGCACTGGAGCCGCAGGCCTTCGGCTACGCGCCGGTCGAGGCCGCCAACCGCGCGCTGGTCCGGGCCGGCATCGGCTGGGACCAGGTGGGCGCGGTCGAGCTCAACGAGGCCTTCGCCGTGCAGTCGCTCGCCTGCGTCGACGCGTGGAAGGTCGACCCCGCCATCGTCAACCAGAAGGGCGGTGCCATCGCGATCGGGCACCCGCTGGGCGCATCCGGCGGGCGTGTCCTCGCCACACTGGCCAAGGTGCTGCGTGAGACGAGGCAGCGCTACGGCGTCGCCGCGATCTGCATCGGAGTCGGCCAGGGGCTCGCCGTCGTACTCGAGAACTGCGACGTCGACGGCACGGAGGCGGGCAAGTGAGCAGGGCGGAGATCGTCGAGAGCGCCGAAGCGGCGGTCGCCGGGATCGAGGACGGCTCCACCGTCCTCGTCGGCGGCTTCGGCCTGGCGGGAATGCCGTTCGACCTGATCGACGCGCTCATCCGGCAGGGTGCGAAGGACCTCACCATCGTGTCCAACAACGCGGGCAACGGCGAGGTCGGGCTGGCCGCGCTCCTGGCCGCCGGCCGGGTGCGCAAGGTGCTCTGCTCCTTTCCACGCCAGTCAGACTCCTGGGTCTTCGACGGCCTCTACCGCGAGGGGAAGATCGACCTCGAAGTGGTACCGCAGGGCAACCTCGCCGAGCGGATGCGCGCGGCCGGTGCCGGCATCGGCGCGTTCTACTGCCCGACCGCGGTCGGCACGCCGTTGGCCGAGGGCAAGGAGGAGCGCGAGATCGACGGCCGGAAGTACCTGCTGGAGTACCCCATCAAGGGCGACTACGCGCTGATCGGCGCGCACACCGCGGACACCCTGGGCAACCTCGTCTTCCGCAAGACCGCCCGCAACTTCGGACCGGTCATGGCCACGGCCGCGACGACGACCATCGTCCAGGTCGCCGAGGTCGTCGAGGCCGGGACGCTCGACCCCGAGGCCATCGTCACCCCGTCCATCTACGTCGACCGGGTCGTCCAGGTGGAGGCCCGCCACTACACCGTCCAGGGGGCCCGATGACCACCACGTCAACCACCACGAGCGGCCGGAAGAACGCCGGGGTGCCGCAGAGCGCCGACCACCGGCTCTCGACGGACGAGCTGGCCGCCGTCATCGCACGCGACATCCCGGCCGGCGCCTTCGTCAACCTCGGGATCGGGCAGCCCACCAGGATCGCCGACCACCTCCCGGCCGACGCCGGTGTGGTGCTGCACACCGAGAACGGCATGCTCAACATGGGGCCGAAGGCCGAGGGCGACGCGATCGACCCCGACCTGACCAACGCCGGCAAGGTCCCGGTGACCGAACTGCCGGGGGCGGCGTACTTCCACCACGCCGACTCCTTCGCGATGATGCGCGGCGGGCACCTCGACGTCTGCGTCCTCGGGGCGTACCAGGTCGCCTTCGACGGCGACCTCGCCAACTGGCACACCGGAAAGCCCGACGACATCCCCGCCGTCGGCGGCGCCATGGACCTCGCCATCGGGGCCAAGGACGTCTACGTGATGATGACGCTCTTCACCCGCTCCGGCGAGCCCAAGCTCGTGCCCAGGTGCACCTACCCGCTCACCGGCGTCGGCTGCGTCAGCCGCGTCTACACGGACCACGGCGTTTTCGACGTCGGCCCCGAGGGCGTACGGATCCGGGAGACGTACGGCGTCAGCGCCCACGAGCTCGCGGACCGACTCGGCATCACGTTGCCCTGATCCCGGCCGCTCGGGCGGGTGCGTGCGAGCACTCGGCTGAGGTACGCGGGCGACGTCTCTTGGACGCCGGTCGGGCCGTTGCCGCCGCCCTGGCGGCCGGACCGTCGCTCTCAGCGGCGCGTCCTGCCGCCGTCCGCCACGATGATCTGGCCCGTGAGGTGTGGTCCGTTGCCATGCGGGCGTGGTTTTCGACCGACCGATGAGGGACGGCGTCTCGGCCGATGCAGCTTTTCCGGCGGCACCCCCTCCGCATGACGCACCGGCCGCCTCGACCCGCGGAAGGTCACGAGACGCGCACACGGAAGGTCACGAAGCGCGAATGGGGATGCCCGGCCTCCAGCCGAGACTCCTGGACAACCCCAGTCCGCTCGCGACCAGCGAGGGAACGGCGGCCTGCAGCTTGATCGAGCCCGCAGCCACCACGACGGACAGAGCCGCGACGACCTTGCCGCTGCCGTCGATGATGCGCGTCGCGACCGACTCGGCGCCCTCGCTCAACTCCTCCTTGACGACCACCGTTCCGGTCGAGCGACAGGACGCCAGTTCACGACGGAGTTCGGCCGGATCCACGACCGTCCTGGGAGTGAAGCGCCGCAGCCTTCCCGCCAGCACCTCATCGATGAAGGCCGGACCGCTGTGGCTCAGAAGCACCTTGCCGACACCTGAGCAGTGCAGGGGCAGCTGGCCGCCGACCTGCGACGTCAGCTCCACGGCGTTGACCGCCGACAGGCGCTCGATGATCACGGCCTGGTCGCCCTGGAGGACGGCCAGCTGCACATGCTGGCGAAGAGCCGTGTACAGATCCTCCACGAACGGCTGCGCGGCGCTGCGGAGGGTCTCGGCGCGCGGCGCGAGGGTCCCGAGGCGCCACAGCGACAGGCCGATCGCGAACCGGTTGTCGCTGGTGCGCTCCAGGGCTCCGACCTCCACGAGTTCCAGCGTGAGGCGCCTGGCGGTGGCGTGCGGCATGCCGGTGCGTCGGACCAGGTCGGCGAGGCTCAGTTCGGTGTGGTGGGGGTCGAAGGCAAACAGCAGATCCCACAGTCGGGAGCTGACGGAGCGGCCGGGCTCGTTCGCGCGAGGCATGGGCCTCTCCTTCGTCGTGTGACCCGGTTCACTCTAGCTCCAATGTTCGTTGGACGGATGAAGTTGTTCTTCCAATGCATTCCTTGCCGAACCCTTGAGCGTAGCCAGTTGTCACCTCGCTCAAGGTCCACGGGAGTGAAAGAGCATGACGCGTACAGAAGACGGCCCCAGGATCGCGATCCTCGGCGGTGGCATCGGAGGCCTCGCCGCGGCGGCGTTCCTGCGGGAACAGGGCTTCGGCAGTGACGTCTACGAGCAGGCCGCGGCCCTGACCGAGGTGGGGGCCGGCCTCGTGATCGCGCCCAACGCCGCCCGTCTGCTCCGCCGTCTCGGCGTGCTGGACCGGTTCGTCGGACGCGCGGTCCGGATGGAGACCGGTTGGGAGTTCCGGCGCTGGGAGAACGGCGCCGTCCTCTCCGCGGAGAACCTGGCAGAGGCGTGCGTGCGCCTGTACGGCGAGCACACCTATGCCGCCCACCGTGCCGACCTGCTCGACGCCCTGAGGTCGGCCGTCCCCGCACACTCGGTCCACCTCGGCCGGCGCTGTGTCGCGGTCGACTTCGAGGGCGACCAGGCGGTTCTTCGGTTCGAGGACGGTGAGACGGTCCGCCCGGACATCCTCATCGGCGCGGACGGGGTCCACTCACGGGTGCGCGGCGCCGTCGTCGGGCCGACGCACGCCAGGGAGTCAGGCATCTGCGCCTTCCGGGCCCTCGTACCGGCGGACAAGGCCCCCGACTTCGCCAAGCGGCGCGCCCAGACCCTCTGGATCGGCCCCGAACACCACCTCGTGCACTACCCGGTCTCCGGCGAGGAGTACGTCAACCTCGTCGCCTTCGCACCTGCCGGAGCCAACAGTGTCGAGTCATGGACGGCCACCGCGACCGTCGAGGCACTGCTCGACGAGTTCGCCGGCTGGGATCCGCGTCTGGTGGAGTTGATCACGGCGGCCGACACGCCGGGGCGCTGGGCGTTGCTCGACCGCGAACCCCTCGGCCACTGGAACCGTGGCAACGCGACCCTGCTGGGTGACGCGGCCCACCCGATGTTCCCCTTCTTCGCCCAGGGCGCCGCGCAGGCGATCGAGGACGGCGCCGTCCTGGCCCTTTGCCTCGCGGCGCACCCGGACAACCCGATCGCGGCGCTGGGGCGTTACGAAGACCTGCGTCGACCCCGCACGGCACGCCTGCAGGAGATGTCGCACGGAAGGTCGCGCATCAACCACCTCCCGGACGGCCCCGAGCAGCAGGCACGCGACCTGGAGTACTCGCAGGCCGACCCACTCAGGGCGAACGGCTGGATCTACGAGTACGACCCCGAGGTCGCCGTCTCGGCCTCGGCGTGAAGCCCTCGCCACCGAAACTCCGGTACGAGCGGCCCCGGACGCGGTGGCACTGTTTCCTACCGGGATCGTTCGTGCGAACACTGCGGCGAGCCGGGGTCGACGTGGCAGCCCCGGTGACCACGTTCGGCGCCGCGTCACCCGTGCCGAGCCGATCCCCCGCCTGGTCGCCCAGGCGATCCGCTTCGTTCTGACGCGACTGATCCGACCGGGCCGTCGCCGACCGGTGCGGGACACGGCCCCAGCAGCCATGCCACGCACTCCGCCGCTCGCCGAACGCCGAGTGGTCGGCGAGCCGGGAGATCCGAGTCGTGCTCGCGGCTCCACCGTGAACTTCGACACAGGTCGAAGGCCGAGCCGGCCCACGCTTCCTCGGCGTTCAGCGGCGTTCAGCGGCCTTCGGCGGCGCTCAGGAACCGATTCCCGGGGCGATCCGGAGATCGCCGCCCTTCGGTGTGGGGGCATCGTGCGCTGCGTATGGTTGAATCATGTACAACTTGGTCGGGTGGCTTGATCTGATCGCCCGGTCCGCGCGCCCTGCCTCTTGGCAGGACTGCCGTGTGGTCCGGTGATCGCCGCCAGGCCGAAGCGCACCGCGACGTGCGCCGGGGGAGGGGGAGAAGGGGCTCCGTTCAGTCTTTCAGTCGGCCTTGTGGCCAGATCTCCAGCATTCCCTTGGCGGCTGCCGAGGAGTGGGAAGTCCGGGTACCGGTCCGGGACGGTCCGGCCCGCAGCGTGGCGGGTGTGTGCGCCACACCATTGGGCCGGCACACCGTGTCTCGGTGCTGCCGCTGCCTGCCGTCATGCATGTGAAGGGAAGCTGAGTTGAACGCCACCGTCTCCAATTTCTATTACGGCGCCGCGACCCCGGTCGCCGCCTATCTGATGGCGTGCCTCGGGGCGGCGCTCGGGCTGCGGTGCACGACAAGGTCGCTGCGGCGACCACACCGCAGGGCGGGGTGGCTGAGCCTGGGCGCGATCTCGATCGGCTGCGGCATCTGGACCATGCACTTCATCGCGATGATCGGCTTCAGCGTCCAGGGCGCGCTGGTCGGCTACGACCTGACAAAGACGGTCCTCAGCCTCGCTGTCGCGATCGGTGTCGTCGCCCTCGGCGTGTTCCTCGTGGGCTACCGAGGCGGTTCCCCGATGACGCTGGTGACGGCGGGCGCGGTCACCGGCCTCGGTGTCGCGGCCATGCACTACCTGGGCATGGCCGCCATCCACACCAACGGCACGGTCCACTACGAAGAGTGGACAGTGGTCCTGTCCGTCGTCATCGCCATCGCGGCCGCCACGGCGGCCCTGTGGGCGGCGGTCTCCATCCACACCCTTTGGGCCAGTCTGGGAGCGAGCCTGGTCATGGGCGTGGCCGTGACCGGCATGCACTACACCGGCATGGCGGCCGTCTCCGTGCACCTCACGGGCCGGTCCGCCGTCTCGCAGTCCTCCGCCGACCTGCTGTCGTTCCTCCTGGCGATGGTCGCGGGCCCGCTCGTCGTCCTCCTGGTCGCTGCCGTCATCGTCATGTTCGACCCCGACATGGTGCTCGGCGACGACGACGACTGGAGGCGGGCCGTACCCGCACGCGCACCGCACGACTCCGGAAACAACAACCCCGCGCAGCACTCTTCCCCGCCCTACTCCTCCTGGTGAGGGCGAGCAGGCGCTCGTGACCCGGCGTACTGGCTCAGTGGGCCGACAGGTCGGGGCGGAGGTCTTCGTGATCTTCCGGCGCCCGATGGTGCGATGCCTCACCTGTGCTCCGAAGGCGGCTGGTGTGGTCACCCGGTGGTAGGTCAGCGTCTGACGGAGGCCGAGCCGTCGGCGATGAGCGCCTCGACCGCGGCCGGCGAGGCCATGGAGACGTCCCCGGGGGTGGTCATGGTGAGCGCGCCGTGCACGGTGCCGTAGGCGACGGCCCGTCTCGGACAAGCGGTCGTCAACTGGCCCGGCCGGTCGCTGTCCGCAGCCAGGTGACTGTAAACGAGACCGGCGGCGAAGCCTCGCCGGAGCCGAGGCTGTCCAGGACGTGCAGGCCGGGCATCCGAGGTCCGGTGACCAGGCCGGTCCAGGGTGGCCAGGCGGCCGAGGTCCAGCAGTTGACACCGGCCGAGGGCACCTCGCGCAGAGTCGTCGCCAGCGCCCTGGCCGAAGGGAACCATGACGGCGGCCACGGCGGCCTCGGCGGCGTGAACCTCCCGGGCAGGATCGGGCACTCCCGACGCCCCCGACCGGCACCCGTCGCACACCCGTCGCAACAGCTGCCCGATGCGCGTGCGTCGCGGTGCGCCGGGCAGGGGAGAATGAGGACCGTACTCAGCGGTCGACCGGAGGAGCGGGGACATGCAGGATGCGCGTTCGGGGCAGGTCGCCCGGCCCGAGGACCTCATCGATGTGGCCCGCCTGGTCACGGCGTACTACGCGCTGCACCCCGACCCGGCCGAGCCGGGGCAACGGGTGGCGTTCGGCACCTCGGGGCACCGCGGCTCGTCCCTCGCGGCGGCGTTCAACGAGGATCACATCGCGGCCACCAGCCAGGCCATCTGCGAGTACCGCGCCGCCCAGGGCACCGACGGCCCCCTCTTCCTCGGGGCCGACACCCACGCCCTGTCGGAGCCCGCGCGGATCACGGCGCTGGAGGTGTTCGCCGCCAACGACGTGAGCGTCCTCATCGACCAGGCCGACGGATACACGCCCACCCCGGCGGTCTCGCACGCCATCCTCGCCCACAACCGCGGCCGCACGTCCGGCCTCGCCGACGGCGTCGTGGTCACCCCCTCGCACAACCCGCCCGCCGACGGCGGCTTCAAGTACAACCCGCCGAGCGGCGGCCCCGCCGGTTCCGAGGCGACCTCCTGGATCCAGGACCGCGCCAACGAGATCATCACCGGCGGCCTGAAGGACGTACGGCGCATCCCCTACAGCCGCGCCCTGACAGCACCCGGCACCGGCCGCCACGACTTCCTCGGCGCCTATGTGGCCGACCTGCCGAACGTGCTGGACCTGGAGGCGATCCGGTCCGCCGGCGTGCGCATCGGCGCCGATCCGCTGGGCGGCGCCTCGGTCGCCTACTGGGGCCGGATCGCCGAACAGCACCGGCTCGACCTGACGGTGGTGAACCCGCTCACCGACCCCACCTGGCGTTTCATGACGCTGGACTGGGACGGCAAGATCCGTATGGACTGCTCCTCGCCGTACGCCATGGCCTCGCTCATCGAGCAGCGCGACCGGTTCGACATCGCCACCGGCAACGATGCCGACGCCGACCGGCACGGCATCGTCACACCGGACGGGGGCCTGATGAACCCCAACCACTATCTGGCCGTCGCGATCTCGTACCTGTTCTCACACCGGGAGCAGTGGCCCGCGGGCGCCGGCATCGGCAAGACCCTCGTGTCGTCCGGCATGATCGACCGGGTCGCGGCGGACGTCGGCCGGGAGCTGGTCGAAGTCCCGGTCGGATTCAAGTGGTTCGTGGACGGCCTGTCCGACGGAACGCTCGGCTTCGGCGGCGAGGAGTCGGCCGGCGCGTCCTTCCTGCGCCGCGACGGCTCGGTGTGGACCACCGACAAGGACGGCATCATCCTGGCCCTGCTCGCCTCCGAGATCACGGCGGTCACGGGCAAGACGCCGTCGCAGCACTACGCGCAGCTCACCGACCGCTTCGGCGCCCCCGCCTACGCGCGCGTCGACGCCCCCGCCTCCCGCGAGGAGAAGGCTCTGCTCGCCAAGCTCTCCCCGCGCCAGGTCACCGCCGACACCCTCGCCGGCGAGCCGGTCACCAAGGTCCTCACCGAGGCCCCCGGCAACGGCGCCGCCCTCGGCGGCATCAAGGTCGCCACCGCCAACGCCTGGTTCGCGGCCCGCCCTTCGGGCACCGAGGACGTCTACAAGATCTACGCGGAGTCCTTCCTCGGCCCGGACCACCTGAGCCTGATCCAGGAGGAGGCCAAGTCCGTGGTGCTCGCGGCTCTGGGCGCCTGACGCGGACGGGCCTTTCGGTCCGGGTGCCATCGCCACGGCGGGTGCTGCTGGTTGACACTTTCTCAAGTACCGTCATTCAAAAGGTCGTTGACGATCGCACCAACGCTGCGAATGGGCGTACGCGCCGCTTTTCGCGGTGTAGCTTCTACCCGTCAGTAGGGGTTTGAGCAAGGGTGGATGTGTGGTTGCCTCACCGCATACGGAAAAGTTTGCCGCCTGCCTTCGGATGTTGAAGGACCGCAGTGGCCGGGGTTACGACCGCCTCGGCAAGGAGGCCGGCGTCAGCGGTTCCAGCCTGCATCGGTACTGCTCCGGCCTCAGCGTTCCGACGGACTACCGGGTGGTGCACGCCTTCGCCAAGGTGTGCGGTGCCAGTGCGGAGGAACTCCGCGAACTCCACCGGCTGTGGGCGCTGGCGGACACCGACCGGGACGTACCGGCCGTGACCGTCAAGGAGAACCCGGAACCGATACCGATACCGACGCCGATATCAACACCGATACCGACACCGCCTTCGGATGAACCTGCCGTGGCCGTGCGGGTGACTCCTGGGCCTGCGGAGCCTGCCATGCCCGCGCCGACGAGCCCCGGACCGGACGACGTCACCCCGCCGGAGATCGTTTCCGACGAGGCCGAGAAGCCGCGACGGCTGCGGGTGCCCGAGAAGCTGACCTCCCGCTTCTCGATACTGGCCGCCGTGGTGGCTGTGGTCCTGGTGGCCGGATTGGTGTGGTTGCCCGCAGGGGCTCCCGCCGGTGCCTCACCGGCGGCAGACGGCAGGTTGCTGTACTCACCGGCGTGCGAATCGGTGAGCATGGGGCAGCACGACGAGTGCGTGCGCGAGGTCCAGACCCTGTTGACCAGGGCGAAGGGCAAGCTCGCCGTCGACGGGGACTTCGGGCCGGAGACCCTGCGCAGACTGACCGCGTTCCAGGTGCTGGCGGGTGTGCCGGCCAGAAGCGTCGTCGACGAGGCCACCAAGAAGGCGCTGTACGCACAGAAGGCGAGTATGGCGACCTGGTCGTCGGCGAAGGTGACGAAGCGGATCCGTGAGGTGTTCGTCGAGGATCCCGACACCGCCGTGGGCATCGCCCGCTGCTCGTCGTTCCTCGACCCGCTGTGGGTCCTGCCCAACACCAACGGCAGTCGCAACTGGGGCGTGTTCCAGATCTCCGACCGCCGCCTGCGGGAGCTCGACGGCACGGCGCTGCGGGCGTTCGACCCGGAGTGGAACATCAAGGCGGCCCACCGTCTGTGGAGCGTCCGACGTGACTTCCACGACTGGCCCTCCTGCGAGGCGGCGCTGAAGGACACCCCGAAGAGCTGAGGCCCGGGAGCCTCGGGGACCGCCGCGACGGTCCCCGAGGCTCCCGGCTCCGGATCGTTCGGGGGCCGGCGTCAGATCGTGCCGCTCTCCCACCACCAGTCGCGCCCGAGGTCAGCCCTGCTGTCGACGTGCTGGTGGTCGACGGTGTACCTCTCCAGCCCGGAGAACCCGCAGGTCTCCGCCTTCTGGTAGACGGTCTTGGTGGCCACGCCGGGCACGTCGAGGTCGGCCGCGGTGCCGTACAGGTGCATGCTGTCGCTGGCCCCGCCGATCTCGGCGTTGTGCGCGATGCTGCGGAAGCCGGAGTTGACCGTGATCGGCTTGTCGCCCAGCTTCTTGCGCAGCGCCTCCAGCTTGTACATACAACGGCGGGCGTTCTCCTTCACCTGCGCCGCGCTCAGCTTGCCGCCGTTGAAGTTGCCGCTCGACTGGTCCACGAACTCCGTCCAGTTGAAGTGTGCCGTGGAGCCGTCCGACTGCTCCAGAGCGTTGAGCTTCGCCTGGGTGTTGGGTCCGGCGATGCCGTCGGCGGTGAGGCCGTACGCCGCCTGGAACCGGCGTACGGCCGCGGCCGTGCCGGAACCGAAGTCCCCGTCGATGCCGACCCGGCTGTGGCTGGCGCTGTCCGCTGCCCAGCCGGCGACTCTGATCTGCAGTTCGGTCACATCGGAGCCGTTGTCGCCCTGGTTCAGGGTGCGCGACCACGCATAGGCCTGTGCGGTGCCCGTGAACAGCAGCTGACCGAACGCGACGCCGGTACCGACGGCCAGCGTGCCCCGCAACATGGTGCGGCGGTTGACGGGACGGAAGGAGGAAGTCATCGGGTTGTACCTTTCGCAAACGTGGGAACGGTGGTGCGGAGGAGGTCAGTAGGCGATCTGGAACGTGACGTTCTGCGCGTCGGTGTCGTAGGCGTGCACGCGCAGGACGAAGTGGGTGCCGTCCTTGACGTCGGTGGCGACGGTGGCCCAGCTTGTGCCGTGACGGGAGTACGTGTTGTCGTGGTTGCACGTGGTGGTGTGGTCGACGAACACCACACAGGCGTCCAGGAACACCCCCGGCTCGTCCGTGATGAGCCGCATGTTGATGTCGCCGCACCGCGAGGACGTGGTGTAGGTGCCGTACTCCCTGACAGCCGCGGAGTACTTGTACGTCAGGGTCTTCGCGCCGCCGTAGCAGCTGACGGCGGCGGCCGAGGACTGCGCGGAGGCGGGCGCGACGCCCGCTCCCAACAACGCGGCGGCGGTGAACAGCGCCGAGGCGTACGCCTTGCTGCGTCTCATGGTGGTGTCCGTTCGGTAAGGGGTCGCTGAGGGGTCGGTGAGGTGTCGGGTGAGGGCGTCAGAAGGCGATCTGCATGACGGCGTCGTCGCCCTCCAGGGGCACGCCGGCGGGGACCGTGAACTTGCTGCCGTTCAGGACGTCGGTGGCGATGGTCGTCCAGCTCCGGCCGACCTTGGTCCAGCGGTTGCAGGTTCCGGACTTCGCGAACTTCACGCAGGCGTTCACGTAGTCCGCGGTTCCTCCTGTGACACGCATGTTGATGTCCTGGCAGCGGCTCGTGGTCGAGTAGGGGCCGAACTCGACCGCGTCCCCGTAGCGCACCGTGACCGCCCCGCCGTAACAGGTTGTCGCGGCCGTGGCGGCCGAGGCGGAGACGGTCCCCGGAGCGGTGAAGCCCAGGGTGGCGAGGAGTGCGACGAGGGACGCGCGTGCGAACCGGGTGGTCATGGGGGTACTCCTTGGTCCGGTCGGGATCAACGGTTGGCCAGACGGTCCAGATCGGCCTGGGTGCCGTTGAACACGTCCGCGGTCGCCGGCGCCTGGATGCCGGGGAAGATCGCGGCGTCGGTGTACTGCCACATCGCCCAGGTCGTCGAGCCGTTCGGCAGTGGCGGCTGGGTGATCGACTGGCGGTAGTCCGCGAGTTGCAGCGGATACCGGGCGAAGGCGGTGGTCGAGCCCAGGCAGTCGTCCAGGAAGGACTTCTGGGTGTAGATCATCGGAGTGCGGCCGAAGGCCGCCTCCACCCGGTCGAGCCAGGTCCTGGCGTCGTCCACCGTGCCGTAGGTGGGACAGCGTCCGCTGCCGTCGTCCATGCGTTCCAGGTCGAATATCGGCGGCAGGTCGCCCGCACGCTGCCCGGTGTAGCCGGTCGCTCGCACGGCGGCGATGAACCGGTCGGCCTGCGCCCCGCCCGTGTCGGCCGACGTGCCCGTGTAGAAGTGGTAGGGCGCGACGGCCAGTCCCGCCGCCCTGGCCCCCTGGAGGTCGGCGGTGAGGTATTCGTCGGTGACGTTCAGGCCCCGGGTGGCCTTGACCGTCGCGAACTCCACGCCCGAGGCCCGTACGGCCTTCCAGTCGATCGACGCACCACCGGGGTGCTGGTACTTGGCCGTGTCCAGACCGTCGATCGGGTAGCCGGCGGGGCGCGGTGGCGTGCAGTACGTGTTACGGCCGGACCAGTCCACCAGTTTCGCCCAGGTGTTGGGGCCCACGACGCCGTCGGCGCTGAGGTTGGCGCAGTGCTGGAACTCGATGACCCGGGACTCCGTCCCACCCCCGAAGTCGCCGTCGATCGTCAGCTGCGGATAGTGGAACGGCTCCATGGCCAGGTTCAGACGGCACTGAACCTCCTTGACCTCGATGCCCTTCGCACCCCGTGGCAGTGACGGCCGCGTGTCGGTGTGACCGCACAGGGCCGCCTGCGCCGTACTCGACGTGCCCTGGTCGGCGCAGGCGCGCGGTTGCGCGGCCCAGGTGTTCAGCGCGGCCCAGGTGTTCGGGCCGAGCACACCGTCCACGCCCAGTCCGGCACACCGCTGGAACTCCTTGACCCGCGCCTCCGTCGCCGCCCCGTACGTGCCGTCCGCCGCGATCGGTGTGTACCGGCTGGGCTTCGTCGCCAGGTTGAGCTCGCACTGCGCCTCGAACGCCGAGGCTCCTGTCGATCCACGCTGCAGCGTGGGCTGTGCGCTCGTGTGCCCGCAGACCGCGACCGCCGCGGTGACTGCGGACTGTGCCGCCTGCACCGCCGTGGGCCCGTACAGGGGCAGGACCGCTGCCACGGCGAGGGTCAGGCCCCGCAGAAGCGTCCTCTTTCCCATCTGGTGTTCCCCCTCTTGTGAGGGCCGGACGTTCCCGGCCGCTGGTCATGCTGGCAGCGGTTCTCCCGAGGCGGGATCCTCTGGCTCCGGGCTGGGACGCGGGGACAGTGGCGCGCCTGTGACCTGCGGCGACGGACCACTGCTGGGACGAGCTTGGGACGGGGACGGCGGAGCGGGAACTCGATGCCCATTGACCGGAGGATGCCCCCGCTTCATGCACGGCTTCGCGTGGGGGCGTCCTCGTGTCTGCCCGGGGAAGCGGGTGTCGGGCAGAGAAGCCCGAGCCGCCCGACGGGTGACGGACGCATCCGAGGTGAACCGTGTAACCGTTCGGCACGTACTTCTGATCGATGCGGGTGACCGCGATCATCCGGTTCGGGCGTTGAGCGCGGAGCCGCGGTCGGCCGTATCGACGGACGGAAAGGGAGGGGACCGGATTCATGGATGGTGCTCCCGTGGTGGAAGCTCCGTTTCGCGGAGAAGAGCGCGTGACGCCCGAAGAGGACTTCGTCTTCGAGCGTTCCGAGTTCATGGAATTCGAACTTGCGGAGCCCACGGGCTCGGAACGCGAAGACGCGGTGCCTTCGGCCGATGAGCTGCTGACGCTGCACGGCAGATCCGTCCTGGACTACGCGGCGCTCTGCACGGAGCCGAGCCGGGGTGCCGCGGAGCGGCTGGCCGGGCAGGCGTTCCGGAGCATCCACGGCGACGCGGCGTCGCATGCCGGCGCCGACTTCCCGTGGCGGCCGCGGCTGCTGGCGGCGGTCCTCGAGGCCACACGGGAGTGGAACGCGGACGACAGGCGCTCGTCCCTCCATCCGGACCTGCGGGTCGGCGCGACCAGTGACGCGCGCCGGGCGGTGTCCGGCACGGACCGCGCGAGCGGTGCCAGAAGCCTGCTCCTGCGCGCCTTACGAAACCTGCCGGACCGTGCTCAGGTACTGCTGTGGCACACCGTGGTCGAGGCCGAGGACATCGAGGCGGTGGCGCCCCTGCTCGGCGCCGAGCCCTCGCTCCTCAACCCCGAGCGCGCCCGCACGCTGCTGCGCGACGAGTGCGTGCGGGTCCACCTCGACCTCGCGCCCGACGAGCGCTGCCGTCGCCTCAACCGGCTCATCGACGTGCACGCCCGCCGAGGATCCATCGAGATGATGGCGGAGGTGCGGGAACACCTCGACGGCTGTGCCTACTGCGGGGCGGCGGTGGATCAGCTCGACCAGTCCCCGGACCGGCTTCCCGCGCTGCTCGCGGAGGCCGTACTGGGTTTCCGCGCGGCGGACTACCTCGCGACCCGGCCCGCCCGCCGGGCGATCGCGTCGGCTCGCGTGCGCGGGGAGCCCGCCCCACGGCCCGTGGACACGGAGGTCCGGCCGACGGCCGTGGGTGACCGCGTCCGTCCCGAGCTGCGGCGGCACCGGTGGCCGTTGCTGGTCGCCTTGGGGGTGGTGCTGTGCGGGGTGGTCGCGGCGTCCCCCATGGCTCTCAGCGGAACCGAGAACGACCACGAGGCGGTGGGTGGTTCGGTGCCCGGGCCGGCCCAAAGCCCGTCCGCCTCCGCCTCCGCCACGTCGGCCGTCCCCCGCTCGCCCGGCGTCTCTTCGGCCCCCGGCGCGAGCGAGGCCGCGTTCACGAGCCTGCGCAATGTGAGGACGGGGCTGTGCCTCGACCTGCGCCCGTCGGCGGAGATGGTGGGCACCCCCGCGGTGACGGCGCGGTGCGGGGAATCGGCAACCCAGATGTGGCTGTTGGAGGAAGGGGGACGGCTGCGGAACCAGGCGGCCCCCGAACTGTGTCTGACCGCCGAGCCGCAGGGCACCGTCGCCCTGCGGCCGTGCACCGATCCGGAGAGCTCGGACGGGGAGGAGTCCGGCGACGCGCGGTACGACATGGCGGCCGACGGCCTTCTCACCCTCGTGGCCCAGCCCGGGGTGGCCGTGACACCCATTCACCGGGCCGAGGGCGCGATCATCCTCCTGGAACCGGTCCCGCAGGACCGGCTCCGCAGGTCCCAGCGCTGGAACACCGACGAGGGGGCCACGCAATGACTTTCCTGTCCCGGTACCTTCTCGTGTGCGGCCTGCCGGCACTCGGTGAAGCGGTCGAGGTCCAGGCCATCAGATAGTGCGGGAACGCCTGGTGCGTCATACCCGGCTCGCGGCGGACGGCGGCGATCAGGTTCAGCACGATGCTCAAGAGGCGAGCGGCAAAGATGCGCGGGGTGGCAGTGGCGGTGGTCGCGAGATCGGCGTCTGCCGGCCGGGCGATCTGACGTCGGATTGGCGGATTCACCTCCATCCCCACGGGGCAATGGGCCGATAATGTCATGAGCACGACTGCCCCTTTCCCCCACAAGGAGGTCGATCATGCACGTTCGTACGCTGACCGGTGGCCTGGCCGCTGCTCTGGTGGTGTCCCTGTCCCTGACGGGTGGCCAGGCCGTGGCCGCTCCCTCCGACGCGACTGATGTTTCCCTGGCCGCCCGAGTCTTCACCTACGACGCCAGCGGCTCGGCGGAGTTCAGGAGCGCGGTCGACCGGGGCGCGGCGATCTGGAACGAGAGTGTCGACGCCGTCGAACTGCGGCCGGCCGCCGCCGGGCAACGCGCGAACATACGGGTCCTCGCGGACAACGGCTGGCCGCGTGCCCTGCCCACCACCCTGGGCAACGGGACCGTCTACATCGGGCGCCAGGCCGTAGACCAGGGTTACAACACGATCCGTATCTCCGCCCACGAACTCGGGCACATCCTGGGACTGCCCGATCGCAAGCCCGGACCGTGTTCGAGCCTGATGTCGGGTTCCAGCGCGGGCACCGCGTGCACGAACCCGTATCCGAACGCGGCGGAGAAGACGGAGGTCGAGGGGAACTTCGGCGGCGTACTCGTCGGGCAGGCCCCGGCGGCGCGCGCCGAGGTGATCGTCGACTGACGCGTTCCGCACCACAGGTGAGGAAGGCCGTACGCCCGGTGCCCTGCTCGCACCGGGCAGGCCAGAGCCGGACACACCTGCACGGTCGAACGCCCGCCCGCGGGGTGCGCACACGACGCAGACCGAGGCCGGCGAGCCCGGCGGTTACCGGCGCCGTCGAGACGGCGGCTGCCGATGCCACCGGGCCCGCCGGCCACCCCTGCCGGGCTCGTCGTCCGGTCAGCGGGCGAACACGTCCGCGAACTTCCGGCCCGCCACCACCGGGTAGCCGAAGTCCGTCGCGTTGAAGGAGGTCGCCGAGGTCGTGGTGAGGCCGGAGGCCGCGCCGCGCAGTACCCACGCCGCCCCGTCGTCGTAGCCGTTCGGCAGCACATCCTCGCCGTACGCGCCGATCGCCAGATCGGCCTTGCCATTGCCGTTGATGTCGCGCAGGCGGAGCGAGGAGCCGAAGTGGTCCCCGGCCTCCGCCGCGCCCGGCACGCCCGTCGTGGCCTGGTGGAAGGACTGGGCGCCGACCGTGGTCAGGCCGTTCGGACCGCCCTTGAGGAGCACGACGTCGCCGACGTTGCGCTTGCCGTTCACGTCCTCGTACCGAGCGCCGACCGCCAGGTCCGCGCGGCCGTCGCCGGTCACGTCACCCAGGGCGAGCGCCGAGCCGAACGAGTCGTCGGCCTCGTCGGTGCCCGGGACACCGGGGCTGTCCTGGTGGTATGTGCGGCCCTTGAGCGGCAGACCGGCCGCCGAGCCGTACCGCACCACGAACGAACCGCCCTCGCCGCCCGTCTCGTCGGCGGTGACCAGGTCTTCGTACCCGTCGCCGTTGATGTCGCCCGTCGCGACGGCCGCCGACCACCACGCGGCGGAGCCGGTCGTCCCGTCGTCGCTGAGGTCCGTGTGGAGGGAGCCGATGTCGCCGTGGCCGCCGTGGAGCACGCCCACGTAGCTGGGGGCCGGGGAGCCGTCCGGGTCGGACCGGGTGCCGTGCAGGATGTACTCGAAGCCGTCTCCGCCGTCCTTGGAGGAGAAGTGGCCGGCGACCATGCCGTCCAGCCGGACGCCGTCCGGCAGGAAGTCCACCTCGGGGGCGAGCGCGCCGTCCTGTGTGGGCCCGCCGTCGCCGTACCACCAGAACGTGTCGTTGCCGACGACGGCGAGCTGGGGGCTGCCGTCCCCGTCGAGGTCGGCGAAGGCCGCGCCCTCGCCGAAGCCTGCCGCCTCGGCGTTCGGGGCCGTGAGCGAGAGGCCGCCGGAGGTGAACGGCTTCGCGCCGCCCCAGACGATCGTCACCGAGCCGCGCGGCTTGCCGGTGACCTCCTCGCCGGGCGCGCCGACGATCAGGTCGGCGTAGCCGTCGTGGTTCACGTCACCGCTGGTGACGTTCTCGCCGAACTTGTCCACGCTCTCCGAGGTGCCGGGCACGCCGGGGGTGTTCTGGGTGACGTTCACGAACCGGGTCCGGCTGACGCCGGAGGCGGAGCCGAAGACGATGGTGACCGTGCCACCGCTCGCCTTGGGCGTGCCGATGGCGAGGTCGCGGTAGCCGTCGCCGTTGAAGTCGTCCGCCAGACCGGAGGGTGCCGCGACGGCGGCGGGCGTACCGAGCCCGGTGACGGCAAGGGCGAGTGCTGCGGCGGTCGTGGCCACGGTCAGGGTGCGTCTGCGCAACGTAATGCTCCCGTCAGAGAAATAGACGCTCGTACGGACCCCCTCGGTGCACAAAGGGTTGTACGGAACGGAAGACGAGGTGAACGGTGGCGCCCGACCGACGCGACACCAGGTGCCCCATTCGCGCGAACCCGACAACCAGGCGTCCGTTCGCATGCCCCCACAGCCGGCGCCCCCGTTCGCACGCGAGGGCTCTCAGCGCACGGTGACCGCGGCTGTCGGGACCGGCGGCGCTCCACATCCTCACAGCGATGGAGCGCACCACCACGGAGGGCACTGAGATGGTCGCGGGGGTCGGATGTGACGTCAGTGGTAGGCGTGGACGACGGCGTGGCCCCTGCCGCGACCGATCATCCACTTGTTCACCGGTGTGGTGATCAGGAAGGCGACCGCGAACCCGCCCAGGAGGGCCGACCAGAACAGTGCGTCGTCGAGATGGGCGTCCATCGCGCCCGGCGTGAGGGCGATGATCACGTTGTCGACCAGTTCCATCACGGCGATCGAGACGGTGTCGGCGGCCAGAGCCACCTTGATCGCGCTCTTCCAGTCCAGACCGGCCCGACGCACCGCGTACAGGGTGAACGAGTAGCCGAAGAGGAACGCGAGCGTGATGGCCAGAACCATGGTCGGTACGTTGCTCCACCGCAGGGCGGTGCCGATGACCATGCCGAGGATCTCGCCGATGGCACACCCGGTCAGGCAGTGCAGCGTCGCCTTCGCGGCCATGGGCCAGGACGCGCCGCCGTGCCCACCGTGGGGAGTCCCACGGCCGGGATGGCCGGGATGGCCGGAGTGGCCCTGATGGTCTTCGCCGGCGGCGTGGTCGTGCGCGGTGCCGTCGTGGTGAGCGCTGTGGTCCATGCCCTTCCTCCCGATTCTCGTCGGTGACGACCTAGCTCTCGGTTCACCGGAAGAGTATACCCCTAGGGGGTATATAGCGAGCGTTGCCCGGCCATTCGTTCCGGATGTCACGCGCGCCCCTCTGAGTCGGATCCTCGACTGCTACGTACTAAGCAGGTACGTAGTAGTCGACGAGCGGTGAGCCGGATCCGGGTTCCCGCGAAGGGTGGCGACGTGACGGGACACCTTCTTGGCTGGACGCTGGTGGTGCTGGGTGCGGGGGTGGCCATCGGCAACCTCGTGCGCATGGCACTGGTCAGCGGCTGGGCCCGGTTCGAAGCCGGGGCCGAGGCCGTGATGGGCGGAGGGATGGCCGTGATGGCCGCGCCTCCGACGGCGGTTCTCTACGGGACGTACGGCATGTGGTGGGCGGCGGTGTTCGCGGCGCTCTGCCTCGGGGGCGTGGCCCTCTCCGTACGGCACGCCGCCCGGCGCGGCGCGCGGCATCTGCGGCACTCCGCCCATCTGGTGATCGGCAGCGCCGCCATGGTGCTGATGACACTGGCCATGCCCGGCGCCACATCCGGGCCGACGCTCGCCTTGGCCGGCTCTGCCGGGCACGGACACGGGGCCATGGCCGGGACGGCGGGCGTGAGCGCCCACGGCGTGACCGAAGCCGCCGCCACCTCGGGCTCGGCACTCCTGTGGCGCGCGGCCTTCTGGGCCCTGGCCGCCTACTTCATGGTCTTCGTGGCTCTCGCCGTACGTGTGCGGATGCGGGACTCGGGCGGATCACCCGCTCCGGCCGCCCCGAAGGCCCGCCACCGCCGAGCGACCCGGACCCCGGGGATGCTCTCCGCGCCGAACGCGCGCCTGGCCGGCCACATCGGCATGGGCGGCTCGATGGCGACGATGCTGGTGATGATGACCGCCTGACGGTGAACGTCCCTCGACGAACCGGCTGTTGGCATCAATCCCGATTCACCTCCGTCGTCACGGTCGCGGTCGCTCCACACCGACCCGGACGAATGCGTCAGCCGACGCCGAGGGGACAGGCGACCAGCAGCGGCAACAGTGGAACGCCGGCGGCCGCAGCGGCCATGGAGCCCCAGAAGGCGGGGTGCGCGGCCCTGCGCGGTCCGAGCACCCGCCGCATCCGGATCAGAACCGTCTGGCCACCCGCGGCGAACGCGCCCTTCGGGGTCCGGGCCGCCGCCATCTCGTACATCGCGGTCGCCAGGGCCCCGTCGGAGTGGGCGCGCAGCGCACGGTCGTCGGCGACCATCTCCAGCAGGAGTGCCGTCTGTTCGCGGGCGTGGCAGGCCAGGGGGAGACGGGGAAAGACCGCATGGAACGCCGCCGCGGCGGCGAGCGCCAGATGGTGGCGGCCGGCGATGTGCGCCCGCTCGTGCTCCAGAACGGCAGCGAGCTGCTCGGCGGTCAGCTCCCGTACGGCAGCGTCACTGACCACGATCCTGGGTCGGCGGCCGGGCAGGCAGTAGGCGGCGGGTACGTCGTACGGCAGGACGGTGGCACCCAGCCGGGCGGAGCGGCGGCCCACCAGATCCACCGCCTCCCGGTGCCGGGAGCGCGCTCGACGGGCTCGCACGACGTGGAAGGTGAAGCTCCCCGCGAGGGCGATGCCCAACGCCGCGGGCAGGGAGACGGCGAGGCGGCCCGCGGTGCCGGGATCGGGGCCGCCGACGCCGAGGTCGAGCCCGCAGGAATGCAGCAGACCCAGCAGTCCCTCGTGCGCGTGCTCCATGGGCATGAACAGGTGGTACGCGGTCAGTGCGGCACCGAGCGCGAAGGAGAGTGTGAGGGCGTGCCAGACCGCCACGGCCAGGGCGGGTGCCCGGTGCGGCCAGTCGGCCCGCAGGAGGAGGTGCGGGGCGACGAAGCCCACGAGTGCCGTGTAGGCGACGAGCACGAGCGCGGCGTTCACGGTTTCGCCTGTCGTCCCACGGTGCGCAGGGCCTTGCGCAGCGCGGCCTGTTCTTCCTCGGTCATGTTCTCGACGAAGTGGACCAGTGCGGCCGGGCGGTCCTTGCTCGCTCCCAGGCCGTCCTCCATCAGCGCGGCGGCATACGCCTCACGGCTGCGCACCGGCGAGTACAGCCAGGCGCGACCCTGCTTGCCCCGCAGCAACCAGCCCTTGTTGTAAAGGATGTTGGTGACGGTCATCACCGTGGTGTACGCGACCGGACGGGTCATGTTGAGATCGTCCACGACCTCGCGCACCGTCGCCGGACGGTTCCACGTCCAGAGACGGTCCATGATCTCCGCCTCAAGGTCCCCCAGCCGTCGCATGGCCCTGACTCCCTTTCGACGCCGACGCGTAAGTGAATACGCAAGGGCATAGTAGATGGCCCATGGCCCACCTACGCGTGGAGTCATGGAGCCATGGAGTCGTGCGACGGGCGGACCAGGCGTGAGGAGGGGAACGCGCCGTTGCCCGGGTCCCGCGGCGTGAGTGCCGCGGGACCCGCACGCGCGATGTGCCGGCGCGAGCCGCCCGGTCGGCTCGCGCCGGGGTGCTCAGAGCCGGTCGAGGATGTTCTTCAGCTGCTTGACCTCGCCGGACTGGCCCTTCATGATGTCACCCGCCATGGTCACGGCGTCCACGTGCTCGCCGTTCTTCCGCTCGTCCTGGGCCATGCTGATGGCACCGTTGTGGTGCTCGATCATCATCTCGGCGAACATCTTGTCGAACTCGGCGCCCTTCATGCCCTTGAGGTGTTCCATGTCCGAGTCGGCCATCACGCCGTCGCCGTTGCCGTGGTCCATACCCGGCATGGACTCGACGGCGGTCGGCTTGTTCCAGGACTTCAGCCACCCCTTCATCGTCCTGATCTCGGGGTCCTGGGCCTCCTCGATCTTCCCGGCGAGATCCTTGATCTCCGCGTCGGATGCCCGGTCGTCGGCAAGCTCGGCCATCTCCAGAGCCTGCTCGTGGTGCGGGATCATCATCTGCGCGAACGTGACGTCCGCGTCGTTGAAGCCGGCGGATCCAGCCTCGTCGGTCGCGGTCGCGGTCGCGGTCGCCTTGCCGCTGCCGTGATCCATGCCGGTCATGTCGTCGCCGCAGGCGGAGAGGAACAGGGCGCAGGCTGCGACGACGCCCGCGCCGGTGGCACGGCGGAGGTGCCTGCGGCGTTGGGCATGCGTGAGGACGGTCATGTCGATTCACCTCGTGGTGTCGGTTCTCTGGCTGTTCGAGAGCAGGCGAAGCCGCGGGTCCGCGCGTGATGCGCGCCCGCGAGAGGGGTTCGGCCTACAGCCGCAGAACTGACAGACGGGTGAGATCGGGTCCGCGTGGCGGGGGGTCGGGACGCGCAACGACGGCGACCTGGGCGAGAAGTCGCGCCGGCCACTCCTGGTGGCGGGCGAGCGCCGACCTGAGGAGCGCGGTGAGAACCCACGCGCCGAGCAGGACCGCCACGCAGAGCGACAGTACGTTCATTGGCATGGCGGGCCCGTGCGAGGACGTCGAACTCGACGTATCCGTGCCGTCATGGCCGCCGGCGACTCTGTCGGAGGGAGGACCCGTCGGGTCATGGCCCGGAGCAGCCGTATCCGTCGCTGCCGAGTGGGGCGCGGAGCTCACGGTGGAGTGCGTCGACTCGCTGGGATGTCCCATGCTGTGCATCGCGAAGACACCCAGAGCGAGCACGAGGACGAGCAGGAGGTGCCCCAGGGCGTCTCCTGCGCGTACGCGCCAACTCACCTTCATAGGGGCCCCATCGGACGCTTCGCTGACTGCTTCGAACCTGCTCCTCCGACAGTACCCAAGGGGCGTCGGTCGCGCGGGAGGTGCGGGCGTTTTCTACTGATCTGCTAAGTGGTTTAGTGGTAAGCGTCACTGTCGCCGGCGCGTGCGTCGACGCCCCAGGGCGGCCCGGTGCGCGGGAGACCGGTACAGACTGAGCGCTGCCTTCGATCAGGACTGGCGGGGACTGTCCAGGCGTTCCGTGGGCCCGCCGAAAGGCAGGACGAGGGTTCGTGTCGCCAACAGCCAGGTGCTGTCGATCCTGCGGAAGGTGTCCTGGTAATGGCCGATGTTCGCAGGCAACCGGGGCGCCACCAGCGCGCCTTCGGTATAGCCGTCGACTCGGTATGTCGCGAAATAGGTAGTCGCTGCGGCAGTGTCCGGCGAGTCGACGGTGACCAGGATGTTCGTGCACATCCGCCGGGACAGCCGATCCGCCGGCCGAGAGCCGAAGTACTCGCGCAGGGCCTCCCGGCCCTCGATCCGCCGCTGGTCATAAGGCCATTCCCAGACGCCGTCGGGGGTGAAGAGGTCGGCGACGGTGCTCGGCTCGCCGAGGTCGAGCCGATGGACGAGCTCCAGGATCAAACGCTCGCAGGCGCGTTCAGCGAGGAGACACTTCATCGGGTCAGGATCGCCAGTACTCATCTCCGCTTCCTACCCGCGATCAGGCGAACATGCACGGAGCAGTGCTCTGGGCGGTGTTGATGCCGGATGCTGCTGCGCGGCTCAGGAGGTCCGGGTGTGGTGGTCCAGCAAGCGGAGCAGCAACCGCACGAGTTGGTCGCGTTCGGCCGGACTCAGTGGTGCGAGCAGTTCGTCGTGGAGGTCGTCCAGGACCTGGTCGAGGCGGGACAGGTAACGGCGGCCTTGAGGTGCGATGGTGATGATGTTGCGGCGCCGGTCGTCGGGATCCGGTGCCCGCTCGACGAGGTCACGCTCGGCCAGTTCGTTGAGTACGCCGACCATGTCGCTGCGGTAGATGCCCGTGCGCTCGCTCAATGCCGCTTGGCTCCCCGGACCGATGTCCTGCAGCGAGGCGAGCACGGCGTAGTGCCACTTGCGGGCGTCCACCTGGGCCAGCCCTTCGTTGATCAGCCGGTCCGACCGCACGGACACCTGCGACAACAGACGACTCGCCCGTCGGCGCAGCCTGTCGGGCGTTTCGAGTGCGTCGGGGTCGGGCACGTCGGCCGCTTTGTCGCTGATCACGGGGCCCATCCTATCCATTGCGTTAGTGCGACTAACGATGTACGTTCACTCGCGCCAAACCGTTAGTGCGACGAACGTTTTTCGAGTGAACCCCGAGGAAGGAAGCTCTTGCCCATCAAGACACTGCGGATCCCCACCACGGACGGACAGGCCGACGCATTCGCCGCCTTCCCCGACCACGGCGAGCGGCACCCGGGGGTGCTGATGTACGCGGACGGCTTCGGCATCCGGCCTGTGCTGCGGGAGTTGGCCCGCGAACTGGCCGGGCACGGGTACTACGTGCTCGTCCCCAACCTCTTCTACCGGAACGGCCCGGCGCCGGTGATCGAACTTCCCGAGCACATCGGAGAAGAGGTGCGGCCCGCGGTCATGGCCCAGCTGATGCCCTTGATTCAGGCGCACACCGCCGAACGTGTCCTGAGCGACGCCGACGCCTACCTCAGGTTTCTCACCACCCAGCCCGAGGTCGGCGCCGGACCGGTCGCGGTGACCGGCTACTGCGTAGGCGTCCTCCTGGCGATGCGCACCGCCGCGGCCCACCCCGGTCAGGTGGCAGCCGTCGCCGGATTCCACGGCCCCGTGGGCGCCGACGGGCCCGACAGTCTGCGCAGCCTTCTCTCCGAGCTCACCGCCCAGGTCCACCTCGGCCACGCCGAAACCGACATGACGCCGGAGGCCCTCGGCGAGCTCAACCAGGCGCTGGATGCCGCAGGCGTCGACCACACCTCCGAGATCTACACCGGCACCGTCCACGGCTTCACCATGTCCGACACCGACGCCTTCGACCCCTCCGCACTCCAGCGCCACTGGGACCGCCTGCTCCCGCTCCTGGACCACACCCTCGCTGACGGCTGACGGCTGACGGCTGACGGCTGACGGCTGACGGCTGACGGCTGACGGCTGACGGCTGACGGCTGACGGCTGACGCCCCGGCCCTGACGGCGGCACCTGCTCGCATTCGACCTGGCTCACTGCCCTGACCAGGCAATGTGGGCGCATTGGGTGATGTTGCGCAGACTCGGGGAAGAAGTTGCGGCAGCCGATGGGAGGTTGTCGTGGAGGGTGGAGATCTGGAACTGGGTGAGTTGCTGGCCGCCGCGGAGGCGGCCCCGCCCGGTGAGTCTGTCGATGTGATGGCACACGATCTGCAGAAGCGGCTCGGTGCGGAGCGCGTGTCATTCCTGTTCGTCGACCTCATCGGTGAGCGGCTGGTACGGCTCGCCGCGGCCGGTGACGAGGTCCCGGACCATGCCGAGCCGATCGCTCTGCGGGGCAGCGTCTACGACAACGTTCTGCGGAGCCAGCGCCAGCATGTGGAACCGGACGGTCAGGGCGGACGGCGAGTCATCACTCCGGTCACCAACCGCGGTGACTGCATCGGGGTCCTGGAGGTGACCCTGCAGTCCGCCGACGACGTCGTGCTCCGGCAGGTTCGCGACGCGGCGCACGCGCTGGCCTACATCATCGTCACGGACGGCCGTTTCACCGATCTCTACCACCTGGGCCGACGCACCACCGAGACCAGCCTGGCCGCGGAGATCCAGCACCAACTGCTTCCCTCGGCTTCCTGTTGCGAGGCGGCCCAGTTCACCCTCGCCGCCGGGCTGGTCCCGGCCGACGACATCGGTGGCGACACCTACGACTACACCCTCGACCGTGACACTCTGCACCTGTCCATCACCGACGCCATGGGCCACGACACGAACTCCGCTCTGCTGGCCACACTGCTGGTCGGCGCGCTGCGGCGGGCTCGCCGCAGCGGCTGCGACGCCCTCAAGCAGGCGAACCACGCCCACCAGGCCCTGTTGCGCCACAGCCGTGGCCTGGCCACCGGACAACTGCTGTGCGTCGACCTCGAAACAGGCCTGTGCGAGCTGGTCAACGCCGGCCATCCCTGGCCGCTTCGGCTGCGTGACGGCACCGTCGAGGAGGTCGAACTCGCCGTCAACCTGCCCTTCGGTGTGGCAGCACCCACCCCCTACCGCGTCCAGGAACTGCGACTGCGTCCCGGAGACCGGCTGATTCTGGTCACTGACGGCATGCAGGACCGCGGGGCAGCGGCCGCCGACCTGGCCTCAGTCGTGCATGACACCGGCGCGCTGCATCCAAGAGAAGCCGTCCGCAGCCTGACCGCCGCGGTGCTTGACGCCTGCCATGGCAACCTCAAGGACGACGCCACGGTCCTGATACTGGACTGGCACGGCAACCGCGACCGCTCAGCCGAGAACAGACCGGGTCCGCAGCGATGAGCGGCCCGGCGGCACGGGACTCTTTGGCCACCGAGGACAACGCGAGTGGATGACTCCCGCGCTTCGGCCGTCGTGATCGTCGAACTCGACGATCAGGCCCGGCAGATCATCCGGGTGCGGTTCGGTTCAGGGAGGAACTCGCCCAGCCCTGCGGCAGAGGGCAGAGGGCAGAGGGCAGAGGGACAGGCGGTGCGCGCGGGTGCGTTGGCGGGGGCCGTTCACGGCTGGAAGTACTCCGACATCAGGCCGCTGACCCATTCCGGCTGCTTGATGTTCACCGCGCGGAACTCCGCCATCGTCGGCTTCAGGTCAATGACCGGGGTGCCGGAGACCGCGTCGAGGCCCACCACCGTCAGTTCGCGGCCGAGGACGGATTCGATGGCGCAGCACGTCACCCCGATGCGGTTCGGCCTGCGAGGGCCGCGGCCGGCGAAGACACCCATGGGCGGGAGGTCGGAACGGCCGCGGTAGGGGCGGGGTTCGCGGTAGTCGTCGAGTTCCGGGAACTGGTCGAAGACAAAGAGGATCTCCACGTGGGAGAAGCCCTCCAGGCCCTGGAGGCACGCCTCGCCGAAGCGCTCCTCGATGGTGATCGTGCTGCGGACGGCACCCCAGTTGTCCGTGTGCTGGACATCCGTCCGGTCGTTCCGGACCGTACCTATTGGTGTGACCTCGAAGCTCGGCATGGCAACGTTCTATCTCTTGGGTCGGCGTCGTGCCCAGATGGGATGACGCAGAGGTGGGGAGCGGCGACGGTCGGCGCACCGCCCCGCCTGTCAGTGGGAGGGCTTGCGCAGGTGAAGGTGAGCGACGACCTGTTTGCCGGTTTTCAGGGCGACGGTCTGTAGTTGGTCGCACAGCCGGGCGACCAGGTGCATACCGTGTCCGCCGACGCGGCGGGCGTCGTGTGCTCGCAGTTCGGGCGGGCGGGAGGAGGTGTCACGCACGGCGATGCGTAGCAGGGCGGCGTCGGGTGCCACTTCCAGCGCCAGGCTGCCCGGACCGGGTGCGTGGCGCAGCGCATTGGTGACCAGCTCACTGACGACGAGTTGGGCGTCCTGGCTGGGCCGCCGGCCGGGGTCGTGGCCGGCCTGGGCCAGCAGCGTGCGTACAGCCGCACGGGCATCGGCGATCGATACGTCTGCCGTGTCCCAGGTGACGCTGTATCGCAGGCGCGCTGCGGCTTTCTGTTCATCCGATACCCGATGTTCAAGCGGGGTGACCATAGAGCTCTTCCCGTGGGTCGTTCCTTGTCGTTCATCACGCGTTGCCGGTATCGCGTCATTCGCTTACCCGCTGTCGTCCTGTTCATGGGGCACCCGGCGGTCGAGGCTGATCGGTGCGGGTCGGCGGTGGGTTCTCGGCTGTGACCGAAGGGCGGCGAGCAGGACCCGGGAGACTGGCCGGATGGATATCGGCCGCAGGAGGCAGGTCGACATCATCGGCAACCCGCGGCGGTGCACGGCGGTGGTGGTCACAGGTTCGGCTGCGACCAGAACATGTGGCGGCTGACGGTACCGGCGCTGGTCGCTCCGTCTCCGCGGTACATCGATGACGACCGTTACCAAGGTGCGGCGTTCCACACCGACGCGGTCAACCCCGGCGGGGCGGGGTGGGCCAGGGGAGCGAGGGCATCGTGACGCCGAGACGGTGATCGCAGTTCGTCGGCCTCCCGTGCGGCTGGGATGGTGACCGCCGACGGCAAGCACGTGCGGTGCGACGGACGTAGGGCGCTCGCGCGGCAGACCGAGGGCCCTCCCCGGATCTGTTCCGGGGAGGGCCCTCGGCTGGTACTGCGACGACTCAGTGCCTGAAGGCGTCCTTGGCCTTCTCCTTGCCCTCACGGGCGTCGCCCTTGCTCTTCTTCGCCTGTCCCTCGGCGGCCATGCGGTCGTTGCCGAGGGCTCGCCCCAGGACCTCCTTGGTCTTGCCCTCGGCCTGCTCGGTCTTCGCCTTCGCCTTGGCCTTTTCGCCGCCGGTCATGGAACTCGCCTCCTCGTAACCTTGGGTGCCGCTTTCGCGGTAATGCCGCCAGTGCCCTGACTGCGCCTTCATAAACAAGGAACTTCCCAGGAATGGAGGAGCATTGGCAGGGCAGACGGAGCCGCAGGAGGTTGATAGCTATGGTTCCCCTGCTTCTTGTTCTGCTTCTCGCAGTGATCCTTTTCGGGGCGGGCTTCGCCCTCAAGATTCTGTGGTGGGTGGCCCTCGCCGTGCTGGTGCTGTGGCTGCTGGGCTTCGTCATGCGATCCACCCCTACCGGAGGTGGCCGCGGCCGCTGGTATCGATGGTGACCTGACCCGCACCACACCCTCGTAGGGCCCGGCCGTCATCATGACGGCCGGGCCCTACGAGGGTGTGAGTTCCCTACGGGGTGTGAATAGTGGTCGGGGCGGGAGGGCCTCGCGTGACTGAACCTGTACACGTCCGGTCGCGCGGATACGTCGACACCTGGAGCACCTGATAGGGGTCGCGGTGACCGAAGGCAACGCATTCACCTGTTGCGTAACGGAGATGCGATCTTCGCCCAGGCGCTGGCGGAGCGGGCCCGCGCCGACGTGCGGGTGTGGTTGCCGCTGGACGGGTTCGGCAGCCGGCTGATCGAGGCGGAACAACTGGAGACGATGGAGCAGGCCGGAGTGCAGGTGGCCTGGTTCCGCAAGTCGCTGTACCTCTCACCGCTCAAACAGAACCACCGCTGTCACCGCAAGGTCCTCGTCGTCGACGAGGAGGCAGCGTTCACCGCCGCTCGCTGGTCGAGATCGCCACCAGCTCCTTGGCCGCCCACTGGGGGAACAGGTTCGCGGAGACGGACCGGGCGAATCCGGGGGCCTTGACGTAGTCGACGAGTCCGGTGATGGAGGCGGCCAGCATGCGCAGGGTGATCCGCTCGCCGTCCTTGACGTCGGGCAGCCGGACCGCGACAGGGTCGTCGAGGCGGCCCTTGCCCTGATCGACCAGCCGCAGGAGGGTCGTGCCCAGGTAGCTGATGGCCACATTGCCGTTCCGGAAGTGCGTGGCAGGTTCGGCAGGGACCCCCGTCATCGACTCGCCGAGCGCGGTGGTGATGACTTCGCGGCCGCCGACGGTCACGCGCGGGATCACGGATCTGAGGTCCATGTCCGCCTGGGCCCGCTCGGCGATCCGCAGGACGTCGCGCACCCATCCGCCTTCGGGCACGCGGGAACCGGCGCAGGATCGGCGATGCCCGCCGTTACCGGCCGAGCTGCCCGTGGCCTTGGCCGTGGCTGGTGTCTGAAGGGCGATGAGTGTGGCGAGCGCGGTGACAGCGATGAGCCGCGACCGCGTGGAACGGGCTGATCTCATGGCCGGAGTATCAGCCGCAAGTGCCGTGACAGCGGCCCAGGTGGCGCCGACCCGCACGAACATCACCCGTCAGGATCGTGCCGGGTGGCCGTCCCGGGACCGGAAGGCAGCTCTGCCCGAACCCATGAAGAGAGGCAGGTGCTGGACACCGCCCGAGGTGGGGCTGCCCGGCGGGCCCGCTGTCAGGCGCCGGCTCGGGCGAAGCGCAGTGTCGCTGTGATCGTGGCCAGGCCGCGCATCATGCCCAGTTGGTTCCAGGCGATGCCGAACTGTTCGCGGTCCACGGTGAATTCGGTTTCCAGCGTGAGCCCTCCGGCGTTCGCCTCCTTCAGGCGTGCGGTAAGGGACCGTGACCTGCTGATGCCGCGTACGGTCAGCTGGCCGACGATCTGCACCGTGTCACCGTCGCGGAGTTCGGCGCTGCGAACCGCGAAGGTGATCTCGGGGTGGTGCTCGACGTCGAAGAAGTCGGCGGACCGCAGGTGCTCGTCGCGCTTGGCGCTCTTGGTGTCCAGGGAGGCGGCGTCGAAGGCCACGACACCTATGGCGGACCCGTCGGGCCGGACCTCGCCCTGACCGCGCACGGTGCCGAAGGTGCCCTTCACGGTGACGAGGCCCCACATGGTCTTGTGTCGCACGGCGACGGTCGAGGCAGTGGTGTCGAGCTGCCACAGTCCGGTTTCCACGGCGACGGTCATGGTCATCTCCAGGCGGTTGCGGTCGTCCAAATTTGCATGACCGACGCTAGCCCGTTATCCGAATTTGAACAACCCTCATCCTCCAAAATTGGACAACAGCTACACTTGGTCCATGGCCGACCTCGACGCGCACCCTGCTCGCCTGCCCGAATGTCCGTCCGAGCAGAGAGACGGCCTGCTGCCCGCCGAGCTGCACGCCTGGATGCTTCTGCTGGCCGCGACGGGTGCGGTGGAGCAACGGCTGCGCGCGGTCGTGAAAGAGCGGCTCGGCGTCTCCCACGACGAGTTCCTGATTCTGTGCCTGCTGGCCGCGCAGCCCGAGGAGGGACTGCGCATGACCCGGATCGCGGAACTCCTGGGTCGCCCCAAGACCCGGCTCACCTACCAGATCGCCTGCCTCAACCACTCCGACCTCATCACCCGTGAGTCGGTGTGCGGTGACAGGCGTGGCATCCAGGTCGCCCTCACCGACAAGGCGAGGCGCCTGCTGAAGGAGGCCTCCGACCCGCTCGCCGCGACGGTGACCGACGCGCTCGGTCAGTTCATGGGTCCCGCCCAGCGCGAAGCGCTGCGCGGACTGCTGCCGGATCTCGTCGAAGAGTGTTCCGCCGAGCCACCGGGCCCGGAGCCCGCTTGATGCGGGACTTTCGCTCCGGCGGGCCGCCGTCTGCGACCGGCCGGCGGAAGCCGCTGAGGTCGCCGGTCACATGGAGGGAACGTGACGGGGCACTCACGGTTGGCGTCGGTTCCTGTCCTGGCAGTCGAGGGGCGCGCACACCAATACTGAGTACACGGGCTCACGCGGGAGTGTTGCGATGAACGCTGAAGAGGCCGACAGGCTGCTGGACGGGCTGACCGTGGACACCAGCCGACAGGAGCGGCCTGTCCTGCTGGACGGGACCGGCCGCCCCCTCAGGACCTGGCGCGAGAACCATCCGTACGACCGCAAGGTCGGCCGTACGGAGTACGAGCGGCGCAAGCGCGTCCTGCAGATCGAGCTGCTCAAGCTCCAGCGGTGGGTCAGGGACACCGGCGCACGTGTGATCGTCGTATGTGAAGGGCGCGACGCGGCGGGCAAGGGCGGCACGATCCAACGCCTCACCGAGCGGCTCAACCCCCGAGGCGCACGCGTGGTGGCCCTGGACAGGCCCACCGAGCGCGAGACGGGGCAGTGGTACTTCCAGCGGTACATCGCACACCTGCCGACGGCGGGAGAGATCGTCTTCTTCGACCGTTCCTGGTACAACCGGGCCGGTGTGGAGCGGGTGATGGGCTACTGCTCGAAGGAGCAGTACGAGCTGTTCCTCGATCAGTGCCCGGCCTTCGAGCGGATGCTCGTCGACGACGGCATCCTGCTGGTCAAGTTCTGGTTCTCCGTGTCCCGCGCCGAGCAGCGCACCCGTTTCGCCATCCGGCAGGTCGACCCGGTGCGGCAGTGGAAACTCTCCCCCACCGACCTGGCCTCGCTGGACCGGTGGGACGAATACACGGAGGCCAAGGTCGACATGTTCCGTGCCACCGACACCGAACGCGCCCCTTGGACCGTCGTCAAGAGCAACGACAAACGTCGCGCCCGGCTGGAGACCATGCGCAGTCTGTTGTCGCGCATCGACTACATCAGCAAGGATCCCGAGGCGGTCGGTACCCCCGACCCACTCATCGTCGGCGCCGCCAACACCCTCCTGGAGCCCGGCGAGGAGGACACCACGCTTTCCCCCACTCCTCTGTCCCACCGCACCAGCGGGCCCGGCAGTCACCCCGACCCCACCTGACGGCCGACCGCCGCAGTCGTTCGGCTGTACGGTTCTCCCGGCGGCAAGATCGCGTTCCTCGTCTGGCCGTACGAACGACAGGAGGAGACGTTCTCGATGGGGACCGTTGTACACGTCCCGCAGACGCGGGACATGATCGGGGACGAGCTGTCGGGAGACGAGGCGCTCACCGCGCTGAGGCACTACGGAGGCCGCCGACTGCTCCTCGACGCGTTCGCCCGGTTCCGCTACGCCGACGGCTTCACCAACTCCCGATCTCTCGCGTTCCAAGTGGTCCTGGGCCTGGTGCCGTTCACCATCGCACTGGTCGGCGTGGCCACCACCGTGCACACGGAGAGCGTGGGGCGGATCATCGAACTCACCCTGGGCCAGATCGTGCCGGGCGCGAGTGCGAGTCTGGTCGAGGACGCTCTGGACGCCACCGCGCGCAGCGCTGGTTCCGGGGTGTGGAACGCCGTCGCCATGTGGGTGGGACTGGCCTTCGCCGTACTCAACCTCGCCTCGGCGTTGGGGCAGGTGGAGCGAGGCGCCAATCGCATCTACGGCATCGAACGCGACCGGCCGTTCCTGCCCAAGTACGGGCGGTCCCTGCTCCTCGCCCTCGCGGCGGGCATGCCGATGGTGCTGGGGTTCCTTGTGCTCGTCGCGGGGGACGCCATCGGGAACGCGGTGGTGGAGGCCCTCGGCCGGCCCCGGGAGCTGCTCGACTGGTGGAAGCCTCTCGAAGTGCCGCTGGGCGTGGTACTCGCCTGGGTCGCGTCGGCGGTGATCTTCCGCTGGGCCCCGCGCAGGGACCAACCGGGCTACACATGGCTCGCGTTCGGCTCGGCGGTCCACCTGGTCCTGTGGGTCACGGCCACGTGGCTGCTGGCGCTCTACGTTGCCAGGAGCGGATCGTTCGGCGCCGTGTACGGACCGCTTACGGCGTTCGTCGCCCTCCTGTTGTGGGCGAACCTGACCGGCGTCGCGCTGTTCCTGGGTATCGCGTTCGCCGCTCAGCTCGAAGCGGCGCGGGCCGGAATCACCGAGGCAGTGCGGCCGGACCCAGGGCCGGGGCCGTGACCCGCCGTCATTTCACTGCTCCGGGGAGGCGCGCGTTCTCCGCTCGGGGCTGTGGGTCAACGGCGGTGGGGCCGTGGCGAGCGCGGTCGAGGCGGTGACGCGGCCTCGCGGACGACCTGCCCGTCCTGTGCGCCTACACCCTGCCGTCCCGCGCGCGTCGCTGTCGGGACACCCGGAGAAGGCTCTCGCCGTGGGCGGAACCGTCGGCGAGTCGTTGTACGGCACCGGCCAGATCCGCCGGTTCGCATTCGGCGGTGATGTCCACGTGTACGAGCACGCACTCACGGATGCCTTCACACCCACCGAACACGCCGCACTGTGCGCACCCTTGGAGCGGGCCACCACCGTGCTGATCCAGCAGACCCGCCACCGCGACCGCCCCGCCCAGTGGCAGAGGCCTCAGCCGCGTGGCAGGGACTCCTTGCGCCACTTCGTGAACTGGCGCACCGGGTCGCCGGTGTAGGACCACGGGGTGCGCGTGGCGTGCTGCCCGATGATGTTGAACAGTGATCCGGCGATATCCGTCAGCCCGGCCGAACAGGCCGCGTGCGTCAGGTAGTTGAGGTCGCGTATCTCTCCGGGGGGAGGGGGGCCGTCCGCACGTCCGGTGATCCAGCGCTGCCAGGTGCGCCGTACGTCGCTGGCGGCGCCGTCGTGGCTCCAGTGCTGTCCCATGCCGAGACCGGCCGGCCGCACCCGGCTCTCCTCCTGGAGGGTGCGGTACTCCTCGACCCGGGCGTACTGCACCAGCACCGGCAGCGGGGACCCGGCCGGGGCCACACCGGCCGCGTCCCGGGCGAAGTCGTACATCAGGCCGTGCGAGCCGTGCCAGCGCGACGAGTAGTAGTGCAGCACCTGGAGGTGACCCTCGACGCTGAACGGGTCGCGGTCGTACAACTCGTCCCACCAGCGGACCAGTTCCTGCCGGCGCACCCCGCCACTGTAGAGCCGGGCCACGGAGATCAGGGAGATCCAGGGCGTCGGGTCGTCGGGGTAGGCCTCGGCGGCCTCGAAGCAGGCCACCGCCGCGTGGTCGATGCGCCGCGGATCGATGGGTACGCCCCGGCCCGCGGTGATGGCCAGGTTGAAGGCCCGTGCCGTCTCGGTGGCGGCCCGCAGCGCCAGTGCGTCGGCGCTGCGGGGCTCGGCGGCGAGCCAGGACTCCACGGTCGAACTGCCCGCGCACGCCTGCGCGAGCACCCGGACCCGGTGGCCGCGGGCGACCCATGCCGGGCCGGTCCTGCCCAGCAGGTCCCGGAGGCCCTGCCAGCGGCCGATGACGATGTCCTGCCGGGCCGAGGTGAGGGCCGCGTCACCGCAGTCGGAGTCGAAGTCGGGAGTGAATCGTTCTCGCGCCATCGGGTCCCTCTCAGAAGTCGGTCGGGAGACCCTGATGGGCATGGGCGTGTCCGGCCGCCGCCGCGGCGGCCGCGGCGTCGCCTGCGGTGGCATCGGTCTCGACGACCTCGGCGGCGTCGAGCGGGGCGGGGCGGTAGTACTCGCTGCCCTTGCGCCAGTACCAGAGCATCGGAATCACGCCGACCGCGAGGCCGCCGAGTCCGATCGCCACGGACGCGCTGCTCAGCTCTCCCAGCGACTCGATGAGCACCCAGAACATGAACAGGGCGCCGAACAGTGGCCACAGCCCGCCGAAGACGAAGTTCGACACGGACTTCAGCAGCATCCTGCGGTAGGCGACGACCACCGCGAGCCCGGCGAGACCGTAGTAGACGGCGATCTGCAGACCGATCGCGGAGATGGCGTCCGCGAGGATCTCGCCGACCGAGCCGAGGGCGTTGGAGGCCACGAACATCACCAGTGCCACTCCGCCCACCACGGTGATGGCCACGTAGGGGGTGTTCCAGGTGCGGTGGACGCGGCCGAGGGCCTCGGGCATCGTGCGGTCACGGCCCATCGCGAACAGGGAGCGGGTGACCTGGATGAGGGTCGTCTCCAGCGTGGCGATGGTGGACAGCATCACGGCGACGATGAGCAGCTTGCCGCCCAGGCCGGGCCAGACCTCCTCGCCGAGCACCGCCAGGACGTTGGCGTCGTTCTCCTGGATCTGGGTGTCGGTGAGGATGACGTTGACCGCGATGGTGAAGACCTCGAACAGCAGGAAGACGATCCCGACACCGATCAGGCCGGCGAGGCCGGTGGTGCGGCGGCTGTCGCGGGTCTCCTCGCTGAGGTTGCTCGTGACGTCCCAGCCCCAGTAGTAGAAGGCGGCGATCAGCGCGCCGGATGCGAAGCCGCTCACCCCGTCGAACTCACTGAAGCCCAGCCAGGACCATTCGAAGGACCGGGCGCTGTCGCCGTGCAGCAGCGCGAGCACGGCGAACAGGGCCAGGATGACGAGCTCCACGCCCGACATGATGAGCTGCGCGCGAACGGTGAGGCGGGCGCCGCCGAGGACGACGAACAGCATGACCAGGAACCAGAAGGCGCCGACCGCCGTGGCCAGCGCGGTGTTGTCGGCCAGGTCCGCGTCGAAGAGGGACAGTGTCATCGCGCCCGCGGGCAGTGAGCCGGCCACCATGAAGATGGTCGCGGAGATCACCAGGGCCCAGCCGCTGAGGAACCCCAGGAAGGGGTGGAGCGTGCGGCCCACCCAGGAGTAGCTGGCGCCCGCGTTGACATCGATGCGGCCGAGGTAGCTGAAGGCCAGGGCGATGCCCAGCATGGGTATCGCGCAGTACAGCAGAGCCGCGGGGCTCGCGAGGCCCACCGCACCGACGAGGACGGCCGTGGTCGCCGCGATCGAATAGGCGGGCGCGCTGCCTGCCACCGCCATGACCACCGTGTCGAACGTGCCGAGGACATTGGCCTGCAGCCCTCTGCCCCTGTTGTTGCTCATCGATGCAATGCCTTTGTGAGGGCACGACGGACGGACGCCATGGGCCGCCGGGCGTGGAGGACTTGAGGGTGACGCTGCCTCGGGCCCGGAAGGGGGGCTTCGGGCCCGGGGTGGCAACGCAGGAGCGCATCGTGCGTCAGCGATCGACGACCGAATGATCACACCATGTGTGCGAGTGATGATATCCACGTTGTTTGACGGTTCAAGATTGACTGGTGAGTAATGTTCTGAGTTGGTGAACATTTCACTGTTCCGGGCATGGCCTGCCCACCGAGGAGGTCGGTCAGGAGTGACCGGGCGAGGCGAGGGCCGACCGGCAGCGGTCGGGCCCCCGCCTCGCACACACTCAGCCGAGCCGGCGGACGACTGCTTCCGCGACCGCCTTGGCGCTGCCCGGGTTCTGCCCGGTGATCAGCCGGGTGTCCTCGACAACGTGGGTGGCGAAGGGCTGCTCGGCGGTGCTGTAGGTCGCTCCGAGTTCCTTGAGCCGGTCCTCAAGGCTGTACGGGACAGCCTCCGCCCGCTGGGCGAGTTCCTCCTCGCGCCAGGAGAATCCGGTGACATTCTTGCCCTTCACCAGAGGGTCGCCGTTGCTCAGTGTGACTTCGAGCAGGCCACATGGTCCGTGACAGACCGCCGAGACGATCCGCCCGGTCTCGTAGAACCGCGCGACAAGGGTCTCCAGTGCCTCGCTCTGGTGGAAGTCGAACATCACGCCGTGGCCTCCGGTGAGGTAAATGGCGTCATAGTCATCGACCTCGACCTGCGCCACACCGATGGTGTGCCGCAGCTTGTCCATGAACTCGCGGTCGGCGTACCGCTTGTCGGTGCCGAGGTCGCCGAGGACGTTGTGAGCGAGACTTTCCGGGTCGATCGGCACGGGACCGCCGTCGACGCTCGCGATGGTGAGCTCGAAGCCTGCCGCTTCGGCGACGTCGTAGAAGTGGGTCAGTTCGCCCAGCCAAAGGCCCGTGCGATATCCGACGGTCCGATACTCGCCGACGCTGGTGACGATGACAAGAATGCGGTTTGTGGGGGGCATTTTCGTCCTTCTGCAGAGGTTTTCGACCCACCCTCTCATCTCTCGATGTGCTTGACGGGATCAGGACCTGTTTCTGGAGAAGGGCTTTCCACGTCTGAGATGTATTCATCAGACGGACTGTTACGAACTGTTCCCGGGGGTTGTTCCGAACCGGTGTGATGGTCGAGTTCGACCGCGCGAGGCGTTACGTCACCGCGCTCAGTGTGTCCGCGAGGCGATGACGGGATGCGCGGGCTGCGGGGAGAGCAGCGAGGGGCAGGGCGCCCAGTACCGCTGCCGCCGCGAGGGCGGACAGCGCCATGGGGGAGGGGCCCTGCGATGTCGGCCCCGGTGCCGCCGATGACGGTCAGCAGCTCCACGAGCCGATGAGCGCGAGAATGCCCAGCAGGCCGCGACGACACCGTGCAGCGGCGACAGTGCCTCGGCGGGGTTCGTCGCGACGTGCACGTCCAACTGTCCGCGGTGGTCGCGTTCTTCGCGTCCAGCGGCACTTCGTGCAGGGGGTCATGGCGGTCCGTGAAGTAGGACCGGTGCGGCTCCGGCCGTGGATCTCCGGACAGGAGAAGCTCCGGGTTCAGGTCGCGTCCTGGAGCTTCACCGGCCCCGGTTCCGGTCTCTTCGCCGAGCAGCCGTCGCCCGACGAACGCCCGCGCAGTCGCCGCCACAACCACGGCGCGAGAAAGTCCACGGCCCAGCGCACCTCGACGCCGACGGCCCGCAGGGCGGGGACGGGAGGCAGGGGAGGCAGTGGCTCGGCCCAGTCGTCGTGGTCCGGCAGACCGAGCGTGTGGGCCATGCCGGAAGCGATCCGCGCGTGACCCAGTGGGCTCGCGTGCAGCCGGTCATCGGCCCAGAGCCGCGGATCGGTGGTGACCGGGTGCGCGAAGACGTCCAGTACGACGACGCCGTACCGCTCAGCGGTAGCACGCAGGCGGGTGTTGAGGTCGAGGACGCGGGGGAGCACCCGGCGCGCGAGCGGCGAGACCTTCCCCAGGTCCGGGAAGGTCACGGTGGCGACCTGGGCGCCCGACGCGGTGAGCCGGGCGAACATCTCCTCGATGTCGGCGACGACCGACGCGGAGTCGAAGCCGGACCGCACCAGGTCGTTCATGCCGGCCATGACGGTCACGAGGTCCGGCTTCAACTCCAGTGCCGGCCCCAGTTGTTCGGCCCTGATCCGGGCGGCCGTCCTGCCGCGTACGGCGAGGTTGGCGTACGCGAGGCTCGGCTGCTGCCCCGCCAGGACCTCGGCCAGTCGATCGGCCCAGCCCCGGTGTCCGCCCGCCGCGTCGGGGTCGCCGAGGCCCTCCGTCATGCTGTCGCCGATCGCCACGTAGCGCCGGTAGGGGTGCGGAGCGGTCATGGCGAGGAGCCTACACAGGTACCTCGGATTCCGTGTCGGTAGCGGCCTGCGCTGACCGACCCGCCGACCTGCCGGAACTGCGTGGCGGTCACCATGGCGGCGATGGCGTCGGTGATGCGCGTGGCCGGGGTGAGGTTGTCCGCATCGCTGGTGCCCAGGGTGGTGCGGTGGGCGTCGGTCACGCGCCGTCGTCGAGAAGGACCACATTGCTGACGTGGGCCCCGATGTCGATGACGAGCAGGGGCCGGGCCCAGGCCAGGTCGGCGTCGGCTGCGACGGCCACGGCTCGTGCGGTGGGAACGGTGAGAACGGTGTGCGGCCGCACGATCTCGGCCGCGGCGTGGGCTTCGGTGCGGAAGGCGACTGGCGATCTGGCCGTACTGGACATCGCCATACCCCGGATGACCGGCCTGCGGGCCGCCCGTGAACTGAGCGCGCTGAAGCCGGACCTACGCGTGCTGATGCTGACCATGCACGACAACGAGCAGTACTTCTTCCAGGCGCTGAAGGCGGGCGCCAGCGGATATGTGCTGAAGTCGGTTGCCGGCCGTGACCGGGTCGCCACCTGCCAGGCCGCTGTGCGCGACGAGCCCTTCCTCCACCCGGGGGCGGTCACCGCGCTCATCCGCACCTATTGTCCACGAACCGGCGAGGCTGCTGGCGGTCCAGGAGCGGAAGTAGCGTCGGCCGTCCGATCCGATGGCCTCGACGAGGAGCAGATACTGGTTGGCGCCCTGCACCCTGTACACGTTGCTCGCTTCGAAGAGGGCGTATTTGGAGTCCTGGGCCGCGATGACGGTGTTGGTGAAGCCGTTCGGGAACTGTCCGACGGTCGTCTGGGACCGGTACAGGTGCCCGTTGTCGTCGGAGGAGAACAGATGGCAGTTGGCGCTGTCGCAGATCACTCACATGTCGCCCCAGTAGCCGTTGCCGATGTTCTGCTTGATGATGTCCGGCATCGACGAGGCGGCGCGTCAGCGCCGGCCGCCCGATCAGGCGTCGCCTTCTCGGCGTGCCGCAGTGTCAGGGCGACGATTCGAAAGGATCGGTCGGCGGTGCGGCGGCGCTCCTGGCCGGTGCGCGTTTTCTGCGACAACACGTCCGGTTTCGCACGTGCCGGGGCGGCGCACGCGGCCAGGAGCACATGGTGCGTCGGGGTTCACCTCACGTCGTGGCGCAGGCGGTTCCGTTGAGGCTGAACCCGCCCGGCGCGGCGAAGACGCCGCTGTAGGTGCCCTGGAACCCGAAGGCCTGGCTGCCGCCGGGAGAGATGCTTCCGTTGTGCGTCAGACCGCTCGCCGTGACCGATCCCGAGGACGGCGAGACGGAGGCGTTCCAGGTGCTGGTGAGGTTCTGACCGGAGGGCAGGGAGAAGGCGAGGCGCCAGCCGTCGACGGGTGCCGAACCGGTGTTGGCGACGGTGACGTTCGCGGTGAAGCCGCCCTGCCACACGTTCGTGGTGTACGACACCTCGCAGGCCGTGGCGCCGCCCGGCCCACCTGGTCCGCCACCCGTGTTGACGGTCGACGAGAACGAGTTCACGGCGAGCCCCGTGCCGTTCTGCCAGGGTTCGAAGCCGGCCTGAACGCTGGTCAGGTACCAGCTGTTCTGTGCCAGTCCGCGGGCTACGGCCTGCCGGACGAAATCCATCACGTCGAAGCTCCAACTGCCGATCGCCGATGGGGCGACGAAGGACAGCACATCGTTGGAGCCGTTGTTGCCCGACCACACCTGCCAGCTGCGTCCGCCCACGGTGGCCGTGCCGACCTGGGAGCCTATGGGCTGGATCGGGCCCACCTTGTTGAACCAGATCATGATCTCGGTCCGGTTCACGCCGTCGGTACGGGGCGTCGGGTCCAGCCAGATGTCGTACGAGGCGTTGTACACGGCATCGCCGACATAGCCGTACGAGATGCTGCTCGGCGCGCTGGAGATGCCCGCGAGCTGCGCGGGAAGGTTGGTCCCCGGGGAGCAGTTGGTGTAGTGGCAGCCGTTGAAGGCGGAGGGGTAGGACTTCGGCGCCCCGTTGGTCGGGACGGAGCCGTCGGCCCGGGTGACCCGGAAGCCGGTGTCGGTGGTGGTGACGCACTGGGGCTCACCGGTGCCCCAGCGGTTGTTCTGGACGACGTAGCGCCCTTGGACGACGGCCGAGCCGAACTGTTCGCAGACAGTCGTGTCGGCCTGGGCGGGCGGCGTGGCGACGAAGAGTGCCGCGACGGTGGCGAGCGTGGTGACGAACGCGCCCAACACGCCGTGCACGGTGCGCGGAAGATGCGGTAACGGTCGCATGGGGGGACCTCTTTCGGAGGTACGGCCGGGAGGTGGAGGTGTCGCAGGCGCTCCCCGCTTCCCCCGTTTGGGAGCGCTCCCATTCTCTGTTCTGCCTGGGACTGTAGGAGTGCAGGCATGCCCCTGACAACCCTGCTGCGGTGACCGTCGGGAAAGAATGATTTCGGGCGGAGCAGCTGACGAGCCACCCGCCCGTCCGTGTGGCTGCGGACCGGTGGCGTGTGGTCTTGGGGCGCCCTCCTGTGGCACCAATGGCTATTTTCTGAGCATGAGCGATCACAAGTGATGCAGGAGTGCGGCATTTCGAGGCTCCCCCGTTCAGTACCGGAACAACAGGGGTGTCGACCATGGGTACTTCGTAGGGTCCTCGCACCGGCGGAGAGGGCGATGCCCGAGCCGCGCAATGGCCCCGAAGGAGATGCTGTGATGAGCAATGTGGAGATTTCCCTGAAGGAGATCATGACGTCGATCGAGGGCGCGTTAGGGACGGCGCTGGTCGACTACACCAGCGGTATGGCCCTCGGCACGTTGGGGGGCGGCAAGGACCTCGACCTGACTGTTGCGGCCGCGGGCAACACGGACGTGATTCGCGCCAAGACCCGCACCATGGAACACCTCGGACTCAAGGGTGCGATCGAGGACGTGCTGATCACGCTCGGCAGTCAATACCACATCATTCAGCCGCTCAAGGGCCGCGGCGGCAACGGGCTGTTCCTCTATCTCGTGCTCGACCGGGCAAAATCGAACCTGGCCATGGCCCGTCACCAACTCAAGCGCATCGAGGGTGGACTCGACGTGTAGAAAACGCCACGATTCGCGGCTTCGCACGCCCATGAGTTGAAGAATTCTGCAACTGGACATATCCAGATCAGGTCAATCCCATGGGTGTGCGAGGCCGAATCCACGAGTATTGGTCCGCACTACCGCCTGCGGTGGCACGTACAGGGCCGCCGTGCCCAGAAAGAGCCCGTCACGCGCCAGGGAGTGAGTGATTCTCATGCAGGTCCCCCTCTACCAGGCCAAGGCCGAGTTCTTCCGCATGCTCGGGCACCCGGTACGTATCCGAGTCCTGGAACTGCTGCAAGGCGGCCCACTCGCCGTGCGCGACCTGCTCAGCGAGATCGAGATCGAACCGTCCAGCCTCTCCCAACAGCTGGGCGTACTGCGCCGGTCGGGGATCGTGGTCTCCATCCGGGAGGGCTCCACGGTCAGTTACGCGCTCGCCGGTGGGGACGTGGCCGAGCTGCTACGCGCGGCCCGCCGGATCCTGACCGAATTGCTCGCCGGCCAGAGTGAGCTGCTCGCCGAACTCCAGCAGGCGGAGATCCAGCCGGCCCTCACCCCGGGCGTAGCCGAACGACGCCCCTGACACCGTGGGCCCTGGGGGCCCTGTGGTCGACGCGGAGACGCCGGAGGATCCGCACGGACGCTCGTGTTCGAGTCGCCGCCCGATCACTTACGGCTCCCCGCAATGTGCCTCGCCAGTACATACCTCGGGCACGGTCGGATAAGTGACAGACCGGTCCAGCCGTCAGCGTGCCGTGGCGCTGGGTGGCAGCCCTCCCGACCGGCTCGCGCCGCACCTGGGGCCGCGCATCCTGGACCTGTTCTCGCGTTCGGCAGGCCCGCCTCGCGTGACTGCACGGCACTCACCTCGATGTTGCCTGGGGACGACATGCACGATGCTTCCTCAGGCTCGGATGCGCACCGAGCTGCTGGAGACGGCTCACATCAGCGCGTCACTTGCCCTGGAAAGGGGGTTGGTCCGAATCCCGGGGAGGAGTGGGATTGATGCGCTTCTGACCTCGCATCTCCCATGGCTGACGTCGGTCGATCACCGGCTGAGGCCTCCTGGCAGGCGTGGCAGCCGTCGTGCATGCGTAGCACCACGGGCAGAACCACCGCTCCTTCACCGGCAGGGTCCACCGCATCAGGGATGCCGGTACTGGCACCCACCCCACATCGGTTCACTCCCTGCGACCGCATGACACAGCATCGGCTCGCAGGGCCGTCCTCCCGACAACAGGCGGATTCACAACAGGCGCATTCGCAACAGGAAATGAGCAGTAGAGCCCCTGCTATGGTGCGCCGATGTCATCGATCAAGCAGTTCCAAGTCACCTTTGACTGCGCGGAACCTGAGCGCCTCGCTCGCTTTTGGTGTGAGGTGTTGGGGTACGTCGTACCGCCGCCACCGGCGGGGTTCGCCACATGGGACGATTTCGACCGCTCCCGGTCTCCTGAGGATCAGGGTTCATCGTTCGCATGCGGTGATCCCTCAGGTGTGGGACCGCGACTGTTCTTTCAACGCGTTCCCGAGGACAAGGTCGTCAAGAATCGGGTGCACCTTTGCGTACGGGTCGGTACCGGGCTCGTGGGTGAAGAGCGACTGGCCGCGCTCGAAGCCGAGTGCGCACGGCTGCTACCGCTCGGCGCGGTACGCGTGCGCCTCCTGTATGACGGCAACGATTCGTGCATCGTGATGCAGGACATCGAGGGCAACGAGTTCTGTCTCGACTGAGCATCCTCCGAGACCGCGAGGTGAGACCCCGTCTCCCTCGGGCGACCAAGGCCTGGTCCAGGACCGCGATGTGGTCAGCGGCGGTGTTTGCGCCGACGTTGCCTGGCCGCGGCGGGCCGGCCAGCGCCTCGCCGGTGTTGTCCCAGAACGCACAGGAGCGGTGGTAGCCGAAGCCGCGTTTGTGGGTGGCCCCGGCCTGCTCCTTCTCGGAGGGGCAGGTGTATCAGTGTGGCGTCGACATCGAGGATCGGACCGGGCACGTCCCGTCCGCTCGCGCGGGGAGCGGATATGCCCTCGCGTGTTTGATTGGCCTGCAGCCAGGTGACTTCTCGTGATCGCGGGCCGGGCGGAGCGCAGGCGGGCGAGAGCCGCGAGGTCGATGCCCGTCAGCAGAAGCCAAGCGGTCGGCGTGGAGGCGACCGAGTTCTCTTCGTCGACGGGGAGGCCGCCGCCGTGACCGCTGTCGCGCCGGTGCCGTCGTGTCCGTATGGCCCGACGGACGTGGTCCCTCCGGGGGCGGGTCGCTCCTTACGGCACCGGGCGCCCCGGCCGGCCGGGACGGGTGGGCTCGGTATCGGCATGGGGCGCGGACGCTGTGCCCGCGCCCCGGCGGGAGGTGTCGACCGCGGGGGCCAGGAAGGCCGCACAGGCGACGCAGGCGAGGACGACGAGCATGGCGGGGCGCAGACCGATGTGCTCGCCGAGGAAACCCAGCCCCGGCGGACCGACGAGGAAGGCGACGTAGCCGATGACGGCGACCAGGCTGACCCGAGCCGTCTCGTCGGGGCCGGACTCCCCGGCGGCGGAGAGTGCCAGAGGGAAACCGAGTGATGCGCCGAGGCCCCAGAACAGCACGGCGGCGCCGGCCACGACGGGGCTGTCCGACACGACGACGAGGAGCAGGCCGAGTGCGCCGGAGGCGGCACTGACGCGCACGACGGTGATACGGCCATAGCGATCCAGGAAGAACGTGCCGGTGAAGCGGCCCACCGTCATCGCGGCGGCGAATCCGGTGTAGACGAGGGAGCCCGCTGTGGCGCCCATTCCGTGTCCGTCGACCATGAGCAGGGGCAGCCAGTCGTTGGCCGAGCCCTCGGCCAACGCCATGGCCAGCACGATCGCGCCGATGAGGAGGAGCCTGCCGTCCTTCCACACCGCCGGGTGCCGCACCCCGCCGTCGTCTTCCCGGTGCTTGGCGGGGCCGGTGCGGCCGGTGCCCGCCGGTATGGCGCGCACCGCGTGGAGCAGAAGGCCGACGGACGCCGCGACGGCCGCCGCGAGATGCCAGTACACCGGGACCCCGGCCGCCGTCGCAGCCATCCCCGCACCGGCTCCGCACACCGTTCCCAGGCTGAAGAAGCCGTGCAACGCGGGCAGGGTGGTCACCCCGCTGATCCGCTCGACGTCCGCGCCGTCGACGTTCACCGCCACGTCACCGACGCCCATGCCGGCGCCGAAGGCGCCCAGGCCCACGGTCACCAGCGGTACCGACGCGGCGAAGCTGCCCCAGCAGATCGTGACCATCCCGGCCAGCAGCAGCCATGTCCCCCAGACGATCACGGGACGCGTCCCGTACCTGGACACCAGCCGCCCCGAAGAACTGATCCCCAGCATCGAGCCGAGCGAGAGCCCGAACAGCACCAGCCCCATCTGCGCGGTGGAGACATCCAGCTGGTCCCTGATCGCGGGTGTGCGTGTCACCCACGACGACATCGAGATGCCGGCGAGCAGGAAGACCAGGAACAGTGCCTGTCGGCGCCGGCGCACGGCCTCGTCCATGAGACTGCTTCTCCAAGGGAGCGGAGCCACTGCGAGGCCCTCTGCGGCACCCCCCGACCGAACAAATGTACAGGCTCGTCGACTCGGCGAATAAATGCTTTCAAGGGCGACAGGCGACAAGGGACAGGGGAGGAGACAGGGATCAAGGATCAGGGATCAGCCGGAGTGCTCCGCGGACGAGTCCTGTCGGGTGTAGGCGTGGTGGACGCGGCTTTCCAGCCCCTGGGGGCTGGGGGCGTAAACGGTAAACGACCACCATGCGGGCGTTCTCCGGTGCCCAGTAGCGACCGACACCCCGCGCCGCAGGAGTCCTGCCGTCCCGATGCCTCGCCACGGTTCCGCCGACGGTGACCAGATCGGGCGGCGGTCTGCCGATGACCTCCTCGGGCGCGTACCCCCACAGCCTCGGCGTGCCGGCGCTCCAGTAGGTCACCCGATCGAGTCCGTGACCACGATCGCTTCAGGCGTGCCGGCAGGACGCCCGCCGACGCCGGAGGGAGTCGACCTGCCCGCTCGTTGTGCTTCATCGTCGTGCATGCCTTGCCGTCGCCGATGACCGGCGACGACCACGATGCTCCGCACGGTGGCGAGCGGCAGGGGTTGGGGCTCTCGCAGCACAGGTGAACCCGCACCACGGTCCCGACAGCTCACCTTTGGGAACCGGTCACGGTCACTGGCGGGCGTCGAAGCTGTCGCGGGCCGCGAACACTTCGGTCATGTGTTCCTCGGCCCAGAGGCCCAGTGCGTGAAGCGGGGCGTGCAGGGTGCGCCCCAGGGAGGTCAGTTCGTATTCGACCCTGGGTGGTACCTCGGCGTACATGTGGCGGGTGACGAGCCCGTCCCGTTCCAGGTCTCGGAGGGTCTCGGTGAGGACCTTGGCGCTGATTCCGTCGACGGTGGCCCGCAGGTCGCGGAACCGCATGCGGTCGGCACTGAGGGCGATGACCACCATGGCCGTCCACTTGTTGGCGATGCGAGCAAGTGAGGTGCGGGACGGGCAGGTCGCCGTCATGACACTGAAGGACGGAAGCTGTGGCATGCGGCACATCCCCTCATTGGTTTACGTCGGGGTGACTGATTACCGGTGGTGAGTGTATGGCCTCAACAGGCAGTACTCGGCTGAACGCGGGCGCGGGGGTGGTCGCCGATGACATGGTCTGGCATCAGCCGGGTGCCCATCGTTTCTCCGGCAGCCACCGCGGCGCGGCGGCGGTGGGGGAGTTCCTCGGCACCCCGAGAAGCCCCTGAATCCCGGGACGGGCCCGGTCCAGCACTTCGCGTACGAGCTGCGGGGCTGCGGCGCTCGTCGTCCAGGACATGGCGGAGGAGTTCGGGATCACGGTCGGCGGGACGAGCAAGGTGGTCGAGCCTATTGAAGCCGTCGGCTTCTGCAATCGGTTCCGTGATCCCCGGGCGGGGCATGGAAAGAATCGCTGCCACCCTGAACACGCTCCGGGCGGCCGGACGTTCGGCGAGTGGATGGCGGTAGCTTTTGGCGTTTCACCCCCGGTGCGGCGCGAGAAGGCGTAGGGAGCAGTCGGATGTGCCGGCGAAGGAGGTGACCTGACCTTCTCCTTGATGCGTTCGGCCGAGCTGAAGCCGGGCCAGGAAGTGCTTTTCAACCCGTGGTTTTGGTACAGCGGAGAGGCCGGGGTCCGGGTACCCGTGGCCACCGGCGCGGGATGCCCCGGCTGCGCCGACGCCCACATGCCGGGATGGGCTGTACATCCGTGTCACGAGAAGCGTTCCCGGTAGTCGAGGGGCGAGATACGCAGGACCCGGTGGAACGACCTGAGCATCGTGGCCTGTGTCCCGAACCCTGTCTCGCGAGCGATGGACTCTGGGCTGCGGGGCGTCTCAGTGAGGAGGCGGGAGGCGGCTGCCACCCGGGCCCGTTCGACGTACTCGCGCGCCGACATGCCGACCTGGGCGCGGAACAGGCGGGTGAAGTGGCGCTCGGAGAAGCCTGCCCGGTGGGACAGGGAGCGGATCGACAGGTCGTCGGCCGGGTCGTCGAGGATCCGCCGCTGCACCGCGCGCAGTACCGGGCTGCGCGCGTCGGGGTCGAGCGGTTCGACGAACTGGAGCTGACCGCCCGGCCCGCGGTGGTACGTGACGAGAAACCGGGCGACCTGCTGGGCGGTCTCGCGGCCCAGGTCGTCCTCCACTAGAGCGATCGCCAGCTCGAGGCCGGAGGCTGCGCCCCCGGAGGTCGTGATGCGACCGTCCCGTACCACCGTGTCCCGTACGTCGGCCTCGACAGCCGGGAAACGACGGGCGAGTTCGTCCGCGAACTCCCAGTGCGTGGCCGCCCTGCGGCCGTCGAGAAGTCCGGCATCGGCCAGGAGGAAGGCGCCGGTGCCCACCGAAGCCACGCGCTGGGCCCGCCGGGCCAAGGAACCCACCGCGGCGACCATCGCCCGATCGAGGTCTGGGATGCCGTCCGTGCCCGGCACGATCAGCGTGCCGGCTTTGCCCACGTCCTTCGTGCCGTGGTCCGGTTGGACGGTGAGTCCGCCGGACGCGTGGACGGGACCACCGTCCAGGGAGGCTGTCCTCACCTCGTACCGGCAGGTCTCCGAGGTCATGTCGCCGGCCGCGGCGAAGACATCGGCGGGCCCTGAGAAGCTGAGGCTCTGGACCCCGTCGAAGAGCAGGATGAGCACCAGGTGGGGCTGCTGGCCGCTCGTATGGTCCGGACTGTTCACTGCGACCTCGCTCTTACGCGCGTCATCCTGCACGGGACTGTCATCCATGGGGTGCTCGGAGCTGTTCGGCGGGAGGAAGGGCACCGACCCGCTTCGAACGGACGGCGCCGGCGCCCTTCGATCACGCGGCCGGCGGGGTCGCCTCGGCCGTCGCCTCGGCGTCGGCCAGCAGTTCGATGAGCGTCGCCCTGGCACGGGCCACGCGCGAGCGGACCGTTCCGACGGGGCAGCCACTGGCCTCGGCCGCCTCCGCGTAGGGCAGCCCCATCAACTGGGTGAGAATGAACGCTTCACGGCGCTGGTCGGGCAGCCCGTCCAGCAGGTCGAGCAGGGCGATGCCGTCGTCGAAGCCGGGCAGGCCGCTCGGCTGGGCGCGTTCGACCATCGCTCTCCAGTCGTCCGTGACGCACAGGCGTGGCCGGGCGGCGGCGTACCGGTAGCTGTCGATCACCGCGCGGCGTGCGATGGACAGCAGCCACACCCGCGCGGAGGAACGCCCCTCGAACCGGTGCAGGCTGCCGAGCGCCCGCAGGAACGTGTCCTGGGCCAGGTCATCGGCGGCCTGCGGGTCGGAGGACAGCCGCGCGACATAGCGGACGACGTCGGGGTGCAGGGCCCGTACGAAACGGTCGACGGCGGCCGGGTCGCCGGCGCGGGCGGCGAGCGCCCAAGCGGTCGTCGACTTGTCGAACGACGCCACCGCACCGTCTTTGTCCACCTCTCTGCGTTTGTCGCGTGAGGCAGGCAGAACAGGAGTGATCACCTGATGTCCTTCTCGGGTCATCCGGCATCCAGCATCCGAAACGGCGGCACGGCGGCACGGCGGCACGGAGGCACGCGCGACCGTGTGAGGGCACGACAGCCGCGTGACCGCTTGCGGACGGGTCCGGGAATGAAGGGGGGACGGCCGCACGATGCGTACGGCCGATGCCCGAGGCGCGGGTGTCGATGACATGGCACTCGTCCACGGCCCCGGGGAACCGGCTGTCTCAGATGACAGCGGTCCCGGCCGGAGGCCCCCGAGGAGTGATGGAGTGAACGAGAAGAAGGCGCCGCGGCACCCGCTCCGAGCGGGCGCAGCGCAGCCGGACGCGCAGTCGGCGTGGCGGCATGACAACAGCGAACAGCAGCCGCAGGGGTGCGGCCAGCCAGCCGGCGACGGCCCGCAGGACACGGAACGCGGCACGCTCCCCATGGGCCAGCCACAGGCCGCACAGCAGCGCGGCGAGTGTGTGGGCGGCCAGCATGGCGAACGGCGACATGCCGCCCATGTCGTGGCCCATGGAGCCCATGTGCGCCGCGTGTTCCGTGGCCGTGTGACCCATGTCCATGGAGTCCGCGGACATGGCGCTCATGACGTGTCCCATGGACTCCATGGCGTGTCCCGGGCTCTTCGAGCCGGGCGACGTCGTGTCCGGTCCGACTGCGCTCGTGGCCGTCGACTGCGCGAGTTCGAAGACCGAGTGGAGCACGCCCTGGGTGACCACGACCAGGGTCACGACCAGCGGAAGCCCGCGCTCACGGTCCGCGAGGCTCCAGGCCGCGCCACCCGTGACGGCAAGCCCGGCCGCCAGTGCCCACCACGGGACGGTGGTGTCGGACATCAGGACGTGCCCGAGGGCGGCGAGCAGTACGCAGACGGCCGCGAACACCGCGGCCCGTATCGCGCGCGCACACCACCCGGCAGTCATGACGGCCCTCATCCTCGCATCCGGGGTCCCGTCGTAGTGGAGGGGTACGGAAGAGGCCCTCGCCCTCCACTCGATCCCGGACCGGTGACGCAGAACACGCCAACGGGCCGGAACTCGGCTGACACTTCGGCCGACATTTGAGGACGCGGGGTCTGTCCCGGACCCGCTGTCCACTCAGTCGCGCGGCTTCCCACCGGACCCACCGCATCGGAAGGGCACCGCCCCTTCGTTCTCTCTGCGAGGACACCGTCACCGCGTGCACGGCCTGCATGCTCGCCGAGAAGGTTGCCGACGGGCTGCTCACCGCGATCAGCCAGGACCTGGGCTGCGCCGACATCACAGCCGCGACCCACCGCGTCCCGGGCCGCGGCGGCAACCGCGGCCCGGCACTGCTCGCCGCGCGGGTCGCAGCGTGCCTCATCGCCTGCGCGGTCACGATCCGTGCGGGCAGCACGCACAACACCCCGAACACTGCTGGTATCCGCGGCGAGTCCACGGGGCAGGCCGCCGGTCACGCCCCGCCCATCCCCGGGCGGACCACCACCGCAAGGGCCCTGATCCGACCGCTGCGTGCGAAGTGCAGCGTGAACGGCACGAGGTCGCCCTCGCGCCACGTCTCCTTCGCCCTCACGGTCACATCAGTGCCGAACGGAGACATGGCGAGGCTTTCGCCGGCCGGGACGGCGGCGGAGTCCACCGTCTGCCCGTACGCCGCCCGTGCGCCGGCCATGCGGTGGCGGCTGAGCGTGGCGTCGCCGCCGGTGGCGGAGGACGTGACCTTCAACAGCCGGTCGTCCGCGCCGCCGGAGTTGGTGACGCGGAAGAACGCGGAGGTCTCCCGGGTGCTGCTGAACGGGAGGAAGACGCGCCCGTCGGTGACCGCGATCCGTGCGGGGCTGCCCGCGTTGTCCTGGGCGACCCAGGTGGTGAGGCCGCCGAGGGCGACGCCGCACGCGGCGACGGGCGCGAGCCCGGCGATCAGGCTGTCGGTGACTCGGCGGCGGGTCGGACGCCACAGGCGCTGTCCGGTCATCGGGTACCGCCCCGGACCCGCGACGGCTGCCATGCCCGCAGGCGCAGACTGTTGCCGACCACCAGCAGGGAGCTCACCGACATCGCCGCCGCGGCGAGCATCGGGTTGAGCAGTCCGACCATGGCGAGCGGCACGGTCACCACGTTGTAGCCGAACGCCCACAGGAGGTTGACGCGGATCGTGCCCAGGGTGCGTCGGGCGAGCCGGACCGCGTCGCCCAGGGCCTCGATGTCACCGCGTACGAGTGTCACGTCGGCGGCCCCGATCGCCACGTCCGTGCCACCTCCCATGGCGATGCCGAGGTCGGCTCCGGCCAGCGCGGCGGCGTCGTTGACGCCGTCGCCGACAACCGCGACCCGGTAGCCCTGCTCCCTCAACTCCCGTACGAGGCCTGCCTTGTCCTCGGGAGTGCAGCGGGAGTGCACCTCCTCGATGCCGAGCGCGGTGGCGACCGCCTGCGCCGGTGCCTCCCGGTCGCCGGTGGCGAGCACCGGGCGCACACCGAGGCGCCGCAGCCGGTCCACGGCCTGGTAACTGCCGGGGCGTACGACGTCTCCGACCTCGATCAGCGCCTCGGCGGCCCCGTCGACGCGGACCAGTACAGGGGTGTTGACGCCGGACTCGGCCGCGCGCAGTGCTTCGGTGAGGGCGGCGGGCAACTCCTCGTCCGGCGCGAGAACTTCGACCAGCCGCCCCTCGACCCGGCCGCGCACGCCGCGCCCCGCGGTCGCGGCGAAGCCGCTCACCTCCGGCAGCGTGCCCGGCCCTCCGGTCAGGGCTTCACCCGACGCTCGGACACGGTCGCGCCGGGGCGCCTCCATGGCGTACGCCACGATCGCCCGGCCCAGTGGGTGTTCCGAGCCCTGCTCCACCGCACCGGCCAGCCGCAGCACCGCCTCGTGCCCGAGCCCGTCCGGCACGGCCGTGACCCGGGCGACGGTCATGTGGCCGGATGTCAGGGTGCCGGTCTTGTCGAGCACGACCGTGTCGATGTGCTGCAACCCCTCCAGGGCCTGCGGGCCCCGGACCAGGACACCGAGCTGCGCGCCGCGCCCGGTGGCGGCCATCAGCGCGGTCGGTGTGGCCAGCCCCAGAGCACACGGGCACGCCACCACCAGGACGGCCACGCACACGGTGATGGCGGCCTGCGGGTCGGCCCCGGCGCCCAGCCAGAACCCGAGCACGGTCACAGCGAGTGCCAGCACCACCGGCACGAACACCCCGGCCACCGCGTCCGCCAGCCGCTGCGCCCGCGCCTTGCCCGCCTGAGCCTCGGTCACCAACCGGGTGATGCGGGCAAGCTGTGTGTCCGCACCGACCGCGGTAGCCCGGACGAGCAGCAGTCCGCCGACGTTGACCGCTCCGCCGACCACGGCCGCACCCGGTCCGACCTCGACCGGCTCGCTCTCCCCGGTGACCAGGGACAGGTCCACGGCGGAACTGCCCTCCGCCACCACGCCGTCGGTGGCGACGCGCTCACCGGGACGGACGACGAAGACCTGCGCGACCCGCAACTCCTCGACAGGGATCAGCCGCTCGGCCCCGTCCTCGCGTACCGCCACGTCCTTCGCGGCGAGTTGGGCCAGTGACCGCAGGGCCGCCCCGGTGCCGTTTCTGGCCCGAGCTTCCAGGAACCGCCCGGTGAGCACGAACAGCGGTACGACGACGGCCACTTCGAGGTAGACGTGCGCCGTGCCGTCCGAGGCTTCGGGCAGCAGGCTGAACGGCATCGTCATGCCCAGCTCGCCCGCACCACCGAAGAGGAGCGCGTACACCGACCAGGCGAAGGACGCCGCCACGCCCAGCGAGACCAGGGTGTCCATGGTCGCCGCCGAGTGCCGCAGCCCGCGCAGCGCCCGCACGTGAAACGGCCACGCGCTCAACACCGCGACCGGCGTCGCCAGTACGAAACACAGCCACTGCCAGGCGCGGAACTGCAGGTCGGGCACCATGGACAGCGCGACCACCGGCACCGCGAGCAGCGCCGTGAGCACCAGCCGTTCGAGCTCCTCCCGGGTGCCGTCGGACTCGCCGCCCTGGCCCTCCTCGCGCTGCTGCTTCGGCGGCTCGGGCAGCGCGGCCGTGTACCCGGCCTGCTCGACCGTCGCCATGAGTTCGTCGGGGCTGACGTGCGGCGGATGGCTCACCCTGGCGCCCCCGGTGGCCAGATTGACCGTCGCGGTCACGCCCTCCAGTTTCGCGAGCTTCTTCTCCACCCGCCGCACGCAGGCCGCACAGGTCATCCCGCCGACGGTCAGGTCGGTGGTCACCACAGAGGTGGCTGGTTCCGTGGTCATCAGCCGCCACTCCCGTCCTTGTCCATGTCGCCCATGTCCATGCCCCCGCCGTCGCCGCTCGTTCCGGAGCGCCGCATATCGGGCGCGACCGGGTCGACGGCGGCTCCGACGGCGTACGACCCGGTGAAGACCAGGGCGAGCAGGAGAAGGAACCCGCAGAGGGCGGGCTGCGGCGCCAGTCTCCGCAGCGCGGAGACCTTGTCGGGGGAGGACTGCTGGGGCTCTTCCATCATCGGGGCTCCTCACATCTGTCAGTTGGCCCGGGCACGGGGTCACGTGGGATCCCCGTGGCCGTACCGCTTACAGGAGTCGGGCCCGGAGCAGGTGGAGTTCCGCACACGTGTATGGCGTGCGTCACGCCTTCCCCGGGGCTTCGGTGCGAGGCCGCGCGATGGTCCGCGTCAGGCCGCCTCGGGGGCGCGACCCTCGTCCGCCTCGCGCACGACGTCACGGCCGAAGACGCGACGGGATCACCCGGTGGAAGATCGTGCCGTCGTAGTGCCCGTTGCGGACGTACGTCAGGCGGCACCTTGTCACCCGCGCCCTCATCCACCGGCCGGGCGGGCCGTTCGGGCGGCCTCCGTGGCCGCTTCCCAAGTGCGCCCGGTGCGACACCACGCCTCCCGATGTGCTGCCATCAGACATGGACACCAGCCGACGCGTACTCATCGTCGCCTATGACAACGCCCAGATTCTCGACATCGCCGCCCCCAGCAGTGCGTTGGACATCGCCAACTGGTTCGGTGCGAGCCCGCCGTACTCCATCGAGCTGGGCACCCTCGGCGGTCGGGCCGCCCGGAGTTCGGCCGGGATCCAGGTGGGCGGGGGACAGGACTTGGAGACGGTCGGGGGACGCCTGGACACGCTGCTGGTCGTGGGCGGCCTCGGCTGTGAGGACGCGGCGGCGGACGAGAAGTTGCTGGCCCACGTGCGGCGGCTGGCCGGTCAGAGTCGGCGCGTGGCCTCGGTCTGCACCGGCGCCTATGTGCTGGCCGCCGCCGGGCTGTTGGACGACCGCAGAGTTACGACTCACTGGCGGTGGGGGGAACGGCTGGCCGAGCGGCATCCCTCGGTGGCCGTCGACGTGGACCCGATCCGCATACGCGACGGCAATGTCTACACCTCCGCCGGCATCACCAGCGCCCTCGACCTGACGCTGGAACTGATCGAGGACGACCACGGACCGACCCTGGCCCGAACCGTCGCCCGAGAACTCGTCACCCATGTGCACCGTCCAGCCGACCAGGCACAGATCTCCCTGTACCTGTCCGCTCCGCCGCCGGAGGACCGGCTGGTGCGGGACCTGATGGGCTACGTCGCCGGCCATCTGGCCGAGGACCTCTCACCGCCGGCGCTGGCGGGCCGGGCGGGGGTCAGCGCCCGGCACCTGGCCCGGCTCTTCGGCACACACCTCGGGACCACTCCGGCCCGGGCCGTGCGCGTGGCGCGCACCGAGGCGGCGGCGCACCTGGCGAGGAACAGCGGACTGCCGATGGCGGCGATCGCCCGCCGCTGCGGTTTCGGATCGGCGGAGACTCTGCGACAGGCGTTTCTGGACCGCTACGGGTTCACGGGGGACGTGCTTCGCAGGATGCCGGACATGCCACCCCCACGCGTCGCACCGAGGCACGAGACTCTCGTGCCATGACGCATCCGACACATCCGACGTCTCCGACGACACGCAGAAACGTTCTCCGCGGCACGGTGGCCGCCGCCGCCCTCGCCGCCACGACAGCGGCCCCGACCGGAGCGGCACAGGCGGCCCCGGCCGGGACCGCGCCGGCCGGCGCGAAGGGCCGGTCGGGACCGTCCATCGGCATCCTGCTGTTCAACGGCTACAGCATGCTGGACCCCACCGGCCCGGCCGAGGTTCTCTCCCGGATGCCGGATGCGACCGTGACGATGATCGCCGAGCAGCGCGGTCCTGTCCGTACGGACACCGGTGACGTGGCCCTGGTGGCCGAGCGTTCCCTCGCCGAGGCCGGCCGCCTCGACGTACTGCTCGTGTCGGGCGGGGGCAACCGCGGTATGGCCGAGGCGTTGGAGAACCAGACCCTCCTGGACTTCATCCGCGAGGCCCACCGGCACACCGTCTGGACCACCTCCGTGTGCAGTGGCGGCCTCCTCCTCGCCGCCGCAGGCCTGCTGAAGGGCCGCAAGGCCGCCGTCCACTGGGCCGCTGCCGAACAACTCGAGAAGAGGTTCGGCGTGACCTATGTGCCGCAGCGCTACGTACGCTCCGGCAAGATCATCACCTCCGGCGGGGTGTCGGCGGGCGTGGACATGTCCCTGTACCTCGCGTCCCTGATCGCGAGGGAGGACACGGCGAGGGCGATCCAGCTCGCCCTCGAGTACGACCCTCAGCCGCCCTTCGACTCGGGCAACGCGGCGGAGGCGAGCGACGAACTGAAGCGACGGGCACTGGAGTTGCTGGCGGCGTCCGAGGTGTAGGAGGGGCACGGTTCCAGGTGGAGATCCTCGTTGGCGCCGCTCGCCTCAGCGATCTGGGTTCGCGCTGAATGACGGTCCTTTCACCGCCGGTTCCGCGCAGATTGCCTCCGGTGCCACCTTGGCCTGGTGACGGCGATGCCCGGGCGATCGACGTACCGCGACGACCCCGACCCCGACAGCTTCTCCGCCGGTCAGCGGCCGGCCCTGTCGCCGGTGGTGGTTACGGTCATGCCGACCTCGGCCCAGGACAGGCTGGTGAGAGGGTCGATGCCGCGGGTGGCGACGGGCGACTTGGTCAGGATCCGGACCGTGCCCTGGCAGTCGACCGCGTCGAGGTCCCGCAGGATTCCGTGGGTGCGCCGGTAGCGCGTCTCGTGCCCCTGGTAGGGGTGGGTCGGTGACCGAGCTGAGCGGCATCGTGCCCCGACGCTTGTCCTCGGGCATCTTCGCCGGCTTCTTGCGGGGGAGCTCGCTCGCGTTCTTCTTGACGTACAGGTGGTTGCCCACTTCTTCACCGGCTGCCCGAATTGCCGCCCGGCGCGCGTGGTCCGTCGGCGGACGGGCCTTCGGCCGGTCCGCCGCACCGCGAGAGTCCGCCAAGACCCGAGCTCCAGCAACCGGAAGGTCCCCGAATGCCCAGCGCCACCAGCGAGAAGGTCGACGTCCGTGTGTACGGCGGCCCCACCACCCTGATCGAGTACGGCGGGCTCAGATTCGTCACCGACCCCACCTTCGACCCGCCCGGCGAGTACCCCTTGCCTCTCCCTGGCGACCACAGGCTCGTCAAGACCGACCCGTCGGCCGTCACCGCCGCCGACCTCGGCCCCGTCGACGCCGTTCTGCTCTCCCACGACACGCACGACGACAACCTGGACAACGCCGGACGTGCCTTCCTGCCCGGGGCGCCGGTCGTTTTCACCACTGTCAGCGGGGCCGGCCGCCTCGGAGGCAACGCCCACGGGCTGGCCCTCTGGGAGACCGTTCAGCTCTGGCGGCCCGACGGCGGCACTGTGACCGTCACGGGCGTACCCGCCCGGCACGGCCCGGTCGGTTGCGAGCCGGTCACCGGTGACGTCGTCGGCTTCATGGTCACCTCCGACGACCTGCCCTCGGTCTACGTCAGCGGCGACAACGCGGCCCTGGAGCACGTCAAGGAGATCGCCGGGAGGTTCGCTCCCGTCGACACCGCGGTCCTCTTCCTCGGCGGCACCCGCATGGCCTTCGCCTTCGACAACGCCCTGCTCACCCTCGACAGTGCCCAGGGCGCCGAGGCCGCGAAGATCCTCGGCGCGCGGCGGGTCGTCCCCGCCCACTTCGACAGCTGGGCCCACTTCAAGGAAGGCCGGACCGAGATCGAGGCCGCGTTCACCGAGGCAGGCCTCGCCGACCGCCTCGACTTCGCCCGATAGCCACCCACCCCCGCCCAACGACCCCAAGGAGCACACGACACGACCAGCGCGAACATCGACATCGCCCGCGCCTACTTCCAGGCCTGCGCCAACGACACACTTGCCGCACCCGGCCGGACCCTCGCCACCGTCCTCCATCAGCGCAAGATCGGCACCCACGACCTCCTCGCCGCACTCTTCGGCGTCACCGAAGCCCCATGTCCAGAGCCGTTCAGGAAGCGCGGCTTCTCCTGGCCGAGCACGGACACACGATCCCGCCGTCCACCGCGAGATTCCGCACACCAGCGGACGCTTCGTCACCGCGATCCTCGCTGAGCTCGGCTCGGGGGAATGAGGCCGTCCTCCTTGACCACGGCCATCCCGCCCCGACGGCCGTAGTACACCGCCGACGTCACCGAGGCCCGCGAGTGATGTGGGCAGGGGATTTCGGCACGGTACAAAGGACGTATGCCGGAGCGTGAGACCCCCGCGGGGGCGATGGACGATGTTGACGTGGTGTGACCTGTGCGGTGCCGACCGCGTCGCGACTGCTGGTGGCACTCTCCGCCCGCTCCCTCGCCGCGGTCGAGGAACGTGTGACGCTTCCGCAGTTCAGAATGCTGGTGGTGCTGTCCACGCGCGGGGCCACCAAGCTGGTCGCGCTCGCCGACCTGCTCCAGGTGGCGCCCTCCACCGCGATGCGGATGGTGGACCGGCTGATCGCGGCCGGGCCGGCCGACCGGCACCTCAATCCCGACAACCGCCGCGAGACCCTCCTGCAGCTCACCGAGGAAGGCCGGCGCACGGTCGAGGACGTCACCGCCCGACGGCGCACCGAGATCGCCGCGATCGTCGAACGGCTCACACCGGTGCAGCGCCTGGCGCTCAGGGAGGCTCTCGCCGCCTTCAACGAAGCCGGGGGAGAGCCCTCGGTTCCAGCGCTCGACGCCGCGGAGCCGCACCCGCTGGGCTGGGCGGTGGACCTCCCGATGGCCCGCGACGCCTGACCCGGGTGATGTCATCGTCGGATGTGGGCTGCCAGCACCCGCCCCGCGTTTTGCACGGCGCAAGGGAATCGTCCTGTGTCTGGTCTCGCTGCCTGATCCCGGCAGCGCAGGCCGCTTGGGGTATCCCGACGAGGGCAGTGTGAACGTTCGTCTGCCGCACCAGGACGGCCGACGCTGAAGAACGACGAAACGCGGCTGACCGCGCGGGTCACGAAGTCGGGGACAGACGAATGCCGGCGGTGGAAGATCCCACCGCCGGCTTCCTCGTCACTGCTTCAGGACTACTGGCAGTCCTGGCCGCTGTTGATGCAGCCGACCATCTGCTTCATCGTGTTCTCGTCGAAGAAGTTGAGGAAGTCGTTGTGGTCGGTGATCGGCTTGTGCAGCTGGTCCGGGAAGCTGTCCACCGCGAACGGGTTCACGACCTGTCCGTTCTGGATCTGCGGGGCCGGAACGTCGTAGACCAGACGGGCCTGGAGCTGCGGGATGGCTTGGAAGCCGTTGGCGCAGGTTCCGTCCTCCTGTACGAAGGCCACGTGCGCGCGGTGGTTGGCGCTGTCGATGTTCTGGCCGTCCCAGCAGCTCTGGAAGAAGGATGTCCGTACCACCGAGCTGCCCTCGGGGCAGATCGGGTACTTGTCCGTCAGCTGCCGGTCCTCGAAGCCGGTGCAGCTCCAGTTCGTGTTGGCGTTGGCGAGGCCGTTGGTGAAGGCCTTGGCGTCACCGGTGATGATGCGCAGGGCCTGCGGCATCGCGACGACATCGCTCGCCTTGTTGCCGACGAACTTCAGCTCCGCCTCGGTGGCTTCGAGGATCTTGCCGATGTTGCCTTCCGCACCGCCACCGAGGTCGTTCGCGTCGAACTCGGCCGTACCGTCCTGCAGACGCAGCACCGGCCAGTAGTACGACGACTTGTCGCCCTGGTTCTGGCAGCTGGTGTCGGCCTGGAGGAACTCCTGGTCGCTGGTGAAGGCGTTGTTGTCCTGGTTGCCGACGTAGTCGTGGGTGTGCTGCGCACCGTTGCTGACACCCGGAGCGTTGATGATGTTGTCCGAGTTGTGGTTGTCGTTCCCGTTGGTACCGCATCTCGTGGTGAACGTACCCGTCGAACCACCGTCACCGTTCGCGGCGAGACCGTTTCCGTTCACACCCTGCGGGCCGCCGTTCGGCTGGACCTGGGTGATGTCCTGGAAGTCGGCCGCGGCCAGACCATTGCCGACCTGGCCCTGGTCCTGGCCGTTGTCCTGGCCGTCGTCCTGGCCCTGGCCACCGCCGGGGTTCGCCTGGTTCTGGTCCGCGACGCTCTGGCAGGTGGCGAGCTGGTCCATGCCCTGCGGGGTCTTGCCGCCCGCGTTGCGGATGTTGATGCCGATCCGGTCGAGGGTGGCGACTCGCCTGGACTTGAGCGGGCCGAGAATGGCGTTGTTGACGAAGCCGGCATCCCCCGCCTGGGCCTGGCGCGTGTCCGCGAGGCGCTTGTAGGCCTCGGTGATCTGCCGGTCCAGTAGCGCCAGCTCCTTCGCGACACCCGCGCGCGCCCTCTCGGGCACGTTCGTCAGCTTCTGGCCGACGTCCGGGCAGGCGATGGTGGCCACCTGCGCGGAGGACAGCGTGCTGTGCTGCTCGGACTTCGACTCGCCCGCTGAGGCGTAGAAGTTCGCCCAGACCAGGCCGCCGCCCGCGACCGCGAGCGCCGCGGATGCGGCAATGGCCCGAACGGCCAGCGGCGAACGTCGTTTGCGTGTGTTGCGTCCCATGGAATTCCTCTGACTGCCTTGTGCGGCTATCGAGGCGCCCTACAGGAGTGAAGCGGCTCCATCACATACGCGGGGAGCCCCAGGAGTGTTCAGGCGACTCGGAAATTGATGAGAGATCCGTGGGACGAACTGGTTGCAACACCCCATGAGACACAGAGAGTTGACGGCGTCAGGGTCTCGTATGGTCTGCGGCCCTTTTCCGGCGCGACATCCAGGCCGCCAGCGTGCACACACCCCCACCACCCGCACCGTCGCGGGAAGGGTGCGGAAGCCGACCGGGGGACTGGTAATCTCATTTTGCACTATGCAATAATTGAACGCGGGGGGCACCGATGGCCGATTGACTTCCGGCGCCCAGGAGTGACAGCGGCAAGGTAGACGGGAGACACACCGGCCCGTCGGTGCCCCCTCCGCAGTTCTGCCACCGCCTGGCCTCACAGCCGCTTCGCAGCCTCGATGCGCACGCCAGATGGTTCGTGCGGTGGCGAGGTGGGCGCCGACCATGGCCGTGAACAAGAGAAGTAGAGGTGACTCAGGAACGTCGACATCGCCCGTGAGTACTTCGAGTCGATCCAGAAGGGTGATCTGGCCCGGGTGGGGGGAGCTGCTGGCGGAGCAGGTCGTCTGGCATCAGCCGGGTGGCAACCGGTTCTCCGGCGAGCACCAGGGGCGTGACGCGGTCTTCGCGATGCTCGGCGGGATGATGGAGGCCAGTCAGGGCAGCTTCACATCGACGTGGTCCATGCCCTGGTGGGCAACGGCGACATGGTGGCCGTCTCGATCCACTTCGCCGGCCGGCGCGGGGACGCGTCCATGAGCATGGACGGGGTGGATGTGCTGCGCCTGGAGGACGGGAAGATCGTCGAGATGTGGCTGTTCTTCGGCGACCAGGCGGCCGAGGACGCCTTCTGGGGGGAGTAGGCCCACGGGGGGAAGTAGAGAACGGCCCGGGCCCTGGGGGCGTTGGCGGGTGGTCGCGTTGAGGCGTGGCCGCCTGTCGACTACTCCTGAAGTCCGGCCCCCCGTGTTCGTCACCGGCGACCCAGTCGCCGAGCCGAGTTCGGGGTCCGGTCCGAGCCGATCGGGGCATCCCGGTGACACGCAACGCACGACAGAATCCTGACCGGTTCTTCCTCCCGCGCTGTCGCCGTCGAGTGATGCCGTTCAGGGCAGTTCGCGTGGAGATTCGGCGGTGCGCCTGTTCTCCTCCGGGCGGACGACCGTAACGGCGCCGACCTGGGTGGAGTCACCGGATGCCGGAACCGTGATGAGCCACGCTGCCGGTCGCCGACACACGAGCCGCGACCGGGTGAGCGCAAGGCAGAGCTGGTCCTGACCGAGGCCGAGCGCTCGCAGGTGACGCGCTGGACCCGGTGACCTCGGCGTACACGGCCTTGTCCACGCTGAGATCCTCGAAGATGTCGTAGCGCGACAGAGCGGCCCCGGGCCGACGCCGACGTATGGGTATCACTGCTGTCGACCGGAACCGACGCACGGACGCACGTTGTCAGCTGAGGTGCTTGCCGAGGTAGCGGCCGGTGATGCTGTGCGGGTGCCGCGTGATGTCGTCGGGGGTTCCGGTGGCGACGACGGTGCCGCCGGCGGCACCGCCTCCGGGGCCCATGTCGATGACATGGTCGGCGTTGGCGATCATGTCGAGGTCGTGCTCGATGACGATGACGGTGGCGCCGTTGGCGACCAGACGCTGGAGGACCTCCAGGAGGGTGCGGATGTCGAGGGGGTGGAGTCCCACGCTGGGTTCGTCGAGGACGAAGAGGGCGTCGGACTGGTCGCGGGTGAGTTCGGTGGCCAGCTTCAGCCGCTGCGCCTCTCCACCGGACAGGGCAGGGGTGTCCTCGCCGAGGGTGAGGTAGCCGAGGCCGAGGTCGATGAGGGCCTGGAGCCGGGCGCGCACCCGCCGGATGTCTCCGACCTGCTCGATGGCCTGCCGCACGGTGAGGGCGAGCAGGTCGGGCAGGTTGATCCCGCCGTCAGGGTCGCTGGGCGTCGGACGGAGGATGTCGGCGGCTTCGGGAGCGTAGCGGGCGCCGTCGCAGGCCGGGCAGGCGATATCGACGTCGGGGAGGAACTGCACGTCAAGGGAGACCTGGCCGGTGCCTTCGCAGCGGGGACAGCGCAGGGAGCCGGTGTTGTACGAGAAGTCCGCGGCGGTCAGGCCCTGTTGCCTGGCTGTGCCGGTGGCGGCGTAGGCACGACGTAGGTCGTCGAGGACGCCGCTGTAGGTTGCGACGGTGGATCGGACGTTGACGCCGATGGGGGTGGCGTCGACCATGTTCACCCGGGTGATCCCCTGCGCGTCCACCTTCGAGACATGACCGGGCAGCGGGCCGTCGGCGGCTTGTGCCCGGAGGGCGGGGACGAGGCTGTCGAGGATCAGCGTGGTCTTGCCCGATCCGGACACGCCGGTCACGGCGGTCAGGCGCCCCTGGGGGACGTCGACGTCCAGGGCGTGCACCGTGTGCAAGGGGCGGGTGGCCAAATGGATGCGGCCCTGGTCGAACATCGCGTCGTGGTCGGCTCGGTCGCGTACGAGGGTGGCTTCGCGGCCGGCGAGGAATCCGCCGATCAGGGAGTCGGGGTCCCTGCCGAGGGCGGTGACGTCGCCGACGGCCAGGACGGTGCCGCCTTCGGTGCCGGAACCGGGGCCGATCTCGATGAGCCAGTCGGCTTCGCGCAGGACCTGGACGTCGTGGTCGACGAGCACGACGGAGTTGCCGTCGCGCAGCAGGTCGCGCATCACGCCGAGCAGACCGTCCACGTTCGAGGGATGCAGGCCGATGGAGGGCTCGTCCAGGACGTAGAGCACGCCAGTGGTCTGGTTGCGCACCGCGCGGGCCAGCTGGACACGCTGCCGCTCACCGGTCGACAGGGTTGAGCTTGCCCGGTCCAAGGTGAGGTAGCCCAGGCCGAGTTCGACCAGGCGGCGGGCGGCCTCCAGCAGAGTGGCGACGATGTTCCGCGCCATCGGGCGCATCTCCGGTGGCAGGGTGTCAGCGAGTACAGGGGCCCACACGAGGAGGTCGTCAAGGGTCTTCGCGGCGGCCTCGGCAAGATTGATGCCGTCGACAAGGGTGGCGCGCGCCTGCTCGCTGAGCCGAGTGCCATCGCAGGCAGGGCAGGTCTGGGCGGTGATGAACTTGTTCACCCGGTTCAGACCGCGCTCGGTCGTGGCGTTGTTCAAGGCGTCCTCGACCGCCCGGCGGGCGTTGCGGTAAGTGAAGTCCAGCTCGAAGAGTTTGCCGTTCTTGGACCGCACGCTGATGTGCCGCTGCTCGGCGGGGCCGTGCATGACGATGTCCCGCTCGCGGGCGGTCAGCTCCGTGTACGGCACATCGGAGCGCACTCCGAACTCCGCGACGACCTGCGGCATCACCGAAAGCCCGAACATCGACCACGGCGCCACCGCCCCCTCCGCGATCGTGCGCTGCGGGTCGGGGACGAGGGCCGCCTCGTCGACCTCGCGAACCATGCCGGTGCCGCCGCACCGCGGGCACGCGCCGTTCGAGTTGAAGGCCAGTGACTCCGCACCCGGCGGGTCGAACGTCACCTCGCACACCGAGCAGGTCAGGGTGAGCCCTGCGGCGACGTCGATGGTCGGGTCCTGCCGGTGGCCGTTGGGGCACAGGTGTGCTCCCAGGCGGGAGAACAACAGGCGCAGGACGTTCAGTAGCTCGGTCGACGTACCGAGGGTGCTGCGCACCCCGGGGACAGCGGGCCGCTGCCGCAGCGCGAGCGCCGCGGGCACATGCGCGACACCGTCCACCGCCGCGCGCGGTGCCTGCGCCATGCGCCGGCGGGTGTACGTCGACAGCGCCTCCAGGTACCGGCGTGACCCCTCCGCGTACAGGACCCCCATGGCCAGCGAGGACTTGCCGGACCCGGACACGCCTGCCACCGCGACGAGTTGGCGCAGCGGCACCGTCACGTCGATGCCCTTGAGATTGTGGACCTTCGCCCCGCGCACCTGGATCGCCAGGGGTGAGCCCTCCGCGCCCTCGGCCCCGGTCGGCCCGGATACCGCATCGCCCACGCTGCTGTGCGTCATCGGTTCTCCCTCCAACGGCGTCCTCGGGTTCACCAGCGACCCGTCACCCGCAGAATCAATCCTCGGAAGTTACTTCCGTGTAATGTATATGATTCTTTTGGTGTGGCACAAGGAGGGGATTGTCCCGGTTTCCTGGTCGTCCCGGGGGGCGACCGGGAGGGTCGAGGGGCGGACAGCGGAGGTCAGGACGGGATGATCTGCCATTGCTGCCGCGTCTGTGACGCGTACGGCTGCTGCTCGATGTTGGCCCCGTCGGCAGTGCTGCCCTCGTCGACGCCGAGGGAGAGCCCGCTGTAGCGGTTGATGAGGAAGTAGTTTCCGTCGCCGGTGGGCGTGACGGCCCAGTGCTGCTGGGGGGCGTTGGAGTCCGCATAGATGGCCACATTGCCACCGTCATCGCGGGAGAGCCCGGCCACTTCCATGAGCTTGCCGCTGCCGACGCCCTTTATCTCGTAGTAGCCGTCGCCGGTGGAGGCGAAGGTCCACTTCTGGTTGTTCCGGTTCAGCCAGGGCCACTGGAGGATGTTGGTGCCGTTGGCGGTTCCGTTCGCGCTCACGTCGGCGACCTTGCCGCTGTTGCGGTTGACCAGCCGGTACACGGTGCCGTCGCCCGGCAGGACCCTCGAGACAAGGGCAGGCTTGACCGAGCGGCCGCCGATTCTGATGCCGCTGATGTTGGCGTAGCCGCCGGTGGCCGCGTTGACCTGGATCCGTACGAAGCCCACGTTCCGGCTGGGCCACTCCACCAGCTTGTACTTGCCGTTGCCGGCCCAGGTGCCGGTGGCGGCCTGGGTGAAGGTGACGCCGTCGGTGCTGGTGAGGATGGTGTAGGAGGTGATGTCGCCGTCGGTGGAGTTGCTGCGGTTCCACTGTTTGGGCAGGTATTCCAGGGTGGAGACGTTGCTCCACACGCCGCCCAGGTCGATCGTGATCGAGTGAGGCAGGGCCGGGGACAGGCCCCAGGTCGACCAGCAGGTTTCGTAGCGGACGTCGCTGAGTCCGTCGATGGCGTTGAGCGGTCCCTCGCCGGTGCGGAAGGCGGTGGCGTATGCGTTGACCGGGGTGACGGGGTGCTCGGCGCGCAGTGGCTGGGTCGGCAGCGGAGGCCGGGAGGTGTTCGGGCTCCAGGCCGCGCCGACCTGGGCGAGCCGGTTGACGACGTTGGTGTCCAGCAGGCCGTTGCGGTTGGGCGGGCAGTTGAGGATGAAGGAGGTGTACTTGGGTTCCAGGTCGGCCAGGTGGGAGAGGATCGCGTCCCTGCTCATCAGGCCTTCGGTCGGGGTCGAGGGGTGCCAGAACCAGCCGTTGCTGATGGTCTGCCCCTGCATTCCGGCGTAGGTGTTGCCCGCCGGCGCCGAGATCCCCAACGGCTCCTCGAAGAAGATCGCGTCGCTGAGGAAGGGCTCCGACAGTCCGCCGATGTCGATCATGACGCAGTCCGGCTGCAGTTCCTTCACCAGCGAACGGATTCTCTGGTAGGAGACGGCCTGCTGCCCCATCTGCCATGCGTAGCCGTCGGTCATGAACATGTCGATGGTGCCGTAGTTGGTGAGCAGCTCGCGAATCTGACCGAGCATGAAGGTCATGTCGCCGGGCTGGATGGCATCGGTGATCTCCAGCCCGGTCACCTTGTGCCGGCTCTCCCATGCCTCGACGCCGAAGGTACGGTCCCAGATCGAGTAGTAGAACCCGACCTTCAGTCCCTTCGCCCGGAAGGCATCGCAGTACGCCTGGACGACGTCCTGCTTGTAGGAGCTGTTCGCGACGTTCTGGGTGCCAAACGCGCTGGGCCACAGGGCGAAGCCGTCGTGGTGCTTGGTGGTCAGGATGCCGTAACTCATCTTCGCGGCGACCGCCGCGTCGGCCCACTGCGCGCAGTTGACGCTCGGGGGAGCGAAGGCGGTGGGGCTCTGGTTGGGTTCGGCCCACTCCTGGTTGGTGAACGTGCCCAGGCTGAAGTGGTTGAACATGCCGAACCGCATGTCGACCATCTTGCTCAGGTTGGTCTGTGTGTCCGCGGCGGCCGCCTGTGACAGGAGGCCGGAGAAGCCGGGGACGATCGGCAGGGCGGTCGCGGCGGTCGCCGCACCCGCGGCGCCGAGAAACGTACGGCGATTCATTCTTGATGAGGACATGGCCCACTCCTGTGGATCGACGGCATTGAGTGCGGTGACGACGCCCCAGGTGGCAGTCGACCTCGGCCTGGGTGCCCGGACGCGCACGGATTGTCAAAGTGGCTGTGAAACGGTGCTCCGCCGGAACCTGCCGGCCAGCCAAGTGCCAAGCGGAAGGTGACCGCCCAAGGTGGGCGACCGGGTCGTCGTGGGAGGCACGATCGGCTCGGCACTGAGTGGTAAGCGTGCAGGTCGGGCCTGCCCGCTGCCAGGTGCCCCTTGCCGGTTCGCGGGGTGGCGCTGGCGGTGAAACCGGGATACTTCGGTCACGGTCACGGTCACGGAGCGGCCCGGGCGTGCGATCCGGTGATGAGCAGGGGGAACATACTCAGGTAGGCGGCCGGTACAAGCATTACGGTGCGCCGGGCATCAGGAACTCCCGCACGGAGAGGGCGCGGACGGAGGGCGAAGCCCGCCCGCGGCGGACCGCCATGCCGGTGAGCGTCTCTTCGGCGACTGACGGGCTCTGACAACATGCGCTCCTGACTCTTCGCTGGACAACACGGGGCTGCGGCTCGGCACCCGGGCTGAACGGAGTGACTGGTCACCCTCAAAGGGCGAGCAGGGGAGAGGTCACCCACACGGCGTGTGTTCGCCGGAGTGACATCGGATCTATTAAGAGGCTTCAGCGCAGGCCCTGTCTAGGGGATCAACAGGAACCACGTGATAGTGGCTGGTGGCACGCTCAAGCCTCAGGATCATGCAGTCAAGACGCGGGGTGTGAACGGTTCGATAGATCGGGTGAATAGAGTGCCGGGGGCCCTTGCGAAGGCACCTCCGGACGGGTCAGGCGCGAGCAACACCAGGACTGCCGCGGTGTGTCGCCCGTCCGCGACGACGCGCTGTCCGCCGGTACTGGGCAGCAGCGGACCCGGGCAGGGTGATGACGTGTCCCCGCTGGGTCCTGCTCCTGGGTGACGAACCTGCGGCGCGCGGGGGCCCGATCGGTGCTGCAAATCCCCTTCACCCAGAGCTTGTTGCCGTCCACGCGATCGGAATACCTGGCCGGGGCGAGTCAGGCCTGGTGGTGTGGTGAGCGAGGCACTCTTCGCCACCGCGACGGCTTCTCCTGGGCAACAGCATCGCCGAGCCATAATCACCGGAGGGCGCCCGCGCGCAGCGCAGGCTCCGGACGGCGTGAAACGGCGGTGTCGGCAACTCCGACGCCTGAAGGGACTGCGAGCTGCGAACGCCCAGGAGGCCGCGCAACTCGAGGCGGATGTCGAGGTCGAGGGCTGATCGGCGCCCCGCACCAGGCCGCGATGGAGAACAGCCGGCTGTACCAGTGGCTCTCTGACCGCCGTGTCGTGGTTCGACGTTGCCGAAGCGGCATCTCGGTAGGCAAGCATGGCCCTCTGCCGACGACGACCCGGCTGAGGTCTTGACTTCCCCACCTCAGAAGTCGGACGGGTCGTCCGCCGGGTTCCGAGGCGTTGGTGTGTCCTCTCTCACGGATTCGGGGTTGAGTGGCAGACCCCGGCGTTGTGCGTACCCACCTGCGACGAGCGGAACTCGAATGCGAGGATGAGGGCCGTCATGACTGCTGGGTGGTGTGCGCGCGCGATACGGGCCGTGGTGTTCGCGGCCGTCTGCGTGCTGCTCGCCGCCCTCGGTCACGTCCTGATGTCGGGCTCCACTGTGCCCTGGTGGACGTTGGCCGCCGGGTTCGTCGCAACGAGCGGCGTCGGCTGGTGTCTGGCGGGCCGTGAACGCGGGCTCACGCTGGTGATGTCCGCTGTGGCCCTCGCCCAGGGCGCGCTCCACCGGACCTTCTCGTCGGCCCAGTCGGCGGCGTCGGGGTCCGCCACGGACTCCGTGGCGCACCACATGCGTGGTGACGCGAGCGGCATGCCCATGGGCTCCACGTCCATGGACGCGATCGACATGGCCTCCATGGACATGGGCCACTCGGCGCATGCGGGGCACCTCGGCCACATGGCTCACGACATGGGCGGCACGTCGTCACTCGGCATGCTCGCCGCCCACGCCCTGGCCACCCTGCTGAGCGGCCTGTGGCTGGCCCACGGCGAGCGGGCCGCGTTCCGTGTCCTGCGGGCCGTCGAGGGATGGCTGGCCGCGCCGCTGAGGCTGCCGATCGCCCTGCCCGCCACGCCGCCCCACCGGCCGCGCCCGCGGCCGACGCGCGAGCGTTCGGCACGGGTGCCAAGGCTGACGCTCGCTCACACGATCATTTCTCGGGGGCCTCCGGCCGGAACCGCTGTCGCCTGAGACAGCCGGTTCCCCGAGGCCATCCTTCGTCCCCATGAGCGCCGCGTCCCGTCGACGCCAGGGCCGGAGGGCAGGGCTCTCGGGCACGGGTCGTTCACGTCGTACGGCCCCATCCCACATCCCTCCCGTTCCGGGACGTTTCCGCAGCGGCGCACCGCGCACCCCCGCGCGCGGCCGTCGCATTGCGCACGAGTGCGCGGTCGCGCATGCCGCCGTGCCGGGTCCCGGACAACCCGAGAAGGACATACAGGTGATCACTCCTGTCCTGACCGCCCTGCGCGAAACGCGTGGGGCGGGGTCCGAGGCGACGGACGAGTCCGGCGCGGTATCGCGCGACGAGTCGGCCACCGCGTGGGCGCTGGCCGCCCGCGGCGGCGACCCTGACGCCGTCGACCGGTTCGTTCGGGCCCTGCATTCCGACGTCGTCCGCTACATCACCCACCTCTCATCCGATCGCCAGCTCGCCGACGACCTGGCGCAGGACACGTTCCTGCGGGCACTAGGCAGCCTGCACCGGTTCGAGGGGCGCTCGTCGGCGCGTACGTGGCTGCTGTCCATCGCGCGTCGCACGGTGGTCGACAGCTGGCGGTATGCCGCCGCGAGGCCGCGGTTGGCCGACGCGGACGACTGGACGACAAGGGCCGAGCGGGCCCAGCCGAGAGGCCTGCCCGGCTTCGAGGAAGGTGTGGCGTTGCTCGACCTGCTGGACGCCCTGCCCTCCGAACGCCGCCAGGCGTTCGTCCTCACCCAGTTGGCGGGACTGCCCTACGAAGAGGCCGCCGAGTTCAGCGGCTGCCCCGTCGGGACGATCCGCTCGCGGGTGGCACGGGCCCGCGTGGCCCTCGTCGAATTCCTCGCAGAGGCCGAGGGATCGCCTGCCCCGGCCGCAGCGGCGGCCTGACGAAAGGAGTGCCGGGGTCTCCGCGTCCGCGGAAACCCCGGCACTCCTCCCGCTCTCCGGCAGCCCTGGCTCCCGGGGCTCACCGCGCAGTCTCGGTCACGGTCGCCCGGACGACGACACCCCCGCTCCGACGGAACCACAGGGTGTACGGCAGTGTCTGGCCGGCTTTCAGCTCGGGCGGATCCAGGATCACAACTCCGAGGCCCCCAGGCGCCATGCGTACCGTGCCGCCCGCCGGGACATCGACGGCCCATACCGGATCCGTACGCCCTGTTCCGGTCCGGCGCACCGTACGGCGGAGCATGCTGACGCCCAGCTCCGGCGAGTCCGCGTACAGCAGTGTGTCCTTCGACGGGCCGGCGTTGCGGACCTCGAAGTAGGCGGCGGTGGAGTCGGAGCCCGCGGGTGCCGCGATGATGCGCGCGTCGACGACCGTGATCCTGGGCGGCGCTTCGCCTGCCGCGCCGCTCGCGGTGTAGGCCACCAGCAGGGCCAGCGCACCGCAGGAGGCACCCAAGGGTGCAGCGACGGCCCGTAAGACGTTCTCCAAGGGCGTGTTCCGCTTCCGGCGTCGCATCACACGCATCAGACTTCTCGGCTCCATGAGTCAGTGGTCGTGGCGTGGTCCCGGCTGGTTCCCGGCCCTTGCCGCGCCGACCGGTTCCGGCCGGCGGCGGAGGGGAAGGACCCTCCGAAGCCCGGAACGAAGGCGGTCGCGGAACTGCACGGACGGCGGCGGGGAGGGATTCGTGCTGAGCGGGCTGCTCCGTCTTCTGCCGGCGTCGGCCGTCTCGGGTCGGCGTCCGCTGCACCGCCGAGGCGACGGTGCGGTGGAGGACCGCTCGCACTTCCACAGGCGCGGCTGAACAGAACACTGCGCGAACACGGGAACTCCGCAGTCCTTCGGTGCGACAACTTGTTCGTGGGACCGGCAGGAGAGTGGACGCCCTCGGAGCGTGCCCACGCCGCCGACCGCGTCACGCAACGGCTGTCTTCCCTCAAGTACCGCCACAGCAAAGGAAAGTGGCGTGAAGACGCGGGAACTCCACACCACCAGCGATCGACTACTGGTTCGACAGTGCGATTCGGCACCCGCTGACCAGCATGTGAGGTCGTCGGCGGGTCGAGGCGCGGCACTTCGGGCGAAGGTGGTTGGGGCACACGTGAAGCGAAGACGTCTGGCGCAGTCCTCCGGGGCCGCGATCGGTGCTCTGTCGCCGACCCCGCTCGCAGCCGGCGCCGCCCACGCGGCGGCGCCGTGGCGTGCTCGCGGCCACAGCGGGGAAGTACTGCGAGTCCACATCGGTCACCTTCGACGGCGTGGAAGAGCCGGACGTCTGTGGCCCGTTGGAGGCCTTCTCAGGGGCCGCCCTGGCCCATCCCGTGACGGTGCGGCCGGTGACCGCGGCTGCGGGGGAGGTGGCCGAGGTGATCCACAGTTTCGGCGTGAAGGGTGTGTCAGCGGCCTGGTCCCCGCACGCCGTCGCTCTGGTCGTCGTGCCCGGCGGCTTCGGCCGGCGCGAGTGCCCGCGCCGGCCGCTGGTCGGAGATCGGCGCCTCGCCGAACAGGGAGCCCGGGTCGCGGACCAACGGGTCGTCGACGACGGTGACCTGGTGACCTCCGGACCGCATTCCCTGGCCCCATCCCCTGAGCTCCGGAGAACCGCATGACACCAGAGATGGAGAACGCCTTCGCCGCGATCAGAGCCGAGTTCGGTGCGGAATCGATCACGCGGGTCGAGCGGATGCTGGAGCCGGGCGGCAGCGAACGGCATCCACTGCAGAAGGGGGCCAAGTGGATCATGCCGGGGCTCTCTCCCACTCCCTGGCACGACCCGTACTCCTACGCCGAACTGGCCCCCGTCGTCCATGAACTGGAAGCCAGTCATCAGTCGATCAAGAAAGAGCTGAATTCCGCATGGTCGGCGCGCCGGGAGGAGTTCTCGGACTATGAGCACTATCTGGCCCGCCAGGAGAACTGGCAGGCCCTCTACCTCTTCCGTGGAGGAGGTCTCGTCGAGGAGTCCGCCGCCACGACTCCCACTGCTTATCGGGTGCTGAAAGACGTGGCCGTCGACACGGAGAAGATATGTCCTCTCCTGGAGTGCCATTTCTCCACCCTGTTGCCGGGCGCCGTCATCGAACCCCACTGCGACCTGTGGAACTTCAGCATCAACCTACATCTTGCCGTGGACATCCCGGACGGGTGCAGCATCACGGTCGCCGGAGAGATGCGCACCTGGAACGAGGGAAAGTGCCTGCTCTTCGACTACTCCTTCGAGCATGAGGCACGCAACTCGGGGAGCAGGCCACGGACCTGTCTGCTCATCGACCTCTGGCATCCGGAGACCACCGTTCCGGAACGCCGGGCGCTTGTCGCCCTCATGACTGAGATTCGGCGGCTCATGGGGGAGGGCTGACGCGGAGGAAGTAATTCCTTCAACTCCGGGATCAACTCCTGGATTCTCTCTGCCGGCTTTTTTCGACTGCCGGACAAAAGGGCTGCCCTGATGCTCTGTGAACGCGCAATGCGGTTCGGGGAATTGGCCATTCTCAAGCCTGATCAGGACTGCTACCGTGACTCGAATTGATCTACCTGCTGGAAATTATCTTCGCGGGAATTCTGTGTATTGCGATACCGAAGGGGGTGATCGATGATGTCCGCGACAGGGCAGGTAATGACTCCGCTGCGAAAGCCACTTGGACTTCCTCTGTTCGTGCTGGCGTCGGGGCAACTCGTCATCTCGCTCGACTACAACATCGTGTACGTCGCGCTGCCGGACATCGGCGCCGGGCTGGGTTTCTCCGACCACGACCTGCAGTGGGTGGTGAGCGCCTATGTCGTGGCCACGGGAGGCTTCCTGCTACTGGGCGGCCGGGCCGCGGATCTGCTGGGCCGGCGCCGGATGTTCGTCGTCGCGGCGCTGCTGTACGCGGGGTCGTCCCTCGTGGGCGGGCTGTCGGATTCGCCGGGCGTCCTGGTCGCCGTCAGGGCGGTGCAGGGCGTCGGCGGCTCCCTGCTGTTCCCGGCGACCCTGTCCCTGATCAACACCCTGTACGACGAAGGGCCCGCTCGGAACCGCGCGTTGGCGGTGTGGGGCGCCGCGGGAGCGGGCGGGCTCTGCCTCGGTTCCCTGCTCGGCGGTGTCCTGGTGGAGGCGTTCGGCTGGCCGTCGGTGTTCCTCGTCAACGTGCCCGTGGCGGGGACTCTCGCGGTGGCCGGGTGGTCGCTCTTCCCCGAGGACGGGCCACGGGACCGCTCGCGGCACTTCGACGTGGCGGGCGCGCTGACCGCGACGGGCGGGATCACGCTCCTGGTGTTCCTGCTGGTGCAGGCCCCCGCGGAGGGCTGGGGCACGCCCGTCGCCCTCGGGAGCGCGCTGCTGTCCGCCGGGCTGCTGACGCTCTTCGCCGTCGTGGAGAGGCGATCCCGCGATCCGCTCGTACCGGCAAGGCTGTTCGCCCACCGCGGCCTGCTCGCGGCCATGGGGGTGACCGCCCTGTTCAGTGCCACGTTCAGCTCGGTGCCGTACTTCCTGACGCTCTACTTCCAGACCGTCCAGGGCTACAGCCCGGTCGCGACCGGGCTCGCGTTCCTCGTACCCGCCGTGGTGGTGGCCGTCGGTACGCAGGCCGGTGAACGGGCCGTGTCCGCCTTCGGTGTGCGCCGCATGCTGGTGGGCGGCATGGCGCTGGGCGCCGCCGGAGCCGCTGCCCTCGGTCTGGCACTCACCTCGAACGGCTCGTACCCGGCGCTGCTGCCGGGGATCGTGCTGATGGGCCTCGGCCAGGGGGCCGCGTGGACGGGCATGTGGATCACCGCGTCCGCCGGAGTAGCGCCCGGAGACCAGGGCATCGCCTCGGGACTGGCCTCGACCACCCTGCAGATCGGCGGCGCGGTGGGCCTCGCCGTGCTGATCGCGCTCGCCGGCGGCGTCGGGCAGAGTGCCTCGGGTCCCGGGCTCCTCGACGGCATCCGTACCGCCCTCTTCGTGATCGCGGGCGGCATCGGATGTGGTGCGCTCGCCCTGCTCGTCCTGCGCAGGGCGACCAGGACCAGCGGTCGCTAGGCCCTCCCTCCTCGCGACTTCCCTGCTCGCGTTTCCATCCCGTGTCCGGGCTGCCCGGCCGTCCTCCGTCATGCCAGGAGAACCTCATGTCCCCTCTCACCGTCGGCCCTTCCGCTGCTCCGGCCGCTGTCCTGTGCGGGCTGGCCGGATGGGTGCCGTCCGGTGTGGTGACCAACGAGCACCTCGCGCGACGGCTCGACACCGACGACGCGTGGATTCGCACCCGGACCGGGATCCGCCGACGGCACGTCGTCGACCCCGGACAGGCGACGTCAGACCTGGCCGTCGAAGCCGGCCGCCGGGCTCTCGCCTCCGTCGCGACGGACCGGGTCGACGCCGTCATCGTCGCGACGACCACCCCTGACCACACCTGCCCGGCCACCGCGCCCGCGGTCGCGTCGAGACTCGGTCTGGCGCGGGTGGCCGCCTTCGACGTCGGCGCCGTGTGTACCGGGTTCGTCTACGGGCTCGCCTCGGCCGCCGGTCTCATCGCGGCCGGCGTGGCCGAACGGGTGCTGCTCATAGGGGCGGACACCTACTCCACGATCGTGGATCCGCTGGACCGGGCCAACGCGATCATCTTCGGCGACGGTGCCGGAGCCGTCGTCCTGCGCGCCGGACACCCTGATGAGCCGGGCGCGGTCGGCCACTTCGACCTCGGCAGCGACGGCGCCCACGAGGACCTGATCGTGGTCGCGGCAGGCGGCTCCCGTCAGCGCTCCCGACCGGGCGAACCCAGCCGCCAGGACAGGCACTTCGCCATGCGGGGCAAAGAGGTCTACCGCCACGCGGTGACGCGGATGGCCGAGTCCGCGCGCGCCACGCTGTCCAGTGCCGGCTGGAAGACCGGCGACATCGACCACTTCGTACCCCACCAGGCCAACCTACGGATCCTGCACTCGGTGGCCGACGACCTCGGTCTCCCACGGGAGCGCTGTGTGACCCATGTCGAGTCCGTCGGCAACACCGGCGCCGCGTCCATCCCGCTCGCCCTCGCCGACGCGGCGGCCGGTCAACTGGTCCGCCCAGGTGACCGGCTTCTGCTCACCGCCTTCGGAGGTGGCCTCACCTGGGGATCCTGCCTGCTCACCTGGCCCGCGCTGCCCGCGCCGGCCCATCCGTACGACCTCTGTGACCAAGGAGAACGGACGACGTCATGAGTACCACCTACAAGCGGTTGGTCGACATCCTGACAAGACTGTACGACGCTCCCGCGGACCGGATCCGTCCCGAGGCGACCCTCGGTGAACTGGCCGTCGACTCGCTGACGACCGTCGAGATCAGCATCCGAATAGAGCGTGACCTCGGTGTGAAGGTCGGCGACGACGAACTCCGGCCCGACCTCACGCTCGGCGACATCGCCGGGCTCGTCGACGCCCGACAAACGGCCCTCTGACCCCTCCTCTTCTCGAAAGGCAGCACATGCGGATCAAAGAACAGCCCGGCAGCGCGATCGGCGCGGTGGCCGAGGGATTCGACCACGCCACCGCCTCGGAGGCCGACATCGACGCCGTCAAGAGCACCGTCTACACGAAGAAGATCGCCATCCTGAAGGGGCAGGACCTCTCGCCTCAGGGGTTCCTCGCACTCGGCAAGCGGCTGGGCCGCCCGGAGATCTACTACGAGCCGATGTACAAGCATCCGGACGTCCCGGAGATATTCGTCTCCTCCAATGTCCCGGAGAACGGAAAGCAGATAGGAGTCCCGAAGACCGGGAAATTCTGGCACGCCGACTACCAGTTCATGCCGGACCCGTTCGGAATCACCCTGATCTACCCCCAGGTCATTCCGGAGGAGAACCGAGGTACGTACTTCATCGACATGGGTCGGGCGTATGACAGGCTGCCCGCCGATCTCAAGAAGGAGATCGGTGGGACGTACTGCCGGCACTCCGTCCGCAAGTACTTCAAGATCCGGCCCCACGATGTCTACCGCCCCATCTCCGAGATCATCGAGGAGGTCGAGCGGAAGACCCCGGCTGTCGTCCAGCCCACCACGTTCACCCACCCCATGACCGGCGAGACGGTCCTCTACATCAGTGAGGGCTTCACCGTCGGCATCGAGGACCAGGACGGCAACCCGCTCGACGACGAGCTGCTCAAGCGGCTGTTCGACGCCACCGGCCAGCTCGACGAGACCTTCGAGCACGACAACATCCATCTGCAGAGTTTCGAGAGGGGCGACCTGCTGGTCTGGGACAACCGCAGCCTCATCCACCGCGCCCGGCACACGACCACGCCGGAGCCGACCGTCTCCTACCGCGTCACCGTCCACGACGAACGCAGGCTGCACGACGGGATCACGGCGGCATGACGGACGAAGCCCTGTTGGCACAGGTGCTGACGCCCTACAAGGACCACTGCAGGTACCTGCGTTCGGCTGCCGTCACAGAAACGGACGGCCGTGCTTCCACCCGCTGCGAGTTCGAGATCCCCGAGTCGTGCTACATCGACGACACCGGACATCTGAATTCCGTCGAGGTGAACATCTGCTACAACCAGATGATGTATTACCTCGTCGCCAAGTCCGTTGAAGAAGGACTGGGGACGGGATTCGAATCCTGGACGCTGGACGACTTCTGGAGGCACCAGCTCCCGGACATTCTCATCGCCCGCTTCTCATCGAATTTCCGACGCCCCGTCAATCCCCGTGTGTTTTCCGGCGAGATGGAGTTCCGGTCCGTGACCCGGCGGGCCCCGGCCGGCGCGAGTCCGTTCCTGCACGCCGATACGGCCTTCCGCTACTGGGACGCCGACGCGGGCCGCTGCGACGGCGAGGCGACCCTGGCGTTCGTCAACGTCCCCTGACCCGAGACGGGAGATCCACGACCATGGACCGGCTCCACCACCCCCAACTCCAGACACTCGTCCAGACCACGAGCTTCCACGCACAGCACCAGCCCACCACCCCCGCGATCCTCTGCGAGGGCCGCACACTGACATACGAGCAACTGCACCGCGAGAGCAATCGCATCGCCCACGCCCTTCAGGCCGCCGGACTCGCGCCGGGCGACCGGGTCGCGTATCTCGGCAAGGAGTCCGAGCACTACTACGCGATCCTCTTCGGCTGCGCCAAGAGCGGCACCGTCCTGGTGCCCGTCAACTGGCGACTCACCGCGCCCGAGGTCAGCCACATCCTGCAGGACTCCGGCACCCGACTGCTCTTCCTGGAGGACGAGTTCGGGCCGATCGTCGAGAAGATGCCGACCGCGCCCCCCGAAACGGTCGTCGCGCTCGGAGAGTCCTTCGCCGACTGGAAGGCATCTCACCCCGGCACCGACCCGAAACCGTACGACGTCACCCCCCAGACCCCGGTCGCCCAGCTCTACACCAGCGGAACCACCGGACTGCCCAAGGGTGTCGTACTCGCCCACCGCAGTTTCTTCGCGATCCGTGACGCCCTGGCGAGCGAGGGGCTGGACTGGATCGACTGGCGCGTCGGGGACATCGCACTGATCGGTATCCCCGGGTTCCACATCGGTGGTCTGTGGTGGGCCACGCAGAACTTCAACGCCGGAACCACCGTCGTCGCGATGCGAGCCTTCGCCGCCCGCCAGGCCGTCGACCTGATCCGCGACCTCGGTATCACCACGGCCTGCGTCGTGCCCGCCATGCTCCGCATGATGCTGACCGAACCCGGCGTCGGCGCGCAGGACTTCACCACCCTGCGCAAGACGGTCTACGGCGGCTCCCCGATCTCCGAGGCACTGCTGGAGGAGAGCCTCGCCCTCCTCGACTGCGAGTTCGCCCAGATCTACGGCCTCACCGAGACCGGCAACACCGCGGTGTGCCTGCCCCCCGCCGCCCATGTCCCCGGCGGTTCCCTGATGCAGGCGGCGGGCCACCCCTATCCGGGCGTACGCAGCAAGGTGATCGACGGTGAGGGGCGCGAACTGCCGCCGGGCGCGATCGGGGAGGTCTGCCTGGCCACTCCCGCCCGCATGGTCGAGTACTGGGGACTGCCCGACAGGACCGCCGAGACCCTCGTCGACGGCTGGATCCACACCGGGGACGCCGGCTACGTCGACGAGGACGGCTACATCTTCATCCGCGACCGCATCAAGGACGCGATCCTCGTCGCAGGCGAGAACGTCTACCCGGCCGAGATCGAGAACGTCCTGGAAGGCCACCCCGGAGTCGCCGAGGCAGTCGTCGTCGGCGCCCCCGACCAGCGCTGGGGCGAGTACGTGCACGCCTTCGTCGTCCCCGCACCCCAGCAGCAGCCCAGCCCCCGGGACCTGCACACCTTCCTCGTCCCGCAACTCGCGAGCTTCAAGCTGCCCGCCCGCTACGAGTTCATCGACAGCGTCCCGCGCAACCCCAGCGGCAAGATCCTGCGCCGCGAACTGCGCGACCGCTTCTGGGACGACACCGCACGCAAGGTCAACTGACCGGCCGCCGACGCGCCACCGAGAGCCAACGAGCTACTGAGAGAGAACGACATGCCTGCTCCCCTCACGCTGGAGGGCTTCCGCGCGGACCTGGCGGACTTCCTCCACCAGCGGCCCGACGAAGTCGACCTCGAAGAACATCCCCTCTACGCCGGGCTGGACTCCCTGCGCATCGTCACCCTCATCGAACGGTGGCGGGAAACCGGCCTGGACGTGTCCTTCATCGAACTCGCCGAGTGCACCTCGTTCGACCAGTGGTGGCAGCTGCTCTCCGCACGTCAGGGGGGCACGGACCATGTCACCGCATGACGACACCGTGAACGACACAGGAGCCATGGCCGACCGGCACCCGTTGCTGGCCGCACAGGAAGGCATCTGGACCGGCCAGCAGCTCGACCCGGACAGCCCCGCGTACAACACGGCCGAGTACGTGCACATCGACGGGCTGGTGGACCCGGCCGTCTTCGACACGGCCCTGCACCATGTCGTCGCGGAGACGGAGGCCCTCAACGTCGCCTTCGTCGTCGACGAGCACGGGCGGCCCTGGCAGACGGATGCCCCAGCCGGGGCCTGGCGCCTGCACACGGCAGATCTCACCGCCGAGCCCGACCCGCACGCGGCGGCCCTGACCTGGATGAACCGGGACATGGCCCGCCCCGCCGACCTCGCGCGCGGACCCGTCTTCGGCCACGCCCTGCTGCGGATCGCACCGGAGCAGTACCTCTGGTACCACCGTGTGCACCACATCGCCCTCGACGGCTTCGGTCTGTCGCTGGTCGCCCGCCGGGTCGCCCAGGTCTACACGGCCCTGACGGTGGGCGAGCCGGTGACGGACAGCGGCTTCGGCACCCTGGCGGCGGTGCGGGACGAGGAACGCGCCTACCGGGAGTCGGCCCGGTTCGCCGAGGACCGCGACTACTGGGCGGACCGCTTCGCGGACCGGCCACCCGTGGCGACACCCGCCGGCCGTACGGCCCTGCCCGTGCGCACCTTCCACCGACGGGTGGTGGACCTCGGCGCGGCCCGGACGGAGACCCTGAGAGCCGTCGCCCGCGACCTCGGGGTCACCTGGTCAGAGGTGCTGCTGGCGGTGACCGCGGCCCAGCTGCACCACGTGACCGGAGCCCCGGAGATCGTCCTCAGCCTGCCGGCGATGGGGCGCCTCGGCTCGGTCTCGCTCCGCGTTCCCTGCATGGTCCGCAACATCCTGCCCCTGCGCGTGACGGTCACCGCGTCGGACAGCCTGCGCGACCTCGCGGCCAGAATCTCCCGCGAACTCCGCGCCGGGCTGCCGCACCAGCGCTACCGCTACGAACAACTGCGGCGCGACCTCAGACTCGTCGGAGGCCAACGCCGCCTGTCCGGGCCAGGCGTCAACATCATGCCCTTCGCGTACGACCTGCGTTTCGCCGGACACCGCAGCACGGTCCACAACGTCTCCGCGGGCCCCGTCGACGACCTGTCCGTCAACGTCTACGACCGCTCCGAAGGCGCGGGCCTGCGCATCGCCGTGGACGCCAACCCCGACCTCTACGACGAGGCGGACGTCACCGCACTTCAGGAGGGACTGCTCTCCCTCCTCGGAGAGGCCGTCGCCGCCCCCGACCGGGCGCTCGGTGAGCTGCGTACGCGCCCGGCCGTTCCCGTTCTGGACGGAGGGCCGCTGCCCGGCCCCGTGCGACCGGTCCTCGGCCTGATCGCCGGCCATGCCGCCCGGCGCGGCGGATCCGTCGCCGTCGAGGACGGCGGGCGCAGCATCACGTACGCCCAGCTCTTCGGCTCGGCACGTGACCTCGCCCGCCGACTGGCGGCCCGTCAGGTAGGCCGCGGCGACCTGGTGGCCGTCGCCCTGCCCCGCGGCATCGACGCCATCACCGCCATCCTCGGCGTCCTGCTCTCCGGGGCCGCCTACTGTCCGCTCGACCCGACCGCGCCCCGGGCCCGCAGAACGGAGCTGCTGGATGATGCCCGGCCCGCACTCGTCCTGACGACCAGCGCCCGCGCCGACCACTACGCGGACCGAGCTGTTCTGCAACTCGACCGGCCGGAACCCGAGTCCGAAGAAGCACCCCGGTCGACGGCACCGACACCGCAGGACCTCGCCTACGTCATCCACACCTCGGGCTCCACGGGGCGCCCCAAGGGTGTCGAGATCGGCCACCACGCCCTCGCGCACTTCGTAGCCGGGGCCACACACCGCTACGGACTCCACCACGGGGACCGTGTCCTGCAGTTCGCCGCCCCGCACTTCGACACCAGCGTCGAGGAAATCTTCCTCACGCTGTGCGCGGGCGCCACGCTCGTCGTCCGTACCGACGACATGACCGACTCGATCCCCGGGTTCCTGGACGCCTGCGCACGGCTGCGGATCAGCTTCCTCGACCTGCCCACGGCCTACTGGCACGAACTGGCCTACGCGATCTCGACCGGCACCGCTGTCCTGCCCGCCGAGGTGCGCACCATTGTCATCGGCGGCGAGGCGGCGCTCCCCGAGCGGGTCGACCGCTGGCGCGGGGCCGTCGGCACATCCGTCCGGCTGCTGAACACCTACGGTCCGACCGAGGCCACGGTCGTCGCCACCGTCGCAGACCTCCACCACCCCTCCCTCGCCCCGGGAGACGTCCCCATCGGACTGCCGCTCCCTGGCACTCGCGCCGCGGTCGTGGACGGCGAACTCCACCTCCTTGGCGACAACCTGGCCGTCGGCTACCGGGGAGATCACCCTCCGGACGCCGCTCGCTTCGCCCCTCTCGACTCGCTGCCCGGAGCGCCCCGCGCCTACCGCACCGGTGACCTCGTACGAGTCGGCCACGACGGGCAACTGCGTTATCTGGGCCGGTCGGACACCGAGTTCAAGATCAGCGGACACCGCGTGCACCCCGCCGAGGTCGAGAGCGTGCTCCTGGCCCACCCAGGGGTCCGCGAGGCCGCCGTCGTGGGACAGATACTGACGGACGGGACGCGGCGCCTGGTCGCACACGTCGTCCCGGACGGGCCTGCCCCGGCCGTGGCCCTGATCAGAAATCACCTCCGGACGGCTCTGCCCGCGGCGATGATCCCGTCGGCCGTCGAATTCCTGGACCGCCTGCCCCGAACGAGCGCAGGAAAGATCGACAGGAACGCGCTCGCCACGATGACTCCCGACGCGCACGGGCCGCACCTCGACGCACGGGTGCCGGACCCCGACACACAGGCGCCGGACCTCGACGCACGGGTGCCGAACCACGGCACCGAGACAGCGGCGTACGACAGCACGCTGGAGCGCTCCATCGCCGCCGTCTGGCAACAGGTGCTCGCCGTGCCGGCCGTCTCCGCGGGTGACGACGTGTTCGACCTGGGGGCCCAGTCGCTCCAGGTCATCCAGGTGGCCAATCGCCTCGGCGTCGAACTGCGCCGCGACGTGAAGGTCGCCTGGCTCTTCCAGCACCCGACGCCTGCCGAGCTGGCGAGGTTCCTGGCGCAGCAGGAGCAGGAGCAGGAGCAGGCCCAGGTCCAGCCACGGCCGGTCGGCTCCGGCTTTCCGGCGAACCTGCTCGCCGACGCCGTCCTCGACCCCGGCATCCACCCAGGCGACGATCCTCCCCGGGCGATCGGCACACCGGACCGGGTCCTGCTCACCGGCGCCACCGGTTTCGTGGGCGTGCATCTGCTGGCCGAACTCCTCACGAGCACCGACGCGGAGGTCGTCTGCACCGTCAGGGCCCCGAGCCCCGCAGCGGCTGCCGCCCGCATCCAACAGTCCCTGGAAATCCACCGGATCCACCTCTCGGACGTAGCGCGAAAACGCATCACGGCAGTTCCCGCCGACCTAGCCCGCCCCCGCCTAGGCCTGGACGAGGCACTCTTCGCCGAACTCGCCCGCACCTGCGGCGCGATCCTCCACAACGCGGCGACCGTCAGCATCATGCGCGAGTACTCCACCCTCCGCGCCGCCAACACCGAGTCCACCAGAGACCTTTTGCGCATGGCGGCCGTCCGCTCGACCCCCCTGCACTTCGTCTCGACCCTCTCCGTTGCCCCGCCGATCACCCTTGCTCCAGAGGTGCCGGAGACGTTCCTCCCTCCCCACCCCGGACTGCGATACGGCTACCAGCAGTCGAAGTGGGCCGCCGAACGCCTGCTGGAACAGGCCGCCGAGCGGGGCCTGTCGGTCACCGTCCACCGCCTCGGGCGAATCGTCGGCCCGCACGCCACCGGCTACGTCAACGAGCGGGACTTCCTTTGGAGTGTGCTGCGCGCGGGTGTGCCCGCGGGCATCGTCCCCGACCTGTTCGAGGAGGAGACCTGGACACCGGTCGACCACGTCGCCCAAGCCCTTGTCCACCTCTGTCTCGGGCAGCGCCCGCCGACCGCCACGGTCTTCAACCACGCCACCACCCCGATGCGGCTGAGTGACGTCTACGACTGGCTGGAGGAGTACGGCTATCCGCTGCGCCGCATGCCGCTGGCCCAGTGGCGCGCCGAGCTGCAGCGCTCGTCCGGGGCCTTCGGTGCGGCGGCGACCACGCTCGCCTTCTTCGACGCCTGGGACGCGGGCACCGACGACTCGACCGGGCCCGAGCTACGCCTGGGGCGCGTCCGCACCGACAACGTCGTGACCGGACTGCACGGCAGTGGCATCACCTGCCCGTCCGTCGACCGGGACCTCGTCTTCCGCTACCTCGACCACTGCGTCGCCACCGGAACGCTGCCCGCCCCGGCCGGGAAGCAGGGCCATCTCGCGACGTCCGCACAGTAGTTGGATCCCTTGGGAACTTCCGAGCTTCACCCCCCGACTACTGCCTCAGAACCCGTCGCCTCATGAGCACCCCGCAGCAAGGAGTCAGCATGTCGAAGAAACGGCCGCTCGCCACAGCCCTGGCCGGAGCCCTCTGTCTGGTCACTGCGGCATGCGCCGACTCCTCGACCGACAAGGCCGCCGATACCGGCGACAAGGCGTCCGTGGCCGCCGCGAAGTCCGCCTACCCGGTGACCCTCGACAACTGCGGAGTGACGGAGAAGTTCACCGAGGCGCCCAGCCGCGTGGTCACCATGAACGGCGCCTCGGTCGCCGAGGTCTCCACGCTGCTCGCCCTCGGCCTCGGCGACCGCATCGTCGCCAACCAACAGAGCTACGGGATGTCCGAGGTGGCCGGCCGAGCCAAGGCCATCAAGGGCCTGCCCACCGGCGACATCAAGCTCAACGACGCCTACGACATCCCGCGCGAGGCGATGATCGGACTGCGCCCCGACCTGGTGCTGTCCACGACCTCCTACGGCTTCGACGAGAAGAACGGCTTCGCCACCCGCCGGCAGCTCAAGGAGGTGGGCGCGGGCACCTATGTCTCCCCGCAGGGCTGCGACCAGGACACCTCCAGGATGACCATCGCCGACAGCTACACGCTGCTTCGCGACATGGGCATGGTCTTCGACGTGAGTGGCCGCGCCGAGAAGCTGATCGCCGCGTCGGAGAAGAACATCGCCCGTGTCTCCGCCAGAGTGAAGGGCAGGAAGCAGCCGAAGGTCATGGTCCTGTTCTCCAACATGACCATGGGCGGCAACGACTTCAGTTCGGTCGTCGCCAAGGGTATCTACAACGACATCCTCGCCAAGGCCGGCGGCCGCAACGCCTTCGAGTCGGCCTCCACGACCTCCTTTGCCGACCTGAGCAAGGAGAAGGTGGCCGCCACCGATGTTGACGCGCTCGTCGTCATCGGCTACAACGACCCCGATCCGGCGGCCTACGCCAAGAAACTGCTGAAGGAGTTCCCCCAGTGGCCGGCCGCGAAGAACAACACGTACGTGACCGTGTCGGACTCGATGTACCTCGGCCCGAGCAACGACCTGGCCGTCGAGAAGATCGCCGAGATGCTGCACCCCGACGAATTCTGAGCAGGATCCCCAGCCGCCTGCGGGTGCCCCTCGCGGTCGCCGGGCTGCTGGTCGTCCTGGTCGCCGTCATGGTGGTGGCGGTGAGCATCGGCGCGGTCAACATCCCGGTGGCCGACGTGTGGGGCATCCTCCTGCACCACGTCACCGGCCGGGGAGCGACCGAAGACCCGGCGCTGGACCAGATCGTGTGGACCTTCCGGGCACCACGCGTCGCCCTGGCCGCGCTGGTCGGCGCCGGACTGGCCGTCGCCGGAGCGGTACTCCAGACTTTGGTCTCCAACCCGCTCGCCGACCCGATCGTCCTCGGCTTCTCCTACGGCGCCTCCCTGGGCGCCGTGCTCGTCATCACCCTCGGCGGCGCCGCCCTCGGCGGTCTGGCAGGTCTCGGTGTGTCAGGCGCGGCGTTCGTCGGTGCCCTCGCGGCCGGGGCCTTGGTCTTCGCCCTGGGCCGGCGACGGGGCCGACTGGCCCCGACCCGGCTGGTGCTGGCCGGGGTCGCGGTCGGCTATGTCCTGCTGTCGATGACCAGCTTCGTTCAGCTGCTGGCGACGCCCACCGAACTGCGGACCGTCATGTTCTGGATGCTCGGCAGCGTCGCCGGTGCCCAGTGGGACCAACTGCCCACCGTCACCGTGGTGGTCCTGGCCGGAACCGTCGCACTGACCCTGTTCGGACGACGGCTCAACGCCCTGCTGGCCGGCGACGAGTCCGCCACCGCGCTCGGTGTGGACGTCAACCGGCTGCGCGCCGTCCTACTGGTCATCAGCGCGCTGCTGACCGGAACTGTCATCGCCGTCGCCGGCGGCGTCGGCTTCGTCGGCCTGATGATCCCCCACCTGGTCCGCCTCACCACCGGCGCCGACCACCGCAGACTGCTGCCCTTGACCGCGCTCCTGGGTGCCGTCTACCTCGTCCTCGTCGACCTGCTCTCCCGAACCGTCAACCGCCCCAACGAACTACCGCTGGGCATCCTCACCGCTCTGCTCGGCGCCCCCTTCTTCCTGTGGCTGCTGCGCCGCAACAAGGGCCTGGACACCGTATGAAGCCGCTGAATCCGCTGAATCCGCGACGAGGGCCGGACACCGTATGAAACTGACCGTCGACCAGCTCCACGTCACCCTGGACCGCAGGCCGATCCTCCGCGATGTGAACCTGGAGGCCGCCAAGGGCGACATCGTCGGGCTCGTGGGACCCAACGGCAGCGGCAAGTCCACCCTTCTCCGCACGGTCTACCGCTCGCTGCGGCCGGCCGACGGCGTGGTCCGAGTAGGCGACGACAATGTATGGGAGCTGTCCCCGCGCACCGCCGCCCGCCGAACGGCGGCCGTCCTCCAGGACGCCGCTGCCACCACCGGCCTGACCGTGACCGAGATCGTCGCCCTGGGACGCACGCCCCACCACGGCCTGATGGGCCGGGACAGCGCCGAGGACCACCAGGCCGTGGCGGAGGCGGTCGACCGCTGCGGAGTCGCACCCTTCACGAACCGGGACTACGCAACCCTGTCCGGCGGCGAACGCCAACGTGTCCTGCTGGCCCGCGCTCTCGCCCAGCGGCCGCAGCTCCTGGTCCTGGACGAAGTCACCAACCACCTGGACATCCGCGCCCGGTTCGAACTCCTGGAGCTGATTCGCAGTACGGGTATCACCACCCTGGCAGTCCTGCACGACCTCGACCTCGCCGCCCGGCTCTGCGACCACCTCGTCGTGCTCCACGAGGGCGCGGTGGTGGCGGCAGGATCCGTACTGGAGGTCCTGACACCGGACCTCCTCCGCGACGTCTTCGGTGTCCAGGGCGACACGGAGCGGCACACCGACGGCGTCGTCCGCATCACGTACGCGGCCCAGCCGCTCGCTGCCGACCGGGAGGCCGAGCCCGCCGACCGGTGACGTGGCCTCACCGGCCAGATCCGAACGAGCCCTCGGCGCTCAGCACATGGTCAGTTGCTCGGGCTCGGGCTCGGGCTCGGGCTCGTGCTCGCGTCGATGCCGGGCAGGTCGAGGTCCGTGACCCGGCATCCTTCTCCAACATCCCTGCGGCCCGCACATCGACGAGCGTGCGGCGTTCGAGGCCATCGCGCCGGAGAAGGACGTCGACGGGGTCACGATGCACTCCTTCGCCGCGACGAGCTTCGGCCTGCCGGGCTTCGTGTCCTGCACGCCGGGCGGGATCATGCGACTGCTGGAGGCCTACGACGTCGACCTCGCCGGCAAGCACGCCGTCGTGGTGGGCCGCAGCGCCATCCTCGGCAAACCGGCGGTGATGCTCCTGCTCGCCAGGGACGCAACGTTGACGTACTGGCACTCCCGGACGGCGGACTTGTCGAGGATCGTCCAGGAAGCGGATGTCGTGTAGCGGCCGTGGGCCGACCCCGGCTGATCCGGGGTGAGGACATCAAGCCCGGCGCGATCGTGATCGATGCCGGATACAACCCGGGCAACGTCGGCGGACGTGGACGTTGACACCGCCCTCACCCGCGCCCGTCTGATCACTCCGGTGCCCGGCGGCGTCGGGCCGATGACCATCGCCGTCCTGCTCGCGCAAACCGTGAACGCCGCCGCAAACCAGCTCGGAATCCAGCACCACTGACCGAAGCGCCGTCGGCAATCCAACATCGGCCCGGGGGAGGTCATTCGACTCTTCCGGACGGCGGCGTGCGGGGATGCCGAGGCCGACGGGTGGTTGGGCAGGCCCTCCCGGTGGGCGAGGGGACTCAAGAAGCATTCCGCGGTGCCATTGTCTGCCCTTCTCCGTGGGCTCTAGGGCGTGTATCGGAAGTGGATCAAGATGGTGAGTGATGGCTGGCCATGGTCCGGAGCTAGGATCACTGGCCTGACACTGACCTGAGGAGGTAGGTGAATTGGCCGCCGTGGTGCTCGTTCACGGCCTGTATCACCGTCCCGAGCACTTCGCCGTGGTGGCAGAACGCTTGCGGACTGCGGGAACCCACGTTGTCGTTCCTGAGCTCCACCGGGGCTCATTGCTCGCTGACACAGCAGCGGTCCAGGCAGCCGTCGGCTCACTGCACGAGCCTCCGATTGTGCTCGGCCACTCCTACGGAGGGTCAGTGATCACCGGGCTGCGCGGAGCGGGACACTTGGTCTATCTGGCGGCCTTCGTGCTTGATGTCGGCGAGAGCGCGGCCAGTCTGGGTGGGGCGTCCCCACAGCTCCAGGACGCGATCAACCCGGAGCCCGACGGCTCGACCAGCCTGCGCCCCGACCGGGCTGTCGACACCCTCTATGGCGACTGTCCCGAACCTCTCGCCGCCTGGGCGGTTGGCCTCCTGCGTGCGCAAGCCCCCGGCTGCGGGCGAGGAGTCCCAGAGCGCCACAGCTGGAAGCACACTCCCTCCACCTATGTCGTCTGTGGACAGGACCGGGCCATCGACCCGGTCCTGCAGCGGAAGATGGCCTCGCGCTGCACCGACGTGCGCGAGTGGCAGACGGGCCATTCCCCGTTCGTAGGACAGCCTGATCTCATCTTTGAACTCCTGCAGGAACTGCTCGCCGCCAATATCCCGCGCAGCCGAGATGAAGGAGTCACAACCACTCGTTGATGGCTGCGATGAGGACGGTCGCCTCGTAGCGGACGGCGAGTTTCTCATAGCGGGTGGCGACCGCGCGGTGGCGCTTGAGGCGGTTGATCCCGCACTCAACCGCGTGGCGCTCCTTGTAGTCGGTCTTGTCGAACTTTGGCGGGCGGCCGCCGTGGGAGCCGAGTTTCTTGCGGTTGCGGGCCTGGTCGGCCTTGTCCGGAATGGTGCAAGGGATCCCGCGTCGCCGCAGGTAGGCGCGGTTCTTTCGAGAGGCGTACGCCTTGTCCGCCCGGACGCGGTCGGGGCGAGTGCGGGGCCTGCCCGGCCCGATGCGGGGCACGCGGATCGCTTTGAGGACGGGCTCGAACTGCGGGGAGTCTCCGCGCTGTCCGGCCGTGATGACGATCGACATCGGTTTCTGGCCCTGCTCGACGGCCAGGTGCAGTTTGGTGGTCAGGCCGCCGCGCGAACGTCCGAGGCCGTGGTCGTCCGGTTCGGTGGCGATGCCGCCGGGCGGCTCCTTTTGCAGGTCCCCCTTTTTCGCGCGCCGGCAGCGTGCTGGTGGGCCCGGCAGACGGTGGAGTCGACGTTGATGTCCCAGGTGATCAGGTTCTTTGCGTCGGCCTGGGCCTGTAGCTCGGTGAAGATCCGCTTCCAGGTACCGTCTCGCTGCCAGCGCCGGAACAGGTCATACACGCGCGCCCACGGCCCGTAACGCTCCGGGACATCCCGCCACGGCGTCCCGGTCCGGGTCCGGGTCCGCCAGCGTATGCCGTCGATCAGCTGTCGCCTCGTCCATCTCGGCGGGCGTCCCGGCTTCCTGCCCCTGGGCTGCAGCGGTTCCAGCCTGGCCCACTGCGCATCCGTCAGATCCCCACGTGCCACCATCAAGATCATCTCACGCAAGATCCACTTCCGATACACGCCCTAGTGTCCTGAGTCTTTGATTCGGTTCAGATATCCGGCGAGGCGTTCGAAGATCTCGTCGGCGGTCTTCGTCCAGACGAAAGGTCGGGGATCTTCGTTCCAGGTGGCGATCCAGGAGCGGATGTCTTTCTCCAGGGCCTGCACGTTCTTGTGGACGCCGCGCCGTATCTGCTTGTCCGTCAGCAGGCCGAACCAGCGCTCGTCGGGTAGGACCGCTGCATTGCTGCAGCGGTCCCCCTCAGAACCGGCCGTGCCCGATTTCCAGGCAACCGGCTCAAGCAAGCTCTATGGCTCGCGGGCTGGTCAGAAGTGCTGGCGACTTGCCGATGCCGGTGGTCAGCCGACGGTGGCAGTGGGTGTGGATCAGACGTGGGGCGGCGGATTTGTCCGGCTTGCCGTTGCCCGCATCAGCGATGATCGCGTGTTTCCGGATCGCCGTGCGGGTGACCTTGAGCCACTGTTCCCACTGGTCGGGAGTTTGCGGCTCGTGGTCGGCGTGCAGCAACAGCCCTCCGCAGACTGGACATCGGCCGTCCTGCTTCTGCAATAGATGCAGGGTGCCTTTGCCCAGCGGGAGTTTGCCGCGGCGACGCCGCTTGGCCCAGAAGTCGACCAGGGTGGGATCGTCGGTCGACGCCGTTCCTGGCACCATCCGGTGCCGGACGATCGGCGTCCAGGCGAACTTGTAGAGGTAGAAACCGCTGGTGCGGTCCCCGAACACCCACCTGTCATACCTGAACGGGTTGAACATGCCGAAGTACCGGTCGGTCACCCAGCGCTTCGACTTGTTCGCGTGAGAGAACTTGGCCCACTTGTAGACCAGCCTCCACACGTAGGCGTCCAGCGAGTTGAACGCCCGCTTGGACACCCCGATCCGGTAGTAGGCGGCCCAGCCCTTGATGATCGGGTTGAGCTTGGCGATCACCGCGTCGGCGTTGGCCCCTCGCAGGGCCAGCATCTCGGCGGCGAGCCGTTCCCGGATCCGCCACAGGGCCGCGTTGCTCGGCTTGGTCAGCAACTTGCCGCGATAGCGTCGGATGTTGAACCCCAGGAAGTCGCAGCCCTCATCGAGGTGGACAACGCGCGTCTTGTCCTCGTTGAAAGCCAGTCCCCGGGGCGCGAGCCACGCGGCGAGCCGTGCCTTGACCTCCTCGGCTTGTTCCTGCGAGTGGCACAGGGCGAGGAGGTCGTCGGCGTAGACGACCAGAACCGGTGAGTCACGCGCCAAAATCGCGGCATCGCTGCCGAGAGTCTGGTAGCGGACTCCAGCGGCCTTTCCCATTCCATGCAAAGCGATATTCAACAACGCGGGACTGATCACCCCGCCCTGAGGAGTTCCTTCCAACGTGGGGGCGAACCAACCTTTCTCGACCACGCCCGCCTTCAGCCATCCGGCGATCATTCCCCTTCCGGGAAACGAACCCAGCGACGTGAGCAGATTATCGTGGTCGATCCGGTCGAATGCCGCTTTCAAGTCGGCGTCGAGCACCCACAGGCGCTTGGCGGTCTTGCCGCACGCCGTCGTGTGGATGGCCACAATCGCGTCATGACAGCCACGGCCGGGACGGAAGCCGTAGACCTTCGGTTCCAGCCGTGCCTCCCACTCGGGCTCCAGCGCATTCAGTGCCAGAGCTTGGAGGCATCTGTCAGCGATCACGGGAATTCCGAGCGGGCGCTGTTTTCCATTCGCCTTGGCGATATACACCCGCTTGACGGGCTTGGGTTTCCACGGGGCCGCGCCATGCTGGACCCAGTCGGCCAGCTCGGCCTTTTCCTGGGGCGGCAGGACGACTTTCCCGTCAACCCCCGCCGTCTTGCGGCCAGCGTTGACCTCCGTGACCCGCCGCACACTCACGAGTGCGTTGGCGCGGGAGCGGAGCATCAGCTTCTGCAGATTCCTGACCTTGGCCAGGTCTCCTGCCTGCGATGCCGTGAAGATGCGCTGCCGCAGACGCCGTACGTCGTCCTCGACCCTCCGCCAGTCGATCGACGGCCAGTCGGTGATCTCGCCCTCCGGTCCGTTCGCTATGCCGACGGCGGTCGCTGCGGCTTGCGCCGTCCCGGCCGCGTGTGTCGTCATGACGTCCAACTTTTCCTTCGGTTCCGGTGTCTTCGGTCTTCGTGCCTTCACAAGCTCACCAGACCCACGTCAGCACCCTTTCAGGTCGGGGTATCGGCCCCTATCCGGCCAGTTATGCGGGAACCGCCGACGGAGGTGTCGGCATGTGGTTCCCGGTTTCCTGCTGCCTTTCGGCCACCGGCATTCGCTTGCTGGGTCTTCCTGCGCCCGCTGGAGATTTGGGCCTTACTTGCGGTTGGCTTACCAGGCCAGAAACTTATTGCCTGGACTCCATCGGGGTTGTCACGTTCCGCATGAGAGAGGTGCTGCCGGGGAGGGTGCCCTCTGCACCCCGGGGACGGCGGTGCACTCCCGACCGGTCAGATATCTCCGGTCGGCGCCTGCCACTTTTCAATGGCCAGTCCCTATCTCCCGCTGAAACAACCCATCGGCGAGAGTGCTCATGACGAGGCATCATCAAGGGTTCATTCGCATTCACCCGTCCGGCATTTCCCGGCCTGTAATCCCCGGATGGAACGGGAATCCTTGGACCTTTCCTCAGGCTTCGCACCCCGCGATCACTCGCGACGCACGCTGAGGCGGGAACGAGCCCTGTGCACTGGCTCGGGTCTACACCTTCGACATCGTCGAACCTCCTTGGTGATTCCCACTCTTCTCAAGCGACTTCGTGTCGCACGACCTGGTTGAGCCAGGAGGCGCTGGTCGGCGTGAAGTGCATATGGAACCGGGGGTGGGCCAGCAGCCACTTCTGGATCGCGGGGGTCTTGTGAGTGGCGTAGTTGTCGCAGATCAGGTGGACATCGAGGTGCTCGGGCACCTCCTTGTCGAGCTTGGCCAGGAACTTCTTGAACTCCACCGCGCGGTGCCGGCGGTGGATGGAGGAGATGACCTCGCCGGTCGCAGCGTTCAGCGCGGCGAACAGGGCCGTCACCCCACCGCGCACATAGTCGTGGGTGCGGCGCTCGGGCATGCCGGGCATCATCGGCAGTACCGGCGCGGACCGGTCCAGCGCCTGGATCTGCGACTTCTCGTCCACGCACAGCACGATCGCCCGCTCCGGCGGGTCCAGGTACAGACCGACGACGTCGCGGACCTTCTCGATGAACTGCGGGTCCTTGGACAGCTTGAAGGTGTCCACCAGGTGCGGCTTGAGGCCGAAGGTCCGCCAGATCCTGGAGACCGTGGACTGCGACAAGCCGCTGGCCTCGGCCATCTCCCGCGTCGACCAGTGCGTGGCGTTCTTCGGGGTGGACTCCAGCGTGCGCACCACGACCTCCTCGACCTTCTCGTCGCTCACCGTGCGCGGCGGCCCTGGCCGCGGCTCGTCCGACAGGCCCTGAAGCCGATCGGACGCGAACCGCTTGCGCCACTTGGCCACCGTCACCGGGTGCACCCCAAGCTCCGTACCCACGACGGTATTTGAGCCACCCTGGGCGCAGGCCAGAACGATCCGGCACCGCAACGCCAAAGCCTGCGACGACGTCGCCCGCCGCGACCAGCGCAGCAACGTATCCCGCTCGTCGTCTGTCAGGACCACCTCGACCGTCGGCCGACCCATACGCGCCATGAGCCCAGCCTACTTCTTCAGTGAATCAAAGACTCAGGACACTAGTCCATGGCGAGTTCCAGCAGGGCGAGGGTGGCCGTGTTCGCCTTCTCGACCAGCGCGGCGAGCGACCGGGGCTCGCCGTCCCACATGACCCAGCGATTCGCGCCTTCAAGCACGGTCATCACGAGCTTGACCTGCTGGACCGACGGGCCGAACCCCATGTCCTGGGCCGCGGCGCGATACAGCGCCTCGTACAGGTCGACCCAGGCATCGACTTCTGCGCGGAGCGGCTGCGGGAGGAAGCGGACGACCTGGTCGGTCGCCACCAGCAGGTCCCACAGGTTGCTCTCGGGAAGCTCGACCTGTCGGGTCAGGTGCACGTGCACCATCCGGCGCCAGCCGTCCCCGGGGTCGGGGACATCACGCACGCCGTCGAGTACGGCGATGCCGAACTTGTAGAAGTGCCGGCGGAGAGACTCGGCGACGATCTCGTCGCGACCGTCCGGGAAGTGGTTGTACAGGCTCGGGGCCTTGATGGCCATCTCCTTGGCGATCATGCGCATGGAGACGGAGTTGAACCCGTTCTCGGTGGCCAGTCGGAGGAACACCTCAAGGATGGCTCTCCGGGACTCGCTCCGGTGACTCCAGTCGAGTTCGCTCAGATGCTTGTCGAACTCCTCGACAGCGCGGGGCCACCGCTCCTCGGCCACTGACTTCTCCCTTGTCGGCGTGAGTCGCGCACGCCGGAATCTCCCCCTACGTCGGTCAGGGGTCACCGCGGCGGCTCGATGCGGAGCTGGAAAAGCTAACTTACGTTAGTTAGCCTCAGGCATGCCCACTCAAGCGCAGCGCGAACCCGGCGAAACCCCGGCAGACTCGTCGACGGCCTCTCCCGAGGATCTCGCCGCGGCTCTGCGCGCGGTGGGCGTCGAGTTCGACGACTCGCCACTGACACGAGCCCTGTACTCCTCCGACGCGAGTCTGTACCGCGTCGTCCCGTCCACGGTCGTGAAGGCACGCAACGCCGAGGACGTGATCGCGGCCCACCAGGTGGCCAGTGAGCTGCGGGTCCCGGTCACGATGCGGGGCGCGGGCACCAGCATCGCGGGCAACGCCGTCGGCAGCGGCATCGTCATCGACACCCGCCGGTTCGACCGGGTACTCGACATCGACCCGGTCGCACGTACGGCGCGGGTGGAACCGGGTGTGGTGCACGCGGACCTGCAGCGCGCGGCAGCGCCCCACGGGCTGCGCTTCGGACCGGACCCGTCCTCGCACAGTCGCTGCACGATCGGCGGGATGATCGGGAACAACGCCTGTGGGTCGCGGGCCCTGGGCTACGGGCGGACGGTGGACAACGTCGAGTCGCTGCGCGTGCTCTACGGCAACGGCGAGTCGGCCCTTGAGCAGGGCGGTCGGCCCGGCGGTGGCACCGCCGAGCGGCTGGCGGCGGTCGGGGACGCGAATCTGGTCCATCTGCGGACCGAGTTCGGCCGCTTCGGCCGCCAGGTCAGCGGCTACGGCCTGGAGCACCTGCTGCCCGAGCGGCGCCGCATCGACCGGTTCCTCGTCGGCAGCGAAGGGTCGCTGGCCACGGTCCTGGAGGCGACCGTTCGGCTCGTCGACGACCGGGTCGAACGCAGGCTGCTGGTGCTCGGGTATCCGACCATGGCCGACGCGGCCGATGCGGTGCCGGCGCTGCTGGCCGCCGTACCGGGCCGGCTCATCGCGTGCGAGGGCATGGACTCGCGCATCGTCGACCTGGTACGCGCGAAGGGTTCGCCGGTTCCCGACCTGCCGAAAGGGCGCGGCTGGCTGTTCGCGGAGGTAGCGGGCGAGGACGCGCCGGATTCGGTGCGGCGGCTCGTCGCCGCCGGAGCCGCGCTGGACACCAGGCTGATCGACGACCCACGTGAGGCGGCCGCGCTGTGGCGTATCCGTGAGGACGGCGCCGGGCTCGCGGGCAGGTCGCTGGCGACGCCGGCGTACGGTGGATGGGAGGACGCCGCCGTTCCACCGGAGCACCTCGGCGCGTGGCTGCGCGACTTCGAGGAACTGCTGCGGGCGCACCGCCTTCAGGGCATCCCGTACGGGCACTTCGGCGACGGCTGTGTCCACTGCCGCATCGACTTCCCCTTCGAACCCGGCGACCCCGCTTCGGCCGGAGTGTTCCGCGACTTCATGACCGCCTGTGCGACACGGCTGCGGGACTATCGCGGCACGCTGTCGGGGGAGCACGGTGACGGCCGGGTCCGCGGCGAGCTGTTGCCACTGATGTACGACGAGGCGTCCCTCGCCCTGTTCCAGCAGGTCAAGGCCGTCTGTGACCCCGACAACCTCCTGAACCCGGGCATCATCGCCAACCCGGTTCCGATCACCGACGACCTGCGCCCGGTGCGCCCGCGCGCGCCGGTACGTTCCGGCCTGCGCCTGGTGCACGACGCCGGAGACCTCGGCGCCGCGGTGCACCGTTGCACCGGCGTCGGGAAGTGCGTGGCGCCGAAGACCGCCGGGGTGATGTGCCCCTCCTATCTCGCCACCCGGGACGAGCGGGACTCCACCCGTGGCCGCGCCCGGGTGTTGCAGGAGGCACTCGACGGGGGACTGCTCCTCGGCGGTCTGCGGGACCCGGCCGTGACCGAGGCACTCGACCTCTGCCTCGCGTGCAAGGGCTGTGCCAGCGACTGCCCCAGCGGCGTCGACATGGCCACGTACAAATCCGAGGTGCTGCACCAGCGGCACGATGTCGCCGGGGTGAGGCGACCGCGGTCGCACCTGTTCCTCGGCCGGCTTCCGAAGTGGGCCCGGCTCACCGCGCCGCTGGCGCCGGCGGCCAACCTGCTCCTGCGCGTCAAGCTGCTCGCCGGCCTGGCCAAGTGGGTCGCCGGCATCGACCACCGACGGTCCGTGCCGGAGTTCGCCTCCCCGACCCTCAAGAAGGCGACGCACGCCTCTCGCACCACGGACGCGTCGGCCGACGTGTGGATCTGGGCCGACTCCTTCACCGACCATTTCTTCCCGGATTCCGGCCTGGCGGCGATCCGGTTCCTGGAGTCTCACGGCCTCACGGTCCGCGTCGTCGGGGAGGACGCCTGCTGCGGCCTGACCTGGATCACGACCGGACAACTCGACCAGGCGCGGAGCATCGTGGGCCGGACGGTGCGCACGCTCGCGCCCTACATCCGCAGCGGGATCCCGGTGATGGCCCTGGAGCCGTCCTGTCTGGCGTCGCTGCGCGGCGACGCGAGAGAGCTGTGCGACGCCCCGGAGACGGACGTGGTGGCCTCGGGGGTACTGAGCTTCGCGGAGCTGGTCGAGCGTCTCGACCTGCCCCTGCCGGACCTGACCGGTGTGGAGGTGGTCGCGCAGCCGCACTGTCACCAGAGCGCGGTCATCGGCTGGGACACCGACCAGCGTCTGCTGGAGAAGACCGGCGCCACCGTCACCAAGGTGCGGGGGTGCTGCGGCCTGGCCGGCAACTTCGGTATGGAGAAGGGGCACTACGAGGTCAGCGTCGCGGTCGCCGAGACGCATCTGCTGCCGGCGGTGCGCGCGCACCCGGACGCGGTGTTCCTGGCGGACGGCATGTCCTGCCGCGTCCAGCTCGACGACCTGGCCGACGTGCCGGCCCGGCATCTGGCCGAGCTGTTCGCCCCCCGCGTCTGAGGCCGGGTCGTCCGGCTGCTTGCATCGACATGACGCGACACGACACGACGCGGCGACCGTCCGACCCTGCCGAAACGCCTGCGGAGCCGGCCCTCAGGGCTCGGCTCCGCAGATGTGAGGGGCGCAGGTCAGTCGTAGCGGTAAGCCGAGCTGTTCCTCAACTCGCCTCGCACGAAGAGGAGTTCGGGGAGCGCGGTGTCGAAGACCGTGGTGTCGTAGCGGTCCTTGTCTCCGGCCTGACCGGGGGCGGTGTCCGGGATGACGCCGGGATGCGCGGCGCGGCCGGGGCGAGCAGGGGAGTGGTCTGCGGTGTCAGGCGCGGATGACCTCCACGCCGGCCGCGGCGAACGACTTGGCCAGCTCGTCCGAGGCGGCCTTGTCGGTCACCAGGACGTCGATGTCCTCCACCGGGCAGATGCGGGCGAAGGCCCGCCGGTCCAGCTTGGTGGAGTCGGCGACCGCGACGACCTGCTGCGCGCGCCGGGCCAGCGCCCGGTTGATACTCGCCTCGCCCTCGTGATGGGCGGTAGCCCCGTTGGCCACATCGATGGCGTCCACCCCTATGAAGACCTGGTCCAGAGCGATCTCCGCGAGCAGTTCGGTGGCCAGCGGCCCGATCAGCTCATAGGACGCGGGCCGGGCCACTCCACCGGTCACCACGAGCTTGACGTGGCGCCGCACGACCAGCTCGTTGGCGATGTTCAGCGCGTTGGTCACCACGGTGACCGCCGTCTCCGAGCCGCCGGAACCCAGGTCGGCGCGGGTGGCCAGGGCCCGCGCCACCTCGGTGGTCGTGGTGCCGCCGTTCATCCCCACCACGGCGCCCGCCTTCACCAGTCCTGCGGCGGCCTGCGCGATCCGCTCCTTCTCCGGAGCGTTGCGCGCGGACTTGTAGCGCAGCGGCAGGTCGTAGGCGATCGCGTTGAGCGTGGCTCCGCCATGCGTGCGGGTGACCATCTGCTGGCGGGCCAGCTCGTCGAGGTCGCGCCTGATCGTCGCGGCCGAGACCCCCAACTCGCTGGCAGCCGCCTCTACTTCGACCCGCCCGTCGCGCGTCAGCATCTCCAGCAGCGCGCTCCACCGGGCCTGCGGTGCCGCCATGTCACACAACTCTCTGTTGATGATGTGCGCCACACCGTGCGCAGTTCCATGAAACCACAGCGCTTGTTTGGGTGTTTATGGTCAAGAAACGAGCAAAACCCTGCACCGCTCATCACCTGTCTCGCCGAGGCGGCCCCGGTGCCGCTGGTCCTGTACGGCTCAACGGGCGTGCCCGACAGGGGAGTTCCGGCAGGCGGTTTCCGAAGGCGTCTCGCGCACAGCCGCGTACGTCGTCAGCCGCGTCGTCGCGCCCGGCAGTTCTGGCTGCAGTCGGCGGCACCGATCGTCCTGAGACATTGCACTCCGAGCGGATCAATATCTGTGCTCGTGAGGTGAGAGTTTGACGGACCCTGCAATGAGAGTTTTTGCCGCGACGAGCAAAGTGGAATTATGTAACAAGCGCGGGCCGTTGCAGCGTGCTAGTCTGACGTCAGTTGCAGTTGTGGTTCCCAAAACTTCAAGTGCCCCACACGGCTCCTGCCGGTGGGAGCGCTTTTGTATTTCAGGCCAGTTTTTCCGGGCGGGGTAATCATTGCGGCGACACGGCGTCCGCGCAGTGCGGGTTCCGATGTACTGCCCCCCAAAGGAGATATGGCATGGCTGCTGGTACCGTGAAGTGGTTCAACGCGGAAAAGGGCTTCGGCTTCATCGAGCAGGACGGCGGCGGACCTGATGTGTTCGCCCACTACTCGAACATTGCCGCCCAGGGCTTCCGTGAGCTGCTCGAGGGCCAGAAGGTGAACTTCGACATCGCGCAGGGCCAGAAGGGCCCGACGGCCGAGAACATCGTTCCGGCCTGACGTACCCGCTGTAGCTGGGGCCCGCATCCCTTGGGGTGCGGGCCCCAGCTACAAGCATTTCCCGCGCGGTTTCACCGGCGGGACGACGGGCAGGAACCCGCACTCTCACCAGACGCGGCCCTCCTGTCAGGATGCCCGGGCGTCCTGAAGAGTTGCACCGCGGTCGACGCCCGAGTTCCACACCGCAAGACGTCACCCATTTCAGCACCTGCGCCCGCGCGCATTTTCGTCGGCCAGAAGTGCTGTATTTCACCATCGGTCCATACTTGTAATTCTCCATGCTGTTCATCGCTGCGGGAATTCCTTGATATGCGCCACATCGAGGAAGGTTCCGCATGAACCCCACACGCACGAACAACCGCTTCGCCCGCACCCGAAACGGCGGTGCCGACGCCACCAAGGGCGGCAGCCGTTTCGGTTCGCCGGCCCCGCGCCGTTCCGGCGGGCCCGCCCGTACCGGCGGTTACGGCCGTCGGCCCGCCGCAGTGCAGGGTGAGTTCGCGCTCCCGAAGACGATCACCCCCGCGCTGCCTGCCGTCGAGAACTTCGCCGATCTCGCCATGCCCGAGCAGCTACTGGCCGAACTCGGCAGGCAGGGCGTGACCGCGCCGTTCCCGATCCAGGGCGCGACGCTGCCGAACGCCTTGGCGGGCCGTGACGTTCTGGGTCGCGGACGCACCGGTTCCGGCAAGACCCTCGCCTTCGGCCTCGCCCTGCTGGCCCGCACCGCTGGACAGCGTGCTGAGTCCCGCCAGCCGCTGGGGCTGATCCTCGTACCGACGCGCGAGCTGGCCCAGCAGGTGACGGACGCGCTCACTCCTTACGCCCGCTCCGTCAAGCTGCGCATGGCCACGGTGGTGGGCGGCATGTCGATCGGCAAGCAGGCCGGCGCGCTGCGAGGCGGCGCAGAGGTCGTCGTCGCAACCCCGGGCCGGCTGAAGGACCTCATCGATCGTGGCGAGTGCCGCCTGAACCAGGTGGGCATCACGGTGCTGGACGAGGCCGACCAGATGGCCGACATGGGGTTCATGCCGCAGGTCACCGCGCTGCTCGACCAGGTACGTCCGGAGGGGCAGCGGATGCTGTTCTCCGCCACCTTGGACCGTAACGTCGACCTGCTGGTGCGCCGCTATCTCACCGACCCCGTCGTGCATTCGGTCGACCCGTCGGCCGGTGCGGTCACGACGATGGAGCACCACGTCCTGCACGTCCATGGCGCCGACAAGCACGCCGCCACCTTGGAGATCGCCGCCCGCGACGGCCGCGTGATCATGTTCCTGGACACCAAGCACGCCGTCGACCGGCTGACCCAGGACCTGCTCAACAGCGGGGTACGGGCCGCCGCGCTCCACGGCGGCAAGTCGCAGCCGCAGCGCACCCGCACGCTGGCGCAGTTCAAGACCGGGCACGTCAGCGTGCTGGTCGCGACCAATGTCGCGGCGCGCGGCATTCACGTCGACAACCTCGACCTCGTCGTCAACGTCGACCCGCCGACCGACCACAAGGACTACCTCCACCGCGGGGGCCGCACCGCCCGCGCCGGCGAGTCCGGCAGCGTTGTCACTCTCGTCACACCGCAGCAGCGCCGCAGCATGGTCCGCCTCATGGCGGACGCCGGAATCCGGCCGCAGACGACCCAGGTCCGCGCGGGCGACGAGGCCCTGAGCCGGATCACCGGCGCCCAGGCTCCGTCCGGCATCCCGGTCGTCATCACCGCACCCGTGGCGGAACGCCCCAAGCGCAGCGCCTCCTCCCGAGGCCGGCGCCGCCCCTCTTCGACGACCCGGCGCGCGCCCGCACGCCAGCCCGTCGTCGGTGCGGCGGCCTAGAACCTTCGTGATCGGAAAGCTGACCCATCTCTGCAGGAGGCACCTTTGACGTTGGTTCAGACGCAGCCCCACCCCGCGGGCGTCACCCCCGTGCGCAGGACGGCGGTGGAGGTCATGGAAGCGGCCGGACCGCAGGTCTGTGACGACATGAGCGTCGAGGTGGCCCTGGCCGTCATGACCGCCGCACGCACGGGCCGACTGGTCGTCTGCGACCAGGACGACCTGTACACCGGCCTGGTCACCCAGAACGAACTCACGGCCGCCCGGGACAGCTCCGCGTACACTGACCGTGTCCGCCTGCGCGACATCCTCGGCGAGCACGGATCGTTCACCTCGCCCGTGACCACAATGGCCGAAGTCGAGCCTGCGAAGCGCTACCTCCGGATCGGTGTCCTGCCGGTCGTCGACGTGCAAGGCGGCGCCCTTGGCGTCGTCACCATCTCTCGCTGAACCGCATCACCTCTGGTCGGACCGTTTTCCTCTTCTCCTGTGAGGCCCCATGCGCTGCGTCATCGCCCGCTTCCCCTTCGAGCTCACCAAGAGTGGTGTGCTGGAATCGATGAAGGGCATCAAACCCGAACCGGGCACCGGCGAATCCGTCATCATCGGCCGCCGCCACTACCCCATCAAGCAGGTCGGCCAGATCATCACCCGCCAGGACCGCCGTGACTTCACCGCCGGCGAAGTCCTCCGGGCCATGACTCAGCTCGGCTTCACCTGCCGTACCCTCCCCGAGGCGGCACCCGTGCGTGTCCTCAGCCCGCTCGAGGAAGCCTCCGCGATGCTCGGTACGCCTGTATCCGCCTGACCGAGGAACGCGGCGCGAGCCGACGCCTCAACAGCACTGTGGGCCCGACCGGCGTGCGCCGGTCGGGCCCACAGTGTTTTGCATTGGTTCTCGCCGCAGTGGGTCGTTCAGCGGTCGTTCAGTGGTCGGAACAGCCGAAGTCGCCCATGGTCCAGGGACCAAGCTCACGGTGCCTGCTTCTTCGAGGGCCGGGGTTGGCTGTCGTGGGCAGGCGAGGAATGCCGGTGTTCGATCCCGTGCGTGGTGACGGCTCTCGCGCAGCGACCGGTTGTGGCGTTACCGGCCGGCATTGTCACGAGGGTGACCCTGCTCTCTGGATCGTCCATGTCCGACCTTTGCCTACCCGGCCCCTGTGGCTCGCCCCTCCATCCGCCAACTCGACAGAGTCGCAGGGCCTCGGGGAGAAACTGACGGCCGCAGTCGATGCGGGGCGCCGCGTTGCCGTGCGCCCGCGTCGGCTCACGCCATGGCTCAGGCCCACGGCCTGATCGAGTCGGGCCCGCGCCGGTACGAGCAGGTGAGGTATCCGCGGCGACGCCACCGGTCGGGCGAGTCGGAGTATCCGGTGCCCGGGGGTGGCGGTACCGCCGACGGTAGCCGCGGCGCAGTCGGCTGTGTCAGGGGCGGTTCGACGGGCCGCTCCGGCCATCCATCGCTGGGTCGCGGCGGGTTACTTCACCTTCGAACACGCAGAAATCTGTACTTGTTGAAGTAGACATTGGGTGGCGGTGTGGTTATGGTTTCTCTCGTAGCCCAGAGAGACGGCAGGGCCTGGCAGACACGAACTGCCGGGCAGCGGTACGCAGTTGCAGTTCGCAGGACGGTGCGGTGGTGGAGTTCCGAAGCCAGGGTTGTCGCAGGACGGCGACGGGGCTGACGACCGGACCGGGTGGCCCGCGGTGATCAGGGGCCGCCAGGAGCAGGACCGCGGTTGACGCGGTGGCAGTACCTGCAAGTGCGGTTCGCAGTACCCAGCAGTGCGCAGTACGTAGTACCCCGCTTGGTAAGCAGTTGGTCAACGAGGGAAGAACGGAGGGGCCTAGCGCCATCAGGATCGCCCGGGCGGAAGTCGTGAGCCCGGGTACCGCAGGACATCGATAGTGAGGTGGTCTCCGGTCAAGCAACCGCGATCCCAGCATGCCCGACAGCATCTCGGTCGGGTCTGCGGAAACAGAAGGCCGGCGCAGTAGCAGGGCCGGCAGATGGTGTAACAGTTCCTTCGGGGCTCTGGTGCCGTACGGCACCGGAGCCCCTCAACGTGTTGTGCTGACGTGACCGTGAACCGTCTGCCACGGCGAGGATCTCCCGCCGCGCGTGCTGCGCCGACCCACCACCGTGCTTGCCCACCGGGACCGGCAGGCAAAAGAACCCCACTCTCTCCCCGTAGCCCGGGTGCCGTGTACCGGACCCGGAGCCCCGTGGGGTGGCACCGGGTCGAACTCGGAAGTCGCTGCTGGTTGATCTTGGCTTCGGCGTCCGCACCCCGTGCCGTGTGAACGTCAGGCGGTGTGCGCGGTCAGTCCGCCGCGGGGTACACGCGGGTCACCTTGCCGTTGGTGTCGGCCTCCAGGTAGCCGGACTGGTTGTACTCGTCGCTCAGGTAGATGGCCATTCCGGCCGGGGTGTCGAAGATGTCGTTGGGCTGTCGCACCAGCAGGTAACGGTTCTCCGGTTCGGCGACGTTGAGCTTCTTCTCCGCCTCCTTGAGGAGTGCGGGAACCTTGTCCCAGTTGAAGTCGTCGAGACTGACGGGCTGTTCGCCGCCGGCGAGTGTGCCCTTGATGATGCCCTTCTCCACGCCCTGGCCCGGGCGGTACGAGTAGGTGTCGTACTTCGTGTCACTGCCCTCGACCATGAGCTGGGCCGACACGTAGTCCGGGTAGACCGAGAAGTCACCGAACATGTCGCGGCCGGTCTCCTTCTCGAACGCCTTGATCGCGGTGCGGATGCCGTCCGGAGTCAGCATGTCGTCGGTCTCCGCGTCCTTCGGCAGCTCGGTCGCCGGGGCGACGTCGGCCGGTGAGGTGGTCGACTTCGAGGCCGAAGTGGAGGGCGCGGTCGACTTCGGGGCCGAGGTGGTGGGCGAGGCGCCCGCGTCCGAGTCGCCCGTAGCGTCTCCCAAGGGCAACAGCCACCACAGCAGGACCAGGGCACCGGCGAGCGAGGCTCCCGACACGCTCAACAGGAGCGCGAGGCGCGGTGTGCGTCGGCGTACCGGGCCCACGGGTGCGGTCACCGGCTGATGTGGAGCCTTCCCCGGCAGCGGCTGGAACGGCAGCGGCTGGAACGGCGGCGGACCGAATCCGGCGGTGGCGGCACGCGCCGGGTCGGGAGCGCCTGTGCCGAACCCGTTGGAAGGGGGCGCCGAGGCGGGGACACCGAACGGGGCGAACGGGGTCGGCGAGGCGAAGCTGCCCGGGTGTGCGGGGGTCGGGTGGGTGGAGGGCGACGGCGGAGTCAGCGAATACGAGGTGGGCTCGTCCCGTACCGCAGGAGCGGTCGGCCCCGACTCGATCTCGGCAAGGCGCAGGTCCAGTGCTGCTGCCGACGGCCGCGCCGACGAATCGCGTACGAGCACGCTCATCAGGACGTCGCCCAGGGCACCGGCGCGCACCGGAGGCGCGACGTCGTCGTTGAGGACCGCGGCGAGGGTGGCCAGGGTGGTGCCGCGACGCAGCGGGTGATGGCCCTCCACCGCGGTGTACAGCATCATCGCCAGCGACCACAGGTCGGAGGCGGATCCGCCCTCGTGCCCCGATATGCGCTCCGGTGCCATGAAGTCGGGCGTACCGATGACGGAACCGGTGGCGGTGAGGCCGGACGTCTCGCGGATCGCGGCGATACCGAAGTCCGTGAGGACGGGGCGCCCGTCGGGGCGCATCAGCACGTTGGCAGGCTTGACGTCCCGGTGCTGGATACCGGCGTCGTGCGCGGCGGTCAGCGCGGACAGCACCTGCCGGCCGATCCGCGCCGCCTCGGTCGGCGGCATCGGGCCCTGGGCAAGCCGGTCGGCCAGCGAGCCACCGCTGACCAGTTCCATCACGATCCACGGGTAGGTGCCGTCGCCGCCGTCGACTATGTGGTGGATGGTGACGACGTTCGGATGGTCGATGCGGGCCAGGGCCCTGGCCTCGCGCAGCACCCGCTCGCGCAGCGTCCGGGCGCCGTCGGGGTCGTACTCGGCGAGATCCCGGTCGGGCGGGCGGACCTCCTTGACGGCCACGAGCCTGTGCAGCGCCAGGTCCCTGGCCCGCCAGACCGTCCCCATCCCGCCACCGCCGAGGCGGGTCTCCAACTCGAAACGCCCGTCGACGACGCGTCTTTCGGGGCCTCTGTCGTCCTCGTTCATGACGGGAGCATAGTTGCCGCAACCGACAGCTTTCGCCCGCCCCGTGGACCGGCCGGACCGGCAGCGTCTTTGGGGTCGAAGAACGGTTCGGTCCGGCGCTCGGGGCGGGAAGCCGTACGCCGTCCACCGGAGCCTCGGCGACTCGGTACCTGTACGGGCCCTGTCGTACGCAGTCGCGCCCTGCGGCACTGTCGCAGCCCTCGGCGGCGACGGCGGCTGCGTGGGTGGTCACGCCGAGCGGGGGAACCCTGGCGGTAGCATCCGGCGGGTGGACGTGGTGATGGGGGCGCTGCCTCGCGGGCTTGCACTGGTGGAGCGTGTGGTGCGCGGGGAGCTCGACCCGCGTGGGGGGCCCGGTGTGGTCCGGCTCGCCGAGGAGAACGGGCTGGACAAGGGGCAGACGTCGCGGTTGTTGAGGGACCTCGTCGACTCCGGTGTGCTCGCCCGTGGTGGCCACGAGTTCCGCGCCGGGGCGGAGCTGCTGGCCGTCGCGGCGGAAAGCGGTCCGTGGGGAGTGCGGAGCCGGGCGCTGCTGCGGGAGTTGGTGGTCCGGTTCGGCGCGTGCGCGTACGTGGATGTGCTGTGTGGGCCGATGGTGCTGTCGGTGCGGGCCGAGCTGGCCGCCTGGGCCGAGTTCGCCTGGGCGCGGGCGGGGCGGCTGACGCCGGTCTGGTGCACCGGGGCCGGGCGGGCTCTGCTGTTCGGCCACTCACCGGAAGAGGTCGCCGAGCTGCTGGGCGGGGAGGACTTCATCGGGGCGGGTGGCCCGTACGCACCCCGGTCGGTGGACGACCTGCTGGCGCGGGTCTCCGCGGACGCGGCGCACGGGGTCGCGGTGTGCGAGAGCGAGTACGACGAGGACGTGCTGGAGGTCGCCGCGCCGGTGCGGGACCCGCGCGGAACCATTGTCGCGGCGGTCAGTGTGGTCGTGCCGCATGCGGCGGCCAGGGATGACCGCGACGAGCTCGTCGCGGCGGTCGGCGACGCGGCGGCGCAGTTGGCGTCCCTGCTCGGCTGAGTCTCAGTCGCCGGAGCCTCGGTCTCGGTCTCGGTCTCGGTCCGATTCTGCCGAGCTCAGAGCGGCGGTCAGCCAGGCGCTCCAGCGGACCACCGACTCGGCGCAGGCCGCAGTCGCGGGCTCCAGGCGATGGCGGGGGCCGACGACCTGGACAGCCGCGACGATCTCGCCCCGGAAGTCCCTGACCGGAGCGGCGAGCGAGTACAGGCCGGGCTCGGCCTCCTGGTCGACGATCGTGTACCCGCGCTGCCGGGCCGCGTCGAGGCGGGCCAGGAAGTCGTCAAGGTCGGCCGGGGTGTTGGGGCCGTGCCGGACGAAGGCCGTGCGGGCGAAGACGGCCTCTATCTCGGCGCGCCCGGCGTCGAACAGCAGTGCCTGCCCGGCATCACTGCAGTAGGCGGGATAGCCGCGGCCCACCCAGGACACGAACGAGGACAGGGCAGGCGGCATCGCCTCCAGGACCGTGACGGAGCTGGCGCCCCGCAGGACTCCCAGGTAGGAGCACTCCCCGGTGTCGGCCGCGACGCCCTCTAGCGCGGTGCGCCCGTCCCGCCGCAGCCGTGCCTCCGTGACCTGCTGGGCTCGGGCGTACAGCTCCCAGGCGACGGAGTAGCGGAGCGAGGCGGGGTCGCGGCGCAGGAACCTGGCGGCTTCGAGGCTGCGCAGGACGCGGGAGACGCCACTGCGCTCCCGGCCCAGCAGGTCGGCGACCTCGGCGGCCGTGTGTCCGCGCGGGTCCCGCGGCGGGTGTTCGGCGAAGAGACGGAGCACGGCCAGGCCGCGTTTCAGGCTGCTGTCGGTGGTCATCGAGGGCCGAGCTTAGCGTCGGTGCGCGGGACTCCCGGGCGGGATGGGGCGCGGTTCGTTGCGATGACATTGCAGTCACATTGCGGCTCACGTGCAGGATGCGCAACTGGACTTGATTATTTCGCATCTGGCCTTACGCTCCACTCAATCCACCGACGTCAGGCCACTCAGGAGTTCCCCTTGTCCGCTCTGCGCCCGCTCGTACTCCTCGGCCTCGCGACGCTGTTCATGGCGGGCTGCGCCGACCCCTCCTCGCCGTCCGCCGGGCCCACCGGAGTGCCGTCCGACGCCTCCTCCGCCACCGCCGCGATCACGGCGGACGCCGCACTCGCCGCCAAGGTCCCGGCCGCGCTGAAGAAGAGCGGCATCACCATCGCCAGCGACGTCAGCTACCCGCCCATGGACTTCTTCGACACCGACAACAAGACGGTGATCGGCGCCGAGGCCGATCTCGGCAAGGCGCTCGGTACCGTCCTCGGCGTCAAGGTCACGTTCGCCAACGTGCCCTTCGATTCGATCATTCCGGGGCTGCAGGCGGGCAAGTACCAGCTCGGCCTCTCCTCGTTCACCGACACCGCCGAGCGGGAGAAGGTGGTCGACTTCGTCACCTACTTCGACGCGGGTACGTCCCTGCTCGTCCCGGCGGGCAACCCCGAAACGCTCAAGCCCACGGGCGACTCGCTGTGCGGCCGGACCGTGGCCGTGGCGAAGGGCTCCACCCAGGCGCTGGTGGACCTGCCGGCCCGGCAGAAGAGCTGCAAGACCCCGATCAAGGCCAGCACCTTCCCCGACGGCACCGCCGTGAACCTCGCCGTCACCAGCGGCCGTGCCGCCGCCGCCCTCGCCGACTCCCCGGTCGCCGCGTACGCCGCCAAGCAGTCCGGCGGAAAGCTGGAGGTCGCCGGCTCGTCCTACGGCAACGCGCCCTTCGGCATCGCGGTCCCCAAGAACAGCGAGCTGACCGGCCTGCTGAAGTCGGCCCTGGAACACCTCCGGACAACCGGCGGCTACCAGAGCGTTCTCGCCAAGTGGGGCCTCGAGTCCGGGGCGCTCGACACCTTCGAGATCAACGCTGCCTCGTGATGGAGGAGTTGCCGATCCTCCGCCGCAGGAGACCCGGCCAGTGGGTCCTGACCCTCGTGGTCCTGCTCCTGGCCTCGGCCCTGATCCAGTCGCTGATCACCAACCCGCGCTTCGACTGGAGCACGGTCGGCGCGTGGCTGTTCAGCAAAACCGTACTGAACGGCCTGCTGGCCACCCTCGAACTCACCGCCGCGGCCATGGCGATCGGGCTCGTCCTGGGCGTCGGGCTGGCCCTCATGCGTCTGTCGGACAACACCGTCGCCCGCACGATCAGCTGGTTGTACATCTGGCTCTTCCGGGGCACGCCCCTGCTGGTCCAGCTGCTGTTCTGGGGCTTCATCTCCGCGCTGTACCCGACGCTGTCGCTGCACCTGCCGTTCCTGCCGGCGATCGGCAACGTTCCGGCGAACGCCGTCATCACCACCTACGCGGCGGCCCTGCTCGGCCTCGGCCTCAACGAGGCCGCCTACCTCGCCGAGATCATCCGGGCCGGCATCGTCTCCGTCGACCACGGGCAGACCGAGGCCGCCGAGTCGCTGGGCCTCTCCCGGGCCAGGACACTGCGCCGCATCATCCTGCCCCAGGCGATGCGGGTGATCATCCCGCCGGTCGGCAACGAGGCCATCTCCATGCTCAAGACGACGTCACTGGTGAGCGTGCTGGCCTACGCGGAACTGCTGTACTCCGTGCAGATCGTGTACGCCCGCACCTACCAGACGATCCCGCTCCTGATCGTCGCCTGCGTCTGGTACCTGGCCGTCACCACCCTCCTCAACGTCGGCCAGCACTACCTCGAACGTCACTTCGCGAAGGGCAGCCGCCGATGATGGTCCAGGCCACCGGAGTCCGTAAGTCGTTCGCCGGAAACGAAGTGCTGCGCGGTGTCGATCTGTCCGTGCCACGTGGCTCGGTCACCTGCGTGATCGGCCCGTCCGGGTCCGGGAAGTCCACCTTCCTGCGGTGCGTCAACCATCTGGAGCGGCCCGACAGCGGCCAGATCCTGGTGGACGGCTCGCCGATCGGGTACGAGCGCCACGGACGCGGGCTGCGTGAGCTGCGCCGTCGGGATTTGGCCCGGCAGCGCCGCCGGATCGGCATGGTCTTCCAGCGCTTCCACCTGTTCCCGCACCTGACGGCACTCGGCAACATCACCGAGGGACCGGTCGGCGCGGGACGATCCAGGGCCGAGGCCACCGACGAGGCGATGGCGCTGCTGGACCGGGTCGGCCTCACCGACCGGCGGGACGCCTACCCCGCCCAGTTGTCCGGCGGCCAGCAGCAGCGGGTGGCCATCGCCCGCGCCCTGGCCATGCGGCCGAAGCTGATGCTGTTCGACGAGCCGACCTCGGCGCTCGACCCGGAGCTCGTCGGAGAGGTCCTGGATGTCATGCGGGGCCTCGCCGCCGACGGCATGACGATGCTCGTGGTCACCCACGAACTGGCCTTCGCCCGCGAGGTCGCCGACGAGGTCGTCTTCCTCGACGACGGCCGTGTACTGGAATCCGGGCCGCCGGACCGGATCCTCACGGCCCCGGACCACCCCAGAACCCGCGACTTCGTAGCGAGAGTGCTGTGACCGTGAGTGCTGAGACCGGAAGTGCTGTTACCGCAAGTGCCGTGACCGGGAGTGCTGTGAAGACCTTTCGCGAGGCCCTGGCCGCCGGACCGCTCGTCCTGGACGGCGGCATGTCCAACGAACTCGAGGCCCAGGGCCATGACCTTGGCGGCGCGCTGTGGTCCGCCCGTCTGCTGCGCGACGCCCCCGATGCCGTCTCGGCTGTCCACCGGGCCTACTTCGAGGCGGGCGCGCAGGTCGCCATCACCGCCAGCTACCAGGCCACGTACCAGGGCTTCGCCCAACTCGGCATCTCCCGGGCCGAGACCACGACGCTGCTGCGCCGCAGTGTGACCCTGGCTCGCGAGGCCGCCGCCGGGAGAGGCTGGGTGGCGGCCTCGGTGGGACCCTACGGCGCGATGCTGGCCGACGGCTCCGAATACCGCGGCGACTACGGCCTCACCGTGGCCGAGCTGACGCGCTTTCACCGCCCCCGGCTGGAGGCCCTGGCCGAGGCGGGCCCCGACGTCTTCGCCGTCGAGACGATCCCCGACACACGGGAGGCCGAGGCCGTACTGACCGCCCTCGACGGCCTGGGCATCCCGGCCTGGCTCTCCTACAGCATCCGTGGAACGACCACGAGTGCGGGTCAGCCCCTGAGCGAAGCCTTCGCCCTGGCCCGGAGCAGCGCGGCGGTCGTCGCCACGGGAGTCAACTGCGCCCCGTCCGCCGAGGTCGCCCCGGCCCTCGCCCTGGTCGCCGGCCTCCCCGGCGTCGCCTACCCGAACGGTGGCGGGACCTGGGATCCGCAGGGCCGGAGCTGGCAGGGGGCGGAGGACGAGATCGCGGTCCTGGCCGCATCCTGGCTCGACTCCGGCGCGGCCCTCGTCGGCGGCTGCTGCCGGGTGGGCCCCGCCGAGATCAAGGAGCTGGCCGTCCGCCTGCGCGCCCCGGTCGAAGGCGACTGAAGCCCACGCCTTGCCCGTGCTGCGCTCTCGGGTGCCGTGCCCCAGGTGTTTGCCCGCAGCTGTTGTGCCCGCAGGACGGCAGCGCACGGCCTGCCGCCGCGCCTTGGCTCGTCCGTCACCGCCCCGTGGACCTGCTCCGCGTCACCATCCTGTCCTGCCGCACCGACGACCGCTGATCCGCCCACCGTTCGTACCCGCCACGCATCCTTCGTACCCGCCTCGCATCAAGGACGCCATCCATGTCGCAGCCCCCTTCCCTTCCGGTGATCGACCTCTCCGCCCCCGACCACGACGCACTTCACCGGGCCGCCCGCGACGTCGGCTTCTTCCAGCTCGTCGGCCACGGCGTCACCCCTGCCGAGCAGGCCCGGCTGCTGGACACCGCGCGCGGGTTCTTCGCCCTGCCAGAAGCCGAACGGCACACCGTCGACAACCTCAACTCCCCGCACTTTCGCGGCTACACGCGGATCGGCAACGAGCAGACCCAGGGCCGCCGTGACTGGCGCGACCAACTCGACATCAGCAACGAGCTGCCCGCCCACGTGCCCGGCCCCGGTGAGCCGCCGTACTGGTGGTTGGAGGGGCCGAACCAGTGGCCGGACGCCCTGCCCGCGCTGCGCGAGGTCGCGCTCGCCTGGATGGACCGCCTCAGCGGAGTCGCTCACCGGCTGCTGCACGAACTGCTCGCCGCGATCGGCGGCCCCGCGGACTTCTACGACGACGCCTTCTCGGGCAATCCGCGCAACCACCTGAAACTCGTCCGCTACCCGGGGCGAGCCCCCGAGGGGGACGACCAGGGCGTCGGCATGCACAAGGACTACGGCTTCCTCACCCTGCTGCTCACCGACGAAGTGCCCGGCCTGCAGGTGGAGTCGCCCGACGGTGCCGGGTTCATCGACGTGCCCCACCTGCCGGGCGCGTTCGTGGTGAACCTGGGTGAACTGCTGGAAGTGGCGACCAACGGCTACCTCAAGGCCACCAACCACCGCGTGCTCTCCCCGCCCGGCGCGCGCGAACGCTTCTCCGCCCCGTTCTTCTACAACCCGAGGCTGGACGCCCGCATCGCCCCGCTGCCCTTCCCCGCCGCGGCGGCTGCGGGAGGCGTCACCCAGGACCCGGGCAACCCGCTGTTCGCGGAGTTCGGTTGGAACGAGCTCAAGGGCTGGGCCCGCGCCCACCCCGAGGTCGTGCGGAAGCACCACCCCGCACTGACGCTCACGACAGTCGCCGGCGAACCGCCATCAGGGCGGCCCGTGAGCGGGCGTCAGGGGCAGCCGTCGTAAGCTGTCGTCCCCGGGGCTGAAGTCGCCGAAGCGCGACGGCACTTCGAGGCCGGGGCACCCACGGGATGACCGTGCTCCGGCCTCGGGGCAGCGGCAGGCCGGTGACACGCGGCCGACGGTCGTTCGAGAGCTGCCGCGCGTCCCGGCTTCCTGACCGGTTCGCCCCCCGCCCGAGGAGCCTCAGCCGTTCGCCAGCTCTCCGAGCAGTTTCCATGTACGGCGTCGGTCCGCCTCGCCACCCAGGTCCGTCGCGGTGAACACGACTTCCGTCGCCCCGGCCTCGCGGTAGCGGCGTAACTCGGCGGCTACGGTCTCCTCGTCGCCGATCACCGCCAGGTCGGCGGCCCTGGTGGCGCCGGAGAGGCCGATGACCCGTCGGTAGGAAGGGAACTGTTCGTAGAACGCGAGCGTCTCGGTCGCGGTCTCCCGTACCGACTCGACGTCGGCGGTGACCACGCCGGGCACGAAGGCCACGATCCGGGGCGCCGGCCGGCCCGCGGCCTCGGCCGCGGCGGTGACGGCCGGGACGATGTGCTCGGCGAGGGCGCGTGTGCCGGCCAGAAGCGGAAGGATGCCGTCGGCGAGTTCGCCGGACGCGCGTAGTGCCTGCGGTGCCATGGCGGCGACCAGCAGCGGCACGGCCGGTTCGGCTCCCGGCACCGACGCGGGCAAAGGCGTGGTGGCGGTCAGCAGCTCTCCGTGGAAGTCGGCGCTGCCCGTCTCCACGAGCCGGCGCAGAGCGGTGAGGAACTCCCGGAGCCGGGCGATGGGGCGCTCGTACGGGATGCCGAAGCCGGTCTCGGTCAGGTACTTGGTGCCGAGTGCGAGGCCGAGGTGGTAGCGGCCGCCGGTGGCGGCCTGGGCCGTCTGGGCCTGGCTGGAGACGAGCAGCGGATGACGGCCGAAGACGGGGATCGCGGCGGTCCCCACGTGCAGTCCGGGCACCTCACGGCCGACGATCGCGGCGAGCGTAGGAGAGTCGTACGCGAAGGTCTGTCCGAACCACGCGGAGCGCAGTCCGGCCTCGTGGGCCTCCCGCGCGAGCTGCACCGTGGTGTCGATCCGGTTCTGGAGAGGGAGTGCTACGCCAATGGTCATACCGGTGCAACCGGCAGGCGCGTGAGGGGTGTTCCTGCTCTCTGTGACAATCCCGTGGCGGCTTCGCGGCGCACCGACGCCGAGTGCCGCTGGAGGTGCGGCGGTGTCAGGCAATCGGTGGCGCGCACCCTCTAGACATCCGATCTATTCTCCGGCGACGATGATCGTACCCGCGGCGGATGTCGATCGGGCTGCTGTCTCTCTGCGAAAGAGCCGATGAATGGGCTGGGAGATCTTACTGTGATCAATGAATCCGACCCGCAGCGGCGGAGCGTTCTCAAGTTGGGCGGTGCCCTCGCCTTCGCACCTTTGACCACCCAGCTGACCGGAGGCGCCCCCGTGGAGCAAGCCGTCGCCGCAGAGGCCGACGCGTCGGCAGCCGTCCAGTGGCCGACCCTTTCGCGCAAGGCGCTGAAGTACCGCGTCCCCGCTGCGGACTGGCAGTCGCAGGCCCTGCCGATCGGCAACGGCCGACTCGGTGCCATGCTCTTCGCCGATCCCGATGAGGAGCGCATCCAGTTCAACGAACAGAGCCTGTGGGGAGGGGTCAACAACTACGACAACGCTCTCGCCGGCAAACCGGACAGCGATTACGACACGGGCATGACCGGCTTCGGTTCGTACCGGAACTTCGGTGACGTCGTCGTCGCCTTCGCTTCCCCATCGGGTCCGAAGGTCACGGCCCCGGGGGGACCGTACAGCAGCTCCTCCGAGGAGGGGGTCGACAAGACGTACGACGGTGCGTCGAGCACCAAGTGGTGCATCGAGGGGCCCGGTTCGAAGGTGCGGTGGCAGGTCGAGCTGTCCCACCCCGCCGCAGTCGCGTCGTACCGTCTGACGAGCGCCAACGACGTGCCGCAGCGCGACCCGCAGGAGTGGACGTTCTCGGGTTCCGTCGATGGGGCCACCTGGACCACGCTGGACAGCCGCACTCTGGACGCGCCCTTCGAAAGCCGTTTCCAGACGAAGGAGTTCACCTGCGCCGACAGCGCCGCCTACCGTTTCTACCGGTTCGACTTCATCCCCGAAGCAGGCGTCAGCCACTTCCAGGTGAGCGAGATCGGCCTGGCCGGCGTCGACCTCGGCGGCGGCGGTTCGATGTACCTGTCGTCGCCGAGCGGGCACTCCGAGGGATCCGGTGTCGGGACCGGGTCCCGAGCCACGGGCATCTCGTCTTCGGTGGACCGCGATCCGACCACGGTCTGGCGCGTCGACGCCGCCGCACCGACGGTCGTATGGCAGGCCGACCTGCCCCGCGCGGTCACCGTCACCTCGTACGCGCTGACGGCCGCCCCGGACCGCCCGCAGGACGACCCCCGGCGGTGGGTGCTTGAGGCCTCGCAGGACGGGCGTGCCTGGACGACCCTCGACACGCAGAACCCCGCGGTGCCCTTCGCCGGCCGCGGCGAGACCCGGACCTTCCGGATCACCAACAGCACGGCCTACCGCGCCTACCGCCTCACCCTGACCCCCGACGAGTCCTCCACCGGCTTCCAGATCGCGGAGATCGCGCTGGAAGGCAAGAGCTTCGACACGCGCACGCGGCGGACGGTCGTCGACTACCAACGCAGCCTCGACTTCGTCAACGGTGTCCACGTCACCCGTTTCGGCCCGCCGGGACGACGTGTCCTGCGCGAGGCCTTCGCCGGCCGGTCGGCGGACCTCATGGTCTTCCGGTACACCTCGGACAGCGCCCAGGGACTCTCCGGAGCGATCTCGCTGACGTCCGGACAGGACCAGGCCCCGACGACCGTCGACGCCGGTGCCCGGCGGATCGCCTTCACCGGTGTCATGGGCAACGGCCTCAAGCACGCGTGCACGGCCCAAGTCGTGCACACCGACGGCAACTTCAGCGCTGAGGGATCGACGCTCCGGTTCAGCGACTGCACCACTCTGACGCTGCTCCTCGACGCCCGTACCGACTACAGGCTCGACGCTGCCGCCGGGTGGCGTGGAGCCGATCCGCAGGCAGCCATCGACCGGGCGCTCGACAAGGCGGCCGCCCGGTCCTACGGCAAACTGCGCGACAGGCACGCCGCCGACACGCGTGCCCTCATGAACCGTGTCTCGGTCGCCTGGGGCACCTCCGACGCCGACGTCGTCGCCCTGCCGACCGACGCCCGACTGGCGCGTTACGCGGCCGGTGGGGCCGACCCCACCCTCGAACAGTCGATGTTCGACTACGGCCGCTACCTGCTGATCAGCTCCTCTCGCCCCAACGGCCTGCCCGCCAACCTCCAGGGCCTGTGGAACGACAGCAACCAGCCGGCGTGGGCCTCCGACTACCACACCAACATCAATGTCCAGATGAACTACTGGGGAGCCGAGACGACGAACCTGGCGGAGAGCCACGAGGCGCTCGTCAAGTTCATCGAGCAGGTGGCGGTGCCCAGCCGCGTGGCGTCCCGCAACGCCTTCGGCAAGGACACGCGCGGTTGGACCGCCCGCACCAGCCAGAGCATCTTCGGCGGCAACTCATGGGAGTGGAACACCGTCGCGAGCGCCTGGTACGCGCAACACCTGTACGAGCACTGGGCGTTCACCCAGGACCTGGGTTACCTCCGTACCGTCGCCTATCCGATGATCAAGGAGATCTGCGAGTTCTGGGAGGACCATCTCAAGGAGCGCGAGGACGGACTTCTCGTCGCCCCGAACGGCTGGTCCCCCGAGCACGGGCCGCGCGAGGACGGCGTCATGTACGACCAGCAGATCATCTGGGACCTGTTCCAGAACTACCTCGACTGCGAGGCGGCGCTCAAGGCGGACCCCGCCTACCGGGCCAAGGTCACGGACCTGCAGGCACGCCTCGCACCGAACAAGATCGGCAAGTGGGGCCAACTGCAGGAGTGGCAGAAGGACATCGACGATCCCACCGACATCCACCGCCACACCTCGCACCTCTTCGCGGTCTACCCGGGCCGCCAGATCACCCCGGACACACGCGACTTCGCGGCCGCCGCCCTCGTCTCGCTCAAGGCCCGGTGCGGGGAGAAGGAGGGCGTCCCGTTCACGGCCGCGACGGTGTCGGGCGACAGCCGCCGCTCCTGGACCTGGCCCTGGCGGGCGGCGCTCTTCGCCCGCCTCGGTGACGGGCAGCGCGCCCAGATCATGCTGCGCGGACTGCTGACCTACAACACGCTGCCCAACCTGTTCTGCAACCACCCGCCCTTCCAGATGGACGGCAACTTCGGCATCTCCGGCGCCGTGGCGGAGATGCTCCTGCAGAGCCACGACGACGTCATCCACCTCCTGCCCGCCCTCCCGGACGACTGGAAGGCCAAGGGCTCCTTCACCGGCCTCCGCGCCCGCGGCGGCTACGAGGTCAGCTGCGAGTGGCGGAACGGCAAGGTCACGTCGTACGAAATCGTGGCCGACCGGGCGCGGAACCGGAAGAGCGTCACCGTGCGGGTGAACGGCACCGACAAGAAGGTGAAGCCGACGAAGCCGTGAAGGCGGCCAGGCCGTGAAGCCGACGAAGCCGTGAAGGCGGCCGAGCGCCGAAGGTGTTCCCGCCTCGCTGTCGCCGCGGCAGCCGAGCCGACGACCGTCCACCGCCCTGAGCGAGGTGGCCGCGTCGTCGGCCCGGCCGGTCCCGGCATGGGATCCCGGCCACGGACGGTGTGATGACGGCTGCCAACTCATCACGCTCGGTGCTCCGGATCAGTTGCAGGGTCGGCCGGACGACGCCGCCCGGTCGCGCCATCAACCGCGCGAGCACGATGGCCCGGATGTCGAGCCGCTCGATGGTGGGCCTCGCGCCCTCTTCGTCCGGTCGGCGAGCAGGGCGGCACCCCTGCCCCGTCCGCCTGCTACCCGACCTGCGCCCTCCGCCACTCCACTTCCTGGGTAGCCATCGGGGCATGGACGCTGTACACGTCGCCGACCCGCAGGTTGTCCGGCGTGTGGTGCTCGCCGTAGGTGCCTATGACGCAGACAGCCACATGGGAATCGGGCTGCCAGAAAGTGCGGAAATACGGGGTGTACGCGGGGATTTCCGGGATCTCCAGCAGGGGGACGCCGCGCCGTACCAGTAGACGTTGCAGCTTTTCGAACCGAAGCCTGGGAGCGAACCGTCCGTACCGGGCCCGGAGTTCGTCGTTGACGAGGGTGCGGTCCCGGTGCGCGAGCCGGTGCACCTGCAGGGTGAAGTGGTGGCCCGACCAGGGGTGGTCGGCGGAAACGCGGTCCCAGTGGAACTCGGCGAGGCCGTAGTCACGCCACATGCTGCGGTCGCCGAAGGTGCCCTCGGCGAAGTCCGACCCGAGGACCTCGGTGACGTGGTCGGGAGAATCCGCGGGGCCCATGCCGAGCACGGTGCCGGTGGTGACGACGTCCACGTAGAACGCCAGGGAATGCGGGGTCAAAGGCTGATCCTCGATGCGGTGTGGTCCGACATGATGTGGGACTTCCCCACCGGGGGCGGGCACCACCCATGTGCCCCTGCGTGGGAACCGCCGGGCCCGGTCGACCCGGCGAAGACCCTACGCCAATCCTGCCGTCAGCCGTCGTTCAGCGTGCTTGCTCCATGGAGAGTGAGCCAGAACCCGAGTCACGACAGCGACTCGGTGCCGCGGGGGCGGGCCCTGCGCGGTCAGCGCAGGATCTGGACCGCGTACAGTGCGCCGACACCTGTGGCGAGGGTGCCGAGCAGGAGCCGAAGTGCGGTCTCGGGCAGCAGCGGCTGGAGCCGGGCGCCGACGTAGCCGCCGACCAGGCCCCCCGCCCCGCAGGACAGGCCCAGCATCCAGTCGGGAGCGACGTCACCGGTGGCGCCCAGGGAGAGCAACGCGTAGGTGATCGCGCCGACGACGGACGTCACGAACGTGGAGGCCAGCGCGGCGGGCGCGACGGTGGCCACCGGCGCTCCGCGGCCGACGAGGACCGGGCCGAGCAGGGAGCCGCCTCCGATCCCGTAGATGCCCCCGGCGACTCCGACGGCCAGCGCCAGCGACGTCGTCGCGCGGGGCGACGGCAGGCGGGTGGCGCGGGCCGGTGCCGGCCGCACGGTCCGCAGCCACAGCCACAGTCCGAGCGGCAGCAACAGGGCGGAGATGAGCAGGCGGAAGACCCGCGGGCCCGGAACGGCGAAGACACGGATCACCGCCCCGATGACAACGCCGGGCACGGTACCCGCGATCAGCAGGCGGGTCAGCGGGCCACCGAGACGTCCGGCCCGCCAGTGACGCAGGAGTGCGCCGGGGCCGGCCACCACGTTGTACAGGAGGTTCGTCGGGGTCACCGCCGGGCTCGGCACACCCAGGACGCTGACCTGCACCGGCAGCAGGAAGACCGCTCCGGAGACACCCACGGGCGAGGTGGCCACCGAGATCAGGAGCCCGGCGACGAACCCGAGCAACCCCGTCGACCACGTCACCACAGCCCCCTTGCCGGATCACCACCCCCGTGCACGCCCCGGAGCCCGGATCCGGATCGGGTGCCTCCCGTTGGCGTGAACATCGGCCCGGGCTCGATCCAACCGCCTCCCAGAACCATGGACAACCGCTGTCCAACGTGCGGAATGGCCACGGTCATCGGTGTGAGGACGGTGAATATGGCTGGTGGCCGGTCAGTGGCCACCAGCGGCGGCGTGTCGGGGCGGCCGGCGCCAGTTCTTCGGGCTGTGCACGATCTGCCCCCGCACACCGCCGCACCGGGCACCACCTCGGAGAACCGGCTCAAGCTCCTGGCCGGCCCGGCAGCCCTGCGCGACGCTCTGCAGAACAGCGCCACGGTCGCGGCGGTGTCATTCGGCGTGTGCCGGGGTGAGCAGGACCCGGTCGTGGCCGGCCCTGCGGACCGGGCCGGTGAGACGGAGGGTGCCGGTGAGGCGGATGTCGGTGCTGGAGGCGCCCAGCATGACGGTGATGTCGCCGGGTTCGACGATGCGGTGCAGGTCGGGCCCGGTGTAGGCGAGGCGGTCGGTGTGCAGACGGAAGGTGACCCTGCGCTGCTCGCCGGGGCTGAGCCGTACTCGGGTGAAGCCGGTCAACTGGGTGACAGGGCGTGGGAGTCGGGCGATCGGGTCGGCGGTGTAGAGCTGGACCACTTCCGTGCCGGGGCGGTCGCCGGTGTTGCGGACCAGGCAGCTGATCTCGACCTCGCCGTCGGTGGGGATGTCGTCGGCGCCAAGTTCGAGACCGTCGTACTCGAACGTCGTGTACGACATCCCGTGGCCGAAGGCGTAGGCGGGCGTGGGGTCGAGGTTGCTGACGCCCTCGGTGTTGCCACCCAGAGGCGCGTGCAAGTACGTGCCGGGCTGACCGCCCGGCGTCCTTGGGATCTGAACCGGCAGTTTGCCCGACGGGTTGATCCGCCCGGACAGCACTCCGGCGAGAGCGGGGCCGCCCTCCTCGCCCGGGAAGAAGGCCTGGACGACCGCCGCCGCCCGGCCGGTGTACGCGCCGAGGGCGTACGGGCGTCCGGAGACGACGAGCAGTACGACCGGGGTGCCGGTGGCGAGAAGCGCCTCGACCAGGTCGTGTTGGACTCCGGGCAGCAAGAGGTCCTCGGCGTCGCAGCCTTCTCCGGAGGTGCCGAGACCGAACAGTCCCGCGCGGTCGCCGACGACGGCGACGCAGATGTCCGCGCGCCGGGCCGCCGCCACCGCCGCGTCGATGCCGCCGCGGTCGGTGTCCTTGACGGGGCAGCCCTGCTCGTACGTGATCCGGGCCTCGGGAAGCTCCGCGGCCAGGGACTCCAGGAGGGAGTGGGCCTGGATGCCGTTGTCGTGGCCGGGGTGGTGGGGGAGGACGTGGTTGGGGAAGGAGTAGCAGCCGAAGAAGGCGTTGGCGTCGTCCGCGCACGGGCCGACCAGGGCGATGGCCGCGGTGTCGGCGGGCAGAGGGAGGAGACCGGCGCGGTTGTCGAGCAGGACGACGCTCTGCTCGGCGAGGTCGCGGGCCAGGGCGCGGTGTGCGGGCGGGTCGAGGTCGATGGGGCCCTCGGTGGTGATGTCCGGGTCGAAGTCGGCGTCGAGGAGCCCGAGTTCGGTCTTCTGGCGCAGCACGCGGCGTACGGCCCGGTCGACCAGGTCCTCGGAGACGGTGCCTTCGCGGACGAGTTCGGCGAGGGGTTCGCCGTAACAGAGGGTGTCGGGGAGTTCGACGTCGAGGCCGGCTTCGAGGGCGCGGGCGCCGGCCTCGCCGTATGTCTCGCCGATGCGGTGCATCGTCCGCAGGAAGGCGATCGACCAGTAGTCGGAGACGACCGTGCCCTCGAAGCCCCATGCGTCGCGCAGGATTCGGGTGAGCAGCCCGGCGTCGGCGCCGGCCGGCACTCCGTCCACGTCGGCGTAGGAGTTCATGACCGAGCGGGCGCCGCCCTCGCGTATCGCCGTCTCGAAGGGGGGCAGGATCACGTCGGCGAGCTCACGCGGTCCCATGGAGACGGGGGCGTGGTTGCGGGCGGCCTTGGAGGCCGAGTACCCGGCGAAGTGCTTGAGGGTGGCGATGATCCCGGCGCTCTCCAGGCCGCGGACGTAGGCGGTGCCGGTGGTGGCGACGAGATACGGGTCCTCGCCGAGGGTCTCCTCGACGCGGCCCCAGCGGTAGTCGCGTACGACGTCCAGGACGGGGGAGAGCCCTTGGTGGACGCCGACCCGGCGCATGCTCGTGCCGATGGCGTGGGCCATGCGTTCGACGAGTTCGGGGTCGAAGGCGGCGGCCCAGGCCAGGGGAGCGGGAAAGACCGTCGCGCGGTACGTCGTGAATCCGGTCAGGCATTCCTCGTGGGCGATGGCGGGGATGCCGAGCCGGGTGCCGTCCATCAACCCGCGCTGCAGAGAAGCCAGTTGGCGTGCGCCTATCGCAGGGTCGACCGGCTTGGTGCCGAACGGGCGGGTGAGATGGCCCAGTCCGTCCTTGCTGGCCTGGTCGAACTCGGTGTGGCGGGCGAAGACGTCCTGCATGGGGGCCACGTTGCCGCTGACGTGTTCCACACCGGGCCAGGCGCTGCCCAGCTGGGCGAGTTTCTCTTCCAGGGTCATCTGGGCGAGCAGGGCCTCGACCCTGTCGTCACGGGGGCAGGCCGGATCGGCCCAAGGCGTGGTCATGGCGCGTTCCTCGGGGTGGTAGGCGGGGGGATTCAGGAGCGGACGGGCGGCGGGGCGGTGGAGGAGCGGACGACGAGCTGGGTGGCCAGCTCCACCCGGTGGCTGTCCAGCGGGTCTCCCGCCGTGAGCCGGAGCAGGGTGCGCAGCGCGGCGCGGCCGATCTCGGCGAAGGGCTGGCGGACGGTGGTCAGGGGCGGGGCGGAGGTGCCGGCCGCGGCGGTGTCGTCGAAGCCGACGACGCTCAGGTCCTCCGGCACCCGCAGGCCGTGCCGGCGGGCGGCTTCGATGACGCCGAACGCCGACTGGTCGTTGCCGGCGAAGACCGCGGTCGGCGGGTCGTCGAGGGCGAAGAGTTCCAGGGCGGCCCGATGGGCGGGTTCGAAGCGGAAGTCGCCCTGCTTGATGAGCCGGGGGTCGGGGGTGATGCCGGCGCCGGTGAGCGCGGCCTGGTAGCCGTGCAGACGGGCCGTGTTGCAGACGGCGTCGTGCCGGCCCTCGATCATGGCGATCCGGCGGTGGCCGAGCTTCAGCAGGTGCTCGGTCGCGGCCATGCCGCCGCTGAAGTTCGTCGCGCCGATACTCGGCACACTCTCGTCCGGCACGTTCGTCGGGTCGATCAGCACCACCGGGATGCCCGCTTGCGCGAACTGGGCGCGCTGCCGGGCGGTCAGCTCGGACGTCACCAGGATGACGCCCTCCCGCCCGGCGTTGGTGATCTTCCGGGCCCATGTGGCACCGAGCGGGTCGTCGGGTGCCGTGCCGATGACGACGTCGACGCCCGCCTTGGCCGCGGCCTGAGTCACGCCCTGGGTGATGACCAGGTTGTTGGGGTTGATCAGCTCGTCGAAGGTCAGGTCGATGGTGCGCACCGGCGACTGCGCGCCGCCCGGCCCGCGAGCCACGTAGTCGTGCTCGACCAGCAGTCGCTCGATCCGTGACCGGGTCTCGGGCGAGACGTCGCTGCGACCGTTCACCACCTTCGACACGGTGGCCACGGAGACCCCGGCCGCTTCGGCGATACCGGTCAGGGTGGTCCGGCTCCGCGTGACGGCTCTCTTCGCCATGCTCATCCTTTCGAACGTTTACGGGGACGGTAGCGCAAGCTTTCGCGAGGGTCCAGGGCGAAATTATCCGGAAAAATAATCCACCCAGCATCTTGACCCCTTGCGGTGCCCCACCTACTTTATCGCCCAGAAATCGCAGAGATTTCGAAAACTTTCGAACCGTGCGGCGCGCACTCGACGAGCCGTCCAGCGCGCTTGGATCCTCTGCAGAGCGAAGGAGCTCCCCATGGCCTCGAGAACCCCGTTCCGTTTCATGAGCACCGCCTCGGCGGCGGCACTGGCCCTCACCCTCTCCGCCTGCGGCAGCGGCGGACGCACCACCGGTGCCGACTCCGGCGACGGCGCGCTGTTCTGGGCGCTGACCCAGGGATCCGAAGCGACCTTCCGGGCCTCGGCCACCCAGTGGAACAAGGACCACCCGGACAGCGAGATCACCTACCAGTACTTCCAGAACGACCCGTACAAGCAGAAGCTGCGCACCGCTGTCGGCGCCGGCAACGGGCCGGTCCTCTTCGAGAACTGGGGCGGCGGCGGGCTGAAGAGCTACGTGGACGCGGGCAAGGTCGCCGACCTCACCTCCGAACTCGACGCCAGCCCGGAGTGGAAGAACCGCATCTTCCCCTCGGTCCTGAAGTCCGCCACCTTCGACGGCAAGACCTACGGCGTCCCCGTCAACGGCGTCCAGCCCGTGGTCCTGTACTTCAACCAGGACCTGTTCAAGAAGGCCGGCGCGGAGCCGCCGAAGACCTGGGACGACCTGCTCGCCCTGGTGAAGAAGTTCAAGGCCGAGGGCATCGCCCCGATCTCCATGGGCGGCGCCTCCAAGTGGCCCGACCTGATGTGGCTGGAGTACCTCGTCGACCGCGTCGGCGGACCCGAGACCTTCGCGAACATCGCCGCGGGCAAGAAGGACGCCTGGTCCGACCCGGCCGTCCTCAAGTCCGCCCAGATGATCAAGCAACTGGTGGACGCGGGAGGCTTCGCCAAGGGCTTCACCTCCGTCTCCGCCGACACCGGCCAGGCCGAGGCCCAGCTGTACACCGGCAAGGCCGCGATGATCCTCCAGGGCAGCTGGGGCTACGGCTCCATCAACGCCGGCTCGCCCGAGTTCGTCTCCGGGGACCACCTCGGCTGGACCGGCTTCCCGGCCGTCACCGGCGGCAAGGGCGACGCGAGCAACATCGTCGGCAACCCGGCCAACTTCTTCTCCCTGTCCGCGCAGGCGAGCGCCAAGGAGAAGAAGACAGCCGTGTCGTACCTCAAGGACGGCGTCTACAACGACGCCTACATCGACAACCTGCTCAAGGGCGGCGACGTCCCGCCGGTGAAGGACCTGGACGCCAAGATCAAGGCCTCGGCCAACGCGGACTGGTCGTCGTACGTCTACAACCTCACCCGCGACGCCAAGAACTTCCAGCTCTCCTGGGACCAGGCCCTCAGCCCCGAACTCGGCAACGACCTGCTCACCCACCTCGACCAGCTCTTCCTCGGCCAGATCAGCCCGGAGGAGTTCTGCGCGCAGATGGACGAGGCGGCGGCGAAGTGAGCACCGCCAAGGTCTCCGCGCCGGCCCGGCAGCAGGGCGGCCCGCCCTTCCTCATGGCACTGCCCGCCCTGCTGCTCTTCGCCGTCTTCGCACTCATACCGATGGGGATCGTCGTCTACCTCAGCTTCACCCGCTGGGACGGCCTCGGCGCGCCGGCCTGGGCCGGCACGGACAACTGGCACACGGCCCTCACCAGCGACGTCACCCGGCACGCCCTCTGGCTCACGCTCAAGTTCATGCTGGTCTCCTGGCTCGTACAGACCCCGATCAGCCTGCTCCTCGGTGTCTTCGTCGCCGGGAAACAGCGCTACCGCGCCCTCCTCGCGGTGTTCTACTTCGTCCCGCTGCTGATCTCCACGGCGGCCATCGCCATCATCTTCAAGAACCTGCTCGACCCCAACTTCGGCCTGGGCGCGAGCCTCGACCTGCCCCTGCTGGACCAGAACTGGCTGGGCGATCCCGAACTCGCCTTCTACGCGGTCGTGTTCGTCATCGCCTGGCAGTTCGTACCGTTCCACACCCTGCTCTACCAGGCAGGCACCCGGCAGATCCCGACTTCCCTGTACGAGGCCGCCGCGATCGACGGGGCGGGCCGGCTCGCCCAGTTCTGGCACATCACCCTGCCCCAGCTCCGCTACACCGTCGTCACCTCCTCGACGCTGATGCTGGTCGGTTCGCTCACCTACTTCGACCTCGTCTTCGTCCTCACCGGCGGCGGCCCCGGCTACGCCACCCGCCTGCTCCCGCTCGACATGTACATCACCGGCTTCCAGAGCAACGAGATGGGCCTCGCCAGCGCTATCTCCGTCATCCTGGTCGCCGCCGGGCTCCTCCTCTCCCTGATCGTCGTCCGCTTCTCCGGCTTCTCCCAGATGCGAAGCCAGCAGGCAGGTGTGTGATGTCCGCGCTCTCCCACGCCCCGCAGACCGACTCCGAGGCCCGTGTGCCCCAGTCCTCCGCAGCACCGTCCACTCCGCCAGGCCGCCTCGCCCGCCTGCGCCGCACCAACTCGCCGGGTACTCTGGGCGGCTTGCTCTGGCTGCTCATCGTTCTCATACCGGTGTACTGGGTCGTCGTCACCAGCCTCCGCTCCCGCGAGGGCTTCTTCGACGCCAACCCCCTGGCGCTCCCCACCGACCCGACCCTGGAGAACTACCGCCTGGTCCTGGACAGCGGCTACACCCACTTCCTGTGGAACAGCGTCGTGGTGACGGCCGGCGCGACCCTGCTGACCCTCGCGGTGTCGTTCCTGGCGGCCTACGCCATCGTGCGCGGCACCAGCCGGGCCCTGCGCTGGACGTTCAGCGTCTTCCTGCTGGGACTCGCCATCCCGCTGCAGGCCACGATCATCCCGGTGTACTACCTGATCGCCAAGGCGCAGATGTACGACACCCTGGGCGCGATCGTCCTCCCCTCGGCGGCGTTCGCCATCCCCCTCACGGTCATCATTCTCGTCAACTTCCTACGGGACATCCCCGACGAGCTGTACGAGTCCATGCGCGCGGACGGCGCCGGCCACTGGCGCATGCTGTGGAGTCTGGCGCTGCCGCTCTCCCGCCCCGCGCTGATCACGGTGACGATCTACGACGCGCTCAACGTGTGGAACGGCTTCCTCTTCCCGCTGATTCTCACCCAGAGCCCCGACAAGCGGGTCCTGCCCCTGTTCGTGTGGAGCTTCCAGGGAGAGTTCACCATCAACATCCCCGCGATCCTCGCCGCGGTCGTCCTGTCCACCCTCCCCATCCTCGCCCTCTACGTCGTCGGCCGCCGCCAGCTGATCGGCGGACTCACCGCCGGCTTCGGCAAGTAGGGATCACCGACGGCGACACACGCGGCCACCCGCGCCTGGCGGCCGCGACGCACGCCGCCCGCGCGGGACCAGGGGACGAGCATCGCGGTACATGTGCCACCGCACGGCGATTACCGAGGCGAGGGCGGCGGGTTCTGGAGGACGGCAGATGCCTCCCGGCTCAGCGCATCGAGTCCGGTCACGGACTCGACCACCTCCGGTCCGGACTCCAGTTGTCACCACAGCTCGTGGAGCGCGCTGGAGACGACGTCCGAGCCGTTCTTGATCCGTCGCACCGCGAGGCCGAGGTCCCGCAGCCAGCCGTCCACGTATGGCTCGCCCGTCAGTCCGGCCACGTACGCGTCGATCTGGGCGGCCATGGGCGCAGCGAGCCAGGCCCCGCCGGTTTTCCAGAAGTCGGCTGCGCACGGTCGTGTTCAAGAACGACCAGTGTGCTGCCACTTCAGCCCCGCCGGCACGGCCCGCTTCCCAGGCCGCACCGCGGTCCGGAAGCCCTCCAGGGCCTCTTCCAGCGCTCCCTCTTCCTCGTTGAGGGCGGCAGCGGGCCCTGGCATCAGCCGAGGGAGGGCTGCGGAGAAAACACCGGCCACCCTGGCGGCCGGCGCCGCAGGCGCCGCCGGCGCGGCCTCCACCGCCTCGGCCCGCGCCATCCCGACCTGGTCGAGCACGACCAAAGCGAACGGGACACGAACGCCGCAGCCGTCGACGACGAGACGACGTTGGTGACGGACGCCTTGTCCGCCCAGAAGCCTTCATGATCGCCCCACGAGCCCAGAACGAGTACCGGCTCAGGCGCCGCATCGCCTGATCTCGCCATATCCTCTGGAAACGCGGTCAGTTGGCGTTGCCGTGGCGATTTCGACTACCACGCAATCGCAGGGCGCGATCGGCTTACCATCGAACCTGCGTGGACGCGAAATGTGATCGTGCGCGGGGGAAAGGGCCGAGGAACGGCAAAATTGACGGCTTGAGCCACGTGCAGCGGGCGCGCGGCCGAGGAAGTTCACGGAGTGCGTCGGTGGATCTCAGCTCAGTGATCATCGCGGTGGCAGGCGTCGCAGGAACTCTGGGAGGTTCGCTTCTCACCCAGCGCGGCGCCGAACGAGCGAAGCGCCGGGAGATAGAGCTCGTTCGTGACCATGACGAGATCCGCGAGAACCGTTCACTCCGACGCACCTGCTACGTGGAACTCAACCGGGATGCCCGGCAGTTCACCACCGCACTCAACCGCCACCTGCACGTCATGAGGGAACGCGCCGTGGGGGACGCCGACAGTGACGCACTCGACCAAGCGAAGGACGCGCACCGCGATCGATACTCCGAGGCGCAGATGATCGCCCCCGAAGAAGTACTCGTGCGAGCGGGTGCCGTCAACCGAGCCCTGAACGAGGTCTTCGGCCAGGTCAAGCGCCTTGAACGCGGTGCCCCCGGACCAGGCGAAACGATGGAGACCGCGGCCCGGGCCCAGTCCGAGGTCTGGGACATGCTCCGAACCATGAGAACCGCCATGCGGCACGACCTCGGTGTGCCGGCAGAGGTGAAAGCACAAGCTCATTCTGACGTTTGACCGGCAGGGACGAACGGAATGCGTACCCGCGGCGTCTGAGGTGCGTGAAGATATCGCGCCGAGCCGCTGTTCTGTTCCTGGGTGCCGGGCTGTTGCTCTCCGGGTGCTCGTCCCCGTCCGGTAATCCGGGCGACGAGGGGTACACCGGTCCCACCCTGTCTGCTCGCACCGTCGCGGAGGGAGAGTGGCAGGAAGGGCCGGCAAAGCCCAAGCAGCACAAGCCGTACCCGTACGACATCTATACGCACTGCGGGATCAAGTGGGTGCATTTCGGCGGCCGTTGGTGGGTCCTCGACTCCGTGTTCCCCGGTGTCGAGCAGGTGAAGGGGGAACCGCCCGCGCAGGAGAGCCAGAGGCTCGCCGGCTATATGACGCTGATCGGCCCGGATACCGCCAACTTCGATGCCGTCGGGATGCCCACGATGCAATTCGTACCGACCAAGGATGAACCGCCGGGCTGCGCCTAGGCTGTAGGGCGGTCCTTGCCGGGAGGGCGCCGGCCACCGCCGAGAAAGCAGCGCACGCCACACTCGGTGTCGACGCGACTCAAGAGCCTCCCGAGTCGCCGCCCGTCAGCGGTGTCGCCGCACCTCTGCGGCTGTCACATCCACGGCACTCCGTCGTCCTCGTGTTCGCGCACGCGGAAGGCGATCATGCGGCGCAGCAGGTCGCCCGGCACGGGCCGGCCGGACAGTTCGCCGGCGTCCGGGAAGACCTCGTCGTACTCCCAGGCCATGCGAGGGCCGATCACGGAACGCAGGGCCACCACGGAGACGAACAGGAGCAGGACCGCGGCGAGTACACCGTTGACCTTGGCCATGATCGTGTTCACCTGTTTCTTGCGGGGAGGTCCCGGCGTTCACGCCGGGGAGGAATCGCATCCGGGTGTCGCGACGCGGGGTGTCGCCGCGTCCGGTTCGGGACGCGGAGCGCCCGTACCGCTGTCGGTATCGCGGAGGTGATGCGAACGCGTGTGCCTGTGGTCGCTGGTGGGGGTGGTGGTGGCGGGATCGGGGTGCGTTTGTGCGGCTGTCGTACGTATGGTCCTTTGCGGGGTTCGGGACGGCACGGTGTCCCGGCCGGGGAGCGTGAGGGGGCGAGATGGCGCAGGTGACGGCGGCCGGGGAGGCCGGGCAGGCCCGGTACACGTACCGGCTGCGCGTGTCGTCCGCCGCCCGCGCCGCGCTGGCGGCGGAGTGGGACCGCTGCCGCTGGCTGTGGAACGAGTGCGTCGCCAAGTCCAGGGCCGTACACCTGCACAACAAGGCAACCGGCGAGAAGGCCACATGCGGTCCGGCTCAGCTCGACAGGATGCTGACCGAGGCCCGCACCCGCACGCCGTGGCTGCGCGAGGGCTCCTCGGTTGTCCAGCAGCAGACCATCCGCGACTTCGGCCGCTCCCGCGCCAAGGCACACAAGGACATCAAAGAGCGCCTGCCCATGACGCGCCGGGCCGGGATGCCGAAGTGGAAGACCAGACGCGAGGCGCTGCCGACCCTCAACTACACGCGGCGCGGGTTCCGGCTGAAGGACGGCCGGCTGCATCTGGCGGGCGGCATCGTCCTGACCGTGGTGTGGTCGCGGGAACTGCCGGCGGAGCCGTCCTCGGTGCGCGTGTACCAGGACAGCCTCGGGCACTGGTACGGCTCGTTCGGTGCGACACGAGGTCGCTCCATTCAAGTGGGGGCAACCCACGGAGAGAAGGAGTACGGGTTGTCTCCCTGATTTGTGTCCAAGATCAGTCCCCAGGTCCGCATGCGTTGCTGGTAACGGCGGGGTGTGAAGCCGGATCAAAAGCCCAAGGGGTCCCGAACCGTCCGGGGGCTACAGGCGAGGGGAAGGTTGGAAGGGTGAGCACGCGCGAACCTCTGGCGATGCCCCGTCAGCGTAACGGCCAGAAGACGGGAAGTTGAACTGGCCGACAGGCCCTCGGCGTTGAAATGCGCCAGGTGGCCGCCCTGGACGAACGCAGGGCGGTACGGACACCACCGGGTCCGGGGTAAAGGAGGCACCCTCCCCAACCGCACCTTGATGGAGCGGAACGTGGAAACCCCGTTGCGGTCTGCCACCGGCAGTAGGCAATCCGCAAGGTGAGTCGATGTCGCAGCGGGAACAGGATGGTCCAAGAAGCAAACGCCGATAGGTCGAAAGGCCAGGGAAAACCGCGGCTGCCTGCTCCGAGGCAACGCGGATAACCCGTCGGATACGGGCATTTACCCGACCCGAAAGGGTGCTGACGTGGACCGGGTGGAACTTTGAAGAGAAGGCGGGAAGGGACCCGAACCGATGGGCAAGTTGGACACCGCGCCAGCTGGTGTGGTGAACGGACCTGAGGGCGTTCCTGGACTCGACTGGCACGGCATCGACTGGGCCAGCGAGGAAGCGAACGTACGGCGACTTCGCCAACGGATCTTCAAGGCGTCACAGGAAGGGGACCTGGCAAAGGTCCGTAACCTGCAAAAGCTCATGCTGCGGTCGAGGAGTAACACGCTGGTCAGCGTGCGCCGAGTCACTCAGCAGAGTTCCGGCCGCAAGACCGCCGGGATCGACGGAGAAGTGGTTCTGGATCCAAAGGGGCGAGCGAAGCTCGCCACGGAGATCCAGGAGGCACCTTTCCGACGGTCCGATGCGGTGAAGCGGGTGTACATCCCGAAGAGCAATGGGAAGCAGCGTCCACTCGGTATCCCGGTAATCAGAGACCGTGTCTCGCAGGCACGGGTGAAGAATGCCTTGGAGCCCGAATGGGAGGCTCGGTTCGAGCCCAGGTCGTACGGCTTCCGGCCAGGGAGGAGCTGTCACGATGCGATCGAGAGTATTTTCTCGATGACGTGCCGCAAATCCCAGGTACGGGAGTGGGTCCTGGACGCGGACCTGTCGGCGGCATTCGACCGCATCCATCACAACCATCTGATGCAGTCCATCGGATCGTTCCCCGGAAGGGACGCAATCCATGGGTGGCTCAAGGCGGGAGTTATGGAGAACGGCCGATGGGCCCCGACAGAGGAAGGAACGCCTCAAGGGGGAGTGATCAGCCCACTGCTGCTGAACATCGCTCTGCACGGAATGGAGGAAGCCGTAGGGGTCGGATTCCGGCTTCGCAAGGGCATGGAGCCCGGTGCGAAGCCCGGGACCCCGGTCCTTGTTCGGTACGCCGATGACTTCGTGGTGCTCACGCACTCGAAGGAGGAGGCCGAGCGGGCCAAGCGGAAACTGGCGTTGTGGCTGGAGCCCAGAGGGCTCCGTTTCAACGAGGAGAAGACCCAAATCACCCGCCTGGGAAAGGGCTTCGACTTCCTCGGATTCAATATCCGAAGATCCAGCGAACACAAGGTCGTCATTCGGCCGAGCAAGGATGCGGTACAGAGAATCCGGGAACGGCTGCGAACAGAGGTGAAGGCGCTGAACGGCGCCAACGCCGCAGCGGTACTGAGAACACTCACGCCAATCGTGCGTGGGTGGGCGACGTACTACCGGGGGGTGATGTCCTCGAAGATCTTCGGATCGCTGGACACCTACGTCTGGAAGCTCACCTTCAAGTGGTCCAGACGCAGTCATCCCAATAAGTCGAAGGACTGGGTACGCGCCCGGTACTTCGGCACCTTCAACAAGTCCCGGGCGGACAAGTGGGTGTTCGGTGACCGAGTCTCCGGCGCCTACCTCTACAAGTTCACCTGGACCCCGATCGTCCGTCACGTCCGGGTAAAGGGAACGGCGTCGATAGACGATCCGTCCCTCCGGGACTACTGGGCGAACCGGCGCAGAAAGAAGGCGTCCCCCGTGATGGATAAGACCAGCCTGAACCTGGCTTTCCGCCAGCAAGGGCTGTGTCCGCTCTGTAACGGGGCCCTGATCACCGGGGCCGAATACGAACCGGACAATCCACGAGAGTGGATTGAATGGTTCGCGGCCGTGGCGAAGAAGCTGCATAAGCACCACTTCGTCTACCGGCGAGAAGGGGGCGGGAACGACTGGAAGAACCTCCGCCTCGTACACGCGGACTGTCATCGGCAGCACCATGAGGCCGACGACATGAAGACCGGACGGAAGAGCAGGCACCCAGTGGGTTCTGCTTGAGCCGTGTGCCGTGAAAGTGGCACGCACGGTTCTGAGGGGGCCGGGACACGGCGACGTGTCCCGGCTACCCGACTCGTCCCCGCCCAGATCCAGCCCCTGCCTGAGACAGGCCGTGTACTCGGCGTCGACTGGGGGGTGAAGGAGACCGCGACCACCACGTCCGACGCGCACGACCTGCCCCACGCCGGGCACGGCAGGAAAGCCAAGGCGCAGCTGACCCGGTACGACCGCATGATGGCCCGCCGCAGGCCGAAGAAGGGCAGGCCCGGATCGAAGGGCTACCGCGAGGCGAAGAAACTGCGGGCGAAGGCGCACAAGAAGGTCGCCAGACAGCGTGCGGACACCGGCCGCAAGTGGGCCAAGAAAGTGGTCCGCGACCACGACGCCATCGCCGTCGAGGACTTCCGCCCGAAATTCCTGGCCAGGAGCACCATGGCCCGCAAGGCCGCCGACGCCGCCATCGGCGCCACCAAGTCGGCTCTGATCGAGATGGGCCGCAAGCACGGGCGGGACATCCGCCTCGTCCACCCCGCGCACACCACCATGGACTGCGCGCACTGCGATGCGAGAGCCAAGCATCGCCTGCCGCTGGGTGAGCGCACCTACACCTGCACCGCGTGCGGAAATGTGTCCCCTCGGGACAAGAACTCCGCCCGCGTCATGCTCGTCCGGGCTGGTCTCAACCCGGCTGGCGCTGATGGCGGAAGACCTCCTGGAGCGCTGCTCCAGGAGGCGGCCTGAGCCAGGAATCCCCTTCCCTTCAGGGAGGGGAGGATTCAATTACGCGCTCCCCGCCCCGTGCCTAATGCGAGCCCGCGGTTGGTCGCAGACCCTACCTTCCGGCCGCGCGGGCCGTCCCGGCCGATGCCGCGTGCCGCGTCGCCGGAACAGGGGCCGTCAGGTCACCGGATCGAGGAAGGTCAGCACCGAGGCGTCCTCCTCGATCAGCGGGGTGAGGAGGGTGTTGAACGGGCCGCCGTACGGTGCTTTCAGGTGGGCCTGAAAGGCGTCCTCGTCCCGGTACACCTCGAAGATCCAGAAGGCGCGGGGGTGGGACTCCTTGGTGTAGACGTCGAAGGCGAGATTGCCGTCCTCCTCCCGCACCCTCTCGGCGTACTCCAGGATCAGGCGGGTGACCTCGTCCTCCGCTCCCTCGCGGGCGGTGAACTCGGCGAGCAGGGACTTGTTCATGAGGTCTCCTGTGCTGCGGCCGTCAGCGCGGCCGAGCCTGATGTCCGGCGCGGACCGGCCGGAAGTGACGTCCTGTCCGGCGCCGTCGTCCACGGCGCCGGCCAGTGTCATCGTTGACTTGTGTCATCGATGACACCGAGTGGTGGCCCGATGATGGAGGCAATCCGGCCGACGCGTCAACGGTCCGGCTGCGACGCACGCTCAGGCGGTTCTCATGCCCGTCACGCGCGGTCGGCTGTGGCGAGCTGCGTCAGCTGGCTCTGCCACGGGGGATTGGGACCGGCGACCGCGCAGGTCAGGGCGGCTACCTGGACGGCGAACCGGCACGCCTGCGCGACGTCGTCGAGGCTGAGTTCCGTCAGTCGGCCGCCGAGGAGGCCGTGGGCGCCGAGGTGGTGCAGCAGCCCGGCGGTGAAGGAGTCCCCGGCCCCGACCGTGTCGGCGACGGTCGTCGGCACGGCGGGGACCCGGATCCGTTCGCCGTCGAGCGAGGCCAGCACACCGTCGGCACCGCGCGTGATCACGACCAGCCGTGCCCCGGCCGCGTGCCAGAGGTCGCACGCCTCCTCGGGTGGGGTGCCCGGCAGCAGGAGTTCCAGGTCGTCCTCGCTCAGTCGGAGTACATCGGCGAGGGCGCACCAGTGCGCCAGCCGGGCGCGGTAGACGTCGGGGTGCACCAGCAGCGGCCGGACGTTGGGGTCGATGCTGATGGTCGCGCCAGGGGCGGCCGCCGCCAGGAAGTCCTCCACCACCGCCGCCCCGGGTTCCCGGACCAGGGCCAGCGATCCGGTGTGCACGCAGTCGGTGCCGGACAGGTCCACCCGCGCCAGTTCCCCGGCCGTCCACTGCCAGTCGGCCGTGTTCTGCGCGTGGAAGGAGAACGCCGCCTGCCCCTGGGAATCCAGTTCCGCCACGGCCAGGGTGCTGGGCTCGGCGGCCTGGACGGCGCTCGACAGGTCCACCCCGGACGCCTCCAGGTGGGCGCGGAAGAGGCGGCCGAACACGTCACCGGACAAGCGCGCGAGGAAGCGGGCCGGGGTGCCGAGCCGGGCCAGGGCCACTGCCGTGTTCGCGGGTCCGCCGCCCGGCAGTACACGCAGGGCGAGTTCGTTCGAGGTGCTCGCGGGTTCGGCGAAGGCGTCCGCGACGCACTCTCCCAGGACGGTGATCTGACGCGGGCTCATGGCTGCTCTTCTCTGACGAACGGACGGGCAGGCCGGACGCGTCGGGGCGTGGCTGCCGGCGGGTGACGCCGGGGCGTTGCCGATTTGTGACGAGCGCGGGGCATTGACGTTTCCGGGAAACGGAGTCCATCATCCTCGCCAGGCGGTGTCAACGATGACATAAGTCAACGATGACACCCCGGACGGCATGCTCAGTACCCGACCCCGTGCCGCCCGCTATCCCACAGGAGTCGATCATGTCTCGCACCACTCGCCTGTCCTCCTCCCTCCTCAGAACCGCCGCTGTCACGGGCGTCGCGGCCCTCGCCCTGACGGCCTGCGGGTCCGGCTCCGGATCGACGTCCACCGGCTCCGGCTCTGATTCGGGCGAGGTCAAGGTCGGTCTGATCACCAAGACCGACACCAACCCGTTCTTCGTGAAGATGAAGGAGGGCGCCGAGAAGGCCGCGGAGGCCGAGGGCGTCAAGCTGATGACGGCGGCCGGCAAGTTCGACGGCGACAACGCCGGTCAGGTCACGGCCATCGAGAACATGGTGGCCGCCGGCGTGAAGGGCATCCTGATCACCCCGAGCGACTCCAAGGCCATCGTGCCCGCGATCGAGAAGGCCAAGGCCAAGGGCGTCCTGGTCATCGCCCTGGACACCCCGACCGAACCGGAGAGCGCGGTCGACGCCCTCTTCGCCACCGACAACCTCAAGGCCGGCGAGCTGATCGGCGAGTACGCCAAGGCCGCCATGAAGGGCAAGACCGCGAAGATAGCCGCCCTTGACCTCGCACCGGGTGTCTCCGTCGGCGTCCAGCGGCACAACGGCTTCCTCAAGGGCTTCGGCGCCACCGAGAAGGACGTCGCCTGCGCCCAGGACACCGGCGGCGACCAGGCCAAGGGGCAGACGGCGATGGAGAACTGTCTCCAGAAGGAGCCGGACATCAACGTCGTCTACACGATCAACGAGCCGGCCGCGCTGGGCGCGTACACCGCGCTCAAGGCCAAGGGCCGGGAGAAGGACGTCCTGATCGTCTCCGTCGACGGCGGCTGCACCGGGACCCAGGCGGTCAAGGACGGCAAGATCGCCGCCACCTCGCAGCAGTACCCGCTGAAGATGGCCTCCGAGGGCGTCAAGGCCGTGGTGACGTACGCCAAGGACGGCAAGAAGGCGTCCGGTTACACCGACACGGGCGTCACCCTGATCACCGACAAGGCCCAGGACGGGATCACGTCCAAGGACACCGGCTACGGCCTGGAGAACTGCTGGGGCTGAGTCGCCCCTGAGGTCCGTACGACTCCGCCTCTCCCTTGAGCGGGGCGGCCGTCCCTTCCTTCCTGACCGGGGGACGGCCGCCCGCTTGTCCTCTTGTCCTCCGACCAGGGCGGGCAACGACTTCTGTCTTCCGACAAGGACTTCGCATGACAGCCACGACCACACCCCCGGGCACGTCCTCGCCGTACGCCGAGCTCAAAGCACCGACCACGGCCCGCCGACTGCTCACGGCACCGACCACCGGCCCCCTGGTCGCCCTCCTGTTGGCCTGCGCCTTCTTCTCCCTCTCGACCGACCAGTTCCTCACGGGCGGCAACTTCTCGCTGATCGTGCAGCAGGTCATGGTCGTCGGCACCCTCGCCATCGGACAGACCCTGATCATCCTCACGGCGGGCATCGACCTGTCGTGCGGAGCCGTGATGGCGTTCGGCAGCATCGTGATCGCCAAGATGGCCGCCGAGGGCTCCCTTCCCCCGCTCGCCGCCATCACCCTGGGCCTGGTCGTCTGCGGCGGCTTCGGGCTGCTCAACGGGCTGCTCGTGCAGAAGATCCCGCTGCCGCCGTTCATCGTCACCCTCGGCATGCTCAACGTGGCGTTCGCCCTGACCCACATCTATTCCGAGGAACAGACGGTCACCAACCTGCCCGGCCCCCTGACGGCCCTCGGGCAGACCTTCCCCCTCGGCAAGACCGACATCACGTACGGCTCCCTGGTCACCATCGCCCTGTTCCTTCTCCTCGCCTACGCGCTGAGCAGCACCGGCTGGGGCCGACACGTCTACGCGCTGGGCAACAGCCCGGAGGCGGCGCGCCTGAACGGCATCCGCACCTCCCGCCTGACCATCGGCGTCTACACCGTGGCCGGCCTCCTCTACGGCATCGCCGCCGTGCTGCTCATCTCCCGCACCGGGGTCGGCGACCCGCAGGCCGGGCAGACGGACAACCTCGACAGCATCACCGCCGTGGTTCTCGGCGGCACCAGCCTCTTCGGCGGCCGCGGTTCGGTCCTGGGCACCTTCATCGGCGTCCTCATCGTCGGTGTCTTCCGCAACGGTCTGCAGCTGATGGGCGTCGCCTCCATCTACCAGACCCTGATCACCGGTGTCCTGGTGATCCTCGCGGTGACCGTCGACCAGCTCTCCCGGAAGAAGGCCCGATGACCGCCACCTCCACTCCCACGCCCGTGCTGCAGGCCCGCGGTCTGGTCAAGCGCTACGGCCAGGTCACCGCCATCGACGGCGCCGACTTCGACCTGCTGCCCGGCGAGGTCCTCGCCGTCATCGGTGACAACGGCGCCGGCAAGACCAGCCTGATCAAGGCCCTCACCGGCGCGGTGACCCCGGACGAGGGCGAGATACGCCTCGACGGCCGGCCCATCACCTTCTCCGGACCGCAGAGCGCACGCGCCCACGGCATCGAGACGGTCTATCAGGACCTCGCCGTGGCCGCCTCCATGGACATCGCCTCCAACATGTTCCTCGGACGCGAACTGCGCCGCCCCGGCGTCCTCGGCAGTGTCTTCCGCATGCTCGACAAGAAGCGCATGCGCGAGGAGGCCGCCGAGCACATGGCCGACCTGAAGATCGGCCTGCGCTCGCTGACCCAGTCGGTCGAGACCCTCTCCGGCGGACAGCGGCAGGCCGTCGCCGTCGCCCGCTCCGTCGCCTGGGCCCGCAGCGTCGTCGTCATGGACGAACCCACCGCCGCCCTCGGCGTCAAGGAATCCGGTCAGGTCCTCGACCTCATCCGCCGCGTCCGCGACAAGGGCATGCCGGTCGTCCTGATCAGCCACAACATGCCGCACGTCTTCGAGATCGCCGACCGGATCCACGTCCACCGCCTCGGCAGGCGCGCCGCCGTGATCAAGCCCTCCGACTACTCCATGGCGGAGGTCGTCGCCATCATGACCGGCGCGCTCACCGTCGACGCGGCCGGAGATACTGTCGTGGCGGATTCCGCGGCGGCCAAGGCCGCGGGAGTCCAGGCCAACTGACGTACGACTGAAGCACTCACAGGTTCCGGCCCAGGCCGTGTCCGGAACCTGTGAGTGACGAGCACAGGAGACCGTTTCCTCCATGGCAGCCAACCGCCGCCCCACCCTGGCCGACGTCGCCCGAGAAGTGGGCGTCAGCGCCAAAACCGTCTCCCGAGTCCTCAACGAGGACGGACCCGCCTCGGCCCAGACCCGCGAACAGGTGATGGCCGCGGTGGCCAAGCTCGGTTTCCAGCCGAACCTCATGGCCCGCAACATCCGCGTCGGCGGACCCGACACCACCGTCGGCCTGGTCATCCCCGACCTCGGCAACCCCTTCTTCGGAGCCGTGGCCAGCAGCATCGAGGACACCGTCCGCGACCGCGGACTGACGCTGCTCATGGGCTCCTCCGCGGACGACCCCGACCGCGAACGCGCGCTGACGGACAAGTTCCTCGCGCGCCGCATCAGTATCCTGATGGTCGTGCCGTCCGTCGGCGCCGACCACTCCCACCTCAAGTCCCACCGCGCCGCCGGCCTGCCCATCGTCTTCCTCGACCGCCCGGGATCGGGCCTGGCCACGGACAGCGTGGTCAGCACCAACCGCATGGGCGCCCACGACGGCGTCGCGCACCTGGTCGCCCACGGGCACCGGCGTATCGGCTTCATCGGTGACCTGCCCACCAAGCTCTACACCCGCCGCGAACGTCTGGCGGGCTACCGCTCGGCGCTGCAGGAGACCGAGATCCCCTACGACCGCACGCTGGTCACCAACGCCCACGACCAGCACGGCGCATCCACGGCCACGTCCCAACTCCTGGGCCTGACCGACCCTCCCACCGCGCTGTTCGCCGGCAACAACATCGTCGCGCTGGGCATAGTGACCGAACTCGCCCGCGCCGGCCGCAAGGACGTCGCTGTCGTCGCCTTCGACGACGTGGCCCTCGCCGAGGCACTCGAACCCGCCCTGAGCGTCGTCGCCCAGGACCCCGAGGAGATCGGCAGGACTGCCGCGACCACCGCGCTGGCCCGCCTGGACGGTGACCGCACGCGCGCCCGTACCGTCACGGTCCCCACCCGCCTGATCGTCCGGGGGTCGGGGGAGCGGCCCGCTCCGGCTCTGCAGGAGGCGTGACCGCGGAGACGGTGGCCGCGCACGGTCCGGGTGACCGCCGGGATCGGTTTCGGCAAATGCCGATGCGCACTCCGGCTTCCACTTCTGGATGTGCGCCAACTGGCAGCGTCGGGCCGGCGCCCACTGGTCGTGCGTGGCCTTGGCGATACTGCCCGCCCGTCGCAGCACCTTCTCATCGCCCGGCGTCAGATCCTTGAGGCGGGTCAGAACAGCCACACCAACCCGGTTCGGGTGGGAGCAACCGTCTACCGGCTGCGCAGGAGCGGACGTGTGGCACACCGCCGGCGGGGAGCCGCGCAGCGCGTCCTTCACGAACCGGACGGCGTCCCGTGCCCCGGACGCGCTCGCCCAGCATCCCGGGTCCGAGTTTCAGCCGCGGCCCGAACGGCGTGACCCTCCGGAGGGAATCGTGTTCGGCCGAATGCCGACTGTTCACGGGGGGTGAACGCCAATAGCGTGTGCGACCTTCGCGTCCTGGGGGGTCTCGTGAACGGTCTCCGTACGGTCATTGTCTGCCTTGTGATCGCCTGTGCCGCGGTGGTGTCGCCGGCCGCGGCTGTGACGCCGAGCTGGTCGGCGCTGCCGGTGCCGGCGGCGGCCCCGCCGGTGACCGTGTCCGATCTCGCCGCCCGCGGGCCGGGCGAGGCGTGGGCGACCGGGTACGAACTCGCCACCGATGGAATGCGGCCGACGCTGTACCGGTGGAACGGCACGGCGTGGAGCCGGGACACCACGTTCCCCGGCGCCGACGAGCCGGGCCGGCTCGGCAAGGTGCAGTTCGTCGGCAACGAGGTGTGGATCCTCCACATCCGCGAGGGGGCGGGGGAGATCCTGCGCCGGTCGGCGCAAGGGTGGAGTGCCGTCCCGCTGCCGCAGACCCTGTGGACCTACCAGGACTTCACCGCGGTACCGGGTGCCGCGTGGGTGGTAGGGGAGGACGAGACCGGGCTGAAGGTGTTGCACTACGACGGCTCCGGCTGGACCGCACAGTCCACCCCGGACGGTGTGCTGTTCCTGATGGGGATCACCGCGCGCAGTGCCACCGACGCCTGGGCCTGGGCCGACACCAGCACGGGGGGCACCGTCCTGCGCTGGAACGGCACGGCGTGGCGGGAGGCGAAGGTGCCGCTGCCACCGAACAGCAACGTGCACACCATCCTTCTCGAACCGTCCGGCCGGGTCACGATCGGCGGCAGTCAGTACACCGAAGGCGTGGCCCGCACCTACGTGATGACCGGCAACGGGCACGCCTGGCGCACCGCCCACCCACCGCTGGGCGACACCGACACCGAGGCCATGGTGCGCGGCCACGATGGCGCGCTGTGGCTGCCCGTGCGCAGCGACCGCGCGTTCCAGTCGAAGTACGCACGGGTGGACGGCTCGCGCACCACCTTCTCCTACGGCCCCGAGCGCACGAACGCGATCGACGTCAAACCGCGCGCACTGGCGAAGGCCGGCTCCGCGCTGATGTCCTTCGGGACCGTCGAGATCTACGGCTCGAAACCGAACCTGATGAGCGAGCGGCTGGGAGGCTGACCATGGCACGCAGACTTCTCGTCGCGGCGCTCGCTGCCGCATTGACCATCCTCACCATCATGACCTCGGCGGCGGCGGACACCCTGTCCTGGCAACACGTTCCGGTCCCGGCCCAGGTCCGCCCACAGACCGGGCTCAACGAGGCCGTGGCGTTCGGGCCTGACCGGGCTTGGGCGGTGGGTGCCGACGCCGTCGGTCGCGAGGCGCCGGGCTTCCCGCTGGTGCTGCGCTGGGACGGATCCGCGTGGCAACGCCAGCCGCTGCCCGGGATCGGCTGGCAGGGAGAGCTGCTGTCCGTCGCCGCGACCTCACCGACCGCGGTCTGGGCGGTCGGCCGTGACGCGGCGGGCGCCGCCCACCTCCTCCGCTTCGACGGCGACGCCTGGTCCGAGAGCCGGCCCCCGCGCGGTGTCGTGCTGAGCAAGGCCGTCGCCGGTGGTGGTGAGACCTGGCTGATCGGTTCGCGGGAGGGCGCGCAGGTATTGCTGCGCTGGGACGGGCGCGGCTGGCGGGACGTGCCGGTGCCGCCGGGAGCCGTGTACGGCCTGCACATCCTGGCGGCCGACGACGTCTGGGCCGCGGGCGCCGCCGGCTCGGGCGCGGCCGTGTCGCACTGGAACGGGCAGACGTGGCAGCAGACGATCGTGGACGGGTTCCCGCGGTCGGCCGTGAGCAGTGTGCTGGCGGTCTCCCCGACGGAGGTGTGGGCGGGGGGCACGGCCGGGTTCGTCGGCGGCCCGGTGGGGCGACCGATTCCGCCCCTGCTGGTCCGCTTCGACGGGCAGGAGTGGAGCCGGGTGACCGTACCCAGCGACTTCGGCTCGATCAGCTCTCTGGCGCCCGACACGTCGGGCGAGCTGGCCTGGGTCGCGGTGGCCCGTTCCGAGAAGTGGGGTCCGCCGGGCAGCAATCCACCGTTGGTGCCAGGACCCGACTTCCTTGCCTGGAACGGACAGTCATTCACCGAGTACAGCGAACCGGCGGTGGCCGGGGAGGGTGATTCCTCCATGCTGCGGCTGGCGCCGGTGCCGGGCACGGCGACGGTGTGGTCGGTCGGCCGTGCCGCCGGCCCCGAGGGGACCTTCGCCCCACGCATCCTGCGATTCGGCTGAGAGGGCGAACTCCTTCTGGCTGTGGCGCAGGCGCCGGGTATCGAGTGCCGCCGGACCGGAGGCGGAAGCCTCGCTCAGGACGGCCGCCTCGATCCTGGGCGTCTCGCCGCATCATGTAGGCATGATCACTATTCATCTGAGGTACGAGATCGACGCCGACAAACTGGCGGACTTCGAGGAGTACGGCCGCCGCTGGATCGGGCTGGTCAACCGTTTCGGCGGGACGCACCACGGATACTTCCTGCCGAGCGAGGGTGACAGCGACATCGCCTACGCTCTCTTTTCCTTCCCCGGTCTCGCCGAGTACGAGCAGTACCGCACGGACAGCATGTCTGATCCGGAATGCCAGGAGGCCTTCGAGCTGGCTCGCCGGACGCGTTGCATCAAGCGGTACGAACGCCGCTTCCTGCGACCGCTCGACGGAGCGTCCTAGATCAAGGGGATGTGCCCGGTGTGCCGTGCAGAGCGGCTGTGCGCAGTGCGGCGATGACGGCGGTGGTCGTGGGGTTGGCGGTGTCGGTGTGACGCGTCGCGGCGAACAACAGGCGGTGGATCGGGTGGTCCTCGATGAGCGAGGCGTGGATTCCGGGGGTGGCCGGGTCGATGGCCATCCGGGGGATGAGCGCGGTGGCGAGGCCGGCCCGTGCCAGGGTGAGCTGGGCCGCGATGTCGGTGGTGACGTAGGGCGTCGAAGGTGTGAAACCGGCTTGGTGGCAGGCGTGCAGGATGGCCTGTCCACAGTCCGTGGCCGGGGGTGGCACGGCGAGGCTGTGGGTGGCCAGTTCCCGTAGCGCGATGGGTCGTTGGCCTCCTTGGTCCGCCGCGGTGACGACCAGCAGGGGATCGTCGAGCAGTCGGTAGGCGTCGACGCCACGGGGCGTGTTGTCGGGCAGGTGGAGATATCGCTGTCCGAGCACCACATCGACGGTTCCGAGTGCGAGTTCCCGTAGCTGCGCCTGGTCGGTGACGAGGCAGGTGACGGTGAGCTGCGGGTGTCGCGAGGCCAGTGAGGTCAGTGCGGGGGCCACGATGCGGGCGACGGTCGACGGCAACGCGGCCAGGGAGGTAGTGGCGCCGACCGTGCCTTTGACCGCCGCGACGGCGTTCTCGGCCTCCTGTACGGCGCCGAAGATCCGGTCGGCGTGTTCGACGAGCACCCGCCCCGCCTCGGTCAACGCCACGGTCCGTCCGTCGGGGCGCAGCAGATCGACGCCGACTTCGCGCCGCAGCGCGGACAGTTGTTGGGACACGGCCCCGGCGGAAAGGGCCAGTGACTGGGCGGCTGCCGCGATGGAGCCGCGCGCGACGACGGTCTTGAGCATGTGCAGACGGCGGATGTCCAGCATGAATCGATAGATTACCTAAAGGGTCGCCGGAGAAAACCTCCCCTTGTCTTGTCGAGTCATGGTGCGCGATCTTTGGCGCATGGAGATCCTCGACTGCATCGACGCCGTGGCCCGGCCCATCCATGACTTCGGTGACGAGTTCATGTCCGATGAAGCGACCCGCGACATTGGTCTGCGCGCGGGTTTCCCTCCGGGGCGCGGCTTCTACTGCCGTGGCCGGTTCGGGGTGCTCGGCGAGGTGCCCGTCCCCGTGGTCCAGGCGATCCAGGGCTTCCTCGGCCCCGGCCTGATATCCGCAGGCTGGTCGGCGGGACAGGCCGTGATGTCGGCAGAGGACGCTGCCGCCTGTTACACCCGGGCCATCCGGCAGTGGGGACGTACGCACATTCCCGGCGACGTCGACGTGGAGCACTTCAACCGCCTGGCGCAGCAGCTGATCGACGCCGCCGACGCGGACGCGCTGCCCTTGTTCGCCGGCTGGCGTGCACAGCCCTGCCCCGACGCGGACCCGGTCGGTGCGGCGATGCAGCGCGTACATGTGCTGCGAGAGCACCGCGGTGCCTGCCACCTGGCCGCGGTGCGCCTGTGTGGGCTGACCGCCCAGGCGGCCATGGTCGTCAACCTCGGCAGCGAGCAGGCAGCCCACTACGGCTGGACACAACCCGGCCCCGCAGCCGCGGCCCTGCTTCCCCGATGGCAGCGTGCCGAGCGACTGACCACCGAGCTGCAGGCGCCGCTCTACGCCGCCCTGACCACCCGGCAGCGTGTCGAATTCGGTGAGCTCGTCAGCGGGTTGACCAGGTCTCCGGTCCTGACCTGACAGAGGTGCCGTCACAGCCCCGGGCCGGAGCGCGGGCAAACGGTACGTCCGAGCCGTCCTCGCCCCCGCCCGCCGCCGAGGGAGCACCCTGTGGGCGCCTGATCCCGGATCGGCGCCTCTACGGGGTCGTGCCACCGCCGGTCACGGCGTCGCCCTGATCGTGGGCCCGTGCCGTCATCCGCCCAGGACCGCCCGCACCTGACGGTGACCGGCTTCGTCGCGAGACCAGACGAGCGTCGAGCGGCGCGGGTTCTTGCGATCCCAGGTGACGTAGTCCATGACGGCAACGGTGTCCGACAGCCGCCACCGCGAGGAACCCCAAGAGGCTTCGGGCACTTCCACCAGGCCGTCCAGGAGCGTGACGGCCGAGGCCCCGAGACTGCCCACGAGCCAGGGCTTCCACGTCGAGACAATGTCGGTGAGGGCATGTGATTCGATCAGATGCGGGACGGACGGCGCGATGGGGAGGTACGGACTCCCGCCGTCGATGTCGGTGCCCACACTGCCGTCGGTGTGGATCAAGTCCCGGCACGGCTTCGACACCCGCTCGCCGCTCCATTCGAAGTACCAGCCCCCTCTTGCGGGGTCCTGCCATGCTCGCGTCCTCACCCCGAGGTGGTCGTACTCCCACCTGCGCACGGCCTCGTACCGGTCCTCGTTCACGACCCGGGTACTTCGTACCTCATAGCGCAGACCTCCGAACCTCTGCTCGAATCCCTCGCATCGGATGATGAGTTCCATGGGGGCGGGCACGAGTCTCCCCGCGTGGTTGTGCACCTGCCAAAGCTCTATCGGCAGAGTGAACCGAGAAGGGCACTCGCGCCGGCCTGTCCGGCGCAGCAGGTCCTGTGCGCGCGCCGAGAGCTCGGACGGGTCATCCAGGATGTGCATCCTGAACTTCATTCCAGAGGAAGGTGACTGCCAGGCAGTCACCTTAGCGAGTGCCCGCCTGAGCTCGGGCGGAGAGGTGGAAGAGGCGGAAGACGTCGATGCTGAGTGGCGGATCGATCCGCTCAGAGAATTTCTGAGGGGGCATCATGCATCGTGTGCAGGCTACGCGTTCACGGTGTGACGACCTTGTGGCATGGTGAAGGGGCCGATGTGAGAGCCCCGTACTCGCTCGCACCGCATGGGGCGCTGCCGCTGTCCGCGGCCGCGACCCCGTGGGGAATCGGCCGGGGGCGAGGGCTGTCCGCCGGTTCCCGGAGGTATCCGTGGGCATGCTGCACTCCCGGATTCGACTACAGGGAGGCACCGCATGAGGATCGTCATCACGGGTGGCTTTGGCTTCCTGGGGCGACTGGTCACCAGCGCACTGCTCAGGACGCGGACGTTTCGAGGGGCGCCGATCGATCGCATGGTGCTCGTGGACCGGATCGTGCCGTCCGAGCCGGGGCCGGCGTCCGACCCGCTCGCGGTGATGAGGACCGGCGTCGGCTGTCAGGAGGCCGCCACCGCCGTGGGGGCTCCCCGAAGCCGGAGGCCTCGGTCGAAGCGGCGCAGCAGGAGCAGTGCGGTGGTGGCGAGGCCGGTGAGCAGGCCGAGCCAGATACCGATGGTGTGCCAGCCTGTGGCGAAGCCGAGGAGCGCGGCGGCGGGCAGGCCGACGAGCCAGTAGCCGACCAGGGTGACGCGGAAGCCGCCCTTGGTGTCGTCGAGGCCGCGCAGGAGGCCGACGCCTATGTTCTGGGCGCAGTCGAAGAACTGCATCACCGCGGCGATCAGGAGGAGGTTCGTGGCGAGGTCGGTGGCCGCTCGGCTCTCGCCCTCGAAGAACGGCGCCAGCACCAGGCCCGGCAGTACGACGTACACCAGCGCCACCGCCGCCATGACCGCGGCGGCACATGCCAGTGCCGTCGACTTCAGCCGCCGGGCAGCCGCCGTGTCACCGAGGGCGAGTTCACGGCTGACGCCGAGGGACGCGGCGTGGGAGAGGCCGACGGCGATCTGGAAGACGATGTAGACGAGCTGGTTGACGGCGGTGTGCGCGGCCAGCGCCGCCGTGCCGAAGCTGCCCACCAGCAGGGCGACGACGGAGAAGAAGCCCGCCTCCGAGCCGTAGGTGGCGGCGATCGGCGCGCCCAGGCCGGTGAGCCGGCGCAGAGTGGCAGGGCGGGTCTTCCAGATGCTCAGCGACAGCACCGGAGCCAACCGTGGGTCGCGTCGGGCGGAGAGGTACAGCGCCAGGAACGACAGCGCGTACACCGAGGTCGTGGCGAGCCCGATGCCCGGCAGCCCCAGCTTCGGCAGACCCCAAGTGCCGTGGATGAAGACCCAGTTGAGGCCCGCGTTGACAGCGATCGAGGCGATCGTGATGCGCAGCAGAGCCTGCGGGCGGCGCATGCCGACCGTGAACTGGCGGATCGCCTGGAACCACAGGCACGGCAGCAGTCCGGGCGCCAGCGCGTACAGCACGGGCTTCGCCGCGTCGACGACGTCCGGGTCCTGGCCGAGGAACACCACGGCGTGCCCGATCGCCACCATCAGCAGCGCGCCCGCGAGACCCGCGAGCGTGGACAGCAGCAGGCTGGCCCGAACCAGGTCCCGGACCTCCTCAATGGCGGCGCGCGCATCGGCGTCGTTCGTCTCCGTGCCCCGCGTCTCGGCGCGCGCGTCCGCCGCGGCGACCTGGTTGCCGACTGCGGTGACCAGGCCGACACCCATGGTGCGCAGCTGGTTGAAGACGACCAGGGCGAGGCCGCCGGCGGCCAGGGCCTCGGTGCCGAGCAGGCCCATCATGATCGTGTCGGTGGTGGTGAGCGCGACCTGGGCGAGCTGGGTGAGCGCGAGCGGGACGGCGAGCGTGGCCAGGGCACGGCTGTCCGTGAGGAGGCGGGCGAAGGCGGGTGGCATCAGTTCTGTTCCTGCGGGGAATCGGGTGCTGCGGTGCGGCGGAGTTTGGTCAGCAACTCGTCGACCTCTCGCTCCACTTGGGGGGAGAGAAGATCACGGGCGGCCATCCAGTCGTCGTCGAAGACGGTGTCCATGTACTTCTCCCCGCCGTCGTTGATCAACGCGACCATAGTGGTGCCGGGCGGCAGTGAGGACAGCCGGGTCAGTGCCTCGTACACGACTCCGCCCGCCGAGCCGCCGAGGAGCAGCCCGGTGCGCCGGGCTACGGCCCGCGCGGTGCCGAACGCCTCGATGTCGCCCACCTTCACGCCCTCGTCCAGCAGCGAGTAGTCGACCATCGCCCCGATCGTCGCGCCCTCGGGCGTTCCGGTGCCCGACTGGTGGTAGTCGTGCGCCGGCGGCCCGAACGCGATCGAGCCCTTCGGCTCCACGCCGACGATCCGTACCCCGGGAACGGTCTCCCGCAGCGGGCCCCCGGTCCCGAACAGCCCGCCGCCGGTGCCCACCGCGCCGATGAGGACGTCGATACGACCGTCCAACGCGGCGTGGAGTTCCCTGGCCACCGGGTGGTAGCCCACCCCGTTGGCCATGTTGTTGTGCTGCTCGGTGAAGTAGGCGTTGTCGGACTCGGCGGCCATTTTCTCCGCGAACTCCTCGCGGGCGGCGGTGGCCAGTTCCTCGTCCCCGTCGTCGGCGACGTACACCAGCTCCGCACCGAGGGCCTTCATCGCGCGCAGTTTGTCGACGGCCGCGTGGTGGTCGACGACGGCGGTGAAGGTGTAGCCGCGTTCGGCGGCCACGACGGCCAGGCCGAGCCCGGTGTTGCCCGAGGTCGACTCGATGATCCGGCCGCCGGGGCGCAGCAGGCCACGTTCCTCGGCGTCGACGACCATCTGCCGGGCCATCCGTATCTTGGCCGTGCCGGTCGGGTTGAACTGCTCCAGCTTCAGCAGCAGCCGGGTGTCGCTCTCCGTACGGGCCAGCTCGAACAGCGGGGTGGCGCCGATGAGTTCGGAGACCTGCCGCACGATGGGCGGCCGGTACAGGGGGTCGTCCATGAAGGCTCCTGTGGTCTTCGGAATGGTCTTCAGTGGGGGTGGCGGTCGAGGCGCCAGCGGAAACGGGATCCCGCAGGCTCGACGACGACCTTCGGCGGCAGCGGAAACTCATGGAACGGCGACTCGTTGGAGTCCATCTGGTAGCCCGCCGTGTTGAGGTACACGAGCAGGTCACCGACGGCCGGCCGCACCGGGAAGGGGATCTTGCGCCAGGTCAGCATGTCCGACTCCAGGCAGGTCGCGGCCCCCACGCAGGCCGGGTACGGGCCCGCGTCCGCCACCGGCCCTGTCCCGGTCGGCACGAGCACCGGGTCCGGCAGGAACTCGCTGTCGAACCACTGCTCCGACAGGCTGAGACTGCTGCCGTCGACGGTGAGGACCGCGTACCCGTCCCGCTCCTTGACGCCCTGGATCCGGAACACCGTGAACCCGGCCTGGTCCAGCAGGGCCCGGCCCGGTTCGACGAGCAGCGTGACACCGGCCGCCCGCAGCAGCCCGGCGAGGCTGCTGCCCTCGCCCGAACCGGTGGGGGTGGCCGCCAGGATCGTACGGAGGGCGTCCGCGCCGGCGACCGGGGAGTGGTACGGGTAGAAGCCCCCGAAGGACTTCCCCGCGTGGAAGTGCTCGGGGCGTCGGCTCTCCTCGAACCGCCGCCAGTCGTCGGCGCCGACGTAGTCCACGGCGAAGCCGCCGCCGATGCTGATCCGGTCGGCGCGCAGCCCGAGCGCGCGGGCCCGCGTGCACAGGCCGATCAACTCGGCTGCCAGGTCGGTACGTTGACGTATGTCGTAGCCGGAGAGGTGGAAGCTGAAGCCCTCCATGTCGACGGGGCCGTCGGCGCACCGCCGCAGGGCCGACTCCCACTCGGCGTCGCCCAGACCGAATCGGCTGTGCGGCTGCTCCGGGGGCAGCCTGCGCAGCAACACCCGTGCGGTGCGGCCGAGTCCGGCCGCGAGCAACAGGGTCCGGTCCAGTTCGTCGAGCGCGTCCACCGCGATCAGCGCGCCCTGGAGCACGGCGACGCGCAGCAGGTCGTCAGCCTTGGCCGGGCCGGTCACCACCAGGTCGTCGCCGCGTACCCCGGCGGCCAGCGCCTCGCGCAGCTCGCCCTGGCTCGCCACGTCCACGCCCAGCCCGGCCACGGCAGCCCGCTGCGCGTAGACGGCGGCCTTGTTGGCCTTCTTCGCGTAGTACACCCGGCCGTCCACGCCGGCCTCGGCGAACGCCTCCCGGAAGGCGGTCGCGTTGGCGTCGAAGCGTTCGGGGAACAGCACGTGGTACGGGCCCTGGAGGCCGTGGCTCAGCTCGTGCAGCAGTGTGCCGCACAGCAGGGAGCGCACCTCGGGCGTGGTGTGCGAGGCGAGTGCCGTCGTCACTTCCACAGCGGCACCGCCGTGCCCAGCCCCTGGTCGAGGGCCAGTTGGGCGAACCGGTGCCCTAGGGCGATATCGGTGACGACCAGCCCGCTGTTGTACGCGAAGATGCGCTGCCCGGCATCCGTGCGGCCCTCGGCGCGGCCGGCGAGCACCTCGGGGAACTCGGCGTCCACATCGCGCAGTTCGCCGCTCCCGTCGGCCATGTCGACGCCGGTGACCCGCATCTGCGCGGCGCTGGTGGCGATCACCCGGTCGGCGTGGTGCAGGGTCGAGGGCGCGATGCCGTAGCCGATGAGGACGGACAGCGCGGCGGGCTTGAGCCAGTCGGCGTCCACGGAGGCGGGGGTGTTGGGCCCGGCCGTGGCCAGCACGATGTCCGCGTCGCCCGCCGCCGCGCGCAGATCGGTCACGATCTCCAGCTCACGGTCGGGGAAGTACGTGTTCAGCTGCTCGCGCACCGCCCGGATGCCGTCGGGATGCGTGCCGAAGAGCATCAGCCGCTCCAGGTCCGGCAGCGTGGTCAGCAGGAACGGCAGCGCGAGGCGTCCCTGCGTGCCGGTGCCGATGACCAGGGCGCTGCGGGCGCCGGGCGCGGCCAGTTCGCGGGCCAGCAGCGCGGAGACCGCCGGGGTGCGCAGTGCGCCCACCCGGCCGCAGTCCAGCATCGCGACCGGCAGCCCGGTCTCGTCGTCGTACAGCGTCAGCGTCGTGTAGTAGTGCTGTTTGTCGCGGTCCTCGTGCAGGCCGTACTTGTACGACGTCTTCACCGCGACGACCCCGCGCGCCCCGTCGCGGCCGAGCATCGCGTACGCCACCGAGTGGCCGTCCTCCGGTTTGACGGTGAGCTTGCGCGGGTTGTCCGACCTGCCCTCGGCCAGAGTGCGGTACGCCTGCTCCACCACGGACACGACGTCGGACAGGGTGATGTCGATTCCGGCCACGTCGCTGGTGCTGAGGATGCGCAGGGTCGTGTCGTCGGCCGCCATGGTGTTCCCTCCCGCGTTGTCGGTGCCGGTCATGCGTGGGCCTCCACGGCGGCCTGGCCGTAGCCGTGCTCCGACTCCTCGGCGGGCGGCCGTGTCCGGCGGCCCTTCGTCCGCACGGAGGAACGTTTCAGCCAACGGTCCGCGCCGTCGTAGCGCGCCTTGAAGGGGACCCGGCCGTGGACGACCAGGTCGTTGTCCACGACCAGCACCTCACCGGGGTCGAGGCTCACGGCCACGCTGACGCGGGCGAGTTCGTCCGCCAGGCGGGCGTAGGCCGCGCGATGGTCGTCGGGAGCCCGGTCCAGCGGGGTGTACGCCGGGTCGAAGCGCAGGGTCAGGCCCTCCTCCGACTCCCACAGGGTGGGCACGGCCGGCGGGGCTCCCTGGTACGCCTGGGCTTCCTCGTAGGCGTCGTCGGGGAGGATCGGCAGAACCGGGCGGCTGAGCAACTCCACGTCGGAGTCGGAGAGTCGGACGTTCCTGATGCCCGCGGCCGTGGTGGCGACCGAGTCGGGGTTGCGCATGCAGCCCAGCACCAGGAGATGGGCACGACCGGGATGGAAGGCGTCCTCGGTGTGCGGACTGAGCAGCACGCTGCTGCTGGCGCCGGTCTGCTCCTCCTCGTGGCCGGGGCTCGGCACGATGTTGTGTACGAAGCGGCCCTCCTGCTGCCCCTCCCAGGCGATGGGTGTGCCCATCACCGTCGACAGCAGGAGCAGGATCACGTCGTACACCGCTCCGGCACCGCCGGCGGTCGACCAGTGGCCAGGGGTGGGGCCTACGGCCTCGTCGTCGACGTGCAGGCCGCGGAGCACGAACAGTCCGTCGGCGGTGTCGACGGGACGGCAGGCGTGGCGGATCGGGTCGCTCAAGGAGGCTGCGACCGCGGGGACTTGGGCCAGCAGCCCCGGATGGGTGGGGTCGCCGTCGTACGAGGCGAGGAGGGTGTGGGCGGCGGTGGTCAGCTCTGCCACCGAGTCGGGAGCGAGCGGGCGTACGGGGGTGATACCCGTGGGCATGGGGGTCCGTCCGTTCCAGTGCGGAATGCGGGTGCGGGGCGCGGTGCAGTGGTCTACGGGTGGGGCTGTGGACGGTCGGCGGGCACGGCGAAGAAAGCCGCCCGAGGTGGGCCGCGTGTTCGGGTGCGGCTCCGGTCGACCTCCGGAAACATAGCCAGATCACAGGAAGATAGGAAAGGCTTACCTAAGTTGATCTAGATCACACCCCAGATGGTCTTGTCGCACAGGCGAAACATAGGATAGGTAAGGCTAAGCAAACTAAGTCAACTGTGGGAAAACGAGGGACAAGTGGACCTGACGCGACGTCAACTGCTCTGGACCGGCGGCGCCATCGGCGCGGGCGTCATGCTCACCGCCTGTGGTGGCAGTGACGAAGAGCCCACCGGGTCCGCCACCGGCGACTCGGCCAAGCCCCGCAAGGGCGGCACCCTGCGAGTCGGAGCGCTCGGCCGGGCCGGTGCCATCACCCGCGACCCGCACGGCAGTCAGGCCAACGAGAGCGACTACCTCATCATCAGCCTGCTCTACGACACCCTCACCGTCCCCGGCACCGAGCCCAACACCGAGCCCCGCCTCGCCGCGAGCTGGAAGCCCTCCGAGGACCAGAAGACCTGGCGGTTCACCCTCGCCGAGGGCGCCAAGTTCCACGACGGGACGCCGGTCACCGCCGAGGACGTCGTCTTCTCGCTGAAGCGGCTGCGCGCCACCCCCTCGGGCGCCTCCCGCCTGCCCGGCATCCAGGAGAAGAACATCACCGCCGAGGGCACCGACACCGTCGTCATCGTCTCCGACTACGCCAACGCCGAACTGCCCCTGCTGATCCGCCTCACCACCTTCGTCATCCCCAAGGGCACCACCGACAAGGACATAGCCAAGGCCCCCGGCACGGGCCCCTTCAAACTCGACTGGTTCCGCGGCGGCAACGCCCGGCTGGTCCGCAACGACGACTGGTACGGCGGCGAGGTCCACCTCGACGCCATCGAGGTCAAGATCTTCGAGAGCCCGCAGGCCATGGCGAGCGCCCTGCTCGCGGGCCAGATCGACCTCGCCTCCAACGTCGGTGCCGTCGCCGCCCGTACGGCGGAGAGCCGCAAGGACATCCAGGCCGTCCGCCGCCCCAACGACATGGCGATGCCCATCGTCATGCGCACCGCCGACGGCCCCTTCGCCGACCCCGAGGTCCGCGAGGCACTGCGCCTCGCCGTGGACCGCGAGGCCATGGTCAAGCAGGTCCTCTCCGGCTACGGCACCGTCGCCAACGACGTCCTCGGCACCGGCGACCCCGCCTACGACAAGAGCCTCCCGCAGCGCACCCGCGACCTCACCAAGGCCAAGGCGCTGCTGAAGGAGGCGAAGTTCGACACCTCCAAGACCTACGAGCTGTACACCACCGAGGACATCTCCGGCCTCGCCGAGTCGGCCACCCTCTTCGCCACCCAGGTCCGCGAGGCAGGCGTGAAGATCAAGGTCGTCAAGCAGGAATCGGCCACCTTCTGGGACAAGACCTGGCTCAAGGGAGACCTCTACACCACCTACTGGGGCACCAACGACTCCGTCGTCTTCTTCGCCAGCAAGACCATGGTGTCCGACAGCGGCCAGAACGAGGCGGGCTGGAAGGACGAGGCCTTCGACACCGCGTACGAGAAGGCCATCGGTTCCGCCGACGCGAGCGGGCGCACCCAGCTGCTGAAGGACCTCCAGAAGATCGAGTACGACCGCTCCGGCTACCTGCTGTGGGGCATGGCCGACGGCATCGACCTCGCCGGGGCCAAGGTACGCGGGCTGCCGACACTGCCCGGGTACGGAAGGGTGCAGCTCGAAGGCGCGTGGCTGGCCGGTTGACCCCCGACACCACCGCGCCGGCCGCCTCCCGGGTCACCCCGGGCAGGCGGTCGGCGCGCACCCCTGTCCTGGTCCTGGGCCGCATCGGCATGGTGCTGCTGAAACGAGCCGCCCTGCTCGCGCTCCTCCTCGCGCTGGTCTTCGGCACCGTCGAACTGCTGCCCGGCGACGCGGCCACAGCCACCTCCGAACGCGGTGAGAGCGCCGCCGACCTCGCGGCGCGCCGCGCACTGCTGGGCCTGGACCGTCCGCTGCTCGAACGCTTCCGGGACTGGATGACGGGCCTGCCCACCGGCGACCTCGGCACCTCCGCACGCGGCGAGAAGGTCACCGACCTGCTCTCCACCGCCTTCCCCAACACCCTGCTCCTCGGCGGCATCGCCCTGCTGCTCACCGCGCTCGTGTCCCTCACCCTGGGCTGCTGGGCCGCGCTGCGCCCCGGCGGCCGGCTCGACCGGGCTGTCTCCGCCACGGCGACCGCGGTCCTCGCACTGCCCGAGTTCGTCGTCGCCGTCGCCCTGGTCCTGGTGCTGTCCCTGTGGACCGGCTGGCTGCCCGCCGTCACCCTCGCCGACGCCGACGGAACCCCCGCCTCCTGGGACATGCTCGTGCTGCCCGCCCTCGCCCTGACCCTCCCGCAGGCCGGCTGGAACATCCGGATCGTGCGTGCCGCTCTCGCCGACGAGGCTCGCGCCCCGCATGTGGAGACGGCCGTCCTCGACGGACTGCCGCCCCACCGCGTCCTCACCCACCATGTGCTGCCGGGAGCCCTGCCCGCCATCGCCGCGGGCCTTGCCACCTCCACCGGCATGCTGCTGGGCGGCGCGGTCGTGGTGGAGACCATCTTCAACTACCCGGGCATCGGCTCCGTGCTGGCCTCCGCGGTCAGTGACCGCGACAGCCCGGTCATCGCCGGCGTCACGGCGCTCTCCGGCGCTGTCATCACCGGGGTTCTGCTCCTGGCCGACCTGGTCCGGGACCTGGTGACGGGAGTCCGACGATGACTGTCAAAGCAGCCCTGCGCATCGCCCCGGCCCTGCTCCTCATCGGCCTCGCCCTCCTCGGCCCCTGGATCGCCCCGAACGCCGTGGACGCCCCGGTGACCGCGCCCTACGCCACCCCCGACTCCGCCGCCGCCCTCGGCGGCGACCAACTCGGCCGCGACGTACTCAGCCGACTGCTGGCCGGCGGCCGCGACCTCGTGCTGTCCTCCCTGCTCGTCGCGGTCCTCGTCACCGGCACCGCCGCGGTGCTGGGCGCGATCGGCGCCGTACGACCCCTCGTCGGACGGCTCGTGGAACGCACCGCCGACGTACTGATGCTGCTTCCAGCCGTGCTCGGCATCCTCCTCGTCACCCTGTCCTGGCCCGACGGCGGCCGCCTCGCGGTCATCGCCGCCGCCGTCGTCCTGGGCGTGCCGTACGCCGTCCGGCTCGCGGCGAGCGCGGCGACCCCCATCGCCGAGGCCGGATACGTCGAAGCAGCCGCCGCCGGCGGAGAACGCCTCTGGTACCTCGTCGTCCGCGAGATCCTGCCCAACCTGCGCGCCACCCTGCTGGCCCTGTTCGGGCTGCGCTTCGTCGCCGCCGTCTACCTCGTCGCCACCGCCGGCTTCCTCCAGGTAGGCCCTCAACCACCCGCAGCCGACTGGGCGTTGATGATCCGCGAGAACTCCTCCGGCCTCCTCCTCAACCCCTGGTCCGTCGTCGCCCCCAGCATCGCCATCGGCCTGCTCGCCCTGAGCGTCAACCTCGCGGCCGCCACCCTCGCCCCCCAGACCGGCCGGAAGGCGGTGACCGTCCTGTGAGCCACACCCGCGACCGGTACGCGAAACCGGAAGGCCCTCCGAGCGACACCCCCGCGATCCGTGTCACGGACCTCACCGTGGCGACACCCGACGGCCGACACCTGCTGCGGGACGCGTCCCTGACCGTCCACCCCGGCCGACTGGTCGCCCTCACCGGCCCGTCGGGCGCGGGCAAGACCACCCTGCTGCGCGCGCTGACCGGCCTGCTGCCGCCCGGCACCGTCCGCGCCGGAGGCCACGTCGACGTCCTCGGGCATGACGTCTTCGCCCTCACCGACCGGGAACTGCGCACCCTGCGCGGCACCCGCCTCGCCTACGTCGGCCAGGACCCCGGCTCCGGCCTCAACCCCCGGATGCGGGTCCGAAGCCTGGTCCGTGAACTCGCGGTCGACCGCGGCCCCGAAGCGGTGACCGCGCTCCTCGCGGAGGTCCGCCTCCCGGACGACGGCCGCCTGGCCGCACGCCGCCCCGGCACCCTCTCCGGCGGACAACAGCGCCGCGTCGCCCTCGCCCGCGCCCTGGCCCGCCGCCCCGACGTCCTCCTCCTGGACGAGCCGACCGCCGGCCTCCACCCCGAACTCCGGGACGAGATAGCGGAGTTGCTGCGCCACCTCGCCCGCGAACACCACCTCGCCATCGCCATCTCCTGCCACGACCCGGCCGTGGTCGAGCACTTCGCGGACGACATCGTGGAACTCGGCACGCGACTGGCCGCGTCGGGCTTCGCGCCTGCGCCGAGCCCTGAGTCTGCGCCGAGCGCCGCGTCTGCGCCGAGGCCCGCGTCTGCGTCGAGTCTCGCGTCTGCGTCGAGCGCCGCGTCGAGCTTCGTGCCTGCGCCGAGCCCCGCGTCCGCGTCGAGCTTCGTGCCTGCCCCGAGCCCCGCGTCTGCGCCGAGCGCCACGCCGAGCCCCGCGCCCGTGCCGAACCCCGCGCCCGCGATACGGACCGTTGCTGCCCCTTCGGCCCCGGAGAGCAGGTCGGCCCTCGAAGTACGGAACCTGCACGTGGCGTTCCGCGGATCGCCCGCCCTCACCGGCGTCGACCTCACCGTCACGCCCGGCTCCGCGGTCGGCATCGTCGGGGTCTCCGGTTCGGGGAAGACCACCCTGGTCCGCACCGTCGCGGGACTCCAGCGCAGCACCTCCGGCACGATCCACCTGGCCGGGACGGCCCTGAGCACCGGCCTGCGCGGACGCACCCGCGAACAGCGACGCGGACTGCAACTCATCACGCAGAACCCGCTCGGCGCGCTGAACCCGAGCCGCACCGTCGGTGCCGCCGTGGGCCGCCCGCTACGGTTGCACCGACGCTGCGCGTCCAGGGAGGTCGGCGAACGAGTGGCCGACCTTCTCGAACAGGTCGGCCTGGCGCCCGACTTCGCCGCCCGCTACCCACACGAGCTGTCCGGCGGACAGCGCCAGCGCGTCGCCATCGCGCGAGCGCTGGCCGCCGAGCCGGAGGTGCTGATGTGCGACGAGATCACCTCCGCGCTGGACCCCGACACGGGCCACGCGATCATGGACCTTCTTGCCGAGCTGCGCGAGCGGCGTGGCACGACCCTCATCCTCATCAGCCACGACCTGCTCCTCATCGCCGACCGAACGGACACCGTCACCGTCCTGGACGCGGGCCGCGTCGTGGAGTCCGGCCGCACCGGCGACGTCTTCACCATCGCGCAGCACGAGGCGACGCAGTCACTGCTGGGTACGTCCGCGCCCGCGGCGCAGCCCTGACTCCGAGCGCCCGCGACGCGGATGCGAGCGCCGACGATGTTCCGCCGACTACACGGCGGTGTCGCCCGGCTCCGGGCGACACCGCCGTGTAGTCGGCGCTCATGCCAGGAGGATGCCCCGGACCGGCACGGGCAGGGCGGTCAGGGGCTGAGGGCCTGCTCGGTGGTGGGGTGGCACGGGATGAACGTGTCGACGCCGACCAGTTGCAGGACCCGCAGCACGGACTCCTGCGCGGCGGCGATACGCAGCCAGCCCCGCGCGCCGCTCACCTGCCGGTGGACGGCGACGAAGACGTTGATGCCGCTGGAGTCCATGAAAGTCACACCGCTGAGGTCCACCACGATCCGCGGCGGCGGCACCGCACCGTCCTCGGGCAGCAGGGCCTCACTGAGGACGCTCTTGACGTCGTGGTCGATCTCGCCCCACACGGTCACGACCCGAACGCCGTCGACCACGCGGCGTTCGACGGAGAGCCGGCCTGGCCGGTCCGCGTTCTCGATGGCGGTCACCGTCTCCTCGACTGCGCTTAGGCTGGCCCCGGGGCAGGCATGCACGGGTGATTCTGCCCCACCGTCCGGGCCGGACGCACCTGGGCAGCTGTGCCGAACGACACCTCCGTGGCATAGGTGACGGTGTGGCGGGTACTGGCGTGCGCGTGTACGGGGAATGAGGGCGAGACACGTGGGGTCCGATGCCGACGCTGACGGCTGTACCGAGCCGGATGAGCACCTGATGCGCGCAGGCTATGCCCTGGGCGGAGACGACGGCTGCATCGCCGACGCCCGTCACCACGCCATGGCCTTCCTCGACCAAGCCCACACCGACCGTCGCCTGCCCGTGACCGCACGCGCGAGGGATCTCACCCAGCTGGTCGTCAGCGAGCTGGTCACCAACGCCCGCAAGTACGCCCCCGGCCCCGTCCTGATGGAATTGCGCCTCATGACCGACAGCGTGGAGGTCGTCGTGTGGGACAGCGACCCCACCGTTCCGACGGCCCGAGCCTCCGACCCGGACAGGATCGGCCAGCACGGCCTGGAGATCGTCAAGGCCGTGACCGAGGACCTGCACATCGAACTGGCGCCGGTCGGAAAACGCATCACCGCCCGCATCAGCCTGTCCGACACACCCGGCGACGACAGCACCGCCCGCGGCCTGACGTGATGCCCGGCTCCCATCCGGGTGGCCAGCACTTAACGATCTTGGGGCTCAGGAATATCGATGAGAACTGGCAACGCCGCGGTGGTCCGGTGGCACGTTTCGGCGTGATCAATTTCGGTCAGGCAGTGTCGGCGACCGACTGGGCACGGAAAAGCCTTCGACCCATCGCACACCGATCCGGCACCCTCCCAGCATGACCACGCCGTCCTTCATCCCCGGCCTGGAGCTCTCCCGCCGCTTCTACCTCGAAGCCGTACGGCCTCTGCTGGACAAGGCCGCCCCCAGGGTTACGCACTCCGCCGCCCGCCTCGGCAGCGGTTCGGAAGTCCTCGGCTTCGACACCGCCCGTTCCGCCGACCACGAATGGGGGCCCCGCCTGCAGATCTTTCTGCACCCCGGGGACGTCACCCGCCACGGCGCGAGGATCACGACACTGCTCTCCGAACGCCTGCCGAAGACCTTCCTCGGCTACCCGACGCACTTTGCACCGAATGATGAAGTGGGTATCGGGGTCATGCAGACAACTGACGGACCAGTCCACCACCGGGTCGAAGTCACCGACCTGGGCGCCTGGTTCACCTCGCAACTGGGCTTCGACCCGCGCAAGGACGTCGCCCTGTCGGACTGGCTGGCCACCCCCACCCAGCTACTCGCCGAGGTCACTGGCGGTGCCGTCTTCCATGACGGACTCGGGCAACTCGTATCAGCCCGAGCTCACCTCGACTGGTACCCCCACGACCTCTGGCTCTACCTACTTGCCTGCCAGTGGCAGCGCATCTCCCAAGAGGAAGCCTTCGTCGGCCGCTGTGGCGAAGTGGGCGACGAACTTGGTTCCGCCATCGTCGCCGCCCGCCTGATACGTGATCTGATGTGGCTCTGCCTGCTCATGGAGCGCCGCTATCCGCCCTACAGCAAATGGCTCGGCAGTGCCTTTGCCCGCACTCCCCAGGCGTCCGTCCTCACCCCGGTCCTCACCGCGGCCCTCGCTGCCACCGACTGGCACACCCGCGAGCACCACTTGTCCCGCGCCTACGAGGCCATCGCGGCCATACACAACCAACTCGGCCTCACCGACCCGGTCGACCCCGCAACGCGGCCGTACCACAGCAGGCCGTTTCAGGTCCTGCACGCCGAACGCTTCACCGCGGCGCTGAGCACCCGCATCACCGATCCGGCCATCCGTTCCCTACCGATGACCGGTGCTGTCGATCAGTTCATCGACAGCACCGACGTCCTCAGCCATCCGGACCTGACAAGCGCCCTCACCCGCGCAATGACCTGATCTCCCCCTGGGAACTCCGTCTCAAGGCAGTAGAGGAAGAGAACGAAGCGGCCTGACCATCGGGGACGTTTCTCTGCACACAGATGGGGAGCCAGGACCGTACGTCGACACAGGGCCGGCGAACGAAACCGGATGCCTCGGGCCGGGCGGGCTCGGTCGGCACATGGGGTCAACGGCTGTCGCTGCCCGGGCCGGTGCCCGCACTGCACATGGTGAGACCTGAAAGCCCAAGTTCCGGAAGGTCAGCGGATAGTGGACGGGATGTCAGGCACCGCAACGGGACGGAGTACCGTCAGAGATTCTTCCTGGCGAGCCATCATCGCAAAGGGGAACCTGTCGATCTCCAGGCAGAGTTCGACATCGTCCGGGTGGTATCCGCTCCGCAGCCCACCCGCAAGATCGGCCGCGGCACGGGAATGCCTCGCTCGGTGGAGATACGGGGCCGCCTCGACATCGCCTCCGGTCATACATCGACCGATGTATTCAGCGCAGGCCAGGTCCTCGTCGGCCTTGCCTCCCTCGCCGGTGACAACGAACGTCACCGGGCCGGAATCCTCGGTCTGCAGGAACCGCGCGGTCGGGCCGGCCACCACGAAGCTCGCGCACAGGACCAGCGGGGCGTTCGCGACGGCTAGCGCGCCCACGGTTCCTGCCGTCGTCTTCTGCACCAGCGTGCGGCCGGAGAAATCGCGTGACCTGAGCAAGCCAGGTGAGTTCACCGCGTCGAAGCCCGCCGCCGGAGCCCCGTCCTTCAAGGCCAGCCAACCCGAGTGGCTCTCCTTCAAGGCAAGTGCCTCACTCTCCGTTGCGGCCAGGACGATCCTCTCGACGCCACGCGAAAAGGCCCAGGCAGCCACGGTGAAGGCGCGCATGACGTCGATGACGACCGCGACACGGGGAACGCCGGTCAACTCTGGTATGCCAACGAAGTGATGGTCCATCGCACCATTCTGACCTGCCTGGATCATCGGAAGCACATGATTGATCCGACTGCAGTCGGTGTGGCGGTCGGCGGGGCGGTTCCGGTGCCGACCAGGGAGGTCCTTGCCGGCTTCGGAGTCGTCCGGCTCGTCGGGGACGTCCTCGTCTCGGACGAGCACTCGATACGAGTTACCAATGGTGCACAAACCACCCGACGCCCGCGCAGCGCAGACGAGTCGGCCATCTCGCCCCGGACAGCCTGCACCAGGCGGAACGCACATCGATAGGCAGAGCCTCGCGAGGCTTGCTCCTGGCCGCCGGGTCGATCTCCGCCTGTGCGAGCCACAGGTCATCGACGAGTGCTTGAGCACCGCATCGTCTGCCATGCCGTCACTGACCGGGCGCATGAGGGATGCCTTTCCCGCCTGCGACGCAACGCCGAGGAAGATCAGGAGAACCGGTCGCCCGAACGTCCTGGAGCTGACCTACTCAATGTTCGAAGTCTCGCGCGGCGTCGTCCCAGCAGATGCTGCGGAGAGCGTGATCGGCATCCTCACCTGACGGGATGTCGGGAGTTTCCTGGAACCACACCACCGTCAGCGAGGAGTAGTACAGCACCGACTCTCGTTCCGGATCGATCGGATAAGAGGTGAACGAACCAACGCACGTTACGGCAGGCAGCAGTTCGACGGGACCGAAGCCACCAGCAGGAAGGTCCGGCAGCTCCCGGACCGGCGCGACCAGGTGAACCGGAACTGAGGGACGATCCTTCTCGGTGCTCTTGAGCAGGCGCTCAAGCGTCAGGTCGTTCCAGCGCCGGAACGGATACCCCTCCAACATTCCGCCATATGTCGAAGACAGTCGCACGTCCGAGAGTTCGATCGAGCGGCCGGAAGTGAGAACTACGTGCGCCAGTGCCATGGCACCCAACCTACCGGTGCAAGGGGACCCGATTGCTGGTTGCCCCGGCTCCGAGGCCGTGACAGTTCCGGCATCAGCGTCGCCGTGTCGGTCACCAGACTTCTGCGGCCTCGCTGTCGGCCTGACGGAGGGAACGCCGTTAGGAGTGTGGGTCAGCAGTCGTTGTTGCGTCGCTCCAGGCGGTCTCGAAGTACCGGACGCGTTGGTCTTGTCCGGTCGGCCGCATGCCGGCTGCCATCATCACGTGCTGGGACGCGACGTTGTCGTGGTCGGCGTCGCCTTTCACACTGGTGACGCCGCGTGCCCGCGCGAACAGCAACAGCGCGCGGAGGGCTTCGGAGGCGTAACCCTTGCCTCGCTCGGACGGGATGAGTCCGTAGCCGATCGTGACGCTGCCGTTCTCGTCCGCAGGTCCGTGGAAGCCCAGGCCGCCGATCGACTGACCGTCGTCGCGGCGCCGGATCTCATAGTTGCCGAACGGCTGGGGATCATCGGTGTTCGCGCAGGTGTCAAGGAAGCGCCTGGCAGCGGACACATCGCCTTTCATGGGGTACCCGGGCGCCCATCGGCCGTCACCATCCAACTCGCCCGCCACCACCCGCTCAGCCTCGCTGACGGTCATCGGATGAAGCACCAGCCGCACTGTCACAAGATCGCCCATGGCAGGGAGGAGTATCACGCGGGACGACCGGACCGCACATGGAATATCCGACGGGGCAGCGTCCCACTTCCGCTTGCTGACCGTAGGAGCGGAATGATCGCGGCAGGAGTGGTGGTTCGTGGCCGACCTGGTGTTTCCGGTTCGGCCATGGTGCTTTCCGGGCGGCCGTCTGGTGCGCGGCGAGTACGAGGCGGTCGCCGGGCCTGCGTCGTCGCTCGGGTGCTGTGAGACCTACGGCACCTTGAACTCAATCTGAGTGATGGCTGGTCCGTCGCCTGTGACCTGGCCTTCACTGATGGACTCGGTCCAGGAGCCGTCCGTCTGGAGCTTCGCCAGAACCGCGGGGGAGAGGCTGACCGTGATCTGGATGCCGCCCCCGGAGGACGGGGCACGGTCTATGCGGATGTCATTGCTCATGCCGACGAAGCTACATCCAACTCGCCCGTCCGCATGGGCTGTTGGCGTTTTGCCCAAGGTCGTGAGGGTAGAGGCTGATCGGGCCTCTCAACGGGTTGTCGGCCGTCCGTCACCGCCCAACTCCAGCATCAGTCGATGAGTTTGCGGCAGCATGTGGCCGCTCACGTGGGTCGACTCGGTGCGGTTGGGTAGCGGCTCGGGGCAGCCGCGCGTCGACGAGCGTTCCGGTCTGGCCGTAGTCCATGAACGGGCCTGGGCTGTCGCGGGTGCTGATCAAGCCGGGCGGCCCGGCGTCGCCGGGGCAGGCGGCGGGCCATCGCGCAGGCGTGGGCCGCGGTGGGGCTGAGTGCCGCAGACGCCACTACCTTGAGATGACGGCACCGGAATCGCGCTCGGCGACCAGATCGAACCGGCCGCCGCGGCGGCGGGGTTCGGCCCGGCCGCCGAGCGGTGCTGGATCGGTTTTCGGATCGGGTCGGCCACGTCGAACATCGGGCACCCGGACACCGCCGCAGGGATCGCAGGTCTCATCAAGGTGGTCCTGATGCTGTCCCATCGAATTCTGGCTCCGACTGTGAACCTGACGGTGCCCCGTGCCGAGCTCATGCTCGACACCACGCCGTTCGCCCTCGGGTCTTGGCGGTGAGGCGCTGGAAAACCAGTGGAGCAGCGTTGTTGTGCGCCATTACCGTGCTGCCGAACCGAGTCGTCTGGGTAAGGACGTGCCGTTGTACACCGTGTGAGACCTCCCGAGTGCTGATTTGTCGCGCGTCGCGCATGTGCGCCGCGCTGCTTCTTGCTGCGGACTTCTCACTGAAACCGGTGTACTTCTGTGCTCAACAACTGGGTGGTCGCGCCCACCTGCCTGCCACTCGTTCTCCGCCGTTGCCACGTGTGCGCGTCCGGACGCTTCCGGGCAAGCGGCAAATTCCGGGTCAACGCCAACCACAAGCTCATCGACGCCTGGCTCCTCGTGCTCTGTACCGCTTGCGGGGAGACCGCGAAGCTCACGGTCCTGGAGCGAGTGCATGTGCGCTCCGTACGACCTGAGCTGCTGGACCGGCTGCATGACAACGACCTCGGCCTGACAGCCGAGTTGCTCCAGGATCCGGTCGTGCGGCGCCGTAATCGCATCGCCCTCGACTGGGACAACGCCTGGCACCTCGACACCGGCGGGTCGGATCACCTGGACCGCGAGGTGATCGACGTCCTGGTCCGCTTCGCGGCGCGGATCCCAGTCCGACCGGTTCGACTGGTCGCTGAAGGGTGCGGCCTTTCACGGGCCGAGGTCGAGAGACTGATGGTGGAGGGGAAACTTGTTTCGGCAGTCCGGCTGAGCGGCAAGCTCTCCAGCGACTTCGCCTTCACGCTCAAGCACTGAGCCCTCCTGGGACCCAGTAGCACCCACGGGGACCCAGGGGCCTGTCCGGCATGACCCCCGGACAGGCCCCAATAGGCTGCGTCCTCGTGAACGCTGCTGAACTTGACCGCCGCGCCCGTACGTACGACGGATGGATCCCTCCCCACCTGGTCTCCTGGCTCATCGATCATGGCCATCTCGGTGAAGTCGAACAGCAGGCGCGTGGCGGCGACTGGTTCTGTGCGCAGGGGTGGGTGCGGTTCCTCGTCGACCGGGACCGGCGGGAGGAAGCTCTGGACGTGCTCGCCCCGTACCTTGCCACGGGCTGGTGGAAGGCGGCCCACAGTGTGGCCGAGTTGCTCGAAGGGCTGGGGCGGGTGGACGAGGCGATCGCAGTCTTCCGCTCGAACATGCGGGCCGACTGGCAGCCGGCGTTCAAATGCTTCGCGCTGCTGCTTGCCCGGCACGGCCGGGGAGATGAGGCGCTCGACCTGCTCCTGCCCTACCTGGAGCACTCATCCCTCGCCGATGCGCTGGTCGAGGTGTGCGCTGGTCTGGGACGGGACGAGGAGGTCGCGGCGCTGTTGGCCGTCCGGGTCGAGGCAGGACATCAGAGTGCCTGGCCGGACTTCGGTGGCCGGAATACCAGCCCCAGCAACGCCATTGAGCTGCTGGCCACCGTGCGTGAGCGGCAGGGGCGGGTCGACGAGGCGATCGAGCTGCTGCGGACACGGGAGGTCACGTCGGTCAACGGCCGTGACCAGCTGGCCGATCTGTTGGCTCGCCGCGGCCGGATCGAGGAACTGCGGGAGTACGCGGCGACCGAGCCTCTCGGTGATGCCGTCCGTTGTCTCGCGGAGTACTTGGAGCAACGCGGGGACGTGGCGGGCGCGATTGACGTCTACAGGACGTTCGCTCCGGACCGGTCGCCGAATACGGTGGTGATGCTCGCGCGGCTCCTGGCCCGGCATGATCGGGGTGACGAGGCGATCGACCTGCTGCGTTCTTCGCCAAGCGTGGTCGACGGCGCTGATGACTGGGTCGCTGACGCGCTGTGCACGCTGTATGCCGACCAAGGCCGTGCCGAGGACGGCTTGGCGTACCTGGATGAGCGTATGGCTCGATGTGGTGCTGAGGAGTTCGAGTTCTTCCGACTGCGGACTGAGCTCCTGGTTGCCTGCGGTCGCCGGGAGCAGGCGATCGAGGAAGCCCGGGCGCGCCCGGAATCGGCCGGCTGGTACGAGGCGCAGAACCTCGCGGACCTCCTTTCGGACGCCGGACGCCCGGAACAGGCCGTCGCGATCCTGGCCCCGGCCGCGCCGGCCAACCGGAACGCCCTCGCCGCACACCTCATGACGGGCGGGCGTATCGATGACGCCATGGCACTGTTCCGCCAACCGCCGAAGCACGTCGAGCCTTTCCCAGAGGACGACGAGGATCCCCCGCTCTAGCCGATGACCGATAGCCGATAGCCATGTCCGACGGCCTGGGTCCCAACACGATTGCCACCTCGACCACACCAAGCAGGGAGGGACATCACCCGCAGCCGGCCACGCGCACCGACCACCCGGCACGGCTGCCCGTTGCCCGGTTCCGGGGGCTGTCCCGTATCAGTTGACCGTCGTGGTTTCGGTGACTGAACAGGCCTCCAGGCTCGGGGTCGCGAGGAGGTCCGCGACGCAGGCCGCTGATCCGCCGACGTACGTGCTCACCAGGTCGACGTCGCCGCCCACGCACCAGGCGCGATCCTGGGGCCACCACAGGTCGGGGATCTCGGCGGACACCTCGTCGTTGTTTCGAGCGGGGGAGTCGGCTTGGTCGAGAGGGCCGGCGAGCAGGATCTCGTCTCGTTCGGGAGTGCGGAAGACAGGGATGCCGTCCCAGTCGTGGTGGCCGTATCCCTCCCACAGTCCGTACCAGCATTGCTCGGGGGTGCGGGTGTGCCGGGACAGCACGGAGATCAGAGTGCGGGCGACATCGGCGGGGGTGGGGCCCTCATGTGGGTGCTCGTCCCAGACATCGGGGACGGCGGGGGTGTCGTCGTTGCGGTAGAGGAAGGGGTCCTGGGCGCCGATCAGGTCGGGCCAGCGTGTCACCGCGGATACCGAGTGTCCGTACAGGGCGGCCACTCGGTCCCACCGCACCGGGTCCGCGCCGAGCCGGGCCGGGTGAAGGATCCGCGCGTACGCCTCGAAGCCGGGTGCGCACACCCCCGCCACCGTGCCGAAGCCGTCGTTGCCGGGCGGGCGTTGTTCCAGCCAGCGGGCGGGGGCGAGGTCGCTCCGCTCGACGCGGAGACGGCCGTAGACGGACGGGGGCGGGAACCGTTGAACATGCATGCCGTCAGTGTCGCCTGTGTCTTCAACAGCGGACGGCGGCGGACAGCGGACGGCGAGACAGACAACGACCGAAGGCACGAGGAGGGGAGGGGAGGCGGGCTGGTGAGGCCTGAGGCCTGCGTGAGAGTGCTGAGAGGGCGAAGCCTCGCCGGATGCTTCGACGGGGCCCGGTCCAGCGCTGGTGGAGCCATCTCGGCGATGGCTCCTCCAACTACCGCTCGCTCACCACTGGATGCGTCCGCAGCGTGCGCTGAACGCGGCGGTGTCCGGTTCTCGCCAATCTGCGTTAAATGCTTGGACTGAGAACCTCCCCGGACGGGACAATTCCGACTTCCGAACCTCCGGGAGTGTGATGGAGACAACAGATACGCGAGGGCCGACGCCGGGCAGGAACGCGGTCGTTCTGGCTTTGCGCCGCTACGGCCGGGAACTGCTGCGACTACGACGGCTGGCCCTGCCCGCGCTGCTGCTGCCGGCCGTGGGTAACATCGGCATCCGCTACATCGCCCCCCTTCTGATCGCCAAACTGGCAGGTCAGGCCGCCGACGACAGCGGTCTCACCCTCAGCTCGGCGCTGCCGTACGTGCTGGGCTTCGGCGTGACGCTGCTGGTCGCCGAGGCCGTGTGGCGGGTCGGGCAGCACTGCCTGAACCGCGTGGACGCCCTCGGCATGGAACACCTGTACGTGAGTGGCATGGACGAACTCCTCGCCAAGGACGCGGCGTTCTTCCACGACAACTTCGCCGGCTCCCTGACCAAACGGGTGCTGAGCTTCGGTAAGCGCTTCGAGGACTTCGTCGACACGGTGACCTACCGGATCGTGGGCAGTGTCGTCCCCCTGGTGTTCGGTGCCGTGGTGCTGTGGAGCTACGAACCGATGCTCGTCGCCGGCCTTCTCGTGATGATCGTGCTGACCGTGGTGGCCGCGACACCCCTGATCCGTCGCCGGCAGCGGCTCGTCAGTGACCGTGAGGCGGCGATCGCCCGGGTCTCCGGCCACGTAGCCGACAGCCTCGTGAACATGGAGACCATCCGGGCGTTCGCGGCTGAGGAGCGGGAGGCCGACGAACACCGCAGCCGTGTCGCGGATTCCCGGCGCCTGACGCTGAGGTCGTGGGACTACGGCAATCTGCGCGTCGACGTCCTGATCGCGCCCATGTCCGTGCTGACCAACGTGCTGGGTCTGTTGGTCGCCATCGTCTTCGGCGGCCCGGGCCAGGGAGTGGAGGAGGTCGTCGTCGCTTTCACCTACTACTCCAACGCGACCCAGATCATGTTCGAGTTCAACCAGATCTACCGGCGCCTGGAAAGTTCGATGACCGAGGCCGCGCAGTTCACCGAGCTGCTGCTGGATCCGCCCACCGTGCTCGACCCGACGGAACCAGAACCGCTCGCACCGCAGGGCACCGGCATCCGCTTCGAGGCGGTGACCTTCGCACACGCGGGAGCGAAGCCGATCTTCCAGAAACTCGACCTGGACGTGCCCGCAGGCGCACGGATCGGTCTCGTCGGCCGGTCCGGCGGCGGCAAGACCACACTCACCCGGCTCCTGCTGCGCATGTCGGACATCGACGAAGGACGCATCCTGATCGGTGGGCAGGACATCAGCCGACTGCGCCAGACGGACCTGCGCTCACTGATCGCCTACGTCCCGCAGGAACCCGCCATGTTCCACCGCAGCCTGCGGGACAACATCGCTTTCGCCCGTCCCGGCGCCACCGACGCGGAGATCCACGCCGCGGCCGCGGCCGCGCACGTCATGGAGTTCGCCGGCCAACTCCCCGACGGCTTCGGCACTCTGGTGGGGGAGCGGGGAGTGAAACTCTCGGGCGGCCAGCGCCAGCGCGTCGCCCTCGCCAGGGCCATCCTGCGCGACGCCCCGATCCTGCTGCTCGACGAGGCCACCAGCGCGCTGGACTCGGAGAGTGAACTCCTCGTCCAGGACGCCCTGTGGCGGTTGATGGACGGACGTACGGCCCTCGTGGTCGCCCACCGCCTGAGCACCGTCGCCGGCATGGACCGTCTCGTCGTCCTCGACCGCGGAAGCGTCGTCGAGCAGGGCTCCCACACGGAGCTGCTCACGGCGAACGGTGCCTACGCCAAGCTGTGGCAGCACCAGTCGGGCGGCTTCCTCGGCGAGAGCACCGAGTCCGACGTCGGACGCCCGGTCCCAGTGGCCGGTCCCGACGGGCTGCCCGGACCGGCCGACCCGGCGCCGGACGGGGACCGCAGGATGTCGTCGCACGCTCGTACGCACACCGGGTCCACGTGACCGAGTCGGTCACGGACATCCTCGCCCGCTGACGGTGTCATGGTGATACGTCCGTCGCATGCGGCGAACCCCGTAGCGCTGGGGGAAGCGACCGCCTCTCCCGGACCGGCTGACGCGGTCCGGGAGAGGGAGGGGGCTGTCGACGACGACGGGCAGGGGGTGCTCATCGATCCGAAGGGCTCGACACCGGCTCGACACCGGCTCGACACCGGCTCGACACCGGCTTGATACCGGCTCGAAGCGGGCGGTCATGGAGCGGGCGACCGGCCTTTGCCGGTCGCCCGCGGCTCTACCGGCCCGGCAGGTCCAGGCCCTCCACGGACACCGGATCGGGATTGAACACAGGGTGATAACTCTCCGGCGGTGCGAGGTAGGTGATGGGCAGGCCGCCGGTGTCGATGACGATCTGGTCCACGGCGATCCCGGGGTCGGCCATGAACACCCGCAGGACGTGTACGCCGGGCTCGGTGACGGTCACCGTGGCGGTCAGTTTCTCCATGCCGTCCTCCACGTTGCGGGCCCATGCGTCGCCCCGGTTGCCGGTGGCGATCGCCTGGCCCGACAGGACGGTGACCGGCTGGTCGTCGAGGGCCAGGGCCAGTCGGCGGTGACCACGCTCGTCGAGGGAGGGCAGACGGAAGACGGTGACGGGGAAGGTACCGGTGGTGGCGAAGCGCACCCGGTACCGCAACTCCGCCGCACCGGTGGTGAAGTCCGCGGTGACCGGGACCGCCGTCGACGGCACCGCCTCCACCGCGCCCGTACGGCGGCCGAGCCCTCGCACGGTCCGCCAGTGGCAGCCGCCGCGCGCCACCCGCCGGTCGGTGTGCGCGGCGTCGATCGACACGTATCCGTGGGCCTCGACGAAGCCGCGGGCCCGGCGGCGCGCCCGCCCTCCGTCGTTGCGTACCCGCAACGGCACTTCGACGCTCTGCCCGGCGCCGGTGACGGTGACCGTGGCGTCATGTGTGCCCTCGGGCACGCGCGCCCAGTCGATCTCCACCCACACCCGGGTCTGCTCGGTGAAGGAGCCACCCGCCTCGCTCAGCCGCACCCAGGGATGGCTGGTCTCGGCACCCCAGCCCATCGCCAGGAAGCCGGTGTTGAAGACGTCCACGAAGCGCCGGTCCCGGGTGTAGGACGAGAAGGACAGCGCCCGGTCCGCTCCGGTCTCGTTCCCCTCGGCCGCCACCCCGAGCCCGGAAGTGTCCTGCCGGGCCACCCTGGTGACGCTCGGGCGGCCCGGTGCCTTCGGTATCTGCGACGGGTACGGGTTGACGATGCCGTCCCACTTTCCGCCCGCCACCTCGGTGTTGTACCGCTTGGTGATCGCCACTTCGCCGGCGTGGGCGGCCTCGGCCAGGTCCGCGAAGCGGTTGGTCCCCGCCCCTCGCCCCTGACGCACGGCGAGCGCGTTGCGGTCCGCCCAGTAGTACTTCAGATTCATCAGGTACGCGCCGTGCACCGGGTACTCGATGAGTTCGAAGAAGGCGTCCCGGTAGGTCTCGGGCAGTTCGGCCCCCAGCGCCCGGACCCGGTCCAGCAGCCGGTCGTAGGCTCCCATCCGGCCTCCCGCCTCGTCGCCGTGGTGAACCACGGAGAGCAGCCCGCGAGCGACGAACTCCGGGCGCAGTTCGGCCGCGAGCCGGTAGTACTCGGTGCGGATCGCCGCGATCTCCCGTCCGTGGAGGCGCCCGAACTGCCGCCCGGCCCACTCGGCCAGGAAGTCCTCGACCTCGTCCGCGCCCCAGCGATCCACGTCCCAGGCCATGTCCAGGGAGAAGGACAGCCCGGTCTCGATCGACTTGAGGTCACCGACGTTGAAGATCCACATCCGGTCGGCGCCGTGCTCGTACACCCGGCGCAACTCCTGCCAGACCTTGGCTGGTTGGGTGGTGTCCAGCCAGAGGTAGCTCTTGGGGCGGCCCCAGTAGGAGAGGTGGTAGTAGATGCCGTTGCCGCCCGGGCGGCGGCGCTCGGCCTCGGTGGGCAGTTGCCGCATGTTGCCGTGGTTGTCGTCCGGCCAGATCAGCGTGACGTCGTCGGGAACCTGGACGCCCGCGTTGTACAGATCCAGGACCTCCTTGTACGGGATGAAGATCTGCGGCTGGGCCGCGACGCCGACCTCCTCGGCCAGGATCCGGCGCTGGTCGGCGATGATGTCGTTCATCACCGCGACCTTCTCCGGGACGGTGGTGGCGTGCCGGGTCTCCAGCGCGCTGTCATGCAGTCCGCGCATGCCGAGCGTCCAGCTGCTCTCGTACGTGGCGTTCTGCTGGGCCCGCGCCCGCCAGTAGCCGGAGATGGCATCGGGGTTCACCGTGTAGTCGTAGAGCGGCAGGCTGCCGTCCGTGCCGCGGTGATCCTCCGCCCAGGGCGCCCACTCGTGGACTCCGTTGCGCAGCAGTGCCTCGGGGTGGCTGGAGCCGACGACGATGCCGTAGCGGTCGGCCAGTTCGGGGTTCTGCCGGTGCTTGTTGAAGAAGTCGGAGTACGGGTGCATGGCCGGCCACAGGTAGTTGGCCCTGAGACGCAGCAGCAGCTCGAAGATCCGCTCGTACGTCTCGGGGCCGATGTTCTTGTCCTGTTCCTGGGTGCGGCGGGACCACGTGGTGAGGTTCTGCTCGTCGTTGATGAAGACGCCCCGGTAGCGCACGGACGGCTCCGGGCGCTTGGACATGCCCGCCGGGACCGTCACGGTGTCGCGGCGTACGACGGGCACGTCGGCCCACCAGTACCAAGGTGAGACGCCGATGCGCTCCGAGATGTCGTACATGCCGTAGATCGTGCCGCGCCTGTCACTGCCGGCGATGACCAGGGCGCGATCCACCCCTGGTGCCGGACGGTCCACCACCTGGGTCACCGAGGCCTCCCAACGGCCCTTCACCCGGGAGACGTCCAGGCGTCCCTCGGCGACGAGCCGGTCGACGACCGGACTCGCGCCGATGGTGCCCACCAGGACCAGTCGCGTGGCGTGCTCCGGCAGGGTGTGCCGCAGTTCGGGGCGCACCCCGCTGACCCGTTCGACATCCGCCAGAAGATCGCCGGCCGCGCGGATCACGGCGGCGTCGTCGGCCGCGTCCACGAACACGTCGACCGCGGCGCCGTCCCGCACCAGCGTGAAGTCTCGCCGGTCCGACGCCGCGGCCCGCGCGGCTGTCGGAAGCGCGGCCGGGAGCAGTGGTGCCGCTCCCACGGCCGCCATGCCCCGAAGGAACGACTTACGGCTCCACAACGGCGGTTCGGTGTGCGGCACGAGACGCTCCCTTGTCCGCGCGGGCCGCGTCGACGGTCCTCGTGTGACCGTTGGCGGGCTGAGCGCATGGCTGGCTTGAGAAGAGGTCGAAGTGTGGCGGGTAACACGAAGGTCTGCTGGCATGCTCATGATAGAAAGCGCTTGCCATGGGCTGACCTTAGGCCAGCCTCGGCCGGGACGTCCAGACCGGTGCGGGGGACGCCTGTGGCGATGCCGTCGGCGGTCGCGCCGTCGCGGTGGTGCGATGGTGCGGGTTCACGGCCCCCGGCTGAAAGCCCTTGAGGAGCCCCGGAGGGAGACCAGCCGCCGGAGACCGAAGACGTCTCGTCGCTCGTCCTCGCCGTCCGGTTCCGGCGCCGGTCAGGGCAGATCCAACGACCGGATCGCCGGTCAGGACTGATCCAGCGACCGGATCCTGTGTGGAGGGCTGCCGGCTACTGCTCGCCCAGACCGGTGGCGCGTTGATCCACCTCGATGTCCGAACGCCGTACACCGGTGAACCGTGTGGGCCGGAAGGCCCCCAGGAGGTCCTGTTCCTGATCGGTCGTGATCTCGGCCGCGACCAGGCGTCCCAGCACCGGTGCCAGGGTGACCCCGCTGTGCGAGACGAGGCAGTAGACACGGGACCGCGCGGAGGCGTAGCCGGCGACGGTGTGGCCGTCCGCAGGAAGTGACCGGAAGCCGATGCGCAGGTCGATCTTCGGTGCCCGGCGAGGGCCGGGCAGCAGTGCGGAGAAGCGTCGGGCGAGGGTGCCCGCCATGTCCCCGTCCGCGGACGGAGGGTCGGCGGGATCGGCGTCGGCGTTCAGATCGAGCGCCTGCAGGACTGTGTGCCCGTCCGCCGCGGGGCGGAGGTTGAGGCCGGGGGTGTGGATCACGCAGCGCAGGTCGAGTACGGGCGACCGGGCGTATCCGAGCAGGCCGACGGTCTGCGCTCCGCGACCGATGTCCGTCACCATGGGAACGTCGATCCCTGCCCGTGCGGCGAGCCGTTGTGTCCAGCGGCCTGCCGCCAGGACGACTCGATCGCCCGTGCACACCCGGCCTCCGACCAGGGTGACGGCCACTCCCTCCGGTCCGTCGTCGATGGCCTCGACCTCGCCGATCGTGCACGTGGCTCCATGCCGCTCGGCATCCGTCAGCAGGTTCTTGACGAAGCGGTCTGGCAGAACGTATCCCTCGCTGGGGAAGTGCGCGATGGACGTGACGGTGGCCGGGATGCGGAGGTCGCCGGCGATCCGTGCCGCTTCGTCGGCCGTGACCCACTCCGCGGGGTAGCCGAGGGTCTGCAGTCGTTCCACGTTCGCGGCGAGCCGCTGCTCGTTCGCGGCGTCCGCCCACTGCAGTGCCCCGCTGGGGAAGTAGGACGGCGCGCCGCGCAGTTGCCCGGCGAGCCTGGCGTGTTCCTCCATGCCCGCGAGGTTCAGCCGGTGGTAGTCAGGGTCGGGCTTGCGGCTGGAGTTGGTCCAGGCGAACGTGGTCGCGGTCGTGCCGGTGCCGGGTCCTCGCTGGTCGAGCAGGAGGACGTCTTCGCCGGCGACGGCAAGGTGCCTCGCGACACTCACGCCCAGCACGCCGGCACCGATGACGATGACCTTCATGGGCTGCGATCCTTTCTGTCTGGAAACGGCACGCGCTGCTCACATGGCCGGGACCGGAAGCTCCAAGAAGAACTCGGCGGTTCCCGGACGGACGAGGGTCGTGACCACCTCGACAGTGCTTCCGTCATCGACACGCAACTCCCTGCGCCTCATCAGCGCGGGCGTGCCGATCTCGCAGTGCAGCAGTGCGGCGTCGTGTTCGCCGAGGGTCACCGGGTCGAGGTAGAGCCGGATCGCGTCGATCGGTACGCCTCTGCGCTGCAGATACGGGAGGGTGACGAGGTTTTCGAGTTTCTCGTTCAGCAGGTCGGGGGCGGCTGAGAAGAGAACGACGTGCCGCTCGACGGACTGTGGCTCCTCGCGCACGTCGAGTTTGCGGCGGACCAGTTCCACCACGGCTGTGTCGGCGGCGGCACCGGGGAGGTTCAGGATGGCGTCGGCGGCCCTGACGATCCGTGCGGAAACGACTTCGTGTCTGCCCGGTGTGCCCTTTGCGGCTACCGAGGGGGTGACGAAGTTGAGCAGGTTGATCTGCCGCGTCACGTCGGCGACGAATGTTCCGTGGCGCCGCCGACGGATCGCCAGTCCTGCCTCTGCGAGGTCGTTGAGGACGCGTTGGGCCGTGGCGCGGCTGACGCCGTACTGGGTGGTGAGGTCCTTCTCGGTCGGCAGTCGCGCGCCGGGAAGCAGCTCCCCGGCGCGGATCCTCGCTTCGATCTCTCGCCTGATCTGTACGTACAGCGGCACGGTCATGTGTGGTCCATGCGTTCAGTGGACTGGCGGGCTCGGCATGTCGCCTCCCCGCCATTAGACCGTACAATTAATCAATTGACCGGTCAATTGCCCGGGCCGTCATCGGTCACGACCACGACCACGATCGCGGCCGCGGTCTCCGCTCGCTCGGTTGCTCCGTCGGTGGAGGTGACTCGCACTGTCTCCGAAGACGGGACGGGCCGGGTGCCCGCGGCGCCGCTTCACCGATCACGCAGGCCGGCGCCCGACAGACCCGCGACGACCTGGCGCGGGCTTACGGGGGTCCCGGAGGCAAAGCCCTGCCCGGATGGGCCGCCGACCACCCTGCTGCCGGGGGAGGGGTGCCGTGAAGGGCCGACGGCGGTTCGCCCCGTTCCGGAGCGCGCGGGCGGACCTGACGTCACTCGCGCCCTCGCTGTGGTGCTCATGCTCCCCACCTGCTGATGACCGGATCGGTCCGCTGCCGGACCCGATGCGGCCTGTCGCCACCCTGCCCCCGAGGCTCAGGCTTGGGGCATGACCCGAGCACTGATCGTCATCGATGTCCAGGAATCGTTCCGGGCCGGTCCGCTGTGGGCAACCACCTCGGACCTGAAGATCGCCGACAAGGTGAACCGCCTGGTCCGGCTCTCCCGTCAGGCCGGGGACCTGGTGGTGTGGGTACTCCACTCCGAGCCCGGCACCGGCGATGTCTTCGACCCGGACCTCGGCCATGTTCGGCTGATGGAGGAACTGGAGCGAGCGGATGGGGAGCCACTGATCCACAAGACCTCGCACAACGCCTTCACCACCACCAACCTGCAGCAACTCCTCACCGAGCGCGGTATCCGCGAGCTCACCGTCTGTGGCATCCGCACCGAGCAGTGCGTGGAGACCACCACCCGAGTCGCCGGCGACCTCGGCTACCAGGTCACCCTCGTCATCGACGCGACCGCGACCAATCCCATCCCGCACCGCGACGCGCCCGCCGACCAGAGCATCGACGAGCTGCTGGCCGACTCCCGCACGATGCCTGCCGAAGAGATCATCAGGCGCACCGAGTACGCCCTCGCCGGACGCTTCGCCACCATCGCGACCGTCGACCAGCTGGAGGCCACCGCGGAGCTTCGGGCATGATGACCGAATCGTGAGCCACATCGTCTTCTTCCTGGTGCCCGGGGTCCACTTGCTGGACCTGGCCGGTCCCGCGCAGGTCTTCTCCACGGCCGCCGACTTCGGGCACCCCTACACGCTCGCCTACGTCGCCGAACAGCCACAGGTCCGCACCGCCCAAGGGCTGCCGCTGGTGGCCGGCCTCGACTGGCCCGAACTCGGCGCCGAGGATCTCGTCGTCGTGCCCGGCTGGCGGACAGGCACCCTCGCCGACGGCCCCGCCGTAAGCGCCGCCTCCCTCCAGGTCCTCCGGGACCACCACGCCAGAGGCGGGACGGTGGCCAGCGTCTGCGCCGGGGCCGAGGCGCTCGGCCGGGCCGGCCTGCTCGACGGCCGCCACTGCACCACCCACCACGACGTGCAGGACGAACTCGCCCTGCGCCACCCCAGGGCGATGGTCGTCCGGGACGTCCTGTTCACCGTCGACGACCGGGTGATCACCTCGGCGGGCATCGCCAGCGGCATCGATCTGGCCCTGTACCTGGTCGCGACACGGCACGGCCCGGCGGTCGCCGCCCAGGTGGCCCGGGACATGGTCGTGTACGCCCGCCGGAACGGCCACGAACCGCAGTCCAGCGCGATGCTCCGGTACCGGTCGCACCTCGACGACACCGTGCATCGCGCCCAGGACCTCATCGACGCCCGCTTCGACCAACCGCTTCCCCTGCCCACCCTGGCCTCAGCGGTCGGCGTGAGCGAACGTACCCTCACCCGCCTCTTCAGCCGCGCCACCGGGCTCACCCCGCTGCGCTACCAACAGACCCTCCGCCTCGAACGCGCCCAGCACTTCATCGCCCACGGCGCGACCATCGACGCGGCCGCCCGCTCCGTCGGTTTCGAGGACCCCCGCATGCTGCGCCGCCTCCGCGCCCGTCAGTAGTCAGCCGGTGAGGGCCTACTGCCAGGGGAGGGCAGGGCTCTTCGCTTCGCCCTCCCCCGGAAGGAGGTCAGGCGGATTCGGTGGGGAGGTCCGCCTCCACCCAGTCCTGGATGCCTTCGCGGTACTTGCGGACGTCGGTGTAGCCGAGAGCGGTGAGCCGGTCGGCGACCTGTCCACTGTTGGGGCACGCCGGGTTGGAACAGTAGGTGACGATCGCGGCGTCGCGGTCGGGGAGAAGGGCGGATGCCCGGGCGTCGATGTCGGCCAGGACCAGCGTGAGCGCGCCGGGCAGGTGCTGCTTGGCGTAGTACTCGCCGCCCAGCGTGTCGACGACGGTCACGGTGCCGGCATCGATCGCCGTCCGCAGGTCGTCTCGTGTGATGAGTGCCGTCATGCCACTACCTTTCAAGGATCGGACTATAGTCCGGTTGTGGCTCACGACAATAACGGACTGCAGTCCGATTCTGCAATGCTGCTGGAGCTCCTGCGCACCCCGCCCCCGAAGGAGCAGGCGCGCTCGGCACGTAACCGTGCCGCCGTGCTGGAAGCTGCCGCTCGGCTGTTCGCCGAGCACGGGGTGGAAGCGGTCTCCATGGATCAGGTGGCCGAAGCTGCGGGCGTCGGCAAGGGCACCCTGTACCGCCGCTTCGGCGACAAGTCCGGGCTGGCCGCCGCACTCCTGGACGCCCGGGAGCGCGTACTCCAGGAGGCGATCCTGTTCGGACCGCCACCGCTCGGCCCCGGGGCCGCCGCCACCGAACGACTCGGCGCCTTCGTCGACGCCTATTTCGACTACCTGCTGGAAAACCTGACGCTCATCCGCACCTCGGAGACCGCTGCCGTCGGGGCCCGGTACCGGATCGGCGCCTACCGGTTCTGGCGCCGCCACACGGCGATCCTGCTGCAGGGCACACCCGACCCCGAGCACACCGCCCACGCCCTGCTCGCCGCCCTCGCCGCCGAACACGTAGCCGCACTCCTACCGGAACTCGGTGAACAACGGATACGAGCCGGCCTCATCCGCCTGGCCCGCTCCGCGACGCGACTCCCCAACCCGTAGGGCAAGGATCCGACCGCGACATACCCACACATGCCCGCACGAACTGGAACGGACAGTTGAGTGTCGGACCGGTGACCCGGCACAACCTGCGCGAAGTCACGGCCGAATTCCCGCTGGGCGTGTTCACCAGGTCACCGAGGTCACCGAGGTCACCGGGGTGTCCGGATCCGGGAAGTCCACGCTCATCGGTGAGTTCAGCGAGGACCTGGCGGGCGTGGGACGGCTGGTGTCGGTCGACCAGAAGCCCATCGGCCGCACCCGGCGCTCGAACCTGGCGACGTACACCGGTCTCTTCGACGTCGTGCGCGCGGGTGTTCGGGCGCGGACGGGGCGTGCGAGCGCGGTTGTGGCGCCGGGCGGTTCTTCTTCAATGTGGCGGGCGGGCGCTGCGAGACCTGCCAGGGCGAGGGCTTCGTGAGCGTGGAACCGCTGTTCCTGCCGAACACGTACGCGCCCTGCCCACAGCGCGGCGGCTCCCGCTACAACCCCGACACGCTGGAGGGGGCCTACCGGGGGTGCACCATCGCGCGAGTGTTGGACCTGACGGTCGAGGCGGCGGCGGGGGCGTCGGCCGAGGTGGCTCAAGCGGAGGGGAGCGCGACCGGCCGGACCGGACCTGGCGCGGACGATCGCGCTCACACATGGAGCGCGTGTCCCACGTGGTGAGGCAGACCTCGTCGGCCTGCCCAGGGCACGCGAGTGGTCAGTAGGTGAGTGCGTCCTCGGCGGTGCCGAAGAAGGTGGTGACCTGGCCGTCGTTGACCGTCACGGGGCCGCCGCTGATCGTCACGGTCGTCGGGCTCTCGGAGGCGGTGAGTGCGACTTCCACCTTGTCGGCGCTCTTGCCGCCCGCGGTGTCGGCGCGGGAGAACAGGATCCCGGCGTAGGCGCTCTCGCCGGCCTCCATGATCCAGTCCTTGCCCTCGGGGCCCATGTGCTCGGCGGCGCCGTCGAGCCCCGGAATCGTGAGCACCAGCTCGTTCGCCGGCAGCAGACAGGGGTCGCCACTCTTGTTCGTCGCGGTCAGCAGGGCGTGGTTGACGGGCTTGGACGCGACAGTGACCTTGTAGCTCAAGTCGGTCGTCTCGCACATGCCAACGCCGCCGTCCTGACCGTCGTCCACCCCGGGCTCCGAGGATGGCGGGGTGCTCTCGGGGCTGTCGGACGAGTCCCCGCTGTCGCTGCCACCGTCGCCCGGGCCGGCCGTCGGGTCGGCGTCCTTGCCACTGTCCGCGACGGACGGGCTCGCTGTCGCGCTCGGGGTGGACCCGTCCTTCTCCGCGTCCTCGGCGTCGCCCTTGCAGGCGCTCAGCGCCATGATGCCGAGCGAGAGGACGGCGAGCGCGGCGGTCGTGCGGAGTGAACGAGCTGTGTAAGCCATGAGAAGCCCCCCGGGAATCGGAATGTCCGGGTGATCGTGCCGCACACAAGGGGTGCTGCGACCCGCTGACATCGAGAGAGAACCATATTCGAACGGATTTGTGACACTGTGACCGTGGTTGTGGCGGAGCGGTCATACCCCGGTAGGGGGGCGCGATGTTGTCCCGATCGATACGTCCGCGCGCTGTTCGCGCTGCCGCGCGCCCTGTGGCGGTCGGGTGTGGATCGTCAGACTGTCATCTCCCGGCTCACGGCTCCTGGCTCTCGGCTCACGGTGATCGGAGCCGGTTCGGCACGGGGGCACGGGTCTCCCGGCCTTGCTGCGTCCGTGGCCCCGCCCCGACCGTCGGTCATGGCCCGGCAGACGGCGTGGCTGCCTTCGGGGACATCGACGGACGGGTGAGGGTGCAGCGTGGTGGAGCCGCTTCGGCATGGTACGGATCCTGGGCGCGTCGGCCCGTTCGAGCTGATGGGCCGTCTGGGCTCGGGCGGCATGGGCAGCGTGTACCTCGCCCGCCGCACCGGTGGCGGTCTGCTCGTGGCGCTCAAGACGATCCGGGCCGAGCTCTCAGCCGAACCCGGTTACCGCGAACGCTTCGCCCGTGAGATCGAGATCGCTCGCGCGGTCCGCAGTCCGCACACCGCGCAGCTCATCGACTTCGACGCCGAGGCGGACGTGCCCTGGCTGGCGACGGAACTCGTCCACGGCCCGAACCTCGCAGACGTACTGGCCTCGCACGGCCGGTTGCCCGACGGCAGCGTCCGTGTCCTGGCAGCCAGCCTGGCGGAGGCGCTGACGGCGATTCACGCCGCCGGCATCGTGCATCGCGATGTGAAGCCGTCCAACATCATCCTTGCCGAGACCGGACCACGCCTGGTCGACTTCGGGGTCGCACGGCCTGTGGGACAGGTCGGGCTGACCTCGACGGGGCAGTTCGTCGGCAGTGTCGTCTACGCCTCCCCGGAGCAGTTGCTCGCCCAACCGATCGGTCCGCAGAGCGACATGTTCTCTCTCGGAGTCGTGCTCGCCGAGGCTTCGGGCAAGGCGGTACTCTCCGCGCAGGGTGCCCCGCTCGCAGCCGAATCAGCAGACGGCCGGATCCCGTCCCTGTCGTCCCTGTCCCCGGATCTGGGGGCGATCGTGCGGAAGTGCCTCACGCGAGACCCGGACGGCCGACCGTCACCGACCGAAGTCCCCGGCATGCTGACTGAACTGCCGCGTCCCGACGGCCGAGGCACCTACCGGTGGCTACCGGACTCCGTCGCCCGTTCGGTGCGCCGCAGTTCGGAGGGCCTGCTGGCCGTCACCCATCCGCCGACCGCGCTCGACCCGCGGTCCGCGGGCGCTCACCAGCGGCCGACGGCGACCGCGCACGTGCCCTTCGGAGGTCCGGCGGCCGCACACGCCCCCACCAGCCCGATCGGCCCTCTGAGAAGTCCTGTTCACGCGCCTGCCTCCGGTAGGAGGCTCGCTCTCACCGTCGCCCTGGTGCTGGCGGCGAGTCTGCTCGTCGTGGCGGGTGTGTCGCTGGCCGGACCGGACAGCGGGTCCGAGTCCCAGGACGGGCTACCGGACTCCGCGCCCAGCACGACGGTCACGGCCTCGGCCGAGCCGTTCGGTGACGGGAAGCCGTCGAGCAGGACCACCCCGCCCCGGGACACCGACACCCTCGCGGGCACACCGGCGGAGCCGGCCCGGGCTCCGTCGGCCGCGGCACCCGAACCGCCCACGTTCACGGCGGCGACACTGGGCGTGTCCCGCTACCAGCACCCGGGGTACTCGGCCACGGTGACCGCTGTGCGGGCGGACGGCCATCAGTTGACCGTCGCGCTGCGGGCGAGAGGCGAGGCAGACCTCCGCGCGGCGGACACCACCTGTCTCGTGGTGAGGGGGCCGGACGGGACGTTCACGGTGCGTCCGACCGCGTGGGACGCCGAGACGGCCCGGCCCGGCGCTTTCGACGGAACGCTCACCTTCCCGCTGCTCGTATCGGGGAGATACGTTCTGCGCTACTCCTGCCGGAACGACTACTCGGACGCCGACTTGGGCACCGCGACCGTTCCCCACCTCGGCATTTCCCGCTACAGCGACGAGTTCTTCGCCGTCGTCCTCTCCGCGGACCGCACGTCCAGCGGCTTGCAGCTGGTGTTCGCTTCGGCCGGAGATCCGACCCTGCGAAGCCCTCGGACGTCGTGCCTGAATCAGGGCGGAGCGCAGGAGTACCCGCGGGACGTCCGGCTTGACCGCAGCGACACGACGCTCAACCACTTCCATTACGGCGTCATGAACTTCCCCGCCAGTGCGGCGGGCAGCAGCTTCACCTATTCGTGCGCCGACGACTACAGCGCCGTACCCCTGCCGTGAGGAGTGGGGAAAGTGTCGTGCCTGCCTGTCGGCCGAGGCACGGTCGGCACTCAGAGCGACTGTTCACTTCACGGGCAGGGGGTGCCGTAGCGGAGCGGCATCCCCTGCCCGTTCGCGCGGACGTGCCTGGAGTCCAGGTCCAGGTCCGGAGGCGGGGTGTGGAGCGCGGTGCGGGCCTTAGAACTGCAGACTCCAGGAGGTCAGCGTTCCCCCGTAGAAGAGGCTTCGGTCCGTTACGCGCAGCACCCAGGTGCCGGCTGCGGCCTCAGCGGAGGCGTTCAGGACGTAGGTGGCGTTGACGTTCTGGTCGCTGCCTCCTGTGCTGCGCGCCTTGAGGTCGTATACGGTGCCGTCCGGCGCGATCAGTTTGATCTCCAGGTCGGCGACGAAGGTGTGCTGGATGGCCACCGGGATCTGGAGGAGTGATGGCGCGTTGCCCGTGACCCCGGTGACGGTGATCGGCGAGTCGACGGTGGCGAAGTCCCTGATCGCGTGGTCGGTGGGGTTCTCGAAGCGCGGCCCGGCGGGCGGAGCGACGGCGGTGCCGGGGCCGACGCGCAGGAGCCGGTTGGGGGAGCCGGAGCCCGGACCGGTGACCACACCGGTGGTGGCGGAGCCGACCAGTGCGCTCTGTACCTCGGCCGGGGTGGCGGCGGGGTGGTCCGCCAGATAGAGGGCGGCGGCTCCGGCGACATGCGGTGATGCCATCGATGTGCCGGAGAGCGAGTTGGCCGCGCTGTCGCTGGTCGGCCAGTCGGAGACGACGGCGGAGCCGGGAGCGAACAGGTCGAGGGCGCTGCCGTAGTTGGAGTAGGAGGCCCTGGCGTCGGTGTTGGTGGTGGCGCCGACGGTGACGGCCTCGGCGATGCGGGCGGGGGAGCCGTTGGCGGCGTCCCTCGAGTCGTTGCCGGCGGCCACGGCGTAGCTCACGCCGGAGGCGATGGAGTTGCGTATCGCGGTGTCCATCGCGACGTCCCCGGGACCGACGATGCTCATGTTGGCGACGGCCGGCTTGACGGCGTTGGCCGTCACCCAGTCGATGCCTGCGACGATCTGCGCGGTCGAGCCCGACCCCTGGTTGTTGAGCACCCGCACAGCGACGACCTTCGCCTTCTTGGCGACGCCGTACACGGTGCCCGCGAGTGTTCCGGCTACGTGGGTACCGTGGCCGTGGCCGTCCTGGGCGATGTTGTCCTTGTCGATGGCGTCGTAGCCGTCGAACGCGCGCCCGCCGAAGTCGGCGTGGCTGACGCGGACCCCGGTGTCCAGGACGTACGCCGTGACACCCTCTCCTTCGGTGTCGTCGCGGGTGTAGCCCCGGTCCAGCGGGACGGCCGCCTGGTCGATGCGGTCCAGGCCCCAGGAAGGCGGGTTGGGCTGGGTCGTGGCGATCGTGAAGGTCCGGTTCTGCACCACGGCCTCGACATCCGGGTCGGCGGCCAGCTTCGTGGCCTGCGCCTCGGAGAGCCCGACGGCGTAGCCGTTGAGCGCGGCCGTGTACGTCCTCTCGATCCTGGCGCCGTACTCCTCGGCGACGGCCCTGCCCTTGGCGGACGCGGAGAGGGCGGCGTCCTTGTCGAGGACGACGAGGTAGCTGCCGGCGATCGCGCCTTGGGCCCCGGCGCCCTGGATGATGCCGGTGGGTGCGTCGGCGGCGGTGGCGGGGCCCGTGCCGAGAGCGGCCAGGGCGAGCGCCGTCGCGGCGACCAGACCGACGCGGGCCGGCCTGCGCTCCGTCGGTTTCGCCGCTCTCCTCGTACGTCTCACTAACATGCACTCAACTCCTCATGCCCATGACAATCTCGAATAACGTTTCCAAAGACTGACGTACGGTCACCTGCCGCACAAGGGCGCCCGGAGATGGCTTTGCCGAGGAGTGACACAGGCCCGCAGGACTTGTCCGCACCGCGTGTGGTGGTCCGGTCTCAGTGCTTCGACGAAGGGAAGGGCGATCGCCTCCGGGGCTTGCTCGCACCAGAGGGGTGACGGACCTCGTGCATGACGGATGCGGCGGCGGTCACCCCGGCCGCGCGAGATCGACCGGGCGGGATACCTCCCCGCACCGTCACCTGACCGCGCCGATTCCACCCGGCGCCTCGCACCCGCACGGCGCGAAAGAAGGCGACCCGGACGAGGATCACGGGCCGTGACGGCACCCACGTGGATGCCGCACGCTGCACCCAGCCCCAGCCCCAGCCCCAGCCCCAGCCCCAGCCCTCAAGGGCCCGCGATGCGACGGATACGACGGATACGACGGACACGACCGCGTCGGCATCCGGGACTCGAATCGCGACGGCCGATCACGTACGACGGTCGAAAGGAGGGGTTGGCGGGCGGGTGCCGGGGCTGTCGGGTCGGTAGGTGTGATCTGGATGATGGTGAGTGCGGCGGGCTTCCTTCATCTCAGCCTCGTACAGGTGGGCGCGTCCTTCGGCGAGCTCATCCACCGCGTCGCGCTCCAGGCTTTTGAACGTCTGGTAGTAGGTCTGGTCGTAGGCCTCGACGATCTGGAACGTCCAGTGGCCCGGAATGACGTTGCGTCCCAGGACTTCTGATTCGATGCGGCGGGCCCACTCCTCGTGGCCCGCCTCGCGGAGCAGGGACGTGGCCCGGTCCAGCTCCAGATCCGCCGTTCCGGTCAACTGGTGGAAGGAGAACAAGTGCCCTCGGGCACGCTCTGTGGTCTCCAGCGCCTTGGACAACGAACCGAGCGCCTCGACCGTTGTGTCGTTGAGGCCTTCGGGACGCGCATGCGACCTGTCGGGCACCTCAGCTCCCTCGTGCGGGCGTTTCATGGTCGGCCGGCCCCTTTCGCATGTGACAGGTGTGGCAACCGCCGGGCACGCTCGGAGAGGCCAAATCGGGAGCGGCCAAGCCGAGAAATGGCACGGTGGCTGTGCCCTGACATGCACGGCCCGGGGCGCCCTGACCGACGTCGTTCCTGGCGGGTGCCCACCGGTGGACCGCCCATGCGGCACGGGAACGGCAGCTCAGCGTGATCCACGGTGCCGAACGCCGGTCAGGCGAACAAGTACGGAACGCGGCCTGGCCGACTGCCCGGGCACCCACGGGCTCATCCGAGTCGCGCGAGGCGGCGCAGCAGCGGGCCGCGGCCACGGTCGGGCACGGTCCACAGCGTCTGGCCGCCCACTCCCCACCGCTCGAGCAGCGCGTTGGCGGCGAGGAACCCGCTGGTGGCCGCGCGCTCCATGAGGGCGACCGGGAGGCCGGTGCGGACCAGGTCCCCGGCCACCACCAGTCCGGGGTCGCTGGTGCGAACCGTGGGGCGGCTGTCGTACTCGCCGACCGGGAACAGCGGGCAGTCGGCCCGCCACTCGTGCCGTTCGTCCAGCACGGTCGCCTCGCGTGTCTCGGGATACACGCGGTGCAACTGCTCCAGCAGATGCTTCTGTTCGACGTCGTGGGGCGAGCGGTCGGGCAGGGCGTAGGCGTGCAGTTCCACGACGGATCCGCCGGCGCGGGCGGCCCAGCGCGCCGCCTCGCCCTCCCAGCGGTCGAGCACGCTGACGTTGTCGAGGGTGCCGTAGCCGCTGGTGCCCAGGAAGCCGGGACGGTCGGCGGCGACGGGGCGGTCCAGCCACAGGCGTGAGACCAGGAACGGCGGCGCGCCGCGCAGGGTCGCCACCCGCTCGCGCCACGCGGCGTCGGCCAGCCGCGGGGAGCGTCCGACGAGGGAGCGGAGGCCGACCGTGTCCAGGGCCAGGACGACGGTGTCGTGACGTTGTTCCTCCTGGCCGGCGGCGACGAGGAAGCCGCCGTCGGGCGTGGGCTCGATCATCTCGACCGGGGTCCCGGCGCGCAGATCGGCTCCGTGGCCGCGCAGGTAGTCCGCGAGGGGGTCCCACAGGGCGGTGGGGAAGGGTTCGACGGGTACGTCGAACAGGAGCCCTTCCGCCGAGCCGAGAAAGTAGATGTGGAACATGAGTACCATCTCGGCCGCGGACAGTTCGCGGGGGTCGGCGAAGAAGCTGCGGGAGAACACCTCGAACGCGAGGTGCTGTGCGGCCTCGGGGAAACGGATCGCGTCGAGGAAGTCGCGGGCGCTGACGTCGTCGAGACGGGTGTGGACCTCGGGGACCCGGACGTCCAGAAGGGGCAGCGCGGCGACCGGGTTGATGCGGAACAGGTCCCGCAGGCCGAAGGCAGGACTCAGGGCGACGAATCCGAGCGCGCTCCACGGCGGGGTGCGCGGGACGTGCCGGAAACTGTCGTCGAGGCCGTCGACGTGCCGTAGGGGATAGTCAGGCAGCCCCCGCATACGCGTGAGACCGGGGTCGGTGCGCCGCAGCAGTCCGCGCAGGTTGTAGTACTGGCGGAAGAACGCGTGGAAGCCGCGGCTCATGGTGACGGTGGTGCCGTCCGACAGAACGGTCGGCCAGCCGGCCAGGCGTCCGCCGAGGGTCGGCTCCCGTTCGTAGAGCGTGACCCGCGTGCCGCGTTCGGCGAGGGCCGTCGCGGCCGCCAGTCCGGCGATGCCGCCCCCGACGACGGCGGTGGTCGGGGGACGGCCGCCCGTGCAGCGCGGGGCGCCCGGGACGGCGTCCAGTCTGCGGGCCCGCCGGTCCCTGCCGGGCCTCATCGGGTCGGTGCGCCGGGGAGCCCTCATCGGCCGTCCTCGGTGGTGGCCGGTCGACGAGCGACGACCGTGTGCGTGATGCCGGTCTGCCATCCCGGCAGGGGCAGCACCCTGACGGCTTCGAAGCCGTGGGAGCGGACCCGGGCGGCGAAGGCGTCCGCGGTGTCGAACTCCACCACGCTGCGCCACAGATGGCGGTACAGGCCACCGTCGCCGAGGATGGCGGCGACGGGCAGGACCACGCCGCGGCACACCCCCGTCCACACGGCGCGGTGCGTGGCTCGGCCGCTGAGGGTGTACTCGTGCACCGCCAGGCGGCCCCGCGGCGCCAGTACGTCGCGCACCGTCGAGAGGACGGCGTCGGGATCGGTGACGTTCCGGAAGAGATAGGCCGCGAACACCGCGTCGAACGGCCCCTCCACACCGGCCTTCACCAGACGTTCGGCGGGCGCGCGCACGAAACTCACCCCGTCGCGCCAGGGTTTGCGGGCCGCCCGCTCCAGCATGCCTGCCGAGGCGTCCACCGCGGTGATCTCGGCGCCGGGGAGAACGGCGGAGAGCGCGGCGGTGGACGCGCCGGTGCCGCAGCCGAGGTCCAGGACGCGCAGGCCGGCGCCACCTCGGGGCAGGCCGAGGCGGCGCGCCGAGCGGCGCAGATGGGCGTGGTAGCCGGGGTTGGCGGCCACCAGTGTGTCGTAGCTACGAGAGGCGTGGTCGAACGCGGCGGCCAGATCCTCGTCGCGGAGCAGCGTCACGGGGTCTCCTCGGTGGGGTGCACACAGGTCTGGTGCACGGAGCTCAGGTGCATGGAAGTCAGGTGCACGAAGGTCGGGTACACGCAGGTCGGGTGTACGGGGGCGGGGTACCCGAAGGGGTCCGTGCCGGTCATGGGCGGTCGGGATCACGGTCGGGGAACGGTTGGCCGAAGGTGCGGCGTGGGGCGGGCCTGCGGGGCAGCCAGGACAGTTCCGCGGCGGAGCGGAGCATCGGCAGCACGGGCGTGTGGATGCCGAGGGCGAGGTCCTCGTGGAGGCGGGTCTCACCGTCCAGGAAGCGCAGCAGCCGCTCCATCGGGAGCCGGGAGAACAGCCGCGCGAAGAACGCGGCGCCGTCGACCCGGCCGCTGTCCAGGGCTCTCAGCAGTACCGCGTCCATCGCGCGCGAGCGGGCCTTGTGGGCGGGGGGAGGCAGCGGGTGCCGGCCGGCCCGCAGCGCGGCGGCGACTGCTCGTGTCTGCCGCTGGATCGCGGAGAAGGTGTAGCCCGTGGACGGCCGTGTGGCGCCGCCCGCCGTACCGATACGGAACACCGAAGGCCCCGACCGGCGGTCGAAGCGCGCGTCGGTCATGGGGATCACTCCGGTCTCGGTCGAGACGACCTCGAAGCCGCCGAGGCGCAGCACCTCCCCGGTGTAGTGGCGCAGCGCGGTGTCGTAGGCGTCGTGGGACAGGACGGCACCGGAGAACTCGGTGTACTCCAGGAGCGCCTGGCGGCTGTCGGTGGGCAGGACATAGCCGAAGGCGAGTCCGCCGGGCGGCTGCGGGACCCGGAAGTCCATGAACTCCACCGTGTCGCGATCGAACACCGGTTGCTCGGTGCGGACGAACCAGCCGTGGAAGTGCTGCAGGAGAGTGGTGCGGGCGGCAGGCAGGCTCCCGAGAGGCCGGGAGTCGAAGACCCAGCGGACGCGTACGGTCACGGGGACGCCCTGGCCGGTCCGGGCGTGGATCTCGGCACCCCCAACAATGTCGTTCACTGTTTCGACCGCGGCCTCCAGGCGGCGGACTTCGTCGCTTCGGGCCAGTCGGCGCGTGACGAGTTCCTCGAAGTCGTCGGAGCGGAGCATCTTGTACGTCAGGGGCGCGATGTCCTCCTCGATGATCCGGCCCTCGGGAGTACGCACCCGCAGTCGCCGCCAGGCGGCGCTCAGGGCGGTGTCATAGGGACCGGGCCCCTTCTCCCAGAAGCACCAGGTGCGGCTCGGGGGATGCAGCGGGCCGGGTGGGGCGTCCATCAGGATCACTGACAGGCGGGGGCTGTCGGGGGCGCTGAGTGACAGCCGGTGGGCGAGGGACAGCCCGGCCGCTCCCGCGCCCACGATGGCCACGTCAGCCTCCAGCACCTGCGGCTCCCTCCCCTGTCCATGCGTGCCGGCGGAATGCGCGCAGCCGTCGGCCTCTCGCCAGCTTTCCGCCCGGGGGACCGGGGCGGATGCAGGCTCGACCGGATTGTCGGCCGTGTGGGGGGTGTGGGGGAGCGGCGGCGGTGTGGATGGGGCGTGGTCGTCTCCGCGTCCCAGGGTGTCGCTCCGGCCGTGCGGCGGGAGGTGCGGGTTCGACGGTGCGGGGGACTTGGGGTGCGTGGCGCATGAGTTCCGGCTGCCCCTGGGATGCGGCGTGCAGCCTCGCATGTCGGGGAGCTCCCGCACGACGCCCGGCCCGCGAAGGGGTGAGAGGAACCGGGCGGGCAGCGGCACATTCAGCGCGGCAGGAGGGCGGCGATGCGGCAGCGTACGAGTTCTTCCTCTCCCGATCCCGCTCTTCCTCTCCCGCTCCCACGTCGTAGGTACCGCACCGCACCGCTTCGCATTGATTCCGCACCGTATTACGCCGAGTGATCCTGGACGCGTTCCTCCTGGAGGTAGCGGCTCAGCCGCTGCAGCCCGCGTCGGGCATGGCTCTTGACCGTGCCCAGCGGCCAGCCGGTGACTTCGGCGGTGCGGGCTGTGTCCGTCGCGCCATGCGGGGTGACGGGCGTGCTTCCCGGGGGCACCCGTTCCGTCCGTGTCGGGAGCGCGTCGCTCGGCTCCTGCCACTCCTCCACCTTGGGAGGACGGGCGAAGAGGGGACAACTTGCATCGTCTGTGCAGCGCTTTGCGCCGGATGGTGGCGCGCCGTCGCACGGATGGCCCCCGCCCGTGAACGGACCGCACCCTTTTCACTCGTCCGGCGCATCCGCGGGCACCTCTGCCACGGAAGGCGTTGAGGCAGGTACCGCTGTGTTTGCGACGGAAGGAACCGTGATGGGCCCGAGCGACGCGAAGGATCACCCCGCGGCTGCGTCACCGCCCGGATCCCGCGCGGCACCGCGCCGGGAGCATGCGGGCGCCGACCCGCGCCCCGGGTGCCGTAGCCCCTGCCCCGGTACGCAGCAGGAAGGCCCCTCGCATCCGCCGCCCGGCGCGGGCGAACCGCACGCCGTCGACGGTGACGTCCCTGGGGCCGTGCGACGCGTGCTGGAGGGCCTGCTGTCGGAGCGCACCGAACGCGCCGCCGCCCTCGACCCGCTGTTCGCGGAGGATATGGCCGAGCGCGTCGCGCGTTTCGCCCTGGACGGCGGCAGGCTCATGCGTCCGCGCTTCCTGTGGTGGGCCCTGCGCGCGTGCGGTGGAGGGGCCGCCGAGGCGGAGGCCGCCCTGCGCATCGGCGCCGCGCTCGAACTGATCCAGACCTGCGCGCTGGTCCACGACGACGTCATGGACGGCTCCCGGCTGCGTCGCGGACGACTCGCCCTGCACGCCGACATCGCCGCGCAGTACGCCGAGGGCATGGATCCGGCGCACGGGGCGCGCTTCGGGGAGGGAGCGGCGATCCTCGCCGGCGATCTGGCCCTGGCATGGGCGGACGACATCGTCGCGGCCACCAGGACGGCACCGGCCACCGACCGCGTCGTCCGCGAGCTGTGGAGCACCATGCGCACCGAGATGGTGGCCGGGCAGTACCTGGACATCCAGGGCCAGGCCACGTCGTCCAGATCGCCGGCCCGCGCGATCCGCGCCGCCTGCCTGAAGAGCGCCCTGTACTCGGTGGAGCGTCCACTGGCCCTCGGAGCGGCTCTGGCGGGCGCGGACGCCGCGCGGACCCAGGCCCTGTGCTCGGCGGGCCGCTGCGTCGGCATCGCCTTCCAGCTCCGGGACGACCTCGGCGACGTCTTCGGTGGCCCGCGGCACACCGGCAAACCCACCGGGGGCGACATCCGGGCGGGCAAGCCCACCTATCTGGTCGCCATGGCCCAGGCCCGCGCCGAGGCAGCCGGCGACCGGCGTGCCCTCACCCTCCTGCGGAATTCGCTCGGCGACGCCGATCTGTCGGAGAACGGTCTCGCCGAGGTCGTCGACGTCCTCGTCCGCACCGGTGCACGCGACATCGTCGAGGCGAAGATCGACCGGCTGGTCGCCCGGGGCCTGCGCCATCTGGAGTCCGCCCCGCTGGAAGCGGAGGGCCGCCTGCGACTGCGGGAGCTGCTGCACGCCACGGCCGACGGCGCGCCGACGCCACCGCCCTCCCGCGGCGCACACGCTCCCGTGGACGACACCCCGGTCTCGCCCCCGCTGGGCGCCGAAGGGGCCACCCGATGACCAGGACCGTTCCCGGGCGCACGGATCACGTCGTGGTCGTCGGTGCCGGACTCTCCGGCCTGGCGGCCGCACTGCACCTGCTCGGTGCCGGCCGCCGCGTCACCCTCGTCGAGCGTGACGCGTTGCCCGGCGGACGCGCCGGCCGCCTGGTACGCGGCGGCTACCGCATCGACACCGGCCCCACCGTGCTCACCATGCCGGAACTGGCGGACGAGGCCTTCGCGGCGGTCGGCGAGAACCTGCGCGACCGGGTCGAACTCGTCCCCCTGCACCCGGCCTACCGGGCCCTGTTCGCCGACGGCAGCAGCCTCGACGTGCACACCGACGCCGAGACCATGGAAGCGGAGGTCAAACGCTTCGCGGGTGCCGAGGAGGCCATGGGCTACCGGCGGCTGCGCGGCTGGCTGGAGCAGTTGTACCGGGCGCAGATGAGGCGCTTCATCGACACCAACTTCGACTCACCCTTCCAACTGTTCACCCCGGACCTCGCCCGGCTCGCCGCGCTGGGCGGCTTCGGGCGGCTGGACGCGCGCATCGCCCGCCACCTCCGCGACGAACGCCTGCGCCGCGTCTTCTCCTTCCAGGCGCTCTACGCCGGGGTACCGCCGGCGCGGGCGCTCGCCGCGTACGCCGTGATCGCCTACATGGACACCGTGGCCGGCGTCTACTTTCCCCGCGGCGGCATGCACGCGCTGCCGCAGGCCATGGCGGACGCCGCCGCCGAGGCGGGCGCCGACCTGCGTTTCGGGCAGGAGGTCATCCGGCTGGAGCGCTCCGGTGACCGCGTCACCGCCGTGGTCACCGCGCGGCAGCGCATCCCGTGCGACGCCGTCGTCCTCACTCCGGACCTGCCCGTGGCCTACGGCCTGCTCGGCCGCACGCCGCGTCGGCCGTCGCGGATCAGGCACTCGCCGTCGGCCGTCGTCCTGCACGCCGGCACCGACCGGACCTGGCCCGGGCTCGCGCACCACACGCTGTCCTTCGGGGCCGCATGGCGGGGCACCTTCGAGGAACTCACCCGCACCGGCAGCCTGATGAGCGATCCGTCGCTGCTGATCACCCGCCCCACCGCCACGGACCCGACTCTCGCCCCGCCCGGCCGCCACCTCCACTACATCCTCGCCCCCTGCCCGAACACCGACATCGGACCGGACGCCGCCGCGTGGGGCGACCTGGCTCCGCGCTACCGCGACAGCATCCTGCGGGAACTGGAACGGCGCGGATTCGACGGTATCGCCGACGCCGTCGAGGAACTGGCCCTGGTCACACCGGCCGACTGGCATGCCAGGGGGCACGCGGCGGGCACCCCCTTCTCGGCCGCCCACACCTTCGCGCAGACCGGCCCGTTCCGGCCACGCAACCTCGTGCGCGGCACCGCGAACGCCGTGCTCGCCGGCTGTGGCACCACACCGGGCGTAGGCGTGCCGACCGTCCTGCTGTCCGGCAAGCTCGCCGCCGCCCGGATCACCGGGCGGCACGCGGCACCCGTCCCCAGGCGCCCGCGCACCGCGCCGACCGCACCGGAAGGAACCTCCCCATGACCGCCCGCGAACTCGACGCGGCGGGCATCACCGAGCCGGCACTGCGCGACGCCTACACGCGCTGCCGCCGCCTCAACGCCAGGCACGGCAGGACCTACTTCCTCGCCACCCGGCTGCTGCCCGTGGAACGCCGCCCCGCCGTGCACGCGCTCTACGGCTTCGCCCGCTGGGCCGACGACATCGTCGACCGTCTGGACACGGGCGTGCCGCAGCACCGCCGCGCGGCGGACCTCGCCCTCCTGCACACGCGCCTGGAACGGGGCCTGCGCGACGGCGACAGCGCCGAGCCGGTCGTCCTCGCGCTCGCGGACACCGCCCGCCGGTACGCCATCGACCACCAGCACTTCAGCGACTTCATGGCGTCCATGCGCAGCGATCTGGACGTCACCGACTACCCGACCTACGAGGACCTGCGCGCCTACATGCACGGCTCCGCCGCCGTGATCGGGCTGCAGATGCTGCCGATCCTGGGAACGGTGGTCCCGCGCGAGGACGCCGCCCCGCACGCGGCCGCCCTGGGGCTCGCCTTCCAGCTGACCAACTTCCTGCGCGACGTGGGCGAGGACCTCGACCGTGGCCGCCTCTACCTGCCCGCCGACCTGCTGGGAGCGCACGGCGTGGACCGGGAGTTGCTGTCGTGGAGCCGCCGTACAGGCCTCCGCGACCGGCGGATCACCCAGGCGTTGCGGGCCTTCGAGGACCTCACCCGCGGTGTCTACCGCGAAGCCGCTCCCGGCCTCGCCATGCTCGACCCCGTGGCACGTCCCTGCATCCGCACGGCGTTCGTGCTGTACGGGGGCATCCTGGACTCCGTCGCCCACGACGGGTACGCGGTGCTGCACCGGCGTGCCGTGGTCCCCCGGCGGCGGCGTGCGGCGGTCACCGTCGACGGGCTCGTACGCCTGACGGCGGCACGGGCCGCGGTGCACGCCGGGGCACGGCGGACGGCAACGCCGACGGCGAGGGCCGCACGGCCCGCCGCCGGACATCTGCCGGACGGCGTCACCGCCTCACCGGACCCGCTGCGCGAGGAGGTCGCGTGAGCCCTCGGCGTCCCGTCCGCCGCGGACGGTATCCCCTGTCCCTGAACCGCAGCCCGGTGGCCTGGGAACGACAGCGGCCCACCTGGCACGAGGCCCGCCCGGCCGTGATCGCCCGCGCCCTCAAGCGCGCGCAGGCACGTCCGTCGGGCAACTGGTACGTCGTCGGCGCGACTCGGGACATCCGGGACGATCGTCCCCTGGCCCGAACGGTCTCCGGTCGGGAGGTGGTCGTCTGGCGCGACGCGGACGGCCGACTGGTCGCCGGCCCCGGCGTCTGCCCCCATCTGGGCGCGCCGCTGAAGGACAGCCCCGTGCGCTGCGGCACGCTCGTCTGCCACTGGCACGGACTCGCCCTGACCGGGAACTCGTTCGCGGGCTGGGAGCCCTTGCCCGCCCACGACGACGGCGTGCTGGTGTGGGTGCGGCTCGACGACGTGGGCGGCGAGCCGCCGCTCGCGGCACCGGTCGTGCCGGTGCGGCCGGCCCGTGCGGCGTCGGTGTCGGCGGTCTATGTGGGGGTCGGCACCTGCGAGCCGGAGGACGTGGTCGCCAACCGGCTCGACCCGTGGCACGGCGCCTGGCTCCACCCGTACTCCTTCGTCGACCTCACCGCGGTCGACACGCCCGCGGGGGAGGAGGACGGTTTCGTCGTCGACGTGTCCTTCAGACTCGCCGGGCGGCTCGTCGTGCCGGTGCGGGCGGTGTTCACCGCGCCCGAGCCGCGTACGGTCGTCATGCGCATCACCGAGGGCGAGGGCCTGGGTTCGGTCGTGGAGTCCCACGCGACGCCGCTCGCTCCCGACGACCGGGGCAGACCCCGGACGGCGGTGGTGGAGGCCGTCGTGGCGGCGTCGGACCGGCCCGGTTTCGCCGTGGCACGCAAGGCGGCTCCGCTGCTGCGGCCGCTCATGCGGGCTGCCGCGGGCCGACTGTGGCGCGACGACCTCGCCTACGCGGAACGGCGCTGGCACCTGCGCTCCACAGGTCGCCTGCCCTACTGACCCGCTCCGGTCCCGAGCCGGCATCGGCGTCGAACGTCCGGGCCGGAGCCCGGCGCAGACTCCGGCGACCCCAGGGCCGGTACAGCCGGGTCAGGGTCGGTTACGGCCACGTGGGCGCCGCTCAGTCGCACAGCCGCCGAGTCAGGGCCCCGCCGAGCACCTGGCCGCACCGGCCACCAGATGTGATGACCACGACGGCGCCTCGCTGGTCGGTTTGGCGGCGCTCGCGATGGACGAGGCCGCGCTTTGCCGAACGGATGCGCGCGGGCGGCCGCGGCATTCCCGCCTTCCGCCACGGCGACGCGGGCGCCGCCGCGTTCACGACGTACGTGGAGGAAACGGCGCCGGAGAGCGACCTGCGACGGGATCTGGGAGGACTGGTTGTACGGCGAGGAAAGCCCGCCGAGCGTTGGTCGTTGCGGGACATGCCGTTGGTGACACAGGCCAGTGCCGGTAGAAACCAAGGTGCCTCGACGGGATCAGTCGGGTACCGTGCGGGCCATGTCGAGTCCTGAGTCGGACGAGGTGGGGGCTTTCGGTCACGCCGTCAGCCCCCTGAGCCACTGAGCTCGTAGCCCTGTCGTCGCGCCGCATTCCGCGGTCGGGCGAGTATGCGCCTGGGGCTGGCCGCGGTGACGAGATGACCCTCTCGTGCTTCTCCTCACCTCGGAGCCACTCGATGCCTCTCCCGCTGTATCTGCTTGCCATGGCGGTCTTCGCCATGAGCACCTCGGAGTTCATGCTCGCCGGCCTGCTGCCGGACATCGCCTCAGATCTCGATGTGACAGTCGGGACAGCAGGCACGCTCACCTCGGCCTTCGCGGTCGGCATGGTCGTCGGTGCTCCCCTTGTGGCCGCGCTTGCCCGCAACTGGCCCAGGCGCTCCAGCCTTCTCTGGTTCATTCTCACCTTCGCGGCGGCTCATACGGTGGGCGCCATCACCACCAGCTTCCCGGTCCTGTTCGCCACCCGGGTCGTCGCCGCGCTCGCGAACGCGGGGTTCCTCGCCGTCGCTCTGACGGTTGCCGCCACGCTGGTCTCATCCGACAGGAAGGGACGTGCGCTGGCCGTTCTGCTGTCAGGCACGACGGTGGCCACGATCGCCGGTGTCCCAGGCGGGTCGGTACTCGGCACGGTGTTCGGCTGGCGGGCCACGTTCTGGGCCGTCGCCGCTCTCTGCCTGCCCGCGGCTCTCGGCATCCTGAAGGCGATCCCGGCGGGAGGTGCGAAGGAAGAGGCGACTGGCGGGCCAGTCCTGCGAGCGGAGCTCGCCCGGCTCACAAGGCCGCCATTGCTTCTGGTGATGCTGCTCGGCGCGCTGGTGAACGCGGCCACGTTCGGAAGCTTCACCTTCCTCGCCCCCGTCGTGACCGGCACCGCCGGGCTGAGCGAACTGTGGATCTCTGTCGTTCTGGTGCTTTTCGGCGTCGGTTCCTTCACCGGGGTCGCCGTCGCCGGCCGGCTGTCCGACCAGCGTCCCGGCCTGGTCATCGCGGTCGGCGGTCCGCTGCTGCTCATCGGCTGGCCGGCCCTTGCGGTGCTCGCCGACGAGCCGGTCGCCCTGCTCGCCCTCGTGTTCGTGCAGGGCGCCCTGTCGTTCGCGCTGGGCAGCACCCTGATCACACGGGTCCTCTACGAGGCCGCGGAAGCGCCCACCATGGCCGGGTCCTACGCGACGGCGGCACTCAACGTCGGCGCCGCCGTCGGCCCGCTCATCGCCGCGACCACCCTGAGCACCGCGGTCGGGAACCTGGGGCCGCTGTGGGCGAGCGGGCTCCTGGTCACGATCACCCTGCTCATCGCGTTCCCCTTCCGTACCGTGGTCGCGGCCGGCCCAAGCGCTGAAGTGCTCCGGTGAGGCAGGCGAACACCCCCTGAACATCGCCCCCTCGAAACATTGAGGGACGCCGAAGGTTCATGGCGCATCGAACGCCGCCGCAGCCGTCCGATCGCCCACGTGGCCGCCGAGGCCGGCGTCTCCCGCGCCCGCCTGTCCACGTGGAAGAACCGCTACGACCAGTACGGCGAGGCCGGCTGCGAGACCCCTCAAGCGTCCCGCAGCCCGGCCGCACCGACCCGGACCCCGCCCGACGTCTTCGAACGGACCGAGCGACTGCGGTGGGACAACAGGTGGTCAACAGGTGGTCAACAGGTGGTCAACAGGTGGTCCGCCCGCGCGACCGTGCTCGAACTCGCGAACGGGGCATGCGGATCAGCGAACGCACCGTGGCTGGTGGCCGGCGCCCCTGGGCGATCGACCGCCGCCGGTTCCTCGACCCGACGGATCCACCAACCGGCGCCCGCACTGGAGGCGTACGTGGTCGTCCGCCCCGGCACCACCGGTGCGACCGAACCGGCCCCGGAACCGCAGCGGTGGGTCACGCAGGTCTGGCCGAGGCGTGAGTGGAGGAGGTCCTGCGGCGCGAGCCGCCGGTGACCACCTGGCGCCGGGTGACCGCGCAGGCAACTCGGCCGGGCTGGGCGCAACTGCCGGCCGAGGAACCGTTGTTGCTGGTGCTCAAGGGCGGCGGATCCGATCCGGAGGCGTTCCGGAGCCGGAACGGATGTGTCCGAACGGGCCAATGCCCGCCGGCATCTCGCCTTCGGCGCCGGCAGCCCCGAGGGCGGCAACACACGCCCTCCCGGACATCCGGCCTGCGACCGGGGCGGCGGAACCACCCGGGCGGGACCTGGGCCAGGACTCATCTCCGATCCGCTGGTGGCCCGGCGCGGCGTGCTCGGCACCCTCAGCCTGTACCGCACGGTCAACGACCGCCGTTTCGACGATCAGGACTGGCCCCTCGTCTCGGAACACCCGTCCCGGCGTGGACGGATGCCGTCGAGGAGGATGTCGAGGTAGCGCCTCCAGTCGATGACGCCGGCCAGTACGACCTGGGCGAGACCGATGTAGAGCGGTGACATGTCGGCCGCGGTGAGGTCCGGGCGGACCGAGCCCTCTGCCTGGGCGCGCCTGAGCACCGTTTCGGTGAGTTCGTTGAGCTCGGCGATCGCCCGCTCGTCGAACTTGTTGCCGCCGACCATGACGGTGACGGTCTCGATGTGGCCGCGGTCCAGTTCCTGCATCGTGGCGCAGTACTCGAAGGAGCGGACGATGCCGTTCCAAGGATCGGGGTCGGGTAGCACCTCGGTGCGCAGGAACAGCACGACCTGCTGGAAGCGATGCTCCACGATCGCCTGCGCCAGGGACTCCTTGGTCGGGAAGTGCCGGTAGACCGTTCCGACTCCCACCCCCGCGCGCCGGGCGATGTCGCTCATCTGCGCGTCGTGTCCGGTTTCGGCGAAGGCGATGCGCGCCGCCTCAAGCACCTTGAGTCGATTGCGGGCGGCGTCCGCGCGAAGCCTTCCGCCTTCGGGCCGGCCGGGTGCGGCAGGGGTGTGGGTGGTGTTTGACAAGGGGAACCGCGCCTCCGTATCGTCCATGCGGAATCGGACGTCCGATTCCGTTTTCTAGTTTACCTCACCCTCAGGAGCGGACTCCCCCCATGGCCACGCCCTCCGAACGACCGTTATCTCCCGACCCCTTGCGGTGGAAGGCACTGGCGATCCTGGCCGCCGCGCAGCTGATGGTGGTCCTGGACGCCTCGATCGTGAACGTCGCCCTGCCATCGGTCCAGCGGGATCTGCACTTCAGCGATTCCAACGTCCAGTGGATCGTCAACGCCTATGCCCTAGCCTTCGGAGGGTTTCTGCTGCTCGGCGGCAGGATCGCCGACCTGTTCGGGCGCCGCCGGGTCTTCGTCACCGGTCTCGCCCTCTTCTCCGTGGCCTCTCTCGTGGGCGGTTTGGCCCCGACGGCCGGCTGGCTCATCGCCGCGCGGGTCGGGCAAGGCCTCGGTGCCGCGATCATCGCTCCGGCCGCGCTCTCGATCGTCACGACGACGTTCACGGAGGGCGCCGAACGCAACAAGGCCCTCGGCATCTGGGGCGCCCTCGCCGGAGCGGGCGGGGCGATCGGTGTCCTGCTCGGCGGTGTGCTCACCGAATGGGCGGGCTGGGAATGGGTGATGTTCGTCAACGTACCGATCGGTGTGGCCGCCGCCTTCCTCGCGCCGAAGTTCGTCCGGGAGAGCCGGGCCCATGAACGGACGAGCCTGGACATCGCCGGTGCCGCACTGGTCACCGTCGGCCTCAGCGTCCTCGTCTACGCCCTCGTCGACGCGGAACAGGCGGGATGGGGCTCGACCAGGACCATCGGCATGCTCGTCCTGTCCGCCGTGTTGCTCGGCGCGTTCGTCCTGGTGGAACTGCGCTTCGTCGCCCATCCTGTGATGCCGCTGAGGATCTTCGGCAACCGCAATGTCTCCAGCGCCAACGGCGTCTCCCTGCTCGTGGGCGCCGCGCTGCTCTCGATGTTCTTCTTCATCTCCCTCTACCTCCAAGTGGTCCTGGGTTTCTCCGCGTTGGAGGCCGGGCTGTCCTACCTCCCCTTCTCGGCCGCGTCCATCATCGCTGCAGGTGTCGCTTCCCAACTGGTGACGAGGACGGGCCCGAAGCCGGTCCTTCTCGGAGGGCTGGCGCTGACCACGGTGGGTCTGCTGCTGTTCACCCGGATCACACCGGACGGTACGTTCGTCGGTGATGTACTGCTGCCGTCGGTGGTCACGGCCCTGGGGCTGGGCTTCTCGTTCGTACCGGTCACGATCGTCGCCGTGTCCGGTGTGACCCCGCAGGAGTCGGGACTGGCCTCGGGGCTCATCAACACCACCCAGCAGATCGGCGGTGCCCTCGGACTGGCGGTGCTCTCCTCGGTCGCCAACTCCCGTATCTCGGAGCTGATGGCGGGCCGCCGTCCCGACGAGGCCGCCGTGGCGAGCGCCACCACCGAGGGCTTCCGGCTGGCCTTCGCCGTGGGCGCGGGCTTCGCCCTGCTCGGGTTACTGATCACGCTCCTCGCGGTCCCCGGGTCGGACCGCTCGGCGAGCGACGACGTTCCGGCTCCGGCTGTCATGTGACCAGCGTGAAGTGTCGGCCTCCGGGGCGGGGTCGCGGCCGCGGAGGCCGAACCCGGGTGCCGGGCCACCGAGTTCGAGATTGCTGTGCTGACGCGGTTCGCGATGCTCTGGCCTGCTCGGTCTGTCGCCCCGGGGTATCGAGGCCGATGCCCCGCCGGCATCCGGAACTCGGGCCAGAACCTGGTTTTTTGTGGTGTCCTTGTGCCATGTTCCAGCCGTGGAAACGATTATCGTGTCGGTGCTTTCTGGTGGAGGATTCGAACTTCGAGAGAACCTCCTTGATCCGTAGTCCGCCGCCGACCGCCCGCGGTGCGGCTCAGGAACCGAGACGCCGACCGGCGGAATCGACCGTCAGCCGACCGCATTCGGTACGACACGATCCCCTTGTCCTCTCCGATCCCTGCGCAAGCCTCAGCCCGCGGGCGGAGGATGCCCCACGCGGCGGCGGTCGGCGATCCGTAGCCCCACCCCCGTCCTCCGTCGTCCCGGCGCGTCGCGACCGCACCCGTACGCGCATTCCTGAAAGGACCAGCAGGGATGTCCTCCTTATTCACGTCCTCGGAAGAAGACCGCTCGATCACCGCCCGGACCATGCGCATCCTCATGGCGTTCGACCGAGGCAACTCGACGCTCACGGCGAACGAACTGTGCAGGCGCTCGGGGCTGCCGGTCGCGACCACCTACCGCCTGATGACGAAGCTGGTGGCCTTGGGCGCGCTGGAGCGCCGGGGCGGGGGCGAGTACTGCATCGGCCTGCGGCTGTGGGAGGCGGTGTCCGGGGCGCCTCTCGCCAATCTCCGCCACGCGGCCCTGCCCCACATGCTCAGGCTGTCCGTCCGTACCCGTGCCGCCGTGCTGCTGGGCATGCGGGACGCCGACGAGATAGTGCTGCTGGAGGTGTTGCCCGGCCAGGTGCACATCGCCGCACTCCCCGGTCCCGGCGACCGGATACCGCTGGGCGGCTGCGGCATGGGACTGCTCCTGCCGGCCCAGGCCCAGAACCCGGAGGCGCGCACCCTCATCGCCGAGCCCGTCGAGCGTGCCTGGCCGGACAACATCGTGGAACGCGCGGAGCGCACCGGGCACATCGTGGTCGAGGGCAAGCTGAACCCGGGGGTCACCGAGGTCGTCGCCGCCATCCGGGGTACGAACGGGCGCCCCCTCGCGGCACTGGGTGTGGCCGGTGAGATGGGTCGCGCCCACGTCCCCGGCGCGGTACACGCGGTGATGGGCGCCGCCGACGCCCTGTCGTACAAAAGTTACTGAGTATTCACTTCGTGGCGCCTCTGCCAAGGAGGTGCCACGTACTTCACCAGCCGTAAGCGTCCTTTCTTCCCCGCTGGGCTCGGCTTTAATCGCAGGGCCGTGTATTGACTGCTGGGAGATGTCGCAATCCGAATGGCATATGCAAGGTGGCTCATTTCATTCCCAGCCACTGAGAAGATGCGTTGCCTTCATAACTTTTCTATGAAGACTGTGTCTGCATCGGCCGGGGAGCGTCTCGGCCGTCCGCCCGGAGCTAGCGACAGAAACGTGCACCATGGGCCGCCTGACCAGCGGACTCACTCATTTCCGCAGCATCCTCCCGGATGGGTGCGGGCACGCCTGTCTCGTTCCAGCGAGAATAGGGGCTGTCTTGCCTTCATCCGCTGTTTCCGCCCGCATCGTTGCGCACTGCCTCGGCTCTTTCTCCTTGAGTGTGGAGGGGCGCCGGATCATTCGGTGGCGAGCCGGCAAAGCACGAGACCTCTTCCTGTATCTCCTCGTCAACCGTGGCCGTACGGTCGACCGTGACGAACTCCACGAAGCCCTGTGGCCCGAGAAGGTCAGATCACCGCAGTCGAGTTCCATACGGGTGGCCAAGCACGCGGTCGACCAAATTCTCAGAGGCGCGGACACCGGGGACGCCGAATGCCCGGCGGCCGAAATCGTCTCCCAGAACGGCGGATACACCCTGCGAGCCCATGACCTGTGGCTTGACATCGAGGAGTTCGAGAGGCTCTGCGGCGAGGGGCGGCGGGCCGCCGCCTGCAACGACAGGTCCACCGCGCTCGACCGGTTCCACCGCGCCCAGCAGCTGTACAGCGGGGACTTCATGCACGGGCAGAACGCCGAGTGGGTCCGAGAGCAGCAGGAGTGGGCGCGGTCCCTGGTCCTGGCGGCACTCGGCCACCTGCTGGAGGACGCGCTGTGCCGGGAGGACGTGTCCGAGGCGATCACCCTGTGCCGCCGGACCCTGCAGGTGGATCCCTACCAGGAGAACGTCTACCGAACACTGATCCAACTCCACGGCGAGCTGGGCCAGTTGGGCCAAGCCAGGGCCTGGTACGACCAGTGCTGCCGTCGGCTGTCCGAGGAGCTCGACGTGGGTATCACCGAAGACACCCGCCGCGCTTTCGAGCGAATGATGCGCACGGGGGCGTGTTCCCCGCCTCATGAGGTCCGCCTGCCCACCACGACCGTACGCCCAGCTGCTGTGGCCGCAGCCAAGGGGGCTGGGCTGCAGTCGGCCACCGTCCGCATAACGGCCTCGTAACGCCTCCTGATTAAGGTTTCAAGCATGCGCTCGGCCAGGAAGGTTGGTGGCTCCATGCTGGAGACGGAACGAGACATCGGATCCCTCACCGGGAAACGAGTCAGAGGCCCCGGCGACAGCGCAGCCCCCCTCGTCGTCGGCATCGGCGGCACAATCCGTCCCTCGTCCTCAACGGAGCTCGCGGTCGGGGCGGCACTCTCGGCCGCCCGGGCGGCCGGGGCCAGGACGCTCCTCTTCGGCGCCGCCGATCTGCAACTGCCGCTCTTCTCCCCGGCGGAAACGCGGCGGACACCGGAGGCACGGGCACTGATCGACGCGATCAAGCGGGCGGACGGACTGGTGATCGGCACTCCTGCCTACCACGGCGGCGTGTCGGGCCTCGTCAAGAACGCCCTCGACTACATCGAGGACCTCCGCGAGGACTCCCGCCCCTACCTGCACGGCCGCGCGGTCGGCTGTGTGGTCACCGCCCGCGGCCCGCAGGCCGCCTCGGCCCTCTCAGGCCTCCGCGCCGTCGTGCACGCGCTGCGGGGCTGGCCCACTCCGCTCGGCGTCACGGTCAACACCGAGACGACTTCGCTCGCGCCCGACGGGAACAGTACCGACCCGCGCGTCACGGCCCAACTGGCCACGATGGGCGGTCAGGTCGTCGACTTCCTACGAGTGCGCGCCGCCGCGTACTGACGCGCGAAGGCGCGCCACCGCCGTCGTTCACACCCCCCTCCCTCTCCCTTCACTCCCCCCTCCCTCACCGCGAGCCGTCCGCGTCGCCGTGCCCCGGCACGCGGCGGCTTGGCGAGTCCTGCCCGTCTGCCCTGACGTCATTCATCCGGTCTCCCGCTGAGAGACCCGAAACGGAGAACCCCATGGAAGGCATCACCGAGCTCACACAGGCCGACCCCACGCAGACCGACACGGCGACGACCGCCGAGTCCCCCGCAGCCCCCGAGGGCGAGGTCACGGTCGTCACGGCGGACACCGAGGACGACACCGAGCTCGAAGGTCTCGACAACCTCGACGACCTCGACGACGTGGACTTCGACCTCGACGAGGTCGAGAACAAGATCGCTCCCCTGGCCCTCGCCGCGAACGTGTCCGCCCGATGGTGAACGCGGCGGGTTCGAGCACCGCTCACGGGAACGTCGTCCGAGTCGATGTGAACACAGGGCCCGCAGCCTCCTACTCCGGGCTTCGGGAGAGCCTGGAGGCGCTGCGTTCCGAGGGCGCGTCCTTCGGCGACCTGCCCGTCCGTCACGCGTCCGAGTGGGCCGAGCTGTTCCCCGCACAGGCCTCGCCCGGCACGACACCGCTGGAGGAGATCGCCCTCGCTCCCTCCGAGCGCCGGCTGCACCGCGAGAGCGAGCAGGTGTACCGCGTGCTGTCGGTGGCCGCCGCCGCCCTGTGCGCTGCGACCGCCGAACTCGGCCGGCCGCTGCTCGTCAGCGGTGTCGGCGGGACGGACCTCTCCTCGCTGCGCGGCTTCATGCGGGCCGTGGAGCACGCGCGGGTCGCACCCGGTGCCGCTCTCCTGCTCGACGCTCCGGAAGCGGTGCGCACCCCGGTTGTCGGTCATGCCGACTACGACCGGGAACGACTGCGCTGCCTGCGCCGGATGGGATTGCCCCTCGCCGACGGGGACTTGCCGCCCGGCCTGCCGGACCGGCCCGCCACTCCGTTCGTGCCGGTCTCGGAGGAGGGCCGGCTCTATCTGAGGGCTCGGGACGAGCAGAGTTCCGCCGTGGACCGGGTGGCTGCCGCCCTGGCGTACAGCCGCGAGGCGTTCTTCTCCGCGAACTGGGAGGGCATGGCGGTCGTCGCCGACGAGGCGGTCCGGCTGCTGTCCGGCATTCCCGAGGCGAAGATCCCCGAACTGCTCGGGAAGGCCGAGCGGGAGGGCGAACTCGTCCACGCCATCGAGTTCGAGACCGCGATCCTGCGCGGTCCGTCCGATGTCAGAGGATTCCTGCTGAAGGTGCTCGGCATCCAGGCCGGATTCCGCGGGGACCAGGACAGCGCCCTCGCGTTCTTCCGCGCCATGCGGGAGGACGCGCCCGGCCTCTCCCCGGAGATCCGAGCCCAGTCCCATCTCTACTCGGCGCTGACCCTCTCCAAGCGCAAGCAGCGGCTGGCCGAGGCGGTCGCGGAGGTCGAACAGGGCTTCGCGGCGGTCGAGGAACGTCCCGACGAGGCCGAGAGCGTGCGCCGCGAGCGGGGGTGGCTGCACAACCTGCGCGGGCTCACTCTGTTCGCCGAGCGACGTCTGGGCGCCGCGTTCGAGCACGAGAAGCAGGCGCTGGCCTGCATGGCCGGCCTGACCGACGCCAGCTCCGCACATCTGCGGATCAACCTCTACTCGAACATCAGCGTGCTCCAGGAGAAGGCCGGCAAGCACAGCTCGGCCCTGCAGACGTGGGAGAAGTTCAAGCAGGCCACCGGGGCCTCGAACGCCGGGTTCGCCAAGCACCACGCCTACCGCAGCGCCGGGCTGCGACTGCTGGTCGGGGAACGCGACGCGGCTCTCGCCGACCTCGACACCACACTGTTCAACGCCCACGGGCTGGACGACCTCTTCCACGAGACCGAGGTACGGCTGGAACTGGGCACGCTGCACGCCTCGGCCGGTGACCGCGAGGCCGCCGACGAGCAGTACGCGCGGGCCGAGGCGACAGCCGTCCAGCTCGGTGACCCCTACCGGATCGCACAGGCGCAGGCCGGACGGTTCCTGGCGACGGGTTCGGCAGCCGCTGCCCGGTCCGCGGAGGAACACGCCGCGCTGAGCCTCACCCGTCCCGGTGACGCGGACACGCTCGCCAAGGCCGTCAGAGAGGGGACCGAGCCGGCCGGGCTGCTGCCCATGCCCCGCACCAAGCTCAACCGTCCCTTCGACCTGATCAACTTTCAGGACTGAGCCATGACGGACAACACACCTGGATGGCGTCTGTACCCGCGTCTGCTGCTGCGCCGCGCCGGGTTCGGCGTGGAGTTGCTCACCGACCTGGCCGACGGTCCCACCCTCGCCACGGCCGCGGAGTACCGCGCCGCGGCGGGACGGTTCGAACAGAGCCGCACCCTCCTGCGGGAGGAGATCGCCAAGACCGTCGCCCGAGCGGACCGGACGGCGGACCGGGCGAAGCTGCGCGAGCTGTCCACGATGCGCAGCCGGGCCGGCCGCAGGCTGCCCGTCGAACCCGGGACCCTCAACCCCGAACTGGCCGAGGCCGTGGGCGGCTACGCCACGGCGCTCGCCGCCGAGCGGGAGACGGCGGACCGGCTGACGGCGGTCCTCGCCGAAGAGGCGCTGCGCCGGCCGGAACGTGTGCGCGCCCTGCTGGACGACGAGCGGGTCCGCGACGCGCTGTTGCAGCTCTCCCCGTCCTTCCACACAGAAGTGCTCCGCTGGAACGACGGCTGGGCCGAGCGGGGCGGGGCGGGACGCAACCGGGCCAAGGACCGCTCCTTCTACCGCCGTGCATACCTGTACGGGCAGAGGCTCGGCGCCAAGAACGAGACGACGAGCTTCTTCGGCCCGCTCGTCCACGGCAGGGTCGACCGGGCCGCCGACGGTATCGAGCTGGGCCCCGAGACGGAGTCGGGAGTCCACTTCTTCCAGGCGCAGACGGCCTTCTGGGCCGTCTGCGAGCTGGCCCGGCTCATCGGCACCGATCCGGCCGTACGCGACGCGTCCCCGGTGTTCTGGCTGCCCTCCTGCCACCGGGAGGAAGACAGCGCACCCGGTGAAGGAGCGATCCGGCCCGCAGACGGCCGCCGGATCAGACTGGTCGGCGCCCAGTGGACCGTGGCCCGCGCTGTCGACGGCCGACGGTCGGTCACGGACCTCGCCGACCTCGCCGGAGCCGAAATCGCCGACGCACGGCACGTGTTGGAGCGGCTGCGGCAGGTCGGCGCCGTCCGCCTCTGGCCGGAACCCCCGTCGACCGCGGCACGGCCGCTCGACTGGCTGATCTCCTGGGCGGACCGGTACGCCTCCACGACCGGCTGGCCGGCCGGGCTGCGTGAACTGCGGGACCTGGCCGACTGGTACGCCGCGGCCGACGGCCACCGGGCACGGGCCGCCGCGCTCGCCGACGTCGAGGAATGCTTCACCGCGCTCACCTCGGTCGACGCCCGGCGCGCGGGCGGCCGCATGTACGCCGACCGGCTCGTGGTGTCCCTCGATGCCAAGGGCGACCAGAGCCCCGTCGTGGTCGGCGGCCCCGTGGCACGCCGTTGGGAGGAACAGCTCACTCCCGTACTCGACGCCGCCGCCCGCTACGGCGAGATCCAGCAGCGCGCCGCGGCCCGGCTGTGCGGGCAGATCGTGCGCGCGGCGGGCCCCGGCCCCATGCCGTACGACGAGCTGATCCGCCGCACACACGCGGCGGTCGAAAGTGGTGCGCTCGCTGAACTCACCTCAGAGGCGGACGGGTTCACCCTCGCCTACACGGAGTTGGTGCGCTCCGGTCTGCACGGCCGGGAGGCACGGCTGACCGCGCGGGATCTGGCGGCGCTGGCCCCCGATCCCGGCCGGGACCGGTTCGTGAGCCCGGACCTGATGCTGGAGAGCCGGCCCGACGGCCCCGACCTGCTCGTCCTGGGCGAGCTGCACCCGTACGTCTTCGCCTGGGGCTCCCAGGGACTGTTCAGCGACGAACAGGACCGGATGCTGGACGACTTCGCCACCGGACTCGAACCATGGGGCGGCCCCGAACGCATCGCCACGGTCATCAGACGGCGCCGCCACAAGGGGCTGGTGGCCGACTGGTTCCCGGGCCGCTTCGTCGAGATCACGGCGGTGGCCACCGAGGACGCGGACCGGACCGTGCCGCTCACCGACCTGACGGTCGTCCTCGACGACGGGCGGCCTCGACTGCGCACGCCCGACGGCGAGTTGGTCCTGTACGCCGGTGAGGACGACCACGTCCACCTGCGGGCGTTCGCCGCCCCCGGAGTGGCGCTTCCCCAGGTCAGACTCGGGGACTTCGCGCCACGGATCACTGTCGGCGATCTGATCGTGCAGCGGGCCCGCTGGTGGTTCGGCCGCGTCGACCTCGCCATCGACGCCGTACGCGACTCCGCGGGTGCCTTCCTCGCGGTGCAGGCGCTGCGGGCGCGGCACGGGCTGCCCCGGTTCTGCTTCGCCTCCGCCGCGCACGAGCCGAAACCCGTCGGAGTTGACCTGGACAACCCGCTGGCGGTCGACGCGCTCGTGGCGATGGTCCTGGCAGGGGAGGACCGGCAGATCTCGCTCGCGGAGATGCGTCCCGCGCCGGACGCCCTGTGGCTGAGCCACGGCGGATCGCCCGTGACCTCGGAGTTCCGGATCGCCATGAAAAGAGCTTCGTCGTGAACGAATCCCCCGCAGCCGCCCCGGCGGGCCCGCGCTGGGAACTGCTGCCGGCCGTCGTCCTGCGCAGCGCCGGGTTCCCCTGGCAGATGGTCGAGTCCCTGACGTACGAGCGCACCCGCGAGCTCCTCGACGAGTTGTCCGCGCTGGAGGCGGAGGCCGCCGAAGTGGCCGCCCGGCTGCGGCCCCACGGCCGTCTCGCCCGTGGTCAGCAGAGCAAGCTGCGTAATCTGCGGCCCCTGCCGCCGTCGGAGACGTTCACCGAGGACTGGCTCGCGGAGTGGAACGACGTGGCCGGGCGGGTGACCCTGGCCCGGGAGCGGATCGCGTCGACGGTCGACTCCGACGCCGCGCTCGTCGAGAAGGCCCTCACGGGCATCCGTACCGACCCGCGGGTCAATGACGCCATAGTGTGCTCTTCCCCCGCCGTGCACCGAGACCTGGTGAGGGGGACGACGGGCGGCCGTATCCGCAGGCAACTCGCCTCCTACGCACAGCGGCTGGCGTCGAAGAGCGAGACGATGAGCTTCTTCGGCCCCATCAACTACGGACGGGTGGACGCGGAGTCGGACGCCCCGACCACCCTCACCTGGCGGGGCCACCAGGAGATCCCGGTCCGCCAGGCCCACACCGCCGCCCGCGTCAACGACGCCGTGCAGGCCCTGCTCACCGAGGACGACTCCCTCGCCACGCACCTGGTGCCCGTGCGCAAGACCGTGACCCGCGCGCCCCGGGGAGACGGGCTTCTCGCGTCGCTGGTCCGGGAGGCCGACGGCGAGCGCACCGTGGCGGGGATCGCCGCCGGGCTGGGCGCGGCCGAGGACGACGCGGTCGGGCAGTTCCGCACGGCCGTCGCCAAGGGACTGCTCACCCACACGCTGTGCCCGCCCGCGACGGTCGTCGATCCGCTGCGCTGGACCCTGGAACGGATCGACGCCTCGGACAACGCGACGGCGAGCCGTGCCGCCGGTGTACGCGCCCTGCTGGTGAAGATGCTCGACCTGCTCGACGGCTACCCGGCGGCGCCCCCCGACCGCAAGCTGACCGTCCAGGCGGAACTGGAGTCCCTGCTCCCGGGCGCCTCGGGGCCGACTCGGCGGGGCCGCTTCTACAACGACCGTGTGATCGTCCACGAGGCCGCGGTGGGGACGGCCGACCTCACCGTGCGCGGGCCCCTCGCGCGCGACATGTGCGAGGCCGTCGCCCCGGTGCTCGATCTGCTCGCCCACGAGGCCGAGTCGACCAGGATCCGTACGAACAGCGCCGTCGCGGCCCACCTCGGTCCCGGCCGGATCCCCCTCACACGGGCGCTGCGGGACTGCGCCTCGCTGGAGATCGTGGCCGGCGGCCGCCTGGGAACCGAACTCGGCAAGGTGATCGCCGACGCCGGGGCGGACCGCGCGGAACTGGACGTGGCGGGGCTGCTGCCGAAGCCGCCGGCGCCGCCGGAGCCGGTGCTGTGCTCGATCGACGTCCTCGTCGCCGCGGCCGACCTCGCCGACTACCGGCCCGGCGACACCCCCCTGGTGCTCGGCGACATCCACGACGCGGCGCTGCTCACCCCCTGGGCGCTCCAGTTCCACCCGGACTCGGCCGAGCTTCTCGCCGGACGGGACGCGGCCGTGCGCCGTGCCCTCGGCGACCGGCTCGCCGTGAACGTGATCTCGCGCCGCACGACAGGTCTGCCGCCGCTGGAGTTCCCCGGCGTCGTCCTCGAACTGGGCGGCACCGCTGCCCCGGGACGCGAACGCGTCGGCCTGGACGAGCTGTGGCTGGACAGCGACGGCGAACGGGTCGAGCTGCGCAGCGACACCCACCCCGGCCGGAGCATGCTGTTCCACAACGGTGAACTGGACACCGCAGTCCACACCGCGCTCGCCCTGCCGCGCATCCGCCGCCCGGCCCTCCCCGATCTGCCCCACGTCCCACGGCTGCGCTGGGGCAACGTGGTGTTCTCGCGGCGCCGCTGGACCGTCCCGAGCGCCGCCGTACTCGACGCGGCGGGCCGCCCCCAGGACGCCGACCGGCTGCTGGAGTCGGCCCGGCTGGTGCGTGCACACGGACTGCCGACGCGGTTCTTCGTGAAGTCCCCGGCCGAGCGGAAGCCTGTGTATGTGGACACGGCCGCGCCCGAACTGCTGAAAGGGCTCGCGCGGCTGGCAGGCACCGCGGAGCAGCTCGCGGTCTCCGAGCCACTGCCGGCGCCCGAGGACACCTGGCTGCGGGACGGAGAACTGCGGTTCGCGTCCGAACTGCGCTGTGTGTACCTGCGGGGCGGGGGTGAGAGTTGATGGCCCGCCGTCTCCTCGTCCCCCCGCTGTCCGACCTGAGTCTCGCTCCGGATCTCGCGCCGGGGGACGAACTCCTTGATCTCAACGCGGCGTTCGTCGACCGTCTCACGGGTGACGCTCATCTGCGGGGCCTGGCCGCCGGTTACGCGACCGGAGGGCACGACGCTGACGACGATCCGGCCGAGGCGGCCACCAAGACCCTGTTCGTCCGGGCCGCCGGGGCGGTCCTGGCCCGCGGCCGTCATGACGCCGGCCGGCTGCGGGCCGTGGGCGTGGCCCTCCGGCTTTCCGGCGAGGACGACCCGGCGCTGCGGCTCGCCGGGGACGACGTGGAACTCGTCGGCGGCACCACCGAGGCAGGCACCGACGTGCTCTCGGCGGCGGCCCGTACGACGCTGTGGGAACCGGAGACCGACCGCGCCCGCGACTGGGCGCGGGGCCACCGGGTGCACCTGCTGATCGAGACCGACCAGCAACTGCCCGCCGCCGCCCGGTTCATCGAGGCCGTCGGCCCCGAACGGACCGTGCTGTGCGGCCGGTTCGCCGCCGACCACGCACCGGCGCTGCGAGCCCTGGGCCCGTTCGCGAACGCCGCCGACATCGAGGACTGGGCGCCCGCCTGGCGGCTGCGCCCCGAGTGGGCGGCCGACGGCGAGCCCGTGCACTGGGTGCGCCGGGCCGCGACCTGGCGGGCGGGCGTCCCCTGGGCGGGCTGGCTGGAACCGGAGGAGGCGGCCCTGCTGCCCGAGGAGGCGTGGAGCGACTGCCGGGGCCTCGCGCTGACCGTGGCCCGGCTGGAGTCCTGGGCGCGGGTGACCGGAACCCACGGCACCCCCGTCGGCCTGGAACACGTCCTGAAGCTCGCCGGCCCCGGCCGGCTCGCCGTGGAACTCCTCGTCGGCGCACCGGGCGTCGGCGCCGAGGAGACCACCGCCACCGCCCGGCGGCTGGTGACCGGCCCCGGTCCGCGACTCGCCGGGTTCAGCGCCTTCCGGCTGCCCGCCGCACGCGGCCGTACCGTGCCGGACACCTGGGGCGGGCTGCCGCTGACACGGACCGCCGTCGGACACCACGACCTGCCGCGCTGGGACCCGTTCGACGCCCCCGGCACACTCGGCCGGTCCGAGCGGACCGCTTTGATCGGCGCGCTCACCGGCGAGTCCGGGACGGACACCGACCTCTTCCCCGGCCGGTTCGCGGGCAGTGCGGCTGCCGTTCCCGGGCCGGAGTCCCTGTGGGAGCCGTCGGCCGCCGTCGTCCACGAGGAGGGGCGAGGGCCGGACGGCCGCGGCCCCGGACCCTTCGTGGTGAACCTGAGGTCGGGCGGCGCCTTCCGGCTGCACCCCCGGCTCGCTCCCGTCGTGGAGCGCCTGGCGTCGGGCGACACCACCGTCCTGGACCGGCTCGGCGAGACGGTCCGTACGAAACTGTCCGGCCAACTGGTCAGGGCCGGCGTGATACGGAGGCACCGGTGAACCGACGATGGCGTATCGGACGGGAGTTCATCCTGCGCCACGCGGGCATGCCGTTCGACTGGCTGGAGGAACTGGGCGCACCCACGTTCCTGCTGGACCTGGCGGACGAGGTCCTGGAACGGGAGCAGGCACTGCTCGACCTGGTCGCGGCCCGCTTCGACGGGGAACGGGCGGCGTCCCTGCGGGCCGAGGTACTGCGCGGGCGCACCGACCGGCTGCCCAGGTCCGGCGGCGACGGCTGGTCGGAGGCCGCACGCGCCTGGGAGGACACGGTACGGCGCTACTCGGCCGCCTACGAGGAGGCCGACGAACAGGCCGGGAAACGCCTGCGGGAACTCCTCGCCCACCCGCTGGTCTCGGAAGCGGTGTTCCTGTCCAACCCCGACGCCCACCGCAACATGCTCCGCCCGCTGCTCGCCGGTGACGGCCCGCTCACCTCGCGCCGCCGCCGGGTGCGCCGCCAGATGTACACGTACGTCCAGCGGTTCTGCGCCAAGAACGAGACCGTGAGCTTCTTCGGTCCGATGGCGTACGGGACGGTCCGGCCGGGCTCCGGCGCGGAGCTGCGCAGGGACGTGCCGCGCACCCGCAAGGTGTTCCTCTCCCACTGGGCCGCGCGCGCCCTGGTCACCGCGATCGCCAGGGACCCGAAGATCCTGCCCCACCTCGCCTTCCACACCACCGGCCGCGGCGACACCGCGGCCGAACCCCTGCTGCGACTCGTCCCCCCGGGCGGGACCGCCTTCAAGGACGTGGTCCGCGCGGCGGGTCTGCCGGCCGGCGACGTGGCCCGGACACTGATGCGGCTGGTGGCGGCGGAGGCCCTCACCGTCGGTCTCGGCGGCGGCGACTACGACCTCGATCCGCTGACCACCCTGCACGGCCAGCTCGCCGCGCTGCCCGCCTCCCCGGCGCGCGAGCGCTGGCTCGGACACGTCCGCGAACTCGCCGCGCTGCTGGACGAGATGGCGGAGCAGCCGCTCGACCGCAAGGCGGCCACCGTGGCGACGCTGGAGGAACGGTTCACGGAGATCACCGGCAGACCCGCCCGCCGGGGAGCCGGCGCCGCCTACGCGGACCGCGCGGTGTTCTTCGAGGAGTGCGCCTCCGCGTTCGCCCTGACGGTCGGCGACGACGTCGTGGGCGACTGGGAGGAGCGGCTCGGGCCGGCCCTGGAGGTGTGCGTGGCCCACGGCCGCGCCGCCCAGTCGGCCGCGACGGACGCGGTCCGCGCGGCCTTCACCGACGGATCCGGCGAACAGAGCGTGGAACTCGACCTGCTGGACTACGCGACGCGCGCCGCGGCGAGCCGGGCCGACTCCACCAGCACCTTCCAGGCGGCCCACGCGCCCGTGCACTCCGGAGCCGGGTGGCGGGCGGAGGTGGAGCGGCTGACCGGCGAGGCCGACGCCCAGCAGGGCGACCGGTACGCGGTCGTCGACCTGTGCCCCTCCGCGCCGGACACCGAGGGCCTGACGGGCGCCCCGCTCGTCCTCTCCCGCGCCCATCACCATCTGCTGGTGCGGAGCTGGCTGGGCACCATGCACCAGGAGCCCGACCGGCTCGCCGCGGACGCGGCCGACTGGGTCGCCGAACAGGACGGCACCGTCGTCGGCCTCGACTTCGGCCGCCGCAACAAGGGCTACTACCGCTTCCCCGGCCGTGAGGTCGCGATGCGCCCGCTCGCCTGGACCGACCAGGACAGCGCGGACGTGACCCTGCCGGAACGGATGCGGGTCACCATCGCGCCGGACGCCGTCACCCTGCGCGATCCGGCGGGCCGCGAGGTCAGCGCGTACGTACCGCTGAGCGACTTCGTCAAGTACGCGCCGATGGCCGCGCTGTCGCATCCGCAGGTGCTGCACCCGACGTTCGCCTCCCCGGACGGGGAGCAGCCGGAGGTGCGCGTCGGCGGGGTCGTCCTGCAACGCGCCCGGTGGCGGGTGCCCGCCGAGGCGCTGACAGCCCCGGAGCCGTACGCGCGGTTCCTCGCCCTGCGGCGCCTCGCCGGCCGTACGGAGGGCCGGTTCGTGTTCTGCCGCAGCGCCCGCGAACGCAAGCCCTACCTGCTCGACCTCGCCTCCCCGCTGGCCGCCGACCTCGTCAGCCACGTGGCACGCGACACGCCGTGGCTCGACGTGGAGCGGATGGCACCGGGACCGGAGGGACTGTGGCTGCGCGACGCCGAGGGGCGGCGGTACACGAGCGAACTGCGCGTCCAGGTCATCGGCAGGAGTGTGCGGCCATGACCGGAACGACACAGGTGCGCGGTGGGCGGACGGCGGCCACCGGCAGGGCGTACACCACGGTCTTCGCCGAGCGCTCCCTGAGGCTGCGGGCCGACGTCGCGCCGGACGGCACGGCCGACGAACGACGGTCCGCCGTACGCGGGATGAGCGTCGAGCACGCCGACGGGCACGGCTGGACGGAGCACCGGTTCGCCGACGACGACGCCCTGCTCCGCGCCGGCCGCACCGGGGCCGTGGGCGCTGCCGCCGACACGCTGCGCGAGGTACAGGAACGCCCCCTGTACGCCCTGTCGGAGGAGAGCAGGACCGGTCTCGCCGCCGTGGCCGCCGAGACCGGCGCGCACCTCTCGCTGGGCGTGGTCCAGCAGCATGTCGCCGCCGGCGGACCGGACCGGGTCCGCGCCGCGGAACGGATGGTGACGACCCTGGAGGTGCGGCTGACCGGAACGGACGGCACCCGGCACACGCGGTCCCTGCTGTGCGGCTCCCCGGCCGACACGAAGGCCCTGCGGGATGTGGCGGCCCGCACGGCGGAGCAGATCCGTCGCCGTCTCGCGCTGCCCCTCGCCGACACCCTGCCGGACAGGGCCGACCTGGTGCTGCTGCCCGGCCTCGCCGGCGCGTTCTTCCACGAGATCGTCGGCCACCCCATGGAGGGCGACGTGGTGGCCTCCGGCACCAGCTACCTGGGCGCCCGCGCCGGACGGCGGGTGGCCCCCGACTGGCTGTCCGTCGTGGACGGCGGCCGGGAGGCCGTACGCGGCTACCGCAGCCCGTTCGACGACGAGGGCACCGACTGCTCGACGGCCCGGCTGATCGACCGCGGCACCGTGGGCCGCCCCATGACGGACCTGGCGGTGGCGGGACTCCTGGACACCCCCGGCACGGGCCACGGCCGCCGACAGGACTACCGGCATCCGGCGATTCCCCGCATGACCCACACGGTGGCGCTGGTGGAACCCGGAACGCCGCTCCAGGCACCGCCCGGTGACTGGATCGCCCCCTACGGACTGCGGCTGCACATGATGAACATCGCCTCGGGGGAGTTCGTCTTCGACGCGCCCTTCTCGCTGCTGCACCGCGCCGACGGCGGCCTCGCCCGGCTCGGCCCGCTGGAGGTGACGGGCAACGGCGCCCGGGTCCTCGCCGGGATCGAGCCGTTCGAGCACCGCGTCGACGGCTATCTGCGCGCCACGGGCGGCTGCGGCAAGCTCGGGCAGTACCCCGTACTGGTCTCGTTCGCCAACGCCGGGCTGCGTGTCCCGTCCGGCCTGGTCGGCCTCCGGGCGGTGGCCCGTGCATGAGTCGCGCGTAAGGGCCTTCGGGGTCCTGACCCCCGCCCCCGGCGGACCCCGCGTCACCGTCTCCGTCGACGCGCTACGACTGGAACGGGACGACGCGGGACGGGTCACCGGCTCCCTGCGGAGCACGGAACCGCTCGGCCAGGAGGCCGCCAAGCACACCGGGCTGCTCCTCGCCGAGACAGCCGCCCGGGCCGGCACTGGTGACGGCGGACTGCAGAGCGCCGTGGCCACGGTCCGGGAGTGGCGCGACGCCGACGGGAAGCTGCTGGAACGCCGGACCGAACTGCTGGCCCGCGTGGAGACCGCCGGCGGGCCGGTCCTGTTCGGCACGGCCGGGAACGGCGAGCCCCTCGCGACGGCCGAGGACCTGCCCTGGCACGAACTCGCCGCCCCGGCAGGAAGCACGGCCGGCGACGGCCCCCCGGCCGACTGGCGGGAACGGCCGCTCGTGCTGCGCCCCTCGCCCGCCGCCGTGCTCGTCGCCGGTACGGCGTTCTCCCTGACCTCACGGGGCGGCCGGGACACGGCGCACAGACTCGCCGGGCGCCGGGTCCTGCCGTCCCTGACCCTGCGCGACCTGCCCACGACTCCCTCGGCCCACGCCCAGGACGACCTGGGCGGCCCGGCGCAGCCCAGGACACTCGTCGACGACGGCCGGATCCGCCCACCGGCCCCGCTGCGCGAGGGCATCCCCGTCGGCCGCGCGGTCTGGGACCACGACAGCGGCGCGTGCGCCCCGCCGCCGCTGGCCCGGCTCGAACTCCTCGGCCCCGACCTGCCCCTGCCGTCGCACGCGGTGGAACTCGTGCGCTGCGTCGAGGGACTTCAGCGCTACCACGCGGACGGCACCGTACGGCTGCAGTGCCTGGCGAGGGTCACGGAGCGGCCCGGGGCCTGGTTCACCGTCGTGCTGCGGGGCAAACCCGTGCACCTGCTGCGCCGGGCCCGTGGCCTGACCGGCCCGCCCACGGCTGTCCACAGCGACAGCGATGTGACCACCCGCTCGCTGGTGCTCGCCGGCGCAGCCGAACTGGAAGGTACCGGACATGCCGTCGTCACCGTCAACAACCCCTGATTTCGCCCTGGTAGGCGGTGGGATCGTCGGTGCCTGCCTGGCCGAGGAGCTGAGCGGCCGGGGTGCCTCGGTCGTCGTCCTGGATGCGGGGGAGGAGCCGGGCCAGGCCACCAACAAGGCCGCCGGAGTGGCCGTCCCCTCCCTCCGGTACCTCACCGACCCCGCGTTCTACGACTGGCTGCGGCATGCCAAGGGGGACCTGGACGCCGACGTGGCCCGGCTGGAGCCGGAGTTCGGCGCGTTCAGCGTGGCGCGGCCCATCCTGCGGGCCCTGCGCGCGACGGAGGCCGACACCCACGCCGAGGCCATCGAGGGCGCCGGGGCGGGCCGGTGGGTCGACGGTGACGAACTCGCCGCCGCCGGGCCGGGGCTGAAGCTGCCGGACAGCCGGCGGTATCTGCTCGACGAGGGCGGACTGATGGTCGACGGGCGGCGCTATCTGGACGCGGTGCGCCGCCGCTGCCTCGCGCAGGGGGTCACCTGGGCCCAGGGCCGTGCTGCCCGCGAGGTCCGGGAGGAAGGGCAGGCGGTGTCCGTCCTCACGGACGAGGGCACCGTCACGGCGGACCGGGTGATCATCACCGCCGGAGCGTGGAGTTCGGGCAAGGGGCTCGCGGAGGCGACCGGGGTCCGCCCGCAGCGCGGCCAGATGGTGGTGCTGCGGTCCGACGAGAAACTGAACTGCATCCTCTCCTCCGCCTACTACCTCGCGCCGGGGGTCGGGGACGACGTCATCGTCGGCGCGACCGAGGAGGACAGCGGCTTCGCGGAGCGCGTCACGACGCAGGGCATCGGGCAGTTGCTGCGGTTCGCGACCACCGTCATGCCGGGGCTCGCCGAGTCGGTCCCCGCGGAGCTGCGGGCCGGCCTGCGGCCCGTGTCCGGCACCGGCCGCCCGCTCGTCGGCGCGGTCCCCGGCCGGCAGCGGATCTTCATGTCGGCCGGGCACGCCGGTCACGGACTGCTCTCCGCGCGCTGTACAGGCAAGGGCATGGCGGCGGGGCTGATCGAGGACGACTGGGACGCGCTGCCGTACAGCATGTGCCCGGACCACGCCCTGGGCGGTGCGGCCTGATGCGCTTCGACCATGTGATCCTCGGCGCCCGGACCATCGAGCCGCTGCGCGAACTGCTCTGGGAGCGGTACGGGTTCGGCATCACCGACGGCAGCCCCAACCCCGACGGAACGGCGAGCTGGGTGGTGCCCTTCGACACCCCCGACGTGCAGTACCTGGAACTGCTCGTCACACACGACGAGGAGAAGCTGGCCGGCGCCGACTTCGGGCGGCTCTTCCTGGAACGGACCGCGGACGGGCCCGCCTTCCTCAACTGGGCCGTCCTCACCGGCGACATCAAGGGCACCGCCCGCGCGGTGGAGGCGCTCACCGGGGCCGACCCCGATCTGTACGAAGGGGAGTCGGTGCGCGCGGACGGCCAGCGGGTGCCCTGGGCGGAGGCCGCGTTCGAGCTGTCCTGGCGCAGCCGTGTGCTGCCGTTCTTCCTCAGCTACGGCAACCCCGAGGCGCGCGCGGCCCGGGTGCCGGGCGACCTCGCGGCGGCCGCCCACCGGGTGTGCCCGCGCACGCTCGACGGCCTGGTGACCGGCCCGGCGCAGGAACGGGAATGGGCGCCTGGCTGGCCGGGCCTGGACGGACTCGCCGTCGACATCGACACCGCGGCGGGCCCGGAGATCACCGCGGTCCGCGTCGGCACCGCCGAGGGCGAGACCGTGGTGCGGCTGCCGTGAACCGACCCGGCCCGGTCCGCCGACGGGTGGGCGCGACGCCACCGGCGGACCGTACGGCCTCGACGTCAGGCCGTCGCGTCGCCGGGGGCCCGCCGCTGCGCCTGGTGCGTCAGCAGCCGCTCCCTGGTCTCGTCGTCGTGGGCCGCCTGCGCGGCGGTCCAGGCAAGAGCGACCGCGCCCTGCACCAGCGCGCGGTCGGCGCCGGGGGCGACACAGGCAGCCGCGAACTCCGGCTGGTGGTTGACCGCGTCGCCACTGTCGATACCGATGCTGGGCTGGAGCGCCGGCAACGCCCGGCTCACATTGCCCATGTCGGTGCTGCCGGTGGGCATGTCGCGCTCCGCCTCCCGGGACACCAGCGGCCGGCCCAGTTCGGTGGCGGCCGCGCGGTACGCCTCGGACAGGAACGCGTCGTGCGCGAGCTCGGCGTACGCGGGGGTGGACAGCACCTCGTGCGTGCAGCCCGTGGCGACGGCGCCGGCCTCGAAGCACGCCCTGATCCGGGACTCCAGGCGGCCGAGCGACTCCATGTCGGCGGCGCGCAGGTTGTACAGCGCCCGGGTGTCGGCCGGCACCACGTTCGGGACCTGGCCGCCCCGGGTGACGATGCCGTGCACCTGCTGCCGGGGCTCGAAGTGCTGCCGGCCGACACCGACGGCGACCTCCGCCACGGTCAGCGCGTCGGCCGCGTTGACGCCCAGATGCGGGGCGAGAGCGGAGTGGGACGGCCGCCCGGTGTAGCGGACCTCCAGTTCCAGGAGCGCGAGCGGGCGCGGGGCGCAGTTGTCCTCCGGGGCCGGGTGCACCAGCATCGACATCGACACGTCGTCGAAGACCCCGGCCTCCAGGAGGGCTATCTTCCCGCCGCCCTCCTCCTCGGCCGGGGTGCCGATGACGAGCACGGTGATGCCGAGTTCGTCGGCGACGTCCCGCAGCGCCAGCGCGGCACCGGCCGAGGACGCCGCGATGATGTTGTGCCCGCAGGCATGGCCGAGTCCCGGCAGCGCGTCGTACTCGGCGCAGAGCCCGACGGTGAGCGGGCCACCGCCGAAGCGCGCGGTGAACGCCGTCTCGAGCCCGCCGGCCCCCGACTCCACTTCGAAGCCCTCGTCCCGGAGGAGACCGGCGACCTTGGCGGCGCTGCGGTGTTCCTGAAACGCCGTCTCCGGTTCGGCGTGAATGCTTCTCGACAGGGCCAGCAGTTTCTCCTCGGCGCGATTCACGGCGGCGCCGCAGCGACGTTTCGTCCGAGGCGGAATTCTCATCTGCATTCTTTCCTCCGGAATACCGGGAAACAGCCCGCCGTCTTCCGTACGAGCCCTCTCTTTCCTACCGGATACGAGTTCGAAAAGCGAGACCAGTCGGGAGAGTTGACATGGCGTCATTGAAATGGCACGTGCGGGCGGGAAACGGTGAACTGGCCGTGGAAACCATGCCCTGGTCGCTGCTGCGGGCGACAGGATTCTCCACCCGGCTGCTCGACGGACTGGCCTTCCCCGAACTCCTCGACGACGCGACCGGGTCCGCCGACGCGGAGCGCGCCGTGGCCGCCGAGCGGGCCGCCTTCCTCGACGAGCACTGGCCGGGGGTGCGGGAGAGGGTACGCGCGGTCGAACCGAGGCAGCGTTCACTGCGCGCGCTGCAGAGCTGCCGCAGGGCCGTCGAGGAGGGCGCCCCGCTCGACGAACGCTGCGTCGCCGTCCTGGACGCCACCGGCCTGCCGGACTTCGCACCCCGCTGGAACACCGTCGTCGCGGCCCGCCGGGAGCGGGAGGCCGCCGCCCGGGAGGCGTTCGCGGCAGCCCTGCACCGCGCCAGGCTGCGCACCGCGGAGGCGGCGGGCCTCGACGACTTCCGCCACGCGGTGTTCGTGTCCAACCCGACGTTCTTCGACACCGCCCTGCGGACCCCGCCGTCCGGGCACGCCGGCTGGGCCGCCACGGCGGAGGGCGCGGAGCTGCCGCGCGGACTGCGCCGCCGGATCGACACCCTGCACCGCTACGTCCGGCGGTTCGCCACCAAGTGCGAGACCGTGTCGTTCTTCGGACCGGTGCTGTTCGCCCGGATGCGGCCCGAGCAGGCGGAAGCGGTGCGGGTCGGCCCGGCCGGCCCGGAACGGGTCGTCGTGGAGGCGAGCGCCTGGCTCGTGGAACAGCTGCGGGAGCAGGCCGCGGCCGAGGTGCCGCTGACCCGGCAGCACGCGTGGCCGAACCCGCTCTTCCGTGAACTGGAGTCGGGCCTCGGGCTGGAACGGACCGCGGACGGCCGCCGGTTCAAGGTGGCCGCGCCCGCGCTGGCCCTGTGGCGGGCCGCCCGCGCGCGGGCCGGTGACCGGCTCGACGCGCTGCTGACGGCGGCCGGTGGCCCCGAGCCCACGGAGGAGCACGCGGCACGGCTGGTCAAGGCCCTCGGGCCGGCGCTCGTCGTGTCGCCGTGGCGGCTCCCGGCGACCGAACTGCACGCGCTGACCAAGGTCGCGGCCGGGCATCCGACGGCCGACGCGGTGGAACTGGCCGAGCACCGCGACAAATACGCCGAGGCCTCCTGGCCGCAGCGCGCCGAGCATCTGGAGGCGGCGCGGGCCGTGAGCCTGCGGTCCGGCGGTGAGGTCTCGCGCGACGGCGGGCGGCACTACGCGGACCGCGAGCTGTTCCACGAGGACAGATCGAGCCCCGTGAGCGAGCGGGTCGGCTTCGGCGGGCCGGTCGTCGACCGGATCCGCGAGATGACCGAGGCGGTGTTCCCGCTGGCGTTCCTCGCCGCGCTGCTGGCCCGCGAGGACGCCCGGGACGCCCTGCGCGAGACGCTCGGAGGGCGCCCCGGCTCGCTGGCGGCCCTGGCCGTGGGGGAACTCACCACACGCGACGAGCGCCGTGACCGGCTCGACGCCGTGCTGCGCCGCCTGGTGTCGGAAGGCGCCGAGAGCGCCGCGACGGCATCCGGCGCGGACCGGCCGGGCGTCGTGCACATACCGGCACAGGCCCTGAACGAGGCCCTGGCACCGCTGTGGGACACCGTCTCGTACGACCCCGAGGACGCCTGCCTGCCCAGTCCGGACCTGATGGCGGCGGGACCCGACCCAGCCACCGCGACCTGGGTGCTGTCGGAGATGCACGACGACTGCAGCTCCGTCTTCGGCGGTCTGGAGAAGCCGTTGCACAGTGACCCGGACGGGTTGTGGGACGGCTTCACCGAGACAGTGGCCCGAGCCCTGCGGCCCGAGACGTCGGCGACGATCGTCTCCCGTCGGCGCAGCGCCCATGTCACTCCCGAACTGCCGGGCGTGTCCATCGAGTTGAGCGGACTGTCGGCGAAGGACCGGACCGAGGTCGTGCCCATCGCCGACGTCGTCGTACCGGCGTCCGGGGACGCGGTGCTGGTCGACGGGCGGCACAGGCTGCTGTACCCGGGAGACATGCCGTCCCCGCTGCACCGGGCGGTCTCCCGGCCCGCCATGGTCCCCGTCCCGGTCGACCTCGGCCCGTACACCCCCCGGATCGTCGTGGAAGGGGTGGTGCTGCAACGCGCCCGCTGGCGGGTTCGGCTGCCCGGACGCGCGGGCGACGACCACGACCAGTGGGGCGCGATACAGCGACTGAGGGAGGAGAACGCGATTCCCCGGTATGTCTATGTGAAACACCCGGCGGAACCAAAACCGCTGTACGTGGATTTCGCGGATCCGCTCGCGGTGCTGGATCTCGCGCGGCTTCCGGCGGACGACGTCGTCGTGTCCGAAATGCTGCCGACACCCGACGCATTGTGGTGGCGGGTGGACGGCCGCCCGCACTGCGCGGAATTCCGGCTCGGCTGTGTGGTGCGGCCGGTCCGGAAAACATGAACCGCCGCTGACCGCGGCCGACCGCGTTTGCACGGATCGCCATATGAGAAGCAGATATCACGCAAGAGGAGAAAACACATCGTGACCGACGACCGACGTATCACCAACCTCGTCCGGGACGCCTACGACAAGTCCGCCGAGCAGTACGACGCGGCGGGCCAGATGATCTTCCATCCGCTGGGCAAGATGGTTGCCGACCTGCTGGACCTGCGGCCGGGCGAGCGCGTCCTCGACATCGGCTGCGGGCGCGGCGCCTGCCTCTTCCCGGTGGCGCACCAGGTCGGCCCGGACGGCTTCGTCCTCGGCGTCGACCAGGCGCAGGGCATGGTCGACGCCTGCACCACCGACATCCTGGCCCGCGGTCTGGAGGGGCGCGCGCGGGCGGAACTGGGCAACGCCCAGGACTTCTCCTTCGCCGAGCCCTTCGACGCGGCGAGCGCGGGCATGGTGCTCTTCCTGCTGCCCGATGCGGAGAAGGCCCTGGCCTGCGCGTACGCCGCGCTCCGCCCAGGCGGGCGGTTCGCGGCCACCACCTTCCCCACCGAGAACGGCCGGCTCGCCGCAGGCTGGGAGTCGGCGGAGATCCTCGCCGGTGTACTGGCCCGCTTCCTTCCCGACGGTGTCGAGGACCCGTGGAAGGTGGTGCTCGGGCTGGGCGGCCCGCTGGTGAGCGCCGAGTCTACGGAGGCCGCCTTCCGTGAGGCGGGCTTCAGCGAGGTGAACATCCGCCATGTGCCGGCGAAGTCCCGCTTCGAGACGATCGACGACTACCTCGCCTGGACCCGGACGGTCACCACGCGCATGCAGTGGGACCTGGTGCCGCCGGAGCGGCTGACGGAGGCCACCGACGAGGCCCGTGAGGCGCTGAAGGTGCTCGCCGGCCCCGACGGTTCCCTCGAGTTCTCCTGCCCGACCAGGACCGTTCTGGCCGTTCGCTGACGGTCCGCAGCCACCCGAGCAAGCACTGAGCACGAAGCCGAGAGGTGCGAAGACATGCGTACTGAGATCATCCGGCCGCTGTCCGGTCTGCTGGGCGAACACGCCGCCCGCATCGGTGACAGGACCGCCTTCAGCGACGCGCGGCGCGGCGTCACCTACCGCGAACTGGACCTGCGCACCTCTCGGCTGGCAGGACACCTGGCGGCCCTCGGGGCGGCGGGCGGCGAGCGAGCCGCCGTCCTGATGGGCAACACCGTGGAGGCGGTGGAGAGCAGTCTCGCCGTCATCCGGGCCGGCGGCGTCACCGTCCCCCTGAACCCTCAGGCGGCGGAGGCGGAACTCGCCCACTTCCTCGACGACAGCGGGGCGTCGGTCGTGCTCTGCGACGCGCCGCGCCTGGAACGGCTGCTGCGAGTACTGGACGGCCACCGGGCGCCGCGCATCGTGGTGACCGGAGAGATACCGCCCGGAGTGCAGGTGCCCGACGGCACGGCCCGGTACGAGGCGCTGACGACCGCCGAACCCGACGGCCCGGCCCCGCGGGAGACCCCGCTCGACGACCCCGCGTGGATGCTGTACACATCGGGCACCACCGGCCGGCCCAAGGGCGTGCTGTACTCGCTGCGCAGCTCGCTGTGGCTGGTGGAGTCCTGCCATGTCCGGGTACTCGGAATGACATCGGACGACCGTCTGCTCTGGCCGATGCCGCTCTTCCACGGTCTGGGCCAGAACCTGTGCGTCATGGGCGTGACCGCGGTGGGCGCGAGCGCGCACCTGATGAACGGATTCGCCGCCTCCGATGTGCTGGAGGCGCTGCGGTCGGACGACGTGACGTTCCTGGCCGGGGTACCGACGACCTACCACTACCTGCTGGACCGCACACACGAGGAAGCCCTCGAACTGCCCGCGCTGCGGCTCGGCTTCGTGGCCGGCTCGGCGAGCGGCGGCTCCTTGGGCGCCCGCTTCGAGAAGACCTTCGGGGTGCCGCTGGTCGACCAGTACGGGTCGACGGAGACCGGGGCGATCACCTCCAACCGGCCCGCGGGCGACCGGATCCACGGCTCCGCCGGCCCCGCCGTGCCGGGCGTCGGCATCCGCCTCGTCGACCCCGACACCGGGACGGACGTACCGGCCGGTGCGGAGGGCGAGGTGTGGGTGAGCGGCCCCAACGTGATGCTGGGCTACCACCGGCAGCCCGAGTCCACGGCCGAGGTGCTGCGCGACGGCTGGTACCGCACCGGCGACCTGGCGCGCCGCGACCCGCTGGAGCATGTGACGCTCACCGGCCGGCTGAAGGAACTCATCATCCGCGGCGGAGAGAACATCCACCCCGTCGAGATCGAGCAGGTGCTCCGCGAGGTCCCGGGCGTGACCGACGCGGCCGTGGGCGGCGAGCCGCACGACGTCCTCGGCGAGGTGCCCGTCGGGTACCTGGTGGTCGGGGACGGCGGGGTGGACGCCGAGGCGGTGTTCGCGCACTGCCGTGACCGGCTGTCGTACTTCAAGGTGCCCGAGCGGCTGTACGCCGTCGAGCGGGTGCCGAGGACCGCCTCCGGGAAGATCACCCGTCATCTGCTGGCCGACGCGGGGCCCCGACTGCTCGGTGAGGCCGCCGTGTTCGACCCGGAGGGCGACGGTGGGGACGTCGAGCGGGGCGACGCGGGGGAGTGGCGGCGACGGTTGGCCGGGCTGTCGCCGGCCGAGCGGACCCGTACCGTCTCGGACCTCGTCCTCGGCGAGGTGGCGGTGGCCCTCGGGCTGGAGGCGGGCGCGCGGGTCGCGCGGGACCGGCCCTTCGTCGATCTGGGGCTGGGGTCGCTCGCGGTGGTGGCGCTGGGCCGCCGGCTGGCCGCGACGGTCGGGCTGCGGCTGCCCGCCACCGTGGTCTACGACCATCCCACGCCGTCCTCCCTCGCGGACCGACTGCTCGCGGAGCTGACCGGCGCCGCCGACCGGGCCGATCCGGCACCGACGGACCCGGCCCGGCCGGTGGCCGCCGACGAGCCGGTCGCGATCGTCGGGATGGCATGCCGCTTCCCCGGCGGCGTGGAGTCCCCGGAACAGTTGTGGGAGCTGATCGCCGAAGGCCGCGACGCCACCTCCGAGTTCCCCGCCGACCGGGGCTGGCCGCTGGACGGCCTCGTCGACCCCGATCCCGACCGGCTGGGCACGAGCTATGTGTCCCGGGGAGCGTTCCTCGCCGATCCGGCCGGCTTCGACGCCGGGTTCTTCGGCATCAGCCCCCGCGAGGCGACGGCGATGGACCCGCAGCAACGGCTGCTGCTGGAGACCGCCTGGGAGGTGTTCGAGCGGGCGGGCCTCGATCCGACCCGCCTGTCGGGCACCCCTACCGGCGTCTTCGTCGGCACCAAGGGGCAGACCTACAGCACGCTGGCGGAGCCCGCCTCGGAGTACGAGGGCTACCTCGGGTTCGCGACCTCCGGCAGTGTCATGTCGGGCCGTATCGCGTACTCCCTCGGTCTGGAGGGGCCCGCGATCACGGTGGACACGGCCTGCTCCGCCTCCCTGGTCGCCCTTCATCTGGCCTGTCAGTCGCTGCGGTCGGGCGAGTCGTCACTCGCGCTCGTCGGCGGCGTCACTGTGATGTCCACCCCGGACGACATGATCACCTTCAGTCGTCAGCGGGGCCTCGCCCCGGACGGCCGGGTCAAGGCCTTCTCCGACACGGCGGACGGCACCGCCTTCGGCGAGGGGGCCGGTGTCCTCCTGTTGGAACGGCTCTCCGACGCCCGTCGTGCGGGACATCAGGTGCTGGCGGTCGTCCGGGGCAGTGCGGTCAACCAGGACGGCGCGTCCAACGGGCTCACCGCCCCCAACGGACTGGCGCAGCAACGGGTGATCCGGCAGGCACTCGCCAACGCCAGGGTGTCCGCCGCCGAAGTGGACCTCGTGGAGGCCCACGGCACGGGCACGACGCTCGGCGACCCGATCGAGGCGGGCGCGATCCTCGCGACGTACGGTCAGGGACGGAGGGCGGGACGGCCGGTGTGGGTGGGGTCGGTCAAGTCGAACATCGCGCACACCCAGGCGGCGGCGGGCATGGCGGGGATCATCAAACTCGTCGAGGCCATGCGCCACGCGACGCTGCCCGCCACCCTGCACGTCGACCGACCCTCGGAGCACGTCGACTGGACGGCGGGCGAGGTACGGGTACTGACCGAGGCCCGGCCGTGGGAGGCCGCGGAGCATCCCCGCCGCGCGGGCGTGTCCTCCTTCGCCATCAGCGGCACCAACGCCCATGTGGTCCTGGAGGAGGCGCCGCCCGCCGCCACCGCGCCCGCCGAGCCGAGGCCCTCGGACACCACCCCCCTGCCCTGGCTGCTGTCCGCACGGTCCGTCGGCGCCCTGCGTGAACAGGCCCGCCGGCTGGACGCGTTCCTGCGCGCGGCACCGCAGACCCGACCGGTGGACGTGGCCGGCACCCTGGCCCTGTCCAGAGCCGGTCTGGAACACCGGGCCGCCGTCGTGGCAGGCGATTCCGCGGGACTGCTGCGGGGGCTGTCGGCGCTGGCGGAGGGCGAGCCCGCGGCGGGCCTCACCGCGGCCACCGCGGCCTCCGCCCCGTCGACCGCGTTCCTGTTCACCGGCCAGGGCGCCCAGCGCGTCGGCATGGGCCGCGCCCTGTACGAGGCGTTCCCCGTGTTCGCGGACACGCTGGACGAGGTGTGCGGCCATCTGGCCCCGGAGGTAAGGGAGTTGTTGCTCGCCGCGCCGGGCACGGCGGACGACGGACGCATTCATCGGACGGCCCTGGCCCAGCCCGCGCTGTTCGCCCTGGAGACGGCACAGTTCCGGCTCATGAGCGAGTGGGGCGTACGACCGGACGCCCTGGCGGGCCACTCGGTGGGCGAGGTGACCGCCGCCCATGTGGCCGGGGTGCTGACGCTGCCGGACGCGGCCCGGCTGGTCACCGCCCGCGGCGCGCTCATGCAGGCGTTGCCCGAGGGCGGGGTGATGGTGGCGGTGGAGGCCACCGAGGAGGAACTGCTGCCACTGCTCGCGGGGCTGGAGGACAGGGTGGGGATCGCCGCGCTGAACGCGCCCGCCTCGCTGGTGGTCTCCGGTGACGAGGACGCGGTGGTGTCGATCGCGGAGCAGTTCGCCGACCGGGGCCGCAAGACGCGGCGGCTGACCGTCAGCCACGCCTTTCACTCCCCCCGCATGGACGCCGTACACAATGACCTGCACGCCGTGGCGAGCGGCCTGACCTACCGGGAACCCTCCCTGCCGATCGTCTCGACCGTGACAGGCGAACCGGTCGGAGCGGAATTGCTGACGCCCGGGTACTGGGCCGGACAGGTCCGCGCCGCCGTACGGTTCGCGCCCGCGCTGCGGACGCTCCGCGACCAGGGACACGGCGTCTTCGTCGAACTCGGTCCCGACGGGGTGCTCACGGCGCTGGTGCGCGAGACCCTCGGCGACGACGGTCACACGGCACTGCCGCTGGCCCGCCGCGACCGGCCGGGCGCCGAGACGGCCGTCGCCGCCCTCGGCACGCTGCACACCCTGGGCGTGCCCGTCGACTGGGAGAGGTTCTTCGCGGGTACCGGCGCCCGGCACATCACGCTGCCCACGTACGCCTTCCAGCGCCGACGGCACTGGCTGCCCGTCCGGCCGCAGACCTCCGCCGCAGCCGTGGGGTCCACTACGCCGACCGGGTCGACCAGGGACGCGGACGACACCCTGGAGGTGGCCCTCATGGCCGCCGAAGCAGCCGCGAACGGAGCGGGAGCAGCCAAGGACGCGGCCGGTGTCACCGCCGCCCTGGCGGAGCGGATCGCCGGGCTGGACGAGGACAAGCAGTTGCTGTTCGTGATGGAACGGGCCGCCGCCCGCGTCGCGGCCGTGCTCGGGCACTCCGACCCCGGCGACATCGACCCCGACCAGCCGTTCCTGGAGATGGGCTTCGACTCCCTGACGGCGGTGGAACTGCGCAACCAGCTCGGCGATCTGACGGGGCTCACCCTGAGGGCGACCCTCGTGTTCGAGCTGCCGACGCTCGCCGTGCTGGCCGACCATGTGCTGACGAAGGTCCTGAGCGAGGCCTCCACCGCTCAACAGACCACCGACGGGGTGGACTTCGCCGCCGAGGTCGCACTCGACGAGGACATCGTGCCCGCGGCGGAAACGGTCCGGGTCGCACAGGATCCGCGCGAGGTGTTCCTGACCGGTGCGACCGGCTTCCTCGGCGCCTACCTCCTGCGGGAGCTGCTGACCACCACCGGCGCACGGGTGCACTGTCTCGTGCGCGGTACGGACGAGACGGAGGCGCTGCGTCGGCTGCGGACCAACCTGGAGTGGTACGAGTTCTGGGACGACATCGACACCGGGCGGATCTCGGTCGTCGTCGGGGATCTCACCGAGCCGCTGCTCGGGCTGGCCCCCGAACGGTTCGACGAGCTGGCCCGCACCGCCGACGCCGTCTACCACGCGGCGGCGACCGTCAACGGCCTGTACCCCTACTCGGCGCTCAAGGCGGCCAACGTGTCCGGCACCCAGGAGATCCTGCGGCTGGCCGCCCGGCACCGGACCGTGCCCGTCCACCACGTCTCGTCGACGGGTGTGTTCGCGGCCGAGGCCGTGCCAGGGGTGGCGCTGAAGGCGACGGACAGCCCCGGCCCGGCGCAGGCGCTGTCCTCCGGCTACCGGCAGACGAAGCTGGTGGCGGAGCAGATCATCGAGGTCGCCCGGGACCGGGGACTGCCCGTCTCCGTCTACCGGGTCGACGAGATCTCCGGGGACTCCGAGCGCGGCTTCTGCCAGACCCACGACTTCGTCTGGCTGAGCATCAAGGGCATCGTGCAGGCGAGGGCGGTACCCACCGATCCGGCGGGCATCTTCCACCTGGTGCCGGTCGACCACGTCAGCGCGGCGATCGTACGTCTGTCGCGCGAGGAGCCGGCCGCCGGGCGCAACCATCACCTCGCCAACCGGACGCATCTGCCGTTCGCCGCGATGATGACCGCGCTGCGCGACCTGGGCTACCCGCTCGACGAACTGCCCTGGGACCGCTGGGTCGCACGGATCAGGTCCGACCGCGAGAACGCGATGGTGCCCATGATCGACGCCTTCGAGTCGACCATCCACAGCGGCCGGAACCACTATCTGACCGTCGACACGACCGAGACGGAAGACCTGCTGGCCGGCACGGGAATCGAGTGCCCGCCCATGACCCGCGAACTGTTCGAGAAGTACGTCGAGTTCTTCGTCCGGGTGGGCTACTTCCCGCAGCCCGGCGCGGTGCGCGCGCAAGGCGCGGAAGCCGCCGACGAGGGGCCCCGCGTACGGGAGGCCACGACGGCCGACCTGGACCGCGCTGCCGCGATCTGCTTCGACGCCTTCAACTCGCTCAACGCCGGCCTGGGGCTGCCACCGGAGTGGCCTTCCGTGGAGGCGGTGACGGAGATGTTCCGGGACCGGTTCTCCGCGCCGGGCTGCCTCGCCCTGGTCGCCGAGGACGCCTCCGGAACCGTCCTCGGGTCCAACTTCCTGGTGTCGGGCGAGTCCGTGGCGGCGTTCGGGCCCCTCAGCGTGGATCCCGCTGCCCAGGCCGGTGGGGTGGGTCGGCTGCTGATGGCGGGGGTGCTCGCGGCGGCCGACCGGCTCGGTTCTCCGTCGGTGCGAGCCGTGCAGGTCACCAACAACCTGTCGGCGTACCGGCTGTACTCGACGCTGGGATTCGTGCCCCGTGAGCAACTCTCCGTGGTCGGCGGGTATGCCGCGCCGACCCCGGCCGTCATGGCGGGATTCGAGGTGCGTCCCTTGGAGGAGGCCGACGTCTCCGCGTGCCAGGAGCTGTACCGCAAGGTCAACGGCCATGGCCGGGACGGGGAGATCCACATGGCAGCGAAGCGCGCCTTCGCCTGGTCGACGCCCTACGTGGTGGTGGACCGCGCCGACGGCCACGTCGCCGGATACACCACCGGGCTGTCCGACCTCGGCCACGCCCTCACCATGTCCGAGCCGGCCCTGCGGGCGCTTCTCGCGGGCGCCGGTGAACTGCTCCGCCGGACCGTCCCGGACGGACCCGCACCGGTGCTCCGTATCCCGGGCCGCCTGTATCCGGAGACCCTGTCCTGGGCGCTGCGGAACCGGGGACTGACCCTGGCACGGCTCGAAACGCTGATCACCCGCGGTTCGTACACGTCACCTGACGAGGGGGTGTACTGCCCGGGCTTGTCCTACTGAGGCCCCTCCCCGGACCAAGGACCCGGCATCGAAGCCGAACAGCGCACCGTCCCCGCCACAGCCACCGAGCCCGCCGTCACCGTGTTGACCTACCGTGCGTCCACCCGTCCCAAGCCGAGCGGAGCCTGCTGTGGACGCACGGCGGCGGAACCGTGACGGACGCAGCCCGGCAGCGCCGGCGGCAGCACGATGCCGACGGTCTCGGTATCGATCCCTCGCGCATCGCCGTGGGCGCGGCGAGAGCGTCGGCGGCGGGCCGGCCGCCACCGTGGTCCAACGCGCCCACGACACCGCTGCTCGGCCGACGGCCTCAGCCGGTCCGGTTCGAGTCCTCAGGGGCACGCATCTCCCGCACGAGGCGCAGGCGGGCGCTGAGAAGGGAATCACGCGTGATCGTGACGGCCAGTTCCGTGTCGCCGGCCGAGAGGGCATCGATCAGCGCGGGCTGGGGGGTCCACAAGGACGAGTCGTGAGCTTCCAGGGCCACACGTGCACCGATCACCTTGTAGGGCCGGCACTGGATCCACAAGGAATCGATGGTCGATACCAGAACCTCGTTGTTGCCTGCGCGGTACAGGTGCCGCAGAAGGTCCTCGTCCTCATCGAGAGCATCCGTGACGCGCCCCTGGACGACAGCCCGGTACATCCGTTCACAGGCGCCCCGCATCTTGTCCAGGTCGTCGCCGGTGACGGACGCCGCGCTCTTGCGGGTGGCCTCGACCTCGAGGATGGTCCGGACCTCGTAGAGATCCAGGAGCTCGTGAACGGTGAACTCGCGGACCCGGGCGCCACGATGCGGGTGCGCCACGGCGAGGCCGTTCTTCACCAGGAGCCTAATCGCCTCTCGGACCGGCATGACGCTCGTTCCCACTTGCGCGGCCAGGTCCCGGACGGGCAGTCGATCTCCCGCCGCGAGTTCGCCGTCGAAGATGCGTTGGGCGAGGACCTCGTAGACCTGGTCCGCGACGAGCGTCGGGTTGACGTTCTGGCTCCCGCGGCCCGTTCCTGTGACCACTGAGAACTCCATCGCGTCGGCAGCCAGTGAAGACAGGAACACGATAGCCGTGGACGGGTTCGGCCGTCGTCGACGGGCAGCCGCAGCGGCTGCCCGTCGACGACGGCCGAGACGAGGGCTACTCGGACGACAGATCCATCAGGATCAGGGCGAGCGCGTGTGCTCCGGCGTCCACATCGGCGTCCTCGGCGTACTCCTCCGGGGAGTGTGAGATTCCGCTGGGGTTACGCACGAACAGCATCGCCGAGGAAGTGAACGGCGCCAGCACTCCCGCGTCGTGACCGGCTCCCGTGTCGAGCAGTGGCGCGGACGGAAGGACCTTCGTGAAGCGCTGGATCAGGTCGGCGTCGAAGGTCGCGGTCGGGCTGTACGACTCGCGACTGACCGACGAGCGGCAGGCTGCCGCGCGAGCGAGTCCGTGTGCCTGGGCGGTGATCTCGTCGACGAGGGGAGCCAGGGCCGACTCGTCCGCGTGCCGTACGTCGAGCCAGACGTCCACGGCTGAGGCGATGACGTTGGAGCCACCGGGCACCGGAGTCACCTTCCCGACGGTCGCACGGGCACCCGTGACGGCCCGCGCGGCCTCCTGTACCGCGAGGATCGTCCGGGCCGCGGGGATCATCGGGTCGCGGCGGTCCGACATCAACGTCGTTCCGGCATGGTTGCCCTGACCCTCGAAGCGCAGCTTCCAGCGGCCGTGCCCGATGATGCTGCGACCGATGGCCACGGGCTCGGACAGGTCGACGAGGCCTCGGCCCTGCTCGACGTGGAGCTCCACGAAGGCGCCTATGCGCTCCACGGCCCTCGCGTCGGGTCCGACCCGGGCGGGGTCGATTCCGTTGCGGCCGAAGAGGTCGGCGAGGGTGTCGCCGTTCTCGTCCTTGAGCGCGAGGGCTCGGTCCACGGAGACCGTGCCGGCCATGAGCCCGGAGCCGAGGCAGGGCAGGCCGTACCTGGAGCCCTCCTCCTCCGGGAAGACCACGATGACGACGGGGCGGCTCGGGCGGAAACCGGAGGCTTGCATCAGCTCGACCGCCGCGAGTGCCGAGACGACCCCCAGTGGGCCGTCGAACGCGCCGCCTCCGGGTACCGAGTCGAGATGGCTCCCGGTCGCGACAGCGTTTTCACGAGCTCTGCCCGGTGCGTCCCACCATGCCCAGACAATGCCGTTCCGGTCCGTTTCCACGTCGAGCCCCAGACGCTGGGCTTCCCCGACGAACCACTCCCGCAACTCGAGCTCCGCAGGCGAGAACACGGGACGGCTGTAGCCCCCGCGCTTCGGATCGCGGCCGATTCCGGACAGGTCGGCCATCATCGACGAGGCGGTCATCGCCGTCCCCCGTCCCGGAGGGAAGCGGCGTCCAGGCTGCCGCCGACCAGGAACTCGCGGGGGAGGGCGGCGCGACCGGCGGCAGGAGTGCCGGCGCCGGCGAGATGCGCGGCGAGAACGCCGATGAGTGGAGCGAACTTCGCACCGTGCCCGGAGCACGGGGAGATCACCGTGAGGTTCTCGGTGCGGTCGAGCACGAAGTCCTCGCTCGGGGTCGTCGTGAAGAGGCAGGTCGTCTCGGCGTACGGCTCGGGCACGAGGCCGGGGAGGTTGTCCTTGACATAGGCGATCAGCCGTTCGCGGTTCGCCGGATCGATCTGCCCGTCCTGCTCGTATGCCGAGGGCAGCACCTTCCCCACGGCGTACTCCGCGAGTTTCTGGCCACGGAAATCCGCGTCGCGGCCACCCGGAAGGCTGTAGGTCTGGATCGCCTCGGTCTTGTGGATGAAGGTGGGCCAGCCCTCGGCACCGTCACGGTAGGGGAAGTGGTAGGCCTGCTCCTGGGTGACCGTGAACCGCGGCATCGCGGCCAAGAACCGCTCGTCGGCACCGGTGTTCCGCAGGAGCCGAGGCAGGAAGCCGCCGGCGCAGAGGACCACTCGCTCGGCATCGAGGGTGTCACCCGCGGCCTCATGCAGACGATAGCCGGAGGTCGTCCTCTCGATTCTCCGCACGTCCCATCCCGTTCGCAGTCGGGCACCGTGGGAGGTCGCGAGAGAGACCATCGCGTTGACCGACCTCTCCGCGTCGATCACCCCGGCGTCCGGATGCCACAGCACCGGCGAGTCGAACTCGATCTGCCAGCGCTCCGAGGCCGTCGCGGGGCTGAGTAGCTCGTGCTCGACGCCGACCTCCTCCAGGGAGCGCGCGAGCGCGCGTGGGTCGCGCCGCCCGCCCCAGTCCAGGCACCCGGTCCGGCTGATCAGCTGCTCCCCGGATGCCGCCTCCACCTCCGACCAAAGGGGTCGCGAGCGGAGAACCAGATCGGTGTAGAGCCTCGACGGGTAGGCGTAGCGGAAGATCCGTGCGGAGCCGTGCGAGCTGCCTTCGTGGTCGGCCGGCAGGCCGCGCTCGACGAGCGTGACGTCGTGGCCGGCTTCCGCGAGGCGCCACGCGGTCGCGGCGCCGGCCAGCCCCGCGCCGACAACGACGAAGGTGGACTGCTCAGATGCCATGGTGGGTTCCTGATGTGTTGGGTTCGTGGCGGAGGAACGTCGCAATGCCCACGGATGGAGACCTCCGCGAAGGTGTGCCTTCGGCCGCGCGCTCGACGGCCTTCGCCGTGGGGGCATGGCGCAACGTCAGGCCATCGGAGAGGGGCTGTGTGAGAGACCGCCTGCCAGGAAGCCCGCAGGCGGGATGTCGGGTACCACCACGATGCCGCGGTCGCTGAGGATCTGGTCCGCCGCTGGTGGGACGGCAGCCCGTTGAGTACGCCTTCCACGGCCCGCGGGAACCAGGAGGTGCACGGGCGGGATCGGCGATGCGGCCGGGCGATCGGCTGGCCGCCTGCGAATCCGCCAACGTTTCCGGACTCGGCGCAGTGCGGGCGCAGCCGCGCAGCGTCGGGGCCTAGGGGCTGCGGGCGGTGTTACAACGATCGCTCGCGGACCGGACGATGACACCGGCTTCGTCCAGGAGTCCAGCGCACACGTCCAGCGCATCCACATCGCGAGCGCACGACCCCAGCGACGGAGGGTCTGGGGCGGCGCGCGGATGGGAGAGGACTGCCGTCTCGGCCTGTGTCACAGAGGTCTCAGCTCCAGTGAGGTTCTGGGGATCCGCCTGGCTTCTGCTCGCCGTGGCGCCCGGTCGATCCCGCACGCCACGGCGGCAATGCGAGAGTGACATGTGATCACATCCAGCGTCTATAGTTACTTATTGGTAACTTGTGGAGTGATGGCTGTGGAGCTTCGGTCAGGGTTGGTCGGGGTCGCTTACTTTGGTGAATCAGGCTTCTCTGGGTCATGTATCGGGTTTGACCTGCGCAAATAAGAAGCAGAGGTTGATGGTGTCATGAGGCGCGCGGTGCGGTCGCAGATTGATTGAGTGGCGTGCGGCACTTTCATAACGGGTGAGTCTTGCGTGATGTGTGATCACAAATTACGGTGAGTGGTGCGCACCGCACCCTCACCCTCTACTCGTGCGGGACGGTGCGGTTCACCCATCGAAGACCTCCTCGCGGAGAGCCCGGAGTCGTCGCGCATCCACGCTGCTCCAGACGCTCTACTCCGATCAGAAGGGCATCCCGTGCCGAACAAACTCCTTCTTGTGGCGTCCGAGAACAAGAAGCTCGGGCGGATCGTCACCAAGAGCAAGCTGACCCGGCCCATCGTGCAGCGCTACGTCGCGGGCACCACCCTCGCCGAGGCGCTGGACGTCACCGAGCAGCTCAACTCCGCCGGGATCGATGTGAGCCTGGACCTGCTCGGCGAGTCCGTCCACGACCTGAAGCAGTCGGAGGCCGCGACCGCGGAGTACATCCGTGTCATCGAGGGCATGGCGCCGCGGAGCGAGAGTGCGACCGTGTCGGTCAAGCTGTCCCAGCTCGGCATCGTCATCTCCTCGGAGAACTGCGAGAAGAACCTGCGCCGCCTTCTCGAAGCCGCCCGTGCCCACGGCTGCGAGGTCGAGGTCGACATGGAGCACAGCTCCGTCGGTCGCGAGACTCTGGAGATCTTCCGGCGCTGTCACGGGGAGTACCCGGAGACCCGCGTGGCCCTTCAGGCCTGTATGCGCAGCACTTTTCAGGACCTGTACGAGTTCGGTGCCAACCCGCCGAAGATCCGGCTCGTCAAGGGTGCCTTCGACGAGAAGGTGGACGTGGCCATCCTGGACCGCGACGACGTGACGGCGCAGTACCAGCACTTCGCCAAGTGGGCACTCGCCAACCTTCCCGACCCCGCCTTCGGCACCCATGACGACGCCTGCATCGAGACCGTGAAGAGCACGGCCCGCGAACTCGGCATCGACAAGCGCTCGTTCGAGTTCCAGATGCTCCAAGGCGTGCGTCGCGAACTGCAGGAGGAACTGGTCCGCGAGGGCTACCGCGTCCGCGTGTACCTGCCCTACGGCACCGAGTGGTATCCGTATCTGACACGCCGCATGGCCGAGAAGCCCGCCAACCTCCTCCTCTTCCTCCGGTCGGTCGTCGGTTCATGACGCAGCTCACTCGGCGTTCTCCAGGACGGTCGGACGATCGGCATCGGCCTGCTTCCCTCCGCGCACGTTCACAGTCGCCGCGGATGACCACGACCACCCATGCCGCCGAGATTCCGGCCGGAGTCAGCCCCACGCTCGTGGCCGATCAGGTCTACGAGGTGCTCGCCAACCGCATCTTCACCGGTGAGCTGCACGCGGGCGCGCGCCTTCGGGTCCGTGACATCGCGGAACGGGTGGGAACCAGCGTCATGCCGGTGCGGGAAGCGGTCCGTCTGCTCGTCGAGAACGGGCTGGCCGTCAGCCACCCGCATCGCGGGGCCAGGGTCCGCGAGTTCACCGTCCGGGAGCTCATCGAGATCTACGACGTCCGAGCCGTCCTGGAGGTCGAGGCCACACGGCTCGGCGCGTCCCGGGTGACCGACTCGGATCTCGCGGTCATGCGAGAAGCGTGCGACCGGATGTTCCGCGCAGTGGTTCACGAGGACATCCACGAGGCGCTCGAGGCCGACCAGGTCCTGCTCCGGCAGCTCTACCTCGCCGGAGGCAACGACGTCCTCGTCCGGACGGTCGACTCACTGTGGACCCAGTGCCGCCCCTACAAGGTCATCGGGGCCCGCGCCGCGATCCAGGCGCGTGACGCATCACTGTGGGAGCCCCAGCCTGCACTGATCGGTGCGCTTGAGGAGCGAGACCTCGACGCGGCGATCGCGATCACCCGACGGTCGGTCGCGAGCGCTCGCCGCCGTCTCGAGAACCAGATCGTCGCTCACTGACCTCAGCACCGTCAGCCGTCAGCCGTCAGCCGTCCCGCCGTCCCGCCGTTCGCCAAGCAACCCACCCGAAAAGGAAACCCTCATGTCCGCCACGCCCGTCAACATCGCCGCGAACCCGCGGATGCCCGCGCCGAAGAACGAACCGTCGCGGGACTTCGTGCCCGGATCGCCGGAGTCGCGATCGGTATCGGCCGCGATCGAGAACATCCGCGTCAACCCGCGGGAGATCCCCCACGTCGTCAACGGCGAGCGGATCATGACCGCCGACACCACGCGCGTCGTCGAGCCGCACGCCCACCAGAGCGTCATCGGCACGCTGGCCGTGGCGGACGAGACCGTGACGAAGAAGGCGATCGCGGCCTCCCTCGCGACGGCACACGAGTGGTCCCGCACCCCTTGGTGGGAGCGCGCGGCGATCATGCTGCGCGCGGGCGACCTGGCCGCGGGGAAGTACCGCGACGAACTGGTTGCCGCGACCATGACGGGACAGTCCAAGACGTTCCACCAGGCCGAGATCGACGCCGCAAGCGAGTTCGCGGACTTCATGCGGTACAACGTGCACCTCGCGCAGCAGATCTACGCCGACCAGCCGGCGTCGCTCCCGGGTGACATCAACATCCTCGACCAGCGTCCGCTGGAGGGATTCGTCCTCGCGATCACCCCGTTCAACTTCACCGCGATCGGCGTCAACCTGCCGACGACTCCAGCCCTCATGGGCAACACCGTCGTGTGGAAGCCCGCGGAGAAGGCGGCTCTCGCGGCCGAGGTCACGATGCGGGTCCTCGAGGAGGCCGGGCTGCCGCCGGGTGTCATCAACCTGGTCCACGGTTCGGGCGCCGCGGTGTCTTCCACCGCCATCGCGGACCCGGACTTCGCCGGCCTCACCTTCACGGGCTCCACGGCGGTCTTCCGGAGCCTGTGGCGCGCCATCGGCGACAACATCGACACCTATCGTTCCTTCCCCCGGCTGGTCGGCGAGACCGGCGGCAAGAACGCCGTCCTCGTGCACCCGACGGCGGACATCGACGCTGTCCGCACCGCGCTGGTCCGTTCGGCCTTCGAGTACCAGGGCCAGAAGTGCTCCGCGGCCTCGCGCGCGTACGTCGCGCGCTCGGTGTGGAACAAGCTCCGTGACGAGCTGGTCGACATCGTCCGCGAGCTGCCCGTCGGTGACCCGACCAAGCACGAGACATACGTCGGTGCGGTGATCGACCGGACCGCCGCGGACCGCCTCCAGTCGGCATTCGACCGGGCGAACGCGCTCGACACCCACGAGCTCCTGGTGGGCGGCAGGACCGACACCTCGACAGGCTGGTTCGTCGATCCGACGATCTACACCACGACCGACCCGACGGCGTTCACCCTGTCGGAGGAGTTCTTCGGTCCGCTGCTCAGTGTGTACGTGTACGAGGACAGCGAGTGGGACACGGTCCTCCGCGAGGTCGACCGTGCCAGCGGCTACGCGTTGACGCTGTCCGTCTTCGCCTCCGACCGCCGGGCGATCTCGAGCGCCCTAGACGTCCTCCGCAACACGGCCGGCATGACCTACGTCAACGACAAGCCGACCGGGGCGCTCATGGGCCAGGTCTCCTTCGGCGGCGGCCGCGCCTCGGGCACCAACGACCGAACGGGTTCGCGTCTGGCGCTGCAGCGCTGGATCTCGCCGCGGTTCATCAAGGAGAGCCTCACCTCCGCCACGGACTGGACCTACCCGTACCTCCAGCGGTGACCTCATGGCCGCGGGTTCGACCATGACGTGTCGCTGCTGATGACCGCGCCCGCGATTTGTGACCGTACGGCGGGGCGCGCAGGCGGCTGGATCCCGACGCGCCCCGCCGCGTTGTCATCGCGACGACGCCGGGGAGGCGGGCGCGGCGGGCGCGGAGGATGCAGCGGGTGCGCCACGATGCGGGAGCGTCGGCACATCGCCGACACCGAGCACTGGACGACCGGGCGCGGCGCCGGTTCCGCCGTCACCGCACCGCGGTGATCCTGATCCCTGCCGCCGTGCCGTCGCCCCGTAGAGTCAGCGCCGCCGGGCCTTCGTGACGCACGCAGTCGAGACGACCGAGCGTGGTCGCCCGCCCGTCCGGTCCGGCGACGGTGATCCCCTCGGTGACGGCCATGACGAGTAGGGTCTCGCCCGCGGCGCACGACATCTCCGCCCCCGGTGTGACGGCGACGCTGATGATCGACACCTTTGCCGTCGCCCGGCCCCTGCGGGTCATCACATTCATATTGCGGACCGCGCCCGCCTCCAGCCGACAGTCCGTCACCGCGTCACCAAAGAAGGCGAAGGGACTCAACGGCCCGACCGCATGCGGTGTCCCGTCCACAGTCAGCACCATGCCCTGGCCCTCGACGAGGGTGATCACGCGGTCGATCCCGGGAAAGGCGGAGAAGGAGCCTCCCGCGTCCACGTCGGCGACACTCACCCGCCAGTCGAAGTCGTCCGGGATCTCCGCCGAGGCCATGGACGCTCGCACGGCGCCCGAGGCGACCTCTCGGGTCGTACCGCCGCCGTTCTTCCACGGCATACTGCGGTATTCACTCCACCGCAGAGCATCTGCGCCCATCCGACGCCGCCTCCTTCATCCGTCGTCCGGCCGGCCGCCTCACCGGCGAACCCGGCCACCGGCCTCTCGATCGTCGGACCGCAGGAGCGTCCAGGCACGTGATCATCGAGTGCGGAGCCAGCCTACGCGCCGGCCAGGCGCGCAGGGCGGGGGTGCTTCACCGGACGGGTCGAGTCGCGAGGCTCGGCGCGATTCCGAGCGCCGCTTCTGCCAACAGACCAAGCCGGTGCTCGACACCTATGCGGGTGCTGACCTGCATGGTCGACAGTCAGCCGGCGCGTACGGCCGCCGACCGGAGGGTACGCCGGTGCGAGGTGCCACCGTGGCGGGAGGGCCGGTTGGCGGTGACGGTGCCGACCTGTGGCCGATGGCTGCCGTCCGGGGGCGAGCCGACAGCCGAGAGCGTCGCCGCTGTTCAATGCCTGGCCACGCGTTGCCACACGTTGCCACGTCAGACCCTACGGCTGCCGCCTCACGTTTTGGCGTGCTGGGTGTCGGCGAGGTGGTGGGCGACGAGGAGTGGCCAGGTCAGTTCGGCCATCTCGGTCGGTGTGCGGGGGCTGTCGCGTTGGAGCCAGTCGGTGGCCACGCCGAGAAGTGCGCCGGCGGTGAACACGGCGGGCACGTCGTGGGGAATGTCGGTGGTGGGCGCGACGCTGTCCGGCGATGCGCCGGCGTTCAGGCGCATGGCGACGTGGACGGCGGCGGAGATGCGGCCACGGATGTGGTCGATGACGCGGGCACTGCCCTGTGGCCCCAGGAGGCTGCGGTAGAGGCCGGCGTGCTCGGCGAGATTCTCGAAGAACGCGACGAGCGACCGGGCGGGGTCAGCTTCCGGGTCCGCGGGGGCGGGGTCGAGGGCGGGGAGGGACTCGATCAGCGTGTCGATCGTTGAGGTGCAGGCAGCCTCGGCCAGTTCGTGCACGTCCTGGTAGTGGTCGTAGAAGGTCGTGCGGTTCACGCCGGCCTGTTCGGCCACGTCCGCGACGCTGATCTGCCCCAGGTCCTGTTCCTCGACGAGCTTGATCAGCGCTCCCTGCAAGGCCGCGTGAGTGCGACGTACGCGCCGGTCGCCTGCCGGCGGGTTCTGTCGGGTCGTGGTCATGGCTGAACACTATCTAACCGACATTTGTTGGTTTGCCGACGAGTGTTGGTTAGTGTGCCTCTTGGAAGTGGCCCATCCGGCCGAGAGAGGACTCCCCATGAAGCTCGCCGTGGACGAACCCAAGTGCGTGGCAGCCGGGCAGTGCGTCCTGATCGCGCCCGACGTCTTCGACCAGCGGGAGGAGGACGGCGTGGTCGTGCTACTGACCGAGGCTCCCGGGGTGGACCAGCACCAGGCCGTGCGGGAGTCGGCCCTGGCCTGTCCCGCCGCCGCGATCCACGTGGCGTAGTAGTGAACCGACTCCGGGCGCGGGCGGACATCGATGCGCTGGATCTGGACCTGTGGCTGCGGGTGAGAGCGACAGGGCTGGACGTGGCCGCGTGGACGATGTCTCTGTCGGACGGCACGCGATTGCCGTACGCGGCCTTGGTCGTGGCGACCGGCGTGTGCGCCCGCGCGCTGCCCGGCACCGAGGACGTGGCCGCAGTGCACACGCTGCGCACCCTTGCCGACGCGGTGGTGTTGAAGGCCCGGCTGCGCGCGGAAGCTGGGCGTGGAGGTGACGCTCCTGGAAACCGAGCCGGTTCCGACGGTGCGGGCCGTCGGCGAGCAGGCGGGGCGGTTTCTGTCGCGGCTGCACGGCGACCACGGCGTCCGGCTGCTCACAGAAGCCACGGTGGCCGAGGTGCTCAGCGCCGACGGCGAGGCCGTCGGTGTGGAGCTCACCGACGGGCGACGACGCCGCAGGCGCGCCCGCAGTCTTCCGGACCACCGTCGACTCGGCCAAGCAGGGCGCGAGGCTCGTCATGTTCGCCGTCCAGAAGAAGGCCGAGATCGATCTCGGCCTCATGCTCCCCAGCGAACTCACCCTTATCGCCTCCCAGGGCTACCCCACGGAGATCTTCGAGGTCACTCCCGAACTCGCCGAGCACCAGGAGCGGCGGAGAAGGCCGTCGTCACCTTCGACGAGTAAGAGCCACCGACAACCCACCGGACAGTCCGGCCGACCGCGAACAGCGCGAGAAGCCGCCTGCTGAGCGTGCCATCACGCCACTCCACTCAAGAACCAGTCACTCCACACCACCCCCACAAGAACAACAAAAACGACAAGAACAGAAGCCATGCCATGAGGGGACTCACCGGACCACGCATCGTCATCGCCGGAGGAGCCGGCGGGATCGGCGCCGGCACCGCCGAAACGCCTCGCCGCCGAGTTCGACCTCGCCGACGAGCTGTCGGTACGCGCCCTGTTCGACACCGCTGTCGACCAGCTCGGCGGAGTCGACGGGCTCTACAACGTCGGTGCCGACGCCTCGGCGGACGTGCTGGGCCGTGACGGCGACCTGCTGGACATGGACCCGGCCGTATGGCGGCGCACCCTGGAAGTGAACCTGATCGGCTTCGCGCTCACCTGCCGCGCGGCCCTTCCCCTGCTGCTCGAACAGGGCCGCGGAGCGATCGTCAACACCTCTTCCGCGTCCGCGCACGTGGGCGACCACCAACGCGCGGCGTACCAGACCAGCAAGGCCGGGATCAACGCGCTCACCCGCCACGTCGCCTCCCGCTGGGGCAAGCAGGGCATCCGGTGCAACTGCGTGTCGCCCGGGGTCGTGATGACCGAGTCCGCGGAGAAGATGGCCCTGACCCCCCAGGCGCTGGAATTCGCGCGGATGACCATCCCCAGCCCCCGGTTCGGCCGGCCCGGCGACCTTGCCGGAGCAGTGGCGTTCCTGCTCTCCGACGACGGGGAGTGGATCAACGGCCAGGTCTGGTCGATCAACGGCGGCGCACTGCTACGCGAATGACGACCTGCTCTCCCGGCAGCACCTCGTCGTGTCCTTGGCGGGCACCGCGGTGCCGGTCGCGGCGTGTGCGGCCAAGACATCCGAGTTGCCGTTTTGGGTCTGCCGTCAAGGGGTTCTGAACCGCGGTGTCGATCCTGCCTGTTCCAGGGCTGTACGGATCTCCTTGGCGTCGGCCGGCTTTCCCGGGTCGCGGAAAAAGGGCAGTCGAGGGTTCGACAGGTAGGGCAGGACGTAGGCGGGGCTGCCGTCCTGGATGCGCCAGCTCTCGGTCGAGGCGCCGGCGTCGACGGTGTCGTAGCCGAGACGGTCGAGCAGGGCGGTGACGGACTCCTTGGCCGCGTAACCGTCGCCGGAGATGGGCAGCGCACTGCGGTCCGGGGACCCGGGGGGGCGGGCGAGGGAGACGAGGTGTTCGAAGTAGATGGTGTTGAACGTCTTGACCGTCCGCGCCCCCGGCACGTACCGCTGGAACAGCTCTCCCGCCGTCAGGCTGCCCGTCTCCAGTTCGGCTATGACGCCGTCCCGCAGGCGGTAGTAGTTGTTCGTGTCGATGACGGTCTTCCCGGCCAGGGCGTCCACGGGCAGGTGGGGCACGGCGCTGAAGGGGACGGCGACGACCGTCCAGTCGCCGGCCGCGGCGGCCTCTGCCGGGGTGGCTGCGCGTGCCCGGGGGCCGAGGCGGTCGGTGAGGCCTCGCAGGGTTTCGGGACCGCGTGAGTTGCTGAGCACCACGTCGATTCCCGCGTTGACGGCCAGGCGGGCGACAGCGCCGCCGATGTTGCCGCTTCCGATGATGCCGAGCGTGTTGTTCATTGCTTTCCCTTGTGGTGATGGGTCTGTGTCTTTGGGCACCGGTCGGCGGCCCTCGGACCGTGGCGCGTGTGCAACCGCGGTCTGAGGGCGTGGACGTGTTCCGGTGCGCGGGGATGATGTCCGGGGAGTGCTCTGCGCGGGGGCTGTCAGTGCCCGGCTTCGAGTCGTTCCTTCAGAGCCCTGCCGTAGCTTGCGCCGCTCTCCTCCATTTTGGCCCGGTTGGGCTCCACGGTTTCCACGGCGGCCGGGCCGGTGAAAACCTCGGATTCCTTGTAGCGCGTACCACCGTCATGTGGGTCGAGGAGGAAGGAATGGTCCCCCGTGACGACGCCGGGGATGCCGCCCTCCCAGGCAAGCCGTCGCGGTGCCTCGTAGTGGAGGACCGTGAAGTCGTACTCCCCGTCGATCTCGGATCCATTCGACAGACGGGCACGCAGCACGGTTCCGGGCAGGACTTCGGCGGGCACATCGACGAAGCTCAGGTCGGGGTGCCACCGTGCGTATCCGGCGAAGTCGGTCAGGACCTTCCACACCTCCTCGGGGGAAGAGGCGATGTCGGTGACCGTGGTGATGACGGGATTGTTGTCCATGTTTCTCATACCTCCGTGCGGATTTCGAGGATGATCTTCCCTCGGGTGTGACCGCCGGCCAGCTGCTGCTGGGCCTGTGCTGCCTGGTCGAGGGGGAACGTCCGGTCGACGTGGACGGTGAGCCTGCCCTCCTCGGCGAGCTCCACCAGCCGGGTCAGGTCGTCGCCGTCGAGGTGGAGGTAGACGTCGATGGCCCCGGCGTACTCGGCGGCGGACTGCGTGATGGAGGCGACCCGCGCCCCGAGGGCGGCGACTTCCCGGGTTGTGGACAGGGAGCCGCGTCCGGCGGTGTCGAGGACCGCGTCGACCCCGTCCGGGGCGATCTTGCGCACCTGCTCGACGAGCTCGTCGCCGTAACGCACCGGTGTCGCGCCGAGGGACTCGATGAAGGCATGGCCGGCCTCGGAGCCTGTCCCGATCACGCGTGCGCCCCGCGCGACGGCTATCTGTACGGCGAGGTGTCCGACACCGCCGGCCGCGCCGTGGACCAGGACGGTGTCGCCGGCGGTCACCTGGAGGCTGTGCACGATGGCCTGGTAGGCGGTGAGCCCGGCGACCGGCAGTCCGGCGGCCTGGGCCCAGCTCAGGTTCCTCGGCTTGCGGACGAGCTGGCGCGGTTCGGCGGAGATCTTCTCGGCGTAGGTGCCGTAGTGCATGGCCTTGTCGCGGACGAAGCCGATCACCTCGTCGCCCGGCCGGAATCCCGTCGTCCCGGGTCCGGTCTGCTCGATGACCCCGGCCAGGTCCCACCCGGGCGTCACCGGGAAGAGGGAGTCCACGACAGGGTCCGCGTATCCGGCCTGGAACGCCAGGTCCGCCGGGTTGAGCGCCGCTGCCTCGATTCTCACCAGAACGAGATCGGCGAACATCTTCGGATCCGGAACATCGACGACGTCAAGGATCTCGGGTCCACCGTAGTTCTGGTACTGAACAGCCTTCACAGCTCTGCCTCTCGTGATGCGTGCGGTTCGGCACGGCCTGAGCACCTCATCCGGCCGGGGTCCGGGGGCGCACGACCAAGCTGACCAGGGAGCGAACGGCGGAGCAATGACTGTCTGGGCAACAGGTAATACCTTGGAAGCATGAATCAACTGGAGACCCGGGAACTCGTCTATTTCGTGACCGTGGCCGAGACGCTGCACTTCGGCCAGGCCGCGGAACGCCTCGGTATCACCCAGCCGCCCCTGTCCCGCGCCATCGCCCAGCTGGAGCGGCGCGTGGGCGTCCCGCTGCTGGCACGCACGACACGGCAGGTGACGCTGACGGCCGCGGGCGAGGTCTTCCTGGCCGAGTGCCGCACGATCCTGGCGGCGCTGGACGCCGCCGTACGCAAGGCGCGCAAAGCCGTCGAGCCGCAGCGGGTCACCATCGCGGCACGGCCCGCCGCCGCCCCCGGCGTCCTGCCCGCCCTGCTCGCCGCCGGCGCACAGGGCCCGGACGGCGTGCTCACCGACGTTGTTTTCACCTACGACGAGATCGGCGCCCTTCGGGACGGCACCGCCGACGTCGCCCTCATGTGCCAGTCGGTCGCCGTCCCCGGTCTCGAACTGATGGAGCTCGGCCCGGAGTGGCCGGTCGTCCTGCTCCCGGCGGGCCACCCCCTGGCCGACCGCCCGTTTCTGACCCTCACCGAGGTGGAGGCGCTGCCGGGCTACGAGGCGCAACTGCCCAACGAGGCGCTGGACACCATGGTCGACCGCGTCGCGCTCGGCCGGCTCGTGGTCGTCGTCGGCGACAGCGTCAGCGACCGGCTCGGCAAGTCCGTACGGCCAGTGCCCGTCTACGGATACCCGACCACCCAGCTCGTGCTGGCCTGGCTCCCGGACACACGGTCGGCCGTATCCCACCTCACCGCTACCGCCCACACCGTGATGGAACAGCGCCCGCCCCGACGGCCGGTCCTGGCGAACACCGACCCCGAGGGTTCTGCCGACGTAGAAGTGAGTGGAGACGGCGGGCTTGAGCGGGCGGCGGGGTGGCCGACTCCGGCGCCGGCGGCGCCGTAGTTCTCGGCGGGCGCGCGGGCGCGGCGGATGTCCCCACCGATCAGGTCCAGCGTCATGGGGAAGCCGAGTTGGCCGGCGCGTTCCATGCTGGCGGGGGTGCCGCCTTTCATCCGGACGACCCCCGGCTGTCCGCGCTGGTGGGCGAACTCGCCGTAAAGAGCGAGGATTTCAGGCGGTTGTGGGCCACCCACGACGTTGTCGCTGAGTCGGCCTGCCGCACGCCGCTTGTGAGCGGTGTGCGGCAGGCCGACTCAGGCGGTACCGGGTACTGATTGAGGGCGGCAGTGGGTGCTGGATCGGACGGTGGTGGGTGTCGGTTCAGGCGGTACTGGCGGCGATGCCGGCTCGTACGGGGTGGCCGTGGTCGGGGTGGCTCGAGTCCGTGGCCACCCCGATGATCTCGTCGAGGCGGGCGCGTACTGCTGTCAGGTCGCCGATCTGGCGGTCGATGCGGGCCCGTTCGGTGATGAGGCTGTCGGTGAACCCGACGGGCGATTCGCCCTCGTTCATGCACCGGGGCAGGACCTCGCGGACGAGCCTGCTCGACAGGCCGGCGGCGTACAACTGCTGGATCATCCTGACCCGGGCGACCGCGCCCTCCGGGTACTGCCGCTGCCCGCCGCCGGTGCGCGTGGCGCCGAGGAGCCGCTGCTCCTCGTAGTAACGCAGCGCCCGAACACTCACCCCCGCCTGTTCGGCGACCTCTCCGATCCGCATGACCGCTCCTTGTTTGTTGCGCGCCCCGCCAGAACTACACCTGACGTCAGCATGAGGTTTTAGCGTAGTCGATGTCGACGACCTGCTCCGGGAGGGGATGGTCAGTGGCGGGGCAGGAGGGTGCGCAGGCGTGCGGTGTGCTCGTCGACGGCGTGAGGGCCGTTGCTGGTGAGCAGGCGGACGCCTTCCTCCCAGATGACCTTGACGGCGGCCGGGTTGGTGGTCGTCTGCACCTGGTAGCCGGCGTCCTTGAGGGCTTCGTCGATGAAGTAGCCCATCCGTACCTTCTTGCCGGGGATCTTGAGGTAGCCGTTGCTGAGGACGAAGAGTTCGGCGGACTTGGCGACCGTGGTCACCCGCACGCCGTTGAAGGCGTGCTGGGGGTTGGTGACGACGGTGCCGTCGGGGCTCACCCGGTACTTGGCCGAGGCCATGGCGATGGGGGCGTGGCAGATCAGTGAGATCAGCACCTGGTTCTCCCGCAGGGTGTGCAGGAGTTCGCCGAGCCAGGGGTTGTCGACGAAGTCGACCATGGGAGCGTGGCCGCCGGGCATGTGCACGAAGTCGAAGGCGCCCAGGTCGAAGGCGTCCTCGGGGTCACGGTGTCTGTGCACGAGCTGCTCGACGGAGGGGTAGGTGTGCTCCGGCAGGTCCTGCATCGACTTGATCAGGTCGTCGCGCAGCACCACGACCTCCTTGTCGCTGTGGGGCAGCGCCTCGGAGACGGGCAGGCGGCCCAGGTAGCGGTGGGCGAGGGCGAGTTCGCTGTCCCGGCGGGCGACGAGTTGAGGCCGTTTGGCGCGGAAGGAGTCGACATCGAAGCGGAAGACCTGGGCCGCGGTGGCCGAGACCATCGCGGCACCGGACTTGGCACCGGCGTGCATCGGCAGGCCCAGACCGTTGATCTCCAGCTGCGGGACGATCCCGCCGGGGGTGGCGAAGGTGAAGTCGTACTCGTCGCCGAATTCCTTGAGGATCTGCGCCAGTTCGACCAGGTAGAACCCGGTGGATACGCCGGGGTGGCCTGCCGGTTCGGTGAGCGGCAGGACAGCGGCCGACGGGATGACGATCAGCGCTTTGGGCTTTGACGAGGCGGTGGGGGTGTCCATGACATGACCTCTTTCGGTGTACGGGCCGGGGGATGGGGGGTGCGTTTCGGTTGCGGCTTGCAGCACGGAGCGGCGAGTGACGGTGGTGGTCAGGCGGTGGCTGTGGCCGGTGTGTAGATCACGGCGGGGTCCAGGGCCAGGTCAGCCTTGGCCTGCATGGACATCGCGTCGGCGATGACCTCGGACTGCTTGGCCTCGACCCCGTCGAGCGCGGCCCTGGCGACATCGGCCGGATCGTTCTTCTCGAACAGCTGCCCCTTGGCCATGTCCGTGTCGGTGGGTCCCATGTACACGCCGGTGACCAGGGTGTTCTGTGCGGAGAGTTCGAGGCGGACGCTGTTGGTCAGGCTCCAGGCGGCGGCCTTGGCCGCACTGTAGGCACCCCAGTGTTCGGAAGGGGTCCAGGACCCGACCGACAGGACGTTGACGATCGCCCCGCCGCCACCCGCCTTCAGGATCGGGGCGAAGGCCCGGATCATGCGCAACGGGCCGTAGTAGGCGGTGTCCATCTCCAGTTCGATCTGGTCCAGGTCGCCGTTCACCAGGCTATTGATGGTGATGATCCCGGCGTTGTTGACCAGCAGCGTCACGTCCGAGGCGGCTTCCGCCACGGCGGCGACGGAGGCCGGGTCGGTGATGTCGAGCCGGAGCATCTCCGCTCCGGGCAGATCAACGTTCTCAGGGTTGCGTGCCGTGGCGTACACCTTGGACGCTCCCCGCTCCAGCAACTGGGTGGCGAAGTGGCGGCCGAGGCCGCGGCTCGCACCCGTGACGAGAGCGACGGAGTTGGCGATGTCCATGGGAGTGGTCCTTCACGTAGGAATGCGTCGTCGGGAACGCCCTGGTGGGGACCGACGACAGCTACGCTAGAACCTCACGCTAACGTCAGGTGCAAGCCTGATGCTCGTTAACATCGGCCTTCATGATCGCAGTGGTCGTCACCATTGGGCTGGCGTTTGCCGGCTATGTCGTCACGTACCTCAACGGCCTGCGCCTGTCGCAGCGTCAAGAGCGCCTGGCCCGCGTGAATCGCCAGCTCAGCGACTTTCGCGGGCCCCTGTTCGCCCTCACGGAAACCAACAGCCGCACCTTCGGCGCGTTCGTGGAACGTCACGCCCGCCCTGGCGGAACGTCACCGTTCGCTCATGAGACCCCGCCCACCCCAGAAGAGCTCACCGAGTGGCGACTGTGGGTGACTACCGTCTTTCTTCCGAACATCCAGGCCATGCGCGACCTGGTCATCAAACATGCTGACCTGCTGAGCGAACCGGAAATGCCGCCGCTTTTGCTCCAACTGTGCGCGCATGTGTCGGGCTACGAGATCACGGCAGCCCGGTGGGCGCAGGGAAACCACGACCAGCACCTCTCGGTGGTGTGGTTCCCCAGCGGCTGACCAATATGCAACGACGTCTCAGGGAGCGGCCGGAGTTGGCGCGGGTCGCCTTCGACGAGGCGGTGCGCCGGCGGTGGCGGTGCAGACCTTCTTCCGCACCGCCACCGCCGACCTCACCGCCGCCGGCACTGTCATCCCCGAGGGCGCCGAGATCCTCTTGTTCCTCGGCGCCGCCAACCGAGACCCGGGGGCATGGTTCCGAAGCACGGCGCCAGGGCCCGGGGCGCGTGGTGTGCGGTCGGTGAGGTGCGGGTCAGCCGAGCGGGTTGGTGGTGTCGCGCAGGGTGGCCAAGGCCGGGGCGTACATGCGGGACTTGATGGTGCCGAGCGTGTCGCCGGCCTTGGCCACCTGTGCCTGGGCGATCTCGATGGCGGTGGAGCGCACGGCGTCCTCGGTGACCGACTGGTCGACGATGCCGGCGGCTGCGGCGTCGGAGCCGCCGTAGCGGCGGGCGGTGACCATGGCCTCGTGGGCGGTCTGCGGAGCCAGGCGGGACTGGATGAGGGCGGCCATGCCGGGGGTGAAGGGGATGTTGATGTCCGCTTCGGGAAGGCACCAGTAGCCGCGGTCGGCGCGCATCACGCGGAAGTCGTGGGCGAGGGAGAACATCGCGCCGGCGGCGAAGGTGTGCCCCTGCAGCGCGGCCACTGTGATGACCGGCAGCGACAGCATTCGCGCGAACAGTTCATGGACCGAGACGACGTAGCCGTCGTACTGGTCGGCGTGGGCGAACAGCCAGTCCAGGTCGAGCCCGTTGGAGTAGAACTTGCCGGTGGCGGTGGTGACCAGGGCGCGGGGGCCTTCCGCCTTCTCCACCTCGTCGATCGCGGCACTGACGGCAGTGAGCCAGTCGGGGTGGAAACGGTTCTCTCCGTCTCCGAGGTCGAGGACGAAGACGTTGTCGTGGCGGTCGAGTGAGGGCATGGCGATTCCTTCGAGGTGATTCAAGGTGATTCGAGGTGAGTTGACGGGGTGAAGTGGCTGTGGGCTACGGCCGGGGTCCGGGTTCGGCACCAGGGCGGTCGCGCAAGGTGTGGCGGAGCAGGTCGTGGATCTCGGTGGCGGCTGCCTCGATCGGAGCGGTGCTCTGCTCGGCCCGGCACATGATCACCGCGCCTTCGACCGCGGCGATGATGAAGGCGCCCAGCCGACGGCTGCGTTCCTCGGTCAGGCCGTGCCGGACGAACAGGCCCGCGAGGGCCTCCTGCCAGCGGGCGAAGACGGCGGCTGCCGAGAGGGCGAGCTGGGGTGCGTCGTCGTTGGTCTCGACGGCCACCGCCACGATCGGGCAGCCGGCTCGGAAGCCGCTCTCCACGAGCCGGTCGCGCCACAGCGCGAAGAACGCGTCGACGGCCTCCACCGGGTCGTCCGTCTGCATGGCGGCGTCGATCATGCCCGCTATGAAGTCCCCCGCCAGTGCCACCGCCTCGCCGATGAGCTGCGTCCGCCCGCCGGGGAAGTGGTGATACACCGAGCCCCGAGGGGCTCCGCTGTGTGCGAGTACCCGGTCGATGCTGGTCGCGTTCGCCCCGTACTCACGCAGCAGAGCGGCAGCACCGAGGATCATCCGGTCACGGCTGTCACTCCTGCGCGGGTTCATCCGCCCACCACCCTTCCGACGGCGTCATGGCCCGCCGAGCGAGCTACCTGTCGGTAACTTATGGGGTATGGCATAGAACATGCAAGAGGACATCTGGCGGCGGTTCGGTGGTTCCTGTCGGCTGTGGTTGCTGCTGCCGCACGTCCCAGGTGCGGGGCCCGCCTGTCGAGGCATCAGTCCCGCCGTATCGGGCACGGACGTGCGCATCTCCGGCATTGTGCAATTCCGCCGCCTGGGAATCGCCGGTCGGCTCTGAAGCCACCCCGGCCTGTCGAGCAGGCTCGTCCGCGAGGTCCTGCCGCGGTGCATGAACGAGGGCGAATCGCCCGTCGGGTTCACCGACAGCCTCATCACCGAACGGGCCCGCATCGACCGCCAGATCGGCGACCTGACGGCAGTACGTGCCCGCCTCGACGAGATCATCGGGGTGGCCACGGACTCGAGCCACCCTGACCACGGCCACCCCATAAATCGGTACCCGGTACCACCTGAATCGGCCTGCCGCACACCGCTCACAAGCGGCGTGCGGCAGGCCGACTCAGCGACAGACCTCACCACGGTCTCAGGACCGTACGAGCCGGTGCCCCGTCCTCTACCGCACGGTCCTGCCGCGCCACAGCCGCACGAGAGGGCCCCGGGCCCACTCCATCTCACGCCATCTCACTCCATGGTGAGGACGACACGCCCCTGGAGCCCGCCCCTGGTCATGCGCGCGTAAGCCCGCGCGGCCTCCCCCAGTGGATAGGTCTCGGCCACGCGCAACGCCAGGTCTCCGGCCGCGGCCAGATCGGACAGCGTCGTGAGCATCGCTGCGTCCGGGCCGACCTGGGTCAGCAGTACCCGGATGCCCCGCTCGGCCTGGGGCAGGGCGTCGAGCCGCGTGGTCACGAACCTGCCGCCGTCCGCCACCGCCCCGATGACGGCCTGCCCCAGCCTGGCCGTGTCCAGAACGGCGTCGACCCCTTCGGGACGTACCTTGCGGACGGCCTCGGCCGGCGTCTGCGACGCCGGCACGTACACGTCGGCCCCCGCCACCTCGGTCGCGAACTTGCCCTCGGGCGACAGGTCGGTCGCGATGACCACGGCTCCCCGGCGCTTGGCAAGCTGCACCGCGTAGCCGCCGACCGCCCCCTCCGCACCGGTGATGAGCACGGTCTGGCCCGCCTGGATGCCGAGCAGTTCGACGGACTGGGCCGCCGTCAGGCCGTTCAGGGGGATGGTGGCGGCGTGGACGGGGTCGACACCCGAGGGTGCTGCGGCGATCGCCTGGGAAGGAACCACGATGTACTCGGCCTGACCCCGGTTCAGCCCCAGAGGCAAGACGTGGCTGAACGCGATGACGGGCTGCCCGGGCTTCCAGTGGATACCCGGGCCGACGGCGTCGACGACGCCCGCGACATCCCAGCCGAGGCCATAGGCGACCCCCTCCGGCGGAGCCGGGAAGTAGCCCCCGCCCCAGGCCGCCGCATCGGCCGGATTGAGCGCGGCCGCCTGAACCTTGATACGAATCTCGCTCAAGCCCGGGACAGGCTTGTCGACCTCGACGACCTCGACCACGTCCGGGCCGCCGAGCGAACGGTAAACAGCTGCACGCATGAGTACTCCTGCTGTCGGTCGCACCTGCTCACAGCAGACGCGGCGTCATTGACGTAGGGAGGCGATGTCCGCGGTGAGCTGCGGAGCGCCAACAGCAGCCACGCTAAAATCTGACGCCAACGTCAGGTGCAAGTCGGCGGTGTCTGGCTGTGTCTGCCGTCCCGCCCTTCGTCGGCACCACGCTGCGACGTATCACTCGGGACCTGGGCGGCGAAAACCTCTACATCTGTTACTCATCGGCCTGAGCGTGTTCCTCTCGGCAGTGGCCTGTGCGCCCTGTCGCATGTCCTCGTCGGAGTAGCCGAACCAGGCGCGCTGGGGGTGGACCCTCATCGTGGAGGACCTGTCGGCACAGCTCGTAGACGGCTCCGTCGACGCGGCCGGTCGCCGGAGATGCTGCCGTCTGCGTTGCCGTCCGCGTCTACCGCGTCTACCGCGTCCACCGCGACCGACGTGCCGTCGGGCAGGGGTGCGCTGCCGATGACGTCGACGACGGTGGTGAAGGGGCGGGCTTCGCGGCACCAGCGGTGCAGAGTGTCGCGATGTTCAGCATGGGTGTGCTCCGTGTGAGGGAGGCCGGAAGCCGGACCGGTCGGGGTGTGCCCTGTGTGCCGCAATCAGAGGAACTCCTCGGCCGTGATGGGCAGTTGACGGACTCGGCGGCCGGTGGCGTTGAAGACGGCGTTGCCGATGGCGGCCGCCACTCCTACCTGGACGACCTCGCCGAGCCCCTTGACGCCGAGTGCGTTGCCGTCGTTGTCCTCGCCGTCCAGGTAGATCGCCCGGACGTCGGGGACGTCGGCGTTGACGGGGACGAGGTAGTCGGCGAGGTTGGCGTTGACGATTCGGCCGTCGCGATGGTCGGTGGTCGTGTGCTCCAGCAGGGTCGTGCCGATGCCGCCGACGATGCCGCCGATCGCCTGGCTGTCGGCGAGCTTGGGGCTGATGATGCGGCCGGCGTCGTACACGCCGAGCATCCTCCGCACCCGTACCAGGCCCAGGGGCGCGTCGACGGCGACCTCGGCGAAGGTGGTGTTGTAGGCGTGGTAGGAACGCCGCCCCGTACAGCGGTGATGCGCGATCCGCGACCGCCAGTTCGATCGCCTGCCGTCGGACCTTGTCGCAGGCTCCGAGGACGGCGGTGCCGACGCTGTGTTGCGCAATCCTGGCGTCTCCACCACGGTCACCGGAGCGACGACGAGCGAGGAACTGCGGTCCAACCTCGGCGCGCTCTCCGTGCAGTTGGACGACGAGGTCGTGGAAAGACTCGACCGCATCTGGCCGGGACCGGGAGAAGCCCCGCAGGCGTATGCCTGGTGAGGAGTTCGCGAGGCCGTCGGCGTCAGCACCGTGGTACTCGCGGTTGGAGAAAGGCCACAGCGGGCCGCACGGTCAGCGCGGCGCCGACACGGGCAGTTCGACGTGGTAGGCGCGATAGCGATCTTTGGGCAGGCCGTCCTCGCCGTAGGCCGGCTATAGGGTGCTCCGGCTATGAGGTGCTGACGATCCGTTTGCGCAGAGGCAGGTTCTTGAGGACGAACGGACTCGGACGGAACTCAGCTGGGGGTCCGACACTCATTCCGCACCTCCGGTATTTCGCGGCCAGTCGACGCTCTGGCCGACGCCGTGTGCCTCGGCCCGCTGGTAGACGCTCCAGGCCGCTGCCGCGTCCTGAACGCCGAGGCCGGCGCTGATGTACGTGACGATGTCGTCGTCGTTGCCGCGACCGGTCGCGGCACCGGTCAGAACATGGCCGAGTTCGAGGACCTCCAGCTCCGCCGCGTCGGCCCGGGCGAGAGCCGCGATGATCGGACCGCAGTTCTGCCGTGCCGTCGGTTCGTGGTCGACGACGACGTGACGGCTGGCGCGGAGGACGTCGGGTCCGATCTCGCAGCGGTGCCGGTCGAAGGATCCGACCGTGACGACGGTGGCACCGGGGGAGAGCTCGCGCGCGGAGAACAGCGGCTCCGTGGCCAAGGTGGCGCAGACGACGACGTCCGCCTCGGCGATCGCGTCACTCAGGGACTTCACCTGCTCGACGTCGAACCCCTGCTCGCGCAGTCGGCCGACGGACGCCCCGAGCGAGGACGGGCGCGGTGACCACATTCCGGTCCACGTGTAGGCCCTGTCGCGCTGCAGTGCGGCGATGTGCGCCTGCCCCTGCACGCCGGACCCCAGTACGAGGAGACGGGTCGCGTTCTTCCTGGCCAGTGCCCCGACCGCGACCGCGCTGGCAGCGGCTGTCCGCAGCGTGGTGAGCGCTGTGCCGTCCATGAAGGCCACAGGAACGCCGGTGTGGGGGTCGAGCACGGCGACCACGGCATTCACTGTTGGTCGGCCCGCCACCGCGTTCCCGGGATTGACGCTTCCGAACTTGCAGACGGGGCCGCTCCGGCGGTCGAGGCGGGAGGCATAGCAGAAGACGGTGTCGGGCTCGTCTGCTGCGTGGCCACCCAGGATCTTCTCGGGTTGCCACGCCTCTCCCTGAGCGAGAGCGATGAAGGCCGTCCGCTGCGAGGAGAACGCGGTGTCGAGGTCGAGGAGGGAACGGACGTCCTGCTCGTCGAGGAATCTCATGGCTGCCGCACCGTTCGCCGCCGCGACGCCGACATCGAGCGTGCCCAGTTGGCTCGCGCGTGTTCATGTTGGCCGCCGCGCCACACACGGTGGGGCGAGAGGGGGGCGGCCGGCATCACGGCAGTGGTCCCGGCAGCGACACCGGCGGGGCCCCCGGTGATCGCGGCCAGGAGCCCGTCCGACGCGGATGGTGAGGCGAGTGCGATGCGGTCACCGCCCAGGTACGACGACATTTCGAGCCTCCTCAAGTCAAGTGAGTCTGTGCATGGGTGTCGACCCGCGGCGCGGGGCCAGCCGCCGAAGGGCGACGAGTTCGGGCTGCGTGGGGGAGCCGGCAGCGTGGCCGCCGCGGGTATTGAAGTATGTGAGGGACAGCGGTGACCAACAATGCCTCCACTTCCGGACCGGCCGTCGGGGTACGGCTGAGTCAAAAATTCGGCTGTGCGCGTGGCACGGGCGCTACGGTTCCCCGCGGTCGGGCGCTCGCGCAACACCGTGTCATCCGAGCAACCCCGTGTCATCCGCGAGGCGCCGTGTCATCCGCGAGGCGCCGCGCGGATGAAGCGGAGAGCCTCTCAGATCGCCGCGCGAATGGCCTGTTCGAAGCCCACGACGTGACTGCCGGCCAGCTGTGCCGCCCTGTCGGGGTCACCGGCGACGATCGCCTCGATCAACGGCCCGTGCTCTTCGACGTGACCCGCCATGTCGGACAACCGGTCGACGAACAGGCACCAGATGCGGGTGGCCAGGTTGTCATACCGGACGAGGGTGTCCTCCAGATACGGGTTGTGTGTGGCGGCGTAGACGGCGCGGTGGACCTGAAGGTCCAGGTGCATGAGCTCGGTGGCGTCGTGCCGCCCGGGATCCACGCTCTCCAGCTCCCGCAGGACGGCCGTCAGCGTCGCGCGGTCGGTGGCCGTGGCGCGCCGCGCGGCCTGGGACGCGGCCAAGGGCTCCAGTTCCTGGCGCACTTCGGAGATGTGGGCCAGGTCGGTGATGTTGACTTCGGTGGCGAAGGTGCCGCGCCGGGGGTAGGTCGCGATGAGGCGCTCGTACTGGAGCCGCTTGAGGGCCTCGCGCACCGGTGTCCGGCCGACGCCGAGGGACTGTGCCAGCTGGTCCTCGTTGATCGGCGCGCCCGGGCGGATCTCCAGCATGACGAGCCGGTCGCGGATGACGCGGTATGCGCGTTCGGCGAGGGACAGTTCCTCGCCCGCGGGCTCTGTCGCCGTCTGCTGCATGAGATGCCCCCTTGACCTGGCCGACAAGCTCCCATACCTTACCGCAGAGGTTGATATATCAGTCGTTCATTAGTTGGCTCTCAGAACGGTGTGCAGATGGCAACGAACCCGTCCACCACCACGGTCGCCTCCCCTCTCTCCGTCCCGCTCAGCGAGCTCGACCCGGAGGTCGCCACCGCGGTCGACGCAGAGCTGCGCCGTCAGCAGTCCACCCTCGAAATGATCGCCTCGGAGAACTTCGCCCCGGCCGCCGTCATGGAGGCCCAGGGCTCGGTGCTGACCAACAAGTACGCCGAGGGATACCCGGGCCGCCGCTACTACGGCGGCTGCGAACACGTCGACGTCATCGAGCGGTTGGCCATCGCCCGGGTGAAGGAACTGTTCGGCGCCGAGGCCGCGAACGTGCAGCCGCACTCGGGTGCCCAGGCCAACGCGGCCGCGATGTTCGCGCTGCTCCAGCCCGGCGACACGATTCTCGGCCTCGACCTCGCGCACGGCGGTCACCTGACCCACGGCATGCGCCTCAACTACTCCGGCAAGCTCTACAACGTCGTGCCCTACCACGTGCGCGAGTCCGACATGCGCGTCGACATGGACGAGGTCGAGCAGCTCGCTCTCGCCCACCGGCCCAAGATGATCGTCGCAGGCTGGTCCGCCTACCCCCGTCGGCTGGACTTCGCCGCGTTCCGGCGGATCGCCGACGCGGTGGGCGCTTATCTACTGGTGGACATGGCGCACTTCGCCGGGCTGGTGGCAGCGGGCCTGCACCCGAACCCGGTGCCGTACGCCGACGTCGTGACGACCACCACGCACAAGACTCTGGGTGGCCCGCGCGGCGGGGTGATCCTCAGCCGTGCCGACCTGGCCAAGAAGATCAACTCAGCGGTCTTCCCGGGCCAGCAGGGCGGTCCGCTGGAGCATGTCATCGCGGCGAAGGCGGTGGCGTTCAAGGTGGCGGCGACCGCGGAGTTCAAGGAGCGCCAGCAGCGCACCCTGGACGGCGCCCGCATCCTCGCCGGACGCCTGCTGGCCGACGATGTGGCCGAGGCCGGGATCACCGTGCTGACCGGCGGCACCGAAGTCCACCTGGTCCTCGTCGACCTGCGGAACTCCGCGCTCGACGGGAAACAGGCCGAGGACCGGCTGCACCGCATCGGCATCACCGTCAACCGCAACGCGGTGCCGTTCGACCCCCGCCCGCCGATGGTCTCCTCGGGGCTGCGGATCGGCACCCCGGCCCTGGCCACCCGCGGCTTCGGCGCGGCGGAGTTCCGGGAGGTCGCCGACATCATCGCCGAGGCCCTGAAGGACGAGCAGCTCGGCGACGAGCGCGCGGCGTTGTTGCGCGACCGGGTCGAGAAGCTCGCCTCCGCTTTCCCCCTCTATCCCCACCTGTCCAATCTGTCCCACCTGTCCCACCTGAACGGAGACGCGGTATGACCAGCACGGCGCTGCCGGAGCATCCGGACTGGCTCTGGCGCAACCCCGACCCGCGCTCCTCGTACGACGTCGTCATCGTCGGCGCGGGCGGCCACGGCCTGGCCACCGCCTACTACCTCGCCAAGAACCACGGCATCACCAACGTCGCCGTCCTGGAGAAGGGCTGGCTGGCCGGCGGCAACATGGCGCGCAACACCACGATCATCCGCTCGAACTACCTGTGGGACGAGAGCGCGGCGATCTACGAGTACGCGCTCAAGCTGTGGGAGCGGCTCCCGGAGGAACTGGACTACGACTTCCTGTTCAGCCAGCGCGGCGTCCTCAACCTCGCGCACACCCTGCAGGACGTCCGCGAGGGCATGCGCCGCGCCAACGCCAACCGTCTCAACGGCGTCGACGCCGAGTGGCTCGAACCGGAGGAGGTCGCCAAGGTCTGCCCCATCCTCAACGTCTCCTCCCGCACCCGGTACCCGGTCCTGGGCGCCACCTTCCAGCCGCGCGCCGGCATCGCCAAGCACGACCACGTCGCCTGGGCGCTGGCCCGCCGGGCCGACGAGATGGGCGTGGACCTGATCCAGGGCTGCGAGGTCACCGGCTTCCTCAAGGACGGCGACCGGGTCGTGGGCGTCGAGACCAACCGGGGCCGCATCCTCGCCGGCAGTATCGGCCTCGCGACCGCCGGGCACAGCAGCGTGCTGGCCGAACGGGCCGGCGTACGGCTGCCGGTGCAGTCCCACCCGCTTCAGGCACTGGTCTCCGAGCTGCACGAACCGGTACACCCGACGGTCGTCATGTCGAACCACGTGCACGTGTACGTCTCCCAGGCCCACAAGGGCGAGCTGGTGATGGGCGCGGGCGTGGACTCGTACAACGGCTATGGCCAGCGCGGCTCCTTCCACGTGATCGAGCAGCAGATGGCCGCCGCCGTCGAGCTGTTCCCCGTCTTCGCCCGCGCCCATGTGCTGCGGACCTGGGGCGGCATCGTCGACGTCAGCCCGGACGCCTCCCCGATCATCGGCACCACCCCGGTCGAGAACCTCTACGTCAACTGCGGCTGGGGAACCGGCGGGTTCAAGGCCACCCCGGCCGCCGGCTGGACCTTCGCGCACACCATCGCCACGGGCGAGCCGCATCCCCTGAACGCCCCCTTCGCCCTCGAACGCTTCGCGACGGGCGCCCTGATCGACGAGCACGGCGCCGCAGCCGTGGCCCACTGAGGAGGACACCGTGCTGCTGATCAACTGCCCATGGTGCGGTCCCCGCAACGAGACCGAATACCACTACGGGGGACAGGCCCATGTCCCCTACCCCGAGAACCAGGCGGACCTCACCGACGAGCAGTGGGCCGAGTACGTCTTCTACCGCGACAACCCCAAGGGCCCCTTCGCCGAGCGGTGGATGCACGGCATCGGCTGCCGCCGCTGGTTCAACGTCCTGCGCGACACCGCCACCCACGAGGTACTGACCTCCTACCGGCTCGACGAGCCACGCCCCGAACTGCCCCAGGCCGGAGGACAGCGATGACCGACCAGCACTTCCGGCTCAGGCAAGGCGGCCGTATCGACCGCGACGCCGTACTGCGGTTCACCGTCGACGGGCGGGAGTTGACCGGGCACCCCGGCGACACCGTCGCCTCGGCGATGCTGGCGAACGGCGTGGTCGAGGTCGCCCCCTCGCTCTACCGCGGTCGCCCGCGCGGCATCGTCGCCGCGGGCGTCGAGGACCCGAACTCCCTGTTGCAGGTGGACGGTTCGTACTCGGAGGGAATGCTGCCTGCGACGACGACGGAGCTGTACGACGGCCTGTCCGCCTCGACACTGTCCGGGATGGGCCGGCTCGACCCGGGCTCCGACCCCGCCGTCTACGACAAGAAGTACGTCCACACCGACGTCCTGGTCGTCGGCGCAGGACCGGCCGGGCTCGCCGCAGCCGCCGCTGCCGCCGGCTCCGGCGCTCGCGTGATCCTCGTCGACGACCAGCCCGAGCCCGGCGGTTCGCTGCTCTCCGGGCGCACCGAGCGGGTCGGCGCACAGAGCGCTCTGGAGTGGGTCGCCGAGGTCCGCGCGGCACTCGATGCCGCACCCGAGGCCGTCGTACTGCAACGCACCACGGCGTTCGGCTCGTACGACGACAACTACCTGCTGGCCCTCCAGCGGCGTACCGACCACCTCGGAGCCGACGCCCCCGAAGCCTCCGCAGGCGTCTCACGGCAGCGACTGTGGCACATCCGGGCCCGGCAGGTGGTCCTGGCGACCGGCGCGCACGAGCGTCCGCTGGTCTTCGCCGGCAACGACCGGCCCGGCGTGATGCTCGCCGCCGCCGTCCGCTCGTACCTCAACCGGTACGCCGTGGCACCGGGCTCGAGGGCAGTGGTGAGCACCACCAACGACAGCGCCTATGACACCGTCGCCGATCTCCACGCCGCCGGGATCGACATCGCCGCCGTCGTGGACGCCCGCCCCGAACTGTCCCACCGGGCCGCCGAGGTCGCCGTGGCGACGGGGGTGCGGGTGCTGACGGGCAGTGCGGTGGTCGACACCGAGGGGGACGGTCGGCTGACCGGCGTCACCGTCCAGGCCCTCGACGAGAACGGTCAACTCAGCGGTGCTCCTGAGTCGTTCGACTGCGACCTGCTCGCCGTCTCGGGCGGCTGGAGCCCGGTGGTGCACCTGCACAGCCAGCGCCAGGGCCGGCTGCGCTGGGACGAGGACCTGGTCGCCTTCGTCCCCGACGGCACCGTACGGGACCAGCAGGTCGTCGGTGCGGCTCGCGGGACGTACGGCCTCGACGGCTGCCTGTCCGAGGGAGCGCGGGCCGGTGCGCGGGCCGCGACGGACGCGCGGTTCGCGGTTCCCGTAGCGTCGCCCGGCGATGCCCGGTCCGGCGCCGGGCCGACGCGTGCACTGTGGCTGGTACCCGCCCCCGACGGTGACCCCGGCAGTTGGGACACCCACTTCGTCGACCTGCAGCGCGACGTCACCGTCGCCGACGTCTGGCGGTCCACCGGCGCGGGCATGCTCGGTGTCGAACACGTCAAGCGGTACACCTCGCTCGGCACGGCCAACGACCAGGGCAAGACGTCCGGCGTCAACGCGATCGGTGTGATCGCCGAGGCCCTCGGCGCGGGCGCGTCTCCCGGGGAGATCGGCACCACGGCCTACCGGGCGCCCTACACGCCGGTGGGCTTCGCCGCCCTGGCCGGCCGTGAGCGCGGTGAGCTGTTCGACCCCGAACGCACTACGTCGATCCACAGCTGGCATGTGGCACACGGAGCGGAGTTCGAGGACGTCGGGCAGTGGAAGCGCCCCTGGTACTACCCCCGGCCCGGCGAGGACATGGACACGGCCGTGGCCCGCGAGTGCCGCGCGGCCCGCGAGGGCGTCGGCCTCATGGATGCCTCCACCCTCGGCAAGATCGAGATCTGGGGCGCGGACGCGGGCGAGTTCCTCAACCGCGTCTACACGAACGCCTTCAAGAAGCTCAAGCCCGGCCTGGCCCGCTACGGCGTGATGTGTAAACCGGACGGCATGATCTTCGACGACGGAGTGACGCTTCGCCTCGACGACAACCGCTACTTCATGACCACCACGACCGGCGGCGCGGCCGGGGTCCTGGACTGGCTGGAGGAGTGGCTGCAGACCGAGTGGCCCGAGCTCGACGTCCACTGCACCTCGGTGACCGAGCAGTGGTCGACGATCGCGGTCGTCGGCCCGCAGTCCCGCCAGGTCGTGGCCCAACTCGCGCCCGATGTCGACCTGTCCGCCGAGGCGTTCCCCTTCATGGCCTTCCGCGAGACCACCCTGGCCTCCGGTATCCCGGCCCGCATCTGCCGGATCTCCTTCTCCGGCGAACTCGCCTACGAGATCAACGTCTCCGCCTGGTACGGCCTGGCCGTCTGGGAGCAGGTGTACGCGGCCGGGCAGCCGTACGGCATCACCCCGTACGGCACGGAGACCATGCACGTGCTGCGGGCCGAGAAGGGGTACATCATCGTCGGCCAGGACACCGACGGCACCGTCACTCCACAGGACGCGGGCATGTCCTGGGTGGTCTCCAAGCAGAAGGACTTCATCGGCAAGCGGTCCTACTCCCGCGCCGACACCTCCCGCACCGACCGCAAGCAGCTGGTCGGCCTGCTGCCGGCCGACCGCACGACCCGGCTGCCCGAGGGCACCCAACTCGTCGCGCCGGACGTACCCATCACCCCCGAGGCAGGGCCGGTGCCGATGCTCGGCCACGTCACCTCCAGCTATCACAGCCCGGCCCTCGGCCGCCCCTTCGCCCTCGCCCTCGTCGCCGACGGGCGGGCCAGGATCGGCGAGACCCTGCTCGCCCCGGTGGGTGATGACCTGGTGCCCGTCGAGGTGGCCGACTTCGTTCTCTACGACCCCGAAGGGACCAAGCGAGATGGCTGAGCTGATCACCGCATCGCGTACCAGCCCCCTGGCGCATCTGGAGGAGCAGATGCGCGCCGCCACCGTCACCGGCACCCGAGGCGTCACGCTGACCGAGTGGCCGTTCATCGCCATGGTGAACGTGCGCGTCGACCCCGCGTCCGAAGCGGCCGACCGCATCGGGAAAGCCCTGGGGGCGCCGCTCCCGCAGCAGTGCGGCCACACCTCCACATCCGGGCCCCACACGGTCCTCTGGCTCGGCCCCGACGAGTGGCTCGTACTGTCCCAAACCGACGCGACCGCCGTGGTCGATGAGTTGCGGGAGGCACTCGCCCAGGACCCGGGCTCCGTCGTGGACGTCTCCGCGAACCGCACCACGCTGGAGCTGAGCGGCCCGGCCGCCCGGCACGTGCTGGAAAAGGGCTGCACGCTGGACCTCCACCCCCGGGCCTTCGGCCCCGGCCAGGCGGTGTCGACCACGGTGGGACCCGTCGCCGTACTGCTCTGGCAGGTCGACGACACGCCGACGTACCGGCTCCTCCCGCGCTCCTCGTTCGCCGACTACCTGGCCCGCTGGCTCATCGACGCGATGAGCGAGTACCACGGCCCGGAGAATCCCTGATGGCGTCGACCGGTGACAGCACGCACAGGGTCGCCCTGGACAAGGCCATCAAGGCCATGCCCGACACCGGCCGGGACATAAGGGCCAGGTGCAAGGAAACCGCCCACTCCGACTCGCGGACCGACCCGGCCACGGCGCCGGTCGAGCACGTACTCACCCTCGACTGCCCCGAGGCTCCCGGCATCGTCCTCGCCGTCTCCCGGTTCCTGGTCGAGCACGGCAGCGACATCATCGACAACCAGCAGTTCGGAGACCGCCGCGACGGGCACTTCTTCATGCGGGTTCGCTTCGCCACCGTCGGCAGCGAGAACACCCCGCAGACCCTGCGCCGTGACTTCGCCGCCGTGGCCGCCTCCTTCACCATGCGGTGGCATCTCGAACCGGTCAGTACCCGGCGCCGCGTGCTGATCATGGTGTCCCGTTACGGCCACTGCCTCAACGACCTGCTCTTCCGCACCCGCAGCGGCGACCTGCCCATCGACGTGGTCGCGGTGGTCTCCAACCCCCGCGACCACGAGACACTCGTCGCCTGGCACGACATCCCGTTCTTCCACGTGCCGGTCACCGCCGCGACCAAATCCGAGGCCGAAGCCCGGCTCCTGGAAATAGTCGACTCGTGCGACCCCGACCTGGTCGTGCTGGCGCGCTACATGCAGGTGCTCTCCGACGACCTGTGTACCCGACTGGCAGGCCGGATGATCAACATCCACCACTCGTTCCTGCCCAGCTTCAAGGGCGCCAAGCCCTACCACCAGGCACACGACCGCGGCGTCAAGCTCGTCGGCGCCACAGCCCACTACGTCACCGCCGACCTCGACGAGGGCCCGATCATCACCCAGGAGGTCATCGACGTCGACCACAGCCACACCCCCGACGACCTGGCCGCCATCGGCCGCGACGCGGAGTCGGCGGCCCTGGCCCGAGCCGTCCGGTGGCACTGCGAAGGCCGGGTGTTCGTCCAGGGCAGGCGCACGGTGGTCCTGCGCTGACGGCCGGGAGGCCTGAGTGGTGCCGAGTGTCGTGCTGTGGTGGGTGGCGACGTCAGAAGCCATTCGGCTGTGCCGTCGGTGCCGTCGGTGCCGTCGGTGCCGTCGGTGCCGTCGGTGCGGTCGGCTGGGCGAAGCCCTGCATGGCCTTGGGGGCCCCGGTGGCCGGCTCGACGTTCGCCGACGTTGGCTCCAGGCCCCGCTGAACCGCGATCTCCCTGGCCTTCACAGGCCCCCTGCCCGCCGAGTGCCGTTCGTCCGGCAGGCCGGAATCCGCGGGCCTCGGTCACCGTAGCCGCCACCCGGCCGCGGGGGCGGCCGCGCTTGTGATCGAACACCGGATGCGACGAAGCGCCGCGCTGCTGCCCTGCAGTACCCGCTCTCACCGTGTTGCCGAGGTCGACGCCCTGCGTGTATCGCCGGGACGTGGCGTGGGTCTGCCGGCGATGGCGACCCAGAGATTGGGGTCGACGTGGTCCTGGGGCAGCAGGTTGGCCATGTAGCGGGTGCTGCGTTCGACTTTGACACGCCACAGACGTGCTGCCTCCTCACCGTCGCCGTTGAGGATGGCCTCGAAGATCGCGGTGTTCTCGCGGGCGATGAGGTCGGCGGCCGCGTCGGTGAAGTCCAGCCGCAGGATGGAGATGAACATCCGTAGCCGCATGCCGAGGCGCTGGAAGAGCAGGCTTGCCTGGGGCAGGCCCGCGGTGCGGGCGATCGCGTCCTGGAAGCGCAGATCGGCCTCCCCGATCCGGACGAGGTCGCTGCGCCGGACCGCTGCGTCGACCTCGGACAGGGCTGTGCCGACCGATCGGAGCTCGGATCGGTGCAGCAGGGCGACCCGGCGCATGAGCACGGTGCCCAGGGCCGCCCGGACCGCGTAGAGGTCGAGGACGGCAGTGACGTCGACCTGGGGAACGGCGGCTCCGTGGTGGGTCAGCCGGTCGAGCATCCCTTCCTCGGCGAGCACGCGCAGTGCCTCGCGGACGGCACCGCGGGAGACGCCGAGCCGGGACGCCAGGGGTGCTTCCTTGACGCGTTCGCCGGGTGGGAACGGGCCGGCGAGGAGAGCTTCGCGTACGAGATGGACGACAGGGTCGGCGGTGTCGCCCGGTCCGGGCGTGGTGCCCGATGTTTCGCCGGTCCAGCCGTGATCGTCGGAGTCCTCGGGGCGACATCCCTGCCCGCTCCCGGACGCTGTTGAGTCTTTATCAAGCCTCATCCAGACGAAGGCACCGGACTGCGGCGTCCACGTGCCGCACCAGGCGCGGAGGCCGTCGCGGAGCGCGGTCGTCGATGTCGCGAAGCCGGGCACGTTCTCGTGGGTGAGCAGCGGATTGTTCGCCAGGAGAACCTCGACCTCGGCGAGCCATGACGCGTCGGTGGGAACGAGATGCCGGTGGAAACGCGGATGCTGCCGCACCCATGTCTCGACCATGTCCCGGGCAGGGCTGTCGGGCTCGTCCCCGACGAGAAGGTGCACTTCCGAGCCCGCGGTCACCCTCTGCTCGAGACTCTCCAGGAAAGCGCCCAAAGACGCGCAGGGGTCGGTCGGACCGTGTGTGTCGGCTCCGCCTCGGACCAGTGCGAACGCGTTCGCCACGGCGAGGATGTTCCTCGCCTCGGTGGCGCGTCGGCTCATGGGCGCCGCGGGGGTGGAAGTCGTGGCTCCGCGATGCCGGAGAGGCGTGGCGCGACTGTCGGCGACGACGGCGAGCACGCGTGTGGGAGGGCCGAGGAACAGCCCGATCACGTCGCGGACCTTGGCGGAGCGCGGCGTGGTCCGACCACCGTCGGCCGGCAGCCGGCCCGGTCGCGACTGCAGCCGGTACCTACGCCAGATCCGGTTCACAGTCGTCTGGCTGAGGCCGGTCTCCGCCGCCATGGAGCGGGTCGACCAGTCCCGCCCGCCGGAGGGCGGCGGGGCCAGCAGGCGCAAGAGGACCTGCGCGACGGTGTCGTCGCCGCTTTTGACCGGTCGTCCCGGGCGCGGCCGCTCGTGGAGGCCGTCCAGGCCGTCCGCCAGATAACGGGAGCGCCAGGTGGCGACCATGTCCCGGGAGATTCCGAGCCCTTCGGCCACGGCGGCGTCGGTGAGACCCTGTTCACACATCAGCACGATCTGTGCGCGCTGCGCGAACGCCCTCGAACCGGTACGGCTACGGGTCCGACTCAGCAAGGTGACGCGATCACTGTCGGTGAGAGTGACGGTGGTGTGGGAGCTTCTGACCATGGTGTGGCCAGGGTAGGCGAATTTAAGCCTCAATCGCATCGGTGCGCCGAGTGGGCGAGAGGGGCGTTGTTGCCGGGCCTGTGTGGACACAGACTTTTGCCCTCGGCGGACGTGGGCGCGCGGATCGCGTTCTCAGAGGCCGGGGATCCCCGGTGCCGAGGCCCGGCGAGAGACAGTGGAGGAAAGCGGTCACGATGTCTTTCAAGCGAATGATCCACGCGGTGGACACACATTCGGGCGAGCCGATGCGCGTCATCACCGGAGGCGTCCCGCACCTCCCCGGTGGGTCCGTCTACGAGCAGATGAAGTGGCTTGAGCAGAATGACGACCAGCTCCGGTCGCTCATGCTGCGTGAGCCCCGTGGCTACCCGCCCATGTGCTGCAACCTGATCGTTCCGCCCAAGCACCCGGACGCCGCGGCCGGCTTCATCATCATGGAGCAGGTCGAGTACCCCGTGATGAGTGGCGGCAACACCATCGCCGTCGCTACCGTCCTGCTCGAAACCGGCATGATCCCCATGCGGGAGCCCTTCACCGAGTTCAAGCTGGAGGCCCCGGCCGGCCTTATCGGCATCAGGGCCGAGTGCCGCGACGGCAAGGTCAGACAAGTGACCTTCGAGAACGTTCCCGTCTTCGCCGCTCACCTCGACGCCGTGATCGACGTCCCCGAGCTCGGCCGGGTGACCGTCGACGTCGGGTGGGGCGGCATGTTCTACGTGATCGCGGACGTGCGGCAGTTCGACGGACTGCAGCTGGTCCCGTCCCACGGACGGGAGATCACCCGCGTCTCCTCCCTCATCCTCCGGGCCGCCCAGGATCAGCTGCCGGTCGAGCACCCCGACTACCCGGGCATCGGAATCACGATCTCTCAGCTGTCCGGCCCCACCGACAATCCGGCCGCCGACATGAAGAACGCGGTGACGGTGGCGAGCGGCCCCGTGGACTTCTCCAACCCCGCGACGTGGACCGGTGCCATCGACCGGTGCCCGTGCGGCACCGGTACGTGCGCGCGGATGGCCACCCTGCACGCCAAGGGCGCACTCAGGCTCAACGAACCCTTCCGCCACGAGGGGATCCTCGGCACCGTCTACACCGGCGAACTCATCCGGGAGGTGCGGGTCGGGCCCTACACGGGCGTTGTCCCGACCATCGGCGGCCAGGCGTGGATCACCGGTTACAACACCCTCGTACTCGACCCCGACGACCCGTTCGTCGACGGTTTCACCGTCGGGGACATCTGGGCCCTGAGCCCTGAGCCCTGAGCCTGGTCCGGACGAGCGGTGTCCCACGATCAGGTCACGGCCAGGCTCGTCGTGTCGGCCGACGGCCACGGAGTGGTCGACCAGGCGGGTTCCCGGCGCTTGCCAGACCTGGCCGATGCCGCCCGGCCCGACCAGTGCCTTCAGCGACGCCTCACGGCGGTTGCGTCCGCGGGGCACCGGGCATGCCCCGGGTCGGGTGACCGTCGACGAACGCTTTCACCGCCCTCGTTGCTCTGCTCAGGCAGGGCAACCTGACCTGCGGGTTGCCCTGCCCATTCACGACCCGAGGAACGCTGGAGCACGCGGCCGGCCGGGGACCAGGGGGAGTATTTCTCCACTATGCGAAGGATGCGACAGGCTTGCCGAAGACGCCCTCGTCGGGAACGACACCGAGACCGGGGCCGGTCGGCACCTGAACGTGGCCCCCTTCGACCCGGACCGGATTGTCCGAGTCGTAGTGGACGTCCATGAAGGGTTCGGCGAGCCATACACCTTCGAGCAGCTGCGGCTTCACCGTCGCGCCGATGTGCACGCATGCGGCAGCGATGATGTCCCCTCCCCATGAGTCGTCACACGTATGAGGCATGGAACGTGACTCGCAGAGGTCTCTGACGGTCGCGATACCTCCCAGACCGCCGAATCGTGTGACCTTGAGTCCGAATCCGTCGCATACTCCGAGCGAGATCGCCCGGAGCACGTCATTGAGACTCTCGGTGTTCTCGTCGAGGTAGATCCCGTGGTGCAGTTGCCCGCGGATCGCGGCGATCTCCTCCATCGTGTTGCAGGGCTGCTCGAAGACGAAGGGGATGTCGGCGCATTCCCGGCCGATGCGAAGCACGTCGCGTGTGTTCAGCGACCGGTTGGCGTCGACGGAAAGGCGGGTGCAACCTGTCGTTTCCCACACCTTGCGAATCGTCTCGATATCGAGTTCGACCGGTCGCCCGCCCACCTTGATCTGAAGTCGCGGGTAGCCCTCGGCGATCCTCTCCACGGCGGTCCGAGCGACGTCATCCGGCTCGCCGACAGTCAGCGCGTAATAGGAGCTCACACGCTCGCTGGCCGCGCCGCCCAGCATGTCGCACACTCGTATGCCGTGGGCCTTGCCGATCAGGTCGTGAATCGCGATGTCGATCGCGGCTTTCGCGTAGTTGTGCCCATGGAGGAGCGCTGCCATCGCACGCCGTATCTCCAGCGGACCCGTCACCGTTCTGCCGATCAGGCCCGGCGCCATCTGGTTGAGCGCGGCCCGGGCACCCAGGGCATGCTCCTGCGCATAGGTCGGGCCGACCGGGCACACCTCCCCCCAGCCGGAGACTCCCGTGTCGGACACGACTTCCACAATCGTCGAGTCCAAAGTCGTATAGGCGCCTTCTGACATCCGGTAGACCTTGCCGCTCAACGGCAGGTCCATTTGGTACACGTGAATCTCGGCGATGCGCATTCTGACCTTCTTTCGACGGTTGGTTTCGCACTCAACCGCGTGGCGCTGTGGCGTATGTGGCGGATTCAGATTCGTTTTCAGGCCGTCGGGGCCGGCGGGATGAGCACCAGCTTTCCGAGGTGGCGTTTTGTGAGGAAGTCCTCCTGTGCTTGAGCGATGGCTTCCAGGGGGTAAGTGCGGGAGACAACCGGTCGTACTTCCTCGCGTTCGACATACTTGATCACGTTCTCGAACACTTCGTCCTCTTGGAACGTGCAGCCGAACACCGAGAGGTCCTTGAGGTACAGCGTGCGCAGATCGATCTCCGCGACCGGCCCTCCGATGGCGCCCGCGATGGCATAGCGGCCGCCGGGTCGCAGCAGGTCCAGCAGGCCCGAAACCTGAGGGCCGCCGACGAGATCGATCACCACGTCGACGGAGCCACCGCCAAGGGCGCTGACCACATCCGCACCGCGGTCAACGGTCCGGTCGGCGCCCTGCGCCATGACATCGGCGGCCTTCGTGGCCGAGCACACCGCGATGACGGTCGCGCCCCGGCGTCTGGCGAGCTGTACGGCGGCGAGTCCCACTCCGCCCGAGGCGCCGGTCACAAGCACCCGTTCCGCCCCGACCGCGGCCCGGTGCAGCATGTTCTCCGCGGTGGAGTAGGCACACGGCACGGCCGCGAGTTCCTCGTCGCTCCAGTCGCTGTGAACGGTGTACGTCTCTGCGGCGGGGGCAACCGTGAACTGTGCGAATCCGCCGTCGCATTCGCTGCCGAGGGTCCAGCACGCGAAGGGCCGGTAGTCGACGGGGGTGCGCAGCATGTTCCGTACGAGGACTCGCTCGCCGATGCGATCGCGTGAAACGCCCTCGCCCACGTCGGCGATGCGGCCGCAGACGTCCGCACCCTGGATGCGGGGGAATTCAAGGGCTTCGCCCGTCCACGTCGCGTCCGCGTCGTCGACGGCGTCGAAGCCCGCTGATCCCCCTTCGCCTGTCCCAGAGGCGATCGCTTTGGAGTACCAGCCGATACGGGTGTTCACGTCCGTGTTGTTGATCCCGGCGGCGGCGACCTGGATGAGCACCTCGCCCCTCTTGGGGTGGGGAACGGGTACGTCCGTCCGGTACTCGAGTTTCTCGAGCCCGCCATGGCCGGTGAGGAGGACGGCTGCCATCGTCTTCAACGACAAGTTCTCGCTACCCTTCGGCTTCGTCCACTCACAGCCCTCTGTCATGCGTCGATTCGGACGTCGCTCAACGGCTTGGAGCAGCAGATCAGGATCTTGTTCTGAGCGACTTCTCGGGGACGGATCCCCCCGTTGTGCTGCATGTCGACTTCTCCGGACAGCATGGTCGTCTTGCAGGTCCCGCACATCCCCGCGGTGCACGAGGCCGGAGGCCTGAGGCCGGCCGCGTAGGCCGCGTCGAGGAGGGTGCCGTCCGCGGCGCAGGTGACGGTGCGGCCACTGCGGACGAACTCGACGCTGTAGGTCGTAGGTGCGCCGGTTTCCTCGTCCGATGCGGGGGCGTGGTCACCCTCGTCGGCGCCGACGGCGTCGGGCGGCGTCGCGGCTCCGCCACCGTCGACAGGGGTGGGAACGCTGGAGGCCGGGAGGCTCTCGAAGGAGAAGCTCTCCTCGTGGTACCGGCGCATGTCGTAGCCGACTTCCCCGAGGATGCCCCGGATCGACGCCATGTAGCCGGCGGGCCCGCAGGTGTAGGTCTCGCGTTCGTCGAGATCGGGTGCGAGTGCCTGGAGCAGGGGCGCCGACAGGCGACCGCGCAGCCCCATCCACCGTTCCGAGGGATTGTCGTCCTCACACACATGGACGACCCGGATGTTCGGCATGACGGCGGTCATGGCCTCCAGCTCGCGGCGGAAGATGATGTCCGCCGGCGTGCGGGCGCTGTGCACGAAGAGGACGTCCGCGTCGGAGCCGAGGTCGTACATGGTCCGCGTCATGGACATGAGCGGAGTAATGCCGCTGCCGGCGGACAGGAACAGGTACTTCGGCGCCGGTGGGTTCGCCGGCGTGAAGCCGCCCAATGGTGCCTGGGCGGTGATGCGCGTGCCGGGGACCACGTTGTCGTGCAGCCAGTTCGAGACCGGGCCACCGGGGACGCGCTTGACCGTGATCGAGATCCGGTGCGGGCGCGTCGGTGGCGACGAGATGGTGTAGCAGCGAGTGAACGCCGCCCCGTCGATCTCGAGCTGGAGCGTGACGAACTGACCAGGGTCGAAGCTGAACGTGCGATGGCCGTCGGCCTCGAAGTGGAAGCTCTTGACGTCATGGGTGATCTCAAGGACCTTGCGGCACACCAGGACCGCCTGGTCCTCCTCACCCCAGCAGTCCGGAGCCCAGGACGGGGGCATCAGGCTGAAATCCGCCTGGGTCGCGAACAGGTCACCAGTGGTGACGACGGTGTCCGGGCCAGTTGCTGCGACCACCACTTGAACCTCCAGTAGCACGGTGGGCACCGATGGATGACTCGAAGCCGAACCCGCTGCGTCAGGTGAGCAGCGACTCGGTCAGGTAAAGCCTTCAGTTCTGCGCGGCCGGACTCAGATGCCTTCATCGGCAATTTTGTACCGCATAGCGCAACGTTCGTGTCATGCGAGACAAGAGTGGGTCTGTCGATCCTCGATTGTCAACAGACCTCGTCAGGGCGCCGAGGGAGTCCCTGGGTTGGGGCGCGATCGCCTGTTCGTCGCGGCGTCGCGGCTGCCGCGGAGAGCCCTCCGTCCTGTCCGGCGCGCGACCGACGAGCCGATGTGCGGGTGTTCGGTGAGCCGAAGTCGCAGGCGAAACCGCCAGGTAATCAAGCCTTTACCGCGCGGGTGGCCATCCATCGAAACCGCCAGGCCGGGAGCCCTTGACAGGCCATGGGGTCACTCCTAGCCTCGGTTCGCACAGTGCGATTGTCCCACTGTGCGAAACAGGGACTCGTCGTGAATTCTGATCATGAGTGGGAGATGTCCCGTGAACTTCTCGTCCGGCAATCCGGCATCGGCCCCTGACATCGCCGAGATGGTCGCGCGCCGAGCGGTCGGCTACAGCCTTGAGGCGCCCTTCTACACAAGCCAAGAGGTGTACGACCTCGACCTCGACGTCATATTCGGCAGGCACTGGCTGTTCGCCTGCACGGAGGCGGAACTCTCCGAGCCGGGCGACTACGTCACCCTGGACATCGGGCGGCAGTCGATCATCATCGTGCGGGACGACGACGAGAACGTCCGAGCCCTCCGCAACGTCTGCCGACACCGCGGCTCCCGGATCCTGGACGACCCGTGTGGTTCCGTGGGCAACCTGGTCTGTCCGTACCACCAGTGGACCTACCGCACGGACGGCAGCCTGATCCATGCCGAGGGCCAGGACCCCGCGCTCGACCGCAAGCAGTTCGGCCTCAAGCCCGTCAGTGTGCGCACCGTGGCCGGTCTGGTCATGGTGTGTCTCGCCGATGAGCCTCCCGCGGACATCGACGAGGTGGCCGCGGTCATCGAGCCCTACCTGGCGCCCTACCGGCTCCAGGACGCGAAGGTCGCGCACCAGATCGACCTGATCGAGGAGGGCAACTGGAAGCTGGTGGTGGAGAACAATCGCGAATGCCAGCACTGCGATGCCGGCCACCCCGAGTTGCTCACCGCCTACTTCCCCGTCGGCCTCTATGCAGGGGGCGACTACCCCCCGCGGATGCGTGCCGTTCTCGAGCGTTACCAGGCCGCCGAGGCCCGTCTGCACTCCGCCTGCGCGGCGACCGGCATGCCGATCGGCACGCATCGCGAGCTCGACGGCCGGCCCACCGGCTACCAGATCACCCACCTGCCGCTCGACGGCGCCGGCGCCTCCTTCGGGGAGGCGGGGGCGCAGGTCAGCCGCAAGCTGATCGGTGAGATCCCGGCCCCCGAGTTCGGCGACATGTCACTGCACATGCAGCCCAACTCCTGGTTCCACATGCTCAGCGACCACGCCGTCGTCTTCCGTGCCGTGCCTGTCGCGCCGGACAAGACGCTGGTGCGCACCACCTGGCTCGTGCACGCCGACGCCGTCGAAGGTGTCGACTACGACGTCGACTCGTTGACCGCCGTGTGGCGCGCCACGAACGATCAGGACCGGGCGTTCGTCGATCTGGTCCAGCGCGGTGCGAGCGACCCGGGATACGAGCCCGGCCCCTATGCGGGAGTCGAGGGTGACGTCGAGGCGTTCGACAATTGGTACATAGAGCGTCTACGTGAGCATCTCGGCATCAAGGATGGTCACCACGACCAGCTGACCCAGGTCTCAGGCCAGTGATCATCCACCAAGCACTCGAAGTTCGAGCCCCGTGATCTTCACGTGTCTGCGAGCCGAGTACGCACCACCACCGGCGACAGGAGTCCGGCATGAACGCGATTGTGGCCCATGAGACATACAAGGTCTTCGGTAAACGCCCTGAACGTGGCGTTGCACGCCTGCGCGAAGGGGCGACGCGTGAGGAGCTTCGTAAGGACGGCATCACCGCAGCGGTGATCGACGCGTCCTTCGAGGTGCGCGAAGGCGAGATCTTCGTCGTCATGGGACTGTCCGGCTCGGGCAAGTCGACGCTGATCCGCATGGTGAACGGGCTGTGGGAGCCGACGGCGGGCGAGCTGCTCGTCTACGGCGAAGACGTCGTCACCATGAATGATCAGCAGCTGCGACGCATGCGCCGCGAGAAGGTCAGCATGGTCTTCCAGCACTTCGCGTTGTTTCCCCATCGCACCGTGGGTGAGAACGCCGCGTACGGCTTGGAGATCCAGGGAATCGGCAGGGACGAGCGCGAGCGCAGCGCCAAGGAAGCACTGCGACTGGTGGGACTGAAGGGCTGGGAGGAATCACTTCCGGGACAACTGTCCGGAGGTATGCGGCAACGCGTCGGCCTGGCGCGAGCACTGGCGACAGGCACCAACATCCTGCTGATGGACGAGGCGTTCAGCGCCCTGGACCCCCTGATCAAGCGCGAGATGCAGGACCAGCTGATCGAGCTCCAGCACAAGCTGGGCAAGACCATCCTCTTCATCACGCACGATCTGAACGAGGCCATGCGCCTCGGGGACAGAATCGCGATGATGCGCGACGGGCGGATCGTCCAGATCGGCACGGCGGAGCAGATTCTCAACGCTCCGGCCGACGACTTCGTCGCCCAGTTCGTGCTGGATGTCGACCGGACGCGCGTGCTGACCGCCGGCGCCGTCATGACGCCACCTGTGGCCCTCGTCGGATCCGAGCTCGGACCCCGAGCCGTCCAGAAGCTGATGCGTGACCATCAGGCCGCGCGCCTCTTCGTGGTCGACCGGAACAAGAAGCTGTGCGGTGCCGTCGACGAAGAGGCGATCGTCAAAGCCGTACAGGCCGGCGCAGATTCCCTCGACGGCGTTCTCGACGACCAGGTGGTCAGTGTGTCCGTGCACGCCCACCTCTCCGAACTGCTGGCGGTGAGTGCCGACACCCCCAAGGCACTGGCCGTCGTGGACGACGACGGTCGTGTGGAGGGAGTGCTCGCCAGAGTCACGCTGCTCCACGCTCTGGGGCAGCGCGGCGCCGCACATCAGACCGGTAACGGCCAAGCCCCCGCACAGCAGGAACTCCACTCCGACAACGTCCGAACGGAGGTGAGTGCGCGATGACTGTGCTGTCACTGATCGATGTCCCCAAGCTCCGCGTCGGGGACGCGCTCCAGAACTTCTTCGACTGGCTCACCAATAATCTGGGTGGGTTCTTCGACGCGGTGAGCGATGTCATCGGCTCCGCCGTCGACGGGCTCATCAGTGTGCTCGAAGCTCCGGACCCCGTGATCCTGGCGCTGATCTTCGCCCTCGTCGGGTTGCTGACGAAGGGGTGGAAGTTCGCCGTCGGCTCCCTGCTCGGTTTGCTGCTCATCATCAGCATGGAGCAGTGGGCGGCCGCGATGCAGACGCTGGCGCTCGTTCTGGTCGCCACGGTGGTCGCGGTTCTGATCGCGATCCCCACCGGGGTGCTCGCGGCGCGCAAGCGGTGGGCGAGTGCGGCGCTCAGGCCGGTCATGGACCTGATGCAGACGATGCCCGCGTTCGTGTGGCTGGTGCCGGTCGTCACGCTGTTCAGCATCGGCGTCGTCCCGGGTGTCGTCGCGACGATCATCTTCGCCCTGCCACCGGGCGTCCGACTCACGGAGCTGGGGATCCGGAACGTGGACGCGGAGGTCGTCGAGGCGGCCCACGCGTTCGGCTCCACGCCCCGCCAGACCCTGTTCGGCGTGCAGCTGCCGCTGGCACTCCCGACGATCATGGCGGGCGTCAACCAGGTCATCATGCTGTCCCTCTCGATGGCGGTCATCTCCGGTCTGGTCGGAGCCGAAGGACTGGGTGGGCAGGTCACCACCGCCATTTCGACACTGGATCTCGGTCTCGGCTTCGAGGCAGGGCTCTCGGTGGTGATCCTGGCCATCTATCTGGACCGGGTCACGGCCTCCGTCGGACAGGGCATGGGCGGTGGGAGGCGCGGTTTCTGGCCTCGCAAACCTCGACCGCCCGCTCAGGACGAAGAGGATTCCACTCTCGACGGAGGTGAGAAGGAATCACCCGCAGTGGCGGAAATCGGGCCAGTGAAGATCGGCGGATAGGCCACTACGGCCGTCCGGTACGTGAGAGGAACAAGAACAACGATGGCGAAGCGAAGTAGAGCGGTTTCGATGCGGCTCGGTATCGCCGTGTCCGTACTCGCCCTGGCGGCTGCCGGCTGCGCGGGAAGCAGCGGCTCCGGTGGTGACGACAAGACCATCACGATGGGTGTGATCCCCGGATGGACGGACGAAACGAGCACGGCGTACCTGCTCAAGAACGTTCTGGAAAAGAACGGCTACACAGTAAAGATCACCAAGCTCAGTGACAACGCCCCGATGTACACGGCACTCGCGAACGGGGACATCGACCTGCTTTCCTCCGCCTGGCCGGAGCGTACGCACAAGTCCTACATGGACAAGTACGGCGACAAGATCGAGGACGTCGGCACGTACTACGACAACGCGGGGCTCTTCCTCGCGGTGCCCACCGACTCGGACATCAAGTCGATCGCCGATCTGCCCAGCCACGCGAAGGAGTTCGACGGCAAGGTCACCGGAATCGAGCCGGGCGCCGGTCTGACGAAGGCGACGCAGGACGACGTCTTCCCCGCCTACGGGCTCGACGGCAAGTTCAAGCTGGTGACCTCCTCGACGACCGCGATGCTCACGGAGCTGAAGAAGGCCACGACGGCGAAGGAACCCATCGTGGTGACGCTGTGGAAGCCGTTCTGGGCCAACCAGGCCTTCCCGGTCCGGCCCCTCGAGGACCCGAAGGGAGCGTTCGGCAAGCCGGAAGGCCTGCACAGCCTCGCTCGCGACGGATTCTCCAAGGACTTCCCGGACGTCACCGACATGATCAAGAACTTCAAGCTGACCGACGCGCAGTACGGCAGCCTGGAGGACGCCGTGGTCAACAAGTTCGGTCAGGGCAAGGAGCCGCAGGCCGTTCAGGCGTGGCTCAAGGAGAACCCGGACTACGCGCCGTCCCTGGAGAAGTACCTGAAGAAGTGACGCGGCTGCCCCGGTACGGCACTTCCTCACCATGAGGACCATGGGGCAGAGCGCCGTACCGAGGCCTGACCGTTCCACCGACCGGGCGGGACTCACCTGACGAAGCCCGCCACACACCCGTGAATCGTGCATCGCGCTCCACATCCAGGAGCAGGACGGAGTCACCTCACATGGCAGGCAACAAGGTCGTCGTCTACCAGGGGCCCGGCAAGGTCGGGGTCGAGGAGATCGACTATCCCAAGCTCGAACTCCCCGACGACGTGGTGAAGGGTCTGGGCATCAAGAAGGCGGCGCCGCACGCCGTCGTACTGAAACTCGTCACCACCAACATCTGCGGCAGTGACCAGCACATGGTCCGCGGTCGTACGACGGCCCCGATCGGTCAGACACTGGGCCACGAGATCACCGGCGAAGTGGTCGAGGTGGGTGACGACGTCCTCTTCGTCAAGGAGGGCGACATCTGCTCGGTGCCGTTCAACATAGCCTGCGGGCGCTGTCGGATGTGCGACGAGGGCAAGACCGGCATCTGCCTGAACGTCAACCCGGCCCGCGCCGGCGCGGCGTACGGCTACGTCGACATGGGCGGCTGGCTGGGCGGCCAGGCGGAGTACGTCATGGTGCCGTTCGCCGACTTCAACCTGCTGAAGTTCCCCGACCGTGACGCCGCGTTGGCCAAGATCCTCGACCTGACGATGCTGTCCGACATCTTCCCGACCGGCTACCACGGCGCCCACACCGCCGGCGTCACCACCGGCTCCACCGTGTACGTCGCGGGTGCCGGACCCGTTGGTCTCGCCGCGGCGTACTCCGCGCAGTTGCTGGGTGCCTCGGTCGTCATCGTCGGTGACATGAACGCCGACCGGCTCGCGCAGGCCCGGAGCTTCGGCTGCGAGACCGTCGACCTCAGCACCGGCAACAATTTGGCCGACATGATCGCGGAGATCCTGGGCGAACCGGAGGTCGACGCCGCCGTCGACGCGGTCGGCTTCGAGGCCCGCGGGCACGGGGCGGGGGCCGGCGAGGCTCCGGCGACGGTACTCAACGACATGATGACCGTCGCTCGCGCCGGCGCGTCCCTCGGCATCCCGGGGCTCTACGTCACGGGCGACCCGGGTGCGGTCGACGACGCGGCCAAGGTGGGACAGATCGGCGTACGCCTGGGCCTCGGCTGGGCCAAGTCGCACGTGTTCACCACCGGCCAGTGCCCGGTCAAGCGCTACAACCGGCAACTGATGAACCTCATCCTCGCCGACAAGGCGCACATCGCCAAGGCGGTCAACGCCGTCACGATCGGACTCGGCGAGGCGCCGCAGGGTTACCAGGAGTTCGACCAGGGCGCGGCGAAGAAGTACGTCATCGATCCGCACGGGATGGTGGCTGCCTGACTCCCGTTCATCCGGCGGCCACACAGCCGTCGTCGGGAAGGCCGTCCCCGGTGCACACCACCAGGCAACACATACGCAAAGGCACATGGAGGACACCGTGAAGGACGTGGTGATCGTCGGGGGCGGCATCGCCGGCCTGGCGGCGGCGTGGAGACTGCGCCACCGCGACATCCTGTTGATCGAGGCCGACGACCGGGTCGGCGGCAGGATCCGCTCGGAGGCCCGTGGCCCCTACTGGCTGAACTGGGGTGGCCACGTCTACGACGGCGGTCCCGCGTCGGCCACCCAGCGGCTGCTGAAGGACACAGGGTTCACGTCAAGGCCCGTGCCGGGGAACCTGACAGGCCTCAGCATGAACGGCCGACTGCTGCTCAGCGGTCGCGTGGAGACCTTCCCCTTCCGGGTCCCCATGTCGTGGGGTGACCGGGCGAGTCTGATCCGGGTGGGCGCGAAGGTCCGGTTGGCCGTGGCGCGCTACGCCCGGCTCGTCAAGCGCCGCCCGGGCGAGGACGAGGCCACCCGCCAACAGCGGGTCTACGACTTCATGAACGACCGTTCCTTCGCCGACTTCATCGGCACGCTCCCCGAGGACGCCGAGGCGCTCTTCAAGCCCACGGTGACCAGATCCTCCGCGGAGATGCACCAGATCTCCGCAGGGGCCGGCATCGGGTACTTCAACCTGGTCTGGAACATCGGCGCGGGACTGTCCCACAGCATCGACGGGGGACCCTCCACCCTGCTCGAAGGTATCGCCGACGCGCTGGGCGACCGGGTGCAACTCGGCGCCGCCGCCGAGGAAGTCGTGAGCAAGGGCCAGTCCGTCGTGGTGCGATACCGCCAGGACGGCGTCGAACGCGAGGTCGAGGCCCACAGCGTCATCCTCGCCACGACCGCGAGCGTGAGCCACCGCATCGGTGTCGACCTCGACGAAGACCTCCGCGAGGCACTCTCCCAGGTCAAGTACGGCCCGTTCGTGAGCGCGGCCTTCCTCACCGACGAGACCGAACGCCAGCCATGGGACGGCACCTACGCCATAGCCACCCCCAAGCGGTCGTTCAACGTGGTGCTCAACATGTCCAACAACGTGCACGGCCACACGCAGGAACGACAGCCGGGCAGCAGCTTCATGACCTTCTCCCCGGCCGCTCTCGCCCGCCACCTGCTGGAGCAGGACGACAAGACCGTCCTCGAGACCTACATCGACGATCTCGACCAGGTGCTGCCCGGCTTCGCCTCACACGTCGCCGAGGCGGAGGTGGCACGGTGGCCCGAGGCCTCGCCCTACTGCTTCCCCGGCCGAGGCCGGCTCCAGTCGACGCTCACCAGGAGCAACGGTCGGGTGATGCTGGCGGGGGACTACCTCGGCACCCAGTACACGGAGACCTCGGTGCACACCGCCTTCGCGGCCGCCCAAGCCGCGGAGAACCTCCTGGACGCCGACCAGCCCCTGCGCCGAGCCGCGTAGATGCCGCCGGACCCGACGCTGTCGTAGGTCCCCGCTTTCCTCCCCTTCCCCTTCCTCCCACATCTCCGACTTCACACCGAAGGTGCTTCCACCATGTCCTCACCCCTGCGCGGAGTCCTGTCCGCCCTTCTCACCCCCTTCGACGACAACGGCTCGGTCGACGAGGCGACTCTGCGACGGGTCGTCGACCGTAACATCGACGGCGGCGTCCACGGCGTCGTGGCCTGCGGCTCGACCGGGGAGTTCACCACGCTCAGCAACGCCGAGCGCCGCCTCGTCGTGGAGACCGTGATCGACCAGACCGCGGGCCGGGTGCCCGTGGTGGCGCAGACCGGCGCCCAGTCCACGAGGGAGGCCATCGAGCTCTCGCGCCACGCGGAACAGGCGGGGGCGTCCGTGCTGATGGTGGTGGCGCCGTACTACGAGCCGCTCACGATCGAGGAGACCAAGCGCTACCTCACGACCGTGGCCGAGTCGGTGAGCATTCCGATCATGCTCTACAACCTCCCGATCGCCACCGGTGTCAACATGACACCCACAATGGTCGGCGAGCTCGCTCGCGAGGTCGAGAACATCCAGTACATCAAGGACACCTCCGCCGACATCGCTCAGGCCGGGCAGCTGATCCACAATCACGGGGACGTCGTCTCGACCTTCGTCGGCTGGGACTCCCTGCTGCTCGCCGCGCTCTCCGAGGGCGCCGCCGGGGTGATGGCCGGAACCGCCAACGTCGTGGCGGCCCAACTGGTCTCGATCCACGCCGCCATGAGCGAGGGCGATCTGCACCGGGCGCGCGGCGAGTGGGAGCTGGTCTACCCGCTGATCGACGCGATCATGGCGGCGCCCTTCGCCCCCGCGGTCAAGACGGCGCTCGGCGCGACGGGCTTCGCGATCGGCGGCTCACGGCCGCCCGTCGCGCCCCTCGACCCCGAGGTGGCCGCGGCCATCTCGAAGCTGGCGGCGCCCCTCTCGTCATCGACGGTGAGCCAGGACGCCGCAGCCGTCTGACCCGCTCACTCGCGCGACTGTCATGGCCGGCCGCGTTCACAGCCCCGCAACCACCGAAGGAGTGGACATGTCCACCGAGGAGCCGACCATCGGCGTACGGCGTGCACCGGCCGCCACCAAGTTCGACCCGAAGGATCTGCCGCCGGCCGGGCATGTCATCGACGGCGCGTTTCGCGAGACCCCGACCGCCGAGCTGCTCGACATCGTCGATCCCGCCTCCGAAGAGGTGATCGCCCGGGTCGCGCTGGGCACCGAGTCGGACGTCGACCTCGCGGTCGCCGCGGCCGTGAAGGCCAAGGAACCCTGGGCGCGTCTCGTGCCCAAGGCGCGCTCGGAGATCCTGCACGCCATCGCCGACCGCCTCGCGGACAACCGGGACGTGCTGGTCCGGCTGGAGTCCGCCAACACGGGCAAGCCGATCTCGGTGGCCCGCGACGACGTCGACGGAACCATCGACACCTTCCGGTTCATGGCCGGCGCGATGCGCGCGACCACGACGATGGCGGCCGGCGACTACGCCGAATCCCACCTCTCGGTGATCCTGCGCGAACCGCTCGGCGTGGTGGGTGTCGTCACACCGTGGAACTATCCCCTCCTGATGGCGGCGTGGAAGATCGCACCGATCCTCGCCGCGGGCAACACCCTCGTGATCAAGCCCTCGGAACAGACGCCCCTGACCACGCTCAAGTTCGCCGAACTGGTCGCCGACCTGCTCCCCGCGGGCGTGCTCAACGTCGTGACGGGACTCGGTCCCGTCGTCGGTTCAGCCCTTGCCGAGCACGCCGACATCGACATGATCGCGCTGACCGGGTCGGTCGGCAGCGGACGGGCCGTCGCGCGTGCCGCCGCGGAAACCCTCAAGCGAGTACACCTCGAACTCGGCGGCAAGGCCCCGGTCGTGGTCTTCGAGGACGCGGACCTGGACCTGGTGGCGACCTCGCTGCGCGCCGCCAGTTTCTACAACGGGGGCCAGGAGTGCGGTGCCGCCTGCCGCGTACTGGTTCACGAGTCGGTCGCCGCCGACCTTGTCGACCGCCTGGTGGCACAGGTACGCGAGCTGAAGGTCGGTGACCCGGGCGCGGGCGACGACATCGAGGTCGGTCCGCTCGTGTCCAAGGCGCACTACGACCGGGTGCTCGCCCACCTCGACCGCGCGTCGGCCGAGGGAGCGCGCGCCGCCGTCGGTGGAGGCGCCTTCGACGGCACGGGCTACTTCGTCCAGCCGACCGTGCTCGTCGACATCCCCGTCGACGCCGCGTGCACCCGGGAAGAGATCTTCGGGCCGGTGGTGACGGTCGAGACGTTCTCCACGGAGGACGAGGCCGTCCTGCGCGCCAACAACGTGCCGCTCGGCCTGTCCGCGTCGGTCTGGACGAGCGACGCCCGCCGCAGCCACGACGTGGCCGCCCGGCTCGACTCCGGCACGGTCTGGGTCAACTCCCACCTCGTGCTCGCCAACGAGGTGCCCTGGGGAGGCTTCAAGGGCTCCGGGTACGGGCGCGACCTGTCGATCTACGCGCTCGACGACTACTCGCGTACGAAGCACGTCATGCACTATCACGGCCGCTGATCTTCCGTCGTCACCAGTGCCAGGGTGACTACAGGCCTTCGTGAACGCAGAGGCGCCCGGCAGTACTCCGCCGGGCGCCTCTGACCGTTGCCTGGCCGGGCCCCGGGTCGGCGGGCCACGGTCCGGTGGCGGACTCGCCGCTGCGCCAGGTCACCGATGGCCCACACGACACAGGACACACGACACGATGGCGGGTCCGCTGCCGAAGCCGCTGCCATCGGGCATCCGGGGCCGCTGAACCGACGGCAGGGATGTTCCTCCCCTGCCCGTCGACGAGTCTGCCGACAGGTGTTGTCCTCGGCCGTCGACAGTACGACTCAGCCGGCTTTCCGATACCCGTTTCGCTCCGAGATCTCCGCGGCGGCCGACAGCAGGTGTTCGACTATGCCGGGAATCGTGTCCTCGTTGATGCGGAACGCGGGACCGGAGACCACCAGGGTGGCGGCGACCTGACCGTCGTGCGCTCGAATCGGCGCCGCGACGGCCGCGAGCCCGATCTCCTGTTCCTCGTCGACTCGGGCATAACCGAGTTTGCGCACGGTCTCCAGCTCGCTCGCCAGGACGTCCGGATCGACAATCGTGTGCGGGGTGAGGCGTTCCAATTCTGCGTCGAGGTAGGTCTGCAGTTCGGTGCGGGGCATGTACGCGAGAAAGACCTTGCCGGCAGAAGTCGGGTGCAGAGGGTGACTCTGTCCGACCCGGTTCACGATGGTGAGTGAGTCCGAGCCGTTCACCTGGTCGATGGAGACCACTGTGCGGCCCTCGTGCACCGCGACGATGATGGTCTCCTTCAGTTCCTCCGCGAGGCGGTTGCACACGACACGACTGATCACGGTCAGATCGTGCTGCTTGTTCACTCCCTCGGCCAGGCGCAGGACGCCGTAGGCCAGGCGGTACCCACCTCGCGTGGAGGCCTGCTCGACCAGCCCTCTGGCCTCCAGAGTCGCGATCAGCCGAGACACCGTTGACTTGTGTACGGAGATCTCGTTGGCGATTTCTGTGACGCCGGCCACGCCGCGCTGGGAAAGTACCTGCAGGATCGAGATCGCCCTGTCTACCGAATGGACCGAATTGTCTCGTCCTTGCCTGCGCCCGTCGCTCACATGGCACAAGATACAGAGTCGTCCACTCCCTGAGGAAATCTGTCATAACAATTGAGCCGTTTTAAGGCTTTCTGTTCTTTCTGGGTCACGCCGCTCGAGCCGAGGCGCGTTTCCTCAATACGGCCGCAGCCGCCCTCGCGCCTGACGTCGCTGTTCGAGGAGGGCACCGGTGCCGCAGGAGCCCAGGCTCGGCCCGCTCGATCGTCGTCGGTTCCCGGGGGCGGGCACCCGGCGGCTCACGACAGGAAGCTGCCGTAGGGGCCGTTCCGTATCCCGTTCTTCTGCTGCTGGTCGAAGTGGCAGTTCGGGTAGTCGTAGAACGAGGCGGACATCGGTGTGCCGTCGGTGCGCGAGGAGTCGGGCAGACCGAAGGCGTGGCCCAACTCGTGCACCATGCCGCCGTACCACCGGTTCATCGCGCCGTTGGTCCCGGCGGCACCGGCGGCATCGTGGCCGCTGAGGAGCACCCAGCCGCCCCCCGCACCGCCGCCGGAGACGCCCGCCTTCTCGGCGCTGACCTCGCCGACGCACAGCCAGCGCGAGTCAGGGGACCTGAGACCGAACCTGGCCATCAGCTCCTGCTGCATGTTGAAGACCACCCACCAGTACTCCTCGCCGCCGTTCGGCGTGTTCTCGTACCAGGCCCGCCCGTGATTGCCCTGGACCACTTCCACCGCCGGGTTGTTCAGCTTGAACGTCACGCCGAGTTCCTGGCGGTAGAAGCGCTGTGATTCCCGCATGACGCCGGTGATGCCGTTGGGGTACCGCGCGTCGTTGGCCACATCCGAGGGCTTGAGCCAGAACACTCGCACCGTCCCGGTCGGCGGGTCGGCGGCCCTTTTCTCAGCCGATCCCGCCGACGCCTGGGCAGTGCCGGTGAATGCCCCGGAACCAAGCACCGCGATCCCCCCGGCCGCCGCGGCCAACATCGCCCGCCGGGTGAAGTTGCATCCCTCCACTGGACGTCCTCCTAATCAAGGCATGTGCATGACAAGATTGCTGACGCCGACCTTCGATATGGCGAACAGTGTGCGCTCTGTCGGACTGCCCCGCGTAGGTGACATCAAGCCGTTGTCCTGGGCGTCGGATTCGGGCCGTCGGCAATGGAAGCTCGTCCCCACGACCGCCTGATCCCGAAAAGCCGCAACACTGTATGTGACGAGGCGTCAGACGGGTTCTGGTGACCGCCGCGGTGGGGCCTGTTCCCGGCCCAGGCCTGACACTGGGGCGCCCCGGAAGATCCGGGGCGCCCCAGTCCGGGAAGGTCGGTGCTCAGCAGATGTCGGTCAGTCTGGTGTTGCTGTACGGAGTGCTGTCGGAGCTCGTGGTGAGGACATGGCAGCCCGGCTTGACGTCGTCGACGCGCATGAAGCCGTTGTCGTACGTGGCGTCGACGCTGTCGCCGTCCATGAAGACGCTGTTCGTGCCCGCCGTGCCGCCGGGCAGGTACACCGAGGCGGTCGTGTTGGCCGGGACGTTCGCGCCGATGTCGACGCGTCCGCCGCTGGTGGTGTCGTAAGCGGCGCCGATGGTGCCCTGTGCGGTGGGAACAGTGACGTTGGCCCACGTGACCGAGGTCGGCTGCGGCTTGACCTGGAAGGTCCGGTAGCCCGGGGTGCTGGGCTGGATACCGAACATGCTCTGGGGGATGGTGAAGGAGGGAGACGCCGCCCACGGGTGGGAGTAGGTGGTGTTGGACTTCAGCGACAGGTCCCAGGCCTCCATGGTGGCACCCGCCCCGTCGTTGATCATGTTCATCCAGCTGCGGGTGCCGGTCGACGTCAGCATGGTGTGGGCGAGGTCGGGCCGGTTGCCCTTGTACAGGGACTGGATGACGAACGGGGCGCAGTACACGCTGCACGCCATGCCGCGGCTGCCCAGGTAGGTGGCCACCTGCGCGGCCTTCGAGGAGTCGGCTATGCCGAGCGCGGTGGCGAAGGCGCTGGCCTGGACGGCGTAGTGGTCGATCACCGTTCCGTCGTTCTTCAGCCCGTCACGGTAGGCCCCCTTGGTGGAGTCCCACATCCGTGCGTTGACCGCGTCCTTGATGGCGTCGGCCTTGGCCGTGTAGGTGGCGGCGTCCGAGCTCTTGCCCAGCGCGGTGGCGATGTCGGCCATGTCCTCGTAGGAGCGGAAGGCGATGGCGTTGATGACGGTGTTGTAGGAGGTGAAGACGTAACCGTCGCGCTCGGAGGTGGGCCAGTCGACGATGTCGCAGTCGTTGCAGCTGCTGGCACCCGAGCTACCGGTCGTCTTGTGGATCAGGCCGGTCGAGGACTCGAACCACTCGTCCGGCAGCTTGCCCTGCAGCGCGGTGTACGCGGCGGACAGCGGGGTGGTGTTGCCGGTCGTCTCATAGCTGTCGTGCATGGCCAGGATGACGTACATGGGCCACTCGGTGGGCCAGGTGCGGTTGGACTTCAGGAAGCTCAGCGAGTAGTCGCCCAGTGTCGCGTCGCCGCCGGTGTAGAGGTGGCCCATGAGCTGGAGGTAGGTGTCGGCCTCGTAGATGTCGCGTTCGCGCTCCCACGAGTCGACGTACAGGTTCAGGTTGGTCGCCTCGATGGTGTTGCGGGACAGCGCCCAGACCTTGTTGAGCGAGGTGTCGGAGGAGTCGAAGACGCCTGCCGACTCGTCGAACGGGTAGAGGTACGCCTCGGCCTTGAAGTCGGTCTCGGTCAGCCCGGTGGGGGCGCCGATGACCTGGACGTACCGGAAGACGCGCGGGCCCCAGGTTTCCAGCTGCTGGCTGCCGGACTTCAGGACCCACTTGTCCTGGTAGGTGTTGCCGCCCGACGTCTGGTACTTGACCGTGTTGGTGCCGGAGGTGACCTCGCCGTAGCGGATGTCGACCACCTGCCCGGAGGTGCCGGTCAGGTTCAGGGACAGACCACCGATCCAGGTGCGGCCGTAGTCGATGAAGTAGTTGCCGGAGGAGTACTCGGTGACCGAGACGGGCGTCTTGAACGTCTGCCGGACCTTCGCGGTGGGCGTCGGCTGGAGGTCGGTGAAGGCGCTCTTGGTGACCGCCGAGGGCCAGGCGGAGGCGTCGAAGGAGGGCGTGGCGAAGCCGAACGGGTAGCGGCGGGCGTCGAAGTTCTCCTTGGGTGCCGTGTAGTAACTGGTGCCGATGGAGCCGACGTTCGGCAGGATCGGGGTGCCGTCGAGGGCCTTCCAGTGGGAACCCGTGCCGAAGGTCTTGGTGGTGCCGTCGGTGTACCGGACCACCAGTTTGGCGAGGAAGCGTTGGCTGCTGGTGGTGTAGGCGAGCGCGCCGATGGTGTTGGTGGCGCCCGCGTTCAGCAGGGATGTGACGTCGTAGCCGTCGTAGCGGGCCTCGGAGCCGACCGAGCGGGTCGGGCCGACGCCGACGAAGCTGCCGTTGACCCACAGCTTGTAGACGTACTGCCGTGCCGGGGTGGTGGAGGCGCCCGTGGCGTACAGGTGGGCCCAGGCGACGCTCTTGCCGGTGGCCAGCTTGGTGGTGCCGCGGAGGAAGGTCCAGCTCGGAACCGTCAGCAGCCCGGTGCCGCAGTTCTTGCTCGTGCCGACGGCCAGCGCGCCGCTCGTGATGGTGCCGCAGGTGAAGTCGGCGTTGGTGGCGTCGCTGAAGTCGTTGCTGTACAGCGTGCGGTTGTTGGGGTCGGTGACGGTGAGGTCGTCGTAGGTGGCCTGCTCGGTGCTGCCGGTGCGGAACCCGATGCCACCGGCGGAGAAGGTGGTGTCGGTGGTGGTGTCGACCTGTGTCCAGGTGGTGTCGGAGTGTGCCTTGAGGGAGGTGGTGAAGGTCGAGCCGGAGGCGACGATCTTGAAGTCGTAGGTGGAGCCGGTGGTGAGGGTGAGGGGGAGGGCCTGGGCGGTCTTGAGGGCGGAGAAGGTGCCGTTCTTCTGGACCTGGGGGGCGATGGTGTTCTCGCCGTTGCCCTTGAACTGCCACAGGTAGTAGTTGCTGGTGTTCTGGGCGCGGAAGGTGACACTGGCGTACTTGGCGTTGATGACGAAGCTGCCCTGGAACGTGTAGTTCGTCCAGGCGGTCGGGAACCCGGTGCCGCAGTTCTTCGCCTTGTCGACGAACAGCGCGTCGCTCAGGATCGTGCCGCAGGTGAAGTCGGCGTTGTCGGAGTCGTTGAAGTCGTTGCTGTAAAGGGACTGGTCACCGCTGTCCGTCACGGTGATGTCGTCGAAGGTGGCCTGCTCGGTCAGCCCGGTGCGGAACCCGATGCCGCCCGAGTTGAACGTGGTGTCGGTGGTGGTGTCGACCTGTGTCCAGGTGGTGTCGGAGTGTGCCTTGAGGGAGGTGGTGAAGGTCGAGCCGGAGGCGACGATCTTGAAGTCGTAGGTGGAGCCGGTGGTGAGGGTGAGGGGGAGGGTCTGGGCGGTCTTGAGGGCGGTGAAGGTGCCGTTCTTCTGGACCTGGGGGGCGATGGTGTTCTCGCCGTTGCCCTTGAACTGCCACAGGTAGTAGTTGCTGGTGTTCTGGGCGCGGAAGGTGACACTGGCGTACTTGGCGTTGATGACGAAGCTGCCCCGGAAGGTGTAGTCGGTCCATGCGGTCGGGGTGCCGCTCCAGACCGGGGTGGCCCCGGACCAGGTGGTGCCCGGTCCGGTGCCGAAGGAGGCGGCTGCCGACCAGGGGGAAGCTGTATCCGAGGAGTCCCAGGTGCGGATACGCCAGGAGTAGCGGGAGGAGCTCGTCAGAGCCGGGCCGTCGTAGGAGACGTTGCCGTTGGCCGTGGAGGTGACCTGGCCCGAGTCCCATACGTCAGGGGTTCCGGTCAGCGCCGCGGAGGTGGTGGCGACCTGGACCTGGTAAGCGGTCTGCCGGTCGTCGCCGACCTGCCAGCCGAGCTGCGGTGTGGAGTCGGGGGCCACGTCGACGGGCGTGGTCAGGCTGTTCACGGTCAGCCTTGTGGGAGCGTCCTGAGCGGCGATTGCCAGGGGTAGCTGTCCGGTCAAGCCGCCGACGAGGGCGAACCAGGCGGTGAGCACCACCAGCAGGAGAGCGCGAGGAGTGCCGGCTCTGCTGGCTCTTCGGCGGCTTCTGGCTATGGGGAAGAGAGGGGCGACAGGCTGCACGGGCGATCCTTGATACGTTTCAATCGGCAGGGGGGAGTTTCCAGCCAGGGGTGGAGTGGAGTGGCTGACATCCTGAGGGGCATATGCGGGACTGTCAACGTTCCCGTCACATTGCTGAAACCGATTAGCGAAGGAAAGTTTTGTGCGCGTCTGATAGGCGCGGACCGCGGCAGACCCCACTGGGTGACCGCGTGAAGGGACTCCGCGGAGTCGGTGGCCCGCCCGGTGGAGCGAGGAGGAGCTGTCTGTCCACTGTGACCTGCACCTGAGGCCTGTGTCCTCAGCCGGTATCGTCTTGCGGCGACGCCTCGGCGATTCCGTCGGATGATGGTCGGCGTTGGAAAGGCCGCGGGCGGACGGGGCCGGATCCAGCTCCGTATCCAGCTCTGGAACAGGTTCGGGATCCAGCTCTCGAACAGGTTCAGGGAAACCGAACTTCCCGCTGTCGTATGCCTTTTGGTGCGGCTCTCGTAGGGGCGTGTCCGATGTCGTGCCCAGTCGGGGTGTGAAACGTTTTATGCGATCGCGGCTACTTGTCGCGGACATCCTGGCGCCGAGCGACATCGGTATGCCGATCGGCGCGGACGCCGGCCGGAGAGTCGGTGACCGCTCAAGGTCGGGGCAGTTCCGAGTAGCCATGGATCATGGGCTCGGCAAGGGGCTGCGACGAAGCCTCACCTGCTGGGGGCGGCCGCTGACCCGGGCCGTCCGGGGGTCTCGAATTCACGCGTTCCTACTGAACGAACTCTTCGTCACGCGTGATCGCGATCCGGTCACCGACCTTGAGTGCTTCGGCGAGGTCATGGGCGATGAAGATCGAGCTGTGACTGACGACGTCAGCCAGGCTCGGCAAACTCGTCCCGGGGGTCTGCGTATCAACGGGGAGAGTGCGCTGAGGGGTTGACGGTTGGCCGACGGCGAGGGTGGCGGGGCAATCGTGCGTGGCGAGGACGGCGAAAGCGGATCTTCGTCTTGGACGATGCGGCGGAGGGAACCGTTGCCACGGGAAAGCGGTTCGTGTGTTCGCTCTCTGGCCGCCTGGCCGCCTGGCCGCCTGGCCGCCTGGCCGCCTGGCCCCTCTGGCTGCGACTCGGCTGCGCCCGTGCCTCGCCACAGCCGATGGGAGCGGACTTCAGGGCCGCTACAGGGTTCTGGAGGCCACGATCCCCTGCCGACACAGGATCTGTGTCGGCAGGGGATCGACGTCAGTGACAGCGACCGCTGTCCGGCCGGCAAGCGCGACCGGGGGTCGTGGAGCCGGAACACCCTTCGACGGGGAGCCGGACGTGGATCCATGTTCATGGACATGGTGGAAACAAAGGCCCGCCGGCTTGCCGTCGGCGTGTCCGGAGCCTTCCGGTTCGCCACCAGGTGGGTCGGTTACCCGGTGGCCTCCTTGGTGTCGCCGCCGCGGACGCCGAAGCGGTAGGAGCCCGACCCGACCTCGAACACGGCGGCCCCGTTCTCCATCCGGAGGAATCGGACTCCCTTGGCGGCGGCGGCCGGTCGGCCGCCCTCGGTGACCGCTTCGCGGGTCTTCGACGGCACGTGAACCTCCGCGACGGTGTTGACCGGCACGCTCACCTTCAGGTCGAGAGTGCCGTTGCGGGTGCTCCACTTCGAGGAGAGAGGGCCGTAGACGGTGGCGAGGCTTCCTGAGCCTTTGGTCAGGTTTCCGCCGGGCATCGGCGCGATGCGGGAGCGCTTGTAACCGGGCTCGATCGCGGAGAGGCCACCGATGTTCTGGAACATCCAGTCGCCCACGGCGCCGTAGGCGTAGTGGTTGAAGGAGTTCATGTCGACCGGGCCGAAGTCGCCGTTGGGCATGATCGAGTTCCAGCGCTCCCACATGGTGGTGGCACCGTTGGCGACCTCGTAGCCCCAGGACGGGTAGTCCTTGTGGAGCAGCATCTTGTAGGCGAGGTCGTCCCGGCCTATTTTGCTCAGCGCGGGGAGCAGCAGCGGTGTGCCGATGAAGCCGGTCCGCAGGTGGTTGTCGGTGAGCGCCAGTTTGGCCACGAACTTCTCGCCGACCTTCTCGACCAGGGCCGGGTCCGAGACGAGGTCCATGCCGAGGGCCATCGCGTATCCGGTCTGCGAGTTGCGCTTGACGGTGCCGTCGGCTGCGACGTAGGCCTTGGTGAAGGCGTCACGGATGTCGGCGGAGAGCTTGCTGTAGTCGGACGCACCCGCGTCGTCGCCCAGGGCCTTGGCGATCTCCGCCATCATGCGGGCGTTCTCGGCGTAGTAGGCCGTGCCCAGGATTCCCTGCTCGGTGGGGTCGTCCAGGTGCAGCCAGTCGTTGGTGAAGAACGTGGTGCGGCCGGGTTCGAGAAGGTCCGCTCCGGCGCTGTCGCGCACGAACTGGAAGAACTTCTGCATGGCGGGGTAGTTCTCCCGCAGGATGCGGGTGTCGTCGTAGGAGCGCCACACGGAGTAGGGCACGGTGATCATCACGTCGGACCAGCCGACACCGCTGTCGCCGAACTGGCCCTGCGGGGTCGGTACGACCGCGGGCAGGTCACCGTTGGCGTACTGGGAGTTGCGGACGTCCGCCATCCAGTGGGACAGGAACGCCCGGGTGTCGACCAGGTAGTTGGCCGTCGGTGCGAACAGGCTGATGTCTCCCGTCCATCCCAGGCGTTCGTCGCGGGCCGGGGTGTCGGTGGGGATGGAGAGGAAGTTGCCCCGCTGACTCCAGGAGATGTTGCTCACCAACTGGTTCAGCATGGTGTCAGAGGTCTTCAGCGCGCCGGTGGACGGGAGGTCGGACCCCCACACGACACCCTTGACGTCGGAGAGCGCGGGAGCCTTGCTCACCCCGGTGATCTCGATGTAGCGGAACCCGTGCTGGGTGAAGGTGGGCTCGTAGGTCACCGTCCCGGTCTTGGCGAAGACGTAGCGGTCGGTGACCCGGGCGGTGCGGAAGTTGTCGGTGTAGAGGGTGCCGTTCTTGTTGAGCACCTCCGCGTAGCGGATCTTGACGGTCTGGCCGGCGGATCCGGTGAGGGCCAGCCGGGACACGCCGACCATGTTCTGACCGAGGTCGTAGACGTAGGTTCCGGTGGTGGGCTCGGTCATCTTGCGGGCCTTGAGGACCTGGGTCCGGCGGACCGGCTCGTCGCTCTGCGGGACCAGCAGGGCGGTGCGGGGTTCCAGGCTCGCGGCGGGCTCCCACTTCGCGTCGTCGAATCCGGGCCGGCTCCAGCCCGACGGCTTCAGACGGGCGTCGTAGGTCTCGCCGTCCTGCAGGTCGGCCTTGACGTAGGGGCCGTCCGCCGACTTCCACGAACCGTCCGTGGCGATCCACTGGATGGAGCCGTCGGTGTAGGTGATGCGCAGCTTCGCCACGAGAGCGGGGGCGTCCCCGTACTGGTGGCTCCAGCCGAGTCCGACCTTGCCGGCCCACCAGCCGTTCGCCAGGGATGCGCCGATCGCGTTCGGGCCGCGGGCGAGCAACTTCGTCACGTCGTAGGTCTGGGACTGGATGCGCTTGTGGTAGTTCGTCCAGCCCGGGGCGAGTACCTGGTCGCCGACCGGCTTGCCGTTGATCTCCAGCTCGTAGACGCCGAGCGCCGAGGCGTAGACGCGTGCGGAGGCGACCTTCTTGCCGGCCTTGGTCGCGAAGCCCTTTCGCAGCAGTGGCAGCGGCCGGACCGCGGGCCCGCCGAGGGCGTCCGTGGTGCCGGAGACCACGAGGGCGGAGTCGACGATCTCACCGCCGGTGAACGGGTTCTGGTCGGCGGCGAAGTCGGTGTCGAGCAGCGTGCCGCCGTCGGTGCCGGTCACGACGGCGTCGTAGACGGTTCCCCGTTCGCCGCAGCATCCGTGGGTGCGGAAACCGATGTAGCCCTTGCTGAACGTGGCGTCCGTGAAGGTGTTGACCAGCTTGCCGTCGAGAGTCGTCTTGATGGTGGTGCCCACCACGTCGTAGCGGACGGTGTGCCGGCCGGCGAGGAGACTGGCGTTGGTGAAACCGTAGGGCGCGAGGTCTATTTCCTGCACCACGCTGTAGTTGCCCTTGACCTGCTGGTGCAGTCTCAGCATGGGGGTCGGGCCCGTGACGTTGAACTGCCACATGTAACCGTTGCTCGCGTCGGAGGCCCGCAGGAACATGCCGAAGGCATTGCTGTCGATCTTGAAGTCGACCGTGGCGACGTAGTCGGTCCACTTGTCCAGCTCGCTCGGAGCCGCGGGACGAGTGATCCACTGGGCGTCGTCCCAGTCGCCGGAGTCCAGCAGGCCTGTCTCGAAGGACGCGTGCGCGCTCCACGCGCTCGCGGTCTTCCTGTCGTCCCAGGCCCGCACCCGCCAGTAGTACCGTGTGGCCGGCTTCAGATCGGGACCGCCGTACCGGACACCGACCTGGCGGTCGGACGCCACCTTGCCGGACGACCACACATCGGCCGACCCCGGCGTGCGTCCGACTTGGATCTCGTAGGCCTTCTGCGAGGTTGCCCGCCGGTCCGACGTCGACTGCCAGCCGAAGACCGGGTCCTCATCTCCGATGCCCAGCGGGTTCACCCGGCCGTTGGTGGTCAGCGCCTTTATGGAGAACGACGAGTCCGAGGCCGACGCGGCGGGGGAGACGGAGCCGGGTAGGACCGCCGTGCCTCCGACCACGGCGCATACGAGAAGCCCTCTGAGGAGTACCAACAGAAGTGAGCGTTTACGGACCATGGCATCTCCATCTGGATCGTTCAGGCAGTAGGGGTACGCGGCCTGTGTCGTCGCCGCGAAGCACGATGTGCGTGATGGACGTCGGCCCGCCGTGCCGTCAGCAAGGACTTCAGGGCGCCGGCAGCGTCGGCGCCGCCGTCTTCGGCGAGAGCGGTGCGGTGACGTCGTGGTCTGGTACCGCAGCCGGTGGTGGCAGCCGGTTCAGCCGGGGGCCAGGGCGGCGAGGGGGCGCGGCACCAGCACCAGCACCAGCACCTGCTCGGGCGAGTCGACCTGTGCCGTGGGGCCGCACTCCGACCTGACCTGGTACGCCGTCCGCCGCCAGGCAGGGTCATCGGTGCGGACCTGCCACGACAGCCGAGGTTCAGGGGTGCCGACGCCGAGCGTGTCCTTGCGGTGCTCGAAGCGGACCGACACCACCTCGGTGCCGGGCTCCGGACGCTCTGGGCCCATGTCGGCCGCCTCGCTTCACTATCATGTGCAACGTTCCACGTTTGAAACGACTCAACCCTGGGGCGGAGATGTCCGCCACGTCAAGAGGGAAGCGCAGAAAAATGCGGCGCGCATCGAGCGGGTTCGATGCCGCCCGCTCGCCACAGGTCGCACGCCCCGGCGAAGACGTCGGCTGATCAGGCGCCTGGCGGCGGTGCGGTGGTGCCGCGTGTCACGAGGTGGGGTGTCGATGCCGTGACGACGGCGCGGTCGCGGCGCTTTTCGATGCGTTCCAGGAGCAGTCGGGCGGCGGTTTCGCCCATCATGGGGCCCGCCTGGTCGACGCTGGTGAGGTTGACGGGGGTGAGTGCGGCGACGGAGGTGTTGTTGTATCCGGCGAGGGAGAGGTCGTCGGGGATGCGCAGGCCGAGTTCGGCGGCAGCACGGAAGACGCCGGTCGCGGCGACGTCCGCGCCGGCGAAGATGGCGGTGGGCGGGCGGGTGGAGGTGAGCAGTTCTCTGGCGCCGGTGTAGCCGCCTGTGTCGGAGTATCCGGAGTGCACCACGCGGGTCAGGTCGGCCAGGCCGTGGCGGGTCATCGCGGTGCGGTAGGCGGCGCGGACGTGGTGTTCGGGGCGTTGTTCCCACTGGCTGCCGCGTACCGTGGGGTGCGATATGTGGGCGATGTCCCGGTGTCCCAGGGCGACCAGGTGGTCGATGACCAGGTCGACGCCGGCTCCGTCCTGGTTGACCACGCAGTCGTACGCGGGGGAGGGGTCGTGGTGGCCGATGACCACGGTCGGCACCTCGGCCGCGATGCGCACCACCTCCGTGCGGGCGACGGCGGGCGCGATCAGGATCAGGCCGTCCATCTGCCGGTCCACCATGGCGTGGATCAGCCTGGTCTGCTCCTCCATCTCGGAGGAGCCGCTGGAGCCGAGGAAGAGGGCGTACTCGGTGCCCCGCAGAGCGGTGTTCACGCCGTCCAGGAGGTCGGCGTAGAAGGCGTTGCGGATGCTCGCGAGCAGCACGCCGAGCGTGTAGGTGCGTCCCCGCATGCCGCGGGCGGCGGCGTGCGGGCGGTAGCCCAGCTCGGCCATGGCCCGCTGCACCCGCTCACGCATCGCGGGACTCACCCCGTAGGCGTTGTTCAGCACCTTCGACACCGCCGAGGTCGACACACCCGCGCTGCGCCCGACATCGGTGATGGTGACCCGCTTCGAGCCGCCTGCTGGTTGCACTGGGGGTCCCCGCCTCTCCGCTGCCGTGCACCGGTCTGCCCCGTCCGGCGTTTCGGGAACGTTACTCGCAGACGGCTTGACGGCTTCGGCCTTCCTGCCTCAGTCTGTGGGGCATCTCTTCGTGGCACGTTACACGAAGCCGGAGGGCATCCGTCGTGTTGCGGCCGGGCGTCAGGCTCTCGGGGACGGCCTACCGCGACCGGCGAATCACGGCCTTCAGGTGGGGTGATCGGTCTACCGGGTCGACTCGGCACCTCGCTCGTCGCGGCGCTCCGAAGCTTGCCCACAGGTATCGGCCGCCGGTATCACACCCTGAATTGAATCGTTTCATCCCGCTCGGCGAAGGAACGTCCATGAGGTCAAGTGCTCTCGCCAAGAGAAGGGCGGCCGTCGCCGCAGCCGCCGTTCTGCCGATTCTGTCGCCGGAGCGCCCATCGCCAACGCCGCGCCTCTGGAGCGGTCGACGTGCATTGTCGGCGCGAACCAGCCGCGGATGGGTCTGAACGGGCGAGGGAGCGTACCGCACCGAAGAGGTGAAGAGCCCGGACGGTCGAGATGCGCCTCCGGCCGCCCGGGCTCTTGGATCGGTCCGTCTTCGGCGCGGAACTCGAACGGAACCGACAGGTCGCGTCTGAATTCGTCGTTGCACTGTCGTTGCGCGCCGAAGTGGCTCATTGCAGTGCTCGGTGGCCCGATGAAGCAGTCAGTCACAGACCCGGCGCACGCCGGTCGGGCCCCGCACTGCTTGTAATAGTTCCCGCCACAGTGATCGTTCAGTGGTCGGAATAGCTGAAGTCGCCCATGGTCCAGGCGCTGACGTCCTCGATCGCGACACGGTACATCCCGCCCGTCTCCGGGATGCCCACCGTGCCCTGCAGGATCCGGGCGACATGGAAGTGCAGATGGGTAGGCGGCCCGTGCTTCGCGGGAGATTTGAAGACGGCGGAGAATTCGCCCAAGCGGTCCGAATCCATGAGCACATCCGACACCCTCTGCCTCCACACTGCTTCGGGAGCCAGCCGACCGGTGATGACTGCACCACCGGTGACCACGGTCAGGGACATCTGATTGCTCTGCCCGGACTCCACCAAGGCGGCGACGTCAACCAGCAGCTCGTCAGGCTTCGACATGGGGCAGATTATATTCGCCGGCCGTCTCGCTGGTGCAGTGGTGGCGCTATCGGGCAAGGCCGGCGCTCACGGTCTTGTAGCCGGAGGCCCGGCGGGTGACCGTGGTGGCACGGGCGAGGAGGCTGACCATAAGTTGGCCGACACCGCCGGTGCCACCGTTCTGGTCAGGGGGCGCAGCCGTCCAGTGTGCAGCGGCCCTCGTGTATCCCGTGCGCCGGCGGCGTCACGGGAAGCCCGACGGGCTACGCGCCTGTGGGTGGGTCCCGCCAAGCGCCGAACCTGAGTCTCGGAATGGGCCGGGCCGCGGAAATACCCGGCACCACCCCCCGCCTTCCTCCGCGCCGTCGGCGAAGCCCGCCTCAGCGCACCGCTGCGCTCCGAGGGCGGTCGTCGCCCCTACTCCCGCCACCAGCTGTGCATCGCCGTGCGTGCTCGCGAACTCGTGCACGCCTGCGCACCATTGAGGCCTCCTGCCGCATCGTCATCCTCGGAGACCTGCTCGAAGAAGCCCAGCGCGTCAACGCGGAGTACCGCCGCGCCGCATCCGCGCACAGGGCAGGTACCGGACCCGCAGCCCGCGACAAGGATCCGGTGCGGCAGCCTTACGCCGATTTCTGATGTGAGCGCAGGATCGGCCCTGGATTAAGCCGGTTGTCCATCCGCTGGGCCGACGGCACCGGACTGGGCCCGGCCGTGTCGTCGGCGACAGGGCATACAGCACCGCCGTACCCATCGCTACCTGCGAAGACGCCGAATCGAAGCCTTGCCTGGCCCGGTCTACGGGCGGCCGTCCGGCCGCCTCACCACAGCCGGGCGCCTTGATGATGGTGCCGTCCACCGCGATCTCGTCCAAGACAAGGGGTCCGTGCCGTCGGATGGCGACATACGTTTTCCGGCACTCGGGCCGGGACGGCATCGTTCGGCAGCGCAGGGTGAAGGCCGGCCAGTGCGGTGGCGTCGTGCCGGCGGAGCGTCGTTGCAGGAGCGCCGAGGACAGGGCAGAGCGGGAACGGTCGCAACCACTCGATGCTCCCGTGTGCCTGATTGCTGCGGCGCCCCCGTCGGCGGCACTCGCACAGCGGCGACGTCGGTATGAGCCATGCCGCCCCCGTGGGCGCCGCCACACCCGCGGTGGACGTCCGCAACCGGCTGCACCTGTCCGTCGACGACCTCGTCCCTGCGGTTGTCCACATTCGAAACCGGGCGCGCCGCTCGTCGTACTTGTCCGGCCTCGCCGTCAGTACCCGCGGGGATCCCGGTTGGGGTCGAACTGCTGAACCTTCCTGGCGAGATTGGAACCGTCGATGGCGACGCCGTACCGGGCGCGCACGTACCGCATCGCGGCGGCGATGCATGCCACGGGGTCGTAGATGTTCACCGAGGTACCGGGAGCGTGGCGTTGGGCGAATGTCTGCGGGATGCACTGCACGATGCCCCGGGAACACTGGAAATGTGTGAGCGCGCCGTTCAGTCTCACGATCCGCCCATCGCCCAGATAGCCGTCACCGAAGTCCTTGACCTTGCTGAAGCCGGGAGGTGTTTTGGCGTTGGAGTCCCACATGTTGCAGGCGTTGGGGTTGCCGGACGACTCGCGCACGACGGCTGTCTGGAAGCCCTTCACCCAGTAGTTGCTCGCCTGGACTCCGGCCGCTGTACTCGCCTGCGCGATCCAGTCCTCCAGCGTGCCCTCGGCTGTGCACCGATGGAACGTCACCTGCTTCGGGTCGATCTGCCCCATGGCATCGACACCGGTACCACCCGTCCCGCCCACCGGGAAACCGGTACGTACCCGGAACAGTCCTGCGCTCTGCCCGAGTTCCGTCAGTGACTGCATGCCGGGTGTCCCGACGGCGTCACTGCCGGAGAAGTGCAGCACCGTACGACGAAACTCGTCGTAGAGGGTCTGCGTGGCGGTCTCGAAGATCCCGCGTTCATCGGCCACGTCCGTGTGCATGACCCTCTCCAGCCCGTCCTGCACCAGAGCCACATCGGCCCTCGGGCTGGCGTCCCCGCCCGGCTGCGCCTGCTCCTCCTGGGCGCTGTGCGTCGAGGCCCAGACCACCTGGTTCAGGCTGATCCAGGGCTGCTCCGCGGCCGGGGACGAACCCGCCCTGACGTTGAACAGCTCTGACCGCTTGCCCAGTTCGACCAACTCCTGCGTGCTCGGCACGCCGTGGCTGTCCGTCTCGGAGTGGCCCAGCTTCTCCATGCGGAATCGCTCGAAGAGCTCCTGCGTCTCCGCCTCGAACACGGAGTGCGGGTCGTCCGGGGCGACGCCCATGACCTTCTCCAACGCGTCCTGCACGAGAGCGACATCGTCCGCCGTGGTGCCGTCGCCGCTTTCCGCGGCCTGCTCCTCGGCGGTGGGGTGAGCGGCCGCCCAGGTGAGCTGGACCGAGGACACCCACGGCAGCGCCTCTTCGGCCTCTGCCACGGCCAGCGCATCGGACTCATGGGACGAGGCAGCGGGCATGTAGGTATATCCGGGCTTGTTCTTCAAGCCCGGATCCGCCGTGACGATTCCCTCCGCGAATTTCGGCAGTCCGTATCCGTAGAGATAACTGTCCCGGCGGGCACGCTTTTTCAGGTACACCCCGTCGCCCTCGGACGAACCGTTGGCGTTGGTGTTCCCTTCGATGGTGTACGCATAATCCGCGTCGTACTTGTGGACGAGTCCGACGTGTTGGCCTCCCGAGTGACCGAAGAACACCATCGCCCCGATCGCCGGATAGTACGAGAACCTCCCGCGGTTCTTGTACCAGTTGACAGCCGTCGGGCAAGAGGCGGTCACAGGTGCCAGACTCTTCACGCCGGCCTGCTGGAAGGCCCAGGACTGAAAGGTCTGACACCATGCCTGGTTCTGTGACCACTCCAGCCCGGGAACGGCCGGGGAAAACTTCTGATGGTTGTTGTAGTGACCGTGCGAGAAACCTTCGTGGTATCCCACTTCGGTCTTCGCGATGGCGATGAGAGTGTCCGTCTGGCTCATCGTTGCAATCTCCTTTCCCGCAGTGTGAAGGCACACCAAGACAGGCGAAGGCACACGAGGGAATGCGAGGAACGCATGGAACGCTACGGAAATTCGGCCACCGGTCACTGAGCTCGCGCGGCTGTTATGTCCATGATATCGCCGGTGGTGCGGCGCCGCATCTCACCCCATTCAGAGCGGAAAGCAACACAATGATCCTCTGCAGGCCCTCGGCCTCGGCTCCGGCTCCGCCGACGACCTACCCGGTATGCCTCTGAGCGTCGTCGAGTTGGTCGAGTTGGTCGGCCAAGCCGGCCAGGTCGTCGGCGTGCAGGTCGAACCCGTCCGAGGAAGTGGGTGGGTCGCCGACGGGGCGGGCGACGTAGGCGGTGCGCAGGCCGAGGCGCTGTGCTCCGCGCAGGTCCCAGGCGTGGGCGGCGACCTTCAGCAGCCGCTCCGGCGGGCACCCGGAAACGGTGACAGCCAACTGGTAGACGGCTGGGTCCGGTTTGTAGGTCCGGGCCTCCTCGGCGGACAGGGCCTGGTGCCAGCGCAGTCCGGCGTGGGCGTTGAGCCCCAGCAGCGCCGTCCGGCTCGCGTTGGAGAGTCCGATCAGCGGGTACCGTTCGGCGAGTCGGGCGAGCCCCGGCACGGTGTCGGGCCACGGCGGGAGTCTGCGACCTGACAGGGCCAGCGTTGCCACGGTGGTCGGATCGTCGACTCCGACGGCGTCGGCGACGAGCCGGGCGGCCTCCAGGCCGAGGGCGTCGCTGGTGAGATAGGGCCGGACGCCGTCGAGGACGCGACGTTGCTCGCGGTCGATGTGTTGCTGCCACAGCGACAGAAGCCGCTCGACCCCGGGGCCGTCGAGCGAGGGGTCGAGTGCACGAATGCCGGCACGGATACCGGCGGGTTCATCGACGAGTGTGCCGAGAACGTCGAACACGACAGCGTCGATCTTCAGCTCTGACATGGCAGAGGTCTCCTGGACGAAGCAGGGGCGTAAGCGTGGCTGTAGACCGAACGCAGCGGCCTGCCGTGCGCATTCCCCGTAACCGCACGGCCTGTACCGTCGACAGACCGCGAAGAAAACCCCGTCGCAGTGTCGTCGACGCGGCGGGGGTGAGTGGACCGGCTGGTGGACCTCTCAGGTGGTGGACAGCGCGGTCAGGTCGCGGCGGCGGTTTCGGCGCGGGAGAGGGCGACGTCGAGTACGACGAGGAGCGCGTCACGGACGGAGCCGGTCCTGCGGGCGTCGAAGACGATCAGCGGTATGTGTTCGGCGATGTCCAGTGCCCAGCGCACCTCGTCCAGGTCGTGCTCGACCTCCCCGTCGAACGCGTTGACGGCGACCGCGAAGGGGATGCGTTTGTGCTCGAAGTAGTCCACGGCCGCGTAGCAGTCGTCGAGGCGGCGGGTGTCCACGATGACCAGGGCTCCGAGAGCGCCCTCGACCACGTCGTCCCACATGAAGCCGAACCGGTCCTGGCCCGGCGTCCCGAACAGGTACAGCTTCAGGGTCGGATCGAGGGTGATGCAGCCGAAGTCCATGGCGACGGTGGTGGTGGTCTTGTCGGGAGTGTGTGAGAGATCGTCCACCCCCGCCGCGACCTCGGTGATCGCGGCCTCCGTGGTGAGCGGTCGTATCTCGGAGATCGAGCCCACCGTGGTGGTCTTGCCGACCCCGAAGCCGCCGGCGATGACGAGCTTGACCGGTAGTGGCGGCTGCTCAGCCGCTGTCGCGGAGTGTGCCCCGTGAGTCGGGGACGGCACGGAGACCATTGATAACCCTTCGCAGTACGGAGATGTCCTGGGCGGTCCCGGCGTTCGGCACGTGGACCGCCAGATGCCCGGCGGCACACAGATCCTCGGAGAGCACCCGGACCACGTTGAGGTGCAGTCGCAGGTGGGCGGCCAGTTCCGCCACCGACTGCGGCCGTCGGCAGGCGGCGACGATGTCGTGGTGTTCGAAGGCGAGTGTGCCGAGGACGGAGAGACCGGCCGAGGTCGACACGATCTGGGTCTCGATCGGGATCGGCGCGGCGGTGCCTGCCCCGGACACTCGGCCGGCGGTCAGGAGGAACGGCCGGACCGCAGGTGCGCGGCCTGCCGGCTCCGGCGAGCTGTCCCAGGTGTCCTCTGCTGCCTCATGTGGTTCCTGCTCACCGTCGGCCATGGCGACCTCCTACCTTGCGGGGCTGGGTCAGCCGGCCGGTGTGGAGCCGACGCTGTTCTTCAGCTCCATCACGAGTTGGGGGGTGAGCGCGGCCCCGGCGCGATTGGCGAAGAGGGTCATCTCGTAGGCGATGTTGCCCAGTTTCGCCTCCTTGGAGGCGACCACACCGAGTACGGCGCCGTTGCCGACGGCCGACACCAGTACGTGGCCGCCCTCCAGGTCGATGATGACCTTGTTGAGGCCGCCCAGACTGTAGTTGCCGGAGACACCGGCGGCGAGACTCGTGACACCGGACACGATTGCGGCGAGCCGTTCGGAGTCGGCCCTGTCGCGTAGTTGGGCGACAGCGATCAGCAGGCCGTCGGACGACACCGCGATGGCGTCGACGACACCGGCGGTGTCCGTGGCGAAACGGTCGAGCAACCAGGTGAAGTCGGCTGCCGCGGCTCGCAGGTCGGTGGGCTTTGCCTGTTCGGGGGTGCTGTCACCTGTCGACGTGGTCACTGCCCGTCTCCTTCTGGCCTTCTGGGGTTTCTGCTCTTGCGGTGGTGCCGGTTCTGTCCGTGGGCGAGGCACTGTCCTGGTCCGCCCTGCGGACGGCGGCCTCGAACTCGTCGAGTTCCGAGCGGACGGCGTCCGCGTCGACAGGCTGCCGCACGGAGGAGATGCTCCGGTCGGCCGTCGGGGTGGACACGGTGAGCGTCGCGCCCCGGACCCGCCGCCGCAGTGGTCGGGTGGCTCCCGGCACAGGACCCTCCGGCGTGGCGGTCCTCTCCGCGTCGAGGCGGGGCGGGACGCGTCGCGGCAGGTCACCCTGCGGTGACAGGGTGATCGGCCGCCGTTCGGGGGCTATGGCGGTGGCTGGTGCGGTTTCGGGTACGACGGCCTGCCCGGCGGGTCTCGTCGTGAGCGCCGCCATGATTTTGGTCGGACCCGTGGCAGCGGGCGGTGCGGCGTCCACGGGGCTCATCGTCAGCAGGAGCACGGAGGGGATCCAGACGGTACTGGTGACACCACCGCCCGGTGTACGGCTCAGGGTGACATGGAGTCCGAGATGGCGGGCGAGGCTGCCGACCACGAAGAGTCCGAGCACCTTGGTCGGTACGAGGTCGAGCCGTTCCCGGCGGACGAGGCGGGCGTTCTCCTCGGCGAGGCGTTCCGCACTCATTCCGAGGCCGTGGTCGATGACCTCGACCAGCGCCCCGCCGTCCTTGGTGACATCCGTGCCGGGCCGCACGACCACTTCGACAGGAGTGTGTGACGGGGAGAAGGAGACCGCGTTCTCCAGCAGTTCCGCGAGCATCAGCGTCAGGTCGCCGATGATGTCGGGCCCTACGGTGATGTCCGTCTCGGAACGCAGGGACACCCGTTGGTATCCCTCGATCCGGCCGAGGCCGGAGCGTATGACGTCGACCAGAGGGGTCGGCCGGGCCTCGACGTCGGTCTCCCGGATTCCGGCGAGCAGCATCAGGCTGTCGGCGTTGCGCTGGAGCCGTACGGCGATGTGGTCGATGCGGTAGAGCCGGTCGAGAAGGTCGGGGTCGGTCTCCTCGCGTTCCACGGCATCGATGAGCGACAGCTGGCGTGTGGTCAGATTGCTGACCCGGCGTCCGACGTTGCCGAACATCTCGGCGACGTTGCGGCGGCTCAGTACCTGCCGCTCCAGCAGTGCGGCGGCGGTGACCTGCACATGGTTGAACGCCTCGGCCAGCTCGCCGATGTCGTCGCGGACCGGGACCGGGATGGCCTGCGGCCGGAACGGGGTGCCGTCGGCGGACTCGTCGTCCGCGACCCGGGCGAGTTCCTCGTCCGCGGCCTCGACCACCTGCTGGGCGGAGCCGGTCAGGGCCATGAGGGGGCGGATGACCGAGCGCCGGACCAGGACACAGAACGCCAGCCACGCGGCGAAGCCGAGCACGGCCACACCGAGCATCAACCATGCCTTGCCCAGGGCGTTCGAGGACAGGGAGTCGGCCTGGGCCGCGGTCTGCCTGATCAGCGTCCGGGTGATGCCGAGGCGCGTGTCGGCCTGCCGTTCTCCGGCGGCGATCTTCTCGCGCAGTTCCCGCGTGGTCTGCGACTGCAGGGAGCCCGGATCGACCTGGAGTTCCGCGAACTGGGATGTGATGTCGTTCTGTTCGGCGCCGCGCTCGATGCCGGCCATGCTCAGGACCTGATCCGGCGTGGCCATACGGCTGAAGCGGTCCGACTGGTACGTGTAGAGCTCATGGGCGCCGACCGCGCGCGAGTACTCGGTGAGGGCGTTCGCGTCACGGGTCTGTGCGGAGAACACGGCGCTCTCGAAAGCCGCGTGAGCCGCGTCAGCGCGTAGCGCCGCGTCCAGCAGATTGGTCACCGAGGACTCCGAGGTCGCGGAGAAGCCGTCGAGTCCGATGCCGTCGATGAGGTATCCGACCGCGGCGTCGTACGCGGGGTCGATGTTCGCGGCGGGGACATAGCCCCGATCGAGCTTCTCGCGCAGGGCGTCAAGGCTGGCGATGTACTCGAGCGCCTGTGTCTCCTCGGACGGAAGGCTCGATCCGAACGCGGACCGCACGGCCGCGACCCGCGCGTCGGTGGCTTGCTGTGCCTCACGGTAGGCGGCGGTCGACGGCTGGTCGGCTCCGGGGCGGTCCGCCTCGTACTGTACGGACAGCAGGAGTGCCAACCGGTGTTCGGCCTGTATGTCGTTGATGAGTGCGGCGACCTGTTCACTGTCGCGCACCAGTTCAGCGATCCGGTCGGCGTCGCGGACCTGCTCGATCTGACCGGCGACGCCGATGCCGAGCAGTACGCCGACGACCGCGATGGGCGCGATGACGAGCACGTTGAGTTTTCGCCGGAACGGCCACCGGGCGAGAACGGATACCGCCCGCCGGCGGAACACAGGAGTCCGGTCCGTGCGCCCGGGCGGCTGCTCCACTGTGTTCGCGGGCACGCTGCCTCCTTCGATGTTCGTGTGAGCGGCGACCGCAGGGCTGTTGCCGCAGGACCGTCAACGACCGGGAACGGGACCGGCGTTCTCGCGACGCCGGCATGCGTGAGCGATCGGACACATGACGTGAGCTACTGGATCTCGTCACGTGTCCGGATCCGGTCGGTCGGAGACTATCGTCTGTGTGATCGCTTTGAGCCTGTACGTAATCAAGACTTGATTACAAATTGTTCGCGCCCGCCTACCGAGCGGTGCCACCGCCGTGGAGGAACTGGCGGGGCCCTGCTACATTCCCACCGCGACAACCGCCCGGGCAACGGCCCGAGGTGCTGCCGCCGTTGCGATTCCGGCCCTCTGCCGGATTGTTCTCCTCCCCCACGCCCAACCCGTACGCCCCCGTGTCCTGTTGAGGAGACCCCGTGCACTCCACCCGCAAACCGACTGCGGCAGCCGTCACGTTCCTGGTCGTGGCCACTGTTGTCACCGGCTGCGAAAGCGGTTCGACCACCGACGCGTCCACTGTCGGTTCACGGGAGCCGGGTTGCCCCGCTGTCCTCGCCGAGGCGAAACAGGCTGTCAAAGAGGCCGAGGACACCAACGCTCCCTGGGGCGGCCCCACCACCGGACCTGAGGCCGTCTCCGGCAGGACCATCGCCTACGTCGCCCAGACCATGACCAACCCCGGTGTCTCCGGCGTCGCCAGGGGCGTGCAGGAAGCGGCCAAGGTCGTCGGCTGGGACGTCCGCACCATCGACGGGCAGGGTACGCCCGCCGGTATCCGGGCGGCTTTCGCCGAGGCCCTCGCTCTCAAGCCTTCCGGCATCGTCATCGGTGGCTTCGACCCCAAGTCCGTGACCAGGCAGGTCGAGCAGGCGGACGCCGCGGGCATCCCGCTGATCGGCTGGCACGCCACGGCCGCCCCCGGCCCCAGCAAGGATCCGAAGCTCTTCAGCAATGTCACCACCAAGGTCGAGGAAGTCGCGGAGATCAGCGCCGAATGGATCATCGCCCGCTCCAACGGTCGTGCGGGTGTGGTGCTGTTCACCGACGCCTCGATCCCCTTCGCCAAGCGAAAGTCTGATCTGATCAAGAAGAAGCTCGCCACCTGCTCCGACGTCGAGTTGCTGAGCTACGAGGACATCCCCATCCCGGAGGCCAACAGCCGCACCGTCGAAAAGGTCTCCTCGCTCCACTCCCGCTTCGGTGACAGATGGACCTACTCCGCCGCCATCAACGACCTGTACTTCGACCACGCGGCACCAGCGCTGCGCGCCGCCGGTCGCCAGGGCGGCGGCGCTCCGTTCAACATCGGTGCCGGCGACGGCGACCCGTCAGCCTTTCAGCGCATCAACGGCAAGCAGTTCCAGGCCGCCACCGTGCCCGAGCCCCTGTCCGAACAGGGATGGCAGATCATCGACGAATTCAACCGCGCCTTCGCGGGCGAGCCGGCCAGCAAATACGTCGCCCCGGTCCACGTCACCACCGCGGACAACAGTGGCGGTGCACTGTCCTGGGACTCGGACGGCTACCGTCAGGCTTACCGCAAGATCTGGGAGAAATAGGCACTGGCGAGTGGTCGGGGCGCCGAAGACGGCAGCGCGTACGGCGACCGGTAGCAGGACGCAGCCGCCGAGTACGACTTGCCGGTGGACCGCATGCGCTGTGGGATCGCCTCCTGCCGCACAGGCGGCCGGCCCGTCACACTGGCCGATTCCACACGCCGGTCGGCCCCTCACACTGGCCGACTCCACAGGACGGCTGATCCTCACACCGGCCGACCGTCCCGGTGACGTCGGCGCGTCGAGGAGGGGCCGACGGTGCATGGCTCGCGAGCCGCTCCCGCGAGGCGGTTCCGCTGCTCCGGTCGTACTCTGACCTCATTGGATGGCGGGCGGAACAACGGTGGTGCCCCTGCCGCGCCGGAAGGAGCGGCTCGCATGCACGGGGATGCGACCACGCATGACGACGAGATCCTGGCGACGCCCGGCGGGCTGCTGGACCTGTTGCACGTCGCGTCGGTGGTTCTGGACGCGGGCGGTCGTATCGCGTTGTGGAGCCCCGCGATGGAGCAGCTGCTCGGCTACTCCGCGCAGGAGGCACTCGGGCAGCGCTCCGACCTGCTGCTGGTCGCGTCCGAGAACCGGACGCGAGCCCGGGAACTCTTCACCCAGGTCAGCTCGGGGTCCCGGTGGACAGGTGTGTTTCCGCTGCGGCACCGTGACGGCGGGGAACGTGCCGTGGAGTTCCGTACGATGCGGTTGCTCGACAGTGAGGGGAAGCCGCACCTGCTCGGGCTGGCGGCGGACGCGATGACCGTGCGGAGCGTCGAGCGGGATCTGGCTCTCTCCCACAGCCTCGTCAACCAGACACCGGTGGGTATCGCTGTCTTCGACACCGCCCTGCGGTGGGTCGGCGTCAATCCCGCTCTGGAGCGTATGAACGGGGTGCCGGAGTCGGCTTTGGTGGGCCGCCGGGTGGGTGACGTGCTGCCGGATCTGGAGGTGGACGCCATCGAGGGCCGGATGCGGCACGTCCTGGAGACCGGCAGGCCCCTGCTTGATCAGCAGACCGTCGGCCACACGGCTGCGGATGCCGAGGACCGTACGTTCTCCGAGTCGTACCACCGCATCGAGGACACGAGCGGCCGGGTACTCGGCCTCGCCATGGCCGTCCTGGACGTCACGGAACGCCAGCGTGCCGCCGCCGAGGTGGCCCAGGCACGCCGGCGCCTGGCCGTGATCGCGGACGCCGGGGTACGGATCGGCACGACGCTGGACCTGAGGCGGACCGCGCGGGAACTGGCGGACGTCACCGTGCCGCATGTGGCGGATCTTGCTGCCGTGGACATCCTGGAATCCGTTGTGACCCTCGGCAGCGTGGTCCCTGTCACCGGAGATTCCCCGGCCGAGTTCCGTGCGCTGGCCGTGGCGGCCGGTTACCCCTCCGACGCGATTCACGCCGCCGACCCGGTCGGCGGACTGGCCACCCACGGATCGTCGAGAACCATCACCCAGTGCGTCCGCACCGCCCGGCCGGTTCTGGTCGAGCGTGTGGATGAACGCTCGATGCGGCGGATCGCCCGGGACGAACCCGCCGCCCGTGCCCTCCTCGCGGCAGGCGTCCACTCCTACATGGCGCTGCCGCTGATGGCCCGGGGCAGCGTGCTCGGCACCCTCAGCCTGTACCGCACGGTCAACGACCGCCCCTTCGACGATCAGGACTGCCTTCTCGCCTCGGAACTGGCCGCGCGAGCCGCCATCTGCATCGACAACGCACGCCTCTACGGCCGCGAACGCGCCGCCGCCCTGACGCTGCAGCGCAGCCTGCTCCCCGCCGCACCGGTCCAGCGGGAGGGACTCGACATCGCCGCCCGATACCGCCCCGCCCTGAGTGACGTGGGCGGCGACTGGTACGACGTCCTCCCACTGGGCCCGGGGCGAACCGGGCTCGTCGTGGGAGACGTGATGGGGAAAGGCGTCCCTGCCGCCGCGATCATGGGGCAGCTGAGCTCCGCCACCCGTGCGCTCGCCCGCCTTGACCTGGAGCCCGCAGAACTGCTGCGGCATCTCGACGACATCACCGGCTCGCTCGGAGACTCCATCGCCACGTGCGTGTATGCCGTGTGCGACCTGAAGCGCGGCACCTGCACCCTGTCCAGCGCCGGTCACCTGCCGCCCATCCTGGTGACGGCCGACGGCACCGCGCGCCTCGTCGACATCCCCGGCGGCGTACCGCTCGGAGTGGGCGGCGTGGACTTCGGCACCGTGGAACTGGAACTCACTCCCGGCTCGCTGCTCGCTCTCTACACGGACGGACTGGTCGAGAACCGAACAGAACCGATCGACGCCGGACTCACCACCCTGACTCGTCTTCTCCAGTCCCCGAGCAGCACCGGCCTGGAACAGACCAGCGATGCCCTCCTCGGTGCCCTGCGCCCGCAGCCCGACGACGATGTCGCACTCCTGCTGGTCCGCGTCCGCGTCCGCGTCCGCACCCGCACGTGAACCGGAGCCCGGCTCCATGTACTGCGTACCGCACGCGGCTCTGTCCGACAGGCCGGACCTGTCGGGGCTTCGGGGAGCTGTCGGCATCGCCCTGCGTCGCGGCGACGACACACCGAGGTGACCCGCGGACCGCACGACCCGTGGCCGCGGCGTCGCACGAGCTGGGGTACCAGCTCGTAGCGCCCTACTCGATGGGGCGTGGGCCGGCCACCTCGTCGTAGTGCGTCTCGGCCGACGGGCCGAGGATCTCGTGGGCCTCCAGGAACATCTCGTGTGCTTCTCGGCCCACCCAGCCCGCGGGGAGGAGTTCGGTCGGCAGGTCCGGGTCGCGGAAGGGGAACTTGCGGTAGTCGTAGGTCAGCCGCATGCGCTCGACCAGGGCCTCCTCGGGGCTGAGGTGTCCGGCCCGGTACGACGCCATGCGGCCGCGGTAGGTGCGCAGCAGCTCCCGGTAGTCCTCGTTGAGGGCGGCGAGGTCCCAGCTGCGCGCCGCCATCTCACGGTCGACCGGCAGCCCGCCCGACTGGCAGCGCAGGGTGTCCAGGCGGATGGCCGGCTCGTCCGCGAACTTCTCCCGGACCTGCTGGAGCCGGTCGTGCGGGGAGACGTACGTCGACGGGGCCAGAGGGCCGAAGCCCAGCCAGGCGAGGTCCTTGCGGATGCGGTCGCGCACACCGCGCTCACTCTCGGGGACCGAGTAGATGACCATGTACCAGTGTCGGTCCCAGTCGGACGGTGTCCGGTCGAAGATGCGTGAGCGGCCCTCGTCGAGAAGCTGGAGACTGCGCCTGTTGAGCGCGTACAGCGTCTCCCTGCCCTCGCGCCGGACGTCGAACCAGCCCTCCTTGCGCAGGCGCGCGAGAGCCACCCGCACCGTGCTCTCGCCGACACCGAAGCAGCCCATCAGTGTGCTGATGGTGCGCAGCCGGGCGGCGCCGCCGCGGTAGCGGACGTAGTCACCGAACAGGTCGAAGACGATTGATCGAGGCTTCACGGAATCGACTATGTCATACGGACGGCCGTCGCAATGATGAGTCATCCGCTGGGCTGGACCCTTGTCTCCAGGGGCTTTCAGGCAAAGATCGATCTTGTCATTGCGCAACAAATTATTGACGGTCGTGTATCCATTGACACAAGATGCGTCCGGGCCTGAGTCTGGGCTTGTACTCGACGTGGAGGCAGAAGTCATGGTTACTCGGATCGCTTGCGTGGGAGGCGGGCCCGGTGGGCTGTTCTTCGGGGCGCTCATCAAGCAGGCGGACCCGTCGGTCGAGGTGACGGTCTTCGAGCGGAACCGCCCGGAGGACACCTTCGGCTTCGGTGTGGTGTTCTCGGACGCGACGCTGGCCGCCATCCACGCGGCGGATCCCGTGCTGCGCACCGCGCTCGCGGAGCACGGCCGCCACTGGGGCGACATCGAGGTGCGGCTGAAGGGGCAGCGGATCCGGTGCGGTGGCAACGGCATGGCCGCCATCACCCGCAAGGCTCTGCTCACGCTGCTGCACCGGCGGGCCGAGGAGGTCGGCGTCGAGCTCCGGTTCAGCCATGAGGTTCCCGCGGACCCCGCGCAACTGGCCGACTACGACCTGATCGTGGCCGCCGACGGGGCGAACTCCCGGTTCCGCGACCGTCTCGCCGATGTGCTCGTGCCGGAGGTGGAGGTCGCGACGGCCAAGTTCATCTGGTTCGGCACGAACTACCTCTTCGACGGCCTGACCTTCGTGCACGAGCACGGCCCGCACGGCACCTTCGCCGTGCACGGCTACCCGATCAGCGACAGCGTCAGCACCTTCATCGTCGAGACCGACGAGAAGTCCTGGCGGCGGGCAGGGCTCGACGAGTTCGACACCGCGCAACCGCCCGGCCCGAGCGACGAGAAGACCAAGCAGTACCTGGAGAAGCTCTTCGCCGAGCAGATCGACGGGCACGAACTCCTGGTCAACAATTCCCGCTGGGGCAACTTCCGCACCCAGCGCACCCAGCGCTGGCACAGCGGCAACGTCGTCCTGCTCGGCGACGCCGCGCACACCGCGCACTTCTCCGTCGGCTCCGGCACCAAGATGGCCATGGAGGACGCGATCGCCCTCGCCGACAGCCTCCTCGCCCACCGTGACGACCTCGCGAGCGCCCTGAACGCGTACGAGGCGGCACGGCAGCCCTCAGTGGCGAAGATCCAGGGCGCGGCCCGGCCGAGCCTGTCGTGGTGGGAGCACTTCGGGCGCTACCACCACGCGTTCGAACCGACGCAGTTCGCCTTCCACTTCATCTCCCGCAGCATCGGCAAGGAACGGATCGCGCGCCGCGACCCTGAGTTCGTCGAACAGGCCCTACAGGGCTGGCGCGCGGCGCACGAAGGACTGGATCCCCTGGACACGCCGTTCCGGGAGTTCAGCGGACGGTGGCTGACCGCGGCGGAGCTCGCGGCGTTGCGTTCCGAGAGGTGCCTGTGGCTCCCCGCACCGGAGGACGAGGCTCAACTAGCGGAGATGTACGACGAGTTGGCCGACGCCCTGAGTGGCGACCTGCCTCCGGATCTGGTCGCCGTGCACGGCGGAACCCCGCTCACCCGGTCGCTGCTCGCCGAACAGGTCCGGCTGGAGCACGGTGTACCCGCACTGATCGTCGAGGACACGATGGATGACGACCGGGCCGAGACGCTGCTGCTGTCCGGGCGCGCCGACCTGGTGGCGGGGGAGCAGGCATGAGCACGAACCTGACGCCGATGTTCGCGCCCGAGGGTGTGGTGGTGATCGGCGCCTCACGGCAGAGCGGCAAGCTGGGCGCCGCCATGGCCCGTTCGCTGGCCCGCTTCCCCGGAGCCCGTGCCCTGGTCAACGCGCGGCGCCCGGAGCCCGACGAGGGTGTGTACGCCTCGGTCGCGGAAGCCGCCGCGCACACCGACGGACGGCTCGACCTGGCCGTACTCTGCGTACCCGCGGCCGGCTGCGCCCAGGCACTGGCCGAGGCCGCCGCCGCGGGCTGCCGTGCCGCGCTCGTCTGCGCCGGCGGTTTCGGCGAGGCGGGCCCGGAGGGCGAGCAGCACGCGGAGGACCTGCGCCGCGTCGCCCAGGACACGGGGATCCGCCTGCTCGGTCCCAACACCTCCGGCTTCTTCGCCCCCCACCTCCAACTGACGGCCAGCTTCGTGCCCGCGGCCGGGCAGCTGCCGCCCGGGGACATCGCGGTCGTCGCGGCCAGCGGCGGCGTCAACCACGCGCTCTCCTTCGACCTGGTAGCCGCCGGGAACGGCATCAGCCTCGGCGTCGGTATCGGGGCAGGCCTCGACGTCACCGCCGCGGACGTCCTGGAACACCTCGTGGGGGACGGCCGTACGACAGCCGTCGCACTGCACCTGGAGACGGTTCCGGACGGGCCACGGCTGGTCGACGCCGTACGCCTGGTGGCCCTGGCCAAGCCGGTCGTGGCGCTGGTCGTCGGCCGCAGCGACGTCGGTGACTTCGCCCGCTCGCACACCGGCGCGCTCGCCACCTCCTGGCGGACCACACGTGCCGCGCTGCGGCAGGCCGGGGCGGTGGTCGTCGACGACGAACGGGAGATGGTCGACGCGCTCACCGCGCTGTCGCGTGTCCAGCTGCGGCCGCATCCGGACCCTGGGCTCGCGATCGTGACCGCCCAGGCCGGGCCGGGGCTGCTGCTCGCGGACCGGGCGGGCACCGACGGAGTCCGGATGCCGGAGCTGGCCGCGAGCACACAGCGCACGCTCGGCGAGCTGCTGCCCCCGCTCACCTACCAGCGCAACCCCGTCGACACCGGTCGGCCAGGCGAGACCTTCGCCCGTGTCCTCGACGCCACGGCCGCGGATCCGGCGGTGGACCTGCTCGCCGTCTACGCCCTGACCGAGCCCGACAGCGTCGACCTCGCCTCGGCCGCGCAGGACGCCGGCCTCGGCTCCCGGTCCCCGGCCGTGGTGGCCGTCGGCGGCCTGCCCGAGGACGTCGCCGAGCAGCGGGCACGGCTGCACAAGGCGGGGATTCCGGCGCTGACCGGACCGGCATCGGCCGCCAATGCCGTACGGGCACTGGTGACGCATGCCCGTCAGCGGGCCGTGCGCGCCGACGCGCCCTCGCGGGAGACGGCCGCCTCCTTGCCCGCCGGCCCCCTGGACGAGGACGCGGCGAAGTCCTGCCTCACAGGGCTCGGCATCCGCACCCCCGACCGCGTCGCCTGCGACACCCGCGCCCACGCCCACTACGCCCTGCGCCTGCTGGGCGGACCCGTAGCGGTCAAGGTGCTCGACGCCGCGATCCTCCACAAGACGGAGATCGGCGGAGTCCACCTGGGCGTCCGCACCCCCGACGAACTCGACGCGGCGCTGGACGCCATCGGCCCCGACCACCGCTACCTGGTGGAGGCGATGGCCCCGGCCGGCGTCGACCTCGTGCTCGGCGTACGACGGGACCCCGTGTTCGGGCCGGTCGTGCTCGCCGGGCTGGGGGGCACGGCCGCCGAGGCGCTCGCCGACGTGGCGATCCGGCTCGCCCCGCTCTCCGCGGCCGAGGCCTCCGGGATGCCCGACGACCTGGCCGCGCGCGCCCTGCTCGACGGCTGGCGCGGCGGGCCGGTGCTCGACCGGGCCGAGTTCGGGCGGGTCGTGTCGGCACTCGCCGCCGCCCTGGCCGCGAGTCCGCACACCGCCGAGATCGAGATCAACCCCCTGCGCCTCACCGCCGACGGGCTGATCGCCCTGGACGCCGTGATCGTGCACACGGCCGACCGCACCTGAGGAGAACGATCATGCCAAGGCCGAGCAGCAACGGCGCTGTCCCCTGGCCCGCGGAATACGCCGAGCGCTACACCGCGAAGGGCTACTGGGAAGGTCACGCCATCGGCGACCGGCTCCACGCCGCCGCCGACGCCGCCCCCGGCGCGGTCGCGCTCGTCGACGGCGAGCGGCGGCTGACATACCGTCAACTCACCGAACGGGCGGACGCCGTGGCCCTCCGCCTGGCCGCCCTCGGGCTCCGCCCGGACGACCGGCTCGTGGTGCAACTCCCCAACACCGCCGAGTTCGTGATCCTCACCTACGCCTGTCTGCGTCTCGGCGTCATCCCGGTGATGGCACTGCCCGGGCACCGCAGACACGAGATCGGTTACCTCGTCGAGCACAGCGAGGCCGTGGCCATCGCGGTGCCGGACGTCCTCAAGGACCACGACCACCAGTCGATGGCCTTCGAGGTCGCCGACGACTCGCCCACCCTTCGGCACATCCTCGTACTCGGCGACAAACCCGACGACGACGCCGTGGACCTGCGGGAGTTGTGCGCCGCGCCCGGCACGCCCGAGGACCGGGCCGCCGTGGACGCGTACCGGCCCGACAGCCGCTCGATCGCCGTCTTCCTGCTCTCCGGCGGGACCACCGGGCTGCCCAAGCTCATCGCCCGCACGCACGACGACTACGTCTACAACGCCCGTCGCAGCGCCGAGGTCTGTGCGTTCGGCGCCGACACGGTCTACCTCGCCGCGCTGCCCCTCGGGCACAACTTCCCGCTCGCCTGTCCGGGCCTGCTGGGCGTACTGCTGAACGGCGGCCGGGTGGTGCTGGGCTCCCCCAACCCGGAGAAGGCGTTCCCGCTGATCGAGCAGGAGAGCGTCACCGCTTCGGCCCTGGTTCCGGCCATCGCCCAGCGCTGGCTCGACCACCACCGCGAACAACCCGGAACCGACCTGAGCTCACTGCGTCTGCTGCAGGTCGGCGGCTCCCGGCTCGCCGATCACGTGGCCCGCCGGGTGCGTCCCGAACTGGGCTGCACACTCCAGCAGGTGTTCGGGATGGCCGAGGGGCTGCTCAACTACACGCGCCCGGAGGACCCCGAGGACGTCATCTGTACGACGCAGGGGCGCCCCATGTGCGAGGACGACGAGATCCTCGTCGTCGACGAACTGGGCGACCCCGTCCCCGACGGGACCCCGGGCGTGCTGCTCACCCGAGGGCCGTACACCCCGCGCGGCTACTACCGCGCCGAGGAACAGAACGCCCGCGCGTTCACCGAGGACGGCTGGTACCGCACCGGTGACATCGTGCGGCTGCTGCCCGACGGCAACCTGGTCGTCGAGGGCCGCGACAAGGACATGATCATCCGAGGCGGGGAGAACATCTCCGCCGAGGAGATCGAGAACTTCGCCTACCAGACCCCCGGCATCGCCCGCGCCGCCGCGGTGGCGATGCCCGACGACCGGCTCGGCGAGCGGGTCTGCCTCTACGTCGTACCGGAACCCGGCCACACGGTGACCCTCGGCGACGTCCACCACCTCATGGAGCGCGCCGGTGTCGCGCGCTTCAAGTTCCCGGACCGGTTGGTGACGGTCCCCGAACTCGCCGCGACCAAGGTCGGAAAGATCGACAAGAAGGCGCTGCGTGCCGACATCACGCGCCGGCTCGACGCCGAAGGAAGCCCCGATGACCAGTGACACCGTCGGCACCGCGCCCGTCATAGCCCCGGAGGAGACGGACCCCGAACTCCGGAAGCTGTACGACGGATTCGCGGCGGCCGGGCTCATCCCGCTGTGGACCGAGATCGGCACCCTCATGCCGATGACCCCGCAGCCCGAAGCGGTCCCGCACGTCTGGCAGTGGGACACCCTGCTGCCGCTCGCCCGCCGGTCCGGAGACCTGGTGCCGGTCGGGCGCGGCGGTGAGCGCCGCGCCATCGCCCTCGCCAACCCCGGCCTGCCCGGACGGCCGTACGCGACTCCCAATCTCTGGGCGGCGATTCAGTATCTGGGCCCGCGCGAGGTCGCCCCCGCGCACCGCCACTCGCAGGGCGCGTTCCGGTTCATCCTGGAGGGTGAGGGCGTGTGGACGGTCGTCAACGGCGACGCCGTGGAGATGCGGCCCGGGGACCTGCTGCTCACCCCGTCGATGCACTGGCACGGCCACCATCACGTCGGCGACGCGCCGATGGTCTGGCTCGACGGCCTCGACATCCCGCTCGTACATCGCCTGGACGCCGGGTTCTTCGAGTTCGGCGAGGACGGGGTGTCCGACCGCTCGACCCCGACCCGGTCGCGCAACGAGCGGCTGTGGGGCCACCCCGGGCTGCGCCCGATCGCGGCCGAGGACAGCCCCGACTCCCCGCTCATGGCCTACCGCTGGGCCGACACCGACGACGCGCTCACCGCCCAGCTGGAGCTGGCGGACGAAGGACACCCCGGCGTCATCGAGCCCGGCCACGCCGGCATCCGCTTCACCAACCCCGCCACCGGCCGCGACGCCCTGGCCAGTCTGCGCACCGAGATGCACCGCCTGCGCCCGCGCTCGGCCACCGCCACCCGCCGCACGGTGGGCTCCTCGGTCTGGCAGGTCTTCCGCGGCAGCGGCACCGTCACCCTCGACGACCGCGTGATCGAGGTGACCGCCGGCGACCTGATCGCCGTCCCCTCCTGGTGCGCGCTCAGCATCGCCGCCCACACGCAGCTCGACCTGTTCACCTTCAGCGACACGCCCCTCTACGAAGCGCTCAACCTCGCCCGCACCGAAACGACCGAGAAGCCGCAAGCGGCTGGGAACACCGGGAGCACCCGCGCATGAAGCTCGCCACCATCCGCACCGCCACCGGCACGGCGGCCGTCCGCCTCGACGGCGCCAGAGCCGTGGAGACCGGCGCCCCCGACGTCGCCGCCCTGCTGCGCCGCCCCGACTGGCGCGCTCACGCGGCCGCCGCCGACGGCCCGGCGCACGACACGGCCGCACTCGACCTCGCTCCCGTCGTCACCACCCCGGCCAAGATCTTCTGCGTGGGCCACAACTACCGCGGCCACATCGCGGAGATGGGCCGGGAGATGCCGTCGTACCCGGCCCTCTTCGGCAAGTTCGCCAACGTCCTGCTCGGCGCCCGCGACGACATCGTTCACCCGGGCGAGACGGAGGAGCTGGACTGGGAGGCCGAACTCGGCTTCGTCATCGGCTCCCGGCTGCGCCGTCGGGCCACCAAGGAGGAGGCTGCGGCCGCGATCGCCGGCTACACCGTCGTCAACGACATCTCCATGCGGGACTGGCAGTGGCGTACCCCGCAGTGGTTGCAGGGCAAGGCGTGGGAGGCCAGCACCCCGGCCGGCCCCTGGCTGGTGACGGGGGACGAGATCGACGACGCGGCCGACCTGGAGATCCGCCTTGAGGTGGACGGCGAGGTCATGCAGCGCTCGCGCACGTCCGACCTGCTCTTCACCCCGGCGGACATCGCCGCGTACCTCAGCACGTTCACGACACTGGAGCCGGGCGACCTCGTCCTCACCGGTACACCGGGCGGGGTCGGCGCGGCCCGCGATCCCAAGGTGTTCCTGAAACCCGGTCAGCTCGTACGGACCGTGGTGGAGGGCATCGGGGAGTGCGTCAACACGGTCGTCGAGGACAAACCGTGACCGATCCCGCCTCCGCCTCCGCCCCCGTTCCCGTTTCCGTCCCCGTCGTCAGGTCTCTGTCCTGGGTCGAGGCGGGGCAGCTCGCACTGCAGCAAGCGGTCGACGCGCTGCCCGCCGACGCGGTGACCGAACCGTCCGCCCTCCCCGGCTGGACCCGCGGCCACCTCCTCACCCACCTCGCCCGCAACGCCGACGCCCTGGTCAACCTGCTGACCTGGGCCGGGACCGGGATCCGTACACCCATGTACGCCTCGCCGGACCAACGCGCCACGGACATCGAGGCGGGCGCCGGACGGTCCCTGGTGGACCAGCGGGACGACGTACGGGAGTCCGCCGCCCGCTTCCGGAGGGCCGCCGAGTCGTTGTCGGACGAGGCCTGGTCGGCCACGGTCCTCAGCGGGTTGGGCCGCGCGATCCCGGCGTCGGAAGTGCCGTGGCTGCGGGCCCGCGAAGTGTGGATCCACCTGGTCGATCTGCACGTCGGTATCGGCGTGGACGCGCTGCCGCCCGACTTCGCCTGGGCCCTCGTACGCGATGTGGCCGGGTGGATGTCGGCCCGCCTCGGCCCGGGCACCGGTGCCGAACTGTCGGCGGACGGCCACGACAGCGTCGTCCTCGGCACGCCCGCCCCCGGCACCACGGTCGGCGGACCGCCGTACGCCGTCGCCGCTTGGCTCACCGGCCGGAGCGGAACCCAAGAACTGCACGTCACTGGTGAACTGCCGGCAATCCCAAGCTGGTTGTGAGCCGACTGTGTCCCATCGAGTAAATCCATCGATCAAAGGAGATCGACATGAGCGAGACCTTCGTCCTGGTGACCGGAGCCTGTCACGGCGGATGGGCCTGGCGCCCGGTCGCGAACGAGCTGAGAGCCGCCGGCCACCAGGTGCACACCCCCACCCTGGCCGGGCTGGGCGCTGACGACGACCCGCGCGGCGTGACCCTCACCGACTGTGTGAACAGCCTCGTGGACTACGTCGAACGCGCCGGGCTGACCGACATCACCCTGCTCGGCCACAGCTGGGGCGGATACGTCCTGACCGGCGCGGCGCCGAAGCTCGCGGCCCGGATACGGCGCCTGGTCTTCTGGAACGCGTTCGTCCCGAACGACGGCGAGTCCCTGATCGACGCGTGCCCGCCGCACTACGGCGAGATGTTCCACGCCGTGGCGGCCGCCTCCGGCAACGACACCGTGACGTTCCCCTTCGAGGTCTTCCAGCAGGCGTTCATGCAGGACGCCAGTGAGGAGACCCAGCGTCTGATCCACTCCCTGCTCGTCCCGCAGCCCCTGGGCACCTTCACCGAGAAGCCGGACACGACGGCGTTCGCCGCACTCGACATCCCCACCGCCTACATTCTGGCCACCGAAGACCTCGCCCTTCCCGGCGAGTGGGCCTGGGCCGACCGCTTCCTGCCGCGGCTCAAGAACCCGCTGGTCATCGAGACCCCGGGCAGCCACGAGGCACTCTTCACCCGCCCCGCCGAACTGGCTGACGCGTTCGTCCGGGCCTGCGCGGTGTAGACGCGGTGCGGAACGGCCGCTTTCGCGTCACACGCGGAGAAGGGAAGGGCAGCTGACCAGCGCTGGGCAAGGTCGGCTGCCCTTCGCGTGCTGTCAACCGGCCCCCGCACGCCGACGGGACAGGTGGTGGACCGCTGCGGTGTGGACGAGGCAGCCCGCCGCCGCACCGACCGCGTACCAGAACAGGTCGGGTGGGTTGAAGGTGGAACCGAGCACGAGGCGGGCGGCGGCGCTGCGTTGGGCGAGCTCCGCCGTCACCTCGCTGAGTTGCAGGAACTCGACCCCCCAACTGACGGCCAGTGCGCTTACGGCGGCCGTCAGGGGCGTTACTCGTGGCGCCACCACCAGCACGAGGGTGAGAATCAGGACCGTGTACAGCGCGTCCCCGCCGTACTTGGCCAGGCTTCCCGCGGCCACCGCCCGGAGTCCCAGCCCCGCGCCGACGGTCACCACCGCGGCCCCGGCCGCCACCAGACGGATCCGTGCCGGTTCGACGGCGCGGTCATGGGTTCCGGGTATGAGAGACACAGGGGCATACTGCCGGACGTCCGGTGTCCGCGGCGGAACACACCGCGGGCCGGACAGGAACATTCGGACGTCGCCCGTTGGTTCGGTATGGGCGCAGACGGTGGCGAAGCCGTTGGTGACGGCCGCGCGAAGCCGAGACCGGTGACCTCTCCTCCCTTACGCAGTACGAGTGAATAGACCCCTGGTTCAGTTCGGGGCAGGTGGCGCGTCTTCTACGGTTTCTGAATGATCCGAGGGCTGAGGGAAGGCCCTGCGGGCGGGGGACCGGTGGAAAGGCGCGCCTGATGTCGGGGTTGGGGAAGTCGCCGGACGTGCTCAGCGCCCGGGTGGGTCGCTTGCATCGAAACGGCCTGTGGGCCTGGTGCGCGGTGGGCGTGGCCTGTCTCGTGGGAACAGCGCTGACTTTCAGCGGGCCGTGGGCGGCCGGGAGCACGGCGGCGCGGATGGTGGCTTCCGGGCCGTCCACCGGTTGCTGGGCGTTGGCGGCCTCCCTGGTGCTCCGTGCGTGGGGGGCGAGCGGGCGGGTGCGGACGCGCCTGCTGCTGTTGGGGGGTTCGGCGGCAGCCGGGGGCGTGTACCGGGGGGCGGTCAGCGTGCTGTCGGCTCCCCCTCCGGGATCGGGACAGGACGAGCGATCGCTGCTCGGTTCGGTGTTGGTCACCGGAGTGACGCTGGCGGTCGGCCTGGGCATGGCCGGTCTGGTGGTCGCGGCCGACGCCGGCACAGGCCGGCGGGTGTTGCTGCGGCGTGTGCTTGACGGGGTCGTCACAGCCGGAGCCGTGTTCATGACGGGATGGGTACTGCTGCGGGGGCCGAGTGACGGCTGGCGGCTGGGGACGGGGATGGTCGGTGTCCTGTGGACCTCGGAGGTCGTGTTCCTCAGCTTTCTGTTCGCCCTGTGCCGTCTCGTACGGAGCGACCGGAGAGTCACCTTGTGGGTGGGGATCGGCGGGCTGTCCCTCATGCTGATCGGCGACACCCTGCGACTGTGGACGGTCGGCCCGTACAGCCCCGGGACGATGTCCTGTCAGCTGGTCGACACCTGCAATACCGTGGGCCTTCTGGTGCTCGCTGTCGGCCCTTGGGTGCCCGGCGGGGCGAGCGTCCTGGGCGCTGCTCAGCCGACGTTGCGATGGGGGATAGAGGGTGCGGCGGCCTTCATTCCCCTGACGGTCTGCACGGTCACGGCGCTGGGATATGTGGTGGCTCCTCCTGCCCGTGACCCGGTGCCGCTGTTGGTCGGTGCGCTGGCGCTGCTGAGCCTCTGGGCACGCCAGACGTTCCTGCCGAGCGAGAACACCAGAAACGACGAGTGAGCTGAACCGACACCGACCGTGTGCCCCGTTGAGGATCGGCATGTAGCGCGGAATGTGGCCGCACTCGACGTCGCCGATGCTCGGCACGTTGAGGGAGCCGAGCGCGTCGAGGACCGCCTCATGGTGGTGGCTGAGGTAGCTCTGACCCGGTGCGCTGGTCCGACCCACGAGGATCGTGTTCACCCGGTCGAAGAATCCGGCGATCCGCGTGTATGTGGAGTGTTCGGCAGATCGTGAAGACGCCCTGTCGGCATCCTCCACGTAAGAGGATCCGGCGATCAGGCGATCCGGGGACTCCTCGCGGGCGCACGCGGTGACATCGAGGTCATCCGGCCCCGCGAGGTTGCACATCGCCTCGATGCAGCCCCCGATCAGCCTTTCCTCGGCCTGCATGTCACCGATGCCGTCGAGCGGGTCCGGGTCCACGTGCTGGTAGTCAGGTCGGCTCCGCCTCGCGCGGCCGAGCAGCGGAATCAGGCCAATCGCGGTCTCTCCGCTCCACGGCGGGGCCGGTCAGCATCGCCATCAGTTCCCGCGCGCGGTCGGCGGCTGGGGGCATCTACGCGCTCCGAGCCGCCCATGCGCTCGCCGATGACGACCTCGTACCCACGTGCCCGTACGTCACGGGCAGCGACATGGGAGCCGCTCAGGCATGTCCTTAGGGACTTCGCTCAACCTACTGAGGATCTCCGAAACTTCCACCGTGGCTCGGTCGATCCATGAGACTTGCTCTAGTTTTCCGACGGAGAAGGGACGGCAAGCATGGCGAGCAGCGCGCTTCTGGTGATGGACGTCCAACGGGACGTCGTGGCCATGATCGGCGGCGGGTCCGGATATCTGCCGCGCTTGCGCGGCGCGATCGACGGTGCCCGGGCCGCAGGCATCCCCGTGATCTACGTGGTGATGGGGTTACGGCCGGGCGATCCGGAAGTCAGTCCTCGCAACAGGGTGATGACCAACGTCGTGCGGGCCGGGCTGTTCATCGAGGGGGTTCCTGGCACCGAGATCCATGACGACGTCGCGCCCCAGCAGGGCGACGTGGTGGTTACCAAGAGGCGGGGGAGCGCGTTCTCGGGCAGCGACCTCGACCTGGTACTCAGGGCTCGCGACATCGACAGCCTTGTTCTCACCGGCATCGCTACCAGCGCTGTAGTGCTGTCCACTCTGTGGCACGCCATCGACCTGGACTTCGGCCTCACCGTCCTGGCGGATGCCTGCCTGGACCCCGACCCCGAGGTGCACATGATGCTCACCGAAAAGCTGTTCCCACAGTGGGCAGATGTCGTCACCGTCGAGGACTGGCTCAAAGCCCTCGCACAGCAATAGCGGGAGGCCGCCCGGACCCTCGTGCGCGGGGCAGGAAGGCATCCGATGCGCCTGATGCGCCTGATGCGTCAGGCAGCAGTGGGCATCTGGATGCTCTGTCGGGAGTTGGTTGGCGAAGCGGTTGCCTCGCCGAACGGACCTGGTGTGAATGGCGGTGGTGGAGGCAGCCGAGCATGTGGTTGAAGCAATGCCACCGTCTTGCAGGCATACGACAGGCCATCGCAACGGGTAGACCTTGACCTGCTAGTCGGCCGGACGGATCGTCACGTCTCCGAAGTCCACCACCGTCACCTCCATCGCACCGTGCTCGTCCAACAGCCGGTCGATCGGTCCGCTTGACGGGTGCCGCTGCTCGCGCGGATCCGTTCGCAACGTCTGGTCGAGGGGATGATCCTGCTGCAGTGACCCGCCCTCGATATTCAAGTGAACCTACGTCAGGGGCTGCGTAGGGTGACCAGCGTGAACCCAGCTGACTTCTACACCGGGATCGTCGCGGAACTCTACGGACCGCTGAAGTCCTACTCCCAAGACCCCGAACCCTACGCAGACTTCATCCAGGAAGCCGGCATGCCGGCACTGGAGCTGGGGTGCGGAGACGGTGATCCCCTGCTCGAACTGCGCCGGCGTGGTCTGGACGTCGACGGCGTCGACTCCTCCGCCGACATGCTGGAGCGGCTCCGGTGCCGGGCAGACGAACAAGACATTCGTGCCACCGTGTTCCACCAGCGGATGGAGGCTTTGAATCTGCCCCGCCGCTACCGGGCGATCTTTCTCGCCGGGCCGACCTTCACCCTGCTCCCCGATGACGCCACAGCGCTCGCCGCCCTGCACGGCATCCAAGCTCATCTGGCGGAGGGCGGCACCGCTCTTGTCCCCCTGTTCACTCCCGCACCGACCCCTGCCGAACAGATCGGCCAGGTGCGCACGGCCACCGCAGCCGACGGCGCCGAGCTCCGGGTATCCGTCGTAGCCGAGCAACGCGACGAGACAGCCCGGACACAGACGACGCTTCTTCGCTACGAACGGCACCACGGCTCGGACAACACCATCGTGGAACGCCCGTGGATCATGCATTGGTACCCCCGGGACCACTTCGAGAAGCTGGTCACGACCGCCGGCCTGACCGTGACCGCGGTCACCGATTCGGATGGCAAGCCGGCTTCTGCCGACGTCACCGACCTACTGCACTTCCGGCTCCAAGCCATCTGACGTCGCCTCTGAGGAGGTCCGAAAGCTGTGCCGAAGCCCATTGTGCGGAGGTCCATCCGACCGTGTCAGGCGTTGCCGTTGCCGAGACCGGCGTCGCGCCGTGCGTGGCGGTGCGTGGGCCGGTGGAGGAACCAGCGGTACGCGCCGCCGAGTACGAACGCCTGGGCAGCGGCTCCGACGGCGACCCCCACGAAGGGCAGCGCACCGGGGAGGGCCGTGAAGAGAAACGACGTCGGGGCGGTGACGACGAAGAGCCAGATCCCCGCGAAACCGGCGTCCGCGTGCTCGACGAAGAGGGCGTCCACCCCGACCCAGACGCCGACGGCGGCCACGACCGCCAGATAGCCAAGGGCAACGGGGTTCACCAAGTGGTGGCGAAGGGTCTGGGACAGGGCGCGCGAGGAGGCGGCCATTTCTGAACTCCTTTGATACGACACGGTGTTGTCCGGCCTGTTGAGGTCAACGATGTCGTTGAAGAGCGGCCTGCACCTGAGTACGCGTACCTATATGTGGCTGCGCGATTGGACGTGTGTCGTGTGGTCGCCATGCGATCAGGACGCCTGAGCAATGGCGCCTGGTGGCCTGCCAGAGCACGGAGGTGCTCGCACGGTGATGTATGCGTGCTGGAGTCGGGCGGTGAGTGGGTCGGCGATGGCCGGGGCGGCTGGACGGCCGTGCGGCCGTGCGCCGGTCGTCGGCGAGAGGTCACCGGCGACCAACGCCACGCGGCCGGCGCTGGGCCCGGACGGTCGGTCATGTCGCGGTCGACCCACGAGGGTCGCGCTTCGAGCCCAGCTCTGTGTCGGATGCGCGTCAGGCTTGCAGGTGTTCGGCGTACGCCTCGGTCGGGGGATAGGGGGCGGGACGGGTCATGCCCACCGACCAGAATCCGGTGGTGCCGGGAACGGACGTCACGTCGTTGAGATACGGCGCCGGAGCCGTGCCTGCCGGGCCCCGGACGACGGTCCAGGTCTCGCCGTCCCGGCGTAGGTACGTACTGCGGCTCTGGTCCTGGAAGTTCCAGCCCGATATCCATGCCGCGCGGCCCCGCGCGTCGCCCGCGATCGCGGTCAACGACCCGAGTGTGAAGCCCGGTTCCAACCGGGTCCAGGCCGTGCCGTCCCAGTGGCTCAGTGCGGGGTTGCCGGGCCGGCCCACTGGCCCGCCCGCACCGGCCTCGGTGCCCACCGCCCATACGTCGTCCGGACCGGCCGAGTGCAGATCGGCGATGCCCAGACGCAGACCCGCGATCGGAGGGAGGACCGTCCACTTCCCGTCCCAGCGGGCCACCAGTCCGGACCAGCCTCCACCGTTCGACTGGTCTCCGCTCACCCAGACTTCGCCCGGCGAGCGCACCACGACCCGGTAGAGATACACGCTCGCGACGGGCAGCGGGTCCACCCATCGCCACCGTCGACCGTTGCCATGCAGCAGACGGGCCGCGCCGCCTCGGCTGCCGCAGATCCATACCTGTCGGTCGGGGCCGACCGCCACCGAGTTGAGCCGAACGTCCGGCTCGCCCCTGCCCGGGAAGTCGGCTTCGCGCCAGGTGGTCCCGTCCCAGCGCAGCAGGGGGCTGCCGCTTCCCACAGGCTGGCCCACACTCCACGCCGCGGCCGAGCAGACGCCGGCGACGTCGCTCAACCGCGTGTGGCCGAGATGCGACAGGTCGGTCTTGGTCCAGACGCTGCCGTTCCACAGCATGGCCAGCGCCCTCTGCTGGGACTGCGGGGCAAGGCTCTCCTCGCCTACGGCCCAGGCCAGTCGGGGCCCGGCGGCGGCGATACTGCGCAGTTGTGCGGCGGGAGTGCTGCCGGGTGCCGGCACGGCCTGCCAGCCTTGCCTAGAGGGTGCGGGCACATCGGCCCGGGACGGCTTCGGGCCGAGCGCGACCCCCGAAACCGCGCCGATCGTTCCTGCCACAAATCGCCTTCGTCTCACTGCTGGATCCCTCCAGGCGGGTCGGGCGGATAGGAGGAACCACCGTGAATCAGCGAACCTCAAAGTTCTAGCCACGCACGTGACAAAGCATGCCGAACGGCGCCGACAGGGACGCGCGCAGCAGGAGGAACGCCGACGGGGCGGCGTACACCGACGTGGACGTGTCGGAGTACGCCGCCCTCGGGCGGGACGAACCGTGGGAGGCAGGTGGCGCGGTCGTCCCGGCTACTTCGGTGGGATCGGCCACAACGGCACCGACCTGGGCCTGCCCGCCGACGGCGCCGATGAGCGTGGAAAGGATCTTCACGGCGGTGGTCTTCCCGGCGCCGTTCGGCCCGAGCAGCGCGAACACGGACCCGGTCGGGATGCGTAGATCGATACCGTCGAGGATGGTCTTGTCGCCGTACGACTTGCGCAGACCGATGGCTGAGATGGCGGTCGACGACCGGAGACAGTGTCCGGCCGACGTCCCCTTGGGCCGCCGCCCGGCCGGTTCCATGGCCGCCCCCGCGTCCGCCCGGCGGCCGTGCACGACCTGGAACAGCTTCGGCCCCGAGTCAGACATCGCGCGAGCCGCCCGAGCTGCTGGCCACCGCCCGTCGAGGCTTCGCCGGCGGTCGGCAATACAGTCGCGTGCGTGGCTGGTCTGCGACGAGAATGCGCTGGCCACCCCATCGCTCAGAGGAGCTTTCCGATGACCAGCCCGCAGCGCGCACACGCCAGCCTGGACGGCCTCGTGATGGGCGACGCCTTCGGCGACAGCTGGTTCACGCGCTCCGACGAGAACGCCGAGGAGCAGTGGGCTGCCCGGGAGCCGCGTCCGCAGCCGTGGCCGTGGACGGACGACTCCGCCATGGCCTTCGTCCTGTTCGCGCACCTGATGACCCATGGTGAGATCCGCCCGGACGGTTTGGCGGATGAGTTCGCCGCCGAGTACGACCGGGACCCGGGGCGTAAATACGGGCCGTCGATGCACGGTGTGCTCCGGAGCATTCGCGAGGGCGGTGACTGGCGGGCCATCACCACGGCGCAGTTCGCGGGACAGGGTTCCCACGGAAACGGCGCCGCCATGCGGGTCGCTCCCCTCGGAGCCTGGTTCCGGGACGATCTGCCGGCTGCCCGCGAGCAGGCCCGGCTGTCCGCGCGGACCACGCACGCTCATCCCGAGGCCGTCGCCGGCGCTGTGGCCGTAGCGGTCGCCGCGGCGCTGGCAGCCGCCGACGAAAGTGCGGACGCCCCGCCACGCTCGGAGTTCCTGCGTGAGGTCGCCGACCATGTGCCGGACAGTGACGTCCGTTCCCGGCTGCTGGTGGCCGCGAACTTCTCCGACCGTACGTCGGTTCGTCACGCGGCGTCCGTACTGGGCTCGGGGACGCTGATCTCGGCTCCGGACACGGTCCCGTTCGCCCTGTGGTCCGCCGCGGGACATCTGAACGACCTGGGCGAGGCACTGTGGCAGACCGTTGCCGGGTGGGGCGACCGCGACACCACCTGCGCGATCGCGGGAGGCGTCGTCGCGTCCCGCACCGGCACCGGTGGGCTGCCAACGGCGTGGCGCGAAGCCCGAGAGGACATCCCCGCTTGGAGCCGCTGGAAAGCCCCTACGGTGGTCCGAAACGGCGCTGAGCAGGTCGGGACCGTCGGCGGGTGACGCGTTCACCGACGACGAGGTCACCGGTGCTTGTCGTGCGGGGACCACGGCAGGCCCGGTGCACGGCAAAGCCGCGGTGTCGTTCATCCAGCGACCGAGTCCGCGACGGGGGACGTCAGCGGACCGGACGCGCGGTCAGGGCACCCTGTCGGCCTCCGTCGTTGGTACCGGTCGCCGCATCAGGTAGACGCCTGCGATTGACACCAGGAGAGCCATGCAAGCGATGAACACCAACCCGGCGCCCTCCAGGCCGAGCGGTTCCGCCAGTAGCCCCACGCCGATGACCGGTACCGAGATACCCGTGTAGGCCACCACGAACAGCGCCGAGATCACGGCCGCCCGCCGGTCCGCCTCGGACGCCGCGGCCACGGCGGACAGTGCCCCCCGAAACGCCAGCCCCTGCCCGGCCCCGCCGACGACGGCGCTCAGCACCACCAATGGCAGCAGGTCCCATCGCAGCGCGCCGGCCAGCAGCGCCAGCCCCGCCAGGAGCCCGACGCAGCCCAGGGGCAGCGACCGGCCCATGCCGACCCGGCCGACTGCCAGCTGCCCGGCGGTCGAGGAGAAGAAGGCAAGTGCGACGACCAGCCCGCTCACCGCGTGGTTGTGGACGTCCAGGGACTGGGCGAGGAAGGCCGGGCTGACCGACGTGAACACCCCGAACAGCGCGAACCCCACGAAGGAAGCGGCAGCCGCCGGCCCGAAGACCACCCGCACCTGCGGGGGCAGGCTGGGCCGCTGCGGTCGTACGGTGCTCAGCGGTCGGCGCCCCCGCACGGTCTCCGGAAGCCGCAGCAGGACGGCGGCCGAGCAGGCGACCAGGGCGAGATGGACGGCGAACGGCAGGTACAGCGGCCAGTCGGCGTACTGCGCGAGCACCCCGGCGAGCAGCGGACCGCAGCCGAGGCCGCCCATGTTCGCGGCGGTCGCCACGAACGTGGCCCGCGAGGCACCGCCACGCGGTGCCAACTCCATCACGTAGGCCGTGGCAGCCCCGGTGAACAGGCCGGCGGACAGCCCCGACAGCAACCGCCCCGCGTACAGCCAGCCCAGCGCGGTGGCGCACAGGAAGCAGACGGCACTCGCGGCCGCGAATCCCAGGCCCCACAGCAGCACCGGGCGCCTGCCCACGGAGTCCGAGACGTTGCCCGCCAGCAGCAACACCCCGATGACTCCGAAGGCGTAGACGGCGTAGACGACGGTGACCGTCAGCTCGGAGAAACCGAACTTCTCCTGGTAGAGGCCGTAGAGGGGAGTCGGCAGGGTCGTGCCGGCCATGCATACGGCGAACACCGCCCCGCCGAGCATGCACCGGCGCCAGCGTCCAAGATCACCGTCCATACCGCTGAAGGTAACCTCGCCCGCCGCCGCACGCGCCCTGGTGCCCTTCCGTACGTCGGGTTCGGCGGTGGCCGGCCAGGAAGCGAGCGGAACATTGCGGACCGACCGACTGGCCGCGTCGTGGTGACGGCCGGTCCCGGCGCCGAGTCACACGGTGGCGAGGGAGACCTCGGTCGACTTGATCAGCGCGGTGACGGGCGTTCCGACGGTCAGGCCGAGGTCGCTGACGGCGTCCTTGGTGATGGCGGCGGTCAGTTCTCCGCCGTCGACGGTGACCTTGACGGAGGCCATCGCGGCGCCGGTGGCGATGTCGCTCACCGTGCCGGGCAGCCGGTTGCGGATGGACAGGCCCTCCACGGAGCCGGTCGCGAGCGAGACCTCCGTGGATTTGACCAGGGCGCTCACGGCGGAGCCCTCGGCGAGGCCCAGCTCCCTGACGGCGTCCAGGGTGATCGCCGAGGTGAGGTCCTGGCCGCCGTCGAGGCGGACCTTGACCGTGGCCATGGCCTCGCCGGAAGTGACGGAGACGACGGTGCCGGGGATCTGGTTGCGGATGCTCAGGCTCATGGGAACGCCTCACAGGAAAGGGGTGATGTGCCGTTCTTGCTCACTCATGTCATCTGTATCCCTTATGTGCGGGTCACGGTAGTCGGGCCGGGCGTCAATGGTCCGCTGCCGCTCACATCCGCGATGAGCCAGGCGGGCGGTCGCTTCGAACCGCGGACGCGGCCCTGCCCCGCCCGTGCGCGTTCTCAGACGGGGTAGGCGTGGGTCTGCGTCGCCTTCACCGCCGCCCAGACCTCCGAGCCCGGGTGGAGGCCGAGTTCGGCGGCGGCGACCGTGGTCAGGTCCGCCGCGAGCGGAAGCTCTCCCGTGAGGTCGGCGCGGATCTGGTCGCCGTGTGTCTCCAGGCCCGCGACCTCGCAACGCCAGAGGTTGCGGGCGCTGACGCCGGTCGGACGGTCCCGGTGGAGGGTGACCGCGCTCGGCGGGAACGCCACGAAGACCGGGCCTGACAGCACCTCCGTGGTGGTGATGAGCGGGCCGACGTCGAGACGTACGGTGTGGCCGTCGGCCTCGCCCCGGTAGAGGTTCAGGCCGACCAACTGGGCGATGTAGTCCGTACGGGGATGGCGGGCGATGTCGGACGGGGAGCCTTCCTGGACGACCCGGCCGTCCTCGACGACGACCAGCCGGTCGGCCAGCACCATGGCGTCCAGCGGATCGTGCGTGACCAGGACGGCGACGGCCTCGAACTCGGCCAGATGCCGCCGGAGTTGGGCGCGGACATCCAGGCGGGTGCGGGCGTCCAGCGCCGCCAGTGGCTCGTCCAGGAGCAGCAGGCGGGGGCGGGTGGCCAGAGCGCGGGCCAGGGCGACACGCTGGGCCTGACCGCCGGACAGTTTGCGCGGCTTGGCGCCGGCGTGATCCGCGAGCCCCAGCCGGTCGAGCCATTCGGCGGCCTGGGCGCGGGCTTCCGCCTTGGTGGCGCCGTGGCAGCGCGGTCCGAAGGCCACGTTGTCCAGGGCGGTCAGGTGGGGAAAGAGCAGGTAGTCCTGGAAGACGACGCCTACCGGGCGGGACTCCGGCGGCGTACGCTCCAACGCCGTGCCGTCCAGCCGCAGACGGCCGCCGGAGAGCGGGGTCAGGCCGGCCAGCGTGCGCAGGGCCGTGGTCTTTCCCGCGCCGTTCGGGCCGAGCAGGGCGACGACTTCGCCGGGCGCGACGCTCAGCGTCACGTCGAGACGGAAGGTGCCGCGCTCGACGACGAGGTGGGCGTCGAGGCCCTCCTCGGAGGTGTCGGCACGGACGTCATGGGCGGCGTCAGCGGCGTGACGGGGCCCGGTCGTTCTGCTGGATCGGGGCTCGGTCATCCTGCTGTCATCCAACGGTCGCGCAGGCCCGCCAGCACCGCGATGGACACGGCGAGCAGCACCAGGCTGAGGGCGATGGCGGCCTCCGGGTCGCTCTGCAGAGCCAGATAGACGGCCAGCGGCATGGTCTGGGTACGGCCCGGGAAGTTTCCCGCGAAGGTGATCGTCGCACCGAACTCACCCAGCGCCCGCGCCCAGGCCAGCACGGCGCCGGCCGCGATGCCCGGGGCGATCAGGGGGAGCGTGACCCGGCGGAAGGCGGTGAAGCGGGAGGCGCCGAGCGTGGCGGCAGCCTCCTCGAAACGCGGGTCGGCGGCCCGCAGGGTGCCCTCGACGCTGATGACCAGGAACGGCATCGCCACGAACGCCTCCGCGACCACGACCCCCGCCGTGGTGAACGGCAGCGTGATCCCGAACCAGGAGTCCAGCGACCTGCCGACGATGCCGTTGCGGCCGAGCGCCATCAGCAGTGCCACACCGCCGACCACCGGCGGCAGGACCAGCGGCAGGGTGACCAGGGCACGGACGAGGCCGCGTCCGGGGAACTCGACGCGGGCCAGCAGCCAGGCCAGCGGCACGCCGATGACCAGGCTCACCGCGGTGGCGGCGGTGGCGCAGACCAGGGACAGCTGGAGCGCCTGCCACACCTCGGAGCTGGTCAACAGCTCGGGCAGGCTGCGCCACGGGGCCCGTACGAGCAGCGCGACCAGCGGCACGATCAGGAACGCCAGGCCGAGCAGCGCGGGCACCAGCAGCGGCAGGGGCACGCCCCGGCCGACGCCGCGCCCGCCTGTCCGGGCGCGCCGACGCCGCAACCCACTCGGGCGGGTGTCGGCCGCGGCGTCGGACTTGTCGGTCGGGAGGGTCACGGCTTGAGGAACCCGGCCTCGGTCAGTACCTGCTGGCCCCCGGCGGACTGCACCAGTTCGATGAACGCCTCGGCCGCCTCGGCGTTCTGGGCGACCTTGAGCCGGACGATCGGGTAGTCGTTGACGGCGTCGGCGGACTCGGGGAACTCCACGCCCTCCACCTTGTCACCCGCCGCGCGCACATCGGTCCTGTAGACGACGGCGGCGTCCGCCTCCTTCAGCTCGACCTTCGTCAGAGCGGCCTTGACGTCCTGCTCGTAGGAGACGGGGGTGAGCTTCAGCTTGCCGGCGTCCAGGGCCTTCTGGGCGGCGGCGCCACAGGGCACCTCCTTGTCGCACAGCACGACCTTCAGCCCGGACTTGGTGAGGTTCTTGAGGGAGGCGATCTTGTCGGGGTTGCCCGGCAGGGTCGCGATCTCCAGCCGGTTGCGGACGAAGGTGGCGGGTGTCCCCGACGCGTCCCCCGCGTCCGTCACGATCGCCATCGTCTTGGGGCTGGCCGAGGCGAACACGTCGGCGGGAGCACCGCCGGTGATGCTCGCGGCGAGGGAGTCGCTGCCGCCGAAGCTGAAGGTGACCTTCGTACCGGGGCGCTCTTCCTCGAACCGCTTCCCCAGCGCCGTGAAGCTCTCCTTCAGCGACGCGGCGGCGAACACCGTCACCGTGCCGGACAACTCGTCCGACGACGAGGCGGACACGGAGGAGTCCGGCTTCGCCGACGAGGAGTCGCCGGACGACGAGCAGGCACTCAGGGCCAACAGAGCGGTGGCGCCCAGGGCGGCCAGCCGTATCGGTCGCCGGTTCCGGTGCGTGGTACGGGTCATCACGGGTCCACTCCCTCTGGTCCTGACGGACACGATCACTGCTGTCCTGGCGGACCGTCCACGGTCTCCCGACGATCACGTCGTACGACTTGATCACGACAGCCGCCGGAGATAATGCTGCCGCAGATGCAAGGATAGTGGCACCTATAGCTTCGCATGAGCCGGTCTGAGGATCTGCTCGGGTGGCATGTGCGTTTAAGCCTGACGTGGCTGCCGGAGCTGAAGCCCCATCGGCCCGGACGGTTCGGACAGGGGCACCCGAAATTTATGCGCGAACCCGGTGCAACCATCCATGCCCCTCGAAGGTCACATCAAGTGGGAGCAAAGAGCTCTCATAGACCCAAGGGGGAAATATGAGGAACATACGTAATGTGGCGACCGTCGGGGCGTTAGCGGCACTGGCCGTGGGCGCCGGCACCGCGTTCGGCACGACCGCATCAGCCGCACCCAACGTCACCCCGCAGAGCGTCTGCGGCAGCGCCTACAAGACCGTGAACTCGGCGCCCGTCGGTTCGTTGGGCACTGTCTACCTGACGTACAACTCCAAGAACGGCAAGAACTGCGTCGCGACGATCCGCGCCAACCCGGGCACGCTCAAGAACATGTCCACGTACATCTATGTCCCCGCCACCGACGAGTTCGCCGGGGACGACGGGACCTTCTCGTCGTACGCGGGGCCGGCCTACGTCTACGGGAAGGGCTACTGCGTGAGCTGGGGCGGCAGCATCGCCAACGTGTACGTGTCGGTGGAGAACTCCAACTGCGCCTCCCTGAAGGAGCACCGGGTCACTGAAGTCCGCTGACCCGGCTGATCAACCGGCCGCGAGTTCCCGCGCCGCCGCCTCCCGTGGTCCGACATCGCGGCCTTGCCGCTGACGGCCGTCGGGAAGGCGTTCACGAGCCGCAGGCGGCGCGGGATCTCACGGTGCGGCCGGCCTGCCGCTGACAATGCGGGGCCCCTTCGCGGCCTCACGAGCCCGGCCGTGAGGCCGGACTCGTGGCCGCGAACCGGGAATCTGCGGCAGTGGTCAGGTCAGCGGTTCGCTCAGCTCGATGGAGCGTAGAGCCGCCGCCAGCGCCCGTTCGTCGCCGACGTCGAGGGCCGTGTCGGTCAGTTTGATGACATGTTCGTCACCGTGCGCCAGGGCTCGTTCGAAGACTTCTTCCGGTGCGAAGGCGCCTGGCGGGGTGTAGGCGACCGGCGCGTGGGGCGCGTACATCGCGGTCACTGCCGCGGATGCCGTCCAGGCCGCCCGCAGGCTCGGCACCCACAGGGCTCGCGGGAGTGCGGGAAGGGCGCGCAGGACGGCGTTGGGGGCCGTTGCCGCGTGGACCAGCATGGTCTCCTCACCATGGCCGTGGGTGGCGTATCGGTGGGTGGCCGCCCGCACCAGTTCGCTGAGGTGGCGCCGAGCCTCATCCGCGTCCGTGATCGCGGGCGCCCACACCGGCAGGCCCGTGACGCGGCCGAGCCGGGCGGCGAAACCGCCTTCCCGTTCGGCGATGGGTGTCACCTCGTCGAGAGCCGCGGCCGCCCCGTCGGCGCCGGGCAGCGGAGCGACCCCCGTGACGGAGTGATAACGGGCGGCCCAATAGCCGAGACCATGAGCGAGTTCGACCTGGCGTGGCTCGGTGTCCGAACCGGCCAGAAGAGTGCGCACAGCGTGGCCCACCCTGATCACCGGGTGCGTCGAGCCGCCGTACAGGCCGGGCAGAAGACGGGGCCACCACTCGGTCAGCACATCACGCCAGGAACGATCGGCGATCTCATGGCCGAAGTAGGTGATCCAGTCGGCGGCGCGTCGCGCGTCGCCGCGGGCCGAGCGCCAGTTGGCGTCCGTGACCGGCTCGACGCCGGACGGGAACTCCTCAAGCTTGTGCGCGTACAGGTCGAGCCACCGGTGCACCGAACCGGCTCGACCGTGCGCGGCCAGGGCCTCGACCGCCATCGGCGCGTGATTGGTGAGCCGCCCGAACCGCTCCGCCCCGAGCTGTGCAGTCTCTGAAGCGCCTCGTCGAGAATGCCCGTCGTATCCATGGCGAGGACGGTAGGCGAGGCGCCACGGCGGCGTAACAGGCTGAAGGCCTAGGTCAGGCCTAGGTCAGGCCTAGGGCCGGACCTAGGCCCAGCGGCCGAACAAGTATCCGCCGCCAGGCCGCAGTTGACGGGAAGGGCCGGGGCCGGCCCGGGTTCGCCGCGTCTTCGGCCGCGGTCCGAACCACCTCCGTGGTCAGGGTGGCCTTCATGTGCGGCCGAGCGGCGCGGACGCGGCCAGGGGATCCAGCCGGGCCGGCGCACCGGTGCGGTGCGACGACGTGCCTGCGTGGTCGCACCGCCGAATATCGCGTGCGCCGCCGTCGGTGGACGTAGCAGACTCCTGGCATGGTCGACATGCGCATGTTCCGCGACGAGGTCACAGGCTGGGCGGCTGGTGGCTCCGGTCGGCCGGCGAGGGAGCTGGCGGAGCTTCTGGGGGTGCACACGGCGGTCCTGCTGGAAGGGCTGAGCGACCTCGCGGCCGTCGAGGCGCTGGCCGCGGAGCGGGGCCGTGACCTGGCGGGCGAGGGAGTGTGTGTGGTGTCCATGGGCGGGGCGATGAGTGTCGGCCGCTACGCGGGGCTCCTCGGGCCGCCCGGTCTCGGCCTGCGCCTGCTCGGTCTGTGCGACGAGCGGGAGAAGCCCTTCTTCGACCGGGGCCTCGACCCGGCCTGGGCACCGCGCCCGAGCCACTTCGTCTGCGCGGCGGATCTGGAGGACGAGCTGATCCGCGCCCTGGGCACGGCGCGGATCGAGCAGATCATCCAGGCCGAGGACGAGCTGCGGCCCTGGCAGACCTTCCTACGGCAGCCCGCCCAGCACGGCCGGCCCCGGCACCAGCAGCTGCGGCGCTTCCTCGGCACGAAGAAGGGCCGCAAGATCCGGTACGGCCGCCTCCTGGTCGAAGCCCTCGCCCCCGACCAGGTGCCCGCCCCGCTGGACGACCTCTTCGCCGGCCTGTGAGGGGCGCTCCCCGCCGGCAGGTACGCCCCTGTGCCGCCCCCGCACGGCCACGAACTGCCGCGGTGGGCAAGCAATGCCACCCGACAACTCGACGAAGAGGCCGAGAGGACCGAACGGGCAGGCCGCGAGGGAGCGGATGCGCATGCTCGCTGCCGACGTCCTCGCGCATGATGGACAGCGGGTGTGACTTCGACCACCTGCTCTTGCCGGGGCCAGGAACGCTTACCTACGTTCGGTCGCATGTCCCACCATGGCCGCGCCCTTCCCGGCGAACCGGACGAACCCGTCGCAGCGAGCGATCCTGCCGCCGACCGTCCTGATGCCTCCCCGATGATCGATTTCGACGTCGATCTGAGTGCACACGAACTGCTCCGGCGCGCTCATGTCCTGGACGCCCTCGGCGCCGACTGGGACCCCGTGGCCGCGCTGCGCGGCGAGGAAGCGGCATACGCGCTGCTGTATTCCGGTCTCGACGCGGAGCAGCAGCGCGTGTACGACGAGCTGGTCTCGGCCGGTGTGCTTTCGAGGGGAGGCGGCGGCCGTGCTGCCGCTTGACCCGCAGGCCGACGTCGGGCGTCGCGCCTGGGTGGCTTGCCCGAACTGCGACGACCGGCGCGGGTGCGCCACCTGCGAGCAGGGCCGTACCTGCTCCGAGCACTGGCGCTATCTGCTCTCCAATGTCGGCAGCCTGCTCCATCTGCAGTGCCGGTCGTGCACCCACATCTGGACCCACGAGACCCACTTCGGTGCCACCCGGTCCCCGTGGGAGCGCATCACCAGCGGCCTGCGCCGACGTTGATCGTGTGCCGGGGCTGACCGCGAGGTGAGCCGGGACGGCGGGTGCCGTCGCGGGCGAGGTCCGGTGAGGCCGGACGGCCGATGGGCGCCCGCTTTCGGATGACCTCTCCGTCTGCCGCCGGGGGCGGCGGGACGCCATGGCCGAGGATCGCGGTCGGCGGTCATCCCTGCCTGCCGTTCGCCCGCCCGGAGGCAGCCGTGCACATCCTGCTCCTAGCCAGCGCGTTCAACAGTCTCACCCAGCGCACCCACGCCGAGCTGCGCGACCACGGCCACACCGTGGCGGTCGAACTGGCCCTGCCGGGCAGTCCGTTGTCGGCTGCCGTGCGGCGGCACGCACCCCAGCTCGTCGTGGCGCCGATGCTGAGGACGGCCATCCCCGAGGAGGTGTGGTCGGCGTACACCTGCCTCGTCGTCCACCCCGGACCCGTGGGCGACCGGGGACCGTCCTCCCTGGACTGGGCGATCCACGAGGGCGTCGAAGAGTGGGGTGTCACCGTCCTGCAGGCCGACGGGGAGATGGACGCCGGTGACGTATGGGCCTCCGTGGCGTGCCGGCTTCCTCAGGTGGGCAAGAGCGAGCTGTACCGGGGCGAGATCGCCGACGCCGCGATCGAGGCGGTCCTGCTCGCGGTGGAGCGCTTCGCCGGGGGCACCTACGCGCCCTGTCGACAGGACGCGGCAGGCACGGCCTACGCCGACGAGTCCGACGCCTACGCCGGTGAGTCCGACGGCGTCCCACGCCCGCGCACGCGTCCGTACCTCGATCAGAGCGTCCGGCGGATCGACTGGGCCGAGGACTCCACCCAGGACGTCCTGCGCAAGCTGAGGGCGGCCGACTCGCAGCCCGGTGTGCTGGACGTGCTGTGCGGCGGTGAGTGGTATCTGCACGGCGGTCACCCCGAGAGCGTGCTGCGCGGCCGTCCGGGCGGGCTGCTGGCCACCCGGGCCGGGGCGGTGTGCCGGGCCACCAGGGACGGCGCCGTGTGGATCCCGGAGCTGCGGCCCCGGCGCGGCCCGGGGCAGCCGCCCACGTTCAAGCTCCCTGCCGTGTCGGCCCTGGGCGACCGACTGCCGCCGCTGCCCGAGCACACCCTGCCCCGCCTGCCCGAGACGCGGCACCGGACCTGGGCGGACATCCGCTACCGGGAGGACGGGAACGTCGGCTTCCTCTCGTTCTCCTTCCCCGGCGGCGCCATGAGCACGGAACAGTGCGGCCGACTGCTGGACGCCTACCGGGAAGCGTGCGCGCGGCCCACCTCGGTGCTGGTGCTGGGCGGCGAACGGGACTTCTTCTCCAACGGGATCCACCTCAACGTCATCGAGGCCGCCGACGACCCCGCCGCCGAGTCCTGGGCGAACATCGACGCCATCGACGATCTGGTCGAGGCGGTCCTGACGACGACGGACCGGCTGGTGGTCGCGGCGATCGCGGGCAACGCCGCGGCCGGCGGAGTGATGCTCGCGCTGGCGGCCGACGAGGTGTGGTGCCGCTCGGGGGCCGTGCTGAACCCCCACTACCGTCTGATGGGTCTGTACGGCTCGGAGTACTGGACGCACACGCTGCCGCGCAGGGTGGGTCCCGCGACGGCGGAGCGGCTGATGCGTGAGGCGCTGCCGGTGAGCTCGGCGAGCGCGCTGCGCCTCGGGCTCGCCGACCGGGTGCTCGACTGCGGCCCTGACGCGTTCGCACGGGAGGTCGGCGGCCTGGCGGCGCGTCTGGCGGCGCTTCCGGCCACGGCGTCGCGGATCACCGTGAAGAAGACGGAGCTGGACCGGCTGGAGAGCGCGACCCCGCTGGCCGGCTTCCGGGCACAGGAGCTGGCCCGGATGCGCCGGACCTTCGACGACCCCGACGCCCCGTACCACGCGCTGCGCCGCTCCTTCGTCCACAAGGAGCGGCCGACATGCACCCCGCCGCACCTCGGTCCTGTCCCGGTTGCGTGAACCGGGCCGATCCGCTGGGCCGCCGGCGTCACCGGAACGGCCCTCGATGACGTCTCATCACGGCCGAACGGCTGATACGAAGAAGAGCGACGGTCGAAATAAAGGATTTCATCCCTTACCTCCCCAGGAGGCGGTCCCATGACTGAGGCGACGCCGGGAACAGTCGATGCCGCGAACGCAGGCGGCGCGCCCGCCGACGAGACACCCACGATCCACATTCTCTGGATCAACGCGGGCCTGAGCTGCGACGGTGACTCGGTCGCGTTGACGGCGGCCATGCAGCCCAGCATCGAGGAGATCGTGCTCGGTGTGCTGCCCGGCCTTCCGAAGATCGCCGTCCACTGGCCGCTCATCGACTTCGAGTGCGGGCCCGTCGGCGGCTCGGACACGTTCATCGAGTGGTTCTTCAAGGGGGAACGGGGCGAGATCGATCCGTTCGTCCTGGTCGTCGAGGGCTCCATCCCCAACGAGTCGATCAAGCCCGAGGGCTACTGGTGCGGCTTCGGCGACAACCCGGAGACCGGCCAGCCGATCACCACCAGCGAGTGGATCGACCGGCTCGCCCCGAAGGCGCTGGCGGTCGTCGCCATCGGTACGTGCGCCACCTACGGCGGCATCCACGCCATGGCGGGCAACCCGACCGGTGCGATGGGTGTGCCGGACTACCTCGGCTGGGACTGGAAGTCCCACGCAGGCATCCCCATCGTGTGCGTCCCGGGCTGTCCCATCCAGCCCGACAACTTCTCCGAGACGCTCACCTACCTGCTCTACCAGGCGGCCGGCTCCGCCCCGATGATCCCGCTGGACGACAAGCTGCGTCCCACCTGGCTCTTCGGGGCCACCGTGCACGAGGGCTGCGACCGCGCGGGCTACTACGAACAGGGCCAGTTCGCCCTGTCGTACGACTCGCCGACCTGCCTGGTCAAGCTCGGCTGCTGGGGCCCGGTCGTCAAGTGCAATGTGCCCAAGCGCGGCTGGATGAACGGGATCGGCGGCTGCCCCAACGTCGGCGGCATCTGCATCGCCTGCACCATGCCCGGGTTCCCCGACAAGTTCATGCCGTTCATGGACGAGCCCCCCGGCGCCAAGCTCTCCAGCAACGCCAGCGGGGCGTACGGCGCCGTCGTCCGCAGGCTGCGGTCGATCACCGCCAAGACGGTGGACAAGGAGCCCAAGTGGCGCCGTACCGGAGACAAGATCACCACCGGATACCGGCCCCCGTGGTGAGCCGTCGAAGCGGCCGAAGCGGCCGTAGCGGTCGAAGCAGCCGCGAGTGGTCCGCTCCCCGCTTCGCGCACCCCCACCCCAACCTCCCGCGCAACGACGCAACGAAGGGCACGCACACTGATGGCACCGAAGACGAAGACGGCCGGCGACGGCAGTGGCCTGGTGGAGATGGCCTGGGACCCGATCACCCGGATCGTGGGCAGCCTGGGCATCCACACGAAGATCGACTTCAAGCAGAAGCGGGTCGCGGAGTGCTACAGCACGTCGTCGGTCTTCCGCGGCTACAGCGTCTTCATGCGCGGCAAGGACCCCCGCGACGCCCACTTCATCACCAGCCGCATCTGCGGCATCTGCGGCGACAACCACGCCACCTGCTCGGTGTACGCGCAGAACATGGCGTACGGAGTGAAGCCCCCGCACCTCGGCGAGTGGATCATCAACCTCGGCGAGTCGGCGGAGTACATGTTCGACCACAACATCTTCCAGGAGAACCTGGTGGGGGTCGACTACTGCGAGAAGATGGTCAAGGAGACCAACCCCGGCGTCCTCGAACTCGCCGAGCGGACCGAGGCCCCGCACGCCGCCGAGCACGGTTACCGCACCATCGCCGACATCATGCGCTCGCTGAACCCCCTGGAGGGCGAGTTCTACCGCGAGGCCCTCCAGGTCAGCCGCTACACCCGCGAGATGTTCTGCCTGATGGAGGGTCGCCATGTGCACCCCTCCACGCTCTACCCGGGCGGCGTCGGCACCATCGCCTCCGTGCAGCTCTTCACGGACTACATGAGCCGCCTGATGCGGTACGTGGAGTTCATGAAGCGCGTCGTGCCCCTGCACGACGACCTGTTCGACTTCTTCTACGAGGCCCTGCCCGGGTACGAGGAGGTGGGCCGCCGCCGGGTCATGCTCGGCTGCTGGGGCGCGCTCAACGACCCCGAGTACTGCGACTTCACCTACGCCAACATGACCGACTGGGGACGGAAGATGTTCGTCACCCCGGGCATCGTCGTCGACGGCAAACTCGTCACCAACGACCTCACCGAGATCAACCTCGGCATCCGCATCCTGCTGGGCAGCTCCTACTACGAGGACTGGCAGGGCCAGGAGCAGTTCGTGACCCACGACCCGCTCGGCAACCCGGTGGACCCGCGCCACCCGTGGAACCAGCACACCATCCCCGCCCCCCAGAAGCGGAACTTCGACGACAAGTACAGCTGGGTCATGTCACCCCGCTGGTTCGACGGCAAGGACCACCTCGCCCTGGACACCGGCGGCGGCCCCATCGCCCGCCTGTGGTCCACCGCCCTGTCCGGGCTCGTCGACATCGGGTACGTCAAGGCCACCGGCCACAGCGTGGTCATCAACCTGCCCCGCACGATGACCAAGCCGGAGACCACCTTCGAGTGGAAGATCCCGCAGTGGTCCAACGCGCTGGAACGCAACCGCGCCCGCACCTACTTCCAGGCGTACGCCGCCGCCGTCGCCCTGCACTGCGCGGAGAAGGGCCTGGCGGAGGTCCGCGCCGGACGCACTCAGACCTGGGAGAAGTTCGAGGTTCCTGACGAGAGCATCGGCGTCGGCTTCACCGAGGCGGTCCGCGGTGTCCTCTCCCACCACATGGTGATCCGCGACGGCAAGATCGCCAACTACCACCCGTACCCGCCCACGCCCTGGAACGCCAGCACCAGGGACAGCTTCGGCACCCCCGGCCCGTACGAGGACGCCGTACAGAACACGCCCATCTTCGAGGAGAACACCCCGGAGAACTTCAAGGGCATCGACATCATGCGCGCGGTCCGCAGCTTCGACCCCTGTCTGCCCTGCGGTGTCCACATGTACGTCGGCGGCGGCAAGACAGTGAAGTCGATGCACGTGCCCACCGGCCTGAGCGGACTGGGCGGATGAGCGCGCCGACGACGGCCCGGCCCGTCGACGCCGAGCAGACCGGACGCCGTGTCGAGGAGGTGCTGGACCGACTGGCCACGAGCGGCGACCCGGCCGCAGCCACGGCGGCGGAGGAACTCGTCCGCTCCCTCATGGACTTCTACGGTGCCGGCCTGGCCCGTATCCTCCAACTGCTGTCCTCCGCGCCCGGCGAACCGTCGGCGGGACTGCTCGCCGACGAACTCGTCGCGAGCCTGCTCGTCCTGCACGACCTGCACCCCGAGGACCGCGACACCCGCATCGTCCGCGCTCTCGACAGCGTCCGCGAACACACCCTGGAGGTCGTGGACTTCGACGAGCGGAGCGGCACGCTGCGGGTGCGCGCCCGGGCGGGTGGCGGGTGCGGTTGCGGCTCCGGCGCGGACGCCCGGCAGGCCGCCGAGGCGGCGCTCGCCTGCTTCGCACCCGAGGTCAGGGCCGTCGACGTGCAGACCACCCCCGCCGGGCCCACGCTCCTCCAGATCAGCACGGCACCGACGGGGGCCCGATGACCGCGGCCACCGCCGGTCTGAGAAGGTTCCTGACAGAACGTCCGCCGCGGCCGGAGCGGTGCGAGCTGTGCGCGGTGGCGGTGCCCGAGGACCACCGCCACCTGGTCGACACCGAGAAACGCGCCCTCGTCTGTGCCTGCGTCCCCTGCGCTCTGCTGATGGAACAGCCGGGTGCCGCCGCGGGCCGCTTCCGCACGGTCCCGGCCCGCTACCTCACCGACCCCGGACACCGCCTCGACGACAGCGCGTGGGAGGCGTTGCAGATCCCGGTCGGCGTCGCCTTCCTCTTCCGCAACGCCGCGCTCGACCGGCTGGTCGCCCTCTACCCGAGCCCGGCCGGAGCCACCGAGAGCGAACTCGAACCGGCCACCTGGACGGCCGTCCTCGGCGGCAACCGCCTGGCCGAACTCCTCGAACCCGACGTGGAGGCGCTGCTGCTGCGCCGCACCGGCGGACGCTGCGAGACCCACCTCGTACCGATCGACATCTGCTACGAACTCGTCGGCCGCATGCGCCTGTTGTGGCAGGGCTTCGACGGCGGAGCCGAGGCACGCGCTGCCCTGGACGTGTTCTTCGCGGAGGTCGCGCGCCGCGCCCGGCCCGTTGACGATCCGGGGGGCGCGTCGGACGATTCGTCGCGCCCGTCGGACGAGGCGGTGCGGCCATGACGGAGTTCTCCTTCGCCTGCACCGGCGTCCGCGCCGACCGGTACGCCGCCGGACCGACCCTCGTCTTCCGGCTGCGCGTCACCGCCGCCGACAACGCGCGCGTGCACGCACTCGCGCTGCGCTGCCAGATCCGCATCGAACCCGCCCGACGCGGCTACGAGCCCGCCGAGGCCGAAGGGCTGGCGGACCTCTTCGGCGAGCGCTCACGCTGGGGCAGCAGTCTCCAGCCCGTGCAGTTCGCCCAGGTCTCGGTGATGGTTCCGAGCTTCACCGGGGAGATCGAGACCGACCTCGTCGTGCCCTGCACCTACGACATGGAGATCGCCGCCACCCGCTACCTCAACGCCCTCACCGAGGGCGAGGTCCCCTTGCTGATGCTCTTCTCCGGTACGGCGTTCACCGGCGACGCCGGCTTCCGGATCGAACCGGTCCCGTGGGACCGGGAGGCGGCGTTCCGGATGCCGGTCGCCGCCTGGCGGGAGATGGTCGAGCAGCACTTCCCCGGCTGCGGCTGGATCCGGCTGCCCCGCGACACCATGGACGCCCTCCTCGCCTACCGCTCCCGACGCGCGCTGCCCTCCTGGGAAGCCACCCTCAAGGCCCTGCTCGACGCAAGCGCCGCCGCCGACCCGCCCGCGAGCGACCCGTTCCGCGCGCTCACCGGCACCACCGGAAGGACCGACCCGTGACCGTCACCGCGTTCGCCGCCGAGACCGAGGAGCGGTTCGCCCTCGCCCGGCAGGTGGCCGACGCCGTCCTCTTCGAGGGCTATGTGCTCTACCCGTACCGCGCCTCGGCGGCCAAGAACCGGCTGCGCTGGCAGTTCGGGGTGCTCGTGCCGCCCGCCTGGGGCGCCGAGTGCGAGGAGCACGACTTCCAGCACACCGAATGCCTGATGGAACCGAGAACGGGCGCGACCCTCTCGGTCGAGGTGCGCTTCCTGCACGCCCGGCGGCGCACGGTGCAGCGGGTCCGCCCGGACGGCGGCTTCGACACCGTCGCCGAACTCGACCTCGACGACCGGGTGCTGGTGCCCTGGGACGAGGGGATCGAGGAACGTGTGGAGGTGATCGCGCCGGTGGACGAACTCCTCGGCGACGGCGTCACCCATGCCTTCCGGCTCCCGGCCCGGGAGGACACCGCACCCGTCCTGGACGCGGCCGGCCGTACCGTCGGCCGACTGCTCCGGCGGCGCGAGGAGATCAGCGGGACGGTCCGGCTGTCCGCCCGCGAACTCGACGGTCCCTACCGGACCCTGCGGCTGACCGCAGTCGTCGAGAACACCAGCGACTGGACACCGCCCGAGGGACACGGCGCCGACCGGGAAGCGGCACTGCCGCACTCCCTGGTGGCCACCCACCTCCTGATGGCCCTCAGCGCCGGATCGTTCCTGTCGATGACCGATCCCCCCGAGTGGGCGAAGGGCGCGGTCGCCGCCTGCCGCAACCTGCACACCTGGCCCGTACTCGCCGGTGAACCCGGCCGTGCCGACCTCGTGCTGTCCTCGCCGATCATCCTGGAGGACCATCCGGCCATCGCCCCGGAGAGCCCCGGCGCGCTCTACGACGCCACGGAGATCGACGAGATCCTCGCGCTGCGCACCGCGGCTCTCACCGACGAGGAGAAACGCGAGGCCCGCGGCACCGACGAACGGGCGGCCGCCGTGATCGAGCTGGCGGACTCGATGCCGGCCGAGGTGCTGGAGCGGCTGCACGGAGCGGTACGGAGCCTGCGCGAGGTGACCCGCCCCGGCCCGGCCGCCCCGACCGACGGCTTCCCCGACGAGTACGGGGTGGGCCGGCCCGACACGCCCTGGTGGGACCCCGCGAGCGACGCGGGCTTCGACCCGGCGCAGGACCGTGTGGTCGTGGACGGACGGCCGGTGGGCCGGGGAAGCCGCGTCGAGCTGCACCCGGGCCTTCGGCGCACCGACGCGCAGGACATCTTCCTGCGGGGCCGCACCGCCACAGTTGAGGCGGTACTGCACGACGTCGACGGCGGGGTGCACCTGGCGGTCACCGTGGAGGGCGACCCGGGCGCCGACATCCGCCGCGAGCAGGGGCGCTTCCTGTACTTCCAGCCCGACGAGGTCACACCGCTGGAGGGCGGCGTATGAACCCCCCTGCGCAGCCGGGCTCCAGGACTCTCGTCGCCGGCATCGGCAACATCTTCCTCGGCGACGACGGCTTCGGTGTGGAGACCGCACGCCGGCTCGCCGAGCGCGACCTGCCCGGACACGTCGAGGTCGTGGACATCGGGGTGCGTGGCGTGCACCTCGCGTATCAGCTTCTGGACGGCTACGACACCCTCGTCCTCGTGGACGCCACGGCACGCGGCGAAGCCCCCGGCACGCTGTACGTCATCGAACACGACGTCGACCGCCCGAACCCGTCGCCGGGCGCCCCCGCCCTGGACGGCCACCGGATGACCCCCGACACGGTTCTGGCGCTGCTGGGCACTCTGTGCGCCGGGACCGGCGGTGAGCCGCCACGCCGCGTCCTGGTCGTCGGATGCGAACCGGCCTCGGTGGACGAGCGCATCGGCCTCAGCACGCCGGTGTCCGACGCGGTACCGGAGGCGGTCCGGCTGATCGAAGAGCTGCTGCGGAACGGTGAGCCGTCCGTGGTGCAGGCCTCAACCGCTGAGGCTTCGACATGAGGAGAGACGGGATGAAGAAGATCGTCATCGGTGGAGCGGCCGTGGCCGCCCTGGTCGCCGTGGCCGCCGAGGTGCTGCCGGACATCAGGCGCTACCTGCGGATCCGACGGATGTGAACCACGGACGACGGCTGGTGCGCCGCGCGGTTGCGTCGAACGGCGTACCTGCCGCCCCGTGACGGCGTGCCGGGCCGGGCGACCCGGGTGCGCACGCCTGTAATGAACCCCGGCGGAAGGCAGGCAGCGAAAAGGACGGAGACCCCATGCATGAGATGTCCGTCGCGCTGGCCGTCGTCGACCAGGTCGCGGAGGCCGCCGACCGGGCCGGGGGCATCACGGCAGTGCGTTCGGTACGGCTCCAGGTGGGCGAACTCGCCGGTGTCGTACCCGACGCGCTCGCCTTCTCCTTCGAACTGGCCTGCGCCGGAACCCTGCTGGAAGGCGCCGAACTGCTCACCGAAGCGGTGCCGGGACGGGCCCGCTGCACCCCCTGCGCACACGAATGGGCCGTCGGCATGCCGCCCCGGCTGACCTGCCCGGCGTGCGGGGGGACGCGTACCGACCTGCTCGCGGGCCGGGAACTGCAGATCGTCGACGTGCGCTGGGAGGACGGCGGCTCCGCGCACGCGCCCACCCGCGAACCGATCTCCGAGGAGCGCTGAACCATGTGCCGTGTCGCCGACCTGCGCCAGGCCGTACTCGCGAAGAACGACGCGAGCGCCCACCAACTGCGCGCCGCCCTCACGGCGCGAGGCACCGCGGTCGTCAATCTGCTGTCCAGTCCGGGCAGCGGCAAGACCGCGCTGCTGGAGCAGGAACTGCTGCGGGCACGCGAGCGGTCCGTTCCCGTAGCGGCGCTGAGCGCCGATCTCGCCACCGAGAACGACGCGGTACGTCTGGCGCGTTCGGGCGTCCCGGTCAAGCAGGTGCTCACCGACGGGCTGTGTCATCTGGAGGCGGGAATGCTCGCCGGGCACCTGGACGGATGGCTGCCCGACGGTACCCGGCTGCTGTTCGTGGAGAACGTCGGCAACCTCGTCTGCCCTGCCTCCTACGACCTGGGGGAGACGCTGAGGGTCGTCCTCGCCTCCGTGACGGAGGGCGAGGACAAGCCGCTCAAGTACCCCACCGCCTTCGGCCTCGCCCAGCTGGTCGTGGTCACCAAGACCGACATCGCGGCGGCCGTCGAGTTCGACGAGGTCGCGTTCCGCGCGAACGTGCAGCAGGTCAATCCGGGAGTCGAGGTGATCCTGACCTCGGCACGCCTGGGGCGGGGGGTCGGCGCTCTGCTCGACAGGGCGATGGCGGCCGCGGACGGCGTACCCGTCCACGCGCCGGTCATGGCCCGCCGGCTCCACGACCACGACCACGACCACGGCCACACCCACGCGCACCCGGAGGTCACCGGCGCCATGGCCCACACCCACCCGTGAGCGGTCCGCAGACCCCGGCCACCGCCACCGAGGACACGCCGCTACGCCGCCGGGTCACCGTCAGGGGAGTGGTGCAGGGCGTGGGTTTCCGGCCCTACCTGTACGGCCTCGCCACCGAACTCGCCCTGGCCGGACACGTGACCAACACCGCGGAAGGCGTCGTCGTGGAGGTCGAGGGCGCCGCCTCGGCCGTGACCCGGTTCTGCGACCGGATCGCCGTCCAGGCACCTCCGCTGGCCCGCGTCGAGTCCGTCGACCACCAAGAGATGCCTCCCGTCGGCGGCACCGCGTTCACCATCCTCGCCTCCCGTGCCGACGGACCGGCCCGCACCCTGGTTTCCCCGGACTCCGCCACCTGCGCCGACTGCCTCGCCGAACTGGCCGACCCGGCGGACCGGCGCCACCGCCACCCGTTCGTCAACTGCACCCACTGCGGCCCGCGCTTCACGATCGTCACCGGCGTGCCCTACGACCGGGCCAACACCACCATGGCCGGGTTCGCGATGTGCCCCGACTGCGCCCGCGAGTACGCGGATCCGGCCGACCGGCGGTTCCACGCGCAGCCGGTCGCCTGCCCGGCCTGCGGGCCGCGACTGCGGCTGGTCACCGGAGAGGTCGCCGGAGTGGTCGCCGGACAGGAGTCGGGGCTCAGGAGTGCAGACAGGGGGGACCCGGTCACCGAGGCGCGCGCACTGCTGACGCGGGGCGCGATCCTCGCGGTGAAGGGCCTGGGCGGCTACCACCTGGCCTGCGACGCCACGAACGAGGCGGCCGTCGCGCTCCTGCGTCGCCGGAAGGCGCGCGGGGACAAGCCGTTCGCCGTCATGGCCAGGACGGCGGACGCGGTCCGCCACCTCGTGCGGCTGAGCCCCGAGGAGCGGACTCTCCTCGAAGGCCCGGCCCGGCCGGTCGTCCTGGTGAGGCGGCACCCGCACCCGTCGTACGCCGCCGGGGCCGCGCGGCCCGCCGAGGGCGTCGCGCCCGGCAGCCCCGACCTCGGCGTGATGCTGCCGTACACGCCCCTGCACCATCTGCTGCTCGGCCTGCCCGACGACGCCGACGGCCCCCGGCTGCTCGTCATGACCAGCGGCAACGTGTCCGGTGAGCCGATCGTCACCGACGACACCGAGGCGCTGGAGCGGCTCGCGCATCTGGCCGACGCCTGGCTCACGCACGACCGGCCGATCCACGTCCCGTGCGACGACTCCGTGGTCCGCGTGTGCGACGGGCAGCCGCTGGTGATCCGCCGCTCGCGTGGCTACGCACCGCTGCCCCTCACCCTCCCGCTGCCCGTGCGGCCGGCCCTCGCCGTCGGCGGAGACCTGAAGAACGCCTTCTGTCTGGGGTCGGGCCGCCGCGCCTGGCTGTCCGCGCACATCGGCGACATGGACGACATCGGCACGCAGCGGGCCTTCGCGCGCGCGGCGGCCCAGCTGGAGTCCATCACAGGAGTGCGGCCCGAGACCCTGGCGTCCGACCGGCATCCCGGCTACCGCTCCGCCCGATGGGCCGACCGCAACGCGGCACACCGGCCCGTCGTGCGCGTCCAGCACCATCACGCGCACATCGCCGCCGCGATGGCCGAACACGGGCTGGACGGCGCCCGGCCGGTGATCGGCGTCGCCTTCGACGGCACCGGCCACGGCGACGACGGCGCCGTGTGGGGAGGCGAGTTCCTGCTCGCCGACTACGACCGCTTCACCCGCTTCGGGCACCTCGCGTACGTCCCGCTGCCCGGCGGCGACTCCGCGGTGCGCCGGCCGTACCGCATGGCGCTGGCTCATCTGAGGACGGCCGGGATCGCCTGGACCGACGACCTCGCCTGTACGGCCGCCTCGCTGCCCGACGAACTCCGGGTCCTGGAACGACAGTTGGAGCGCGGCCTGAACTGTGTTCCCACGTCCAGCATGGGCCGGCTCTTCGACGCCGTGTCCTCGCTGGCCGGTGTGTGCCACCGAGCCGGATACGAGGCGCAGGCCGCCGTCGAGCTGGAGGGCGCGGCCCTGCGCGCGCCGGCCGGGGACACCGTGGCGTACGCCTTCGCCCTGCACGCGTCGGAGGTGAGTGGGGGCGCCGCCGTACGGGCCGATCCGGCACCCGTACTCGTGGCGATCGTCGGCGACCTGCGCGCGGGCGTCGAGCCGGCCCTGATCGCGGCTCGCTTCCACAGGGGTGTGACCGCTCTGGTGCGCGCGATGTGCGCGCGGGCGCGAGAGCGGCACGGGCTGGACACGGTGGCCCTGACGGGAGGCGTGTTCGCCAACACGTTGCTCTCCTCCGCCTGCGCCGCCGGCCTGCGCGAGGACGGCTTCACGGTCCTGCGGCACCACCTGGTGCCGCCGGGCGACGGCGGCCTGGCGCTGGGCCAGCTCATGGTGGCCGCCCGGGCCACCCCCACATCCACGCCCACCGAGTGAGCGACGCGCGACCCACAGCGAGGAGAGGCTCATGTGCCTGGCGGTACCCGGCAAAGTGCTGGACATCGAAGAACGGGACGGCACCCGGATGGCCAACGTCGACTTCGGCGGCGTGGTCAAGGAGGTGTGCCTGGAGTATCTGCCCGACCTCCGGGTCGGCGAGTACGCCATCGTCCACGTCGGGTTCGCCCTGCAACGGCTGGACGAGGAATCGGCGCGGCAGACGCTCGAACTTTTCGCCGAACTCGGCATGCTGCAGGAGGAGTTCGGCGATCCCTGGGAGATGGCGGCGATGGAGGCGGGCGTGGACCCGGCGGAAGAGGTGCGCAACCCGTGAAGTACATCGACGAGTTCCAGGACCCGGAGCTGGCGCGCCGGCTCCTCGACGACATCCACGCCACGGTGACCAGGCCATGGGCGCTGATGGAGGTGTGCGGAGGGCAGACGCACAGCATCATCCGGCACGGCATCGACCAACTCCTGCCGGATCAGGTCGAGTTGATCCACGGACCGGGCTGCCCGGTGTGCGTGACCCCGCTGGAGGTCATCGACAAGGCGCTGGAGATCGCCTCCCGGCCGGAGGTGATCTTCTGCTCCTTCGGCGACATGCTGCGCGTGCCCGGCACCGGCCGGGACCTGTTCCAGGTCCGCGGGGAAGGCGGTGACGTGCGCGTCGTCTACTCGCCGCTCGACGCGCTGCGGATCGCCCAGCAGAACCCAAACCGCGAGGTGGTGTTCTTCGGCATCGGCTTCGAGACGACGGCACCCCCCAACGCCATGACGGTCCATCAGGCCCGGAAGCTGGGCATCAGGAACTTCAGCATGCTCGTGTCCCACGTCCGCGTACCGCCGGCCATCGAGGCGATCATGTCTTCGCCGAGCTGTCGGGTGCAGGGCTTCCTCGCGGCCGGGCACGTCTGCAGCGTGATGGGCGTGGAGGAGTACCCGCGACTGGCGGAGCGCTTCCGCGTGCCGATCGTCGTGACGGGCTTCGAGCCACTGGACATCCTCGAAGGCGTACGCCGGGCCGTCCACCAGCTGGAACAGGGTGAGCACACCGTCGACAACGCCTACGCCCGTGCCGTCCGCCCGGAGGGCAACCCGGCCGCCCGTGCCATGCTGGAGGACGTCTTCGAGGTCACCGACCGGGCCTGGCGCGGTATCGGGGTGATTCCCGGAAGTGGGTGGCGGCTGGCGTCGAAGTACCGCGACCACGACGCGGAGCACCGCTTCGAGGTCGGCGGGATCCGGACGGCCGAACCCGCCGAGTGCCGCAGCGGAGAGGTCCTGCAGGGGCTGCTCAAGCCGCACGAGTGCGAGGCCTTCGGCACTCTGTGCACCCCCCGTACGCCCCTTGGGGCAACGATGGTTTCCAGCGAGGGCGCCTGCGCGGCGTACTACCTCTACCGGCGGCTGGACCTGCCCACCACCACGACGGTTCGGGAGGCGAGCCCCGTTGTCTGACACCACCGATCTGCCTGTTCCCGCCGCCCTGGACATCGAGGCCTGGACCTGTCCGGCGCCGGTCCGGGACCGGCCGCGTGTCGTCATGGGCCACGGCGGGGGTGGAGTCCTGTCCGCCGAACTGGTCCAGCAGACCTTCGCGCCTGCCTTCGGGGGCGAGGTGTTGGCCCAGATGGGTGATGCCGCCGTGCTCTCCCTGGGCGGAGCGCGGCTGGCTTTCTCCACCGACTCGTACGTGGTGCGGCCGTTGTTCTTCCCCGGCGGCAGCATCGGAGACCTGGCGGTCAACGGAACCGTCAACGACCTCGCCATGAGCGGCGCCCGAGCCGCTTACCTCTCCTGCGGGTTCATCCTGGAGGAGGGTGTCGAGCTGGACGTGGTCACGCGGGTGTCCCAGGCGCTGGGCGCGGCGGCGCGGGCCGCCGGTGTGGAGGTGGCCACCGGTGACACCAAGGTGGTGGAGGCCGGCCACGGCGACGGGATCTTCATCAACACGGCGGGCATCGGCCTCGTCCCGGCGGGCGTGGATCTGCGTCCCCAGCGGGTCGTCCCCGGCGACGTCGTGATCGTCAGCGGTGCCATCGGTGTCCACGGGGTCGCGATCATGAGCGTGCGCGAGGGCCTGGAGTTCGGCGTGGAGATCGAGAGCGACTGCGCGGCGCTCGGCGGCCTCGTCGACGCCATGCTCGCCGTCACCCCCGATCTGCACGTCCTGCGCGATCCCACCCGGGGCGGCCTGGCGGCCACGCTCAACGAGATCGCGGCGGCCTCCGGTACCGGGGTCGTCATCCGGGAACGCGACGTCCCGGTCCCGTCGGCCGTGGCCAATGCCTGCGCCATTCTCGGGCTGGACCCCATGTACATCGCCAACGAGGGCAAGCTCGTCGCCTTCGTCCCGCGCGAGCACGCCGACGCCGTCCTGGAGGCGATGAGAGCCCATCCCCTGGGCGCCGACTCCGTGATCATCGGCGAGAGCGTCGAGGCGCATCCCGGCATGGTCGTGGCCCGCACCGGCCTGGGGGGAACACGGGTGGTCGATCTGCCGATCGGGGAGCAACTGCCGCGGATCTGCTGAGAGGGCCCCGCGGCACCCGCTCGTCGCGGAGTCGGCCGTCCGGGTGCCGACGGGTCCTAATCCTGCCGGTGGCCGGACGGCGGATCCTGTGGGTCCACGCCGGTCCCGGAGGAAGCGTCCCTGGAGCCGCTGGGACGCTGGGAGCGGCCCTTGCGTCCGGCGTCACGGCGGCCCTTCTCGTCCATGTCGCCGTACTCCTCGCCGCGTGTCCCGTGACTCTTCGCCGTGTCACCCGGCACGGACTTCGTCTCCTCCGCGGACTTCGTTCGGCCCCGGCCTCTTTCGTCGGCGTGCTCGGCCGTACGGAACGAGCGGGGGGCGCTCGGGTTGTCCTGCTGGCGTGTCTCGTCCACATCGGGCGACCAGCCGTGCTGCTCGGTGCCCTCGTGGCGGCTAGGGCCCTTTCCGTGCGGTGGCTCGGACGAACGTGGTTTCTTCGACATGGGCCGACCTGCCTGTTCATGGTCGATGGGGACGCCGGTCGTGCGTCGCCGCGATGGGTAAAGTATCCCTTCTCTTAATATTTAGAGCATTTTGTGACAATCCCGGTTCGGCCCGAGGTCGCGCGAAGCGTTGTGGGTGAGGTCGAGTGCGACCCGTCAGCGGCGCAGACGGGTGTTGAGCCGGGCGGCCTGGCGCGTCAGGTGGTCGCGCTCGGCGAGGTCGGGAGCCTTCCGGGCCGCTTCGGCGTACAACTGCGCGGCCGTCGCCAGGTCGCCGTCGCGCTCATGGAGGTACGCCGCAACCGCGGTGTGACGCGGCAGCGAGTCGTCCAGTGTCGCGAGCGCCGCCAGACCGGCGCGCGGTCCGTCGGCCTCACCCACGGCCACCGCGCGGTTGAGCCGGACGACCGGGCTGTCGGTCAGGCGTGCGAGCTCGTCGTACCACTCGACGATCTGCACCCAGTCGGTCTCCTCGGCGATGAGCGCGTCGGCGTGCAGTGCGGCGATGGCGGCCTGGGCCTGGAACTCGCCCAGCCGGTCACGGGCGAGGGCCGCCTGCAGGATCTCGACGCCCTCGGCGATCGACTCCGTGTCCCACTGGCCGCGGTCCTGCTCGGCAAGGGGCACCAGGCTGCCGTCGGGCGCGGTCCGGGCGGCGCGCCGGGCGTGGTGGAGCATCATGAGGGCGAGCAACCCCGACACCTCGGGGTGATCGATCGCGCCCGCGAGCTGCCGGGTGAGCCGGATGGCCTCGGCGGCGAGGTCGACGTCGCCGGAGTAGCCCTCGTTGAAGACCAGGTAGAGGACGCGCAGCACGGTGGCGACGTCACCGGGCTGGACGAACCGTATTCCGGAGACGGTGCGCTTGGCGCGGCTGATGCGCTGGGCCATGGTCGCCTCGGGCACCAGGTAGGCCTGGGCGATCTGGCGGGTGGTCAGCCCACCGACGGCGCGCAGCGTGAGCGCGACCGCGGACGCCGGTGTCAGCGACGGGTGGGCGCACAGGAAGTAGAGCTGGAGCGTGTCGTCCACCCCGGGGGCGGGGCCGGGCGTCGGCTCGTCGTCGACCAGGTCCTCACGCCGGCGCCGGGCGGCGTCCGCGCGGGTCGCGTCGAGGAACTTGCGCCAGGCCACGGTGACCAGCCAGCCCTTCGCGTCCCGCGGCGGGTCGGCGGGCCACACACGGACCGCCTCGATCAGCGCGTCCTGCACGGCGTCCTCGGCCGCCGCGAAGTCGGCTCCGCGGCGGACGAGGACGGCGAGCACACCAGGTGTGAGGCTGCGGAGCAGAGCCTCGTTCATCGGCGAGGTCACTCCGTGATGGTGGGCGGCGCGGTCAGGAACGGGCGCAGCTCCAGCCACTCGTGGATCGGCTTCCCGCCCGCGCCGGGGGCGGCCGACAGTTCCCCGGCCAGTTCGACGGCACGTTCGTAGCTGTCGACGTCGATCACCATCCAGCCGGCGATGAGGTCCTTCGTCTCGGCGAACGGGCCGTCGGTGACCGGCGGTCGCCCTTCGCCGTCGTACCGGACCCACGCTCCCCCGGGGGCGAGCGCCTGACCGTCGACGAACTCGCCGGTCTTCTCCAGCCCGGTCGCGAAGTCGTTCATGTACTGCATGTGGGCCGAGATCTCCTCCGGCGTCCACTGGTCCATGGGTACGTCGTTCACCGCAGCCGGGGCGCCACGGTAGTGCTTGAGGAGCAGGTACTTGGCCATCGTGGTTCTCCTTGTACTGGTGCGACCCATTGTGGTCGCGTTCACAGCGGGGACGGAGCCAGGAGCGGGTTCTCGACATCGGCGGCCAAGATTTTTTCCGGCAGCCCTGGAGTGCCCGCGCGACGGCCTTGACGAACCCTTCCGAGTGCCCCGCGTCCGACGATGTATTCCACCCCGGGCGGTATCTTCTCGGGGCGGTCGGGGTCTCTGTACCAGGCTTTGGTTGTCGGACGACAACTGAGTTAACCTTCACCGGATTTTCTCATCAGGCTGATCCGTGAACTGCGGAAACGAGGTCGGTGAGCGGGCCTCGCACGGCCCGGCGCGGGTTCCGAGTCCTCGGCGCGAGGGCTCTTGGGGAGCGGAACGAGGGTGCGCACATGAGCAGCAAGACGATCGAGGCCACCGACCGGGCCCCGGGCGAGCAGGAGCTACGGCAACTGCTGGCCGGACTGACCGCCGTACGGGACGGCGACTTCGGTACCCGGCTGCCGTCCGACGGTGAGGGCCTGCTCGGCGACATCGCCACGGTCTTCAACGGCATGGTGGACCAACTCTCCGTGTTCACCTCGGAAGTGACACGGGTGGCGCGCGAGGTGGGCACCGAGGGCACGCTCGGCGGTCAGGCCGAGGTGCCGGGGGTCTCGGGCACCTGGGCAGACCTGACCGACTCGGTCAACGCCATGGCGGGCAATCTGACCACACAGGTGCGCGACATCGCGCAGGTGGCGACCGCGGTCGCCAAGGGCGACCTGTCGCAGAAGATCGACGTGCCCGCGCGTGGCGAGATCCTGCAGCTGAAGGAGACCGTCAACACGATGGTCGACCAGCTCTCCGCCTTCGCGGACGAGGTCACGCGCGTCGCCCGTGAGGTCGGCAGCGAGGGCCGGCTCGGCGGACAGGCCCAGGTGCCCGGCGTGGGCGGCGTCTGGCGCGACCTGACCGATTCGGTCAACTTCATGGCGGGCAACCTGACTTCCCAGGTCCGCAACGTCGCCCAGGTGACCACGGCGGTCGCGCAGGGCGATCTCTCCCAGAAGATCACGGTGGATGCCCGTGGTGAGATTCTGGAGTTGAAGAACACCATCAACACGATGGTGGATCAGTTGTCCGGTTTCGCCGACGAGGTCACCCGTGTCGCCCGTGAGGTCGGCACCGAGGGGCGGCTCGGCGGACAGGCGGACGTCAAGGGCGTGAAGGGCACCTGGCGCGATCTGACGGACTCCGTGAACTTCATGGCGGGCAACCTCACCGCGCAGGTCCGCAATGTCGCCCAGGTGGCCACGGCGGTGGCACAGGGCGATCTCTCCCAGAAGATCACGGTGGATGCCCGTGGTGAGATTCTGGAGTTGAAGAACACCATCAACACGATGGTGGATCAGTTGTCCGGTTTCGCCGACGAGGTCACCCGTGTCGCCCGTGAGGTCGGCACGGAAGGCAATCTGGGTGGACAGGCGATCGTCCGGGGCGCGTCGGGGACCTGGAAGGACCTGACGGACAACGTCAACGTGATGGCGTCGAACCTGACCGGCCAGGTCCGCTCGATCGCCCAGGTCGCCACGGCCGTCGCGCGCGGCGACCTGTCACAGAAGATCACGGTCGAGGCCAAGGGCGAGGTAGCGGCCCTGGCCGACGTCATCAACACGATGGTCGACACGCTCTCCGCGTTCGCCGACGAGGTCACCCGCGTCGCGCGCGAGGTAGGCACCGAGGGACGCCTCGGAGGCCAGGCGCACGTGCCCAACGTTGCGGGCACGTGGAAGGACCTCACCGACAACGTCAACTCGATGGCCAACAACCTCACCGGCCAGGTCCGCAACATCGCCCTGGTGACCACGGCCGTGGCCAACGGCGACCTGTCGAAGAAGATCGACGTCGACGCCCGCGGCGAGATCCTGGAACTGAAGACCACCATCAACACGATGGTCGACCAGCTGTCGTCGTTCGCCGCCGAAGTCACCCGTGTCGCCCGCGAGGTGGGCAGCGAGGGCCGGCTCGGCGGCCAGGCCGAGGTCGAGGGCGTCGAGGGCACCTGGAAGCGGCTGACCGAGAACGTCAACGAACTCGCGGGGAACCTCACCCGCCAGGTCCGCGCCATCGCCGAGGTCACCAGCGCCGTCGCCGAGGGCGACCTGACCCGCTCGATCACCGTGGAGGCCTCGGGCGAGGTCGCCGACCTCAAGGACAACATCAACTCCATGGTGGAGTCCCTGCGGGAGACCACCCGGGCCAACCAGGAGCAGGACTGGCTGAAGACCAACCTCGCCCGGATCTCCGGCCTGATGCAGGGCCATCGTGACCTGCCCGTCGTCGCCGAGCTCATCATGGACGAGCTCGCGCCGCTGGCGTCCGCGCAGTACGGCGCCTTCTACCTCGCCGAGGACACCGAGCGCGGACCCGAGCTGCGGCTGGTGGGCTCGTACGGCTATCCCGACGACACCGACCGGCCCGAGCGCATCCCCGTCGGGCGCTCGCTGGTCGGGCAGGCCGCGCGCAACCGCCGCCCCATCAGCGTGGAGGAGCTGCCACCGGGCTACGTGACCATCTCCTCCGGTCTCGGGCAGGCCGTGCCCAGCGCCCTGGTGGTGCTGCCCATCGTGGTCGAGGACCAGGTCCTCGGCGTCATCGAGCTGGGCTCCGTCACCTCCTTCACCCAGATCCACCAGGACTTCCTCGCCCAGCTGATGCCGACCATCGGCGTCAACCTCAACACCATCGTGGCCAACGCCCGCACCGACGAACTGCTGGGGGAGTCCCAGCGGCTGACCGCCGAACTCCAGGCACGCTCGGAGGAGTTGCAGGTACAGCAGGACGAACTGCAGCGCTCCAACGCCGAACTGGAGGAGAAGGCCTCCCTGCTCGCCTCGCAGAACAGCGACATCGAGGCCAAGAACCTGGAGATCGAGCAGGCACGGCAGGAGCTGGAGACGCGCGCACAGCAACTGGCGCTGGCGTCGAAGTACAAGTCCGAGTTCCTGGCGAACATGAGCCACGAACTGCGCACCCCACTCAACAGCCTGCTGATCCTGGCCCAGCTGCTGGCCCAGAACCCCTCGCGCAACCTGACGCCCAAGCAGGTCGAGTACGCGGGCATCATCCACTCGGCGGGCTCGGACCTGCTGCAGCTGATCAACGACATCCTCGACCTGTCGAAGGTCGAGGCGGGCAAGATGGACGTCACGCCGGAGCGGGTTCCGCTGCGCAAGCTCCTCGAGTACGTCGAGGCGACGTTCCGGCCGATGACGACGCAGAAGAGCCTGGACTTCACGGTGGCCACCGCGCCGGGCACGCCCGCCGACCTGCTCACCGACGACTCCCGCCTGCGTCAGATCCTGCGCAACCTGCTGTCCAACGCGGTGAAGTTCACCGAACAGGGCGGCGTCGCCCTGCGCATCGAACCCGCCGCGGACCGGGAGGTGCCCACGGGCGTCCTGCGCGGCGGTGCCGTCGTGGCCTTCCGGGTGAAGGACACCGGTATCGGCATTCCCCAGCAGCAGCTGGAGACGATCTTCGGCGCCTTCCAGCAGGCGGACGGCACCACCAGCCGTAAGTACGGCGGCACCGGCCTCGGTCTGTCGATCACCCGGGAGATCGCCCATCTGCTCGGCGGCGCCGTCACGGTCGACAGCACGCCCGGTCAGGGCAGCACCTTCACCCTCTACCTCCCCGTGGCACGCGCCGACTTCGAGGACGTGCTCGACGGCGGCAGCCTGCTGACAGAGCACCCGCACAGCACGGCCCGGGACCTGACGCCGGCCTCTCGGCCCGACACCGCTTCCTCCGCGGTACCCGAGCAGCGCCGGCGCCGTCTGCTCGTCGTCGAGGACCGCCCCCGCGGACTGCTGACCCTCGTCGCCGAACGCGCGGTCGCGGACCTCGCGCCCGACGACGACCCACGCGGGGCCATCGACATCATCACGGCGATCGGGGCGCAGGAGGCGGCGAGCACGCTGGCCGCCGAACCCTGCCACTGCGTCGTCCTCGAACTCGGCATGCCCGACGACGAGGGCGCCCGTCTGCTGGAGGCCATGGAAGGCGACTCGGCGCTGGCCAGCGTGCCCGTACTCGTGCACACCGGCCATCGCGTGGACCTGGCGCACGAGCAGACGCTGCGCTCCCGCGCGGACGGCCGCCCGCTGGACTTCCTGTCCAGCCTGGACGAACTTCGCGAACGGATCACCCTGCACCTGTCCGCCGAGGAGCCGGGGGACGTGCTGTCACTGGTACGCGCCGAGGAGTCCCAGCGCCCGGCCGCGCAGGTCGTCGACGGTGCCTTCCTCGGCCGTAAGGTGCTCGTGGTCGACGACGACGTGCGCAACCTCTTCGCGCTGAGCGGGATGCTGGAACTCCACGGCTTCCACGTCCTGCACGCCGAGAACGGCCGCAAGGGCATCGAGATGCTGCTCGCCCATCCGGACATCTCGCTGGTCCTGATGGACGTGATGATGCCGGAGATGGACGGCTACAGCGCCACCGCGGAGATCCGGTCGATGCCCCAGTACGCCGATCTGCCCATCATCGCCGTCACCGCGAAGGCCATGCCCGGCGACCAGGAGAAGAGCCTCGCGTCGGGCGCGAACGACTACGTCACCAAGCCGGTCGACACCAACGACCTCATCGGCCGCGTCCGACGCTGGCTGTCCGTATGACGGGGAGTCACGCCACCCCGCGTACCAGCCGACCGCGTGGTGTCTCCGGACACCCCAGCCGAGGAACAGGTCGAACGTGAGCGATCCCCACCAGCCGGCCGAGCCGCAGGACGCCGGCGCCGGCGGTCCGTCCGCGGCCGACCGGCAGACAGAACGCCCCCGGGAAGAAGCCGGGAAGGGGCAGCCTTCCCCCGTCGGCAGACTCGCCGCGACCGTGGAGCGACTGCGCCGCGAGGTGCAGGAGGCCCAGGCGGAAGCGGACGGGCGTGCCCTGATCGAGCTGGCCAAGGGCATCCTTGTCGAGCGGCTCGGGTGCGGGCCGTCGCAGGCGGCACGGCAGCTCGCCGAGCTGGCCCAGCAAGCGGGCGTGACACCCCTCGAATTCGCCGTCGACGTCATCAACCAGGCCGCGCGCGACCGGCTCTCCGAAGTGACGACCACCTTCCTCACGATCACGGCCGGCCGCGACGAGGCCACCGACTCCGCAAGAAGCGGCTCCTTGGCCGTACGGCTGCGGACCGCCGAGAGCGCCGCGCTGGCCGCCCACGACGCCCAGGCCGTCGCCGACTCCCTGCTGGAACACGCCCTGACGCCACTCGGCGCGGAAGCGGTCGCCATCTGGGCGCTGGGCGCCGACGGCTCCCTCACCCTGGCGGGCAGCGCCGGGTTCTCGGCCGCGGAGGCGGCACGCTGGCGGTACGTACCGCCCGGCGTGGTGACGGTGGCACGCCACGGGCTCGGCGAGCGTACGGGCCAGTGGATCGGCTGCCTGTCGGAGACAGGCCTGCCCTCCATCGGCCGGCACCACCACCCCGACGGCGGCCGGGTCGCCGTACCGGCGGGCACCGGGGGCCGCATCCACGGAGTACTGGAAATCGTCTGGCCCACGCCACTGCAAGCCCAGCCACCGCAGATCGTCCGCCAGGTCGAGGCACTGGCCGAGCTGTGCGCGCACACACTGGAGACCTACGCCCCGCGCCACCCCGACGGGGACATGCGGCCAGGGATCCTGCCGGACGTCGCCGAACTGATGGACCTGGCCGACGGCCTGCACGACCCCGCCCTGGTGCTCGTCCCGTACCTCGACGCCACCGGGGAACTCGTCGACTTCCGTATCCAGCACGTCAACAGCCGCTTCCTCGACCCGGCCGGCCGGCCACGCGGGGTCGTCAACGGAGCCCTGCTCCTGGAGACGTATCCGATGGCCGCCGGCGAGAGCGAGCTGTTCGAGCAGGTCGAGCGCGTCTACGCCACGGGTGAACCGTTCCGTGCCCGGCGCATGCGGCTCACGGCCCTGCTGGAGGACGTGCCACTGGCGGCGGTCGCCGACATCAACATCAGCCGGCACGGCGGCAGCGTGCTGCTCATCTGGCGCATAGAGGACGAGACCGCACGGCTGGCGAGCCTGCTGCAGCACGCCCAGCGCCTCGGCCGCATCGGCGGATTCGAGGAGAACCTCGTCACCGGCGAGATCACCTGGAACGGCCAGCTCTACAGCCTCTACGGCAAGCCCTCAGTCAGCGGCCCGGTCCCGCTGGAGGACCTGCCCGCCCACGCCCACCCCGACGACGCCGTCGCCATCGGCAGGTTCCTGCGCACCCTGCTGCACCACCGCCGCCCCGCGTCCGCGGCCTTCCGGCTCCAGCGGCCCGACGGCGTGACCCGGCACATTCGCGTGGTGGCCGAACCGGTCCTCGACTCCGACGGCCGGCTCTCCGTCGTCCGGGGTGCCTACCAGGACATCTCCGCCCACCACTGGACGGAGGTCGCCCTCGCCGCCACCCGCGACCAGCTCGCCCACACCGAGCAGCAGGCGAGCGAACGCGACCGGCTCACCCTCCAGCTCCAACACGCGATCATGCCCCCGGCGCAGGCCCCGCTGGAGGCCCCCGGACTGCGCGTGGCCGTTCGCTACCGGCCCGCGGAGACCCAGAACCTGGTCGGAGGCGACTGGTACGACGCCGTGGTGCTGCCATCGGGGCTGGTGCTGTTGTGTGTGGGAGACGTCGCCGGACACGGCATCGAGGCGGCCACCAGCATGGTCGTCCTGCGCAACGCGCTGCGGGGTCTCGCCGTGACCGGGGCCGGACCGGGCCAGTTGCTGTCCTGGCTCAACATGGTGGCCCACCATCTGACCGGAGCCGTCACCGCCACGGCGGTCTGTGGCCTGTACGACCCCGACCGCCACACCCTGCGCTGGGCCAGAGCGGGCCATCTGCCGCCCGTCCTGGTACGCGCCGGCGAAGCGACGCCGCTGCCCCTGATCAAGGGGCTGCTGCTCGGTGCCCTGCCCGAGGCGACGTACGAGGAACACGAGGCCCAACTGGCCGTCGACGACACCCTGCTGATGTACACCGACGGGCTGATCGAACGCCGTGACCGGTCCGTGGAGGAATCACTGGCCCAACTGCTGACGGCCGCGCGCACGGTCCCGCCCACGCTCGACCAGCAGCTGGACCGTCTGCTCACCCACAGCAAGTCCGACACGGACGACGACACCTGCCTCGTGGGCGTACGGGTGACCTAGCGGACAGCTGTACGACCGCATCGTCACGGCAGGGAACCGGTCGACAGGACGTCTGCGAACGCGGGTGGCGGGCACACGGTGTGTACGAGAGGCGTTCGGACGACTGAACGGGGAAGCCGGTGGCGATCAAGGCGATGGGCTGGGCACATTCGTTTCCCGTGTCAGGGGGCGTGCAGGCCGGTCGGCGGTGGACACGGAGGCAGTTGGAGTCCCTGGCGTGGACCGCTGCCGAGCCCGAGATGGTGGATGCCGTCGTCCTGACCGTGTCCGAGCTGCTCACCAACGCGCATGTCCACGCGCACAGCGACGCGTATCTGATCCTTACCTGGGACGGCGAATGCCTGCATGTGAGCGTCCATGACGAGGACCCGACCCTGCCGCGCCGGCGCAATCCGCGGCCCGGTGAGACCTCCGGCCGCGGCGTGGGCATCGTACGGATGCTCGCCGACGAGCTGGAGATGAAGTGCCAGCGGCACGGCAAGACGGTGTCGGCGTGCTTCCGCCCGGCCGACACCGGCCGGGCAGGCGACGGCTGAGTGTGGAACGCCTACCCCGTGTGCCCACCGGCATGCGTACACATTCCTGATCGGTTCCGCTCGGCCACCGCCGGACCCCGTCAACCTGCGGGATCCTCACGGATGAGAAGGCACACGGTCACTCCGCGCACCGGTGGGTTATACGATGAGGTGTCCGTGGCCCGTCGATGTGTAGGCGTGGTGAACGGAGAGACGGGGAGTGCGCCGCACGGCGGCACCTGAGACAGGAGAGAACGTGGACGTCTCCCACGGCGTGGACCGGACGGTCACGGCATCGTCGCGTGACGGCGCTGTGCTGGAGATCCGCTCTTTGCCCGGTCGCCCGGGTATTCGTGCTGCTGGAGAGATCAACGTGTTCACCCGTTCTTTCTGGGAACAGGGACTGGAGGATCTGGCGAGCGTTCACACGGACGTCTCCTTCGTGGAACTGTCCGACCTGCGGTTCATCGATGTGGGTGGCGCGGCGGCGCTGGCGATCACCGCGCAGCAACTGGTCGGCGGCCGTATCGTCGTGGACCGTCCGCCGCCGGAGCTGGAGCGCATCCTGCATCTGTTCTGGCCCGGCCTGGCAACGATCGAGGTGGCAGGACGATGAGCACGGCCACCCACACCGACCCCTTCGTGCACCCGGCGCTGTTCTACCGGGGCGAGGAGCAGTACACGGCGGGTACGGTGCCGTTCCTGGTGGAAGGTCTGGCCGCCGGAGAGGCCGTCGCGGTCGCCGTTCCCGGCCCCAACCTCGAACTGATCAAGGCTGAGATGGGAGCAAGCGCCGCCGAGGTCACCTTCCTCGACATGACCCGAGCGGGCCGCAACCCGGGGCGGATCATCCCCGGTGTACTGCGAGCCTTCGCCGACGCCCACCCGGCCGGCCGGGTGAGGATCATCGGCGAACCGATCTGGGCCGGCCGCTCGGCCGTGGAGTACCCGGCGTGCGTCCAGCACGAGGCTCTCATCAACACGGCCTTCCAGGGCCGTGAGGTGACGATCCTGTGCCCGTACGACGCGGACGGCCTGGAGCCGGAGGTGCTCGCCGACGCCTGGGCCACCCATCCCGTCGTCATCGACACCGGCGCCGAACTGACCAGCGACTCCTACGATCCCGAGCGGATCGTCACCCGCTACAACCAGCCGCTCACCTATCCGCCCGGAGCCGCGTCTCTGTCGTTCGAAGCGGAAGCACTCCCGCGGGCCCGCACTTTCGCAGTCGGGGAAGCCAAGCGGCTGGGCCTCGCCGATGACGCGTTGCAGGATCTGACGCTGGCGGTGGCGGAGCTGACCACCAACAGCGTGGTGCACGGCGGTGGATCGGGGACACTGCGGATCTGGGCCGAGGGTGAGCAGATCGTCTGCGAGGTCCACGACCGCGGCCGGCTGACCGATCCGCTGGCAGGCCGTCGGCCACCGGCCCGCGACCAGTTGGGCGGGCGCGGTCTGATGCTCGTCCACTACATCGCCGACCTCGTCCGCCTCCACACCGCGCAGGACAGCACCACGATCCGCTTCTACCTCAACCGCTGACGGCCCTGCCTCGCCGAAGTGAGCTGCCCGTCACGGCCGTTCAGGCGGACGGGGCCGAAGTGGTTCTGGGGCGGATCGCCGGTGCACTCGCCGCGCGTCTCCCGGCACGGCCTCCCAGGGCAGGGGACCGGTGCTGTCCGTCCAGGCCCGGAGTGAACCGCCCCGGGTTCGGTAGAGATCTCAGATTGTGGTTGTGACCTGGGGTTTTGTGAGTTCCGTGTAGTAGTTGGTCTCGTACTCGACGGGTGGCACGTGGCCTATCTCACCGTGCAGGCGCCGGTGGCAGTACCAGTCGATCCACTCGGCGGTGGCCAACTCGACCTCGGAGAGGGTCTTCCAGGGCCGTTGAGGCTTGATCAACTCGGTTTTGAACAGGCCGATCGTGCTCTCCATCAGGGCGTTGTCGTATGCGTCGCCGACAGAGCCGATCGAGGCGGCGATGCCGGCCGCATCCAGGTGTTCGGCCAGCTTGAAACTGGTGTACTGGCTGCCCGCGTCGCTGTGATGTATCAACTCGCCCCGAACATGGGGGCGTTCATCGCGGTTGCGTTGCCACAGTGCCATCTCCAGAGCGTCCAGGACCAGCTGGGTCTCCTTCGACGTCGCGGCGGACCAGCCGACGATCCGGCGGGAGAAGGTGTCCACGACGAAGGCGACGTAGACGACGCCGGCCCAGGTCGCCACGTGCGTGAAATCCGCGACCCAGCAGCGGTTCGGTGCGGCGGCGACGAAGTCACGGTCCACTCGGTCCGGTGCCCGATCGGCCTGCTGGTCCGGGATCGTGGTGATGACCCTCTTGCCGCGGACGGCGCCGCTGATGCCCATCTCGCGCATCAGCCGTTCGACGGTGCAGCGGGCCACTGCATGTCCCTGCCGGTTCAGCTCCCGCCAGATCTTCCTTGCCCCGTAGACGCGGTAGTTGGTGGTGTGGACCTGGCGGATCAGTTCCCTGAGTTCGGCGTCCCGCACGAAACGGGTGGACGGGACGGCCAGGCGTTTCTTCTGGGCGTAGTAGGTAGAAGGGGTGATCTTGCAGTCGTGCCCGGTGAGGGTTCTGCAGATCGGCTCGACGCCGCCGAAGCGGTCCCGGTGCTCGTCGATGAACGCTACGAGCGTGTGTGTGGCCGGTCGAGCTCGGCCGCGAAGAAACTCGCCGCCGCCTTCAGGATTTCGTTCGCCCGCTTCAGCTCGGCGTTCTCCTTCTTCAACGCTCTGAGCTGGGCAGATTCCTCCGTTGTCGCCCCCGGACGCACCCCCGCATCGATCTCGTGCTGCTTCAGCCAGTTCCGCAGCGTCTCCCGGGAGCCGATGCCGAGCTTGTCCGTGACCGCCTGCAGAGCGGCCGTCTCGTTGGGGTAGTCGTCGCGCACCTCGGCGACCATGCGCACCGCACGGCGGCGGAGCTCAAGCGGGTAACGGGAAGGTCGTGCCATGACTCGATCCTTTCATGAAATCGAGTCTCCATTCGAAACGGGGCGGTTCAGAGGGCCTCCCGGTCCACGCATACGATCCCGCACCGGTCGGCGTACTCCAGCGCCGGCGCGGTGAAGTCGGTGGTGGTGACCAGACCAGACCAGACCAGACCGGCGACGTCGGCCTCGTGGACGGTGAAGCAGGTGCCGCCGAAGCGCTGCAGATCCTGGGAGCCGACCCGGTGGGGGTCGCTGTAATGCTTGCACTGGACGACGATCCGCCGGCCGTCAGGGGCCACGGCCACCACGTCGGTGCCCAGGTCCCCGGCTCCTCCCACGACGGCCGCTTCCCGTGCCGCCTCGTCGAGCGCCGCCGCGGCCCGGCGTGCCGCTCTTGCGACGTGCAGTCGGCGCCGCAGGCCCAGGAAGCCCGCGACACCCACAACAACCAGGACGAACACCCAGGCAGGACGCCGTTCGACAGCGCCGGCCACCGTGTGGGCCGTGAGACACACCGGGTGCCCAAGATCGAGAGCTTCACCGTTCCGCGCGCGCTCCGTCGGTATCCGTGGGAGAGACACCTGCTCCTGCCAGGGCGACTGCCACCTGATGGGAGGATGTGGCCATGGCGTGGTTGAAGGAACGCGGGTGGCGGGCGGTCGAGTTGGTGGCCGTGGTGGGTGCGGCGGTGGCGTTGAGCGCCTGCGGCCCCGGGGGCTCCGGGGGCCCCGGTGGCTCCGGTGGCTCCGGCGAGAGTGACTCCGGCGAAGGGGGCTCGGGGAGCCGGGAGGCGCGGTACAAGCGGGTCATCGAGGACCCGCATCCGCGTCCCGCCGACGTCGTCGAAGCGGCCGGCGCACCGACCGGCGTGGTCCGCGCGGGCGACGGCTCGCTGCTGCTGACGTACGACCTCGGCAATGTCGAGGACGACGAGGGGCCGGCCGCCACCGCCTGGCGCATCGTCGGCCGCGACGGCCGTACGGTCGCCGAGCACGCGGAACACACGAACGCGGAGGCGGCGCGGATCGGGTTCAAGGGGGTGCGCGGCGGCTTCGTGCGCGTGCCGCCGGGGGAGGGGAGCGAGGGAGCGTACGCCCTCGACGTGCAGGGCAAGCGGCACAAGGTCGTCGTCACCGAGAACCCGTTGCGCACCCGCCCCGGCGACATCCTCCTCGCCCAGCTGGAGCCGACCCTCGTCTACCGCCCCGCCACGCGGACCGTGGCGCCCCCGGCCGACGTGCCGGACGACGCCATCAGCTTCGCCGTCGACGAACAGGGCACGATCTGGAGCCTGGAGCAGTCCCTGACCGACGCCCCCCACCGGGTCGTATGGCAGCGCGACGGTCGAACCCTGGGCTCCAAGGCCGTCCCGCAGCCCTACGCGGGGGACGGCCTCGCCGCGCGGGGTGGTACCGCGGCGCTGGCCCTCACCACGGACGAGGGCGTGCGCGGCCTGTTCGTGACGACGGACGACGGCGAACACTGGCGAACGGTCCTCGCCGACGGCATTCCCTGGAAGGAGCTGAAGCGTGGCCAGGAGTTGCTGGTCCTGGAGGTGCTCGCGGACGGGAGGCTGCTCGTCGGCGAGGAAGGCGGCCGCTACTGGCTCGCCGACGACCGCACCAACAGCGCCTTCCAGGAACTGAAGACACCGGTGACCTTCACATCGTTCACCGTCGACGGCACGACGCTCTACGGCATCGCGGACGCGACGACGGCGACGTACGACCTGGTGAAGGGCGAGGGGCTGTGGACTTCGCGTGACGGCGGACACGAGTGGCAGCGCTACGAGGCGCGCGGGTAGCGCGCGGGTACGGCCGTACGGGCGGGCGCACGCATCCGACATGAGGCAGGGGAGAAAACCCTTCTCCTCACGGGTCGGTGATATCGAGCGACCCTGGACTGCGCCGTGACACGGCTTGCGCCTCCTGACGTCCTGGGCCGCCGGCCAGAACCGGATGCCGTCCGGCAGCACATCTGTGCTGTGTCGGCGGCCAGACCTGGCAGGGCGCATTCGGTGAGGGCCAGCTCGCGGATCCTGGCGCCCCGGAGCAGAGGCACTTCGTCGAAGTGGCATTCGTCCAGGACGACCGGTACGGGGATCTCGGCGAACTGCAGATCCAGCCTGCCCGTGATGCGGGCGCCGGTCAGGCGCAGTGCCGGGCGGTCACCCGGAGCGGGGTCTGCCCCGGCCCCCAGCAGCAGCGCTGCGATGACCTCGGCCCGCACCGCGGGTTCCCCCGGTTGCGGGGCGTCGCGGACATCGACAGCGCCGCCCCGGGCGAAGGATTCCCACAACTGACGCTCACCAACGTTGAGTTCGTCGAGACGCATGATCGACGATCTTCCCGGTACGGGCCCGCCCAGGACAAGCCCCGATGAAGCCAGGCCCGATGAAGCCAGGCCCCGTGAACGAGGCACCCACGAGCCAACCCGCGCCGACCAGCGTCCCCGCCCACGAGTACTCGGATACGCCCGCAGGGGCCGAGACACGCACCCCGGCAACCGGGCGTTGTCCGGGGGCCGTTCGGCCCATGGGAACCTTGCTCCGACAGTGATCGTGATCGGCATCGTCGCGTTGCAGTTGACCCGCTCCGCTCCTGGCGTGGGTACCACGCGGCGGTCCGGGTTTCGAGGGCCAGGTTGTAGACCTTGCGCACGCATCCGAAGGTGCGCGACAGCTCCGCTGCCTGCGCATCGTCCGGAGCGAAGCGGTCCATGAGCCCGCGTGCCCTGTGGTCGGCTGGTCCGCGCGCTGAGCCGAACGAAAATCCCTAATGCCCGGCGGTACGTGTGGTGAGGTCTTCGTCCGTGATGGGCCGGACCACGCGGCAGGGTGTTCCGAGCGCGACGGTCATCGGGGGAATGCTGTGGCTGACGACGCTGCCGGCGCCGATGACCGACCCGTAGCCGATCCGGACGCCGGGCAGCACCACCGCGTTGCTGCCGATCCACACCTTGTCCTCGATGACGATCGGTTCGGAGAAACGCCCGAAGTCAGCGCGTCGGGAGGGATGCACCGGGTGACCCGTCGTGGTCAGTGTCACGCTGGGAGCGATCATGACATCGTTGCCTATGCGGATGTCCACGTCGTCGACGAACGTCAGGTTCACGTTCCCGAAGAAGTCGTCGCCGATGTGCACGTTGCTGCCGAAGCCGGCGTGGAACGGCGGCAGCAGCACCGTGCGTTCACCGACCGAGCCGAAGATCGACACGAGGAGCGAGCGACGCTTGTCCGTTTCGCCCGGTGGTGTGTGGTTGTACTCGAAGATCTGCTCTGTGCGGCGCCGAGGGGCCTGAAAGGCCGCTTCCGACTCGGTGTAGACGAGCCCCTTGGCTATGCGGGCCAGGACTTCTTCCTTGTGCGTATCCGTCAAAGCGGGACGCTCCCTTCGTCGAACGGCTTGGGCACAGGCCCGGGGTGCCCCCAAGCCATGGTGCGAGCCCAGGCTATCGGCGCGGCCGGCGGTCAGTGGGAGATCTCCGGGCAGTCGGGGAGCCCGCCGGCCAGGTCGGCGCGACGGCGCCGACGCAAGCCCTCTGGGCCACGAAGTCGATGTCGTCCGACTCGCGGATCAGGCCGGCGTCCACGGCGGCTCGTACGCCGTCCCGGACGAACTGCAGCCATCCGTCGTCCTCGACCACCGAACACGGACCGTCTTCCCGCCGTCCGCCAGTTGCCGAGCCGCGGCGTGCGGCAGGCACATGCGCGGCCACAGTGCATGGCCGCTCCGTATGCCTCGTCGACCCCCTCGTATCGCCCGAGACGAACAAGTGCTGCTCTGCGCCTGGGTCCTGGTTGCGGACCTCGTGATCGAATGTGGCCGACAGATGTGGAACCCAAGGGATGGAGTCGTGATGGACCGTTGCGTCAACGCACACGAGGTCGTGCTCGCCCCGCTGCCACTGGACGAGCACGACGTTCTCGCCGGAAGCCCAGTGGCGGCGGCGAAGACTCTCGGTGAGTTCGGCGGCACGGAACTCGGACTGTGGACGCTGACGGCCGGCACGGTCCGCGATGTCGAGGCCGACGAGGTCTTCGTCGTGCTGGAGGGAGACGCGACCCTGCGCTTCGAGACCGGCGAAAGCATCGAGCTGACCCCCGGCGCCGTCGTCCGCCTGCACGCGGGTGAGCGAACCGAGTGGGAGGTCCGCTCACCCCTGCGAAAGGTCTACCTGGCCGGCGGCTGACGCCCCGCAGGGGGCGCCGCACGGACACTCGGGACGTCGGCGCGGACGGTCGAGACGGTTTCCGCGGTGACGCTCCACGCCGGCCTCGTACGCGCATCCCGGGTCCGGCCGCTTCGATCAGGTAGGCCGGCCGATCTTCGACGGCGACCGGCGCCGCGGCCAACTGCGCTGTTAGCCTTGCCCCTTTGACCGAGGGGGAGAAGACAGCACGTGACATCGAGTGTGTTTCGTATCGGTGGGGAACTGGAAGTACGGCGTCTCGGGTTCGGGGGCATGCACCTGCCGACGGAGCCGGGCCCTGCCCGCGAGACGTCTCTCACGGTCGCCCGGCGGGCCGTCGAGCTGGGCGTGACTCTGATCGACACCGCGTATCTCTACGGCTGGGGAGCCAACGAGGAACTCCTGGCCGAGGCACTGCACCCCTACCCCGATGGGCTGTTGCTCACCACCAAGGTCGGCATTGCCCGATCGGGCCCGGCAGACGAGTGGAAGCTCGACGGACGGCCGGCTGTACTGCGGGAGCAGGTCGATCAGGCTCTGCGCCGACTGCGCGTCGAGCGGATCGAACTGCTTCAGCTGCACCGTATCGATCCGCAGACGCCGCTCGCCGACCAGCTCGGCACGCTGCGGGACCTGCGGACCGAGGGCAAGATCGGCCACGTCGGGCTGTCCGAGGTCACCGTCGAAGAGCTCGCGGAGGCACGGGAAGTCGTCGACATCGCAAGTGTGCAGAACCGCTACAACCTGCTCGACCGCGAGCACGAGCCTGTCCTCATGGCCTGCGAAGCGGCAGGGATCGCCTTCCTGCCGTGGCGCCCCGTCGCCTGGGGGGACTCGGGGGAGAGGGCAGAGGTCGCCGCCGTGGCGGTCGAGGTCGACGCCACCCCCACGCAAGTAGCGCTCGCCTGGCTCCTCGGCCACTCACCGGTCATCCTCCCCATCCCGGGCACCGCCCGGATCGATCACCTGGAGGAGAACTTCGCCGCGGAACACCTCCACCTGACCCCCGCCCACCGCGATCGCCTCAACCGCCTGACCCAGCCGACATGAGCTTCGCCCCTTCGGTCAAGATCGGAACCAGTTGAGGAGTGAGAGGCGGCGTCCGTGACGGAGCCGACGGAAACCTGTCGACGACGATTCCGTACGTTCCAATGATTCCGCCGTACGTTCCGACGATTCCGTACGTCCTCATCTCCTCACCGGCTGATCCGACGCGGAACCGCCACCGCGACGAGCTTGTCCGGGTTGCGGACGGCGTAGATGCTGGTGATCATCCCGTCGATGATCTCGACCAGGAAGACGCCTACGGGATGGTCGCCGCTGTGGACCACCACCGCGGGCGTGTTGTTGCAGTTGGTCACCTCGATCCGCAGGTCCGCCGGCTGTCCCCTGCGGAAGATGCTCATGAGGACCGCGGCCACCTTCTCCGCCCCCACCACCGGACGCCGCGCCGCGGTGGTCTTGCCGCCGCTGTCCGCGGTCCAGGTGGCGTCCGGTGCGAGCATCGAGAGCAGCCCGTGCAGGTCACCGGTTGCCGCCGCGGATATGAACCGCTCGGTGATCCGCGCGGTCTTCGCCGCGTCGAACGGCTCGAAGCGCTTACGCCGCGCTCGCACGTGCTCGCGGGCGCGGTGCGCCACCTGGCGCACCGTCACCACGGACTTGCCCACCGCCCCGGCGATCTCGCCGTGGTCGAAGCCGAACACCTCGCGCAGCACGAACACCGCACGCTCATCGGGGGTGAGTGTTTCGAGCAGCACGAGCATCGCCATCGACACCGACTCGGCGAGCACCACATCGGCCGACGCGTCTCTCTCGTCGAGCAGCAGCGGTTCGGGCAGCCACGGGCCGATGTAGTCCTCGCGACGGCGCGCACTCGCCCGCAGCGCGTTGAGCGCCTGACGGGTCACCAACTGTGCCAGGTATGACTTGGTGTCCCGCACCGCCGCGAGGTCGACGTCGGCCCACCGTAGGTAGCCGTCCTGCAGCACGTCGTCGGCCTCGGTTGCCGAGCCGAGTATCTCGTAGACGATCGTGAACAGCAGCGGCCGTAACAGGGTGAACCGTTCGGCGTGCTCTTCGGTGCTCACGGGGAGGTGACCTCCTGTGAAGCGGAGGTCGACGGTTGCTCGGGGCGCGGGCCGCCCTTGGGCCAGCCCATGGAACCCGGTTTGCGGGCCTCGCGGCGGATCCTCTTCGACACCACGAACCTGCAGGTCACCTCCTTGATCGCCGCGCCCAGGCGGCCGCTGACGTAGACGTTCACCGCGGTGTCGTCCTTGCGGGCGAGCTGTCGGACGGCGGCGCCTCGGCCGAGGCTGACGCACGCCCCCGTGAAGGCCAGGTCGATCACCGCCGGTTCGGTCCCCGCGATGCGGCTCAGCACTGTGTCGGCCGCCCGTGCGCCGAGCGGCCCGGCGGCGAAGCCGCTCATCCGCAGCGGCCGGCCCGACGGTGCTGCGGCGTCGCCGGCCGCGACGATACGGTCGTTGTCGACGCTGGTCAGCGTCTCGTCGGTGAGTAGCCGGCCGAGCGTGTCGGTGCGCAGCCCGCTCGCCGCGGCCAGTTCCGCCACGCCGAAACCTGCCGCCCAGATGGTCAGTGCGCTCCGACGCACCGCGCCCTCGGCAGAACCTTCGCCAGGACCGTTGGCTAGGGCGACCGCATCCGGCCGGACCTCGCTCACCACGTCTGCCTCCAGCACGGTGACGCCGTGCCGGGTCAGCCACTTGGCGACGTATCGGCGCGCCGGCGCGCTGAGGGAGGGTGCCAGGGTCCGGCCACACACCAGTGTGACCATGCGTCCCTGCTCGGCCAGTTCGGCGGCCGTCTCGATGCCGGTCAACCCGCCGCCTACCACGGTGACCGGAGCATCGAGGGGCAACTCCTCCAGCCTGGCGCGCAGCCGCTGAGCGGACTCGAATTCAGCGAGGGGGAGGGCGAATTCGACCGCACCGGGTACCGATGACAGTGTCGCCGCGGTGCTGCCGACCGCGTAGATGACGTAGTCGTAGTCCAGGGTGCGGCCCGACGCCAGCTGCACGGTGCGGGCGGCGGAGTCGATGCGCGTGGCGCTGTCGACGAGCAGCTCGATGCCCTGTCCGAGCAGCGTGCCGTAGTCGATCGTGGCGTCGCCGGTACGGGCCACGAACTGGTGCAGCCGGATGCGTTCGACGAATTTCGGTCGGGGATTGATCAAAGTGATGTCGACGTCGGCGCGCATCCGCAGACGGTTGGCCGCGAGGGTTCCGGCGTAACCACCGCCGATGACCACGACCTTGCTGGGGTCGTTGCTGTGTTCAGTCATGCCCTCAGGACACCGCGGACCGCCGAGACGTGACACGATCCGACGTGATGCACGTCACACTCGTTGAGGGCCGCGGAAGGACGCCGACCGGGGCGGTTGGGGTGGCCGGATCGACGGTGGGGAGTAGGGGAAGTCGGGGAAATAGCTGAGGCAGGTGACGTCGTAGCAGCGTCCATCGGCCGTCGCCCGGGCCGATCAGGATCTCCAGGTCGCCCGGCCGCCAGTGCCCCCGTTTGCGTCAACCATTCGCTGACGTCGCGTAGTTGGGCGGCGGTGACGAGCTTTGCGTCGTCGGCGGGGCCCCAGGCCCGTGGGGGGAGAGGCGAAGAGCGGTGACGATGCACGGCATGCGGCATCCATCATGGTGAGGTCCCGTCTCGACAACGCTCGCATCCCGGGGCCCGTTCGTTTTTGGCCGCTGCCGCTGAACGTGTGCCCGAGGTTCGCGTCATCGTCGGGCACCTGGTCGGCGTACGCCAGGCCGAATATGTCGTTGATCCGCTCGTTGTCCGCCGCGTAGGTTCCCCCGCATGACAAACGTACGGATCGGTGTGATGCACGACCGCGACTGGGACCCGGAAGGGCTGCCCGACTTCGCGCGACGGGCCGAGGCGCTCGGCGTGAACGACCTGTGGGTGGTGGAGGACCTCGGCTGGAACGGCGGCGTGTCTGCGGCGGCCGTGGCCCTGGGCGCGACACACCGCCTGCGGGTGGGCATCGGCATCGCCCCGGCCCCACTACGCAGCCCCGCGTTGCTGGCGATGGAACTGGCCACGCTGGCCCGGGTGTTCCCCGGCCGGCTGGTGGCCGGCATCGGGCACGGCGTGCGGGAGTGGATGGCCCAGGTCGGCGTCGCACCCCGCTCCCCGCTGGCCCTGCTGGAGGAGACGATCACTTCCGTGCGCGCGCTGCTGCGCGGTGAGAGAGTCACCGTGACGGGGCGCGAAGTACAGCTGGACGGAGTCAAGTTGGTGCATCCTCCGGCCGAGGTCCCGCCGGTCGTCGCGGGCGTGGTGCGTCCCCGCTCCCTCGAACTGTCCGGCCGGGTCGCCGACGGCACGCTGGTCGCCGAGGGCCACGGTCCGCGCGATCTGGAACACATCCGCGAGCTGACCGCCAAGGGCGCCACCGGCGACCACACCCTGACCGTCTTCGCCTTCGCGTGCGTCGGCGACGACCCCGAAGAGGTGGCCCGCACCCTCCACCCCCACACCGAGGGGCACGGCGCCTGGCTGGGCCGCCCCCAGGAAGAGGTCTTCACCGTGTCCGGCGACGCCACCCGAGCCGCCGACGGCATCCGCGAACTCGCGGCGGCCGGCGCGGACACGGTCGTCCTGCGCTTCGTGGGCGAGGATCCGCTGGGTCAACTGGAGGCCGTGCTCGGAGCCTGGCACGCACCCTCGGTCTGAGGTCTGAGGCCTCCTAGCCGATCCGGGCACACGACTCTGCGTATGGTCGGGATCGACTCCCAGCGGTCCCCGGCACAGGCACGCTAGTGCTCAGAGCTACTCGGCCCGGTTTCCGTGTCCTTCTCGCCCTGGGCCTTCGCGGCGGCGGGGCGCAGGGTCTTGGCGCTGTCCTTGAGGCGCTCCAGCGTGCGTGTCAGCTGCTGGAACGCGGACGTCGTCGGCGCCCCGGACGGCTGCTGCGCGGCGGGAGCGGCCTCGGCGGCCTCGCGGTAGGCGGCGAGGGCCTCGTGGGCGCGCTCGGTCGCCTCCCGGTACAGATCCCGGGACTCCGTCATGGCCTTCAGGGCCTCGGCGTACACGGCCACCCGCTGCCGTTCCCGGGCGAGGTCCTCCTCGACAGTCAGGAGGTGCCAGTCCTTGCGCAGCGAGGTCAGGGCTTCGTCGGCACCGTCCGGCAGCGGCCGTGCCAGGGCGGCGAACCGCGTCACCGCCGCGACGAGGTCGGCCGGCTCCGAACCGTCCAGGAACACCGTGCGTACGGTGAAGTCCTCGGCGTCGTAGCCGGACGGGGCCGGGGCGCCGGGCAGCACCGCAGCACCGCCACGCGGCACCTCCACGTCGAACTCCCGCAGCGCCCAGTTCACGACCCGCAGCTGATGAGGCGCGGCCCGGTGTTCCACGACGCGGTGACGCAGGCCCGGCGGCAGCCATCGTGTCAGGGGCAGCCGACCGCGCTCGTCCGTCGTCATCGCCTCGTGGACGACGACGTGGACACACCAGCCGCCGTGCCCGGAGCCCCTGAGCAGGCGCCGTATGTCCTTGTCGTCATCGGGCAGGGTGTTGATCCTGCTCAGTGACACGCCTGTGGCGGCGTCGTGGTCCCAGTCGCCGTACTCCGGCCAGAACCGGGTGACGGGGGACGGCCATGCCGGGTCCCACGGCTGTTCCGCCTCCGCGAGCAGGGTCCACTCCCGTCCGGCGCCCAGGTCGGGCGCGAGGCTCAGCCGGGCGCGTACGGTCACCTCGTCGGGAACCCGCCAACGGGCCTCGAAGACCCGCTCCGGTGAGTCGCCCCCGGCGTCGGGCAACTCCAGGAAGTCGTCGATGACCTGGCTTTCCTTGAGCTGCCGCAGGGTGCGACGGAGTACGTCTTCCGCGTCGGGTCCGACGTGGCGGCCGCGAGCCGGCCACACCGTGGGAGGAGTCGTGGGACGGGCTGAGGGGGAAGTCGGCATGAGTCCATCGGGGAGGCAGGGGGCACACGTGCGCATACCAGTATCCTCGCCGCGGCACGACGCAGATCACCCGGGGTCCGGTCCGGCCTCCCGCCCGTGCCGCGAGGCCGAGAACACTGCCGTCGGCGCCCTTCGCCCGACCGTCAATCCAGGGATGGAGCGGGGGAGTAGCTGAGGTCCTGGACCGTGAGCGAGGTGGGCGTCAGACGCAGCCACCTCGTGCCCCGATCGCTCGGGTCGTCGTACAGATAGCCCACGAACCGCGCATCCCACAGAGCCTCGTCCGCTCCCAGATAGCGGGTGAGCTTACGTCGGCCTCTCGGCACGTCGAACGGTACGAGCTCGGCCTTCCCCCGGGCGATGACCTGTTGCACACGTCCCGTCACGAGATCGCACTCGTCGACCACGAGCGCGACGTTCGGGTCGTTCTTCACGCGGTCGAACAGGCGGGCCCACGGGCCCGTCAGTACCCAGAATGCGCCGTCCTCCCACAGAAACCAGACCGGGCGCACCGTTGGCCCATTGGTGGCAATGCGAGCGGTGAGCGGCTGCCGCAGGAACCTGTCCACATCGAAGCTACGAGCTGTCACATCGCCAATCCTGTGGTGCCCCGCGCATCTTGCCTACCGCCCTGCGACCTAGGACCGGAGCCTCATGGAAGGCCGAGCGGGCCGTGACACGGACTGGCGCCCGCGCATTCCGATGCCCACGCTCGTCGGCGCGGGGGCGGCGAGTGCGCGGGCCTGTTCGGACGAGCGTAAAATGCGATGGCACCGCCCTCGCCCCTGCTGGGCGAGACTGACCGGAAGGCACGTCGCATATGACCGGGCAACGCGACCGTTGGGCGGAACTGACCGGCGGACAAGGCGGAGAGGAATACGCCCGGCGTTTCGCGCGGCTCGCCGCATCCGGTCACGACATCCACGGCGAGGCGGCCTTCTGCGCCGCGCTGCTGGAGCCCGCCGCCCGGCTACTCGACGCCGGCTGCGGCACCGGTCGGATCGCGATCCGGCTCGCCGAACTGGGCCACCAGTGCACCGGCGTGGACGTCGACCCCTCGATGCTCGCCGTCGCCCGCCGCAACGCCCCCACACAGGAGTGGCTTCTCGGCGACCTGGCCCGCCTGGACACGCTCGGCCTGAACCCGGGCTTCGACCTGGCACTCGCCGCCGGAAACGTCATCCCTCTGCTGGCCCCCGGCACCGAAGCAGCCGTCGTCCGGCAACTGGCCGCCGTGCTGCGTCCCGGCGGGCTGCTGGTCACGGGTATGGGACTGGACGCGGCACACCTGCCGCTGTCCGAACCGCCTTTGACCCTCACGGAGTTCGACCACTGGTGCGCCCAGGCCGGACTGACCCTGCGGCAACGCTACGCGACCTGGAGCGGCGATCCCTACTACCAAGGCTGCGGCTATGCCGTCAGCGTGCACTCCCGCCCCGCCACCTGATTCCGCGCCTGCCTGACGAGTCCGCCTGGTTGCCGAAGCCGCAGGCCCCCGCGAAGCTTCTCCCCGATGATGTCGACCGGCCGGTCGAAGGCGGCTGGCCCAGGTCCAGCGGGGCGGGCATCTGCAAGCCTCGAACGTCGCCGTGACGTTTCCGCCGCTCACTGCCGGGGTGGCCGATCTCCGGTACTCGTTCGCGCTGGATGTCGCTCCATGCAGCGACGGCGCTCCGGACTCGCGGCGGTCGGAAGGCGCTCTGGACTCGCGGCGGTCGGAAAACGTGTTGGCCGACTGCCGCTGTGCTGCGACGATTCCACTGTTTCCCAAGGTGGAGGACATTTGTTCGTTTTCGTATGTGCGGGGTGTGGCGCCAGGCTGACCGCTCCGCTGTTCCAGGTCGCCCTGCCGGTCCACGCCCATCAGAAGTACGGGAACGGGCTACAGCTCCCGGTGCTCATGGAGTCGGGCACGTACGCCGTGGAACCGGAGCCCTGGGGGCCGCCGTGGCGGAGGTGGGAGGAAATCGACCCGGACGAGGCGGCGGCCCGCGGCATCCATGCGCCGGTCTTCGCTCTGTCCGACGCCGAGCCCGGCGCGGTCGTCATCGCACCCGGAGACACACGCGGCACCGTGCTGATCCCGGAGAAGGGCGGCGGCTACTGCTGCGGTCTCGACGGGGCCGACGGCCCCAACATGGCCTGCGAGGCGTGCGGCCTGCCCGTGGCGAGCAGGATCGACGACTGCTCGCTCTGGCAGGCGGTGTGGCTCGCCCCGAATGCCGTGCGTCGCCGCCGCGTCGACGCCGTCGGCGCTGCACCGCTCTCCTGGGCGGAGCTGACGGCAGAGGCGAAGGGCACGCCCCCGTTCGAGCCGATCACCAGGTGGGGATCGCCGTCGGGGCCGAACCAGTGGTGGTCATGGAGCCCGCAGTGGGAGGCGGCAGCCGGCCGGGCGCTCGCCCACCTGCTCGTGGCCTCGGAGGGCCGACCGGTGACCGTTCCGGGTGGCCTGATCACGGAAATGTTCCAACGCGCCCTCGACGCCCTGCTGCCCGCGGGTCCACCGGCGCGCGGCGCCGTCCTGGCGGGACCAGGGCTGCCCGCCCCCGAGAGGGACGCCGACATCCTCCTCGTACCGGTCCATCCGCGGACAGGGGAGACCTGGGCCCCGGTGGACCCGGTCGCCTCGGCCTACCCGGTGCCGCTGCCGTTCGGGGTGTGGCTGTGGTTGGCCTTCTCCCAGCCGCATCTGCCCGTCCCCGCGTCGGGAGTCATGCCTGACGGCGTCCTCCGCGACGACCCGCCCGCGCCGCGCCCCCGGTACCTGTTCCGGGTGGACCGGGAGGTGTTCCAGCACACCCTGGTCCGGCTGTCGGCTGTTCGCAGCCCGTGGCTGCGCGACATCCTTGCGAACGTCACACAGTTCATGTACGTCGGCCTCTTCTAGCCTGCCGACATTCAGACATGCTGATACAAGGCCAGCCGCCGCCGTCCCGTCCCGACCTGTCCATCGTCGTGCGGTTGCGGCGGCGTACGCACGTCCGAAGCCGGAACGACGAGAAGCTGACCGTCGTAATCGTGTTGTGGTGGCCAAGCTGGAGCGCTACCACGCCTACCGCAACGCGCCCGCGAGCGGGCGGGCCAACGCCGCCCTGGCCCCGCACAGCCGCTGGCAGGAGACCTACGCCGGGCCGTCCATGGACCGGCCCTTCCCGCCGGCGCTGTTCGTCTTCGCCCCGGCCCCGCGCGTCACCGACTGACTCACGAACGCGTCGACAATCGCTGTCCCCGGAGATGTACGAAGCCACCGCGGTGGCCGGAGGCCTCGCGGGGGCGTACTACGGATTGGATGCAATCCCCGCCCGCTGGACCCAGCCGCTCCATGTCCCCCTCCCAGGATTCAACGAACGGGTGCTGCACCTGGCGGATCTGCTCCACCTTGCACACCGCCTCGAAACCACTCACGCCGATGATCCGCTGACAGACAGGGGCTGTTGACGAGACAGGGGTGATAGCCCGCATAGACGGGGAGCTGGTGATCTGGCGCGACGGGGCGCTGGACTTCGGCGCCGTGCAGGCGCGGGCGGCCTCGACGTCGGCGGCGCCGACGCGGGCCCACGCGCTCGTCGGGGACCTCCCGGCTTCCTGTCGGACATCGAGGTATACCTCCGCGACGGCTCCCCAAGATCTGTGCCAGAACCCCGCTCTCGCTCATGAGACCAGCCGGGTGAGATCAGGTGCTGCTGCCCGTCTCAAGGGGGTGGGACTTCGGGTATCGCACGGAGAGGGCCGCGATGTCGTCGTCCAGCCTTCCGCCGCTGAAGCGGAGCAGGTCCTGGTGAAGTCGGTCGAGCAGTCCGTGGGGTGACAGCGGGTTCTGCTGTCGCATCCAGTCCTGCAGTGGGAAGAACTCGCCGGCGTGATCCCGGGTCTCCGTCACGCCGTCGGTGTAGAGCAGGAGCTGGTCGCCCGGGGCGAAGGGCACGGTGTCGGTGCGGTAGTTGTCTTTGACGAGTGCCGCGAGGTTGAGAGGCGGCGAGGGTTCGCTGGGCTCCAGGACGTGCATCTCGCCTTGGTGCACGAGCAGCGGCGGGGGGTGCCCGCAGTTGAGGAGCCTGACGTGGCCGCCGCCGCGCGGGATCTCGGCGAGCAGCGCGGTGGCGAATCGCTCCGGGAGGTCCTGGGAGGGGTAGGCGGCGCTGTGGCGGCCGATGCTGATCTCCAGGCGCTGGATGACGCTCGTCAGGTCGGGTTCGTCGTGCGCGGCCTCTCGGAAGCAGCTGATCAGCGCAGAGGCGGCCCCCACTGCGGAGAGGCCCTTGCCCCGTACGTCTCCCAGGAGCAGCCGGACGCCGTGAGGTGTCTCGGCCGCCTCGTAGAAGTCGCCGCCGATCCGGGCCTGGGCCTGGGCCGCGACGTACAGCGATTCGATCTCGATGCCCCCGAGGCGGCTCGGCAACGGTCGCAGCAGGACTTGCTGGGCAGTGTCGGCCACGAGTCGGATCTGGAGGAGGGTCTCCTCCCGCCGGAGCCGGACGTGGCTCGCGTAGGCCGCCGCCAGGGTGACGGCGGCGATTGCAGCCGCCGTGTAGGGAGTCCCCAGGTCGGTGTAGACGAGGCTCAGGCCGAGCATGATCAGCGCGCAGAACGCGCCCAGGAGGATCGTGGGGAGCACGGGCCACATCGAGGCGGCCAGAGCGGGCGCGGCAGGCAGGAGGCGGCTGATGGCGATGTCCCTCGGTGTCGCGAACGCCAGCGCGCCGATGAGGATGGTGAGGATCGCCGGTGACAGCCGGACAGCGTCCCATCGGTCACCGTGTGGACGACGGCGTCGCTGTCGCCTCAAAGTAGGCACGAAATGAATTGTAACTACAACAAAGCGGTCATCGGGCCAGGCGTGAACGCATGTTCACGCCGGCTTGATGCCATGATCGCCGGACTCCGCCTCACCCAGGCGGCGCTCGCCGACGAGCAGCCTCACAGCCCTGGGCAGGGGCCCTGGCGGGGCCGCCCAAGGCTTCTGGAAGAGGTTGAGGCCGCCCTCCGCGAGATCCTCGGACAGGTTGTCGGCGAAGCCGAGACGCCGGCAGATGTCAAAGCCGACCAAGCACCCCGGCTGCGCCCAGGTCGTCATCGGCGGCACCGCGCGAAACGTGATGTCCGGCTCGAACCGGAGCATGGTGGTCGAGGCGAACGATTTGAACCCGCGGAGGGTCAGGGCCTTGAGGTGACTACGCGAACGCGCCGGTACGCCTGGGCATCACCGCCAAGTCCAAGGGCAGCGAATGGACCGTGCCGCTGGAGGTCCCCGTCACCATCGAGGGCGCGCCCTGAACGCTGGTCAGGCGGCCAGGGCGTCCCGCAATTCCCGTACTGCGCGGTTCGTGGTGGTGCCCGGTGGGGATCGCCTCGTACAGGTACAGGTACAGGTACAGGGCACGGCGGCGCACGAGCCCGGTGCGGTTTCTGCTCGCCCCGGGCCCGCACCTGCCCAGGCATGACGGCAGAAGGCGCGCGGCGCCGCGGGTGGCTTTGTTTGCTTGTAGACCTGGTCAGGTGCGCCGTCTGGTTCTTCTCCGCCATGGTCGGCTGTGGACGGTGACGGTGCTGGTCATGCAGGCTCTTGCGTCGTTCTGAAACTCCTGCGTCGGACGGGGCGGGGTGTGAGGCCGCCCCAACGTCAGCTGTCTCCCCGCCCGCCGTTGTCATCTCTGTTGCGCCAGAAGGCGGGGCACTCTGTCTTTGCCGCCGCAGGCAGGTCCTTCTCGATCCGGCTTCGCACGGATTTCAGGGTTCGTGACGTGCCCGCCCCGTCGGCGCGGAAGGTGTCGGCCGGCTCGTCGGGGCGGTCCATGACGACCACCAGCAGGTGTTCTCCCTTCGCGTAAGGGGGCTCTCTTCCACTTGGCGCTCATGGTGGTGAACTCGATCTTTCGCTCAGCGCCCTGGCCCGGTTTGATCCAGTCTGTCGGTGTCAGCCGGGCAGCTGGTTGAGTTTGCGGATCTGCTGGTCGAAGACGCGGGCGGGGACGAGGCGGCGGGCTTTGCTGACGCGTGAGGCCACGGGTCCGGCGGTGTAGCGCAGGTTCGGCTTCTTGTCGGTGGCTGCCTCGACGATCACCTTGGCGACGACGGCGGGGTCGTCGCCCTTCTCTATCCCCGCCACCAAGCTCTCGTCGAAGACGCGCCGCCGCTCCGCGTACAGAGGCAGCGGGGTGTCGGGCCGCGCGGCGTTGGCCTCGAAGCCCGTCCTGGTGAGGGCGGGCTGGACGAGGAGGACCCGGACGCCGTGCTCGCGGACCTCGTGGTCCAGCGACTCGGAGTAGCCCTCGATGGCGTGCTTCGTCGCGACGTAGAGGGCCATGAAGGGCTGGGGGGTGATCCCGAGGACGGACGAGAGGTTGATGATGCGTCCGCTTCCCTGAGCACGCATGTGCGGCAGGACGGCCTTGGTCATACGGATGACGCCGAGGACATTGACGTTGAAGATGCTCTGGGCCTGGGCGAGGGAGTTCTCCTCGACGGCGCCGGCTGAACCCATACCGGCGTTGTTGACGAGGACGTCGATGCGTCCGAACCGGTCGATCACCTCTGCGACCGCGGCGGTGGCCGAGTCGTCACTGGCCACGTCGAGATCGAGGTACGTCACACCGGCGGGCGGGGTGAGTCCGGAGGTCTTGCGGCCGGTGCCGATCACCTCGTAACCAGCCGCGACGAAGGCGCGGGCCGTCTCCTTGCCGATCCCCGATGAGGCCCCTGTCACGAGCGCCACCGGCCGAGCTATCGCCATTACGAACTCCTTGAATCATTGGATTGCGATCGTTTGGCTTACGGGTTGTGAGGCTATGGGGGGGAGGGCGACGAATGGCAAGTGGTCGACCTGATCCGCCGGACAGCCCTAGACGTCGAAGGTGTGCCGGGAACAACAGGGTTCGCGGCGCAGCTCTCGGCTGACGGTGAGCCAGTCGGTGTGGTCTGCGGTGCGTTGTTCAGCCGACTTGGTGGCGAACGCGCCGACCAGGTCGTCCTGGCGGTGCACAACGCCGTCGCGCATGACCCACGAGGTACGGATCAGATCATCGAAGTCCTGGAAGGGGTTGCCGTCGATCGCCACGAGGTCGGCGAGCTTTCCTGGTTCCAGGGTTCCGAGGTCGTCACCGACTCCGAACAGTTCTGCGGGGATGGCAGTGGCTGTGCGCAGCGCTGCCGCGGCGGACAGACCGGCGGAGCGGTGCAGGACGCGGAGGCCGAGATGGAGTTGGAGGCCGGTGGGGGTCAGAGGGGCATCGGTGCCCAGGGCGAGTGTGCCGCCGTCGGCGACGATTTTCCGGAAGACGGCCGCGTCCTGCTCGAGGGCCCGTGTGGCGGCATCGTTGAGTGGGGTCGCCGCGATTCCCTGGACGAAAGCGGTGTCCCAAGGAGGCATGAGTGTGGTGACGCGTGGGTCCTTGGCCGGTGAGGGGTCCGTCATGAGCAACGCCAGAGCGATGAACGGCGTGACAATGATCTTGAATTCGCCGCCCCGGTACATCTCGTGGACGTCCTGGTAGGCGTGCCCGGTCGGGGAGAGGCTGTGTCCGTATTCGGAACGCTCGGTGGCCTGCAGATGACTGGTGAGGTCCTGGCCGACGGCTGCGCCTGGTGACAGGAAGTGGCTTCCCGAGAGGACCCCGAGTTCCTCGTGGGCGGTTCGGACGGCCTCCCGCATGATCCAGGTGGGTGCGCGTACGTAGGTCTTGACGAAGTCGTAGTCGAGCGCGACCGCCCGTTCCAGGGATCGCCTGACGCCGTCCTGGGTCCGGTGGGCCCTGCCCATGCTGTAGGCGACCCGACTGCCGTCGATCAGCTCCCCGGTGGCGAACAGGCGCGGTCCGTTCATGCTGCCCGCGGCCACGGACTCCCGGATACGCACCGCCTCGTGGGCGAAACCGCCGAGCGAGACGCTGCTGGTGATGCCGTAGGCGAGCATGAGGCTGTTCTGCCGACCTCCGTACGTGTACTGCCACGGGTGCATGTGGGAGTCCCACAGTCCCGGGATTACGGTGGAGCCGGACGCGTCGATCAGCTTCTCGCCCGCCGCTGCCCGTGCGCGGTGGGGTTCGACGGCAGCGATGCGGTTGCCGCGGACAACGATGTCGACGTCCTCACGGACCGTCTCGCCGGTCCCGTCCCACAGGCGTCCGACGTGCACTCTGGTGACGTCGGAACGGGCGGGCAGGCGGCGGCGGTACTGCAGCGGCACGGGGATGGTGCGTCGGCCGGTGCCGTCGCGTTCGATGAGCCTGAGCCGGCCGCTCGATTCGTAGAGCAAGCTGCCGGAGTCGCCCGACCAGGAGGGGTGGTCGGCCGCCTCGTCGGTGAGGCGCGATGGATCACCGGCGGGTGCGCCGTCGGGGTGCACCGGCATGACCCACAGGGCGGACTCCATGATGAACGCCATGGCCGAGCCGTCCGGCGACCATACCGGGCCGCCGTGACCACGGTCGGACAGGGAGGCGTGCGGTGTGGGCTGATGGGCGGTCCACTGCCCGGTACCGGTGTCGACGACGCGGATGACGTTGTATCCCTCGCGGAACCGGGGGTTGAGCTGGTTGCGGTCGCAGAACGCGATGTACTTGCCGTCGGGCGACCAACTCGGGGGACCGGGCAGGCCGTTGGCACCGAGCGGCGCGACGAGCGTCTCCTCGCTTCCCGTGGCCAGGTCACGGATGAGGAGGTTGCCCGTGGAGTCGTGGCAGGCGAGTCTTGAGCCGTCGGGGGAGAGCACGGGGTGCAGGCGGCCTCCGGTTGCCAGCACATCGGCGCGGTCGCTGCCCAGCCAGTGACGGTGGACGCTGATCAGGCTGCTGCCCTCCGCGCCTCCTTCACAGGAGAACAGGACGCTCTCTCCGTCCGGTGCCCAGGACGGCATCTGCACATAGGCGGACGCGTGCGCCTGCACCAGCTTCCGGGGACGATCTCCGATCGGCATCACCCACAGGGCGTTGAGTGCGGCGAACGCAACCGATTTCCCGTCGGGAGAGAGCACCGGGAGGTGGATTCCCCGCACCTCACGGTCGGCCAACGAGTCGAAGTCGTAGCGCTTTTGGCGGTACTCCGGCCGGGAGAGGCTCAGTGACGCCGTGAAGGGGATCTGTTCCGGCGCGGACTGTGCGGTGCCCGGACGCCGGACCTTCACCTGCCCGTCGGCGACATAGAAGAGCTCACCGTCCGGGGTCCAGCAGGGCGGGAACGGAGAGACGTCCTCACCGTCGGTCACGGCCTCGCCGTCCACCATGAGGACGGAACTCGCCGCATTGAAGGGCGCGGCGAAATCGCCCACGTGGACGTAGGCCACCCGGCCGTCCGTGGCGACCGCCGGACCGACCAGCGTGCCCGCGTCCACCGTACGTACCACCGACACATCCCCGCCCCCGGCCGGGACAGAGGCCAGAGTCCGTCCGCCGCCCGCCTTGGCTCGGACGAACATCAGCACGGTGCCGTCCGGGTGCCAGGCCGGGTCGTAGTCCTCCACCTCCGCATCGTCGGTGAGCTGCGCCAACTCACCCGACAGCACATCCACCGTCCAGATGCCGTAGGAACTTCCGGCTACCGGATCCCCGCCGCGCTCGGACGAGAACGCGATCCGCGAACCGTCGGGCGACCAGGCCACACCCCGGTCGTCCCAGGGGCCGGATGTCAGTTGACGTAGACCGGAACCGTCCGCCGCCATCGTCCACACATGGAACCCGCCCCCTTGATACGCGCAGACAGCGATCCGCGAACCGTCGGGCGACCAGGCCGCACGGGTCGGTTCCAGGTCCGCCGAGGTCAGCGCCGTCGCCGTCCCGCCCGCACGCGGAACAGACCACAACGCACCCTGCACCGCGGCGATCAGCCGGCCGCCGACGGGCGAAGCGGACACAAATGCATTGGTGCCGGCGGTGAACTCATAAGTCCTGGCCGGTGCCGAAAGCGCAGCCGCACCGTTGGCGGAGGAGGAAACAGAAGAGGGGGAAACAGAAGAGGGGGAAACAGAAGATGCCGAGGCTTGTCCTGAAGGCAGCGAAACGGCTGCGCCGGCCATCCCGCCCAACCCGGCCCTCAGAGCGCCTAGACGAGACAATTCATCGTGCTGATCCATCAATCCTCGCAAGCAATCAGTGCATCGGCAGTGGACTGGCAGACGGAGCGGGCGTGGCTGTGCCACTCTTTTCTCCGTCGGCCGGACACCTGCCGACACCTCTTTCTTTCCATGGAAGTACCGTGCGGTGACTGGGCCCGGCGGTCGCTCCCGTGGCAGGGAAGCGGCCGCCGGGCCCGTCCAGCGCGCCAATCCCCGTCCCCACGGGTTGGCGCGCGGCGGGGCCGTCCTCCTCCGCTCTGGGATACGGCCCCTGTCTTTTCGCGATGACCGGCGCCGGTATGCCGAGCTACCGGTATGCGCATCGCATTCCGTTGACACGGGTCGTCGGCGCGGCCCTCGCCGACGTGGAAGGCGGCCAGAGCGGCGCCGGCCGGGTCGGCGCCTCTGACCTTGCCGCGCGGCCGGCGTCGTCAAGGGGCGCGGCCACTGTCCGGCCGGCGCTCCCGGCCTCGGGGATCGCAATCGCCACGTCATCCTCCTGCGGTGGGGCGCGAGTGGATTGATCACGTCCGATGCTATGGAGGGAGGCCTGGAAGCGGATCCGTCACCGTATCCGTCAGCACGTCACCAGATGGGGATGAAACGAGGTATCGCGAGTGGCTCCGGCGGCAGCAGACCCTTTGACCTCGCCGTTTCACAGGAGCGTCCCGTCCAGGATCAGATACGACTTCATCGATGCGGCCCTCATCGCTTCGGCGAGCGTGGGGGCGAGGGTGCCGAGAACACGACGGGGCGGGCATCACCGGATGCGGTCCCTCGTGGTTGTCCGGGGCGGCCGGCTCGGCGTACTCGGAGAGGTGAGCGACGATCGTTTCAACCACGTCGGCGCCGTCCTTCAGATCCGAGCGGGCACGACCTGGCCGGCAAGGACGAGCGGGATGTCCGCCGGAAGCAGAGCGAGGACCGCGGCCGGCTCCCCGGTGGTGGTCACCTCGCGGGCCACGGGCAGGCCCCGCTTGAACCGCGCAATCGCGGCCTCGGACTGAGCGAGCATCTCTTCACGGCTCGGCTGGGTCACGGGCCGCCGTCCCTTCTGCCTTCTTCGGGGTTCTCGCACGGCTCGCAACACGGGCTGCGGCTGCCAGCGTGAGGGCCGAGGGCCCTGTCCGGCGCGGCATCTCCGCCGCCGCCGCGGCACCCGCGCATCATCCGTCGCGATGTGGCCGTGGCTGTGGCCGCACTGACAACGTTCCGGGCGACACCGTCCTGGTGCAGGCACCCTCCCCACCCGGTTCCGGATCCTCCAACCAGCTGCCCTGCACACGACACTGACCTGCCCGTAGCAAGCCGAGGACGACCCGACGCGGGCGTGGCGCCCGGCAGCCTGGGCCCCAAAGCTACTCAAACCCGGGATCAGGAACTGGCACTGACGCACAGGATGCCGTGACTGAGTCGACGCAAGGGGTGGCAGACAGGACTTGAGTGAGTGTCAGGTCCATCATGCCTGTTCGGAGGAGGTTTTCGGTAGGACGCACAGCACGTCCGTTCGACCTTGTGGCAGCTGGTACCGCGCGCCAGACTCGTCGTCATCCACTCTCCGGCCAACCTGTCGGCAACCTTTCTCGGTTGTCGGCGCGTTCGCTGTGCTGTCTCGCCGTGTGACGTGCACCGGTCGGGGATGGGGGGACGAAGGGGATCGATGGATCAGGACATGGTTGTGCTGGCGAGGGTCAGGCTGCTCAGTGCCAACCGGCGGGTGGTGCGCGGTGCCGAGGGGCTGTGGATCTACCGCCTTCTGACACAGGTCGAGCCGGAGGCGTACGGGTCGAAGCTGGCGTACGTCCTGGTGGAGGCGAGCGCGTCGCCTCTGGTACGGGAGTTGCCTGAGCGACGGTTGGCCCTGTTGGACGAGGCGGTGGAGGTGGCGAAGGCCCTCGGTACGTCGAACCCCTACCGGGCGAAGATACTGGCGAGGGCCCTGGCTGCCAGGCAGCGGGAAGTGGAGTGCCGCCCGGCGGAGCCGCTCGCGTCCGATGGGCGGGAGCATCGGGCGGCCCTTCAGGAAAAGCCGCAAGAACGCGCATGACCCGGTGGGTGTCGGGCGTCGACTCCCTGGACGGTGAAGAAGGGGAGGGCCCAGCCCCGCTGTCTGGATGGAGCGGCGCCTGATTCCTCGGATGTACAGCTCGGAGTGTGGGGGCTCCGACCACGGTCGGGGCCCCCACACTCCCGATGCCTGGCACTGGGGTAGGGGTCGTACTCACCTATCGGCAGGTACGGTTCGATCAACGTTCATTGCTCGTCGAGTTGGGGATGGGAGCCGCACCGACCCAGCGGTGATAGGCGTCTACGTCGACGTTGCTGCCGCACACGATGGTGACTACGTGGCGGCCGGCGAAGCGGGCACGGTGTTCGAGGATCGCCGCGATGCCGAGCGCGGCAGAAGGCTCGACGATGAGGCCGGCGTGGTCGAGGAGCATCCGCATACCGGCGATGATCGACGCCTCCTGGACCAGGACGGCATCGTCGGCGACCAGGAGGAGGTCCTTCAGGACGGCCGGGATGGGACGCCGGCCGGCGACGCCGTCGGCGATGGTATCGGTCGAGTCGGTGGTGACGACACGTCGTTGGTGCCACGAGTGTGTCAGCGCCGGTGCGCCCAGCGGCTGGACGCAGACCACCTCGACTTCGGGTGCCAACGCCTTCACCACATGGCCCACGCCGGTGGCCAGTGCCCCACCGCCGAGAGCGATCAGGACGGTGTCGAACGACGGCCCGGTGCCCACCAGTTCAAGGCCGATGGTCGCCGCGCCCTCGCAGGTCTCGATGTCCAGGCTGTCTTCGACCAGCCGGATGCCGTCGTAGCGCGCGATGGCCGCCGCCCGCTCGCGAGCCATCTCGTGGTCGCCGTCCACCAGCTCCAGCCTGGCGCCCAACGCGCGGATGCGATCAAGCTTGGCCGCCGTCGCAAAGCGGGATGCCACGACGGTCACGTCAAGCCCCCGGCCGCGACCGGACCAGGCGAGGGCTTGGCCAAGGTTGCCCGCGCTCGCACACACCACGGCTTGACAGGCATTGTCGGCGAGCAGGCCCGCGATTACCTCGGTACCGCGGGCCTTGAAACTGCGGACCGGGTTCGCCGTTTCGAGCTTGATGCTCACCGTGCACCCGAGGTGAGGCTCCAGCGCCTCGCAGCGGTACAGCGGAGTGTCGAGAAAGACCGGGTCGATCACCCGGCGGGCCGCCCGGATCCGAGCAGTGTCGAGACGCGTCTCCTGCACGACACAGCAGCGTAGCGCCACCGGCACTGTTCCATGAGTAACTGCCAGGAATCGCAGGTCGGTTGAGGTATGTCCCGCTGAGGCGGGTTCCTCGGGGCGTTCAAGGAGGTGACCGTTCTCGAAGCGGGCGCCGACCCGGACTCGTCCTGCAGGGTTTCGCCCCGAGTGATCGACTGCGGCGGGCGCCGGCGACTGGCACCCGGCGCACCCTGGACCTGGAGGAGGTTCGGCTGGAGATACGGGACGACAGGGGTGAGGCGCTCGCCGACCGGCTGCTGCGGCCCAAAGTCCGTACGTGGAGCCCGTCCTCCCGTGGGACAGATCTGATTGATCTGGAACTCGACGCAGAGCACTACACCCCCGTGCCCGGATACGCCAGGCCCATCTGGGAACGCTGGCTCGTCGGCCCGCCGAACGCCTCTGGCGCCTGGGCCGGCCTCGACACCCGGCAGCGCGGGGCCTGGCTCGATCTCGTCCGCGAGCGGGGCTGCCGGCTTGGGCATTTGCATCGGCCGGGCGGGCACGACTACGAGCAGGATGGCCGGCACATCACTGACGAACCGGGCCTCTATCTGGCACTGGGCGAGGCCGTCAACGGGCCCGGCGGCTACTTCGGCGGCTGCCTGGCCGCCCTCGTTGACTGCCTGCGCGGCAACTTCGGCCACACCTCGCCCGCAACGCTGCTCTGGCGAGATGCCAAGACCGCGCGCGAGCACCTCTCCCGCGTCCTGACGCCGGAAGGCGAGCCGTATGACCTGGTCACCACGGTGCTCGAAGCCCTGACCGAGGGCGGGATGCGCGTCACCTGTACTTGACTTCCTTCCCTCGGCTCGCGCCCTGGGGCTTTCTGCTACGTCGTCGACTGGCCGCCCGGAGTGCTCGGTTGGGGTCGCACGCCGGCTCGGCAGCGTGTCACCGCCGGCTCGGCCCGGCGCGGGAATCGGAAACGTCGTGCAGTCGCCGGCCCGGCTGTGTCACTGGAGGGAGTCGTTTCGGTGGTACTCCTTCCGAGCCGAGTCCTGCCGTTGCTGGTACTGCTCATTCCAGAGATCGGCGAGCTCGCCGAGTGCGCTGTTGATACGGCCGAGTTCCCAGAGCAGGTAGATGCCGGCGCCGGCGAACGGGATCCACTCACCCCAGTGGAAGAGGAGAACCGGCATATAGAGCAGGCCGGCCAGGACAAGGAATTTGACGTAGATCTCAGCCGTGTACGTCTGTTTGCGTTCGACGAGGACCTGCTCACCGCGGCGGTGGATCCACTTCAGGCGCGATCTCATGACGACCCCCTCCGGCTCTGGGCCGACATCATCCCGTCCGCGGTTCCGTGAGCGCCAGTACGCGATCGGGGCGGGCCTGGTCTCGATACGGGCGACGACGACCATGGGGTGCAAGATGGCCGGACCGTTCGCCTACTTGGGCAACGATCTGGTGTAGGCCCGGAATGACACCGAGATGGCCGGTGCCGAGGCTGTTGGCGGAGACGATCGACGCGTATGACGGGTTGGATCTCCCGCGCGATCCCGCCGACGCCGTCCGCGCTGCCCGTTCGTTCTGGAGTTCCGTGAACCGTCGCGGCGCTTCCGGCCGGATCCGGCTGTGCCACCTCCGGTTTCATCGCCTCCGTCGTCCGATGGCTGGTCCCCCCACCTACGAGACCGCCGCCGACGCCCGCCGCTGCCCGCCGCTGGAACTCCACGTCACCGACTGCCTCGACCGTCGGACCGCTTCGAGGGATCGGCCACGGTCGGCTCTCCGCCGGGCGGGACGCGTACCGTGAGATCGACGGCCCCGGTTCCTGACGAGCGGTGGGGGCAGGGGCCTGACGGTGAGAGCCGGGTGAAGGGCCAGAAGCATGGTTTGCTGACAACCTCGTCGCATAGCCTCGCGCATGGTGACGGGGACGGGGACGGGGACGTCAGACGTTAGACGTTAGACGGATCTGTATTGAGGAGGCAGTGGTGTTCGCAAGGGGCACGCGGTTGCTCGCGGGCGCGGTGATCGTGGCTTGCATGGTGCTCGTCGGCCCCAGTGCGCCAAGCGATGCCCTCTTCGGTAGGTCGTCTCCTGTCAATGCCGTCAGGGATGTCGTTCCGAACCGGGTGATGACGTGGAACATCTGCAACCCCTGCGATGAGAGCAACGTCGACCGGGCTGCGGAGATCGCCGTGTACGCGCCCCAGGTCGTCGGCATGCAGGAGACGTGCGTGCGTGACGTGGAGAGGATCCGGGAGTATCTGGAGAGATTGCACGGGCTGGTCTATCACGTCGAGTACGGGACGGTTCTTCAGAGTTGGAGCCGGTGCGGGGGAACGCCGTGGAGTCCGGGAGGCTTCGGTCAGGCGATTCTCTCGGCGGCGCCGTTGACGGACCGCGTCAGCGTGGAGTATCCGGAGGGCGGTTCGGAGAATCGCGGGTACATGGCGGTCACCACCGTGGTGGGGGGCCGGTCGGTGCGGGTCTTCAACACGCACCTGGCCCAGCGGCGTCAGGAGGCGTTCCGGGAGGACCAGATCGGTGTGCTCGCCGCGGACGTAGCCCGGCACGACCGTGCGATCGTTCTCGGTGACTTCAACGCGGTGCCGGACGCTCCCGAACTCGCCCGGATGTGGGAACTGGCCAAGGACGCGGACTCCGGGTGTCGTCCCTTGTCCGGCGGCACCTGCGGGGTGACCACCGACTGGCAGAGCAAGTTTGACTACATCTTCCTGCGGGGCATCGCCCCGGTCCAACACCGGGTGCAGCCCTCACCGTCCTCGGACCACCATCTGTTCCACGCCGATCTGGACCCAACCTGAGGCGTATTCACGGCCGTTGCCTCTCGGAGCCCCAACGCGGACGGGTCGCCGCGTGCGGGATGGGAACCCGGTTCCGCACGGTTTCAGCGGCACCGATGCCTCAGTTTCGGGCGACCTCTTCATCGTGGCCCACTGAGCCGGGTAGTTGGGACGTATCTCCCTCCGCGACCATGCGCACCGCGCGTTCAGAGGCTCGGGAGGACAGGGGGACCGGACGCGCGATGACTCCGCTCTCCCAGGGACTCGAGCCTCCTGAGACCCGAACCCGGAGGAATTCACACACTTCGTTGCGGTGGCAGGATCACTTCGTGGATCTTTCTCGGGGCTTGGCTGATTGGACGGACTGGGACGGTGCCGCGTTCCTGGTGGGTCGCTCGCTGGGGGTCTTCGGTGAGTCCGAGACGTTCACGGAGGTCAAGTGGGTGTTCTGGACGGACAACCCGTTGGGGAATGCTCTGCACGAGGTGCTTCTTCAGTTGGTCGGAGCGGGAGTGTTGGAGCGGCGGGAGGAGCCGGACGAGCAGTTCCGGTGGTCCGGCCGGTGAGTGAGCCCAGACTGCTCGGACATGGGGCGGTGCCACCGAAGCGGACACCCTGCGCTGTGGCTGTGGCTGTGCTCGCGTCGTTGTGCGGCGAGGACAGCGGATACCCGGCGACGACCAGCACGCGCTGCTCATTGGGAAGTTCTGCATTGCTGTGGGAGCCCCGTTCGGTCAGCAGCGCAGGCGAGCGGTGTGTCCGTCGATGCGGACGATGCACTGCTTGAAGAGTGTCCTTCGCCGATCCGGGGGTCGCTCTGCATGAGCCACGACGTCCCGCTCACGCCCGCTCCCTCGATCGCTGCTTCACTTGTCTTGGCTTTGGCTCAGTTTCTGGTCTCGGTGGGCGGCGGGAGCGAGACCGCGGTCAGTTCTCCGCCTCCGCTGGGTGAGAACCTCGGCGCCTATCGTATGGAAGGTGAGCGACGCCGGCGGGATCGAGATAGGCACCGATGCGCCACGACAGATTCCGCTGCGGCGCAACAAGGGCTTCCGGATGCTGTGGATCGGCCAACTGCTGTCCGATACCGGCACGCAGATCAGCGGGATCGCCTACCCGCTGCTCATCCTGGCTCTGACCCACTCGGCGGTGCTCGCTGGGGTGGTGGGTACGGTGCGGGCGATTACCCTGCTGTGCCTGCAGCTTCCCGCCGGGGCGCTGTCGGACCGGTTCGACCGGCGGCTGACGATGATCATCTGTGACATCGTGCGCGCCGTCCTGCTGGCTCTGCTCGGCATCCTGATCGTGCTGGACCACGCGTCCTGGCCGGTGGTCCTGACCGTGAGCCTGATCGAGGGGGCCGCCGGTGCCGTCTTCACCCCGTCCGCCGCCGCCGCGCTGCCGGGAATCGTGCCGGACGGGCAGCTCGAACAGGCGTGGGCCGCCACTGAGGCCCGGACATACGGTGCCGGCCTGGCCGGCCCGGCGCTCGGCGGAATGCTGTTCGGGGTGGGCCGGGCCGTTCCGTTCCTGGCCGACGCAGTCTCTTTCGCGGTCTCGTTCGGCATGGTGAGCCGGATCCGCGGGCGTTTTCGCCCGGAGAACGCGGCCGGGCGCAAGTCGTTGTGGCGTGAGGTGTTCGATGGCCTGCAACTCGTCTGGCAGGTGCCAGTTCTGCGCGCGGCGTTGCTCCAGACACCCTTGGTGAACTTCGCCTTCAGCGGCGTGATCTTCAGCATCACCCTCGTGATGCAACGGGACGGTATCTCCACCGTGGTGATCGGCTTGGTGCAGGCAGGCATCGCGGCCGGCGGACTGCTCGGAGCCGTGGTCGCCCCCCGGCTGCAAGGGCGTATGCGTCTGGCAACCCTGGCTGCCACGATCACCCTGGCCGGGGCCCTGCTGTTCGGCGCTGCGGCCTTGCTCATCCCGTCACCGCTGGTGGCGGTGCCGGTCGGCTTGGCGCTGCTGCTCGCGCCGGCCGCGAACGGCGCGCTGGTTGCCGTGGTGCTTCGCAGCGCGCCGGAGGAAATGCGCGGCCGTGTCATCAGCACCGTGGTGATGGCGGCCACCGCGCTGGCGACGCTGGCGCCACTGGTGGCCGGTCTGATCATCCAGCATGTCTCCGGAGCCTGGGCGGTCGGCGCGTTCGCCGCCACGGCCGCCGTCGCGGCCGTGCTGTGCCTGCTCCTGCCAGGTTTTCGGCACGCGGAGTCCCCGGCGCCCGCACCGGGCTGAGTTTCTGAACGAACAGGCCTCCCGGGCTGGTGCCCAGCGTCGGGGCAAGGACTCAACCCGCGCGCCTTCGTGTTCGCGGCATTGGCGCCGGGTGACGATGCCGGCAATGGCGTCGAGTGAGCGGCCCAATAGATGCCGAGTCGCGCCCTCCTTCGGAACTGACCATCTAGGATGTCGGCCGCGCGTCGACGTCACATGCGGTTGACATCACGCGCGCGACTCATGGGCGGTCCGCGTCTGTGAGCCGTGCATTGACTGTGTCCGGTTGTCTGTGTGTCTACGGGGGCGAACTTCGGTGTTCGGAATCATCAGACCATGCCGTCATCGCCTGGGCGAGGGCATGCGTACCGAGTGGATGGCGCATCTGTGTGGACTGTGCCTGGCGCTGCGCGGCGAGTACGGGCAGTTCGCGCGGGTGGCCACGAACTACGACGGCCTGATCGTCTCGGTGCTGACCGAGGCGCAGTCGGAGCGTACCGGCGAGTGGAGGCGAGGCGCCGGTCCGTGCCCACTGCGCGGGATGCGGTCGGCGGAGGTGGCGCAGGGCGAGGGCGCGCGGCTGGCGGCGACGGTGTCGCTGGTACTGGCCGCAGCGAAGATACGTGACCATGTGGCTGACGGCGACGGCCTGTTGGGGCGCCGCCCGGTGACGCTGGCGGCTCGCCGAATCGCCCACCGCTGGGACCGCGCGGGTGCCACGGGCGGCGAACGGCTCGGCTTCGATACTGCGGTGCTGCTCGGCGCGGTCGAACGCCAGCCGCAGATCGAGCGGTTGACCGGTCCCGGTGGCTCGCTGTTGACGGTCACGGAGCCCACGGAGACGGCAACCGCCGCGGCCTTCGCACACACCGCGGTGCTCGCCGGCCGCCCGGGCAATGCCGAACCGCTGGCGGAGGCCGGCGGTCTGTTCGGTCGGCTGGCCCATCTGCTGGACGCGGTGGAGGACCTGGACGCCGACGAGGCGGCCGGTGCGTGGAACCCGATCGCCGTGACCGGCGCGGACCGCGCCGAGGTCCGCCGGCTCTGCGACGACGCCGTCCACGGGATCCGACTCGCACTGGCGAGTGCCGAGTTCGTCGACGGGCGGCTGGTACGGGCGCTTCTGGGCGGCGAGCTGGAGCGGGCCGTCGACCGCGTCTTCGAGGGTGGGCGTCACCACCACGAGCACCGCCACCAGGCGCGGACCCGGTTCATCCCGTTCACGCTGCCCTGGCTGGGACGCCGTACGGCGACGGAGACGCCCTCGGGGACCGGTACCGGTACGGGTATGGGCTGCGGCGTCGGGGCGCTTGCGGGCGCGCTCCCGGAGGGTGCGGCGATGGCGTCGGCTCGGCCGCGGGAGGGGCAGTGCCGGCGGTGCAACCAGTGGCGCCAGTTGTGCGGCCATTGCGGGTTGTGCTTCAACTGCTGTACCTGTGCCGAGGACGCCGGAGAAGGTGACGGGGAGCCCTGGCAGTTCGGCGACGGCAATCGCAACGGCGGCTCGAGCCGCGACAGTTCCGGGGGCGACGGCTGGTCCGGCGGCCCCGGTGGCGGCAACTCGGGCGGCAACTCGGGCGGCTCCTCCGGTGGTTCGGGCGGCGGAGGTCATGGGTCCAGTGGTGGCTCGGGTGACGGCTGCTGCAACCCGTGCAATTGCTGCTGCGACTGAACGGCGTATGAGCCGGGCGGCCCCCGACCCGGAGGGGAGCTGGGTGCGGGGCTTCTCGTCATGCTGCGAGTCGAGTACGACGTACGCCACCGCGCCCGGCGCACGCACCGCACGCACCGCGCCCGGCGCACCCACGGCGTTCGTGGGCCCTGCGCGAGCGCTCGCTGCGCACTTCACGCTCACGTCCTCTCAGGCTGATGCCTGGCTTCTCTCGCTCTGTACCGCTTGCCTCGTGCGGCAGTCCCAACTCCGCCTGGCCCGGCCGATCGTCCGGCTCGCGGAGTCGGTACCCCGCCCCAACTGCGACGCGGATCAAACTGGGGGAGAGGCGCAGGCCCCCTCCCGCACGGTCTGGGAGGGGGCCGGTGTCCTCGTCCGGGCCGGATGGGATGAGCGAGGCCGAACGGGGCGTGTTACGTCAGCTGGACTCCACCCCTACCGTCAGCGACCCGGCGTACCCGGCCGATGGTGAGCTGCCCAGGGCCGTCAGAGTGAGCAGGCCCGAGGCGGCGCCTCCGCCGTCGTAGATGGAGTCCTGGGCGAGCGTTGTGCGGGGGACCGTGTTGCTGCGGTACGGCGCGATCGCCGCGACCGCTCTCGTGACGGACTCGGCGAAGTAGAGCTGGCCGGTGAAGAGCTCCTGACCACCGGTGAACGAGCCGTCGGCGGTGAGCCGGACGTTGACGTGGACCTTGAGGTGGATGTGGATGCACCGGCCGCGGTACCAGCCCGGGTAGACCGTGGTGATCCGTGCGACGCCGCTGGAGTCCGTCAGTACGCCTCCGCGCAGGAAGGTGCCGTTGTCGGGCTCGTTGTGGCCGTTCTCCCCGACGAACCCGGAGTACTCACCGAGCACGTCGGCGTGCCAGATCTCCACCAGGGCGTTGTTGAGCGGAGCGCAGGTGTCGTCGTCGACGACGGTGAGGGTGAGCTGGAACGGGATGCCTGTTTTGTTCTCGCGGATGTTGGAGCGGACGAACTGTCCGTCGAGGTAGTAGGGGCCTTCGGTCATCTCCCTGGTGAGGGTGCAGACGGCCGCGGCGGCCACGGGAGCGGTGTTCCCTGTGTTCCCTGTGTCCGCGTCGGCTGTGGGGGCTTCAGGTGTGACGGTGGCGGCCACGGCCAGGGCGGCGGCCGTGGCGCCGGAGGCGATCAGGACGCTGCGGCGCCCGATCGGAGTCGCCTGTGAGGGCTCTGAAGTGTCTGTCATGTACTCGACAGTAGAGCGGAATCTGTGGATCTCGTGTGGGGTTTTAATTATGCATTATTGTCAAGTCCCTTCTGAGACAGGTGACTTGCTGAGGCTCGACCGGCCGCGCTCGGCGCCGTTGAGTCGGAGCGCACGAGTGACGGCTTCGAGTACGGCACGCGAGGCGTCGGCGAGGCTGTCGCGTTGGTGGGGGTGGCGGCCACTACCTGTCGGCTCACGCCCAGGGCCTGAAGCGCGTCTTCGATGGGGTCACGCAGTCGTCCTCGGCGGGAGACAGTGATGTGTTCGGGGCCGTGTAGTCCTCGAGGCTGAGCGGGCCTTGGCACAGAGGGCCGAGTCTGACGCGGAAGCGACGGTAGCCGCGGGAAACACCAGCGGTCGGAGCCGGCGCGGCCGCCGTCTGCCTGGTCACCTCCGCCGAGACCGCCCACCGGCTCGGACCGACTCCGATGTGCGGCGGGTCTCTTTCTCGAACGGCAGCCCGACACGCGTCCGACGCGTGCGAGGGGGCGCGGCTCCGGTGGCCGGGGCCGCGCCCCCTCGGTCAGGTCTGCGTCGGATCAGGCCCGCGTCGCGGGGCTCACCGGTGCGTGCCTGTGCCCAGGAGGTCGGGCAGCGGGTTGACGAGACCACCGGTCGGTGACTGTCGCTGGGCGGAGGGCCCGGCCGGCCAGACCGCGGGGCAGTGGGCGCCCTTGCGGGGGGTCTTGAGGGTGATGAGGTAGGTGTCGATGGCATCACGTGCGCAGGGGCTCAGCCAGTAGTCGCCGTGGCCGACACCGTCGTAAGTGAGGAACACGGCCTCGCGGCCGATCTGCCGGGCCGCGTTGGAGCCCCAGGAGTGCGGTGTCGCCACGTCGTAGCGGCTGTTGGTCAGCAGGATCGGCGCGCTGCCGTCGACACGGAGCCGGTGCGGCGGGTTGGTCACCTCGGTCGGCCAGTCCTGGCAGCCGGTCAGGTCGGTCCAGGCGAGGGAGCTGAGCCGGGTGACGGGGGCGAGCCGGGCGAGCTTGCGCTCGTAACGGGCGAGGGTGGCGTACGAGGGCACGTCGAAGTCGTAGTCCTGGCACATCACCGGGAGATACCCGAACGGGGTCGGCTCGCCACGCTGGCGGAGGGTCCGTCCCGCGGCGGGGTCGGCGGCGTCCAAGTCGGCGAGGAACTGGGCGAAGCCGAACCAGTTGGCCGGGTCATACATGTAGCCGAAGGCGACGCCCTGGAGATCCTGGGTGGTGACGGAGTAGGGCGGGTCGCCCGGCAGGACCAGCTCACCGGCCTCGGCGCGCTGGTAGAGCGAGTCGAACAGGGCGCGGGCGTCACGGCCGTGGAGCACACAGGACGGCGTACGGGCACACCAGTCGGCGAACTGGCCGTACGACTCCTCCATCGCGACGGCCTCGGTCCTCTGGTAGTTCCACGTGTCCAGGCTGTGGTCCATGTTCGAGTCGAGCGTCATCGCGCGGACGCGGTGCGGATAGCGCTCGGCGTACTGCTGGCCGATCCCGGTCCCGTACGAGACGCCGTAGTAACTGATCCGCCGCTCGCCGAGGCCGACGCGGATCGCCTCCATGTCGCGGATGACGCTCGCGGTGTCCATGTGGTCGAGGAGCGGTCCGGTGAGGTCGCGGCAGTTCTCGCCGAGCGCGCGGTTCGCCTCGCGGAGGGCGGTGAAGGAGGAGGCGCTGTCCGGGTAGAGCAGCGCGCCCTGTGCGGCCACCCTGTCCTCGTCGCACATCACCGGGTTGCTGCGGCCGACACCGCGCGGGTCGAAGCCCACGATGTCGAAACGCTCCAGCAGCTCGGGCGAGAAGGACTCAGGAGCGCTGAACGCGAAGCCGACGCCCGAGCCGCCGGGGCCACCGGGGTTGATCAGCAGCGAGCCGATACGGCGCTCGGGCTGGGTCGCCAGGTGGCGGGCGAGGGCCAGGTCGATGGTGGCGCCGCGCGGGCGCTTCCAGTCCACGGGCACCTTGATGGTGGCGCACTCGAAAGTGCCCTGGCCCGAGGGAGATTCACATGGCTCCCAGGCTATGCGCACGGGTAACGGAGTCTTGGCCGAAGGTGTGGTGTCCGAGGGGGCGGCGACGGCGGTGCCGGCGAGCAGTTGGCCGAACAGTGCGGTGACCAGGGTTCCTACGGCCAGTCTCCGGCGCCCTCTCGAAGACGGGAGCTGTGGGGGATTGAACGGCACGGATGTTCCTCCATGGGGCGTGAGTTCACAGAAGGATCACAGCATGGTCTGTAATGTGCTTACAGGACAAGGAACATGATGTGCCGTCAGATAAATGACACAGGGCGGTGCCCCTCCGATGTTCTGGCCCGACGGACAGACGGCGGGGCTCCTTCAACGTCAGCCAGTTGATGCCCGCGTTCACTGTGGGCGTGTTGCGAAAGCGCCGATCGCGCAGCACAACGACGTCTGATTGCCGCCAGCAAGGTCCTGCTGTGGTGCTCATGCTGGCGGCATGACGATGTCATCCACTACGGAATCGGCAACAGTTCTCACCGGCATGTATGCGGCTGAGGCGGAGTACCTGGCGGCGGGAGGCCCAGGCGAGGCCTCGTTCGACCTGCTCGCCCCGTTCTTCGCGCCGGATGTCGAGCTGCATCAAGCAGATGCTCTGCCCTATGGAGGCACCTGGCGTGGGCACTACGGCATGACGCAGTTCTTCCTCAGGATGGGAGAGGTGTGGGAGTCGTTCGACATGGTGGAGCAGGAGTTTCTTGCCACCGGTGAGACCGCGGTCGTGCTCACACAGGTCCGAGCTCGCGCTCGCGCGACCGGCCGTGAACTCAGCTTCCCCATTCTGCAAGCGATCACGGTCAAGGACGGGCGTATCACCGAGGTCCGTCCGTTCTACTGGGACACGCGGGCCATCGCCGACGCCTGCGCCGTGCCGACACCGACAGACTGAGGTCGACGGCGAGACCCACTGGTCACAGCCACTCGTTGAGTACTGCCACCAGCACGGGCGCCTCGTAACGGACGGCAGGCGACAGCTCCGGATCAGGACACTTGTTTCTCCGGGTCGCAGTGAACAGCTCCGCCCGCGACAAACCCACCCCGGCCTCCCCACCCCGGCCTCCCCACCACGACCGGGGAGCCAGTTCGGATGTTGCTGGCGCCTCAGTGCTGGACCAGGCCGCCGACCGGGACGGCAGCGACGTGGCCGTTCGCCGGAAGCGACTGAGCCAGGGCGAGGCCGATGTCGACCAGCGATGACCGATGCAAGCAAGCGACATCGGGAATCGGCGTCCAGACCGACTCGACGATGTCGCCGTTCGGCTCCGGCCGCAGCTGGCCGCCGGTGATACGAACCTGGTAGAAGACGCCGACATTCTGGTGCTCTGGTCCGCCGGGGACGGCACGTTCAGCCGCGGGGATCACCCGGGAGTCCACACCCAACAGGCGTTCGACCACCGCGTCGCAGCCGGTCTCCTCAGCGACCTCCCGGATCACCGCGTCGAACGGATCCTCCGCGTGCTCGACCTTTCCACCCGGAAGGGTCCAGTTGCTCTCTCCGTTCGGCAGCACGTGACGGGCAAGCAGTACCCGCCCGCCCTCGATACACACGGCGTACGCCGCCAGCCGGAAACTCATTCCCCCGTACCTCCCACCTGACTGACCCTATCCCGACCTCCGGAGAGGGCCTACTCGCACGCGGGACGGCGGGGCGCGCGGACGGTGGCTGATCGGGTGGGGGCCGCTCCTCCGATTGGGTCCGATGGCTCGGCCGGTCGGTGGGAAGCCCCACATGCGGGGACGGTCGTATGGGAGGACCTGAAGCGCCGGGAGCGTACGCGTGATTTCAAGTGATCCCGAGCGCCTTGCTCTGTCCGAAGGTTGCCCTGCCGCCGCAGGAGGGGGCGCAGGGCAATGGCCATGCTGGCAAGGTCGTCCACCGATTCAGCGAGGACGACTACGACACCGAGCACGGTGACTTCAGCTTCAAGGTCGGACCCCAGCTGTCCACCCTTCGGCGGCGGCAGTCTCCATGGTCACCGCGCGCGGCCCCGACGTCCTGCCGGTCGGCGTCCTGCCGGTCGGCGTAATGATCACGAGCGCAGGATCACCGCTCGATCGCTGACCGACCGTCAAGCTCGGCGGGTCGTCCCGCCGAATGACGGGCCAGCGTGAGCACCAGCGACACCGGTCGGCATCGGTGACGGAACGGCAGGCTCAGCCGCCGAGGTGGCTGCCGATCGACCGGGCGACGTCGGGGTGGGCGAGGTACTCGACGATTTTGTGCGCACGGTCGCGGGCGTTGACGACGGCGAGGTCGGACAGCCCGTCCGCCCAGTCGTCGCCCAAGGGGCATCCGATGGCCACCGCGTCGGTCGGGCACCAGACGTTGAGCCAGTCGGCCACGACGTCCGGACGCTTCGGCCCGCCGACGAGCAGCCTGCTGTACACGCTGTCCAGGCCGAGGGGACTGCCCGCCGTGGTCAGATGGACGAGATCCACCCCGGGGGACAGCCGTGTGGTGAGATCCAGGCCGACGACCGTGCCGAGGCTGTGACTGACGAGCACCACTTCTCCCGAGTCCGGCATCGTCTCCAGTACGCAGCCCAGGACCTCGTCCCGGATGCGCTGGTCGTCGAGGTACGCGGCCACGTCACGGAAGACCAGGGCGATCGCCCACGCGTCGAGGTCGCTCCTGGCGGCCAGCCAGCTCAGCCGCTTCTGCAGGGCTCCGACCACGTCACCCATGCCGATCCGTTCGGTGGCCAGTCGGCTCTCGTGCGGCATGTCCCACTTCGTGGCCGCCTCGCCGATGATCTCCTCGTACACCGCGCGTGCGGTGGGGGCGGTCGGTGCGACAGCCTCCGCCGCCCTGGCGGTCGGCGCCTCGACCAGGTGGGGGACGGCCTCATGCGCGGTCAGGGCCTGCACCAGTCTGTCGCCGTAGTAGGGGAACCAGACGTCCGCCGGGTCGACCGGAGGGAGACCGGCGCGGACGAGCCCCTGGTTGAGTCCGGCCGTCCAGTCGCGGCGCAGGTCCTCGGGCACCAGGCCTTCCTGGGAGCGACCGTGCAGGAAGACCAGATGCCGTCTGCCGCCGAACGCGCCGTCCCGGGCACGCAGGCCCGCCCGCGCGGTGACGTTCTCGACGGCCGTGGGCGACGCCGCGGCGGCGGGAGCCGGAGCCGCCACCGGAACTGCGGCGGCCTCCGCGACACCCAGCCCCGACTCCGGGCCCATCTCGGCCAGCAGCGCCTGCTGACGGGAGGAGAGGGGCAGGGCGGCGAGGTGCTTCAGAATGGAGCTGATGCGTACGCCCTCGTTGGACACCCAGTCGATTGCGTCGTCGCCGTCACCGGGCTGCCAGACCTGCCCGTCACGGCGCAGGACGCGTCCCTGTCCGTCGGTCCTGGGGACACCGCTGTGGTGGAGCGCGACGACCTCCCACTGGTCGTTGAAGACGGGAGAGCCCGAATTGCCGGGCTCGGTGTCCGTCTTGTAGTGGAGGAAGTCGTCGAGGCGCACCTGGAGCATGTTGTCGCGTACGGCGATCTCCTTCAGCCGCCCCATCGGATGGCCGATGACGTTGACCGGCTCGCCGATGACCAGCTTTCCCTTCTGGGCGCTGAGCCGGTTCCAGCCGAACGTCTCCCCAGCGGGCCGCAGGTCCGGGCCGGGGGCGACCCGCACCAGGGCGAAGTCGAGGCGTTGGTCCGCCGCGAAGAACCCGTCCGGGTCGAGCTCCAGCCGCGTCGGCGACTGGGGTGTGTTGTCGACGGTGACCTGGGCGTCGAACTCCACGAAGCTCTGCCGGGCGGCCTCCGTGTCGGGGAGCACGTGATGGTTGGTCAGCAGCAGGTTCGGCGACACCAGGAAGCCGGTGCCGACGGGCAGCTCACGGCCGTTCTCCCGCACCGAGATCCGGGCGATGGTACGGGCCGCCCGGGCGCCGCGCGGCAGGAAGCTCCAGGCCTGCAGGTCCCTGGACACCCCGAGGATGCGTTCGTACGCGGCGGTTGCCTCCAGCGGGTCCGCGCGGACGGCCTCCACCACCATGGCGGCGGGCACCGCCTGCCGGTCGAGCAGCCGGGCCGCGCGCGCCGCGAGTGCCTCCTCCGAGTCCGGGAAGGCCACCCCGGCGTCCTGCTGCCGCTGGAGGGTCCGTCGCTCGTCGCCTGTCTCTCCGTACCGTGCGGCGGCCGCCGCGACCTGGCGCTCCCGTTCGTCGTGGGACCTGTCCGTCGCTACCATGTCAAGTCACCGTCCTTCCGGCTGTGTTCCACGGCACGAAGGCGTTCGTCAGCCCCGTCAGAGCCGTACGCAGCTCCGGGTGGTGGCGCAGCAGCACCGTGATCATGGAGTTGTCGTCGATCCAGGCCATACCGGCCTTGGAGTACACCTCGGGGGTGTAGTACTCGGTGAAGAAGCGGTCGCTGTTCAGCCGGCGTGAGGCCATCAGGATGAAGATGCGGAACGCCGTGTCGCTGAAGGCGAATCCGGTCGGCAGTTTCTCCGCGTACAGCCCGACCATGAGGTCGACCTTCTCGATGTCGCCGTCGTAGAGCTCCTGGATCTGCTCGGCCCATGCCCGGTTCTCGGTCAGTTCCAGGAAGTCCGCGGCGGGCCTCAGCCGCAGCAGTCGGCGGAACTCGTTGTAGCGGGGGACGCCCAGCTCCCGGGAGCGCAGGATGTCGGTGGCGGCGAGGTCCTGCAGTTGTCCGTCGGGGCGCTCGAACTCCTGAAGGAACCTGGGGAAGTTGTGCATGGTGACCAGTCCGGGGTGGAGCGTGCCGAAGCTGTAGAGCAGGTCGGTCATCTCGGTGGTCTCCAGGACCTTCAGCGCCCCGGGCCCCGAGATGTCGCGGAGGGTGCAGTGGCGCAGGCTCGTGTCGTCGGCGGCCGAGCGCAGATGCCACTCGTCTCGGATGAGCGGGTGCATGCGGTAGACAGCGACGAACTCCTCGGTGAGGGAGTACGGGACGCCGTAGTGGTCCGTTTCGGCGCCGGGGATGCCGCTGACGACCTCGCTGTCGCTGATCCGGCCGAAGAGGTTGTGGACACGCTCGCCCGCGACGCCCCACCAGTTGGCGCGCAGTGCCTTGACGGTGGTGGGGTGGCTGATCACGGCCGGTGTCCACTCCACGGTGTGGATCTTGGCGAGGAGCGCGGCGTTGACGAGCCGGGCCCGCTGGAAGAGTTCCTCGTCGTTCCAGGACGGGTAGGCGCCGTGCAGGTGGTCGCAGATCGCGTTGTGCTCACGGACGAACAGGTCGTGCATCATGGCCAGGCCCAGCCAGAAACCGGGGATGTGCGAGGGATCCCGGGAGGGGTCCGAGGGGATCGGGGACTGCTCGTCGTCCCACACATGCAGCTTGCCCAGCTCACCGGTGCGCATCAGACGCTGCTCGGTCTCGTTCGTCCCGTAGATCTGCGAGGCGTCCCACCAGTGGGAGGACACGTTGACGCGGGTGTCGGGCGTTCCCGCGGGTGCCTGCGGGTCGCGGGTCGGGTCGTCCGGGGTCCGCATGATCCGCATGGGGTGTTCCGGCCATGGGTCGTCGTCCATGAGGGGTACTTCCCAGGGCCGTTCCGTGGGGCTGCTCCCGTGGCTGAACCAGTCGCGGACCATGAACTGAAGCCAGGCGGCGACCAGGGAGTTGACCGATTCGGCGGGGGTGAGCTCGTCGCGGGTGAGCAGGGCGCGGCTGACCTCGCGCGGGCTCGGCGCGGACAGTACGTCCTCGGGTGTGGCCGGGGCGATCCGGTCCAGCGGGATGTTCCGGCCGAAGCGGGTGCCCGCCATGCCCATGCGCGGCTCGTCGAGGTCGTTGTGGCTGCCGTCGGCGGTCCGGTTGACCTTGTGGGTCTCGGAGGGCGGCGCGGGATCGGGCAGGTTGGCCGAGGGCAGACGGCCGGTGTCGTGGAGGTTCTTCTGCCGGAGTTTGACGCGCAGTCCGAGGAGCGTCAGCAGACCCGGTATGACGGGCAGTTTGTCCCAGCCGAGGCGCCGGTCCACGAATTCGGCGCCGGCGGTGACGACCCGCCATGGCAGTGACGTTCGGTGTCCGGCCGCGGAGCGGCGTGCGGTGCGTCGCTGCTTGCTCATCACGGTTCTCCTTGGGTGGTCGCGAGGATCACGTCGCTCGCCTTCTCGCTGATCATGTAGATGGGGGTGGCGACGAAGAATCCGGGAATGCGGGGGAAGACCGAGGCGTCGACGATCCGCAGGCGGTCCACTCCCCGCACCCGGAACCTGCTGTCGACGACCGCAGAGGGATCGTCCGTTCGTCCCATCCTGCAAGTGCACGACGCGTGGTGGCCCCAGGCCTCGTCCTGCACGAAACGGCGGACGTCGTCGAGGCCGTCGACCTCCTCGCCGGGCCACAACTCCTTGAGGATCACGGAGCCGGCTTTGCGGTTCATCCCGCGCACGAACTCGACGGCACCGGCCATGGCTTCGAGATCCACGGCGTCCTTGTCCGTGCCCTCGCCGAAGTAGTGGAAGTTCACCAGTGGGGTGTCACGGGGGTCGGTGGAGCGAAGCCGCACCCGACCCCCGGTGTTCTGGGTGCGGCTCTTGAGGATCGCCCAGGTGAAACGGTCCCGATGGCGGGTCAGGTCGAGCGAGTAGCCGGGGTGGTAGCCCCGGAAGTCGAAGGGGCCGCCGAAGATGAACAGGTCGGGTGCGTCCAGCTCCGGACGGGACTTGCGGGTGACACCGACGACGGCGCCGTTGGTCGTGTACAGACCTTCGCCGCGCCGCCAGGCCCGGTAACAGCGGTCCGGTTCGGTCCCGGACCGCGGCGCGTGGAAGTCGCAGTCCTTGAGCACCGGGAACTCGCGGTCCATCTGGCTGACCACGCCGACCTCGTACCGGTCCTGCAGATTCGCGCCCACGCCCTGGAGGTCGACCCGTACGGGTATGCCGTGCCGCTGCAGCTCCGCACGCGGTCCGATGCCCGAAAGCATCAGCAACTGGGGTGTGTTGAAGGCGCCCGCGGCCAGGATCACCTCGCGGGAGGCCAGGACCCTGCGCAGGCCCGGCGGCCCGGCGTCCGGCCGGCTCGCGGGGGCGGCCCGGTAGGCGTGCGCCCCGTCCAGATAGTCGATGCCGGCCGCGGCTCCGTTCCGGTCCAGCACGACCCGGGCCGCCAGGGCGTTCGTACGGACCACCAGGTTGCCCGGATGGCTTCGCTGTACGGCCTGGACTCGCTCGCGTACGGCACTGCGCCGGCCGTTCGCCGTGGAGAGGGGGATCTGCCACAGCCCCTGCAGGGCACGTGTCTGCGCCCGCCAGTCGTTGGGGTCGACGAAGGAGCCGAACCCCTCCAGCGGGGACAGCGGCCGGTCGAGGAGGTCGGCCAGGGTGTCCTCCGCGGCCGAGAGGATGACCTTCAGCAACTGCTTGTCCTCGACGACCAGTTCGGGGTCGGCGAGGGCGGTCGGCAGCCAGCCGTCGAAGCCGTGGCGTGCGTCGTTGCGGTACCGGGCGCCTGTGAAGGGCAGGACCTTCAGCAGCGCGGCAAGCAGCGTGGCCAGCAGCGGGTTGGCGGGCGGCTCCTTGGGCCTCGGCCGGTAGGTGCAGCGTTCCAGCCGTTCGAAGTACCGGCGCATGGCCGTGCTGTGCCACGTCGCGTCGCCGGTCTCCTCCGCGATCGCGTCCCAGTCGCGGTTGTACGGATAGACGGTGATCAGCGCATGGTGCGCGGTGCAGCCGCCGACCGTCCCGGCACGCGGGTAGAGGATGCCCCGGCCCGGGACGAGTTTGCTGTCGCGCTGTTGCTGCCGCTCGTCGGCGTAGTGCTCCACGAAGTAGTTCCAGCACTGGACGGGGTCCTCGGAGGCGTCCGCGTGGAAGGCGGGCACCAGGTAGTTGTCGTTCTCCGGGGCACCACCCGCGTCGAGCAGCAGGGTACGCATGCCCGCGGCGGCGAGGTTGGCCGCCAACGGTCCGCCTCCCGCCCCGGCGCCGACGACGACGTAGTCGAAACCCGTCTCGGCCGGGGAAACGGCACCGGGCTCACCCGTCACTTCCGCTTCCCCTTCATCGGGTTGGCGAGCGAGGCGGCGGCCAGGACCGTGTTGGCGGCCGAGATGAGCGTGGTCAGCGCCGCGGTGCGCGGTGGAAGCCGGCCGCTCAGGCCCAGCGTGGCCGCTGTCGCGGTGTCACTGCCGTGGATCAGGACGCCGTCGCGCAGGTACTCCCGCAACCGCTCGTCGCGGTTGGTCAGCAGATCGAGGCCGAGCAGGATCGTACGGACCCCGAAGAGCCGGAAGGCGTACACGGCCGCCGGACTGGGCGGCTCACGATCGGGGTCGAGGCGCCGGATGAGCAGTTCGGGTGTGAGCAGTCCGGCGGCCCCGTTGAAGAGCCGGATTCCGGCGAGCACGTAGACCGAGACAGCGCGAGGAGCGGCTTTCCGGGTGGCCATCATGTCTCCTGACGGTGCAGTGACGGGAACTGCCGCCGAACCCCCGACGAGGGAGAAGAACTCTCTGAAAACACTCCAATCAGCACATTATGGGAATCGCTGCTCCCCTGCACCTTGGGCCCCGGGGGACTTACCGATATCTCCGACGCGCATGCGCGCCCTGACGGCTCCGGAGGCGGGGCTGGAGGCCGGTGACGCTCGCGCCGCGACCTGGGCCTGCCGGATCCGCCGGAGGGGAAGACCGCGAGCGAGGGTTCCGTCCCGGACACGGTCGCCGATCTGGACGGTGACGGCTCCCCGGTCTTGGTCACGACCGCTGAGATGGGCCGGGCCGGGCCGGGCCGGGGCGAGGCGGTGCGGCTGGGGCGGAGAGGATCGAAGCTGAGCACTCAGCAGGTGGGTGTGTGTCCTGCCCCGGTCAGCGCTGAACAGGTTGGCACGAACCGCTCACCAGCCCGTCAGCAGCAGATGGTTGAGGAGCAGGCTCAGGACCGCCTGGGCCGTCAGCCAGCTGCGGCGGCGGTCGAGGAAGGCGCCTGCCGCGAGCAGCCACATCGCGAACGGCAGCCAGATCCGTTCCGTCTCCGCCTTGCTCATTCCGGACAGGTCGGCGGTGAGCAGCATGAGCAGGGCCGCGCACAGCAGCAGTCCCATGCGGCGCTCGGCGGCGGGGGACGTGCGCCACTGGGCGAGGCGGGTGCCCGTGCGGCGAAGGCCCGCCACCGTGGCGGGGCCCACGACGAGGACCGTGCAGGCGAGGTTGGCCCACACCCAGTAGCCGTACGGACGGAAGCCGCCGGCGCCTTGGTGGTAGCGCTCGACCAGCAACCGGTATGCCTCCCACCAGTTGAAGCCCGCCATGGTGAACGCCAGGGGCACGACGCCGAGTCCGGCGATCACGTAGGGGAGGACGGGCAACCGCCGGGAGCCGAGCAGCACGACGATGGCGGCCATCACGGCGAAGAGAGTGAGGCCGTACGAGAGATAGACGGTCAGGCCGAGGAGGAGCCCGGCGGCGAAGGCGGTCCTCCGCGGTCGGCGACCCGTCACCGCAAGGGCGAGGAAGGCCACGGCCCAGGCAGCGACCGCCGCGAAGTACCCGTCCGCCGACGTGCCCGCCCATACCGCTGCCGGGGCCAGGACGAGGAACGGGGCGGCGCGGCGTGCGAGGGCCTCGCTCGTGAGCGTTCGTACGGTGACGAGGACCGCGGCCGCCGTGGTCGCCCCGACGGCGATGACGAAGGCGCCCGCCCATGCCCCGCCGCCCAGTCCGATCCGGTCGAGGAGGACGAAGGTGAGGGTGGCGCCCGGTGGGTGGCCGGCGACGTGCGGGGGCCAGTGGTCGGGGGAGCCGAGCAGGATGTGGCGGGTGAAGTCCCGCAGGGTGTGGGGGATGTCGGCGAAGCGGTCGATGACCTGGAGGTACTCGTATCCGGTCGTCAGCCTGCGGGCGATCCCGCGGTGCCAGCCGTCGACGAGGGCGAGGGAGAAGATCCAGGCCATGGCGGTGGCCCACGCGGTCCACAGCAGTGGCCGCCAGGGCAGCCGGGCGGCCAGTGTGGGGCCGTACGCCACGACGGCCACGGCGACGGCGATCGCGGCGGGGGTGCCGGGGCCGGTGTGCGGCAGCCAGTTGGCGTACAGGGGTGGCCAGCCGACGTGCAGGACGTCGTCGGCGCGCTTGACGGCGATGCCGACCAGAGCGGCCGTCACGACGAGCAGCGCGGCGGCGGCGACGGCGTACAGGTCGCGGCGGAGATCGCGGTTCACGCTCGGAGACGTTAGGCCGGAGGAGGGCCGGTGGACTCTCGACAGGCGCGGACGTCAGCCTTTCGTCATGAGTCGCGCACCCTCTCACCGGGTGCTGCGGGCCTAGCGTCGGGGCATGGCACGGTCTCCTTCCTCACCCGACTTCTGGCGCAGCCCGCTGCGCGGCCCCTGGTTCACCTCCGTCCTCGGCGTGGCGTTGCTCGCCGGGATCACGGTTCTGTTCGTGACGGGGCTGCTGTCTTACGCCGCCTACAACCCGGGTCTGTCGCCGGTGAACGACAAAACCCCGGACAAGGGGATCCTCGGCTTCTATCTGTTCCCCTGGCCGACGGATCCGCACTGGCTGTACCGGTTCACGCAAGGCCTTCACGTCACGCTCGGGATCGCGCTGGTCCCCGTCCTGCTGGCCAAGCTGTGGTCGGTGGTGCCGAGGCTGTTCCAGCTGCCTCCGGCGCGGTCGCTCGCCCACGCCCTGGAGCGGATCTCGCTGCTCCTGCTGGTCGGCGGCGTGCTGTTCGAGTTCGTGACCGGCGTGCTCAACATCCAGCTCGACTACGTCTTCCCCGGCTCTTTCTACCCGCTGCACTTCTACGGGGCGTGGGTGTTCTTCTCGGCGTTCGTGGTCCATGTGGTGCTGAGGGCGCCGACGGCCGTACGCAACCTGCGTCAGTTGCGGGGGAGTGAGGGGGAAGGGGCTCCGCCGCCGGTTTCAGCGGAGGAGCCCTCGCTGGTGTCCCCGGACCCGGTCGAGCCCACCGTGTCGCGGCGCGGTGCCGTGTGGCTGGTCGGGGGCGGCTCGCTGCTGCTGTTCGGGACGACCGTGGGGCAGAACTTCGACGGCCCGCTGCGCCGGACGGCCCTCCTCGCCCCGCACGGCGGTGCCGAGCCGGGCAGCGGGCCGGGCGGCTTCCAGATCAACAAGACGGCCGCGTCGAGGGGGATCAGTGCGGCGGAGACCAGCGAGGAGGCGTGGCGGCTGGTCGTCACCGGGCCTTCGGGGACCATCCGGCTGAGCCGCGCCGAGCTGCTGGAACTGCCCCCGCACAGCGTGGCGCTGCCCATCGCCTGTGTCGAGGGCTGGTCCACCTCCGACCAGTGGTGGCGCGGCGTGAGGCTGCGGGACCTGGCCGGCCTCGTCGGATACGAGCCCGAGGCGGCACCCGACGTCCTGGTGGAGTCCCTCCAGCGGCGCGGCGCCTTCCGCCGGGCAGCCCTGCGCGCCAACCAGGTCCGCGACGCGCGCTCCCTGCTCGCCCTGGACGTCAACGGCGAGAGGCTGTCCCCCGACCACGGCTACCCGGCACGGATCATCGTGCCCGCCGCGCCCGGTGTGCTCAACACCAAATGGGTGGCCCGGATGACGTTCGGAGACCTGTGATGGGAAAGTCCCGGCTGCCTTTGGGTAGCCCGTTGCAACTGCTGCTCCTGGCATGCTCGTTCGCGCTCGCCGGGTATGCGGGGGTGCGGCTGTTCGCGGACGACTGGTTCGGGGTCGCGCTGTGGTTCGTGGGCGCGGCGGTAGTGCACGATCTCGTGCTGCTGCCGCTGTACGCGACGGCGGACCGTGCTCTTGTCCGGGCGGCGGGTGCGGCCGGTCACCGGGTGGGGGCGCCGCCCATGCCCTCCGGGCAGTGGGGGAGGGTCGCGTACGTGCGCGTGCCCGCGGCCTTGTCCGGGTTGCTGCTGTTGGTGTGGTTCCCGCTGATCAGCGGTCGGGTGGCGGACCGCTACGAGTCCGCCACGGCGCTGTCGGCGAGTGGCTTCCTCGCCCGGTGGCTGCTGATCACGGCTTTGTTGTTCGGCGGTTCGGCGCTCCTGCTGGTGGTGCGGCTGCGCAGGGAGACGAAGGACCGACCGCCCGCCGTCCACTGATCGGCGTCGCGCCAGCCGAGCGGGCGGGCGTGCCGCAGCAGCGCCGGGGTGCCGAGCCGGGCCCAGGGGAACGCGGCCTCCCCTCCGCTGTCGGCCTCGGCGCCGCTCACGAGGCGGACCTCGACACGCTCGTCCACGTCCACGGTGACCGTCTCGGCGATCAACAGGCCGCCGGGGCACAGCAGTTCGGCCAGTCGGCGCAGGAGAGCGGACGGGGCGCCGCCGATGCCGACATTGCCGTCGAGGAGCAGGGCGGTGTCCCATCGGCCCTCGCCGGGCAGTGGGTCGAACACCGAGCGGGTGAGGGCCTGGCCGCCGAGCCGAAGGGTGTGGGCGACGGCGGCCTGGCTGACGTCGATGCCGAGCACGGGCCGGCCCAGGGCGGCGAGTTCGGCGACCAGCCGCCCCGGTCCGCACCCCACGTCGAGGACGGCTCCCTCGCACCGCCCCAGGACATCCAGGTCCACCGCGTCGGCGCGGGCGCACCACCGCTCCACCTCCAGGGGCAGCAGCCAGCCGTCACGACGCCGTAGGAAGAGCGGTCCCCGGCCGGTGCGCAGGGCGTCGGCGTACGGGTCCGTGGACCAAGGCCGGCCGATGGCCTCCTGGCGTTTGGTCTGCCGCCCGACGGTTTTCTGTCCCACGGTTTCCCGCCCCATCGCCTCTCGTCCCCTGGCCTCGCGCCCCACGGCCTTCCGCCGTGCGTCGCTCATCGGGTGCCGACCGCCCGCAGCCGGGCCAGTTCCGCCGCGAACCGGCTGTGCGGCGCGATCGCGGCGACGGCTTCGGCGTCGGCGGCCGTGTCGACGTCCCTGAGGGGCGGCAGGTCGCGGACCCGCAGCCCGGCGGCGACGAGCCGGTCGCGCTGCACGGCGCCGGTGACGGGCGTCGACATGGGCACCCCGCGCAGGAGTGCCGGGTCCGGTTCGGCCAGGCCCAGGGCCCAGAAGCCGCCGTCCTCGGCCGCACCGAAGTACGCGTCGCACTCGGTGAAGTGCACGGTCAGCAGGTCCGGGGTGACTTGTGGGGTGTCCATGCCGATGAGCAGTGCAGGGCCGTCGCAGCCGGCGAAGGCCGCGGCGAGCCGTTCGTCCAGTCCGCCCGCGCACTGCGGTACGACGTCGAAGCCGGGCGGCAGCCAGGGGCCCGGCGCCCCGGCGAGCACCAGGACGCGGCGGCGCGCGGGAGTCGCGGCCACCGCGCGCAGCGTGTCCACGAGGGCGGCCTCGGCGAGGGCCGCCGCCGACTCGGGGCCGAAGGGCGGCGTGAGCCGGGTCTTCACCCGCCCCGGCCTGGGCTCTTTGGCGATGACGAGCAGAGTGGTCATCGGCGTACACCGCCCCGCGTCGTGGGTGTGGCCGGTTCACGCAGGACGCGGCTCATGTCCCGTACCGCCTGCCAGGTGCCCCGCCAGGTGCCGGTCACCTTGGAGACGCCGGTGCGCGGCAGATACGGCACGTCGTGCTCGGTGACGCGCCAGCCCGCGTCCGCGGCGCGCACCACCATCTGCAGCGGGAAGCCGCTGCGCCGGTCGGTGAGATCGAGGGCGAGCAGCGGCTCGCGGCGGGCGGCGCGCAGCGGGCCGAGGTCGTGCAGGCGCAGTCCGGTGCGGCGGCGCAGCATCCGGGCGAGCGCGAGGTTGCCGGCCCGGGCGTGCGCGGGCCAGGCGCCCCGGCTCTGCGGCCGGCGCCTGCCGAGGACCAAGTCGGCCCGCCCGTCCGCTACTTCGCGCACGAAGGGGGCGAGGAGCGACGGGTCGAGGGAGGCGTCGCAGTCGCAGAAACACACGATGTCGGCCGTGGCGGCGGTCAGCCCGGCATGGCAGGCGGCGCCGAAGCCGCGGCGCGGCTCGTGGATCACGGTCGCCCCGAGTTCGCGGGCGAGATCCGCCGAACCGTCGGTCGAGCCGTTGTCCACGACGAGTGCACGCCAGCCGGGTGGAATCCGGGCCAGCACCCAGGGCAGGGCCTCGGCCTCGTCCAGGCAGGGGAGCACGACGTCGACGTCCAGAGGTGTGGGAGAGGTCGTCACGGCTTTCACCTTACGAGGACAAACTTCACATACCGGACTTCGTGTCCTTACGAAACGAGGACGTCAGGGCTTCCCCACGCAGTCCGGACGGCCGGACCGCCGGGTGTGGTGCGAGGCTGACGGCATGCAACAGCAATCGAGTGGACCGGCAGCGGCGCGCGTCCTGGTGGTGGACGACGATCCCACGGTCGCCGAGGTCGTCGCCGGATACCTCGACCGGGCCGGATACGCCGTGGACCGCGCCGGTGACGGCCCGGCCGCGCTGGTCCGCGCCGCCGAGCGCCGGCCCGACCTGGTCGTGCTGGACCTGATGCTGCCCGGCATGGACGGCTTGGAAGTGTGCCGTCTGCTGCGGACGCGCGGCCCCGTGCCGGTCATCATGCTCACCGCGCGAGGCGACGAGGACGACCGGGTCCTGGGGCTGGAAGTGGGCGCCGACGACTATGTGACCAAGCCGTTCAGCCCGCGCGAACTGGTCCTGCGCGTCGAGTCCGTGCTGCGCCGCTCGCGCCCCGCCTCGGACACCCGCCTCCTGAGCTCGGCCGGTCTCCGCCTGGACCCGGCCGCCCGTCGCGCCACCCGGTACGGCTCCGAACTCGCCCTGACCCTGCGCGAGTTCGACCTCCTCGCCTACTTCCTGCGCAACCCGGACCGCGCCCACAGCCGTGAGGACCTGATGCGCGAGGTGTGGGGCTGGGACTTCGGCGACCTGTCCACGGTCACCGTCCACGTGCGCCGACTGCGCGGCAAGGTCGAGGACGACCCCGCGCGACCGCGGTTGATCCAGACGGTGTGGGGCGTCGGCTACCGCTTCGACTCCACGAGCAACCCGGCCGACGGCGACGAACGGCCCGCCCGGACCGACCAGCGAGACAGGAAGGACTGACGATGCGCGACACCCTGCTCATCGCTCTGTACGCGTTCCTCGGCGCCGGCGCGGCCGGGCTGCTGGGCGCGGTCGTGCTGTGGCCGCTGCGCCGCCGCTCTCTCACCGCGTCGCTCACCGTGGTGGCGGCCGTGGCGGTGACCGCGATGCTCGCCGGCACCCTCGCCGTGGCCTGGGCGATGTTCCTCTCCCCGCACGACCTGAGCGTCGTCACCACGGTCGTCGCCATGGCCGCCGTCGTCTCGCTGGCCACCGCGCTGCTGCTCGGCCGCTGGGTCGTCGCCCGCAGCCACGCCCTCCAGCTCGCCGCACGTTCCTTCGGGGACGGCGGCGCCTTCACGGCCCCCGACGGCCCGGCCACCGCCGAACTCGCGGCACTCAGCACCGAGTTGGCCATCACGAGCACGAAGCTCGCCGCATCCAGGGAACGCGAGCGCGCCCTGGAGACCTCCCGGCGCGAACTCGTCGCCTGGATCTCCCACGACCTGCGCACCCCACTGGCCGGCCTGCGTGCGATGGCCGAAGCCCTGGAGGACGGGGTCGCCGCGGACCCCGACCGCTACCTGAAGCAGATCCGCACCGAGGTCGAAAGCCTCGACGCCATGGTCGGCGACCTCTTCGAGCTCTCCCGCATCCACGCGGGCAGCCTGACCCTCTCCTTCTCCCGGATGTCCCTGTACGACCTCGTCGGCGACGCCCTGGCAGGCGCCGACCCGCTCGCCCGCGAACACGGGGTGCGGCTCGTCGGCGCCCGCGTCGAACCCGTGCCGGTCGAGGTCGACGGCAAGGAGATGAGCCGCGTTCTCGGCAACCTGCTGGTCAACGCGATCCGCCGGACCCCGGCCGACGGCACCGTCGCGGTGGCCGCCGAGCGGTCCCCGGACGGCGTGACGCTGTCCGTGACGGACGGCTGCGGCGGCATCCCCGAGGAGGATCTGCCGCGCGTCTTCGACACCGGCTGGCGCGGTACCCACGCCCGCACACCACCGGCCGGCGCGGGCCTGGGCCTCGCCATCGTCCGGGGCATCGTGGAGGCCCACCGAGGGCAGGCCACCGTACGCAACATCCCCGGAGGCTGCCGCTTCGAGGTGGTGCTGCCCGCCGCCGCTTCCTGAACACGGGCAGCACCACCGGTCCAAGGGGGCCCTAGGAGCCCCGCATCCCGGAACGCGCGAACTCCCGCATTCCCTCCGCGAAGCCGACCTCCGGCTTCCACCCCAGCTCGGCCCGCAGCCGTGACGAGTCGGCGGTGATGTGCCGGACGTCCCCCAGCCGGTACTCCCCGGTGACGACCGGATCGGGCCCGCCGTACGCGGCGGCCAGTGCCCGGGCCATGTCCCCGACGGTGTGCGGCTCACCGCTGCCGGTGTTGTACGCGGTCAGCACACCCTGCGCCGTACCCGCTTCCAACACCGCCACATTGGCCTCCGCGACATCCCGGACATGCACGAAGTCCCGCCGCTGCCGACCGTCCTCGAACACCCGAGGCGCCTCCCCGCGCGCGAGCGCCGAACGAAAGAAGGAGGCCACCCCGGCGTAGGGCGTGTCCTGCGGCATCCGGGGCCCGTACACGTTGTGATACCGCAGCGACACCGCCGTCCCGCCCGTCGCCCGCGCCCACGCCGCCGCCAGATGCTCCTGGGCGAGCTTGGTCGTCGCGTACACATTGCGCGGGTCGGTCGGCGCGTCCTCGCCCACGAGCCCCGGCGACAACTCGGACCCGCACCGCGGGCACAGCGGCTCGAAGCACCCGGCCGCGAGATCGGCCACGTCCCTCGCCCCCGGCCGCACCACCCCGTGCCTCCCGCACTCGTACCGTCCCTCCCCGTACACCACCATCGACCCCGCCAGGACCAACCGCCGCACACCCGCCTCCGCCATCGCGGCGAGCAGCACGGCCGTGCCCAGGTCGTTGCGGGAGACGTACTCGGCGGCATCGCCGAACCCCGTGCCGAGACCGACCATGGCCGCCTGATGGCACACGGCGTCCACGCCGTCCAGCGCGCGGACGACCGCCTCCGGGTCCCTCACGTCCGCGCCGACGTCCGCCGCCACGTCGAACACGACGGGTTCGTGCCCGTGCTCCGCCAGCACGTCGACGACATGGGACCCGATGAACCCGGCACCGCCGGTGACCAGTACACGCATACGGCTCACGCTAGGACCGCACACCCGCAACGCCCCAGGGCCACGCCCGGCACGTCACGCTTCCGTAAGACGACGGCCCGGCAGCCGACCTGCCGGGCCGTTCCTTCGCCCGGGGGCATACGCCGGCGCCCAAGACGTAGGCATGTAGCCATTACCCAACCCGGCCCGGTGAAATCGTCGAAGCCGACCACTTCCTCGCCTTCACCGGGCAGGCCTCCAGGTCGCCGGGTCGTCCACCGTCAACGGCGCGGCCCTGGACCAGGCGACCCGCACCGCCGGCGCGAACCAGCAGTGGGTGATCGTCTGAGGCGGCGGGGGAGTGTCACCGCACCGCCCGTGCGTCGCGGAGGTGAACCTGGCGAGGCCCATGTCCGCCGTGTGAGGCACTTTTCTACGTCCGATCAGGCGAAAACGTCGTGTACGACCCTCAAGCCGCCGCCAGTTGCCTGACGTTGAGAGCCCCGACCTCCACCCTTGAGGGACACCATGACGGACTCGGCCGACCACAGAACACCCACGTTCGTCCAGGAGGCCGCGGAACCGGTCCGCGCCCACCTGGCCACCTCGACCCCATTGAGCAGCTTCCTCGAAGGCGCCGGCACCCTGACGCTGGAGGAGCGCCGCCTCATCGTCGATCAGGCACTCGTCCTGCTGGAGCAGAACTACGTCCACCTGCCGCTCAAGGCCGCGATGCACGCCGTGAACCCGGTCCAGCGCCTGCGGGTGTTGCGGCGGCGTCTGGAGCGCCAGACACAGCAGACCATGCCTCGGGAATGGCTTTTCCACGCCGAGGTGTCGGAGATCTTCCACTCCGTCAGAGACCTTCACACGAACTACCTGCTCCCCGACCCTTTCAACGGCAGGATCGCCTTCCTGCCGTTCCTCATCGAGCAGTACACGGACGAGCAGGGCACCCACTTCCTGGCCACTCACGTGGCCCAGGGCTTCTCCGCACCCGGCTTCAGGCCCGGTGTCGAGATCACCCACTGGAGCGGCATCCCCATCTCGTCGGCCGTCGACCTGAACGCGGCCAGGTTCGCCGGCAGCAACGCCCCCGCCCGGCGCAGCCGAGGCGTCCAGTCACTGACCGTGCGGCCTCTGCGCATCCATCTGCCTCCCTTCGAGGAGTGGGTGACCGTCAGCTACATCGACGAGAGCGGCAAGCACCATGAGCTGCGCGAGAACTGGCGGATCGTGGAGAATCTGCCGCCCATGGTGGACGCGGACGCGATCAGCACCGCCGCGCTGGCTCAGGGCCTTGACCTCGACGCGGACGAGGCAGGCCGGGCCAAGGTGCTGTTGTTCGCCCCTCGGGTGGTCGCCCAGGAACAAGCCGTCCGGGCCGACGAAGCCGTGCCCGAGCTACGCCAGGGTGAGGTCGCCACGACGATGCCCAAGGTGTTCAAGGCCCAGCAGGTGGAGACGTCGTCCGGGACGTTCGGCCACATCCGGATCTTCACCTTCAGCGTGAACGACCCGATGGCCTTCGTCCAGGAGTTCGTCCGCCTCATCGGTCAGCTGCCGCAGAACGGGCTCATCGTGGACGTCCGGGACAATGGCGGCGGCCATATCCACGCCGCCGAGTTCGCCCTGCAGGTGCTCACTCCCCGCCGGATCGCACCCGAACCGGTGCAGTTCATCAACACTCCGCTCAACCTGCGCATCTGCCGTGAGCACCAGGACGGCTCCTCGGGCATCGACCTGGGTGCCTGGGTCCCCTCCATGGAGCAGGCCCTCGAGATCGGCGCCACCTTCTCCAGCGCCTTCCCCCTCACCCCCGAGGACGGTGCCAACGCGATCGGGCAGCAGTACTTCGGGCCGGTGGTCCTCATCACCAACGCCCGTTGCTACTCGGCCACCGACATCTTCGCCGCCGGTTTCCAGGACCACGGGATCGGGCCTGTGCTCGGGACCGACGAGAACACCGGTGCCGGTGGGGCCAACGTCTGGACCCACCAGTTGCTCTCCGACCTCCTCCAAGGCGACCGGGCCACGCCGTACGTACCGTTGCCGAAGGGAAGCGGCATGCGCGTGTCCATCCGTCGCACCCTCCGGGTCGGCGCCCTGTCCGGCACCCCGGTGGAGGACCTCGGTGTCATCCCCGACCATCCGCACCGGATGACCCGCCGGGACCTCCTGGAGGACAACGCCGATCTCTTCAACCGGGCGGGCCGGCTCCTCAAGGACCGGGAGCCGCACGCCGTGTCCATCACGGACGCGATCTCCGTCAACGGCTCCCTGAAGCTCAAGGTGAAGGCGACGAACGTCGATCGCGTGGACGTCTACGTCGACCAGCGACCGCGCGCATCAGTGGACCTCACCGACGGACAGGCGGACGTGACGGTGCCCGTCGCGGCAGCCGCTCACTCGGCCCGCATCGAAGGCTTCGAGGCCGGCCACCTCGTCGCCAGCAAAACGAAACAGCTCCACTAGCCACCCGGGCTGGGCAGAGAGCCCTCGCATCGAGTGATGCGAGGGCTCCGGCGGTACACCAGTTGAGCCTGCCGGAAGTCCGTGCAAGGGCGATTCCTCAACCGCCGGCAGATACGCCGGATGTACCCGGACGATCTCGTCCGGGTACATCCACGAGGCACCCCTATGGTGTTCGCATGCGGGAGGGCAGGGGTCGCACAGGCCACGGGTGGCCGACACGATCTGACCCATGGTCAGGTGGTCGGGTGGTCAGGACGACTGTGCGGTCTGGTACAGGTTCTGCGCGTCGGTGCCGAAGTACGGCCCGTACATCCGGTTCGGCAGGAAGTTGTACTTGAAGCTGTTCACCGAGGACAGCAGGCCGGCGCCCGTGGACTCGTTGAACTGGGTGAACCAGGGGCCGCCGCTGGAGCCGCCGGTCATGTTGCAGTTCATGCCGTGGTCGTTGGAGAGCAGGAAGTCACGGTTGGTGGTTCCGCTGCAGTAGATGAACTTCTCCCCGTCGTAGGGGGAGGCGGCGGGGAATCCGAAGGCGTACATCGCCTGGTTGTAGCCGGTGTTGAAGGCCAGACCCTGCCCGCCGACGACGTCCGTCAGCAGCTTCCCGTCCAGCGGGGCGACGACGGCCGCGCCGACGTCGTAGTTGATGTCCTCGCTCGCGGTCCACTGCGGCGTGGACAACGTCTTCGTGGCACTCCACCTGCCGTACGGGGCCTGTCCGTCGTGGTAGCCGGGCACGAAGACCCAGTTGGTGTGCCAGGCTCCCTCCAGCTTCACGCAGTGCCCGGCGGTGATGACGGTGCTCTTGTTGGCGCTGGTGACCGCATTGCCGGAACACGAGGCCGTACGTCCCTGATAGGTGAAGAACACCCGCCCGGCCGTGGACACCACAGCCCCGCCACCGGTCCAGGGCCCACCGCTGTTGGGGAAGGCCAACGCCCCGACCTCGTTCAGGGCTCCCGGGAGGGTCGGGGCGATGGTCCTCTCCTTGCCCTTGGCGAGCGAGGGGGCCTTCATCTGGGCACGGTCCACGGGCAGCAGATCCAGCGGAGCGGCCCGACGCATCCGCTCCGCGGTCCAGAACGAGGCGGGGTCCGCCGCGGCCGTGGCCGCCGCGGAAGGCGAGGCGAACACGCCGGTGCCGAGCAACGCGGCGGCGCCGAGCAGGGCGGCGAGGACGGAACGGGACTTGCGGAGAGGGCGGGACACGCGGCGTATGTCTCTCACGCGTACTCCTTCTGCGGTGGGGGGTGAGGACGAACTCGCGCAACGCAGGGTGCCAGCCCACCCGAAATTTCGACAGGTGCACGTCACGATGGGCGTGAAATCAACCCTGTCGGCACACGGAGGGTGCACACCAGGGTGGCGGCTGCCTCAACAGCCGCGTCGGTGGTCGCGTAGACGCGGCGGAGCCGGACCCCAGATCCATGGCCGGGCAACTCGTAGGCTACGTGTATCCGTGATCACTGCTCTGGATGTGCAGTCCGCAGTTCGTGAGAGATGAGGGTTGGCGCGTGGCGGAGAAAGACCTGTCTGGCGGCGCGCGAGCGATGGCGGTTCGGAACTCGGTGTCGCTCGGGGTGTTCCTCGCAGTGGCCGCCTCCTCAAGGGTGCCGCTGACCATCGTCGAATTGGCGGGGCGCGGTATTACCGCAGATGCGGCTGGGACCCGTTGGGTGCTGGAGGTAGGGAAACCACACCTGGACGGCTTCACGCTGGCCGACAAGCTGATCAGTCTCGGTGAACTGGAAGATCAGCTTGTTGAGCTGTGGCAGGCGTATACGCGCGGCGGAGTCGATACGGCGGCCTTCGAGGCTGGACTGGCGGAGATCGTCGAGGCCAAAGAGGGGTGGTGCTCGGGCTCCGTCGGTCCCGAGGAAGCTTCCTCAGGCCACCTTCGTCGGGTACCGGGTCCAAGCGCGGATTGGTGAGTCGGGGGCGAAGCTGCGGCGCGGCGGCGCGCAGTCTCCTCCTGAGTGTGTCCTGTCCCAGGTAACTGTGGGCACGGTCGGGCTCTGACCTGCGGTGCCTTCAGTTGAGTGGGACGAACGGGCTCCCCCTGTCCCGCCCAACCGTAGGCAGCCGCCCGCCAGCAACGACGCCTGCAGCCCAGATCCGCGACGTGGGCGCCGGCTCCACGCCGGCGAGTCCGTCACCTTGTTCGGCCCGGTCGGGGTCGACAAGACCCTGCGACTTCGCAGCTCGTCAGGGCCAGCAGGGGCCGCAGAAGGGCGGTGGCGGGCGCCGCGTTCGGACGGAGCTTGGTGAGGATGCGTCAGCCTGTCAGGCGGGCGAGCCTTGCATGCGATGGTGATCACGGAATGGTCGGGTCGCCGATGGGGCCGAGGCCGGCCACGCGCAGCTTCTGGGCGGTCTTGATGTGGCAGGCGGTAGTGACCTCCGAGGAGTGGGCCGAGCCGATCGGAACCCGCCCGCCGCGCTGTACGATCGACACGTCGGCCTCATGGACGTCCCGTGGCGAACTCGCGGGCCCGTTGTCGGCAGCTACGCAGCAAGGACCACTCATGAGGCTGTCCGCATTCCGTGCTCCTGCCGTGCTCGCACTGCTTTCCGCGCTCGCACTGGCCGCCTGCGGTAACAGCAGCGGCGCTCCTGAAGCCGCCCGCTCGGCAGGCCCCGGTTCTCCTTCGCCAACGCCTGATCTCACGGATGATTCGATCCAGGCGGTCCTCAACAAGGCCCTGCCCCGCGGCGGGAGCGGCACGATGATCGCCGCCCGCGGCGGTGAGGTCACCCACTGCGCCGGTTACGGGATGGCCGATCGGGCCCACCGCATCTCGGCGAGCTGCGACACGGTGTACGACATCATGTCGATGACCAAGTCGTTCACGGCCGTGGCGATCATGAAGCTGCAGATGGCGGGCAAGCTGCGGGTCAGCGACCCGATCAGCAAGTTCGTCGGGCCTGTAACCGCGGACAAGCGCAACATCACGATTCACCAGTTGCTCACCCACACCTCCGGGCTGCCGGAGGCGCTGGGAGACGACTACGAACCGATCTCCCGCCAGGAGATGATCGACGGAGCCGTCAAGTCCAAGCTGATCGCCCCGCCCGGCACGGAGTTCGCCTACTCCAACCTGGGCTTCAGCTTGCTGGCAGCCATCATCGAGAACGCCTCCGGCACGGACTACGAGCACTTCCTGGTGAAGCAGATCATCGCTCCCGCCGGAATGAAGCACACCGGCTACGTCCTGCCGCGCTGGGACACGGAGCTGATCGCGGTGGAGTACGACGAACAGGGTGTCTCCCAAGGGCGGCCGCTGGACCACCGATGGGCCACTGACGGCCCGTACTGGAACCTGCGCGGCAACGGCGGTTTGCTGTCCACTGCCCGCGACATGTACCGCTTCCACCGTGCTTTGGCCGGCGGCACCCTCCTGGACCGCGACGCGCAGGCCATGATGTTCAAAGCCCACGCCCCCACCGGCCTGCCGGGCTATGAGGGCTACGCCACCGGCTACGGGTGGGGCATCATGCCCGACAGGAGCATCGCGACCCACTCCGGCGGCAACGACTGGTCCTACGGTGTGAACGTGCACGCCGTGCACGGCGACCTGATGGTGTTCTGGATAAGTAACCAGGCTGTCCAGGACGGGAAATGGGATCTCCAGGAGGTTGCCCGACCGCTCATGCTGAAGCTGATCGAGCAGCTCCGAGCCGGCTCAGTCGGTCAGTGAGCGAATGCCGTCGTCATCGCGCAGCCACGGGGGCTGGTGTGGGTCGGAAGTGGAGTTGAGGGGCCATGCGGTTTCGGGCAGGTGTCTGACTGCCCATGCCTGGCTCCTTGCTCGTCGGCACAAGGCGACGTGAGAGGAGTCTCCCAGCTGCTCGGTACGGTCGAACTCCGTTACCTTCGAGGCCGCATGACCGACCGTTGTCGAGTTCGGGCATGAATGCCCTCACGCGCGGTGCGACCAAGGCGGGTGGCTCCCCGACACGGATCGACCGTGCCCCTCAGGACATGAACGTGAGGGCGTTCTCGATCCCCTGCTCGAGGATCTCGTCGGCGAGCCCGGGGTCGGAGAGGGCGCGGGACGCTTGCAACGTCCCCATCATCATGGTGAAGAGCCCGCAGGCCTTGCTTCGGGCCGACCGCGGATCTTCTGGCGCCAGGCGAGTGGCGATCTCTTCCATGACGGCCCGCGCGCCGTCGGTGTAAGCCTGTTTGGTGTCGTCTCCGCAGCGGCCGATCTCGTCGAGCAGGGCGGCGGAGGGGCATCCGAGGTCGGGGTGGTCCCGGTGCTCGGCCGACAGATAGTCGCGAACGAGGTCCTCGAGTCCCGGACGGCCGGGCGGCAGCGCGCTGTACTTCGCCACCTGCGTGCGCAGTTCCTCCGCGACGACGTTGGCCACGAGGTCGTCCTTGGATGTGAAGTGTGCGTAGAAGGCTCCGTTGGTGAGCCCGGCGTCCGCCATCAGCATGGAGATACCCGAGCCGTCGATGCCGTCCTGCTTGAACCGAAGGCCTGCCGTCTCGATGATCCGTTGTCGCGTCACCTGCTTGTGTTCCCTGCCGTAGCGCGCCACGGCTTCCTCCTTCGCTCCGCGGGGCTATTGCCCGGAGACTCATCCTAATCTATGGTCTGACGCACGTAATATTACAGTCGACAGATAATTTTGCGGACGATCTGTCAGCATCAGAGATGAGGCATGCCGTGAGTGACGTCCCCTTCCAGTCCGCTGTGGAGCAGTCGCGCGCGCTGGCCGCGGGTGAGATCTCGAGTCGGGAGCTCGTCGAGCTCTATCTCGAGCGGATCGCCGTCCACAACACCACACTGAACGCGGTGGTGACCCTCGACCCCGAGCGTGCCCGTCGCGAGGCCGCGGAAGCGGACGCCGCGCGGGCGGCGGGACAGGACCTCGGGCCGCTGCACGGTGTGCCGATCACGGTCAAGGACAGCTTCGAGACGGCCGGGATGCGTACCGTCTGCGGGCGCACGGACCTGAAGGACTACGTGCCCGAGCAGGACGCCGAGCCGGTCAAGCGGCTGCGTACGGCCGGCGCCGTGATCATGGGCAAGAGCAACATGCCGCCGGGCAACCAGGACGTCCAGGCCGACAATCCGGTGTTCGGTCCTTCGTCGAACCCGTGGGACACGACCCGGACCTCCGGCGGGTCCGCCGGGGGCGGCGCCGTCGCCACCGCCGCCGGCCTCACAGCGTTCGACTTCGGCTCGGAGATCGGCGGATCGACCAGGATCCCGTCCCACTTCACCGGCCTGTACGGGCACAAGTCGACCTTGGGGTCGATACCTCTCATCGGGCATGTGCCCTACGGCCCGGGCACGGGCCGGTGGACGGAGGCCGACATGGCCTGCGGCGGCGCACAGGTTCGCGACGCACGTGACCTCGTCCCGATCCTGCGAGCGACGGTCGGGACGGCGGACTACGACGGCGGTTTCAGCTACACGCTCGCACCGCCGCGCGCCACCAAGCTCTCCGACTTCCGGGTCGCCGTCTGGGGCGAGGATCCCGCGTGTCCGGTCGACAGCGACGTCACGGCAGCCATGGACGACGCGGTCACTGTGCTGCGGGCGGCCGGTGCCAAGGTCACGGTCCAGCCCGCGAGCCTCCCCGTCGACATCGCCACGAATCACCGGAAGGCCTTCCTGCCCCTGCTCTTCGGCGCGCTGTCCTACGACCGCTCCGGCCTCACTCCCGCGCCCAACGCCGCGCTGCTGGCCCGGCTGGTCCAGAACCCGCGCGGTGACGCAGGTCCCGCCCTGCGCGGCACCTTCCAGTCCCACTACCAATGGCTGCAGGCCCACGTGGTGCGCAACGAGCTCCGGCAGCGATGGTTCGCGTTCTTCCAGGACTTCGACGTCGTAATCATGCCGGTTGCTCCGACGGCTGCCCCGGCCCACCACAACAAGCTGATCGACCGGTTCGGGCGGCCCTTCGAAGTCGACGGCGTGCGACGCCCCTACTGGGACCAGGTCAAGTGGAACGCCGTAGCCAACGTCTCCGGGGGACCGGCGACCACCATCCCGGTGCGCAAGGGCAGGAGCGGACTGCCCATCGGTCTGCAGGCCATGGGCCCGAGCGGGGGAGATCTCACCACCATCGAATTCGCCGCGCTGCTGGGGCGCGAAGTGGACGGCTTCGTGCCGCCCCCGGCCTTCGTCTAGACCCGACGACCCTGAGAAGCAAGGAGCCCACGATGCACAACCCGAGCCGCAACGCGTCACGACTGCTGACAGATTCCGTGTCCAAGTACCCGGAGCGCACCGCGATCGTCTTCGGTGACGACCGCATCACCTACAGAGCTCTCGATGCCGCGGCCAGCCGGGTCGCGAACCTGCTCGTCTCGCGCGGCGTCCAGCCGGGGGACAAGGTCGCGCTGTCCTGTCCCAACCTGCCCCACTTCACCAGCGTCTACTTCGGCATTCTCAAGGCCGGGGCGGTGGTCGTGCCGCTGAACGTGCTGTTGAAGGGGCGTGAGGTCGCCTACCATCTCGCAGACTCCGACGCGAAGGCGTACTTCGCGTTCGAGGGCACGGCGGAGCTGCCGATCGGGCAGATGGCGTGGGAGGGATTCCAGGCCACCGAGGGCTGCACCGAGTTCTTCCTGATCGGGGGCGGTGGGGCGCCGTGGGCCGGGGACGGGACGCCGGAGTCGTACGCCACGGGAGTCGCCGAGCAGCCGGTGACGTTCCGGACGGTCGAGCGCGACGAGGACGACACCGCGGTGGTCCTCTACACCTCCGGCACGACCGGCCGGCCCAAGGGTGCGGAGCTGCGTCACCGCAACGTCTACGACAACGCGCTCGCCGGCACCGACCTGTTCGCCGCCGATCCCGAGCGCCCCGACACGTACCTGTGCGTGCTGCCGCTGTTCCATGCCTTCGGCCAGACCGTGATCCAGAACGGCGCCCTCGCCTTCGGCGGCACGATAGTGATGCAGCCGAGGTTCGAGGCGCGGGCGACCCTGCGTCTCATGCTCGACCACGACGTGACGTTCTTCGCCGGCGTCCCGACGATGTACTGGGGTCTTCTCGCCGCCCTCGACGACACGGTCGACGTCGCCCGCCTGGCCGCGAATCTTCGTGTTGCGGTGGCCGGTGGCTCAGCGCTGCCGGTCGAGATCCACAAGCAGTTCAAGGACCGCTTCGGCGTCACGATCCTCGAGGGATACGGGCTGTCCGAGACCTCCCCGGTCGCCTCCTTCTCCCGGTTCGGAGAGGAGCCCCGCGTCGGGTCGATCGGCGTTCCGATCCCGGGCGTGGAGATGAAGCTGATCCGCGACGACTGGTCCGACGTCGAGGGCGGCCCCGACGAGATCGGGGAGATCGCGATCAAGGGGCACAACGTCATGAAGGGCTACTACCAACGGCCCGAGGCGACGGCCGAGGCGATCAGGGAGGGCTGGTTCCGCTCCGGCGACCTCGCCCGCAAGGACGAGGACGGCTTCTACTACATCGTCGACCGGTCCAAAGACATGATCATCCGCGGCGGCTTCAACGTCTACCCGCGCGAGATCGAGGACGTGCTCATGGAGCACCCCGCCGTCTCACTGGTCGCGGTCATCGGCGTGCCGCACGAATCCCACGGTCAGGAGATCAAGGCCGTCGTGGTGACGGAGGCCGGGAGCGACACGAGTGAGGACGAGCTCGCCGCCTGGGCGAAGGAGCGGCTCGCCGCGTACAAGTACCCGCGCGTCGTCCAGTTCGTCGACGCGCTGCCCTTGACCCCCACCGGCAAGATCCTCAAGCGCGAACTCGCCTGACCGCGAGGCTGGCCAGGGACGCCTGACCGAAGGAAATCCGCTCATGACCTCCCACTCGGCCACCTGGCCCTGCGAAACAGCCAGGTGCTGCCGAACCGGATCATGAAGTCCGCGCTGAGTGAAGCGCTCGCCGACAAGCGCTACGCCCCGGACCGTCGTCTCGAACAGCTCTACCGGATCTGGAGCCGGGGCACCCGGCTCGGCGAGCTGGGCAACGTCGAGACGTCCTTCCACCACAAGCACGGGGCCTGAGGCTCCGCCGGGTCCTCCGGCGGGTCCTCAGGCGGGCCGGGCCGGGATATCAGGCGGTCAAAGGGGCCGGCTGAACTGCGGTATGCCGTCGGGTCGCCTCGGCGAAGGCCTCGAAGAGGTGACTGACAGCCTCGGCGTCGCCGTCCACCTCGAGGCGGCCGGCCTCGGTCGCGGCGGACGGTTCCTCCTGGCCGAGCGACAGCGCGATGAACGTCCCCGCGTCACAGGCCACAGTGGTGGGCGACGACGCCGGTGACGGTCCTGATCGGACCCGGAGCGTCCCATCGCCGACGGTCATGGAGAACCGTTCGCCGGCGTCGACGTCGCACTCGAGAGCAAGACCGTTCAGCCGACTGGGGGCGACCGCCACAGTCATGCACAGCGCCACCATGTCCGTCCGGGCAGCCGACGGATCGACACCGTCGCTCATCAGACCCAGGCCCCACAGCCCGAGTGAGATGACAGGGACCCTCAGCTCTCCGCCGAAGTCGGTCAGGACGTACTCCTGCGCCGGCTCGGTCTTGGAGACGACGCCGATCGTGCTCAGTGTGCGAAGCCGGTCGGTGAGGCGATTAGGGCCGATCGACGGCATGCGCCGGAGAATCTCGGTGAACCGCTTCGGTCCCAACAACAGCTCGCGGAGGATGAGTACGGTCCACCGCTCGCCCAGCACGTCCATCGCCGTGGCGAGTGGACACGCCTGCCCGTATCTGCGCGCCGTTGTCATACGTTCCACTCTACTGACAGGTCCTGACGGGCCAACGCGACGGACGGGGCGTCCTGTTCGGCCCGGGCTCTCCCACGTCCGCCGCTACCGGACCAGACGTCCTTCGAGCTTGCCGAGAAGTGCGCGTACTTTGGGATCACGTGTCAGACGCGCGTCGATCACCGGGTTGATCACCCCCCGCAGGACGGACAGCGGTGTCCAGCGAGCCGGCCGGATCACGCGGGGAGAACGGTGCTCGATGGCATTCGCGATGGCATGGGCGGCCTCGTCCGGCTCAAGGCGCTTGAGCAACGGTCGCGGCGTTGTCCGGGCCAGGAGTTCGCTGATCGTCGGGTCCTCGTCGACGCCGTTTCTAATCATGTCCGTCTGGATCAGCGCGAAATAGGCGGTGGTGGCGGAAGCGCCGTGCTGGGCGAGTTCCACACGGAGTCCGCGTCCGAGCTGCTCGACCGCGGCCTTGCTCATGGCGTAGGGAATCGCCGCCGTCCCATTGAGGAAGGCGAACATCGAACTGATGAGGACGACCTGACCCTGATTGGCGACGATCTGCTTCATCGTCGCGTTCACGGTGTTTATGGCCCCGTTGACGTTCACGGCCAGTACCTTGTCGATCGCCGGCGCGGGCATGGCGCGAAGTGTGGAGCCACGCCCCATGATGCCGGCGTTCGCGATCACGACGTCGACTCGCCCGAACCGCTCGCATATGTGGGCCACGGCAGCGTCGAGCGCGTCGCGGTCGCAGACGTCCGCGGTGAAGCCGACGGCGTCGGAGGGCGAGAGGCGTGCTGCGATGTCCGGCGTGTCCGGGTGCAGATCCACGATGCCGACCCGCGCGCCGCGGGAGAGGAGAGCCCGAGCCGTCGCGCTGCCGAGCCCACCGGTGCCGCCGGTGATGAGTACGACCTTGCCGCCGAGTTCGTATGCAGTCATGCGGATGCCTCGTCTTCAGTCATGGGGTGTCGTCCGCGTTCAGTGCGGCAAATCCGGATAGCGACGGGAGCCGGGTGGCGGGACTTCGCACGCACCGCCGGAACGCCGCTCCTGCCACGGGCACACGTTCACCGCGCGGAGACGGCTTCGTCATGAAGTGGACGTTAGCAATCGCTATATGAAATGTATAGTCATCGCGCGACGAACAATTTCCGTCCCGAACCGGCCGAGTGGGCTGCTGCGCCGGGCTGTGTGCATCAGTGGCTATGAGGGCGATGGCTCATGAGCGGGGGTAGCGCCTGTTCCCGGCCGGGTGGTGACTTCACGGGGCCTGTGGGTTTGGTCAAGGAAATCCCGTGCTTCGTGTTCGGGTTGAGGCCAGCATTGCCTGGTGTCCGAGCTGCTGTGGGATGACGTGAAGGGCTTCTTCGACCTTGAGCGGGAGGGGCGCCTTCCGGATGTGTGGGTCACGGGAACGACGGTCCAGGACTGGCAAACGGTCTTCGATCTGATCGTTGCGAGTGGCTGGCGGAGTGAGTACTCCGAAGGCAGCGTGGTCATGCCGTTGCCACGCGCTGCGGAGGTGCTGTCGCGGCCTGCTGATGCCGAGTGCGCGGACCTGCGGGTCTGGCCGGCGCCGGACGTGTTGGCGATCTTTCGGTTGGAGTCGGCTGACGAGGTCGGTTGCGACGTGGACCTGAGGGAGTTGCAGGGGCAGGAGCGGCTGGACGTGCTGTGCGGATTTCTTCGTGCGATGGGGCGCCGACTGGGCAAGCTTGTGGTGATGACGCCCGAAGGCGACTGGGACCAGAGCCATCCGGTGCTGGGATTCGATGTCGAGTCCGACCGGGTGGTGCTGCTGGCGGAACCGCGGATCAGCTGACCGTGGCCGGACGCGATGCATGCGTAGAAGGTGCCGTCGCGGAGCATCGCGAGGAGGGCGTTGGCTCGGCGTCTGGCGAGACAGAGGACGGCCCTGGGTATGGTGGTTGCCCTGGGCGATCTTCTTGTCGTAGTAGGCCCGGCAGGCCTCCCTACGACGTGGTCCAGTCGGCGAAGATGAGGCTGAAGCTCTCCTACGACATCGACAGCAGCGCCGGGCTCGCGAACAACCGCATGCTGGCTGCCATGGCGGCCGACGCGTCCGCCCCGGGCGATACCACCTGGGTCCCCGACGGGCAGGCCGCTTGGCTGTACCCCCGCCCGGTCACCGCACTGCCGGGGATCGGCCGAGCCACAGCGGACACACTCAACAGATACGGACTGCACGTCATAGGGCAAATCGTCGACATACCTCCGGCAACCCCGCAGCGACTTCTCGGAGCCGGAGCTGCCCGGCTGGTGGCCGAACGCGCCCGCGGCCACGATCCCCGCCCGGTCGCCCGATCGGAACCGGCAACTCGTCTGCTCGCCGCCCTCGTAGGATCCCAGGTTCCTGGCGAAGGGAGTCGTGTGGGGGGTGAGGGCCGGCTCCCCCGTCTCTTGTGGTGGCATCGACGGAAAGGGCCTCATGGGTCGATCAGTCGGGTGTCTTCTCGTTCGAGTCGGCCGGCTCGGAGTCGTCGGCCGGCGTGGACCGCTCGATGTCGTCGTTGGTCGCTGCCCAGCTGGCCAGCAGGTTCAGGGCATCCTGGGAGGGGGAGGCGGGCTCGGCGGTGTAGGTGAGGAGGACCTGGCTGGGGTCGCCGCCCACGGGGAAGGTTTCGAACGGCAGGTCGAGGTCGCCGACGACCGGATGGTGCAGAAGCTTCACGCCGGTGGTGTGCATCCGGACGTTGTGGGCGGCCCAGCGGTGACGGAACTCCTCGCTGCGGGTGGACAGTTCGCCGATCAGGTCGGTCAGCCGCCGGTCGTAGAGATCGCGGCCGGCCTCGGCGCGCAGCATCGCGACGGTGTCGTTCGCGACCTGGTCCCAGTCGCGGAAGAACTCGGTCGCCTGCGGGCTGAGGAAGACGAACCGGGCGTTGTTGGGGGGCCGCGCCGGGTCGGCGTAGACCGGGGAGAACAGGGCACGCCCGAGGTGGTTGGTGGCCAGGATGTCTCCGCGGCCGTTGATGACGAACGCGGGTGTGCCGCTCATCGAGTCGAGGACGCGCTGCACGGCGGGCCGCACGTGCTGCTGGGCCGGCCGGCGGCGTGGCGGGCGGGTGGTGCCGGCGCCGCGCAAGAGGTCGATCAGGTGGATTCGTTCGGCCTCGTCGAGCTGCAGCGCATGTGCGATGCCTTCGATGACACTCTCCGACACCCCGGTGGCGTTACCGCGCTCCAGCCGGGTGTAGTACTCGCTGGAGATGCCCGCGAGGAGGGCTACCTCCTCGCGGCGCAGCCCGGTGACCCGTCGGCGCTCTCCGCCGTACACGGGCAGTCCGGCCTGCTCGGGGGTGACCTTGGACCGTCGCGTGCCCAAGAACTCGCGGATCTGGGCGCGGACGTCCTCACGGATGTCGTGGTTGGTGCCATGTGGGTCTTTTCTGCCTGCCATGCGTTTCACTCTACGAGCGCTACCGCCGGGTAAGGGGGTCCCTGTCAGTGACCCCCTCATCAGGGACTCCCACGCTCCCGTGACAACCGGTTCTGTTGGTGTTGCACCGCCCACGGCGGTGTGAATGGCCCGGATACGGCGGTGCTCGTGCCGCCGGTCTCCAGCCCCTTCCCGGCGCCGTCGGCGCCGTGATCACCGGAGTCAGAAGGACGATCATGCGTCGATACGCCAAGCCGGCCGCCGTAGTCACGGCGCTGGGAGCGCTCAGCCTCGTGGCCTTCGGATCGGGAGCCGTGGCCGGCACGGCCGACCGCGACACCGGTTCCGGGTCGCCGTCTCGCGTCACGGCGGAATCCGTCTCCTGGAACCACGGGACCGCTCAGGTGAACAAGCGCATCATGGAGCGCTACACCAGTGAGTACCTGCCCGGTCGTGATCCCGCTCTGGCGAGCAAGTTCGTCAGCCCGGACATCGTCGTGCACTCCGGCGGCCAGACGTGGCAGGGCCGGGACACCTATCTCGGCATCGTCGCGGCGAACCTGAAGGCGTTCCCCGACCTCAAGTGGACGGTGCAGGACATGCGGGCCGAGGGCGACACCGTGGCCGTCCGCTACTCCATGACGGGCACCCACGAAGGCCCCTTCGCCGGGGTCGAGGCCACGGGCAAGGCGATCCGCTCGGAGAGCATGGCGTTCTACCGCCTGTCCCACGGCAAGATCGTCGAAGAGCGTGCCCAGCTCGACATGCTCGGCATCCTTCGGCAGATGGGCGCCGTCCCCGCCGCATAGCAGCGGAGCGCGGTACCTCACCCGCCTCCACTCCTCCCACGCCGACCTGATGACCGGCGCTCGCCGCGCCCTCGGCACGCACAGGCCCGCCCCGCCGGCCCTGTGCCGCACATGCAGAGAACCAAAGAAACAGGACATTCCCATGGCATCGAAACTGACTGGCACTGTCGCTCTCGTCACCGGCGCGAGCAGTGGTATCGGCGAAGCCACCGCCCGCCAGCTCGCCGCGCTCGGCGCGTCCGTGGCCCTCGTGGCTCGCCGCAAGGACCGTCTGGACGCACTCGCCGCCGAGATCGAGAAGGCCGGTGGCACCGGGCTGGTGGTGGAGGCAGACATCACCGACCGCACCCAGGCCGAGGCCGCCGTCGAGCAGACCGTCGAGCACTTCGGTCGGCTGGACACTCTGGTCAACAACGCCGGTCTGATGCTCCTGGGACCTGTCGTCGGCGCGGACGCCAAGGAGTGGGAGCGCATGATCGCCGTCAACGTGAACGGTCTGCTCTACACCACTCGCGCCGCCCTCCCGCACCTGCTCAAGGCCGCCGAGGACGGTACGCGCCGGGTCGCCGACATCGTCAACATCAGCTCCATCGCGGGCCGCGTGGCCTGGAACGGGTACGGCGTCTACAACCTCACCAAGTTCGGGGTGAACGGCTTCACGGAGTCCCTGCGCCAGGAAGTCACCCAGCGGCACGTGCGCGTCGGTGTCCTGGAGCCGGGCGGTGTGAACACCGAACTGGACTCGCACAACAAGCCCGAGATCCACGGCGAGATGATCCAGCCCTTCCTCGACACGACCGAGATCCTCGCCCCCGAAGACATCGCCGACGGCGTCACCTACATGGTCACGCGCCCCCGAAGACATCGCCGACGGCGTCACCTACATGGTCACGCGCCCCCGGCATGCCTCCATCGCCGAATTGTGGATCATGCCCACCGACCAAGCCTGACGGCCGTCCGGCCCGCCCGGCCCGTCCTCGCCCGGTCGGCCGCTGGGCCGGGCACGACGCATCACCACCACCCACCGGGTGCCGGATCACGGCGCCTGAAAGGAACCCCCCATGAGCAAGGTCATTCTCGTCACCGGTGCCGGACGCGGTCTGGGCACGGACATCGCCCGCGAGGCCCTCGCAGCAGGCCACCAGGTCGTCGCCACCGGCCGCCGCCCCGAAGAGGTCGAGAAGACGCTCGGCGGGCCGCAGGACAACCTGCTGGTCACCAAGCTGGACGTCACCGGCCTGGACGACGCCGAGGCCGCCGCGCAGGCCGCCGTCGACCGTTTCGGCCGCATCGACGTCCTGATCAACAACGCCGGGAACCTCTTCACCGGATACTTCGAGGAGATCTCGCCCGAGCAGATGCGCCGGCAGTTCGAGACGAACCTGTTCGGCCCGATGAACGTCACCCGCGCCGTCCTGCCGATCATGCGGAAGCAGCGGGCCGGCCATGTCATCACCATCACCTCGACCGCCGGGCTGGTCGGCATGGAGTTCACCTCCGCCTACGCCGCCTCCAAGTTCGCGGAAGAGGGCTGGATGGAGTCCCTGCGCTACGACATCGAGCCGTACAACATCCACACCACGGTCGTGGAGCCCGGCTACTTCCGCACCGAGCTCCTCGTGGACGGCTCCACCAACTGGCCCGAGCTGTCCATCGACGACTACGCCCCGCGCACCGCCCCCAGGATCGAGGGCATGAAGGGCATGAACGGCAAGCAGCCCGGCGACCCCGCCAAACTCGCCCGCGCCCTGCTCACCATCGCCGGCCAGGCCACGCCCCTGCAGCGCTTCGTCGCCGGCGCGGACGCCATCGAGGCCGCCGAGGCCAAGGCGAAGGAACTCCTCGCCCAGGCCGAGGCCTCCCGCGAACTGGGCGACAACCTCGCCTACGACGACACCCAGGCCTGAGAGGGGCAGGCATGCCACTGAAAGGCGAGTACGAGCCGAGCGCGGCGCGGTACGCACGTGACCATGTGGAGCTGTACGAAAGCTCCGGCGGTACGCAGGGAACGACGCTGGGTGTCCTGGTCACACGCGAAGAAGACGACGAACTGGGCAATGTGCCCGTCGTCATCCTGACCACCCTGGGCGCCAAGAGCGGCAAAATCCGCAAGTCCCTGGTCATCCGGGTGGAGCACGACGGCTCCTACGCCGTGGTCGCCTCCGCCGGAGGAGCCCCCAAACACCCGGTCTGGTACCACAACGCGGTGGCCGACCCCCGAGTCGAGCTCCAGGACGGTCCGGTGCGCCAGGACATGCTCGCCCGTGAGGTGACCGGGGACGAGAAGGTCGTGTGGTGGGCCCGAGCCGTCGAGGTCTTCCCGGCCTACGCCGAGTACCAGAACAACACGGACCGAGAGATTCCGGTCCTCGTTCTGAAGCCGGCGGCCCAGGAGCACTGACCCGGCACAGCCGGCTCAGCCCACCGATCCGCGCCGCCTGTCACTGACAACACCGGTTCGGCCTACGGCAACCCCGCGCCCTGAGCAACACACACCCCACATTCCAAGGCCTGCCGACTGATGGCGCACCGCACTGATCGCGACCGCTGACCGGGTCTGACGGCCGTTACGACAAGGAGTACCTGATGAAGCACGTATCACTGGGCGGGCTCGATGTCTCGCGCATCGGTCTGGGAGCCATGACGATGGCCGGCGTCTACACCACGGGTGGGGGGCTCGATGACGCCGAGTCGATCCGCACCATCCACCGTGCCCTGGATCTCGGGGTCACTCACATCGACACCGCCGAAATCTACGGCCCCTTCCACAGCGAGGAACTCGTCGGCAAGGCCATCAAGGGCCGGCGCGACGACGTCGTCATCGCGACGAAGTTCGGCCTCGTCTCGCACGCCGGCGCCGGCCCCGGCGTCATCGACAGCAGCCCCGCCAACGTGAAGACGGCGGTCGAAGGCTCGCTCAAGCGGCTCGGCACCGACCACATCGACCTCTACTACCAGCACCGCGTCGACCCGAAGACACCCATCGAGGAGACCATCGGCGCGCTGGCCGAACTGGTCGCCGAGGGCAAGGTGCGCCACATCGGGCTCTCCGAGGCCGGGCCGGAGACGATCCGCCGGGCGCACGCCGTGCACCCGGTGGCCGCGCTGCAGACCGAATACTCCCTGTGGACCCGCGACGTCGAGGCCGAGATCCTCCCGTTGCTGCGCGAGTTGGGCATCGGGTTCGTCCCCTACTCCCCGCTCGGACACGGCCTGCTGACCGGGCAGATCCGCACCGTCGACGACTTCACCGACGACGACTGGCGCAAGACCAACCCGCGCTTCACCGGCGAGAACTTCCAGCGCAACCTGCGCATCGTCGACGAAGTCCAGGCCATCGGCGCCGAGATAGGTGCCACCCCGGCACAGACCGCGCTGGCGTGGCTGCTGACCCGCGGCGACGACATCGCCCCCATCCCCGGAACCCGCCGGGTCTCGCGGGTCGAGGAGAACACCGCCGCCGACGCCGTAGAACTCAGCGCCGCTCAGCTCGACCGCCTCAACAACCTGACACCCGCCGCCGGCGAACGCCACAACGAGACCAGCATGGCCAGCATCGACCGCTGACCGCTGACCGCTGACCGCTGACCGCCGTGCCCGGCTCAGCCCGCGCTCCTGGACTTCGCGAAGGTCTGACGCCCCGGCGAAGCTCCCAGCCCCGCCTGTCCCACCGCCCAATCCGCGTCCATTCACCCCCTCTCCCTGATCACTGAAAAGGTTCCTCACCTTGTCCAAGGTTCTCCTTGTCGTCGGCCACCCCGACCTGTCCCAGTCGAAGGCCAACGCCGCGCTCGTGGACGCTGTCCGCGATCTGCCCCATGTCACCGTGCACGACCTCTACGCCACCTACCCCGACTTTCAGATCGACGTCGCCGCAGAGCAGGCGCTGCTGGCCGAACACGATGTGATCGTCTTCCAGCACCCGGTGTTCTGGTACAACACCACCCCGCTGTTCAAGCTGTGGCAGGACAAGGTCTTCACCTTTGGCTGGGCCTTCACCGTGGACGGTTCTGTCTCGCAACTGGCCGGCAAGAAGGCTGTTGTCGCCGTCACCACCGGCGTCCCCGCTGACCACTACACCCCCGAAGGCTCGAACCAGGCCACCATCGAGACCCTCCTCAGCAACTGGCACGCGACCCTGAGGCTGTGCCAGTTCGACATCCAGCAGCCCATGGTCAAGGTGCACGGCACCGCCTTCGGTCTCTCCGACGAAGACCTGGCCATCGCCGCCAAGCAGTACAACGAACTGCTCGCCTCCTACGCCGCCTGACGGCTCTCACCACCGCGGCCACTTGCCCTCAAGGTGACGCGGTAGTGAGGGGGCACACCAGTCTCCGGCCGCTCTTCGCCGTATCGGCGTCGAGCGGCCGGAGGCATGACCGCACAACCACAAGGTTCGCAATGCCGACCAGCTTGGCGAGACGGCCAAGCGGGTGGGCGCCGCACATGTCGGGTTCAGCGTCGAGATGTCAGCGATCGTTTGGCAATGCAGTGGTGGATGTCGTGCCGCGATGCGGCTGAACGGTCGCAGTCACTGCCGATGTGCCTCTCGGTGCTATGACATACCGCTGAAATGTCGATCTGGGAGTCTGGCCGAACGAGTAACTGCGTACCGCATTCCGGGACGATGTCTTGCATTGACGCAGGGGCTCTGGGCCCGCCATAGTGCAGCGAACACTCCTCGGGATCTGGTTCGGCTCCTACCCGGTCCGGAAGGACCCCGAAGCTGAAGCCGGAGTGCCGTATTGGGGAGAACGGGATGAAGACCGATGCCACCTCCGGCCTTTGCGGAGACTTCATGCTGGCTGTGTACCTGGACGAGCAAGGCCGTGTTCCCGGCTATCGCACCGGCCTCGGCTTCGGCCTGAGCGGCGCGATGCTGATGGAACTCGCTCTGGACGGCTTCGTCGACGCCCGGGACGGACGCATTGTCGCCGTCCACGGTGCACAGCCGCACGACCGCGCGCTCGGCGAGGTTCTCGTGCGGATCCGGTCGTCTCGCAAACCGCGTACGGCGTCGGAGTGGGTCAGGGTCCTGAGCGTGGGGGCGCACAGGCGTCTGGCGGTTGGCTTGATCGCTGAGGGTGTCCTTGTTCGCACGCAGGGACGGTGGCCGTTGCCGGCCGGGCGGGCTCGTCGCTACGACGTCCTGGCTGGGGGGAGGCGGGATGCCGTGGTCCGGTCCCTTGGCGGTACGGACTGTTCCTCCCAGCCCTTGATCGCGCTGGCCGCACTGGCGAGTGCGTGCGGGGCCGCGTCGGACGGCTGGGAGTGGAGCGAGCACGAGGCGATGCTGCGGTCCACGAGCCCGGTCTGTGCCCAGATCCTGACCGCGGTCGCCGACTGTGTGTGGCTCGGAACGCTCTCCTCCTGGACCTGACCCCGCCGCCTTTCCCGCGGCGGGAATCGGTGTTCCGCCGGTCAGTGCGGTCGGCGGACCTCGCGGAAGTCGGACTTGCGGATCCTTGCGTGGACGCCCTTCACGTCGTCGACGACCTGGGAGACCGCGAAGTCGCCCGCCGCGCTGAGGTACGCCATCGCCAGATGACGTTCGATGCCGTAGTCGGTCACGAGCAGGTCGAGCGCGCAGCGCACGCAGTCGCGCATCGCCTCGTCCAGATCCTTGTTCAGGCCGATGGGCACCAGGTAGTCATCCGTCTCGGCGAACGGTGCGACGCGGCCGTGGCCGGGCCGCAGGGCGGCACCGCCCGGCACCACATCGAGCTTCACGGTGGCGCGCAACGATGCCTCGAACGCGGTGAGGGCGACCTCGCCGTCGCCCTGAGCGAAGTGGGGGTCCCCGAAGTAGACCAGCGCGTCGTCGACCTGCACCGGGAGGAACAGCGTGGCGCCCTCGCCGAGCAGGGAGACGTCGATGTTGCCCCCGTGGCGCCCCGGCGGCACCGAGTGCGGTCGCTCGTCCCCGGGCACCGCCACGCCCATCACGCCGAGGAAAGGCCGCAGCGGGAAGCGGAGTGAGCCGCGGGCGGGGTCCGCCGGATCCACCGCCATCCGGCCCCACGCGCCGTGGCGATCCGCGTGTGCCGTGGCGAAGGTGAACGCGGGACCGGGCGTCGACGGCATCTCGCCGGGGAGTGCGCCGAAGCCGTGGCGGGCGGAGACCATGCCGTACGGAACCCGTGGGGCGAGGCCGAGAACGGTCACGGCGAGCAGATCGCCGGGCCGGGCCCCGGCCACGGCGATCGGTCCGGTGACGAGGTGCGGCCCGTCGTCGTCGAAGTCGTGCGGCATTCCGGAGTCCGCCACCTGCTGGGCGTCGTCGAGCACCTGGCCGCCCCCGACGCCGTAGCGGCTGAAGAACTCGACGGGGTTGCGGCCCTGGTCCTCGAGCACTCCCTCGTGGCTGATCGTGTCGACCGTGACGACGCTGCCCGGTCGAACGACGGCGCACGGTGAGTCCGCCTCGCACGGAAGGCGGCCCCACAGGGTGTTCCCCGGCGTGGCCGGGACGTAGGTCGTCGACGCGATCGCTCCGTGGCCGGGCTGGAGGATCGGGAAGCCGGTGGCGGCGACGTCGAGGAGGGGCGAGTCGATCGCGGTCATGGCCCACCTTTCAAGGAGTGGAAGGGCTGGCCCGACGCTAGGAACGTCCCGTTGCCCCGGTGTTTCCGGTGAGGGTCCGCGGCGTAAAGTCGTCTCGTATGGCAATATGGCATCTCGCATATGTGCCTGCAGAGGAGACCTGGATGGATGTCGGCGACGTTGTTCTCATCGGCGGAGCCGGCCTTGTCGGTGGATTCGTCAACTCCATAGCCGGCGGTGGGTCACTGCTCCTCTTCCCCGCGCTGGTCGCCGGCGGGCTGGGTGCGGTGGCCGCCAACGTCACCAACTCCGTGGCGCTCTGGCCGGGCTACCTGGGCAATGTCGCGGCACTGAGGGGGTCTTCCCGCCCGTCTTCCGTGACGTCACTGGCGGTCGTGTCCGCAGTGGGTGCCGGCGCCGGATGCGCGCTGCTGCTGCTCACTCCGTCGCGGATCTTCTCGGTCGCGGTGCCGTTCCTCGTCCTCGGAGCCAGTGCCCTCCTCGCCTTCCAGCCCCGGTTGCGGGCACTGCTCGGCGCCGACGACGGTGACCATCGCGTCAAGCTCTACGCCGGCACGCTCGCCGGCGCGGTCTACGGCGGCTACTTCGGAGGTGGGCTGGGAGTCATCCTGATGGCTCTGCTCGGCCTGACGCTGTCCGCTCCGCTGGCCGAAGTGAGCGTACTCAAGGGGACGTTGCAGCTGGTCGTGGCCACCGTGTCGCTCGTCGTGTTCGCGTTGTTCGGCCCCGTGCACTGGATGATCGCGCTCGTGGTCGCGCCGGCGTCCCTTGTCGGCGGAGTGCTCGGCGGCCGGCTGGCGACGAGGCTGAGCGAGCCGGTGCTGCGTGCCGCCGTGGTCGGCTTCGGCGTACTGGCCGGTGTCTGGTTGGGCATCCGCGCCTTCGGCTGACCGTTTCCGGAGACGGAAGGTCGGGCCGCGCCGGTCCGGCCACGGCCACGGGCTCGGGTCCGACGGCGAACGTCGTGTCCGCTGTCGGACCCGTGCGGCAGCCGGCCGGCGCCGGGCCGTCGGTCCCCGAACGCCGTCCGGCGGCGAGGACGGCTCAGATGTCGAGGACGGCTCAGATGTCGAGGACCAGTCGGTCGCCCTGACACCGGCCGACACAGATCATCATCGTGCGTCCGGCAAGGCGTTCCTCGTCGCTGAGCACGGAGTCCCGGTGCTCCGGCGTCCCGGCGAGCACACGGGTCTCGCAGGCACCGCAGTATCCCTTCTCACAGTCGTAGGACAGGCCGCTCACGGCGTCGCGCAGGACCTCGATGAGGCGTCGGTCGGCCGGCACGGTGAGCGTGACTCCCGTACGCGCGAGCTGGACCGCGAAGGTCCGGTTCTCCGCGGCGTCGAACGCCGTCTCAAGGCCGTCGCCGGCCGTGAAGCGCTCCAGATGCAGCCGGTCGGCGAGATCCAGACGGGCGCACTCCCGCTCGACGGCCGCCAGCATCGGCGCCGGCCCGCACGCGTAGACGGCGGTGTCCGCGTCCAGCCCGCCCAGCAGCCGGGGAAGGTCCGGCAGCCCGGCCTCGTCCTGCGGGAGCAGGGTGAGCGCGTCGCCGGCGACGGAGAAGAGCTCGTCGGCGAACGCCATCGTCGAGCGGGTGCGTCCGCCGTACACGACGGCGAAGGGCGTGCCGCGCCCGGCGGCCGCACGGACCATGGAGAGGACGGGTGTGACGCCGATGCCGCCGGCGATGAACAGGTAGGACGCCGCCGGCACGAGCGGGAAGTGGTTGCGCGGCCCGCGTACCGCGAAGGTGGCTCCCGGGCGGGCCAGTTCGTGCAGTTCGGCCGACCCGCCCCGGCCCTGGTGCTCGCGCAGGACGCCGATGCGCCACGTCGTGGCGTCGGCGGGGTCACCGCACAGCGAGTACTGACGCAGTCTGCCCGAAGGCAGCCGCACCTCGACGTGCGCGCCGGGCCGCCACGGGGGGAGTTCGGCTCCGTCCGGCAGGCCGAGGTCGACGGCGACGACACCCTCGGCTACGGCGCGTACCGCGGTCACCCGCAGTGGGGTGGGCGTGGTCAGCGCGCGGACCGAGCCTGCCGCCGTGCCCGCCCGGGGACCGGGCGTGAAGAGCGCGGGGATCGCGTCCCAGCCGGACTGGTTGCCGCGTGTCGGGTAGGCGACGAGCCCGTCCTCGATCACCCGGTAGTCGGGCAGCCGGGTCAGTACCTGCGTCATCATCGCGCGGAACATGGCCCGGGCGAGGTGTGCGCCGGCGCACCGGTGCGAGCCGATGCCGAAGCTGAGATGCCGGCTGGCGTCGCGGTCCAGCCGCACCTGCTCGGGGTCGGGGAACACTGCGGGGTCGTGGTTCGCGGCGACCCACGGGATCAGCACCCGGTCGCCCGCGCGCATCGGGCATCCGCCGACCTCGACGTCCTGGGTGACCGTACGGGCCATCGACTGGGAGGGGGCGAACGCGCGGAGGAACTCCTCGGTCGCGGTGTCCAGCAGATCGGGGGAATCGATCAGCTGTTGGCGCTGCTCGGGGTGGCGGGCGAGGTGGACGAGCGTCCATCCGGTCAGGGAGGTGGTGGTGTCGACGCCGCCGGCGATGAGCAGGCCGATCACCGACACCAGCTCGTCCTCGCCGAACTCGCTGCCGTCGCCGCGCCGGCCGGCCACCAGCGCGCTGACCGCGTCGGCCTGTGGCGCCGACCGGCGCTCGGCGATCAGCTCACGGATGCGCTGGTCCATGTACGCCAGTCCGGCGGCCCCGCGCACGGCGCGCTCGCTTGCGGCCGGGGCGGCGAAGATGTCGTGGATCGGTCCGGCCAGCTTCGCCCAGTCCTCCTCGGGGAAACCGAGCCAGTCCAAGGTCACCGCGGCCGGCAGCGGGTTGGTGAGGTCGCGCACGAAGTCGCAGGAGCCGAGCTCGATGAAGTCGTCCACGACACGGGCGGCATGGCGCTCGATCATGGGCACCAGGTGCTCGACCGCCTCCGGGGTGAGCAGCGGGTTGATCAGTTGCCGGTACTCGGTCGAACGCGGCGGGTCGAGCTCGATCGGATACTGATCGAGCCCCGGTCCCTTGGGGATGACGATGCCGACCCCCTGGCCGCCATGGTCGCTGCGGGCCGAGGAGAACGTCTCGTCGTCGCGGGCGATGCGGGCCACGTCGGCATACCGCGTCGTGTAGGTGAAGCCGCCGTAGGCGGCGGATCGGCCTACCGGGCAGGTCTCGCGCAGCCGCGCGTAGTAGGCGACCGGATCGGCGTTGGCCTCGTCGGAGTGGTGGTCGAAGTCGATGTCGGCGGACATGAAGGGCACGCTCCACGTGCTCGGTCTTCTGCGCGGTGTTGGCCGGCCGCGCCACCGGATGACTGCTGCCTCATCTGCGTCGGCCACCCTAAGGTGTGCCGCTGCCTGCGACAACGTCTCGTGGACGACGCTCAGAAGGTCAGCACGGCCTTGCCGACCGAGCCGGACCGGACCGCAGCGACGGCGTCGTTGATCTGCTCGAACGGGAAGTAGGTGATCATCTTCTCGACCGGGAACCGGCCCTTGGCGTTGAGTTCGAGCAACTGGGGCAGGAACAGCTGCGGCACGCTGGACCCGGCGATGATGCCGGTGACGCTGCGCCCGTTGAGGATGCTGCGCCACTCGAAACTCATCGACTCGCTCGGGCCGATGCCGATGACCCCGGCGTGGCCGAGCGGCCCGAGGGACTCCACCGCGGTGCGCAGGACGTCCGCGTGGCCGGTCGTGTCGATCACGAAGTCGAACCCCTCGGGGACGAGGGCGGCCAACTGCTCGGCGGCCGGTCCGGCCGAGGAGTCGACGGTGTGCGTAGCCCCGAAGCCGCGTGCCGCCTCCAGTTTGGCCGGGTTCACGTCGACGGCGGCGACGACCGCGCAGCCGCTCAGCGAGGCGGCGATGACGGCGGCCACGCCGACAGCCCCCGCCCCGAAAATCGCGATCGACGAGCCGGGGCGCGGCTGCAGCACGTTGAGCACGCCCCCGGCCCCGGTCTGGAACCCACAGCCGAAGGGTCCGGCCCGCAGCAGGTCCAGCGACGGGTCGATCTTCACGACCGCCCGCTCCGGTGCGACGACGTGGCTGGCGAACGACGACTGGCCAAGGAAGTGGGCGTTGACCTCCCGCCCCTCATGGGTCACGGCGGTGGAGCCGTCGGGGCGGCGGCCGGAGAAGTTCACCGCGTCGAAGCTGCGGCAGTAGGCGGGCGAGCCGGTGCGGCACAGAGCGCACGTGCCGCACGAGGCGAAGGACATGGTGACGGTGTCGCCCGGGCGTACGGAGGTGACGTGCGCGCCGACCTTCTCGACGACGCCCGACCCCTCGTGCCCGAGCAGCGCCGGTGTGGGGAAGAAGGTGGCGAACTCGAGGTCGGTGCCGCAGATGCCGACGCCGACTACGCGGACGAGCACCTCGTCGGGACGGGGCTCCTCCAGGTCCACCTCGGTCAGGACGAACGGCTGTCCGGGTTGCTCCAGCAGAGCGGCGGTGGCGCGCACAGGGGCTCCTCAGTGACTCACATTGCGAGATCGCATCTTGACATGCGTGACAAGGTCGGTCAAGGTTCACGTATGGCTGCTGTTGACTTCCCTTCCTCCAAGCACTTCATCGACGGCGAGTGGGTCGCGGCCCGTGACGGCGACACCCTGGACATCGTCGATCCGGCCACCCAGCAGGTGATCACCAAGGTGGCGCTGTCGGGCGGAGCCGATGTCGACGACGCGGTCGCCGCGGCGCGCCGCGCATCCCCTGCCTGGGCTGCGACCAACCCCAGCGAGCGCGGGACACTGATCCGGCGCTGGGCCGACCTGATCCTCGCCGACGTCGAGGCGCTGGCCGCCGTCGAGGCCCAGGACGTGGGCAAGCCACTGTCCGGGGGCCGGACGAACATCTACATCGCCCACGACATCGTCAACTACTTCGCGGGCGCGGCCGACAAGCTCACCGGGGTCACACTGCCGACCCGCAGCCCCGACTACCTGGGCTACACGGTTCCCGAGCCGTACGGCGTGTGCGCCGTCGTCATCCCGTGGAACGTGCCGGCCGTGCTCATGGCCGCGAACGTCGCGCCGGCGCTCGCCGCCGGGAACACGGTCGTTCTCAAGCCGTCCGAGATCGCGCCGCTGACCCCGTTCGCACTCGCCGAACTCGCCCGCCGCGCCGGCTTCCCGCCGGGGGTGATCAACGTCGTCGCGGGCGGCCCCGATGCGGGCGCCGCGCTGACCTCGCACCCGGGCGTGGACCACATCAGCTTCGTCGGCTCCACCGCCACCGGGCGGGCGATCATGACGGCCGCCGCGCAGAACCTCGTCCCGGTGAAGCTCGAACTCGGCGGCAAGTCGCCGAACGTGCTGTTCGCCGACGCCGACCTCGACACGGCGATCGAGGCGGTCGTCGCCTCGATCACCGAGAACGCGGGGCAGAACTGCTACGCCGGTTCCCGGCTGCTCGTGCAGGCCTCGGTGCACGACGAGGTCGTGGAGCGGGTCGCAGCCGCCATGGCCGCGGTCAAGACGGGGCCCTGGGACGCCGACCTGGACATGGGGCCGCTGGTCAGCGCCGCGCAGTTCGCCCGCGTCAGCGGATTCCTGGAGGACACCCCTCGCGAGGGGGCGCGGCTGGTCACCGGTGGCGCACCCACCGGCGACGGGTGGTTCGTCCAGCCGACCGTGTACGACGGTGTGGACGCGGGCATGCGCGTCGCCCGCGAGGAGGTCTTCGGCCCGGTTCTCGCCGTCCAGTCCTTCCGAGACACGGCCGAGGCGACCGAGCTGATGAACGCGACGGACTTCGGCCTGCTGGCCTGTATCTGGACCAACGACGTCTCCCGGGCGCTGCGGCTGGCGAAGGACGTCCGCTCCGGACAGGTGGCGGTCAACCAGTTCCACGACGCGGGAGTGATCGGCTTCCCGTTCAACATGCAGAAGGACAGCGGCTTCAGCCGGGGCGGCGGGTACGGAGCGCTGCGCGAGTACACCCAGGAGAAAGGCGTGGCCATCCGGTTGTTGGCCCGCTGAAACACGACACCATGGGAACCATCGCCGAAGCGCGGACCGGACCGGCCCGGGAGCGGGCAGGGCCGGACGCCGAATCGGCCGTGCTGGAGCGGGAACTGACCGAGGCCGTGCTCGCCGGCGCCGCGCGCTCGGACGTGCTCCGAACGCTGGTCCGGGCGACCGGTCGGCAGATGCGGCTGCTGTCCGCCGAGGGCGTGCCGCTGGCGACCACCGACGGCGGATCCGGAGTCGCCGTCACGGTGGCGGACGGGGTGCTCACCGGCGCGGCCGGACCGGTGGTCGACACGCTGGACGGCCTGCGGGCCACGGCGCTGGCCGTGCGTGCGGGGGCGACGGTGGCCGGTGTGCTGCTGATCGTCGGTCCCGGCGATCCGCGCACGCAGGCGCTGGCGGGTGCCGCCGTCACCGCGCTGCTCATCGACGCGGTGCGCGCGGGGGACGGCTCGGCCGAGGTCTCGTCGCAGTACACACCGGCCGACGTCGTCGCCGCGCTGCGGTCCGGGACGGTGAGCCCCTCGGTGTGGGCGGCGGCCGCGGGACTGGGGATCGATCTGCGGCGACCGCCGGCCGGCGCCGTACTGCACTACAGCGGCTCCCGTCTGCGTGCCTGGTCGACGGCCATCGCCTGGCTGGAGCACCCTGTGCAGCAGGAGGCGCGCACGGCGTGGACGGTGGTGACCGGCGAGGCCGTGCTCGCCCGCCTGCGAAGCCGGCTGCGCCTCATGACGGGCGACGAGTCCGCCGGCGACCACGTCGTCGCGGCGAGCGGCTCCCACCCCGACTCGCCCATCGGTCTGGCCCGGTCCTTCACCGAGGCCGAACGGCTGCTCGGTCTGGCCCGGGCCCGGCGCGTCCCGCTGCTCACCTTCGGCGGCGGCGGGGTCGTCCAGGTACTGCTGTCCCTCCCGCGCGCGCAGCTGGAAGCGTATGTTGAGGCGCATCTGGGGCCGGTCCGGCAGCGTCCGGAGCTGATGGCCACTCTCCGCGCCTGGCTGGCCGAGAAGGGCAGTCGGCAGAGCGTGTCCGAACAGCTCCATCTCCACCGCAACTCGGTGGGCTACCGGGTTCGCCAGATCAAGAATCTTCTCGGCACGGACCCCCTGCTTCCCGCCGCCTCGGCGGAGTTGCACCTGGCGCTCGCGGCGCTTGACCTGCTCGCGGCCGACGATCAGCGATCGCGCGGCGACGACGAGCCGGTCTGAGCCGTCACTGAACTGCCCCTCGCTACGGCCAGGGCGGTGTGCCGCATGCGTCCGCACCCGCTTCCGCCGACCCGCGGCCTGCGTGGTGAGCCTTTGGAACAGGTGAAACGGCGACGAAACCCAGTTTTTCCATACAAGCGTTGACAGCACTGTTCACCATGGGCAGAGTGGCCCCACAATGCGTTCCACCGCCTCGCAATGCGAGACGGCCGAGGTGAGGAGGGTCAGGGTGCGAGCGATGGTGCAGACCGACTTCGGGGGAGCCGAGGTCGTGTCCCTGCAGGACGTCCCGGAGCCGGTGTGCGGTGCGCGCGACGTTGTCGTCGAGGTCGCGTACTGCGGGTTGAACCGCCTGGACCTGCTGCAGCGCAAGGGGCCGGGCCTGATCCCCGGCTTCCGCCTTCCGCACGTGCCGGGCATGGACTTCGCCGGAACGGTGATGGCGACCGGATCCGCGGTCAGCTCCATAGCCCCCGGTGACCGGGTCATCGCCGATCCCACGCAGGGCTGCGGCGGCTGCCCGCGCTGCTCGGTGGGCGATCGCGCGTACTGCGTCAGCCCGCGCATCCTCGGCGGCAACACTCCCGGAGCGCTCGCCGCATACGTCCTGGCGTCTGCCGAATCGATCGTCCGGGTACCGGCGTCCCTACCGCTCGCCGCGGCTGTCACCCTGCCCACCGCCTTCGCGACGGCGTGGCACGCGGTGCACACCGTCGGAGCGCTGGATGCCGGTGAAGCCCTCGTCGTGCACGCGGCCGCCAGTCCCGTCAGCCTGGCGGCCATCGCGCTGGCCAAGCAGGCCGGTGCCTCGGTCGTCGCGTTCGCGGGCAGCGACGCGAAGCTGGCCGCGGCCCGCGCGGCCGGTGCGGACCTGGCCCTGCGCAACGACGAACCCGACCCGGTGAAAGCGGTGACCGCCTTCACCGACGGCGCCGGAGCGGACCTGGTCCTGGACCACGTCGGCACCAGCACCTGGCGCACCTCACTGGACTGCCTCGGCATCCGCGGGCGTGTGGTGCTGCTGGGCAACACCAGCGGCGACCAGGTGTCGTTCTCGCTCAGAGAGGTCTTCCACCGCGGCCTCAAACTGCTGGGCGCCGGCGGCTACACCTCGGCCGACTTCGTCGCCGCCACGTCAGCCTGCTTCTCCGCCGGCCTGCACCTGCCCACCGCCGCCCAGTTCCCGCTCGAGGATCTCGCCGAGGCATGGGACGTGCTCGGCGCCCGCGACACCATTGGAAAGGTCGTGATCACGCCATGACCGATCTGCTGATCGTGGGCGGCGACGTCGTCACCATGGACTCCGCGCGGCGGGTCCTCACCGGCGCTACGGTCGCCGTGTCCGGGGACAGCATCGCCGCACTCGGCACGGCCGAGGAACTGCGCGCCCGCTTCCCGGGCGCGCAGGAGATCGACGCGTCGGGCTGTGTGGTGATCCCCGGTCTTGTCGACGCCCACCAGCACACGACCGTCGATCCCCTCGTGCGCAGCACGATCCCGGATCACATCAGCTCACAGTCATCGATCTTCGACTGGATCGTCCCGCTGCACGCCCACGCCGACGGTGACGACGACGAACTGGCCGCGACCATCACCGCCGTCGACTGCCTGTCCCGGGGCATCACCACCGTGCTGGAGCCGGGCACGGTGGCCTACCCGGAACGAGTCGCCGCTGGGTTGGGCACCGTGGGTATCCGCGCGCGGGTCGGCGGCTGGGGCTGGGACGCCGAGGGCGTGCCGTTCGGCGCGCCCGCCGACGAGGTACTCGCAAGGCAGGAGGACATCGTCCGGTCCCTGCCGGCCACCGGGCCGGTCACCGGATGGGTGACACTCGTCGGCCACGACCTCGCCAGCGACGAACTCTTCGTCGGAGCGGCGAACCTGGCCGAGCGGCTCGACACCGGACTGACCTGGCACGTCTCGCCGGGACCCGCCGACATCGAGGCCTACGCCCAGCGCTGCGGGCGTCGACCGGTGGTCCACTTCGCCGAGCTGGGAGTACTCGGCCCGCGCCTGCTGCTGGGCCACGCAGTGTGGCTCGACGACGCGGAGGTCGACGCGATCCTCGACACCCGTACCGCGGTCGCCGCCTGCCCCGGGGCCTACCTGCGCCTCGCCCAGGGCTACACCCGCGCCTCGCGCCACGCCGAGCTGGTGCGCCGGGGCGGCCGGGTGGCGCTCGGCTGCGATGCCCACAACGCCGGCGACGCCCCGGACGTCCTCCTGGCCGCCTACCTGTTCGCCGGCCTCGAACGCGACCGTGACCTGCCCGACCCGATCCGCGCCGAGCAGGCGTTCGCGCTCGCGACGGTCGACGGCGCCGAGGCGATCGGTCTCGGCGAGCGGATCGGCTCCCTCGAGGTCGGCAAGGCCGCCGACCTCGTCGTACTCGACACCGGCGACCCCGCCTGGATGCCCCGGGGCGATCTCGCCCGCCAGCTCGTCTGGGGCCACGTCTCGCGCACCGTCCGTGACGTGCTGGTCGACGGCCGCGTGGTCGTCCGCGACCGGCGTCCGACCGGCATCGACCTATCTGCCGTCGCCGAGGCCGCCGCCGAGCGATCCGCCGCCCTCCTGCGACGCGCCGGCATCACGCCCCGCCCGACCTGGCCGACACAGCCGGCGGGCACCCAGTGAAGGAGACCATCCGTTGAACGTCATCCACATGTCCGGCCGCCCGCCGGCCCAGAAGCAGGGCCTGCTCTCGCAACTGGTGGTTCCGCGGCCGATCGCGATGATCACCACGCTCGACCCGGACGGAGGAGTCAACGTCGCGCCGTACAGCTACTACATGCCGGTGAGCGGCGAACCGCCGCTGATCGCCGTCACCATCGGCGCCCTTCGGCAGGACACACCCCAGCCGAAGGACACCTGGCTCAACATCGAGCGCACGGGCGAGTTCGTCGTCAACGTCACCACCGTCGAGATCGCCGAGCACATCGAGGCGGTGGCCCGCGAATACCCCCGCGGCGTCAGCGAGATGGACGTCGCCGACTGGCGAGCCGTGCCCTCACAGGTCCTCGACACGCCGTCGCTGGCCGACAGCCCCGCGCACCTGGAATGCCGTGTGCACGAGGTGATCGACCGCGGCGACCACACCACCTGCTTCTCGGGCGTGCACATCGTGCTCGCCGAGGTCGTCTGCATCACGACCGACGACTCGGTCATGTCCGCCCCCGGCCGCGTCGACCCCACCCGGGTCCGAGCGGTCGGGCGGATGGGCTTCCCGTATTTCGTCGCCGCGGAGGAGGAGTCCATCTTCCACCAGGAGCGTGTCGCCTACGCCGAGCTCGACCGGGCTGACAGGTCCGCCAACTGACCCATCCCCCTTGTCAATTGACTCACCCCCCCCGCCATTTGACTCACCCCCCGCCAACCGACTCACCCCCCGCAACGTCACCACCGCCCCGACAGGGCGGTGCCACCCAGTGAACGGAACCGCGCACATGACTGCAGGAAGATCCTTCTGGTGTAGCAGGGCGGCGCTCGGCCTCGCCCTCGCAGGAGCCCTCGCGCTCTCCGGCTGCGCCGGCAACGAGGCGACGGCACCCAAGGCGACCACCGCGGCAAGCGGCAGCAGCAGCGGCGGCAGCGGCGGCTCGGGCCTCAACGAACCCGACGTCAACGGCGACGGCAAGGTCGTCATAGGCGTCCTCAGCCCCGGCGACATCAACGACCACGGCTACTACCAGAGCTTCGTCGACTCGGCCGACGCCTTCGCCAAGGAAAAGGGCTGGAAGGTCATCAAGCGCGGCAGTGTGCCCGCGAGCGACGCGCTCAGCGCCGCACGCGCGCTGTGCCAGCAGCACGTCGACATGGTCGCGCTCGCCGCCAGCGAGCTCAAGGCCGCCATCCCGGCCTCCGAGGAGCCGGTCTGCGCCAAGACCGCCTGGTACGTGCCGTCATCGGCGAACATCGACCAGACCCCGCGGATCCTGCTGTCCTCCGACAACCCCAACCAGTCGATGCTCGCCGCCGGCTACGCCGCGGGCCTGAAGATGAAGGCGGCCGGCGACACCAAGGCCGGATTCGTCACCGGCATCAAGGCCGACTTCAGTGTCCTCGGAGCCAAGGCCTTCCTGGCCGGGATCCGGGAGGTCGTCCCGAAGGCCACCCTGATCAGCACCTACACCGGTGACTTCAACGACTCGGCGAAGGCCAAGGAGGCCATCCAGGCGCAGATCAGCCAGGGCGCCAAGGTCATCTACCCCTACCTCGGGGGCGCGACCGACGCCGCGGCGCAGGTGGCGAACGCCAACGGCGTGCTGACCCTCACCCCGGGCACCGACCGGTGCGACTCGACCAACCCGAAGTTCGACATCTCGGTGATCTTCAGCCCCGGCGCCTACTTCCGCGCCGCGCTGGAGGACTTCGCCAAGGACAAGCTGAAGATGGGCACACCGCGCGTGTGGCAGCTGGGCGTCGACCCCTACCCGACCATCAAGATCTGCAAGGGCCAGGGCGACGAGGACCAGCAGCTGGCGGAGTTCATGAAGAAGATCGGCAACAAGGAGATCGACCCGGCGGCCGAGGTCGAGCGCCTCGGCTGACCCTCCCGCCACCGACCCAGGAGATTCACACGCGATGACACCGACGACCTCAGCGACTCGGATCCTCGAGCTGCGTGGCATCACCAAGTCCTACGGGTCCGTCACGGCCTGTGACGCCGTGGACCTCACCGTCGACGCCGGCGAGATCCACGGTCTCCTGGGCGAGAACGGGGCGGGCAAGTCCAGTCTCATGAAGGTCCTGCTCGGACTGATCCGGCGCGACGCCGGCACCGTGCTGGTGCGCGGTGAGGAGGTCGCGCTGGACAGCCCGCAGGAAGCGGCCGAGCTGGGCATCGGCATGGTGCACCAGCATTTCAGCCTCATCAACGGGCTCACCGTGTGGGAGAACGTCGCGCTCGGCGACACCGGCACGGTGAACAAGCAGGCCATCTGCGCCGACATCGCCGAGGTCGCCGCGCGGTACGGGTTGCTGGTCGACCCCGAGGCGCGCGTCGACGCCCTCGCGGCGGGCGAACGGCAGCGCGTCGAGGTGGTCAAGTGCCTGCGGCGCAACCCCCGGATCCTGATCCTGGACGAACCCACCTCGGTGCTGACCCAGGCCGAGTCGCAGGAACTGTTCGCCGTGCTCGGCCGGGTGGTGCAGGAGGAGGGCCGCGCCGTCATCCTCATCAGCCACAAGCTCGCCGAGATCGTGCAGGCCACGGACCGGGTGACGGTCCTGCGCAAGGGCGGTGTCGCCTTCCGGGCGGTCACCGCCGAGACCACCGCGCCCGAACTGGCCCGCCAGATGGTGGGCCGTGACGTGTCGCTGCACGACGAGGGAGCCGCCCTCGGACTGCTCCCGGTCACCACGGCACGCACGGGAGGGGGCCGGGCACACGACCGGCCCCCGCCCGTCCTGCGCCTGGCCGGACTCACGGTCGAAAGAGGCGGGGTCCGGGTTCTCGAAGGAGTCGACCTGAGCGTCGGCGCGGGCGAGATCTGCGCCCTCTACGGCGTCGAGGGCAGCGGCCAGGCGACGCTCGGCGAAGTCCTCGCCGGGCTGGTCCTGCCGACCGCCGGCACCGTCGAGGTGTCCGGCCGCAGGGTCGACGTGACCCGGCCCGGCGCGCTCGGAAAGGCGGGTCTCGGCATTGTGCCGGAGGACCGGCACCAGAGCGGCGTCGTCCTCGACATGAGTGTCACCGAAAACCTGACGATGAAGTCGCTCGACAGGCTCAGCGGCCGGTTCCTGCTGCGCCGACGCGCGATGGCCGCCGAGGCCCGTCGTCTCGCCGACGAGTTCAACATCATCGCCCCCTCGCTCGACGCGCCGGTGCGCAGCCTCTCCGGAGGCAACCAGCAGCGTGTCGTGCTCGCCCGGGAACTGTCCGGTCACACCAGCGTCCTGGTAGCGGCGCAACCCACCCACGGTCTCGACGTCGGCGCCATCGAGGACATGTACGCCCGACTGCGCAGGGCGGCCGCGGAAGGCGTCGGAGTGCTGCTCATCTCCACCGAACTCGAGGAAGTCATGGCCCTTGCAACCTGGATCGCGGTGATCTCGTCCGGGCGGATCACCGGAGCACTCCCCGTCTCGGAGGCGACCCCCGAGCGACTGGGCATGCTGGTCGGCGGTGAGGCCGCATGAGTGCCGCCTCGCTGACGCGTGGGGACGAAACAGCCCGACGCGTGCTCGCCCTGCTTCGGCCCGGGCCCGGTGGCTGGATCGTGGCGGGACTCACCGTCGTACTGGTCGCCGTCGCCGCGGGCGCGTCCGCGCTGCTGCTCGTGCTGACCGGTGGCTCGCCGAGTGCCTCGGCGGCCGCGATATGGACCGGAAGCCTGGCCAATGCCACGGGATGGACGACGACGCTGCTCAACGCGGCGCCACTGCTGCTGGTCGCGGTCGGTGCGTGCATCTGCGTCTCGGCCGGTACGTTCAACATCGGCCAGGAGGGGCAGGTGCTCATCGGCGGCCTGACCGGAGCCTGGGTCGGGCTGCGGCTGGCCCTGCCCGGCCCGACGCTGGTCGTCGTGGTGCTGATCGCCGCGGCCGTCGGCGGTGGCGCCTGGGCCGCGCTCAGCGCGTTGATGCTCCGCCTGCGCGGCGTCAACATCCCGGTGAGCACGCTGCTGATGACGTTCCTCGCCATCCAGCTCGTCACGTTCGCGGTCAGCACGCCGGGGCTCCTGCAGGAGAGCGCGCAGGGCTCGTCGGGCATCGCCGACGCGGCGTCCAACCCCGTGCCGGCGAACGCGCAGCTCGGCGGCTTCGGGCAGTACCCGTCGGTGCAGCTGAACGTGGGCCTGCTCATCGCCCTCGTCGCCGCGGTGGGCGTCGCCGTGGTCCTGAACCGCAGCCGTTGGGGCTTTCGGGTACGCATGGTCGGACTGAATCCGCTGACGGCCAGGCACACCGGCATCCGCGTGGCCGCGCTCGGCGGGTTCGCCCTGGCGCTGTCCGGCGCCTTCGCCGGGCTGGCAGGCGGGCTACTGCTGATCAGCCCGGTCGGCACCAACCGACTGCAGGCCGGGCTCTCGGACAACTTCGGCTGGGACGGCCTGCTCGTCGCGCTCGTCGCGCGCAACCGGCCCCTGGCCACGATCCCGGTGTCGTTGGCGTTCGCCGTACTGCGCGCGGGCGGTGACTTCCTCTCGGCCACGGGCGTGCCGTACTTCCTCGTCGATGTCGTCAAGGCGTTGCTGGTCCTCGCGTTCGTGGCGCCGCCCGTCCTCGTCGACCTCTTTCGCAGGCGTCGCGGTGTCACACCGCAGGCGGCGCCCGCCGTGTCCGTCGTCCCGACCAAGGTGAAGGCAGTTGTGTGAGCGTTCTGGACAGCACCACGACCATTCTCGCGAGCGGTGTCCGGCTGACCGTGCCGCTGGCGTTCGCCGCCTGCGGTGAGTACGTGGCCGAGCGCGCCGGCACGATGAACATCTCCGTCGAGGCGATGATGCTCGGCGCCGCGTTCACGTCGGTCGCCACGGCGAGCGCGACCGGCAGCGCCGCCGTCGGCCTCGCGGCCGGCGTCGCGACCGGCCTCGTCCTCGGCTTCGTGCACGGCAACTTCTCCCACAGGGCGCAGATCAACGCCTTCGTCGTCGGCCTTGTGCTGAACGCGCTGGTGCTCGGGCTGACGAGCTACCTGATCACGACGAACGAGTTCGTCTCGCACCAGGTCGGGATGGTGTCGATCCCGCTGCTGCAGGACATCCCGCTCATCGGCAAGCCGCTGTTCTCCGTACGCTGGCCCGCCTTCCTGCTGTTCCTGCTGGTGCCGCTCACCTGGTGGCTGGTGGAGCGCAGCCGCTGGGGCCTGGAACTGCGGGCGGTGGGGGAGAACCCGCAGGCCGCCGACGTCACGGGCATCAAGGTGAACATGCGGCGCCGGCAGGCTCTGCTGTGGTGCGGCGCACTGGCCGGTCTCGGTGGCGCGTACCTCGCGGTCGGCGAGGTCGGATCGTTCAACCAGAACATGACCGCCGGCCGCGGATACATCGTCATCGCCGCGGTGATCTTCGGGGCGTGGCGGCTCGGCCGGACCATGCTGGGCTGCCTGGTGTTCGGCCTCTCCGACGCGATGCGCCTGGCGCTCCCGGCGCTCGGCGTCACCCTCAACGCCCAACTGCTCGTTGCGGCCCCGTACCTTCTCGCGCTTCTCGCCATGCTGCTGTTCACGACCCAGCACCGGGAGCCCGCCGCGCTCGGCCGGCCCTTCGAGCGAGGGTCGACCTGATGGCCGGGACCCGGCGACGGCGGATGCCGGCCCCTCGAACGCACGGGGCCGGCATCCGCCGTGGGTATGCGACACCGCTGTCAGCGCCGGCGCAGCGCCGAGGTCTCCAGCGCCGGCGGCGTGTAACCGACGTCGAGCGGGTTGAGCGCGCTGCCCGGCGTGACGAGTTCGTCGATCCGGTCCAGCGCCTCGGCCGACAACGGCCGGTCCACGGCGGTGAGCTGCGACAGGAGCTGGTCGTGGGTGCGCACGCCCATCACAGCCGTGCTGACGCCGGGATGGGCGAGCACGAACCGCAGCGCCAGCTCGACGAGCGTGCAGCCCTCGTCGGCGGCCAGACGCACGAGTTCCTCGACGACGGCGAGCTTGCGTGTGCGCACCCGCTCGTCGGCGAAGTCGAAGTGGTCGCCGTTCCTCAGCGCGCGCGAGTCCGCCGCCGGTTCGGCGCCGACCCGGTACTTGCCCGTCAGCCAGCCGCCGTTGAGCGGGCTCCAGACCATGACGCCCATACGGTGCCGTTGCGCGGTGGGCAGGGCCGCGGCCTCCGCGTGCCGGGCCAGGACCGAGTACGACAGCTGCTCCACGGTGAACCGTTCGCGGCCACCGCGCCGCGCCGCCCACTGAGCCTCCACGATCTCCTCGGCCGGGAAGCTGGAGGTGCCGATAGCCCGCACCTTGCCCGCCCGCACCAGGTCGCTGAGGGCGCCGAGGGTCTCCTCGACGTCGGTGTGGGGATCGGGACGGTGGACGAGATACACGTCCAGGTGATCCGTCCCCAGCCGGCGCAGGCTGTCCTCCACGGCACGCGTGATCCACAGCCGGGAGGTGCCGCCCCGGTTGCGGTCGAGCGGGCCGGCGGGCATCCGGCTCGCGACCTTCGACACCAGGACGACGTCGTCGCGCCGTCCCTTCAGCGCCCGGCCGATGATCTCCTCCGACTCGCCGAACGCGTACACATCAGCGGTGTCGACGACGTTGACCCCGGCGTCCAGCGCCGTCGCCACCATGCGGTGGCACTCCGCCTCGTCGGTGTTGCCCCAGGCGCCGAACATCATCGACCCCAGGCACAGCTGACTCACCTCGATGCCCGTCCCACCCAGAATCCGGTAGTGCACGCTGCCCTCGTATTCCCAGCCGACGCCCTGTCGCTGTCCTCTCGCAGGCTCGCACAGCGGCAGGCCGCAAACCGATGTCGCGCGGGGCCAGCATCCCTGGCCTGCGTGTTGTGTCCGCAGCACATCGACCCCCGGGCGCGTGCGCGCCTAGTCTCGAAGAAATCCGAACCACTCACCATGGAGGTACCGTGGCCACCGGTCTCACCTCGGCACGCTGGACTCACGTCGCGCTGCCGACCGGCGATCTCGACAAGGCGATCGCGTTCTACACCACACTGACTCCGCTGGTCGTGGTCGAGCGGTTCAAGGACGCCGACGGCGAGAGCGTCTGGCTCTCCAACGACCAGCAGGCCGAGACGCCGTTCGTGCTCGTCCTGGTGTCGTTCAACAAGGACAAGGGCACTCAGCAGGGCCTGCTGCACCCGTTCGCGCACCTCGGCATCGAGGTGCCGACCCGCGGGGACGTCGACGTACTCGCGGACCGGGCCCGCGAGCTCGGCTGCCTGCACTGGGAACCGAGGCAGATGCCCGATCCCATCGGCTACATCTGCGCGCTGAAGGATCCCGACGGCAACGTCGTCGAGATCTCCCACGACCAGCGGGTGTTCGACTCGGTCCGCAAGAAGTGGGGATCGTCCTGAAGGACACCCGCGCCGCCGTCGAGGCGTACCTCGCGGCGTTGAACACGCATGACGCCGATGCCGTGGTCGCCTGCGTGGCCGAGGATTTCGTCAACGAACACACCTCGTCGCTGGGACACAGCCGCAAGGGCCGCGCCGAGTACCGTGCTGCGCTGACCGGGTTCCTCGAGAACTTCGGGGACCTGCACTACATGCCCGAGCGCCTCCTCGTCGACGGCGAGTCGGCCGCGGTGCCGTACGTCATGACGTTCCGGATGCGTTCGGCGGGTGATCGCCCCGTACGAGTACGCGGGGTCTTCGTGTTCACCGTCGTCGGCGGCCTCATCACGCGTCGCACGGACTACTGGGACAGTGGTGAGGTGCAGCGGCAGCTTGCGTGACGTCCCGGCCCGCAGGCCCGCAATCGGCGCCCTGACCCGGCAGCCCGCCCCTGACACCCCGCCCGCTTTTCTGCGGACGGGGTGTCCGTGCCTTCCCGGACCGGCAATTCTCTGAGCGTGACGCTGTCTCGAACGAGAGATGCTCGCCATGCGAGTAGACCGCTGGAGACACCGATGGGCACCCCGCCTGCGTCCACCCGGGACTCGAGAGCCCGTACGACACGGTGCGCGGTTGTGGGTGACCCGGGCTGCGGCGCCTGTGAAGAACGCGGGCGCCGTCGTCAGTCGACGTCTGTGCCCAGCCCTGGGCGACCGTCCCACTCTTCTTCTCCGGCCGCGCATGCGGGGGGCCTCGGGCGTGCGCCCTCGACCGTAGGCAGCCTTGTCGTGGCAGAGAAGCCGCTGTCAAAGGGACGGTGACCTGCCAGTGGAGCCCGCCATGATCGCGGCGCAGCTCCTGGCATGAGCCGGACGGGCCACGCCCGCCGGACCGGACGGGCCACGCCCGCGGACGGCGCGGCCGAGTCCGCATTGGGCCGGTGGGTCGGGAGCGTCGTACTCGGTGCTGCGGAGAAGGGCTCGTCCACGGGCGCGAAAGGTCAGGCCGCAGCCGGGGGCGCGGACGAAGGCCACCGCTGTCGCATGCCCCTGGATAGCTCTCCGGGGTACTTGCCGGCGTAGTCGCTGAAGCCGACCGGCGTCAGCGGCTCGTCCGGATCTCCCGTGGCAGAGACTCGGTCCGCGCCGCGTCGACGGTCGCGGAGCCGACCCACCGACTGGTTGATGCCGGCCGGCAGGGCGACGTCCTTGCGTGGCGTCAGCCATGGCAGCAGGGCGGGGGCCTGGGGCACCAGTCCGATCGCCTCCAGCGCGCAAGCCCAGTGCCGATGTCATCCCGAGAGCGTCAGGCTGCCGCTGCCGTACGCGTCGATTCAGACGAAGGCCCGCGGCAGAGTGGACTTCCCGCGACGGCTCGGGCTGATCAGGCCGATGAACGGCCCGCGAGGTCTTCGACGGGGCCGGGGACGGCCGACGGGAGCGAGGTCGTCCAGGTGGTCATGACGGATCCTTTCCGGCCGGCTGCGGTGCGGCTGGCTCCAGCGGGTTCAGCGTGTGGAACCGGCGTCCCTGATAGGTGAGCGGCTCCCCTCCGCCGACCACCACACCGGCCACGTCGATCAGGATGATCGTGTGGTCGCCGGCGGTGAGGCGCTGGTGCACGACGCCCTCGAACGACAGGGTGGCGCCGTCGAGCAGCGGTGGACCGAGCTCACCCGGACTGAAGTGCGCCGCAGCGAACCTGTCGACGCCGGCCGTCGCGAACGCCTGCGCCACCGGGTGCTGGTCGGCCGCCAGGACGTTGACGGCGACCGACTCGGCCTGACTGAAGGCCGGGTGGACGTCTGCCGTGTCGGCCAGACAGACCGAGATCAGCGGCGGGTCCATCGACACGCTGGTCACCGAGTTGGCGGTGAAACCGAACCGCTGCCCGTCCACTTCGGTGGTGACTACACAGACAGACGTGACCATCGAGGACAGTCCGTCGCGGTACGCCTGCGGGTCGTGGCGGATGACCGGCCGGCGCTTGACGGTGTGATCCATGGAGGGGGTAGGCATGTCAGACCACCACCATCTCGCCGGCACACTCCGGCGCGCCGCAGGCATCGCCGCCGACGGTGATCCGGGACGGTTGTCGTGTCGCGGGATTCGGCAGGGAGGTCGGCCCGGAGGCCGGCGGGGAGAAAGCGGATCTCATCATGTCTTGCCTTTGCTAGGGATGCCCCGACGCTAGGATGGGGTGTCTCGTATGTCAACATGCCATCTCGCATTGAATGCCGCAGATGAGGTCTGGGGCTCGGCAAGGTTGTTCTCGTCGGCGGCGTCGGCCCGCCGGTGGTGCGAAGGGAGGGGAAGGCCGCCATGTGGCGGGCTCGCGCCGGAAGATCAACGGCTCCCGCATGCCGGTGTGCTGTGCGGGTGCCGAAGGACGCCGGGCGCTGCCGGTCTTTTCGTCGAGTGTGTAGAAGGCCTCGCCGACACGTAGAAGTCCTCGTCGATCAGTCGCTGGGCCATGCCGGGGCCTGGGGCTGTCAGCGAGGCGCCCATGGCGTCGGCCTCCGCCCGCCCGGGTGGAGAGTGGCGATCCTTGCACCGCGAGTCTCGACCGCCCGCTACTTCGACACTCCCTTGGGCGCGTGCGCATCGGTCAGTTCCAGGGCGGCCTGCGGGCCGCTGCGGGAGCGCAGCCACCAGTCGCGCATGCCCCACAGGACGAGCGCGCCGTAGATATGGCGTAGACGTAGACGTAGACGTAGACGAAGCCGGAGAAGGCGTAGCCGTTGGTGAAGGCCGGCGGGACGCCGACCAGGTCGACCAGTAGTCAGGCGATCCAGAACTCGACCATGCCGGGCGCCTGGGCATCGCCACCAGCCGTACAGGGCCACGGTCATGACGACGGCCTGCTTGTCGGCGCTGCCGGCCAGGTGGCCGAAGAAGGCCCCAAGAGGATGAGGCCGGACAGGAACTGCACCGGCCAGGTCCACAGGGAACGGCTCCAATGTCGGGCCGTGAACACAGATGGCTCGCACATGAAATACCGCCATGGCCTACCGGGGTCCCAGCGTCATGTCGCGGGGCCGAGCCGTGGCTGACTTCGGTGTCGTTACCGGGGCCTACTTCTTCAGGCCTGTCGCCGCGCACTCGGCCGCGAGTTGGGGCACGCATATGTCGGACGGTGTGTACATGCCGTCCCTGATGACCGTGTCCTTGATGTTGTCCTTCGTCAGGGCGACAACGGGCACGAGATGCGAGGGGATGCCCTTGTGGGTGGGGCTGTCGACCTTGTCGCGCGTGAGGGCGTCAAACTGTATGCCTTTGCCCTGGGCCTTGGTCACGGCCATCTCCGCGGCGAGTTCGGCCTCCTGCGGATACGGTTTGTACGCGCTCATGTACTGCTCGCCGGTGACGATCCGCTGCACCGCCGCGAGCTCGGCGTCCTGTCCGGTGATCGGCGGCAGGTCGGTTACGCCTGCGGTCTTCAGCGCTTCGATGACGCCGCCCGCCAGACCGTCGTTGGCGGCGTAGACGGCCTTGATGTTGTTCTTGCCGATTTCCTTGATCGCCTCGGTCATGTTCTTCTCGGCGGTCTGCGGCTTCCAGTCCACGGTGTCGAACGACTTGGCGATCGTCACCTTGCCGTCGAGCGTGAGGAGCGCGCCCGCCTTGAACTGCTGGGCGTTCGGGTCTGTGGGCGAGCCGTTCATCATGACGATCTTGTCGGGGACGCCGGCGTCCTCACCGAGGGCTTCCAGGAGGGAACGGCCCTGTATCTCGCCGACGAGCTCGTTGTCGAAGGTGATGTACGCGTCGATCGGGCCCTCGGCCAGCCGGTCGTAGGCGATGACTGCGATACCGGCCTTCTTGGCCTTCTTCACTCCGCCGGCGATGGCGTGCGCGTCGACGGGGTCCAGCAGGATCACGTCGACCTGTTCATTGATCATCTGCTGCAGTTGTCGTGACTGCTCGCCCGCGTCCGCATCGGCGTTGACGTACTCGACCCGGCCCTGGCCGTGGGTGAGGGACGCGACCTCCGCCTTGATGACGGGGTAGTGGAACTGCTCGTACTGGGGGTTCGACTTTTCGGGCAGCAGCAGCCCCACGGTGATGTCGTCGCCTTTGGTCGGGCTCGCGTCGTCGCTGCTCCTCACCGCGTCGAGCCCGCCGCAGCCGACGAGCGAGACAGAGAGCGTTGTGGTGGCTACGGATATGGCGATACGACGCATCGGGAGCTCACTTCAGGCGCGATCCGGGCGTGGGTACCTGCATTGCGGCCCACCTGACAAAAGTCGAGACGGAGGCGTCCCTCGGTATCGAGCGGGTCTACTGTACGATATGAGAGACGGCATCTCGCAATATGGCCAACCTTGGCAGTTGCGCTGCACCATCGGACCGCCCCGAGCGGGTGTCTGCTCCGTGGTGTCGACGGGTGCCGGGTGAAAGGGCGTGAACCGGGCCGTCGGCCCGCTCGACCTGCCCCTCCGCGACGCCAGGCGTTGCGCTCGGGGTGGCCGCGCCGTGCGCATCCGTGGGGTCTTCGTGGTTCACCGTCGACGGCGGTGCCATCACGCGCCGCATGGACCGCTGGGGCGGCGGCAAGGCGTGGGCGGCAGCTCACGTGACGCCGTGGCCGACCTCGTGGAAGTGGCTCCCTGATCTCGTACCTGACTACCCGTCAGCTCACGTCCGGACGAGGTGTTCGGCCTACCCGCATCTCGCAAATTCGTATCGCTTGACATGATGCCATCTCGCATTGAAAGATGCCCGCCATGCGAGTAGTGACGACGGACGCCGGCCTGGGCCGGATCGAGGACGGGGCTGTCGCCCTGCTGAACACCGCTTTCCCGCATGTCGGCGCGGTCCTCGAACAAGAGGGATCGCTGCGGTGCCTGGAGTCCTGCGCGGTGCGCCGACGGATCCCGCTGGATGAAGCCACGCTCGTGGCGCCGCTGGGCCGTCCCCGCGCGGTGTGGGGCGTCGGGCTCAACTACGTGTCGAAGGCGGCCCGGGCCGGCCGGGGGCTGCCCGAGCAGCCGATCCTGTACCTGGCCGCGTCGTCCGGCGTCCTGGCACCGGGCGCACAGGTGGTGATCCCGCAGGCCGCGACCGAACCCGACTACGAAGGGGAGATCGCGGTCGTCGTCGGGCGCCCGCTGTACCAGGTGTCCGAGGCCGAGGTCTGGCCCGCGATCGCCGGCATCACGGCGGCCAACGACATGACCGCGCGCGACATCATGCGCAGCACGGCGGTGCCCGCCCTTGCCAAGAGCTACCCGGGATTCACGCCGCTCGGTGCGTCGATCTGCACTCCCGACGACCTCGCCGACCGCGACGCGATCCGCGTACGGACCCGGGTCAACGGCGAACTCGTGCAGGACGACACGAGCGCCGGCATGGTCTTCGCGATCACGGATCTGCTCAGCCGGCTCTCGTGGTTCACCACGCTCGAACCCGGCGACGTCGTCCTCACCGGAACCCCGGCCGGCACCGGCCAGGACCGCGCGTGCTTCCTCGCCGACGGCGACGAGGTACGGGTGGAGGTGGACGGCGTACTGCCCCTTGTCAACCGCATCGTGCGTCCCACGGACGCCCCACTGCGCGACCACCGGCTGACCGAACCGGTCAGCTGACCGCCCCTCACCATGGAGCACACACCGATGCCCATCTCCTCCGCATCGCCCTACGACCTCGTCCTGGCCGGCGGCACCGTCATCGATCCGGCGTCGGGCACCAACGCCCGGCTCGACGTGGCGGTCACCGGTGACCGCATCGCCGCGATCGGGGAGGGGCTGGCGGCGGGCGCGGCCCGCACGATCGACGTCACCGGCTCGACCGTGCTGCCGGGCCTCGTCGAGGGCCACACCCACATCTTCCAGTACGTCTCCGCCGTCGGCGCCCCGGCCGAGGAGGCCCACCTGCGCCGCGGTGTCGTCGCCGCGGCGGACGCCGGCACAGCCGGCGCCTCGACGTTCGCGGCCTTCCGCAAGCTGGTGGTCGAGGCGAACCCGCTGCGCATCGTCAACTTTCTCAACGTCTCGGTGCTCGGCCTGATCGACTTCAGGTTCGGCGAACTGCTGAACCCCGACACCCTGGTCCCCGAGGACGCGCTCGCGACCGCCGAGGCCCACCCCGACATCGTGCGCGGCTTCAAGATCCGTCTGTCCGAGGACGTCGTCGGCGAGCACTGGGAGTCGCTGCTGAAGAAGTCCGTGTCGCTGGCCGACCAGGCCGGACTGCCGCTGATGGTGCACATCGGCGAGACCGAGGAACCGGTGCCCGTCGTCCTGGACTACCTGCGCCCCGGCGACATCGTGGCGCACTGCTACACCGGCAAGCCGAACGGCATCCTCGACGGCGACCAGGTGCACCCCGCAGTCATGGCGGCCCGCGAGCGCGGCGTGCTGTTCGACTCCGCCCATGGCAAGAGCAACCTCAGCTTCGAGGTGGCGCGCAGGGCGATCGCCGACGGATTCCTGCCCGACATCCTCAGCTCCGACACCAGCGCCCGCAACTGGCGCGGCCCGGTGTTCGACCTGCTCACCAGCATCTCCAAGCTGATAGCGCTCGGCGCGCCGCTCGAGGAGTGCGTCCGGCGGGCCACCGTCGCTCCCGCACAGCTGCTCGGCCTCGACGCCGAGGGCTACGGGCGCCTGGAGGTCGGCGGGCGGGCCGACGTCACGGTCGTCGACTGGACCGACGAGGTCACCCTGCCGGACGCCGCGGGCAACACGATCGTCGCGCCGCGCCTGGAGCCGACCGTCGTGCTGCACGCCGGCGCCGAGGTCGACATCGTGCCGTGGCGCGGTCTGCCGTCGGCATGAGACACCGGCCCGCTCGGAGGACGCGATGACCGTCGTCGACGTCCACCTGCTGCGGCGCCGACTGCGCGCGGCCGTGACAGCGGCGGACCCCGCCATCGGCACGTTCGTCAAGCTGGCGTCCCCCGACGTGGTGGAGCTGGCTGCGGCGGCCGGGTTCGCGTTCGTGGTCGTCGACCTCGAACACTCCGCCCTCACCGAGCAGAACGCCGTCGACCTGGTGCGCCACGCGCACATGTGCGGCCTGCCGGCCCTCGTCCGCGTGCCCGAGGTGGACGCCGCCGCCGTCAACCGGCTGCTGGAGGCCGGGGCGGCGGGGATCCAGCTGTCCATGCTCACCCGCGTCGCCCAGGTCGAGGCGCTCGTGGCGGCGGCCCGGTTCGCGCCTGCCGGCCGCCGGTCGGTCAGTCTGGCCAACAGGGCCGCCCTGTTCGGTGCGGTCCCGCTGGCCGGGTTCCTGCGTGCCGAGCAGGACGACCCGCCGGTGCTGGTCGGCCAGATAGAGACGGCCCGGACGGATCCTCTGCCGGATCTGCTCGCCCCGCTCGACGTGTGCTTCGTCGGCAGCACCGACCTCGCCGTCGACCTGGGCCTGCCGGCCGACCCCGCGGTGCTGCGCGCCGCGGTGGACCGGGTGCGTGAGGCCGCCCGTTCGGCGGCCGTGGCGTTCGGCGGCTGGGTGCCGACCCGGGATGCCACAGCACCCCTGGGCCTCGGTGACGCCGACTACCTGGTCGTCGGCTCGGACCTGCAGATGTTGGCGGCCGCCCTGCGCGCGGCCGCCGGAGAGGAGAACCAGTGACCACACGCAACGCAGCACTGTTCAGCACCGTCCTCAACTGGGACGAGCTGCCGGTGACCCAGGTGCGGCCGGGGGTGCGCCGTCGCGTCTACGCGACGGACGAGATGATGATCTGCCACCACGAACTCGACGTCGGCATGACGCTCAACCCGCACCGGCACGAGGACTTCGACCAGCTGGTCCATATCGCCCAGGGGCGTGCGAACTACTACGTGGACGGTGTCGCGCACGACATGCGTGAGGGGTCGTTCCTGCTCGTCCCCCGAGGCAGCGAGCACTACGTGGAGCCGACGGAGGCCCCCTGCGTGAACATCGACTTCTTCGTCCCGCCGCGGGCCGACCTGCTTCCCTGACCGAAGGGTGGGCTCGCCGCGGCACCCGGGGCGTGCGGCAACCCGTGCCAGGACAGGAACCGTCCCTCCACGCACGGCTTGCGCAAGCACCTTGGTGAACCGGCTGTTGGAGCGGGGCAACGCAGGCATGAGCCGACGAGGGCCTCCGGGCGCGAGTGCCAGACACATCCACTCCGCCCGGAGGCCCTGACCATCTGTCACACCGTCAGCAACGTACAGGTCACAACAGCCGGCCCACCGCCCGTGCGATGAGTCGGCTGTCGCGTCGGCACATGGGTCAGCCGCCGTTGGGTTCGCCGTCCGAGGGACCCAGCCGCTGCGACAGCGCGCGGGCGGTCTCCAGCAATGCCTGGGCCATCGGCGCCTTGACGTCGTCGGGGACCGTCGCCGTCGTGCCGACGACCGCGAGGGTCCCGCTGATCTTGTCGCCCTCGAAGATCGGTGCCGCGATGGTGCGGACCCCGTTGACCGCGGGGGAGTTGACCGACAGCCCGTGGTGCCGGATGGCGGCGAGTTCCTCGGCGAGCTCGGCCGACATGCGGATCGAGCGCGGCAGCGTCGGTACCTGGTCCGGGGGCAGGAAGGTGAGGAAGATCCGTCCCTGTGCCGAGGATGTGAGGTCGAGCCGCGAGCCGACCCGGACGCTGATGCGCACCATGTGGTCGGTGTTGTCCACCGAGCGCACCACGGTTGCCGACTCGCCGTCCCAGACCGACAACACGATCGTCTCGTCGATGCGCCGGACCAGAGCCTCCATGTACGGCTCGGCGGCGGCGACGATCGGCAGGCCGGCCCGCGCGGCCGCAGCGAGCGTGAGCACCTGGGAACCGAGGGAGTAGAGCGAGGTGCGCTCGTCGTACCGCAGCAGGTTCGCCGCCCGCAGTGCCTTCGTGTACCGGTGCGCGGTCGCCTTGCTCGCCCCGAGACGTGCGGTGATCTCGTTGAGAGTCATGTGCGGCTTGCCGACCGTGAACGAGCCGAGGATCAGCGCCGCACGCTGCACCGTCTGGATGGTCGGCGCGGTCGTCTCGGGACCGCTTCGTTCACCGGTGCCGGGCTGCGCCTTCGTGGCCATGAAATCTTGCTCCTGTCCCGTACTTAGTAAGGTGGTAAGACGTTGAATGGAACGCCGTATCGAATAGCGTAACGGTGAGGGTCGGGTAAATGTGCGGGAAGAGCCGAGGTGCTCCGCCACCACCGCGAGCTGCGCCGTCGGGACCGGCCGTCGGGACCGGCCGTCCGCGCGGGAATCCCACGCGGACGGCCGGCGTCAGGTCTGCCGGCTTGGTGCGACGACCTCACATGTCGGAGGAGTGCCCCGGTGTGAGAGAGCGTGCCGGGTCGAGCAGGGAGGCGATGTGGTTGACGGCGAGGGCCGCCTCGCCGAAGCCGATCGAGATCAGACTGACCTTGCCGTCGTGGTCGGCGATGTCGCCGGCCGCGAAGACACGTTCCCGGTTTGTGCGCATCGTGCGGTCGACGAGGATGCGCCGGCGGCGCAGCTCCAGTCCCCACTGTTCCATGGGGCCGAGATCGGCGATGAAACCGAGCGCGGCGACCACGCATTGGGCGGGCAGGCTGATCCGGTCGCCGTCGGAGCCCGTGACCACGACCTCCGACACCGCCCCGTCGCCGGAGATCTTCTCGACCTCGTAGGGCGTCAGGACCCGCACGGAGGACGCGTGCACCTGCTCGACGGTGCGTTCGTGCGCCCGGAACCGCGTACGCCGGTGCACCAGTGTCACCGACGAGGCGATCGGCTCCAGCGACAGCGCCCAGTCCAGCGCGGAGTCCCCACCGCCGACCACCACGACGTCCTGTCCGGCGAGTTCGTCCAGCCGCGGCACGAAGTACCGCAGCCCCCGGCCCAGGTAATCGGAGCCCACGGGGAGCTCGCGGGGGACGAAGTTGCCGATCCCGCCGCAGACGAGTACCGCGCCCGCGGTGATCCGCGCGCCGGCGTCGGTGATGGCGACGATGCCCTCGCCCGCGTCGTCGAGGTGGGTGACCCCGTGCCCGAGCAGGTAGGTCGGGTTCCACCGCCCGGCCTGCTCGGCCAGCCGGTCCACCAGGTCCTGGCCGCGGACGGCGGGGAAGCCGGCCACGTCGTAGACGAGCTTCTCGGGGTACAACGCGGTGATCTGTCCGCCCACCTCGGGCAGGGCGTCGGCGACCGCGACGCTCAGGCCGCGGAAGCCGGCGTAGTACGCGCCGTACAGCCCGGCCGGGCCGGCGCCGATGACGAGCAGGTCGACGGACACCTCCGGGCCGACGCCGGTGCCACTCTGGAAGCCACTCACGCTCCCACCTCGGGGTGGTCGTGGCCGACCCGGCCGACCTTGCGCGCGCCGCCGGGTGACCCGAGCGGCTCGGCTCCGACGATTCCGAGGGTGAAGAATTCGGCGTTGATGCGCTCGGCCTGCTGGGACTCGGCGGGTAGGTCCTCGTGGTGGAAGATCGAGATCTGCGGGCAGACGGGTTCGCAGCGCCCGCACTCGACGCATTCGTCGGGCTGGATGTAGAGCATCCGGTCGCCCTCGTAGATGCAGTCGGCCGGGCACTCCTCCATGCACGACTTGTCCATGATGTCGAGACATGCCTGAGTGATGACGTACGGCACGGGCTTCTTGCCCTTCACACGGTCGCACGGAATGCGAGATGGTGTCTTCTAATGTGGAATGGATGATGGCGGCGTAGGCCCAGAGTGTCAACCATCAGGCAATTGCTTGACACTGTCGCCTGTGCTAGGAGAAGCTGATGCGACATACGAGATGGCGTCTCGCAGCACGCCACTCGGGTCGGGACTTGTGAGAGGCATACGCCGTAATGGGAAGCAACCCCCGGACCGTCCCAGCACCGATGATCGTCGAGGACTGGGACCAACTCACCTTCCGGGTCAACCGCGAGGCCTACCGCAGCGCGGAGATCTTCACCCGGGAACGCGGCTGGGTATGGACACACACCTGGCTCTACCTCGGCCACGAGACCGAGATCCCCAACCCCAACGACTTCAAGGTCCGCACCCTCGGCGGCCGACCGCTGATCTTCTGCCGGGACACCGCCGGCGAGGTGCACGCCTTCCTGAACTCCTGCCCGCACCGCGGCACCGTGCTCTGCCGTGAGAGCGAGGGCTCGACCAGGCTCTTCCAGTGCTTCTACCACGCCTGGACGTTCCGCAACAACGGTGACCTCGCCGCGATCCCCGACGCCGACGCGTACGAGTCGAGCGACGAGTTCAAGGCCTCCATGGGGCTGCGGAGTGTCCCGCGCCTGGAGATCCACGAGGGGTACGTCTTCGTCGCCTTCGACCCCGACGTCCCGCCGTTGCTGGAGCACCTCGGCGACGCGGCCGACTACATGACGATGATCGAACAGCAGCACGTCGGCGGCATGACCACGCTGCCCGGCACGCAGCAGTACAGCGTGCGCGGCAACTGGAAACTCGCCGTCGAGAACGCGATGGACGGCTACCACTTCGCGCCGACCCACAACACGTTCGTGGGCTACCTGCGGGAGAGCGGCTTCGCCGTCACCGACGACAACCAGTACGCGTACAACCTCGGCAACGGCCACGGGCTGCTGGTCCTGACCGGGCACGGCGGGCGGATCAGCATGCTCTGGGAACCGCGCTTCGGCGAGGACGAGCGGGTGCGCACCGAGCAGCACCGGGCCGAGATGACGCAGCGGCTGGGCGAGAAGCGGGCGCACTACGTGGCCGACGAGAGCCACATCCTGTTCGTGTTCCCCAACCTGCTCCTGTTCGACATCGAAGGGCTGTCGATCCGGCAGCTGGAGCCGGTGGCGCCCGACCAGACCGACGTGCGCGCCTGGCAGCTGGTCCCACGCGACGAGGACCCCGCCGCGCGCGCCCTGCGCATGAAGACGGTCGTCAGCTTCGTCGGCCCGGGCGGGCTCGCCACGCCGGACGACATCGAGGCGTACGAGGCGGTCCAGCGCGGCATCCAGGCCACGGCCGGCACCGCTGCGCCCGAGCTGGACTACAGCGACATGTCGCGCGGCATGGCCGACGAGGTCAAGGGCGCACAGGGCAGGTCGACCGACGAAGGCGCGATGCGGGGCTTCTGGCGGCACTGGGTCGACGCCGTCGGTATCGATGACGGCCTCGCCGTCCACGGCGAGCGGCCGACGACCTTCCTCGAAGGCAGGGACGTGCGATGACCGCGATCACCGGCACCCACTCCGTACATTGCGGGGGACGCACCATCACCCGGCCGGAGGTGGAGGACTTCCTCTACTCCGAGGCGGACATCCTTGATCGCTGGGACTACGACGGCTGGCTGGCCCTCTTCGAGCCCGGCGCCCGCTACGAGATCCCGACCACCGACTACCGTCCCGGCTGGTCGCCGCACGAGACCGGATCGTTTGTCGACGACGACTGGGACCTGATCCTTGCCCGGGTCAAGCGCCTGAAGTCCCGCAAGGCACACGCCGAGAACCCGCACTCGCGTACCCACCGGCTGGTGTCCAACGTGCGGCTGTCCGAGCACACGGAGGATTCCTTCCGGGTGGCGGCGTCCTTCGTGGTGCACCGCGCCCGCGACGGACGCTTCGACGCCTACGTCGGCTGGTACGAGCATGTGCTGGTGCCGACCGGGGACGGACTGCGTTTCCGGTTGCGTCGCTCGATCCTGGGCCACGAGTCGCTGGCGGCAGGCGCCCGGCTCAGCTTCATCCTCTGAACGGCGACGGACGGTGACCCGATGATCCGACACACCCTCTCCTTCCGCTTCGCCGACGGAATCGACCAGGCCACACGCGAGTCAGTGCTGGCCGAGCTGCGTACCTTCCCAGGCCGGTACACGGCCATGCGCGGCTTCGTCCTCGGCGAGAACGTCAGCACGCGCGACCAGACCTTCACCCACACCATGGCCGTCGACTTCGACAACCTGGACGACCTGTTGGCCTATCTCGGCAGCGAGTCCCACGAGCGCTTCGTGCACACGCGCTGGCGACCGGTCATCGGCCGACAGGCCATCACCTCGTTCGAGTACGCCGAGCATCCGTCGCTCGCCCCCGGAAGGACAGCGCCCGTGAGCACCCGCCCGCACGGCCCGTACGGCATGGAGTACGCCCGGATCGAGGTTCCGGACATGCAGGCCACGATCGACTTCCTCGAGTACCACGTAGGACTGCAGCTGGAGCAGCGTACGGACGAGTACGCCTACCTGCGCGCGGACATCGAGCACCACGCGATCGAGCTGATCCACGCGCCCGAGCGCACCGACGGGTGGACGACCGCGGTCGGCTACAGCGTGGCGAGCGAGGAGGTCCTCGACCAGCTGCGCAAGAGCGTCGCGGACGCCGGCCTCGAAGCCCTTGAGCTGCAGGAGCGGCAGCAGGCGCTGTGCGAGAACGGCTTCGCCGTGAAGGACCCGAACGGTCTCATCATCGAGCTGTTCACCGAGTTCCAGGAGTACGCCGAGCCGCCGCACATCGAGATCCGGCCGCTCGACCTGGTGCACCCCTTCATCGCCACCGCGAAGTACGAGGAGTCGCTGGACTTCTACCAGAACGTCCTGAAGTTCGTGCCCTCGGACTACGTCGTCGGCTCGACCACGTTCCTCCGCGGCGAGGACCGTTACCACCACAGCCTCGCGATCCAGAACAACAAGGAGTACTTCACCGCGCACCTGTGCTTCGCGATGAAGAGCCTCGACCACGTCATGCGGATGCGCGCCCGCGCGCTGTACAAGGGCGCGCCGATCGCCTCCGACATCGTCAACCACTCGGCGTCGACGTCGATCGCGTTCTACCTGCACGACACGCGCTTCGGCCCGCGTTTCGAACTGTGCGACCGGCACCGGGTGTTCACGCCGGAGGAGCACGAGACGCACCGGGCCCGCAGGATGCCGGCCGACCCGCGCAACATCGACGTGTGGCGTCCGGCGTCCGACGACTGGGGACGTTTTTGAGACAGCAGTTGCTTGACGTCCTGCACCTGCTCGACGTGACCCCCGCTCCACGTGGCGAGGAGCGGACGGCGGCCCACCGGCTGCGCGCCTGGTGCGCCGACCGGTGGCCGCGCGTCGAGTGGCAGGTGGTGGAGCACGGCCCCGCGGGCGGCAGCCTGATCGCCGCGCACGGGGCCGGGCCGCTGCTGTACTCCCACCTCGACACGTCGCTGGACGACGCCGGGGCGTACAACCGGCTCGTCACCGGCGACGCCGCGCCCATCGCTCCGCTCGGCGTGGACGGCGACGTGGTGACCGGCTTCGGTCTCGGGGTCGCCCGCGGGCCGGTGGCGGCCGCGCTGGTCGCGTTCGCCGAGGCGGGTGCCGGACGGCTGCTGCTCGCCGGCTCCGGTACGCACCGCCGCGCCGGCGGGGCCACCGGCCTGGAGGCCTACGCCGACACGTATCAGCTGCCGCGGTCGGCGATCGTCGCCAAGTGCGGCCCGCCCACGTTGCTGTGGCACGAGCCGGGCGCGCTCTACCTGAGCGTCCGGGTGACCGGTCGCTCCGGGGCCGCGATGACGGCGGAGTCGGCCACACCACCCGGGGGAGTCGTCGCCGGGGCCGGCGTCGTCCTGGACGAGCTGGCCCGCTGGCGCACGGACTACCTGGCCGCCGACCCGCGGGAGGGGCAGACCGGCCGGGCGTGCGGCATCGGCGCGATCAGCGGGGGGTGGCCCGACAAGCCGGACCTGCTGCCGGCCCAGCTGCGGATCGATCTCTACGTCGTCGCAGGTGACCGGGTCGAACCGACGGCGCTGGCGTCCGAGCTGGCCGACCGGCTGCGGGCACGGTGTGCGCGGTCGGTGCTGCGCGACTGCGCGGTCGAGGTGGAGGCCGAGCCGGTCGCGGCAGCCGCGGCCACGCCGGCCGACGCCCCGGTGGTGACAGCCGCGCGGGCGGCCTGGCTCGACGAGTTCGGTGCGCAGCCGCCGCCGATCACCGGCTGGACGGGATCGACCGACGGCGTCGTACTGCGCGCCCGCGGCGTCGAGACCGTGCGCCTCGGCCCGCAGGCGAAGCCGGCCGCCGACGATCCCCGTCGAGATGCCCTGTCGTTGGGGCAGCTGACCGCCTACGCGCGCATCTACCGCCGGCTGTTGACCGAGCTGCCGGCGTAACGCCGCAGATCCCGGTGCCGACCGGACCTTTCATTTCAATCAGCGAACAGCCACTCAGCGAACAACTGCTGAGCGAACAGCCAATCAGCGCAGGGCGCCTCGCCCTGCAGAAAAGTGGGCAGGCGGATGGACAAGGTGGTCGCTTCCGCGGCCGAGGCGGTGGCGGACGTCCCGGACGGGGCGTCCCTCGCCGTCGGCGGCTTCGGGCTCAGTGGAATTCCGGGAGCCCTGATCCAGGCCCTGCACGACCACGGCGTCACGGGACTCGACGTCGTCTCCAACAACTGCGGGGCGGGGGAATCCGGCCTCGCCGTGCTGCTCGCCGCGGGCCGGATATCCCGGGTCACCGGCAGCTACATCGGCGGCAACAAGGAGTTCGCCCGCCAGTACCTGGGCGGCGAGATCGAGCTGGAGCTGATCCCGCAGGGCACCCTCGCCGAACGGCTGCGGGCCGGGGGCTGCGGCATCCCGGCCTTCTACACCCCGGCCGGGGTCGGCACCCAGGTCGCCGACGGCGGTCTGCCCTGGCGCTACGACGGCGGGGGCGGCGTCGCCGTCGCCTCACCGGCCAAGGAGGTCCGCGACTTCGACGGCGCCGCCCACGTCCTGGAACGCGGGATCACCACCGACTTCGCCCTGGTGCGGGCGGCGAAGGGCGACCGGCACGGCAACCTCGTGTTCAACAAGTCCGCCCGCAACTTCAACCCCCTCGCCGCCATGGCCGGCCGTATCACGATCGCCGAGGTGGAGGAGCTCGTCGAACCGGGCACGATCGACCCCGACCACGTCCATCTGCCGGGCATCTTCGTCCAGCGCGTGGTGGTCCTCAGCCCCGCACAGGCTGCCGACAAGAAGATCGAGAACCTCACGGTGACGCAGAGGGAGGTGCGGGTCTGATGGCCTGGACACGCGACGAGATGGCGGCCCGCGCGGCCCGCGAACTGCGCGACGGCGAGTACGTCAACCTGGGTATCGGGCTGCCGACGCTGATCCCCAACCACCTGCCCGAGGGTGTCCACGTCGTGCTGGAGTCGGAGAACGGCATCCTGGGCACCGGTCGTTTCCCGTACGAGGACGAGGTCGACCCGGACCTGATCAACGCGGGCAAGGAGACCGTCACCGTCCTGCCGGGCGCGGCCTTCTTCGACTCCGCCCTGTCGTTCGGCATGATCCGCGGCGGCCACATCGACGCGGCCGTACTCGGCGCCATGCAGGTCTCCGAACGGGGCGACCTCGCCAACTGGGCGATCCCCGGCAAGATGGTGACCGGTATCGGCGGAGCCATGGACCTCGTGCACGGTGCCCGCCGAGTGATCGTCACCATGACCCACACCGCCAAGGACGGCACCCCGAAGATCGTGCGGGAGTGCGATCTGCCGCTCACCGGAAAAGGCTGCGTGGAGCGGATCATCACCGACCTCGGCGTCCTCGACGTCACCGACGACGGCCTGGTCCTGGTCGAGACCGCCCCCGGCGTCACCGCCGAGGAGATCACTGTGAAGACGGCGGCGAAGGTGCTCATCCCTGACGAACCCCGCTCGTAGCCCTCCGCGACGCGTCGAAGCGGGCCCGCATGCCCGTGTCTGCCTGCCGGTCACCGTCCCCGTTGTGGACGGCGCCGATCGCGCCCGGTGCGAGTTGTCCGCGACAACCCTCCGCTGAGTCGCCGACCAGGATCAAGGCCGTGTGCACACGGCCCATGTCCGTCGGCGACCGGTGCACATCGCCCCGCTCGCGCCCACATCCAGGCCCGGCGCGTGGAGATCACCGGCCCGTCGGCCGTGAGCTGACGGGCCGCTCGGCGTGCTCGACTCGGCTGCGTGGGTGCGCTCGTGGACTTCTCCTCGGGGATAGACGACCGCCGCAGCCATAGGTCGCTATGGCTGCGGCGGTCGGGACTTCTTCAGGGCGGCACCACGACGGTCAGCGGCGCTGGTCGAGCGACGGGCGTCCGAGGGGCGTCCGAGGGGCGCCGCCCTCACCGACAGGGCGCGGGGTCACACTCCCCAGTCGTCGTTGACGGTGACGGCATCGGTGATGCGGAACCGGCCGCCGGGCACCAGGGGTGTGGTGGGCTCACCCATCACGACCACATGCTTGCCGAACCGGGGAGCCAGCGGTCGGCCGACGTCGCGCTTGAGCCACAGACGCAGCAGGTGCCGGCGGCGCTCCGGTTCCGGGTGGTCGAGGTAGCTGGTGCGCGAGTGCAGTGCGGCGTAGTTGAGCAGCCACTGCACGTCCCCCGGCTGGAAATCCATGTCGATCGGCAGGCCGGGCTCCTGCGAGATCTCGTCGAAGAGGGTGATGGCCGCGGCCTGGTCGGGCGTGAGTTGGGGGACGCCGGGGTACTCCTGGGCGCTGAAGATCATCGAATTGCCCGCGTAGGTGCTGAAGACGCCGTTGACGTGGCTGATGATCGGCGAGGTGTACGTGAGTTCGGGGGAGTCGGGGTCCTGACGCCGCCAGTCCCAGTGGTAGGTGTCGAAGAGCCGCGCGGCGAGGTCCGGCCGGCGGCGCAGCATCTCGTTGTAGATCGTGGTGCCGCTGACCAGGCTGGAGGCTCCGCCCTCCTTGGCGCCGCGCAGGCACATGAGGGCGACGACGTCGGAGCTGTCCGAGTGGAACGGGAGCCGGTCCCGTATACGAGAGGGCAGCGCGCCCTCGTCGGACATCGTCTTGTTCGACGTGGCGATCACGTGGTCGAGCAGGTCGCCCCTCTGGTTCTGCCCGATCGGCTGGCCGAGGTGCAGGCCCATGATGACGAAGATGGCCCCGGCCATGGGGCCGCCGTACTCCTCGGTGCGCAGCCCACGCACGAGGATGAAGCCCCGGCCGGCGTCCATCTGGTGGGCGCACTCCTCGTTGAGGGCGCGACAGGCCTCGAACGGGTAGTCGGCGGCGGTGACGGTGCGCAGGTCGGGGTTGTCGGCGACGAAGCGCCGTCCCAGGTCTTCCAGCTCGGTGCGTTCGGCGTCGCTGAGTACGTAGATCCAGTCAGTGGACTTCGACAACTCGTCGCCGCGCCATGCGGAAGGCCCGGAGATCGGCTGAAGGCCGACAGTGGTGGTCACGATGATGCACTCCTCGAGAGTGTGATGGAAAGGCCCGTCGGCGAAGACACGACGGACGACGAACGTTGACGGACGACGAACGTTCAGTGTGGCGGGGGCTCGTCGCGCGGCGACGAACCGCACTCAGAAGGGAGTCTGAGGCACGCCGACAGCCGTGCCGGGGCGCAGTCCCTCCCGGGGAGGGAAGTGGCTGAGCGGCTCGTCGTAGGTCCGGCGGCCGGCGCATGACACGAGCAGGACGCCGATCAGAGCGACTGGCCTCATGCTGGTCCCGTCCTTTCGAGAAGTACCCCAACCATAGGAGACGGCTGAGGCGAGGTCAATATGCGAGATGTCGTCTCGTGATGCATTACGGCAAGGTGTATGGGTGCCTGTGTGGAGCTTGCAGGACGGCAGGGGACCTGACGGCCGCAGCGCCGGCAGATGTGCTGCGGCTGCGCGGACAGGTCCGCGAAACGCTGCGCCGCGACGCGACCCACGGACACGACGAGTCGTTGGGGAACAGGCTTGAGCTTGCTGACGATCTCCCGCCCGTCTGCCATCGAGGGATGGAGCTCGCCAGCAGATACTTCGCCTGCTGGCGGTAAAGCTCTGTCCTGCACCTGACCTGTATGAACACCGCGACCAAGGGGAGTGACGCTCCGCTTGCCCGTGGTTGGTCCGGATCTTGGCTGGGCACCTATGGACCGGCGCGTCCGTGCGTCGGCGCACGGCACAGCAACGTTGTGGTGCCGACCCGTTCGGTGGGCGATCAGCTGGCGTGCTGTTCTGTCCGACGGTAGGAGCGTTGACCGGCTCTGGTTGCAGTGAATTGGCGTGCCGTCGCGGCCCACGGGTTTGGCGGGGGCTGATCTGACACTGGTGATAGGAGGCCCCGCGATTGTTGCCTGACCAGCTGCCCCTGGCCCGACCGGTGCTCCAACGAGGGAGGCCGCCTTTCACGAGCGCGCCCGACGCGTCCAAGGCGTGAACTACCGGCTCACCGTGGCGACCACGACCCTGCAACAGCTCACCACGCACGGGCCTGCCCGCGCCTCGTTGCCGGACGCGGGCACTGTCCGCACCTGGTGGGCCTGGGGATCGTCACCTATTAGGTACCTTCCATGTGCCTAGCGTCACATGCGTGCGAAGATCGCCGTCAGCTCGCCAGGAAGGCGGCGGGGGCTATGACGGCCAAGGACGATCAGTTCGAAGCATCTGCTTCAGCGCGTGGGTACCTCTACCAGTCGCCAAGGCGCTGCAACTGTGTATTGAGCAGTAGGTGGGCCAACTCATCGAGAAGCGTGCTGGCTCCCTGACAGAGCTGCTTCAGTGCAAGCAGTGCAAGCAGTGCAAGCAGTGAGCAGAGGGAATCCGTCCGGCTGACCGACTCCGCCACCGATTTGTGGAAGACACTCCGGAGGTGATGTGAGGCGGCCAAGACCGGGCGACCGACACGGCCGGCGCGGGTTTCCACAGGTGCGTGCGCCGCGGGTCTTGCCTCCCGCGGCGCACGCACCATGTGAGTCAGATCGGTCGCAGTGTCACGGAGCCCAGTGGAATCGACGGATACATCTCGGGCTCCTGGTCGGGCGTCAGTGCCGTGGGACCGTAGATCCAGTCCATGAAGGAGTAGTCGTACGTGTCGCGGGCGCGCATCACCGCGTTGCGCTGCTCCCGCTCGACCCCGACGTGGTGCCACAGTTCGCCCCAGGCGCGTGCGGTGAGCACCACCCGGCGGCAGTGTTCGGGACGTACGGCCTCGTATGCGGCGAGCGTCACCTCCCAGTCGACCCCGGAGCCGTCCTCGGATCGCTTCGCGTGCTGCGCGCCCACGTGCTCGCCCAGCACCCAGCCGTCCTCGATGGCCATGACGGCACCCTGGGCCATGTACTGCAGCGGCGGGTGGGCCGCGTCGCCGAGCAGGGCGATGCGGCCGGTGACCCACTTCATGAGCGGCTCGCGGTCGAACATCCGCCACCAGCGGTCGCGCCACATCAACGGCAGGCCCTTCTGGACCTGCTGGCACGTTCCCTCGAAGGCGCGGTCGAGCTCGTCCGGGGTGCCCCAGTCGTCCTCGCCGGCCAGTGCCTTCGGCGACTGGAACACCGCGACCTGGTTGAACATGTCGCCGCCGCGGAGCGGGTACTGGACGAAATGGCAGCGCGGGCCGACGTACAGCACCACGTCCTTCTCGTGTACGGCGTTGGCGCGCACCTGCTCGAAGGGGACCGCGCCACGGTAGGCGACGTACGCCGAGTTGACGGGCTCGTCTTCGACGAGGAGCTTGCGTGCGATCGAGTGCAGCCCGTCCGCGGCGATGACGATCTCGGCTTCGTCCGTTCCGCCGCCGTCGAAAGTGACCCGCGCGCCGCCCTCGATGTTCTCGTACGCCACACAGCGCGCGCCGGTCATCAGTTCCACGCCCGCCCGCTCGCAGCCGCGCAGGAGGACTCCATGCAGGTCGCTGCGGTGGATGACCATGTACGGGAAGCCGTAGCGGCGTTCCATGTCCTTGAGGTCCAGTCGGGTCAGCTCGGCTGCGTCGAGGGCGTCCTTCATGATCATGTGCTTGGGTAGCACACCGAGCTGGACGGCCTCGTCCAGGAGCCCGTACTCGTGCAGGATACGTGTGCAGTTCGGTGCGATCTGCAGGCCCGCGCCGACCTCGCCGAACTGGGACGCCTGCTCGTAGAGGCGGACTCGAAGTCCCTGCCGTGTGAGAGTCAGCGCGGCCGAGAGCCCGCCGATTCCGCCGCCGACGACGAGGACGTCGGGGCGGTGGGTGTCTGTGGTCTTCATGCCACTCTCCTGCGTGGTCACAGCCACGGAGTCAGGGGCTCGGCCGCGGAGCCGTCCCGGGTTGTCACACCCGTGTACGGGCGGCCCGCCAGGTAGGCGGTGATGTCGGCGTCGCTGCCCCGGACGGTGGGACGGTGTCGCTGCCGCGCTGGCCGACGATGTCGTGGCGGAGCTCGGCGAGGAACTCCTCGGGCAGGTCCGCGAACTGGATACCGGTGTCGAGGTCGACGGCATGGACCATGACTTCCCTGGTGCGCATCCACGGAACCTCACTCGCCGGCACGGTCCGCCCCTGCGCGGTCACCACCGGCGCCCGCCACTGCTCCTCGGTCAGTTCGGCCATCGCGTAGGCCAGCAGCTGCGCCGACCCCTCGAACCAGGAGGTGAGCCAGCCTCAGTTCGCCGTACGCGGAATGGTCACCTCCCTCGCCCACGAACTCGCCCCGGACGTCCGCGTCAACGCGGTCGCCCCCGGCGGCACCCTCGGCACCGACCTGCGCGGGCTCGACAGCCTCGGGCTGGCAGGGCGCAGCCTGGGTGACACGCCGGGCCGGGCCGGCGAACTCGCCGCCCGGGTCCCGCTCCGAACGGCTCTCTCCGCGACCGACCACGCCTGGAGCTATGTCTTCCTCGCCTCCGACCGGTCGCGGGGCATCACCGGCCGTGCCGTCCACCCGGACGGCGGTATCGGCGTCAAAGCCTGAGCCTCATCCGATCTCATGTGAAAGGACAGCACCCGTGCCTCTCCTCAAGGCCGACCTCGCGGCCTGCCAGGGATACGCGAACTGCGTCATCGCAGCACCTGACACCTACGACCTGGACGACGACGGCGTCGTCGTGCTCCTCAAGACCGAGATCACCGACCAGGAGCTGCCCCGCATCCGGGAAGCGGCCCGCACCTGCCCCGCCTCCGCCCTCACTGTCGTCGAGGGTCCGCCCCCCGGAGCCGCCTCGTGACGACACGGAATTTGGGTGCCCAGCGCCGACTCGTCTCGGACGCCTGTCGCGTACTCGCGGCACGCGGGCTCGCCGACGGCATTCTCGGCCACGTCAGCCTGCGCGTCGACGAACGTACCCTGCTCGTGCGATGCCGCGGGCCGCAGGAACGCGGCCTGCTGTACACCGAGCCGGACGACATCCGCCTCGTCGACCTCGACGGAGCTGCAGCGGGAGCCGGGGAGTTGGACGGATGGACAGTTCCGAACGAACTCCCCTTGCACACCGAGATCCTGCGCACTCGGCCGGAGGTGGCGTCCGTCGTCCACGCACATCCCCCGGCGGTCGTCGCCGCCGATCTGGCAGGGCTGGGAATCCGCCCCGTGGTAGGCGCCTTCGACATCCCCGGCACACGGCTGGCCGCCCGCAGCGTACCGGTCTATCCGCGTGGGGTTCTGATCAGCGAGCGTCGACTCGCGGCCGAAATGGTGGCCGCGCTCGGTGACCAGGACGCCGTCGTACTCCGCGGCCACGGACTGACCAGCACCGGCACCGGCGTCCCCGAAGCCGTCCTGCGCGCCATCTCCGTCGACACGATCGCTCGCGTCTCCCTGGACGTCGTCACGGCGGGCGGGACTCTGAGAGATCTTCCGGAAGAGGACATGCGCGAACTCCCCGACCTGGGCGGTTCGTTCAACAACGACACGGCCTGGCGACACGAGATGGCACGGCTCGGGTGACGTAGCGACGCCCGGCCCTGTCACCCACCGCATCGGGTCCCCGAAGTTTCGTGGCGCCCGCCGCGAGCCACGGCAGCCCGTTGGTTTGGTACGCGGGATCGCGGCAAGGTGCGAAGCTCTGTGTGCAACGCGATCCGAACCTGGATGAACCGGGGGATTTCCTCAAAGCGCGCCGTGCACGGGTTCGCTGACCTACCGGCAGGGCATCGCCGCCGACGCCCCCGAGGCCTTGCACGTCAGCGACCGCTTCCACATGTGGCAGGGGCTGTCACTTCGCGTTCAGGACATGGCAGGAGGTCGTGCGTCGCCCACCCCGCAAGCCCTCCACCCTGGATCCCTACCACGACTCCCTGCAACAACGCTGGGACGAGGGTGAACACAATGCGATGGTCCTCCACGAGGAGCTCAGCACCAAGGGCTACCTCGGGCATTACCAGCGCGTGAAGATGGCCATCGCGCCCCTGCGACGCGGGCTGCCGCTGGACCAGCCCCGCGAGCGCCCGGCGTCCCACGCGAGACCGCCCGCTGGATCGCCACCCACCCGGACCGCCGCGGCCTTACACGTCACCCATCGCCTGCACCGGCTCCTCGAGCACTGTCCGGAACTCAAGCACGCCCACGACCTGGTCCGCCGGTTCGCCGCCATGCTGGACAACCGTGACGCCGCACCCCTGCCGTCCTGGCTCGACGAGCTCTCCCACAGTGGACTGCCACCACTTGCCGGTATCGCCTGAGCCCTGCGCGAAGACCAGCATGCCGTCGCCCAGGAAATCTCCACCACCTACAACTCCGGCGTCAACGAAGGCCGCATCACCGACGCCAAACTGCCAAAACGCCTGATGGCAGGACGCGCCGGCGTTCCGCTCCTACGCCACCGCGTCGTCCTGATCGCCCACCTCCGCCGCCGATGCACGGACCGGCCGACCACGGCACCCAGATGATCTCCGCCCACGAAAATCTTGCCAGAGCCAGACCAGGTTCGTCCGGCCTTCCCCGACCTCCCGCCCGCCGTCGTCGCCCTGACCCTGCGCATTTGGGGCCACCTGCACAGCCTGACCAGCCTGGAGGTCTACGGGCACCTCCCCACCCGCACCACCCTCTTCGACAAGCCCTACGACGACGAAATCACCCAGCTTGTGTGCTCCTTGAATCTCGACCGGCACCCCGCGGCGAGCGGCGGTCCGGACGGTCGGTGGGGCGGTCGGCGAGACCGGGCCGCGTCAGCGTGGACCGGCTCAGTTCTTGAGGTGGGTGCCGTAGAAATCGGCGAGCCGGTCCACGGCCTGGGAGACGTACGCGTCGCGGTGGTAGAGGTCGAAGTGGGTCGCCCCGGTGATGTCGAACAGCTCCGCGCTCTCGCCGGCCAGGGCCACGCCGTTCTCGCTGAAGACGCGGGTGTCGGCCTTGCTCCCGACGATCATCAGCAGCGGGCGCGGTGCGAGCCAGCTGTTGTTGCGGTAGGGCTCGAACTGGGCGATCAGATCGAAACGGGCCACGGCCCAGCCGGAGGAACGGGGGTGCTGTCCGGTCGGTGTGCGGTAGTAGCCGTAGCTCTGGCCGAACATGCTGCCCGCCGGGAGGGCGTCCGCTTCGGCCTGCGTACTGGGGAGCAGGTTGGTGGCGTAGGCGCTGCCTTCGCGGGCCTCAAGGGTGCGGAACACCGCTGCCTGGTCGAGCAGGTGGTCGCGGACCGCGGGCTCGGCGAGGAGCTCGGCGCCGGGGTCGACGGCGCTGACGGTGGCGACGGCCTTGATGCGCCGGTCGGTCTGGGCGGCGTAGGGGACGTAGGCGCCCGAAGCGCAGATGCCCAGGGCGCCGATGCGCCGTGGGTCGACCTCGCTGCGGGTGCTGAGGAACGACACTGCGGAGCGGACGTCCTCGGCGTGCTGGAAGGGGTCTTCCAGACCGCGCGGCTCTCCCTCGCTCTCGCCTTGGTAGGCCGCGTCGTAGGCCAGGGCCGCGAATCCCTTGTGGGATAGCTCCTCGGCGTAGCGGCCGGCGGTCTGTTCCTTCACGCCGCCGGCCGGGTGCCCCACCACGATGGCGGGTCGCGGGCTGCCGTTGTAGTCGTCGGGCAGGTACAGCACGCCGGAGATGGCCAGGTTGTTGCTCTTGAACGTGACAGGAGTGCGCATAGGAATCCTCTGACGGGTCGCTACTCACCGAGGCTGAACCGGCCTGCAGGTGAAGGGTCTGTGTGAGGCCGGCCACCGTGGCCGGCGGTGATGGGCGGCACGATCGGTACGGTCCGTGCCGTGGACCGGTGTGGAGGACGCCGCTGGGCGGGTCAGCGTTCGATCGTCTGCCGCTCGGCCTCGTTGTGGTCGTGGCCTGAGGCCGGGGGCAGGCTGTCGAGCCGGGTCAGCTGCTCGGCGCTCAGCAAGACCGCGTCGGCGGCGGTGTTCTCCTCCACGCGGGCCACACGCTTGGTGCCGGGGATCGGGACGATGTGCTCGCCGCGGGTCAGCAGCCAGGCCAGCGCGATCTGGGCCGGGGTGACGTCGCCCTCGTCGGCGATGGCCCGCACCTCGTCGGCCAGGGCCAGGTTGCGCTGGAAGTTCTCGCCCTGGAAGCGCGGACTGGTCCTGCGCCAGTCACCCTCGTCGAACTGCTCGGGCGAGCGGAGAGTGCCGGTGAGGAAGCCGTGGCCGAGCGGCGCGTACGGCACGAAGCCGATGCCAAGCTCGCGCAGCGCGGGCAGTACCCGCTCCTCGACTTCGCGGGTCCACAGCGAGTACGACGACTGCACCGCCGAGACCGGGTGCACGGCGTGGGCGCGGCGGATCGTGTCAGGTCCGGCCTCGGACAGGCCGAACGCGCGGACCTTGCCCTCGGCCACCAGCTCGCCGACCGCACCCGCCACGTCCTCGATCGGCGTGCCCGGGTCGATGCGGTGCTGGTAGTACAGGTCGATGTGGTCGGTCCCGAGGCGTTTGAGCGAGCCTTCGACGGCGGCGCGGATCGTGGTCGGGCCGCTGTCCAGGACGCCCATGCCGCCGTTCGGGGCTCCGTGCGAGATCAAGCCGAACTTGGTCGCCAGGACGACCTCGTCACGGCGGCCCTTCAGCGCCCGGCCGAGAAGTTCCTCGTTGGTGTAGGGGCCGCAGACCTCGGCGGTGTCGATGAGCGTGACGCCCAGGTCGATCGCCCGCTGGACGGTGCGCACGGACTCGGCATCGTCGCTGCCGGCGCCGGTGTAGAAGACCGACATGCCCATCGCGCCCAGGCCGATGCGGGAGACATCCAGATCTCCCAGAGTGGTGTGCTTCAAGTGATCATTCCTCGGGTCGGAGCTCGGTCGGCACGGCGCGCGACTGACGGCGTCGCCGACGCTGCCAGCAGGGATCAGAGCCGGGTCGGCCACGTCCTGCACGTCGTCATCGCTGCTCAGGTGCCTCAGGCGGGACGGGGCCCCAGGTGGGGCCCGGCCGTCGTGAACGGCACGTCCTCAGGAAACGCCGTTTCGTCCGGCGGGGGCAGTGACGGGTTTTCCGGGTAACGCCAGTACCTCCCTCATTCCAGGGCCCTCGCCTACCGTTGAAGGCATGGACGACCGCGCCGAGATCAGGGAATTCCTCGCCTCCCGCCGCGCCCGCATCACCCCTGAGCAGGCCGGACTGCCCGCCTGGGGCGGTCACCGGCGAGTCAGGGGGCTGCGGCGCGAGGAGGCCGCGACGCTGGCCGGCATCTCGGTCGACTACTACGTACGCATGGAGCGCGGCAACCTGTCCGGGATCTCCGACAGAGTCCTGGACGCCGTCGCCCGCGCCCTGCAGTTCGACGACGCCGAACGCCGACACCTGTACGACCTGGCCCGGCGCGCCCCCGCCCCCGCCGCCTCCCGCCGCCGTGCTCCCACCCACCGTCTGCGGCCCGCTGTGCAGTACATGCTGGACGCCGTCCGCGACGCCCCCGCCTGGATCCACAACGGGCGCCAGGACCTGGTGGCCACCAACCATCTGGCCCGCGCCCTGTACGCGCCCCTCCTGGCCGACCCGCGCCGCCCCGCCAACGCGGCCCGGTTCATCTACCTCGACCCCGCCGCCCACGACTTCTTCCCCGACTGGGAGCAGACCGCCGACGGCATCACCGCCATGCTCCGCACCGAAGCCGGCCGCAACCCCCACGACAAGGACCTCACCGACCTCATCGGGGAACTGTCCACCCGCAGCGAGACCTTCCGCAGTCACTGGGCCGACCACAACGTCCGCCGACACCGCACCGGCAGCAAGAAGCTCCACCACCCGGTCGTCGGCGACCTGGAACTGAACTTCGAGGCAATGGCCCTGGCCTCCGACCCTGACCTCACCTTCGTGATCTACACCGCCACCCCCGACACCCCCAGCGCCGACTCCCTCCACCTCCTTGCCACCTGGGCAGCCACCCAAGACCAGCCCGAGCCCGATCTCCAGAACCATCAACTCTGACCAGCCACAGCCAAATCTCCGCCGATGAAGCGCCTTGGCCGCGACGCCGCCGAACTCACCTCGCTCGCCGACCACCTCACCGCCCACGGGCTGGTCCTGGAGACGCTCGCCGGCCCCCTGCCCGGGATGTACGACCCCAGCGACCCCAGCGGGCCCGGCTGCCCGCTGTTCGTATTCTTCGCAGCGATGGCGGAGACCGAACGGAAGAACATACGCGAGTCGACCCTCGAAGGACTCGGAGCCGCGTCTCGCAAGGGAGAGCACGGCGGCCTGCCACCCGTCATCACCGGGGACACGCTGCACACCGCGCTCCGCCGTCGCGCGAACGGCGAGTGGGTCGAGCAGATCCAGCCCGACTTGATCATTCCGGCCGGCAAACGCAAAGGGCAGGCCCCCGCTTCCGTGGTCGCCCGCATGCTCGGCTGCCACGACGACACCACCGCCCAGCTCGCCGCTGAGGCTGGCGGAACCTGGCGGAACTATGCCCCAGGCGACCACTCATGGTCACCGTGAGCCCTCGCCGACTGGTGAATACGCGACTCCGTATCACTCGAGGTCGCCAGTTCGATCCCCCGTTACGGGCCCCACCGCTCGCGCGCGAGCGGTGGGGCAGGAGGAGAGCGTGGCGGTCGGGGCGATCAGTAGAAGCGGCGGATGAAAACGTCCGACTTGCCGTTGGTGTCGCCGGGCACGATGTCGTCGGCCGTGGAATGGAAGACCACGTCGCGCCCACCGGCGCTGACCGCGTCGGTACCGGCCGAGGCGGGCTGGTTCGAGACGATCTCGTCGGTGCCCGTCTCCAGGTCGCGCAGCGTGAGCGACGGTCCGTTCGTGTCGTGTGGGGCGTACAGCAGATAGCGGCCGGTGGGATCGATGGCCACGCCCCGCACGTTCGGCACCAGTTGGTCGGTGCCCGAGCGCTCGTCGTGGATGTAGGTGTCGGAGCCCGAGAGGTAGACGACCTTGCTGCCGTCCTTGCTGAGCTGGACGAGTGTCGCCGCCTTGGACGGGCCCTCGATCGGGCCGGAGGAGGTGTCGTCGGTCCGGTCCCACACGAAGACGTCCTCCGCCCGGCCGTCCTGGTAGGCGACAAAGCGGCCGTCGCCGCTGATGGACGGCCGGGCCGAGACGGCGTGGCCGAACTCGGCGACGGTCTCCATGGTGTCGGCCTGCCAGTCCCGTACCTCGATGCGCTGCCGGGACGGCGGTCGAGTGAAGGTGGCGACGTGGGCGATGTAGCGGCCGTCCGCGCTCAGCGACGGCTGGCTGCAGCTGAGGCCCGAGCAGTTGATGCCGATCGTGCTTCCCGAGCTCACCTGGGACAGGAGGACCTTCGTGTCTCTGAACAACTGCCCCCACCAGGCAACGTATTGCCCGTCACCACTGATCAACGGGCGCTGGTTCGGGGAAGTGTTGGAGCTCATCAGCGTGGTCTGGCGCGTCCGCTGGTCGCGGACGAACACCCTTTCCCCTGTCACCGGGTGGGCGGGTATGAGGTTCTGCGCCAACGACGAGAAGGCGATACGCCGGCCGTCGGTCGTGATCGTGGCACCGGCGGAGTCGCCGTCGCCCTGGGTGCCGTCGGTCGCGACACTGATCCGCTCGACCCCGGCTCCGCTGTCACTCGCGACGCCCGGCACGGTCATGGGCTCAGCCGAAGCGGCTCCGGGCAGCACGGTCGTGACCGCGCAGACCACGACCGTGGCGCTTAAGGCGACCCGCACACGTCTGGTGGCGCTCCGATTCGCGTTGCCCCTCATTTTCCCCCTAAGACAGGACATGGTCCTTCTCCCCGGTTGCCCACCGGAGGGCCACAAGCATGCAACCGCGATGGCGCTGTGGGGTCAATGCGTCGCATGACTATTGAGAGGCGCGGTTCCGGTCAGGTGAGCGCGGTCGGCTTCGCAGCGCGCAGGGCCAAAGGGTCACAGGGGCCCGATGAGACGCCGGGTGGGAAGGCCGAGCAGGGACATGGAGCGACGAGCGGAGACGACATGGCGAGTGGATGTCCGCGCGAGGACCTCAGCCCTCCCCGTAGCAGCTGAAGAATCCGACCAGCATCTGGTGGTCCGACAGTCCTTCGGGGCTGTGGACGCCGACGGTTTCGCTGAATACGTCGGCCTCCAAGCGTCCGCACCGTGCCCTCGGGTCCACCGGGCGCTCCTCGACCGATGCCAGCCTCTCAACAGTGCCCCTGCCACCTCGGCGATCCCGGCACGCGAAAGGCCCAGCTCGAGTACGAGCACCGCGTCAACGCGCTCACGACTGACCCCCGACGCTCGGTGGCTCTTTCCCTGCCGCCGGGCCGGACAGCCCATGACCTCGCACGCCCTCGAACTTCGCCCCCGCCGCGTGGGCTTCCCCACCCGGAGAGGACGCACGGCGGCGATCCGCCACCTCGTGCTTCATGCCCCCGCTTCCGTGGTCGCCCGCATGCTCGGCTACCACCACGACACCATCGCCCAACTCGCCGTTCATGCGGGCTGCCACCCCTGTCTCGTCAACAGCCCCTGTCTGTCAGCGGATCATCGGCGTGAGTGGTTTCGAGGCGGTGTGCAAGATGGAGCAGATCCGCCAGGTGCAGCACCCGTTCGTTGAATCCTGGGAGGGGGACATGGAGCGGCTGGGTCCAGCGGGCGGGGATTGCATCCAATCCGTAGTGCGCCCCCGCGAGGCCTCCGGTCACCGCGGCGACGGTGTCGGTGTCACCGCCGAGGTCGATCGCCGTGCGTATCGCGTCCTCGAAGCTCGTGGTGGTGCGCAGGGCCCAGACGGCGGAGCCCAGGCAGGGCCAGACGGCACCGTTGAACTCGGTCGCCTGATCGGGGTGCCAGTCGGGCGCGAGGACTGTGGCGTAGCGGCCGCGGTGGTCGGGGTGGACAAGAGCCAGGATGTCCGGGAGTGCGGTGAGGGGGTCGGTGTCCTCGAACGTGACGCGGATGAGTTCGTGGAGGATCGCGGTGCCTTCCCAGGCCGCGCGGTCACCGTGGGTGAGAGCAGCGATGCGGCGGGCCGCGTCCATGGTGGCTTCTTGGCCGGCGGCCGCGAAGTGGACCGCGGAGGCCGATGCCCGCATCAAGGAGCCGTTTCCCGCCGCTCGTTGGTTGACCTGGAAATGGATCGCGGCGGCGAGGTCCCAGGGCGCGCCGTTGGTCAGGACGTCCTCGGTCTGCAGGCCGATGTCCTTCGGTTCTGATGCCGCCCATCGCTGGAAGCGGGCGAAGATGTCCGGCAGATCCAGTCCGCCCCGCTCCAACAGCGACTCCGCAACCAGGACAGCCATCTGCGTATCGTCAGTGGCCTCGCCGGGGTCCCAGCCACCACCTCCGCACATCTCGCCACCGACACCAGGCGCCGGAAACCGCGCGGAGAACGCTCCCTGGGGACCGAACTCGAAAGGACCGCCCAGGGCGTCACCCACCGCTGAACCGACGACCGCGCCGGCGGCCCGCTGAATCCGCTTCATTCGCGCAGGCTATCTGCGCCCCGCCGACGGCCACGCGGCCCTGTTCCTTCTTCAACTCCCCGAACCATGGGCGGCGAACGCGTCCCTCTACGGAGGCGCGCAGCCTGAGGCGGGGATGTGAGGGCGACTCGGCAGGGAGGGGGTGGGCAGACAGCCTCTTGGGCTCTTCGCCGTCCATGGTCGGTGAAGAGCCCCTCCCGCACCCATGTGATCTTCGCACCGCACTGAGTTTCAGCGCGGTTCCGTTGGCGCGGACCGTCTCGCCAGAGGGCGGAGGCGGGGCTGGACCCTCTTGTCGAGGGCCCGTTCCGTTGTACGGCCAGGCCGCGCCGTACGGGTCGAGCCACGTTGTCCGGGGCCACCCGCACCGTAAGGCTCAAGCCGCGGCCTTCACCGCCGAGTCCGCCTGCTCCGCCGGGCTCCCCGCGCCCGTCCGACCCACCTGGTCTGCCCGGCCCGCCGGCTGTACCGTTCGGCGGCGGACCGGCATGCCCACTGTCGGGTGGGCGACGGTCCAGGCCGCGCCCTTGCAGATGAGTTCCTTGTAGACGGCGGCGAGGCGGCCGGTGAGGGCCTTGGGGACGGCCTGGTCGTCCGCGGTGACGAACTGGATCAGGCCCTCCTTGCGGCCGAGCGAGATGCACTGCTGGAAGTAGCGGATCGGAACCTTCGGGAGCTTTCCGCCGGTCAGGCGGGCCGCGATGGCGTCGGCGGCCTGCCACGCGGTGGGGACGCCAGAGGCGCACGACATCCGCAGCGGCTTGTCGCCGGGGCCCGTTACGAGGGCCGCGTCGCCGACGGCGTACACCTCGGGGTGCGAGACCGAGCGCATGGTCCCGTCGACCACGATCTGGCCCGTGCCGGAGACCTCCAGCGTGCTGGCCTCGGCGATCGGGTGGACGGCGAAGCCGGTGGCCCACACGGTGACCGCGGCCGGGACGGACGTACCGTCGGTCAGGACGCGGTCGGCCTCGACGGCGGTGACGGCGGTGTGCTCGTGCACGGTGATGCCGAGCCTGGCGAAGACCTTCCGCAGATGTCCTCGGCCCTTGTCGGAGAGCCAGTCGCCGAAGCCGCCGCGGGCCACGAGGGCGACGTCCAGGTCAGGGCGGGTCTCGGCGATCTCGGTCGCGGCCTCCAGGCCGGTGAGTCCGCCGCCGACGACCACCACGGGCTGTCCCGCGTCCAGTCGGGCCAGCCGCTCGCGCAGCCGGAGTGCTCCTGGGCGGCCGGAGATCTCGTGGGCGTGCTCGGCGGTGCCGGGGACGCTCTGGGGGTTCCAGCCGCTGCCGAGGGCGTAGACGAGGGTGTCGTACTCCAGTTCCTGCTCCCCGGCGTCGTGCGCGTCGACGACGGTGACGGTCCTGCGGTCGGCGTCGATACCGGCGACCTTGGCGAGTTTCACCTCGACGCCCGTGCCCGCGAACATCTCGTCGAAGGGGCGGGGCTTGAGCTCCTGGCCGACCGCGAGCTGGTGCATCCGGACGCGTTCGACGAAGTCGGGCTCGGCGTTGACGAGGGTGATGGCGACGTCTGCGCGGTGCAGCCGCTTGGCGAGGCGCCCGGCGGCGGTGGCTCCGGTGTAGCCGGCTCCGAGGACGATGATGCGGTGCTGCATTTTCCTGCTCCTGTCTGCGCGGTCCGACGCTTGCCCTTGCTCGGTCACGCCCCTTGAACCGGGCAGCCCGCGCTTTCCTGACAGCAACAGGATGTGATCCAGGTCACAGTCTCGCTGGAAAATGTGACCTGGTTCAGCGAGGGCGTCGAGAAGGCCCTCGGACGGCGTTCGTCAGAAGGCGTGGAACAGGGGTTCCCCGTGCTCGGTGGCCGCCCACACCTCGGTCGCGCGTTCCAGCTTGTCGGGGTTGACCTGAGTGCGGAACGCGACGATGCCGTCGGCGCCGATCTCGAGGCAGATGACCCCGACGACCCGGCCGTCGACGACTGCCAGGATCGCGGGGCCGCCGTTGGCCGTCGAGATGTGGATCTCGGGTGAGCCGCCGACCATGGCCCGCTTGACCGGAGCCGGCTTGAACAGGCCCCGCATGAACTTCGCGACCGCCAGGGCGCCCTCGAACGCCTTGGCGCGGGCCGGGACCTTTCCGCCGCCGTCGCCGACCGCGATGGCATCCGAGGTGAGCAGCTTGACCAGCGGCTCGGTCTTCCCGCTGGTGGCCGCCGCGAGGAACTCCTCGACGATCCGCCGGGCCGCCGCCGTGTCGATCTCCGTACGGGCCTTGCCCGCCGCCACGTGCTTCTTCCCGCGGTGGAAGATCTGCTGGCTGGCGGCCTCGCTGAGGTCGAGGATCTCGGCGATCTCCCGATGCGGGTAGTCGAAGGCCTCCTTCAGCACGTACACCGCCCGCTCGTTGGGGGTGAGGCGCTCCAGCAGGGTGAGGACCGCGTACGAGACGGATTCGCGCTGTTCGGCAGTGTCGGCCGGGCCGAGCATCGGGTCGCCGGTGAGCAGCGGCTCGGGCAGCCACTGGCCCACATAGGTCTCCCGGCGTGCGCGGGCCGAGGTGAGCTGGTTGAGGCACAGGTTGGTGAGCACCTTCGTCAGCCAGGCCTCGGGCACCTCGATCCGGTCGACGTCGGCCGCCTGCCAGCGCAGGAACGTCTCCTGCACGGCGTCCTCCGCCTCGCTCGCCGAGCCGAGGAGGCGGTAGGCGATCGCCTCCAGACGGGGCCTCGTCGCCTCGAACCGGTCCACGTCGTGCGTTGTCAGCGCCATGCCCTGGATTTTAGACGCAGCACTCGGGCGACCTTCCGTGCGAGCGTCACGAGACGTGGAGCGGCAAGTAGCTGTCCAGCGCGTCGACGTCGTCTCACCCAACTCACTTCGTCTGTGGGCTACTACGACAATTCAACGGAGCCTCGCCTCTCGGCGGGGCCGGATACGCCCCCAACCAGGACGAGCTCGACTTCTGCCGCCAGTTCGTCATCACGGTGGCGCTCCGCTTCACCGAGAGCAACGCACGGGTTGAACCACCGCCTTGGCGGTGACCCGCCACCCGAGGACGCGGTGCGCACCGAACCGATGAACGGCATCGTGTGCACCGAGGCGCGCCACGATGAACTCAGACGTCGCTTCCTATGGTGCAGGTGAGGGCTCGGCGGCCTGAGGGAAGCCCAACTCGTCGAGCAGTGTGCTGAAGAGGTCTTCCACGGGGGTCTCGTGTGAGCGAAGCAGCTCTTCGATCCTGACTGTCTGTGGCGTCGCGGGAACGTCGGCGGCCGCGGCCCATACGACTGCGCCCTCGGCGTCGGTGGGAATCTCCGCGTCGAGCTCCGCGTGCTTGTGTCCGACTGCGTCATGGAACTCCGGTGTGTCCAGCCACAGGAGCTGATCTTCGAGCTCTTCGGGCTCCTCGGCCAGAAGCCTGGCGGCGATGTCCAGGTTGAGCCATGTCTGCCAACGCCGGCCGGTGACGTTCAGCCCGGTCACGAGAGCGAGGTCACTGTCGGAGACCTCGGCGACGCAGGCCGGTGCCCTGCTCCACTCAACCAGGGCGGGTAGGTCGGCGTCGTCCCATGTCCCGGAATCGAACTGGAGCGTCTGCCAGCCTCCCGGCCGTGACTCCCATGTGCCCACGGTGGTCTTGAGTTCTTCGTCGAGGCTGTCGAACACGGGAGCTGCCAGCAGAGGCCGGCTACTGCGAGCAAAGACCAGGTGACCCGAGAATCCCACGGCAGTTTCTCCTTCGAGATGTTGGGCGCACCTTATGAGCCGCCGCTGACAACGCAGGCGCGGCTGGCATCTGCTCGCGGTCAGTCCGGCTCATCTGCTGCAACGGCGATACCCGATGAAGGCTGCGGCGATGGCAACGAACGCGAGGAAGTGCTCGGCCTTGCGCTCACAGGTTCTGGGGAGGGTCAGGTGGCAGTGGTCCAGTCGCGCAGTTGCCGGGCGATCCGGGCGACGCCGAGCACACCGGAGGCAGCATCGCGTACCAGTGAGACGGCCGCCTTGGGCGGGTAGTCCAGGGCGGCCGCGTTGAGGATCAGGTAGGCCTCGGTCGCGTGCCAGGCGAAGGCCTCGTTCGAGTGCTCCAGGCACGGCAGCTTCGCCAAGGTCTGCAGCAGGGCGGCGGCCTTGAGGTACATCGATCCGTAGATGTCCCGCTCCATCGCCCGGGCGTTGACCCGGGCGACGGCCGCATACAGCGGCCCGTAGTCGTCGACCTGTGGATCACCGTCGAGCAGCTCGGCGGCGTGCAGCAGGAACGTGACGTCGACGGGGTGGAGAGGTTCCTGCTCGCTCACGCGGCGTGGCCCTGCTCCTGCTGCTCAAGCTCCCGCAGCGCCTCCTGCTCGATCGCCCGCTGCTCCGCGCCGGCGTCGATGCTGCTGGGCTCGGCCGCGAAAGCCGCGCCGCTGCGGGCCATGGACACCTTGAAGCCTTCCAGGAACCGCTGCTCCACCGCGGTTGCCCGGTCGTAGGCGGCCGAGAGGATGTACTCCTGCATGCTGACCCCCGCCTGCTTGGCGGCCGCTGCGATGGCCGCCCGCTGCGCGGGGTCGGGGAAGCGCAGATTCATCGCTTTGGGATCCGACATGACACCTACGGTACCATCGGTACCATCCGCGGCCGACGCGGAACGGCACGACGCCAGGCCGAACGGGATGGAAGACCGCGGCCTGCTATCAGAAGCCGGATGATCCCCGTGCCGCTGGACAGGCGCGTCATCGACCTGACCACTCCTCACCCGGCCGGGAACCGGCCGCTCGGCGTGCCGGAGACGGCGGCGTCGAGGCGTCACCCCCAGGCGACCGTCGGTGGGCGGGCCCAGGGTGCGCGCCCGGTCGCCCTCCGGGCTCGGCTTGCCCCGCCTGCCGTGCTCGGTGGACCTTCACCCAGACGGTTCAGCTCCTTAAGCGCTTCCTCCACCGCGAAGGCCGCACCCCCCGCCGCCCTTGGAACCTCTTCCCGGCCTCCAGTCGGAGCCTCTCGCACGCAGCCCGCCACTCAGCCGTCAGGCCCCCGCCCTCCGCACACCGCAAAACACCGGCATACCGCAGGGATCGCCATCGTCCCCACCCGAAGCCAAACCGAAAAGGTCAGTAACCGGTGTGGTACTGGTCGGCCCGCAAGGCTGGCGGATCGACCCGTCGCGCGGCGACGCGCGCGGACCGTGATCGAAGCCGAGTGGCGGCCTCGGGGCCGAGTCATACGCGGCTGCGGCAGCCGCCTACAAGCAGCACGCGCTGGTGTCGGCCCTGCAGACCACCCCAGCAGCTTCGGATCGTCCGCGGGAGGCGGCTGTATCGGCATTCCCGCTGATCGCCGGCCGCGACGCGGTCCGGCCCTCAGGAGGCGTGCCCGCCGGCACTCCTCGCCCGACGCGGCGCGGTTACGTCATGGACGCCTTCCTGCGGTGGCTGTTCGACACCACCGGCGACCAGTCGCCGACGACCCCGCCGTGCTCCAGCGCCGCGCGACCTCGTGGAACGCCTCCTTGGCTCTGCTGACACCGTCGCCGCCACACCCCACCCACACGGTCCCGGCCGGGCAGCGCCGACGCGTTGCCCCGGACGGCTCCGCCGGTCGAGCTCGGGTCGGCCTCACTGGCGGACACCTGCCGGATCAGCCACCTCTCCATCCGCCCGGGACGCGACGTCTGAGCCGGGCCCGAACCCCCTGACGATCAGCCACCCGGCCAGCCCCAGCTCCCAGGCGAACACCGGGAGCGCGGCGGCCGACCCCGCCACGGAGAGCTGCGCATAGGCCCCGAACATCACGGCGACGGCCGAGGCGCAGATCAGCGGCCCGCCGACCAGCCCGAGCACGGCGATGAAGCGCGGCACCAGTCGTGCGCGGTACGCCAGGTACGCAAGCAGGACGGTGTTCAGGCCGAGGGCGATGTTGGGCCCGAGCAGGAACGTCCAGTCGTGCACGGCCGTCAGCGCGACGTCGGCGCCGGCCGCCGCCCCCGCGTCCCGCCGCAGGGTGACGAGCGCCAGGACGGCGACGATCCCGAGGGCGATGACGGCCGCCTCCATCAGCCGCCCGAAGGCGTACCCGAGCGCGAGCCCCTCGCCGTGGCGCCGCAGGACGGGGAACAGCGCCGCCCCGCTACCGGCCACCGCCACCACCAGCACCACCTCACAGAGCACCCCGAGCAGTGCCCGTGTGTCGGCACCCTGCGTGAGCCGGCCGTCCGCCGCGCCCAGCAAGGGGCGGTACAGAACCGCCCCGGCTATCGCGGCGGCCTCGGTCAGCAGGAACAGCGACCCGGCGGCCACCGCGGTTCTCCGGTCCGGACTCATCTTCTCGTACCCCTCACTCGATGCTAGGTGTACGCCGTACACCTAGCATCGGACCATAGGTGTACGGCGTACACTCGTCAAGGAGAGGGAGCGCTGTCGAGGAGGGAAGGGGCCGAACCGGAATGACCCGGCAGGAAGCCACGCACACGCAACGGATCCCCCTGAACAGGGACCGCGTCCTGCGCGCCGCCGTCGCGCTCGCCGACGCCACCGGCATCGACGCGCTCAGCATGCGCAGGCTCGCGCAGGAGCTGGACGTCGTACCGATGGCCCTTTACAAGCACCTGGCCAACAAGGAGGAGCTCCTCGACGGCATGGCCGATGCCGTCATCGGCGAGATCGACCCGCCGGCCGCGGCCCCCGACTGGCAGCGCGTGGTCCGCGGGCGGATCCTCTCGGCCCGGCGGGTCCTGCTGCGCCACCCCTGGGCGGCCCGGGTCATCGAGTCGCGGACCGGCCCCACCCCGGCCGTGCTGGCGTACCTGGACTCGATGGCCGGGAGCTTCCGGGTCGGCGGCCTCTCCGCCGACCTTACGCACCACGTCATGCACGCGATGGGCAGCCGCCTGCTCGGCTTCAGCCAGGAACTGTTCGACACCTCGGGCCCCTCCGGCCCGCCGGACCCCGGGCTGGCGGCGCGCTACCCGCACATCGCGGAACTGGCCGCGACGGCCGCACACGACGAGGGCTCCGCGGTCGGTGGCGGCTGCGACGACCAGTTTGAGTTCGAATTCGCCCTGGACCTCCTCCTGGACGGCTTCGAAAGCCTCCGCCGCCAGGGCTGGACGTCCGCGCGGAAGGCGTAGCGGGTGCGGGGGCGGGGGCTGATCCAGCGTCGAAGGGGGGAGCAGCACCGAGGGAAACCCAACCGGGCCGGGGCCAGTGGTTGCACGCGGGCCCGCGTGCGCTCGGTGCCGTTCCCACGCGGATTCGGCAACACTCAGCTCCCGGGCCGTGCGACGATCCCGGCGAGCGGGTACGCCCCATGCGCACGTCCATCCGTATCGCAGGTGTCCTCACCGGCCTGACCCTCGCGCTCGGTGGTGTGGCCGTCACGGCCCCCACCACCCGCGCGAATCGGAGAGGCGGCAGGTACCGGTCGACCGGCTCGGCGGCAAAGGTTCCGTCATACAGGCGCACGTCGGTGAGCTCGAACCGCTCCGGCTGTCCCCCGACCGGCCAGGCAATGCAGGTTCGGGCGGGGCGAGTCAGCGCCGTCTTCGCCATCCGGCACGTGCCCACCCTGCTGTCCTTCACCGGCTTCAGGGACCGATGGATTTGTTCACGGGTCATGACTCGTCAACAAACGCTGTCGCAGAAGGTGATCTCGAAGCCACGCTGCCCGTACTTCGCGTCCACCGCGTGCGGGGGGTGAGAGTGGTGGTGCGGCCGGTGTGCTGCAGGCGGCCGTGGTCGTCGAACGTCGCGTTACCCGGCCGCAGCGGTGTTTCCCGGTCCTGACCGACGGCACCGACGGTGCAGGGCAACCATCCAGCCGCCCCAGGAGTCACCTGTGCGATCACAGTCCCAACTTGAGGTGAAGAGGGTAGACGTGCGCAGAAGAGTTCTGGCAGCCACTGCCGTGGCCGTGCTCGCGGCAGGCGGCCTGGCCCTGCCGCTCGCGATTCCCGCCTCCGCCGTCGGCGCCACATCCGACGACTTCAACGGCGACGGCTACAAGGACCTGGTGGTCGCCACTCCCAAGGCCAAGGTGAACGGACAGACACAGGCGGGGCAGCTGACCGTCCTGTACGGCTCGGCCTCCGGCGTCTCGACCAGCCGTTCCGCACTGATCAGCCAGAACACCGCAGGAGTTCCGGGTACGGCGGAGGCGTACGACAAGTTCGGCACGTCCTACGCCGTGGGCGACCTTGACGGCGACGGCTACACCGACCTGGCTGTCGGCGCGCCGTCGGAGAAGGCGTCGGCCGCTCCCGACTTTGGCATCGTCCAGATCCTGTGGGGTGGCTCCGGAGGACTCGTCAACGGTGCGCTGACCGTGTACGCGGCGTCGGACTCGTCCTCCCGCTACTTGTACGGCTCCAACCTCGCGGTCGGCGACTTCGACGGCGACGGCCACGACCAGCTCGCCGTCACCGGCCACTCCGGCCTCTCGGTGTTCGACGACGGATTCACGCGGACCACGGCTCCCGCCCAGACCGAGCTGTCGACCGGCCCCTCCGGGGCGACCCGGGCGACCGGATCGATCGTGGCGGGCGACTTCGACGGCAACGGCGCCGACGATCTGGCCGTCTCGGGGGACGACGACTACGAGGACGACGAGCACGGGGAAACGGGCGTGTGGCTCGGCTACTACGCGGGCGGCGCCGACGGCATGACGTTCACCGACAATCCCGCGAGCGTGCCGCTCGCCGCCGCGCACGCACGGGCGGCCGGCGACTTCGACAAGGACGGATACGACGACCTGGTCACCTACGGGCAGGGGGCCTCGGGAGCAGGCACCATCGCTGTCCATTACGGCGGCCCCGGTGGAGTCCCGGGGAGCACGCGCAGCCGGCTGATCGACCAGGACACCGAGGGGGTCCCGGGCGTGAACGAGACGGGCGACGGCTTCGGCGGCCCCGTTTCGGTCGGCGACGTCAACGGCGACGGCTACGCGGATGCGGCAGTGGGCGCGTCCGCCGAGGCTGTCGGCACCCTTGAGTACGCCGGAGCGGTCTGGCTGCTCAAGGGTTCGGCCGTCGGACTGACCGGCACCGGTGCCCAGTCCTTCACGCAGAACACCACGGGTGTGCCCGGCACCGCCGAGTTCACGGACCAAATGGGATCGGGCCTCCGGCTTCAGGACCTGAACGGCGATGGCCGCGCGGACCTCACCGCCGCCGCCCGCGGCGAGGACGTCTTCGACGACGACGTCCACTACTCCGACGGTGCCGACTGGATCCTGCGCGGCAGCGCCTCGGGGCTCACGACGTCCGGCGCGGTGTCGTTCAGCGAGAAGGCGTTCGGCCTGACCTACCGCAACAAGTCCTTCGGATCGGTGCTCGGAGACTGACCGGAACGGCGGTCGGCCGGCCCTCCCGGGGTAGGCGTCGGGCCGCCCGGAGTTCTCGCTCCGGGCGGCCCGACCGTGTGGCGTTGGCCGGTCAGCGCAGGAAGCTGCCGAACAGGGCGTTCGTGTAGGGGGCCGACAGGTCCTTCGGGCCGAAGGCCTGGGCCGACTTGGTGGTGAGGCCGGACGCGGTGCCGCGCAGCAGCCAGACGGCGCCGTTGGATGTGTTCTCCGCCGTGGACGCGGCGGCCAGGTCGCGGTGGCCGTCGCCGTTGACGTCGAGCAGGGCGGTCGTGGCGCCGAACTGGTCGTTCTTCTCGGCCGCTCCCGGGACACCCGCCGTGTTCTGGTGGAAGACCTGGGCCCCAATACCGGTGAGCCCCGCAGCGCTGCCGTGCAGCAGGGCGACCGACCCGGCGTCGGCGACGCTGCCGACGTCCTCGCCCTCGATGCCGAGCGCGACGTCCGCGTAACCGTCGCCCGTGACGTCGGCGACGGACACGGCGGAGCCGACGTTGTCGCCCTCCTCCTGGGCGCCGGGGAAGCCCGGCAGGTCCTGGTCGAAGGCGTGGGTGTTCTCGGCGGTGAGGCCGGCCGCCGAGCCGTAAGTGATATGGGCCTTCCCACCGCCGGAGCCGGCCACCAGGTCGTCGTAGCCGTCGCCGTTCACGTCCCCGGCGGCGGTGTCGCTGTCCTCGCCGATGCGGAGGCGGGACGCGTCGTCCTGGGTGAAGCCCGTCGCGCCGCCGCCCATGAGCAGACGGTTCCCCCAGTTGCCGTCGCCGGCGTAGGCAAACTGGAGGATGTCGTCGCGGCCGTCGCCGTTGAAGTCGCCGACCTCGCCGGAGGCGATGGGGCCGGTGATCGACGCGGGGCCGTCCGCGCAGCCGCCGCCCGTCTCGCAGGAGTCGTCCTCCTCGGACCAGCCCCACCACAGGGACCTGTCCAGGAGCGGCAGTACGGCGGTGGGCTTGCCGTCGCGCTTGATCGGGCCCTTCCACAGCGCGGCCGGGGCACCCGACGGGTCGTCGCCGCTCACCCGCTGAGCGGAGAACAGCGCCAGGTCGGTCTTGCCGTCGCCGTCGAAGTCACCGGCCTGGGGCACGGCCCCGTACGCGATGCCCGTGCCGCCGGTCAGGCCGGACGCGGAACCCCACAGGATCACCGAGCCCTCCTTGCCGCCCGCGATCACGAGGTCGCCGTAGCCGTCGCGGTCCAGGTCGGCCCTGGCGAACGAGGCGCCGAAGAACTGGTTCGCGGTGGCGGCCCCCGGGATCCCGGCGGTCGAACGGCTGACGATTTTTTTGTTCGCCGTCGACAGCCCCTTGGCCGAGCCGTACGTCACGGCCACATACCCGGCCTTCGACTTGCCGGACACGGTCGCGTTCGGCGCGCCGACGACCAGGTCGGCGTAGCCGTCCCCGTTGAAGTCGTCCGCAGCGGGGACGGACGCGGGGGCGGCCGACGACGAGCCGGAGCCGGTCAGCACCACCGAGGCGGCCAGGGGTACGGCCAGGAGGGCGCTGCTGATCCTGCGTCGGGTGGCTCGGGGCGTTCGGGGCATGGGCGGTGCCTTTCGAGTCAGTCGTGAGAGCTGCTGCTCAGGAAGTGCGACTCGAACGGAGGGGCGAGGGTTGTACGGGACGCGTGTGGCGATCCGGCTCTGGCGTGATCAGTGGCCTGTGGCCGGATAGCCCCGCCCGCACCGATGTCGGTCAGGGCTTCAGGTGAGCCGCCAGTCCTTCGAAGCAGCCGCGGTGCACGGCGGTCAGGTCGACCTCGTCCGGGTCCAGGAGCCACAGCAGGTGGGCGCCCTCGATGAAAGCGGCCACCTGCTGTGGCCAGCACCGCCGGGTCCAGGTCGGACCGGGCCGTGCCGTCGGCCGCAGCCCGTGCGAACAGGGCGTTCAGATGGGCCCGCAGGGCCCGGCCGCGGTCGCGGTCGCGGAACCAGGTGTGCTGGGCCGAACCCGGCTCAAGGTTCTCGGCGGTGAGGGTGGTGTGCAGGGCGGCCGGCTCGCGTTCGGCGGCCGCGGTGTGCTCGGCGTCCCGTACGAACCAGTCGAAGGCCTGGTCGAGGGTGGTCTCGGCGTCCGGGGGGACGGACAGCCGCTCCAGGGCGCGCCGGTCGGCCTCCTCCAGGACGGCCTGGACGAGGCCGTCCTTGCTGCCGAAGTGGTGGATCAGGGCGGAGGGGGGCGCCGGCCCGCTCGGCGATGGCGGCGACGCCCGTGCCACGGACGCCCTGCGCGAAGAGCTTGATCGCCGCGTCGACCATCGCGCGACGGCGTGCCACGCCCCGATGGGGCACGCGCTACATGGCCCGAGACAAGGTCATCTGGACACGAACAGCCCACCCAGGGCCCGACGACCGACTCCGGCGAAATCTCGGCCGACGCTCTGCTGGACCAGTGGGAGGACGCAGCCTGGTGATCCAAGGACGCGGCTTCGCGCTCGCCCTGCGCCGAGCCACCCCGCCCCACTCCACCGATCGGCACACCCCTGGGTAGCGCGACTGCGGCGACCAGCCTGCTCACCCTTTCGCGCGCGTGGCCACCTTCCCGCTCGCGCGCCCCCTGGCCGTTCCCGCATTTCATGGTCCTGCGGAATAACAATGGCGTCCGAGGCTCTCCCTCGCCCCCCACGCCACTGGAGACATCCATGCCCACGCCAACGCCCACGCCCATGCTGGCCATCAAAGGGACGTATCGAATCATCAGCACTCGGCCGGACGGCGACACCGTCTCCTTCCTGCCCCAGGATGCGGGCTTCTGGTGCGACGTCCCCGGCAGGAACCGGGTCAAGCGCAACAGCCGCGGCGGCGGCACGGTCCGGATGGACGCCATCGACGCGCTGGAGACCCACTACAAGGGAGTTGGCCCCGAAGAGGTACACCAGCCACTGAACCTCGGAGCGCGCGCCGCCCGTGACGAGTTGCTGTCCTGGCTGGGCTTCCACAACATCCTCATGGACGAGAGGGAGAAGGTCACTGCCTCGACCCCGGAGACCGTGCCCGGCTTCGTCCTCGCGAGCGGTGCCGACATCTTCGGCCGCTGTGTCGCTCTGGTCGGCCGCGGCGACCTGCCGCCGGGCGTCAAGAACGGCAGGCGCACCATCGTGACCACCGACCACCTGCGCCAGACCGCCAACCACCGACTGCTCGAACTCGGCCTGGTCTACCCGACCTTCTACAGCAAACTCCCCGAAGAGCTGCGCGAGGACATGGCCGAGACCACCCGGCGGGCACGCGCCGCCAATGCCCCCAACAGCGTGTGGGCCAAGGACGTGACCTTCGAGGACGGCGCCAAGATCGAGGACCTCACTTCCATCACCGCGCACCAGGTGATCCTGCCGAAGCTGTTCCGCCGACTCGCGGACTACATCCGCCTCTTCGGTCCGTCCCTGACCTGCTTCCCCGCCTATCTGGCCGGCGAATACGAAGAGTTCCGCCTTGCCGGGCAGGAAGATTCCGTCCATGGGCTGCAGCACGTCATCGAGATCAACGACAACACCATCAGGATGACCCGGCCGATCGAGGACATCACCATCGTCGAGAAGTGACGTCTGCGGGCGTCAGGTGGCGGTGGGCCAGGTCCGCAGCGGAGCGGCGATCTTCCCGGCGGTGCGGGCGAGGTCGAGGAGCAGGTCCTTGAGGGCGACGGCGTCTTCGCGGGCGGACTTGACGTGAACCCCCGCGGCTTCGAGGTACATGACGCCGGAGGCGGCGGCGACAGCCATGTTGGAGCGCTCCAGCCAGTGGCAGCGGTCCAGTGTGTGCACCAGGGCGGCGGCTTTGGCGTAAGGGCCGTCCCAGACGGACTGCTCGAACAGTGCGGCGCGATGGCGGGCGGCCGCCGAGACGGGAACGCCGTAGTCGTCCGGGGCGAAATCGTCCGCCCCGGCGGCCCCGGAAGCCCCGGCGACCTGGAGGATCCAGGGAACGTCGATGTGCAGATCCATCAGGCCGCGCGCACTCCCCGAGCCGTCTGCTGGGCTTCCTCGGCCTCGTCGAAGACCGTCTGGTGTTCGGCCAGGAAGCGGGCTGCCGCGTCCACCGCACGGGCGCGCAGGCCGCCGGCATCGTCCTGCACCAGCCGGGCGAGGTAGTCCCCGATGCTCAGCCCCAGGTCCGCGGCGCGTCGCTTCGTGAGTTCGGCAACGTCCTCATCCACGCGCGCGCCCAGCTGTGTCTTCGCCATATATCAGCGCGGGAACAGCTGTTGCCGAGGTGAGGGGGCTGCCGTCGCAGGAGCGGCGGCCTCGGTCGTCGGCCGGGCTTGCCGGCCTCGGCCGCCAAGCCCCGCCGAACAGGGCAACACCAAGATCCGCAACATGAGCAAGGCCCCGCATCCAGACCCGACCACGACCGGCCGGGCACCTTCCTGCCCAACGGGGCCGCCGCCAAAGCCGGGCTCAACAAGTCGGTCAACGACGCCGGACGGGGGGTGTTCCTGACGATCCTGCACGCCAGGGCTGAAAGCGCCGGACGGGAAGTGATCGCCGTGGACCCCCGCAACACCTCCCGCACCTGCCCCGAATGAGGGCACACCGCCAAGGAGAATCGGCCCACACAGGAAAAGTTCCACTGCGTCGCCTGCCGACACCATGCGCACGCCGACACCGTGGCAGCCACCAATGTTCTACGGGCCGGGCTGGTCCCGTCGCAACGCCAACCCGGCATAGCGAGAAGCCCCCAGCTTCAGCCGGGGGAGGAGTCACGGGCCACCGCAGCCGTCGCCGACCACGCCCCGCCGAGGCCGCCCGACACCCTGCTGACCCGAACCACCATGAAGGGGCACGTTGTTTGCGGAACGGCATGACAGTGCGTCGCGTGTGATCGGTCTCCTGCTCAACGGGCCACGGTGCCGCGCCGCTTCCGACTGAGCATCTGTATCGGGCCTGTCCGGATTGAGACGACCCTCAAGGCCTGACGACTTTCGATCACAAGGCGACCAAGGTCAGTCCTAGAATGCTCTCTTGCACCCGCACGTTGCCGACGCCGCGTCGCATTCCGGTCCGTGTGGTTGGAAACGGGGGGCTTGGTGGGGGAACGAGCTGTGCCGACGGGCGTGTTGCGGTTCATCGCGCTGCGGGCGTGGGTGTATCGCGCGCTTCTCGGTGCCGTGCTGCTGACCGTGCTGCTGACCACGGCTGTGCTGGCCGCGCTCACCTCCTACTCGGGTGCGATAGGCGATGCGGCGCTGCGGCGGTCACTCGCCGAGCAGCGCACCGCTGCCGAGGCCGCTTTGGTGGTCAAGGCCAACGTGCCGGCCGACGAGCGGCAGGAGGCCGACGACGCCGTGCGGGCGGGGGCCCGCACCATCTTCGCCGGCCTGCCCGTGCGGGTGCGTACTCTGCTGCGGTCCGGCCCCTACGCCCTGCCGCTCGCGCTGCGGCCGGCCTCCGAGCGGGACGGGAACCCGAACCTCACGTATTTCGCGGCCCTGGATCGCACGCAGGTGCGGATCGTCGCCGGGCGGCCTCCCCGTGAAACGGTGACCGACGGGTCCATCGAGGCCGCACTGCCGCAGAGCGCCGCCCAGCGGCTCGGGGTGGCGCCCGGCGCCCGGCTGACCGTCACCGACCAGATGGACGGCCCGGCGGTGCGGGTGCTGATCACCGGCGTGTACCGGCCGGTGGACGTCCGGGCACCCTACTGGCAGTTGGACGATCTGGGCGGCCGCGGCGAGAAGGCGTCGAGCTTCACGACGTACGGTCCCCTGCTCACCGCTGCGGGCGTGCCGACGTCGGGCCGGGTGAGCGTCGGCGCGTCGGGCTGGTTGGTGTCGGCCGACTACTCCTCGCTGACGACGGAGCGGATCGGCGCGCTGCGCGAGGCTGCCCGCTCGGGGCGCGCGGAACTGCGCGAGCGGCCCGCGCTCAGCAGTGCGACCGCAGCGGACACCGCGTTGCCCGAGGTACTGGACCGCATCGAGCGCTCCCTGCTCGTCACGCGGTCCAGCATGCTGATCGTCGCTGCTCAGCTCGGACTGCTCGCGGCCTGCGCCCTGTTGCTCGTCGCGCGGTTGCTCAACTCCGAGCGCACGGCCGAGACCGGGTTGCTGCGTGCGCGCGGTGCCACCCGGGCACGGCTGGCGGGCCTGGCCGCGTTGGAGGCCTTGCTGATCTCCGTGCCGGCGGTGGTGGTGGCACCACTGTCGTCGGGGCCGTTGACGCGGCTGCTGGTCGGGCAGGGTGCGCTGGGCCGGACGGGGGTGCGCGTCGACACGCCGGTCGGGGGCCGGCCCGAGGCGTGGGCGGTCGCCGCGGGGGTGGCTGCGCTGTGTGCGCTGGCGGTTGCTGTCCCGGCGTGGCGGGCGTCCTTCGCGAACACCGTCGCGGTGCGGGCGAGGGCGCTGCCCGCACCGCTGCGCGCCGGGGCGGATGTCGGGTTGCTCGCCGTGGCCGGTGTCGCTTTCTGGCTGCTCGGCAGCCGGCGCTCCGGTGCTGTCACCGCCGACCGCGAGGGGGTCCTCGGCGTCGACCCGCTGCTGGTGGCGGCGCCCGCTCTGCTGCTGCTCGCCGGAACGGTTCTGGCGCTGCGGCTGCTGCCCTTACTGGCCCGTGTCGGCGAGCGGCTTCTGGCCCGCGGGCACGGGCTGACAGCGGCCATGGTCGGCTGGCAGTTCAGTCGCCGACCGATGCGGGGGGCAGGTCCGGTGCTGCTCCTGGTCATCTCCGTGGCGCTGGGTGTGGTGGCGATCGGACAGGGCGCATCGTGGCACCGTTCCCAGGCCGACCAGGCCGACTTCCGCGCGGGTGCCGAGGTGCGCGTCCTGACCTCCGGGGGCGGCGATGTGGGCCGCACGGACGTCTACGCGGACCTCCCGCACGTCGATGCGGTCGCCCCCGCGGTCCGTGGCACAGTGTCGCTCTCCGGCAGCCGTACCGCGACCGTTGTGGCCCTGAACACGGCGGAGGCGGCCGGGGCGGTGCTGGCGCGGCGCGACCTGACGGACGGTCCGCTGCTCGCCGGGCTCGCGCCGCGTGGAGCGCCCGCGGGCATGGAGATACCGAAGGGCACCGCGCGGCTCACACTGACCGCTGCCCTGCACAGCACCACGCCAGGGCCGGGAGCGGACGTCACACTCACGGTGCGGGACCGTCACGGCACCACCTACGACATACCGTCCGGCCACCTCGCCTCCGACGGCCGCTCTCACCGGCTGACCCCGGATCTGAACGGCGCCCGGGGCCCGTTGGCGCTGACCGGGCTTGAACTGAGTACGCCGCAGCCGATCAGCCGTCCACACCGGCACCGCCTGGTCCTCGGCGCGTTCACGGCGACAGCGGGTGACGGCGACATCCGGCAGTTGACCTTGCCGACGAGGTGGGCGACCGCCGTCGAGGCCGACCCGGTCGCCGTCCCCGACGACAGCGCCCGGCCGACTCGCCCCCGGCTCACGTCGACGACGCCCGTCACCATGACGTACAGCACCGGGTACCAGCCGCCGGACATCTCGCCGCCCGCCTCGCCGCTGGAGGTCCGGCTGAACGTCGCCCAGCCCGCGGCGCCCGAGATCGCCGCGGTCGCCACCGACCGGTTCCTCACCGCGTCCGGTGCGCGCGAAGGCCAGCGCGTGGAGGTGACGTTCGACGGCCGTTCCGTGCCTGTACGCATCGTCCGCACCGCGAGCGCCCTGCCCACGACGGAAGCCACCGCGCAGGACGGCGGGGCCCTGCTGGTCGATCTCCGGGCCGTCAACCGGGTGCTGCAGGCCCGCTACGGAACCAGCCTCAAGCCCACCGAGTGGTGGCTGCGCACCGCCGAGCCCGGTGCCGCGGCAGCGGCCGTACGCGCCCTGCCCGACGTCGATCCGGAGCAGGTGATGGTGCGCGACGAGATAGCGGCGGAGCTGCGCGACGACCCGTTCGGGGCGGCCCCGGAAGCAGCGCTGGTCGGGGCAGCCGTGGTGACGGTGCTCTTCGCCTCGCTCGGCTTCGCTGTGAGCGCGGCAGGGGCGATGCGGGCCCGGGACGGAGAGTTCGCCGTGCTGCGCGCGCTGGGGACACCACGCCGTCGGCTGGCCCGGCTGGTCGCCGTGGAGCACGGCGTACTGGTGGCCCTGGCGCTGCTGGTCGGCACGGCCCTGGGCACGGTGCTGACGCACGCGATGGTTCCCCTCGTCGTCCTGACCGGGCAGGCCACCCGGCCGCTCCCACCGGTGCTGGTCGAACTCCCGCTCCCGCGCCTGGCCGCCCTGCTGGCGGCCCTCGCGGCGGGACCCGCCCTCGTGACCGTGGCCCTCGCCCTTCGACGGGCGAAACCCGTGATGGCTCTCAGGGACGAGGTGACGCAGTGACCGCGAAGCCGGTACCCCCTCAGGACGGGGGGACGAGGGCGGTGCCGCCGCACGCACGGGCCGGGTTGCGGACCCGGCTCAGGGCCTTCGCCGCCACGTCCGTGGCCCTCGCGCTGCTGGTGGCCGTGACCGCGGCGCTGGCCGCCGCGTACCCGCGTGCCGTCGACCGGTACGGGGACGCGGGGCTGCGCCGGGCGGTCGAGCAGGCCCTGCCCGACCAGACGACCGTGGAGGTGCAAGTCCCACTGCCCCATATGGACACGGTCGAGGAGATGGAGGCTGCCCTGCGTGTCGGTCCGCTGACCGCCGCGCGGGCCGAGATTCTCGCCACCGCCAAGGCGCCGCTGGTTCCCGACCCCGCGCAGTCGTCGTACGGCGTGCGCACGACCGTCGCCCTCGAGGCGTCCGACCCCTGGCTTCCCCGGCCCGCCGGCCTGCCCGCCCAACTGGTGCTCGCCGCCCAGCAGGACCTGGCCTCCCACGCCCGGCTCAGCGCGGGCCGGTTGCCGCGCACCACGGGCGCACCGGTGACCGCGGCGACCGCGCAGGTCGAGGCCGCCGTCACCGTGGACACCGCCCGCACGCTCGACATCCGGGTGGGCTCGGTGATCCACGTACCAGGCTCGGCACGCGACCCGCTCGCCGTCCGGGTCACCGGAATCGTCGTCCCGCGCGCCCCCGAGGGCGCCTACTGGTCGGCACTGCCGGTGCTGCGCACCCCCGCGCTCAGCCGCCGACCCGACCTCTTGCCGACGGACGTCAACTGGCTCGGTGGCCTGCTTCTCGCCCCCGATGCCGGCCCGGCCCTCCTGGGCACACCCGGCCGCCCGGACCGGTACTGGAATGTGGCCCCCGATGTCGCCACCCTGCGCGGCCACGACCTCGACCGTCTGGCGTCCGCCGTAGCCGCCCTCGAGTCGGGGCCGGGAGTGCAGCGACTGCGGGCGGTCGTGGACGAGAGCCTGGAAGCCCAGACGAATCTCGACGAGATCCTCGCGGACCATGCCCGACTACGGTCGGGGATCGAACCGCTGCTTCTCCTCGCCGCCGTCGGGACCGGCAGCCTCGCTGTGATCGTCCTGGCCATGGCCGGCGGCGTGGCAGCCGATCGCCGACACAGCGAGCTGGCCCTGCTGCGTGCCCGCGGCGCCTCACTGCCCGGCCTGGCCGTACGGCTGCTGGCGGAGACGGCGGTGGTGTCCGTGCCGGCCGGCGCCCTCGGACTGACCGCCGCACTGCTCGTCCTGCCCGGTGCCCGCACCGCGCCCGCCCTCGCCGCCGCCCTCGCCGTCACCCTGCTCGCCTGCGTCGCGCTCCCCCTGCGCGCCGTGGTGGCGCACCGCACGGTACGGATGCACGCCGGGCGGGAGGACCTCACTGCCGTCCGGCCGTCGCGGCGCCGAACCGTGGCGGAACTGACCGTCCTGGTGATCGCATCGGGGGCGATCGCCGCACTGCGCCGACAGGGATCCGGCAGCACCGGTCTGGTGGCCGCCGCTCCGCTGCTGACGGGCGTGGTCGCGGCTCTGCTGCTGGCACGCCTCCACCCCCTCCCGCTGCGTGCGCTGAGCAAAGCGACCACTCGCATGCGCGGCCTGGTGATTCCCCTGTCGCTGGCCCATGTGGCCCGCGCCCCCGGCTTCGCCGTGCTGCCCCTGCTCGCCCTGCTCAGCGCCCTGACCACGGCCGCGTTCGGCGGCTCGGTCCTGGCAGGGGTCACGGCGGCCCGCGACCAGGCCGCGCTCCTCGAAGTGGGCGCTGACGGCCGCGTCGAGACCATCACCGGTGAACTCCCTCGAGCCCTGCCCGACCGCGTACGCCGACTGCCCGGCGTACGGGACATGACGCAAGCGAGCGTCACCTACGACGCGAAGCCAGAACAAGGCAGTCAGCCGGTACCGCTGGCCGGTGTGGACCCCGACGCCTATGCGCACCTGTCCCACCACACGGGTCTGGGGCCGTTCGACGCGGCGAGCCTTGGGCAGGAGGGCGCCGGTACGACGGGCAGCGCCGACCGGCCCCTGCCCGCGCTGGCCTCACCTCGCGTGGCCGACGAGTACGGCACCGGCCCCTACTCCGTCCTGCTCCCGGACGGCACCTCTGTCACTGTCCGGATCGTCCTGGTCCGAGACCGCACCCCGGCCGTGTTCGGTGACGACTTCCTGATCGTGGACCGTGCCGGCCTTCCCCGCGGCGCAGCGCGTACGACCACCCTGCTGCTGACCGGCGACGCCCTGAACGGCCGGGCGCTGCGCTCGGTTGCCGAAGGCACAGCGGCAGCCGTCCGGCTGCGCACCGAGGAACGCACACGGCACGTCGAATCACCGCTGCAGTCCGGCGCGGAACGCCTGTACGGTGTCGCGGTCGCCGCGGGCGCCGGGTACGCGATCCTCGCCCTCGTGCTGACCGTGCTGCGCACCACACCCGAACGCAGGGCCCTGCTCGCCCGGTTGCGCACCATGGGCATGACCCGGTCCCAGGGCCGCCGACTGCTGATCCTCACAGCCCTCCCGCAGGCGTTCCTGGCCACGGCCGGTGGCATGCTGACCGGCTGGATCGGCATTCACCTGCTGTCGCCCGGCGTCGACCTCACGACCATCGCCCTGGCCTCCCCGTCCGCTCTCGAGGGGGCCGCGCTGCGCACCGATCCGCTCTCGCTGGTGGTTCCGGCGCTCACCGTGCTGTTGCTGGCCGTCGGTGTGCCCGCCGGCCAGGCCTGGTGGACCAGCCGACGTGGCTCGGTGCGCGAACTGAGGCTGGGTGACAACTAGACAGTGAGCAGACCCTTGAGACCTGGGACCTGTCGTTCGGATCACGCCGGCTTCGGAATCGGCGCCGTCCGGCCGCCGGTGAGCGGGGCGCGGGGCGTGCGACCGCACGGCGGAGGAGAGTGTGAACGCGGAGCGCCGGCAACCGACGACAACGCCGCCGGGGATCCCTCCACGCCTTCAAGGCAATGGGGGAGTGATGCCACGCCCCACGTCCCAGGCGTGATCCGAACGACAGGTCCCAGCCCCCTCCGGCACCGGCCCGTGTCCCTCCGTCCGCCAAGGAGCAGCCGATGACCAGCAGCCCGACCTTCCACGAGCTCGCCGACCGTGCCCTCGCCACGCGCGACGCCGCTGTCTACGGGCACGACGCCCTGATCACCTGCGACCGGCTGGTACGGATCTTCTCTGGCGACGGCGTGGAGGTCCAGGCACTGCAGGGCCTCGATCTCCTCGTTCGCAAGGGCGAGCTCATGGCCCTGGTCGGTGCCTCCGGCAGCGGCAAGTCCACCCTCATGAACATCCTGGCCGGACTGGACAGACCCACCGCCGGCGCTGCCCGAGTCGCCGGCCACGACCTGGTCACGATGTCTTCCAAGGAACGCCTCGCCTACCGTCGCAGGACCGTCGGCTTCGTCTGGCAGCAGACCTCCCGCAATCTCCTGCCCTATCTCACCGCCGCGCAGAACGTCGCCCTGCCCCTGCAGTTGGCTCGCGCCCGAGACCGGCGCCGAACCCGGGCCGACCGCGCCATGGAACTCCTCGGCCTGCTGAAGGTCGCCGAGTGCCGCGATCGTCGGCCGCAGCAGATGTCCGGCGGCCAGCAGCAGCGCGTCGCCCTGGCGGTCGCCCTCGCCAACGATCCCGCGGTCCTTCTCGCCGACGAGCCCACCGGTGAACTCGACTCCCACACCGCCGAACAGGTCTTCGCCGCGTTCCGCACCGCGAACGAGGAGCTGGGGACCACCATCGTGATCGTCACCCACGATCAGTCCGTCGCCGGTGAGGTCCGCCGTACGGTCGCCATCCGGGACGGCCGCACGTCGACGGAAGTCCTGCGCCACAGCGAAGTCGACTCCGCCACCGGCCAGGAGAACCTGGTCGCCCGTGAATACGCCATGCTCGACCGGGCCGGCCGCCTTCAGCTTCCCGCCGAGTACACCCGGGTCCTGGGAATGCGCGACCGTGTCGCCCTGGAACTGGAACCCGACCACATCGCCGTCCGCCCGGACGACGCACGGAACGACCGTCACGGCCAGGGCTCAGCCGCGGAACAGTCGGGGCTCTGAACCGAACCAGGTGTTGCTCCTGCCGCCTGACGCTTGGATCAGGCCGCAGGAAAAGCGACGTGGCCTGATCGCTGCCGGTCGCTTCAAGACTCGGTGATCTCGCCGTCCTTCAGCTCCAGCACACGATCGGCGAGGTCGAGAAGCGTCGTGTCATGGGTGGCCACGAGAGCCGTGATCCGTTCGCTGCGGACGACCGCGCGCAGCAGTTCCATCACGGAGTGACCGGTGTCCGCGTCCAACTGGCCGGTCGGCTCGTCGGCGATGAGAATCGAGGGACTGTTGGCCAGGGCGCGGGCGATGGCGACGCGCTGGCGCTGCCCGCCCGACAACTCGCTCGGGCGCTGCGCGGCATGGTCGGCGAGCCCCACGAGGGACAGCAGCAGTTCGACGCGCTCCCGGCGCTCGCGCGGGTCCGCCTTTCGCAACCGCAGCGGTATGCCCACGTTCTCGGCAGCCGTGAGGATGGGGATGAGCCCGAACGACTGGAAGACGAAGCCGATACGCTCCCGGCGCAGCGCGAGGAGGGCGTCCTCACTCTGGTCCCGCAGGTGCAGCCCATCGACGGTGACGCGTCCGCTGTCCGGCTCGTCCAGACCACCGATGATGTTGAGCAGAGTGGTCTTGCCCGAGCCCGAGCGTCCCTTGAGAGCAACGAGTTCCCCCCGAGGGACCTCGAAGGAAACGCCACGCAGGGCATGAACGGCGCCGGCGCCTCGACCGTACGACTTGCGCACATCCGCCACCTGCAGCATGGCTGCGGTCACCGCCTGGCCCATCGCGCCCCCGTATGCTCGCTGATCCTGCGGCGCGCCATCATCTCATCGGGCACCACAACCGGCAAAGCGTGGTGCGCCGAGGCGTTTCCGTTCCCACGCGTCGGACCTCCGGCGGGTGACGGTGTATCAAAGGCAGCGCCCCTCGGGCCTCCACCCCGCCCGCTTCCCTACCTGCCCGGTGCGTCGCGGCATACTTCCCGACGCCTCGCGACACGACCGATGGCGGGTGCGACGCATTGCCATCCGCGCCTCGACGGGACAGCCGCCGTTCGAACTGCCGCCGGGGTGACCGGAACCATGCCCGTAGGTGAACGACGTCGAGCCGTGCCCAAGTCGGCTCATCCCCGATGCAGTGCCGCGGCACGCTGATGGACATGCTTGAGCGTGGCTCGCCGGGGAGTTTCGAGCAGGGAACCCTGGCCGTGATCGCACCCCCTCGGGCGCCGATGCGGGCGCCGCCGCACGACTTCATGGACTACCTGGGCGACCGAGCCCGAGCGACCCGGGGTGCCGACCAGGCCTGGAGCGCATGTGCGGCACAGAGAAGCGGATCCTCCGCATCGCGCCGTAGAGCACTCGCGGTGTCGGCTCTCCCCAGTCGCCCGGAGCGGGGCCAGGCCGGCGCAGGCGACTCCGGTCGGACCGACGGGGCCTGTGCCATCCGATCAACTGCCCGTCATCCGCTGTCACATGGAGATGGGGCCGAGGTCGGCGGCGGTCTGGGCCAGTGCGCGGAGGGTGGGGCTGTCGGCGCTGGATCGCCACGTGAGGGCAAAGTGGATGGTCGGGGCGTCGTGAACGGGGAGGAAGACGATGCCGGGGGGACGGTTGTAGCGGGCGGCGATCTCGCCCAGCGGGTGGACATACCGTCCGGAGGCGACCAGGGAGAGGATCTCGTGGAACGTCCGCGCGACGGGCCCGCGCGGGATTCGGCGGCCGAGCGGCGTACGCGTGGGGACCATGGTCGTGACCCAGTACTCGGGGGCGTCGGGGCCGAAGTCGACGACATGGTTGTCGCCGAGGTCTTCCAGTGACGCGGTGCCGCGCTCGGCCAGCGGATGGTCTGCCGCCACGGCGAGTACGCGGCCTCCGGTCAGCACGGTCGGGCCGACGGTGAGGTCCGGTTCGGCCACCGGAAGCCACAGCACGTGCGCGTCGTGCGCTCCGGTGCGCAGCGCGCCGAACGGGTCGCAGCCGTTGATCTCGCCGAACTGGACATCGCTGCCGGGGTGGCGGGAGCGGAAGGCCTCGATGAGGGGGCGCAGTTCGTGGCCGGCATGGCCGAACACACCCAGATGCAGGGTCTGCCCCGTCCCCGCGCCGGCCGCTTCGGCGCGGGCGAGCCCCTCCCGGAGAAGGTCGACGGCCTGCTGGAGGTCCTCGCGCAGACGTCGGCCGACCGGGGTCAGGGCGACGCGTCGGCTGGTGCGGTCGAACAGGACGACGCCGAGACGCCGTTCCTGTTTGGCGATGGCCTGACTGACGCGGGCCTGGGACACATGGAGCCGTTCCGCGGTGCGGCCGAAGTGCAGTTCCTCGGCCAAGGTCAGGAAGATCTCGATGTCACGCAGCTCCATGCACAACCCCCGTCCATGCATAACTGCCACATTATGAATAGCCCAAGGAACCTTACATTGTTCCGCCTGCCCACCCCACCGATGCTGGATCCATCACCACCGGACAGGCGGCACACGCCTGACGCACACATGGATGGGGAGGGAAACCGATGGGCGACATGCGGGCCATCGCCGATCGCGTCGAGATAGAGGCGCTGCGAGCCGAGCTCACGGACGCGGTGATGATGCGTGACTTCGACCGAGCCGTCTCGCTGTTCACACCCGAGGGCGCCATGCGCTGGCCGCACATCGACAAGGAGTTCGTGGGCCGCGAGGAGATCCGCGAGGGGATCGAGTGGGGCCAGTCGCTCTGGGAGTTCTTCGTACAGAACGCCCACCCGGGCGTCATCCGGCTGGACGGCGACACCGCGGCCGGCCGGGCGCACATCCAGGAGTTCGGCCGGATGCGCGACGGCAGCTCGCACCTGAACTACGCCGTGTACCACGACCGTTACGAGCGAACCACCGACGGCTGGAAGTTCAGCGAACGCGTCTACGAGGTCCGGTACCTGGACTCCACCCCGCTCCGCGGCTCGGCGCCGGAGCGCCTCGGCTGATCCGTCCCGCACGCCGCCACGGAGTGCCAAGTCGACATCCTGCATGCGAATCCCTGAAGACGGAGGAAAGAAACCATGGCTGAGAACACCGAAGTCGTCGTGATCGGCGGCGGTTACGCCGGGGTCATGGCGGCCAACCGGCTGACGCAGCGCGACGACGTGACCGTGACGCTGATCAACTGCCGCCCGGACTTCGTCGAGCGGATCCGACTGCACCAGCTGGCGGGCGGAACGCACGAGGCCGTCAGCGACTACCGGAAGGTCCTGGGCGAGCGCATCCGGCTGGTGGTCGACACCGTGACCCGGATCGACGCGACGGGGCGCCGGGTGGAGCTGGCGAGCGGCGACACGGCCGGCTACGACTACCTGATCTACGCGGTGGGCAGCGGCAGCGCCGACCCGGGCGTGCCCGGAGCCGGCGAGTTCGCCCACCCGATCGCCACGTTCGAGGAGGCGCAGCGCCTGCGGTCGGTCCTCGACGCCGCTCCCGCCACGGCCCCGGTGACGGTGGTCGGAGCCGGTCCGACAGGCATCGAGACCGCCGCCGAACTGGCGGAGGCGGGCCGCACCGTGACCCTGGTCTGCGGCGGGCTGCTCGGCCCCTACCTGCACCCGAACGGCCGCCGCTCGGTCGCCGAGCGGCTGGCCGGCCTCGGTGTGACCGTGCTGCAGGGCTCCAACACGAAGGTCACGGAGGTGACCGGCGACACCGTGCGGCTCGGCGACGGCCGTGAGCTGCCGAGCGAGGTCACCATCTGGACCGCCGGGTTCGGCGTGCCGGACCTGGCCGCCCGCAGCGGGCTCAGCACCGACACCCTGGGCCGCCTGCTCACCGACGAGACCCTGACGAGCATCGACGACGAACGGATCGTCGCCGCCGGGGACTCGGCGGCACCGTCGGACATGCCGTTCCGGATGAGCTGCCAGGCCGCCGGCCCGCTGGGCGCACACGCCGCCGACACGGTGCTCAGCCGCATCGCGAGCAAGCGGCCCGCACCGATCGACCTGGGGTTCGCCGGCCAGTGCATCAGCCTGGGGCGCCGCGCAGGCACTTTCCAGTTCGCCCACAAGGACGACACCGCCACGCGGCTCCACCTCGGCGGCCGAACAGGCGCGAAGGTGAAGGAACTCGTGTGCAGGCTCACCATCAAGCAGCTGGTGAAGGAGGCACGCAAACCCGGCTCACACACCTGGGCCAAGGGCGAGCAGGGCCGCCGACTGCTGCGGGCCCAGCGCCGCGAGACGACGGCCACCGCCGAACAGTCCGCCTGAACCACACACCGGCAGCCGACGTGCGGCCGCATACCGATGGTCCTGGCACCCGGCTCGCCCGTGACGTCTTCCCGCGATACGAACCGCGATACGAACCGCGATCATCCACCGCGCAAGATCGACTTCGACACACCCACTTAGGGGTTCAGTCATGATCCTGATTACCGGGGCCACCGGCGTCGTCGGCCGGGAAACCGTCCGCCTCCTGGTCGAGGGGGGAGCGAAAGTCGCCGCTGTCACCCGCGACCCGCACGCCGAATTCCCCACGGGTACACAGCTCGTCCACCCCGCGAAGGTTCCCACCATCGACGGCGTGGAGGCCATCCTGCTCAGCCCGCGTGCCGCCGGAACCACCGCTGTCGACCTGTTGGCCCGCGCCCGCGAGACGGGCGCGGCAAGGGTGGTCGTGCTGTCCGCCGTGACCGTACAGTACCCGGCTGGGCACGCACGCTTCCGGCAGCAGTTCCACGCGGTCGAGGAGCTCGCCAAGGGGAGCGGCCTGGACTGGACGATCCTGCGCTGCGCCGATTTCGCCGCCAACACCCTGGCCTGGGCCGGGCAGATCCAGGCGACCGGGACCGTACGGGGGGCGTACTCGCACGCGAGGACCTCGACCGTCGACGAGCGTGACATCGCCGCGGTGGCCGCCCTCGCCCTGACCCACCCGCAGCACCGCGGTCAGACGCACCTGCTCACCGGAGAGCAGTCGCTGAGCCAGCCGGAGAAGGTCGCCGCGCTCGGCGCGGCGCTCGACCGGACACTGTCGTTCGTCGAGGCCGCACCGGACGAGATCCGCCGCGGCATGCTCGCCGCCGGCCTGCCCGACGAGGTGCCCGACCGGCTGCTCGGCTCGCTGGCCGACTACGCCCGTGAAGCCGGGCCCACCACCGACACCGTACGGCGACTGCTGGGCCGCCCGGCACGCACGTACGCCACCTGGGCGCAGGACCACCGTGCCGCCTTCACCGCAGGAGGACCCCGATGAAACTCACGATCGTTGCCGCCACCGGCGGTATCGGACGGCACCTGGTCGAGCAGGCGGTAGCCGGCGGGCATGACGTCACCGCCGTGGCCCGCCGCCCACGTGAGCTGCCGGGCGGCGTCCGGGCGGTCGCCGTCGACCTCACCCGACCCGACATGCGGACGCTCGCCGCGGCGGTACGCGGCGCCGACGCCGTACTGTCCGCGCTCGGCCCGCGAAACCCGCGCGCGGACGCGGGCATCACCTCGCTCGGCACCCGCGCGATCGTCGCGGCGATGCATGCCGAGCACGTCCGGCGGATCATCATCGTCAGCGCCGCACCCGTCGGGCCGGTGCCGGTGCCGGGCCGGCCGACACCACCCAGGCACGATCCCGGCGACGGCTTCTTCATGCGCCACCTGGGAGTCCCGTTGACCCGGGCGATGTTCGGCCGGCACTACGCCGACCTCGCCGTCACCGAGCAGACCCTGCGCGACAGCGGACTGGAATGGACGGTGTCGCGCCCGCCCAAGCTCACCGACAAGCCCCTGACCGGCACGTACCGGACCGCGTGGAACCGCAACATCCGGGGCGGGTTCTCCGTGCCACGCGCCGACGTCGCCCACCACATGCTCGCCCTGGTGAACCAGCCGGACACCATCGAGCAGGTCGTGGGAATCGCGACCTGACGAATACCAGCCACGCACGCGACCCGGGCTGCGGGTGAGAAAGCGAGCGACGACCCTGGGACGGAAACCAACAAGGTCAGGAAGATGCCTCGGCCGTCCCGCCCGCCCCTTCGCCGCCCGGGTCACCCATCACGAAGGAACGTGATCATGACGAAGTACGCCCGTTTCGTCAGCCTCGTGTTCGCGGGGCTGTTCGCCGGATTCCTCACGTCGGTCCTTGTCCTGGAACTCTCGCTGCGCGGCTTCGACAGCACCGTCTACACCCAGGTCCGGCTGGTCGAACTCGACTCACTCGACAAACTCGCCGTCGCCACACTCCTGCCGGCGCTGATCGCCACAGCGGTACTGGTTCACCAGACCTACCGAACAAACACCCGATGGTCGACCGTGGCCGCACTCGCCCTCCTGGTCCTCGTTCTCGGTCTCACGCTCATCGTCAACCTGCCCATCAACTCCGACCAGCTCCACTGGAACGCCCAGTCCCCGCCCTCCAACTGGACCAACGTACGAGACCGCTGGCAGATCGCCCACGCCGTTCGGACGGTGGCCGCGGTCCTCGCCTTCGCGGTCCTCACCTTTGCGGCGCCGTTGCCTCGTACACGTCGTTCAAGCTCGCCGAACACCTCGGTGCGGGAGGGATCGGCTGCGCGCATGAGGTGAGGGAGTCCAACGTCAGTGTGTGAAGGCAGAGTTGGACTCCCTCGCGACCGCACTCCATGTGAAGCCTGAGGATCTACCAAGGGACTCGCCGCATCTCGCTCCCTGGCGGCCGACGGTGGGGATCACCGCGCTGCTGAGCGACGCCGTGCTGGTCACGCTCGCGACGGTGCAGGCCATGCTCGGTTTCATCTCCGAGCCAGGTGGCTCTGCCACGCCCCCGCTCCCACCTGCGGCGTCCCTTCCCGTAGCTTCCCAAACAGTCCGGCTACAACAAGTGGCTGCGCAAGGCTGCCGAGCTGCTGCGTCGGGTCACCCGGCTACTGGTCGGCGACACCTCCGTGTGGAGCGACGACGTGTGGATCGTGGACTCCACACCGGTGGAGAGGACGACCCGGTCGGCGCCAGCGTCGGCGGCCGCTGACGCGAGACCGTGAAACGTTCCGACCTGGCCGGGCCCGGTACGGGTACTGCGCCCCAGCCAAAGCCGCTTCTTCTGGGGCCTGCGGCTGCCTCTGGTGTGCACCCTCCAGGGCCTGCCCGTCGCTTTCGCCCTGACCGGGGCCAAGGCCGACGAGCGCGAGACCCTGCTGGACCTGCTTGCGGCCGAACCGGGCCTCGTCGCCACCCGGCCTGGACAGACGCTGCGGGCGCGCCTGATCTTCCCGCAAACCTGGGCGGCGACGAGGTCCGGAGGCGGCGCATGGAGTGGATGGCCTTCCAGGGCCGCCACGACGAGACGGACACGCAGTCGCTCGTGCTCATGGTCGACGATGCGGCCCACGCAAATCACCTCCCGCAGTTGCACGCCCGGGCGGAGCAGTTCGCCTGCATCAACCCGACCGCCCTTCAGTGAGGAACTGACCGTCGAGGACGGCGAGACCGTGCGGTTCCGTTACGGGGTGGGTATCGCCGATGCCGATGCCGATGCCGATGCGAGCGCGGCTCCAGCGATGCGGTCGCCCACCCCCCTCTGGACACGGCCCAATCGCGGGAAATCACCGATGTACTCGCCTCCCCCTGACCCGGACACCGAACAGCGCATGCGCGCCCGCCACGCCCGCGCCGCCCGGGCATTGGACGGTGCAGACCGAGCCGGGCGGGGAGTTCTGGGGTTGGGCCGGGCGCACTCTGGATGCCCCGGCCCGCACCGCCGCCGGGCAATCTGCGTGGCTGCGGCTCGTGTCCTCCCTGCAAGAGGGCCTGCCGCTCTGCCTCATCGGCGACTCCGGCACGGGCAAGTCCCACCTGCTGATCGCGCTCGACACCGAGGCTGCCATGACGGCTTTCCGGGGCTGCTGCGCGAAGTGGTGCCGACGTTCCACAGGTTCCGCCTGCGCTCGGCGGTCCGATGCTGCCGTACGGAGGACGGCTCTGGCATGCTGTTCCCATGCAGCGATTCAGAAAGGGCGATGCCGCGTAGACGGCCGTCACAGCTCCGCGCCGCTAGCCGTTTCTCCCGGCAGCAGTCGTATGGAGCGTCAGAGCCTGGGTTCGCGCGCGGCTCCGGCAAGCTCGCAGCCGCAGCCGCTCGTCTTGAACGAGACCGGCTGTGGCCCGGCGCGATAGCTCAAGCCCTTCGGCAGTGGTCACGGATAGCCCATCGTTCGGGGCTTGCCCTTTCGGGTGGTTGCGGATGCCCGCTATGCCATCCCTTCCAGACGATCGATGAACGCGCAGTCCTCGAACTCGCCCTCCACGCTCTGCCTCCGCGAGTCGCCCGTGAACTGCGAGACATGGTCGAACCGCTCGATGAGCTCTATATCGCCAGCAGTTGGCCCGACCCGACTGCTTCACCGGACGACGGTTGGTGGGCACGCCGCTGCTGGGGGTGACAGTTGGACGTCACCTGTTTCTTGCGAGGAGGCCCCGGCGTTCACGCCGGGGAGGAATCGCATCCGGGTGTCGCGACGCGGAGCGTCGCCGCATCCGGTTCAGGGCGCGGAGCGCCCGTACCGCTGTCGGTGTCGCCGTGGTGATGCGAACGTGTGTTCTTGTGGTCGCTGGTGGGGTGGTGGTGGCGGGATCGGGGGGCGTTGTGCGGCTGTCGTACATATGGTCCTTCGCAGGGTTCGAGACGGCACTGTCCCGGCCGGGGAGCGTGAGGGGGCGAGATGGCGCAGGTGACGGCGGCTGCGGAGGCCGGGCAGGCCCGGTACACGTACCGGCTGCGCGTGTCATGCAGGATGCCATCCGTACGCCGAGCATCGCCCCGGCTTGAACTGTCAGTCGAGAACCCGTTCCTTGTTCGTCGTCACCTTGCTCGGGGCGGGAGGCTGCGGCCGGTCCAGCCAAACCAGGGCCGCGGCGGCGCCGAGGGCCGCGATGAAGGCGCAGACCAGCGTTGCTGTGTTCATGGCCGTGGTGAAGGACTGATGGGAGGCGTGGATGAGTTCTGAGGCCCGCCCCGGCTCCAGGCCGTCGGCTGCGACGTGGGCGGAGGTCAGGTCGTCGGCCGCCGTTGCGGGTGCGTCGGGGAGCGCATCGAGCAGGTGGGAGCGGTAGCCGGCGGAGACGACGGTTCCGATGACCGCGATGCCGAGTACGCCGCCCAGTTCGCGGACCACACTGTTCATCGCGGAGACCATCGGCGACTTCTCCCGGGGCAGCGCGGCCACGCTCGCGGTACTGGCCGGAGCCATGATCAGACCCATACCCGCACCGACCACGGCCATGATCAGAGCAAGCGGGACGAACCCGGTTCCCACGGTGGCCAACGACATGCAGGCGAGGCCGAGGGCCATGATGGCCAACCCCCCGGCGATCGTGTAACGGGTACCGAGGCGGGCGACGACTCGGTCGCTGGTGCCGGCGGTCAGAGCCATCGCCAGTGCGAACGGCAAGGCGCCGGATCCGGCCTTGAGCGGACTGTATGCGTGTACGAGCTGCAGGTACTGCGTGTAGACGAAGAGCAGACCGAACAGGGCGAAGAAGGTGACGGCGAGCAGCGCGGTGGTGACGGTGAACGCGCCGCGGGTGAACATCCGCAGGTCGATCATCGGCTGGTCCGTGCGCAGCTCCCACGCGGTGAACACGGCCAGGAGCACGGTCGCGGCGCCGGCCTCGGTCAGTGACCGCGGGGTGAGCCAGCCGCGTTCGGGACCTTGCACGATGACGTCGACGAGGGCGGCGAGTCCGGCCGCGGAGAGTAGCAGGCCCGGGATGTCGAAGCGGCCGGTCGGGTGGCCGGGAAGTGCGGGGATGACCGCCAGGGCGGCGGCGAGCACGGCGACGATCAGTGGGATGTTGACGTAGAAGACGCTGCCCCAGGCGAAGTGCTCCAGAAGTAGGCCGCCGGTGACGGGGCCCAGGACGATGCCGATGCCCGCGGAGGCGGACCAGACGGCGATGGCCCGGGCGCGGTCACGGCCGTCGAAGAGCGCGATGATGATCGACAGCGTGGCCGGCATGACGAAGGCGGCGCCCATGCCCATCACCGCCCGCCAGGCGATGAGCTGCCCGGCCGCGTCGGCCGTCGCGGCGGCGGCCGACGCGGCAGCCAGTACCACCAGGCCGCCGGTCAGTGCCCGGCGCTGGCCGAAGCGGGCTCCGAGGCTTCCCGCGGGGATCAACAGCGAGGCGAAGACGAGTGTGTAGGCGTTGTTTATCCACTGGAGGTCGGCGGTGGATGCGTGCAGCGCCCCGGCGAGCGCAGGCAGGGCGGTGTTGAGCATCGTGTTGTCGAGGGTGGTGACCACGAGCGCGGCGCAGAGCGCGGCCAGCGCGGACCAGGGCCTGGGGTGTTTCGTTTCCGGGTCTGTCGGGGTGTTCTTATGCACGTCCACGCAATCCTTACGGTCGTAAACTTACAGGCGTAGCCCTGAGGAGTGGGACGCTACGACACTCGACTAACAGCTGTAAAGTCAGGGGGTATGACGAAGGCTTCCGCAGCCCCTGGCGGCCGCTCCACCGGCCTGGGCGAACCAGTGTCCGCACGGCCCCGCAACCCCAGAGGCCAGGGCTCCCGCCTGCGGGAGGACATCATCCGCGCGGCGACCGCGATGATCGAACGCACCGGCTCGGACCAGAGTGTGACCCTGCGCTCCGTGGCGCGCGAGATCGGCATCTCCGCACCGTCGATCTACGCCCACTTCGAAGACCGGGACGCCATCGTCGAGGCGGTGGTCCTGGAAGCGATCGCGCAGCTGCACGAGTCGGTTGCCTCGGCCGTCGCCGCCCACGACGATCCCGTCGAAGGGCTGCTCGCCGGGTGCGCCGCCTACGTCGATTTCGGCACCCGCGAACCGGCGCGCTACCACGTGCTCTTCGACTGGGCCCGCCCCAAGCCCGAATCCGCCGGACATGACCTCTCCCGGACACGCGGGCTGAACGCGTTCCAGACCCTCGTCGACAACCTTGACGCATGTGTACGAGCCGGACGCTCAACCAGCGCGGACCCGTTCGGCGACGCGGTAGCTCTGTGGACGGCTCTGCACGGACAGGTCTCGCTCCGCGCGAGCCTGCCCGACTTCCCCTGGCCCCCGGCCAACACCGTCGAGCAAATGGTCTTCCGCCTCGGACACATCACTTCCGGTTGACCAGAGGCACCGAAGCTTTGGTGGGCGTCCTGGAGTCGCGCGGTCTGCCGGGGTGGACACCATGGTCGTTACGCATGGCGCCTGAAACCAGACCTGGCCCGCGGGTACGCAATACGGACGGGCGCCGACCGCCGACCGCCGGATACGCAATGCGGCGGGTGATCACGAAGGGGTAAGCACCGGTGCGGCAGAATCCCGCTACCCCGAAAAGACAGAGGACCTGACGACTGGCTGGCTGCGTCCCATCGATAACCTCCCTGCTGTGCGAGACATTGCAGCAACCTTGGGCAGGGTCCAAGCCGAGCACCGCGGCGACCTGGTCATCGGCCCGGCCTCGGAGAATCCCGATGTTGTCGTCGAGAGCGACGAGGCGGTGGACTGGTCGGTCTTCGAGGGAATGACCACTCCCTCAGGCGGCTTGTGGCCCCGGTGGATCCACTACGTCGGCAACGACACCTCGGTGTTCGCGTGGGCGGTTGAGCGTCCCATCGAGGCGTTGAGGTTCCAGCCTGAGACCCCGGGCTTGGTGATTGACGCCTCCGCCTCCCGCATCAACACGTTGAACATCACCCACGGCGAGCTCCCGGTCACGGTCAAGCCGCCGCCCGGGACCGGATCCAACGAGGTAATCTTCGCGGGGGATCCCTCCGTACTGACCGTGGTTCCCGCGCCCGGGCCGCTCCCACGGGTCGCGCTACGGCTTCCCAGCCAGCCGACACCGGGCAGGGTCCCGGCACCGGCTGACGGATCCGCCGGCGCACGGGCACTACCGCCGTTGACGGGCCTGGCTGATGCCGAATCCCTGGAGATCGCCGCCGGGCCGCTGGACGTACCACTGGACCTACGATCACTGACGCAGCTCCACAGTCTGCGGAAGCTGCGCCTGCAGGGCGGTGTGGCGCACCCGGAGGCGCTGGCGGACCTGCCACTGCACACGCTGGAGCTGCGGATGGTCCCAGACCTGACAGGGCTGCCGCCCCTGACAGCCTGGCCCGAACTGGCATCGTTCCTCGGCTGGAACATCGACGCCACCGTCGGCAAGCGCCTGCGAGCAGACCTCAAGAAGCGCGGCCTGGCCACTCGATGGGAGACAACGGCCCACGGGGGACGGACCACCTCGGCCGTGTGGCAAGTCAGCCACCTACGCACAGCCCCCTGGTTCGTGACCCAGTCCGGGCTTCCCTTCACAGTCTGGCCTCGAAGGACTGCCAAGCAGGCTGTGACCGCGTTCAAGACCGCCGCCAAGATCCTCGACCGCACCGACACAGCCGGCACCGACGGGCACACCGCCGCCCAACAGGCCATCGAGGAGTTCACCCGCGCGCTCAACCAGATCGACGGCATCTACACGGCCGAGCGTGAGGACGCCGCCACCGCCGTACTCCAGCTGGCCCGACTCGCCACCCCGCCGATCCCCGAACACGACGCTCTTGCCTGGTTCGACCGCAGCCGCGAGTTCTGACGCCAACGGGCACTCACCGTCCCCGAGCCCGTCATCACCGCCTCCGCGGACGAGCACGTGTGACGGTGTGTGGCCACGCTCATCGAAGCACCCCGCGGCCTCTACTCGAGATCATTCACGATAGAGCGGCCAGAGCCCTGAAAACGGCCGACGATGCTCTTTGATCAACCCGGCGATCATCCCACCCGCCCAGCCAACGTGACAGCGCCCCTTGAAAGCATCCGTCATGAGGGCGCCTGCCCGGCCTGCCGGCGCGAGACCGACCGGCACCAGCGTCGATCGCAACCGCTCGGTCCGTCGTCCGAACCGGCGCGTGAGCCCAGGGACTTGCTCAGCGAAAGTCTTGCGCGTGCAGGAGTCCTCCGCGCAGACGAGCCGCCGCACTCGTAACGACACCACGACCAGCTTGCCCGCTGTCGGAAGATCACGCGGAAAACGCAGGTAGGAGCCATGTATTCGCCCCGACCAGTATCCGCACTCCGGACAGTCCGCCCATCGTGCGGTCGTACGAGCCTCGACCCGGACGACCGTGTCGGTCACCTCGACCGACTCCACCAATACGCCCTCGACCGACGAGAACAGCAGCTCATCCAGCTGCGGCAGCACTTCGTTCACGGCGAAGGACTGTCGACCACACCACCTTCCAGCCGGGCGATTTTCGGGCGAACTGCGCAGCAACTCGCAGCGCTTCGCGGCCGGCAACGCGGCGCTCCGAGCCTGCTGCCCGAGCCGTCGACGCCCCGCCAACTGGACCCTGTCGCTCGCTACCTGGCGAAAATATCCGTTGAGTAGATGGAGAAGGCGAAGCGGACGCTGGACCAGGACCAATGCAGTGACTCTGCTGGTGACGCCGGTGGGGTCGGGGCGGCGGTGCGCAGAGCACGGGCGGTGATGTCGAGCCGGCCGAGCGTGGGGCTCGCGGGCCGCCGCTGCAACCAGCGGGAACACGGCGAAGGAAGAACGTAAGTTTTGCGTACGAAGACGAGGGACGGTCCGGGCAGCCTGAGCTTCAGGGCAGGTGAGTTCCAGAACGGCAGCGGCCGTGCGTCCTACTCCTTTCTGAGGACGATGTCGAAGCTTGCCGACGTCCACGGCCCTTCCAGCCGGCGGCTGTCCGGTGTCGGCGTTCCCGGTCGGTGGCGGTCGAAGGGGCGTACCAGTGACTCCTTCACGCCGAATACGGAGTCGCTGTCCAGAGTGGGGTCGCCAGCGACGAACATGTGCGTGATGAGCGGCTGGAAGCCGGGTGCCGTCACCTTGAAGTGGAGGTGCGGTGCCCGCATCGGGGAACGGCCGGCGTGCTGGAGGAGTCGGCCGACGGGGCCGTCGTCGGGGATCGGGTAAGGCGTGGGGGTGAGCGCCCAGAACCGGTAGCGGCCCTCGGGGTCGGCGAACAGGTGCGCGCGCCCGGCGAGGGCACCGTCGTCGTACTGGACGTCGTACATGCCGTCGTCGTCGGCCTCCCACACCTCGATGCGGGCCCCGGGGACCGGGTTGCCGTCGGTGTCCGTGACCGCGCCGGCGACCCACGACGGCTCGCCTTTCGCGCCGCCCGCGATGTCTCCGCCGAGTTCGATCTCGGGCGAGTCCTGGACGAAGAAGGGGCCGAGGACCGTGGACTCCGTCGACGCGCCGAGGCCCGGTTCGTTGACCGCGACGGTGAGCATGGAGATGCCGAGGACATCGGAGAGGAGGACGAATTCCTGGCGGGTGTCGGTCGTGATGTGACCGGCCGCGGTGAGGAACCCGATCGCCGCGGACCATTCGGCCTCGGTGAGCCGGGTCTCGCGCACGAACGCGTGGGCGTGCCGCACGAGCGCCTGCATGACCTCGCGGAACCGTTCGTCCTTGGCGGTGTCGAAGCTCGCGACGACGTTGTCGGTCAGCTCCTGTTCAGTCGTCCCCCTTGTCTCAGTCCCAGTCCCCGTCATCCCAGTCCCCGTCGTCCCAGTCCTGGTCGTCTCAGTCGTTTCAGTCATCGGGGTGGCTCTTTCGTACGGAGGGCGTTGAGCGGGACCGTCACCGGGGTGTCGCCTCGGTACGCGCGTCCCAGCAGGTCGCGCATCTCGTCGTGGGTGACCCGGCGCGGGTTGGAGTCCGGCACCTGTGGCATGACCAGGTCGGCGGCCCGGTCGAGTTCCTCCTCGGCGAGCCCCAACTCGCGCAGCGAATGCGGGGGGTCGAGCCGCGCGTAGAGGTCGAGCAACGCGGCGAACGGGTCGGTGCGTACGTCGAGCGCGGCTGCGAGGTGCCTGGCCGCGTCGGGTGCCATGGCGAGGTTGAGGCCGACCACATGTGGCAGGACCACCGAGTGCAGCGCGGCGTGTTCGAGGTCGTACGCGCCGCCCAGGACGTGACACACCCTGTGGTGCAGCCCGGAGCCGGCGCCGGCGAAGGCGACCGCCCCGAGGTAGGTGCCGAAGAGGATGTCACGGCGGGCGGCGACGTCCTGGCCGTCGGCGACGATGCGCGGCAGTGCGGACGCCAGCGAGCGGGCGCCCTCGACGGCCAGCGCGGAGCTGATCGGGTTGTGCCGGGGCGCCCACCACGCGTCGACGCAGTGGGCGAGAGCGTTGAGGCCGGACGTCACCGACAGCCGGGTGGGCAGCGACAGCATGAGCGTGGCGTCGTAGACGACGACGCGGGGGAGCACCTTCGGGTCGACGCCCGTGCGCTTGTGGCCGTCCTCGGTGAGGCCCCAGACGGGGGTGGCCTCGGAGCCGGCGTAGGTGGTGGGGACGGCGAGGATCGGCAGTCCGGTGGTGAGAGCCGCCGCTTTGGCCGTGCCCGTCGTCGACCCTCCGCCGACGCTCAGCAGCAGGTCGGCCGCGTGTTCGCGGGCCGCGGCCCGCACGGCCTGTGCCACTTCGGCCGGTACGTGCGGCCGGACGCCGCCGAAGACCGCTACGACCGGGAGGTCCTTGCAGATGTCCTCGGCCAGGGCCCGCTCCCCGTCGGCCGCGATCACCAGGACCCGGCTCGCGCCGAGCCCCGCGACCGCGGCCGCCACGTCCGCCCGAACCGTGCCCGAGCCGAAGACGACCCGCTGGCCCCAGGACTCGTAGACGACCGGCGATGGGACGACGGTCATGCCTTCACCTCTCGCGCCCGGGGCACGGCACCCGCCGCGAACGCTCCGACGAGGGCGGGGACGGCGAAGGCGTAGAAAGCCCACTTGACGTCGGCGCCCGAGGTGAGGACGAACGCGCCCAGGGACGGGCCGGCGATCGCACCGAAGCGGCCGATGGACAGGGCCCAGGCGAGGCCGTTGCCGCGCACGGCGTCCGGGTACCTGGTCACGATGAACGCGTTGCCGAGGATCTGCGAACCGATGAACCCGAACCCGCTGATGAACATGAGTACGAACATGACGGGCGTCGGCGGGCGGGTGCTCATCGCGATCAGGCTGACCGTGCCGACCAGGAAGGCGACGACCACGACACGCTTGGCGCCGAGCGCGTCCGCGACCCGGCCGCCGACGATGGCCCCGACACCGACGCCCAGCCACATCGCCGCCGTCTGGAGCAGCGCCGAGCCGAGGGAGAAGCCGGCGGCCTGCATGATGCTGGGCAGCCAGGTGCTGATGCCGAAGACGAGCAGGAGTCCGCAGAAGGACATCGCCCAGAAGAGCAGGGTCGAGACCGCGAGGCCGCCCGTGAGTAGCGATCCGAGGCCGAGCATGCGGCCCGGGTCCGACGTCGGCGCGGCCTCCGAGGGGGCGAGACCGAGCTGCTCCTCCACCGCTCTCGCCTCGGCCGTGCGGCCCGTGCGGTTGAGGTGGAACGGGCTCTCCGGGAGCCGCAGCACGAGCGGTATGGCCAGGAACACGGGGACCACACCGATCACGTACAGCCAGCGGTACGAGACGTCGGGCAGCAGGGCGGTGCCGAGCAGCGGGGACATCAGGGCGCCGGCCGCGTAACCGCTCATGATCAGGGCGACGTTGCGGCTGCGGCGGCCCGGCTCGCTGAGGTCGGCGACGTAGGCGTTGATGGTCGGCAGTACGACGCCGAGGCCGAGGCCGACGACAAGGCGTCCGGCGCCGAACGAGGGGACTCCACCGGCGAACGTGCAGACCGCCATCCCGAGCGAGAACACGGTGGTGCCGACGAGCAGGAGCCGACGCGGGCCGGTGCGGTGGAGCAGGGCTCCGGCGAGGGCCGCGCCGATCAGCATTCCGATGCCGACGAGGGAGCCGATGGTGCCGGCCTCGGCCTTGTCGATGCCGAGCGAGGGGTCGCCGAGGATCGCCGGGACGCTGACGCCGTACACGGCGAGGTCGTATCCCTCAAGGGATGCGACGACCCAGGCGGCGATCAGCATGAACGTGGTCGCGGACACTCTGCGGGCCTGCGGACGGACGGCGGACTGTGTGGTCATGGCCGGATCCCTTCTCCAGCTGTGGCAGGAGCCTGCACCGGCTCGACTGCTGTGGCAAGTGTGGTGAGAAGTGCCGGGATGTCCGAGAGGACTCCCGTGGTGCCGAGGATGTAGAAGTCGGGCCGCCACAGCACGGCTGCGCGGCCGGTCTCGTCGAACCAGCGCCCGTAGACGCCGCCGACATCGGTGACCCCCTCCGTGGTGAGGCGGCGGTCGGTGAGGTGGTGGACGGCCACGCCGAGCCGGGCGGCCGTTTCGGTGGTCGAGGCGTCGAGCGAGGCGCCGGTCCGGCCGTCGACGAGGAGCACGAATCCGCGGCCGAGGACCTCGTCGAAGAGTCCTTCGGCGCCGTGCGACTCCACCCGGCCCTGCGGCATCAGATGCCCGGCCTGCGGAGAATCGTCGCGCAGACCGGGGCCGAGGCCGGGGAAGCGCATCTTCTCGGGGCGCCCGTCCGCCTCGCGCAGGGCGATCAGGCGGGCGTCCCGCTCGGCGGCGGCCACCGGATCGCGCATGGTCTGTACCCGGCCCAGCTCGATGCCCTTGGCGATGATGGCCCGCACATGCGGCTCGCGTTCGCTCTGGTAGGTGTCGAGGAGCGCGTCGTCGGCGCCGCGCAGTACGGCGTCGAGCTTGAAGGCGATGTTCTGGGCGTCGCGGATGCCCGAGCACATGCCCTGCCCGAGGAACGGCGGCATCTGATGGGCCGCGTCCCCGGCGAGCAGGACCCGACCGCTGCGCCAGCGCTCCGCGACGAGCGAGCGGAACGTGTACGTGGCGACGCGGACGAGTTCGGCCTGCGAGCGGCCGACATGGTCGGCGACCCGTGCCCACACCCGGTCGGGCTCCCGCTCGACGGGGAAGGAGTCCGCCGAGTCGAGCATGAAGCTGAACCGGTGGTGCCGGGGGCCCAGCGAGATGATCGACACGGGCTGCTTCGGGTCGCACACCTGACGGGCCTTGGGAATGTCCGTGGGGCCGGTCAGGCGGAAGTCGCAGACCATCCACGGCTCGGAGAACCCGTAGTCGTCCTGCCCGACGCCCAGCCAGGTGCGGGTGAAGCTGTTGCCGCCGTCGCAGGCGACGACGTACCGGGCCGAGACGGCCGTGTCGCTTCCCTCGACCTGGATGTCCACGCCGTGGTGCGTGTTCCGCAGGCCGGTGACCGGGGAGTCCATCCGGATCTCGACGTTCTCGAGACCGCGGACCAGGCTGTCGAGGGTGTCCTCCAGATAGGGCTGGTACATCATGTACCACTCGGCCCAGCCCTGGCCGCCGACGGCGGCGAAGTCGTGCTCGATGAGGAGCTCGCCCGCGCCGTTGCGCCACTCGTAGTTCCGCTGGACATGCAGGGTGGGCAGCAGATCGCCTGAGATACCGAGGCGGTCGAAGGTCCGCATCGTCTCGTCGTCGAAGATGGCGGCGCGCGGAAGGTTGTAGAGGGTCGGGTAGCGCTCCAGCACGACCACGTCGTGGCCTGCCTGACCGAGCAGCGCCGCGGTGGCCATGCCGACGGGCCCGTACCCGATGACGGCGACGTCGTACACGTGCGTTCCCCTCCGCTCAGACACCCGCGAGCGCGGGCGTGGTGGCGAGGCCGAGCAGCTTCTCGGCGTTCTGGTGGCCGATCTTGAGCCGGTCGGCGTCGCTGATCGGGGCGTCCTTCAGGAACTTCGTGGCCGTCTCGATGTCCTCGAAGGGGTAGTCGGTGCCGAAGAGGATGTGGTCGGCGCCCATCGACAGCAGGGCGGTGAGCAGCGGGGCGGGGGAGCAGACGCCGCTGGTGGTGATGTAGAGGTTGTGCCGGATGTACTCCGAGGGGCGCCCGCGCTTGAGTTCGATGCCGTGGTGCGCGTGGAACTCCCAGCGGGAGTCCATCCGCCACATCACGTAGGGCAGTCCCTCTCCCATGTGGCCGAGGAGCAGTTTGGCGTTCGGGAAGTCGTCGAAGACGCCGCCGAAGATCAGTCGCAGGGCGTGGGTGGCGGTGTCGATCCCCCAGCTCCACATCGGTCCGACGAGTTCGGGGTGCCCGGAGAGCACGTGCGCGGTGTCGACGCCGTTGGCCGGGTGCAGATAGAGCGGTACGTCGAGGTGCTCGGCGCGTTCCCAGACGACGCGCAGGGCGGGGTCGTCCAGGTACCTGCCGTGGGTGTGCGCGTTGACGAGGGCGCCGCGCAGGCCGAGCTGGGTGACCGCGCGCTCCAGCTCGTCGGCCGCGGCCTTGGGGTCCTGGAGTGGCAGGGCGGCGAAGCCGGAGAAGCGGTCGGGGTGCTCGGCGATGACGCCGGTGAGGAAGTCGTTGACGGTGATCGCCTGACGTACGGCGGAGGCCGGGTCCTTTTCCGCCTGGAGGCCGGGGGAGTTGAGTGAGAGCACCTGCATGTCGAGGCCGGAGGCGTCCATGGTGTCGAGGCGTTCCTCGGTGAGGTCGAGGAGCCGCCGGGAGGCCTCGGCCCACGCATGGGGCTGGGCGATGGAGGCGGTGGAGGCGCCGTGGCCCACCAGGTCAGGGGTCACGAAGTGTTCTTCGAGGCCGATCAGCTTCATCGCGGAGTTCTCCTCGGAGGGATCTTGTATGCGGGATCTCGTACGCGGGCCTCGTTCTGCCGTTGAGGTCCCGTCTGCAAGGCGGGGTGCGGCGGCGCCCGGCTCGGTGTGAGTGGCCGGGGCGGATGGGATGCGCGGGTGTGTGCGCCGAAGGACGAGTGGCTCGGGGCGGCTGCGAGACGGGCAGCCGGTGGGGCGGGGCAGCTGAGGGAGGTGACCGCCACTGCTCCCGCAGTTCACCAGAACGTAATGCGTTCCGCAATAGTGAATGTAAGATCGGTTGTATCGGCCCTCTCGATAGGCTGACCGCGTTCGTCCACCGGCAGGGGAGAAGGCTGAGCTGTGACCACGACTGACCCCAGGGAGAGCGGGGAGCGGCAGGGCATCCAGTCCGTCGAGATGGCGATGAAGGTTCTGCTGGCGCTGGAGAGCGGCGGCGGTGCGCTGAGCCTGTCGGCGATCGCGCAGGCCAGCGGCATGCAGCCCAGCAAAGTGCACCGCTACCTCGTCAGCCTCGGCCGTATCGGTCTGACCTCGCAGGATCCCGCCTCGGGTCTCTACGACTTCGGGGCCGCCATGCGCCGTATGGGGGCCGAGTCGCTGCGCCGCACCAACGAGGTGGCGGTGGTGAGCGGCCACGCGATACAGCTCCGTGACCGCACGGGCCACTCGGTGAACCTCGCGGTCTGGGGCGACCGCGGCCCGATCGTGGTGAGCTGGGCGTACGGCACCCGCCCGCTGCCCCTGACGGTGCGCGTCGGCGCCACGCTTCCCCTGCTCACGTCCTCCGTGGGTCAGGTCTTCCTGGCCCACCTGCCCGAGAGCCTCACCGGCGAGGTGCTGGGCGGAGAGCTCCACGGCAGGGAGGGGGAGTGGACGAGCGAGCGCATCGCCGCCACCCGGGCGCGGATCCGCGACGACGGACACGTCGTGACGCACAGCGGCGTCATCCCGGGCATCATCTCGGTCGCCGCGCCCGTCTTCGCGGCAGGCGACCCGCTGCCGCTCGCCGTCTCCGTCGTGCTGCCCGAGAGCCTCGGCACACCGGACCACCTCGCCGAGGTGACCCGCGAACTGTGCGACACCGTGGCCGCGGCCTCGCGCGAGCTGGGTTACCTGTCATAGAGCCCTACGCGAAGGGGCGCGGGCCGACCGCCTCGTCGTAGTAGGCCTCGGCCGAGGGGCCGAGGACCTCCAGGAACAGTGCCGTCACCTCCCTGCGGGCCTGGTCGTCCGGCAGTTGCGCCATGACCTCGACCGCGAGTTCCTCCACCACCACGCTGTACCGCATCCCGCGCCCCCGTGTGATCGACTTGGGCAGCAGCGTACGAAGGAACCGCCGATCGCGTTTGGCCTGTGGATAACCCGGATCGGAGTCGGGAGCGCGGCGGGGCCTACTGCGTGTGACTGTTCGCGACAGCCGGCGGATGTTCATGCAGTTGGCGAGCCGGGCAGCGGACGAGTGGGGCCGGTGTGCGGGTTGTGGGCAGCGGCCTCCTCGTCGGTCTGGGCGCATGCGGCCGGAGAACGGCGCAGGCCTTCGCTGCGACCACATCGCCGCGAAGGCCGTACTCCATACGCGTTGTCAGATAAGGGAGACGGCGACCAGCGCGACGGCGGAGCCGCCGAAGACCACGGTGTTGCGCAGGTAGGTCTGGGCGCGCACCCAGTGGGGGAAGGCGTCCTCGGCGGCCTGGAGGAAAGGCTCGACTTCGACGCGTGCCAGCTCCGGGTCGTCCTTGCGGCGGAAGGCGGCCTCCACGGACTTCACCGCGGTGAGGTTGCTGTAGACGATCACCGCGTTCATCAGCAGCACCAGCGAGGAGAATATCCAGGTCAGCAGCTGGGCCAGGTCGGCGCCCGCGAAGTTCACGGCGGCGGTGGCGGTCATCACGGCGGCCACGGCCACCGGTGCCGCGGTCTCGTGACCGCCGGCGTCGAACCGGAGCCTGTTCTCCTCCAGCACCTCCGGGCGGACGTTCTGGCGGCGGAGCTCGGCCACTGCGGCGGCCTTCGCGGCAGGGCCGAAACGGTGGCGGACCAGCGGGATGCTGATGAAGGCGGCGGCGACGAGCAACTGCATGACGGCGGCGAAGGTGTTCACGGGGCTCTCCCTGGACTTGCACTTAGTTCAACTGGCTGGCTTGGGAGACGTTAAGCCCAGACTTGAACAGCGTGCAAGTGCTTTCTTGAACTTTGTGCAAGTGCTGAGTACGGTGGAGCCATGGCACGCGACACCCTCACCCGGGACCAGATCGTCCGCACCGCCGTCGAGCTCCTGGACGCCGAGGGCCTCGAGGGGCTCAACATGCGCGCCTTGGGCAACCGGCTCAACTCCGCCGCCACGGCCATGTACTGGCACGTCAAGAACAAGGACAACCTCGTCCTGCTCGCCACCGACCAGGTGTGGAGCGAGCTCACGCTGCCCGACCTTGATGCGGTCGACTGGCGCACCGCGGCCACCGCCATGGCCACCGACCTGTACGCGATGTTCACCCGGCACCCATGGCTGGTGCAGGTCTTCGCCGCACACGTCGTCTACGGCGAGGGCAAGGCCCGCCACGACGACCACAGCCTCGCCGTCTACGAATTTGCCGGCTTCACCGGCGCCCAGGCCGACCAGGCCGCGGCCGCCGTCTTCACCTACGTCCTCGGCAACGCGGCCGGCGTCGCCGCGACCGCCTCACTCACACGCAAACTCAACGAGGCCCACAGCACCGCCGAAGAGCAGTTCCAACACGCCATGACCAAGGCGCAGGAGATCGCCATGCGCTATCCGCGCCTGCGCGCCCGGCTGGACACCCAGGCGGCTGCCGACTACGCCGCCGCTCCCGACAAGACCTTCGAGTTCGGCCTCCAAGCCCTCCTCGACGGCCTGGAGCAGGAACTCGCCGTACAGACCGACCCGAATCCCCATCGGTCAAGTCGGTCAGCAGCAGCCCACGGGCCCTGTCCTCGGTGAAGGGGCGTCGTACGGCATCGCACGCGACGCCTTCACCGAGCATCTCCCGCCCAGACCTCGCGGAACCGGCTGCTTCGGCCACGGACTCGCCAACTACCGTGAACTGCACTCGCCAACTGCGGTGAACACAAACGCCGTGACCAGCCAGGCGCACCCGCTCAACCGCCAACATCGCGAACAGTCACAAACCAGACCACGGCCCCGCTGATCGAGCCGTGCTGCCTGAGCCGGGGCAGCAGCTATGGAGGGGCCGACAAGCTAGGCGCGCCTCAGGGGCAGGCACCGTGAAGTCGGTGATGATGTCGGCGGATGCGGTCGGCCAGTCGGTGCCGAAGAGGATCCGGTCGGCACCGGCGGTGGCCACCAGAGTGCGCGCGCCGGAACGGAGACGCGGCGGGGCCGGGCCTCAAACGGAGCGCCGCGCGAGATCCTCCAGGAGGGCCACCGCCCGGTCGGTGTGCTGGTACGGAACGAACAGGTGGTCGTGGTGGAAACCGGCGACGACATTGCAGCTCAGGTCGGCTTCGTCGAGTTCCCGTGCGACCGACGCGGTCAGCCCGACCGCGTCGAGCGCGGAGTGCACGCGCAAGGTGATCCGCGCTGTCAGTGCCCCGCCATAGGGTGCCGGGTGTGGCCCGCTATCGGCCTCGACCCGCAGTTGTAACCCACCCACCGGCCCGCACCGCTGCCCGGAAGTCCCGACAGAGAGAGCAGATCCCGCCGTGTTCCAGGAGACACCCATCTTCAGCCGACTCGTCGCCGAGCGCGGCGACGTCCCCGCCCAGGTACGGGGCGAAGCCGAACGCATACGACACGACTTGGCCCGCGTCCTGCGCCAGGCGCCCGAATCCTCCCTGAGCACACCGCGCAACGTCCCGGGCCCGACGGCTCCCTCCACCGCCCTGTAAGGGTGCGAAGGGCCGACCGCTTGCCGTGATCCCGCGCAGCACGCCTCGCCCCTTCGGTCCTGGCCGCGCTGATGGCGTCCTGCGGCCCTGCGCCTGGAACGGCCCTTGCTGTCAAGGCCGCCTGGCATGGTTCGGATCATGTTCGAGGGACTTGAGGACATCGACTGGGCATCGATGGAGCACGCGTATGGCACCGCCGAGGAGGTGCCAGCACTGCTGTGGGCGCTGCGCTCCCCGCACACCGAGGAACGCCGCAAGGCCCTCGACCGCTTCTACGGCGCGGTCCACCACCAGGGCAGCGTGTACCCGTCGACGGCAGCCAGCCTGCCCTTCCTGTTCGAGCTGGCTGCCGACGGCACCACGCCTGAGCGGGCCGCCGTCGTCGCGCTGCTGGTCAGCATCGGCCGGGAGTCCCTCGACCTGGGCTTCGAGGACGACGGCACCGAGATCGAGTACTACCCACCGATGGGCTGCGGGCAGGCCGTCGCCTTCCTGCGCGAGCGGGGAGCGCAGTTCGCCGAACTCGCCCGCGACCCCGACCCGGACGTGCGCCTGGCCGCGATCGGCGGGCTCGGACTCTTCCTCGACGATGACGCCGACCTGGCCGCCGCCGTGCTGCGCGAGCGGCTGGCCGCCGAGCGCGACATCGAGGCGCGGCTGAGGATCATGGAGGCGGCGGCCACCCTGGCAATGCGCCTGCCAGCGGCCTCGCAACAGGTGATGGGCTGGCTCTCCGGGCTCGCCGCCGACCCGGCCCGGGGCCCGGTGACCCGGCTCGCAGCCGTGGTCCAGCGGGCCCGTTGCACCCCGGATGAGATCGGTGAGGACGCCGTGCCGGTCGCCGTCGGCCTGCTGCGCGAGACTGCCCACGCCCTACCCGTGCGGCCGATCGCACCGACCCCGCCGGTATCCACGGTCACCGCCGACGCTTCCGGCGGGCCGGGTGGTGGTTGCGGATCTCCACGTTGCGGTCCGAGACCCGCGACCCGTCACCCCGGCCCTTGGCCTCGGTCCGCTCCTTGACCAGCGCGACGCACACTCCGCAGTCGTAGGGTGGTGTCGGCTGATCGCCCCGCCCGCTCCGGCGAGGGCGCCCCAGATGCCGAGGGCCAGGGGGAGACCGACAGTGACCGGCGGCTCGGGCATCGTCTGTTGCCTCATCCGCCCGACCTCCACCAGCCTCCCCGATGGGAGGCTTACCGTCGCGTTCCGTGTACGTGCCGTCATCACAGTTGGATGATGGGCTGACACGCACAGACGCAAATAGGTCGTGCCGTGGCCATCCGTGGCCACGTGGCGGCCATGGCCGGGAGACGACGCGATGACACCCAGACTGGACAGGTGGGCCGCAACGATGCGCTGAGGGCCGCACGGCTACGGACGGGCTGGCGGACCATGGAGCAAGCCGCCGCCCGGCTCACCGAGCACGGGCAACGGCTCCTCGACGACCCCCACTTCACGGTGTCCCCGCGCACGTGGCGACGGTGGGAGGGCGACCGCCCCGGCTGGCCTCCGGAGGAGACCGCCATCGTCATCCACGACGCGCTCGGCAGTTGGCCCGAAGACCTCGGATTCACCACCCCGCCCGGATGGATCCGACCCGAGCACCACGAAGAGGAGCAGGTGAAGCGCCGCGCATTCGCCTCGGTCACCGCGTCAGCTCTCGTCGCGGGCCCGGTCGCGCCGCAGCACGTCGACCCTGCCCTGATCGACTACTTCCAGACCCAGTTGGAAGGCCACTACCGGGCGGACATGTTCCTCGGCCCGCACGACCTGATCGGCACCGTCTCCGCGCAGTATCAGCTGCTCGACAAGCTCGTGCGCTCCGTGAAGGGGGAGACCCGCCGCGGCCTCCTCCGGGTCGGGGCCGTGTACGCCGCCCTCGTCGGCTGGCTGGCCTGATCGGCTACTCCCTCGTCAACTTGGCCCAGGTACGCACCGACCTCGGCGACGGGCACGCAGTCATCGACCTGTGCGAGGCCGCGCTGGAGGACTCGCACCGCCTGGTGCCGAAGGTCCGCATCATGGCCATGCAGCAGCAGGCCCACGGAGTCAGCCTCACCCACGACCGGGACGCCGTAGACCGGCTGATCGACGAAGCGGACGGACTCCTCGCCCAGGTCGACGACGACCTTCCGTGGGGCAACGCATACAGGCGTACGCCCGGCTACCTCGAAGTGCAGCGCGCCACCTGCTACGGCAGGCTCGGCCTCGGCGTCGAGGCAGTCTCCCTGTGGGGCCAAGCCCTCGACGTCGTCCCCGAGACTGCGCGCCGTGACCGCGGCGTGTACCTCGCCCGCCACGCCACCGCGGCGGCCGGCGCGGGCGAGCCGGACCAGGCACTGGAGATCGCCCGCACGGTGGCGGACATCGCCGTCGAGACCCGGTCGGCCGGGACCTTGCCGAGGTCCTGGCGCCCGCGACCGTAGGGAGCCGACGTGGCAGAGGTACCGGTGCCGCTGACCGAGGACGAGATCGCGACGGCCCTGGCCGCAGTGCCGGGCTGGCGACGGAAGGGGGACGGGATCACCCGCTCGTACGCGATCAGGTATCACGGCGGGGTCGCGATGATCGTGCACGTGGCGGACGTCGAGCGGCTGATCAGCCACCACACGGACATCGATCTGCGGTGGGGGAAGGTCTGGTTCGGGATCACCACGCACGACGCCGGGCACAGGCTGACCGTCGCGGACTTCGACCTCGCCCAACGGATCGACGCGATTGCTGCGGCTCATGGGGCTGTGCCGCTCAACGACCAAAGGCAGTCGCCCAGATGCTGCGCATCTCCCGGCGCACCGTCGAGCAGTACGTGAAGGACCAGATCAAGAAGCCCCGACCGGACCTCGCCGCCCGTCTGGAGGCCCAGGTGAAGAAGCGGTGGCAGCCGCAGGTCCGGGCCAAGTCGCGACAGAAGGCGGCGACCACCGGCGGCATCGTCATCGACACCCGCGCCCGGATCGGCTACACCGCGCCGATCGGGACGACGGACGAGGACCGGCTCCGGCACCTGACGGTCGCCCTGCCGCCGCAGTACGCCGCCCGCCTCTTCGACGCCCAGGAGGCCGGCGCCACCGACCAGCAGCTCCAGCAGATCGCCGCCGAAGCACTCAAGGAGGTGTACTTCCAGGACAACGGACGCCGCGCGGGCCGGCTGGAGGAGGTCCGCTTCACCGACATCGAGCACCTCGAGTTCGACCTGTAGAGAACGGCCGTGACGACGTGAGCTCCGGGCCGCTGTGACTGAGCACTTCGGTTGGCGGATGAGCGCTTGAATTGGCGGAGCCACGTTCAAGGCGCCGCAGGACTGAGCCCGGTTCGCTTGACGCGCAGGTTGCTGACGGATCGACGTCCGGGTCGGCTATGGTGCAGGAATGTGCTGTTGCGCTGCTATGACTACCCGTGCCGCCGCTTTGCGGCGGTATCCGAGGGTGCCGTAACCACGGCCCTTTGCTGATGTACCGCCGGATCAGTGTTCTGTCGGCAGTCACACACTTGTTTCTGTGCTGCCGGGCCATCCTGCCTGATCAGGGGAGACATGTCTCAGTCGCAGCGTTTCGATTCACAGTACGAAAACCCATTCCCGTTCCCATGCCCGCATGCAGCCGGACCCGTTGTCATGCAGGACCCGGGTGTCGCCTCCCTGCTCCTGATGGTCGGGCTCCCTGGAGCCGGGAAGACCACCTGGGCCAATGAGCTCGCCGTAACGCATCTGGCGCTGCGGCTGACCCCGGATCACTGGATGGTCCCGCTCTTCGGCGATTCGATGGCCGACGGCAGGCGCTTTGTGCTCGAAGGGCGGCTCATCTCGGTAGCCCTGCAGGCGCTGCGGCTGGGGACCAGCGTCGTGCTCGACTACGGGCTCTGGGACCGCGATGAACGGTCTGCACTGCGCTGGCTGGCGCGGTCGGGCGGGGCAGCGTGCCAGGTGGTCTACCTGCCCGTGGACAAGGATGTCCAGCTCGCCCGCATCGCGCACCGCCAGGCGACGGCACCGCATCAGACGTTCCCGATGAGTGAGGCCGACGTAGACCGATGGCGGGAGAAGTTCCAGGTGCCTGACGCCGCCGAACTCCACGGCGGCGAGATCCCGCCCCCGCCGGCGGGCTGGCCGGGCTGGCCGGAGTGGGCGGCAGACCACTGGCCCTCGTGCACCGATAGCTGACCCGGCTGTCCCGCCTGGGAGCGTCTTGACGGCGTTCGTGCTGACCTGCGGGGCCGCTGTCGTGTTGCCCCAGGCCGGCACACGCGTCTCCGCAGGCGGCTGGCGTAGCTCAACTCGCCAACTGAAGCGCTCAGTCACGTGACTGAGCGCTGTAGATGGCCCCTGAGCGCTCTAGTTGGCCCTTACGCTCCTGGGGCGGGACGGCCGAGCCAGTCAGCGGCGCCCGTCCGCTCCCCTCCTCTTCCGCAGCCCCCGGCCGACCGACCGGGGGCGCTGTCGCGTGCGTGCGCGGTCGTGGGTGAGGGGCGTCCTGAGCGCACGCTCCAACCGGCCCGCCGATCTTCTTGAGCGTTCGCTCAAACTGGGCTACCTTGCGGTTTGAGCGAATGCTCAAACCGTGAGAAGGATGAGATGGCGGCCATGGGGTTGTACGTGGAGACCGTGATCGACGCCGATATGGACGTCCTCTGGGAGCGGACCCAGGACCCGGCGCGGCACCAGTCCTGGGACCTGAGGTTCACCTCGATCTCCTACCTGCCCCGCGTCGAGGGAGAGCCGCAGCGCTTCCGCTACGCGACCCGGCTGCTGCCCCTCCTGTGGATCGCCGGCACCGGAGTCAGCGCGGGCGAGCGGCAGCGGTCCGACGGCACGCGCGTCTCGGCGCTGCGCTTCGCCTCGGGCCACCCGCTCTCGCTGCTCGCCGAGGGCAGCGGCTACTGGCGCTACGTCCCCGGCCCCACCGGGATCCGCTTCCTGACCGGCTACGACTACCGCCCGCGCTGGGGCCGCTGCGGTGCCGTCGCCGACCGGCTGGTCTTCCGGCCGCTCATGGGCTGGGCCACCGCCTGGTCCTTCGACCGGCTGCGGCTGTGGTGCGAACGCGGGACCCACCCGCGCGCCGCCCTCGCCCGCGCCCTCGGGGAGAGCGCCCTGCGCCTGGCCCTGGTCCTTGCCGCCCTGCTCGCCTCTCCCGTCGCCCCGCTCGCCTTCGCGGCGGGCACCGCCGTCCTGGCCGCCCTGCTGCCCCCGCTGCCCGGCACCCCCGCCGCACGCCGCTGCCGACGTACGCCTCCCGTGCGCGTCCGCGCCCCCCGGCTGCTCGCCGTCCTGGAGTCCTCGTGACCTCGATCTTTCACACCCACATGGGCGCCGACTTCGGCCGCCTGCACCCCGAGATCCGGCGGCGCTTCTCCGTCGGGCTCGACAGCGGCGAAGCCTGCGTCGGGCGCGGAACGATGGAGCGGATCCGTCACGGTGCCCCTTTCGTCAAGCCGTTCCTCCGGCTCGGCGGGACGCGCAACATCCTCGTCCCGCGCGAGGGACGCCATGTGCCCTTCGTCATCGAGAACTTCCCCTACGTGGACTCCTTCGGCCGCGAGACCGTCACCTTCGCGCGGACCTTCCAGCTGCCTGACGGCCCCCACCGCTTCGACGCCACGATGGTCTTCAGCCCCGAGCGCGACTGCGTCCTCGACTACCTCGGCACCCACCAGCACCTCGCCAGCGACCTCCACATGAGCGCCGAACCCGACGGCTCGCTCCTCATCCGCTCCGGCGAGCACCGCTTCCGCGAGGGCCCCGTCGACGTTCGCGTTCCGTCCCTGATCGGAGGCGAAGCCGAGGTCCGCGAGTCGTTCGACGAGAGCACCGGCCGCTTCCGGATCCGGGTGCGGGTGACCAACCGGCATTTCGGCTTCCTCTTCGGCTACGAGGGCTCCTTCACCGCCGAGTACGTCGACGCGGGCGGGAGCGGACTCCGCGCCGGCCTGCGGCCCGTCCGCGAGGAGGCCCGCGCGTGAGCGCGTCCGGCGGGGCCACTCGCCTCAAACTCCTCGAAGGGGCCCTGCGCACCCTGGTCGAGCAGGGCATCGCCAAGACCTCGGCCCGCTCGATCGCGACCACCGCCGGGGTCAACCAGGCGCTGATCTTCTACCACTTCGGTTCCGTCGACGAGCTCCTCGCCGCTGCCTGCGTGCACGGCGCCGAGCAGCGCGTCTCCCGCTACCGCGAGCGGCTCGCCGCCCTGGACTCCCTCACGGAACTCCTGACCTTCGCCCGCGCGATGCACGCCGAGGAACGGGCCGCCGGCCAGGTGGCCGTCCTCGGTCAGCTGCTGGCCGCCGGCCAGACCGTGCCCGCCCTCGCGGCCGCGACCTCCGCCGGGCTCGCGCTGTGGATCGAGGAGCTGGAGGCCGTCCTGACCCGGCTGCTCGCCGCGACCCCCCTGGCCGCCTTCGCCGACCCCGCCGGGCTGGCCCGTGCTGCGGCCGCCTCCTTCGTCGGCATCGAACTGTACGAGGGCGTCGACCCCGAGGGCGCCGCCGGCGCCCTGGACTCGCTCGAACAGCTCGCCGTCCTCGCTCAGGCCCTGGAAGGACTCGGCCCCCTGTCCCAACGGGCAGTCACCCACCGGCTGCGCCGCCGCGCCCGAGACTGACCCGGCGTCGCCTCGCTCGGCCAACGCGGCCCACCCATTTGTCGGTGAGCGCAGGCTCGGCCGGACGGGCCAACTACGGTACTCAGTCCAATGCCGGTGATTTAGCGCATCGGTGCAGGTGGGACGCCATGCTGGTAGCGGTTTGGGTGGGTAGGACCCTGGGGTGCGTGAGGGGATTCGCCCCGATCTGATGATGCGCCGGATAATCTCGGGACACGGCGACGGGGCTCCCGGTAGGACAGAAGATCGACCAAGATCCGACTGCCTGCAAGGGAGCCCCGTCGGGCGCTCAGTCTGCCATCGCTGCTGCTTCAATCGTCATGTCGACGCCCCGTCCAGTGTCCCCTCGAAGCTCCCGAAGGCGGTTGGAGCCACAGTTCGGCGACCGGATCCGGCTCGGCGTACTCACTGAGGAGATCACCCCCGAAGTGGTCGACGAGGTACTGGAGTTGACCGGAAGGGCCGAGCGCCGCCGCAGGCTTCTGCCGGCCCGCGCGGTGGTCTACTTCGTCCTGGCTCTGTGCTTGTTCAGCAGCTCGCCGAAGTCAGTAACTGTCTCGCCACTGCCTGGACCGCCGGCCCCGCCCTGTCCGGGGCACGTCCGTCATCGCCGGCCGTTCGTCGCGGTCGAACGGCTCCGCGCTCTGCGTCGCGAACGAATGCGGGGCCGGTGCGGGCGAACCGGGCCTATGCTCGAACGCCGAGGCTTCTGTTGATCGTTCGAGGTATGTCCACAAGGGTGCAAGGGCTGCCCTTGCGACCATTCACGTACCGGCCAACTTGCCATAAGCCAGGTGGAACAAGGAAAGACACCTCCTGGCCATCGACGGAGTGGATGAATGCGTACACAGCGAGAGCCGGACCAGAAAGGCTCTTCCGACCGGCGCGCACGATCGGTGCGTACCGCCGTCACACCTCCGGCGGTCCAAAGAGCGCTCGCGGTGAGGGCCCCGATCACGGCCGCGCAGGCTCGGGCACTTCAGGGCCTTGCGGGCAATGCCGCGGTCGTCCAGCGGCTCGCGCAGGACCAGGAGCGGCAGCAGGGGCACGACACGGGGTGCGGTGACGGCTGCGGCCAGACGCCGTCCGTGCAGCGCTCAGCCGTCTCGGACGTCATCAGCACCCCCGGCCGGCACTTCGACGGCCCGATGCGCAAGGAGGCGGAGTCGGTCTACGGCGTGGACCTGTCGCACCTGCGTACGCACACCGACGCGACTGCGCGCCTATCCGCCCAGGGCATCGGCGCCGATGCATACACATCCGGCAACCACATGGTCTTCGACGGCGCCATGACGCGCTCGAAGGTGCTGCACGAGGTGGCGCACACCTTCCAGCAGGCGGCCGGGCAGGTCTCGGGCAACGACAACGGCGACGGGCTGAAGGTCTCGGATCCCAACTCTCCGGAGGAGCGGCAGGCCGCCGCCATGGAGAACGTCAGCGCGCCGACAGCCGGCATCCAGCGGTTGATCTCGGCCGCTGCCGCACCCACCCCCGCGGAGTCTGTCCAGCGCATGGCTCGTCGCTCCAGCCGTTCGAGCACCCAGCGGGACAGCGAGCGCAGGGCGAACGAGGACGCGCCCCGTACCCACGCGCGCAGCCGCGCGGGCGCCGCCTCCAGCGGCAGCGGCCAGCGGGACCCCCTGACGGAGGCCGCACAGGTCCCTCTCCCGCGCCTCGGCCCGAACGGTGAGCCACTGTGGAGCGGGACCAGGACCCAGCTCACCTGGCTGCCCGGCACCGAGGAAGCGGTGCTGGAGATGACTCACAGCAGGGAGAGTTCACGTACCGGTACCAACCGCTACGAGTGCCAGCACTGCGGCGACATGGTTCTCAGCAGGGCGGCTGCCGCCAGCGCCAGGGAGAGGAACTGGTACGAGATCGATCACATCGAGGGCATCCTCGCCTACGTGCACCGCATGGTGGACCCCATTGAATGGGTGGCGGAAGTAGGACACGGCATCGACCGCGACGTCACGGCGATCACGCTGGAAAGCGCGCGGGAAGCGGCGAGCCACCTGAACAACCTCCGTGTCCTGTGCCGGCGTTGCAACGGCGGCAGTCGAGCGGCCAACAGCGAGAGCCGCCACATGGACCGCAACGGCCCGCAATGGACCAGCCTCCCCTACTACAGGGAAGTCGCCGCGCCTGTGGAGACATACGACGCCCCGCCGCCCACGGGTGGGGACTACGACCCCTCGGGTGGCCAAGGCGGCTACGGCGGCTACGGCGGGTACGGTGGACAGTCCTCGGCCGATCCCGGCTACAACGTGGTCGACGTGGCGCCCCGGTACCCCTACTGACCGGACCCGCTGACCGGACCCGCGCGGGGCTCGCGGCCGGGTCAGGGGCGGCCGCCTCGTTCCAGGGGGATGCGTTCGCCCGCCTCGATCGCTGCCGGCAGCCGGTTCTCAGTCGGCGGCAGGCGGCAGGTCGCGAGGTCGCTGTAGGCGCAAGGGAGGTTGCCCGCGCGGTTGAAGTCCACCGTCACCCAACCCTCCGCGTCTGGCGCGCCGATCTCCAGGGCGCGGTTTGCGGCGTACGTCGTCACGCCGGAGGTCGCGTCGGCGAACAGCACCGTCAGGCTGCGCGGAGCCTTTCCGTTGAACGTGGTGAGCCGTGCCGTCCGGGTCGAACTCGACCTGTCCGGCGGAGTCGTAGACGTGCCCAAGGCCTTCGACGGCGGCGCCGACGGTCACCGCGCGCGGTTCGTCGAACGCTTCTACCACCAGGGCCTGTGCACCGGCTGCCACCCGTGGTCCCCCGAGCGCCGCGGCCCGTGCCCGGACTGCTACGCCTGGGGCACCAGCGCCACGTCGCGGTGGCGCTGTTGGGGCTGTCTGGGCTGGCACCGCAAATTCTCCCGGACCGGGCCGGGCGGCAGGACCTCGAAGTCAACCGCTGACGGATGATCTTCTCCGCGGACTCTTGCCCACGACGAGCACGAGTACCCCGAGGACCGATCACACCAGCCCTTTGACCTCGGACTTCAAGTTGGCGGCAACTCACTGGATGCGCACCACCCGCACGGCACCGGCCGGCGCGGTGCGCCTACACGCCGGTGGTGCGCGCCGACTGCGCACCCGGTGCACGGTGCGCATCGTGGGCCTGGCGCAGGGCGGCGGTCTCCAGCTGCTCCAGGATTTCCGCGACGTCCTGGCCGTCCTCGGTGAGGATCTCTTCGGCGAAGCGGATGATGGCCCGGGCGATGCCCGGCACCGAAGCCGGGCACAGGTCGTCCTCGGCACGCAGCGTGGTGAGGAAGATCCGCCCGAGTGCGTCCAGGGCGAAGGAGTCCCTGCACGGGTCGCCCTCGTCGGCGCTGGGCAGCGCGGTGATCGGGGTGACGATCCGGTCGGCGACGTCTGGCTAGAGGCCCTGTCGTCAAAGTCTCCCGATAGGGCACGTGTTGTCCGGTGCGTGCATCGCAAGGCGGAGGTTCGCTCGAGTACTGGACGCAGTTGGGCGGTCCGACAACGAAGCGAGCAGCGGTGCTGGGCCGCGCGGCCCAGCGGGACTTTGACGACAGAGACTCGCGGTCCCTGCTACCCGGGGAGGCGGAAGCCGTTGAAGAGGTCGTCCATGGCGCGCAGGGCCAGGCGGGCAGGGGTGGCACGGACAGCGAGGTCGCGGGCCGCCACCGCGAGCGGGTTACGCAGGGCGCCCAGGCGGCCGACCCGGCGGGCGCGGACGCGCACGGCGTCGGTGCGCCCGCGGCGGGCGGCGGTGTACGCGGCGAGGGCGGCCGGGACGGAGTCTCCGCTGTCTCCGCCGTCTCCGGCGGGAAGCAGGTGCGCGAGGAGCACCGCGTCCTCGATGGCCTGGCAGCCGCCCTGGCCGAGGTTGGGAGCCATGGCGTGGGCGGCGTCGCCCAGCCAGGCGATCCGGCCGTGGTGCAGGGTGGGGAGCGGGGTGGCCAGGTCGTAGAGGTCGTTCTGGAGGACGTCGGCAGGGTCGAGGCGGCGGACGCGGTCCAGCAGGGCCGGAATCGGGTCGTGCCACGAGCCGAAGCGGCGCCGGAGTTCGGCGCGGGGGTCGGCCGACCGGGTGCCGGCCGGGAGGACCGCGGTGGCGTAGAGGTAGAACCGGCCGTCGGAGAGCGGGGTGACGCCGAACCGCTCGCCCCGCCCCCAGGTCTCGCTCATGGCCGGTATCCGGAGGTCCGGGGCGTCCACGATGGTTCGCCAGGCGGTCTCGCCGATGTAGTGCAGGCCGGGGTGGGCGGGGAAGTACGCGCGGCGCAGCGGGCTGTGGATGCCGTCGGCGGCGACGACCAGATCGGCGGGAAGGTTCGGGCCGACTGCCGTACGGATGGTCGGGCGGCCCGCGGCGTCGTCGACGGCGGTCACGGCGGTGCCGTAGCGGAGGGCCTCCGGCGGCAGGGAGGCGGCCAGGGCGGCGGTGAAGGCCGGGCGCGGGACGGCGATCGGGGGCATGCCGTAGCGGGCTGCCATGTCGGCGGTGTCGGTCCGGGTGAGCCACTGGCCGTCGGAGCGGCGTACGCCCATCGTCGTGGGTACGGCGCTGCCGGCGGCGCGGGCGGCGTCGACGCCGATGGTGTCGAGTGCGCGCAGGGCGTTGGGGGCGAGGCCGATGCCGGCGCCGGTGGCGGGGGGTTCGGGGGCGCGTTCGCAGACGGTGACGTGCCAGCCGCGGCGGTGCAGTGCGACGGCGGCGGTGAGGCCGCCGATTCCGGCCCCGGCCACCACCGCGTGACGTTTCGGCATGGAACACCACTTCCGTTCGGTTCGAGCACCCTCTACAGCCGCAGAGCCCTGCCTCTGCAATCGTAGAGTCAGGGCATGTCAGCACGGGCTGCGCGTTACACGCCGGGATCACGGTAGCCCCACCCGTAGGCGACCATGACGGAGCTGCACCGCTCGGCGCCAGGCCGAGCGCGGCGTGGACAAACCGCAGGTGTGACGGGGGCCGTCGCGCGATCCTTCTGAGCGAAACCGGACATGACGCAGACGCGTGCTCTCCTCGACGACGTCGCGCAGAGCAGTGACAGCCGCTACCGTGTTGAACAGGCTTACGACCCGGGGGAAGTCATGAGCAGCGACAGCGACAAGCGGGACGACCACGACCAACACCCCAAGCGTCGTACGGAAACGCTCTGGCGCATCGGCATCGCGGTCGCCCTCATGGCCTGGTTCTTGTTCCTCATGTACATCGCTGAGGACCCCGGCCCGGTGTGCGGCACGGGCCAGGACAAAGGCCCCTGCTAGAGCCTGTCTCCTCGACCACGCGCCGGTTCTGAAACCTACTCAAGCACGGTTGCCGTACCAGGAGCAGCGTGAGCAGCCGCGGCTCGGCGTTCGCGAGCATGCCGGCTGTTTCGGTGTCACCTTCCTGAAGCGACTGGACGTAGTGGAAGGCGGTCATCACCGCGTTCGGGGACATCGGGGCGAGCGGCGCAGCGGCGGGGGTCTGGGACATGGACAGCTCCTCACAAGGGTGATCGCCGTGCTGGTCACGACGTCTTTGATCACCTTCTGCCAGGTCGCCTGTGGATAGAGTCCGTTGCCCGGCAGAGAGGCATCCCCGGTGCGACGCCGCGCCATATTGCCCCTAGACCAGGTTCGCTACATGCGACATACCACGCATTCCGGGTACTGGATCTGCGCCCCGGCCGTTCCCGCGAGTCGAGCCTCCTGATCGGAGTGCGGGCCGGACGTACGGCTTCCTGGGTCTCACAGCCGTCGGACTGGGCGGCATGCTGGGCGGTCACACGGCGTACCGGCAGGCCGGCGGGCGCCAACCACGGCGAAGAGGTCCCGCACGTCGTCTCGGAGGGCCGGCACCGGATCGGGGCCGTGGAGGAGTTCCCGGCCGGCGAGCCGGTGCGGCGCAGCGTGGACGACGTACCGGTCCTGGTTGTGCTGGGGCTGGCGGCGTCGATGGACGAGGACAAGTCCGAGCGCAAGGGGCTGAAGAACGGATCCACGACGACCGTGAACGGCAAGAAGGCCATCCGGCTGACCAAGAAGTCGGCGGGCGGTGAGACGCTCAGCCTGTTCGTGGCCACCGAGGACAAGCCCTACAATCCCTGCGCTCTACCACCAGCGGCGGGAAGAGCCCCAACACCGCCACGTTCAGCGAGTACGGCAAGGCCGTGGACGCTGAGAAGCCCGCTGCCGGTGACACCGTCGACCTCAACGAAGTGGCCTCCTCGGGGCAGAACAACTGACCTGCCGAGGGGAGCGGCCGGCGCCGAAAGTCGGCCCGCCGGGGAGTCTGTCGGCGCCGTAGGCCTGCACGTCGATGACGGGTCATCAGGGAGAGAAGCGTCCGGGGTCCGGTCGGCGCTGAAGGTGCGCATCACCTTCTGAGGGCGGGGCCGGCGGCACGGGTGTGGGGCCTCCCGTGCCGTGCGGCACCTTTGATGTCAGGCGGCGCGCTTCACGTGGCGGACCAGCCACATCAGCAGGGCATCCAGGTCGGCGGCGGACGAGAGGACCCGGTCGACCGCCTCGGGCGTGTGCAGCCATTCCTCGCAACCGAGGGGCCGGGCGGCGATCAGTGAACGGTGGCGCAGCAGGTGCGTGCGGGAATGGTCCGTCGGATAGCCGTGCGGAGGGCGTTTCATCATGTCCCCCGAGATCTCATAGCCCTTCTTCCGCACCTCCTCGACGATGCCGGACAGTTCGCGGCCGCTCCCCTCGCAGGCCACGGCCTTGCGGAACATGTCCACCTGGCCGGGATCGGGGTACCACCAGGCGCCCTGGATCCGCAGGCCGTCCAGGTCGAACCGGAGACCGATCTCGATCTTGCGGGCGAGCCGGATCACCGCGCTCTGGTGCTGCCACCACCAGGAGTCGGTGCGGTAGTGCCAGACGGAGAAGTCCTCGTACCGGGGGTCGGCGTCGGCGACCTCGCTCAGCAGGGCGATCATCGGCTGCCGGACCAGGCGCTCGCGGTCCGCGCGGTGGCGCTCGCGGGTCGCGTGGGTCGGTTCGCCCTGTAGCTGCCACAACACGTCCATGGCCCGCTCCGGCCAGCCGGTGAACTGTCCGCGCATGCGCGGAGGATAGCTCACCCGTGATCCGTGCGCCAACGGCCAGCAAGGCGTAGCCCCAGACGTGGTGGAGGTGTTGCGGCAGGGCTCGCCGGCCGGTTCGGACTCCTCGTCCAGCTCCGGGCCCCCGCCGCCCTGTTCGGCACCCGGCACGGGCTCCTCGACTCCGCCCTCCGGGTCGTCAGCGCAGGGGCGATCCTCGCCACCGGCTTCCTCTTCGGCCACTTCGTAGGCAGGCCGGTCCACCTCGTCTTCGGCGCGCTTCTCCTGCTGACCGCAGCCCTCTGGTCCACCTTCGGCACCCAGAACCGGCAAAACCTCGGCTCGCCCCCTGCACCCTGCACCCCGCACGCGGCGCCGCCCCCGCTGCGCCCACGCCGGGACAAGTCCGGCGGCCCGTATGCGAGTCGTCCCGGTCGGCGGGATGCGCACACTCTCACACCAACCGAAAACCTTGAACACGGCAACGGCGCCACCAAGGCACTGTCGGGCAGCCGCAGGTACACGGCAGGCAGCACGACCTTCGCGGTGCGCACCTCCGCCGCCGGGGGGTCCGGCACGAAGCTGACCTTCCTGGCCGGCAACCACCAGGGCACCTCAAGTCTGGCCATCGCCTCGGACACCCTGGCCTTCGTCAAGCGCTACACCAAGCCGTTCGGTGCCCCGCGTGGCGCGGCGGGCGGCAGCTGGCCCGACGACAAGGGCTTCCTGGGCAGGCCATCCGACCAGACGACGGGCCTCACGCAGCTCGGCGCCCGCCAGTACGACTCGGCGACGGGCCGTTTCCTGAGCGTTGACCCGCTGCTCGAACCGGACAAGCCGCAGACCCTCAACGGCTACGCCTACTCGAGCAACAGCCCCATCACCAATTCCGCCCCGACCGGCATGTCCGACGGCGTTGGTGGCATTCTCGGGGGCATCAGCGCGATCGTCGGTGGCGCCGTGCGCGGCCTCCGCAACATCATCGGGTCCACCGTCGACGCGATCGGCTCGTCCGGCGGCACCGCTCCGACGAACTCGTACCGCAACCCCTCCGGGATGCCGCTCCTCAACTACAAGCCCGGCGCGACGTACAACCTCATCACCGCCTGGGACACGCCCTTCAGTGTGAATGGCAGGCCCCTTAGCGAATACCTGGCCACCCTGCCCAACTGGGGGATCGTCAGCGACCCGAAAAAGGATCTCCTTTTCCGCCGACCGGGAATTCACCGCAACGGGCCTTGATTCCAAGAAGCTCGCCACGGCCAGCTGCCCCGGCGGGAAATCCGACGGCGCCTGGGGCTTCTTCGTCGACGACGCCAACGGAGGCCACATGCGCAAGAGGGCGAAGTCGGGCTCCTGGATCGGCCTCGGACTGGCGCGCGAGTACATGGACTGGGGCTGCGTGCTCCAGTTCGCGGTCGTGGACGGCGGCAAGACTCTCTGTGCGACCTACGACCCAGACGTCCCCTGCGGCCTCGACGTCCGCTTCCCTGTCATGCTTCCGGGGTGGGTTCTACTCCTGCCTGACCGCTCGTTCGGACGCGTTGTTTCGAGCTGGCTGATGCTGTCCTGTGCGGCGATGGGCCGGTGAGGTCGCTGGCCGAGCTGTCGCTGGTGGGGGAACACCGCCGGGGCCATGGCGGGCTCTACGCCGGCCTGGCCCGTGGATGCATTGATGCCGGCCGGCTGCAGCGGGCACTGGCTGAAGTGCCACTGCCGCGAGCTGCCGACGGCCGACTGGTCCTGGCCGTGTATGTCACCTGCTGGCTGCGGCCCGACGCCCACACCTCACCGGAACGGATCCTGTGTCACACCTACGGCCGGGGCAAGGACCAGCACATTCCGGTCCCCGGCTGGCCCTACTCGATCATCTGCGCACTGGAGTCCGGCCGAAGCTCATGGACCGCACCCCTGGACGCGCTTCGGCTGGCGCCGGGCGACGACACCGCAACCGTCACCGCCCGCCAGCTGCGCAATCTGCTTCAGCGACTGATCGCCGCGGGACAGTGGCAGACGGGCGACCCTGACATCCTCATCGTCGCGGACGCCGGATACGACGCACCCCGCCTCGGCTTCCTCCTGAGGGACCTGCCCGTGCAAGTGCTGGCCCGGATGCGATCAGACCGCGTCCTGCGCAGGGCTGCCCCAGCCCGGCTGCCGCACACCCAGGGCCGACCACCCCGGCACGGAGACGAGTTCGTCTTCGGGCAACCCGACACCTGGGGCACCCCGGACACCGAAACCGTCACCGACACACGCCTCTACGGCACCGCCAGAGCCCGCTCCTGGAACCGGCTCCACCCCAGACTGACCCACCGCTCGTCCTGGGCCGCGGCCGACGGCACGCTCCCCATCGTCGAGGGGACAGTGATCAGCCTGGCCATCGACCACCTGCCCAGCGGTGCGCACGCGGAACGAAGCCTGTCAGCTCACCTGGTCGTACCGGCCGAGGAAGCGGAACTTCCCGTCCTTGACCTGGTACAGGAAGCTCGTGTTCTCGGGTGTGAGGCCGTGGGTGATGTCCTGGGTGAAGCGGATGGGCTTGGCCACACCGTCGTAGGTGAGTTTGAAGAGGCGCTCCGCGACCTGCCCGGGGGTGATGCCGGCGCCGCCGCCGTGGGCGTCCAGGGAAGCGACGATCAGCCCCACGGCGTCGTAGGCCTCGGCGGCCCAGCGGGCGGGAGGCGCGCCGTAGCGGTCGCGGTACGCGGCGGTGAAGGCTTTGGCGGCCTTGCTGTCCGACGACTGCGGTTCGCTGTAGGGCGCCCCGAACACCCAGCCCTCGGCCGCCTCGCCCGCGGCTTCCAGAAAAGCCGGGCGCATGACGGATTCGAAGGTCACCCGGGGACCGGTGAAACCCGCGGTGGCCAGCGCGCGGGCACAGGCCGCGGCCCGGGTCGGCGAGGTGCCCGCGTAGACGATGGCCTCGGGGTGCGCGGCCAGCGCGGCGGCGACGGCCGGGCCGAAGTCGTCCGTACCGGACGCCACCGGGTGGACGGTGGAGGTGCCTTCACTGGGCGGTGTCTCGCGCAGGTCGCGGGCGGTCTCGGCCATCCCGGCCGCGGCCTGGTCCTGGACGACGGCGGTGCGCTCGACCTTGCGGACCCAGGTCAGGTAGGCGAGCACCGGTGTGGTCCGGTACCTGCTCGGGGCCGTGGTCACGCAGAGGGTGCGTTCCGTGGCTGAGGACAGCCCCAAAGCGTCGTAGTCGGCCGAGACGGGCAGGACCGGTGTGGACGCCTCCCCGTACAGGGGGACCGCCACGCGGGCGGCGGCGACGGTGGTGGGGCCGATCACCGCGCACAGGGAAGGCTCGGCGAGCAGACGGCGGGCCCCGTCCGTCGCCCGCCCGGCCTCGCCCCGGTCGTCGTACGAGGTGAGGGCGAGCCGGAAGCGGGTGTCCTTGCGGGCATTGTGAGCGGCCACGGCGAGCCGGGCGCCGCGCTCCTGCGCCAGTCCGACCTTCTTCTGATCACCCGTCAGGGCGCCCTGGAAGCCGATGACATGGGCGGGCAGATTCTGCGCCGCGCCGCCCTGCTTGGTTTCCTGGTGGTTCGTCAGCAGGATCGCGGTGCCGGTGCCGGCCGCGGCGAGGACCGCGACGGCCGAGCCACCGATGGCGAGGATCCGGCGGCGGGAGGGCGCGCGCCCCGCGTCGACGACGGTGGGTTCCTGTGGGGCCGCGGGTCCGGTCTGTCGGGGCGGCGGGTCCAGCGCGCGGGCGGAGCGGTCGGCCACCAGTCGTAGTACCGCGGAGGGCAGCCAGTCGGCCGGACGGTCGGGGGCGGTGGTGAACTGCCGGGCGGGGGCGGTCTGGTGATCGGGGCCGGTCGCCGTCCCTGGCTCCTGGTCGGCAGCCCGTAGGGAGCGGGCGAGTTCGGCCGCCGTGGGCCGCCCGGCGGGGTCCTTGGCCAGGCAGCCGGTGATCGCTGTACGCAGCGGGGGCGGCAGCCCGTCGAGGCCGGGCACGTCGGGTTCCTCGTGCACGGTGCGGTACAGCACGGCGGCCGGGTCACCGAAGCCGAAGGGCCGCTGCCCGGTGGCCGCGTACGCCAGCACACAGCCCAGGGCGAACAGGTCGCTCGCCGGGGCCGCTTCGCCGCCGGTCCGGGCCTGCTCGGGGGCGAGGTAGCCGGGGGTGCCGACGATCGCGCCGGGTTCGGTCAGCGCCGTGAGGCCCGGGGACTGGGCGATGCCGAAGTCGATCAGCCGGGGGCCGTCGAGCGCGAGCAGGATGTTGCCCGGCTTGACGTCCCGGTGCACCAGACCGGCTTCGTGCACCTCGGTCAGCGCCTCCGCCAGCCGGGCGCCGAGCGCGGTGACGGCATACGGCGTCAGCGGGCCGTGGCCGTCCACCGTCTCGGCCAGGGAGGGCCCTGGCACGAACGCGGTGGCCAGCCACGGCTCGCGGGCCTCGGCGTCGGCGGCGGTGACCGGCACCAGCCAGCGGCAGGTGAACTCCCTGGCCAGCCAGGCCTCGCGCCGGAACCGCTCCCGGAAAGCCCGGTCGGTGGCGTACTCGGCGCGGATGACCTTCAGGGCGACCAGGGTCCCGTCGGCGGTACGGGCCAGGTAGACCACGCCCATGCCGCCCGCGCCGAGCCGGGCGAGTAGCCGGTGCCCGCCCAGCTCGCCGGGGTCCTGTGCGTACAGCGCCCGCATCAGTCCAGATCCTCCGGTCCCACGGCCCCTCCGGCCCCTACCACGTCAGGATCCGGTGACGTCCAGGACGCCCACATAGGCGAACCGGCCGTCCTGGACGCGGAACTGGTGGAGCAGCCGTTTCTTCGTCCGCTTCTGGTCGTCGAAGGCGTAGGTCGCGGCCACCCCGGTGAACCGGGCCGCGGCGAGGGCCCGGGTGAGCCGGTCGTGGGTGGGACGCCTGCCGCCTTTCGGCGCGAGGGCGGTGAGCCGGTCGGCGAGCAGGCGCGTCACGTCGTACGCCTCAGCTGCCCACGGGCCCGGCGCGCTGTCGTACCGCTTGCGGTAGACGGCGGCGAAGTCGCTCACGGCTGGGGCGTCGGGTCCGATGTACGACGTATGTACCTGCCAGCCCTCGGCCGCCGGGCCGGCCAGGGAGGTGAAGGCCTCGGTGGCCGAGGCGGTGTCGAGGTAGCGGGGCCCGGTGAAGTTCCGCTCCGCGAGGGTGCGGGCGACCGCGGCAGCACGTTCGGGTGTGCCGATGTAGTAGAAACCGTCGACGCCGCGGCCGAGCATGTCGTCGGTGACGGGTCCCAGAGCGCTTGTGCCCGCGAGGGCGGGCACCACGCGCAGATACAGTTCCAGCAGGCCGCTTGCGGCGCTGCCGGCCACGATCACCGACTCCATACCGGCCACCCTGCCCGCCCTGTCTCCCAGCAGACCCAGCTTGCCGACACCCGCCGCGCCGAGTGCGGTGACGGTGGCGAAGGCACCGTACGCGGACAGCGTCGCGGCCCGGAAGTACGAGCGCGGGGCGGTGCCGGCGATGGCCGATTGCGCGGCACTGGTTGACAGCTCCGACACCGTCAGCAGTGGCATCCCGGCGCCGTCGTAGACCTCCAGCGCGGCCTGCGTCGAGGCGTAGCCGGTGGGGCCGAGCACGGCGAGGACATCGGCGGCGCCGGTCAGCCGCCGCGCCGCCTGGACCGCGCGGGCCGGCTCCCCTCGGTCGTCCTCGGTCCGCAGGGCGAGGGTGAACGGCCTGGCCCTGCGGGCGTTGAACCGCTCCACCGCCAGCCGTGCCCCCCGCTCCTGTGCCCGCCCGGTCCCCCCCAGCGAGCCCGTCAGATCCGCGTGGAGACCGATGACCCAGGGGCTGTTCGCGGTCTGTGCCTCCGGGGTGTCCTCGTCATCGCGGAGCGCCGCCCACAGCGCTGCGCCTCCGCCCGCCAGGAGCAGCGCCGCACCGCCGCCCAGGGCGAGGACCCTGCGGCGGCTGTGGCTCCGCGACTCCTGCGGCACCTCGGTAGGCTCGATGCCCGGCAGGGCGAGCATCTCCGCCGACCGTTCCGCGATCATCCGTACCACCGGGTCGGGCAGCCAGTCGACGGTGCCGGCCGGGGCGTCCTCCACCAGTTCCGCGTCCACCTCGGCGCCCGTTGGCCGCCGCTCCGGCTCCTTCGCCAGACAGCGGCCGAGCAGCGCCCGCAACCCGGCGTCCGCCACGCCGTCCAGCTCGGGCGCGTCGTTGACGGTGCGGTACAGCAGCGCGTCCGCCGCGCCGGTGCCGAACGGCAGTCGGCCGGTGGCCGCGTACGCCAGCACGCACCCCAGCGAGAAGACGTCGCTCGCCGTCCCCACCTGCTGCGCGCGTGCCTGCTCGGGAGAGAGGAAGCCGGGGGTGCCGACCACCATGTTTGCCGAGGTCAGCTCGATCTCGTCGGTCGCCGTCGGACGCGCGATGCCGAAGTCGATCAGCCGGGGGCCGTCGAGAGCGAGCAGGACGTTGCCCGGCTTGACGTCCCGGTGGACCAGGCGCGCCTCGTGCACGGCGGTCAGGGCGCGCGCCAGCATCTTGCCCAGCACCCGTACCGCACGGTCCGGCAGCGGTCCGCAGGCCGCGACCGCCTCGGCCAGCGAGGGTCCGGGCACGAACGCGGTGGCCAGCCACGGCGCCGCGGCCTCCGTTTCGGCGCCGAGCACCCGTACCACCCACGGGCTGTCGACCTGCCCGGCGGATGACGCCTCGCGGCGGAAACGGGCCCGGAATTCGGCCCGGCCGGCGTACTCGGGCTGGATCACCTTCACCGCGGTCAGGTCTCCGGTCTCGGTGCGGGCCAGGTAGACCACGCCCATGCCGCCGGCGCCCAGGCGCCCCAGCAGCCGGTTCCCGCCCAGGCGGGAGGGGTCGGTGGCGAGCAGGCGCTCCATCACTCGCCGCCCTTTTTGTCCTCGACGGTGGGGCTGCTGGAAGGGGTGGCCGGGGCCGGTGAGGCCGAACCGGCCCCGGTGGGGCTCCCGATCGCTTCCTGCACCCGCAGCAACATCCCGACCGTCACATCCAGCTCGCTCGAGGTGCCCTCCTCCTGCCCTCCGCACACGGACGTGGCGACCACGACCGAGCCGAACACCCACTGCGTCCACGAGTAGGGGTACGGCCCGCCCCGGGTGTCGCTGACGCACGTGCCCGTCTCCGACAGCGAGTCGTCGGTGGACGTGTTGGCGTTCTCGCCCCACGCGACGGCCACGGAGGAGAGATCGGTCAGCCGCTCGCCCGCCCGCAGGGTCTGCTCCGGGCAGCCGACGGCCTCCTCCAGCATCCCGGCCTGCTCCCAGGCGGCGTCCAGTGCCGTCCGGTGCACCGTGACCGTGGCCGACAGTCGCACCGGTACCTCGGCACCGCTCGCGGGCACCTCGAAGTGCCGGGTGAGCGTGGCCAGTACGTCCTTCGGCAGCCCCTCCCGCTGCCAAGCGCAGTCCTCGCCCAGCACGGCCCAGGTGCTCGGGTCGCTCTCGTACGGCATCGCCGGCACCGCCCCCGACCCGACCAGCTCCGGATCGGCGATCATCTTCCGGACGAACGCCCGCGCCTCGGCCACGGTCTGCGGCTGCTTCGCCGGGTCCGCCTGTTCGGTCGGCGAGGCCGCGGGTAAGGCACCGGCACCGGTGACCGTGCCTGTGGACGACCCGGTCTCCGCGTCACCGTCGCTCCGGTCGGCGGCCGGGCTCGACTCCCGCGTAGTCTCCCCGCCCGGATCGCTGCCGCCGTCCGTACAGCCGGCCAGCAGCGTCGCGCACGTCATCACGACTCCGCAAACCAACCGGGCTCTCGCATACGTCACGATCCCCTCCCGTTCGGCGCGTGCTCGTTTTCCAGTTCCAACGCCCCGCGTGACGGTCGCGCACACCGTGTCAACGGCCGTTCTTCATGCCTGTACCGATGCTGCGCCGGTACCGGACGGTTCCCCCAACACCTTCTTGTCTCAAGGTAGTTCAGAGTGCTCATGGCGTACGGGATATGCCTCGTGAACTGTCGGCAACCGGTGACGTCGGTGCCTCGCCGACGGCCTGCAGGAGCTCAGCCGAGAGCAGCAGGTCCAGCCGCGACACGTGGCACAACGCGTACCAGGCCGGGCAGGACCGGGGCCAACTCGCGGTGACCAAGGGGCTCTTCTCCGTAGATTCGAGGGTGCCAACCACATCGCGTCCACCGGAAGAAGAGCCCCGTGGAACAGTACGACGCCCTGCACGAACCTGATCCGTTCTCCTGCTCCCGCAGTGCCCCGAACGCCTTGTCTCGGCGCTGGCCGACGCCCCGGCGGCGGCCCTGGCCCACGATGAGCTGGAGGTTCTGCTCGAACAGCGGGACCGTGAGCTGCTGCGTCAGCTGATGCAGGACCACCTCGATCTGCGTGCCCGGTCGGAGGAGGATGCGGTGCGGGCGGGCGAGGCCGGGCTGGTGAAGGGCCCGGACGGCCGACCGCGGACTTGGCGGGAGCCGGGCAATTGCCGCTGGCTGGCCAGCCTGTTCGGGGTGGTGCGGGTGTCGCGTGTCGCACACCGGGGGCCGGGATCGTCCAATGAGTATCCGGCGGATGCGGCGCTGTCCCTGCCCGCGGGCCGGCACTCGCTCGGGGTGCGCCGGTTGGCGGTGCTGGAGGCGGTGCGCGGTTCGTTCGACCACGCCGGCGCCGCGATCGAGCGCCGCTGCGGGAAAGTGGTGGGCAAGCGGCGGCTGGCCACGCTCGTGGTCGAGGCGGCCATGGACGTCGCCGCGTTCTACGCGGCGAAGATCCCCGTGCCGTGTACCCGGGACATGCCGCTGGTGATCCAGGCCGACGGCAAGGGGGTGGTGATGCGTCCTGACGCGTTACGCGAGGCCACTCGCAAAGCGGCGGCGAAGAACGCGGCGGCCGGGCGGCGGGGCCGGCTCGCCCCGGGAGAGAAACCCAACCGCCTGGCCCCAGAGCCGCAGTGCGTTGCGTCATGGGGGGTATTCGGTGATGGGGTGAGGGTGTGGGCAGCGGGTCTGGGCGAGTTGCATGAGCGGTTCCTGCACCGGTTCGCCCGGTCGAAGCCGCGTGAGTCGGCGCTCGCGTATTTCCTTCCCGAGCACCACCGGCACACCGCCGGTGGTGCTCGGCGTGGAGGGCTTAACCCTCCGTAGGGGATGTGGAGTGCCTATTGCGCATGAGGGCGTTCACCTGGTCGGTCACCGAGCCGATGCCGAGCATCAGTTCCAGGGCGGTGCGGGCCATCGGTTCCATCGAGACGGTCTCGACCGCCGAGGACAGCATGACGTGCTGCATTTCCCCCTTGAACACCTCGATGAGGGAGAGTTCCGGTGCCAGACAGCGTACCGATCCCTCGATGTTGGCGAATGCTTTGCCGAGGACGGCGACGGTGGGGCTGGTCCGGATGCCCCGCTTGGTGGAACACGTCAGGACGCGGGTGAGGGTCAGGCCGAAGTTGAGGTCTTGGAGGGGGCGTCGGCGATCTATGGCACCAGAACCGCCATGTCGGAGGCGAAGGCACCGAGCTTCGCCCATAACGCTACGTCGCTCGCGAGATCTATGGTCAGATCCAGCGGACGCCAGCCGGCGCTTCGGCTGCTGCTGCTTGACGCAACACAGGGGCATCCTGAACGTGCACAAAGACCGCTGGCTATGGGAGTTCATCGACTCCCACGACTGGGTCACCTGCCATTTCCTGCCGGCCTACGCACCTCACCTCAACCTTGTCGAGGGCATCTGGTCCCTGCTGCGGCGCAGCAGCCAGGCCAACACGGCTTTCACCGACCCCGACCACTTGATGCACACCTTCAGGAAGGGCCTCCGCCAGATCCAATACCGCAGCAACGTCATTGACGGCTGCCTCATCGGGACAGGCCTCACCCTGACGACAACACGACAACAAGGTCAGTAACCAGGAGGCCGTGGTGGACTTCCAGACTTGTCCGCTGGCTCCGATCGCGAACAGATGGCCCCCGCTGTCGCTGGCGAAGACCAGCGCGATCGGTTCGCCGTCGATCGGAGTGGGGCCGTACTCACGGAAGTGCTCCGCCGCCGTCGCAGGTGAGTGGATGAAGTACCCGCGACGTCGGGCAGCGAAGCCTCACCGATCACCCAGTAGAGCGGGGTGGGCCGTTCGTGGCTGGGGCTGAGCTGGGGCTTTAACAGAACTCAAACCGCCGTTCTCAATCGCGTGGAGATCATTACCAGACTGCGTGCATAGTGCAATCATGTAGGCCTCCGGCTCCGCAGCGGTGCCGCTCCGCCGACCTGATCGGCTGCAGCGTCATGGGTTTTCTCGTTACTCCACAGCGCGGCCGATGAGTTTGTGGCTCCCGGCCGGTCCAAGCTCGTGACACCCCAGGAAAGGACACCACCATGTCGGAGCTTCTCGTCGACTTCATCACCTCCCTCGACGGCCACGCATCGGGAGAGGGATGGCCCGGGTTCTGGGGCCTCGAGGGCCCGGAGTACCTCGCATGGCTCGGCGAGCAGCCCGAGGCCACCTACCTGATGGGAGCGAACACCTACCGCCTGATGTCGGGCTTCGCCGCAGGCGAGGTCCCCCATGGCCAAGACGAGTTCAGGCCCGAAGAAGAGGCGTCCGTCGACGAGCTCACGCAAGCGTCCAAGGTGGTGTTCTCCTCCTCACTCGAGGAGCCACTGACGTGGGCCAACTCCGCTCTTGTCCGCGACGAGGCCGTCGAGGCGGTCCGCGCCATGAAGTCGAGTGGCTCGGGGCTCCTCAGCACGATCGGCAGCCTCAGCCTGTGCCGGTCCCTGCTACGAGCCGGACTCGTCGACCGCTTCCGGGTCGTGATGTTCCCGGTGATCACCGGAGCCACGGGCGAAGAACGCATCTACGACGGCTATCCGGACGTTGCCCTCGAGATGATCGAGCACCGCACCTTCGACGGCCGCATCCAGCTGGTCGAGTACAAGCCCCGCGTGCTCGAGCACCCGCCGCTCGGCGTTCCCGCGTGACGTCGCGCCGTCCGCCGGTCTGGACAGCCGCCAGGCCGGCGCCGGCGGCTTTGGGGCGCCGAGGACAGCGGGCTGTCCGACGAATGAGGGAGGGCGGGCTGGGCGGCGTGGACGCAGCCGGGGATCGGGGGCGCGCTCAGCCGGTTGCGCGTCGGCGGGGCCTCCGCTTGGCGGTGGCCTGAGCTGTTTCAGACATGGGGATATTCACTTCGGGACTTCGTGGCGAAAGACGATGAGAGAAGTTCAGAGAGACAAAGCTGGAGATGAAGATCGAGACAGCGAGGCGTCGGGACATCGAGACAGGGGCAGGGGCAGGGACGGCTCGTCATCGTCGACGGCCGAAAGCGTGTACGAGGTGGTTACTGGTTGCGACTACTGACCGGCGCCGAGCGCCGGGTGCCGAACTAATCGGTATCGATCTGACCGACCGGATCCGTCAAGCTCGTCGCATGTCCTCCACGGTCACGGCCGATCCGGGCAGTACGGAGTGGGCGGGTGCCCGCAGGCAGTCCAGGAGCATCTGCAGATGACGGTGCACGCAGCGGTCGATGCCCTCGCACTCGGTGCCTGGCAGCGGCCGGGTGAGCTGGCTGACGGCGACCATCAGATCGCCGGACTCCACATCGGGGCGCAACTGCCCGGCCTCTCGGGCGCGCTGCATCATTTGCCCGACCAGTTCCATCAGCCGCTCGTGTGCGACGAACAGATCGGGGTGGTCCGGGTCAAAGTTCTTCGCGAGCATCGGACACAGGGCGCCGATCCGCTCGTCAGCCGCCATGTGCACGAAGCCGCTCAGCGCCCGACCATGCCGTCCCTGGCGGCGTCCACGGGCTACTCGACTCCACCCAACTCGGGGCAGTCCAAAGCCTCCACCGATATCGGAGCGGTGCACTGTCTGCAGATCTCAGCCGGCGAGCTTGTTGATCTTGCGGATCTGTCCGTCGAAGACCCCGGCGGGAAGGATGCGGTGCGCCGCGCTGACGAGCCGGGCTTGCCGGCCTGCGGTGTACCGCACCTTCGGCTTGGAGTCGGTGGCGGCCGCGACGATCGCCTTCGCGACGATGGCGGGGTCGTCGCCTTCCTCGTTGACCGCCAACGCCAGCTTGTCGGCGATGCGCCGCTGCTCCGCGTAGATCTGCATGGGCATGTCGGGTGCGACGGTGTTCGCCTCGAACGAGGATTTGGTACCGCCCGGCTGGACGATGAGGGCCCGGACCCCGTGTTCGCGGATCTCGTGGTCCAGGGACTCGGTGTACCCCTCGAGGGCGTGCTTGGACGCTGAGTAGTTGGCCATGTAGGGCGCGGGGAGGAACCCGAGGACGGACGAGACGTTGATGATGCGCCCGCTTCCCTGGGCGCGCATGTGCGGGAGAACGGCCTTGGTCATGCGCATCACACCGAAGACGTTGATGTTGAAGAGGCGCTGGGACTGGGCGAGGGAGTTCTCCTCGTCGGCGCCCGAGGAGCCGATGCCGGCGTTGTTGACCAGGACGTCGATCCGCCCGAACCTCTCGATCACCTGCTCGACCGCGGCGGCGACCGAATCGTCGCTGCCCACGTCGAGGGCGAGGAACGTCACGCCATCGTGACGGTCGGCTCCCGACGTTTTCCGGCTTGTTCCCACCGTCTCGAAACCCGCTGCGGCGAGCGCGAGGGCGGCCGCCTTTCCGATACCGGTGGACGCACCTGTCACGAGTGCCACCGGCTGAGTTGTCGCCATCACGAGCTCCCTTGGGTTTGGAGTACGTCCGTATGGTCGTACGATCGTATGTCTTACGTTCATACGACCATACGGTGGTCGTCGGTCGATGGCAAGTGGTCGCGTCCGGCGATCCGGTAAGGGTCTGGGAAGCGTGGGGTGCTGTACGGGAAAGGCCACGAACGGACGACGAGCCGGAACCGCCGACTGACGTCTGCGCATAGTCTCCGCGCCGGCAAACCGTGAGCTCCGTTCCTGCGCCCCTACCGCCAGGAAACAAGGGGCGGCCTGCCGCGGGTATCGCATGTTCGAAGCTGGTGGTGGTGGGCAGGGCCCAGACGGCGGAGCCCAGGCATGGCCAGATGGCACCGTGATGTCTTTCGGTGCTGATGCTGCCCATCTCGCCACCGGCACCAGGCGCGGGAAACCGCGCGGGAATGCTTCCTGGGGACCGAACTCGAAGGGGCTGCCCACGGCGTCACGCACCGCTGAGCCGACGACCGCACCAGCGGTCCGCTGAATCCGCTTCATTCACGCAGGTCATCTGTGCCGCGCCGACGGCAGCGCGGCCTATTTCCTTCTTCGGCTCCCCGAACCATCGGCGGCGAACGCGTCTCGTCTGCAGGGGGTGCGCCGTCTGAGACATCTTGGGTCTGAGACACCCGTACAGGTCACATAACGCCGTCCAGCGCGGTCGCGTCCGGCAACTGCCTGCTCCCGGTCTCGATCTCCGGGAACGAAGCGACCAGGTCGGTGTCCCTCCGTGAGCGCATCATGATGTGCTCGGCCTCCACCGAGACCAAGGCTCGCCACCCGTCCCATTTCGGCTCGCCCGCCCACCCCGGCAGCAGCACCGGGTCGGGCACAGAGGTGGCGAGCATCGGTTCCGGCAGCGTCCACGTCACAGCCCCATGCCTTCCACCCAGACCGCCCTTCCGCAATCCGAGTGGCGCGTGCGTACCCGACCACAGGCCCGACCCTGGGGACCCGCGCCACTACCGGATTTGACGAACTACCGGTAGGCGTCGCGATGGGCCAGATGCTCCTGCAGCGTGAGGTGGCGGAACTGGTAGACGGCGCCGACGCGGCGCAAGATTCCACGGCGCTCGTGAGCGTCGGCCAGGAAGTGCATCAGCCGCCATGGGATACGTCCTTGGGCCGCCAAAAGAAGGCGAGCGGTGGTGTAGCGCCACCACAGTGCTCCGCCCGTGGCCACGAAGGCGCCGAACGCGAAGCCCGCGAGAGCTCCCAGGCCCGGGTGCGTGCGGAATCCGATGACGAAGCCGGCTGCGAGACCGAAGACCAGCCACAGCCCCAGGAAGACGCGGCGGTCCAAGGCCAGTAGGTCGACAGGGCTGACCGGATCGGCGGCATGGGGGATGTGGGAGCTCAGCCCACCTGCAAGCCCTCCGACCAAGCCGGTGCCGATGGCGGTGGTCACACCGTTTTCCAGTCCGAATGGCAGACCGACCGCGATACCGGCCACGGAGCCGGCGCCGGCTCCGATGGCGACGAAGGGGTTGGGCAGCCAGCCGATGCCGGAGCTGGGTCCCGTCTGTTCGTACACAGGCGTGAAGAAAAGTCCCACCACGGTAGCGATGCAGATGAGGGCGCCCGTTGCCAAACCACTGCCGACTCCCAGCATTGGCCTTCCCAGACTCAAGCCCGCGAGTAGACCTGTGGTCGCACCGGTGAGCAGGCTGCTCATGCCGAACGCGATCATCAGGAGGTAAGCGGGGAAAGACGCCGACAACTGCCACCAAGCCAGATGCGTGGTGCCGCCCAGGGAGTACTGCATGTGACGCGCCAGGAAGATCAGGTACCGCTCGGCCTGCTGTGGGGTCCAGCGGGAGGATCGGGAGGGGTGGGGGCGGTAGGCAGCCGGGACGAACGCACGGTACAAGTGACGCTCCACGGCAGCCCTCGTCGAGCCGATGCCGGCGTTCAGAAGGTCATGGGGGTGCGCAACCTCGCCGGTTGATTCCCCGGGACGCGGGTTATAGATGGCACGGGCCATGAAGAGCCCGAGCGGTGTGCTCAGCGCCTGCCCAACAGGCGAGTACGGGTCATGCAGTGCATCTGCGACACGAGCCCAGCGATCGGCGCCCTCCGTTTGCTGCCCCCCGGCATCGCTGCGCAGATACGTGATTGCCGTTTCCGCGTCTACAGGGTGAAGCCGGATCCCAGCGGCTCCGTCCAGCCGCACGATGATGGCGCCTCCGGTGGGGGCGAGGGCCTGACGGTACTCGGCGCTGCGGCTGGTCAGAACGAGTGGGGCCTTGGCATTGAACACCTCATTGATCGAGTTCAACACATGGCTTCGCAGCGCATCGGGCACTTCGTCCAGGCCGTCGAACAGCGGTAGAACGAGGCGGCGTTCCACCAGTGCGCGGGCCATCGTATGGTCCCGTCTGCCGGGTGCGATGCCAGCGCCGGGAGCGAGGGCACCGAGCGCTGGATAGTCCTGGATCAGCTGACTGGTCATCCAGGTGTGCAGATCTTGCCTCTGGGGATCGAAGGACGCCAAGGCGAACAGAACAGGTACGGCACCGCCGGGTTCGCGGTGTGGAGGGTCGAGCAGAGCCAGGAGCAGCCGGACCAACAGCATGGTCTTGCCGGAGCCCGGCTCGCCCAGGACAACCAGGCGTCGTGTGGGGACACGGTGGAAGAAGACCTCGTGGATGTCATTGCCGGAGCCGCTGAGCCCCTCCGGTCCGGCGGCCCATCGATCGGTTCCGTTCGAGGGGCCGCCGGCAACGTGTCTCGCAGCCTCGCACAACACGTTCCAATCCACCATTACTTCAGGGTCGGCCGCGGACCAGGCAACCGGCAGCGGGTACGGGTAGTTCAGCCGCCACACCTCTGCCTCCGCCTCCCACTGGTGCCGTATCGCTTCCGCCAGGGCGTCAGCCGTGACTTCCAGTGACTCACCGGCACCCGTTGCGCCCTGCTGGAGCCGGAAGGCGGTGACAACGAGCGGTGGCAGGCCGAACAGCGCGGCGACCACACCGATCACCTTGCCCATGTCGTCGACGCGATCCACACCCCACGCGTACAGGACCGCCGCCACGGCAAGCAGTGCTGCGACGGCGTAGAACCGCGTCCACCACCATCTCCTCCCACTCATGCTCAAGTCCTCCGCTCTGCATCCGTCGGTTCAGCCGATCTTGCCCTTCCCGGCGGCCGGAAGGGACAAGGATCAGTCAACAAGGGACCCAGCCCTCACCAGGCGCCCGACTACGGCTTGGTCGGGTCTATCAGGAATTAGGTGTGATTCGTCTGTTTGGCCTACGAGTTGGTGGGTGGGCTGTTCGGCCTACACTCGTCCGGCGGTAAGGCGGCCGTCGAAGAGGACGTCGAACTCGTTGAGGGCGGACTTCCAGCGGTTGTTCCAGCGCTGGCGGCCGCGGCCGGTGGGGTCGAGGGCGAGGGTGGCGAGGTAGAGGCGTTTGAGGGCGGCCTGCTCGTTGGGGAAGTGCCCGCAGGCCTGGGCCGCGCGCCGGTAGCGGGCGTTGAGGGACTCGATGGCGTTGGTGGTGTAGACGACCTGGCGGATGGCGTCGGGCAGGCCGAGGAAGGGTACGAACTCGCTCCAGGCCCGCTGCCAGGTGCCGGCGATCGAGGGGTAGCGCTTGCCCCACGTGGCGTCGAAGTCCGCGAGCCGTTGCCGGGCCTCTTCCTCGTTGACGGCGGTGTAGACGGGCTTGAGGTCGCGGGCGACCTCGGCCCAGTCGCGGCGCGATGCGTAGCGCAGGCTGGCGCGGATGAGGTGGACCACGCAGGTCTGCACGACGGTCTGGGGCCAGACGGTGTTCACCGCGTCGGGCAGGGCGCTCAGCCCGTCGCAGACCAGCATGAGCACGTCGCGGACGCCTCTGTTCTTGATCTCGGTCAGGATGGTCTGCCAGTACTTGGCGCCCTCGCCGCCGTTGCCGGCCCACAGTCCGAGGATCTCGCGGTAGCCGTCCGCGGTGACCGCGACGGCCACGTAGACCGGCCGGTTGGCGACGTGACCGTCCCTGATCTTGACGTGCACGGCGTCGATGAAGACGACAGGGTAGACCGGATCGAGCGGGCGGGTGCGCCATTCCGCCATCGATTCCAGGGCCTTGTCGGTGATCGTGGAGATGGTCTCCTTCGTGGTCGTCATCCCGTACGTCTGGGCGAGGTGGGAGACGATCTCGCCGGAGGTCAGGCCCTTCGCGGTCAGTGAGAGCACCAGGTCGTCCAGCGCGCCGGTGCGGCGGGCGTGCACGGGCAGCAGCCGGGGCCGGAAGGTGCCCAGCCTGTCTCTGGGGACCTGCACCGTCACGGCGCCGACCTCCGTCATGACCTTCTTGGCCCGGTAGCCGTTGCGCATGTTGCCGCCCGAGCGGGACCCGCGCCCGCCGACCCGGCCGGCCTCGGCGGCGAGGTGCTCGTCCATCTCGGCCTCCAGGGCGGCCTGCATCAGATGCTGGGCCAGTTCGGGCAGCAGCCCGCCCTCGCCCATCAGCCGCAGCCCTTCGCCGCCATGGACCTTCTCGGCCGCGAGCGCGGCCAGCTCCTCCAGCAATTCGCTGGACAGACCGTTCTCAGACACCGGCATCGACTTCACGTCGGCACCCTGGACACTGCCGTCGGCCACGGCAAGCGACACGCGGTCTACGGCCTCAATCAGGTGACCTGTCGTCGCATTCATCAGATGACTCCTTCGGGAAGGATCACACCTAATTCATGACACTCCCGCTTGGTCCGCGATTGAGGTCGGGGTGTGCCGGCGGGTCGGCTGGTGGTTGATCAGGCCGCCTGTCGGGCGACTTGATGTCACGCACGTAGCCGAGGAAGGTGTCTTGCAGGTCGGAGAATTCTCAGACTGTGGTGGGCATGGGGGCGCTCCTTGCCGGTGATGGATCAGTGCGAGGCGGGGAGTTCGTCAGCGGTACGGTCTGCGGGTTCGCCAGCTGCGACCACGGTGGCCGTCGGCCCGGTGCGCAGTCCGAAGGCGCTGATCAGCGTGGCGAGCAGGGCCGCGGCGAGGGGGACCCACAGGGCCGCCTGGTAGCCGTCGAGCAGCGCGCCGGGTGACGTCGATGCGGTGGCCGAGACATTGACGGCGGTGACCGTGGAGAGGCCGAGCGCGGCGCCGAACTGGAAGGAGGTGTAGAGCAGTGCGCCGGCCAAGCCCTGCTCCTCTTCCTTGACGCCCTCGGTGGCGACGATGGTGAGCGGGCCGTAGGCGAGGGAGAAGGCGATACCGAGGGTGATCAGGCTGGGAAACATCGCCAGGTACGTCCAGTCGGCGCCGACCGGCAGGAACAGGGCGTACGACAGCGAGGCCAGAAGCAGCCCGCCGAAGATCACCCGGGCGTTGCCGAAGCGGTTCACCAGCTTTGGGGTGAGGAGCGGGGAGAGGATCGCGTCGACGCCGATGACGATCATCGCGAAGCTGGTCTGAAGGGTCGACCAGTCGCGCAGCTCCTGGAGGTAGAGGACGACCAGGAACTGGAAGCCGAAGAAGCCCGCTGCGAAGAGCAGTCCGACGAGGTTGGCGCGGACCAGGGCGCCACTGCGGAAGATGCCGAGGCGGACCAGCGGGGATCCTGAGCGGCGTTCTGTGGCGATGAACGCGGCAAGGAAGGCGAGGCCCGCGCCGAGTGTGCCGAGGGTCCAGGCGAGGCTGGTGTGGGTGGCGCGCTCCACGCCGAGGACGAGCAGTACGACGGCGGCGGTGATGGTGATGCCGCCGACCAGGTCGACACTCTGTCCGGTGCGGTCGGGACGCGACGGCTTGGGCACGAAGGCGAGCGCCGCGAGCAGGATCAGCGCGGAGAGCACGACCGGGGCGAAGAACACCCAGCGCCAGCCGATCGAGGTGAGCAGCCCGCCGACGACCAGGCCGATCGAGAAGCCGCCGGCCGCGGTGCCGGAGTAGAAGAGCAGGGCCTTGTTGCGCTGTGGGCCCTCTTCGAAGCTGGTGGTGATGATGGACAGGCCGGCCGGGGTCATGAAGGCGGCGGCGACTCCCGTGACGAACCGGGCGACGATCAGCATCCAGCCTTCCGTGGCGAATCCGCCCAGGCCGGAGAAGAGCAGGAAGACCGAGAGCCAGAAGACGAACATCCGGCGGCGCCCGAAGAGGTCGGCGGCGCGTCCGCCGACCAGCATGAAGCCGCCGTATCCGAGAACGTACGCACTCATGACCCACTGCAGGGAGCCGGTGGACAAACCGAGGTCGGCACGGATGGATGGCAGGGCCACATTGAGCATGGCCACATCGATGCCCTCCAGGAAGATCGCGCCGCACAGGACGAGCAGGACGCCCCAGTCGCGTGCGCTCGCAGCCGCTGCTTTCTGTGGACTCATGTCAGTTCCTTGATGGTGTAGGGATGCTGTCGGCTCGATCACCATCAGTCAGGACGCCTTGGGGGAACAACGGTGAAGATCGCAACGTTCGTTCAGCCAGGCTTACCGATCCGATTGACCTGGGGAACGCCGATGGAACGCGATGAACTGGAGTGCTTTCTCCTCCTCGCCGAGGAGCTGCACTTCGGCCGCACGGCCGACCGGATGCGGCTGTCCCGGGCCCGGGTGAGCCAGCTCGTGCAGCGACTTGAACGCCGCGTCGGCGCCCCGCTGTTCATTCGTACCAGCCGCCGCGTCGCCCTCACCTCGCTCGGCCGGCAGCTGCGCGCCGATCTCGAACCGCACCACCGCGCGATCGAAGCCGCCCTGGAGCGGGCCGCCACCACCGCGCGCGGCATCGACACCGTGCTGCATGTCGGCTTCTCGAACCCGCTGACCGGCGAGATCGTCATGAAGACGACGGAGGCACTGCGCGTCAGCCACCCCAGGCTCGCCGTGGAGATATGTGAGGTCCCACTCGCCGATCCGTACGGGCCGCTACGCGAGGGCGAGTTCGACATCCAGATCACAGAGCTCCCGGTGCGTGAGGAGGATCTGGGCGAGGGCCCGACACTCCTCGCAGAGGAGCGCATCCTCGCGATCACCTCGGCGCATCCACTCGCCACTCGGGACTCGGTGTCCCTTGAGGATCTGGCCGACGTACCGCTGCTCACAATCGTCGGCAACGTACCCGACTACTGGCTCGCCCACCACGTCCCCGCCCACACACCGAGCGGTCGGCCGATCGCCCGCGGCCCCGGCATTACCAATATGCAGGAGGCGTTGATGCTGGTCGCCGGCGGCAAGGGCGCACTGCTCGCACCCGCGCACACGGCGACGTACTACACCCGCCCCGGTGTTGCCTACGTCCCCTTCGCGGACGCGGGGCCGACCGGCTACGGCCTGGTGTGGCGGGCCGGACACGCCACCGGCGCGGTGGAGGCCTTCGCCAGAACCGCCCGCGAGGTGGCGAGGGATGTGGCGCAGGGCGATCCCCGGATTGCAGTGCCGGGGGCCGCGCCTGCGGCTCTCTAGGGCGACCGCAGAAGGAACAACACCACCGTTGCGGCCGCCATGTCCTCCGCAACGGCACTACTGGCAGAACAGCATCCCATCAGCAACGACATCACTCCTCGCGCTGGCAGGATAACCGGCGGCAGGGACATACTGGCCAACCCAGCCAGCAACATCGGTCACGAACCAGACCTAGATCACCTTCCTCGGACCCTGGTGAGAACCTGGGGAATGACGCTTGATCGTCGACACGTGCCCACGTCAACGGGTGCCGTCGTGCCAGTGCAGCCAGAACGGCTGCGAGGCGATCCCCACTACCTGTGGATGGATCGCGGTCCATCAAGATCAGGTCCAACTTCTCTGACAATCGGTCCAGGTTCAGCTCAGAGGACACCGTCCTGCCGTCCGTGACGATCACGGCTCGGTATCGGCACCTGGTGGAGTGTCACACGGTCGGCTTTTTCGACACCTCTAGCAAGTGACGGCGGGATTCTGTCCGGAGTCCCGCGCCATCTGCGTGAGGAGTCTTCTCATGACGTACACCGGCAGTGCCCGGCAGCCCGAACAGGAGCCGCGCCCCACCTGGACAAGGGGTGCTGAGCGTCCGTCGGGCGACCCGGGAAGCAGTGCCGCGTCCAGTGCCGCGAACGATTCCAACGTCGTTCCCATCACCGCAGTTCACACCGTCCGCCAGGGGGCCTCCCGGCAAGCCGACACCTCTCTCCCTTCCCCTGAGACGTCGGCGAAGGGGAAAAAGTCCACTCCCACGGCCGGGAGGGTGCGGGCCGATGCGCTGCGGCTGCTGGCCACGGCCCGGCAGATGGCTCAGGTGATCACGGCGGAGGACCGGGACGGCCGGTCGTATGTGCGCAGGGCGATGAAGGAACTGGCGGAGCTGGGGCTGGCAGAGACGAACGGCAAGGTGGGCAAGCATCAGATCTGGAACCTGACCCCGGCAGGGCAGAAGGCTCTGGCCGACGGCAACGAGCTGCCGCCCCGCCCGAAGGCCGGCACCGGCGCGAAGGCCGTTCCTGCCGGGTTCGGACCGCACGGCGTCGCGGTGACGGACACGATCCTCGCCTACACCGACACGGTCCTCGACGGCGGCCGTGAGTATCTGACCGACTGGCAGGTGGAGGTGAACCACGCCATCAAGGAGACCGGCCTGAGTTTCAACACCGACGCCGTGCTTGTCGTGCCGACCAAGGCCAGCGAGGTGCGCCTCTTCGAGCTCGACAACGGCACCATGTCCCAGGCCCGCCTCGCACGTGAGGTCTGGGACTACGAGCGCTACGCCGGGCACCGCGTCTGGGAGGGAGCCCGCGGCACCAACGGCCGCACGTTCCCCTTCTGGAAGCGCCACCGCTACACCCGATCCCAGGCCTTCCCGCGGCTGCACGTCGTCCTGGCAGGCAAGCCGGAGCACCTGCTCGACAACCGCCGCCAGGCGCTCACCGCCGAGGTCCAGGGCATCGCCATCGCGGTCTGGGTGAAAACCCTGCCCCGGCTGAAGCGCGGCGAGCCCTGGTACGAGATCGGCGTCGACGACCCGGACCGGCGCCGCGACCGCTACCCGGAGCCCATGGGCCGCTGGGGGGGCGGAGCAGGCCCGTCCGCACCCCCGGCGACTTGTGGACCGTCGGCTGTCCGGTGCGGCAGCAGACCACCTGACCCAGGCCTGTCCGAGACGCGGCTGGACCCGTTGGGCCGCCCGGTGGAACGGCTCCCGAAGTCGCCGCCCCGCCCGACGGGATGACGAGGGCCACGGCGCGCACTGCGCCCCGGCCACGGCGTACTCAGATATGCCGACGTCATCAACCGGAGGCAGCCATGAGGCTCGGCAGACAGCAGACGTGCCGTTCAGGTACGGCGGCCCAGGCGACTGCCCTGGTCGGATGCGTAGGGCGTGGTCAGGACCGCAGCAGGTCCGCGGCGGTGAGATGGAGTACGCCGTCGTGCCAGGTCAGGCCGCGCAGGTCGCGGATGACGATGGTGGCGTCGGTGGCCAGTGCGCGCTGGCCGACTCCGATGACGGTTGCGCCCGCTGCGGCTCCGGCCTTCGCCCCCGCGGTGCTGTCCTCGAAGACAACAGTCCGCGCGGGGGAGAAGCCCAGCTTCTTGGCCGCCGTGCGGTAGCCGTCGGGGGCTGGTTTGCCGTGGCTGACGTCGTCCGCGGTGATGAGTACGGGTGGGGTGGGCAGTCCCGCCGCCGTGAGGCGGGCCCGGGCCAGGGCGGTGACGCCGGAGGTCACCACCGCCCACCGCTCGCGCGGCAGGCTTGCGAGGAAGTCGAGGGCGCCGGGGAGCGCGGTGGTGGTGGCCGCGGCCTCGACCTCCAGGCGGTCGATCGCGGCGAGTGCGGCCGGTCGCTCCTTCGGGTCGGTCACCAGGAGTGCGACGGTGTCGGCTGAACGGCGGCCGTGCACCATGGCGGTCACCTGCTCCGGCTGCAGGTCGCGGTCGCGTGCCCATTGGCTCCAGGCCTGGTCGACACCGTGGTCGGAGTCGACCAGGACACCGTCGTTGTCGAAGAGCAGGCCCTGGCAGGGGATGTCGAGCGCGGTGGCTGGGTGGGGCTGTGTGGTCATGGATCGTCTCTTCAGGTCACGGGGCGGTTGCGGTAGCGGCCGACCAGTTCACGGGCGGCGGTCTGCATACGGACAGGTGGAAGCCCCTGGGCGAGGAGTGTCAGGTCGTCGAGGACCATGTCGCCGATGGTCTGGAAGGCCTCCGGGATGCCGCCCGCGCGGTGGGCGGAGAGCACGAGACCCTCGAGAGCGCGGGCCGGGTCGTCGGCGGCGACCGGTTCGTCCGGCCATACGTCGATGCCCGCGAGCAGGCGTCCGCGCGCGACGTGGGCGAGGAGTGCCGGGTAGTCGACGACCGGGGCGCGGCTGACCAGGACGAGGCGGGCGCCGTCCGGTAGCAATTCGAGTTCGCGTTCTCCGATCAGGTGGCGGCTGTCGTCCGTGACGGTGGCCAGCACGAACACGAAGCGGCTGCGGGACAGGGTCTCGTCCAGTGAGGCGGGAAGCACACCGTGTTCGTGCAGGACGCCGGGCGGTAGCCAGGGGTCGTACACGCGGATGGTGGGCCGGAAGGGGGCGAGGAGCCGGTTGAGGCTGCGGCCGAGGTTGCCGAAGCCGACCAGGCCCACGTCGGAGCCTTGCAGCAGGACGGCGTCGGCGTTGCCGTCGGAGACGTACCGCTCCTGTCCGGCGCGGAAGGCGCGGTCCTCGCGGCTGATGCCCCGGGCGAGGTCGAGGGCGAGTCCGAGGGAGTACTCGGCGACGGCCTGTGCGTAGGCGGGTCCGCAGCCCAGGACGTGGATTCCGCGCTCGAAGCAGGTCGGGTAGTCGACGTTGGGGAAGAAGTTGCCTTCGACGTTCAGCAGCGCCCGCAACCTGCCCGCGCGGGCGAGCCGTCCGGCCGGCAGGTCTGGCTGTCCGATGATCGCGAAGGCGTCGGGCAGAACCTCCTCAAGTGCTTCTTCGGAGGGATCCTTCTCCAGGTCCACCACGGTGAAGCGGTCGCGGAGCGACTCCAGGGTGGCGGGGGTGAAAATGCGGTCCGTGCGCTGCGGGGTGGGGCGCAGGGCCACCACGGGCTTGGCGGGGGTGGGGGATGGGATGCTCACAGAACTCCTCGCATGTGTACGGGAATTGACTCGCCCGCCGATCACAGCTCGGCGGCAACGGTGGCTGATCGGTAGAGCGCAGCTCGGCACACAGGCCGAGGAGAACCTCCTCGACCTCGGTGCGCTCCCGCAGCCCCAGAGCGGCCGTGGGCTCGTCCATGATGACGAGTTGAACCCCAGGCGACAGCCACGGCCTGGCTCTGACCGCCGGACATCGAGCGCACCGTGCGCCTGGCGCTGGAAACATTGACGGTGAGCCAGCTGACCATTCCATCGCCACGCCGCCATCTCCCGCTTGGCCGGCTTCTTGGACATGGCGACGCCAACGATCGTCGTCCGGTTTGTGATGATCCCGGGCCGTTCTGTAGGCGGGTACGGCCCGTACAGACAGTCCCGCTGTGCGGAGCCGCCACCGGCTGACGGGGCGCCCCGCCGCTTCAGCGCATGCCGGACGCCCCGTTCACGGTCAGCCGAGGGCGCTCAGCTGCGCGACCTCGTCGTCGGTCAGCGAGATGGCCGCCGCGGCGACGTTGTCCTCCAGGTGGGCGACCTTGGAAGTGCCGGGGATCGGCAGGATCACCGGGGAACGGTGCAGCAGCCAGGCGAGCGCCAACTGTGCGGGAGTGGCCTCGTGGCGGGCGGCGGCCTCCGCGAGGATGCCACCCGGCTGCGCCAACTGCCCGGTCGCCAGCGGGAACCACGGGATGAACGCGATGCCCTCCCGCTCGCAGTGCTCCAGCACCGCCTCGGAGCCGCGCTCGGCCAGGTTGAAGAGGTTCTGCACCGACATGATCGGGACGTACTGCTGCGCCTCCACCAGCTGCTCGACCGTCACCTCGGACAGGCCGACATACCGGATCTTGCCCTGATCCCGCAGCTCGGCGAGCGCACCGACCTGCTCGGCCAGCGGCACGTTCGGGTCGACCCGGTGCAGCTGGTAGAGGTCGATGCGCTCCAGCTTCAGACGCTGCAGGCTTCCTTCCACGCACTGCCGCAGGTACTCGGGGCGGCCGTCGGGCACCCACTGGTCGGGCCCGGGGCGGGTGTTGGCGCCCTTCGTCGCGATCAGCAGGTCGTCGGCGTACGGGTGGAGCGCCTCGGCGATCAGCGTCTCGTTGACGTGCGGCCCGTACGCGTCGGCGGTGTCGATGAGTGTGACGCCGAGCTCGACAGCACGGCGCAGCACCCTGATCGCCTCGTCGCGGTCGGCGGGCTCACCCCACACGCCTTTGCCGGTGAGCTGCATGGCGCCGTAGCCGAGCCGGTGTACCGGCAGGTCGCCGCCGATGGAGAAGGTACCGCTCGCCTCTGCGGGGCGGACAGACGGATCGCTCATGTTGTCCTCGATCTTTCTCGCGTTGATGTGTGTCCGAGTCATTGGACCGGACTTCTCGCACGGACCCACCGTCCATCGAGGCAGGTGGCCGCCTGCCTTGCACGGCTGGGGATCCCGGCCGGGCGGCCACTGGGTCCGGATCAGCATGAGGGCTGCTCCTTGCGTACGGGGGACCGGCCGCGTCGGACGGCTGAGTGCCACGCCGTTCAGGTAACCGGCACAGCGCGCGGGCAACCAGGTACTGATGAGGGGTGTACTGGCAGTACATCGCTTCGGCCTGGCGGGCGGCGTACGGTCGGGGTGTGGACAACCGTGATGAAGTCCGCGAGTTCCTCACCTCGCGGCGCGCCAGGATCACCCCGGAGCGGGCGGGGCTGCCGGTCGGGAGCCGGCGCCGCGTGCCCGGACTGCGCAGGAGCGAGGTCGCCGCGCCGGCCGACGTCAGCGTCGAGTACTACGCCAAGCTGGAACGCGGCAACCTCGCCGGCGTCTCACCCGCGGCGCTCGAATCGGTCGCCCGCGCGCTTCAGCTCGACGACGCCGAACGGGCCCACCTGCTCCACCTGGCCCAGGCTCAGGAGGGCTCCGACACACTCGCTCGCCCCCGGTCACGTTCCGGCCGGCAGCGGGCCTTGCCCAAGAGCCTGCAGTGGACGCTGGACGTCGTCACCGCCGGACCCGCGCTCGTCACCAACGGCCGCCAGGACCTGCTCGCCGCCAACCAGCTTGGCCGCGCCTTCTTCACCGACCTCTACGACAGCGACACCCAGCCGCCCAACATGGCCCGCTTCCAGTTCCTCGACCCGGCGGCCCGCCGCTTCTACCCGGACTGGGAGCACATCGCCGACATGACCGTGGACGTCCTGCGCACCGAGGCCGGCCGCAACCCCCACGACAAAGGCCTCCACGACCTGGTGGGTGAGCTGTCCACCCGCAGCGACGCCTTCCGCACCCGCTGGGGCGCCCACAACGTCCGCCGTCACGGCACCGGCGTCAAACGCTTCCACCACCCCCTCGTCGGCGAACTCACCCTCACCTGGCACGGCTCGGCCGTGGACGACGAACCCGGCCTCACCCTCCTCATCTACACCGCCGAACCCGGCTCACCCTCCGAAGAAGCCCTGCGCCTGCTCGCCTCCTGGACCGCCACCCAGGACGGTGCCTCCCCTGCCGATCGCATCTGACGCCATCGGACGCCCGGCACCGCCCGTCTGGACCGGGTACCGCGTCGACGACCCGGACCGGCGCCGCCAGCGCTACCCGAGCCCGCTCTACCGCGACATCGAGGACCCCGGCGAGGCGCCCATGGAGCCCGTCGCCGAACTGGTCCTCCATCCCGGCGACGTGCTGTACGTGCCGCGCGGCGTGTGGCACGCGGTCTCCGCAGACCAGGGCACCCGCTCGACGGACCTGATGGCGTGGGTGTCCGAGCAGCTGCTCACGCACGAGGACCGGCGGCGCGACCTGCCGCTGCTCGCCGCACCGGACGTCCAGGCCGATGCCGTGGACGGGATGCGTAAGCGGCTCGCCGAACTGCTGGACGACCCGACGTTGCTCACCCGCTACCGGGCAGCGATGGACGGCCAGCCGTCGGCCGGATGGTGCCGAGCCTGCCGTACATCGACGGCATCCCGGTCGACGGCGGCCTGCGGGTGCGGCTGACGACCGCCCGCGCCGTGCTGGACGTCGGCGAGGACGCGGTGACGCTCTCCGCCGCCGGGAGCACGTTCGAGTTCGCCCCGGCAGCGGAAGCGGTGCTGCGCCCGGTGGTCGACGGCCGCACCGTGGACTTGGCCATGCTCGCAGACGCGGCCGGCCTTGCCCTGGAGGGCGTCGCCGGGCTGGTTCAGGAGCTGGTTGCCGGGCAGGCCGCGACGGTGGGGAGCCTGCTGTGACGGCACAGCTCGCTCCGGGGACCTACCGGTGCCGGGCGATCCCGGAGGCGGCCGTCCGTGCGGCCGCCTCCGGCGCGCGGTGGATCGACACCGCCCCCGACTACGCCACCGGCCAGGCGCAGACCCTCCTGGCCCCGGCCCTGGCCGCCCACCCGACCGTGCAGGTTTCCACCAAGGCCGGCTACTTCACCGCGGCTCGCCCCGGAAGCGTGACGCTTCCGCGAACGCTTCCCTTCGGACAGCATCAGGCAGCAGACTCACCCTCACGGCCTTCGTCGTGGTCACGTGCACCTTGGTCGGAGCACATGATCAGACGAAGGCCGCCCCCACGTCCGGCGAATCCCCATGCGAGCGAATCCGTTCGAGACGCCATTCGAGACCGTGGCACCATGTACCGCATGACGACGAACCGAAAGGTCCATGCCGCGTAGACGGCAAGGACAGATCCGTGCCGGCGCCCCCGGCAGCCACCTGACAACGGGTGCAAGGCCAGTCATCGACGGCCTGTCATCGCGTGCACTGTCCGAGATCGCCCGTCTCGAGCACACCCGCAACTATCTGCAGCCAGGCGATGTCAGCACAGCTGTGGGTCTGTGGAAGAAATACGTCCACCAGCCCGAGCGGGATCTGTGGCACGACTACGAGTGGGGCAACGCGCACTGGTACTGCTGCGGCAACCCCCTCGAAGCCCGAGCCCTGCTCGACACCGTGATGCAGGCAATATCACCCCGAAGTGCCCGCGAGCTTCAGAAGGTTGTCAGCCGGTCAGACGCCGTCTGGAACCGTCCATCCCCTCCCTATGACGCGGACGGTAGATAAAGAACAAGCTGAGTGCCTGTTTGTCATTTCTGAGCTCGGAGCGTCAGGACGTGGAGGTCACTCAGGGGCGGGCGGTTCGGGGGCGCGTGAGCTGATGGTGGAGGAGTACCGGGTCACCGGGCTGTCGCCGGATGTGATTGCTGAACTCATCGCCGAGATGCAGCAGTTGTGGCACGAGCAGCATCAGGCTCGGCTCGCATCTCGGCCGCGACGGCGGGCGTGGGAGCCGGAGCGAAGCACAAGTCGTCTTCGTCGACCCTCTCCTGGCCACACTGGTGAATCTGCGTCATGGCACCACTCATGACGTGCTGGCCTGCTGGTTCGGTGTGGACCGCTCCACCATTACGCGCGCCATCGGCGAGGTGAGGCCGCTGCTGGCGCAACGGGGCTGCACCGTCGCGCCGGGCATCCGGCTGCGCACTCTCGCCGAGGTCATCGAGCACTTGGGAGCGCAGGTCCTCGACGTACTCGATGGCCGCTCGTACACGGCGGGGTCTGGAAAGTGCCTCATCCATGAGCTCCTGGCCATGTTCCGCCATCTGGCGGCGCCACCCGTCGTGGGCTTGCGTCGATCGGCTGCGGTCAGGCTTCTGGGTTCCTTGCCGCCGACTGGTCGCTGTTGCCGTGTGCCAGTGACGCGAGAATTTCCTTGCGGCAGACATCGAGGATTTCGTCCGCCAGCGGAGAACCGTCTGGACATGCCCGCGACAACACGATCGCGCCGACCGAATGGGCGAGCATGTCGATCATCGTGGTGCGGGCCGCGCGCCCGTCCGCATCCCCGGGCGTGTCCCCTTGGGAGGCGAGCTGGAGAGCCGTCAGCAGGTTCTCGATCCCTGCCCCGAACTCCTTCTGGATGTCCCCCGGTTGACGTGCGGCGTCGCCGCTGAGGGCGGCGATGGTGCAGCCGTCACCGCGCCCGTCGCGATGCTCCCGCGTGACGTAGCGCTCGACGAACTCGGTGGCGTGCCGGCCCTCTGCCTGTGCCGCGGTCTGTGAGAGCCCGTTCTCGGACGCCTCGGCCATCAGGTCGGCCTTGGAGCCGAAGTGCTTGTAGAACCCGCCATGGGTGAACCCGGCGGCTGCCATCAGGTCCGCCACGCCGACACCGTCGTAGCCGCGCTCGCGGAACAGCCTGCCGGCCGTCGCGACGATGTGCGCACGGTTCTGCTCCGCCTGTGCCTTGGTGACCCGCATGTCCAGCCGCCCTGTCCTCGGTCGACGCTCCACTCGCGTCTCACGGCCAAGCATACATAGATGTCGATCGACATCAAAAGCCTTGACTTTTTAGATGACGATCGTCATCGTAATACTCACCTCCGGTACTCACCCCCTCCAGAAAGGCTCAGGCCATGAGTGACACGCATGTGACCGCACCGACTCGGTACATCGAGGTCGACGGCGACCGGTTCGCCTACCGCCGCTGGGGCAAGCCCTCCGGCGTGCCGATCCTCCTGGTCCAGCACCTCCGCGGCGGAATGGACCACTGGGACCCCCTGCTCACCGACGGCCTGGCCGAAGACCGAGAGGTCATCCTGCTCAACGGGCGCGGCATCGCCTCGTCATCCGGCAAGCCGCGTAACCGGATGGAGGACATGGCCGACGACATCGCCGCGGTCATCCAGGCGCTGGGGCTGGAGCAGGTCGATCTGCTCGGCTTCTCGATCGGCGGTTACCAGGCACAGGAGGTCACGCTGCGCCACCCCAAGCTGGTGCGCAAGCTCCTCCTGCTCGGCACCGGCCCCCGAGGCCTGGACCCGACGATGGACCCCAAGGTGCTTGAGGTCGCACCGCGTCCGGTCCCCGTCGTGGAGGACTTCCTCTTCCTCTTCTTCGGCCGCTCGGAAGCCGCGCGGGCAGCGGGCCGGGCCTTCTGGGAGCGCCGTCACCAGCGTGCCGACCAGGACCCGCCGAGCTCGCCCGAAGTCACACAGGCGCAGATCGAAGCGGTCATGGTCTACGGGGAACCGCTGCCGGGCGAGAATCCCTACGCCCACCTGAACGCGATCACCCAGCCGACGCTGGTCCTCAACGGCGAGAACGACGTGATGGTCGCCTCGATCAACTCCTGGCACCTCGCCCAGAACATCCCCAACGCTCAACTGCTGATCTACCCCGATGCCGGGCACGGAGCGCAGTTCCAGTATCCCGAGCGGTTCCTGAAGCACGCCATTCAGTTCCTCGACGAGTAACACCTGCGGGGCTTCGGTGTAGTCGCTGACGCCTGGTCGGTGATGATCGGCCAGTTCATCGGAACCCACGAATGTGACAGGCGCACTGCCCAGGCCATGGAGTCCTCTACGCCCCGTGGCCGAAACGGAAGACAGTCCCGCCGGCGGATCGTCGCCGATTTCGCCTGCTTGACCAGCGGCGCGAGAATCCGCAGGCCGGACCCGGGCCTGCCGGAGCGGTCGGCGGAGGCAGACGCATCCCGCGTGATCCAGGCGGGTGCGCTGCCGCCGGGGTGTCGTGCCCGCACTCACCGCCACACTCGGCTATACCGAGGCAAAGCCTGGACGCAGCGACAGAACCCCCGGATTGCTTGTCGCGGGCGCCGCCCACCGGTGCGTTGCACGCACTCATCCCGCCCGACCCCTCGGCGGTCAGGTCCGCAAGGTGCGACCGGACCGACAGCCGCCCTGACCGCCGGACCACCATGCCGCCACGCCCCCGTGGCGTACCACTCTTAAGGAGTACACGATGACGCAGCCCAGCACGATCAGCGTCGAGAGCCCGACCCCCCGGATCCGCAAGATCACATTCTCGAACCCGCCGGTGAACCTGTTGGTCCCGGAGACCTTCGCCCGGCTGCGGGAGGTCATCGCGGAGATGAGCGAAGACCCGGAGGTCCGCGTCGCCATCTTCACCAGCAGCACACCCGACTACTTCATCAACCACTTCGACATCGCCGCCGCCGGCGACGTTGCCGAGCCGCCGGCCGAGGGTGAGGTGCCGCCCGCCGTCGACGTCCTGACGCGGTTGACGAAGGCCCCGTTCATCAGCATCGCGGCCATCCGTGGACGAACCCGGGGTGGCGGGAACGAGTTGGCGCTTGCCTGCGATCTGCGCTACGCCAGCCGCGAGCAGGCACTGTTCGGCCAGCCGGAGGTCGCCAGCGGCCTGCTGCCCGGCGGTGGCGGCAGTGAACGGCTGCCTCGGCTGATCGGTCGCGACCGAGCGCTGGAAGCCATCCTCGGCAGCGACGACTACGATGCCGATCTGGCCGAGCGCTACGGCTGGATCACCCGCGCCCTGCCGGACGCCGAGCTGGACAGCTTCGTCGAGGGCATGGCTGCACGGCTCGCGTCCTTCGACAAGACCGTGCTGGGCGCCGCCAAGGCCCAGATCAACCGGGCGACCCTGCCGCCGGACGCCGACCTCCACGCGGCCTATGGGGAATTCCTGAACTCTCTGACCGGGCCCGGGTTCCAGGAGCGGCTGCCCGGAGTCGGCAAGCTCATCGCCGAACTGGGCGTCGAGGAGTGGCAGCGGAACCTGGGCAAGTACCTCGGCCTCGCCAACCAGCAGGCGTAGTCGTCCATGCTGGGACATGGAGCTGGGGCTGCTGTGCGTCTGGATGAGGTGTGCGGCCGTGGCGTCGTCGCAGCAGCTCTCGGTACCGGAGGGTGACTACAACGAGCTGATCCCGCCCTGCCCGCGTCCGTGAAGCGATCCGGTCGCTTCAGCAGAGCGGCGAGAAGATCACACACGCAGCCGTCGCTCGCACCCGTCGGCGTCTCTTCGTGGCTTACCTATGCCGACGGCGTGCGCGAACACGTTGAGGCCGCCATCAGCGGACAGGCCGCACCCCGCCACTCCAAGCGGGACAACCCGGCCGGCACGACCAGCCTCCGCTCGATCTCGAACTGGCCCGCGAGGAGATCCGCAAACTCCGCACCGAACGCGACCGGCTCCAGCACAACGCGCGCCTCCACCTCGGCCAGCGGCTCGACCAGATCGGCACCGCCGATCTCACCATCCGGGTCCATGAACTCAACCAGGACAAAGCCGGGTTGGAAGCACTCCTCGGCACCGAGACCGCCGAGGCCGACGGCCTCGCACGCCGGGTGACCGAGCTCGAAGACGAGCTCACCGCCGCCCGCACCAGCCTCCATCAGATGATGAAAGACCAGGGCAAAGGAGCCGCGTCGTTCACATGACTCCCCGGCAGACGTCACCTGCCCAGACAAACGTGACGGTCTTCCACATCCTCAGCTTCCATTGAGCCGGTCGGGGGTCCACCAGTCGGTGGACCTCAAGTTCAACCGGTCGCTGCTGTCGGCACCGCACCCCCGGCGAAGAGCATGGACGACATGAAGAATCTTCCCGTACGCATGGCTCGTTGGAGCGCCGCCCGCCCCTGGCGGGGCATCGTCGGCTGGTTCGTGTTCGTCGTCCTGTGCCTCGGTATCGGCATCTCCGTCGGCACCAACGCAGCGACCACCGAGGACTTCCGCATCGGAGAGGCGGGACGCGGCGAGGCGATCGCCGCGGAGGGCGGGTTACAGCAGCGCTCCGTCGAACACGTCCTGATCACCGCGAAGCCGAGCACAGGAAAGCTCGACATCGCCGCGGCCGACTTGGCCGCCGCCGACGTCGCCGCCCGGATGGCCAAGCTGCCCGAGGTGCTCTCCGTCACCGACCCGGTGCGCGGCGCGGGCAACACGGCGGTGCGGGTCACCGTCACCATGAAGGGCCCGGAGCTGGAGGGCAAGGAACACGTCGACCCGCTGCTCGAGCAGACCGCGGCCGTACAGAAGGCCAACCCCGGGCTGAGCGTCGAGGAGACCGGATCGCCTTCCATCAGCAAGGGCGTCGACAAGCTGCGCGGCGACGACCTCGCGCGCACCGAGATGATCGCCCTGCCGGTCACCCTCATCACCCTGCTGCTGGTCTTCAGTTCTGTGGCGATGGCCCTCGTACCGCTGCTGCTCGCCCTGTCCTCGATCGCCGCGGCCGTCGGCCTGACGATGGTGGCCTCGCACGTCTTCCCCGACAATGGCATCAGCACCAACGTCATCCTGCTCATCGGCCTCGCGGTCGGCGTCGACTACACGCTCTTCTACCTCAAGCGCGAACGTGAGGAACGAGCCCGCGCCGGCGGCAGGCTCAGCCCGCAGGCCGTCGTCGAACTCGCGGCCGCCACGTCCGGCCGGGCCGTTGTCGTCTCCGGCCTCGCGGTCGCCGTCTCCAGCGCCACCCTCTACCTCGCCGACGACGTCATCTTCTCGTCCATCGCCACCGGCGCGATCCTCGTCACCCTCGTCGCCGTCGTCAGTTCCCTGACCGTGCTGCCCGCCCTCCTGGCCAAACTGGGCATGCGCGCCGAGCGCCGTGCCGAGCGCCGGGCGGCCCGCGGGCTCGCGCCGAAGAAGCAGAAGACGCACAAGACCGGCCCCGGCCGCCTGACCGCCGCGGTGCTGCGCCCCGTCTCCAAACACCCCATCGCCACCCTCACCGTCACCGTCGTCGGACTGCTCGCCCTCGCCGCCCCGGTCCTCGGCCTCAAGCTCACCGACATGGGCCGCGAGACACACTCCCGCTCCATCGTCGCCATGCAGGTCTACGACCGGCTGAACGCGGCCTACCCGGAACTGAAGTCCATGCACCAGGTCGTCGTCCGCGCCGAAGCCGACCGCTCGCCCGAGGTGACCGCCGCCCTGCGCGAACTCGCCGCCGACGTCAAGGACGACCCGCGCCTGAGCGGCACCTCCCAGCTGACCACGTCGCCCGACAAACGGATCAGCATGCTCCAGCTACAGGTCCCGCACTACGTCAGCAGCGACAAGGCCCAGTCCTCACTCAAGGACATCCGCGACACGTACCTCCCGGAGACCGTCGGCCAGGTGAAGGGTGCCGAGACCGCGGTGACCGGTGACGTGGCCCGCTACACCGACTACCCGACCCACCAGGAACAGAAGCTGCCGCTCATCATCGGGGCGCTGCTCCTGGTGACCTTCGCCATGACCGTCTGGGCGTTCCGCTCCCTGGTCCTCGGTCTGGTCGGCATCGTCCTCAACCTCCTCTCCGCCGCCGCCTCGCTCGGCATCCTCGTCATGGTCTTCCAGCACACCTGGGCCGAAGGCCTCGTCGACTTCACCTCCACCGGTTCGATCGGCTCCCGCGTCCCGCTGTTCCTCTTCGTGATCCTGTTCGGCCTGTCGATGGACTACCAGGTCTTCGTGATCAGCCGGATCCGGGAGGCCGCCCTGCGCGGAGTTCCGACCCGCAAGGCCGTGATCGACGGCATCGGCAGCTCGGCGGGCGTGGTGACCAGCGCCGCCGCGGTCATGGTCACGGTCTTCGCCAGCTTCGCGGCCCTGCACCTGATCGAGATGAAGCAGATCGGCTTCAGCCTCGCGGTCGCCGTCCTCCTGGATGCCTTCGTCATCCGCATGCTGGTCCTGCCGTCCCTCATGCTCCTGCTCGGCGAGGCCAACTGGTGGCCCTCCCGCGGAGTGCGCCATGCCCACCGCACCACCGAACAGGCCCCCCGCCCCCTGGAATCGGTAGGCTGATCGACTCGACCGCCGGCCCCTCAACTCCCTTACGAACGAGGTGAATCAGCGTGAGTCAGTGGCAGCAGCAGCCGGGTGACCGGCTCACCCAGGACCGTATCCGCCGCTGGAACTCAGCAGGCTGGATCCTGTTCGGTCTGCTGCCCCCGGCCGTCGCCGTGCTCGACGCGTCGCCGACCCGGAGGTACCGGCTGCTCGGCCTGCTCGCCCTGATCGCGCTGTGCCACACCGTCGTTCTCACCCGACCGGACAACCCCGTCCTGCGTCCCCGTACCTACCTCGCCGTCCTCGCGCTCGTCCTGGGCGCGACGGCCTACCTCCTGGACGGCGGGGCCGCCTTCTACGTGGTGTCCCTGCCGCAGTTCTGGCTCTTCACCCGCGCCCCGCGGGACGCGATCACACTCAGCGGGGCTGCCGCGGCCCTCACCGTGTTCGGCAGCACGGTCGGCCAGGGCTGGAGCCCCCAGTTCCTCACCGGGAACGTCGTGTTCACCGTGGTCGCCTACGCCGCCGGGGTGGGGCTAGGGCTGTGGCTGCACCGCTTCGTCGGCCAGAGCAACGAGCGCCAGGAGCGACTGACCGCGGAACTCGTCGTCACCCAGGAGGAGCTGGCCGCCGCACACCAGCGGCAGGGCGCGGCCGAGGAGCGCGAACGGCTCGCCCGGGAGATCCACGACACGCTCGCCCAGGGCTTCGCCTCCATCGTGGTGCTCGCGGAGGCCGCCCGCGCCGCCACCTTCACCGACCCCGTACGCTGCGCCGAGCAGCTCACCTCCATCGAGCAGACCGCGCGCGAGAACCTGGCCGAGGCCCGGGTGCTCGTCGGCTCCACCCCCGAGAGCGGCGTCGCACCCGGCTCGCTGGCCACCACCCTGCGCAGAACCCTGGACCGTTTCGTCCAGGACACCGGCCTCACCGTCACCGCCGAACTGCCCGACATCGACCTGGACCAGCGCACCCGCGTCGCCCTGTTGCGCTGCACACAGGAGTCCCTTGCCAACGTGCGCAAACACTCGGGCGCCTCCACCGTCGGCGTCGTACTCACCGAACTCCCGGGCGGTGTCGAGCTGGAGATCACCGACGACGGCTGCGGCTTCGTCGTCGAGGAGTCCCATGGTTTCGGCCTCGACGGCATGCGCCGACGGCTGGCCGAACTCGACGGCGAACTCGCCGTCACCAGCTCCCTCGGGGACGGCACCCGTGTCCTCGCCAGCCTTCCCACGCACAGTCAGGACTGACCATGACCGACACCGCGTACGACCGGATCCGCGTGGTCGTGGTCGACGACCACGCCGTGATGCGCGCCGGAGTCATCGCCCTGCTGGCCGACGAGCCCACGATAGAGATCGTCGGCGAAGGGAGCGACGGCCGCGAGGGCGTCGACCTCGTCGAGCGGCTCGCCCCCGATGTGGCCCTCCTCGACCTGCGCATGCCGGTACTCGACGGCGTGGCCGCCACCACCGAGATCGTCGCCCTGCCGGTGGCCACCCGGGTGCTGATCCTCACCACGTACGACACAGACGTCGAGATCGAACGAGCCGTGGAGGCCGGCGCCATCGGCTACCTCCTCAAGGACACCACCCGCGAGCAGCTCGCCGACGCCATCCGCTCGGCGGCGCGCGGTGAGACGGTCCTCGCGCCCAAGGTCGCGGAGCGCCTGGTGGCCCGGATGCGCCGCCCCGAGCCGGTCGCGCTCACCGCCCGCGAGCGGGACGTGCTGCACGCCGTCGCCGACGGCCTGTCCAACGCCGAGATCGGCCGCCGCCTGGTCATCGGGGAGGCCACGGTGAAGACGCATCTGCTGCGGGTCTTCGCGAAACTCGACGTCAGCGACCGCACTCGCGCCGTCGTCGTCGCCCTGGAACGCGGACTCCTTGCGCACTCCTGAGGCCCGGGCGCACTAGCTTGACTCTGTCGGGGATCTTGGGCCGTCGAGGTCAGCTGCCCAGGGTTCGCCAGGACTTCGGCCGGGGTATCTCGCGCTGGTCGAGGTAGCTCTGGAAGGCAGTCGGTCGGCGGGGCGTGGGGCTTGTTCGGTTGGAGGCAGTCCGCTGAGGCGCTCGATGTTGACGGCGATGGCCGTCAGGACGTGCTGGATGTGGGCCTTTCCCTGTCCGCGGTAGCGGTAGCGGCAGCGCCGCATGCCGTATCCGTGGGCGAACTCGTTGACCGTGCCCTCCACTCCGGAGCGGACCGCGTAGCAGGTCTTCCACTCGGGTGTCTGTTGCTCGGCGCGGACGCGAAGTTGCAGGTCGCGGAGTTCTCGTGGGGGAAAGCCCACGGTGCGGGTGCTTTCGCGGGAGGTGGTGCACTGGGTGCGGGCCGTGCCAGCCCTGGCTGACCTGGCCCTGGGGGCAGGTGACCTGCTGGCGGTCGTAGTCGATGTGGAAGTCGTCCCGGGCGAAGCCCTCGTCCCGGCGGTGTTGCCGGGTGGGGTTGCTCCGCAGTGGTCCGGAGACGGTGACCTGGTGTTCAAGGCTGGCTTGTTCCAGGTGGGGCAGGGAGGTGCAGCCGGCGTCGACCAGGTGCTCGGCGGGCAGCAGTCCGCGGCGTGACAGGCGGGTGTGGATGCCGGGCAGGACCTGGCTGTCGTGGGTGGGGGCCGCGGTGTTGGCCACGTCCGTGATCACGTTGGGGCCGTCGGGAGCACAGGTCTCGGTCAGGTGAGCGGAGAACCCCTTCCAGCTGATGATGTGTCCGTGCCGTGCGTAGCGGGCCGAGGTGTCGTAGGGAGAGACGACCGCCCGGGACGAGGGCGGCAGCCCGGGCCCGCCTTCCTTCTCGGCGGTGCGCCGGCGCAGGTGTCCTGCGGCGTCACGGTGGTAGTTCTGCACCATGATCTGGCGCAGGGCCTGGATACGAGGGCCGGATGTGCAGTCTGCTCCGTGCCGGTAGAGGTATTCCAGGAGCCGGACGGCGTCGTTTCCGGTGGCAAGGATCCTGGTCCTGGGCTTGGTGGGGTTCTTGCCCAGGCGGACCGGTCGGCCGCAGCGGCGCCCCCAGTCCTCATCGACCAGCTCGTCCAGCAGGTGAGGGGAGGTGCCGGCGACTTCTTCCGGTGCGGCGCGGACCGCCTCGGTGATCAGCTCCAGGCGGGTCGGGTCACGCACCGCGGCCAGGACATGGGTGGAGTCGGTGCGCTGGGTTGTGCGCTCGTGCACCAGGCCGGCCTCCTTGAGGCGGGCCAGCGCGAGGTCGAGGAGGCGGTCAGCACGGTCGCCTTCGGCGAGACGATCGCGGAAATCGGCCAGCACGCTGTGGTGGAACCCGGGGTCATCCAGCTCCATGGCCATCGCGTACTTGAAGTCGATACGGCAGCGGACCGCCTCAGCGGCCTGCCGGTCCGACAGACCGAGCAGGAACTGCAGCACACAGACGGTAGCCAGTTGCGCAGGCGAGAGACCTGGACGCCCGTCACGCGGGTACCAGTCGGCGAAGTCCTCGTCGTGCCACAGCCCGTTGAGGCGGTCTCTCACTCATATCGCCGTCGTGCCACCCGGGTTGCTCGCCCGCGTGAGCTGCGCAGTCAGAGGCGGGACCTGCTCACCGGAACGTGGACGGAGGGACAACGGGCATCTCAACAGCTGCATCGGCCATCGGAACCACCCGAGCATGCCCGTTGACCATGCTGCCGCACCGGGAAACTCCAAGATCCCCGACAGAGTCAAGCCAAGGGTCAAGCCCTCTTTCCGAAGACAAGCACCTCAGTGGAGGCGACGCCCATGGGGGCCAGGAAGCTGCCCTCCAGGCTGCAACCGAGGGTCGCGAAGAGGTCCACGCATGTCCGGCGAGGCATGGCGGCTGGGTAGGAACCGTGTCCCGCACCACCCTGCGTCGCCCAGGCACGCACCGTGGCCGGGTCCAGGCAGGTCTCTGTCATTACGTCGAAGACGATCCGGCCACCAGGTCGCATGACACGTGCCATCTCGAAGAAGTAGCGGGAGGCGTAGAGGAAGGTCACGGTGTTGAAGACCTTGTGGGCCTGAAGGAGGTCGATGCTGCCATCGGGTGTCGAGGCGAGACTGCATCCTGCGGTCGGTTGGGCGACCACGCCGAATGTGTCCACTAGGTAGTCGGACCATGGCGCCGCCGTCTCGTAGATCTCGTAGCGGCCTGGTGAACACTCCTTCAGCGTCTTCTCCAGGTACCGTCCGGACCCGGGCCCGATCTCCAGCACCGTGTCCGGGTTGGCAGCGAAGACGCCGAGAGCGCGTAGTTCATCGATGGTGAACTGGGTGGCGCCAGGCGTCCCGTTCATGACCTCGTCGATGTAGTCACCGACCGACAGACCGGCCGCCCGTGCAGCCTGCATCGTTGCCTCGAACGGGATGAAGTCGTCCACTCCACCTCGGTTGTTGTTGGCACGCACGATGTCGAATCCCGCACGTCCCATGAGCCGCTTGACCCCCGACTTCAACACTGACGTTCCCCGCCCTGCTGGACTCACCAGGCATGCCCCTCCCAGCTCGTCTTTACCGTCGGTCCCCAAGAGCATAGGGCCCTGCGGACGTGGACGCGCAGTGGGACGGCGAACTTCGCTAGGCGGCAGTCGAGGGCCGGTCCACGACGCCGGGGTCTCACGCCCGATACGCGCCTTCCCAGTAAGGCTGCTTGTCGATCTTTGGTGGCCGGCGCGGGAGTCCCGGCCAGCACCTCGGGCCTCCGTCGCCCACGTCCCGGCCCACCGCGCCAGCGCGCTCTCCGCCGCGGCCGGCGCCGCCTGCACCCGCTCGGCCTCCTTGCGCAGCCGCGCGACCTCCTCGCGGAATTTCTTCCCCCGCGTCTCCAGCAGTCGCAGCACCGATGGCACCACTAGCGGACATCAACACCAGCTCTGTACATCAGCTTCGAGCGCCCGACCGTGGCGGCACGACCCTGACCGCGCTTCTCGACCGGGACATCGGCCGGTCCGGGACCAACTGGAGGCTGACTCTGGACAGCTGAACCGTTCGAAGGCCAGGTTCGGGGTCAGGGACCGGGAGGATGCCGTGCGTGGATGCGGCGCCAGATGATGTGCTGCGCGCCGTGGACCATCTCCCGTACGGCAGAGGCCGGAGCGTCAGTCCGCCGGCTGGGCCGCGGTGGCCATGTCTTCGAGGGCCTGCAGCCAGCGTGCGGGGAGGCTTTCTGCTCCTGGGAGAGCTTCGTCGATGCGGAAACACGCACTCGCCTCGTTTCCGTAGACGAGCACGGCAACCGTCATGGGCGCGCCTGGCGGGCAAACGACCAAGGGATCGAGGCGGTTCACCTCCGCGTCGCCGTAGCGCAGGCGGTGACGCACGACGACGTAGGAGGCGCCGAGCGTGAGCCGGCCAGGGGCGGTCATCAGTGCCACCAGACGCTGAAACGGCCACATCGGGAGCCGAGTGAGCATCGCGCGGAGTACTGCCTTGTGCTCCGTCGACTTCAGTTGGTGGGTGAGCGTGCGTGTGTGTGCCAGTCGTTGGAGGGGTGGCATGGTGCCGCCTGGGAGGTCGATGCGGGCCAGGAACAGGCGATTGCCGGGGGCCGTCACTTCTTCGGCTGTGCGGAGGTTGATGGGGACCATGACGGGGATGGGGAGGTCGGCAGCGCGGGGCCATGCGGCTCGCGCCCACTCCGCGACCGCGTCGGCTAGGGCCGTGAGGTTGACGTCGTTGGTACTGGCGTCGCCGGCGCGTGCCGTTGTCCGCAGCCACGCCGCGGGTGCGTGGGTCAACATGAGGTGGCGGCGACTGGACAGCGGGTGTGCCGGTGAACTCCACCGGTGGTGTTTGCCGGCGCGCCGCAGCAGCATCATGGTGCTTCGCAGGACCTGGCCCGGCCGAAGCCGGTGTGCATGGGGGACTCCTCGCGCCACCGCTGTGGACTGCTCGGAGCCCATCGGCGGCCCGAACAGGGCCTCGAGCACCGCGAGGATGCTGCCGCCGTCCTGCAGTGCGTGATGGGTGAGGTACAACAGGACGAATCCGTCGGGGACATGCCCGTGGAGCAGGATCAGACGCCAGGTGGGAACTGCTTCGGGCCAAGGTTCCCGTAGGAGGCGCCGCATTGCGGCGTCGAGAGGTTCCGGTCCCGCGTCGACGTGCCGTGCCTTGACGTGGTGGTCCATTTCCGGGGCGGCGGACTTCCATCGTGGCGTCGGCCCGCTCCTGTCCAGGACGTGCGTCAGACAGGGAAGGTCTGCCAGCCGCGCGGCGACGTGCTGGCGCAGCTCGGCCAGGTCGGGCACGGCACCGGTCAGGTGCAGCATCACTCCGGTGTTGGACAGCGCGTCCGGGTGCTCTGCGTGCCGTTCGACGTCCCGCAGGATGAGATCGGCGGGGGTGGGGGCGAGGAAGCTGCAGCTCCCTGTCACGTTTGTCGCCTCCGCCGTCATTCCGTCTTTTGCCGCTTCTGCGGACCGCTTGGTCATCCCGAAGCTCCTGCCATGACGATCTTTCCGGCGTGGATGGATGAGCACCCCCTCCCTCAACGAGGCCGGACAGGGCTGGTCACGTGGATGCTGCGAGCCCAGCTTTCAGGACACCGGAGCGGTTTTCGAATCAGGATGGTCAGGAACTCTCCGGTCAGCTCGCTGCGCACCACGGCCGCTGACACGATGCCGATGCGGCCGTAGATCAGGGTGCCGGTGAACATCCCAGCGGCGAACACGGCGGGCTGAACAGTCCGCCAGAACAGGTTCATACACGCGGTGGCGCAGACGGCGACCGCGGCTGCCATCAGGAGCGGCGCACCCCGCCAACGCGAGGCAGGAGCGCCAGGTCGCCTGCTCCCCCCATCGTCACGTACGGGCTCATCGGCCTCGGCGTCGGCATAAGCGCGTGCATTGTCGGTCCGGTCTGCCCCGACCGGGCGCCGGTGAGGCGCGGATGCTCGCCGCTGACCTCTCACCGATGCCGTACCCCGCCTCCAGGAAGGTCGTTAGGCATGAAGATCGGCTAGAGGTTCGAAGGGGCTGTGATGGAAGTCTGCGGTGTGCACCACGCCTACCGTCGGCGGGTGGTGCTGCGCGGTGTGAGTCTGCAGCTGCGTTCTGGTGTGCTGGCCGGCATCGTCGGGGAGAACGGGGCGGGCAAGACCACCCTGTTGAAGATTCTCTCAGGAGAGCTGCGGCCCGTGAGGGGCACGATCCGCCACAGCGGCAGGTTCGGGTACTGCCCCCAGGCAGCCGTCCTCAACGATGCCCTCACAGTCCGTCAGCACCTGCGGTTCTTCGAGACTGCCTATGGCCTCAAGGATCTGCGCAGGGCCGAGGAAGTGATGGAGAGGCTCCACTTTCACGAGTACGCCGACGAGCTCGCCGGCACCCTCAGCGGCGGCACCCGGCAGAAACTGAATCTCACGCTGGCGCTGATGCACGACCCGCAGGTGCTGCTTCTGGACGAGCCCTACCAGGGCTTCGACTGGGACACCTACCAACGCTTCTGGGACCTGGCCGCGTTCCTGCGGGAGAGCGGACGCTCCGTCCTGGTGGTCTCCCACCTCGCCTACGACACCGAGAGCTTGGACGAGCTGTGGCGGCTGGACGGCGGCCTGCTGCACCAGCAGCCAAGGGTGTCGGCATGAGGCGGCATGGCCGGCTGTTGGTCACCGCCACCCGGTATACGGTGATCGGACACCTTCATAACCGGTTTGCCATGGTGCTGGTCGCCGGGTACATCCCCGTGTGGACGGTCCTTGCTTACCTGTCGGTACCCAGTGCGCGGGTCGAGTTCCGTCTGCGGGCCACCGGGCAGCTTCTGAGGCCCGCCGGTAACCAGCTGACCGAGATCACCGGCGCTCTCAACGCCGTCACGCTCATCATCGGGTTCATGATGTTCGCGGCCGCTTTCTCCGGCGGTCATTTCGACCGTCGTCTGGCTATGGCGGGGTATTCGCGCGGCCACCTTGTCCTTGCCAAGATCAGTGCTCTTGTCCTGGCGTCGGGCGCCGTCGCCATCTACGCCGCCGCTGTCACGCAGTACTTGTGCGCGCCGCGGCAGCCGTTTCTCCTGGCTGCAGGGCTGTTCTGCGCCGCCTTGACCTATGGCGCCGTCGGGGTCGCTCTTGGCTCCCTGTTGCGCCGGGAGGTCGAGGGCATGTTCACCATCGTCATGATCAGTGTGATCGACGTGTGTCTGCAGAACCCCGTCACCAGCTCCGGGTCCGACAGCAGCGTCGTGCGCTTTTTGCCTTCATACGGCGCCGTGCAGGCCAGCACCGCCGCTGGGTTCTCCGACACCGCGCTGCCCCGCTATCTTGCCGTCCAGCTCCTGTGGTTCACCGCTGTCGCCCTGATCGGTTTCCTCGCCTTCCAGCGACGTACACGCAACACCTTGTCCCTCAAGGCCGGCCACTCTCACCGGCGGCTGCCCGAGCAGACGGTCCGCAGCTGTGTGAAGGAGACAGAGGTCTGATCCGCACCGTCTCCTCGCGGGGGAGCGGTCGCCTCCTCATGCACCGCTCGTTCGGGATGCCGCGTGCTGCAGTCGTGGTGCGGACTCCGGGGCCGCTGCGTGGGCCGGGAGACGACGGGCGACGGCGCGTCGCGAAGGCCCTGCGCAGCCGCGTCGTGTCTCTTGCTATGTGATCGCGGTCTCGGTGCGGGCGGCGGGTGGCGCGTCGGGCGAGGGGGCTGCGCCGTAGCGGCGGTGACGGTGAGTGTGGTCGCTGACCACCTGCCAGAGATCGCGGCGGTCCACCTGCGGCCAGAGCTCGGAGGTGAAGTGCAGTTCGGCATAACTGGCGTGCCAGGGCAGGAGGTTGGACAGCCGCTGCTCGCCGCCGGTGCGCCACAGCAGGTCGACGTCGGGCATTTCAGGGTAGGGGAGGTAACGCGCGAAGTCCCGCTCGGTCATGTCACCGTGGGTGAGGTCACCGGTTCGTGCGGCGCGTGCGATGGCGCTGCCCGCCCGTGCGAGTTCGGCGCGGCCGCCGTAGTCCAGACAGAGGTTGAGCGTCAGTCCGGTGCGGTGACGGGTGGCCGCCTCTTGGTCGCGAATCCTGGCGGCCAGGTCGCAGGGGACTCGCTGCCCGTCGCCGATCCAGCGCAGCCGGATGTCGTGCCGCAGGATCCAGCCGTCCTCCAGCTCGTCGCCGAGTACGCGGAAAATGTGAAAGACCTCGTCGGCGGAACGGTTCCAGTTCTCGGTGGAGAACGTGTAGAGGGACAAGTGGGCCAGTCCGATCTCCAGTGCTCCCATGGCCATGTCGCGAAGCGCACGGACGCCGGCCGTGTGGCCCGCCGTGCGCGGCACACCGCGGCTGGTCGCCCACCGGCCGTTGCCGTCCATGATGACCGCCACATGGTGGGGCAGGCGATCGGGGTCGATGGCCGGTGGGCACGCCCCGCTGGGATGAGCGGGCACGGGCACCGCCGGCACGGTGACCGTGGCGGACCGTGGCTGATGGGACCCGGGTGTGCGCTGCTGAGGCACTCCTGCCTGGGGACGGGCAGCCGGCGGCGTATGGAGCGGGACCAGGCGCCACAGCAGGAACGCCTTCAGACGCGCGGGGGCCATGATGCGCCATCGCGTCAGCCGATCGGGCTCGCAGGGGCGTTGCAGGATGGCAGGGCCGCTTTTCTCGGCCACGTCCAGGCGGGCGCGGAACAAGGCGACGATGGACTGGAGCAGGATGTCGGCACCTGGGTGCAGATGGTGGCGCAGCTCGTCATGGCCCTCAGCGAGGCTCTGACGGGCCCGTTGCAGGAGGTGGGTGACCAGCGCCTGGACACTGGGGCTGAAATGCCGGGCCGCCAGGTCACTGCCGGCACCGGGGAAGCGGTCGAGAACTTCCGTCGGCAGGGTCAGGGTGCCGCGGTTCACGTCGTCGGCCAGGTCGGCGAGGGTGTCGGTCAGGTACAGGCCGTCGAGGAGGCCGGAGACCGCGGCGAGCTGCCCGAGATCCACCGGAACGCGGACGCCGCAGCGCTCCAGGAGCCGGAGGAACTGTCCCACCCAGCCGGTGTTCTGGGACTTCACCCGTGCACGCCATTCGTGCCACGTCGCCGGGGCGGTGCCGTCCGCGTCCGCGGCAAGGGCGGACAGCGACTCCGCAAGGTCGTCCAGGTCGATACCCCACCGCCAAACCGTGTCCACGAGTGCCCGACGCACCGGGTCACGGCTGCGTCCGTGATCCGCCTCGGTGCGCAGGGCCGCCGTCCAGGCGGCAAGGTGCTCGGACCGCTGGGCCGGGGTCCCCTCAGTGGTGTCGATCAGGCCGTCAGCGGTGTGGAAGGCCGCGTACAGCGCCCAGCACGCCGACCGGGTCTGGGGTGGCATCAGTTGCAGGAGCGTGTACTCCGCCGAGTGCGCCTCGCGCACAATCCTTCGGCAGGCGCGGTAGGCCGCCCGGACATCGGCGCCCTCGTCCGCACCGACCGGCGCGTCTTCTCCCAGCCGTGGCACGGGATTCCTTCCAGCTGCCTGATCAGTTCTCCGGACTTTCCAACGGGTTTCCTGCTGCCGCGCTACGGCTGATCGTCACCGTTCACCTGAAAGCGCACTGCCGGAACCGGGTGTATCGCGGCGGGCCGCAACGCTCTCCGGCACGCGCGTACGCGCGCCGGGCGCGAGGTGGCTGTGCGCGCGGACTCCTGCCGCACGCCTCCTTGAGGGAGGTACTGGCGCCGGGTACGCAAGCATGCCCTTCCCCAGGAAGCCGTGTCCCTGGCCCGATCGGGAGCGTTGAGCGGGGAGCCCGCCGTTCCCCCACCGGTCATCCAGGTGCCAGTCATGCCGTTTCTTCCCGCCTCACCGCGCTGCCGCGCACCGCTGCCCTGGCTGCGCAGGGGAACCCACCCGTCGGGGTGGGGGTACCCCGACGTGCCGCTGCTCACCGGTCTGACAGCAGTCGTCACCGGCGCCAGCTCGGGTGTGGGACTCGCTCTCGCCGAGCAACTTGCCGCGCGAGAAGCGCATGTGGTGCTCGTCGCACGCGGCGCGGATGAAACCGGGTCCGCCGCCCGCAGTCTGTGCCTCCGGGGGCGCGTATCTGCGGTGCCGGTGGATCTCGCCGACCTCGATGACGTCCGTGCCGCAGCGGGCCGTATCGGGGAACTGACGGCCGGCCGCGTCGACCTCCTGGTCAACAACGCGGGCGTTGCGGCTCTGCCACCGACCTGCACGTCCAGCGGGTTCGAGGCGCATTTCGCGGTCAACCACCTCGGTCACTACGCCCTCACCGGCCACCTGATGCCTGCTCTGCTGGCCGCGCCCGCACCCCGGGTCGTCACGGTTTCCTCGGTCCTGCACTGGCTCGGCCGACTCGATCCTGTGACACCCCACCGGCCGGCCCGATACCACCGATGGGGCGCCTACTTCGCCTCCAAAGCCGCCAACCTGCTCTTCACACACGGCCTGGACACCTGGGCCCGCGCTGCCCGAGCACCGCTGACGGCCGTGTCCGCTCACCCGGGTCTCGTGCACACCAGCCTTGGCTCACGCGCCCTGCGGGAAGCAGGCCGCCACACCGAGGCCCGCCTGCTGGAGCATCTGCAGCGCCGCTGGCACAGTCCCACCGAGGCCGCCCTGCCCCTGCTGAGAGCGTCCACCGACCCTGCTGCGCAGGGAAGTGACTTCTTCGGGCCCGGTGGATACCTCGAGCTGTCGGGACCGGCCGTACACGTCCGAGCCGCACCATCGACGGCATCTGTAGCAGCCGCCGATGGGCTCTGGCGGCTGTCGAAGCGGCTGACCGGCGTCGTCTACCCCGCTGCCTCGCCCGCGCCACACAAGCCCGACCATTCGACAGGACCATGAAACAGCCAGAGAAGCCGGCTGGTCACACCCGCCGGCCCTCCTCGGGCGACACCTGCTGGTGCTGCCGACTCGTCCCGAACGACAGGAAGCATCCGACATGATCCACCCGTGGGTCGCACGGGCGATCCGCACGCGCCCCTTCCTCGCACTGGCCCCCGGTCTGCACCTCCCCCAGCTGGATGCGGCCGCCCATCGCCTCACCGGCGGCCGGCTGCTGCCGAGCCGTCTTCTGCTGCCCACCGTGCTCCTGACCACTACCGGCCACCGCACCGGCCGATCGCACACCACTCCCTTGTGCGCCCACAAGTACGCGGACGGCAGCTGGCTGATCGCCGCAACCAACTTCGGCCGTCCGCGTCACCCGGCCTGGAGCACCAACCTGCTCCACCATCCCCGGGGCACCGTCACTCACCGGGATCACCAGTGCGCCGTCGAAGCCGCCCTGCTCCCCGCGAGCCAGCACGGTGCCATCCGCCCGGAACTCCTGCGCATCCTTCCGGTCTACGACCACTACGCCAGCCGTGCCGCACGCGACATCCGCATCTTCCGGCTGATCCCGACCATCGCCAGTCCGTAGCGCCACTGCTCTCCCGGGCCGCGGAGCGCTCTCCCCGGCGACCGCTCCGCCCTGCACCGCGCGATGCGGGAGACGTTCGTCGTCCTGGCGGTGGCAGCCGGGAACATGGCCGGTACGGCTCGCCACGTGGGCGAATCTGGAAGAGGAGGCGTTCACGGTGGGGGAGCTGTTCGCCCTGGCCGCCGAAGCCGCGGGCGGGCGGCACCACCTGGTCTCGGTCCGGATGCCGGTCAGTCTGGTGATGCTGACGCCGATCGCGCAGGCCTTGGACGGCCGGGGGCCGCTCCCGGCCGCAGCCGGGGCGGGGCTGCGGTGATGGCCTCCGCACCGCTCCACGGCGGTGAGCTGCCCGGCCTGGTCGACCAGGAGCTCGCCGGCCTCATTCGTCCGGGCCTGAGCCCCGCACAGGCGTGCGTCCTCGCGGTCGCGTCATGCCCAGGAGTGACGGACGTCCTCATCGCCGCTTCCAGTGCGCCACACTGGCGTCAGGCGGCCGACGCTGTCCCCCACCCCTCGTTGACCGTCGCCCAGTTGCGGGAGATCACTGGTGTACTCGCCTCCCCCTGACCCGGACACTGAGCAGCGCATGCGCGCCCGCCACGCCCGCGCCGCCCAGGCTCTGGACGTACGAGTCGAGCCGGGCGGGGAGTTCTGGGGTTGGGCCGGGCGCACCCTGGGTGCCCCGGCCCGCACTGCCGCCGGGCAACGGGCGTGGCTGCGGCTCGTGTTCTCTCCGGAGGACAAGGCGTCGGGGAAGCTGTGGGACGGCGCCCTGGACGCACAGCACGTCTTCGGGGACCTCGGCGGGCGCCGGCTCGCCCTCCTGGCGGTCCACGACGCCGTCGACGACACCACCGCCTACCGGGCGGAGCTGTCGGCCCGTGTCGACCAGCCGGTCCTGTCCGACGACCCGGTCCTCCAGCGCGACCTCCAGCTGCCGGACTCCTGGTGGGAGGACCTCGCCGGGACGCTGGAGAAGGTGGCGGCCGTCGAAACCGACCGCGTCGCCGTACGACAGCAGTACATGGACCGGGCGATCCCCGAATTCGTAGGCATCCCAGTCCCGGCCGTGACCCGCTGGACAGCCGCCCACGCCGACCTGCACTGGGCTAACCTCACCGCACCGCTGAGAATTCTCGATTGGGAGGGCTGGGGGCGAGCTCCGGAGGGGTTCGACGCCGCGACGCTCTACGCCTATTCCCTGCTCCACGAGAACGTCGCCACCCGCGTCCGCGACGCCTTCCCCGTGCTCGGCAGCCCGGCCGGCCTCGCCGCCGAAGCGACCATGTGCGCCCAGCTGCTCCAGACCGTGCCCCGCGGCGACAACCCCACCCTCGAAGACCAGCTGCGGAACTGGTCCGAGGAACTTCGCCATCGCTGACCGAGCTCCCAGGCCTGGCGCTGGCAGTCGCTCTCAAGACAGCGCATCTAGACGAGGGCGAGCAGCCGGGCGGCGAGGTCCAGGAGTCGCTTTTGTCGCGCGGATAGTGGCGGCCGCGTTCAGGATGTGCGGCTGATGCCCGGCAGGGCATCGCGCAGTTCGGTTGCCCGTCTGCGTGAAGCAGTGCTCGTACGCCGGTTGACCGTGCCCTCCGCCAGGCTGTGACCACGAGGCCCGCGACGGCTCGATCACGATGTTGAGGTGCCGGGACGAGGAAGCTGCTCGGGAGCTGGCGTTCCAGCGGTCGGAGCGGGATGAGGAGCTGATGGCTCGGCCCCGCCCCTCTCGCGCCGGGCGTGCACGGTGCTTTAGGACCGGCCCTGGAACGGCTCAGGGCAGGCTGGTGCGTCGTGTCAATCCGCGAGCCCCCGGTGAAGGGGTGTTCCGGGAGGGGGGCGGCCCGTTACACCTGGATCAAGCACAGTCGCCCCGAAGCCGGTTCCCAAGCGCCCAGGCATCCAGCAGGTTCGTGCCCGCATTCCCTGAAAGAACGTCCCATGCCGCGCACAGCCACCTCTGTGGGAGTAGTGCGATGACTTCCAGACCTGCCGCCGATCCGCCCATACTCCCTGCAAAGTACGTTCCTTCGCCGCACCCGGCCATGGCAGCACTCCGGCATGTCGCTGTGATCGTGGATGGCAATCGCCGGTGGGCTCGGGAGCATCACACCGATCTGGCCGCCGCCTACCGGCAGGGCGGTGACCGCGTGCACGAGCTGTTGACATGGTGCGAGGCGGCCGGCATGAGCGTGGTCACGCTGTGGCCCCTGTCAGCGGACAATCTGCGGCGCGATCCCGGTGATGTGCGTGCCCTGGTCCAGGTCATCACGGAAGTGGTCGGTGAGCTCATCGCTGCCGGGCGCTGGCAGCTGAACCTGTTCGGCAACACCGCGCTCCTGTGCGAGGGCGTGCAACGCGAGGTCTGCCACGCCGCGCGGCGCACCGGCCTGTTGTCAGATATGGCGGTCAACATCGCGGTGGCTTACGACGGCCGCGAAGACATCACGTCGGCCGTCCGGTCGCTGCTGACCGAGCACGAAGGCCAGGGGACGACAGTCGCGGACATCGTGGACGGCCTCACCAGCGAGCACATAGCCCGCCACCTGTCCCTGACCGGGCAGCCTCCGGTGGACCTGATCATCCGGACCTCGGGCGAGCAGCGCCTGTCCGGCTTCCTTCCCTGGCAGAGCGCGTACAGCGAGTTCTACTTCTGCGACGTGAACTGGCCCGACTTCACCCGGGCTCACTTCGATGCCGCCCTCCTCAGCTATACCCGACGATCGCGGAGGTACGGGCAGTGACGACGTACAGCACACTCTCCACACCCTACGATCCCCCGCGCCCCGCTCTCCCGTTCCCGTCGCTGCGCAGCGCGCACGCGTCGGACTTCGAGGACAGCGCGCTTCAGTGGGCGATCCAGCGGCGGCTGGTGAGCGGAGGGAGAGCCGAGGCGTACTGGCGCGAGGTGGGCCTGGGTGAGGTCAGCGCCCGCGCGTACCCGTACGCGGAGGCGTCCACGGGACTGCTCCTCACGTGCTGGATCGGCTGGACCGCCTGCGTGGAGCGGTACTTCGATGAGCCGGCCGCCCCCGCCCCGCGGGAGCTGCTTGCCCTGGTGGAGAGTCTGGCGGGCGGGGGAGAGCCGCCGCGAGTGCGGCATCCGCTCGCCGCGGCGCTGGCCGATCTGTGGCGGGACACCAGCAGGCTGATGCCGGCGCACTGGAGCCGGCATCTCGCGGTCAACCTCGCGGACTACATCCACGCCTGCGCCGCCGAATCCCAGGAAAACGACAGCGCCCCCCAGCCGGCCGTGGTCGACGAGTTCTTCGAGCAGCGTCGGCTCACGGTCGGAAGCTACGTCTACTGCGACCTGGTCGAATTGTCTGTCGGTTTCGCCGTTCCGGACGGCCTGTACCGAAGCGCGGTCTTCAGCCGGATGCGGCAGGTCTTCAACGACCTGACCTCACTCGTCAATGACCTCGCGTCGGTTCCCAAGGAACTGGCGGCCGGGGACATGCGGCACAACCTCGTGCTCCTCACCCACCAGCGCGAGGCAGTCCCCCTCGCCCAGGCAGCCCACCGGGTCGCCGCGCACATCGAGGAACTCGCCGGGACCTTCACCGCCCTCAAGGAGCAGTTCGAGGCCGAAGCCCGCCGGCTGAATCTTCCCTCGGAAGACCGCAACGGTGTTGGGCGCTGTGTCGCAGCGATGGAGGCGTTCATCGCGGGAGAACAGCGCTGGCACGAACTCAGCTCCCGGTACACGCAGGCCGGTGGATCTCCCGAAGCGCACACCGCGAAAGGACTGTGATGCTCGGTCGCAAACGACAGCGCTGGTACACGAAACCCGCCCTGCGTCCCACGGCGGGCGACGAAGCGTTCCCGCCCGCCCTGCCCAACCCCGCGGGCTGGTTCTGCATCGGCTTCTCCGACGAAGTCCGGCCCGGTCAGGTCGTCACCCGCAGGCTCGTGGACAGCGACATCGTGCTGTACCGCACCCGCAAGGGACTCCTTCGCGCGACGGAGGCGTACTGCCCGCACCTGGGCGCTCACCTGGGAGTCGGCGGCACCGTCGAAGGGGAGAACCTCATCTGCCCCTTCCACCGGTTCGCCTACGCACCCGACGGAACCTGCGTGAGGACCGCATACGGCAAACGCCCTCCCAAAGCCCGGCTGCGGCAGCTCGAGGTCCGGGAGATCAACGGCGGCATCATCTTCGCCTGGTACGACCACGACGGCGCCGGACCGCAGTGGGAACTCCCCGAAGTCGACCTGACCGGGTATTCGCCGCTGGTGCACATCACCGTGGAAATGCCCACGCACCCCCAGGAGATCGGCGAGAACACGGTCGACGAGGGGCACTTCCCCGTCATGCACAAGTCGCCGATCGTCAAGATCCGCCCATACACCTTCAACGGGCACGTCCTCGGCCTCAACTTCACGATGCGCGTCCCGATCCCTCATCTGCCCCGCGCGGCCATGACCGTGACGTACGACGGGGAACTTCACGGCCTGGGCTACACGGCCGGCTCCATGACCTTGAAGGCCGGGCCCGTCCTGCGCGGCTGGATCATGCCCACCGTCGTGGGGCCCTGGCGGATCCAGCTCCGGTTCGCCGCGTGCCTGCGCCTGCCCGCCCCGCGCTGGCTGCCACCCCGCCTGGGACAACCCCTGGCCAACGCCGCCGCCCGGGCCCTGTGCGACGTCGGGCTGCGCACCACCGCCGCCGGTTTCGTCCTCAACGACGACAGCCCGATCTGGCACACCAAGCGCTACCAGCCGGCCCCGCGACTGGCCGACGGGGACGGCCCGATCATGGCCTACCGCCGCTGGGCCCAGCAGTTCTACCCCGAACAGCAGGATCCGGCCGACGAGCAGAAGGACACCCATGCCGCCGCTCTCCCCAGCGATCGACAAGCTCCCCTTCTACTGCCCCGTACCCCCCGCACCCCATCCCCCGGCTGACACACTCGACACCGACTCGGTGCGCTGGATGGTGGACTTCGGGATCTGCGCCCCCGACTCCTGGCTCGCCCAGATCAACAGCGGGCACGTCGCCTCCACGATGATCCCCCTCCACCAGGACAGCCACCCGGCCCGCCATCTCGGCCTGTTCTCAGACTTCTGCTACTGGGCCTACGCCTGGGACGACGCACGCGACGCCCGCCTGGACCTGCGGCCACCCGCCGCACTGACCTCACACTGCCAGCGCCTGGACCGGATCCTCGACCACCCCGAAACCCGCCCGCACGAGAAAGACCCGTACTGCCAGTCCCTGTGGGACCTGCGCCGCCGGCTCGCCGAACTCCCCGACACCGACCAGGCCCTGCTCGTCACCGACGGCATGCGCCGCTTCCTCCACGGCGGCCACCACTGGACCCGCATGCAGCGCAGCCGCACACTTCCCAGCCTCAACGACTACCTGCTCGCCCGCAGCGACGACTGCGCCGGAAGCTGGATGGTGCCGTTCTATCCCCTCATCGGCGACTACCGGCTCACACCCCAGGAAGCCGCCGACCCGCTCACCCTGATCCTCACCGACCTCGTCCCCCTGACCGGCGCCCTGGACAACGACATCATCTCCCACCACCGCGAAGCCGCCATCGGAGAGTTCAATGTCCTCGACGTCCTGCAAAAGGAGAACGGCTACTCCCTCCCGCACGCCGTCACCGACGCGCTCGCCCTGCGCGACGGCCTCATGACCCTGTACGTGCGCATCCGCGACCACCTGGCCCGCACCGCCGGCCCCCACCTCGCCCGCTTCGCACACGACATCGGATACATCATCCGAGGCCACATGGAATGGGCCCTGGAAACCAACCGCTACCGGACCCCCCAGAACGCGAAAACCGGCGAACTCCACGACGCCACCGCGTTCACCATCGACTGGAGCGATCACCCCGCCGACGACAACCCCCAACCGCCCACGCTCCCTGCGATCGCCTGGTGGTGGGACCACATCCAAGCCGCCGAAGCCAACGGGTGCAGCGCGCAGGACCAGCCTCCTGCCCGCCCCTGACAGACACCCCGACCAGCTGGCCGGAGCGGCTGCCACGGGCTGCTCGTGCGTGCGGAGCAATAACGCGCACACCACCGCGACAGAGCGAGCACAGGCTGCGGACGGGGAAGGTCACAGGCCCGGCAGCCCGGCCGCTCAGGAGGGCCCCCCTCAGCCCTCGGGCACCGCTGGCCGCTCGTCGGAGCGATTCCGGTGATGCAGGCCCCCGACCACGGACAGGAACGGCCTCCCCCGCTCGGCCAGAACCTGGTCCCCGGCCGGAGGCGGCACCAGACGGTGTGCCCCATGGACCGCGAACCGCGTCGGTCACCCCTCCTCATGCTTACCGCAACGAGGAAGGATCACCAGAGCCAGCTCGGCATGTCCCGGGGGAACGAGCCGTCGAGTTCCGCGATGGCGACGTTACTCAGGAGATAGGCCAGGATCACGACGTTGGCCAGGCCCACGCCCGCCAGGAGCCGGACGAAGGGGCGAGCCGGCGTGGTGGTTCGGCTGCTCGTCGTGAACAGCCAGGGGACTGGGCGGGCCTGGTCGATCCGGCGCAGTACGAGGATAGGGGCGACCAGGACGAGGCTGGCCGACAGAACCTCCAGCAAGGGCAGTTGGTACCAGTGCCCGGCAAAGAGCGTGAGCGGGGGATACCCCCCCGGATAGGCGAACACACCGGCGAAGAGGAAAAGGGGCTCGAGAGGCAAGTCGATGAGGGCTCCGAACCCCGCCGCAGTCATGAACAGTCGCCAGTTGCTCCAGTGCGGCCGACGACGGGCGATCTGCCGGTACAGCTTGTACTGGAGCCAGAACCAGACCATCACGATGGGATACGCCAGGCCGGAGCCGCCAGCCACCGACTCGTAGATGGGCTGGCCTGCGGCGTCCGGGCCGTGCCAGCCGGGGATATAGGGGCCCCAGGTCTCCACGTTCGGCAGGTTCTGGTTGTAGACGACGTACAGCTTGTTCCAGTACATGATCGGGTCCTGCCACATGGACAGCACAAGTCCCATGTAGAGGGCGGCATCGAACGTGACCGTCCGTTCCCGCAGGCAGCGACGTATGAGAACGATCCCCATGCACAGTACGGTCGCGGCGACGACGCCTTGCACGGTCCAGGCCGCGGCCATCTGTGCACCCGAGATCCGGTAACCCGACGGCGGGGCGGACCGGAGTTCGCTGAAGATGAGCCACCGGCCCAGAACCCCACACCTGCAGGGCGACAGCGGCCCCCCAGGCTGCTCCAGACACCAACCGGTGAGATACGAGTGCGGACGGAGAACTCCGCGGCGACCGTCGGCCGCAGTTCTTGCGCCATGTGAAAGACGTCCCTTCTGGACGGACTGGGCATGCGGCCTTTCGTCTGCGCCTCTCCTCGAACCCGCCTGTTCAAGGGCCCGAGAGGAGGCCGTTGAACCCAGGCTCGCAATAGCCGGCGATGCCGCCACGTGCCGCGAGCGACAACCAATAGCGCCGAACGCCTGCCATTTCGCCACCACGGATGGAGCGGGGACCTGCCTGCTCCCATGTCTGATCCCCGCAAGACCAACTGGAACGCCTTGGACAGGTGGCGTGCGGATCGACACGACGCACCCGAACCGAACCGTGCGACCCAAACCCGCTCCCGCGCACCGCCCTGCCCAGGTGCCTGGCTGCGCGAGGCCACGAACGCCACCTGCCGGAGATCACCCTCTTCGCCCTGCGCTACACCCGCGCCAAAGCCCCGTCTTCTGGGCCCTCGTCGGCAACTCCGGCGCCGAACTCCTCCACAGCGTCGACCACCTCAGGCGCTGGGCCCGCAACCGGCTCCCTGCTGCTGCAGAACCTGCTGATCAACCCGGATAGGGATGGGGTCGTGCGCCGGAGGGGTTCAACGCCGCCACGCTCTACGCCTACTCGCTGCTCCAGCCCGACACCGCCGCCCGCGTCCGCGCCGCCTTCCCTGTGCTCGGCAGCCCGGCCGGCCTCGCGGCCGAAATGGCTTTCCCTCCCGGATGCGAGGGGAGCCACGGCCGCCGACGCTGAAGGCATGAACCCATGAAGGTGGGCTGCCGCAGGGCTCAATCAAGATCGAGAACAAGTTCGAAGAAGCGTGCGTCAAACACCCTTCAGAACACGATCAAGTGCCGCCCGGCCTACGGGTCCCCAGTTCGGCTTGCCGCCGGGAAGGCCCCGATCTCCGTTCTGTCCCATAAGCATTAGGAAGAGGCTCTTCATAGCGGCCAGCCCGCGGGCGCGCCGAATCGCCGCCTCGTCTGCACGCGCGTACGTGTCGAAGAACCGTGAGGCCGTGCCCGCGGGTAGCAACACCCATGCGGCGGCGAGGTCCAATGCCGGATCGCCGGCGAACATGTCACCGAAGTCGACGATGCCCGAGAGCGTTCCGTCCGAGACCACGACGTTCGCGGGATGGAGGTCGCCATGCACCCAGAGCGGCGGCCCCTCCCACTCGGGCGCTGCGACGGCGTTGTCCCAGACGGCCCGGACATCGTCGGCGAGGTCGTCGAGGGCAACGGCGTGGAAGAAGTGGTCGAAGCCGTCCGTGCAGTTCCTGGGATGGGCACCGCGGTCCGTAGCGATCGGCGCCTCGGCGGGCGCCTCCACGTGGAGCGCCCGGAGGAAGCCCGCCAGCGTGTCGGCCGCGTGGGCACCGCGGCTGATCGAGCCGTGGTCCAGCGGCTCGCCGGGAATCCACGTCATCACGGTCCAGTGCTTGGGGAAGCGCTCGGACGGTTCGCCGAACCGCACCGGGGTCGGTACCGGGAGCGGCAGGTGCGGGGCCAGCACGGGCAGCCACCGCCGCTCCTTCAGCTGGAGTTCCGGGGTGGGGTCCATGCGCTGCATGCGCACGGCCAACTCGTCCCCGAGGCGCCACATTTGGTTGCCCCAGCCGCCCGCCACCTCGCGGATGGCCAGCCCCGCAAGGTCTGGATGTTGCTCCTGCAACAGGTCGCGGACCAGGTCTGCGGTGATCTCGATCTCGGTGTCGGTCATGCGAAGTCACAGTACCGAGGTGGTAGGCGGAACGGCTCTCGCTCTCCGGAACGTCTCACTGTGATCCCTCTGGGATCACCAATTCGGTTTCAGAGACCTGCAGACCAGAGGCTTTGGGACGGAACAGCCCCAAAGTTCAGAGAAGCGTGTATTCGATGCTCCATGCCCCGACCGGATCCGGCTCAGAGACACCGCCTCGTCGAGATCCGCGACAACCTGATCGCCCGAATCACCGAAGCAGAACAGGAGAGATGGCTCGGTGAGATCGAAGGACTTCAGCCAGATCGCGACACCAATCAGTGCGGCAAGAGGGCCTTCAAATTAGCCGAGGCTCATCCACGCGGATGATCTACGCCACCCCGACTCACGCCCTACGGGGCGGCGGGCCAGCGCAGCGGGCTTGCGCCGCACCGCGCCCAGTTGGGCCTGTGTCCGCAGGTACGCCGGTGCCCGGCCGCTTGCGTACACCGGCACTCCCTTCACGAACTTCAGCGGCTTGCCCCGGGCTGCCCGGTCCGGGGCGACGTCGTCCTCCTGGCCCGCCGATGCGGTCAACACCTCGTTCACGAATTGCCTCCTTCGGCCTAGCGGCGACTGACCGCAATGGAACGTGAAATAATGCATGAATCAGTGTCAAGTGACACGGAAAACAGGCAAGTTGGGCGTATGTGCTTAGATGCCCGCTCGCGTACGCGAGGAAAAAAGTCACCCCGTCCGGACGTCCGGCGGAGCCCGGGAGCCGCCACACGGTCGGCAGCGTGGTCGCCCCGACCAAGACCCCGACCACGCCTCCCGCCGTGCCGCGTCCAGCCCAACCACGGCTGGTCAGCGCACCGCTGACGCCCGCAGAGACCGCGAGGTGGCCGGTAGCTTCTCGTATTGCCCTTCTTGGCGTCCCTCGTGGTGCCTCTCGTAGTTCTCCTCGTAGTGCCCCTATTGCTTCGACCGGTCGGCAGTCGGCGCTCGGGCACGTTGCTGACCAGGTCGACAAGGGGCGGATACGTGCTGGCCCGGTGGCCGACTACTTCGCTACGGAGGGTCTGCCGGCGAAGCGGAGTACAGACCCGTGCCGTGTCTGCGGCGGCCGCGCGTCAGGTCTGCCGATGACCGGGCTCCGGCCAGCGGACCCGCTGGCCGGGGTCGTGGACGGGGCGCCACACGGGTGCGGAGGGGGCGTGCTGGAGCAGGTCGGCCAGCGGCGCTACGAGGACGGGGACGTCGTACGGAAAACGGGCCAGCAGCCCGGCCCCCGCGCGCAGGGCGCTGATCCGGTTCTCGACACCGGCCGGTCCGGTGCCGTCCAGGACGAACAGGAGACGCGGGAAGAGCGGGTAGCGCCGACGCCACTCCTCAACCGCCGGTTTCTGGAGGGTCGGCCGGCGCCCCGGGAACACGGGTACGTAACAGTGGAGGCGCTCGTACGCGGTCAGCTTGGCGGCGAGACGTTCGGGGCCCATGGTGGGCCGGTCGACTTCCACGAACGCCCGCAGCATCGAACCGTTGTCACCGTCGACGGGACCGCGCCGGTAGTACAGGAGCGCGTCGGGGATGACGGCCTCGCCGCTCCCGATCGGATGGTGGACCTCGGGGATCCAGTCCATCGGCTCGCACACATCGCCGCGGCGGCGCGCGTCCTTGAGGAAGACGAGCGCGGTCTCGGTCAGCGTGTGGCCGGCCTTCAGCCGCACGGCGGTCGGAGCGGACACGGTCCTGGAGAGCCGCCGCCCGCGCATCTCGGGCCACTCGGAGGCGAGTTGCACGCCGTACGCCGTGGGGAACCGCACCCGGGTCCGTCCGGCCTGCGGCAGGGTGATGCGGTCGACCAGCCCCTCGACGCGCAGCCGGGCCAGCCGTCGCCGGGTCTGCTCGATACGCACAGAGGGAGCGATCACCCGGTGCATCTGCTCGGTGGTGGCCATCCGGTACGGCGCCAGCACCCCCAGCGGGGCTTTTCAGCCATGCCCCTATAACTTCCCGGCACGGAAAGGTACTTCCGTACAGGAGGACCCGTCTGACATCTTGCATCCACCACTCGTTTCGTACGGCCCGGCCGGTGCCCTCAGCACGGCCGGGCCGTCTTCGGAGGATGCATTGATACCCCACATATCCGGCCGCTCCAGACGCACGCTGGTGCTGGCGGCCACGCTCGGCGCCGTCCTCGCGTTCGGCGCCCCGGGCGCCCTCGCGGGCACGCTCCCCGTCGTCCCCTCCACCGTGCCGGCCGCCAAGGCCCACGCTCCGGCCGCCGTACCGGCTTCCCAGAGTGCGACCTGGGTGGCCGGCACGCGTGCCTACCTCGTGATCACCGCCCCTGGTGACAGTTCGGCGGTCCGCTCCGCGATCGAGGCCAACGGCGGCACCGTCTTCTCGAACTTCGACGCCATCGGCGTGATCGTCGCCCACTCGGCGTCCAGCGGATTCGCCGCCACCATGCGCGGCGTCGCCGGCGTGCAGCAGGTCGGCGCCACGCGCACCTCTGACGTCCCGGCCGACGCCTACACCCCGGCGCTCCCGGCCAATCCGGCTCAGGCCTCGACCCCGGCCGGAGAACCGGTCCGGGCCGACATGAGCCAGATCAAGGCCGACCAGGCCTGGGCCGTGAACCCGGGTTCCGCCTCGGTCAAGGTCGGCGTCCTGGACACCGGTGTGGACGACCAGCACCAGGACCTGGCGCCCAACTTCGATGCGGCCGACTCGGTCTCCTGCGCCTACGGCAAGCCTGACACCCGTGCCGGCGCCTGGCGGGACGTCGACACGCACGGCACCCACGTGGCGGGCACCATCGCCGCGGCCAAGAACGGCAAGGGTGTCGTCGGCGTGGCCCCCGGGGTGAAGATCGCCGCGGTCCGGGTCGCCGAGCCGGGCAATGCCTTCTTCTTCGCCGAGAACACCATCTGCGGCTTTGTCTGGGCCGGTGACCACGGCTTCAAGGTCACCAATAACAGCTATTACACGGACCCGTGGCAGTTCAACTGCCCGGACAACATCGACCAGGCCGCCATCATCGAGGGCGTCAAGCGCGCCCAGGAGTACGCCGAGGGCAAGGGCTCCCTCCAGATCGCCGCCGCGGGCAACGAGAACTACGACCTCGCCCACAAGACGACCGACTCCGCGAGCCCGAACGACTCGACGCCGGTCACCCGCACCATCACCAACGCCTGCCTCGACATCCCGACCGAGCTGCCGGGCGTGGTCACGGTCGCGGCCAACGGCACGGGCGTCACCAAGGCCTCGTTCTCCAACTACGGGCAGGGCGTCATCGACGTCGCGGCGCCGGGCAGCAACGTGTACTCCACCGTCCCCGGCGGCGGTTACGGCAGCAAGAGCGGCACCTCGATGGCCACCCCGCACGTGGTCGGCGTGGCGGCACTCATCGCCAGCGCCGACCCGGGCATCACCCCGGCGCAGATCCGCGCCAAGCTGGCCGCCCAGGCCAACGACATCGCCTGCCCCTCGGACAGCCGCTGCACGGGCACGACGGCCAGCAACGCGTTCTTCGGCGAGGGACAGACCGACGCCCTCAAGGCCGTCGGGACCACCCCGCCGCCCGGCAAGTACTTCGAGAACCTCACGGACTTCGCCGTCAACGACAACGCGACCGTGGAGAGCCCGATCGCCGTCACCGGCGTGACCGGCAACGCCCCGGCCACCCTCAAGGTGGGTGTGGACATCAAGCACACCTACATCGGTGACCTGAAGGTCGACCTGGTGGCGCCGGACGGCACCGTCTACGCGCTGCACAACCACACCGGCGGCAGCGCCGACAACATCGCCCAGACCTACACCGTGAACGCCTCCTCGGAGGTCGCGAACGGCACCTGGAAGCTGCGCGTCAACGACAACGCGGCCTCCGACACAGGAAAGATCGACGCCTGGAACCTGACCTTCTAGCGCAGGGCCCGGCAACGCCCGCGTACAGCACGCACTGCGCCGGCGACAGCTCCCCGCCCGCGCCCGCGGACAAGGCGGGCTGCGGTCTGTTCGGCCAGGGCTGCGAACTGCTGGGCGGCAGAGGGCATATGGGCCCCGACCGCGGCGGTGTACGCCGCGGTCGGGGCCCATATGCCGGAGGCGTCCAGGAAGGCCGCGGACGGCCTGGGGCCGGTGTCCAGCTCACCGTGCGCCTCCCTGAGGAGTTGCAGGGCCGTGTCCGCGCTGACCGTACGGGCAGCGGGGCCGCGGCTGCGCGCGCCGCGGCCCCGAGGAGTGCCAGCCGGCTCGAGCGGCGGGCCGCCGTCCCGGCCCGGACCGCGAAGATCGTCCTCGGCTCGGGCGTTCCCATCGACGCCTGGCCGCGGTCCTGCTCAACCTGGTCTTCAACCAAAGCGGCAGGGGCCGGGACGCCCAGGACGTGACCCATCCGATGGAGGCGGGAGAGGAGATCGCGAGCGTCACCCCCGCCTGAACGCCTGGCAGGGCTGGGGGTCCGGCAGCCGTCCGGTGAAGTACGACTTCGGCGGCACCCCCATCAGAGTGCGGAAGTCGGACGTCATGTGCGACTGGTCGTAGTAGCCGGTGGCGGCGGCAAGTTCCGCCCAGTCGGCCCGGGGTGCCTCGGTCAGCACCTGACGCACGCGGTCGATTCGGGCGTAGTGCTTTGGGGAGAGGCCGACGCCCTCCGAGAAGAGGTTGCGCAACTGCCGTTCGCTGACAGCGAGTTCGCGGGCCACGTCCTTGACCTGTGCGGGGGCGCGGCCCGGCCGCGTCGACAGGGCGTCGACGGCGGACCGCAGCAGGCGGGTGCGCGAGCGGTCGGCCACCGACAGATCCGGCAGCAGCTCCGTCAGGTACGACACCACCTCCTCCGATGCCAACCCGCCGAGCTCCTCGGCGAGTTGCCGTGCCGTTCCGGTCGGCATCGCGCCCAGCGGCACGGCTCGCCCGACGAGGTCGACCGCCGGTGTGCCGAGCAACGGGCGCACTGTGCCCGGCCGCAGGCTGATCTGGACGCAGGATGCCACCCGCCGGTCGGCGTCCGTGTAGTAGGAGGCACGGGTGCGAGGCCCGATGACCAGGGCGTCATGACGGCCGCCCGCCTCGACCCGTACGACCAACTTCGTCGCCGTGTCCGGCACGTGGGCGAACGACGCCGGCAGCTCCTCCCCGACGCCCACCGCCTCGATACTGCTGATCCAGGGACGCAAGGCGGCGGGAACGGTCGGGGCGCGCTCGGCGAGGGCATTCGTCACGCTCCCACGGTAGGCGCACGCCACACTCGCGCGGGCGTCACAACCGTGCCGGAATTTCCTAGCGACCGGGGGCGGCCGCCCGTCAGCGTTGAGCCCATGATCCTAGTGACGGGTGCCACGGGCACCATCGGCAGTGAAGTGGTACGACAGCTCGCGGCGCGTGGCGAGAAGGTGCGCGCCATGACCCGTGACCCGGCGAAGGCGCAGGTGCCGGCGGGCGTGGAGGTGGTGCGCGGGGACTTCCTCGACCCGGAGTCCGTGGACGCGGCGCTGGCCGGGGCGGCGGCCGTGTTCCTGGTGGCCGTACTCGGACCGGCCGACAGCGGGCGGGACGCCCGGCTGGTCGGGCGAGCGCGGACGGTGGGCGTCCGCCGGATCGTGAAGCTCTCCTCCATCGGCACCGGTGATCCCGACTACGGTCCCTTCGGCACCTGGCATCTTCCGGGAGAGGAGGCACTCCGCGCAGGCGGCTCGGAGTGGACGATCCTGCGGCCCTCGTCCTTCGCCTCGAACACCCTGGGCTGGGCGGAAGCGGTCCGGGCGGGCCGGCCCGTACCCGACATGACCGGAGACGGCCGGCAGGGGGTGGTCGACCCGCGTGACGTGTCCGAGGCGGCCGCCGAGGCGCTGACCACCTCCCGGCACTCCGGCCGGACGTACACGCTGACCGGGCCCGAGGCGATCACCGTGTCCGACCAGGCCGCCGAGGTCGCCGCCGTCGTGGGACGGCCGGTGGAGACGCTGGACCTCTCGCCGGACCAGATCCGCGAACAGCTGGCGGCCTCGGGGATGGACGCGGCGGCCGTGGAGAGCGTCCTGGGCGGCCTCCTGTTCGCCCGTGAGGGCGGCAACGCGCACCTCACGGACGACGTACGGGAGGCGTTGGGGCGGCCGGCGCGGTCGTACCGGGAGTGGGTCGAGGACCACAGGGCCGTCTTCGTGGGGGCCTGACAGGCGGAACAGGCGGAACAGGCGGCCCAGGCGGCGAGAGGTACCCCGCCGCCTGGGCCGGTCCGTCAGGGCCGCGCCCCGCCCCCGGCACCGCCGTCGACAGGGCCGCGGCGGCCACCGCGATCACCCGGGTGCACATCGCCGAGTCGCGTGCGTTCTACGACACCGGGCACGAGCCGGAGCCGGCGGACGCGTGGGCGTCCTTGTTCCTCAGAGCCCGAACAGGCTCGGATCGGACGAGGTGGTCGGCCGCCGTGCGGACGGCGGAGACCTGTACGGCGTCATCCGGCGTTGTCACGTTGTCACGTTGTTGGGTGTGTGGGTGTCTGACGGTGTGCCGGGGCGTGGTGGAGTCGGGTTGCGGCTGTGTGCTCATGGCGTGGTGGGCGGGCCGGCAACGCTGGTGATCTGTTCCCAGATCGTGAAGCGGACGGTCATCTCGGCTCGATAGTCGGATGCGGGGGTCAGATGGCGGCGGGCCCGGAGGCGGGGCGGGATGCCGCTGAACGCGGACGGGAACGGCTGTTCTCCGCCCATGGAGCGGAAGCCTTTCATCGCGCGTTCGCGCTGCCTGGTCGGCTGGTGGCTGTTTTCGGCCCGGTTGTTCAGGTACTTCGACTGCCGGTGTTCGACGGAGGGCATGACCTCGCGGTGGGCCGCGCCGTAGGAGCGGAGCTTGTCGGTGACGATCACCCGTGGCACCGTGCGGGTCTTCTTCAGGAGGCGTCGCAGGAAGCGTCTGGCCGCGGCCTTGTCCCGGCGGTCCTGCACGAGGATGTCCAGGACATTGCCGTCCTGATCGACGGCCCGCCAGGTGCTTCTGTTCCCCGTTGATCTTGATGCAGACCTCGTCCAGGTGCCATGTGTCACCAGGCCGGGACTGTCGGCGGCGCAGCGCGCTCGCGTACTGCTGCCCGAACTTGGCGCACCAGCGGCGCACCGTCTCGTAGGAGACGACGATCCCACGTTCGAGCATGAGCTCCTCGACCTCGCGGAATGACAGGGGAAAGCGGTGGTACAGCCACACGCAGTGGGAGATGACCTCGAGCGGGTACCGGTGCCCCTTGTACGACGGCGGCACGGCCCCCACGAACAGCCCCATCCAGCACGATCAACCAGAAGATGATCCCACCCGGTCAACCAACGTGACAACGCCGCGTGACGTGTTCCGGCTCAGCACCCGAGCGGCGGTCGGAGCCAGCATCTGGCGGGAAGACCGATGAGCGCGGGGCTGGGGTCAGACGCCGCCGCGTCGCCGGAAGAGATCCACACCGAGGCTTACGCCAGGGCCAGAGACGAACGTTGCGTAGGCGGTGGGACTGTCCCCACTTGCGCCGGGAGCACGAGAAGAAGGCGCCCGTCTCGTTGGAGGCGTCTCAGGCGAAGATCACGTCGCGGATGTGGTGGAGCAGTGCCAGAAGTCAGTCAACTGCCACAGGTGGTGAGGCTAGTGCCGCATCAGGCAAGGTTCGCCCCGTTGTGACGTGTCGCTCGGTTGCTGCGCCGAACGGCACCGAGTTGTTGACCGGACTTCCGCAGGACACGCCGAGCGCCTCCTGACGGAGAGCGTGAACGCAAGCAGGCGCTATTGGCGGCTGAGGGTGCGTGTGATCCCGGCGGCGACGGTCGTGGCGAGGACCCAACCGAAGGCGATCAGTAGGTAGGACAACCACTGGTAAACGCCGGTGGGCGTGAAGGCAGTCTGCTGGCCGAAGTCGATGATCGGCAGCAGGAGGTCCAGGGTGTAGATGGGGGCATTGAACTCTGGGCCTTTGCCGTGCTCGGCCGGGAGTGGGTGGTGCATTCCGTACACGACGGAGCCCAGAAGGAGCAGAGCCAGGAGCCAGCCACCGGCACGGGTGGGACGGAAGCCATAGCCCACGGTCGCGTCCTGGAGGTAACCCCATAGCCTGGCGTACCAGGGCAGAGTGGCCCGGCGTCGACGCTGCTTAGCGAGTTGGACGGCGCGGGAGTCTGCGTCATCACCGACGCGGCGGTAGGAGGCCGCGAGCTGCTCGTAGCTGTGAGGGACGAAGCCGTCCGCATCGCGCTGCAGCAAGGCGAGTCGGTCCGCGGCGGGAAGGCGCGGGGTAAGCGCCTCGTACGTCAGTCCCTCCAGGCGTACCGTGGCCGGCCAGACGTGTGGTGCAGCCTCGATGACCTTGAAGCTGGCGTAGTGCATTTTGACGTCGCCGGAGACTTGCTGTGCATCTCGCAGCGTCAGCTGGGTGGCTTCGCAGCTGCTGATGCCCAGTGCGACGCCGCCTGGGTTGCTGAGCTTGGCTTCGATGAAGGAGATCCAGCCTGCGACCTTGGCACCAGTGAGCCTGACCCGGCCCTCGGTTGTGAGGCCACCCGCGTTGAGGACAGTTCCGACGGTGAGTCGCGCGGCGTCGAGGGCATCACCATTCGCGTTCTTGACCCGCGCATCTTCTAGATCGACAGCCCCTTCGACGTGCGCCGTGCTGAGGCGGATCCCACCCAGTGCCACGAGGCCGGGTGCCCATACATCGGCGCCGACAGAGGCGTGATCGAGTTGGAGCGCCCATCCGCCACCAGTTCCGATGTGCGCGTGGTCCAGGAAGATCCCGCTGGAGATTTCGGCGTTGCTCAGCTGGACACTTCCTGCTATCCGACAGTTCGTGAGCCGGAGTGCGCCGTCGATGCGAAGGGACGTGGCCGCCAGAGCGGGAAGGTAGGACCCGGTGAGGTCGAGTTGGCGGGTCTGCGTCCCGTCGAGTTCCAAGGAGTGCTGAAAGCGGCAAGAGGTTAGACGGATTGGGTGGTGTATCTCTGCGTGCTGGAGGTCGAGGACGCCGGTGATGCTCGCTCCGGTGATGCGCAGAGCGGGCGCTTCGCCGGGTTCGGATGAACTTCCCAGGAGGAGGGCCCGGATGACCTCAGCCCGAACAGTCCGTTCCGCGCTCTGAATAGTCGCGGGGTCCTCACTCTCGTCTCCGCGGACGTCGGTCGCCACACCACGAGGGAACGCCTGCCAGATGCGACGTTCCAGAGGCGTCAGGTCTGTGATGTCCATCCGCAGGACCTTATCCGTTGATGCCCCGCGATCCGGGAGGAGATGGCTCTCTGGTCTCGCAAGCGGCCCCCAGGTTTAACCCCCTGGTCCGGAGAAGGACGACGAGAATGATCAAGTGGCTGAACGTGTGCGGGTCCGGGGTATTGACGAGGCCGAGGGCAGGCGGTTGCTGCGGATCTCCGCAGGGGCACCGGTTCGGTGGTGACCTGGAGGCGGGCCCAGATCGTGCTGCTATCCGCGCAGGGCATGCCCGTGGCGAAGATCGCAAAGGTTACCTTCACCGTCCCGGACCGGGTCCGGGACGTGATCCACAACTTCAACGCCGACGGCTTCGAGGCTCTCTACCCGAAATACAAGGGCGGCCGACCCAGAACGTTCATGTTGCCCGAGCGGCGCGAGATCAAAACGCCGCAGGATGGCCCCTCACCACCGCCTGAGGGCCCGAGGCGCCACACACCCCCCCGCATGCGGGGGTGCCAGCCCCACAGCAGGCCCTTCAGGCACCCCACCACGCCCACAACCCGCCACCCCAACCAATCCCGGCCGCCGGCCACCCCGCCGACGGCCTCAAGCCCAGCCCCGGAAACGGTGACATCAGCGGCCTCCTAGAAGCGATGTGGCCACGTGAGATGGATGACCCGCCGGGAAATGCGCCAGCCGTCATCGGTGCGTCGCAGGTCGTCGGCGTAGACGACGCTGGCGACACCGCCGCCCTCCAGCAGGCTCAGACCTTTGGATCGGGCCCGCACCTCGTCGCCCGTGCCCTCCGACACGACGATGTTCGTCGTGTGGTGGGCTTTCGCGTGTCCGGGGGCGTTCATGAAGGTCGCGATCGCGTCCAGCCCGACGACCGGGTCGCCGCCGAAGACGCTGCCGTCCCACACCGCGTCTTCGGTGAGGCATTCGCCGAGACGGTCCAGTTCGTGGTCGTCCATGATGTGCGCCCACAGCGCCAGGGCCCTGCTGATTTCGACGGTGTCTTCATTCGTGGGTTTCACGTTCGGCTCTCCATCTCACGCCCACCAAGATCGATAGAGCAACAGCTTCTTACTTGCCTGACAGCGGATCAGGCTTCCTGACCTGCGGGAAGTGCCTTCGCCCCCTAGATAACCCCGGTTACCGCAGTTCAGGCCCTTTGCGCTGACTCCTCGGGCTGTGCCGTGCTCCAGGTCGGCGCGGCCGTCCTCCCGGACTACCTCCGACGGGAACGCGAGTAGCGACCGAAGGGGCCGACAGCCCCGACCCCTTCAGCCAGCCTGCAGACGGACGTGTGGCTACCGGCCGTGTCCGCGCCGATGCTCCGGCCCGTCCGCAGGCCGGGGAGCGGTGGCCGGGCGAGGAACGGGCGCGATACTGCCCGAGGCCCTCAAGGTGGTCGTCGACCGGCTGCGGGCGGCCACGGCGCTGGGCCGGGCTGGCAGGGCGACGCCAGCTTCACTGACCGTGCGGTGGTCGGCTGTCCGCAAGGCGTGGCGCTGCTGTTGCTCCCGCTCCCGCTGATCAGGGGAGAGTGAGGCACGGCGGGCGAGTTCGCCGAGCAGTCGCTCCACAGTCGCCTCGTGCTGCGTCCCCGCCTGCACACTCTCCGCGCCGAGGGCCGTGTGATGGGCGGCCAGGGCGTGCGCGAGGAACTGGACGACGTCGGCGTCGGTGCGGGCCACCAGTGTCAGGTCGGGGTCGGCCGCAGGGAAGACCCCGCGCAGTTGGACGGCGCGGGCGGCGGCTTCCCGCCACGGTGTGCTGGGCGGTGGCAGCAGCGGGGCGGCGGCCCGGGCGATGTAGTCCAGCCCGGGCAGCGCGAAGGCGGGCGCCATCACCGTCGCGGCGGCGTGCCGGGCCACGAACTGGGCGGCCTCGGCCGGGCTCTGCACCCTGGCGTGCTCCCGTTCGATGGCGGTCACGAGCGTGAGCTGATCTTCAGGGGTGGACTGGCCGGCGGTGATGGTCTGGGCGTGCACGGTGTGGCCGTCACGCCGCAGGACGGCCGCGTAGTCGCCGAGGCCCTCGCGCTCAAGCGCGGCGGCGCCGCGAAGGACGCCGCGCAGAGCGGCGTCGTGGATGTCGGGATCGACGAGACGGCCGTGCCCGCGCTCCTGGAGTTCGTCCAGATACCGGCCCATGATGCCGAACCGGCTGATGGGCCCGGGGACGGCGACGAAGGCCGTCTCGATCCGGTACGGTGCGACGGCCGGAGGCAGAGCGGCGCCCTGGACGCGGCGGCAGATGTCCTCGTACTCGGCGGGGGAGACCATGGCGGACTCCAGCAGGATGCTGAAGCCCCGCGCGAGCGCGTACTCCTGGGCCTGCTCCCACCACAGGTCCCCGTCCGGCCGGACCAGGGCGTCAGCCTCCTGGGGGCGCTCCGCCTGCCAGCTCGCGTACTGAGGGTGGTGGGGGTTGTAGAAGTCCATGTTGATCCAGGCCGCCGGGCCGTTGAGGTCGAGGGCGTCCTTCACCATGCGGGTCACCGCGGTCTTGCCCGCCCCGGTCTGCCCGGCCACGATCACGACGATCGGGGCGCTCTGCGGGGTGCAGCCGTCGAGGAAGACGGGGGCGATCTGCTCCCGGAAGATGCGACGGTTCTCCTCCAGCGGCAGCTGTCCCTCGGTGGTCGGCATGCCGCTCACGCCGTCCCGGTGGTCAGGTAGCGGCGCACCGTGCGACACAGGGCGTGGGCGCGCTCCAGGGCGTCGTCGTCGTCCGGACGCAGCTGGAGCTGGGCGCGGTTGAGGTCGACCTGGTAGCGCATCAGGTCCTCGGTGACGGCCGGGTCCTCGGTGTCGCGCAGGGCGGCGGACACCTCGGCGACGGCCGCCCGTAGGTCGCTCAGGGCTGTTTCGTAGGGCTGGTCGCCGTACAGGCCGCCGGGCAGCGGCTGGACGTGGGAAAGCACGGGGTCGGTGGGAGGCTGCTTGTCGCTCATGCGGTTCCTTCCGGGAGGGCGAGGTCGGTGAGGTGGGCGGTCTGGCCCCAGTGGGCGAGTCGCAGGTGGTGCCCGTCGCCTCGCCAGTGCGTGACGGAGGCGTTGGGGACCGGCGGCAGATCGTGCGGGACGGGCGCGCCGAGACCGGCCAGCACGTAGCGCAAGGCGATGACGATTGCGTCGTGGGCGACGACGAGGACGCGTCGGTCGGCAGCGGCCCTGGCCAGTTCGGTGGTGAAGTCCCGTACGCGCAGGGCGACGTCGGCGAGCGCCTCCCCGCCCGGCGGGCGGTACGACCACTCGCCCAGCAGAGTCCGGCGCACGGCTTCGTCCGGTGCCACGGCCGCCAGCGCTCCCGGCGGATGCAGCTCGAAGACGCCCATCTCACGGTCGCGCAGCCGCTCGTCGACCAGCACTGGCACGTCCGCCGTCAAACCGGCCATCGCCTCCCAGGTCTGGCGGGCCCGCGCGTAGGGGGAGCAGACCACCAGGTCCGGCCCGGCGCCGGGAGCATGACCGGCGAGCCAGCCGGCCAGCATACGAGCCTGGGCTCGTCCCAGCGCGGACAGCGGTACGTCACTGTCGCGTCCCGCGACTGGAAGACCGGCCGAACCGGTCCGTTCGGCTTCGGCGAAGGCGACGTTGGCGGTGCTCTGCCCGTGCCGGACCGCCCACAGCGCGGTCACCGCCGACCGCGGCAGCAGGGCCTCACCGTGGCGGTTGTCCTGGCCCGGCACAGCGGCTGGCGTGGCTGACCCGGGTTCGCCCAGTGCATCGCGGTGCGGTGCGGACATGTGGCCTCCTGTCGGATTCCTCGTGATCATGGCTCGATCTTCCCTTCCCGGCCACGGAGTTGCTGGCTCACGGGGCGCATTCCAGCCGACGTTCGACAGACCTCGGGCTGACGTAGCTATTCAGCAGGGTGTGAGCGGTTCGCCGACCGGGCGGCGTGATCGCTAGGGTGGCGGTGTGGGGGATCTCGACTGGTCTGCGAAGGACCTTCTCGCCGAGTTGGCCGCGGTACGTGGCGAGTTGGCGGCTGCGCGGAGTCGGGAGGCCGCCAAGGACGAGCGGATCGATCTGCTGCTGGTCCAGATCGCGGAGTTGACCGCGCAGGTCCAGGCGCTGGTGCTGCGGTTGTCGAAGGATTCCTCGACCTCGTCGAAGCCGCCGTCCTCGGACGGGCCGGGCAAGCGGCCCCGGGGCGGATCCTCGCGAACGCGCTCGGGGCGCGAGCCGGGCAAGCAGCCCGGCGATCCGGGTACCACCTTGCGGCAGGCCGACGATCCGGACGAGCGGATCCCCATCCCGGCCCCGGCGGTCTGCGCGGGCTGCGACCGGTCGCTGATCGAGGTACCGGTGTCCGCGGTACGCCGTCGTCAGGTCTTCGACCTCACTACCCCGCCCCCGCCACGGGTCACCGAGTACGCCGCCGACATCAAGTGCTGCCCAGGCTGCGGGAAGAAGGCCACCGGTTGCTTCCCCGACGGTGTCGCCTCCGCCGCCCAGTACGGTCCGGAGATCACCACGAAGGTCGCCGACGCGGTCCTGGGCCACCACATTCCCGTGCACCGCTCGACGCTGCTGGTGATGGAACTGTGCGGGATGAAAGTCTCCGCCGGGTTCGCCGCGTCCCTGCGTGCCAAGGCCGCCCGCCTGCTGGAGTCCGGGTTCCTGCCCGCGGTGCGTGCCCTGCTGGCCGGCGCCCCGGTGGTGCACGCCGATGAGACGTTCACCCGCGCCGCGGCCAGGACCGCCTTCCTGCACGTGGCCTCCACCCAGCACCTCACCCTGATGCACACCGGAGACCGCTCAGCCGCCACCATCGACGCCGGAGACGTACTGCCGCACCTGTCCGGTGTCCTGGTCCGCGACGGCTACGCGGGCTATACCCACCTGGACCATGTGCTGCACGCCTGGTGCGGCGCCCACCTGCTGCGTGACCTGCGCGGCATCCACGAATCCGATCCCCAGGGCCAGTTGTGGGCCCGTGCCATGGCCGACGCCCTGCTGGAAGCCAACCGCTTCGCCCACGCCGCCCGGGACACGGGACGCGAGGAACTCAGCGCGGGCGAGCTGCGCACCATCAACCGGCTCTACACTGGAGCACTGGCCCGCTCCCGTCAGGACAACCGGGGTCTGAGCACCGCCCTGGCTGGTCACGCCCGGACCCTGGCAGCCCGCTTCGAGCAGCACCGCGACGTGATCCTCCGCTTCAGCACCGACCTCGCTGTCCCCTTCACCAACAACCAGGCGGAGCGCGACATCAGACCCGCGAAGGTCCAGCAACGCTCCTCCGGAGGCTGCTGGCGAACCCTGGAGGGGCTGGCCGACTTCGCCATCGTCCAGTCGTACCTGTCGACCGCGTCCAAATGGGGCATCGGCCGTTACGACGCACTCAAACGCCTCTTCACCACCGGGGCGTGGATCCCACACGCCCTCACCCCCGACACGACAGCGGCCTGACCGAACCGCTCAACCCCGCTGAATAGCTACCTTGCGAGGGCTGATGAATCTTCCTGCTCAGGAATACGACAGCTGCTGAACAAGTGCTCCATGAACCCCGCGTGGTGGAACCCAGCAGCGTCGCGAACCGGTCCGGCGGCTGTCACTCCGTGGCCGCGCCGGGTTCCCCGCTAATGGCTTTCTGGCAAGCATCCGCGTAGGTGGGAGAGTCCTTGATCAGGTCGTCGCAGAACGCGGCGACGTCGGTGCCGATGAGTTCCAAAACTCCCTTGCCCGCGGCGACGCCCTCCTCGAAGAAGTCAACGATTCCAGGGAGGAGGGGTCCGTCGGGCAGGCTGACCGGTCCGACCTTGAACAGGTACTTCTGCATCTCCTTGTAGACGATCTGGTAGTCCGGCGGGAGTGCCTTGACCCGGGCCACGTGCGCCCGCCATTGTTTCTTGCCTTCGATGATGTCTTGGATGCTCACGTCAGCCTCCCAGCCGATTCAGTTTCCTTGCGACGTTCCTGTTCAACTGCTCGCGCCACCGGTCGCGATGAGTCCGGGCCCCTGCTCCGCCGGCCAGCGCCGTGCAGAAGCCCTGGATGTCGTCGCCGAGCACCTCGTGGACGCTCTGCCCGTCCGCTGCCGACACTTCGAGCAGCCCCAGGGCGGAGTCGAGGATCGGTGTCAGGTTGCGGCCAGTGAAGTCCCCGTAGGGGAAGAGGTGGGCGACGATCTGGTCCCACGCCTCCCGGTAGTCGTCCGGCAGGGCCTCCACCCGGGCTCCGAACGCCTTCCAATCCCTGGTGAGATCGCTGCCTGTGACCTTCTCCCAGAAGTTCATCTCCCGCCCTCCTTGAGCCTGTTGATGCGTGATGAGAGGTACTGCCACTTCTCCCAGAACTTCACGAGTTCCTCGCGCCCGGCGTCGTTGAGCGCGTAGAACTTGCGTGGCGGACCGACCCCGGATGGTCGTTTCGTCACCTGGACGAGCCCGTTCCTCTCCAGCCGCAGCAAGATCGTGTACACCGTGCCCTCGATGACGTCGGCGAAGCCGAGCTCGTTCAGCTGGCGAGTGATGGCGTACCCGTAGGTTTCCTCGCTGCCGATGATTTCGAGCACGCACCCTTCGAGCGTGCCCTTCAACATCTCCGTCAGGTCGTCCATCGCGGGTGCTCCTCATCCGGGCCAGTACTACGTGCTACCGAGTACCGCTATACGGTATCACCGAGTAGTGAAACGGCAACGTCTCCGGTGGACACAACCCCGGGCCGAAGGTTCGGCCAGGGACCGGGTTCCGTCGAACGCTGCAGCCCGGTCATCGGTTGAGCTGATGGGTGAGCCGTTTCACGTCAACATGCTGAACTTGACAGAGAAATCGTCGCTGGTGACCTCGCGTAGCGCGTCCAGGGACAGGACCTGCGAGGCGGGCCAGGTGCGCGCGATCGTGGACTTCCCGGCGCCGGAGGGGCCGATGAGGACCACCAGGCTGTGCAACCCCGGGGAATTGCGTTGGATGCATCCCATGTTGGGCGATTCGCCCCTGATCTGCGGGTCACAGTAGCAGCCCTCCGTGACGCCCGGGATGGGCCCTGACCTGCCAAGATGACAAGCGTCATTCATCTGCTGCATGATTCAGCCTCCTGATGCAAGGGGGTTGGTGTGGTTCGGCGCGACCAGGAATCACCTGGATCGGCTCGACTGGAGTTGGTCGACGGGGTGTTCTTGCTGCACCCGGAAGACGCCGTGCTGGACGGGATGCTCGACGGGTGGGAGAAACAGCAGCGCGGACGCCGTCTGGACCCCGAGACGATCGACGACCGTCGTCGACTCATACGGCGATTCGTCGATTTCAGCGGCGAGTATCCGTGGAACTGGACTACCGCCCACATGGATGAGTGGTCGTTCTCGCTGAATCGCGGAACAAGGGCGGGCGAGGTCAACGATCCGCTCCTACCAGGGGGCGATCCGCTTGTTCTGCGACTTCATCACCTCGCCCCACTACCGGTGGGCTGAGGAGTGCATCAAGCGGTTCGGGACGCATCCCATCCAGATCTGCCATGAGTGGAACACCGCGGCTTACCTGGAGGATTACGAAGGCGATGTCGAACGCCGACCGCTGACGAGGGAGGAGTGCCAGGCCCTCTTCGACTACGCCGATGACCAGGTCGAGAAGGCCGTCCGCCTCGGACGCAAGGGTGCCCTGACCTCCTACCGGGACGCCACCGTCTTCAAGACGATCTATGGCTGGGGCCTGCGGGCCCGCGAGGTGTCCCGCCTGGACCTCACCGACTTCTACCGCAACCCGAAGGCGCCCGAGCTGGGCAAGTTCGGGATGATGAACGTCCGTTGGGGCAAAGCGACGAAGGGCTCGGGTCCTCGCCGCCGGATGGTGGCCAGCGTCATGCCCTGGGCGGTGGAGTCCCTGGAGGACTACTTCGTCAACATCCGTCCTCGATTTCGGCATCACGCCGACCGCAAAGCCGTGTGGTTGACCGAGCGAGGCGGCCGCCTGCAACCAAGGGAGATCGAGACGCGGTTCGCCGCCTACCGTGATGCCCTCGGCTTCGACAAAGAGCTTGTCCCTCACTGCCTGCGGCACAGCCACGTCACGCACCAGATCGAGGACGGCGTCGACCCGAAGTTCGTACAGGAACAGGTCGGCCATCGCTTCGCGTCGACCACCGCCATCTACACCGGGGTCAGCACGGACTTCATGAACACGATGATGCGCAACGCACTCGACCGGGCCTTCACCGCCGAAGAACTGGAGACGGTATGACCGCCAAGTTGAACTACCAGTGGCACCTGCGGGAGCTCATGGCCGCCCGCGGCATGTTCTCCACCACCGACCTCCGACCGCTGCTGGCCGAGCGGGGGATCAACCTCTCGGCCAGCCAGGTCTTCCGGCTGGTCACCGAGAGGCCCGAGCGGCTGAGCATGAAGACGCTGATGGCTCTCCTGGACATCCTGGGCTGCCGGATGGAAGAACTCATCGAGCCCGTCCGTGCCACCGGACAGCAGCGCAAGACCGCCTCCGGTGAAACGGCCGCGACCGCCGACACCTCCGAGCCCGGGGTCGGTTCGTTCCGGCCCAAGCCCGCCCGCATCCTCTGACCGACGTGATATCCAGCGCCACCAGCGATGCCGCGCGGTTCCTGACGGAGCCGCGGGCCGTGATCCTCGAAGTGCTCGTCGCCACCGAGCCCGACCTTCCGCTCGATCTGCTCGAACACAACGTCGACCAGATAGCCGACACCCGTGCCAAGCTCCGCCGCCTGGCCCAGGCGCTGGCGACCTCGCCCGACCTGCTGACTACCGGGAGGCCCGAAGGGCCTCGCCTCATCGAGCTGCTGGTACGCGCTCTGCAGCCGCACGGCGCCTCCCGCCTCGTCATGCCACGATGCGCCGGCTGCGGGAAGAACAACCCACTGCGCCGGGTCGACGGGAACAAACGGCTCTGTGCCCCACTGCGGTGACCCCCAGCGGGCACGGAACCGCCGTCCCTGCGCCGTCTGTGGAAAGACGCTGCAGGTCGTCGCCTGGGACCGAGAGGGCCGTCCCCGCTGCCAACAGCACCGGCCTGACGAGGACGGTGGCGCCGAGGCGATCATCGACATGCTGCAGAAGTTCGACACCGGACTGGATGATCAAGCGCTGGCCCGGGTGGTCGAGCTGTCGGTGCCGCAGCCCTTCCAGTGCCGTAAGGTCGCGGACGAACTCTCCCGCCACCCTGAATTGCTGTCAGGGCAAGGAGCCTATGGATCGACGCGGGTGATCGCGCTCATCGAGGCCCTGGTCGAGTACGGAGCCCGCAACATCGCCCTGCCGGCCTGCCCCTTCTGCCGTCGCCCGGTCGCGTTGAGATTCCGGCGCGACGACGCGCGGTGCTGCCGCCGCTGCTACGACCAGACACGGCTACAGTCCTGCTCGCGCTGTCACCAGCCATCCAGCATTGCCACCCGTACTCCCCAGGGGAAGCCGCTCTGCTCACGCTGCATGCGCCGTGACCCGGTGAATCACGAGACCTGCACCGGCTGCGGACGCCTTGCCCTACTCACTACCGGTAGTTCGTTAAATCCGGCGGTGGCGTGGGTTGACGACGGGTCGAGTTGGTCGTAGGCCGGTCATAGGAGCCAACTGCCTTGCCGGAGGCTAAAGATGACTGCCCGCCGTCCGTGTCCGCCTGCGCCGGGGCCGCTGGAGGACTACGCGGCCCAGTTCGACGACCTCTTCTTCAGCCTGGCCCAGCGGCGAGGATTTCGCGAGTATCTGACCGGGCTGCTGGCGCCGCGAGAGCGGAACAAGACGATCACCTGCCTGGCCGGGGCGGAGCCAGTGGCCGGTGCGGGGAAGCCAGGGGTACAGCGGCTGCAGTTCTTCCTGTCCGAGTCGCCCTGGGAGGCCGAACAGATCAACGACCGGAGGCTTGAACTGCTGCGCAAGGAACCGGCGACCGCTCCGCACGACGGCGGGATCATCGTGATCGACGACTCCGGGGACCGCAAGGCCGGCACCGCGACCGCGAATGTGGGCCGGCAGTGGCTGGGCCGGTACGGCAAGACCGACAACGGCATCGTCACGGTGACCACGGTATGGACCGACGGCCGCGTCTACTACCCGCTGCACACGCACCCCTACACCCCTGCCCACCACTTCCCCCGCGGCCGGTCCGACCCGGCCTTCCGCACGAAACCGCAGCTGGCCGCCGCCCTCGCGGCCCGCGGGAAGGAGGCGGGCTTTTCCTGCCGGGCGGTGGTCGCCGACTGCGCCTACTCCGTCAGCGACGACTGGTATCTCGCACTGCGCGAGGCCGGCCTGGCCTACGTGGTCGCGCTCAAGCCGCACCGCGGCACCTGGGCCCCGGCCGACCAGCCGCACACCCCCATCGAGGCCGCGCACGCCCTGACCTGGCGCGATGCCAGACATCCAGGCGACTGGACGCCCGTGGAGCGTCACTTCCGCGACGGGCACACCGAGACTTGGTGGGCCGCCGATGCCCGACTGGGCGGCTACGGTCCCGACTCGCCCTGCCGTCTGGTCGTGGCCACCACCGACCCGGCCGCCCTGCCGGAGAAGGCCACCTGGTATCTGGCCACCAACCTGCCCCACCCCGACGCACCCCACCACGCCGCCGGCCCGCACCCGCCCGCCGACCTCGCCGAGATCGTCCGACTCTACGGACTGCGGCCCTGGATCGAGCAGAGCTACAAGCAGATCAAGGACGAACTCGGCTGGGCCGACTTCCAAGTCCGCTCCGACCGCGCCATCCGCCGCCACCAGACCCTGGTCAACTGCGCCTTCTCCTTCTGCTGGGACCAGTGGTTCACCCCACCCGGACCCCTGGATGCCACCGCGCCGGACCCCTGCCCCGACGAGGGGCCAGAGAGGGGGACCAACCGAACCCCACCCACCCCAACTGCCCTGCTGGCCCAAGGCATTACGTTCGGTCCGCTCCTGGCTCACCCCCGCCATCACCCTCACCCGATGGTGGCAAGCATGGACGGACACGGACCCACCCCCCGACCTCCAGGCCCTAATCGACGCGGTCACCACCGGACACGGTATTGATCTCTATCTCCGGATTTAACGAACTACCGCTACTGACTTCGGCGTTTTAGGGTCAGTTCGGTCTGTCGAGAGCGAGGCCCGTCCCCGGCGAGGAACCCGCCGAGGATGCTGTGCCGGTACTGCAGTGCCTTGAGCCGTCTGCGGAGCAGGGTCTCCAGTTCGCTGAGGGTGCGGGCGGCCAGGTTGGCCAGGCTCCGCTTGATGTGCGCCCACAGGCCCTCGACCGGGTTGAGGTCGGGCGCATACCCGGGCAGCAGGACCACCGTCAGCCATTCCCGCTCGGCCACGAGTGCCTTCATCGTCTTGGAGGTGTGGGTGTTCAGCCGGTCCCACACCACGATCAGTGGGGCCTTGAGCAGGTGGTGGGCGCCGTCCAGGAGGTGGATGTAGTCGCTCTCGCCGAGCGAGCGGCGCTCGCCCTTGCGGCCGGTGTGCCGGCGCAGCCGGTAACACAGGCGGGCGGGCAGGCCGGGCCGGTAGCACAGCAGCCCGGCTACCGAGAGCCGTCCCCCGCTGCGACCGGGCACTTTGACCTTCGGGGTGATGCCGCGTCGGCCCCAGGTGCGGCCCTTGGGCGGCCGACCGGTCACGCCCGCTTCGTCCTCGAAGCAGAGATACGCGCCGGTCGCCGCCCGGAAGGTTTTACCTCCTGCCAGGTCGCCTCCCGCCATGCGGTGATCGCGTCCTCGTCGCGTTCGGCGGCGGGCCGGGCGGGCATCTGCACGCTGAAGCCCATCCGGTGCAGCAGCCGGGTCACCCCGGAGACGCTGTAGGAGAGGTGGAACTTCCGCCCGATCAGCGTGCGTACCCTTGCGGCGGTCCACACCTGGTCGTCCCTCCAGCCGTGCGCGGCCGGCCCTTCTTCCAGCCAGACGGCGAGCTTGGCCTGCAGGTCGGGGCCGAGTCGGCAGTCGTAGCCCGGGGGCCCTTGTGAACGCAGCGCTTCCCGCCCACCTGACGCCCACACGCGGCGCCACTGGTAGACCGACTTCTCGCTCACCCGTAACTCCCGGGCGATGCACGGGACTTTCACATCCTCCTCGAAGAGATCAGCGGCCCGCATGCGTACCTCTTCGCGCCGCGTGCGCTGCTCGGCGGTCAAACCGCCCCCGTCCGGATACCGCATACTTCCGGGCTACCAGCCAAGACGGGTCCTGTCACGAGGTCCGACAAAGACCCAGACGCTATAACGCCGAAGTCAGTAACCGCCAGGACGGTGCCGCCGTCTGCAAGCGATGCTGGCGGCCTCCTCTCGCGACGTGCTCCAGCTGCGGCGACTACAAGCCCTGCCACCACGCGGACAGCGACTCACCGCGCTGTCCGAACTGCACCGCCCGCCTCAATCAGGAACCCTGCATCCGCTGCGGCACGATCCGTCCCGTCTGGGTCCGCGCCGACGACGGGTCCGCTCTCTGCGAGCCTTGCGCCCGCCGCAAGGAACCGTGCCTGACCTGCTGCGAGGTCCGCCGTGTCCACGGCCGGACTCCCGACGGGCCGCTCTGCAAGAGCTGCTATGCCAACGATCCCGTCTCGTTCTCCGCCTGCGTCGACTGCGGCGTCGTCGAACGCCTCCATCACTACGGGCTCTGCGCTCAATGCGCCGCCACCCGCCAGCTTCGCGGTCTTCTCGCGGATCCCGCCAGCACCCTGCGGCTGCACCTGGAGCCCGTCGTCACCGTCTTGACCAGCAGCGAGCCCTCCTCCCTACTGCTCTGGCTGGGCCGGCCCGGACCTCGGCGTCTGCTGTCTGCCCTCGCCTCCGGCTCCGGCCCGGTCACGCACGACACGCTCGACGACGTGCCTCCCTCGAAGGCAGTGCGCTTCCTCCGCGCTGCCTTGGCCGCCAACGGCGTGCTTCCTGAGCGAGACGAGTTCCTCACCCGTTTCGAGCAATGGCTCGAGGAGACCCTTCAACAGGTCGAAGTCATCGAAGAGCGACGCGACTTGCGACACTTCTCGGTCTGGTTCCACATGCGCCGCCTGCGGCGGCGAGCCGCCCGGCGTCCGCTCAACCACAGCCAAATCGTCACCGTCCAGACCGACATCAAGGCTGCGATCCGGCTGCTCGGCTCGCTCCGCGAGCAGGGCACATGTCTGTCCGCCTGCACTCAGCAGGACATAGACGGATGGCTCGCCTCGAACGAGACCATCGCTTTCGGGGCCCGCAACTTCCTCGTCTGGAGCGTGGCCCGCGGACACGCACACGGCGTCGCCATACCCACTCGCCGCAGCACCCGCGGCCAGCAGGCACTGAGGTTCCCCCTGCCAGCCGGACAGCTTGATACTGGGACGGATGGTCCCGGAGGAAGCAGTCACAGGTAGTGAGCAGCAAGAGCAACATGAGTAAGCGGTACACGGCCGAGTTCAAGCGGGACGCGGTCGCCTTGGCGTTGTCCTCGGAGAAGACGGTCACCGAGGTCGCGAGGGATCTGGGCGTGAGTCCCGAAGGGCTGCGTGGGTGGGTGAAGCAGGCGAAGGTCGACCGCGGTGAGGGACCCGCCGGGGCTTTGACCACTGCGGAGCGTGAGGAGTTGGTCCGGCTGCGGCGGAAGGTTCGCGAGCAGGAGGCCACGATCGAGGTTCTGGGAAAAGCGACCGCCTTCTTCGCGCAGGACAAGATGAGGTAGACACCGTGGCACGGTGTCGTTTCATCGATGCGGAGAAGGCATCGGAGGGTAATCCTGCAGGTCACAGCGTTGCGTTTCTGTGACGTGTGCTGGGAGTGCCCCGTTCCACCTACTACGCGCACAGGGCGTCACGGCCGGCCCGGTCGGTGCGGGAGCGGGCCGAGGAGGTGCTGGTGGGCGAGATCCGGGTGCTTCACGCCGGATCTCGCGGCGCCTACGGGGCCCCGCGGATCCACGCCGCCCTGCGGCGGGCCGGGCGGGTGGTGAACTCCAAGAAGGTCGAGCGGCTGATGCGCAAGCACCGGATCGTCGGGATCACCCGCCGTCGGCGGCGGGGCCTGACCCGGCAGGCGAAGCGGGCGGTGTTCGCGCTCGACCTGATCGGCCGGGACTTCACCGCGCCCCGGCCCGGGATACGGCTCGTCGGCGACATGACTGAACTCAGCACGCTGGAAGGGAAGTTGTATCTGGCGACCTGTATCGATCTCGCGACGCGGGAGGTGGTCGGCTGGGCGATGGCCGACCACCACCGCGCCGAGCTGCCGGTCGCCGCCTTGCGGATGGCGGCCGGGCGTGGCGGCCTGGAGCAGGGTTGCGTCATGCATACGGATCGCGGCAGCGAGTACACGAGTGACGAATTCCGCAGCGAAATACGCAAGTTGCGCATGAGGCAGTCGATGGGGCGCGTCGGCTCTTGTTACGATAATGCCGCCGCGGAAAGCTGGTTCGCCATCCTGAAAGCGGAGATCGGGACGACCATGTGGGAGACCCGCAAGGCCGCCCGGGCCGACGTTTTCCGCTACATCGAGGTCGAGTACAACCGCAGCCGGCTCCGTCGACACCCCGACTACGGGTACGTCACCCCGCTCGAAACGAGATCCTTGCTCAGGCAGAACCTCGCCCCGGCAGCGTAAACACCCGCTGTCCAGTTCGCGGGGGGAACTTCACACTGCCGGAACCGGATCAACGATGGAGCCTGAGCCGGCGACTCCTGCACGACACGGAACTCTCCACCGTCGACCGCGTCGCCGGCTGCCTGGTCCTCCTTTGTGGCCAGCCCTGCACGCGCAACGCGCACCTCACCACGGCCAAGGTCACGGACACTGGCCAGACGCTGGACCTCATGCTGGGAACGCGCCCGGTTGAGATCCCCGAACCTCTGAGCACGCTGATCCGCGACCTCGTCCGTACTCGCAAGGGCTATGCAGTCGTCGGGCACACCGACGCCCACCCCTGGCTCTTCCCCGGCGGGCTGCCCGGACGCCCGATCAGCGCCGCCCAGCTGAAGCATCGCCTCAACCGACTCGGAATTCCGACCCGAGCCGGCCGAAACACCGCTCTCATGGAGCTTGCAGGGCAGCTTCCCGCAGTAGTCCTCAACCGACTCCTCGGCCTCCACATCAACACCGCCACCCTGTGGTCCCAGGACGCAGGGAACACCCGTCCCGGCTACGCGGCAGAGGTTGCCCGCAGGGCACTCCACAAGGACTGATAGCCGGGGTTACCAATATCGTCGAGAAAGCGCAGCGTCGCGAGGTCGCGGATGAGTTTCTCATCGACGCCGGGCTGGGCGGTGAAGTCGAAGTCGTTGAGCGTCCAGGGATCCGGGAGCGTGGCCCCAAGAGAGTGGGTGGGTCGACCGGGGTGGCGATGAGCCACAACGGTGAGCTCCTCGGCGCCGATGCCGAAGTCGGGTGTGCCGAGCTGGCTCGTGACGTTTCGTGTCAGGTGAACACCCGACAGACGAGGGTGACCGGGCGGTTTAATGTCATCTTCGTAAACGGACTGGAGGTTCCAGGACTAGAGGGGTCTGATCGTGACCATCCAATGTGGTCACATCGGAAGATTTGTGCGCGCTACGCGCCTTTTCGTTGGGGTCACTGTCCACCGGTTACGGAGTGGGGTTACACATGTCTAAAATCGGGCGAATTCTCGCCTCGTCCATGGCGGCCACCGTCGTGGCAGGAACGGCAATGGCCGGCCTGCTCGTCGCGCCCGCCCAAGCCGCGGAGACGGCCGCGCCGAGCCCGGTCGGCATCGCTTCCTCTGACGACGGCGCCTGCAAGACGAAGAAGACGGTCGGAAACGCGCGGAACAAGGGAGATGTCTTCCACTCCTACGCCAAGACCTCCGCGTTCAAGCACAACCACGTCGGCATCTACTACACGACGAAGACGATCGTGGAGGCGCCCGGCAAGGGCAGCAAAAGCAGGTCCGTCACGGCGTCCACGCTGAAAAAGTGTGGCCCCATCTACAAGATGTCCGTCAACGCAAAGCAGTCCAGCCGCGACAAGGCAGCCAACCATGCCTACAACAAGTTCCGCAACATGCCGTACGACACGGACTTCGCGAACAACAAGTACAACAACAACGGGAAGCTGAACTGCTCCGAGCTGGTGTGGAAGGCATACAAGGATTCCGTCAACATCGACTTGGACAAGAACGGCGGGCTGGGCGTCTACCCCGACAACATCAGGGATGACGGCAGCACCGTGGTTTACCAGACCATCAAGTAACGAAGTTCGATGCGCGGTGCGGCCTGCCGGGTGCAGGTCGCACCGCCCACCGTCTGAGAGGATTCGATCCGGTGCGGATTCCCCGACTCATCGCGCTTGCTGCCGGTGCGATTCTGGCCGTGACGGCCTGCACGTCGCCGGACGGCGGAGCAGCGGTGAACATCGCCGATCCCGATGTGGTGAAGCTCGGCGAAACCGTCGTCGCGTTCTACCTCAGCCCGGACACCTCCGTCGAGAAGAGCTCGAAGAAGGAGCAGCCGGCCTATCTGGTCCTGGTGCAGGCGGACGGCAGCAAACGGCTGATCGAGACCAACGGCATGACCGAGCCGCATATCGTGTGGTCGGAGACCGGGCTGTTCTTCAGCGACGACACACGCGACTACATCCTCGGCAAGGACGGTCTGGTCAGTTTCGAGAACAAGAAGGCAGGGCATCAGCAGTCGGCCTTCGCGCTGCCGGACAACAAGGGTTTCGTCTCAGTCTACAACGAAGGATTCTCCGAATCCGGCTACGCCAACCAGGTAGCCGTCACCACTTCGACCGGTTCCCAGCTCTACCAGGTCGAAGGAAACTACTTCATGAACGCGCTGTGCGGCGGTGTCCTCAATGGAATCGCCACCGACGGGGGAGCTCATTTCGCGGATTCGGCCAAGATTCCTGGCATGCGCTCGAAGGCCGATCCCAAAGCACAGCCGGAGCTGCTTTCCCGGCTGTATCCGGCAACCGAAGGACAGGAAAAGGCCCTCGCCTGGCGAGGAGCCTTCGACGCGGGAGACCACAACCGTCACGTGCCATGTCACGACGGTGTCATCACGTTCCTTTCCGACTACGCCGACGCCGACGGCAAGCCCCACATGACCATCGTTTCGTGGGACACCAGCAACGGTGAGTACACCGAACAGCCCCTCGTCGACGTCCAGGGACGCCCCATCGCCGAGGAACTGGTCGACCCCGAGACGTTCTCCCAGAAGTCCTACGACGCACGGGCGGTCCGCGGTGGTCACCTCGAATGGCTCGCCGCCGATGGCCGGATCATGAGTACCGGAATCGCCTCCGGGGTCACCGAGCCGCGGTTCGACACAAGGTTCACCTCGGGCAGCAATTCGTCCAGCCAGGCGATCTTCACGGACCGGTCGATACACCTGATCCAGGAGACGTTCGACGGCGAGACACCCATCAAGATCAAGCAGTTCGACCGAGCCACCGGAAACCTGGTCACCGAGATCGCCGTGCCTGGGCTAGCGGAACAGCTCGGCATCGAGTTCAACTTGCGGGGCACGGCCGTTCCGCCCACCGCCTGACCCGGCAGTACCGGGCGGTGCGCTACACCCAGCGCCTCGCCGAGGCCGACGCCTCAGTGGGTCCACAGGCGACAGCTACGACAACGCCATGGCGGACGCGCTCAACTCGTTGTACAAAGCCGAACTGACCGTTCTCGCCTGACTGAGCCTTTTCATCCTGGGCTGGATGCGTTGGCAGGCAATGCTTCTTGCCGACCACAGGTTGATGATCACCGGCATGGTATGGCTACGCCCATGCGCGGGACCCGGCGAACGCGCCAACGCCCAACTCAAGACCTGGCGCATCCTGCGCAAGCCCCGCTGCTGCGTGAGCTGCACCGCCGTGTTTTCGCCAGCGCCTTTCCCGAACAGGCACCGAGCGGTGTCCTCGGGCGTGCGGGGTAACGCCTCACGGCGCGGTCTCGTTCAGCTCGGCCAGCGTGATGATGCCGTCGTCGAGTGCTCGGGTGATGAGTTCGCTCTTGGTGCGCGCGGCCCGTCCGACGCTCGCGTACTTCACCCGGACCCTGGCGATGTAGGTGTCGACGGTCTTCGCGGTGATGTGGAGCTTCGTGGCGACGAGTTCCTTGGAGGAGGAGGCGAACCATGCCCGCAGCACCTCGGCCTCGCGCGGCGACAGGCGCGGCCGGTCGGGGGTGTCGTCCGCGGCGAGTGCGCCGGACAGCGACGGCGCGGTGTAGGCCCGGCCCTCGGCGGCGGCCCTGACGGCGGGGACGAGGTGCTCTGGGCCTTCGCGTTTGGTCAGATAAGCCAACGCGCCGAGGTCGATGCATTTGATCGCCGTGGCGTTGTCGGCGTGCTGTGAGTACACGACCACCCGCCGGCCGCTGTCGACGAGCCGGCGGAGCTCGCCGAAGTCTGGTTTGCCGGGCACCAGTTCCAGGTCGAAGATCACCACGTCGGCGTCGGCGCCCTCGCCGGTCCACACGCCGGCGAGGCGGTCGCCCGCGTCGAGCAGACCGATCGGCGGATCGGCCTGCTCGCACCAGTACCGCACGCCCGCCGCGATCGCCGCGTGGTCGTCCACGATCACGGCCGTGATCAACTCGGCTGCCACTGGGCCTCCATCCACATTGTTCCGCCGCTGCCGAAGATCTCAATCCGCACGTCCGGTGTGGCCGGCGACGGCACCGCGTGTTCGGCGCAGTCCGCGACTACGCTGACCGACACCGCATCAGCGCTGCCGACCACGGTGACCCGCGCCCAGGAGCCCGCCGTCGCGAGTGCGGTGAGCGCGGCGTCGGTCAGGTCCCGCCGGACGGCCACCGGTGGCGTCGGCCACTGGCCACGCGTGTCCAGCTCGACCTCGACCCCCTTGCGGTCCGCGATCTCCGCGCAGTGGCGCAGCTCGTGCAGCAGCGGGTTGTCGACCGTGTCCGTCTCGGCGAACAGCCGGCGCATCCGGGACGCCTCGATAGCGCAACTGCGTTGCACCGCCGGATCCGACGGCTCGAGCGACCCGTCGGCGAGGCCGGTCAGCAGCGGCACGGTCGTGCCGCTCAAATCGGCGAACCGCTGGGTGCGGCGTCGATGCGCGGCTGACGCGGCAGCATCTGCGGTCCGTGCCAGTTCGAGCTCGCGAGCGGACCTGGCGGCCTCGGTGGCGATCCCGCCCAGCACCGACGCCACCACGGCCATGAGCAGCGGCAACCCGAACACCGTCACCGAGCCCGTGGTGAACCGCACCAGCGCCGCCCGGTTCACCTCGTGGAACACCAGCAGGTTTGCCAGCGCGAGCAGTTCGTGCGTCACCAGGAACGCCAGGAAAATCCTGAAAGGACGATCGAGCAGGACCACGGCCCCAGCCCAGTTCGCCGCTCCGAACAACCAGTCCACAGTGGTCGACGTCATGCCGTCCGGCAAGGTCAGGTAAGACAATGCGGACGCGGCGAGTACGACGGCGATGGCGATCCGGCGCCCGGTGCGCCAAGACCGCCGCCGCACAACCAGGACAGCCTCGGTGGCCAGCACCGCGGTCAGCGCGGCGAGGGCAGCGAACTGTGCCGCCGGCAAGTCGTGGGACTCCAGGCCCTGCAACAGGTGGATCAGGCCGAGCACGTCCACCGTCAGCACGGCGAGGATCAGTGTGGCGATCCGCAGACCACGCTGCAGCTGCGCTCTCGTTTCGTCGTCACTCATCGGACCGCCACTCCAGCCGCACCATCGTGCCCGCCCCCTCGGCCGAGATGACCGTGGCCGTGCCCCCAACCCGTTCCATCCGTCCGTGCACAGACTCACGAAGCCCACGTCGGGCGGTCGAAGCACCCTCGGTGACAGCGAATCCCTTGCCCTCGTCGGAGATCTCGACCCGCAGTGCGCTCGGACCGCCGTGCAGCCGAACCAGCGCCCGGTCCGTCCCGGCGTGACGGCGCACGTTGTTGAGGGCCTCTCCGACCGCACCCTTGATCGCGTCGGCCACGTCGAACGGCAACGGCAACGCAGGCGGTGCGTCGAGCTCGACGGTCAGGTGGCCGGCGTCGAGACCGGCCCGCAGCAGGTCGACGAGATCGGCCTGTTCCGGTCTGCGCCCACCGGCAGAGGAACGCAACCGCGCCAGATCACGGCGGGCCTGTGGTGCCAGCCAACTCGCCCCCGCCGGCACCTGCCCGGTGCCGACCATCAGCAACGTGGTGGCCGCCGTGTCGTGCAGGGAGTTCGCGAGCTCACGCTCCTCGGCACGGACGGCCGCCACCACCGCGGCCTCGCGACGTGCCCGTTCGGCCTCGGTGGCCATGCGGTCGGCTCGTTCGGCCGCGCGAACGACGACTGTCCAGGCCGCCCTGGACATGCCGGCCATCACCAGCACCCACATCAGCGACGAGGTCGGGTTCTGCCCGGCCACGGCGAAGACGACGAGCATCGAGCCGCAGGTCACCAGTGCCGCGACGATGCCGGCCAGCGGCGTGGTGTACCACTGCCACGTCACGCACGCGAACGTGACCAGCAGCCGAAGCCACGCGGTGTTGCCGTCCTCCACCGCGTCGTTCCAGAAGGCGCTCAGGCACAAACCCAGCAACACAGCCACATCCAAGGCGACCGGCACGGTGGCCGTCCGCTGCAGCCATCCCTGCGCGCACGTCCAGGCCACGGCGACGGCAACCGTCAGCGCTGTGGCCGCGAACTCGCCGGCTGAGGCCTGCAGCAGGGCGACCGCCCCGATGGGCGGCAGGGTCGCGACGCGGACGGCGACGGCGTAACGGCGGCCGAACCTGTCCAGCAACCGCACAGCTTCGCCAGCCACCCGTCCCCCACCGATCTCAACCCGGTCACACGTCGCGTCGAAACGTTACCGGTCAAGATGCGGCTCGCGCTGGCCGTTGCGTTGCCGGGCCTGTGCGCGGTTGAGCGCATGACCTTCCCGCAGGACCGTGCTCACCACCGCGCGTTGGTAACCCGATCAGGATCGTGATGCAGCTACGAGCCCGCGGACCGCTCGGCGAGCGGTCCGCGGTCAGGGCTCACGTCCGAACTGCTGCCGAGTGAACGTGCAGGTGAGGCCGGCCGCTAACACGGTCCTGATCCGGTTCGTGCACCGTCAGGTCTTCGTGTACGCGGTCACCCGGCCTCCTTCGTTCTCGACCACCAGCCGTGCGGGTTCATACGTGACCTCAGCCGGGTGCACTCGGGCGAGCCGGGCCTGATGATCTCTCCCGGCGATCTCCGCGAGGTGCTCGCGGGCGGGCGATCCCGGCGGCAGTCCGTACACCGCGGCGACCGTTCCCGGCAGCCAGTCGCACTGGTCCACGTCGTGGGCGGTCAGCGTATAGACGGATGGCTCGCCTCGAACGAGACCATCGCTTTCGGGGCCCGCAACTTCCTCGTCTGGAGCGTGGCCCGCGGACACGCACACGGCGTCGCCATACCCACTCGCCGCAGCACCCGCGGCCAGCAGGCACTGCCGGAACCGGATCAACGATGGAGCCTGAGCCGGCGACTCCTGCACGACACGGAACTCTCCACCGTCGACCGCGTCGCCGGCTGCCTGGTCCTCCTTTGTGGCCAGCCCTGCACGCGCATCGCGCACCTCACCACGGCCAAGGTCACGGACACTGGCCAGACGCTGGACCTCATGCTGGGAACGCGCCCGGTTGAGATCCCCGAACCTCTGAGCACGCTGATCCGCGACCTCGTCCGCACTCGCAAGGGCTATGCAGTCGTCGGGCACACCGACGCCCACCCCTGGCTCTTCCCCGGCGGGCTGCCCGGACGCCCGATCAGCGCCGCCCAGCTGAAGCATCGCCTCAACCGACTCGGAATTCCGACCCGAGCCGGCCGAAACACCGCTCTCATGGAGCTTGCAGGGCAGCTTCCCGCAGTAGTCCTCAGCCGACTCCTCGGCCTCCACATCAACACCGCCACCCTGTGGTCCCAGGACGCAGGGAACACCCGTCCCGGCTACGCGGCAGAGGTTGCCCGCAGGGCACTCCGCAAGGACTGATAGCCGGGGTTACCAATATCGGGCATCTGCGGGTAGATCAGCTCAGTCATGCGATTCTCCTTGCGTGTGAAGGGCGCGGGCAGCCCAGATGAGGCGCTGCCCGGCGTAGTCGGTGATCAGGGCGGCGGCTTCGCGCAACGGGTGTTAGCGGACGATCATGTGGGCGGGGTGGCCGTTCTTCATGTGGTCCACGCAGTCCGGGCAGTCCTCACGCGGACCGAGCCCGGCGTGGGCCTCTCGGCTGGCGTACGCGTGGTACCAGCACTGCGTGCACTGCCCCCGGGGCGGATTCGTCGCCTTCTTGCTCGCCATCTCAGATGTCTCCCTGCGGGTGAAGGGCGCGGGCAGCCCAGATCAGGCGCAGGCCCGCGTTGTCGGTGATCAGGGCGGCGGCTTCGTACAGCGGGCACGAGACGTCGCCGTCGCGGTCGGGCTCGACCTGCTCGGCACGGCGCGCGGCGCCGGTGAGCAGCTGCGCGACGGCCGCCATGAACCCGCCGGGCGGGTCGGTGTCCTCGATCTGCTGGAGGGCCAGGGAGGCGATGCCGACCGCGGTGCGGACGCGTTCCAGGCGTGTGCGGGTCACCGCGGCCGCCGTCACAGCGCGAGGCCGGGGCGGCCAGGGCGGCGAGGTACAGGTCGACCGCGCGCCGCAGGTGGGTGAACTTCCGTACGGCGAGGGTGGACAGGACCCGGATGCGGGCGGCGCGGGTGTCGCCGTCCATGCAGGCGCGGATCTCGTCTTCGTCCAGGGGTGCCCAGTGCGGGAAGGACGCCCGGTCGTCGCCGCGCAGGCGGGGCCTGACCACCAGGAGCAGCAGCACGGCGGCCGCGCCCAGGGCGAGGACGGCGAGCGCACCGAAGAGTTTCGTCGCGGGCGGCAGGTCCTTGTCGGCGACGGACGCGAGGCCGGCGAGGACTGCGCCGTTGAAGGCGAGCAGTAAGGACGACTTGCCGTCCGTGCGTCCGATCTCGCTGGCGACGGAGGCGCAGGCGGTGTCCAGGTTCTTGTCGACGGTGGAGGCGGGGACCGTGGCGGTCGTCATGAGCGGGGTTCTCCTTGCGGAACGTGAAGGGGCGGCCCGCGTGGTGTGCGGGCCGCCCGGGACGGCTTCGGTGCGTCGGATGTCAGAACGGCGGTTCGTCCGGCCAGGGGTCATGGACGGGCAGGAGCCGGAGAGTCCGCACGGGGCGGTCCCAGCACCAGCACATCTCGTCGCCCGGGTAGAGGCCCTCGGACCACCAGCCGCCGGCGTCCTTGCAGTCGGGGCAGTTCGGGCGGGGCCGGGGGAGAGCCGATTCGCGTGCCGGGAGATGGTCAGCTCCCAGACGCCGGCCCGTGAGTACGGCGCTGGCCGCCGTGGCCGTGAGCGATATGGCGGCCACGAGCAGCAGCGCGGTTCGGGCGCGCACCTCGTTCAGGTCCGGGGCGGGTGCGGCAGGACCAGGAACTGGGTGCCCGTGCCGCTGTCGTTGGGCCGGGCGGCCAGGAAGTCGGGCTCCGCCTTGGCGAGCTGGAGCATCGTCTCCTTGATGAAATCGGCCCGGGCGCTGGAGGTCGACCCGGTCCGCGTGGAAGTCGCTCAGGCAGACGGGGTGGCGGCTGGTGGTGCCGTACAGGCGCAGACCCCACAACCGGGCGCGCACGCCGGGATGCCCCGGTCCAACACGCGGCAGCCGGCCGCGTGCGTGTTGGCGAGGTCGGCGGCCTCCTTCTCCTTCAGCCGACTGCTGTGGCTGCTGCTGGCTGCGCGGTAGGTGCAGCCGAGGCAGGCGGCGGCGAAGGACGACGTCCCTCGGTCGCCGTCGGCGGTGTAGACGAGGACGATCGCGCCCTCCCGTTCTCCGACGACGCCGCGGCATCGCTGGACGACGATCGTGCCGTCCGGCGTCCACGTCGCCGTCTCCTGCACCTCGGGACGGCGGGCGAACAGGGCGTTGAGCATGGGTGACTCTCCTTCGGGATGGTCGTTGGTCAGGCCGCGAGTCGGTGTGTGGCCGGGGAGGTCATGACGGTTTCGGGGCTGGGCTCGTAGCCCTTGTCGCAGGGGTCGCAGACACTCTGGGTGCGCAGCGGGAGGCAGAAGTAGTACCGGTGCTTACACCGAGGGCAGGTGCTCCTCGCGGCCATCGCCTGGTCCAGGGCCCGCTCCTGAGCGAGCGTCGGGATGCGCTTGGGCTTCGCCAGATCGACACGGAGCAGGAAGCCCCGGGTGGGGCGTTGCACGACAGATGCGGCCGGTAGGAGCACCACTTGCATCGCAGGATCGCGACCGGGCCGCCGTTGCCGCCGGGGCTGAGGCCCATGTCCCGCAGCTGACGCCGTGTGGTCAGACCTTCAGGTATCGCGCCGCGGTCGTGCTCGGAAACCAGTGGGTTCGAGGGATCTGGACGGTGCTCCGGCGAGAACCCGCTGGGGGTGTGGTGGTCCTGGGAGGGAGTACCGCGCGGGTTTGCCTTTGCCGTCTGGGACAAGATGGGGCCTCCGATCTGGAGGGGGCGTTGGGATGGGTTACGACCTGCAAGCAGTGATCGCTGAAGGGGAGGCGCTGCGGGGTGTGGCGCGGGACCTGCCTGCCGCTCGGCTGGCGTCGATCGGACAGGGCCTGTCGCTGATGCCGATGACGGACGCCCTGTTCGATTCCGTCGCAGACGGGAGCGGCGTAGGCGCGTTGGGGTTCTGGCGGCTGTCAGGAGGGTTCGAGAAGACCCTCGCCGCCTGGTCAGCCGGTGGGCCGGTGGCCTACATGGAAGCTGAGTACTTCGGCGGCGTGGGCGAGCAGCGGGCTGCCGTGTGGGATGGCGGCACCATCGTGCTGGGCCCGCTCCACGTGGAGGAGGGCCAGCCCTTCCCGGCAGCCGGCAGCCCGATCTCTCAAGCGCTGCGGCGGTTGGGCGTAGTGGCAAGCGCCGTCGAGGACGAGTTCTCAGCTGTGGGGTTGGACCGGCATCGACACGGCGAGGCGTGGATTGACTGACGCGCGACTTCCGGATTCCCGCACTCACGCGCAAGTTCCCGGCTCAGCTCGCGGAATCTGCCCGTGAGTGCGAGAACCTCGTGCGCTCGCTGATTCGCCCGGTGCAGGGCGCTCACCTGCGTACTTGCATGGATGCGGCCGCGGTACGTCTCGAGGAACCCGAGTGAACTCCAGTTGGCAGTAAGGCCTCACTGCGTGGCACTCGCTTCGTCTCGCGGCGGCGGCGCTGCTTGCGAGTGCGCGGCATCACTGCCTCCAGGCGCCGGGCAGCCGGTCGGGACGGCGCGGGTAGCGGGGGCCGGGGACGCTGCGGGCGAGGACGGCCGATCCGGCGGCGCGGGCGGGGGATGAGCACAAGCGGTTCGTCCAGATGTCGGTGGACAGCAAGCACCGCGCCCGCCGACGGTGTTCGTCGGCGGGCGCGGTGCGAGGCGGCCGGTCGGCCTGTCCGGTCCTCGCTCACCCGGGCGGGTGGGCGAGGACCAGGCGGAGCGACCGGAGGTCAGTCCCGGAAGGGGCAGCTGTTGTGCGGGGGCTGGTCGGCGGGCGCGGGCGCGGCCGGGGCGGGCACGTGGACGTGGATCTCGGGCCGGACGGCGACCTTCGCCGGGCGCGCCGGGCGGCCGACGGGGCGGCGCAGGGTCAGGCCGCGCATCGCGAACGCGGACAGGAACGTCCAGGCGAGGACGGCGAGTCCGGCGGCGACGGGGCAGCTGGCGTCCGGGGCGGCCCACTGGTGGACTGTCGGTATTCGAGGGTTGCAGTATTCGCCGTAGAGCGAGCAGTTCCGTACCCGGCTCGGTCACGTCAGCGGTGACAAGGTGTAAAGCTCTCGCCGTAAGGGCGCTGTCTGCGCGAAGACGCCGGGGCAAGAAGAAGACCGGCCTCTTGCGGTGAACCCGCGCCGGCCGCCCGCGCTCCGGTGCGGGCCTTCGCCCTCTGCCACCGCGCCGTACGGCCCCCTCCCGGCAGCGGCAATCCCGCGCGGCAGAAGGCCCACCCAGCGCTACGAGGTTCACGGCGCCGGTACGGCACCGATCTGCTGCATCACCCCGAGGAGATCGGGCTGGCCCCGTTCGCCGACGATCCGGCCGCCGGCCAGATAGTAGAAGTTCATGGCCTGCACCGAGATCTTGTTGCCGCTCGCCGGGATCCCGAAGAAATCACCGTCGTGGGTTCCCCGCATGGTGAACCGCGCGGCCACTGTCTCGCCTTCGGTGACCGTCTCCTCCAGCGTCCACTCCACATCCGAGAAGCCGCCGCGCATCATCCCGAGGACTTCCAAGTACCCATCGGGCCCCCGCAGCGGTTCCGGATGACTGGGCGCGTGGAACACCGCGTCCGGAGAAATGACCTCGCGGGCGAGATCCTCGTTGCCCGTGTTGATGAACTCGACGAAGCGGTTCATCACTGACTCGGTGGACTGCGATGGCATCTTGCTGTGCCTCTCCAGAGACGTTTGGGCGGGTACTTGCGAGCGTAACATCGATTCGATGTTCACATCGATTCGATGTCCGTGTGCGAAGATGGGCTCATGCTGGAACTCGCGATACTCGGCTTCCTGGCCGAGACCCCCCTGCCCGGACACGAACTGCGCCGCCGCCTCTCACAGCTGACCGGCTACACGCGGCCGGTCAGTGACGGCAGCCTGTATCCGGCAATCAACCGTCTGACCAAGGCGGGCTTGATCGAGCGGCGCGCCGACCCGGCCGCCGGGGCGGCCCGGTACGTGCTCAGCCTGACCGCGGCCGGACGGGCCGAAATGCTTCAGCGCCTGCGCAAGCCCGCCGACCACGAGATCACCGACTTCACCCGGTTCTACGTCGTCCTGGCCTTCCTCTCCCACCTGCCCGACGTGGCCGAACAGCACGCGGTGCTGCGCAGACGGCTGGAGTTCCTGGAAGAACCGGCGAGCTTCTTCTACGACAACGAGCGGCCCCTGCGTTCCGAGGAGATCGCCGACCCCTACCGGCGGGGCATGCTGCTCACCGCCCGCGCCACCAGCCGCGCCGAACGGACCTGGCTGCGCGAGACCCTCGGGGAGAAGCCGCCCGCATTCGACACCGCATGCACCGACAGCGATCCACATGCGCCCGCCGCTCCCGCGAGCTGACCGCCCACGGAGGTACCCCCCATGCTTGCTTCCTGGTACGACGACCAGGGCCCCGCCGCCGATGTCCTGCACGTCGGCGAACTCCCTGATCCCGTCCCCGGCCCCGGCGAGGTCCGCGTCCGCGTCACCGTCTCGGGCGTCAACCCCGGCGACACCAAGAAACGGCGCGGCTGGCTCGGCTCGTCCAGGCCCTCCCCGCGAGTGATCCCGCACAGCGACGCCGCCGGAGTCATCGACGCCGTGGGCGCCCAGGTCGACGCCCGCCGCGTCGGACAACGGGTCTGGGTATACGGAGCCCAGTCCTACCGCCCCTTCGGCACAGCTGCTCAGTACACCGTCGTACCCGACCACCAAGCCGTACCTCTGCCAGATCATCTGAGTGACGAGCTGGGGGCGAGCCTCGGCATCCCTGGCATCACCGCCCACCGCACCGTCTTCGCCGACGGCCCGGTCGACGGCCAACTGGTCCTGGTCCACGGAGTCCTCGGCGGCGTCGGCTCCCTGGCCGCCCAGCTCGCCCACTGGGCCGGCGCCACTGTGATCGCCACCGTCCGCCGAACCGCGGACCTCGACCGCGTCGACCCGGCCGTCGTCTCCCACGCCTTCGCCCTGGACACCGGCGACCCCGCCACAGCCATCCGCTCGTACGCGCCGCGGGGCGTCGACCGGATCATCGAGGTCGCGCTGTCCGACAACGCCGACCTCGACAACGCCGTCGCCGCCCAGGGAGCCGTCATCGCCGCCTACGCCACCCGCACGGACCGCACTGCGATCCCCTTCTGGCCCCTGCTGTTCAACAACGTCACCCTGCGGCTGCTCGGCAGCGACGACTTCCCCGCCGAGGCCAAGCGCCAGGCCGTCCGCGACCTCACCTCCGCCGCCGTCAGCGCCCTCACAGTCGCCGTCGGCGACCGTTACCCGCTGGACGACATCGCCAAGGCCCACGACCACGTCGACGCCGGCGGTGGCCACGGCCGCATCCTGGTCACCATCCCGCAATAGCGCGGACTGGGAACACTGCCCTGCTCAACCGCCTAAGAACCCATCTTCAAACCGGTGAGATGCCTGACCGAGATACGGGTCAAAGGGGCAACGGGATGGATAGCTGCCGTGGGGACGAGGTTTGTGACGGTTCTTGTGAGCCCTCGCCGTATTTCAGGTGGATGTCCGCGCTGTTCTGCCAGCGGCAGAACAGCCGCCGGACCGGGCTCGACGATCACTACAGTCCAGTCTCATGACGACGATTACGACGCGTACGGTCGAGTATCCGGCCGACGGTCTGACGATGATCGGGCACCTCGCGCTCCCGGCCGGTGTCGACCGCCGGCCCGCGGTGCTGCTCGGACCAGAGGGCACGGGGCTCAGCGACGTCGAGCGCCGCCGGGCCGAGGCTCTCGCCGAACTGGGATACATAGCGCTGGCCTTCGACCTTCACGGCGGGCGCTATTTGAGCGACCCCGAGGAGATGCTGGCCCGTTGCATGCCACTGCTCGCTGATCCCGACCGGATGCGGAGCATCGGCCATGCGGCGCTCGACGTGTTGCGCACCGAACCGCGGACCGACCCCGACCGGATCGCCGCCGTCGGCTACGGCACCGGGGGCGCCATCGGGCTGGAACTCGGGCGCGACGGCGTCAACCTGCGCGCGATCGGCACAGTCAACGCAACTACCACGGGCCGACCGGGCGAGGCGGCGCGTATTCGCTGCCCGGTGTGGGCCGGGGTCGGGTCGGAAGACCCGATCATGCCGCCCGCGCAACGGAACGCGTTCACCGCTGAGATGCAGGCCGCGGGCGTCGACTGGCGCCTCGCGGTCTACGGCGGCGCCTTGCACGCCTTCCACCACCCGCCGGTCGACCACCCTACGGTCCCCGGCGTCGGCTACCACCCACAGCACGCGCAGCGAGCCTGGCGCGACGTCGTCGACCTGCTCGCCGAGTGCCTGCCCGTGACGGAGGATCTGGGGACATGACCCAGGCGAACATGCTGGCCCCCAGGCTTGGTCGGCGTCATGCACTGACCCGGCCGAGCGCGAGGCGGTCCTGAACGACGCGATGGACGGCATCGTCGCGTCCATCGCGATGGCGCTCCCGTCGGACCTGTGACGCCTCAAGCAGCGTGGACGGGTTCGGCAGATCGGGGCAGGGATGCGTTGGGCTGGACGGCGGGCCGGGTGAGTCTGCGGGTCATGAGCGTGATCGAGGCAAGGGTGAGCATCGCCTCGGAGTGCTCAGGCCGGGTCTGGTAGTCGCGCACGTTTCGACGCGCATGCGATAACCAGGCCAGTGACCTCTCCACCACCCAACGCCTCGGCAGGATCACGAAGGGCGCTGTCACGTTGTTGGGTGCGTGAGTGCCTGACAGCGTGCTGGGGTGTGGCCGGCCCGGGTGTCGGCCTGGGTCAGGCTGTTGCGGGCAGGCCGGCGATGCCAGTGATGTGGTCCCAGATGGCGAAGCGGATGATCATCTCGGCTCGGTAGTGGGTAGCGGACAGGCTGTGGCGGTGGGGTCGGAAGTGGGGTGAGATCTCGCTGGACGCGGCGAGGGATCTCTGCGCTCCGCCGGTGCTGCGGAAGCCTTTCATGGCCCGTTCGCGCTGCCGGGTCGGTTGGTGGGAGTTCTCGGCCCGGTTGTTCAGGCCTTTGTGGGAGCGGTGCTCGACCGAGGGCATGACCTCGCGGTGGGCGGCTCCGTGGGAGCGGAGCCTGTCGGTGACGACCACCCGCGGCACCGTACCCGTCTTTGTGAGAAGGCCACGGAAGAACCGCCTGGCCGCGGCCTTGTCGCGTCGGTTCTGCACGAGGATGTCCAGCACGTTGCCGCCCCGGTCGACGGCCCGCCACAGGTATTTCTGCTCGCCGTTGATCTTGAGGAAGACCTCGTCGAGGTGGCACTTGTCGCCGGGGCGAGGGCGCCGGCGGCGCAGGGAGTCGGCGTAGGCCTGCCCGACCTTCAGGCACCAGCGGCGGATGGTGTCGTAGGACACGACGACGCCGCGCTCCAGCATGAGCTCCCCGACCTCGCGGAAACTGAGCGGGAAGCGGAAGTACAGCCACACGCAGTGCGAGATGATCTCGACCGGGTACCGGTGCCCCCTGTACGACGGCGACGCGGACGACACGGGCGATCCCATCCAGACGCGATCAACCACAAGATCATCCCACCCCGCTCAATCAACGTGACAATGCCCCGCCGAGGGCTCCACCACCGTCGACACCGTGCGCGGCCGCCTCCATCTCGACGGGCCGCCGCCACGCCGTATCCGGCTACGGCCCGATCTGATCGACGGCGAAGGGAGAGAGCGGAGGACGCTGTGCCTTGTCGGCATTGGACAGATCCTCACCCGCCTCCCCACTCAGTCCGCGGCTGTCACCTGCGCTTTTTCGATGCGGCAAGTCCGCGTGCCGGATAACGGCACGCGCGCTATGAGGTACGGGTCGCTTGCTGTGTGATGTCCGGCGCGACGCAACCATGCGTAGCGGCGCCTCTACAGGGAGTTCGGCGGTAACTGCCGCGCTGCTCCATGGAGAGGGGTGGCTGGAGGGCCCGCTCTCCCCAGGAGGTCTCCAGCCCGGCATCCACGCAACCGACCATACGAAGAGCCGTTCATGCATCCCCAGAAGAAACGTCCCCAGAATCCTCCGCAACCTCAACGGCCCCCCAATCCTCATGACCCCTTACAGGACCCGCTCGCGGCCGTGCTCCTGTACCTGAGCCATCTCGACCACGGACACCTGTACTCCGAGAGCGAGTTGAGCCGGGCGATCAACGACTGCTATCGCTCGTACGGAAGCGCGGTCGACCTGCACATCTGGTACGGACAGTCGCTGAGCGCCGGGGGTACCGCGAATACGGTGGCCATCGTCCAGGAACGGCGGGCATGGGCCCTGCGGATCGCCGCCGACCAAGCCCACCGCCATCCCTACGACCGCTCTCTGCCCTGGGCCTCGGGTGTCACACTGTCCGGTGCCCTCCAGCCGGCGGACACGCAGCACGCGGTACGGGGTGTGCGCCGCCACGCCTTCCTCGTCGCCGCCCCTGTCATCGCCCTGTACCTGGTGATCAGCTGCCTGGGGGAGGCGGCCAAGGAAGTCATGGCCGTGCCGGTGGCCGGCCCGTTGAACGTGGGTCTCCTGCTCGGTCTGGTCCAGCTCGTCGCCGTCGCGGGATGGGTCCAGTGGTACGCCCGGTACTGCAGAACCTCGATCGACCCGCTCGTCGAGAACCAGGGAACGCCCGGCGAGAGACTGGAGCACCGCTCATGACGAGGGACTACGTCACAGCCGATCTGCCGGTCTTCTTCGTCTTCCTCGTCTGCGCCCTGTTCCTCGTGATGTGGGCCGGTCCCCAGCGGGGGACGGTGACCGAGTTCTACGTCAGCGACGGCCTCCTCAAGCCCGCCCACAACGGCGTCGCCCTGTTCGGTGACGTCATGTCCGCGGCAGCCCTGCTGGGCAGTCCCGGTCTGATCGCGCTCACCGGGTACGACGGCACGCTCTCCGTTCTGGGTCCGGCCGTTTCGTGGATCGTCATCCTCCTCCTGGTGGCGGAGCGCTACCACAGCACCACCGAGTTCACCATCGGTGACCGCCTCGCACGTCGCCTGCGGTCCCGCCCGGTGCATCTCGCGGCGGGTGTCGCGACGCTCCTCGTCTGCCTGCTGTACCTGATCGCCCAACTCGTCGGAGCGAGTGCGCTCACGGTGGGAATCCTGGGCTCGGCCGGGCGGGGCATGGAAGGGGCCGTATCCGTCGGCCTCGGCGCGCTCATGATCCTCTACATCGTCCTGGGGGGCATGCGAGCGGCCACGCTGGTCCAGACGGTCAAGGCGGTCATGCTGATGGGCGGCGGTATCGCCCTGGCGCTGCTGGTACTGGCCAGGTTCGACTTCAACCCGGGCGCGCTGCTGAGCGCGGCCGCCAAGGGGAGCGGCCACGGCGACGACTTCCTGAGCCCGGGGCTCCGGTTCGGCGGCGGAGCGACGAAACTGGACTCCCTGAGCGAGCAGATGGCCCTGCTGATCGGGGCCGCCGGTCTGCCGCATCTGCTGATGCGGATCAGTACCGTGCCCACCCCGAGCGGCGCACGCCGGTCGGTCCAGTACGCGGCCCTGATGACCGTCGTGTTCTATCTGGCCGCCGGCGTGCTCGGCTTCGGGGCCGCGGCGCTCGTCGGCACTCAGGTGATCGAGGGGGACAATCCCTCCGGCAACACGGCGGTGCTCCTGCTCGCGGCGAACATCGGTGGTTCGTTCCTGCTCACCGTTGTCGCCTGCGTGGCCTTCGCCACCGTCCTGGCCGTCGTGGCGGGCGTCACGCTGGCCGCCGCGACCTCGCTGGCGCACGACGTCTACGGCGCCTTCATCACCCGTGGCACGGCGTCCGGGGAGCGGGAACTGTTCGTCGCGCGCGTGGCGGCCGTCGCGATCGGCACGACCGCCACGCTGCTGGCCGTGTTCGCCCGCAGCCTCAATGTCTCCTTCCTCATCGGACTGGCGTTCGCCGTGGCCGCCTCGGCGATCGTTCCCGCCCTGCTGTACGGCATGTTCTGGAAGGACTTCACCACCCGGGGCGCGACATGGAGCATCTACGGTGGTCTGCTGACCTCCGTGGTGCTGGTGGGGCTGTCGCCCCAGGTTTCCGGGAGCGCGACCGCGCTCCTGCCCCACCTGGACTTCTCGGTGTTCCCTCTGCGCAACCCGGGGCTTGTCGCGATCCCGGCCGGATTCCTCCTCGGCTGGCTCGGCTCCGTACTCCCCGGATCAGCCGGGCGGGCCGATGCCGCACCGAGTCCGCACACCGCGTCGGAAGGGCGCGGCGCCTCTCCGAGTCTGTCGGGTGGTTGACCACGCGTGGAGCGTGGTGTGGGTGATCTGCCTCCGGGCAGGGCGACGACCCCGGAATGATCACGTGGTGTGAACCGGCGCGACCTGGTGTGCTGCGACCCGGCGCCGCCGCCGGTTCACCAGGTGGCGCTGGGGCGGCACCTGGGACCGCGTCCATGATGAGCTCCGCTACCGGGTCCGGATCGGGGCCGTACGTGATTCCGGGCCGTCGGCCGCCGTGGTCCGATCGAGCCCGGTACGAACGGCTGACGGCGACCTCCAAGGCCATGACCGGGATGGCGGCGATCCGTCTCATGCTCGTCCGGCTCGCCGCGCGGCCACCGCGGTGGAGCCATGAATCCCCAGCGCGAGACCGTCCGGACAAGACCGTCGAGGACCTCGCCACGGCGTCGTCAACGGCCCGCCCGACAGTCTCTGAGCAGGTCGTGCCCCGTTTACAGTGGTGTCGTGTCCTCAGGAAATGCCGTCGTCGCGCGCAACGTGCGCCTTCTCAGAGAGCAGCGGGGTCTGTCCCTGGCCAGGTTGGCCCGGGAGGCGGGCCTCGCCAAACAGACGCTGTCCAAGCTGGAACAGGGCACCGGGAACCCCACCGTGGACACGTTGTTCTCGATCGCGACGGCGCTGGGGGTGCCGGTGACCCGGCTGGTGGCCGAGCGCGAGCAGGTGATGACCGTTCAACGTGGCGCCGACGTCGTCTGGAAGGCACACGAGGGGTTCGAGACCCGGGCTCTGGACCATGTGTACGGCTCCGGTGTCATCGAGAACTATCTGGTACGCGTCGGCCCCGACCGGGACGGCACGGGGAAGCCGACCGAGCCGCACCCGGTGGGCACGCTGGAGCACCTGTATGTGATCAGTGGCCGGGTGCGGGTGGGCCCGGCCGACAGCCCGGTGGAGTTGGCCACCGGTGACTTCGTGCGCTACCCGGGCGACCGGCCGCACGTGTACCAGTCGCTTGAGGGGGAGAGCCTGGTGCACATCGTGGTGAGTGTGCCACGGGTGCAGCCCGGTACCGGGGGCACGAACACGGCGCGCACCCACGGCGACGGCGCGCACTGAGCCGCGTCCACCGGGTCAGGCGGCGGGCGTGCTCCCGGCGTCCGAGGGCGCGCGCCGCTGGGCCTTGGCGGCCGCGCTGATCGCCCGCGCCGCCTCGTAGGCCACGCGGCGCAGGGCGGGGGCGAAGCGGGCCCGGTCGAAGCGGTGGTCCGCGCCGGCGACGGAGAGGGCCGCGACCGGTCGGCCAGCGGGTCCCATGACCGGGACGGCGACACAGGTGAGGCCGAGGCTGGCCTCCTGGCGGTCGTACGCGATGCCGTCCTGGCGGATGCGCCGCAGTTCGGCGCGGAAGGCGGCGGGGTCGGTGACCGTGTAGTCGGTGAGCCTCGGCAGCCCCGCCGAGATGGCCGCTTCCGTGGCGTCGTGGTCGAAGGCCAGCAGGGCCTTGCCGACGGCCGTGCAGTACGCGGGCAGCCGGGCGCCGATGCGGGAGGGGGAGCGGGTGGCGCGGTGTCCGTGGATCTTGTTGACGTACACGATATCGGTGTCGTGCAGCACCGCGAGGTGAACGGTCTCCTGGGTCAGCACATACAGGTCGGCGAGATGTGGCAGCAGTCGCTCGCGCAGCACCAGGGACGTCGGGCCGTAGACCCGGGTACCGATGTCGAAGAGCTGGGCGCCCAGCCGGTAGTTGCTGCCGACCCGCTCGACCAGGTCATTGCGCTGGAGGATGCCCAGCAGCCGGAAAGCGGTCGACTTGGTGAGACCGGTGCGGCGGGCCAGCTCGCTCACGCCGATCTCCCGGTCCTGTTCGGCGAGCGACTTGAGCAGGACGAGTGCCTTGTCGACTGCGGTCCGCTGATCCGACGGGGTCGTTAACTCCTGGGCGGGCGAGGTGTCTGCGGGTGAGGTGTCGGTGAGTTCGGAAGTGGGGGAGTGAACTGGCATGGGGGCTCCCGGAACTATGCGGACGCAGCCATCATAATGGACGCGCGTCCAATGTAGGGGGCCCTTTGCGGGTTGTAAACGGGCGGGGACGGTGCGTTGATCACGGCACGTCCGTGTGCCACATCACGGCACGTGGGCTGGGCCGGGCCTGCGCACCTGACGTCTTCTGACCGCATGCACCGACTCGACACCGCAGCGCCGACGCTCCGCTCAGCAGACCGTGTGCGTCGGCACCGAGGGGCCGCGCGACCTGGGGAGTCGGGTGGCGTGATGGTCCCGCGCCCCGGATCCGGACGCCTGGGCTCCGCACCGGTACCCGCGCTGGGGCCTGCACCCGCACCCGTATGCACACCGCCCGGCCGCCTGGACCTCGCCCCGGCCTGTGCCGAGGAGGCCCAGCGATGACTTCCCCGCCCGTACGGCCCCTGGACCGTCTCGCCGGGGTGCCGCGCCCGTCCGTCGACGTGAGTGCGTACTTCGACCTCGACCACGGGCTGATCGACCGCACGATCTTCAGCGACCGGGCCCTGTACCAGCAGGAGCTGCGCCGGGTCTTCGCGCCGAGCTGGCTGTTCCTCGCCCATGAGAGCCAGTTCAAGAAGCCCGGCGACTTCTTCACCACGTACATGGGGGAGGACCCGGTCATCGTCGCGATGGGCCGGGACCGGAAGCTGCGGGCGTTCCTCAATGCCTGCCGACACCGCGGGATGCGGGTCTGCCGGGCCGACGCCGGCGCGACCAAGGCGTTCACGTGCAGCTACCACGGCTGGTCGTACGACACCTCGGGCAAGCTCGTCAACGTCCCCAACCAGGGCGACTATCCGGACCACTTCGAGCAGGACCGGTGGGGACTGCTCGAGGTCGCGCGGCTCGACTCCTACAAGGGGCTCGTCTTCGCCACGTGGAATCCCGAGGCGCCGACGCTCGTCGAGGCGCTGGGCGGCATGACCTGGTACATCGACGCCATGCTGGATCGTGATCCGGAGGGCACCGAGGTCGTCGGCGGGGTGCACAAGTGGGTGCTGGAGGGCAACTGGAAGCTGGCGGCCGAGCAGTTCGCCTCCGACTGGTACCACGTCAACATCTCGCACGCCTCGGCGCTGATGGTCATGTCGCCGACGGGCAAGGGCCCCAGGACGGAGATCGTGCAGACCCCGGGACGGCAGTACGCTGATCCGCTCGGGCACGGGCACGGCTTCCCGACCCACCCCAAGAGCCGCTTCGACGACCGGATCGTGCACGCCCACTACGACTACGAGGCGCTGCGCGAGCGGCTCGGTGACGCCCGGGTGGAGGGGCCTATGACCACCGGGCACGCCACCGTCTTCCCCAACTTCTCCTACCTCCCGGTCAACGGATCCATCCGGGTCTGGCACCCCAAGGGCCCGGACCGGATGGAGGTCTGGGCCTGGACGCTCGTCGACCGGTCCATGCCGGACGAGGTGAAGGACGCCCAACGGCTCTACAACCTGCGGACGTTCGGGCCCACCGGCATCTTCGAGCAGGACGACGGCGAGAACTGGAGCGAGTGCCAGGCCACGGCCCATGGCTTCGTCTCCGGCTCGATGACCCTCAACTACCAGATGGGTCTGGGGCTGGAGGCCGAGGACGGTGTCCATCCGGGCACCACCGGCCGCCTCTACACCGACGGCGCCGCCCGCGGCCTGTACGCCCGCTGGCGCGACCTGATGAACACGCCCGCCTGGCATGAGAAGGCCGAAAAGGCCGAGATGCACGAGAAGGACACCCGATGAGCACGAACACGAGCAGCACCGCTGTGCGCGTCGCCACCGTCGGCGACATCGAGGACGGCGAGGCGCTGAAGGTGCCCGCCGAGACCAGCGGTCACGGCGACGCCATCGCCGTCTTCCACGACGGCGGCGCCTACTACGCCCTCGACGACACCTGCTCGCACGGCCAGGCGTCCCTGTCCGAGGGCTGGATCGAGGACGGCGAGGTCGAGTGCCCGCTGCACAGCGCCCGCTTCTGTCTGAAGTCGGGCGACCCGCAGTGCATGCCCGCCACCCTCGCCGTGCGCACCCACCGCGTCGAGGTCCGCGACGACGCCATCTGGCTCCACCCCGGCCGACCCGGTGCGGAGGCCGCCGAATGAGCTCCCCGCCGTCCTCGCCCCGGCGGATCGCCGTCGTCGGCGCGGGCCTGGCCGCCGTCTCCACCTGCGACGCGCTGCGCGTCCAGGGGTACGACGGGGAACTGGTCCTGTACTCCGCCGAGCGCGGCCTGCCGTACGACCGGCCGCCGCTCAGCAAGGACGTCCTGCTCGGCAAGGCCCGGCGCGAGGACGTCCTGCTGCGGCCCGAACGGTGGTACGAGGAACAGCGCGTCCAGGTGCGTGAGGGCGCCCGGGTCCGTGCGATCCGCCCCCACTCGGGCGGCGTGGAACTGGCCGACGGCACGGTCGCCGCGGCCGACCGGATCGTGCTGGCCACCGGGGGCACACCGCGCCCGCTGCCGGTGCCCGGCGGCGACGACCCGGCGGTCCGTCCGCTGCGTACCTGGGAGGACGCGGAACGCCTCCGGGAACGGCTGCTGCCCGGCGCCCGAGTGATCGTCGTCGGCGCCGGACTGATCGGCGCCGAGACCGCCGCCGTCGCTGTGGCCCTCGGCTGCCGGGTCACCCTCGTCGACCCCGTGCCGGTGCCGCTGGCCGCGGCCGTCGGCGGTGACATCGCGGGCGTGCTGCACCACAGGCACACAGCCGAGGGCATCAAGGTGATCACCGCCGGGGTCGAGAGCGTCGAGCGAAGCCCGGGCGGGCTCCGCGTACGCCTCGCCGGGTACGGCGGCACCCTGGCCGCCGACACGCTGGTGGCAGGCATCGGCATCCACCCGGCCACGGAAGTGGCCGAGGCCGCCGGGCTGCGCGTCGACAACGGCGTCGTCGTCCACCCCGGGCAGCGCACGTCCCACCCGAACGTCTTCGCCGTCGGCGACGTGGCCCGCCCGGACGCCCACCGCGTACGGCACGAGCACTGGGAGGCCGCCCAGCGGGACGGCGAGGCCGCCGCCCTGGGCCTCCTGGGCCGTCCCGTGCCGGACGCGGGCGCGCCCTGGTTCTGGTCCGACCGGCACGGCTCACGCCTGGAGGCGGTCGGCACCATGGCGGACGCCGGGCGGCACGTACTGCGGGGCGACCCGGACAGCGGTGCCTTCACCGCCTTCGGCCTGCGCGGCGACCGCCTGGTCGCGGCAGCCGCCATCGACCGCGCCCGGGACATCAAGGCCGCCCGGCGTCTCATCGACCGAGGGGTCCGCCTGTCCCCCACAGAACTGACCGACGAGCACACCGACCTGCGGACCCTCCTCAGACGATGACGCCCCGGGGCCTGACCGGCGCCCCTCACCGAGGGCTGCCCGGGTGACCGTGCCGGGGCTTGTCCGACCGGCTTCGGGCGGCGTTCCGCGGCTCGTCCGCCGGGCTCCGGCCGACGCGCTGCGGTACGGCCGTTGGGCCTCGGTGTCCGCGCCGGGTTCTCGGACCGACCGTTCCTGACCGAGCGGGGGTGAGTCCGTTCAGCCGCGCGCCCCGAACGGTCTTGGGCGAGCTGGTCCCCGGCGTTCTCGGCCCCGGGAGGCCCCCGCGGCCGGAGGCCGCTGACGGACACAGCCCTGCGCGACCTGGCCATGTGGGTACGGCCAAAGGCGACGGGGAGGCCCTGAACCATCCTCTGGTGGAGCAGGGGCCCGCACGCCGACGCCGTACCCGGTGTCCCAGGTCGCACGATCACGTCAGCCGATCAGCCCAGGGCACCGCAAGCCCGCAAGCCCGCAAGCCCGCAAGCCCGCAAGCCCGCAAGCGGACGATCACACCATCGAGCCAATTCGGCCTTGTGCGCACTCCTTGGTGAGCAGTTCCAACCCCCGCGGCTGTGCCGCCCCATGGCACACGCGCTCCCCGTGCCCCGTACTCCGCGCTGGAATGCCTGCAAGCAGCGAGGCCCGCAGGAGGAACCACCGATGAGTGTTCACGCGCCGGAGCCGGCGGTCGCCGGGACGCAGACGGTGTCCGATCCCGATATTCGGCTGCATTTCGAAGTGCAGCGGCTGTACGCCCTTGAGGCGCAGTTGCTCGACCAGCACCGCTACGCGGACTGGCTGGACCTGCTCGCGGAGGATCTGCACTACTGGGCGCCGGTGCGCACCAACCGGCTGCGGCGGCAACAGGCGCTGGCCGACGGGGCGCCCGGTGAGGTGGCGATCTTCGACGAGACCAAGGCGAGTCTGGCCTGGCGGATCCGCCGCTTCGACTCGGGCATGGCCTGGGCCGAGGACCCGCCGTCCAGATCCCGGCACCTGATCACCAACGTCATGGTCCGGGCCGTCGAGGAGCCGGGGGAGTACGTCGCCGAGTCGGCCTTCCTCTGCTACCGCAACCGCCTGGAACGAGAGGTCGACCTCTACGCCGGTGGCCGTACCGACCTGCTGCGCCGCGCCCCGGACGACGGGCGGCTGTTGATCGCCCGCCGCACGATCCTGCTCGACCAGAACGTCCTGCTCGCCAAGAACATCAGCACTTTTCTCTGACCGGACGGCGGGACGGCGGGACGGCCGATGAACGACCGGCCGACCGACCGGCCGACCGACCGGCCGACCTGACCGCCGATGAACGAACGACCGGATGAACGAACGACCGGGAGACCCCTCGTGACCACAGACCAGACCGAAGAGCCGAAGCTCGTCGAGCACACCGTGCGGACCACGCTCGGGCCCGTCGCGGTCGGCGAGACCGGCGAAGGACCGGCGCTGGTGCTGCTGCACGGCGGCGGTCCCGGTGCGAGCGCGGTCGCCAACTACCACCAGAACCTGCCCGCCCTCGCCCCCCACTTCCGCGTGGTCCTGCCCGACCAGCCGGGCTTCGGCGCCAGCTACCGGCCCACCGAGGCGGACCTGGACGCCCGCAGCATCACCGAGATCACCGTCGACGCGCTGCTGCAGACCCTGGACGCCCTCGGCATCGACCGCTTCCACCTGCTCGGCAACAGCCTCGGCGGCGCCGCCGCCATCGCCACCGCGCTCGAAGTCCCGGAGCGGGTCGAGAAGCTGGTGCTGATGGCACCCGGCGGCGGCTGGCTGTCCTTCGGGCCCACCCCGACCGAGGGGCAGAAGGCCATGTTCCGTTACTACAACGGCGAGGGCCCGACGCTGAAGAAGATGCGGGACTTCATCGGCGTGATGACCGCCGAGCCCAAGCGCTGGGCGGACACCGCCCAGGCCCGCTACGAGGCCTCGCTCGACGAGTCCCACATCGCCTTCTACCACGCCTACAACGCGGCCTTCGCCAAACGGCACGGCATGGACCCGCTCTGGCAGCGCGTCCACCGGATCAAGGCGCCCACCCTCCTGCTCTGGGGCCGGGACGACCGCACCATCACCCTGGACGGCGCCCAGCTCATGCTCAAGCAGATCCGTGACGTCCGGCTGCATGTGTTCGGAGGCTGCGGCCACTGGGTGCAGCTGGAGCGGCAGGCCGAGTTCGAGCGCCTGGTCACCGACTTCCTCAAGGAGGCCTGACCATGGGCAGGGACTGGCTGGAGAACGAGGTCGCGCTGATCACCGGCGGAGGCTCCGGCATCGGTCGCGCCGTCGCCCTGCGCTACCTCGCCGAGGGCGCGCGCGTCGCGGTCCTCGGCCGTACGGCCGCGCAGCTGGAGGAGGTGGTGAGCGCCGCCGGCGAGCTGGGCGACCGGGTATTGCCCCTCACCGGCGACGTACGCAGCCCGGACGATCTGCACCGGGCGGTGGAGACCACCGTCGAACGGTTCGGCAAGCTCGACATCCTCGTCCCGAACGCCGGAATCTGGGACTACCACCGCAGTGTGACCCGGCTGTCGGGCAAGGAACTGGCCGAGGCCTTCGACGAGATCTTCGCGATCAACGTCAAGGGGTACGTGCTGGCTGTGGAGGCTGCCTGGCGGGAGCTGGTCGCCACGCGCGGCAGCATCGTGATGACCCTGTCGAACGCCTCCCTCCACACCGACGGCGGCGGCTCCCTCTACACCGCCAGCAAGCACGCCTGCCTCGGCCTGCTGCGCCAGTTCGCCTTCGAACTGGCGCCGAGGGTCCGCGTCAACGGCGTCGCCGTCGGCGGCATGCGCACCCAGCTGCGCGGCCCCGAGAGCCTGGGCCTGCACAACCGCACGCTCGCCGCGTCCTTCGCCAGGAACGAGGAGGCCCAGGCCCTCTCCGGCGAGAAACCGCCGCCGCTGATCCCGTTGTACGACTCCAGCGTTGAACCGGAGGACTTCACCGGACCGTACGTCCTGCTGGCATCCCGCACCGACAGCGGCACCGTCACCGGTGCCGTGATCCCCGCCGACGGCGGCATCGCCGTACGCGGTTTCCGCGCCCCCGCCGGCGGCGCGGGCCTCTGACCCACACCCACGCGTGTCCCGCCCGACAGCCATTGAAGGAGCCGCCGTCATGGCCGCCGTCGACATCAGTCCCGCCGCCGCGCTGCACCGCAGAGCTCTGTACCCCACGGCAACCGCCGTCGTCTACGAGGGCCGCGAGGTCTCCGCGGCGGAACTCAGCGGCACGGTCGGGGAGTTCGCCGCCGGGCTGTCCGAGCACGGGCTGCGCCGGGGGGACCGGATCGCCTACCTCGGCTTCAACAGCGTGACCTTCCTGGAGACGCTGTTCGCCGCGGCTCATCTCGGCGCGGTCTTCGTCCCCCTCAACTTCCGCCTCGCGGCCGACGAGGTCCGCCACATCCTGAACGACTGCGGCGCCCACACCGTCGTCGTCGAGGAGGGTCACCGCGAACTGGCGGAGTCGATCCTGGCCGACGTACCCGCCCGCAGCCGTCTGCTGGTCGACACCGACCCCGAGTGCCCCGCGACGGACGCGCCCGCGCCCGGCTGGACGCCGCTGTCCGCGCTGCGCGGCCCGCAACGCCCCGTACGGGAACCCGTCGCGCTGTACGACGACGACCTCGCGGCCCTGATGTACACCTCCGGCACCACCGGTCGGCCCAAGGGCGTCATGCTCACCCACGGCAACCTCTGGTGGAACGCGGTCAACGTCGACGCCGTCGTGGACACCCGCACGGACGACGTGAACCTGGCCCTCGCCCCGCTGTTCCACATCGGCGGCCTCAACGCCCTCACCCTGCGCACCCTGGTGCGCGGCGGCACCGTGGTGCTGCGCCGGGCGTTCGATCCGGCCCAGTGCCTTCAGGACCTCGTCGACCACCGCGTGAACACCTTCTTCGCGGTCCCCGCCATGTACGCGGCCCTCGCCCGGGTGCCCGGTTTCGCCGAGGCCGGCCTCGGCGCCCTGCGCTCCGCGATCGTCGCGGGGGCTCCCGTTCCGCCGCAGCTGATCAGGGACTACGGCGAGGCGGGCCTGCTGCTCCAGCAGGCCTGGGGGCTGACCGAGACGGCCCCGTTCGCCACGTGTCTGCCGGCCCGGCTGACCCTGGAGAAGACCGGTTCGGCCGGCGTCGCGATGCCGTACACCGAGATCCGGCTGACGGACCCGGGCACCGGGGCCGGGATCGACGGACCGGACACCCAGGGCGAGATCTGCGTACGCGGCCCCAACGTGACCTCCGGATACTGGGACAACCCGGACGCCACCCGGGCCGCCTTCGACGACATGGGCTGGTTCCACACCGGGGACATCGCCTACCGGGACAAGGACGGCTTCTACTACATCGTGGACCGCCTGAAGGACATGATCATCAGCGGCGGCGAGAACGTGTACCCCGCCGAGGTGGAGCGCGTTCTCGTGGAGTACCCCGGACTCCTGGAGGCCGCCGTCATCGGCGTACCGGACGCCAAGTGGGGCGAGACCGTCCTGGCCGTCCTCAGCTGCGCGTCCGGTACGGAGCCCACGGTGGAGGAGATACGGGCGTTCGCGGACCGGTATCTGGCCCGCTACAAGCTCCCCAGCGACGTCATGGTCATCGACCGGCTGCCCCGCAACGCCAGCGGCAAGCTGGACAAGATCGAGCTGCGCCGGTGGGTGACGGCGCGGCGGAGTGCGCCGAGCACGCCCACGGCCTGACCCACCCTCCAGCCCTCCAGGAGCACACGTCGTGGCCACACTTCCCCCCACCGCACCAGCCACCGCCATCGGCGGTGGCTGGTCCCTGCGGCCGCTCGACGGACCGCTCGGCGCCCGTCGGTCGGCCGCGCGCGGCTATGCGGCCTCGTACGGTGACGGTGACGGGGGTGGACCGGAGGAGTTCCTCGTCCGGGTCCAGCGGGTCCGGCACCACCCGTTGCGGGCCTGCTATCCCTTCGGCGCGCACGACCTCGTCGTATGGCTCGGCGACGGCGACGGTCACGGCGGCGACGGCGGCAGTCCCGACCGCGACGACCGTGCGGCGCGCGTGCCTGAGAGGGCCGCCGCCGGCCTGCTGCGCGTGCTCGCCCCCGCGCTCTTCGCCGCCGATGCGCGCTGCCGACGCGTCATCGCCGCGCCGGACGAGCACGACGTCCGCGCCCAGCGAGTCCTGGCGGCCGGGGGCTTCCGCAGGATCGCCGAGGCGGACCTGCCCGACGGCTCCGTCGTCCTGTTCGCCGCCGAACCACCGGACATCGCCGAGCTGTCCACCGCCCTCGACGACATGCCCCACTGAGGGGGCCGCCCGAGCGGGCTCACCGCGCCGTCAGCCGCGCCGCGGGTCGGGACGATCCCGACCCGCGGCGCGGCTGTGACGTGTTCGCGTACGCATCGCTGGTGCGTACACGGGATCCCGTGCTGCCCAGCGGCACACGGGCTAGGGCAGGTCGGCCGGTCGGCGCGACCGTGGCCGCGTGCTTGCTGCTACCGCCATTTCCCAGAGCGCCGCCGACCCGCTGTCGGGGCTGGTGCTGCGCGATGTCCCTGAGCCGGCCCCGCGCCCGGGGTGGTCACGCGTCCGCGTGGTGGCCTCCTCGCTGAACATGCACGACGTGTGGACGTTGAGGGGAGTGGGGCATCCCCCCGACCGGCTGCCGATCATCCTCGGGTGCGACGCGGCCGGCTACGACGACGAGGGCAACGAGGTCATCGTCCACCCGGTGATCGGCGATCCGGACGCGGGCCGGGGCGACGAGACGCTGGACCCGAATCGTGCGCTGCTGTCCGAGCGGCACGACGGGGCGTTCGCGGAGTATCTGACCGTTCCCGCCCGCAACCTGGTCCCGAAGCCGGACTGGCTCTCCTTCGACGAGGCCGCCTGTCTGCCGGTCGCCTGGACCACGGCCTACCGCATGCTGTTCACCCAGGCCCGGATCACGGCCGGCGACCGGGTGCTCGTGCAGGGCGCGGGCGGCGGTGTCGCCTCCGCGGCCATCAGGCTCGCGGTGGCCGCGGGTGCCGTCGTCCACGCCACCAGCCGGAGCGCGGACAAGCGCGCCGAGGCCGTGTCCTGGGGCGCCCGTGCCGCCGTGGCCCCCGGCGAGCGGCTGCCCGAACGGGTGGACGTGGTGATCGAGACGGTCGGTGAGGCGACCTGGTCGCACTCGCTGAAGTCGCTGCGCCCGGGCGGCACGGTGGTCATCGCCGGTGCGACGAGCGGGATGAACCCGCCCGCCGACCTCGGGCGGATCTTCTACCTCCAGCAGCGCGTCCTCGGCTCCACCGGCGGCACCCGTGGCGAACTGGTCGCGATGCTGCGGCTGATGGAGGCCACCGGTGTCCGGCCGGTCATCGACCGGACCCTTCCGCTCGCCGAGATCCACAAGGGCTTCCAGCTCATGATCGACGGCGGTCTCACCGGAAAGCTCGTCGTCCACCCGCCGGGCCCGGCCCGCCCCCGCACCCCCCAGCAGTAAGGAACCGCCATGACCGCAGCAGCCGTCGGGCTGTCCCACTCGCCCCTCATCGGCAAGAACGACCCGGACCCCGAGGTCCTGGCCAGGGTCGACCAGGCCGTCGAGGGCGCCCGGGACTTCATCCGCGCGTACGACCCGGAGCTGGTGGTCCTCTATGCGCCCGACCACTACAACGGCTTCTTCTACAAGGAGATGCCGCCCTTCTGCCTGGCCACCGAGGCCCACGCGGTGGGCGACTTCGGCACCTCGGCGGGCCCGCTGTCGGTCGACACAGCCGCCGCGAAGGCGCTGGCCCGGGGCGTGCTCGACCGGGGCGTCGATCTGACCGTCTCGGCCCGGATGACCGTCGACCACGGTTTCGCGCAGCCCCTGGAGGTGCTGTTCGGCGGGATCGACCGGGTGCCCGTGGTGCCGGTGTTCGTCAACGGCGTGGCCACTCCGCTCGGCCCCGTCGGCCGGGTCCGGGCGCTCGGCACCGCGATCGGGCGGGCCGCGGCCGAACTCGACCGGAGGGTGCTGTTCCTGGCCTCCGGCGGCCTCTCCCACGACCCGCCCGTGCCGGTCCTGGACGGGGCACCCCCCAGGGTCGCCGACGCCCTCATCGAGGGCCGCCCGCCCACCCCCGAGCAGCGCGCCAAGGGCGAGCAGCGGGTCGTCAGGGCCGGCCGCGACTACGCTGCCGGCTCGACCGCGATGATCCCGATCAACCCCGCCTGGGACAACCGGTTCCTCGACCACCTCGAAAACGGCGAGCTGGCGGAGTTCGACACCTGGACCGTCGAGGCCATGGCGAAGGAGGGCGGCAACTCCGCCCACGAGGTCCGCACCTGGATCGCCGCCTTCGCCTCCCTCGCCGCCGCCGGCCCGTACGACCTGACGTCCCGTTTCTACGAGCCCGTCCCCGCCTGGATCGCCGGTTTCGCCGTGGCCACGGGGAGGGGGCGGTGACCGGTAGGGCGATGGACAGGTACGCGGCGCCGCGGACGGGCGCCCGGTTCGTGGACGCGGTGGACGACGGCCCTCGCGTCGCTGCGGTCCGGAATCTGTTGGGTGTGGGGGGCGTCGTCGGCGTCTCGGCGATGGCTTCGGTGAAGGGGTGGTGATCGGTATGGCTACCGACATGGACGCGGTGGCGCGGGCCGCCACGCGGCTGGCGGGGGCGATGGATGACGGACGTCCGGTCGCCCCGGTTCGCGATCTGCTCGGTGAACAGGACATCGCTGTCGCCTATGCCGTGCAGCAGGAGCTGACGCGGCGCAGGCTGACAGCCGGCGCGGTCGTCGTCGGGCGCAAGATCGGGCTCACCTCTCCGGCCGTGCAGAAGCAACTCGGTGTCGACCAGCCCGACTTCGGGGTGCTGTTCGCCGACATGGACGTCTCGGCCGAGCCGGAGGTCCCCTCGGAGCGGCTGCTCCAGCCGAAGGCCGAGGCCGAGATCGCCTTCGTACTGGGGGAGGACCTGGTCGACGGAGACCTCGACGCCGCCCGGGTCCGGAGTGCCGTGGAGTACGCCGTCGCGGCGATCGAGATCGTCGACAGCCGTATCGCCGACTGGGACATCCGTCTCACCGACACCATCGCGGACAACGCCTCCAGCGGCCTGTTCGTGCTGGCCGAACACCGGGTCACGCTCGACGCGTTCGAGCCGCGCGAGACCACCATGCGGATGTACGCGGAGGACATACCGGTCTCCGAGGGCGACGGCGCCGCCTGCCTCGGCGACCCGTTGAACGCGCTCGCCTGGCTGGCCCGTACGGCCCAGGCGTACGGCGATCCGCTGCGGGCCGGACAGGTCGTCCTGTCGGGGGCCCTGGGGCCGATGGTCCCGGCGCCGCCCGGCACCCGGATCCGCGCCGAGATCGGCCCGCTGGGCACCGTCACCGCCGTGTTCTCCGAGAAACCGGAGTTGTCCCACCAGCCCAAGGAGGAGGACGCGTGAAGCGAACCAAGGTCGCCGTCATCGGGTCCGGCAACATCGGCACCGACCTGATGATCAAGGTCCTGCGCCTGTCGGACACGCTGGAGATGGGCGCCATGGTCGGCATCGACCCGGACTCCGACGGGCTCGCCCGCGCCGCCCGGCTGAAGGTGCCCACCACCCACGAGGGCGTCGACGGCCTGATCGCGCTGCCCGGCTTCGACGACATCGACATCGTCTTCGACGCCACCTCCGCCAAGGCCCACCTCGCCAACGCCGCCCGGCTGGCGCCGTACGGCAAACGGCTCATCGACCTCACCCCCGCCGCGATCGGCCCGTTCGTCGTGCCGCCGGTCAACGGGGACACCCAACTGGACGCCGAGAACGTGAACATGGTGACGTGCGGCGGCCAGGCCACCATCCCCGTGGTCGCGGCGGTCTCCGCGGTGACGCCGGTCCACTACGCGGAGATCGTGGCCTCCATCGCCTCCAAGTCGGCGGGGCCGGGCACCCGTGCCAACATCGACGAGTTCACCGAGACCACGTCCCACGCGATCGAGTCCGTCGGCGGTGCCTCCCGGGGCAAGGCGATCATCGTCCTCAATCCGGCGGAACCACCGCTCATCATGCGGGACACGGTGTTCTGCCTCATCGGGGACGCCGATCACGACGCCGTACGCGCGTCGGTCGTGGCCATGGTCGAGCGGGTCGCCCAGTACGTTCCCGGCTACCGCCTCAAGCAGGAGGTGCAGTTCACCCCGGTGGACGACACCGAACCCGTGCACACACTGGTGCCGCCGGGCGCCGGGCCGGTGACCACCCGGGTGTCGGTGTTCCTCGAAGTCGAGGGCGCCGCCCACTACCTGCCCGCCTACGCCGGAAACCTCGACATCATGACGTCCGCCGCACTGCGGGTCGCCGAGTCGATCGCCCGGCGCGACGCCGTTCCCGCGGAGGCCCGCCCATGACGCGCAAGCTGTACATCCAGGACGTCACCCTGCGGGACGGCATGCACGCCATCCGGCACCGCATCGACCCCGCCGACGTGGGGCGGATCGTCGCGGCGCTCGACGCCGCCGGGGTCGACGCGATCGAGGTCGCCCACGGCGACGGCCTGGCCGGCGGCTCGGTCAACTACGGTCCGGGCAGCCACACCGACGAGGAGTGGATCGAGGCGGCGGCCGAGCACCTCACCGGCGCCGTCCTCACCACCCTCCTCCTCCCCGGCATCGGCACCATCGCCGAACTGGAACGCGCCCACGCCCTCGGTGTCCGCTCGGTTCGCGTCGCCACCCACTGCACCGAGGCCGACATCTCCGCGCAGCACATCGCCAAGGCCCGTGACCTCGGCATGGACGTCGCCGGGTTCCTGATGATGAGCCACCTGGCCCCCGCCGCCGAACTCGCCGCCCAGGCAAGGCTGATGGAGTCGTACGGGGCGCACTGCGTGTACGTCACCGACTCCGGCGGCCGGCTCACCATGAACGGCGTACGCGAACGGGTCCGTGCCTACCGGGACGCGCTGGACCCGGCCACCGAGATCGGCATCCACGCACACGAGAACCTCTCCCTCTCGGTCGCCAACAGCGTGGTCGCCGTGGAGGAGGGCGTCACCCGGGTCGACGCGTCCCTCGCCGGCCAGGGCGCCGGCGCCGGCAACTGCCCGATCGAGGCGTTCGTCGCGGTCGCGAACCTCCAGGACTGGAAGCACGGCTGCGACCTGTTCGCCCTCCAGGACGCCGCCGACGACCTGGTACGACCACTACGGGACCGCCCGGTCCAGGTCGACCGGGAGACGCTCACCCTCGGTTACGCGGGCGCGTACTCCTCGTTCCTGCGCCACGCCGAGGCCGCCGCCACCCGCTACGGGGTCGACGCCCGCGCGCTGCTCCTGGAGGTGGGCCGCCGGGGGCTCGTCGGCGGCCAGGAGGACATGATCGTCGACATCGCGCTCGACCTGGCGTCGGCCGGGGGCGGGACCCGCTGACGCCCGCTTCCCGGCGCCTCACCCACTTCACCCATCTCCGGGAGAGATGGGTGAAGTGCCGGGAAAAACATGCATATTACAGGCGGTCAGGCGCGTTCCTCGCAGGCGATCGGCCGCCGTTCCGCAGGGCGGCACAGCCGTGCGTCAGCCGGTCACCGGCCTCCTACAGTCCACGGCACCAGTCCCCACTGTGGCCCGGATCACTTCATGACCAGGGCCTGTCGGAGGTGAACCGCTCCATGTCCGAGACCAGCAGCGACGCAGCAGCAGTCGGTACCGCCACACCCCCCGCCCCACCACCCGCGGCCAAGGAGAACGTCTCGCGCGTCGCCGTCGCCAGCCTCGTCGGCACCACGATCGAGTACTACGACTTCGCTGTGTACGGTACGGCCGCGGCGCTCGTCCTGGGCCCGGCCTTCTTCCCGTCCGGCAACTCCACGGTCTCGACCCTCGCGGCCTTCCTCACCTTCACCGCCGCATTCCTCGCCCGCCCCATCGGCGTCGTGCTGTTCGGGACGATCGGCGACCGGCTCGGCCGCAAGCGGGCCCTGGTGACCTCGCTGGTGCTGATGGGCATCGCCACGGTCGGTGTCGGCCTGCTGCCGACGTACGAGACCGTGGGCATCCTCGCCCCGGTGCTCCTGGTGGCCCTCCGGCTGCTGCAGGGCGTGAGCATGGGCGGCGAGTGGGGCGGCGCGGTGCTGCTGGCCGCCGAGCACGCTCCGCCGGGGCGGCGGGCGATGTACGCGTCCATTCCCCAGATCGGCGCGCTGCTGGGCTTCCTGCTGTCGAGCGCGGTGATCCTGCCGACGATCGCCGTCGCTGGCCGGGACGGTTTCGCCGACGGGGCGTGGCGGGTGCCGTTCCTGCTGAGCACGCTGCTCATCGTCGTCGGGTTCTGGGTGCGTACCCGGGTCAGCGAGTCACCGGTGTTCAGCAGCCAGTCCCCGGCCGACCGCCCCGCCGCCCCCCGGTTCCCGCTGGGCGCCCTGGTCAAGGAGTACCCGGGACAGTTGCTGCTCGGCATCGGCGCGGCGGCCGGCGGCTCGGCCGTCTACTACCTGACGATCGTCTACAGCCTGTCGTACGGGCCGAAGGCGCTCGGCATCGCGCAGAACACGATGCTGGCCGCCGCGAGCGTCGCCGCGGGCATCACGGCCGCCGCGGTGATACCGGTCGCCCGGCTGGCCGACAAGGTGGGGCGGCGGCCGGTGATCATAGCCGGGGCCAGCGGGTGCGTGGTGTGGGCGCTGCCCATGTTCGGCTCCATGCAGACCGGCAACGGGCTGGTCATCACCGGGGCCTTCACCGTGGGACTGCTGCTGTTCATCCTGATGTTCGCGCCGATCGCGGCCTTCCTGCCGGAGTTGTTCCCGGCCCGGCTGCGTTACACGGGAGCCTCGGCGACCTTCATCCTCGCCAACACCCTCGGCGGCGGGTTCGCCCCGCTGGTCGCGACCTGGCTGAACTCCCAGTGGAAGTCGCCGCTCGTCCTCGGCGTCTACGCGGGAGGGCTGTGCCTGGTCAGTCTGCTGTGCGTACTGGCGCTGCCGGAGACGCGTGACCGCGACTTCGCGGTCTGACGCGCCACCGGCGCGCGACTGAGCGCGGTGACCCCGTCCGGGGTCACCGCGCTCAGTCGCGCGCCGGCACGGGCGGCCGGGGAGCCACTGTTTCGCATGCGTCTTCGTATACGTCGGGATTGGCCCCCTCGTTACGGCCCGTACATGGCTCTGTTGCTCCATTCCCGCATTCATTACCTTCATGGAAAGGGGAACTTCGCAGCCGGAGTTCGTCGCCGGAGTTCGCCGCCCGGATGAGGAGTGTCACCGTCATGCGTACTGAAATAGGCAGCCAATCCTTTCTCGTATGGAGTTCCGTCGGCGGGCTCACTGCCGAGGAGAATGACCAGGGAATGGTCATAGCCGATTCATGGCTGGTTGACGAAGGCCGGGTTCGGGGTTACGAAATGCACTGGGACCGGTTCTCGGAGGCCGTCGGTTCCTATGGCGTCGACCGGGCCGAGATCGCGGAATTCCGCGCCGCGGTCACCGCGGAACTGCCGCGGACCGGAGCGTGGTTCCCCCGGCTCGAACTGCTGGCCGGCCCGTCGCCCAGGCTCGCGCTGCGACTGCGCCGCGCCCCCCGGTTGCGGGACACCGCCAGGGTGTGGGTGGCGGACTGCGTCGACCCCCGGACCCGTCCCCGGTTCAAGGGCCCCGACTTCGCCGCCCAGGGCAGGCTTCGCAAGCAGGCCAGGCTCCACGGCGCCGACGAGGCGATCCTGCTCGACGAGGACGGCCACGCGGTCGAGGGAGCCTTCAGCAGCCTGCTGTGGTGGGACGGTGGTGACCTGTGCACCGCCCCGGACGACGGCCGGATCCTGCCGGGCGTCACCCGGAGGCTGCTGCTCGACCGGGCCGCCCACCTCGGGGTGACGGTGCGTCATATGCGGGTCGCCCCCGCCCGCCTCACGAGGTGCGAGGTGTGGATCACCAGTGCCCTGCACGGCATCCGGGTCGTGACCGGCTGGGAGCCGGGCGGCGAACCGGCGCCGCCCGCCCCCTTCGCCGACGGCCTGTGGCAGGCCCACCTGGACTCGCTCCTGGCGCCGCTGCCCGCGAGGTGAGAACCGCCGTGGAGCCGCGGGGCCCCCGGCTCGACGCTTCCGCCCCCGTTCACCGACGAACCGCGCGCCCCCACCAGTTCAGCACAGAGTCAAGGAGAGTCGAGATGAAGATCCGATCCCTGCAGCGGCATCTGGCGTCCGTCCGCCGAATGAAACTGGGCCCTTCGCACCGCGGGCTGCGCGCGCGGCTGGAGCTGGTGTCCGAGCGCTCCCTCGGTGTGGGGACCTTCCTCTGGCACACCCTCGACCGGGCGGCCGACCTGGACGCCCCGCTGCTGTACCACCTGCCGCGCGGCGGCGGCGAGAAGGACCTCCGTGCCTACTCCCTGGCGGATCTGCGGGACGCGACCGAGCGGTACGCGCGCTGGTTCCACGCCGCCGGTGTGGGACGTGGCGACCGGGTCGGCATCTACAGCGGCGACGGCATCGCCAACTTCGTCCACTTCATGGCCCTGAACAGCATCGGCGCCATTCCCGCCCCGGTGAATCCGAACATGGCGCCCCAGACCGCGGCGCGCTATCTGAAGCGACTGGAGCCGCGTGGGGTCGTCGCCGACGCCGACCGGCTGGTGACCTTGCTGGCGGCCGCCGACAGCCCGGACGGGTTCGGCTTCACGGTCGCGCAGGAGGAAGTGGACTCGGCGGGCCGCGTGGGCCCGCTGCCCGTCGGCTATCCGTACATGCACGGTGACCACGACCCGGTGCTGATCGCGCACTCCTCGGGCACCACGGGCATGCCCAAGGCGCCGATCCTCGGTCACCGCCAGTTCTTCGCGGGCAAACGCCCCCGCATCCTCACGATGCCCTCCGGCGTCGACGACAAGAACCTGCTGGTGTTCCCCCCGTCCCACGGCTCCGGCCTCAGCTACATGATGATGGCCACCCTGACCGGGGTGCCCACCCTGGTGATGGAGGAGCAGCGGGGGCCGGCGGTGGCCGAGGCCATGCGCTGGTGGAAGCCGACGGTGGTCATCGCCTTCCCCATCACCTTCGGCGAGCTGGCGGCGCTGGGCGTGGAGCCGTCGGCGGCTGCACGGGTGACCACCTGGCTCAGCACGGCCGACGCCTCGCACGAGGCCCACGTCCGTGAGCTGGTACGGCTGGGCAGGCACCGCGTCGGCGGCAAGTGGCGGCAGGGCTCGCGGTACATCGACGGACTCGCCTCGACCGAGGTGGGCATGGCCGTGTTCCAGAACATCCACGGCCCGGACACCGACGCCTACAAGCGGTGCGTGGGCTACCCGGAGCCCATCGTGGAGGAGGCCACCGTCTACGACGAGCACGGCAAGCGGCTGGGCCCGAACGAGATCGGGTTCATCGCGGTCAAGACCCCGACCGAGACGCTGGGGTACTGGAACGACCCCGACCTGACGCACCGTTCGAAGCACGACGGGTTCTGGCTCACCGGTGACATCGGGTACTACGACGAGCAGGGGCGCTTCTACCAGTACGACCGGGCCACCGACGTCATCCACACCGCCCGCGGGCCCGTCTACAGCCTGCCCACGGAAGAGATCGTCCTGAAGGCGTGCCGCCAGGCCGTGGACTGTGTCGTGGCCGCCGCCATCAGCCCCGCCGACGAGGAGCTGTCCGAACCGGTCGCCGTGGTCCGGCTGGCCGAGCGCTGCGAACTGACCTCGCGCGAGCTGCTGGCCCAGCTCAACGGGGCGCTGCGCAAGGCCGGTATGCACGAGGTCTCCGCGGTCGTGCTGGTCAAGGGCGAGAACGACATCCCGCTCGGCGTGACCGGCAAGGTGCTCAAGCGCGAGGTGCGCACCACCTACGAGAAGGTGCTCCTCTCCGACGACGACCACGGGCTCGACATCGCCCGCACCCGTTCGGCGCGCACCGCGCCGAGCAGCCCGGAATCGACGACCACCCGGCGCCGGCAGGCCAAGGCCGCCTGACCCGTACCGCCGCCTCCGCGGACGTCCCGGCGCACACCCGTCCGGGACGGTCCGCGGGGCGGGGGCCGGACCGGGTGTGTACCAGCACGTCAGAAGGGACCCCTGGCACATGATCAGCGTTCTGCCGGGCACGGTGGCGGTCTACGCGGACCTCGCCTGCCCCTGGGCGCATGTCGCCGTCCAGCGGCTGTGGCGGACCCGCGCCGAGCTGGACCTGGCCGAGGTCGTACGGTTCGACCACCGCGCCGTCCTGCTGGAAGTGGTCAACCGGGGCACACTGCCCAAGCCGGTCATCGACGCCGAGATCCCGGTCGCGGCGGAGATGGAGCCCGACGCGGGGTGGCAACCCTGGGTGGAGCCCGACTGGCGCTGGCCGGTGAGCAGGCTGCTCGCGGCGGAGGCGGTGCAGGCGGCCAAGGAGCAGGGCCTGGCGGCGAGCGAAGCCCTCGACCGGGCGTTGCGCAGAGCGTTCTTCGCCGACAGTGCCTGCATCACGATGCGTCATGTGGTGCTCGGCGTCGCCGGGTCGGTGCCCGAGGTGGACGCCGGGGCCCTGGGCGAAGCGCTGGACGCCGGGCGCGCGCGTGCCGCCACGCTCGCCCACGTCGCCGACTTCGCCCCCGGCGGCGCGACCACGAGCCCGCACCTGTTCACTCCGGACGGCGGTTCCTGGCCCAACCCCGGGGTCGACTACCACTGGGTGGGGCCACCCGGCGACAGTGCCGTCGCCCTGAAGTCCGACGACCCCTCGATCTACCGCCGGATCCTGACCAAAGCGGTGGAACCCGCCCAAGGATGAGCGCGGTCACGACACCGCCACGACCGCTGTTCGACGCGGTCGGCCGACGGGCGTCGTGCACGGGTGTCGCCGACCGGCCGGCGTCATGCACGGGCGTCGCCGACCGGCGGCGCACCGGCCCGGTGCCGTGGCTCCGCCCGACTGCCGGTGGGCGGAGCCCGGCCCGGTGCCACGGCTCGACACCGCCGGCGGGCGGCGGCGCCGTGCCGACGCGTCGGTACGGAATCGCTCCGCTCGCTCCGCAGCCGGTGTGTCCCCCCAAACGGCTCGTATCGCCGCCTGGCTCGACCGCCCCGCTCCGCCCCTTACCTCGCCCGGCCCGTTCGTCGTTCTGGTTCGCCCGTCCTTCTCCCGCGCGCCGTTCTCGCTCGCGGCGTGGCATGTCCGTCTGCTTCAGGAGGTTGTCGATGAGCGCCGTGGTGAAGAGCGGCCCGCGCGGAATCCGGTACTGGGATCCGGAGGACGAGGTGTTCTGGCGGCGTACGGGGCGGCGGGTCGCGATGCGGAATCTGGCGTTCTCGATCCTCGCCGAGCACGTCGGGTTCTCCGTCTGGAGCCTGTGGTCCGTGCTGGTGCTGTTCCTGGGGCCGGAGTACGGGCTGTCCCCGGCGGACAAGTTCCTGCTCGTCTCCACGCCGACGCTGGTCGGAGCCGTACTGAGGATTCCGTACACGCTTGCCGTGGGCTGGTTCGGCGGACGTACCTGGACCGTCCTCAGCGCGGCTGTGCTGCTGGTGCCCACGGTGCTGGCGGCGGTGTACCTGCGCCCCGGCACCTCGCTGGGCACGCTGCTGCTGGTGTCCGCCGTGGCCGGTCTCGGCGGCGGCAACTTCGCCTCGTCCATGGCGAACATCAACGCCTTCTTCCCGCAGCGCCACAAGGGCTGGGCGCTCGGCCTGAACGCGGGTGGCGGCAATCTGGGCGTCGCCGTGACCCAGCTGGCCGCCCTCGCGGTGCTGGGCACGGTGGGCGCGGCCGAACCCCGGCTGCTGCTGGGGGTCTTCGTTCCGGCGATCGTCGTCGCCGCTGTGTGCGCCGCGCTCTTCATGGACGACCTGCCCGGCAACCGCAACGACACCGACGCCCTCAGGGACGTCCTGCGGGACGCCCACTGCTGGGTGATGTCCCTGCTCTACCTCGGCACGTTCGGTTCGTTCATCGGCTACTGCTTCGCGTTCGGCCTGGTGCTCCAGACACAGTTCGACCGTACGCCGCTCCAGGCCGCGTCGCTCACGTTCCTCGGGCCGCTGCTCGGCTCGCTGACCCGGCCGGGCGGCGGCCGGCTGGCCGACCGGATCGGCGGTGCCAGGGTCACCTTCGCCGTGTTCGTGGCGCTGATGCTCTGCACCGGGGTCGCCGTCGTGGCGTCGCGCACGGACTCGCTCGGTCTGTTCGTCGCCGACTTCGTCGTGCTTCTCGCACTGGCCGGGGCGGGCAACGGATCGACGTACAAGATGATCCCGGCGATCTTTCTGGCGAAGGCGCTCCAGGACGGCGGAGGCGACGAGGGCGGCGCGAGCACGCGGGCCCGGCTGGCGCGGGCCCGACGGCTGTCGGGCGCGCTCATCGGGGTGACCGGTGCCCTCGGCGCGCTCGGCGGGGTGCTCATCAACCTGGCGTTCCGCGCGTCCTTCGCCGGCTGGGGCAGCGGGGTCCCGGCGTTCACCGGATTCCTGGTCTTCTACGCCGCCTGCGCCACGGTCACCTGGGCGGTCTATCTCCGGCGCCGCCCCCGCCCACGGACCGCCCACGATTCCCGTCCCGACGTCGTCCTCTCGGTCTGAACCCTGGTCCGCACCCTGGTCCGAACCCCGGTCCGCACCCGGTTTGAAGGAGAAAACATGGCAGTCGCCTCAGACCCCGTCCTCACCTTTCCCCCGGACCAGGTCCCCGATCCGGAGGAGTTCATCCAGGCCGCCATGCGGTGGCACTTCGGCCCCGAGACGGGTTCGCCGTACTGGCTCCGCAGGGCGCGGACCCTGGACTTCGATCCGCGCCGGGACGTCCGCACCTTCGACGACCTCCGGCTGTTCCCCAACATCGTCAACGAATTGCGCGACGTGCCCGCCCGGGACCTCATCCCCCAGGGCTACGGTCCGTCGACCGAGGTGATCGGCGTCTACGAGAGCGGCGGCACGACCGGCGCACCCAAGCGGGTCGCCTACCTCGCCGACTGGATGGACAGGTATGTGACCTGGTCCACCGGGCGGATGGACGAACGCGGTCACCCCCGTGACGCCCACTGGCTGGCCATGATCCCCAGCGGCCCCCATCTGTGGGGGGAGGTCGTTGCCCGCCAGGCGCGGCGCCGGGGCGGCTTCACCTCCACCATCGACCTCGATCCGCGCTGGGTGAAGAAATGCATCGCCGAGGGGCGCGGCGACGAGGCCGGCCGCTATGTCGAGCACCTTCTGGCCCAGGGCGAGTTCCTGCTGGAGACCCAGGACATCGGCGTACTGGTCATCACGCCCCCGCTGTTGGAGCGGCTCGCGCAGCACGAACACCTCGTCAAGCTGGTGAACGAGAAGATCCAGGTCATCATCTGGAGCGGGGCCCACATGGACGCCGACAGCAGGCACCTGTTCCGGACCGAGGTCTTCCCCGACGTCCAGCTGTTCGGGAACTACGGCAGCACCATGATCCTCTGCGGGGCCGTCGAGCGCGCCGGCAGCGAGGACGAGTGCGTCTTCGATCCCTTCGCGCCCCACATCTCCTTCTCGGTCGTCGACCCCGAGACGGGGCAGCCGGTTCCCTACGGTGCACGCGGCCAGGTCGTCATGAACCACGTCAGCCGCAGCGCCCTGCTCCCCAACAACCTGGAACGCGACGTCGCCACCCGGATCCGCCCCGAGGCCGGACAACTCGGCGACTCGGTGGCCGATGTCAGCCCCGTCCGGACCTTCGACGACGAGGTCGTCATCGAAGGTGTCTACTGATGGGCGGCCTGAGGGGCGGGCCGATGGACGCACCGGTGGACCCACCGGCGGGCGGCCCGATCCAGCTCGACGCCCTCGGTTCACGCGGTGCCTTCCGGGCTCGGAACCGACTGACCGTGGCCGATGTCACCGGGCAGCCGGTCGCCGAACTCAGCCAGGTGCCACGGCTGTTCGTCCAGCGCGGCCTGTCCGCGCTGCGCGCCGCCGGCCCGGCAGGCTCCGGTGCATTGGCCGAGGTCATCGCCCGAGCGGGGCACGCGTTCGCGAACGGCACGGTGGGCGGCCTGTCGGCCCCGGAGTACCAGCGTCTCGTGAGCCGGGTCTCCGGTGTGCCGGTCGCGGTGGTGAGGTCCGCCACCGCCCGGATCGAGCGCGCGGCGGCCGAGGTGGACCGCACCGTGCGCTGCGCCCGCCCCACGGCGACGGTCGACCACTGGCGGGACCCGCGGACTCGGGGCGGCGGCGCGGTCTGGGCCCGGCGAGGTGACGTCTTCGCCGTGCACGCCGCCGGCAACCATCCCGGCGTGCACGGCCTGTGGCTCGAAGCGCTGGTGCTGGGCTACCGGGTCGCGGTACGGCCCTCCGGACGGGAGCCCTTCACCCCGCACCGGCTGGTGACGGCGTTGCGCGAGGCGGGGATCGGCGACGACCGGCTCCTGCTGCTGCCCACCGACCACCACGTGGCCGACGACATCGTCCGGGGCGCCGACCTGTCGCTCGTGTACGGCGGCGACGCGGTGGTGGAGAAGTACCGGGCGCATCCGAACGTACTGACCCAGGGCCCCGGGCGGTCCAAGATCCTGCTGGCGGACGTGGACACGGGCGTGGGCGCGGGCCTGTCGTCCGCGCTCGACACGATGGTCGCCTCGATCCGGGACGAGGGCGGGGTCGCCTGCGTCAACGCCACCGCCGTCTTCGTGGCCGGCGACCCGGCACCGGTTGCCGAGGCCATCGCCGAGCGGCTGGCCGGGCTGCCCAGCCTGCCGCCGGAGGACGACAAGGCGGTCCTGCCCGTCCAGCCCACCGCCGACGCGCGCAGGCTGGAGAAGTACCTGCTCGGCCAGGCGGACGGCGCGACCCTGTGGCTGGGCGGCGACGGGATCGTCGACGAACTGGGCGACGGCAGCGCCGTACTGCGCCCCGCCGTGATCCAGTTGGACCGGCCGGACGCGCCGCAGCTCGGCACCGAACTCCCCTTCCCCTGTGTCTGGGTGGCCCCCTGGTCGCCCAAGGACGGCGTCGGACCGCTGCGGAACACCCTGGTGCTCACCGTGATCGGCCGGGACGAACGGCTCGTCGAGCGTCTGGTCGACGAGCCGAGCATCAGCAACGTCCATGTCGGACACCACCCCACGCACTGGATGGCGCCGGGCGTCCCGCACGACGGCTATCTCGCGGAGTTCCTCATGCGCTCCAAGGCGGTCATCAGATGAACCCGAACGCACATGCGGAACAGGTGGACGTCACGCGTCTGCTGCACATCGTCGCCTCCCCCATGGGTGAGCGCTCGCAGTCCAGGGCCATCGCCGAGACCCTCGTCACCGCCTACCGCCAGACCAGTCCCGGCGCGACGGCCGACGTCCTCGACCTCTGGCGGGAACGGCTTCCCGAGTTCGGGGCGGCGGCGGTCGAGGCCAAGCGGGCGGAGGCGTCCGGGGGACGGGCCGAGGGGGAGGGCGCCGTGGCCTGGGAGGCGGTCCGGCGCACCTTCGAGCACTTCGACAGCTACGACAAATATGTGTTCAGCGTGCCCATGTGGAATTTCGGAATTCCCTATGTCCTCAAGCACTTCATCGACGTGGTGAGCCAGGCCCGCATGCTTTTCTCCTTCGACCGGGACTCGGGCTACACCGGTCTGCTCAAGGGAAAGAAAGCGGTGGTTGTTTACACCAGCTCGATCTACGGGCCGGGTCTGCCGCCCGCTTTCGGTGAAGACCACCAGACCCCGGCGTTCGACGGCTGGTTGCGGTGGGCGGGGGTCACCGACATTTCCACGATCCAGTTGAGAGCGCATCAGATCACCGAGGACGCCGATCTCCTGCGCCGCAACGCACACGCCCAGGCACAGGAGCTCGGCAAGAAATTCTGAGCCGCGGGGACGCCTCTCTCTGTTTCGCTCTCCCTGTTTTCACCCCTCCCTGTTCCGCCTCTTCCACGACGCCACGACGTAACGACGCCACGACGCCACGCCGTTCTCGATCCGCAACAGGAGCACCCGCATGCCCGTTCCGCCCCTGCTCGAACCGGTCGGCCCGGCCGACCACGCCCACGACACCCAGGGAGGCGAGGAGTCCGAGGCCGGTCTCAGCACGTCGTCCTGGCACCCGCCCGCCTGGCGGGGACTGCCGATATGCCAGCAGCCGCAGTGGCCCGATCCCGACGACGTGGCCGCCGTCACCGACCGTCTCGCCCTGCTGCCGGCCCTCACCACGCCCAGCGACGTCCGCAGCGTTCTAGCGGCCCTGGCCCGGGTGCAGAACCGGGAGGCATTCGTGCTCCAGGGCGGCGACTGCGCCGAGCCGCTCGGCCCCGCGGCCGTCACCGGTGCCCGGGACAAGCACCGGGTGCTGGGCGCCGTGGCGGAACGCGTCAGCACACGCCTGGACATGCCCGTGGTCACCGTCGGCCGACTGGCGGGTCAGTTCGCCAAGCCCCGCTCGGCGGCCGTCGAGGAGGTGGACGGCCGACAGTTGCCGGTCTTCCGGGGGCTCACGGTCAACGGGCCGGAGCCGCACGAGGACGACCGCAGGCCCGACCCGTACCGGATGCTGTCCGGCTACTACACGGCGAGGAACGTCCTGCGCGAACTCGCCGCCCTCGCCCATGAGACGGCGAGTGCGTTCGCCCCGCAGGCCTGGGATCCCGCGGCCGCCCGTGAGGTGCTGTGGAACCGGTGCGAGGAAGCCGTCCCCGACGGCTCACTGCGCTCGCTCGTGCAGGGGTACGGGCAGACCCGCTGGACCGAAGGCGGGAACTGGCGCCACACCGGGCTGTGGACCAGCCACGAGGCGCTGCTCCTGGACTACGAGAGCCCGCTGACCCGCCAGGATCCCGTCACCGGTGAATGGTTTCTGCTGTCCACGCATCTGCCGTGGATCGGCGACCGCACCCGGCGCGTCGGCGACGCCCATGTGGAGTTCCTGGCGGGCATCGCCAATCCGGTCGCCGTCAAGATCGGCCCCGGCGCGGAGCCTGCCGAGATCGTGCGCCTCTGCGAGCGGCTCGACCCGTACCGCAGGCCGGGCCGGCTCACCCTGATCTGCCGGTTGGGCGCCCTCGAGCTGCGCGGACTGCTCCCGGCTGTCGTCACCGCCGTACGCCGGGCGGGCCACCCCGTGGTCTGGATGTCGGACCCCATGCACGGCAACACCACGGCGACCGGCACCGGCGTCAAGACCCGCCACCTCAAGGACATGCTGGACGAGGTGACGGACTTCTTCGAGGTCCTGCGCGGCATGGGCGAGTGGCCCGGCGGGGTGCATCTGGAGGCCGCCGCCGCCGAGGTGACCGAGTGCGTGGGCGGTACCCGGGTGGCCTGCGAATCCGATCTGGGTGACGCCTACGAGTCGTTGTGCGACCCCCGGCTCAACAACGAGCAGCTCATGACCATGGCGGACATGGTCGCCAAGCTCGCCGTGTAACCGGCACCTCGAAGACAACCCCAGCAGCCGAGCCCTCGGTGAGGGCCGCGCCGTGCCACTCCAGGGAGATCGCCATGCGGACCCTGCTCGTCGACAACCACGACTCGTACACCTACAACCTCTTCCAGCTGATCGCGCAGGTGAACGGGGTCGAGCCCGTGGTCCTGCACAACGACTCACCGGACTGCGCGAAGCTCGACCTGAACGACTTCGACAACGTGGTGATCTCTCCCGGCCCGGGCGATCCCACCCGGCCGAAGGACTTCGGCGCGTGTGCGCCGATCATCGAATCCGCCCGCCTGCCCGTGCTCGGCGTGTGTCTGGGCCACCAGGGCATCGCCGCCGGGTCGGGCGCGGAGATAGTACGGGCGCCTGCGGCCAGGCACGGGCACCTCACCGCCGTGCGCCATGACGGACGGGAGCTCTTCCACGGCCTTCCGCAGTACTTCACCGCCGTGCGCTACCACTCGCTGTGCGTGCCGGAGCCGCTGCCGCCGGAGCTGGAGGCGACAGCGTGGGCGGAGGACGGGGTGCTGATGGGCCTTCGGCACCGTACCCGCCCGCTGTGGGGCGTGCAGTTCCACCCCGAGTCCGTCGCCACGGAGTTCGGGTACGAGCTGCTGGGCAACTTCCGCGATCTCACGGAGCGGTTCCACCACAAGCGCGGTTCCTCGCGCCGCCGGACGCCGGTCCGCCCCGGGGCCCACCTGGTACCCGTGGAGACCGGCTCGCGGCCCGCACCCCGGCCCGTCGAGCCACGCCCCTACCGCCTGCACTCCCGGATCATGGAGTCGGCGGTGGAGACCGAGGCCGCCTTCACCCGGCTCTTCGCCGACTCCTCGCACGCCTTCTGGCTCGACAGCTCCCTGATCGACCCGCGGCTGTCCCGCTTCTCGTTCCTCGGCGACGCCTCCGGTCCGCTCTCCGAGATCGTCCGCTACCGCGTCGGCGACGGCGCCGTCGAGGTCACGTCGGCGGACGGGGAGACCCAACGGGTCGACGGCACCGTCTTCGACTACCTCCAGACGGCGCTGCGCGCCCGCCGCGTCGAGAACCCCGCCCTGCCCGTCGACTTCTCCTGCGGTTACGTCGGCTACTTCGGCTACGAGCTGAAGGCCGACTGCGGTGCCACCGCGCAGCACACCTCGCCCACCCCGGACGCGTTCTGGATCTTCGCCGACCGGCTGATCGCGGTCGACCACCAGCAGGGCGCCACCTATCTGCTGGCCCTCAGCGACGGCAGCCCGCGCTCCGACCGCGACACGACGGTGTGGCTGGAGAAGACCGCCGCCGTGCTCGCCGCGCTGCCCCGCCCCCGGCCGACCCCCGTACCCGACCAGCAGGCCGTCGACAACGCGCTGCTGGAACCGGCACTCGTGCGCGACCGCGCCCGGTACCTCGCCGACATAGACGCCTGCAAACAGGAGCTGCTCGCCGGGGAGAGCTACGAGATCTGCCTGACCAACGCCGTCCAGGCCCCCCGCCCCGCCGACGGACTGCGCTTCTACCGGTCCCTCAGACGCTCCAACCCCGCCCCGTACGCCGCCTATCTGCGCCTGGACGGGATGGAGATCGCCTGCTCCTCCCCGGAGCGGTTCCTGCGCATCACCCGCGACGGCATGGTCGAGACCAAGCCCATCAAGGGCACCGCCCGGCGCGGCGCGGACGAGGCGGAGGACTCCAGGCTGCGCCGGGAACTGACGACGAGCGCCAAGGTCCGGGCCGAGAACCTCATGATCGTCGACCTGCTCCGCAACGACCTCGGCCGTGTGTGCGAGGTCGGCAGCGTCACCGTTCCCCGGCTGATGCGCACGGAGACCTATGCCACCGTGCACCAGCTGGTGTCCACCGTCCGCGGCCGGCTCCGCGCCGAGGTGGACGCCCTGGACTGCGTCCGCGCCTGCTTCCCCGGCGGCTCGATGACGGGTGCGCCGAAACTGCGGACGATGGACATCATCGACTCCCTGGAGACCCAGGCACGCGGCGTCTACTCGGGTGCCATCGGCTTCCTCTCCTGCAACGGCACGGCCGATCTGAACATCGTCATCCGGACCGCCGTACTGACGGAGGAGGGTCTGCACGCCGGCGCCGGTGGCGCCATCGTGCTCGACTCCGATCTCGTCGAGGAATACGAGGAGATGCTGCTGAAGGCGGCCACATCGCTGCGGGTGCTGCTCGCGGGTACGTCCGGCCAGGACGCCGCGTCCACGACCGATCGAGTGGCACCGACGAGGGCCGCGGAGGGCGGGCTCCGATGAACGAGCCGGCCGACGCCGTCCGTACGCACTGCCCGTACTGCGCCCTGCAGTGCGGGACGGTGCTGCGGCCCGACCAGGGCGGAGCGGCGCCGCTCGCGCTCACCGGATGGCCGGAGTTCCCGGTCAACCAGGGGGCGCTGTGCGGGAAGGGGCAGAACGCCACCGACCTGCTGGACCCGGCGGCCCGGCTCGGCACACCGCTGGTCCGCGACGGCCGGAGCGGGGCGTTGCGGCCCGCCACCTGGGACGAGGCGCTCCGGCGCGTGGTCTCGGGCATCCGGTCGGCACAGACCGCGTACGGGCCGGACGCCGTCGGGGTGTTCGGCGGTGGCGGGCTGACCAACGAGAAGGCGTATCTGCTGGGCAAGTTCGCCCGGGTCGCGCTCCGTACGTCGGCGATCGACTACAACGGCCGGTTCTGCATGTCGTCGGCGGCGGCGGCCGTCAACCGGGCCTTCGGCCTGGACCGGGGGCTGCCCTTCCCGCTCGCCGACGTCGCCGGGACCGACTGCGTCCTGCTGGTCGGAAGCAACCTGGCCGACACGATGCCGCCCGCCCTGCGCCACCTGACCCGACTGGCCGACCGCGGTGGGCGGTTGATCGTGGTGGACCCCCGCCGCACCCGCACCGCCGCGCGGGCCGACCTGCACGTGCGCCTCCTGCCCGGCACCGACCTGGCCCTGGCCCTCGGCATGCTGCACATAGCCCTCGCCGAGGGCCATGTCGACGAGGACTTCGTCGCCGCCCGGACGACGGGATTCGAGGCCGTGCGCGCCACCGCGATGGAGTACTGGCCGGCCCGCGTCGAAGGGCTGACCGGTGTGCCCGCCCATCAGATACGCGAAGCCGTACGGATGTTCGCCCAGGCGCCCACCGGAATGGTGCTCACGGCCCGCGGCAGCGAACAGCACAGCAAAGGCACCGACACGGTGCACGGCTGGATCAACCTCTGTCTGGCCCTGGGGAAGGCGGGCCGGCCGTACAGCGGATACGGCTGCCTGACCGGCCAGGGCAACGGGCAGGGCGGGCGCGAGCACGGGCAGAAGGCCGACCAACTGCCCGGCTACCGCAGCCTGACCGACCCGGCGGCGCGGGAGCACATCGCCCGCCTCTGGGGCGTCGCCCCCGGGGAACTGCCCGGCCCCGGCACCTCGGCCTACGAGATGCTCGACACCGCGGGCACGCCCGACGGGGTCCGGGCGATGCTGGTCATCGGGTCCAACCCGGTCGTGTCGGCGCCGCACGCGGATCATGTGGAGCGGCGGCTGCGGTCGCTGGACCTGCTGGTGGTCGTGGACGTCGTACGGTCCGAGACGGCCGAACTCGCCGATGTCGTCCTGCCGTCGGCGCAGTGGGCGGAGGAGACCGGCACCCTGACCAACCTGGAGGGCAGGGTGATCCTGCGCCGCAAGGCCGTCGAGCCGCCCGCCCAGGTGCGCACCGACCTGGAGATCCTGTCCGCCCTCGCGGCCCGGCTGGGCCGCACCGAGGGCTTTCCGGCCGATCCGCGCCTGGTCTTCGACGAACTGCGGGCCGCGTCGGCCGGCGGCCGGGCCGACTACGCGGGGATCAGCTACGAACGGATCAGCGAGGAGAACGGGGTGTTCTGGCCGTGCCCCGCGGACGGACACCCCGGGACGCCCCGGCTGTTCCTGGAGTCCTTCGCGACGCCCGACGGCCGGGCCCGCATGGTGCCGGTCCACCACCGGCCGGTGGCCGAGACCCCCGACGAGCGGTATCCGCTGTACCTGGTCACCGGGCGGGTGCTGGCCCAGTACCAGAGCGGGGCGCAGACCCGTCGGGTGGCCGCGTCACGGGCCGCCGCGCCGGAGCCGTACGTCGAGATCCACCCCTCCACGGCCGGTCGGCTCGGGGTGGTGGACGGTGAGCCGGTGACGGTGACCAGCAGGCGGGGGACGGCTGTGGCCCCGGCCAGGCTGAGCACCGACATCCGCCCGGACGTGGTGTTCATGCCCTTCCACTGGTCCGGGCCGGGTCGGGCCAACACGGTCACCAACCCCGCGCTCGACCCGGTCTCGCGCATGCCCGAGTTCAAGGTGTGCGCCGTACGCGTGGCACCGGTGGCCGCGTTCCCTTCCCGCCCGCCGGGGCGGCCGTGTGCGGCGACCGCCGTACAAGCCCTGTGATCGGTCGATCGGTCCCTGGAGGTAACCGTGGGAAGGGAAGACGGCGCCGCGTGCCGCGTTCTCGTGGTCGGCTGCGGTATGGCGGGGGCGCGCTTCGTCCGCCTGCTGACGGCCTTGAACCCCAACGTCCGGATCACCGTCTTCGACGGCGAACACCGCCCCGCCTACAACCGCCCGCTCCTGACCGGCGTCCTGGCCGGTCACCACCGCCCCGAGGACATCGCCCTGCCGCTGCCGCCCGGCATCGACCTGCGGGCCGGCGTCCGTGTCGTCGCCGTGCACCGGGCCACCCGCACGGTCATCGACTCCACCGGCACCGAGCACGCCTACGACGCGCTGGTCCTGGCGACCGGCAGCAGCCCCCACCACCCCTGGCCACAGACCCGCCCGGCCTCGGGCGAACACCACCTCCACACCCTCGCCGACTGCCGGCACCTGACCGCCGACTGTGCCGACGCCCGCACCCCCGCGGTCATCGGCGGCGGTCTCCTGGGCGTGGAAACCGCCCTCGCACTCGCCGCCCGCACCCTCCCGGTCACCCTCGTCCACCGGGGCCCCCATCTGCTCCACCGCCACCTGGACAGGCGGGCCGGAGCCCTGCTCCGCGGCGTCCTGGAGGACGCGGGCATCACGGTACGGACGGGAACGCCCGCGGTGGGCCCGGTCGACGGTCACGGGGGCGGGACCGGGGTGGCAGCGGCTCGGGCCGCGGGCCCGGGGGATGCCGGAGTGTCGGCGTCGGGTTCGGCCGGGGGGCCCGGGGGCGTGCGGCTTGTGGCGTCGGCCGGGCGTCACGGGGGCCGTGGGGTGCTGCTCGGGGACGGGCGGGTGGTCGCCGCCGATCTCGTCGTGGTCGCGTGCGGTACACGGCCGCGGGTCGGGCTCGCGCGTGCGGCGGGGCTCCTGGTGCGGGCGGGGGTGGTGGTCGATGACACGTTGGCCAGTGTCGGCGATCCGGACGTGTACGCCATCGGGGACTGTGCGGAGCATCGCGGGGTCGTGCACGACACGGCCGTGCCGGCCTGGCAGCAGGCCGAGGTGCTCGCGGCGAGGTTGTCCGGGCACGAGCGGCACGCCCGGTTCACGGGGTCCCGCACGCTCACCCGGCTCATCGCGGGGAAGGTCGACCTGGCGGTGTTCGGCGAGGCCACCACCGGTGTCGGGGGTGGCGTCCGAGGCGGGGCCAGGACCGACGTGCTCTCCGTCTCGGACGACCGGCGGCGCGTCTACAAGAAGATCGTCACCCGGGACGATCGCGTCGTGGGCGGCATCCTGCTCGGCGACCTGTCCACCGTCGACACGGTGCGCCGGGCCTACGAGGCGGCCGAACCGTTGCCCCCGGACCGCCTCCACCTGGTCTCGGCACTCGGAGGTGACGGATGAGCGGCCGCCTGGTCCTGGTCGGCTACGGGATGGTCGGTCACGCCCTGCTGACGGCCCTGGACGCCCGGGGCGCGCTGGGGGACTGGCAGGTCACGGTGGTCGCCGAGGAGGACATACCGCCCTACGACCGCATCCACCTGTCCCGGTACTTCCAGGAGACCGAGCCGGAAAGCCGGCTGTTCCGGCGGACCGGACCCGCGGGCCTGCTCCTCGGCGAGCCCGGCTTCGGCGACCGTACGGGCATCCGGACCCGTCTCGGCGACCCGGCCGTCGCGGTCGACCGCGGTCGCCGCCGGGTGACCACGGCCGCCGGCCGTGTCATCGACTACGACGTCCTGGTCCTCGCCACCGGCTCCCGCTCCTTCGTCCCGCCCGTATCCGGAGCCGACGCCACCGGCTGCTTCGCCTACCGGACGGCCGCGGACGTACGGGCCATCCGGGCGCACTGCGAAACGGCCGGCGCGGCCGGTGGGGCGGGCGTGGGCGCGGTGATCGGCGGCGGGCTGCTGGGCCTGGAGGCCGCGGGCGCGCTACGGGCCCTCGGACTGACCATCCATGTCGTCGAGTTCTCCCCCTGGCTGATGCCCCGCCAACTGGACGAGTACGGCGGCTGGACGCTGCGCCGCCACATCGAGGACCTGGACATCGCCGTACACACGGGCACCCGCCTCACCGCCGTGGAGACCGACGCGCGCCACCGGGCCACCGGCGTACGGCTCCAGCCGCCCGACGGCGCGCGGCCCGTCCACGTCGGCGCCGACGTGGTCGTGTTCGCGGCGGGGGTACGCCCCCGCGACGAACTCGCCCGGTCCTGCGGGATCGCCGTGGGGGAGCGGGGCGGGATCGTCGTCGACGAGACCTGCCGCACGGAGGACGAGCACGTCTACGCGATCGGGGACTGCGCGCTCACCCCCGACGGGCGCGCGCATGGACTGCTGGCCCCGGGCAACGCCATGGCCCAGGTGGTCGCCGACCGACTGGCCGGCGGCACGAAGACCTTCACCGGCTGGGACACGGCGACCCGGCTGAAGCTGCTCGGCGTGGAGGTCGCCTGCTTCGGTGGACAGCCCGAGGCGGCGCCCGGCGCATTCGAGGCGACCCACCTCGATACCCGGGCCGGGGTGTACCGCAGCCTGCGCGTCTTGGGCGAGGGGCGGCTGCTCGGCGGGATGTTCGTGGGGGACACTTCCGGCTACGCGGCGCTGCGCCGTCTCGTGAGCAGCGGCCGGCCGCTGCCCGCCCCCGTCGAGGAACTCGTCGTCCCCGGACCGCTTCCGGGGCGGTCGGCGGCCGTCGGACCACTGCCCGACGAGACGACGATCTGCCACTGCCACAACGTCCCGGCGGGCACGGTCCGCTCCGCCGTCCGTGGCGGCTGCGCCGACCTGGCGGCGGTGAGGCACCGCACCCGCGCCGGCAGCGGGTGCGGTAGCTGCGCGGAGACCGTGGCCGCACTCCTCGGCGAAGGGCTCGCCGCCCCCGGCATCGGCACCGCCGCGACAACCGCGACAACCGCGACAACGGTGACAGGGAGCCCCGTATGACTGACCGTGAAGGCGCTGCCCACAGCCCCGTCCACCGGCGCTCCCCGCCCCTGGACCAGGTCCGCGACCTCTTCGATCGTCATGGTCGCCGCGTCGGTGCCGCCCCGGACCGGCGTGGGCATGACGGATGGGTCCCCCCCGCACGGGCATGGGCATCGACATGGGCAAGGTCATGCGACGGTCATTCCGTCGCGCGGGTGGACTGCTCGAACGCGGCGGCGATCCGGCGCACACCGAGGACCGCCTGCTCGGGTGGGGTGGCGCCATAGCCGAGGACAAGTGCCGGAACGGGGGTCGTCCCGGTGGAGTGGTAGGAGGCGAGCGGGTAGACAGTGGCCCCCGAACGGCAGCTGAGCCGGGCCAGCCGGTGCTCGTCCGTACCCGGCGGGAACCCGGCGACCAGATGTGTGCCGGCCGTCGGTGGCATGACCCGCACCAGGCTGCCGAACTGGTCGTACAGCGCGTGGACGCAGGCTTCCCGCCGCTCCTGGTAGGCCTGGCGCATCCGGCGGATGTGGCGGGCGAAGTGATGGTCCGCCATGAAGTCGCGCACAGCCGCCTGTTCGAGCACAGGCGGCGCCCCGTACGCGAAGTGCTGGGCGGCGGCGACGACGTCGACGAGATCGGGCGGAACCACGGCGTAGGCGAGCCGCAGGGCGGGGAACATCACCTTGTTCAGGGTGCCCAGGTAGATGACCCGGTTCGAGGTGTCCGTCTGCTGGAGCGGCGGGACCGGACTGCCCGAGGAGAACTCCCCGTCGTAGTCGTCCTCGATCACCCAGCCGTCCGACCGCGCCGCCCAGTCGAGCAGTCGGCCGCGCCTGAAGTCCGTCATACGGCAGCCCGTCGGGAACTGGTTGTTGGGGGTCACGAGAGCCATGCGTGCCGAGGGGTAGCGGCTCTCGCCCGAGGAGACGCACAGCCCCTCGTGATCGACGTCCACCGGGCAGGGGACGACACCGGCGGCCACGAGCGCGGCCCGGCCACCGGGAAACCCCGGGTTCTCGACCAGCACCTGCTCCCCGGGCTCCAGCAGGACGCGGGCCAGCAGATGGGTGATGGTCCGCGTACTGCTCGTGATCACCACCTGTTCCGCCGTGCAGGACACCCCGCGCGCCAGGCCCAGATAGGTGGCCAGCTCTTTGCGTAAGGGCCAGTATCCGATCGGGTCCTGGACGTGCATCAGGGAGTTCGGCAGCCGGGCGGCACGGCGCGAGACGACGCGGGACCAGAGTTTGGCCGGGAAGAGGTCCAGCGCCGGCACGCCGAGGACGAAGGGCTGCGCGGCGGCGGTCTGCGAGGCCGGGTACCGCCCGTCGAACGTGCGCGTGGCCTGGAGCATCAGCCGTGCGGTCCCGGAGAACCGGGACGTCCGGCCCGGCTCCTCGGGCGGAGTCGGCAGCCGGGTCACCCTCGGCGTTCCCCCGTCCCCCCGTCTCTCACGGTTGTGGACGGCCACGTGGGTGCCCGACCCCACCTGTCCGGTGGCGAACCGTTCCGTCACAAGCCGTTCGTAGGCGACCAGCACGGTGTTCCTGGAAACCCGGAGTTCCTGGGCGAGCGTCCGAGTGGCGGGCAGCCGGACACCGGGTCGGAGTTGCCCGCTGCAGATCGAGTCCTTGAGCCTTTCGTAGAGCTGTTGGTAGAGAGGCTCGGGCAGGTTGCGGTCAAGGGCGAATCCGCCTAGCGGCAGCGCTGTGGACTCTCGCGGCACGGCCTGTGCACCTCCTGGATCGCGGGGGAAGGGCTGGTGGCGCTGTACCTGGTCCGGACCACCATCTGGAGCGGCGGGTTCCACGCCAGGAGACGTGAGCACGGACGGAGCCTGCCAGTTACCGTTCCGGAGTACGGGACACGTGAGCCGGGACCGCGTGAGAATGCGTCGATTCGGGCCTGAACAGCCGTGCGGGCCAAGCCCTTCAGCGCATGGCGTCGGAGGGGGTGAGGCCACTGGTGACAAGGCCACGCAAGGCGGCCTGCGGACGTTGTGGGAGGGGTTCGCCGTCGGTGTGGCCAACCCCAAGACCATTGTGTTCTTCGCCGCCGTGCTGCCGCAGTTCGTCGACCACGCCCAAGGACACGTCGTAGTTCAGATGCTGGTGCTCGGGTTGGTCTTCAACATCATCGCAGTGGCCTCCGACAGCCTGTGGGGACTGATCGCGGCAACCGGACGGGACTGGTTTGCCCGCTCACCTCAGCGGCTCTCTCTGGTCGGGGGAATCGGCGGGCTCACGATGATCGGCCTCGGTGTCACCGTCGCCGCGACGGGACGCAAGGACTGATCCGGCACCAGAGAGGCGACGGGTCAGCTGGCGGCGCGTTCGGCCTGGGCCTTGGAGTGGGCGAGGCGGTAGGACTCGGTGCCGGTCTCGATGATCGTGGCGTTGAAGGTGAGGCGGTCCACGATGGCGGTGCAGAGCCGGGGGTCGGTGAAGGTCGTGCTCCAGCCGGTGAACGCCGCGTTGGATGCCGCCACAATGCTGTTCTTCTCCTCGCGTCCCGTCAGAACTTGGAAGAGCATCTCGGCGCCCCTCCGGTCGAGTTCGAGGTGTTGGGTCGGGGACGGGACGCCGTGCACCGTTTCCAGTGCCGGTCTTCCCGTCCCCGCCCGCCGAACCGGACGTGCCCGTTGGCCGAGCATCCGGCTCTCCACGTGATCCGCTGGATCAGGCGAGGTATTCGCTGACCTGGCCGACGAAGGCCACATCGTCGTGGTTCGTCCGGCGGAAGCGTGCTCCGTCGGGGTCGACCTCGGCGATGTTGTAGGGCGTGCTGATCTGTGCTCCCCGGAACTGGTAGCGCTGGACCCGCATCTTCGCCGGGTTGTAGAGGACGATTCCACCCTCGGTGATGCGGTCCGCCCCGTAGTAGCGGCGCCGCAGTTGTTTCCAGGTCAGGTGGGGGGCGTTGTCACGTTGTTGGCTGTGTGACTGTCTGACGGCGCGTGGGGGCAGGGTGGGCTTGGGAGCCGGGCCTGTGCTCAGGCCCCGGTGGCAAGGCCGGCGACGCCGGTGATCTGCTCCCAGATGGCGAAGCGGACGGTCATCTCGGCGCGGTAGTCGTGGGCGGGCATCGGATGGCGGCGGGGCCGGAAGTGGGGCGAGATACCGCTGAACGCGGACAGGAACCGCTGGGCCCCGCCCACGGAGCGGAAGCCCTTCATCGCCCGTTCACGCTGCCGGGTCGGCTGGTGGCTGTTCTCGGCCCGGTTGTTCAGGTACTTCGACCGGCGGTGCCCGACGCAGGGCATGACCTCGCGGTGGGCGGCGCCGCAGGAGCGGAGCTTGTCGGTGACGACCACCCGCGGCACCGCGCCCGTCCTCTTCATCAGCCTGCGGAAGAAGCGCCTGGCCGCGGTCTTGTTCCGCCGGTTCTGCACCAGAACGTCCAGGACGTTGCCGTTTTGGTCGACGGCCCGCCACAGGTACTGCAACCGCCCGTTGATCTTGATGAAGACCTTGTCCAGGTGCCACTTGTCACCGGGCCGGGGCTGCCTGCGGCGCAGCGCGCCTGCGTAGGCCTGCCCGAACTTGGCGCACCAGCGGCGGATCGTCTCGTAGGAGACGGTCACGCCGCGCCCGAGCATGAGCTCCTCGACCTCGCGGAAGCCGAGCGGGAAGCGGTGGTACAGCCACACCGCCTGGGAGATGACCTCGACCGGGTACCGGTGCCCCTTGTACGACAGCGACGCGCTCCCCACGGACGACCCTTCCCAGGCTGATCAACCAGAAGATCATCCCACCGGTCAGACAACGTGACAGTGCCCGGACCTGGTAATACGAGCGTCGGGGCGGCCGCGCGGTAGCGCCATCCTGCTGGGCTCTGACCGCGTCGAACAATTTCGATGCAAAGTGATGACCGGTACGGGGCCGTCCTTCCTGCCCCCGTGGCGGAAGGACGGCCCCGGCCCGTTGCGGTGGCTGGCCGGTCAGTACAGCTTGTTGACGGCTGTGGTCGTGGCCTTTTTGAAGGCGGTCACGGGCGCGTTCACGAAGTCGCCCATCTGTCCCCACTTGACGACGGTGACGGTCCTGCCGTCCCGTCCGACCGACAGCAGGGCGACGTCGTTGGCGCCCCAGGACGTCTCGGTGTTGAGGCCGCGGACGTGGGCGCCCTCCTCGACCGGCAGCGTGCCGTAGTCCCGGCCCTCGGCGTCGACGTCCGGGTCGTTCTCCTCGAGGCGGTCGGCGCAGGTGCGGATCAGGTCGTCGTAGTGCTTCGCCAGGGCCTTGGCCTGACCGGCTGTGCCCGTCACGACGGTCAGCTGCACGGCGCTGGTGTCCAGGTCGGTCCGGAACTCCCGGTGCCGGTAGTCGTAGTCGAGCACGCCCTCCGTGCTCAGGCAGAGGCCGAGTGCCTCCGGGAACCCCTCGGTGACCGGCCCGGCGGTCCAGGACGACGTCGGGTGCGGCGGCAGCTGGGACGCCGACAGGAACGTGGGCGCGGCGGCCTTCGTCGCGGCGCCCGCGGCCGGTGCGGTAAGGACCGTGCCCGCCGCGAGGGCGGCGACGGCGAGTGCGGTGAGAGCGCTCGTTCGGATGCGCATGGACATGGGTGTTCCCCCGTGGATCGTGTGTGTGGACGTGGATGCCGCGGCGAGGCCGGCTGGTCGGCCCGGGCCTGGTCGGTGCGGCACCAAAAGCATCAGCGCTCACAGCGGCCGGGCGCAACAGCCGACGGCCGATCAAGCAGGGTGGAACCATCCCAGCCCCTGTGACCTGCAGTTACATGGGTGCCTGGGATATCGTCCGGCGGAGATTTTGGATGCCACTGTGCCGCCGTACGGTATGCAGACGACCACGCCGTGGGCCTGCGCCAGGAAGTCTGGCGCAGGCCCACGGCACCGAAGCGATGGGCGACTGATGGTCACGTGCCTTCCTCGGCCAGCCTCGCTATCTCTTCTGCCAGCTGCCGCGAGGCTTCCTCCTGCGCGATGGCGGCTTGTCGCAGGGCTTCCATCACCTCGGGCGACGTCTGCTCGGACATGAACTTCTCCTTCCCCAGTCGGTCGTTGGCTTTGCCGGGTGGTGATCAGGGGGTGCCCAGGTTGCGGCGGCCGGAGTCGTACATCCGTCGGACCGACGACTGCTTTTCGGGGGCGTCGAGGATCGCTGCGGCGATTCGTCGCCACGAGAGCTTGTGGTCGTCACGGAGCCGGACGACCTGGAGGGCGGAGCGCCGCTCCAGCAGTGCCGTGCACACTGCGGCCTGCAGTGCGATCTCCGGCGATGCCCCCTTCAGTCCCACGTCGTCCGGATCGCCGAGAGCCTCCAGCGCGTAGGCGAGCTGGTCGCCCTCGATGGCTGTCGCCAGGTAGCCCTGGGGGTCGTCGCTCTTGGGGTCCCAGGTGATCTCTGAGGCTGGAACGGGCCGTCGGCCTGCCGACACCGCGCGAACCGACCTTTCAGGAGCGCAAGGCTCTGCAGAGGGTCCAGCGACTACTGGGCAACCTTGCGGAGGGGAAACGCCTCGGGTTTCCGATCATCACACCTCCCCAGCGCCGCCAGCTCGCCCAGGCCGCGGAACAGGCTTCCGCCTGGCTCACCGACGCCCAGCGCTCCCAGGTCCAGGCATGTCAGACAGCTCCGGCGCAGTCCGCACCCGTGCTGCGTGCCCCTCAGTCGCCGGTGCGTACCCGGGCGTTGCACATTCCTCCTGCGGCTCCCCGCTCCGTGCGCTTCGATGCGGCCGGCCTTGCCGACACGGTCCGGGACGTCCTGGAGCACGCAGCCCGGCTGGGGAAGACTGTGGCCTTCGCCGATTTGTGTGCTCAGGTCAAGGACCTGGGGGAGCTGCCGGAGTCTGATCAGGTGCAGGTGCTTCGGCGGGTCACGCCCACCGCTCGCCCTCGCAGTGCCAAACCCCAGCGCCCTGCCTTGCTCACTGCCCTGATCACCACCGAGGCGGGATCAATGCACCCGATCTACCTGCAGCTGGTCAACTATGCTGGCCACCACCTGCCCCAGCAGGCCGACAGCGCGTGGACCGACACCGTCAAGATCCTTCATGACCGCTACGACAACCCATAGCGGCACTACCCTGTGCAGACGTCAAAGCTGCAGGTCCCCACCGCCGGTGGTGGGGACCCCGTGCTGGGTCAGGTGCCGGACCTGGCGGGGGCAGCCGAACTCGGCCGAGACCCGGCCGGTCGGTCGGCCGTGACCGCGCCCCGCCAACGGCGAGGTGCCCGTTGGCTTGGTCAACGAGCGGTCAGAACAGCGGCGAGCGCGAACCCGCTGCAGATCGACCCGGGCCCTTCGATGGCATGGCGCATTCCCATCCGTCAAGAAAGCGCTACCAGGCTGGCCAAGGCGAGTCCCAGCTCGATGTGCAGCCGGCCTGCAGAGCCTCACGATCATCGGTCATGGCGCCCGTGTTGCCGGTGCCCTGATCGAGGTAACGCGACTTTCGTTGGTCGTCCGCCCCAGCGCAGGAGCTTCTCGCTGCGGATGGGAGCACGCTCCTTCCGCTGGGCGGCGAGGACGTCGGGGTGCCGGGGCATTCGCGAAGCCAGAGTGCATGGCTGCACACGGCTGGTCCTGGCAGGAGACGTCATCTGCCAGGCGCGGCTCGGATGTGCTACCAGTCGGTCAGGTCCACGAGGAGATCGCAGTGGGGGTCGTCGGAGGACGGGCATTGGTGCTGCTCTTCTTCGATGAGGCTCGGAAGGGAGGCGATCAGCGCGGTGGGCGTACCCGTGAGGCGGGTGTCAACGCCGATGATGCCTGGGTGATCGGGACGCTGCACGTATAGGCGCAACAGGCTGTGGCCCATGAGCAGGAACCCGATCAGGAAGGGGTTCTCCTCGTCATCGGGGTTCGACAAGGCGCGCAGGACGGTGAGTGCCTGGCCTTGTTCGGGTTCTGGGTCCGGGGTGAGCTCCGCGGGACGGAGGCGGATGACGGTCATTCCCATGGCTTCGCTGATGTCGCTGCTGCTGTAGAGCTGGGTGCCGGCCAGGACGGTGCGCAGGATGCCGGGGATGTAGTAGGGGGCGACGGTGTCGTGGGGGATCTCGTACAGGAAGGTCATGCCGTCCTCGTCGTCTCCGGCATGGACGGCGATCCGGACGGCGCCCGGGGCGGGCAGGACCCCGCGCAGGCGGCAGCCCTCAGCGATGGGCGCGTTGAGGTAGTACAGCAGCAGGCGGCTGACAGCCGCCTGCTGCTCTCGGTCTTCGGAATCGATCACTGGTTCATCCATGTGGGGCACTTGTTTTGTGACTGGTTTCGGCAGAAGGCGTTGATGACGCCGATCTTCTGTCCACGGCCGGCTTCGTACCTCCCGTCCTTAGTCTTGCGTGTGTACTGAACGATCACGACAAACTTGACCTGCGCCGGGTGCCCGCCAGTTGGGTCATCCCCTTCGGCCCCCACAGCTCCGTGCCCGCTCTCAGAGGCCGATCGGCTGGGCAACGATGCCAAGCTCAAGGCGCCATGTCTGAGCCTCGCCGCCACCACTGGCCGTGGCTGCACGCCCTGCTGGACAGGCCGGCGATCGCCGGCCTGCAGCTCCGCATCGGGATCTGGCCTCTACCGCCCTGTGACACCCGGGTGCGCACACTGGCGGCATGCACCGTCCGTATCTCCGCCTGGCCGCCGTCCTCTGCGTGGCTGCCGTCGTCGCGGCCTGCTCCTCCGAGGGCGGAAACAAGGGCTCGTCCGAGGAGACGCCAAGCGGGCCGGCCCCCGCCTGGTCCGCCCCTGCCCGGCAGGACCAGGGCGGGGTCAACCGCCGCGACTTCAACGGCGACGGAAAGGACGACGCCCTCGTCAACGGCTGGTACAAGCATCCGAAGACCGGCGGCAAGTGGTACAACAACCGCTTCGTCGCCCTCGCCTCGCCCTCCGGCCTCGACCCGGCGAAGGCCGTACGGCTCGCGCACCGCTGGGCGAAGCCTGATCCCCGGCTGACCTCCGCCCCCGCCTATCAGGACCGGTCGGCCCAGTTCACCGGAGACCTGGACGACGACGGCCATGCCGATGTCGTCGTCGACAACGTGCTGAGCAGTCCCGACGGGAAGTACACCTCGAATCGGCGCATCGTCTGGGGCGGCTCCAAGGATGCCGCCGGTGCCACCGTGCTTTCGCGCAGCATCGCGAAGCCCATCGGAACCGGAGATGTCGACGGGGACGGCGCGCTCGATCTCCTCACCCTCGACGAGGCAGTGAGCGACTCCGGCCACCAGGGCAAGCGGCAGTACGCCACCGTCCTGCACGGCCCGTTCAACCGCTCCCACGCGACACCCCGCACCACCACCCGGATCGATGTCAGCCACGAGGGCTGGGTGCCCGTGGTACACACCGCGATCGGCGATTTCGACGGCGACGGCCGCGACGACCTCGTGACGAAGGCGCAGTACGACGAGGAGGACGCCCGCTTCGAAGACGACGACATGCCGGAGGTCGACGGCAGCTCGTACTACCGCGGCACGGAGAAAGGCCTCAGCGAGGCGGCGCCCGTCCCCGGCATCAGGGCGGAGGACACCTCCTCCGGCGGGGAGCCGCTGGTCGCCGCCGATTTCAACGGCGACAAGCGCGTGGATCTGCTGACGGGGAACACCGGCGGAACGCATGTCGTCTACGGCAGCAAGCAGGGCCCTGGGCAGGGCCGCTCCACCACCGACCTCCACAGGCTCCACCTGTCCCGCGCCGTCACCGGGGACATCAACGGCGACGGCTACGCGGACCTGGCCACCGAGTCGCTCGGCGAGGACCGCCGCATCGGCCGGGTCTCGGTCCGGCTGGGCACCCCCGACGGCCTCACCACCGAAACCCCGACACGGATCGACCGGTACTCCATCGGCCTCGGTGGCAAGCCGACGCACTCCGGCGACAGGGACGAGTTCGGGTGGGATCTGGTGCTGTGCGATCTGGATGCGGACGGCCGGGACGAGCTGCTGATCGGCACGTTCGGCTTCAACACGCCCCGGAAAGAAGCCGGTTACTGGGTGCTGGCGGGCACGAAGGACGGTCCGTCGGTGACGGACCGCCGCTTCGTGAAGACGATGGACTTCGGCTCGTAGAAGGGCGCTGTAACGTTGTTGGGTGCGTGAGTGCCTGACAGCGTGCTGACGGCTTCGTACAGCCGGTCGTCGTCGAAGGGGGACACCCCTGGCTTACCGGAGAACTTCCCTCCGTTTTATACGGAGGCTGAAATCAGACTCTTCCTGCCCCTACGACGACCGGCACTTCGACAGCGCCCGCAGCCTGGACGCCGACCACCTCGTCCTGCTCGCCGAAGCCTGGGACAGCGGAGCACGCGCGTGGACCGCCCAACTGCGTGAGGCGTACGCCAACGACCAGGACGACGAACGCGCGCTGATCGCGGTCTCCGCGGCCAGCAACCGCTCCAAGTCGGACCAGGACCCGGGCACATGGCTCCCGCCGCACCAGGGGTGCCACTGCCAGTACGCCGCCGACTGGGTCGCCGACAAGACCCGCTACCAGCTCTCCGTCGACCCCGCCGACAGGCCGCACTTGCCGAAGTTCTCAACGGCTGCCCGCCACGTCCCCCACCACCCCCTGTACGCCGCCACCGTCACCCCCAGCACCGCACTGCTCTCGGACTGCTCCGGATCCTGGCGTCTGACCCTCGCTGACGGCTGGCAGGCCATGGTCGGCGACCCCGTCGTCGCCGACCCCGCACCCGACTACGTCCTGCTTCCCCGCTCCCTGGAACACCTCGCACCCCGGATCCGCCGGCACTACAAGGAACCCCTCTTCCCCTACGACACCACCGCCGCCATCGTCCAGGCCGTCCTCGGCGGGGCCGTGCCCGTGGCGGTCCACTTCACCGAGCACGTCCTGGACTCCGCGATCCTGCCCGTCGCCATCGGCCACGGAATGATCGTCCGGCTCCAAGGCAGTGGCGAGCTCCTGGAAAAGCCCTGGGAAGCCAGCAAGTACATGTACAAGGCCGTCACCGGCGAAGTCCCCTTCGGTGACGGCCTCGTCATCGCCCGCAACATCTGGGACGCCCGCCGCGTCAGCCGCGTCCTCGCGCACGAAACCGCGCTCCTCGAACAGCTCAACCCCATCGACGCCTTCCTCGAAGACGAGGATGACGACGACCTGTTCGACTACGAGGCGGACGACTGACCCGTCACCACCGTGCACCGACCCCTGCCCGGACCCGGCCGGAACGCTCCGGCCGCCCACCAAGGACAGCGCACATGAACAACCTCACCCTCATCCCCGACACCCCTCAGGGTGACGCACCGCAGACCAGCCCCGGATGGCGCTTCAGCGTGATCCCGCCCAAAGACGTCCGGGCCTGCTGGTACACCAACATCAAGGCCATTCGCCGCCCAGCCGGCACACTTGCCGTCCCCGCGATAGCCGCCACCGCCACCCTGCACTTCACCCACGTCCTCCACGACAGCGACACCGTCATGGCACTCGGCCTGACCGCCCTCACTGTTGGATACGACGCAGTCATCGCCGTCTGCCGCACCTGGCACAAGACCAGCCCTGCCGGTCAACCATCCATCCGGCAGGACTCCCACGGCCGTCGCACCGCAGCCTGAAACAGGCCCCCGAACACCCAATGCGGGTGCTCCGACCACGTCGGGGCACCCCCTGAACCGCCCCGGCTCGAATGGGGACTCGAAGTCGCGGGTCAGAATTTGGCGAGGTTCAGCGCTCTCTGAAGGGCGCTGACAGTTGCAGAGCCCCAGAGGCCGTCTACCGTCAGACCAGCCGAGACCATCGTGTTGAGGTGCCGTTGAAGAGCCCTGATCGTGCCCGGCCCCATGGCTCCGTCGACGGTCAGCCCTGCCGCGCTCCACGTGTTGAGGTGGTTCTGCAGGCCACGGATGGAGCCCGGTCCCCACTGGCCGTCGGCCGTGACGCCGATGGCGCGTTGGGTGGCCTCGATGGTGGCGGCGCCGAAGGCGCCGTCGACGGTCAGGAGCGCGCCTTCGTCCAGGTAGGCGTTGTACGCGGCTTCGGTTCCCGGGCCCCACAGACCGTCGGACGTGACACCGACCTTCGTCTGCAACCACCGCACTCCCGCATCGGTCTTCGGACCCCAGAGGCCGTCCACCACTATGGCGGGCGAGTGGCCGAGACCGTTGACGGCCGACTGCTGCTTGGTGATCGAGCGGACGGAGGCCATGCCCCCCGTGGCGCTGTCACCCGTCGCGGCTCGGTACGCGGCTTCGGTTCCCGGGCCCCACAGACCGTCGGACGTGACACCGACCTTCGTCTGCAACCACCGCACTCCCGCATCGGTCTTCGGACCCCAGAGGCCGTCCACCGCTATGGCGGGCGAGTGGCCGAGACCGTTGACGGCCCGCTGCTGGGCGGCCACCGTGCGCACCGAGCTCATGCCGCCGCCGCTGGTGTCGCCGGAGCCGCCGGTGACCGGGACGTCGTCACCGACCATGCCTCCCTGAACCCATGCGCGCAGCGAGGAGCCTGGGCATTCGGTGGACTGGCCGGGGAGGCCGCCGTGCCAGGTCCTGGCGAGAGTCTTGTTCGTGAGTTGGTTGGCATAGGTGTAGAGGGCGCGGACGGCCGACAGGGCGGCGGCGGTCGCCTCACCGTCGCGGCCGATGAAGCAGACGCCTATGTGCGTGGTGTTGTGGCTGGTGGCGTGGGCTCCCTCCACGTACCAGCCGCGGCCTTCGTAGACCCGGCCGGCCCGGTCGACGAGGAAGTTGTAGCCGATGTCGACCCAGCTGTTGGAATCCATGTGGTAGTTCTGGATCTGCCGTGGGGTCTGCGAGGACGGGCCGGCGGAGTAGTGGACGGTGAAGCCCGTTCTGGCGCTTGGCTCGACCCATGTGACGGCGTTGGGTGGGCGAGCGCCCCAGTCGGCACGTGAGTAGATCGGCACTGAGGCCGGCACCGGCACCGGCACCGGCACCGGTGCAGGCGGGCTGGGTTCCAGTGACCCGTTGGTCACGTACGGGAACAGCTGGCCGGGGCACTCCTTGGAGGACAACAGTTCACGATGGCCCTTGATCAGTTTACCCGCAGGCCATGTCTTCTCCTGGCGCAGTTGCGCGATCAGCTCTTTGATCGAGGTGAGCATCGCCTGTGAGGGCGCGTCGTCCAGCTCGATCATCCCCATGACGGCGAAGTAGTTCTGGTTGGAACCGGCAATCTCCCTGCCGTTGGCAGCGGAACGGACGCCGAGGCCCCGTCCCTCGAAGACCCATCCGTGCTGGCAGACAAGGAAGTTGTACGGGATGTCGTCGTAGACGTCTTTGCCGAGGATCTCTTCCTCGAACCAGGACACGTTCATCGCCTGGTCCTGGATTCCCAGCACCTGGTTGTAGCAGTCCTGATGGTTGGCCTTGGGGTAACCATCGCCGGACCCGTGATGGTGGATGACGACCCCGCCGTTCCAAGGGGCCCATGAGCCTTCTTCCGGCTGCTTGGCCGGTTTGGCGCCCCATGCTGAACGGGGAACGATGTAGACCACGTCGCGTCCTTCCTCGTACTCGTACTCGCCTTGTACTCGACGACCGCTGCTCGGTCGGAGCTCAGCTCCGGGCCAGCGCCACAACGGCCGAACGCGGGCGATCGGCTGGATCGTGGCCGGGCCAGGCACTTGCGGCCCCCGGGTCGTCCGCCCCTCGTTCGCCGGGGTGCTGGACATTGACGAACACCTCCCGCCCGTCGGGGGTGTGCGCAATCCCGGTCAGTTCGGCGCCGCGCGGTCCCGTGGCCACCCGACTGAGCACTCCCGTCGTCGGATCGGCCACGAACAGGGCGTTGTTGCCGAGGAGTTGGTACGCATCACCGGAGTGCCCAGTGGAGATCCACAGTCGGCCGGCGCGGTCGAAGGACAGGCCTTTGGGCGAGCTGAAGAGCTCCCCGCCCGTCGCGAAGAACTCCCAGCGGAAGGCGGCGGCCGTGGCATCGCCGCCCTGCTCACGCCAGCGCAGGATGTGCCCGTGCCGGTTGCCGGCGGCCGGGCTCGCCGTGCGCGCCGCCGCCGGGTCCGGTCCGCAGACGGTGGTCGACGTGCCGCCCGCGAGGGCCAGGTAGCCGTAACCCGTACGCGGGTGGACCGCGGTCTGTTGCGGGCGGTCGAGGGGAGTGCCCCGCAGGGCGTCAGCGGCCTGCCGGGCCCGCAGCAGGACGTCGGCCTGGTCGCGCCAACCGTTGCGGCGCAGCAGGGGCCCCTGTCCGTGGACGAGCGGGAGCCAGCGGCCCGAACCGTCCTCCTCGAACCGGGCCACGTACAGCGTCCCGTCGTTCAGCGGGCTCTTCTGCTGCATCAGCCGCTGTCGCCACGGGGTACCGCCGACGAACTTGTACAGGTAGCCACCGTTCTCGTCGTCCCCGCTGTAGACGACGGCCTTGCCGTGCGCCTCGACGAGGGTCGCGCCCGAGTGCTTGAACCGGCCCAGCGTCGTGCGCTTGACCGGTGTGCTGCCCGGCCGCAGAGGGTCGATCTCGGCGATCCAGCCGTGCCGGTTGGCCTCACGGGGGTGCGCGGCCAGGTCGTACCGCTCGTCCGCCCGGTGCCACCGATGCCCGTAGCCGAAGGAGTTGAGGCCGTAGCGCCGCTGAAGCTCATCGGGTCTCCACGAGGCGTCGTCCGTGCCGAAGAAGCGGTTGAAGTTCTCCTCGCACGCCAGGTATGTCCCCCACGGCGTCGAACCGCTGAAGCTCGCTCCCAGCACACCGCGTGCGGCGTACGGGGTGCGGAGCTCCGGATGGTCCGCGGTGACGGGGCCTGAAAAGGTGACGGGTGTCGATCCGGTGATCCGCCAGTTGCGGCGCGAGGTGACCGTACGCCAGCCCTCGGCATGCCGCCGGACGTGGACGACCGACACGCCTGTCGCCGCGAGCGCCTTGGCGAGGTGCCCGTCGGCTGTGTCGGTGCGCGGGCCGTCGGAGGAGAGCAGCGACTCGTCGACGTACTCGTGGCTGATCACCAGCAGGCCCTGGCCGGCGGCCGTCAGTGGCTCGAAGTGCAGACCGCTGTGGTGTGTGCCCACCTGACGCGTCTGACCTGCGGCGTCGTCATGTCGGGCTGCGGCACCGGCCTGGAGCGGTGTGCCCCACGGGGCCAGGGTCCGGGCGGTGTGGCCCGGTCCCACGGTGACGGTGTCGGCTGTGCCGGCCGGTATGGCGGCCGTACGCGTTCTCTGCCCGCCGGGAGCACCGCGTGAGGAGTCGGCGGCCGCGGTCCGCTCGGCGGAGAGTCCTGCCGCGACCGCGACGGCGCCCACGACGAGGCTGCGGCGGCTCGGTCCCTCCGGTGCATGCGGTGACATCAGGGTCCTCCCGGGTTCGCACAGTGATCCGCTCTTGCCGCGGACACTGTGTCAGGCCCGCCCGGTGGGCGGACAGTGTTTGCCGCCCACCGCAAACTCATGGGTCAGGGGGGCACTTGGCCGTTCAGTACGGGCGAGGCCGAGCGGAGTCGCGCGGTGATACGCGGAGTTGGCCCTGCGCCGGATCGACAGCAGGCCGGCTTCCCGCAGCACGGCGGTGTGGCGGCTGACGACCGGTAACGCCACCCCCGCCCGCTGCGCCGGCTGACTGGTGTTGCCGCCGGCCGCGGCGGCCTCCAGGACGGCACCCCGGGCGCGGCCCAGGAGCGCGCCGAGTGCCTCGGCGCGACTCGTCTCCCCGGTGGACGTCGTGGGCCGCAGCCAGCCGAACTGCGGCTTCACGGGGTAGACGAGAACGGGTGGCAGGGTGCTGTCCAGGAGCATGATGGGCTGGATGCGGCAGAGGAAGGACGGGACGAGGACGATCCCGCGACCGTCGAGGTGGATCTTTTGATCGGCATAGACCGGGATCCTGAGGAGCGGAGGCTGCCACTCCAGTCGCGGACGGAGTCCGGCGAACAAGCCGTCGACGTCGCCGGTTAGCAGCGCCTGGCCGCGCCGCAACAGGTCGGCTTCGACGGACTCCTGGCACGGTAGTCATAGGGGGCGAGGGCGATCTCGTGGTAGGTGGTCAGTGCACTTCCGAGGTGGCACATCAGCTGGCTGGAACCGGCTGCGAGCTGGGCGACGGGAGGCGTCGTGGAGCCTTCCCGTGCCAGTTGGACCAGATCGTTCCGGAGTCGTGTGTGTGGGCGTGCACAGGACGCGTTCGAGCTGATCGGGAAATTCTGCCCCGCCCCGGCCCGGCCCGGAGTCAGGAAGTCCGGGGAATAGCCCCATGGTCGCGCGAGTTCCAGTAGCAATCGGGTTCTGGAGGGAAGCGCGGCAGCCGTGCGGCGGCGCAATTCACCGAACACCAAGGGATTGAAGTCCTCCTGCAGGCTGAGCAGGATCTCCCATATCGGATCCACGCGATGGGCAATAGTGATCTTCCGCGACATTCCGCAGGTCTTCCGATGTGAAACGGACCCGCAGCATGCGCAACGCCCCAGGGCCACATATGTAGCCGGCCTCCCGATTGCGTGCTCTCGGTGGAGTGGAACGCGGTGCCGAACCACTCTGCGTTCGGCTGGTTTTCCCCCGCAGCGTGGGCGGCGCGGCTTGCGCTGAGGCCGCGACCTCGGGTGCGGGGGGTCGGCAGCATGAGGCCCCGAGCGATGACGCCCGGGGCCCGCCTTGAGCCTGCTCTCCCCGGGGGCTGCAATGTCAAACCACTGTAAGCCGAGGTGGTCCGAAGCGCTGGTACTCAAGGCAACCGGCGGGCCGTGCGAAAAGGAAAGCCTAATTCAGGTTGCAGCGGGGTTTCGCTCCGGCGCTGGAATCGCTCGTGTAGCTCGAGAAATTGTCTACGGACATCCATCCCATCGTTTGAGTGTTCGCGACTCTCCCGTAGACCCACCAATTTCCGTGGTCGTTCTCGGCCCAGCAGTGAAAGTATATGAGGGTGTTGGATCCCAGGGAGGCAACACTGTCACACCTCGCATAGGGGGCGTTTTTGAGGTTGTAGGAGCTCCTCAGCCTGCCCGAGCCGGTGTCAATGTTCGGACCCCACCAGTCGGTGCATTCAGCCGCAGCCGCAGCTTCCGGGCTGGAGTTCTCGGCCTGGGCGGCGCCAGTGAACCCGACCAGCAGGCTGGCGGTGGCGGCGGCAGTGGCCAGCATGTGCCGCGTGCCCTTGAAAATGTCGGCTCGCATGAGGGGGGACCTCTCGCTTCGGTTGGCGTTACCGGACTGGGCATGAGCATGCTGGATATGTTCATGGTGTTGTTGGCATCCGGTGCACGGTTGTTGGCTCTCAGCGCACTGCAGTCATTCCGGGGTGCTGGGTCTGGTGGCGGTGGTCGCGTGGGGTGATGCCGTACAGCGTCTTGAGGGCACAGTTGAAGGATGTGGGGCTCCGGGAATCCCCGGCGTGCGGCGATGTCCTGGTGTCCCGGATGCGCAGCAAGGTCATTCACGAGGTGTATGAACGCTGGTGGGCCGGTCCGGAACTGCCCGTCGCCTCCTGGCCCGCCCAGATGCCGGCCCGCGCCGCGTCCACCGTGGTGGAACTGCTGCGCTGGATAGCCACCGGCGACCGGCCCGCCGACATCCCGGCCGACGTCGAGTGCCACCAGGGAGACGTTCTGGTCTTCCTCACCGGACGCGGCGGTATCACGACCGCCATCAAGGAGACCACCCAACTCATCGGAGCAGAGCCAGAAATGGGCCGGATCGCCGACGCGCTTGAGCTGCTGCCGCTGTACGGCGAGCTGCCCGCCGCCCAACGGAGCCGCGCCCTGCGGCCGGAGAGTCGTCGGCGCGGCACCCGCTACCGAGTAATTTTCGCCACCAACCCGGGCGGAGACCTCGCTGACCATCGACGGCATCCGCCACGTCGTGGACACCGGTCTGATCAACCGCTCCTTCTGGGATCCGGCAACCGCCATCGAGTCGACCGAACCGGTACCGCATTCTCAGCACGGGCTGCGGCAGCGGCGCGGCCGGGCCGGCCGGACCGCCCCGGGGATCTGGCACTGCCTTTACACCGAGCGGCAGTTCACCGAGCTGGAAACCGAGACCCCGCCGGAGATCGTCCGGGCGCCGCTGCCCCGCCGTGCTGCTGGTTGCCACCGTCGCCGGGGTGTCCGACCCCACTTCGCTGCGCTGGCCGCGCCCGCGACGAACATGGAGACCCGCCCCCTGTCGGCCGTCAACTGGCGATCACACCAACGAAACCGCGTGCTCCCCGCACCCGCGGGGATGGTCCCGCCTACCTCTTCAACCCCGCAGACCTCGAGACGTGCTCCCCGCACCCGCAGGGACGACACCTCGTCGGGTTGAGCTAGCGCCGGTTCAGCTTTAGGTGGGCGATATGACCCATTCGATGAAAGTGCCTGCGAACGGCGCATGCGTGACGCAAACTCGCAGGTGAGGCTGCTCCCCGCACGAGCGGGGATGGCCCCTCGGCCGCTTCGGCATGGGTCAGCCCGGCCTCCTGCTCCCCGCGCGAGCGGGGAAGGTCCCTCATCGAGGCCCACACGGACGGCACCGGAGTCCTGCTCCCCGTATCCGCGGGGATGGTCCCACCGAGCTCCGTGCAGTAGCGCCGTGATCATCTGGGCCGGCTGCTGGAGGTGAGTGGGGCGGGTCGGGTCATGCCCGAAACCTGAGCGGCCGCACTCGGCTGCGGGCCCCCGGACTCGGCGGTGCCCCGCCCAGTTCCCCATGTGGGGTGCCTGGCGGGGCACGGCTGTGTCCCAGAATCTTCAGTAGGTGTTTTTGATCCCTGGCCGTGAGGTGCGTGCGCCTGGATGATCTGAGTTGTGAGGGCTGGCGGGACGGCTCGGCGGTACTGCCGGGAGTGTGGTGATCCGCTGCCGCAGACGATGGCGGCGGAGGCGGTGTTCTGCTCGGGTCGGTGCAGGTCACAGCGGTGGCGGAGGCGCTGTCACGTTGTTGGGTGGGTAGGTGTCTGATGGTGCGTCGTGGCGTGGTGGAGCCCGGTTCCGGGCTGTGCTCAGGCCGTGGTGGAGGGGTAGGCGGCGCCGGTGATCTGCTCCCAGATTGCGAAGCGGATGCTCATTTCGGCTCGGTAGTGGTGTGCGGACAGCCGGTGGCGTCGGGGTCGGAAGTGGGGTGAGATGCCGCTGAACGCGGACAGGAACCGCTGGGCTGCGCCGGTGCCGCGGAAGCCTTTCATCGCCCGTTCGCGCTGCCTTGTTGGCTGGTGGCTGTTCTCCGCCCGGTTGTTCAGCCCCTTGTGGGAGCGGTGCTCGACGCAGGGCATGACCTCGCGGAGGGCGGCGCCGTAGGAGCGGAGCTTGTCGGTGACGATCACCCGCGGCACCGCACCCGTGTTCTTCAGCAGGCGGCGCAAGAAGCGTCTGGCCGCGGCCTTGTCTCGCCGGTTCTGCACCAGGACGTCCAGGACGTTGCCGTCCTGGTCGCCGGCCCGCCACAGGTACTTCTGTTCCCCATTGATCTTGACGAAGACCTCGTCCAGGTGCCACTTGTCCCCAGGTCGAGGCTGTCGGCGGTGCAGCGCGTTGGCGTACTGCTGACCGAACTTGCCGCACCACCGCCGTACCGTCTCGTACGAGACGGTCACGCCGCGCTCAAGCATCAGCTCCTCGACCTCGCGGAACGACAGCGGGAAACGGAAGTACAGCCACACACAGTGGGAGATCACCTCGACCGGATACCGGTGCCCCTTGTACGACAGCGACGCACTCCCCACGGACGACCCCTCCCAGCCTGATCGATCCGAAGATCATCCCACCGGTCAGCCAACGTGACAGTGCCAGCGCGACAGTCCGGTGAGGACTGACTCTCGGGCAAGAGACGGGTGTCGATGACGTTCTTTATGACAAGGGCGGAGTTCATGGGAGTCCATGCTGTGAGGGGTACTGACAGGGACCCCCACTGATCGCTTCGCTTTCCTACGCTGGGATCCATGGACAACCGGGCCGAAGTCAGCGCGTTCCTCAAGTCCCGCCGCGCCAAGATCACACCGAAGCAGGCGGGCATGCCGGTGTACGGGCAGCGGCGGGTGCCCGGGCTGCGCCGCGGTGAGGTCGCGATGCTCGCCGGGATGAGCGTCGAGTACTACACGCGCCTGGAGCGCGGCAACCTCACCGGGGTCTCCGACAGCGTCTTGGACGCCCTCGCCCAGGCCCTGCGGCTGGACGACACCGAGCGGGATCACCTCTACGCGCTCGCCCGGGCGGCCAACACCAGTGGGGCCCGGGTCCGGCACCGCCCGAAGAAGGCCACCGTGCGGCCGAGTGTGCTGCGCATCGTCGAGGGACTTCACGACCAGCCGGCGTACGTGCGCAACAACCGAATGGACATTCTGGCGGCCAATCCGCTCGCCCGCGCTTTGTTCAGCGAGGTGTTCGAGGCGGAGCCGGTCAACACCTGCCGGTTCGTCTTCCTCGACCCCCGCGCCGCCCGGCTGTTCCCCGACTGGGAACGCGTGGCCCGCGACGGGGTCGGGGTGCTGCGGGTCGAGGCAGCCAACAACCCCTACGACCGGGAGCTGTCGAACCTGATCGGTGAGCTGTCCACCCGCAGCGACGCCTTCCGCACCATGTGGGGCGCGCACGACGTGCACGTCTTCACCGAGGGAACCAAGCGGTTCCACCATCCGGCGGTGGGCGAGATGGAGCTGGTGCACGAGTCGCTGGCCCTGCCCGGCGACGAGGGGCTGTCCATCACCGTGTACAGCGCCGATCCTTACACCCCGGCCGCGGACGCCCTGAAGCTGCTGGCCAGCTGGGCAGCGAGCCAGAACCGGGACGCGGCCGCCTCTTAGAGGTCGTTTGCTTCTGATGTTTTATCCCGGAATCTGCTGTTTAGCCTATGGTGTCGGGTCGCGCCAGGAGATGGTGGCCTCATCGGTGAGGCGGCGGGCCATCAGGTCGGTCATGGCGAGGTGGATCACGGCTTCGGAGCGGGCGGGCAGGGGCTCGTAGTCACGGGCGAGACGTCGGTGGAACATCAGCCAGCCGTAGGTTCGTTCGACCGCTTACCGCTTCGGGATCGGGGTGAATCCCCCTCCCAGGGGTGCGGGCGGTGATTTCCATGTCGATGCCGAGGGTGGCTGCGTGCTCGACGAGGTGCTGGCGGTAGCCGCCGTCGACCCACACCTTGCGGATGCCGGGGTGTTCGGCGGCGACCTGGTCCAGGAGCCGGGTGCCAGCTACGGAGTCCTGCACGCTCGCCGCGGTGACCAGCACGGCAAGCAGGAGTCCGATGGTGTCGGTGACGATGTTCCGCTTTCTGCCCACGATCTTCTTCCCTGCGTCGATGCCCTGGCTGGAGGCATGAACGCTGCTGGAGGTCTTGACGCTCTGGGCGTCGATCACACAGGCCGATGGCTCGGCGTCCCGTCCTTCCTTCTCCCGCAAGAGTTGCCGGAGCAGGCCGTTGAGCTGGGTGAACACTCCTTCCTGTTGCCACTTGACGAAGTAGCCGTAGACCGTGTTCCAGTTCGGGAAGTCGTGCGGGAGGTAGCGCCATCGCACGCCGGTGCGGTCCACGTACAAGATCGCGTTCATGATTTCGCGCAGGTCATGCTCGGGCGGCCGGCCGAAGTCCAGGGCCCTGCCGCGGCGCTCGAAGCGCCGGGCTGAGAGCACCGGCTCAATCAACTCCCAGCGGGCATCAGAGAGATCGAGCAGGCGCCTGGCCGGGCGCCAGCCAGGCGCCTTCAGCCGGCCGACGCCCCGACGTCGTGCGCGAGTGGCTGACGTGGGCGTCGGCTGGGATGGAGGGGGTGGTCTTCAAGAGGCTGGACGACGCCTACCGCCCGTCGGTGAGGGGCTGGCAGAAATACAAGGTCCGTGAGACGAGCGAGGCGATCGTCGGCGCATCTGTTCTCCCTACTCACATGAGTGCGCATGGGCGCAGGTCGCCAAGGCGCACGCGCCCGGTGCGACGACCGCTCCGCTGCTGCGAGGTCACCGGCCCGGGAGGCTTCCCTTCCGCGTCTTCTCCACCGGCGCCCTTCTCCACGCAACCTGCAGCGGCAGTGGCACAGGGCTGCCGCCGACCGGAAGGACTCCGCTACCGACCGCCGCACGCAGCCGTCCGCGTCACACCCTCGTCCACCTCTCTTCGCTCGCCGCGGCGGCATGAGCCGGCGGACGCCTCCGCCATCTCATGGTCCTGCCACCAACGGTCTCCTCATCTGGACGTCATGTCTCATGCGGGGCCGGGCGAGGCATGACTTGGCCGGGGCATCTGTGCCGATCGGTCCCCTGAAGCCGATGGTCGGCCACCTGGGCACTGCTGGCGACCCGACCCGGACTGCGCGCGGCAGCCGCCCGCAAGCCCGAGGCTGGGCAGTGTCCGGGGCGTCCGGCGTGGGCCGTCCCGGACACTGCCGGCGCCAGCCGTCCCGGAGCGACTTGTCTCCAGCCCCGGCGCTGGAGGCAGGCGTCTGACAGTGGCTGCGCCGTGTGATCGTGAGCTGGTCCGATCGCGCTCGTGGAGCAGGATCAGAGACTCGCGAACCCCAGCACCAGCGGCGCCACGGCAACGAGCATGATGGCGGCCGGGATGCCGCTCCCCTTCGCGTCGCCTCCACGGACGTGCGTGATCACGGCGCCCAGGAAGTACAGGACGACACCGATCGCCGCCGCGATGCCCAACGGTCGGAAGACGATGCCGGCCAGCAGCCCCAGAGCGCCCGCGATCTTGACCAGGCCGAGCGGCAAGAACCAGCTGTCGGGCACCCCGAGCGCCTTGAGCGGCTCTGTGATCTTCGGATCGCGGGTGATGTCGGGAACGGCAGAGAAGACCAGCAGCAGGGACACCACGACAGCGAGGACGACATAGGCGATAAACACGGAGAACTCCGGAGGGAGAGGGGACCGCCGACCGGTCCGGGAATAGAGGGCGGCAAGCGATGAGTGGCGGAAAATAATGTAAGTGCTTCAATGATTGACTGCAACCGATTGTTTCCTTGCTTGCTACGGTCGGACCATGGCCAGCGAACGATCCGAGGGCACCGCCCCCGCCACCAGCGCTCCCGTCAGCTCCCCCATCAGCGACGACACCCCCGAATCCGGCGGTCCCGACTCCCGCCTCGCCCTGCTCCTGGCGCGGCATGGTGGAGCCACCGACACCTGGATCCGTGAGGCACTCACCGCCTCCGAGGTCACGCCCCGCCAAGCCGTCGTGCTGATGTACCTCGACGGCGGTCAGCTCGGCCAGCGCGACCTCGGTGCCCGGCTGCGCGTAGACCCCAGCGTCCTGGTCGCTCTCCTCAACGCGCTGGAGGACCGCGATCTGGTACGACGGCGCCGTGATCCGGCCGACCGCCGCCGTCACATCGTCGAGATCACCGAAGCGGGCACGGCCGCCGTTACCAAGCTCGACGCCGCCATCGGCCGCGTCGAGGACGAGCTCTTCGCCGACCTCACCCCGCAGGAGCGCGACACCCTGCACTCACTCCTGGCCCGTGTCCGCACCACCTACGACGGCGCCTGCGACGCCTAGCCGACCACGGACTGCTGAATACATGAACGTGCCGGGGTGCGGAGCGCTTCACGCTCGGCACCCCGTTCTCGCAGGCGATGGGCGAATTCCAGGGATCGACGCAACACGTGGTCGGTTGATCAGGCCGCGAGCAGATCAGACAGGCACTCGGCTGGGGTTTCCCAGCCGAGTGTTACGGCGACGGCGTCCAGGTGCTCACGGGTGTGGACGTTGAGATCGGTCCCCTTGCGGACGTACTGCCATAGCAGGCCGTTGGTGTTCTCGTTCGATCCGCGCTGCCAGGGCTGCTGGGTCCAGAAGTAGACAGGGATGTCCGTGGCTACGGTGAACGCCCGGTGAGCGGCCACCTCACCGCCCTGGTCCCAGGCGAGGAATCGCCGCAGATGCCGCGAGAGGTGCTTCACGGTCTCGATCAGTGCGTCCCTCGTGGCTGCCGCTCCGTGGCCCGTTGGTCGTGCAGCCGGCGCGGGACGTGGACCGTGCGGACGTTGTCGCGGAAGTACCGCTTGATCTCGCCAATGACGGTCGGCATCGCGAACGTCGGGAACTGCACGCCCGGTCCGGATCGAACCGGCCGATGGCCTTGATCAGCCCGATGGTCCCGACCTGAGAGGGCGTTAAGTCCCGTTCCTGGTGATATGGTGTCACCCGTTCGTGGGTGATGGGGTGGTTCCTCCCTCGTGTCATGTCGTGTGCATGATGGAGTCGCGGGCATGGAACGGATGCCGTACGCAACCGACTTGTCCGACGAGCAGTGGGCGCTGATCGAGCCGCTGGTCACCGCGTGGAAGCAGGAGCGGGTGGCCCGGTCGGCGACCGGGGCCCCAGGTTCCTGCGACCTGCGCGAGGTCGTGAACGCGCTGCTCTACCAGAACCGGACGGGCTGTCAGTGGCGGCTCCTGCCACATGACCTCCCGGCCTGGTCGGCGGTGTTCTACTACTTCACCCTGTGGCGCCAGGACGGCCTTGACCAGCGGATCCAGGAGATCCTGCGCTGCCAGGTGCGGGAGCGGTCCAGACGATTAGAGGACCCGTCCCTGGTGATCATCGACACCCAGTCCGTCCGCGTGGCGGCCGGGGTGCCGAAGGAGACGACGGGACTGGACGCGCACAAGAAAACGCCCGGCAGGAAGCGGGGACTCGCCGTCGACGTGCTGGGCCTGATCATCGGCGTGGTGATCCTCGCCGCGAGCGCGCACGACAACGAGGCCGGCATCGCCCTGCTGGACCAGGCGGCCGAACGATGCGGGACGCGCCTGGAAAAAGTCCTGGCCGACCAGGGTTTCAAAGACGCCGTGATCATCCACGGGGCGGTGAAGGACATCACCGTCGAGGTGGTCCGACGCAACCCCGACGACGAAGGCAAGGGCTTCGTCCCGCAGCCGAAGCGGTGGGTGGTCGAACAGGCCAACGGCACCCTCATGCTGCACCGGCGCCTCGCCCGCGACTACGACCACCGACCCGACAACGCGGCCTCCCGCGTCTACTGGGCCTCCACCGCCGGCATGCTCCGCCGCCTCACCACCCCTGCCCCCACCTGGCGGGACGACGTGGATCTGGCCGCGTGAACGTCCACGAACTCCTGCGGCTGCTGCAGACCGAACACGATGACACCGCAGCCCGCGCCGACCACCTGCGCGAGCAGATCGAGCGGCTCACCACCGCCCTCGCCGAGACCGAAGCCCGCCTGGCCGAGCTCGCCGCCACCCGCAAGGTCATCGACGGCCTCACCCCTCCCGACCACGCAACAGCCCCCGCGGAGACCGCCACCGCCACCGTCTACCAGCGCATCGTGACCACGTTCAACGAGCACCCCGGGAAGGTGTTCCGCGTCCACGATCTGCACGAACACCTCGGCCTGCCCACCGACGAGCCCTCGATCAACGTCACCCGCTCCCGCCTGGGACGACTCGTCCGCCAAGGACTCCTCGAACAAACCGGACGCGGCCGCTATCAGAAACGGACTTAACGCCCTCTGATACCGCCATGTTGCGCGAGAGTTCAAGACAGGAGGCGCAGCGGGTGCAAAAAAGCCCTGCACCGTGCGAGTGCGGGGCGGGGATGCGCGGCCGTACCCTTCGAGAGTTCGGCGGATCAGAATTCGTAGTCGGCGATGATCCACGTGGCGATCTCGCGCCACAGCGCCACGCCCGCCTGGTGGTCCGGGTGCTCGAAGTACGTGTGCAGCGCGTCCACGTCGTCGAACGCGAAGTTGGCCGCGAAGTCGTAGGCGATGGGGCGGTCGGTGAAGTTCCAGCCGAGCTCGCAGGAACGGATCTCCTTGATGCTGCCGTCGAGCGCGCGGAGGGCGTCCACACCCTTCATGACCCGCGGGTCATTGCGCTCGACGCCCTCGTTGAGCTTGAAGAGGATCAGGTGGCGGATCATATGAGCTCCAGGAGGGGCGTAAGGGGTGGGGGGCTACTCAGCCTGGTCAGCGAGCCAGGTGAAGAAGTTGCCGACGGACTGAGCCGGGTTCGAGATGCCCTCGAACCCTGTCTGGACGTAGCTGGCGGCGTTTCCCGGGTCCGTGACATCACGTACAGCACGAAGACCACGAGCTGGACGCGTTGGAGGCTGAGGGCCGCGCCGTCTTTGCGGCCCACCTGGTCGACACGAGCGGGCGGCCTGGAGACGGCGACCGCAGGCTGCGCGGACTTCGAGCGCAACTACTTGTACCCGACCGCGCCTGCGCCGGCACCCTCGTCGACGGGGCCAAGACCTGTCTCAACCTCACGATCAAAACCGCGAGCAGGCCCAAGGGCTCGCAGGGCTTCGTGGTCGCTACTCGCGGAGCATCGCGCCGCCGTTGACCGACCAGACCTGCCCGTTGATCCACTCGCCGTCGTCGGACAGGAGGAAGGCCACTGTGCCGGCCAGGTCTTCCGGCTTGCCGAAGCGGGTGCTGGGAAGCGTCATGCGGGTGAACTCCAGCGCCTCCGGGCTCAGAGCCATCTTCTGCGCGGATTCGGTCAGGACGACTCCGGGAGACACGCAGTTGCAGCGGATGCCCTGCTTGCCCCAGCGGGAGGCGATGTGCCGGGTGAGTGCGTTGATCCCCGCCTTGCTCGTCTGGTACGCCGCGCGCTGGTGGTCGCCCACGTGCGCCGCGAGGGAGGAGGTGTTGACGATGGCACCACCGCCTTGTTCGAGCAGCAGGGGAAGGACCGCGCGGCTGGTGAGCGCGAAGCCGATCAGGTTCACTTCCAGGGTGCGCCGCCATACGGCCGGGTCCATGTCGAGCAGGTCGCCGTCACGGCCCAGGGTCTCCGCCGAGACGTCGGCGGCGACGTTGTAGAGGCCGTCGACTCCGCCGAGTCGGGAGACGGCGGTGTCGACGAGTGCACGTACCGAACGCTCATCGGCGAGGTCGAACTCGACAGCGAAAGCCGTTGCGCCCGTACTGGTGATGCGCTTGGCGGTGGCCTCGGCCGCGTCGATGTCGACGTCACCGACCACCACCGCCGCGCCCTCGGCCGCGAGCCGCTCGGCGGTGGCCGCGCCGATCCCGGAGGCACCTCCGGCGACGACGATGCGCTTTCCGTTGAGTCCCTGCATTGCACTACTCCTTGTCTGTTCCGGCGCCGCAGCGATCGTCTGCTGGTAACGCCTCGTGGGGGATGTGCGGGTCTGATGTCGACCCGTCATCTCGAACTGGGGACCGTCGTCCGCGCTCTCAGCCCCTTGCGGGTGGAACCCGGCGGGGCAGATCAGTCCTGCGGTACCAAGGGCTGCCTCCTCCAGGCCCCCGGGGGCCTCGGTCAGCAGTACGACGATGTCTCCCTCTTCCCGGTGATCAAAGACGTCGGGGCGATCAGGGCGCACTGCCCGGCGCCCACGCACTTGGTTTCGTCCACGGTGAGCTTCATGGGGGTTCGTCATTCGACCGGAACGTCCACTTCAGACAACACAGTATCCGACACTAGTTGGAAAACCAACACTTGTTGGTTAGGTAGAGTGTGGGCCATGACCACGTCTCGACGGAACGCGCCGGCAGGCGACCGCCGCGTACGGCGTACTCACGCGGCCCTGCAGGGAGCGCTGATCAAGCTCGTCGAGGAGCAGGACCTGGGGCAGATCAGCGTCGCGGACGTGGCGGAACAGGCCGGGGTGAACCGCACGACCTTCTACGACCACTACCGGGACGTGCACGAACTGGCCGAGGCCGCCTGCACCGCGACGATCGACACCCTCATCGAGTCCCTCCCCGCCCTCGACCCCGCGCTGGCGGCCCCGGATGCGGAACCCGCCCGCTCACTCGTCGCGTTCTTCCAGAACCTCGCCGAACACGCCGGCCTCTACCGCAGCCTCCTGGGACCGCAGGGCAGCGCCCGCGTCATCGACCACATCCGCAGCCGAATCTGCGCCAGCGTCCACGTCACGGTGCGCCTCAACGCCGGCGCTGCGCCGGACAGCGTCTCGACGACCGACACCCCCCACGACGTACCCGCCGCATTCACCGCCGGGGCACTCCTCGGCGTGGCCACCGACTGGCTCCAACGCGACAGCCCCCGCACACCGAACGAGATGGCCGAACTGACCTGGCAACTCCTCGTCACCCACCACCCCACCGACGCCCGGCATGCCACAACATGAGGTGATCCTGCGGCTCGCGAGCCTCGAGAAGAATCGCCCGCGAACGACGATCAAGACCGCAGTCGACAGCGCGAAGGGCTGGAGGAGACGCTGGGCAGCGGGGGATCGACGGACATGCGGCTGGGAGGAAACCACCTTCGCCCAGCTCTACACGCCCCGCGCCGCCGTCGCGTCCGTGCCGCACGGAAGTCACCGCAGGCCGGGGGCGGACAAGCATTCCGAATCCCGCACCCCAGGCCAGGCTTTGAAGCCACCCGGCCAGACTCCGGCCCGCTGCTGCTGGTCGGCCGCCGCCCGCCCGCCCGACGGCGCGGGGATCACCGTGAGGCAGCGGCATCTGTCTCCTCGTGGAGGTCTCACCCTGAAAAAACTTGCACCTGACGTTAGCGTGAGGTTCTAGCGTGGCTGTTGTCGGGCCCATCAGGGCGCTTCCGACGATGCATACCTACGTGAAGGACCACTCCCATGGACATCGCCAACTCCGTCGCTCTCGTCACGGGTGCGAGCCGCGGCCTCGGCCGCCACTTCGTCACCCAGCTGCTGGAGCGGGGAGCGTCCAAGGTGTACGCCACCGCACGCAACCCCGAGAGCGTTGATCTGCCCGGAGCGGAGGTGCTTCGGCTCGACATCACTGACCCGGCCTCCGTCGCCGCCGTGGCGGAAGCCGCCTCGGACGTGACGCTGCTGGTCAACAACGCCGGGATCATCACCATCAATAGCCTGGTCAACGGGGATCTGGACCAGATCGAACTGGAGATGGACACCGCCTACTACGGCCCGTTGCGCATGATCCGGGCCTTCGCCCCGATCCTGGAGGCGGGTGGCGGCGGGGCGATCGTCAACGTCCTGTCGGTGGCGTCCTGGGTCCCTTCCGAGCACTGGGGTGCCTACAGTGCGGCCAAGGCCGCCGCCTGGAGCCTGACCAACAGCGTCCGCCTCGAACTGGCCGGCCAGAACACTCTGGTCACCGGCGTGTACATGGGACCCACCGACACCGACATGGCTAAAGGTCAGCTGTTCGAGAAGAACGATCCGGCCGACGTCGTCAGGGCCGCGCTCGACGGGGTGGAGGCCGAGAAGTCCGAGGTCATCGCCGACGCGCTGTCCGCGCGGGCCAAGGCTGACCTGGCCCTGGATCCCGCCGTGATCTACACACCGGCCACGACCGCCGCCTGACATCCAGGGATCGCTCCCCACGGCGCGACGGTCCGCAACCGAGGAGCGCGCCCTCCATTCCCCCAGCTCGCACAGCGAAAAGAAGGCCCCGCCATGAACACCCCCACCTCGTCCAAGCCCAAGGCACTGATCGTCATCCCATCGGCTGCTCTTCTGCCGCTTATCGAACCGGCAGGCCACCCCGGCGTATCCACCGGGTTCTACCTGGTCGAGCTGGCGCAGATCCTCAAGGAATTCGGCGACGAGTACGACTTCACCTTCGCCACCCCCGGCGGGATCGTCCCGCAGCTCGAGATCAACGGCCTGGCCCTGTCGATGCACGCCGCGGACAAGTTCAGCTCCGCAACGGTCTCGGCCACCGCGGCACAGGCGTTCCGCTTCGATGTCGACACCTTCCGCGCCAAGCGGCCGGAACTTGTCGCCCGCCGTGACGCCGAACTCGCCCTCTCTCGCCGCTACCTGGGCCGACTGCCCGTTTCCGAGGCGCTGCCGGGCAGCGACAAGGAAGTGGTGGTGCTGCGGGACGACCTGATCAAGTCGATGCAGGACCTGCCGGAGCACACCTTCCCGTCCGTCGAGCAGCTCGTGCACAGACACCGTGACCCCGAGGACGCCTTCGACCTGGGCGCCTTCGACTTCGTGCACATGCCGGGCGGCCACGCTCCCATGGTCGACTTCGTCGACAACCCCTGGCTCGGTGAACTCCTGCACACCCTGCGGGAGAACCAGGTGCTGATCTCACTGATCTGCCACGCCCCCATCGCCATGGCCTCGGCCAAGTACCGGGTGAGCCCCGACGGCACCGTCGTCAACGACCCCGAACACGCCTTCAACGGCGTCCGCGTGACCACGGTGGCCAAGTCCGCCGAACTCTTCGTCCTCAGCAACGGCTACCTCAAGATCCCCGGCAAGAAGGTACGGATGGGCTACTTCATCGACGAAGCCCTCAGGAACGCCGGCTACCAGGTACAGACGACCACCAACCCGACCGCCATCAAGGTCATCTGGGAGGAAGGCGTCCGCCTGCTCACCAGCAACGGCCCCCAGGCCATCGACGAGCACACCGCACGCCTGCGCACCCTCCTGCCCCGCCACTGACCCTCCCTTTCCGGCCGCCGACGTGGCGCGTGGCGTCCGCGGATGCCATACGCCAGGCCGGCATGTGTCCGCCTGATTCACCGTGATCTGGCCCGCTGCTGCCGGACGAGATGAAAGGCCCGTGATGTCGACGTCAGCTACGCTGAAACCTCCCACTAACGTCAGATACAACTCTGACGCGACGCTCAATCGGAAAGCAGGAGCGATGCGGATCGGAGAGGTCGCCGAACAGGCGGGGGTCAGCGTTCGGGCGCTGCGTTACTACGAAGAGCAGAAACTGCTCGGCGCCACGCGCACCGGCGGCGGGCAGCGGCAGTACCCGGAGGGCGCGGTCGCCCGGGTCAGGATGATCCAGCAGTTGTACGCCGCCGGCCTGTCGAGCAGGCTCGTCCGCGAGGTCCTGCCCCGGTGCATGAACGAGGGCGAATCGCCCGTCGGGTTCAGCGACAGTCTCATCACCGAACGGGCCCGCATCGACCGCCAGATCGGCGACCTGACAGCAGTGCGCGCCCGCCTCGACGAGATCATCGCGGTGGCGACAGACCCCAGCCACCCGCACCACAGCCACCCCGTACGCGGCGGCGCTACCGCCGGCACCGCCTGAATCGGTACCCAGGACCACCTGAATCGGCCTGCCGCACACTGGTCACCAGCAGTGTGCGGCAGGCCGATTCAGCGACGGACCTCACCGTGGCCGCAGGGTCGTACGAGCCGGTGCCCCTTCCGCTGCCGCACGGTCGCCGGACGGTGCGACCGGCCACGGCGCAGAGCGCCCCGGCCGGTCGCGTCACAGGAGTACGAGAGGGTGCGTGCTCACTCCATGGTGAGGACGACACGCCCCTGGAGCCCGCCCTTGACCATGCGCGCGTAAGCCTTCGAGGCCTCCTGCAGCGGGTAGGTCGCGGCCACACGCAACGCCAGGTCTCCGGCCGCGGCCAGATCGGACAGCGTCGAAAGCGTCGCTCCGTCCGGGCCGACCTGCGTCAGGAGGACCCGGATGCCCCGCTCGGTCTGGGGCAGGGCGTCGAGCCGTGTGGTCACGAACCTGCCGCCGTCCGCCACCGCCCCGATGGCGGTCTGCCCCAGCCTGGCCGTGTCCAGAACGGCGTCGACTCCTTCGGGGCGCACCTTGCGGACGGTCTCGACGAGCGGCTGCGACGCCGGCACGTACACGTCGGCCCCTGCCACCTTGGTCGCGAACTCGCCCTCGGGCGACAGGTCGGTCGCGATGACCACGGCTCCCCGGCGCTTGGCCAGCTGCACCGCGTAGCCGCCGACCGCCCCCTCCGCCCCGGTGATGAGCACGGTCTGGCCCGCCTGGATGCCGAGCAGCTCGACGGACTGGGCGGCGGTCAGGCCGTTGAGGGGGATGGTGGCGGCGTGGACGGGGTCGACACCGGCGGGCGCCGCGGCGATGGCCTGGGAAGGAACCACGATGTACTCGGCCTGGCCCCGGTTCAGCCCCAGGGGCAAGCCGTGGCTGAACGCGATGACGCTCTGCCCGGGCTTCCAGTGGGTCCCCGGGCCGACGGCGTCGACAGTGCCGGCGACATCCCAGCCGAGGCCATAGGCGACCCCCTCCGGCGGAGCGGGGAAGAAGCCCCCGCTCCAGGCCGCCACATCGGTCGGATTGAGTGCGGCCGCCTGGACCTTGATGCGAATCTCGCTCAAGCCCGGAACAGGCTTTTCGACTTCGGCGACCTCGACGACGTCCGGGCCGCCGAGCGAACGGTAAACAACTGCGCGCATGAGTACTCCTGCTGTCGGTCGCACCTGCTCACAGCAGACGCGGAAGATCGTTGACGTAGGGAGGCGAGGTCCACAGGGAACCGCGGAGCGCCAACAGCAGCCACGCTAAAACCTGACGCCAACGTCAGGTGCAAGTCGGGCGGCGTTCGGCATGAGGCCGAGCACGCCGAGCTGGTTCTCCTCCATGGTCCAAGCCCTCGGTCGCGTAGAGCGGGGGCAGGGACGCCACGCAGGACTGGACAGGGAAGTCGTCACCCACGACGCCTCGCAGATCATCGAGCGAGAGCACCTGCGAGGCCGGCCAAGCGCGGGCCAGCGTCGACTTGCCCGCGCCGGAGGCTCCGATCAGCAAGATCGGCACGATCAGCCCGTTCTCGAGCAGGCCCGGGTACAGCACCGAGGTCCTTGGGTATCTCCTTGCGGGTGACGGGCGGGCAGCCCGGTTCAGGCGTTGCCCGGCGTTGTCGTGATCAGGGCGGCGGCCTCGTGCAGGTAGCAGGAGGCGTCACCGTCGCGGTCCGGCTCGATCTGCTCCGCCCGGCGTGCGTCGGTGCTGACCAGCTGCGCGAGCATCGGCAAAGACGGCCCACCTCCCGTGCCGCGGCCGTTACCCCGATTCGCCGTGTACACGCTCACGTTCTCGGCATGAGGGGGTCTCTGCTGTTACCCCTCACAAGCGTGACTGTCTGCCGGTCTCGACTGCTGGTTTCGTGGAATGCGGCGGGCCAGAAGTGCTCCGCCCGCACCACCTACGGCGCGCATGCCGCTTTGCCGGAACGCCTCCGGATGACCGGGGCCCGCCCCGGCTCTCTTGAAAGGATCGTCAGTGAGTTCCCCCTCGTCCACGAAGCCGGATCCCTCGGCCGCCGCACCCCTCACGGGTGACGGCGGCACGGCAGCGCCTGCCGGGAAGGTCAAGCTGCCGCCGGTGGTGTGGCTGCTGGGTGCCATCACCTTCATCATGGGCACCAGCGAGTTCGTCGTCTCCGGCCTGCTGCCGGAGATTTCCGGCGCCCTCGGTGTCAGCGTCTCCAGCGCCGGGACGCTGATCAGCGCCTTCGCCGTCGGCATGATGATCGGCGCGCCCGTGATGTCGATTGCAACCCGGCGCCTGCCGCGTCGCTCGGCCCTGGTCGCCGCGCTGCTGGTCTTCGCCGCGGGTCACGTCGTCAGCGCGCTCAGCTCCAGCCTGGGGCTCGCGCTCGTCGGCCGGGTCGCCGCCGCGCTGGGCAATGGCACCTTCTGGGCCGTGGGCGCGGTGGTGGCGACCGCCGCCGCGGGACCGGCCGCCAGCACCCGTGCCACGGGTGTGATGGTCGGCGGCATCACCCTCGCCAATATCGTCGGCGTCCCGCTCGGTACGGCAGCCGGCCAGCTGGGCGGCTGGCAGGCCCCCTTCTGGATGCTCGCCGCTCTCGCCGTGGCCGCCGCCGTGGTGGTGGCCCGCCAGCTGCCCGCCGACACCACACGCGCCGGCACATCTCTGCGCTCGGAGACGGCCGCGCTCAAGCATCCGCGCCTGTGGCTGGTCTACCTGGCCATCGCGCTCATCCAGGCCGGCATCATGGGTGCCTACAGCTACGTCGCCCCGCTGCTGACCGAGCGGGCCCACCTCGCGAGTGCCGTGGTACCGCTGGCGATGCTCGGCTTCGGCATCGGCGCCCTGGCCGGCACCACGGTCGGCGGACGCCTCGGCGACCGCCGGCCCTACACCACGCTCATCCCGGCCACCGCAGTCACGGCCGCGATCCTGGGTGCCATCACCCTGTGGGCGACCAACAGCGTCGTGGCCGTGGTCCTGGTCGTACTGCTCGGCGCAGCCGGCTTCGCCAACAACCCCATCGTCGTCGGTGAGGTCGTCCGCATCGCCGGAGCTGGCCGGTCCCTGCCCATGGCCCTGGCCACGTCCGCCTTCCAGGTCGGCATCGCCACCGGTTCCTGGCTCGGCGGCATCGCCCTGACCTCCAGCCTGGGCCTTAAAGGCCCGTCGCTGACCGGCTTCGCCTTCGCTCTCGCGGCCCTGCTGCCGCTGGGCCTGCTGGCCGCCTCCCACCGCAAGACGGAAGCAGCGCGAAGCTGACACCGCACGGGGAAGCCGGGCCCTCCCCGTCCGGCATCCGACACCTCGATCCGAGCAAGCCGTACAAGACAGTTGGAGATCACCATGGAGCACCGTCTGCTGGGCCGGACCGGCCTGTCCGTCAGCAAGATGTGCCTGGGCGCGATGATGTTCGGCCCGTGGGGCAACCCCGACCACGACGAGGCCACCCGGACCATCCACCGCGCCCTGGACGCCGGCATCAACTTCATCGACACCGCCGACGTCTACTCCCACGGCGAGTCCGAGGAGATCGTCGGACAGGCGATCAAAGGCCGCCGGGACGACATCGTCCTGGCCACCAAGTTCCACAACCTCATGGGGGACGACCCCAACCAGCGCGGCAACTCCCGACGCTGGATCATGCGGGCCGTCGAGGACTCGCTGCGCCGGCTGGGAACCGACTACATCGACCTCTACCAGGTGCACCGGCCCTCACCCGACACGGACATCGAAGAGACCTTGGGCGCCCTGACGGACCTGGTACGCCAGGGCAAGGTCCGCTACCTCGGCTCCTCCACCTTCCCGGGCAGCCAGATCGTCGAAGCCCAGTGGGCCGCCCACGACAGGCGCCTGGAGCGGTTCGTGTGCGAACAGGCCCCGTACTCCATGCTCGTGCGAGGCATCGAGGCCGACGTCCTGCCCACCGCGGCCCGGCACGGCATGGGAGTGATCACCTACAGTCCGCTCGCCGGTGGCTGGCTCTCGGGCCGCTGGCGCCAGGACGCCGACCTGCCCACCCCGTCCCCGGCCCGGCAGCGCCTCGCCGACCGCTTCGACATGTCCCTGCCGGTCAACCAGCGAAAGCTGGAGGCGGCCGAAGCCCTCGCCCACCTGGCCGAGGACAACGGAATGACGCTGATCGAGATGGCCATCGCGTTCGCGCTCAACCATCCCTCGGTCGTCTCGGTCCTCATCGGCCCGCGCACGCTCCAGCATCTGGATACGCAACTGCCTGCGGCCGACGTGGTCCTGGACCCCGCGGTCCTGGACCGCATCGACGCCATCGTCACCCCCGGCACGGTCATCAACCCGGCCGACAGCAGCTTCGCCAACCCCGCCCTGGAACCGGTGGCCCGCCGACGCTGACCAGGGACTTACACGGAACACGGAACATCGAACCAGCAAGGAGCAAGCATCCATGCGGTACCGCACACTCGGCAGCTCGGACCTTCAGGTCTCGGAGATCTCCCTCGGCTCGTGGCTTACCTACGCTGGCGGCATCGAGGCCGACGCGACCCATGCCTGCACCGAAGCGGCCTTCGACGCCGGAATCAACTTCTTCGACACCGCCAATGTCTACGGACAGGGAGCTGCCGAGACGGCCTGGGGTGAGATCCTCTCGGCCCACCCCCGCGACTCCTACATCCTGGCCACCAAGGTCTGGGGCCCGATGTCGGACGACCCGGCCGACAAGGGCCTGTCTCCCGCCCAGATCGCCCGGCAGATCGACGCCTCCCTCACGCGCCTGAAGACCGACTACGTCGACCTGTACCAGGCGCACCGCTTCGACCCGTCCGTGCCCATCGAGGACACCATCGAGGCGTTCCAGAAGGTCGTCCAGCAGGGCAAGGCTCGCTACCTCGGCTTCAGCGAGTGGACCCCCGAGCAGATCCAGGCCGCGATCGACATCGTCGGCCCCGACCTGTTCGTCTCCTCCCAGCCGCAGTACTCCATGCTCTGGCAGGCCCCCGAGGCCGAGGTGTTCGGCCTGTGTGCCGCGGACGGCATCTCCCAGATCGTCTGGTCCCCCCTCGCCCAGGGCGTCCTGACCGGCAAGTACAAGCCCGGACAGCCTGTCCCCGAAGGCAGCCGGTTCGCCAGCGAGACGATGGCGGTGTCGAAGGACCTCGTCTACAGCGACGCCATCCTGGAGGCGGTCCAGCGCCTCGCGCCCATCGCCGAGCAGGCCGGGATGAGCATGCCCATCCTGGCGCTGGCCTGGGTCCTGCGCCAGGGTGAAGTCGCCTCCGCCATCACCGGCGCCTCCCGCCCCGAACAGGTCCACGCCAACGCCGCCGCCTCCGGCGTGAAGCTGTCGGACGACCTGCTGGCGGCCGTTGACCAGGCCCTCGGCGACGTCCCCGTTACCGAACCCACCCTCGCCCCTTCCGCTCAGGCTGGCGTCAAGCACCGCTGAGCAGACGGCTGCTGCCCGGCCGACGCCCCCCACCACAGTCAGAAAGCGAAGGTCTCCGCCATGACCAGCAAGATCCCCCAGGTTTCCCTCAACAACGGCGTGCAGATGCCGATTCTCGGCTTTGGCGTCTTCCAGATCCCCGAAGACCAGACCCAGCGACGTGACCGACCGCGTCGTCCTGGCCACCAAGGGCCGCTACGGCACCGGCACCGACGTCAACAGCCTCGGCTCCACCCGCCGACAACTGCGCCGATCACTGGACGCCTCCCTGCACCGCCTCGGACGCCGCGGCCATGCCGACCTGTACCAGATCCACGCCTGGGACCCCCTGACGCCGATCGAGGAGACGCTGCCCTTCCTCGACGACGCCGTCCACGCGGGGAAGATCACCTATGTGGGGCTGTCCAACTTCACCGGCTGGCAGCTCCAGCTCACCCTCTCCACCGCGCAGCAGATGGGCACCCACATGCCCGTGACACTCCAGCAGCAGTACAGCCTGCTCTCCCAGGAGAGCGAATACAAAGTCATCCCCGCCGCACTGCACAACCACGTCTCCCTGCTGCCCTGGTCCCCGCTCGCCGGCGGCTTCCTCACCGGCAAGTACCAGCGCGACACCACCCCGCCCCCGACACCCGCGCCGGCTCCGACGACAAGCTCTACCAGTGGGTCTCCGCCGAGTACGCCGCCTTTGACCGCAACTGGCACACCATCGGCACGGTCATCGGCACCGCCCACGAGATCGGCGCGACACCCAGCCAGGTCGCCCTGGCCTGGGCAGCCGACCAGCCCTCCGTCGCCGCTCCCATCGTCGGCGCCCGCACCCTCACCCACCGCACCGAGAACCTCGGTGCGGCCGAACTACACCTCGACGCCGACACCACCGTCCCCCTCAACACCGTCAGCGCACCCCAGCACGGCGGCTACCCCTACGGCGGCTTCGGCATCGCGCAGCGCTCCCGCGACTTCCACGGCAGCAAAGCCCAGACGAACCTCATCGACGGCGGAAGCGACGCACCTCTCGGTCACGCATAGCCGCACCGGTCCGGTCCGCGTCACGGCGGGAGTGTCATGAATTAGGCTCTGTTCCGTAGTCGGCCGACTACGAGACAGAGCCTAAGACCGTACAGGCCCTAGTGTCCTGAGTCTTTGATTCACTGAAGAAGTAGGCTGGGCTCATGGCGCGTATGGGTCGGCCGACGGTCGAGGTGGTCCTGACAGACGACGAGCGGGATACGTTGCTGCGCTGGTCGCGGCGGGCGACGTCGTCGCAGGCTTTGGCGTTGCGGTGCCGGATCGTTCTGGCCTGCGCCCAGGGTGGCTCAAATACCGTCGTGGGTACGGAGCTTGGGGTGCACCCGGTGACGGTGGCCAAGTGGCGCAAGCGGTTCGCGTCCGATCGGCTTCAGGGCCTGTCGGACGAGCCGCGGCCAGGGCCGCCGCGCACGGTGAGCGACGAGAAGGTCGAGGAGGTCGTGGTGCGCACGCTGGAGTCCACCCCGAAGAACGCCACGCACTGGTCGACGCGGGAGATGGCCGAGGCCAGCGGCTTGTCGCAGTCCACGGTCTCCAGGATCTGGCGGACCTTCGGCCTCAAGCCGCACCTGGTGGACACCTTCAAGCTGTCCAAGGACCCGCAGTTCATCGAGAAGGTCCGCGACGTCGTCGGTCTGTACCTGGACCCGCCGGAGCGGGCGATCGTGCTGTGCGTGGACGAGAAGTCGCAGATCCAGGCGCTGGACCGGTCCGCGCCGGTACTGCCGATGATGCCCGGCATGCCCGAGCGCCGCACCCACGACTATGTGCGCGGTGGGGTGACGGCCCTGTTCGCCGCGCTGAACGCTGCGACCGGCGAGGTCATCTCCTCCATCCACCGCCGGCACCGCGCGGTGGAGTTCAAGAAGTTCCTGGCCAAGCTCGACAAGGAGGTGCCCGAGCACCTCGATGTCCACCTGATCTGCGACAACTACGCCACTCACAAGACCCCCGCGATCCAGAAGTGGCTGCTGGCCCACCCCCGGTTCCATATGCACTTCACGCCGACCAGCGCCTCCTGGCTCAACCAGGTCGTGCGACACGAAGTCGCTTGAGAAGAGTGGGAATCACCAAGGAGGTTCGACGATGTCGAAGGTGTAGACCCGAGCCAGTGCACAGGGCTCGTTCCCGCCTCAGCGTGCGTCGCGAGTGATCGCGGGGTGCGAAGCCTGAGGAAAGGTCCAAGGATTCCCGTTCCATCCGGGGATTACAGGCCGGGAAATGCCGGACGGGTGAATGCGAATGAACCCTTGATGATGCCTCGTCATGAGCACTCTCGCCGATGGGTTGTTTCAGCGGGAGATAGGGACTGGCCATTGAAAAGTGGCAGGCGCCGACCGGAGATATCTGACCGGTCGGGAGTGCACCGCCGTCCCCGGGGTGCAGAGGGCACCCTCCCCGGCAGCACCTCTCTCATGCGGAACGTGACAACCCCGATGGAGTCCAGGCAATAAGTTTCTGGCCTGGTAAGCCAACCGCAAGTAAGGCCCAAATCTCCAGCGGGCGCAGGAAGACCCAGCAAGCGAATGCCGGTGGCCGAAAGGCAGCAGGAAACCGGGAACCACATGCCGACACCTCCGTCGGCGGTTCCCGCATAACTGGCCGGATAGGGGCCGATACCCCGACCTGAAAGGGTGCTGACGTGGGTCTGGTGAGCTTGTGAAGGCACGAAGACCGAAGACACCGGAACCGAAGGAAAAGTTGGACGTCATGACGACACACGCGGCCGGGACGGCGCAAGCCGCAGCGACCGCCGTCGGCATAGCGAACGGACCGGAGGGCGAGATCACCGACTGGCCGTCGATCGACTGGCGGAGGGTCGAGGACGACGTACGGCGTCTGCGGCAGCGCATCTTCACGGCATCGCAGGCAGGAGACCTGGCCAAGGTCAGGAATCTGCAGAAGCTGATGCTCCGCTCCCGCGCCAACGCACTCGTGAGTGTGCGGCGGGTCACGGAGGTCAACGCTGGCCGCAAGACGGCGGGGGTTGACGGGAAAGTCGTCCTGCCGCCCCAGGAAAAGGCCGAGCTGGCCGACTGGGTCCAGCATGGCGCGGCCCCGTGGAAACCCAAGCCCGTCAAGCGGGTGTATATCGCCAAGGCGAATGGAAAACAGCGCCCGCTCGGAATTCCCGTGATCGCTGACAGATGCCTCCAAGCTCTGGCACTGAATGCGCTGGAGCCCGAGTGGGAGGCACGGCTGGAACCGAAGGTCTACGGCTTCCGTCCCGGCCGTGGCTGTCATGACGCGATTGTGGCCATCCACACGACGGCGTGCGGCAAGACCGCCAAGCGCCTGTGGGTGCTCGACGCCGACTTGAAAGCGGCATTCGACCGGATCGACCACGATAATCTGCTCACGTCGCTGGGTTCGTTTCCCGGAAGGGGAATGATCGCCGGATGGCTGAAGGCGGGCGTGGTCGAGAAAGGTTGGTTCGCCCCCACGTTGGAAGGAACTCCTCAGGGCGGGGTGATCAGTCCCGCGTTGTTGAATATCGCTTTGCATGGAATGGGAAAGGCCGCTGGAGTCCGCTACCAGACTCTCGGCAGCGATGCCGCGATTTTGGCGCGTGACTCACCGGTTCTGGTCGTCTACGCCGACGACCTCCTCGCCCTGTGCCACTCGCAGGAACAAGCCGAGGAGGTCAAGGCACGGCTCGCCGCGTGGCTCGCGCCCCGGGGACTGGCTTTCAACGAGGACAAGACGCGCGTTGTCCACCTCGATGAGGGCTGCGACTTCCTGGGGTTCAACATCCGACGCTATCGCGGCAAGTTGCTGACCAAGCCGAGCAACGCGGCCCTGTGGCGGATCCGGGAACGGCTCGCCGCCGAGATGCTGGCCCTGCGAGGGGCCAACGCCGACGCGGTGATCGCCAAGCTCAACCCGATCATCAAGGGCTGGGCCGCCTACTACCGGATCGGGGTGTCCAAGCGGGCGTTCAACTCGCTGGACGCCTACGTGTGGAGGCTGGTCTACAAGTGGGCCAAGTTCTCTCACGCGAACAAGTCGAAGCGCTGGGTGACCGACCGGTACTTCGGCATGTTCAACCCGTTCAGGTATGACAGGTGGGTGTTCGGGGACCGCACCAGCGGTTTCTACCTCTACAAGTTCGCCTGGACGCCGATCGTCCGGCACCGGATGGTGCCAGGAACGGCGTCGACCGACGATCCCACCCTGGTCGACTTCTGGGCCAAGCGGCGTCGCCGCGGCAAACTCCCGCTGGGCAAAGGCACCCTGCATCTATTGCAGAAGCAGGACGGCCGATGTCCAGTCTGCGGAGGGCTGTTGCTGCACGCCGACCACGAGCCGCAAACTCCCGACCAGTGGGAACAGTGGCTCAAGGTCACCCGCACGGCGATCCGGAAACACGCGATCATCGCTGATGCGGGCAACGGCAAGCCGGACAAATCCGCCGCCCCACGTCTGATCCACACCCACTGCCACCGTCGGCTGACCACCGGCATCGGCAAGTCGCCAGCACTTCTGACCAGCCCGCGAGCCATAGAGCTTGCTTGAGCCGGTTGCCTGGAAATCGGGCACGGCCGGTTCTGAGGGGGGACCGCTGCAGCAATGCAGCGGTCCTACCCGACGAGCGCTGGTTCGGCCTGCTGACGGACAAGCAGATACGGCGCGGCGTCCACAAGAACGTGCAGGCCCTGGAGAAAGACATCCGCTCCTGGATCGCCACCTGGAACGAAGATCCCCGACCTTTCGTCTGGACGAAGACCGCCGACGAGATCTTCGAACGCCTCGCCGGATATCTGAACCGAATCAAAGACTCAGGACACTAGCCGGTTTCTCCTGCGCTCGCGGACTGCGCGTGCGCCGCGACGCGGCTGAGGTGGTGAGCGCCGTAGGCGTTGGCTTCGGATATCCGGCGGTGGCTCTGGTCGGAGATGCCGTCGCGGGTGTCGAGGACGGCCTGGAGTGTTCGGACGTGGATCCAGCCTCCGAGGACCAGGCCCCACATCTTGAGATAGGGGACGCCGCCGGCGTAGGCGTCACGTCGGCGGCCCTCGGCTGCGTGGTCCAGCAGAAGGGCGGTGACGTCTCGAATCGAGGCGAGGGACCGCGTCATTCGCTCGGCCGTTGCGACGGCTACCGGGTGCTCGGCTTCGGCCAGATGCCGAACATCGGTCTCGATCATGTCGAGCACGCGGGAGGCGGTGCCGGCTCGATCTCGCAGGATCTTGCGGCCGAGGAAGTCGTTGGCCTGGATCGCGGTGGTGCCTTCGTAGATTGCAGCGATGCGGACGTCGCGGTAGTACTGGGCGACGCCGGTGTCCTCGATGTAGCCGGCGCCGCCGTGGACCTGGACGGCGTCGGAGGTGATCCCGATGGCTTCCTCGGTTATCCAGCCCTTCACGACGGGGGTGAGGAAGTCGGTGAGCTCGAAGCTCTCGGCGTCGCCGGCGAATGCTCGGTCGAGGTGGATGCTGGTTTGCAGCATCAGCCCACGCATGGCGGTGATGATGCCGGCCGACGAGGACAACAGGCGCGCTACGTCGGGGTGGCGGGCGATGGGTGTGCCTTCGGGCTCGTCCAGGACCCTGCCCTGGACACGATGGTGGGCGTAGTGCTGAGCCGCCTGGTGGGCGCGGTCGGCGATGCCGAGGGCCCAGATGCCGGCGCCGAGGCGGCTGAGGTTCATCATCACGAACATCGCCGGGAGCCCCTGGTTCAGCTCCCCCAGGAGAAAGCCGGTTGCGTCCTCGTACTGCAGGACGCAGGTCGGGCTGCCTTTGATGCCCATCTTGTGCTCGAGTGCGATGGGGGTGACCCCGTTCGCGTGGCCCGGGCGGCCGTCGGCGTCGGGAAGGAATTTGGGGACGATGAACAGTGACAGTCCCCGTAGCCCTGCCGGTGCGTCCGGCGTTCGAGCGAGCACGAGGTGCACGATGTTCTCGGTCAGGTCGTGGTCGCCCCAGGAGATGTAGATCTTCTGGCCGCTCACACGCCATGTCTGATCGTCCTGCGGTCGAGCGAGGGTGCGGATTGCGGCGAGGTCTGTGCCGGCCTGGGGCTCCGTCAGGTTCATCGTGCCGGTCCAGCGGCCTTCGGCCATCGGCTCGAGGTAGACGGATTTCTGTTCGGGTGTGCCGGACCAGGAGATTGCGGCGACGGCGCCTTGGGTCAGTCCGCTGCACATGGCGAATGCAGGGTTCGCAGCGCTCCACAGTTCGGTGAGAGCTGCCGAGACGATTCGGGGAGCGCCGCCGGCTTGGACCGGTGCGCCTACGCTGCTCCAGCCCGCCCCGATGAACTTCGCGTAGGCCTCGCGCATGCCGGGTGCGGTGATGACCTGCCCGTTCTCGATGCGCGCTGCGACCCGGTCGCCGGAGACGTTGGTGTCCTGCAGGACCTCGGCGGCCAGTTTGGCGGCCGGCCACAGAATGGCCACGACGTCGTCGATGTCGTATTCGCCGTTGGTCACGTCCGCCAGGTGCTCGGCGCCGTTCATGACGCGGCGCAGGAAGAACTCGTACTCATTGATCGGTGGGTTGTAGCTCATGGCGGTTCTCACCGTTCTCGACGCGTGGACAGGGGCGGTTCGGCACAGCGCCGCACCGTTGGGGAGGTTTGTTCAGGGACGGTGGTGAACCGCGGGCCGGGGTCAGAGCCGGGCGGCGAGCTCGGTGGCCTGGCGGATGGCTCGCTTGGCGTCGAGCTCGGCGGCGACGTCGGCGCCGCCGATGACGTGGGCCGGGCGGCCCAGCGCTTCGAGCGGTTCGATCAGGTCGCGGACCGACTCCTGGCCCGTGCACAGGATGATCGTGTCGACGTCGAGTACCCGTGACTCGGTGGTGTCGTCGCCGACGGCGACCGTGATGTGCAGGCCGTCGTCGTCGATCCGGTCGTAGGTCACACCCTTGACCATCTCGACGCCGGAGTCCTTGAGTGTCTGGCGGTGGACCCAGCCGGTCGTCCTGCCCAAGCCCTTGCCGAGCTCGGTTGTCTTGCGCTGGAGCAGTGTGACCTGCCGGCGGGGCGGCGCCTTGACCTTCGTTGTCAGGCCACCGCGCTCCAGGGACGGGTCTGTCACTCCCCAGCGCTGGTTCCAGTGCTGCACCGACTCACCGACGTCGTGCAGCAGGAACTCCGACACATCGAAGCCGATGCCGCCTGCACCCAGCACCGCGACCCGTTCCCCGACGGTGGCGGTGCCACGAAGGACGTCCTGGTAGCCGACGACCGATGGGTGGTCGACGCCTGGGATGGTCGGCACGCGCGGCTCGACGCCCGTCGCGACGACAATCTCGTCGAAGTCGGTCAGGTCGTCGACGCTCGCGCGGACGCCGAGGTGGACTTTCACCCCGTTGATCTCCATCCGGCGCGAGAAGTAGCGAATCGTTTCGCGGAACTCCTCCTTGCCGGGTATTTCCATGGCGAGTCGGAACTGTCCGCCGATTTCATCGCGCGCTTCGAAGAGCTCGACGGTGTGGCCGCGCCCGGACAACTCGGTCGCGGCGGCGAGACCGGCTGGACCTGCGCCGACGACGGCGACCCGCTTGATGGCCCGAGTCGGCGACAGGACCAGCGTGGTCTCGTGACCCGCGCGGGGGTTGACCAGACAGCTCACGCGCTTGTTGACGAAGCCGTGGTCGAGACACGCTTGATTACAAGCAATGCAGGTATTGATCTGGTCGGCACGCCCATCGCCTGCCTTCTGGACGAAGAACGGGTCGGCCAGCAGCGGCCGGGCCATCGAGACCATGTCGGCCTGGCCCAAGGCGATGATCTTCTCGGCGACCTCGGGAGTGTTGATCCGGTTGGATGCGACGACAGGAACCGTGACCTCGGCCTTGAGTTTGGCCGTGACCCACGCGAACGCCGCGCGGGGCACGGACGTCACGATCGTGGGGATCCGGGCCTCGTGCCAGCCGATGCCGGTGTTGATGAGCGAGACGCCGGCGGCCTCGATTCTGTGGGCCAGCTCGACGGTCTCTTCCCAGTTCTGCGCGTCGTCGACCAGGTCGAGCAGGCTCATCCGGTACATCACGATGAAGTCGTCGCCGACAGCCTCGCGGACTCGCTCGACGATCTCGACCGGGAAGCGCATCCGGTTGGTGGCGCCGCCGCCCCAGCGGTCCGTGCGGTTGTTGGTGCGCGCGGTCAGCATCTGATTGATCAGGTAGCCCTCGGACCCCATGATCTCGACGCCGTCGTAGCCCGCGCGGCGGGCGAGGACCGCCGAGGCGGCGAAGTCGTCGATGGTCCGGTCGACTTCCCTGGTCGACATCGCCTTGGGGGCCCGGAACGGAGTGATGGGCGATTTGATGTCCGACGCCGCCCGCTTGAACGGATGGTAGGCGTAACGCCCAGCGTGGAGGATCTGCATCACGATCTTGCCGTCGTGCTCGTGCACCGCGTCGGTCACGATGCGGTGCTTGTCGGCAGACCGCCTCGACGTCATCTGCGCTCCGAACGGGAGCAGCCAGCCGTGCCAGTTCGGTGCATAGCCACCGGTCACCGCCAGGGCGACGCCACCCTTCGCGCGCTCGGCGAAGTAGGCCGCGAGTTCGGGCAGATGCTTGGCGCGGTCCTCCATGCCGGTGTGCATCGACCCCATGACGACGCGGTTGCGCAGCGTCGTGTGGCCCAGGTCGAGGGGTTCCAGCAAGTGCGGGTACGGGTTCACGGTGCTCACTCTCGGGCGGGTGTCGTGCTGTGGAGACCGGCGATCGCTTCGGCCTGGATCTGAGAAAACTGGGCGCCCATGGCCGCAGCGAGGGCGGTCGCCGCCGACAGAGGCCGCACCATGACGGTGAACCCGCTGACCAATCCGGCGTCATTCGTGCGGATCTCGCCCAGCGCGGCGAAGTCGCCGGCCTCGACGGCGGAACGAAAGGCGCGTATCGGGCAACGGGTGGTGGAACGGCCTCGGGCTTACTATGTCGTGCTGATCGCGCTGACGGTCCCGACCTGCCTGAGCATCCTGGTCCGGGGCGTCGGGGCTCATCGATCCGTCTCCTCGGGCGCCAGCCGCTGCAGAATCTCGTCGCACCAGGCCAGCGCGGTCTCCTCGGCCAGCATTCCCCCGCGCAGCACGAGCCAGGCGCCCATCTGGTCCGGGCGCAGGGCGTCGGGGTCGGGATAGAAGCGCGCGGCGCTCTCGGCGTAGTAGGCGAGGCGTTCTTCGTGCACCCGGCGACGGGTGCGGACATCTTCGACGATCGCAGTCGGGTTTCCGAATGGCAGGGCACGCAGTTTGATCGCGAACTCGCTGCGCAGGTACTCGACCGGCGTTGCCTGGGATGTCCACACACCCAGCTCATCGCGACCAGCCGATGTCAGAACGTAGACCTTCTTGTCGGGTCGCCCGTCCTGGGCCACGGTCTCGAACTCAACCCAGCCGGCGCGCTCCATCCGGCCCAGCACCTTGTAGATCTGCTGGTGGCTGGCCTTCCAGAAGTAACCGATCGATGCGTCGAACCGGCGCGCCAGGTCGTATCCCGTGGCGGACTTTTCCGCCAAGGACACAAGAATCGCGTGCTCCAAAGCCATGAGCGCACCGTAATATGCAAATCGATGCTGTGCAACTAGATGCATAGGTGGGTTCGCGAGCTGGGGTGGACCGCGCCGCGACTGCCCGGGGTGGCCTGCAGCGGCCGTGTCGCGCCGGTCCGTGTCGGCTGATCTGGCTTCCTGACGTGACCGAGGATCGTCCGGCCGGTAGCTCGAAGACGGGCGGGCGTATGACTCATGTCGTCTGCGCTACTGCTGCGCTGCTTCGCTGACATCGCTGCCTCACGGACGGCCGCGAGGCCGAGCGACAGGAGCAGGAGCACCGGCCAGAGTGTCTTGCCGTTGGCGGCGGTGATGAGCACGTCCGCGGCGGCCGGCAGGACCAGCGTGATGATGCCCGCCACCACACGTAGGCAGCCCTGTCGGCGGGCCGTGTCGCGGTGAAGGGCGCTGTCACGTTGTTGGGTGAGTGGCTGTCTGATGGTGCGTCGTGGTGGGGTGGAGCCCGGTTGCGGCTGTGTGCTCACGGTGCGGTGGGCAGGCTGGCGACGCCGGTGATCTGCTCCCAGATTGCGAAGCGGACGGTCATTTCGGCGCGGTAGTCGTGTGCGGGCATCAGGTGGCGGCGGGGTCGGAAGTGCGGCGAGATACCGCTGAACGCGGAGAGGAACCGCTGTGCTCCGCCCACGGAGCGGAAGCCCTTCATCGCCCGTTCGCGCTGCCTGGTGGGCTGGTGGCTGTTCTCGGTCCGGTTGTTGTGGTACTTCGACTGGCGGTGCTCGACGGAGGGCCTGACCTCGCGGCGGGCGGCGCCGTAGGAGCGGAGCTTGTCCGTGACGACCACCCGCGGCACCGTGCGGGTCTTCTCCAGCAGGCGGCGCAAGAAGCGTCTGGCCGCGGCCTTGTCCCGGCGGTTCTGCACCAGGATGTCCAGGACGTTGCCGTCCTGGTCGACGGCCCGTCACAGGTACTTCGGTTCTCCATTGATCTTGATGAAGACCTCGTCCAGGTGCCATTTGTCACCCGGCCGGGGTTGCCGCCAGCGCAGCGCACCTGCGTACCGCTGTCCGAACTTGGTGCACCACCGCCGCACCGTCTCATAAGAGACAGTCACGCCGCGCTCAAGCATCAGCTCCTCGACCTCGCGGAACGACAGCGGGAAACGGAAGTACAGCCACACACAGTGGGAGATCACCTCGACCGGATACCGGTGCCCCTTGTATGACAGCGACGCACTCCCCACGGACGGCCCCTCTCAGCCTGACCGATCCGAAGATCATCCCACCGGTCAGCCAACGTGCCAGTGCCTTCCTCGGGGCAGGCATCGTCTGGGCTCCTCTCATGAGACCCATCTGACCTGCTGTCACCTTTCCCCGCATCTCGGGGGAACCTCAGACCGACGTCTGCGGTCAGCCGCCGAGGCCGCCTGGTCACCTTGTCTTGAGGCCGACGCGAGGGAGTGGCGTGCTGGCAGTTACTTCTGAGCGAACGCCACCGCGATACGGGCACCCAGGCGGGCGTTGTTGTTGACCAAGGCGATGTTCGCGCGAAGGCTCTCGCCCTCGGTGAGTTCGACGATCTTGCCCAGGAGGTACGGGGTAGCCTCCTTGCCGCCGATGCCGACCTTGTCCATTGAGGCGAGGGCCTGCTGGATGATCCCCTCGATACGCTCGGCGGGGATCTCGTCGGCCTCGGGGATCGGGTTGGCGATGTTCAGGCCGCCGGTGGCGCCCAGTTCCCAGTGGGCTCGCATCACCGCGGCGATCTCTTCGGGGGAGTCGGAGCGCAGGGGCGAGGTGTGGCCGCTGGTCCGGGAGTAGAAGGAGGGGAACTCGTCCGTGCCGTAGGCGATGACCGGGACGCCCAGGGTCTCCAGGGTTTCCAGGGTCAGCGCGATGTCGAGGATGCTCTTCACACCCGCGCTGACCACTGCGACGGGAGACGTGGCGAGTTCGGTGAGATCGGCGCTGGTGTCGAAGCTGGTGGGGGCGCCCCGGTGCGCCCCGCCGATACCGCCGGTCACGAAGACGGGGATCCCTGCGAGTGCCGCCAGGCGCATCGTGCTCGCCACCGTCGTCGCGCCGTGGGCGCCCCGGGCGACGACGTGTCCGAGGTCGCGGACACTGACCTTGGCGACATGGGGGCTGGTCGCCAGGAGTTCGAGATCGTCGGCCTCCAGACCGATCCGGGGCCTGCCGTGCAGCACCGCGATGGTCGCCGGAACCGCGCCGTTGTCTCGGATGATCTTCTCGACCTCGGTGGCCATCTCCACGTTCTGGGGATAAGGCATGCCATGGCTGATGATCGTGCTCTCCAGGGCGACGACCGGGCGGCCGTCGTGCAGGGCGTCCCGGACCTCGTCGGTGATCGTCAGCATGGGGTGGTGCGTGGTCATCTCAGTCTCCGTAAGAGTGGTTCAGTGCGTCCTCGACGAGGCGCGGGGTCAGGTCGGGTCGTACGGTCGTGGTGGCGGCGACGGTGAGCGCGGCGGCGGCGTGGCCGAAGCGCGCGGCCTCGACGGGCTCGGCCCCGGCCAGGACGGCGTGCACGAAGGCGGCGAGCATGGAGTCCCCGGCGCCGGTGACGTCCACGACCTCGGTCGGGGGCGCGGGCAGGAAGGTGTGCTCCTGGCCCGCGCTGCTCAGCAGGCTGCCCTGCGGGCCGAGCCGCACCCAGACGTGGCTGACGCCCTGGTCGTGCAGCGCGGCGGCGGCGGAAAGGATCTCCTTGTCGGTGTCGACCGGGAGATCCACCAGCGCCTGGAGCTCGTCCTTGTTGGGCGTGATGGCGAAGTACGGGCGCTCCGGCATGATCCCGGGGCCCAGCAGCGCCGCTTTGGGGACGCTCACCGGATCGATGACCACCGGGACGTCGGCTGCCTTGGCCAGCTCTACGACGTAGTTGAGCGTCACCGTGGCGAGGTTGCCGTCGAGCACCAGCATCGCGGCGCCGGCCACCAGTTCACGGGTGTGGTGGAGATCGGCGGGGGACAGTTCGTCCGTGGCCGTCATGTCGGCGATCGCCACCAGTAGGTCGCCGTCCGCGTCCAGGACGGCGGTGTAGGTGCCGGTGGGATGGGCGCTGAGGTGGACGTGGTCCGTGCGCACCCCGGCGGCCTGGGTGTCGCGCAGCAGCGCCTCACCCGCCGCGTCCCGGCCGACGGCGGCGATCAGGTGCGTGGGGGTGCCCAGCCGGGCGAGGTTCTCGGCGATGTTGCGCCCGACCCCGCCCGGACTGGTGTGGGAGACGCCGGGGTTGCTGGTGTGCCGGGTCACCGGTGCCAGACTGCGGACCTTGTGGTCCATGTTCGCCCCGCCGACCACGACCACCGCGTTGTCCTGCCGGACGATGTAGCCGCGCCCCAGGATGGCGCCCTTCTTGCCGAGGTTGGAGAGATGGACGTTCACCGCGGTGCGGGTCGTCCCCAAGGCCTCTGCCAGCACCTGGGGTCCTGCCAGAGGGTCACGGCGCAGGAGTGCGAGGATCTCGCGTTCCCGTTGCGTCAGCATCATACTTATCATGATAAGGCTTCTTTGCTTGAATAAGGAAGGATCACGCCTTGGTGATTCGCCCGCTCCGCAGGGCAGGGATGACCGTCTCGCCGTACACGCGAAGCGTCTCTTCCTTGCTGTCGTGCTGGAGGTAGCCGGCGAACTGGTCGACACCCAGTTCTTCGAGCTGCTTCAGTTTGGTGACGTGCTCTTCGGCGGTGCCGATGAGACAGAAGCGGTCGACGATGTCGTCGGGCACGAACGTGGTGTGGGTGTTGCCGGCGCGACCGTGCTCGTTGTAGTCGTACGACTCGCGGCCCTTGATGTAGTCGGTGAGCGCCTGCGGTACCGCCCCGTCGGAGCCGTACTTGGCGACGATGTCTGCGACGTGGTTGCCGACCATGCCGCCGAACCAGCGGCACTGCTCGCGCGCGTGCGCCAGGCCGGTCTCGGTGCCGTCGGTGATGTACATGGGGGCGGCCACGCAGAACTTCACCGATCGCGGGTCGCGGCCCGCCGCCTCCGCTGCCGCCCGGACCGTGCGGATCATCCAGGTGGCGATGTCGACGTCACCAAGCTGGAGGATGAAGCCGTCCCCGGCCTCACCGGCGAGCTTGAGGGCGAGCGGCCCGTACGCCGCGACCCAGACATCGAGTTGGGAGCCGTGGCTCCACGGGAATTGCAGGGTTGACGGCCTCCCGCAGCGCCTTGAGCGTGGTGGGGGAGTTGTTGGCGACCCGCACGGCCGACTCGCCGCGGCCGATCCCGCAGATGGTGCGGTTGCCGTACATGTTGTTGAGCGTCGCGTACAGCGACGCGGTGACCGCCCAGTCACGGGTGGCGGGGTTGGTCACCATCGGTCCGACGACGATCCGCAAGGTCCGTTCGAGGATCCGTGAGTAGATGACGTACGGCTCCTGCCACAGAATGTGCGAGTTGAAGGTCCAGAAGTGGCTGAACCCGTGCTGTTCGGCCAGTTCGGCGAGCGCGACGGTACGCGCGGCTGGCGGGTTGGTCTGGGCGACGACGCCGAAGTCCATGAGTATTCTCCGTTCCTGCTTCAGACGAGGTACTGGCTCAGGCCGCGCTTGACGTACTGGCCGTGGCCCTTGGGGCCGAGGTAGGTGCCGCCGTCGACGACCTCGCCGCGCGAGAGCACGATGTCGACGTGGCCGTCGATCTCGAAGCCCTCCCAGGCCGAGTGGTCAATGTTCATGTGGTGGGTCGCGCCCACGCCGATGGAGGTGTGACCGTTCGGGTCGTAGACGACGACATCGGCGTCGGCACCCGGCTGGATCACCCCCTTATTCCCGTACATCCCGAATATCCGGGCCGGGGTGGTCGAGCTGATCTCGACCCACCGGGGCAGTGAGATCCGGCCGTCGACGACGCCCTGGTAGAGCAGGTCCATGCGGTGCTCGACCGAGCCGATGCCGTTGGGGATCTTCGAGAAGTCCCCGATCCCCAGGTTCTTCTGGCCCTTCATGCAGAACGGCCAGTGGTCGGTGGAGACCAGCTGGGTGTCGTTGGTGCGCAGCGCCTGCCACATGTGGTCTTGGTGGCACTCCGCCCGCGCGCGCAGCGGGGTGGAGCACACCCACTTGGCGCCCTCGAAGTCTGGCGCGCCCAGCTGCTCCTCCAGGGAGAGGTACAGGTACTGAGGACTGGTCTCGCCGAACACGTTCTGGCCCCGGTCGCGTGCCGCCGCGATCTGCTCGACGGCCTGCTTGGCGCTCACATGCACCATGTACAGGGGCGCGCCGGTGAGGTCGGCGAGCATGATCGCGCGGTGTGTCGCCTTCGCCTCGGCCTGCCAGGGCCGGGCGGCCCATGGTGGTACGGCATGGTCCGCCCGGCGGCGGGGCCTGCTGGGCGAGTACGTCGATCACGGCGCCGTTCTCGGCGTGCACCAGCATCAGCGCGCCGTTGTCCGCGCCCTTCTGGAAGGCGCGCAGAATTTGCCCATCGTCGGACAGGAACACGTCCTTGTACGCCATGAAAAGGGGTCCGGGTACTGGATGACGAAGTCCACGATGGTCGTCGTACCGCCCCAGGCCGCGGCCCGGGTCCCGGTCTCGAAGGTATCGCTCGCGAAGGCGGCGCCGAACGGCATCTCCATGTGCGTGTGGGCGTCGACACCGCGACACCGCCGGGGACCACGTACTTCCCGGCCGCGTCGATCACCGTGTCGACCCGGGCCTCCAACTCCACTCCGAGCAGCCGCGAACCGGGCACCACGACGGCGGCGATCGTCTCGCCGTCGACAGGACGTCCGCGCGGGCCGTACCGGTCGCGTTCACGACCGTGCCGTTCTTGATCAGCGTCTTCATCGCCGTCCCCGCTTACGGCGCGACGATGGCGCCGTAGGCTTCCGGCCGGCGGCCGCGGTAGAACTGCCAGGCGTTGCGCACCTTGCGGATCAGGTCCATGTCCAGGTCGCGCAGGAGCAGCTCCTCCGAGGTCGAACTGCCCTTCCCACCCGCAAAGTTGCCCAGCGGGTCGGCCACATACGAGGTGCCGTAGAAGTCGACGGCCAGCTCCCCGTACTCGTTGTCCTCACGTCCGACACGGTTGGGTACGGCGACGTCCTGCGGGACCAACGGCGCTCTTGCCCTCGGAACGCGGTCGGTGAGCGCAGGGCGCAACCCCGAAGTGATACTTGCCCATCTCATGTTGAGATAGTAGCGTCTCATTTAGAGACGGGGATGTCGCATCATCCAGGACAGGAGCTGTGTCATGAGAGGTCTCAACGGAAAGCGCATCATCGTCGCCGGAGGTGCCTCCGGGATCGGCGCGGCCACCGCCGAGCGGCTCGCGGCCGAGGGCGCGGCGGTCGTGGTCGGTGACGTCGACATCGACGCGGCCGAGGCCACCGCCAAGCGCCTCACCGATACCGGCGCAACGGCTCTCGCCGTCGAGTTCGACCTCGGCGACGAGAGTTCGGTACGTGCGCTCGTCGACACCGCCGTCTCCCGACTCGGCGGAGTCGACGGCCTCTACAACGTCGCCGCCGACGTCTCGGCGGAGACCCTGGGCCGTGACGGCGACCTGCTGGACATGGACCCGGCCGTATGGCGGCGCACCCTGGAAGTGAACCTGATCGGCTTCGCGCTCACCAGCCGCGCGGTCCTTCCCCTGCTGCTGGAACAGGGCGGTGGTGCCATCGTCAATACCTCCTCCCTCGCGGCGCACGTGGGCGACCACCAGCGCGCGGCGTACCAGACGAGCAAGGCGGGGATCAACGCACTCACCCGGCACATCGCCTCCCGCTGGGGCAAGCAGGGCATCCGCTGCAACTGCGTGTCTCCCGGAGTCGTCCTGACCGAATCCGCGCAGAAGATGGCTCTGAGCCCGGAGGCGCTGGAGTTCACCCGCATGACGCTTCCCAGCACCCGCTTCGGCAAGCCGGAAGACCTGGCCGGCACAGTGGCCTTCCTCCTGTCCGACGACGGCGAGTGGATCAACGGGCAGGTCTGGTCGGTCAACGGCGGCGCGATGCTCCGCGAGTGAGAGCGCACGGTATGCCTCCCAGCGAGGTCGGCTTCCCCAGCCACGCCGCCGCGTCCTCGTACGGTCCGGGCAGTCCGATCAACGACATGCCCAGGTCGTCGGCAAGCCCAGGTCGGCTGCTCCGGCTCGCTCCGTCACCGTAGGATTGATGTCTATGCCCCGCTTGCCTCACACCGACGACATGCCCGGCCCTCGCGCGCAGGCGCGGCGCTATGTGCTGTCGGCGGCGGCTACGGCACTCGCCGAGAACCCCGGCGCGAGCATGACGGAGATCGCCTCCGCCTCCGGCATCGGACGGGCCACGATGTACCGATGGTTCGCCACCCGCGAGCAACTCGTCGAGGCGATCCACGCCCATGTCGTCGCCGAGGTGGACGAGTTGATGGCGCGGCGCCTGCGCGAGAGCGGCCCAGCCCTCGACGTACTGCTCCGACTGAGCGGCGACATCATGGCCTTCGGTGACCGATACCGGTTCCTGATCGCCTCCAGCGACAGACGGCAGAACCTGACCAACACGGTCGAGTTCAAGAAGTACGTCGCCGACCGCCAGCAGGCCGGCGAGCTGCGCGGCGACCTGTCGCCCGAGTGGCTGGTCGCGGCCTACGGCGGGCTCGTCGTCGCCGCACTCGACCAGCTCGACGAGCAGCGGCTCGGCAGCGCCGCGGCCGGTGACGAGCTGGCCCGCACCATCGTCGCGGCCTTCTCACGCGAAACGCAGTGACCCACGCAGGAGTGCAACGGCCGCTCCTCGCTCTTGCGACCAGCGATCGTGGCTGCCGCTGGCCAGGAGCCACCTCCCCGAGCTGTGGCAGGTATCGCCGACGCGCAACGACATGCCTCCAAGAACGCACTCCGAGCACGCTGAGAGCGAGGAGGCGGCCCTTTAGTACCGCAGGACTAATCCGCCCTGCCGGGTTCCGCCCGCAGGGGGCTGAGAGCGCGAAAACCCGGCCCTATTTTGAGATCACAGGTCGACATCAGACCCGCACATCCCCCACGAGGCGTGGACAGCCGACGACCGCGGCAGCGCGTTCTCTACGCCGCGTGATCCGAAGGGAAGACCCTGCCTGCCGGCGCGTCATCACTGATCCCGACTGCCCCTGACCAGGTCCGCGGGCAATCCGATCTCGTTTCAGAGGAGATCCCGAGCCATATAGCGTGGCTGGCCGAGGTGTTGGACCCGCGGGATCAGCGCGCGGTACGCCACCGCCTGGCCGTGGTGCTCGCACTCACCACGTATGCCGTGCTAGCCGGGACGGCCTCGCAGGACACGCTCTGGAGCTAGAAGGTCGGCCAGGGCGAATCCGACGCCTCCACCACCGTCACCCCGGCCAAAAAACTGGTGGCCCTGGGCGGCCGACCCGAACTCAATTTGACCTGGCCCGCCTTGCGGGCCACGCAGCACCTCGGCCTCGTCGAATACGCCGACGGTTCGAGTACCTCGGGCGCACGGTCTGACAGTCACGCCGTAGCCCTCGCACGTCACCCCCACCCCCACAACCGCAGGGCCGATGGCGGCCGGACATCTGGCGCCCGACGCCTCTGCGGCATCCGATCGATATGGATCACACGTGACACGCACACGCATACGCCCGAGAGCGGCCGTCACCACTCTCGCATCCCTTCTCGTCGGATCCCTGACCGTCTTGGCGGTCATCTCTCCCACCTTCGCTGCGGACGCCAACCCCCCTGGCAGTGACGTCAGTTACGGCGACGGCACGTACATCGTGAAGCTCGCGGACCCGCCCGTCGCCGGATATGAGGGCGACCTGCCGGGCCTGAAGCGGACGGAACCCGCGGCGGGGAAGCGGCTCGACGCCGGCTCCGCCACGGTCGAGAAGTACGTGGCCCATCTGGACGACCGCCGGGAGCGGGTCCTCGGCGCCGTGCCCGGCGTCGAGACGCTCTACGACTACTCCTACACGTTCAGCGGATTCGCCGCCGAACTGACCGGCCGGCAGGCCGCGAAACTGGCCTCGACGCCCGGTGTCGTCTCGGTGACCCGGAACACGGTCGCCCAGCCGGCATCGACGGGTCCGGACCGCGGGCCGGGGACGGGAGCGGGCAGCCGGGCGGGAACCCAGACCCGGACCGTGGCTGATGTCCAGGACGGGACCGAGGGCGAAGGCGAGGTACCGATTCCTCCGGCCCAGCAGCCGCCCTCTCCCGACGGGGTGAACGGCCCGCAGGGCCAAGGTCTTTCAGGAGGACCCCACACCCCGGGCTCCAAGGCGCCTCGTACAGCCCGCCCGGCCCAGTTCCCCGATATCCCCCGTCTCCTCGGTCTCTCCGGCGCCAAAGGCCTGTGGGAGAAGGCAGGCGGCCCCGAGCACGCCGGACAAGGCATGATCGTCGGGGTCGTGGACACCGGTTTCGACCCCTCGAACCCGATGTTCGCCCCGCTGCCGGAGCCACGCCCCGACGCCGAGGCCATCGCCAAGAAGTGGCACGGCGACTGCGACCCGGGCGAGGACCCCGCACACAAGGTGACCTGCAACAACAAGGTGATCGGCGCCCAGTGGTTCGGTGCGGGCGTCCCCGCGGACAGTGAAGACGCCCCCTCGCCGTTGGGCACCGGCAGCCACGGCACGCTCACCGGCAGCACGGCCGCCGGGAATTACGGCGTCGCCGCATCGGTACCCGGCAGCAACGCCGAGGGCAAGCTCAGCGGTGTCGCCCCGGCCGCCCGCCTCGCCGTCTACAAGGCGTGCTGGCCGGGCTTCGGCTGCCCGACCGCAGACCTCACCGCCGCGATCGACCGGGCCGTGGCGGACGGCGTCGACGTCATCAACTACTCCGTCACCGGCACCCTCACCGAGCAGCCCCATCTGGAGGCCCTGTTCAACGCGGCCAAGGCGGGCGTGTTCATCGCCGCGGCCGCCAACAACCGCGGCCCGGACTCGGTGCACCACACCGGCCCGTGGGTCACGACGGTAGCCGCGGCGACGCACGACACCCAGTACACCACCTCCCTGGTCCTCGGCGACGGCCGCCGCTACACCCGCGTCGGCCTGAACCCGGGTGCCGGCCCTGCCCCACTGGTCGAGGCAGCCGCCGTACGCAAGGACGGCGCGGACGCCGGCAGGGCCGCGCTGTGCGCGACGGGGACACTCGACCCGGCACAGGCGAAGGGCAAGATCATCGTCTGCGACCGAGGCGGTGCCGGCACCTGGGAAGACTCCAAGTCGGACGAGGTCCTGGCGGTCGGCGGCAAGGGACTCGTACTCACCGACACCCCGGCCTACGACGAGTTCCTGCCCCCGTACGTCTTCTCGGCGCCCCTGATCCAGGTCGGCATCGAGGACGCGAAGGCGATCCACGCGTACGCCTCCACTGCCGGCGCGACCGCCCGGTTCACGCCCACGAAGAGCACCCATGTGGCCACCCGGGAGATCACCTCCTTCTCCTCCAGCGGCCCGGACCACTTCAGCGACGGCGACCTGCTCAAGCCCGACATCGCCTCCTTCGGCCAGCTCATCCCGGCAGGCGTGGTGCCCGGCAGCGCCAGCTACTACCCCGGCCAGTTCAGCTTCGCCGACGGCACCTCGTTGTCGTCCCCGCACATCGCCGGCCTCGCCGCCCTGCTGCGGCAACTGCACCCCGACTGGTCACCGATGGAGATCAAGTCGGCGCTGATGACGACGGCCACATCCACCGACGAGAACGGTGACCCCATCGGCCGCAACCTGGCCGACTCCGCCTCACCCCTCGACTACGGCGCGGGCCTGCCCCGGGTCACCCGGGCCACCGACCCCGGCCTCGTCTACGACTCCACCTCCGCCGACTGGACCGCCTACCTCTGCGCCATCGGCCAGAAGCCGGTCACCCAGGACGGCACCGACGCCTGCGCCACGGCCACCAAGACCGACCCCAGCGACCTCAACTACCCCTCGATCGCCGTCGGCGACCTGCTGGGCAGGCAGACGGTGACGCGCACGGTCACCAACGTCTCGGCGCAGACCGCCACGTACAAGACGACGCTCCAGACCCCGCCGGGCTTCCGCGCCGAGGTCACCCCGAAGCGGCTGACACTCGCGCCGGGCGCGTCGGCGTCGTACCAGGTGAAATTCGAGCGCACGAACGCCGCCTACGACACCTGGTCCTTCGGCTCCCTCACCCTGAGCGACGCGCACAGCCACCACGAGGTCACCAGCCCGATCGCCCTGCGCTCCGTCGCGTTCTCCGCCCCGCACAAGGTCACGGTCACCGGAGGCGACTCCGCGACGCTGCAAGCCGGGGTCGACTGGAACGGCGAACTGACCGCCAAAGCGTCCCTCTACACCGGCGAGAAGACCACCGGCACCCTCACCGGCACCGACCAGGCCGACTTCACCATGAGCCAGCGCACCAACGACGCCGTCGTCAGACACCGTATCCACGTCCCCGCAGGCGCCCCCTTCACCCGGTTCGCCATCACCTCCGCAGACCACGTCCCCGGCAGCAACCTCGACCTGTACGCCTTCGACACCGCCCGCAACCACATCGGCGACTGGGCCGGCCCCGGCTCCGACGAACACGTCGACCTGCCGCCCGGCGACTACGACGTCTACGTCCGCCAGTCAGAACTGCCGGCCGGCACCACCAGCCAGCAGTACACCCTGTGGAGCTGGAAAGTCGGCCAGGGCACCCCAGCCGTCACGCCCACGGTCACCCCGACCCAGCAGAACGTCTCGGCAGGCGACCGCCCACAGGTCACGGTGTCGTGGCCGGACGCGAAAGGCGGCCAACGGTACGTCGGCGCCGTCGAGTACAGCGACGGCACGACCACCCTCGGACACACGGCGTTGACCGTCACCCCGTAGCCACGACCCGATAGCCGATGGTGCGAACCGTCGGTGAGTGATCCGCCCGCGCACTCCCCGAGCGCGCGGGCGGATTGACGTGCGGCGCACCGGCCAGGACGTTCCTGTGTCCTCTGGCGGGTCTGACAAGTTCCGTTGTCCGACAGGCGCAAGGTCGTGGGGGCCGGGCAGAGACCTGGGGTTCAGCGCATCGATCCGGCACCACTCGTCGGCTCCTACCGAACCGCCACCCGATCTCCTCTTGCATGTTCTATGCCATATCCCATAAGTTACCGACAGGTAGCCCACCGTTGGGCCACATCGTCGTCGGAAGAGGGGGTGGGTGGATGAGCCCGCGCAGGAGTGACAGCCGTGACCGGATGATCCTCGGCGCTGCCGCCCTGCTGCGTGAGTACGGCGCGAACGCGACCAGCATCGACCGGGGGCGCTGTCACGTTGGTTGACTGGATGGGATGGTCTTCTGGTTGATCGTGTTGGAGGGGGCTGTTCGTGGGGGTCGTGTCGCCGTCGTACAAGGGGCACCGGTACCCGGTCGAGGTCATCTCTCACTGCGTGTGGCTGTACTTCCGCTTCCCGCTGTCGTTTCGCGAGGTCGAGGAGCTCATGCTCGGGCGCGGGATCGTCGTCTCGTACGAGACCATCCGCCGCTGGTGCGCCAAGTTCGGGCAGTTTTACGCAGGCGCCCTGCGCCGCAGGCAGCCCAGGCCTGGGGACAAGTGGCACCTGGGCCTTGACCCCGGATCTTGAACACGTCTATGCGGCTCGGGCCAGGGTAGTTGATGTTGAGTGGAAGGCGTTCTCGAAGGTGATCGGAGATCTCTGGCCGAGCCGGGAATGGCGGCGTCGGGTGTTGTAGCGGGACAGCCACCGGAAGGCGTCGAGTCGGGCCTCGCGCTCGTTCGACCAGCCTTTTCGGCCCTTCAGCGTCTCTCTTTTGAAGCTGGCGTTGAAGCTCTCCGCGGCGGCGTTGTCCGCGCTGGACCCGACCGCGCCCATACTCTGCCGCACCCCTGCTGACCTGCAGGCGTCGGCGAAGATTCGACTCGTATATTGGGCGAGTTCAACCAGTCGTTGCAACACCGGGCTGTTGCAGCGAGCGTAGCTGTTCCTCGAAGACCTCGGCGGGTGTCCGCCAACCGAGGATCTTGCGGGGCCGGTTGTTGATCGCCATGGCGACGGCTTCGAGGTCCGTGGACGACCACCGGGAGAGATCAGTGCCCTTCGGGAAGTACTGACGCAGCAGTCCGTTCGTGTTCTCGTTCGTCGGTCGTTGCCAGGGCGAGTGCGGGTCGGCGAAGAACGCCTTCGTCCCGGTTTCGAGGGCGAACTGGGCGTGGCCGGAGAGTTCCTTTCCTCGGTCCCAGGTGAGGGACTTGCGTAGCTGCTCGGGCAGCTGCGTCATCGACGTGGTGAGCGCCGCGTTCATCGCGATCGCGCCGTAGCCTCCGAGCGAGGGGCCGTTCTTTGCGGGTGTCCTTTCACCCCAGCCCTCCAGCCGGGGCAGGTGCACCAGGAGTGTGGAGCGGCTGCTGCGCTCGACCAGCGTGCCGATCGCGGAGCGGCCCGTCCCGATGATCAAATCGCCTTCCCAGTGTCCGGGGACCGCGCGGTCTGCGGCCTCGGCGGGGCGTTCACTGAGGACGACGTCCGCGGTGACATGCCCCTGCGGCTTGTTCTGTGACCGTGCACGGGGAGTCCGCAGCGCCCGGCCGGTGCGCAGACACGTGACCAGTTCCCGCTTGAGCGCGCCACGGCCTTGGATGAACAGCGCCTGGTAGATCGCTTCGTGGCTGATGCGCATGGACTCATCATCGGGGAAGTCGACATGAAGGCGATGCGAAATCTGCTCCGGGCTCCATGCCGTCGCCCATCGTCTGTCCTGCCGGTGCGGCTTGTTCAGCCCTTTCCAACGACGCCTCCACCGTCGTGACCCCCGTGGCGATCAGCCGCCAGAACTGGCGCTGCACGACTCGAGACGGATCAGGCCGCCCCGGCGACCGCATCGCCGGCCGCAACGCACGATCAGCGCGCCACTGCCGACGCCGACCCTCCGGAACATCGCTGGTCTTCAAACTCCAGTCCGCCGTGGCCACGTCGCACACCTCCGAGATCAAAGTGTTGCGACGACCAGTTGAATTCACCCAGGGCGCCGTGATCGGTGTGCATCACCGCTCCGGCAAGGCTGCCGCGGGTCCGCTCCGCGGCGGCGAGGGCGTCGATGACGAGCTCGGTGCGCATGTGGTCGGCGATCGCCCAGCCCGCCAGGCGGCGCGAACACAGATCGATGACGGTCGCGAGATAGCAGAATCTCCCGCTGCCGACGCTCAAGTACGTGATGTCGCCGACGTACTTCGTGTTCACCGCGGTCGTGGTGAAGTCGCGGCCGATCAGGTCCGGCGCCTTCGGTGCGGCCGGGTCCGCGATGGTGGTGCGGTGCCGGCGCCTCAGGCGTACGCCTTCGATCCCGATGGTCCGCATGATCCTCGCGACACGCTTGTGGTTGACCACCTGGCCGCCCTCGTCACGGAGCTCGGCGGTGACCCTCGGGGAGCCGTAGGTACCGTCAGATTCCTTGTGGACCTTGCGTATCCGGGCCGCCAGGCGGTCGTCGGCGGCCTGACGGGCCGCACGGGCCGGGGTGCGGCGCCAGTAGTAGAAGCTCGAGCGGGCGATGCCCAGGATGTCGCAGAGCCGCTTGACGCCGAACCGGCGCTGGTGATCTTCAACGAACTGGCAGCGGTTCACCAGCGCGTCTCCCCTGCGAAATACCGGGCCGCCTTACGGAGAATGTCCCGCTCCTCCTCCAGCTCCCGGATCCTCTTGCGTGCGGCGGCCAGCTCCGCCTGAACCGCGTCACCGCCAGCCTGCGGCGCCGCCGCAGGCGCGGAGTGCGCACCGGGCCGGCGTCCGTCGGCGGCCCGGATCCAGTTCCGCAGCGTCTCGGTGTTCACGCCCAGATCAGCAGCGACCGCCTTCGCCCACCCGCGGGATCAGGATCAGTGTCTGGTCAGCCATATTGTGATTCACATACTGCCTCAAGGCGGCGAAGAGATTGAGATTGCTCGTGTTCTGATCGGTCCGGATCACGCGGTACTGACGGTATTTCGTGGAATCTTCCTTGGTAATGATCGGGACTACCGCTTTCCCGTTCGTCCATTCATTCCATGCGTTGTACGGAATGTTAGACTCGTTGTTTCTCAGTGTTAGCTGAGCCGCGGGGAGGAACGGCGCGATGTGTATGTGCAGTTGTTCTTGCAGGCGGTTGTGCAACGAGTTGATGCCCAGGCCGATTTGTTCCGGCTTCATCGGCGACGGAGGCCTGAAGAGGAAGGGGATCAGGCGCCTTGCTTCCTGCCAGTAGTCATAGCCACCCTGTATGCACTCACACTCGATGCCCGTCACGCGGTCGGTGGGCACCAGCAGATAGTGCTTGTCGCTCCCGGCGCTGCCACGCGCCACCACCGACTGGTGGCCGTCACACGGAACGAACTTCTTTACCTCCGTCCAGAGGAAGTACTGGTCGCCGTCCGTCAGTTCGCCACACGGTGGCGCGGGCACCGTCGTGGTTGTCTCTTTTTCCCGCTGGTCCAGGGACATGGAATGCCTCCATCGTGGCCGCTGTTGTCCGATTGCGTTTGATCACGAGGTCTGTTGCGCATCCGCTTGCTGACCACACCTGAATTGCCGAGGTGTAATTCGAATCAGCAATTCACGCCCAGAACTCAGGGCTGCTCGCGTAGCCGTTGCCTCAGGGCCGCCCGTGCGGCAGGCACCGACACGTCTAAGCCGTCACGAGAGTTCGGACTGCCTGGTTTGTGCCTGACTCCCGGCGCCGCCGATGAGCGACCACATATCTCGAACCGGGCAGCATCCGGGCCGCCCAGGAAACATCGGGACAGCCTCCATCTTTCCCGAGAGCCACACCACTACTCAGGTTGAACTCGTAGAGCCTGTGGGGTCGTGACGGTTCGTGATCCCTGCGGTACGACGGGATCGTGAGGTATGCGCAGTGTCAACGGTCATTGAGATGCCCAGGTGGGTGGCCGTTGAGTGTCCAGGCTGGTGGCCATCAGAAACCCAGGTGTGTGACCAGTGGTGTTCCTGGGGGTGAGGGTCAGCTCAAGGGGACCACCCCCTTCCCTGCGAGGGCCTCGGCGAGGCGGTGCGAGTCGCCGGTGGTGGTCACGAGGTGAGCGTGGTGCATCAGGCGGTCGGTGCTCGCGCCCGCGAGAGTCTTCGGCATGATCGTGTCGAAGCCTGAGGGGTGGATGTTGCTGGTCACAGCGATGGACCGGCGTTCGTAGGCGGCGTCGATGATCCGGTAGAACGCCTCGGCGGCGTCTTCCCCGACAGGCAGCAAGCCGATGTCGTCGATGACGATGAGGTCCGCGCGGCAGATCCGGGCGACGGTCCGAGCGGTGGACCCGTCGACCTTCGACTTCCCGATCGCGGCGCTGAGCGTCTCCAGGGTGAACCAGGACACCCGCAGGTCGTTCTCGATCGCGGCCTGGGCCAGGCCCTCGGTGAAGTGGCTCTTGCCCGTCCCCGACGGGCCGGCGATCACCAGATTCTCGGCGCGGCCGATCCACTCCAGCGTGATCAGGGAGTTCTGGGTGGGTTCGGGGATCGTGGAGTCCTCGGCCCGCCAGGAGCCCAGGGTCTTGCCGGTGGGGAAGTTCGCCGAGTGGCGGCGAAGACGCCGGGTGGCCGCGTCGCGGCCGGTGACCTCCTCGGCTATCAGCAGCCGCAGCACCTCGGCGGGGTCCCAGCGTTGTGCGCGGGCGGTGGCCAGCACATCGGGGGCGGCTTTGCGCATATAGGGCAGGCGCATGCGGCGCATGAGCTTGTCGAGTTCCTCGGGGAGGGCGGGCGGGCTGGGAAAACTCACGAAGGTGCCGTTCTCTTGAATGACGAGCAGTCAGTTTGGGGTGGTGGACGACGTGTTGGCTCAGCGGCCCAGGGCCTGCCAGCCGATGGTTCCGTTCTGGACGGAGTGGGACTCGTCCGCGCGGACGACCTCGCCGGCGGGCTTGCTGTCGGCGATGTGTCCCAGGATCGAGAGCAGGTCGTCGTCGGCGAAGCGCCCGGCCGTGGCCGCAAGGCCGAGGGCCTGGTCGACTTTGTCGTTGCCCAGGACGGTGGCCAGCTCGACCGCGCGGGCCATCTTGGCGCGGATGCGGACCGCGCCGGCGGGTCCGGCCTCCTTGAGCCAGCGCCCGGCCCCGGGGCCGATGCCAACGAACGCGATCTCCGCCTCCGAGCGGGGCCGCAGCCTCGGCTGGTGGATGCTGCGGCCGTCGGGATGGTCGGGGTAGTGCTCGTCGATGATCTGCGGAACACCCGGGGTGGAAAGCTGGTGGCGCCAAATCTCCGACAGGTCCCCGGAGTTGGTGCGGGCAGTGATGGACAGTTCCTCGCCGACCACCCGGCACCACACCTTGGCACCGGTATAGCCCGGCGGGGTCGAGTAGCGCACCGCGTTGAAGCTGATCGTGCGGTCCGAGCCGACCAGCCTCTCCTCGCCCAGCGCAAGCGCGAGCGGCTCGATGGGCAGGACATGCAGTGTGGTGCGTTCGACGTCCAGACGGCTCGCGGGTATCTGCCCAGTCGCCCGGTGACGGCGCGAGTTCACGGCATCGCACCAGGTCAGGCAGGCATCGGCGAGCTCGGCGAAGGTGTCGTAGGCGGACAGCAGGTTCGCGCTGGTGGGCACCAGGTCGGCCTTCGCGATCCGGACCGTGGCCTCCGCACCACCCTTCGACTCGGGGTCGTAGGGCACGCAACTGACCACCTGGCAGCCGTAATGGCGGCCCGCGGCGACCATCTGTGGATGCCGCACCGGGATCCCGGCGATGTGCTCGACGGTGACCGTCTTCGCATTGTCGGTCAGTACATACGTCGGCGCCCCGCCGATCCGCCTGAGCGTGGTGTCCAGGCAGGCCACCAGCGTGCCCAGCGTGCAGTCCCAGACCGGGATCACGACCCGGAACCGCGACCAGGACAGCCATGCGCAGAACAACCAGGTCCGACGCCCCGCGATGCGCGGACCCTCGCCCCAGTCGAACTGCAGCCACCGGCCCGGCTCGGGAATCCACGGCCGGTAGGTGCGGCGCTTGCCCGCCTTCCACGCCACTTTTGCCGCGTTCACCGCCCGTCTCGTCGAGCGCGCGCTGCCCCGGTAGCCCATCTTCACGAGCTTGTCGTGGACCACATCGGCGCGGATCGTCGCCTTCGACTGCTCGACCCACTCCTCGACCTTCTCCAGGAACGCGTCGATCATCTTCGGCCGCGGCTCTCGCTCATAGGGATTGCGCCCGCCGTTGCGGGCCTCGACATACCGCTTGACCGTCTTCGGGTCGTGCCCCGTCAAGGTCGCCGCCGACCAGACCGTCCCGGTCAGGTCGTACGCCTCAAGGATTTCCATAATCTCCGTGTCAGACTTCGTCACAGGACCTCTCCGGCCGGTAGCTGATGCGCGCAAACACCAGCAAACGGTCGGAGGGGTCTCCTCCAGTTAAGGAAGTGATCAGGAACACCACTGGTCAGACGGCCATCCACCTGGAATTCCGGTGGCCATCAGCCTGGACTCGGCTGGCCGCACATCTGGACTTTGCCACGGCCGCCGTCACGCAGAGGGGCGGGTATACGCCCGTCGAGCAGGAGAAGCGGGAACTGTTGAGGCTGGAGGCGGCCGAGCGGTTCGGGCGCGGTGATGAGGCCACGGTGATCGCGGCCGACCTGCGGGTCACGGAGCGCACGGTGCGGCGGTGGCGCAAGGTGTGGCGCGAGGGCGGGGTCGCGGCGCTGAAGTCGAAGGGGCCCGTGTCGCGGGAGCGGCTGTCGGTGCGGGAGTGGGACCGGCTGGAGGCGGAGCTGAAGCGGGGGCCTCTGGCCCACGGCTTCAGCGATGACCAGCGGTGGACGCTGGGCCGGATCAAGACCCTGATTGGCAGGCTGTTCCACAAGGGCTACACGATCCAGGGGGTGGCCAAACTGCTGAAACGGCACGGCTGGTCCTGCCAGGTCCCGGTGCGCCACGCGATCGAGCGCGACGAGGAAGCCATCGAGATGTGGAAGGACGAGGTGTGGCCGGAGTTAAAAGGACAGCGGCGGACCTGGGCGCCTACATCTGTTTCGAGGACGAGGCGGGCCAGGGGCTGAGGCCGCCGAAAGGCCGTACCTGCTCAGGCTGAACTCGCAGCGTCGTCTTGGGCGGTGACGGCTCATGATCCTCGCGCTATTGCTGGATCATGAGGTATGCGGCAGCGGGCGGGTACACGCCCGAGGAACAGGCCCGTCGGGAACGGTTGCGGCTGGAGGTCGCCGAGCGGTTCGCGGCGGGTGAGTCGAGTGCGCGGATCGCGCGGGAGTTGCGGGTCACGAAGCGCTCGGTGGAGCGCTGGCGGGCGGCGTGGAAGCAGGGTGGAGCGGCGGCGCTGTACTCGGCGGGACCCGTGGCGCGGGAGCGGCTGAGCGAGCGGCAGTGGGAGAAGGTGGCTGCTCTGCTGGACGCCGGGCCCGGCGTGTGCGGCTTCGAGGACGATCAGCGCTGGACGCTGGCGCGGGTCGCCGACCTGATCGGCCGGACCTGCCATGTCAACTACACCCTGACCGGGGTGAGCAAGCTGCTTGACCGGCACGGTTACTCCTGGCAGGTCCCGGTGCGCCGCTCGGCGGCACGCGACGAGGAGGAGATCACACGCTGGCGGGAGGAGACCTGGCCCGAGGTGGAACCACCGCCGGCGAGCTCGGCGCCTACATCTGCTTCGCCGACGAGTCGGGGCAGGGGCTGAGCCCGCCGCGAGGCCGGACCTGGGCCAGGCGCGGGGCTCGCCCGCAGGTCACAGTGCACGTACGCAAGCGCGGGCGGGTCAACGCGCTCGGTGCGGCCTGCTACCGCCCCGGCGGCCACCGGCCGCGCTTCGCCTACCGGTTACACACCTGGCACGGCCGCAAGAACGAGAGCAAGAGCTTCACCCTGGACGAGTACCGCGCCTTCCTGACTGCGCTCCATCATCAACTGCACACCCCCGTCGTGCTGGTGTGGGACAACGTCTCCACGCACAAGACGCCGGAGTTCACCGCGTGGGCAGCGCGGCAGAAGTGGCTTCGGGTGTTCCACCTCCCCAGATACGCACCCGAGCTGAACGCCGTCGAGTGGATCTGGTCCTGGCTCAAACGAGGCATCGTCAACTTCCTGCTCGCCGGTATCGACGACCTCGAAGCGCTCGTCCGCAGTCGACTCAAGCAGATCCAGTACCGGCCCGACGCGATCACCGGCTGCCTCGCCGACACCGGACTGATCACGAAGCCGCCATGATCCATCACAGCGACGCTACGGGTTCAACCTGAGTGGGCACCGCGCGGAGCACGCCCGGTGGTGCGGGTGCGGGGCCGGGGGAACGGCCGGGTCAACATCGCCGGCGCCGTCTGCTACCGGCCCGGCAGCCGCCCGCACTTCTTCTACCGGTTGCACGTCTACCACGGCCGCAAGGGTGAGCCGAAGACGTTCGCCTGGCACGAGTACCGTGACCTGATCATCACCGCCCACCAGCAGCTCAACGCCCCCCTGGTGTGGTGCTGGGACAACCTCAACGTCCACCTTGCCAAGGATCTCGCTGCCTTCGCCGAGGAACACGCGGACTGGTTACGGATCTTCCAGATGCCGTCCTACGCACCGGAGTTGAACCCCGCCGAAGGCGTGTGGTCGCTCCTCAAGCGCGCCATCGCCAACTTCGTCGCCCCCGACCTCAGCGGCCTCGTCCGCATCGTCAAACGCAAGCTGAAGAAGATCCAGTTCAGACCCCACCTGATCGACGGCTGCCTCGCCGGGACCGGACTGATCATCGAACCTTGGTGATCGCTCAGGCAGACACTACGAGTTCAACCTGAGTACTCCGCAAGATGATCCTGCTTCAATAGCTTCTCCGGCCCTCTCTCAGGAACTGCGCCAGAGCCGAGAAGCCACGTCGCTCGCCTTGAGAACCCCTCTCCGAACGTGCATTCTGCAACTGCGAGATGATCGAGGCGTGAGCTTCCGTGTTTATGCCAGACGTGTCCGCGACCGCGATGTTCCCTTCGTGCGGCGCCACCGAGCCCTCAGGGATGCTGCAGGCTGTTATCACCCGCTCGGATTCGACGGGACATGGGCGCACCTGAGGACTGCGGGCGACGTGAGGAATGACGAGGCCGCACTGCTGCGTGCGCTGGAGATGTTGGAGGCAAGCCGGGCGGTGTGGCTGACGGAAATGGAGTCATTCGCAAACCGGCGCCGCAGCGAGAAGGCCATGCACCGAAGGACTCCCCGACAGGAGGAAACGCGCTACCTGCACGGTTGGAGATGGCCCGGCCCGCAGGCGAAGCAGGCGATGCTGAGCGAGGTCGACCGGCTCTGGGCCGTGCACGCTCGGGCGCCGTTTCCCGACGTCCCCTCCGTCGACAAGGGTGACCTGGCCGAGCTGGACACGTGGCTCGCTGGCTGCATCTCGACGTATCTCGCGAACAAAGGCGAGCTTGACACCGACCGCCGGGACATCCTCGTCACAAATCTTCCTGAACTACGCCGACACGTCGCCAGGCTCGGGTATCCGCAGGTACATTTCGCAGGGTTCGACAGTTTCCGCCGTCTACTCAAGATGACCGAACTGATCGTCAATGACACTGCCCGCGAGGCGTGGAACTACTCAGGTTGAACCCGTAGCGTCGCTGTGATGGATCATGGCGGCTTCGTGATCAGTCCGGTGTCGGCGAGGCAGCCGGTGATCGCGTCGGGCCGGTACTGGATCTGCTTGAGTCGACTGCGGACGAGCGCTTCGAGGTCGTCGATACCGGCGAGCAGGAAGTTGACGATGCCTCGTTTGAGCCAGGACCAGATCCACTCGACGGCGTTCAGCTCGGGTGCGTATCTGGGGAGGTGGAACACCCGAAGCCACTTCTGCCGCGCTGCCCACGCGGTGAACTCCGGCGTCTTGTGCGTGGAGACGTTGTCCCACACCAGCACGACGGGGGTGTGCAGTTGATGATGGAGCGCAGTCAGGAAGGCGCGGTACTCGTCCAGGGTGAAGCTCTTGCTCTCGTTCTTGCGGCCGTGCCAGGTGTGTAACCGGTAGGCGAAGCGCGGCCGGTGGCCGCCGGGGCGGTAGCAGGCCGCACCGAGCGCGTTGACCCGCCCGCGCTTGCGTACGTGCACTGTGACCTGCGGGCGAGCCCCGCGCCTGGCCCAGGTCCGGCCTCGCGGCGGGCTCAGCCCCTGCCCCGACTCGTCGGCGAAGCAGATGTAGGCGCCGAGCTCGCCGGCGGTGGTTCCACCTCGGGCCAGGTCTCCTCCCGCCAGCGTGTGATCTCCTCCTCGTCGCGTGCCGCCGAGCGGCGCACCGGGACCTGCCAGGAGTAACCGTGCCGGTCAAGCAGCTTGCTCACCCCGGTCAGGGTGTAGTTGACATGGCAGGTCCGGCCGATCAGGTCGGCGACCCGCGCCAGCGTCCAGCGCTGATCGTCCTCGAAGCCGCACACGCCGGGCCCGGCGTCCAGCAGAGCAGCCACCTTCTCCCACTGCCGCTCGCTCAGCCGCTCCCGCGCCACGGGTCCCGCCGAGTACAGCGCCGCCGCTCCACCCTGCTTCCACGCCGCCCGCCAGCGCTCCACCGAGCGCTTCGTGACCCGCAACTCCCGCGCGATCCGCGCACTCGACTCACCCGCCGCGAACCGCTCGGCGACCTCCAGCCGCAACCGTTCCCGACGGGCCTGTTCCTCGGGCGTGTACCCGCCCGCTGCCGCATACCTCATGATCCAGCAATAGCGCGAGGATCATGAGCCGTCACCACCCAAGACGACGCTGCGAGTTCAGCCTGAGTAAGAACACCTCCGGTGAAGGGTCAGCACACCAACTGCTGCGAGCGGTGACCATCGTCTCGGAATGTTCGGACAGAGTTTCGTGGTCCCGGACCTACCGCGTACGCTCCGTGACTACTCAGGTTGAACTCGTAGTGTCTGCCTGAGCGATCACCAAGGTTCGATGATCAGTCCGGTCCCGGCGAGGCAGCCGTCGATCAGGTGGGGTCTGAACTGGATCTTCTTCAGCTTGCGTTTGACGATGCGGACGAGGCCGCTGAGGTCGGGGGCGACGAAGTTGGCGATGGCGCGCTTGAGGAGCGACCACACGCCTTCGGCGGGGTTCAACTCCGGTGCGTAGGACGGCATCTGGAAGATCCGTAACCAGTCCGCGTGTTCCTCGGCGAAGGCAGCGAGATCCTTGGCAAGGTGGACGTTGAGGTTGTCCCAGCACCACACCAGGGGGGCGTTGAGCTGCTGGTGGGCGGTGATGATCAGGTCACGGTACTCGTGCCAGGCGAACGTCTTCGGCTCACCCTTGCGGCCGTGGTAGACGTGCAACCGGTAGAAGAAGTGCGGGCGGCTGCCGGGCCGGTAGCAGACGGCGCCGGCGATGTTGACCCGGCCGTTCCCCCGGCCCCGCACCCGCACCACCGGGCGTGCTCCGCGCGGTGCCCAGGTACGGCCTTTCGGCGGCCTCAGCCCCTGGCCCGCCTCGTCCTCGAAACAGATGTAGGCGCCCAGGTCCGCCGCTGTCCTTTTAACTCCGGCCACACCTCGTCCTTCCACATCTCGATGGCTTCCTCGTCGCGCTCGATCGCGTGGCGCACCGGGACCTGGCAGGACCAGCCGTGCCGTTTCAGCAGTTTGGCCACCCCCTGGATCGTGTAGCCCTTGTGGAACAGCCTGCCAATCAGGGTCTTGATCCGGCCCAGCGTCCACCGCTGGTCATCGCTGAAGCCGTGGGCCAGAGGCCCCCGCTTCAGCTCCGCCTCCAGCCGGTCCCACTCCCGCACCGACAGCCGCTCCCGCGACACGGGCCCCTTCGACTTCAGCGCCGCGACCCCGCCCTCGCGCCACACCTTGCGCCACCGCCGCACCGTGCGCTCCGTGACCCGCAGGTCGGCCGCGATCACCGTGGCCTCATCACCGCGCCCGAACCGCTCGGCCGCCTCCAGCCTCAACAGTTCCCGCTTCTCCTGCTCGACGGGCGTATACCCGCCCCTCTGCGCATACCTCACGATCCCGTCGTACCGCAGGGATCACGAACCGTCACGACCCCACAGGCTCTACGAGTTCAACCTGAGTAGCGGTAGTTCGTTAAATCCGGAGATAGAGATCAATACCGTGTCCGGTGGTGACCGCGTCGATTAGGGCCTGGAGGTCGGGGGGTGGGTCCGTGTCCGTCCATGCTTGCCACCATCGGGTGAGGGTGATGGCGGGGGTGAGCCAGGAGCGGACCGAACGTAATGCCTTGGGCCAGCAGGGCAGTTGGGGTGGGTGGGGTTCGGTTGGTCCCCCTCTCTGGCCCCTCGTCGGGGCAGGGGTCCGGCGCGGTGGCATCCAGGGGTCCGGGTGGGGTGAACCACTGGTCCCAGCAGAAGGAGAAGGCGCAGTTGACCAGGGTCTGGTGGCGGCGGATGGCGCGGTCGGAGCGGACTTGGAAGTCGGCCCAGCCGAGTTCGTCCTTGATCTGCTTGTAGCTCTGCTCGATCCAGGGCCGCAGTCCGTAGAGTCGGACGATCTCGGCGAGGTCGGCGGGCGGGTGCGGGCCGGCGGCGTGGTGGGGTGCGTCGGGGTGGGGCAGGTTGGTGGCCAGATACCAGGTGGCCTTCTCCGGCAGGGCGGCCGGGTCGGTGGTGGCCACGACCAGACGGCAGGGCGAGTCGGGACCGTAGCCGCCCAGTCGGGCATCGGCGGCCCACCAAGTCTCGGTGTGCCCGTCGCGGAAGTGACGCTCCACGGGCGTCCAGTCGCCTGGATGTCTGGCATCGCGCCAGGTCAGGGCGTGCGCGGCCTCGATGGGGGTGTGCGGCTGGTCGGCCGGGGCCCAGGTGCCGCGGTGCGGCTTGAGCGCGACCACGTAGGCCAGGCCGGCCTCGCGCAGTGCGAGATACCAGTCGTCGCTGACGGAGTAGGCGCAGTCGGCGACCACCGCCCGGCAGGAAAAGCCCGCCTCCTTCCCGCGGGCCGCGAGGGCGGCGGCCAGCTGCGGTTTCGTGCGGAAGGCCGGGTCGGACCGGCCGCGGGGGAAGTGGTGGGCAGGGGTGTAGGGGTGCGTGTGCAGCGGGTAGTAGACGCGGCCGTCGGTCCATACCGTGGTCACCGTGACGATGCCGTTGTCGGTCTTGCCGTACCGGCCCAGCCACTGCCGGCCCACATTCGCGGTCGCGGTGCCGGCCTTGCGGTCCCCGGAGTCGTCGATCACGATGATCCCGCCGTCGTGCGGAGCGGTCGCCGGTTCCTTGCGCAGCAGTTCAAGCCTCCGGTCGTTGATCTGTTCGGCCTCCCAGGGCGACTCGGACAGGAAGAACTGCAGCCGCTGTACCCCTGGCTTCCCCGCACCGGCCACTGGCTCCGCCCCGGCCAGGCAGGTGATCGTCTTGTTCCGCTCTCGCGGCGCCAGCAGCCCGGTCAGATACTCGCGAAATCCTCGCCGCTGGGCCAGGCTGAAGAAGAGGTCGTCGAACTGGGCCGCGTAGTCCTCCAGCGGCCCCGGCGCAGGCGGACACGGACGGCGGGCAGTCATCTTTAGCCTCCGGCAAGGCAGTTGGCTCCTATGACCGGCCTACGACCAACTCGACCCGTCGTCAACCCACGCCACCGCCGGATTTAACGAACTACCGGTAGTTCGAATCCGGCTCGTCCGTAGAGCTGCCTTTTGATCTTCTTAAAAGTTACGTGGAATCTGCCGGGGTGATCATGTCTCCCCGGCACAACCACGGACTTGGGAGATGACTTGAGCGGCACGACGGTGCTCACGGAGAAGTGGCCGGTGCTCGGCCGGCACGAGCAGGCGGCGGCCTGGCTGACGGTCTGGACGGATCTCGGACGTGCGCCACGCACGATCGATGCCTACGGCCGGGGACTGGCCGAGTACCTGCTGATGTGCGAGCGGGAGAGCGTCGACCCGGTCGCCGCGAACCGCGCCCATATCGCCGTCTACGTACGGGAGTTGAGCTCGCGGCCGCATCGCCGGGGTGCGAACGTGATCTCGATCGACTCGGGGGCGGGACTGGCGAACGCGACGATCCAGCAGCGGCTGGTACCGGTCCGTCTGTTCTACGACTTCGTCATGGAAGAGGGGCTACGGGATTCCAACCCCGTCGGCCGCGGTCGGTACACCCCCGGCCGACGCAGCGGCGGTCAGCAGCGCGGTCTGGTGCCCCGACTGACGAAGCTGCCGTGGATTCCCGGAGAACAGCAGTGGCTGAGTGTCCTGGAGGTCGCCAAGCACGAGCCGGTACGCAACCGCGTGATGCTCGCCCTGGCCTACGACGCCGCCCTGCGCCGTGAGGAACTGTGCTCGCTGCGGACCGATGACGTCGATCCGGCCCACCGCACGCTGCGGATACGGGCGGAAACGACGAAGAACCGGCTGGAGCGGGTGGTGCCCTACTCGGCACCGACGCAGGGCTGATTCAAAGTCCTGGTGATCATGTGGTGTTGCTGGTCAAGGTAGTCCGATCAGGTCCAGTGGGCGGGTGAAGGGCGTGTAGGAGAGCTCGCGCAGGCCGGCGGCGATGCTGTGGTGCCCAGCGGTGTGTAGGGTGCTGATCGCGAAGCTGCGCAGGGTGGCCATGTTCTCCGGTCCGTGGCCGGTGCGGATCTTCGAGGCGTCCTCGCCGAACGTGGTGTCTCTTACGTGGTGCACGGCCTCGATGCCCCATTGCGCGCGGGCGAGTTGGCCGATGGCCTGGGGAGATGCCGCACGCGCCGTCAGGTCGGTGATGGCGTAGACGGTCTCACGGGTGATCTTGCCGGTTTTGAGGTCGGTGCGATGCCGGTGGATCTTCGCGGCCTGCGCCACGTGCGGGAAGTCCAGCCCGAGACTGGTGACGGTGAGGGTGCGCACCGAGCGGGTCTCACGTCGCCCGTGCCCCGCCTCGCGGTCGTAGCGGCGGGCGGTCACCTCCTTCCACGGCAGCGAACGCAACGCGTTGTGCAGCGTCGGCTGGTTCCGCTTGACCACGAGCAGGTAGTGCGCCCTCTTCGCTTCGACCAGCCACCTGGCGTGGTCACGGTGGGTGTGCAGGGCGTCGGCGGTCACCACGACACCGGTCAGGTCGAACGGGGACAGCAGCTTCGTGAAGCCGGTGACCTCGGTGGTCTTGTCCGGCACCCGCAGCTGGCTGACGGTGCGTCCGCCTTCCAGGACGGCGGAGAGCAGGTGGGCGGCCGGGCCGGTGTCCGTGCGCGAGCCGCGGGCGGTCTTGCCGTCCATGGCCAGGTGCCGGCTGCCCGTGGGGTCGCATCCGAGTAGGTCGGCAAGCCCGCCGGGACATACGAGAGTCAGCAGACGGCGGATGGTTGAGCTGGACGGTGCGCGGCGCACGCCCAGTGGGCCGGTGGCGCGCACGCCGAGGCGGGCCAGTGCGTCCAGGGGCGCGTGGCGGGCCCACTGGCCCACGGCCAGATAGGAGCGAGCCCCGGCCAGCACCGCGCAGCAGGCGGTGAGCAGGACCGATGCCAGCGAATGGCGTCGTCCCCGCCGATCTCGCGGATCGCGAAGAACGGCCAGTCGTTCGGCGACACCCTTCACGCCTCGCTGGGCGGCGGTGGGCGACTTGGTCAGGCAGACAGTGGCAGACTGGCGGCACATCGAAGCTCCGGACGGGCAGGGCGACTTGGGAAGGTCACCCCGTCAACCGGAGCTTCGTTGTGTTCGTGACGGACTTCCGCCGGATCGTCGCACCTCCGCGACCTGCACGTTTCCATGACCCCCAAGACTTTGAATCAGCCCTGGCCGCATCCCTGACACCACCACTGCGGGCAAGGCACGGCCACACGTAGACCTCGCCTCACGGGACAACGCCGAATTGTGTTCGGCCGCGAGGCAGCGGGTCAGGAGGCTGACCTGTTACCGGGTGGACCTCGCTGGATGGCCTGGAGGCGGTGGTGGGACGCCTCGATCCCGTACCGCCCGCTCCCATTGGCCGGACCGTTCTGAAGGTGTCCCACGAGGAGGTGCGGCACTGGTCGGCGATGCCAGTGAGATGTGTGGACGCCCCCTGCCTGCGACGCTTCCCACCGTGCGCATGCTCGCCGGTCCTGAAGGAGCTCGCCGAGGTGGAGGGCGAATTCCACAACCCCTTCCAGCGCGCCGAACTCGCCCAACCGCAGGCGAGTTGCTGGCCGCGGCCCCACCGTCGGCGGGCCGAGAGGTACTGCTGCGGCTGATGCGCGAATTCGTCCGGGAGAACCTCGTCGGTCCACGGATCGGACCGGGAGCGATCGCTGAGCAGCACCGCATATCGGCGCGCTACGTGACATCGCTCTTCCTCGATCTCGGCACCTCGCCGGCCGCATCCGTTCGTGAGCAGCGGCTGGAGCAGGCGCAAATGTCGCTTGGCGGCCCGCTCCGCCGCGAGTTCGGCATAGCCGCGGTCGCGGTGCTGTGCGGTCTCACCGACACCGTCACCCGGGCCTTCCGCCGCGCGTATGGCGTGACACCGGCAGAGTCTCGCTCGGGGGGACATCACCTGGTCGAGCCCGCAGCCGCGAGTTCTCCGGTAGTCGACTCGCCCAGGGCTCAGCCTGACCGGAAAGAGAGCTTGCACCGGTTCCAAGATCGGTAGCGCTGGTGCCTGCGAAGCGCCGTTCGGCGCATCGGTTCGTGACTCTCCTTGCCCAGCGAACCCGGGCCCCTTTGCCCTGGCGCCTGCCCGGCGGCGGTGCCGGCCTCCGACGTCGCCAGAGAGGCCCGCAGGCCGCGACAGAGATCAAGGTCACCTGTTACCTGAACGTTACGAACCGACTGCTTGTTGCTCCTCCGTCGGTGACCTAGGTTGCTAACGCGCGTCACTAACGCGCGTCAGTGACGTCACTGACGTGGCGTACTGCCAGCGATTCCCTGCAACAGAGACATGTCCGCCTCGGCTGCCATCACGAGGAGCGCGTCGAGGAGCTCGACTGACTCAGCCCTCTTCCGAACGTTCGACGACGCAGCACCCGCAACCACCCCTCCCGCTCACACGCAGGAAAGGCCGCCGTGCTGGACAACACGATCTCCCCACCCCCCGTAGAGGAAGCGACCGGTTTCAGTGCGCGTCACGCGCTCGTACTGTTCGCGCTGCTTCTGGCCGTCGCGCTGAACCCGATCGTCGGCCTGCTGAGTGGCAACGCGCAGGCAGAGGTCGCGATCCACTTTCACACCACCCAGCTCGCCTGGTTCACTCTCGCCGGCGCCCTGGTCGGAACCTTCATGCTGCCTTTCGTGGTCAAAGCTGCCGGGATCTACGGCAAGAAGCGCGTCATCGTCATCGTCACCGCGCTCGGTCTGGTCGGCGATCTCATCGCCGCCTCCGCGACGAGCTACGACATCCTGCTCGTCGGGCGGGGCATCGCGGGTATCTACGGGGCGGCCGCAGCCGTGGCCTACGCGGCGGCGCGCGATGTGTTCCCGCGTCCGCTGGTCGGGCCGGCGAGCGCACTGCTCGCGGGCAGTGTCGGTATGGTCGGCATGGGAGGCCCGTTCCTTTCGGGATGGCTCATCGACACCTGGGGTTTCCGCGGCGCGCTGTGGTTCATGGTGGCCGCCACCGCGTTCAGCCTGGTGATCCTGCTGGCCTTCCTGCCCGAAAGCCCGGTGCGCGAGGCGCGTGTCCGGATGGACTGGCTGGGTGGGATCCTGCTGGGCGGCGCGCTCACCGCGATCGCCTACGGAGTCGGAAAGGGCTCGGAGTGGGGCTGGACCAGCGGTAAGTTCCTCGCCTACCTCGTCGGGGCCCTGGTGGCGCTGATCGTCTTCGGATTCACCCAGACCCGGATCGCCAACCCGCTGTTCCCGATGGCACTGCTGGCCCGACGCCAGGTATGGACGGTTCTGCTTGCCACCGGGCTGTCCGCAGGCGCGCTGTACTCCGTGGGCGTCGTGATGCAGCTCCTCGCGCTCATGCCGAAGATCCCCTCCATCTCCGACGGCCTGGGCTGGTCGGCGACACACAACGCCGTGGTCACCGCTCCGATCAGCGTCGCGGTCATCCTGTCGGCTGTCGCGACCGGAGTCCTGGCACGCCGGGTCGACCCGCGGATTTTGCTGGGCGCCGGCGGAGTCCTCGCCACGGTCGGGTACGGGATCGCGGCCCAGTGGCACGACACAGCGGGTCACATCGTGGCCTGGGGCCTGGTCAGCGGAGTCGGGATGGGCATGGTGGTCTCCAGCGTCCCGATCCTGATCATCGCGGCCGTCTCCCCCGAAGAGCAGGCCTTGGGCAACGGCGCCCAGAGCATGGTGCAGGGCATCGCGCAGGTCGTCATCTCCCAGCTCGTCTTCGTGCTCATGGCCAGAAACGGCGAAGTTCTGAAAGGCACGCAGTTCTACAGGGACTCGGGCTTCAGCAACGGGTTCTGGCTGGTGGCCGGTTGCTGTGCGGCCGGGACCCTGCTGGTGCTGCTGATCCCGAGGACCAAGAAGCTCGACGAGGTCGAAGTCGGCCAAGCGGCCATTTGACCTGGCTGCCGGGGGCAGCTCCGCCCTGCCTGAGCCGCCCCCGGCAGAACTGACTCTCGAAGTAGGGAAGTTCCTTTGATCCGCGTTTCCTTCAACGACGACTGGCAGTCCAGGCCGAAGGTGAATCCCTTCGCCGAGTTGGGAGGCCATTCGTTTTCGTTCCAATCGGTGACCGTTCCCCACGACGCGATGATCGGGCAGGAGCGTGCCGCATCAGGCGGCGATGCCGGTACGGAGAGCGGTGCCGGCGCCTATTACCCCGGTGGCACCTTCGAGTACCGCAAGGCCTTCCACGTGCCCGAGGAGTATCGGGGCAAGCGGATCATCCTGGAGTTCGAGGGTGTCTACCGAGACGCGACCGTCCACATCAACGGCGCCTACGCCGGCCAGCGCCCCTACGGCTACTCGCAGTTCCTCATCGACGCCGATCGCTTCCTGCGCTTCGGTGAGGACAACGAGATCCGGGTCGAGGCCCGCAGCCACCGGGACTCCCGCTGGTACACCGGAGCGGGGATCTACCGAGACACCTGGATGCTCGTCGGCGGCCTAGTCCGGATCTCGCCCGACGGCGTCCACGTCACCACCCCCGACATCGACCGGGAGTTGGCCGTGGCCGAGGTCGTGACCAGGGTCGAGAACGACTCGATCGCGATCCGGGCCGTCGACGTCCGCACCGAGATCCGCGACGGTGCCGGGACGGTGGTCGCGAGCGATGACTCACGGATCACGGTGCTGCCCGGCGAGCCCGCCGTCTGCCGTCAGCGCCTCTTCGTCGACGATCCGTCACTGTGGAGCCCGGACTCACCCTCCCTCTACGCCGCCGGCGTGACCCTGACGGACAGCGACGGCGACGTGGACACCGAGATCGTCACCTTCGGCATCCGTTCGCTGCGCCTCGACCCCAGCCACGGTCTGCGCGTCAACGGCGAGATCGTCAAGCTGCGCGGCGCCTGCGTCCACCACGACAACGGGGTCCTGGGCGCGGCGACGTTCGCCCGTGCTGAGGAACGCCGGGTCGAACTCCTCAAGGACGCCGGGTTCAACGCGATCCGCATGTCCCACAACCCCATGAGCAAGGCGATGCTGAACGCCTGCGACCGCCTCGGCATGCTGGTCGTGGACGAGGCATTCGACATGTGGACCTCGGGCAAGAACGAGTTCGACTACAGCCTGAACTTCCCCGAATGGTGGGAGCGCGACATCGAGGCGATGGTCGCCAAGGACTTCAACCACCCCAGCGTCATCATGTACTCGATCGGCAACGAAATCCCCGAGACCGGCTCGCCCTCCGGCGCCGCATGGGGGCGCGAACTCGCCGAAAAAGTCCGCTCGCTGGACCACACCCGCTACGTCACCAACGGGATCAACGGGATGCTGGCCGTCATGGCCGACCTGGCCTCCCTGCGGAAGCAGGCGGCTGAGACGGTCAACGAGGGCGCCGGCATCAACACCCTCATGGCCGACCCCGCGCAGGGGATGAACGCGATCGGCGCCTCGGAACTGGTGACGCGCCGTACGGCGGAGTCCTTCGCCGTGCTGGACGTCGCCGGCATGAACTACATGGAGGCCCGGTACGCACCCGACCGGGAGCTGTTCCCGAACAGGATCATCCTCGGTACGGAGTCCTTCACCACACGGATCGACGGGATCTGGCGACTCGTCAAGCAACACGGCCATGTCATCGGCGACTTCGCCTGGACCGGCTGGGACTACCTCGGCGAGGTCGGCATCGGCCGGCCACAGTACCTCACCCCCGACGCCCCACGGGCCTCTTTCGCCGCGCCGTACCCGCACCTGCTGGCGGAGAGCGGTGACATAGACATCACCGGCCACCGGCGGCCCGCCTCCTACTACCGCGAGATCGTCTTCGGCCTGCGCACCCGGCCCTACCTGGCGGTCAAACGGCCTCAGCACCAAGGGAAGACCTTCGCCGGCACCCCTTGGGCCTGGAGCGACTCGATCTCCAGCTGGACCTGGCCCGGCTTCGAGGGCTCGCCGATCACCATCGAGGTCTACGGCGACGCGGACGAGGTGGAACTCCTCGTCAACGGACGCTCGTTGGGGCGGCAACCGGTGGGAGAGGACCACCGTTTTCGCACCGAGTTCGACACGGCGTACGAGCCCGGCGAACTTCTCGCAATCGCCTACCGGGACGGCGCCGAAACCGGCCGTACCACCCTGCGTTCCGCGACCGGCCCGGTGGAACTCCGCGCCGAGGCCGACCGGCGGGTCGTCACCGCGTCCGGCGGCGACCTTGCCTACGTCACCTTCACCCTGACGGACGCCCACGGCACCCTGCACCCTGCGGCCGACCGCCTGGTGAGCCTCGAAGTCTCCGGCGCGGGCACGCTGATCGGCTTCGGAAGCGCCGTACCCGCGACCGAGGAGCGCTTCGACGCCAAGGAGCGGCATACGTACGAGGGCCGACTCCTCGCCGTCATCCACCCGACGGGCACAGGCGAGATCCGCCTCACCGCCGGCGCCCCGGACTGCGCACCGGTCGATGCCGTCGTCACCGTCAAGGAGGCCGCCGGCCACCAAGCGCTCATGTGACGAAGGTGATGCGATGAGCCACCATCCCGTCCTCTCCAGATTTCCCCCCCGACCCCTCGATCTGCCGTGCGGGCGAGGACTTCTCCCTCGTCACCTCGTCGGTCGAGTACCTCCCGGGCGTGCCCCGCCTTCCACGCCGGGACCTCCTGCGCTGGGAGCAGATCGGGAACGCTCTCGACCACGAGGACCAACTCGCCGTTCCCTCCCGGCAGGGCAGCGGGGCACCGGCCGTGTTGTCGTCGTTGAGCCCCTGGCTGGTACGCGTGTGGTGTGGAGCTTCAACTGCCGCCCCGGACGCGAAGGAGTGTCCGGTGGTCTTTCCCGACCGATTTCTCCAGGGTTCGGCGACCGGGATCCACCAGGTGGAGAGCAACCACAGCGCGAGCGGCTCCTGGGCCCTGTACCACCACTGCCGCCACCGTCACGCCCGGTTGGGACGCCACGGTGGGCTTCCTCCGTCGCCATAACAGCCACTGATCGACGCATACCGACCGAGGTGACCATGATTGACCGGGAATCCATAGTACGTCGGCACACCGTCGAGCTGGCCGAGGCCGACGCATCCTGCCCGCTGACGGTCGGCAACGGCGACTTCGCCTTCACCGCCGACATCACCGGCATGCAGACCTTCACCGCCTTCCACGACCAGGGAGCCGCGCAGGCCCAGCGGCGGCTCGCCGTGAACACCACGACGATGTCGACCTGGGGCTGGCACTCAATGCCCAACCCCGACGGCTTCGTGCTCTCGGACGCGATGTCCAGCTACGAGACGGTCCGTGGGCCCGTGGAGTACCCGGACAAGTTCGACATGGCCGCGATGTTCGGCGGGCAGGTCGCCGAGGAGTACCGCGCCGGAACCTGGCTCCACACGAACCCGCAGCGGCTCGACCTGGGCCGCATCGGTCTCGTACTACGGCCCGGCACGAGCGCGGCGGCGGAGAGTGACCCGGCTGCGCTGGGCAACCCGCGCCAGCGGCTCGACCTGTGGCCGGGGATGCTCACCAGCGTCTTCGAGTACGCCGGGGCGGAGGTGCGAGTCACCACCGTCGCCGATCCTCGCCACGCGCGGGTCGCCTTCCGCATCGAGTCCGAGCTGCTCGCCGACGGCCTGGCAGCTGTCGCCGTGCGGTTTCCCTACGCCAGCGACAGCTTCTTCAATGCCTCCGACTGGTCGGCAGCCGACCGGCACACCACCACATCCGAGCTGTTCGGCGAGCGCAGCTGCCGCATCCGCCGGGTGCTCGACGACACCACGTACACAGTCTGTCTGGACTGGTCACAGGGCACTCTCGCGGCGACGGACGAACCGCACGCGCTCGAACTGACCGCCCCCGGCGCCGTGTTGGAGATCGCGGCAGCCTTCTCCCCCGAGGCGGAGCCTGAGCTCGGGCCCGCTGGCTTCGAAGCGATCACACACGCGGCGGCGGTGTGGTGGCGCGACTTCTGGACCACGGGTGCGGCCGTCGACTTCGCGGGCAGCACCGATCCGCGGGCCGCGGAACTGGAACGCCGCGTGGTCCTCTCCCAGTACCTGACCGCGGTGAACTGCTCGGGCACCCTGCCCCCGCAGGAGACCGGACTGATCACCAACTCCTGGCAGGGCAAGTTCCACTTGGAGATGCACTGGTGGCACGCCGCGCACTTCCCCGCCTGGGGACGGCCCGAACTGCTCGAACGCAGTCTCGACTGGTACCAGTCCATCCTTGACACGGCATGCGACACCGCGCGGCGACAGCACTACGAAGGTGCCCGCTGGCCCAAACACGTCGGCCCTGACGGCCGGGAGAGCCCCAGCGACATCGGAGCGCTGCTGATCTGGCAGCACCCGCACCCGCTCTACCTCCTGGAACTGCTGTACCGGGGACGCGGCGCGCCGGAGCGCGAGCGGCTGGTGGCCCGGTACGCGGAACTGGTCGAGGAGACCGCCCTGTTCATGGCGTCCTTCGCCGAGAGCCGGGCCGACGGCTACCACCTGCCCGCACCGTTGGTACCCGCCCAGGAGTTCTACACCGCCGCGACCACCGAGGACCCCACCTTCGAACTGGCCTACTGGTGGTGGGGGTTGGAGATCGCCCAGCGCTGGCGCGAACGCCTCGGCCTCGAACGGCACAAGCAGTGGCAGCGAATCCAAGACGGCCTGACCCCACCGCACCAGGACGAAGGCCGCTACACGGCGATCGCGACGGAGCCCTACCTGCGGCGCGACGACCATCCCTCGATGCTGTGCGCCCTGGGCGTCGTACCCGCCACTCCGCTCATCGACGCCCCCACCATGAAGGCCACACTGCTGGACGTCCTCGACAACTGGAAGTGGGACTCCGCCTGGGGCTGGGACTTCCCCGCCATGGCGATGACCGCGGCCCGAGTCGGCCGCCCCGACCTGGCAGTCGACGCCCTCCTCATGGACAGCCCGAAGAACCGGTACCTGCCCACCGGCCACAGCCCGCAGATGGGCAGCGTCCTGCCCGTCTACCTCCCCGCCAACGGCGGCCTGCTCTCGGCCGTGTCCCTTATGACCGCCGGATGGGAAGGAGCCGGCACCGACTGCCCCGGTTTCCCCGACGACGGCACCTGGTCCGTACGGCACGAGGGCTTCACCGCGTGGCCCTGACACCGACGGCCGTACAGAGGCAGCGCCCTGCCTGTCCTCCTCCGGACCGACGTCCGTCAGATCCGCCTCACTGCCACATCCACGGCCTGCGCTCCAGCCGAAATCACCGTGACTGCCATATCGGAGAACACCATGTCCACGTCCGCCCTTTCCCCGGATCCCGAAGCCGTCTCGGGGCTCGTCTCCAAGCTGACGCTTGAGCAGAAGATCGCGCAGCTGACCGGCTTCAGCGTGGCGGAGATCTTCGTCCGGTCCGCCGGCGGCGCCGCGCAGGCCCCCACCCCTGATCCGGGTCTCATCCCCGTGCTGCGTCCGCACGGTGTGGGGCACCTGTCGATGGCGTGGTTCCTCGGGCACGACGCCGAAAGCCTGCGTGAGGACATCGCAAGCATCCAGGACGCCATCCGGGAGACCTCGCCGTTCGGCATCGGAGCCCTGGTCCACAACGAGGGCATCAGCGGGTTCCTGCATGTGTCGGGCTCGCAGTTCCCCACCGCCTGGGCGCAGGCCGCGACCTGGGATCCCGGTCTGATCGAACGGGCCGCGGCGGTGACATCGGCCCACATGCGCTACTCCGGCGTCCAGTTGCTCTTCTCGCCGGTCATGGACATCAACCGCGACCCCCGATGGGGCCGCGTGCACGAGACCTACGGCGAGGACCCCGAGCTGGCAGCCCGGTTCTCCGTCTCCTTCGTCCGCGGCATCCAGGGCGCGGAGCAGGAGAACGGCGTCCTGGCGACCGGCAAGCACTTCCTGGGCTACGGCGCTTCGGAGGCCGGCCTCAACACCGCGATCACCCAGCTGGGCAGACGAGCCCTGTCCGACGAGTACGCCGAGCCGTTCCGCCGGGCGATCAGCGAGGCGGGGCTTTCGGTCGTCATGAACTCCTACAACGAGATCGACGGCATCCCCGCCGCGGCCAACCACTGGCTGCTGACGGATCTCCTGCGCGGCCAACTCGGTTTCGACGGCCTGGTCGTCAGCGACTACTCCGCCGTGAACCTCCTGCGCGTCGCCTACCGCACCGCCCTCACCGAAGGCGATGCTGCCCGGCAGGCACTCACCTCGGGCCTGGACGTCGAACTGCCCGGCGCCGAGAACTTCTCGGCGCTCGTCGGCGAGGTCGAGAGCGGACGTCTCGACGAGAGCGTCGTCGACACCGCCGTCGCCAGAGTCCTGACGACAAAGGCCCGAGTCGGACTGATTCCCGCCTTCGGCCCGGCCCCGTCCTCCACCCCCCGGACACTCACCGCTCTCGAGCCAAACGAGATCGGCCGTCCCACGGACGCGCAGCCGTCATCGCACGCACCAGCCCTCCCCGACCCCGAGGAGGCTGCCGGAATCCGGCGGTCGATCGCGGAACGCAGCCTGGTGCTGCTCGCCAACGACGGGACCCTGCCGCTGACACCCGGCGCGCGCCGCGCCGTCCTCGTCGGCCCGGCGGCGGACGAGCTGCGGATCCACTTCGCCGCCTACACCTCGGTCGCCGCTGTCGAGATGCCGATCGGAATGCGGGCCGTACGAGAAGGCAAGGTCCCCGGCGTGGATCCGGCGACCTTCGTGTTCACCGACATCTTCCAGACCCGGATCCCCGGCCTCGATCCCGTCTTCGAAGACCAGACCCGGAAGATCCACCCCGACGCGCTCACCGTCCTCGACGCTCTGCACGGGCTCGACCCGACGGTCGAATGCGTGACGCTGGGCCGGTTCGCCGCCGATTCCGGCGAAGCGTTGGACACGTCACGGGTACACCAGGCCGTCGACAACGCGGACCTGGTCATCGCCGTCGTCGGCGAACGCACCGGATGGGTGGGCGCCAACACCGCCGGGGAAGGCCAGTCGACAGCCTCGCCGGCACTGCCCGGAGACCAGGAACAACTCCTCGCGCTGCTCGCCGCGACCGGAAAGCCGCTGGTGACCGTGGTCGTCTCCGGCCGCCCCCTGCTGCTCGAACCAGTGGCACGGCTGTCCAACGCCGTCCTACTCGCACCGCTCCTGGGCGAGGAGGCCGGCCCGGCCATCGCCTCGGCGATCTTCGGGAAGATCAATCCGAGCGGCAAGCTGCCGAGCACGTTCCCCCGGCATCTCGGCCAGCTGCCCCTCCACCACGGACACCACCACGGCAGCGGGTACGGCCACCCGACCGGGACCCGCCACGGCTACGGGGACCTCGAACGCCAGGGCCCGCTGTACGCGTTCGGCCACGGCCTGTCCTACACGTCGTTCGCCCTCGACCTCGACGAAGAGGAGGGGCCGGCCGTGGAACTGGTCGGCGCGACGGTACGAGCCCGCGTCCGGGTGACCAACACCGGCCGGACCGACGGCGAGACGGTGATGCAGCTGTACGCGCGGGACGAGGCCGCGTCCGTAGTCCGCCCGGTCCGGCAGCTGATCCAGTTCCAGCGGGTCGACCTGGCCGCCGGCGAAAGCCGCCAGGTCGTCCTGGAGGCTCCTGTCGAACGCCTGCACTACACGCTGCCCGACGGCCGCCGCGGCATCGAAGCGGGTGACGTCACCGTCCTCGCCGGGTTCAGCAGTGACGACATCCGATGCGACACGACGATCACCGTCGACGCCAGCATCGCCGCGTCCTGAACCACCCGCCGAAGCACGAAGGAACTGGAAGATGACTCGACTCACACCCGGCTTCCTCTGGGGAGCGGCGACCGCGCCTCACCAAGTGGAGGGAAACAACGTCAACAGCGACTGGTGGCAACGCGAGCTGCGCACTCCCGGTATGGAACGCAGCGGCGACGCCGTCGACAGCTACCACCGCTACGCCGAGGACATGCGGCTGCTCGCCGAGGCGGGGCTCACCAGCTACCGGTTCGGGATCGAATGGGCCCGCGTCGAGCCGGACGAGGGCCAGATCTCTCGTGCCGCACTCGCCCACTACCGGCGCATGATCGACACCGCCGCAGGGTTCGGACTCACCCCGGTCGTCACCCTGCACCACTTCACCGCCCCCCGCTGGTTCGCCGAGGACGAAGGCTGGCTGGGCCCGAAAGCGATCGGACGCTTCGGGACCTACGTCCAGGCCGTCACCGGCATCCTCGGCGGCGTCGAGTGGGTCTGCACCATGAACGAGCCGAACATGCTGGCCATCATGGTGTGGATGAGCGACCCGGTACGGTCGGCCGAGGCGCGCAAGCTGATGCTCACTCCGACCGTCGCGGACGGCCGGTACCCGGTACTTCCGGACCCGGATCCCGAGGTCGGGCTGCGGTTGGCCGAGGCACACCACGCCGCCCGCGAGATCCTGAAGCGCGAGACGGACGCCAAGGCCGGGTGGACGGTCGCCAACCATGCCCTCACCGCCACCCCCGGCAACGAGGCCAAGCTGCGTGAGGTGCGGTACGTCAAAGAGGACCTCTATCTGGAGGCGGCCCGCGGCGACGACTTCATCGGAGTGCAGTCGTACTCGAGTCAGGCCGTCGACCAGAACGGTGTCGTCCCGCACCCGAGTGCCCCGGACAACACCCTCACCGGCAACGCCTACCGTCCCGACGCGATCGGGATCGCGCTGCGGCACACCTGGGAGGTGACCGGCGGCGTGCCGATCCTGGTCACCGAGAACGGCATCGCCACCGCCGACGACACCCAGCGCATCGCCTACACCTCGCAGGCCCTGCGCCACCTGTTCGCGGCCGTCGACGACGGCATCGACGTCCGCGGCTATCTGCACTGGAGCGCCTTGGACAACTTCGAGTGGGGCCACTGGAAGCCGACGTTCGGCCTCATCGCCGTCGACCGCGAGACCTTCGAACGCCAGCCCAAGCCCAGCCTGGCCTGGCTCGGCGAAGTCGCTCGCCGCGGCCACCTCTGATCCACGGGGACCACAAGGGCCAGGAAAGCGTGTCACTTGAAACCTGGAACGCGAGTGCCGAGGCCGACCTCTCCGACCCCGGCACTCGCGCACGCTGTTCGGCTATCGCCTTGACGGGAGCGTCTTCGCCTCGCCGAGCGCAGCAGCGAAGAAGTCCAGCGACTCCTCTATCTGCGGCAGGTCCGCGGTGAAGTTCAGATGCCCGTGGAGCATGCCCTCGGCCAGGAAGGTGGCGACCGGCACGCCGGCCTCGTCCAACTGCCGTTTGAGTAGTTCCCCGGACGGACGCAGGTCGTCGTACTCGGACAGGACGATGTGCGTGGGAGGCAGACCGTCCAGCCGCGCCGCACCGGGCAGGGCGTCGGCCGGCAGGTCGCTGATCCGCCCGACATAGTTACGGACCAGGTACTCGAGCAGGCCCGGTGTGAAACGTGCCATGGCGTCCTGGGTGCTCAGCTCGGCGGCGGTCGGCTCCTCCAGCGCCGGTACCGGGAAGTGCGCGTGCGGGTAGGCCAGCAGCAGGGCGTCCGCGGGCCGGCCGCCGTCCTGGCTGCGGAGTGCCGTGGCGAGGGCGAGTGCCGCGCCTGAACTGGCGCCGCCGATCGCCGTCGGCACGCGGCCGGTTTCGTCGGGCAGACCATCCGCGCACAGCCAGTTCCAGGCCGCGTGGACGTCGTCGAGCGGCACGGGATAGTGGACGGACTCGTTCGCCAACCGGTAGTCCACCGACACCACGAACGCTTCCGCACGCAGAGCGAGTTCTCCGCAGACCATGTGGGCTTCCGGCATGTCCAGGTCGCCTGCCATGAAGCCGCCTCCGTGCGCCCACAGCAACGCCACGGTGACCCGGCCGTGGACGGGACGGTAGGCGCGCGCCGGGACGGGTCCGTGCGGACCTGCGACGGTGATGTCCTCCACCACGACGTCCGGGCTCGCCCATGACTTCTGACGTTCGCCGAACTCCCGCGCCACCGCTCGGGCTTCCTGCTCCGAGGCGGCGCTCGCCATCGCTTCGCGCAGCCGTCCGTAGTACTCACCGAAGAAGGGATTCACGGGCATGCCGGACTCCTTCGGCTCGCTCCGCCCGCAGGCGCCGCCAGAATCCGGTTGGCCTCGGATCGGACATATCGGCTGTCGTCAAACAAAGTTCCGGCCATCGTGTCCGTCCCCCTGTCGTTCGTGATGTCGAGTGGCGGACGGTCGCCAGGGCTCCTGCTCGGAGGGTGGGTTCCCGGGGACGCAAGGTCCGCCGGCCTCCTGCAGGTCGAGGAGCGTGCGGTCGGCCCGACATGGTTCAGCATCCTCCGGCGCGACGCCGACCCCCGCTAATGCGCGTTAGTCGTCATGATGCCACCACGGTGGGCCGATCGGCCAGGGCCTCCGGCGGAAACGAATGGATCACGGCGTGGTCGAAGGACCTCGTCGGCTTCCGGGTCCGCCGGTGGACCGCAGACGTTCAGCGTCCGCCGTGTCAGGTGGATGAACGCTCCACGAGGCGCGGACTGATCGCCTCGGAGGTGAAGCCGGGCTCGCGGCCCGTCAGTCCGGCCACGATCATTTCGGCCCGGCGTCGGCTCACCTCGTGCAGGGCAAACGAAACGGTGGTGAGCGGCGGGGCCGCCAGACGGGCGGTGGGGGCGTCGTCAACCCCGACGACGGCAAGGTCGGCGGGGGCGGCGAGGCCATGTTCGCGCATGCCCGCCAGGACCGCGATCGCTGTCTCGTCGTTGAAAGCGCATACCGCGGTGACGGATTGAGCCGTCCACTCGGTCACCGCCAGGGATGCGGCGGCCACCTCCAGGTTCGTACTCGCCACGACGGGTGGGGCGATACCGGCTTCGGCGCAGGCGGCGGTCACACCGTGCAGACGGTCCTCGGCCATGGTGCGCAGTCCGCGGTTCGCCGGCATCGCGTAGCCGATGCGCCGGTGTCTGCGGCCGATCAGGTGTGCGGCCTGCATGCGGCCGATTGCCCGCATTGAGTGGGTGTCGTCCATCTGGGACGGGAACACGAACTCGGCACCCGCGCTGTAGAGGGCCCGCACGGTGTCGGGGTCGAACGACTCGAACCCGACCACCGCCGAGGCATTGACGGCCGCGCACACGTCCGGCAGCGGTCGGCCCCGTGCTCCCGACAAGTGGGTGACCAGAGTCAGGCCGTGCTCTACCAGCGCGGCAGCGAGTTCCTCGATGAACCGGCTGGTACCCGGGCCGATGGGCATGTCCGGAACGGAGAGCAGGACGATCTCACTGCGACCGGCAGCGAGGGCGCGCGCAGAAGAGTGCGGATGGTATTCGAGGCTCCGGGCGGCTTCGAGGACGCGGCGCCTGGTCTCCTCCGGGATCGTCTGGCCCGGCTTGTCGTTGAGGACGAAACTCACGGTGGTCCGGGAAACACCAGCGACGCGGGCAACGTCAGCGCTGGTGGCGCGCTTGGCGGGTCGGTCCATGGCCCTCTCGCAACAATGATGCCGGTCTCCTTGACACGCATCATGGTACGGCTGACCTGACGCGCGTTAGCTGCTGCCTCCATGCGGACGATCACGGGGCTGGACCGACCGACCTCGGGTACGGTCAGCAGGAAGGCCGCACGCGCAGAGGACAGGGCGCCGCTGTACGAGATCGGCGCTCTGCCGGAGGTCTCTACCGGAGGTCAGGGCCGGTCGGCGTTACCACCACGTGCGGGCGCTGGCCGCAAGCTACGGGATCGGTGTGCAGCGGGTGCTGGAGATCACCGACCTGGTCGGGCCGGTCGGGCTGCCGGAGGTGGCGCGCAAGCGTGCAGGCACGTTCTCACTGGGCGTGGGACAGCGGCTCGGCATTGTCACGGCACTCCTCGGCGCCCCGAGGACGATCATCCTGGACGAGCCGGTCAACGGCCTGGACCCGGAGAGCGAGCTGTGGATCCGCAACCTTCTCAAAGGGCCGGCCGGGGCGTACGGTCCTGCTCTCCTCGCGTCTGATGAGCGAGATGACAGTGACCACCGAAGACTCATCCTCATCCGGCGGCGCCGGCTGCTGCAGGCCGGTCCGATCGCAGACTTCATCGCCCACTCGTCCAGGCGCAGCATCCACGAGGGCATTCGCCCGGCACGGCTGCGGGAGGTGCTGTGGGCGGTGGCGTGACGGTGAGCAGTGCCGAGGCTGGTGTACTCGACGTGGAGGGGCTGGAGGCGTCCGAGATCGGGGAATGCGCGGCCGATGCAGGCCTGGTCCTGCACTGTCTCGCGCCCAGGCGGCCTCGGTGTAGGAGGTGTTCATGGAGATCACCCATGACTCCGTCGAATACCACGTGGGTTCGGCCCCCGACGCGCCGCTCACCGCCCAGGGAGGAACGAGCCGATGAGCGCCGACACGCTGATCCGGACGTCGGGTTCGAGGGTCACCTTGCCGCACGTCGTCCGACCTGCGTTTCCACAGGACCTCAGGTCTGCTGCGTGGAACCGGGGCGGACCATGCCGGTCTCATAGGCGATCACCACGAGTTGGGCGCGGTCCCGAGCGCCGAGTTTGGCCATCGCCCGGTTCAGGTGGGTCTTCACCGTCACCGGGGTGACGAAGAGTTGCTCGGCGATGTCCTGGTTGGACAGGCCCGTCGCCACAAGAGTCATCACTTCGCGCTCCCGCGGCGTCAGGGCAGCCACACGATCCGGGTCGGTGGGACCGTACGGCGCGGGTTGCGAGAGGAACCGGGAGATCAGACTTCTGGTCGCGGCGGGAGACAACAGCGCCTCCCCCTCCGCGACGAGGCGGATGGCGTCGAGTAGTTGTGCGGGTTCGACACCCTTGCCGAGAAACCCGCTCGCTCCGGCGCGTAGCGCTTCGACGACGAACTCGTCCACTTCGAACGTGGTGAGCACCAGCACCTTCACTCCGGCCAGGTCCTCGTCCTGGCCGATCAGCCGGGTGGCTTCGAGGCCGTCGACCTCGGGCATCCGGATGTCCATCAACACCACGTCCGCCTGCTGGCTGCGGGCCAGTCCGACCGCCTCTTGGCCGTTGGACGCCTCCCCGACGACCTCCATGTCCGGCTGGGCGTCGATGAGCAGCCGAAAGGTGCCACGCAGCAGTGCCTGGTCGTCCGCGAGCAGAACACGAATGGTCATCAGGAACCTTCCAGGGAAAGCGTGACGGGGAGTTCGGCGAACACGCTGAATCCGCCTTCCGGCCGGGGCCCGATGGTGACCTTGCCGCCGATCGCTGCGGCGCGTTCGCGTATGCCGATCAGACCGTGGCCCGTGCCCGCGCCGCTTGCTGTGCCGGGGCGGCCGTCGTCCGTCACGGTGATCCGCAGGCTCTCCGGCCAGTAGTCCAGCGCCACTTGAACGTGCGTTGCCGCCGCGTGTTTGTGGGCATTGGTGAGTGCTTCCTGGATGATGCGGTAGGCCGTCAGATCCGTGGTGGGCGCTATCGGTTGCCGCTCACCGCTGCGCACTACTTCCACGGGCAGGCCGCTGCTGCGGAAGGAGTCGACCAGCTCGTCGAGGTCGCTGAGGCTCGGGAGGGGGTGACGGGGTTCGGGTACGTCGTCGCCCTGGCGGAGCAGACCGACCGTGGCACGCAGTTCGTCGAGTGCCGTGCGGCTATTCTCCTTGATGTGCGCGAGTGCTTCGTACGCCTTGTCGGGATCCGTGCGCATGAGGTGTTGGGCCACCCCAGACTGGGCGTTGACCAGGGTGATGTGATGGGCGACGACGTCGTGCAGTTCGCGGGCGATGCGGACGCGCTCCTCGGTGACCCGGCGGCGGGCTTCCTCCTCCCGGGTATGTTCGGCGTCCTCGGCTCGGGCCACGACCCGTGCGAGGCGGATGCGGCGCCTGCGTACGGAGTCTCCGAGGGCGGTAGCCGCGATCGCCAGGTCGAGCCTGGCGAGAGTGTGTCCGGAGAAGGCTGGCTGCGAGGCGGCCATCGCATAGGTGGTGGTGATGGCAGCGGCCGCGGCGAGCCCCACGATCCAGGCGGCGCGGCGGTCGCTGTGGGTCGCGAAGGTGTAGAGGGCGACCAGGCTCGCCGCTGGGGCGAGCCAGTATCCCGGCGAGTTGGCCAGGTGGGCCAGGTCAATAGCGAGCGTCACGACGACGACCGCCAGGGGCCAGCGGCTGCGGAAGACCAGGGGCGCGCAGGCCAGAACCGTCCAGCCGACTCCCTCGGCGCGGGGGAATTGCCAGCCGTCCTTTCCGACCGCGTTCGCCCCCATGGCCGCTCCCACCAGCATCGCAGCCGGGAACGCGTCCCTGACCCGATCATGGCGAGTCCACCAGCTGGGCCACGTATGTGTCACTTGCACCCCTTCACCGTACGCAGCGCGGGCCGGGGCCAGTGGACCCCGGCCCGCGCTGTCGGCGGTCGGCCTCAGGCCGGGATCCCGGCCGACTGCGGCTCGCGTACCAGGTGCGGGGCCCGGTCGGCCGCCTCATCGGGCGGGCCTTCCACCGACACCCGGGGAAGGGCCCGGTCCAGCCAGCGCGGCAGCCACCAGTTCGCCCTCCCGCACAGGTGCATGAGGGCCGGTACGACGACCATCCGAATGAGCAGGGCATCGAGTGCGACGGCCAAGGCGAGGCTCAGTCCGAATTCGGCGATTATGCGCATCCCGCCGAAGACGAAGGCACCGAAGACGCAGAACATGATTGCTGCGGCGACGGCGATCACCTTGCCGGTCTCGGCCTGACCGACACGGACCGCACGCCGGTTGTCCCCTGTGCGGGCCCATTCCTCACGCATTCGGCTGACCAGGAAGACCTGGTAGTCCATGGAGAGGCCGAACATGACACCGATGATCAGGATCGGTACGAACGACTCGATCGGACCGGCCGAGCCTGCTCCCAGCAAACTGCTGCCGAAGCCGTGCTGGAAGACGAGGACGATCGAGCCGAAGGCGACGCCGATGCTGAGGATGTTGAGCAGCGCGCCGACGGCCGGGATCAGCAGACTGCGGAAGGCGATGGTCAGCAGCAGGAAGCCGAGCGCGGCAATCACCGCCAGGAACATGGGCAGCTTGCCGATCAGCACCGACGCGAAGTCGTCGTGACTGGCCGTGGTACCCCCGATGTAGACGCGCATCGAGGTGCCCTTCTCCACCGGTGGCACCACGTCGGAACGCAGATGGTCGATGAGGTCGGATGTCTTGACGGACTGCGGTGACGTGGTCGGCACCACGCTGATCACACCGACGTCCTGCCCGTCGCGCATCGGGGCCGCGGAGACGCTCGCCACTCCGTCGACCTGACGAAGCTCCTTGACCAGGTCGGCCGCGGCGGCCATGTCCGCGGCGTCGGGTGCCTGGACGGCCAGCACGAGCGGGCCGTTGAAGCCGGGGCCGAAGCCGTCGGCCATCATGTCGTACGCCTGGCGGTTCGTGGACGATGTCGGCAGGTTGCCGTCGTCGGCCGAGCCGAGGCGCAGGGACAGCGTCGGGAACGCGATGGCAGTGAGGATCACCACGGCGACGACCCCGAGCGTCTTCGGCCGGGCCTGCACGCGCGCGGCCCACCGCCCCCACAGCCCCGCGTCGTCCGCGGCGTGGTGATCGTGCCCCGCCAACTGCTTGCGCTGCTTGCGGCTGAGGACCTTGAGCCCGATGAAACCGAGCAGCGCCGGCAACAGAGTGATGGCGGACAGCACGGTCAGGACGACGGCGATGGCGGCGCCGATTGCCATACCGTTGAGGATGCCGAGGCGCAGCGTGAACATTCCGAGCAGCGCAACGACCACGGTCAGACCGGCGAAGATCACCGCGCGACCGGAGGTGTTGAGCGACTTCGCCGTCGAGTCGCCGACACTCATGCCGTCCATCAGGTTACGGCGGTGGCGGTTGACAATGAACAGCGCGTAGTCGATGCCGACGCCGAGGCCAATCAGCGCGCCCAAAGTGAGCGTGGTGTCGGGGAGAGTGACGACATGGCTGAGCAGCATCACGGACAGCGAAGCAGTGCCGACGCCGACGACAGCCGTGATAATGGGCAGCGCCGCCACCCACACGGCACGGAAGACCAGCAGCAGGATGACAAACGCTGCGACGATGCCGAGTCCCTCGGCGGCCGGGTTCGACGCGGGGGTGACCGAGAACGCCTGGCCGTTGAGCGCGATGCGGAGTGTGCCGGACTCAGGTGCGGTGGCGAGCTTTTCCACCTTCCTGGCCTGCGTGTCACCGCTGCCGTCGACGAAGGAGATCCTCGCGTACGCCGTCGTACGGTCCTTGCTGATCTGCTGCTGACCAGCTGCCGTGTAGGGGCTACTCACGGACACCACACCTGGAGAGTGGGCAATCTGGTCGAGCGCGCCGGTCATGTCCTGCTTCACCGAAGTGTCGGTGACCTTGCCGCCGTGGACCTGCCAGACCACGGTGCCGTTCACGCCCGCCGAGCTGCTGGCGCCCTGTCGCAGGAGAGCGGTGGCCTTGGCCGAATCGGTGTTCTGCGCGGTCGTGCTGTTGCCGAACTTGCTACCGGCCGCGCCGAGGCCGGCAACGAGGGCGAACAGCAAGCCCACCCAGGCCAGAAGAACGACAAGCCGGTGCCTATGGCACCAGCTGGCTAGAGCGGACATCGGCGGACCTCCGGAGTTGCGCCACAGGGTCGTGCCGGCGATCTCCGGCATCTCTTCGAAGTTCCCAGTCCCGCGATCTCTCGTCATCGACCCAGCGCAGACACTTGCGCCTACTGCGATCGCAGTAGACACCGGAGGTGAGGGGTGTAACCAGCTACACCCCGGGTCCGCGAGCGTACTCCCCCTGGCGGAATCCACCGGACCGGATCAGGGAGACCACTGAGGCACTCCGTGCTGGTCTCCGCTCAGACACGGACGGCGCGAGATCGAAACGCCGTTGGAGGCGCCGGGCCAGACTCCGCGGCATTTGCCCACGCCCGTCGACGGCGTGGGGGAGGAGCAGGGGCACCGGGTGCTGGAAGCGGCGGAGAGGATCTTCGTGTCGCTGACCGGTTACACCGGCTTCGACCGCGACCTGTCCGAGGAGATCCTCACGATTGTCCTGAAGGCGGTCAGCGCCGAGCAGCAGGAGGGCTACGGACGGCAGTTGGAGGCCTTCGCCGCCGACAACCATCTCGGCGACCGGCGCACCGTTGGTTGCGGTTAGCACGACGAAGTGGTCTACGAGCTCGCGGTGTGGCCAGGCACCCGCATTCCCTGCCGCGCTCACGCGGTGGAGATCTGCGCGGCGAGGGTGCCGAGCTCGTATCGGTCCGCCAGCAGGAACTGCACCGTGTGCCCGTTGCGCGAGGACGGTGCCGTGGGCCGGCGGGCCTGGGTGTAGCGGACGCCAGCCGCTTGCTTTGCCTTGCGGGTGCGGGTCTTGGGGCCGCTCGCACCGGACTTGGTAGTGAGGATCGATTTTTTTGCTCCAGGGCCCCACTGCCCCCGCAGAGTCGATGACGCGTGGGCATGGGCGAAACGGGGCGGGACCGTCCCTGGAACCGAGTCGGTTCCGGTGTCCTTCACCTGGTGCATGACCGGTGCGGGGTACCGGACACAGGCTCGCGGCGTGCGCATCCTGCCGCAGCCCAGAACCACAGCGGCCCAGCAGACCAACGAGACGGCACGACACCGCACCTGACGCAGCGGCCCACAAGACCCGCTGCGTGACCGCCCGGGACTGGAGTCGTTACACCGTCTGGTGCCGCCTTCTTGTGACCGCTGTGACGGTGCCCGGCCGAGTGCCGCGTCAGCTCCCGACTAGATGCGGACAGGTAGGCCCTAGACGAACTGCGTCGTTCACAGCGCCCATCGTGTGGCCCCGTCCCCGAGGAGCGCCGGATGACGGGGACCGGCCAGAAAGCACACCGCCATGACCTCGTATCCGCGCCGGCGCCCGGTACGGCGCAGCGAAAACCGCCCGCGGCCCCCAGCAGCCTGACGGCCTACAGCAGATCCGCGACGCCCTGCCACCCGCCCGGGAGGCTCGCACAGTGGCGCCAGTTCCGCGTCCGGCCGGTGTCAAGATCCTCGAACGACGGAACCAGCCGAATGCGGAAGAGAGGCCCCTCAAGCGGCTTGATAAGACACAGCAGTCTCCGGGAGCGAACGAGACGAGGGACGGGGCGGTGCCCGCGTTGCCGGCAGCCGTACGCGTCCGCGTCGCGCCACCAGGCCGCTTGGGTAGGTCGCTCGGCTAGGGCTGGGCGACGCCGCGCAGGATCACGCTGACCAGGTGTTCGATGTCAGGGCGCTCAGGATGGGGCGCTCGGCCGGTGGCCGCGAGCACACTGCGCTCCCACAGTGCGCCGAACAGCAGCAGGGAGATGTCGCGGGCGCAGTCGGCTGCGAGCTCGCCTCGGGAGCACGCGCGCTCCACCGAGCGCCGCACCAGGTCTTCCCGCCGCTCGCCGACCTCGGCGCTCACCCTGGCGAAGAGGTCGGGGTGGAAGTGGGCATCAGCCATGAGCCTCGTGCCGGCGAGCCCGCGTGGCCCGTGCATCATGGTCGAGTAGTCGGCGCCCAGCCGCACAAGTTCGTCCCGCAGTGAACCGAGATCCTCGTCGACCAGCCCGGGGGTGAGCTGTTTGAAGGCGTCGACGAGCAGGGCAGTCCGGTCCGCCCAGCGCCGGTAGAGGGCTGGGCGGCCCACGCCGGCGCGCGTCGCGACGATGTCGAAGTTGAAACCGCTCCAGCCCTTTTCGGCGTAGCAGTCGATTGCGGCGCGCAGGACGTTGTCCCGCAGCTCGGGATTCTCAGGCCGTCCGATGCGCCGCTTGGCTGGGGAGGACACGGATGTCAGGCTACTCGATCGGTTCACAGCACCTGGTTCTGTCCCGGGCGTTGGCGATGGAGGGGGAGGAGAACGGCGGTTCGCAGCCGTGGTCCGGGCCTGTCGAGTCCGCGGCGGATGTGCGTGGCCGGCCCCAGGACGTACCGGCCGATGATTCGGCGGCGGCCGGAAGCCACAGTGGCGGTGTGACCCGTCCCGTTGCCTACCGGCAGCTCGGACGCCTCGTGTCGGTTGCTGTGGCGCAGGTGCTTTTGTGCAAGAGCGGCGATGTGCGTCTGCCCGTTCTCGATGTGGCCCATGCCGATGACCCCGTGATCCCGAGTCGTTCGTCCTGCAGCCCGGTGCCGGGCACGAAGGACACATCCCGGGTCCACGCCGCCCTGGAGTGCACCAGGCGGTCACCTTCCACGAAAAGGGTGAGGTCGACCGTGGCGTCGACCAGCACGCCCGGGGGTTCGTGCCGCTGCCCCGTGCTGGACGATGGCCTTCGCGTCGAGAACATCCGCGTCGCTCCGGTCACTGAGCACGGTGACCGGAGCTGTCGCTCCAACGACCGCATTCCGGAGTTCTACAGGACTGGGCGGGCGGTCGTGCGGTGAAACCCAGACACCACCCACCCACCGAGCGCGGCTGCCGAGAGCGATCTGGTGGAAGCGCCCGGGTGACCACGATGCGCGGGAGGGTGGAGTAGATCGTCAGGAGAAGCGGTCTTCGGTGGTGGCGTGGATGGCGGTTGGCATTTGTTCCGGGGGGCATCGGTTCAGCCGTGAACCGGGCGCCGGTGGTCAGCTGGACCGCTGCTCCTTCACCCGGACCGCGCGAATGCTCTCGGAGCCGACCTGCAGTCGGCTGATCTCGTCGGCCGGATCGATCGCGGGAGCACAAGCGGTCTGGACCGGCCTGTCCGGGGCACCTCGTGTCGGCCTGGCACGCGTCGCGGTGGACCGGACGTGTTCCGCTCCGCGGCCGGGTTCCGGTGGGCCGGTCCGGTGTCCCTCGGGGTGGAGCCGAAGTCCTTATTACTCGATCAGTCCGTAGCGCCGGGCTGCTTCCCTGCTGTCTGCGATGCCCAGGAAGTCGTCGTAGTCCCACAACGAACCGAACCGGTCTTTCAGGGAGACGGTGGACTTCTCTTTCGCGAGGATCTTGATCGCGGCCTCCATGCCTGCCTTGGCGGCGATGTGCGCGAGGGCGTAGTAGACGACGACGTCCGTGCCCTGCCGGGCGTGGTCGGCGGCCGACTGCCCCTGGATGTCGATCGCGAAGACCGGCACGGTGGCCTCCTTGCGCAGGTGCGCGTACGACGCCTCGTCCAACGGCTCGGGGGTGGCGATGAAAATCCCGTCAGCGCCGGCCTCCTGGTAGGCGAGGACGCGGTCGACGGCGGCGGCCGGGCCTTCGATGCCGGCCGCGTCGGTCCTCGCGATAATCATGAAGTCGTCCGAGGCGCGGGCGTCGAGTGCCGCTTTCACCTTCTCGACGGCCTTGGAGACCGGGAGCACCCGGGGCTGCATGGTGAGGTGCTTGCCGAAGTCGTGGTCCTCGATGTGTGTGCCTGCCGCTCCGGCCCGCTCCAGCACCTGGACGGCGCGGGCGACGTGCAGTGGATTGCCCCACCCGGCCTCGCCGTCGACGATGAGCGGGACTCCGACCGCCGGTGCCAGGCGGCGGACCTGGTCGGCCATGTCCTCCAGACCGAGATAACCGATGTCGGGGATCCCGTACTTCGACGCACCGGTGGCGTAGCTGCCGACGTAGGCGGCCTGGAATCCGGCTTCATGCACCAGCAGCGCGGAGATTCCGTCGTAGACCGACGGGACGATCAGCGGTTCGTTCGCGGCGATCGCTTCCCTGAGCGACGTCATGGTCATCCTTCTTCCCAGGCCGCGCGCAGCGCCGGCCGGTCGATCGGAACGCCGCCGATGATCACTTGCGAGATCCGGCGGGTGTGGGCGATGTCATCGAGCGGGTCGGCGTCGAGAACGAGCATGTCGGCGCGCTTGCCGGGTGTGATGCTGCCGCGGTCGGCCAGCCCCAGGAGTTGGGCGGGCAGCAGCGTGGCGGCCCGGATCGCCGCCGGTGCGGGCATCCCGGCCCGCACCATCGCTTCCAGCTCCAGGTGCTCGGCGAAGCCGAGGAACTGGGAGCCGACGCCGCTGTCGGCCGACAGCAGGACCCGGACGCCGCTCTCGACGAGCCGGCACAGTCCGCTCTCGAGGACCTCGTAGGCCTTCTGCCAGTCGGTGTCCACCGATGCGGCGAAGGCTTCCACCTGGGCGCGTACGGCGGCCCGGTGGGCAGGCGGCACGGTCTCGGCCAGCGCGGGGTCGTCCAGCCACGCGGTGTCGCCGAAGAAGCCCTTCTGGATGCTCATGGACGTGAACACGAAGACGTCGTGTTCCACAAGGAGGTCGATGAGTTCCTGGTCCGGTCCGGGCTCGCGGACCATGTGGGCGATCCCGTCCGCTCCGGCCCGTACGACGGCCTTGGCGTCGTCGAGCTCGAAGATGTGGGCGATTGCCCGCAGCCCTTGTGCGTGCGCCTCGGCGATGATCGCCGCGGAGATTTCCGGTCCGAACTTCGCCTTCTGCCCCCACCGGTCGTCCACCCAGAACTTGATCACGTCGGGTTTCCGCTCCGCGGCGGCGAGTTCCCGCACCGTGCGACGGGCCTGCTCGGGGCCGGTGACCTCGTGCAGCACATCGGTGGCGAAGAACGGTCCGGCGTTGGCCGAGCCCGCGGTCGGTGCGACCAGCCCGCTACCGGCGCTGAGCAGCAGTGCCAGCTCGGGATCGGTCAGGTCACCGGACCGTTGGGCGTCCCGGACGGCCAGTTCGATGCCGTCCCGGTCGGTGCCGAGGGACTGGAATACGCTGACCCCGTAGTAGGTGAGCCGGCGCAGGTGGTCCAGGACATTCTCGCGCGAGTAGTTGCGCGGGTGGGTCTCGCCGTCCTTGAGATACCCGATGTGCCCGTGCGGGTTGACGATCGTCGGCATGACCGTCTTGCCGCTCAGGTCGACCCGGGTCGCGCCTTCGGGGACCGGTACGTCGGCGGCCGGTCCCGCAGCGTCGATGATCCCGTCGCGTACGGCGATCACCGCGTCGTCCAGCGGCGCGCTGCCGTCGCCGGTGATCAGTCGGCAGCCGGTGTAATACGTGGTGGGCATCTCACTGCTCCGGAATGATGCGGAAGGAATCGCCGTGATGCTGGATGCGGCCGGCACTCGGGGTGCCGAAGTGCGTCCCGATCACGAGCGTGGAGGTGTCGGCGAACCGCTCCAGGAACGCCCGCCGGGTCTTGGCCGACGCCTTCTGGTCGCTGTCCAGGCTGGCCGACCAGTCGGGGCGCCCGACCTGGCAGGGGGCGTGCATCAGGTCCCCGGTGATCACCGCGCTCTCGCCCTGGGACTCGATGAGCACCGCGACGTGACCGGGCGTGTGGCCCGAGGTGTCGATCAGTGACACCTCGGAAGTGATGTGCCCGCCCGCTTCGGTGAACGTGATCAGACCGGCGTCGGCGATGGGCCGCACGGAGTCCTCGTACACCGCGACGCCGTCGACCATGTCGTGCGCCCACTCCGTGTACCCGTCACCGGATCCGGCACCGCCGCTGCGCGCCTCCGCGTACGCCTTCCAGTGGTCGAACTCGTGCCTGACGAAGAAGTACTCGGCGTTCGGGAAGGTCGGCACCCACGCGCCGTCGACCAGTCGCGTGTTCCAGCCGACGTGGTCCACGTGCAGGTGCGTACAGACGACCCCGTCGACTTCGGTCGGGGACCAGACCTTCTCGAACCGCTCCAGGAAGTCGGTGTCGAGCATGTCGAACATCTCCATGGCGCGCTTCTTGCCGTTGCCGATGCCGGTGTCGATCACCAGCTTCTTCTCCGGCGTCTCGACCAGAAGGGCGTGGACGCTCATGTTGATCTGGCCGTCCTTGACGTAGACGGGCCGCAGCCAGTCGATCTCCTCGATCTCCGCGCGGGTCGAACCGGGCAGAGCGTCGCCCAACCATTCCAGCGGCATCCAGTGGGCGACCTCGTCGACCTTCGTGACGGTGACGTCACCGATGTTCCATCGCTCCGTTGCCATGGATCTCTCGCTTCTGCTTGATCTCGTAGGGAGCCCGGGTGCGACCCCATTTGAGTTTCGGACGAAGAGTGTACGTAAGTCAATGCTGGTGAGCGTCTTTCTTTGCGGGCTGGTGACTCCCGGGTCTGGTCGGTGCGCAGGGATGTGCCGGGGGAGCGGTGCCCCGGCCCTCGACGGGGTAACGGAGGGGATCGGGCGATGCGCGGGGCCGGTCGACGGACGGACCACGCCGGACGCTGCCCCGCTCCAGGCCGCGGGGGAGGCCTGATGCAGCCCCGCCCAGCCTCAACCGCCCAGCCGGGTACGGCCCGCTCGACGTACTGCTCGGTGCGGGCAGCGTCGAGGTGTGGCGTTCGTCAACCCCGACGGGTCGTCCGTGCTCATCGCGCACAACTCCGGGAAGAGCCAGAAGACCTTCCGTGTACAGCGCGGAGACCGCTGGTTCCCGTACCGGCTGAACCCCGGGGCGGCCGCGACGTTCACCTGGAAGGGTGCCCAGCACGGCAGCACCGCCCCGGGCGCGCTGGACTCGGTCGACCTGACCTTCGACACCCCCGGCGGCACGCGTCCCGTGGTCAGCTACAGCCCGGATCTGTCGGCGTTCGAGGACCGGGTGCGCGTCGGTGACCGGTAGTACGGGCAGACCGTGCCGACCGGTGGATCGGTCGAGCTCACCACGGAGCAGCAGGCTCTGCCGCGCGATGACTGGAAGGTCAGCGGGATCGCCAGCGCGGACGGGAGTCCGCCGTCCCACGCGATCGACGCCCACCCCGTTACCCGGTGGAGCACCGGTCGGGCCATGCGGTCAAGGCGACTGGCTCGACATCGACCTCGGTTCGGCCCAGACCGTGGACCAGGTCGTCATGGACTCCGGAACCAGCCTGGGCGACCAGACGCACGGCTACCAGATCTTCGCTCCGACGACGGGAAGAACTGGGCGATCCGGTCGCCTCGGGAGCCGGAAAGGACCAGAGGACGACAGCGATCTTCCCGGAGACCCAAGCCCGTTACATCCGGTTGGTCAACGCGGGTGCAGCGCAGAACTGGTGGTCGCTGTATGACGTCGACGTGTTCACTCCGGTTGGCCCTGCGGACGAGCAGCCGGGCAGCGGCGACCTGAGCCAGGTGCAGCGCAGGACCGCCACGCTCTCCGACGGCACGCAGTTGACCGCCCTCTACAACACCGGAACGTCAGCGGCGACGTTCAAGGGGCAGTGGGGCACCACGCCGTACGTCTACCGCCTCCCGCCCACGGCGGTGGAGATCTTCACCGAACGCTCCGGGGGCCGACCCGGCCGACCTTGACGGAGCGCGCCTCTGATCAGCGACCCTCTCGCGGGGTGTCGGGGTGGTGCACATCGTGCAACTCCTTGCGGGCGGGCATCATCAGACGCGGAGGTGAATGGCGTCAGACCGCTGTATGGAGGCGGTCGCCGTCAGATGTGACGTCAGCGGTCAGTCGCAGGTCGCGGCTGGAGCGTCCGACGTGCAGTCGGTAGCGGCCGGGCGGGGTATGCCAGGCTCGCATGCCGGGATCCCAGATCTGGAAGGCTCGGGCGGGCACCCGGACCTGGGCGGTGGCTCGTGCGCCGGCCGCCGCCTGGACAGTGGTGAAGCCGGCGAGCTGGCGTACGGGACGTTCGGGGCCGTCCTGCGGCGGCTCCAGGTAGACCTGGACGACCTCGCGGCCCGGCCGGGGGCCGGTGTTGGTCAGTTCCACGGTCAGCTGGAGTCCGTCTCCGCCTGTGTGGCCGGTCAGGTGGCCGGCGGAGACGGACGACTTGGGGGTGGTGACGGACTCGTACGTCCACTCAGTCCAGCCGAGGCCGTGTCCGAACGGGAAGGCGGGCACGAGGCCCTGCCGGTCCCAGGCTCGGTGGCCGATATGGAGGCCTTCGGAGTAGGCGACGATGCCGTCGTGCGGCTGGGCGTCGGGGACCGGGACGTCCTCCGTCCGGGCGGGGAGCGTCCAGGGCAGGCGGCCCGCCGGTTCGGTCCGGCCCAGCAGGACGTCGGCCAGCGCATGTCCGGCCTCCTGGCCCGGCAGCCACGCCCACAGCAGTGCGGGTACCTCGTCGGCCCAGGGCAGCAGTACGGGTGCGCCAGCGTTGACGACCACTACAGTACGGGGATTGGCGGCGAGCACTTTGCGCACCAATTCGTCCTGAAGTCCGGGCAGTTCGAGCCCGGTGCGGTCCCAGCCCTCCGACTCGGTCTCCTCGTTGGTGCCCACCACGACCACGGCCACATCGGCCGCCCCGGCCGCGGCGGCGGCTTCGGTGATCTCCTCGTACGGCGTCGGTCCGGGCAAGGCGTGGCGCAGCTGGGCGGTGACGAAACGGTTGTAGCCGCCGGGCTCGACGACGGTGAGGTCGATGGCGAGGGTGATCCTGCGGGCCTCGGCCCCTACCTCCACGTCGATGCCCTGCAGCGTCGGGTGGTGATGGCTGGACTCGAGAACCAGCTCCACGCCCCGGTCGTCGTCGCCGGCCCACCGCTGCTCACCGTCCACCGTCACGCGGAAGCGTCCCGCGCAGCCGAACTCCAGGCGGTGCACGCCGGTTTCGGACAACGTCAGCACGGTGTGCAGCACGACCCGGTGTGTCGTCGGCCCGAAGTCGTCGTAGATCGTCCAGTCGCCGCTCTCGCGAACCTCACCGCCGATCCGGTTGCCGTCGGCGTCCAGGTGGTCGGCCCGCATTCCCGCCGCGCCGGTGTCGGGATCGGTGAGCAGCACGCCGGACACGAAAGGCGGGCGGCAGCGCGAGTCGCCGCCGCGATGCACGGTCAGGCGTACGTGGTCGGGCAGTTGGGCGCGCAGCCCCTCCTCGAAGGACACCGTGTGCGCCGCCGGGACGAACGCGCTGCCGCCTCCTTGGAGATACGGCGTGACCGCGTTCGGGCCGATCAGCGCGATGCTGCCGATGCCGTCCGGTTGGAGGGGCAGCACGTCCGCCGTGTGCCGCAGCAGCACGGTGGCGCGGGCGGCGGCCTCACGCAGCAGGGCGAACTCCCTGGGCGCGGGGGGCGAGAGATGGGAGCTCTCCGAGGACGCCGGTGCAGGCTCTTGTCCCGGGAGGCCGAGGCGGCCGGTATTCCGTGCCAGGCGCAGGAGCCGCAACACCTTGTCGTCGATGATCCGCTCGTCCAGCTTGCCGGCGCGTACGGCCGCCACGAGGTTTTCTCCCCATGGGCCATCAGGTCCCGGCATCACCAGGTCGAGGCCGCCGGCCGCCGAGGCCACAGTGGAGCCGGTGGCGGCCCAGTCGCTGACCACGGGTCCGGCGAAACCCCACTCACCCTTGAGGACACCCCGCAGCAGCCCGGCGTGCTCGGTCATCGGCGCTGAGTCCACTCCGTCGTCGACCCCCGAGTAGGCGGCCATCACGCTCCACGGCCCGGCCGCGGCGAGGACGTGCTCGAACGGGGCCAGGTAGACCTCGCGCAGCGTGCGCTCATCCAGCCGGGAGCGGTAGCGGGTGCGGTCGGTCTCCGAGTCATTGGCCACGAAGTGCTTGAGACACGCGCCCACGCCGCGGGCCTGTAGACCGCGGACCATGCCGGCGGCCAGAGTGCCGGTGAGCAGCGGGTCCTCGGAAAAGTACTCGAAGTGCCGCCCGGCGACCGGAGTGCGCTGCAGGTTCACCGACGGCGCCAGCAGTACGTCGACACCCTTGCGGCGTGCTTCCGTGGCGAACAGCTCTCCCAGCCGCTCGGCGAGCTCCGCGTCCCACGTCGCCGCCAGAGCGCTGGGGGCCGGGGCCAGCAGCCCGGTGGCGTCCGGGTCCGCTCCGGTCCCGCGCACTCCCTGCGGGCCGTCGGACATCGTCACCGAAAGCAGGCCCAGCTGCGGCTCGGCCGGCAGCGTCCACAGGCTGTCCCCGGTCAGCAGTTGTGCCTTGGAATCGAGGTCCAGAGCACGGACGCGGCGACGCAGCTCGGCGTCGTCAGGCAGGGAAACGGAAGTCATGCGGGTCCTTCCAGGCCACTCACCGCGGCATGAATCGGGTTGATCGATGACCTCTCAGGGTCGTGACGAAGGCAACGAACTGCGTTGACACGCGGCACAGCCAAACCGGACGCTGCAGGGCGGCTTCGCCGGGTCGGGGGTCACCGACTGTGGGCTGATGCGCAGTGGGATTGAAGGTAGCTGTCTGCAAAATGGGCGTCAACCGGTTCACACAACTATCTGCTGTGCCGTCGGACGGGGCGCCGATTGACCGCGTCGATCCGAGCAGCAGATCCGATGTCGAGCCTATGGCCTGAAAATTCGCGGACTGCGGCGCGTCGTGACGTTCATACCGAGTCCCGGTCAGGAACGTAGACCGGTCCATTTTCGCGACCATCGCGCGCCGCCTCGTGCAGCCGGTCCGTCTGACATGAACGAGGCGGTGTCCTGGGGCCCTCGCCATGAGGAGGGCAGCCTGCCGTCAGGACTGAGCGGCCAAGGAAGGGCGGGCAATGCACCGGACTTCGGCCATGTTCCGGGTGGTCGGCGCTCAGTTCCCCGTGCGGCTCTCGGGCAGGTTACGGCTGCGTGCGGCCTGCGACGAGGCTCTGACTCGAAGCTCCGGATGGATCTGGTAGTGGCGTGCGGTCGTTCGCTTGCCGGAGATCCGCTCCATCAGCAGCTCGATCGCCATCGCGCCCATCTTCTCGCCGAACTGCGAGACGGTGGAAAGCGACACCAGTGGGTGGCCGGCGACGTGGATGTCGTCATACCCCACCACGGAGATGTCCCTGGTGGTGAGTCTCAGATCCGCGAGCGCACGCAGCACGCCGATCGCCAGGTTGTCGTGCCCGGCGAAGATGGCAGTGATCGAGGGATCACGGCTCAGCAGTTCGCGCGCTACTGCGTAAGCGTCGTCCTGTGCGTCAGTGCAGTATTCGACGATCGAGTCCAGGCCGGCGTCGGCGGTCATCTGCTCGTACGTCAGCAGGCGGAGCGAGTGTGGGGCGCACGGCCGGGCCTCCGGCCGCATCCGCATCGTGAGGTGCGCGATCCGCTCATGCCCGAGAGTGCGCAGATGATCGAGGGCCAACGTCGTACCTGCGACATCGTCACTGGTGACTGTGTCGTAGTTGACGGAGTCGTCGTGCCGTCCGATGAGGACGATCGGGAGCTCGAGGGCGAGGGTCTCGAGCCAGTCCGGCGTGACCTCGGGCGAGATCGCTATGAGGCCGTCGACCTGGCGGTCGGCCAGATTCTCCAGGACCGGCGCACCGCTGAGCTCGCCGATCCCTGGGGCGATCATGAGTTGGTAGCTTGAACCGGCCAACTGCGCGGCCGAACCCTGCATGATCTGGGTCAGGAAGTCGTTGCCGAGGTTGGGGATTTCCAGGCCGATGCTGAAGCTCGACCCCCTCATGGCTCTGGCCGCGATACGGGGCCGGTACCCCAACTCCTGGATCGCGACTTCCACGCGCGTCCGCATGGCATCGCTGACCCCGTACGCGTTGCGGATCACTTTGGACACCGCGCCCTTGGACACTCCTGCAGCCCGGGCCACGTCGTCCATCGAGGGGCGCCGACCCGCACCAGCGGACGTATCCGATCCCACAGTTGCCCTCCTTCTTGAAACCATCCGCGAGGCTACCACCGCGCATCCGGCTCGTGGCCCGATCTTGTAGACCGGTCTCCGCTGAATCCGATCGCACTCGCTTGCGTGATGCCGCTGAGCAGCACTTATGGCTCAGCGCACCGCCTCATCGACTGCCCTGAAGCTTCGCGAACCAGTTTTTTGTGAACCGGTTGACACTCAGACGTCCGAGTTCTACGGTCACTAGCACATTGCCGGACGAGTCCTGTTTACGAGGCCGTAACGTCCAGGCTCCACGTTTGGAATCCAGCGGAGCATTTCATGCGAAGAAACCGTCTATTCGCGGTCGCCTGTGTCAGTGTGACCACAGCTCTGGCCCTTGCCGGATGTTCGACCAACTCGGATTCCGGCTCGGGATCCACCTCCGGCAGCAAGAACCTCACGGTTGCCGGTTGGGCCGATGACGCCGTGATGAAGGCGGTCATCGCTCAGTTCGAGAAGGACAATCCGGGAGTCAAGGTCAAGCTGACCGGCTACCCCTGGCCGGCCATCCTGACGCAGATCAACACCCAGCTCGTCTCGGGCACCGCAGCGGACGTCAACGTCGTCTTCCCCGGCAACGGAAACCCGATCACGGCCCAGACTCTGGCCAAGGGCAAGTACCTCGCAGACCTCTCCTCGGAGAGCTGGGCTTCGAACTTCAACGAAGCGACCAAGAACGTCATGAGCGCTGACGGCAAGGTGCTGATGGTCGCCAACAACTCGACCATCATCCCCGCCACCTACAACACGCAGGCACTCAAGGCCATCGGCAAGACGGCGCCCACCACGTGGAGCCAGGTGCTCGACCTCTGCTCGGCCGCCAAGGCCAAGGGCAAGGTTGCCTACGCGATGGCCGGCCTCGCCGGCGGTACTTTCAACTACCTTCCCTACGCTCTCACCGCCACTCTCGTGTACGGACCGAACCCGGACTTCTCGGCACAGCAGGCAGCCGGCAAGGCGACATTCAGCGACTCCGAGTGGACCACCGCGCTGACGAAGTACCAGCAGATGCTCAAGGCCGGGTGCTTCACCAAGGACTCCCTCGGAACGAGCCTCGATGTCGCGCAGAAGCAGGTCGCCACGGGTGACGCCCTCGGCATCGTGACGGTGAGCAACCAGATCGTCGACATCCAGAAGGACGCGCCGAGCGGAACGACGTTCGAGACCGCCGCACTCCCCGCAACGGACGACCCCTCGCAGACTGTCCTGCCGGTCGGCCTGGGGGCAGGGTACGGCGTCAACGCCAAGGGCAACGTCGCACTGGGAAAGAAGTTCCTCGACTTCTACATGTCCAAGAAGGGGATGGGCGTCGCGGTCAAGGCCGGATCCATCTTCCCCAGCACCACGGTGGAGGGATTCAAGCCCGCGCCGGCTCTGGCGGGTGTGTCGGATCAGGTGCGCAGCGACAAGACCGCCGCTTTCCCCGACCAGACCTGGCCGAACGCCAACCTGACCCAGGTCTACCAGGACGAGCTGCAGAAGCTCCTGGGCGGACAGGCCTCGGTCAAGGACGTGCTCGCCGCAATGGATGCCGCTTACAAGGGATGAGCTGGAAGAACGGACAGCACGGCGCGAGGAACGCGCACCACGCTGTCCATCTGCGAGAGACAGCAAGGAGTCCCGTCATGGCAACAAGTACTGATCCCGCGCCCACGGGCGCGCCGGCACCCGGACCGAGGCGTCGGTACCGCAGTTACGCACAGTCGGTGTGGTGGTTCGTTCTGCCCGCAGCCGCGCTCTACGCGTTCGCGGTGATCGTTCCTGCGGTACAGGGCAGCCTCTTCGCGTTCACCGACTGGGACGGTGTCTCGTCGGTCAAGCACTGGGTTGGTTTGCGCCAGTTCCGGTCGATTTTCGACGACACGAACAGCTTGACAGCGATCAAGAACACCCTGCTGATCGCTGTCACCGTGACAGTAGTCCAGAACGCCATCGGCCTGCTCATCGCCCTCGGTGTGAACTCGCAGATCAAGTCGCGGAACTTCCTGCGGGTTCTTTTCTTCGCACCAGTGGTGATCACGTCGATCGCGGTGGGTTTCCTCTGGCAGAACCTCCTCGCCCCGGAAGGCGCACTCAACCAGGTCCTCAAGAACATCGGCCTCGGTGGAATGCGGCAGAACTGGCTCGGCGACCCGAAGGTCGCGATCTGGGCGATCATCGCGGTCGTCATCTGGCAGTTTGTCGGATACTCCATGGTCATCTTCCTTGCGGGGCTCCAGGGAATTCCGGATGAAGTGATCGAAGCGGCGGCGATCGACGGCGCTGGCCCGGTGCGGCGTTTCTGGTACATCGTCCGCCCGATGCTGGCTCCGGCGTTCACGATCAACCTGATGCTCTCCCTTATCGGGGGCTTCAAGCTGTTCGACCAGGTCTTCGTCATGACCCAGGGCGGACCCGGCGGTGCGACCGACACGATTTCGACGCTGATCTACAAGGACGCCTTTCAGCTGGGGCGATTCAGTAACGGCGCTGCCCTGGCTGTCGTACTCACCCTGTTCGTGGCTGCGGCATCAGCGTTTCAGTATCGGATGATCTCCAAGAACGAAGGCTGAGATGTATCGCTACACATGGAGGACAGGGGTCCTCGAAGTCGTCATGATCCTGACGGCCCTGGTGTTTATTTTCCCAGTCTTTCTGCTCCTCAACATCGCCTTCAAGGCTCCCGGTGACCAGAGCTCGACTCTTGCGCTTCCCAAGCATCCGACCTTCCAGAACTTCGTCGACGCGTGGCACCAGGGCGCTCTCGGCGGTGGGCTCATCAACAGCGTGATAGTCACAATCCTGACCATCGTCTTCCTGGTCGTCTTCGCGTCGTCCGCGGCCTACCCCCTCTCCCGGCTACGCTCGCGGTGGTCCACCGTCAGCTACTTCGCGTTCCTTGCGGGACTCCTGCTTCCGATGCAGCTCGCTCTGCTTCCGCTGTACCAGACGATGCGCGACGTTCACCTGCTTGGCTCGCTCAGCGGTGTCATCCTCGCGAACGTCGGCCAATCGATGCCGTTCACGATCTTCCTGTACGCCGGCTTCATGCGCGCACTGCCCCACGATTTCGAAGAGGCTGCCGCACTCGATGGCGCAAGCGCATTCCGTGCCTTCTGGTCGGTGGTATTCCCTCTGATGCGGCCGATCACGGGAACGGTCGTGATCCTGAATGCAGTGTTCACCTGGAATGACTTCCTGCAACCGCTGCTTTACCTGTCGGGTTCGGGGAACAAGACGATCACCGTTGCCGTCTACGGATTCGTGGGCCAATACGGCGCCCAGTGGAACCTGATTTTCGCCGGGATAATCATCAGTATCGTGCCGATCCTCACTGCGTACTTCGTTCTCCAGCGCTACATCGTCCAAGGATTTGCGGGCGGCCTCAAGGGCTGAGTTCATCGTTGTCCCCCCACAGTGCTTTGGTGAATTGGAATTTACGTGACCATCTGGACGGGGCGCTTCATCGCGCCCGAAAACGGCATCGAGTCCGCCCCGCGATTCCGACGGGAGTTCTCCACCGAGCCAGGGCACGGAGGACTGGTCGCAGCCACCCTGCGACTGTCCGCATTGGGCATATGTGAGGCCTGGATCAACGGACGGCCGGTGACGGACGCCGTACTGACTCCAGGGTGGACCAGCTACGAGTGGCGACTGCACTTCGTCGAGCTCGACGTGACTGATCTCGTCGGCGAGATCTCGACGCTCGCGATCACAGTCGGCAACGGCTGGTACCGCGGACGTCTGGGCTGGATCGAGACGAATCGTTATGGTCAGGACATCGCTGCCTTCGCGGAACTGCGGCTGACCTACGCCGACGGGCACGAGGCGGTAGTCGCCACCGATGAGTCGTGGATGTCCGGCCCCGGGCCGGTGGTCGCCGACGACCTGTACAACGGCCAGGCCATCGATGCCCGACGCGAGGACGATGCCTGGCTGCGCCCCGGATTCCAGGCCGACGGCTGGGCCGGTGTCCGTCTGGTGGACTACGACAGCGCCCGCCTCAGTCTTGACCCCAAGCCGCCGGTACGGCGCATCGCCCACCTGCAGCCGCAGACGACATGGCGCAGCCCTTCGGGCGCCGTCCTCATCGACTTCGGACGGAACGTCGTCGGCTGGCTCAAGCTCCGTGTGCGCGGACCAGTGGGGACGGTCATCACGGCACGGCACGCCGAGGTCCTCGAAGACGGCGAGCTGTGCGTACGGCCACTGCGTTCGGCTCTGGCAACCGACCATTTCACGTTGAGCGGCGGGGACGACACCTTCGAGCCGACAATGACCTTCCACGGGTTTCGCTACGCCGAACTCAGCGGCTGGCCGGAAGGACTTCCGGTCGATGACGCGGTGACCGCCGTCGTCGTCTCGTCCGACCTGCGCCGGACCGGTGAGTTCGAGTGCTCCGACCCGGATCTGACGACCTTCCACGCGAACGTCGTCCGCAGCATGCAGGGCAACTTCGTCGACGTCCCCACTGACTGCCCGCAACGCGACGAACGCCTCGGCTGGACGGGAGACCTCTCAGCGTTCGCACCGACGGCCGCTTTTCTGTTCGACGTGAAGGACTTCCTCCTCGACTGGGTGCGCGACCTCGCGCTCGAGCAGTCCCACGCCGGCATCGTCCCACTCGTCGTTCCTGACATCCTCAAGCATGCCGTCGACGCGGAAGCCGGCCCGCCGGCAGGCCAGCCTGTTGCGTTGTGGAGCGACGCTGCTGTCTGGGTTCCCTGGGCACTGTGGGAGGCGTACGGCGAGCTCACGATCCTGAGCGAGACGCTCCCGACGATGCTCGCCCACGCACGGAGGGTCCGCGCATCGCTATCCCCTTCGGGCCTGTGGGACACAGGCTTCCAGTTCGGCGACTGGCTCGACCCGGACGCCCCTGCCGAACACCCCGAACGCGCCAAAGCGGATCCCGGTGTGGTGGCAACGGCGTGCGCGTACCGGACGATGATGCTCGTCGCGCAGGCGGCACGGCTGCTCGGCAAATCCGAGGAAGCCGCGGAATTCGCCTCTACGGCCGCGGGCATCCGGGCCGCATTCCGCCGCCACTACGTCGACGATCAGCGCATCAAGAGCGATTGCGCCTCCGTTTACACGCTGGCTATCGCGTTCGGGGTGCTCGACGAAACGGAACAGGCCTGGGCCGGTGACCGGCTGGCTGAACTCGTCGAGGCGAGCGGCCACCGGATCTCGACCGGCTTCGCCGGAACGCCTTTCGTCACCGGCGCTCTGAGCTCGACAGGGCACATTGACACCGCGTACCGCCTGCTTCTCCAGCGCGAGTGCCCGTCGTGGCTGTACCCAGTCACCATGGGCGCCACGACCATCTGGGAGCGCTGGGACTCAATGCTGCCGGATGGCCGTATCAACCCGGGCGACATGACCAGCTTCAACCACTATGCGCTCGGGGCGGTAGCCGACTGGATCCATCGCACCGTAGGAGGTATCGCGCCATTGACCCCTGGTTACCACGAGATCCTGGTGGCACCGCAGGTTGCGGACGGCATCGACTGGGCTCGGTGCGCACTGCAGACCCCCCACGGCCGAGTCGCTGTCGACTGGCACCGCCAGGACAATCGCGTGACGGTCTCGGTGACCATCCCCAGGGGCAGCCGCGCGGTCTTTCGCTGGCCGGGCCACGCCGACCGTGAGCTGTCGTCCGGTCGTTACACCCTCGACGTCGAGTTCTCGCGGTTACCCGTTCAGAACGGAGTGGCTCGAGACGGCTCCAGCACCTCCTCGCCCCCGCCCGCCACGCGGTAGCTGTCGGTCGACTTCGCCGTGCGCAGGGGACGCGTACCGAGCCCCCGTTCACGAGGACCTTCCAGTGCCGTACGACGACCTCGCTGCCCGGCGCGAGACCGCGGACGCGCAACCGCACCCAGCCGACCGCGACCTGACCGAAGTGGGGTGGACCGGCGACATCCAGGTCTTCTCGCCCACCGCGAACTTCCTGTTCGACACTGCCGGCTTCCTCACCCCGTCCTGTCGATGCTGCTCCAAGTCCTCTCCACTCGTACCCAGCGCGTGCGCATCGTCCGGGGCAGCCGCACCCGGCGCGCCCTGGACCAAGCCCACCAGGACCACGAGGCGATCCTCGCCGCGCTCCAGGCACGCGACGGCCCTCTGGCCGTCTCCACCACCACCGTCCATATCGCCGTGGTGGAGCAGTGGCTGGCGGGGAAAACCCTGCCGTCGGCGCCTCTCCGCCGGGGCACACCGCCGACCCCGCGAACTGACCCTGCACGGGCCCCGCCACGCGGGGCCCGAAAGAGCCGAGGCAGAGGACCGGACCCGCGGGAAACGCCCTGCTTGCAGCAGTACGATCACCTCTTCGCCGAGCAGGTCGACTTGTTCCAGCACGCACTTCGGCGGATCAATCGGGCCGAACCGCAAAGATGGATGGCCGCTGTGCCGTGAAGGCCACTCGTACGAACCCGCCCGGCAAGGGCGTGCAGGCCGCCGCGACGGGTGCGCCCCCGCCGTCCGTCACCCGTAGCGGCAGGCCGCCGGTCGGTGCCGTGAGCGTGTACACGCCCGGGGCCGTGATGCTCAGTCCCGCCGTGGTCAGGCAGCCGTCCTGCCAGTCCAGGTCGACCCCGACGCGGCCCCGGGCGCGGAGGCCGCGGACGCTTCCTGAGGGCCAGGCCGAGGGAAGGGCGGGGAGCAGCCGCAGCTTGTCCGTATGGCTCTGGAGCAGCATCTCGGCGATGGCGGCCGTGGCGCCGAAGTTGCCGTCGATCTGGAAGAGCTCGGGCGGGTGGAGGTCGAGGAGGTTGTCGGAGGTGGATCCGGCCAGCAGGTCGCGCAGGGCGCGGTGGGCACCGTTCCCGTCGCCCAGGCGGGCGGCGAGGGCGGCGACCCAGGCCAGGCTCCAGCCGGTGCCTCCGCCGCCGTGGGCCAGGCGCTGGTCGAGGGCGGCGCGGGCGGCGGTGAGGAGTTCCGGGGTGTGCTCGGGGTTGACCCGGCTGCCCGGGTAGAGGCCGTAGAGGTGGGAGAGGTGCCGGTGGCCGGGGTCCTCGGGCTCGACCGGCTCCCACCATTCGGCGAGCGGTTGCCCGGGGGCATGAGGAACGGGGCGCAACTGCTTGCCGGCGGTGCGCAGGGAGTGCCGGATGTCGTCCGTAATGCCCAACTCGTCAATGGCGGCCAGGCAGTTGGTGAACAGCTCGTCGGTGAGCCAGAGGTCCATGGTGGCCGCCGCGGTGGTGGCGACCAAAGCCCCTTCTCCAGAGTCCGTCCGGGGGCCCCCCCCTTCGCTTCGCCTGGCCCGGAAGCGGTGTTCGGGTGAGGTGGAGGGGCAGGTGACAAGGTACCCGTCGGCGTCCTCCGTGAGGAAGTCGAGGAGAAAGAGCGCCGCCTCGCGCATGGCCGGGTAGGCGCGCTCCGCGAGGAAGCGGCGGTCGCCGGTGAACCGGTAGTGCTCCCAGAGGTGGGCGCAGAGCCAGGCGGCGCCCATCGGCCAGTTGGCCCAGCTGGGGCTGCCCTTCACGGGATTGGTGCTGCGCCAGATGTCGATGTTGTGGTGGGCGGTCCAGCCGCGGCAGCGGTAGTAGGCGTGCGCGGTGCGCCGGCCGGCCTCGGCGAGGTCTCCGATGAGGTCCAGGAGCGGTTCGTGGCATTCGGACAGGCCGGTGGTCTCCGCGTGCCAGTAGTTCATTTGGAGGTTGATGTTGGTGGTCCAGTTGGACTGCCAGGGCGGCTGGATCTCGATGTTCCAGATGCCCTGGAGGTTGGCCGGCTGGGTGCCGGGGCGGGAGGAGGCGATGAGCAGGTAGCGGCCGTACGCGAACTGCAGCGCGGCCAGCCCCGGGTCGTCGGCGCCCGCCCGGACTGCCGCGAGCCGTTCGTCGGTGGGCAGGGCCGCGAGTGCCGGATCGTGGTCCAGGCGCAGCAGCGCCCGGTCCTGGAGGGCCCGGTGGTCGGCGGTGTGGTCGGCGCGCAGCCTGTCGTAAGAGAGTGCGGCGGCGGCCTCCAACTGCCGTACGGCTTCGGCCTCCAGGCCGGATTCCGGGCCCAGCGGGGTCCGGTTCCAGCCCCGGAAGCCGGTGGCGGCGGCCACCAGCACCGTGGCGGACGTCGCCCCGGCCAGCCGCAGGCCGCCGTCCGGGGTGCGCTCGACGGTGCCGCCGCCGGGGCCGGGCAGGATCTTCAGGCCTGCCGCGAATCCGGTCCCGGTGCCGGGGGTGTACGTGACGGCGTCGGGGCCGGTGTCCTCGAACCGGACGTCGGCCGGAGCACGGCCCGTGATGGTGGCCGGGCCGGGGTCCTGGCTGGAGTTCTGACCTGGGTGCGCCGAGCGGAGCCGGGCGGTGAACGACAGGGCCCCCGGTCGGTCGCAGTCCAGCCGGACCACGAGGACGCCCGCGACCGCCGACACGAACAGCTCGCGGGTGTGGCGTACGCCGTCGGCGGTGTACGCGACGGTGCTCACGCCCTCGGCGAGGTCGAGCGCCCGGCGGTAGCCGGTGACGGCCTCACCGGCGTGGTCCAGGTCGAGCAGCAGGGCGCCGAGCGGCTGGTACGCCTGCGTGAACGGGCCCTGCATGCGCTGGGCCAGCTCTTCGGCGCATACGTGGTCGCGGTCGCGCAGCACCGCCTGGCGCAGGGCGGGCAGGTGCCGGGCGGCCCCGTCGTCGTTGTGGTCGGCGGGGCCGCCGGACCAGAGGGTGTCGGCGTTGAGGTCGACGCGCTCCTTCGTGGTGCGGCCGTACACCATGGCGCCCAGAGCGCCGTTGCCGAGCGGCAGTGCCTGGAGGAAGCCGTCGGCGGGCTGCCGGTACCACAGGGTCAGCACGGCCGGAAGCCGATCGCCAGAGTGACCGGGCGGGCGACCAGCTCGTGCTGGGGCTGGGTCGCGGGGCCGCAGGCGCCGCTGCCGATGCCCTGCTGGGCGGCATCGAGGTTGACGTACACCCGGTCACGGGGCCGCAGGTCGGTGGTGTGCCGGGCCTGGTCGAGATCCTCGCTGGTCCAGCGCCGGACCGTGAGGTCGAGGTGAGGGCCGCCGGTGATGACCAGGCCGCTGCCGTGGCCGCCGGTCAGGCGGGCGTGGCGGACCTGGCGCCGGTTGCCGTTCTCCTGCGGGAGCGCGTACGGCGTCTGGAGGTCGTCGACGCGGGCGGTGAAGCGGCCGACGCGGACGGCGGCGGTGGTGTCGGAGTACGCCTCGCCGGGGCCGAGGCCGAACCAGTCGACGGTCTCGATGTCCTGCGGGAGGGCGAGGCGGATGCCGATGCGGGGGAGCGGGCAGGGCCAGGTTCCGACGGGTTCGGTGGTCAGCGAGAGCCTCAGCAGCCCGGGGTCCTCGGCGTCGGCCGCCCAGCGGAAGACGGTGCGCATGGCATGGTCGGCGCCGGCGGGGGCGGTGCGGATGGTGACGGCCAGGCCGCCGTCGTGGGGCTGGACACGGACGGTCCGGTGTTCGAGACGGTCCAGGCCCGCGTTGCGCCAGGCCTCGGCGAGAGGGCCGCCCCAGGTGCGTAGGTCGTTGTCGGTGGGGGCGCGCCAGAGATCGAGGCGGGGTCCGTCGACGTCGAGGTCGCCGCCGAGCCGCAGCAGCGTTCCGGTGACGGCGTCGAAGACCGCCGGGCCGAGAGCGTACGTCCCGTCGGTGAGGACCGGAGTCAACGGCCGTGCCAGCGGCGGGGTTTCGGGCACTGGGCCGGCGATCGCGGCCTGGGACCAGGCGATCTCGTGCCCGGCCGGGGCCCAGGGCTCGTCCCCGGCCAGCTCGGCCGTGACTGTCACCCAGCGCTCCTCGCCCTCGTCGAGGGGGGCGTCGCAGAGCTTGGTGAGGGCCTCGGGCCAGGTCAGTTCGGTGGCGGCGCCCGCAGCGACCGCCGGTACCGCAAGTTCCCCGTCGCCCTGGGGCCGGCCCTGGTCCTCGACCGTCCAGCGGAAGCGCAGATGTGCGGTGTCGAGTGTGTGCAGGTGGCTGCGGATACGGATGGTCCCGCCGGCCGGGTCGAGGGTGATCCGGACCGGCTCGACGGCCTTCTTGTACTCGGTGAGGCCGGGGGAGGGGGTGCGGTCGGCGAAGACGAGGCCGTCGCAGACGAAGTTGTCGTCGTGCACCGGTTCGCCGAAGTCGCCGCCGTAGGCGAAGTGTTCGCGGCCGTCCGGCAACCGGCGCCGGATGCCGTGGTCGATCCACTCCCAGACGAAGCCGCCGTGCAGCCTCGGGTAGCTCTCGAAGAGGTCCTGGTACTCGCTCAGGCCGCCGGGGCCGTTGCCCATGGCGTGCGCGTACTCGCACAGGATGAAGGGCATGGTGCGGCGCCTGGCGTCCTGGGCCGGGTCGCGGGTGACGGGCTCGTGTCCGCGGCCGATGACGCCCAGCCCGTTGTGGTCGGTGTACATCTGGCTGTAGACGTCCACGTAGTCGCAGTTGTCGTCGCCCTCGTAGTGGATGAGCCGCTCCGGGTCGCGTTCGCGCGTCCACTCGGCCATGGCCCGCAGGTTGGAGCCGTGCCCGGCCTCGTTGCCGAGCGACCACATGACGACGGACGGGTGGTTCTTGTCGCGCTCGACCATGCGGCGCATCCGGTCGAGGAACGCCTCGCGCCAGCTCGGATCGTCGCTGGGGTTGCCCTCCCAGCCCACCAGGCCGAAGCCGTGGGTCTCCAGGTCGCACTCGTCGATGACCCACAGCCCGTACTCGTCGCACAGGTCGAGGAACGTGGAGTCCGGCGGGTAGTGACTGCCGCGTACGGCGTTGATGTTGTGGCGCTTCATCAGCAGGACGTCGGCGAGCATGTCCTCGTGGCTGAGGGTGCGCCCGGTGTCGGGGTTCCACTCGTGGCGGTTGACGCCGCGGAAGAGCACGGGCCGCCCGTTCGCGAGGATGAGGCCGTCCTTGACCTCGATCCGGCGAAAGCCGATCCGCAGCGGGATCCGCTCGCCGTCGCTCACCAACTCGGCGTCGTAAAGCCTGGGTTGCTCGGCAGACCAGGACACGATCCCGGCGACGGTGTGCGGCCCGGCGGGGTCGGCGTCGGTGATGCCCAGCTCGGGGACGGTCAGGCGGGCCGGTGCGCCGGTGGTGTGTACGGAGAGCGTGCCGTGCCCGGTGAGGTGGTCGTAGTCGGCGTGGACGAAGACGTCGGTGAGCGCGCCGTCCGGGCGGGAGAGCAGGGCGACGGGGCGGAAGATACCCGACAGCCACCACATGTCCTGGTCTTCCAGGTAGCTGGCGGCCGACCACTGGTGCACGCGTACGGCCAGGGTGTTGGGCCCGTCCGCCCTGAGGGTGTCGGTGACGTCGAACTCGGTGGGCAGGCGGCTGCCCTGGCCGTCACCGAGGAGCGTGCCGTTGAGCCAGACGGCGAAGCAGGAGTCGACGCCCTCGAAGCGCAGCAGCGTACGCCCGGCCGGCCACGGGGCGGGGAGGGTGAACTCGCGGCGGTACTCCCCCGTCGGGTTGGTGTCGGGGACGTGCGGCGGGTCGATCGGGAAGGGGTAGATCTGGTTGGTGTAGGACGGCGCCCCGAAGCGCGGCTCGCCCGGCAGTCCGTCCATCTGCCAGCAGGACGGCACCGCGATCGTGTCCCAGTCGCTGTCGTCGAAGCCCTCCGCCTCGAAGCCCTCGGTGACCTGCGGCAGGCCCGCCGCGAGACGGAACCGCCAGGTGCCGGTCAGGTCAAGTACGGGAGCGTTGGAGGTGAAAGCTGCGCGGGGCTGCGCGCGGCCGTGACCCGGAGAGTGGCTTTCCAGGTAGTCGTGCGCGGTGGACTCGCTCATGGGGCAGAGCTCTCCTCAGGGAGGTGCGGGCGTGGCGGGGGCGGGGCACACGCCCCGACCGGTGAGGTCAGCCGGTCGGCGGCGCGGAGCTCGCGCGGACCAGGACTTCGGGGGTGATGAGGGTCAGAGAGGGCGGCACCTGCCGGTTCTCGGCGATCCCGCGCAGCAGAAGTCCGGTGGCCTCCTGAGCCATCTGCCGCTTCGGGAGGGCCACAGTGGTCAGCGGCGGATGGGCGTGCGAGGCCTGCGGAATGTCATCGATGCCGACGACCGACACGTCCTCGGGTACCCGCAGACCGTGGCGCCGTACGGCTTCCATCACGCCCAGGGCGATGGCATCGGTGGAAGCGAACACCGCCGTCGGGCGGTCGGCGGCGCTCAGGGCGAGCATGGCCGCCTCGTATCCGGACTCGGAGGTCGCCCCGAGAGCGGTGAACACTGAGTCTTCGCGGACGTCGAGGCTGTCCTCGGCGAAGGCCCGCAGGGCGCCGCTGACCCTGATGCGGTGTGCCGGGAGGTCGGCGATCACCATCAGCCGACGGTGGCCGAGTTCCCGGAGGTGACGGCCGGCCAGATACCCGGCCTGCTCGTAGTCGACGGTGACCACGGGCAGTGTGTCCGGCGGGTCGATCTCCCAGGCGCACAGGACGACCGGCAGGCCGTAGTCGTCCAGTGGCGGGACGCCGTCGCTCAGGTCGAAATCGCCGGCAACCAGAAGGGCATCCACGGACCGGCTGGACAGCGAGGCCAGGTGGCGCCGGGCGCGCTCGCCGTCACCCCGGGTCGTGGCCAGGAGCAGGTGATAGCCGTGCCTTTCCAGCAGGGTCTCCACTTCCTCCACCACCTCCGAGTAGAACGGATGGACGATGGTGGGCACCATGAAGCCGACGGTCATCGTCGTGCCGGTGGCCAGACTGCGGGCGACCAGGTTGGGGGTGTACCCCAGCTCTGCGATCGCCGCCTCGACTCTGGCTCTGGTGTCGGGGCTGACGACCGACCGCCTCCGGACCACATTGGAGACGGTCTGCTTGGTGACGCCGGCGCGCTTCGCGACGTCGGCCATGGTGACCACGGAGCGGCCCGCCTCTCGTTTGACCGGTAAAAACGCTGTCGAGGCTGGATTGTTACAGCGTCCGAAGAGTGCAGTCAAGGCGATGACACTTCATGGTTTCCATCGGCTGCGGGCCACCACCAAAAAAGAGATGGACACGAGTTCTTGACGCATCCGATACACGTGGCTAACGTCTTGCCCCGCAGCGTTTGACCGGTCAAAAACTGGTCTGCGGAAACTCTTCCCATTTGGTCAAGCGTGCTCCCCGGCCCTCGCATCGCCGCTCTGAGCTGCACTGACTCCGTCGATCCGACGTACGTCCCAAACTTCGGCATTCAACCTGACGCTGGACGGAATTTCCGCGCCAGGAACACGCTGCGCCCATCGCCGTACAGGAAAATCGCGCAACAGCCCCTGAAAGGCAGGCAATTATGCGGTCCATAGCCAGAACCCCGATGACACGTCGCGGGTTCCTCACCACTTCGGCCGGCGTCGCCGCGGCGGCCACCGGAGGCGGCCTGCTGTCGGGGTGTGCCGGCTCGGTGTCCTCGGACAAGTCCGGGGGCAAGTCCGGGGCCAAGGCCGCGGTGACCATCATGTCGAACGGCACGGAGCTGGGAGAGCCCGCCGCCATCAAGGCGGCCGAGAAGGCGCTCGGCCTCAAGCTCACGATCCTGAAGTACGACCTCACCCGGCTGACCGCCATGCTCACCGCCGGCAGCCCCCCTGACATCGTCCGCGGTCAGGGTGCTGTGGACGCCCCCTACCTCGCGGCGCACGGTGTCGCCCAGGACCTGGACGACTACTTCGCCAAGAGCAGCATCCTCAAGGTCGGCGACCTGGACCCGATCAACGACGTCTGGCGCTACGACGGTACGACGCAGGGCAAGGGACCCCGCTACGGGATGGCGAAGGACTACTCCCAGGACAACATGATCTGGTACAACACCGGACTGTTCGACCAGGCCGGCGTGGAGAACCCCAGCGACACCGTCCCGATGACCTACGACGAGGTCTTCGAGAAGGGCAAGGCCCTCACTCGGACCGGCAAGAAGGCCAAGGTCTACGGGCTGAGCTTCGCCGGCAACACCGCGAACTTCCTGACCATGATCGCCTCTCAGGGCGGTCAGCTCTTCACCGACGACTTCTCCGCCGTCGACTTCTCCAGCCCGGAGGGGATCAAGGCTCTCACCTGGTATCTGAAGCTGGCCAAGGCCGGTATCACGCCCAGCATCGCCAACCCCGACCCCAACGGCTGGGACTGGCCCACCTTCCAGGCCAACCGCATGGCGATGGCCACCGACGGCTACTGGTTCGGCGGCATGGTCGCCACCGACAAGAAGAGTGCCGAGACCGCGCGCTTCGCCCCCGCCCCGCAGTTCGGCAGCACCCGGGTGAGCTCCTGCTCCGGAGCGACCGGCTACTGGATGCCCAAGGCCGGCAAGAACAAGGACGCGGCCTGGGCGGCGTACGAGTACTTCCTCGGCGGTGCGCCTGCCAAGGCGCGTGCGGAAAGCGGCGGCGGCCTGCCCGCACTGAAGTCCCTGCGCCCCCTGCTGCCGCAGACCGAGGCCTACCAGAAGCAGGCATACGCGGTGCAGGAGAGGGAGCTGCCCCACTTCTCGGTGATCTCATTCACCCCGTACGCCCGGCTCGACGCCCTCGATGCTGTGGTCAACCAGGTGATGCCCGCTGCGATCAAGGGGGACCTGGCCGTGGGAAAGCTGGCGGACCAGCTGAACTCGGGCATCAACAAGCAGCTCGCGAACGGTAAGAAGCTGGTCAAGTGAGTACGGGCCGGCTCGCCGAAGCCTCCGTCCAGTCCGCGAAGCCCTCCGGGACCGCGCGGGTGACCGACGGCCGGGGAAGAGGCCGACGGCCCGGCCGCGGGGGCGGGATGGCCCGCCAGCAGTCCCGGGTCTTCTATCTCTGCGTCGCGCCATGGGTGATCGGGTTCCTCGGCCTCACGCTGTATCCCCTGGGGTACGCGCTGTGGCTGAGCCTGACCAACTCCGACGGAATCTCCGAAAATGCGAGTTTCATCGGCCTCGACAACTACAGGGAACTGCTTTCGGATCCGGTCACCCGGGAGACCCTGGTCCGCACCGGAGTCTTCGTAGCGGTCGTCGTGCCGCTGGGCATCATCGCGGGGCTCGCCCTCGCGGTGCTGCTCAACCGCCCGATCCGGGGCCGGGGCGTCTTCCGTACCCTGCTCTACCTGCCGGCGGTGTTCCCGCCGGTGGGTGCGGCGATGGCCTTCAAGATGATCTTCGACCGTGACGCCGGCGCCGCCAACGGCCTCCTCGGCTTCGCCGACATCAACCCGGTCTCCTGGCTCACCGATCCCTACGCCCGGTACGTGCTGATGATGCTCACCCTCTGGGCCTGCGGAAACGCCATGATCATCTCCTTGGCGGGGCTGCAGGACATGCCGAAGGAACTGCATGAGGCCGCCCGCCTCGACGGAGCAAGTGCCTGGCAGGTGTTCCGGAAAATCACCATCCCCCTGCTGTCGCCCGTGATCTTCTTCCAGGTCATCACCGGTGTCATCGGGGCCCTGCAGAGCGCGACACCACTGCTCCTGGCGGCGAACCCGGGTACCTCCGGGGTCACCACAGTGCCTCAGGGCGACTACCTCTACATGATCAACGTGTTCGCGCAGTACCTCGCGTACGGCCGCTTCGGCTACGCCTCCGCGCTGCTGTGGGTGCTGTTCGCCGTGATCCTCGTCATCACCGCCGTGATCTACAAGCTGAGCTCCGGTGCGGTGTTCTACAGCTTCGAGCCGGAGGCCAAGAAATGATTCTCGCTCGTCGCACCAGCATGTACATGATCCTCATCGCGCTGGCCACGCTGTTCATCAGCCCCTTCGGCTGGCTGGTCATCACCGCCCTCAAAAACACCTCCGAGCTGGCCGCCTACCCGCTGCACTGGACGCCCGACAAATGGCAGTGGAGCAACTTCTCCCGGGCCCTCACCCAGATCCCCTACCTCGCCTACGCCAGGAACTCCCTGACCATCGCCGTCATCTACTCGGTGCTGGTCACCCTCAGCTCGGCGTGGGCGGGCTTCGGCTTCGCCCGGCTGCGCGCCCGGGGCAAGGGGTTCCTCTTCGGGGTCCTGCTGTCCACGATGATGATGCCGGCGATGATCACCCTCATCCCCACCTACATCATCTTCGCCAAGACCGGGATGGTCGACACCTACTGGCCCTGGGTCCTGTGGGGACTCTCCGGCGCCCCCTACCTGATCTTCCTGTTCCGGCAGTTCTTCGCGAACATGCCCCGCGAGCTGGAGGAGGCCGCGATCATCGACGGCTGCGGCTACGGCCGGATCTTCTGGCGGATCTTCCTGCCGCAGTCCTGGCCGGTGCTGGCCACCAGCCTGGTGCTGTCGTTCACCTGGACCTGGGGTGACTACATCGCCCCGTCACTGCTGCTCAGTGCGGACCACACCACCCTGGCCGTCGCTGTGGCCACCGAGTACGTCACCCCCTCGACCGGCGCGCCGATCAACAACCTCCTCGCGGCCGGCGCGGTCATGTACATCATCCCCGTACTGCTGCTCTTCCTCGTCCTGCAGAAGGGCTTCGTCACCGGATCCTCCACCTCGGGCCTGAAGTAGAGACCGTCACTTTCGATTCTCCAAGGACGCAGCATGTCTTCACCCCGCCCTGCCCGCTTCACCCTCGACCCCGCCTTCGGTATCGGTGCCGTCAACCCGCGGATCTACGGTTCCTTCGTTGAGCACCTGGGCCGCTGCGTCTACGACGGCATCCACGAGCCCGGCCACCCCGACGCCGACGAGGCCGGTCTGCGCGAGGACGTACTCGCCCTCATCAGGGAGCTGGGCGTCACCACGGTCCGCTACCCGGGCGGGAACTTCGTGTCCGGCTACCGCTGGGAGGACAGCGTCGGCCCGGTCGACGAGCGGCCGCGGCGGCTGGAGCCGGCCTGGCGGTCCACCGAGACCAACAGGTTCGGCCTTGCCGAGTTCATGGACTTCTGCGCCAAGTCGGGCATCGAGCCGATGATGGCCGTCAACCTCGGCACCCGTGGAGTGGAGGACGCGGGCCGGCTGCTGGACTACGCCAACCACCCTGGTGGCACCGAGCTGTCCGACCTGCGCGCCGCCCACGGCAGCAAGGAACCGTTCGGCATCCGCATGTGGTGCCTGGGAAACGAGATGGACGGCCCCTGGCAGATCGGCCACAAGACGGCGCAGGAGTACGCGCCCCTGGCCCGCGAGACCGCCAACCTCATGAAGCAGATCGACCCCGGCCTTGAGCTGGTCCTGTGCGGCTCCTCCAGCTTCGCGATGCCGACCTTCGGCAGCTGGGAGTCGACGGTGCTGACCGAGTGCTACGACAAGGTGGAGTTCATCTCCCTGCACACCTACTACGGACTGGACCGGGAGAAGCCCGACCTCGACTCATTCATCGCCTCGGCGGTGGACATGGAGCGCTACATCGAGGCGGCGGTCGCCACCTGTGACCATGTGGGCGCCACCCTGAAGTCCGACAAGAAGATCATGATCTCCTTCGACGAGTGGAACGTCTGGCACAGCGAACCCGTCTCGCCGCCCCCGTCCAGGGCCGAGAACGACTGGCCCCAGGCCCCCCGCCTGCTGGAGAACAGTTACACCCTCACCGACTCCGTCCTCGTCGGCTCGCTGATGATCGCCCTGCTGCGGCACGCCGACCGGGTCACCTCCGCCTCCCTCGCCCAGCTCGTCAACGTCATCGCCCCGATCATGACCGAACCGGGCGGCCCCGCCTGGCGGCAGACCACCTTCTTCCCTTTCGCCCAGGCCTCGCGGTACGGACGCGGCCGGGTCCTGCGGGTCGAGGTGGACAGCCCGACCCACAGCACCGAACGCTTCGGCGAGGTCGACCTGCTGCACGCCACAGCCACCCACGACGAGGAAGCCGGCACGATCACCGTCTTCGCCGTCAACCGCAGCCGGACCGCAGAGCTCCCGCTCGAAGTCGACCTGCGCGGGCTCGGCGGCGTCCGGGTCGTGGAGCACCTGCTGCTCACCGACGACGACCCCGACGCCCGCAACACCCTGACGGACCCCGAACGGGTCGCCCCCCGCACGGTCGACGCCAGCTGCGTCACCGGTGACGTGCTGACCTCCACGCTGCCGCCGCTGTCCTGGAACGTCATCCGCCTGGCTGTCACCACCGCCCAGAACTGAGACGGAACGCTGAATCCATGACTCTCTTCAGCGCGCAGGGCGGCGCTCTCGAACGGCGCGCCCCGCACGAGGTTTTGGTCATCGAGCCGTGGGGCCCGCACTGGATACGGGTGTGTCCCTGCCCTCGGCGAGGGCAGTCGACGTGGCTCCGGGGTGGTCGACGACGGCGCGGGAGGCGCTCCGGTGCGCGAACGACATCGCTTGCTCGAGGTTCCTCGGCAGTGGACGCGAATGCCTGTCTTCAGGGCAGCAGTACGATCTTGCCGGCGAGGTGGCCCGTACGGCTCAGGTCGAGCGCGGCGGCCGCCTCCGCCAGGGGGAAGGTACGCGAAATCGGGACCTGTAGCCGTCCTTCTTCGATGAGGGCGAGGATGTCGCGCAGGGCCCGGACGGCGTTCCCGCTCGGGCCGCCCCTGTGGACCTGGACGCCCAGGTCACCGGCGTCGAAGGCCGCGAGGGTGAGGACGCGTTGGGGGCCTCCCGCGAGTTCGATGGACACCGGGATCTCGCCGCGTCCGGAGGCGTCGAGCACGGCGTCGACTCCCTCCGGGGCGATGGCCCGTACCCGGTCGGCGAGACCCTCACCGTAGGTCACCGGGATCGCGCCGAGAGAGCGGAGTTGTTCGTGGTTGTCCTCGCGCGCGGTGCCGATCACGCGTGCGCCGCGGGCCACGGCGAGCTGGACGGCGAACGTGCCCACGCCACCGGCGGCGGCATGGATCAGCAGGGTCTCGCCCTTGCCGATCTTGAGGCGGTCGAGGACTGTCCACGCGGTTCCTCCCGAACCCGTCAGGACTCCGGCGACCTGCCAGGAAACCGTGGTCGGCTTGGAAACGAGCGCGGCGGCGTCGGCGACCGCGGCCTGGGCGTAGGCGGGGGTGAGCGGGGTCCCGAGGACCTCGTCGCCGACGGAGAACTCGGTGACGCCCTCCCCGACCTGGTCCACCACGCCGGCCACGTCGGAGCCGAGACCCGCGGGGAGGTTCTGGCTCATGAACCCCTGCATGATCTTCCAGTCGATCGGATTGACGCCGGCCGCACGGACCGCGAGCCGCACCTGGCCGGGGCCGGGAACGGGTGCCGGGACATCCACGACACGCAGGACTTCGCTGCTGCCGTACTCGGAGAACTGCACTGCAAGGGACATCTGCTCAGCTCCATGCTCTCGCGCGGGAAAGACTTCCCGGGAATCGGGTTGGGCGGCGATCGGCGTCGGTGTCACCGGCCGCAGGCGCCCGAGTGGTCGCAGTACGGCTGCAGTTGGCTGCGCCCGCAGCCGCACAGCACGGCCCTGGTCTCGGCGCGCTGGCCTTGCGGCGTGTCCAGTGACAGCTCGCCTCGCACGATCAGTTGGCCGGCCGGGGTCGGGGTGATCCGGGTGGGCCGGTCGGGAGTCTCCGTCCCGCCGTCCGCCACTTCGTACTGCAGGGCGCCCGATGGGCAGCGGCGTACCACCTCGGCCAGCCGGTCGGCCGGGACGGCGTCCGGCTGGATCCACGGGCGCCTGCTTCTGTCGAAGACCTCGGGCAGGCCGTTGACGCACTCGGCGGCGTGCAGGCAGCGCGTCGCCTCGAAGGTGACGGTGATGTCCTGGGCCTTGTACGCCTTTTTCTGGGGGTGCTGGCTCATGCCGGCCTCTCTCGCCGCGTCTTCGGCCGGTCAGTCGCTGACCTTGCTCCGGGCCTGGTACAGCAGGTCGGCGTAGGCGGGGTGGCGGGCGATCCAGCCTGCGTAGAAGGGGCAGGTGGCCAGCACTCGCAGCCCCGCGGCTCGGGCTTCGTCGAGGGAGGTCCGAGCCAGCTCGGACCCCACGCCCTTGCCTTCGTGTTCCGGTGCCACCTCGGTGTGGACGAAGGCGATCAGTTCCGCCGTGCGGATGTACTCCGCGAAGCCGGCCACCGCGGAGTCGCCGTCCATCCGTGCCTCGTAGCGACGTGCTTCAGGCGCGTCGATGACCTTGATGGTCACATGTCCTCCTTGGGAGCCGGCCCGGATCGCGGGAACGCCGTTCGGTAGCACCTCGAAGGACCGGTGCAGCTGGAGACAGGGGCCGTCTGCGTGCTCGGCCGGCAATAGGTGTTCGCCTGTTCGCGGTTCGCGGAGACTGGTCGACTCGTCTGCGAAAGCACAGGCTGTGGGTTGATGTATCTACCTTATCTGACAGCGGGAGTGAGGGTCCAGGTTGATTAATCAACCTTTATATTGTGGCGCTGCCGACCTCGGCCTGCTTCTCGGTCTGCTCCTGCGGTCGGCCGGCGGTTACCGCGTCGCGCTCACGCGCGGTCGTCCTCCAGGCCTTCGAGGATGAGGTTCGAGATCTGGGCGAACATGGCGAGCTCCGCCGGGCTGAGCGGGTCGATGAAAAGGCGGCGGACCCGCTCGACATGGCGGGGGGCGGCGGCCGCGAGGGCCTCGCGGCCGGCGGGCGTGACGACGACGAACGCCACGCGCGCGTCATCGGCATACTCCTCCCGGGCGACCAGACCGCGCTTGGTCATCCGGTTGATGTGGTGGGACATCCGGCTCTTCTCCCACTCCACCGCCTTGGCGAGTTCCAGCAGGCGCTGCCGGCCCTCGGGTACCTCGGTGAGGCGGACGAGTACTCCGTAGTCGGCCTGGGACAGGCCGCACTCCGCCTGTACCTCGCGGGCCAGCCGACCGAGGAGCTTTTCCTGCAGCCGTACGAAGCTGCGCCAGGCGTGCTGCTCCGACTCGGTGAGCCAGCGCGGTGTGTCGGTCATACCCGTGAGTGTAACGAGCTGTTGACGCGTCAATATGGATGCCGGACTGCGCGGGGTAGGCGCCACCATGGACGTAGACGAACGCCCGTCCGTTCGGCCTGTGCCCGGGGCGTGATCCGCACCACGGGTACGTTGCTGAGCGTCTCGTGGCGGATCGTGGTTCCCAGCGAAGAGGCGAGCTGCTGGTCCCAGGTGCGAACGCCCCTCCATCAGCTGGTTCGCGCTGTCGAAGTCGGCGGCCGTTTCCGGCCTGGTCGGCGCGGGCTCCTGCCGGCCGGCCCCGTACATCACCTTGAGCGCCGCCGCGGCCCTCGGGCGATACGGTCAACAACCCCGAAGCGCTACGGCGCCATCCATGCGTCCGTTGGGTCGATGGTCATTACGCATTCCCCCTTTGGTTGTGGTTTGCCGTCCGATCGGCATTCCGGAGGGCGCGGAAGATCATTCGGCTTCGCCTCCGGGTGTCGTTCGCGGCCGCGGCCAGGTGGTGGTCGTCTCCGCGGAGGTCTGGCAGCCCAGGCGGCAGGGGTCCTGCGCCGAGGTGTTCACCCGGGTCAGCACCGCTTCGCACATCTGGCCGAACGCGGTGAGCTGGTCCGGGGTCATCGCATCGACGAACCATGCGCGTACGTGGGCCACATGGCGCTGTGCGGCAGCCTCTATGGCGGCGCGTCCGGCGTCGGTCAGGGCGACGTCGGAATACCTGCTGCTCTCAGCCTCCTGGCGGCGCAGCAGTCCACGCCGTTCCATGCGGCTGATGTGGTGGGAGAGGCGGCTCTTCTCCCAGTCCATTGCCCTGCCCAGGGCGCCGGGCCGGGCCCGCCCCCCGGGCGCTTCGGAGAGTGCCACCAGGACCGCGTAGTCGGCGGAGGACAGCCGACTGTCCTCCTGGAGGTGCGTGTTCAAGCGTCCGACCAGCGCCGCCTGCATGGCGCTGAAGTCCCGCCACGCATGCAGCTGGGCCTGGGTCAGCCCTTCGGGGTCACTCATGGCTCAAGGCTAACCGGAAAGGTTGACTCGTCATCCTGCCCGCGTTAGGTTACATTGATACATCAACCTTAAAGGTCTTTTCCGGACAGAGGTAGTAGCCATGAGCGACCACAAGATCATCGCGGTCACCGGGGCGACCGGGTCCCAGGGTGGTGGTGCCGCGCGGGCGATCCTCGCCGACCCGGATTCGGGTTTCACGGTGCGCGCGCTCACCAGGAACCCCGACTCGCCCGCCGCCCGGGAACTGGCCGCGCTCGGTGCCGAGGTCGTCCGGGCGGACTTCTATGACGAGCTGAGCGTGCACCAGGCGTTCGAGGGTGCCTACGGCGCTTTCCTGGTCACCAACTTCTGGGCGCACGGCTCGGCGGCGAAGGAGATCGAGGAGGTCAACGTGCTGGTCCGGGCTGCCAAGGCCGCCGGGCTGAAGCACGTGGTGTGGTCGACGCTGGAGGACACCCGCGAGCTGCTGCCGCTGGACGACGAGCGGATGCCGGTCCTCCAGGACAAGTACAACGTGCCGCACTTCGACGCCAAGGGCGAGGCCAACAACCTCTTCCGCGAGGCCGGCGTGCCCACCACCTTCCTGAACACCACCTTCTTCTTCCAGGGCTTCCTGGCCCAGATGGGCCCCCAGCGCGGCGAGGACGGCGTACTGACGCTGACCCTGCCGCTGGAGGACGGCAAGCTGCTTTCCGGTGTGGACGCCGACGACATCGGCCTGACCGCTCTCGGCATCTTCAAGGCCGGCGAGCGCCTCGTCGGCGAGACCGTGGGCCTGGCCGGCGACCATCTGACCGGTGCGCAGTACGCGGCGACGTTCGAGGCCGCGTTCGGGGAGCCGGTGCACTTCCAGTCGGTGCCCTACGACGTCTTCCGCTCGCTCGACATCCCGGCCGCCGAGGAGATCGCCAACATGTTCCAGTACTACGGCGACTTCGACCAGGAGTTCACCGGCAGCCGCGACCTGGACAAGGTGCGGGAACTTAACCCGGCGCTCAAGACCTTCGACGCCTGGCTGGCCGACAACGCCCCGAAGATCAAGAAGAGCTGAGCGGACACCCCGGTGACGTGGGTACCGGAACGAGTCCACAAGTCAGGCGAGCGTCCCCAGTCAGTCATGGCGGGGCGTGTTCAACTTGCCGGCCGAGCGCCCGAGCGGGCTGTCTGCCGCTCAGCAGCGGCGGGCGGCCGTGTAGGCGCGTTCCAGCTCCGCCGCCGTGGTCATGAAGCTTTCCTGTCCGGTCGCCTGGATCACTTCCACGGCGAGCCGCTCAAGGGTCGACCACACGCCGGCGATTGGCTGGCGCATTGCTTCTCCCTGCTCGGAGAGGGAGACGATCATGGCCCGTCGGTCGCTGCTGGACGGCTCGCGAACGAGCAGGCCGGCCTCTTCCATGCGCCTGATCGACCGCGACACCGTCGAGTGCTCCAGTCCGACGGCCTGTTGGAGTTCGGCCTGGGTCTGGCCGTCCCTGTCGAACAGTTGCATGAGGATGAGTTCCTGCCCGGCGTGCAGACCGATGTCGGAGAGCAACTCGGCGCCGTAACCGTGCAAGGCGCGGCCGAGCGCGAACAGCCCGAAACTCACGGGAGCAGTTCTTGCCAGGGCGGATCGGCGCACCATCTCCTCCGGTGCATCAGTCATGGACGGTCCTCCGAGGTCAGGGCACTCTCGCTTGACTTATGTGCCTAGACACGTAAGTATGTGCCTAGGCACATTTTTCGGTTCGGGGCCGCTTTTCTATACGTACCCCTGTATGGGTAACACAATAGTAAAGGTGGTTCGCGAGGTCATCGGCGCGTACGGCGTCTGACCCCGAGGTTCGTCCCGGCCGGTGGTGTCGGCCGTCCTGGGTAGTGCGAACCGACTGCCGTCCAGCGGTTCGAGGCGGTGCCGTATCGCAGTCCCCTCGGCCTGGCTGCCGCGCCGTTCCCGTCGGCCTGTCCGGCAAATCTCAAATCTCCGTGCCCTTCTTGCGGACCCGCTTCCGGGCGTGGTCGGCAGCGGCGTGGTTCGTCTTCCGGCGCCCGCAGCACCCTTGCTGGACGGCTCGCCGTCGATATACCGCCTGTTTCCCCCATCGAGTGATCGGAGCAAATGATGAGTGACACCCCCACCGCCGTGGACCTGTTCCAGCGCAGCCTGGACAGGTTCCTCGCCAAGGACATGAAGGGCTGGGCGGACCTGTGCGCCGAGGACGTCGTCGCCGAGTTCCCCTTCGCCCCTGAGGGCTCCCCGAGGAGGCTGGAGGGCCGCGCCGCCCTCTACGAGTACCTGCGCGGCTACCCCGAGGTCATCGACGTGGCCGAGCTCCCCTCGGTGAAGGTCTATGCGACCGACGACCCGAATGTGGCCATCGGGGAATGGAGCGCCTCCGGCCGGGTCCTGGCCAACGGGAACCCCTACGAGATGTCGTACGCCACCTTCGTGACGTTCCGTGACGGCCTGATCGTCAGCTACCGCGAGTACTGGAACCCGCAGGCGTTCCTGGCGGCCCTGGGCGGCGGAGGCTTCTAGACAGCAACGATCCGGGACTGGCAACCGGATCGTGCAGCCCTGTCAGCCACCACCTGACCTCGTCACGCTTATGGCCTGCCCAGGCAGTTGAACTCCCCACCGTATGTCTTCTCTCTCAAGGGAAAAGGGAAAGTCGGAATGACGAACTCCCAGTTCGAAATACCCGGTGCCACACGTCGCCTCTTCCTGGCCGCCGCGGCCGCCGCGGCTCCAGCCGCCCTGGCGCTGACCGCCGGGGCGACCCCCGCGGCCGCCTCGGCCCCGACCGGGGCGGCCACCGCCGCCGATCTGCCGGACTTCGCGCCGGTTCCGGCGGCCTCGCTCGGCCCGGCACTGAACAGCCAGGGGTACTACGTCGGACGAGTCAAGAAGAACCTGTACTGGGTCACGGACGGTGACTATCAGGCCGCATTCCTGACGACCCGCCACGGCGTCGTGCAGTTCGACGCCCCGCCGAGCCTGGGCCACAACCTCCAGCGCGCCATCGACGAGATCGCCGCCGCCAACGGTGTGAGCAACAAGGTCACCCACCTGGTCCACTCCCACCACCACTCGGACCACATAGGTGCTTCCGCACTGTTCGGCAAGAACGTCGTACGGATCGGACACGAGGACAACCGCAGGCTCCTGCGGCGCGACAACGATCCCGCCAAGCCCCTGCCCGAGGTCACGTTCAAGGACCGCTACACCCTGCACGTGGGCGGGGAGCGGGTCGAGCTGGCCTGGCACGGCTCCAACCACTCCCCGGACAACATCTACATCCAGTTCCCCGACCACGACACCCTGATGCTGGTCGACATCGTCATGCCTGGCTGGGCGCCCTTCGGCAACCTCAACTTCAGCGAGGACGTACCCGGATACGTCAAGGCCCCCACCACCGCCCTGGCCTACCCCTGGAAGCAGCTCATCTCCGGGCACATGGGGCGTCTGGGCAAGCGGGCCGACGTCACCATGCACCAGGCGTTCATCTCCGACCTCAACGAATCCTGCAAGCAGGCTCTGGGCACCGTCGACATCGCGCCCTACTACGCCCGCTACGGGAACAACACCTGGGCCGTGATCAAGACCTGGCTGGACGAGGTGTGCCGCACGGCGGCGGCTCCCGTCGCCGCCAAGTACACCGGTGTCCTCGCCGCCGCCGACGTCTTCACCACCACCAACGCCTTCTCGCTCGTGGAGTCCATGCGCCTGGATCTCGGATACGCCAACCAGATCCACCCCTGACAGCCGGCGCCGGGACTGTCACCCGAGCCTGCTGCGCCGAAGGCCGGCAAGGCCCGTCACCGGCTGATGTCCCGGGCTGTTGAACGCCGTGCGCCCGCCCGCCCCCATGCGCGCGCGGAGGCGGGCGGGCACACGGCACCCACCACATCTCAGCACGAACGACGCCGCGCCCGGCAGGGAAACCGCGGAGGCGGACGGCGTCCCGCAGACAAAGGAAAACGTCACCATGTCCGATCTGAAGATCGCCGTCATACTGGGCAGCACCCGACCGGGCCGCAACGGCAAGGGGGTGGCCGACTGGGTCGTGAGCAAGGCGGCCGGACGCTCCGGGGCGGACTACACGCTCATCGATCTCGCCGACTACCCGCTGCCTCACCTCGACGAGGCGATGCCGGCGTCCATGGGGCAGTACGCGGGCGATCACACGAAGAACTGGGCCGCCACGATCGCCGGCTTCGACGGATTCGTCTTCGTCACGCCCGAGTACAACCACTCCACGTCAGGCGTGCTGAAGAACGCCATCGACTACCTCTACAACGAGTGGAACAACAAGGCCGCCGCGTTCGTCTCCTACGGAGCCCTCGGCGGCGCCCGCGCCATCGAGCACCTGCGCGCCGTCAGCAGCGAACTGCAGATCGCCCACGTACGCCAGCAGTTGAGCTTCTCGTTGTTCAGCGACTTCGAGAACTTCTCGACATTCGCCCCGCAGTCGCTGCACGACGACGCGGCCACCATGCTGTTCGACCAGCTCGAGGCCTGGGCCGGGGCACTCAAGGGCCTGCGGCAAGCGGCATGAGTGACACCGCGAGGACAGTGAACGCAACCGGTCACGACGGTGAGCGGCGGGTCGCCGTCGTGACCGGGGGGTCCGGAGCGATCGGGTCCGCGATCGTCACGGCGTTGCGCGAGGCCGGCCTGAACGCCCTGTCGCTGGACCGGGACGGCGACGTGTCCGGTGACCTCTCCTCCGAGGAATCGACCCGGGCGGCCGCCGCGCAGGTCCTCGAACGGTACGGGCGCTGCGACGTGCTGGTGCACTGCGCGGCGGCGTTCGACCAGGCCGCGCTGGCCGACGTCGAGTTGAGTACGTGGCGTCATGTGCAGAGCGTCAACGTGGAGTCGATGCTGTGGCTGAGTCAGGCGTTCACCCCCGGGATGGCCGAGCGCGGGTTCGGCCGCCTCATCCTCATCACGTCGGACACCGTGTGGATGCCGCCCGATCCCGTTCTGCTGCCCTACATCACCAGCAAGGCGGCGCAGTTGGGCATGATGCGTGTGCTGGCTCGCACTCTCGGTCCCTCGGGCATCTCCGTCACGGCTGTCGCGCCCGGTCTCACCGACACGCCCGGTTCCCGCACGGTCAACAGCGACGAGCAGTTCGAGGCCGTTGTCGCCCAGCAGGCCCTGGCCCGCCGACTCGTTCCCGAGGACACCGCTGCGGCCGTGACCTTCCTGGCCTCGGACGACGCGGCAGCGATGACCGGCCAGGTGCTGTGCGTCGACGGCGGCCTGGTCATGCGCTGACACGGCCGACGCCCCGCACGGTCCGGGACGACTGACCTCGATCCACGCCGACGACCCACCGGGTGCACCGGGACTGGAGACTCTCATGACAACCATGCCGGTGATCCTGCTCGACGAGCAGCGTCGGATCGTCCTGTCCGAACGGCCCGTGCCCGCCCCCGGCTCCGGACAGGTCCTGGTGGATGTGGACCTGTGCGGGATCTGCGGCAGCGACCTGCACTCTCCCGACCTGCCCCAGGTCTACCTGGGCGGGTTCGTGCTCGGACACGAGGCGAGCGGAGTGGTCAGGGAGGTGGGCGCGGATGTCGAGGGCTGGGCGGTGGGACAGCGTGTCGCGGTCAACCCGAACGGCAACGTCTGCGGGGTCTGCGCCTACTGCCTTTCCGGACGCTTCAACTTCTGTCACCAGGCGACGATGAAGACCGCTCTGGGATTGCAGGCCGACGGGGCGCTGGCACCGGTGATGGTCGCGGCCTCCTCGACGCTGCGGGCGCTCCCCGATGCGATGGGCCGCGTCGAAGCGGCGTGGGTCGAACCGACCGCGACCGCCCTACGGGCAGTGCTGCTGGCCGGGGACCTGGCCGGCGCGACCGTGCTCGTCTCCGGCGGTGGACCGATCGGCCAGCTGGTCTGCCGCATCGCCGCCCACCTCGGAGCCGGCCGCGTCGTGCTGGTCGAGCCGACCCCCGAACGGCGCGGGTTCGCCCCTGCCTCCCGCGTCGACGTGGCCCTCACTCCCGCCGAAGCACAGACGCGGCTCACCCACGCCGACGACCCCCTGCGAGCCGACATCGCCATCGAGTGCTCGGGCAACGCCTCGGCGACCACGCTGGCCCTGACCGCGCTGCGACCGGGCGGTGTCCTCGTCGTGGTCGGATCCGGAGTGGGGGCGACCCTGGACCCGCTGGTCATCCTTCTCAACGAGATCACCGTGCGTGGCTCGTTCACCTACGTCGACGAGTTCGAGCAGGCCATCGACCTCCTCACCAGCAAGGCCATCCGCGTGGACGACCTCACGACCGCCGTCGTCCCCCTGTCCGAAGCCCTGGCGGCCTTCGAGTCACTGCGCGCCGCCCAGACCATGAAGATCCTCATCGAGCCGCACCACTCTTCCTGATTCGCCGGCCGGAGAGCCCGAGCAGACCAAAGCGTGTGACTGGCATGAGTACAACCGGACAGAACGAGCTGTTCGACGTCATCGTCGTCGGTGGAGGGCCCGTCGGAGCGGTCCTGGCGAACAGACTGAACTCCAGCCCCTCCCGCGCGAGTACACCGAGGTGCCGAGCGACGCACGGGTCGGGGGAGACCGGCGACCACTGACTGGGGATACGTCGCAAGCACCGTTCGACCCGACCAGCAGATCCCGTGACTGTCCGGCCCCCGCATCATCCGCCGGAGCGGTACGGAAACAAGCCACAACCCTCTTTGTCGGAGGCGTCTGCCCCGCGCGTCTTGTGACGGCTGCCATGAGGAAGCTGGCGGAATCCCACGCCTCGCTTGCCGAAGACGACATAGAGGCCCCCCACATGTCTCTGCACATCCCAAGGAACCCCTGTGCCCTTCACCCCCCACAGCGCCCTCCCTCCCGGCGCGAAACGTGTGTTCCGTGCCGCCATCGCCGCAGTCCTCGTGGCAGTCGCCGCCGCGATCGGCCCGATACCGGCGGCCTTGGCCGGCGAGACCGTGTCCGCCGCTGTCTCGTCCACAACCGTCCCGTCCGCCGCCGTCCCGTCCGTCGGCGGCGCCAAGCCCGCCGAGGACAAACTCGGTTCCAAGGACGCCGAGTTGCTCTCCGAGAGCAAGGCCGACGGCGACAAGAACGTCACCATGATGATCGCCACCGCTCCGGGACAGACCGAGCAGGTCGCCCAGCGGATGGACGCGGTCAACGGCGGTTCCGTGGGCCGTACTTACGACAGACTCGGGTACGTCCGCGCCACCGTCCCCACCAAGAAGGCGGACGCGGCCATCGCCGCCGCCGCGAAGCTCTCCTCCGTGCACGGCATTGATCTGGGTGAGCAGATACCACTGGACGACCCGCCACTTGGGGCCGCCAGCACGAAGAGCGCGTCTACGAAGGCGACCGCGGGCACCTATCCCGGGCCCGACGCGAACACCCCCGCCAAGAACCCGTACAACCCGTCCTTCGAGACGGGCGCCGTCGACTTCGTGAAGAAGAACCCCAAGGCGGACGGCCGCGGTATCACCATCGGCATCCTCGACACCGGCGTCGACCTCTCCCACCCAGCACTGCAGAAGACCACCACCGGCGAGCGGAAGATCGTCGACTGGGTGACCTCGACCGACCCGGTCACCGACGGCGACGGCACCTGGCGAGCGATGACGAACCCGGTCTCCGGGCCCGTCTTCACCTACGGCGGCCGCACCTGGCAGGCCCCGGCGGGCGACCACCTGGTCAACGTCTTCCGGGAGTCCGTCACGGCTCGCGGCGACGCCGAGGGTGACGTGAACCGCGACGGCGACGCCACCGATGTCTGGGGCGTGCTGTACGACGCGGCGGCCGGCACGGTCACCGTCGACGTGAACGACAACGGCGACTTCACCGACGACGAGCCGATGAAGCCGTACAAGGACGGCTACCAGGTCGGCTACTTCGGCACCGACGACCCGTCGACCGACGTCGCCGAGCGCCAGCCGTTCGTCGTGGAGATCCGCAAGGACGTACCCATGGACCCGTACGGTGGCGACTGGGTCGGCAAGAAGGCCGACTTCGTCAACATCGGCATCATCTCCGGCGCGCACGCCACCCATATCGCCGGCATCGCCGCCGCGAACGGACTGTTCGGCGGCAGGATGAACGGCGCCGCGCCCGGCGCGAAGATCGTCTCGTCCCGCGCCTGCGAGTTCGGCCCGGGCTGCAGCACGGTCGCCGAGACCGAGGGCATGATCGACCTCGTCGTCAACCATGGCGTCGACATCGTCAACATGTCCATCGGCGGCCTGCCGGCGCTCAACGACGGCAACAACGCGCAGGCCGAGCTGTACACACGGCTCATCGACACGTACGGCGTCCAGCTGGTGATCGCCGGGGGCAACGATGGCCCGGGAGCCAACACCATCGGCGAGCCCGGCCTGGCCGACAAAGCCGTCTCGGTCGGCGCGACCGTCTCCAGGGACACCTGGGCCGCCGACTACGGCTCGGCCGTGGAGAAGAAGAACAACCTGTTCACGTTCTCCTCGCGCGGCCCGCGTGAGGACGGCGGCTTCACGCCGACCCTGTCCGCGCCCGGCGCCTCGGTCAACGCCACACCGACCTGGCAGCCCAGCGTCACGACGGCCGAGGCGGGCTGGTCGCTGCCGCCGGGCTACTCGACGCACTACGGCACGTCAGCCGCATCACCGCAGGCCGCGGGCGCGAGCGCGCTGCTGCTGTCGGCGGCGAAACAGCGGGGCATCGACCTCACCCCGGTGAAGCTGCGCACGGCCCTGACCTCGACCGCCCACCACATCGAGGGCCTTCAGGCGTACGAAGAGGGCGCCGGCCTCATCGACATCGTGGACGCGTGGAAGGCCATCAGAGCCGGGGCCACCGCGCACGAGTACACGGTGAAGGCCCCGGTCGACACCGCGCTCGACCAGGCACTGAAGACCCCGGGCTTCGGCACCGGCATCTACGACCGCGAGGGTGGCCTGAAGGCCGGGCAGAAGAAGACGTACGACGTCACCATCACGCGTACCTCCGGCGCCGACAAGGCAGTCCGTCACACGCTGCGCCTCAAGAACAACGCCGGCGACACCTTCGAGATCGTCGGTTCCGACGAGGTGCGGCTGCCGCTGAACAAACCCGTGACCGTCAGGATCCAGGCGGCTCCGCGGGCCGCGGGCGTCAAGAGCACGATCCTCCAGGTCGACGACCCGAAGACCAGGGGCGTCGACAAGCAGATCCTGTCGACTGTCGTGGTCTCCACGCCGGTCGAGTACACCTTCTCCGCTTCGGACTCGGTGCAGCGCAACAGCTACAAGTCGTACTTCGTCACCGTTCCCGAGGGCGCCCACACCCTTGAGGTCGCGCTCGGCGGGCTGAAGGACAAGAGCCGGACCAGGTTCCTCGCCATTCACCCGTACGGCATCCTGCCCGACGGCGAATCGACGGAGGGCTGCTACAGCAACTACCTCGACGACAAAGGCTGCCGTGCTGACCTGCGTTCGTACAGCGCTCCGCAGCCGGGGGTCTGGGAGTTCGAGGTCGAGGCGCACCGTGCGTCGCCGCTGCTCGACAACCCGTACAGGCTGAGCGTCGAGGTGCTCGGCGCGGACTTCGCCCCGGAGACCGTGAAGGTCCCCGAGGCCAGGGTCGGCACCCCGTCGGCGGTCTCCTGGCAGGTGACGAACAGCCACGCGCCGGTCGACGGCACGGTGGAGGGCGGCTCGCTCGGCTCCGCCAGGACCGCGCGGCCGACCATCGGCGAGGGCGCCACGCAGACCACCACCGTCGAGGTGCCCGAGGGCGCCACGTCGCTGGACGTCGTCATCGGCGGTGCCTCCGACACGGCCGCCGACCTCGACCTGACGGTCTACGACAAGGACGGCAACCTGGTCGGGCAGGATGCGGACGCCGACTCCGACGAGGCGGTCTCCGTCCTCGACCCGGTCGCCGGCGAGTACACCATCGAGGTGTACGGCTTCGCGGTGCCGGGCGACTCCACCGCTTACGACTACCGCGACACGTACTTCTCCGCCACGCTCGGCACGGTCGAGGTCAGCGGCTCGGCGCCGGTGAAGCTCGGCACGGGCGACTCGGCGGCGGTGGCCGCCGACGTCACCGCCGCGGGTACCGGACCCGACGGACGCGACCTGATCGGACAGGTGCGGCTGGTGAACGCGCGCGGCACGATCGCGGGCGTCGGCACCGTCCTGATCGAGAAGGTCACGCCCTGACCTTCGGCTGCTGACGAGGGTGGGCGCCCCGTACACCGGACGCCCATTCGTGATCCACATACTGCTGGCCGACCGACACCACGCGGGCCAGACATAAATCGCACACGAGAGGAATACTTACGATGTCCAAGACCATGGGAAACCGTTCGTCCGCCAAAACCTTACGACGCACGGCTGTGCCGCTGTTGGCGTTGGGGCTGCTCATCGGCGGGGGCCCGGCGGCCACTGCCGCTGCCACGGGTGGCGCCACCAGCACTACTGCCACTACCGCGGCAGCCGGCGCCTTTACCGGGCAGGAAAAGGTCATCACACTGCCCGGCGCCACCTCGGCCGAGGGCATCGCCGCCGGAGCAGGGTCGACCTTCTACGCAGGCGACCTCTTCCGCGGCGACATCTACCGCGGTGACATCCGCCGCGGCACCGCGGAGCTCTTCATCGACGTACCCGAGGGCCGGGTGGCGGCCGGCATGAAGGCCGATGTGTGCCGCGGTCTGCTCTTCGTCGCCGGCGGAGAGAGCGGCAAGGGGTACATCTACAACACCCGCACCGGCGCGACCGTCGCCACCCCGCAGCTCAGTGCCGTCGGCGCCGGCTTCATCAACGACGTGGCCCTCACTCGCGGCGGCGCCTGGTTCACCGACTCCTCGCAGGCGAAGCTCTACTTCCTGCCCATCAACAGACACGGCACGCCGGGCAAGGTCCGCACGCTGGACGTCACCGGCCCGGCCGGCGGGACGAGCGGCGCCTTCAATCTCAACGGGATCCAGGCCACCCCCGACGGGAAGACCCTGATCGTCGCCAACACCAGCACGGAAGGGATCTACACGGTCAACCCGGCCACCGGGGTCAGCACACTCATCGAGGGCATCGGCCGGCGGCCCAACGCCGACGGCCTCATCCTGGACGGCCGACGGCTGTGGGTGGTGCAGAACTTCGATAACAAGATCGCACGCTTCGAACTCAGCAGGGACCTGAGCCACGGCACGCTGCAGAAGGAGATAACCAGCCCGCACTTCGGCGTCCCGACCACAGCGGCGCTCTTCGGCCCCCACCTCGCCGCGGTGAACGCGCACTTCGACACCGGAGTACCGCCGACCGCACCCACCTACGAAGTCGTCGTCGTCAAGTCCTGAGGACGACGTGACCGCGGGGTCCTGCCCACGCAACAGCGTGGCAGGACCCCGCAGTCACCCATGTACTGACCGGCTCACAACAACACGTACGTCATCGACGGCGACAATAAAGGGCTGTCCCGTAACGGCCGGGGTGTGACAGTCGGGTTCAGACTGCGCCGTGGTCTGCGCGGCAGCCCAGCGACGGATGTGCTGGTCGGGATGGGCCTGGGAAGACGATCGTGGCCGTTAATAAGGACGCCGACGCCCCGATCTTCGACCTGGTCGACTACGGCGTGGTCGGTGACCTCTTCGACGTCGTCCCCCAGCTCACCGAAGAGATCAGGAGCCGCAGAGGCTGACCCGGGGAACCGTCTCGTCCAGCCTGGTTCCATGGACGATCGCCATGCGGTTTCGCCGGCATCCAGGAGTCGAGGTCGCTGCCGCGGCACTCGGTCATGAACCGGCCTGCCTGTGGAAGAGGTTGTGGCTGCCCATGCGCCCGAGGCAACGGATCTCCCGCAACAGCCGCCCGACCGGTACACCGCGGGATCCTCGGCACGGCTCCGGGCAAGTGGTCGCGGCAGGGGTCGGCCCGGCAGGCACGGTACGGGGGCGGCGACACAGACATGAACCGGCCCGGCGCGGGCTCCGCCGGCCAGCCGCACGCGACCGGTGCTTCGCCCTGCCCTCGCCTCACACCCCTCTATTTGTTGACACGTCAAGCACCTTGGCCAATAATTGACACATCAACAAGTCGCTGCTGTGTGGCAGCCGAGCGGGATGACAGTCGCGGCCCTCGAAGGGGGGCTTGGCTTTCGGCATGTCGAGCACTACCGCCCGGTCCACAACGACAGTGCCTCTCCCCCCCACACAGAGGTGAAGGATGACCATGACCAAGCGCGGCACGCGCCGTCTCGCCCGCCTGACCGGAACAGCCGCGGCCGGCGCGGCACTCGTACTGACCGCCCAGGCACCGGCATCGGCCGCCGGCCCCTACCCGGTCTACTTCAAAACGAGCACGATTCCGGATGAGTTCAACAGCATTCGGCCGGTCCACCCCAATGTGAGTTACCCCTGCAACACGGTAGTGCGGTCCGCGTCCAGGACCGCTGCGGCGGGAAGCTACGGCCCGCTGATGAAGGCAAAGGGAAACAAGCAGGAGTTCCAGGGCTACACGAGCACGGACTGCTCCACGGGCGGGGGCACCTCTGTCACCGTGACGTTCGGCGATCCGACGATGACCGAGCCCAGCAACGGCCAGCCGTACTACCTGCTCGACTGGCGCTGAGACCGACCCGCAAGTGTCCCGGGGCCGGGCTGGATCGCCCGGCCCCGGGGCGGATCGGGAGTGTCTAATCAACGGCGGATCTGCTGATCAAGGAGATGCGTCTGATGACGGAGACCGTCGTGGAGAACGAGCAGGCCGAGCAGGTGGTTCAGGCACCGACGAGTGCGGTGTCGGACGAGCAGCTCGTTGCGATGCTCGTTGACCGTGCCCGAAACGAGGGGCTGCAACTGACCGGCGAGGGCGGGCTGTTGCAACAGCTCACGAAGCGAGTGCTCGAGTCCGCTCTGGAGGGCGAGATCACCGACCACGTCGGCTACGAGAAGCACGATCCGGCCGGGAAGAACAACGGCAACAGCCGCAACGGGACCCGGGCGAAGACCGTGCTGACCGATGTCGGCCCGGTGGAGGTGAGGGTGCCGCGCGATACCGCCGGCAGCTTCGAGCCGCAGATCGTCAAGAAGCGCCAACGGCGTCTGACCGGCGTCGACGAGATGGTGCTCTCCTTGTCCGCGAAGGGCCTCACTCACGGAGAGATCTCCGCTCATCTCGCCGAGGTCTACGGAGCGGAGGTGTCCAAACAGACCATCTCCACCATCACCGATAAGGTCATGGACGGCATGGCCGAATGGCAGAACCGGCCCCTCGACCGCGTCTACCCCGTCCTGTTCGTGGACGCCATCAACGTGAAGATCAGGGAAGGAAAGGTCGCGAACCGTCCGATCTACGTGGTGATGGCGGTGACCGTGGACGGCACCCGCGACATCCTCGGCATCTGGGCCGGCGACGGCGGCGAGGGCGCGAAGTACTGGCTGCACGTGTTCACGGAGCTGAAGAACCGCGGCCTGGACGACGTGCTCATGCTCGTCTGCGACGGGCTCAAGGGCCTTCCCGATGCGGTGGAGGCCGTCTGGCCCCGCACGATTGTCCAGACGTGCGTGGTTCACCTGCTGCGCAATTCGTTCCGTTACGCCGCCCGTCAGGACTGGGACAAGGTCGCAGGGGCGCTCAAGCCCGTCTACACCGCACCCAGCGAGGATGCGGCGACGGAGCGGTTCCTGGAGTTCCAGGAGTCCTGGGGAGGGAAGTATCCGGTGATCGTGAAGCTGTGGTCGGACGCCTGGGCCGAGTTCGTGCCCTTCCTCTCCTTCGACGTCGAGATACGCAAGGTCATCTGCAGCACGAACGCGATCGAGAGCGTTAACGCCCGCATCCGCAGGGCTGTCCGCGCCCGCGGGCACTTCCCCAACGAGGCCGCCGCTTTGAAGTGCATCTACATGGCGCTGATGAGCCTGGACCCGACCGGCAAGGGCCGCAAGCGGTGGACCATGCGCTGGAAGGCGCCCCTGAACGCCTTCCAGATCGCCTTCGAAGGCCGCCTCACCCCGAGCAACAACTGACCTTCAACAACCAAGATCAGCCGTTAAGTTGACACACCCTCAGGCGGCTTTGAGTGGACGTCCGCCTCAGCGGATGCCCTTCCCGCTTCGGGTACGAGCGCGTTCCTTGCGTTCGGCAGCCAGGACGTCGCGGTGGCGGGCGTTGGCGTTACGCCAGCGCAGGTAGGCGTGCAGGACCCGGTCCTTGTTGGTGGCGGTGCGGCGGGCCAGGGACACGACACTTGTCGCCGTCGATGACGTACGTGTTGTTGTGAGCCGGTCAGTACATGGGTGACTGCGGGGTCCTGCCACGCTGTTGCGTGGGCAGGACCCCGCGGTCACGTCGTCCTCAGGACTTGACGACGACGACTTCGTAGGTGGGTGCGGTCGGCGGTACTCCGGTGTCGAAGTGCGCGTTCACCGCGGCGAGGTGGGGGCCGAAGAGCGCCGCTGTGGTCGGGACGCCGAAGTGCGGGCTGGTTATCTCCTTCTGCAGCGTGCCGTGGCTCAGGTCCCTGCTGAGTTCGAAGCGTGCGATCTTGTTATCGAAGTTCTGCACCACCCACAGCCGTCGGCCGTCCAGGATGAGGCCGTCGGCGTTGGGCCGCCGGCCGATGCCCTCGATGAGTGTGCTGACCCCGGTGGCCGGGTTGACCGTGTAGATCCCTTCCGTGCTGGTGTTGGCGACGATCAGGGTCTTCCCGTCGGGGGTGGCCTGGATCCCGTTGAGATTGAAGGCGCCGCTCGTCCCGCCGGCCGGGCCGGTGACGTCCAGCGTGCGGACCTTGCCCGGCGTGCCGTGTCTGTTGATGGGCAGGAAGTAGAGCTTCGCCTGCGAGGAGTCGGTGAACCAGGCGCCGCCGCGAGTGAGGGCCACGTCGTTGATGAAGCCGGCGCCGACGGCACTGAGCTGCGGGGTGGCGACGGTCGCGCCGGTGCGGGTGTTGTAGATGTACCCCTTGCCGCTCTCTCCGCCGGCGACGAAGAGCAGACCGCGGCACACATCGGCCTTCATGCCGGCCGCCACCCGGCCCTCGGGTACGTCGATGAAGAGCTCCGCGGTGCCGCGGCGGATGTCACCGCGGTAGATGTCGCCGCGGAAGAGGTCGCCTGCGTAGAAGGTCGACCCTGCTCCGGCGGCGATGCCCTCGGCCGAGGTGGCGCCGGGCAGTGTGATGACCTTTTCCTGCCCGGTAAAGGCGCCGGCTGCCGCGGTAGTGGCAGTAGTGCTGGTGGCGCCACCCGTGGCAGCGGCAGTGGCCGCCGGGCCCCCGCCGATGAGCAGCCCCAACGCCAACAGCGGCACAGCCGTGCGTCGTAAGGTTTTGGCGGACGAACGGTTTCCCATGGTCTTGGACATCGTAAGTATTCCTCTCGTGTGCGATTTATGTCTGGCCCGCGTGGTGTCGGTCGGCCAGCAGTATGTGGATCACGAAGGCGACGAAGGCGAAGCACCTGGTCGCGTGCGGCTGGCTGGCGGAGCCCGCGCCGGGCCGGCTTCGGCGGCCCTCGCGATTCCGTCGTTCGTGAGGAAGAACCGTCGATATCTGTATGCTCGTCCGCACTCTCCGAGCGCGAGCTTCCTGCGCTCGAAGGCTGGTGCGCTCCTTCTTGTGCTCCTTCTCGGGGTTGTGGTGGGCGTCGGCTCGTGCGGAGCGGCGGTTGCGGACGAGCGGGAAGGGGTTGACCAGCAGCGATCCGGTGTCGCGGTCCAGGTGGAACTCGTAGAACTGCCGACGGTGGGCTTGCCGGTCACCGGGTTCGGCGTTCCCTGCCTGGGGCTATGAAGATCTTCGCCCGCGTTCAAAACGGTACCCGCGCGCAGACCGCAGAACTCAGCCCCGTGCTGGACGCGGAAGAGACCGAGCCGGGCCGCGCCGGCAACCCGGCACCACGCACTGCCCGGCGGCCGGGCATCCATGGACCGCGGCAGTGTTCAGAACGGGTACCGCTCGATCTTCGCCTGCGCGGTCACCCACTGCACCTCTGTGAAGGTGTCGAGGTTGGCTCCGCCTCCGAAGCGGCCGCCGGCCGCGGAGGCCTTGGTGCCGCCGAAGGGGGCGACGGCCTCGTCGTCGACGGTCTGGTCGTTGATGTGGACGGCGCCGGACTCGATGCGTTCGGCGAGTTCCAGAGCGCCGAACACATCCTGGGTGAGGATGGCGACCGACAGGCCGTACTCGGAGGAGTTGATGATCTCGATGGCCTCCTCGACGGTCTCGTAGGTGGTCACGGGGGCTACGGGGCCGAAGATCTCCTCGGTGAACGCGGGCGCGTCGTGAGGAACGCTGGCGAGGACGGTGGGCCGGTAGAACAGCCCGTCGTAGGTTCCGCCCGCGGCCAGGCGCGCGCCCTGGGACACGCTGCGGGTGACGATGCCGTGGACTCTGTCACGCTGGCGTTCGTCGATGAGCGGGCCCAGGGCGTTGTGCGGGTCGGCCGGGTCGCCGACGGTGATCGCCGCGGCCTTCTCTGCGAGCTTGGCCACGTACTGCTCGGCGACGGAGGCGTGCACCAGGTGCCGTCCCGTGGTCATGCAGATCTGGCCCTGGTGCAGGAACGACCCCCACGCGCCGGCCGACGCGGCCGCGTCGAGGTCGGCGTCGGGCAGGACGAGCAGGGCGTTGTTCCCGCCGAGTTCCAGGTGCACCTTCTTCAGCAGGGGTCCGGCCGCCGCGCCGATCGCCCGGCCGGCGGCGGTGGAGCCGGTGAAGGAGATGCACGGCACGGCCGGGTGGGTCACCAGCGCCTCACCGACATCGGCCCCGCCGGGCAGGACGTGCAGTACTCCCTCCGGCAGGCCTGCCTCGGCCAGCAGTTCGGCGAGAGCCAGTCCGCCCGAGACCGGGGTGCGCGGGTCGGGTTTGAGGACGACGGCGTTGCCGAGGGCGAGCGCGGGCGCCACTGAGCGCATGGAGAGGATGGCGGGGAAGTTGAAGGGCGAGATGACCCCGACCACCCCGAGGGGGATCCGGCGGGCGAACGACATCCGCGGCCGGGTGCTGCGCAGCAGTTCGCCGTAGGGCTCCGCGGCGAGCGCGGCGGCCTGGAAGAGCTCGGAGACCACCAGAGCGGTCTCGAAGGCGGCCTTGCCCATCCCGGACCCGGCCTCGGGAATGAGCCAGCGCACCAGCCGGGCCGGGTCGGCCTCCAGCAGGGCCGCCGCCTTGCGGAACACCTCCGCCCGCCGGTCGTAGGGCAGCCGGGCCCAGTCCCGCTGGGCCTTCGCCGCGAGCTCGGCGGCCCGGTCGACGTCGGCCGGGGAGGCGGCGCCGACCGTGGCGAGCACCTTGCCGGTGGCCGGTGCGGTCACGTCGACGGTCCCGCCCTGGCCCTTAGCCCAGGTGCCGTCGAAGATCTTGCCGTCCCATGGCGGACGGGCGTGGGCGGATGGCGGTTCAACTGTCGTGGTCAACGTGGTCTCCGGGGTTCGTGGGCGGCTCATGGGTGCGGGGGGATCAGTGCGCGTCGCGGAGGGCGGACACGCTCTTGTCGAGTACGGTCTGGTCGGCCCAGCTGCCGTGGAAGCCGAACGGCACGCGTACGGGCAGCCCGACCCGGGCCAGGGGCTGGGCGACGAGGTCGGACGCGTCGTGGATCAGCAGCTCGCTCAGACCCGTCTCGGGGTTCCACCACAGGGACAGCAGATAGCCGTCGTCCTCGCCGCGCGGGTCGGTCCGGGGGACGAACACCGGCTCGCTGGGGCTGGTGAGCGGGTGCGGTCCCTCGACGACGACCGTGGAGTCCTTGAGGTAGTCGTGGCGGGCCAGGCCGTCGGTCATGGTGTCGGGGGCCAGGTCACGGGTGGTCACGAAGTAGCCGTACCGGTGCTGCCGGCCGACGTAGCTGTCGTTGATCTTCGGGAACTCGCCGGCGATACCGGAGACCCGGCCGTCGGCGACCTTGCCGGTCGCCGTGTCGATCCGCCACTGCCAGGAATAGCCCGGGGGAAACCACTCGTGGGAGCTGAGCGGAGTGAGGCTGTCGGCGGGGCTGCCGATGCGGGAGATCCGGTGCATGTCGATGACGACCTCGTCACCGGTCTCGTAGGCGTTGTAGAAGTGCGTGGGCGCGAACATGCCACCGGCCTCGTACCACTTCACCTCGTGGGTGCGGCGGTCCATGAGCACGATCTGTGTGCCGTGCGGCAACGCAGACTCGTCCCAGACCACGCCGGGCCGGCCCTGGGCGACCAGGTCGAGGCGGAGCAGGTTGGGCGCGACGAAGAAGATCGCGTAGTTCTCACTCACGACGAAGTCGTGCATGAGGACCGGGATGCCGATGTCGATGGTGTGGGAGTCGATGACCTGTCCGGTCCGGACATCGGCGCGGTACCACGTGATGACGGGGCCGGTGGCGGCGAAGAACAGCAGGTCGCCGGTGGCCGGGTCGGTCTTGTAGTGGGCGGTGCACAGGACGTCGATGCCGCCGTGGAAGTCGTAGGTGCCGTACGTCTCCAGGGTCTGCGGGTGCATCGCCATCGGCAGACCGCCCTCGAAGCAGACGAGCAGGTGGTCGTCGAAGATGCCGACGCTGGTGTTGGCCACGTTCTTGGCGGGCGGGGCGCCCTTGGGCAGCCGCCCGGGCGTGCCGCCGTTGACGAAGCCGCTGTAGACGGCCTCGCCCTGCTCGACCTCGAACTTCATCGAGTCCGTCGCCACCCAGCCGGTACGGAAAGCCGCCTTGCCCTCACGCAGATAGAGCGCGGCCACCATGCCGTCGCCCTCCCACCAGTGGTAGCGGTCCAGGTTGCGGGGCTGGAAACGGGGGTTGGAGGAGACACGGAACAGGGCGCCGGCGAGATCGTCCGGGATCTGGCCCTGTACCGGGAGGTCGTAGCTGTGGCTCTCCTCCGTCCACGGGGCGAACGGGCCACGCAGCCACTTGTTGTCCGTCGGCCAGTTCTGGTCGGGGCCGCCGCGCGGGGCCTGCGGCGCGACGGACATCGGCGTGGTCGCGATGACGGGGACGGACGGGGTGTTCATAAGGTCCCTTTCACGGGGAACAGGCTCTGCGAAGAGGCTCGAAGGCCGCGCCGGTGCAGGTACGGCAGCTGCGTGGCGACCGGGGCGAAGGGCCGGTACGCGCCGGGCCCGCAGCCGCCGTGCTCTGATGTGCCGGGCAGGCGCGGGGACTTGGCGGCTCATACATCGCTCCGTAACCCGGTGGGCACCTCCTCGTGCCCGGCCCGGTCATCTTCCGGCGCCGCACGCCGGTCGTCCTCGGTGCCGGACGACAGAATCGGGGTTCGGTTTTGTCGCCGCAGCGCAGTCAGCGGCGGTACGGGGTGCGACAGCCGTGGCGAGGCCCGTGCGGTCTGCGGTCAGGGAGTGATGATCCGGCTGATCTCCAGCGCCAGTCGCAGCGGCAGATGGTCCTGCGGCAGGGGCCTGCCCATCAGCTCTTCGGCCCGCTTGACCCGGTAGGCGACGGTGTTGGGCGCCACGAACAGTTCCTCGGCGGCGAGGGTGCGGCTGCGGCCGTGCGCCAGATACCGGCGGAGTGTCTCGCGGATCTCGGCAGCCTTGGGGCCGGGGCCGGCCAGCGGTCCCAGGACGTCGCGCATGTAGCGCTCGGCGTGCTCGGTGTCGGCGGTCAGCAGCGACAGCTCGGCGATGTCGGCGTAGGCGTATGTACCCGGGTCGCCGAGGGCCTGTGCCACCCGCTGGGTCTCCCGGGCGGCGACGTGGCTGCCCCGGAACCCCTCGTCGCCCCGGGCCGGTGGTCCCAGAGCGACGTAGATGCCGCCGGGGTAGTGCTCTGGCCTCGCCCTCGTCTCCTTACGGATCAGGGAGACGAGATCCGTCGGCGGTGGGTGTGGCCAGCTCAGCCATGCCCACAGTTCGGACGTTCCCGTCGGCAGGACGAGGGAGCGCACGGCCTGCGAGACGCCGACGAGATCGGCGGCGAGCCGGTGCAGCGGCACGGAAGCGCTCTGCCCGTCCCCCTCGGCGTCTGTCCACACAACGGCGGCCATGTGGTGGTGGCCGAGGTCGAGGCCCAGGGTGTTCACCACTGTCGCCGGGTCGGCGTGGAGGCCGGCGAGGAGGTCGTCCACGAGTTTGCGGCGGGCGGCCATGAGACTGCCCGCCCAGTGCTCCCGCTCCGCCGCGTACTGGGTGGCGAACACCGCGGTCAGCTCTTCGACGTAGGCGAAGGACAGCCGGGCGACGCGCTCGCTCTCGTCGGGCCACCGTTCCGCTTTGACGAGGAGCCGCAGAGCGGACAGCAGCCGTCCGTAGGTGTGGACGTGAGAGGTCCACACGGCCCGCAGGATACGGTCCAGCGGCACGCCCCGGTGCACCAGATCGCGGTTGCCGTCGACTGCCTCGGGCGGGGCGTCGATGCGGCCGGCCGGCGTGTCGTTGAGCAGCCCTCGCAGGATCGCGATGCAGCACGCCTCCACCGATCGGCGTGCCGTCCGCAGGCCCACCGGTCCATCGGCGACTTCGGGAGACTGCCGGGCGCACTTCTCGGCGGCCCCGGCGGCCGTCTCCACCACCCAGGCCACGGGACCGGGGCCCAGGTCGGCTTCGGCCTCCGCGACCGTCGCGGGGGACAAGGCCGGCGCCGGGTGGTCCGCGTCGCTGTCCGGTCGCAGTCGCAGCAGCCATTCGCCGGCGCCCGTCATGACTCTCACCTCGCTCATCTGCGGCCCATCATCCTCCCGATCACGGCAGACGGTGCGATGTCAGTACTCATTCATGCGGGGCCGGACCGGGTCCGGGCGGGGCACTGTCGAAGAGGGGGGCCAGCAGCTCGCGCGCCTTCTCGGGGGTGATGACGTCCGCCGGGTCCATCTTCTCGATGCGGCGGCTGCCGGTGTCCTCGTAGATGTGCTCGCCGATCAGGCGGCAATCCGCGTCGTACGGCCAGAACGACGCCATGTAGTGAGTGAGCTGGTAGTAGGCGTCCGGGTCGTCGATGTCCTCGCCCTGCTCGGCCAGGACCCGGCCGGGGAGATGGTGGCCGAAGAAGGATTCGATGGCAAGGCCCCAGTCCGCGACGGCCACGTGTTCGGTGATCGGGCCGAAGACGTTTGCGCGGGCTTCGGTGATGCCCGCGTAGAAGGCGCCGATCTCGGCCGTGCCGCGCAGGCGGAGCGAGGTGCCGTTCTCGTTGATGCGGTAGCAGGGTTCGTCGACGGTCATGTCCGGCCGGAGAATCTCCTGCCAGCGCCCGGAGACCTCCAGCAGCGCGTGCCGGCGGAAGTTCAGCAGGATCGCCCGGTGCCGCTGGTTCTCGGTGACCGCGAGCAGCGCGTCGGGCTGTCTGACGATGTTGCGTACGTCGAACACGTTCATGTGCTGGCCTTTCGAGCCGAGTGGTTCACAGGCGGATCTGCATGGGGTCGCTGGCATCGACGCCGCCGTCGATGACATGGACGGCGCCGGTGATGTACGGCGCCTCCTCGCTCAGCAGGAAGGCGACCAGGGCGGCGACCTCGTCGGCCGTGCCCATGCGCCCGAGCGGGCTGTGCGTGCGCAGCGCGGCGGCGGCCGCCTCGCCACCCAGCGCTTCGGCGAGGGGCTGCTGCAGCGGCGTCTCGATCAGGCCCGGCGCGACGACGTTCACCCGCACCCCCAGGGGTGCTCCCTCGATCGCGGCGCTGCGGGCCAGGCCGATCACGGCATGTTTGCTCGCCGTGTAGGGCACGACCGCGGCGCTCGCCCGCAGCCCCGCGAGGGAGCTGGTGACGACGACGGCGCCGGGGCGGGCGGTGGCGCGGAAGTGGCGCAGCGCGTCGCGCAGACCGAGGAAGACACTGCGCTGGTTGACCGCGACGACCTGGTCGTAGTCCGTCACGTCGAGGTCGGCGAACGAGCCGAAAGGGCCGGGGATTCCCGCGTTGAGGTGGAGCAGATCGACGCGGCCGAAGTGGGCGACGGCGGCCTGGAGGTACTCCGCGGCGTCGGCCTCTGCCGACACGTCGGCTGCGATGGCCAGCGCCCGCCGGCCGCACTGCGCGGTCACGGCGGATGCGGCGTCACCGTCGCGGTCGACGAGAGCGACCGAGCAGCCCTCGGCGGCGAGGCGCCGCGCGGTGGCCGCCCCGATGCCGCTGCCGGCACCGGTCACCACCGCCACACGCCCGGTAAGCCCGGCGAAGGACATATTGACCCACCACGCCCTTCAGGTGTCCTGTTATTTAGGACTAGCATTTTGTTTAACAGGACACTAGCCTGCGGCCACACGTCGGTCAACGACATGGAAGGAGCCGCAACAGTGAACATTTCGGACACCGCCCTGACCGTGCAGGAACTGGGAAAACACTTCGGCGGCGTGACGGCGCTGGAGGGCGTGGACCTCACAGTGCGCCGTGGCGAGGCGGTGGCGGTCATCGGCCCGAACGGCGCCGGGAAGAGCACCCTGCTCAAACTGATCGCCGGGGTGCACCGCCCGGACTCGGGGAGCATCCATCTGGGCGAGCGCCCACTGGACCGGCTGGCGCCGCACCGCATCACCAGACTGGGGGTGGCCCTGGCCCACCAGGTCCCAAGGCCCTTCCACAGCCTGAGCGTCCGCGACAACGTGCGGATCGGAGCCATGGCCGCCGATCCGCCCATGCGCGCACCGGAGCTCACCGACCTGCTCGCCCTGTGCCGACTGGACACCAAAGCCTCCCGCGCCGCGGACTCGCTGCGCGTCCTGGACCTGAAACGGCTGGAGGTCGCCCGTGCGCTGGCCACCCGGCCGCAGGTGCTCATGCTCGACGAGGTGGCCGCCGGGCTGGTCGGCCGCGAACTCGACGAGGCGATCGACCTGATCCGCCGGGTGCACCAGCGCGGCACCACCGTGATCCTCGTCGAGCACATCGAACGGGTCGTACGCGAGCTCGTCGACCGCGTCCTGGTGCTCAACTGGGGGCGTCCGATAGCGGAAGGCACCCCGGCGCAGATCGCCCTCGACGAGCAGGTGCGCGCGGTCTACCTCGGTGACAGCGGCTCATCAGAAGGAACCGGCCCCACCCCCCGAGCCGCCGGCCGTTCCCCTATGGCCGCTCAGGACACACAGGGCGTACAACAGGACACCGCGGCAACCGCCGCACAGGGCGACACGGACGACGCGCTGGTCCTGGACGGCGTCACCTCCGGATACGGCGACATGCTGGCCCTGCGGGACTTCTCGCTGCGCCTGAGGCCCGGGCAGATCGTCAGCGTGCTGGGGGCGAACGGCGCCGGGAAGTCCACGCTCTGCGGCACCCTCATGGGCACCGTCGGCACCCGTACGGGCCGCATCATGGCGTTCGGCCGGGACATCACCCGCCTGCCGGTGCACGAGCGGGCCCGCCTGGGCATCGCCTACTGCCAGGAGGGCCGCCGCGTCTTCGGTGACCTCACCGTCGCTGAGAACCTGCAACTCGGCGCTCCACTCTCGCTCGCCAGGGGTGAGGTACACACCCGGATGGAGCGGGTGCACGCCGTGTTCCCCGTGCTCGCCGAACGCGCCGGGCAGCGCGCGGGCACGATGTCCGGTGGGCAGCAGCAGATGCTCGCCGTGGGACGCGCCCTCATGGCGAACCCGTCCGTACTGATCTGCGACGAGATCTCGCTGGGCCTTGCCCCGGTCGCCATCGACGCGCTGTACCAGGCACTCACCGACATCAACGCCCAGGGCGTGGCGATTCTGCTCGTCGAGCAGAACGTCAAGCGCGCCCTCGGCATCTGCGACCACGCGGTCGTCCTCTCCCGGGGGCGCGTCTCCTACCGCGGCGGCCCGGCCGGTCTGCTCGACGACGCCGACCTGGACGCCGCGTACTTCGGCACCTCCGCCACAGACGCCGCCTCCTCCGCCACCGTCCCCCCGACGCACCTCGGCGTGCCCACCCGCACCCGCACCACTGGAGAACCCTCATGAGAACGCTCAGACCCTCCCTGCGTCTGGCCTGCGCCACCGTCTGCGCCGCGTTGCTCGTCGCCGGCTGCGCCGGCAACGACACATCGAGCGCGGGCAGCGCGAACAGCACCGGCCCCATCGTGATCGGCACCAGCATCTCCCTGTCCGGCAACACGGTGCTGGCCTCCATCAAGGACGGCTACCAACTCGCCGTCGACAAGGCGAACGCCGCCGGCGGGGTCACGGTGGGCGGCGTCAAGCGCAAGATCAAGCTGGTCGTGCTGGACAACCGCAGCGACACCAACACGATGGTGCAGCAGGTCCGCTCCCTGGTGCTCAGCGACCACGCGGTCGCCCTGCTGGGTTCCTGCTGCCAGCAGAACATCGACATGCAGGGCCAGGCCGACGCGCTGAAGACCCCCCTGATGATGGGCGCCCTCCCGGTGGAGCTGCTGCCCAAGGGCAAGGGCTACACCTGGGACTCCTTCCAGTCCCTGGCCGACGGCGCCGACAAGTTCTACGAACTCGCCGACACCACGTCCACCAACAAGAAGATCCTGGTGGTCACCAGCAACGACGCCCAGGGCAAGTCCACCGGGCAGCTGTGGGCCGGGCTGGGCAAGAAGAACGGCTACACCATCGCCTCCACCAAGGCGGTGCCCACCGGCACCACCGACTTCTCCGACGTCATCCAGTCCGGCAAGTCCACCGGCGCGCAGGTCCTCATCGCCTCCATGGCACCGCAGGACTGCTTCGCGATGTGGAAGCAGATGAAGGCGCTGGCGTACAAGCCGAAGCTCGCCATCGGCCTGCAGTGCGCCCAGACCCCCGGCTGGAGCTCGCTGGGCACACTCGGCGACGGCACGCTCGTCCAGCTGAACTGGACGGACTCCGCAGGACTCCCGGACACGCAGATGATCGTCGACAAGTTCGCCAAGAAGTACCCGGCCCTCAACGACCTCGGCTCGGTCGCGCTCGGCTACCACGAGGCCCAGGTCCTGATGAACGCCATCTCCCGCTCCGGCGACGCCACCGCAGCCTCCGTCAACAAGGCCCTCGCCGCCACCGACATGACGTCCGCTCTGGGCCCCGTGAAGTTCACGGCCAACAAGAGCACCACCCCGTCCTTCATCGGGCAGTGGGAGAACGGCAGGATCCAGCAGGTCTGGCCCGCCAAGGGCGCCGTCCCCCTGAAGTCCCTGGCCGGCCTGCGCTGAGCCGTCCGCCGCAACGACACAAGGGAGCCGAGACATGAGCCTCGACGTGCTGGCCGCCGGCATTCTGGCAGGCGGCCTGTACGCCCTGATCGGCCTGGGAATCTCCCTGGTCTTCGGGGTGCTCGGACTGATGAACCTGGCACACGGCGAACTCGTCATCGGCGGCGCCTACCTGGCCTCGCTGCTCGTCGTGGACGCCGGCTGGGACCCGCTGGCCGCGCTGCCGCTCGCCATGGCCGCCATGGCACTGATCGCCTACCCCCTGCAGCGCTACCTGCTCACACCCCTGCTGAGGGGCAGCAAGAGCGCCCCGCTGGTGGCCACCTTCGGCCTCTCGCTGCTGGCGCAGGCGCTCTTCCAGGCCGCCTTCGGCACCCACCCCAAGGCGCTGCCCGCCTCCTATGCCGACACCGGCCTGTCCGTACTCGGCATGCGGGTCCAGACCGTCTACGTCATCGCCTTCGGGCTCACCATCGTGCTGTGCGCCGCGACCCACCTGGTGCTCACCAGGACGCGGGCCGGCAGCGCGGTGCGGGCGGCCTCGGCCGACCCCGACACCGCGGCCGTACTCGGCATCGACGTCAACCGCGTCTACGCCATGACCTTCGCCGGTGCGGCGGCGCTCGCCGCGGCCGGCGGAGTGCTCACCGGCGTGGCTCAGAGCTTCACCCCCAACAGCGGCCTGCCGCTGTTGCTCACCGGCTTCGCCGTGATGGCCCTGGCAGGCATCGGCAGCGTGGGCGGCGTGCTGATGGCGGGCGTGGCGCTGGGTGTTCTGCAGTCCGTCAGCGTCGGCCTCTTCGGCGGCGGCTGGCGCGACGTGGTCGTCTACCTGGCCTTCTTCCTCGTCCTCGCGGTCCGCCCGCAGGGCCTGTTCCGAAAGGCGCATGCCGGATGACACTCACGCCCACTCTGCGGCGCTGGTGGCCGGCAGCCGCACTGCTGCTGGCCACCACGGTCTGTTTCGCCCTCGGGGGCGTGCTCGACAACGGCACCCTCGACCTCGGCGTCACCCTGCTGTGCTACCTGGCCATCGCCCAGGCATGGAACATCCTCGCCGGCTTCGGCGGCCTGGTCTCGCTGGGCTCCGCAGCTTTCGTCGCCACCGGCGGCTACGCCGCCGCGCTGCTGCTCGTCCACACCGGCCTGAGCTGGCCCCTCGCCGTGGCGGCGGCGCCAGTCGCCGCCATGCTGCTCGCCCTCCTGCTGTCCGCCGCGCTGCTGCGGCTGCGCGGCGACTACTTCTCCATCGGCACCCTGGCCATCGCCATCGCCCTCCAGGCACTGATCCGCAACTGGGACTGGGCGGGCGGCGCCAGCGGTGTCACCCTGCCGGTCGACGCCGTGCCCAGCGGCGGCAACCTCTACCAAATCGCCGTACTCGTCGCGGCGCTGGCCATGGCACTCACCCTCTACGCGCGCCACAGCGCTTTCGGGCTCCGGCTGGCAGCGATCCGCGACAACGAACCGGCCGCCGCCGGACTCGGTGTCGCCGTCCGCCGCCACCAGCTCGCCGCGCTGCTGCCCGCCGGCGCGATCACCGGGCTGGCCGGGGCGGTGATCGCCTTCCAGTTCGTCGTCATCTCCCCGGACAGCGTGGCCAGCGTCTCCTGGAGCCTCAACGCCGTGCTGATGGCCGTGGTCGGGGGAATGGGCACCGTGCTGGGCCCGCTCCTGGGCGTGGCCGTCGTCTACTACGGCCTCACCCGCGAACTGCAGAGCCAGCAGACGCTCTCCCTGGTGATCGAGGGCATCCTCCTCATCGCCATCGTCCGCTTCGCCCCGCAAGGCGTGTGGCCACTGCTGTGCCGGGCCACCCGCCGCCTGCTCGGCCCACGCCCCGGCAGCGGCCGTCCGGCGGCCGACAGCGGCAAGGAGACCGAAACCGCCCCCCCGGGGACCGAGCCTCTCGCCGTGGACCTCGCATGAATACGCGGGAGTTCGCCGGCCGCACCGTTCTGATCACCGGGGGCGGCGGCGGCATCGGCTACGCCACCGCGGAGCTGCTGGCCGAGCGCGGAGCCGCCGTGGTGGCCCTCGGGCCCGACGACCCGGGCCTGGACAAGGTCGCCCAACTGCCCCGGTCGGCCGCCGTTCCCGGTGACGCCGCCGACGAGAACGACGTACACCGCGCGGTCGGCGTCGCACTCGGCAACGGGGGCCGGCTCGACGCGGTGGTGTGCTGCGCCGGCATCGGTACCTTCGGCACCGTCCTGGACCCGGAGCCCGTCTGGCGGGACACGCTGCGGGCCAACCTGGACACCGCCTATGTGACAACGCGCCGCGCACTGCCCGCGCTGATCGACACCGGCGGGGCCATCGTGCTCGTCTCCTCGCTGGCAGGGACGCTCGCCGTGCCCGGCTCCGCCGCCTACACCACCTCCAAACACGCCCTCATCGGCCTCACCCGGTCGCTTGCCGCCGACTTCGGCCCCCTCGGGGTACGCGCGAACGTGGTCTGCCCCGGTGCCGTGCGCACCGCGATGCTCGACCGCGTGATGGACGAGGCCGGCTCCCGCTCCGGCCTGGACCGGGATGCCGCCTACCGGCATGCCGGCTCACTGGTGCCCCTGCGCCGGGCCGCGGAGCCGTCGGAGATCGCCGAGGTCATCGCGTTCCTCGCGGGTCCGCGGTCGGCGGTCGTCACGGGGGCCGTACTCATGGCGGACTGCGGTGTCTCCGCGGTCGACCTGAGCCTGTCGGCACTCGACCAGAACATGACCCATTAACAGAGACAGCGGTCCTGAAAAAGGAGATATCGGCAATGATCACCGGTCTGGGACACACCGGCTTCTGGGTGCACGACCTGGAGAGGATGCGCGACTTCTACAGCCGCGTGATGGGGCTGACCGTCACCGACGAGGACGAGGAACGGGGGATCGTCTTCCTGTCCGCACGCCCCGACGAGGAGCATCACGAGTTCGTGCTCCAGCGCGGCCGCACGGCACCCGACGGAGCCAAGCTCACGCACCAGGTCTCCTGGCGGGTCGACTCCCTGGAGTCGGTCATCGACTTCCACCACCGCTTCCGCGCCGAGGGCATCGAGGTCCAGCAGGAGGTCACCCACGGCAACGCCATCGGGATCTACTTCTTCGATCCCGAGGGCAACCGCAACGAGGTCTATCTGCGGCTGGAGCGCGACGTCCGGCAGCCCTTCCGCAAGACGATCGACCTCGACCAGTCACCCGATGAGGTCCTCGCCGAGGCCGAGCGGCTGCTGGCCGAAGGGGGCCCCGCGTACCAGCCCGTCCAGTGAGCCCGCCGCCCGTCCCGACGACCCCACGGAGCCCACTTCATGACCGAACCGACACCGGCAACCGGCCCTCTTCTGGCCCAGGCCCGGGCACAGACTCCGGCCGCTGCCGGCCCTGCCGTGCTGATCGTCGGCGCGGGCCCCGTCGGCCTGACTGCCGCCCACCTCCTGGGCTCGCTGGGCGTACAAGTCCTGCTGGTCGAGCGCAACTCCACCACCAGCGACGACGCCAAGGCGATCAGCCTGGACGACGAGTCGCTGCGAACCCTGCAGTCCGCGGACCTGGCCGGCGCCGTGTACCCGATCATCGTGCCCGGCACCGGCACCAAGTACTTCGGTGTCGGCGGCCGCACCCTGGTACACGCCCGAGGCAGCGGCGACCGCCGCTTCGGGCACCCCTTCAAGAATCCCTTCGCCCAGCCGGACCTGGAGCGCGTGCTGCGCACCGAACTCGTCCGGCACCCGAACATCGAGGCCCGGTTCGCCACCGGCCTGAGCGGACTCACCCAACTCCCGCACGGGGTCCGGGTGACGCTCCACCGGGGCGACGGCCGGCATACCGAGGAACTCACGGCCGACTACGTGCTCGGTTGCGACGGCGGACGCAGCACGGTGCGCCGGCTGCTGTCCGTCCCGATGCGGGGGCGCAGCTTCCCCGACGACGTGTGGCTCGTGCTGGACACCCAGGAGGACCCGCACCACGAGCGATACGGCATGCACATCGGCGACCCGTCCCGCCCGACGGTGATCGTGCCCGGCCGCGACGGCCGCTGCCGTTACGAGTTCCTGCTCCGGCCCGGCGAGGGCGCCGCCTGGCAGGAGCCGCCGTTCGAACTCGTGCGACGTCTCCTCCAGCCGTACCGGGAGATCACTCCGGCGCAGGTGGAGCGCGCGGTCGCGTACAGCTTCCACGCGCTGCTCGCCGAGCGGCTGCGGGTGGGCCGCTGCTTCCTGCTCGGCGACGCCGCGCACATGATGCCCCCGTTCGCCGGCCAGGGACTCAACTCCGGTGTCCGGGACGCGGCCAACCTCTCCTGGAAACTCGCGGAGGTACTGGCCGGGCGGGCCGGCGACGCCCTCCTGGACACCTATGACGTGGAACGCCGACCGCACGCCCAGGCCGTGATCGACCTGTCCGTCCGGCTCGGCCGGACCGTCATGACCACCAGCCGCCCGCAGGCGTACCTGCGGGACCTGCTGGTACGCGCCGCGTTGCTGACCGGCCCCGGACGCCGCTACTTCACCGAGATGCGCTACCGCCCCGACACCCGGGTACGGACCGGAGCCGTCGTCCGGCCGGGGGGCCGAGCACACCCGCTCGTCGGCGCGCTGCTTCCGCAACCGAGGGTCCTGCACGGGCCCGGCTACCGACTCGCCCTGCTCGACGACGTCCTGGGCACCGGCTGGAGTCTGCTGGGGGTGGGCCTCACCGAAGCCGACTGGACCTCCGCGAGAGGGGCCGGCCTCCCGTACGGCACCGAGGTGGACGTGGTCATCGGCGACCGGGCACTCGGCCGCGTCACCGACCGGCCCGAGATCACGGACGCCGACGGCGGGCCCGGGGCATTCCTCCAGGACCTGGCAGGGCACTTCGTCCTGGTGCGGCCCGACCGCCTGGTCGCCGCCGTCTTCCCGCCCCACCGAGCCGCGCAGGTCGGCCAGGAGCTTCGCCGCTTCGCGTTCGCCCCCACGGCGGACCCTCCTCCCAAGATCTTCGCCCCTGGCAGCCACACCGACACCGGTATCGAAGGAGCCACCCTGTGAAGCTGAGCACCGTCCGTCTTTCCAGTGACCGTGAGAGCACCACTGCCGCCCGGCAGGAGGGCGATGCACTCGTCCTGCTGCCGTACTCCGACGTCGGCGCCCTGCTGGCCGCGGGCGACGACTGGCCGCAGCTGGCCGCAGGGGACGGGGAGCGCGTCCCGCTCGACGGGGCGTCCTTCGCCCCCGTCGTGCCCCATCCCAACAAGATCGTCTGCCTGGGCCTCAACTACGCCACCCACATCAAGGAGATGGGCCGCCCGACCCCCGCGTACCCCACCCTGTTCGCCAAGTACGACGGCTCGCTGATCGGCCCCCATGACGACATCCACATGCCACCGGTCAGCGACGACCTCGACTGGGAGGCCGAACTCGGTGTCGTCGTCGGGCGCCGCGGCCGGCACATCCCGCGCGAGAAGGCCCTGGAGCACGTCGCCGGGTACACGGTTGTCAACGACGTCACCGTACGGGACTGGCAGCACCGCACCCGGGAGTTCCTCTCAGGCAAGACCTTCGAGGCCACCACCCCCGTCGGGCCGGCACTCGTCACTCCCGACGAACTCCCGCCCGGTGCCTCGGGGCTGACCATCTCCTGCCGCGTGGACGGCCACACCATGCAGAAGTCCAACACCGCCGACCTGCTCTTCGACGCCGCCGACGTCATCGCCTACGTCAGCGCCATCATCACGCTGCTGCCGGGCGACCTGATCTGCACCGGCACCCCTGGAGGCGTCGGCGCCGGCCGCGACCCCAAGGTGTTCCTGCGGCCCGGGCAGGAACTCGTCACGACCGTGGAGGGCATAGGCGAACTGCGCAACACCGTGGTCAGGGACCGGCTGTGAGCGTGACGGACATGCCCCCCACCGGACCGAGCCCGGCCGGTAGAGTGTCCGGCATGTCAGGAACAGCGTCCCCCAGTTACCGCGACCGTAACTCCACGGCCGACCGCGCCCTCGACATCCTGACCATGTTCGACGACACCCACCTCGTTATCTCGGGAACCGAAGTGGCCGAGCGGCTCGGAGTCGCCCGCTCCACCGCGTACCGCTACCTGCAGAGCCTGGTCGCCGGACGTTTCCTGGAAGAAGCGCCCGGCGGCGGCTTCCGGGTCGGCCTGCGGGTCCTGGAGATCGCCCGGCTGGCACGCCGCAGCTACGGTCTCTCGGAGGTCGCCCTCCCCTCGATGCGGAAACTCGCCGAAGAGGTGCAGGAGACCGTCCTGCTCACCCGCCGCGCAGGGGACCTGGTCGTGTGCGTGGACCTCGCGGAGAACGAGACCCGGGCGGTACGCATCTCCTACGAGCGCGGCAGCGCACTGCCCCTCAACGCCGGAGCGGCAGCCCTGGTCCTGCTCGCCTGGAGCGCCGAGGACGAGGCACGCCGACTGCTGGAGGCCGCCGAGCTGCACCGCTTCACCCCGGCCACCCTCACCGACGTCGACGCACTGGTCGAACGCCTGGGCCGCATCCGCCGGCTCGGCTACTCCATTACCCGCGGCGAACTCGACCCCGACATCGTGGGCATCTCCGCGCCGATCCGGAACGAGGACGGGCAGGTCGTGGCAGCGGTGAGCGTGGCCGCCCTCGCCTCCCGCCTGTATCCGGAGGCGGAGGCGGAGGTCGCCCAGAAAGTGCTGGCCATGGCAGGCGAGATCAGCGAACGTCTGGCCCTTGCCGCCGCCTGACGCCCTTGCCGCATTTGGGGATCGGCCTTCCCCCGCCCCGTCGAAACGGGACGGACTGCTTGGCGGCCGCGGCGCGTGGCGCAGGACGTCCCACGGTGTCAGACCGCATTGGGCAGGTACAGCCAGTCCGTATGGGTGTAGTCATCCACGGCCCGGCCGGTGAAGATGTGGTCGCGCAGGGTTTTGCCGATCCCGTCCGTGTGCCAGATCTCGCCCCAGCTGCGGGCGGTGCGCTGAACGCCGGTGGCGCGGGGCACGCGCTCCTGCTCGTAGGCGGCCAGCACCCTGCCGTAGTCACCGCCGTGAGCGCCGAGCAGACGGCCGAGGGCTTCGGCGTCCTCCAGGGCCTGGCAGGCACCCTGGCCCAGGTACTGCAGCATGGGGTGCGCGGCATCGCCGAGCAGCGCCACCCGACCGGCGGTGAAGCGGTCGGCGGGGTCGCGGTCGTACGTCTTCCAGTGCCGGCTGCGGTCGACGAGCCCAACGCCGCGACGCACCTGGTCGCAGGTGCCGGCGAACCGTGCGTCGAGTTCGTCCGGACCGCCCCAGTCGTCCTCGCCACGGGCGAAGGCGTCGCTGCGGAACACGGCGACGGTGTTGCGGAGCTCGCCGCGACGGATGGGGTACTGGATCATGTGCAGGCCGGGGCCGATCCACAGCACGACGCTGCTGGCGTCGATGTGCTCGGCGGCGCCCTCCGCCGGCAGGGTGCCGCGGTAGGCGGCGTAGCCGGAGCACACCAGCTCGTCCTGGACGACGAGCGGCCGGACGGCGGAGTTGAGGCCGTCGGCGCCGATCAGGGCCTCTGTCTCGTACGCGCTGCCGTCGGCGCAGTTGACGCGGACGGCTCCGGAGGCGGGGTCGCTGACCTCGGTGACCTCCTTGCCGTTCTCCAGCGTCACCAGGTCGCTGTCGCGGCACGCCTGGAGCAGGATGTCGAGCAGGTCGCTGCGGTGCATCACCACGTACGGCGCTCCGTAACGCTCCCGGAAGCCGGTGCCGAGGTCGAGGGCTGTCAGGTATTTCCCGGTCACGGCGTCCATGAACACCCCGCGCTCGGGGAAGACCGCGACCTTCTCGATCTGCGGGTAGAGGCCGAGACCGGCCAGGACCCGGATGGCGTTGGGTCCGACCTGGAGGCCGGCGCCGATCTCGGTGAACGCGGGGGCGCGTTCCAGCAGCCGCACCTGCTGTCCTGCGCGGGCCGCGGCGAGGGCGGCTGCCATGCCGCCGATGCCGCCGCCGACGATGAGCAGCGGGACGCGTGTCGCGTTCGTCATGATGCCGTCCTCGTGGGCTCGTCGGTCACTTGTGGCTGGGGGCGGGCGGCGGAACGGGGCCGCGGGAGGCTCCCGAGGTGGGGCAGGGCACGGCGCCCTCGGCCGACACCGCCACACGCAGGCGGCCGATGCGGGCGACGGTCAGTTCGACGACATCGCCGTCCTCGACGGGGGCGACGCCGGCAGGGGTGCCGGTGGTGAGCACGTCGCCGGGCTCCAGCACGGCGACCGTGGAGGCGTAGGACAGGAAGCGGGCGGCCGACCAGATGAGTTCGCTGGTGCTGGCCTTCTGCCTCGGTTCGCCGTTGACGGTCAGTTCCAGGTCGATGTCCTCGGGGGAGCCGAGTTCGTCCGGGGTGACGATCCACGGCCCGAGCGGGGTGAAGGTGTCGAAGGACTTGCGGGTGGAGCGGTCCTCGCCGCCGCGCATGGTGATGTCCATCAGGCCCGTATAGCCGAAGACGTGGTCCAGTGCCTGCTCGGGTGTGACATGGCTGGCCCGGCGTCCGACGACGAGCGCGAACTCGGCTTCGTGGTCGAAGCGCCGGTCGGTGTAGGGCAGGCGCACGGTGCCCTCGGGGTCGAGGATCGAGGACGGTGACTTCAGGAAGAAGCCGAGCGAGCTGATGTGGTACGCCTCGTTCATCTCCGACTGGTGGTCGCGGTAGTTGACCGGTGCCGCGACGATTTTCGTCGGGTCGGGGACGGGGGCCAGCAGCCGTACCTGGCCGAGCGGGAAGCCGTCGCCGGGGCCGGCGGCGGACGCTGTCTGTTCCAGCAGCGGCCGGACGGTGGCGAATTCGGTGATCAGGCGGCGGGCCAGGCTGTACGGGGCCGGGGAGAGGCGCTCGGCGAGCTGGTCGGTGACGTCGAGGACGCGGCTGTCACGGACGATGCCGATGCGATCCTCGTTGAAGCGGGCGATGCGCATGGGTCTCCCAAGGGTGAACGGTCAGTTGCCGGCGACGGTTTGGGCGTCTTCCGTGACCTCTTCGGTCCGGTACAGGGCGAGGGCTTCCAGGACGGGGGCGTCGCTGACGGTGAACAGGTCGAGGGCTTCGTGTGCGAGCACGCGCACCGCCGTCCAGGACGGGACGGCGATCAGGTCGCCGGGTTCGATGTCGTGGTGCGTGCCGTCGAGGGTGACCGTGCCCGAGCCCCGGAAGACGGCGACGAGGGACGAGCCCGTGCGCCTCACGGCGGGCGCGGTGTGGCCGGGCAGGTAGCGGTCCATCTCGCAGCGCATGGTCGGCATCACGTCGCGGCCGCTGGCCGGGTCGGCGTAGCGGATGTGCGCGTGGCCGGAGCGGGTGGCCCGGGAGGCCGGTTCGGAGAGTTGGCCGGCCAGGGCGCGGTCGGTGTCGGCCCATCGGTAGCGCAGCAGGGGGGAGTGCGCGGGCGGCGAGGCGGTGGTGCCGCCGGGCAGCAGGCCGGGACCGCCTCCGAAGCGGCGCTCGGACGCGGAGTGCCCGGCCGGTGAGGTGGTGGCAGCCGTCCTGCCGTCGCCGCCTTCGAAGAACACCGCGCCCAGTCCTTCCACGAGCGGCAGGTCGAGGGCGTCGAACCAGGTCATCGGGGTGTCGCCGGGGTTGTGGTGCTCGTGCCAGGTCCAGCTGGGGGTGAGGATCAGGTCTCCGGCGGACATGGCCAGCGGGTCGCCGTTCACCGCGGTCCACACTCCCTCGCCCTCCAGGACGAAGCGCAGGGCGGCGGGGGTGTGGCGGTGGGCCGGCGCCGTCTCGCCCGGTCCGAGGTACTGGACCGCGCCCCAGAGGGTCGAGGTGGCGTACGGCAGTCCGCCCAGGCCGGGATTGCTCAGGGACAGCACCCGCCGGTCGCCGCCGCGGCCCACGGGCACCAGACGTCCGGCCCGCTCGCCGAGGTCGCGCAGGTCCTTGCCCCGCCAGAGGTGGGGGACGGCCTTGACGGCAGGGGTGGGGGTCAGCAGCCCGCGCAGTCGCCACAGAGGCTGGAGATCCTTTTCCGCGAGGTCGTCGTAGAGAGCGTGCAGCGGGGGATCGGCAGGTGCGTCAAAGCGTCGAGTCGTCATCTTCCGTCTCCATCTCATGTCTCCCCGTTTTGCCTCTCTGCGGTCTTCTCCCGCAGGTCAGTTCGTGCAGTTACTAAATACGGAAGAAAAAGCCCGCGGCTACGGCCGGGTGATCCTCCTGAGCAGTGCGAGCAGTTCCCTGCGCTCGTCCGCGGTGAGTTCCGCGGTCAGTTCCTCCTGGACGCGCAGCACCGCGGGCGTGACGTCCCGCAGAACCTGACGTCCCTGCGCACTGAGCGTGAGCAGCCTGCGGCGGGCATCGTTCGGGTCGACGTCGCGCAGGACTTCACCGCGTGCGACGAGCCGCTTCACGATCTCGCCGGCGGGCGCCTTGGCCAGGGCGATGCGGTCGGCCAGCGTGGTCTGGTCGATGCCCGGCTCCCGCGCCAGGCGGTAGAGCACGCCGTACTGGGGGGAGGTCGGCCTATCGCCCACGGCGGCCGTCCAGAATTGGGTGTGGCGCTGCTGGGCCACTCGGACCAGGTGGCCGGGGATACGGGACGGATCCGCGGGCAGGCCGACGATTTCGGGCAGCTTCTGCCCAACCGGCTGACCGGTCGCCACCTCGGCGACCGTCCCCAGCAGCCGCAGAAACCGCCCGGTCCCGGCATCACCCAGCGGGGCGGTCAGCCGCAGTTGCACCTGCGCCGCCCAGGGCGCACAGGCCCGCAGGGCGGTGTCGCCGGCCACGGTGAGCCGAAGGCTGTTGCGGCGCGCGTCCGCCGCGGCGCGCTCTCGCTCGATCAGCCCCGACTGTTCGAGCCGGGCGACGAGCTCGGCGACGGTGGCCTTGTCGAGGCCGGCGGCCTCGCCCAGGGTGCGCTGGTCGATGCCCGGCCGCAGCGCCAGCCGGTGGAGCACCGCGAACTGCGGCGAGGTGCAGCCGCCGGGCACCAGCTCCTGCCACAGACGATCGTGCACCTGCTGCGCCGTGCGCAGCAGGCTGCCCGGAGCGAAGACCTCCTCATCGGGGACGAGCAGCCGGTCCGCCATCGCCGCACATCCTTTCGACGGTGCCACCGCGCCGCTGTTGGCTCGGAGTCTTTGGTTCGTGCCGTTACTAATACTGGCATGAAGGTTCCTCGCTCTGTCAACTCGCGGAACGGGCCACTCGTGCGGCGGGCGGAATGTTTTCAGCGCGGGCCCACGCCGGTCATTCGTGGGACTTGGCCGCCCGGAGCCCGTGACGGTCCAACCGCTCATCGGGACAAGCGACTTGATCGCTGTGCAGGACAACGTCGGCAAGGCCGTCCGCGGGACCGCAGAACGAACAGCTGACGGAGGCAGCCCATGTTCAGGATCCGGGCCGGGGCCGCCTTCGGCAAGGAGCATCATCACTGCGTGGCACTGGACACCCGAGGCGAACAGCGGCTTTCACACCGTACCGGCATCGACGAGCCCGAGCTGCTGGAGTTCATCCGGGATGTGCCGCTCGCGTGCTGGCCAGGGACCGCATCCGTGCGTGGCGGTCAGGGAGGGCGGGTGCCCTGCACCAAGCCCTGCGGGTACTGGACCAGGACGCCGGAAGGGCCCTTCACCGGTGGAAAGGGCCCTTCGGCGGCCTACTCCGAGCGCAGACCGTCCGGCCGCATCAGCCTCAGCAGCGGCGGCAGGCTGAGCATGGTCACCAGCAGGACGACGGCGGCGCCGATTCCGGTCATCGACAGCACACTCGTCCAGTCCACGTCCACCGGCCTGTTCATCATCTTCAGCAGGACCGCGCCCAGTGCCAGCCCGACCGCCGTGGCCAGCGCCAGGCCGAGACCGATAGGGATCGCCGTCTGCCACAGTACGGACATGCTCAGCGTGCGGCGCCGGGTGCCGAAGGCGATCAGCGACGACAGCAGCTTGCGGCGCTCGCGCAGCTGCTCCAGCTGCGACACCAGCAGACTCGCGCCGATCAGGGCCAGCACGCAGGCGGCGCCGACGAACAGGCCGGTGCGGATGGAGGCGTAGCTGTCCGCGCGCTTGCTGGACACCGACATCACCGGGTCGCCCGGCAGGCCGAGACGGCGGGCCGTGTTCCGCGCGTAGTCGGGTGCGTCCGCCAGCCTCTGGTCGAGCGCGAGGTAGATCCGCCCGGAGACACCCTGCGCGGCGCCCGAGGGCAGTGCGCCCGGCGTCACCAGGAAGCCACCGCGCTTGAACCCTTCCGGGTCCTTGATCGACTGCGCCTGCTTCATGTCCGCCGGCACGGTCAAGGGCGTCGGCCTGCGAATGCCACCGGAGCCGAAGACAACGCCGAACCACAGCGTGCTGCCGGGCTTGGACATGCCAGGCGCACTCTCCCCATCGCGGCCACCCCGGACGACGAAGGAGTCACCGTCCTTGCAGGAGGGTAGGGAAGCCACCATGCGCAGCGATGCGCAGTCGGCGACGGTGACCCGGGAGACATGGCGAGGGGATTCGCGCCGGTCGGTGACGTGACCCTCGTCGAAAGCGTAGGCGTTCGCAACGCCCTTGGTCGCCTTGAAGGCGGCCGCCGCTCGGGCGAGCGGGACGTGGTTCCTCACCTCCGTGTGCATCTGGGCCCGGGTGAGGTCGTTGGTCGTGGGCTTGGTGTACTCGGCCTCCAGTGCGGAGAACAGCATCTGCAGTGCGATGGCGCCTGCCACCGCGACCGCGATGCCGTTGACCATGCGGGCGGCCGTGCCGCTGCTCAACTGGAGCCGTCGGACGGCAAGTTGCCAGGCGATCCCCCCGGAGCCGAGCCGGCTCACAACCCTCTCCACGACCCACGGCAGCAGCGCGGTCACCCCGACGAGCAATAGCAGGACGCCACCGGCGACCTGGAACTGGTTGAACTCTCCGCTGTCGCGGCCTTTGCCGATCATCGGGTAGAGCATTCCGATCCCGCCCAGCGGCAGCAGCAACCGCCACCACAGCCGGCGCCGCGGAGGCTTCGCGGTGCGCACGACGCCGAGCGGCTCGATCATCACGCCCCGCAGCGCGAACAGGGTGACCAGCACGGCGGCCGCCGGTACAGCGACCGCGACCAGCAGGGCGAGCAGGGGGGAAGGGGTCAGATAGCTCGGGAACACGCTCACGTCGAACAGGTCCACGGAGCCGGCGATCTCCCGGCAGATCAGGAAGAAGACCGTGCCGAAGACCAGGCCCGCCACGGAGCCGGCGAGGGCCTCGCCCGCGGCGATCCGTCGGGTCATCCGGCTGTCCGAGCCCACCAGCCGCAGGGCCGCGAGTCGCCGGTCCCGGCGCTCGCCGCCGAACCGTACAGCCGCGGCGATGAAGACGCCGACCGGCATCAGCAGCACCAGGAACACGACGAGGGCGAGCAGGACGAGGACGGGGTCCGTCTTCTCCGGGGCCAGACGGGGGACACCGAAATGGTCGATGCGGGCGATCCAGCCGTTGTCCTCCGTGACCACGAGGTCATTGGCGCCGCGGTAGAAGGCGAGTTCGTGGGAACCGATCAGTCCGGGCTCGGCGATGGTGCCGACGATCCGCTCCGGCAGCCGCTCCCGCAGCATCTTCCCGTCGCCGGATGCCAGCAGCCGCTTCAGCGCGGGGGAGACCACCATCTCGCCCACGCCGGGGAACTTCGAGACCCCCGGCGGCAGATGCGCCTCGGGGCCCTCGGGCTGCAGCGCCCGCCCGCGCACCTCCTTGTCGCGGAAGGTCGTGCTAGCCACGCCGACCAGCAGTGTGTCGTCCGCCTTCTTCATCGGCGGGTTGCTGCCGGTGATGTCGGTGCGCGCCTTTTCCCGGTCGTGCCGGACGGCCAGCGCGTTCGGGATCGCGGTGGCGAGCAGCAACAGTGCCACTCCGAGTCCCACGCCGACGGCGGTGAGCAGCATTCGCGCCCAGCCGTCCCGCCCGCCAGCGAAGGCGAATTTGGCGCCCATGGTCAGGTCCCTGGGCCACTGACTTGCTCTCATACGGCGCGCTCCATGGCCCGGGACTTGCCGTCCCGTACGACGATCTCGCGGTCCGAGTAGGCGGCGACCCGTGCCTCGTGCGTGACGAGCACGACGGCCGCGTTGGTCGACCGGGCGGCCTCGGTGAGCAGCTCCATCACGCGCTCGCCGTTGAGCGAGTCGAGGGCGCCGGTGGGCTCGTCGGCGAACAGCACCCGCGGGCTGGTGACCAACGCCCGGGCTACAGCCACGCGCTGCCCCTGGCCGCCGGAGACCTCGCCGGGCCGCTTGCCCTTGAGGTCGTCGACCTCCAGCCGTTCCATCCAGGACAGCGCGGTCCGCTCGGCCTCCTTGCGGGAGGTCCCGTTGAGCCGGAGCGGGAGCGCCACGTTCTCGACGCAGGTGAGTTCCGGGACGAGCTGCCCGAACTGGAACACGAACCCGAACTCGGTGCGGCGCAGCTGGCTCCGCTGTGCGTCGTTCATGCGGGCCATCTCGCGCCCGTTGTACGTGATGGATCCGGAGTCGGGCGGCACGATTCCGGCGAGACAGTGCAGCAGGGTCGATTTGCCGGACCCGGACGGGCCCATGACGGCGACGACCTCGCCGGGGTGGATCGAGAACTCGGCGCCGTCGAGTGCGGTGGTCGGGCCGTAGGCCTTGCGCAGTTCGCTCGCGGCGAGCAGAGAACTGGGAGGGGTCGAGGTCATCGGGCCGTCACCGCCAGAGCGAGTTTGTCGAGGCGCGCGGCGGTGAGTTCCAGCCAGCGCAGATCGGCTTCGAGGTGGAACAGGGCGTGGTCGCAGATGAGCTGGTCGGCGAGGTCGCCCTTGCGCTTGCGGTCGGTGAGGATGCGCATCATCCGCAGGTGCTCGGCGCGCTGCGTGTCGAGGATGTCACCGGCGTTGCGGTGCGTGAGCAGCGCGAGGACGACCTTCGTGTAGAGGACCGACTGCAGATACGGCTCGGGCTTCTCGGGCGTCGCGAGCCACCGCTGTACGTCGGTGATTCCGGCGTCGGTGATGGCGTAGCGCTTCCGCTCGGGCCCGTCGCCGGCCTCGATGCCGTCGACCTCGACGAGCCCGTGCTTCAGCAGGCGGGACATCGTCGAGTAGACCTGCCCGTAGTGCAGCGGGCGATCGTGACCGAACTTCTCGTCGAAGGCCCGCTTCAGGTCGTAACCGTGTCGGGGGCCGGACTCCAGGAGTCCTAGAAGGGTGTGACCGATGGACATGGGGAGGACTATACGCACGAGGTATACGTCGCGTGTATACGCACTGTGTATAGATGACGATTGGGCGCATGTCCGTGCAGGTGGGAGCCGGTTGTCAAGATTAGGCAAAGGGAAATCGGCTCCGGCTGGTGTTGGGCCTGCAGGCCACGACGGTCACCTTGATCGCCGATTAGAACGGCCGCCCGTCCGGTGCCCTGCGTCCTGGCCGGGATGTACGAGGCCACCGCCGGAGTCAGCTCCGTCGAGATGGTGTCCCGCCGAGACACCGCTGGCGAATTTCGGTGTTGTCAGGCGGGTCGGATGCGGGTGATGTGCGGGGTCCTGGGGTGCTTCAATCTGTTCGGTCAAGGCCTGTGGGCTTGGTCAGGCTGCGTCCCTTGTCTGCGGGTGTCCTGTTCAGAACTGGGGCGCCCAGGGGCCAGGGGCGGATCTGCAGAGGCATCCATTGGGCCAAAGCCGCCCAGGCCGCAGCCGGGTCGTCACTTTGCTTGACCGCCACGAGCAGCTCCAGCAGCTGCGAATTTCACGCGTCCTTGCACGTATCGATCTCCTTGGCACGGTTCTTGCCCGATGCGTCTCCAGCCGGGAACCGCCCGGGCTCCCAGGTCCTGCGGGCCGGCGTTGCCGTACGCGAAGTGCTGTGCGCTCTCGTCACGGACGTTGGTGCGCAGCCGGATGTGCCGTAGTCCCTTGTACTGGTCGGCGTCGAGGGGCCTGTCGGGGTGGAACGCGAGCCGGTCGGTGACCAGGTGAGGGTTGGTCAGGGCCGGGCAATCCGACCGGATGTTCTGGGCCAGGACGAACAGGGGCGAGATCGCCACCGTCGCAGGACTCGGCCACGCAGTCGGCGAAGACTCCTGGATCTCCGGTTTGTCGAACGTGCGCAGACGGTTACATCCGGCCAGCATGACGACGGCCTGATGGTAGGTGACCCAGCCGGAGAGGGGCAGACGCACCATGACGTTGAGCCGGTCGGGCACGCTCGCCACGGCCAGGGGCATGACGGTTCGGAAATCACCGGTGCGGCGCACCACCCGCAGACCCAGGCAGGCAATGTCGGCCAGCTGATGCTCCGTGGTGCCCTGCCACGCCGGAGGCTGGATCAGGCCGGTCTGCCGGATCAGCAGGTCACCGACTGCCCTGCGGGTGCGTTCCCGCTGGCTCTTCGCGCTCTCCGCTTCCGTGCCGTCTTCCTCGTCGCCGCCGCTGTCCGGTGCGGCCGCGGCAGGTGGCACCGTGCCGCCGCCACCTCCGCCACGCCGCGCAGATCGAGGTGTTCCAGCGGCTGGTCGGCGTCCGCGTCCAGCAGCCACCGCCCGTGCCGCACGCACACCCGCTGCCGGCGCGGCAGATACCGCACCGCCCGCTGTGCCTGCCCGGTGCGCCGTGCGGTGCACGACCGGCAGGCGAACGCCGCGTCTCCCGCGACCGCGCCCGCCGCCTCGCCTGCGCCATTCGGTCTCCCGCCCGGTGCTGATCTTGGGATCGTCCACGGTGAAGGCGGGCAGAGCGCGCGCCAGCACCGCTGGTTCCACCCCGCACAGTTCGGCGAGCACATCCCGCCCGGCCTCGTTGAGGACGACCTCCGCGTCGGCCCGCACACCGCCGCCCTCGTGCCGGGCGGGGGAGTTGCGGCACGTCCACAGCCGCAGCACACCGGCGGCCGCCAGACCGTAGCGGTCCGCGACCCGGCTGATCAGTTCCCCGGCCAGCGGCACGGTCCGTACCACCCCTGCTGCCACAGCTCTCCCCGTATCCGTTCCTGTTCTCCTGCTACCGGCACCCCCGCCCCGGGCTACAGCTCGAACTTGAGGTTGAGGACGTCGGTGAGCTTCACTTCGAGGCCGTGGGCGCGGCGCCCGTTGTCGCGGGAGTACACCTCGCCCAGGGCTTCGGCGGCGATCTGGCGGAGGTCGTCCTCGTCGACGCCTGCTTCCTGGGCTTGGAGGAGGCGGGCGGCGTGGCGGGGCGGCAGGGCGAGGGTGAGGTGACGCACCCGGGCCTGGTCGGTGGTGCCGGGGGCAGCGGTGTAGCCGAACCGGGCGTGGACATCGATCATGATGCCGCTCGTGGAGGCGGCGGCCTCCTTCGCCCTGGCCCGGATCTGCGGCTGCCAGCGCGTGCGGACTTCGCGTTCGAGGCGCTCGGCGAGGTGCGGCCGGGGCTGTTTGATCTGGCTGTTCACATACCGTTCGACGGTGCGCTGGCTGATGCCGAGCAGTTCGGCCACGCGCCGGGTGCTGCGCTGGTGCTGGCGGACCAGGTAGCGCATCTGCGCCCCGGCGGACTTGGGAACGGGACGCGTGAACGCGCCCTGCACCGCCTTGTCGAGTTCTTCTGCGACCGTGACCATCGCCTTCAGGAAGTCGGCCGGGGACAGCTTCTCCGCGACGCCGAGGTCCGCCATGGTGGCGACGTAGGCGTCGCGCAGCCGCTTGTACCAGCCGTCCAGGAACCGGCCGCTCTCACGGCGCACCCACGCCTGAAGCGGCGTGACGTCGTAGCCGAGTTCGACGGCGTAGGCGACCGTCGGCGTGGCGTACCAGGCCGGGCCCTCGGGGCGCTTGCCGGTCGGCGTGAACGGGCTGGGCAGCAGCGCGCCGTCGAGGTCGCGCCACTGCTTGCCGACCTTCACACGGGCGAGGTCGACGTGGGAGAGGTCGACCAGCCAGGAGCCGGGCACCGCCGCATCGAAGGCGGGGCGGGTGACGTGCACGGGCGGCGTGGCCAGGCCGACGACGGCGCCGTTGGCGGCCGCGCCGAAGGCGAGGTTCACATCCAGGCCGACCAGGTGCCGCTTCATGCACTCGTCATCGCTCAGGTCCCGCGCCCAGTCGTAGGCCTCCTCGAACAGCCTCTCGCCGGGCCCGCTCGTAGTGCTGGACCGAGCGATGTGTTCGTGGCGGACACACGAGGTGCGTCAATGGCGACGGACAGCCGGAACATGATTGGCCATGGCAGCCATCAGGCGATTGGGTCGGCCAAGCCCGGGTTGGGGTGGTCGAGTTGGGTGTAGGTGCCGTGCAGGTCGGAAACGTTGGGTTCCACTTGAGTCAGCGGGCGGTCGTGGTGCCGTCCTGGTGTACGGGCGCGTCGGTGCGTGCCGTGATGGTCTCCAGGCTGACGCCTGGAGCGGTCTCGACCAGGGCGAGGCCGTCCTCGGTGATGTCGAGAACGCCCAGGTTGGTGATCACCCGGTGCACACAGCCTTCGCCCGTGAGTGGGAGCGTGCAGTTCTTGAGGATCTTCGGGCTGCCGTCCTTGGCGGTGTGATCCATGAGGACGATGACGCGACGGGCTTCGTGGACCAGGTCCATGGCGCCGCCCATCCCCTTCACCATCTTGCCGGGGATCATCCAGTTGGCGAGGTCGCCGTTCTGCGAGACCTGCATGGCGCCGAGGACGGCGGTGTTGATGTGGCCGCCGCGGATCATGCCGAAGGACAGGGCGGAGTCGAAGAAGGACGCGCCTGGCAGGACGGTGGCGGTCTCCTTGCCGGCGTTGATCAGGTCGGGGTCGACTTCCTCATCGGTGGGGTAGGGGCCGGTCCCGAGGATGCCGTTCTCGGAGTGCAGGACGACGTGAACGTCCGGCGGGAGGTGGCCGGGGACAAGGGTGGGCAGGCCGATGCCCAGGTTGGCGTAGGAGCCGTCGGTGAGTTCGGCGGCGGCGCGGGCTGCCATCTGGTCGCGGGTCCAGGCCATCAGGAACGCACCGTCCTCTTCTCGATCTGCTTGTCGGCAGCGTCATCGACGCTCAGTTCGACGACCCGCTGGACGTAGATGCCGGGCAGGTGGACCGCGTCGGACGCAGTTCGCCCGGTGCGACGAGCTCCTCGACCTCGGCGATGGTGATACGGCCGGCCATGGCTGCGAGAGGGTTGAAATTGGCGGCGGCCTTGCGGAAGACGAGGTTGCCGTGGTGGTCGCCGCGCCAGGCCCGCACGAGGGCGTAGTCCGCGGTGATGCTGTGTTCCAGGAGGTGCGGGCGGCCCGCGAAGGCCCGGGTCTTCTTGGGCGGCGACGCGACGGCGACCGAGCCGTCGGGGGCATAGCGCCAGGGCAGTCCGCCCTGGGTGACTTGGGTGCCGATGCCCGCGGGGGTGTAAAAGGCTGGGATGCCGGCGCCGCCGGCCCGCAGACGTTCGGCGAGCGTGCCCTGCGGCACGAGTTCCACTTCCAGTTCGCCGGACAGGTATTGGCGGGCGAACTCCTTGTTCTCGCCCACGTAGGAGCCGGTGACGCGGGCGATCCGGCCGGCGGCGAGCAGGACACCGAGGCCGCGGCCGTCCACGCCGCAGTTGTTGGAGACAACCCGCAGCTCGCCCGCGCCTTGTGTGTAGAGGGCACGGATGAGGACGTCGGGGACGCCGCTGAGGCCGAAGCCGCCGACGGCCAGTGAGGCACCGTCGGGGATGTCGGCGACCGCCTCGGCGGCGGTGTCGCGGACTTTGTTCACGTGCAGCCTTTGCAGGTGGTGGCGGGGCGATGCGCGCTTCGTGAGGCAGGCCGACGCCGATCAGACCTGGGTGTGCAGGGGGCCCGAGTTGTAGGTGATCGCGTCGGTGAATGCCTGGGGCAGGTCGAAGGGGTGGCCGGTGGTGTCGGCGTAGGCGCGGTGCAGGTTGAGGACGATGCGTTCCGCGTCGGGCAGGTCGGCGAATGGGCCGAGGCGGCAGGTGCGCGCCGCTTGCAGGGGTGTGAGGCCGTCGCGCAGGCCGGCCTGGGCTGTGGTGTGTACGAGTCGGTAGTACGCGCGGTGCTGGTCGAGCACCTCCGGCAGGGCGTGTGCGCCGACGACGGGGCCGTGGCCCGGTACCACGTGTTCGGGGGCGAAGGAGGCGATCCAGTCCAGGGAGCGCAGGGCACCGTCCAGGGAGCCCATGAACACCAGCGGGGTGACGCGGTGGAAGAGCAGGTCTCCGGCGAACAGCACTCGTTGTTCGGGGAGCCAGGCGATCAGGTCGCCGCTGGTGTGCGCGGGGTGGCCGGGGTGATGGAGTTCGATCGGATGGCTGTCGCTGTGCAGGGTGAGTGCTGTGCGGATGGTGAGATCCGGGGCGCGCCGGGTGATCGCGCCCCAGTCGGGCACGGGCTGCCAGATCGGCGGGCAGCCGTCGATGACGGTGTCGGTCAGGATGCCTTCGCGGGTGGCTTCGTGCGCGATGACCACTGTCGTGCGGGGCAGCAGGCTGTTGCCGTGGGTGTGGTCGCCGTGCAGGTGGGTGTTGACCAGGTAGCGGATCGGTGTGCCCGGTGCCGCCCGGCCGACGGCGCCCAGCAGGCCCCGGGTGCGGTTCTCGGTGGCGCAGGTGTCGATGAGGACGGTGTGGTCGTCGGTGGTGACGAACCCGGCGTTGTTGATCCACCAGGAGCCGTCGTGCTGTATCCAGGCGTACACGCCGGGGGCCACGGCGTGGGCGGTACCTGCAGTGTCCGGTGCCGGGCTCTGGGCGGGGGGCATCAGTGGCCTCCGTGGGGTGGGAGGGCGTGCGGGTGCGAGGTGGCCCGCAGATCGCCGGCGGGGCGCTCGGCACGCTCGGTCACGCGGCAGGTCTGGGTGCCCAGGTGCTCGACGCTGAGGGTGACGGTGTCTCCCGGGGCCAGGGGAGGGTGGGCGTCGAGTCCGCGGCGTCCCCACAGTTCGGCCAGGCAGCCGCCGCCGCAGGTCCCGGAGCCGAGGATGTCGCCGGTGCGGACCTCGGTGCCCCGCGAGGCGTAGGCGATCATCTGGGCGTAGCTGAAGGCCATGTTGCTCCACAGGTCCTCGCCGACGACGGTGCCGTTGACGGCCGCCGTCATCCGCAGGCCGTAGGCATTGCCCGCGCGGTAGGGCTCCAGTTCGTCGGGGGTGACGAACACCGGGCCGAGTGTGGTGGCGCTGTCCTTGCCCTTTGTGGGGCCGAGGCGAACCTGCATCTCCGTGAACTGCAGGTCGCGCGCGGACCAGTCGTTCATCAATACGTATCCGGCGATGTGGGACTCGGCCTCGTCGACGCTCAGGTCCCGGCCGCCTCGGCCGATCACGGCGGCGACCTCCAGTTCGAAGTCGAAGCGCGTGCAGCCGGGCGGGATGCGCACATCGTCCTGTGGGCCCTGGACGGCGTAGGGATTGGTGAAGTAGAAGGCCGGAGCCTCGTACCACTGCTCGGGCGGGCCTGTCTCCGGTCCGCCGAGCCTGGCCACGCCCTCGATGTGGCTCTCGAAGGTCATGAAGTCACGCACGGTCGGCGGCTGGGGAATCGGCGCCCGCAGCCTGAGCGCGGCGTAGGGGTGCACGGCGCGGGGATCGCGCAGCGCGTTGTCCGCGGCGTCGTGCAACCGCTGCGGGCCGTCGAGCAGGTCGATGAGACGGATACCGGGCGGCAGCGCGTGGACGAGGTCGTCGGCGTCGAGTACGCCGACGCGGTCGTCGCCGTCGCCGTCGTTTTCGGTGTAGGTGACGAAGCGCATGACTACTTTCCGGGCTGCTGGGGTTCCGGAGTCGTCCGGAGTTCCGACGACATACGGGCGATGAGGGCCCAGCCCTCCGGAGGGGTGCCGGGCAGGGGGCGCCCGGCGTCGGCGAGCCGGCCGAGGACTGTTTCGGCTGAGGCGTCAGCCCGTGCGAGCAGGGCCGGAAGGTCAGTGCCGGTGAGTCGGCCGTCGCGCTTGGCGAAGCGGCCGGCGACCAGGACGTGGCGGACGTCGGCGGGGGTGGTCTGGAAGACGAGGGTGCCGGCGGGGTCGAGATGCGGGTGCTGGGACATTCCGGGCCCGCCGGTCACGATGATGTCGGCCTGCTTGCCAGGGGTGAGGCTGCCGATGCGGTGATCGAGTCCTATCGCCTCGGCCGCGTTGACCGTGGTCCAGGCCATGGCCTCCTGCGCGGTGACGGTCACGGTCGTGGGGTCCGCGCCTGCGAGGTTGAGCTCCTCGGTGTCGGCCCAGCGCTGGAAGGCCAGGCCCATGCGGGTCTGGGTGAACAGATCGCCGGTGTTGAGGGAGACGATGTCGCAGGACAGGGTCGGTTTGATGCCGTGCCGGCGGGCCGCGGCGAAGGCGGGGCGGCCCATGCCCATGTTGAGTTCGGTCTCCACCGAGATCGACAGCTTGGCGCCGTGGTCGGCCAGCAGGCGCCACTCCTCGTCGGTGAGGGTGTTGCAGTGCACGTGGACCTGGTCCGGTCCGAGCAGGCCCGCCGCGGCGAATTCACGCACCCCGCTCGGCAGTGACCACACGCAGCCGGTGTGCGTGACGATCAGCGCGTCGCGTTCGCGGGCGGCGGCGATCTCGGCGCGGGTGGTGTCGAACGGCAGCGTGCCGTACTCGGTGAGCGCCACCCCGAGGGTCAGCAGCGCGTCCCGGCTCGGGAAGTGGGCGTCGGCGACGCGCCGGAAGTCCGCCAGGCGCAAGGCGTGGTCGGTGAAGTGCGGCGGCTGGAGCGGGTTCGACTCGAAGAAGCCGTAACCGAACACCGCGCGGATCCCCGCGTCCCGCAGCCCGGTGATCGCGGCGTCGGCGTGCTCGGGCGTGTTGTTGCAATGCGAAAAGTCCAGAATCGTGGTGACGCCGGAGTTCAGAGCGTCCAGGGCGCCGAGGTGATTGCCCAGGTGGACGTCTTCGGCGAGGTAGGCCGGTGAGACGCCGAGCCGGATGCCGAACAGGTAGTCCGCCAGGGTCCAGTCGGCGCACAGGGCGCGCAGCTGCGTCTGCCAGGTGTGCCGGTGGGTGTCGATCATGCCGGGTGCCACGATGTGTCCCGTGACGTCCACCGTCTCCGTCTCGTCGACGGAGAGGTCCGGTGCCACCGCGGCGATCACACCGTCCTCGATCAGCACGTCTCCACGGGGCAGGTTCCCCAGGTGCGGATCCATGGTGAGGACGGTGCCGCCGCGCAGCACAACGCGATGCCGAGCCATGATGATGACTCCTTCGTCATCCGAGCCACAGAGGCAGTGCCTCCCGTGGACTCACCTCACCAGAGGAGCACGCCAGGGATCATCAGCCGAAACGGTTGTGAACCGGCCGTGACCGAGGTGTTGACGGCCCGGCTTCCTCTGACGTAGACGGAAGCACCGGCTATGCGGGCGGTACCGAGCGGGAGGCACGGAGGAACAGGGATGGACATCCGGGCGCTCCGCTACGCGGTGACACTGGCGGAGGAACTGCACTTCGGCAGGGCCGCTCAGCGGCACTACATCAGCCCTCAGCCCTTCGGCCGCCACATCCAGCGACTGGAACGGGAACTGGGCACCCAGCTCTTCGAACGCACCAGCCGCCGGGTGACGCTCACCCCTGAGGGAGAGCGGCTGATCGCCGAGGCCCGGACTTTGCTCGACACCGTGGACTCCCTCACCGAACACCACCACCGCACCACCGACGAAAAGCTCCTCACGCTGGGCGTCCTGGGATTCGGACTCGCCGAACGCTGGCCGGACCTGACTGCGGCGGTGCACGGCCACGATCCCGGAATCGCCTTCTCCTACGCCGAACTGGACCTGGCCGACCAGTACGAAGCGGTCCGCAGCCACCGCGTCGACGTGGGCATCGTCCAGTACGTCGGCCCCGTCGACGGGCTCGTCTTCGAGCACGCCCTGACCATGCCCCGGGTCGTGGTCGTCCCCGCCCGATCCCCTCTCGCCGACGCCGACCGGCTGACCGAGGCCGACCTCAGTGACAGCCCGTGGCTGCCCACCGCCCTCGCCCATCCTGCGCTCGAAGCATGGTCCGGCCCCGCCTCCGACGGGTCCCACAACCGCGGCGCCCTGCGCCACCCCGCCGCCATACCGGGAGCCGTGGCGACAACCGGCCGCATAGCCCTGCACGCCGAGGCCGCCGGCCGCTTCTACCCCCACCCGGACGTCCGGTTCGTCCCGCTCGACGGACCGCCTGTGGAGATCGCCGTCGCCACCCGCGCCACCGACGACCGCCACGCCATCGCCGCCGTCCGCCACGCCACGCGCCTTCTCGGCGGAGCTCGGTAAGCAGGCCAGAAGATCCACGGGATTCTTCAGCCACCACGTCCCCCACCTGCGGGGCCTGGACGGCCGCGACCTGCACGCCCAACTCGCCGCCCACATCGTCCCCTTCGCCCGTAAAGCCTGGGCCGACCTGCAGCACTCCGACGACGGCGCGGTCCGCTTCGACCACGACCACTACCTCAAAATCTGGGCCCTCACGAGCCCGAAAATCGACACCGACTTCCTCCTCCTCGACGAGGCCCAGGACACCAACCCCGTCGTTGAACAGATCTTCCTCGACCAGCGTGACCACGCCCAGCTGGTCATGGTCGGCGACTCCGCCCAGGCCATCTACGACTGGCGCGGCGCCAAAGACGTCATGACCGGATTCGACGGCACCCAGCTCGCCCTGTCCCAGTCCTTCCGCTTCGGCCCCCGGCTCGCCGAAGAGGCCAACCGGTGGCTGGCCATCGCCGACGCCCCGATCCGCCTCACCGGCACCGAGACCGTGCCCACCGAACTCGGTCCCCTCAGCCGTCCCGACGCGGTGCTGTGCCGCACCAACGTCGGCGCCATCGCCCAGGTCATGGACCTGCTGACCACCGGATACCGGGTAGCCCTGGTGGGGGGAGGGGACAGCCTGCGCGCCCTGGCCCTGGCCGCCCACGACCTGAAGGGCGGCCGCCGCACCACCCATCCCGAACTGGTCCTGTTCCCCTCCTGGGGACAACTGCAGGACTACGCCGCCCACGATCCGGCAGGCCGCGATCTGCAGCCACTCGTCGACCTCGTCGACACCCACGGCACCGACGCCATCCTCGCCGCTGTTGCTCAACTCGTTCCCGAGCAACAGGCCGAGGTCACCGTCTCCACCGCCCACAAGGCCAAGGGCCGCGAATGGCCCCGTGTGAGAATCGCCGACGACTTCACCCCGCCCAAGGACAGCGACCAACTGGACGACACCGGCCGCGCCGTTCCCGGCCCGATCGACGACGGCGAAGCCCGCCTCGCCTACGTCGCCGTCACCCGCACCCGCCACCGACTCGACATCGGAGGCCTGTCCTGGATCGAGGACCACCCTGCCGCATCCCTGACACCACCACTGCGGGCCGGGGACAGGGACGCGTAGGCCTCACCCCACCGGCGAGGCCGAATACCCAGACTCTGAGCAGACCACTTGCCGCCTGGCCCAGACCGCCTCCACAGGACCACGGGTCATGCCGCGACGGCACCGGGGCGTCCCGTCCTCCCGTCGCTCGCTCTGGTGACCGTTCAGTTCGAGACAGCGCACGTACGCGGGCTCGCCGTGCTGCCAGGCGGCAGATGACAACAGTCGTCTCCTGCGACTGTCAGACGGGTCGCTGGCCGTCATCCCTTCTGCTGGAGTCCCGCTCGGTGAGCAGCCGCAGTATCCGTTGGCGCACTTCGGGCGGAACACTCGCGAGGCCGTCCCTGACTCGGGCGCGTAGGGAGTCACCTTGGCGGGGTGGCAGGTCATAGACGCTGAGAAGTAGCTCAACTGGCGCTTTTGCCCGTCGCCTCGGTTGCCGTAAGCAAATGAGTGACATCGTCCAGGCAGTTGCTGGCCTGCTGTCCCATCAGCAGACGCGGACCTGACGCCGGCGCGGCAGATATGAACACCGAGCCCTGCCACCATCTATGAACACCGAGCCCTCGACGTCTCACCGCCAACCATGAACGAACTCGTTAGTGGTCTCGCATCCACCAAACGATCCCTGAGATCAGCGCCGAGCCGATCGCGGTGGCGATGCCGCGTACTAGACCGAACATGGCCGTGCGACCGAGTCGTCGTACAGTGCGGCCGTTTCCCTGGAGCCGGCTGGTCCTGGAGCCCGTGCCGCAGTTCGTCCGTGCGTTCATCTCGCCGTTCATTGTGAACCTTTCGTAGAGGCAGACGTTCGTAGTCGTGCCGCATTTCTTCGGAAGCGGGCGATCGGGACTCTTTGCCCGGAACTCGAGTTCGTCGGCTGGTAGGGCCCTTACGCTTCCGCGCGGGACGACAAACGAACGTGAGGAGGCGCCGCGTGACGGTGAAAGCCCCGGCCTGTCGATGCCCGGTGAGGAGCAGATTCGACTCGGCCTCGGCCAGACTGCCTCACAGCGGCAATCGAGTCCCCGTGCAGCGGGCAGGTTCGGAATACCGGTCCGAAACACCAGGTGGGAAGCGGTCGTTGGAGCTCATCTCCGGAGTGCGCCGGAGCCGTCGTACACGAGCGCTCGGATGACTCGGCCCCTCGACGGGAACGACACCGTGCAGGAACAGCGGCGCCGACTGGGAAGGCGGCTGCGCACATTGAGAGTCGATTCCAACATGACACAGGAGGCACTCGCCGACCGGATCGGGTCGGCACCGCAGACACTCTCCGATCTTGAGAACGGACGGGGAAGAAGGGCGCCCGCCCGTCCCCTGTTCGACGCTTACACCAAGGCGTGTCTGAACGCGTTGCAGGTCAGCCAGAAGGCGAAACAGGACCGCTGGGAAAGCCTGCTCGGCGACTACCTCCTCCTGAGGAACCTGCTGGCCCGGTCACCCGGCGGCCCTGATCCTGAGCTTCGTCCCGCCGATTCGGCGTCATGCCCCGGCCAGCCCCCTGTGTGCCCGTATCCGGGCCTGCACGCCTTCACAGAGGAGACCACGGGATGGTTCTTCGGGCGGGACGCTCAGATCGAGGAGTTGTTCGGGCTCCTGAAGACGCGACTCCACGGCGGGCCGCCCCTGTTCCTGACCGGGGCGTCGGGCGCGGGCAAGTCCTCGCTACTCAGCGCCGGACTGGTGCCCGCCCTGCGCCAAGAACGTTCGCCCCAGCGCGGTGAGAGCGCCTCGGCGGTCCTGCGCATCACCCCCGGGCCTCACCCACTCGAAGCGCTCGCACGGCTACACCCGGAGACGCCGTACGAGGGCGGGGTCGGCCCAACCGTGCTAATCGTCGACCAGTTCGAGGAAATCTTCACCCAGTGCACGGGCCAGGAGGAACGCCACGCCTTTGTGGCCCGCCTACTCGAGCTGGCCCTCGGTACCGGGGAAGCCGCTCGGCCGATTCCGGTCGTGCTGGCCGTACGCGCGGACTTCTTCCACCGTTGCATCGCAGTCCCGGGAATGGCCGAGGTGATGAGCAGGAAGAGTGCTGTACTCGGACCGATGACCGAACCGGACCTGCGGGAGGCTATCGTCGGACCGGCGCGTACGGCAGGTCTGGAGCTCGAACCGGGACTGGTGGAGAGGCTCCTGCGTGACCTCGGTGTTCAGGGCGGTGGTCATGACGCGGGAGCCCTGCCGCTGCTGGCCCACGCCCTCCAGGCCACCTGGGCGCAGGGGGACGGCCGCAGGATGACGCTGGCCGGCTACCAGGCTTCTGGAGGCATCCGGGACGCGGTGGCCACCACCGCCCAGGGTGTGTACGACGCCCTCGAGCCGGAACAGCAGCAGGCGGCCCGGCGGCTTCTGCTCCGGCTGGTCACCGTGGACGAGGGCGGCGGCGCGGTGCGGCGCCGGGTCGGTGAGGACGAACTGGCCCACGAGGGCGCCGCAGCCCAGGTGGCTCTGCAACGCCTTGTGGAGAAGCGCTTGGTCACGGCGGACGACGGAGTCGTGCAGATCACGCACGAGGCGCTCGTCCGGGCCTGGGACCTGCTGCGGGGATGGCTTGCCGAGGATCACGACTGGTTACGTGTGCACCGTGACCTCACGGCGGCCGCGGAAAGCTGGCAGTCACTCGGACGCGATCCGGGCAGCCTTTATCGGGGACACCGACTGGTCCGCGCCTCCGACATGGCGCAGGGGCGCAGTGCTGACCTCAATCCCTTGGAGTGCGAATTCCTGGAGGAGAGCGAAACGGCCGTCGCGGCCGAGATCGACGCGGCGGTCGCGGAGGCGGAAGCAACCCGCCGCAGCAACCGGCGCCTGAGGCGACTCACCGCGGCGCTCGCGCTGCTGGTCCTCGCCTCCCTCACCGCCACACTGGTCGCTGGCTGGCAGTGGCGGACCGCCGAGCGAGAGCGCAGAACAGCCGACGACAAGAGCCGTACCGCTCTCGCAAGCGGTCTTGCCGCCCACTCCCGAGCTCTGCAGGGAACCCGGCCGGGGCTGGCCGGACTCCTCGCCCTCGCCGGGCTGCGGTATAAAGCCAATGACGCCACCAACGCCGCTGTGCTGGGTGCCCTGGCCGTCCCCACGCATCCGGTACGACCCTTGATCGGCCACTCGGGCAAGGTCACCGCAGTGGCCGTAAGTCCCGACGGCGGCACAGTGGCGACCGGCGGCACGGACGCAGACCTCAGGCTGTGGCGGGCGGACCAACACTGGAGGCCCGTCGTCCTGCCGGAACACACGGGCGCGGTCACCGCCGTCGCGTTCAGCCCCGGCGGCGACGTCCTGGCCGCGACCACCGCCGAAGGCACCGTCGGCATCTGGGACGTGCGCACCGCCGCACCAGCACTCCGACTGCGCATCTCTGTCACCGGGGTTGACGCCCTGGCGTTCGGACCCGACGGCAGGACCCTGGCCACTGGCTCCACAGACGGCACCGCCCAGCTATGGGAACGGCGCACGGGCCGCTCCCTCGCCAAGTTCACAGGCCACACCGGCAGGGTGAGCGCGGTGGCGTTCGGCCCCGACGGCCGGACCTTGCTGACCGGCAGCTGGGACGACACCGCCCGCCTGTGGGACCTGCGTGGAAAGCGGAAGCCCACTGTCCTGCGCGGTCATCGGGGCGAGGTCTATGCGGTGGCGTATAGCCCCGACGGGAAGACGCTGGCGACCGGTTCTGCCGACGGCACCGCCCGGCTCTGGGACACCCGGACCCTGCGCAATTCGGTCACGCTGCGCGGGCACACCCGTGTGGTGAGCGCGGTGGCGTTCGGCCCCGACGGCCGCACCCTGCTGACCGGCAGCTGGGACGACACCGCCCGCCTGTGGGATCCGCGCACCCACCAGGAAGTCGGCGTCTTGGACGGCCACACGGGCGGCATCAACGCGGTGGCGTACGCGCGGGACGGGAAGACCGTCGTGAGCGCTTCCTCGGACGGCACCGCACGCGTGTGGGCCACCACGGTCCGGCGCGCGGGAACCGCGCTGACCGGACATAGCGGGTACCTCGACACCGTAGCCTTCGCCTCCGATGGGCGCACACTTGCCACCGGGAGCAGGGACGGCACCACTCGGCTGTGGGACGTGAACACCCGCCGCACGACCGCAGTCCTCGCCGTGGGAACCACCCCGGTGCTCACGGTTGCCTTCCAGCCCCACGCCCCTCATCTCGTGACCGGCGACCAGCAAGGCAACACCCGCCTGTGGGATACCCGCACGCGCCGAGTGTTCGTGACCCTTCATGGGCACACCGGCGCCGTGGACGCGGTTGCGTTTAGCCCTGACGGGAGGACCCTGGCGACCGCGTCCACCGACGGCACAGCCCGCCTCTGGGACACCCGCACCCACCGCTGCCTCGGCGTCTTGCGCGGACACGGCGGCTGGGTGGACGCGGTTGCGTTTAGCCCTGACGGGAGGACCCTGGCGACCGCGTCCACCGACGGCACAGCCCGCCTCTGGGACACCCGCACCCACCAAACGACCGCGCGGTTCGACCACGACGGCCGCGTCCTTAACGCCCTGACCTTCAGCCCCGATGGCAGGACGCTCGCTGTCGCGCCGAGCGACGGAACGGCCGTCTTGTGGGACGTCACGACCCATTCCGTCGTCCGCACGATCACCGGCCACACCGACGAGGTGACCGCCGTGGCGTTCAGCCCGGACGGCATGACCCTGGCGACCGGGAGCCGCGACCGCACGGCCCGTCTCCACAGTCTCAAAGACCCCGAGGACCATGGCGAGGACCAGGGAAGCCACCCCCTGGCCACGCTTGGCGACGCGACCGGTTGGGTGACGGCCGTGGCGTTCAGCCCCGACGGGGGCACCCTGGCCACGGCCTCCTGGGACCGGACCGCCAGGCTCACCCCAGTGCCGCAACAATGGGCGCACGAGCTGTGCCGCCGCGCGGGCCGTAACCTGACCCGCCAGGAGTGGACTCTCTACGTCGATGACACCCCCTACGAACGGCTGTGCCCCAACTACCCGCCGGCACGGACGAACTCCCCCTGAAAGGGCAGACGAGGTAAGTGGTTGTTGTCGTTCCGGCGTTGAGGGTTGCGTTTCCGCTGGTCGGGCGTGGGGTCGGGGGTCTCGGGGAGTGGTGACGTGTCGAGTCGTCGCTCAGGTGGAGGTCGGGGATGCCGTCGGTCGTGGGGCTGCTGGAACAGCGTGAGCTGACCGCTCGCCGTCGTATGGACGAGCTGCGGGAGGAGGCCGACCGCATCCAGGCTGAGCTGGTCGTGGTCGAGCGGGAGTGGAACGAGTGGGTCATCGCCCGCTCGCGTGTCGGCGAGGTCCTGGCCCCGGGCGATGACGATGCCGGCTCCGGCGCCTGCGAGGAGCGGTCGGATCGCGGTGATCTGCCGGCAGCGCCTGGGACCTCGGGGGCCGCGAAGCCGAAATCGGTGGTGCCGATGTGGCGTGCGGGACTGGTCTGGTCGGCACTGTCGGCGGACTACCAGCGGATCCTTCAGGTTCTCGCGGACCGGAACCGTCTCGGTCAAGGACCGTTGACCTGCCAGGAGATGGCCGCCTGCTTCGGCCTGGACCCGGTGCCCGCGAAGATCGAGGCGTTGCGGTCGAAGGCGAAGCGGCTGGTGGCCCGGGGCTGGCTGGTCGAGTCGGCGCCGGGCCGGTTCACGCTCGCGAAGAGCGTGGCCGGGCCAGGCGGCGGGTCATGAGCCGCGTCATCGACCAGTAGACCATCGCCTCCGCACTGCTGGTGGACCGCTCGAAGTCCCGCACGAGGCGGCGGCTTTGCATCAGATGGGCAAAGAACCGCTCCACGATCCAGCGCTTGGGCAGCACGACGAAGCCGCGCATGTCGTCGCTGCGCTTGACGATGGTGAGGACCAGGGCGAGGGCGGCGAGACAGTGTTCGACGAGGCTGCCGGTGTAACCGCCGTCGGCCCAGACCAGGGCCAGCAGGTGATGCGCGGCGGCGACCTGGGCCAGCAGGACCTGGGCCGCCGCACGGTCCCCGACATCCGCGCTGGTGACCATCACCGTGAGCAGGAGGCCGAGGGTGTCGACCACGGCGTGCCGCTTGCGGCCGTTGATGAGCTTGCCGCCGTCGAAGCCGCGGGTGCCGGCGCCGACGACGGCGTCCGCCTTGACCGACTGTGAGTCGATGACCCCCGCGCTCGGCTCCGGGGCCCGCCCTGCCTGCTCGCGGACCTTGCGGCGGAGGCGGTCGTGGAACTCCTTGACCATGCCGTGGTCGCGCCAGCGGCGGAAGAAAGCGTAGACCCGGTCCCACGGCGGGAAGTCGGCCGGCATGGCCCGCCACTTGATGGCGTTGTCGACCAGGTAGCGGATCGCGTCCAGTGTCGCGCGGTGGCAGTACGCCTCCGGCTGCCCGCCCCGCCCGCGCAGCCAGCCCGGCACCGGCAGCAACGGTCTCACCACCGCCCACTCCGCCTCCGACATGTCGGTCGGGTAGCGGCGCTCGCGCACCGGGTGGTCGCCGGCGTTCCCGAACCGGTGAGCCAGGCAGTCACACGCAAGGGTGGTCGAAGTGGACTCCACCCACATGATGTCGTAGAACTGCGACAACAGGGCCTCCTGGACAGCTTTTTGGCGTAGACACCCTTTGAGCTACCAAGAGGCCCTGTTCTCATGCGCGTCGGCCGCCGCAGTCACCCGATTGAGACTCCGGCCGACCGATACCGATCAGGATCGGGCCGGCGACAGCCACCGAGCTCGTGAGCCGAAGGCCGCGGGCAGGCGACAGCAGGTCGCCGTCATCGCCGGAACAGCTGGGGGTAGGGGCAGACATCCAGGGGCTCAGCCGGCCGATCCGCCCAGTGCCACCAGGTGTGACCCTCCGGGCACCTCCAGGCGTGTCGGCACACACGCTGCTTGTCCTCATCGCGGAGAGACAGGACAAGGCCCAGGCTCTTCATCACGCGCCCGCAGTCAGGGCAGTTCAGCGGCTCGGGGGCGTGGTCCACGGCGGACAGGCTAGCTCACCCGATCGAAACTCCCGTTCGGTCCACACCCCTCAAGATCGGAACGACAACAGCCTCTTACGCCTTCTCGGGCAGGTAGGCGGCCAGCGCCCGCAACCCCTCCAGCACCTCGTCGGCTGTGGGCGCGGACTGCGGGTCGGTGAGGTGCTGCATCATCAGGCCGCTGACGAGGGCGAGCTGTACCGAGCCGATGGTACGGATCGTCTCTTCGGAGAGCTCGGTCTCGGCGGTTCCGGTGACCTCTCGCGCCATGCCGCTGCGTCCCTGCCGCAGCCCGGCGGCCATCTGCTCACGCAGTTCCGGATCGCGCTGAGCGCGCAGGACGGTCTCCAGATTGGCGATCCAGAAGGTCTTGTTGACCGAGAACGCCTCGATCAGGCGACGCCATAGTGCGCCGAGGTCGGTGTCGCCCGCCGACGGTCCGAATGCCTGGTCTCCCGAGTCGAGCGCCTCGAAGAGCGCCTGGTTGAGCAGCTTCTCCTTCGAGCCGAAGTGATAGCCGATCGCCGCCATGCTGACGCCCGCCGCGGAGGCGAGGTCGCGGACCGTCGTCCGTTCGTAGCCCTTCTCGAAGAGGCACTGCCTCGCGGCCTGCAGCAGCTTCTCCCTGTTTCCCATGAGGCAGACCCTAACAGCAATCTGCACGTTTGCGTCAGGCGATCGCCTTAGGCGAATGCCTTGGGCAAACGTCTTGTGCATCTGCCCAAATCCTGATTACCGTTCCGAGCATCGAAGAACACACCGATCCCAGGAGCCCGAATGAGCACCGGAAAGTCCCGCGTCGCCGCCCTTGCCGCAGCCACCGTCTCTGCGACGCTCGCCGCCACGGTGATCACGGCAGGCCTCGCTTCTGCGCACCCCAGTGCCCAGGTCTTACCCACCCGGGTGATGACCGCCGAGGGCCCGGTGCAGGGCACAGCCGCCGGTGCGGTGCGCACGTTCCAGGGCATCCCCTACGCGGCCCCGCCGACCGGAGAACGCAGGTGGAAGGAGCCGCAGCCGGTGCGCCCCTGGTCGTCGCCGCTGGACGCCCGCGCCCCGAAGAACGCCTGCGCACAGCCGACCGAACAGCCCATCTCGATCAAGGGCGGCAGCGAGGACTGCCTTTACCTGAACGTCACGACTCCGGCTGGGCGGACGACGGGACGGCTGCCGGTCATCGTCTGGATTCACGGCGGCAGCTTCACCTACGGGGACGGCGCCACATACCGCGCGGCCAAGCTGGCCGCCGCGCAGCAGGGCGCGATGGTCGTGACGATCAATTACCGGCTCGGTGCGTTCGGCTTCCTCACCGCGCCCGGCCTGCGCGCACCGGCCAACCTCGGTCTTCTTGACCAGCAGGCCGCACTGAAATGGATCAACCGCAACGCCAGTGCCTTCGGCGGCGACCCGCGCAATGTCACGATCATGGGGCAGTCGGGCGGCGGCTACAGCGTCTGCGCCCAGCTGGTGTCGCCCGGCGCCCGCGGGCTCTTCAGCAAGGCAATCGTGCAGAGTGCGGGCTGCGTCGGGCCGGACGGCTCGTTCACCCCCACGCAGGCGAAGACGAACGGCCTCGCCCTCGCCAAAGCCGCGAAGTGCGACGCTGCGCGCACCGTGGACTCCTGCCTGCGGCACAAGTCCACCGCCGAGCTCGTCGAGGCATCCGTCTCCGGACACGACGGTTACCGACCCGTGGTCGACGGCAAGGTACTGCCCGAGGCCCCGGCGCAGGCGATCGCCGCCGGGCGGTTCGCCCGGGTACCGGTGCTGCACGGCTCCACTCACGACGAGATGAGCGCCCTGGCCGGACTCGACGAGACCAGGACAGGCAGGCCGCTGACCGCCGAGGGCTACACCAAGAAGGTCACCGAGCAGTTCGGAAAGGACGCTCCCGCGGTCTTGGCCGAGTATCCAGTGGCCAACTACCCGGCGCCCGGGGCGGCGCTGTCGGCCGTACTGACCGACTCGGAGTGGTCGACCGCGGCGCTCGACACCCAGCGCGCACTGGCCCGCTACACCCCCGTCTACGCCTACGACTTCGCGGAGGCCAAGGCCCCGTACTTCAAGAGCCTGCCGCAGCCGGCGAGTTTCTCGCTCGGTACCGGCCACATGGTCGACCTGGCCTATCTGCTCGACAACGACCTGTTCGAGCCGCTCGACGCCACGCAGGACAGGCTGTCGAACACGGTGACCGCCTACTGGAGCCGCTTCGCGGCCACCGGACAGGTGAACGGACATGGCACGCCCCTGTGGAAGCGGTTCACCAACCGTGGCCCCTACGTGCAGTGGCTCGCGTCCGACCGCATCGGTCACACCGACTTCGCGGCCGACCACCACTACGCCTTCTGGAAGGCACAGCCCCTGACGGTGAGATGAAGCCGACCCGTGGTCAGGCTCATGGTCGGGGGTACGACCACGTGCCCACCATGAGCGGGCTGCTGCAGCCGACGGGCGATCGGTGCCCGTTCCGGCGATCTTTCTGTGGCGTAGCTGGCGCTGTTGCTTAATGATCTTGTTTCGGAACAGAACTGCGTAAACGCCCTCTGCTTGTTCTTTATGGTCTGGCCTGGTCGCGTTCGGTGATCGTCTCGGGTCGTTTCACGGTTTTGCCCACGTCGTAGCGGGTGGCGAGCCGCCGGTTCTTGGAGCCGAGCGGTCTGCCGGGGCCTGGCCGGGTGTGTTTCGGCGCACGGGCGGGGCAGCTCAGGGCGGGGCGGAGGTTTCTGAACCCTCGGCGGACCCGGGCCGGGGTGAGCCGGCCGGGCTCCGCGGGCTTCTCCCAGGGGCGGCGGAGGTCCTCGGCGAGCGGGCGGGTGAGCCGGAGTTGGGTGTGGGCGGTGATGACCAGCCACGTCCAGCGGTCCGCCGCCTCAGGAGTACGGACTTTCGGCCGGGTCCAGCCGAGCGTCTGCTTGATCATGCGGAAGGTGTGTTCAAGATCGAATCGGCGCAGGAACGCCTGCCAGCGCAGATCGACGTCCGCGCCGGTCATCCCGGTCTTGGAGGACCACAGCCAGACCGGCAGCGGGTCCCCTCCGCCGGGTAGGTGATCGACCTGGAGGCGGATCAACGTCCCCTCAAGGATGGGGAGTTCACCGTCATGTCCGATCCAGGCCGACCGGGTAGTAAGCCGCGGGTGGATCCGGTCCCAGGCCATCGTCTGCGCGGTGCCGTAGCGGTCGGTGACCTGCGTGGTGGCCGTGTCCGGCTCGCCCCACGACTCCGGTTTGGCGAAGCGGAACTCCTTGCCGTGCTTCGGAGGCCGTCCGCCCTGGGGCAGTGAGATCCACGGCACGGGGACGGGCCTGCGCATCACCCGGTCCGAGCGCATCCTCCCGAGCACCTCGACGGGCAGCCCGTGAAGGAGGTGGGCCATGCGCGGGGCGTCGTAGCCGGCGTCGAAGACGATGAGGATGTCCAACTCGCCCGGGCGCCACCGCCCGCCCGCGATCAGGTCCTGAACCACGCGGCGGACCTGGACTGCGGTGACCTCGGCGACGTCGCCGGCGGGGCCGAGGCGGACCGCGTCCAGCAACTGGCACCACGACATGCGCCCGGATTCGAGCGCGGCGACGAACGAGTACGGCCAGCCGGGGATCATCAGGTGCTGATCCTTACTACGGCCGTAGGTGTGGCAGAACAACCTGTCCGCGCTGCACTCGGCGTCCGGCCGCAGCCAGTTGGACACGTCCACGGCCAGCACGAGCCGCCCGTCGGCCGCCTTGGGCTGGGGCAGCGCGGCCAGCGTCCGCCGCAGCCGCCCGGCGTCGATCCGGCCACGGTTGAGAGCCTCGTACAAGGCGCCGTGTCCACGGCGGTGCTCGGCCAGCAGCGTCAGGTCCACCGGCGTCCTCACCGGCCCGTCCGCGCACAACAACGCGTCGGTCAGTTCGAACAGTTCGTCACGGCGGGCGGTCAGACCCGCATAGAAGTCGTCCCGGAAGTGTGACGCCACCGCGAACGGCTCCCGCTGGGCATCGTTGTGCAGAAGACTCATTCCCCACGGCCTTCGTACTGGTCAAGTGCCTCTTTGGTCGGAGCACAGGATCAGGCGAAGGCCGTGTTCACGTCCCCGGAATCTCCGTACGAGCGATCACGTTCGAGTCCTCGTTCGAGGTCAGACCAGTAAAGACAAGCTCAACGTTGGCGGCGGTGGAGCTTCAGGGTGGTGACGACCGCCACGCCGAGGGTGATGTGCATGAGGGACAGGGCTGCGACGGTGCCGCCGTCGGCGCCGGACGACAGCGGGCCGGCGACCGACAACAGTGCCAGTCCACCACCCACGTACTGCGCGATCCGCAGGAAGACCGGCTTCCACAGGGCCATCAAGAGGGCAGCGCCCGTCCCGACGACCAGCGGGACGACGGAGGCGCCGATGACGCCCCCGACCGTGATCAGGTGCTCTTCGCCGCCGTCGACGACGATGAGCGAGGCACCGGCCAGCTTGGCGGCGGCAAGAACGATCAGATTGACTACGGCCGCGCCGACCGCGCCGGTGACCAGCGCCTTCCACCAGGTGAGGCCGGAACGGCGGACCGAGGGTGCGGCGGGCACAGCGGGGCCGGAGTTTGGAACGGCACTGCTCGACATGGGACTTCCTCCAACGTGTGAAGTGCTGCGCTGCCCTACGGCCAGCGGCATACGAAGAAGCCTCCAATCTGAACCGCACTTGAGGTCAAGCCCTGTCCCGGCCCTGCGAGGTCAGACCATAAAGAACAAGCTCTGAGCTTGTTCTTTATCTACCAAGATCTTCCAGGGAGCACACCTTCCGCTTCGCGAAGCAGACCCTCGGCTGGACCACCCCGAAACTCCGCACCCCGGAGGTGGCGGACCGCTGGACCTGGCTCCTGATCGTCGCTCACACTCAACTCCGGCTCGCCCGGCCCCTCGCCGCGGACCTCCGCCGGCCCTGGGAGAAACCCACCACCTCCAACCGGCTCACCCCGGCCCGGGTCCGCCGAGGGTTTCGGAACATCCGCGTTCACCTCGCCTGCCCGACCCGTGTTCCCAAACCCCGAGGCGCTGGCGCCGGACGGCCGCCCGGCGCCAAGAACAAACATCGAGCACCCCGCTACGACGTCGGCAAGACCGTCAAACGCCCCGAGACCCTCAAGGCCATCGGCAAGGATCGAAGCGGCGGAGGAATGCCTGCCAGAAACGGTCCACATCATCGGGGGTGGCGCCGGTCTTCGAAGACCATAACCACACCGGCGTCCCGTTCCTTCGACAGGTGCTCGACCTCCAAACGGACCAACGTGCCCTCCACCAAGGGGAGTTCACCCTCGTGGTCGAGCCCATGAGGAACGGTGAGTGAGTCGGGGGTGGACCCGGTCCCATGCCTGGGTTTCGGCCTTGCCGTAGTTGGTGGTGTCGGTGATCGCGGGCTCGGGCCAGGTCTCCGGCTTGGTGAAGCGGAATTCCGGTCCGTGTTTGGGCGGCCGGCCGTTGACGCCGTGCGTCCTGGGTGGTTTCGGTAGACGCCTGACGCGGTCGGAGCGGACCCTGCCGACCAGCTCGACGGGCAGGTCGCGCAGGACCCAGGCCAGGCGGGTGACGTCGTAGCCGGCGTCGCTGACGATCACGATCGCCGGGTTCCCGGCCTGCCACTGGCCCGCGGTGATGAGCCGCTCAACGACTCCTCGGAGCTGGGCGGCGGTGATCGCGGTCGCGTCGTCCGCCGGCCGAGCCGGATCGCGTCCAGGATCGCGGTCCAGGACGTGGCGCCCGGCTCCAGCACGGCCACGAAAGAGTAGGGCCAGCCCGGAATGAACTGCGACGCCGTCTTCGCACGGCCGTAGACGTGGCAGAACAGCCGCTCCGCTGAGCACGGCGCGTCCGAACGAAGCCACGGCGACACATCGACCGCCAAGACCAGGCGCCCGCCGTCGAAACGCGGCAGTGACAACCTGGCCAGCACCGTCCGCAGCCGATTGACGTCGATCTGGCCGTGGTTCAAGCCGCCGTACATCGCTCCGTGCCCACGACGATGCTCGGGCAGTAACGTCAAGTCCACCGGGGACTTCGCCGCCCCGTCCGCACACAGCACCGCATCCACCAGCTCGAACAACTCGTCGCGCCGAGCGGTCAGACACTCATAGAACTCACCCCGGAAGGCTGACGCTTCCGCGAACGCTTCCCTCCGGACAGCAACAGGCAGCAGACTCACCCTCACGGCCTTCGTCTTGGTCACGTGCACCTTGGTCGGAGCACATGATCAGACGAAGGCCGTTCCTGCGTCCGGTGATTGTCGGGCTTACGATCAAGTTCGACGGCCGTTCGAGGCCCGCATGGGGGCGCAATGTCAGAGATCGCTCAGTGGCTCGAGGACTGGCATGCCGCACATGAACACGAGCTTCGCTCTCGTGGAATCAGCTCTGCGGTGAAGCGGCCCGTCCCAGGAACCCCGTCCCGAGGGCGGCCGAAAGCCACGGCAGTGAGCCTCACACTGGAATCAGAGGAGCGCACGGGGATGGTGTTCCTCTGGGAATCGGGCGCCACTTCACTGCTCTTCATCGAATCCGGAACTGAGCACACCTGGCAGGACCAACCGGTGCTCACCTCCGAGAACGACCTGCCACAGATCCTGGCGCCACTCGTGAAGCTAGTCGAAGCAGCTACCGACGGTAGTTAAAGAACAAGCGTACGTCCAGCAGTCCGGGCGTCATTGCAGCTCAGAAGGGGTGCAGGTGATGTAACCGGGCGTCAAGCTCAGGATAGCCAGCCGGTGTGAGTCCGGTCCGGGGAGACGCCAGGGTCCCCGGTAGCCGACTCCCGGCGTCGCTCGAAATGGTGGCGTCGAAGTGGAGTGACAAGCGCCCATCGGGGGCGTGCAACCGACCAGTCCGCAACATGAAGTGAAGCCTGCAGCGTCGTCATTTAACCCCCGCTCCGCTGGGGCGGGCCAAGGAGGAGCCGAGCCTGTGCTTGTTTGGCGAAGGCCACGGAAGACGATCTCGGACCTGGAGCGGTCGTCGAAGAACCTCCCGGCGTAAGGGGCGTGGAATGGTCGGAAGGTTGTCCTGGGAACTGGAGAGAGCCTCCTCGGCCCCGGGTTTGCGGCCCGGGAAGCGTGGCCTTCCTATAACCGGCAGAACCGGGAAATGGCAGGTTGTCGAGAGGCAGTCGGAGGGGGTCGTAGTAGTGACGATCGGTGGGACAACACAACCCGCTGGGAGCGAAGGGCCCCTGCTTCATCGATGCGATTCGCCAACAGGGAGGGACCCGGATGAGTGCCGTTTCGGCTAGTTCCATCCGCCGGGAGGAAGGCGCCGCAGGACCGGGACGCCGTCCTCTGGACAAGGTCCGAACCCTGCAACGGACGCTTTACCGCTGCGCCAAGCAAGAACCCGAACGCCGGTTTCACGCCCTGTATGGCCATGTCCACCGCATGGACGTTCTTCGGCGGGCGTGGGCCGGTGTGTGCGCAAACCGGGGTGCCCCCGGCGTGGACGGCATAACCGTCGACGCGGTGGAAACCTCGGGAGTGGATACATTCCTCCAGGACCTTTCGCAGAGACTGCGGACGCATACGTATCGTCCGTCAGTGTTGCGGCGGGCCCAGATTCCCAAACCGGGACGGCCGGGAGAGTTCCGGCCGCTTTCGATCCCCACAGTGGCGGACCGAGTGGTGATGACGGCTGCGAAACTGATCCTTGAGCCAGTATTCGAGGACCGGCGGCTGGAACTGCTTCCCCGCGTGGAGGGTAAGGAGCGTCACAATGGGTAGTAGGTTTGTGACATGGTGCGTGGTGATCGTGTCGATAGCGTCGAGTACGCCCGGCGGGTCAACGCCGCCGCGGATCTGACCGGGGCGGGTGTGCCCGTGGCCGCAGCCGCCCGCACGTTGGCGAGTAGGTACGGGGTGTCGGTGCGTCAGGCACGCCGGTATCTGGAGCAGGCCGTGGCCGCAGGACATCTTGAAGTCCCTGAGTCGAGCGTGGTGTTCACCGTCAAGCTGCCGGAATCTCTGGCAGGACAAATCCGCGCCCGTGTCCACGAGAGCGACCGGGCGATCTCCGCGGTGGTGGCCCAGGCCCTGGCCGAGTTCCTGCAGCGGGATGCCCCGGAGGGCCGGCCGGGCAGGTGAGCGACCGGCCGGTTCAGGTGGAGGCGGTCTTCGACCGTCATGCGGCGGCGGACCTGGCCGCGGCCTACGCGGTGTTGGTTCCGCAGCGGCGAGCCCGGATGCAGGACCGCCTGGAGCAGGCAGGAGTGAGCGATGACAACCAGTGTGGCGATCTACGCCCGGGTGTCCTCGGCCCGGCAGAAGAAGGACCAGACGATCGGCTCGCAGACCGCGGCCCTGCGCGCGCACGCTGCCGAGAAGCGTCTTGAGCTGCCCGAGGAGTGGGTGTTCGAGGATGAGGGCCATTCCGGGGCGACCCTGGTCAGGCCCGTGCTGGAGCGACTGCGCGATCTTGTCGCCCAGGTCGGCGTGGACGTGGTCCTGTGCTACGCGCCTGACCGCCTCGCCCGCAAGTTCGCCTACCAGGCCCTGCTGATCGAGGAGTTCGCCCGAGCCGGCACCCGGGTGGAGTTCGTACGCGGCCCGCGTGGTGACAGCCCCGAGGACCAGCTGATGGTCCAGTTCCAGGGCATGTTCGCCGAGTACGAGAAGGCCCAGCTGATGGAGCGCTACCGGCGCGGGAAGACCTACCGGGCCCGCTCGGGGTCGGTCAACGTGCTGGGCGGTGCCCCGTTCGGCTACCGCTACCTGCGCAAAACCCCTGAGTGCGGGGCCACCTACGAGATCGTCGAGTCCGAGGCGGTGCTGGTGGTGGAGCTGTTCCGCCGCTACACCGACGAGGGGGCCTCCATCGCGGACCTGACCCGCTGGCTCACCAGCAGCAACATCCCCACCCGCACCGGCAAGACCCGCTGGGACCGCAGCGTGGTCTGGGGCATGCTCCGCAACCCCGCCTACGCAGGCCAGGCCGCCTTCGGCAAGACCCAGACCCTCCACGAGTCCCCGGGCCTCAACCGCCGGGCCCGTCTGGAGGGCCGCAGCACCCCCCGCGCCGTCAAGGCCGCCGACCGACCCCACGAGGAGTGGATCACCATTCCCGTTCCCGCGCTCATCACCCCGGCGACCTTCGAACGCGCCGCCCAGCGGCTCGCCGACAACAAACGCTTCGCCTCGCGCAACAGCAAGATCCCTTCCCTCCTTCAGGGCCTGTCGGCCTGTGTGAGCTGCGGATATGGCTACTACCGGACCTCGACCACCACGTCGTCCGGCAAGAAGATCTACTACTACCGGTGCCTGGGCTCGGACGACTACCGCTACGAGGGCGGCCGGGTCTGCGCCAACAAGCCCGTCCGCGCCGACTACCTCGACACCGTCGTCTGGGACCACATCATCGGCATGATCGCCGACCCGCACCTGATCCGGACCGAGATCGACAAGCGGCTGGAACGCGCCCGCACCTCCGATCCCGCCACGCGGCAGCGCGGCCGGCTCGAACTGGCCCTGGCCAAGGCCACCACAGCGATCACCCGCATGATCGAAGCGTTCCAGGAACAGCTGGTCACCCTCGACGAACTCCGCTCCCGGATGCCCGATCTGCGCGCCCGCGAGAGCAACCTGCGCGGCCAGCTCGCCGCTCTGGACGCATCGATCGCCGACCGGGACGCCTACCTCAAGCTCGCCGACGACCTCGAGGGCTTCCTCGCCCAGCTCCGCGACAACGCCGAAAGCGCCGAGGTCCCCGAACGTCAGCGCGTCCTGCGACTTCTCGTCAAGGACGTGCTCATCGGCCCCGAGAAGATCACCATCCGGCACCGTATCCCCGTCCGCGAACGCGCCACCGACGACGGCCAACATCAAGATCAAGACGCTACGGAGGGTGACTCACGCCCGAGTTACCCATTGCGTTGGGGGCGTCGTTTCCCCGCTGCTGGCGAATATCGCGCTGCACGTTCTCGATGAGGCGTGGCAGAACGAAGGCCGCCGGCTGGGGATGCTGGTGAGGTACGCCAACCTATGCCGAACTCGGCATAGGTCGGCGTACCGGCAGATCCGGTAGTTGGGCTTGCCCGTTGCCCGCCGGTGGGCCCTGCGACTGCGGGTGGCGTTCGGTCCTCCCGGACCCGCCGCGACCGCCTCGTCCAGTACGGACAGAGCGATGTTGGAGATCACGGGTGACAAGATCCCGCCTTGCGGTGCACCGGCCCTCGACTCCTTCAGCCCGGAGTCCTCGGTGAGGATCCCGGCCTTGAGGAACGCCTTCACCAAGTCCATGACGCGTTTGTCCCCGACCCGGGCCCGCATCCGTCGCAGAACGGGTGCATGCCCGATGTTGTCGAAACACGCCTCGATGTCGCCCTCGACCACCCACTCATAGGAGCGGGAGGCCAGATGGTGACTCTCGGCGATCGCGTCATGGGCCCGGCGCTTGGGGCGGAACCCGTAGGAACACGGGAGGAAGTCCGCCTCGAAGATCGGCTCCAGGACCAGCTTCAAGGAAGCCTGGACCACCCGGTCGCGGATCGTATTGATCCCCAGGTAGCGGACCTTGCCGCCCGCCTTGGGGATCCCACGCTGCCGCACCGGCAAGGGCCGGAAGGTGGCGGGCCTTCAACTCGGCCCGCAACTCCGCAAGGAAGCCCTCCAGTCCGCGCACGTCCTCGATGTAATGGGCGGTCACGCCGTCCACTCCGGCCGTGCGCGCACCCTTGTTGCTCCGCACCCGCATCCACCCTGCAAGCAGGAAGGCCGGGTCGCAGACGAGATTGTGCAGGTCATCAAACCGGCGAGAGGATCCTCCGCCGCCCAACGGTGCAGCTTGGCCTGGATCTTCAGTACCCGGCGTTCGGCCGCATACGCGACCTCCTCCAGCTCGTCGGTATTCACCAACGACCTCCTGGCATTCCAGCTTCCGCACTGCCGACTTGCTGGACCCCTTCGCCATGTACGCGACTCTCGCGCGCTCGGACTACTACGGATCCTCCGCCCCACCACGAGACCGCCAGCCGGCGACGGGCCTGACCCCACTCCCGGCCCGGAAGACCGGTGCGGGGGCGGCCTCGGATGGTTCCCACGTTCCCTGTGTGCCGATCGGCCAGGATGGGTGCCCTGCTTTGCCCCGGCAGCCTCGCCGTGCCTACGCCGCAGTCCTTCGGCACAGCCACCGGACCCGAAGACTTCTCGGGCTCCGGAGTCGGCGGCCCGCATGTAGGGCAGCCGCGTACTGCATCCCGGCCCAGATCCACCAGGTTGGAGCCGGTACAACGCTTACGGAGCTTTAACCGCAGGTTCCTCACGTACACCTTCTGGCCTCGCTTGCCGGACCCGCACCGTCTGGCAGTACCGGCGCGTCCCGTCGTTGTCGGGGCTGCTTCCCGCCCTCCCCGGCGTCCCCCGGGTCGGACTGCCCCCAGCTTCTACCGGACCGCTGCGACGGCCCGGCGGCAGTGGCCTTGCACCACCACTCGGTCACACAGAACTTCGTGGCGCACCCATGCATCGCTTGAGGACATCACGCTCCATCTCCAGCTCGCGGATCCGCTTGTTCTTCTCCGCCGCAGCCGCTCCAGCTCGGCCCGCTCTGGTTCGCGCAGCCGCCCGCCCGGTGCGGGCTCGGCAGGCTGGTCGGACGACGCCGACCCGTTGCGCCGCCACCGCGACACCCAGCTGTGCAGCGTGCCGGAATGCACACCGAGCTCCTCGGCGACCTCCGGGATCGGCCTGCCCGTCTCGATCACAATGCGTACAGCACCCTCACGGAACTCAGGCGTGTACGTCCGTTGCTTGGACCCCATGAACCCCAACTTCCCCTGCAATCACGGACTCCACGCTACGAGGGGAGGGACATCATGAGGGCGGCCATGGACGACGTCGAGCTCAACGACTTGGTCAGCGGTTGAGGACCATGAGAACGCAGGGGAGGCCCGCGAAAACTTCTCGGTATGGCGGACCTTGAACCTCCATCCGCACCGATCCACTAACTGTCTGCAAGCAGACGAACCAAACCGGTGTCACATGAGGAGACCCGTCCGGATGCACGGTACTCAGCCAGACGTTCTTCTCATCCGCTCATCTCACCCGCGCACTTCTGCCAGAACGCCTCGGTCGACGGCCCGGACGCCTCGCGCCTTCGCCCTACTCCCGTGGGACTGGACCGGCCAGTCCGTTCTCCCAGGCCCAGGCGGCGATACCCACCCGGTTACGGGCCTTCAGCTTCGCCTGGACGTTAGCGACGTGGGTCTTGGCGGTGCCCGCCGAGATGAAGAGCTTCTCGCCGATCTCGGCGTTGGTGAGGCCCTCGGCGACCAGCCGGGCGATCTCGTCCTCCCGGGCGGTGAGAGGCGACAGGGCCGTGGGCGCTGCCGGGGCGGGGGCAGGGGCGAGGGTCTGGAGCAGCCGGACCGTGATCTGGGGGCTGATGAGGATGTCCCCGGCCATCGCCGCCCTGACCCCCTCGATCAGCAGCCCGGGACCCGAGCGCTTGAGCAGGAATCCGCAGGCGCCGTCGTGCAGTGCCGTGCGTACGTAGTCGTCGTGGTCGAAGGTGGTGGCGACGAGGACACGCATCGGGTCGGGTACGCCGGGGCCCGCGAGGCGCCGGGTGAGTTCGAGGCCGTCCAGGCCCGGCATCCGGATGTCGGCGAGGACCAGGTCGGGGCGCAGGGTGCGGGCGAGCTCGATGGCGGTGAGGCCGTCCGCCGCCTCGCCGACCACGGTCATGTCGGGCTGCGAGCCGAGAATCAGGCGGAAGCCGCTGCGTACGTCCTCCTGGTCGTCGGCGATCAGGATGCGGGTCGGACCGAGGGACGTCGTCATGGGGTCTCTTTCGGGAGTGCGGCAGGCAGGACGGCGGTGAGCTGCCAGCCGCCCTCGCCGTGCGGCCCCGCCGAGAGGGTTCCGCCGAGGGCCTGGGCGTGCTCGGTGAGAGCGGGGAGGCCGAGGCCGCCCCGGGAGACGCGGCGGTGGGCCGGGGCGGGGCGGGCACCGCGGTCGTTGGTGACCCGGATCTCCACAGTGGTGGCCGTGGGGGTGAACGCGACGGTGGCGCGGGAGGCGTCGGGGGCGTGCCGGCGGATGTTGGTCAGCGCCTCGACGACGATGCGGTACGCGGCAGAGCCCGCCTCGCGGGAGAGCGCCTCCGTGACCAGGGAAGGTAGGTCGAGATGCGCCTCGGTGGCGCCCGCCGAGGTGAAGTTCTCTATCAGCAAAGGCAGTTGGGACACATCGGGGAGCGGCTCGGTGGTGGGTGCCTCCGGACCGTGCAGCATCTGCACGGTCCGGTCCATCGCGGCCAGGGCGCTCAGGCCCGCCTTCTCGATGCGTTCCAGGGCGAGCACCGCCCGGGAGGGGTCGGTGGCGGCGACGAAGCGGGCCGCCTGGGCCTGGACAACGATCCCGCTGATGTCATGGGCGACGAAGTCGTGCAGGTCGCGGGAGAGCTGAAGACGCTGGGCGCTGCGGGCCTCGGCCACCGCGCTCCGGCGACGCTGTTCCTGGCGGCGGGGGTAGGCACCGGCCGCCACCGCGGCGGCTACGGGGAGCAGCCAGAAGGTGGCGATTCCGATGGATTCCAGGAAGGACTCACCGGTGACCAGCGGCAGCGGCCAGAGGGTCACCGCGAGGGCGGTCAGCGGGAGGGCCGACTTGAGTTCGCGGAGGGGCGACCAGCGGGTGACCCCGGCCACGAGGAGGAGCAGGACGGCGGTCTCCGCCAGCTTCCAGCCGGAGCCGAAACCAGCCTTCGGCAGGGCGAAGCTGGTGGTCAAGGAGAGGACCGCGCAGACCGCGGTCGGGCGTGCGAGGCGGCCGAGCCGCTGACGAACCGCGGCACGGGGGCCGGCGACGGCCCACGCCAGCGTGCCCGCGGCCGCGAGCGACGGCAGAGCGCCAATCACCGTGACGGCCGGGCCGGTTGATTCCCACATGGTGATCAGCGTACGGGTGTGCGATATGGCGGGGCTCTCTGCCGAACGGCATAGAAGGGCCGGGCGGCGGCGCGATCTTTGTGCCGATCGGCGGATGGGATGGCGGGGGTGCCGGAGGTGAAGCTTGAGCCGTTCAACCGACCACGGCAACACAAACACCCTCCAGAACACGGGAGTTCATTATGCGCAAAACCGCAATCGGCGCTACGGCAGCCGTCGCCGTCCTCGCCGGGCTGGTTGCCGCCGGGCCCGCTCCTGCGGCCCCGGCTGCGTCCGTCGAGAAGAAGCCGGCGAAGACCGCGAGCGTCCATGGGGAAGCGCGCATCTCCTACATAGAGTCGATCGACGACGACATCCGCTTCACCATCCATGCCGAACAGACGCCGTTCACCCGGCCGGTGCCCCCCAACGCCCCCGAGGGACTGCCCACGGATGCCCGGGGCACGCTGAAGTTCTCCCACACCCCCCGGGGCGGAGCCACGGGGTGGGCGGAGGCCCGGGTGGACTGCCTGGTCACCAGCGGGCGGACGGCGACCCTGACCGCGGTCGTGACGAAGTCGAACGTCGAGGAGGTCGGCGCCCGGCTGGGCATCAGCGTCCAGCAGGGCGGCAAGGGCGAGCCGGACCGGCTCGGCTTCTCCTGGGGGGTGGTGAACGTCGACCCGGGGAACGTCGATGAGAACGGCTGGCCCGTAAGGCCGCAGGCCGGTACGTGCATGGCCCCCGCACCGTTCACGACCGTGATCAAGGGCGGCTTCAAGGTGGTCCACGCCGAGATCACCAAGTCTCCCGCGCAGCCCGAGGCGGCGATCCGCCGTGGCTGACACCCTGGTCGCCGGGACGCCCGTCACGGCCGCGCCCCAAGTCCCCCGTTCCGTCCGCCTGGCGGCGCACGCTGCCGCGCTGACCCTGGTGCCGTCCGGGCTTTGGCGCATGGCCATCGCCCTGGGTTGGGACTCCGGATTCACCGACGAGTTCCTTGGCCCGGGAAACTTCCCCGGCGCCGGGTCCTTCTACCTCATCGGCCTCAGCCTGCTGGCCGAGGCACTCGGACTGCTCACCCTGGGCCTGGTCCACAGATGGGGCGAGGAATTCCCGCACTGGGTGCCGGCCCTGGGCGGCCGGAGAATCCCCGTCATGGCGGCGGTGATCCCCGCCTCGCTCGGCGCGGCTCTCGTCACCCTCATCACGTTCACCGGCGCGTTCGCCTGGAACGACGCGGACAACATGGGTGCCGCCGGATCCCCCGATGACGGCCACTACTGGCTGATGACCGCCTGCTATCTCCCCCTGCTGGCCTGGGGTCCGTTGCTCACGGTGGTCACGGCGGCCTACTACCGCCGCCGACGTCGGGGTCGCTGAGTCCCGCCGTCCGCAGATCCTGGAACATGCGCTCGAGCCGTGCTCCGGAGGAGCGATCGGCCCGCACAGACAGGCTAGACCGGACCGGCGGGCCGGGCAGGAGCAGTGAACAATCCTGCGGATCTCGACGTGCATCGCGCGGGCATCAGTCGCACCTCCCGTATCGGTCAACCTCCGAGACGGCCGCCGAGGGGAATGCGACTCTCACAAATGGTCGTCTGCGATAGACCCGCGGCCGACGGCCGCCCCGGACACATCGCCCCAGGTGACGGACCAACAAAATCCCATCACATAATCAAGGCAACGAAACACTGCCCGTCGACGGGTTTCGATAGAGTCCCAGTCATGGGACACAAGATCGGTTACGCGAGGGTGAGTTCCGCGGACCAGACCCCCCGCCTTCAACTCGACGCGCTGGAGGCCGAGGGCTGCCTGAAGATCTACACCGACACCGACACCGACACCGCCACCGGCACCAAGGCCGACCGACCGCAGTGGAACGCCTGCCTGGCGGACCTACGGCCCGGGGACACTTTGGTGATCTGGAAGATCGACCGGCTCGGCCGCAACCTGCGCGACCTGATCGACATTGTCACCGCCCTGGACACCAAAGGCGTCGGAGTCAAGTCCCTGACCAACGGCATCATCGACACCACCACCGCGCACGGCAAACTGGTCTTCGGGATGTTCGCGCTCATGGCCGAGTACGAGGCCGCGCTCATCAAGGAACGCACCCAGGCCGGCCTGGCAGCCGCCCGTTCCCGAGGCCGCAACGGCGGCCGCAAGCCCAAGATGACGCCCGACCTGATCGACAAGGCCCAAAGGATGTACGACTCCCGCCAGTTCACCATGGCTGAGATCGCCCAGTCCTGCGCCGTCACCCCCATGACCATCTACCGCAACATCCGCACCCGCGAACCCGTCAACAGCTAAGTGCCACGCCATATACCGCTGCAGATTCACCGCCAGACAGCTCCGAAGATCACAGGTTTCGGGATGTCCCGTCTCATTGGATCTAGCTCTCGACCAGTGCTTTTAGCAGGCATGATGCATCGTGTGGTGAGACGGTCCGAGGCTGGCGTCTCAGTTTTTCGTGTTCGCCAACTGTGAGTGGGCGACTGTGTCTCAGTTCATCGTGTCCACGGGTGTGAAGTCTCCCTGCGAGATCCGAGGGGAGGTTCTGGCGCTCGGTTCCGAGGGGCGATTGCCCGTTGCGGTCGTGGTCAATGACGAGGTAGAGCCTGCTCGCCATCAGAATCCAGCGGCAGTTGGGAATTACTCGTTGGCTGGCGGGTCGTCGGCAGGTCTCGGGATCGCCGGATCGGGGAGAAGACCAGGATCAGTGCGGCGAGCGGGATCCCCGCTGTCGTGAGGGCCATAGCGGTGCGGAGGCCGAGTGCGGTTCCGAGCGCGCCGCCGAGCAGTGCTCCGACGGGGATCGTTCCGTAGCTGAGGAATGCGGTGCTTGCGGTGAGGCGACCGAGGAGATCCGGCGGGCAGTAGCGTTGCTGGAAGCTCGCCTTGATGATGTTGCCGGCCACGACGCCTGCGGAGACGCTGAAGCCGCCTGTCACGAAGAGCAGGATCCCGGCTCCATCGACGGTCAGCGGGATGAGCAGAGCGAGCATGGGAAGTCCCAGTTCGAACAGCAGTGTCGCGCGGGCCGTGCCGATCCGGTGGGCGACTCGGCGTGCGGCGAATGCCCCGGCCACGCCTCCGGCACTGGTGGCCGCGATGAGTGCGCCGACGGTCCCTGGGGTCAGGCCGACGCTCCGGACCAGGAAGACCACCTGGATCGACTGATATCCCATAAGGGCCAGGTTGGAGGCGGCTCCGAAGAGTGTGAGCGTGCGAAACCAGGGGTCGACGGCGATCAGCCGCAGACCTTCTCGGACTTCACTGACCAGTGAATTGGGGCGATGTTCGGTTCTGGTGACGCGTGGCTCGCGATGCCGGATGCCTGCGAGGCAGAGGAAGGAGACGAGGAATGTCGCGGCGTTGGCGATCATCCCGTTCACCGCACCTGTCAACTGTGCGATCAGGCCGCCGGAGCCGAGCCCGGCAATCTGCGCGGCGGACGCGCTGCCGTGCAGTTTGGCGTTGCCCTCGGGCTGGTCAGCGGGTTCCAGAATGCTGGGGAGATAGGCGCTGTAGGCGGTCTGGAAGAACACAGCTGCCGTGCCCGTCAGCAGTGCGACGGCCAGCAGTAGTCCGATACTCAGCCAGCCGGACCAAGCGGCGACCGGGACGCTGGCGAAGAGTAAGAGGGAGAGTGCGGCGGCGGCCAGCATGATCGGTCTGCGCCGCAGCCGGTCCACCCAGACACCGACTGGGAGACCGATGATCAGCCAAGGGGCCCAGGTGGCGGCGCTCAGCAGGCCGACCTCGAACGTGCTGGCGTGCAAGCTGGAGACGGCAACCAGCGGCATCGCCACCCCGGTGACGGACGCGCCGAACTTGCCGGCTGTCTCGCCGCACCACAGCAGACGGAAATCGCGGTGGCGGTGCAGGAGGCCACCGCGTATGCCATGGCTCATGCGGTGCCACGCTCCTTGCGGGGGAAAGACTGGAGCTGCACGACGACAGCGAGCGCGTCCGGGGCGGGCTCGGCGTCCGGGGCAGGGGTATGGCGGGCGATGACAGCCATCAGCTCCGCGTTGAGCGCCTCCAGCTGAGTCGGGGTCATCCGCAGGTCACTCCAGTCCGAGACGGTGCCGGCGCTTCGCCACGTGTCGTCCCAGTCCTCGCTGATGTAGTTCACGACCCGGCTGAAGTACTGCTGCACCAGTTCGTGCAGGTAGACCGAGAGCGCGCCCCGGGTGTCGGGATCGTCGCGGAAATCGGCAGTGTTCAGCTCATTCGTGACGTCGACCCTTCTCCACCAGCGCTCGCGTTTCGTGCCCCGCCCGGTTTCCTCCTCGATGAAGCCGTGCTCGGCGAGGTGGCGCAAGTGCCAACTGATGGTGCCGGTGTTCTCCCCGAGGCGTTCGGCGAGTTTGGTGGCGGTGGCGGGGCCGTCCAGATTGAGAAGCTCAAAGATGTTCATTCGCAGCGGATGGGCCAACCCCCGCAGGCTGCGCGCATCGAGGCGCCGGGCGGGCTTGGCGGGCTGTGGTGTGCGTTCGGGTGCGTCAGACATGCCAACAGCGTAAGTTGCAGAGTCTTCTCTGCAGAGGATCCTCTGCAGAGAAGACTCTGTAGATATTCACCACAGCTTGGCGTGTCCTCGCTGCCGGCTCGGTGGGCCGTATGAGGGGGCGAGAAAGCATTCGACGAAAGCTTCATTTCGCGGCTTTGAGTGTGATGTAGCCATAGATTGTGGATCGTCCGATCTTGAAGGTCTGGGCGATCTTCGGGACGGGGGTGCCGGAGTCGTAGAGCTGTTGTGCCTGCTCGGCCTGTTCAGGAGTGAGTCGTGGCGGTCGCCCGCTGGTCTTGCCGCGCGCGCGGGCGGCGGCCAGGCCGTCGTTGGTGGCGGCGCGTACGAACTCGTGGTGCAGGCTGGCGAAGACGGACATCATGCCGAAGAAGTCACGTCCTTCGAGGGTATTGCTGTCGATGTTCTGCTCGACGGCCTGGAGGCGGATACCGCGGTTGCGCAGGTCGGTGCCCACGATGATGAGGTTCTGGACGGAGTAGAAGAGCCGGTCGAGCCGGGTGACCGTGATGGTGTCGCCGGAGCGGAGCCGGGGCAGCAGCAGGTCCCGCTCGGGCCAAGTGGTTTTGTGGCCGTTCGTGTTCTCGATGTAGATGGACTCCTCGGCGACGCCAGCCTGCATGAGCATGTTGATCTGTGGGACGGGGTTTTGGCCTGCGGCCGTGCGGACGTAGCCGACGACGGCCGGGGCCGACGGCGTCCGCCGGAGCGAAGGTGCGGTCGTCATGAGACGCTCACCTGCTCAGGGGCGGGACGGCCCGGAGGGCGCCAGGGATAGAAGGGCAGGCCGCGGTCGGAGGGTTCTTCCTCGATCCAGCGGACCAGCGGGTCGCGTTTGCCAGCGGCTTCGAGGCTGTAGCCGGTGGCCGCCCGCTCGCGGACTTCCCTGATGAATCGTCGCAGGTCCCGTTCCTTGCCCGTGAAGGGCAGGAACCGCAGATGCGGCGAGGCGAAGAGACCAGCGAGGGCGACGATGTCCGGGTAGGTGCAGGCGACGAGCTCCATGTCCTCTTTGAAGGCGTGCCATTTCGGGCCGCTGAGTTCGGTCATGCGCCGACGCCATCGCCGGTCGAACCGGTCGCTGTCCCACCAGCGGAAGGAGATGTCGGTGGCTTCGGCCATCGCGTAGGTGACAGTCGGCTGGCCGTGGCGGCGGACGAGGTTGTATTGGTGACGCTGGGCGCGGATCACCTCCGGGACGGTGCGCAGGTCGAGCTGCTGCCCGTATCGGCCGATCCAGCGGCCGTGCCGCAGGCAGATGTTGGTGCTGACCGGGACGTGGTGTGAGGCGTGGGTGGTGATGCCGAGGCCGGCCAGGCAGCGGGTGCAGACGGGCTGGCTCGTCCAGCCTTTGTCGGGCAGCGGCTTGAGGGGCTGCGCGGTGAAGCGGGCGGTCAGTTCCGCGGTCCGCAGGTCGGGCAGGGCTTGCAGGAGCCGGTCGACGGGGTGCCCGGACAGGCAGTGGATCGCGTGCAGGGAGGTGAGCTTGCCCGGGTGGATGCGGTCGGGGTCCTGGATGTGCGCGGACAGCTCCTGATGGGAGATGCGGTTCGCGGCGGCGAGGCGTCCCAGGTAGGAGCCGAAGGTCTCGCGGTGGAGCGGTTCGATCGTGCGGGGCAGCTGCCGCAGCCGCGGGCCGGGAAGGACCGGTGTACTCACGCGGCATCCTCGATCCCGTCGTCCTCGCCGTCGGACGGGGCCGGGTTGTCGGACTGGGTGCTGTGGTCGACCGGGACTGAGTCGAGCAGGCGGCGGGTGATGCGTTCGCTGCCGTCGATGATCGCGCTGATGGCGGACGCCCGGATCAGATGGGACAGGCTGCTGATGCTGCCGCCGGTGCGCTGGTAGAGATACTTCGCCTGCCCAGGGAGGGCCCCGCTGGGGTGCCGGTGGAGCCGCACCAGCACGTCGAACGGGGTGGAGTCGATCTCCATCAGCTCGCCCGGTCGGCAGACGGTGACCTGGTCGAAGGCCCCGTCGGGCTGGCTGGCCAGCGAGCGACGCGTGCGGGCCGAACCGGTCGTGTGCCGCCCGGCCTCCAGCCGGTTGAACAGGCGGTAGAACGTCGCCCGAGACGGCATCGTGACCGGCGGCCCGTCGAGCTTCTTCACCGCCCGCCCGACCCGTGTGAAGTAGTAGCTGACCGTGCGGGTCGAGCCGTCTGCGGCCTGGTCCATCAGCTTCCGCAGTTCGTCCACGACCCTGGAGTCCACCTGCCCCCGTGGCGGACGGCGCGGAGCATGACGCCCGTCCACCATGCCCAGCACTCCGCGTTTCTGGTAGCGCTGGCGGCGGCGCCGCACCGTGTGTCGGCTCACCGGGTGCCCCAACTCGACCGACAGCTCAGCAGCCTTGGTCGCCTCCCGGTCGGCCAGCGACGACGAGGCCGGGTCGTACTCGGGACGCGGGACCGTGCCCGCCGGGGCGTCCGGGGCCAGTCCGGTCAGCACCTCGGTCATGTGCCGGTGCCACCACAGGGCCCTCTCCGCCAGACCGGCCTCCAGCCCGTCCAGCAGCCCCGACGGCAGCAGCCGGCCCGGTCCCGAACCGACCACCTCGAAGCCGGGCGCCGTCATCAGCGTCGGCAGATGCATCGCGCTGGACTGCCCCAGCCCGTCCGCGAGCCGCACCAACATTCCGCTGATTCCCACGACCGTGTGCACCGCTCCGTCGAACCGCACCCGGTCCCCGGGCCGGACCACGGGAGGCCTCCGGACCACGCTCACCGAACAGGCTCCGCAGGTCCGACCACGCTGTCAGGCCCCAACATCCCCTTGTCCAGGTCGACATGGAGGAGCTGCCGCCAAAGCAGGTGATAGAGGACAGGAAGCACCTCCAGCCGGTCGCCGACCCGGCCCACCCCCGCGAACAGCGCTTCCGGTGCTGCGAACACCTCCAGCAGGGACTGCCTCAGCTCCGGCCGGTCGTAGCGGGGATGACGGTAGCCCGCCAGCCACTTCACATTCGCCAGCAGCACCGCATCAACCGCCCCCACCCGAGAAAACCGCCATCCGGCCAGCTCGCAGGCCCGCGCGGTCGCCGCGAACGCCTCCGCGTCATCCGGTTCGATGCGGTCGTCCGGACGGACGTCGACCACCAGACCCTCCCCGTCCGCGCGGCGGGCGAAGAAGTCCGGCACGTGCCCGTGCCGCCCCCGGCGTGTGGGCCAGAACAGCCGGAACGGCTGGGTGGCCAGCCCCGTCACCTGCGGATCGAAGTCCAGCAGCATCGCGTGGTGACGCTCAAGATGCGACTCCACCAGCAGAGGACCCCGCGTCGTCGCGGCCCAGTACTGCCGCGTCACCGACTTCTGCCCCGGATATGTCCGCACCGTACGAACCGGCGGCAGCCGCCCGGACGGCTCTGCCCAGCACTCGGCCAGCCCGACCCGACGGCGTACCCCATCGGCATCGAAGTACTCGACCTCGAACCCCTCGGGCCCCTCCGACAAGGCCACCGCCACACCCCCCTCGACGCTGTACGGACGCTGATTACGAGGGAGCCACAGCAACAGCCGAGCCAGTCAGGAAAACCGCCCCAAACCGCCCTCGCGGGCGAAAGTCAGGTGAGACGGAACGGCCCCGCATACACGAACCGCGGAGACAAAGCAGTCCGACGGACACGATCCAGTGAGACTCGTTGTGTCACGTCACCCCGCACGGACACCACCAGATGAGACCAGCAGCGAATCCGACAAGACACGGTGATAAAGGGACGGGATCACGTGAGACGGGACAGGTGCATCCCCCTGGCTCACGTCACGGGCAGCATCGTCCGGGTGTCGGCAAACGATCGTTTGCCGACACTCCCGAGCCAGTCGGCTAGCTCGGGCAGATTGCGGCCTCGATGTGGGCGAGTTGGGCGGCGAGGATCTCTTCGAACGCGGCGCGGCGGTCCACCCCGAGGGGGCGGACCTCGCGGGCGAAGTGGGCCAGGGCCGGGAAGCGTTCGGGGTCGGCGCCGAGTACCGCGACGCGGAACAGCTCCATGCCCTGTTCGTATTCTTCGGGGGTGACGGTGCTGGCCCCGGCCTCGGAGGCGATCAACGCGGCGATGAGGACCGCGATCCGGTGGTAGTGCGCCGGGATCTCCTCGTCGGGCAGTCCCGACGCGCGCAGAGCCTGCAGCGCCTCTTCCATGACCAGCCGGGAACCGGTGCCGCTTGACGCGTAGCGTCCCCAGACCGCGGCGAGCTGGGGCTGCTGGCCGAAGGCCTCTCTCACGCGCAGGGCCAGGGCCGTGATGCGCTGCTTCCAGTCGCCCTCAGGGCGGTGGCCGTCCATGGCCGCGAGAAGAATCCGGTCGGCGACCGCACGCAGCAGTTCGGTCTTGCTGCGGAAGTGCCGGTAGAGGCTGGAGGAATCGGTCCCGAGGGCTGCGGCTAGCTTGCGCACGCTGAACGAATCCGCGTCGCTCGTGCGCAGCAGCTCCGCCGCCGCATCCAGGATCTCTTCGGTCGACCAGCGCCTTCGGCCTGCCATCTTGCTCCTCTCGCCGGATCTCAGCCTAACCTATGCACTTGGCGTTGCACGCACCGCGTGCATAATGAGGGCATGGGCATGCCGGGCGGCCCGGCAGGAGGCGGGCCAGCGTGCCACTCGTGCCCTGTTATCCGGGTCAGGCGACCGATGCGGAGCTCACCCCGGGGAATACGAAAGGACGCATGACGTGAAGAGCCCACTGGATTCCGCGGCGCTGAACGCAGCCATCAAAAACGTCCACCGCGCCGGGATGCCGGGCCTGTTCGCCGAGGTGCGTGACGGCGACCAGGTCTGGCGCGGTGCCGCCGGGGTCGCCGATGTCGCCACCGGTCGCCCCGTCACCGCCGACATGCGGCACCGGGTCGGCAGCGTCACCAAGACCTTCACCGCCGCCGCGGTCCTGCAACAGGTCGAGAGCGGTCAGATCGGTCTCGACACATCGATCGGCCGGTACCTTCCGGGGCTGGTTCCCGGAGAACGCGGTGACGCGATCACGGTCCGGATGCTGATCAATCACACCAGCAGCCTCGCCGAGTACCTTCCGTACGCCTACCCCTCCCTCAAGGCGTTCCCCGCCCTCGCGGACACCGGACCCCAGAGCCTGGACGACCACCGGCTCACGCGGTTTCACCCCACTGAACTGATCGAGATGGGGGTCACCGCACCTGCTGTCGGCACCCCGGGCAGTACGCCGGGGGTGTACTCCAACACCAACTACCTGCTCCTCGGCGAACTCCTGGAACAGGTGACCGGCACTACGGCCGAGCGGTACATCACCCGGAACGTCATCGAGCGCGCCGGGCTCCGGGACACCGAGTTCCCCGCCGGACCGTACGTCGACGGGCCGCACTCGAAGCTCTACGAGGCGTGGTTCGGCATGATCGACCCGCCGCGCGACTACAGCGTCTACGACATGTCATGGGTGGGGCCGTCGGCCTCGCTGATATCAACCGTTGCGGACCTCAACCGTTTCTACGGCATGCTGCTGGCCGGGGAGATCGTCAGCCCGTCGTCGCTGGCGCAGATGCAACGCACTGTCCCGGTCGTCTCCCAAGAGGGAAGGACGATCGACTACGGCCTCGGCCTGCACCCGATGGAGGGGCCCGGTCAGGGCATCTTCTGGGGCCATGGCGGCACGGTCTGGGGTGGTGGAGCGCTGGCCATGACCCGTGCCGACGGCAAGCGGCAGATGGCGGTCGCGGTGAACCTGCAGAGGTGGAACAGGCTCGACTCCTCCGGCAAGCCGCAGCCCCATCCCATCGACGACGCGCTTGTGGCTCTCTACCGCGTGGCGATGTACGGCTGACCCGGCCGGGAGAGTGACGGCCCCCGTCCGGACGCCTTCTACCAGGTCCGGCCGCCGTGCCGGGGCGGTTCACGGATATCCGCGTCCGCTGTACAGCACCGCCTCTACCGTCCAGCCCGAGTGCCGATCACGGGGGTGACGGAAGGGGCTGGGGTGGGGCGGGATCTGGGTCTGGACGGGGTGGTGGACCACTTCACCCTGTCCGGTGACAAGGCGGGCTGGTTACGAAACAAGAGCGGGTCCACGAGGCTGGGCTTCGCCGTTCAGCTGAAGTTTTTTGACCTGGCGCGGACGGTTCCCCAAGACCCGTCTGGAGCTGCCCCCCGACGCGGTCGAGCACGTCGCCAAGCAGGCCGGGGTCGCGGCCTCGGAGCTGGGGTTCTACGACTTCACCGACCGCACCGCCCAGCGGCACCGCACCGAGCTGCGGAACCTGACCGGCTGGCACAAGTGCTCGAAGACCGACACCCTCAAGCTCGTCTCCCACCTGGTGGACGCGATCTGGCACGACGAACGGCGTGAGGAGCAGGTACGGGCCGAGTCGTTCCGGCAGATGCGGCACGAGCTGATCGAGCCCCCGACCCCGGACCAAGTCACCTCGATCATCCGTTCCGCACTGCACCAGGCCGACGAGCGGGCCGTCGCCGAAGTCGCCGCACGCCTTGCGCGAGAAGTGGACTGTCCCCGCCGGCTGGACGCGTTGGTCTTCACCGACCCGACGACCGGCGACCACACTGAGCCGGGCGACGGGGCGGCCGTGGACGACGGCGCCTCGGAAGAGGACGAAGACGATGTGGAGTCGGTGCTCTCGGACATCAAAGCGCATCCGGGCAACGTCAGCCTCAACTCGCTGCTGGACGAGATCAAGAAGCTCAAGTAGGTCCGTGCCGTCGGCGTCCCGGCCACGGTGTTCACCGGCATCGGCGTGCAGGTCATTAACGCCTGGCGGGCCCGCGCGTCGGCCGCCTCCCCGAGCCACCTGCGGCGCTTCGACGACCCTGTACGGCACGTCCTGCTCGCAGCCCTGCTGTTCCAGCGCCAGCGGGAGATCACCGACACCCTGGTGGAACTGCTGAACTCCACCGTGCACCGCATCAACGCGCGCGCCGAGAAGAAGGTGACCGAGGCATTCGTCGCCGAGTTCACCAAGGTCCGCGGCAAGTCCGGACTCCTGGGAAAGATCGCCGAAGCCTCCCTCGGCGCCCCCGACGGCTCGGTCCGCTCCGTGGTCTACCCGGCGGCCGGCGGGGAGAAGACCCTCAAGGACCTGGTCGCGGAGATGAAGGCCACCAACGCGGAGTTCGCCCGCTCCAAGCGGGAGGTGTTCAAGTCCTCGTACAGCAACCACTACCGCAGCGGCCTGATGAAGCTGTTGGGCGTACTCGACTTCCACTCCTCCAACGACCAACACAAGCCCGTCATCGAGGCACTGGCCCTGATCGAACGGCACAAGGACTCCTCCACCACCTACCTGCCGCTCGGCGAGACCATCCCGCTCGACGGCGTCGTCCGCAAGGACTGGATGGAGTTCGCGATCTTCACCCCCGACAAGGGGCCCAAGCGCGTCATGCGCACCGTGTACGAGGCGTGCGTCTTCCAGGCCCTGCGCGACCGGCTGCGCTGCAAGGAGATCTGGGTGGCCGGCGCCGACAAGTGGCGCAACCCCGACGAGGACCTGCCCGACGACTTCGAGGTCCGGCGCGCGGAGTACTACGAGAAGCTCAACAAGCCGCGCGATGCCAAGCTGTTCATCGCCCAGCTCCAAAGCGAGATGCGCACCGAGCTGTCCGCCCTGGACGCCAGGCTGCCGAAGCTGCCGTGGGTGACGATCAGCGGCAAGCACCGCAACGGGGCGATCAAGTTCACCGAGCCCGAGCCGCAGAAGGAACCGAAGAACCTGCGCAAGCTCAAGAAGGCGATCCGCAAAAAATGGGGCACCGTCGCCCTCATCGACATCCTGAAGGAAGCCGCCCTGCGCACCGGGATGCTCAAGGCCCTCGCCCCGATCGGCACGAGAGAGGCGATCGACGAGGCAAAGCTCCTGGAACGCCTGCTGCTGATCGCCTACGCGTACGGCACCAACTCGGGGATCAGCTCGGTCGCCGCCGGCGAGCATGGGCACAGCGAGGAAGAGCTGCGCTACACCGCCCGCCGCTACCTGACCGCCGTCGGTCTCAAGGCCGCCGGTGTCGAGATCGCCAACGCCACCTTCGCCGTCCGCTCCGAGACCGTGTGGGGACAGGGCACGACCACCGTGGCATCGGACTCCACGCACTTCAAAGCCTGGGACCGCAACATCTTCACCGAGTGGCACTCTCGGTACGGGGGCCGCGGCGTGCTCGTGTACTGGCACATCGAGAAAGGCTCGATGGCCATTCACAGCCAGCTTCTGAACTGCACCGCCTCGGAGGTCGCCGCCGCGATCGAGGGCATGATGCGGCACGCCACGACGATGCAGGCCGAGGGCAACTACGTCGATTCGCATGGCCAGTCGGAAATCGGGTTCGGACTGACGAGGCTCCTGGGCTACGACCTGCTGCCGCGCATCAAACAGATCAACAAGGTCAAGCTGTACCGGCCCAGCCGCGAGGACGAGGACAGCTACGAGCGCCTGACCGACGCGATGACCCGCCCGATCCGCTGGGACGTCGTCGAGAACAACTACGACCAGCTCATCAAGTACGCCACCGCGATCCGGGTCGGCACCGCCTCCACCGAGGCCATCCTGCAGCGCTTCACCCGCACCGCCTCCCACCCCGTCTACCAGGCCATGCTCGAAGTCGGGCGTGCCCAGAAGACTATCTTCGTCGCCCGCTATCTACGCGACCGCGACCTCCAGCGCGAGATCCAGGAGGGCCTCAATGTCGTCGAGGGCTGGAACGGCGCCAACGACATCATCTTCTTCGGCAAGAGCGGCGAACTCTCCTCCAATCGCCGTGACCAGCAGGTACTCTCCGTCCTCGCGCTCCATCTCCTGCAAACCGCGCTCGTCTTCGTGAACACCCTCATGATCCAAGACATGCTCACCGACCCCGAATGGGCCGACGTCCTCACCGACGAGGACAAACGCGCTCTGACCCCACTGTTCTGGATGCACATCCAGCCCTACGGCGAGGTCCGGCTAAATATGGGCAGCCGCCTCCAGTTCGCCCACCCTGTGCCGCAGGAACCGGACCCTGAGCCAGCCGCGGCCTGAACACCAGTGCACAGCACTCGGCCCCCTCGCTACGTCCCAGCAAGGGGGCCAACCTTCGATCCGCAGGCTACTGGCGGGTTACTTGTCGGTTGGTTCGCCGTTCGTTAACGGCATCCCTACATCACCAAAGCTGAGGGCGGCCGATGGTCACTTGCCTTCCTCAGCCAGCCGCGCTATTTCCTCGGCCAGCTGCCGCGAGGGCACTGTCACGTTGGCTGACCGGTGGGATGATCTTCGGATCGATCAGCCAACGTGACAGTGCCGTCCGCGGAGTTCACTGGCCCAGGCCGTGGTCTGGTCGTGCTTGGCTTGGAGGCCCGCCAGGAGTTCGGTGATGTTCACGCGGCCAGCTCGAGGGTGTCGCGCCAGGACGGACTCGCCGTGGTGAGGCGGAGGTGTCGGGGCGGTGGTCGTACTCCCGGGCCAGACGGCGGTGCAGCATCAACGTGCCGTTGACCTGCTCCACGATCCACCTTTTCGGCTGCGGGACGAAGCCTTTGCCCGGTCATCGGCGTTGCGGCGGACGACGTCGACGTCGATGTCCAACAACGCGCCACGGATGAGGACTTCGTCCTTGAAGCCCTGGTCCACCAGTGCGTTCTCCAGACGCATCCCGCACCGCTCGGCGGCCAGGTCGAGCAGGGCGGTGCCGGCCGCGTTGTCGTGGGCGGATGCGGCCGGCACCACGACGCCGATGATCAGCTCCAGAACGTCGACGGCCAGTCCCCGCTTGCGGCCCGACACCTTCTTGTTGGCGTCCAGCCCCGTCATGGTCTTCGGGACACCTGCTGCCGCGCGGACGGACTGGGTGTCGATGATCACGATAGACGGGTCCTCTCATCGCTTCGCTCTCTCCCGCACCTGGCAGCGCAGGAGTTCGGAAATCCGCTGGTCGAGCCCGTCCTGGCGCCACAGGCCGAAGTAGTAGAACACCGCCGACCAGGACGGCAGATCATGCGCAAGGTAACGCCACTGGCAGCCCGTCCGGTTCTGGTAGAAGATCGCGTTCACGATCTCCCACAGATCGCAGGATCCGGGATCTCCGGTCGCTGACCGTGCCACCCGGTCCTGTTTCCAGGCCGTGATCATCGGCTCGATCAACGCCCACTGCTCGTCCGCTAAGTGAAGTTCCCCCCGCGAACTGGACAGCGGGTGTTTACGCTGCCGGGGCGAGGTTCTGCCTGAGCAAGGATCTCGTTTCGAGCGGGGTGACGTACCCGTAGTCGGGGTGTCGACGGAGCCGGCTGCGGTTGTACTCGACCTCGATGTAGCGGAAAACGTCGGCCCGGGCGGCCTTGCGGGTCTCCCACATGGTCGTCCCGATCTCCGCTTTCAGGATGGCGAACCAGCTTTCCGCGGCGGCATTATCGTAACAAGAGCCGACGCGCCCCATCGACTGCCTCATGCGCAACTTGCGTATTTCGCTGCGGAATTCGTCACTCGTGTACTCGCTGCCGCGATCCGTATGCATGACGCAACCCTGCTCCAGGCCGCCACGCCCGGCCGCCATCCGCAAGGCGGCGACCGGCAGCTCGGCGCGGTGGTGGTCGGCCATCGCCCAGCCGACCACCTCCCGCGTCGCGAGATCGATACAGGTCGCCAGATACAACTTCCCTTCCAGCGTGCTGAGTTCAGTCATGTCGCCGACGAGCCGTATCCCGGGCCGGGGCGCGGTGAAGTCCCGGCCGATCAGGTCGAGCGCGAACACCGCCCGCTTCGCCTGCCGGGTCAGGCCCCGCCGCCGACGGCGGGTGATCCCGACGATCCGGTGCTTGCGCATCAGCCGCTCGACCTTCTTGGAGTTCACCACCCGCCCGGCCCGCCGCAGGGCGGCGTGGATCCGCGGGGCCCCGTAGGCGCCGCGAGATCCGGCGTGAAGCACCCGGATCTCGCCCACCAGCACCTCCTCGGCCCGCTCCCGCACCGACCGGGCCGGCCGTGACGCCCTGTGCGCGTAGTAGGTGGAACGGGGCACTCCCAGCACACGTCACAGAAACGCAACGCTGTGACCTGCAGGATTACCCTCCGATGCCTTCTCCGCATCGATGAAACGACACCGTGCCACGGTGTCTACCTCATCTTGTCCTGCGCGAAGAAGGCGGTCGCTTTTCCCAGAACCTCGATCGTGGCCTCCTGCTCGCGAACCTTCCGCCGCAGCCGGACCAACTCCTCACGCTCCGCAGTGGTCAAAGCCCCGGCGGGTCCCTCACCGCGGTCGACCTTCGCCTGCTTCACCCACCCGCGCAGCCCTTCGGGACTCACGCCCAGATCCCTCGCGACCTCGGTGACCGTCTTCTCCGAGGACAACGCCAAGGCGACCGCGTCCCGCTTGAACTCGGCCGTGTACCGCTTACTCATGTTGCTCTTGCTGCTCACTACCTGTGACTGCTTCCTCCGGGACCATCCGTCCCAGTATCAAGCTGTCCGGCTGGCAGGGGGAACCTCAAGGGGTAGCGCCCGGCACAGCCTCGCCCCGCAGTACGTGCGCTGGCAGGTCTGCCGTAACCGAGCCCAGCTCGGGCGCGACCGGCTGGACCTGGTCCTGCTGCACAACCCCGAGCGCGCCCATCCCGGCGACCGCGCAGCCCTGCACCAGGCGATCAGGGCCGCGTTCGAGGCCCTGGAGGAAGAGGCCCACAGCCGGGCACGTGACCGGGTACGGCGTCGCCACATGGGCGGGCCTGGAGGAGGAAGCGTTCACGGTGGGGGAGATGCTCGCCCTGGCCGCCGAAGCCGCCGGCGGACAGCACCACCTGGCCGCCATCCAGCTCCCGGTCAGCCTGGTGATGATGACGCCGATCGTGCAGGCCCTGCACGGCCGGGGCCCGCTCCCGGCCGCCGCCGGCGCGGGCCTGCGGGTGATGGCGTCGGCCCCGCTGCACGGCGGGGAACTCCCCGGCATGGTCGACCAGGAGCTCGCCGACCTCATCCGACCAGGCCTGACCCCCGCACAGGCGTGCATCCTCGCCGTCGCGTCATGCCCAGAACTGCTTCTGGCTCAGCCTCGGAAGCGACGCCGGCCCCTGGCAGTACCCCAGCGGCCGGCTGAACCCGTGGTGGTCCGCAGGTCCGCGCCTATGCCGTCAGGCCTGAGTGGGCGCGGTGGACTCCACCGTGCATCCGGTGCGTGGACCGGTGGCCGGGTGGGAGTGGAGTCCATTGAGCCTTCGCCGCAGTTCCCTCACCTCCGCTCGAGCTACGCAATCGGGACGGCATCTCAGTTTGCGGCGGTCGAACAGGGACAGTTCGTCCGAAGTGCCTCTTCGCGGTTGGCTGACAGCTACGCTCTGGTCATGGGCGACCACATGTTTGTGCAAGTGCCAAAGGATTTCTGGGAGTTGCTGGACGCGGCGGACTTCGATGAGGTGGAGGTCGGCTCCCGCTCGGCCGATGAGTGGGCATCGGTGGCGCAGGCCGCAGTGTCCATCGGCAATCAAGGTCTGTCCGTCACAGCCAACCTGGTGGGCGTCTATCTCGCCCGCGACCAGATCAGAGAATTCACTCAGCGAGCCGCCGCCTGGTTCGGGTTCCGCGCCCCCGTTGAAAGATCCGCACCGCCACTCGTCTTCACGATCACCGGTGAGGCCGGGGCCCAGACCCGCATCGAAATCACCTCCAGGCCTGGACCCGACGGAGTGCCCGCCCTTGACACGGCCGCCCTCAGCAGCGCCATCGTGACCGCGATGGGCACCCCCTCCCGGACGGCCGAATGATGGGGTTTTCTGTGTCGCCCCAAGAGGCTGAGTTCAATCAGATCCAACAAGCGACAGACGCTTTGCAGGAAAGAGGTCGTCGTCACGGATCTGGCGCCGTGGCCGACGATATCTGGCGGCTCATGCGGCACTGCATGGACAAGATGGTCCAAGGCGATCTCGCTTATGCCCGGCTCGTCTTCCGTACGTCTCGAATGTCCTTCGGCGTACACGCCGAATTGGGCCAGTGGTTTTTCGCGTCCGTCTCCAGCATGGCGTTCGTCGGCGCGGTAGCCCTGATCGACGCGGAGAACACCGCGAACGACGTGACGTTCCCCGAGGAAGCGCTTCCCGACATCCAGGCGATGGCGGACATGTCCGTGGACGTGGCGCACCGCGCCGGTGTCCCGCTCGTCGGCTACTTGGTCGCGGAGGGACTGACCGGTCGACAGATGGGTGACCGCACCATCGCCCGCGAACTGGTCACCTTTCTCCGCGGAGAGGACACGGTACGACGGGTGCATGCGCTCCGCCGCAGCGTGCAAGCTGCTGCCGAGGAGACACTGAATCTACCGACCGGGGTGGACACCGTCGCGGCGTTGCGGGTGCAGGCGGACATGATGCTGATCCAGCAACTGGATCAGACGCTCGCGGAACTGTCGGGCGGGGACAGCCTCTACTCCGGGGCTCGCACCGTTTCCGCCGTGCTCGCCGCAGGCCGGACGGCGCGCTCGGTGCTCTACATCGCACCCGGAGTCGAGGGCGGCACGGCAATACGGCTCGATGCGCCGGAGACCGGTCATGAGCTGTGCCGGAGCATCGCCCTGCCCGCCCTGGGGCTCGAAGAGGTCCAGAGCCACCTCGAAAAACTGCGCGCCCCACTGGCAGCGGAACCGCCACTGGTCAAGAGGCGTGACCGGGCGGTCCGCGAAGCACACGCCACCGTCGCAGACGCCGTGTGGAAACCGGTGCTCGATGCCTGGCCGGACCTCTTGGGCGGCCGCGTCGCCCTGGTGCCGCTAGGGCAGAGCGCCCTTCTGCCGCTGTACTCCGCACCGGTGAACGGCATCCCGGTCTGCGGACTTCTCGACCTCACCGTCGTACCCTCCGGCAACGCCCTCATGTTCGCGGCAGGGTGGCCCCGGCCGGCGCGCATCGACCCCTTGATCGTGGCCGATCCCTGGTATCACGATGGGGCCGGCGGCAAACCGATCCCATTCACCGTGCCTGAGGCCCGCAGGATCGCAGCCGTCCACGGCGTGAGGCCCCTCATCCTCAGAGACCAGAACACAGGTGCTGCCGACCCCGAAGGGCACGACCGCCTGCGCGGTCTCACCGGGCCGTCCGACGGCGCCGCCGGACGCTCCGCAAGTCCCGCACCGCCGGGCCTGGCTCAACAGATGACGTCCTCCAACCTCATCCATCTCGCCGGCCACGGATCCCTCGACGGCCAGAGCCCACTGGAATCCACCATCCTTTTGGGGCAGCCCCTGACCCTGTCCTCGCTCCTCGGGCACGACCTGCAACGTGGAACCACAGTCGTCCTGTCCGCCTGCCACCTGGCCGGCATCGGCACCCAACTGCCAGGTGAACAACTCGGCTTCCCCGCAGCACTGCTCGCCATGGGAGCAAGCTCCGTGATCGCCGCCCTCTGGGCTGTGCCCGACTCCGAGCAGACCGTCCAGATGATGGCCACTCTTCACGAGGAACTCCGGGCAGGAAGACCGCCCTCCGCCGCACTCGGCAAGGTCGTGGCTCGCGCTGCGGCCGACGGATTCCGCCCCACGGCCTGGGGACCCTTCACCCACTTCGGCGCCTGAACCGCATCACCCTGCTGCCCGTGTGGAAAGAGTGGACCGGCCTCTGTGCCCGTCGCGCCTCCGTAGGTAGGGCATGGTCAAACGCGATCCCTGCCGGGCTGTGTTGTTCCAGAAGGTGACACCAACGTGGGGAGTGTCATGAATTAGGTGTGATCCTTCCCGAAGGAGTCATCTGATGAATGCGACGACAGGTCACCTGATTGAGGCCGTAGACCGCGTGTCGCTTGCCGTGGCCGACGGCAGTGTCCAGGGTGCCGACGTGAAGTCGATGCCGGTGTCTGAGAACGGTCTGTCCAGCGAATTGCTGGAGGAGCTGGCCGCGCTCGCGGCCGAGAAGGTCCATGGCGGCGAAGGGCTGCGGCTGATGGGCGAGGGCGGGCTGCTGCCCGAACTGGCCCAGCATCTGATGCAGGCCGCCCTGGAGGCCGAGATGGACGAGCACCTCGCCGCCGAGGCCGGCCGGGTCGGCGGGCGCGGGTCCCGCTCGGGCGGCAACATGCGCAACGGCTACCGGGCCAAGAAGGTCATGACGGAGGTCGGCGCCGTGACGGTGCAGGTCCCCAGAGACAGGCTGGGCACCTTCCGGCCCCGGCTGCTGCCCGTGCACGCCCGCCGCACCGGCGCGCTGGACGACCTGGTGCTCTCACTGACCGCGAAGGGCCTGACCTCCGGCGAGATCGTCTCCCACCTCGCCCAGACGTACGGGATGACGACCACGAAGGAGACCATCTCCACGATCACCGACAAGGCCCTGGAATCGATGGCGGAATGGCGCACCCGCCCGCTCGATCCGGTCTACCCTGTCGTCTTCATCGACGCCGTGCACGTCAAGATCAGGGACGGTCACGTCGCCAACCGGCCGGTCTACGTGGCCGTCGCGGTCACCGCGGACGGCTACCGCGAGATCCTCGGACTGTGGGCCGGCAACGGCGGCGAGGGCGCCAAGTACTGGCAGACCATCCTGACCGAGATCAAGAACAGAGGCGTCCGCGACGTGCTCATGCTGGTCTGCGACGGGCTGAGCGCCCTGCCCGACGCGGTGAACACCGTCTGGCCCCAGACCGTCGTGCAGACCTGCGTGGTCCACCTCATCCGCGCCAGCCTGCGCTACGCATCGCGCCGCGACTGGGCCGAGGTCGCCCGCGACCTCAAGCCCGTCTACACCGCCGTCAACGAGGAAGAGGCCCGGCAACGGCTCGCGGACTTCGACGCCACGTGGGGCAAGCGCTACCCCTCGATCGCCGGCACCTGGCAGCGGGCCTGGAGCGAGTTCGTACCCTTCCTCGGCCTGCCCGACGCCATCCGCCAGGTCGTCTACACCACCAACGCCATCGAGTCCCTCAACGCCCGCTACCGGCGCGCGGCCCAGGCCTGCGGGCACTTCCCCAACGAGCAGGCCGCCCTCAAACGCCTCTACCTCGCCACCCTCGCCCTCGACCCCACCGGCCGCGGCCGCCAGCGCTGGAACAACCGCTGGAAGTCCGCCCTCAACGAGTTCGACGTCCTCTTCGACGGCCGCCTTACCGCCGGACGAGTGTAGGCCGAACAGCCCACCCACCAACTCGTAGGCCAAACAGACGAATCACACCTAATTCCTGATAGACCCCCAACGTGAAGCTGCGGCTGATCGCGCAGGCACTGGTGGACACCACACTGGGCAAGGAGATGCCCGAACCGGTGCGCGCTCACGTGAGAGCGGCCGTGGACGCGGTCTGCGGCGCGGAGGGGCAGGCCAGGAGCGCTTCAGCACTGGCGGGTAGCTGGTTGAGTGGCTGGCGAGGATGCGGCGGTGTGCCTGGGGAGGTCAACGCCGCATCCTCGCGATTTGGTCGCATGGGTAGTCCTGGGGGCGGTCACCCGGCCGGTGCGGGGTTAAGCAGCAGCCTCGAAAGGGCCCTTCGCAACATTGTGGTGCGAAGGGCCGCTTTGATCGGCCACGCGGGTGGCATGAGAACGCGATGGCATGGTCTGGCTTCTTGCGGGCAGGCGGCTGTGGTGTCGTGTGCACCTGCTGAGGTCGTCTCGCAGGTGAGTTCCGCCCTGATCCAGGCCGGCTTTGATGTGCTGGGTGACGCGGACACCAGCGTCCCCGGGTTGCGTGTGACCAAGGTGCCCGCGGGCGCTTTGGTCAGCTGGACGGCCTCGGACGGGTTCGCCTCGCTTGCCCGCGAACAAGCCACGCGAACCGGGAGCGACGACAGCATGAGAGCGATCGTGCGGACGGCAGTGGCAGGGCTGCTAGCCCAGCTCGGACACACGGTCACCGAAGCGCCCCATGCAGGTGACCTGGTAGTCCATGCCGACACAGCGGAAATGGTCGGCGGCTAGGCCGTTTCTGATGGCTCTTGGACGGTGTCTCGGAGCCAGATGAGGATCGCGGTGACGGTCAGGGTGCCGTTGAAGATGTAGTCGCGCTTGTCATACCTGGTCGCCACCGCGCGGAACTGCTTCCACTTGTTCACGCACCGCTCGACCGCGTTGCGACGGCGGTACTGGGCCTTGTCGAAGGCTGGCGGCCGGCCACCGGATCGTCCCCGCCGCTGGCGGTGGAGCCGCTGGTCATTGGGCTGAGCAATGGTGGCCTTGATCCCGCGCCGCCGCAGGTAGGCGCGGTTGTCCCGGCTGGAGTACGCCTTATCGCCGCGCACCCGGTCCGGCCGGCTGCGCGGACGGCCCGCACCTCGACGCCGGATGCGTAAGCCGTCCAGCACCGGAGCGAACATCGGGCTGTCACCCCGCTGACCGGGCGAGGTCAGCCAGTGCAGCGGGCGGGCCCGGTCGTCGGAGAGCACATGGACCTTGCTGGTCAACCCGCCCCGCGAGCGCCCCAACGCCTCGCGCCCATCTGCCTCCTCACGCGCCCCACCCCCTTTTGCGGGTGGTCGGCCGGGGGTTTGCGGGGCGCTCCGGCCGCGTGCTGATGCGCCCGGCACGAGGTGGAGTCGATGTTCACAGCCCACTCCTGACGCTCCGCCCGGCGGGCGAGCGCCCCGTCCGGATCGCCGGCATCCGCCTCGATCTGTAACTCCTGAAGGACGGCCTGCCAGGTGCCGTCGGCCGACCAGCGGCGATGACGCTCGTAGACGGTCTGCCAGGGCCCGTACCGTTCCGGCATGTCAGGCCAGGGCACCCCGGTCCGGGCCCGGAACAGCACCCCGTTGATCACCCTGCGGTGATCCGCCCACTGCCCACCCGGTTTGCCGTTGCCGGGCAAGAGAGGCTCGATCTTCCACCACTGCGCGTCCGTGAGCTCATGTCGCCGCACCATACGAGCGTCCTGCCCGACCGACCACGAGATTCACCCAGCCAACCAAGAGCCATCAGAAACGGCCTAGCCCCCCGGCGCCGACCGCTGCCGGGGAAGCGTTGTTGAAGCGAGGCTCCGTGCCCTGTTGAGCTTTGCCATCAGCGGCCCATCCCCGTGCCGCTGCCACCGCCCGCACGGCGCGCGCCCCTGACAAGCCGCCGTGCGGGCGCCCCGCGAGATTCCGACTTTCCCCTTGCAGAGGCAGGCAGGCGATGGCCCACGCGCAGGTCCGCGACACCCCCCGCGCCACCCCGGCTCCGGTGGACCTCGCAGCACAGCCGCCCGCGCCCCAACGCCCAGGCGCCCCCGCGACGGCACCGCCGGGCTTCCGCGCCGTGCTGCGCCACCGATATTGCAGCCGCCTGTTGATCGCCTCGGTGACGGGGCGCCTGCCCCTGGGCATGGTGCCCGTCGCCCTGATACTGGCGGCGCGAGCCGACGGCCATTCTCTGGCGACCGCCAGCCTGCTGGCCGCCCTCTACGGCATCGCCCCGGCGCTCGGACTGCCCCTGCTGGGTCGGCTGGCCGACCTGCGCGGACTGCCCCTGCCCTGCCACCTGGGAGCCGCACTGGTCGCCGCGGCCCTGGGCGCCGTGGCCCTGGTGGGCACCTCCCACCTCGCCTTCACCGCCGTGTGCGCCGCCCTGGCCGGAGCAGGATGCCCGCCGCTGGAGGGCGGCTTGAGATCGTTGTGGCCCACCCTGCTGCCCGACGCCGCTCACGTCCGTACCGCCTACACCCTGGACTCCTCCGCCCAGGAGATCGTCTACGTCACCGGACCCGCCCTGGCCATCGCGATGGCCACCTGGCTCTCCCCGGCCGCCGCCCTCGCCCTGGCGGCCGCCGCCACCCTGGCCGGCTCCCTCGTCTTCGCCACCGCGCGCCCCGCCCGCACCTGGCGGGCCGTGCCCCGCCGCCCCGGCCGGCTCAGTGTGCTGCGCCCCCGCCATGCGGCCCCTGCTCACCGCACTGGCCTTCCTGGGCGCCACGATCGGCGCCCTCGACGTCGCCGCCATCGCCATCGCCGACCGCCAGCACGCCTCCTGGCTGGCAGGCGCGCTGCCTGCGACGTTCTCCGCCGCGGGACTGCTCGGCGGCATCCTGTTCGCCCGCTTCCAGCCCGCAACCGGCCCGAAACCCCGTCACCTCCTGCTGCTGGGAGCAGCCTTCGCGGCCTGCTGGCTCCCCCTGCTCGCCCCGCTCCCGCCCCTGGCCCTCCTCGCCCTGGCGATGCTGCCCGACGCCTTGTTCGTCCCCCTGCTGACCGTGGCCAGCCTGACCGTCACCTCACTCACCCCGCCGGGCACCTCCACCGAAGCAGTCGGCTGGATATCCAGCGCGATGCGGCTGGGCCTGGCCGGCGGCACCCGCCCTGGCAGGCCCCCTCGGCGGCCACTTCACCCTGCCCCTCCTGGCCGCCGCCGGGTGCGCCCTCCTGCTCGGGGCACGCCCCGTCTCCGCCCCCACTCCAGTCACATGAGCCGTCCGCCTTCTCGCCACGACCACAGTGGGACTGACGTTCGGCGGACGGCAGAGGGGCTGGGAGTGGGCGCGGAGATCAGGGGAAGTGCACGGCGTCGCGGGGACCTGGACACATGAACTCCCCGACACCCCAGCCGGAATGGCCGCGGGCCAAGGCGGTCTGCACAGGATTGCCTTCGAGCACTCCGACGTGCGTTCTGCCTTCCACCACCTCTGACATCGCAACTCGCGTGCCCCATTCCTCCTTGCCTGTGCGATAGACATGGAACGCAGTACATACGCTGCGAGCGTGGGCTGTTTTCAGGAGGAGCTGACCGGATGATCGACAACCCGTCCGTACCCGGGCCGCGCTCGGACATGGCGATGGAGAAGTTCGGAGCGCTGCTTACGGCCGCCGGCTTCCCGGTACCCACGACAGTGCGGGATCTGTCCGAGCTCTACCTGACGTGGGGTCTGGCTCGCCGGGAGGAGACACCGACCGGCACCCGGTGGTCGATGCCCGTCGCACTGCCGTTGCCTGGCGACCTGCTGCCGCTGGACGCCGACCTCACCAAACGGCTCGACCACATCCGGTGGACGCTGCGCACCGGCCCGCTCGTCGACAGGTTCATGAACTATCTGGTCGATGATCTGGATGAACCGCAGGAGGTACTGACCTCCCTGGACCGCCTGGCGGCCGCCACCGGCCAGGGGGCCGACGACGTCCGTATCGCCGTTACGGACCTCGTCCAGGCCGGTGACGCCCTGGTGTACCGAGGCCAGGAGCTGGCCGACGCGGAGCGACTGAAGACGCATCGACGATTCCGCCTGGTCATGGACTGGGACCACCTCCACGCGACACGGATCGCGTTGGTGGGAGCTGAGCCGACGGCGGGAGAGTGAGAGGGCCCACCGCACCACTGAACTGTGCAATACCCCCGGACAGCAAGGAAGAAGCGCAGCCGCACGGCGGGCTGTCGCTGCGAGGAGCCGGCCGCCGCGACTGACCGCGGGGGCCTGCTCCGCCCGTCTCGGATACGGACGTTGGCGTTTTTCAGCCACGGTCTGTTGCTGTGGCTGGTTTGGGTGCATGGTGTGAGGGTGGGCACCGAGCCACCCCCGGGTGAGGTTGCCCCTCTGCCGGGTCCTGCCGTCGCTGACGGCAGGACCCGCCACGCCTCCCGGCTCTCCACGGGAGGCCTGCGGCTGCCCGCACTCCGGCGGCCCGGCTGCCCGGGAGCCGGGCGGTTGCAACCGACGATGGGTACCCGCGTGGACGGTGCGCCATGGCGTGGCGCGCTACACCTGGGCGGCGCCGCACACGCTGCTGCCCGCCGTGTTGCCGACCGCCCGCACCTGGCTGACGTGGACGTGGCGGACGCCGAGGGCCTGCATCTCGGCGCGGGCCCGGGGTACCGGCGTGCCCGCGGGGGCGGCTTTCTTCGTGCCCGGGCGGCGCGAGGTCTGCGGTGCCCGGGCGGCATGCGCACGTGCCCCGGCGGCCGGTGCGGCAGCAGCCGCCGGGGCAGCGGCGGGGGCGGCCTTTTCGGTCTCAGCTGCGGCCGGATCAGCGTCAAGGAGAACACGCGTGCGTAACCCCCCGACCCTGTAACGGAGTTCCGACGGCCGTGTAACAGTCGGCCGACGGAATTCTTGCCTTCTTCTCGTCTATTGAGCACCTGATCACCCCTCGGCATACTCCGTGTTCCGGGGGGCGTACGGGCATGCGTACGAGACCACCCCCGGCCGGGTGAACGGGGAATTCACCCGGTTCTTCTGCAAGGGGGAAACTTGCGCAGACAAGTGAAAAGGGCGTACGCCGCCACAGTCGCCACCGCGGCGGCCGTGGCTCTGGCGGCGGGCATGACCAGCCCGGCGTCGGCCACAGGCGAGCAGGCGGCAGCGGCCGCCAAGCCGGTGTCCCTGACCGCCAAGCACCGCGTCACACTGATCACCGGCGACCGGGTCGTCCTGGACGCCAAGGGCCGTGTCATCGGCCTGGAGCACGCCAAGGGCCGGGAACACGTCCCCGTCCAGATCCGCAAGCTCGACGGCCACACCCTCGCCATCCCGGCCGACGCGGCCCGCCTGGTCGCCACCGGCAAGCTGGACCAGCGGCTCTTCGACGTCACCGAGTTGAACAAGTCCACCATCCGCAAGGCCCAGAAGAAGGGCCTGAAGGTCATCGTCGGCTACCGCGGCAGCGCAGCGGCCACCAAGGCCGACGTCCGCGACGCGGGCACCCTGAGCCACACGCTGAAGTCCGTGAACGCGGACGCGGTGCAGACACCGCAGAAGGACACACCCGAGCTCTGGGACGCGCTCACCAACGGCGAGAACACCGCCTCCGGTATCGCGCACGTCTGGCTCGACGGCGTCCGCAAGGCCAGCCTCGACAAGTCCGTCCCGCAGATCGGCGCGCCCAAGGCGTGGTCGGCCGGTTACGACGGCAAGGGCGTCAAGATCGCCGTCCTGGACACCGGTGTCGACGCCACCCACGACGACCTCAAGGGTCAGGTGATCGGCGCCAAGAACTTCACCACCGCGCCCGACGCCACTGACAAGGTCGGCCACGGCACGCATGTCGCCTCTATCGCGGCCGGCACCGGCAAGAAGTCCGGCGGCAAGTACAAGGGCGTCGCGCCCGGCGCCAAGATCCTCAACGGCAAGGTCCTCGACGACGGCGGATTCGGCAGCGACTCCGAGATCCTCGCCGGCATGGAGTGGGCCGCCTCCGAGGGCGCCGACGTCGTCAACCTGAGCCTGGCCGGCGGCGACACGCCCGCGATCGACCCGCTGGAAGCGGCGGTGAACAAGCTGTCCGAGGAGAAGGGCATCCTGTTCGCCATCGCGGCCGGCAACGAGGGCCACTTCGGCGAGCAGACCGTCGGCTCCCCGGGCAGCGCCGCCGCGGCCCTGACCGTCGGCGCGGTCGACGACAAGGACAAGCTGGCCGACTTCTCCAGTCGCGGCCCCGGCATGGACGGCGCCCTCAAGCCCGACGTGACCGCGCCCGGCGTGGACATCACCGCGGCCTCCGCCCCGGGCAACCTGATAGCCCAGGACGTCGGCGAGAAGCCGGCCGGCTACATGACGATCTCCGGCACGTCGATGGCGACCCCGCATGTCGCGGGCGCGGCGGCGATCCTCAAGCAGCAGCACCCGGCCTGGAAGTACGCCGAACTGAAGGGCGCCCTCACCGGCTCCACCAAGGGCGGCAAGTACACCCCATTCCAGCAGGGTTCGGGCCGCATCCAGGTCGACAAGGCCATCAAACAGTCCGTGATCGCCGAGCCGGTCTCGGTGAGCTTCGGTGTGCAGCAGTGGCCGCACACCGACGACAAGCCGGTCACCAAGGAACTGACGTACCGCAACCTCGGCACGACGGACGTCACGCTGAAGCTGACGTCGACAGCCACCAACCCGAAGGGGCAGGCCGTCCCGGCCGGCTTCTTCAAGCTCGGCGCCACCTCGGTGACGGTCCCGGCCGGCGGCAAGGCCTCCGTGCCGTTCACCGTCGACACCAAGCTCGGCGGCACGCTCGACGGCGCGTACTCGGCGTATGTGACGGCGACGGGCAGCGGTCAGACCGTCCGCACGGCCGCGGCGGTCCAGCGCGAGGTCGAGTCGTACGACGTCACCCTGAAGTTCTTGGACCGCGACGGCAAGGCGGCGAAGTACTACAGCGCCGACCTGACCGGGATCGCGGGCCTGGGCAAGGGCAAGGGGGCCATGCCGTACGACGAGGACGGCACCGTCACCGCCCGTGTCCCCAAGGGCACCTACATCCTCAACACGAGCGTCTACGCGGGCGACGACCCGGAGAAGTTCGAGGGCGCAGACTGGCTCGCCCAGCCCAAGCTGAACGTCGGCAAGAACACGACGATCACGCTGGACGCCCGCAAGGCCAAGCCGGTGGACATCACCGTTCCGGCCACGGGCGTCAAGTCGGAGTTCGCCTCGGCCGACTACACGGTGGAAGCCGGTGACAACACGTACGTCTACGGCTGGTGGCTGGACTCGTACGACAACTTCCGCACCGCCCACGTCGGCCCGCAGATCACCGACGGTTCGCTGACCCAACAGTGGGACGGCCACTGGTCCAAGGGCGACAAGGAGGAGTACGACGTCATCGCCGGCGGTCCGGTCAAGCAGCTCGCCACCGGTTTCACCAAGCACTACAAGACGAGTGAGCTCGCCACGGTGAAGGCCGGCCTCGGCGCCTCGGCGAGCGGCAAGAAGGGCGCGATCAATGCGGTGGGCTGGATGCCGTGGAGCTCCAGCGCCTCCTCGATCGGCATGCCGCAGACCCTGCCCGGTACGCGCACGCTCCACCTGTCCGCCCAGGGCGGCGTGAAGTGGCAGCTGGAGTTCAACCAGTACGGCGGCGTGGACGCGGACGGCTTCCCGATCGACGATGCCGCCTACACGCTGGGCACGCACAAGTTCGCCGCCGGCAAGAGCTACTCGCAGACCGTCAACACAGCCGTCTTCGGACCGCACCTGACCAGCGACTTCGGTGTCATCCGTGAGGGCAACCAGATCTACGGTTCCCTGCCGCTGTTCGCCGACGGCAAGGGCAACGTGGGCTGGTCCAAGTTCTCGTCGGTCAACACGACCCTGTACCGCAACGGCACCAGGGTCGGCAGCAACGACGACCCGCTGTTCGGGGACAAGCAGTTCAAGGTCCCGGCCGGTGAGGCCGAGTACAAGCTGACGACGTCGGTCAAGCGCAGCGCCAAGGTCGCCGCTGCATCCACCCGCGTCGACGCCAGCTGGACGTTCAGCTCGAAGAAGACCAACGGCATCACGAAGCTGCCCGTCTCCACGGCCCGCTTCCTCGCGACCACGGGCCTGGACAGCAAGGTCCCGGCCGACAAGACCGTCAAGGTCCCGGTCACCGTCGAGGGCGCGGCCAAGGGCAGCAACCTGAAGTCGCTGTCGGTGTACGCGTCGTACGACTACGGCAAGACCTGGAAGAAGCTCACCGTCAAGGACGGCAAGGTGAGCGTCAAGAACCCGGCGAAGGGGAAGGCCATCTCCTTCCGCGCCAAGATCGCCGACAAGAAGGGCAACAAGTCGACGATCTCGATCTACAACGCGTACTACGGCAAGTAAGCGGTAGCGCACGCGCGCGGCCCGTCGGAAGCTTCGGCTTCCGACGGGCCGTCCGCGTCTGCGGGCACGTGGAGGACCGGGCCTGACGAGCGGGCGCGCTGATGCGGGGCCACCTCGCCGTTCGCGACCGAGGGGGTGGCCCTCACCCCGACGGTGTCGAAGCCCTCGTGCCGGAGCGGGTCGCGTCCGCCCCCGCTGATATGGACCTGGCCTCTTTCGACCCCCGCGAGGCGGCGGTCTCCCGCTCCCGCCGCCTGGCCGCCGCCCAGTCCTATCGCGACCAGTACGGCCACCTCGACGTCCCCGCCGACCACATCGACCCCACCGGATACCGGCTGGGCACCTTCATCACCACCATGCGCCAGGAACTCGCCGCGCAGCGCGCCGACGCCCTCAACGCCCTCGCCCCCGACTGGCGCCTGCCCCACGGCGCGGACTGGCACCGCAAATATGGCCTGCCGCGCGCCCACCTCGCCACCGGCGCCGACCCTGCCGCCCTCACCCGCGACATTCTTTTGGCCGGCGTGAAGATCGGCTCCTGGCTGCACCGCCAGCTCACCACCTGGCACACCCTCCACCCCGGCCAGCACCACCTGCTGGCCTCCCTCGGCCTCACCCCTGAACGCAACCCGCTCACCCCCGTACGCCGCACCCGCCGCAGCTTCGAGGAGACCGTCCAGCTCCTGGAACTCTTCCTCCACCGCGAAGGCCGCGCCCCCGCCGCCCGCGACAGCATCCGCGTCGACGGCGACACCGTCAGGATCGGCGCCTGGCTCGCCAAGACCCGCACCAAGCACTGCTCAGGCCAACTACCCGATGAACACGTACACCTGGTCGCCGCCCTGTTCGACGGCGACTGGACGGACGAGACCGCCACTCCGGCCGCCCTTGTGTGAGCGCTGTCCTGCGGGCCCACAGGGTGCGGCCGGGGCGGAGCGGTAAGGTCCGCGCGGGCAACTGGCCGGGCTGCAGGGTGAAGCGGAGCAGGTGCATGCCGCCCGGCACTTTCCCGCCCCGGCACACAGTGGGGTCACGGCCAGGAGAGGGCCGGGCGGGTGCCGTCCGGTACGGGGACATCGGCCAGGGCGCACGGTACCGGGGTTCCGCCGACCCTGGTGACCCCGAAGCGCCAGTCGCCGTTGGGGGTCTGCCGCCGGGGCAGTGGACGGACGGCGTCGACGAGGGCCGCGGCCCGGGGGTGCGGGAGGCGAGGCAGCGCTCCGCCCTCCGGTGCGCCGCTATCCCGGCTGAGCGCCCGGGGCAAAGCAGGAGACAACGGCAACAACAGGCAGAAGGCCGTACATAGTTGCGCACTCCCAGAGTCCGAACGGGCTGGTTCCTGTCCACGTTGCTGCACCTCGGCCATCCGCATCGACAGCCGCTGGTGGTGCCAGCCGTTCACCTGTTCCCGGGTTGGGCGGCAGTGGTGAGTGCTGCGCCCGGTCAGTGTTGGCGTATCAGCGACTCGGGCAGGTAGGGGGACCGGATGCCCAGCTCCCAGCCGTGTGTCTGAGTAGCGAGCGCGGCCAGGGTGAGGGCTCCCACCGGCAGCAGGCTCCGGGGGACGGGGTCGGGCCTGGCGTTCTCGCGGTAGGCCACGAGCCGTTCTCCCAGCGCCTGTTCGAACGTGCCCTGGTCGTCGTCGAGCAGGACGCGCAACAGCTGCTGGTCCGGCGTCAGTGCCCCGGCCGCGTCCAGCCGCCCGGCCGTACGCGCCCGCGCGGCGGCGTCGGGCTTGCCCAGCGGCGCCGGACCGGGCAGCGCACCGGGACGGGGTCCGTGCACGACGGTCAGGTAGCCGCACAGCGCGTCCATCTCGGCCAGGTCGGCCGGGGTCGATACGGACTCCCGCGTCGAATACGGCACGCCATCGCGGATAGCAGGCGCGCAGTCCTTGCGCAGCACAGCACCGATCACCCGGTCCCGCTCCCCTGTCAGGCCGCTGATCACACACCACGCGAACGCATCGATCCACGTCCGCGCCGTGGTCGCCGGACGGGGCGGCTCCCATCTCTCCTCGTAGTGAAGCTCATCATTGAGGACCCGCCATCCTGATTTCTGCTGGTCGGCGGGGCTGGTGTGCCGTCTCGTTGGGGTACTCGTGCTGGGCAGGGTAGAGATCGGTAGCACGTGATCGTCCGTCAGGGGCGTCTTCTGGGCTTCCCGGGTGCGGGCCTCGGCTTGCGTCTGGCAGACGCCCTTCGCGCGGAGCGCGCCGTCGGCCTTCTCTCCGGTGGCGATGCGTCCCACCCATGCCACACCCCCGCTACGCTCCCCTCCACCAAGCGGTTTGACCAGGAGGAACACAGAAGTCCGGCTGGAGTATCAGGCGGCGGACTGCTCGCGCAGGTTGTGGGCGACCGCCAGGAACAAGTGCAGGTTCGTGATGTCCTTGGCCGGGTGGTGGGACCAGCGGACAGGGTCGCTCGAGGAGCCGGTGGTCATGATGCGGACCAGGAAGCCCGAGGCCTGGACCTCCCGGACCTTCGGCCAGGGCAGGCTGCCCTTCCCGGGGGCTGACACGGCCGTGCGGGAGAGCGAGAGCGCTCCGAACCGGACCGTGCCGCCCTCGCGGAGCATCTCCAGCACGGCCGCTTCCTGCGCGCGCACCACCGCGTCCTGCATCCAGGGACCCCAGGCGTCGGGATCCTCATAGAACTCCGTGATCCGCACCGACCCCTGGCCGGGGGCGCTTGCCGAGTAGACGTATCTGGTCGGGTGGGGGCGGCCGTAGACGATCAGCTGGGTGATCTCCTGCTGGAGGCGCAGGGAGTCCCAACGCAGGGCGACCGGCTCGCCGCCGGACGGCGGGTGCACGACCAGCCCCTCCTCGAACAGGTGCAGCCGCTGGGCGGCCCGCTTCCGGCTGAAGTCGGGGAAACGGCGCATCCAGAACCAGTAGTACAACAGCCCGGGGACCAGGAAGAACGGCATGAGCATGAGGCAGTTGAAGACATGGGCGGCGAACACCGCGCGACGGAGGCGCTTCGGCGCGAACACGCCCTGGACCGGCCCTAGCCGATGCCGGGCGGCCAGGTCGGCGACCTCGGGAGACACGGGGGTGACTGGAGTCATGAGGACGAGCCTCCAGTCCGCGTCCACGCGTGACAACCGTGAGTCTACGTAGATCGGTTACGTATCTTCCGACCACGGCCACGCCCCACGCCTGTGGGCCCACTGTCAGTGAGATGTTTTCATCCTGATTCTGCAGGTCACGGGGACTGGTGTGGGCCCGCGGTGACGTGCTCGCTCCGGTCAGGGGCGTGATCTTCCGCGGGAGATCGTCTGTCACCTGTGGACTTCGGTGTTCGCCAGGACGAGCAGGGCGCGCAGGAGGGTGGTCGCGTGCCGGGCGTTCATGCGGACCTTGGTGAGAAAGCGCCAGGACTTCAGGTTCGCGAAGCCGTGCTCGACGGCGGCGCGTTCGCGGTTGAGCAGGCGGTTCGCTTCCTTCTCGGAGTCGGTGAGGCGGTGGTTGCGGGTGGCCTTGCGGCCGGTGATGATCACCGGGTCGTCGGGGTCGTCGTCCAGGCCGACGAAGCCGAGGTCGGCCAGGGCTCCGAGTCCGGCCTCGCGCAGATGGCCGGTGATTTTGTTGTGGCGGGCGGCGGTGATCTCGCTGGAGCGGCCGGGTTTGGCCGCGGAGATCCGGATCAGGTTGCCCTTCTCGTCCGTCAGAGCGAGAAACAGCAGGCCATGGGCTTTGTGCTTGCCGGAGAAGTTCTTCCGGTTGTCCGCCCCGGTGCGACGGCGGGTGCGGACGATGGTGCCGTCCAGCAGGACCACGATTCCGCCGCTGCGGGCGATCGACAGACAGGGGGCGGTGCCGGCGTTCACCGCGGCGCGCAGCTTCTGGTAGGCCGTCTCACCCGCGGGGTTGACGAACTTGACCTGTGTATCGGGGTGCTCCTTGTTCCACACCTTGGTCTGGGCCTCGATGCCGTCGGTCCAGCTCCAGAACTCCAGGGTGACCTTGCCCTTGGTGGCCTCGGTGGCGGAGTCGGATTCGGAGTCGCCGCCCCCGCAGGCGGCCAGCAGGAGGGACAGGGATGCCGCGGCAGCCGCTGCGGCGAGGGCTCTGGCACGGAACTGGGACATCGGTCCTCCACGGACGGACAGGACGGCGCTTGGGGTGGGGGAACTGGCGCGGTCAGCGGTGAGGCAGGGAAGGCAGGAACGCGGTGGCGCTTCCCGAGGAGTAGTAACCGGTTGTTGTGGGACCGTGGGCGTGAGTGGCCGAAACCACAAGAGGGCCAGGCCGGTTTGTTTCGTCTAACTTTCAACAGCGTTACCCGGCTACCGAGTCGACCTGCTTTTTTCCAGGCATTGTCACTGGGGGTGAGCCCTGAACCCGCGCGAGTGGTATCCCGCATCCGGCCATTGACCTGAGGGATGATGGCTCTCTAGCGTAGAAACCGTTTACTCTCCCTAGGTCCTCTTCGGCCTCGTCCTCATCCTCGTGTCCCAGCAGGAGCGCCATGCCCCCGCAATTGCTTCCACCCGCCGTGTTCGCCATGGACCCGGTGCATCTGCCGGAGCTCTTTCCGGCCCCGCTCATGACGCGGCTACGGCAGCTCGTGACGATCGATCCCGCTCTCGTCGTCCGGGACTTCACCGATCCGGCGGCCGTCCGTGCACTGGCGCGGGCCGAGGTGCTGATCACCGGCTGGGGCTGTCCGCACATCGGCGCGGAGGTGCTGGACGCGGCGCCCCGGCTGCGGGCCGTTCTGCACGCGGCCGGCAGCGTACGCAGCCTGATCGGCGAGGCCGTCTGGGAACGCGGACTCACCGTCTCCAGTGCCGCCCGGGCCAACGCGCTTCCCGTGGCCGAATACACCCTCGCCGCGATCCTCTTCGCCGGCAAGGACGCCTTCGGGCTCCGTGAGCGCTTCCGGACCGAACACGTCTACCCCGCGCTGGGCGCGTACGCGGCCATCGGCAACCTCGGCCGACGGATCGGGGTCATCGGCGCGTCACGTGTGGGCCGCCGCGTGCTGGAACTGCTGCGACCCTTCGACCTCTCGGTGGGCCTGTACGACCCGTACGTGGACGAGGCCGGGGCGGCGGCGCTCGGTGCGGTTTCACTGCCTCTCGACGAACTGCTGCGCACCAGCGACATCGTCAGCGTCCACGCGCCCGACACCCCGGAGACCCACCGGATGCTCAGTCGCGAACGGCTGGCCCTGATCCCCGACGGCGGCGTACTGATCAACACCTCGCGCGGCGCCCTCGTGGACCCCGAGGCCCTCACCCACGAACTCGCCGGCGGCCGGATCAGCGCGGTCCTCGACGTCACCGAACCGGAGCCACTGCCCGCGGACTCCCCCCTCTACCGCCTGCCCAACGTCTTCCTCACCCCGCACATCGCGGGCTCCCTCGGCAACGAACTGGCCCGCCTGGGCGACACCGTCGTGGAGGAACTGGAACGGCTCGCCGCCGGGCTGCCGCTCTCGCACGGCGTCCGGCGTGGGGAGCTCGCGATCAGCGCGTGAAACGTCGTCCCGGCCTGATCCGGCCGGGACGACGAAGGGACGGCCGAGGTCAACCGACGTCCAACGCCCGGCGACGACATACCCGTCGACCAGGCTGACGCCGACGCCCTGCACCCGCACCAACACCAGCCCCGAGCCGGGAACGGCCTCGGGCGTGGCGTCATGCCAACGGCGACACTGTGCAGTGATGCTCGGTGCATCGCGCGACACCAGGGTCCGAGGTCACTCCCGAAGGAGACGGGCCGACTACAGGCACTGATCTCCAGCAATCCGCAACTACCGGAGATCTAGGGCGATGGGTTTTTTCCGAGGGACGCTCCCATCGGTGTCGGTTGAAGTTCAGCCGGTGCCACAAGCTGCGGCTACGCTCAGTTGCCCTGGCAGAGATTGGCGGATACCGACACTCTGACGTCAGCCGTCAGGTCCGACGGAGCTTTCCGCCTGAGGCACTCGCTGTGTACGGCTGGACAGCCGTGGCGCCGCGACCTGATTGCTCGGGCGGTGGCGCCACGGGCCTGCCGGGACCGGGTTCGCCCGGGGGATCAGCTGGCCGGTGTCAGGATGATCGCCTGTCCGCCGGCGCTGGTCATGGTCACGTTCAGTGTGGTGGCCGAGGTGACCGTCTGGGTGCTGACCACGGTGGGGGTCGCTGACGGGGTGCTTCCGGCCGTTCCGTCGGCGTAGACGGTGGCGGTGTAGCTCGTGCCGCTGTCGAGGAAGTCCAGCGGGAGCGGCAGGGTGCGCGCGGTCTCGTTGTTCATTGCCCCGAGGAACCAGGTGGTTCCGCTGCGGCGGGCGACCGCGACGTACTCGCCGATGGAAGCCGCGACGGCCGTGCTCTCGTCCCAGGTGGTGGGGATGGCGCCGAACCAGGCCAGGCCGGGCCAGTTGGCGGTGGTGGCGTAGGCGGATGGCTTGGAGTACCAATAGAGGAAGTTCAGCGGCTGGTAGTAGACGGCGGCCATCGCCATCTGGTGGTTGTTGGTGGTCTGGTCGCGGGACTGGCCGTAGCAGATGGTGTAGTCCATCGGGCCGCCTACGTTGCGGGCCAGTGGCAGCAGAACGTTGTTGGTGGCGGTCGGGAACTGCTCGTTGCCCCGGACGCCTTCCAGGCTGATCCAGTTGGGGTAGGTGCGCTCGTAGCCCCACGACCGGACGTCGTCATGCATGTCTATCAGCAGGTTGTACTTGGCGGCGGTCTTGGCCCAGGTGATGATCTGGTTGGTCATGGTCTGGGTGCCGTCGTTGATGAAGCCCAGTTTGATGCCGGCCACGCCCCAGCTCTTGTAGAGGGCGAAGAGCGTGTCCGGGGCCGTCAGGGCGATGCGGTTGACGTAGAGGAAGACACCGATGCCGTTGGCCGTGGCGTAGTCGATCACCGTCGTCAGATTGATGGCCGAGATCGAGGCGCTGGCGTCGGTCGTGGTGAACTCCGGTCCATACCATCCCGCGTCGTACTCGATGTAGTCGAGGTTGCGGGCGACGGCGAAGTCCACGCCCTCGGTGCCGGCGGCGGTGGTCAGTTCGCAGCGGAAGACCTTGCCGGGCTTGATCCAGGAGGTGTCCGACAGGGCGCAGGGCGGGGCCAGATTCAGCACCAGTTCGGCGTTGTCGATCAGGTCAGCCTCCTCGGAGCCGAGCACCAGCACCCGCCACGGTGTGGCGAAGGGCGTGGTGACGGTCGAGGTGGTCTGCGTCGTGCCGGAGGAGCGGGCGGACTTCTGCATCAGGTAGGTCTTGAGCGTGTTGCTCTCACCGGTGACCGAGCTGAGCATCGAGCGCGGGTAGTTCACACGGGAGGACTCGCAGATGGTGGCGAAGAGCCCGCTGTCCAGGGAGGCCAGCAGCGGCAGGTCGCTCAGGTAGCCGTAGTCGGTGCTGGAGGTGCCGGTGTACGGGATGGCGTCCGGCGCGCTCGCGGTGTAGGCGGCCTCGTCGCGGGCGCTGTAGACCGTGGTGTTGTCGGGGAAGGCCCAGGTGGTGAGCTCGTCGGAGATGGTGGCGCTGCCGGTGTCGAGCAGGACGTAGCGCAGCGCGACGCCGGTGTTGTAGGCGCGGAGCTGGACGCTGAAGTTGACGCCGCTGGTGCTGTCCTGGAGGTTCCAGCGCATCTCCTGGTAGTAGTCCCGGATCGCGGCGTTGCGGCCGAAGACCGGGGTCCAGGTGCTGTCCTTGGTCCAGTGCTGGTAGTTCGTCACCGTCGTGCTGCCGGTGCCCAGTGTGGTGCCGCTGCTCAGCTTCAGGCCCAGGACCGAGGTGTCGATGACGGTCGTGGCACTGCGCTTGGCCGACCACTGGAGCACCCCGCCCACCAGAGACGCCGTGATCTTGTTCTTGCCATCGGGCGACGTCGCGGTCATCGAGGCGTCCGCCGCGGCAGCCGTGCCCATGGTGGCGAAGCCCACTGCAGCGGCACCCGCCGTGACCGCCGCTCCCTTGAGGAGCCCCCGCCGGGACAACGCCCCCGAGGGGACGGCCCGGTGCCGGTTCGGCTGGTCCTGGTTTCCTGACATTTCCATGGCGTGGCGCACCTCTCCATTGAGTGAATCGCACGAAAAAGAGAGCAGAGTGTCGCGTCGGCCCGGCGAGCGCCGCGGGCGGAAGGCGGGGTGGCGTGTCCTCGCAACGCCCGAAGCCCACTGCTGCTCAAACAAAAAGAACCATGAACTAACGTTTCCTGACGCGCTTGGGCTGTTGTACGTCCTACTCGTTCAAAGGGTCAATCGCTGGACGGTTAGGTTCCGGCATCGTTATATATGTGCGCGTCCTATGAAGCCAGCGTAAAATCTGACAAATCGGCACCGATGCCGCTCGGAGGAAAGCTCGATACCGACAGAATCGAGCACGCGTCTTGACGCGAGATCACATGGGCGACTGACATTGACCCGCCCATCATGCGACGGATGTACCTTTCGAGAGGTCGGTCCGGAGCGTGATGGTATAGGGCTGGCATCAGCCCTCTTGGAGATGACGTGCACCAACCCCGCCCGATCGGCCCGCCGGCTTCCGGCGCCCAGGTGGTCCGGCTCACGTGCTTGCAGACAGTTCACCGAAGGCGGCCAGCCGGGCACCGTTGTGCGCCGCCTCCTGGATGAGGGCGACGGCCTTGTGGACGCCGGCTCGCAGGTCGAACCCCACCGGGGCCGCAGTCACCACGGCCACCTTGTACGGGTCCTTGCCGACATCGACCGCGTCGTGCGGCGACGTCATGCCCCGGGCGGTGGCTGCGGCTGCGGGGGAGGAGAGGGCCCCGAGGCTGGTCCCGACTGCTGCGGCGGTACGCGTCACGCTTCGCCGGTTGAGGGGATGGGACATGTCGCTTTCCTCCGTCGTGTAGGTCCTCCGGAGCAGCAAGCGCCTCCGGGACACGGAGAAGCTAGGTGGGACAGCCGATGCTCGGACGAAGTGGAGACGATCGTGGCAAGCGCGGCGCGGTAGAGGTGTACGGCTGGGAGCCGTGCAGGGTTGGCTCGCACCCGGGAGGCGCTCATGACTGAAGAGCTGGGTGAGTAGCTGTTGTCGTTCCGATCTTGAGGGGTGTGCGTCGAACGGGAGTCTCGATCGGGTGATCGCGGCCGGTGCCGGGCATGGGAACAGGGCCTCTTGGTAGCTCGGGGTTGCGAAGCCAACCGAGATCTAGTACTCCAGCCGTAGATCGTTACGGGCGTGGCGGCGTGCGGCAGTTACGCATTGCCAGGCCCGTCCTACTCAGGGTGCGGGCCTGCCCAACCACGGCCTTAAGCCCCGCTGCGCGACCCGCAGCACGTCATCAGGCGGCAGTCCATCGGCTGGTTCGATCACAACGAGTCCCCAGTTCTTCCGGCCGACGGTGTCGAGCGTCACCGCACGCTCGCGCAGCAGGTACTTCACCGCCGACGCGACGTCAGCCACTGGAGGGCTTACCTCGGAGCGGGCGAGCTTCTCGACATACCAGTCCAGCCACTGCTCCCCTTCTCTCCTGGCGGCTCGGGACAATGCAGCTTCGGCGTTCCCATCGAGAAAGACCATGACCGGGCAGAGCGGCGCGAGCACCTCTGTGAGCTCAGTCATGAATGCATCGATCGTCTCTTCGCCGTGCCCCATGGCCAGCAGCGTCGGCACGAACGGCATCAGGGCGTCCGCGATCACCACGTCATCGCCGGTCGCCAGAACCGCGTCAACGAACTCGGCAGTTGTTGCGATCAACGTCCCCAGGTCGACGGCGCCGGTCGCCTTGAACTCCTCAGCCACCGGGGCAAACTGCGGCCTGGTCAAGATCTCTTCCTCGCGGAAGTGGTCCACCCGCAGTCCCGCATCGGCAAGCCATCGGGACAGGCCGGCGCAAAGCGTCGACTTGCCCACTCCGGGAGATGCTCCCCACACGGTGATCAGAACCGTCATGGCAGCCGAGCCTAGGAACGGCAGTCATCGCTGCCAACCCCGCCGCGTCTCTGCCGCAGGTCCTGCCCTTCATGCCGGAACGGATCGGCGCTGGTAGTGGCTGGTCCGGGATCGGGCCTGATGGCGGCGGCGCCAGTCGGACCAGCTGAGCCGATGGGCGATGTCGGGGGCGGGCCGGACGACGAGCGTAATGAACAGGCGCTGGATCTCGTTGCAGGTGAGCTGTATGAGGCCGTCCGGTGTGGGGCTGCGGGCGTGTTCGTCCGCGCGGACGACGGCCAGGAAGGCATGCGCGAGCATGGCGAGGGTGACCCAGCGGGACCAGGATGCGTAGCGGCGGACCTGGTGCTCGTCCAGGGCGGCCAGGCCCTTTCCGGCCTGGAAGAACTCCTCGACTCGCCACCTGGACCCAGCGACTTGCACCAGCGTGGTCAGGGGAACCGGTTCGGGCGAGTAGCAGCGGTAGTAGGCGACTTCGCCGGTACTGCGGTTGCGGCGGATCAGGAGTTGGCGACTGCCGGGTCCGGCATCGGTGAGATCAATAACGGCCCAGTCGTAGAAGCGGTGGCCCTTTGCCCCGGCCCCGGCGGACAGCTTCTGCCAAGCCCGCTTGGGCACCTTCTTGGCGAGGCTGTCCGCACGGAACTTCCTGGCACCGGTGGTGACGCCGTGTGAGCACGCCACCGCGAGCACGTAGCTGATGCCGCGCACCTCCAGCGCGGTTCGCAGTTTCGGGTCGCCGCCGTAGACCTCGTCGCCCGCAACCCAGGTGGCACGGTGGCCGGCGTCCAGAAACCGAGTGACCATGCGGGCCGCGAGCTCCGGCTTGGTGGCGAAGCGCGTCTCTTCTCTCAGCCCTGCGGCGCGGCACCGGTCAGGATCCGAGGTCCAGGAGCGCGGAATGTAGAGTTCCCGGTCCACGGCCGCATGCCCGCGCTGACCTGCGTAGACCATGTAGACAGCGACCTGCGCGTTCTCGATCCGGCCAGCGGTGCCCGTGTATTGGCGCTGGACGCCGACCGTGCTGGTGCCCTTCTTCACGTCCCCGGTCTCGTCGACCACCAGAACCGCTTGGTCGTCTGCCAGATGCTCCAGGACATAGCCGCGCAGGTCGTCGCGGACCTGGTCGGCGTCCCACTTGGCCCGCCCGAGCAAGTGCTGCATGCCGTCCGGGGTGGATTCCCCGGCCCACTCGGCCATGCTCCAGCAGTTCTTGCGCGGCAGATCCGAGAGCATTCCGAGCACCAACTGCCGGACCCGACGCCGCGGTTCGACCCGACTGAACCGGCCTGCAATCTGGCTCATCAGGCCCTCGAACGCCTCCTGCCAACGGGCAGGGTCTACGCTGTGACCTGCGGCCACCGCATGATCGTTTGTCTTCACACACCGATGATCAACGGTGGCCGTACCCATGTCCGCACCGACCCCCACGGACAAGATCACAATCTACGGCTGGAGTACTAGCCCGCGGTGACAGCGGCCCTGATGGACCCGACGCACTGTGAGACAGCGACGCGGTGGGCCGCAGTTGCGTGTGCCGCGTAAAACGTGTCTCAAACCTCGGTGCGCTGTGGTGGGGGAGAGGTGACCCCGCCCCCACCACTCACGCGGTGTGGGTCAGGTGTTGTAGATGGAGCTGATCCGGTCGTTCCAGCCCGAGTACATGACACCTTCCGAGTGCCAGGCGTTGGTGTTGCCCGGGTACCAGTACCCGCCACCACCGGTGTGCTCGGCCAGATGGGCGTTGCAGCTGCCGATCCGGTACGACGACGTCTTGTCGTTGAAGTCGTAGTCGGTCAGGTTCTGCCAGTAGCCGCGGTCGTAGAAGGACAGTGTGCGACCGTTGGCGCTGCCGTTGTAGTTGAACTCACCGTGCTCGTACAGGCGCAGCGGGGTGGAGCAGGAGGCGGCGGCCACGCTCGGAGTCTGGCTCCGCGCCAGCTCGGCGGCTGCCTGCTCCTGTGCCTTGGCGGTGCGGAAGCACTGGACCTCGCCCTCGGTCTTCCAGATCATGCATGCCTTCGCGGCTCCCCAGTCCTTCGACAGGTCGATCGTCCTGCCTTCGAACTGTGCCTGTACCCCCGTCGTCTGCGCCGCCTGGGCGCCCCCGGCCTGTGCTGCCGGCGCCAGGACGAGCCCGGTCGTTGCGATCAAGGTGATTCCGCCGAGCGCGAGGCCGGCCTGTGTGAGCGTTTTCCGCATGTCGCAAGGTCTCCTTCGGTCAGTTCGAGGCTGGGCAACCGTGGCTTCTTCCCCATGCCCATGCCACGCTTCCTGACTGACGGTGCAGGGTGGGCCTGCGGTGAACCTGGGGGAAACCTTGAACCGGCTGGTGGCTTTCGGACTGCTGGGCACTGTCGAGGCGCGGGTGCAGGGCCGGCTCCTCGACCTGGGCCACGCACGGCAGCGGTGCGTACTGGCGGTGCTGCTCGTGGAAGCCGGCCGTTCCGTGCCGGTCGGAGAGCTCGTCGACCGGGTATGGGCCGATCCTCCCCGGCAGGCCAAGGACACGCTGTACGGCTATGTCTCCCGTCTCCGGCGCGCGCTGGCGGACGTGGAGGGGGCGGACATCGTCCGGCGATCCGGCGGCTACGTCCTGGGCGTCGAGCGGGCGGCGGTGGACTTGCACCGCTTCCACGACCTGGTGGCCGGTGCCCGGACGGCCGGACAGGACGACCGGGCCGCGGCCCTGTTCGACCAGGCTCTGGGGCTGTGGCGGGGAGACGCACTCGCCGGCCTCGACACCCCATGGATCAACACTCTGCGCACCACCTTGGACCAGGAGCGCCGCGGGGCCGAACTGGACCGCACCGACATCCAGTTGCGGCGCGGGCAGCACACCGACCTGCTGGCCGACCTCGCACGCCGCGCGGAGGCGCATCCGCTGGACGAGCGGCTCGCCGGCCAGTTCCTTCTCGCCCTGTATCGATGCGGCCGCCCGGCCGACGCTCTCCACGGCTACGAGTGGCTCCGGCAACGGCTGGCCGGTGAACTCGGCTGCGACCCGAGCCCTCCGCTGCGGCGGCTGCACCAGCGGATGATCACCACCGATCCCGCACTCGACCTCCTCGCCGCCGACCCCGTACCGGTCTCCGCCGCCGTGGCCGTGCGGCGCCGCGGAACCGTCGGCCGACTGGTCGGACGTACCACGGAACTCGCGCTCGCCGAACGGGCGATCGAGGATGCCGTCGCGGGGACGCCAGGAGTGCTGGAACTTGTCGGAGAGCCCGGCATCGGGAAGACCCGGCTGCTCGGTGAGATCGGCGAACAAGGGCGCCGACGGGGCCTGACCGTCCTGACCGGGCGGTGCGGGGAGTGGGATCAGGTTCCGTACGGCGTGTTCGTGGACGCGCTGGACGATCACCTCGGCGTACTGGGCGAATCGTCGGGTCTCCCGCTCGGCCTGCTGGGCGCGGTCTTCCCCGCCCTGTCCGGGTGGTGTCCCGACGGGCCGAAGTCGGTGACCGCCGAGAGGCACTGGTTCCACCGGTCGGTGCGGGAGTCGCTGGAGACACTGGGAGGCGCCGGGGGCCTCCTGCTCGGGCTGGACGACCTGCACGGGGCGGACGCGGCGACCGTCGAGCTCATCGACCATCTGGTACGGCACCCGCCGCGCACACCGCTGCTGCTCGTGCTCGCCCACCGGCCCCGGCAGGCCCCGCCACGGTTGATCGCGACGCTGTCCCGGTCGAAGGCCGAGGGACGGTCGGCCAGGATCGAGATCCAGCCGTTGTCGCGGGCAGAGTGCGCCGAACTGTGCGGCGCGGCAACGGAAAACGAGCAGTTCGATCGGCTGTACGAGGAGAGCAGAGGCAATCCGTTCTATCTGGAGGCGCTGGCCCGTAGCACCGGCACCCTTCCGCCGCCGGCCCCTGCCGACCCCGGGTCGGCCCCCGACGGACTGCCGCAGTCGGTACGGGCAGCACTCCAGCAGGAGCTGGAAGGCCTGTCGGACACCGCACGCGCCACCGTGGGCGCCGCCGCGGTGCTCGGCAACACCTTCGACGTGGGCACGGCGGCGGCCGTGGCGCGGATCTCGGACACGCGGGCGCTGGAGGCCCTGGACGAACTCACGGACCGGGATCTGGTACGTCAGTCGGACGTCACTCGGCGGTTCCAGTTCCGCCATCCGCTGGTGCGCGCGGCCGTGTACCAGGGCCTCGGGGCCGGGTGGCGGATTGAGGCGCACGGCCGGGCCGCCGACAGCCTGGCCGCGCGCGGTGCCTCCTTGATCACACGGGCACCCCATGTCCAGTGCTCGGCCCGCGAGGGTGACACGGAAGCCGCCGACCTCCTCCTACGGGCCGCACGGCAGGTCCTGACCCTCGCGCCGGTCACCTCGGCCTCCTGGACCGGGGAGGCACTGCGCCTGCTCGGCGGCCACCACCCGGCGCGACCGGAACTCCTGCTCCAGCAGGCCGATGCCCTCGGTATGGCCGGACGGCTGCAGGACAGCCGGGACCTCCTGCGCGAGGCCGCCGCCCTCCTTCCCGCCGACGCGCACGGCCCGCGGGTGCGCACGACCGCCTCCCTCGCCCGCGCGGAATGGCAGCTCGGCCGGTACCAGCAGGCAAGGGACCTGCTCCTGCGGGAGCTGGCGAACAGAAACGGGCGGCTGGCCTCCGAGACCGTGGTCCTGCACCTGGGGATCGCGGCCGTCGCACTGCGCACCTCCGACTTTTCCGCCTCCGTCGACTGGGCCGAACGCGCCCTGCGCGCGGCGGAACACCACCGGGACGCGCCGCACATCGCCGAGGCGCACGGCCAGCTGGCGCTGGCCCATGTCATATCCGGGAACCACACACGGTCGACGGAACACCTCGACCTGGCACACGACGCGCTGGACGACGCCGACGACCAGCAGTTGGCCGACCACCTCAACACCCTTGTCACCGTCTGCTGGACACAGATGTTCCAGGGCCACTACGAATCCGCGCTGCACGCGATCGGACGAGGACTGCGGGTCTGCCGCCACACGGGCCAGAGTGTCTTCCGCGCCGACCTGCTGGAGACCGCCGCCTACGTGCAGCTGTGGCTCGGCCGGCTGGACGACGCGGCGGCGTACGCCGACGAGGCACTGGAGGCGGCCACGCTGGTCGGGAGCGACGAATCCTGCTCACTGGCCACCGTGGTGAACGCCGCGGTGCTCATGTGGCGAGGGGACGGCGCCGGAGCACTGAAGACCTGTCAGGAGTCACTGTCCCGGGCCGTCACCGACCCGGGCTCCCGAAGGCCGGCGGTCACCGCGCTGCTCGGTCAGGCCATGCTGCTCACCGGCGATCCGGCCGGCTGCGTCCGCACCGTGGTCGAGGGCGGCGGCGGGCCCGGGCTCGCCGGCTACGAGGCCCCGGTACGTCCGCTGTGGCTCCGAACCCTGGCCGCGGCGGAGCTTGCCCGGGGCGATGTCCCCGCCGCCGAGCGCTGGGCACGTGCCGCTGCCAAGGCCGTGCCCTCCGACGGACCCCCGTCCTGCACGGGCTTCGCCCTGCTCGCCCGCGCCGAGGTCCAGCTCGCTCGGCGGGACACCGACGCGGCATCCACCGCGCTGCGAGCCGCCGACGCGTTCTGCGCGGCCCGCATGCCGCTCTACGAGGCCTCCGCCCGGCTGACGGCAGGCAACGCCCTGTCCTCCTCCGGCCGTCCCACCGACGCGTCGGCCCAACTCCTCCAGGCAGGGGCGCTGTTCACCCAGTGCGGTGCCGAAGTCCTCGCGGAATCGGCCCACCACGAACACAGCCGCATCGCTGTCGCGGACCCGGTGTGACGGTCCCTACGGCGTGTCACGTGCCGCGACATCAGGACCAGTCGCAGGCACGGGCGGCACTGCGGGGCGCGGTCGTGGGCCATCCGGACGAGGCGGATCGCGGCGTCGCGCGCCGGATCCTGGTGCACTCCACCGGCAACGTCAAAGGTCAGCAGCGGGCCCAGGACAAACGCCTGGCCAAGGCCCGGGAAGAGCTCGACAAGCTGCAGCGCGGGGCCGGCGGCCGCTTACTACAACACCGCCGAGAAGATCGCCGCCCGCATCGGCGTGATCGCCAAAACCCGCCGCGTCACCGGCTGCCTGCGTACCTCCATCACCACCGACGACACCGGACGGCCCACCCTCGACTGGCACTTCGACCAGGACGTCCTCCAGGCCGAAGCGGCCGTCGACGGCTGGTACGCGCTGCTGACCACCCTCACCCTCGAACAGGCCGACGCCGCCGAGATACTACGGCGCCACAAGGGTCAAGGCACCGTCGAGCGCCGCTACGGCGACTTCAAAGGCCCCCTGGCCGTCACCCCCCGTCTTCGTGCAGGACAACAAGAGGGTCGCCGCGCTGGTGACGGTGATCTGCCTGGCCCTGCTCGTGTTCTGCCTGATCGAGCGCCAGGTCCGCCGGGCCCTCGGGGGCGAGCAGAAGATGCCCGGGCTCTATCCCGGCAACCAGCAGGTCCGGCCCACCGGCCGGATGATCCTCTACCACCTCTCCGGCCTGCGGCTACGCGTCGGCAGCGCCACTGACCCACTCACCATCGTCATCAGCCGCGGCGTCCAGCTCCATCTCCTCGATCTCCTCGGCCTGGAACCGACGCATCCCCGCTGGCCAGAGACCTGAACGAGCTACCCGCGAAGCACGGAGCTAGTCGTCCCCGCGCCCGCGGGGGTAGCTCTATCTCCGTCGGTGCTGTTCCGACGGACGCGGTGTCGTCCCCGCGCCCGCGGGGGTAGCTCGCTCCGGGCGTATTCGAAGGGCCGGGCCGACGTGTCGTCCCCGCGCCCGCGAGGATCAGCCGACGATCCCGCGCGGCGGTTGAGAACTCCACAGGGCGTTGTCACGTTGTTGGGTGTGGGGTTGTTTGACGGTGTGCCGGGGCGTGGTGGAGTCGGGTTCCGGCTGTGTACTTACGGCGCGGCGGGCTGGCCGACAACGCCGGTGATCTGCTCCCAGATCGCGAAGCGGACGGTCATCTCGGATCGGTAGCCGGCAGCGGTCATCAGATGGCGGCGAGGCCGGAAGTGGGGTGAGATGCCGCTGAACGCGGACAGGAACCGCTGGGCAGCGCCGGTACTGCGGAAGCCTTCATCGCGCGCTCGCGCTGCCTGGTGGGCTGGTGGCTGTTCTCGGCCCGGTTGTTCAGGCCCTTGTGGGAGCGGTGCTCGACGGAGGGCATGATTTCGCGGTGGGCCGCGCCGTAGGAGCGGAGCTGGTCGGTGACGATCACCCGCGGCACCGCACCCGTGTTCTTCAGCAGGCGGCGGAAGAAGCGTTCGGCCGCGGCGGTGTCCCGCCGGTTCTGTACGAGGATGTCGAGCAGCATCCCGTCCTGGTCGACGGCCCGCCACAGGTACCGCAACCGCCCGTTGGTCTTGAGGAAGACCTCGTCCAGGTGCCATTTGTCGCTAGGCCGGGGCTGCCTGCGGCGCAGGGCGCCTGCGTAAACCTGCCCGAACTTGGCGCACCAGCGGCGGATGGTCTCGTAGGAGACGATCACGCCGCGTTCGAGCATGAGTTCCCCGACCTCACGGAAGCTGAGCGGGAAGCGGTGGTACAGCCACACCGCCTGGGAGATGACCTCGACCGGGTACCGGTGCCCCTTGTGCAACGGTGACACGTTCCCCACGGACAGCCTCCTCCAGCATGATCAATCCGAAGATCTTCCCACCCCGGTCAGCGAACGTGACAGTGCCCTTGAGTTCTCCGTTTAGTCGGCGGAGCCCTCGTTGAGGAGTGAGGCAAGGCCGTCGAGGAGGCGCTGGAGGCCGAACTCGAAGAGGGCGTCGAGGTCGAGGTCGTAACCGGCCGTGGCAAGGCGTGAGAGCGCGGGGAACCGGCCGGTGGCCAGAATCGCCAGGAGCGCGGGCTCCTGAGTGTCCATCCACTCCTCGCTGTCCAGGCCGCTGTGCGCCTCGGCCTCCTGCTCCGACTCCAGGTGGACTGCGACACCACGGGCGTAATTGAGCAACATGAGGTGCGCGGTGAAGGCGGACTGCAGGTCGAGTCCGTGGGCGTGCAGGGTGGCAAGCATCCACTCGCTGTACGGCAGCGCTGAGGTGATCATCTGAGGGCGGGTCACCGACAGGGCCGGCGCGAACCACGGGTGGCGGCGGAACAGGTCCCAGAGCTGCCGGGCCGCTAGCTCGATCGCCTCGCGCCAGCCCTCCGGCGGGCCGGCGGGCAACGGGTACTCCGCGATGACCGTGTCCATCATCCGCGTCAGCAGATCGTCCTTGTCGGCCACGTGCCGGTACAGCGACATGGTCGCCACCCCGAGCTCGGCGGCCACCCGGCGCATCGAGACCGCAGCCAGCCCCTCCGTGTCGGCGACCGTGACGGCGGCACCGACGATCCGTCCAAGCGTGAGTGCCGCCTGGCCCGATGACGCATCAGACGGCCTGCCCGGGCGTGAGGCGGCCGCGGGGCGGGCGGCCCGCACCGGGCGGCTCGGGGCCGCCACAACCGTCCCGACGCCAGGGACGGCACGGACCATCCCCTCCTGGCGCAGCTCGGTGAGTACCTTGGTCGCGGTCGCCATCGCGACGCCCCACTGCTTGGTGATCTCGCGGGTCGAGGGCACGCGATCGCCCGGCGCCAGTTCACCCGTCTCGATCCGCTGCCGCAGTTCGCCGACGATCTGGCTGTAGCGCGGTACCGCCTGTCCGCCCACCGACACCCCCCGCACTAGTGCACCTGGATGGGCGCCATCCTAGCCCTCGACGCCGGGCGATCCCCCCATGCGAACACCTTCCCCGTCTCTCAGCACTAGTGCAGTACCGCTCAATACCTCATCCTGAAAAGGGATTTCATGCTTGTGTACCATCTTGCGTACGGCGTACTTTCACCATCATGCCGAACAACGAGATACTCATCTGCGGGGCTGGCATCGCCGGGCCCGCGCTGGCGTACTGGCTACGCAAGGGAGGCTCCAGGGTCACGATCGTGGAACGCGCGCCGGAACCCCGGCCGGGCGGGCAGACCGTGGATCTGCGCGGCGCCGGCCGCACCGTGATCGAGCGGATGGGTCTGATGGACGGGGCCAGGGCGGAGAGCGTGGACCAACGCGGCCTCGCACTCGTCGACGCCTCCGGCCGGACCACCGCGCGGGTGCCCGCCGACAGCTTCGGCGGCGAGGGAATCGTCTCCGAGATCGAGATCCTCCGCGGCGATCTCGCTCACCTGCTGTACGAGGCCACCCTGCCGGACACGGAGTACCTGTTCGACGACACCGTCACCGAGATCGATCAGGACGCGGAGGCGGTCACCGTCACCTTCGAGAAAGCCGCGCCGCGCCGGTTCAGGCTGGTCGTCGGCGCGGACGGACCGCACTCCGTGGTACGCGCGCTGGCCTTCGGCCCGGAGCAGGAGTTCGTCCACCCGCTAGGCCTCTACACAGCCTGGTTCACCGCCACCGACGACCTGGAACTCGACGGCTGGTACCTGATGCACAACGCGCCCGGCGGACTGGTCGCCTCCGCACGGCCCGGCCGCCTCCCCGGCGAGATCAAGGCCGGTCTCAGCTTCCGCTCGGCACCTATCGCCTACGACCGCCGCGACATCGCCGCCCAGCAGGAACTCGTGGCCCAGCGCTTCGCGAGCGTCGGCTGGGAGACCCCACGCCTGCTGCGGGCCATGCGCACCGCCCCGGACTTCTTCTTCGACTCCATGGGCCAGGTCCGCCTCGACCGTTGGTCGCGCGGCCGTGTGGCGCTGCTGGGCGACGCCGGATACTGCGCGACCCCGCTGACCGGCCTGGGGACCAGCCTGGCTCTGGTCGGCGCCTACATCCTGGCTGGTGAACTCGCGGCCGCCGAGGGCGACCACCGCATCGCCTTCCGCCGCTACGACGAGGTGATGCGCCCGTACGTGAGCCAGGCCCATCAGCTCCCGCCCGGCGGCGCCTCGGGATTCGCGCCTTCGGGCCGACTCGGCATCCGCCTGCGGGACCTCTCCATGCGCCAGATGACCCGCTGGCCGATGCGGAACCTGCTCGCCGCACAGTTCGCCAAGGCCGGGGACATCGCACTGCCGGAATACAGTCTCGCCGCGGACATACGGTGAGCGGCCCCAGCCACGGGTCAGCGAACGTTCACGAGCTTGCCGAGGAGACCGGCACCCCTGCCGACGCCGTCATCCCGGTGGGCGACGGCCCCCGCCATTTCGGCATTCACCTCATCCCCGTCAACGCGGCCAAGGGCGAGCCGGACCACCAGCACGTCGACTTCCGGTTCCTCTTCCGCAACACAGCCGAGGTCAGCCAGCTGCAGGCCAGGGGTCACCGATGCCGCCTGTCCAGCGGTCGGCGCCCTCCACGACGAGAGGTTGAGCCAGCCGCCCCTGTGTCCGTGCCCCCGACGCGCGGGGCGGCCTACCCAGCCCATCCACCGACAGGCCATCAGGAGTGACCTTCGTCACCTGATACGGTGATCGTTGCAATGGAAAGCGACACAATGGACCGTTTCAACGGGACACGGGCCGGAGCAACCGCCGCCTCCTAAAGCGACACGACCTGCATGGGACACGGTCTCTGCGGCGACAACCGCCGATGAACTGCACGGTCTTCACGTCGAGGTCGGCGGCCTGGTCGATGACGCGCCGCCAGTCCTCGCCGGTCATGGTGCCGTGGCCCTTCGTCGGGCCGGCCTCGGCGTAGCAGTGCGAGGCGCACGTGAGTTGACAGCGGCTGGTGAGCTCCAATTTTCCGACTGCCTCTCGCGAGAAGTTAGCGTGACCAGGCACTTTGCGTGCCGGACATGTTCGCCACGTGAAAGTCGACGTCGTCCGGGGTGGCGCCGGTCGCGGAGGACCACAGCCAGACCGGTGGCACGTCACGGTCTCCGGGAAGGTGGTCGACCTTGAGCCGGATCAACGTGCCCTCGATCAGGGAGAGTTCGCCGTCCAGGTCGATCCAGGCCGAGCGATGGGTGAGCCGGGGTGGACCCGGTCCCATGCGCGGACCTCATGAGTTGTTGCAAGCGCCTGGAAGGCTGAAGCACCCTCGTGAAACAGTCAGGGGCTCGTGGCCGACGACTTCAAGCGCGTGGAACCGGATGCCTGCCCGATGTCCCGCTTCGAAGTCACCGGCGACACCATCCCCCTGGACGGCCGCTGCTCCTACCTCTCCGAGACCGTGACACGGCGGGGGTGATCCCCCCCGGCGGCTCCTCGCCCCCTCCGACCGGGCCGCGTACGTGCGCAAATGCGGGAGCGACTGGATCTGATGGGCTTACACATCCTCGACGAAGACCTGTTACCGGCCTGGCTGTGCGCCGCGGCCAGGCCGGCGTGCCTCAGGTGGCGGTGTGCAGCTTCGCGGCAGTGACCGCTGTGATGGCCTCGGCCGTGACGCCGGGGGCGGTCTCGACGAGGAGCAGGCCATTGTCGGTGACGTCCATGACGCCGAGGTCGGTGATGACGCGGTGGACGCAGGCCTTGCCGGTGAGGGGCAGAGTGCACTCGTCGAGGATCTTGGGGCTGCCGTCCTTGGCGGTGTGTTCCATGAGGACGATGACGCGCTGGGCGCCGTGGACGAGGTCCATGGCGCCGCCCATGCCCTTGACCATCTTGCTGGGGATCATCCAGTTGGCGAGGTCGCCGGTGGCGGAGACCTGCATGGCGCCGAGGACGGCGGTGTCGATGTGGCCGCCGCGGATCATGCCGAAGGAGAGCGCGGAGTCGAAAAAGGAGGCGCCAGGGAGGACCGTGACGGTTTCCTTGCCTGCGTTGATGAGGTCGGGGTCGACCTCGTGCTCGCGGGGGTACGGACCGGTGCCGAGGATGCCGTTCTCGGAGTGCAGGACGACGTGAACTCCCGGCGGAAGGTGGCCCGGGACGAGGGTGGGCAGGCCGATGCCGAGGTTGACATAACTGCCGTCGGTCAGCTCGGCGGCGGCGCGGGCGGCCATCTGGCCGCGAGTCCAGCTCATGCGAGTACGGTCCCTCGTGTCGAAGACGCGGAAATTCGAAGGTGCTCTATGCGCTTGTCGGCGGCCTGGGCAGGGGTGAGGGCCACGACCCGCCGCACGAAGATGCCGGGGACGTGAATCGCGTCGGGGCCGAGGGCTCCGGGCTCGACGAGCTCCTCGACCTCAGCCACGGTGATGCGACCGGCCATTGCGGCCAGCGGGTTGAAGTTGGCGGCGGCCTTGTTGAAGACCAGGTTGCCGTGGGTGTCGCCGCGCCAGGCGCGGACGAGGGCGTAGTCGGTGGTGATGCCGTGTTCGAGGATGTGGTCGCGACCGCCGAAGGTGCGGGACTCCTTCGCCGGGGAGGCGACGGCGATGCTGCCGTCGGCCGCGTAGCGCCAGGGCAGACCGCCGTCGGCGACCTGTGTGCCCACGCCCGCCGGGGTGTAGAAGGCCGGGATGCCGGCGCCGCCGGCTCGCAGCCGCTCGGCGAGGGTGCCCTGCGGGACGAGCTCGACCTCCAGTTCACCGCTGAGGTACTGGCGGGCGAACTCCTTGTTCTCCCCGACGTAGCTACCCGTCACGCGGCTGATGCGGCCCTCGGCGAGGAGAACGCCCAGCCCCTGGCCGTCGATGCCGCAGTTGTTGGAGACGACCTTCAGGCCGGTGGCGCCCTGGGCGTGCAGGGCGTCGATGAGGGTGGCCGGGATGCCGGACAGGCCGAAGCCGCCGACTGCCAGCGAGGCCCCGTCGAGGATGTCGGCGACCGCCGCGGCGGCGCTCGCGCTGACCTTGTTCACGTATGGGTCCTTTCAATCGGAGGTCAGTCGGAGGTCAGTCGGAAGCCGACCGCAGGGCGTCGGAGATGGACTTGGCGCCGCCGTGTGCGGTGAAGCCGCCGTCGACGGGGATCTCGACGCCGGTGATGAAGGAGGCGTCGTCGGAGAGGAGGAAGACCACCAGCGGGGTGATCTCGTCGACGGTGCCGGTGCGGGCCAGCGGCGTCTCGCGGATGTTCGCCTCGCGGAAGGCGGGCGCGGCGGAGGCGGTCATCTCGGTCTCGATGAAGCCGGGATGGACGGTGTTCACGCGGATGCCCCGCGGGCCCAGCTCGACACAGGCCGCCTTCGACAGGCCGCGCAGCGCCCACTTGCTGGCCGTGTACGCGACCGGGTAGTGCCCGGTGAGCCCGGCGGCCGAGCCGACGTTGACGATCGACGAGCCCGGCGGCATCAACGGCGCCAGGTGCTGGATGCCCAACAGCGGGCCGGTGACGTTGACCGCGTGGACGCGGGCGAAGTCCTCGGGCGTGACCTCGTGGAGCCGCGCGCGCCAGGTGATGCCGGCGTTGTTGACCAGGCCGTGGACCTCTCCGTACTGGCGTCGCAGCCCTTCCGCGAGCGCCGCCCACTCCGCCGCCTCGGTGACGTCCAGACGCAGACAGCCCGGAGCCTCGGTCACATCGGTGGCGACGACCACCGCCCCCGCCCGGGCCAGCGCCTCGACCTCGGCCGCGCCCTGCCCGCGCGCGGCTCCGGTGACGACGACGACCTTGCCGTCCGGCGCTGTCACGTTGGCTGATGACGTGGGATGATCTCCGGGTTGATCATGCCGGAGGGGCGGTTGTGAAGAGCAGGTCGCCGTCGTACAAAGGGCACCGGTACCCGGTCGAGATCATCTCCCACTGCGTACGGCTGTACCACCGCTTCCCGCTCAGCTTCCGCGAAGTCGAAGAGCTCATGCTCGAGCGCGGTGTCGTCGTGTCCTACGAGACCGTCCGCCGCTGGTGTCTGAAGTTCGCGCAGACCTACGCCGGCGCACTGCGCCGTCGGCAGCCCCGGCCCGGCGACAAGTGGCATCTCGACGAGGTCTTCATCAAGATCAATGGCGAACGTCGGTACCTGTGGCGGGCCGTCGACCAGGACGGGACGGTGCTTGACATCCTCGTGCAGGACCGCCGCGACAAGGCCGCGGCCAGGCGCTTCTTCCGCCGCCTGCTCAAGAAGACGGGTGCGGTGCCCCGGGTGATCGTCACTGACAAGCTCCGCTCCTACGGTGCGGCCCACCGCGAGGTCATGCCCTCCGTCGAACACCGGCAGTCGAGGTACCTGAACAACCGCGCCGAGAACAGCCACCAGCCCACCAGACAGCGCGAACACGCGATGAAAGGCTTCCGGAGCACCGGCGGGGCCCAGCGGTTCCTCTCCGCGTTCAGCGGCATCTCACCCCACTTCCGCCCCCGCCGCCATCTGATGACCGCTCCCGACCACCGGGCCGAGATGGCCATCCGCTTCGCGATCTGGGACCAGGTAACCGGCGTCACCAGCCAGCCCGCTGCGGCCTGAACACATAACCGCAACCCGGCCCACCACACCCCGACCCACCTTCACCCGACGACGCACTCGATAAGTTGACAGCGCCCCGTGAGGTGCTGGCGGCAAAGTTCAAGGCGGTGTTTCCGCACTTGGACGAGCGCCAACGGCGGTTGGTGCTTGGCGCCGAGGCCCGCTCGCTTGGGCATGGCGGGGTCCGGGCGGTTGCGCAAGCCGCAGGTGTGCGCGAGGGAACGGTCTCGCGGGGAGCGGCCGAACTGGACCGTGGCATACCCCTGCTGGGGCGCGTTCGACGGCCTGGAGGAGGACGCAAGCGTGCCGCTGACATTGATCCGGGTATGCGTCCAGCCCTGCTCGCCCTGGTCGAGCCCGACCTGCGGGGCGATCCGATGACGCCTCTCCGGTGGACTACCAAGTCGACCCGGCACCTGGCTGCGGAGCTGACCCGGCAGGGCCACCGCGTGGGTGCGGACACGGTGGGCAATCTGCTGCGCGAGGAGGGCTTCAGTCTGCAGGGCAATTCCCGAGTCCTGGAAGGTGCGGACCACCCGGACCGAGATGCGCAGTTCCGCTACATCAACGACCAGGTCAAGGCCCAGCAGACGAGCGGGGACCCGGTGATCAGCGTGGACGCGAAGAAGAAAGAGGTGCGACACGATGCTGCACGAGATGAGTGAATGCGCTGGTCAGAGGCCCGACGAGTGACGTCGGCAGCGTAGTTCCTGGCCAGTGCTCAAGGCCAGTCCCCACCCCGACGTGCGTTGCCGGTAACGGCTCGGTGCGGAGCTCGGGGGAAAAGCCCAAGGGCCTGCGTTCCATCCGTAGGCCACAGGCAAGGGGAAGACCGGACGGGTGAAGGCGACTGAACCCCTGATGATGCTTCGTGATCTTTGGCTCCGCAGATGGGATGTTCCAGCGGGGTGCAGGACTGGCCGCTGAGAAGCGGCAGGCGCCGGTTGGGGATTCTTTGCCAGCCGGGAGAGCATCGCCGTCCCGGAGTAAAGGGGGCACCCAACCCGGTCGCATCTCGCTCGCGTGGAACGTGGTAACCCCGATGGGGTCCGGAGACAGCGTCTCCGGTCAGCCGACCGTAAGGAAGGCCCAACTCCCCAGCGGGCACAGGATGATCCAAGAAGCCAAGGCCGGCAGCCGAAAGGCGACAGGAAACCGGGACTGGTGGCCAGCGCCTCCGCTGGCCGTCCCGCACAACTGGCCGGATACGGGCACTGTCCGGACCCGAAAGGGTGCTGACGTGGATCAGGTGGGCCTGTGAGGACCCGATGACCATCAACGCTTTAACCGAAGGACAAGTTGGACACCATGGCGACACCGGTACCCACGGCGGACTCCGCAGTGGTCCACCGGGCTGCGGTGAACGGACCGGAGGACGACCCCACCGGCTGGCTGTCGATCGACTGGCAGGCGGCGGAGGGGGAAGTACGGCGGCTGAGGCAGAGGATCTTCACGGCGTCGCAGGCAGGGGACCTCAAACGGGTCCGCAATCTGCAGAAGTTGATGCTCCGCTCCCGCTCCAACACGCTCATGAGCGTGCGGCGGGTCACGGAGGTCAACGCTGGCCGCAAGACGGCGGGCATCGACGGGATGGTCGTGCTGCTGCCCCGGGGCAAGGCCGAACTGGCCGACTGGATGCAGCGCAAGGCCGCTCCGTGGAAGGCCCGCCCCGTCAGGAGAGTGTTCATACCGAAGGCAGGCGGACGTCAAAGGCCACTAGGAATTCCCGTGATCTTGGACCGCTGTCTTCAAGCTGCGGTCCTTGGTGCACTCGAACCCGAGTGGGAGGCACGGTTCGAGCCGCGATCCTATGGATTTCGGCCCGGCCGTGGTTGTCACGACGCGATCCAGGCCATCTTCCAGGCCGCGAAGGGCAAGGCCCCCAAGCGGCAGTGGGTGCTGGACGCCGACCTGACGGCGGCATTCGACCGGATCGACCATGACCGGCTTCTGGGCCTGCTCGGACAGTTCCCCGCCCGGGGCCTGATCGAGCAGTGGCTCAAGGCCGGGGTGGTCGACCAGGGGAGATTCGCCCCGACGGTGGAGGGGACCCCGCAAGGCGGGATCGTTTCACCGCTCTTGATGAACGTGGCCCTTCACGGGATGGAGGAGGCGGCTGGGGTCCGCTATCGGCAGACCGGTGCTCATGCCGGGGAGACCGAGGCGGGCTCGCCGATTTTGATCAGGTACGCCGATGATCTGGTGGCTCTCTGTCACAGCCGTGACGAGGCCGAACAGGTCCAGGCTCGGCTCGCCGCGTGGCTGGCGCCTGGGGGGCTGGTCTTCAACGAGGACAAGACGCGCACAGCGCACCTCGATGACGGCTACGACTTCCTGGGGTTCAACGTCCGTCGCTATCGCGGCACGCTGCTGATCAAGCCGAGCAGGGCTGCCCTGCAACGGATGCGGGACCGGCTCTCCGCCGAGGTGGTGAACCTGCGAGGGGTCAACGCCGCAGCGGTGATCGCCAAACTCAACCCGATCATCCGGGGCTGGGCCGCCTACTACCGGGGTGTGGTGTCCAGCGAGGCGTTCGCCTCCTTGGACTTCCACATGTGGAAGCTCACCTACAAGTGGGCCAAGCACAGCCACCCGAAGAAGTCGAAGCACTGGGTGGCGTCCCGATATTTCGGTCGGTTCAACCGGTCCAGGCAGGACCGGTGGGTGTTCGGTGACCGGGAGTCCGGGGCCTATCTCACCAAGTTCGCCTGGACCAAGATTGTCCGGCACCAGATGGTTCCGGGTCGGGCGTCGGTCGACGACCCGGCTCTGAGCGAGTACTGGGCTGCACGACGGAGCAAGCGGAAACCCCCGCTGAGCGTGACCGGGCTGCGACTGCTGCAGAAGCAGCACGGCCGCTGTCCGCTCTGCAACGGGTTCCTCCTGCACGCCGACCGCGAGCCGCAGAGCCCATCGGAATGGGAGCAGTGGCTCAAGGTGACCCGACAGGCGGTCCGCAAGAACGCGATCACCGCCGATCCGGGCCGCAGTGCACCGGACAGCGCCGCCTACCTCCGCCTGATTCACACCCACTGCCATCGCTGGCGCGGTGCCAGCACCGGCAGTCGGACAGCACTGCAACCTGCCAGCAGTCCTCCGGGGCCTGCTTGAGCCGTGTGCTCGGACGACGGGCACGCACGGTTCTGAGGGGGGTGCGGCGCAGCAATGCGCCGCACCTACCCGACAAGGTTGGCCGGTACGACATGGCCGGCCGGGATTGGCAGCGCAAGGGGGAGCCGATCAAGGTCCGCTCACACGACTTCCTGGAGTACGGCGGCGCGGGCCAGGTCATCCCCTACGGTATCTACGACCTGGCCGCGAACACCGGCTGGGTCAGTGTGGGCTGTGACCACAACACCGCCGCGTTCGCAGTTGCCTCGATCCGCCGTTGGTGGGAAGCCGTCGGCCGGGACGCCTATCCGCACTCGCAACGCCTCCTGATCACGGCCGATGCGGGTGGGTCCAACGGCTACCGCAGCCGCACATGGAAGGCCCGACTCGCGGAACTGGCAGTCGAGACCGGGCTGGAGATCACGGTCTGTCACTTTCCTCCCGGAACTTCGAAGTGGAACCGGATCGAGCACCGTCTCTTCGCGCACATCACCATGAACTGGCGCGGCAGACCTCTGACCAGCCACGAGGTAGTGGTGAACACCATCGCTGCGACCACCACGCGCACCGGACTGAAAGTCCTGGCCGAACTGGACACAGGCGAATACCCCGTCGGCGTGCGGGTCAGTGACGCCCAGTTGGAAGCGCTGCCGCTGCGGGGCCACGACTGGCACGGGGCCTGGAACTACACGCTGCTGCCGCAGGCATTCGCCCAGGTCATCACCCCTGCGGCAACGCCGTTCGACCAGGCCAGTCCCGAGCACGCCTGGCTGTGCCACCCCGCGGTCACCGGACTGGAACCCGCTGAGTGGGCCGCGCTGGTACGGGCGCTCGGTGCCCTGAACCAGGACCAGCGCGAAGCGCGCCTGCGGCGACGTCGAGGGCGCGAGCGCACGAAGGCACCCGGCGCGGGCCGGCCTCCCACGCTCACCCTCGTCGATCGGATCCTGGCCGCCTTCTTGCAGGATCGACTCGGACTGCCCAGGACCGCGATTGCCGAGCACTTCCACGTCCGATGCGACACGATCGGCCAGCGCATCCGCCAAGCCCGTGAGCTCCTCGTTCTCCTCGGTCGCCCACTCGAGCCGGCCGAAGTCCAGCCGACGTCCATCACCGCCCTCCGCGTACTCGTCGCGCAGCACCGCAATCGAAGCAACCCAGCGGTCAAAGCAGCGTGTTGATTCTCTGCGCGTCCCAGATAAAGGAATTGGCCGTTGCCGATCGGGAGGTAGGTGATGTCGTCCACGTACTTGGTGTTCGGCTCCTGGGCAGCAAAGTCCCGCTGGAGCAGGTCCGGCACCGGTGTCGCCGACGGCTCGGGAATGGTGGTGCGGACCTTCTTGCGCAAGTGCAGCCCGACGATGTGGAACTTGCGCATGACGCGCTCGACCCGCTTGTGATTGACCGGCGTCCCGGCCTCCTTCAGCTCGGCGGTGACGCGCGGACCCGGCCTTGCCCCAAGGCCGGGTAGTTAACGTTTTCGCAGGTCACGCAAGCCAGTTGAAGGATTTCCGACGCAGAACAACGGAGTTCGTTGGTACAGGCAGTCGTCCAAGACAGCTTGTACTTGAGGAGCTCCGTTGCCGTTTCATCATGTCCTGCCGGCCCCGGTGATGGCCATCACCCGTACGGTCACAGTGGCCGCGGGCCGGTTCGCGCCCGGGCATCTGGGCGAGCTGACGGCCGTCGTGCCGTTCGAGCTGGTCGACGCGGTCCTGGCGGAGACCCGCTCGGTGCAGAGACGACTGCGTGATCTTCCTTCGCGGGTCGGGATCTACTTCCTGCTCGCGATGTGTCTGTTCCCTGAAGTCGGCTACCGGCTGGTCTGGGACAAGCTGACGGCCGGGCTGGCCGACGTGCCGGTGGCCTCCCCGACGCCGAAGGCCCTGCGTGATCTGCGCCGACGACTGGGCAGCGCGCCGGTGCGCGCGTTATTCGAGGTTCTCGCGGGCCTTTGGCCCGGCCGACGACACCCGGTGTGCGGTTCGGGCCGTACCGGACTGTGTCATTCGACGGCTGCAGTTCCCAGAAGGTCCCCGACTCCTGGCGAAACAGGGCCTGGCTGGGGCAAACCTCCCATCACGGCTATCCCACACTGGAGTTGATGACGCTGGTCGAGACCGGCACACGAGCCTTGCTCGGCGCGGTGTTCGGGCCCACCACCGAGGGCGAGACCAGCTATGCCTCGCGCCTGCTGCATCTGCTGCGGCCGGACATGCTCGTCCTGTGGGACAAGGGCTTCGACGGCAACGGCTTCCTCGCCTCCGTCACCGCGACCCGCGCCCAGTTCCTGGGTCGACTCCGCAGCAACCGGCGTACCCCCGTTCTCACCCGTCTCGCCGACGGCTCATACCTGTCGGTGATCGCCGCCGAGAAGGTACGTGTGATCGACGCGAACATCACGGTGACCTGCGCGGACGGCACCGTCTTCACCGGCTCCTACCGGCTGGTCACCACCTTGACCGACGCCGGCCGCTACCCGGCGGCCGTGCTGGTGGGCCTCTACCACCAGCGGTGGGTACACGAATCTGCGTACTACGCGCTCCGCCACACGCTCATGAACGGGCGTGTCCTGCGCTCGGGCGACCGGGCCGGCGTCGAACAGGAGATGTGGGCCCTGCTCACCCTCTACCAGGCCCTACGCACCATGATGGTCGAGGCTGCCGAATCGCTGCCTGGCACCGATCCGGACCGCTGCTGTTTCACCATCGCCCTCCAGACCGCCCGCGACCAGGTCGTCCAGGCCGCCGCCGTCATCACCGACCCCGCCGATGTCGGTCGCGTAGGACTGATCGGGCACCGGATCCTGGCCCGTCTCCTGCCGCCCCGACGGCAGCGGGTCAGCACCCGCAAGGTCAAGTCACCGATGTCCCGTTACAGCACCCGCCATGACGACGGCAGGCCCGACACCAGCCGCACCATCACCGGCCTCGACATCAGCGTCCTCGAACCTCACGAACCGCACCCTCAGCTCCCCGCCATCTCCCGCGACGACCGGAACACCGCCCCCGCCGACCGCCGCCGTCACCGGATCCTTGGCCTGCTCGAGGAGGACCCCACCCGCCTCTGGCGCCCCCGCGACATCGCTTCTCACTTCGGCGACATCACCATGGAGAGCATGTATCGGCAGCTCTCCAGATGGGCCGAGACCGGCCTCATCCACAAACTCGGCCCCGGCCTCTACGCCGCCACGGCATGGACCCCAACACCCCTTGCGTGACCTGCGAAAACGTTAACTACCCGGCCTTGGGCCTTGCCCCTTGATCCTGGACACACGAGACACTGGATCCGGAGGATCTGAGAACGACTTGAGTACGCCTGGTCACGTCCTGTGGGACTCACCGTTGAGGTGGTCGCCGAGCGGCGACCGGGAATGTTGTACGCGCGGACCAAGGCATAGGCGGTCTCACATGCCTCGTCGGCCAGATCGGCGACATACTCGGGGCGCTTCCAACGGATCTCACCGAAACCGGCGGTGCCGCCGGTACGGCCGAAAGATCTGAATCAATACCGGGAATCAGGCCGTGGCGAGCTCCTGCTCGCGGTCCGGCGTTTTGACCGCGGGCTTCTTGTTCGGCAGCGAGAGCCGGAAGACCTTGTGCCACGCGGAGAACACCTGCTTGGGCAGCGGCCCGGTGACGTACTCCAGCTCGTACTTCTCGAACAGCGCGCGCACCTTCACCGCGACCTCGGCGTACCGGTTGCTCGGCAGGTCCGGGAACAGGTGGTGCTCGATCTGGTGCGAGAGGTTGCCGGTCATGAAGTGCATGGCCTTGCTGCCGCTGATGTTCGCCGAGCCCATCATCTGGCGCAGGTACCACTGGCCGCGCGTCTCGCCCTTGATCGACCGGCGCTCGAAGACCTGCACGCCCTCGGGGAAGTGCCCGCACATGATCACCGAGTGGGTCCAGATGTTGCGGACCAGGTTCGCGGTGAACGTGGCGGCGAGCGTGGTGAAGAACGACGGGCCCGACAGCAGCGGGTGGATGACGTAGTCCTTGAGCACCTGCTTGCGGATCTTGCGGCCCACGGCCTTGGCCCGCGCGCGGAACTCGGGGTTCTTGCGGCGGCGCTTCTGGAGGTTCTTGGCGAGCTCCAGGTCGTACGCGGCGATGCCGTATTCGAAGAAGCAGGCGTTGAGGAAGTTCCACAGCGGCTGGCCGAGGTGGAAGGGGTGCCACCTCTGGTCCTCGTCGACGCGCATGATGCCGTAGCCGAGGTCGTTGTCCTTGCCGATCACATTGGTGTACGTGTGGTGCAGCTCGTTGTGCGAGTGCTTCCACTGCTCGGACGGCGAGGCGTGATCCCATTCCCAGGTGGTGGAGTGGATCTTCGGGTCGCGCATCCAGTCCCACTGGCCGTGCAGGATGTTGTGGCCGATCTCCATGTTGTCCATGATCTTCGCCACGGACAGCCCGGCGGTGCCGATCAGCCACGCGGGCGGGAAGATCGAGAACAGCAGCACGCCCCTGCTGACCAGCTCGAGCTTGCGCTGCGCCGAGATGACCTTACGGATGTAGGCGGCGTCTTTCTCGCCGCGGCCGGCGATCACCTCGTCGCGGATCGCGTCCAGCTCGCGGCCGAGCTCCTCGATCTGTTTCGCGCTCAGGTGGGCGGTGGGGTCGGTGGCGGTCACGGTGCTCCTACCGTTCGATGTCGCAGGGGCCCGCCGCGGCGGACACACAGGTCTGGATGAGGACGCCCGGCTCGGCCTCGGTGATCTCGCCGGTGCGCAGATCGCGGACGGCGCCCGCCTTGAGCGGCGAGACGCAGCCGAAGCAGATGCCCATGCGGCACCCGGAGGGCATGAGCACGCCGGCCTCCTCGCCGATGTCCAGCAACGGCGTGGCGCCGTCCGCGTCGACGGTCTTGCCGGTGGCGCTGAACGTGACCTCGCCGCCGTCGCCGGCGACGACGATGCTGGGGCGGAAGCGTTCGGTGTGCAGGCGCTCTTGGACGCCGTGCTCGCTCCAGTGCTCTTCGGCGGCGTCGAGCAGGCCCGCGGGCCCGCAAGCCCAGGTCTCGCGATCGGCCCAGTCGGGCACGAGTTCGTCGAGACGGGCGATGTCGAGCATGCCGTCTGTGTCGGTGTGCACCTCGGTGAGCCGCAGCTTCTTGTCCGCGACCAGGTCGTGCAGTTCGTTGCGGAAGATCACGTCGTGCGGCTGTGGCGCGCAGTGGACCATGACGACGTCGTCGAACTCGGTGTCGCGCAGCATGCCCATCACGGGCGTGATGCCGCTGCCGGCCGTCAGGTAGAGCACCTTGGCGGGCTTGGCCTGCGGCAGCACGAAGTCACCGGTCGGCTGGTCGAGCTGGATCAGCGTGCCTGGTTTGGCCCTGCGGACCAGGTGGTTGCTGACCTTGCCGTCCGGGATCGCCTTCACGGTGATCGTGACGCGGCCGTCCTGGCGGTGTGTCGGCGAGGTGAGGGAGTAGGCACGCCACAGGCGCACCCCGTCGACGTCGACCCCGATCCGCACGTACTGACCGGCTGTGTGGCCGCGCCAGCCCCGTCCCGGCCTGATCACGATGGTCGCGGCGTCACCCGTCTCGGGGTGCACGGCCTCGATGCGCCCACGTAGGTCAGCGCCCGCACGCAGCGGGCTGACCAGGTCGAGGTAGTCCGACGGCAGCAGCGGCGTCGTGACCATCTCCAGCAGTTTCCACGCCCTGCTGCGGAGGGCTGTACTCGTCATGACTCCAGCTTGCTGCGCCTCGGGGGGTAAAGTCCTGACCGCAGGACGTAAATCTGGTCGGCTGAATTGTTCGCAGGGAACAAAAAGTGAGCTATGCAATGCGGAGGGCCGGTGAACTGGCCTTGGATGAGACGACGGTCACCGTACTTCGGGCCGCGCTGAGGAGCACGGCCGACGAGGTCGTCGAGGCGATCATCGACGAGGTCCCTTCCTACGCCAACGCTCTTTCGGGCCGCATGGGCGCCACCATCCGCCGAGCTGTCCGCACCGCCCTGGGGCACTATCTGGACCTCGCGAGCGGGAACGCCACGGGCGGCGACGCCGGTGACGCAGCCTACGAGCTGGGCCGCGGCGAGGTGCGCGACGGGCGTTCGATGGACGCCCTGCTCAGCGCCTACCGCGTCGGGGCCCGTGTGGCCTGGCGGTGCCTGGCGGCGGGTGCCGTACCCGCAGGTCTGCCCGCCGCGGAGGTCGCCAAGTTCGCGGAGCTGACCTTCGCCTACATCGATGAGCTCTCCGCCGCGAGCGCCGCGGGCCACGCCGACGAACTGGCCGCCCGGGGCAGGGACCAGGAGCGCCATCTGGAACATCTGGCCCGCGACCTCCTCGCCGGTGCGAGCCCGGACGTGCTGCTGGCCTCTGTTCAACGGGCCGGGTGGCAGCCTCCGGTTTCGCTGACCGCGGTCCTGCTGCCCGCCGCCCAGGCCCGGCCTGCCTACCGCGCGCTCGACCCGAGCACCCTCGTCCTCGACGATCTACCGGACGCCACCGGTGTGCTGCTCGTCCCCGACGCCGACCGATCACATCTCTTGCGGCAGCTGACCGACCGCACCGCCGTGGTCGGCCCGGCCCGGCCGTGGACTCGTGCGTCCGCCTCGTACGCACGAGCCGTACGCGCGCGCTCCCTCTCCTCTGATATTCGCGACACCGAGGACCACCTGCCAGAGCTGGTGCTGAGCGCCGACGTGGACGCGTTCGCAGACCTGCGTGCCCGAGCCCTCGCACCGTTGCGGACCTTGCCTGTCGCAACCGCACGGCGACTGGAGGAGACGTTGCGGGCGTGGCTGCTGCACCAGGGCAGACGGGACGAGGTGGCGGCGGCGTTGTTCGTCCATCCCCAGACAGTCCGGTACCGGATGTCGCAGCTGCGGGAGCTGTTTCCGGATCTCGCATCGCCACACCGGGTCCTTGAACTGACGCTGGCGGTCGGTCTTCGGGTCAGCTGACGCGTTCTTCGACCCTCCACGACCGCGTCCGCGAGCGGTCCAGGAATCATGTTTCGTCCTCGGTGCGATCAGCTGGCTCATGCAGCCCGGGAAAGAGCACTACTACTGACTTTTTCTGTTTGGCTTCGGGTGGTGACGATGAGTGATCCCTGCGGTATGCCGGTGCTATGCGGTATTCGGAGGGTGGGGGCCTGACGGCTGAGCGGCGGGCAGTGCGTGAAGGGCTCGGTTGCGTCCATGGAGATGGTGTACGGGTTCGACCTGATCCAGGGGTTTCTCCGGCTTCAGGGTGATGCCCGCATAGACGAACGGCCACCGGCTGAACTTCGAAGTGTCGAAGCCTCGAAGGGGCGCTGTCAACTTATCGAGTGCGTCGTCGGGTGAAGGTGGGTCGGGGTGTGGTGGGCCGGGTTGCGGTTATGTGTTCAGGCCGCAGCGGGCTGGCTGGTGACGCCGGTTACCTGGTCCCAGATCGCGAAGCGGATGGCCATCTCGGCCCGGTGGTCGGGAGCGGTCATCAGATGGCGGCGGGGGCGGAAGTGGGGTGAGATGCCGCTGAACGCGGAGAGGAACCGCTGGGCCCCGCCGGTGCTCCGGAAGCCTTTCATCGCGTGTTCGCGCTGTCTGGTGGGCTGGTGGCTGTTCTCGGCGCGGTTGTTCAGGTACCTCGACTGCCGGTGTTCGACGGAGGGCATGACCTCGCGGTGGGCCGCACCGTAGGAGCGGAGCTTGTCAGTGACGATCACCCGGGGCACCGCACCCGTCTTCTTGAGCAGGCGGCGGAAGAAGCGCCTGGCCGCGGCCTTGTCGCGGCGGTCCTGCACGAGGATGTCAAGCACCGTCCCGTCCTGGTCGACGGCCCGCCACAGGTACCGACGTTCGCCATTGATCTTGATGAAGACCTCGTCGAGATGCCACTTGTCGCCGGGCCGGGGCTGCCGACGGCGCAGTGCGCCGGCGTAGGTCTGCGCGAACTTCAGACACCAGCGGCGGACGGTCTCGTAGGACACGACGACACCGCGCTCGAGCATGAGCTCTTCGACTTCGCGGAAGCTGAGCGGGAAGCGGTGGTACAGCCGTACGCAGTGGGAGATGATCTCGACCGGGTACCGGTGCCCTTTGTACGACGGCGACCTGCTCTTCACAACCGCCCCTCCGGCATGATCAACCCGGAGATCATCCCACGTCATCAGCCAACGTGACAGCGCCCCTCACGGGTGCCCTCTGGTATGCCCATATGACACCAACGAATCGGCAGTCCAATGGAACGGCTTATTCCTCTGCGCGTCCCTGGCAACGGTGTTGGACCTGTTCTCGAGACGCCTGGCGGGCTGGTCGATCGCCGGCCATATGCGGACCTCGCTGGTCACCGACGCGCTCAGGGGGCCGTAATGCAAGATGGCAGCGCTCCCGATCACGCGGAAGGAGAAAGCTGTTCGCGCACCCATTCAGGATCGGGATTGGTGTGCGGCTGGCCCGCCACGACGACGGTCGGCACGCTCTCATTTCCCCTGTTGGCTGCCCTCACAGCTGCCGCTCCAGCCGGGTCTCGCCAGATGTTGACCCAATGCAACTGGCGGGCACTGCGGCCCAACCGGATACGCATTCGCAGGCAGTACTTGCAGCCCGACCGCCAGTAGACGACCGGCCGGCCGTCGACCGCGCTGCGGCGTTGCGCCTCCAGCGCACCGATTGATCTCGGGAAAACCAGAGGCGAGTTCACTCCTGCGAGCAGCACAAACACCAGCAGCAGTGCTGCGGCTTCGCCGGGGCTCCCGCTGAAGACCAGCGCGGTCGCAACGACTGAGCCGCAGAGCACAAGCAGTATCGGCAAGATCCAAGTGCGCGTCATGTGACGCAGACTATCGATGAGTCGAAATAATCCTCGAACTGGGCCGTTCACCTGGGAGTTCGCCGGACGCTGGAGCGGCCTTCGTCTGATCATGCGCTCCGACCAAGGATGCGCGGGACCACAACAGGGCAGTGAAGGTGAGTCTGCTGCCTGATGCTTTGCTTGCGCCGACAACTCGACCGATGGGCACGCCACGGACACATCCGCAAAACCGGACCCGCCACCTACACCAGCCAAGGCACCCGATAACCCCCCTTGCCACCAGCACGAATCCGTTAGGGCTTGCAGAGCATTAACTCGCAGTCTTGATCTCTAGCGTGGTGATGATGCTTGCCTCGCGTGCCAGGCTGAACAGGTCGTTCAAGGTGGCGAGTTGGCGTTCGGCGGGGTGGAGGTCGTGGCCTGCGGTTGCCAGCAGTTCCCGGATGTCCCTCAGGCGCCGGTTGACTGTCTCGGGCCGGACATTGAACAGGGCGGCGATAGCGATCTGGGGCAGGCCGTGCCGGTAATGGAGGACGGCGGCCAGGAGGCGGTCGGCGAGGGTGAGGATCGGGCGGCGTCCGGTGTTGCCGTCGCCCTTGGCGCGTGGCCGGTGGCCGCATCGTTTGTCCAGGTGCGTCTCGCGCTGAGCCTCGTGGAGGATGGTCAGCGTGGTGATGAGGGTGTCCCACTCCTGCGGCGGCAGCCCGGTCAGTGCCGGGTGGCAGAGCCAGGAGAGGTCGGGGCTCGGCTGGTCGAAGGGGTCCGGGGCGTCATTGACCTGGGTGTATGCCTCGGGGCGGTGAAGTCGGCCCGAAGCGCGGTCTCGTCTTTCGATCGAGCCGTTTCTTCGGGCCGCTTCCCGCACCCGGCGTGCCACTCTCATGGCACCGGGCGCTCCACAAGTCCCGCTTTGCTGTCGATGATCGTCCTCATGCCGTGGTCGGCCAGGGGGAAGGGATGGCCGCACCCCGGTAGCGGTAGCGCGTGGTGCGCACCTTTCCGGGGTCGAACAGCGTCCGTTCCTCTCCAACTGGCCGCCAACCTCCCCCGCAATAGCGGCGGCGGAGGTCCTTCCAGGTGATCCAGCGGTGTTTGCGGCGCAGCCATTTCATGACCTGGCTCCATGTGTACGAGCTCTGAACCGCCCCGGGTTCGGTAGAGATCTCAGATTGTGGTTGTGACCTGGGGTTTTGTGAGTTCCGTGTAGTAGTTGGTCTCGTACTCGACGGGTGGCACGTGGCCTATCTCACCGTGCAGGCGCCGGTGGCAGTACCAGTCGATCCACTCGGCGGTGGCCAACTCGACCTCGGAGAGGGTCTTCCAGGGCCGTTGAGGCTTGATCAACTCGGTTTTGAACAGGCCGATCGTGCTCTCCATCAGGGCGTTGTCGTATGCGTCGCCGACAGAGCCGATCGAGGCGGCGATGCCGGCCGCATCCAGGTGTTCGGCCAGCTTGAAACTGGTGTACTGGCTGCCCGCGTCGCTGTGATGTATCAACTCGCCCCGAACATGGGGGCGTTCATCGCGGTTGCGTTGCCACAGTGCCATCTCCAGAGCGTCCAGGACCAGCTGGGTCTCCTTCGACGTCGCGGCGGACCAGCCGACGATCCGGCGGGAGAAGGTGTCCACGACGAAGGCGACGTAGACGACGCCGGCCCAGGTCGCCACGTGCGTGAAATCCGCGACCCAGCAGCGGTTCGGTGCGGCGGCGACGAAGTCACGGTCCACTCGGTCCGGTGCCCGATCGGCCTGCTGGTCCGGGATCGTGGTGATGACCCTCTTGCCGCGGACGGCGCCGCTGATGCCCATCTCGCGCATCAGCCGTTCGACGGTGCAGCGGGCCACTGCATGTCCCTGCCGGTTCAGCTCCCGCCAGATCTTCCTTGCCCCGTAGACGCGGTAGTTGGTGGTGTGGACCTGGCGGATCAGTTCCCTGAGTTCGGCGTCCCGCACGAAACGGGTGGACGGGACGGCCAGGCGTTTCTTCTGGGCGTAGTAGGTAGAAGGGGTGATCTTGCAGTCGTGCCCGGTGAGGGTTCTGCAGATCGGCTCGACGCCGCCGAAGCGGTCCCGGTGCTCGTCGATGAACGCTACGAGCGTGTGTGTGGCCGGTCGAGCTCGGCCGCGAAGAAACTCGCCGCCGCCTTCAGGATTTCGTTCGCCCGCTTCAGCTCGGCGTTCTCCTTCTTCAACGCTCTGAGCTGGGCAGATTCCTCCGTTGTCGCCCCCGGACGCACCCCCGCATCGATCTCGTGCTGCTTCAGCCAGTTCCGCAGCGTCTCCCGGGAGCCGATGCCGAGCTTGTCCGTGACCGCCTGCAGAGCGGCCGTCTCGTTGGGGTAGTCGTCGCGCACCTCGGCGACCATGCGCACCGCACGGCGGCGGAGCTCAAGCGGGTAACGGGAAGGTCGTGCCATGACTCGATCCTTTCATGAAATCGAGTCTCCATTCGAAACGGGGCGGTTCACTCAGGTATTGGAATGTCGCGCTGGACACGCCGGGTCGGAAGTAGGCGCACCAGCCCGGCAGCATCCGGTTGAGCTGGATGAGCAGGGTGTCGAGCGGCTGGTTCGTGGCCATCTTCCGGCACGCCGTTTTGACCTTGCCCATCACAGCCGCGAGGGCTTTGCGTGAGGAGTAGGTGTAGACGTACTCAGGTTGAACCCGTAGCGTCGCTGTGATGGATCATGGCGGCTTCGTGATCAGTCCGGTGTCGGCGAGGCAGCCGGTGATCGCGTCGGGCCGGTACTGGATCTGCTTGAGTCGACTGCGGACGAGCGCTTCGAGGTCGTCGATACCGGCGAGCAGGAAGTTGACGATGCCTCGTTTGAGCCAGGACCAGATCCACTCGACGGCGTTCAGCTCGGGTGCGTATCTGGGGAGGTGGAACACCCGAAGCCACTTCTGCCGCGCTGCCCACGCGGTGAACTCCGGCGTCTTGTGCGTGGAGACGTTGTCCCACACCAGCACGACGGGGGTGTGCAGTTGATGATGGAGCGCAGTCAGGAAGGCGCGGTACTCGTCCAGGGTGAAGCTCTTGCTCTCGTTCTTGCGGCCGTGCCAGGTGTGTAACCGGTAGGCGAAGCGCGGCCGGTGGCCGCCGGGGCGGTAGCAGGCCGCACCGAGCGCGTTGACCCGCCCGCGCTTGCGTACGTGCACTGTGACCTGCGGGCGAGCCCCGCGCCTGGCCCAGGTCCGGCCTCGCGGCGGGCTCAGCCCCTGCCCCGACTCGTCGGCGAAGCAGATGTAGGCGCCGAGCTCGCCGGCGGTGGTTCCACCTCGGGCCAGGTCTCCTCCCGCCAGCGTGTGATCTCCTCCTCGTCGCGTGCCGCCGAGCGGCGCACCGGGACCTGCCAGGAGTAACCGTGCCGGTCAAGCAGCTTGCTCACCCCGGTCAGGGTGTAGTTGACATGGCAGGTCCGGCCGATCAGGTCGGCGACCCGCGCCAGCGTCCAGCGCTGATCGTCCTCGAAGCCGCACACGCCGGGCCCGGCGTCCAGCAGAGCAGCCACCTTCTCCCACTGCCGCTCGCTCAGCCGCTCCCGCGCCACGGGTCCCGCCGAGTACAGCGCCGCCGCTCCACCCTGCTTCCACGCCGCCCGCCAGCGCTCCACCGAGCGCTTCGTGACCCGCAACTCCCGCGCGATCCGCGCACTCGACTCACCCGCCGCGAACCGCTCGGCGACCTCCAGCCGCAACCGTTCCCGACGGGCCTGTTCCTCGGGCGTGTACCCGCCCGCTGCCGCATACCTCATGATCCAGCAATAGCGCGAGGATCATGAGCCGTCACCACCCAAGACGACGCTGCGAGTTCAGCCTGAGTAGTACCGGCTGGTTCCTCGGGTGGCGCTGGATGTGCCACCCGAGGAAGTCCAGTCCCTCATCGATGTGGGTGATCAGGGTCTTCTCCGGGGACAGGCGCAGGCCCATCGTGGACAAGACCCCTGCGATCTCCTCGCGCAGGGCTTCGGCATCGCCTTCGGTGCCGTGGACCATCAGGCACCAGTCGTCCGCATACCTGGAAATACGGTAGTTGGGAAGACCTTGACGGCGACGCTGTTCCCGCCCCAGCTTGCTGCTTCCGGGTCCTCCCGGTCCCTGGGCTACGTACTCGTCCAGGACGGAGAGGGCCACGTTGCTGAGCAACGGCGACAAGATCGAACCCTGCGGGGTTCCGGCGCTGGTTTCTCGCAGCACGCGATCCTCACCGAGGATGCCCGCCTTGAGGAACGCCTTCACCAGGTCAAGAACGCGGTTGTCCCCGATCCGAAGCCGCACCTGGTCCAGCAGGGGCGGATGCGAAATCTCGTCGAAGCAGACTTTGATGTCACCCTCCACGATCCACTCATACCCGTGGGACGTGAAGTGGCGGACCTCGGCCACCGCGTCGTGAGCCCGGTGGTTCGGACGGAACCCGTAGGAGCACGGGAGGAAATCCGCCTCGAAAATCGGCTCCAGCACCAGCTTCAAGGACGCCTGCACCACCCGGTCGGCGATCGTCGCGATCCCCAGGCGGCGCAGCTTGCCGCCTGTCTTGGGAATCATCCGCTCCCGCACCGGCCGCGGACGGAAACTACGATCCTTGATCGAGCCTCGTAGTGCGTCGAGGAACTCCTCAACACCCGTCCGCTCCGCAATGGACGCCGCTGTGCGGCCGTCCACCCCGGCAGTCTTGGCACCCTTGTTACCCCGCACCCGATCCCACGCGACCAGCAAGAACGCGGGATCGGCACAGAGGTTGAAGAGGTCATCGAACCTGCGATGAGGATCATCACGGGCCCAACGGTGCAGCTTGGCATGGATCTCCAGTACCCGGAGCTCCGCCTCATACGTGGCGTGCTCCAGTGCGTCGGTATTCACCGATGACCTCCCGGTCTTCCAGTTCCTCGACTGCTGACTTGCTGGCCCCCTTCGCCATGTGCGCGCCATTAACACGCTCGGACTACTACGAGGCCTCCGCCACGTCCTGGAGTCGTCAACCGACGACGGGCCTTGCCCTCCGTCTGGCTGGCTGCCAGACGGGAAGGGCGACACCAGGACGCTTCCCACGTTCACCACCAACCGGTCGACGAGCGAGCCGCCCAGCTCTACCCCGACAGCATCGCCACGCCTACGCCGCAGGCTTTCAACGTGGCCTCCCCACCGACACCCTGAAGTCGGCTTCGGAGTCGCCACCCGGAGGTGGCGTGCGCTGCACCCGGCCCGCATCTTCCAGATTGGAGCCGGTGGAACTCTTACGGGGCGTCAGACACTGGTTCCTCTCGTACGGCGTCTCGTCTTGCTTGCCGGACCCGCGTCGTCTGGAAGTACCGGCGCGTCCCGTCGTTGTCAGGGCTGCTCCCACCTCCGCGTACATCTCCACGCATCGGCTGCCCTCAGCTTCACCAGCCTGCTGCGACAGGCCGGCGGTAGGGGTCTTCCACCCCTACCCGGTATCAAGTGGCGCCTCGTGGCGCACCAGGGAGTAGTTCCAGTCGCCGTGGAAGTCGTGGCGGGTCAGGGGCAGGGCTTCCATCTGCCCGTCACCGATGCGGATCCCCGTCTCATAGGCGGTGGTGTCGAGTTCCGCGTGGACTCTCAGGCCGGTGCGGGTGGTGGTCGCGGCGATGGACTGCATGATGACCTCGTGGCTGGTCAGGGGCCTGCCGCGCCAGTTCATGGTGATGTGGGAGAACAGCCGGTGCTCGATTCGGTTCCACTTCGAAGTGCCGGGAGGAAAGTGACAGACGGTGATGTTCAGGCCCGTCTCCAGGGCCAGGGCGGCGAGTTCGGCCTTCCAGGCGCGGGTCCGGTATCCGTTGGAACCTCCCGCATCAGCGGTGATCAGCAGTCGTCCGGCCTGCGGGTAGTCCTCCTTGCCGCGGCCCTTCCACCAGCGGCGGATGGATTCGACGGATGTAGCGGAACTGGCCGTCCCGGTCGGGGTGCTGCCGGCCTTCGATGGTCTTGGCGTTCCCCTGGAGGCTGAAGCCTTCCTCGCGCAGCACGTCGGCGACGGTGTCGGCGGATATCCGGTGACCCTGGCGGGTGAGTTCGGCGGCCAGATGACGGGTGGACTTCGTCGTCCACCGCAACGGCGACATCGGATCACCCCGCACATCCGGCTCGACCAGGGCCAGCAGCGCCGGACGAAGTCCCAGGTCCAGATCGACCGTCCGCTTGCGGCCTCCGCCCACCCGGCGCACCCGCCCCAACGGGGCCTCGCCGGATTCCAGTTCATCCGCACCCAGCGACACCGTGGCCTCCCGCACCCCGGCAGCCCGGGCGACCAGCCTGATCCCGCCATGGCCGATCGACCGGGCTTCCGCTCCTATCAGCAGACGCCGCTGCCGCTCGTCGAGATGCGGAAAGATCGCCTCGAACTTGGCTGCCAGCGCCGCCCGTTGCCCCTCCGATGCGCCCATACCACGCCAACGAGTCGGCCAGCGGGAAGCTACGGGTTAATGCTCTGCAAGCCCTTTAATTATCCGGACTTGGGTCAAGGCCCCCCGACTACGAAGTCGGTGACGCGTGGCCTAAAGTCTCCAGGCGACATGGCTTGTCGTCGGCGTTTCCGCCGGACGGCCCTTGGCGTAGCGTGACCGCGTGTCAGAGCCGCCGCTGTCGCCCGCCGCGCCCCGCATTCCTCCGCAGCCCGCGGATGAATGGGCTGAATCCGTGCGGGAGACGTTGTCCGCCGACATCGGTTCACTAGGCCTCGGAGTGTCTTCGCTCGGTGAGGCACATGTGTTTACGACGCTTGCTCGTCATCCGGAGTTGTTCGCCGCCTGGCTGCCCTTCAGCAGCCAGTTGCTGCTTGCCAGCGAGCTGCCCTTCGCTGAACGCGAGTTGGTCATCCTCCGAGTGGCGCGCAATTGCGAGTCGCCCTACGAGTGGGGCCAGCACGTGAGGATCGCGGCGAAGGCCGGGCTGTCATCGGACGACATGGCGCGGGTCGCTGCGGGTCCCGACGCGCCGGGTTGGACGGAGCGGCAGTCGTTGCTGCTGCGGGCCACGGACGAGTTGCACTCCGGCGCCCGGATCGGCCAGTCGACGTGGGAAGGGCTGGCCCAACACCTGACGGAGCGCCAGTTGATCGAGCTGCCGATGCTGGTGGGCCACTACCATCTGCTGGCCTTCACCCTGAACTCCCTACAGGTGCTGCCGGAACCCGGACTGCCACCCATGAGCTGACGGGATGTATCAGGAAGCAGCCAGGTCCCGCGGCGCCTTACGGGCCCGCGACAGCCGACCCACCACTGCCTGCTCATCTTGTCGGGGTTGGCGAAGGACCGTCCGGCCAGGGCGGTCTTGCGGAAGACGGACCAAGTCGCTCTGGGTTCGCCGCGACTGCCCGCGCTCCCGCTCCGTGCCGTGCCGTCAACGTACGGCTTCCCCGGGGCATCGCCCGCGCGAGCATCGACTTCGCCCTGCAGATCCTCACCGAGGAGCACGAGGACGTTCCTACATGGCGCTGCGAGAGAGCGCACCTCGCGTGGCCGGGGTTGCCTGGGAGGGCTTCGGTCCCCGGCCACGCGAGGTGAGCATCACACGCGGTCGGCCGCGATCAGAACGTACTGGAAGGAGCCATCCTTGTAGGACTCGATGAAGGCTTCCTCGATCCCCGTTACCAGCGAGGACGTGGCCCGCAGTTCCCAGTAGGGCAGAGTCTCCGGGGTGAGATCGACGATGGTCTGCGGCACGAGCCGGTTGTCGGCCATGGCGCGCAGATACTCTCGGCGGGAGTGGATGTTGCACTCGAAGTGGGCGTTGATCTGCGAGACCCACTTCGACGGTTGGCCGTAGCGGGGGTTCCAGCAGCCAGTGATCGTCACGTACCGGCCGCCCACCCTCAGGAAGCGGGAGTGCTCGGCGAACAAGTCGTGGAGGTCGACGTACATGGTCGACTCGTTGTTCCACGAGGCGGCGATGCTGCCCTTGTCGAAGGGCGTGTCGAGCATGTTGCACACGCGGGAGCGGACGTGGTCCTCGATGCGCAGTTCTCGTGCGCGCTTGTTGCCGAAGTCGGCCTGGGTGGCGGACAGGGTGACGCCCTCGACCCGGCAGCCGAAGCGGCGGTGGGCCATGACCATGGACCCACCCCGCCCGCAGCCGGCGTCAACGAGGGTGTCGTCGGGCCCGAGGGGGCCGAGATGGTCCAGGAGGAACTCCGCCTGTGCGGACTCCAGCCGGTGCAGCTCCGCGATGAGCTTCTTCCCGTGCGCGCTGTGTGCCGGGTCGCCGAGCGTGGCGTGGTCCACGGCGCCGATGCCGTAGTGGTGATGGTAGAGCCCGTCCACGTCACCGAGGCGTAGGTTGACCGGCCGTGCCTCGTTGTTCCAGTAACGGGCGATGTCCTCCTGGTACGGCGTCGCCGGGGCCGGGATCTTCGCGGTGGCGGTGGCGGTGGCGGTGGAGGTGGAGGTTGTCTCAGTGGTCACAGAAATTTCCGTTTCCTTACCAGAAGTTGGGCAGGTTGTAGCGGTAGGTGTTGGTGCGGTGCCAGTCGTGGTTGCCGTCGACCCAGGCGGCCACGCCCTTGAGGAAACGCAGCACGGGGGGCAGGGGGCAGGCCTTCGCGAGGTCGGCCGCGGCGGCCTCGAAGGCGTGCTGGAGTTCGTTGTGGACCTCAACGGCCTTCAGATAGGCGTCGCGTTCGGAGAGCTGCTCGCGTTCCGCGATCACCACCGGCAGGTTCAGGTGGCGGCCCGGACTGTCGAGTTCCTTGGTGTACGAGTAGAGGTCGTTGACGATGGTGGTCGCGTTGCCGGCGAGAGCGATCACCCGTTGCATGTCCGGGCGGGCGTGCATGTCCGCGGGCAGCTCGTAACCGCCGACGGTGTCGGTGATCGTGGGGCAGGGCCGGAAGTTGTTGAACTGGCGCATCGCCAGGTACTCCCACACCTCCGGCACGTAACTTGTCTGTGCCCAGGCGGCCTCGGCGAGGTAGCCCATGTGCAGCCGGGCCATGTCGTGCCGGTAGCGATCGGCCTGGGAGGGCGTGGCCACGCTGACGAAGTACTCCATCGCGCTGCGGTACGCCCGGCGCGGTACGTCCGACGTGAGCGACTCCTGCCACGCAGGCGCGTACTCCGCGGTGGTGTGGAAGTGGTCGATCGCGGTGTGCGCCAGGAGGAGGCGCCCGCCGAGACCGACGGGCGACCCGCCGTGGTCCTCGCAGTAGCAGTCGTCCACCGCGTTCTCCGCGACCATCAGCCGTGTGGCGAGCATCAGGTGGTCGATCGTCGGGGCGTCGGGGTGGCAGACGACCATGTAACGGCCGACGGAGAATCCGTCGAACTGCCCCTCCCACTCCTCGGGATAGAGCTGGACCTCGTCCTCGGCCCAGCTCTTGATCCGACTGCTCACCTCCTCGACGCGTACGGGGTCGGGCTCCGGGACGGGGTGGCAGTACAGGCCAGGGACGGCTCGTCCCTCGGCGGGCGGGCCGGGGGTCGGGGGTACTGGCAGCGGGGGTTCGTGCCTGGCGGCCACGAAGATCGAGGATGTTCCCGGTCCGGTCGGTCCACGCAGGATTCGCTGGAGGGCGGAGCCGGCCGGGGTCGCGTCAGGCGTGTCCCGTACCGCGGAGGCGGGCGTCGGTGACGGGTCGGGGATCGTGACCGGCGGATGCAGTGCCGCAAAAAAGTCAGAGACGGTCGGCGTGACCGGAAGATCGGGGGCCCGCGGCGTGGGGGCGTCCGGCACAGCTGTGGGCGGCGTCGGCCGCTGCTCAGGGCGGGATGATCGCAGGGGCCCGGAGTCGGGCATCAACAGCTCCTTGCTGCGGTGGGACGGGCGCTTCGTCGTGCGTGGGGGTGGAAGGGCGTGGACCTGCCGCGATCAGGGCTTCAGCGCGGCCTGGGGGCGATCTGCACGTTCTCCATCACGCCGAGGGCGTCGGGCAGGAGCACCGCGGCCGAGTAGTAGGTGCTGACGAGGTAGGAGATGATCGCCTGTTCGTTGATGCCCATGAACCGCACGGAGAGGCCCGGTTCGTACTCGTCCACAAGCTCGGTCTGCCGCAGGCCGATGACGCCCTGGTTCTCCTCTCCGGTGCGCATCGCGATGATGGAGCTGGTCTGCTCCTTGCTGATCGGGATCTTGTTGCAAGGCAGAATGGGCACCCCGCGCCAGGCGGGAACGGATTGTCCGCCGAGGTCGACATGGTCTGGGTAGAGGCCGCAGGCGTTGAAGCCGCGCCCGATGGCGGCGATGGTCCTGGGGTGGGCGAGGAACAGCTTGGTGCCGCGCCGGCGGCAGAGCAGGTCGTCCATGTCGTCCGGGGTCGGGGGGCCGGAGCGGGGCTGGATGCGCTGCTTGAAGTCGGCGTTGTGCAGCAGCCCGAACTCGCGATTGTTGATCAGCTCGTGTTCCTGACGCTCGCGCAACGCCTCGATGGTGAGCCTGAGTTGCTCCTCCGTCTGGTTCATCGGACCGTTGTAGAGGTCGGCGACCCGGGTGTGGATCCGCAGAACCGTCTGTGCGACGGAGAGTTCGTACTCGCGCGGCTGCAGTTCATAGTCGACGAAAGTGCCCGGCAGGTCGGCCTCGCCGACATGGCCGGCCGACAGGGCGATCTCGGCCTCGCCGTGCTTGTTCTGCCGCTGCTGTGTGCGGGAGCTGAACTCGTCGACGTGGGCCTGAAGGTGGGGCGCGGAGGCCTGGACTGCGGCGAAGTCGGCACGGGAGAGGGTGAGGAGGGTACCGGAGGTCTCGGCGGTGACCTTGCAGTCGTGGCGGGCGCCGGAGTCCAGCAAGGCATTCTCACCGAAGTGGCCGCCGTCCGCGAGCACCGCGATGGCAAGCTCTCCGCCGTACTTGCCCTGGGTAGTCTGACCGACTCGACCATGGGCGATCAGGTAGATCCGGTCTGCGGGGCTGCCACGCTCGACGAGAACTTCACCCGCCGCGAAGTCGCGCTGCGTGCAGCGATCGGCGAGGGCCGTGAGGACGTCCGTGTCCTGGAATCCACGCAGTAGGGCCAGCTCACCGAGCTCTCGGGGAATCACCCGGACCGTGGCGCCCTCCTGGACGACCTCGATGCGGCCATCACCGACGGTGTGACGCAGTCGCCGGTTGACCCGGTAGGTGCCGCCCTCGGCCTCGACCCAGGGCAGCATCCGCAACAGCCAGCGGGAGGTGATCTCCTGCATCTGCGGGGCGGACTTGGTGGTGGTGGCGAGGTTGCGGGCGGCGGCGGTACTCAGGGACTGCGGCGGGGCGTCAGGCGTGGTCTGAGCATCCGGGATGCTGTCGACGGTCATCGGGAGGAGTTTCTCCTTGCACGACGGGAGATCCGGCACACGGGTGCGCCCACCGGGAGACAGGCAGGAGTGGGCAACGAGCGGAAAGGATCAAGGAGATCCCCCACTTGCAGAAAGCTAGCCGCTGGGCATGCCGCATCCACCGGGGAGACGAGATGCTTACCTCGAAGCAGTGACAATCAGCTGAACATGGTTTATCGCTGGAGCCGGCCTGCGCCGCCGGAGTGGACCGTCGAGCTCACGTTCTCGACCGCCACCACGCCGACGCTGCACCAGCCTGCAGGTCAACATTCACCTGGTGCCCATCCCATAGAGGGTTTCTTCCAGCCTCTCGGCATGACGGCCGGGTGGGTTAGGAAGATCTGCTGCCGGGGCCGCCGGCCCACCTCAAGGGGGTTGTTCGTGGTCGTTGCACTGCGAGGCGGCGAGCTTCTGCCATGACCTCTGCACCGACCTGTGCCGCTGTCCTGTCGCCGTATTCGAGGGTGTCGTACTCGTCGTCGAGTTCGGCGAGCCGTTCGGTCAGGGCCAGCTCGTGTCCGTGACGCTGGTGGATCCGGAAGGTGAACTCCCGAGGTGTCAACGCGCCGGCGAGCACGCGACGTGCCAGGGCTCGCGCGGCGGCTTCCTGGCCGGCTTCGCTGGCAACTGGATAGAAAGGTGAGGCTTAGCTCTTCGAGTGCGTCGGGGAGCAACGCGTGCACGTCGTAGTACGCCTCAGCACATGTGCAGGCTGCCAGGATGCGAAGCCCGGGCTGTCGAGCCCTGCGACGAGCGCGTCACAGGCGGCATTGACGACGTCGCTCGCCCCTGCGTCTCCCATGCTCCAGAAGGCGGCATGATCCTGGAGGACACTTGCTGCTGCTTCAGTCGGCGTCACCCACCCATGATTCCCTTCACGGGATGTCCCGGTCGAGCTGATTTCGTCGAAGTTGCTGTTCAGCGGCCTGTTCCAATAAAGATCGTGCGGAGTCCGCGTAGCGCATCGCGGTCTTCTCATCGAACCCGAACATTTCGGCGAGGTAGAGCGGATCGGGCCCGTGGGTCAAGGCTCTTCGAGTTGGCGGTCGACGCGGAGCCGTTCCAGCGTCGGGTCCTGCCCGCGCATCGCGGCGCTGATCCAATGGTTACTGGCGCGGCTGGTCTTGGTGGCAGTCTGGTTGTTGATCAGCAGGTGGAGGTTCGCGGTGTTCGGCCACCGGCTCCGCCGGTGCTCCAGCCAGTCCAGCAGCAGTTTCATGGTGAGGTCGTCGAGCGGGCGGACGCGGCCGGCGAATGGTCAGCCGGCGGTAGCCGATGTCGAGGCCGTCGAGCATGAGAGTGCCGATCTGGGCGACTCGGGCGGCGTGCACTGCGGCGAAGGCGAGGATGAGTCGTGTCGCTGGAGTGGTGGCTGCCGCGACGGAGCGGTCGACCTGGGCGGGGACGAGCGGTTGCAGCACACCGTACTGGTACTGCCCGACCTTGATCCGGCTGGTCGGGTTGCGGAAGACGAGGCCTGCCCGCTTGGCCCAGGTGAGCAGCGAGCGCAGGGCGATGAGTTGATCTCGGCGATGGTGGCCTTGCAGCATCTTGAGATGGGCGAGGACGTCCTCGTGAGCCACCTCCCGCGCTGTCAGTGACGGAAACATTGCCGCGCCCCAGCGGCTGGCTCAGGAACAGGCAGTGCGCGCCGCGACCAGCTGCACCAGCGCGACTTTACCTATCCTTTTACCATGGCGTGAGAGAGACTTCCTCTCCCGAAGCATCCCGGTCAGGTAGTCGCGAAGGCCATGTCGCCGTGTCAGGCTCCAGAAGAGCTGTCGAACCGGGCTGCGTATTTGCCTCCAGCAGTCGCTGCGTGGGCGGACACGGACGGCGAGCGGTCATTCTCCGACCGTCGAGAGGGAAGGAGCGGGCGCAGCGGGCAACCCCTGTCGAATCAGTAAACTGCTCCGGAGATGAAGTCCACGGTGACCTCCACCGGCTGGCCAGCTTTGACCGCAGCGGCCAACGGCGGCTGATCGTCTCAGTGGGCGCAACCAATTTTGTCACACGAATTCGCCCGTACGAGTTTTCCGTTCCGTGGGTTCACCAGCATTTGCATGTCGAAGTCAGATACGGAGCAGCATCCGTGCATGGAGAGTTCTGGATACGACGGAACACCGTCGGCAGAGACGATTTTGTCTGGCACTGAGGTCGTCTTCACGGCGGACTTCGCATCTACCCGTCAATGGGTGGCAGGGCGTTCGTGGGCATATCCGAACGGCGGACCGGTCAACCCCGGTGACAACAAGCTGGATCACCTGACGGCGGACCCCGCCTACAGCCGTTCGGGCACCTTCCGTGCCACACGCCGCAAGGACGGCCGGTGGGACTCGGGCCTGCTTACCACGGAGGGAAGCGAGGAGGACTTCACCGTCCGCGCGGGGGATGTGCTAGAGGCACGGGTCAGGTTGCCGTACGAGGTCGGGGCATGGCCGGCCATCTGGACCTGGCGGGACGGCGACCAGGAGATCGATGTCTTCGAGTACCACCCCGACAACGCCGACCTCCTAGAGCTGACCAACCACGTTCGCGGCGGCAACCTCTACTACCGCGACCCCGCCATCGGCCCGGGCACGTGGGTCGATCTTCGCGTCGAGTTCGGTCCGAGGTCCGTGATCTGGTGGGTGAACGGCAGTCGGGTGTTCGCCGACCGCCGAGGTGTGGGACGTTCCTGGCACGCCTACCTCATCGTCAATCTGTCGGTGTGCGCAGGCCGGTACCACCCCCCACCGGCTCCCCACATCAAGGAGATGTCGTACAAGGTCGAGCACCTCGTGGTGCGGCGGCCAGTCGCACTCTTGGAGGCACTGTCCGACGAGCCCGAGGAGGTGTCCGACAACGACGGACCGTGAGCCTGCGGGGCGACGGAGATGTTCCGCCGACGAACTGCCCGGCCAGTACGTCCCCAGCGAGGCGGGCCCCTCGCCGAACAACAACTCCGGCTTCGGCCTCGTCAACCTCCAGCGTGCCGTCGTCCTGCCGACCGACGACGGCCGGGCGGGCTTCACCGACGCCGAGGAACTGGACCAGGGGGAGGAGCTCGCCTTCCTCATCACTGTTCCGAGGGAGCGGCCCGCACTCTGAAGGTGACTCTCGTCTGGACGGACCCCGCCGGGGCAGCCCTGCAGAACGACCTTGACCTGGTCGTCCGCGCGGGCGGTCAGGAACGCCACGGCAACATGGGCGCGGGGCCCGGTTTCGACCGCGTCAACAACGTCGAGCAGGTCCACTGGCGAGACATGCCCGCAGGGGAGGCCGAGGTCGTCGTCAGCGCTCACCGGATCACCCGGTTCGCTCAGCCTTACGCCGTCGCCTGGCGCGTTCTCTGATGCATATACGGGCAATGTTGCGTGCGCCGCGCGCCCACTTCCCGGCCCGTCCGGTCGGGGCGGGACGGCGGTCACGGGTTGGGCGGTATCCGGCCTCCGGGACGAGGCGTCGGCTCCCGACGCGCACGGCGAGGGTGATCGCCTGCCGGACGTCCTCCGTGAACCGTTCCGCGCCCGCCTCCGCTGCGAGGACGGAGACGGCTCGCGGTGGAGTGCGGTGGCGAGGAAAGGTGGGCGGTCCGAGCCCGCCATAAGCAGGCTGGTGCCGCTCGACATCCTCCGGGTGGGCGACTTCCTTCCCGTTCAGGGCCAGGACATAGGACAGCCCTCGCTCCTCGAGACCGAGCCGGAAGGGGGTGCTGACGCCGTAGCCGGTGTCGGCGACCACGACCGGCGCCTTCAACCGCCACTCGGCGAGTGTGTCCAGGAGGCCGAGGGCGAGACGCCACTTCTCCCGGTGCACCACGTCGTCGGGGACTCCTGCCCTGTGGCATCGGTCCGGCTCGTCCGTCCACTCACGCGGCAGATACGACTGCCACTCCAACGGGCACGAGGCGGTGTCGGTGGCGGCATGGACGCTGACCGTGACCTGGCAGTTCGCCCGTTTGTCGACCGCTCCGCAGTACTGGCGGGCCCACCCCGACCGACGCCTTGCTGCACTTGGGGAACGACACGTCGTCGATCACCCACACCTCGGGCCTGAACTACGGCAACGTCGTCCCCGCCTCCCGAGCCGACCGCACAGCGACATGAGGCACGGCTCCACGTCGGTCGTGGTGACGGCTGGTCACAGTCGGGCCGCTATACGATCCCGCCCGGTGCCGAACACGATATTCCGTGGTGCAGTCTGGTCATGGCCTCACCGCCCGAGGACGACCAGGACACCCCGGCGCCTTCCCAGACCCGCGGACGCCCCTCCCGGCTCATCGACATCGCGGTCGCTCTGCTGTTCCTGGTCGCGGACGCGGTCATTGTCGTAGTCGCCGTGATGCTGTTGGTCATGGTCGGTATGGGCAGTGCGCAGTCGCCGCACTCTTCCGCAACCGCGCACTCCCGCGACGTCCCCGTCCTGACATGGCTCGCCGTCTGGGGCGTTCCGGCCGTGGCGGCGACCGGTGCCGTTGTGCACGCCCGCCTGAGGATGCCGATCAGCGCCGTCGTTCAGAGCCTGTTCGCGCTCGCCTGCGCGTTCCTGGCCGTGATTTGGACGCGAATGCTGCTGTCGTGACGCTGGTCGTTCCGGTGCCGGGGGCTCCCCGTCTGCACGTGGCAAAAGCTCGGCTCCAGGCGCGCCCCGGGTAATCCGCTGGTAGCCCCCAGACCGCTTCCGTTCGTGGTCCCACTGGCGTTGCGGACTCTGACCCGCACCCGAGAACGCGGCCACGTACGCAATTACTGGGTCGGAGCGCATGATCAGACGAAGGCCGGCCCCACGTCCGGCAAACGCCCGGGTGAGCAGGCTAGTTCGACGGACGATTCGAGCGAACATGCAGTGGCCCAGGTGTACGCGGTGTTCCCCCTACGCTTCGGGAACCGGCTCGGGCCTCAGGTACCGACCCCAAATCTGGGCCTTGCGATAGGGGCCGTCCCCACCGCTGTCGTACTGCGGCGTGTCAAAAGTGACCCAGTACAGCAACTCACCGCTCAGCGCGTGGGCATGTCGGTTGGGTTCGGGGGCACCGATCACATCGATCGTTCCGGGGAACTCGAACTGCCACGGCCCGTCCCACTCCGGGTCACGAATGACCGTGACCCGGCTGCCCGGTGGCAAAGCATCCGTCGGCCACGTCCGATCCAAAGGACGACCGAGGGCGTGTTCTATCGCCTGGCGGTCACGTCCGTCCGCAGCAACAGGGCCAGAGCTGTCTGTCATGCCGTCCACCCTGCCCGCGCCACTTCAGAAGCGCCAGAAGTCAAAGAACAAGCTGAGCTTGTCATTTATCCAGTTCGACGCGGTTTCGTGCCGGCCTTGTGGTGGGCGGGACGGCTGAACGCCTCGCCCGTGGGCAAGGACTCTGCCCATGGTGGGGAGCCGGGTGACGGTTCTTCGAACCCGGCGGCCGGCCTGGTTCAGGGCGGGTGAGTTTCGGTGCGCCGACTGGTGACCCGGGAGGCTGTCGCATAACTGTTGTCCGGCAGTGGTCAAGAGATTGTCCTGGCCTTGCGGATCTCGCAGCGCACAGTCGAGCGGTATGTGAAGGACCCGATCAAGAAGCCTCGCGCCGACCTCGCCGCGCGCCTGGAGCGCGAGGTGACGACGCGCGGGCAGCCGCAGATCCGGGCCAGGGCACGGGAGAAGGCGGCGCCGACTGGCGGCATCGTCATCGATGCCCGCGCCCGCTTGGGCTACACGGCGCCGATCGGGTCGACGGCCCAGGACCGCGGCACCTGGCGATCGCCCTGCCGCCACGCTACGCCGCGCGCCTCTTCGAGGCCCAGGAGGCCGGCGCCACCGACCAGCAGCTCCAGGAGATCGCTGCCAAAGCGCTCAAGGAGGTGTACTTCCAGGACGGCGGCCGCCGCGCGGGCGGCATGGAGGAGGTCCGGTTCACGGACATCGAGCACCTGGAGTTTGATCTGTAGTAGCCGCGCCCCGAACAGCCCGTGAGCCCCGGACCTGAGCCGAAGCACGACAGCTGACACAAAAGCGGCCTTGTTGTCACCTGGTGAGCGGCCGTAGTCAGCAGGTCCGCCCTCTCGGGGCAGTGCCCGGGTCGGCGGCCGACCCGGGCACATGGTTCACGCCTCTACTCCATAAATTGGAAGGTCCACGCCTGGCGTTGGTTGCTGACGTCGAGCGGCCTCAGAGCGATGCGAGGCGGGAAGATCCGCAGCAGGCTGAGGTCCAGGGCCAGCTCCGCGCCTTCGACGGGGCCTCCAGGGACGACGACGTGGAAGGTGTGCGGCTGCGCGCTCTGGTAGAGCGCCCACTCGCGCGGCTCGGGGTATCCGACGACCGGCTTGTTCATCTCCGGGGCACCGTCGAAGGACAGGTACGTTTCGCTCCTGAGATTGCGGATTGTGTAGTTGCCGTTGCTGAGTACCTCCAGCTGCCATTCCTGCTCGCCGGGGTTGCCGGTGGGCGGCAGCAGCACGACGGGTGTCTTGGGCTCCGACGACCCTCCCTCCATCGTGAGCATTTGCTCGCCGGGACGGATGATCATGTAGAGGCCGTTCGGTACAGGTGCCAAGGCATGCTCCACTTCTGACGTGCGGTGCCCGCGCGGGGTACCGCCGATCTTCTGGGCCGACGCATCCCTTCCCTGCCGACGCACGCCAGAGGTCGGAAAATCTCCATGTCACCCATCAGGAGTACAGCGGATTCCTCCCGGTGTTCGACCACTGACCTTTCTGTTGTGTTGTCGCGGTGAGCGAGAGGCCGGTTTCAACGAGGCAACCCTCGATGAGGTCGGTGCGTCGTGGGATACGGCGCAGGCCGCTGCGGACGGCTTGGACAAGATGGTCGCGGTCGCGGAAAACGACGTTGGCGGTAGTGCTGCGCCGGAGCAACGACCAGATGCCCTCAACCGGGTTGAGGTCGGGCGCATAGCTGGGCAACTGCACGATGGTGAGTCAGTCATGTTCCGCCGCGCACTCACGTAATCGGCTGCAACGATGAAACATTCAGATTGTCCAGATCGCAATGATGGGACCGCCGGGCTGGAGGTGGGCCCGCACGAGAAGATCACGGTAGTCCTGCCAGGTGAAGCCACGGTGGGCACCTCGGTGATGGCCCTGGATGCGAGGACGGTAGATCAGGCGGCTGTGTTCGCAGGCCTTGAAACGCACCAGCGCGGCCATCGAGATGCGGCCGCGGGAAGCGCCGTTGAACCGAACCACGGGCGTGCCCCCTCTGGGCGCCCAGGTGCGTGCCCGGTGCGACGTCATCGAGACGGCGGCCTCGTCCTCATTTACCAGCCGTGCCCCGAGCGCCGCCGCGGTGGCTTTGCCCGGGGCCAGGACTCCCTCACCCAGCCGGCCACCGCCGCATCGTCCCGTTCGACTGCCCGCCGCGCACGCTGCTGACACGACCAGCCGTGCCGCCGCAGCAACTCTCACACACCTCGGATCGACAACGACACTCCCAGGTGGTCCGCGATCAGCACGCGCACCCTCGCGCAGGCATGGGACATCCCCCGCACCTGGTGATCGCCGGACACCAGTTCATGTACTGCCGGGACGGTTCCCTGCCTACCTGCCGGATTTTGTCAACTCACTCTGCATCTCAGGGGAAGCTCAGCGGGTCAGTATTGCCTTGAGCTGCCGGGCCTGGTCGTCGGTGCGACGGTCGGGGTGGCGGGTGAGCCAGCCAGTCGCATCGCGCACCGACGGTGCCTTGCGAGGCGGATCGAGGGGGAAGGCTTCGCGGAGCGCCTGCGTAGGTGAGGACGTCGAGCCTGCCGAGGCGTTTCAGCTTGGCGCGGGTGCCGTCGAGGTTCTTCGGCAGTAGTTCGTGGTCGAGGGCTTCGCGGACATCATGGGCCCGGAGGGGGGCGGTGCCCTCGTTGAAGACAGCGAGGACGCGGGCGCAGTCCGGGTACTCGGGCAGGTGGGGCGAGGGGACGTGGGCCGGGAGACGGTCAGCGAGAGCAGTGATGCTCTTCCGGATGATCGTCAGGTGTTCGTCATCGCCGACGCGACGCGACGCGACGCGCTCGCTGCCGCACACGCCGCGCCCCGTTGTCCGCCGTGATGTTCACGGCTGACGGCGTGCCCCGGTGCTCGACCGGCAGGCCGCCACACGATCCCACTCGCCTCGGGAATCGCTTGCGGCCTCTCGGTCACGCCGATACGATTACGATCGTAAGTTAATGAGTGGCCGTCCTCCGGTGCTGGCACTCGGGACCGTCGCGTCTCGGGCTCGGAAGGGTGGTCGCACTCACGCAAGCCGGAAGCGTGCCAGGCCCTGCTCGTTCAACCCGCTCGTTCGACCCGATTCCACTGTCCATTACCGGGGCGGAGCGGCTCCGTCCATCCATATAAGGTCCGCACCTCTGCCGGCGCCGGCGGGGTCGGTTCGATCGCGATCCAGCTCGACAAGCACCTCGGCGCCGCCGTCGCCACGACCGCCGGCGACTCGAACGTGGGTTTCGTGCGCGAGTTCGGGGCCGAGGGTGTGTCAACTTAACGGCTGATCTTGGTTGTTGAAGGTCAGTTGTTGCTCGGGGTGAGGCGGCCTTCGAAGGCGATCTGGAAGGCGTTCAGGGGCGCCTTCCAGCGCATGGTCCACCGCTTGCGGCCCTTGCCGGTCGGGTCCAGGCTCATCAGCGCCATGTAGATGCACTTCAAAGCGGCGGCCTCGTTGGGGAAGTGCCCGCGGGCGCGGACAGCCCTGCGGATGCGGGCGTTAACGCTCTCGATCGCGTTCGTGCTGCAGATGACCTTGCGTATCTCGACGTCGAAGGAGAGGAAGGGCACGAACTCGGCCCAGGCGTCCGACCACAGCTTCACGATCGCCGGATACTTCCCTCCCCAGGACTCCTGGAACTCCAGGAACCGCTCCGTCGCCGCATCCTCGCTGGGTGCGGTGTAGACGGGCTTGAGCGCCCCTGCGACCTTGTCCCAGTCCTGACGGGCGGCGTAACGGAACGAATTGCGCAGCAGGTGAACCACGCACGTCTGGACAATCGTGCGGGGCCAGACGGCCTCCACCGCATCGGGAAGGCCCTTGAGCCCGTCGCAGACGAGCATGAGCACGTCGTCCAGGCCGCGGTTCTTCAGCTCCGTGAACACGTGCAGCCAGTACTTCGCGCCCTCGCCGGCCCAGATGCCGAGGATGTCGCGGGTGCCGTCCACGGTCACCGCCATCACCACGTAGATCGGACGGTTCGCGACCTTTCCTTCCCTGATCTTCACGTTGATGGCGTCCACGAACAGGACGGGGTAGACGCGGTCGAGGGGCCGGTTCTGCCATTCGGCCATGCCGTCCATGACCTTATCGGTGATGGTGGAGATGGTCTGTTTGGACACCTCCGCTCCGTAGACCTCGGCGAGATGAGCGGAGATCTCTCCGTGAGTGAGGCCCTTCGCGGACAAGGAGAGCACCATCTCGTCGACGCCGGTCAGACGCCGTTGGCGCTTCTTGACGATCTGCGGCTCGAAGCTGCCGGCGGTATCGCGCGGCACCCTCACCTCCACCGGGCCGACATCGGTCAGCACGGTCTTCGCCCGGGTCCCGTTGCGGCTGTTGCCGTTGTTCTTCCCGGCCGGATCGTGCTTCTCGTAGCCGACGTGGTCGGTGATCTCGCCCTCCAGAGCGGACTCGAGCACTCGCTTCGTGAGCTGTTGCAACAGCCCGCCCTCGCCGGTCAGTTGCAGCCCCTCGTTTCGGGCACGGTCAACGAGCATCGCAACGAGCTGCTCGTCCGACACCGCACTCGTCGGTGCCTGAACCACCTGCTCGGCCTGCTCGTTCTCCACGACGGTCTCCGTCATCAGACGCATCTCCTTGATCAGCAGATCCGCCGTTGATTAGACACTCCCGTGTCTCTCGCTGCTGGTTCTGTCTTCGGCGGGGTGGGCGTGGGGTTCGTGGTCCGGCTTCCGCTCCTGTTCATGTTGCTGCGCTGGTTTTTAGGTGTGGTGGGTGAGCTGTTGTGTGTACCAGGGGGAGGTGGCGGTGAATCGTGTTTCGAAGCCTGGGCCGGGGTGGAGTTGTGTGTGGTGCCAGATGCGGTCGGTGTTGTACCAGTGGTCTTTGGTGAGGAGGGCGTACTGGTGGTCGGAGAGTTCGGGTAGAAGTTTGTGTACGTGTGCCCGGTGTTCGCTGATGGGTGTGGGGCGGGCGGGTGGGAGGCGCAGCAGGGTTCGCAGGTGGGTGAGGAGGTGGTCCATGGGCAGGGGGCGGGGGTCGGCCGCGTGGTAGGTTCCGCCGTCGCCGTCGCCGTCGCCGTCGCCGTCGCCGTCGCCGTCGCCGTCGCCGTCGCCGTGGGGGTGTGGTGGGGGTTGGTGGGCCAGGGCGGCGATGATGCGCGCGAGGTCCTGGACTGCGATGGCGGAGGTTTTCGGCGGTGGTCCGTCCGGCCATGTGGGGATGTGGCGGAGGATGCGGGCGAGGGTGGGGACGAACCAGTGGTCGCCGGTGCCGTAGATGAGGTGGGGGCGCAGGATGATGCCGCCCGCGGCGCGTACGGCTTCTTCGGCGTGCAGGCGGGTGGTGCTGGCCGGTGAGTGGGGTGAGGGCCGGAGCTGTTCTTCGTGGGGGCCGTGGTGGGGGCCGGTGCCGTAGACGGAGGCGGTGCTGACGTAGATGAAGCGGGTGACGCCGTGACGAGCGGCCTCGGTCAGCAGGGCCTGCGTGCCGGTGTGGTTGATGTCGTGGCATTTTTGCGGGTCGCGTCCGACGTAGCTGGCGGTGTGGATCACTGTGGTGATCCCGGAGCAGGCGCCGTGCAGGGAGGGCGGGTCGGTGAGGTCGCCGGTCACGTGCTGTGCTCCGGGTGTCTGGGGTGCTCTTCGGGACAGCACGCGGAGGCTGGGCGCGTATGCGTGGGCCGGGTGTCGGCGCGTCAGCGCTTTCAGTACGGCGCGTCCGATGAAGCCGGTGCCGCCTACGACGAGGACTGCGCCGGGGCTGGTCCTCGTCATGGGTGCGGTGGTGCCGGCGGCCGGGGCTGGAGTGTGCATGGTCGGGCTCCTTGCGTCGGGTGCGGGCCGTGCCGGTCTTGTGCTGTGCGTGGTGCCCCTGCCCCCCGGTCCGGCCCTCTCGGCCGACCCCCGGCCCGCCATCCCCGGCCGGGGAGTTCCGGTCGCAGCCGGGCTGCGGCCACCGGCCCTGGCCCGCTGCTCCTGGCACCATGCCCCGGCCGCAGCCCCTGGCCCGCGGCCCGGGGGTGCGCGGCGTTGTTTTGGGGGATGTGCGGGTGGGTGGTGTGTGTTGGGTGGGGGTGCGGTTCGGGCTGATGTGGTGGCGGGTGTGGTGGGTGGGGTGGTGTTAGAGGTGGGTGCCGCCGCTGGCGTCGAGGGTTTGGCCGGTGATCCAGCGGGAGGCGTCGGAGGCGAGGAAGGTGACGATGTCGGCGATGTCGGTGGGCTGGCCGGTGCGGTTGAAGGTGGAGTGGGCGGCGAGTTCGTTGGCGGCTTGGGGGGTGTTTCGTTTGTGTTTGTTCATGTCGGTTTCTATGTAGCCGGGGGTGATGGCGTTGACGGTGATGTTGCGGGGGCCGAGTTCTTTGGCGAGGGCGAGGGTGAGGGTGTTGAGGGCGCCTTTGGTCATGGAGTAGATGATGGATTCGGGGTAGGCGATGCGGGTGGCGGCGGAGGAGATGTTGATGATGCGGCCGCCGTCGGGGAGGTTTTTCAGGGCTCGTTGGAGGAGGAAGAGTGGTGTTTTGGTGTTGACGGCGAAGAGGTGGTCGAAGAGTTCGGGTGTGATGTCGTGGATGCGGGCGGATCCGCTGATGGCGGCGTTGTTGACGAGGATGTCGATCTCGGGTCCTTTGTGGTGGCGGGCGAGTTGGTCCTCGAGTTGGGTGTAGAGGGTTTCGATGTCGCCGGGCACGCCGAGTTCGGCGCGGACGGCGAAGGCCTGGCCGCCTTCCTGGCTGATCAGTTCGAGGGTGTGGTGGGCGGCTTGTTCGTTGGTGCCGTAGTGGACGGCGGTGAGGGCTCCTTCCTGGGCGAGTCTGCGGGCGATTGCCCGGCCGATTCCGCGGCTGGCTCCGGTGACCAGTGCTGTTTTCCCGGTCAGTGTTTTCATGTTGTGGTTTTCCCCCTGTTTTTTGACGGTCGGGTGGCATCGGTTGTGTGGCGGTGCCTGCGTGGTGGTGTTCACGGCGGGCGTGCATGCGGGTGGTGTTGTGCGGGTGCGGGTGCGGGTGCGGATTCGGTGGCGCGGGTGTGGTGTCCGCGGCCCCGGCCTTCGGCGGCTTCCGGCGGGCGCGGCCGGGACCGGGCGGGGCCGGCGGGGCTCCGGCCCCGGGCGGAGCGGCGGCCGGCTTGGCCCCGCTCCTTCGGCCGGTGGCCACGGCAGTGCTCGGGTTGGCGGGAGGCCGTCGTTTCGCGGCTCTTCGGTCCGGGGGCCGTGGCAGTGCACGGGCCTGCGGGAGGCCGCGGTTTCGCGTGGGTCGGCGGACGGGCCGTCGTTTCGCGTTCTTCCGGTCCGGCGGTCGGCCTGGCCCTGTTCCTTGGGCCCGGTGGCCGTGGCAGTGCACGGGCCTGCGGGAGGCCGCGGCAGTGCTCGGGTTGGCGGGCGGCCGTTGTTTCGCGGTTCTTCGGTCGGCGGCGGCGGCGGTGGCGGCGCGTGGGTGGGTGGGTGGTTGTGGGTGGGGTTAGTTGGTGGTTGTGGTTTCGTGTTGCTGTTGCTGTTGCTGTTGCTGTTGCTGGTGTTGTTGTTGGGTTTCTTCGTAGACGGTTGCTCCGCGGGAGGCGGAGAGGCGTAGTGAGGCGATTACGGAGGGTTGTGCGAGGCTGGGGAGCAGGTGGCGTAGTAGTTCGCTGGCGCGTGTCATGAGGTCTTGGTAGTCGCTGAAGGCCTGGGACATGGACTGGATGCCGGCGAAGGAGCCGACGATGACGTCGGAGGTTCGGGCGGGGATGACGTGGGGGAGGAGTTCGCCCTGGGTCTGGGCTTTTTCGAGTAGTTCGCGTACGAGTTCGCTCCAGCGCAGGAAGGGGCCGGTGCGGTCCAGGCCGGTGGCCATCTGGTCCATGGCCAGGCGGACGCTGGCGCGGACCATGGGGTCGGTCTGCAGGCGGTGGGAGTGCAGCATGACGACGTCTACGAGTTCCTGGAGTTTGCCGGGCCGGTGGGGGATGGTGAAGTGGCTGTCCTGGGCGTCGAGGACTCCCAGTGCGAGTTCTTCCTTGGACTTGAAGTGGAAGTACAGGGCTCCCTTGGTCACTCCGGCGCTGGTGAGGATCTGGGAGATGGTGGCGGCCTGGTAGCCGTGGTCCTCGAAGACCTTGGCCGCGGCCAGGAGGATGGCCCGGCGTGTGCGGATGGCTCGGTCCTGCTTGGCCATGCGGCCTCCATGTGTCGTGCGGCTGGCGCGCGTTCCAGCTCTTCAAAAAAACCGTCCAGTTTGTATATTACAACGGCGGGGGTGCGGGGCGGCCCGTCCGCGTCTGCCGGGCGGAGGGCGGGAGGGTGTCCGGCCGGACCCGGTGCAGGCGGCGCCGGGCGTCTTTGCGGTTCCCCGGCAGGCGTCCGGCCTTTGCGTGCCCGGTGCCTGCCGGGGGCCGGAAGGTCCGGTGTGTGCTGGCGCCCGTGGCGGGGCCGGAAGGTGCGGAAGGTGGGGTACGCCGGTGCCCGGCCCCCTCCCGCAGCCGGCGCCGGCTGCGGGAGGGGGCGGTGTGCTGGGGGTGGTTGTTGTGTGCCGGCGCCGGCCGCGGAGGGCGGGGAGGGTGGTGTGGTGGGGGTGGTTGTTGTGTGCCGGTGTGTGTGGGGGGCTGGGCTGGTGGTGGGGTGGGTTTTGTGGGGTGGGTGGGGGGTGGTGGTGGGGGTCAGGTGGTGGGGGTCAGGTGGTGGGGGGTGCGGGGGTGACGGTGCAGCGGAATACGGGTTTGTTGTCCTGGTGGCCGTTTACCTGGACGGGTGTGTTGTGGCCGGGTGCTGTGCCGGGGGCGGGGTGTGCCTCGATGATGCAGGGTGTGTCCAGTTCGGCGTAGCGGTGGAAGGTGCTGGTGAGGGTCTGGGGCAGGAAGGAGCGGCCCAGGACGGTGGCGGTGGCCTGGCGGGCGGCTTCGATGAGGACCATGCCGGGGACGTGGTCGACGGGGTGGTCGAAGAGCACGGGGTGGCGGCTGTCGACTCTCAGCTGCCAGCGGTGGTTTTCGGTGAGGGGGGACAGGACGACGTCCATGGGGGACATCCGTCCGACGCTCTGCGGTGCGACCGGGGCGGTGAGGGGGAGTCTGCGGAGGTCGCTGTCGGGTGTGCGGTGGGCGCGGACGCGGCGGTAGACCGCGGGTGAGGTGCAGGAGAAGGAGGCGCCGGCGTCTGCGACAATCTGGCCGTCGCGCCGGATCACGGCTTCGTAGCGCAGGCCTGCCAGGCTGCGGCCGCGGCGTTTGATCTCCGGGCAGCTGATGTCGAGTTCCAGGGACGCCGGTGCGCCGCCGACCAGGAGGTGTTCGGGGCGCACGTCGATGGCGAGGTCCCACATCAGGAAGTGGTGGCCGAGCGGGACACCGAATTCGGCGTGGGCCAGGAGTGCGCCGGCCTGGCGGATGGTCTCGGCCGCGATGAGCGGGTCGTGGCGGCCTTCGGCGGCGGTGAAGAAGCTGTGCCCGCGGGGCCACTGGGCGCTCACCGTGAAGCGGTCCTGGCCGGTGCGTTCCCAGTCGGTGAGCATGACCTCGGCGACGCTGGCGCGGTGGACGTACTCCTTGGGGACCGTGGTGGTCAGGGACGGGTAGCGCAGCACGCCCGTCCCTGCCGGTGCCGAGGTGTCCTGAGCGGTGGGCGAAGTGCTGGGTATCGCGCGTTCTGTGCGGAACGTGATCGCAGACATGTCTGATCCCCTTGAGCCGCCATGGCGTGCACTGATGAGTGGTGGTCCCTCGAGCAAGCAAGAAGATACATACCAACCGGTTTAATTTCTAGCGGTATCGCTCAGTCCGGACGGGCGGGATCTGGAGGGGGCTGCTCCAGATCCCTTGCCGGTCTTCGCCCGGCCCGCGCGGCCCTGTCCGGCCTGCGGGTATGGCCCGGCTCGGGGCGCGGGGGCGCCTGCCGGCCGCGCGGGCGTGAAAGAGGGGGTGCGCGGGGTCCGCTGCGGGGCGGCGGGGCCCTGAACGCCCTCGTGAGCGCGGTGCGGGCGGGGAGCGGCGGCGGGCGGGCGGGTCCCCGGGCGCACCGCCCGCTGTGGCCCGCGGTGCATCCCGCCGCCCGCCCGTGCGCCGGGCGGGCGTGTCCGCGAGGGGGCCGGCGGCGGGGGTGTGCGGGCGGCGGCTCCCCGGATGCCGGTGCGGCGCCCGGCCGCCGGCGCCTCCCCGGCCGGGGGCCTCCCGGGACCCTTTCACCGACCACATAGAGACCGCATATGCGGTTTGTTATGATGGGGGTTGTGGGCCTGGACGGGACCTCCTCGGCCTTCTACCGGGAGGGGGCCTGGCATGGCACCGGCGAACCCACCACCGGCGGCGGCGCAGCCCGCGCCGGCCGGCGCGGGGCGCGGGGCGCGGCTGCGCGTTCTTCGCCCGCCCGTCCGCCCCGGGCCCGGGGCGGACGGGCGGGCCGGGTGCGGGCCGCCGGGGCAGAGCCGGCGGCCCGCCCGGCCGGCGACGCCATCACGTGCGCACCCCCCTCACCGGTTCCGTCACCGGTTCCCTCACCAGTCCCGTCACCGGTTCCGTCGCCGGTCCTTGCCGGGATCCGTGAGGTTCTCATCCGTTCCCTGGCCGTGGCGCGCACCGAGTACGCCGCTCTGTCCGCCGGCGGGAACGGCCACCCCTTTTTCCGCGACAACGGAGCACCCCGATGGTCAAACAGGAACGCGCGCTGCGCACGCGCGAGGCACTGATCAAGTCTGCCGCCGTGGTCTTCGACCGGGACGGTTTCAGCGTGGCGTCGCTCACCGTGATCAGCAGTCAGGCCGGTGTGAGCAACGGGGCGCTGCACTTCCACTTCGCCACCAAGGCCGCCCTGGCGGGCGCTGTGGAGGACGCGGCCGCGCACCGGCTCGGCCGGATCACCCTGCGGGAGGAGGAGGCGGCAGGCGCCCTGCAGCTGCTGGTGGACGCCACCCACGACCTGGCGCGCGGGCTCCACGACGATGTGGTCCTGCGGACCGGGTTCGAGCTGAGCGGTGATCATGTCTATGTGGCCAAGCGGGACCTGAGGCACCAGTGGCGTCAGTGGGTCGAGGAAACGCTGCGGCGTGCCGGTGCGCAAGGGGCCCTGCACGAGACGGTGACACCGGAGGACGCGGTGATCACCCTCGTGGCGGCGACCTCGGGCCTGGAGGTGCTGGGAGCGCGGGATCCCGTATGGCTCTCGTGCCGGACCCTCACCCGGTTCTGGCAGCTCCTGCTGCCACGGCTGGCCTCCGCGTCGGCGCTCGGGCGGCTCACGGCGCAGGGACACCGCGCCGGCGCCGCGCGCACTGCCGGGGCCCAGGACCCCGCAAGCGCCCGTGGCGAGGGCCGGGCCACCGGCACCGCCCAGGCCGCGGACCGGACACGCTGACACGCCCGGCAGACACGGACCGACCGGCCCCGGGAAGTGGAGTTTCTTGCGCAGTGCCCCCGCCCTCCCCCTCCCGCCTTCGCCCCGCTCTCGCCTGCGGTATCGGTTTCCGGGGGTCTCGTTCTTCGGTTCCTGGGTTCTCCGCTCCGCCGTCCTGGGCGGATGGGGGCGCTGGTCCTCTTGCATGTGGAGGTGTTGGTGTTGCCGTGTAGCAGCGGAGGTTCGCTGTGAGGCCGGTGCGGGGGCGGGTTGTTGTGGGGTGTTCTGTCCGGTCGGTTCAGTGTTTTTCTCCGGCGGGTTCGCGGGTGGGGTGTCCTGGGGCCGGGCGGGTGTGCGGGTGGTGGTGGGTGCGGCCGGGTGGGGTGGGGCGGGGGGTGGTGTCGTGGGGGGCGGGCGGGGCGGGCAGGTTGCGTACGACGAGGCGGTGGGCCGGGATCCGGCAGCCGTCGCCGATGGTGACCGGTCCCAGGACGGACGCGCCGGTTCCGATCAGGACCCGGTCGCCGATGACCGGGTGGCGGCGGCCGGGGGTGCTGTCGTGCTGCCAGCCTCTCGAGCCGAGGGTGACGCCGTGGTAGAGGGTCACGTCGTCGCCGATGACGGCTGTTTCGCCGATGACCACGCCGAATCCGTGGTCGATGAAGGCGCGCCGGCCGATACGGGCCCCGGCGTGGATCTCCATGCCGGTCAGCAGGCGTGCCAGCCGGGTGAGGGCCGCGGCGCTCAGGCGGTGTCCGCGGCGGTGGCGGCGGTGTGCGAGGCGGTGCAGGGCCAGGCCCTGCCAGCCGGCGTGCAGCACTGCCTCGCGTCTGCCGGAGCAGGACGGGTCGCGCTCGAGGACCGCTTGGAGGTCCTCCCTGATCAGCTTCAGCAGGGTGGGGGTGGTCAGGGAGGCGGGGCGGCTCATCGGGCGGGCGCCGCGGTGCCGGGCGCGCCGGGCCGCCCGGTGCGGTACAGGGTGCGCTGGAACAGTTCGTCCGCGGTGAGGGTGGCGAATCGCTGCGGGCCGTGTGCGGCGCCGGGCGGGCGCAGCGGGGTGAGGGTGGTCCAGGGTGCGGGGTGGCAGCACTGCGCGAGGGACAGGCGGCCTGTGTCCGGGCCGGGCGGGGGCGCCGCCCGGTGGGCGGCGGCGCGTGCCAGTCCGCCGGTGAGCCGGTCCAGGACCAGGCCGACGGTGACGAGGGCATAGCCGGGGGGTGCTTCGGCGGGCAGCCACCGGCCCTCGACACGGACGTCCGTCCCGGCCGCGGCCGCCCGGGGCACGGTGGTGATCAGGCCCATACCCAAACCCGGGTCCATGCCCTGGCCCAAACCCGGGTCCATGCCCATGCCCATGCCCATGCCCATGCCCTGGCCCATGCCCTGGCCCATGCCCAGGCCGTGGCCCTGGCCCGGGTCCATACCCGGGTCCTGGTGTGGTGCGGCTCCCGCCTGCTGCACGGCTCCCGCCTGCTGCGCGGCTGCTGCCTGGGGTGCGGTGCGGGGTGTCTGGCGGGCGGGCGGGTACCAGGCGGCCCGGCTGGTGGCGGGGCCGTCCTGCAGCATGTCGGTGAAGTAGTCGGGGTGGGCGCCCAGGGCGCCGGCCAGGGTGTGCAGCACCTCGTGCTGCAGGCGCAGCATGCGGGTGTGCAGTTCGCGCAGGGCCGCGCCGATGCCGGGCACCAGGTGGTCGGGGAAGTAGGGGGCTGGGTAGCGGGCCGGGTAGCGCACGCGCAGCGGATGCCCGGCGGGCAGCGTCGCCCCCCAGCCGAAGAGCTCCCTGCCGCCGGCCGCCGGGCCCCTCTGCCCGGGTCCGGCAGGCGGGGTGTAGCCGGCCCGGCCGGTGCCGCCCGGCACCCGGCAGGTCCGCTTCTGCTCGGGGGTCAGGCCGAAGAAGGCGGACAGGAATCCGTACGCCTCCTGCAGCAGGGACTCCGTGACCGTGCTGCGGACGAGGAAGACCCCGTCGTGCAGTGCGCCGTGCAGGTGGTGGCGGTCCTGGGGCCGTTGCAGGTCGATTTCCTTGATCATGCCGGGTTCCCCTTTCCCTCCGTGAGGGGGGTCGTGCGTGGGTCCTTGCGAAAGGCCAGCGCCAGGTAGGCCAGCCGGTGGCCCCGGTAGGGGAAGTCACGGTCGATCACCAGGCGGCCTGTGGGGGTGAGCCCGGCGCCGCCGTACAGGCCGGTGACAATCTCTTCGGTCAGCCACCAGTTGAGCCGGCCGTCGTCCAGGGGGAGTTCGGTGAGCGTGCCGTCGGGGCTGAGGAAGACACTGACGACCAGGACCCCGCCGGGGCGCAGCAGGCCGGCGCCGTGCGCGGCCCAGGCCTGCCAGTCGGCGCGCCGCTGGTGGTGCAGACAGCCGTTGTCCACCACGAGGTCCTGTCCGGCGCCGGTGAACTGCAGGAAGTCGCCCTGCCGGAAGCGGACCCGGCCCCGGGCGGGCGGGGGTGTGTCCCAGACGTCCAGCAGGTCCAGGCCGGTGCCCTCGGCGTCCAGGCGTTCGGTCAGGTCCGTTGTCTGCCGGCCGCGCCCGCAGCCCACGTCCAGGATTTTCGGGCGCCGTCCGGTGACGTGCGGTGCGTGCTCCAGGGCGAAGCGGGTGATGGCCTCGCTGGTGTGGGCGCCGGTCCAGGAGTCGCGTCGGCGGCGGTACCAGTGGCCGAAGGAGCCGGCGACGCGACGGCGGTAGGCGGCGTAGCCCGGCGGGCTCTCAGCGGTCGGCGGCATGGGCCCATTCCTCCAGGGTTCCTCGGCCTGCGGCGACGGCCACGGCGTGTCCGCCGCGCAGGTCCTCGTCGATGACGCGGGACGCGCTGAGCCAGGCGCCCGCGGCACTGCTGCAGACGGCGATCTGCTGGGTGCGGCGCAGCCGGTTCATGGCGTCGAGCGCCTGGGGGTAGGGGACGCCGGCGAAGGCGAAGCCGTCCTCGTAGGGGGCCAGCAGCGGCTGGCGAAGGCCGTGCCCGAGGCCGCCGGTGCCGCTCATGCGGCGGGCGCCGTCCGGTGCGCGGCCGTCGCTGTAGGGGGCCTCGGCGGGGAAGACGGCCACCACACGGCAGCTGGGCCAGCGCGCCCGCAGCGCCTGTGCGGTGCCGACCAGGGTGCCCGCCGAGCCCACCGAGGCCGCCAGCACGCCGGGCCGTATCCCGTCCCGGGCGAGCCGGGCGACGATCTCGGCGCCGGTCTGTTCGCGGTGCACGGCGGCCGCTTCGGGCGCGCAGTGCTGCAGCAGCAGGTGCCGTTCCTCGCGTTCGGCGATACGTACCGCCTCGTCCATCGCCCCGAGGAATCCGGTGCCCTCGGGCGCGTGGGTGACCTGCGCGCCGTACCGGCGCAGACAGTCCGTCAGACGCCCGGGCGAGCCGTGGGGCAGGGCCAGGTGCACATCCAGGCCGAGCAGCGCGCACATCTCTGCCAGGGCCAGGGCGAGGGAGCCGCCGGAGTACTCGGCGAGGCGGACCGCGGGGGTGCCGGCCCGGGCCACCGCCGCGCACAGCAGCGCGTAGGCGGTACGGGCCTTGACGGTGCCGGTGAGGTTGGCGGCCTCCGCCTTCAGCCATACCGTTCCCCGCCCGCCCCGGCTGGGCACCGCCACCAGCGGCGTGGCGCCCACGGCGGGCCGGATCGAGGCGAGAGAGGGCAGCAGCCGGTGGGCGGCCCGCTCCAGGGGTGCGAACGCCGCTTCCAGGGCGGCACGGTGGGGGCGCCGCGCCCGCAGCGCCCGCTCGATGTCCCGATAACCAGCCGGTCCCGCCGTCCCCAATCCCGCCATCGCCGGTGCCGGTGCGGGCGTCCCGGGTCCTGCCGTTGCCGGCACGGTCGTCCCCGGCACGGTCGTCGCCGGTGCGTTCATGAGGGGCGCTCGCTGCTGGCGAGGCGGAAGCCCACGGGATACAGCGGCCCGGGGAAGGGGCCGTGCCGGCGGCGGGTGCGGGTGAGGTCGCCGAACCGGGCGAAGCTGCCGCCGCGGGCGATGCGGTAGCCGCCCATCGACTCCACCAGGTGATCGGCCACCGGCTCGCCGCCGGGGTAGGGGGCGTAGTCGTCGGCGGTGAACTCCTCCACGTTGCCTGCCATGTCCAGGGCGCCGCACGGGGCCGCCCCGGCCGGGAACGCGCCGACCGGGGTGGTGGTGTGCACCCCCGTCTCGCGGGTGTTGCAGGCGCCCGCGTCGAAGCCGCCCTGCCACGGGTAGGGGCGGCCGTCGGGGCCCTTGGCGGCGTACTCCCATTCCGCCTCGGCGGGCAGCCGCCAGGGGTGGCCGGTGCGCTTGGACAGCCAGCGCGCGTAGTGGTCGGCGTGCTCGGCGCGGATCCCGGCGACGGGATGGTTGGAGCGCTCCCACGGGTAGGCGCCCAGGTACCAGGTGGTGGGGCGCTGCTTGAGGCCGGTGGCGGCGAGGAACGTGCGCCACTCGCCGTTGGTCACCGGGTAGCGGGCGATGAAGAAGTCACTGAGCTGCACGGTGTGTTCGGGGCTCTCCTTGGCGATCCAGGACTCCTGCACCCCCTTGCCGGCCCAGGACCGGGTGACGTGGGCGACCTCCCCGGCCGGCAGCCCGATGAGGACCGTCGCGCCCGGCACGAAGCACATCGCGGGGACGGGGGTGATACGCGGGTCTCCCAGCAGGGCCAGCATGCCTCCGGCGGCCAGCCGTTCGGCCGTCGCCAGCGCGGGGTCCTCGACGGCCGCGGCCAGTTGCTGCCGGTCGGCCGGGGCGCCCCGGGCACCGGGGCGGGGGTGGAGGAGGGCGGGGTCGGCGAGGTCGGCGTGCTCGGCGAAGTGCGGGCAGGACGCGACGTCTTCGAGGTTCATGCGCCGGCCTCCTCGAGCAGTGCCAGGGTGTGGCCGCTGCCGGCCTTGGCGGCCAGATAGGCGGCGTTGTCGGGGGTGAGGTGAACGGTGGTGGCCACGACCGCCTCGACACCGATGCCCAGGGCGCGCAGCTGGGCGACCTTGTCGGGGTTGTTGGTCAGCAGCCGGATACGGGTCAGGCCCAGGGCGCGCAGCATCGCGGCGGCGGCCCGGTAGTCCCGTTCGTCCTCACCGCGTCCGATGAGCCGGTTGGCGCGGAAGGTGTCGATGTCCTGGTCCTGCAGGACATAGGTGTCGAGCTTGTTGTACAGGCCGATGCCGCGGCCTTCCTGGCGCAGGTAGAGCACGACGCCGCCGGTGTCGGCCAGGGCGGCCAGCGCCTCGTCCAGCTGCGGTCCGCAGTCGCAGCGGGCCGAGCCGAACACGTCACCGGTCAGGCACTCGCTGTGCAGCCGCACCAGCGGCACGCTCTGCGGTGCGTGGGGGATGACGCAGGCGATGTGCTCGGCGGCGTCGGGCAGCTGGTGGAAGGTGACCAGTTCCGCCCGGCGGCCCTGCGCACGCTCCAGGGTGATGGGGACCCGGGCGCGGACCCGGGCGGCAGCGGGCAGTGTGACGAGGGTGTTCATCGAGAACCTCCGAGGAAACCCCGGCCTTCAGGCCGGGGAGGAATCGGACTCCTGCGGAGCAGGGCAGGGGCAGGGGAGTCGCCGTCAGGGCGATGCGCCGTCCGCCGTCGACGACCCGTCAGGAAGTCGCAAGCTGATGCGATAATTTGTGAGTTATGGCCACTCACGTGAAGCGGTCGTTCAAGTACCGCTTCTATCCCGACGATGCGCAGGCGGCGGAGCTGTCGCGGACGTTCGGGTGTGTGCGCAAGGTCTACAACCTGGCTCTCGAGGCGCGGACGGCCGCGTGGTTCCAGCGCCGGGAGCGGGTCAACTACAACGCGACCTCGGCGATGCTCACCGCGTGGAAGAAGACCGAGGAACTGGCCTACCTCTGCGAGGTGTCGTCGGTGCCGTTGCAGCAGTGCCTGCGGCATCTGCAGGGCGCGTTCACCCACTTCTTCGAGGGCCGGGCGAAGTACCCGCGGTTCAAGTCGTGCAAGAAGTCCCGCCGTTCGGCGGAGTACACCAGCTCGGCGTTCCGTTACCGCGACGGCCGGCTCACGCTCGCCAAGATGCGCGAGCCGCTCGCCATCGTGTGGTCGCGTCCGCTGCCCGAAGGCGCGCAGCCGTCCGCGGTGACCGTGTCCCAGGACGCGGCGGGACGCTGGTTCGTGTCCCTGCTCTGCGACGACACGATCCCCCCGGCACCGGCCACCACGACGGCTGTCGGGATCGACGCGGGCATCACCTCCCTGGTGACCCTGTCGACCGGGGAGAAGGTCACCAACCCGAGGCATGAGCGCCGTGACCGGGCCCGGCTGGCGAAGGCCCAGCGGGAGCTGTCCCGCAAGGCCAAGGGCTCCGCGAACCGGGCCAAGGCCCGGGTGAAAGTCGCCAAGGTCCACGCCCGGATCACCGACCGGCGCCGGGACCATCTGCACAAGCTGACCACTCGTCTCGTCCGTGAGAACCAAACGGTCGTGATCGAGGACCTGAGTGTCCGCAACATGGTCAGGAACCACAAGCTGGCGCGTGCCGTCTCGGACGCGTCGTGGCGCGAGCTGTACTCCATGCTGGAGTACAAGTGCGCCTGGTACGGGCGCGACCTGGTCGTGATCGACCGCTGGTTCCCCAGCTCGAAGCTGTGCGGGTCCTGTGGCACGGTCCGGGCGAAGCTGGCGCTGAACGTCCGTGAGTGGACGTGCGGCTGCGGCACGGTGCATGACCGCGACGTGAACGCGGCGAAGAACATTCTCGCGGCCGGGCTGGCCGTGTCTGCCTGTGGAGACGGTGTAAGACCTCAACGGGAGTCCTCCCGGACGGGGCGGTCGTCGGTGAAGCAGGAACCCCAGCGGGCGACCGCTGGAATCCCCCGCCTTTAGGCGGGGGAGGATGTCAACTGTGCTGTCCTTCGTGGAAGGCCCCGCTTTCAAGGCGGGGGGTGGAAACGAAAGCCCCCGCTGAGCGGGGCAGGATGAGCCGCTGCGAGCCCCGCCGCGGGGCGGCGGCGCAAGTCAGGCGGCCCTGCGGCCCGCCGGCGCCGTGCGGCCCGCCGGTGCGGGCGCCGCCGGCCGGGCCGGCGTTGTCAGCAGGTCGCCCAGGTGCAGTGAGCGCTCGACGACGGGCAGGCCGGCGCTGTCGACGCCGACGAGGAGGATGCGCCCGTCCCAGCCCGCGACGGCGACGGTGCCGTCCTGGAGGCGGTGCATGCACGACAGGCCCTGGGCGAACTCGGCCACCACATGGCCGGAGGCCAGGGTGGCCGCCGCCTCCTGCCAGTCGACCTGCCAGGCGTACAGGCCGAAGTCGTAGGAGCCCGCCAGGACCACCGGCCGCTCGGCGCTGCCCATGAGGGCCACGCACTTGACGGACTCGTCGGGGCCGAGCAGGGTCTGCACGCGCTCCGCGCGCCAGGTGCCGCCCGGCAGACGGGTGATCCGGCCGGCCTTGACGGTGTGGTCGCGCGAGGCGCTCGCGGCGACCCGGTCGCCCAGTACGGCGACCGCGTTGACGAGGTTGCCGTGCTCCCACAGCCTGCTGCGCGCGTACGCCCCGCCGGCCTCGACGCTGCGGTCGGTGGCCGCCGACAGGAAACCGCCGGGGACGGCGGCCAGGGACTTCACGGACCCGCCGTGCGCCCCGATCCGCTCCACCACACCGAGGGTGTCCGGGGTGATGAGGAGGAACTCCCCGTTGTAGGTGCCGGCGACGAGGTGGCCGTCGTGGACGGTCAGGGAGGGCACGGGGGCGCCCAGCGGCGCGCTGGAGGTGACGGCGGTGCCGTCGTGGCGCAGGACGTGCCCCGAGTAGGTGCCGGCGAAGAGCACGCCGTCGTGGACGGTAAGGGACAGCACCGGACTGGGGCCGAAGTCGATCACGCGGACGGGCCCGGCCTGCGCACCGTCCACGCCGCCGCCGTCCACGCCGCCGCCGCCGTCCACGCCGCCGCCGCCGTCCACGGTGACGGCGACGACGAGACCGGAGTCGGTGCCGACGAGCAGTTCGCCGCCGAGCTGGGCCAGCGCGTTGGGGCCGTGCGTGGCACCGGCGGGAGCGCAGAGCTGAACGCCCGTCGCCAGATCGAACAGATGCGGGCCGTTCCAGAAACTGCCGGCCGCCACGACACCCCGGGCGGCGGTGACCGAGCGCGGCCACATCCGCCGGTCCTCGCTGCGGTGCAGGCGCCTGCCGGTGACGTCGAAGTGGTGCAGCGCCCCGTCGTAGGCGCCGACGACGAAGGAGGCGTCGTCCTCGGACCAGGCCACCGAGCGCGCCGCGGAGCTGGACACGGCGACGGTGCGCACCACCTCGAGTTGGGTGGTGAGCAGGTCGACGGCGCCGTCGTCACGGGCCACGGCCAGCAGCCGGCCCGAGTGGGACCAGGCACAGCCCTCGATGGAGGAGTCGTAGCGGCGGGTGAGCGGCGCGCCGGGGCCGTCCGGATCGCTGACGGCCACCAGACCGTCCTCGCCGACCGTGGCGATGAGCCCCCGGGCGCTGACCGACACCATCATGCAGTGCGCCTCGTGCGCGCCGACCTCGCGCAGGAACACCCCGTCGGCGGCCGACCACAAGGTGGCGCGCCCGTCCTCGGAGACGCAGATCAGCCGTTTGCCGTCGGGCAGCCAGGCCACCGAGTTGATGTCGTCGGTGTGCCGGGCGAGCACGGTGAGCAGCACGCCGGCGCCCTCCTCGCCCACCCGCCACACGGCCACCGTCTTGTCGGCGGACGCGGTGGCCAGCACCTCGGCATCGACCGGGTTCCAGGCGCAGGCGTTGACCAGACGGCGGTGGCGCAGTCTGGCCAGCTCGGTGGGACGGGACGGATCGCCGGTGTCCCAGACGATCACCGTGCCGTCGTACGAACAGCTGGCCAGCCGCTTTCCGTCAGGCCTGAAGCCCACATGGGTGAGCGGAGCGAAGTGGCCCGGTCCGCAGGCCGGAAGATCAATGGGTCGCACGCCGTCCCGTCCTTTTTCTCGTGTTCCCGGATATGGGATCCTGAATTTGTTTCCGTGCGCTGAACGAATATTTTTTTCAAGGCCCGCAACACCTCGAATGCCCCTGCTGCCCGGCGCCCCGGCGCGGTGCTTCACGAGGTGTCCGCCGAATGCCGAAATTAGGCGGACGGCCTGCCCGATGGCGAGCGGACGGCACACAATCCGGCAACTTCCCACATTCCTGCCCGTAACTTGACGGGGCGGCTTCGGCCTGGCACAAGACGCGCCGGCGGCGGCCCACTTGACCGATTCCGCCGGACCCGGTTGAGGCGCCCGGCAGGACGGGCCCACGCTGGCCCGGAAATGCAGGAACCGGCCGGGGAGCTGAGCGGCGTGCACATTGTTGTGGTGGAGACGGCATCCGTCCGAGGTTTCGACATGATCGCGGAGATGGCCGACTCGGGCATCGAGGTCAGTTTCGTCACCGAGACGCTCGACGCCCATCGAAAGAATCCGGGCTTCGAATTGTCCGCGCGTGCGGCACGCATCGTCGAGGTTCCGCGGCTGGCGCAAGGCGTCCTCGCGGACCGGCTGCACGGCCGGCTGGGCCCCCTGCCGCCCGACGGGGTGATCTGCCGGGACGAGGTGCATCTGCCGGCCGCCGCGGGGCTGGCCCGCGACCTGGGACTGCCCCACGAATCACTGCCGGCGGCCCGGATCCTCAGTGACAAGGCGGCCGTCCGCGCGCGGCTCACCGCGCGCGGCATCGGCTCGCTCGCCTGGCGGGTGGCCGCAACCGAAACCGAGGGCCTTGCGGCCGTCGACGAGATCGGGCTGCCCGTGGTCGTCAAACCGACCGCGGGCGGATGGTCGGTGGGCGTGAGCATCGCCTGGAGCCGGGCGCAGGCGGCCCGCGCGCTGGCCGGGGTGCTCGGCGTGCCGGCCGGCCCCGACGGCACGCCACCGCGCGCGCTCATCGAGGAGTACGCGGCGGGCCGGCACGTCAGCGCCGAACTGCTGGTGCAGGACCACCGCACCGTGCTCCTCGGATTCGCCGAACGGCTGCCGGCGCCCCCCGGCCAGACGGCGGAGCTCGGCGGCCACTTCCCGGCCCGTATCGAACAGGAGGCTGCCGCGCGCGCGTTCGTCCTCGACGCCGTGCGGGCCATCGGTGTCCGCTCCTCGGCCGTCCACGCCGAACTGCTGCTCACCCCGACCGGCCCGGAGCTGATCGAGATCAACGGCCGGGTGGCCGGGCATGTGGTGGCCCGGCAGATGTCGCTGGCGCTGGAACGCTCACTCACCGCCGACCTCGTGGCCCTCGCCGTCGGCGACCCGGTCCGCGAAGCCGCGCCGCACGAGAGTGTCGTCGCCCTGCACCACCTCTTCTCGCCCGTGGACGCCGTGGTGCGCGGAGCGAAACCGCAGGACGTCCTCACCCCCGACGTGATCGAGTCCCACGTCCGGGCCGGCACGGGCGACAAGGTGGCGGCGCTGCGCACCAACCACGACCGGATCGGCTATGTGCTGGCCCGCGGCCGCACCGGCGACGAAGCCGCCCGCAGCGCCGCCGAAGCCGCCCGGCGCATCCTTCAGTCCCTGCAACTGCACCCGGCACCCGGCACCGCGGACACGGCCGGCCCCCTTTCCGGCAGCCCCGCCCCGCAACAGCCCCCGACGGACCACCTGCCGACAACAGCAGCAGGCCCAGGGACAAACCGCCCGCAGACCCCGGAGGAGCCCCGGGCAGACCGCCCGCCGATACCGGGGGAGTCCCGGACGGACCGCCCGCCGGTACCAGGGGACCTGCGAACCGGTCACCCGCCGATGCCGGGGCAGTCCCGGACGGACGGCCTGCCGGTTTTGGAGGGCCCGCGAACGGGTCACCCGCCGGTACCAGGGGACCTGCGAACCGGTCACCCGCCGCTCCCGGGGAAGCCCCGGACGGACCGCCCGCCGCTCCCGGGAGACCTGCGAACGGAGCGCCCGCCGTGGCAGGCTGACGGGCCGTCCGGCCCGGCCCCGCAGGACGCGCCGTGCGGCGAGCATGTGCTGGTGCTGCTCGGCGCCGGGGACCCCGCCGACCGGATCATGACCGCACTGGCAGCGGTGACGGCCAAGGTCAGCGTGGTCTGGACCTCGGGCCCCGACGGCGAACCCCGGGCACGAGCACGCTGGCAGCAGCACTGCCGCGGCCAGTGGCACACCGCGTCCACGGGATCGGACATCCGTGCCGCCGCCCGCCTCATCCACACGGCCGAACCGGTCCGGGCCCTGCTGACCTTCTCCGCCTCCTACGCGGCACGGCAACTGCGCGACGGAGCCCCGCCCGCCGCCCAGCCCCCGCCCGCCGGCCCCGCACCCGGGCACACGGTCGTGGTGGCCGCCTACCGCGGCGACGTCCGGGCCCTGGCCGTCATCGACGAGGAAAGCGGCACCCGCCTGTGCCCGTCGCACCTGAACGGCCCCGCGCTCAAGGAACTGACCGACCGGGCCGTGCACGCCGTGCGCGCCGCACGCATCGAAGGCGTGGTGCGCTGCCTCCTGCCCCCGAGCACGGCACACCCCCGCGAGGGCCGCCCCGAGCCCCTGCTGCTGCCCGGCCTGGACGCCGCCACCATCGACCTCTACGACGCCGTCCACACCCGCGCCCTGGTCACCGCCGTCACACAGACGGCGCTCGGCCGCACCCCGCCCACCCGGCGCCGGCCGGCCGTCGCCGTGCAGCGCACGCTGACCACACCCGCCGGCCCCTTCCGGGTCATCGAGGCCACCACCGAAGAGCAGCTGCACACCTGGCCCGGCCTGTTCCGGGCCCAGGTCCTCACCCGGGCCGGCCACGTCCGCCAGGAACCGGGGCCCACCGTATGGCTGCGGCACACCGTGACCGCGAACGGGCGCACACAGGCACGCAAGGCGGCACGCGAACTGGAGCGCTCCCTCCTCCTGCGCACCACACCGCACGAGCGCACCCATGTGCTCCTGCTGGACCGGATCGGCGCCCCGACCTGGACCCTTGCCGACGGCGCGCCGGTACTGCCCGCGGACCGCTTCCGGCTGAGCGTGCTGTCCTCGGCGGCCGGCCCCACCCCCGCCGCCGACCTGGCGGTACACACCGACCTGAGCGACGGCTTCCTCCTCGGCCAACTCGCCCGCACCCTTGACGCCGGCCACCCCGTGCACCGGGTGGCCGCCCTCTCGGAGCGCCTGCAGGAACCGGCCGCCCGGCTGCGCGCCCTGCTCGGCACGGCCGGTGAAGGACCCCAGCAGGTACGGCGCTGGGTGGACAAGGCCGTCATGAAACGCATCGCCCGCCGCCACGGCATCCGCTGCGCCGACGGGCTCCTCGCCCACAGCGCCCAAGACATCACCCAGCTCTTCGACCGCCACGGGAAGATCGTCCTCAAGCCGCGGGCCGGATCCGGTTCACAGGGCGTGGCCGTCCTCGCCTCCTGGCCGGCCGTGGAGGCCTGGCTGCACACACGGTTCACCCCGGGCACGCACCTGTGCGAGGAGTTCGTCGACGCCCCCCTGTGCCACATCGACGCGGTCGTCCACCAGGGCGAACCGGTGTGGGACGTCTCCCTCTACGAGCGCGACACCATGGCCCTCAGGCACGGCCTGCCGCTGTCCTCGGCCACGGCGGCCGACCCCGGGCTGCGCGCGGCGGCCGGGCACCTGCTTCACCAGGTCGTGCACGCCTGGCAGATGAACTCGGGCGTGCTGCACCTGGAAGCCTTCGTCACCGGTGAGCGCCTGACGTTCTGCGAGGTCGCCGCCCGGCCCGGCGGCGCCGGAGTCACCGAAGCCTTCCGCGCCACCACCGGCATCGACCTCGACCACGCCAAACTCCTCGCCGACGCAGGGCTGGACCCCCGCCACCACCGCCGCGACCCCGTGGCCGCCCACGCCGGCTGGACCGTGCACTACTGCGGCGGCGGAAAACTCCTCACCTTCGACGACTCCGCGGTGGCGGCGCACGCCTGCTTCCGCTCCGTGAACGCCCGCGTCGGGGACACCGTCCCCGCCTCACTGTTCTCCGGCAGCGGCCTCAGCACCCACGTCTTCGCCCACGACTCGCACACCGAGGTGTCCCGGCTGCTGCGCCGCGCCGAGCACGACGTGCGCATCGTGACCGCGCCGGCCCCCGCCGCGCAGGGCCGGCCATGATCCTCGCCCTGCTCGGCAGCGCGGCCAAGGACTCGGTGGCCCGCGAGGTCCTGCTCAAGGCCGGCGAGCGCATCACCCGCGCCGGCCACCCCTTCGAACTCATCGACCTGGCCGTCGAGTTCCCCCAGCCACACGCACTGCACGACTACGACGACCCGCCCGCCGGCAGCCAGACCGCACTGCTGCGCTCCCGCATCGCCCCAGCCGGCGCAGCCCTGCTGGCCACCCCCGTCTACCACGGCTCCTACAGCGCACTGCTGAAGAACGCCCTGGACCACCTCACCGGCGACGCGCTCAGCGGCCGGCCGGTCGGCCTGATCGCCGCCGGCGGCGGACCGCGCGGCGCCGGCACCGCCTGCGACCAGCTGCGCACGGTCGTGCGGGCACTTGGCGGGTGGGCCGCGCCCACCCACATCGCCACCACCGCCGCGGACCTGACACCCGGGACGGCACTGGACTTCCTGCACCACAGGCTCGACGACCTCGTCACCGAACTGCTGTCCTTCCGCGCCCCCTGCCCGCCCTTCCCCCGATGAAAGGCCCCGCCATCATGGCTTCCCCCCACCTTCTGCTCCTCGCCGGGATAGGCGGCCACGCCCCCCACGAGGCCCTCGACTCACTGGCCACCGTCACCGACACCGTCAGCGTCGTGTACGTGAGCGCCTGGCAGCCCTGCGACGAGGCACGCGCCGACTGGCAGCGCCGCGGCCTGCACGGCGAGTTCCTGGAAGCCGCCGACCTGGACACGGCCGTCGAGGCGGCCACCGCCCTGCACACCCGGCTGCCGCTGAACGGCGTGGTGACCTACTCCGAACTGCTGCTGCGCCCCCAGGCCGAGATCGCCAGCCGGCTGGGCCTGCCCGGCAACACCCCCCAGGCGGTGGGCATCGCCCAGTCCAAGGCACAACAGCGCCTCCTCTTCGCCGAACACCAGGTGCCCTCGCCCGGCTTCGAGGTCATCACCAGCGACCGGGACCTCGCGGCGGCAGCCGCACGCGTCGGGCTGCCCGGCGTGTTCAAACCGTCGCTGGGCGCGGGCAGCCAGTGCGTGCGCCTGGTGTCCACCTACTCGGAACTCATCCACGCCTTCACGGTGGCGCGCGCCGAGAAAACAGCCTTCCTGCAGTGCGAGGACGCCTATCTGCTGGAGGAGCGGATGGAACTGGAGGCCGACGGCGACAGCGGATACGCGGCCTACTGCAGCGTGGAGTCCCTGCTCGCCGCGGGCGTCACCCACCACCTCGCCGTCTCCGACCGGCTGCCGCTGGAACACGGCTACGCCGAAGAGGGCGTCGTCCTGCCCACCCGGCTGGACGCCGCGAGCGTGCAAGCCGTCGTCGACGTCGCCGACCAGGCCATCCGGGCGATCGGGCTGACCTGCGGCGCCGTGCACACCGAGATCGCCCTGGGCGCCGACGGCCCCCGGGTCATCGAGGTCAACGCCCGCGCCGGAGGCCCGCTGCCCACCATGTTCGAGGTGGCGGCCGACTACGACTACGCCGCCCAGATCGGCCGCAGCGCGCTCGGCCTGCCACCCACCGCTCTCCCCGAGTTCACCCGGGCGGCACTGCTGCGGTTCCTGCCCATACCGGCCGGCCTGTGGCGGGTGGCCGCACAACGGCCCGTCGAGGACGTGCTGCGGGACTTTCCCGAACTCGTCTACCTCTCCCCCCGCTTCACCCCCGGCCAGCGGGTGAACCGGCAACGCACCCTGCACCTGGCCAGCTTCATGGTGGCCGCCCCCGACGCGCCCACGGCCCGGGCCACGGCGGCACGTGTGGAACACGCCCTGGGCATCCGGCTGGTGCCCGGCTACGGCGCGGCGACAGGAGCCGACCGTGACTGAGCGCACCGCCGGGCGGCAGGCCGCGTCCCGGGCGCGCCGGTACTACGCGGTCGGCCTGTGCGACGCGGTCGGCCTCGGCATGTACCTGTCGCTGTCGGTGCTCTTCCTGGACAGGGCGGCCGCCCTGTCCAACCAGCAGATCGGCGTGGTCCTGGGCATCTCGGGAGTGACCTCGCTGCTGGGCGCCCTGCCCATCGCCCGGGCCGCGGAACGCCACGGCATCCGCGGTGTGCTGTGCGCGCTGTTCCTCATCCGCTGCGCGGCCTTCCTCGCACTGGCCATGGTCGCCTCCTTCACCCAGGCGCTGGGCGCCGCGGCGGTGGCCGGGCTCCTCAGCCGCGGCATCGGACCGCTGATCGAGTCCGGGCTGATCAGCCGCGTCCACGGCGCCCAGGCCGTGGGCGCGCTGGCCCGCCTGCGCACCCTGCGCAACGCCGGGATGGCGGCCGGCGCGCTGCCCGCGGGCGCCGCGATCGCCGCCGACCAGACGTGGGCCTACCGGGCGGCGATGGCGGCCTCGGCCGTGCTGTTCCTGTGCTGCGCCGCGATATGCCGGGGCTTCGAGCCCGCGGCGGCGGCCCCGGCCGCCGGACAGGACACGCGGGCGGGGATCCTGCGCAACCGCGCCTTCCTGGGCATCACCGCCCTGTACGGGGCGTTCACCCTGTCGGCGCTGCTGCTGGGCATCGGGCTCCCGCTGTGGATCGTGCAGCAGACCCAGGCCCCGTCGTGGAGCGTGACCGTCATCCAGCTGCTGAACACCGTCCTCGTCGTCGTGCTCCAGGTGCGGCTGAGCCGGGGCTCGGAACGGCTGGCGCGGGCGCGGGTGCTGATGCTGCGCGGCGGGCTGCTGTCGGGGCTCGGCGCCCTGGTGGTGCCGCTGACGATGCTGGGCGGCCGGCATCTGGACGTCGCGGTCGTCATCGCGGCCGCGGTACTGCTGTCACTGGGGGAACTGCTGATCATCGCGGGCACGACGGGAGCGGCGCTGCTGCACATTCCCAAGGACCAGACCACCGGCCATCTCGCCGTGTTCAACCTGGGCTTCGCGATGACCACGGTGGTCGGACCGCTGCTGATCAGCACCACGGTCGGCTGGTCCTGGCAGGGCTGGGCCGGCTGGGCGGTGTTCTTCACCGCCCTGGGCCTGCTCGCCCTGCGCGTCCCCGGACCGGGCGCCCTACGGCAGCACAGGACACCGGCCACGACGCCCGCCTGACGGCGCGCCGGCACCATCCGCACATCCGCACCCGGCGCCCCGGGCGCCGGCCGGGGGCGCACCGCCGCTCACACCAGATGCCCCCATTTCGCCTGCCTGCCGTCATCGTGAGCAGCGCTCGCGCCACCCGGGCCGGCACGGCACGCCGGGCCCGCCCTCACCACGCCCCGGCCCAGACGTGTCCGGCCCCAGGCCGCCGCCGCGGACGGGGGAGCCGCGGGCGCAGTGCGTTCGCCTTTACCGGCGCCGCCGGCGCCGGTGCCCGCCGCTGATCACCCGCCTCCTGCAGCAGCCAGGGGCAGGAGCCGGCACCACACCCCGCGGCCACACGGGCCGCCTGCCGGACCGACGAGGACGCTCCGCACCTGCCGGGCAGCAGACGTGCTCCGCACGTGCCGCACGCTCAGCGTGCCGGCGTGCCGGTACCGCTCACACAACCGGTGACGTCGACGTCGCGGGCGAAGTGCAGGGCGCAGACCCTCATGCGGCGGGCTTGGTAGAAGCGGTGGGCCGCATGATTGCTGACGCCGGAGTCGAGTTCGACGCGGCAGCAGCCGGACGACTCCGCCCGTTCCATCAGGTGGGAGAGCAGACGGGCCCCCACGCCGGCGCCGCGCAGGGCCGCGCCGGTGACGAGGTCGTCGACGAAGAGCACCCGGCCGCGGCTGGTGGCCAGCACCCGGTGCGTGGCCACCGCCGCGCAGCGGCCCTCCTCGTCGTAGGCGGCGGTGAAGACGAGCCCCTGCTCGTGGGCCTCGGCCGCGAACCGGTCGAACGCGGCGTCGCCCAGCGCGGGCCGCAGCGCCTGTATCAACGGCCTCACGTGCAGGGCCATCCGACGCTCGCCCGGCATCACATCGCTCCAGGTGAGTGACATGCCGGGCATCGTAGGCGCGCTCGAGCCCCCGGGCGGGCGCGAGTTGACACACCGGCAGGGCCGACCTGACACACCACCACGCCGACCTGACGGACAGCGCCCCGTGTTGGCGGCCGGCCCCCGCCGCACCGCCGCGGCGGTGCCAGACTCGCCGACCATGCGTGCCGCCTACATAACCCGACTCGGCTCCCCGGACGTCATCCGTCACGGCGAGCTGCCGCAGCCTGCCCCCGGCCCCCACGACGTGCTGGTCGACGTCGAGGTGAGCGCCGTCAACCACGTCGACACCTTCGTGCGTTCGGGTGCCTGGCGCACCCCTTTGGAGTTCCCCTTCGTCATCGGCCGCGACCTGGTGGGGACGGTGGCCTCGGCCGGCCCCGGCACCACGGGGTTCCGCACCGGCGACGCGGTCTGGTGCAACAGCCTGGGCCACGACGGCCGGCAGGGGGCCGCCGCCGAACAGGTGGTGGTGCCCGCCGACCGGCTCTACCACCTGCCCGGCAACGTCGACGCGGTCGACGCGGTGGCGCTGGCCCACCCGGCCGCGACGGCGCACCTGGCCCTGTTCACCCACGGAGGCCTGCGCGCCGGCGAGAGCGTCGCCGTGCTGGGCGCCGGCGGCAACGTGGGCAGCGCGCTGGTCGTGATGGCCGCCCGGGCCGGAGCCCGGGTGATCGCCGTCGCCTCCGGGCGCGACGAGGCGTATGTGCGCTCCCTGGGCGCCGAACACGTCGTCGACTACCGCTCCCACGACGTCGCCGCCCAGATCCGCGCCGCCGCACCCCACGGCGTGGACGTCTACCTCGACACCTCCGGCCGCAACGACCTCGACGCCGCGGTGGACCTGCTGGCGAGCCGGGGCCGGATCGTGCTCATGGCGGGACTGCGCACCCGCCCGGTGCTGCCCGTGGGACCCCTGTACCTGATGGACCGCTCCGTGCGCGGGTTCGCCATCTCGCACGCGGACACCGCCCACCTCGCCGACGCGGCATCCGGCATCAACACTCTGCTGGCAGCCGGCCTGCTGCGGCCGCGCGCCACCGAGGTACTGCCGCTGGACAAGGCGGCCGAGGCCCACCGCCGTCTGGACGAGGGCAGCGTGCACGGCAAGCTGGTGCTGCGCATCCGCGACTGAGCCGTTACTCAGAGCCTCAGCGGCTCTCAGCATTCCGGGCATTCCGGCCCGGAAGGTCCGTCTCGTCACCAGAGCGTGAGGGCTTCGGTTTGAGTACGGTCTCTCGCTTCCTTCCGCCGCTGGTGCGGCAGGGTTGCGCCACCTGCCCGCCCCGCACCCGTCTTGCGGCGGGGGCGGGTGGCGCGGGTCTTCTGGTCGGCTCCACGAGGCTTCGACACCGCCGGGGCGGTGTCCTGGTCTCCGGCCACTCCGGTACCAGTCGTGCAGGCTGCCGCGAGGGCGGCGAGGTTGAGTGCGGCGTTGTCGTCCCGGTCGAGGACCAGGCCGCAGGCGTCGCATTCGAAGGTCCGGATGTGCAGCGGCAGTTTGGCTTTCACTACACCGCACCCGGAACAGGTCTTGGAGGAGGGGTACCAGCGGTCGGCGGCCAGGATGCGGCAGCCGTGGCGCTGCGTTTTGTAGGTGAGCTGGCGGCGGATCTCACCGAATCCGGCGTCGGCGATCCTGCGCGCGAGACGCCGGTTGCGGAGCATCCCGGCGACGTTGAGGTCCTCGACGACGACGGTGCCGTACTCGGCCGCCACGCTCGTGGTGAGCTTGTGCAGGGCGTCTTCGCGGAGGTTCGCGACCCGGTGATGCATCTTGTTGCGGACGGCGTTGGCCTTCTCCCACCGCTTCGACGGCTTCTGCCCGGTCCTGCGGTCGGGGCCCCGGCGGCGGGACACGACGCGGGACGCGCGGCGCAGCTGCTTACGCGCCCGGTCGTAGTGCCCGGGGTTGGGCACGGTGCGGATCTCGCCGGAGCTGTCGGCCATCACCGCGAGGGTCTTCACCCCGAGGTCGATACCGACCGCTGCACCGGGCCGGGCGACGCGTTCGAGGTCGCGCTTGGCCTCGGCCTGGAAGGAGACGAACCAGCGTCCGCGCTCGTGCCGCACGGTCGCGGACAGGATCCGCGCCGTCCCGGCCTGGACGCGGGTGAGGAGCTTCACCGTGGGCTCGTGGGTGCGGATCGTGCCCAGCCTCGGCAGCGTCACGTGCCGGCCGTCGGCGTCCACGCGGATCGCGCCGGTCGTGAACCGGCAGGACAGACGCGCCTTCCGCTTCGACTTGAACCGGGGCATGCCCATCGCACGGCCACGGCGCCTGCCCTGCTTCGACTTCGCGTAGTTGTCGAACGCGGCGGCAGCGTTCGCCAGCCCGGTGGAGTACGCCTCCTTGGAGTTCTCCTCCCACCACCCGGCGAACCTGGGGTCGGTGTGCTTGGTCTCGTTGAACGCCTTCCGCAGGGCGGGCAGCGACCACGGCCGCCACTGCGTCAGCTCCGCCTCGGGAATCCCGTAGGACTCCTCCGCGCGGCGCTGCCACCACGACGCCTCGACCCAGCCGACAGCCCAGTTGTACGCGGCCCGCGCAGCACCGCAGTGCGAGCGCAACGCGCGCTCCTGGGCGGCGTTCGGGCCCAGGGCGAAGCGGAACGCCTGCACCACGAACCCGGGCTGCGGCTGGAACTTCTTCACTCGGCGGCCTCGCCGGTCGCTACGGCCACCGCGCGGGCGGCCCGGTTCTTCGCCGCCCGCCGCCCGTACAGGCGCACGCACATCGACGTCAGCACCTCGGTGATGTCCCGCACCAGGTCATCGGCGGTCTCGGCGGGGTCGAGGACGACCAGACGCCGCCCGGACGCCGACAGGACGGCCTCCAGGTGCTCGGCGCCGAACCGGGACAGCCGGTCACGGTGCTCGACCACGATCACCGCGGCCTGCGGGTCGGACAGCAGCCGGTGCAGCTTGCGGCGCCGCCCATTCAGCCCCGAGCCGACCTCGGTCACGACTTCCGCAACCGGCAGGCCAAGACCAGTGGCCCCCTGGACCACACGGGCCACCTGCCGGTCAAGGTCCGGCTCCTGGTCCGCCGACGAGACCCGGCAGTACGCCACGACCCGGCCGGATGCCTCCGAGGTGGGCTCGTCGACCAGCCACGTTCCGGATGGCGTCTGGCGCACAGGGACCGGCATACGGCCCTCTTTCGCCCACGCCCACGCGGTCTGGTAATGCACGCCGTTGCGTGCCGCCCACTCGGAAAGCTTCACGCGATCAAGATAGTAGATGAGAAAGGCTGAGATTTACCGATGAATCACGCAACAGTTGTTAGCACCACCGCACGACACCCCCCTCCGCACCTCACCCGGCCGAGCGCCCTGCGCCCCGCTCCACGGACCGAGCTTCCGCCGCACCCCGGCCGCACGGCGAACCCCCTGCGCACCCCATCGGACCGAACCCGTCCCGCGCCCCACCGGACCGAGCCTCCGCCGCACCCCACCGGATCGAGCCCGCCCCGCTCCACAGTTCGAGCCCGCCGCGCCCCCGGACCGAACCCGCACCGCTGCGACGCGCGGGCGAATGCACCCCCGCTCCGGCCGGAAACGGCACCGCGGTGGGAAATGCCCGGCGATTCGGCAATTCGGCGATCGGCTTCGCCCGCACGGATGTCACGTGTCGAACCTGACGGACCCCGGACCGCTTGATTGCTCCCCTTCCTCGGCCATCGGCAGGATTGCCGCCATGACAGTCACCAGCGAAAGCGTCATCGACCAGTCCCCCTTTTCGAACTCGACGCCCGTATTCGTATTTCGGCGAGTCCGGCCGAGATCTACTCCGTCGTCAGTGATCTGACCCGCAGCAAGGAGTGGAGCCCGGAGTGCATGGGCGGGCAGTGGACCCACGGCGAGCCCTCGGCCGTCGGCTCGGTCTTCCGCGGCGAGAACCTGCGCAGCCAGGACGTGGTCGGCTGGGCGCCGCTCGTGCGCGGCACCTGGTACACCGAGTCCCGCGTGGTGGCCGCCGAACCCGGCCGGACCTTCCGCTGGATGATGCTCACCCACGCCCGCGAGGACCAGGAGTCGATCTGGGGCTTCGACGTCCAGGACGCCGGCGAGGGCACCTCCTGGCTCGTCCACCACTTCCGGATGGGCAGGGCCACCGCCGGAATCCACAAGATCGTCGCCGGCCTCGACGAGGACACCCGGAAGCGGTTCGTCGACGACTGGACCGCCAAGCTCGAACAGGACCTCGACGACACGCTCGCCCGTATCAAGGACGTCATCGAGAAGAACTGACACAAACGAACGGCGCGCGGCCCTCACCCGCCCGCAAACCAGTCAGCTGTGAAACAGAGCACCCCCCCTTTCAGGAATCCGCAGCCATGGACGAGAGATCGGTTACATGTTTCTCCAACGAATAGGAAGCAAGGGAATCCGGCTGGGCACGCTGTTCGACCGAGCGGCGGCCCGCCATCCGGCGAATTTCGTGATTCTCGACCACGACCTGGACATCGCCCCCAGGCTCGGCCGGCGCGTGACACTGACCGAACTGGCCGACCTGGTGGACGACTTCGCCGCCCGGCTGTGGTCGGTCAAGGTACGCCCCGGGGACCACGTCGTGGTGCACAAGAGCGACAACTTCGACATCTCCTTGCTCGCCTGCGCCATCGCCCGGACCGGCGCCATCCCGGTCCTGCTGTCCCCGAAACTCGACGGGGCCACGGTCGCCGAACTGCTGCGCCGCGTGGGCCGGCCCTTCCTCGTCACCGACCAGGACAAACTCCAGGCCGACCTGCCCGCCGAGGTCTTCGGCCTGTCCCGCACCGTGCTGCTCGCCTCCGGCGAGCACGAGCAGGCCACCTCCTTCGCCTCGCTGGCCGGCGTCGAACGCGTGCCCGCGGTGGCCATGCCGATCGACCACCCCACCCTCATCACCCACACCTCCGGCACCACCGGCACACCGAAGCTGGCCGTGCACACCGCCATGAGCTTCGAGTCCCGCTACCGCCCGCAGGCCACCGTCGTGGCCACCACGGTGCGCCGCAGCGAACCCGTCGCGATCCACGTGTCGTTCGTGCACTCACGGATGTTCACGGCGATGCCCATCTCCATCCTGCAGGGCCACCCGCTCATCATCCTCAGGGACGACGACCCCCAGACCGTCGGCGAGCTGTTCACCCAGATCCCGCCCGGCTTCATCGAGGCCCACCCCAACACCTTCCTGCGCTGGGAGGAACTGGCCGACGACCCGCGCGGCCCGCTGGCGAACGTGAAGTACTTCTCCAGCACCTTCGACGCCATCCACCCGCGCACCGTCAACACCCTGCTGAAGGCCTCCCGCCGCAGGGGACGGCGCTTCGCCCAGGCCTACGGACAGAGCGAGGTCGGCCCGATCGCGGCGCGCACCTACTCCCTCAAGGACGGCGCCGACTTCAACGGCCGCTGCGTCGGCGTCCCGTTCCCGGGGATGACCGGGGTGCGCGTCGTCAGCCGCGACGGTGCCCCGGTCACCAAGGACAACCCCGGCTTCATCGAGGTCAGGAGCGACGGACGGATCGTCACCTACCTGGGCGAGCACCAGCGCTGGCAGCAGCAGGTCAACGACGGCTGGTGGCGCATGGGCGACGTCGGCTACCGCACCAGGTTCGGCTGCCTGCACCTGCTGGACCGCGAGGTCGACGAGATCCCCGGCGTGCAGTCCACCCTGGAGATCGAGGACAAGCTGTTCACCCGGCTGCCCGAACTCATCGAGGTCATCATCATCGCGGGCCCCGACGGACGCGCGGTGCCGGTGGTGTGCACCCGCAACGACGTGCCGCTGGACGAACTGTCCTGGAAGAGCGCCGTGGTGGACCTGCCGGCCCTCGCCGACCCGGTCCAGTGGCGTCTCGAGGACCTCCCGCAGACCGCCACCACCAAGATCAAGCGCCTGGAGCTGGCCCGCCTGCTGGCGGCAGGCACCGCCGGCTAGCACCCGCCCGAAAACGTCCCGGCCCCCGGGGCCCCGACGGCCCGCACCCCTCATCAAGGCCCCCGGCATCCCGCTTCCCTGTCCGCGACCGGCGGCCGGTCCCCTTCCGGCCGCCGGCCGCCCCTGCCCAGAAACGGAGTTGTCCCCATGAGCAGCACCCTCGAGGTGTGTGTCATCGGTGCCGGTCCCCGAGGCCTGTCGGTCCTCGAACGCCTGCTGGCCAACGAACGCAGCACCCCCTCGCACAGCGCGCTCACCGTCCATGTCGTCGACCCCTCGGCGCCCGGCGCCGGAGCGGTATGGCGCACCGGGCAGTCCCAGCACCTGCTGATGAACACCGTGGCCTCGCAGATCACCGTCTTCACCGACGACAGCGCCCGCATAGGCGGCCCCATAGAACCCGGCCCCAGCCTGTACGAGTGGGCCCAGAGCCTGGCACTGCTCGGCGACCCGGCCGACACCAGCCCCGCCGTCCAGGCCGAGGCCGAGCGGCTGGGCCCCGACTCCTACCCCACCCGCGCCTTCTACGGCCGCTACCTGCGGGACTGCTTCGAACGCATCGTCGCGGGCGCCCCCGCCCACGTCGAGATCCGCGTACACCGCTCACGCGCCGTCGCCGCGGCCGACACCCACGGCGTGCCCGGCGGGCCGCAGGGCATCCGGCTGGAGAACGGCATCCGCCTCAACGAACTCGACGCCGTCGTGATGGCCCAGGGCCACCTCTCGGCCCGGCTGTCGGCACGCGAGGCACGCACCGCGAGCCTGGCACGCATCCACCACCTCACCTACATCACCCCGGCCAACCCGGCCGATCTGGATCTCAGCGGCATCCAGCCGGGACAGCACGTCCTGGTGCGCGGCCTGGGCCTGAACTTCTTCGACCACATGGCCCTGTTCACCCTGGGCCGCGGCGGGCGCTTCGTCCGCCAGGACGGCCGCCTGGTCTACCGCCGCTCGGGCAGCGAACCGAAACTGTTCGCCTTCTCCCGGCGCGGCGTGCCCTATCACGCACGCGGCGAGAACGAGAAGGGCGCCACCGGCCGCTACTTCCCCACCCTGCTGACCCCCGCCTACATCACGATGCTGCGCGAGCGCTCCGCCGCCGGACAGCCGGTCAGCTTCGGCGAGGACCTGTGGCCGCTGATCTCCCGTGAGGTGGAGAGCGTCTACTACGCGACCTTGCTGAGCGCGCAGGGCCGCGGCGAGCACCGCGAGGAGTTCACCGAACACTTCCTCCAACTGGACACCGAGGACGAGCGCGGCGCACTGCTGGACTCCTACCGCATCGCCCCACCGGAGCGCTGGAACTGGGAGCGGCTGTCCCGCCCCTACGGCGAGCGCGTCTTCACCGGCCGCGAGGACTTCACCGGCTGGCTGCTCGAGCACCTGCGGCACGACGTCGCCGAGTCCCGCCGGGGCAACGTCAGCGGCCCGCTCAAGGCCGCCCTGGACGTGCTGCGCGACCTGCGCAACGAGATCCGCCTCGCGGTCGACCACGGCGGACTGGAGGGCGGCTCGCACCGCGACGACCTGGAGGGCTGGTACACACCCCTGAACGCGTTCCTCTCGATCGGCCCGCCGGCCTCCCGCATCGAGGAGATGATCGCGCTGATCGAGGCCGGCGTGCTGAGCGTGACCGGCCCGGGCACGCAGGTCCGCATCGACACCACCGCCCACGTGTACTGCGCCCGCTCCACCAGCGTGCCCGGCGAGCCGGTGCGGGCCACCGCACTCATCGAGGCCCGCCTGCCCGAACCGGACCTGCGCCGCACCGAGGACCCCCTGCTCCAGCACCTCCTCGACACCGACCAGGCCACCGCGTACCGCATCGCCGCCACCGGCGGCCCGGCGTACGAGACCGGCGGGCTCGCGGTCACCGAACGCCCCTACCGGCTGCTCGACGGCCGCGGCCGCCCCCACCCCCGGCGCTTCGCCTACGGCGTTCCCACCGAGTCGGTGCACTGGGTGACCGCCGCCGGCATCCGGCCCGGCGTCGACTCCGTCACCCTCGGCGACTCCGACGCGATCGCCCGCGCGGTACTCGCCCTGCCGCCCGCCGCCCATGTCCCCGACGGCGTACGGCCGGTCCAGGCCGACAGCGACCTGTCCGGGGTGATCGTGTGACCCCCGGCCGGGAAGGAAGCACGGACGCCGACACCGGGCTGCTGTCCCCCGTCCGCGCCGGCACCCCCGTCGAGGAGGCCACCTGCGACCGGGCATGGCTGCAGGCCATGCTGGACGCCGAGGCCGCCCTGGCACGGGCGCAGGCGTCCCTGGGCACCCTGCCCGCGCACGCCGCCGAAACCATCACCCAGCTGGCCCAGGCGGACCGCCTCGACCTGCGCGCCCTGGCGCTCGCCGCCCGGGAGACGGCCAATCCGGTGGTCGCCCTGGTGCAGGCGTTCACCGCGGTGGTGGCCGACAAGGACCCGGCGGCCGCCGAATACGTGCACCGGGGCTCCACCAGCCAGGACATCCTGGACACCGGCGCCATGCTGGTGGCCGACCGGGCCCTGAAAATCATCCGCGCCGACCTGCGGCGCACCGCCCGGGCGCTGGCCCGGCTGGCCGCCCGGCACCGCGACACCCTCGCCGTCGGCCGCACCCTGGCCCTGCACGCGGTCCCGACCACGTTCGGCCTGCGGGCGGCCGGCTGGCGCCAACTCGTCCTTCACGCCGAGACACGGCTGGCCCGCGTCCACGAGGGCGGACTGCCCGTCTCCCTGGGCGGTGCGGCCGGCACCCTGGCCGGCTATCTGGAGCACGCGGCCGCCGGCCGCACCGGCCCGCCACCCGACCCGGACACCTACCCCGACCTCCTCATCGACGCCTACGCCGCCCAGACACACCTCGCCCGGCCGGTCCTGCCCTGGCACGCGCTGCGCACCCCCGTCGCCGACCTGGCGTCCGCGCTGGCCTTCACCACCGGCGCGCTCGGCAAGATCGCCGTGGATGTGCAGGGCCTGGCCCGCACCGAGGTCGGTGAGGTCGGCGAACCCGGCCCGGCCGGCCGCGGCACCTCCTCGGCGATGCCGCACAAACGCAACCCGGTACTGGCCACCCTGCTGCGCAGCGCCGCCCTGCAGGTGCCCGCCCTCGCCACGGCCCTGACCCAGTGCCTGGTGTCCGAGGACGAGCGGTCCGCGGGCGCCTGGCACGCGGAATGGCAACTGCTGCGCGAGTGCCTGCGGCTGACCGGCGGAGCGGCCCACACGGCCGTCGAACTCACCGAAGGCCTGCGGGTCAGCCCCGAACGGATGCGGGCCAACCTGGACCTGACGGGCAGCCGGATCGTCTCCGAACGCGTCGCCGCACAACTCGCCCCGCTCCTCGGCAGGGACCGGGCCAGGACCGTGCTGAGCGAGGCCGCACAGCGGGCCTCGGCCGACGGCCGGCCGCTGGCGGAGGTCCTGGGCGCCCTGCCCGACCTGCCGGCGCACATCACCGACCAGCTCGCCGAACTGTGCGACCCGGCCCGCTACACCGGGGCCGCCGCCGCCCTGGTGGACCGCGCACTGCGGCACTGACCGTTCCTGTGGACTGAGCGGGAGTGAGTCCGTTCAGCCGCGCGCCCCGAACGGTCTTGGGCGAGCTGGTCCCCGGCTTACTCGACCCCGGGTGGCGACACGCATCCTGTGCGTGGTCCGGGCCCGGGAGGCCAGTTCCCTGCGCGACCTGGCCAGTTGGGTACAGCCAGAGGCGACGGGGAGGCCCTGAACCATCTCTCTGGTGGAGCAGGGGCCCCGCACGCTGACGCCGTACCCGGTGTCCCAGGTCGCACGATCACGTTAGCCCGATCAGCCCAGGACTCCGCAAGCCAGCAAGTAGGCGATCACACGATCGAGCTAATTCGACCTCGTGTGCACTCCTTGGCGAGCAGTTATCACCCCCCCCCGCACACCGACGCCGCACCCGGCATCCCGGCCCGCCCGCCCACACCCACCCCAACGGCCCCTGACACCCCGAGCCCGGCCAACCGGCCACCTTGCGACCGAGTCAATCCGACCGGCGTCGTACGTACTCCTTGGCAAGCAGCCAACACCCCCCTTTCCGCCGCGGCCCGGTGCGAGCCGGCCGCGCCGGCCCCGACCCGTAGAGAGCCGAGGAAATGATGACCAGCGCACCATCCGTCCGAGGGCGGTGGATCGAGAACTGGGACCCCGAGGACGAGGAGCAGTGGGAGCGCGGCGGCCGGCGCACCGCCCGGCGCAACCTGCTGCTGTCGGTACTGTCCGAGCACATCGGCTTCTCCGTGTGGAGCATGTGGTCGGTGCTCGTGCTGTTCATGTCACCGAAAATCGGGCTGGACTTCGCCCCCGACGAGAAATTCCTGATGGTGGTCGTACCCACCCTGGCGGGCGCACTGCTCAGACTCCCCTACAGCTACGCGGTGACCCGCTTCGGCGGCCGCAACTGGACCGTGTTCGCCTCAGCCCTGCTGCTCATACCCACCCTGCTGACCGTCTACTTCGTACAGCGGCCCGGCACCGAACTGTGGGTGTTCCTGCTCATCGGCGCGAGCGCCGGCGCGGGCGGCGGCAACTTCGCCTCCTCGATGACGAACATCACCGCCTTCTACCCCCAGCGCCACCAGGGCTGGGCACTGGGCGTGAACGCCGGCGGCGGCAACCTGGGCGTCGCCGCCGTCCAGCTGCTCGGCCTGCTGGTGATCTCCGTCGCCGGCGACACCCACCCCGCCTACGTCGCCGCCTGCTACCTCCCGCTGATCGCGCTGGTGTCCCTGCTGGCCGCGCTGCGCATGGACAACGTGGCGGTGGTGCGCACCCCGCCCGGCGCCCAGCGCGAGGCCGCCGCCAGCAGCCACACCTGGTGGATCTCCCTGCTGTACATCGGCACCTTCGGCTCCTTCATCGGCTTCGGGTTCGCCTTCGGCCTGGTCCTGCAGAGCCAGTTCGGCTCCACCCCCCTGCAGGCCGCCTCGTTCACCTTCCTCGGGCCGCTGCTCGGCTCGCTGGCCCGCCCCGCCGGCGGACGGATGGCCGACCGGTGGGGCGGAGCCCAGGTGACGCTGTGGTCCTTCGCCGGCATGGCCGCCGGTATCGGCGTGCTGCTCACCGCCACCCGCAGCGGATCCTTCCCGCTGTTCGTGACCGGCTTCACGGCACTGTTCGTGGTGAGCGGCATCGGCAACGGCTCCACCTACAAGATGATCCCGGTGGTCTTCGCCCGGCAGGCCGAGACCGCCGTCACCTCCGGCCACGACGCCGCCGCGGCCTTCGCCCGCGCACGCCGCCTGTCCGGCGCGGTCATCGGCATCGCCGGAGCGGCGGGCGCCCTCGGCGGCGTCGCCATCAACCTGGCCTTCCGCACGGCCTACGGCCAACTGGGCAGCGGCGAGGCCGCCTTCTACACCTTCCTCCTCTACTACGGGCTGTGCGCGGCCCTGATCCGGGCGGTGTACCTGCGCGGCGAACGCAGCAGCGGCGCACAGCCCCCGGCCCGGAAAGCGCAGGCCTCCCATGTCCGCTGAGCACCCCGCACCCGGACCGGGCACAGTGCCGCCGACGGCACGGCAGAGCACGACGCACTGCCCGTACTGCGCCCTGCAGTGCGCAACGGTGCTGTCGGGCGAACGCGGCGGCGTCGCCGTACGGCCCTCGCCCGACTTCCCGGTCAACCAGGGCGGCCTGTGCCACAAGGGGTGGACGGCACCCGCCGTGCTCGGCGCCGCCGACCGGCTGCGCACCCCCCTGGTGCGCGGCACCGACGGCGAACTCGCCCCGGCGAGCTGGGACGACGCGCTCACCCTGGTGGCCGCGGAACTGACGGCGATCCGCGCACGCCACGGCGCCGACGCGGTCGCGGTGTTCGGCGGCGGCGGACTGACCAACGAAAAGGCCTACACCCTCGGCAAGTTCGCGCGCCTGGCCCTGGGCACCGCCCAGATCGACTACAACGGCCGCTTCTGCATGTCGTCGGCGGCCGCGGCCGCAGGCGAGGCGTTCGGCCTCGACCGCGGCCTGCCCTTCCCGGTGAGCGACCTCGCCGACGCCGATGTGGTGCTGCTGGCCGGCGCCAACCCGGCCGAGACGATGCCGCCCCTCATGCGCCACCTGGAGCGGGCCGACCTCATCGTCATCGACCCCCGCCGCACCCGCACCGCCCAGCAGGCCGCACTGCACCTGCAGCCGGCCCCCGGCACCGACCTCGCCCTGGCCCTGGGCCTGCTGCACGCGGCCGTCACCGAGGGCCTCATCGACAAGGAGTACATCGACACCCGCACCACCGGCTTCGAGGACGCCTGGGCCAGCTGTGTCGCCTGGTGGCCGGAGCGGGTCGAACAGGTCACCGGCGTCCCCGCGCACGACCAGCGCACCGCGATCCGGATGCTCGCCGCGGCCCGCCGGAGCTATCTGCTGACGGGACGCGGAGCGGAACAGCACAGCAAGGGAACCGACACCGTCGCGGCGTTCATCAACCTGGCACTCGCACTGGGCCTGCCGGGCCGCACGGGCAGCGGCTTCGGGACCCTGACCGGGCAGGGCAACGGACAGGGCGGCCGCGAAATGGGCCAGAAAGCCGACCAGCTGCCCGGCTACCGCTCGCTCACCGACCCCGCGGACCGCGCCCACGTGGCCTCCGTCTGGGGCGTGGACGCCAACACCCTGCCCCAGCCGGGCCGCAGCGCCTACGAACTCCTCGACGCCCTGGCCACCGAGAACGGGCCCCGGGCACTGCTGGTGTTCGGGTCCAACCCGGTCGTCTCCGCGCCCCGGGCCGCCCGGGTCACCGACCGGCTGAACGCCCTGGACCTGCTGGTCGTGGCCGACTTCGTGCCCTCCGAGACGGCCGCCCTCGCCGATGTGGTGCTGCCCGTCGCCCAGTGGGCCGAGGAAGAAGGCACCCTGACCAGCCTGGAAGGCAGGGTCCTGCGCCGGCGCGCCCACCTGAGCCCGCCGCCCGGCACCCGCACCGACCTCGAAGTCCTCCACCACCTCGCCGTCCGCCTCGGCCAGCCCGCCCACCGCTTCCCCACCCGGCCCCGGGAGGTCTTCGAGGAACTGCGCCGCGCCACGGCCGGCAGCCGCGCGGACTACTCGGGCATCAGCTACGCACGCCTGGACGCCGGCGAAGCACTGCACTGGCCCTGCCCCGCCGCCGGCGGCGCGGGCCACCCCGGCACACCCAGACCGTTCCTGGACCGCTTCGCGCACCCCGACGGACGCGCCCGGTTCACCGCCGTGGACCACCGCCCGCCCGCACAGACACCCGGCAGCCGATTCCCCCTGTACGCCACGACCGGCAGGGTGCTGGCCCACTACCAGTCGGGTGCGCAGACCCGCCGGGTACCCGACCTGGTCGCGGCGGCGCCGGAGGCGGTCGTCGAGATGCACCCGGACACCGCCCGCCACCACCACCTGGCCGACGGACAGCTCGCCGACGTCACCTCGGCCTACGGCACCGCCCGGCTGAGGGTCCGTCTGACCCCCACGGCACGCAGGGACACCGTGTTCGTGCCCTTCCACTATCCGGGCCGGGCCCGCGCCAACCTGCTCACCGGGGACGCGCTGGACCCCCGCAGCCGGATGCCCGAGTTCAAGGTGAGCGCCGTACGCGTCACACCGGCGGGGGAGGCGCCATGAGCGGCGGCGACGTCGTCATCGTCGGCGGCGGCCCCGCCGCCCACCGCCTGGCCGGCCGCCTGCACCCGCTCGGCCACCGGGGCACGGTGAGCGTCATCGGCGCCGAACCCCGCCCCGCCTACAACCGGGCCCTGCTCGGCTCGGTCCTGGACGGCACGCTGAGCGCGGACCGCCTCACCCTGCCCGCCCTGCCCGCCGCGGTACGCCAACTCACCGGCACACGCGCCAGGAGCATCGACCGCGCCCGGCGCACCGTACACCTGGACGACGGCCGCACACTGCCCTACGACATCCTCGTCCTGGCCACCGGCGCGCGGCCGCGGATACCGGACCTGCCCGGCCTGGTGACCGCGCGCGGACAGCTCGCCGAGGGAGCCCGCACCCTGCGCACCGCCACCGACTGCGCCCCCCTGCCCCCCGGACCCGTCGTCGTCCTGGGCGGGGGAGTCCTCGGTGTCGAGTCCGCCCTGGCACTGCGCCGCGCCGGAAAGGAGGTGACCCTCGTCCAGCGCTCCGCCCGGCTGATGCGACGCCAGCTGGACGGCCCGGCCTCCGGCGTGCTGGCGCAGTGGGCCCAGAGCCGGGGCGTCACCCTCCACCTGGGCCGCCAGGCCCAGGAGTACGCGCCCGGCAAGCTGGTCCTGGACGACGGACAGGTACTGGCGGCCGGCACCCTGCTGCTGTGCACGGGCACCCGGCCGGAGACCGCGCTGGCCCGCGCGAGCTCTCTCGCGGTGCGCGAGGGGATCGTCGTCGACGCACGGCTGCGCACCGGCGATCCGCTCATCCACGCGATGGGGGACTGCGCCCAGCACCCGGACGTGACCGGCACGACCCTGATCCAGGCATGGGACCAGGCCGACGCCCTCGCCGGCATCCTCACCGCCACCGGCACGGGGTACCGGCCCGCACGCCACGTACTGCGCCCGCGGATACGGGGCATGGACATCGTCTCGCTCGCCCCGGGCGCCACGGAACAGGACACGGACACGGCGGTGTCCCTGCGGGACACAGCCCGCGGCCGCTACGCCCGCCTCGCTCTGCGCGAGGGCCGTATCCACACAGGAGTCGTCGTCGGCCCGGGCGCCGCCGTCGCCGCGGTCAGCGGCCTGTACACCCGTGACGCACCGGTGCCCGCCGACCTGCTCGCCCTGCTGACCGGCACCGACGCGCCCTACGCGGGCGGTGACGCCCTGGCCGACGACGCGGTGGCCTGCCACTGCAACCACGTCACCTTCCGCAGGCTGAAGGCCGCCTGGGCCGAGGGGGCGCACGACAGCAAGGCACTGGCCCGGGCGACCCGGGCGACGACGGGATGCGGCGGCTGCACCCCGGTCGTACGGCAGCTGTGCACCACACTCGCCGCCGCCGGCGCAGGGGCCGCAGGGCCCGCAGGCACCCACACAGCGGTGGACACCGCAGGAGGAGGGACACCGTGACCACGCGCACGCTGGTCGTGGCCGGCCACGGAATGGCGGGCCACCGGCTGGTCGAGGAAATGCTGGCCGGCGACCGGCACGGGCGGTGGCGCATCGTCGTACTGGCCGAGGAAGAGCGGCCCGCCTACGACCGGGTGGCGCTGTCCACCCTCCTGGGCGGCGCCCGCGCCGACGATCTCGCGCTGGCCGGCCCCGCCGTCCTGGCCGACCGCCGCCTGCGGCTGCGGCTGAACACGAAGGTGAGCGCCGTCGACCGCCGGGCCAGAAGGGTGATGTGCGCGGACGGAACCGAGTTCGGATACGACGCGCTGGTCCTGGCCACCGGCTCCAGGCCGTTCGTGCCCCCGGTCGCCGGACACGGGCTGCCGGGGTGCTTCGTCTACCGGACGGTGCAGGACGTCGAGGCGATCCGCGCGGCCGCGGTGCCCGGCCGCGCTGCCGTGGTGGTCGGCGGCGGCCTGCTGGGACTGGAGGCCGCGGGCGGCCTGCGGCTGCTGGGCATGCGGCCCCATGTGGTGGAGTTCGCCCCCTGGCTGATGGCCCAGCAGATCGACGAGGGCGGCGGCCGGGTACTGGCCGAGGCGATCACCCGGCTCGGCGTGCGCGTGCACTGCCCGAGCGCCGTCCACGCCGTCGGCGCGGGCCCGGACGGCCGCGCCGACCGCGTGGAACTGGACGACGGCACCGTCCTTGACGCAGCCCTCGTCGTCTTCGCCGCCGGGGTACGCCCGCGCGACGAACTCCACGCCCCCGGGCTCGTGCGCGGCGAACGCGGCGGCTTCCTGGTGGACACGTGGTGCCGCACCGCGGACGAACACATCTTCGCGATCGGCGAGTGCGCGGCCGTCGAGGGCCGCTGCCACGGCCTGGCCGCCCCCGGCCTGCGGATGGCCGAGACCGTCGCCCGCCGGCTCCTCGGTGTGCCGGGCGAGGCGTTCACCGGGGCGGACACCTCCGCGAGCCTGAAGCTCCTGGGCGTGGAGGTGGCCGGTTTCGGCGACGCCCACGCGCGCTCGCACGGGGCCGTCGAGTACGTGCGCGAGGACCGGCGGGCCGGCACCTACGCCAAGGTGGTCCTGGACGCCGACGGCCGCACGGTCCTGGGCGGAGTCCTCGCCGGAGACACCCGGGCCTATCCGGTCCTGCGCGCCCTGCTCGGCCGGCCGCTGACGGCCTGCCCCGACGACCTGCTGGCCGCCCCGCCCGCCCGCTGCTGAAAACCGTTCCTGTGGACTAAAGCGGGGGTTGGTCCGTTCAGCCGCGCGCCCCGAACGGTCCCGGGCGAGCCGGCCCCCGGCGTTCTCGGCCCCGGGGCGGCGACGCGCATCCTGTGCGTGGTCCGGGCCCGGCCAGGCCCCCGCGGCCGGAGGCCGCTGACGGACACAGCCCTGCGCGACCCGGCCAAGTGGGTACGGCCAGAGGCGACGGTGTGAGCAGTTCCAACCCCCGCCCGCGCACCCGCCCGCCGTGCCCGCGGACATGCCAAGACCCTGGCGGCCGTCCGGGCGCAGTGGTGCCGGACGGCCCGCCAGGGTCTTCGGCGAGCGGCGCAGGGGGTGGGCGCCGCTCGCGGCCCGGGGGCTTTCGGGCGGGGCCCCGGCCAAAGGGTGGGGCCGGGGCGGGGGCGTCACCCGGGGATGAGGGGTTCGGCCCGCGGCCGGGTGCGTGGGGAAGGTCAGCTGTCGTAGGGCAGGCGCGCCCTGGCCTCCTTGGTGGCCACCGCCCACCAGCTCAGCTTGTCCCACAGGACCTTGGCGGCCGCTTCCGCGCCGGCCGGATCGATGAGGTTGCCGTCGGTGTCGAACTGCCCCCACGGCCCGTGGAAGCTGACGGCGTCGCGGACGGGGACCGCGTGCAGCTCGTTGACGATGTGGCGCAGCTGCTGGACGGCCCGCAGACCGCCGGCCAGGCCGCCGTAGCCGACGAAACCGACCGGCTTGGCGTGCCACTCGTGCTGGGTCCAGTCCAGGGCGGCCTTCAGGGCGGCGGGGAAACTGTGGTTGTACTCCGGCGTCACCACGACGAAGCCGTCCGCCGCCGACAGCCGGGCCGAGAACGCGGCGAGCAGTTCGGCGACCTCCGGTGCCGGCTCGTCGCTCAGAGCGGTGGGCAGCGGGAAGTCCGCCAGGTCGACCAGGTCCACCTCGATGTCGTCACGCTGGCCGGCGGTGCCGACGAACCAGTTCGCGATCGTGGGGCCGAAACGGCCCTTGCGCACGCTCGACAGGATCACGGCCACGCGGATGCGGTCACTAGGCATGTCAGCCCTTTCACTACGGTCAGTCCTCTCCCCACAGAAGAACAAACCCGCATGCGGGTTTCCAAGTGGTATCGAAGAAACCGATGAGACACGCGTGAGCTGCCGGCTCCGCCCGGAAGAAAAATAGGGGGCGGGCCCGGCAGCTCACGGTCGGTCGGGGTCAGTCGATGCCCTGCAGTATGTGCGGTTCGGCCAGGTCGTCCTCGTACCCGGCCAGGCGGATCGGGGCGCATCTCGCCCACACCTCCAAGAAGCCCGGGTTCCCCGACGCCGGGCAGCCCCGGCTCTCCCGCGTCGCCTCCCGGTACACCTGATGCGCAATCACCGGTGTTCTCCCTTCCCTTGGCCGGCTCGTCGGCCGGTTTGGTCAGCAGGCGGCGGTCTCGGAGCGGACCGCCGCCCTGCCCTGCCCGCCCGCCGTGGCCGCCTGCTCGGTCCTCGCGGAGCCTTCCCGGTCCGCGCCGGCGTCCTTGGCCGCCGTGAGGCTCTCGGCGAGCTGCCGGGCCAGCTCCAGCCGCCGGATCTTCGCGGTGGCGGTGCGCGGCAGGTCGGCGAGACGGCGCTGGACGGGCGCGCCCAGGGCGGGCTGGTCGGCGACGGCCGCCTGCCAGCGCTCCAGGTCCAGCGGTACATCGCCGCGGGTGCACACCACCGGCACGGGACGCTTGTCGGGGCCCGGCACGACGACGAGTTCGGTCAGCTCCTCCAGCCGGTGCAGCACCGCGTCCTCGACCTCCAGGGTGGAGTCGATCCCCTCGATGACGTCGACCTCGCGGTCGAGCAGGTGCAGACAGCCCCACCTGGTGCGGTAACCGACATCGCCGCCGCGCCACCACTCGCCGATGACCTGCTGCTCGAAGCGCTCCTGCTCGCCGTAGTACGTCAGCGCCCGCCCCGCGGTGGCCACGTCGATGTAGCCGGGGGTCTCCTTGGAGGGAGTGCCGCCCCGGGACACCAGCCGGTACTTGGTCATGCCGGGCGTGGGGTAGCCCTGGCAGCGGCCGTCCGCCTTCAGCGCGTTGCGGCGCCGGTAGGTGCGGGCGGCCAGCGGACCGCACTCGCTCTGCCCGTACACCTGGAGGAACACCGGGCTGCGCCGGTCCGAGGCGTGCAGGAACTTGTGCATCGTGCTCGGGTGGATCGCGTCGAAGGTGCTGTTGAAGTACTTGACGTTGGAGACGGGCCGGCGCGGGTCGTCCAGCATCTCCTCCCACTCCAGGAACGAGTTGGGGTGGGTCTCCAGGACACCCGGACGGTGCCTGACCAGGATGTCGGCCACGTGCGCCGGGCTGGCGTCGTTCATGAACACCATCGGCATCCCGCGCATCTGCAGCACGGCCAGCCCCAGATACATCCGCGAATGCACGTACGACACGTGCATGGCCACCGTCTCCCGCTTGCGGATGAAGGAGACGACCTTGTCCTGCCAGTTGCCGCGGGCGCCCAGTGAACGCGCCGAGTGCACCACCAGCTTGGGAATGCCGGTCGTCCCCGACGTGTGGGTCATCAGCGCCGGCTGGTCGGGGCCGAGCAGCACCGGACGGCGCTCGGCAGCGCCCGCCAGGGAGGCGAAGGAGACGGCGCCGGGGTGGGAGCCCGTGGTGGTGATGACCCGCGCGGTCAGGTCGGCCAGCGGCAGGCCGGCCAGCTCACCGGTCAGCTTCGCCTCGTCGGTCAGCACCGTGGGCCGCTCCAGGCGCTGGAGGAGCTTGCCGATGCTCTCCCCGTCCAGGTGCGGGGAGAGCATGACCGGCACCGCGCCGATCCGGGCCGCGCCGCACGCCAGCACGGTGATGTCGAAGTTCGACGTCTTGTACACGGCCACGTGCTCGCTGGGCCGCACACCGGCGGCCCACAGCCGGTTGGCCGTCTCGGCCACATGCCCGGCGAACTCCGCGACGGTCAGTTTCTGCCCCGCCGAGGGGAAGGCCGCGAGGTCGTGGTCGAGTGAGATCGGGGTGGTGCCGAACTTCTCGGCGGCGCGCTCGGAGACGACCCCGAGGTAGAGGAACTTCTTGCTCTTCGGAACCTTGAACATAAGGACTCTTCCTCTGGTGAACCGAAACACGGAATAAGAACTCCCCCCGAAAACCTCGCACACGGCATTGCCGCGGAACAGAGAAATCCCGTGAATGCGTCATCTCGTGAATCCGCCCGGAAGCAATAACGGGAAGAAGGAAAGAGGGGGGGTGGGGAATGGGGAATGGGGAAGAGGCCGGACCGTGCGGTGCACGGTCCGGCCTCTTCGGCGTCTCTTCGGCAGTCTTCTTGCCGCGGCAGTCCTCCTACAGCGACTGCCTGAGTGCCTCGGCCACCTTCATGGTGCGTACGGTCTGGTAGCCGACGGCGGCGAGGTTGTCGTCGGTGACGTTCTGCGCGAGGTGGCCGGGAATGGCCTGCAGGCCCGAAGTGGCGCTGACCCCGTAGGGGTTGCCGTTGCTCGGTGCGAGCAGGATGTCGTCGGTCACGCCGGGCGGCACGATCACGGCCCCCCAGTGGTAGAAGACGTTGCTCAGGGACAGCAGGGTGGACTCCTGGCCGCCGTGCTGGGTGCCCGTCGAGGTGAAGGCGGACATCGCCTTGTTCATCAGCCCGCGCCGGGCGTGCAGTTCGAAGGTCTGGTCGATGAAGTGCTTGAGCGGGCCGGCGAGCAGGCCGTAGCGGCCCGGAGTGCCCCAGACGACGGCGTCGGCCCAGTCCAGGTCACCGATCTCGGCCACCGCGACGTCCCGGCTGGCGGCGACGTGCTCGGTGTTCGCCTGGCTCCATTCCTTGTAGTTGGGTGCGAGCGGTTCACCGGTGATCTCCGCGACCCGGCGCAGCCGCACGTCGGCACCCGCCTTCTCCGCCGCCTCGGCAGCGGCGACAGCCAGCTTGTGGATGTTTCCGGTGGCCGAGTAATAAACGATGGCGACATTGGTCATGGACGTACTGCTCCCTCATCGGATTCGTGCCCGCGCCGTCCTTCCGGCTGCCGGTGCATGCCCCATCGTGTCGCGGGGCCCGGCCGGGCAGCGATTTCTTTCCCATAGTCCGTCAGGTACCGTCCCCCTCCCGGCGCGGTTCTCTTCCCGCAGTCCGCAGTCCGCAGTCCGCAGTCCGCAGTCCGCAGTCCGCAGTCCGCAGGCGGGGGGCGGGGGTTCAGCTGCCGCCCGTCTCCACGCCGGGCGGGTTGTCGATGATGTAGCGCCACAGTCCGTCCGGGCCGCGGCGGGCGACGTCGGTGGCGGTGCCCTCGATGTGCACCCGCTCGCCGTCCGGGCCGGCGCCGTCGATGACGAAGTCGCCGATCAGCAGGGCCGTGTCGTCGTAGACGTAGGTGTGCCGCAGGCTGATCTCGATCGGGACGCCCAGGGCCAGAAAGCTGCTGGTCGCCTGCCGGCGGCCGTCACCGCTGACCACCACGCCCGGCCGCAGCACACGGACCGCCCCGGGTTCGAAGAGCCGGTCGATGGCGGCGAGGTCCTTGGCGTTGAAGGCCTCGACAAAGGTCTGGGGCAGCGTGGCCGGGTCGCTGACTGCCATGTTCTCTCCTCAAGCGTTCTCATCAGGTGGTCGTCAGGCGGCGGCCCGGACAGGTGCGGCGGCCTTCAGGGCCGCCGCGACATGGATGGTGCGGCGGGTCTGGTAGGCGATGGCGCCGACGTTCTCGTCGTGGATGAAACCGATGCGGTTGCCGGCGACGGTGCTCGCGCCGTACGGGTTGCCGTTGTTCTTCTCGTACAGCACCGGATCGGCGGAGCCGGTGGCGACGATGACCGATCCCCAGTGGCAGACGGCGTTGTGCAGCGCGAGGATCGCGGTCACCTGGCCGCCGTGCTCGGCGGAGCCGGAGGCGAAGGCGGAGACGGCCTTGTGCAGCAGGCCGCCGTGGATCGACAGCGACGAGGTGGTGTTGATGAACTGCATCAGCTGCGGCGCGGCGAGGCCGAAGTGGACGGGTGTGCCGAGCAGCACGGCGTCGGCCCACTTCAGATCGTCCACGGACGCCTCGGGTATCTCCAGGGCGTCGGCCGCGTGCTCGTCGGAGCCGGGCCGTCCCGTGGCGGCGGTCTCCGGCACCCGGCGCAGCCGTACCTCGGCGCCCTGTTCGGCGGCGGCGTCGGCCGCGGCCCGGGCGAGCCGGTAGGTGGAACCGGTGGACGAGTAGTAGATGACGGCGACGTTGGTCATGTGGGTGGCTCCCTGGGCGTACCGGTGACTCGGGTGGCGTGCGGGGACGTTCGGCATCGTGGTCCGCCGCCCGGCACGGCGGCAACGAAGCGTCCGCGAGTGCGTCAGGTCGTGCGGGCGGCGCGCAGGACACCGGCGGTGGCGACCGCCAGAGCCGCGGCCAGGAACAGTGCCAGCGAGGAGAAGTCCGAGAAGCCGACGGCGAGCTGGGCGCCGGCGCCGGCCCCGACGTTGAGGGTGAAGCCGTACACCGCGATCGCGGTGGTCTGAGCGGCCCCGGCCCGGGCGCCGACGCTCTGGATGAGTGCCGGACCGAGCGTGGAGAACCCCGCCATGAACGCGAACAGGGCGGCCCCCAGGGCGAGGGCGCTGTCGGCGCCGCCCGCCGCGGCCAGCATCGCGGCGGTGGTGACCACCAGGGCCCCGCCCGCACGGCGCGGTGCGGAGAGCCGGCTCAGGGCGGGGGCGAGCAGCACGGCGATCAGCAGCGCCGGCAGGGCGCTGGCGCGCAGCGCCAGCAGGGCCGGGCCGTCGTCGGCCATGCCCGCGGGACCGTGCAGCTGGACACCGGTGTAGGCGGCGGTCAGGCTCGCCGCGCCGACCATGATGACCAGGTACAGCGTGATCATCCGGCCGCCGAGGACGCTCCGCAGACCCGACCCCGACCCCGTACTCGTGCCTGTGCCTGTGCCTGTGTCCGTGGTGCCCGCGTCCCCGCGCTCCCCGGGCAGCAGCACACGCCAGGACACGGCGGCACCGGCCAGCAGCAGGGGCACGGTCCCCCAGAACACCCATTTCCAGCCGAGCAGCGACGCCACGAGCTGGGCCTCGGCCTGGCCGATCACCACGGTGGCGCCCATACAGGCGGAGACCACGGTCAGGGCCAGGGAGACCCGGTGCGGGGCCATGCGGGCATGCAGATACGCGTACGACATGGGGATGAACGAGCCCGCGAACAGCCCCTGCAGGGCGCGCAGGGCGACTCCGGTGCCCAGGGACGTCACCAGCGGCAGCAGGGCGGTGACGACGGTCATGGCCAGGACGCTCATGACCATGACGGTGCGCCGTCCCCAGCGGGTGGCCAGCGGGCCGCTGACGAGCGAGCCCGCCGCGTGGGCGAAGGCGAACGCCGTCGTCGACAGCGCCGCCGACTCCGTCCGCACGCCCCAGGCGGCGGCGAGTTCGGGCATGAGCGGAATGGTGACGTACATCTGGCCGACCACGAGCACGCCCATGAGGGACACGGTCGTCACGGTCGCGGCGAACGGTGCTGTCCGTGACGTCGCCGAAGGCGCTTCGGCAACCGATAATTTCGACATACACCGATCCTGCGGGGGGTGTCACCGGCCCGGCAATCGAACGGCCCGCTATGCGTCAAGTCCCCCGCGCCCGGCAGGAGACGGCCCTGCGGAAAACGCCGAACCCCCGCACCCGCGGGGGAACGAACGGGGCGAGGGGACGGCGTCCGGCGCACCCGGTGGGGTGCGCCGGGGCAGCGGGGTCACACCTGAGCGGTCTGCGGCTCCTCGCTCGCGGCGGTCGCGGCCGAACCTCCGGCCACGGCCCGCCCCTTGGCCGGCTTCTGCAGGCCCAGGGAGATCAGCGCGGTCAGCGCGATACCGACCGCGGCGATGAACACCGCGGTGCGCAGACCGTCGTTGGTGGCCGCGCGCAGCGCCTCGCCCTGCAGGCCTTCCAGACCGGAGTTGGCGACGGCGACCAGGACGGCGAGACCGACCGCACCGCCGATCTGCTGCGTGGTGGAGGCCATACCGGAGGCGATGCCCTGCTCCATCGGGTCCACACCGACCGTGGCGGCGCCGAACATCAGGGTGTAGCCGGCGCCCTGGCCCAGGCCCAGGACGACCATGCCGGGGATCAGGGAGACGTAGGAGCCGTCGGTCGCCAGGGTCAGGCCGACGATCACCGTGCCGACCAGACCCACCAGCAGGCTGGCGATCATGATGGCGCGCAGACCGAACTTCGTGGCCAGACGGCCGGCGCTCTGCGCGCCGATGGAGATGGCGACCATGGGCACCAGGAACGCCAGCCCCGTCTCCAGCGCGTTGTAGCCGTGCACGCCCTGGAAGTAGACGGTCAGGAAGTACAGCAGGGAGCCGAAGGTCGCCATGTAGAAGAAGGTGACCGCCGCGCCGGTGCTCAGGTTCCGGTTGCCGAACAGCCGCAGCGGCATCAGCGGGTCCTTGCTGTTCTTCTCGATGACGAAGAACGCGGCCAGCAGCGCGGCGCCCAGCACGAGCGCGCCGACGATGACCGACGAGCCCCAGCCCGACTCCGGGCCCTGCACCAGGGCGAAGACGACGGAGGTGGTGCCGACGGTGGCGGTGAGCGCGCCGGCCAGGTCGAAGGAGCGGCCCGAGCTGCTCAGGGTGTCGCGGGAGATCAGCGGGAAGGCGAACAGGATGGCGATGACGGCGAGGGGAACGTTGACGTAGAAGACGGACTCCCAGCCGAACGCCTCGGTCAGCACACCGCCCAGCAGCGAGCCCAGGATCATGCCGGAACCGCCGGCCGTGCCCCACACGGCGAAGGCGCGGTTGCGCTCCTTGCCCTCGGCGAACTTGGTGGACACCAGCGTCAGCGTCGCGGGGAAGAGGAACGCGCCGCCGATGCCCTGCACCGCCCGGGCCGCCATCAGCACGGCAGGCTCGGTGGCCAGGCCGCCGGCCAGCGAGGACACCCCGTACAGGGCCAGCCCGAGGACGAAGATACGGCGCGGCCCCCACAGGTCGCAGGCCCGGCCGCCGAGCAGCAGGAACCCGCCGAAGGCGACCGCGTAGGCGCTGATCACCCACTGCAGGGTCTGGGAGGTGAACCCGAGAGCGTCACCGATCTCGGGGAGCGCGACGTACACGATGTTGTAGTCGATGGAGATGATCAGCTGGGCGAACGCCAGCAGAGCCAGGAGGAGTCCGGTGCGCCGGCGTGGTGCCTCGAGGACGGCGCCTGTGGCCGAAGACGGCATGACTGTGCCTTTCACTACGGGTCGGAAAAGAGAGGGGGGCGCGCGGGGGCGCCGCACCGGGAACGGACAGCCCGGCGCGTGGTGCGGGGGGTGCGCTCAGTCCTGGTCGAACCAGTTGCGTACGTGGTGTGGTGCTGCGGGGTCCATCCGGCGCACGGTGTCCGCCAGTTCGGCGATCGTCCGGCCCGCGAGCCGGTGCCGCCAGGCCAGTTCCGCGCCGGCGAAGGCCTGGGCCACGGTGCACGGGGTGCGGTGTCCGGCCGTGCCGGCAATCTGGCCGGCCGGGCCGTTGTGGCGTATTCCCGTGCACACGAAGGCCTGTGCCGCACCGTCGATGGCCGTGGCCACGTCCATCAGGCTGATGCCGTCCGGCTCCCGGCCGAGCCGGTATCCGCCGCGGGGGCCGGACCGGGACGAGACGATGCCGGCTCGTCCCAGCGCGTTCATCTGCTTGTTCAGGTAGGCCGGCGGCAGATCGTGGAACGCTGCGAGTCTGGCCGCCGGCACCACCTTGTCAGGAGAGAGCCAGGACAGGTTGATGCAGCAGTGCACCGCCCATTCCACGCCCTCTCTCAGCTTCATGTCCTGGACATTACGCATCGACGATGTCCGCGGTGAAGGCCACGCTTCTTTTAATGTCAGGTCGCCTCCGGCGTGGCCGCCCGGGCTGTCAGGGACGCTTTCAGCTCGGCCTCCAGACGGCCCAGGTCCGCCGTGTGGCCGTGCGCGGCGATGTGTCCGTCCGGCCGCACCAGCCAGTAGCCCGCACGGCGGCAGCCGGTGGCCGGGGCGCTCTCCGGGCGGCGCAGCACCACCGTGCGCAGCAGCTGTCCGTAGCGGGCGCTGATGTGCCCGGCCTCGGTGCGCCAGGTGTCCGAGGGCGGGGCGAGGACCAGGGTCCAGGCGTGGGGGTCGGTGCCGGGGCCGCTGATGCCGTGGGCGAGGGCGGCGCGGCGCGGGAAGACCGCGCCCTGTTTCGGTCCGCCCGGTATCCGGCCCAGGACCCGGCAGCCGGCCGGCCCGGAGGGCCGCTGGGTGTCACGCGCCGGCGGGTAGGCCAGACGCCGTCCGGCCATCACCGGCGTGTAGTACCGCGACACCACACCGCTGCGGTCGAACAGTTTGAAGACGGTGTCCCGGGCGAGGACCTTGGCCGGGCTGCGGGCCACCCAGGCGCGGGTCTGCAGGTCGGTGTCGCGCACGATCTGGCGGGTGGCCTCGGAACGCTCGGTGCCGTAACTGGCGAGCAGAGCGGCGGGTGAGGTGCCGCGGATGACGGCGGCCAGCTTCCAGCCGAGGTTCTGGGCGTCCTGCAGGCCGTTGTTCATGCCCTGGCCGCCGGCCGGGCTGTGCACGTGCGCGGCGTCGCCGGCCAGGAAGACGCGCCCCACGCTGAAGTCGGAGGCGTGACGGGCGTGCACGCGGAAGACGGCCTGCCACACCGCCTCGGTCAGCCGCACCCCGCGGGGCCCCCGCTCGTCGAGGATCTCCTGCATCAGCTCCAGGGAGACCTCACGCCGGCCCTTGGGCATGACGGACAGGAAGCGGTGGACGCCGCCGGGCATCGGCACCACCACCAGGGCCCCGCCGGCCGCCTGGTAGAACAGGCACTCGTCGGGCGGAAGGTCCCCCTCGGTCCGCGCGTCGACGAGCGCGAACGCCATCTCGTAGGTACTGCCCGAAAAGCCGACGCCGAGCTGGCCGCGGACCGCGCTGCCGGCCCCGTCGGCGCCGACCACGTAGGGCGCCCGGATGCGGCTGACGCTGCCGTCGGCCAGCTCCACGACGGCCGTGACGCCGTCGGTGGCGGCGAGGTCGCCGGAGAAGTCCACGCCTTCCAGGGCCAGCAGCCGCACCCCGCGCTCCACCTTGCCGCCGAGTTCGGCCAGCCGCTCGGCGAGCAGGCGCTCGGTCACGTGCTGCGGCAGCACCCGGCAGGCGGTGTCCTCGTCGAGGGGGAAGGAGGCGAGCGGTTCACGCTCGGAGAAGTAACTGAGCCGGTTGATGCGCAGGGACTCGCGGTGGACGGCGCCGGCGAGCCCGGCGTCCTGGAGGATGTCCAGGGCGCGGGGCCACACCGACAGTGCCTTCGGTGTCATCGATGCGGCCTCGGCACGGTCGATGACCCGCACCCGTATGCCGCGGCGCAGCAGTTCCACGGCGGTCAGCAGGCCGGTGGGTCCGCCGCCGACGACGAGTACGTCGATGTCGGGCGGCCCGGTGGTGATCTCGCTCATCGCTTTTCAGTCCGTCCGCACGCCGGCGGTGACGCCTCCGGCGGGCCGGTCGGGCAGCCGGTCCAGGTGGATGCCGAAGAACTTCTCGTAGGCCTCGAGCGCCTCGCTCTCGCCTTCGAGGGTGTGCTTGGAGCGCTCCGCGCCCGCGACCATGCTGATCTGGCTGTTGCCCTTGAGCGTGACCAGGCCGTCGGGGGTGCGGATGGAGCAGAACAGGCCCTGCAGGAACGAGGAGTCGGGCGAGGTGCGGTACCACCACAGGGTCGGGGCGAAGTCGGCGATCTGCACCGGCCGGTCCGCGACCCGGTACAGGGGCTTGCCGCCGAGGTACACGTCGACGGCGCCCTCGCCGGCGTCGTGCAGCTGGTAGTCGCCGTGCGGGTCGTGCTGCACCTCGCGGGAGGCCAGGTTCAGCGGGAAGCGGCTGTTGCGGCCGAAGCCGACGTCGACCAGCCAGTCCTGGCTGTCGGCCCTGACCCGGAGCGCCAGGTGCCCCAGGAAGGGGCCGAGCCCGTCGGGGCGGTGCACCCAGCCCGGCAGGATGTCGAGTTCGTAGCCCAGCGACGTCAGCAGGAACGCCAGGGCGGGGTTGACTTCGTAGCAGCCGCCGCCCCGCTTCCTGCGGACGATCTTCTCCAGGACGCGTTCGTCCATGAAGATGTCTTCCCCGAGGTGGTAGTCGAGGTTCTCGAAGGGGACCGACAGGATATGGCGCTCCATCAGGTGGCGGAGCCCTGCCAGGTCGGCGCGGTGCGGCCGGTCCGCTTCGATCCGGCGCAGATAGTCGTCCATGATGCCGTCCAACATCACCGTCTCCTTAGACGTGCGGGGTGCTGTGTGAGGGGTGGTTGCGCTGCCAGCGCAGCAGCGACAGGCCCATGGCCATGCCGCCGCCGAAACCGGCCAGCAGGATGAGGTTTCCGTCGCTCAGCCGTCCCGAGCGGGCCGCGAGGTCGAGGGTGACCGGGATCGAGGCGGCTCCGGTGTTGCCGAAGTCCTCGTAGCTGAACCGTGTGCGGCCGGCCGGGACACCGAGCGAGGCCGAAAGGTCCTCGAGCATGCGCCCGTTGGCCTGGTGCGGCACGAAGTGGTCGAGGTCGCCGATGCGGAAGCCCGCGTCGCCGACGAAGGCTGCGATGGCCGGGGCGACCGTCGAGTCGACGAACTCGCGCACACCGCGCCCGTTCATGGTGAAGTAGTGCAGACCCTCGGCGAGGGTCTGGGGGGTCGCCGGCAGACGGCTGCCGCCGGCCGGCACCTCGATCAGGTCGCGTTCGGCGCCGAACCCCGCCAGCTGCCCGGCCAGCAGACCGCGGCCGGGCCGGGCCGGGCCCAGCACCACCGCTCCGGCTCCGTCCCCGAAGAGGATGGCGGTGCGCCGGTCGGCGGGATCCAGGATGCGGGAGTAGATGTCCGCGCCGATGACCAGCGCGTACGGGGAGTCGGAGCCCGCGAGGATGTTCGCGGCCGCGTTCAGCGCGAAGACGAAGCCGCTGCAGACGGCGTTGACGTCGAAGGCGGCGGGCCCGTGGCCCGCGCCGAGGCCGTCGGCCACCACACAGGCGGTGGGCGGCTGCGGCGAGTCGGGCGTCGACGTCGCGACAATGATCAGCGAGAGGTCCGCGGCGGTGATGCCGGCGGCTTCCAGCGCGGCCCGGCCCGCGGCGACGGCCAGGTCGGACGTCGCCTCATCGGCTTTGGCCCGGCGCCTGTTGCGTATGCCGGTCTTGCGGTGGATCCATTCGTCGCTGACTCCGGCGGCGGCGGCGACCTCGTCGTTGCCGACCACATGGGAGGGCAGACAGGAACCCGTGCCCAGGATCGCGATGCCGGCGGGCCTGCGGGTCGAGCGGGCCGTACCCGTGGTGATCATGTGTGATCCTTCCGTGAGAGTTCGGTCCTCCCGCAGCAGATGGTCCCCAGGGCGCCCGGCCGGGGGCAAAGCCCGGCCGCCGAACCCGTCAGGTCGCGGGGGGAGTACGTCAGATGGCGGCCGGCCGGTGCGCCGGCCGGCCGCCGGGAACCCGGGTCAGTCGGCCACTGCCAGGCGGGAGCCGGCCAGGAGATGGCGCACCAGGTCGCCGGTGATCCCGACCCCGTTCTGGGTCAGCACGGACTCCGGATGGAACTGCATCGACGCGAACCGCGCGCCGCGCAGCGCGTGCACCTCGAGGCTGCCCGTGTCCCGGGCGATCTCCACGACCCCGGCCGCGTCCGTCTCCGTCTTGTCCTCGCCGCTCACGGCCGCGAACGTGTTGTAGAAGCCGACCCGTTCGCGCCGCCCGAACAGATCGATGTCACGCTGGACGCCCTGGTTGGGGACGGCTCTGCGCCGCAGGTCCAGGCCCAGGCGGCGGCTGAGGACCTGGTGGCTGAGGCAGATCGCCAGGAACGGCCGCTGTTCCTCGAGCAGTCTGGTGATCGTGCGGTCCAGGTGGGCGATCTTGGGGTGGGAGAGATCGCCCGGGTCGCCGGGGCCCGGGCCCATCACCACCAGATCGTGGCCGGCGAGCCGGTAGGGCTCGTCGAACCGTTTCACCGTCACCTGCAGCCCGAGGGAGTGCAGCTGGTGCCCGATCATCGAGGTGAAGGTGTCCTCCGCGTCGACCACGAGAACCCGCAGCCCGGGCGGCAGCGGCTGCTCGGCGGCGGGCGGGCCGCCCGCGAGCCAGAACCCGGCGATGCTCTCGTTGCGCTGCTCCAGCGCCCTGCGCACCTCGGGGTGGGCGGCGAACCGGGCCGGGCCCTGACCCTCCAGCGCGGCGAGCAGCCCGGCGGCCTTGGCCCGGGTCTCGGCCACCTCCGACAGCGGATCGGAGTGGCGCACCAGCGTCGCTCCGACACCGACGCGCACCCGCCCGGCGGCGTCGATGTCGGCGGTGCGGATACAGATCGCGGAGTCCAGGGCGTAGCCGCCCGCCGCGTCGCGGCCCATCAGGGCGACCACGCCGCTGTAGTAGCCGCGCCCGCTGGGCTCGTAGCGGCCGATGACCCGGCAGGCGCTCTCCAGCGGCGAACCGGTGACCGTCGGCGCGAACATCGTCTCGCGCAGGACCTCCCGCGGGTCGATGGCGGTGCGTCCTTCGATGAAGTACTCGGTATGGGCCAGGCGGGCCATCTCCTTGAGGAAGGGACCGCTCACCCGGCCGCCGTCCGGGCAGATCCGGGCCATCATCTTCAGTTCCTCGTCCACCACCATGTACAGCTCGTCGGTCTCCTTGCGGTCGGCGAGGAAGTCCATCACCTCGGGCAGGGTGGGGCCGGAGGCCGGGTAGCGGTAGGTGCCGGAGATCGGGTTCATCACGGCCGTGCCGTCCTGCACGCTGATGTGCCGCTCGGGTGTGGCACCGACCAGGGTGCGGGTGCCGGTGTGCACGACGAACGTCCAGTACGCGCCCTTCTCGCGCTCCAGGAGCCGCTTGAACAGGGTCAGGGCGCTGCGCGGGGAGTAGTCGCCGATGTCGAGGGTGAAGGTCCGCTTGATGACGAAGTTCGCGCCCTCGCCGGTGCCGATCTCGTCGGCGATGACGCGGCGGACGGTCTCGGCGTAGGCGTCGTCGTCCACGTCGAAGTGGCCGCCCGAGGTGCGCATGCTCTCCTCGGGCAGCTGTGCGAGCACGGTGCCCAGGCCGGCGCTCTCCTGCCGGGTGACGCTGAGGGCCACCAGGGGAGTGCCGTCGTCGTGGGCGGCGAAACCCCGCTCGGTGATCTGCCGGTAGGGCACGAGGGCGAGCACGTCGTGGCGGGGGCCGTCCGCGCCGCCGGGCTCGGGCAGCGGGATGTCGGAGAGGGTTTTGGGGTGCGACACCTCGCCGACGAGGATGTCGACCAGTCCGGGACCGTTCGCCTCGGGCCGGTGCAGCAGAGCGAACGGCCCGGGCTCGGGGCCGAGGATCTTCTCCAGCAGAGCGCCTTTCGGCGGCCCCTCGGGGCGGGCGCCGGTCATGACAGGGCCTCCTTGGCGGTGGTGAGGACCGCGCAGCGCGCGGCCGCGTACTCCAGGGCCATCCGGTGGTGGCTCTCGGAGAAGTCGGCGACGGCGTCGGCGACCACGAACGTCTCGATGTCGTGGCTGAACGCCTCCACGGCCGTGATGAGCACGCCGACGTGGGCGTAGACCCCGCAGACCAGAAGCTGGTCACGCCCGTGGAAACGCATCCGGGTGAGCAGGTCGGTGCGGTGGAAGGCGCTGTAGCGCCACTTGGTCACCAGCCAGTCCCCCTCTGCGGGGGCGAGGGCGTCGACCACGGCACGGTCGGCCGGGGCGGGACGCATGCCCGGCCCCCAGAAGTCCTTGAGCAGGCCCCGCTGCTGGGCGCTCATGCCGCCGGGCTGGGCGGTGTAGGCGACGGGGATGCCGAGTCGGGCGCACTGCTCACGCACATGGGCCGCGTTCTCCACGACCTGGCTGCGCAGCGGCTCGGGAAACGGCTCGAGGAAGTAGCGCTGCATGTCGTGGACGAGGAGCACCGCGCGCGCCGGGTCCACGCTCCACGGTGCGGTGTTCGCCGGCAGCTGTGACGAGGAAGGCAGGGGGTACGACTCGATGGTCGGAAGTCCGGCCATGGTGGTCTCGGTTCCTTTCTCCGCACGGTGTGCCGCCCGCCGCGCCGCATGACGCGGCCGCGGCGGGGCGGTTCCGTGCTCCGGTACAGGGCTAGGCGCCGAGCGCCGCGCCGCCGTCGACGGTCAGGGTGTGCAGGGTGATGTGGGACGCCTGGTCGGACAGGAGGAAGGCGACGGCCCGCGCGACGTCGCCCGGCTGGGCGAGCTTGCCCAGCGGGATGCCGACACGGAAGGCGTCGAGGTTCCCGGCGACGGTGGCCCGCGGACCGGAGTCGTCCTGCCACATGGAGCTGAGCATCGGGGTGTCGGTGGAGCCGGGGGCGACGATGTTGCAGCGGATACCGTGCCGGGCCACCTCCAGGCCCAGGCTCTTGGTGAACATCTCCGCCGCCGCCTTGGACGCCGCGTACGCCGCCATGCCGGTCCGGGGGGTGGCGGCGGCGTTGGAGGCCACGGTGACCACGGCCCCGCGGCCGCGCGGCACCATCCGGGCCACGACGGCGCGCGAGAGATGGAAGACACCCGTGGTGTTGACGGCGAAGGTGCTGTTCCAGTCGTCGTCGCTGAAGGTGCTCACCTCGCCCAGGCGCAGGACCCCCGCCGCGTTGACGAGATAGTCGATGGGACCCAGGCGCGCCTCGATGTCGGCGACGACCTCCTCCACCGCCCGGCTGTCGGTCACGTCCGCCGGGAACGGCGCCACCGGCAGCCCGTCCGCGCCCAGTTTCTCGATCATCTCGCCCAGCAGGGCGGCATCGCGGTCGACCGCGGCCACCGCGGTGCCCTGTTCACCCAGGACACGGGCGACGGCCGCGCCGATGCCGCCGGCGGCTCCGGTGACCAGCGCCAGTCTGTTCTCCATGTCGTGCCTCTCCTTCACATGCCGTGCGGGCAGGGGCTGTTCGGTGCGGCGGCTCACGACTGCCAGGCGGACACCACGGAGATGCCCTGGCTGACGTTGAGCCGCGGGTCGCACAGGCTCTGGTAGGCGTCACCGACGAGGCCGGCCGCCCCCGCGTCGCTGACGCACTCCATGACCGCGTCCGGTGTCGTCTCCAGGTGCAGGCCGCCGGCGACGCCGCCGCCCGCGGTCACCGCGTGGTGGAAGGCGACGACCTCGCGCTCGGCCGCCTCCACGTAGCGGGTCTTGAACCCTCCCGGGGTGGTGACGGTGTTGCCGTGCAGCGGGTCGGTCAGCCAGATCACCGGGTGGCCCGCCCTGCGTACGGCCTCGACCAGCGGAGGCAGGGCGTCGGCCACCGCGTCGGCGCCCATGCGGGCGATGAGGGTGAGCCGTCCCGGCTCGCGCCGCGGGTCCAGACGCCGGCACAGATCCAGCAGTTCCTCCGGGGTGATGCCCGGGCCGACCTTGCAGGCCACCGGGTTGACCACGCCGGTGAGCAGGGCGACATGCGCGCCCTCGGGCTGCCGGGTGCGCTCTCCGATCCACGGCCAGTGCGTCGAGGACAGCACCAGCCCGTCGGCCTCGTGCCGCAGCAGGGGGACCTCGTAGTCGAGCAGCAGCGCCTCATGGCTGGTCCAGACAGCGGGGTCGATGAGGTCCGTGCCGCGGGCGCGGTGCCAGTTCAGGTGGTGCATGATCTCGTCGGCCGCCATGTACCCGGTCAGCAGCCGCAACGGGTCGGGGCGGCGTCCCTCGGGGGTGGGCTCGGGGTTGTTGACCATGTGACCGCGGTAGACGGGCAGTTCGACGCCGCCGATCAGCTCGGTCGGCTTCGAGCGCGGCTTGCCGAACTGTCCCGCGATGCGGCCCACCCGGATCACGGGCTTGCCGGTGACCAGCCGCAGCGCCCCGGCCAGCAGGTCGAGCACGGCCGCCTTGCGCGCGACATGCTCGGCGGTGCATTCGTCGGGGTCCTCGGCGCAGTCCCCGGCCTGCACCACCAGGGCCTCGCCGGCCGCCACCCGGGCCAGATGGCCGCGCAGGGCACGGACGTCGTCCGCGCGTACCAGCGCGGGCCGGCTCGCCAGATCCGAGCGGACCCGGCTCACCTGCGCCGGGTCGTCCCAGACCGGCTGCTGAGGGGCGATCTTCCATTCGAGGTCGAGCAGGGGAAAGTCCACGGATGTCTCCAGACAAGGAATACGGACGGTGGGAAAAAAAACGCGGCATGGCTGCCGCGGCGTACGGAATCGGGGAGAAGGCCCAAGGGCCCGGCCAGGACGGCACGGACGGGCCGGGTCAGAGACCGGGCGTCCAGCCCACCGCGTCCCAGAACCCGAGCTGGGCGAGCTTGGGGGTGTGCCTGACCTCGGCGATGCCAGGGCCGCCCAGGACCAGGGTGCTGGGCGCGTCGGGAGTGAACGGCGGCCAGCCGGGAGTGTTCGGGGTGCTGGGCACAGAGGTACGGGCGAAGGCCGCCACGGCGTCCATGAAAATGTCGGACAGCAGCCTCTCCACGGGGCCCGCACCGAGAACGGGCGCGAACTGCGGGAGTCGGTGGGTGCCGAACATGAACGGTGAGGTCGCCTCGTGCGGGGTGCCGAAGTGCGGCGCCAGCGCCGGATGCGCGAACTCCATGGCGTACAGCGGGCCGGCACCCGCACGGGCATGGCGCTCGGCGAACCGGACGATCTGGTGCCTGAACAGCGCGTCACCCCAGATCTCCGTCCACAGCGACAGCGGATCGCCGGGCAGCGCGGCGTCCCGCGCGGCATCCCGGTAGGCGAGGATGCACGCGTCGGCGAGATCGTCGCCCGCCTCCGGCCGCACCAGCCGCACCACATCGCGCACCGCCCCTCGCAGAGCGGCGGCGTCCCGCGGCGCGGGCAGGGGCTGCGGGGAGGCGGGCCCGGTGTAGAAGGAGCCCTCGGTGCTGGTGTGGATCGACAGCACGGGCACGCCGGGAGCCGGCAGCGCGTGGTCGGGCCCGGGCATGGTGCGACCGTCGACGACCGGCCCCCTGTACCAGCGTCCGCTGGCGACGATCCGGTCCTCGGGAGGCGGCGCGAAGATCTCCTCCCAGGCCGCGGCGAGCGCGGCGGCCGGCACCTCGCGCAGGCCGGCGACGGTGGTGCCCAGCCGGCGGGCGACGGCCCGGTAGGCGCTGCGGGAGTCCTCGGGTGTGAGCGAGGTCGCCGGCGGCGTGACATGGCTGGGACTGATCGACACGATGCGCCGGATCAGGCCGCGCAGGCCGGGCAGCAGGGCGAGCTGCCAGGCGCTGGCACCGCCCGCGGAGGTACCGCACACGGTGATGTTGTCCGGGTCCCCGCCGAAGGCGGCCGCGTTGGCGCGCACCCAGCGCAGCAGCGCCTGCTGGTCCTGCAGGCCCCAGTTGGCGAAGTCACCGCTCAGCGGATCGGTGAGGTCCTCGTGCAGGCCGAACCCCAGGACGCCGAGCCGGTAGTTGAAGGTGACCACGACCATGTCCGCGCGGGCGGCCAGCCGGGCCCCGTCGTAGGCGGGCATGCTGCCCGCACCGGCCTGCCAGCCGCCGCCGTGGATGTACACCATCACGGGCCTGCTGCCGCCGGTGTTGGGCGTCCACACGTTGGCGTACAGCGAGTCCTCACTGTGGGGCGGCACCGGCCGGCTGGGTATGCGGCTCTGGAAGGAGACGTCGGCGAAGCGCACGGCCTCGCGCACTTCGCGCCAGGGCACGGGCGGTCGGGGGGAGGCGAAGCGCAGTTCGCCCAGCGGCGGCCTGGCGTAGGGGATGCCGCGGAAGGCGGCGATCCGGCCGGCGCGTTCACCGGCCACCGGCCCGGCCGACGTGCGCACGACGACCCGGGAGCCGGTCGCGGCGCGGGCCGGGGGGCCGTCGGCGGTGACGGCGTGCGCCTTTCTCCGCCCGTCGGCGGCCTGCGGCTGGACGGTCATGTGAACTCCTCGGCACGGGGACGGGCTGTCCGCAGATCGTGTGCCGGGGGTTCAGAACTCGCCAAAGGACGTTCGGACAATCCGTCAGCTGCCCTGCGCAGTCCGTCAGCTCGGTGGGCCGGGTGGCCGCCGAGCTGACACAGGGGGCGGGCGGACGGCTGACAGACCAGGTCCTCGTCCGTACACTGCGCCGTTCTCCATGCTCACGCACAGGCCCGCGTGCATGGCCGCGCGCATGCCTGTGCGCATGGCTACGCGGATGCCTGCGTCACCTCCGCGGCCTCGGTCACCGGCTCGGCCGTGCCGGACAGCACCGCGACGGCGTGGGCGGCCGAGGCGAGGGTGGCGTGCCGGTGCCAGCCGCTGAAGGAACGGCCGGAATAGTCTCTTATGCCCACCCGTTCGGCGATCTGGGCGAAGTCCTGGTTCACCCGCTGGGGCAGCTTGCTCAGCCGCAGCAGCTGGGAGGGGTGCAGGTCGGTGATGTTGGTCAGCCACAGTTCGGCCGGCCAGCGCCCGCCGTTGTCGCCGACGCCGAACAGCACCAGGTCACGGCACCAGGACGGGCGGCGGGCGGTGCGGCGCGGAAGCCGCACACGGACCGTCGCGGTCAGGCCCGCGTGCACGGTGCGACCGCCCGGGCCGGGCCGGCGCTGGATGACCGGCTGGCGCAGCGGCCGGGCCATCAGCATGAGCTGATGCGCCGTCATCTCCGCGTCGGCGGCGGCACGGGGCAGTCCCGCGTCGGCGGCGGCCAGCCGCAGGTTGGCACTGACCCGTAACAGCATCGGCGCACCCGCGCTCTGCAGCCCGCGCACCGTGCCCGCCACGTCGGACTGGCGGGCGTCCATCAGCGCGGGGCGCACCGGCAGGCCCCAGTCCCGGGTGATGCCGAGGTAGGCCTCCACACAGCACTGGTCCATCGACTCGGGCAGCACCGTCTCCGGGATCGCCGCCTGCCGGCGCCGGGTCTTGTCGTCCAGCCAGGTGTCGGGCAGGTGCAGGCGCCAGTTGATCGGGCTGCTGTGCTCCTCGGAGACCGCCCACACCCCCACGGCCTGCTGGGCGTTCATGATCTGGCCGCGGTGCGGGCAGAAGCGCCGGTCCACCCCCACCGAACTGTCGCCGGCCTTGGGTATCACCATCGGCTGCAGCAGATAGGCGCGGGCGGGGGAGACCTCCTCCAGATGCCGGGCCAGGGCACGGCGGACCGGGCCCCAGTCCCAGGTGGAGCCGCTGATGAAGTGGTGCAGGCTCTGCTCGGCCGCCTCCCCGCCGAACAGCGAGGAGATGTTCCGGATCGACTTGCGTCCCTCGACACCGAGCAGGCCCTGCACGTACTCCATGCCCCTGCGCCGCTGGTCGCTGCGCGGCAGGGACCCGAAGAGCACCGTGCTCAGCTCCCGCAGCACGCTGTCCCGGGTCGCTTCCCGCACCGGGTAGGACAGCTCCCCGTCCGTGGTGCTCCTGTGCAGCCTGGTCTGCATCCCATCCCACCTCGCCACTCGGTCGACCGGGCCCCGTTGGTCCGGCCGCGACCCGCGTCTGTGCGGTTGCGCCTGCGGCAGCCGTACTCGTGTGGTCCCGACTGCCTGCTGAGGCAGCCTGTGATCAGGCGTCCAAGGGGGGACCAAGGCCGGGGAAACGCGCAGGCCGAAGACGTTTCGACGGGCTCTGCGAGGACCCGGCCGCGGGCGGGCAGGACGCGGGGAACGGCACGGGGCGGGCAGTGACCGCCCGGCCGGACGGTGCGGGGGAGGTGCGGGGGAACAGGGCCACAGCGAGGCCGGGCGGACCGGGCGGGCCGGGCACAGGGAGCACCGGCAGGGCCCCGCGAGCGGTACGCGCCCGCCGTGCCGCCCGTGCCGCCGGACCGCCGTGCCGCCCGTGCCGCCGGACCGCCGTGCCGCCGCCGGACCGCCCGCCCGCCGGCGGGCCGGCTGCCCGGCCGAGGATCCGGCCGCCCGTCTCCGCCCCGCCCCGGCATCCCTGCGCAGGCCGTCGCGCCGCCCGGGCATCGTCCGTCCCGGCTGTCCTGGCCGTCCCGACCATCCCGTCCGTCCCGGCTGTCCGGGGGGACGGTGCTCTCCCCGTGACCGTCCCCGTGACCGGTCCCCGTGACCGCGGGCGGGGCCCCGGGAAACGAGGGCCGGCGCTGTGCGGCGCCGCCGGGAGCCCGCCGGGCACAGCCGGTTCCTCCCTCGCCCCGGTTACGCGGCCGGCCGGGGAGCACCGCAGTGGCAGCAGGATTCGCGGTGCCGTCCGGGGGGCTCCTCGCCCGGCTGCCGGGGCGACGGCGAGGAGCGCCCCGGCGGGGACGGATCGCCGCACCGGATGCGCCGGCCGGGTTCTGCCGGGGTGAGCTCGACCTCCAGCCCCGCGGGCACCATCAGCCAGCGGGGCGGGAGAACCTCGTCCTCGAAACGCATACCGCCTCCTCACTCGGGTCCCGCCGTGAGGCGGGACCACGCCCGTGACGGCCTGTCAGGTGGCCGTCACGGCCAGCGTCCGCCCGGCCGATCCAGGCCGGGTGAAGCCGTGTCCAAGGTGCTGGCCGGCGCGGGCCGGGCCCGGAACCGGAATTCGTCAGCCTGCCGCGGTCAGCACCCCGGAGACGGAACGGCTGCCGAGGCCGCCGCGGTCGCCGCCGGGCAGAACGCGCAGTTCGGCGTTGTCGAAGGACGGCAGGGACAGCCGGATCAGATCCGGCACCCGGAACATGAGAGCCGGGGAACCGGACTGGTCCGCCCTGACCACCACGTGATGGTCGAGCAGCTGGCCCACCAGGGAGTCGCCGTCCCAGGAACTGCCGCCCAGGAGCCGGCGGGCCCGTGTCATGTCGAAGGGAGCCGCTCCGGCGCCCGCCAGCAGTGTGAGCGCCCGGCGCAGGGCGCCGGGCAGCCGGGCGATCGCTCCGGCCGCCCGGGCCAGCACGTCGCAGGCCTCGTCGTGCAGTTCCGCCGCCAGGCGGCCCTCGTCCCTCAGCCCGAGGGCGAGGTCGTCGAGCGTCCACATCGGGCGCGCCGCGAACTTCTCACCCACGGCACGCAGGGAGAGCGGGAAGTTGCCCATCAGGCGCGTGACGTCCCCGAGGACGTCACCGGCGCTGACGCGCTCCGCCCCGGCCACCCGGGTGAAGAACGCGGCGGCGTCGTCGGCCGACAGCGCCCCCAGGGCCATCGCCCGGGCGCCGGGCAGACCGGGCAGGCGGACCCGGGAGGTCACCAGTGCCAGGCTGCGGCCGTCCGCCGGCAGCAGCGGGAGCACCTGGTCGGTGCCGGCCGCGTCGTCCAGCAGGACCAGCAGCGACCGGCCGGCACTGAAGGACCGGAACATGCCCGCCAGGTCGTCGGCGTTCTTGGGCAGCGTGGCCGGATCCATGCCGCAGTCCCGCAGCAGGGTGTGCAGGACGTCGTCCGCCCGTCTGGGGCGGTCCGCGCCGTCGTGCAGCCGGGCGTGGAGCGCGCCGTCGGGGAACCGGTCGGCCATACGGTGCGCGGCGTGCACGGCCAGGGCGCTCTTGCCCACACCGGCCGCTCCCAGGACCACCACCACCCGGGGTCCTGCGGACCACACGGCGCGGGCCGTGTCCCCCGCGTCCGCGTCCGTGTCCGCGCCGGTGAGGCAGGAGAGCTGCGTCAGTTCCGCGACGCGTCCGGTGAAGTCCGGGGTGTCCAGCGGCAGCCGGCCGCCGACCGGCACCGCCACAGGGACCGGCGCCGGCGCGGCGGCACCGGCGGGGGAGGGGGCACCGGCCGGTGCCGTGCCCGCCACGACGACGGCGGCCGGCTGCGGCAGCGCTTCGTTGAGAACGTCCTGCTGCAGTCTCTGCAGCCGCTCGGACGGCTCGATGCCGAGTTCGTCGACGAGCCGGCGGCGCAGCCGGGTGAACGCGTCCAGTGCCGTGGCGCGCTGCCCGGAGCGGTGCGCGGCGAGCATGAGCTGGGCGGCGAACTCCTCGTGGAAGGGATGGTCCGCGGTGAGCTGGTGCAGTTCCCCCACCAGCGCGCGGTGGCGGCCCAGTTGCAGGTCGGCCGTGATGCGCAGCTCCAGCGCGCCGAGCCGTGAGTCGGCGATCTGCGCGATCTGCGCCGCCAGGAGCGGTCCGGCGTCCAGTCCGGCGAACGGTTCGCCCCGCCACAGCCCGAGCGCCTGGCGCAGCAGGTGCGCCGAGGCACGGGGATCACCCTCGCTCAGCGCGGTGCGCGCGCGCACGACCCCGTGCTCGAACTCCCACAGGTCCAGCTCCCCCGGCCGCAGGTCGATGCGGTAGCCGCCGGGACCGGTGCGCACCCGGTCGCCGGCATCCCCGGGGCACTTGAGGGCCTTGCGTATCTGGTACACGTACGTCTGGACGGTCTTGCGGGCCAGGCGGGGCGGGTCGAACTCCCACAGTTCCCCGATCAGGGCCGAGGTCGACACCAGACGGTTGGCGCTCAGCAGCAGCACGGCCAGCGCGCGCCGGGCCATGGGCGCGGTGGGTGTGCGGTCCTCGCCCTGGGCGCGGACCTCCAGCGGGCCGAGCACCCGTGTGCGCAGCGCACCGCCGCCGGTGCCGGCCGGTACGGAGTCGTTCATGGCGTCCTCTTCCTGGCGGGCTGCGCCGGGCGGGCCTCATGAGGGCCGGCCGGGGTGCGCGGATCGAAGTGGTTCCTGTCCGGCCGCGGCCCGGGTGCGCCGCCGGGGCCCGCGTCGCGTGTCTCGTACCAGTGCCGCATGCGGGAGCGGCGGAGCTTTCCGATACCGGTCCTGGGGACGTCCTGGGCGCGCACCGGCACGACCTGGTCGATGTGCAGGCCGAGGCGGTCGGTGACCTGCGCGCGGATCAGGGCCGCGGCCCTGGTCCGCGGGGTGCCGGGCCGCGGGTGGTAGAAGACGGCGAGTTCCTCCTTCTCGGGGCCGGTGACCGGGCAGGCCACCGTGTGGGTGGGTGCGACGAAGTCCAGTTCCTCCACCGCGGCCTCGATCTCGTGGCTGTGGCAGCGCACACCGGCGCGCTCGATGAGGTCGTCGGCCCGGCCGGTGACGGTGAGGACGCCGTCCTCGACGAAGGCCAGGTCCCCGGTGCGGAACCAGCCGTCGGCGGTGAAGGCGCGGCGCGTGTGGTCGAGGTCGTCGAGGTAGCCGCGGGTGACCGAGGCCCCGTGGACCTGGAGGTGGCCCAAGGTGCCCGCCGGGACGGGCTCGTCCCGCTCGTCGACGCAGCGCACCGCGGTGCCGGGCTGGGGCCGGCCGGCCGGGACGTACCGTGTGTGGCCGCCGTCCAGGTCGGACAGCCGGCAGTCGACGACGCCCGACGCCGTCTCGGACATGCCCCAGCCGGGGAACATCGCGTCCGGCGGCAGGCGGAAGGGGGCGAGCAGCTCCATGAAACGCCGCACCACCGGGGCGTGCACGGCCTGTCCGCCGTTCATGATGCGGCGCAGCCCGCTCAGGTCCCAGTCCTGGCCGGGCAGCCGGTGCGCCTGGTCGTTGACGAGGGACAGGGCGAAGTTGGGGGCCCAGGTGGTGCAGGCCCGGTGACGGCCGGCGAGGGTGAGCCAGCGCAGCGGGTCGGCGAGGACAAGTTCCGGGCGGGCGTGCACCTGGTGCGCCCCGAGGAACACGTCGCGCAGATGGAACAGCAGCAGCCCGCCGGCGTGGTCGAGCGGCATCCAGTTGAGGGTGCGGGTCGTGGCGCCGAGGCCGCCCGCGCGGGCCGTCGCGGCGCTGCGGCTGAGGATGTTGTGGTGGGTGAGCATCACGGCCTTGGGCGTGCTGGTGGAGCCCGAGGTGAGCAGCAGGACGGCGAGGTCGTCCGGGCGGGAGGGGTGGCGGCGGTGCTCGGGGTGCTCGGCGCGCAACTGGTGCGGGTGGCCCAGCCAGGAGGTGGCCCAGCCGGGGTGGGTGCGGGTGCGCGCGGCGAGGGGCTGGTCCGGCCCGGTGACGGTGTAGGGCCTGCCGTAGCGGTGCCAGACCGCGTCCAGCAGGCCGGGGGCGGCGGCCCGGGCCGCGGGTGTGGCGCCGGTGCCGACGGGCAGGGGGACGAAGCCGCCCAGCACGCAGGCCCAGAAGGTGGCCAGCAGGTCCGGCTGGTGGGCGACGTGCACGATGACCCGGTCCCCGGGTCTCACTCCCGCCGCCCGCATCCCGGCCGTCAGCCGGCCTGCCTCCCGCAGCAGCCGTCCGTAGCTCCAGCGTGTTTCGCCGCCGTCGGTGCCGATGAAGCACAGGCCCCGGGCGCCGGAGGCGGCCGCGGCCCGCAGGAGCGCCGTGCCGAGCGTGGCGCACTTCGGGCGGGGGGCGGGTCCGCCGTCCAGCAGTGAGATCGCGCGGGAGGTCATCGGGTGCCACGCTCCCTGCGGTAGTCCCGGGGCGTGGTGCCGTAGCGGTCGCGGAAGAGCCGGCTGAAGTGGGACGCCCCGTACAGTCCGGCCCGTTCCCCGATCAGCGCGACGGGCAGGTGGTCCAGGGCGGGGTCGGCGAGTTCGGCCCGGCAGCGGGCCAGCCGCTCGTCGCGTATCCAGCGGGCGGGGCTGAGGCCGTACTCCTGGAAGACCTTCTGCAGGTAGCGCAGGGAGACGTTGTGCTCGCGGGCGATGCTCACCGGGCTGAGGCCGGGCTCCGCCAGCTGCCGGCGGACGTAGGCCTGGATGTGCAGCATCAGTGTCTGCCGGGCGATCTGCGGGTCGTCGGCGACCTCGCGCATGCGTTCGGCGAAGAGCGCCGCGGTCAGCCCGACGACGCTGCCGCCGAGCAGGTCGACGGCGGTCTGCACCTGACTGCCGTGCCGGCCGAGCCCTTCCAGCAGTGAGGACAGCAGGGCGGCCAGCCCCTCGGCGCCCGACCAGGCACGGGCCGTGACCCGTTCGGCCTCCGGCGCGGTCAGTCCCACCAGCCGGTGGGTGACCATCACGTCCACCAGCCGGTAGTTCTCGGGCATGACGACCTTGTACGGGCGGGTGCTGTCGTAGCAGAGGAGCTGGGGGGCGCGCACGGCCGCGTGCCGGCCGTCCTGGACCACCCAGAGGGAGCCGGTCAGCGGCCGGCACACCCGCAGGAAGCCCGCGGCCCGCGGGTCGATCTGCCGGGCCGGGCGCACCAGTTCCCCGGGGCCGCCTTTCACCAGGGACACCCGCACCTCGCCGAACTGGTGGGTGCGCGTCGTGCCGTCGAGCGGTTCGTCGTGTTCCCTGACGATCTGCACGCCCCCGCGTCCGGCGGTCGAGGGGCCGTTGCCGGACGCCGGGAGGGCGGCGCGCACCGGCTTGGGTTCGTCGAGGCGTAACACCGCGTCAACCTCCATCCATGCGTCGGGACGGAGTCGGCCGCCGGGCGGCCGGTCCGTCGCCCCCATGTAAACATACCCGCATGCCGGTATCCTAGTTGCATCGGAGGATTCGATGCGACGCGGTGTCCTGCGGGTGCGCCACGCAAAGGGCTGCGACGGAGGCCGGGGGCCGGAGCGGTCTGCCGGGGGCCGGCGGGGCGTTCACCCCGGGGCGGCCGCGGTGCTCCCCCCGTCCGCTGCCGGCGGGGTGAGGGCGCGCAGGGCGGCCCCGACGAGCCGCGCCGTGTGCCGCTGCTGCCGGGCGGCGCCGGCCAGGGCCGCCGCCTCCGCCTGCGCGGTCAGCCGCCGGTGGCAGACGCCCTGGTCCGCCAGTGCGCCCAGGACGCGCCAGAGCCGGGTGCCGTCGCCGGCGGGCCCCCGGCCGCCCGGTTCGGGGACGCCGTCCCACCGCAGCGCATGCGGCCGGGCCCCCTGCCGGGCCAGCGCACGCCAGCGCCTCCCCTCGTGGACCTCCTCACGGATGTGCAGGGCCATGTCCACGGTGGCGGCCGCCAGGGCGAGCGCCGGGATCGGCGCGGGCGCCGGCACCGACGATGCCGTCGATGGTGCCCGCAGGCGGCGGCCGGCGTCCCCCGCCGCGCCCGCACGCGCCCCGCCCGGCACCGGCGGGCCCGGCGGGGCGCCGCCCGGCGCGTAGGCGAGAGCGCCGGCCGCCGTCTCCAGCCCGGCGACCGCCAGCGAGAGCGCCGTCGGCACCGCGCCGAGATCGAGCCCGGCCCGCGCCGCCCGTTCGAGCCCGGTCAGGAAGGCGTCGACGACCCGGGCGTAGCGCTCGACGGAGACGACGCAGACGGCGTGCACCCCGATGCCCTCGGCAAGACACCCGGTGATCGCCTCCAGCCCCCGCGCGGTGGCCGGGACGGTGATCATCAGATTCGGCCTGTCCACCGCGCGGTGCAGGGCGCGCGCCCCCGCCAGCACGGCGAGCGGATCGTGGGCCGGCGATACGGGGACGGCGGCGCACACCTGACCGCCCGGACCCCCCGCGGCCTGGTGCTCGCGCAGCTGGTCGGCGGCCGAGCGCGCGCCGCGGACGACCAGTTCGCCCAGCGCCGCACCGGCCCCGCGGCGGCGCCGGGCCAGGTCCTCCAGATGCGGACGGTAGGCCGGATACGGCACGGGCGTGCCCTCCGTCTCCGGCCCGCCCGCAGGGTGCGCGTGCACAAACGGACCGAGCGGCCCGTTCTCCGCGCCGTCCCCGCAGACGGCCGGAGCGGCCCCGGGCGCGCACAGCTGCGCGGCGCTCACCGCGGCCCTCCGCGCCCCGCGCGCCCCAGGCCGCACGGCGCGCCCGCGGCGGCCGGCTCCGGGGGCGGGCCCGCCTGCCCGTGCGCCCGCAGCCGGCCGGCGCCGAACCCTGCGCTGCTCACGGCGCCGCCCGCCGGCACCCCTGTCCCGTCCCTGCGCCGGCGGCCGGCACCGCGCCGATCCGGCCCGGGCGCGAGCCCCAAGAACCGCAGGAAGTCGTCGTAGGCGGGCGCCGCGCTCACGGCTGCCTCCCCGGACGGGTGCCGGCACCCTCGGGCGCCGGCGGCCACAGCTCGCTGCGCCCCCGAAGCTCGCTCCGCCCCCGGGCCCGCAGCAGGACAACGGCGGCGTGGGCCACCGAGGCGAGCGTCATGTGGCGGTGCCAGCCGGCGAAGGTGCGGCCCTCGAAGTCGTACAGACCGACCCGGCCGCCCGTCACGCTCACGTCCTGGGCCAGCCGCGCGGGTGCCGCGGCCAGACGCAGCAGCGCGGCGTCGGACAGATGGCCGAGATCGGTGAGCCAGTACCCGCCGTGCGCCGGGCCGCGGGCATCCCTGTCCACCAGCAGGATCTGCCGCTGCCGCTGCCGGGGCCGGCCCGGCACGTCGGCGGCCCGGCACGTCACCCGGGCGATCTCACGGGGCCCCGTCCCCGGCCCGGCCGCGCACACGCGGTTCCAGCGGCCCCAGGGCACCGCGCCCGCCAGCTGCCGCGCGGTGAGCGCGGGGCCGCGTGCCGGACCGTCGGCGGCGACGGGCGTCAGGAGCTGCGAGGCACTGATGCGCAGCAGATAGGGCAGGCCGCCCGCGCCGAGCCGGGCGGCGAGCGGGCCCGCCGCGGTGGGCCGGGCGTCCAGGACGACCGGACGGCGAGGCGGGCCCGCCGTACGGGCGGTGGTCATCGCCAGGTCGACACCGGCGGCGGCCGCGTCCAGCACGCGGGCGTCCTGGGGGATACCGGCCCGCTCGCGCAGCACGGCGTCCTCGGCCCAGCGGGCGGTGAGCTCCAGGTGCCAGTCGACCGGGTAGCCGCCCCACTCGGTGGCCGCCCACAGCCCCACGGACCGCCGCGCATTGACCCACCGTCCGGTGCGCGGGTCCGCGCAGTGGGCGTCGACACCCACGCCGCCCGGCCCCGCACGCGGCGTGGTCGCGGTGTGCAGCACCCAGGCGACGGGGTCCAGCAGTTCGCCCATGTGACGGGCGAGAGCACCGCGCACCGGACTCCACCGCCACGTCGAGGCGGTGACCAGGTGGTGCAGCCGCTGGATGTCGGCCGGCACCCCGGTGTGGGAGGCGATGTTGCGGATGGTCTTGCGGCCCGTGGCGCGCAGCAGCCCCCGGACATACAGCTCGCCGCTGCGCCGCTGGTCGCGGCGCGGCATGGACCACAGCACCCGCTGGGACAGGTCGGCGACCCGGTCGGGGGCCGCCAGGGCGGCGGGCCCGGGCCCGGCCGGCCGCCGGGATGCGGCGGCCGGATCCGGTGCGCAGGGCACCGGGAACCGGGCGGCCCGGTCCCTGACGGCGGCCGGGGCGCCGGTGCGGCCTGCCGCCGGGAGCGGGGGAGCCGCCACGGCGGTCCGCGCGGCGGGCGCGCTCATCCTCCCACCCGGGCCCACGCCGCCTGCAGCAGTTCGGGACCGGGGCCCTGCAGCAGTCCGGGACGGCCCGGCGCGTCCAGGACGACGAAGGCGAGCCGTCCGCCGCGGGCGTGGTCGTCCAGGCCGAGCGAGGCACGCAGCCGCTCCCAGGCATGCCGCGGGTAGGAGGTGGGCAGTCCCAGCGACTCCAGGATGCTGCGGTGGCGCAGCACGTGCGGTGCGCTCAGCCGTCCCGCCGCGTGCGCGAGTTCGGCGGCGTACACCATGCCGATGGACACCGCGTGACCGTGCCGGATGCGGTAGCCCTCCGCGTGCTCGATGGCGTGGCCCAGGGTGTGGCCGTAGTCGAGGAACTCCCGCGGGCCGCCGGCGGGCGGGTCGGTGCCCAGCAGGGCGCTCTTGGCCCGCACGGCGCCTTCGACCAGCTCCGCGGTGCGCCCGCCCGCGGGATCGGCGGCCGCCCGCGGGTCCGCCTCGATCAGGTCCAGGAGCGCGGGGTCGGCGATCAGCCCCGCCTTGACCACCTCGGCGAGGCCGCTGACGTACTCGGCGAGCGGCAGCGTCGTGAGCAGGTCCAGGTCGCACACGACGCCGGCCGGCTGGTGCAGGGCGCCGACCAGGTTCTTGCCCTGGGGGACGTTGAGGGAGCTCTGGCCTCCGAGCGCGGCACCGGCCATGCCCAGCAGGGTGGAGGGCACCAGCACCAGGCGCAGGCCCCGCTGCCAGGTGGCGGCGAGGAAACCGGCGAGGTCGGTGGTGGCGCCGCCGCCGACGGCCACGACGGCATCGCAGGAGGTGAAACCCACTTCGGCGAGCCGGGACCACAGATACACCAGGACACCGGCGTCCTTGGCGGACTCGCCGGGCGGCACCACCAGCTCCAGCACCTGACGGCCGTGCCGTTCGAGGTCGCCGGCGATCCGCCGGGCGGCGGCGGCCAGCGCCGGCGGATGTATGAGCGCCACCCGCGTCGCGCTGTCGCCGAGCAGCGGCTCGACGTGCTCGTGCAGGCCGGTGCCGACGACGACGGGGTACGGTGCCCCGCCGGTCGCCCGCAGGGTCGTCGGGGCGGTGTCCGGATGCATGGAAAAGGTCACGGTCTGCCTCACTTGATCGCCAGGTGGCTCAGGTAGGTGCGGTGGTTGCGGGAGGTCTCCGCCACGCTGTCGCCGCCGAACTTCTCCAGCGCGGCGTCCGCGACGACCAGAGCGGTCACCGCCTGCGCGACGACGGCGGCGGCCGGTACCGCACAGACGTCGGAACGCTGGTGGTGGGCCACGGCGGTGTCACCGGTGGCCACGTCCACGGTGGCCAGCGCCCTGGGCACGGTGGCGATGGGTTTCATGGCGGCGCGCACCCGCAGCGGCTCGCCCGTCGAGATACCGCCCTCGACGCCGCCCGAACGGGCGCTGGCCCGGCGCAGGCCGCCGTCGCCGGGCACGATCTCGTCGTGCGCGCGCGAGCCCGGGACACCGGCGAGCGCGAAGCCCTCACCGAGTTCGACGCCCTTGATGGCCGGGATGCCCATGAGGGCACCGGCCAGACGCGCGTCCAGCCGCCGGTCCCAGTGCACATGCGACCCCAGACCCGGCGGAAGCCCGAACACCAGGACCTCGACGATGCCGCCGAGCGTGTCCCCGGCCCGGTGCGCCCGGTCCACCTCGGCGACCATGGCGGCCGACGCCCCGGAGTCGAAGCAGCGCACGGGATCGGCGTCGAGCCGGTCGGTGTCCTGCGGGCCGGGCAGCGCCGGGCAGAGCGAGTGCCGGCCGCCGAGCGCCACGACGTGGCTGACGAGTTCGATCCCGTACGCCTGCTGCAGGAAGGCCTGGGCGAGGGAGCCCAGCGCCACGCGGGCGGCCGTCTCGCGGGCGCTGGCCCGCTCCAGCACCGGCCGGGCGTCGTCGAACCCGTACTTCTGCATACCGGCCAGATCGGCGTGGCCGGGGCGGGGACGGGTGAGGGGGGCGCCGCGGGCCTGGCGGGAGAGGGCGTCGGCGCTCACGGGGTCGGCGGCCATCACCGTCTGCCACTTGGGCCATTCGGTGTTGCCCACGCGGACCGCGACCGGGCTGCCGAGGGTGCGGCCGTGGCGAACCCCGCCGACGAAGTCGACCTCGTCGCGTTCGAACTTCATGCGGGCGCCGCGCCCGTGTCCCAGGCGTCGGCGGGCGAGTGCGTCGGCGACCTCCTCGGTGGAGGTCCGCACACCCGCGGGCAGACCCTCGAGCACGGCGGTCAGGGCCGGCCCGTGCGACTCGCCGGCGGTGAGCCATCGCAGAGTTGGCAAGGCACTTCCTTCGTTCTGGTGGGCGGGCGGAGGCAAGCGGCCGGGACGCGGGCCGCGACGCGGACGCACGCGCGCCGCGCGGACGTACGGGCTGCGCGTGTCGTGCGGCTGGGAAGGGGAGGGCCGAGGGGGTGGTCGGGGGCCGGGGGTGGTCGGCGGGCCCGTGCGGGCGTCGTACGACGGTGCAGGCGCCGTCCTCCAGCCGGCCCGCCATGCCATGCCCGGCGCGGCGGCGGGCACGGCGGCCGTCGGTTCGGCACACCCGCCCGGCCTGCCCGGCGGGTGGCCGGCGGACAGGCCCCGGGCGCCGATGCCGAAGGCGGCAGGTGGTGCCCGGCTGCCGGGCCGGCCCGGCTGGGAACAGCTCGGCGCGGGCGGCCGTCAGGCCGGGGCGGGCGCGCCGGCGCCGCCCGGCTCTTCCTGGAGCAGGTCGGGCTGCTCCGCGACGATCTCGTCCCACAGCAGCTGGAAGCTGAAGCGGCCCAGTTCCTCGTCCCCGAAGCCTTCGCGGGCGGCCAGCGCCTGTTCGTGGGTGAGGGTGTGCGGGGTGCCCGCGGCGAGGGCGAGGAGCTGCACCCGGGCGCAGCTGTCGTAGGTCAGGAACCAGTGCACGGCCTCGTCCAGGGAGCCGCCCACCGTGATCAGTCCGTGGTGGCGCAGCAGGACGGCCCGGTTGTCGCCGATCGTCTCGGCGATGGCACGGCCCTGGGCCGGTGTCACGGAAGGCCCGTCGTAGGCGTCGTGGAGCACCTGGCGGCCGTAGAACGCCGCCGATTCCTGGTCGATCGGTTCGAGCAGCCTGCCCAGGGCGCCCAGCGCCCGGGAGTGCGGGGTGTGGCCGTGCGCGGCGGCGGTGGCGCCGGGGTGCAGCTCGTGGATCTGTGAGTGGATCACGAACGCGCTGGGGTTGACCCGGTGGTGGCCGGCCACCACGGCACCGGCCGCATCGACGCAGATCAGGTCGGCGACGCGGACCTGTCTGAAGGAGACGCCGAAGGGATTGACCCAGAAGCGGTCCTGGTGCTCGGGGTCGCGTACGGAGATGTGGCCGGATATCCCTTCCGCGAAGCCGTACTTCCCGAACAGCCTGATGGCGGCGGCCAGCCGCTGCTTGCGATGGCGGCGTGCCTCTTCGTACGTGGCGAAGCGCGGTTCGCCGGGAAGCGGCAGCCGGGTGGCGGTGGCGGCCAGGTAGGCGGGGCGGGGCTCGGTCGCGGTCGGGCTCATTGGGCGGGCGGTCCTTCCTGGTGGGGTGGCTGGGTGCGGGCGGTGTGCCGGCGCGTCGTCAGGCGGCGGCCGGTTCGGCCTCGCTGCGGGCGGCGTCGACGGTGGCGCGGTGCTCGAGGATCGCGGCGACGATGTCCTGGCTGCGGTCGACCAGGGAGGGGATGCCGAAGGTGAAGAACAGGGCTCCGGCGGCGATGTTGCCGAGCCCGTACAGACGCGGGTCGGGCCGCCCGTTGCTGGTGAGCCGGCTGGTGGCGCGGGCCAGCTGCAGTCCGCCGTGCGGGTGGCGGCTGACCGCGCGGGCCTTGACCAGGGAGGTCACCAGGGGCAGGGCGCCGGAGGGGATGCGCCCCTCGGAGGCGTTGACGGCGCTGATGACCTTGTCGGCGCGGAACGCGGTGCCGTCGGCGGCCAGGATGTCGAAGCCGCTCCCGTGGGCGGCCGTGATGTCGAGCAGGCCCGAGAACATCTCCAGCCGGCCCGCCTGCACCAGGTCGAGCACAACGGTGGCGCTGGAGGGCGGCATGGGGCAGCACAGGCTCATGAGGGTGCGGTAGTGGGCGCGCAGGACCTGGACCTTGTCCTCCTCGCGCAGCAGGGGCCATACGTCGGGTCCGGTCTCCGGCACGGCGCGCTGCAGGATGCGCATGCCCACCTGCGGCGAGTCGACCTCGCCGAGCTGGCGGCGCAGCCGGTCGACCGGGTCCTCCAGGTCGACGCGGATGATCTCCTCGATGACGCCGTCGAGATCCGCGCCGGCGTCCCTGAACTCCGCCCGCAGGACCGCGGCCACGTCCTCGATGGTCAGCCGGGGCCGCCCCTGGGCGGCGGTCCTGACCCGCACCGGCGTCATGTGGCGCAGTTCGAGGGGGGTGGGCCGCTGCCGTACGCCCGGCAGCACGCCGCGCCGCGACATCAGGCTGATGGGGCCCCGGTGGCCCCGGGAGGCGAGCGACAGGACGATGTCGATGGCGGTCAGTCCGCTGCCGATGACGGCCACGTGGTCGTCCTCACCGACCTCTGCCAGCGTGGCGGAGAGCGGGTAGGGGTCCGCGATGAAGCCGGGTGTGCCGCCCAGTTCGTAGACGTCCTTGGGGCTGTCGCCGCCGACGCACAGCACCGCGTAGTCGAAGGCCCGCGTCCGCCCCGGGCCGGTGCCCAGGAGCACCTGGCCCGGCATCCGGCCGGCGGCCTTCACCGCCTCTCCGACGATGTCGACGCGCCAGCCGTCGCGCCGCAGCCGGCCCAGGGCCGCGTACGCGGAGTCCTCCAGGTAGTCGCCGTAGACCGCGCGCGGCGCGAAGCGGGCTCCCGACAGCCGGTCGGTGTCCCGGGCCACGCCGGTGACGCGGTCGTGGGCCCGCAGCCAGCGCTCGAAGTGCCCGGGGTCGCCGGCCCGTACGGACATGTCGTCGGCCGTGGCGTTCACGCGCAGGATCTCGGTGTCGATCTGGTAGGCGCGGCCGCGCCACAGATGGGGCGAGGGTTCGAACACGGTGAGGCTGCCGGGCTCGCCCTCGCTCCGGGCCAGGGCGTCGATCAGGCAGACGGCCGCCGCGCCGCCGCCGACGACGCCGATCGAGATTCCAGAGGGCATGTGTCTGTCACCTATCGGTTGGCGGACGACGCACTTGCGGGGGCGGGGGACGAGAACACCGATGCCGGGACGTGCCCGGCGCCGGCTCGACGCACAGCGACTGTAGGAACGGATCGGGCCGTCCACTTGCCGTGCCGCGCACCGGGACTTGCGAAATCACGCCGGGGCGTGGCGTGCGGCGGTGCGGGCGGTGCCCGCACCGCCGCAGATCACAGCAGCGCGCGCGGCCCCGCGGGACGCCGCGGGCCGTGGCCGTGCCGGGTGACCATGGCGATCTCGCGCCGGGCCGCCGCGGCTATGTCGATGATGCGCTCGGCGTGCGGCAGCAGCCGTAACCCCGCGTCCGTGAGGGAGAGCCGGCGCCTGCTGCGGTCGAACAGTTCGGCTCCCACGGCTTCTTCGAGGTTCTTGATCTGTGTGGTCACGGTCGACTGCGCGTAGTGGAGGTTCCTGGCGGCCCGCGTGATGCTCAACTCGGTCGCCACCTCACAGAACGCGCGCAGCTGCTGCAACTGCATGAACCAGCCCCCTTTTTCTTCACACCCGCACGGCGTGCCGCCACCCCAATAATATACCAACCAACCCGTTTTTTTTGGGGGTCGTCGGCCGGGCAGATCCGGGCACGTCAGTCGGACATCGCGGCCGGCGACATCAGATCCCGGGCGATCTGGGGCAGCACCCGGTCCAGGAGAGCGTGGCCGTGGACGGCGCCCTCGGCGGTGCGCGGCACCTCGTCCACGGCCACGGCGTGCGCGTACAGCTCCGGCAGATTGCGCTGGCAGGCGGCGAGCACGGCCCGGCGCCCGGAGATCTCCTGGCGGGGCGCCGGCGCCACGAACACCGCGACGACCGATCTGCCCAGCTCGGGCAGATCGGTCAGGACCACGGCGCACTCCCGCACACAGGACAGCTCCAGCAGCTCCCCTTCCAGGGCGAAGAATCCCCTCTCGAGGTCCACCTCCGGGGCGTCCTCGAACAGGTCGGGAAGATCGGGAAGGTCGGGCGGGCCGGGCGTGTGCGCGGTGGCGGTCATGCGGAGATCTCCTGGTGCACGCTCTGCTCCAGCTGGAGGTTGAGGGTGATGATGGGGACCACCGCCTCCAGCAGTTCGGCGGTCCTGATCCGGCCGGTCGGGCTGTAGGGGATGGCGTCGACGGCGATCACGTGGGCCGGGATCGACGGCACCCGGCGGGCGCAGGCCGTTTTCAGGGCCGTATGACCGCTGACCTCGCGCCCGACGGCGACGGCGATGAACGGGACGACAAGGGCGTCGCCCCCCAGCGCGGGCAGATCGACCCGCACCACGGCGCTGTCGCGCAGGCAGGGCAGGTTCAGCAGGTCCGACTCCAGACGGAACAGCGCGGCGTCCATGGCGCCGTCCCGGGCCGCCGCCGGCACGCCCGAGCCGCGGCCGGTCAGGACGAGCCGGCCCTGCTCGTCGAGCAGGCCGAGGTCGTCGGTCACCAGGAAGCGCTGCCGGCCCGCGCCCGCGTCGAGGGTGACGAAGGCGTCCTCGCCGTCGAGGTAACCGTCCATCACCTGGTGGCCGCGCACGGCGATACGGCCCGGGCGCCCGGCGGGCAGCACGGCGCCCGCGTGGTCGAGCACCACGACGGTGGTACCGAGCCCCGCCCGCCCGCTGCGCGCCCGGGTGACCTGCGACTCCTCCGGCGTGAGAACCGAGACGAGGCCGGCCTCGGGTGTGCTGTGGACCAGGTGCAGTACCGGGCCGAGCCGCTCCCAGGCCGCGTCGACCGCCCAGCGGCCCAGGTGGGTGCCGGGCGTCACCACGCAGCGCAGCCCCAAGGCGTGCACCGACGCGTCCGGGGCCGGGTGGGCGAGCAGCGCGAGGAGCACCCCGGGGTCCAGCACCGCGGTGGTGACCCGTTCGGAAGCGAGCTGCGCGGCCAGGGCCGCGGGATCGCGCATGGCCCCCAGCACCACGGTGGCGCCGACCGCGAGCAGAGTACGCGTCAGCTGCAGGGCCAGAGGCTGCCACAGGGACGCGGCCACGAGATGGACGTCGTGCGCGTCGAACCCGAACTCCTCGACCAGGTCGATCAGCGCGCGGGCCTCGGCCGCGGCGGCGCGCACCGCGACGCGCGGCCGGGACCCGCCGGGCACGACGGTGAGCCACTCGCGGTGCAGGGGAGCGGGAAGCCGCAGCGGCTCGCTCTCCAGCAGCGCCAGGAAATCCGGCCGCGTCCGCGGCGCCCCGGCCGTCCGCCCCGCCCCGTGACCGCTCCCGCCGTCCAGGACGACCCGCAGCGCCCTGTCCGCGCCCGGCCACGCGCAGCGCTCCAGCCGCGGCTCGAGCTCGGGGGAGACGAACACCGCGCAGGGGCCGAGCAGTTCGAGTGCGGCCAGGAGCCGGTCCGGCTCCTGCGCCGGGTCCAGCCCCGTGCAGGGGATACCGAGCGTGGCGCAGGCCGCCATGGCGACCGTGAGCTCCCAGCGCGGGCCGCAGAGGAAGACCGCGCGGAGCGGGCGGGCGTCGGGCAGCGCGCTCACCAGACCCGCGGCGAACCGGTCCACCGCGTCGGCGAACCGGGCCCAGGACAGGCGCGTCGCACCGTCCACGACGGCGTCGGCGTCCGGGCGGACGGCCGCGTGCCGGCGGATGTCCTCAAGCTTGATCATGGCTTCTCCGTGGGTGAGCCCCGGCTTCAGCGCAGGCCCCCGCGGAGCCCGACCCCAGAGAAACAAACCCGCATGCGGGTTTTCAAGCGGCATCGGAAAGTGTGATGAAAGGCCACCGCTGTGTCAGGTGCCCCTGCCGTCACGCACCCGCGGCCCCGCACAATCCCCGCACCGGCACACCCATCCCACCCGGAGGCCCCCTTGCCGAACGACCGGCCCGCCCCCCACCCGCACGCCACCGGCCCCACCCCGCCGGGCCCCCCTCCGCCGTTTCGCCCCCGCGACGAACAGGGCGGCCCGCACACTCCACACACCGCCCCCCACCCGCCCCCCACCGCCCAACGCGAGGCCGCCGCCGTTCCTGCCGTTCCTGCCGTTCCCGGCGGGCACGGGGGTGGACCGGCATGAGGCCCGTCGCGGTACTGGTAGGACTGCCCGGAGCGGGCAAATCAACCGTGGGACGCCTCATGGCCGACCGGCTCGGGGTCGGATTCCGCGACACCGACGCCGACATCGAGGACCGCACCGGACGATCCGTCGCGGCACTCTTCGCCTCCGGCGGCGAACAGCGGTTCCGCGCACTGGAGCGGGCCGCGGTCCGCGCCGCACTCGCCGAGCACGACGGTGTCCTGGCGCTGGGCGGGGGCGCCGTCGTCGACCCGGCCACGCGCACACTGCTCCGGGGCGGCCCGGTGATCCATGTCGACGCCGACGTCCAGGAAGTGCTGGACCGCGGGGATGCCGCCGCGGGACGCCCGCTGCTCCACGGCGACGCCGCCGCCCGGCTCCGGGAACTGGCCGTCAGGCGTGCGCCGCTCTACCGCGAGGTCGCCCGCGTCAGGGTGGGCGTCCAGGGCAGGAGCCCCGCACAGGTCACCCTCGCGGCCCTCGCGGCACTCGGGCTCCATCCGGCCGCCTGACCCCCGCCGGAGCGCACCCGCGTCCGGACGCAGGCTCCGCCGCCCGCTCCGCTACCCGCGGCGAACGGCGTTCACCCGGCCGCCGCCTGCGCCTCCAGCTTCACCACGCTTTTAAGAGGGGGAGGATGTCAAGCGCTCCATCAGCCGCTTGCCGCGGCCGGAGGAGGTGTCGAGCCGCGCCAAAGTCTCAGGTGTCGCGATCGAGCGCGCGACGGCGCTGTAGAGCACCGCGATCCGTTCCTCCAGATCACCGCGGTCGTTCATCACCTCCGACATGAGCTGGACCCCGCCGAACGCTCCGACGATCATCTGCGCGGCGTCGTTCACCTCGACGTCCGGCAGCAGTTCGCCCAGCCGCTCCGCCTCGGTGAGAATCCTCAGGTGCTCCTCGATCCACGCCTGGTACGGGACCCGGCGGTTGATCTCGTGCACCTGGTCCACCGCGAGCCGGATGCTGCCCTGCAGCAGCCGGTCGAAGGTCAGCCGGTGAGCCACCAGCAGCCCGATGTCCATGGCCTCCTGCAACTGCACCGTGGGCTCGCGGGGCGGCACCTCCAGATACTGGATCTGGCCGCTCACCTGCTCGTCCAGCACGGCCTGGGCGAGTTCCACCTTGGACGTGAAGTGGAAGTAGAAGGCCCCCTTCGTCACCCCGCACCGGTTGTAGACGTCCTGGATCGTGGCCCCCGCGTAACCGTGTTCCGCGAAGACCTCCCCGGCCGCATCCAAGATCGCCCGTCGTGTCCTGAGCGCTCGCTCCTGCCGTGCCACGCGACCTCCCCTCTGTACTCGGGCCGCCCAGGGCGGAACGGCTTCCTGTGACCTACGGCGAGCCCGCTCCCGATCTCGACATTCACAAAAACAAACCCGCATGCCTGTACCTTATCGGCCGCAATGGGGATCATCCAGAGCCCCTGGACCATGCGTCCCCCACCCGCCGGGAAATCACCCGCGCCGCCACCCCGCCACCCCGGTCCGCCGGACCCGGCAACCGCCGGACCCGGCCCGGGCGACCGGCGGCCCGACGCGGCAGAAGAAACACCCGGGAAGCCCCTCACCCTCCTCCATGGAGGAGGCCGGCACCACCATGAACGACGCCCACGCTGAAGGCATTGTGCAAAGTGCCGCCCAGCAGCAGAGCACCGGCGGACTGCAGAACCTGGTCCTGGGCGATGACGTGCTGGCACATCGTGTTCAGATCCCGCAGCCAGCGGTCCAGCACGGAAGGCCGGTACACAGCGGCCGTAGCCGCCAGGTCGAACAGCTCCGACACCACCGACCGGGCAGTACGAAAGGCGTTCAACCGCGCCAGCACCGTAGCCGCCTGCTCCTCACGGGTCGGCACATCCCCGGCCTCAAGGATCTCCCACTGCTCACGCAGACTGCCGTAGACGGCATACCGGGCCGCCGACAGATCCATCTCGGCCCGCGCGACGACCGTCTGGACACGGTAGGTCTCCGACCACGGCATCCCGGTGGCACTGTCGACCCTGGTGGCAGCCATCTGCCGGATGTGGTCGATCGCCGCGCGAGCCACGCCCAGCGGCACACCAGGCATGTTCCGCAGCACCGCGTCCGCGGTGGCCGCGGCCCCGGTGATCCGGGGCGCCGCGAAACTGAACGTGTACTCCTCCGGCACAAACAGGTCGTCCGCGCGGTAGTCCCTGCTGCCGGAGGCGGCCAGACCCGTGCTGTACCAGGTGTCCTGGACCAGAAAGTCCCCCACGGGCGCCACGACGATCCGCCAGTTGCCCGGCGCACCGGCCGGACCGGCCTCCAACTCGCCGTCCCGCGTGACCAGAACACCGCCCACGACCCAGGTGCTGTGGGTGATGCCACTGCCGAAACGCCACTGCCCGGTCACCCGGTAGCCGCCCGGCACCCGCTCGGCCCGGCCCATCGGCATGATCGCACCGGCGGTGACGGCATCAGGATCGGCCAGCAGTCGGCGCGCCACATCCTCACCGAGAAAACCCGCGTAGATCGGAGTGTCCATACCGATCATCGCGCACCAGGCGGCGGACGCGTCCCCCGTGGCAAGAGCCTCGATGACCTCCGTCTGCTCGACCGCGTCAAGCTCGGGACCACCCCACGCCCTGGGCACGGCCATCCGGAACACCCCGGTCCCACGCAGCAGATCGACCACGTCGGGCGGCAGTCGCCGGCCGTTCTCCATCTCCTGCGAGCGTTCCCGCAGCCTCGGCGCGAGGGCCCGCGCCCGCGCCAGAACGTCCTCCGCCGTGACAGGGACCCCCTGCGCCGCGGAGGCGGAGGCGGAGTCCAGCAGATCCATCAGGCTCATGTGCCGCTCTCCCAGCGTCCGTTGTCTCTCATACGGCTCGGATGTGTGCCATGCCGTCCGGCCCGGCCCGGACGGCATGGCGGCCCGCACGGTGCGGGCGGTGCTCACGCGTACCGCCCGGCGGCGATGACATGGTGGGGGTCGACGGCGTCCTTCAGCCGCCGGGCGAACGCCCGCGCCCCCACCCCCGGGGTCAGCCGGCCGGCCCAGCCGCTGTGCTCGATGTCGAGGCGGTAGGGAACGAACCCCTCGGCCGTGAAGAGCTCATAGAGCCGCTCCAGAGCCCCATGAGCGCGCGCGGCCTGCTCGGCGTCACGGGCGAACCCCATCGTCACGACACAGTCGACGACATCGGCGTTGAGAGCGTTGAACGTGACACCGCAGCGGATCCCGCTCTCCCCGCGCACCTGCCCGACCAGCTCATGAGCCCGTTCCAGCGCCGGCCCGGTGAAGGGAACCAACGGCAGAAAGAGCAGAAAGCCGCCCTCCTCGTCGAACCGGCCGGCGGGCAGGCCCGTCTTCGCCTCGAACAGGGTGTCCGTCGTGTCGGGGTCACCGGCATAGGCCCGCTCCACCCGTACGGCGCCGTCGTGGTTGCCGGCGGCCGGATCGGTGGCGTCGGTGTCCGACACCGCGCTGAACAGACCGGACCGCACCGCTTCGGCGACGATGATCCCGGACAGCGCGTCCACCGCCTCAGCGGTCCCGTCGACACACACATGCACCAGATACTGCCCGGCCGGGCCGGCATAGGCCCTGGCCGCGGTCTCGTCGTACATCTTCACCACGCCACGGGTCAGGCCCTGGCTCACCCAGCGGCGCACCTCCGCGGTCGCGCACCGCACCTTGTCGGGAGTGAAGTTGAGCCGGACCACCCGCAGCGCCTCGGGCCTCGGCAGCAGCCGCACCGTGGCCGCGGTGACCACCCCGAGACTGGACTGGACGAACAGCTGCACCAGCGAAGGACCGAGACCGTGGACGTGGACCGGGGTCGCCCAGCCGGGCTCGGGCCACCAGCCGACCCGGATCAGCTCACCGCTCGGCAGAACGACCTCAACGCCCGTCAGATCCTCCGTGCGCTGGTGGCGCAGCCCCACACCACGGTCCAGGGCGTTACCCACCACACTGGTGTGCGCGGAGGAAGCGGTCACGTTCACCATGCGTTCGGTGCCCTGCAGGAGCTTCGCGAGCCGGGCCTGGCTCACACCGGGCTCCACCACAGCCCAGCCCCGGGCCACGTCGATGCCGCGGATCCGGTCGAGACCGGACAGATCGAGCACGACCGCCCCGTCCCCGGCAGGCTCACGCGAACCCAGTCCCCAGTTGCCCCCGGTACTGAAAACATGCAGAGGAACGCGGGCCCCGCCGTCCGCGAACAGCCCGACGACCCGCTGCACCTCCTCGGCGGTACGCGGACGCACCACACCATGGACATCCCGCGCCCGGTACAACCCGGCGTTCGGCCCCAGCACGGAGGCCGGCCCCCCACCGCTCCCATCCCAAGAACGTGTGACCCGGTCGGCGCCCACGACGCGTGCGGCCCTGTCCAGCACAACCTCCACGCCCGCACCGGCGGACGCCTCGGGCTGCAGATCGGTCACAGAACGAACGGTCATGGACACACCTCGGTTCCATCGCGCGTGAAGCGGTGAGGTCTACAGCGCCTGGGCAGACACGGCAGGCACCTACCGCCACGCTAGAAACCACGCCCCCGCACCTTCCCGGCGATCGCGCACGGACTCTGACGATTTCGCGCACGCGTTCGGGACCACGCCGTTCCGGCCTGCCGGAACGCGACGCGGATGGCTGTGCGGTTCGCGCTGCCGTGAGCGGTTCGCGGTGAAGCGCGGGCCGTCGGGCCCGTCGACGACAGCCACATCCCGCTCAGAACACGCCCCGAGCGCGGCGCCTTCCGAGGCCGGCATCGCAGGAAATCCGGTCCACCGTTTCGTCCCGCCCCCCGCCCCCGCCGCCCTCCCGGCTGCCGCTCTACTTGTTGCCGCGCAGTCTTCGGGCGCTGTCCCGGTCGAGGGTCGTCCCCGTCGTGGGGCGGCGGGACTTCGTCGTGAGCCGCTTGATGTCCTGGCCGAGCTGTTCGTTACGGGTCCTGCTGTGTTCGGCGTACTGCTGTTGCAGGTAGGCGGGCATGCCGGGTGGTGGCGGGGCCTGGCCCGCGGCGGTGACGGTCGCGATGATCTCGCCGACGTTCCAGGCCCTTTTGGCCTTGCTCCACAGGCTCATGCGACCACCGCCAGGCCTTCGTCGCCCTGCACGCCCGTGTCCCGGGCCGTGGCCCGTCCAGGCTCGGTGCCGGTCCAGGACGCCGCCTGAGCCAGTGCCAGGTCCAGGCCGTCGAGGGACAGGCGTGGGGCGGCAAGCGGGCTGCCGTAGCCGCAGTGCTGGTGGACTGAGCGGGCGTAGCGGATGGCCTGGTCCTGGGTGCTTTCGGTGACTCTTCGGTTCGCCTCGGCCCGCAGCCGTGCGCTGTCACGGAGCAACTGGCCCACGAGCCGGGCGGCCTGGCGCAGCAGGATCTCCCGCTTGGCACTCAACGCCTCCTCGGTTCGGTGGGTGCCGTGCAGTTGCGGGGCCAGGACGTCGATCGCCTCGGTCGTCGTCGAGCCGTCCGCGAACTCCGACTGGTAGGACAGATAGGCCACCGCGCCGATCACGAGGGCGAACAGCGTAGCCATGACGGCGGTCAGGAACCGATCGTCGGAGGGACCGTCGAGGACGAGCCGCCAGGCCATGGCGACACCGAGGGTCAGTGCCAGCACACCGCACAGGAGGAGTTCGGCGGCGAGGGTCTTCACGCCACCCTTGGGCGAGCCGCCCTTGGGAGAGCCGGCCCCGGAGGCGCCGCCCCTGGCGAAGTCCCATCCTCCGTGCGCGGCGCGGTACGCGCGGTGGCGCCTGCCGAACAGTTTCATCGTCAATGCGACCCCGACCGTGCCCAGGATCCCGAACAGCAGCGCGGTGACGGCTCTGAGGACGCTGTCGGCGGACTGCCAGGCCCTGCGCAGGTCGACGTTGAGGAACTTGGCCATCAGGAAGGTCAGGACGATGACATCGAGCGCGAGGAGCCCCAGCAGGAGCTTCCTGACCCGGGGCGGGATCCGCCGGTGTGCCCGGGAGCCCGCCTGTTCCTGTTCCTCGACGAGCGCCGACCACTCGGCGTGGCGGCCGTGTGCCTCGGCCGCGCTGTAGGACTCGCCGTGCGGGCCGACGTAGCGGCGCGCGCGCAGGGCGGTGAGCTGGTGATCGATGAACCGGGCCTCGGCATGCAGGCCCTGGATCGTCGCGACCGTGGGTTCGATGGTGCCGGCGATCTCCGCCTTGGCCCAGGTGTCGGCGCGGTGCTCGGCGGCCCTGCGCAGACTGTCCTCGGCGTGGGTCCATTCCTCGGCCGGGCGGTCCCGCCCGATCCGCCGGGCCTCGCCGACGAGTTCATGGCAGCGGACGATCTTCGTGAACGGCATGGGGCCCATCCCCAGCGCGGAGGTGAGCGTCTGGCGGGGCGGGATCCGCAGGCGCCCCCGGAACCCCTGGGCGCTTCCGGCATTCTTGCTGCTTCTGGTGCTTTCAGGGCTGGTCGGTGTCATGACGGGTCGGGTCCTTCTTTCGGGGTGACGGTGATCTCCACCCGCCGGTTCTGGCGGGCGAGTTGCTCGGCGAAGACACCGCCGGGCATGTTGTCGACGCGGGGACGGGTGGAACCGGCCCCCTCGACCGAGCCGATGAGGGCGGGGGAGACACCGAGCCGGACGAGGCGGTCGCCGACGGCCCGCGCCCGCTGGGTGGACAGGGCGAAGCCGCTCGCCGCCGTGCCCACTTGGGCGGTGTGGCCGGTGATCCGTACGACGACGTCGGCGCCGCAGTGTTCGAGGCTGTCCGCGATCGGTCTCAGGTAACGGTCGGCGTCGGCTTTGAGGTGCGCGTCGTCCGCGGCGAACGTCACCGACGTCGGCACCACGTAGGTGCCTTTGCAGGAGGTGGGGGTCGCACCGACCGGCACCACCGGGACGGGCCGCTGCGACGACGACATCAGCCGTGGCACGTCGTCGTCGCGCACCGTGCACGAGGCCGCCCCCGAGGCCTGGCACACCGCCCGCCACAGCGCGGTGATCCGCTGCGCCGCCGGCAGCGGCAGCTCGGGCTGGGTGCCGTAGGCGATGCCCAGGCCGACGAACTCGACGTGCCGGCCGGACGCGTCGGGCACCAGTGCGCGGCTCTTCAGGTCCCGCAGGACGGTGTCGGGGTCGAAGTTCCAGCCGAGCGTGCGCAGATCCAGTGGATCGGCGGTCTGGACGCCCGACGACACGAGGACGACCGTGCCGCCGTCGGGGGTGGCGCGCAGGGCCCGGCGGTAGGTGCCCAGGAGGTCCAGGCCGTCCGCCGCCGGCCGGCCCCCGGTCAGTGCCGAGCGCAGCTTCGCCGCCTTGGCCAGGACTCTCTCCCGGGCGGTGGCCTGGTCCTGTTCGACCTCCCGCGCGTCGCGCAGGGGGGTCAGATCGACCTCGGTCACCTGCGGGTTGGTCGACACGACCACGGAGACCTTCCCGTCGCCGGGGTCGAGTGCGCGCAGGCCGTGGCGTACGGCGAGGTCTTCCAGTACCGGGGCCCAGGGCGCCGGTTCGGCCATGCTGCCGGTGACGGCGATGGTCAACGGCGTCGGGGCGGGCCCGGATCCGCAGGCGGTGAGGGTGCAGGCGGCGAGGGCCGCAAGCAGGAGCAGGACACGCAGTACCGGCCGGCGCCCCCTCATGCCGCACCTGCCCAACGCACCACGGACGTCAGGTGCCAGCCGCCCGAACAGTGGGAGCAGCGGTAGGCCCGGACCACCGTCCATTGGGGGCGCATGCCGTTGAGTTCGGCCCGGGCCCTGGACTCCCGGGCCGCTGCCAGGAGGAGCTTGGCGTCCTTGCGTTCGCCGAGACGTCGCTTGCCGGTGGTGGCGCAGACCGGCCAGCTCCGCCGGGGCCTGCGCGGTCGTCGTGTGATGGCCATGGATTCCTCCGTCGCCGATCGCGGCGTGGGGACGGCCGTGCAACCGCCCCACCGTTGGCGAGAAGGAATAGCGCGCGGCCTTGCGACGGACTCGTGGAAATCGTGAACAGCCCAGCTCACCGGGGCAGTTCGGCACGAAGGCGCGAAAACCACCGCCACGGCGACGCCGAGGCAACCGGCCTCCGGCAAGCAACCGGCATGCACACCGAAGCCACCGAGACGCGCATACCGGCTCCGCCGAGGACCCGGTGCGTGCTCACGCCGCCGGGCCGGTAAAGTCGTGATCTTCGGATGGCGAAGCCGGCCGGAGTCCCCCTGAGGCTGTGCTCACAACGATGAACGCCCACGACACTCCCGTACGACGCCGACTCGACGGTGCGCTGGACGGTTTGGCTGTCACCTTCCGCGGGATGACGGCCCGCGCCGGGGAGACGCAGTGCGACTGCCACTGGGGCAGCGAAGAAGACCTTGCGCAGTTGAAGGTCCCCGAGGTGGAGCTGGACCCGGACCTTCTGGGGCGCACCTGGCGGGCATACGACTGGGAGGACCACGGCGCGGTGCTGCGCCGCATCCTTCCTCAGTTCGCCAGGGCTCTGGTCAGCGGCCTCGTGGAGCCCTTCTTCGGCATGGGAGAGGCCGGACGTTCCTTCGCTCGCGGTCGCTGGCAGCAGTGGCCCGCGCAGCAGAGCGCGGCGGTATGGGAGTTCCTGCACGCCTGGTGGGCATACAGCCTCACCGAACCGGAGCCTGCCGTGCCCGCGCACGAGGTCCTCGGGCTGTGCGCCGAGGCATCCGCCACGCTCGGTCCGTGGCTCACCGCCTGGGAGACACTGGAGCACCGCGTGGCCGACCAGCGTCTGGCCGAAGCGGCCGCCCACTGGGAGTACGACCTGCTGGGCGACCAGCTTCCCTGGGATGCGTGGGACAACGCCGACGCCCTGCGCACCGAACTCGCGAACTGGCTGGTCCGCCACGCACCTGCCCGCCTGCGGGCCCAGAACGTCCCCGAGGAGCTGCTCCACCGGATCCGTCTGATCGGTCTTCGCGGTCCCGCCCGCTGGGAGGACCCGCACTGGCCCGGTCACCGGTACTGAGCCGCCCCTCGCCCTCCAATGCTGCCTGCCGGGTACCGAGAGGCGCTCGAACGGGGCCGCGTCACCGCATCTAACAGAGCCCCCAACACCCCCACCCCCGCGGAGTCGTGAAAACCGCGACCCCCCGCGCGATGGCTGTCCCACACTGTGCGCAGCGCCCAGCCCGACGAACGTCACGGGGGTACGAAGAATGTCGTTGTCCCAGCAAGACCGGTTGTCGCTCGTCGACTTCCTGCCCGCGCAGGACCGGCCAACCGGTCCGTGGGGCCAGATCCTGTGGGACCTGACCGCGCCCGCCCCGATGAGCCTGTGGTCGACGCGGGTGACCGCGGCCCGTATCCACCGCTACGACCGTGTCCGGCCGTTCGCGACCCGCGGGTTCCTGCTCGCCGTGCTCGCCGTGCTGCTCGGCCTCGCCGACGGCACCCGGCCGGTCGTGTGGGCTTTGCTGTCGGTCGGCGTGGTGCAGACACTGCTGGAGATCCACCTCCACGGCCAGGCGCACGGCGGCGCCCGCTCACAATTCGCCCTGGTCCGGCTGCTGCTCGACTGGCAGGACAACTGGCAGTGGGAGCGCACGCTGCTCAACGCCACCGGGGTGCTCGGCGGGATCGCCGTGCCCGCGAACGTGATCGCCGTGCTGTTCTTCACGGGCCCCGGCGACCCGGGCTGGGTCAAGGTCGCCGCCCTGGCGGTCGCGCTCGCCTACGCCAACTCCGGCATCTTCCATGTGCTCACCGACGGCACCTACTACTCGGCCAACCAGAGCCTGCCCCGGTTCCTGGTCAGCCTGCGGGCATACGGCTGGCTGCTGGTGACGGGGGTGCTCGTGGCCGTGGTGGGACTGTCGGTGCATCTCGGGCGGTGGAGCCCGCAGATGGAGCCGCTGGCGTGGGCGGCGTGCGTACTGCCCTACCTCGTGGGCATGAAGGCGCGCGACTGCGACCGGCTCCTGCGGGCGAGCGGCGAGGAGGTGGCCGTGGCGATGAACGAGGCCCGCAGCCGGCTGGCGCAGGACTTCCACGACATGCACACCGGGGCCCGCTCGCTGTTCCGGTCCCTGGCCGACGACGAAGCGGTCAGCGCCCAGGTCAGGGTCGATGCCGCCGACTTCGCACCCATGATCACCCTGGTCAAGGAGATGGCCGACGAGAGTGCCTGGGACGCCGGGGACAAGGAGATCGCCCTGGAGGCGGTCATCGAACAACTCGCACGCGACCACACCCTGCGCATCACCACCGAGTTGCGGCTCGGCGAGCTGCGCGCCGCCAACCGGGAGCTCGTGCGACAGCTGATCACCACGGTCGTCAGCAACGCCGCCCAGGCCATGGCGCGCCACGAGATCCACGACCGGCCGGTCACGGTGTCGGGCCAGGTGTCGGACGGCATGATCCACCTCAGCATCCGCGATCCGCTCCCGCTGATTCAGGACACCTCGTGGTGCGTGGACGGCAGCACACTGGCGTTCATGCGGGACAGGCTGCGACGCCTCGGTGGCGACATCACGCAGTCCGCGGTGGCCGGCGGCAAGGAGATCCGCAGCGTATGGAGTGTCCGCCCCCCGAGGCTCAAGAGGGAGTCCACCCGATGACGATGAAATATCTCCTGATCGACGACCAGGGCAAACGCAGCCGGGTGTTCGACCAGCAGGTGTCCGTACCCGGCCGGCTCGAGTTCGAGATCATGGACGACCCCGAGCTCCTGTTGGACTGGAGCACGCAGGAACTGCGGGGGTTCAGCGGCGCGATCGTCGACTTCCATCTGAACACCCCCTCCGGCCCCGGCTACCGCCCGTTGACCATCGTCGACCCCGCCCTCTGCGACGGACCGGTCGAGGTGCGCACCGGCCTGGGCGCCATGCTGTACCTGAGGCAGCACGTCCCGGACATGACCCTGTACGGCATGACCGAGCTGACCCACGGCCACGCGCAACTGTTCCTGGCCGCGGCTGCGGTGTGGCTGGCCGCGGATCCACTGAACGTGAACGAGCCACCGGAGATCCTGCGCCGGGTGCTCCTGGCCCCCGACGGTGAACAGGCGCACCTGCAGGCCTCGCACCGCCAGATGCGCGACTCCACCGGGCCCTTCCGCCGGCTGATGGACAGCTGTCTGAACCGCAAGCACCTCGACGAGACCTACGACTGGCTGCGCTGCTACCGCCTGTGCAACGGACCACGGGCGCACCGCCAGGTCGCGGGTACCGTGAACCGTCTGATGGGTCGGCGGATCTCGGCCGACCCGGAGAAGACGTTCTTCCCGATGATGACGCAGTGGCAGACCGACCTCGAGGCGTTCGTGCGGGCCTGGGGCCAGGACACGTCGGGCTGGCCGGACGTGTCGGCGGGCGTCTCCGCGAAGACCTGGGCGCAGCACAATCCGGTGCTGGACTACGTGAAGTCGGGCGCGTACGACACGTTCTTCAACTCCCCGGACGTGCGAGCGGCGTTGACACGCCACCGCATCAACGAGAAGAAGGAGGCCCAGCCGTGACACCCACCCCCACAACGGCCCCTGCATGGGAGCCGGTCCGTGTGGCCACCGCCGACGGCCCCGGCGGCGAGACGCTGCTCGGTGTCGTGGACGGCCGGCGCGGCGCCGACGACCCGACGTTCGTGGTCGCGCAGGGCTTCCTGGCGTTCGTGGAACCCTTCGAGATGCAGCGGTTCCAGCTGATCGCCTCGATGCTGCGGGCACGGCTCGTGGTCGTGGAGACCCCGGGCGCCGGTTTCGCCGCCTCCCGGCTGCTGCCCGGCGAGCGACGCGCGCTGCTGCGAGGCGACTTCACGGTCCCCGCACGGCGGATGCTGCGGGCGGCCACCGAAGTCATCGGCGCAGACGGCCCCGCCGCCGCGACCGGCGTGCTGGGCTACTCACTGGGGGCGTCCTTCGCCGCCGCGATGGCCGCCGTCTCCGGTACGGCTCGGACGGGCCCGCCGCTGAGGACGGTCGTCCTGGTGGAGCCGGTCGCGATACGGCGATGGAGTGCCGTGGGCCTCATGGCGGCCGTGCGCCGCGAGAACCGTCTCGTCCAGCCGTACCTGGACCAGACGGCCACGGTGCCCGGCGCCGTCCGGCCCCTGGAGGCCCGCTCGGGTGACAGGCCGCTGACCCGGCGCCGCAGTGACCTGCTCCTCCTCGCGAACGCCCTGCGTGCTGCGCGCCTCGGCGAGGATCTCGCGGCCGCCGCGCAGGAGCCGGGCCCAAAGACGCGCCGGCTGGTCGTGGTGCGCGGCGAGCAGAGCGTGCTGTCGCCGCGGCAGGCGGTGCACAGCCTGATGACGGCCGCCGAGCGGCACGGGTTCAGGGCGCGGCTGCTGAGCGTTCCGGGCCCGCACGCCTTCTGGCACTCGCTGCCGGCCGTTGGCTTGGCGACGCCCCGACTGGGGACCGCTCTCGGGATGTCCCCCTCATGACCCTCCTCGCTCCCCTCCCGCCCCGGGCGGGCCGGACCGCCTGGCTCAGAGGTCTTGCCGCCGCCGCCCTCACGGCCGGCGTGGTCTGCCAGGTCGTGCAGCGAACGGACCCGACACCACCGCTGCTGTACTTCACTGTCGACTCGGCGGTACTGGCCGCGGCCGTCCAGGCCCGGCGGCTGGTGCGCGGGCCCGCAGGCGGTGTGTGGGGCGAACGGATCCGGGGCGCCGCGGTGGTCGGGGTGGTGCTCTCCTCGCTCGTCTACTTCACGGTGATCGCGCCGAGCAGCCCGTCGGGCACCTGGTTCGGCGCTCACGACGACGCGTGGGCCCGCACCGCCACGGTTCTCCTGCATGCCGTCGCACCGGTGGCGGTGGTCGCGGAGTTCCTGGCAAGCCCCTGCACCCTGGCCACGAGCCGGCACGAGGCCTTCCTGCTCACCTGCTGGCCGGCCGCTTATCTGGCCGTCGTGGGCAGCCTCGCCTGGTCCGGCACGGCAACGATGCCGTATCTCTTCCTGCGCCCTTCACAGTTCGGCGCCACGGCCGTCGCGACGGCCGTCGTCGTGCTCTACGGCATCACCCTCACTCTCGCCCTGGCCCTCCTCGCGGCGCGCTCCCACACCACGAAGTCCCGCACCAGAGCGTGACAAGCGCCATCCGCCCCTCCATGCCTTGAGTTCCGAGGCCCGTACGGCGGGCGGCCCGTGGTGCGCACACCAGCGGCGCGGCCCTGGTCGGTCGGCATCGAGCAGGATCAGAGACCCGAGAAAGCGCCTGCACTCCTCACAACCTCCCGAGACAGAACACCTAGCGGAGTGTGCGGAGCGTGTTGATGACGTCGTCGGCGCGGGTGTCCGGGTTGACGAAGGCCATGCGCAGAACCGTCGCGCCGTTCCAGAGGGTCGGCACGCACAGGACGGCGCCCGTTTCGGCAGCCCGGGCGGACCATGACGCGTAGTCCTGCGGGTCCCACCCCGGCCGTTCGAAGAGCACGACGGACAACTCGGGATCGATTGTCAGGCGTAGATGGTCACTGGCGCGTATGGCGTCGCTGACCAGTCGGCTGGTGGCCAGCGTCCGTTCCACGGCGTGCGCGTACAGGTCGGTTCCGTGGACGGCCAGGCTGAACCAGAACGGCAGACCGCGGGCACGGCGGCTGAGGTGCAGGGCCAGGTCCGCCGGATTGTGGACATCGCGGTCGATGGCGTCGAGATAGTGCGCCGACTGACGGTGCGCGGCGCGCGCCGGGGCCGGATCCCGGTAGAGCAGTGCACAGCAGTCGTAGGGTGCGAAGAGCCATTTGTGAGGATCGACGATGAAGCTGTCGGCGCGTTCGATGCCGGTGTAGAGATGCCGCACGCTGGGCGCCGCCAGGCCCGCTCCGCCGTAGGCGCCGTCGACGTGCAGCCACACGTGGTGGCGTTCGCACGCGTCGGCGATGTTGTCGAGATCGTCGATCAGGCCGGCATTCGTGGTCCCGGCCGTTGCGACCACGGCGAAGACGCCGGTGGTGGACTCCAGGACCGCGTTCACGGCGGATCCGGTGAGGTGCCCCCGCCGGTCCACCGGCGCGGTGACGATCTCCGCATCCATCGCGCGGGCGGCGGATGCGATCGAGGAGTGGGCGCTGTCGGCGCACACGATCTTCCAGCCGTCCGCCGGCCGGCCCCGCGAGGCGCCGGCGGCGGCGCGGGCCGTGATGAGAGCGGAGAGGTTGCCCAGGGTGCCGCCGCTGACGAAGCATCCTGCCGCGGCGGGGGGCCATCCGAGGAGCTGGGTGAGCCAGGTCAACGCCTCGTTCTCGGCGTGGATGGCGCCGGCTCCCGCTTCCCAGGTTCCCGCGAAGATGTTCGCCGCTGCGGTGACCGCCTCGAAGGCGAGTGCGGCACGAGTAGGCGCTGCCGGGATGTACGCGAGGTTCGTCGGCCCGTTCTGGGCGCGCGTGGCGGGCGCCAGGACCTGGTCGAACAGTTCGAGGACCGCGGCTCCGCCGATTCCCCGGGGGGTGATGGCCGCACCGGCCGCGACAGTGAGGTCCCTGGCGGGGCGGGCGCCTGTCACCGGATCCGGAGCCTGCATGATGCGCCGCCACGCGTAGTCCATGGCGCTCGCCACGACCTCGTCCTCGTCCCCCCATACCCGGCGGCCGACACGGGGAGCCTTATTCACTGAGGTGCTTTCACACTGAGCATTTTGCATGGTGAGAACGTAGAAAGGCCTACCGAACTGCGCAATATGTGGAAAAAATATTGAGCAGAATGCTCAATGCTGCCCGCGTGTGATGTGAGATGCTGGGCAGCATGCGAAACGTCGACGCCCTCGACGCCCGAATCCTCCTGGCGCTCGACGCGGATCCACGGGCCACAACGATCGCTCTGGCCGACCGGCTCGGTCTGGCCCGCAACACCGTGCAGGCCCGTCTGAAGCGACTTGAGGAAGACGGCCGACTGAAGGAGCCCAGCCGGCGCGTGGACCCCGCAGCTCTCGGCTACCCCCTGCTGGCCCTGATCACGATGTCGATCAGCCAGCGCGTGGGGCAGCCCACCCAGGAGGCGATCCTGCGCATCCCCGAGGTGGTCGAACTGCTCGTCACCACGGGCGACGGCGATCTCCTCGCCCGTGTGGTCGCCCGGGACACCGAGGACCTGCACCGCATTACGAACCTGCTGCTCGAAGCGCCTGGCGTGGTCCGTTCCAACACCACCATCGTCCTGCTGGAGGTACAGCCCTTCAGTGTCCAATCCTTGCTGCAACGACACGCCGGCCCCTGACCTCACACACGGTGGCCCGCAACTCCGCACAGCGGCTGAGACGCGACCTGCCGACGGCGTCACATCCTGTCAGCGCACTGCGCTACATCGACTCCAGCGGCAGGCTCACGTATTTCCTTAGGTATCCGTAGCGATTCGTCATCCGCCTGTGTCATGCCGTGTGCTCGGTGTCGGTGTCGTATGTGAGTGCGTGGATCGAATGCGTGACCTTCCGCGGGGGGTGTCGTTGACCGGATGACAGCATCGCGGACGGGAAGGGGTATCGGTGAGCCGGAAACTGCCGCTCGCCGGGGGCGAGATCGCCCGTACCGCGTGCGCCCGTGGTCTGCTGCGTACCGGTGTGGAGGAGAAGACGGGTGAGCTCCTGTCCGCTGCGGTGCTGGCAGAGCGGGTGGGCTGGGCTGCTGATCTGGTGTCGGGCATGGTCGCCGCGCTGCTGGCCGAGCACTGGAACGCCGCCGATGTGGACGTGCTGGCCGCCGGTGAGGACGCCGCGGGCCGCCCGCTGCCGTCGAACGCCTGGATGGCCCTGCGCCGCCTGGGCTGGACGGCTGGCCCGGCCGGGGGCATCCGGGTCAATGACCGCATCGTGCGCATCGCCCAGGAGGCGGCCGGGCGCACGCTGCGTGCGGCGAAGTGGCGCGCCGACCTGACCGCCGGAGTGCTCGCGACCTGGCCCGCCGACCCCGCCAGGCGCACCCCCAAGGAGTGGGACCGGGTGCGTGCGGCGGTGCCCGGCGGGGAGTACCTGCCGTCCAGCGTCATCAAGGGCCGGACCCGGCAGATCACCGCGTTCGTCAAGCAGCACGGCCGGATGCCGGTGAACGTGTTCGAGGTGGAGGCCGCGCCCCGCATCGCACGGATGCTGCTGCTGTCCGCCTGCGACCAGCAGCAGGCCACCCTCGAACGCGCCGACGAGCCGGGCCGGGCGCTGCTGCGGCTGCAACTGCCCACCCGCCCGGACCCGCGGTCCTACAAGGACTGGACGTGGATCTCCTGCCCGCTCAGCCTGCCGCCGACGGTCCCCGCGGGTGCGGTGCTGCACCTGCCCACCCTGCGCATCCACCGGGGCCGGGTGCGGGCCGACCTCGCCTACACCCACGCCGTCCCCAGGACGCAGCGGAGCGGACACGCAGTCGCGCTCGGCGTGGACTGGGGACTGAACACCCTGCTGTCCGCCGGGGCCGCCCGGCTGCACGCCGACGGAACCATCACCGCCCTCGGCGGCGGCGGCATGTTCCGGGCGGCTGGTGTTCTTGCCAAGCAGCACCGGCTGCGCCGCCAGGGCGAGCAGCTGCACACCAAGGCCGGTCACTACCAGCGGCTCATCGCCGAAGACGAACAGCACGCCCTGACGGCCAGGCACCAGGTCCTGGCCGAGGAGATCCGGCACGTGTCCGGGCGCCGGTCGAACCTCAACGACGCCCTGGCCCGGGCTGGTGCACGGTGGGCTGTCGATCAGGCTCTCGCCGCCGGCGCGAGCCTGATCTACGTGGAGGACCTGCGCTCGATGGAGGCCCGGGGCATGGGCCGCACGATGAACACCCGGCTCTCCCAGGCCGTGCGCGGGCAGATCGTGGACCGGATGCGGCACCTGGCCGCCGAGACCGGTATCGCTGTGGTCACCGTCCCGGCCCGCAACACCTCGAAGCACTGCCCGCAGTGCCTGGAGGTGTTGCGGCACCGCAAGGCCCCCGACCGGCCCACCATTGCGGGCTGGAAGTGGGCCCTGTGCGGCTCCTGCGGCTGGCAGGGCGACCGCGATGCGGGCGCCTGGAAGCGCATCGCCGCCCGCGGCCTGACTCACCAGACCAAGACCGTCACCGACCGCACCACCGGTGCCATGGCCATCCGCACCGTGACCGACAAACTCGAAGCGGGCGCGGTCATCACACCCGCGCCGAAGACCAGCCGGACGGACCGGTCCAAGACCGGACCCACCCGGCACCGCACCACACGTCCGACGCCCAGGCGACGCCGGACACCCTCCCCCACCGGCCCTTCGGGTCCGGCGGGCCAGCGTCCGGAGGGACACTCCCCCACTCTCGACTTCGCTCGAGCGGGGGGACCCCCATCACGGACCGCAGACGGCTGCCCCGCGCAGCCGACCGGCACCAGGGCGTGACGACGATCAGCACACCCACCAACCGGCATCGGCCACGAGGGACAGCACTGGGCGCGGGCTTCCACCTGCACGCCCACGCCACCCCTCCACAGTGGGCAGACCCCATACCGGACACCACGTCCGACATGGGATCACTAAGCTGATCAGAGACGCTGCAGGAGAACATGCCGCTGCTCGGCTCACTCACCGACCGGGCCAGAGGCCTGACCGCCGATCCGCTGGCACCGGCCGGCGACGGGGTACGCGGCCATTTCATCAACGCCTATGTCACCGCCTTGGAGAAGAACCTGGCGTGACCGGGCAGGCACGACGAGTCGGACGACGAAGCCGCCCGCCCCGGACCCCGGGGCGGGCGGCTTCGTCCCGCAGTTCACCGATGCCCCGCAGTTCACCGATGCCTGAGGGCCGAATTCGCGGTAATGCCACGCGCGGCAGGGTGCCGTGGACGCCGGCGGCCCTGCGCTGGATGGGGCAGGGGATCGAACACGTCTGAACCCGCGCCGAGCCGGCGGATATGTGGAAGACGGGGATGGGTTCCGGCCCGAGCACCAGGTCGAGCCGGAACCATCAGGTACGGCCGGTGGTCTGCGCCGCAGGAGTCGGTCTCAGTCCAGGAACGACCTGCGCGGGTCGCTCAGGAGGCTCGGGGCAGTAGGCCGGTGCGGGCGAGGCCGCCGAGCCAGGCCGCGGAGGGTTTGGGGGTGCGTTCGAAGGTGTCGGGGTCGAAGGCGATGAGGCCGAAGGTGGGCTTGTAGGAGCCCCATTCGTAGTTGTCGAGGGCGCTCCAGTGGAGGTAGCCGCGTACGTCGAGGCCGTCCTCCATGGCGGCGGAGATCTCCTGGAGTGCTCCGGTGGTGTAGGCGATGCGGCGGGTGTCGTCGTCGGTGGCGATGCCGTTCTCGGTGACGATCAGGGGGACGTCGCCGACGATCTCGGCGGTGTGGCGCAGCGCGTGTCCGATGGCCTGCGGGTAGTACTCCCAGCCGGTGAGGGTGCGTTCGGCGTCGTCGGGGGCGGGGAGGGGGCCGTCGGTGGTGATCCTGGTGCGGGTGTAGGACTGGACGCCGATCCATTCGTCGTCGCGGGCGGCTTCGATGAAGACGTCTTCGCGGGGGTGGCTGTAGGCGGCGGTGGTGGCTTCGGCGCCCGGCAGGGCCTGGTAGACCTGGTTGGCGATGGACCAGCCGACCTGGATGTCGTCGGAGATCGCCTTGACTGCGGCCCTCGCGCGGTGGTGTGCCTTGATCAGGGCGTCGGTGGTGGCCTTGTCGGGCAGCACGAGTCCCGCCGTGGGAGGTGCTTCGGTGCCCAGTTCGCGGATGGCTCCGGCGACCGCGATCATGTTGGGTTCGTTGATGGTGCACACGTGCCGTACGCCCTCGCCGATGATCGGTGCGGTGGCCTGTACGTACCGCTCGAACCGTTCGACGGCGCCCTTGGCGGTCCAGCCGCCCCGCTCGGCGAACCAGTGCGGCACGGTGAAGTGGTGCAGGGTCACCATGGGGCGCAGGCCGCGTTCGAGCGCGCCGTCGACCATGCGCCGGTAGTGGGCGATCTCCGCCTTGGAGAAGTGGCCGGGTATGGGCTCGATGCGGGCCCATTCGATGCTGAAGCGGTAGTCGGTGAAGCCGAGCCGGGCCAGCAGGTCCATGTCCTCGCGCCACCGGTGGTAGCTGTCGGCGGCGTCGAGGCTGGGTTCGGCGACAGAGCCGCCGCTGTGCTCCATGTGCCACCAGTCGCTGTTGACGTTGTTGCCCTCGATCTGGTGGGCGGCGGTGGAGGCTCCCCACAGGAAGCCGTCGGGGAAGCGGAGACCGTCGGCGGTGACGTTCACGGCGGGCATGACGGGGCCTTTCCGGAGGGGAGGTCGGGTCAGCGCGGTGAGGGGCCGGGCCAGATGGCCGAGGCGTCGTCGCGGTGAGGGTCGGGCAGGCGGACCGGGCGGACGGGGACGGGGCGCTCGTGTCCTTCGGCGAAGGCTGTCCACGGGGCGGGGTGGCCGGAGTAGCACAGGGTGGTCAGGGCGAAGACGTTGTCGGCGTAGACCTCGATGTACTCCCCGACGGTGAGGATGCGCAAGGTGGTGGCGGGGTTTGTCAGGACGGTCTCGCCGAGCCGGGTCCCGTCGGGGCCGGTGATCCAGAGGTTCTTGCCGTCGCAGCCCACGGCGAGGGCGCAACGGCCGCCGCCGGGCGTGTCCGTGCGCAGGGTGATCTCGACCGGGCCGGAGATGTCGATGTCGCCGACCGCGTGCGGGGCGGGGCGGTCGGTCTCTTCGCCGAGCCAGCCGTCCAGGCCGGGCCACCATTGCAGTCGGGGCGCGCAATCGCCGTGAACGACAAGGGATTTGGGCTGGGCGAGCATGCCGCGGCACCGCTGCCCGGTGTCGGTGAGGCCGACTTGGCGGGGCGTGGTGTGCAGTACGACGCGGGAGCCGTCGGGCGCGGCGATGACGCGCGGGGCGTAGGTGCCGGTCGGGCCGAGCGGGCCGCGCCGGGTCCAGGGGCCCCGCAGGCTCGGGGCGGTCCACGCCTCGAAACCGCGGGTGGCGCCGATGGAGCCGAGCAGCAGCCAGGTTCCGTCGTCGAGGTGTTCCAGGACCGGGCACTCCAACTCGTCGACGTCGCCGGGTGAGATGAGCGGCGGGTGGACGGTCCAGTGCTCCAGGTCCTCGGAAGTGGCCAGCGCGACGCAGCCGCTGACCTCCACCGGGAGGGAGGCGTCGCTGGCGCAGACGACCATGACCCAGCCGTCCCTCTCGTCGTCGCGTACGACGAACGGGTCGCGCCAGCCCATGCGTTCACCGGTGCGGTACCAGCGCGGATCAGCCTCGACGACCGGCACGCTCCCGTGGCGGCGCCAGGCTGTGCCGTCGGTGCGCCCGGAGTGCGCCAGCCCGATGGACTGGAGGGGCCAGCCGCCCGGTGTGAGACCGCTGACGCCCGTGTAGAACATCGCCATTCCGTCGCCGTGAGGGATCGGATGCATCGTCCACACCGCCTGCTGGTCGAAGCGGCCCGGCAGACCGTTGCCGAAGGGGGTGCCCTGGGGCTGCCAGTGGACCAGGTCGGTGGAGGTGGCCCGGCCGTAGGAGGTCTCCATCCGCAGATGGTCGAAGTCCGTTGTCCAGGGCCCCTGCAGGTGCAGCACCGCGTACGTGCCGTCCTCGTCGCGCAGGACGGCGAAGTCGTTCACGCAGAGGCCGGGCGGGGCGTATCGCATGCACAGGTCCTGTCGCTCCACAGCGCCCAAACGTGTGCGCTGACGCTGGATAACAAAAAGGTCTCTTGAGAACCGGCCCAAGTAAATATGAACGCAAACGCTTGCGCAACAAGGTGGGCGGGTTTACGGTCACGTCACCCACAGATCACACCGATGTGAAATCAACGGGAGGTATCCGCCGTGACGGCCAGCATCACCGATGTCGCCCGCGCCGCCGGAGTCTCGGCGTCCACCGTGTCCCGCGCGCTGCGCGGCCGGCCGGGGGTGTCACAGGAGGTACGGGCGCAGATCACGGCCCTGGCCGCCCAACTCGGCTACACCGCCTCACGCTCCGCCTCCAGCCTGGCCAGCGGGCGCACCTACACCATCGGGGTCGTGGTCCCGTACGTGGGCCGCTGGTTCTTCGGCACCGTCCTGGATGCCGCCGAGCGCGAGTTCAGCGCCGCCGGCTACGACGTGCTGCTGTACAACCTGGGCTCGCCGGAGACACGCAAGCGCTTCTTCACCAAGCTGCCGGTCCGCAAGCGCGTGGACGCGGTGCTGTCGCTCCTCATTCCTGACGATGCGGAGTCCGCCGCACTGCGCTCACTGGGGGTGCCGCTGGCCACCACGGTCGGCGGCACCCGGCCCGGCTTCACCGTCGTCGGCATCGACGACCGGGCCGGCACCGAAAGCGCCGTACGGCATCTGGTCAACCTCGGCCACCGCCGCATCGGCATGATCAGCGGATCCAGCGGGCCGCTGCACTGGACCACCCCGATCGAACGCCGCAACGCCTACCTGGACGTACTGACCGAGGCCGGGATCGAGCACGACCCGGCCCTGGAGGCCGACGGTGACTACACCGTCGAGGGCGGCGAGCGGGCGATGACCGAGCTGCTGGCCGCCTCCCGGCCGCCGACCGCCGTGTTCGCGCAGTCCGACGAGATGGCGATGGGCGCCCTGCGCGCCCTGCGCCGCCACCGCCTCAGGGTCCCTGACGACGTGTCCGTCGTCGGCTTCGACGACCACGAACTCGCCGACGTGGTCGGCCTGACCACCGTCGCCCAGCCGGTCGCCGACCAGGGCGCCCAAGCCGCCCGGCTGCTGCTGCGCCAGCTGGACGAACCCGACACCGAACCGCCCGCCGAGCAGGTGCAGATGCCCATCCGCCTCGTCCTGCGCGAGACCACCGCCCCGCCCCGCCCGCGCGGCCCGCAGTAGCTGCCCGAAAGCCCCACACCCCCACGCCCGGCAAGCACATCGTCGAACCCTCGCCACAGCACGGAGGCACAGCCATGAGCTCGACCAGCAGAAAGCACCGCCGCACCGCATGTACGGCCCTGGCCCTGGCCCCCCTGGTGGCGCTGGCCGCCTGCGGCTCGGGCAGCGGCACCGATACCTCCGCCGAGGCCGGGAGCGGCAAGGGCACCATCAGTGTCTGGGCCCACCAGGGCCAGAAGAACGAGGTCAGTGCGCTGCAGAACGCGGTGAAAGCCTTCAACTCCTCACAGAGCAAGATCAAGGTCGACCTGAAGCTGATACCCGACGCCGACTACACCAAGACCATCACCGCCACCAACGCCTCCGAGCTGCCGGACGTGATGGAGTTCGACGGCCCGACCATGGCGAACTTCGTCTACAACAAGAAACTCGCCCCGATCGACACCTTCGTCTCCGCCAAGACCATGGACAACGCCACCGACGCGAACAAGGCGCAGGGCGAGATCGACGGCAAGCACTACGGCCTGGGCATGTTCGACTCGGGTCTCGGTATCTACGGCAACAAGAAGCTGCTGGACGCCGCCGGCGTGAAGTACCCGACCGGCCTGTCCGACGACTGGACAGCTGAGGAGTTCACCGCCGCGCTCAAGACGCTGAAGGCCAAGGACTCCGACGGCAAACCCCTCGACCTCCAGGAGAGCGGCGGCTATGCCAACGAGTGGGGCACCTACGGCTTCGCCCCGATCGTCTGGTCAGCCGGCGGCACCCTCCTCAAGGACGGCAAGGCCGAAGGCGCCCTCGACACTCCGGCCGTGGTCTCGGCCCTGAAGACCTTCCAGTCCTGGAAGACCTACGTCGACCCCAACACCGACGGCAACGCCTTCGCCAAGGACCGCGTCGCCCTGAGCTGGGTCGGCCACTGGATGTACCCCGCCTACAGCGAGGCCCTCGGCGACGACCTCGTCGTCCTGCCACTGCCCGACTTCGGCAACGGACCCAAGACCGGCCAGGGCTCCTGGGCCTGGGGCATCGGCGCCGACAGCAAGAACGCCAAAGCCGCCGGCACGTTCCTGGACACCCTCCTGGACGACACCAACGTCACCGCCATGACGACCGCCAACGGCGCGGTGCCCGCCACCAGGACCGCGCTCGCCAAGAGCAGCCTCTACCAGCAGGGCGGCCCGCTCCAGCTCTTCGCCGACCAGCTCGCCAAGCCCTGCGGCGACAGCGACATAACCTCCTCCTGCGTCGCCGTCACCCGCCCGGTGACCGCCGGATACCCCGTGATCACCTCGAAGTTCAGCGAGGCCCTGAACTCCATCTACGGCGGCGCCGACCCCAAGAGCGCCCTGGAAAAGGCCGCCCGCGCCATCGACCAGGACTTCTCCGACAACGCCGGCTACAAGATCCCGTAGAACCCAGCGGCCGGGGCGGGCACGGCAGCCGCGCCCGCCCCGCCGGGAACAGGACCTCCCGTGACATCCGTGGAACCCGCGCACACCGCACCGCCCGGCCCGGAGCAGACCTCATCCGTGACACCCGTGAAGCCCGCGCGGATGACGCGATCGGCGCGGCCGGGCCCCAAGAACCGCGACTGGCTGCACGGACTGCTCATGTCCGCCCCGGCCGTCGTCGGACTCATCGTCTTCGTCGGTGTGCCCTTCGGCTACGCCGTCGTCCTCTCCTTCTACAACGTCCGCCTCGGCTCCCCGCTGGAACCGACCTGGTTCGGGATCGAGCAGTACCGGCGCCTGTTCACCGACCCCGACCTGTCCGGCCCCTTCCTGCGGGCACTGCTGAACAACCTGACCTTCGCCGTCATCGTCGTACCCGTCCAGACCGCCCTCGCCCTCGCCCTCGCGATCCTGCTCAACCGCAAGCTCAAGGCCATCGGACTGTTCCGGTCCCTGTTCTTCATGCCGGTCGTCTTCCCCATGGCCCTGGTCGCCGTGATCTGGCGCCTCATACTCGCCCGCAGCGACCAGGGCATGCTCAACTCCGCACTGGACGCGGTGAGTTTCGGCAACTGGGGCGCCTTCGACTGGCTCGGCGACTCCGCCACCGCGATGGCCTCGATCATCGTGCTGTCCATCTGGCAGGGTGTCGGCTTCCAGATGGTCATCCTCCTGGCCGGCCTCCAGCAGATCCCGGGCGAACTCTACGAGGCCGCCGAACTCGACCGCGCCTCCCGCTGGCAGCAGTTCCGCCACGTCACCCTGCCCGGCATCCGCGGCACCCTCGTCTTCGTCGCCACGCTCACCTCCGTGCTCTCCTTCCGCGTCTTCGACCAGGTCTACGTCCTCGTCCGAGGCGGCGGGCTCGACGAGGACGCCACCCGCACCGTGATGTACCAGGCCGTCACCACCGCCTTCGACCAGAACAACATCGGCCAGGCGTCCGCGATCACCGTCGTCTTCTTCCTGATCGTCGTCGTCCTGACGCTCATCCAGCGCCGCGTCGTCCGGCCCGGAAACGAGGACTGACCCATGGGCACCACCCCTACGCCCCTGCGCCGCTTCATGGACTACGCCGTACTCAGCGTGCTGGCCTTCGTCTTCGTGCTGCCCGTGATCTACCTGTTCCTGGGCAGCCTCAAGCCGTCCGACGAGGTCCTCAACGGCCTGTCCGGCTTCCTGCCCACCAACCTGTCCTTCGACAACTATTCCGCCGTCCTGAGCAGCCTCAACTCCGACAGCACCGGCTACTTCTGGCGCTTCATGGGCATCTCGCTGCTGCTGGCCTTCGTCGTCGTCACCGGCGGCCTGTTCGTCAACTCGATGGCGGCGTACGGCCTTTCCCGGCTGAAGTGGCGCGGCAGGCAAGCCGTCTTCACACTCATCCTGCTGCTGATGCTGGTCCCGTTCGAGTCGGTGGCCGTCCCGCTCTTCTACATGTTCAACGACCAGCGCAACACCCTCTACATCCTGGCGCTCCCCTTCATCGCCAACGCCTTCTCCGTCTACCAGTTCCACACGTTCTTCCGCTCGATCCCACCGAGCATCGAGGAAGCCGCCCGCATCGACGGCGCGGGCCCCTGGCGCACCTTCTTCGCCATCATCGTCCCCATGTCGAAGCCGGCCTTCGCCTCCGTGGCGATCCTGACCTTCCTCATCCAGTGGGGCTCCTTCCTGTGGCCCGTACTGATGGTCTCCGACCCCTCGGTCCGGCCACTGCCGCTGGAGATGAGCGTCTTCCAGGGCCAGCAGCCCCCGGACTGGGGACAGATCCTCGCCTTCGGCGTCCTCCTGGTCCTGCCCGTCCTGGTGGTCTTCGCCTTCTTCCAACGCTGGTTCGTCCAGGGCGTCGCAAGCTCCGCCGTCAAGGGCTGAGGAAAAGCCGAGAACCTGCACCTCTCGGCCCCTACCCACGACAGGAGCCCTGCTCCCAGGCCCGGCGCCACCCCCGCACCGACCACACGAATCCCGCGGACGGCCGGTTCCAGGACGAAACACCGCCGGGTACGGCCGGCCGAACCGTACCCGGCAACCTCATGTCAGCAGACGCTCAGGTGCTGACACTCGCCCGCCGGCACGGTCACCCGCCCGCCGGCGCACGGTCCTTCTCCGTCCAGACCCCCGCTCAAGCGCCAACAGCCGGGTCAGGCGGAGCACACCCTGGTACAGGGACGGCAAGCGGATGCCTAAAGCCCCAGCACTTCCCCGTACTTGATGGCGCCGTGGGGCAGCGCGAAGCCGAACGGGGTCAGCGACTTGGCCAGCGGGTACGTCTCCTCCATGCTGCTCGGCACGAACCAGACGCCACCCGACCTGGGCTCACCGGCGTTCTCCCCGGGCGCGCTCACCGCGGTGTCCCACAGGCCGTCACGGTTGTAGTCACCGACGGCCACCTGGGCGCCGAAGCGGTCGCCTGCCTCGGCCGTGCCGGGCATGTTCGGAGTGCTCTGGCTGCGGGCCAGACCCCCGTAAGGGCCGTTCTCCGTACCGTTCATGACGACGTATCCGCCCGCGTCCTTCACGGTGCCCACGTCCTCACCGGGCACGCCGACCACCAGTTCCGGACGGTTGTCACCGTTCAGATCACCGGCGGCCAGCGCCGCGCCGAAGTCGTCGCCCGCCTCGGCGGTACCGCCGACCTCCGGATTCGACTGGGTGATGCAGTCGCTCTCGGTACCGAACTGCGCGGTCTTCGAGCCCTTGAACAGGAGCAGCGCACCGCCGAGCCGGTCCTGGCAATGCGTCGTCTCCGACTCGGGATTGGCCTGTACGAGGCCGACCACGAGGTCGTCGGTGCCGTCCCCGTCGAAGTCGGCGGCGGCGAGCGCGCTGCCGCGGTCGGCGTCGGCCCACCACCGGGCGGGCTTGGCCTGCTCGTCCCAGCGCGTGATGAAGGTGCCGGAGTCGTCCAGGGCCTGCCAGGCGGTGGCGAGGTCATCCCGGCCGTCGCCGTCGAAGTCGCCGGTGACCAGGTCGCGGGTGTCGCCGCCCATGCCGTAGTTGCGCAAGGTGGTGGTGGTCACCGGGGCGGCGGTGAGCGGGCCCGGGCGGAACCGGAGCGCGCCGGCCTCCTCGTCCTTCTCGCCGTACGCGAGGTCTGTGTCGCCGTCGCCGTCGTAGTCACCCGTGGCGATGGTGCTGCCGATGCTGCTGTACTCGGACACACCCCTGGCCACGGTGGTGCCCTTGACGTTCCACTCCGAGCCGTCCAGGACGGTGATGGTGCCCTCGTCCTTGAGCTGATCGGAGGTGAGCGACTCGCCGCTCGCGCCGACGACGAGCTCGAAGACACCGTCGCCGTTCACGTCGACGGGTGCCACGGAGGAGCCGAAGCGGTCGCCGGCCTCGGGCGTGCCGGGTATGCCGGCCTCAGCCTGGCTGAAGACACCGGTGGACTGGTACGGGCTCTGCGCGCCGCCATAGATCACGCTGACGTAGCCCGCCATGGCCTTGCCGTCCACCGTGGCGTTGGGCATGCCGACCGCGATGTCCGCGTATCCGTCACCGTTGAAATCGAACCGCGCAGTCGTCGCAGCCGCGGCGCTCCCGGCGAGCGGCAGGGTCAGGCCGGCTGCGGTGAGTGCCGCTACGGCGGCGGTAGCGGCCAGGGTGCGTGCGCGCACGGTGGACTCCCATAGTCGAAAGAGGAACTGAGGGCGAAGACTTACGGGGATGTGACTCACGAGGCATGCGAACGGTTGTGTGAAGGTGGCCGCCCGGTGGACACGGCCTGCTTCAGCTCGCGTTCGCCCCGAAGTCCGCCGGAGTGAAGCGCCGCGCAAGATCCAGGTCTGTCCCGGCCCGCCACCCCGCCGCGCGGAACAGGATGGCGTACGGCCTGTTCGGCCTCGCCCTCTGCGTGGTGGCGGGGCTGTCCTCCTGGATCACGGGGTGGACCACCGCCGAGACCGGCCGGGCATCCCGCCGCCCAGTCACACGGTCGACCGGGGCCGCGGGGACAGCCACCCGCACCTGTGCGACGGCTGCAAGACGCGGGCGCTCGAAGCGGAGCGGCACGCGGAACAGGCCGAGCAGGAGCGCCAGGAGCAGGAGTGCCAGGAGACGGAGAGGGCACAGGCCACAAAGGGCCGGCGGTCGGCGGCCGGCTCGGGCCCTGGCGCGGCTGACCCGGGCAAGCCACCCGTGCCAGCGCGAGGGCTTGCCCAGGGGCGCCTGGTCAGGCCCTCGTTGTCGGTGGCGGCTGCGAGGCTGAACCGTATGGACAGCGACGATGAGCAACTGCTGCGCGGCCGGATCTACGGAGCCGACCACGAACACCCGGGCCCGAAGCCGGGACGGCGCTACGCCGAACTGGTGGGCGGGCCGCTGGACGGACTGCTGCTCGACATCACCGGCTGGAGGCCGGAGGAGATCGACGGCGGTGTCTCCCTCCTCACGGAGCTCGGGCAGTTCGGTCCCGGGGGCCGGGCGCTGTACGACCCTCGCCCCGGCGACCCGGCCCGCTGGGACTGGGGCGGCGACAGCCCCTGACCAACCGCACCCGGCCGGGTGAATCCACCGCCCCGGCGGAACCTCAACTGCTCCGGACACTTGCTGATCAGCTTGCCCACCACGCCCGCGCGGGTGTGATTGAGGGGTTCGCAGTTGGTGTGGTGGGTTGGGTGTGAGCTGTGGTGTTGATGATTTTTTGAGAAGAGGGAAGGGCGTTTCTGGGGTCCTTCCGGCGATGGTCGCGAGGCTTCTGACCTGCGGTTGTTGGGGGTCTGTTGATAAGGCTGGTGTGGTGTTGGGGATGGTTTCTTGTACCTAATGGAACGGTGCGTGTTCGTGCTGGTCAGGGGCTTGCTGTGTGGTTGGGATGGCCGGTCGCTGGCGGGTGGGGCCGGGGAGTAGGTCGGTCATCGAGGCCGGGAGGACGGGGTGGCTGTGGAACGATCAGGGTGTAGTCCGGCGTGTCCTTGGGACGGTCAGCTCTCCGGTCGGGGCGCTGGCCTGGGCCGGCCGATAGGGGGTGGCGCCGGTGTCACAGGCGCAGGACCGTGAGGTTCCTCTGGAGCGGTTGTCCGGGCAACGCCCTGGCCCGACCGCCCTTGATAGGCAGCAGCGGATTCTGAGGCGTTTGCGCCGGTTCGGCCCCGGGCCCGCGGGCTGGTACGCCGATATCTGCACCCTGCTGGATGAGGATCTGCCGCTGCGTTCGACCGGGATGCTGGTTTCGCACCTGTTCCGGGAGCTGGAGAGCGCCCTGCGCGAGGTTCTCCTGCCCGATGCCATCCGGAAAGATCCGACCGCGGGCGGGGGGCAGCGGCACCTGTTCGAAGTGAAGGGTGTGCTGGACTGGTTGGGTATCCCAGCCGCCAACCCCGCGGCCGTCGTCTGGCTGGCAGAAGCGAGGAAACTGCACACCTACGCGCACCGGGTCCGTATGGAACAGACGCCGATGGACGCAGCGGTCCGTGTGCGCCTGGCCGAACTGGAGGACATGCTCGATGTGGTGCTCGACCGCTTCGAGACCCGCTACGTCACCGTGCTGCAGCGACTGGAGACCCTGGCTGCCGTCCGTGAGCCGGGCAAGGCCCATGTGAAGCTGCTCCTGAATGCCTTCCCCCAGGATTACTTGACCCAGGAACGCTTCTTTGGACTGCTGGACGCCCCCCGGTGGCTGCCGCACCTGCGCGGGTACGGACTCTTCAGTACGCCGCCGGCACCGGAAACCGACGACGAAGCGCGCACGGTGGTCTTTCCCGCCTGGCCCGCCTCAACGTATCTGGTGCGGATGACCAGCGTTGCCCCGGTAGACGTGGCGGCAATCGCCGAGCAGATCCCCTCGACGGATAACCCGCGGGTCAATCTCGATCTTGCGGAGGTGGCACTCCTGCTGCCCCCCGCGGACGCGGCGCGTCTGGTGCCGCGGGCGGTGGAAGCGATTCGTGGCCCCTACCTGATCGACCCGGACCATTACGCCCAACTCGCGGTTCGCTGCGCCCAGGGCGGTCACACCGAGCAGGCCCTGGCGGTGATGGCCGCGCTCCTGCAGGCCGCTCAGCACGGTGGCCGGATCGACGACTACGATCTCCAGGAGATTCTGCGCTCACACAACACCACCTTGGCCCGTCACCTGGGGGCAGCTTGGTTGGAGGCGCTGACCGACAGCCTGGCAAGTACGCTCCTTGCCACCGGAATGGACCCTGACCGCGCTGGCGGGGACGACCTGTCCGGCGTGTGGTACCCGGTGCTGGACCCGGGTCACGGGGGGATGCGCTCTGATGACCGTGCCCTGTTCACCGAGGCGGTCCGCGACACGGCCGACCATCTTGCGGCCACGGACATCCGCCGGGTTCTTTCCATCCTGGAGTCCCAGCCGTGGCTGGTCTTCCGCAGGCTCCGCCTGCATATTCTCCAGCGTCACGGCGCCGACGCTCCGGACGTGGTGGAGAGCAGTCTGACGGATCTTGACCAGATTGCTGCCGCCCGGTCGCAGCGTGAATGGGCACTCTTGGCGCGCGTCTTCGCCAGGTCGCTGGGCCGGGCCGCGCTTGAAGGGGTACTGGCCGTCATCGACGCTGGGCCGGACACCGAACGGTTCGTGGAGCGGTTCCGTAGCACTTCCGGTGGTGCTGAACCGCCAGAGCAGTACGTCGAGCAGTGGGCGGGCGCCTGGCAGCGAGACCGCTATGCCGCACTGGCCGATGTCCTGCCCGAGCAGCAGCTGCAGCGCTACCGAGAGTTGTGCGACAGCCTCGGTCCGGCACCGTCGTTGGACACGATTCCCCAGCCCCCGGCCTGGTCGGCGGCCGACGAGGAGGGTTCGCCGGAGAACCTGGCTGCGATGGCGGCCACTGATCTGATCAGCCACGCCCGGGAGTTCCAGCCCGCACCCACCCGGTTCGGCACGAACGCCGAAGCCTTCTGCAGTCAGCTGCAAGCCGCCGTGACCAGCCAGGCCCTCATCTACCAAGAGGACGCCCCGGAGTTCGCCGAGTTGGCCGATGATCATCTCGCCGCCGTCCTCGACGGATTCCGTACGGCTATTCAGGCTGGTCAGCAACTCACCTGGACCACCATCCTCCCGCTCGTGCAGTTGGCTACTGGCCGCCCTCACACCTCCGACACCGGCACCCTGAACCTGTCCGTCGCCCGGTTTGTGCTGGCGGGACTGGCGCTGCAGAGCACCCAGCAGATCTCTGCCCTGCTCGGCGACGCGCTGTGGGACGTACTTGAGTCGGTCTGGAGCGCCGCGAGGTCGCCGCAAGACGACCTTGACGGGGACCAGCGGTCTGTTTGGGACGAGAGTTTGGAAACAGCCTTGCGAGCCGCCGTCGAGTGGGCACTGTGGCGTCGCGAACACGGCACTGCCTTCCAGGTGCTGTTCACCGCCTTGGACACCCTGCTGCTGGACGTGGCTGGTACGCCCGCTGCCCCGGGCGCGGCCAGTCCCGTCGGCCGGGCCGTCGGATCCTTGATCAACCGACTCGATGCTCTCGACCCGGCGTGGACGCGACGCCGAATCGGGGTCCTGTTCAACCTCGACACCGCACTGGGCCGTGCCAGCTGGATGGCTTACCTGAGCAGCATGTCGTCGCTCACTGAGTCCGTGGTGGGCCTCCTCATGGACGTCTACCGCACCGCAGCCCGCACACCCGCAGTGGACGGTCAGGATCACCGGGACTTGCACCGGAGGCTGGGTGATCACCTCATGGCCATCTATCTGGCAGGTCTGCTCGGGCTGGACGAGAGCACCATGGCTGACTACCTGTGCTCCTCACCTGTGGCTGGAGTTCAGCTCGCTTCGTCGTTGAGTGAAGTCGTTCACCACCGTGATCTGTCGCCCGATACTCGCGACCGCATCATGCAGTGGTGGACCTGGCGCCTGACCGCTCGGGACGACAACGCAAATGAGCCTGCACCGCAACCCAAGGAGATCCACGCCCTGATCGGCCCACTGGTCCGCAATGACGCCTTCCCGGTCACCTGGCGCCTGCAACAGCTGAGCGTTGCCTTTGAGATGACCGGAAGCCTCGGCCGCGACCGGCGCATCTACTCATTCCTGGCTGAGGCAGTCACCGACCACCTGGGACCAGTCCTGGAACTGATGCACCGATGGGCCACCACGCTGGACAGGTACGACTACGCCCCACGGATCAGGGAGAGCGGAATCCGCGCCGTTCTGCTGGCCGGACTTGCCTCTCCCGAACACCAGGAACTGGCCCGCGACATCATCAACCGAGCTACCTATCGTGGGCACTACCAATTCGCACCCCTGCTCACGGACACCGATGACCAACCCGGCCTGTCCTGAACCAACCCATCAGCAGGGCGGTCGGCAGAGCGGCCCCTGCCGCGCCGATGGCTTGCGACGGGAGTGTCATGAATTAGGTGTGATCCTTCCCGAAGGAGTCATCTGATGAATGCGACGACAGGTCACCTGATTGAGGCCGTAGACCGCGTGTCGCTTGCCGTGGCCGACGGCAGTGTCCAGGGTGCCGACGTGAAGTCGATGCCGGTGTCTGAGAACGGTCTGTCCAGCGAATTGCTGGAGGAGCTGGCCGCGCTCGCGGCCGAGAAGGTCCATGGCGGCGAAGGGCTGCGGCTGATGGGCGAGGGCGGGCTGCTGCCCGAACTGGCCCAGCATCTGATGCAGGCCGCCCTGGAGGCCGAGATGGACGAGCACCTCGCCGCCGAGGCCGGCCGGGTCGGCGGGCGCGGGTCCCGCTCGGGCGGCAACATGCGCAACGGCTACCGGGCCAAGAAGGTCATGACGGAGGTCGGCGCCGTGACGGTGCAGGTCCCCAGAGACAGGCTGGGCACCTTCCGGCCCCGGCTGCTGCCCGTGCACGCCCGCCGCACCGGCGCGCTGGACGACCTGGTGCTCTCACTGACCGCGAAGGGCCTGACCTCCGGCGAGATCGTCTCCCACCTCGCCCAGACGTACGGGATGACGACCACGAAGGAGACCATCTCCACGATCACCGACAAGGCCCTGGAATCGATGGCGGAATGGCGCACCCGCCCGCTCGATCCGGTCTACCCTGTCGTCTTCATCGACGCCGTGCACGTCAAGATCAGGGACGGTCACGTCGCCAACCGGCCGGTCTACGTGGCCGTCGCGGTCACCGCGGACGGCTACCGCGAGATCCTCGGACTGTGGGCCGGCAACGGCGGCGAGGGCGCCAAGTACTGGCAGACCGTCCTGACCGAGATCAAGAACAGAGGCGTCCGCGACGTGCTCATGCTGGTCTGCGACGGGCTGAGCGCCCTGCCCGACGCGGTGAACACCGTCTGGCCCCAGACCGTCGTGCAGACCTGCGTGGTCCACCTCATCCGCGCCAGCCTGCGCTACGCATCGCGCCGCGACTGGGCCGAGGTCGCCCGCGACCTCAAGCCCGTCTACACCGCCGTCAACGAGGAAGAGGCCCGGCAACGGCTCGCGGACTTCGACGCCACGTGGGGCAAGCGCTACCCCTCGATCGCCGGCACCTGGCAGCGGGCCTGGAGCGAGTTCGTACCCTTCCTCGGCCTGCCCGACGCCATCCGCCAGGTCGTCTACACCACCAACGCCATCGAGTCCCTCAACGCCCGCTACCGGCGCGCGGCCCAGGCCTGCGGGCACTTCCCCAACGAGCAGGCCGCCCTCAAACGCCTCTACCTCGCCACCCTCGCCCTCGACCCCACCGGCCGCGGCCGCCAGCGCTGGAACAACCGCTGGAAGTCCGCCCTCAACGAGTTCGACGTCCTCTTCGACGGCCGCCTTACCGCCGGACGAGTGTAGGCCGAACAGCCCACCCACCAACTCGTAGGCCAAACAGACGAATCACACCTAATTCCTGATAGACCCCTTGCGACTTCTGAAAGACCGGTGCGAGTTGCGCTGGTCAGCGGCTTGGCACCGGAGCGGGTCTGCCGGTCCAGTAGAGGGCGGTGTCGATGTCGCGTGAGGTCCAGCCGTCGGAGGGTGCTTTGCCGTGGTGGAGGAGGTCGTCGAGGAGTTGGAGGTAGCGGCCGTAGCGTCCCGGTGTGGGGGTGAGGGTGAGGCCGAGGGTGTCGAGGGCGTGTTGGACGCGGCGGTCGTAGACGGCCATCCGCTGTGGTGCTGCTGCGGTGAGGATGGCTGAGGCGAGGGCGTCGCCGGTGCGGAAGCCGGGCAGTTCCCAGATGATGCCGCGCCCTGCGCGGGCGGCCTCGCCGCGGGTGAGGGCGGTGTCGCGGACGGCGGTGACGGCCCGCTCGGTGACGGCTCGTACGTGGGTGTCGGGCAGGGACATCAGTTCTGTCACCCACCGGGTCTGTGCGGAGAGCCGTTTCCAGACCACCAGGGCTGCGATGTCCGTCTTGCCGAGGCTGCCCGTGTGCTCGGTTCGCTGTGCGACGTCGTGGAAGACCTCGTCGTAGTGCGGTGAGACGTTGGCCAAGTAGCCGGCGCGGGCGGGGATCAGGACGTCCCATACCTGGCCGCAGACAGCAGCGAACTCCTCCTGGGCCGGTGTACCCCTCGTCTTCTTCACGTCCGCATCATGCCGTTGTCGCTGGTCGGCGGGTGCGGGGGCGTCTGTGTTCTTCGGCGAGGTGGTCGAGCTGGATGGCTTCGAGGGCTTTCTTGGTGATGTGTTCGGTGCCGTCGCAGATGGCGGTGATGGCGGCTTGGCGGATGAGGCGGGCGAGGCTGCCGATGCGGCCGGCGGTGCGTTGGTGGAGGTAGGAGGCGTGGCGGGGGAGTGTGCCGGGTGTGTGCTGGGTCAGGTCGAGGGCGTTCTCCATGTCGGTGATGAGGTCGGTGAAGGGACGGGTCTGGCCGTGGCGGGCGGGGAGGGGGCCGCAGGTGATGAGACTGGCGCGGCCGGCGAGCTGGGCGCCGCGCACTCCGGCGAACAGCGGGGTCGAGGCGACATCGATGCCGGTGTAGACGAAGGTCGCTCTGATGCGTTCGGTGAGGTCTTTCAGCAGGTCGGCGGCTTCGGCGCCGGTGGTCGTGCGCGGGTTGAGGCGGTGGATCTCGTCGATGAGGACCAGGCGGATGCCGACGGCGGTGTAGGTGTGGCAGACGGCCTCGGTGATCTGGGTCTGGGTCATGCGGGTGGTGACGGGGATGCCGAGGTAGCGGGCGAATTCGGTGGCGAGGGTCTTGGCGGTGGCGCCGGGCGGCACCAGCAGGTACGCGACCGGTATCTGCTGGTGGGTGCGTCCGGGCGGGGCGGGGTGTTTGCGGGTGTGCGCGAGGTGGCAGGTGCGTCCGACTTCGAGGAGGGCGGTCGTTTTCCCGGCCGCAGCGGGGCCGGTGACGATCAGTGAGGGCCGGGCGGTGGTCTGCTGGTGGCGGCCGAGCAGCATCAGGGTGCGGACCTGGGTGGCGAGGGTGTCGATGGCGGGGGTGCGGACGGTGACGAACGCGGAGTGGTAGGCGAGGCGTTCTTCCGTGCTGCGAGGGGCGTCGCCGGGCTGGGGCGGGGTGGGGGGCGGCGTGGTGGCGAAGTGCTGCCAGCCCTGCCAGGTGGTGATCGGCCACTCCGGTTCGGCTTCGTGGGCGTCCGGCCTCGGGGCGTCGGCGCGTGTGCGGGCAGGCTGGCCTGCCGGGCGGGGGGAGTGGCTGGTGGTGGTGTGTGGGCGGGTGGTCACCAGTTGAGGGCTTCCTGGGCGGGGTCGTAGAGGCCGAGTCCGGTGTACGGGACGGCGGGGTTGTTGTCGCCGTCGGTCTGCTCTGCGTCGTCGGGCAGGTCGTCGAGGTCGTCGAGGCTGTCGTCGTCCGAGCCGTCGGCCTGCGGGTCCGGGGTGTGGGGAGGGAGGGTGCCGGCCGTGGGCGGGGGTGTTTTCAGCGGTGCGGTGCGGGTGAGGAGGCGTTGCTCGGCGGGGGTGGCGGTGCGGGTGTGGGCGCGGCGCATGAGCTGGTCGAGGGCGTCGGCGAGGTCGGCTTCGTGGGTGTCGCGGTCGCTGTGGCGTGCGGTGATGGTTTTGATGTGTTGCCAGGTGGCGCTGTTGAACGGCTGGTGGATGTGGTCGCGGTGGATCCACGGGATCTCTGTCAGGTGTCCGTCGGGCAGGCGGATCCATACCTGGCGGGCGTCGTGGGGGTTGGTGTGGATCTCCCATTTGCCGCCGCGCGCTGTGACGGGGGAGGGCTGGCCGCGGTAGGGGGCGAGGACATCGTGGTCGTAGGTGCGGTGGTCGATACGGATGCCGCGTTCGGTGATGGCCTGCCAGCGCACCGGCAGCAGTTCGAGGTAGTCGTTGCCGCTCAGGGGGAGGGGCACATAGCCGGCCACGGCGATGAGCGCGGCCCACATCTGGTTCGGTGTCAGCGCCTTCTTCGGCAGGGTGGGGTGGCGCAGGCCTTCGTGGGGGCGGTGGTGGTAGTGGATCAGCCATTCGTCCAGCAGGTCCTGGAGCTGGGCGACGCTGAAGCAGGCCTCGGTTTCGGCGTCCGGTCCGCGGCGGGTGACGTTGGAGCCGGTGTAGCCGGGCAGGTGCTGGCACAGCAGGGCGTTGATGGTGCCGAAGGTGCGCTCGACGATGCCTTTGGCGGCGGGGGCGTGGGGCGGGGTGGGCTGGACGCTGATGCCGAGGGTCTCGCAGGCGGCGCTGAACGCCGTTGACAGGTAGACCTTGCCCCGGTCCACGACGATCGTCTCGGGCACCACGACCGGCCGGGCGGCTGCGCCCTGAAGGCGTTCGTCCAGACCCATCAGCCGCTGTAGCTGGGGGAGTTGGGTGTGGGCGAGGCGCAGGGCGTCGGGCCAGGAGGGGCGGGCCGGGTGGGGGACGGTCATCTCGGCGAGCAGCAGGGCGGCGTCGACGGCCTTGGTGCCGGCGGGTCGCAGGACGGCGGCGAGGATGGCGCGGGTGGCGACGTCGACGGCGATGGTGAGTTCGGGCCGGCCGGTGGTGCCGTCGTCGAAGACGGCCAGGACGTCCAGCCGGGTGGTGTCGACCTGCACCTGCTCGCCCGGCCGCAGCGCCACGGTCGGGGTGAACGCCCGTCCGCCGGTGGGGGAGGGGAGAGTGCGGGCGGGGCGGTGGGGGTGTTCGGCGGGATTGGCGAGCTGGTGGATGAGCCGGTAGAAGGTGGCCTGGGAGGGGGCGGGCACTGTGCCGCGGCCGTGCCGGTCGGTAAGGATCTGCGTGACCAGGGGCATCAGGCCCTTGACGGTGCCCTTGGAACGGCCGCGCTGGCGGCGCAGCGCTTCCTCGATGGCAGCGATGACGCGTTCGTCGGTGCGCCCGGTCGGGCTGGGGCGGCGGGTGGTGCGGTGGTCGACCAGCCCCCACAGTCCCTGCTTGCGGTAGGCCAGGCGCATGCGCTGCACCGTGGTCCGGGAGACAGGGCCGAAGCCGATCGCGGTCAGCTCCGCCGCCTTGGCCTCCTCGCGCTGCGCGAGCGTGAGCCGGTCGGGGTCGTACTCGGCCCGGGGCACCCCGTCGCTGTCCGTCCCGCCGGGCAGGCCGGACTCCACCTCGCGGATGTGCCGCTGCCAGGCCAGCGCCTTGCGCCGCGCGTCCTCGGGCGCGGTTTCGAACAGACCCCACTGCGTCACGGCCTGGGGCATCTCGGCGCCCACGATGGCGAAGGACGGGTCGGCGAACAGATGCCCGGCCACGACCGTCTCGTCTTTGCCTGTCTCACTGGCGAGGTGGACCTGCTGCCCCGCCACAGCGATGACCTGCCAGGTGCGGTCACGGAAGCGGATGTGCGCTCCGACCTGCAGCACCGGCCGGCCGCCACGTTGCACGCTCACCGTTCATCCCCGCTGCCCGGCCCACCGCGGCCGTTCGCACTGTCGGCGCCGGTGCTGACGAGGACCCGCTCGTTCAGCGGTACGTCCAGGGGCGTGCTGAGGTGTCCGTGCCACAGGGCGTGGAAGACGGCGGGCAGGACTTCGATCGGGTCGCCCACCGCTTCGGCGCCCTCGATCAGCGGCCGCGGCTGTGCGAACACCTCACGTACGGCGGCCGCGAGACGGGGACGGCCGGCGTTGCGGGGATGGCGGTAGCCGGCCAGCCATTTCAGATTCGCCGAAAGCGTCTTCTCCAGCGGCTCAAGGCGCCGGTAGCTCCAGCTGGCCTGCGCGCACGCCGCCTCAAGGACCGTCGCAGCCCGCTGCGCCCGCTCGCCGCCGGCCTCCGGGTGGCTGGGGCAGTCGGCCAGCAGGGCCGTGCCGTCGCGGTGACGGGCGAAGAGCTGCGGCACCCACGAACGGACCTGGCCCCGCGCGTCCCGCCACAGCAGACGGACCGGCCGCCCGGCCAGACCGACCACCTCGGGATCGCGGTCCAGCACCATCAACTGCGCCCGCATCGCGGCCGACCCGCACGCCACATGCCGGCCGGTCGAGGCCGACCACCACTGACCGGGCCCCCACCGCCGCCCCGGCACCACCGGGAACGCCGACACCGGCTCCAGCTCCTCGAAGGCCACCGCGAGAACCGCGTCGGCCCACCGTTGCTGGACCACCTGCCCGAGGGGGTCGACGAAGACTGCCTCCCACTCGGATCCGGTATCCGTCTGCATGTGCTGTGAGCGGCCGCCCGATGCGGCCGCTGCGTCCTTGCTGCCCACGCGCCCCAGTCAAGCCCGTCCTGCCTGTGCGGCGGGCGGCTTCACGGATTTTGATCACGAGTGCAGGGCGATGAGGTATTGCCCTGCGGATGACGGTCCGTACACGCCTCGTCTCCTGGCGCTTGCTCACCGTTCCTTCCCGGCCCCCCGTTTGCGGTGGGCCGGGAGTGCCTCGGCCAGGACATCGGCCGGTAGGCGGGCCCAGCGCGCCAGATCATCCAGTGCCATCCCGGCCGCGAGGGCTGCTGCTGCCGTCTCCTGTACGGCCTGCTCGATCAGCGTGGCGGCATGGCCGAGGTTGCCCAGCAACTGCTGCGCGGCGTCGGCGGTCTTGCCGTACTGGGCGCCGCGCAGCTGGGTCAGCTGCTCTTCTGCGTCGTTGACCAGGCTGGTGATCAGCGCCCGCTGCTCGGCCGGCACCGTAGAGCGCCACGTGGTGCCTGAACCGGGCGCGCTGCGTTCCTTCGACAGGACGCGCAACTGTCCGGCCATGGTGGCGGGCGAGTGCTCCTGCCGCAGCCACCACGGATCGTTGCCGTAGCCGGGCGGGCCCCCCGCGCCGCGGCGGATGCGGATGACGGCGCCCATCCACGAGGTCAGCGGGCCGCCGTAGTCGGTGGCAGCCAGCGGCCCCAGCCACCCCCGCCCGACCCGCTCGCCCAGCCGGTGGCAGAACGCCCCGTCGGCGGGCAGCGGCCGCGGCTGCCCGGCCCCGCTGTCGGTCCACGCCAGCTCGGCCATGGCCGGGTCCAGCAGCGCGTCGGCGACGGCCACCACCTCGGGGAAGACGGCCGCGTCCCGTCCCACGATCCGCCACCGCTCCAGCTCTGTCCCGGCGTTGCCGCCCGCGACCTGGTGCAGCCGCCGCGGCCAGATGACTTCGCGCTCCCAGTGCAGAGCCTGCTCCCACCACCGGGCCACCACCGCATAAGCCAGAGCGAACACCCTCGCCGGCTCGACTCCGGCCCGTGCCGCCCGCCGCGCCACACCCGTCCACCGCCGCTGCGCCGCGGCCACCTCCGGCACACCTCGCACGTCCAGATACTCAAGAGGCTGGTCGGCGTCCGCGTCCAGGAGCCACCGCCTGTGCCGGACACACACCCGCTCCCAGCGAGGCGCGTACCGCACCACCCGCACGGCCGTCCCCGTGCGCCGGGCCGCGCACAGGCGGCAGCCGAACGCCACCGGCCCGGCGACCGCACCCCCGGTCCGCCACGCCGCCGCCGGCACCCCGTCCTTTCCGGCCGACAGCTTGCCGTCCTCCTGTCCCCAGGACGGCAACGCCCGCGCCAGCACGTCTTCTCCGACGCCGCACAGGCCTGCCAGGAGCTGCCGTCCGGGCGCGTTCAGCAGCACCTCGGCGTCGGCCCGCGCACCCCCGCCATCTTGCCCCGGCGGATAGTTGCGCCACTGCCAGCACGACCGCAACACCTTCGCTTCCATCCCGTAGCGGCCTGCGATGCGGCAGATCAGCGACGAGGTCGTCTCCCCCTGCAGGGGAGCTGTCCGCAGGAGGCCGGGATGTTGGGTCACTCCACCACGGTCTCGTGTTCGCCGACCCGGGCGGGCGTTTTCGCAGGAGCCGGCCGGTCCTGGGCCCGTTGTCTGCTTGCTTCCCCAGGCCGCGGGTGTCCCTTTCCTGGAGCCGGCAGGTGTCGGTGGGGCGGGGGATTGGCCCGTTCGAGCGCATCGTGATGATCCGATCGCACTAAGCTACGCCTGTGGTGGTTGGCGAAGATGCTCAGGTGAAGGGCTTCTCGGGGGCCCGCAGAGCCAAGCAGTGGCTCGAGGGCACGATGCGCATCTTCGGCGCGTACGCGAACACGGACTCGGAGTCCTGCGGTCGCCGGCTGACTCTGTCCTGGCCGTACGGAGGCCGGACGTTCTCCTTCGATCTGGGGGGCGCCATGCGCGGTGACCCCTACCAGAACGACATGTTCTGCGCGGAGGTCAAGAACTACGCGCAACCCAGCGACCAGGGAACCCAGTTCGACGAGTTCCTCGCCAAGTGCTACGTGGCTGCCCAGGCCCAGCACCACCTCAGCGACCACTTCATGTGGATCACCTGGGCCCCCTTCCGCGCGAACTCCTGGTCCACCCTCAACTCACCCGGCCAGGTGGAGACCGCGGTCCTTCAGCACAGCAGTCGCGTTTTCGGCACCAGCGACCCCGAGGAAGCCCGAAAACTCCTGGACGTTGACCTCGCCCAGTCGGTCGCAGCACGCCTGTGGCTGATCGTGCTCTCGGACAAGCAGGAAACTCTCCTGCCGCTCAAGGACTGGGCAGCCATCGTCGCCGCCGAACTCACCCGCAGAGAGGGCTCGTGGTGAACATCGTCGAACAGTCGATCTCCCAGGCCATGGACGAGCCCGACGACCGGATGATGTTCACCCGGCTCAAAGACATCGTCGCCCGGCACCTGCGCCGCATGGACCCCGGCGCCACCGTCACCAAGACCGAGTTCTTCAACCACACCCATGTCCCCGACATGGTCCTCGAATGGCCCGGCAGACCCCGCACACCGCGCCGGTTCATCTACCTGCGCACCACATCCGACCAGCGCGAACTGGAGGACGACCTGCAGCGCCTTCCCCGTGCGGACCGGCCGGTGCTTCTGGCTCTCGGTCAACTGCCCACCGCACGGCAGCAGGGAGATCTTCCCCCGCTGCCCGGCAGCAGCACCGCGCTGCTCCTCGACGCTTCCGCGCTCGGCGCACTCCAGCCGGCCGACGACTCTCCCGGTATTCCCCGTCTCGTGTCCCGCTCCGTTCTTGAAGGCGGCCGCGGCACCCTCGACAAAGCGGCGACCGAGGAGTTCCTGGACACGGTCGTTCAGGGAGCTGAGGCCGCCCGTGCGGGAGAACGCGTTCCCACCCGCGACGCCGTCGACGCTCTCACCGCGCGGATGACCACCGACGTCGCCGACCGGATGTCAGCCTTCCTCGCTGCGCTCTGGCAGGGCGGCGGATCCACGCTCGCCAGCTTCCCCGCGCCGCAGCGAGGCGTCGGCCATCTCGACGAGACGGCCCTGATGTACCTGCTGGAATCCGAGGACATCACCGACGCCGCGTTCTGGAACCGGGTCGTCCGCATGATCAGTCTCCCTATCCTGCTGCGCACCCCGGCCGCCGGCACCGGCAACCTTCAGCACCTGATGCGTGAGGCGATCCAGCTCTGGACCAGCCGTGTCTGCATGATCGTGCCCGGCGCGGCAGACGCGGACATCAGCCCGTGGCGCTGGGCGGTGAAGGCCGGCCAGCTGATCCTGCAGACCCCGCGTTTCCATGTGCTCGTTGCCCAGTCCCGGCGCCAGCTCCCGCCCGGGCAGGAGCACGACCTGCCCCGCCTCGACGAGGTGAGGAACAGGGCAGACCGCTTCAGCATCCCGTTGACCTCTCTTCGCATGGTCGTCACGGACCGCCACGTCGGATACGGCGGCCCCGGCGACGACATCTCCCACGACGCCCAACTCGACGGCATCAGCGACGCACTGGGACAGGCCGAGGGAGTCATCGAAGCCGATGCCCGCATCCCCTCCGGCGAGACTCTCCAGTGCCTATTCGGCACCGGAATCGCCAGCGCCCGCGGCGCACGTACCCAGGTGTCGCTGGATGCCCTCCTCGGCACAACGACGCGCCTGCTCTCCGATCTCTCGAGCGACGAAGCGGAGAAGATCACGCAGCTCCTCGGCGCCCAAGGCCCGCCTCCCGACCAGCCATGGAGTCAGCCCAGCTTTGACGATGTATAGGACCTACGCGAGGTCTCCGACAGGGCTGCGGGCTCTGACAGAACCCGGTGACGGCAGGCAACGCACCGGACCCGCGCTCGCTTCGGCTGCGTCCCGTCCGTCGGCACCACTGACGACGGACGCCCGCCCGGCATCGCTGTCCGCCTGTCGGCCGAGTTGCCCGGCGCCTGTTCGACGCGCAGCAGGGTGATGCGTGCTTCAAGTACCGCGGGCACCGTGCCGAACAGCTTGGGGTCGAGTTCACCGACATCGACTACATCGACGTGTCGTTCTGATCTCGCAGGGCACCTGAGCGGTGGTCGGCCTGCGGCTGAGCCGACGCACCGTAGTTGTCACATAGGCACGCTTGTTGTCACCGGCGTAGTGGAGTACGTGCGGTGCGACTGTTCGGCATCACCGAGCAGACCGGCATGTGCTACCTCGGCGCGGCCCACCCGAAAAGCACCGCCAGGCTGCCCAGGTAGCCCGTCTGGTTCAGCTCTGAAGCGTGGCGAGCCAGTCGGTCAGCAGGTTGTTGACCTCGTCGGGGCGTTCCTGCTGGATCCAGTGGCCGCAGCCTTCCAGGAGGTGGGAGGCCGACAGGCGGGGGAGGGTGGTGGGGTAGGCGTCGATGGCGTCGGACATCCAGGTGGTGGAGGCGTCCAGGGCGCCGCCGATGAACAGGGACGGCTGCTTGATCGGGGCTCCGCGGTGCGGGGCGAGGTGTTCCCAGTCGCGGTCCATGTTGCGGTAGCGGTTGAGGGCGCCGGTCAGACCGGTGCGCTCGAACTCCCCGGCGTAGACGTCGAGGTCCTCCTCGCTCAACCATGCCGGGAGCGGGCCGACGGGGAAACGGTCGCGCAGCTGACAGCCCAGGGTGACGAAGTGGGGGTCGGGCTCGCCCTGGGCGGGCATGGTGTCGGCGGACAGGGCCGCGTAGAAGCCTGCGAGCCAGCCCCGGACGTCGGGCTCGATCTCCGTCTCGGCGCGGCCGGGCTCCTGGAAGTAGGAGACGTAGAACTCCTGCTCGGGGCCGCCGATCTGGCCGAAGATGTCGGTGGGGCGGGGGCCGCCGGGCGGCGCGTAGGGGACGCTCAGCAAGCCGACCGCGCGGAAGACTCCGGGGTGGAGCAGGGCGGAGGTGGCGGAGATGTTGGAGCCCCAGTCGTGGCCGACGATCACCGCGCTCTCCTCGCCGAGGGCGCGCACGACGGCGACGTTGTCCTCCACCAGGTCGAGCATTCGGTAGGCGTCGATCGCGGCGGGCTTGGAGGAGCGGCCGTAGCCGCGCACGTCGATCGCCACTGCCCGGTACCCGGCCGCGGCGAGGGCAGGGAGTTGGCGGCGCCAGGAGTACCAGGACTCGGGGAAGCCGTGCACGAGCAGGATCAACGGGCCGGTGCCCTGCTCGACCAGGTGCAGGCGCCCGGCCGGGGCCTCGACGGTGCGGTGGCGGAGCTCGGCGGTCGGCTCGGGCTGCATGCGCTCCTCCTCGGTTCGCGGGCGGACGCGGCTACCCATCGATCATGCGACGTGGCACCCGCCCGACGCGATCAGCCTTGCCCATTTGGCAAACTTGCAGGACAGAGGGGTGGAGCGGCACGGCAAGAAGGAGCGGGAAGGTGGCAGTCGACGACTTGGACGGCACGCTGGCCGCGATGGGGCCCCGGTTGCGGGCCGCGCGCGAGCACCACGGCGCGACGCTCGCCGGTGTCAGCTACGCGACCGGCATCTCGACCAGCACGCTGTCCCGGATCGAGACCGGCCGGCGCAAACCCACCCTGGAGGTACTGCTGCAACTGTCGAAGGAGTACGGCGTCTCCCTGGACGAACTGGCCGGCACCGCGCCCGCCCCCGCGGCCGAGCTGCGGGGGCGGGCGCCGCTGAACTTCGGGGATGACAAGGCGGTGCTGCCGTTGACCCGGTACGTCGGCGGCCTGCACGCCCACAAGCACGTCCTGCCCGCTGTCGAGGGTCCGCCCGCACGGCCGCGGCAGGTCTCCCACGAGGGCTACGAGTGGTTGTGCGTCCTGTACGGGCGGCTGTGGCTCGCACTCGGCAACCAAGACCTCGTCCTGACTGCCGGGGACGTCGTCGAGTTCGACACCCGCACCCCCCACGGAGTCGCAAACGCCAGATCCACCGGACCGGTCGAGTATCTGATCATGTTCGGGCCTCAAGGAGAACGTCTACGGCTGCGCACCCCTCCAGGGGTCGCGGGACTGGTGACAGAAAGGCTGCTGAGTGAGCAGTTGTGACAAGCCGCGTGCCTCCTCGGTGACAACCACGCTGCTTCGGTCGGCCTCATTCGCCACGTCATCCGGCTCTACCGGTGACAACTACTGAGCTTCGGCTCAGCGGCATATGGTCTGGCTGCGTCGCGCGGGGGCCTGGTGATTTCCGGGCGGTATCAGTTTGCCGGGGCTCTGCTCTCGCTCTGCCGATTGTCAGTGCTCCGTGGGATTCTTTGAGTACGCCAGTGACGGACCGAGTGGAGAGTGTTGAGGTGTGTGCCATGGCCGTGCGTGTTCGGCATGCAGATCCACCCGCGCCGTCCGGGTGCCGGTGGTGTGGTGAGGAAAAGAGCAGACACGGCCGACGGTGGGTGGCTTCTGCGGGAGTGCACTCGTGGGAGGCGCCCACCCGTGAGCAGCGTCTGAGCAGGATGAAAGCCCGCCGTTCAGCGCGGCTGGCTCATTCGTCCTCGGACCAGTGACGCAGCCCGGCCTCGCTGGCCACCTTGATCGCGTCATTGAACGACTTCACCAGGGCTGGCGGAACATCTGAGGGCTGCCGCAGTCGCTGTGCCAGCTCGACGACCATGCTCTCCTTTTTACGCGGAGCCTGCTCGGAGTGCTGGTACAGCAGGGTGTGAAGCGACTTGCTGAACTTGCCGGTCCGGCGCAGGTCTGCGACGTCCTTGGACATCCACTGCTGCTCGTCCGTGCGAGGCCATTCGGCGTTCATGGTGTCGGCCCACTGATCGTCGCTGAAGACGTCCTCCAGCTCGTTCGGGTCTCCGAGGAAGAGGCAGTCCTTCTCAGTGAAACCGTACTTCTCCAGACGATTGAGGCTGAACTCCTTTTCCTTGTCGCGGATCGAGTCGCCGTCGACCAGGAACATGACGGTGCGCTTGTGCTTTTTGAGGAATTTGGCGAAGTTGAGGGCGCCGTCGTTGCCGCCGCAGTCCCACAGCGCGATGCCCGCGGACTGGATCGGGTAGCCGAACGCCAACTTGAACAGTGCCGGCAGTGCCGCGTACTCGGTGGGGCCCTCCACGCCGACGAAACACCGTTCGTGCAGGAGGACACTGTTGCGGAAGCCCAGGGAAACCGCCATGTTCGACAGGAAGCGCCGGGTGTCCTCGTCGCTGTCCTCTGCGCCGAGCGATTGTACGTAGGCTCGTCCGACCCTGCTGTTGAGATGCACGATGTCCTGGATGTCGACACCGTCGATCAGGTTCAGGGAATGGGTGGCAACGATCACGGTGGACTGCGCGGCGGACGCCGACACCTTGATCATGTCCATGATGCGACGCTGGTGCTCATAGTCGAGGTGCGTGTCGGGCTCGTCATAGGCGATGATCACACCGCCTGTGACGCCGCCCTCCGCTGCTTCCGAGAGGAGCTGCTGGCTGGCCTCCCACAGGGCCAGCGAAATCCGGCGGGACCGGCCGGCCCCGGCCGCAGCCAGTGACACGGCTCGTTGGCCGGGTGCCGCAGCGGTCATCGAGACGCCACTGACGGTCGGCCGGAACTGTACGGTCGGCTCCAGGGAGAAAGAGTCGAGGGAGCATCGTTCCTCGACCAATTTCTGCAGACGGGCGGCATCGTCCTTGAGCAGGCCGGAGAAATCGGTCTCCAGATCGGTGATCTTCTGCCGGGTCTCCTCACGCAGGGTGTACTCGCGTAACTTCGCCGTCAGGATGCTGCGGACCACGGTGTCGGGAGTCTCCGCGGCATCGCCCCGGAAATACAGGAGCTGCGGCAGGGAGCTGACGACGTGCTCGGGCGCCTGCGCCCAACCGGCAACCGTCGGGGCTGAGGCCACATGCTCCTCGAGAACCTCGGTCCAGCTCGCTTTGACGTTCGGCTGGCCCTCACGCAACTTGACGCCTACATCGGAGGCAAGGCTGCGGAGCTCAGGCACCTTCAGAGAGGAGATGTTCCGTAGCGCGGGGTTCTGCGGCACCTGCGCCAGCCACTCAAGTGAGACGCCTTCGCCTTCCACGTGCCGACGGCGCACCTGGATGGAAGAGGCGAGACCCAGGGCCTTCTTCTCGGCGTCGGACAGGTCGAACCGGCCTTCCACCGTCACCGCGATCGGCTCCGCGGCGTCATCGTCCGATGGCAGGGCAGCGCGCGCGGGTTCACTCTCGGCAAACTGAGAGATGTCACTGTCTGCAAGAGGGCGCTCGCCGAGCAGGAAAGCGATGGCGTCCAGAGCTGCTGTCTTCCCGCAGTCGTTGTGCCCCGTCAGAATGGTCTGCTTGTGGATTGGGATGCCCTGGACGTCGCCCAGCGAGCGGAAATTGGTGACGCTGAGTTCGACGAGTCGCACAATGCTCCCTTGCTGTACGGCATGGACACGCGGGTGGCCAGCAGCCGTCAACGCGCCGTTGAAACACACCACTTTGGGACGAGGTGGGAAAACTCTAGCGTCTGATGAGACATGAGAGAGCTGGGATCCCAACGTTGCAGAGGGCGCGGCAGCGTACGAGAGCGGCCGAAGATCCTATACCGGACGACGGGAGCGTCTGTGGCGGCGATGGGAGGGCTGGTCTGATGTCTTTGGTAGCGATGCGGCCCGGGAACCGAGGCGAAACTTCGCCGCCCAGAAGCCCCTGGGGGAGTTGAGCAGTCCATCCTCAGGCGGCCTTTCAGGAACACGATGATGGCGTGGCACGCCGCGCCGAAAAATGTGTGTCTGCGCGCGCCGCCACGTCACCACCGAGCCGGTGCCCCTGCGGATCATCCGCAGTGATGCAGTTCACAATGCGAATTGATGGATGGTCATGCATGGTCGCTGACCGGCTTGTTGGACACCATGATCTCATCCAGCGATGCCGGTGTGGGTGAGGAGGTGTTGTTGGTCGGGGTGGAGGGTGCTCCATTGAGCGCGTTGGGTGTTGGCCCAGTGTTGGAGTGTGTCGGGGGCGGGTTCGTTTCCGCTGGTCGTGGCGCGGTATTGCTGCCAGGTGCGGTGCCAGGTGTAGGGCCAGGGTGGGTTCCACCACGGGTCCAGGGCGGTGAGCGCCTCAATGGTGGCGGTGGAGAGGACGCCGGCGCGGGCTTTGCGGCGTTGCTGGCCCAGCCATCTGCCGAGGGGGAAGCCGTCTTGTCGGGTGTGCTTGTCCGGGGTGAGGTGGCCGTGTCGGGCGGCGTAGGCGCGTGCGTGGTCGATTCCGGGGCTGGCGGGGTAGGAGCGTGTGGCCGGGGCGGGTCGTTCGCCTACGACAGCATCGGGTGTGATGCCGAGGACGGTCAGGAGGTCCTGCTGGCCGGGGTGGAGATGCTCCCAGGACTCCTGCTGGACACGGATCCAGCGGCAAAGGCCTCGTGAGAGGTTCGTGGCCGGTACGCCGTCGGCACCCGTGGCTTCCGTGCGGAGGCGGTGGTAGGCCTGCTGCCATTGCAGGGGCCAGGGCGGATTCCACCACGGATCGATCAGGGTCAGGGCTTCGGCCCGGGTGGGGGAGAGGCGGCCCTGACCGGCGCGTCGTCGTTGCCAGGCCAGCCACTTCCCCAGCGGGAACCCGTCGAGGACGGTGCTGACGGGTGCGGCGATATGGCCGTATCCGGCGGCGTAGGCGCGGGCTTGTGCGAGCACAGTGTCCAGCAGACCGGGCCCAACGCGGGGAGCCGGTGGTTGGGCGGCTCGGGCTGTCTCGGCGGTGATACCGATCTTGGTCAGCAGGCGGTGCTGTTCGGGGTGGAGTGTGCCGTAGCCGGTGCACTGACGCCTCAGCCAGTCGGCCAGCTCCTTCTCAAGGTCCGCAATGCCGCTACCACCGCCGCCGGCTGCGGACTCTGACCGCTCGCGTACGCGAGTCCAATTGCGTTGCCACTCCAAGGACCAGGTCGGGTTCCACCAGGGGTCGAGCGCTGCGAGGAGCGTGCTGACCGGCCATGTCCCGCCTGTACTGCGATGGTGCTCCCGCGCCTGGTGGCGCTGTTCGCTCAGCCACCGGCCCAGCGGAAACCCCTCAGGACAAGCTTTCAGGGGCGTGGCGAGGTGGCCGTGTGCGGCGGCGTACGTGCGCGCGTGGGCCAGCCCGGGGCCCGTACCGCAGAGCTGGGCGATGATCTCGTGGGGGCAAGCGGCGGCGGTCTCGGCGGTGATGCCGATCTCCGCCAGCAGGCGCTGCTGCAGCGGATGCAACTGCTTGTAGCCGGTGCACTGTACGGACAGCCATGTGGCCCAGCCGTCACTGCCGTCCGGCCAGCTCCCTTCTGCGGCCCCTTGGCGCCGGTCTCGGGCATGAGCGCGGATCAGGTGCCAGGTTCGCTGCCACGCCAAGGGCCACGGCGGGTTCCACCACACGTCGATCGCGTCGAGTACCTGGAGGTGCGCGCCGGGTTCGTCCTGGCGGCGGGTGAGGCAACGCTGGGCAGTGAGCCACTTCCCGAGCAAAAACCCTTGGTACGAGATGTTCTTGGTGGCCAGGGCCAGGCATCCGTGTTCGGCGGCGAAGGCGCGCGCACAGTCAACAGCCTTATCGATGCCTGCTGTCCGGCTCGTTCGGCGCGGGCGTGCGCTACCGGCGGCCTGGGCCGTGAGGCCTATGTCGGCCAGCAGACGGCGTTGTTCGGGGTGGAGTGAGCTGTAGTCGGTGCACTGCAGGTACAGCCATTCCCCGGTCAGCATGTGGGTGTCGGGGAAGCCGTCGGCGGCGTTGAGGGGGCCGTGGCGTCTGACGTGGTCGCGGGCGCGGTAGTAGGAGCGCTGCCACTTCACCGACCAGGGGATGTTCCACCACGGATCCACCTCCTTGAGGGCGGCGGCCTTTTCTTCAGGCAGGACCAAGGCGTGGGCCTGCTGGTTGTGCACCCATTTCCCCAGGGCGAAGGAACCGACTCGGGTGTCGCGTTGGGTGGCGAGGTGGCCGTGCTGGGCGGCGTAGGTGCGCGCGTGGGCCAGGCCGGCGGCGAAGGCGCCCTCGGCGTGCACGCTGTGACCCCGCAGCCGTTTCTGAGCCGGCAGCCCCTCTGTGCCCGCGGTCTGCCGACGCTGGTAGCCCGCGAGAACGTCGGCGAGAGGCCGGGGCCGGAGCGCCAAGGGGACCTGCCACAGCCGCTGTTCGTCGTCTCCACTGCCGCCCTCGGTACGGATGCACTGGTACGTCCAGGCAAACAGCGCTCCGTGGGTACAGCCGGCCAGACGCTCGGTGAGCCACGAACGCCGCAAGCGATGGCCCAGCTCGCCGGGCACGCAGGGCACATCAGCCAACCGGTAAGGGAGGTGACCACCACCGTCAGCAGCGACACGGAGCCGCCAGGCCCGGCTTGCCAGAAGCGTGGCGAGGGCGACGGTCTCTGGGTAGGTGACCAGATCCCGCGCCAGGATCCGCCACCGCTGCGGATCCTCGCCCGCGGGCATGGCCGCATCCAGCCGCATCGGCCACAGACGTTCCTCGGGCCACTCCTGCGCCCACCACCAGGCTGTGACCGCTTCCGCAACCTCGAACGCCGAACCAGCGACGGGGGAGCGGCGCAGCAGCCTGCGGTGATCCGCCTGCGCCTGGACCACCTCCGGGCATCCGGCCAACCCCACGACACGGCCCCCGCTGCCAGGCACGTTCATCAGCCAGCACCGGTGGCGTGGGCAGACTCGCTGGTGCGCCGCCAGGTACACCCGGGCTGGTGCAACGCGACCGGTCCGCGCAGCCACACAGCCCGGGCACGCCGGACCCCAGGCAGCAACCGTCTCCACCCCGTTGTAGAGCCGCACCGCCGGCCGCTCCTTCGAGGGGCCCAGCGGCTCCTCCCGCGTCCAGGCCGGCAACGCATGGCGTAAGCCCACCTGCGGCACACGACACAGCGCCGCGACCCGGTCCCGGGCCGCAGCGTTCAAGAACACCTCGCTGTCGCCCTGCAGAGCCCGGACGACGCCCTGCTGGCCAGCCACTTCGGTAACCGACGACAGCAGACTCCGCACCGTCAGGCCGTACCTGTCCGCGATCCGCCCCAGGAACGACAGCGTCATCTCACCCTGCAGGGGAGCCACCCGAAAGGCACCCGCAGCCAGCAACAGCGTCCCCACCCGCCCGTCTCTTGTGACAACTATCGTGCTTCGACTCAACAAGTGTGACTGAGCGCTCTAGTTGGCGGGTAAGCGTTGGCGGCACGAGCGAGGCCCGGGCGGTGTCCTTCGGGTTCCTCAGCCGTGACGCGGTCGTTGGAACCTGTCCACCAGGCGGTGTCCTGGCGATCCAGAGCGCTGGCGCCAGGTTTAGCCGAAAATGACGACGAACACGATCGCCTTACTGGCCGCGAAGGGCACTGAGCAAGCTAGTCAGCTCTGGCGGCTGCAGGGTCTTCCAAGCAACCGGGCTAACCCCTGGAGTCATCATGTGGCCATAAATGCGATCGCAGGTAACTATGGACTGTTCAGCGACGAATAGCAGACCCTCCCAGTCGGTGACATCAAAGCTCTCACCATCAATGAGGTCCAGTGGAAAATAAGCTACTGGCCATCGGCCGAATCGTGCATTTTCGAGCGATTGCCGCATCATGCTGAGGTGGGACGTCACTCCAGTCATGGCATGGGGGCCGCCTTCGAGAAAATCAAACCCGGGAGGCCCGGAATATCGAGAAAATGCCGCCTGCCGCTCCTGATCCGCTAGATCCCAGACCGCCTCGTAAGCCTTCATGAGGCGCGCAATCCGCTCGTCGAGAACCTTTGCTTTCGTCGCTGAGACCTCATCTTGAAAGTTCAGCCTGAAGTCTTCCAGGCTAGTCAAGGTGATATTTGTATTCTGGGTAGCGCGGATTGCTCCGGCTTGGAATCCGCTCTCGGAAAAAACAAGCCCGCGATCGGCTCCGATGTCATCGACTATTCCCTGGAGCGTGAGGATTCTCTCCTTCGGAATCCGTCGCTGCCATGCCTTGCACTCGACCAGCCAGAGAATATCCACCCCGGCAATACTCAGGCGGGCCACGACGTCGATGTCATGCCGACCTCGTGCACCTTCAATGGTTTCATCGACGCGCGTATCGAATCCGAGCTCGGACAAGAAGGAGGAGACTTCCTGTTGGTATTCCTGCCATTCTGGTGTCCGGCCCAATTGAACACTCCAGTAGGTGTAAGTGGCACTAGATTCTGGCTGCTTCGCCAGCGGCGCGCCCAGTTGCACCCGACCGCGCTGGAGGTCGGCCTCGCCGACCTCCACAGTTCTGACGACCCCCGACCGGAGCCAGTTGACAAGGATTCAGGCGAGGGTCAGGGGCTGGCTCGGACATGGGGGTGAGCCTAGTCGGCGCCAGCCTCACTGGTTCCAACTCTCGTGACCAGGTTCCCACTAGCGCGTCACGTCTCAGCACCGTCGACCGCCAGCGCACAACCCGCCAAGCAAACCGCTCACCCGCCAACTAGTAGACTGTCGCGGCTAATTTTTGGGATATAGATGGCGCAGTTTGATGCGTGCGTCGTGGGTGGTGAACTGCCAGTTCACCTGACGTTGGCCGGTGTTGGTGGCGTTCTGCCAGGCCGAGAGTTCGGTGTTGAGGATGTCGAGGTCGCTGATCCTGCGGTCGAGGCATTGCCGGGTCAGCGCGGAGAGTTCGATCTCGGCGATGTTGAGCCATGACCCGTGCTTGGGCGTGTGGTGGATCTCGAGGCGTTGGGCCAGGGCGAATGCCTCTTGTGGTTCGAATGCCTCGTACAGCGAGGCGATGCCGTGGGTGTTGAGGTTGTCCATCACGAGCACCACGGTCTCGGCGTCGGGGTAGTCCACGCTCAGCAGCTGCTTGACCTGGCCGGCCCAGTCGATCCGGGTCCGCCGGGACAGCGCCTGAACAGCACGCCACCCGCGCAGGGGTTCGACCCACACGAAGATCGAGCACGTGCCGCAGCGGATGTACTCGCTGTCCTGGCAGGCGTCGTGACCAGGGCGGGCCGGCAGCGGGTCGCGGGTATCGGCGAGGAGCTGGTAGGGCTTCTCGTCCATGCACACCACCGGACATGCCGGGTCGTAGGGCCGGGCATAGACAGCCAGCACGTCTTCCATCCGGGCCGCGAACTCCGCGTTCGTCCGTGGTGGGATGGTCCAGCACTTTCTCAGGTGAGGACGCAGTTCCGTTTTTTTAAGACCCGCCCGATGGTGGAGTGGTCCAGATCGGGGATGTCCTCGGTCAGCGCGACGTGCTTCTCCAGCAGACGCAGCGACCACCGGGTATAGCCCTGGGGTGGCTGCGAGCACGCCATCGCGATCAGCCGGGCTTCGACCTCGCCGGTCACCGGCGAGGGCACCGGCGGGAGGTCACGCCTCTTCCGCGCGATCGTGGCGTGCACATCGCCACCGGTCTCGGCGAAACGCTTGGCAACCAGCCGTAACGTCTCACCGGAGACGCCGAGCCGGGCCGCGATCGCCTCCTTGGAATCCACGTCACCCACCGAGACATCCAGTGCAAGCAGCACCCGCGCACGCATGATCATCGAGGCCCCGCGAACACCCGTCGTGGTCACCCGGACCAACTCCTCACGATCCTGCGCGCTCAGCCTGACCGGCCGCTTCTTCTGTGAACCCACGACGACAGTCCTGTCTGGCAAAAGGGAGGGAACCCACCTGACACCAGCCTCCCAACCAGACATGCCATAACTAAGCAGCGACACGCTACTAGGGTGCTCAGTCACAACAAGCAGGTGCCGGGCCGCGGCCGGCGCCAGGTCAGTAGTCGAGGTCGAGGTAGTCGATGTCGTTGAGGGTGACGTCGGAGAGTCCTGCGGCGCGCCCTCCGCCGTCCTGGAAATAGACGTCCTTAAATCCTTCGGCGATGATCCCCCGCATCTGCTGGTCGCTGGCCCCTGTGTCACGGGCGTCGAACAGGCGCTGCGCGTAGGCCGGGGGGAGGTGCACGGTCAGGCGGCGGAAGCGTCCGTCGTCGGTCGTGCCGACGGGTGCGGTGTACCCGAAGCGGGCCCTCGTCTCCACCGTGATGCCGCCGGAGGCCGCGGCATGTTTCTGCCGGCGCTTGCGCACCTGTGGCTGCCACCGCTGCCGTACCGCGTCGTCGAGTTTCGCGGCGACGTCGGCGCGGGCGTGCTTGCGGGCGCCGCGCCGGTAGCGGTTGACGGAGTCGGCGGTGACCCCGAGCTCCTGCGCGACGGCCTTCGCACTGCCCAACTGCTTGAGCAGGAACCCGATCTGACCTTTCAGCGTCTTCGGCGGCTCGCGGGTGAAGGACTCCCGGTCGGCCCGCTCGATCGCGTCGTCGATCTCCCCCACGGCCTTACTCTCCTTCGTCGAGGACGGCGTCGCCGCCCTTGATGTGGCGGGCCGGGTTGAGGCCCTTCTCCATGAGGTCGACCGCCCACAGCATCGTCTGGACGCCCTCCAGCTTCGCCAGGCCCGGCGTCGGTCCGAGGCGGAACCCGCCGGGCTGTGGCTTCCCGGACGTCGCGTACGGCAGGAAGTCCAGCGGGCTGTCCCCCGGGGAGGGGTAGACGACGCAGTCGGACAGCACGGCGAGCGGGTACAGGCCCGTCATCCGAGCCATGTTGTTGAGCTTGCGGTGCATGTTGACGCGGGCCTTGCTGATGACGGCGGCGCGGATGTCGGGGCGCCAGGTCGGGCGCTGCATGGCCGGCCACGGGTCGCCGTCCTTGTAGGACTTGCCCTGGGGGCGCTCGCGGAGCTTGCCGACGCCGCCCTTCACGGTGGCCTTGATGGCACCGAGGACGGCGGTCAGGGCCGGGTCGATCTGCTTGTGCTGCTCCATCGCGGCGAGGAAGGCCCGGTCGTCCAGGTCCTTCGTGACGCCGAGGTCGGCGAGGGTGTCGACGTAGGCGGTCTTGAGGCGGTCGTGCCACGGGTCCAGGTAGGCGCCGGTCTCGCGGCGCAGGTACGCCTCGATCGGGTGCACGTCGTAGCCGAGCTCCTGGGCGTAGGCAAGGGTGTGCGTCTGGTACCAGGCCGGGCCGGTCGGTCGGCTGCCGTCCGGAGTGAACGGCGAGGGCAGGCGCGGGTCCAGCTCGATGTGGGACAGGTCCGCCAGCCAGCTCCCGGGGATCTTCGGGTTGAACTTCGGGGCATGGAAGTGGTCCGGCGCGGAGAGACCGACGACCAGGCGGGCCGCGGCGGCGAGGAACGCCGTGTTGAGGTCCAGGCCGACCGCGTACGGCAGCGTGCACTCCTCATCGCTGAGCGTCTCCACCGACCGCACCCACTGGTACGCCTCTTCGTTGAGGAAGCCGCCGGTCCAGCCGCTGTTCACGACGACGGGGTGTTCCGGGGTGGCCTCCGGTGGCGCGGGGTCCATCGGCTCGGTGCCCAGGGAGCCCGCGTTGTGGCCGGACACCCAGTTCCCGGTCTGAGGGTCCTGCACGGCCTTCGTCGGCGGGCGCAGCGCGGTCATCAGCTCCAGGCCCGAGACGGCCGTGGAGCCGCGCGGGGTGATGACCCGCTGGGCGTAGATTCCGAGGACGCGGGCGATGTCGGCCGGCTCCATCTCACAGACGCCGGGCCACGACCGGGGATCGAGGGCGTCCCACGACAGGATGGCGAGCTGCACGCACTGCCGCTCACGTCCCTGCGCCTTGCGGTAGACCCTTGCCCACGGGCCGAACCCGCGCTGCGTCAACTGCCATTTCGCCTTCGCGACCTGCTTGACCACCGGGTGGTCGTCGGGCAGGCGCAGGGAGCGGCGCTGCTCGTGGCCCTCCAGGCGCTCCGACAGCCCCAGCTTTACGGCGGCCGCGGCGGTGAGCACGATCAGCGGATCGCTGTCCTTGCCGTACCGGTTGAGCTTCGCGGCACCGAGGCCGGACTCGCGCAGCGTCCACTCCACCAGCTCCACCACCGTGGTCGCCGGGCAGTCGAGCACGATCCCGTCGACGCCGTACGCGGAACCGTCACCGTCCAGCACCGCGAGCGGACCATGCGGGAACCGCGAGTCGGCTACGGGCGCGGAACGCTTCTTCGCCGGACGGCGCGACGTCGCCGACTCAGCCTGGACGACGGGCACCTCCACTACGGCGGGCGCCTCGGGCACGGCCGGGCCGGTGAACGTCTCCGCAACCGGTTCCGGGTTGAGCGCGGGAGCCGCGGCGGGCGTGACAGCGGGAGCTCCGTGGGCCGGGTACTTCGCGGCCCACCCGTTCAGCAGCCGCTGGTAGGCATCCAGGCGCGGCGACTTTGGCTCCGAGCGGCCGTTCTCCCAGTTCTTCACCGACTGGGTCGTCGTCTTCAACGTGGTGGCGAGGCGGGCCTGGGTGATGCCGGCGGCCTCACGGAGCCGGGCACGCTCCGCCGGAGGCGGGAGATGCGGCTCCTCGTTCAACAGCGCGTCGACGGACGCGAACAGCTCTTCCTCAGATGCCATTCCCTGCACCTTCACATCAGGACCCGATACTGCTTAACCAAAAACTTATCCCACTCCTTAACCTTCCCGTGCCCACTCCAACCCCAGCGCGGCGAGCGCGGCGAGTTTGTCGAAGGTGAGCTTCGCGCGACGGCTTTTGCTGTTGCTGAGGAACACTCCGAGTCGGACTTCTGTCCCGTCCTCCAACTGCTCTGTGTGGCCTCTGGGGACGGTCACGGAGCCCTCCCGCGCCTTGTACTGCGCCAGGGCTGCAATACCCCGTTCGAAGGCTCCAGAGGCGCCCTGGGGGGCCTTGGCGGGCGTTTCCTGCTCTGGTGGGAGCGGTACGACACCAAGTTGCTCCAGGCGCTCGCGCTGCCCGTCCATCAGCGAAGCCCACACCGCCGGTTGGCGCTGTTTCGCGGCCCATCGTCCGATGTCCATGCCGTGGACCGTGACGCCGGGCAGGACATCGGCCTGGCCCTGTTCGTCGCGTACGAGTTCGCGCACGGCCGCGTAGTGGCGTTGCCATTCGGCCGGCCACTCGGGGTTCCAGTCTTCGTCGACGGCTTCGAGTGCTGTCTTCCAGTCGGGGTGGTCGTCCAGCGCACCAGGACGCCGCAAATTCGCGAGCCACATCCCCAATGGTCTATCCAGCATGGCCGCCGTGCGGGGGGCGCAGAGTGTCCAGTGTTGGTCGTAGTACGCCTTCGCGGCTTCCAGGTTCTCCTGGAACCTCTCATCGGCCATCGACCACACCATGCCGAGCCGCTCCAGGCGCTGCGCGCGCTGCCCGTTCATCTCCCCGGCCCCGTACGCCCGTCGCTGCTCCGCCACCCACTGTCCAAGAGGTGTCGCGCCCTCGCGGTGTCCGTAGGGCACCCTCGCGTTCCCGACCCGCTCGACGTACGTCTTCAGCTTCGCCCAGCCGCGGGCCCAGTCCTGACGTTCGGTGTCGATGACGTTGAAGGAAACCCAGTCCGCGACCATCACCGGGTCGCGCGGAGCGGCGAAACGGAGCAGCAGGCGGGATTCGTCCTCGCCTTCCTCGGGCGGCGTACCGATGTGCTGGGACGGTTGCGCGACGTCCTTCTGCGGCTCCTGGGGGATCGCCAGCAATTCGATTGCCTCTTCGTCGTGAGCGCGTAGACCTTCCAATACCTTCACCAACGGGCGATACGACCCGGAGGTGAACATATCCTCAGGTGTCTCTTCCGGCTGGAGGAATACCGGCACGATCAGAGAGGCGAGCTTGCCCTGTCCCGGCTTCTGACGCAAAGCGCGCCCGATAGCCTGGACAATGTCATGCGGCGCGCCCTTGGGATCCAGGAGAGCCACGGAATCCACGGCGCGAATATCAACGCCCTCACCCAATACGCGGCAATTCGAGAGAATGGCACGCAGTGCCGTGGTGCCGAATTTTCCCAGGACTCCGCGCCGGCGCTCGGGTACGTGCTCGCCGCAGAGCCAGTCGGCCCAGATCTGAGCCGGGTACCGCTCAGGCTGGTCGGCGTGCAGCTTGGCCGCAACCCGCTCCAGGCCCTCCGCGTACGCCTGTGCCTCGATGGTGCGGTGGTGGAAGGTGATGCACGTCGACAGGTCGTGCTGCGCCATGGTGTGCAACAGCGCCGCCTGCAAGGCCCCGAGCCGCTGACCCCGCACCTCCTCACTGCGCCGCTCCTCACCCATCAGCCGCTCCGGGGTGACGACCGGGTCCTGGAGCTCCAGGACGATGATCTGGTACCGGGCCAGCAGCCCGCGCGACACCGCCGACGCGAGCGAGAGTTTGTAGAGGACGGGCCCGAAGACGGTCTCGTCGTCCATGGAGGCCGCCATCTCCCGCGGCAGCCGGTCGCGCACCCCCTCAGCGACCTCGCGGTTCAGCCGCTCTTCCCAGATCCGCGGCGTCGCCGTCAGGTACAGCCGGCGCGCCGACGGAATGACTCGCTGGTCGTGCACCGTGGCCCAGGCCTTACCCATCGAGCCACTTGTCCTGTGGGCCTCATCAACCACCGTCAGGTCCATGGGAGACAACCGCTGCCCGTAGGCGCCCTCGAACGCCTCGGAAAGGACACCGAGGCTGGCATACGTCGCGAAGACGGTGACCGGCCCCTGCCCATGCCACAGGGCGAGCTGTACCGGATTCGTTGTGCTCCGGACCTTGAGATTCCACAATTCCGGATCGTCCTGAAGAGAACACACCGCGACCGCCGGGCCCGTGTGCCCGGCGGCATTCCACGTCTGAACCGTCTGGGACAGCAAATCCAGCGTCGGCACCAGAACGAGAATGCGGCCCTTGGGCGCGAGCCGCTTTGCCGCCGCAGCCGCGATGATGGTCTTTCCCGTTCCGCACGCCGCGTGTACCTGTCCGCGCAGGCCATTCCCAGGAATCCCGCCCGGCGGGATATCGAGACCGCGCACAATGGCGGCAACGGCCTCGATCTGGTGGTCACGTAGTTTCACGGCCATTCCCGTGTTCTCCTTTTCGCGGAATGAAGCGCGTATCAGATTGGAGATTCCCGGAGCGGCGAATGGCCCAGGGGCGATGCTGTCTGTTCCCAGACTCTACACAGTGCACGAGTATGATGCATCACTCTTGCGTCAACTTCCGCACTCTAGGGTGACACGTGGCCGATTCCCGCCTTCCAGTGATCGATCGGGGTGTATGCTCGCGAGGTTCGGTGGGGTTGCGTACGGACAGTTGAGAACGGGGGAGGGGTTCGGGTGGAGCGCAGTGGAGCCCGTCACTACGGTGGGGCTGGCACTTCGTCAGGCCGACGATCCGTCACATGCGTTGCAGAGGTGGTAGCTGGGAATCCCAGACCCTACACAGTCCCACACGCGATGCACCTCCCCTTGCTGCCAGCCCAGGCGACCGCGCTTGCGCGGGTGCCCCAATTCGCGCTTGCGCGAATTGCATTCCGTTCCAGAATTCCGTTTACGGAATTCCATTCCCGCGCTTGCGCGGGAATTCGAATTGCGCTTGCGCAATTCGTGCACTATGCAGCGCGCCAGCGCTGCATATCCGCCGGTAAGCACACCGTTCGTCCCCTCCGGATGCAGGTGTTGCTGTAAGAGCACAGCGAGTCTTGGTGTTTTTAGGCATAAGTGAAACGCTTTCGCGTTT